>CBDBOG010000004.1:0-3395946 GCA_965208175.1 Spirochaetia bacterium | reverse complement strand
GCAGTGGTACCTGGAGGAGAACGCCGAGAACACCGCCCACGCGCTGGCGCAGGCGATCCAGAAGCGCGGCCTGCCGCGGGCGGGCATGAGTGACAACGGCACGCCCATGACGGCCGCCGAGATCGTCGAGGGGCTGGCCCGGTTGGGCATCGTGCACGAGACGACCCTGCCGTACAGCCCCTACCAGAACGGCAAACAGGAGGCGTTCTGGGCACAGATCGAGGGGCGGCTGTTGGCGATGCTCGAAGGCGTCGAGGACCTGAGCTTGGCGCTGCTCAACGAGGCCACCCAGGCGTGGGCGGAACTGGAGTACAACCGCAAGCGCCACGCCGAGATCGCCCAGACGCCGGCGGCGCGTTGGCTGGCCGGTCCGCAGGTACTGCGCCCGGCTCCCGACAGCGCGGCGCTGCGGCTGACGTTCACGCGCGCCGAAAGCCGCACCCTGCGGCGCAGCGACGCGACGGTGTCGATCGCAGGGCGGCGCTTCGAGGTGCCGAACCGCTACCGCCACCTGCCGCGCATCGCGGTGCGCTACGCGGCGTGGGACCTCACCACGGTGCATCTGATCGACGACGCCACCGGCACCGTGCTGTGCCGCCTCTATCCGCAGGACAAGGCCGGCAACGCCAGCGGCCTCAGGCGCACCCTGGAGCCGATCGGCGATGCGCTGCCGGCCACGGCTGCGGCTGGGGGCATGGCGCCGCTGCTGAGCAAGCTGATCGCCGAGCGGGCCGCCAGCGGCCTGCCGCCAGCCTACCTGCCCAAAGACGAAGGAGACACCCGATGAACCGAACCCTGCTGTCGCTGTACGGTCTGAAGTGGAACCCGTTCGCCCCCGACGTGCCGGTGGAGGCCCTGTACCACAGCGCTGCGGTCGATTCGTTCTGCTGGCGCGTGGAGCAACTGTCCGGGGAAGGCGGCTTTGCGCTGGTCAGCGGCCATCCCGGCAGCGGCAAGTCGGCTGCGCTGCGCATCCTGACCCAACGGCTACAATCCCAGCGGGACCTCACGGTCGGGGTGCTGTCTCGCCCGCAGGCCGGGCTGCACGATTTCTACCGGGAGATGGGCGACCTGTTCGGCGTCGAGTTGCACCCGCACAATCGGTGGGCCGGCGCCAAGGTCCTGCGCCACCGCTGGCAGACCCACATCGACTCGGCCTTGGTGCGCCCCGTCCTGGTCGTCGACGAAGCCCAGGAGACGGCGTCGGCGGTGTTGAGCGAACTGCGCCTGTTGTGCTCGGCGCGGCTGGACTCCCACCTGTTGCTCACCGTCATCCTCGCCGGTGACCAGCGGCTGCTGCGGCGCCTGGACGCCGAGGAGCTGTTGCCGCTGGAAAGCCGTATCCGGGTGCGCCTGAGCATGCCGCGCGCCAGTTCCGAGGAACTGCACGAATGCCTGCGCCACGCGCTCGAACGCGCCGGCGGCGGCGCGCATCTGATGACCCCCGAACTGTGCGCGACCCTGTGCGACCACGCCGCCGGCAACTACCGCACCCTGATGAACATGGCCGGCGAGTTGCTGGCTGTCGCCGCGCACCGCGAACTGGAGCGTCTCGATGAGAAGCTGTTCCTGGAGACCTTCTCCACGCCCACTCCCGCCGCCCCCGGCGGCGCCGGACGGTGGCCGTGAGTCTGCTGCCCGTCGAGCCGGCCCACCGCCTGGCCTCCCGCCCCGCCCAGCAGCGCTGGCTGGTCACCGATCTGTGGGCCGAGCAGGCAGTCGGCATCCTCGGCGGCGAGCCGAAAACCTGCAAGTCATTCATGGCGCTCGAACTTGCCGTCGCCGTGGCGGCCGGCACACCGTGCCTGCGCCGCTTCGCCGTCTCGCGCCCCGGTCGGGTGTTGCTGTACGCCGCCGAGGACGCTCCGGCGGTCGTGCGGCAACGCCTCGACGGCATCTGCGCCACCGCCGGCGTGGCGCTGCGCGATCTGGACATCCAGGTCATCACCGCCGCCACGTTGCGGTTGGACCTGAGTGCCGATCGGAACAGCCTCACGCACACCGTGGCGGCGCTCAAGCCACGGCTGCTCATCCTCGACCCGTTCGTGCGCCTGCACCGCGTCGACGAGAACTCCAGCGGTGAAGTCGCCCCGTTGCTCGCCTATCTACGCGAACTGCAGCGCCGCCATCAGCTCGCCGTCGTGGTCGTGCATCACGCCAGGAAGGCCGCCCATCGGCTGCGCGACGGCCAAGCGCTGCGCGGCTCCTCGGAGTTTCACGCCTGGGGCGACTGCAACCTCTATCTGCGCCGCCGCGACGATTCGCTCACCCTCACCGTCGAGCACCGTGCCGCGCCACCGCCGGCGCCGATCCCGCTCGCCCTGCGCGCCGACGATGATGCGGTGGCGCTGGCCGTCAGTGATCGGCCGCCACCGCTCACGGGTGCCTCGCCGCCGCTCGATGAGCGCATCGTCACCGCCCTCGCCGACGCCTGCTCCGGCTCGCTGTCGGTCGCCGCCCTGCGCTCCCGCTGCCGCGTCCGCAACGCCACGCTCTACCGCCGCCTTGCGGCGCTATGCCGCCAAGGCGTTCTCGTCAAGTCCGCTGCCGGCTACCGACTCGCCGATCAGCCTGACGCTTCCGTTCCCGTCCCCTCTACGTCGCCCGGGAACGGTACCCGGAACTCCACCGATTAGCGCGCAAACAAGGCCATCGATTACCGCGCCCACGCTCACATGGCGGATTGCCCCAGGCGCAACAACTCATTCTGCACCGCGTCGATCCGTCCGGGATCGATGCCGCGGGGCGGCAACAACGGCTGCCCGTCGCGCTCCTCGACACCCAGCACCACGTAGCCGCCGCCCAAGTTGTGAAAGTCGTTCGCGAACGCGCAGATGGTATGCAGCACGCTCTGCGGATTCCATCCGGCCTTGTACTCGACGCGCTCTCCCTCGATGGTACGCTGGCGCAACAGATCGTGAAGGTTGATAGGGAGGTTGCCGGTCATGCTCTTACACGGACGGCCTTCGCTTCCCGGTATTCGGGCGAGCCTTACGCTTCGCGGCTTGCTCTCGTTCGATCCTGATCCTGTCCAGGAGGATGGACGCGGGTTCGTCGCTCGGGTCTTGGGGCACGAGTTGACCAGAGAACGCACTCTTCAGGATGGCTTGCCGAAGGATATTGGCCGTATGAAGCTGTTTGACGATCTCGGCCTCCATCTCTTCAAGGTGCGATAAAGTCCGGTCCAAGATAGTAGTCGCTTCGCGCTGTTCTTCAATCGAACAGTATGGAAATGGGTACTCGACAAGCTTGGCGCCATTGATATTCGATTGGTTGACACCGTCGGTCTTCACGCTGTTACCGTACTGGCGAGCGACGCGAGAATTTAGGAAGAGATTCACGTACTGACCGTCGACTACAGACTCCATGTGATTGATGCGAATGAGGTATCCGGCGAAGATAGCCGGACGCTCACCTCTGTAGAGTGCGGTCTTCCCGACCAGCTCAGGACTGTTTGTGCGATTGAATAGAACATCTCCGTCCTTGAGCGAATATCTCCTGATCTCGTCGTGGTCTGACGTATACGCAAGGTCCGACCAATCAAGCTTCGCGTCTTGAATGTTCCCCATACGAAGAACTGGCACGTCTCCAGAGGCCGAAGACTTCGCTGCTGTGCCGTACTCAACGCCGCAGGTCATCAATCCCAACTTTCCCCATATCCAAGAGTCAGCGAGAGTGGGAAGTGTGGAAAGCACGTCGTCGGGAATGTCGCCCACTGTTGGTGGCTGTTTCGGTTTTCTTGGTTTATCATCGTTCTTGCCACCTTGGTTCCATTCCCTCAGCGCAGTCTTCCACGCCAAGACTTGCCGCTCGAACTGCGCCGCTCGCCTCTGATTGATACGGGCGATCAGTTGTTCTGGTTTCTCGATACTGTCCTTGTTCTGGTCACGCCATTGCACCGTGAGCTTGCCTTCGAAAGCGTGCTTGAGCACGGCTTGGCGGTATATCCCCAGTTGGGCGAGCGCCTTCTTCAGGCTTTCGACACCCGTATCCAGCTCGGCAAAGAGCTGCTTGATCTTCGACTCGATGCGATGCTGTTCCGAGGCAGGCGGCAATGGGACAATCTGTTCGCCAAGATACGATGTCGGTACTCGACGTTGTCCCACGGCTCCGGTCATGTGGCGTTCTGCATCTCTACGGAAGCGTGCAGCCGAGACGAATCGATAGAGGTACTCAGATCTGATCTCCTCGTGTGGTCGCAGGACATGGAATTCGGTGGATCCAAAACCGAGTCCGTACTTCAGGCGTGGCACGACTGCCATTTTCCCGTTTTCCATGCACGGTGTGATCTTCGCGAACAGTACGTCGCGTTCTCGGAAATGGCGGTAACCCTTCCTGACCTCGGACAGACGTCGGATGCGACTCAGGTCGATGGCGCCAGTCTGCGCTTCGACAGCGGTCATCGGCACAAATGACACGGTTGCAGTCTCCGCGCGGGCGGTCTCATCGAGCGGCGGGTTGACCTCGGCGATTTCGCTGACTCTCGCTACGCTCTAGCCGGCAGGGAGGCGCGTCTCGACCGCTCCGGTCATCCAGCGAGAGCCTCGTTCAGTTCGTCGATCACGCGGTCCATCTGGTCGCCGAAGAGCTGATACATGCGGCCCATGCCGCCTTGGGCATCGAAGGGCGGCATTTCAAGATCGTCTCGGTCCAGATGGAAGGAACTCGCGACGTGGTCCCGGATCATGCGCAGCCACGTCATCTGCTCCTCGTTGAACTTCCGGCGACTGCCGCTGTGGCGGGTCATGATCCAGGTCTGGAAGTTGTGGCGCACGGTCCGGTCGTAGGCTGAGAGAGTCGCGTCGATGCCGCAGGTGCGGAGGATCAGCGCCACGAGAGCCGTGAGTTCGCTGGCCGGCTGCTGCGCCTTGCATTCGTCGAGCAACTCGTAGGCTCTCCACACCCTCAACGGCGCGAGCAGAGGCTTGTCGGCTTTCAATGTGTCGAGGACCGAACGGATCATGGCGTAGGTCAACTCGCGGCGGCGGTGCGGCTGTCCGTAGAAGATGGTCAGTGCTTCGATCTCGTCACGGTTGGCTTCCAGGTATTCCCGGAACTGCTGGACCAGGGCGTGTGCGTTCTCCTGAGCGTCGCCCTCCCATTCCGCACGCAGCACGGTGTCCAGGTTTTCGTGATCGATCGTCTGCTCCTTGTCGCGGCGGATCGACTCGATGATGTCGATCAAATCGCCCGTGAACACGCGGGCGGCGTCAGCGGCCAACTCGTCTCGCGCCTTGTCCACGGCGTCGGGGGCGGGCTCGTCGTCATGGGGCGTGCGATCGATCTCGCGAGCCCTGGCGTCGATTCGGTCCGGGTCGATGGCAGCTAGCAGATTGCCGGCGATGCCGGCGAGCGCAACGCCGCCGGCCTGCTCTGCGATGCGCTGCCGCTCGGCGTCATCGAGTTGTCGATTGAGGCGGGCAAGGCGTCCGGCCAGGGAACTCATTGTATCTTCGTCTCGGGCGCCCATCATCACGCCCATGGCAAGGTCCTTCAGCGAGACCGTGGGCTTGCTGATGAGCGGCCGGCTGGCGGTCTTGAGCGACTGCGTGACGCCGACCGCGTCGACGATCACGTAGTGGGTCTTCGCGGTGATGGCGGAGGGCGTCACCTTCCTGAGATCGTCGTGTTCCAGGGTGCGCGTGCCTCGGCCCTTCATCTGCTCGAAGTAGATGCGGCTCCGCACGTCGCGCATGAAGATCAGGCATTCGAGCGGCTTCACGTCGGTGCCGGTGGCGATCATGTCGACGGTCACAGCGATGCGTGGATGGTAGTCGTTGCGGAACTGGGCAAGGACCGACTTGGGGTCTTCTTCGGCCCGGTAGGTGACTTTCTTGCAGAACTCGTTGCCTTGGCCGAACTCCTCGCGCGCGGTCTGGATGATGTCGTCGGCGTGGCTGTCGGTCTTGGCGAAGATCAGCGTCTTGGGGACTTCGGAGCGACCCGGAAAGATCTCACGCCACTGGTCGCGGAACGTGCGGATCACGGTGCGGATCTGATCGGGATTCACGACCGCCCGATCGAGGTCGCGGCCGCCGTAGGCATAGTCGTCGTCCTGGATCTGCCAGCGTTTCCGGCGCGTCAACAGCTCGCGCTTCTCGACCTGCCTGCCGGCCGAGATCCGGCCGCCGCGCCGCGTCCGCTCCGTGTCGATGACGTAGACCTCGTTGCCGACGTTGACGCCGTCGGCGACCGCCTGCTCGTGGGAGTACTCACTGACGACGTTCTTCCGGAAGAATCCGTAGGTGCGGCTGTCGGGTGTGGCGGTGAGGCCGATGAGCGATGCGTCGAAGTATTCCAGCACCTGCCGCCACACGTCGTAGATCGAGCGGTGGCACTCGTCGATGACGATGAAGTCGAAGAACTCGGGCGGAATCCTGGCGTTGTACGCGACCGGCATCGGTTCTCGGCTGCGCACGATCTCCGCTGGGTTGATGTCCTCGGCCGCCGGGCCATCTCCTGCTCCTTGAGCAGCGAGTACATGCGCTGAATGGTGCTGATGCAGACTTGGCTGTCCTGGGCCACGTGGGCCGACGTGACGCGCTGGACGTTGTAGATCTCTGCGAACTTGCGGTTGTCGTCGCCGGGCACGTAGGCCCTGAACTCCTGTTCGGCCTGCTCGCCGAGGTTCCTGGTGTCGACCAGAAAGAGAATGCGCTTCGCGTCGGCGTGTTTGAGCAAGCGGTAGATCGCCGTGATGGCCGTATAGGTCTTTCCGGATCCCGTGGCCATCTGCATGAGGGCGCGCGGGTAGTTGGCCTTGAACGAGGCTTCGAGGCGTTCGACGGCGGTGATCTGGCAGGCTCGGAGCCCGATGGGGTCGAGATCCGGAAGGCCCTGGAGCCGCGTACGCAGTGACGCCGGCTGCGCGAGCCACTCCTGCATCGTTTCCGGTCGATGGAAGCTGAACGCCTCCCGCGAGCGCGGTCGCGGATCGCGCCGGTCCGTGAACCGCGTCAGCGCGCCCGTGCTTTCGTAGACGAACGGCCGGGGCTCGGCGCTGTTCAGCCACTTGAGGCTGGCATCGGCATAGCCGGTGGACTGCTCCTCGACGGTCGTGATCTTCTGTCCCCAGTCCTCCGGCTTGGCCTCAATCACCCCGACCGGCTTGCGGTCGATGAACAGCACGTAGTCGGCGGGACCGACGTCGGTCTGGTACTCCCGGACCGCTATGCCGCGGCCGGCGTTGAAGTCGATTCGGTTCTTCGACTGGACCTGCCAGCCGGCCTGCTCCAGCGTTGCGTCGATGGTGTCGCGTGCTGCTTGTTCCGGGGTGAGGTTCCTTCGCACAGCACGGGTGCCCTCAATCGTCGGAGAACCCATACTTCCTCTTATACTCGCCGAAATCTGAGTAGTTCTTTACATCGCGCGCCGTCTGGATGCGACCGTGTTTCGTTCGATCAATTCTACTCCTCAGGTATGCCGACAGATCTTCGAACTTGCTCAGTGGAACCATGTCCCATTTTGCGCCATAGAGCCTCTTGATATGAGCGTAGAGAAGCGCGTAATTCATGTTCTTGACGTCAACATCTATCTTCTTGAATTCGTGGTATCTGTCGATCAGATGCTTTATGTATCCCTTGTGAGCCAAGCTGGATGCAATTGATCCCGACGGAGGGTTGATTGTCACCCTCGATCTGGTCGTCCTGATTTCGAGGTTCGATGCCTCGTTGACAATTACGCCCTTGTTGAAGTCAACGTTTATTACATTGCTCTTCCTTTCGCTCTCATTATAGGTATGTTGACCTCTTACGAGTTGGCTCTTGACCCTCAATACTTCCGCACGATCGACTTCACCGCGAGTGATCTTTGAATGACAGTTCGAGCATGTATAGATTATATTGTCTTCTGTTGATTCGCCGCCTTCCGAGAGTGGTTTGATATGGTGCAACTCGGCGGCAGAAACGTCTCTATCGCCGCAAAATGGACAAGTCGAGTTGCTTTCCTGTGTGATCTTCCTCTTCACGAGCGCAGGTATCTGTCTTTTCATCGTACGCCTTCCTCATCTTGGACACTTTGTGCTTGAGCGCCGACACCTGTCAGAGTCGATCGATTCCTGTACACCATCTGATGCAAAGACCACGCGCGGACGCTCAGGTGGTTCAGGAGACGCAACCAGCCGGTCAGCTTGCCGACGAACAGCCTCCATCGTTCGGCCACTACCGGATCTCGATTCCGCGCGCGATGCAATGCTCGAACTGCTCGTAGTCATAGCGGTACGAACGCACCATGCCGTCCTGGTCGCGCTGCAGCGTGTAGCAATTGGTAGTGCTCCGAAACGCGGAGAAGCGCTCGTCGTTCAGCGCCAGCCGCAGGCTCTCCAGCGGAGCGACGCTGTGGGTGGTGGCGAATACCTGCACG
The DNA here is from genome assembly GCA_965208175.1 of Spirochaetia bacterium. GTDB lineage: Bacteria > Spirochaetota > Spirochaetia > SZUA-6 > Bin103 > CATQHW01. The sequence continues at coordinate 3,387,585 of CBDBOG010000004.1, read as the reverse complement.
CGCTGTTCGCGAGCCGACGTGAGCAGCGCCTGCAGCAGCGGCAACATGGCGGCGTGGTGCAGGCCGTTCTCCAGCTCGTCGATCAACAGGATGCGTTCGTTGCCCAGGATGCACGGTGCGAGCATCATCGCCGCGCGCGTCACGCCGCTGCCGTACATGTTCAACGGGATCATCCGCTCCAGGCCGACGTCCACGTACGCCACGTTGCCGTTCGTGGCCACGCCCTGAACGCGCGGGTCGATCGCCTGCAGATACCGGATCAGCCGGTCCGTCTTCTTGGCGACGGCCACGTCGGCGATCACGGCCCCGTCGTATTCGGTTCTCGGCCCTACATAGCGGGCAGGAATCGTCGGCTCGGCGGCCGGCGTTCCGGACGAGGCGGCGCGCAGGTCGCCGTCGATTACCTCAAGGGTCGCCGCAAAGTACGTGGGGCTACCCTGCCGGGGTTCCACGGTGGCGTCATAGCGGAGGACGCGCGCGCCGGCCGCGACCGTCGACGACGGCTGATCGCCGTTGTGAACGGCACTCGTCATGCTGCTCGCGCTGCCGTTGCCGGCTTGTTGTGCCTCGACGCCGCCTGCGGTCGCGGCCGAGGAAATCTCCAGCGTTCGCCGTTTCACGGGCCCGTCCGAGTGCGCCGTCAAAGCGACCGGCGCGTCGACGTCGAGCCCGTGGAACAGCAGGCCCAGGTCATCGAAATCCTGCACCAGGAGGTTGCGCCAATTCTGTAGCCGGACCGGCGACTGCACGTCGGCGAACCCGGCCAGAAGGAACACGGCTTCCAGGACGGAGGTCTTGCCGATGTCGTTGGCACCCAACAGCAGGTTGAATGCCCCCAACCCCTCGAGTTCGAGCTGCGCCAAGCCGCGAAAGCGGCGTATCTCTATCGCGTGCAGGCGGTCATCGCGCATGGGAAACCTACACCGCGTACGCGAACACCGTGGTCTGGAACAGGCGCAGCCGGATGCCGACCATCTCCCCGACGGGCGAGATGTCGCCGCGGCCGTTCCAGGTCACCACCGCGTCCTCGGCGTCCCCGGTGAGCCGGCCGCAGTCGGCAAAGGTGAAGCCGGAAACCGGGTCCACGTCGGAGTGGACGCGCGACGGCACCGCGTGGAGCAGCTCGACCGAGACCCAGCCGCCGGGCCGGCAGCGATAATTGAGGCGCAGATCGTCGCGCGTGCGGTACACCGTCGGGATCGTGCAGCGGCCCTCGACCGGCGCCTCCACTCCGCACAGGCGGTGCGGGCGCCACGTCGCCCAGCGCAGCTCGGCCGGCTGGGCGCCCTCCGGCCGGCCGGCGTTGTGCACCCAGGACGAGCCGGCGTAGAGCGATCCCCAGGAGCCGTCGGGCAGGTCGATCACGCCGCAGCCCCAGGAGTAGACCATGCCGCTGTCGCCTTCTCCCGGCGCGCCCAGCGGGATGACCGGCCGCCGTTCCGGGCGGTGCCAGAACAGGCCGTCGCGGCTGAAGGCGATCTGGCTGTCCACGTGGTCGGTCGCCTGGTGGTAGACCTGGATCAGCATGCAGTGCAGGTCGTCCCTAACCCCGTTCGGAAAGCCGGGGTAGGGGAAGTAGTCGCAGCCGTAGAACGACACGTCGAGGCCGTCCTGGCCGTCGGGGGCCAGGATCAGCTTGGGCGGCGGCCACGAGCGGAAGTCGCGGGTGCGGGTCAGGCCGATGGCGCGCCGCACCAGGCCCACCTCGGCGGAGCCTGACCCGACGCCGGGAGCGGCGCCGGGCTCGATCTCCATTCCGTGCACGCGGCAGTAGGCGAAGTAGTGGCCGGTGGCCGGGTCGTAGCCGGCGGACAGGCCGCCGTCCATGGGAAACGGCGCGAGCGGCGCGTCGAGCGTCCGCCACCGCCTGCGGTCGGGCGAGGTCCAGCCGATGACCTCGCCGCCCAGCTCGACCCGCGGGCCGTGGTAGGCCGGCCCCTGGTACTCCTGCGCCTCCCAGCGGCGCACCGCCTCCTCGTTGGCGCCTTCCTCGCCGCCGGTGTCCATGCGCTCGCCGGTGTCGGGGTCGAACCAGCCGCCGTCGCAGCCCATCCCCTTGAAGCGCTCATCGGGCGGCGCGGTGGGATCCTCGAACACGGCCTTGAGCCGGTCGCCGCCGCGCTCGGTCACCCGCTCCACGAGCCGCCAGCGCTGGCCGTCCTCGCTGCGGGCCAGCAGGATGCTGCCGTTCGCGTCGTACAGGGCGTACAGCGCGCCGTCCTCCCGCCACGCGCGCACCGGTTTCATGTGGTCGGAGCCCGAACCTCCCTCCAGCACCAGCGGCGCGCTCTTGGTCGCCTGCTCGACGCGCAGGCGCACGCCGATGGGGGCGTCGTACAGCTCGAAGGTGCCGGCGCGGTTGGTGCTGCGGTTGCCGGTGTGGATCTCCTGCGTGTCCGCAACGGGCGTCCAGCCTCCAGGGTTGGGACGCGGACGTACCCAGTCGCCGGGGTAGTAGCCGCCGCGGGGGCGTCGGATCTCAGCCATGGCGGCGAGCTTAGCCGATGGAGCCGGCACCGCCCACGGACCCGTTACTATGGACACAGGAGGGCACGATGGAAGAGCCCGCGCGCGCACGAACCGACCTGCCGGGCGAAGGATCGGGGAGGTCGGCCCGCGACAACCCCGGCGACTGGATACCGTTCCTGGACTGGCGGGAGGTGTTCCCCGGCAACCGCGGCGTCGACCGGCACGCCGCCTACAACCTGTTCGACGCTCCCGTCGGCATCGTGCTCGAGGTCGAGCCGAGCCGGCCCTCCGACCCGCTGCTGGTCGTCGATCAGCCCTGGGAGGACCCGGCCAACATGCAGCCGTCGGCGACGTGGCGGGACGAGGAGGACGGTAGCTACGGCATCGTCTATGCCGGCCGCGACGGGGCGATCTGTCTGGCGCGCAGCCCCGACGGCTACCAGTTCCACCGTCCGGCGCTCGGCCAGGTGGAGTGGAGCGGGTCGCTCGCCAACAACATCCTCGCCGACGGGCCTCCAGCCGGGATCCTGCTCGACCCCAAGGCGCCGCCGGAGGAGCGCTACAAGGCGCTGGGCCAGGAGGGCGGCTACTTCGACCCGCTGACCGGCGAGAAGCTGCAGAGCCGCGAGGGCCAAGCCCGCCAGAAGGCGATGGAAGAGGGCGGCCCCGATTACCAGGGGCCGCAGGCGGAGATGCGCCACTGGGTGGTGGCCTGGGTCTCCCCCGACCGGCTGCACTGGAAGCGGGTCGAGCGGCCGGCGGCGCCGTTCCCGTCCGACGGAGGCAACCGGCCCCAGTACGACGCGGCTACCGGCATGTACTTCGACTACGTGCGCGTGCACGGGCGCGACCCCGAGTCGCCGCGTGGCATCGGCACCGGCGTCCCGGAGCGCTCGATCGGCCGCCGGTCGATCGGCCTGATGCGCACCCGCGACTTCTTCGACTGGTCGCCGCCCAAGCTGGTGATCTACCCGACGCCACAGGACGCGGCGGACGTCTCCTTCTACGGCGCCAACTACTCCCGCTACCCCGGGCGCGACGACCTGCACCTGCTGTTCCTGCAGGTCTACCACCAGAACGCCGACCAGATCGACGACCAGCTCGCCGTGAGCTGGGACGGGCTGATCTGGTACCGCCACCACGATCCGATCATCCCGCGCGGGCCGGTCGGCTCCGGCTACGAAGGCATGTGCCGCACCTTTGCCGGCGGCATCGTCGAGCTGCCCGACGGCTGGTGGGCGGTCTCGCACGAGTGCAACCCCGGTCTGCACAACCGCAGCGGATACCGCCACTTCCCGGAGCTCATCGCCAATCCGGCGGCCGCGGACGCCATCACGCTGGAGCCCCACCAGCCGGCGTCGATCCGCTGGGCGCGCTGGCGGCCGCACCGGCTGTGCGGCATCGACACGGCACTGGAGGGCCGCTTCACCACGCAGACCATCCGCCGCAGCCGGGGCGAGCTGCGGCTCAACTACCGCTGCCGGAGCGGCGGGTTCGTCGAGGTGGAGCTGGTGCGCCTGGTGGCCGGCCGGCTGCAGCCTGATATGGACGGCCTGCCGGGATTCACCTTCGCGGACTGTGACCGGCTGACCGGCGACGAGCTCGACCGGGAGGTGACCTGGCGCGGCCGGCACGACATCGCTGGCATCGGCGAGACGGTCGCCGTCCGCATCAGGATGTTCCAGGCGAAGGTGTTCGCCTACCGCGTCTGAGCAGGAGTGGGAGAGGGCATGCACTACCATCAACTCGGCGGCTCGGGGCTGCAGGTCGCGCGCATCGGGCTGGGCTGCATCCCGTTCGGGACCACGATCGACCAGCAGGCCAGCAGGCGCATGGTCGACCGCTACCTGGATGCCGGCGGCAACTACCTGGACACGGCCAACGTGTACGGCGGCGGCATGCGCGGCTCGCACGAGCGCGACGCCGGCACCTCCGAGCGCACGGTGGGGGCGGTGGTGGCCGGCCGCCGCCACCGGTTCGTGATCGGCACCAAGGGCGCCTGGACCATGACCGACACCGTGGGCCCGAACGGCTTCGGCCTGTCGCGCACCTACCTGGCGCGCGCGATCGACGACAGCCTGCGCCGGCTGGGCACCGACTGGATCGACCTGTACCAGTGCCACGTCTGGGACCCGTACACGCCGATCGAGGAGACCATGCGCGTGCTGGACGACGCGGTGCGCGCCGGCAAGATCCGCTACGTGGGCGTCAGCAACTGGAGCGGATGGCAGGTGGTCAAGGCCAACATGCACGCGGACCGCTACGGGCTGACGCCAATCGTCTCCAACCAGATCTGGTACAACCTGGCCGACCGCACCGCGGAGTTCGCGCTGATCCCGGCCTGCCGCGACCAGAGCGTGTCGATCATGGTGTGGGGCGCCTACGCGCAGGGCTTCCTGACCGGCCGCTACACGCGCGAGATGACCGAGCCGCCGCCCGGGTCGCGCATCACCTCCAGCAAGCCGGAGGAGTCCAGCTCCTGGGAGCGGCTGGCGGTCGACCGCGTGTGGGACACCCAGGAGGTCATGCGAGGCGTGGCCGCCCGCCACGCCCGGTCGCTGGCCAACGTCGCCATGGCCTGGCTGCTGCAGAGCGGCCGCTGCGACGTGGCGCTGCTCGGCGCGTTTGCTCCCGAGCAGCTCGACGACGGACTGGGCGCGCTGGATCTGACGCTCGACGGCGACGACCTGGCCGAGCTCGACCGCGTCAGCCGGCTGCCGGCGCCGTACCCGATGAACTTCTGGAACACCTTCTGCTATCGCGACAGCGAGCACTACGGCGGCCTGCGATAGGGCGCGGGCGGCGATGCGCTACTCCACCGGCTCCAGGAGGTCGAAGTCCGAGTCGGCGTATTCGAGAGAAGCGCCGTGGCGGCGGGCGCAGGCGGCGATGAGCACGTCGGCCGCCGGAGCGGTTACGCCGCGGGCGCGCGCTCGCCGCGCGAGATCGTACGCGGCCTGCCAGACGCCGCCGTCGATCGGTACGTCGGGAAGCGTGCGGGCGAAGTGGCGCAGGACCCGGTGTTCCTGAGCCCCGCGGGCACCATTCCACAGCTCGAGTTGAACCGGCGGGCACCAGCAGGCCTGCCCGGCCCTCAGAGCGGCGTCGACGCGGCTACGGACCTCCGGGTCACCCTGCGGACGCAGGAAGTGTATCCAGGACGACGTGTCGACGAGAATCAGCGGCTCAACCCCGGCGCCGTGCGGCTTGCAACTCCTGCGGCGTCATCAGATCGTCGCAGGTGCCCGCGTACTTGGTGAGCTCCGCCATGCGCATGCGGCGGTTGAAGTCCGCAACGGCGTTGACGACGGCCTCACGCTTGGTCTTCGCGTTCGTGAACTTGATAGCATCCTCCAGTTCGCGATCGGGAATATCGATGGTGGTCTTCATGATGCCAAGATGATCAGTCTGCGAATATCGGTCAACAGAACGGCAGACCTTTTTTCACGCGCAACCGCATCCGGCAGTTGGATCGCGTCTGTCTTGACCTGCACGCTGCGTTCCACAAAGATCTGAGCGACGTCGGGGGCGCGACGCTCCCGACCAGGAGGAAATCGTGAAGAGATTCATCGGATTGATCGCGGGCCTCATGGTCATCGGTGCGATTGCGTCTGCACAGTACATTGAGGGACCGTGGTTCGCGGAGGCGGTGGCGCGCGGCGACTTGCCGCCGATCGAGGAGAGGCTGCCGGTGGAGCCGCTGATGCTGGCGCCGGGCGCCGGCTACGCGTTCCCGGCTGACGGCAGGCACACGGAGGGCTCGTATGACCGCAGCTCGACCGACCTTCCCAACATCCAGGGGCTGACCTCTACGCCGTTCAGGAATCACCGGTTCGAGGTCGAGTTGCTGCCGTGGGCCTGGAAGGGCTGGGAAGGCTCGGACGACAACATGACCTGGACGTTCTACCTGCGCGAGGGCATGAAGTGGTCCGACGGTGAGGACTACACGGCGGATGACATCGTGTTCTGGTTCGAGAACGTGCACGGCGAGGGTGATGCCGCGGTTCAGTACCGGGAAGCGGGCGCCATGAACAAGAACGCGGTGGCCGACGGGACCGAGCGCCTGGAAAAGGTGGACGACTACACGCTGCGCTTCCACCTCAAGGCACCGGACCCGCGCTTCGAGTGGCTGGTGGGACAGCGCTCCGAGCGTGAGTTGCTGAACGTCGACGACCACTACCTGCCGCAGTTCCACCCGGCCGGCGGCGACGCGGAGGCGCTGGCCGCCAAGGTGTCGGCGGGCGGGTTCGACACCTGGATGCAACTCTTCGAGGACCGGCGCGACCGTCATGGCAACACCAACCCGGACAAGCCGCACCTGATGCCGTGGGGTCCGTCGGACCCGCCGCCGGCCAACCCGTCGGTGTTCACCGCCAACCCGTACAACTTCGCGGTGGATGATCGCGGCCAGCAGCTTCCCTACCTGGAGACGCAGCGCTACTTCCTGGTTTCCGACGGCGAGGCGCAGAAGCTGCGTCTGCTGGCAGGCGGCGACAGTTGGGGGATCATCAAGACCCTGGAGTCCCTGCCGCTGGCCAAGCGCGCGCAGGAAGACGGCAAGATCATGTTCCAGCTCACCCCCAAGGGCGACGCCTACAAGTCGACGGTGACGCTGTTGAACATGAACGCGCAAGAGGAATGGAAGGCGGAGCTGTTCCGCGACGTGCGCTTCCGCACGGCCTACTCGCTGTTCATCCCGCGGCGCAAGATCGCCGACATCATGTACGCTGGCGCCCCGCTGCCGACGCTGGGCGGCTTCATGTATGAGACCGACCATCCGTGGTACCTCCCGGAGCTGGGCCAGTCGCCGCTGATCGAGCAGGACCTGGACCGCGCCAACGCGTTGCTGGACGAGCTCCTGCCCAACAAGGACGGCGACGGCTTCCGCCTCGGCCCCGACGGCAACCCGGTCACGTTCTTCCTGGCAACCGTGACCCACGACGAATGGGAGCAGGCGGCCAACATCATCATGGAGGACCTGCACCTGATCGGCTTCAAGGCCAACCACCGCGCCACCGCGTGGGGCGGCTGGGGCGCATTCGTCAATTCGATGGAGTGGGACATCATCGTCGACCAGAGCACCGAGGGCTGGAAGAGCCAGCTCCCGGAGCGGCAGTCGCTGATCGTTCCCACCGGACGGTTCGGTCCCAACTGGGCCTACTCGTGGTGGGAGTGGCTGGACTCAGACGGCGAGAAGGGCGAAGAGCCGCCGCAGGAGATCAAGGACAACTGGGACCTGTTCCACCAGATGATCCAGGAGGCGGACGCGGACAAGCTCACCGAGCTCACCCACGAGTGGTACCGCCGCCAGGCCGAGCAGGTCTGGACGCTCCCGCACCTGACGTTCCCGCCCGAGTTCGACGTGTGGCAGCCCAATTTCAAGGGCGTCCATCCCCGGACCGGCCGGCCGTTCGAGTTCGGAGGCATGTGGTACGAGTAGCGCCGACGCGCTGACCGTACTCGCCACGAAGGGCATCCCCGTGATGGGATGCCCTTCGTCATTGTGGGGCTTGGGTGAATGCGGGGTTCGAACAGCATGACCAACCGGGAGTATCTGGTCGAGCACCAGTATCGGAACGCGGGCAACCTGGAGGCCCGCATCCGGTTCTATGACCGATTCAGCGTCAACACTCGAGGCTGGCTGCCGTGGGTGTTCGATCGATTGCGGCTTCCAGCCGACGCTCGCGTTCTCGATCTCGGCTGCGGCACGGGAATCCTCTGGTCCGAGAACCGTGCGCGAATCCCGCCGGGCTGGGATGTCGTTCTGGGCGATCTGTCGCCGGGGACGATCGAGGCCGCCCGCCGGTCACTGGGCGAGGCACGGTTTCGCTATCGAGTCGTCGATGCCCAGGACATGCCGTTCGAAGGCGACCGGTGCGACGGGGTGATCGCCAACCACATGCTCTTCCACGTCCCCGATCGATCGCGGGCCTTGCGCGAGATACGTCGGGTCTTAGCCCCCGGCGGGCGTCTGTACGCGTCGACCAACGGACGCACCAGGCGGCTGGGGTTGGCCGCCTGGGTCCGCAAGGCCGTGAGTCGTGACGACACGCGGACGACCGGGCATACCGATCTCGAGCTCTTCAGCCTCGAGACGGGAAAGGCGCAACTGAGAGACGTGTTCTCTCACGTCGTGATGCACCGGTATGATGACGCGTTGGAGGTCACCGAAATCGAACCACTGATCGACTACGTGCAATCCACGTCGACCATGGCCCTGGATTCCGAACGGCTTCCGGAGTTGCGGCGGGCCGTGGCCGCGGAGATAGAACGCCACGGATGCCTGCGTCTGCCCAAGAACACGGGGATGTTCGAGGCATGGTGATCCGACCTATAGCGCGCGCATGCGCGGCGTGCGCAGCCCTGCTGCTGGCGGTGCCGGCGGTTCTTACGGCCCAGGAGCGGCAGGAGGAGCGGGACGAGATGGTGCTCCGCCAGATCGCCGCGCGCGGGGTGAGCGACGAGCGCGTGCTTCAGGCGATGCGCAACGTGCCGCGCCACCGGTTCGTGCCGGAGCGCCTGTCGCGCTCGGCGTACAACGACCATCCGCTGCCGATCGGGGAGGGGCAGACCATCTCCCAGCCCTACATCGTCGCGCTCATGACCGAGACGCTGGAGGTCGAGGAGGACGACCGCGTGCTGGAGATCGGCACCGGGTCGGCCTATCAGGCGTCGGTGCTGGCGGAGCTGGTGGCGGAGGTGTACTCGATCGAGATCCGCGGCCCGCTGGCGGAGTCCGCGGCGGCGCTGTTGGAGGAGCTGGAGTACGCCAACGTGCAGACCAGGCATGCCGACGGCTACTACGGCTGGCCGGAGGCGGCGCCGTTCGACCACATCATGATCACTGCAGCGGTCGACCACGTGCCGCCGCCGCTGCTGGAGCAGCTCGCGGTCGGCGGCCGGCTGATCCTGCCGCTCGGCAATCCGTTCGCGCACCAGAGCCTGGTGGTGGTCACCAAGCTGGAGAACGGCTTCCGCATGCAGGAGATCCTGGGCGTGCTTTTCGTGCCGATGACCGGCGCCGCCCTGAACTGATGTCGCTGATCTTCGCGGCCGCAACCGCTCTTGGAGGAATGCCGTGAGTGTTGTCTCGCACCGAGACCGCACCCCCTGCCGGAAACCCATCGCTGCCGCGCTGGCGGTCCTGATCGGCGTGCCGCTGCTGCTTGCCGGCTGCCGGCAACTGGGCACGGTTCCAGACTCGCCGGACGCTGTGCAACTGCGCATCGCCGCCTGGAATCTTGAGCATCTGAACGACACCGACGACGCTGGCTGCGTGCCCCGGGACGAGGCGGACTACGACGCCATCGCCGACCGTATCCGGGAGATCGGCCCGGACGTGGTGGCGTTCCAGGAAGTGGAGAACATGGAAGCAGCGCTTCGGGTGTTCCCCGCAACACACTGGCATGTGGAAGTGTCCATGCGTCCTGAACCGGAAGCAGCGCCGCGCGAATGCTGGGGGCTTCCCGGCAAGTACCTCCACCATCAGGCGACCGGGTTCGCCATCCGCAAGGAGATCGTCTACCGTCGCAACGAAGACCTGGAATCCCTCGGCGACCCGGCTTCGTCGCTGCGCTGGGGTACTGACATAACCGTCACGTTCGGCGACCGCGAACTGCGCCTGCTGTCCGTGCACCTCAAGTCGGGATGCTGGTCGGCCGAACAAGACGCGAGCGAGTCCCGCACGCAGATCTGCGCCACGCTGAGAAACCAGGTTCTCGAACTCAGATCCTGGGCCGACCGCCGGGGGGACGAGCGGACCGCTTTCGGCATCCTGGGCGACTTCAACCGCCGTCTCGCCATAAGCGACGACTGGGCCTGGAGCGTGCTGTCGCCGGAATCATCTCCGCTCGATCTCCTCACCGCGGACATCGAAACTCAGTGCGATCCGCGATACGAGGAATTCATCGACCACATCGTGCTCGACCCGACTGCGGCAGCATTGCTTGTCCCGGGATCGACCCGTGAGTGGCCCCGTCACGATGACCATCCGGACCACTGCGCCGTGTCGACCGATCTCCGGGTGAATCGGCCAGCCGGCCCGTGACCGGGACTCGCATGCAGGAGATCCCGGGCGTGCTGTTCGTGCCGATGACCGGGGCCGCCCTGAACTGAGGTTGAGCTGACGCTGCTGATCGCGGCCGCGCTCGCCTCCTTCGCCGCCCTGGCGTACGAGGCGCTCCTGGTCCGGTTCTTCTCGCTCTCGCAGTGGAACCATCTGACGTTCCTGGTCCTGGGCGTCGCGCTGCTCGGCTTCTCCGCCTCGGGGGTGGTGCTGGCCGCCCTCGTGTCCCGCGGGCCGCGGGCAGCCGCCGTGCTGCGCCGTCCGTCGGGCGTGGCGGTGCTGCTGGCGGCGCTGTCGCTGGCCGTGCTGGGGTCGTTCGCGGCAATCCGCGCCATGGAGGTGGACTACTTCCGCATCCCGCTGGAGCTGGGCCAGCTCGCGCTGCTGGCGGTGTCGTTCCTGGTCCTTTCGGTTCCGTTCGCGATCGCCGGGCTGGTGACCGCGCTGGCCTACGCCGACCCGGACATCCATGCCGGACGCACCTATCTGGCGGCGATGGGCGGCTCCGGGCTAGGTGCCGTCGCGCCGGTGGGACTGCTGCCGGCGTTCGGCATCGCCGGTGCCGTCGCGGCGATCGCCGGGGTTCCCGCGCTCGTGGCGATCGCGACGGGGTGGCCACGGGCCGGGAGGGAGCGGCGGATGCGGGGCGCGCTCGCCGGCGCCGCGGCGGCAGCGGTGGCGATCGGATCGCTGGCCACCGGCCTTATCGGTGACGTGACGCCATCCTCGTACAAGCTCGGCTACCAGGCGCTGCAGTTCCCGGAAACCGAGGTGGTGGAGCGCCGCACCACGATCCGCGGCCGTTTCGAGCGGCTGCAGGGGCCGGCGCTGCGCTTCGCCCCGGGGCTGAGCCTGCGCTGGATGGAACGGCTTCCGCGCCAGGACGCGCTGCTCACGGACGGCGACGCGTCGCTGTTCGTCCCACGCGATCCCGACCCTCGCTACGCCGGGGACCTGCTCGGATCGGTCGGTGCGGCGCTGGTGAGCGATCCGCGCAGCGCGCTGGTGCTGCAGGCGAGCGGCGGCACCGCCCTGCCGATCGTCGTCCAGGCCGGGGTGCCGCGGGTCACGGTGGTGGATCCGTCGGCCTGGCGCGCCGCGGCGGTGCGCCAGGAGGTCGCGGAGCTGGGTTGGGACGGGACGGTTTCGGTCCGCCGCTCGGCGCTGCGTGGCTTCGCGGCGCACGCGGGAGAGCGCTACGACCTGATCTACCTGGATCACGCCGGGGCGTCGGTGCCCGGCGTGGAGAGCCTGAGCCGCCAGTTCACGCTGACCGTCGACGCAGTGCGGCGCTACCTGGACCTGCTGACCGAGGACGGTGTGCTGGTGCTGGGCCGCAAGCTGTCGCTGCCGCCGTCTACCAGCGTGCGCGCCGCGGCGACGGCTCTGGCTGCGCTGGACGGCCGGACGCAGACGCCGGAACGGCATCTGGCGATGCTTCGCTCCTTCGAGAGTTTCGTCCTGGCCGTGTCGCACGCTCCCTTGCCGGCCGAACGGCTGGCGGCCGTCCGCTCGTTCGCGGACGAGCGGGGCTTCGATCTGGTCTACCTGAGCGACATGAGCAGCGACGAGGCGAACCGCTTCGCCGTCCTGGTGGAGCCGCACTACCACGTCGCGATCGGCGGGCTGATCGCCGCCTGGCGCGAAGGGCGAGCAGACGCCTGGTTCCGTGCGCAGGTGCTGGACGTGGCGCCGCGCCGCGACGGCCGGCCGTTCTTCAGCCATACGCTGCGCTGGACGCGGATCGGTGAGTTGGCCGCGGCGCTCGGCGGACGCTGGTTCGGGTTCCTGCTGTCCGCGGAGGTGGTGGTGGCGGCCGTGATCGGCATCTCCACCCTGGCCGCCGCGCTCCTGCTGGCGCTGCCGGCCGCGGCGGGACGCGGGGACGGCCGGCTCTCGCCGCGCGTGTTCGCCTACTTCCTTGCGGTAGGGGCCGGCTACATCTGGGCCGAGCTCGCCCTGATCGGCCTGTTCACCCTGCTGGTCGGCGACCCGGTGGTCTCGGTCGTGGTGGTGCTGTCGGCCATGCTGACACTGTCCGGCCTGGGCGGGTTGGTCTCGGCGCGCATAGGGGGCCAGCGCCTGCCGGTGGTGCTGCTCCTGATCGTCGCACTTCTGGCAGTGGTAGCGCTGACGGCCTTCCCGCTGGTCCGGTTGCTGCTTGCGCTACCGGTGGTCCTCCGCGTCGTCGGCGCTGCGCTCCTGCTGGCCGCGGTGGCGGTTCCGCTGGGACTGCCGTTCCCGGCCGGCATGCGGCTGCTCGCCCCGCAGCCATATGCGACCGCGCGGGCGTGGGCGGCCAACGGCGCCGCGTCCGTGGTCGGCGCGGCACTGGCGCCCCAGATCGCCTGGGACCTCGGCATCCCCGCGCTGGTAGTGCTCGCTGCCGCTGCGTACCTTGGGACGGCTCAGGCCGCGCGCCGGTCAGTGGCACGGTGATCGCATCCCACTTCGGCGCCGAAGTGGGACGCTCCTTCGTTCAGTTCACGAACGGATTGGCGATCTCCAGGCCGTCGATTCTCCATCCGTGGTGCATGTCTTCGGAGTAGAGCCGCGAACACTGCGCCACTTGAGCCGCGCGTACGATCAGGGCATCCCAGAACGACACGGAATGAAGCCGTACCAAGTCGATGGCAGAGAGAATGTTATCGACTTGGGGAACCACGACGTCCATCTTCGCGAACACCTCGACCTTGCGCCGCGCGAGGGCCGGATCCACACCGAGTTTGCGAGTCACGGTCACGAAGTACTCCTGCAGAACCTGCAGCGAGATCACCGCTTCACCCCGTCGGTGACACTCTTCGTACAGTGCCAACGCCTGTGCCTGCCTGACGCTGTCACCGGCGTCGTCCGTGTAGGCCAGGACGTTGCTGTCGAAGAAGCTACGCACGCCGATGGATCTCTTCCCGGTCGAAGGTCCAGCCGGCTCGGTCGCCTGCGGCCATCTCGGACAGGCGCTTCACCTCCGCGATCTCCTCTTCGGGCGAGTGCAGTCCGGCAAGGCGGACCAGGTAGTTCCGCACCGCCTGATTGAGGCTCAGCCCCATGGCCGCGGCGGACTTCCTGGCCTCGGCGACGACCTTGGTGTCCAGTGACAACGTGAGATTCATGTCCACAGAATACGTGCGCACGGAAGCCGTGTCCACCGACAGTCAAGGAGCCGAGCTCCCAGCGCCATGGGCGAATCCTGGCACGTCCGACTCAGTCCGCTTCAGCCTCACACAGCACGCGGGCCGCGGTCGGCCGCTTGGCGCGCCGCGCCAGATCGATCGGCCGATCGCCGGCTTGATCCTGGGCGTCGGGATCGGCGCTGGCGTCGAGCAGCATGCGCACCAGCTTGCCGGCGATGCCGGTCGCGGCGGCGCAGTGCAGGGACGTTCGGCCGTCGCGCTTCCGGGGGCGGTTGACGTCGGCCCCGTGCGCGATGAGCAACGCCACGTGAGAGGTGCGGCCGTGGTTGCACTGGTGCTGCAGCGCCGTGTCGGCGGACTCGTCCCAGTCGACGTCGGCGCCCTGCTCGATCAACAGCGGCACCAGGTGCTCGGCGTTGCGCCCGCACACCGCGCTGCGCACGTAGCCGTCGTCAGTCGCCGCGACGTCGATGCCGACGTCGAAGATCAGATAGCGAACCGCCGCCTCATGCCCGCCCGTGAGCGCCCAGTGCAGCGGCGTGCCGTAGCACAGCACCTCGCTCCAGGGCGGTGACGGCTGCCGTGCGATCGCCTCGAGCTGCGGGATCTCGCCCCAGGTTGCGGCCGACCACGCATCCCAGCGGATGCCGTAGGGCCGAAACAGGTCGAGAGCATCGCGGATGCCCGCACCGCCGGCGAGCGAAAACACCGTCCGGCCGTAGCGATCCCGCTGCCACAGCCAGTCGCTGTCGCTGCGCCGCTCGACTTCCGCTCCGATCAGCCGGCTCGCCTCGGCGAAATCGCGCGCCTTGATGGCGCGCATGAGCAGGACTATGAACGGCGGCGCTTTGCTCATTCGTTATCGTACCGTGGAACGGCAACGGGTAGCATGACGCAGCACGATGTCGTTACTGACCGGCCGAGCGAGCGACTTTCTGAGAGTCTCCGTGGCAGCCGCGGGCCGAGGCGATCTCGATACGGTACGGGCCGTATTGGCAGAAGAGCCCGCGTGGATCCGACGCATCGGTTCGCACGGCCGCACGTTGTTGTGGGAAGCGGCATACCGGGGACGCCTCGAAATGGTGGATTACCTGCTCGATCGGGGTGCCGACATCGACGCGTGCGGCTGCCACTTCACGCCGCTCCTGGTCGAGATCTCCCCGTACTGCGCGGCGCGGTGCCGGGGACACGAGGCGGTGGCCGCCCGTCTGATCGAGCGCGGCGCCGCGACCGACATCTACACCGCCGCATTTCTTGGGGATCGCGAAGCGGTCGTCGAATACCTGGAGCGCGATCCGCGGCTGGCGACGGAGGAGAAGCCGCAGCACGGCGCCGGCCTGCGCGCGACCGTGCTGCACTATGCGGTCAGCGCGAGCCGGCTGGAGATCGTCACCACGCTGCTGGCGCGCGGCGCCGACCCGCGTCCGGGCAGCGGCTGGCTGATCCGCTTTGCGATCTGGCGGGATCGGGCCGACATCCTGGGGGCGCTCATCGACGCCGGCGCGGATCCGACCCGGGCCGAGATGCCGCGATCGGGAGTCTCGGCCGAGGTCGCCGCGGTCTTGGCCGCATGCGGCGTCCGCGTCAGCGTCGACCATGCCGAGGGCGGCTGGCCACCGCTGATGTTCCAGGCGCGCGGCGACCGGGGCGGGAACGTTGATCGCGTGCGTGACCTGCTCGACCGGGGCGCCGACGTCAACGTCAGGAACCACAAGGGGCAGACCGCGCTGCATTGCGCCGCCAGGGCCGGGTTCGTCGAGATCGTCGACTTGCTGCTCGACCGCGGCGCGGACGTGAGCGCCACCGACGACGACGGCCGCACCCCGCTCGCCGCAGCGATGCGCTCGACAGTCAGGGACAAGGCGAGGATCGCGGCCGTCATCAAGCTGCTGAAGACTGCCGGCGCCGCAGATTCCACGAGGTGAAGCCAGGGGGCGGACTGACGGCAACGGCATCGTCACCTGGCGGCCGGCTACGCGAGCACCTCGAATGCGTTCGTGCGCGTGCGGCCGAACCGGTAGACCGCAAAGTCGCTGTCGAACGAAACCACGCGCGTGATACCCAGGCGCTCCATCAGCGCGAAGGAGGTGCGATCCACCAGCGAGAAGTCCTGATCGGGGAAGCGTTCGCCGATCGACCACGCCGATTGAAGATCGGCGTCGGTGGTCTGTTCGATGGATGCGACTCCCATGCGCAGACCGCCCCAAAAGGTCTCCGCCGCGGCATCGGAAATGAAGTGATGAATGAGGCGCCACGTCTCGACGAGTACGTGGTCACTCGTGACGAGCGGTTGGTCCTGAGCCAACAACCGCTTCGCACGTCCGTTGTGGCGGTCGTTTCTGTCGGCTGCTGCATACCAGGCCGACGTGTCCACGAAGACGCTCATGCGGAGCGGTTGCGCTTTGCCGACCCGAGTGCTTCCGCGACCATGCGGTCCTTGTCCGCGCCGATGTCTGTCCCGGCCGACGCGCCAAGATCGAAGACGATGGAACGGTCCATGCGCCGTGGAGACTCGGCCAAGTCCCGGTCCACCAGGCGCCGTATGTACTCGGCGAACGAAACGCCAAGTGCTGCGGACCGGGCGCGAACCCGGGCGTGCAACTCCGACGTAAGTGATATCTGCGTTCGCACCATCATTATGGCGCCATCATGCCGCTGCCACCAGGCAGCGTCAACGCCGCGCCGCTACGGGCCGGGCTGGAGGCTCAGCGCTTGAAACGCTTGGCATCCTTGCGGGCGATCTGAAAGGCGGTCTTGCCACTCTTGTTGCGCACCTCGGGGTCGGCGCCGGCCTGCAGGAGCGCCTCGACGGCGGCGACCTTGCCCTCGTAGGTCGCGCGATGCAGGGGCGTGCGGCCCTTGCGGTCCTGCGTGTTCAGGTCGGCGCCGTGCGCCGCGAGCAGGTGGATCATGGCGGCCCGATCCTGCTCGGCGGCAAGCTGGAGCGGCGCACGCATGGCCCGGTTGCAGGCGTCGAGCGCGACCCCGGCGGCGATCAGCAACTCCGCGCACGCCGTCGACCCGGTGCGCGCGGCCCAGTGCAGCGGCGTCATCGCGTAGGGGTCGGCCGCGTTCACGATCCCGGAGTCGTCCGCGATCAGCTCACGCAATCGGGCGGTGTCGTCGCGGGCGCACGCGGAATAGACGTCGTAGCAGGCGCCGTCGTCGATGAGGATCTGCGCCACGGCCAGCTTTCCCTGCCGGGCGTTGCGGCGCAGCTCGCCGACGGGGCCTTCGCCGGTGCCCGCCGTCCCGTCCCAGTGGCAGGGAGCGAGCGCCTCCTGAAGGGAGGTGGTGCCGCGCTCGCCGTTGCCCCTGATCGGCAGCTCGTGATGCACGCCGGCTCCGTACTCGATCAGAAGCATGGCGACCTCGGGATACCCTCCCCAGGCAGCCCAGTACATCAGCGGCAGGTTGTCCGGCCAGCCGGTATGTGGGCGAACCGAGACGCCGGTCGCGTCGGCCGCTCCCGACTCGAACACCGCGCGCAGCGTATCGGCCGCCGCGGCCCACGCCGCCTCGTGGAGGACGTTGTACGCCGTGTGATCGATCGCGAGCGGCACGTCGTGGGCCAGCAGGAACGCCGCGGCCGGCCCGCAGCCGCGCTTGCCGATCACGGCTGTCAACAGCGATGAGCCGATCCGTTCCAGCACCGCCGGCTCGGCGGCCAGTGTCTCCTGCATCCGCGCGACGTCCGGCCGGCCGTCCCAGCGCTCGGGTGCAGGACCCATCGCCGCGACGATGAGCTTCTCTTCCGCAGGCGTGAGGTCCGGCTTCGCTTCATCGCGCAGGAACCAGTTGCCCCGGAAGTCTGCGGCAGCTCGGGTGGTGTCCAAGGATCTACTCCCTCCGCTTGACTCTGGCGGCACGTTCTCGGAACAGATCGTCAGTCAGGGATCTGGCTGGCAACGATGCCGATGCAGTTGCCCTGCGGGTCGGCGAACAGGGCGAATGACTCTTCATCGTGGACCTCTCGGCGTCGAGCGTAGCAGTAGCTTACCGTTCAGCCAGGAACTCGATCAGCTTGGTTCGTTTCTTGGATCGGGCCAAGTCGAGGGCCGTCTGACCGGCGTCGTCCCGCCGTCCGGCGTCGACGCCTCGCTCCACCAGCAGGCGCAGCAACCGCACGCCGGCGCCGGAATTGACCGCCACGTGCAGAGCGGTTTCGCCAGTCTGGCTCATCATCTCGTTCGGATCGCAGCCGTGGTCCAGAAACCACGTGACGCCCTGCACGCTGCGCATGTTGACCGCGCAGCCCAGCGGGTTGTAGCCGCCGTGGTGGGCGGTGCCGCGCGTGCCGTTCATGTCGATGGCGTCGTGGCGCAGCAGCGACTCCAGGACGTCGAACTGTCCGTCGCAGGCCAGGTGGTTCGGAGTGTCGTCGTCGCCCAGGCGGGCGCCCCGCTCCAGCAGCCGGTCGGCGATCGCGCCGTTGTCGGCCCAGCACGCCTGATCCAGCGCCGTGGCGGGGTCGGCGCCGTGGCCGAGCAGCAGCGTAGCCGTGGTGAGGCGGTCCTCATCGCCGCCCGCGTTGCAGCGTGCGCAGTACTGCAACGGCAGCCAGGAGTCGTCGCGCGAATCGGCATCGGCCTGCGTCGCCGACGTCGGGGATTCCGCCAGGATGCGGGCGACCCGCTCGTGGTCCGCGACCGCGCACGCGGTATACAGATCGAGATCGCCGGGCACGTGCTCCAGGAGCACCGGCACGTACTCCGTGGAGCCCATGGCCGCCGCCGCCACGGCGCTCACCAGGTAATAGCTGCCGCGCAGCGTCGGGTCGGCGCCCCGCTCCAGCAGCAGTCGCACCGTCTCCGCGTGGTCGGCGGTCTTCGGGGCGGTCTTCCTGAACTCGACCGCGCGATGCAGCGGTCGATAGCGGTAGGCGGTGGGCGACAGGACGTTGGACGTCCGCTCCGTGATCGAGCAGGAACGCGACCACTTCGGCATGACCGCCGTTGCAGGCGTTCATCAACACCTGCCAGTGGCCGGCGATCGCCGGATCGGCCGTGACCGCCGCTTTGACCGCTTTCAGATCGCCTTTGCCGGCGGCTCCCGCCGCCGCCTTCGCCTGCGCCTTGTCCATGGGTCCGTGAGCGTACCAAGGCGGCGTCCTGACGCCAACGAGACGCTCTCGATTTCCCGATTCCGTCGGCTGCGCTGTTTCACCATGAAGATCGGTGTCCTCGAGTTGCACGGTGGCTGCTGAAGATCCATACTCGCCCCATTCTCGACTGGACGTCCGGTGACATGAGCACGACGTTCGAGGAAGCGGTCCAGACTATCATCACGGGGAACGCGACCGCCCTGAAGAGGCTCCTGCAGGAAGCCCCCGGCCTCATCGCAGCCCGCTCCGCATCCGGGCACCGAGCCACCCTCCTGCACTACGTGGCGGCCAACGGCGTCGAGGACGAGCTGCAGAAGACACCGGCGAATGCCGTGGAAATTGCCCGCATCCTGATCGGGGCCGGAGCAGAGGTCGACGCCCTTGCAGACACCTACGGCTGCGGAACCAATCAGACGACGCTCTGCCTGCTGGTCTCGAGTTGCCATCCTGCGGAAGCGGGCCTGCAGCCGGCGCTCGCGCAGGTCCTGTGCGATGCGGGAGCAGCCGTGAACGGCGTCGCCGATGACGGAGCGCCGCTGGCGACCGCCTTGATGTTCAGCTACACCCGTTCCGTCGACGTGCTGGTGCAGTGCGGCGCCCGCATCGGCGACCTGCTGTTCGCCGCCGGCGCGGGTGACCTGGAGCGGGTCCGGTCCTTCTTTGACAGCGGTGGCCGACTCCGGCCCGGTGCGGCATACGACGGGCCTCACTTCCCAATCGCGGGTGATGAGAAAGCCGTGCTCGGGCAGGCGCTCGGAATGGCCTGCTATCACCTGCGGCTCGAGGTGATCAGATTCCTGCTCGAAAAGGGTGCGGACGTAAATTCGCGATCCCACATTCTCGGCGGTTCCTCAACCGGGCTGTACTGGGCAACCCATGGTTTTCATACGCAGGAAGAAGAGCGCCCCATCGTGGAGTTTCTGCGTTCGGTGGGCGCCGAGTCACAGTGAGGCAGGATGGCAGGCGTCATGCAGGAGCGGTCGACGTCGGAGCCAGCGAGGTCTGAGCAGCGGGCGCCGCTCGACCAGGACCACGAGTTCTTCCGGGCGGTCGGCGCCCTTGATCTCGCACGCGTGCGCACGTTGCTGGACGAAGACTCGTCGCTTGCGAATGCCGACGTCAGGGGCCGGTCGCAGACGGACGGTACCTGGGGCTGGGGCGCAAGCTGGGGCGATCCCGAGGATTGGATGACGTGCCGGGCAGTCCATCATGCCGCATTCGGACACACCGGTCTGCTGGAGCTGCTCATCGAGCACGGCGCCGACCTCGACGCCCTTGGGTACGAAGACAACCACGGCTGGGCTCCCGCTCTCGTGCTCTCCTGCTGGGAGGGAAACAGGGAGACCGTCGACGTGCTCCTGGACGCGGGAGCCAATCCGAACATCCCGTCCGTCTGCCCGTTCTTCGGCGTGTCGGCGCTGCACTCCGCCATCGAACACTGGGACCCGCCGAAGATCGAGAGCCTGCTGCGGAATGGCGCACGGCACGACATCTACAGCGCGTCCATCGTGGGCGACCTTGACTTCCTGAAGCAGCAACTCCCGCTGCTGTCAGCGCGTTACAGGTCACGGGCTCTCAGCCAGCCTGACCCCGTGCGGAACAGGACCGCGCTCGAATGGAACGTTCTCCGCAGGCACGAGACGCCCGGGCAGAGGGCGGTCGCCGACTACTTGATCGAGCAGGGTGCGGAAGTGACTCCTGTCGCCCGCATCTGCCTGGGGATGCTGGATTCGGTCAGGGATCTCGTCCGGAACCAGCCCGGGTTCGTCAGCCGCCCCCTGGGCGGCGACCCCGCCCCGCCACTGACGTGGGCGGTCCGGGCCGGCCAGCTCGAAGTCGCGAAGTACCTGCTCTCCGCCGGTGCCGACCCCAACGTGGGGTGGTTCACCGTCGCATGGGATGACGTATCCCCGGAGCTTGTCGACCTGCTCGTCAAGGCGGGAGCCAATTTCGACGGGACCGAAAACGAAGTTGGAGAATTGACGCTCTTCGGGCGACTCGAAGCGGCGGAGGTGCTGCTGCGCCACGGAGCGGATATCGACAGCAAGGACTATCGTGGTCTGACACCGCTCCAGGCACTGGTCGAGCCGGGGAGGGGCTACGTCGACACGTACTACGATCCGTTTCCGGCTGCCCGATTCCTCATCGACCGCGGCGCCGACGTCAATGCCCTCTCCGACGACGGCAAGACGGCTCTCGATATGGCGATCGAACAGGACAAGGAAGCGATGGCCGACCTGATGCGCGAGCACCACGGGAAACGGAGCGAGGAGCTCGGCCCAGATCCACCACCTCCGGAGTAGGGTCGGGCCCCTCTCTCACAGCGGGGCGAACGGGTGTCGGACCCGTGCGAGTGCCCCGGATCCCGCGCCAGGAACGCCGACCAGCGCGTCGCCGCGTTCCGGGGACGGCAGGGCTTCGCTCATGATGACCGGCAGTGTAGCCCGGAGGTCGCGCGCTTGCCGGCACAGGGAGCCGACCGACCGATTCAGCCCTTGACGAGCCGCGCGCCGCCCGGCACTGTGGAATCACGCTCACGAGGGAGCTGCCAAGTTCGCGAGAAGGGCTGGGCCCACCTCGATGTCGTGTGTTTCGTTACAGCGGCACTCTTTCGCCCGTGTCACGCGAACGCCGGGCTGAAGGAAGGAGTGTGTCATGCAACCTCTCGACTCCCGGAAGCTCAATCTCGAACAGGCGCGCAAGCAGGCCAAGGACCTGCTGCGCGACCTCCGGACACGGACTGCCGGGGCAGCGCAGCGCTTCCGCAGCGCCGTGCCGCAGCTCGTCGCAGCATCGGATGACGCGGTCTTTGCCGCCAAGCTCGCCCTGCACGATGCGCAACGGGTCGTGGCCTTCGAGCACGGCTTCGAGAGTTGGGCCGCTCTGGTCTCTCAGGCCGAGCAACGCCATGCCTGCTCACCGGACCAGGTCGCGGAGTTTTTCGAGGCGGTCAAGGCTCAGGACGCCGAACGGGTCAGGCATTCGCTTGACGCCGCGCCCTCGCTGGTCTCCGCGCTGATGGAGGACCGCAACTACATGCTCGACGGCGACGCCTTCCGACGGGCGGTGCGCGACGATCCATATCCCACGTCCCGCGAGACGCGAACGGCGCTGCACCTGGTGGCGACCGGCCTGTTCAAGGAGGCCACTCCCGAGCTGCTGGCGATCGCCCGCCTGCTCTTGGATGGGGGCGCCGACGTCAACGCGATCGGCTGGGACGACAACAACGATCTGTGCACGCCGATCGTCCTGGCAACCTGGGAGGGCGGCCTGGAGATGATGAGGGTTCTGCTGGAGCACGGCGCAGACGTAACCGGCGGCCAAGGCGCCGCCGCGCTCACGACCGCGGCCAACCACGGGCGACTGGACCGCTACGAGCTGCTCGAAGCGTACGGCGCGCCGGTGACCCCGTGGAGCCTGATCCAGGCGGGACTCGGCGAACGAGTCATGCAACTGGTGGAGCGCGCCCCGGGCCTGCTCAGCGCCCGGAGCGACCAGGGGTACACGCTGCTGCAGGCGGCGGCCGCGCGCGCGGACCGAATGCGTGGCAGCGTCGAATCGGGACGCCAGATCATCCATTCGTTGGTGCGTCGCGGCGCCACCCTGGACGTCTACGCCGCGGCGGCGATGGACGACGTCGCCAGCCTGACGGCGCTGCTCGACGCCGAGCTGGGTGCGCTGAACGCCCGGCTCGCCGATGGCGCGAGTCCGGTCTGTTTCGCCGTCAGGAGCGGCAGCCACGGCGCACTCGAAGCGCTCCTGGACGCCGGCTCCGATCCCGACGCGCCGTGGGACTCCAAGACCGCCCTGTATGAGGCCGCCCGCCTCGATGACACGATCGCCTGCCGGCTCCTGGTGGAGCATGGCGCCAAGCCGGCGGACGAGGCCATGATCGCGGCGGCGTGGCGAAACCAGGACCCGGAGTGCGTGAGGCTCCTGCTCGTGCACGGAGCGAACGCCAACGCCCCGGACGGCTTCGGCGCCATCAACTGGGCCGCTTGGGCAACGCAGACCGAGGCAGTGCGGGCACTCCTGGCGCACGGAGCCGACCCCGAACAGCGAGCCCCGGAGTGGGCCGGCAGCCGGCCCCTGCACTTCGCGGCATCCGCCGGCGACCCGCGCGCCGAGCAGGCGACGGCGACCATGACCGTGCTGCTCGACGCCGGCGCGGACGTCAGTCGCCCCGACGACAACGGCAGAACGCCGCTGGACATCGCTGTCCGCAGCCGTAACCGGCGGACCGCCGATCTGCTCCGCGAACACGGCGGCGGGACCAGTGAAGAACTGGAGGAGGGTCGGCCCGCGGATGGAATCGACGTGCAGAGCATGGATCCGGCGGGCGCCGAGGGCGCGCTGGTCCGGGCCGCGCTGGCCGGGGACGATGCGCAGGTGGATGCGATCCTGGATCGATTTCCGGAGGTGCGCCGGGACTCCCCGGCGTGCGCGCTGGTGCTGGCCGACCCGGATGCGACCGAACGGCTGAGCGCCGCGAACGTGAACACGGCGGTCGCCCCGACCGGCTGGCCGCCGCTGCTCACGCTGTGCAGCTCACGCTATGGCACCGGCGACGCGCCGGTCGCCGCGTCGCGCCTGGACGTTGCGGCCAAGCTGCTGGAGCTGGGTGCCGATCCCAACGCCGGTACGCGTGAAGCCGAAACCGTTCGCGGCTACCGCACCGTCCTCGGCGCCGCGGTCGGCCGCTCGCGCAGCGCACCGTTGGTACGCATGCTGCTAGAGTCGGGAGCCGATGCCGCCGACGGCCCGACGCTCTACGAAGGCTGCGCCATGTGGGAGGCCCTGCGTCTCCGCGACCGAGACAGTCTGGAAGCGCTGCTCGCCGCGGACCCGCCGCAATGGCACCTCTGCCACGCCCTGCCGGAGAGCCTGCACTACGGCGACGCCGCGCTGACGCGCCGGCTGTTGGAAGCCGGGGGCGATCCCAACTGGACCATGGGCGCGTGGGGATTCGGCGGCACCTGCCTGCACGAGGCGGTGGTGCTCGATGCCCGGAGGAGCGTCGTGGAAGCGCTGCTCGACCACGGCGCTCAGGTCGCCTCCCGCGACCGGTACGGGCGGACTCCTCTGGCGCTTGCCGTCTGTCTCAACCGCGACTCGCTGGCACGGTCGCTGCGCGAGCGCGGCGCGCAGGAGGGCGACGTGCGGGAGGTCGACCGCTGGGTCGGCGCCTGCTTCGCCCACGACCGCGAGCGGGCTGAGCGGATGCTCGCGTCGGGCGCCGTGTCGCTGCGGCCGGCGGATCACCTGTGGGTCTGTCGGGCGGCCCGCGGCGCGGATACTCAGGCGGTCGCGCTGTTGCTGTCCGGCGGGGCCGACCCCTGCGCGGTCGATGACGACGGGCAGACGGCGCTCCACCTGGCCGCGTCGGCAGCCGACGTCGAGGCGTGCCGGTCGCTGCTCGCCGGCGGCGCCGACCCGGAGGCGTTGAACTACGCGGGGCAGAACGCGCTGGACTGCGCGCTGGAAGTCGAAGACCGCACCGCGCGGGACGCGCTGGCGGCGTTGCTGGACGGCGCCTCGCCGAGCGCAGGCACGGCTCCCTTCGACGATCCGGCGTTCGCCGCGAGGTTCGAACGCGCCGCGGACGCCGTCGTCAACGGCGACGTGGATGGCCTGCGTGCGCTCCTGAACGAGCACGCCGAGTTGGCCACGGCGCGCTCACCCCGGCCGCACCGCTGCACGCTGCTCCACTACCTGGCGGCCAACGGAGTGGAGGGCGAACGCCAGAAGACGCCGGCCAATGCGGTCGAGGTGATCGAGGTGCTGATCGGCGCCGGCAGCGATCCCAACGCGAGCTGCTACACCTACCGAGGCGGCCCCGACGAGACTGCCGCGGGGCTCTTGGCCGGCAGCGCACCGCCCCGCGATGCCGGGCTGACGCTGCCGATGCTCGCGGCGCTGGCGCGTGGCGGAGCGCGGCTGGATGAAGCGAATACGCTGCTGGTACGGCTGTTCGCGGCGCTACGGGCCGGCGGTGCCGGCGACGCGGCGGCGGTCGTCGACCCGTCGTCCGGGGTTGCCGGCCGCGCCCTGGTGGAAAGCGTCACGCTCGGCGAGACCGCGATCGTGCGGACGCTCCTGGACGCCGGCGTGGACGTCGACAGCCGGCGCGACGACGGCGCGACCGCGCTGCATCTGGCCGCCTTCGACGGGAATGCCGAGGTGGTCGAGGAACTGCTTGAGCGAGGGGCAGACCTCAGCCTGCGGGACAATGTGTTCGACGGCACGCCGGCCGGCTGGGCGCACGCCGGAGGGCACGAGGATCTCGGCAAGCGCCTCGCCGCGCGGGCGGGATGACACTGGCGGTTGGTTGCTCGCGGCCCGCGCCAGGGGCTTCGCGTCAGCCGGTGTGGTGGTTGATCATCCAGTTGATGCCGAACTTGTCCGTGCAGGTGCCGAAGTAGGCGCCCCAGAACTGGTCCTGCATCGGCATCGTCACCTGGCCGCCGTCGGACAGCTTGGCGAACAGTAAGTCCGCTTCTTCCTTGCTGTCCGGGGCGATCGACAGCGAGAAGTTGTTGCCGGTCGTCGGCGGCGGGCCGAACGAGGCGCTGTCACTGCCCATCAGCACGCCGCCGCCGATCGGCAACGACACGTGCATGACCAGGTCCCGCTCCGCCTCGGGAACGCCCATGTCGGGCGGCCCGTCGCCGAAGCTCTGGATTTCCGTGAACTCGCCCCCGAACACGGAGCGGTAAAACTCGAAGGCCTGCCGGCAGTTGTCCTTGAACGTGAGGTAGGTGTTGATGTTCATCGCGCCGGGAAGGTACGGCCGTTCCCGCCGCACGCAAAGACATCGCGTTCTCGGTCGATGGGCGCCGGCGCGCGGTCATGCGGACGGCGTGCGCCTATCCCTCCCTGGCCAGCACGAAGTAATGGCCGGGGTTCCACGCCTGGCAGATCAGGTAGACCTGACCGTCGCGCTCGTACCAGACGGCGTTGTGGATGTGGTCGGCCAGCTCGACGCCCAGGTCCTCCTTGGGGCGGATGGTCGACGCTACTTCGTACGTGTGGCCGTCCAGGATGTAGATCGGCGCGGCGCGCCCTTCCTGCGGGTCGTCCAGGCTGCCGACCACGGCGTACCAGCCGTCGTCGTGCTGCTTGAAGTCGATGCCGCACGGCTTGGAGCCGTCGGGGATGGCATGCGAGGAGTGGAAGTGGCCGTCCAGCCCCATGAGCTGGAAGCGGGAGTGCGGGCGGTCGGCGATCGACAGGTGGTGGCCGTCGGGGGCGGGCGCCAGGCCGTGCGCGGTCCCGAACAGGCCGTGCGCGTGCGGATCCTCGGTCTTGCCGCCGAACAGGCCGGTGTAGCGGTGGGTCGCCGGATCGACCGACGAGATGTAGTTGGCGCCGTAGCCGTCGGACACGTACAGCGTCCCGTCGGCGAAGGCGGTGTCGGTCGGCTTGAACTCGAGTTGCTCGTCGCGGTACTCGTCGAATTCCGGCCGCGACAGGATGAAGTCGACGTTGCCGTCGAGCCCGACGACGGCCACCTGGGCGTCGTTGTTGGCCGGCAGCACCATCCGGCGCTTGCCGTCGAACTCGATGATCTTGGTGCTGTGGAAGTTGATGGGCTTGAGATCCGACGGCAGCTCGATGATGTCCTGCGCGGTCAGGTCGGCGCTGATACGCATGATGCCGCAGCCCGGCATCCCGTAGTAGATGTAGCCGGAGGCGGCCGTGTCGTCGGCGAAGCCGCCGTGCAGGTCGACCTCGTGCGGCCGCGCCCGCTCCGGCAGGGTGTACAGGTCGTCGCAGAGTGAGAACCGGAACGGCTCCTGGCCGCTCGTCTTCTTCGCCATGGATGTCTCCTTCCGTGTGTGCGTCTCTCCGGAAGCGTACACCACGACACGTTCGCGCCGACAGGGCGACCGCTGGCTCGCTCATGCGGAGTTCTGGTCATCGGTGGCAGGCCGCCGTTTCGTGGCGCACGCTGTGCCCCTGCGGTACGATGGTGACGTGAGTCACTGCTTCAACGTGGTCGTTGAGCGCGACCCGGACGGTCTCTACGTGGCATCGGTACCGGCTCTCCGTGGCTGTCACACGCAGGCGGGATCACTCGACGAGCTCATGGAGCGTATCCGTGAGGCCATCGAGCTCTGTCTTGAAGTCGATGGCGGGGAGACCGAAGAGTTGGAGTTCGTGGGCGTTCAGCGGGTAACCGTTCCCGGGTGAGCCGATTGCCGGCCTTGAATGGCCGACAGCTCGTTACCGCGCTGGAGCGGCTTGGCTTCCAGGTCGTTCGCACCAAGGGCAGCCACCGGTTCCTCCGGCATTCCGATGGTCGCGCGACGGTGGTGCCGGTGCACTCAGGCGAGAACGTCGGTCGCGGCCTGATGGCAAAGATCCTGCGCGACACGGAGCTTACGGCTGATCAACTGCATGCCGCGCTCTGAGTCGCCGGCGCGTTGACGGGCGCGCTGCCTCCGACCACCATCGGCGCATGGTCACCGACCACGATGTCTACTTCTTCGACCTGCGCGGCTACGTGCACCTGGAGGGGGCGCTCAGCCCGGCGGAGGTGAGCGCGTGCAACGAGGGTCTGGACGCCATCCCGCCGCTGGTGGACCAGGAGTGGCACGGCTATGTCCAGGCCCACAACTTCGGCGATCACGACGGCACCAACTACCAGCAGATCTACGAGGCGGGGGAGGCCTTCGAGGAGCTGATCGACCACCCGGCCTGGTTCGACAAGGTGCGCCATTTCGTCGGCTCCGAGGACTCCTTCGACGAGCAGCACGGCCCCCTGCTCATAGACGAGGCGTTCGCCAACGTCCGCACCGCCGGCCAGAGCATCGGCGTGCACAACGGCGGCCACCTGGGAATAAGCCGCTGCCAGTTCCGCTACCACGCCGGGCGCTTCCACTGCAATCAGATCAATGTGCTGGTCGCCCTGACCGACATCGGCCCCGGCGACGGCGGCACCGTGCTGATCCCGGGCTCGCACAAGTCCAACTTCGAGCACCCGTCGTTCCAGCGCTTCTGCATGGGAGACGTGCGCCCCGACGCGGCGTTGATCGAGGGGTCGGTGGAGATTCACATGCGCGCGGGCGACGCCCTGCTGTTCGTCGACTGCTGCACGCACGGCTCGGCCCGGCGCCGCAACGACGGCCAGCGGCGGGTGGTGGTCTACCGGTACGGTCCGTCGTGGGGCCGGCTGCGCCACGCGTACGAGCCGTCGCCGGAGCTGCTGGCCCGGCTGACACCGCACCGCCGCTCGATCGTCGCGCCGGCCAGCGATCGCAGGCTCGCGCCCGATCCGCAGCCGGCTGCACCGATGCAGGAGGTTACGCGATGAGCGATCCCACGATCCGACCGAGCCCCGGGGACACGTCGTGGTTCGTGCACGACCGCTTCGGTCTGTTCATCCACTGGGGGCTGTACGCGCTGCCGGCCCGGCACGAGTGGGTGAAGAACAAGGAGGAGATCCCGGACGAGGATTACCAGCGCTACTTCGACCGCTTCGACCCCGATCTCTACGATCCCGCCGTCTGGGCCGACGCCGCCGCCGGCGCCGGCATGCGCTACTTCGTGGTCACCACCAAGCACCACGAGGGCTTCTGCCTGTGGGACAGCGCGCTCACCGACTACAAGGCCACGCGCACGCCGTACGGCAAGGACCTGCTGCATCCCATGGTCGATGCCTTCCGCTCGCGCGGGATGCGGGTGGGCTTCTACCACTCGCTGATCGACTGGCACCACCCCGACTTCGTGATCGACGACGTCCACTCGCAGCGCAACCACCCGGAGCGCGAGGCCATGAACCGCACGCGCGATCAGGGCCGCTACATCGAGTACCTGCACGGCCAGGTGCGCGAGCTGCTCACGCGGTTCGGCCCGGTCGACGTGCTGTGGTGCGACTTCAGCTATCCCGACCGCGGCAAGGGGCGGGACGAGTGGGACAGCCCGCGGCTCTACCGGACCATCCGCGAGCTGCAGCCGCACGTGCTCCTCAACGACCGCATGGACCTGGACGACGGCTGGGACATCAAGACGCCTGAGCAGTGGCAGCCGCAGGGTTGGATCGAGGTGGACGGCACGCCGGTCACCTGGGAGGCGTGCCAGACCTTCTCCGGCTCCTGGGGCTACCACCGTGACGAGTCTTCCTGGAAGAGCGTCGGCCAGTTGATTCGCATGCTGTCCGACACGGTCAGCAAGGGCGGCAACCTGCTCCTGAACGTCGGCCCGACCGGCCGCGGCGAGCTGGACCATCGCGCGCTGGACCGCCTGCGCGGCATGGGCGACTGGATGAGCCGCCACGGGCGGTCGATCTACGGCTGCACGCAGGCGCCGCCGGAGTTCGCCGTCCCGCAGGACTGCCGGCTCACCTGGAACCCGGACACCCGCAGGCTGTACGTCCACGTGTTCGCGTGGCCGTTCCGGCAGCTCCACCTGCGCGGCTACCGCGGCAAGGTGGCCTATGCGCAGTTGCTGAATGACGCGTCGGAGGTGGCGATCGCCGCCATGTCCGAGCACCAGGCGCGGATGGAGCACGCGGGCGCGGACGACCTGATCCTGGAGCTGCCGGTCCTGCAGCCGCCGGCCGAGGTGCCGGTGATCGAGCTCTTCCTGGCCGGCGAGTAATCGGGTGCGCCGCCTGCTCATCCTGGCCGGGGGCGTCGGGATCGTCGCTCTGGTCGGCGCCTATCTGCTGCTGGCGAACCGGCCGGAGCCGGAGTACTCCGGTCCGGTCGCTTCCGACCGCCAGCAGCTCTCCGACGTCGACGAGGACCTGATCGTGGCGATGGAGTTGGCCCCACGCGGCGGTGAGACGGTCCTGCTGGAGCGCGAAGGCGCCGTCTGGCTGGTGCGCGAGCCGTATCCGTTCCGCTGGGACTGGCCGCGCCTGCAGGAGTTGCGCGCCAGCTTCGCCAGCCTGTTCGCGCAGCGGCTGGTGGTCGAGGATCCGGAAGACCGCGCCCAGTACGGCCTGGACCCGCCGGCGGTGGTGGCGAGCGCGCGGCTGGAGTCGGGTGAGACCTTCGAGTTTCACCTGGGCAACCGCACCTCGTCGGGTGAGGCCTATTTCCTGAGCTCGCGCGACGACCGCGCGGTGTTCACCGTCCACGCCGTGCACGGCACGCGTTTCTCGTGGACGGTGGCCGATCTGCGCGACCAGACCGTGCCGGCTCTGACCGCGGACCGGGTCAACCGCATCTGGTTCCGCGACGGCGACTACGAGATCGAGCT
This sequence comes from Spirochaetia bacterium, assembly GCA_965208175.1. Lineage (GTDB taxonomy): Bacteria > Spirochaetota > Spirochaetia > SZUA-6 > Bin103 > CATQHW01. The sequence goes on along the minus strand of CBDBOG010000004.1, from coordinate 3,357,608 downwards.
GGTCGCAGTGGGCGAGCAGGCGCGCTACGCGCACATGGGCAGCGCACAGGTGATGCGCATTCCGTACCTGGCCCCGGCCGACGAGGAACGGTTCGCGTCGATCGCGCGCCGGGTGGCGGAGATGACCATCAGCGACGCCGTCGCCGACAATCCGAGCGGGTACGCGGAGTTCGGCCTGGATCCCCCGCGCGGCGAGCTGCGGGTACGCGACTTCGAGGACGAGTTGCACCTGCTGCTCGGCGCCACCGCCGACGGTCAGGTCTACGTCAAGATGCCCGCCGCCCGAGGCGTGCACACGGTCCCGGCCGCCGCGCTCGACTTCCTTTCGCTGACTCCGTTCGAGCTGTCGGAGCCGCGCGTGCTGAACGTCCCGGTCGAGCGCGTGAACTCGATCCAGTTCCGGATCGGCGGCGAGCGCGAGCACCGGATCGACCTGCGGCGGACGACGGACGACCTTGGCGCCGAGCAGGTCACCCTGGCGGTCGATGGCCGGCCCCTCGACCAGGACGCCTTCGATCTGCTCACCGGGGAGATCGCCAACCTGGCCGTGGACGCGCCCGCCCCGGCCGGGCGGGACGCTCCGGGCGAAGATCCGGTGCTGACCATCGCGTACCACCTGCGCGGAGGCGGACGGTACACGCTGGAGGCGCGGTTTCTCCTCTACGACCGGGACTTCAATCTGCTCGTGATGGACGACAGCATCGACCTGCTGGTCGACAGCCGCGCGGTCGCATCGCTGCTGGAGCGGATCGAGACGACGGTTGCCGACTGACGCGCCGCCGGCGGTCCGCTTCCGCCGCTCCTACCTTGAGGCCCAGGCTCGGCACGCGCTGCGCAGTCCCGCGGTACGGGCGCTGGCGCTGCTGCTGTGGTTGCTCTCGGCCGCGGTCAGCACCTACCTGCTCGTGCAGGCGGTCAACCACCTGGAGTGGATGCGCGACTACTCGATGAAGGTGATCGTCGTGTCGTTTGCGGCCGCGTTCCAGAACCGCTTTCTGTACGGGTTCGTCCTGCCGTTCGCGGCCGGGGGCACCTGGCTGGCTTCCTTGCTCGTCCTGGCCAAGTACTACGAGGCATACGGGCTGCACACCCGCTGGTGGCGGCCGTGGACGGCAGCCACCCCGTTCCGGGAGCTGTCGCCGGGCTCGGGCGCTGCCGTGCTGATCGGCCGCTTCCTGTTCGTGCTGGGCATCCAGGGCTGCACCGGGGTCGCCGTGTTGGCCTTTCAGACGGGGCTGTTGCGGTCTCCGGCAGCCGGATACGGTCTGCTGCTCGCGGTGGCCGCCGCCTACGCGGCGGTGGGAACGGCGGCGTTCGCGGCAGCGTTCCGGGTGCGCGCCCGGATCGCGAAGGCGCTCGCCGACCGCGAAGCCGCGTTCGGGCGCGGCGACTTCGTGGGCCGGCCCCCCGGAGTCCGGTAACGCCCCACGGACCCACCTCGTTCGTCTGACGGACTTGCCGCTCACGCGGCCCGTCCATCAAACTCATTCCATCGCAGGAGACGAAGGGCTCAGGGACTACTACCGCCGGCTGCGCGCGGGCACGGACGAGGAGCGCCGCAAGGTCGTGGTGCTGCTGTTCGCCGTGGTCGCCCTGGTGGCGTTGGTCGGCGTCTCGATCAGCTCGATCAGCGGCCTCAGCGCCGATGACGGCGGCGCGGTCCGGATGGTGCTGGTGCCGCGGCTCGACTCCACCGCATCGGAGGTCGCCGGCTTCATCCTGCTGGGCGCGGCGGTGGTCGCCGGCGGTTTCACCTTCGTCTACCTGCAGGAGCGCCTCCGCCGCCAGGCAGAGGCCGAGCGCGGGCTGCAGCGCACTCGCATCCCGCGTGCGGTCATCATGTTCATCACCGCCCCGCTGATCGTGGCGTGCCTGTTCATCGTGTTCCTGTCCGTGGTCGTCGGGACCGGGCAGGACCGGCCGAGCTACGCGGAGGAGCTCACCGCCAAGATGGAGGAGGTCGACCGGCAGGCGGAGCGCGGCGAGCTGCTGACGGTCGAGGAGTACGAGCGCCGGCGGATCGCGCGCCAGCGCCGGCCGTTCATCCTGTTCGGGATCATCGTCGCGCTGTTCGCGGCGGTGGCGGTCTTCGGCGGACGGCTGCTGCGCGAGGCGCCCGAGGCGCTGGAGGACTCCTCGCCGATTACGGAGGAGTTGAAGCGCGACCTTGCCCACGCCACCGGGCTGGCCATCGACGACATCGCCGCCGAGCCCGACCACCGGCGCGCGGTGGAGATGTGCTACGCCCGCGTGGGCGACGTGCTCGACGCGCACGGATTCCCGCACCCGCTGCACCAGACGCCTCTGGAGTACATGCATGGCATCCTGGATGCCGGACCCGGGCTTCCGGGCCGCGAGCTGCTGGAGCTCACCGGCCTGTTCGAGGTGGCCAAGTTCTCGACCCACCACATCGGCCCGGACCGGCGCGACCACGCGCTGGACCTGCTGCGCTCCATCCACCGCTTCCTGCTCGACCAGTTGGCCCAGGCCGAACGGGAAGCGGCCGAAGCGGGCGCCACTTAACGAAGCGCACCGTCAACGGCGCCGCCAGGGCGTCTGTGCGCCCCATTCGGGGAGCGACGGAACCCCGGGTGCGCCGGCGCGTACTTCGCCCACTTCGCCGGACAGCGTCATGCCCTCGCGCGATGAGACGGTGATGGAGCCGTCGACGTCGGCGAAGCGCTGCCGGCCTGTGCCGGCGTGCGCACGGACGTCGCCGCGGCTGTCGGTGACGGTGATGTCTCCGCTTCCTGATGCGGCGTGCACGTCGCCGGCAACGCGGCGGATCACCAGGTCGCCGGCGCCCGACACCAGGCGGACATCCGCGGCAGAGTCGGTGACGACGACCATGCCGCCTACCGACTCGACATGGACGGCCGCCGGTCTCGACGTCGTGCCGAGCCCGGTGACCAGCACGTCGCCGGTGGTGGTGCGGACGTAGACCTCGGCAGCATCAGGCACGGCAAGCGTCAGCCGCGGGCCCCAGAGGACGGAGTAGCCGGAGACGGGCCGGTCGTTGACCGCGAAGCCGACGCTCGCGCGGCCTTCGTCAACCGCGATCTGGAGCTCGAAGCCGTTGCGCTCCAGAAACTTGCTCGACACCACCGCGCGTGCCGCGATGCCGTCGGCGGCGATGCCGTCGACATCGACGTCCAGGTAGCGTGCTTCGACGACGACCCGCCGGATCGGTCCGGGATGGCGGACCGACTGCTCGACCGCCTTGCCTTCCAGGAAGCCCGCTGCAAAGCCGAGCGGGGCCGTGACGACCAGGAGCGCGAGCAGTGCGAGCGAGCGCATGGGATCGGATCGTAGTGCCATCCGGCGGCGTCAGAAAGCCGCTCCGGTTTGACCGGGGTTGGGCCGCGGTGCTCTAATCCGTGCCGACGCCGATGGCCGAACCCACCCTGAGCGACGCTCCCGAGAGCGTCGCCGACGATGTCGCCAAGCAGCGCGCGGTCGGCATTTTACGCCGCAAGCAGCTCACCGAGGCCGAGCGGCGTGAGGCGTACTTCACCGCGACCCAGTGGCGGCTCATCCGGCTGAAGTTCCGCTCGCACCGCTGGGCGATGTGGGGCCTGGGCGTCATCCTCGTCGTCTACTTCATCGCGATCTTCAACGGCTTCTTCGCCATGAACGACCCGGTCGAGCGCAACACCGACATCCAGCTCCAGCCGTGGGTGTTCAGTCGCAAGGACGTGTCGTTCAGCCTGTTCGACGAGGAGCGCAACTTCCGCCCGGTGGTCTACCAGGTGACCAGCAGGCTCGACTTCGAGCTCTTCACGCGCGTGTACGTGCGGGTGGAAAATACGGAGCGGCCGCTGCGGTTGTTCGTGCGAGGCTATCCGTACAAGCTCTTCTTCTTCATCGACGCCGACCTCCACCTGATCGGCACCGGCGACCCCGACGTCCGCTGGTACCCGCTCGGCACCGACCAGAGCGGCCGCTGCCTGTACTCGCGCGTGGTGCACGGCTCCATCCTGTCGATGTCGATCGGCATCATGTCGATCATCATCACCTGGGTGCTGGGCATCCTGATCGGGTCCATTGCCGGCTACTTCGGCGGCGTGGTCGACAACGTCATCAACCGCATCATCGAGGTGCTGATGTCGGTCCCGTCGCTGCCGCTGTGGATCGCGCTCGCCGCGGCGCTGCCGCTTGACTGGAGCATCGTCCAGGTCTACTTCGCGATCACGGTGGTCCTGTCCATTCTGGGCTGGACGGGGCTGGCCCGCACCGTGCGCAGCAAGTTCCTGGCGCTGCGCGAGGAGGAGTACGTGCTGGCGGCCAAGCTGGACGGGGCGCCGCTCGGCCGCCAGTTGTTCCGGCACATGCTGCCGGCGTTCGCCAGCCACCTGGTCGTCAACGCTTCCAACCTCATTCCCGGGATGATCCTGGGCGAGACGGCGCTCAGCTTCCTGGGCGTCGGGCTGCGTCCGCCGGCGGTCAGTTGGGGCGTGCTGCTGCAGGGTTCACAGAACGTCGAGTCGGTCGCGTTTCATCCGTGGCTGCTGGTGCCGGCACTGATGGTGATCTTCACCGTGGTGGCCTTCCAGTTCATGGGCGACGGCCTGCGCGACGCCGTCGATCCGTACCGGTAAGCCGGGGGACGGACATGCTGGGGTACATCATCCGGCGGGTCGCGATCATGATCCCGACGCTGATCCTGATCTCCATGCTCTCCTTCCTGGTGGTGGAGCTGCCTCCCGGAGACATGGCCAGCGCCTACGTGTCGCGGCTGGAGCGCATGGGCGAGGAGTTCCGCGGCGACGCGACCGAGATGCTGGAGGCGCTGCGCCGGCGCTTCGGCTACGGCGAGCCGGTTCACGTGCGCTACGTGAAGTGGGCGCGCGACTTTCTGCGCGGAAGCTGGGGGCACTCCTTCTACTGGGACCTGCCGGTGCGCGCGGTGATTCAGGAACGCATCCTGACGACTGTGGCGATCTCGTTCCTGACCATGCTGATCGGCACGGCCGTGAGCTGGCCGGCGGGCGTGGGCGCCGCGGTCCGCCAGTACGCCCTGTTCGACAACGTGTTCAGCTTCATCGCCTTCTTCATGATGGCGGTGCCCAACTTCCTGTTCGCGCTGGTGCTGATGTATGCGTCGTTCGAGCTGATCGACTTCGTGCCGGGCGGGCTGTTCTCGGCCGACATGATCGACGAACCGTGGAGTTTGAGGAAGTTCCTGGACTTGCTGAAGCACCTCTGGATGCCGCTGCTGATCCTTGGCGCCGAGTCGATCGGCGGCGGCCTGCGCACCGTCCGCGCCAACGTGCTGGACCAGCTCCGTCAGCCCTTCGTGACCACGGCGCGCGCCAAGGGCGTCCCCGAGACGCGGCTCTTGATCAAGTACCCGATCCGCATGGCGGCGAACCCGTGGGTCTCCAGCATCGGCTGGCTGCTGCCGGCGCTGCTGAGCGCCGAGGTGCTGGTGTCCACCGTCCTGAACATCCCCACCATCGGCCCGCTGCTGCTGCAGGGGGCGATGAACCAGGACACGCAGGTGGCGGGCGCCATCGTCATGCTGCTGTCGACGCTGACCGTGATCGGCACGCTGATCTCCGACCTGCTGCTGGGCGTCCTCGATCCCCGCATACGAGTCGCCGAGTAAGGGGTCAGCCGATCCGAGGGGTTGTCGCCGGGCGTCGATTCTGATTGGATCACGCAATCTAACATCCAATCGGGAAAGAGGAGAGAATCGTGCAAAGAGCCACAGCACTGATGGTGGCCGGGCTGCTGATCGTCGTCGGCGGCACCGCCATCGGACAATACAAGGAGGCGCCCTGGCATGCCGAGCAGGTCGCCCGCGGCGAGCTGCCGCCGGTGGAGGAACGGCTGCCGAACGAGCCGTTCGTGTACGTGAACGGCGGCGACATGCGCATGGTCGAGGTCGGCCGCTACACCGACGCGTGGTCGACCGGCGACTCGCCGGACCAGGCCAACATCCAGGGACCGACCGACTACACGCTGCCCTTGACGCGCGAGAACAACCCGTACGGGCTGCAGGGCATGGAGTCGAGCGACGACTTCACGGTCTGGACGTTCTACTTCCGCGAGGGAATGAAGTTCTCCGACGGGTCGCCGTTCACGGTCCATGACGTGCTGTTCTGGTGGAACGACCTGCAGCTCAACGACCTGTACATGGAGGCCGTCGGGGCCGCGGCCCCGCATCAGGGCATCATGCCGGGATCGGTGGTGGAGGCGATCGACGACTACACCATGCGCGTCACGCTGGCAGAGCCGTCCCCGAACTACCACCTGATCCTGACCGGGGACCGCGCCGAGCGCCACTTCCTGGCGCAGAGCAAGGCGTATCTCAGCCAGTTCCACCCGGACTACACCGACGCGGCCACCTTGGCGGCCCGCGTGGCGGCGTCGCCGTTCGAGACCTGGCAGGAGCTGCTGCGCTGGTCGCGGGACGGGACGATCAACGCCAATCCGGACGCGCCTCAGCTTGCGCCGTTCGTCGTGCACGATCCGCCACCGGCGGACCCCACGGAGTACATCGCCAATCCGTACTGGTGGGCGGTCGACGAGGCGAATCAGCAGCTTCCCTACATCCGCGGAAACCGCGTGTTTCTGGTCGCGGACGCGGAGGCGCGCAAGCTGCGCGCGCTGCAGGGACAGAGCTGGATCGCGACCGTGCCCCTGGACAGCCTGGAGCTGGCCAAGCGCGCGCATGACGAGGGCAAGGTGCGCATGGAGCTGGTGGCGCGTCCCGGCGCCGCCTACAGCTCGAACCTGACCTTCTTCAACATGGACACCGAGGACGAGTTCAAGCGCAGCCTGTTCCGGGACAAGCGGTTCCGGCAGGCGTGGTCGTACTTCGTGCCGCGCCAGAAGCTCAACGACATCCTGTACGCCGGCCAGGCGCCGCTGAAGGTGCAGGGCATCATCAAGCCGGACCATCCGTGGTTCGTGCCGGAAGCGCTGTCGACGCCGCTGCTCAACAACGACCTGGATGCGGCCAACCAGCTCCTGGACGAGATCGGGCTGACCAACAAGGATGACGACGGGTTCCGGCTGGGGCCGGACGGCAAGCCGATCACCTTTCTGATCACCACCGAACCGCACGCCGGCGAGTGGGAGATCGCCGGGCAGTTGCTGGCCGAGGAGCTGCCGAAGATCGGCCTGATGGGCAACCACCGCGTCGTCGGCTGGGAGCAGTCCGGTGACTTCGCGGCTACCAACGAGTGGGAGATCTGGCAGCAGCAGAGCGCCGACGCCTGGGACAACCAGGTGCCGGACCGCCTGTCGAGCGCCTCGCCGTCCTCGAACTTCGGCCGCCCGTGGGCGAAGGGCTGGCAGGCGTGGCTGCGCACCGACGGCGCCGAGGGCGAGGAACCGCCGCAGCGCATCAAGGACAACCACGAGGTGTGGAAGCAGATCCAGGCCGCCGCCACCCCCGAGGAGCTGGGGGAGGCGTACAAGGAATGGCAGCGCCGCGCGATCGAGGACGTCTGGTCGGTTGGCTGGACGGCGTTCGCGCCGCGCATCTTCCTGGTGAACCCCAAGCTGGGCAACTTCAACGCCAGGTGGAACGTCGCCCCGAAGCCCGCGGTCTTCCTGAAGGAGTAACCGGGCGGGGTCGCTTTCAAGCGGTACGCGATGCAAGAGGCCGCACCCGGTCAGGGTGCGGCCTCTTCACGTACGGGGCCTCGGATTCAGATTGCGCGGAGCGCGGGCGACCAGTGCTCCCACATGTCCGCGCACGGCGGCTGGCCTTGCACCTCTTCCAGGTCCTGCTTCTTGTAGTCGTAGAGGACGGCCTGGCGGATGCGGCCGGTGTAGTTGTGGCCCGCCATGTGGCCCAGCCGGTGGTGCCAGAAGACGATGTCGCCGGCCTCGCCGTGACAGTCGACGGGGCCGTCCAGGTTGACCTCGTCCCGCACCCCGTCCTGCGCCGGGGTGGTGTCACTCTGGTAGCCGGTCGTGAACGTGTGATAGAAGCGCCGGTGGCTGCCCGGCCACACGCAGAAGCCGCCGCCGTCGGGGCCCACGTCGTCAATGTAGCCGACCACCCCCAGGTGGAACGCGTGGCCGTCGCAGTGGCAGCCGACCGGCGGACGCGGCCGGTCGCCGAACGGCAGCGTGCAGTAGATGCCGCGGATGCGGTCGGGCTCCTGCAGCTCGCCGGGTCCGAGCATCTGCTCCGCCATGGCGAAGATCGCCGGATCGGTCGCCAGCATGCGGATAATCCACGGCTCGGAGCCGATGCGCCGGTACTGCCAGCGGTACTCCTTGCGGTGGTTGTCCGGATCGGGCGAATGGTCCGCCTCCGGCAGCGGCCCCACCCAGGTTCTCGGGTCGTCGGGCGTCAGCGACGACGGCGGATCGTCCCACAGGCGGCGGCGCGCCTGCGCCATCAGGCCGGGGTCCATCACCTTGCGCTTGATCAGGTACCCGTTGCGCTTGAAGAAGCGCAGTTCCTCAAAGGAGAGCGCCATCCTTCCGTGCAGCCTACCGGGTCCGTAGCGCCGCCGCAACGCGCGGGACCCCTGTCGAGCTGCGTGCCGGCCTGCTTGCGGCCCGGACGCGGAGCCGACACAGTCGGGGGCCATGGCGAAGCAGCAGACACCCGACTACGCCCAGGGCGAGGCGGCGGCGATCGCCCGCGACCTGTCCACCCAGGAATGGGTGCCGTTCATCGACTGGTCCCAGACCCACCCCGGCAACCGCGGCGTCAACCGCCAGGACCGCTACGAGCTGTACGACGCGCCCATCGGCGTACGCATCAGTGTCGAGCAGGCGGCCAAGAGCGAGCCGGCGCTGATCTCCAACGACCGCTGGGAAGGAGGCGGCAACATGGTGCCGCTGCGCGTCTGGCGGGACGGCGACACCTACAAGATGCTGTACGCCGCCTACGCGCACCGCAGTGAGGACAAGAACCCCGGCCTGGGCGGCGGTCACCACCTGTGCTATGCCGAAAGCGCTGACGGCTACCGTTGGCAGCGACCGGAGCTGGGTCAGGTCGAGTGGCAGGGATCGCGCGCCAACAACATCATCGCCAACCCGCCCACGGGCACGCCGTTCGAGGATCCCCGCGGCACGCCGGAGGAGCGCTTCAAGGCGATCGGCCAGGTTGGCGCCAGCTTCGATCCGGACACCGGCGAGACGCTGGACACCGTGGAGGCGTACAACCGCTGGCGGCGGCAGGAATACGAGGGGGACGCCTACACCGGACCGCGCGCCGAGTCCCGCCACTGGGTCGAGGGGTGGACCTCTCCAGACGGCGTTCGCTGGACCTCGGTCGGGCGCGTCGGCGACATGAGCTCCGACGGCGGCAGCGCCGCGCAGTACGACGAGGAGACCGGCGGTTACTACGCCTACATCCGCGTCGGCGGCATGGGCCGGCGCGCCACCGGGCTGACGCGGACGGACGACTTCTGGCGCTGGCCGCGCGCATCGCTGGTGCTGGCGCCCGACCCCCAGGACGAACCGGACCTCTCCTTCTACGGCTGCTCGTACTTCCGCTATCCCGGCAACCCCGACCTGCACTGCGCGTTCGTGGAGACCTATCACCAGGTCGGCGACTACAACGACGCGCAGATCGCCTTCAGCCGCGACATGACGCACTGGTTCCGGCCCGACCGCAGTCCGATCATCACCTGCGGCGAGCCCGGCAGCCCCGACTCGGGCGGCGCGCGGCCGTGGGGCGGCCTGATCGAGCTGCCCGACGGCTACTGGGCGACCATGTACCGCGGCCACGTCGGCCTGCACAACTACCGCGCCTCGGACCCGGAGATCCCGCACCGCCCGGGGGTGCTGCAGCTCGCCCGCTGGCTCCCGCACCGCTTCTGCGGCGTGGAGGCGGAGATGGAGGGCCGCTTCACCATCCCGACGGTCAAGCGCGGCCGCGACGCGCTGCGGCTCAACTACCGTTGCGCGCCGGGCGGCCACATCCAGGTGGAGCTGATCCGCACCGTGCCGTCGCGGATCCACCCGGACGCCGAGGCGATCCCGGGCTTCAGCTTCGCGGACTGCGACCTGTTGTCAGGCGACCACCTGGACCGGCCGGTGTCGTGGCGCGGCAGCACCGACCTGAGCGCCGCCGGCGACGAGATCGCGGTGCGGCTGCGGATGTTCCAGGCGAAGGTGTTCGCGTATTCGGCCTGAGCCGCGTGTGATCACCACCCACGCGGCCCGTTTGCGTCATTCGCCGTTGTCCTCTCCGATCCCCGGGGCTCTTCGATTCGATCCGACTCTGGTATCGGAGCGTCGGCAACGGTCGACAGCGCTTCTGCGAACGCTCGTGGATCGTGCTTCGCCGCAGCATCCTTGAAGAAATCCCGAGTCTCCTGCCGGATCACTTCGTTGCTGACCGAGGATACGATGAAGGTGTTCAGAGAGATCCCTTCCGCTATTGCCAACTCCCTGAGTCGCTCATGTACATGGTCGGGAAACCTCACTTGCATGGTCTTCATGTGTCTCTCCTCATCCGTTGCAGGAACTCGCCCGGACTCAGTACGTCGTGCTGGTAATTCAGCTCCGAATTCAGAAAGTCCCTGATATTGTGCGTGACGATCGCATCGGCGCCGAAGTGTGCGGCGCATTCGAACACCTTGTCGTCGTTCGCGTCCTTGAGATTCGGACGAAGACGGTAGAAGATCGGCACTTCCACCGTGTGGTACGCCAAAGCGGCGAGGATCGTGTCGATCTGCAGCGGACTGAGCGTCGTTGAACCACGTGCCACCGCGTGCGTGAGTTGGGCGCGATACTCCAAAAAGAGAGCGACAGAGGTCCCGAAGTGGAACCGTCGCGAGGGGATCTCCGACAAGAGAGCGAAGCTCGCACCGCGCCGACTGCGGACCGCGGCGACCCAGACGCACGTATCAATTACCACTCTGATAGGTGCATATATGAACCTATAGATGCGGATGTGTCAAGGGCAACGGATGGGCTCGACCGCCCGATCGCTGGTCAGCCCTCCGCGGATGTCTCCCGGCAGCGGTGTGCGGCGGGGATGCCGGAGCAGGCGGCGCCCTCCACCAAGCGCAGTCGCCGCCCTGCCGGCTGCCCGTGCCAGCGCACGACGCCGCCGGCCGGCCAGAACACCTCGACCGTGTCGGCCTGCGTCGCGCCCCCGAGCCCGAAGTGGACGGCGAGCGAGTTCTGCGAGTGGCCGCTCGATCCGCCCTTCACCTGCCGCATCTGCACCGAGTCGCCCGCGTGCACCTTGACCACGGCGCCGATCGCACTGCGGTTGCTGTCCGTGCCGACCAGGTCGAGCTGCAGCGCTCCGCCCAGCAGATCGCTGTCGTTGCGGAAGAGCTGCAGCGAGCCTTCCTGGTTGACGACCGCCACGTCGACGTCGCCGTCGCGGTCGTAGTCGGCGACCGCGCTGCCTCGCCCGTCCGGGACGCGCACGCCGGCCTGGCGGGCGACGTTCCGGAAGGTGCCGTCGCCGTCGTTGGAGAAGAACAGGTCGATCCGTGAGCCGGCCATGGTGGCGACGAACAGGTCCTCGTCGCCGTCATGGTCGGCGTCGAGGAAGTTGACGCCCCAGGAGTCGTCGCCGGTCACGCCGGCGCGCTCCGCGGAGTTGTCCGCGTACGAGCCGCGCGGCTTGCCGAGGTAGAGGACGTTCCCCCACGGCTCGTCCTCCAGGGGCGTGCCGCCGCTCTTCAGGTCGGAGATGTAGAGGTCCCAGGTGCCGTTCCCGTCGACGTCGGCGACGTCGATGCCCATGCCGGCCTGCGCGTCGTCGCCGATCCAGTACCAGTCGCGGAACACCTGCGTGAAGGATCCCTCCTCGTTGCGGAAGACCTGGTCGAAATGGTTCGACCGGTTGGCGTTGTCGCCGGCCACGTTGACCACATACAGGTCGGGCCACAAGTCGGCGTCGAGGTGGGCGCCAAGCACCAGGAAGGCAGCCCGGTAGGCGGTGACGCCCTGATACAGGCCGGCGGCGTCGGTGGCGTCGGTGAAGGTGCCGTCGCAGCCGTTGCGGAACAGGCGGTCCCGTGTCGCGGCCGTCCCGGCGGAGTTGATCACCAGGTGGGAGACGTACAGGTCGACGCAGCCGTCGCGGTCGTAGTCCAGCCATGAAGCCGCCTTGGACCGGTGGCCGGGCAGCGGCCCGTAGGGGGTGGCGGCCAGGTCGTCGACCCCGGCGACGGCTGCCACTTCCTCGAACAACGGGCGGCGGGCGGGGACGCGGCCGCCGTGCTCGACCAGCAGGTTGCGGAGCAGCAGGTTGGGCGGGCCGTCCGGGAGATTGTCGCCGTGCAGCGCCCACTGGGTGTTGTCCGTGTAGATGTAGATGTCCGGGTCGCCATCGTTGTCGTAGTCGGCGAAGACGGAGCCCGACATCTCGTACGCCGGCAGCTCGGGAATCAGGTGGTGCGCCGCCTCGAAGCGGCCATCGCCCAGATTGCGGTACAGCCTCGGCGGGTAGCCGGGGTCGCCGCCCACCGCGAACAGGTCCGGCCATCCGTCGGCATCCACGTCGATCCAGTTCACGCCCAGGCTGTGCGTGGAGCTGGCGAAGAACCGCTCGGCACCGACGCCGGCCGCGGCCGCAACATCGGTAAAGCGGATGGGCGTGTCCCCCACCACGGCCGGGTCCGGGGCGGTGCGTTCGACGTGTGTCATCGACGCCGCAGCCGGCAGGCGCAGGGCCGGAATCTCCTGAGGCAGGAGCCGGCTCGCCCCCAGCACCGCAAGGCCACCGGCCATCGCGATCGCCCAGGTGCCCAGCGCGTAGGTTCCGATCCCTTTCCAGCGCAGCGCCCTGGTCAGGCCCCAAAATGTGATTGGACCGCCGGCCGCTGCCGCGAACAGCAGCGTCGCCGCGGGGGCGCTGCCGGCGCCGAGCAGCAGCAGCAACGCGACCAGCGGGATCTCGAACAGCAGCGGCACGTTGATCAGCACGCCGAGCGTGGCCGCGACGGCGATGCCGGTGACGCTGTCGCCCAGGAAGGCATCGACGGTTTCCGGCTGCAGGAACTGAATCGCCGCGCCGCTCGCGAACCCGGCGACCACCATGATCGGCCCCATGCGGACCAGCAGGCGCCCGGTCGCACGCGCCCAGCGCGGCAGCCCTTCACGTAACTCTCCGGCCCAGCCCAGGTCCGGCTCGGCTGCGTCCGGCAGGCTCAGGTCACAGGCTTCCGGCTCCGTGGAGTGGCCGGCCACCCGTACCACCAGCGGGCCGAGCAGAAAGGCGGCGGCCAGCCCCAGCAGCACGCGGCTGGCGCCCAGCAGCGGCGAGAACACGGCCGCGATCATCAGCAGCGACGGTACGTTGAGGGTTGCCGAGCCGTGCACGAGCGCCAGGGCTCCCTCGATCCCCAGCCCGCGGCGGCGCACGGCGCTGGAGACGGGAACGATGCACGCAGAGCACAGGTTCACCACCGGCCCCAGGCCGAGCCCCTTGAGGATGCGGCCCACCGGACCGGTGGCCTCCCGGCGTGAAGCGCCCGGCGGCGCCAGGAACGCCTCGGCGATGCCGCCGGCCAGGAACGCGAACGCCATGCCGATGGCGACGAGCTGCAGGTAGGTCAGGGAGAAGCGCCACCAGCGGGTGAGGAAGCTCGACTGCGGCTCCGCCTCCACGCAAAAGCCCTGGAAGCACTCCGCCGTCGGCGCCAGCGCCGCCTGCAGGTCGGCGCGGACGGTGTCGAGCTTGGGCAGGCGGTTGAACGCGGCAAAGGGCAGCAGGATGGCCAGCAGCAGGACCACCCCGATGACGCGGCGCTTGCCCGCTGCCGTCGCGAGGGCAGCGCGGACGCCACCGACGATCGGCATCCGCCGCGCGCCGGTCATCCAACCGACGGGCGGCACGGTCGCGAGCTTGCGCCACATGGCCTGTGAGCGTAGTCGAATGCAGCCATCGGTCGCCAGAGCGGGAGGGTCCGCACGCTGGCCACGTGAGCTGACAGTTAGTACGGTGTACGTATGAAACGCAAGCTGATGCGCGTCGGCAACAGCCTCGCAGTGACCTTGCCTCACGATCTGGTAAAGGAGTTCGCGTTGCGGGCCGGTATGGAAGTGGACGCGGCGGTCGACCCACGGGACGGGAGCTTCGTCGTCCGCACCGGCGTCAAGTTCTTCGAAGGGGGCGAGGCGTCGCCACGGTTCAGAAAGATGATCGACCAACTCGTCCGGGAGCGGCGCGAGCTGTACGAACGCCTCGCAGTAGGCGCTGGTCCCGCCGATAGCACTTCTGCTCCTGGCACCGCCGATGATCGAGTATCTGAGTGAAGAGCAGGCCCTGCACCTTCACCGGGTGATCATCGCCGCCACCGGCGGAAGCGCCGGCGTGCGGGATAGGGGACTGCTCCAGTCCGCGCTCGCTCGTCCCGCCGCCGCCTTCGGCGGTCAGGATCTGTATGAATCGGTGCCGGCAAAGGCGGCGGCCTTGCTGCACTCCCTGGTAAGCAACCACGCCTTCGTCGACGGCAACAAGAGGGTCGCGATCGCGGCGGCCGAGCTGTTCCTGCTCGCCAACGGCTTCCGGCTGTCGGCCGACACAGATGCTCTGGAGGAGCTGACCATGGCGGCGGCATCGGCCCATATCGGGGTCGAGGAGATACGCATCTGGATCGAACAGCGCATCCGACGCGAGTGAGCGAAGCGAACCTCACTCGAAGAGTGACGTTGGCGGCATTGCTGGTGGCTGCGGCTGGCATCGGCCTTGCCGGCTGCGGCGATGGTGCGCCGGCCAGCGATCAGACCGGTGTCGCTCCGGCGGTGTCCTTCCCTCTTGCACAGCCGATCACGCTCACCATCGGCGTTCCGGAGTCGTCGCTTCCCGCTGCCGCCCGCCCGGCTTGGGAGGTACTGCAGCGGCGCACGAACGTCACGCTGCGGCCGGTCGCGATCGAGGGCGCGAGCGCCGCGGCCCGCGGCACCCGCCTGGCGGAACTGGCCGCGTCGGACGAGCTGCCGGACCTGCTGGTCGAGGGGGTGGCGCCGCTCGACTTCATCCGCCAGCGGGAGTGGCTGGTCAACCTGCTCGAACGGCCGGAGCTCACGCCCAACCTGCACCGCCTGCTGCAGGAGCACGAGCGCTTTCGCCAAAGCACGGATGGCCGCCTGCTGGCGCCGGGGGAGCTGTACGCGCTGGGCGTGTTCGACGCGGGCGCCGGCCCGTACCTGGGCGCCATCGCCTACCGGCAGGACCTGTTCGAGGCGCGTGGCCTCGGCGCCGACACGTGGGAGGAGCTGCTTGCATCGCTCGGTGCCCTCCAGTCGGAGTTCCCCGGCAGCACGCCGTTCGCCGCCACCCGGCGGGCGGTGCTGTTCCGCGCGCCGTCGTGGTTCCGCTCCGGCGTCGATGAGCGGGTCGCCGCCTACTACCATCGCGAGCGGCGCGAGTGGCGGCTCGGACCGCTCGAACGGGAGTTCGAGGACTACCTGCGCTGGTTCCATCGCCTGGTGGCGGAAGGGCTGATGGCGGCCGAGTCGCTCGACCCGCGGACCGCTCCCGGCGACCTGAACCTGCTGCGCCTGCTGGGCTCCGAACGCGCGTTCGTGGTCCCCTGGACGGGCAGGACCGGTCCCGAGCTGGCCGGCTCGCGCGGGTACGGCGGGCTGACCGAGGACGGCGACTGGGACCGCGCCGGGGCTTGGGTGGGACCGCTGCCGCTGCCTGCGAACCGTGGCCGACGCGGCTGGATCGCGCCCCGTACGTGGAACGCGATCTCCCCGGGCTGGGCCGTGACGTCGCCGTCCCCGCACGCCGAGACCGCGGTGGCGTTCCTGGATCTGCTGCTGGAAGACGAGGTGGCGGGCGAGGTCGCGGCGGTGTCGGATGCACCGGACCGCCTGGACTTCGCGTTGTGGCTGGCAGGCGAGGACGGCTCGGCAGACACGCCGGCCGCGCGGTACTTCGAGCGCCACGACGTGGCGACCTACCTGGATGACGATGCGGTGATCCTGGAGCCGTGGCCGGCCATCACCACGCACAGCCGCAACTTCGTGGACGCGCTGGCCGGTCCGCTGGTCGAGCACATCGCCGCGGAGGCGGGCAAGTTCATCACCGGCGCCCGCCCGCTGACACAACTCGAGGCGTTTCGGGAAGAGCTCCGCGACCGTGGCGCGGAGCGGCTGCTCAACTGGCTGAATCTGGGGCGGGCGCGGTGAGCGGTCCGGCTACGGGCGGGGGTGCGCGGCGTCGCTGGATCCGGCTGATTGCGCCGGTCGCCGTTATCGGCGTGCTGATCGCCGGCTACCTGCTGCTGGCCGGCCGCGAAACGGCGGGCGAGGAGGCAGGTGAAGAGCAGGCATTGCCGCCGTTCTATACAGGGGATCCGGAGTCGGTGGCCACGATCACTATCGAGCACACCGGGCTGACCCTGCAGCGACGCTCCATCCTCGAAACCGATGCCGGGCTCGCATGGATCTACCCGGCGGCACCCGGCGCTCCACTGCGCGAGCCGCAGGTGCTGCAGGTGGTCGACGCGGCGATCGGCCTGCGGCCGCTGCGCGTGATCGCCGAGGGACCGGGCGATCTGTCGGCCTATGGGCTGGACGCACCGCGCGGCCGCATCGAGCTGGTCTCCGCCGGCGGCGACCGGCTGAACCTGCTGCTGGGGTCGCGCACCGCAACCGGCACCAGCTACGCGATGATGGACGGCCGGGACGCGGTCTACACCGTCAGCGGAGACGCCGTGTACCTTCTGAGCAGAGAGCCGGCGGCGCTGATCGACACGGCGCTGCCGACGTTCGAGCCGGTGCTGGTCCGCCGGATGCGGATACGCGGGACCGACGGCGAGCTGGAGGTCCGGTACGACGCCTTCCACGACGCGTCCCAGGCGGCCGAACGCGCTGCCTACCTGATCACCGCACCATACGCCGGACCTGTCCTGGTCGACGACACGGCGCTAAGCGGCGTGCTGGCGCGGCTGCGCGACGATCTGACCGGTGACGTCGCCGACGGCATCGTCGCCGAAGCCGCGGCCGATGATCCGGCGCTGGGGCTGGCCGAGCCCGAGTTCGAGTTGGAGGTCGAGGACGCCGAAGGGACGTACCACCTCCTGATCGGCGCGGCCGTCGGCGCCACTCATCGCTACGCCGCGCTCGCGGGCCGGCCGACCGTGTACCGGCTCGGCAACAGCCGCGTCGAAACCCTGGACCGCCTGCGGCCGTTCGACCTCGTGGCGCGGGCGGTGGCCGAGGTCGACTACGACCTGGTGCAGGAGATGGTGTTCACGGCGGGCGATGCGAGCTACCGGGTGACGATCGACCGGGAAGATGAGTCGGGCACGCCAGTCTACCGGCTCGGTGGGACGACTCTGTCAGCCGTGGACGCCGCCGAGTTGCTGGAGCACGTGAACGGCCTGCGCGTGGAGGACGATATCCCTGGCGATTCGCGGGAGGCCGGAGTCCAGACCGTGCTGACCATCACCTGGCGGCTCACCAAGCCCGAGCTCCCCGAGTGGTCGGTCGAGGTCCTGCCGCATGACGTCGAGTTCCACGCGATCCGCCAAGGCGGTTCCGATCCGGCGCCGCGGTTCCTGATCGACCGCCGCCCGGTCGCGGAGTTGCTGGACCTGCTCGGGCGGCTGGCCGGGACGGAGCCGGCGGGCTGACCGTCAGCCGTCCACCACGCCTCGCTCGCCCTTGACCGGCGCCGGAGCCCGCGTGACCGTCCCGTCCAGATTCTCGATCCGGGTTGCCTCGAACGGAGCGTTGGTCACCACGTCTCCCGCCGTCCCGCGCAGCGTCACGCGGCCGCTGAGGGTCTGCACGCGCAGGTCGCCGGCGCCGCCGTCCACGGCGATGTCGCCGTCGGAGGAGAGCAGCCACTTGGGGCCGTGGCTGTCGAACACGCGGGTGACGCCGGCGGCGTTCGTGGTGAACAGCTCCGCGGTGACGTCGCGGACGATGATGTCTCCCTCGAAGGTGTAGAGATCGGCGCTCGGCGCTTCCAGGCCTTGCAGGATCACGTCGCCTGCCGCGGTGACCGCCACCGACACGCCGTGCGGCACGCGCAGCCGGATCTGCGGGTACCACAGCATGGATGACCGCAGCACGCTCCGGTCATTGGTCACGACCTCCACGGTCACCTTCTCCGGCGCGTCGCGGGTGACGATGGCCACCGCGTTGCGGCGCCTGACCCGCTCCGACATCACCGCGCGGCCGGCGATCGCGTCGCCCTCGTAGCCGGTGATATCCAGCGAGAAGAACGAACCCTTGACGACCAGCTCGGCGCGCGCCGGGACCTCGAACCGCTCCTCGACCGCCGCGCCCTCGAACATGCCGGCAGCGGATCCGGCGGCCGCGTTCAGCAAGCAGAACAGGCATGTGAGCGTCGCCGTACGAGCGGGCACCCGCCGAGATTGACAACTCTCGCGTTCCGTTTGCAACGTGGTGTGATGATCGCCTATGTCGGGCGCCGGATCCTGGTCATGATCCCGACGCTGATCGCGATCTCGATCATCTCCTTCATCGTCATCGAGCTGCCGCCGGGCGACATGGCCGACGCCTACGTCGGTCAGTTGGAAGACATGCGT
Organism: Spirochaetia bacterium; assembly: GCA_965208175.1. Lineage (GTDB taxonomy): Bacteria > Spirochaetota > Spirochaetia > SZUA-6 > Bin103 > CATQHW01. The sequence continues at coordinate 3,339,150 of CBDBOG010000004.1, read as the reverse complement.
GACCGGGTCGGCAGCAAGGAAGCGGAAGAGATGGTGGCCAACGTCCGCGCGCAGCTCGGCCTGGACGATCCGGCGCCGGTGCGCTACCTCCGTTGGGCACTCGGCTGGCTGCAGGGCGACTGGGGCTGGTCATTTCACTGGAGGCAGCCGGTGCGCCAGGTGATCGGCGACCGCCTTGCCCTGACGGTGATGATCGGCCTGATCACGTTGCTGATCGGCACCGCCATCTCCTGGCCGGCCGGAGTGGGAGCGGCCATCCGGCAGTACTCGCTGTTCGACAACGTCTTCAGCTTCATCGCGTTCGTCATGATGGCGATCCCCAACTTCCTGTTCGCGCTGCTGTTGATGTACGCGGTCTTCAAGCTGTTCAAGCACGTGCCGGGCGACGTCTTTTCTACCGAGTACGCGCAGGCGCCCTGGAGCGTCGCCAAGTTCATCGACTTCCTGAAGCACATCTGGATGCCGATCGTGATCCTGGGCTTCGAGTCGATCGGCGGCGGCGTGCGCACGATCCGCGCCAACGTGCTCGACCAGTTGCGCATGCCGTTCGTCACCACCGCGCGTGCCAAGGGTGTTCCGGAGACCCGACTGATCGTGAAGTACGCCATCCGGGCTGCCGCCAACCCGTGGGTCTCCGGCATCGGCTGGCTGCTGCCGGGGCTCGTCGGCGGCGAAGTCGTGGTCGCGCTGGTGCTGGGCCTGCCGACCATCGGGCCGCTGCTGTTCGCCGGCCTGCTCAACCAGGACATGCGGGTCGCCGGCGCCATCATCATGCTGCTTGCCGGCCTGACCGTGATCGGCACGCTGATCTCCGATCTCGCCCTGGCGCTGCTGGACCCCCGCATCCGGCTGACGGATTGACAACCGTCCCGGCTGTTGGCACCGTCGGGGGCGATGCTCGGGTACGTCGGGCGCCGGTTCCTGGTCATGATCCCGACGCTGATCCTGATCTCGATCATCTCCTTCATCGTCATCGAGCTGCCGCCCGGAGACATGGCGAGTGCCTACGTTGGGCAGCTCGAGGACATGCGCGATCGCATCGGCAGTCAGGAGGCCGAGGAGATGGTGGCCAACATCCGGGCGCAACTTGGCCTGGACGACCCGGCGCCGGTTCGCTACCTCCGCTGGGGTGCTGCCTGGTTCAAGGGAGACTGGGGCTGGTCATTCCAGTGGCGCAAGCCGGTGCGCGAACTGATCTCCGGCCGATTGTTCCTCACCGTGATGATCGGCCTGATCACCCTGCTCGTGGGCACGGCCATCTCCTGGCCGGCCGGAGTGGGAGCGGCCATCCGTCAGTACTCGCTGTTCGACAACGTCTTCAGCTTCATCGCCTTCTTCATGATGGCGGTGCCCAACTTCCTGTTCGCGTTGCTGCTGATGTACGCAGCCTTCAAGTTGATCAAGTATGTTCCGGGCGGTGTCTTTTCGACCGAGTACGCGCAGGAGCCATGGAGTATCGCCAAGTTCATCGACTTTCTGAAGCACATCTGGATGCCGATCGTGATCCTGGGCCTCGAGTCGATCGGCGGAGGTGTACGTACCATACGCGCCAACGTGCTCGACCAGTTGCGCATGCCGTTCGTCACCACGGCGCGGGCCAAGGGGGTGCCCGAGACCCGACTGCTCATCAAGTACCCGATCCGGATGGCCGCCAACCCGTGGATCTCCGGCATCGGCTGGCTGCTGCCAGGTCTGGTCGGTGGTGAGGTGCTGGTCGCGCTGGTTCTTGGCCTTCCGACCATGGGACCGCTCTATTTCGAAGGGCTCGTCAATCAGGACATGCAGGTGGCCGGGGCGGTGATCATGCTGCTTTCGACGCTGACGGTGATCGGTACGCTCATCTCCGATCTGGCGCTGGCCGTCCTCGATCCGCGTATCAGACTGCTGCAATGAGCATGGCGAGCGAGCGCACGCTGCAGGAGCAGCGAGAGGCCGGCAGGGCGCCGGGGCCGCGCGACCGGGAAGCGGAGGCGCGGGAGGCCTACTTCAACGCCGGCCAGTTGAAGCTGGTCTGGCTGAAGTTCAAGAGCCATCGCTGGGCGCGTGTGGCCCTGGTGGTGCTCGCGGCGTTCTACGTCGTGGTGATCTTCAACGGCTTCTTCGAGATCAACGATCCGGTCGAGCGGCGTCCGGACTTCCGGTTCCTGCCGCCCGCTCGGATACACCTGTTCGACCACGAAGGCCGCTTTCGGCCGGTCGTCTATGAGATCACCAGCCAGCTCAACTGGGAAACCCTGGAACGTGAGTTCACGCCGGACCTGGACTCCGAGACGCCGCTGCGTCTGTTCGTCCACGGCCACGAATACGATCTGTTCGGCTTCATCCCCAGCACGCTCCACTTCGTCGGCACCGGCACTACGGAGGTGCTCTGGTACCCGCTCGGCACCGACAGTCAGGGCCGTGACCTGTTCTCCCGGATCATGCGCGGGTCTGCCATCTCGCTCACCATAGGCCTCGTATCCATTCTCATAAGCTGGGTGCTCGGCATCACCATCGGCAGCATCTCCGGCTACTTCGGCGGCACCGTCGACAACATCATTCAGCGCCTGATCGAAGTGTTCATGTCATTCCCGACTCTGCCGCTGTGGATGGCCCTGAGCGCGTCGCTGCCGCTGGATTGGGGCATCATCCAGGTGTACCTGGCAATCACGATCATTCTCTCCATCTTCGGCTGGACGGGGCTGGCGCGCACGGTACGCAGCAAGTTCCTCTCCCTGCGGGAGGAGGAGTATGTCGTGGCCGCGAAGCTGGATGGCGCGCCGGTCCGCCGCCAGCTCTTCCGCCACATGCTGCCGTCGTTCGCCAGCCACCTGATCGTGGAGGGCTCGAACCGCATCCCGGCGATGATACTGGGGGAGACGGCGCTGAGCTTTCTGGGTATCGGCATGCGCGCGCCGGCGATCAGTTGGGGCGTGCTGATCCAGGAGGCGCAGAACGTCAGCGTCGTGGCGCTGCGGCCGTGGCTGCTGATCCCCGCGCTGATGGTGATATTCACCGTGGTGGCCTTCCAGTTCCTGGGCGACGGCCTGCGCGACGCGATGGACCCATACCGTTAGGGCCGCTCTGGCTCTGCGTGACCGGTTGCGATCTGGCGCTTCGGAGGGTAGTCTCTGACGTGCAGCGCCCGGGCCGGGTCCGAAGCGAAGCCAGGCACGAGCGCGCGAGGAGGTTCGTTTTGAAGAGAACGCTTTGGCTCGTCTTGATCGCTGCCTTGGCAGCGGCACCCCTGTTTGGCCAGTACCAGCAGTCGCCGTACCTGGACCGCGAGGAGTACAAGGACCTGCCCCCGGTTGAGGAGCGCATCCCCGTGGATCCGCTGGTCATCGCGCCCGGCACGTACGGGATGACCGAGATCGGCCTGTACGGCGGGATCTTCGCAATCCAGACAAGTGATGCCCCGAATGCGCAGGGCATGACCAACGTCGCCATCCCGTTCTGGGGCGAAGCGAAGATGGAGCGGCCCGAGGTGCTGCCGCTGGCCTTCAAGAGCATCGAGGCCTCCAACGGCAACCGGGTCTACACGGTCAAGCTGCGCACCGGCCTGCGCTGGTCGGACGGACACCCGTACACGACCGAGGACTATCTGTTCTGGTGGGAGGATTTCGCTCAGAATGCCGAATTGAGCGCGACCGTCCCGGGGTGGCTTGTGCAAGGTGACACGCTCGCGGAAGTCACCGCCATCGACGACGTAACGCTCCGCATCGAGTTCCCGAACCCGTATCCCGGGTTCATCACCGCGTTCGGCGCGAACCAGGAACGGCAGGCGATGGGGATGCCCAAGCACTACCTGACCCAGTTCCACAAGGACTATGCGGATGCCGATGAGCTGGCCGCCAAGGTCGAGGCCGGCGGTTTCGAGGACTGGATCCAGCTCTACCGCGCCCGATGGGACCTGTTCGTGCAGAGCAGCCCCGACACTCCGACGATGGTGCCGTGGCAGGCGTCGACCGGCATCGAGGCGACGCCGATCATCTGGACGCGCAACGCGTACTACTGGGCAGTCGACTCCGAGGGCAATCAGCTCCCGTACATGGACGAGCAGCACGCGCAGATCGTCCCCGACGCTGCGGCCCGCGACCTGCGGGTCCTTGCCGGCGAGGTGACCGTGTCCAGTGTCCCGCTGCCCAAGGTGGAGATCCACAAGCAGCATGCCGATGCGGGTGACATCCAGTTGATTTCGTTCCCGTTCCGCGGCGACCTGTCGGAGCGCACGCTCAGCTTCAACTGGTTCGCGCAGGACCCGTTCAAGGCGGAGATGTTCCGCGACAAGCGCTTCCGCCTGGCGATCAGCTACTGGGCTCCGCGACAGTTGATCAGCGACTTGGAGTTCGAGGGGCTGGCGCCGCCGCGGCAGATCGGCGTCAGGGACCCGGAAAGCCCGTGGTACGTCGAGGAGCTGGCCACCCTGGCGGTGGACCGAGACATCGACATGGCGAACGCGCTGTTGGACGAGATGGGCTTGACCGACAAGGACGCCGACGGCTTCCGGCTCGGCCCGGACGGCCAGCCCATCACGCTGACGATCTTCTCGATTGCAACGTGGTTCGACGACACGTGGTCGCTGCTGGTCGAGGAGATGCCCAAGATCGGCTTCAAGGGCAACTTCCGCGGCGTCGGCTGGGGCGCACAGAGCGACGTCCTCAACGACATGGACTGGGAGATCATGGGTTGGCAGAGCCTCACCGACTACACCAACCGGGACTGGCCGTCCCGTTTCGGCGGTCCCTATGCCAGCTTGACCCCGTCCCTTACCTGGTCTCGTCCGTGGTACCTGTGGATCACCACCGGGGGCGCTCAGGGTGAGCAGCCGCCGGCGTTCGCTCAGGAGATGTGGGACGTGGCGCAGGCGGCCAAGTCGGCGGAGAGCGACGAGGTGCTGACCGAAAAGATCATCAGGCTGCAGCAACTGCAGGCGGAGTACCTGATCGGTACCGACCTGGTGCAGTTCGCGCATCGCTTTCGCGCTTACGGGGCGGACGTCGGCAACGTGCAGGAGTGGTTCATCCAGATGCCGACGATCTACTTCCACAGGGACGCAGAAGAGCGCGCCAAGACGCTCGGCGGCTGATCCGCCCGAGTTCCGTTCCGTGCTTCAAGCCCCGGGGCCCTCAGGCTCCGGGGCTTTTCGTCGGTGCGCCCGTCGTGGAGTTGTCAGCGCACTACCTGTCCGTTCCAGAGGAGTTGCAGGAACTCCAGCGCCGGCAGAACCTGCACAGCGCCCCATGACGCAGGCCGCTCGCCTGCGTACACGCCGTAGCAGATGACCCGGTTCGCGCCGAGTTCGTCGCGAATCCGGTTGAGCCCGCGGTTGTAGCGCCGGTCCCAACGTTTCGACGACTTCATTTCCACGGCGACGAATCCGTCACGGGTCTCGCACAGGAGATCCACTTCCGCACCGTCGTGGGTGCGCCAGTAGTGGAGCGGGTATCGCAGCTTGGTGTACGCGACGTAGGCTCGGATCTCGCCGATCAGCATCGTTTCCATGAGGGGGCCGAGCTCCTCCTGCGATGGCGGATAGGCGAGTCTGCCTGACAGCGCGCGAGCCACGCCGCAGTCGAACAGGTAGAACTTGGGGTGCGCGACCTGCTTCGTCGCGCGCTTGAGCTTCCATGCGGGCAGCCAGGTGCCGATCAGGGTGTCGATGAGGATCTCGAAGTAGTTCTGCACCGTGGACCGGCTCACCGCGGCGTCGCGGGAGATGGCCGAGACGTTGGTCACCTGCCCGTTCTGCCGAGCCGCGATCTCCAGGAAGCGGCTGAAGGCTCCCACGCTTCGCGTCAACGCCTCGGCCCGGATCTCTTCCTGCAGGTACATCTCCGCATAGGCGGTCAGGTACGCCACGGGGTCATCGCCGGTGACAGCCAGCGGAAGAGTGCCGTTGCGGAGCGCGTCGTCCAGATTCACCTGAAACGACCGTTCGGCGGACACCAGGGGGTAGAGGTGCTCGACCACCGCCCGCCCCGCCAGCAGGTTGGCAGCGCCGCGCCGCAGCTTGCGAGCGCTCGACCCGGACAGGACGAACCGAAGACGGCGTGTCTCGATCAGGCGATGGACCTCGTCCAGCAGCTCGGGGACACGCTGGATTTCGTCGATCACCACCCATGTCCCGGGAGCGAGTCCCTCGACCTCCCGAAACAGCATCGCCGGCTCGCGCGCAAGGCGCAGCGCCTCGGACGTGTCCAGCAGGTCGTAGGTCCGAGCGTCCGCAAAGTGTTGCCCGATCCACGTCGACTTGCCGGTACCGCGTGGACCGAACAGAAAGCACGACGTCCGAGGGAGCTGGAGCAATCGTGCAACCATCGCTGTCATATTTCCGGTAAAAATGACAAATGTCAACGCATTGCTCAACAAACGTCGAGCTTTGACTCATGTGGATCGTTTTGGCATAAAATAATCATTGCAAAAGATGCGTAAGAGAGGATCGTTATGGACGTCACACAGGACATCAGGCCGCTCACGGAGTTCAAGCGCGATACCGCCCGCTTCGTCTCTCGCCTAAAGGATACCGGTCGGCCGTTCGTGCTGACGGTCAATGGCAGGCCAGAGCTGGTCGTCATGGATGCACGCGCGTGGCAAGACGTGCAGGAGCAGCTTGAGTACGCCAGTGCCGTGGCGGGAATCCGCAAGGGACTGGATGACGTCAGCGCCGGCCGGAGCGTTCGTGCGTCGTCCTTCTTCGCCCAGTTCGACGATCGGGTGAAGTGAAGCGATACGGCGTCGTCCTCACGCCCTGTGCGGCCGAGAACATCAACGAAGCACACGCATGGTTGTGCGCGAGAAACCCCCGGTACGCTGAACGGTGGCTTGCGGAGATCCGTAACGCGATCCTCAGCCTCGACACGTTGCCGGAGTCGCATGCCTTGGCGCCCGAGAACGACGCCTTCGAAGATGAGATCCGCCACCTGTTCGTAGGGCGGGGGACTCCTTGGCGCGTGTTCTTCACCGTCAAGGGATCGACGGTCCACGTGCTTCACGTTCGCTATGGTGGTCGTGACGTATGGATGCCGTAGGTGTTCGGTCAGTGGGGCGTTGCCAGCCACTCGGGGCGTAGCGGCACGCCGACCACCTCGGCGGCGCTCTCGGTCGGCACCTTCCTGGCCAGCATTCGGCTGCCGATGCGGGCGAGCTCCGCCGCCTGCTCGTCGGAGAGCGGCGGGCGATCCGCAACGCCCACGTCGGCTTCGAGCTCCGCGACGTTGCGCGGCCCCGGGATCACGCAGGTCACCCGCGGGTCGTGCAGCAGGTACAGCAGCGCGAGCTCGTACAGCGCCAGCCCGGTGTCACGCATCAAGCGCTCCAGGATCCCGACCGCTTCGTCGAGCGGGAGCGCACCCAGGTAGGTCGCTGCGCGGTAGGTCTCCAGGCTCACCAGGCGGCCTCCGCCGATCGGGTTGGCGATGACCGTGGCCACGCCGCGCTCCTCGGCGAGCGGCAGCAGGGTGAGCGGCGCCACGTGGCTGGTGATGTTGTAGTGGCTGGCGATCTCCACCACGTCGAGCGGGAAGCGGCGCACGGCCTCCGCCAGGAACACGGAGTTGTGGTTGGTGGCGCCGATGTACCGGCACGCACCCTGCTCCTTGAGCTCCCGCAGCGCCTCGAATGCCATCCCGGGCTCGTACAGGGCGCGCCACTCCGCTGTCTGGCGGGGGATGTCGCGCGGCGAGGCGAAGCCGTGGACCTGCAGCGCGAACACCTCGTCGCGGCGCAACGCGCGCAACGTCCGGTCGAACACCCGCAGTACCGAGTCGCGGTGGTAGTCTCCGAGGTGCTCACCGGGCGGGCCGGACAGCTTGGCCCCGATCAGCACGTCGTCGGCGCCCAGGTGGCCGAAGGCCAGTCCGAGCAACTCGTCGCATTCGCCGTCGCCGTACATCGGCGCGGTGTCGAAGAAGCGCACTCCCAGCTCGTAGGCGCGCTGCAGGGTGGCGAGCGCGGTGTCGCGGTCCACCCCCCGGTCGGCGGTCAGGTTGTAGCAGCCCAGCCCGATCTCCGGGATCCGCACGTCGGATCGCCCGAAGCGGCGCCTGCGGATCATCGGCTGTGGATCAGCGTGGGGCGACCCAGCGGACCGCGTTGGCGAGCAGGCGGCGCACGGCCGGCGCCGCGTACACCGGGCAGTCCTCGTGGCCGGGCTGCAGGTACACCACTCGCCCGGCGCCCACCTCGCGGGCCCATCCGAACGGCGATGCGTGCTCCTGCCACCGGCCGCGCAGCAGATGGGTCACATCGGACGCGATCTCGAGCGGCTCGAAGTAGATCTCGTCCCTGATCGCGAAGTCGCCGACCCCATCCGTGACCGGGTGGTCGCACCGCACCTCGACGTCGACCGGTACTCCCTCTCGCACCTGGCCGATGCCGGAGACGGCGCCGATCAGCTCGGCGATCTGCGGGTAAGCGTGATGGTTCCAGACGCTGTGCAGGGCCACCAGCCCGAGGCGGCCGGCGCGGACCAGCTCGCCCACCGCCGTGTCCCATGCCGGCGGCGGGCCGCCGTGCGCCCAGGCGACGAACACGTGGTAGCGGTCCAGGTGGTTCAGCTCCTCGATTTCGCCGGCGACCGGGAACGCCGTCTCCAGGCGGTCGCGACCCGGATTGAGGCCGAGCTGGTGGCTGTCGACGTAGGTGAACCGCTTCGCATCGCCGGTCCACGTCGCCAGCGCTTCCAGCTCCGCCTCGCGATCGACGCCGAAGCCGTGGACGCCGTTTGCCTGGACGCCGCCGATCTCGTTCAGAGCCGAGGCCAAGTAGGGGCCGATGCCGTCGGGATAGAGGCGACAGTGCTCCAGCCACTGCTCGTGACTCCGAAACCCCGCCCGTCCCGACCAAGCGAGCGCCCGGATCGTGCCCATCGCCCGGCCAGCGTATCACGGTCGCATCCGGCCTGCGCGTCCTGGTCGGTGAGATCGCCGTGGCTTCGGTCGGGCTGCGGCAGGCCGCGTCACGGCTTGTTCCGCCCTTGAGGGATGATAGAATCAGGCTGTGACCGAGTTGCTCGAAAGGGCGATTGAGAAGCTCCAAGACCTGCCAAGTGACCTTCAGGATGAGGCTGCTGAACTGCTCCTGCATATGGTCGAGACGCGTGTGGACATGCAGCTCACCCCTGAACAGGCTCGGGAGGTCGCTCGCCGACTCAAGACTCCGGCTGGATATGCCGCACACGAAGAGGTGGCGGCCTTCTTCGGGCACGACCCCATGGGATGAAGTTGCGATGGCAGGTATCAGCCGTCAGTGATCTGCCAACATCCGCGATTACATTGCCACCGACAGTCCCTCTGCAGCCCGGAACGTTGTGATCGTGTGTTTCGTTCCGACGTGAGTGTCGACGTCGTCGCCGTCTTCCATGGCGCGCAGAAGCGAGGATGATCAGCATGCGGACTCACCCGGACACGTACGTCACCTTCGTCGATCTGAGCGCCGTCGACGGCTGCCTGCTTACGGAGCAGGCGGTCGGCCGGGCAGAGAAGCATCCGGCGAATCCGGTGCTGATTCCAGGTGACGCTGAAGCGTGGGACTCCGACCGCGCATCCAACTGGGCGGCGAGCATCGCCTGGGACCCCATGCAGCGACAGTTCACCGCCTGGTACTACGGGACCGACCGCGGATCGACCGTATCGTTCGAGACGGAGCGTCACTCCTCGATCGGCTACGCGGTCAGCGACGACGGGGTGGTCTGGGAGAAGCCCCGGATCGGCCTGTACGAGTTCCGGGGATCGAAGGACAACAACATCTGCTTCCGGCCTGACGGGGCCGACGCCAGCCACTTCTGCGTCCTGATCGACCCCGATGCCGCGGACGACCGCCGCTACCAAGCACTGACCTGGATGCCGGTGGCGGACGGCGGCGGCGAGTCGGCCGGCAACGTGTTCGAGGGCGTGACCCGGCGGATGCGCTACGTCCCGCACTACTCCCGCGACGGCATCCACTGGCAGCGATCCGGCGACGGCGTGGAGTGGCCGGACGGCGACACCGGACACCTGTTCATCGACCCGAGCGCTCCGGCCGACGGCCGCATCAAGGCATACGGCCAGCACTCGGTCGGTGCAGGGCCGGATATCGAGCACCTGGTCAAGCAGGCGCAACTGCCGATCGATCCGCAGGAGGGGGCGGAGCACGAGATCCACTTCGTCTACGTGCTGCCGCAGGCGGGCAGCTACGTGATGCTCTACGACTTCAACCGCTACCGGCCCTTCCACGGCCACCTGGGCTACACGCACCAGGGCAGCCTGAACATGACCCGCCAGGACCGGATCAGGGCGAGGGTGGCACTGCGCCGCGGCGATCTGCCTGACGAGCCGGTGTCCGACGCGTACGGCATCTACACCGGCGACATCCGCCTGGCGGTGAGCGCATCCGCCGTCGGGCCGTTTCAGCGCGTACAGCCGCGCGTGCCGGTCGTCGCCCGCGGAGACCGCGGCGAGTGGGACTCGGGCTTCCTGGTGCTGGGCGGCGGCAGCGCCATCGAGCACGAGGACCGGATTCTCCTGTTCTACACCGGCCTCAACGAGATCTCCGCCGCGACCTTCACCGGACCGGCGTCAGGCCGCGTCTGCACGGGACTGGCCACGCTGCGCAAGGATGGCTTCGCCAGCCTGCAGGCAGCCGATCCCGTCGCTCCGGGCGAGGTGACCACGCACCCGATCGAGGTTGCCGACGGCGGCGCCGTGCGCCTCACGGTCAACCTCGACCACGCCATTCCCTGGCGCGACTGGATCGAGGTGGAGGTGCTCGACGCCCGGACCCTGCAGCCGATCCCGGGGTACGGCGCCGCCGATGCGCGGCCGCTGATGGCCGACTCGATCGCGGCTCCGGTGGCGTGGCGGGAGCACCGGACCCTCGCCGGCGTGGGCGCCGGTCCGATACGCCTGCGCTTCCACCTCTACGGCGGGGCGCAGTTGTACTCGTTCACGTTCGCGCCATAGGAGGGCGTGCGGCTGCCACGTATCGACTTCACCGCCATCCCGAGCCCGGTCATTCTGCGCGGCAGCGCGCTTCAGGCGCACCGCGACCCGTGCGGGCACTATCACGACGGCGTGTTCCGGGTGTGGCACAGCAGCATCCGCGGCGCGGCCGACTCGAGCTGGAGCGCGGCCACGGCAGTCACCGAGAGCCGCGACCTGATCGCCTGGAGCGAGCCGCGCGACGTGACCCCGCGCGACCGGGCGCTCAACTACTCCAGCCCCGGGAACGTGATCCGCTACCGTGGCCGCTGGCTGATGTGCCTGCAGACCTATCCCAGCCGCGACGGCAGGCCGGCCGACCATACGGCGCGCATATTCACCATGCACAGCCGCGATCTGGCGGCCTGGTCGGAGCCGGAGCTGCTGCGGGTCAAGGGTCCGGAGGTGGCGCGGGAGGAGATGGGACGGATGATCGATCCCTACCTGATCGAGGACCAGGCGGAACCAGGCACGTGGTGGTGCTTCTACAAGCAGAACGGCGCCAGCCGCTCATGGTCGCGCGACCTGCGGCACTGGACCCATGCCGGCCGCGTCGATGCGGGAGAGAACGTGTGCCTGCTGGCCGAGGAGGGGGAGTACACGATGTTCCACTCACCCGCCAACGGCATCGGCGTCAAGCGCTCGCGCGACCTGGAGCGGTGGACGGACCACGGCCTGCTCACCCTGGGGCAGCAGGAGTGGCCGTGGGCCCAGGGGCGCATCACCGCCGGCCACGTGCTGGACCTGCGCGCCGAGCCGGGGGTCGGGCGCTACCTGATGTTCTTCCACGGCAGCAGTCCCGCGGGCTGCGCACTGCGGGAGGTCCATGGGCATGCCTCGCTCGGCCTCGCCTGGAGCGACGACCTGGTGCACTGGGACTGGCCGCGTGGGACGGGAGGTGCCTGAACCATCCGCGGCGGCGCGGCGCGACTGGATCGAGGTGCGGTTGCATGCCGTCCACCCTACGTCAGCAGACCGCCGCCCAGGAGGAACTCGGCCAGCGACCGGTGCCTGACCCCCGCAAAGTCGGATGGTTGGTGCGGGTCGAGCGACAGCAGCACGCGCGGGTAGGCGTCATCCAGCGTCGAGAAGGCAGTCAGTTCCCGTTCGATGGTCGCCTGCGACTCGAGCAGATAGGCGACCTGGACGTAGACGACACCCCGCCGGTCCTGGGCGACGAAGTCGATTTCCCTGCCGCCGGCCGATCCCACCGTCACGTCGTATCCGCGGCGCCGGAGCTCCAGGTACACGAGGTTCTCCAGCAGGCCGCCGATATCGGCGTCCCGGTACCCGATGGTGCCGTTCCGGAGTCCCACGTCCCCCAGGTAGTACTTGTGGTTCACGGCCAGCCTCTTCTTCCCCTTGAGATCGAATCGACCGACGGCGCTGACGAGGAAGGCTTCTTCCAGGTGGGCAAGGTAGCTGAGCACCGTGTCGACCGAGGTCGACCGCCGCTGGCTCTTCAGGAAGTCGGCGATGCGCTTGGCCGACACCAGACTGCCGACGTTGTCCATCGCGAACCGCGTCACCGCCTCGAAGAGCGAGACGTTGCGGATTCGATGCCGGCGGATGATGTCCCTGACGGCGATGGTGCTGAAGATGTCCTGCAGCATCTGGGACAGGACCAGGTCGCTGAGATCGGTGTGCATGAGCCCGGGCAGTCCTCCGTAGCGGAGGTAGCGTTGCAGCAACGCATCGGTGTCCAGGTCGTCGCCGCGCAGACGATGCAACTCGCCCAGCTCGCCCAGCGTGAGCGGGAATACCTGCAGGGTTACGTAGCGGCCGGAGATGCGCGTGGCAAGCTCGCCGGCGAGCAGCGACGCGTTGGATCCCGAGATGATCACCTTGGTGTGGTCACGGCTGTTCAGCGCCGCGGCCGCCCGTTCCCAACCGTCGATCTGCTGGACTTCGTCGACGATCACCGCGCAGGGTTCGCCGGCACGGGTTCTGCTGTCTACGTAGTCGACCAGGCTCCGCGCCGTACGGATGTCATCGAATTCCAATGACTCCTTGTCCACGTAGACGACCTGACGCTCCGGGCGGAGGGTGTTCGCGAACTGGCTCAGGAGCACGCTCTTGCCCACGCGCCGCAGCCCCACGACGGCGATGATTGCGGGAGCGGTGAGAAACTGCCGCAGGCGGTCGAGGTAGAAGGTCCTGGCGATCTCCATTCATTTCGAGTGTACTCGAAGTCATCATGATTCGCGAGATAATTTCGATCGTAGTCGAAACGATTGGAGTCCGCCGGCGCGGCAAGTCCGACAGACTCCTATCGACTCCGGATCGCGCGAAAGGCCTTCATCTGTTCGGTGATGGCCACCTCGGTCGGCAGGCGCTCGACGCTGGAGGCGCCGTAGAAGCCGTCCACCCCCTCGGTGCGCTCGAGCACGTACTCCGCGTCCTCGGGCATGGCGATCGGGCCGCCGTGACACAGGACGATGACGTCGTCCCGCGCCGCGTGCGCGGCGCCGGCGATCGCCTGGATGCGAGCCGGGCACTCCGGGAGCTCCAGCGCCGTCTCCGCGCCGATCGTCCCTTTGGTGGTCAGACCCATGTGGGCGACTACCACGTCCGCTCCCGCCTTTGCCATGGCGGCGCCCTCGTCCGCATCGAACGCATAGGGCGAGGTGAACAGGTCCAGCTCGCGCGCCAGGCGGACCATCTCCACCTCCAGCGCATAGCCCATGCCGGTCTCCTCCAGGTTCGCGCGGAACAGGCCGTCGATCAGGCCCACGGTCGGAAAGTTCTGCACGCCGGAGAAGCCGGCGTCGCGGACCTGGCGCAGGAATCGGTCCATCAGGCGCGTCGGGTCGGTGCCGCAGACGCCGGCCAGCACCGGCGTATCGGGCACCACCGGCAGCACGTCGCCGGCCATCTCCATCACGATCGCGTTGGCGTCGCCGTACGGCATGCAGCCGGCCAGCGATCCTCGCCCGTTCATGCGGAAGCGCCCGGAGTTGTAGATCACCAGCAGGTCGACGCCGCCGGCCTCCTGGCACTTGGCGCTGATGCCGTTGCCGGCGCCGCCGCCGATGATCGGCTGTCCGGCGGCCACGCGGCCGCGCAGCCGCTTCAGGATCTGCTGCCTGGTGAATGCCATGCTATCCCCTCCCGCGGGCGGCCAGGTCGAGCATCATCGCCACCGCCCGGTCGGCGAAGGCGGCGTCGTTGATGTTGGCGTCCAGCTCTTCCACGACGATGTCGTCCCGCAGGCCCGCCTTGACCGCCTGCAGGAACGCCGCGTCGGCCGCGCGATCGCAGAACGGCTGCCCGTCGCCGTCCAGGATGGAGACCCCCCGCAGCGGGACCAGAAACGCGACCGGGCCGGCGGCGGCGTTGGCCTTGCGCGCGAACACCTCGCCCATCCGCCGATTCTCCTCGGCATCGGTACGCATCAGCGTCACCGACGGGTTCCATTCGTAGAAGGTGCGGGCCGCCTGGCGGTAGCGCTCCGGGACGGTGTCCATGGCGCCGAAGTTGGCCATGTCCACGCAACCGGGGACGATCAGGTGGGGAACCCCCATCCGCCCCGGCGCGTCCAGCCGCCCGGGGCCGGCGTCGAACACGCCCCCGCAGACGGTGTCCGCCCACTCGGTGGTGGTGATGTCGAGCACGGCGTCGACCAGCCCGTCGCGCACCAGGCTCTCCATCGTGCGTCCGCCGGTGCCGGTGGCGTGGAAGACCAGCACCTCGTAGCCCTGCGCCGTGAGCCGCTCCCGGCAGAGGTCCACGCATTCGGTGGTGTTGCCGAACATCGACGCTGCGATCACCGGCCGGTCCGCCTCATCAGCCGGGGGCGACGCCTCCGCCATCGCGGACACCGCGGCGGCGGCCCGCGTCAGCACGATGCGTGAGATGCGGTTGATGCCGGCCACGTCGACGATCGACGGGATCATCGTGATCCCGCGGGTGCCGAGGTAGGGGCCGACGTCCCCGGCGGCGGCGGTGGAGACGCACACCGTCGGCACGGACAGCGGCAGCGCCCGCATGGCCGCCGTGACCACCGTGGTGCCGCCGGTCCCGCCCATGCCGAGCACGGCGTCGATGCGGCCGCCCTCGTGGAGCCGGGCGATCACGACCGGCGCGCCGGCGGTCATCACTCGCATCGCCTCGCCGCGGTCGCGCCGCTCGCGCAGCGGCTCCAGCTCCGTGCCGCCCGCTCGGGCGACCTCGTTCGCCTCCACGTCGACGCCGAACAGGTCGGTGGAGCCCAGCACGCCGGTGTTGACGGTGAGCACGTCGTGACCGCGCTCCCGGATGCGGTCGCGGACGAAGGCGTACTCCGTTCCCTTGGTGTCGAACGCTCCGATCAGGCAGATCGTCATCGATTTCCTCCTTGTGCCGCCACGATCTCGCCGCGGCGCCGGACGGCGGCGTCCAGGCGGCGGCGAACGGGTATCCGAGCCAGAAGGGCGGCGGCTCCACCGCCCGCGTACACCAGGACCGCCGGCCACAGCTCCTCGGCGGCGACGAGCATCGCGGGCACCGACAGCACCCGCACCAGCACGATCAGCAGCCCGGCCAGGCCCTGCAGGGCGGTGACCAGCAGAAAGCGCGACAGCAGCACCAGGTAGCCCGACCCGGGCGACAGCCACGAGTACGGAGTGGAGCCGGTCTGGGACAGCCACCAGCGCCGGTGCAGGGCATAGCCGGCGTAGGCGCGGCCGATCACGAGCAGCGACGCCAGCCACCCCACGCCCAGGGTCACGGGCAGCAGCAGGCCCCAGAACAGGCGCTGCCGGTAGGCGGTCTGGAGGGTCAGCAGCGTGAACCAGCCGACCAGGTCGCGGGCGTCGATCAGGTAGTCGGTGCCCTGCAGCAGCAGGTTGCAGTTGATCGCGACGGAGACGACCCCAAATGCGAACGCCGTGAACTGCACCGCCGGCTTCCGCAGGCGGCGCCGCTGGTACGCTTCGGCAAGGACGCGAGCCCGGCGCGCGCGGGCGTTGCGAAGGTCGGCGTACATGGATCGGGCCGCCGTCATGGTACCTCGCCCCCGCGCAGGCCGATGGCGACAAAGCGTTCCCACGCATCTCGCGGGGATGACACCACCACCGGCCCGCGGCAACCGATCGGGAAGTGACGCAGGTTTCCGGTCACCAGCGTCCGCGCAGAGGTCTGCAGTGCGACCTCCAGAAACATCACGTCGTCCCGGTCGGGCGGTGCTGAGCCTGACCAGGGCGAGGCAGTCACGTGGTGCTGGAACTGGAAGATGGCCTGAACCGCCGCACGCCGAACGGCGGGTATGCCCAGGCGCTGCCGCGCGAGCACCTCGCGATACTCGGTCTCGATCCTGTCGTCGATCGCGATCCGGAGATGCCTGGAGAGCAGCGCATCGACAAGCCGTCCGGGCGGCCCGAATGGTGACAGCAGTCCGGAGACGAAGACGTTCGTGTCCAGCACCCAGACCGGAGCCTCACTCTGCGAGTGAGGTTCGCGTCGCTCACTCACCCCCGGCGGTGCGAGTGCGCGTGCGCCGCGCCTCCTTGATCTCGAGCTCGATGTCTGTGCCGGTCAAGCCTTCGATACCGGCTTCAGCGGCTCGTGACCGAATCTCCCGTACGGCTCTTCGCGCACGTGCGAACACCAGTTCCTGGATGTCCTCCAGCAACGTGGCGTCGCTCGTCGGGATCATGATGCTGCGCGGCAGGCCGTCCTTGGTAATCACGACGGCGCCTTCCCGATCGAGATCCTCCCAGACCTTGCCTGGCTTCGCCGCCAGTGCCCGTGACGCGATCATCCTCATGCGCATTACAGTTGTACGACGAATCGCTGAGCGTCAAGGGGATCGGGTGCCCTCCGATCGGCGCACGGAGAGCGCGGCGACGCTCAACGCCGGCAGCTCGCAGTCGAGCACCGGTCCCGCACCGGCGACCGGCATCATCAGGGTCCTGACCCGCTCCGGGTGGTCGAAGGAGTTCATCGCGTCGGCGCTGCCGGCCTGCTGCGTGTCGACTACCTGCCAGGCGTCCGTCGGGCCGGGATCGGGCGCCACCGCCGACACGTCGATCGTGCAGCGTCGTTCGCGGTCGCTGTCGTTCACCACGTGGACGATCAGGTCTTCGCCGTCTTCGGTCAGGGCGGCGCTCACGTCCGGCGCCGTTGCCGATGTCCGGCAGACGAGCGGCAGGCGCCCGCCCAGCGTGGCGTAGAGCTGCTGCACGTAGTAGACGGGACGGCAGTACAGGCGGCCGGCGTCGGTCTCGATCGCGCCGCCGCAGAAGCTGTCGGCCAGGTTCGACCGGCAGGCGATCTCCACCAGCGCGGCGTTGCGGTGCAGCAGATGGTGGAAGCGCGCGCAGGCCAGCGCGTTGCCGAGCGTCATCAGCTCGCCGCGGCCCGGCCCCCAGTCGGGGTTGGAGGCGTTCCACTCCGTGATCGCCACTTTCACGCCGGGGTTTGGGCGCTGCGGCGCATGGTGGGCGATGAGCGCCTCCAGCTCGCGCAGCTCGGCGGCGCAGCGCTCCAGGTCCGCGCCGTGGTAGAGGTGCGGACAAGCGTGGCTGAGGTGCGCGCCGGCGCCGGCCAGCACGCCCGCGGTGGGGTTGGAGGAGAGCAGCCGGATGCCCGGGTCGGCGGCGAGCATGGCGCGGCAGAACGCCGGCAGGCCGCGCTCGTAGACCTCACCCCGCATCTCGTTGCCGATCTGCCAGTAGCGCACGCCGTGCGGCGCCGGCCTGCCCAGCGCGGCGCGGCGGGCGCCCCAGCCGGCGTCCGCGTTCCCGTTGCAGTACTGGACCAGCTCCGCGGCGTCGGCCGGCCGCCGGTCGCTGAAGCGGACGCACATCAGCGGCTCCGACCCGGTCGCCCGGCACAGGTCCAGGAACTCGTCCACGCCCACGTTGCCCGGCTGGGTGCTGCCGCCGGCGTCGCGAAACGGGGCGCGCCGGTCCGGCGGTACGGTGCCGTCCTTCCACTCGAAGTGCTTGCGGATGGTGGTGCCGCCGAACCGCAGCATGCCGGGACGCAGGGCGCGAAGCGCGGCGACCACGTCGGGGCGCCACCCGTCGACGGTGTCGGCGCCGGTGAGGCTGGCGGCGTCCAGCCAGAGCGTGCCGGGGCCGCGGGTGACGATCTCCAGCGTGGCGTCGTCGGCGTCGGCCTCGGCGCGGAGCTCGCATGCAAGCCGCGACCAGTCGGCGCCCACCGCGTCGACGCGCCGGGCGGCCAGCACGCGGCCGGCGGCGGCCAGGCGGACGGTGAGGCCGGAGCTCAGGCCGCGGCAGCGCGCGGACACGGCGAAGCGGTAGCGCGTGCCGGCCCGGACGGCGATCCCGGGTTGCGCGACTCCCACCGGCGCCGGGTCATGGCCTCGGATGGTGATCCTGGCGCAGCGCGAGCCGGCGTAGGGAGCCGCGGCGTCCAGGTCGAACGAGCCGCGGTGGACGGCCCCGGCGAGACGCCACGGCCTGGGCTGCCGGTCGGCGCCCGGCAGGAAGTGGGCGGCGCACGGCACGATGCCTTCGAAGCCGGGGTCCTCCAGCTTCTCCCCGTACAGCGACGGCACCAGCTCGCACAGGTACTCGAAGAGTTGCCCGTAGTGGAATGGGCCGATCCGCCCCGGCAGGCGGTCGGCGGTGACCGTGACCCGGCAGTCCGGCGTCATAGGTCGGCGCTACGGCGCGAGGGTGAGCTCCACCACCTCATGCAGCACTACCTCCGGAACGACGACCGTCCCGTCCGTGACTTGTAGCTCGCGGCCCGAGAGCGGGAGCCGCGCGCGCGCGATCCGGCCTTCGTGCAGCGTGATGGAGACATCCCGGAACTCGGTCGGCGGATCCAGCGCGCCCCAGGTCTGCACGTCCGGGTGCTGGCGGTCCCACGGGAGTAGCGGCAGCATCCGCTCGTACAGGTGGACGTCGATGCGCGAGCCGTCGCCGCCGTCACCGGGGGCGCGGGTGCGCGCGGCTGCCAGCAGGCGCGGCGGCGCGTCGATCGTCAGGGCCATGCCGGCCTGCCGGACCAGGTCGGCGAACAGCGCGGCGAGCCGCGGCACCGGGTGGCCGCAAAAGGCGGCGCCCACGTCTCCGGAGACGTAGATGGCGAGCCCGCGGCCGTGCCGATGCGCGGTGATTGCCGGGTGGCCGGAGTCGAGCCGGTCCGTGTCGGATTCGTCGACGGCAGCGCCGAGCGGATGCAGCACGAGCGAGTGGTACACCGACAGTGTCGCCAGCGTGTCGACGGCGCCCG
This sequence comes from Spirochaetia bacterium, assembly GCA_965208175.1. Lineage (GTDB taxonomy): Bacteria > Spirochaetota > Spirochaetia > SZUA-6 > Bin103 > CATQHW01. The sequence goes on along the minus strand of CBDBOG010000004.1, from coordinate 3,320,023 downwards.
GCGTGGCCACCTCCGTGTGCTGGCCGTCGAAGCCGATCCAGGCGCCGTGCCGGGTCAGCGGGTCGTGCAGCACGTAGATGCTGCCACCGTCGCCGTCCGCGTCGTAGGTGCCGCGGTAGCGGATGCCGAATGCCTCGCCCAGGCCGAAGTTCTCCCTGCGGTCGCCCCACTCGTCGGCTAGCGAGGTCTGGTAGGTGGCCACCAGCGTGCCGCCGTCCGCCACCCAGGCGCAGATCGCCGCACACTCGGCGTCGGACAGGCACACCGAGTCGGGCAGCACCAGCGCGCGGTAGCCGGCGAGGCCCTCCGCGGTCAGCCCGTCGTCGAACAGCACGTCGAACGGGATGTGGCTGCGTTCCAGCATCTCGGCCACGCCCGCCCACTGCTTCCAGTAGCGGTCGGACCCCTCGCACTCCTGCGCCAGCTCGCGCAGCGCCGGCGCCACGACCGGCCCCTGCGCGAGCGCCGCGAACTCCGGGTCGGCGTCCAGCGCCTGCCGGAACCGCTCGACCAGGTCGCGGCCGACCGGCGGGTGCGCGGCGTAGTGGAAGTCGCGGGTCCGCTGCGACAGGTGCAGCGCGCACTGCCGGAGGCTGTCGCCGCCCACGAAGGCGCGGCGGCGGGCGAGCTCCGCGAACACGAAGCGCTGCTGCTCGGGGTGGTGGTAGTCGACCGGGCTCTGCACGTGCACGCCGTTGGCCAGCGCGCCCAGCGTCACCCGTGCCATGTAGGTGGGCTCCTGGTAGGGGGCCCAGCCGACCGGGCCGATCGGCTGCGGCGCGTGGCCCCAGATCTCGCAGTCGCCGCGGGCACGGGCCACCTTGGCGGTCAGGTGCGGGCCGAGCAGCGGGTACTCGGTCTCGATGAAGAACTGCGCCCCGCCCTTGATCGGCGCCAGCTCGTTGGCGGAGGTCCAGGGGATGTGCGGCCGCGGGTAGCTGTTGAACCGCACGGTCCCGACGTCGCGGATCGCGCGCACGCTCGACGCGATCCGGTTCTGAAACTCGCGCAGGTTGCGGTAGCGCCAGCGTACCCAGCGCTTGAAGTCCAGGCTGGCAAAGTCGACCCGCGCAGGCAGCTCGGCGCCGGCCTCCGCGCAGAACCGTTCCGCGCACCAGCGGCAGGTGCAGCCGGCCGGAAACGGAGACGCGCCGCGCGAGCCGTAGTTGGCGTCGTCGAACCACACGCCGTCGATGTCGAAGCGGCTGACGTAGTCCTCCAGGTAGTCGACCAGGAAGTCTCCGAACGGCGAGTTGTGGCACAGGAACGAGGTGTTGGGCCGGATGGCGCGGCCGTCGGGCAGGTCCCGGATGCGCCACTCCGGGTGCAGCATGCCGACGGTCTCCCAGAGATTCATGTTGAACGTGCAGATCGCCAGGATGCCGTGCGCGTGCGCGCGGCGCAGGAACCGCTCGGCCAGGTCGTCCGGCGCGGTGTCGAAGGTCAGCGCCGACTTGAGAGGGTCGGCGTACCAGGTGTGCAGGCGGTCGGAGGTGTGCCCGCCGATGCCGCCGGGCTGCGTGTACCACACCTCCATGCCCAGGTCGGCAACCCAGTCGACGAAGTCCTCGATCTCCATGCCGGCGAAGGTGCTCCAGTCGCCGGAGCCCAGGGTGCGCAGGATGACCAGGTGGAACTCCGCCCGGTTGACGCGCAGGTCCAGCGGCATGCCCGGAAGGTCCGGGTTGGCCGGCACCGGGACGTTTGCGCTCGGTATGCGGGGTTGATCGGCCATCGAAGCCCAGCCTCCAGCCGTCAGGCGAACCGGTACCGGCTCACCGTCTCGTCCAGCACCTCGACCCCCAGGCCCGGGGCGTCGCGCACGGCCAGCATGCCGTTCTGCTGGATCCAGGGGTCGGCGACCAGCTCGTGCTGCATCGGCGACTCATGCGGCTTGAAGTCCATGGCCACGCCTCGGTCGGAGACCGCCATCAGGTGCACGCTGGCTGCCGTGTTCAGGGCGCTGCTCCAGGTGTGCATGCTGTAGTACAGGTGCTCGGCCTCGACCATCCGGATCACCTCCCGGCAGCCGGTGATTCCCTGGCAGCGGCCGGGGTCCATCTGCACCACGTCGACCCCGCCGGAGCGGATCAGGCGCCCGTAGCTCTCGCGGTCCCACTCGTCCTCGCCGGTGCCGACCGCGGTGCGCACGGCCGCCCGCAGCCGGGCATGGCCCGCAAGGTCGGAGGGCAGCAGCGGCTGCTCGATCCACTTCAGCCGGTACGGCTCCAGGTCGTGAAACCGCTGAATGGCGGTCGGCACGTCCCACAGGGCGCGGGCGCCGGGGGTGTCGACCACCAGCTCCAGATCGTCGCCGATGATGGTGCGGATGCGCTCCACCAGCCCCAGGTCGGCGGCGCGGTCCTGGCCGAACACCGCCTCCGGGCGCATGCCCCAGCCGCCCTTGACGATGAGGTAGCCCTGGTCGCGCATCCAGCGGAACTCGTCGTCCGTCCAGGCCGTGTCCTCCATGTCGAAGATGATGGAGGCCATGGCCGGCACCTCGTCGTGGAGCCGACTGCCGAGCAGCCGGCACACCGGCTGGCCCAGCGCCTTGCCCTTGAGGTCCCAGAGCGCCATGTCGACCGCGCTCAGGCCGAACGCGGCGATGCCCTCCGGTCCGTACCACCAGGTGCGGCCGGTCATCGTGCGCCAGTGCGCCTCGACGTCCAGCGGGTCGGCGCCGACGAGCAGCGGCGCGTAGCCGCGCTCGATGATCGTGGCGGTGGCCAGCGCCGACTCGGGAAACTGGGAGATGCACTCGCCCCAGCCGGCGGTGCCGTCGTCGGCGGTCACCTTGGCCAGCGTGATGTAGCGCAGAATCCCCTTGTAGTGGGGCTCCGGGTATTCGAGCGGAAAGGCCTCGATCGATGCGATCTTCACCGGTTGCCTCCTTGGCTGTCGTCGTAGAGCGAAGCGATGCTGACCGGCTGGCCGTCGCGCGCCGCGGAGCGGTAGGCGGCGTCCAGCAGCTCCACGGAACGCCAGCCCCAAGTGCCGGGCGAGCGGTTGCGGTCGCGCCCCAGGATGACGTCGACCAGGTTGGCCGACGGCAGGTGGGCGGGGTAGGAAGCGCCGGCGCCGGGGCAGTCGGATCCGGGCTGGCCGGCGTACGCGGACGGGTCGCAGGCCAGCGTCTCGACCGTGCCGTCGGCGTGGTAGATCGTCCCCGTTCCCTCGATGTAGTCCAGGTCGACCCACCCCTCGGTGCCGTAGAGCTGCAGGTCCAGCTTGCCTTCCGCGTGCGTGACGCCGCCGGTCGAGCCGACGGTGGCCAGGCAGCCGTCCTCCATGCGCACGGTGATGGCGTCGGCCACGTCCACGGCGACGTCCAGGTGGTTCATCATCGCCGTCACCTGCGCCGCGCGTCCGCCGGTCAGGAAGAACATCAGCGCCGCCGAGTGGGTGATCTGCAGGTGGCCCTGGCCGCCTCCGGAGCGCTCCGGGTCCGAGTACACGTCGCCGGGGCCGACCACGGGGTAGGCGGCGGCCATCTCGGGGTCGCCGGCGCGGTCGTCGCCGCGGTACAGGTAGAGCGGCTCCGAGCTGAAGGTGTTGGACACGTAGTGGATGGGGCCGAGGGTGCCTCCGGCCACCACGTCGCGGGCGCGCAGGCTCATGCCGATGAACTGCCAAGGATAGCTCATGATGATCTGCCGTTCGCGGCGCTCGGCCAGCCGGATGAGCTCGCGCGCGTGGTTCGCCCGCAGAACCATCGGCTTCTCCAGCAGCAGGTGCAGGCCGCGCTCCAGCACGGCGCGCGCCACCTCGAAGTGGGCGGCGTGCCAGACCGCGACGACGGCGCCGTCCAGCTCGTGCCGGTCGAGCAGCTCACGGTAGTCGGTGCAGGTCGTCTCGATGCCGTAGTGGTCCGCCGCCTTGCGCAACACATCAGGCCGCAGGTCGGCGATGCCCACGAGGTCGGCGTCCGGGTTGCCGACCAGCGCCGGCAGGTGCGCGGCCGTCGACCACCAGCCGGTCCCGATCACCCCGATTCGCGCCTTCACAGATCGCGATGGTACCGTATCCTGCTGCACGATCGCGATGCATGGACTCGGGAGGCCGGAGGGCGCAGATGCCTGACGTGATCAGCTTGGGCGAGGCGCTGTTCGACCTGTTCGCCGGCCCGCCGAGGACCACCCTGGGGGCGGCGCGGACCTTCACGCCGGCGGCGGGCGGGGCTCCGGCCAACGTCGCCGTCGGCCTGGCGCGGCTCGGGATCGACGCCGGTTTCGTGGGCAGGGTCGGCGACGATTCGTTCGGCGGCCGTTTGCTGGACCTGTTGCGCGAGGAGGGAGTGGACACCACCCACTGCCTGCCGGTCGCGGGCGGCCAGACGACGATCGCGCTGGTGGCGACCTCCAGCCCCGTGGATCAGGACTTCGTGCTGTTTCGTGGGGCGGACACCCTGCTGCGCCCGGAGCACCTGGACCGTGCCTACCTGGCCGGAGCGCGGGTCTTCACCTACGGGTCGGTGACGCTGAGCGCGGGCGCGCGCGACGCGGCCCTGCAGGCCGCACGCTGGGCGCGGGAGGACGGCGTGCTGGTGGCGTTCGACACAAACTACCGGCCGGGCGTGTGGTCGGGAGAAGTGGCCGCCCTCGACGCCATCGTGGAGGCGCTGGGGTCCGCGGACATCGCCAAGCTCAACGAGGTGGAGTTGAAACTGGTGACCGGCACCGAAGATCTGCGGGCCGGCAGTCGGCGTATTCTCGACCTGGGAGTGCGGCTGTGCCTGATCACGCTGGGCGCCGACGGCGCGTGGTTCGACGATGGCCGAGTGTCGGGTAGCGTTCCCGGCTTCGGCGCCGAAGTGGTCGATACGACCGGTTGCGGGGACGCTTTTCTGGCCGCGTTCCTTGCCGGCTTGGTAGCCGAGCCGCGCATGCTGGACGAGCTCGACCGGGGAACGCTCCTCCGGCTGGTGGAGGCGGCCAACGCGGCCGGGGCGATCAACGCGACGCGCCACGGTGCGATCGCGGGTCTGGCCACCCCCGCCGAGATCGACGCGTTGCTGGCCGGCGGAGACTAGCGTCCGATATACTCACGCCGAAGTGTCAAGCTTCCCCACCGGCCGGGTCGGACCGGCGTTGGCATGGGAGAAACACGGACGCGGGCGTAGACTGGGACGAGTAATCTTGAGGGGGCGCGAAGTAGGCCGGCGCGTCACTGGAGTAGCGCCCTGCGGGGCGAACCCGTTGTCAAGCTTGGTCCCGAGGCCCGTGGCGTTGTCATTGGTGAGGGTCTGCATGCGGCGCAGTCGACGTGCTGATCCATCCCGGTAAGGAGAATGCTCAGTTTGTTCACGCCTCGGCCGCTCCGCTCATCCACAGGAGAGACTGATGGCACGACGCAACCGCAGAGGCAAACGGAGCGGCAAAGGCAATCGCTCGGCGCGACCGCAGCAGGTGCACCCCAACGCGGCAGGCTTGGACGTGGGCGCCACCGAGGTGTACGCGGCGGTGCTCGCCGAGCGCGACGAGCAGCCGATCCGATCGTTTGCGACCTTCACCCGCGATCTGCATGAGTTGGCCGATTGGCTGAGCGCCTGCGAGGTAGACACGGTGGCCATGGAGTCCACCGGCGTGTACTGGATCCCCGTGCACCAGATCCTGGAAGCACGCGGCTTCGAGGTGGTGCTGGTCAACGCCCGCCACGTGCGCTCGGTGCCCGGCCGCAAGAGCGACGTGTCCGACTGCGAGTGGCTGCGCTACCTGCACTCGGTCGGCTTGCTGCGCGGCTCGTTCCGACCGGCTGACGAAGTGTGCGCGGTGCGCTCCCTGTTGCGCCATCGCGACGGCCTGGTCAAGACCGCCGCACGCAGCGTGCTGCATATGCAGAAGGCGTTCGATCAGATGAACATCCATGTGCATCACGCGATCTCCGATCTCACCGGGTACACGGGCTTGGCCATCACCGACGCCATCCTGGCCGGAGAGCGCGACCCGTCGCGCTTGGCGGCGCTGGCCCACCCGCGGATCAGAGCCAGCCGCCACACGTTGATCAAGGCGCTGGAGGGCGATTGGCGATCCGAACATCTGTTCACGCTCCGGCACGCACGCCAGACCTACGCTCACTACCAACAGCTTGTCAGCGAGTGTGACCAGGAGATCGAGGCTCGCATCCGCGCCTTTGAGCAGACGCACGAACCGCCGGCCGCGACCTCCATGGACCCCCAATCCCCGCAGGCGCCCTCGGAGCCGCCTGAGCCGACGGCGCAATCGTTCAACGTGCCCGCCCACCTCACACGGCTGTTCGGCACCGACCTGACCCTCATTCCCGGCATCGGCCCCACCACCGCGCTGGTCCTGTTCAGCGAGCTCGGCCCTGATCTGTCGCGGTTCCCGACCGCCTCGCAGTTCGCGTCCTGGCTGAACCTGTGTCCGCAGACCAAGATCACCGGCGGCAAGGTGATCAGCTCTCACACCGGTCCCGGCGTCAACCGCGCGGCGCAGGCGCTGCGCATGGCAGCCCAGACGCTCTACCGCAGCCACTCGGCGCTCGGAGAGTTCTTTCGCCGCAAACGTGCGCGCGTCGGCACACCGCAGGCGATCACCGACACCGCCCACAAGATGGCGCGCATCATCCACCACCTCGTGACCCGCCACGAACTCTACGATGACCGTATTCTGTTCGGCCAACAGCACCAGGACCGAAAACGCCATGAGCGCCGACTTCGCAATCAGGCGCGCGCACTCGGCTTCAACTTGGTCCCGGAGACTGCCTGATTCTGCTTGTTTCTAAGGAGCTTGCTGGATGTCGGTCGCGTTGCGCACTCGGATCCCAAGATTCTGAGTGGCACGCCGGTATTCACGGGCACCCGCGTGCCGGTTCGCATACTCTTCGAGTTCTTGGCAGCCGGTGACACACTTGACGAGTTTCTCGACGCCTATCCGAGCGTGTCTCGCGCTCAGGCAGTGTCCCTCCTTGAGGTCGCAGAGCAGACCGTGATCGACGGTGCGCGTTCTGCTTGACGAGTCGGTACCACGACAGCTCGCGCGATATCTTGTCGGGCACGCAGTGTCGACCGTTCCCCGCCAGGGATGGGCAGGACTGGACAACGGCGAGTTGCTCGATCACGCATCGGAACGCTTCGACGTCCTCAGAACCGGGGACCAGGGCATCCAGTACCAGCAGAACTTCGCCCGACTGCGAATTGGCGTGATCGTGATCGTCGCGCCGGACAACCGTGTTCGGACGATCACGGCGATGGCGCCCCGGATTTCCGCGGCCCTCGGTCACATAGAACGCGGCGAACTGGTCCGGGTCGTACCGTAACTCGGTCAGATCGGGCCGATGCGGGGCTCGCCGTGATCGACCGCGAACACGGTGGCGTCGAAGCTGCGCAGCAGCAACTCGGTCTTCAGCGCCTGCCGGTCGGGAACGTCCCAGAGGTTGTCGTGCTCGTCGGGGTCGCCCTGCATGTCGTACAGCTCGCCCCGGTCGTGTCCGTGGTAGACGACCAGCTTGTAGCGGTCGTCGCGGTACATGGTCGCGTGCGTGTTGTCCGGCATGTCCACGGCGTCGTAGTACTCGCTGCGCACGAAGTCGCGGTGATGGTCGCACGGGGCCTCGCCGGTCAGCAGCGGCAGCAGTGAGCGGCCCTGTATCCAGTGCGGCGGCGCCAGCCCCGCGGATTCCAGCAGCGTGGGCGCAAGGTCGGTGAGCTCCACCAAAGCCTGCGAGCGCAGCCCGGCCTGCAGGCGGGCCGGCCACGACAGGATCAGCGGCACGCGGACGGCGCTGTCGTAGAAGCGGCAGCCCTTCTGGATCAGGCCGTGGTCGCCGAGCGCCTCGCCGTGGTCGCTCATGAAGATCACCAGCGTGTCGTCGAGTTGGCCGGCCTCCTCGACCGCATCCAGCATCCGCCGGACCTGATCGTCGACCTGCTCGATCATGGCGTAGTAGGCGGCCTTCAGCGTCCACGCATCGCGAGCCTCCAGGAACGCCGGGGCGTCGCTCGGCGGCGCCGGGTCATGCCACACGCCGCCGGGGCCCGGCGTGCGTGGCAGCACGGGACTGGCCATGTCCAGCTCCGCGGGCGGCCGGGCGCGCGACTGGAAGTCGACCGCGGCCAGCCGCTCCTGCTGCGCCAGGTCGCTCTCCCGGTACGCCGGACCGGGCAGCGCCTGCGGATCGTAGCGGCGGCGGTAGGAAAGCGGCGGATTGAACGGGGGGTGCGGGTCGTAGATGTTGACGCTGGCAAGCCACGGCCCGTCGCGCTGCTCCGCGATGAAGTTGATGGTCTCGTTCGCGCACCAGGTGGTCTGGTGCAGCTCGGCCGGCACGCCGTTCGGGTCCGTGATCAGCTCGGCCAGGGTGGTGCCGTGGCCCTTCACCCAGTCGGCGTAGTCGTGTCCCTCCGGCCAGTCGTCGCGCGGCGCGTGGCTGTAGCGCCAGCAGCGGTAGCCGTCGTCCACCCGCGGCTCCACCTGGCCGTAGGCGCTGGCAAGATGCAGCTTGCCGACCAGCGCGCAGTCGTAGCCGGCGTCGGCCAGCAGACGGGTCACGAGCGGGAAGCGATCGGAGAATTGCGGCACGCCGTTGCGGCTGGCGTGCGCGGTGCTGGGGTAGGTGCCGGTGAGGAAGCTGGACCGTGACGGCGTGCACATCGGGCTCTGCGCGTAGGCGCGGGTGAAGGCGACTCCCCTGTCGACGAGCCGGTCCAGGGTCGGCGTGCGAATGTGCGGGTTGCCGAGCGCGCCGATCGTGTCCGGGCGCTGCGAGTCGGTGCAGATCCACAGGATGTTGGGCCGGGTGCCGGTGCGTGCCATGCCGCACCGTAGCCGCGAATCGCTTTGCAGGGGAACGGCTTCCGGGAGTAAGCTCATCGGATTACCCACGGAGCGACGCTTCGATGGGACTTACCGGAGGTTGCGTACGCCATGAAACCGACACGTTTTCGCTTCGTCACGCTCATCGGATTGCTCGCCTTTGCCCCGTTGCTGGCGGGCGCGGCCGGTCAGACCTCGGCCGGAGCCGCCGGCGATGCTCCGATGGAGGTCTCGTTCCTGATGGAGATCCGCTCCGGCGAGGAGTCGACTTGGTTCCTGGACCAGGTGGAGGAGAAGTTCAACGTCCGCATTGTCCCCAACGGCGTCTATCACGGCGACAAGGAGAAGGTGAGCCTGCTGCTCGCCACCGGTGAGTGTCCGGACCTGTTCTGCCCCGGCGATCCCTACGACAACCTTGCGCAGGGACTCACCCGCACGATCCCGGTGGAGATGCTCCACGAGCACGCACCGCAATACACCAAGCTGCTGAACGACTACTACCCGGTCGGCTGGCTGCTGGGCCAGAGCCCGGACGACCCGGACGAGTACGTGGCGCTGCACATGATCGGCGAGAACGCCGACACCCTGCTGACCTACGCCACCTTCCGCAGCGACTGGGCCGAGAACGTCGGCTTCAACGTGCCGAACCTGGATCAGGCGATGCAGGTCGATCCGATCGGGCGCGTGTTCTACCTGGACGAGGACTTCACGCTCGACCAGTTCGATGCGCTGCTGAAGGCGTTCCGCGACCAGGACCCGGACGGCAACGGCAAGAACGACACGATCCCGTGGGGCTCGAGCAACAACATCTTCTGGACCTGGTCGCCGCTGATGGGCGCCTACGGCGTGCACTACGCTCCCAACTGGGCGCGCCCGGCGGGCGGCGGCAACTCGCTGGTCGACGGCGAGCTCTACTTCTGGGCGGTCTCGTCCCGCTACCGGGACTTCCTGCTGCACGCCAACGAGTGGTGGAACGAGGGGCTGCTGGACAGCGAGTTCGCGAGCCTCTCGGTCGGCAAGTACTGGGAGAAGGTCGGCCAGGGCATCATCGGCGCCGGCATGTCCAGTGCCTGGTACGCCGGCGGGCAGAACGAGCGCTTCTGGTCGCGTCCGCCCAACGCCTTCGCCACCGAGGAAGAAGCCGCCGCGGGCGTCAAGGTCCTGATGGTGCCGCCGCCGGTCGGACCGACCGGCATTCAGGGGTCCCCGTCCGGCAAGGACACCGGCAACATCGGCGCCAGCTACATGAACATCGGCGCCAAGGTCTCCGACGAGAAGCTGGCCAAGATCCTGCAGGTGCTGGACTGGGCGCGCTACGGCGACGACCGCGTCTGGGTGCAGGCCGAGTTCGGGCAGCCCGGCGTGCACTTCGACTGGCAGGGCGAGGAGTGGAACTCCGCGGCGATGCTGCGGCCGATGGCCGAGGTCGCGGAAGGCAACTACCAGGTCGGCGGCTGGGGCGAGTCCTATCCCGGCGTGCAGACCCGCACCCGCTTCAAGTACCTGCTGCCGTTCCAGCTCGCCAGCTTCCTGGAGAACTACGCGATCGACGGGCGCGGCCGCGAGCTGCAGACCAACTCCTACAAGATGGACTGGCTGGCGGAGACCCGCGTCGGTGAGCTGAACCGCCGCTACGGCGATACGCTGACCACGATCGAGGACGAGTTCCTGTACAAGGCCGTCATGGGCCAGGTCGACATCGAGTCCGAGTGGGACGCCTACGTGAAGAAGTGGCTGGACGCGGGCGGCCGGGAGTGGATGGACGAGATGAAGAAGATGCCGATCCGGGCCGAGTTCCTGAAGGGCAACATCGTCTACTGACCTGAACAGCCTGACGGTGCTTTGCGACGAGGGGGTGAGAGCGAATTCCACCCCCTCGTTTCTTTTCTGGAGGATGTGAGGCGATGGCGAGCGCGATAGACGACCGGGCGCTGGCCGAGCGGCAGCGCGGGGAGAAGTGGCGCAAGGCCAGGCGCATGGCGCCGCTCTACGTGTTCCTGCTGTTCCCGATGGCCGCCGTCTTCATCTTCCACTACATCCCTATCTACGGGGTGCAGATCGCATTCAAGGAGTTCCAGATCGGGCGCGGCATCTGGGCAAGCCCGTGGGCCGGCTTCCTGCAGTTCGAGATGCTGTTCAGCAACCCGTTCTTCGGCCGCATCATGCGCAACACGGTCATCCTGAGCCTGCTGCGCATCGGCTTCGCCGTGCCCGCGCCGCTGCTGCTGGCGCTTGCGATCAACGAGGTCGGCAGGATGCCGGTGAAGCGGACGATCCAGTCCATCTCCTACCTGCCGCACTTCATGTCGTGGGTGGTGCTCTCCGGCATGCTGTTCGAGGTGCTCTCGCCGCAGCGCGGGCTGGTGGCGCTGTCCGCGAACCTGTTCGGCACCCCGGCGGTAAACCTGTTCACGGACGAGGCGTTCTTCCGCCCGCTGCTGGTGACGTCGGACATCTGGAAGGAGGCCGGCTGGGGGGCGATCATCTACCTGGCGGCGATCGCCTCGATCGACCCGGAGCTGTACGAGGCGTCGTCGATCGACGGCGCCAACCGCCTGCAGCGCGCCTGGCACATCACCATTCCGTCGCTGGTGCCGGTGCTCACCATCCTGCTGCTGCTGCGCATCGGCAACATCATGGAGGCCGGCTTCGACCAAGTGCTGAACCTGTACAGCCCGCCGGTGTACGAGGTGGGCGACATCATCGACACCTACGAGTACCGGGTCGGGCTGATCGACCGGCGCTACGACTTCTCCACGGCGGTGGGGCTGTTCAAGAACGGCATCGGGTTGGCCCTGCTGCTGGGCGTCAACGTCGTCGTGCGCCGCTACAGCGACTATGGCCTCTGGTAGCGCTCCGCTGCTCCTGTCGCGCGTGCGGAGGGGCCGGAGCGGGGGAGGCGTGGCCTTCGACGCGGTCAACCTGACGCTGCTGTCTCTCTACTGCCTGACCATCCTCTATCCGTTCTGGTCCACCCTGGTGCTGTCGTTCGCGCCGGCCGAGGAGGCGGGCACGCTCGGCTTCCGGGTCTGGAACGAGCGGTGGACCGGCAACGCGTACCGGTTCGCGTTCTCGGAGTTCGGCAACGCCGGCGTCGCCTACTACAACTCCATCTACCGCACCGTGCTGGGCGTCGCCCTGGCACTCGCCATGACGCTGCTGGCCGCCTATCCGCTGGCCAAGCGCGATCTCCCGGGCCGCAAGTGGATCACGCTCTACTTCCTGTTGATGCTGTTCTTCACCGGCGGCCTGATCCCGCGCTTCCTGCTGGTACGCGGCATCGGCCTGCTCGACACGCGCTGGGCGCTGATCCTGCCGCTGATGGCGCAGGCCTACTACGTGATCATCATGCGCAACTTCCTGATGACCATCGACAGCGCCTACGAGGAGTCGGCGTTCATCGACGGCGCAAGCTACCTGCAGGTGCTGGTGCGCATCATCGTGCCACTCGCCAAGCCGGTGATCGCGACCATCGCGCTGTGGTCGGCGGTGCAACACTGGAACTCCTGGCTCGACGCCCTGATCTACCTCAACAGCGAGTCGAAGGTGGTGCTGCAGACGCTGCTGCGCCGGCTGGTGCGCGCCTGGGAGCAGGAGGCCACCGACGCGCTGGACATGTTCCTCTCCACCTACGCGGCCAAGGTGCCGTCGGAGGCGGCCAAGGCGGCGGTGATCGTGATCACGATCGGCCCGATCATCGCCCTGTACCCGTTCCTGCAGCGCTACTTCATCAAGGGGATCTTCCTGGGTTCGCTGAAAGGCTGACGGTGCGCCGTCGGCGCCGCGGTCAGACCCGGTCCGCGTGCGGCAGGTACGCCGGCAACGGGAACCACGAGACCGGCAGCGACGACTGCAGGGGGCCGAACAGCGCCCGCATCGCCGCGATCTCGTCCATCGTGAAGTCTGCGGGTTCGTCGGTGGACACTGCCTCGGCGCGAGTACCGTCGACGCTGAGGCGCAGCCGATTCGCCTCGCCGATCTGCAGGACCAGGCTGCCCGGCTCGGCACCGCCTGCGCGGACGCGTTCGCGTATCAGGGCGGTCAGCACCGCCGGCCAGTCGAACACCTGCCAGCTATCGGCGAAGCGCACGTTCGTGGCCTCCGCGATCGCGTCGAGGCTCCTCACCAGCGCGGTCTGTGCCGGCGACACGCAGACCGTCACGGAGGCGATGTCCCGGTGGGCGCACCACGCGGCGGCGACTCGCATCGTGGCCGGCACGTCGCCGGCAACCAGCTCGGTGACCTCCGATCCGTCGCCGCCGGCGATCAGGTAGCCGGTAAGCTCGCCGCCGGCAACCGCGGCGTACGGCCGGTTGTTCCAGCTTGAGCAGATCGCGACGAACTCCGCGGCCGGCCGCTCGCAGCGCATGGGCTGCCCGGCATGGATCCGCAGCGCGTCCGCGAGCAGCGGGTCGTCCTCGGTCAGGCGCCGGAACCCGATGCCAGTGCCGTCGATGCCGGCTGCCTGCAGAACCACCCGCTCCAGCGTGAAGCGCAACTCGGTCCCGGACTGCTCGTAGCCGAAGTGCCGGTAGCGGGATCTACGGCCGCTGAGCCACGAGAGGGGATAGCCGGCGGTGCGGACCTCCTCCACACAGTGGCGCATCAGCGCACTCATCAGGCCCCGACCGCGATACCGCGGATGCGTCGAGACGCCGCCGATACAGGCCACGCGCAGCGCCGCGCCGCCCACGTGCCAGGTCAGCGGGAACACGCCAACCGCCGCCACCAGCCGGCCGTCGCGGCGGATCGCGTAGTTGCAGCGCATGAGCTCCTCGGTCGGCCGGTAGATCTTCGGCAGCAACGACGGGAAGTCGTGCGGCCCGTGCGAGAAGGAGAAGGCGTAGTTGAGCAGGTCCATCGCCTCCCCGAAGTCCGCCGCCGTGAGCTGGACGATCCGTTCGTTCACCGTGTGTTCCTTGTACCTGTTTGCACTACAGGAAGCCTTCCGCGAGCGCCGCTCAGGACGACGACGCCGCGCGCTCCGTGCGATACTCGCGCAAACTCACGAGGAGAATCCACACACATGCGAAGAACCCTCATCCTTTGCGCCGTCGCGCTCCTGGTAGCGGCCGCTGGCGCCTCCGCGCAGACCCTGCTGATCTGGGCGGACGAGAACCGGGCCAACGCCCTGCAGGAAGTCGTCCCGGCCTTCACGGAAGCGACCGGCGTCGAGGTCGAGATCGAGGTCGTCGGCTTCGGCGACATCAGGACCCAGGCCGGGGTCGCCGGACCCGCCGGCGAGGGGCCCGACCTGTTCGTCGGCGCGCACGACTGGACCGGTGAGCTGGCGGTCAACGGCCTGGTCGAGCCGATCGACCTGGGCGCCCGCGCCGGCGAGTTCTTCGAGGTGGCGCTCACGGCGTTCAGCTTCGAAGGCAAGCTCTATGCCGTGCCCTACGTGACCGAGACGATCGCCCTCTACTACAACATGGGCATGGCGGCCGAGGCGCCCGCCACGTTCGAGGAGATCGGCGCCATCTGCGCGGGCCTGGAGGGCATCGACAACTGCGTCGGCATCCCGGGCGGCGGCGACGGGGCGGACGCCTATCACAACTACCCGTTCGTGTCGGCACTCGGCGGCTACATCTTCAAGTACGATCCCGCCACCGGCTACGACCCCGGCGACATCGGCCTGGACAGCGAAGGGGCCGTGGCCGGCGTGGCGTTCCTGGCCGGCCTGGTGGCGGACGGCCTGGTCGGGCCGACCAACTACAACACCGCCAAGACGCTGTTCCTGGAGGGCAAGCAGCCGTTCTGGATCACCGGTCCGTGGGAGCTGGGCAGCCTGAACGCGCAGGACAGCGTGAGCTGGGGCGTGGCGAAGCTGCCCACCATCGCCGGTCAGGCGCCCGCGCCGTTCGTGGGCTCGCAGGGCATGTTCATGAGCGCCTTCAGCCCGAACAAGGTGTTGGCGCGAACCTTCCTGCTGGACTTCGTGGCCACGCCGGAGACGATGCGCGCGCTCTACGACGCCGACCCGCGCAACCCGGCCTATCGCGAGGTGTTCGATCAGCTCGCCGACAACCCGGTGGCGCAGACGTTCGCGCTGTCGGCGGCCGACGGCGTGCCGATGCCCAACATCGCGCAGATGGGGGCGGTCTGGGGGCCGCTCGGCAACGCGCTGCTGCTGGTGCGCAACGGCGAGTCGGAGGCCGAGGCGGCCATGAAGACCGCCGCCGAGGGCGTGCGGGAGGCGGTCGAGGGCTGACCGCCCGGCCGGTGATCGACCACCGCGAGAGCCCCGCCGGGCGCCGGGCCACCCCCGCGCTCGGCTGGGGCTTCTTTGTCAAGCTGGCCGCGGTCGGCCTGCTCGACGCCGGGGTGGTGTGGCTGATCCCGGTCCTGATCGCGTCCGGATCGTGGACGCTGCTGGCGCTGCTGCTGGCGGCAGCGCTGCTGATCAACTACGCCTACCTGCGGCCCGGCGCCGTCGCCCTGCCGTGGCTGGCGCCGGGCCTGGTGTTCATGGGCCTGTTCGTGCTGTGGCCGGTCCTGTACACCGCCTACGTCGGGCTCACCAACTGGAGCACCGGGCACATCCTCAGCAAGGAGCAGGCGATCGAGCGCCTTGAGAGCATCGCCGTCGAGTCGGCGGGTGATCCCGTGACCCTGGACCTGGCGGTGTTCCGCGATGCAGAGGGCGGTCTGGCCTTTTACGTGACCGGTAGCGACGGCGAATCCTGGTTCGGGGTCCCCCGTCCGCGCGGAGAGGATCCGGGCGAGGACGGACTGCTGGAGCCGGAGGAGCTAGGCGTGACCGACGAGGACGGCGACGGACTGCCGGAGTCGATCGGCGCCTGGACGCGCCTGCGGGGGCTGCAGGTGATCGGCGTTGCCGGGGCGATGGAAGACTTGGTGCTTGACCTCCCCGGCGCCCAGGCGGAGGTACTCACCACCTCCAGCGTGCGGCTGGTGGCGTCCGGCCAGCGCTACCGCTACGACCCCGCCACCGACACCCTGACCGACACGCAGACGCGCTCCACCTGCACCACCGTGGTGGGCGCGTTCGCCTGTCCCGACGGACGGCAGCTCGATCCGGGGTGGCGGGAGGTCGTGGGCTTCACCAACTTCGTGCGGGTCATCGCCGACGGACGCTTCCGCGGCCCGTTCGTGCGGGTGTTCACCTGGAACATCGTCTTCGCCGTGGCCTCGGTGGCGCTCACCTTCGCCGTCGGCCTGACTCTGGCCAACGCGCTGCAGGACACGCGCCTGCGCGGCCGGCCGCTCTACCGCTCGATCTTCATCATCCCCTACGCCGTGCCGGGGTTCATCTCCGCGATCGTCTGGCGCGGGCTGCTCAACGACCAGTTCGGGCAGGTCAACCGGGTGATCGAGCTGTTCGGGCTGGCCGGCGTCCCGTGGCTGCAGGACCGGTGGTGGGCCAAGGTGGCCGTGCTGCTGGTCAACACCTGGCTCGGGTTCCCGTACATGTTCCTGATCACCTCGGGCGCGCTGCAGTCGATTCCGGACGAGCTGAAGGAGGCGGCGCGGGTCGAGGGCGCCTCGGCCGCGCGCGTGTTCGCCACCGTCACGCTGCCGCTGCTGATGGTGGCCACGGCGCCGATGCTGATCGGTTCGTTCGCCTACAACTTCAACAACTTCACGCTGATCTTCCTGCTCACCTCCGGCGGGCCGCCCGTGGCCGGCGCCTCGGTGCCGGTCGGCCACACCGACATCCTCATCTCCTTCACCTTCAACCTGGCCCTGCAGGCGGGGCGCGGCCAGAACTTCGGGCTGGGCTCGGCCATCGTGATCGTCATCTTTCTGGTGGTGGCGGCGCTGTCGGCGTTCAGCTTCCGCTTCACCAAGCGCCTGGAGCGGGTGTATGGGAACGTCTGAGCGCACCGGCGGGCGGAGTCGCAAGGCGCAGGCCGGGCGCACGCCGCGGCTGTCGGTGCGCCGCTGGCTGCGCGAGCTGGCGTGGCGTCACCTGCTGCTGGTCCCCGCCGCGGTGTTCGCGCTGTTCCCGCTGGTCTGGATCGTCTCGTCGTCGGTGAACGCCGTCGACAACCTGAGCACGGCGCGGATCATCCCCCGCCACCTCACCGTGGACAACTTCGTCGAGCTGTTCACCAATCCGCTGACGCCGTTCGGGACCTGGATCTGGAACACGTGGAAGGTGGCCGTCGTCGCCGCGCTCGGCAACGTGGCGCTGGCCGCCCTGGCCGCGTTCGCGTTCAGCCGCCTGCACTTCCGCGGGCGGCGGGTGGGGCTGCTGAGCCTGGTGCTGGTGCAGGTCTTCCCGCAGTTCCTGGGATTCATCGCCCTGTTCCTGCTGGGACAGCAGATCGGCGACGTGGCCGACTTCGTCGGCCTCAACACCCACGGCTACCTCATCCTGGTCTACCTGGGCGGCGCGGTCGGCTTCAACGCCTTCCTGATCAAGGGCTACATGGACACCGTGCCCGGCTCGCTGGACGAATCGGCCGCCGTCGAGGGGGCGTCGCTGTGGCAGGTGTTCGCCCGCGTCATCCTGCCGCTGAGCCGGCCGGTGCTGGCCGTGATCTTCATCATCACCTTCATCGGCATCTACTCGGAATACATCCTGGCCCGCACCCTGCTGCGGAGCACCGACAACATGACCCTGGCGCTGGGGCTGCAGCTCTTCGTGAGCAGCGACTACTCGGCGCGCTGGGGCAACCTGTCCGCCGCCGCGTTGATCGGGGCGGCGCCGATCGTTGTGACCTTCCTGTTCGCGCAGCGGCAGATCATCGGCGGGCTGACCCGCGGCGCGGTCAAGGGTTGACCGCGCGGGAACGGTTTCGTAGGAGAAGATCAGGATGGATGCGAATGTTTTCCTCGGCGCGCTGATGGTGGTGTACGGAATCGTGACGTTGATCCTGCGCAGGGTTGCGCCGGACCGGTTCTGGAAACTGGAGACGATGAAGAAGAAGTGGGGCGAGAAAGCGGCCCTGCGGATTCATGTGATCGGGTACACGGTGCTGCCCCTGGTAGCCGGCACCGTGCTCATCATTCGCGGCCTGGCGTAGCACGGGATCGATGAGCCGCCGCCACGACGACGATCGCGGCATCTACGGCCTGCCCGGGGACGTGTCGCCCTGGGACGTCCGCTTCGACGCCGGGGACCGGGCGTTCCTGGACGCGGAGGGCGACGGGCGGTTCCGCCTGCGCGTGTGGACGGAGCCGGCGCTGGGGGCCGCCCGCCTGGTGGTGCGGACGGGCCGGCAGGTGGAGTCGTATGCCATGACGGCGGTCGCGGCGAGCGAGCGCTTCACCTTCTGGGAGACGGTCGCCGGGCCGTTCGCCGCCGGCTCGCTGTACTCGTTCGCGTTCCGCGCGGACGGCGGCCGCGGCCAGGGCGTCTACCTGTCGCCCGCCGGCATCACCGTCGCCATCGAGCGGCTCGACCGCTGGCGCTTCCCGGATCCGGCCGCCGAGGAGATGGCGCCGCTCTCGGTGCCCGCCTGGACGCGCGGCGCGGTGATCTACCAGATCTTCCCGGACCGCTTCGCGAACGGCGACCGCTCCATCGATCCTCCGGACGTGCGGCCTTGGGGGACGGCGCCCGCGGCGCGCGGGTTCTGGGGCGGCGACCTGGCAGGGATCGCATCCCGCCTGGATTATCTGGCGCGGCTGGGGGTGGAGGTGCTCTACCTCACGCCGATCTTCGCCTCGCCCTCCAATCACCGCTACGACACGGTGGACTACCTGACCGTCGACCCGCTGCTGGGCGGCAACGAGGCGCTGCACGAGATGGTCGACGCCGCGCACGCGGCCGGGATCCGGGTGGTGCTGGACGTGTCCATCAACCACGTACACCCGCGCTTCTTCGCCTTCGCCGACCTGGTGCGGAACGGGAGTCGCTCGGAGTTCCGCGACTGGTTCGTGATCGAGGAGTGGCCGCCGCGCATCCGCTACCGCCCGCAGGTGAAGGCGCACCGAAGCCTCAAGGAGTGGGTGCCGGTGTGGCAGGAAGAAACCGGCCTGCCGGTCGAGGAGGTTGCCGACGCCGGCCCCGCGGTGGAGCCCACCTACGAGGCGTGGTACGGGGTGCCGACCATGCCGCGCGTGAACCTGGCCCATCCGCCGGCGCGCTCCTACATGCTGCAGGCGCTCACCGGCTGGGTGAGGGACTACGGCATCGACGGCTGGCGGCTGGACGTGGCGCGCTACGTCGATCCCGACGTGTGGCGCGACCTGCGCCGGGTGCTGCGGGAGGTCCGGCCGGACGCGTACCTGCTCGGTGAAGTGATGGGCGACGCCGGCCGCTGGCTGCAGGGCGACGCCTTCGACGCATCCATGAACTACCCGCTGCGCGAGCTGGCGTTGCGCTTCTTCGCGACCGGCGCCATCGACGGCGGGGAGGTGGCGGACGGCCTGGCGCGCATGTGGGCGCGCGGCGCGTGGCCGGTGACGCAGGCCGCGCACAACCTGATCGGCAGCCACGACACGCCGCGCTTCCTCACCCTGGCAGGCGGCGAGCTCTGGCGCCTGCGGCTGGCGGTGGTGCTGCAGATGACCTTCCCCGGCGCGCCGGGCCTCTACTACGGGGACGAGGTGGGCATGGCCGGCGGCGGCGACCCCGGCTGCCGCGGGACTTTCCCGTGGCCGGACTCAGTGCACGCCGGCGAAGGAGCCGGCGACCCCGAGCGCCATCCGCTGTTCCTCACCGTCGCCGAGCTGGCCGCGCTGCGCCGCGCGGAGCCGGCCCTGCGCGACGGCGAGTGGCGGGCCGGAGAGGCGCGCGCGTCGCTGGTCACCTTCGAGCGCCGGCGCGGCCGGCGCCGCGTGGTGGTGGCGCTCAACCGCGGGCGTACGGCCGCCGTGGTGGAGCTGGGCAGCACGCGGGCCCGCCTGCTCTGGGGCGGCGGGACGGTCGCCGACGGGCGCCTGCGCGTGGCGGGCCGGGACGCCGCCATCGTGCGCGCGTGACGAAACGGGCGCTCACGGCCGCGCTGATCGCCGGCCTGGCGGCGCTGCCGGCCGCCGCCCAAACCGAGCCGCCCGCGGACGATCCCGGCTTCTACTTGGTGCTCATGTGGCATCAGCACCAGCCGCTCTATCCCAAGGACGCCGCCGGCGTCTATTCCCGGCCGTGGGTACGGGTGCACGCGACCAAGGACTACCTCGACATGGCGGCGCTGGTGGCGTCATCCCCTGGCGTGCGGGCCGTGTTCAACCTCACGCCGGCCCTGCTGCTGCAGCTCGAAGACCTCGCCGCCGGCGCCCGGGACCGCTACTGGGTGGCCACGGAGGTCCCCGCAGGGCGGCTGAGCGCGGACGACAAGCGCTTCCTGCTGGAGCGCTTCTTCGACGTCAATCCCCGCGTGATCGCCCGCTTCCCGCGCTACCGGGAGCTGGCCGACGACCGCGCCGGCCGCGGTATCGACGCGGCGCTGGAAGCGTGGTCGGAGCAGGACTTCCGCGATCTGCAGGTGCTGTTCAACCTCGCCTGGACCGATCCGGACTTCCTGTCCGCCGCGCCGCTGGCGGAGCTGCTGGCGCGCGGACGCGGCTACGTCGAGGCGGACAAGGAGACGGTGCTGGCCGAGCACCGGCGCATCCTCCGGCAGGTGATCCCCCTGCACGCGCGCCTGTGGGAGGAAGGCCGCATCGAGGTGACCACCACGCCGCTCGCGCACCCGATCCTGCCGCTGATCGCCGATACCGACTTCGCGCTGGCCGGCGACCCCACCGCGCGACTGCCCGAGCACCGCTACCGGGAGATCATCGACGCCGACCAGCAGGTGATCCGCGGCCTGGACGTCGCCGCGCGGCTGCTCGGCCGGCGTCCCGCGGGCATGTGGCCGGCAGAGGGGGCGGTCGCGCAGCTCGTCATGTCGCTCTTCTCCAAGAACGGCGTGCGCTGGGTGGCGACCGGCGAGGACGTGCTGGCGCGCAGCCTGGGCCTGTCCATCACCCGTGACGGCAGCGACACGGTCGAGCAGAGCGAGCTGTACCGGCCCTGGCAGGCGACGCTGCGGCGCAACCCGCCGGTGCCGATCTTCTTCCGCGACGTGCGCCTGTCCGACCTGATCGGCTTCGAGTACTCCGGCATGCCCGGGGGCGCGGCGGCGGCCGATTTCATGCGCCGGCTGCGCACCATCCGCGACCGGCTGGACGCCGAGGGGCGGCTCGGCGGCGCGCAGCCTCCGGTGGTGTCCGTGATCCTGGACGGCGAGAACGCATGGGAGCACTACGCCAACGACGGCAAGGACTTCCTGCGCGCCCTCTACCGGCGGCTGGGGGAGGCGGACTGGGTGGCGACCATCACGCCGTCGGAGTACCTGCGGCGGTTCGCGGAGCCGGAGCCGCTGGGCGAGGTGTTTCCCGCCTCATGGTTCCAGCCCAACTTCGCGACCTGGTTCGGCGAGGAAGAGGAGGCACTGGCCTGGGACTACCTGTGGCGGGTGCGTGACGACCTGCGCCGGGCGGAGCGGTCGGGAGAGGTGGAAGGCGAGGCGCTGGCCGCCGCCTACGAGCCCATGCTGTTCGCCGAGGGCTCCGACTGGTTCTGGTGGTACGGATCCGACCAGGAGTCCGGTGACGACGGCTACTTCGACCGCGCGTTCCGGGAGCTGTTGGGCCAGGTCTACGACCGGCTCGGCCGGGAGCGGCCGCCGTTCCTGGAGGTGCCGATCATCCCGGCGGCGCCGGTCCCGGTGGTCCGTCAGCCGGAGGAGGCGGCAGAGGTCACGGTCGATGGAGATCTCGGCGAGTGGTCGGTGGCGGCGCGCACTGGCGTGGCGTTCAGCGAGCCGCCCGCGCGCCTTCGGTTCGCCTTCGATCCGGAGAACCTGTACGTGGCGCTCGACGGCCCGGCGGCCGGCGAGGCGGTGGATCTGTACCTGCAAGGATCGGGCACCGCGGTCGGACACAACTTGGCCGGCCGCGTGCTCGGCTTCCGCGCCACCCACGTGGCGCGCTCCGGCGGGAAGGGGAAAGCGTGCTTGGCCGCCCTGGCCATGCCGGACACCTGCGAGCCGCTGCCCGCCGCCCGCTCGGAGCAGGGCGTGGAACTGCAGATCCCGTTCGCGCTGCTCGGCGCGATGGAGTCGGGCGACCTGGTCAGGATGGTCGCCGAACTTCCGGGCGCAGGCACCGGGCTCGGCGGCGGAGCGGTCCGCGCCCTGCAGGTGCCGGACATCTCGGCGATGACCGTGCTGATCGACGTGGACGACCCGGCCGGCGACGACCACGGCCCCGGCGCCTACACCTATCCGCTCGACGAGGTGTTCGCCGCCGGCAGCTACGATCTGACGCGCTTCCAGGTCGGCGTCGATGACGAGCACCTGATCTTCGCGTTCGAGGTGCGCGCGCCGATCGCCAATCCCTGGGGCTCGCCGCGCGGCCTGTCGGTGCAGACCTTCGACGTCTACGTCGACACGGATGCGGACGGGGAGGGCGGAGCCCGCCTGCTGCTGCCCGGCCGCAACGCCGCGCTGCCGGCGGGCCACGGCTGGGAGTACGCGCTCACCGTGGAGGGCTGGGACTCCGCGTTCTACGTGGCTGACGCGGGCGGGGCGCTCGAGGAACGCCAGCCGTCGTTCGACTTGGTGGTGTTCCCCGCCAAGGGCCGGGTGGTCGTCCGGCTCCCGCGGGAGCTGTTCCCGGAAGGCGATCCGGCGGAATGGGGATACGCCGCCGCGATGATGTCGCAGGAGGGGTTCCCGTCGGCCGGCGTGCGC
The DNA here is from genome assembly GCA_965208175.1 of Spirochaetia bacterium. Classification (GTDB taxonomy): domain Bacteria; phylum Spirochaetota; class Spirochaetia; order SZUA-6; family Bin103; genus CATQHW01. Next base: position 3,297,597 of record CBDBOG010000004.1, on the reverse strand, counting down.
CGCATCCGCGACGTGGAACGTTCGGCCGAGCGCTGGCGCCTGGGAGGCGGGTCAGGTGCCGTCAACCAGCCCCGCATCCTGGACGTGGCATGGCCGGAGCGCGGCGTGCAGGAGGAGTTGCTCTCCGACTACCCGCCCGCGACCGGCTCGATCGACGGCCTGACCGCAGACGACTTCGGCCGCATCCCGCTGCTCGTTCGGCGCTGAGGTTAGGAACCCATCAGCCGCGCTTCCGATTCTTGACCCTCAGTTCAGCAATCAGACATACTGTCTCCACATTATCGACAAATGATAACGTTTCGTCTGGAGTCTGGACATGAGTGCGGACGCTGAAGAGATCTTTCGCGAGCATGGCGGGCAACTTCGCATGAGTGAGGCCGTCGCTCGCGGGGTCACGCGCTACATGCTGTACACGCTCAGGGACAGAGGCGTCATCGAGGCGGTGAGCCGGGGGATTTACCGGCTGCGGGAACTGCCGCCAATCGGCAACCCGGATCTGGTCACGGTGAGCCTTCGGTTTCCCAATGCCGTCATCTGTCTGGTCTCCGCGCTCGCTCACCACGGCATTACGACTCAGATTCCGCGCGAGGTCTCCGTTGCCGTCGCGAGGGGAGCTCGGGTTCCGGCGCTCGACTATCCACCGCTGCGGGTTCACAGATTCTCGGGCGACGCGTATGAATCAGGTATCGAAACCCATCTGATCGATCGCATTCCTGTCAGAGTCTACAACCGTGAGAAGACCTTGGCTGATTGCTTCAAGTTTCGCAACAAGATCGGCATGGACGTGGTGCTGGAGGCGCTGAAGCTTCACAGGACACGATACGGGCTTCATCTCGGGGAGTTGCTGCACTATGCAAGGATCTGCCGGGTGGAACGAGTGATGGAGCCCTACCTGGAGGCTTCCCTTTGAGGTCCCTCCGCAACGTGTCCGCGTCCGTCCGCCGGCGGCTCCTCAACCGGGCTCGGAGCGAACGCCGACCGTTCACCGAGCTGCTCCAGTACTTCGCGATGGAGCGGTTCCTCTATCGGTTGTCGAAGTCCTTGCACGCCGACCGTTTCGTGCTCAAAGGCGCCTTGTTGCTGAGAGTCTGGAGCGAGACGCAGTCTCGTGCGACGATGGACATTGATCTTCTCGGAAACACCCGGAGCGAGGAATCCGTCGTCCGAGCTCACATCCGCGATGTCCTGACCGTAGATGTGCCGGATGACGGACTCGTCTTCGACCCGGATTCCATCCGAACCGAGCTCATCACCGAAGGGTCGGACAACGTCGGGGTGAGGATTCGTTTCCTGGGCGCGCTGGATACTGCGAGAATCCACATGCAGATCGACGTCGGCTTCGGCGATGTGGTCTACCCACCGCCGGTAGCGTCGGATCTACCAACCATCCTGGACTTCCCGCCGCCGCGATTGTTCTGCTACAGCCGCGAGAGCTCCATATCCGAAAAGCTCGAAGCGATGGTCAAACTGGGGAGGCTGAACAGCCGGATGAAGGACTTCTACGACATTCGATTGCTGGCGCAAGAGTTCGACTTCAACGGAGACAAACTGGTCACCGCCGTTCGGTTGACCTTTGAGCAACGGGGTACGACGCTGCCGTTGGAAGTCGATGCCTTCACCCAGTCGTTCATCGACGCCAAGCAACTCCAGTGGTCGGCGTTCCGCAAGAGGCTCAGTCAGGACTCCGTCCCTTCGTCGTTCGGACCGGTCGCGACGTCGGTACGCGAGTTCCTGTCTCCCGTGGTCGCCGCCCTCTCGTCTGGAACGGCAAGCCCGGGAAACTGGACAGCCCCCGGTCCATGGACCGGAGCCCCATGAGGTCACCATCCGACCGAACCATCGCCGCGGCGATCGCGGCTCGGCAGGCGGCGTACGCGCCGTACTCGGGATTCCACGTCGGGGCGGCGGTGCGGGCCGAGAGTGGCGTCATCTACAGCGGCTGCAACGTAGAGAACGCGGCCTATCCCGAGGGGGTCTGCGCCGAGGCAGCGGCGATTGCCGCCATGATCATGGCCGGCGACCGTCACATCCAGGAGATCGCCGTGGCCGGCGGCGGCGACCACCTGTGCACCCCCTGCGGCGGATGCCGGCAGAAGATCCGGGAGTTCGCTGCCGACACCACCCCGGTGCTCGTGTGCGGCCCTGACGGACTTCGGCAGCGTTTCACGCTCGGCGAACTGCTCCCGTCGTCCTTCGGGCCGGACAACCTCGATTGAGCTGATCGGCTTGAGGGCACCTGGCGATGGCGCTCGCCTGACCGCTTGCATCAACCGTCGCTGACCGAAGCAATTATCTCAAGCGACGGACGAAGCCGGCGAGAGCCGTCGATCACGCTCAGGTGCTCGTCCCAGTTCGGTTCCGAACTGGTGCCCGGTAGGTTGTCGCATTTCTCGAAGAACGCATCAATCTCGGCAGCCGATGCGAACGAGACAGATCGTCGCTGGCGGTGCAGTCGTCCGGCCGCCCTGAGCCAATCGCTCGACGTCATGACAGCGAAGTCTAACACGTAGCGCGGAACAGGCGCTGTTTCCGATCGGTGTTCGCCGATGGACGAACGGCTTCTCATTGCTCACCCGCAGTGAGGTAAGGCCATACGTCGTCCACCACCATCGCTGTGTCTCCACTTTGAACGAGATCTCTAGCGCACACGACACCGGGTTCGGAATATTGTCCCCCAAGAGTGCACCTTCAAGCGACACTTCTCTGCTATTAGTCGAGCCCACAAAGAGACAGCCGTCACTCCATAATGTCTCTCCAGGACGTATGTCGCCGAACTCGATACTTAGCTCCCACTTGTCGCCGCGCTCTCGTAGGTCTGGCGACCGATCTACCGCGCCCGGACGCAAGAACCCAATGTTTCTCAAGTCAGGACTGAGAGAGTCCCGGTATAGCTTTGGCTGATCAGCGAGGCCGTCCCTGACCTCAATCCCGTCCAGTTTTGCTATGGAACCCAACAAAACGGATACGACTGCCGGTCACATCGCTGCTATTGTGAAGTCGTACCCCAAGCGGCCTGAACAAAGAATGTTCGCTCACAAATTCAATCACTTCCTCGATATAATCGGGGCGAATCACTATCTGACTCAACACCGCCGACAACACAGGATCATCTTTCAGGAACATATTCGGCAACGGAGGCTCAAGGACCAATGATCGCAAGCTACAAGACGATCCGAGGCCATCCCGTGACTCAGCATCAGACCAGCCAAGACCGAGTTTCGGGGAAGTCGCAGGTCCCCAACTATCCTTCGGTCGTCCCATCTGAGCGACCTCGTCAGGTCGGGCCTAGTCTGTGGAACTTCCTCGGCGTAAGTATACTACGTTCTGCTTGACTTTGCCGTATGCCTTGGTGACATAACAGGGACGATCTTGAACCGGTATCTCTAAGATGCCAATACTTGCACCGGAAATAATGCAAGACTGATAGGAGAACATTACGGGTCGTTGAGTTTTGGAGTTCACAAATTGCTGAAGATCGGCATCTTCCAAATGGGTCGAGACGCCAACTACGTTGCCGCGCGCCCCTATTTTTCTTCCACTCCAATGAGTATGTATGCCGTCGAACGACGCCAGGCATTGACGAAAGCAAGAATATCCTTCAACAGTTCACTCTTTGCCGCGTCGTCCGCATTGTTGAATGGATATTGCTCTTGTTTGAAATCGAGTTCCACGCCCTCGTCTTCGTGGAGGAGATGTTCGATGAGTTCTGTGTCCATCACAACCGGCGCGTGGTACGCTTGGAGCCGGCGCGGATCGGGTTCGCGAGGCGCGACAGGAAGCCGACAACCTGACGGTAATTCATCAATGGGGGTGAGTATATCCGACGGGAGCGGCTTCTGGGGGGACAAGGCGCATTCATCCCTGTTCAGTCCGGATGCATCGGGCAGTGAGAGGTGATGGAGGGGGCTCGAGCGATAGGATGGAGCAGGAGGCGAACGGCCATGACTCAGGAGACGGTACTCATCGGATACCTCCCCAAGCGTTTCACTGAAGCGACGGGAGACATCCACGCGCCAGCGTACGCGGGTGTCGATGAGATCTGCAGCGTCAGCGAGTGCTTCGCCAAGTCGCCGCCCGACTGGGTGGACAAGTGGGTCCACAACACGGAGACGTGGCTGTTCGACACGCCGGAGGCGGCGTGGTCGGTGGTGCCGGCCGTGGAGCGGGAGCGGTACCGGCTTTACGCGTACCGCCTCCTGCCGGTGTTGTTCCACGAGTCGGGCCAGGAGACCGAGCATCCGCTGCCTGAGGTCACGGCAATTCCCATAGCGGATGAGTTCTCCTGCATTGGCTACGACGCCGTCGTGCGCCATGTCGGCACGACCCATAGCGGAGGCAATGAAACGCCCGCCTTCTTCTGCTCGCCGCTGTCATGCAACGGCATGGCTGAGGAGTACCTGGTAAACCGGTACTGCCTGGTCGACGACCTGGATACCGCGATCCCGATGGCTCGCGACTTCGCTACCGGCAACTGCGAGCCCGGCCCGTACTGCGTGGTCGAGGTCTGGCGGCGCGAGCCGTAGCGGCCGTCAGCCGGCGCCGGGGCTCGTTTCGCCGCGGCGATAGCGACTGGCCAGGTACTGGTCGACCCATCTGCGGGAGCTGCGCCAGTGACCGTCGGATGCTCTCGTGGCGCGGAGCCGTCCGCGGTCGGCCGCCGCGCGTAGTGCCGACGCCTTCATGCCGGGGGTTTCGAGCGCGGCCAGTGGCACGAGCCGGTCCGAATCGGCGACGGCCGGGATGACGAATCGGTGGAGGCTGTCGAGTATCGCCCGGGCGAGCATCTCGCCCAGAGCGCTTGCGTCTCCCGTGTCCGCTCGCTGCAGCGCTCGCAGGTACCGGGCGCGGTCGCGCTTGTAGATGATGGCGGGCGGATAGCCGTGACGGACCAGGACGAGGTTGAGGAGCAGCCGTCCGGTCCGCCCGTTGCCGTCGAGAAACGGGTGGATCTGCTCGAAACGGCAGTGGAGCGTGGCGAGCGCCTCGGGAAAGGCCGCTCTGCGGGAATCGAGGGTGTTCACCTGGTCGACCCAACTCGCCACTTCCGCGGGGACGAAGGGCCAGGAGACGGGGGTCATGCCACCGGGGAAGGGGTGGATGTCGTGCTCACGGAAGCTCCCGGGCGCCTCCCGCGCTGTCGCGTCGGGATGCGGCGCGACGCTCCAGGCTGATCCCATGGCGGTTCGGTGGACCTGCCGGACTTCCGCAAGCGTCAGGACGCGGCCGGGGTGGGTGAGTCCGGTCGGGGTGATGGCCTGTCGATAGACCCAGTCGGATGCGTCGGCGTAGCCCTGTACCTCCAGGTACTCGCGGAGTTCCTTGTTGCCGACGGCTCGGCCTTCACGGAGCAGCTCCGCGACTTGCTTCAACACCAGGGTGTTGCCTTCGATGGCGGTGGAGTGATGGGCCTCCTCGTACCAGATGTCACGCCATATGCCGGCGGCGTCCGCGGGATCGGGAAGGCCTCCCATGCGCTCCCGGAGCTCGGCGATCTGGGCGTCGAGCCGGCGATACACCTCTGCCCGCGGTGGCCGGCCTCGCCCGCGGGGAATGTGTTCGCCCATGGCGGTTCAAAGTTATCGAACATATTTTGTCGAGTCCAGGGGGAAACAATTTAATCGAACACATTTCAGTCCGCAGCCGGACACCGCGCGTCTACCTCGCGGCGGCAGGGTCCCGTACACTCGTCCGGTGATGATGCCGGCGTGCGCACGGGCAGCCCTGGCGGCGGTCGCGGCGCTCGCCGTGCTCGGCTGCTTCCTGCTGCCGGACGAGGAGGAGGTGCTCTCGGCCGATCTGCTGCAGGCGCCGCAGATCACCTTCCGCACGGTGGTCGCCGAGCTCGGTGCGATCGAGCGCAAGACCATCGTCACCGGGCAGTTCGTCTATCGGGAACAGCATCCGGTCTTCTTCCGCGACCGCGCCGGACCGCTGCGGGCGATTCACGTGGGCTGGGGCGATGCGGTGGAGGCGGGACAGCTCCTGGCCGAGCTCGACACGCAGGCGCTGCTCGACCGGATCGCGCTGCAGGAGCTGGAGCAGCGCCGCGCGGATCTGCTCCATCAGCGGACGGTGGCCACCGGCGCGGACCGGTTCGCCGTGGGACTGGCCGAGCTCGACCTGGAGCGCGCCCGGCTGATACTCGGCCAGCTCCGGGGCGAGCTGGACCGGTCGCGGCTGTTCGCTCCGATCGCCGGCCGCGTCGTGTACATCGCGGCGGTGCAGCCGGGGGAGCAGGTCGTCGCATTTCGCACCGTGGTGCAGGTGGCCGATCCGAGCGATCTGGTGCTCGGCTACCGCGGTCAGCAGGCGCGTGATTTCATCGTCGGCGCGGCCGTGAGCGTGGGGATGGCCGGCGATACGTACCCGGGAGAGGTGATCGCCACGCCGGGATCGGCTCCGCCCGACGCGACTGACGAGGAGAACGACCGTGTGCTGATCCGGGTCGACGGGCTGCCGTCCCGCGTCACGGCCGGAGCCAGCGCGGTCGTTCACCTGGTGCTGGAGCGCCGGGAAGGGGTGGTCGTGGTGCCGCGCTCGGTGGTGGAGACCTACGTGAGCCGCACCTACGTGCAGGTGCTGGAGGACGGCCTCCCGATCGAGCGGGACGTCGAGGTAGGCATCCAGACGCCGACCCGCGCGGAGATCCGGAGCGGCCTGAGCGCGGGCGAGGCCGTGGTCCTGAGGTAGGCCGGCCACGCTCTCGCTGCTGATCCGCAAGACGCTGGCCTCCGGGTGGCTGGCCCTGGCCCTGCTGGGCAGTGCCGTGGCATCGGCCGGCCTGCTCGCCGCGATTCCGATCTACGCCGACGCGGTCCTGCAGCGCCTGCTGGTCAAGGAGCTGGAGGCCCGGCAGCGCGAGCGCGGGCGCCATCCGGGACGCACCAGCGCGATGATCAACCTGTTCCGGGCAGCTCCCGCCGAGCAGCGCGGGGAGCGGTTCCGGGAGTTGGATGCCGCGGTCGGCGGAGCGATCACGTCGCTGGGCCTGCCGGTCCTGGCGCAGACCGCGCAGCTCACCCTCTCCTACCTGCGGCAGGACAACGAGCGCGACGGAGAGCGGCTGTTCCTGTCGGTGGAGGCGCTCGACGGGCTGCTGGACCAGGTCGAGATCGTTCACGGCCGCGCCAACGCCGCCCGCGACGACGGTGTGCTGGAGGCGATCATCTCCGAGTACGTGCTGCGCGACCGCCCCGTGCTGCTCGGCGACGAGCTGCAGGTGAGCTCGATCGCGCCCGGCGGGCCGGCCTTCACCGTGCGGATCGTGGGCGTCTTCCGCCCGGCCGCGGACTCCAGGCTGTACTGGCCGTACGGGCTGCGCCAGTACGACGACAGCCTGGTGGTCGACTCCGGCGAGTTCCGCAGGCGATTCGTGGACGGGCCGTTCGCCCATGTCGCGGAGGTGCGCTGGCACTACGCGCTCGACTACCACGCGCTGCGCGTCGCGGCGCTGCGAGAGGTGCTGCAGCGGCATCACGAGTTCCTGCGCTTGGCGGAACCCGCGCGCGTGTCGGTGCAGTTCCCGCTGCGAGAGGTGATCGGCACCTACCTGGTGCGCGCCGGGCAGCTCCGCATGACGCTGACGCTGCTGCTGGTCCCGGTGGCGCTGCTGCTCAGCTTCTTCACCTACCTGGTCGCGCGCCTGCTGGTCGAGTCGGAACGTGACGCCATCGCCACGCTGCGCAGCCGCGGCGCGGGTGGCGAGCAGGTAGTCGGCATCTACCTGGGGCAGGCGGTCGCGATAGGGGTGGTGGCGCTGGCGGCGGGGCCGCCGGTGGGGCTGTTCATCTCGGCGGTGATCGGCGCCGCGGACGGCTTCCTGGTCTTCGTCGACCGCACGTCGCTACCGGTGGCTCTGTCGCTCCGCGCCTGGCTGTTCTCCGCGGCCGGGGTGGTGCTGTTCGTGCTCACCACCGTGGCGGCGGCGGTCGCCGCGCGCGGGTCGATCGTCGAGCGCAAGGCGGCGCACGCCCGCGGCGAGTCTCGCGCGCCGTTCTGGCACCGCTACTACCTGGACGCCGTCCTGCTGGCGGTCGCCGCCTACGGGTATCTGCGCTTTTCCGGCGATCCAGCGGGGCTGACGGTGGGGGCGGTGGACGGGAGCGCGGCGCCGCTCGACCCGCTCCTGTTCGGGCTTTCGGTCGCCTTCATCCTGGGCTGCGGACTGGCGCTGCTGCGCCTCCTGCCCCCGGTGGTTCGGAGCTTGGCGGCGGTGGGTGGCAGCCGCTGGCCGGCGCCGCTGTACGCCGCCCTGATCCAGGTGGGCCGCGCGCCCGCGAACGGCCAGCTCGTCGCCCTGTTCCTGATGCTGGCGGTCGCCCTCGGCATCTTCAACAGCCAGACGGCGCGCACGATCAACGCCAGCCTGGTCGACCGCGTCGCCTATCGCGTGGGGGCCGACATCGTCGTGGAGCCCTTCTTCCCGAGCGCCGCGTCCGCGACCGTGGCGCCGATCGACGCGCCGCCATCCTCGGCCGCTTCGAGCGTCGTGACCGGTGCCCTGCGTGAGCCCCCCCATCACGCCTTCGGCCGCCTGGACGGGGTGGAGCGGGCCACGCGCGTCTTCCGCCGTGCCCGCGCCACGGTGCGGCTGCCGGACGGCGCGACCGCACACGCGCAGGTGCTGGGGGTGGTGGCGCCGGAGTTCGCGCAGGTCGCCTACTTCCCGCCCGGCCTGTTGCCGCGCCACCACTACCGGTACGCCCAGGCCCTCGCCTCCAACCCATTGGCGCTGCTGGCCGGCAGCGCCCTGCGTGACCGCCACGGCGTGCGCCTGGGCGACCGCATCGAGGTGCGCTGGAGCGGGCAGCCGGCGCTGGCCGGGTTCGTCGTCGGCTTCGTCGATTACTGGCCCACCTTCAACCCGCTGGGTGAGGGCCGCTGGCTGTCCGGCATCCCGGACCGCCGGGGACCGACGAACCTCATCGTCGCCAATCTCGCCTACCTGCATGCCAAGCTGGCGCTGGAGCCGTACGAGATCTGGCTCGACACGCGCGACGGGGTGCCGAGCGCTGCGGTGTATGCCGCCATGCACGACGAGGGGCTCCGGGTCGAGCGGCTGTACGACACCGCGCAGGTGCTGCTCGGCGCCCGCAACGACGCCATGGTGCAGTCAACCAACGGCGCGCTCACCCTGGGCTTCGCGATCGCCATGCTGACCAGCGTCGCCGGATTCATCGTTTTCTGGGTCATGGCGCTGCGCACGCGCACGCTGCAGTTCGGCGTGCTGCGCGCGATGGGGCTGAGGCCCCGTCAGGTGACGGCGATGCTGATCGCCGAACTCCTGGTGCTGGCGGCGGGCGCGGCGCTGACCGGCTTCGCCGCCGGCCGGCTCGCGGCCGACCTGTTCATACCGCTGGTGCAGGTGGCGGAGGGCGCCGCACAGGTGCCGCCATTCCGCGTGACCGCGCTGCGCGCCGACTTCCTGCGGGTGTACGCGGTCGTGGCCGCCTCGCTGCTGGTCCAATCGATCGTGTTCCAACTCTACGTGGCGCGCGTCTCCGTGCACCAGGCGCTCAAGCTGGGCGAGGAGTGAGAGGAGCGTTCGCGGTATGATCCTGCGGGGGAACCGATGAGCGACCTGGAATTCACCGACACGCACGTTCACTTCTACGATCTGCGCGATCCCGGCCTGCACTACGCGTGGCTGGTCCCGGATGCCGAGGAGGATCCCGACCTCGGCACCCACGACGCGCTCAAGGCCGTCCGCTACTGGGCGGACGACTTCATCGCCGAGTCGCGCCTGGCCGGCACGACCAAGGCCGTGCACGTGCAGGCGGCGCTCGGCATCGAGGACCCGGTGGAGGAAACCCGCTTCGTGCAGGGGTTCGCCGACCGTCTGGGGTTCCCGCTCACCATCGTCGCCTTCTGTGATCTGACATCCGGCGACGCCGAGCGGGTGATCGAGCGGCACGTGGAGTATCCCGGCGTGTGCGGGATCCGCGACCTGCGCTACGACGACTACCTGACCGACCCGCGCTGGGAATCAGGCTACGCGCTGCTGGAGCGGCACGGGCTGGTCTGCTGTGACGATCCGCTGGTGCCGGTCATGGGCGACGCGGTGAAGCTGGTCGAACGCTACCCCGGCATCACCTACTGCATCGACCACACCGGCTTTCCGCGGCGCCGCGATCCCGAGTACTTCGAGGAGTGGAAGCGCGGCATGCGCTCGCTGGCCGCGCTCGACCACACGGTGGTCAAGATCTCCGGGCTGGGGATGTGCGACCACCGTTGGACGGTCGAGTCGATCCGCCCGTGGGTGCTGGAGTGCATCGACGCCTGGGGTGTCGAGCGCTCGTTCTTCGGTACCAACTGGCCGGTGGACCGGCTGTTCTCGTCGTATACCGACGTCATCCAGGCGTACCGGCAGATCATCGCCGACTTCAGCCACGACGAGCAGGTGGCGCTGTTTTCCGGCAACGCCGACAGCATCTTCCGCTTGCAGCCGGCTGGATGAGCCGGCTGCGCGCCGGGGTGGCGCGTCGGGTCATCAATCCGCCCCTCGGCATCAAGCGGCCGGGGATCCGGCTCTTCGCCGACCCCATCCAGGCGATCGAGAGCGACCTGAACGCGACCGTGTTGGTGCTGGCAGCCGGCGGCAGCCGGGCTGCGATCCTCGCCTGCGACCTGTGCGCGATTCCGGTGTCGGTGGTCGATCGGCTGCGGCGCCGAATCGCCGGCGTGCTCGACACGACGGTCGAGCACGTGCTGGTCAACGAGAGCCACACGCACTCGGGGCCGGCGCTGCCGGAGTTCATCCCCGAGCCGCCGGAGCAGGCTGCGATCCAGCAGGCGTACCAGGACGAGATGGAGGAGGCGGTGGTGCAGGCGGCCCGGGAGGCCGGCGCCACCCTGCAGCCGGCGCGGATCGGTGCGGGCTGGGGCGAGTGCGGCATCGCCGCCTATCGGCGCGAGCGCGGCCCCGACGGCACCGATCACCTGGGCGAGGTGCCCGGCGCGCCGACCGATCCGTCGGTGGGCGTGGTGCGCGTCGACGACCTGGGCGGGCGGCCAATCGCCACCCTGTTCAGCTACGGCTGTCACCCGGTGACGATGGGCCCGCACTCGCACGTGGCATCCTCGGACTTCCCCGGCGCCGCGCGGGCAGTGGTCGAGGGGGCGCTGGGCGGCACGGCGCTCTTCCTGCAGGCGTGCGGCGGCAACATCAACCCGGTCACCGGCATCGGCGCCGAGGTCGACTGCCGCGACAACAAGGACCGCATCGGCGCCATGCTCGGCGGCGAGGTGGTGAAGGTGGCGGCCGGCATCCGCACGCATGTGCGGCGCGGCGCGAAGCGGCCGATCGATACGCTGGCCTCCGTGTCGGTGTGGCCGTGGGAGCCGGTTCGTGGCGAGTCGGAGAGCACGCTTGCCGCCGTCGAACGCACGCTGGACTTGGACTTCGTCGAGCTGCCGTCGGCGGAAAAGGCGCAGGCGATCCACGACCACTGGCACCGCGAGCTCGCGGAGGCGGAGTCCGGCGGCGGGCACCGCTGGGACGTGGCGATCGCGAAGCGGTTCGCCCACTGGTCGGAACGGTTGATGGCGGTCGTGCGCGACGGCTCCCCCCGCTTCCCGATGCCCGTGCAGGTGCTGCGTGTGGGAGACATCGCCTGGGTCGGGGTCGGCGCGGAGGTATTCTTCGAGACCGGCCTGACGATCAAGGCGAGCTCACCGATCGCCCACACGCAGGTGCTCGGCTACTCAGCCGGCTGCCGCACCTATCTGCCGCGGGCGGAGGACTACCCGGATGGCGGCTGGGACATCGATGCCCGCTATGCGGTCCCGGACTTGTTCTTCCAAGCGTACAGCATGCCGGTGGCGCTGCGCCCGGACTCGGCCGATCGAGTCACGGAGGCAGCGCTGGAACTGCTGCGAGAGGCCGCCGTCGGCTGACCCTGCAGGAGGTCCCATCCAAGGCGGGCGCACGCACCCGGGAAGTCGCCACGGCGTGCGTGGAGCACCTTCGGCGCGAGCTGCCAAGCTTCCCCACCGGCCGGGTCGGACCGGCGTTGGCATGGGAGAAACACGGACGCGGGCGTAGACTGGGACGAGTAATCTTGAGGGGCGCGAAGTAGGCCGGCGCGTCACTGGTGTAGCGCCCTGCGGGGCGAACCCGTTGTCAAGCTTGGTCCCGAGGCCCGTGGCGTTGTCATTGGTGAGGGTCTGCACGCGGCGCAGTCGACGTGCTGATCCATCCCGGTAAGGAGAGTGCTCAGTTTGTTCACGCCTCGGCCGCTCGGCTCATCCACAGGAGAGACTGATGGCACGACGCAACCGCAGAGGCAAACGGAGCGGCAAAGGCAATCGCTCGGCGCGACCGCAGCAGGTGCACCCCAACGCGGCAGGCTTGGACGTGGGCGCCACCGAGGTGTACGCGGCGGTGCTCGCCGAGCGCGACGAGCAGCCGATCCGATCGTTTGCGACCTTCACCGGCGATCTGCATGAGTTGGCCGATTGGCTGAGCGCCTGCGAGGTAGACACGGTGGCCATGGAGTCCACCGGCGTGTACTGGATCCCCGTGCACCAGATCCTGGAAGCACGCGGCTTCGAGGTGGTGCTGGTCAACGCCCGCCACGTGCGCTCGGTGCCCGGCCGCAAGAGCGACGTGTCCGACTGCGAGTGGCTGCGCTACCTGCACTCGGTCGGCTTGCTGCGCGGCTCGTTCCGACCGGCTGACGAAGGGTGCGCGGTGCGCTCCCTGTTGCGCCATCGCGACGGCCTGGTCAAGACCGCCGCACGCAGCGTGCTGCATATGCAGAAGGCGTTCGATCAGATGAACGTCCATGTGCATCACGCGATCTCCGATCTCACCGGGCACACGGGCTTGGCCATCACCGACGCCATCCTGGCCGCAGAGCGCGACCCGGCACGCTTGGCGGCGCTGGCCCACCCGCGGATCAGAGCCAGCCGCCACACGTTGATCAAGGCGCTGGAGGGCGATTGGCGATCCGAACATCTGTTCACGCTCCGGCACGCACGCCAGACCTACGCTCACTACCAACAGCTTGTCAGCGAGTGTGACCAGGAGATCGAGGCTCGCATCGGCGCCTTTGAGCAGACGCACGAACCGCCGGCCGCGACCTCCATGGACCCCCAATCCCCGCAGGCGCCCTCGGAGCCGCCTGAGCCGACGGCGCAATCGTTCAACGTGCCCGCCCACCTCACACGGCTGTTCGGCACCGACCTGACCCTCATTCCCGGCATCGGCCCCACCACTGCGCTGGTCCTGTTCAGCGAGCTCGGCCCTGATCTGTCGCGGTTCCCGACCGCCTCGCAGTTCGCGTCCTGGCTGAACCTGTGTCCGCAGACCAAGATCACCGGCGGCAAGGTGATCAGCTCTCACACCGGGCCCGGTGTCAACCGCCACGAACTCTACGATGACCGTATTCTGTTCGGCCAACAGCACCAGGACCGTAAACGCCACGAGCGCCGACTTCGCAATCAGGCGCGCGCACTCGGCTTCAATCTGGTCCCGGAGACTGCCTGATTCTGCTTGTTTCTAAGGAGGAGGATCCGACTCCGCGGCATACAGTGCGTCTTTGTGAACGCGCTACTTCGGCGCCGAAGTAGGAGGCTCAGTTCAGGCCCGGAGCGGACGGTCGCTGAGAGATGATTCCCTTCTGCATCAACCACTCGTCCACCGCCTTGTAGACCTCCCGGATCTCCTCGTCCGAACGTCCGTGAGCGTGCATCCAATCCTCGAACGGTCGTTCACCTGCCACCATGCGGCTGAGCAGGTCCCGAACGTCGGTCTCCGAAACATCGCACGCATCGATCCGTGCCTGTCCGCTGGCAGGGATGACGCCATCGGCGACCAGGTCGAGCAGCGCGAGTCGGTTCTCTTGTACCAATCGATCGAGGCACTCGTTGACGGCCGCCGCTCGGGACGGGCTGAACCGGCGCATCTCCATCTGCTCGTTGAGACGCTCCCTGACCCTGGCGATCCCATCCCTGGCAAGCCAGCTTCTCAGGTCGTCCGCGGAACTCCCGACCGAGCGGAAGCGGTCGTGCTTCATGACTTCGAGCACAAACCGGAAGGTGCTCCGAAAGAACTCCTCCCAACCGTCACGTTCCAGATGTTCGATCAGGGCCATGTACCTCTCCTTCTGATGCCGTGCGGATGCCCTTCGTGAGCAACATATGCCGTGCGGCGGCCGAGCAGATGCCGCGGTTCCGAACGCGTCACCGGTCAAAGATGCGCTTGGCAGCGTCGAGGTCGAAGCGATCCGGTTTCCAGTCGCCGATCCACTCGGCGAGCTCTGCCGCGTCGTCTCCCACGGGATCCACGCCGGTTTCGAGAAACTCGACGAGCCGCGCGTATCCTCCGATTCCACCGGAGTCTTCCGGCGGGCAGGCGCGTTCGCCGGCGAGGAGGCGACGATGAAATCGTTCGGCAACTGATAGCCGTCTGTTCAGCGTCACCGTATGAATCCACGTGTCTCCAAAGTCGTAGATGTACTGGCAATTCGCCGGCGGAAGGTCGGGCGCGAAGTACTGTGCGAGCTTCACTTGTTGAGCATCAGGAGTCTCCTCGCCGTCAAGAAACAGAACGTCCTGCTCCGCGCCGGCCAGCACGCGCCCGCGCCTGCCCGGCTCGCGAAACTCCCACAGGTGGCAGCTCTCCCAACCGAAAGCAGCCTGAATCGCCCGATGCAGGTGATCGAACGAGGCGGACTCGCCAAGCTGGAAGCGCCGCCAGATGAGCGGCTCGATGGCAACGAGAGATACCTCGAACTCGGAATACGCAGGCATTGGACCACATCGTAGCACGTAAGGACGCACTGTAGTACGGTCGACCTGCTGCCAAGTCAGCGCCGGAACGGGACCGGCCGAGAGAGGAGGACACGCCATGGTCGAAGCAGCCACATGGGACGAGTACATCGGACGCGTGCGGCGGTACGTTGCCACTGGGCGGATCGACACGGATGAACTGAATTACAAACGTGAAGTAGCACGAGAGCTGGGTGGCGTACGCGAGGCCGCGCTTTCCGGCAACGCCAATTGGCTCGATCTCGTGCGAGAGGTCACTCCTGACTATGTCAACAACCTCTGCCGTTGGCAGGGCCGCGTCTATCTCTTGAAGTGGTTCGATGAGGACGAGCATGGGGCGTCGGGAGCGTTGCTGAGGCTCTGGGCGCCATACGAGCGATCTCCCGGAGAAGCGGCTCGCTCAGGCGACGTGATCGAGCGAGTGCGCACGTTCGCGGGGCGAATGCCTCGGAGCGGGATCGGCGGTGTTGGAACGCGGATGAGGCTGATTTCCTTCTTGCTGATGGGATTGGATGCCGAGAGATACCCTCCGTTCATGACGACATTGTTCGCCGCCGCCTACGAACTGACGCAGTATCAGGGGGCCTCCCAAGAATGCGGACGAGGCAGCGCTGTATCAGCACGCGCTCGGTTTCCTCGACCGGCTCATTGAGGAAGCGGACAAGCTCGACAAGCCGCGTACCCGTCTCGAAGCGCAGTCGATAATGTTCGGGATATGGTATCCCCTGGACCAATTCAGTGCGCGCGAGAAGGGTTTTTCGTCGGCCATGTCCAAGGGAAACAGGGAGGACGCACAGGAACATCTCGGGAAGATGGCTGGGCTGCTCGACCGGTTGCAGGAGCACGAGTCCGTGGACCGCCACAAGGAGTATTCGGATCGCTATCGCGAGTGTAAGAAGCGATTCGAGGTCGATCCTGACCCTCAGCGACGCGATTTGCAGTCGCTGGCTGATGACCTCCTGCTCGACGTCGGCGCTCTTCGCACGATAAGGAGGCTGCTCGACGACAAGCGGCAAGTTATCTTTCAGGGACCGCCGGGCACCGGTAAGACCTACGTCGCGCGGAGATTGGCCGAACACCTTGCCGGGTCGCCGGATCGCGTGTGGATCGTCCAGTTTCATCCCTCGTATGCCTACGAGGACTTCGTGCAGGGGTTCCGCCCCACATTGCAAGGTGGACAGCCCGGTTTCGCCCCCAGGAACGGGCCGCTGCTGGACGCGGCGAAGGCTGCGGACGATAGGCCCGGCGAGAAGCATTTCCTGGTGATCGACGAGATCAACCGGGGAAATCTGGCCAAAGTATTCGGTGAATTGTACTTCTTGCTGGAATACCGCGGCGAGCAGATGCGCCTTCAGTATGCCGATGCGGGCAAACGGTTTGCGCTGCCCAGGAATCTCTACTTCATCGGCACCATTGAACACCGCCGACCGCTCCATCGCGCTGGTGGACCTGGCGTTGCGGCGCCGGTTCCACTTCGTGGAGTTTCACCCCGACAAGACGCCGATCCAAGGGCTGCTGCGGCGCTGGCTGGGCGAGCATGCACCCCACATGACGTGGGTCGCCGAAGTCGTCGACCACGCGAACGTGAAGCTGGACGATCGGCAGGCGCCGATCGGGCCGAGCTACTTCATGAAGCGCGGCCTTGACAGCGAGATGGTCGACCTGATTTGGGAGCACAACGTGCTCCCCTACGTCGAAGAGCGGTTGTACGGGGAACACGACCGCCTCGACGAGTTCCGCCTCGACAAACTCCGCGGTGAGGTGAAGCCGGACGGCGGAGACGAAGAGCCGGAGGAGTCGATGCGCAGGCTCCTGGATACGCCGGTGACGGAGATGAAGCTGTCGACGGAACACCGGACGACCCGCGTGCAGAACTGCTTCAGTACGCAAGGAATCCGTACGATCAAAGACCTGACCCGCAAGAACGCCGAGGAGATAGACACTATCTCTGGCTTGGGGCGAGATTCGCGCGAGGAGATCGAAGAGTGGCTGTCAGAGCGCGATCTTCAATTGGGAACCGACTACCGTGCGGCGAGCCGGCGAGCCGACACTTGACGAACGACAACAACGACGATGCGGCGACTTGACCTGCAAGAGTATGTGCGGAGCGATCCGGTGCGGCTCTTGCCGGCCGAGCGCGACAAGCTCGGCGACATCCTCACGTCACTGACGATCGAGCCGGCCTCAGGCGAGGAGCGTGCGTACCACCTGACGCCCGGCTCCACCGTCGGGGCGCTCGACATCGGCGACCTGGCGGTGTCCATCCGGCCCAAGCTGGACATCTCGCGCGTGCTGTTTCTGGCGTCCTACGCGATGGGGGCGTTCGATGTCCGGGAGGAGCGCTTCGACTTCGAGGAGGCGCCGACGGTGGTGGAGGCGTTGGCATCCGCCTTGGTCGCCGCCGCCCGACGCGCGTTCGCTCGCGGTTTGCTCCACGGGTACATGACCAAGGAGGAGGCGCTGCACACCGTGCGCGGCCGAATCCGCATCGACGACCAACTCCGGCGCAGGTTCGGCGTCCCCGTGCCGGTCGAGGTCCGCTACGACGAGTTCACCGACGACATTACGGCAAACCGTCTGGTGAAGGCGGCCGCCGCACGGCTCGGCCGGATGCGACTGCGCTCGGCGCGTTCCCGCGAGGGTCTGCGGTGGGTCGCCGCCCGGCTGGAGAATGTGTCGCTCGTCGAGTTCCCCGCCGTGCCCGAGGTGACGTTCGATCGGCTGAGTGAGCACTACCGTGAGGTCGTGGCATTGTCGCGCCTCGTCCTCCGGCATACCTCATTCGAGACGGACCGCGGCCGCATCCGGGCGCCGGGATTCCTGATGGACATGAACGCCGTGTTCCAGGGCTTCGTGACGCAGGCGTTGCGGGACGCGCTCCGGGTCTCGGATCACGTGTTCCGCTCGGACGAACACGTGCGCACCCTCGACGAGGCGGGGAACGTGACGCTCAAAACCCGACCTTTCGTGGTAGGACGGCTCGACCTGCACGTTCGTGGGCGACGTGAAATACAAGCGGATCCGGTATGAGCACGCACCCAACGCCGACCTTTATCAGCTCCTTGCCTACGCCACCGCCCTCGACCTGCCGAGCGGGCTGCTGATCTATGCGCAGGGCGAGGCGCAGCCGGCGGCGCATCGGGTCCGACACGCCGGCACACGGCTGGAAATCGCTGCGCTCGACTTGTCCGGGACGATCGAAGAACTGCTCGCGGGTATCGACGAGTTGGCGGCGCTGGTCCGCGAACTGCGCCTTCAGCCTCGCCACATGAGCCGCGCCGCATAGGATCTGCATCTCGGCCAGCGTCGAGGTCGATCAGGTGGGCAGGCCCCGTTCGGTGACGTGCCGGGTCTTCGGTGTCATGCTCGTTCGACCGAGGGCAGGAGGGCCAACAGCCGTATGATCGACTTCCCGAGGTCGCTGTTCACGCGCAAGTCGCAGCCGTGGCACCCGCACCGGTACTACCGGTACCACGGCGGGTTCGTGGGCACGCCGGGGCAGGCGTACCACGTGCGGTTCACGCTGGAGGCGGCCTGTACGGTCGAGCACCACGCTTCCGGGACCACGGCCGAGCTGTTCTTGGGCGCGCCGTGCCGGAGCGAGTACACGATCGCCAGCCGCAATCTGTTCCAGGTGCCGAGCGGCGAGTACCGCATGGCGTTCAGCCGCACCGCGAAGCTGAACCTGGCCACCGGACCCTCGACCGAGCCGGAGCCGGCAAGCGCGGAGCCGCTGGGTGCCGGCTATCAGGACCACACCATAGACGTCCGAGGCTGCCCCGGCTCCCGCCTGACCGGCGCTGCCGAGGTGGTGGAGGCGACCCTGCGCCACGACCTGCTCAACGCGCAGAGCCGTTACGTCAGCGACGGCTTTACCGTGACGGTCGAGTACCCGGTCAACCTGATCAACCTCAACGAAGAGGACGCCGAGTTCCAGGTCTGCACCGGGCCCGTCCTGCTGCCCGATCTGGCCACGTGGGACGGGCAGCAGCCGGGGCGCGTGTTCCTGGCGCACGCCGCCTTCTCCGCATTCGACCATGTGGAGTTCATTCTGCGCCGGCAGGTGGAGGCCGCGCCGGAAGAGCGGCGCTGGCTCGACCGGCCGCGCGGCCGCGACCGGTTCGAGCTCATCGATCCCGCGGTTGCGCCGCCGGACCACAGGCCGCGGCGGCCTCGCCCATACGCCTTCAACGAAGTCTGGGAGCTGCCCGCGGAGAACGCGATCCTGGCCGCTGCCAACGACGCCCCGCGTCGCTGAGAACTACCTCCGATCCGACACCAGCCGCAGCAGATGCTCCTCGTCGCGGCACTCCAGAGCGGCCTGTACCAGCGCCGCGGTGGAGACGCCCTCCAATTCCGTCAAGCGCCGCGGCAGCGCCGCCGAAACCGGCATGCCCCGCGTCCTGAACACCTGCAACACCGCTGCGCGCTGCGTCTCCACCCGGCCTGCTTCGCGACCTTCCGCACGGCCCTCTCTTCGCCCTGCGACCCGGCCCTCGGCGCGTCCCTCCATGCGCTCTGCGCGCAGGAACGGATCGTCATCAGGACCAGTGCCTTCCGCCGCACCCAGCGTCCGCCCGATCCGGCGCAACGCCGCCGTCGTGGATTCCGACAGCTCGGCCTCGTTCAAGGCCCCGTGAATCTCCCGTGCCGTCCACCCCGGAAACGCCCGGCTGCTCTGCACGGTGCGATAGCCGTCATCCCCCGGCACGTGAATCGTCAAGCCGGGCCTCAGTCCCGGCGGCCGGCTCGGCGAAGACTCGTCCGGCACCTCGACCCACACCTCCGGGAAGCCCCACGACTCGTAGAGCGAGAGCTTGCCGCGGCGTACGTCGGTGGTGTTGTCCACCTCCAGCACGACGTCCGGCAGCACGTCGCTGCCGACCTCGATCGCGGGACCCGCCGGCCGCTCCGCGCGCGGGTGCAGATACACCGTCTGATCGCCCTCCAGGATGCGCAGACAGGCGCCCTGCTCGTCGCGCATCAGAAGGTCGGCTGCCCCGAGCGTGCCGATCGGCGATCCGCGCGTCTGGGCGATCAGGGTCAGCAGCTCGCGAAGGCGTTGCCCCGGGTGTTCGTGGTAAATGCTGACCGGCTCGCACACCATGGCGATCTCCGTCGTGGCGTCCCAGTACTCGATGCGCCGATCGCAGTCGGCGATCTCCTCCCGCGATATGCGCACCGGGCGACAGCCCGGAAACTCCAGCGACGCCGGCTCGCCGTGCTCCCCCGGACGCGGGACCGTAGCAACATGCTGCTCAACCATCGTCACCTACCATATCGCAGCGTATGGCGCCCGCGCATTCGGGGAGCGATTCGGGCGCCCTGCGCCGCTGAGCCGGCGCGCGCACCGGGTTTGACCTGCGGCAGGCGGCGGGTGTCTGATGTCCGCGCCATGGCAGATGATCAGACCACCCTCAAGGACAAGGTCCGCTCGGGCGCTCCGCTCCTCGGCGCCGCGGTGCCGATGTTCTCCGACCGCCCCCGGCTGGCGCAACTCGCCGCCCGCCACCGCTACGACTGGTTCCAGGTCGACGCCCAGCACTCGGCGTTCGCGGAGGTCAGGCTGCGCGACTTCTGCAAGATCGCCGCCGAGCTGTCGATGCCGGTGGTGCTGCGCATCAAGCACACGCGCCTTACCTTCCTGATCGGCAACCTGCTCGACCTGGGCCCGGCCGGCATCGAGGTGCCGCAGGTGGAGCTGGAGGCCACGGTGGACGAGGCGGTGGCCAACTTCTACTACCCGCCGGACGGCGTTCGCAGCATGGGCGGCCAGGACCGTTATCGCTTCATCGACCAGACGCTCGACGAGTACATCGAGCTCTGGCACCGCACCGGCGTGCTCGCCATGCAGATCGAGTCGATCACCGCGGCCACCGCGGCGCGCCGCCTGGTCCGGCCCGGGGTCGACTTCGTCACCTTCGGTCCCTCCGACATGACGCTCGACATACGGCGCTATCCCAACCACGCCCTCAAGACGGTCGAAGGCTGCGTCGCCTACGTGGCCAACGATCTGCAGGGCACCGGTGTGCGCGCCTGCATGCGCGTGGCGGCCGGCGACGACACCTCCCACTTCGAGGAAATGGGGGTGACCATGTTCCTGGAGAACAAGATCCCGTGAGCTCCGGGGCATGCGAGCGCTACGTCGCGATCGACAACGTCTGCGCCTGGCCCAATCTGACGCTGCTCGCCGACGGCTCGATCGCCGCAGCCATCTACAACCAGCCCGTGCACGGCCGCTGGTACGGCGACGTGGAATGCTGGGTTTCCACGGACGGCGGCCGCCTGTGGACGCGGCGCAGCGTGCCCGCGCGCGGCGAGCCGCCGGGCAACCGCATGAACGTTGCCGCCGGACGGACGGCCGCGGGCACCTACGTGGTGCTGGCGTCCGGTTGGTCGCCGGTCCTGGAGCCGGGGGACGAGAGCCGCAGCACGCCACCCGAGGACGGCGTGCTGCGGCCGCTCGTGTGCCGATCGGCCGACCTCGGCCACCAATGGACCTGGGACGGCACCTTGGTGCTGCCGGACGAGTCGGCACCGGCCCCGGTTCCGTTCGGCGACGTGGTGGAGGGTGACGGGGGGCTGCTTGCCGCCTCTGCCTATCACCGCTTCCGGCCCGGCCGCAGAATCGCCTACTTCTACGTCAGCACCGACGGCGGCGCGTCATGGCGGCCCCGCGCCCGCATCGGGGCGGACGACTGCAGCGAGACGGCGCTGCTCCACCTGGGTTCGGGCGAATGGCTGGCCGCGTGCCGGACGCTGCGCGACGCGCACCTGCGGCTGTTCCGATCGCGCGACGACGGCCTGACCTGGCGTGACGAAGGACCGCTCACCCTGCCGCGGCAGCATCCCGCGCACCTGCTGCGGCTCGCCGACGGGCGGATCCTCCTCGTCTACGGCATGCGCAACCAGGGCCTCTACGGCATCGGCGCCCGTCTCAGCCCGGATGACGGCGCCACCTGGGGGCCGCCCCGCCTGCTGGTCGGCCTGGATGACGCCACCGACGGCGGCTATCCATCCAGCGTGCAGATGCCGGACGGGACGATCGTCACCGCCTATTACGCGAACCGTATCGCCTGCCACCGGCGCTACCACATGGGCGTGCTCCGGTGGAGCCTCGAGGAGTAGCGCCTACGCGGGGCGAACCGGCTCGAGCCCGGAGGGGGTGACGCGGATCCGCTGCGCGCGGGCCAGGGTCCGGAAGGTGTCCCAGTACACGTAGAGGACCTCGTCCGGGGCGACCTCGACCATCGAGCCCATCGCCCACAGGCCGGTGTCGATCATCGTGCCCTGGTCCCAGGTCAGCCCGTCGTCGTGGCTGCAGTGCAGGGTCAGCCCCGGCATGCGGTGGGCGATCAGCAGCGCCCTGGAGGCGGTGCGCACCATGTTGGGCGAGGCGTAGCCGGCGAACGGCCCGCGCACCGCCGGTCCCCAGGTGCGGCCTCCGTCGTCCGACCAGCTCTCCCACATCACGGGGGAGTAGATCGGCCGCATGTAGGCGACGACGCGGCCCGAACCGAGCTCCGTCGCCGTGCACTCGGTAAGGTCCAGGTTGCCCTCCATCGGCGTGCCGTCGTCGAGGAAGCCGGGCGTGTCGACGTTCACCGGCGCGCTCCAGGTGGCGCCGTCGTCGTCGCTTCGCGCGCAGAACGCCTGGCAGTGCCAGGAGCCCCAAGTATGGAGCGGCAACGGGTTGTCGTGCATGTCCTTGCCGAGCAGGAGGAAGGCAAGGACGCCGCCGTCGGCCAGGTTCAGGAAGCCCATCGGCGCCAGGCTCTGCACCGGCGGATCCTTGGGCGGCCCGACGTGCAGGTTGGTCGTGCCGGCCTCGCTCCAGGTGCGGCCGCGGTCGCCCGACTCGTACACCAGCTTGTGGTCCGTGCCCGGTAGCATGGCGATCAGGCGTCCCCGCGGGGTGAGGTGCATGCGCGCCGGTGACCAGGAGCTGGCCAGCTCGCCCAGGCCGAGCGGTTGCAGCTCCGACCAGGTGCGGCCCTCGTCGGCCGAACGGGTCAGGAACGGCTGCGCATGCGCGGTGAGGGCGTCCGAGGTGTCGTCCTGCACGTTCACGAGCATCAGCAGCTCGCCGTCGTCGAAGCGCTTGATGTCGGTGGGCTGCTGCCAGTACCCGGGCCCGGCCGGCAGCGGGTGCCACCAGTTGGTGGGGTGCTCGAACCCGGAGCGCCAGACCGGCGGCGCGGATCTCCCGTCGACGCGGACGTTGCCGAGCTCTGCCTTCCCGAACAGGTACGCTCCGACCGCGCCGGGGCCGGCGTAGGTGCCGTCGCGTACCTCGAAGCGGCCGTAGTCGCCGACGCGCACGGTGAAGCGGTCGCCCTGCAGGGTGATCTCGCAGCGCAGCCGGATGCCGTTGGTGCTCGGCACGCGCGGGATCATCTGCAGCCGGATCAGCTCCAGGTAGCCGGCGTCGCCCATCTTCGACAGCGCCGCCCAGAAGTGCTGGGCGCGCGACGCCTGGGCGCAGTTGGGAAAGTGCACGAGGTAGAAGTGGGACTCGTCGCCGGCGCGCAGGACGATGCCGGCGTCGTTGTGGCCGCGCAGCAGGAAGTCGAAGCTGACCCGGCAGTCCTGCAGGGCACGGTTGCGGTCGAACGCGAAGTGCGCGCCCTGCAGGGGAGCGATCTCGGCGTCCGCCAGGTCGGGCGGAATCGTCAGCGCGCCGTCGCCGCCGTCCGTCCAGGCGCCGTTGACGAAGTGCCATGCCGAGCCGTCGCCGATCGTAAGCGGAGTGGTGGTGGCCATGCGCGCAGTGTATGTCAGGCGGCGCCACCCGCACAGAACGAGAAGGGCGAATCTTACGGGCCGCTCGCGTTCTCCGGCAGCGGCACGTGCTCGCGCACGGCGGCGCCGGCCAGCAGATCGCGGAACCGCTCGTAGCGGGTGCTGCAGCCGACGACGTAGCAGTCGTCCTCGCGGTACTTGCGGACGCCCGACAGCACCGGCACCGCCAGCCTGCCGTCCGGTTCCGTCAGGGCAGCGTCCCGACCGGGCACGAGCACCCGGTCGCGGATGTCGCGCACCTCCAGGACCTCGCCGTCCGGGTCGACGTGGGCGGCGTAGTGCGGGTCGGCGAGCCGGCAGCGCGCCCGCGCGTAGAAGCCGAGCTGCAGCGCGTTCGGCAGCTCCCACAGGAACAGCCGCACGTCGTGGTCGAGGGCGAGGCGCTCCACGAAGCGCGCGCCCCCCAGCACCGGCGCCCCGCTCACCGACAGGTTGTAGTCGTTCTCCACCGGGTGCCGCCAACCCAGGATGGGCGGGATCATCGCCTTCCAGGTCATCGCGCACTGCTCGAACCCCTCGCCGAAGGCCACGGCGGTGACCGTGCGTGGGTCACAGGTGAAGCCGCGTGCCGCCATCTCGGTCTCCAGGAAGCGGGCGTACAGGTAATTGTTGGCGATCACCTTCAGCGCGCCGGTACCCCAGGCGTAGCCGTCGCGCGCGCACGCGGCCTCGATCTCGGACTGGATGGGCGCGCGATGTTCCGCCGGAATGCTTGCCCAGTACGCCGCGCAGCCGGCATGGTCGGGGTCGTGCAGCACGTGACGGATCGGCTCCGGCACGCCGTCCAGCCCTGCCGGCTCGGTGATCACCGCGCCGCGCTCGACCAGGCATCGGTCGCCCAGCGTGTCGAGCGCGTGCCGCTCCAGGTCGCGCATCAGGCCGCTGTCGCCGATCGGGTGCAGGTACAGCAGCTCGTTCGGCCGCATGGCCGAGATGAACTCCTTCTGCAGGGCGACGACTCGTCGCTCGCGATTGCGCGCGGCGTACCACCAGGAGCGGCGCACGCCGTACGTCTCCAGGTACGCGGGATCGGGCGCGTCGCGCATGGCCCAGCAGGCCGGATGGAACAGGAAGACGATGCGGTCGATCACACGCGTGCCAGCCACGGGCGGCATGGTAGCCTGTCCGGCCGATGAGCGGCGGAAACGGGGAGCGCCCCTGCGGTTCCATCATCTTCCTCATCCACCCGTGCTGCTACGAGGTGCTGTCGGACGAGCAGGTGCGCGCCGACAACCTGGAGCTCTTCGTCCGCATGGAGCGGGAGGTGAAGGAGCGCTGGCTTGCGGATCTGCGCAACCGGCCGGAGCCGACGCTGTTCGTGCATCTCGGCGGACCGCAGTACCTGACCGACGCGGCCGTCGAGGCGCTGGGCGCGCCCTACGCCCTGCGGTTCACCACCGACTTCGACGGATCGATCACCCGCTTCTACGAGGGACTGACCGCCGAGTTCCACCGCCATGTCGTGGCGAACCGGCTGGCCCTCGACCTGGACACCGTGCACTCCGAGCTCTGGGGCGAGTCGTTCGAGGGATGCGTCCCCGGCTACGGCGGCGCCTTCGCGCAGTACCTGCCGCTCGGGCGGGCGCCGAGGATGCGCTTCGAGATGACCGTGCACGACTCCCGCCTGCTGTACGGCCATCGCGGGCACGAGGTGATCCCGCTGCCCGGCACCGACGTCGAGGCATGGCTGTTCGAGCTCCCGGACGGCACCGGCGCCGCGATGTTCCAGGCGCGGCGGCACGCGCAGTGGATCGACCGCCGGCGCATCGGCCTCAGGCTCGACGACCGGCGCATCCAGGTGTGCACGAAGCTCGGCCACACGGTGTGGCCTCCCGAGCCGTGGGAGAAGGGCAAGCCGGAGCTGGTCTGCGACTACAGCATGGAGCTCATGGAGTGCATCTGGCGCTGGGTCCGCTCGGTCGGCATGCCGCTCGACCGCTTCCGGGAGGTCATCGCCAGCGCCGTGGTCCACGACGTCAGCCCTTGAAGGTCACGCCGACACCGCGCCCGCGCTTGAACGCGCCGCTTAGAGGGTCCATGCTGTCCGGATCGGGAACGCCCGAAATTCGGGCTAGGAGGAGACGCATGAAAAGAGCGTTCTACATCGTGGCATTGCTCGCACTCGCGAGCGTGCTTGGCTGGGCCGCCGGCGAGACCGAAGGCACGGCGATGGAGGAGGGCGGACCGATCACCTTTCCCCTGGAAGAGCAGATCACCATTACGGTCGCCCTGACCGAGCATCCCAGCGAAGGGGCCTACGAGTGGGCCCAGGACGGTCACCTCGGCTTTCAGTGGCTGCAGGAGCAGACCAACATCGTGCTCGACGTCACGCAGATCCCACAGGGGGCGCGGGAGGCCAAGTACAACCTCATGCTGCAGAGCGGGGACCTCCCCGACATGCTGTTCCCGCAGGGCTCGGGTTGGACACGGGCCGACTTCGAGGCGTTCGGGGACAAGGGCATCTTCGTGGACATCATGGAGTACCGCGACCTGATGCCGAACTACGCGAAGCTGGTCGAGGAGGAGCCGAACCTCAACCTCCTGCTCTACGACGGCAAGCTGTACGGCTTCTGGCAGGTCAACCAGTTCTACTTCCCGTTCAACCAGTTCCTGCCGTACCGGCACGACCTGTGGCAGAAGTACGACCTGCAGCCGGAAACCTGGGACGACATGCATGACGCCTTCACGCTGCTCAAGAACGAGTTCCCCAACTCGTTCCCGGTCGGTCCCTTCACCCAGGGCGGCGTCATCACGCTGATCAACCTGGCGGCGCCGACGTTCCGCACCGGCCACACCATCTACTACAACCACGACGTGGACGACTGGGTGTACGGCCCGGCGGAGGACAACTACCGGTACTACGTCGAGTACATGGCCAGGCTCTACAGCGACGGCCTGTTGAACCCGGACGCCACCACCACCTCCTATGAGCAGTGGGTGCAGGACTGGATCAACGACAAGACGTTCTTCGCCTGGTGGTGGTCGGCGACCGGCAACTGGTTCATCGAAAACCCGGGCAACAACCCCAACTACGGCCCGGGCAAGCACTGGGTAGAGGCGCATCCCGTGCCGCGTATCTCGGCCGACGGGCCGCGCGGCTGGACCGGCAACAAGGCGCCGACCAACGTGCATGGACCGCCGTGGTTGATCAACGCCAAGTCCGACTACATCCGCGAGATCATCGCGCTCAAGGACTTCATCGCCGATCCCGCGGTCAGCATCCAGATGACGCTTGGAGCTCCCGGCGAGGAGTGGGACATCGTCGACGGCACGTACCGCTTCATCCATCCGGACATCAAGACGCCGTACAATCCGGACGGCAAGTGGGCGTCGATCGACTACTACCGCAACGTGTACAACTTCTTCCGGTCGGAGAACAACTTCAGCTCCATCAGCGTGGACGGCATCTTCTTCGAGTTGCACGACGGCGCCTCCGACGGCGACTACGCGCAGTTCATCCGCGAGTCCTTCATGTACCAGGAGCAGGGCAGCACGCAGACCGACCCGCAGCCCATCGTGCGTTTTGCGGCCGAGGCTCAGGAGCAGGCCGGGCAGCTCAAGACGATCCTGGACACCTACGCGCACGAGATGACGATCAAGTTCATCTTCGGCGAGGAGCCGCTGTCCAACTACGACGCCTACCAGGCTCGCCTCGAAGAGCTCGGCGCCGGCGACCTGATCGCATTGTACCAGGAAGCGGCCGGCGGGTAGTCGCACACCCGGCACGGCGAAGAGCACGGCGAGGCCCCCACATGGCGGGCCTCGCCGTCTTGGTATCTGGTCCCGTCTTGTTTCAGGACAGTAACGAGGCCGGGTGGTTGTAGTCGCCGCGCGGGTGGCGGCAGTCGGTCCAGTACATGAAGTGCAGCACGTATCCGTCCACGGAGCCGTCGCGCACGGCGGTGATCTCCGCGCGCTTTTCTGCGGGAAGATCGGGGTCGCAGGCGATGATCTTGCGCCACACCAGCACCGGCACGCCGGCCGCCTCCCGCATCGCCGCGGCGGAGTCCAGGCCGTGCGGATACGGCGGCGGCAGCGCCACCAGGGCGTCGACCAACCCCTCGCGGCCCCACCGTTCGTATTCGACGTGAAAGCCGGCCGCCGGCTGATCGCTCGAGCGCCCGGTCCGGGCGTCGAACCGATGCACGCCGCCGGCACCCATCCCCTGCGAGATCACGGGAGTGCCCCGACCGGCCCAGCCGTGGATGCCGTCGGTGCGCGCGTAGCCCAGCAGCGCGCGGCCGCGGCGCCGGGTCTCGGCGCTCACCGCCTGCACGAACCGGGTAAAATGCTCGCCGTGCAGGGCGTACCACGCAGCGGTATCGAACGGCTCGCGCAGTACGTCGACGCCGTATCGCTCCCTGAACTCCTCCACTACGCACGGGTTGAATCCGAAGCGGTGCGGCTCGTCACCGGCCGCGGTGTCGCAGTGGCTGAAGAAGCCCAAGGCGATGCCGTCGACCCCGCGGTCGAGCGCCTCCCGAACCTCGGCGAGCCGCAGCTCGCGCAGGCGCGGATCGCCGTAGCAGGGGATCCCTTCCAGCCGCGTCCGCTGATCGCGAGACCACAGCCACAGGTCCCGGTCGAACAGCAGGGAGCCGCCCGGCCAGCTCTCCGCCGTGCACCAGACGCCGGGCAGGTCGAACACGCTGAAGTTGAGGATCAGGGCGACGCCGTGCCGGTGCGCGGCCCGTACCGCCGCCTCCAGCGTGTCGAAGCGCCGGCACTGCTGGCCCAGCCACGCCCAGTCGCCGGCTGTCCAGCCCTGCTCGTGCGGCTCGGCGCCGATGCGGAACCGCGGCGGCAGCGGCGGGTCTCCGGCCAGGGGCGCATGGGCGCTCGGGTAGGTGAGGGTGCCCCCGCAGTTGGCCTGCCACAGCACCGCCGCCACGCCGTGCCGGGCGCAGTCCTCGAACCACGCGTCGATGTGCCCTTCGGTAAGCGGCGTTGCGGCCGACGCCGGCGTGCCATCGTCAGGCCAGCGGCGGGTTGCGTACAGGATGCTGCCGTAGACGCGGACCACCACCATCCAGATCGGAGGAGTGGAGAGCGCTGAGATGGCGTCGGACACGGGCGAGGCGAGGGTAGCAGCGGTGGGAGGCCCCGCAAAGGGCCGCGCCCGCATCGAACGGATAACCGGGAGCTTCGGCCATGAGAAGTATCTCTACCTGATGACCGCCGTGGGAGTGGTCCTGGTCTTCCTGTTCAGCTACCTGCCCATGTACGGCGTCCTGCTGGCGTTCAAGCGCTACGATTTCACCGCCGGCATCCTGGGTAGCCCCTGGGTGGGGTTTCACAACTTCGAGCTCTTCTTCAGGAACCCGTTCTTCTGGCGGCTCATCCGCAACACGGTGCTGCTCGGCTTCCTGTCCATCGTCTGGGGGTTCTGGCCACCGATCCTGCTGGCGCTGCTGCTCAACGAGGTGCGTTCGCCAGGCTACAAGCGCGCGGTGCAGACGATCACCTACCTGCCTCACTTCATCGCGGTCGTCGTGATCATCGGCATGCTCAAGGAGCTCCTGGCATACGACGGAGTGGTCAATCGCCTGGTGGCCGCACTGGGCGGCGAGCAGGTCAGCTACTTCGCCAAACCGGGCTGGTTTCGCACCATCTACATAGGATCCGGTGTCTGGCAGGGGATCGGCTTCAGCACGATCATCTACCTGGCGGCGCTCTCCGGGATCGATCCGGAGCTGTACGAGAACTCCATCGTCGAGGGCGTGGGCCGCCTGCAGATGGCCCGTTTCATTACCCTTCCGCACCTGCTGCCGTACGTCATGGTGCTCCTGATCCTGAGCACGGTCGGCATCATCAACGTCGGCTTCGAGAAGGTGTTCCTGATGTACTCGCCGGCCACTTATGAAACCGCCGACGTGATCCAGACCTTCGTGTACCGTCTCGCGCTGGAGGGCGGGCAGTTCGCGTTCGGCACGGCCGTGGGGCTGTTCAACTCGGTCGTCAGCCTGATCTTCATGGTCGCGGTCAACGTGCTGGCCCGGCGCGTCACCGGTCACAGCCTCTGGTAGGGATGGGCATCGGATGCACGCCGGCCTGAAAGAGAAACACCTGGCGCTGTTCCCGGTGACGCTGTTCGACTACGGCAACGTCGCAGTTCTGTTCCTGCTCGCTGCGTTGACCGTGTATCCGTTCATTCACATCGTGGCCGTGTCGTTGAGCGACGCCGCCGGGATCGCGAGCGGGGCCGTGGCGCTGTATCCGTCGGGGGTGAACATCGACGCCTACCGGTTCGTGTTCAGCGACGAGGGAATGGTGCGCGCCTACTACAACTCCCTGCGCTACGCAGCGATCGGGACCGTGATCTTCGTGGTGGCGACCTCGATCGTCGCCTATCCACTGGCGGTGCGGGGATTCTGGCTCAATCGGGGCGTGATGATCTTCCACGTGATCCCCATGTTCTTCTCCGGCGGGCTCGTTCCCATGTACCTGGTGTACCGGTCGCTCGGCATGATCGACACCATGTGGGTGATGGTGCTGCCGGGCGCGATCGCGGTGTTCACCACCGTCGTCTTTCGCACGTACTTTCTCGGCCTGGGCACCGAGCTGCGCGAGGCAGCCCACATCGACGGCGCCAACGACCTCTACATCCTGTTCCGGATCTATCTGCCCCTGTCGAAGCCGGTGGTCGCCTTCGGGGCGCTGTTCCAGATCGTCCTGATCTGGAACGACTTCTTCCGGCCGCTACTGTTCATGAACGACGAGGACCTGCAGCCGCTCACCCTGTTCCTGAGGCGCCTGTTGGTCGAGGTCGACGTCCAGTCGCTGCGCGAGCAGATGGAGCGCAGCATCATGGAGCGCGAGCGGCAGGAGCCGGTGCCGGTGCAGGCGTTCCAGGCGGCGTCGATCATCGTCTCGATCGTGCCGATCGTCTGCATCTATCCGTTCATCCAGCGCTACTTCGTGAAGGGAGCGTTGATCGGGTCGCTGAAGTAACGGGCCGCCGCGTGCCGGTCAGGGTGCGTCCGGCACCCAGCCCTGCGGGCAGTCCTTGCGGATCGCCAGCCTGAGCCCCGCCGAGCAGCGGTCCAGCTCCGCGGACGCCTCCGCGGGCAATTCCCAGTCGGCGTCGCGGAAGTTCTGTCGCACCTGTTCCGGCGTGTCGGTGCCGATGATGGCGGCGTTCACGGCCGGCAGGCGCAGGCACCAGGCGGTGGCGACGCGGGTGGGCGTGGTGTCGCAGCGGCGGGCGATGTCCACGACGGCGTCAATCACGCCGCCGACCGCCGGGGTCATGGCGGCGCGGAAGTTGTACGGGCCGCGGTGCCAGGAGGTGCCGGTCGGCGGCGGCTGGCCGTAGCGGTAGCGGCCGGCCAGCAGGCCGATCGCCGTGGTCGCGAAGGCGGTGACGCCGACCCCGCCTGGCTCGATCGCCGGCAGCAGCTCTTCCTCGATGCGCCGGTCGAGCAGGCTGTAGCCCACCTGGTTGCAGACGTAGCCGACCCAGCCGCGTTCCCGGCTGATCCGGGCCGACTCCAGCACTTGCGCAGCGCTGAAGTTGCTCACTCCCGGATAGCGCACCTTGCCCTCGGCCACCAGGCGGTCGAAGGCCGACAGCGTCTCGTCGAGGGGCGTGTCCGGATCGGGGAAGTGGCACAGGTAGCAGTCGATGTAGTCGGTGTCGAGCCGCCGCAGGCTCGCCTCGCAGGCGCGCAGGATGTAGTCGCGCTTCAGGCCGCCGGCCGGGGCTTCCGGCATCGGCGAGCCCACCTTGGTGGTGATGACGAAGCGGTCGCGCTGCCCGTTGACCGCCGCGCCGACGATCCGTTCGGAGCGGCCGGTGCCGTAGAAGTCGGCGCAGTCCAGGAAGTTGCAGCCGTGATCGGCGGCGGCGTGGATGGCGGCGATACCGGTGGCGTCGTCCGGCTCGCTGCGGAACACGGTGCCCAGGCACAGCCGGGAGACACGGAGGTCCGAGGTGCCCAGGCGGGTGTACTGCACGGCTGTTGTCCGAGCCCCGGTCAGTTTGCCAGGCCGACGGCACGCAGCGCGGGCGCGATCCAGTCGACGCAGCGCGCGGGTGCCTCGGCGTAGTTGTAGAACCCCACCGCGTGGGCGCCGGCATCTGCCACGGCGCGCACGCTGTCGACCATCGTCTGCTCGGTGACGATCGGCGTGCCGTACTGCGGGCCGCCGTAGAAGCCCATGCGGAGCAGCACGATCAGCTCCTGGTCGCCTCCGAGCCCGGCGCGGGCGGCGCGGGCGATCGCCGCGGTCCGCTCCGGCGGCTCGCCGTACGCGCCGCCCATCACCAACTGCACGGCCGGATCGGCCGAGCCCATCAGCCGCACGCCGTGCGGCTCGGATTCCTGCCTGAATTCCTGCAGGAGCCGTGCCTCGTTTGCCCCAAGCGCGCGCTCGTAGTCGTCCAGGGCAGGATGCAGGCGGCGGAATGCCTCCACCGAGTCGGGCAGATCGGCGGGCGCGTCGGGCGCGGCCGCCAGGTAGGACTCCAGGTGCTCGCGCATGGCGGCCCGCAGCGCGGACGCGTCGACGCCGTCCCGCTCCGCGGCGGCCATGTCCTCCGGGTTGAACGACACGTCTAACAGGGCGGTTTCCAGATCGCGCAGGTGCGTCCCCTGCCGCTCGTGGTGATGGCCGCCGACCCAGGCGCCGCCGTGGGCGCGGGAGCGGTAGTCGGCCGCCTCCAGCATGATCGTGTCCAGGGGATAGCGGGAGGACAGGTCGCGGATCACGCCGCGCGCGAACGCCGCCGCCGTGGGGTGGCCGGGCGTGAGCGCGTGCGGGTAGCTGTCGCCGAACGCGTTGTGGATGGTCAGCTCCGGGTGGGCCAGGCCGATGCGCGAGTTGTGCAGCAGCACCGTCCACGAGCACATCCGCAGTCCGGCGCGCGTAGCCGCCTGGCAGATGTCGCCGAACAGGTCACGCCCGTTGCTGACGGCGGCGATCCGCGGCGTGAGCCCCTCGGGGTAGCACGCCGGGTCGGGACGGTAGTAGGCGACCCCGTCCTCCAGCATGTGCACCTTGCGGCGCGGGTTGTGGGGATAGAAGAAGAAGCCGGCGTGGTAGAGGCTGGCCACCGCCAGATGGGTGACGCCGAGGTCGCGGGCGCGGCCGACGAGATCCTCGATTCCTTCGTCGACGAAGTCCCACGGATAGCAGAATAGGTACGCTGCCCGCAGATTGGCCGGGCTCATGCCGCCGCCCCCTCGATCGGCGCGCTGTAGTGAGCCAGGGCATCCCGGTCCAGCTCGATCCCCAGGCCGGGAGCGTCCGGCACCACCAGCAGGCCGTCCTCGAACGGGATCGGATCGACGATCAGGTCGTCCTCGCGCAGCAGGCTGCCGATGATGTCGCACGGCAACTCGCACCCGGCCGCCGCCGCGGCGTGCACGCTCGACATGTCGCGCACCCCCAGGTCGACGCCGGTGCCGCGCCAGGTCGGCAGCCCGGCCTTGCGCGTGAGGGTCGCCCACTCCACGAACTCCTTGAGGGGGCCGAGGAGGTTGTAGCAATCGGCGGCCTCCGCTCGGACCGCCGGCAGCAGGTCGGTGATCGAGGTCAGGTGCAGCGCCACCGGCTGCGGGATGGTCCCGCGCACTTCGGCGTACCAGTCAAGGCGGTCCTGCGGCATGGGGCTCTCGAAGGTGACGCGGTCCAGGCCGTCCAGCGAGCGCGACACCTCGCGCGTGCCCTCCGGATGGTGGAACCGTTCGTTGGGGTCGAGCACGATCGGGAAGTGCGGGGCCACCTCGCGAACGGCCGCCACGCGCTCCGCGATCGGGTCGCCGAGCGCGCACTTCATCTTCATGCCGCGGAAGCCCAAATCGAGTCCGGTCTGCGCCCGCGCGGCGGTGTCT
The DNA here is from genome assembly GCA_965208175.1 of Spirochaetia bacterium. Lineage (GTDB taxonomy): Bacteria > Spirochaetota > Spirochaetia > SZUA-6 > Bin103 > CATQHW01. The sequence goes on along the minus strand of CBDBOG010000004.1, from coordinate 3,264,187 downwards.
TCCGGCGTCCCGCGACCCATCCAGAAGTCCACCGGGACGCGGTCGATCTTCTTGCCGCCCAGCAGGTGGTGGACCGGCACGCCCAGGTGCCTGCCGAGCAGGTCGAGCCACGCCATCTCGTACGCTTCGTAGATGATGTAGGACTCGTAGTCGTCCGAGTGCGGCAGCGGCAGGTTGCCGATCGGCAGGTCGATCAGCTCCTTCCCGATCAACAGGTCGGCCTGCTCGCGCAGCGGGCCGTACAGGTCGCCGCGGCGCGGCTCACCCAGCCCGACCAGGCCGCTGTCCGCTTCCAGCTCGATGACCCACTTGGGGAACTCCCAGAAGTTCAGCGACCGGCCGGTCACCGGGTCGGGCGCACACAGCTTGTCGTCGACTCCCTCGGAATGCACGACTCCGGGCCGCATCGGCACCACAACCTGGTGGATCCGCACGTCGACGATCTTCATCGCGTCAACCTCCGGCCTCGCTCAACCCGGTTCGTTCCAGCGTCGCATTGTCGACGAAGTCACAGGTCCCGGAGTAACGGATCAGACTGGCCATGCGGCGCCTCTGGTTGAACTCCCGCAGGGCGGTGACCACCGCCTCGCGCTTTGATTTTGCATTCAGGAACCGCCTTGCATCATCGAGCTCGCTGGATGGAATATCAATCGTCGTCTTCATGCATCCATGATATGTCGTGAAATGCGTTTGGCCGACCCCATTCTGGAACCCTCCAGACAGGTTCCAACCCCCTGTCACGGCGCATGCTGAAGCGCGACGGACCTGCCGGCATTCAACGAGGTGAGCGTGGCCGTGGCCCGTCCGGTTGACGGCCTGCGCCGCGGAGCGTTAGAACGAGGGAGGAAGCCATGACTCAAGATGAGGCGCGAACGTGAGCGCCGAATTGATCGGCATCCTGGCGGTAGGGGTAGCGTTGGCTTCGCTCATGCTGACCGCCTTGCGCGCTGTCCGCACCGACCTGCGGCGCGAAATCGCCCGGGAAACGGGAACGGTGTGCAACGAGCTGCGCGGCGAGATCCATGCTGCGCGCGACGAGTTGCGCGACGAGCTGCGCGCGGACATCCGCGGCCTCGACGAACGGATGCGCACGCAGGAGCGTGGGCTGGCGCGACTCGAAGGACTCCTGGAAGGATTGCGCGCGGCGGTGTTGGTGCGCGTTGCCCCTTGGCCCACCGCCTCGGAGCCCCGGCGCAGCACAGAAGCCCAGGGCTGACCGACACTCCGTCCGCGCTTGATTGCCCCCGATGCGGGACTTCATGGCGACACCGGGGTCTGCCAGGTGCCGTCGAAGTCGGGCGATCCGAGGATGCGGAAGCGCTCGCCGGGCAGGTCGAACTCGGCGGCGACGCCGCAGGCGAAGTCCGTGCGCTGTAGCGCGCCATCGGGTGACAGCATCCGGTGGGCGGTCATCTCCGACAGGGCGATCGAGCGGTAGAACGCGCTCCACGTGCGCAGCCACGCGAGGGCGCGTGCCGTGCGGTCGCTCCGCCAGTCGGAGACGGGGACCGGGTAGCCGTCGCGCGGCGACAGCATCCAGTTCCAGGACGGCGGCGCGCCGTACAGCAGCTCGTAGAGCCGGTGCGAGCGGCTGGGGAACCAGTCGTAGAACGCCCCCTGGCCGGGGTCGCCGGAGAAGCCGGACATGCAGCAGTCGTGGAACACGAGCTGGCACAGCGGGATCGGCTCGCCTACGGGCCGGTGCTCGGACTCGGAGTCTTCGGTGGTCTCGTCGTCCACGCGGGCGCTCAGCCGGTGGCCGCTCCAGTCGGTGAAGAAGAAGTGGTCGCAGTGCGGGATGGCCCAGAACTGGCGCAGCTCGCCGGCCGGGATGATCCCGCGCCTGCGCGTCTCGTCGAAACATGCCTGCTGGTGCTCGAACACCTGCCGGCGCGTCACCGGATGGTCGGGCGAGAAGTTGCGCGGCGGAGTGCTCGCCGCCGTGTACCCGTCGAAGTAGAGCACATCGAAGCGGAGGCCATGCTGCTCCAGGCCGTCCAGCGCCGCCGAGGTGATCTCCAGCGCCGCATGGGTGCCGAGGTGGTCCGAGCGGGATCCGTCGGCGTTGACCGCCCAGAACGACTCGTCGTAGCCCGTCACGCCGGGGCTCTGCTCGCACGGGCGGATGAACCCCTGCGTGAGGCATCCCAGCTCGCGCGCGCGGTTGGCGAAGTCGACCATCGGCGCCCAGCCGCCGTCACCCGGTTCGTCGACCAGGAAGGCCTGGTGGTTCTGGATCGGCGGCCGTCCGTTCGGACCGCCCCATTTGGGGTAGAACAGGTTGGCGCCGATACCCATCGACCGTAACCGGCGGAGGTCACCGAGCACCCGCTCCGCGTCCGCGCCGCTCCATTCCGTCCAGCGGAACAGGACGTTGCCGGCGTACTCCCGTATGCGGGGCGACTCGTCCGCCTTCTCTTCCAGCGTGCGGACCAGTCCCTGCCTCCGCGCGGCGGCGCGGTAGCGCTTGGCCATCGCCACGTAGTCCAGGTCGCGGGCGAAGTGGACGAGCAGCCGCCGGGGATAGGCCAGGGTGCCCAGCTCGTCCGCCCACGAGAAGTCCAGGATCGACCGATCGCCCGGCAGGTGGTGGGCGCGGACCTCGGCGTCCCACCACGTGTCCACCGTGGCGCACAGGCCCGCGCCGTCGCGGGTCAGGCCGAAGATCGGCAGCGACCAGCGCCCGCCGACCTGGACCGGCTCCGGCCCGCGGCCGGGCAGCGCGTCCGGGCAGTCGGCCGGGACCAGGTAGCCGGAACCGTGCGGCAGCACCAGGGAGCCGCCCTGCGCGGCCGGCCGCTCGAAGCGGTACAGGTGCTCGACGCGCTGCACGGCGTGATCGCCGCCGGTCTGCTTGATCCCGATCAGGAGCTCGTCATCGTCCGCGTCGAGGCCGACGCACAGCTCCAGTGCGACGTCCGCGCCGGGATAGCCGGAGAGTGCGATCCGCTGCCCGTGGTAGCGCCCATCGGCGAACGGACGCGCCGATCGCTCCCGCGCGCCGGCAAGGCTGAAGCGGCGCGCTCGATCGCCACCGGCGTCGGCGCAGACGGCCGGCGGCGCGCTCGCCGAGCTCTCCCACAGCGGCTCTCCGTCGAGCGCCGACACCGTGAGCCGCAGCGCGTCGTCGATCGCGACCCGGACGCCGCGGCCCTGCAGGTTCACCAGCATCGGGACAGTATCATCCGGCGGCGTCCAGCGCTTCCAGCAGACCGCGCAGGTATCCGATCGCGAACAGCCGGCCCTTCATCATGTAGCCGGGGTCGTCGTTGGGCTCGCCCGCCATGGTCGGCACGTGATCGGGGCGGACCGGGCCGTCGAAGCCGACCTCCCGGTAGGCGCGCACGGCCGCGACCATGTCGGTCGGGCCGTCGTCCTGGAAGGTCTCCACGAAGCGCGAGGCGGTGCCGCGCACGTCGCGGAAGTGCACGAAGAAGATCTTGCCGTCCGCGCCGAAGCGGCGGATGGCCGCCGGTATGTCGGCCCCCATGGCGGTGAAGTTGCCCTGGCAGAAGGTGACGCCGTTGCACGGACTCGGCACCAGGTTGATCGCGCGCTCGATGTTCTCGACGCTGCGCATGATCCGGCCCACGCCGCGGATCGGCGACAGCGGCGGGTCGTCCGGATGCAGCGCCAGCTTCACGCCGTTCGCCTCCGCCACCGGCACGACGCGCTCGCTGAACCAGGCGAAGTTCTCCCAGAGCCGTTCCTCGCTGATCAGCAACCCGTCCGCTCCCGGCGTCAGTCCTTCGGCGGCCGCACGCCCGCGCGCCTCCATCGCGGCATGGTCGTAGGCCGAGGACAGCGCGCCGCCGCGCACCGGCACCGCCATGTCGGTGCGCAGCCAGCCGAACACGGCCATGAAGTTCCAGCAGACCGCCTCGACGCCTGCGGCGGCCAAGCGCTCCAGCATCCGGCAGAAACGCTCGGCCTCGCGGTCGCGGCCCGGCAGGCCGAGCTTGGCGTCCTCCATCGGCGTCGGTCCCTCGACCACCGAAAGGCGCAACCCGGCATCGGCGGCCCGGTCGCACAGCCGGTCCAGCGCCTCGCGGTCTGCCGCCGGCGTCCCGTCGGCGCCCAGCGGCACGCCGCACACCAAGTCGGTGACGCCCATCTGGAGCGCCAGGTCCCAGCGTTCGCCCGGCTCGCCCGGCATATGCAGCGCCAGTCTCATCCCATCATTCCTTGGCCGTCACCCCTTGATGGAGCCGACCATCACGCCCTTGGCGAAGTGCTTCTGGATGAACGGATAGAGGATCATCATCGGCACGCTGGCCACGACGATAAGCGCGAACTTGAGGGTCTGCAAGATCTCCGTGCTCTCCATCAGCGTGCGGATGTCGATGTCTCCTCCCGCCATGGCCTGCGCGATGATGCTCTCGTTGATGATCAGGATCCGCGCCAGCACGAGCTGCAGCGGGAACTTCGACTCGTCGAACAGGTACAGCAGGGCGTTGAAGTAGGTGTTCCAGTGGTCGATGGCGTACCACAGCACCAGCACCGCCAGGATCGGCCGCGACAGCGGCATCACCACCTGGGCGAGGAAGCGGAGATCCGAGCAGCCGTCGATCTCCGACGCCTCGGTGAGCTCCCGCGGAAGGTTGGCGAAGTAGGTGCGCGCGACGATGGTGTTCCAGATGGACAGGCCGGCCGGCAGGATGACCGCCCAGCGCGTGTTGACCAGGCCCAGCGAGTTGACCACCAGGAACGTCGGCACGATGCCGCCCCGGAAGAACATCGGGATGAGCACGAAGATGCCGATGATCGCCAGTCCGCGCAGGTCCTTTCGCGACAGGGGATAGGCCAGGCACACGGTCAGCACCAGGTTGAGCGAGGTGCCGGCCGTCACGTAGAACAGGCTGTTGAGGAAGCCGGAGAGCACCAGCTTGTAGCGGAAGATGCGCTCGTAGCTCAGCAGCGTGAAGCCGCGCGGATAGACGGTGACGTCGCCGGCCAGGATGTGGTCGGAGCTGGAGAACGAGGAGGCGACCACGTTCAGCACCGGGACGACGATGAGCAGGCCGACGGTGACCAGCAGCAGCGTGTTGAAGACGTCGAACGCGCGGTCGCCGGCGCCCTCGCTACGCATCGTGCGGCGCAGGCCGGCTACCACAGGCTGATCTCCGAAAGCCGCCTGGAGACCAGGTTGGCTGACACGATGAGCACCAGGTTGATCACGCCGTTGAACAGGTCCACGGCCGCGCCCAGGCTGTAGTTGGTGTTCAGGACCCCGACCTTGTAGACGTAGGTGGCGATGATCTCCGAGGAGGCCAGGTTGAGGGGGTTCTGCAGCAGGTACACCTTCTCGAACCCCAGCGTCATCGCGCTGCCGATCTCCAGGATCAGCAGGATGACGATGGTGGCGCGGATGCCGGGGATGTCGACGTTCCGGATCTTCTGCAGCTTCGACGCGCCGTCGATCCGCGCCGCGTCGTAGAGCTCGACGTCCACCGCGGACAGGGCGGCGATGTAGATGACCGCCGCGAAGCCCATGTGCTGCCACACCTCCGAAAGGGCGTAGATGATCGCGAAGTACGACGGATCGGCGATCAGGCTGACCGTCTCCATCCCGAACAGGTCGAAGAAGAAGCCGATGAACCCGAAGCGCGGATCCAGAAACGTCAGGATCATCCCCGCCATCACCACGGTCGAGATGAAGTGCGGGGCGAAGGCGATCGTCTGGACCGCGTGCCGCAGCTTCATCCAGCGCATCTCGTTCAGCGCCAGCGCCAGGACGATCGCTGCCGGAAACGCGAAGGCGATGCGCACGAACGCGATGACGACGGTGTTGCGGACGATGTTCCAGAACTGGAACGACCCCAGCAGGCGCTCGAACTCCCGGAATCCCACCCAGGGGCTTCCGTGGATGCCCTTGAGCACGCTGAAGTTCTTGAAGGCGATCACCACGCCGTACATCGGCGCGTACAGGAAGATCAGCATCCAGGCGATCGGGACGCCATCAGCACGTAGAGCTGCCAGTGCTTCCTGAGGACCGTCGAAAACGGTCTCTTGCCGATGCGCGGGCTGCCCAAGGCGGGCCGCCGTTCAGACAGCGTCATGGACCGCTCGCGGCCTGACAGGGAGGTAAGGAAGGGAGCCGCCGCCGGTGGCGGCCCCCCTGAATCCGTTCGTAGGGACTCGAACGATTACTGAAGTGTCGCCTGAAGTATCGAAGTGACCTCGGCCAGGCCGATCTTGACCAGATCGTTGACGTAGGCGTCCCAGCCGCCGTCCAGGTCGCGCTCGCCGGTCACGAACAGGGCGGCCTGCTGCTCGACGAAGGTGCGCAGCTCCGCGGAGATCTGCGCGACCCGGCGGGCGTCGTCCGGAGCCAGGTAGATGAAGTCCGAGAACATGCTGATGCCGGTCGCGTCCTTGACCGGCTCGTACACGTCCCTGGTGGACACGTTCAGGAGCCGCTCCAGCACGTTTACCTCGCCTTCGAACCCGATCCCGAAGCCGAAGTCCGGGGTCGGGAAGAACACCGGGAACTCCCACTTGACGTCTCCCGTTCCCGGGCGTTCCAGGGCCACGACCGCGGCCTGCCCGCCCAGCACGTTCTCCTCGCCGGCTTCGGCCTTGCGCCACAGGTTGGCGCCGTGGGTGACGTGGTTGGAGCCCTCGAACGAGAAGGCCCAGTTCATGATCTGCATGGCGACGTCGATCTCCGCCTCACTGGCCTTGTCGGTGATGGAGAAGGTGCCGGCCTCACCGCCGAGGCGGCGGGTGCCGAACGGATAGCCGGCCGCCGTCCGGATCCCGGTGGGTCCCCTGAGCGGCGGGAGCGGCGAGTAGTCCTCGGCCCGCGGGTTCCCCCCTCCGAAAGCGACCATCGGGCCGCCGGCCGGGAAGGAGCCGATGACGACGTCCTTGGGATCGTCGCTGGAGCCGCCCATGGCGCTGAGCTGGTCGCCGGTCTGCACGAAGGCGTTGAGGTCGAGCGACCCTTCCTCGAACAGCCCGTTCATGAAGCGCAGCGCGTCACGCCAGCGGCCGTCGGCGTACGGGAAGTAGATGCTCGTGCCGTCCACGCCGAACAGCTTGGTGCCGGAGCCGGCGGCGGCGTAGGGGACGAACGCCTGGCCGATGAAGTAGATGGGATTGGTGTACCAGCCGTTGGTGGCGCCGGTGAGCGGCACCTCGTCCTGCTGGCCGTTGCCGTTGGGGTCCTGGGTCATGAACGCACGCAGCGCGTCCCGGTACTCGTCCGGCGTGGCCGGCATGTCCAGTCCCAGCGCGTCCAGCCAGGTCTGGTTGATCCAGAACTTCTGATAGATCGAGCAGTGATAGCAGCCGCCCGAGCCGCCGCCGGTCAGGACGTAGATGTTGCCGTCCGGAGCGGTGATCTCCTGCCGCAGCTTCGGGAACTCCCGGAACCCGCTCAGGATGTCCGGGGTGGTCTCTTCCGTCAGATAGGAGTCGAGCGGGATCAGGACCTTGCCTTCGACCCCGAACTCCAGCTCGTCGGCCGGCACGAACGGGGCGTTCATGAAGACCGAAGGATACCGGCCGCTGGTCAGGAGCAGCGTGATCTGCTGCTTGGCCCCCTCAAGGGGAATGACGATGAAGTCGAACTCGACGTTGAACGTCTCTTCGATCAGGTCGGTGAGCCGGTTGTCCTCGATGGAGGCGATCCAGGGGGGTTGCGTCGCCGCGGCGCTGAGCACGACGGGTCCGCCGCCTTCCGAGTCGGCCTCCATGGTCGCGGTCGCGAACAGCAGGGCCGCGACCGAGAGCAGCACGGGAACGAGAAAGAGCCTCTTCACAGGGGTACTCCTCTTTGGTGGGAATGAATGTTTGCGGACCGTGTTCGGGGTGGCACCGTCCAAAACGGGTCCGTGGGGCAGGCTGTCACAACAGGGTTGCGCGCGCAAGCCGCTGCGTCCGCGGCCGGCCTTGCCGCCGGCGCGGCTGACTCGACAGACTCCGCGGCGGACCCGATGCCCTCGACCCGCTACGAACCGACCTGGCGCAGCCTGCGCGAGCACCCGACGCCGCAGTGGTTCCGCGACGCCAAGTTCGGGATCTACACCCACTGGGGCGTCTACTCGGTGCCGGGATTCGGCAGCTCGGGCGCCGCCAGCAACGCCACCTGGTATCCACACCGCATGTACGTGGACGGAAGCCCGCACCAGGAGCACCACCTCGCCACCTACGGGCCGCTGGACCGGTTCGGCTACAAGGAGTTCATTCCCCTGTTCACGGCGCCGAGGTTCGACCCCGACGAGTGGGCGGAGCTGTTCAAGGCGGCCGGCGCGCGTTTCGCCGGCCCGGTGGGCGAGCACCACGACGGCTTCTCCCTGTGGGCGACCCACCGGACCGAGTGGCACGCCGGCCGCCTCGGGCCGAAGCGCGACATCGTCGCGGCGCTGGAGCGGTCGATCCGCGCGGCCGGGATGCGCTACCTGGTCGCCCTGCACCACGCCGAGCACTGGTGGTTCTACCCGCACTGGCGGCAGGACTACGACACCGGCGGCCCGGACGCGTCCAGCCTCTACGGCGAGCGGCACAACCTCGACTTCGCCGGCGGCGTCCCGGAGGTCGACTTCGAGCGCTCGGCCGGCGACCTGATGGCGCACTGGTGGGTGCAGGACCAGCCGAGCGCGGCGTTCTGCGATCAGTGGATGGGCAAGACCCGCGAGGTGATCGACCGCTTCAACCCGGACCTGCTGTGGTTCGACTTCGGAATCAACTGGATCCGCGAGCGGCACGTGCTCGGCCTGCTGGCCTACTACTACAACCGCGCGGTGGACTGGGGCAGGGAGGTGGCGGTCACCTACAAGCACCACCACCTGGTGCCGGGCAGCGCCGTGGTCGACCTGGAGCTGGGCCGCTTCGCCGGCCTGACCTACCATGACTGGCTGACCGACACCTCGATCGACGCGCAGGGCATGTGGGCGTACGTGGAAGGCGTCCCGTTCAAGACGACCGCGCAGATCGTGCACAATCTGGTGGACAACGTGGCCAAGAACGGCTACCTGCTGCTCAACGTCGGCCCGCGCGCGGACGGCAGCATCCCGGAGGAGGCGCAGGAGGTCCTGCGCGGCATCGGCCGCTGGCTGCAGGTCGCAGGCGAGGCGATCTTCGACACCACGCCCTGGAAGCTGTTCGGCGAGGGTCCGAATACCGTGACCGGCGGCGACCGCATCAGCGAAAAACGGAGCTCCATCACCTACAGCGGCGACGACGTCCGCTACACGTGCAAGGGCGACGAGCTGTACGCCATCTGCCTGGGCCGGCCGGCCGGCGACGTGGTCCTGCGCGACGCGGCCGAGTACCTGCACCCTGGCGAGGTCGCAACCGTCAGCGCGCTCGGCTCCGACGAGCCGCTGGCGTTCGAGCAGACGCGCCGCGAGCTGCGCATCCGCGCCTCGCGGCAGGCCCCGTCGGACGCGGCGGTGGCGTTCAGGATCACCCGGCGCTGACGGCGCCGGAGCGTGGCATAGTCGCGCCATGGACACCTCGTCGCACGGGGACATTCCCCGCCACGAGCATCCCCGCCCGCAGTTCCGGCGCTCCGCGTGGATCAACCTCAACGGCCCGTGGACGTGCCGGATCGAGCCGACGCGGCCGGGCGGGCTCCACCCGGACAAGCACCGCGAGATGGCGGCGTACGGAGGCTTGGGGACCCCGATCACGGTCCCGTTCTGTCCCGAGAGCCCGCTGTCAGGCGTGGGAGACCGCGAGTTCATCGGCGTGATCTGGTACCACCGCGTGATCGAGGGGCCCCCGGAGTGGGCCGGGCGGCGCGTGCTGCTGCACTTCGGGGCGGTGTTCTACCGGGCGGAGATCTACGTCGACGGCATCTACGCCGGCCAGCACGTGGGCGGCAGCGTCTCCTTTGCCGTGGACGCGACCCGGTTCGTGAAGCCGGGCGGCAGTCATCACCTGACGGTCGCCGTCACGAGCGACCTGTGGAGCGGGGCGCAGCCATCCGGCAAGCAGTCCTGGAAGTACCGCTCCTACGGCTGCCACTACACCCGCACCACCGGGATCTGGCAGACGGTCTGGTTGGAGGCGGTCGACCGCTGCGGCCTGGCGGACGTGCAGATCGTCGCCGACGTCGAGGAGGGGCGGCTCATCGTCACGCCCTCGTTCCACGGCATCGCGGCCGGTCAGCGCTTCGAGGTCGTGGCCAGTCTCGACGGCCATGAAGTGGGCCGTGCCGGCCGGCCGGCGCGGGACGGCACTCCGTTGTCCCTGGAGATCGCCAGCCCGCAGCTCTGGGAGCCCGAGTCGCCGGTGCTCTACGACCTGGAGCTGCGCGTCACGCGCGGCGACGGTGCCGAGGTCGACCGCGTCCGGAGCTATGCCGGGCTGCGGGAAACCCACATCGAAGGGAACCGGGTGTTCCTCAACGGCACGCCCCGCTATCTCAAGCTGGTGCTCGACCAGGGCTTCTACGCGGACGGCATCTGGACCGCGCCTTCCGACGACGCGCTGCGGCGCGACATCGAGATGGCGCTGGCCGCAGGCTTCAACGGCGCGCGGCTGCACCAGAAGGTGTTCGAGGAGCGGTTCCTCTACTGGGCGGACCGCCTGGGCTACCTGCTGTGGGGCGAGTCGCCGAGCTGGGGGCTCGATCTCCTGGACGAGGGCGCCCCGCACCGGAACTTCCTGGCCGAATGGCGGGAGATCGTCCGCCGCGACCGCAACCACCCCAGCATCATCGCCTGGACCCCGTTCAACGAGACCCTGGACGTCCGCGAGCCGCGGGCGCACCAACGGATCCACGAGGACGCCTACGCGGTCTGCAAGAGCCTGGATCCCACGCGGCCGGTGAACGACGCATCGGGCTACGTCCACCACGTCACCGACCTGTACACCGTGCACAGCTACGAGCAGGACCCGGCGAAGCTGGGCGAGCAGCTTGCCGAGCGGCCGGGGATCGGTCCGTTTCGCAACCATCCCGACCTGGACGCGCCTTACGACGGCCAGCCCTATCTGATCGACGAGTTCGGCGGCATCAAGTGGGACCCGGGAACGCAGGGGGACGCCGCCTCGGGCTCGGGCCAGAACCCGGTCTCATGGGGCTACGGGCCGGCGCCGGTGTCCCTGGAGGAGTTCTACCGGCGGCTGGAGGGTCTGGTGCGGGCCGTGACGGCGCACGGTCACATCTGCGGCTGGTGCTACACGCAGCTCACCGACGTCGAGCAGGAGCGGAACGGAATCTACTTCTACGACCGCTCGGAGAAGTTCGACATGGAGCGGATCAGGCGGATCTTCTCGATCGAGCCGTGACCGGTCAGTCGGACGAGCGGCGCTCCTTCCACGCCTCGTACTCGGCCTGCGCGTCGCCGGTGAGCGGGTAGTAGCGGCGCAGGTCGCCGCCCTCGCTCAACCGCTCGCGGCTGAAGTCCTCCCACTCGGCGTGCTCGCTGGCGTGTTCGGCGAGTTGCTCGGCCAACTGGATCGGCACCACGACGGCGCCGTCGTCGTCGGCGACGATCAGGTCGCCCGGCATCACCAGGGTGTCGCCGCAGGCGACAGGCACGTTCACGGCGAACGGAACGATGTTGGTCTGGGTGTGGAAGTTCGGCGTCGTGCCGCGCAGCCACAGGCCGAGGCCGAGCGTGCGGGCCAGCGGGAAGTCGCGGATGCAGCCGTCGATCACGGCTCCGATGCCGCCGCGCCCCTTGAAGAAGGTGAGCATCATCTCCCCGAACACGCCGCTCTGCAGATCGCCGCGGGCGTCCACGACCACCACGTCGCCCGGCTGCGCGTGGTACAGGCAGTGGCGGTGAAGCTGCTGCTCGGGGTCGTCGTACGCGCCCTTGGCGTACTGGTCCTCGCGCTTGGGCATGAACTGCAGCGTCAGCGCGGGGCCGACGATCCGGGCGCCGGGGGTGCGCGGGGTGGGGCCGCGGAGGTAGGGGTCGTGGATCCCCAGCTCGTTGAGGTCGCCGGCGGCGGTTGCCGCCGATACGCCGGCGAAGCGGTCGATGAGCGCGCGCGGCGGGCGCTCGATGTCCGGCGTCCGGCCGGGGGTGCGGGGGTCGGTGTCCATCGTTCGTCCTCAGTTGTAGCCGCGTTCGAGGGGACGGTCGGTCTCCGGGAACAGGGAGGGGAAGTGCCGGTGCGGGTCGGCCGGCTCTCGGAACAGGATCTGTTGCTGCTCGGGGAGCTCCGTTGCGGGCGGCGGCGCCACCCGGTTGGCGGTCCAGGCGACGTGCGACACGCAGTACTTGTACAGCAGCGAGCGGCGCTCGTGCGGGCCGTTCCACGCTGCCGTGCCGTGCGTCAACGCCTCCGTGAACAGCACCGCGGAGCCCGCCGGCACCTCCGGCACCACCACGAACGGGCAGTCTTCGGGGGAGTCGGCGATCCGCTCGGGCAGCCGGAAGTGGCTCTTGTGGCTGCCGGGGATGCAGGAGAACCCGCCGTGCTCGGGCCCGGCGTCGGTGAGGTTGAAGGTCACCACCACGAACCCCTCGGCGATCAGGTTCTCCCGGAACGGATAATACGCCCCGGGCTCCGCTCCGCCGACGGGAGCGCTGGCGCCGTAGTCGGAGTGCAACAAGCCGCGTGACATCCCCGGGCGCATGCAGATGCCGTAGATGCGGTCCAGGCGAAAGCAGTCGCCGAGCCGGAAACGCAGGATCGGCATGATACGCGGGTGGGTGAGCAGGGCGCAGAACGCGTCCCCCCACTCCAGGAACCCGGACCCCGCCGGCGCGGCGCCGAAGCGGACCATGTGGTCGCCGAGCACCTCGCCCTCGGCCGCCAGCCGCCGGTCGACCGCCCGCTTGAGCGCCGCCACCTCGTCCGGGGCGAGCACGTCCTCGACCACGAGATAGCCGTTGAGGTCGAACAGGTACTCCTGAAGCTGCAACTCTTCCGAAGACCCCGCGCCGTTACGCCGATCCCGCATCGCCGTCCTCCGTGCTTCTCAGGTGCCGGGCACCGGGATGGTGCTCATCATGCCGCCGTCGACGTCGAGCGCCGATCCGGTGATGAACGCCGCTTCGTCGCTGAGGAAGAAGAGGATCGCCTGCACGATGTCATCCTCGGTGGCGTTGCGGCCGAGCGGGATGCCGGCGGCCGTGGCATCGCGGATCTCCTTCGCGGCCGAGCCGGTCGCGTCCATCTTCCACTGCAGGACCTGCTGCCCCATGCCGGTGGTGGGCACGCCGACCGGGCAGACGCAGTTCACGGTGACCTTGCCGGGCGCCAGCTCCCCGGCCAGCGCCCTGGTGAGCCCGAGCACGCCGTGCTTGGCGGCGCAGTAGTGGGGGATCATCGGGAAGCCGACGTGCGAGGCGTCCGAGCCGATGGTGACGATCCGGCCGCGGCCGCTCGCGGTCAGGTGCGGCGCCGCCGCCTGCGAGCACAGGAACGTGCCCTTCAGGTCGACGTCGATGGTCCGGTCCCAGTCCTCCTCGCCGATCTCCGCGAGCGGCGCCAGGTGGATGATGCCGGCGCAGTTGACCAGGCAGTCGAGGCCGCCGTGGGCGGCCACGTGGGCTTCCACCGCGGCCCGAACGGAGGCCGGCCTGGTGACGTCCATCTCGACCGCGTGCAGGCCGTCCTGCGGCAGAGCGGCGCGCGCCGCGTCGAGATGCCGGCGGTCGATGTCGGCGATCGTCACCCGCTCGCCGCGCCCGAGCAGCGCCCGAGCCGTGGCCAGCCCGAAGCCGTTGGCGCCGCCGGTGATCAGCGCGCTGCGCGGCGGCCGGCCGTCCGTCACAGGCCGAGGTCCGCGAGCAACTCGCCGAAGCCGGCCACCAGGGTGTCGACCGCGTCCTCGGCGGGCGGCGCCGGCAGGTCGTAGGTGCGCACGGCCGAGGAGACGGACATGCCGCCCTGGCGCACGGTCTGCGCGGTCGGCACGTAGCCGAGCACGCCGTTGACGTAGCCGGCGAACATGGTGTGCGCAGCCTGCGAGCGTTGCTTGGCGCCCAGGCCGATCTCCACGAACGGCTCGCCCTGCATGCCGAGCAGCACGAAGTCGTCGATCCGGTGGCCGATCAGGTCGTAGTCGACCGAGCACTGCGTCTCGCCCGCGCGGACCCGGTCCAGGACCGTGTGCGCCCAATAGACCTCGATCTCCTGCGGAGCGGTGAGCACCGTGGAGGCGCCCTCGTCGCGCAGCCGCTGCAGCTTCGTTTCTGCGGCCGCGACCTGCTTCTCGGCTTCCTCGATCGGCGGCAGCGGCTGCAGCGCCACCGTCCCCTTGCGCTCGGCGCTGCGCAGGATCCGGTGCGTGGGGCCGTCGGAGAACTCCTTGTGGTAGAGCGCGATGGACGAGAGCGACGTGCCTTCCTCGCGGACCTCGCGGTGCGGCCGCGTCTCGATCCCGTAGTACGCCTGCAGCGCGCCGGCCGCCACCTGGCCGCCGATGCGTTCCTTTTCGCCCCAGTCGCTCTGCAGGAACGACAGGCATGCCTGGTTGCCGGCGGCGCCGGTCAGGTACAGGCAGGTGGCGCCGGTGGCGCCCTCGACGATGCGCCGCACCACGCCCGGAAAGTCCGGGCTGAGCTCGTAGGTCTGGTAGCCCATCACCACGGGGTGGGCGGCGTAGCCGACGATCGCCGCGATCGGGTTGCCGGCCAGGTCGTCCACTCGCAGCACGTCCACGGCGTGGTCGCTGACGCCGTCGGGGTTGCGCCCGACCAGCACCCGGCCGTCGGCGGCAACCTCCTCGCGGTTGACCGCCACGGCGGCGTGGCCGTGGCCTCCCGCCACCCGCGCCGGCCCGCGGGCGGCGTTGGCCATGGCGCTGACGCCCACGAGCTGTTGCACCAGCACCTCGATGTAGTGGTCCAGCGCCTCGACCTCGCCGTCGCGGGGCGCGACATGGTGCGGGCCGCCCAGGTTGCCGCGCCCCGTGCAGGGGCCGTTGTGCGTGTGCGTGCAGCCCAGCGTGACGCCGGTGGTGGTCGTGCCGACGCGGTCGGCGATCTGGCGGCGGATGGTCTGGGCCAGCGGGAGGTCGAAGCCGATCAGGTCGCAGTCCAGGATGACCACCTTGTGGTCGTCGTCGGCCAGCACCAGGGCGGTCGCCGTGAGAGGCTGCTCCACCCCCACGGCGCCTTCGATGCGACGCATTGCCCCCTGCATGCGGAAGCCGAGGGGAGGGGTGATGTCGATCCGGGCGGTCCCGGCGGTCAGGGTGTTGTCGGCCACGAACTGCTCCTGCGGGTGCCGCTGGAGCCCGGTTCGGGCCCGGCACCGCGCGCCGGTCATGCTACCATGCGGCGAAGGGGGTGGCGTTCGGCGATGAGGGTAGTGCTGTGCGGCGTCGGCGGAGTGGGGCGCAACGTGACCCGCCTGCTGCGGGCCCGCCCCGGCTACCGCATCGTGGCGGCCTGTTCGCGCAACCCCGATCTGACCGGCCGCGATCTCGGCGAGCTGGCCGGCGGGGGGCCGCTAGGCGTCGCGGTGGCGGGCGACCTCGGCACGGCCTTGGGCGAGCCCGCCGACCTCCTGCTGGTGGCCACCACCTCCTTCCTGGGCGAGGTGGCCGCCGACGTGCGCGCCGGGCTCGAACGCGGCCTGAACGTGATCACCACCGCCGAGGAGGCGGCGTTCCCGTGGATCATCGACGCCGGCCTGGCCGGGGAGCTGGACGAGCTGGCGCGCGAGCGCGGCGTGTCCGTGATCGGCGTGGGCCTGAACCCGGGATTCATCTTCGACGCGCTGCTGTTGACCGCCAGCGGCATCGCCTGGGACGTGCGCGGGATCGACATCCGCCGCGTGGTCGACGTGTCGCGCTTCAGCGCCGCGATCCAGCGGCGGCTGGGGATCGGCTTCACCGCCGAACGCTTCGCGGAAGGCGTGGCGGCCGGCTCCATCACCGGACACATCGGCTTCCCGCAGTCCTTCCACCTGGCGGCGCGCTGCATGGGCGTCCGCATCGACCGCATCGAGAGCGGCTTCGAGCCGCTGGTCGCCGACCGCGCGCACGACGGCGAGCATCTCAGCGTGGAGCCGGGCACCACCGCCGGCTTCGTGCAGCGCTACCGCGCCGTCTGCGCCGGCCGGCCGTGGATGTCCGCCGAGTTCATCGCCCACGTCGACCCGCCGGCCGCCGGCCACGAGCCGTGCGACTCGATCCGGATCGACGGCTACAACGCGGTCAACCTTGCCATCAATCCCGGGTGCCAGCCGCAGCTCGGCACCGCCGCCATGATCGCCAACATGATGCCGCGCCTGCTGGAGGCGCGGCCGGGCTACCTGACCGTGGCCGACCTGGCGCCGCCGCACGCCCGGCCCACGGCCGGATCGTTCGGGTGAGCCGCCGATGAAGCTGGCGATCGTGCAGATGCAGAGCGTGATGGGCGAGGTAAGCCGCAACATCGACGCCGCCCTCCGCCTGCTCGATCAGGCCGCCGCGTCGGGGGCGGAGGTGGCGCTGCTGCCCGAGTACTGGAGCACCGGCTTCTTCCCGGCCAGCCGCGACTACCGCCGGTACGACCTGGCGGCGCCCGAGGACGGGCCGGCGATGACGGCGGTCCGCGACAAGGCGGTCGAGCTGGGTCTGCACGTGGTGGCGACCATCTTCGAGCGGGACGGCAGCGACCTCTGCTACGACACCGCCATGCTGGTCCGGCCGGACGGCAGCATCGCCGGCAAGTACCGCAAGACCCATATCGGCGGCGAGCGCCACATCGTCGTCGACGGCGAGCTGGCCACCGACCTGGGCATCGAGTCCATCTACTTCCGAACCGGCATGCGCTTCCCGGTGTTCGGCATCGGCGAGTGGCGAGTCGGCATCATGCTCTGCTACGACACCTACTTCCCGGAAGCGGCGCGCTGCCTGGCACTCGGCGGGGCCGAGGTCATCCTGGCGCCGTTCGGGATCTCCGACACCAAGAAGACGATCTGGAGGGAGCTGCTGGCCACGCGTGCGTTCGAGAACATGGTCTACCTTGCGGCCGCCAATAACACCGGCTACGTGCCGGCCCCGGACATGCCGATCGTGATGGGCGGCCACAGCATCGCCATCGACCCGTACGGCGAGGAGCTGGCGATGGCCAGCTACGACCGCGACGAGGTGCTGCGCGTGGACCTGGACCGCGACCACCTGCTGCGCGCGCGCCGCATGCATTTCATGTTCCGCGACCGGCGCCCGGAGGCGTACGGGATCATCAGCACACCCACCGACGACATCGACCGCGGCTGACGCTACCATCGCGCCAGCAGGACGGCTGGAGATGAGGCTGGCGATATCGGGACCGCTGACCGACGAGGTCTTGGCTTTCGGTGCTCAGATCGGAGCGACCGACTACGTGGGCGGTCCCCCCGACATCTCGCGCGAGCGGGGCTGTTACGGCTTCCAGGAGCTGATGATCGCCCGCAACCGCGTCGAGGACGCGGGCCTGAGCTGGACGGTGGCCGGCATCCCCGAGGAGTGGTCGCACAGCATCAAGCTGGGACTGCCGGGCCGCGACGAGCAACTCACGAGCTGGTGGCGGACCATCGAGCACCTGGGCGCGGCCGGCGTGCCGGTCATCTGCTACTTCTTCTCGCTGCGCAGCTCCATCGGCCACTACGGCCTGCGCACCTCGCGCAGCACGCCGGGCCGGGGCGGCGCGAAGGTGACCAGCTTCGATCACGATCAGATCAGGTCGGCCACCCAGGACTTCTGGGACCCTCCGGTGGACCGGTCGCTGGAGGTCACGGACGAGCGGGTATGGGACAACCTGACCTGGTTCCTGGAAAGGGTCGTGCCGGTCGCCGAGGACGCTGGCGTCAGGCTGGCCCTCCATCCCGACGACCCACCGGTGTCGCCGATCGCCGGAGTGGCGCGGGTGCTCCGCGACCACGCCGCGCTGAAGCGCGTCGTCGACATCGTGCCGAGCGACGCCAACGGCGTCACCTTCTGCGTCGGGACGATCGGGGCGATGCCCGGGGACGTGTTTGAAGCGATCCGGTACTTCGGCACGCGCGGCAAGATCCACCACGTGCACTTCAGGAACGTGACCGGCACGGTGCCCGCGTTCGCCGAGACATTCATCGACGAAGGCTACGTGGACATGGTGAAGGCGATGCGAGCCTGCCGCGACGCCGGCTTCGACGGCCCCATGGTCGAGGACCACGTGCCGGAGATGGCCGGCGGCCCCGATCAGTGGCCGGCCAAGGCGTTCGCGCTGGGCTACATGAAAGCCGCCATGCAGGCGGCGGGAGCGGACTGAGCGCGAGCGCCTCCGAGCGAGCCGTTCACCTGCGGCGGGCGGCCGCGGATTGGAGTTCCTGGCGATGGGACGGTGCGGACCGGGCGATGTCCTGGTGGTGCCGTCATGGAACGCCGAGGCGGTGCTGCAGCACAAGGAGGCCGAGAACTACGTCAAGGAGAAGATCCGCTCGGGAGGCGTGTGCCCGGGCCGCCAGTACCCGCCGAGACCGGATGTGTTCGAGGAGCTGCGCCGCGCCAAGAACCGGTAGGACATACCCTCGATAGGTGCCGTACTCTTCCGCGAGCAATCCGGGCTGAGAGATGAGACCGAGAATAAGCGATAAGGCGGCAGGGTCGCGACAAGAATAATCAGAACTCGTAATCTGCCGAGATTTCGATGACGTTTACCGCGTGGCGAGCATTCTGGAAGCACCCCGGGAGCCGCCCGTTGCCGGTGAGCACCGGCCGATCATGCTCATCGGCAGTCTCAGGCAGACGCGGCGCTTTCTGCCAAGTCCTCAGGACATACTACTCCTGCAGACTGCGATTGCAGACCGCCAGCCGCTCCCTACAGAGCGGCGACGCGCGCCAGCGCCGTGCCGAACCGCTGATAGTATTCGCCCGGTGGCAACCTCAGCACGAGAGTGTCCCGTCCCGTCTTTGACACCACGGCCGCCTGGGAGATCCACAGGTATAGAAAGCGCTTGCAGCGCATCACCGCCCCGTCGCCAAGACGCAACAGGTTCAGCATCCACGTCTTGAGATTCCAGGCCAAGGCGGCGATCAGAAAGTAGGCTTGGTTGGCCGCGAGCACTCCGGTCGGCACGTGCGACAGCCCCAGCCCATGCTTGAAGTCCTTGATCAGGTTCTCCTGGTTGCCGCGCCCCTGCGCGGTCCGCAGCACCGCCGTGTCGCTGTCCTTCGAGTTGGTCACCACGATGTAGTAGGAGTACCGGCGTAGCCCATCGGCCAAGTACAGCTGTCGGTCGTCCTTGTCGAGGATCGGCGTGCGCTTGATGACGAACCGATACGCCTTCTTCCAGCTCGCAGGTCGAAACGTGATCGAGGCCACCTGCGGCTTGCCCTTGAACCAGGTGTCGGGCTTGCGCTCGACGGTGATCTTGCGCTTGTGGTTCTCCTGCCGCTTGCGCTTCTTGCCGGTGCGGCCACCTTTGTTCATCTGCTTGGGCTCGAAGGACTTCCAGGCGTCCTCGGCAACCGCATGCACCGCCTTCAGCAGATTCCTGTACTGCTTGGCCACGATGAAGAACTCCACTTCCCGCTCCGCGCAGATCTTGACGATCTCCTGGTCGTAGAATCCGGAGTCGGCGCGCAGGCGCACCTGCCGAAAGTGCTCGCTGACCCGTTCGATCGTGGCCGGCAGCGCCCCGGTGGTGCCCGCGCTCGTGTAGGTGTTGCCCTCCCGCAGATCCTGGTACAGCACGTCGCCGGTCTCCGCCAACGTCGCGTACAACACGTTGTAGCACCACGTCCTGTCATGGGCGAAGTCCGCCCCTTCCTTCTGCTCGCCATAGACCTCGTGGTTCGAGGAGTCCCAGTCCAGCGTCGCCACCTTGCGCCGCTTGCGGGGCAGCAGCGCGAAGGCGCGTTGCTGGGCGGTCTCGATGACCTCCCGCAACCTGTGCAGTGGCCGCTGCTCCCGGTCGTTCTTCTTGGGCTTGAAGCGCGCCAGGAAGTCGCCGACGGTCGTCGCATGCGGTGCCTGCTCGGTGCCCAGCACGCGTAGCAGCGCCGGATCGTCGCCCAGGCGGTTGACGTCGTTGAGCGTCTCGCCGCCGCTCAGCAGGTTGTAGACCAGCGTGAGGATGTGATCGGACTCCGCGTACGGCTTGTGGCGCCTCAGCAGCCGCAGGCCGGCGTTGATCGCCTGCGCGATCCCGAGTCGCTCGATGAGCTGGCGAATAATCACCAGCCCCGCGCCGTTCAGCAGCGGAGCGCCGCGATGTTCCTGGACGACCACGCGCGGATTGGCGAAGTGGCCTTGACGCCCAGCGCTGTTATGGTAGCCTTGTTGCTGCATCTGATTGCATCCTCCTTCGGGCTGTCGTGGGGTTGTTTACTTGCTTCCCATTACAGCACTTAGGAGGATTTCTTTCAACCCATCAGGCTCTATCGCTTGTTCTCGGATGAGACATAGTCGCCGCGATACCGTCCTCGACGCCACGAAGCGTTGGCGCGACGAACTCCTCGATACGACGGGTCGCAACCCTCTCCGAAACTATCGTGACCTGAAGGTCGGCACGCTCGATCTGACGCCCGGAGCAGCGTCTTCTGCTGACGCACAGGCGTTGGACAGGATGCTCGCGGGCCGACCCACCCGGCTGAGCGACCTCTTCCCGGTTCGTTCCTCAGCCTCGGAAGGCTTCGAGCCGGCTCGCCGCCGGCTGGTCGCTATCCACAAGAAGACACTGGCCAACCTGGAGGAAAAGGGGATCAGCACGCTGTTTGCGGCCATCGGGCTGGTCACGTGGAAGGTCGATCAAGGCTCCAAACCAAACGCTCCGATGATTCTCCTGCCTCTGGAAGCGGCGCCAGCGGATGCGACGGCGACGGACTTCAAGATCGAGGTTGCTGGCGATGCCTACCTGAACCCGGTACTGGCCCACATTCTGCGTACCGAGAACGGCATCGAAACGGAGGAGGACACAGAGGAAACACTCTCCAAGTCCCTCGCTGGCTTTCACGAGCAACTCGAATGGCTGGGGAAGTCTTGGAACGCCCTGCCCGAGCTGACAGTGTCCACGCGCGTGGTTGCCGGCAACTTCAGCTACGCCACGATGCCACTCGTAAAGGACCTGGAGGAGCACGGCGAGCTGTTCGCGACGAACGACCTCGTGGCTGCGATCGCCGGCGATGTCTCCGCGAGGGAGGCTCTCAGCGCCCATGTACGCGAACCGGAGCCTGACCGCCCCGACCATGACTCGCCTTCGGACGAGTTCCTGGTGCTGGATGCTGACTCCAGCCAGCATGCTGCCATCAACCGGGCGGTTGCGGGCGAATCGCTGGTTGTACAGGGGCCTCCGGGCACGGGCAAGTCGCAGACCATCGCGAATCTCATCACCACGCTCGTCGCCCGGGGCAAGCGCGTGCTCTTCGTGGCGGAGAAGCGCGCCGCCATAGAGGCCGTCACCAAGCGGTTGAATCAGGTCGGGCTTGCGAGCCTCGTCATGGACATGCACGGCGGAGTGACTTCGCGTCGCGACTTTGCGCGAGGGCTCAAGGACTCTCTCGAACGCGTCAGGGCGATTCCCGCCTATGACGACTCCGGCCTCTCAGACCGTCTGATGGAGCGACGCCAAGCGTTGCGCGAGCACAGCGCCGCCGTGCATGACCTGCGCGATCCCTGGAAGCTCAGCGTCTACCAAATGCGCGTGCGGCTGCTCGAACGTGGCAAGGTAATCCCGGTAGGGTCCCATGCCGGACTGCTGCTCTCGCCGGAGACGGCACGGGCCCTCGACGACCGAACAATCGAGCCGTTCCTGCGCGAAATCAAGGAATGGACTGATTTGGGCGGGCATGAGTTGGCCAATGACCATCCGATGTGGGCTCAAAGTTCCATCGACACGCGGGAGTCGGCACGTAAGGCGCTGGATCTAGCCCGTGAGTTGGATGCCTCTCGCCTGCCAGCGGCACGGGCCGCGGTTATCGACACGATAATGGATTTGGAGCTCGCGACGCCAGAGACTGCGGCGGCTTGGAAGCGACTGGCTGACCTTCTGATGAGCGTCGCGGAGTTGTTGGAGCGCCACACGGCTGACGTATATCATCTGGACCACACTGACTTGATCGCGAAGCTTGCGCCCGCCAAGCGATCGGCGTGGTCGCGAGGCTGGGCTCGGTTGCTGTCGCGTCGGTACCGGGCGGGGCGGCGCGCGGCGCAGCAGACGCTCGCGCATGCCGGAGCCGAGCTTCCGGCAGCCGCCGCCCTTGACGCGATGGAGGCCGCCTATCGGCACGCGGAAGCGTGGAAGCGATTTGGAGGGACGGCAGAACCGCGGACGCCCGCAAACTTGCAGAACCTCCGTGCCACAGTCGACTCCCTCGAAGACCGCCTCAATGTGCTGCGTGATGTTGCGGGGATCGAACATCTCGCCGAGATGCCACATCAGGCGCTGGCCGCCACGCTCAGAAAGCTGGTCTCCGACCATGCCGTCGTTGCCAGGCTGCCGCGCATCCGCCAGCTCGAAGCGCGATTTCGAAACGCTCAGACCATGTCCGTCCTGGAGCGAGTTGGCAAGAGTATTCCGCCGGAGTGCGCGTCCGAGGCCGTCGAGTACGCGTGGCTGCGACGCATCCTTGAAGACGTAGATTTCGACGACAGGAGGCTTCACTCCTTTGACGGTACTGCGCACTCTCGGCACCGTAACGAGTTCGTAGCGTACGACAGTCGGCACCTGCAGGAGACCCCCCAACGCGTACAGCGCTTGCTTGCAGAGTCGATCATCCAGACCATGGACGCCCATGGGGAGGAGACAGCGCTAATCCGACGAGAGGCGGCCAAGAGCAGACGCCATCTCACCATTCGGCGGCTGTTCGCTCAGGCGCCTCACGTCCTCACCGCGATCCGACCCTGCTGGACGATGTCGCCCATCCTGGTATCGGAAATGGTCCCGCCTGACCAGGAACTGTTCGATGTCGTGTTGTTCGACGAGGCGTCGCAGGTTCCTCCCGCGGAGGCGATGGGGAGCTTGGCCAGGGCGCGCCAAGCGGTGATAGCAGGAGACAGCCGCCAACTCCCCCCAACGTCGTTCTTCGGCAGCAGCTTGAACGACTACGACCCGGACGATAGGGATCGCCAGGAGGATCTCATCGAAGGCATTGAGTCGCTGCTTGACGCCTCGGACGCTCTCCTGCCGAGCGCCACGCTGTCGTGGCACTACCGCAGCCGTGACGACCGGCTGATCGCCTTCTCCAACAACCACATCTATGGCGGCAACTTGACGGCGTTCCCAGGAACGGACTCGGCATCGCCCATTTCCCATTGCCTGATTCCTTACCGTCCGATCGTGAGCGGAGGCGGTACGAGGTCGAACCCGGACGAGGTCGAGAAGGTCGTCGATCTCGTCATCGAGCATGCCCGCGCGTCGCCCAGCAAGTCGCTGGGCGTCATCGCCTTCGGGCAGCGTCACGCAGACAACATCGAGAACGCGCTTCACCGCCGCCTCCGTTCGGAAGACGACCATATTGATGAGTTCTTCTCGGAGTCGCAGGAAGAACGCTTTTTCGTGAAGAACATCGAGCGCGTCCAGGGCGATGAGCGCGACGTGATCATCCTCAGCGTGGGTTACCACAAGGACGCCGACGGAAGGCTGCCGTATCGCTTCGGCCCGCTACTGCAGGAGGGTGGCGAACGCCGGCTCAACGTGGCCGTCACGCGTGCCCGGTCACGGGTCACCCTCGTGTCCTCGTTCAGCCATCGAGACATGGACCCCGGGCACACGTCGGCGAAAGGCGTCCAGTTGCTGCGGCAGTACCTTGAGTTCGCCGCCTCCGGCGGGAGTGACCTGGGCGCTGCCGTCGTAGAGGAGCCGCTCAACGCGTTCGAACTGGATGTTCGAGATGGACTCGAACGCTGCGGCATCCCGGTCACACCCCAGTACGGAGCGTCAGGTTTTCGCATCGACTTCGCCTGTGCGCATCCAGGCAAGCCTGGAAAGATGATTCTAGCCATCGAGGCGGACGGTGCCCAATACCATTCGTCGCCCACGACGCGCGACCGCGACCGTCTCCGGCAGCAGATTCTCGAGGATAAGGGGTGGCGGTTTCATCGCATCTGGTCAACGGAATGGTTCCGCGACCGAGATACGGAACTCGAGAGAGCCCACATGGCGTGGCGAGAGGCAATCATGTGGGCAGACTCTGAAGAAACCAAGCAGGACACAGAGCAGACCGAGTCGCGCAGATCGGCTCATAGCGCCAAAGCCGCGCCCCCCGAGCCGCGAGTCGACCCCTCGACCCTGAGGCCGGCACGTCCGTCGGTGCCCCCCAAAGGAACCAGGGGGTACGAGAAGATCACCGATTACCGTCTTGACCAACTCGTTGCGCTGGCCCGCTGGATAGAGTCGGACACCCTCCTGCGCACGGAGGACGACCTGCTCGCGGAGATGATGAGTGAGCTTGGCTTCCGGCGGCGCGGGAAGCTCATCGAGGACGCGCTGACACGCGCCATCGCACGCGCCCGTGGCTCGGGATAAAGCTTGAGCTGCTAAAGCAGCGAAAGGTACTCGCACAGCTTGCCGGCGTACTGCCGAGCACGCCGTCCGCATCGTGCTCGGTGCTGCGGCCGTGAATGATCTCCACGGACACGTAGCCTTCGAGGCCGGCGTCTGCCAAGAAGCGCAGCGGCGGCTCGTGGTCGTACAGGCCCCTTCTACCGGTTCAACGTTGCCATCCACGCTATAATCGCGCTCCCAGGAGGTTGACGATGAGGCTGGCAATATCGGGACCGTTGACCGACGAGGTCCTGGCCTTCGGCGCTCAGATCGGCGCCACCGACTACGTGGGCGACCCACCCGACATCCCGCGCGAGCGGGACTATTTCGGCTTCCAGGAGCTGATGATCGCCCGCAACCGCGTCGAGGACGCGGGCCTGAAGTGGACGGTGGCCGGCATCCCGGAGGAGTGGACGCACCGGATCAAGCTGGGACTTCCGGGACGCGACGCGCAGGTCACGAGCTGGTGCCGGTCCATCGAGCACCTGGGAGCGGCCGGCGTGCCGATCCTCCATTACTGCTTCGCGCTGCGCAGCTCCATAGGTCACTACGGCCTGCGCACCTCGCGCAGCACACCGGGCAGGGGCGGCGCGAAGGTGACCAGCTTCGACTACGACCAGATCAGGCCGGCCACTCAGGACTTCTGGGACCCTCCGGTCGACCGGTCGCTGGAGGTGACGGACGAGCAGGTCTGGGACAACCTGACCTGGTTCCTGGAGCGGGTCGTCCCGGTCGCCGAGGACGCCGGCGTCAGGCTGGCCCTCCATCCGGACGACCCGCCGGTGTCGCCGATCGCCGGCGTGGCGCGGGTGCTCCGCGATCACGCCGCGCTGAAGCGCGTGGTCGACATCGTGCCCAGCGACGCGAACGGCCTCACCTTCTGCGTGGGAACGATCGGGGCGATGCCGGGGGACGTGCTCGAGGCGATCGAATACTTCGGCACGCGCGGCAAGATCCACCACGTACACTTCAGGAACGTGACCGGCACGGTGCCGGCGTTCGCCGAGACGTTCATCGACGAGGGGTACGTGGACATGGTGAAGGCCATGCGAGCCTGCCGAGACGCCGGCTTCGAAGGCCCCATGGTCGAGGACCACGTGCCGGAGATGGCCGGCGGCCCCGACCAGTGGCCGGCCAAGGCGTTCGCGCTGGGCTACATGAAGGCCGCCATTCAGGCGGCGGGCGCGAGTTGACGCAACCGCTCGCTCACGCTCTACAATCAGTCATCGATTGGATCTATCATTCAGAAACGAGGAGAGTGCGCGTGATTGCAGGACACGGACATCTCATGAATAGAAAGGCACTGACGGGCATAGTGATCATGGCGATACTAGCGGTGGCTGCTTGGGGCGAACCGATCATAATCTCGGTTGAAGAGATCTCGGCCGCCTATGCTGATCCCGGGTTATTCGCGCTCCAGCCCGAAAGTTGGCTGAATTGAGGATTCGAGACGGGTTCGCGGGGCGGATCGGTGAGAGCGCGGACCTCGGTTGACGCTCGTGATCGGACGAGACGCTGGGTCAGCGATCTGCGGGCCCTGATTCGGCCGCGCGTGGCGATTCGCGGGCTGCCGAGCGAATGGGCCGGACATGGTACGGCCCGTAGCAGAACGCCCGCGAACCGATCGGAGTGGCCCCTGAGCCTCAGCTTGGCGCCCAGTCGAGCGCCGCAAGCTTGCCCCACAGACGCTGCCAATCGGGGGCGGCGTCCTGGGCGATGACGAACGTCAGCCTGCGCCCGTGGCGGACCACGCGGCTGGCCACCCGCAGCACCCGCTCACGCAACCGGCGCAGACTCCAGCCGACGCCGGTGGCCCGCTGCATCACGCACCGCCCGGCGTGCAGCACCTCGTAGGCCAGCAGGTTCAGCAGCAACAGCGTCTCGTTCTGCGCCCGCACGCCTGCTTCTTGCGGCTCGGTGACCGCCTCCAGGAGGCGGCCCCGGTAGTGGCTCTTCGCACGCGCCGACGACGACAGCGCCGGCGCCAGCACGTCCATGAACTCTCCCATGTGCCCTTCGGCCTTGCCCCGCATGCGGTACAGCCCCAGCAGTCGTGCGCCGCTGTAGCGGTGGCGCTTGAGGTTGGTGATCAGCCAGAAGTAGTCGAGGAACAACTCTCCGGGCCGCTCCAACACCACCAGCACCACCCGCCGCGGGTGCGCCCAGGAATCGGCCTGGTAGCGCATCTCGTGGCACCACACCCGCCCCTCGCGCGGCGGACGCCCAGGCGGCCGGCGCAGGTACGGCTCGGCCATGCGGTCCAGCACCGCGTTGTTGCGGATACGCGCCACGTAGTCGATGCGCGCCGACTCAAGGCCCTTGAGTGTCTCGCCGTCGGGAAAGCCGGCGTCCATGCGCACCAGCACCGACTCACACACTCGCCGCACGCGCTCGACCACCGGCCGGATGAACTCAAGCGCCCCGTCGGCCGACCCCACCGCGCCCGGCCGCAGCGTGCCGTCCAGCAGGTCGCCGCTCTCGGCGCAACTGGCGATGAGCGCATGAAACATCCGCTGCCCGTAGTAGCCGTTGTACTGGCTGCCGGCCTGCTGCCCGTGCACTTCGAACGGCAGGCCGTCCACGTCGATCATCAACCGCTTGCGCCGCCGGTCCCCGTTGTCCTTCCACAGCCGGCGCACCGCCAGCTCGATGATCCCCTCGCGTACGACCTCCTGGTTGGTCGGCGCGCTCAACAGGCCCACCAACCGCGACAGCGTCGGCTGCGAGGGCAGCACGCTGTCGGCTTCCAGCGCGGCGACGCCGCGGCGCGTGTCGTTGGCCACCCGCAAGCTCGGGTCGTGCCGCAGCCGGTCCGCGTCGTCCTGGTCGCGCCAGCCCTGGCCGAGCAGCAACAGGCTGGTCCGCAGCAGGTCGGCCAGCGGATAGGTGATCAGCAGCGGATTGCGCGGATCCAGCAGCCGCTCGTCCATCCAGTCGACGATGCCGGTGCGCTCCATGATCTCACGCAGCAGCAGCGCGCCGCTGTCGGCGCTGAGATGGTCCGCCCGCGCTTCGACCTGCACCGAGCCGTTGAAGGTCGTCGAAAAGATCGGTAGAGTCTCACCCACGGCGTGTCCCGTCCTTTGTGGTGGTGTTGTTTGTAACACCTTGACTCTACTGCAAATCGGCGGACGCGCCTACTTTTTCTCCACTCCTGCGCGAATATGCCGGGCTGATAGCAGGTACGAGGCGAACAAGAAATACAAAGGATTCGATCTTGTTGTCTCGGGATCGTTCAAGCGCAGTTCATCCTCGGGAGACACGATCACTTTCCATGGAGGTGTTTCGTGCCTCATGAAGGAAGGAGAGGCGTCCGGCGCTCTCCGACTCTCCGAAGGAGACCAAGTCATGGTCTCCGGGATAGGCGACGGGCGGTTCCTTGGGATAAACTGGGTAAAGGATTGTATTTTTGTCGGGTCTCCTCGTCAAGCTGATGAGCAGCAGCAGGATGGAGATAGTGCCGTCGTGGCGGCTGACGATGGCGACCCAGAGGAGACGAGAACGTCCTCGATCACCCCGGAGCACTGGGAGGCATCGCTTGTCGGCGTCTGGTCAGCCGGCCAAGGAGACGGGTATATGCGCTTCTACGAAGAAGGCTCCATGATTCTGATAAGAGACAATTGCTCACTGATTGGCGAAGGGCAGTGGAGGTACGAATACGGAGCTCTAACTTTCTATGACTCGACTGGTAAGAATGAAGTCGGGTTCTTCAATGTTCTGGACGTGCCTTTGGATCCGATCCCTGGAGACGTCTTGGTACTCGACACGTCGCGCGAGTGGATGTTCATCTCGGCCGACCCACGCATGGAATGCTGAGTCGCCGAATTCGCTTTGGCGTGGCACGACATGACACTCGTTGGGGAGGAATAACCGCGTAGAATCCTCTCGGCATAGTGGAAAGGCGAGGTAGGTACGATACGCGCAGGACGCGCTGGCTGAGGTAGAGATAGTATGGAGCACCGCGAACCGCTGCGGACCGGAAGAACGCTTGGTCAGCACAAGTCCGCAGGTCCACGCCACTCAATCCTATCCGCGATCTATCTATGTGCACGCGCTGATAGCCTCTACTATCCGTCCGAAGGCGATCGCCTCAATCTTCGGAGAGCTATGAGCTCCAGTTGTGTTTCGGGACCAGTTCGGCGCTGTCGAGGTCCAGGAGTTCTGGCGCAGGTTCGGGCCGAGCCACCGACGCGGGTGCCAGCGTGCGTTCGCTTCACGACTAGAGTCTCTCGCTGTTGGGCGGATCGCCCAGCCCCGGCTCCAGCCGGAGCGGCCGCCGCATCCCGGACCGATCACTGTCGCTCATCAGGCCGGTACCATCCGATCCGCGATGGCGCCGCCGGGTTCAAGCGCACGTCCTGAGCGCGGTCGTCAGCGGTACGAGGATGACGCAAACGAAGAAGACGTGTATAATGCCAAAAGCGTGAGGTTCATTTCCGAACGAATACCGAGCACTGTTCGACGGCAAGTGGATGGACAAGATGGAGGTCAACGGGCGAGGCACGAATGCTGACTCAATTGCGGGTTTCCGGCTTCAAGAGCTTGGTCCCGATTCGGTCCGCGTACATGTGTCGTCGGACTTACCGACCACGGAGAAGTCGAGCCCGTTTAATAGGGGGTGTTGGCTCGGACACTAAGTCATCAGAAGAAAACAGCCACCCGGATCAACCTATGCCAACCGTGGGGGCAGAGGCGAGAGAGTGAAGAGACGCATCGTTGCAGCAGCGTTGTCGCTGTGTATTGCTCAGATCGCTTTGAGCGATTGTGAGGATATTATCGCTATGTCAAGGACCGTCAATGTGCAAGCGCTTGACAGAGCTGCACTTGGACGCCGTGCTGCCCAGTTCTGTGCGGAATATAGCCGTGCCAAAACAGAGGCAGAGAGGGCAGGTATCGCTGCTAAATATCAGTTCGTTGGTGTTCAGATAGATGCAGGAACGACATCGCTTGTACAATTGGCCCAGTCCTACTGTTCATCTACAGATGCAGCTGTAGTGGACAGCTTCACTTACAAGGTATATGTCGAGAGCATTGCGCCAGGAGCATATGATGCATACGAAAAATGTCTCGATATGTCTCGTGACGGCGTCCGGTTTAACGTTCAAAATGCTGCTATACTCCCGAAGAGGATCTCCCTTTCAGTGTCATACGTTTCCGGAGTAAGGGATGATCAATATGCTGCTATCAGCGTGCTATCACCAGCGGATGGCAAATGCATGTGGAAGGTTTCAGACGACGTAAGGAGCGGGTCCGACGGGGTCAAATTGCAGTCTGGGACGACCGCTGTTTTGTGGTGCGAGCGTACTGAACAGGGGAAGCCAGCAGCTATACGCATCACACGCACGGATGGTACAAATGGTGAGTTGGTGTTGCCTTGGCGAGCTTATGACGAACACGATCAGCCTATTGATATGCGAGCAAGGGTACGACCAAAAACACTAGTGGGCGAAGTTGACATTGTGGCCGATGTGAAACCTACTATACGCTTCATTGGCGCTTTGAGTCGGACAACCATATACTTCGATGAAGTAGCTTTTCCGCCTGATGCATTCTCAGAGACGCCACTTGTCTTTCTTCAACTCGTTGGACTTCGAGAGGATCGTGATGATCCGGGAGAGCCATCTGAGGATCTGCGCGATGGTCGCTTGCCGGAATTCGCACTGACGGTATACTCCGTCGATACTACCGGATTCATTTACAAGCTGTTTGGGCCCGGAAATGCTAGTCTAACGAGTGCAAGAATGCAATGGATAGCGATCGCACGATAGAGTACGGAAAGCGAGACAAGGCTACCAGATCGCCAGTGAGCGACACTCACCGGCGATCGTAGCAACGGCGCGTTTCTCGGATTGGTGCTGTCTGCAGGCCGCTTACGACGTGCCGGATTTGGCCAGCGTCCTCTTGTGGCCGACCCTTCTATCGGACCGTTCAGCTTCGGCGGGCCGCCGCAGATTGGATCACCACGATCCAGTCCTGGCGTATCGGCGGTGTCCCCCGGATCGTGGCGCCGATCCGCCAGTCGCCGTCGCCGTCGGGTCGGATCTCGCCGATGTTGTGCTCCGCTCCGGTCCTCGGGTCGAAGAAGAACCCCTCGTACGCGATGTCGCGCTCGAGTCCCTTCACGGTCAGTTGGTCCGCTCGCTGTGACGAGATCCCCTTCGGCGCGTAGATGATTCGCACTTCGCCCGGGATCCCCGCAACGTACGGGTTGAAGTAGTCGTCCTGGCTCCGGTGGGGCTCGACCCATTCCGGGTGCGGCTCGAAGCGCCACCACTCGTAGCGCTCCAGCAGGGCCTTGCCGATGCCGACCTGTGCGGAGCCCGCGAACCGGTAGGAGTCCTCCCATGGATGCGCGCTGTACGCCTGACCGGGCGACCGGTAGGCCTGCTCCCACGGGATGTCCGCCCACCGCTCGTCCATCAACTGCGGCGAGTGACCGTACGGCTGCGCCCTGGTGCTGACCTCCCAGACCCCGCTCGCGCCGTAGTTGTGGCCGGCCGCGCCGCTCAGCACGCTCGTCCAGAACATCAGGCGCTGCTGGTACTCCCAGTTGCCGCCCAGGATCCCCTCGTAGTTGGTCTCGCCGATGAGGGCCGGCATGCGCGGCGTCCTGGCGGCGGCCTTCGCCAACGCGCTCACGGTCGCCGGTACGCTCTCGCTCTGCACGGGGCTGTGCGAGCCGGACAGGAGCTCGAAGTCTACGATCGACGGGTCGTCGACCAGCTCCTCGACGAATCCCGCGTGGATCGTCACCGGGTGATCATAGGGATCGATCGATTGCAGATAGCGCGCGACGTTCGACCAGCCCGCGCGAGCCTTCGCGGCGAACCGCTCGTCGTCTCCGCCATAGATGCGATACCGCACGTCCGGGTTCTTTGGGCTGATCGCCTCTCCGGCCACGCACCACACCACCGGCCAGGCTCCGTAACGAGCGACGAGATTCCGCAAGTGGCGCTTCATCACCTGCTCGCCGGCGTACTCGATGAAGTAGCCCCAGGCGCCGACGATGCACGGCAGCAGTCCACGGGCGACAAGCCGGCCGATGCGGCGATCCGCCAGGTCGAAATAGGCCGGATTCAGGCGCGAGTAGTCCTCTTCCCACGGGAAGCCGGCCTCGTTGGCGCCGCGCGGGTCGAACGGGAACATGTCGGGATAGAGGCCGGCGACGATCAGAACCGCGGAGAATCCCTTGGCGACCCGGTCATCGGTCAACGTGTCGAATCCGTCCGGCCAGGTGAGCCGCTTGGTGAGGCCCATCCACCAGGTGTCGGCCAGCCAGAAGAACGGGGTCCCGTCGCGATGCCGGAGGTGCGTGCGATCCGGGCTCACCGTCAGCGGACCGTGCCGGAACAGGGGGTTGTCCCCCCGATACGGCGTTATCTCCAGGATTTCCCTGCGCCCGTGCAGGTCGGCGTTGGTCTCATCGGAGCAGGTGGTCTCCAGGACGTGGCGGCCGATCTTTGACGAGGAGTAGCGGACACCCCAGAAGCTGCCGCCGGCCCAGAACGCGGGGACGGTCGTTTCCTTCCCGTCGGGATCGGTGACGACGGCGGACAGCTCGACCTCGTTGAACGGATCGGCGTACTCGCGTGCGGACCCGAAGGACCACTCCGCCACGCAGTTCTGCATCGCGCGTTTCATGGCCCTGAGGATGATGGGTTCGGCCGATCCTGCCTACCGGAACCGGGCCGGCGCCGCTACGGCGGGCCGGGGAAGAAGTCGGCGCCCTGCATCATCATGTCCTGCTGCCTGACCACCAGGCCCTTCACGCGGGGGAGGTACTCGTTGATCCAACGTGGATCGGTGCGCACCTTCTCGCGCGCTTCCTGGAAGTGGGCGTAGTCCTGGTAGGCCCAGATGTGGACGATGCGGTTGAGCGGGCCGATGTCGGTGTAGTACCAGCCGGCGAGCTTCACCCCGTGGTCCTCCCGGATCTTCAGGGCGACCTCCCGGACCGCTGCCATGTAGGTCGGCACGGCGCCGGGCTGCACGTCGTAGATTCTCATGTCGTAGATCATCGCGCTCCTCCTGTCGCGTAGAGCCAGGGCACGTCGACGCTGGTGACCTGCAGCGTGGCCAGCCCGTTGCGGCGGGAGTCGCCGGCGCAGTAGGCCAGCAGGACCCGTTCGGGATCGCCTGCCACGAAGTGCATGGCCGTGTAGCAGTAGTGCCCGTTCGGATCGTCCTCCAGCACCCGCCGGTGCCGCCAGGTGTGGCCGTCGTCCGGGGAGACCGCCGTGGTCAGCGGCGTGCGGGCTCCATGGCCGCGGTGACCGGGATCAAAGCTGTCGTTCCACACCAGCAGCAGGTCGCCCGTCGACGGGATGCGCTTGATCGACGCCGGCGAGCGGGGCGAGCGGATGTCGCTCGGCACGGGCTGCGTCCAGGTCTCGCCGTCGTCGTCGGAGTGGCACAGGTACTGGCTGCTCAGCACGGTACGGCTGAACATGAGCAGCCGTCCGTCCCGGAGTTGTACGACGCCCGGCTCCTGCAGCCCGGTGCCGGTAGGGTCGTCGGCGACGGCCGCGCCGCCGCGCCCGCGGCGCCAGCTCCGGCCCTGGTCGTCGGACAGGTAGCAGACCGCCTCGCCGGTGGCCACGGGGTCGTTCGTCCACGCGGGGCCGTGGTCGGCGATCGGGGCGATCAGCCGTCCGCTCGCGGAGACCACGACGCGATCGGCGATGAGGATCAGGTAGCCGTCGTCGTCGGTGACCATGTCGACGGGGTCGCTCCAGGTCGCGCCGTCGTCGCTCGAACGCCGCACCACCGGCTTGCAGTCGGAGAGCGCGTTCTTCAGCAGGTAGAACAGCAGCAGGTCGCCGTCGTCCAGCCGCAGCAGGCTCACCGACATCACGTTCAGGCCGGCTTGGTTGCCGAGGACGATCTCGTCGTGGTCGGACCAGGTGAGCCCGCCGTCTGCCGAGAAGCGCGCGGCCAGCTCCGCGGGATCGTGGTCGCCGCCGCGGCCCGCGGAGAACCGCGAGTAGATCAGCATGAGCCGGCCGTCGTTGAGCTCGACGAATGCCCCCTCGCTGTTGCGCGTGTTCCCTGGCCCCGGCTCCAGCCGCAGTGCCCGCCGCACGCCGGGCCGATCGCTGTCGCTCATTAGCCGGCATCATCCGCGGCGCCGCCGGCGAATGCAAGGAGTGAGGCGTATTGTCACCCGAGTGGTGACAGGTTACACTGGGCGGAGTGATAGTCGGCTTCCGCCACAAGGGCCTCCAGCTTCTCTATGAGAAGGAGGACCGGCGGCGCCTGCCGCCAGCATACGTTGCCAAGATCGAACGGATTCTGGCACGTCTCGACGAGGCATCTGGACCTGCCGACATGGATCTGCCGGGATTCCGGCTTCACTCGATGAAGGGGGATCTTGCCGGTTACTGGTCGGTCAGTGTCTCCCGAAATTGGCGTATCGTGTTCCGATTCGACGGCGCGCATGCCTGCGAGGTGAACTTGGTCGACTACCACTAGCGTCGATGGACTGGATGGTTGATGAATCTGCCAAATCAACGGAGGGTTGTGCGATGCCGATGAAGAGTCCGCCCCACCCGGGCTTGTCCGTGCGTCACGATTGTCTGGAGCCGCTCGGGCTCAGCGTGACGGAAGCCGCGCAGAAGCTGGGAGTCAGCCGCAAGCAGTTGTCCGATGTCGTGAATTGCCACTCGGGAGTCTCGCCGGAAATGGCGATCCGCCTCGACAAGGCATTCGGAGGCGGAGCAGCCACGTGGTACCGACTGCAGGCCGCTTACGAGATAGCTCAGGCCATGAAGCAGGCAGACCGCATCGACGTCGAGCGACTGGCGCCCGCGGGAGTCGAGTGATGGGCGACATCCTGGATTACGGGCTCTCCTTCATCTCCGGACGGGCCGAGGAGAACCGCGTGCGATTCTGGGTCGAGTCGCGGACCCGCATCTTCGACAGCGTGACCGGCAGGAGCGATCACTTCTACCAGTGCGCCTCCTGCAAGAGCGAGCACACCTTCGCGGAGCGCGGACTGTTCGTGGAAGACAACTACGACTTCATGCCGATCTTCGGTCAGGACCACGGCATCGTCTTCCGGCGCAAGTCCGCCCGGCACGACGGGTACCGCGAGACGCGCCCCGCGCATGAGTGGTGGGGCGGTCAGGTGTACCGCCTGGTCCGCGCGGCCGACGTGCAGGAGGTGTCCACCTTCGAGGAGATCGCCGCGGCTACCCACCAAGCCAAGCCGCTGGTGGCGGTGACCGAGATCCGCAACGAGGAAACCGGCCTCAGCGCGACCATCGAGTATCCGGTGAAGACCATGAACATTCACGAGCCCGACCGGATCTACCAGGTCGACACCGGGCCGGTCGCGTGGCCCGACCTGAGCCGGAGGCACGAGCGGCTGGCCGATCTGCTGTCGCTCGCTTTCGTCGCCTTCAACGCCCCGCACTTCGCCGACTTCGTGATCGAGGCGCCGACCACGGTCGGCGAGGGGGAAGCCGCGGCCGAGGTCTATCACTATTCGAAGCTGGTCTCGCTGTCGGCGACCAATCGGCTGTTCGCGATCGGCCCGGGGCTCGGGGACACGCTGTGAAGATCACGGCCGTGACGCCGCACATCATGTGGGGCGGCGATGCGGGCGGATTCCAGTTCTCCTCCACCCTGTGGGGCCGCGGGGCGGGACGCAACTGGCTGTTCGTCAAGGTGGA
This sequence comes from Spirochaetia bacterium, assembly GCA_965208175.1. GTDB lineage: Bacteria > Spirochaetota > Spirochaetia > SZUA-6 > Bin103 > CATQHW01. The sequence continues at coordinate 3,229,163 of CBDBOG010000004.1, read as the reverse complement.
GACCGACGCCGGCGTGCACGGCTGGGGCGAGGCGTCCCTGGTCAACCAGACCCCGGCGATCGCGGCGTCGATCGAGCTGCTCGGCCGGCAGATCATGGGGCAGGATCCGGCCGCGATCGAGCGGCTGTGGCAGATCATGTACCTGCACAACCGCTACCGCGGCGGCGTGATCATCAGTTCCGCGCTGAGCGCCATCGACCAAGCGCTCTGGGACATCAAGGGCAAGATGCTGGACGCGCCGGTGTACCAGCTCCTCGGCGGTGCGGTGCGCGAGTCGATCCGCGTCTACGCCGGCGCGGGCGACCCGGAGCAGGCGCGGGAACGGATTGCCGAGGGCTTCGCCGGCGTCAAGGCCGGCGGCGGCTGGCACGGCCCGGACCACGCCGTGAACGACCGGCGTGCACCGGAAACCCTGCGCCGGGAGCTGCTCGCGATCCGGGAGGCGCTGCCGCCGGACGCCGAGTTGATGGTGGACAACCACGGCCACTCGCGGCCACCGGACGCGATCCGGCAGATCCGGGCGGTCGACGACCTGGGGCTGCTGTTCTTCGAGGAGCCGGTTCCGCCCGACAACCCGGACGAGCTGGCGCTGCTGCGCGCCGCCGGCCTGTCCACGCCGCTGGCCGCCGGCGAGCGCCTGCACAGCCGCTGGGCGTTTCGCGACCTGGTGATCCGCCAGCTCGTGGACGTGATCCAGCCCGACATCTGCCACTGCGGCGGCATCTCCGAGCTGCGCCGCATCGCCGCGCTGGCAGAGATCTATGGGATCACCGTCGCGCCGCACAATCCCAAGGGGCCGGTGTCCACGGCCGCCAGCCTGCACGTCTGCGCGACCATCCCCAACTTCCTGATCCTCGAGCACGCGCACGCCAACCCGCTGTACGAGGCCGTGCAGGCTGAGCCGATGGGGATCGGTGATTCGGGCTACGCGCTGCCTGCGGGCCCCGGGCTTGGGGTCGATCTTGACGAGGAGGTAATCGCCGCTCACCCGTACCGCCACCGGCCGGTCCTGCAGGCGTACGAGGCGGACGGCACCCCCTCGCACCCATAGCGTGCGGCCGGACGAGGAGCCGCGCCGCCACGAGCTGGACGCCCTGCGCGCCTTCGCCATGCTGCTTGGCGTCGCGCTGCACGCATTGCTGACATTCTCTCCCGGAGTGTGGCCGGTGCAGGACCGAACGGCCGGTTACCACGGCCCCTGGGACGAGCTTTCCCTCGCCGTGCACGGCTTCCGCATGCCGGCGTTCTTCCTGTTGAGCGGGTTCTTCACCGCCATGCTGTGGCGCCGGCGCGGCCTGCCGTCCCTGATCCGCCATCGCCTGCGCCGGGTGGCCCTGCCGCTGGTACTCGCCATGGCGACGGTCGGGCCGGCGATGGACTGGATCGTCGCCCGTGCCCTCGAATCAAACGCGAACGGCTCTTCCGCCTACGAGCTGCTGCCGTGGCTGGGCGGGCTCCATCACATGTGGTTCCTGTGGACGTTGCTGTGGCTGCTGGCCGGCTTCCTGGTGGTGGCGTTCGTCGCCGATCGGGTTCGCTCCGAAGCTCCGCGTAGCGACCGCGCCGCGCAGCCGGCATGGCCGCGATGGGTGATGTGGCTGCTGATCCCGCTGACGCTGCTTCCGCAGCTATGCATGGCCGACGGCGGCGCCTACCCGTTGTACGGCCCGGACACCGACACCGGGCTGCTGCCCCCGCTCCACCTGCCGGCCTACTACGCGGCGTTCTTCGGGTTCGGGGCGCTGGCGTACGGCCGCCGCGGCCGCAACGGCGTGCTCCTGGCCGACACGCTCGGCAGGCGCTGGTCGGTCGTGCTTCCGGTCACCGTGCTGGCGGTGCTCCCGGCAGGACTCGCCGTCACCTATCTGCCGGAGATCCGCTCGTGGGCGGCATCGCAGGTCCTGCAGGTGCTCTACGCCTGGGGCATGTGCCTGGGCCTGATCGGGCTGTTCCGCGTCCTCCTGACCCGCGAACGGCCGAGCGTGCGCTACCTGGCTGACGCCTCGTACTGGATCTACCTCGTACACCTGCCGCTGGTGATCGGGGCGCAGATCGTCGTCCGTGACTGGGCCGTGCCGTCCGGGATGAAGTTCCTGCTGATCACTGCCGGTGTGACCGCCGTCCTGCTGCTCAGCTACCAGGCGTTCGTCCGCTTCACGCCGGTCGGCACCCTGCTGAACGGCCGCAAACGACGGCCGGTCTACGGGTAGAAGTAGGCGAGGGGGTAGATGCGCAGCACGTTTTCGTGGCCCAGCACGACATCGGAGCTGCCCTCGTCCTCGAAGCCGGATTTCGTGCCTCCCGCGAGCTCGAACCACTCGCGCGCGTAGAGGATGAAGACCCGGTCGCCGATCACGCGCACGTTGGGGTAGCGGAACACGGCGAAGTCGTCGGGAAGCTGGCCCAGGTCGGGAACTCCGATCACGGGGATGAGCGGATACTCCTCCGGGATTCGCTCGACGTCATCCAGGCCCGCGCTCACCTCAATGGTGCGGAACTGCTCCCAGGTGGCGCCGGAATCGCGCGAGATGGCGGCCGACAGCCGGCCCCGCCGGTAGCCGCGGCGGATCTCCTCCCGCGACGTCTGGTTCCAGACGCAGAGCAGGTCGCCGGTGGACGGGATCGAGGTCACCGCTGGCGGCGAGTAGGAGGCGGCCAGCGCGGTGGGGCGCACCGCCGACCACGTTGCGCCGCCGTCACGGCTGTAGCTGCCCACCAGCCGGCCCACCGTGGAGCGGGCCAGGAACAGCACGCGACCGTCGGAGGTCTCGACCACGCTCGGCTCGTCGCAGGCGGTGACGCCGCCGTAGCCGTTGGCGACCCCGTCGCGGTCGAACCAGCCCATCAGCTCGCCGTCGCACACCTGCCAGGTCGCGCCCTCGTCGTCGGAGTAGCTCACGGAGCCGATGTCGATCTCCGGCCAGTGGTAGTGCCCGTCCACCAGGCGCCGGATTCCCTTCCAGATTCCGTAGCTGCGGATTTGGTCCAGCGGCAGGTCGGAGTGGTTCTGGTTGGCGAAGCACGTCCGGTTGGGGTAGAGGAGGCGGCCGCTCGACAACTGGATCAGGGTGTCGTAGTAGGGACTGCCGAACAGTTCGATCGGCCTTCCCTCGCCCCAGCTCCTTCCGTCGTCGCCGGAGAGCCACAGCGTTTCCCGCGAAAACGCGGCCAGCGCGCCGGACTGCAGCCGCAGCACCCCCCACGCGCAGACCGGCTCCGGAAACTCCCGTTCCTCTTCCCACGACTCGCCGCCGTCACGGGACAGGCGATAGTGGCGCTTGCGCACCGCCAGCAGCGCGCCGTCGGCGAGCTGCGCGATGCTCCACTCTCGGCCGATCCCCACGATTTCCACCACGCCTTCCGGAGGCGGTTTGCGAAACGTCGGGCGACCCGCGGTCGTTGTATCCATGGTTTCCTCCCTTCTATTCCGATCTCAGGCCCAGACGGCCAGCTCGCCGAACACCGAGCGCAGGCGCTCGGCGTGCTCCTCGGGGAGCTCCAGGCTCTCCATGCAGGCGACGTTGGCGTCGAGGTGCTGGAGGTTGGTGGTGCCGGTCAGCACCGTGTGGATGTCCGGATGGCGGGCCGCGAAGCGGTAGCCGGCGGTGATGACCGAGTCGACGCTGCCTCCGACCAGCCAGCCCAGCGGATCGTCGTCGTCCAGGGCGTCGTCGGGGATCGCTTCGTCCCGCTTGAGCTCGGCGATCAGCGCGCGGAGCTGGGCCGGCTGGGAGAGCTTCGAGCGCACCGCGCTCATGCAGACGACGCCGGCGCCGTGCTGCCGCGCCAACGGCAGCGCCCGCTTGGCCGCGAACTGGTTGAGAATCCCGTACTTGAGCGAGATGACGTCCCAGGATTCGGGATGGCGTTCAAGCGCCAGCGACACCGCCTCGTGCGCCGGGTCGACGATGTAACGCTCGCTGATGCCCCGGTAGCGGATCTTGCCTTCGGCGCGCAGGCGGTCCAGCACCGGGATGAACCGCTCGGCCACCTCCTCGTACTGCTCGGGACGCACGCCGTGCAGCTCCATGACGTCGATGACGTCGGTGCGCAGGCGCCGCAGGCTCGCCTCGACCCCGCGGGTGAGCGACTCCGGGTCGGTCTGGATCGGCGCGTCGGCGCCGCCCATCCCGGCCGGGGACCAGCGCGGCGAAGGCGCCCACTTGGTCAGCAGCAGGTAACGGTCGCGCGGCACGCCGGCCAGGGCCTCGCCGAGGAGGGCCTCGCTCTCCCCGTAGTTCTCGGAGGTGTCGAAGAGGTTGATGCCGTGGTCCAGGCAGCGGTGCACCAGGGCGGCGCGCTGCGGGCGCTCGGCCGCCTCCGGGGCGCCGAACCCGCTGGGGCCGCCGGTGCCGAAGGAGACCAGCGAAACCGAAAGGCCGGTGCGGCCGAGCGTGCGGAACTCCATCCTCGGCTCCTCCGCCGGGGGTCAGACGCTGGTCATGCCGGCGTCTGCCGCGGCCTGATCCAGCAGCCGCATGTCGGCGTCGGACAGCGCCGCGATCGGCGCGCGCGTGCACCCGCCGGCCAGACCTCGCTTGTTGGCCAGGTAGCGCAGCGCGGCGGCCGGCGTGGCGGCCGCGGCCGCGAACGCGCGCCGGATGCTGTTCACCTTTCGCTGAATCGCGCGCGCCTGCGCCAGGTCGCCGGCACGGAAGCAGTCGTACAGGCTGATGCACTCGCGGCCCAGCATTAGCGGCGAGATGCCGTAGTTGGCGTCGGCTCCCATCACCAGCGCCGGCAGCGCCCGCGGCTCCTGACCGTTGGTCACGAAGAAGCCGTCCCGGCCGTCGGTGCGGTCGATCAGGTCGATCAGCTCCGTGAGGTCGAGGCTGGACTGCTTGATGGTCACCACGTTGTCGAGCCGGCTGAGCTCCACCAGGAGCGACACCGACATGTTGATCGCGACGCGCGGCGGGTTGTTGTAGATCGTGATCGGCAGCTTGCTCTCGGCCGCGATGCGACCGAAGTGCCACCGCAGGTCGTCGTCGCAGGGGCGCAGGTAGTGGGGGGGCGTCATCATCACGCCGTCCGTTCCCGCACGGGCGGCGGCGTCGCCGAGCTCGATCACGGTGTCGGTGCGCGCGTGCGCGGTGCCGGCGATCACCGTGCAGCGGCCGGCCGCCTCCTCGACTGCCACCTCGTACAGGCGGATGCGCTCCGGCTCGCTGAGCAGCGGGAACTCCCCGAACGAGCCGGTGAGGGTGATGCCGTGGATGCCTTCGCCGATCAGGTAGTCGATGTTGGTGCGCATGCCCTGCTCGTCGACGCTGCCGTCGGCGTTGAACGGGGTCAGCAGGGGCATGATGTAGCCGCGCAGCGGCGCGGGTCGGTCTGCGGACATGGAACGCTCCTCGTGCGGATTCACCCGAGCTTCGCGCAATGCGCGCGCAGCGGCAAGTTCCGGGCGGAATCCGGCCGCGGGTGCGGGTGCCACCGCCCTTGCGGCGCAGCGACGAGTATCAGATCGTTCGTCATCTACTGGGAGGACTCGAGCGATGGGTGTTCGCAGCATACGGATCTCCGAGGACATCGAGACCGCTATCCGATACGTCGCCGAGCGGGAACACGCCGAGCAGGCACAGTCGTTGCGCAAGCTGGCGCGGATGGGGTTTGAAGCTTACGTCGCCGGCGAGTACCGGGCAGGGGAGATCAGCCTGCGGCAAGCGGCCGATCTTCTGGGGGTGACACTCTGGGACGCCCTTGACCGACTTGCCGCGTTGGGCGCCACCGGCAACGCCAGCGCGGAGTCGGGGCTGGCGGGACTGGATATCCTGGAGGCGCCGTAGTCGCGGAGCGTCCGCCCGTTCGCTGCCGGCAACTGAAGACATGACTGAATCACCAGGACCTTATCGCGTCGCCGTGGACATCGGCGGCACCTTCACCGATCTCCTGATCCTGGACGGGGGGCGGCAGTGCTGCCACGTCGGCAAGGTGCTGACTACCGTGCCCGACCCCTCGGCCGGGGTGCTGCAGGGGATCGCGGCACTGCTGGAGACGAGCGGGGTGGCGCCGGCAGGCATTGGCGGCGTCATTCATGGGACGACGCTGGTGACGAACGCCCTGATCGAGCGGCGCGGCGCGCGAACGGCGCTGCTCACCACCGCCGGATTCCGCGACGCGCTGGAGATCGGCACCGAGGGCCGCTACGACATCTACGACCTGGGGCTCGTCAAGCCGGCGCCGCTGGTGGAGCGCCGGCTGCGCTTCCAGGTGCCGGAGCGGATGAACGCAGCCGGAGCGCCGTTGCGGGCACTGGACCCGGCGGCGCTGGAGCCGATCTGTGACGCCCTGCAGGAAGAGGGCATCGAGGCGGTAGCGGTGTGCTACCTGCACGCGTACGCCAACCCCGCGCACGAGGTCGCAACCGCGGAGTTTCTGCGGGAGCGGCTGCCGCTCCTGCCGGTGACCCTGTCGCACCAGGTCGCGCCGGCCCTGCGCGAGTACCAACGCGCCTCCACCGCGGTCGCCAACGCCTACGTGCAGCCGCTCGCTGCCGGCTACCTGCGCGGGCTGGAGGACGGGCTGCGCCGCGCCGGCGTGGCGGCACCCGTGCACATCATGCTGTCGACCGGCGGCACCGCCACGGTCGAGACCGCTGCCGACGTGCCCATCCGCCTGGTGGAGTCGGGACCGGCCGGCGGCGCGCTGGCGGGAGCCTGGTGGGGCCGCCTGACCGGCCACGACGAGGTGCTGGCGTTCGACATGGGCGGCACGACGGCCAAGGCGGTGTTCACCGAGCACGGCGAGTTCGCGGTGACGGCCGAGTCGGAGGTGGCGCGCGTGCACCGCTTCAAGCGCGGCAGCGGGCTGCCGCTGCTGATGCCCACCATGCAGATGATCGAGATCGGCGCCGGCGGCGGCAGCATCGCCCGGCTGGGCGACCTGGGACTGCCGGCCGTGGGCCCGCGGAGCGCCGGCTCGGAACCGGGGCCCGCCTGCTACGGGCGCGGCGGGCGCGAGGCCACGGTCACCGACGCCGACTTGCTGCTGGGGTACCTCGATCCGCACGCCTTCGCCGGTGGCACGATCACGCTGGACGTGGAGGCCGCCCGCGCCGCCTTCGGGGAGCTGGCGGCGAGCCTGGAGATGGATGCGGTGCGCGTGGCGTGGGGGATCCACGACCTGGTCAACGAGAACATGGCCGCGGCCGCCCGCGTGCACGCCGCCGAGCGCGGCCTGGACACGCGGCGCTACGCCCTGGTGGCGACCGGCGGCGCCGGCCCGCTGCATGCCTGCGGCGTGGCGCGGCGCCTGGGGCTCGACACGGTGGTGATCCCGCCGCTGGCCGGGGTCGGCTCGGCGTTCGGCCTGCTGCTTGCGCCGCTCTCGTTCGACATCACGCGCAGCTACGTGGCGCGGCTCGACCGGATCGAATGCTCGACCCTGGCGGCGATCCTGGAGGAGCTGGAGCGGGAAGGCCGGGAGCGGGTGGGCGCGGCCGGCGTGGCGGACGAGGCGATCGTCGTGCGGCGCTCGGCCGACCTGCGCTACACAGGTCAGGGCTACGAGATCCGGGTGGAGGTGCCGCCGGGCACGCCGAACGCCGCCCTGCTCGAGGACGTGCGGCGGAGCTTCGAGCGCGCCTACACGGCCTTCTACGGCCAGCTCTGCGACGGCGTGCCGCTGGAGGCCGTGAACTGGCGGGTCTCCGTGGAGGGACCGCGCCCCGACCTCGGCCAGGTGCCGGAGCACATGGCGGTGCGTGGCGCCGTGGACGAAGCTCCCGGCGTGGAGCCGCCGCGCCGCGATGCGCTGTTCGACGGCACGGGTGCCTTCCTGTCCACGCCGGTCTACCAGCGCCACCTGCTGGCGCCGGATTTCGCCGCCGAGGGGCCGGCCATCATCGAGGAGGCGGAGTCCACCACCGTGGTGCCGCCGGGCTGGAGCGTCGCCGGCGGCGCAGGCGGATGCCTGCTGGTGCGCTCCGCACTAGCGGAGGGAGGCGCGTCATGATCGACCCCATCACGCTGGAGGTGCTGCGAAACCGGCTGATCTCCATCGTCGACGAGCAGGCTGCGGCCCTGATCCACGCCTCCTTCACCACCGTGGTGCGCGAGGCGGGCGACCTGTCCGCCGGCGTGTTCGACGCCCGCGGGCGCATGCTGGCGCAGGCGGTCACCGGCACTCCCGGCCACATCAACACCATGGCCAACTGCGTGCGCGATTACGTCGTGCCCCGCCATCCGCTTGCGTCCCTGAGCCCCGGCGACACCCTGATCACCAACGATCCGTGGGCCGCCTCCGGGCACCTGTTCGACTTCACGGTGGTCACGCCGGTGTTCCACCGCGGCCGCGGCGTCGGCTGGTTCGCCAACACCTGCCACGCCACCGACATCGGCGGTCTGAGCATGGGCGCGGACGCCACCGAGGTGTTCGAGGAGGGGCTGGCGGTACCGCTGCTGAAGCTGTTCCGCGGCGGCGAGCCCAATCACGAGTTGCTCGACATCGTCCGCGCCAACGTACGCATGCCGGACATGGTGATCGGCGACCTGTACGCCCAGCACACCGGCAACCTGGTCGGGGCGCGCAAGCTCGTGGAGATGCTCGACGAGTACGAGCTCCCGGACATGGAGGCAGTAGGCGAGGCGATCCTCGACCGGACCGAGGACGCGGTGCGCGCCGCGATCCGGGAGATTCCCGACGGCGCCTACCGCAGCGCCGTGGCTATCGACGGCTTCGACGATCCTCTGCGGATCGAGTGCCGCGTGCAGGTGGCCGGCGACACGATCGCCATCGACTACGCCGGCAGCTCGCCGCAGGTGGAGCGCGGCATCAACGTGGTCATGAACTACACGCACGCCTACTCCACCTACACGGTGATGACCGTGGTGGCGCCGGCCATCCCCAACAACGAGGGCGCCTTCCGGCCGATGACCATCACCGCGCCGCCGGGATCGATCCTCAACTGCCACCGGCCGGCCGCGGTGGCCGCCCGCCACCTGATCGGGCACTTCGTGTCGCAGCCGATCCTGACCGCGTTGGGTCAGGCGGTGCCGGAGCGGGTGATGGCCGAGGGATCGGCCGGCCTCTGGAACACGATGCTGGAGGGCAGGACCGGGCAGGACGGCGAGCTGTTCGCCTACATCTTCTTCTCCGCCGGCGGCATGGGCGCGCGGGCGCACCGCGACGGCCTGTCGGCCACGGCGTTTCCGTCGGGCATCACCGGCGTGCCGGCCGAGGCGATCGAGGCGGTGGCGCCGGTGATGCTGCACCGCCGGGCGTTGATCCGGGACTCCGGCGGCCCGGGCCGGTTTCGCGGCGGGCTGGGCCAGGAGATGGAGCTGGAGGTGGTCACCGGCCACGCGGCCGTCCACTCGCCCATGTACGACCGCACGCGCAACCCGGCGCGCGGCTTCGCCGGCGGCGAGGACGGCAGCTCGGGAGAGGTCGTGCACAGTGACGGCCGCGCGCTGCACCCCAAGAAGCGCTACACGTTGCAGCCTGGGGAACGGTTCACCTTGCGCCTGCCGGGAGGCGCAGGCTACCACCCGCCCTGGCAGCGCGATCCGGCGGCGGTGGCCGAGGACGTGCGGCAGGGCTACGTGTCGGCGCAGGCCGCGGCGGAGCGCTACGGCGTGGTGATCGATCCCGCGACCGGCGCCGTCGACCACGCCGCCTCCGTGCGCCGGCGGCGCGCCCTCGCCCTCACGCACAGTGACCGGATCGACCCGCCGCGCGTGCGCGAGTGACAGGGCGCGCTGCCGCGTGCCAGCCTCGCGGGGCCATGGCGAGATGGCAGAGCGTCGCCAACCGGCCCAACGTGGTCTTCATTCTGGCCGACGACCTGGGGTGGTGCGACCTCGGCATCGAAGGGAGCCGCTTCTACGAGAGTCCGCACATCGACCGCTTGGCCAGTGGCGGGATGCGCTTCACCCAGGGCTACGCCGCCTGTCAGGTGTGCAGCCCCTCGCGTGCCAGCATCCTGACGGGCAAGTACCCACCGCGCCACGGCGTTACCGACTGGATCGGCGCCCCGGCCGGCGCAGCGTGGCGTGAGCAGGGGCGGCACAGCAAGCTGTTGCCTCCCGAGTATGAACGCAGCCTGAGAGCAGACGAGATCACCTTTGTCGAGGTGTTCCGGAGAGCCGGCTACCGCACGTTTTTTGCCGGCAAGTGGCACCTCGGCGACACCGGCGCCGATCCGGAGGACTTCGGCTTTCAGATCAACAAGGGAGGTTGGAGGGTCGGATCGCCCAAGGGCGGTTACTTCGCCCCGTGGGACAACCCGAAGCTGGAGTCGGGCCCCGACGGCGAGTCGCTGCCGCTCCGGCTCGGCAGAGAGACCGCACGCTTCATCAGCGATCATCGGGACCAGCCGTTTCTCGCCTATCTGTCGTTTTACTCGGTGCATGGACCGATCCAGACCAGCCGGGAGCGCTGGGCGCGGTTTCGTGCAAAGGCGTGTGCTCTCCGAGCACCGGGGCGACGGTTCCGGTTCGATCGGAGCCTGCCCGTTCGGCAGGTGGCCGACTGCCCGGTCTATGCGGGCATGATCGCCGCCATGGACGAGGCAGTCGGCCTGGTGCTCGATGCACTGGATCGGTTCGGGCTCGCGGAGAACACGATCGTCTGTTTCACGTCCGACAATGGCGGCGCCTCTTCCGGCGACTCCTACTCCGCGTCGATGCTGCCCCTGCGCGGCGGCAAAGGGCGCCAGTGGGAGGGCGGGATTCGCGAGCCCTTCCATGTCCGCTTTCCCGGGGTGGTGGAGCCGGGGACCACCTGCGAGGTGCCGGTATCGGGCATCGATTTCTATCCCACGCTCCTGGAGCTGGCAGGTCTGGGCATACCGGCCGAGCAGTTGATCGACGGGCGCACCCTGGTCCCGCTGCTGCGGGGCCGGCCGGCCCCGGCCATTTCGGAACGCGACCTGTTCTGGCACTACCCCCACTACGGCAACCAGGGCGGCGATCCCTCATCGATCGTGACGCGGGCCATGGAAGCTGATTCACTACCACGAAGACCATCACAACGAGCTGTATGATCTGAGTGCCGATCCCGGGGAGCGGCATGACGTCCTGAGCGACCGGCGCGACACCGCCGAGGAGTTGGGGCTGCGCCTGGAACGTTGGCTCGACGAAGTGGATGCGAAGTTTCCGGCGTCCGACCCGCAGTACGATGCGGCCGAGGATCAGGCGCGTGTGCATCGGCTCGAGCATGAACTGATGCCCGAGCTGGAGGCGCAGCACGCGGCCTATCTCGACCCGGACTGGCAGCCGAACGCCGACTGGTGGGGTAGCCAGGTCACCGCCGACTAGCGGTTGCCCGGTGGGGCAGTGATCGGAACGTGGACATCAATTTGATGGGGCACTACGGTGAGGCATGAGCCAAGGTCGGTTCTTTGCGCGCGACGAGGTGGAGCGCGATGCGTTGGAGGGGTTCGAGCTGGGCTGGCACAGCCGCCCGCAGACCACTGCGGCCAGGGAGCTGGTGGTCATCGAGGTGAAGCTGGAGCCCGGCGGAGGACACGACTTCCACCGCCATCCCAACCAGGAAGAGGTGATCTACGTCCTCGACGGCGAGGTCGAGCAGTGGGTCGACCGCCGCAGCCGGACGTTGCGGGCGGGCGACTCGGCGTTCATCCCCGCCGCGATGGTGCACGCCTCGTTCAATGTGTCCGGGGCGCCTGCGAAGCTGCTGGCGATCCTCGCCCCCTGCATCGGCGACGAGGGGTACGAGCTGGAGGAGGTGCACGAGCAGGCTCCCTGGAGCGAGCTGCGCTCCTGAGCCGCCGTCCCGGTCTCAGCGGGGCCTGAAGCGGGCGATCACGTCGTCGGCATAGGCGTGGTTGGCGTCGCGCGTGCGGCCCGCGGCGTGCGGGGTGTGCACGACGTTGTGGCGGCCGATCAGGGGTGAGTCGAGCGGCACCGGCTCCGCGTCGAACACGTCGGCGGCCAGCGCCAGCTCGTCGTTCAACACGCGCCGGTACAGGGAGCGCGTGTCGCACACCGCCGCTCGGGTGACCTGCACCACCAGGCCGTGCATGGGCAGGGCGTCGATCAGCTCCGCGGTGATCAGGCCGCGGGTCGAATCGGTGAGCGGCACCATGGGCACGAAGATCTGCGCGTCGGCGACCAGCTCCTCGACATGGAAGCGTCGCGCGGCGCGCGCCGCCACGAACGAGGCGTCCGGAGCGAACGGGTCCCAGGCGGCCACGTCGGCGCCCAACGCCGCGCACCAGGAGGCGTAGCGGGCGCCGATGTTGCCGACGCCGACCACGCGCACCCGCTTGCCGGCCACGGTGCCGTTGCAGAACCGCGGGTCGTCGGCGAACTGAGACCCGCGTACCCGGCCGCCGCCCGCTTCCGGGGAGTAGTCCCACGGCGCCAGGCTGCTCTGCATGGCGGTGTGGTTCTGCGGAATCCGGCGCAGCCCACAGATGGTCATCGCCAGGGCGTACTCGGCCACCGTCTGGCCCCAGTACACGTCCGCGCGGTGCGGGATGATGCACACGCCGCGCGCTCCGGCGGACGCGACCGCCTCCTGCGAGCGGTGCTGCTGGCCGACGTAGCACTCTTCCAGGGCGGTGAAGGGGTCCAGGTCGCGCGTGTGGAGCTCGAACCCCAGCAGCACCAGCCGCTGCACCGAACCGGGATCCGGCACCAGGCGTGCCGGGGCGTCCCCCGAGTCGGTCCGGATCAACTCGCACCCGCCGCTTTCCTCCCAGCGGCGCTGCCAGTGATCGGCCGTGTAGGGCCAACTGCGCTCGAACTGTCCGTGCACGCAGATCACGGAGCGCACGCCGGCCCCGCCCGGCCGCGGAGGACTCATCCCTTGACCGATCCGGCCATCAGGCCGCGCACGAAGTAACGCTGTAGCGAGAAGAAGACCACCAGCGGCATCACGATGGTCACGAACGCTCCGGAGGTCAACACGTGCCAGTCCTGCCCGCGGGAACCCACCAGCTCGGCGAGCCGGGTGGTGACCAGCGCGAATTCCGCCTTGGTGCCCAGGAACACCAGCGCGACGAGCAGGTCGTTCCACACCCAGAGGAACTGGAAGATCGCGAAGGACGCGACCACCGGGGTGGCGAGCGGCAGCACCAGCCGCGTGAAGGTGATCCACGGCGTCGCGCCGTCGGTGTGCGCCGACTCGATGATCTCGCCGGAGATAGACGTGGCGATGTATCCGTACAGCAGGTAGGTGGCCAGCGGCAGGCCGAAGCCGGTGTGCGCGAGCCAGATGCCCAGAAAGGTGCCGTTCAGGCGCAGACCGGTGTAGAGCCGCAGCACCGGGATCAGCGCCATCTGCAGCGGCACGATGAGCAGGCTGACGATGAGGATGAAGATCAGGTGGCGCCCCGGAAAGTCTATCCATGCGATCGCGTAGGCGGCGAACGCCGCGATCGTGATCGGGATCACCGTGGACGGGATCGTCACCAGCAGGCTGTTCAGGAAGGCGTTGCCCATGTTGTCGGCCAGGATGACGCGCTCGTAGTTGCCCAGGGTCCACTGTCCGGATGTGAACGGCCTGGCGAACGCCGTCCACCAGCCGCTGTTCAGGATGGCGTCCTCGGAGCGAAACGAGCTCACCAGCAACCCCAGCGTCGGGGCCGTCCAGATGATCACCAGCGCCCCCACGAATACCCAGATGAACAGCTTGCCGGCTTTCATGCCGATTCCCTCCGCATGCGCCGGACGGTCCGCATCATGAACGGGACGACGATGATGAACAGCAGCACTGCGAGCGCGCTGCCGCGGCCGAAGTCGAAGAAGCGGAACGCCTCGGCGTACATGCGCGACGCCACCACGTCGGTGTCGAAGTTGCCGCTGGTCATGACGAACACGACATCGAAGACCTTCAGCACCAGGAACAGGATGGTGGTGGACACCGTCAGCACCGTGGCCCTGATACGCGGGATGGTGATGCGGAAGAAGACCCTGATCTCGCCCGCGCCGTCGATGCGCGCGGCCTCCAGGAGCTCCTGGGGAACGCCCTTGACGGCGGCCGACAGGATCACCATCGCGAATCCGGTCTGCAGCCAGATCATGATGAATATCAGGAAAAGGTTGTTGATCCACGGGATGCCGATCGCGTTCCAGGGGATCTGCGTCAGCCATGCCTGCGGCTCGCCGCCGAGCGCGGTGAAGATGGCGTTGAGCAGTCCGACCTGGTCGTAGCCGGCCGGCTGAAAGTAGTAGACGAAGCGCCAAATCACGCTGGCGCCGACGAACGAGATCGCCATGGGCAGGAAGATCAGCGCCTTGATGACGCGCTCGACCACCCGCCCCAGGCGGTCGATCAGTACCGCGATCAGGAGTCCCAGCACGACCGAGAAGAACGGCACCAGCAGCACCCATAGCAGGGTGTTGCGGAGCACCAGCAGCATCTCCGGATCCGTGATGATGTAGGCGTAGTTGGCGAGCCCGACGAACACCTGCGAGGTGCGGTCGAAGAAGCTGATCCAGATCGTGCGCACCGCCGGGAAGACGATGTAGATGCACAGGATCAGGATGGCGGGGCCGACGAACAGCCAGGGCCGGGCCGCTTCCCGCAGTCGGCGCGGCAGGGCTTCGATCACGCCGTTGCCGGCGTAGAACAGCCCCCAGACGCCGCCGATGCCGATAATCAGCGCGATCACGGCGATCAGCGCCTTCGGTGCCCGGCTGTCCCGCATGAACAGGAACGCCAGGAACAGGAGCGCCGCGACGGCCGTGAACAGCCCCGCGGCGCGGAGCAGCGCGGGGAGCGTGATCCGTTCGGGGCGTGTGCCTTCGCTCATCGCCGGAAGTGCGCACAGCGCCAGCCGCGCCCGCATCCTGCGGCGGACCTGCGGCCGGCGCCGAAGCGCATGCTGCGGTTCAGGTCAGCGCGGGAACGATGCGTCGATCTTCGCGAGCACGGAGCCCAGCTCCTCGCCGCTGATGTAGTCGACCATGCCGGTCCAGAAGGTGCCGGCGCCGACTGCGCCCGGCATCAGGTCCGAGCCGTCGAAGCGGAAGGTGTCCGCGTTCTGGATGATCTCCGCCGCCTTCTGATCGACGTAGGAGCCGTGCCACTCGATCTTGGCGTCCTTGTGCGGAGCCACGAAACCGCCGAAGCCGGCCCATACGCGCGTGGACTCGCCCGACGCCAGCCAGCGCATGACCGCAAGGGTCGCCGGGTCGTCGTTGAAGGCGCTCAGGATGTCGCCGGCGCCGAGCGCCGGGCGGCCTTCCTCGTCGTCGATCGGCGGCAGGTAGAAGACGTCGATGACCTCTCCGACCTGTTCCTGCGCGCTTTCCGGCAGAAAGCCGGCGATGAAGGTGGCCTGCCGGTGCATCAGGGCGCGCGGCGGGTCCGTCACCAGCGGCGTGGCCGCGTCGCCGAACGGCACGGTCAGGATCGCGCTGCGGCCGCCCAGGACGAAGTCGTCCCGGAACCAGATGTCGCCCATGACCTCGATCGCCCGCCGTACCTCGGGCGAGTCGAACGGCAGCTCGCCGCGGGTCCAGGCGTCGTACTGCTCGGGCGTCGCCGTGCGCAGCAGGATGTCCTCGATCCAGTCCGTGGCGACCCAACCGGTCGCTCCGGAGCTCTCGATGCCGATTGACCACGGAACGTGGCCGTCTGCGACCATCTGCTCGGAGAGCGCGACCATCTCGTCCCAAGTCTCCGGGATCTCGTAGCCTTCGGCCTCGAACACGGGCTTGGCGTACCAGACCAGGCTCTTCAGCGAAGCGCGGTACCAGACGCCGGCGATGGTGTCGTCGACGCGTGACAGGTCGATCCAGGCGTTGGAGTACTGCTGCTGCAGGTAGTCCATGCTGAACGACTGGGAAAGGTCGACGATGAAGCCGCGCCGTACCATGTCGGCCATCAGGCCGGGCTGCGGGAAGGCCGCGATGTCGGGCGGATCGCCGCCCTCGGCGCGGATCACGACCAGCGATTCGAAGTCGCCGGATCCCTCGTAGACGATGTCGATGCCGGTCTGTTCCTCGAACGGCGCCATGCTGGCGTCGAAGCGCTCGGCGTCCACGTCGACGAAGGCGCCGAAGACATTGACCGTGGACCCGGACAGGTCCTGGCCGTCGGTCCAGGGGTTGTCGGCGGCGGCGGACGCCGTCGAGGTTTCCTCTTCACCGGTGGCGGAACAGCGGCGCCGCCGTGATGGCGCAGAGCGCCGCTGCGATGAGCAACGTGCGTGCTCGATTCATGCGTAATCCTCCTCGATAGACACTGCTACCGAAAATGCCTAGAGCGCCCAGCCACGGTCAAATCGGCCGCTACCAGAGAGGCATCAACTCGGCGGAGGTGGTCAGGTCCAGGCCGATCGCCCGGAACTGCCGGAGTGCGGCCCTGTGGCCGTCCGGGCGGGGGGAGCGCAGGCAGTCTTCGACCATCACCAGGTAGTAGTCGAGGCCGTTGCCGTCCCAGGCGGTCGCCTCCACGCACCAGTCGGTCGAGCAGCCGGTCACGATTACGGTCTCGCGCTGCAGTGTGCGCAACAGCAGGTCGAAGTCCGTGCCCTTGAATGCGCTGCCGCGATCCTTGGGAATGACGACGTCCTGCGGCCGAGGTTCCAGGCGAGGATGCACACGCATGCGGTCCGCGGCCGGCTCGAACCGGGTTTGCAACTCGGCGGCCGGGTGGCCCAGGTTGATCAGCGCACGCAGGTAGGCGGCCGAGAAATTGCGCAGGCCGGGGCCCCTGAAGTTAAGAAGAAGAACACCGGCACGCCGGCAGCGCGCGCGGCCTGCACGAGCCCCTTCACCCGCTCCAGGATGGCGCGGTCGGGGCCGTCGTCCCACATCGACGAGTTCTCGATGTCGATCACGGCCAGCGCCGCGCGGCCCGGATCGACGACCTCGGCCAGGGTCTCGCAGACCCGCTTCCCGTCTATCGTCAGCATGACCCGTGCTCCATGACCGGCAACGATAGCGCTCTGGCGCCACGCGTCAACGTGCGGCCAGGTCATGGAGTATGCTCTGTCCGCCATGGACCGGGCACGTTTCGAGCATCACTTCACCGGACCGCTCGCCTCGATCAATACGCCGTTCCGGTCGGACGGCGCCGTCGACTACGACGGCCTGCGCCGGTTCGTCGACGCCGCCATCGCCGGCGGCGCGCGTACGGTCCTGTTCACGCCGGGCGACAGCCTCTACGCGGTGCTGTCGGAGCAGGAAATCGCCGATCTCACCAGGGTCACGCGCGAGCACGTCGGCGGCCGGGCGATGTTCCTGGCCGCGGCGGCGCCCTGGTGGCAGGACCAGGCCGCGGCGTTCGCCCGCTACGCGGCCGAGGTCGGCGCGGACGGCGTGCTGGCCTCTCCGCCGTACCGGGGGGTGAGCGTGCGTGACTGCGCCGACTACTTCCTGGCCGTCTCCCGCGAACTGCCGACGGTGATCCTGAGCGCCACGCTGGCGCCGCTCGGCCTCGGCGGCGCGCTGGAGGCGGTGCGGATGCTGGTGGCCGAAGGCGACCGCATCGTCGGCTTCAAGGAGGACTACGGCCCCGAGTTCGCGCGGCCGGCCTGCCTGCTGTCGCAGGGCACGTGGAGCAACTTCGCCGGCGGCCAGAAGCAGACCCACCTGGACATGCATCCCTACGGCTGCGCCGGCTACATGTCGGTGCTGGTGGTCTTCAGGCCGGAGATCAGCCAAACTTACTGGAGCGCGATCGAGGGCGGCGATCTGGTGGCCGCGGCAGCGGTCATCCGCGATTACGACATGCCGATGTTCGACCTGCTGGAAGCCGCCTCGCCGGCCGGCAGCGACGCCGCGCAGCACGCCATGATGGAACTGGCCGGCATCTCCGGGCGCTGGCGCCGGCCACCGCTGTCCGACTACACCGACGAGGAGCTGGAGCGGCTGCGCGCCGGGCTGCAGGAGCTGTCGCTGTTGTGAGGCGGAGGAGGACGGACGACTGATGCGCATCCTGGACACCGGGCTGGTCTACGCCAATCCCAAGCCGCACCTGCACACCAGGCACGCCTTTCATCCGACGCTGGTCGACCTTGGCGGCGGGGAGCTGCTGTGCGGCTACGACGTGGGGCGCGCGGTGGAGGGTCTGGACTACCGCACCTACCTGGCCCGGTCTCGGGACGGGGGCGCCACTTGGGAACCGGAGGGGCCGTTGCTCCCCGGCCGCTGGGCGGACGGCTACACCCACTCGGTCAGGCTGAGCGCCGCCGCCGGCGGCCTGGTCGGCTTCGGTGCGCTTCACCGGCGCGACGATCCCGCCGAGGGGATCGTCAACCACGCCACGCTGGGCATGGTGCCGATGAACCTGATCCTGGCCCGATCCGATGACGACGGAGCGAGCTGGAGCGACCCGGAGATCATCGACACCCCGCTTGTCGGCCCCGCGTTCGAGATCTGCCACGCGATCGTGGAACTACCTGACGGGCGTTGGCTTGCGCCCACGGCGACGTGGGCCGGCTGGGACGGGGAACGTCCCGAGGGCCGCAAGACCGTGGTCCTGGAGAGCGACGACGCCGGGCGCACGTGGCCGCGGTACGCGGTGATGTTCGACGGCACCGCCGAGGGCGTCGAGCACTGGGAAGTGTCGGTGGTCCCGCTCACCGGCAACCGCGTGCTGGCGGTGAGCTGGGTGTGCCACACGGAGTCCGGCTCCCACTGGCCGAACCGGTACGCGCTGAGCGGCGACGGCGGGCGCAGTTTCGGGCCGCCGGCCGAACTGGGCCTGCGCGGACAGACCTGCAAGGCGCTCGCGCTCCGCGACGGCCGGGTGCTGTTCGTCTACCGCCGCATCGACCCGCCGGGGCTGTGGGCGGTGCCGGGCACCCTGAACGGTGACGGCTGGCGGTACGGGGAGCATCTCTTGCTCTGGAACGGTGGCCTGGCCGATTCGGGAATGACCGGCGCCGGCGGCGCCTCGGACGAGCTGGCGGCGCTGAAGTTCGGCTTCCCGCAGATGATCGAGCGTGACGGTGGAGAGGTGCTGGTCGTGTTCTGGTGCTTCGAGGACTGGTCGACCCGCATCCGCTGGATCAGGCTGGACGTGTCAGCAGGCTGACGTGTCAGCCTGAGTCTGCCATCGCCCCGCCGTCGGTGAGGGTGTGCCAGAACACGACGTCGGCCTGGTGCACGATGCTCACGTGCAGGGAGCGCTGCACCAGCTCGCCCTCGCCCGAGTGGCAGCCGGCGGCGTGGCACACCTCCTCCGGGAGCCCGACGGTCAGGCAGACGTGGACGCCGTACAGGGTGTGGCGGAGCGCCGGACGGCCGGTGGCGACGGTATCGGCGCGCCAGCGCCGCTGGTTGTCCGGGTCGAACTCGAACGGCTTGCCGACGTCGTGGCAGAGGGCGCACGCCGCGAGCAGGTCGCGGTCGATCGGCAGTTCCGGGAAGCGGCCCTTCATCTCGTCGCCCATCGCCAGCGCGAGGCGGGTGACCCCGCGGATGTGGTCGAGCTGGGTGCCACGCTTCATGCGCGGCGAGTCGGGGACGCCGGAGCCGCGGATCTCGTCTATGGCGTTGAACGAGCTGTGCGCGAGCGCATACGCCCAGGCGCGCGCCACCTTGTCGCGCAGGCCTGCGTCGGTGATCTCGGCGAGCTCCGGCAGGCTCTCGGTCACGGTCGCCAGGAGTGCGGCGTCGATCGCGGCACTCATCAGGCCTCCGCCTTCGCCCGTTCCCGCTTCTGCCGTTCTTCCCGTTCCTTGACCGCGCCGATGCCCCGGTACTCGAAGCGCGGCTTGGCGCCGGTGACCTCGATGATCTGGTAGTTGCGCGGCGACTCCTCCCACGCGGACTGGCACTCGAAGCCCCAGAGCCGGCGCAGGGTGGGCGAAGCCGCCTCGACGATGTCGTTCGGGATCGAGCGGGTGTGGTCGCAGAAAGGCTTCATCCGCGCGCGGCAGTGGAAGTTCAGCACCGCGTAGCGGATCTGGTCCGTCTCGTTGGGCGCGCCGCCGTGCATGAGACGTCCGTCGTACACCAGGCAGGCCCCCGGTTTGCAGATGAACTGGCGCTCGTCCTCGGGCGGGATCTTCGCGGAGTCGAGGTCCCGGACGTGCGACCCGGGCACGAAGCGGGTGGCGCCGCTCTCCGCCGTGAACTCGGACAGCGCGAACAGGGACTGCGCGAACGTGGGCACCACCGCGTGCACCTTGTAGGGCGGGTTGGGCATGAAGTCGTCGCCGTCGCGGTGCAGCCCCTGCGCCTTCATGCCCGGCATCGGCGACCGCGCCCCGGAGTCGCAGAGGATGTAGTCGTCGCCCAGCAGGTAGGCCAGGCAGGCCATCACGCGCGGCACCTGCAGCATCTCACGGAACACCTCGGCGCGCGCCGACAGGTTGTGGGTGCGCAGGGTGCCGGGCTCGTGCTCGGTGGCACTCACTTCCTGGTAGGTGATGGCGATCTCCCGGATCGCCTCGTCGACCTGACGCTGGGTGAGGGTGTCTTCGAGGATGGTGTAGCCGTGCTCGTCCAGATCCTCGAAGTGCCTGAGCATCGCCGGGTCGGTCTTCAGGTCATGCAGCTCGGTCTCGATGTCCGTCGCCATGGGTCGCAACCTACCACGCGCGGCGCAGGACTTGCGACGGATTCGCGCCCGGCAGTACCGTTCGCGGTATGGCACAGCTTCGGCACCTCGCGCTGCGCTGCGGCGACATGGAGCGCTCGCGGAATTTCTACGAGACCGTGTTCGGCTGGCGGTTCGTGGGCTATCGGCCCAGCGGGCAGGCGCTCGATCTCAGCGACGGCACGCTCAACGTCACGCTGATCGACCAGGACCCGACCGACCGCCGCCAGTACGAAGAGGGCGAGGAGTTCATCCACTTCGGCATCGTCGTCGACGACCTGGACGCGGTGTGGCAGCGGCTGCACGAGCTGGGGGTGTCGTTCTCGAAGGAGAGCGTCAAGGAGCGCAAGCCGATCGACCCCAGCCAGCCGCCGCCGGTCTCCTTCAAGGTCCTCGATCCCGACGGCAACGTGGTCGACATCACCTCCAACCGCAGCGAGTGGGTCGGGGTCCGGCTGGACGACTGACGATCAGAAGGCGTCCGGCGGCTCGGAGAGCCAGCGCCAGACCGGGAGCAGCCTTATCCGTCCCCGCATCCCATACCACTCCACGTCCTCCTCGCGGTCGGCGTCGGCCGTGAGAACGAGCAGCCGGTCACAGGCGAGGTCCCGTCCCGCCTGAAGGAGTGCGCGAATCTCGCGCGCCCGGGTCTCCGGTGCGGTCATGTCCCAGCACACCTGGATGAGCTGAGTGACACGGAGGCCTTCCTTCACCACGAAGTCCACTTCCCGCTGCCGGGCGTCCTTCCAGTAGAAGATCCGGCACGCGCCGTCCAGCGCACGCTTGTGCAGCGCGACGGCGACCACGTTCTCCACCAGCCGGCCAAGGTCAGGGCTGAAGCGCGTGGCGCGGGCGGTCACGAGGCCGTTGTCGATGCAGTAGATCTTGCGGTTGGCGGTGGCCTGCTCCCTGACCTTGAACGAGAAACGAGAGAGCGAGAAGAACAGGAACGCCTCCTCCAGGTGGGCGACGTATCTGGCTACCGTCTGGACGCCCCGGCAGCGCGTCACCGTGGTCAGGCGGTTCAGCGAGTACTCCCGGCCGACGTTGGCCAGCAGGTAGCCGGCCAGGTCCTCGATGCCGGCCACCGAGCGGATGCGGCGGCGACGGACGATGTCCTTGTAGAGGACGGAATCCCACAGGGTGCGCAGGTAGAAGCCGCGGTCCACGTCACGCAGCAGCGGCTCTGGGTAGCCGCCGTCCCGCGCGTAGCGGAGGAGCCCTTCCGCCCTTTCCGATCCGGTGCGCGCGGCAGGGTCGGCGCTCAGGGACTCGGCGAACGAAAAGGGAAAGAGGACGATGGGGAGGTGCCGTCCCGTCAGGTGCGTGGCCAGCTCACCACTCAACAGGTGCGCGTTGCTGCCGGTCAACAGCAGCCGATACCCCTGACGCTGCAGGCGATTCACGAAGAGCTCCCACTTCGGCAGGTTCTGGATCTCGTCGAGCAGCAGATGACGGGGATTCGCGTACACGGCGTTGACGGCGGCCAGGAGCCGGTCGTAATCCTCCAGTTCGACGAGGCGTTCATCGTCGAAGTTGAGGTATCCTCCGGAGGCGGCCTGCGCCAGCAGGTGCATCGCCAGAAACGACTTTCCGCAGCGTCGCGGGCCGATGATCACCTTGATCAGGTCGTCGTCGCCGTATGGGACACCGAGTCGGCGCTCGACGTAGCGCTCGCTCAGCCGGGCCAGCAATTCCCGCCGTTGCACTTCGACCGCGTCGTGGAGCATCGAATACTCCGGGTATTTCGGCATTTGGGAATCTATAATACACAAAACTTGCAAGTTTCATGTATTACGATTCAGCGATGTGATCAATCGTGCGGTCTTGATCGAATCGTACCGTCCCGGTCGACGCGGATCGGCTCTGCCGCCGGAGTGGCACCGGGCTCGGGTATGGGCACCGGCTGCAACGATGCTCCCGCAGGCTCGGATCCCGCGGGGCGGCGCACCTCGCCGGTCATCGGCGCGTACGCGACATCCAGGTGTGGGGTTTCGATGCGCCGGCCGCCGCGGTGGTGGGAGATCATCGCTGCCTCCAGCACACCGGTGGTGAGCAGCGTCCGCTCCACCGGGGTCTGCGGCCGGCCGGACAGCAGGAAGTCCTCGACGGCCAGGCCGAAGTAGCTGAAGTGCGCGTGGTTGGGGCCCTCGTCCCCATGGAACCCGAACGCGTCGATGCCGCCTACGCGCCGGCCGGCATACGCGAATTTCCGCACGTAGCCGTCGTCGCCGAGCATCAGCACCGTCCCGCGCAGTCCGTCGGCATATTCGAGCAGGAACAGGTGCGGATCGCTGACCCGTTCCGGCTCAAGCCGGTCGGACCCGGGGTTCGTGGCGGCCAGCGCGGCATCGGCCAGGTCGGTCGGCCAGCGGCCCTCGTCTGCCGCCTGCCACACCGCCTCGCCTGACAGGCAGGTCACGGCCACGACCCCGGTCTCCCCGCCCGCGCGGCGCTCCACCTGGCATTGCAGGCACTCCAGCGCGTGGAACCCGTAGCGCTCCAGCATGTGGAAACCGGTGGCGAGCGCCTCGTCGAGCGGGTCGCCGAGCGGGTGCTCGAAGTTCGGTCGCCGCCAGTGGACGGGAAGGGAGGAGCCGGCCCAGAGCGGCACGCGCAGATCGTGCGCGGTGTCGTACATCCAGCGCGCGTCGGCCCATCGGTAGGACAGGTGCTTGTCGCAGAACACCGGTACGGGCCGGCCGTGCTCGGCGACCGCGCCGCAGACCTGCTCGAACAGCCAGCGGCGAGGCAGCATCTCCTGGCCAAGGGCGGTGCGCGGGTAGTCGCCGTGCTCTCCGATCAGGAGCACCCCGTCCACGGCCAGCTCGCCGGTGCCCAGGGTCAGGGCTCCGGGAATGCTCTGGAACACCGGCACGTTGAACTGGCGGGCGAGTTGCAGTCCCACGTCGTTCCGGTGGATCTGATCGATGTACATCGAGACGACTCGGGTGCGCGGCGGGATCAGCCCCTCGTCGGTCGGAAAGCCGGTGAGGAATTTGGCCGCCAGGACGCCGGCGTGGCTGTTCGGGAAGAAGGTGGTCGTGATCGCGGCGACGCGAGCGTGCCCGGCCATCGGTGGGCTCAGAGCATAGCAGATCGGGGACCGGCGACAGACCAGGGCGTTGACGCGCCCTGTGCGAGCCGCCCGTCTTCGACACCTGCGATGAGCGCTAGGACCACAGACCGTCTCTGCGCCCGACTCGACGGTCGGGGCAGCTTGCAGGATTCCCGGATTCGCATCCAGGCCCTCAGCGCACGTTCCTCGTCAATCCGCTCAAGGGGCCTTGACATCCGCGCACGAGCGCATACACTGACTCTCTTTACCGCTAGACTTACCCCGCCTCTCGTGCTACATCCAGCGTGAGCACGAAAGAAGGAGTCTACGATGGCGAGAACACATCGAGCGTCGCCGCCGAAGTTTCGTCAGCAGACGGTCGAGCTGGAGCGGTCCGGACGAACGCCGGACAGGTCGGCGCGGGGGTACGAGTTGCTGGACCGGATCAAGACGAGCCGGCAGTCCAACCGCGAGGCGTACGGTCGCCCGCGGACCCACACCGAGCCGTTGCCCGACGGCGAGCGGGTCAGCCCGAAGCGGGTCGGGCGGCCGACGCGCCGCGCCGGAGTCGAGGGAGTCGGCCGCCCGAGGTCGACGAAGACCACTACCGGGAATGAGCGGGCAGCTCGTGTGGCGCCCGATCTGGTAAATCGGGTAGCGGTGGGCGCTGAGACAGATCTGCGAAAGAGAGTGGCGTCGCAGGCCGAAATCGCGGAAACGAGATGCTGTTTCGGGGCGCCCAACCCGGCCCACAAGTGCAGCCGTGCGTCAACTCATGAGCCATGCACAAGCCAACAGCATGCACAGGCCAAGAGATCGTACAAGCGAAAGGCGCAAGCCTCCGCCCGGCATGCCGTGACCGTTATTGGCTAATGTCGAATTCCACACGGGTGTCCTCCCCCGTCCTCACGAAGGATCAGTCAGCCGGCAAACGGTGGCAACGAGTGAAGAGCATGTCGAGCTTCTACCTCCTGTTGCTGCCCGCGGTCGGCCTCCTGATCATCTTTCACTACGTTCCGATCTGGGGCATCGCCATGGCCTTCACGGAATTCAGCTACGGCAAAGGAATACTTGGAAGCCCTTGGAATGACTTCGCTCACTTCAAGATGTTGTTCAACGATCCCTTCTTTCTCCGCGTGTTCCGAAACTCCATAATCATAAGGTTCTATCACCTGGTCTTCGGGTTTCCCATGCCAATCCTTCTCGCCCTGCTCGTCAATGAAATTAGAAATGTGGCGTTCAAGAAGACGTTCCAGACAATATCGTATCTTCCTCACTTCGTCTCATGGGTGGTGCTCGGCACGATAGTCACACAGTTCTTTCACCCGTCGAGGGGTATCGTCGCCTCCGTGTTCGACTTCCTGGGAATGGAGGCGATCAACTTTCTGACCTATTCTCCCACCTTCCGAGGGCTCCTGGTCATCACCGCCGTCTGGCAGGGGGTCGGATGGAGCGCGATAGTGTATATGGCAGCGCTGTCGTCCATCGATACCTTTTTGTATGAAAGCGCAGCCATCGATGGTGCGAATCGTATCCAACAGGCGATCTACATCACGATACCTTCTCTCGTCCCGGTGATCACGATCCTCTTCATTCTGAATATGGGTCAAATGTTGGATGCCGGGTTCGATCAGATATTCAATCTGTACAATCCGATGGTATACGAACGAGCTGACGTCATTGACACGTACGTCTACCGGAGGGGAATCATGATGGCTCAATTCGCCTATTCCGCTGCTGTGGGTTTGTTCAAGAACGTCGTAGGCGTAACGTTGGTCGTAGTGTCGAATACGATTATCAGACGCTACACGGAATACGGACTCTGGTAGCGTTGCCAGCGCATGTATATGCCGGCACGGTCAATAGGAACCAGGTTCTTCGACGCGCTTCTCTATGGCATGCTGGTCTTGTTGGCGTTTCTCTTTGTTTATCCGTTTTGGACCCTGCTCCTGGCGTCGTTTTCCGACGCACTCGAGTTGCAACATATTGGTTTGAAGATCTGGAACAAGACCTGGACACTGGAACCGTACATGTGGGTCTTCACCGACCGTTCTCTGGTTATCGGCATCGGCTACGTGAATACGATATTTCGAACCGTGGCCGGTACTACGCTCACGCTCCTCGTCACTCTCTGTGCCGGCTACGCCCTATCGAAGAGGCACCTTCCCGGGCGGGCGTATATCATGTTTTTCTTCGTATTCACCATGTTCTTCGGCGGCGGTCTGATACCCACATATCTGCTGGTACTGCGTTTGGGATTTCTTGACTCTCGCTGGGTATATGTTATTCCGACTGCGGCCAACGCGTTCTACGTCATCATCGCGAGGAACTTCCTGATGGCCGTGGATCCGGCGATGGAAGAGTCGGCTTTGATGGATGGAGCGAGCCGTACGACGGTTCTGTTTCGAATAGTGGCGCCGTTGTCGAAACCGATGATGGCCATCATAGGACTATGGACGGCGGTGTGGCATTGGAATGCATGGTTTGATTCATTGATCTACATCAAGAGTCCGAGCAAGCGAGTGCTGCAGTTGATCCTGCACAAGATGCGGAACCTGCTGGAGAATTATCGAGAGTTCGAGATGTACAATTTGCAGCTTCCCATAGTGATACCGCCGGAGTCGGTGCAGGCGGTAGTCGTCCTCATAACGATCGGGCCGATCGTGTTGGTATATCCGTTCGCGCAGAGATATTTCGTGCGGGGAATCATGCTGGGCGCGTTCAGATAGATGGATGCTCCCATGATGGACACGAACGCGACGCTACTCATGAGGACAAGGAGGTGATTTGTTGGCGATAAGAATTCGGTCTGACGGCTGTCAGACATCGTAGCGACGAGCCTAAGGAGAAGATAACCGTTATGAAAGGAACGGGATTTTGGACGGCTTCAATCGTAGCTGTACTCCTGACCTTGCCGGTGGTGGGCTTCGCGGCTCCGGAAGCGGAACAGACCGAAGGGTCTGCGCTCATCGAGATCATATGGTCCGGACCAGGAGTCGCAGACGCCCCTGAAGGCAACTGGATGCAGCGACAGATCGAAGAGAAGTTCGGTGTCAAGATCATCAACCACACCGTCCACATCAACGACCGGGCTGCTAGAGAACTGATGATCACGTCAGGGGTCGACCTGCCGGACGTGGGGCAGTTTGAAACGAACCCGATGAGGCTGTATCGGGACGGCGTGACGCGCAGCATTCCGAAGGAAATGGTGAGGGAACATGCGCCGAACTTTGCGCAGTTTCTCACGGACAATCCGCCGATGTGGGACGTGAAGGTCGCACCCGACGATCCGGACGCCTTCTATTCGATTACCGGATATGCCGGGCACGGGATCGGCGCTGGTGACTTTCCGTACATTCGATTGGATTGGCTCGAACGAGTTGGAATGGCGCCGGCGGCCGAGGACGTGATCCAATTGGACAGAGCGGGTTACGAACAGTATGCCGGCCAGGCTTTTGCGCACAAGAAGGGGTACAGCTTAGATCAGCTCGAGGAGATGATGTACGCTTTCCGGGATGCGGATTTGGACGGCAACGGCAAGGCTGACACTATCGCCTACTACATGGTCAGGAACCACCGGGGATCTCGTCCGGTTTCCGGGATGTGGTATGTGGATGGAGAGAATCTTCAGTTTACCAAGATCGAGGACGGCGTCGAGAGGATCGGTGTGCTGTCCGAGGGCTGGAGATCCTATCTGCGCTACATGCAGAAATGGTATGCGGACAAGCTCATCAACCAGGAGCTTCCCGCTGGAGCATACGGGGACATGCACCCGTTGATGGGTGGCGGTTTGGTAGGAATCACTGCTGACTGCTTCATATGCTGGGATGAAACGACCAGGCCGCCAAAGAACCTCTGGGATCGAGATCCTGACTCGAAGGTGATGGTGGTTCCACACTGGACAGGGCCGGATGGCTTTGCCGGCGGTCCAACGGATTATCCTCCATTTCGCTACGGTTGGGGTTGGGCTGTGAACAAGACGGTGGACGACGCGAAACTGGCCAAAGCTCTGGCGATCATGGATTGGCTCAACTGGGATAGAGAGGGTCAGGTACAGTCGATCTTCGGTGTTGAGGGAAAGCACTACACCTGGGGCGGCGAGCCGTACAACTCCAACGTCGTCATCACGCCTCAATGGAAGACCGGTGGCGGTCATCCCGATGGCTTGGGGGTGTACAGGTACCAGAACGTGCCTCCCAAGATGGCCTTCTATCGATGGGATCCTGCGTGGAGCGAGTGGACCGAGCTTACTCAACCGCCGGGGGCGCTTTCCAACCGGGTATTCATTCCGCTTAGATTCGACGCACTAGGCGAAGCGGTGAACTACCAGCTGCCGGAGGCGGTGCAGCAGTATGCCACGGCGTTGAGCACCATACGAGACGAGTTCAAGTGGAAAGCGATCGGTGGCCAGGTGAACCTCGAAGAGGATTGGGACGCGTACGTGACGATGTTCATGAACTCCGGAGGTGAAGAGCTCCTCGCGGCGATACAGGAGGCGCCGATCAGTTTGAAGCCCTATCCGGGAGTTCCGTATTTTCATCTCGAGGGATTGCCGGCATCTGTCCGTGAGCGGGTTGAAAACGGCGAGTTCGTGTACGATTGGTAGCGTACTACTGTCGATGAGAACGCCGCTGGGAGGGGAGGGCTTCAGAGCTCTCCCCTCTCTTGTTCTGCGCTTGGCATGGGTACGGATCTCTCTTGCGGTTGTGGTACTTGCGCTGGCGAGCTGTGCCAAACCGGCTGATATGGATCTATCCGAGACTCTCGACTTGCTCGGCTTCGGATTCAGCATGGATTATCCGGGAGGGTGGTCCAGCGCAGTGATCGAGGAAAAGGTAGTCGCCGTTGCTGAGAACGAGTGGGAGAGCGAACGACTCTCTTTCCGGTTCGATGACACTGGATTCACCTGGATCTATGGACAGAGCCCCTTGTCCGCGAAAACCGGCGACGATGATCCTGTGGCATCCATACAAACCAAGGTTTCCGGCTATCAGGTCATTTTCACGATGAGTGACACACAGTATTTGGCGGACAAGGTCAATGGGAGTCTCATCCGATCGGATATTGCCGCCGAGCCGCTGCGGGAGTTCTTCGAAGCTGCTGTCGTGTTGTACGGATATGCGACGCCGAAGGAGAGCAAGATATCGGAAATAGAGATCTTCGGAGTTCCAGCAATTAGCGGCACTCTGCGGAACAGATATAGCGCAGCGATTCTCATCTTGGGTCACAAAGCCGATGTTACGTTCAGTCTACGAGTTCTTGCCCGGTCGAACCGATTGCTCAAAGCGTTCATGCCGACGTGGGAAAGAATGCTCGACAGCATAGAGCTGTTGGAAGAATAGAAGTTCAAGGAGGATTGATATGGATACCGTCCTGTACTGGCACGAAGCTCGCTATTCCAGTTTCCCGAGCGTGGTAATCGGCGACGCGGATGCGCTCTGGGTGAGCTTCAACTGGAATTCCCATACTCCAAACGCTCGTGGTAGCGGAGGAGCGGCCCACTCCCATATGGGCGGATTGGCCGGAGGGGAGACCGGTCATGTCGAGCTCTTCTCTTCAGACGGGGGTGCGAGTTGGTTTGAGGAAGGGAAAGATCAAGGCTACCGCGTATGCCCCGAGAAGCTCAGAAGTGCGGTGCTCAGTGACGGCACGCAAGTTCGGATATCCCGACCATCGGACGCATTTCCTGGGGAGCGAAGAGACGAATTCGTAGGACGTGGTTTTTCAGTGGAAGACCTGCCCGACGGGCGAATACACGTTGGGCATCGACTGGTGATGGAGCGAAAGAAGGCGGGAGAGGATAGGTGGGAGAGTAGAGAGTTGAGAAGCGGGGAGGAGCTACCGTTTGTTGCGCTCATTCACGGAGCTGACCTGCAGTTCAGAGGTTGTGTGCTTCCGGACGACACGATCGTGCAGCAGGTCTACGGAAACACCGTGGCGGGGGGGCCCTATCGGGCATGGGTACTGCGTTCGGAAGACCGCGGCGAGACGTGGGAAATGGTGAGCATGGCCTATGACGGGGGGGTGCATCCGTTCAATGAGTCCAGCTTGTTGTATCTGCCGGAGGGGCGTATCATCGCGATGGTTCGAACCGCCAGCGGCAGCAAGAGTATTCCGGAGGAAGAGAAGTATTTGTGGCAGACTCACTCGGACGATGGCGGTAAAACGTGGAGTGAGCCGAAAAAGACGGAGATGTGGGGGTATCCGGCGCATCTGTTGATGTTGCAGAACGGAGAGGTGCTCTGCAGCTACGGACACCGGCGGCCCCCGTATGGGGTACGTGCGTGTTTTTCCTCCGACGGTGGCAAGACATGGGATGTCGAGCGCGGGATCGTTCTCCGCAATGACGGGCTTACTACCGATGGCGTCGTAGCCGGTAGGGGTAGTCCCAGTGATCTGGGCTATCCAAAGACGGTCGAGCTGGCAGACGGCTCGCTGTTCACGGTCTACTACTTAACGCTCGGCGACGGTGTAACTCACATAGCTGCGACGAAGTGGCATCCGGGGAACAACTGATGCCCTCGGAACAGCGAGATGGCATGCAAGTGCTCGTGGTCGTGGCCCATCCGCATGACCTGAGCCACATGGGCGGCACGTGTGCCCATCACGTGGAACGTGGTGATCGCGTTACAGCCGTAGCGATCACCGGCGGTCAGACCACGCACGATGAGGAACTGGCAGACGAGCTGCGCAAGTCGCCGGATCAGAGGGACATGTCCATCGTCGGCCGATCACGGGAGGAATACGCAGCGCGCAAAGCACGGGAATTCGTGAACGTCTGTGGGCTCTTCGGCATAACGGATGTGCGGATCCTCCCGTTTTCCGATAATCCTATCGAGGTCACCGATGAAATCGTGCGAGCCCTGGCTGGGATTCTGTACGATGTCCGACCGCAGATGGTGCTGACCCATGCACCGTATACGCTACCGGATCGACGCAGTCATTACGCGTGGGTCAACGACCATACGGCTGCCGGAATAGCGGTTCAAAGAGCACTGAACCAAATAAACATTCCCGACAGAGATCGGGGATACGCTCCTCACAAGGTGGCTTCGGTGTACTATACGGGAGTCGATTACGCTTTTCATGAAGTGGACGTCGTTATCGATATTTCCGATCAGGTTGAGAATCGGAAGCGAGCGGAAATCATGTTTGAGTCCCAGGGGCACACTCCGGAGTTGGCCGAAAAGCGGATTGAGTCCAGTGCCGGGTTTCAGGGTTGGAAGGCTAACATCGGCTACGCTGAGACGTTCATCCGGGGGTACCGCGAAATAGCTCGATGTTTGTCCGTAACTGAAGAGAACTTGCTCATGGCGGAGTTGTCACACGAGGAGCGCCTGCGCTGGCAGACGGAGAGCCGCCCCGATACCGATAGGTAAAGCCGCCAGGCAAACACAAGCAGAGCGGGGGACTATGCGCGCCGCGCGACTCCGTTGGGGCGTACAGCGGGCCGGGTCGGGGTTCCTCGGCCAGCCGGCAAACAGGTCGCGCGCTCTGCCTGTTCGAGCCATGCCCCGGTCCGGCTGCGCGGTCGTGAGTCAACCGGAAGGTGCGCGGTCAGGCATGAATTGAAACGCGTACAGTTTGCAGTCGCGCATGATAAAACGTATCCTTATTGGCTTTCCCGCGAGCTCGGTCACATCCTGCCTTTCCCCCCAGCACACCGGCATTCGAACGGAGTTGCCACAGATGAACGTGGCGTCCTGTTCGGTGTAGCCTGGTACAGGCTGACCGTTGTCGTGCTGCAGCTCTACCAGCACCGAGCCCCCTGCGCCGGTGTCCACATTCAGCTCCAGCCGACTGCCAGAGAATCGAATCGACGGGGTCAGGAGCTCACCACCGCTGTAATCGGCGTCCGCCGATATGAATCCATCCAATCTCATAACGGCGCGGTCGATGCCGCTGAGACGGCTTTGCGCCGCAGGATCGACAGTTCGGTTCTCATCCCAGTTAACCCCGGCGTAGTAGATCCACAGCTCGTCGCCGACACGAATGGGATTGGGCATTTCCCAGGTCATTCGGGAAGAAAAGCTCCCCTCAGGCCCGGGTTTCATGAAAGGCTTGCGCCCACCGCAGCGCTGAAAAGTCTTTCCGTCGCGGCTCACTGACAGTCGCGTGTCGAAGCGGCTGGGCAACTGCAGCGTACGCGTTTCCTGGCGTTCCACCGCCAAGTCGTCGCGCATGGAAGTCACCACCAGCTCACTGTCGTACCAGCACCAGTTCGCATGGGCGAGCATGAAATACACGCCGGTCGCGGCATCGGGATACTTGAACACCAAGGCGCCATAGTAGTCCATTGGCACTCTTCCCTGCGGAGAATCGGGTCCCGCCGGTCGCAACGGCACACTGGTCTCGTACGTGGCCATATCCACTTCGTCCGGCCACATCACGATGCTCTGGTTGTCCCATCGGCGCAGATCATCCGACTCGAGCCGCCGCACCGTGCGGTAGCTCTCGTTGCCCTCAGCCGTCCCGTGTCGCTTGGCGATCCAGTAGCGGGTGTACAATACGTAGCGCCCGACTCGCGGGTCCCAGAAGACGATGCTCTGGGTATCCCATCCGCCCCGGCCGACCCGGATATTCTCAAACAGCTTCCAACGGATCCCGTCGGGGGAGGTGTGCATGTGGAACTGGCCCCACACCTCGGGTGAGTAGACCTTCGCCTGCGTCTTGTAGCGCTCCTCGGGTGGCGCATTCGGATCGATCCACACCGAGCTTCCACCAATCTGGCTGGGTATTACGGCGTTGTTGGCGGTGGTTCCACCGACGTCGATGAGATCGAGCACAGGCTTGGTGAAGTGGATCCCGTCGCCGGACTCGGCGTAACTGACAAATCGCTCATCATTGCCCGGGTCGTCAACGGAATACCAGATTCGGATGGTGCCGTCATCCTCCTTCAATACGCTGTTGCCGCTACGTCCGAGACGAGCTTCAGGCTGCGTTTCCCACGATTCATCTAGAATGAGCACCGGCTCCCTCGTCTGATAGGGCGGATTCATCACGAGCTCCACACCCGTGCTGGAATCCATGAACAGCCTATCGACGAAAAGCTGTTTGCTCGATCCGACGTCGATTACATGATGGTCCATGATGCTCCTCTTTCACAGAATGGTCGAGGCATGACGTTCTCGATCAATCAAACCCCTGACCGGCGAGCAGGTCGACTACTCACGGGAACTTGCGTGGTCAGAGATGAATTGAAACGCGTACAGTTTGCAGTCGCGCATGACGAAGCGTATCTTTATCGGCTTCCCCGCTAGCGCGCTCAAATCCTTTCTCTCCCCCCAGCACACCGGCATTCGAACCGAGTTGCCGCAGATGAACGTGGCTTCGTTCGCGGTGTAGCCTTGTACGGGTTGACCGTTATCGTGCTGTAGTTCTACCAGCACCGACCCTCCTGCGCCGGTGTCCACATTCAGTTCCAGCCGACTGCCTGAAAACCGAATCGACGGAGTCAAGATCTCACCTCCGCTGTAATCGGCATCCGCCGACACAAACCCATCTAGTCTCATAACGGCACGGTCGATGCCGCTGAGACGGCTTTGCGCCGAAGGATCGACCGTTCCGTTCTCGTCCCAGTTAGCCCCGGTGTAGTAGATCCACAGCTCGTCGCCGACACGAATGGGATCTGGCATTTCCCATACCGATCGGGAAGAGAAAGTTCCCTCCGGCCCGGGTCTCATGAAAGGCCTGCGCCCGCCGCAGCGCTGAAAACTCTTGCCGTCACGGCTCACTGCCAGTCGCGTGTCGAAGCGGCTGGGTAACGGGAGCCTTCGCGTTTCCTGGCGTTCCACCTCCAAGTCGTCGCGCATGGAAGTCACCACCAGGTCACTGTCGTACCAGCACCAGTTCGCATGGGCGAGCATGAAATACACGCCGGTCGCGGCATCGGGATACTTGAACACCAAGGCGCCATAGTAGTCCATCGGCACTCTTCCATGGGGAGTATCCGGCCCCGCGGATCGCAGCGGCACGGGTGTCTCGTACGTGGCCATGTCCACCTCGTCCGGCCACATCACGATGCTCTGGTTGTCCCATCGGCGCAAGTCATCCGACTCGAGCCGGCGCACCGTACGGTAGCTCTCGTTGCCCTCAGCAGTCCCGTGTCGCTTGGCGACCCAGTAGCGGGTGTACAATACGTAGCGCCCGATTCGCGGGTCCCAGAAGACGATGCTCTGGGTGTCCCATCCGCCCCGGCCGATCCGGATATTCTCAAACAGCTTCCAACGGATCCCGTCGGGGGAGCTGTGCATGTGGAACTGGCCCCACACCTCCGGTGAGTAGACCTTCGTCTGCGTCTTGTAGCGCTCCTCGGGTGGTGCATTCGGGTCGACCCACACCGAGCTTCCACCAATCTGGCTGGGTAAGACGGCGTTGTTGGCGGTGGTTCCTCCGACGTCGACGAGATCGAGCACAGGCTTGGTGAAGTGGATCCCGTCGCTGGACTCGGCATAGCTGACGTATCGTTCATCATTGTCCGGGTCGTCGACGGAATACCAGATTCGGATGGTGCCGTCATCCTCCTTCAATACGCAGTTGTAGGTACGTCCGAGACGAGCCTCAGGCTGCTTTTCCCAGGATTCATCCAGAACGACCACCGGCTGCCCCGTCGGATAAGGCGGATTCATCACGAGCTCCACACCGGTGCTGGAGTCGATGAACATCCTATCCACGAAGAGCTGTTTACTCGATCCGACGTCGATTACATGATCATCCATGTTGCTCCTCTTTCACGAAAATCTATCTGCTGAGGATGCAGCAAATCGCGCCAGGCTGTCAAGCGGGAGACCGGCAGTGTCAGACAGCCTAGCGCGCAGAATGCTGAGCGGTTTCCGAGCAAGAGTACCGGCTGGACGGGGAGCAGCTGCTTGCATCCGCGTAGAACCTCGCCATTGAGTGTTCGCACGCGATGCGGTTGAATGACGGCGAAGGACAGCGAAAGGGAGGACTGCGGATGGCCAAGACGCCTGGAGAACCCTATTGACCGCGAACGATCGAGCGGGAGAGCTCGGACGATGGTTGAATGACGATCTTCAACTTTACTGGGGCGACATGCACCTCAACCTCCATCCTCACCAGGTGCCGATGATAGAACGCACGTATGCCGCTGCCCGATCGCATCTTGATTTCTCTCCGATAGCCTACTATCCTTTCAACAGCTACAGATCCCCGGAAGGTCTCAGTTTGGAAACTGAAGGTCAGGGCGACGTCTTCCTGAAGGACTGGCCGGCGATCCTATCTGCGGTTAGACGACACAATGATCCAGGCCGGTTCGTGACGTTTGCCGGCTATGAGTGGCACGGAGACCGGCGCAGATTTGGCGATCATAATGTGTTCTATTTCGATGAAGGACCCCTCGATGCCGCAGAGACGCTGCCCGAGCTCTTTGCGAATCTGCGAAAGAACAAGGGAATTGCGATTCCTCATCACACCGGTTATCAGGTCGGCCAGCGAGGCAAACGCTGGGACTATTACGATGAGGAGCTTTCGCCATTCGTGGAGATCTTCTCCGATCACGGCTCCAGTGAGGGGATGCAACACCCCATTCACCATGGACCGCGTGGCGTCGATGGGTCCTCGCGTCTCGGGAGGGACCGTGCAGGATGGACTCGCCCGAGGATATCGGGTGGGTATCATCGCATCGGGCGACAATCACAGCGGCTTTCCTGGGGTCTGGGGCAACGGGCTGGTGGGTGTGTGGGCCGCGGAACTAACGCGCGAAGGCTTGTGGCAGGCGTTTCGGAGCCGCCGGGTGTACGGCGTCACGGGCGATCGGATCAGCTTGGCGTTCGAGGTAAATGGGCTCGGCATGGGCAGCGTGGGGAAGACCGCGGGAATAGCGGACATGCGGGCTCACATCGTCGGTTGCCACGCCATAGATCGAGTGGAGTTATTGCGTAACGAGCGAGTGTTGTACACTTATTGCCATTCCGGCATATGGGATGTGCCCGGTGGCGATGGTCCCATCCGCCTGAAGATGAGGATCGATTTTGGCTGGGGTCCCAGCGGAGTTCTACGGCCTGAAGACGTCCAACAAGATTTGGCGGGGGCAGCTCAGTATCGATCGAGGACGGCTGATGAATGTACAGGGATGCCTGAGCAGCTTCGGCCAGCGAATCGAGGAGCCCACCGAACGCGAATGCAGCTGGCAGCTCGAGACAGAGCCCCGGCCGTATCATGGTGCAAGGGTCAGCGAGGTAGGCTGGGCGGGTGGTACGAGCTGGACGAACAGGCAAGCACTGATCTTCGAGATCGAGGCGTCTCCGACCGATCGTATTCATCTCGGTTCAGGAGGCGTTGCGGTGCTCGCGCGCCTTGGCTGCGACGAGCGAGGCCTACGGTACGATATCGCGGCAGTTGCGGCTATCGCCAAGTGATCTGGACAAAGACGATGAAGTCGTCTGGCACAACGCGTACAAGACCAAGGTACACGTTGCGATCCCGGAGTCGGGCTATACCGTACCTTTCCACTTCGTCGATGGATCGCCACCGGAGGGATGGAATTGGTACCGACTGCGCGTCAGCCAGTTGAATGTGTTAGCGGCAACCGTAAATTGCACATTCGTGACCGGCGAAAATTGCGCAGTCGCGGGCCGGTCGTCTGCCCGACTCCACCATGGTGGCGAAGCCACATGGATGGAGCGGGACGATGCACGAATGGAGCACGAGGATGCTGCTGAGACACTACCTGGACCAGGGCCTGACGAAGACGGAGTTGTCGAGACGCTTCGGGGTGAGCCGGCGCACGATTCACTACTGGATCGAGTCCGGGCAGCTTGACCGCGACCTGGCCACGGGCCACACGCGCTACTCGCCGCGACCGGCGGTGGCCAGCAAGCTGGACCCGTTCAAGGGCATCATCGAGGCGCGGCTGCAGGAGTTCCCGAAGCTGAGCGCGCAGCGGCTGTTCGACGAGATCCGGGCGGCCGGCTACGCGGGCGGCTACGGCCGGGTCAGAGACTACGTACGCGCGGTGCGTCCGCAGGAGCCGTCGCGTTCGCTATCTGCATTTGAAGAACGTTGACCCGGAGGTGAAGCGGAAGGTCGAAGCTGAAGGTATCCCATTCCAAAGAGCCGTCGGAATGGGTGTATTCTGCGAATTGTCGCAGGGCAGCGTGGACGTTGTCGCGTTGCGAAGTTCGCTGCGTGAGATAGACTACGATGGCTGGGCAATTGTCGAACAGGGCATGTATCCGGCGCCGTTCGACAAACCGTTGCCCATCGCCAAACGAAACCTCGCCTACCTTCGCAAGCTCGGCTTCGAATGATCGCTCACAGGCGGTTCCATCGGAGGGCGGCTACGGGTTGCGCGACGTGTTCGGGGTTGGGAGTCGACCGGGGGAGCCCGCAGGAGCTGCGGGATCGGTCGCGCCGCGATCGGAGGCCTACTGCCCAGCCGGGCGGGTGTGAGAGAGATTCCGTCGACTGCGTGACGATCGTGGATCGCTGGATCGGCGGCCTGCTGGCGGCGCTGGGTGTCTCGGGATGTGAGACGATACCGATGTTGATCAGCCACCACCGCAGCGTGCGACGCGACCCGGGCCGCTTCGGCACGAGCGAGCGCCGGCGGTATCCCTGCCGCACAGGGCGATGACCACCTGGGGCATTCTCGTCGCCTTTGCCCACGCCGTGAGTTGGGGCGCCACCAGCGTCCTGCTGCGCCACCTGTCGCTGCGGCTGGACGTGTTCGTGCTCAACGGCCTGCGCGCCCTGCTGGGCGCAGCGGTGGTGGTGGCCTGGTTCCTGGCGGCCGGCGCTCCCGGCGGCCCGACGCTCACGTCCGGGAAGATGCTGGTGATCGTGGCCTCCATCGTGGTGGGCGGGCTGCTCGGAGACACCTGCAATGTGGTGGCCCTGCGGCTGGTCGGGGTATCCCGCGCCGTGCCCCTGACCAGCAGCTTCCCGGTCTTC
Source organism: Spirochaetia bacterium (assembly GCA_965208175.1). GTDB lineage: Bacteria > Spirochaetota > Spirochaetia > SZUA-6 > Bin103 > CATQHW01. The sequence continues at coordinate 3,191,725 of CBDBOG010000004.1, read as the reverse complement.
ACCGTGCTGTTCGCGTACCTGCTGTGGGGGGATGCGCCGTCACCGCTGGCGATCCTGGGCGCCCTGCTGGTCGTGGGTGGCGCAGCGTTGCTGTCGGCGTCCGAACGCGACCCGGGACCGGCGCGCCCGCGGGAGGGCGGATCGGCGGTTCGGGTGGAGGTGGCGCGCCGGCACCGCTCCCTTGGACTGCTGCTCGCCGCTGCCACGGCCGCCGCCTGGGGGCTTGAGACGGTCCTGACCGCCATCGCCGCCGAGGGCACGACCACCCTGGCCGTGAACGCCGTGCGCGTGCCGGCCGCGGCGCTCCTCTCGCTCACCGTCGCGCTGCGGCGCCCAGGTGCCTTCGACGCCGCTCAAAAGGCGCTGCGCAGCGGCAGCACGATGTGGTGGCTCATCATGGCGAGCCTGCTGGGGTGGGTGGTCGCCAGCACGCTCTACGTGGAGTCGATCAAGCTGGTGGGCGTAACGCTCACGGCCACCATCGGCGCCACGGCACCGCTCTACGCCGCGCCTCTGAGCGCACTGCTGCTGCGGGAGCCGCCGAGTCCGCTGACCGCCGTCGGCACCCTGCTGGCGGTGGCCGGCGTGATCCTGGTGATCGCCGTCTGAGACGGTTCGCCGTCTGAGGCCGGTCGGCCCGGCCGGCGGTTTCAGTCTCCCGGTGGCTTGCGGGCCAGCGTGCGGTACAGCTCGTCGGTCACCGGATGGGCGCCGTCGGTGATCAGCCCGGCGTCGCGCATGATGCCGGCCAGCGCGCGGTAGGAGATCCCCGTTTCCCCGCGCTCGGGGCTCCACTGCATGATGATGACGCGTCCCTCCGCCTTCAGCAGGCGCCGGAGGTCGCGCGCGACCGCAACCCGGTCCTGGCGCTTCGCGTGGTAGTGCATGATCTGCACACAGAGGATGAAGTCCGCCACGCCGTCGGGCAGGGCCGCCCGCACGCCGTCCGACGGGACGGCACGGAGGTTGGCGAGGCCGGCCTCCGCCGCCCGCCTGCGCGCCAGCTCGACCATGCGCGGCTCCAGATCGACCGCGTAGACCGTTCCGCTCGGTCCCACCAGCCGGGCGGCTGCCAACGCGAACAACCCCGGCCCGCAGCCGTAATCCACCACGGTGCAGCCCGCGGTCACGCCGAGGTTGCCGAGCATCTGCCCCGGATCGGCATCGCCAAACCGCTTGTCGCCGTCCAGCAGGTTCGCGATCCACTCGTCGGTATAGCGCTCCCGTGCAGGCTGTCCCGTCACGGGGTGGACACGTGCTTCATGAACGCTGGAGACAGCATGCAGGCTGGCGCCGGTCGCGTCCATGGGTGTCGCGCTCGGGTTGACGCGGCCGGGCCGCGGGTCCTCAATAGCGGAGTGGGTATGTTCCAGGTCCGTGTGACGGTCTCCAACGTGGACGAGCCTGCCAGGAGCTTCACGGAACGCTTCTGGGTCGATACGGGGGCACTCTACACGTTCATACCGGAGGACCGGCTGCACGCGATCGGCGTCGAGCCCTTGCGGAGCCGAGAGTTGCTCCTGGCCGACGGCCGTCGTGACCGCCGCCTCATGGGCGAGGCGAAGCTGGCGATCGAGGGTCTCGAAGATGCCCTGACCTGCCAGACCATCTTCGCCCCGGCGGGTTCGCTATGCCTGCTGGGGGCGACGGCGCTCGAGGCGTTCGGCGTGGACGTCGATCCGGTCTCCAGGAAGCTGAAACCCATCCTCGCGATCATCGGCGGCTTCCTCGGCAGCAGGCCGGCCGAGACGGACGAACCAGTCGCCTGACGGACTTCACCCGCATGCCGCCGGACTTCAAGGCAGCCGGCCCGCATCGGCTGCGGGACGGGACGACGGTCACGTTGCGCAGGGCGCGGGCGGCCGACACCGACCGGTTCGTCGAGTACTTCGACGGGTTGTCCGAGCGTAGCCGCTACTTCTTCCGTCCTTTCGCGTTCGATCGGGCGAGCGCCGAGTCGGTCACGGGCAACCTCGACTCGCCGGAGTGGTACCGCATCGTCGCCACCGTCGAGAACAGGGGACGCGAAGCGATCGTCGGCTACGCGTGGCTGCAGGGCCTCGGCGGTCCCGATGTGCCCATGCTCGGGATCGGACTCGTCGACGCCTGGCACGAGCGCGGCATCGGCCGGCTGCTGCTCCGCGCCCTGCTCGACGTGGGCCGCGGAATGGGTTTGCAGGCGATCCGGCTGGGCGTCAACGACGACAATCCACGCGCCATTCACGTCTACGAGTCGGTCGGCTTCCGGCACGATCCGACCAAGCCGCCGCAGGACCGCGGCACGCACCAGCAGCTCTACATGACCTGCGAGCTGTGAGCGGCGACCGCGCCGTCGCCGGGCAGATGATCGCCTATGCCGACGACGGGACCGAGCGCCACCTGCTGTTCCGCTTCAACCAGAACGTGATCGCCTCCATCGAGGCCGGCCGCGCGTTCGTCGAGGGCATGATCGAGGACTGAAGTGGGGATCGATGCCCCGGCCGCTTTGGCGAGCTTGACATAACTATAAAACCGGTTATATGGTTTTTTATATGCAGAATCGCTCGATGGACGAGCATCAAGCCGCGAACCGACTTGGCGCACTGGGGAATCTGACTCGGCTGCGTCTCTATCGACTCCTCGTGCGGGCCGGAGCGCAGGGGCTGAACATTGGCGATCTGCAAAGACTGCTCGATGTGGCGCCGTCCACGCTGGCTCATCACCTGGCGTCTCTGGTTCGCGCAGGACTCGTCCGGCAGGAACAGCGGGGACGCGAGGTGTTCTCGCGTACGGACTATGCCGTCATGGACGGGTTGGTTGACTTCATCAGGAAGGAGTGCTGCACCGGCTTCGCAAACAGCGATACGAAATCGGACCGGGACCGGCACCCGAAGGAGAACGGAATGTCTCGATTACAGCTTGCCATCAACGTGACCGATCTCGATGAGGCAATCGAGTTTTACTCACGGATGTTCGACGCGCGGCCCGCCAAGGTGAAGCCGGGCTATGCGAACTTCGCGATCGCGGAGCCGCCCTTGAAGCTGGTGCTCTTCGAAGGGCCTGAGGGCGCTACGATCAATCACCTTGGCGTCGAAGTGGAAACGGCCCAGGAGGTGACGTCCGCCGAACGGCGGCTCAACGCCGCCGGTCTGGAGACCACCGGCGTCGATGAGACCGTCTGCTGTTACGCAGAGAAGGCGGAGACCTGGGTCGTCGACCCCGATGGCGCGCGCTGGGAGTGGTACGTGAAATCGGGCGACGCCGAGCAGATGAACAACACCGTAGTACGCAGCCATCCGCGCGGCGCGGAGACCGGTCCCGACGTCGGACCATGTTGTCCCGATTCCGGGGCATGCTGTTCGTGACGGGTGGCAGGACCGCGGTTCGCACCAACAGATCTACATGATCTACATGATCTGCGATCTGTGAACGTCGATCACCCCGTCGACGAACTCCCGTCCCGATTCGATCGAGGCGATGACGTTCTGGTTGAACCGAAACAGCAGGTGGCGCTCCGCCTTCTCGTCGCTGTAGGCGAGCATCTGCCCCGCCGCGCCGCGCGCGTGGCGGTCGGCGCGCTGCAGCGCCGCCCGGCAACGCTCCAGGCGGTCGCCCGCGGCCACCCGGTTCCGATCCAACCGGGCCAGGTAGGCCCGGTCCAGCTCGATGCGGGCCTCCTCGCATGAGCGCAGCACGTCGAAGTAGGCGGCGAAGTTCTCGGTCTTGAAGGTCACGTAGTCCAGCTCGTTGCGTGACCCCGGCAGCACCCGCGGCCGGGCGCCACGCAGCAGGCCGGCCACGGCCCGGTACTGCGCGGCGCGGCGTTGCCACAGGGCGTCGGGGCGCAGCGCGCGGTCCTCTTCGTGCTGCGCGCCCACCGCGTTGCGGCGCCAGAACCAGAACGTTCCGGACTGGTCCCAAGACGCGGCGATGTCGCGCTCCAGCTCCTCTCTGCCGACTTCCAGGGGCTCGCGCGCGTAGTCGACGTCCGTGCGCAGCCGGCACGGGGAGAACTCGTGGAAGGACACGAAGATCTCGCTCCGCCCCCACCAGACAAGCGCGCGCTCGTGCTCCTCCAGCAGCAGGTACGCCTGGACGAGCTGCTCGGTGGCATCGCGTCCGTAGAGGCGTTCCAGGTAGCCGCGGTAGAAGGACTCGCAGTCGAGCTCGGGAGCCCAGCAGCCGTCGGCAAGGAAACGGGTCGTGCACTCCTGTCCCCGCTCCTTGCCGAGCTGGCCGATGATCCCGGTGGCCCCGAACCGTTCCGCGCCGGTGACGATCTGGTCGCGGTCGAACATGGTTGCGTGCATCTGCATGTGCAGCTCGCAGCCGTCGTCGACGATGCGCGGCACTACCACGAGGTCGCGGCCCGGCATGCCCGAGTACCGCTCCATCAGGGGGCCGGCGTTGCCGCAGTTCTCCATGTTCGCGATCCACGCGTCCGGGGGCAGCACGGCGTCGAGCGCCCGCATCAGGTAGCCGCGAAAGAGCACGCCGACGCCGATCCGGGCCTCCGGGTGGTGCCGTTTCAGGCGCCGGATCAGCTCGGCCGCCAGGTACATCTGCAGCGCGTCGCACTCCAGGTCGCGGGGTGTCCGGGGGATCAGGTTGCCCGTGCCGTGGATCTCCTCCAGGGAAGGGATGTGCTCCAGAATGGCCGCCGACTCACCGAGCAGCGCCCGCGTGCGCGGATCGTCGAAGTCCGGGCTGTGCTCCGGCGCCCAGAAGCCGTAGGAGTCGGCCTCGGGGTAGGTCTCGATGATCGCGCGCATGGCCTGCTCCCAGATGTCGAGCGCGGCCGGATCGCCGGGCGCTACCGCCACGCCGCAGTAGCGCTGGAAACTGTAGCTCTCGCTCGGCGCCAGGCCGTGGTCGACCTTGGCGCTCTGCGGGGCCAGGTTGGGCGGGACGAAGGGCAGCTCACCCGTGACCAGTCGGACCTGCACCTGGCGCGCGTGCGCATGGCGGATGATCTCGCGCAGGAACGGGATGGCGACGCGGTAGGCGTCCTCCTCCGACTGGACGTCGCGGAACTCCGGCGCGCACAGCCGTTCGTGGCCGTAGCAGCCGGCGCCGATGCGCAGGTCGGCGCGGGTGCCGGTGGTGGTGTGCACGCTGCGGCCCCAGGAGCGCGAGTCCTTGCCGATCGCCAGGTGCCCGGACTCGAGGGTCGTGGTCAGCTCGCCCTGCACGCCGCGGTAGGAGAGCCGGATCCAGGCCGCGCCCATGCCCCACGCGAACTGCAGGACGTTCATCTTCAGCTTGGCGAGCTGGTCGATCAGGTGCCGGTACTCGTCCAGCCCCATGTACCAGGAGTAGCCGTGCCAGACGTGCACGCCCCGGAACTTACGCGCCGGATCGACCGCCAGGTCGAGGTCCGGCACGTCGAGGGTGGGCTTGCGTTCGGGCACGACGTCGTTCGAGAGCTGGAACACGATGCCCAGCCGCTCCAGCAGCTCGTAGGCGGCGTACATGGTGCCCGCGGGATCGTTGCCGCCGGCGACGAGCGCCGCGCGGCCGTCGAGCGCGACCGTCTTCAGCAGGTAGCCGCCTTCGGCCTTCAGCACCGTGAAGTCGACGGCGTCCCGATCGGCAAGCCGCCGCACCGCGGCGTTGGCTTCGGGGCCGCCGACCAGGATCAGCGTGGCGCGGTCGCCCTCCGGGCTTCGGGACAGCTCCGCGTCCGTGATGATCGGCAGCCGTCCGCCGGTCAGCCGCTCCAGGTGCGCCTGCAACTCGCCGCCCACGAAGCGGTGGAACTCGTCCGCATCCGCGCCCACGACCACAGCCCCGAGCGGGGCGCCGTTCTCGAACAATCCGTTTCCCATGACGCCTAGAATCCTCGAATCTCGTCGAAGCGGTCGGGCCACAGCCCCATGAACACGGCATCGGCCAGGTACGTGTTGCTGAACATCAGCACCCCCTGAAACATCGGTTGGTGGTCGGCGCCCCAGCTTCCGTGCAGGACGATGCCGCCCGGCGTGATGTAGAACTCCAGCAGCTCACGGAGCGTGGCGTTCGCGACCTCGCGAAAGCGGTCTTCCAGCGACGGGTCCACCCGGCACACGCGCAGCATCGAGTTGAGGGCGATCACCGCCGAGCACGAGTCGCGCGGCACGTGCGGCACGGCCGGGTCGCTCATGTCGTAGAACGGGATCAGGTCCTCCGGCAGGTGGGCGATCCAGTAGTCGGCGCAGCGCAGCCAGGTGTCCAGGAAGCGCCGCTCTCCGGTGGCCTCGAACGCCTGCGCGTACCCCATCAGCATCCACGCCTGGCCGCGCGACCAGGCGGTGTCGGCCGAGTACGCCTGGTTGGAGTGGAACTCGAGCGGCGCGCCGGTGTGCTCGTCGAAGCTCAGGCCGTGATGGGAGGAGCCGTCCGGCCGCTGGAATCCCAGCCGCAGGTAGGCGTCGCAGTGACGGCGCGCCTGGTCGCCGAAGCGCGGCTCGAATCGCCCGGCCCACCACAGGACCTCGAACCAGAATCCCGACCAGTCGATGTGGGTGCAGCGCGCGGGCGTGTTCGCCGGAGCGTGCACGCTGTGGAAGCGGTGCTTGCGCCCCAAACGCGTCGCCTTCGGCTTCGCGTTCGGCCCATCCCCACCTTCCGCTGCGGAGTCTGTGGGCCGTGCCGCTGACGCGGCACGTCCGACAGACTCCTGCGCGCCTTCGCCGGGGAAGACGGCCTCCGCCGGCGCGCCGGGATGGCGGCCGAAGACCTCGTTCTGCGGATCGAAGAACCGGCTCATGGTCGCGGCGGCGCGCAGGCCCTGCTGCCTGAGCTCCTCGGTGCTGGTGAGCTGGTAGCCCCAGACGGCGCTCCGGTAGGCGGCGACGCCGCAGTGGCTGGAGAGGACATCCGCCAGAGGGGAGAAGACCTGTGCGCCGCGTTCGGCGTACTCCCGGTAGCGCGGGTCGTCGGTCGCCGCGTACAGCAGCCACAGCAGGCCCACGGCGCCGTAGCCGTCGAAGCTGAAGGTGTCCGCGAACACGCTGCCGTTGTTCTGGTTGAAGATCAGGTACTCGCCCGGCCCGGAGTCCGGCCACTCCCGGACGATGCTCTGCCCGCGTGACTCCAGCCGGCCCCACGCCGTTTCCAGCAGCGACCTGTCCACCAGTGCCATCGCGATCCTCCTGTGCGGCGCCTTGAGAAACGCCGCCGGCCGGGCTCGAACGCGGGACGATTATAGTGGAGGATGGGCGGAAGGCAGTGGTGTGAGAGACCTGTCGCTCGGCGAGACCGGGGATCTGAGCTGCGTGCTGGCCAACGGCCGCCAGATCGCGCGTGCCGTCGACGGCCGCTGGCTGGTCATCGCCGACGTCCGGCAGCGGGTGACCGGCAGGGCATCGGTGGTCCTGCGCGTGAGCGCCCGAGCGGTGCCCCTGGACGACGAGCATTTCCATGCGCCGGTCGAGCTGGCCGGCAACCTGACCGCCGGCCTGCTCGGCGACCCGACCGGTCCCGCCGACCAGGGCAGCATCGTCGTCGACTCCGGCGACGTCGCGCATGCCGTCTGGCGCCGCGCGTCCCGCGACGGCACCGGGACGCTATGGTACGCGCGTTGCTCGCTGCGTGACGGCGATCCCGCCGACGGGGCGAGTTGGCGCGGTCCCGGCAACGGCGCATGCCCCGGCCGCGTGGATCAGGAGGGGCAGGGTCCCGCCGGTCTCGGCGACATCGTCGTCACCCGGGACGGTTCGGTCTGCATCGCCTACAGCCAGGGTGAGATGGACGCGCGCCGCGTCGTGCTGGCTCGCCCTGCGGCGGACGGCTGGCACCGCACCGTCATGACCGAACGCTGGGACTACGGAGATCCGGTGATGGACGTGGACGAAGAGGGCACCCTCCACCTGGCCTACGGCCCGGATCCACGCGGCTACGCGGACAGGATCTGCTCGGTCGACTTCGGTGAGTTCGAGGAGGGGTTCCTGCGCGATCCGCGGCAGGTGGCTGAGCGCTACGGCGTCTACTACACCCAGAGCCGCGACGGCGAGGCCTGGACCCGGGTCGACGGCCGCACCCCGGGGGCCGAGCTGGTCGCGTACGCGAGCGACCACCCGACGATCGCCGCGTCGCGCGGCACGATCCTGATTGGCTACATGGCTCGCGGCAACTGGCCCGGCATGGTCGACCGGGTGTTCTACTCGTCCTGGCGGAGCTCACGCGACGGCGCCGACAAGGGCCGCTGGAAGATGCACGTCAACCTCAACCGGGACGAGTCGCAGGAGGTGGCATCGCCGGTCGCGTTCGTGGACCGCTACGGGCAGCCCCGGCTGGCATGGGTGAACCGGGACCGCCACCACGTCTTCATGAGCCGGTGGATGGGCGGCGGCCTGGAAACGCCGCAGGGCATCCGCTGGGCCTGGGAGCTGGCGCCGGCGCTGAGCGTGGAGAAGCGGATGCCGGCGGACGGCGATGTCCTCGGCCTGCTCTACCAGACGGCGGGCGGCGAGATCCGCTTCGGCCGGGTGGAGGTGCCGGCGATCGACCCGCGGCGCCGGAGCAACGTGCTGTTCCTGGACCTGTGGGAGCTCGCCGAGACGCGCCACGTGGACCTGGCCGTGAACACCGCCAAGAAGGACCCGCGCAACCCGGTCCTGCAGGGAGAGCCGGGCTCCTGGGACTCGCAGGCGATCTGCTACGGGACCGTCCTGCACGACGAAGGGCGCTACCGGATGTGGTACACGGCCCGTTCCGGCACCACCGACTGCGCCGTCTGCTGTTATGCGGAAAGCGACGACGGCATCACCTGGGAGCGCCCCAACCTCGACCTGTTCGAGTATCACGGCAGCACGGACAACAACATCTGCGCGCTTGGCGAGATCCCGCCGCGCGAGCTGCCGATCCGCAGCGGCCGGCCGACGCCCAATCCCTCGGTCGTCAAGGACGAGCGCGAGCCCGACCCCGAGCGGCGCTACAAGATGATGCTCAACTCCCAGTACGTGCACGGCGTCAAGCTGTTTTGCCTGCTGCTGTACTCGCCCGACGGCATCCGCTGGACGCCCGCCGATCCGCACCCCGAGGTCACCGGCCGCACGCCGTTCATGCGCGCCGAGCGCGGCACGGTCGAGCTGATGGAAGCCAACGCGTTCTTCCACGACGAGCTGGAGCCGGACGCGGCGCGGCGCTGGAAGATCTACGGGCAGGCGGCCGGCCGTACCGGGCCGGGCGGCGAGGTGCGGGTCGGCGTGGTCGCGCACAGCCCGGACGGCGAGCGCTGGACCGTCGACTGGGACCGGCCGGTGCTCGACCCCCGCGGCGGCAGCTACGTCGGGGATCACCTGCTGAGCGTCTGGCCGTACCGGGAGTACTACCTCGGCGTCCCCGACGTGTGGCCGGAGAGCCGTTCCTGCGACGACGAGCTCACCGTCAGCCGCGACGGCTACCACTTCGTGCGCGTCGCCTGTGGCCAGAAACTCATCGCGCGCGGCGAGATGGGCGAGTGGGACGCGCAGTTCGTCTCCAACGCCAACACACTGGTCACCGCCGGCGGCGAGATCCTCATCTACTACGCCGGCACCCGGCAGCCGAACCTGATCGGCCATCCGGCCACCCACTACGTCGTCGAGGACGCCACCCACGGACAGACGGGGCTGGCGCGCGTGCCGGTCGACGGCTGGACCTACCTGTGCGTGCGCGCGGACCGGTCGGCGGGCTCCGTGACCACCAACCCGATCGAGGCGGCCGCCCTTGCCGGGCTCGACCTGACCGTGAAGGCCGACCACCTGCGGCCCGAACGCGACTACCTGCTGGCGGAGCTGATCCGCGAACCGGACGGCGCGGTCCTGCCGGGCTTCTCCGCCGCGGACTGCACGCCGGTCGACACCGACGCCGATGCCGCGGTCGTACGCTGGCAAGGGAGAGGGCTAGGCGAGGCCGCCGCGGCGGCGGCCGTCCGCGTTCGCTTCCACCTCGTGGGCGACGGCGCCCGCTTCTACTGCTTCGGCTTCCGGGCGTCATGAGACGGGCGTCGTGATGCAGGTCGAGCTCGGGCCGCGCAGGCTCAGGTTCAGTCTGGGCGCTGCCGCCAATGGTGTGGTCCTGACCGCGGTCGCGTTCGTGACGCTGTTCCCGTTCCTGTACATCCTGGCGGTTTCCCTGAGCGACCCGGCCGCCGTCACGCTGCGCGAGGTCGTGCTGTGGCCGGTGCGTCCGACCCTCGAGACGTATGAGCGCGCGTTCGGCGACCCGCGCATCTGGACCGGTTTCAGGAACTCCATCCTCTACGCGAGCGTGAAGGTCACGCTGAGCGTGTCGCTGACCATGATGGCCGCCTATCCGCTGTCACACCGGAAGTTCCGGTACCGCGGTTTCTTCATGCGCATGATCGTGTTCACGATGCTGTTTCAGGGCGGCCTGATCCCGCTCTACCTGGTGGTCCGCAATCTCGGGCTCATCGACACGATCTGGGCGATCGTGCTGCCCACGGCGATCTTCGCGTTCCACCTGATCCTGGCCAAGAGCTTCGTGCAGCAACTCCCGTGGGAGCTCTGCGAGGCCGCGCTGATCGACGGTGCGAACGAGCTCGGCATCTTCGCGCGCGTGATCGTGCCGCTGTCGAAGCCGATCATCGCCACGCTCACCCTGTACTACGCGGTGGAGATCTGGAACTCCTACTTCTATCCACTGCTGTTCCTGATCGATGCGAAGAAGTTCCCGCTGCAGGTGTACCTGCGCGAACTGGTCCTCGGCGCCGAGCTGGCCGAGCTGCGCCTCGTGCAGGAGGGGGCCAGCCTGGACGCGCTGCTCCTCCGCCCGCTGCCGAGCCCGGAGGCGCTCAAGGCGGCAATCCTGGTGATCTCCACGGTGCCGATCCTGATCCTCTACCCATTCCTCCAGCGCTATTTCGTCAAGGGGATCACGCTCGGCGGCGTCAAGGGTTGACGGCCGAGCCGGCCGGCGCGCGGTTGACCCCCGCAGCGCCCCGGCAGTAGCGTGGGCCCCTTAGCATCGCTCGACTGAAGCAGGTCAAGGAGGCCCACATGAAGCGGACGATCGCATCCATCGCCATTCTGGCGCTTGTCGCGGGATTCGGATTCGCGGCTCCCACGGAGGAGAGCATGGCGGACGCCGGTCCCGTGAAGATCACGGTCGGATATCGCGCCCATCCGGACGACACCCTGGATTTCGAGCTTCCCTGGTACGTGGAATGGCAGGAGAGGACGAATACCGAGATCGAGTTCATCGTATTCCCGGCCGACACCTACGAGGAGAAGCGCAACCTGGTGCTGGCGTCCGGTGACATCCCCGACATCGTCAGCGTCGAATCCGCCATCGCCAACACCTACGGCCCCGACGGCCTGTTCCAGGCGCTCGACGAGCTGGCGCTGGAAGTGGTGCAGTCGGACATGCTGCGCGACTACTACTCGGATGCAGCCAAGAACTACCACCACCGCGCGCCGGATGGCCATCTGTACATGATTCCGCGTTTCAACGAGTTGGCCGGATCGCCGGAGAACGGCATCGCCTACCGCGTCGACGTCATGAAGGAGCTGGGCCTGACCGAGCCGGACGACATCGAGGGCTGGTACGAGGTGCTGAAGGCGGTCAAGGAGGGCCGGCCGGACCTGATCCCGCTGAGCACCAACGCGGCGTGGTTCGAGGGAGGCTACCTGCGGATGTTCGGCCCCTCGTACGACATAGGCATCGGCTTGTATCAGACGTACTGGGGCTTCCTGATCAGCGAGATGGACGCGGGGCAGGTGACGTTCCTTCCGGGTACGGACAACTATCGGCAACTCATGTCGTTCATGAACCGGCTGCACGCGGAGGGACTGCTCGACCAGGAGTACATCACCAACAACTACAACGACTGGTGGAACGGCAAGGTCGCGACCGGCAAGGAGTTCATGCAGCTCACCAACACGTGGCGCGCCAACGCCGCCAACATCACCGCCGAGAATGCCGGGGTTTCCGTCGACTACGACACGGCGGAGTTCCCGGTCAATCCGGCCACGGGCGAGCGGGCGCTCACCCGTGTCGCCAACCCCTGGTCGGACTTCGCCATGGCGATTTCCGCCGAATCGGAGCACCAGCGCGAGGCGATTGCCCTGCTCGATTACTTCTATACGGACGAAGGAGCGGAGTTCTACGTGTACGGGATCGAGGGGGTGAGCTACGGACGTGACGATGACGGCAACCCGACCGTGCACGGCTGGGACAACCGCCTGATCGGCACCAAGCGCTACGAGATCGGCTATCCCAGCATGTTCGTGAGCCCGATCTTCCTGTCGCGGTTCCTGCAGGGACCGCGCGCCGTCCTCATGAAGGACCACTTCGAGCGCACCCTGCCGATCATGATCGGCTATCCCAGCCTGCAGACCAGCGGGCCGGAATTCGAGGAGATGACCAACCTGTTCGCGGACCTGCAGACCTACGTGCAGGAGTCCAGCAACAAGTTCATCACCGGCGATCTCTCGGTCGATTCGGACTGGGACGGCTACGTGGCGCAGCTCGAGCGCCTCGGCGCTGACCGTGGCACGGAGATCGTGCAGGGCTGGTACGAGAACTACCAGGCGTTCGTGGGAAACTGACGGAGGACTGCACCGGAAGGGGTCGGGTAGTGCCGCAACGTCCCGATCCCTTCCCATTCTTCGTACCACCGACCGCGGCGACGGGTCGATGACGCGACTCGTCGCCGCGCGGCCCGAAGGCCGCCTTGCCGAGCGGCTGTTCGGCGGATTCTTCGCCGAGGTGAGCAGGAACCGATATCTGTTCCTGCTGCTGCTGCCGGCCATCGTCTACTTCGTCACCTTCCACTACCTGCCGATGATCGGCGTGGTCATCGCCTTCCAGAAATACCGCGTGTCGCTGGGGTTCTTCCGCAGCCCCTGGGTCGGTCTGGAGCAATTCAGGCAATTCTGGTCGTCCATCTATTCCTTCCGCCTCGTCAGAAACACGTTTCTGCTCAGCTTCTACAGCCTGCTGTTCGGCTTCCCGATCCCGATCATCTTCGCCATCGCTCTCAACGAGGTGCGCAGCAAGCTGCACAAGCGCTCTATCCAGACCGTCAGCTACCTGCCGTTTTTCATCTCCAACGTCATCGCCATCGGGATCGTCAACATGTTGGTGAATCCGCAGACGGGGATCATCAATCTGATCCTGGAAGAGGTGTTCGGCCTCGCCAAGGTCTTCTTTCTGGTCGAGCCGGAGTACTTCCGCGGCATCTACGTGACCACCGTGATCTGGAAGAGCTTCGGCTTTACCGCGGTGATCTATCTGGCGGCGATCGCCGGCATCAACCAGGAGCTGTTCGAGGCGGCCACGGTGGACGGCGCCTCCAAGCTGCAACGGATGCGCCACGTCACCATCCCGGGGATCAAGAACACGATGGTGGTGCTGCTGCTGATCGAGATCGGCAACATGATGAACGTCGGCTTCGAGCTGGTGTACCTGCTGTACAACCCGCTCACCTACGAGACCGGCGACGTGATCGCCACCTACGTCTACCGCAAGGGGATCGCCGCGTCCGTCGGGATTCCCAATCTCAGTTCTGCGGCGGCGGTGGGCCTGTTCAATTCCGTGGTCAACACCACGCTGCTGCTGTCCGCCAACGCCATCGCCCGGCGCTGGCTGGGCTACAGTCTGTTCTAGGAGGGCACGATGAGGAACGCGGTCCTGGTAGAGAATGGGGTGCCACACGGAGCGATCCAGATGGACGGCGGGGCCGACGAGCACCACCGGTTCGTGGCAGAGGAGATCCAGCGCTACGTCGAGATGCTGACCGGCGGCCGCCTGCCGGTCGTCACCGAGATGGACTCCGCGCCGGCGGCAGGTTTGATCCTGGTCGGCGGACAGCAGGTGAACGATGCGGTGCGCGGGCTGGCCGACCGGGGCGGGGTCGACCTCGCGACGCCCGGGGCCGACGGGGCATACCTGCTGAAGTCGGTCGAGGTGGACGGCCGCGGCTGCATGGTCGTGGCCGGCTCCGACGACGCCGGCACGATGTACGCGGCCTATGAGCTCCTCGAGCGGCTGGGCGTGGTGTTCCAGCTCACCGGCGACATCATTCCCGAGCGGAAACCGGACCTGTGCGTACCGGAGCTCGATGTGGCGGTCGCACCGCAACGGAAGTTCCGCGGTGTGCACGTGTGGCACGCCTACTCCTGGCACATGGGGTTAGAGGACTACCGCCGTCTGATCGATCAGCTCGCCAAGCTGAAGATGAACGTCCTGCAGTTTTTCTGGGGGATGGGCGCACCCTGGATCGAGGTCTTTCATGACGGCGTACGCGGCGAGCTGACCACCACACCGGAGTCGGGGTACCTGGCGATCGGCAAGGACACGCGCTCCTGGGGCCGCAGCGTGCACACCACGACCGGGAACCGAACGGACGTCCGCGTCGGCGCGGAGTGCTTTCCCCACGAGCGGCTGTGCGCGGAGGAGTTCCGGGAGGTCGCCTCGGAGGATGAGGCGTACGCGGTGGCGATCCCGTTTCTGCGCGAAATCATCCGCTACGCGCACCAGCGCAAGGTGCAACTCTGGCTGGTCACCGGCGAGCTGCCGTTCGTCGCACCCAATCTGGCTCCGCAGAGCGCCAAGGTCGATCACGGCGCGGCGCCGAGCGAGAGCTACAGCTACCAGCGCTATTGCGGCGTCGCGGTGCCGACCGGCGACCCGGCGGCGCTGGACATCTGGGAGTCCGCCCTGTGCGCGGTGATCGACACCTACCCGGAGGCGGACGCATACGGCGTCTGGGCGCCGGAGCACAGCCCCGACTTCGACGACGACGAGTCCACCCGTGCGCTGCGGCAGCGCGCCGTGGCCATCCGGGAACACATGCCGTCGCTCGACGAAATCCACGCGGGCGGCAACCTCATCCCCAAGACCGACAAGGACCTGGAGTTCGATGCCCTGCAGATGCACCTGGCCTCCGAGCTGATCGCGCGGGTTAAGCGGCGCCACCCCGACGCGCGGCTGGGGGTGTCGTTGCTGTTCCGAGGCTACCTGATGCGGGCGCTCGACACGCTGCTGCCCAAGGACGCGTGGATCGCCAACATGGAGAACTGCGGCAACGCCGGCCCGCAGATGGGCTACTACGAGGGGATCGCCGACCGCGACCTGATCGTCATCCCGCGCATCGTCGACGACGGCTGCGAGCTGCACATGCAGATGAACGCCGCCATGTACGACCGGGACGAGATCGTCACCGGGGCCGAAGCGGCCAGCTTGGCCGGTATCATCGGTCAGCTCGACAAGGAGCGCGGCGTCGAGTGCAGCACCCGCTTCCTGGCCGACGGCTGCTGGAACGCCGGGATCGACGCGCAGTCGTTTTACGCCGGTTACCTGCCGCGGCTTTACGGACGGGCCGCGGCGCCGCTGCTGATCGAGTCGTACCGGCTCCTGGAGGCTGCCGAGCGCGACCTGGTGTGGTGGGGCAGGAGCGAGATATTCGTCTCGTTCCACGACTTCTCGCCCTGCACGCTGCGCACCGACGTCGAGCTCCGCGACGGCCGGCCGGCCGTCGACCGCGCCGAGCTGGAGCGGGCGATCAATGCACCCTGGGACGACGGCAGGTTCTGGTACTGGCGCCGCACCGCGGTGGGCGGCCAGCACGAGCGCGATCGTGCGCTGCGTCCGGACGCGCTCTGGCAGCTCCGCGCCGGGCAGTACCGGGCCGTGGTCGACCTGCTCCGGCAGGCGCGGCCGCAGGTGCCGGCCGGCTCACTCGCCGAACTGGACTACGTGATCTTCAAGACCGAGAGCTTCGCCTGCTACTTCGACGTGCTGGAGGCATGCGAGGAGGCGCGGATCGAGCTCGACCAGACGTGGCTTGCCCGCCTGGACGGCGACGAGGCTGGGGCGGGCGACCGGCTGGAGCGCTGCCGGGCCGCGTGTGAGCGCGCCGAGCGCGGCGCCCGCGCCGTGGCCGGACAGATGATCGCCTACGCCGACGACAAGACCGAGCGCCACCTGCTGTTCCGTTTCAACCAGAACGTGATCGCCTCCATCGAGTCCGGCCGCGCATCCGTCGAGGCCATGATCGAGGACTGACAGGTCAGCTTGGAGGTCCCGTCGAGGAGCCTCCGATCACGGCGACCTGGATATCCGCAACTCGCCGGAAGTGCGCTTCGTCGTCAGGACCCACCATCACGCCGAAGCTCAGCGCCCTCGCGGTCGCGGCCACGGCCATGTCGTTCTGTGGAATCAGCGTTCCCTGCGCGGACAACTCAGCGTAGATGTCCGCATAGTGCTCGGCGGCTTCCGCCGTGAACGGCTCGATGCCGGTCCGCAGCCGGATCGCTTCGAGGTGGGCGCGGCGTCTGGCGGCACGAGCGGCTGAATCGGCCATCCTGACGCCGATGAGCGCCTCCGCCCACGCCACCGCCGGGACGACCACCTCTTCGTCCGAAGGGATCGCCTGCGGCTGACCGGCGAACAGCGCGCGCTCGAGCTGGATCAGTGCGGAGGTGTCGAGGACGAAACCCACGGGTTGTCCAAAGGCTGATCGGCCGCGTTCACGGACTCCAGGTCGGACGCGAAGCCCTCGTCTACGGGGACGGCCGCCATCGCGTCCCAGAGTTCGCCCAACGTCGCCCTGCGTGCGCCGGGCAGCGGCACCAGCTCTGCGACCGGCTTGTCGTTCTTGAGGAGCACGTACACATCACCCGTGTGCCGGACGCGCGCCAGACACTCGCCGAGGTTGCGTGCCGCCCAGGTCGTCGATACCGGTATCTTCATAAGCGCAAATACGTAAATTACGTGTTTGCGCATGTCAAGGGAGTGGCCCGTCAGCGGAGCTCGAAGGCGAACAGGGTGGCGCAGCGCAGCCGGAAGCGGATAGTGAGCGGCTGGTCCGGATTACGCGCGATCTCGGCGCGGCCGTTCCAGCGAACCGTGTGGTCCAGCGAGTCGCCCAGCACCGGATCGGCGTCGGCGAAGCTGTGCCCGGCCAAGGGCTGGCGGTCGCGGCCGGCCAGCTCGACCAGCACGTGGCCGGCGGCGCGGACGCGGGCGTTGAGCCGCAGCGTCGAGCCCGCGGTGATGAGCGGCAGCGTGGCGAATGCGCCCTCGTCGTCCGCCGTGATTCCGCCTAGTCGCTCGCGCGGCCAGATCGCCAGCGCCTCCGTGCGCCGGAACGAGTGGCGGTTGCGCGGATACTTGTGCGGCTGTGGATAGCCGCCGTAGGGGAGGGCGACCCGGTCCCCGCCCAGCGGGATCAGGTCGGTGCCGCCGAACACGCAGCCGGCGTCCCACGGCTCCGGGCCGGCGTCGAGCACGGAGCCGCCGGGCACCTCGTTCCAGACTATGCCGTCGGGGCTCGCGTACAGCAGGAGCTCCGAGGTGTCGTCGTGATGATGGTAGAGGGACGGGAACATCAGGTGCTGGTCCACCGTCCCGGGATAGATGGTCTTGGAGTTGGTGTACCAGTCGTCGGAGGGGCGCCGATCGCTGGTCGGCCAGACCAGCAGCTCCGGCCCCGGCCAGCGGCGGAAGTCGTCGGTCTCCGCCCGGCCGATGCAGCGGCGGCCGTAGAACCAGTTGCAGCGCGCGTACCAGACGTAGCGCTGCAGCCGCCGGTCGTAGTACACGACGTTGGTGGTGTCGCTGTAGTGGATGACCAGCGGTCCCGGCAGCGCCGTCCAGGCGATCCCGTCCGGGGAGACGGCGCCCCACATGCCGGACAGGTGGCTCAGATCGTTTCCCAACGGATAGAAGGCCTCGGGCCGCTCGCGCAGGAAGCGCTCGGCCACGGCCCGCCGCTCCAGCTCGTTGCCGGGAATCCCACCGCGGAAGAACATCTTGAACCGCTCGTCGTCCGGCGCCGACGGGTCCAGGAAGATCTCGGTGCGCTCCAGGCCGGCGACGCCCGGCGCGGCACTGAAGTCGAACGTGCACTCAGTGTCGCCGTGCCACTCGTAACCGTCCGCGGACTCGGCGTAGTGAATGGGCCGCGACGCCTCGTTCTCGCCCGTGGAGTACCAGGTGCGATACCGCCCGCCGTCATGGATGATCCGCGCGCCCGGCGCCGCTCCGTACGGCAGCGGGTCGCTCTTGCGGGCCGGCTCGCGCACGATGCGGATGCCGTGCGGTGTGTCGCGCGGCACGAAGCGCGCCGCGAAGGGTTTGTCGGCGCGGTCCGGGTCCTTCCAGAGTCGGAGCTGCATGGGCGTGCCGTCCGGCTCCGCCCAGTACGGCCCGACCAACCCAACCTCGCCCGGCAGCACGTACCTCCAGTCCAGGAACAGGTGCGGCCCCGGCGCGAGCTGCAGCTCGCCTCCCTCCATCCACGGCGTCCCGGCCCGCCGCGCTACTGCCTTGGCTCTGGTTCCGAGCGCCATCGGGTCGTCCATTATGCCACCTCGTCAACTTTCCTGCAGGCAGCATGGCCTCGGCATACGGCGGCGGCAAGCGGCCACGCAGGGGCTGGACGGCCATCTCGTTATGAGATACTATCGGAACACGAACGCGTGCATGTCATCACTCGGAGACGGCTGAACGAGTTCGCCTGGAAGCACCCTCAGTGCTGGTCTTCGTTGGCCGCCTGGTACCGAGTCGTGAAGCACACGGATTTCTCCTCCTTCGCGGATGTTCGGAGGGTGTTCCCCGGTGCCGATCAGGTCGGGAGATTCACGGTATTCGACATCGGAGGAAACAAGGCGAGGCTCATTGCGGCGATCCATTACAACCGCAAGAAAGTCTACATACGCCATGTGCTCACTCACGTAGAGTATGACCGAGGAACTTGGAAGGAGTAGCGGGATGGTTGCAGAGTTGGAACGACTGTCCGCGGCATGGACACCGGTCAGCGAGGTCTTGTCCGTGCCCCACACCGAAGCCGAGTACCGGCGAATCAGCGCCCTTCTCGACCTCGTGGTCGACGAAGTGGGGGAGCATGACTCGCATCCCTTAGCCCCGATGATGGAGACGCTGGGCACACTGGTTGATGCCTACGAGCGGGAACACGTCAGGGAGTTGCCGAGTAGCCCTGTCGCCGTCCTGAGGCTCTTGATGGAGGAACATGGGTTGAACCAGTCCGATCTGCCGGAGGTCGGCAGTCAGGGTGTCGTCTCGGAGATCCTGCGCGGGAGACGGCATCTCAACGTCCGCCAGGTGAGAGCGCTCAGCGAGCGGTTCGAAGTCTCCCCGGCGGTGTTTATCGAATAGAGCTCTACTCGAGAGGCCGACCGCGCCATTTCAGAAGGGTCCTGGCGGGCGTTTCAGGCCGGAGCCGCTCGACTCTTTGACACCTCGCGCGCGCGATGCCAGCATCCGGCATCCCATCTCCTCGCCGTATGAGGCGAGCCCTTTCAAGGAGAAATCGTGAAGCGCATCCTGTTCATCATTCCGTTGCTGTTGCTGGCCGGTCTGTTCGCGACCGCCCAGGATCGGCCCGACAAGCTGGTCTACCTGACACCGCCGTGGGGCGCCCCGTCCGACGAGGTCGTGGCCCTCTTCGAGGAACGGTCCGGCATCGACCTGGAGGTCGCCACGGTGGATATCAACACCTCTCGCGACCGCGTCCTGACCGCGACGGCGGGCAGGACCAATCCCGCCGACGTGATCTTCGTGAGCGCCGACACCTTCGCCGCGTTCCAGAGCGCGGGAGCGATCGGTGCCCTGGACGACCTGGCTCCGGCCGACATGCTGGGCGGCCTTGCCGGCGTCGACCAGTTCGTGCTGGACGGCGTCCTTTGGGCCGTGCCGCTCTACCAGCAGATGGTGATGATCGACTACGACACCACCTCGCTCGACGCGATCGGCCTGACCGCCGCGGACATCGCCACCTGGGACGACTTCGAGGCGGCGCTGCTGGCCATGAAGGAGCAGGGGCTCTACGAGTATCCCTACGCCGCCGGCATCCGCCCCTGGACCTGGTACCTGATCGCGCTGTCCTCGGGGTCGGAGCTGTTCGACGCGGACAACGATCCCGTGTTCGACGATCCGGACGACCCGGGCCATGCCGCATTCGTGCGGGTGATCGACTGGTTCGAGAAGGGTCTGATCTCGCCGGAGCGGCTGAGCTCGGCCAATCCTCACCCCAGCTTCTGGGCGGGACAGGCCGCGTTCCACCAGGCATGGCAGGGGGCCTTGGGGCTCGCCAACAACCCGGAGCGTTCCCAGGTCGCCCCCAACGCCGACTATCTGCTGCTGCCCGACCAGCACCACACGTGGCTGCTGCCGGCCGGACTCACGGTGAGCGCGTTCACGGACTATCCGGAGGCGGCGATGGAGCTGGTCGAGTTCTTCGCCGGAGAGGACATGCAGCGCTTCCTGTTCGACGCCAACGGCCTGTTCCCGGCCAGCACGGCGGTGTTCCAGGCGCTGGGCGATGCCGATGCCATCGACGGCTTCGAGGCGATGAACGAGCAGGCCAAGTACATCGTCACGATTCCGTATGATCAGCCGTGGTACATCGAGTTCGAGAAGGAGGCGGAGCAGCTCATGCTGCGCGCCGCGCGCGGTGAGCAGGCGCCCGAGGACGCGCTGGCCGAGCTGGCGGAGTTCGCGCGCGAGCTGAAGGCGGACTACGAATAGCCGACTCAGGCAAGGTCGAGCGCGCCACGCGCGAACGGCCGCGGGCCGGGCTTCAGTCGCTTGGAGCCCGGCTCTCTCGTGCCCTCGACCGGCCGCGGGTGCTGGCGGGCGCGGTGCTCGCGCCGACGCTGGCCCTGGTGGTCGTGTTCGGCCACATCCCCGCGCTCTCCTCCCTGCGGCTGGCCTTCACGCGCTACAACATCAAGCAGCCGGCGCGGCGCGGCTTCGTCGGCCTGGACAACTTCATCCACGTCCTCACCGACGACGCCTTTCACGCCGCGCTGGGGCGCGTGGCCTACTTCATGGCCACGGCCATCGTCGCGGTGCTGGCCATCGGGCTGGTCTTCGCGCTCGTGCTCAACCGCGACTTCCGCGGGCGTGCGCTGTTGCGGACGGTGATCATCATCCCGTGGGCGATCCCGCCAGTGGTGTCCGGGCACGCGTGGCGCTGGATCTTCAACGGCGAGTACGGCGCGCTGAACGGACTGCTGTGGCAGGCAGGCATCATAGGCGAGTACCGGTTCTGGCTGACCGAGCCGCTCACCGCGCTCTCCGCGGCGGTGCTGGTGTTCGTGTGGCGCTTCGTGCCCTTCGTGGCCGTGCTGTTTCTGGGCGCGCTGCAGACCATTCCCGCCGAGCTGTATGAGAGCGCCGCCGTCGACGGCGCCGGCCCCGTGCGCCGCTTCCGGCACGTCACCGTGCCCGCGGTGACGGCCATCGCCGCGATCGCGCTGGTCCTCACCGGCATCACGGCATTCAACGTGTTCGACGAGATCTATGCGCTCACCGGACCGCAGGAGATCACGCGCACGCCGATGATCTACAACTACGAGACGACGTTCGTGCGCGGCCGCTTCGGCCGGGGGGCGGCGATGGCGTACCTCTCCGGGCTGGTGCTCTTCGCCCTGTCCATCGTCTACATGCGGCTGGCGCTCCGCGAGAGGGACGTGTAGGGAGACGCCGTGGCCGTTGCTTCACTGTCGACCGCCGGCGCCCCGCCGGTCCGCCGCGTGCTGTCGCGTTTCCTGCTCTGGACGCTGGTGGCGTTGATGGCGGCCTGGAGCCTGGGACCGATCGTCTGGATCTTCATCTCCTCGATCTCGGTTCGCGCGGAGCTGTACTCGGTGCCGCCGCACTGGATCCCGCATGAACCGACCCTGGCGCCGTATCGGACGGTGCTGTTCGAGGGCGAAGGGTTCCGCGGCGCCGCCGGGCAGGCGGCGGCGGAGCTGTTCCGCGCGGGGCTGCTCAACTCGCTGATCATCAGCACCTCGACGACGCTGCTGGTGATGGCGCTGGCGCCGCTTCTGGGCTACGTGTTCGGCCGGATCGAGTTCCCCGGCCGCCGCGCCCTGTTCTACTTCGTGCTCGCGCTGATCGCGTTGCCGGGCTGGCCGATCATCATCGGCCTGTTCCCGATGATGTCGTCGCTGCGGCTCCTCGATACCCGGCTCGGGCTGGTCATCCTGCTGTTCACGTACCGGATCCCGTTCGAGATGTGGTTCATGACCGGCTACTTCCGTGCCGTGCCGGCGGAGATCGAGGACGCGGCGCGCGTCGACGGCTGCACGCGCCTGCAGGCGCTCTATCGCGTCACCATCCACATGGTCCGGCCGGGCATCGTCGCGGTCTCCATCATCTCGTTCCTGCACTCCTGGAACTTCTTTCTGGTGCCGCTGATCATGGCGTACACGCTGCGCTCCAAGCCGCTTACGGTCACGATCACGGAGTTCGTCGGCCAGTACTACGTGCACTGGGACCTGATGTCGGCGGCCACCATCCTGGCCATCGTCCCGCCGGTGGTGATGGTGATCCTGTTTCAGCGGCACATCGTCCGCGGGCTGTCGGCAGGAGCCATCCGGTGATGCCGGTGGTCGGGTTCGGTGCCGACGTGCTGCTGCACGGTCCCGAGGGCGCCGCGTTCCGGGAGCGGCTGCGTGGGCGGCGCGTGGCCTTGCTGGCGCACCCGGCCAGCGTCGACGCCAGCCTGCGGCCGGTCTGGGAGCTGATCGGCGCGCTCCCGGACGTGCGCCTCACGGCGCTGCTGTCGCCGCAGCACGGCTTTGCCGGCGAGAAGCAGGACGACATGGTGGAGAGCGCCGACGCGGTCCATCCGACGCTCCGGGTCCCGATTCTCAGCCTCTACGGCGCGACGCGGCGCCTGCGGGAGGAGTGGATCGACCGGTTCGACGTGCTGCTGTTCGACCTGCAGGACGTGGGGGTTCGCGTCTACACCTTCCTGACCACCCTGGGCTACCTGCTCGAGGACCTGGCCGGACGCGCCGACCGTGAGCTGTGGGTGCTGGACCGGCCCAATCCGGCGGGCCGTTGCGTGGAGGGGCTGACGCTGCAGCCGGGCCAGGAGAGCTTCGTCGGCCTGGCGCCCCTGCCCATGCAGCACGGGCTGACCATGGGGGAGTGCGCGTGCTGGTATCGCGACTTCGCCGGTCTGGACGTGCGGCTGGAGGTGGTGCCGATGCTCGGGTGGGATCCGCATGCGCCGTGGCCTGCCGAGCGAGTCTGGCTGCAGCCGAGCCCGAACATGCCGTCGCTGGCGACGGCGCGCGCCTATCCCGGCACCGTGTTGCTGGAGGGCACGACGCTCAGCGAGGGCCGCGGCACCACGCGCCCGCTGTCGCTGGTCGGGCACCCGCAGGTCGACTGGTCCGGGGTGAGGCGCCGCCTCGATGATTGCTGCCCGGAAGTGATGAACGGCCTGGTGCTGCGCGACGTCTCCTTCGAGCCGACCTTCCACAAGCACGTCGGCCAGGTCTGTCCCGGCTTCGAGCTGGTCACCGCCGATCCCGTCCACGACCCGCTCGCGTGCCGGCCGTATCGGCTGATCGCCGCCATCCTCCGGAGCGTTCGGGAGCTGCATCCCGACCTGCCGCTCTGGCGGGACCCGCCGTACGAGTACGAGCCCGACCGCCTGCCGATCGACGTGATCGCCGGCGGCCCCGCCCTGCGACGCTGGGTGGACGGCGCGGACGGCTCATCGTGGGATGCCTGGAACGACAGGCTGCGGGCGGACGAACGTGCGTGGGAGCGGCTGACCGAGGCCTTCAGGAGATACTGAGCGGGCGCCCCGTGTGTATATAATTGAGTATGCTTCGCAACAGCCGAGACATTGTCAGGCGTCTCAAGGCTGAGGGCTTCGAGCTGGTGAGCATCAAAGGGTCGCACCACAAGTTCAGAAAGGGCGCGGTCACCGTGGTCGTGCCCCACCCGAAGAAGGACCTCCCACTCGGCACGGCCCGAAGCATCGCAAGGCAGGTCGGCTGGACTTGAGGAGGAACGCATGCACTACGTCGCCGTCATCGACAAGGACCTCGACAGCGCCTACGGGGTTCGGTTTCCCGAGGTTCCCGGATGTTTCTCGGCCGCAGACACGTTCGGGGAAATCGTCCCCAACTCGATCGAGGCGTTGAGCCTGTTCTTCGAGGACACCGAGCCTGCTCCTCCGTGGGGTCTCGAATCCGTGCGCGAGCAGGTTGCGGACGACATCGCCAATGGCTCGGTCCTCATGATGATTCCCTACGTTCGGGATCGGAAAAGGGTGGTGCGGGTCAACCTGAGCCTGGAGAAAGGCTTCCTCGATACGCTCGACGAAGCCGCCCGCATGCGCGGCATGACCCGCTCCGCATTCGTCGAAAAGGCCGCGACGCGGGAAATTCTCGACCCGGCTTGAAGCGGGAGCCGCCCGGGGCGCAGGCGGCTCGCCTGTCCGGTCACCAGCCGCACTCCTTCATGCCGCTGATGGATGCGGCGACCAAAGCAAGCAACGGCATCTTCGCCGCGACTCAGGGCGCCCAGAAGCGATGTGCCCTGAGCGAGCTGGCTGCCGCGGCGCTCAGGAGCCGTTGCGGGGCAGGGGCAGGTCGACGCGGTTGTGGCCGTTCTGCTGTGAGGCCAGGATTCCCAGCAGGATCTCCAGCGTCCAGCGCGCGTCGGTGCCGGGCGACACCAGGGTGTCGCTGCCTGCGTCCAGCGCCGCCACCAGCTCGTCGACCGCGGCGAGCTGGTTGACATACAGGTAGTCGCCGGGCGCCAGGTCGGCGGTGCGCAGCTCGCGGTGCATGCCGCTGCCGCCGGTGGTGAGAATCCGGCCGTGCTCGTTGTAGAACTCCACCCGGCCGCGATCGCAGGTGATGCTGAGGATGCCGGCGTTGAACTCGGTCTTGTAGCCGCTGAAGCTGCCGCGGATGTCGTCCTCGAAGCCTATCAGGGCGGTGGCGTACGGGTCCTGGGCCGGGTCCTTGCCGCCGTCGCCCTGGTAGCGGTCGAAGTGGTCGAACCCGGGTTCGAGCTTCGCGGTGACCCACCGCGGCTCCGCGCCGGCGAAGAAGCACAGCAGGTCGATCATGTGGGTGCCGTTGCGGAACATCATCGCGCGCGGGCCGTAGTGCTCGACGGACACGGTGCGCACCGCGCCCAGCGCGCCCGAGGCGACCATGTGCTGCGCTTCGGTGTAGGCGGCTCCCCAGCGGCGGGTATGGTCCACCGACAGCAGCACGCCGGAGCGCTCGCACGCTTCGATCATGCGGTCGGCGTCCTCCAGCGTGGTGGCGATCGGCTTCTCGCAGAAGATAGCCCGTGCGCCCGATTCGGCAGCGGCCACGGTCAGGTCGGCGTGCACGTGGTCGCCGGTGACCACGCTCACGATGTCCGGCTGCTGCTCTGCCAGGAGCTTCCCGAAGTCGGTGTGGATGGCGACGTCCGGAAGGTCCGCCCATGTCTCCCGGAACTCGTCCAGGGCATCGGTGCGCAGGTCGCAGACCCCCACCAGTTCGGTGCGCGGGTGCTCGGCGTAGCAGGAGACGTGGGAGCGGCCCATGGGGCGTCGCAGCCCGCCGCTGAGGATCTCTGCGCGCCTGGCTCCGATGCCGGTGAGGCCGACGACCGCGGCCCGGTAGATCTGTTCCATGCCCCGGATGATACCGGTCAGGGTGTCGTGCCTGCCACCACCTCGCCGGCGCGGACGGTCAGGCGCGGCTCCCAGCGCGCGCCGTGCCGTTCCACGCCGTCGACGTCGCGCAGCGGCACGGCGTCACCTCCATCGGCCTGCTCCAGCACGGCCAGGTCCGCGCAGGTGCCCGGCCGCGATCACCTTGGAGACGGTGAGTGCCAGGTCGTGCTGCGGGCGGGAGCCGACGTGGCGGTGGTACTGGTCGCTGGAGATCGTGTCGGGCCAGAACCCTTCGCCGATGGCCGCTTCCGCGACCGGGAAGCTGAACGAGGCCATGCCGTGGCCGATGTCGAACAGCACCCCGCGGTTCCGAGCCTCGCGGACGCAGGCGCGCACGCGGCCGTCCCACACCAGGCCCTCGGGCAGCGGGTTGAAGCAGTAGGTGACCACGTCGCCGGCGCGCAGCAACGGGAGTTGCTCGTCCAGAGGCCAGTCGGCATCCATGCGTGTGCCGAACAGCAGCGGCCGGCCGGTGCGCCCGGCGGCCTGCAGGGCCCGATCGAGCACGGGATGCGGGTCCATGCCGATCGAGGCGCCGGTGTTCACGGCGATCCCCCAGATGTCCGCGCCGCCGTCCTCGATCGCGGCAATGCACGCGTCCACGTCGGCGTCTGCCAGCGAGCCGTAGGGGCGGTCGGGATCGGACTCGCCGCGCCGCGACAGGTGGATGGCAAGGCGCACCCGCGTGCGGCTGGCGCCGATCACCCGGTCGCGGTAGTCCGGCCAGTTGCCGGCGCCGGCGTCGCCCTGCGACAGCACCGTGGTCGTGCCGCGGGGTAGCAGGTGCACGTCCGGGTCGATGCCGTAACGCGACCCGCCGCGCGCCGGATGGGCGTGCAGGTCCACCAGGCCGGGGAGCAGCAGCCCGTCCGGGAAGTCCAGCCGCGTCCGCGCCGGCCCACTCACGTCCGGTCCCGCCGCCGCGATCCGGCCGCCGCGCACGGCGACCGCTCCGCGGCCGTCCAGTCCGGTGGCGGAGCACAGCACGCGGCCGGCGCTGATCAGCAGGTCGTACGGGGTGGCGTCGGCCATTGGCTCAGAGCGTAAAGAAGAACGTCTCGGACCGCATGGTGGCCAGGCCGATCTGGGAGATGCCGCCGCGTCCCCGGCCGCCGGGCCGGGTGTCGGCGATGTGGCGCGGCTCTCCACTGGAGCGCCCCTCGTACCACATGTAGTACACCCCGTCGATCTTCTCGGTGGTGCCGTACCAGATGCCGCAGTCGTCCCAGGCCCCTTCGGGGCCGCGCTCGAAGACCGGGTTGCCAGGGTAGCGGGTCCAGGTGACCAGGTCGTGCGAGGCCGCGACGCCGAAGTGCCAGGGCGTGTCCTCGTGCCGGTCGCTGCCCGCGTACACCATGTACCAGAGGCCGTTGTCGCGGAAGATGCGGTGGGTGGTCACCGTCAGCCCTTCCCAGCTACCCGGCTCGCCCACGCCCAGCACGATCTGCCGCCGGGTGTGGTCGAACCGGTAGGGGTCGGGCGAGCGCACCAGGCAGATGTCGGTGCCGCCGCGCGGATCCAGCGCGGAGTAGAACATCCAGTACTCGCCGTCGTGGTGCACGACCTCCGGCGCGGCCGCGAACGCCGGGATCAGCGGCTCGTCGCCCCAGCGCTCGAAGCGCAGCCCGTCGTCGGACACGGCCAGACCGATGCTCTTGACGGAGTGACCCCACCCGCGGCCCACGCTGTCCGGCCGCTCCTGCGGCACCGCCGTGTAGTACAGCAGGTACGTGCCGTCCACCACCACGATGGCGGGATCCAGGGCGCCCATGTCGTCGAAGCTGCCGGCCGGACCGGGCCGGGTCACGGGGTTGCCGGCGTGCTCCTGCCACGTCACCCCGTCGAACCGGTCCGCCGGGCACGTGAGCAAGCCGATAGCCGCGTTGACGGTGCCGTCTTCCTGTTTTCTGTTGCCGCGGAAGTAGAGCCGCCACTGATCGCCGACGCGGATCACGTCGGCGTTGGCGGTGACGAAGTTGTGCCACGTGCCCGGCTTCGCGGGGATGATCGGATTGGCCGGGTGCCGCTGCAGCCTCACGCCGCCACCTCCCGGCGATAGCGGATCGACAGCTCCAGCTCGCGCAGGTACACGGCCGGCTGCACCTGCCGGTTCTTGTGCGTCAGTTCGATCATGAACACGTTCACCCCACGCCGCGGTGTGCGGCTGCGCAGATCATAGACCAGATCGACGAAGGCGCTGTTGGGGCCGGTCGGCGCGCCCGGCTGCAGGGTCGGGGCGTCCCGCAAGTGGTCGATGGCGATGCCGTTGAGCCTCACGGCCAGACCGTCCACCGGCGTCAGGTTCACCAGCAACAGGTGCAGGCGCACCTCCGCCAATTCGGCGGCCGGGACCTCCTCCAGCGGGTCGGCCACCTTGAGGCGCAGCTCGACGGGTTCGCCCTCCGCCAGCACCAGCGGCAGCGACGCCGGCTGCGCCAGGTGCGCGTGCGGGTGTCCGACGCCGCCGCCGGGGACCTCGAAGTCCAGGCAATACAGCTTGTCGCGGCGCTCCAGCGCGTCGGCCGAGCGCCCGTCCCGCAGGATCGCTCCGTCCAGGTGGCGGCCGTGGCGGGCGACCTGGTCCCACAGGTTGAACACGTAGATCCCGTCGGCCCCGTCCAGGTAGGCGTTGGCGGCAAGCGCGCGCCACAGGTTGACCGGCATCCCCTCCAGCACGCCGCGCTTGCCCTCGCGGTTGTGCCGGCTCTCCTTGAGCACGCGGTAGTCGGCATCCGACTCCGTCCCTTCCGGATCAGGCAGCCGGTCCTCGTCCTGCAGCGCGCGGGTCTGTTCCCAGGTCTGGTTGGGCATCACCGTGTCCACGCCGGCCAGCACCTGGCAGCGCGTGCCGCGGCTGACGGCGGCCAGCGGGCGCAGGTCGGTCTCGAACTTGTTGGTGCGCGTGGGACTGGGGATCAGCACGTCGAGCAGACCGTCGCTCACCCAGGTCTCCACGTCGAGGCCGATGGCGTCGCAGCCGGCCAGGCCGGTCGGGCAGCGCGCCGCCAGGCCCAGGTGCCGGCCGCGCCGGCGCCCGGCCTCATCCAAGACCGCGCGCACCTCGCGCACGAAAGCGGTCATGAGCGGGCGGCCGGCGGCAACCCGGGCGGGGTGGAAGAAGAACGGGTTGCGCATGAAGTCGAGCTCCACCCCGTCGACCTCGAAGCGACGGGCGATGTCGGTGATGATCGACACCCACCAGGCCCTGACCTCGCCCTGGGCGTAGTCCAGCAGGTCGGCGGAGAACACGCTTCCCGGCCAGTTCACGCCGATGCGGCACTCCGGATGGCGGCGCCAGAGCTCCGAGGTAAGCGGGCTGTCCTCCGCTCCGCGCTGGTGGTTCCAGAGCTGGTCGGGATGGGGTGTGCCGAAGTCGACCGCTCCCGGAGCGGGCGCGTCCGCTGGCGGCGGGAAGGAGAAGTGGCCGTCGTTCATGCGCAGCGATGCGTACAGATGCATCCCGTGCCGGTGGCAGCGCTCGCACACCAGCGCCAGCGGCTCCTGGCCCGCGGCGCGCAGGCTGCGCAGCGTGGTGTGCGCCATCCACTCCTGCACGGTCGGGAACACCTGCTGCCCGGTGTCCAGGTCCTCGGCCACGCCGGAGCCGTACCAGAAGCGGGTGTTGCCGGCGCCCCAGCACAAGAGGTCGGCGCCGGCCATGCGGTCCACGGCGGCGCGCAGGAACCCTTCAGCGCTCAGCGGCACCTGCCGGTACTGCCAGAGCGATGCGCCGTCGTCGTTGACGGCCACCCGGTAGCGGCGCCCGACCCCGGTTGGGGCGGCGTCTGCCACGCTGCGGCTCAGTCGAGCGAGAACAGCGCCGCTTCGATGTAGCGTACGGTGTCGCCCGGATCGCCCCAGTAGTAGACGCTGATGATGCGGCCGTCGGCGAGCTGGACCGTGCACGGCTCGCCGATGTCGGAGTAGGTGTCCTCGAACACCGAACCGTCGTGCGCCCACGCCTGCAGCATCGGGCGCGAGCCGGGGATGTGCTCGCCGTCGCGCACCGACCACCCTTCGTGGTCGCTCCAGGTGCGCCCGTCGTCGTCGCTCACCGCCACCCGCATGCTGGGGATGTGGCGGTCGCTCCAGGTGAACAGCAGGCGCCCGTCCTGCAGGCGGATGGTGCTGGTGGCGGAGCCGGTAATCCGGAACGGCAGCGATTCCAGCTCGCTCCAGGTGCGCCCCGCGTCGTGCGATCGGGCAAGCCACGCGTTTACTTCCCGCGCTTCGCGGCCGTCGGGCAGGTCGACGAACTCCTCCGAGTGCATGACCGCCAGGATGTCTCCGTCCGGCAGGGGCACCAGCGATGCCTGGTGGTAGCGCCGCCGCCCGCGCGTGTCGAGGGCCACGATCGAGCCGTCGCCCCAGGACACCCCGCGGTCGTGCGAGCGCACCACGCACTGCGGATGCTGCTGCGGCGCCGCGGGATCGGAGCCCAGGCTGCCGCACAGGGGCGCCAGCAGGGTGCCGTCGGCCAGCTCGATCATCGGCGCGTGGATGGCCGAGTGGCTGAGCGGCGACGGGATCAGCGGCGTGGGCTCATCCCAGGTGCGCCCGCCATCGCGTGACCGGCGCGCGAAGTCGATGTAGCTCCGCTCCGAGCTCCAGCCGGCGCCGTTCTGCAGGGTGGCCGTCTTCGGCTGCGTCTGCAGGACGTTGAGGGCGTAGATGAACAGCACCAGGTCGCCGCTGGCGGCGCTCACCGAGCACTGCTCCATGGGGAAGGTGTCGGTGAGCTGCTGGTAGCCGGACAGCGGCCACGTGCGGCCGCCGTCGGTCGAGCGGATCAACGATCCGCGGCACCGTGGCTCGCTGTGGTTGTGACCGGCCCCCTTCTCGGGTGGCCCGTAGCGGGCCTCCCGGAACGATACCAAGAGATCGCCGTCGGCCAGACGTGCGATCTCCGGGAACGCGGCGTTCCACTCAGGGTCTCGATATACGGTGACGTGTTGCAGATCACGTACCATTGGGTTCCTCCTCGGTCGTTGGTGCGCTTCCCGCGGAAGGCGGGGTGATCCCGGCGAGCCGGAGTTGCTCCGCGAAGTGACACGCCGCGAAGTGGCCGGGCTCTCCGTCCACGGGCACCAGCGGCGGCACCTCCTGCCGGCAGATGCTCTCCGCGTAGCGGCAGCGCGGATGGAACCGGCAACCCGGCGCGGGGTTGGCCGGCGACGGCACGTCTCCTTCCAGCAGCACCCGCTCCTGGGCGGCCGCCGCCGGACGGTAGCGTGGGATGGAGGCGAGCAGCGCCTCGCTGTAGGGGTGGCGGGGCCGCCGGTAGACGCGGTCGGCCGGCCCGTACTCCACCAGCTTGCCGACGTACATCACCGCCACCCGGTCGCTCAGGTGGTGGACGACGGTCAGGTCGTGGGAGATGAACAGGAAGGTCAGTCCCAGCTCCCGCTGCAGGTTGCGCAGCAGGCGGATGATCTGAGCCTGCACGGAGACGTCGAGCGCCGACACCGGCTCGTCGCAGACGATGAACTCCGGCTCCAGGCTCAACGCGCGGGCGATGCCGATGCGCTGCCGCTGCCCGCCCGAGAACTCGTGCGGATAGCGGTACAGGTAGTCGCTGCTCAGGCCTACCGACGCCAGCAGCGCCTCGATGCGCTGCTGGCGGTTCGGGAGCTTGTGGATCAGCAGGTACTCGCCCACCACCTCGCCCACCGGCATGCGCGGGTTCAGCGACGAGAACGGGTCCTGGAAGATGATCTGCACCCGGCGCCGCATCTCGAACATGCGCTCGCGCGGCAGCGCCAGCAGGTCGACCATGGAGCCGGCCTCGCGGTAGCGGACGCTCCCGCCGGTCGCCCGCTCCAGGCGGAGGAGCGTGCGGCCCAGGGTGCTCTTGCCGCAGCCGCTCTCGCCTACCAGGCCGAGCGTCTCGCCCCGGCGGATGGCAAGGTCGACGCCGTCCACGGCCTTGATCTGGCCGACCACGCGCTGCAGGAAGCCCTTCTTGACGGGGAACCAGGTGCGCAGGTCCTGCGTCTCCAGCAGGGTCGATCCGTTGGACGGGGACGTGGATTCAGGCATAGAGCCAGCACCGCACCTTGCTGCGTCCGTGCTCGACCTCGGGCGGCGTCTCCCGGCACTGCTCCCACGCCCGCGGGCAGCGCGCCGCGTACGGGCAGCCGGTGACCTCCTCGAACGGTCCGGGAACGCTGCCGGCGATCGGATCGACGTCCTCTCCGGAGCTCTCGCCGACGATGAACGAGCACGCCAGCAGGCCCTGCGTGTAGGGGTGCTTGGGCTCCTCGAAGATGTCCGCCAC
Source organism: Spirochaetia bacterium (assembly GCA_965208175.1). Classification (GTDB taxonomy): domain Bacteria; phylum Spirochaetota; class Spirochaetia; order SZUA-6; family Bin103; genus CATQHW01. The sequence goes on along the minus strand of CBDBOG010000004.1, from coordinate 3,160,025 downwards.
CGGGGCGTCCTCGACCACCTGCCCCAGGTACATCACCAGCACGCGGTCGCACAGCTCACCCACCACGCCCAGGTCGTGGGTGATCCACAGGATCGCCATGCCCAGCTTGTCGCGGCCCTCCTCCACCAGGTGCAGGATCTGCGCCTGCACGGTGACGTCCAGCGCCGTGGTCGGCTCGTCCGCGATCAGCAGGCGCGGGTTGCACACCATGGCCATGGCCAGCATCACGCGCTGGCGCATGCCGCCGGAGAGCTGGTGGGGGTACCGGTCGACGACCTGTTCGGGATCCGGCATGTTGACGCCGCGCAGGGCGGCGACCGCCATCTCACGCGCGGTCAGCTTGGAGACCGCCTGGTGGTGGAGGATGGTCTCCATGATCTGAAAGCCGACGGAGTAGGAGGGGTTGAGCGAGGTCATCGGCTCCTGGAACACCATGGTGACGTCACCGCCGCGGATGGCGCGCATCTCGCGGCTGTCGAAGCCCAGGGTGGTGACGTCGGTGGCACTGCCCTGCTGGTCGTGGAGCCAGATGTGGCCGGCGCTGATGCGCCCGTGGGGGCGCGACACCAGGCGCATGATGGACAGCGCCGTCACGCTCTTGCCGCAGCCGCTCTCGCCCACCACCCCCACGGTCTCTCCGCGGGCGATGGTGAAGTCCACCCCGCGCACGGCGTGCACGACGCCAAGATGGGTGGTGAACTCAACGTGCAGGTCCTCCACCCGCAGCAGAGGTGCCGCCTCAGGCATGGTCGCCAGCCATCAGTTGTACGGGTCCGCGGCGTCCCGCAATCCGTCTCCCAGGAAGTTGAAGGCGGCCACGGTCAGGATGATCACCACTCCCGGAAGCATGATCCAGGTCGACAGCAGGATGGCGTTGAGGTTCTGCGCCTCGTTGATCAGCAGTCCCAAGCTGGTCAGGGGCGGCTGGATCCCCAGGCCCAGGAAGCTGATCGCGCTCTCGCCAAGGATCATCCCCGGCAGGGCGATGGTGCTGACCACGATCAGGTGACTCATCACGTTGGGCACCACGTGCTTGCGCATGATGAAGCGGGCGTCGGCGCCGCCGGCGACGGAGGCGCGGATGTAGTCGCGCTCGCGGATGCTCAGCACCATGCCGCGGATCTGGCGCGCCAGCCCGGTCCAGCCGATCAGCGCCAGCACCGACACGATGCCGAAGAACCGCCAGGTGGAGGGCCAGTCCGGCGGCAGGATGGCGGCCAGCGCCAGCCACAGCGGCAGGGTGGGGATGGAGCTGATCATCTCGATGAGGCGCTGGATGAGCATGTCCGTGCGGCCGCCGTAGTACCCGGAGATGGTGCCGATGATCACGCCGAGCAGGGTGCTCAGGGCGACGCCGAACACGCCCACGCTCAGGGTGATGCGCCCGCCGTAGATGATGCGGCTCAGCATGTCGCGGCCGCGGTAGTCGGTGCCCAGCAGGTTGATGTGGGCGCCTTCGCCCTCGACGCCGAACAGCTTGGTGCGCAGGCGCTGTGCGCCGATGCCGAACTGGGCGCGCGGCCGTTTCACGAAGAAGCGGATCGGGTGGCGGAGGGACTCATCCCGTTCATAGACGAGCTGGAAATCCTGGTTGACGGCCTGTTTCGTGCCGTACACGAACGGGCGCTGGAGCCGGCCCTCGCCATCGAAGAACCGGATCGGCTGCGGCCGCATGTACACGCGCTCCGAGGACTCCGACGGCGGATACGGCGCGAAGAAGCCGGCGAAGATGTAGACCATGTAGCTGAGCGTCAGGAATGCCAGCGCCACAAGGGCCAGCTTGTGCTTGCGGAATTTCCGCCACGCCAGGGTGCGCCCCGTTACGCGCCGGGTGCGTCGCGCCGGCGCCTGCGCCGTCGGCGGCTTCGCCGTTGCCGCCGGTGTCTCCGGTGCGGGGCTCTTCATCTGCTCGAATCTGCCTGCTCGTATCTGCCTACTCGAATCTGACCGTGGGGTCGAGCCACGCCAGCACGATGTCGGCCAACAGGGTGCCCACCTGCAGCAGGATGGTCGCCATCAGCAGGAACGTGCCGGCCACGTAGCTGTCCTGGCGGATCAGGCCGTCGTAGAACATCAAGCCGACGGTGGGCAGCGCCAGGACGATGCTGATGATGGTGTCGCCGGAGATCAGCTCCGACAGGGTGTTGCTCATGCCCATCACCCAGGGGTGGAGGGCGTTTCTGAGGGCGTGGCGGTACACGACCAGCCGCTCCGGCAATCCCTTGGCGCGCGCCGTCTGCACGTAGGGCTGGTTGAGCTTGTCCAGCAGGTTGCCGCGGATGATGCGCATCCCGGCCCCCGCGCCGGTGACCAGCCCGACGGCCAGCGGAATGCTGAGGTGCTTGAGCAGATCGATCGCCTTGGCCAGGCTCCAAGGGGCGTTGACGTACTCGGAGGAGAACAGGCCGCCAACCTGCTCGCCGAACACGAACACCATGACCGTCATGAAGATCAGCGCCAGGAAGAAGCCGGGCGTCGCCATCCCCAGAAAGGCCACGACGTTGGCGACGTAGTCGAACAGCGAGTACTGGCGGCGGGCGGAGAATATCCCCAACGTGAAGCTGGCGGTCAGGCCCACCATCAGCCCCAGCACGCTCATCAGGATGGTCCAGCCCACGCGTTCCAGGATCAGCGTGTGCACCGGCCGCGCCACTTGGAACGAGTACCCGAAATCGCCGCGGGTGACGATGTTGAACATCCAGGCGGCGTAGCGCGCCAGGACCGGCCGGTCCAGTCCGTACTGGACCCGCAGTTCTCCCAGTGCCCTGAGCTGGGCCTCCTTCTCCGCCTCCGTCATGTTCAGGTTGGCGCGGATGCTCGACTCGTAGACGCTGACGAAGTCGCCCGGCGCCAGGTCGATCACCAGGAAGCAGACGAACGACAGCACCAGGGTCACCGGCAGCATGTAGATCAGACGCCGGACGATGTAGCGCGCCATGGTGTGGTTAGAAGCGGCGGGGGCGAGGTGCCCCCACCGCCGATAGACGACTTAGCAGAGGGTTACTTGATCTCGAACCACTGCCACATGCGCATCGCGATGTACTGATCCCAGCTCTGCCGCATGATGCCGCCGCTCTTGAGCTCCGGCACGTAGAAGTACGGAACGTTGCCGAGCGTGTTGTCCACGACCACGGTCTCGGTCACGCCGCCGCGGGCGAACGCCTGCCGCGGCGCGTTGTCCGCGCCCCAGGCGACGAACTGGTCCATCGCCGTCTCCAGATCCAGGTCGCCGGCAAAGTAGGCGTCACGGATCTTCATGCCCTCGACCTGCCAGTCGAACAGCTCCGTCGACTTGGTGCGCGGCAGCATCGGGTTGGGGTCGCCCTCGTTCTCGGGATACAGGCCGCCGCCGTTGCGCAGCGTGGACTCGAAGCCGGCCTGGTTGCTCCAGCCGCCCCACAGGAACGAGCTGTTGCCGCGCATCTCGTACTCGCCGGTCACGACCAGGGTCTCGTTCATCACCACTTCGTTCATCGGGTTGACCGCAACCTTGAAGCCCATCTGGTTGAACTGCTCACCGGCGCCCTCGATCCAGCGGACGCGCATCCAGTCGTGGGACGGCGCGACGATCAGCCACTCGATGGTATCGCCCGCCTGGGGCGAGCCGGCCGGGTACTCGCGGTAGCCGTCGCCGTCCGAGTCCGCCAGGCCCAGCTCGTCGAACACGGCCAGCGCGGCGTCGCGGTCGAAGGTCTCGACGTGGCTGTCCGCGTACTGCGGATACGCGGCCAGCATGGCCGGCGAATGCAGCGGCTTGTAGGCCGGGCAGACGATGCAGGTGTGCATGCCCATCGCGTCGGTGTCCAGGCCGGTGCTCAGCGCCATGACGAAGTCGGGATTCTGAAACAGCTCCCGCAGGCCGTCCTCCGGGGTGTCCAGATTGAGGCGCAGGCCCTGGTAGATGCCGACCTTGCTCAGGGGCAGCAGGCTGTAGTTGCCCCGCTCCTCATTCTGGCGGATGACGCCCGCCTCCTGGGTGCTGGCCTTGGTGAAGTCGCCCCACAGCTCGTCGGACGCCAGGCCCAGCGCGATGTCGGAACCGTTGGTCTGGTACTTCATCACCACGGTGTCGAAGTACGGAAGCTGCTGTCCCTCGGCGTCCACCTTCCAGTAGTAGGGGTTGCGCTCGAAGATCAGCTTGTCGCCGACCACGCCTGTGGGCTGGAAGGCGCTGAGGACGGGCGGCCGGTCACGCGGGAAGCGCGCCGAGTTCCAGTCCTCCATGGTGGCTTCGGAGTTGTACTTGGGGTGCAGCTTCTCCATCTCGTGCTTGGGCAGCCAGGGGATGGAGACCGACGGCCAGATGGCCGGCGAGAAGAACATCGGCACGATCTCCGGGTACGAGTTCTTCATCGTCACCTTGAAGGTGTACTTGTCGATCTTCTCGAACTCGGGAACGCCGCCGGCGCCGGCCAGGGGGCCGCCCTCGGCGAAGTAGAGACCCTCGATGTTCGGTATCTGGGTGCTGGCGATCACGCCGCCGCGCACCACGTCGTCCCAGGTGAACATGATGTCGTCGACCGTGAACTCCACGCCGTCCGACCACTTCACGCCCTGGCGCAGGTGGAAGATGACTTCCTTGCCGTCCTCGGAGATCTCCCAGCTCTCGGCCAGGTTGGGCTCGATGCTGATGTCCGGATGGATGCCGGAAGGATGGCCGATGGTCTCATCGACCTTCCACTGCACGAGCTGCTCCTGCCAGTGCAGGACGCTGCGGGCGTGCTGCCCGGTGACCCAGTAGTTGACCGGCAGGTCGAGGTCGGACTCGTGCGGCAGCGTCATCACCGTGGTGGTATAGGTGCCGATCTCCGGGGCCTCGGCGTTGACGTACGGATTGGGTGGCAGGCGCTCCTCGACGGGAGGCAGCTCCCCGGCCGCGACCTGCGCCGCGAGTACCGGCGACTCCGAGTACTGCTGGCTGACCGCGGCCCATGGCAGCGCAAGCGCCACCGCCGCGAGCACAGCGTACGTTGCGATTCGCTTCATTTCGTGCTCCTTGGGAGGGGTTGATCGGCCGCTGCACGGCGGCCGGCGGCAGGGTAGCAACCGAGCGCCCGTGCGCGCAACAGGAAGCCCCAGGCGGCGTGCTTTCCCCGATGCGACTACGAAGCGTCGCGTTCGGCGGCCTTCCGGAGGCGGTCGATGTCCTGGACGACCGTGTACCGCAGGCGCAGCTCGCGGGCGAACGCCGCGTAGGTGCGGATCTCCTCGGCGATGCCCCACGGCTCGCACGCGCGCCGGTGGCGCTCGCAGTACAGGCGCTTCTCCTGCACCAACGGGACGGACTTCCAGACCTCGGGGGAGGCGATGGGGGGCAGGCGGTCCTGCAGGTAGTACTCGGCTGACCGGTACTGCAGCTTCAGCGTCGGCAGGATGAGCAGGAACAGGCCGGCGTAGGCGGCGATGAAGACCGCCCGGTCGAATCGGAACGATATCGCGATCGCCCGTCCGGCCCTCTCGAAGAGCGGCACCATCAGGTTCACCAGCGGGACCGTGAGGATCTTGTCGTAGTAGGGAGGCAGCTCCAGGAGGCGCAGCCCGAGGTAGCAGCACCAGATGGCCGCGCCCCAGGTGAGCCCGAACAGGAGCTTGCCGACAGGAGTCCGGGGCGAGGTCGCTGGATCGGTGGCCAGCAGGTTCAGTCCCAGGAAGACGCTGATGTGGAAGATGTTGAACAGCGGCCACGCGCCCAGCAGCAGCGTGCCGCCGTAGTGGATGAGCGCGAGCGCCAGGACCGCGCCGAAGGTGACCAGGGTGGTCGCGAAGAAGACCTGCAGCAGGATGCCGAACACGAACATCAGCTCGAAGAAGCTCGGCGGCAGCTCGAAGGCCAGGATGTGATTGATGCCCGTGGTCGCCGTGGTCGTGTCCGTGGCCATCAGGAACACGCCGGCCGCGGCCAGGACGACCGCCGACGGGTTGAAGACGTGCGAGGAGCGGCCATCCCGGCGCCAGCGCACGAACTCCCGAGTAGCCAGGGCGCCCGCGATCATCAGGAGTTGTCCGAAGAAGTACGCAGGCTCGAACCACAGGAACAGGTTGATGCTCCCCACCACCGGCAGGGGGCCGAAGCCGGCCCGCCACTTCCTGCCACGAGACCACTGCAGGAGCATCTCCAGCGCATAGAAGACCACGACCTGGATCGCGATGAGCGGCAGGTGCTCCCGGACCGCCGGGTAGTAGAGCCCCAGGTACAGGTAGTGGCACGCCTGCACGGCTGCCTGGAAGTAGTGAGGCAGCCTGACGTTGCGCTCGATCTCCAGCGCCGGGCCACCGCGCCGGGCCCTGAGGAGGACGACCGCCTGCCAGCAGACGATGCCTGCGCACGCGGGGACGAGCGCGGCCACGACTCCGCCTTCGCCCGACAGCGCGGCCCAGGTCACGGCGCCTGCCAGCAGGACGTCGACCAGCACCGTCCAGCGGACCGATGAAGGCGTCAATTCAGCGCAATGAAGAAGGCCGCCGGACCGGCATAGCCGCCCGACGGCCCAACACGTGCAACGCGTCTGTCGCGCGCTGCGGGATCTACTTCATCCGCGCGTAGGCGGCGTTGTGTATGTCCTCGAGCTGCTTGACTCCGATGCGCTCCAACTGGGCAACGAAGTCTCCCCATTCGCTCATCGCCCTGCTGCCGCGGATGAAGGTGGCGGCCCCCTCCAGGGCGGCCGCGTCGGCGTCGGCCTTGATCTGCTTGATCTGGTCGAGCTCGTCCTCGGTGAAGGTGAGCAGCGGTTCGGGAGGCCGCACGGAGTCGTTGCTGACGTAGAATTCGGCCACCTCGTCGGTGAAGATCTTCTCACCTGCGCTGCCGGCCTTGGTCGGGTTGAGCTCCCACAGGGAGTGGATGACGTTGTAGCGGAAGAAGTGGAAGCCCTGCTCCCACATCCACGCGGTCCGCTCACCCTCCGGGAAGTGCGCGTAGTAGCCGTAGCCCAGGTCGTCGAGCTCGCTGGTCATGCCGACGTCGCCGAAGTAGATGTAGTAGACACCCTCGTCGCTGTAGAGCCAGTCGATGAGCCGCGCCGCGTTCTCGGCAACCTCCGTCTTGGCGCCGATCGTCCAGTTGGTTATGTCGCGGACGCGGGCATTCTGAATCGTCGACCAGTAGCGCTTGCCGTTGAACTCCGGGGCCAGGATCGGGATCCACCACGTGGTCGGATCCTCGCGGTCGGTGGCCTGCCAGGAGATCTGGCTGTACGGACCGGTGGTGAAGTAGGCCTTGCCCTGCGACATGATCTCACGCCAAGGATCCTCGGTCATGGACATGAAGTCGGGATGCATGAGCCCGTCGGCCCAGGCCTGCCGGAGGATCTCGATCATGCCGCGGTAGTTGTCCTCCAACTCGCCGTAGGTCCAGCGGTCGGTCTCCGGATTGAGGTAGATGGAATGGTTGGTGCCGAACATCACGTGGTAGCCGTCGCGAATGCCGCGGCGGGTGACCCACGGATGGTTCTCCGGCCACCTGGCCTTGAACTGGCCCAGCACGTCAAGCAGGTCCTGCATGGTCTGGATGTCCGCCCGCGGGTCGACGCCCAGGTCGTGCACGCTCGGCGAGATGGACGGCGCGCGGCGGAGCTGCGTGTACTCAGTGACTGCCAAGGTCGTGTACTGGTGCCCGTCGGGAGCCGTCGCGGCCCCGTCGTACTCCGGGTACTTCTCCCGCCACGTGGCCAGGTTGGGCATCATGTCGAACAGTGTGTCGATCGCGTACAGCGCGCCCTTGGTGCCGAAGTCCATGGTCTCCAGGCGATTGAAACCGCGCCACATGGTGTCGGGCAGGTCGCCGCTCGCCACCAGCGTCTTGAGCTTCTGCGCGTCGCCGGTCACCAGCTCGATGTCGGCGCCTGCGATCTCGGCGAACTTCGCAAGGACGAGGGTCTCCGGCGACCAGTTGGGATTGCGGTCCCAGTAGTTCGCGTAGATCTGCATGGTCGGCGGGCCGGCCGCCATTCCTTCCTCTTCACCGGATCCGAACACCGGCGTCGCCGCGAGGGCCAGTATCGCCGCGGCGGCGATCAGCATGGTTCTTTTCATCACGATCCTCCTTCTGCGCTCCCGCGCAGGTCTGGTACGCCGAGCCTCGGCGTTATGAGTAGCGGTGTCAACGGTCAGTCCTTGACGGAGCCGACCAGGATGCCCTTCACGAAGTACCTCTGCAGGAACGGGTAAGCGACGATGATCGGCCACACCGTGACCACCACCGCCGCGAACTTGAACGACTTGAAGAAGCCGACGCCGACGTAGCCCGGCACGCCCTGGTCCTCCCAGAGTTGCGCCATGCCGCCTCCGCTGTACTTGCCGATCTCGCCCTCGATCAGGATGCGCCGGAGGATGAGGGTGAGAGGGTGCTTGTCGCGGTCGTGCAGGTAGATCAGCGGCAGGAAGAAGTTGTTCCAGCTCCCCACGACCGTGAACAGGCCGATGGTGGCCAGGATCGGCTTGATGAGGGGCAACACCAGCGAGGCGTAGATCTGCAGGTGGTTGGCGCCGTCGATGAGCGCCGCCTCCTGCAGCTCGCGCGTGACGACGGTGCGGATGTTGGCGCGCATCACCAGGATGTACCAGGCGCCGAAGCTGGGCAGCAGCATGACGATCAGGCGGGTGTCCACCAGCCCGAGCTCGTTGACCAGCAGGAACGTGGGGATGAAGAACCCGGGCAGGAACATGGTCAGCACCACGAACAGGATCAGCGCCTTGCGGAACGGCAGGGTGCGCTGCTCCAGCACGTACGCGGCCAGACTGGTCACGGCCAGCGTGATCGTCGCCGTGCCGAGCGCGTAGTAGATGCTGTTGAGGTAGCTGGTCAGGATGTTGGTGGCGCCGAACAGGACGTTGTACGCCTTGGCCTGCAGCGGGCCGACCGGCAGCAGCTTTACCTCGTTGAACGTGATCGCCTCGAAGTCGCTCACCGACACCGAGATGACGAACACGAACGGGTACACCATGGAGATCATCAGCAGGATGATCGCCGCGTGGTTCGCCACGTCGAACGCCACGGAGCCGGGCGTCGCCTTGTACTTGATCATCGCGCCGCCCTCTTCACCACAGGCTGTGCTCGTTGACCAGCCGGCTCAGGTAGTTGGCGCCCAGCACCAGCAGCAGCCCGACGACGGAGTTGAGCAGGCCGACCGCGGCCGCGAACGAGTAGTCCAGGCCGATGATGCCGCGCCGGTAGATGTAGGTCGCGAACACGTCGGAGGTGCTCATGATCGCCGGGTTCTGCATCAGGAACACCTTGTCGAAGCTGACCTCGATGATGTTCTGCATGCCCAGGATCAGGAGGATGGTGATCGTCGGGGCGATGCCCGGCAGCGTCACGTGCCAGGCGCGGCGCACGCGGTTGGCGCCGTCCAGGTAGGCGGACTCGTACAGCTCCGGGTTGACCCCGCCCAGGGCGGCCAGGTAGAGGATCGACCCCCAGCCGATCCCCTGCCAGATGCCGGAGCCGATGTACAGCGGCCGGAACCAGCGCGGATCGCCCTGAAAGTCGATCGGGTCGATCCTGAAGATGCCGAGGAAGTTGTTGACGTACCCGTCGTAGGCGAACCACGAGTACATCAGGCCCACCACCACCACCACGGAGATGAAGTGGGGGAGATAGGTGATGGTCTGCGCGAACCGCTTGAACGGCTGGCTCCTGATCTCGTTGAGCGACAGCGCCAGCAGGATCGGCATGGGGAAGCCGATCACCATCCCCAGGAATCCGAGCAGGACGGTGTTCCGTAGCAGCCGCGGGAAGAACGCGCCGTTGAGGAACGAGATGAACCACTTCAGCCCGACCCACTCCGACCCGAAGAAGCCGTCGACGATGCTGTAGCGGGTGAACGGGATGGTCACCGCGCCGATCGCCGGGATGTACTTGAACAGCAGGAAGCCCAGGATCGCCGGCGCGATCATGGCGTAGAGCATCCAGTGGCGGCGCACGCGCGCCCACAGATCTCGATTGGGGTCGGCGACGGCGCGCGCAGGGGCGGTCGTGGGCGTCGATGGCGCCGAGCCCGCAACCTGACTCTGCTCGCTCATGGTACCCGTACCGTTTGGATTTGCTACTACGCGAGCGCCTTCCGGTCAACCGGCCGGGCGCTGCGCGCGCGGCGGTATCCCGAACAGCCGGTTGGTCGCCGGGCGCGAGAACGGGGCGGAAAAGTGGAGCACGGACACGTCAGCGTGCGGCGGGGCAAGCGCCGTGGGCCGCTCCGGGACGAAGTCGGCGGCGTCCGGCTGGCGGCTGGCGACGGCGATGAAGCCGAGGGAGAAACAGGCCACCGGCGGGTCGTGGCGGCGCGACAGATCGGGCACGCCGATCGGACCGGTGTCGGTCTGCCACACGCTGCCGTCGCCGGCGGCGGGGTACCCCGCCCGGCTGACGTTCATGGTCTTCACCGGGTACTCGATCACCGCGCGCGTGCCGGTGCCGGCATCGGCGATCTCGGTCTGCGCGACGATACCGTGGCCGGCATCCGTGGCGGCCGCGACGGCAGCGAAATCGCCGACCGGGATCTCGTATGCGCCTGTGGCCGGGGTGAGCTGCAGGCGCAGCGGTCCCCACGTGCGGCTGGTGTCCGCACGCACCTCCCGGTAGCGGCCGGGTGCCCCGGCGGGGTTCGACGCATCGGGGAGCGCGCGGCGGAAGATCACGGCGCTGCCGCTGCCGACGATCCAGGTGAAGTCGTAGTTGGGGTCCAGGAACAGGGTGCGCGCCCCGGCGCGGAAGCCCATCGGGCCGTACTGCTTGCGGACGCCGTAGGTGTCCTCGCCCTTGCAGGAGGCTCCCAGGTAGTAGGGGATGCCGGTCCCGTGCGGGCCGCCTGCGAGCAGGATGCGGCTTTCGATGAGGACGCGCACCGAGTCGCGCGGACGATCGTACGGCCACAGGTAGGAGCATCCGTAGTCCAGGCACTCGACGCCGTCGGCAGCAGCGAACATGGGCTCCGTCCCATGCTGAAGCGAGTCGTGCCGCGGCCTCAAGCCACGACCTGCCACACCTCGCTCGCGACGCGTTAGCTGGTTGACACATGACGTCGCCGTCTCCGTGCCCCGGCTGCTGTGACCGGATAAGGCCACACGCACAGCGTCACAACCACTCGCTTGCGGGGCACGTCCGCCAGACGCCTATACTCCCCGCTCTTACCCACAGGAGAGGTGACGTGAAGGACTACACGGCGGCGACCTACGGCGACCGCATCGCGGAGATCTACGACCGGATGGTGACCGGCACCGGCCCCGTGGAGGTATTGGCGCGGCTGGCGGGCGACGGCCGCGCTCTGGAGCTGGGCATCGGCACCGGCAGGGTCGCCTTGCCCCTGGCCGCGCAGGGCGTCGACGTGCACGGGATCGAAGCCTCCGAGGCGATGGTGGCGAAGCTGCGCGCCAAGCCGGGCGGCGACGCCATTCCGGTGACCATCGGCGACTTCGCCGACTTTCGAGTCGACGGCACGTTCGAGCTGATCTTCGTCGTGTTCAACACCTTCTTCATGCTCGCCACCCAGGAGCAGCAGGTGCAGTGCTTCGCGCGCGTCGCCGAGCACCTCGGCGCCGGCGGCGTCTTCTTGATCGAGGCGTTCGTGCCCGACCCGACGCGGTTCGCGAACGGCCAGAACGTGGGCATCTCGCACCTGGAGTCCGACGCCGTGCAGCTTGACCTGTCCCGCCACGACGCCGCCGGCCAGCGGGTGACCTGCCAGCATCTCGTGATCGACGCGGCGGGAACCCGGCTGTTCCCGGCGCAGCTCCGCTACGCCTGGCCCTCGGAGCTGGACCTGATGGCGCGCCTGGCGGGCCTCCGCCTGCGCGAGCGCTGGAGCGGCTGGGCCGGCTCCCGGTTCACCTCGTCCAGCACCAGCCACGTCTCCCTGTACGGCGTCTGACCGATTGGCGCGAGCGGACAGCGCGAGCCCCCGGACTATCGGAAGCGCCTCTGCTTTTCTTATACAGTCACGAAGATGAGCCCGAGTCCGACATCGACCGCCGCGATCGTCTTTCCCGCCGTGGGCGAGGTGGAGTTGCGTGACGTCTCGTTGCCGACGATGGGGCCGGACGATGTGCTGGTAGAGGTCGAGCACACCACGATCAGCGCCGGCACCGAGCTGCACTGCCTGCACGGGACCATCCGCCTGGGCGCAGGCACCGTCCGCTTCCCGTTCACGCCCGGCTACCAGGCGGCCGGCCGCGTGCGCGCCGCGGGAGACGCGGTGACCGAAATCGCGGTGGGGGACCGGGTGTTCAGTGCACGCTGCAAGCAGCCGCCGGGCTGGGAAGGCGGCTGGTGGGCCGGTCACTGCGCCTGGCACGTCGCGGCGGCGGCCGACGTGATTCCGCTGCCGTCCGCCGTCGACACGCAGAGCGCCTCGGCCCTGCTGCTGGCGCAGGTAGGCTACAACGGCGGCGCGCGTCCACCGGTGGCCGCCGGCGACGCGGCGCTGGTCATCGGCGACGGACTGGTGGGGCAGTGGGCGGCGCAGGTGCTACGCCACCGGGGCGCGCGGGTGTTGCTGGCCGGGCACCGCCGCCGGCGGCTGGAGATCGCTGCCGAGCACAGCGCCGACGAGGTGGTCGATACCGATGCCGAGGACCCGGGCGAGTGGGTCCGGAGCCGCGCCCCGGCAGGCCTGCGCATCGCGGCGGAGACCACGGGGAAGACCGATCTCGTCCGCGACGCTGCAGCCCTGCTGGTACACGACGGTCATCTTGTCGTCCTGGGTTACTATTCGCCGGGCGCCTGCGAGGTTGACATCCACTGGCTGCGGGCGGGGGAGACCACGACCCACTTCCCGAACGGCCAGCGGCGTGACCGGATGGAGCGGACGCTCGCCCTGATCGAGCAGGGAGTGGTGAAGGTGGACGAACTGGTCACCCATCGCTTCGCGCCGGCGGATGCCGCGACCGCCTACCGGATGCTGCAGCAGGATCCGTACACGCTGGGCGTAACGATCGATTGGAGCCGATGAAGAGATACGGATGCAGGTAGACCAAGCCGAGATCGAGCGGCTGAACGCCGTCGCCGCCGACGGCGCGGAGGCCTTGCTCCGCGCCCTGGTGGAACGCCACGGCCGCGCGGTGAAGCTGGCGTCCTCGCTGGGAGCCGAGGACCAGGTGCTGAGCCACATGCTGCTCGGCATCGACCCGCACGCATCCATCTTCGTGCTGGACACCGGCCGCCTGCACCAGGAGACCTACGACCTGATGGCGCGCATGATGAGCCGTTACCACATGCACTACGAGGTGCTGTTCCCGGAGGCCGGCGCGGTGCAGGAGATGGTGCGCGACGCCGGTCCCAACCTCTTCTACGAGAGCGTGGAGCATCGCCACCGCTGCTGCGGCGTCCGCAAGGTGGAGCCGCTGCGCCGCGCGCTCGCAGGCGCCGCCGCCTGGATCACCGGGCTGCGCCGCGCGCAGAGCCCGGACCGCGCCGACACCCCGTTCGTGGAGTGGGACTCCGCGCACGGCGCGATCAAGGCCAATCCGCTGGCCGCATGGACGGAAGAACAGGTGTGGGACTACCTGCGCGCTCACGACGTGCCCTCCAATGTCCTGCACGACCGCGGCTTCCTGAGCATCGGCTGCGCTCCCTGCACGCGCGCGGTCGAGCCGGGCGAGGATCCGCGCGCCGGGCGCTGGTGGTGGGAGCAGGACGCCGTCAAGGAGTGCGGGCTGCACGTGGCCGCACATGTCGTATGAGGGCCGCCTCGTGACCGCCGCCCCGATGACGGCGCTGCAGCGCCTGGAGGCGCAGAGCGTCTACATCCTGCGCGAGGCGTACCGGGAGTTCTCGCGCCTCTGCATGCTGTGGTCGATCGGCAAGGACTCGACCGTGCTGCTGTGGCTGACCCGCAAGGCGTTCTTCGGAGCGGTGCCGTTCCCGCTGGTGCACATCGACACCTCGTTCAAGATCCCGGAGATGATCGACTACCGCGACCAGCTCGTCCGCGACTGGCGGCTGGACCTGATCTACGGCGAGAACCGTGCCGCCCTGGACGCGAAGCAGACCTTCCCGGCGGGCGCGCTGTCGCGGATCGCCTGCTGCAAGGCGCTGAAGACCGACGCGTTGGTCAACACGCTGTCCGGCGCCTGGCCGCGCTACCGGTTCGATCACGGGCAGGACCGCTACGTCCAGGACGCCAACACCGAGCCGTACACGGGCGTGATCGTCGGCGCCCGCGCCGACGAGGAGGGCAGCCGCTCCAAGGAGCGCTACTTTTCGCCCCGCGACCAGCACAGCGACTGGGACATCGGCGACCAGCCGCCGGAGCTGTGGAACCAGTTCAAGACCGACTTCGCGCCCGGCACCCACGTGCGCGTCCACCCGCTGCTGGACTGGACGGAGCTCAACATCTGGGAGTACATCGAGGCGGAACAGATCCCGGTGGTGCCGCTCTATTTCGACCAGGGCGACGGCACCCGCTACCGCTCGCTGGGCTGCTACCCCTGCACGACGCCGGTCGAGTCGACCGCCTCCACCGTGGGGGAGATCGTGGAGGAGCTCCGCACCGGCAAGTTCTCGAAGATCGCCGAGCGGGCCGGCCGCGAGCAGGACAAGGAGGGCGACGGCACCCTCGAAACCCTGCGGCGCGAGGGATACATGTGATGGCACGTCCCGCTTCCGAGCCGGCCGCCGCGCTCGCCACCGGCACCACGGCGCCTCCACCGGCCGAGCTGGCGGCGATGAACATCGTCATCGTCGGCCACGTCGACCACGGCAAGAGCACGGTGGTGGGCCGCCTGCTGCACGATACCGGCTCGCTCCCGGACGGCCGGATCGAGCAGGTGCGCCGCAACTGCGAGCGCGCAGGCAAGCCGTTCGAGTACGCGTTCCTGATCGACGCCCTCCGCGACGAGCAGGCGCAGGGCATCACCATCGACGCCGCACGGGTCTTCTTCCGCTCGGAGCGCCGCCGCTACATCATCATCGACGCGCCCGGCCACGTGGAGTTCCTGAAGAACATGATCTCCGGCGCCGCCCGCGCCGAGGCCGCGATCCTGGTGATCGACGCCCGCGAAGGGGTGCGCGAGAACTCCCGCCGCCACGGCTTCATGACCGCGATGCTGGGCATCCGCCAGATCCTGGTGGTGGTCAACAAGATGGACCTGGTCGGCTACGACCAGGCGGTCTTCGACGCCATCCACCAGGAGTACGAGGCCTTTCTCGCCGACATCCAGGCCACGCCGCTCGGATTCGTGCCGGTGAGCGGGCGGCACGGCGACAATCTGGTGACGGCCTCGCCTCGCACTCCCTGGTACGAGGGTCCGCCGTTGCTTGCGCGGATCGACGCCCTGGAGTCGGCCGGCGCGGAGACCGAGCAGGCACTGCGTCTGCCGGTGCAGGACGTCTACAAGTTTCCTGTGCGGGGGGACGACGCGCGCATCATCGCCGGCACCATCACCAGCGGGACGGTGGCCGTCGGCGACGCGGTGGAGTTCCTGCCGTCGCGCAAGCGGTCGCATGTGCGCAGCATCGAAGGATTCAACATCGCCCGGACGCGCGAGGCGGCGGCCGGCTCCGCCACCGGCATCACGCTGGCCGAGGAGCTGTACGTGCGGCCGGGAGAGGTGATGTACCGGGACGGCGAAGCGCCGCCGCGGGTGGGGACCACCTTCCGCGCCAACCTGTTCTGGCTGGACCGCAACCCGCTGGTGCGCGGCCGCCGCTACCTGCTGAAGCTGGCCAGCACGCGGGTGACCGTGCACGTGAAGGAGATCGTGCAGGTTCTCGACGCCGACACCCTGGAGCGCAGCGGCGCCAAGCAGCACGTCGGGCGGCACGAGGTGGCCGAGTGCGTGCTGGAGACCCACAAGCCGATCGCCTTCGACCTCGGCATCGACGCCGACCTGGTCGCCACCGGCCGCTTCGTGCTGGTCGACCAGTACGAAATCGCCGGCGGCGGCGTCATCACCGAGTACCTGTCCGACCTGAGCGAGTCGCTGCGCGAGCACGTCCGGCGCCGCGACTACGCCTGGGTGAACGGCGCCGTCTCGGGCGGCGAGCGCGCCGACCGCTACGGCCAGGAGCCGCGGCTGGTGGTGCTCACCGGCTCGCTGCATCCGCTGCTGGTCCGGGTTGCGCGCGACGTGGAGCGCGAGCTGTTTCACGGCGGCAGCAACGTCTACTACTTCGGGCTCTCCAACCTCGCGGGCGGGCTGGACGCCGACGTCGAGCGGGAGCATCAATCCTCCAGCGGTGAGACGCGCGACGAGAACATCCGCCATCTCGGGGAGATCGCCCACTTCCTGACCGATTCCGGGCAGATCGTGCTCACGACGGTCGCCGACCTGGACGTGTACGAGGCGGAGACGCTGCGCATCCTCAATCAGCCCAACGACATCCTGATCGTGCGCATGGGCGAGGACCTGCACGGCGTGCAGGCCGACCTGGTCCTGCCGCCGGAGCTGTCCCCGGAGGACGCGGCGGCGGCGGCGTGTCGTAAGCTGCGCGCGGAAGACCTTGTCGAAGGCGAGGAGGCAGGCGCATGAGACTGAAGGTGGGCATGATCGGCTGCGGACGGATCGCCAGCACCATCGACGACGAACGGACGCCGGAGTGGCGTGGCGGGAGCGTACGGCCGCTCGCCCATGCCGGCGGCTACGCGGAAACCACGGACGTAACCGACCTGATCGCGGCCTGTGACGTCGACGAGGCGAAGTTGCAGGAGTTCCAGCGCCGCTGGAGCGTGCCGCGCGGCTATCGGGACTTCCGGGAGCTGATCGACACCGAACGGCCGGATATCCTGAGCATCTGCACGCGGCCGGAGCAGCACCTGGAGGCGATGGTCTACGGCGCCGAGCACGGCGTGAAGGGCATGTTCGCGGAGAAGCCGCTGTGCTGCACCCTGCGCGAGGCCGACGCCATCCGGGAAGCGTTCGAGCGCTCCGGGACGATGCTGGAGTTCGGCCCGCCGCGGCGCAACTGGGCGGCCTACCAGCAGGCGCGGGCCATCGCGGCAAGCGGTGACCTGGGGCGGCTGCAGCTCGTGGTCGGCTTCTGGGGCAACAGCGTGGGCGGCCACGGACTGGACACGGTGCTGTACCTGGCCGGCGACCCGGAGGAGGTCACCTCGATCCGCGGTACGCTGGACACGCTCAACCCGGCGCCCGGGGATACGTCGAGCATGCACTTCGTCAAGGACACGTCGATCCGTAGCGCGCTGATCGAGTTCGCCGACGGCCCGGACATCGCCGTGGCCGGTACCGGCAACCTGGAGTTCGAGCTGGTCTGCGAAGACGGCCTGATCCGTGTCCACAACGACGGCGAGGAGCTTCAGGTGCGCAGCAAGGCGACGCGCTCGGGCTTCGACCCGGTCCCCGTGGAGCCACTCGATCACTGGAGCGGCACGGTGCGCAAGATCCGCGACCTGGTGCAGGCCATCCGCACGGGTGAGCCGACCGTGAGCAACCTGCGGATCGCCATGCTCTCCACCGAGATCGGCTTCGGCCTCTACGAGTCTCACCTGCGCGGCGGCACCGCCGTGCGCCCCCCGATCCCCAACCGCGACCGCATCGTGTCGAGCTGGTAGCAGGTCGGGGAGCGCTGGAGCGTGCCGGCTATCCGTCCACGTAGAGCGCGTACAGCCGGGACCCACCGGAGAGGCGCATGCGGATGCGAAAGGCACCGGCAGGCAGCGCCGGCCGGTCGCGCCAGGTGAGGCGCTGGTCCAGGCCCGACGCGGTCAGCGCGCGGCTGGCGTCGAGTTCGTAGCCCGGCAGCTCCGCCAGTCCGTCCGGGTCGGTGAGCGCGGCTTCCACGCGGCCGCCCGCCGGAATCTCCACGTTCGCGTGGAGCCGCGCCGCCGACCCTGCCTGGATCGTGTCCGTGACCGCTTGGCCGTAGGCGGCGCAGTCCACCGGCGCCAGGCTGCCGAACCGCTCGCGCGGCAGCGTGGCCATGCCGATGTTGCTCATCGATCCCATCAGGTTGCCGTGCGGGGTGAAGGCCGTGTAGTAGAGGACGGTGCGGTCGCCGATGTTGAGGAGCGGCCCCTGCTCCAGCAGCATCCGGTCACGGCTCGTGTTGTCCCGCCAGTCACGGTCCCACGACAGCTCCTGGTCGCGGCCGAGGAAGGTGAAGCCGGGAGCCGGCTCGCGGAAGTGCAGGCCGTCGTTGCTCAGGATGAACCCCAGGTCGACGGCGACCTCCTCGCCCCGGTAGTCCGGCCGCTCGGGCGTGCCGGCGATCGGGTGGTGCCACTGCCCGCACACACCCAGGCAGACGTTGGGGTAGGGCGTCACGTAGGCGCCCATATGCACCTCCTCGCGGTCCCAGCCGGTCAGGTAGGGCGAGGAGGACTGCATCGGCTTGAAGAAGGCGTGGCAGGTCTCCAGCGGGCAGCGGCCCACGTCCGGCGATCGCCAGACCACCATGGTGCGCGGACCGCAGTAGGGGAGGGCTGGGTGGCGCTGCAGGGGCAGGTACAGCAGGGGCGACGCCTGGTGGCCGGCGATGTGGTAGCGATCCCGGTACCGATACAGACAGAACACCTCGTGATGCTGGCCGACCACGCCGGGCTCCTCCTGCAACATCGTCCAGCGGTAGCCGTCCGGGCTGGCGGCGAAGCGGGTGATCGACGCCATCTCCAGCGGCGGCGGCTTCCTCAGATGGCGCCAGGCGGTGAACTCGATCACCATCAGGTAGCGCCGTTCCGGCGGCGCGTCGGGCTGGAACAGCACGTCCATCGACCCGGTGCCGGGCTCCAGGTCGCAGATGTTGTTGCGGGTACTGCCGCGGTACTCGACGATCCCCAGGTCGGGCTTTCGCCAGTGGTAGCCGTCGTCGCTCTCGGCGCAGCAGATACGGCCGGTGTCGTAGGAGTGGACGATGTCGCTCGTCGTGCGCATCTCGGAGATGCCGCCGTGGCCCCCGCGCGACGCTTCGTATCGCTCGCGCTCGCGGGGCGAGGTTTCGCCCGCACCGTCGTCACGGGCGATGTACCACATCCGGAAGCGCTCGCCGTCATGGAGGACCGGACTGTTCTGCGCGCGCCGCTCGTCGACCGCGCCGGCCGGGCCGCGCGCGACGATCGGGTTTCCTACGTACTTCTCAGGCCGATGCATCTCCAGCCGGAGGCGATAGCGCCACGGGATGCTCCGGTCGTCGAAGGCGAACAGCACGGCTCGCCCTCCGGGCTCGACGCGGGTGACGTCGCTCATCCGTGCCCTCGGTCGCGGAAGCGCAGCGAGTACAGGTCGGTGTCGCGCATCGTGATGCGCAGCCGGACCGGTGTGCCGGCCAGCCGGCGCAGGTTCGGGGCGTCCTGCCAGCGCACCTCGTGCTCGATGTCGTCGCCGAACACCTCGATGCAGTCATCCTCGGTGAGCCCGTCGATCGAGCGGCCCTCGCGGTCCTGAACCTCCACGCGCAGCCAGCCCAGCGCCGAGGTGGAGAAATTCAGCACCAGACGGTCGCCGTCGAAAACCAGCGGTTTGGTCAGCACCTCGCCGCCGGCGGCACCCGCGCGGAGCGAGGCGAAGCCGTCCACCCGCAGCGCGTACCGGCGCAGCCGCGACGGATAGTCCCAGCCGCCCTCGTCGACGAACAGCGACAGCTCCGTGGTGCCGCCCTCGCCCAGCGTCTCGACCATCCCCAGCGCGGTCCCGTTGGCGCCGTAGTGCCAGCGGCCCTTCGTTACCGGTCCGGGGCGGATGAACGCCTCGCCCCAGAGGTCGAAGGTGCGGCCGTCGCGGCTCGTCATCAGCGCGGTGTCGGTGTAGCTGGTGCCGAACCGCTCCTGCGACCGGGAGATGCGCTCGTTGAGCTCCGTCACGTGGCCGTGGCCGGTGACGTAGCGCATGGGCAGGCCGAGGAACAGGTGCGGTGCGCGGTAGTAGGGGTTGATCTGGTTGGTGTAAATCTCCGCGAACCGCTCCGGTTCGTACGACAGCCATTGCGGCTCGGTCCAGGCCAGGAAGTCGGGCGAGGTGCAGGTGCGCACGTCGCGCACGGCGACCTCGCGGGCGGCCGCGTCGCGGCTGCCGTGGAAATCGCGCACGTAGGCGCGGTACTCGCCCCGCGTGGCGTCCCAGAAGGCGATGTTCTGGGAGTCGAAGTAGCCGGTGGTGATCAGCGGCCGGTCGCCGATCTGGGTCCAGTGGATGCCGTCCGCGGAGGCGAAGCCGTACAGCGCCCGCGGCGGCGGGTCGTACCTGAGCGCCAGCGCCTTGAAGCGTTGCTCGGGCGCGCAGTCGGGGTTGGTGTCCAGGAACGGCGTGAAGGTGAGGGGAGGCTGACCGGTCAGGATCGCGTTGTTCGGCTCCCCGCCGGGAGTGTCGACCAGCTCCAGCTCCGGGCGGGTCCAGGCCAGGCCGTCGTCGCTCCGTGCGTAGCAGGTGTAGTTGTGCGGGATGCGGTAGCCACCCTCGCGCAGATCGAGTTGGGAACCGCAGTAGTACATCCGGCAGACCGTGCCGTCGCGGATGATGGTCGTGAGCCCCGAGCGGTTTCCCTCCCAGGGCCGGTCGTGGACGAACACCAGCTCGCGCTCGACCGGGGTGCCGAGCTCCAGCCGCACCGCGCCACGGGTCTCCTCGACCAGGAACCGATCGAACAGCGGCTCCAACCGCGACCCGATCACGATCGCGTCGTCTCCGCCCGGCCGGCTGCTCATGCCTCAGAATAACCCTGATCCGGCACGTGGGGCCGGTCGCCGACGGCGGCCTGCAGCTTGTGCAGGAGATCGGTCAGCTCGGTGGTGAGCGCGGCGTAGCGTGGGTCGCCGTACACGGAGTGCATCTCGCACGGGTCGCGCTGCAGGTCGAACAGCTCCCACTCCGGCTCCTCGCTCCGGCCGGTGTTGCCGGGAATGGCGAGCGGGTCGGCGTAGTAGTAGATGAGCTTGTGGGTGTGCGTGCGCACGCCGTAGTGCGCCCACACGTTGTGATCGGCGCCGTGCATCCAGTAGCGGTAGTACATGGCGGTGCGCCAGTCGGCAGGAGTGGCCCCCGCAAGCAGCGGGCGCAAGGACCGCCCCTGCATGTCGTCCGGGATCGCCACCCCGGCGTAGTCGAGGAAGGTCTCCGCGAAGTCGACGTTGAGGATCATGTCGCCGTTGAGGGTGCCCGGCCGCACTTCTCGCGGGTAGCGCACGATGAACGGCATCCGCAGCGACTCCTCGTACATGAACCGCTTGTCGTACCAGCCGTGGTCGCCGAGAAAGAAGCCCTGGTCAGAGGTGTAGACGACGATGGTGTGGTCCGCGATCCCGTCGTCGTCGAGGTAGTCGAGCAACCGCCCGACGCCCTCGTCGATGGCGTCGACGCAGCGCAGGTAATCCTTGATGTAGCGCTGGTAGAGCCAGCGCTTGCGATCGCTGGGACCTGCAAAACTCACGGGCGCGCAGCCGACGGGCGTGAGCGGGTCGGCGCCGGCGCCGAGGCGGCGGCGGGGATGGCCGGGATCGGGGGGCACGACCTTCACGTCCCCGGCCACGAAATCGCGTTCGACCCGCATCTGTGCGGCAGCGGCGGCGCGGGCCCGGTGCGCGTAGTCGTCGTCGAAGGTCTCCGGATAGGGGATCTCCTCGTTTTCGTAGCGCTGCGCGTGCCGGGGATGCGGCTCCCACGGCCGGTGCGGGGCCTTGTGGTGGCACATCAGCAGGAACGGGCGCGACCGGTCGCGCTGCCGGAGCCAGCGCAGCGAGTGGTCGGTCACGATGTCGGTGGCGTAGCCGGGGATCACCTTCGCCTGGGTCATCTCCACCATCTCGGGGTTGTGGTAGCGCCCCTGGCCGGGGAACACGGTCCAGTAGTCGAACCCGGTCGGCCAGTGCGCCGGCCCCTGGCCCAGGTGCCACTTACCGACGTGCGCGGTCTGGTAGCCGGCGGCCTGCAGCAGCTTCGGGAAGGTCTGCAGGCGGTTGTCCATCATCGTGGCCAGCGTGGTGACACCGTTCACGTGGTTGTAGGTGCCGGTCAGGATCGAGGCGCGGCTCGGCGTGCAGATCGAATTCGTGCAGAAGCAGTTGTCGAACCGCATCCCGCCGGCGGCGATGCGGTCGAGCTGCGGGGTGCGGTTGATGCGGCTGCCGTAGCAGCTCATGGCATGCGACGCGTGGTCGTCGCTCATGATGAACAGGATGTTGGGCGCCCGGCTCATGGTCCGAGTGATAACGGAGCCGAGCCATCGCGTCCACGACCCGCGTTCCTCGCCGAATGCTGGTACCATCCGGCATGAAGCCAACGTTCACCATTGGCGTCTTCGCCATCATCCATGACGCGGATCGCCGGGTGTTGCTGTGTCACCGCCGCGATCACGATCTCTGGAACCTGCCCGGCGGGGTGCTGGAGCACGGCGAGGCGCCGTGGGACGGGGTGATCCGCGAGGTCAGGGAAGAGACCGGGCTCGACGTCGAGGTCTCCAGCCTGATCGGGGTCTACAGCAAGCCCGAGGCCGACGACCTGGTGTTCTCGTTCCTCTGCCGGCGGACAGGCGGCGACATCGCGCTGAGCGACGAGGCGGACCGGATCGAGTTCTTCCGCGCCGACGAGTTGCCGCCGAACACGATCCCGAAGCAGGTCGAACGGATCGCCGACTTCTTTCGCGACACCGGCACCGTCGTCTGCCGCGTGCAGAGAGGCACGTCGTCGATCCAGCTCAGCAAGGCCGGGAAGCTGTAGCGCGGGCGCCCGCTTCGCCTCCGACGGCTCAGAACTTGCCGACTCCGGCGGTGAGCCCGGAGATGATCTGCTTTTGGAAGACGATGCCGATCACGAGCGGGACGATGGCGCCCACCACGCCCAGGGCCATGATCGCCGACCAGAAGAAGGTGCTGCCCGTGAAGCTGGTCAGAGCGAGCTGCAGGAGCAGCGGGAACGTGATCGAGTCGTTGTCCCACAGCAGCGCCGACGCGAAGAAGTACTCTCCCCAGGAGAAGATGAAGATCAGGATCCCCATGCCGAAGATCGCGGGAAGCACGACCGGCGCCACAAGCTGCCACAGGATACGGACTTCGCCCGCCCCGTCCACCTTGCCGGAATCGATCATGGCGGTCGGGATGGACTGCATGTAGCCTCTGCAGAACCAGATGAACAGAGGCAGGAATATGATCGTGTGCACGATGATCAGGCTCGGGATCTTGTTGATCATCCTGAGCTGCGCGAACAGAAGGTAGAACGGGACGATCAGAGAGATCAGCGGAAACATTCTGCCGATGATGATCGAAGTGTAGAGCAGTTTCTTTCCCCAGAAATCGAACCGGTGAAACGCGTACGCGGCGTTGAGGCCGAGGAATATGGTGAGCGCCGTGGAGCTGATCGCCACCAGCCCGCTATTGAAGATGATCCTGAGCACCGGGTATTGGGAGATGGATCCCAGCCCTTCGAGGGCGCCCACGTCTCTCCCCAGGAACAGCAGGCCCACATAATTTCGCACCGAGAAGTCGCTCGCTCCCACGGGAGGGGGGAACTTCGGCGTCTTGAGGTCCGGAAGAAACGACAGGAACACCATCCAGACGATCGGAAAGAGCGCCAGGAACAGACTCACCCCGATGATCACCGTCTTCAGGCTGATGACCAGGTATTTCTTGGGTTCGATGGTATTCACGGTGCGTGCTCCTCCGCGGTTGGCCAGAGTCATTCGAGCGACGACTCGTAGGTCTTCGATGCCCAGAGGTACAGGACGATCAAGACCAGGATGAACATGAACACGATCAGGGACATGGAGGCTGCCGAACCGAGCTGAAACCTCATGAACGCCTCCCGGTAGATCATGATCGACCACACCCTGGTATCCCGCGTGACGGCGGTGCCGGTGGCGGTCGACATCATGAGGTAAATGGTGGTGAACGCCTGCATCAGGTCCATCATCCGGAATATGACGATGAAGGTGAGGGTAGGCTTCAGCAGCGGCAGAGTGATCTTGAAGAACTGCTGCGTGGAACCTGCTCCGTCGATGCGGGCCGCCTCGTAATACTCGTTGCGTATGCTCTGCATCCCCGCGATCAGGAGGAACATCACCACGAAGACGACCCAGGTTGTCTGGGCGACCACGATCGAGATCAGGGAACGGTCGGGATCGGTCAGATAGATCGGCTGGCCGGTGAAGCCCAGGCTCTGCAGGAACCCGTTGAGCAGCCCGTACTGGGGATTGTAGATGTACTGCCAGATGGCCGCGAAGATCGGGATCGGGATGACCAGCGGGATGATCAGGATGCCGCGCAGATACCGGGTGGCCTTCAGGCGGCTGTACGTCAAGGCGAAGATGAGGCCGCCGAGCAGCTCCAGGACCAGTGCCGAGACGGCATAGCGAAGGGTGATGTAGCCGGAGTGCCAGAACCCCGGATCGGTGAGGATGGCCCCGTAGTTGGACCAGCCGGCGGGGATGAGGTCTCGTCCCACGCTGTAGTCGAAGAACGAGATGTAGACCGACCTGAGGATCGGATAGACGAAGAACGCGAACAGGAACAGAAGGCTGGGCAGCACGAACAGCAGCCCGACGAACTTCGTCCTCGTCGAAAGTGGCAACGCCATGTATCCCCCGCAGTCCGATCGGGCTCAGCCCGTGCAGGCTTGAGCCCGATCGGAGATGGCCGCGAAGCCTCTATTGCTCGGCCAGTCGGTCTTTCCAGTACGTCCCGATGTTGAAGCCTCCGAAGTTGACCGTGTTCAGGTCGGGAGGCACGGTTGCCTCGGCGTCCTGGAGCGCTTCGAGGGGGTCCTTGCCTCCCTGGACGACATCGATGAATGCCTGTGTCAGCGCGCCGGCCATTTCCTCGCCCGGCCGGGACGTGATCTCACGGGTCTTCATCATGTCGAGGATGACCTGCCACTCGGGGTGCTGCGCCCGCAGCTCGTCGTCGAGCAGCATGGACAGGTAGGGCGGGCCGATGGCGAAGATCGTGGAGTAGTACCGGTGAGCCTCCGGGCTCTGGAACCACTTGATCCACTCGACCGACAGGTCCTGCGTCTCCTGGGAGGCGAACGCATTGATGAAGTATGCGTGGCCGGTCATGGCGACGCCGCCGCCGTTGTTGGGCATCACGTTGTAGCCCAGGTTCGGCTTGCCGAACTGCTCCTTGCCGAAGTGCGGGAAGTAAGGCCAGCTCCAGCAGCTCGCCGCCTGCCCGTCCAGGAAGAAGGTGTGCACCGTCGTGTTCGGTGCGTCCTGGGCCATGATGCCGGCCTTGAACATGTCGGTCATGAACTTGAGGCCGGCGGCTGCCTCGGGAGTGGCTATGTTGGGGGTGCCGTCATCGTTGTACAGCTTGCCCGCACCGAAGGCGCTGAAGAACTGGTAGTAGTGGTCCAGGGCGCCGGACTGGAAGCAGAAACCCGCTACCGTGGTGTTGCCGGCCTCGTCCCTCTGAGTCAGCGCTTCGGCAAGGTCCCACAGTTCGTCGAGCGTGGTGATGGGCAGGACCTCCTCGGGATTCAGGCCCGCCTCGCGCATCATGTCGAGGCGAAGGTACATGACGTTGGTGTCGCTGACCCAGTTCCACCCGTAGTGCTTGCCGTCCAGCGTGTAGAACTCCCACTGGATCAGGTCGTCGGTCAGCTCCTTGGGGAACAGGCCGTCGAGCGGCAGCAGCAATCCCGTCTCCGCGAACAGCGGCACGAGCGGCTCGAACGATACCAGGACGCCGTGTTCGGTATCCCGTGATGCCAGGAGCTGGTTGAACCGGGCGATGTGCTCGGTCAGGCTGCCGGTGGTGGCGACGTACTCGACGTCGACGTTGAACTTCTTGCCGAATTCGCCGTCGGTGATGCCGTCGTAGGCCTTGATGCTGGGGATCTGGTCCGGGTACATCATGACCTTCAGGGTGCGCCTGCCCTGCTCCCCGCCTTCCTCGTCGCCGCTGGCGAACGAGTGGAAAGTTGCCAGTAACCCGAGCATCAGCGCGATGATCAGTGTCTTTTTCACGTAACAGTCTCCTTGTCGTCGTGGTGGACGATGCTGAGGTGTTCAGCCGATTGCGATTCCCGGGTGCGACCGCGATGCCGTGCGGTCAACCGGGACGAGATCATGGTTTCGCCGCAGCACCTCCTCGTGTGGGATCTTCGGACCACGCCTTCAGAGGAACGTCGTCCCAGTCGGCACCTGCCGGGGTCCAATAGACGGACGCGGGGTGGAACTCGGGATCGTCGCCCAGGGGATCGCTGCCGGTGGCCAGCTCGCCCAGGAGCTGTTGGCGGATCGGCGAACTGCGGGCGACCAGTTCGGGATCCTGGCGCACGTAGTCGGTGGGACGGAGCCACCGGTAGTGGTAGCCGATGTGCATGACCTTCCGCGTCTTGTCGGACAGGTTCGGGCCCACGCAGTGCCAGGTGGCGGTGCGCCACAGCACGGCGGCGCCCGGCGGCAGCCGGAGCTCCACGGCCTCTTCGGGGTCCACTTGGTAGTTCAGGTCGCGCAACTCCTGCGGGCGGCGCCTGTGGCTGCCGGGGAGCAGCCACAGGTTGCCGGCGTTGGACTCGGTGAGGTCGGAGAGCACGTAGAACACCTTGACCTCCATGAACGGCAGGCGCCCGTCGAGCGACGGCGCTTCGAAGAGGTGGTCGCCTGCCAGGTCGGGGTGCCAGACCACGTTCCGGTAGCCGGCCTCGTGGTCGGCGCCCGCGCCGCTTCCCAGCGCGCCGGCCTGCAGGTCCCGCGGATACGGCGGGCGGTAGTCCAGGTGGCTGGTGCGGATCTGGATGTTCCAGCCGATTGCGTCGACGACCAGCGGCAGCATCCCGGGGTGGTCGATCAGGTCCAGGAACGCCTCGTGATGGGCGAGCGCGTTGCGCACGGCGAACGGGTCGCCGGGCCCCAGGCCCTTGGCGCGCCGCACCCGCGCGCCCACCTCGTCGACCGCAGCCAGCAACCGCTCCAACTCGTCCGGGCCGAGGAAGTCCTCCAGGACTATGAACCCGTTCTGATCGAAGTCGCGCTTCTGTTGTTCGGTCATACCCCGCCCCAAGACCGTCGCCTTCGGCTCCGCTCTTGGCCCATCCCCACCGAGTCCGCTACGGAGCCTGTCGGATTGCCGCTGGCGCGCCAATCCCGACAGACTCCGAGCGGGGCACTGTTCTGCTCTGTCATCTGGTGCGGTCAGTAGGTCATGCGCCCCTGCAGGTACTCCTCGACGATCGGCCACTGGTCGGCGATGGCGATGATCTCGTCGCCGCCGTTCGCCTTCCAGCGGGCGACGTACTCGTCCCAGTCGCCCTCCAGGTCCGCCTGGCCGGTGATCGCCTTGAGGTAGAACTCGTTGAACATCGTGTTCAGCGTCTCACCGTAGCGCTCGCGGACCGTCGGCATGTCGGTCTCGCGGAAGTGGTCCCACCGGTAGGTGCGCATCTGCAGGTCCGGCCCGCGGCCGTCGACCACGTAGTGGCTGTAGAACATGGCCGTCTCGCGCCGGAGGCTGATCTGGGAGTCCGTCCACGGGGCGATGCCCGGATACATCGCGAACTCGCCGTCCTGCGGCCAGTCTCCTTCGGGCACCTCCTCCTTGGGCGTGCGCGTCACTCCCGACTTGAACGGCTCTCCCTGCCAGGTGAAGTGCACGTCCGGGATCCCGTACTGGCCCAGGAAGCGTCCCTCGGGATCGAGCTTGTAGTAATCCAGGATCTGCAGGATCATGGCCAGCTTCTCGTCGCTCACCGAGCTGTTGATGAACAGGCCGCCGCCGAAGCCGATGCCGTCGTGGCTGGTCAGGTAGTTGCCGCCTCCCTGGATGCCGGCCGGCCCGATCGGCGGCGGCACGACGACCACTTCCGGCCCGGTGCCGAAGTCTTCCTCGCGCACGAACGCGGTGGGCGGCCGGTTCTTGATGCTGGGGTTGCCCGCGTATCCGGCGGAGGTCCCGAAGGTCAGCCCGACCTGGCCGGCGTGGATCTTCTCCCATGACTTCTGCAGCGAGAGGGTGGGGAACTCGGTGTCGATCAGTCCCATCTCGTACCACTTGGCCCCGTTGCGCAGAAAGTCCCGGTAGCGCTTCGAGATCGGCTGCAGGTGCGTCTGGCCGTCTTCGAAGTAGTTGGTCACGCCGTTGGCGCCGACTCCGAAGTTGTGGTGCAGCCCGAATGCCCCCAGCACCGGCGCCCACATCCAGGCCATGCGGTCGTGGCCGCTCATGGGAATGGTGTCGGCGCTGCCGTTGCCGTCGACGTCACCGTCGCGAAACGCGACCATCAACTCCTCGAACCAGCTCAGCGGCAGGTCGATGTCGTAGGAGAACACGGCGCCCCACGTGTCGAAGGGGACCTTGCCTTCCTGATAGCCGGGCAGACCCATGCCCAGGCTCTCCGCCTGGTCGGCCCGAAACGACGTCCAGATCAGGATGCCGTTGGCGTTCTCCAGAAAGCCGTTGATGCGCATCATCTCGTCCGGATTGTCAGGGTTGCGGCTCAACAGCCAGCCGAGCGGGCGCTCGTCCATCAGCGCCGTGTAGCGCGGCATGTTCTCGCGGATCAGCGCGATCGGGATCGGCCGGATGTAGCCGTCGGCCACCAACTCGTCGAGCTGGCCGATCGGAAACGCGTCGGGCAACTCGCCGGTGGCCAGCAGGATGTCCTCCTTCTCCTTCTCGTGAAACGGCCAGACGCCGTTGCTCTCGATGATGACCCCGAACTTCTCTTCCAGGTGCTGCTCACCCGCGGAGTCCGGGAACCGGGACATCCAGGTGATGGTCATCACCTCGTCGGCCATCCCTTCCTCCTGCCCGGCGGCGGTCACCAGGGCAGCGGGGACGAGCCCGATGAGCAGTGCGAGCAGTACCGTCATGGTCTTCTTCATCGGCGTTGTCCTCCTTGCGGGACCCCGTGCAGGCGACGACGACTCCGGCGGTCGCTCGCACGACCTCCTCACAGCTTGTTGGGGGCAGTCTAACCCTTCAGCGAGCCGACCAGAATCCCCCTGATGAAGTAGCGCTGGACGAACGGGTAGACCAGGACGATGGGGCCGATGGTGAGCAGCGTGACGGCGCTCTTCACCGAAACCATCGGCAGCTCCTCCACGTCCTCCTCGACCTGTATGAATCCCTCCAGCATGCGGCGGAACCGTTCCTCCGCGTCGAACACGATCTTGTGCAGGAGCAACTGCAGCACCCGCAGCTCGTTGTCGGTCGTATAGATGAGGGCGTCGAGCCACGCGTTCCAGTGGCTGACCGCCCCCCACAGCGCCACCGTCGCGACCACCGGCTTGGCGACCGGCAGGATGATGCGGACGAGGATCTGCAGGTAGTTGGCCCCGTCGATGAACGCCGAGTCCTCCAGCGCGGAATCGAACGCCATCAGGAAGTTGCGCATGATGATGATGTAGAAGCCGCTGGTGGTCAGCGGCAGGATCAGCGCCCAGCGCGAGTCGATCAGGCCCAGGGAGCGGATCAGCAGGAAGTTCGGGATCAGGCCTCCGGAAAAGAACATCGTGATCAGGATGTAGATGGTCACGAGGGTGCGGCCCGGCAGGTCGCGCTTGGACAGCGGGTAGGCGGCGCACAGGGTGAAGGCGACGATCAGGACCGTGCCGATCGTGGTGCGGTGGATGGAGTTGAGGTATGCGCGCCCGACGTCGTCGCGGGTGAACACGAACCGGTAGGCGCTGGTGTTCCACTCGTCGATCCAGATCGTGAAGCCGAGCGAGGAGACCGCCGTGTTGCCGGAGAACGACAGCAGGATGGTATTCCAGAACGGATAGGCGATGCTCAACGCGAACGCCACCAGCAGCAGTTGGTTGACCGCCTCGAAGGCGGTGCCGAGCGGCGTCCGCGATCGGAGCGGCCTCATCGCTTTACCACAACCCGTACTCGCTGTGCCGGCGGATGATCAGGTTGGCGCCGACGATCAGGACCACGCCGACGCCGTTCTTGAACAGGCCGACGGCGGTGGCGAAGTCGTACTTCCGGTCCTCGAAGCCCTTGCGGTAGACGTAGGTGTCGATGATGTCGGCGACCTCGTAGACCAGAGGGTTGTAGAGGTTGAAGATCTGGTCGAACCCGGCGTTCAGGAGCTGGCCGAGCTGCAGGATGAAAAGGATCACCATCACGTACAGCAGCGACGGGACGGTGATGTGCCAGGCCGCCTGCAGCCGGCTGGCCCCGTCGATGGCCGCCGACTCGTACAGCTCCGGGTCGATCGACGACATCGCCGCCAGGTAGATGATCGAGCCCCATCCGACCCCCTGCCAGATTCCGGTGGAGATCAGCATGGGCAGGAACAGCGTGGGGTCCGTGAAGACGTTGGGTACCGGTTCGATGTCGAGCAGCCGGTACAGGTAGGCGGGCAGGCCGCGCTGCGGCGAGAACACCTCGAAGACGATCGAGGCCAGCACCACCCACGACATGAAGTGCGGCAGGTAGGAGATCGTCTGCACCGACTTCTTCAACGTGGCGCTGCGGACCTCGTTCAGCAGGATCGCCAAGATGACCGGCGCCGGGAAGCCGAATCCCAGGCGCAGCAGGCTGATGACGACCGTGTTGCGCAGGATGCGCCCGAAGTAGAAGTCCTGGAAGAGGATCCTGAAGTGCCAGAAATCGTTCCAGGGGCTCGCCAGGACTCCCTTGGAGAGGCGGTAGTCCTTGAAGGCAATGGTGACCCCGTAGATCGGGATGTAGTCGAAGATGAACAGGCTGGCCAGCGGGAACAGGAGCAGCAGGTACAGCAGCCGGTAGCGCTTGGCTCGGCGCCAGCGCTGTTGGCCTGCGGTGAGCGACTGGCCCGGAACCGGGCGCACGTGGGACAGGCGCATCAGGCCCGCTTCGACACGATCACTCTTCGAGCGAGGTTCGCTTCGCTTACTCGCACTGCTCGGGATCGGCCAGCGTCGCGCCCGATTGCTGGATCAGCTTGGCGACCAGACCGGTCCAGCCGGTCTGGTGGCCGGCTCCCAGGCCGGATCCGTCGTCGCCGTGAAAGTACTCCGGGAACAGCAGCAGATCGCGCCAATGCGGATCGCGCCGGAACGGACTGCGGGCGCCGTGGAGCGGGCGCCTGCCCTCGCCGTCGGCCAGGAACAGGCGGATCAGGCGGCATGACAGCTCGGTGGCGACCTCCTCCAGGTTCATCCAGCGCCCCGAGCCGGTCGGGCACTCCACCTTCAGGTCATCCCCGTAGTAGTGGTGGAACTTCTGCAGGGACTCGATGATCAGGTAGTTGATCGGGAACCAGATCGGGCCGCGCCAGTTGGAGTTGCCGCCGAACAGGCCGCTGGTGGACTCCGCCGGCTGGTACTCCACGGTGTGCGCGTGCCCGTCCAGGTGGAACGTGTACGGGTGCGCCTGGTGGAACTTCGAGACCGAGCGGATGCCGTACTCTGAGAGGAACTCCTGTTCGTTGAGCATGACCTTCAGCACCCGCAGCAGCCGCTCGCGGGTCAGGATCGACAGCAGCCGCCGCCGGCCCACGCCGGGCACGTCCACGCTGGCCATGTTGCCGGCCAGGTGCGGGCGGTTGTGCACGAACCAGTGCAGGCGGCGGTCGAAGACCTCCAGGTCGTCGATCATGTCGGGCTCGATCGTTTCGACCGCGAACAGCGGCAGCAGGCCCACCAGCGAGCGCACCTTGAGGGTCTGGGTGCGGCCGTCGGGCAGGTGCAGGGTGTCGTAGAAGAACCCGTCGGCGTGGTCCCACAGGCTGTGACCGTGATGGCCGCCCTCGGTCATGGCATGGGAGATGCGCAGGAAGTGCTCGAACAGCTTGGTTGCGGTGTGCTCGTAGACGCGGTTCCGCCGCGCCAGCTCCAGGGAGATCTTCAGCAGCGTCAGACAATAGGCGCCCATCCAGGCGGTGCCGTCCGACTGGTCGATGTGGCCGCCGGTGGGCAGCACCGCGCTGCGGTCGAACACGCTGATGTTGTCCATCCCCAGGAATCCGCCCTGGAACACGTTGTTGCCGTCTTCGTCCTTGCGGTTGACCCACCACGTGAAGTTCAGCAGCAGCTTGTGGAACACCCCTTCCAGGAACGCGTGGTCGGGACTGCCCGTGGCGTGGCCGTCGATCTTGTAGACGCGCCACGCGGCCCACGCGTGCACCGGCGGGTTGACGTCATCGAACGCCCACTCGTAGGCCGGGAGCTGGCCGTTGGGGTGCATGTACCACTCGCGGGTCATCAGCTCCAACTGGCGCTTGGCGAAGTCGGCGTCGACCAGGGCCAGCGGGATGCAGTGGAACGCCAGGTCCCAGGTGGCGTACCACGGGTACTCCCACTTGTCCGGCATCGAGATGACGTCGAAGTTGGTCAGATGACCCCAGTCCCCGTTCCGGCCCCGCCGGCGGTCGGCCGGCGGCGGGTCGGCGGCGGGGTCTCCTCCGAGCCACTGCTCGACGTCGTAGTAGTAGAGCTGCTTCGACCAGAGCATGCCGGCGAGCGCCTGCCGCTGCACGTTCCGTTCATCGGCGCTGAGGCCCGGGCAGTGCATGGCGGCGTAGAACTCGTCGGCTTCGGCACGGCGCTGTTCGAACGTCTCACCGAAGCGCTCGAACGGGTCGTCCTGCGCCGCGCGGGAGAGGCGCAGGCAGCAGGTCGACGATCCGCCGGGCGGGATGCTCTGCCGATAGAGCGCCGCCACCTTGGTTCCCAGGCCGTAGGGATTCACGGCGTCGGAGTCCCCATCGACCAGAAAGCGGTGGAAGGCATCCTTCACGTACGGACTCGGGTTGGGTGCCCCGAACACGCGCACGGCGTTGGTCTCGTTCTCCGTGAACAGCAGCTCCGGCGCCGCGGCGGCATGCAGCACGTACCGCCCGGCGGCCGGGTGATCGACCCGCACCGCGGCGGCGCCGCCGGTCCCGCCCGGCTCCTCGAGCCGGCGGAGCACCGGCTTGGCCGCGACGTCGTTCATGGGGCCGGCCTCGTACCCCCAGCTCCACGTGTTGCGGAACCACAGGGTGGGCAGCGTCCAGCACTCCGCCTCCTCGGGGCCGCGGTTCAGCACGGTGATGCGGATCAGGATGTCCTCCTGATCCGCCTTGGCGTACTCGACGCACACGTCGAAGTAGCGGCTCTCCGCGAACACGCCGGTGTCGAGCAGCTCGTACTCGGGATCGTGGTAGCCGCGGCGTTGCGACTCCGTAACCAGCTCCCGGTAGGGGAACGGGGCCTGCGGGTACTTGTAGAGCATCTTCATGTAGCTGTGCGTGGGCGTGCTGTCCAGGTAGAAGTAGCACTCCTTGACGTCCTCGCCGTGGTTGCCCTCGACGCCGGTCAGGCCGAACAGCCGTTCCTTGAGGATCGGGTCGCGTCCGTTCCACAGCGCGACGGCGAAGCACAGGTACTGGGAGCGGTCGCAGATGCCGCCCAGGCCGTCCTCGTTCCAGCGGTACGCGCGGCTGGGCGCGTGATCGTGCGGAAAGTAGTCCCACGCCGCGCCGTGAGCGCTGTAGTCTTCGCGCACCGTGCCCCACGCCCGTTCGCTGAGGTACGGCCCCCACTGCTTCCAGTTGGCCGTTCGCGCCTGATGGGCCGCAAGGCGCGCGTGTTCCGCCGTTCCATTCACGGCTGTCATGGCCCGTCCGGAGCTAGTCCCACATCCGGAAGCCGCCCACGAACGCATTGTCGTTCGGGCAGATGAAGGTATCCGCGGGCAACTCCTTGAGGAGCGCGGCATTGCCGCCGCCCAGGACGACGTAGTCGGAGATCAGGGCGGCGCGCAGACAGGCAACCACGGCAGCCACTTCCCGGCGCCACTTCTTCTTTCCCAGCCGCTGCAGACCACGCAGGCCGACGTAGTCCTCGAAGGTCATCTTCTTCTTGTACGGAAGATGGGCCAGCTCCATCGGCTGTACCGTGCCGGCCAGGACCATCGCCGATCCCAGGCCGGTACCCAGCCCCAGGAACAACATCCGTCCGCCGCGATAGCTGCCGAGCGCCTGCATCGCCGCGTCGTTGATCACCTTCACGGGCCGGCCGAACGCGGCCTCGAAATCGAACCCGACCCAACCGCTTCCGAGGTTCTTCGGATCGAGCAGGATCGTGCCGTCCGAAACCGGCCCCGGATAGCCGATGGAAACCGCGTCATAGTCCCGATCGTGGGCGAGCGTCTTGACCGCCGCTACCATGTCCGCCGCCGTCATCTCCGGCCCCGACGGGACGGAGCGCCGCCGGTCGTCGCCCGTGACCTTCACTTTCACCTTGCTGCCGCCGACATCGACGACGAGTACGTCCATTTCCGTGCCTGTTGGCCGTCGTTCCGACTCGGTTGAAGCGTTGCTGATGACGGCGCATCCTAGCGAGCACGGTGAAGGCATTGTCAAGCCGGGAGCCGGTCGCGCAGCGATCGGGTATGCACGGCCGGGTGGCCGACCGGGCGCGCCTCGGCGCCGGGGACCGGGCGGTGCTGTTTGCCTTCGACGATCACGCCATGCCGTGGCGCTACCGCGTGCGGCTGCAGATGCACCGGCCGGAGAAGCACGCCGGCAACCCGATCCTGGCGCGGGGGCCGGCCGGCGCGGTCGACTCCCGGCGGATGCAGTGCTGCCCGGTCGTGCACGACGGCGAGCGGTTCCGCATGTGGTACATCGCCCGCGACGACGGCGGCGGCGGACGCGGCCGTGCGGAAGGTGGCTACGCGGACGTCGACCCGCAGGTCGTGCACTCCTACGACACGGGACGGATCTGCTACGCGGAGAGCGACGACGGGCTGACGTGGACCAGGCCCGAGCTGGGGCTGGTGGAGTACGGTGGCTCCCGCCGCAACAACGTCGTCGATCTGCCGCCGGGCTCCGGCAACATGGACATCCTGTATCAGCCGGACGCCCCCGCGGAGCGCCGTTATCTCATGGTCAACGAGTACATGGCGTGGCGCCACCGGGCGGGCTCGGCCCTCGAACGGCCGTCCATCACCCTGTTCGCCGCCAGCCCGGACGGCTTCCGCTGGACGATGCTGCGGGACGAGCCGGGCGCGATCGGCCAGCACTTCGAGTGCTCCTGCCTGTACCGCTACCGCGGCAACTACCACGTGGCCGGCCACATCGGGCCGCCCATGGCGTACGCGCCGCTGCAGCGCCACCCCGCGATCTGGATGGTCGGCGCCAAGATGCTGGCCGTGTGGCGCTCGCCCACGGTCGACTCCTGGCCGCTGGAGATGTGCGTGGGCTTCTTCAAGCCGATGCAGTCATCCTCGCCCTTCCGTACCGGCTGGGACCGGGAGGAGAACCACCTGGGCGCCTACGTCACTCCGTACCCGAACGTCTGCCTGGCGGTCACCGGCCAGTGGCACCACCCGATCACGGACGCGCCGCCGGAACATCCCGACTACCTGGCCGGGCAGGTCTCCGTCGACCTGGGGTTCGCCTACAGCGAGGACGGCGTGCACTTCCAGGAGCCGGCGCCCGGCTTCACCTTCGTCCTGCGCGACCAGGAGATGGGCTGGGATCGCGACTTCCACGGCAACACCACGGACGACCACCTGCTCATGATCCAGGGCCCGATGGTCAACGTGGGCGAGGAGACCTTCATCTACTACACCGCGTTCACGCCCACCGGCGACCGCATGGAGGGGCGCAGCAACCTGGGCGTCGCCCGCATGCCGCGGGAGCGCTTCGGCAGCCTGGTCACCGTCCCGGATGCCGCGTTCGGACAGGTGGTGACGGCCGTGATCGGCGCCGGGCCTGCGACCTCGCTCGCGGCCAACGCCGTGGTCGAGCCGGGCGGACACCTGCAGGCGGCCCTGCTGGATCCGGAGGGGCTCCGTGAGTTGCCCGGCTTCACCCTCGCCGACAGCGTCCCGATCCGCGCCTCCGGGTTCGCGCAGCCGATCGCCTGGAAGGGTCGCCAGCGGCTCCCCGAAGGTGGATTCCGGCTGCGCCTGCGCCTGACCGGAGCGCGCCTCTTCGCCGTGGAGTTGCACCGGGGAACCGTCGACACCGATAGCTGACCCGTTGCCCCGGCTCGTTCCGGCGGGGTCGTCATCCCGGCGTGGCGTACGACAGATCCCATCCCGCCAGCTTCCTCACCGGCACCAGCCCCACGCCCAGCTCCGGCTCGCCGGCCGCGGCCCAGGCCAGCACCTCGTCGCGGTGGCCCAGCCGCCGGAGCGCCGACCAGGCGCTGCTGCCGTCCGCGCGGAGCTCCGGCGTGCAGTCCCAGAACGCGAACCGCTCGGCGCCGATGCCGTACAGCCCCGCCGCTCGCCGGCGGTAGGTTTCCGCGCTCATTCGCCGGGGCAGGAGGTTGAACGCCGCCTCGCAGGCGGTGCCCTTGGTAATCGCGATGAACCACGCTCCGTCATGCGGGTCGGCCCACGAGTCCTGCGTGCTGTCCAGCGCCGGCGCGGAGGTGTACGGGATGATCGTGTCGACGAGCCCCCGCTCGATCCAGGCCGGAAGGTCCATGCCCATCTGCAGGTTCTCCTCCTCGCTCGCCATCACGATCGCGGAGACGGCGATCCGTCGGCGGCCCTGCTCCTGCGCGAGCGAGTCCATCGCCGCGCGCACCTCCTGCATGAAGCCGGTGAGGACACGGGCCCGGTAGGCGAGCCAGCAGCCGTCGGCGGGGTCCAGCTCGAACGGGTCGAGCCCCATCTCGGCCCTGAAGCCGTCCACGACGGGCGGCTCGTACTCGACCAGGGGAGGCCGGCGGTTGTAGGCCAGGCTGACGCCGTCGACGTCGTAGGTCGAGGCAACCTCGCGCAGCAGATCGACCGCGAAGCGGCGGGTCTCGGCGTAGGCATAGGAGAGCCGCGGCGTCGTTTCACCGCTCCGCGCGGTGCCGCGCAGCTCGGGGTGCCGGTCGTACAACGAGTCGCCGTGGTCGAAGTGGTCGTGATCGGAGGGGAACTTGAAGCCGGCGACCCGATAGCTGGCATGAAATTCCATGCCGATGTCCCGTGCATAACCGCGTGCGATCCGAAACGGGTCGAGTCCCCGCTCGCGGAAGATACGCCAGCACTCGCAGTGGTAGCGCGCGTTGGCCGAGTGGAAGTCGGTGAGCCCGTCGAAGGTCGGGATCCGGCCGGCGCTGCCCGGGTAATACAGCAGGTCGCCCATGCCGCACTCCCAGTAGATGCGCCCGACGTCGGTGTCGCGGAACGGCTCAAGCTCGCGGCGGATCGCCTCCGGCGTGGTGGCGCGGCAGTTGGCATGCAGCCCGTGGGCGTCGTTGACCGCGTACAGGCGGCGCGTGCCGCGTGCGGCTCGCTCCCGCTGCACGATCCGCACCTCCTCCGCGCTGAGCGGCACCAGCTTCACGTACGCGATCCGCGCCCGCGGGCAGCTCATCGCGCCGGCGGCGTCGCCGGGCGCCGTGCGGCGCAGTAGCTGCGCCAGCACCAGGTCGTGCCCGGTCAGGTCGGCGATTCGCCAGAAGAGCTCGGTGATGTGCCCCTGCTCCTCTCTCCTCGCCTCGAACACGGCCAGCTTGGTGAAGGTTTCCTCGCCGGACAGGCGAACCAGCACGATCACCTGCTCGCCGGCGTGCACGGCGTACAGGCCGACCGAGACCGCGTGCCACCCGCGCGCCGTGAGCGGACAGGTCACAGGGTGCGCCGCCGTCTCCGGATCGGCCCGCAGCATCACACCGGCCAGCGTGTCGGTCTCATACGGCAGCATGCGCCACCGTCCCGCCGCCGCCCGGTCGCTGAGCGCGCTCTGCGGCGTACAGCGGCTCAGGTCGGTGACGTAGGACGGGGTCCCGTCGAGCCAAGTGTCGCCCAATCGATCGGAGGAGGCATGCGCTTCCATGCGCTATTGTGGCCCCGCGGGGGACACCGAACAATGAAGAACCGCTTCGCGGGTGCGAGTGCGTGACCACACCCCTCCGGATCGGCACGACCCGGCAGCTGTTCGTCGACGATTTCATCGTGGAGGAGATGCAGGGCGTGACGCGCTGCCTGCACCAGCCGGCGAAGTACGCGGGCAACCCGGTCCTGAGCCCCCTCTACTCGTGGGAGGGCCGGGTCGCGCTGTACGGGACGGTCATGCGCGACCCGCGCGACGGCACGTTCCGGATGTGGTACCAGGGCTACGGCGGCATGGGCGTCCCCGCGCTGGATTTCGACCAAGCGGGCTCCCCGTGGACGGGGTTCGACGCCCGGAACCTGCTGTACACCATCGGTTAC
This sequence comes from Spirochaetia bacterium, assembly GCA_965208175.1. Lineage (GTDB taxonomy): Bacteria > Spirochaetota > Spirochaetia > SZUA-6 > Bin103 > CATQHW01. The sequence goes on along the minus strand of CBDBOG010000004.1, from coordinate 3,122,070 downwards.
GCCACCTCGGCCGACGGCGTGTTCTGGGAGCGGCCCAACCTGGGGCTGGTCGAGTACGACGGCTCGCGGGTCAACAACCTGGTGCTCCTCGACGCCGCCTACGCCAACGTCATCGAAGACGCGCGGGAAGAGGATCCCGAGCGCCGCTACAAGTCGCTGTTCTTCGAGGCGCGAGACCCCGCGGGGACGCCCAACATGGGCGACGGCGTGTCGGTGGCCTTCTCCCCGGACGGCCTGCGCTGGACCAAGTACGCCGGCAATCCGGTGATCCGGCGCTCCAGCGACACCCACGCGCTGCTGGGCTGGGACGACCGCCACGGCTACCTGCGCTTCTGGTTCCAGGTGCTCTACACGGAAACCGCGCTCATCGAAGGTGGGCAGGGTGACGCGGTGCTGGAGCGGGCGATGCCGCGGTGGCAGACGCACGTCGGCCTCGTCTTCGAGGAACACGCACGAGCACACGCGCGACGGCTCGTGCAGCGGGGTGAGCTTCCGGCGGACTTGGTGGTCGGACGGTGGTGGTCACCGCGCGGCGCGAGCGTGGAGGTCGACGTGCTCGGTCTTCGCGGCAGCCGGGCGGCGCTCCTTGGCGAGGCACGCTGGCAGGCGGCGCCGCTCGGCAGGCGAGATCTCGAAGCACTGCGCAGGAAGGTGCCGTTCGTCCCCAACCCGGTGGATGTGCCGACGTTGGCGCTCTGGGGTCGCGGCGGCGTCGCCTCGGAGGTTCGTGGCGCAGGCGCGCTGGGCTTCGGCGTCGAAGACGTGGTGACCTGAACGATGCTCTTCGGTCGTCTGTTGCGTAGTGGCCGACCGTCTTGACGGCCTTGCGGTCAATTCAGGTTAGGAGTGCACGACTGCGTCCCGAAGCCGAACGTTATTATGGCGCGACAAGCTGCGCGGCCAAGGCGATCCGCTCGAAGTTCCGCCTCGACCGCGAGAGGGTTGCACTCGTTCATGCGAAGATATACAATATATTACTTGTGGCTCAATCCCTGGAGAACGCGACCGCGAAACCTGATGGGCCCGATCGAGTGGCTGCCATCGCTTCTTGGGTTCAGTCGCTGTTCTCGCCCGGCGATGCGGTCCCGACCCTAGTCGGTGGCGCGGCAGTCGAGCTGTATACCGGTGGGGCCTATCGAACCGGAGATCTGGACTTCGTGGGAGTGTTGACGGCAGTAGTCGCCCAGCGGATGGAGGACGCCGGATTCGAGCGCCATGGTCGTCATTGGATTCATGAGCAACACCGTTTGTTCATCGAGTTCCCCAACGATGCTCTCGCTCGTGGGGACACTGTGGCGACCATCCGTGTGGGAAGCACGTCGGTCGTGGTGATCGGCCTGGAGGAACTTATCGTGGACAGGCTCGCAGCGTGGCAGTTCTGGCGATCGGAGATCGATGGTTACAGCGCGTGGTTGCTCTGGTCGCGTGGAGACCACCATCCGAACGTTGGGCGATTGCGTGTGCTTGCGGAGCGCAGCGAGACGTCAGTGGCGCTGGGCTCCCTCGTCGCCTTCGCCCGCGCCAACGCCCGCCGAGAGCCGACGCAGACGGAGATTGAGACGTGGGCACGCAGGACACCATGAAGCGTTACATGGCTCCGAGGGAGCGCCCCGTGCTGGCGCGGACGAGTCTGAGCCGGCGAAAGCCTCGGGCGTACGACGAGTGGAAAGCGTTGCGCAGATGGGGAAGAGTACCATACTGGGAAGCCGATCCTCCGGGCTATCTCCTGCGCGAGGCGCGAGAGGCTGCCGGCTATACCCAGGGCAGGCTCGCGGCTCGGCTCGGTCGCACCCAGCAGGCGATCGCCCAAGCCGAGCGCTTCACCAGCAACCCGACTATGCAGTTCGTAAGGGACTGGGCGATGGCACTGGGACAGAACGCGGTGTTGATGTTCACCGATGAAGCGAGGACGGTTCCGGCTGTGTTGCGCGACCAGCACGCGGCTACGGCGGCCGTCGTCACGCCTACTGAACAGCAAGAAACTCGTTCAGTCGCTTGCTGACGAGTCTACGTCTCTCCTTGAGGAACGTCCTATAGGTGTCTACACCAAGAAGCTTGGAGTCGGTTGGAATGCACTGTGCTCGGAAGGCGTCCGTGCCCGACTTCTCGATCAGCGTTGGAACGTACTTGTTCGGAGGTTTATCGCTTATCTGGCGGTTGGTCTTTCCTCCGATGAAGGCCAGATTGGCGATGTCATCGGCCTCGCGACTGGTGTACGTACCCTTCAAGACTGTCTTAGGGAAGATGTGGTGGAACTGAAGACGATGTTGAGCTCCGCGGTGTCCTAGAGCTATGGTGATGTTCGAATGCCAATCGCGCGCCTCGGCGGCCCGGAACGCGAGGAACATGGTCTTGAATAGTGCGCTGCGCTGGCTGCGGCCTTCGAGTTCTTCGGGAGTAACGTCGAGACGCCCGACTTGCAGTTTTAAACGCTCAACAAGATCAGTCGCCGCGCCGCCATGACGAAGTGTCGATAGATCCTGATCAAGCAGCGTCTCGCTCGATCCTCGAGAGTATCGCCCCTTGGCATTCGCTAGGAGCGACCAATGGCGCAGTTCCCGTGCCTCTTGGGCACCAATCTGATAGCGCCTTTTGTGTCCGTAGTAACTCAGGGCGACGAGCATAAACGGCGACGAGAGCAGCGCCGGGCTGACGAGACCCGCGTTGCTCTTGAGAAAGTTGAGAGCGAATTCCATGCCCGGTACGCACTCTCGCCAAGCCTGCTGTAGCGTCTCACGGGATAGGCTGCCGACCGTGAGGAAACGTGACTGTCCCGTCGCAAACGCGACGAGGTTCTTCAGGTGAAGGCCGAGGTCGAGATCGTAGTCTGCTTTGCTACATTGCTCCTGGAATCCCTGGAGCGTTCTGAGTGCGCCGCGCCACTTGGCGGTGACCTGGGCTAGTGCGAGGTCGGCGCTGCGCAACTTCGCGCCGAGCGAGTTGACACGTACGAAGATCTCGGTGACCTCATCGTAAGAGAGCGTACGTTCGAGTATGTCCATGCGGTAGACGTATTGTCGCACCCCGCGCAGGCGCGCAAGGCGCTGGCTATACAATTCGGCGCGTGGATCGTCGAGGTCCGTGACACCGGCGCGCTTCAGGAATGGTCTGTCGCTGTCGCTCGTGAAGACTTCGGAGACCTTGACCCATTGGGGAAGCTGCTCAAGCTTCCTGGTTGCCACCACAAAGGTCATGCGATTGAAACGCATCTGAAGTTCATCATCGGTGGAGTCGACCTCGTCTTCGATCCGTTCCTGTTCGTCCTCGTGCTCTTCGTTCACCTCCGTTACGACCTCCAGGTCCTGGGGGTGATCGAGATTGAAGAGGATCTCGATTGGTCGCCTGCGACCGCGTACTCCAACCAGCTTGCCGCGGATCACGGCCGAGAGCGAGGTCAGTCGCTGCTGCCCATCGAGCAGCAGTCGGGTGCTCGGGTATGGATTTGCATGCTGCTCGAGTGCGAACTCCTGTAGAGGGATTTCCTCGTCTGTCTCCCACAAGAGAATCGCTCCCGATGGGTAGCCACGATAGAGCGAATCAAGCAGGTCGCGAACGCGCGTCGACCGCCAAACGTAGCGGCGTTGCATTTCCGGCAGGCGCAACTCGCCGCGCTCGATCATACTGACCAGTTCTTCTACCGACGCTTCGGCCTTAGCCATGACAACTCACAGTTTCTTGAGGTCGGATTCCACGTCATAGTGCCACTTGACGATCGGCACGGTCAATCTTCGTCGTTCCAGAAGGCGGTGATGAGGCGGTTGACCTCGGATGCGCGTTCCATCTGCAGCATGTGGCCGGTGTCGTCGAGGATGTGCACCCGGTCCTGGTCCGGAAGGTCGCGGGCGTGGCCGGCCGGGATGATGCGGTCGTCGGCGCCCCAGATCACCAGGGTGGGAACGGCGTCGATGATGCGGCGCGCGTCCTCGGCTTGATCGGCGTTGTCGGCGAGCCGGGCGGTCAGTGATTCCAGGCATTGCTGCACGCCGTCGATGCGCTTGTATTTGAGCAGGTCCTCCACCAGTTGGCGCGTGACCAGCGAAGCATCGCCGAAGAGCTGCCCGACGTGCGGCTTGAGCTCGCGGCGGCTGCGGCTGCTGGTGAACCCCTGCAGGTATCCCGTGTTGATCTCCGGCCCGAGGCCGGCGCTGGCGAGCAGGGTCAGCGAACGGACGATCTGCGGCCGCGACTGAGCCAGGTGCAGGGCGATCGCCCCTCCCATGGAGTGGCCGACCCAGTCGGCTTCCGCGACATCGAGCTCCCGCATCGTGTCGTGCACGACCTCCGCCAGGAACGCGAAGCTGCCGTCGTCCACCTCCTTGGTGGAGCGGCCGTGTCCCGGCAGGTCCACGGCGATCACCGTCCGGTCCGAGCTCAGTGCCGGGTGGTTGAACAGCCAGTTGTCGAGGTCGCCGCCGAAGCCGTGCAGCAGGACGGCGGTCCGGTCGGCGCAGCCCTGCCGCAGGAAGGCGACGGTCAGCTCGCCCACCTGGACGGTCTCGGTCCGGTCGCCGCCCTCGTCGCCGCTCGCCTCCTCGGGAACGAAGGTGCCCTGAAACTGCTGCACGAAGTCGTCGATCTCGGCGTCGGGCACCTCGGCTGCGGCGATCACCCCCAACAGGGCGCCCACCGGCAGAGTGTCGCCGGTCGCAGCGACGGCACGGCGCAGCACGCCGGCATCGGCGGCCTCCACGGCGCCGGCGATCTTCTCCGTGTCGACCAGCACCACCTCGGCGCCGGACTCCACTCCGGATTGGGACGACCCGGCAACTGTTCGTCGAAGGCTTCATCGTGTTCTACCTCGACCGCGCGCGTCTGTATTCGTTCATGCAGGCAGGCGAGGGGGCTCCGGCAGACCGATAGCCGCGGGATCTTCAAATTCGAGCTGTTACAATAGCAAATTAATAATAGTTTCTGTACTTATGTATTATTGGCGATGGCTATTTCGAGATCACGGCGCTTATCAGATAGATAGCCGAACGTTCGACTTCCGATCATGTTACCGGACACTTCTAGCAAGCGTAGCCGAGGGATACAGGCGAGAACAAGAATAGCTTCCTCCTGAAGTGGGCATCCTACCAATCGTAGGCGAGTGAGTTGATTGAGCCTGCTTAAAGCCTGGAAGTTGATTCCTTTGATGTTTGTATGAGATAGATCAAGAAATGTCAGGAGAGAGCACTTGGCTATGTACTCCAAGCACAGATCTGTGCAGCGCGTACCCCGAATGTCAAGCGCTCGTAGTCGGTGCAAGCGACTCAGTATTTCTGCTCCCGCGTCAGTAATGGCGCAACCTCTAAGCCACAAACACTGGACGTGGTCCTTGAATTTAACTAGGTGTTGAATACCCGTATCGGTCACCCTGGTACCGCTCAGGTTGATCATGCCATCTCCGATTGCAAAGTCTTCTTGTGCAAGTAGCGTGTCAATTCTGCGCTTTTGAATCGACTTCTTACGACGAGATATACGTCTTGATTGACGTTCTCTGCGGGTTGGATGTCCTTTTTGGTCCCAATGATCGGAGAAACGAGTCAGCGTGTGTTCCACAAGCGAGGAGGCGTGTATCAGCGGAGGATCTTGCTGTTGGACACCGATTTTCCCTACCGAGACTCCTTCCGTTTGGTATTCCTCTAGGGCTATAGACCCATCCTGCAATACGATTACACGACTCCAGGTGTTAGCGATCAGAATCGCAAAACCTCCTTCAACTGCGTGCTTCCTCATGACGCGCGTATTGATGGGACCGCCACCTCCGTCCATTGGAATCGCAACGATCTCAGCCCCTTGCGCAGCATATGGGGAGAAATGCTCGGCTATTGTCCGGTCGGCGCAGATCAACATGCCCATCCGGCCGAAAGGAGTGTTCTTGCACGGCATATTACGACCAGCATCGATCCACTGCTCGGTCTGAGGGAATACCTTGCTGTATCTATAGATGACATTTCCCAAAGGAGATAGCATCACACAGCTGTTACGTAGCCTCGGTTGGCGACCGCGAGTATCTACTCGTTCAAGAAAGCCGAATACGAGGTGGATGTTTAGTTGTCGGCACATAGACGCTGCTCTCACCAGGTAGGGGCCATCAGGAATGCGTTGGGAAACGGTAATCATGCGGCGTCGTGAAGTAGGATATGTGCAGCAATATCCATCAAGTACTGATTCGGGAGCCACTACTAGTTCTGCTCCGAGATTCGCTGCTTCGCGGACATAAGATTCTAGTCGACGGTAATTCTCTTCGATGGCGTATGGAAAACCACGCATGCTTACGAGGCCGACGCGAAAGCTCTGGTAGGGATCGCTTGTAGAGGCGTTTCTGTTGCTTTGGCTGGACGCGATACGCTGTGATATATCAGGATTATTCATCGAATTAACCTGTTTCAATTGGATGTTGTATTACGTCTAATCGGTGAGAAATCACTAGACACTACCCGTGATCGCCAGTGATTTCCAGCAGCAGTCCGTTGATCTGTGCCGTGCGGGAGGCCTTCCGGCCGCCTGCCGGGATGTGCTGCACCTGCTCCGCTGGCTGCACGATCGGGGCGCCGAGCACGGATTGGACCGACGGCGGTGCGCGCTGTTCGGCTGCTCCTCGGGCGGCCACCTGGTGTGGCTGCTGGCCACGCGGGCGACGACGGAGGAGCGCGGGATCTGCTCGATCCGGGCGGCCATCTCCTACGCGGGCGTGATGGACATGGCCGCCTGGCACCACGAGCTGGCACACCTGATACCGGAGAGCCGCACCGCGGTCGACTTCATGGGCGCCGCTCCGGCCGACGACCCTGACGCCTATCGAGCCGCGGCGCCGCTCCACCACGTGCATGAGCGCGTGCCGCCGATGCTGTTGATCCATGTCACGGAGGACGCGGTGGTGCCGGTAACCCAGTCGCCGTCAGTCCCGGTCGTTCCAGAAGGCGGTGATCAGGCGGTTTACCTCGGAGGCGCGCTCCATCTGCAGCATGTGACCGGTGTCGTCGAGGACGTGCACCCGGTCCTGATTCGGCAGGTCGCGGGCGTGGCCGGCGGGGATGATGCGGTCGTCGGCGCCCCAGATCACCAGGGTGGGAACGGCGTCGATGATGCGGCGCGCGTCGTCGGCCTGATCGGCGGTGTCGGCGAGCCGGCCGGCCAGTGCTTCCAGGCACTGCTGAACCCCGTCGATCCGCTTGTACTTGAGCAGGTCCTCGACCAGTTGGCGCGTGACGAGCGACTCGTCGCCGAAGAGCTGCTGGACGTGCGGCTTGAGCTCGCGGCGGCTGCGGCTGCTGGTGAACCCCTGCAGGTATCCCGTGTTGATCTCCGGCCCGAGGCCGGCGCTGGCGAGCAGGGTCAGCGAACGGACGATCTGCGGCCGCGACTGAGCCAGGTGCAGGGCGATCGCCCCTCCCATGGAGTGGCCGACCCAGTCGGCTTCCGCGACATCGAGCTCCCGCATCGTGTCGTGCACGACCTCCGCCAGGAACGCGAAGCTGCCGTCGCCCACCTCCTTGGTGGAGCGGCCGTGTCCGGGCAGGTCCACGGCGATCACCGTCCGGTCCGAGCTCAGCGCCGGGTGGTTGAACAGCCAGTTGTCGAGGTCGCCGCCGAAGCCGTGCAGCAGGACGGCGGTCCGGTCGGCGCAACCCTGCCGCAGGAAGGCGATGGTCAGCTCGCCCACCTGAACGGTCTCGGTCTGATCACCGGCCTCGTCGCCGCCCGCCTCCTCGGGAACGAAGGTGTCCTGAAACTGCTGCACGAAGGCGTCGATCTCGGCGTCGGGCACCTTGGCTTCGGCGATCACGCCAAGCAGCGCGCCCACCGGAAGGGTGTCGCCGGTCGCAGCGACGGCACGGCGCAGCACGCCGGCATCGGCGGCCTCCACGGCGCCGGAGATCTTCTCCGTGTCGACCAGCACCACCTCGGCGCCGGACTCCACGGCATCGCCTTCCGCCACCAGCCAGTCGCCGACCACGCCCTCGGTCATGGCGAGCCCCCACTTGGGCATGGTGATCGCGCTGATCATGCGGCGCTCCCGCGAATCACGCGGCGGTCTCGCGCACGCAGGCGGCGATCTTCCCGGCCGAGGGCACGAAGTGCTTCTCCAGCTCCGGCGAGAACGGCACCGGGGTGTGCGGCGCGGTCACCATGCCGACCGGAGCCTGCAGGTCCCCGAATCCCTCGCGCGCCACGGCTGCGGCGACGTCGGCGGCGACGCTGCAGCGCGGGTGCGCCTCGTCCACGACCACCAGGCGGCCGGTGTTCTCCACGCTCTCCAGGACGGTGTCGGTGTCGATCGGGGACAGGGTGCGCAGGTCGATCACCTCGCATTCGATCCCGTCGCCGGCAAGCTCCTCGGCCGCCTCGACGGCCCGGTGCACCATCATCCCGTAGCCGACGACCGTGCAGTCGTCTCCCTCGCGCACGACGTTCGCCTCGCCGAAGGGGATGGCGTAGAGCTCCTCCGGCACCTCGCCGGTGACGTCGTAGATCTTCTTGTGCTCGCAGAAGACCACCGGGTCGTCGTCGCGGATCGACTCGATCATCAGCCCCTTCGCGTCGTACGGCGAGGAGGGGCACACCACCTTGATGCCGGGGACGTGGGTGAAGATGGAGGTCAGCGTCTGCGAGTGCTGGGCGGCGGCGGAGAGCCCGGCGCCGTACATGGTGCGGATGACCACCGGCGTTTCCGCCTTGCCGCCGAACATGTAGCGGAACTTGGCCGCCTGGTTGAAGATCTGGTCGAAGCAGACGCCCAGGAAGTCGATGAACATCAGCTCCGCGACCGGTCGCATGCCGCAGGTGGCCGCGCCGACGGCGGCGCCGACGAACGCGGCCTCCGACAGCGGCGTGTCCAGCACGCGGTCGCCGTACTTCTTGTAGAGGCCCTTGTAGAGCCCCATGGCGCCGCCCCACGCCTCGTCTTCCCCCGGACTGCCGGTGCCGCCGGCGATGTCCTCGCCCATCAGGATCACGGTGGGGTCCCGCTCCATCTCCTGGTCGAACGCCTGGTTGATCGCCTCGCGAATCGATAGCTCTGCCATGTCTCCCTCGCCTAATAGCTGACGTAGACGTCGGTGAGGAGGTCGTCCGCGGTGGGTTGCGGCGCCTCCTGCGCTGCGGCCACGGCCTGGTCGATCAACGCCGCGACCTCCCGGTCGATGCCCTCAAGGTCGTCCTGCCCGAGCGTTCCGGCCCGCGTCACCTGCTGCACGAACTTCGCCAGGCAGTCGCGGTTGGCGCGGAGCTCCTCCACCTCTCCGGGCGCGCGGTAGGTCTGCGCGTCGCCTTCGTAATGGCCGTAGAAGCGGATCATGCCGCACTCCAGCAGCGCCGGACCGCCACCGGAGCGGGCGCGGGCGATCATGGCGCCGGCGGCCTCGTGGACGGCGAAGAAGTCGGTGCCGTCCACGGTCACCCCCGGCATGCCGAACCCGGAGGCGCGGTCCACGTAGCTGTCGACGGCCACGGCGTAGTCGCGCGAGGTGGACTGGGCGTAGGCGTTGTTCTCCACCACGAAGATGGCCGGCAGGTCCCACACGGCGGCCAGGTTGAGGCTCTCCAGGAAGTTGCCGGCGTTGGAGGCGCCGTCGCCGACGAAGCTGACCGCCACGCTGCCGTCCTTCTTGAACTTGGACGCCAGCGCCGCGCCGCACACCAGCGGCGCGCCCGCGCCGAGAATGCCGTTGGCGCCCATCATGCCCAGGTCCAGGTCGGCGATGTGCATGGAGCCGCCCTTGCCGCGGCAGGTGCCGGTGGCGCGGCCGTAGAGCTCGGCGAACATGCCTTTGACGTCGACCCCCTTGGCGATGCAGTGGCCGTGCCCGCGGTGGGTGCTGGCGATGTGGTCGTCCTGCCGGAGGTTCATCATGATGCCGGTCGCGGCGGCTTCCTCGCCCGCGTAGAGATGAACGAACCCCGGAAGGTCGCCGGTGGCGAACTCCACGTGGACCCGCTCCTCGAATTCCCGGATCGTCTTCATGGTCCGGTAGGCCTGGAGCAGCTCCTCCCGGCCGAGCGCAATGGTGTCAGTGCTCATCGGTCCTCCCGTGGCCTCTCCTCCCGGAACAGGCCGTGCTCCGCGGCGTAGCGCATCACCGCGCCCACGTCCAGCGTGTCGAAGGCATCGCGGAGGAGGGTGATCTCCACCCGATCGTCAGGCCGCACGTGTATCTCACGCTCGCCATCCAGGGAAATCATGCCCGACTCGTGATGCAGCCGAATCGCCTCGTCCGCGGCCAGCGCCTCATGGTGCCTGACGCCGACCGGTCGTATCAATCCTGGCGCGATCGGCACCCGCAGCACGGTGCCCGCGGCGGACGGGTCCTGGAGCTGAACCCGCAGTCCGAACGGCTCGCGCCGCCCCACGGGATGCAGGAGTCCGGCGACCGCGGACAGCCCGATCGCCTCGGGATCGGCGAAGGTGACGAAGACCTCGCGCAGGTGCTCGCTGCGCCACAGCGCACGCGCACCCGCGTACGATTCGGTGGTCACGCACACGTCCACCAGGGCGATGTCCGGCTGCTGAGAGCCGTTGACCGTGACCTGCAGGAGCTTGTTCGGGACCAGCGCGGTAGCGGCGGGGACGCGGCCGGTCACGGTCAGCCCCACCGCCAGTCCGGTGACGGTCGGCTCCCGCTGCTCGGGAAAGGCGTTGTTGGTGCCGGTCGAGATGCCGGCGATCCACGCTCCGCCGCAGCACGCGGCCACCGCCCGGTGCGTGCCGTCGCCGCCCAGGACGACGATCGCCGCCACCCCCGCCGCGACCATCGCCCGGGTGGCCGCGAAGGTGTCTTCCACGGTACCCGTGACCGGAGTGTCGGTGAAGTGCAGGCGTGGCAGATCAGCGTGTCCCTGGTTGCGCTCGCGCACCAGGCTGCGTGTCAGGTGTCTGCGGATTCCTCCGTCCTCGGGCATCATCAGCACTCGCGGCACGCCGCAGGCGCCCAGCGCGGCCATGACCCGAAGCACGGTGTTGGCGCGGTCTCCGATCGGCATGCCGGTCGCGTTGGCGGTCACCCGCCGGATGTCGGTGGCGGCCGCCGGATTCGCGATCACGCCGACGGGGGCGGTCGGATCCGGCATCAAGCGGGCCTGTACTCGCCGTCCCGGTTCCAGCCCGGGTATTGCTCCTCCAGCGCCTGCAGCGTCTGTTCCGTGTAGTAGGGATGGCCGGCGGGCGGAAAGCGGAGCAGATGGAACCAGATCAACCGTGGCCCTATGCTCGCCTCCTCGCGTCGCGACTCCAACCTCGATCCCATACTGAATGATTGTACCTGCAGATGACGCTGTCATTACAGGTGCTCAACGCCTCAGCCCGTGCGATCCTGGAGCAAGAGCGGTCCCAGGGCATTGTGGAATTTCGTCGCTGAAGAGGGAATCAGGGCGGCGACCATCATGTGTGATTCCAGAGCCGCCACGCGCCGATCTCGACGCGCTGCAGATACGGAGCCAGCACCGCAGGCACGCCCATGGCTGTGATGATGCTGGCTACGTTTCTGACGGTCGAGACCGACACACGGTAAGCACCTGCGTTGGCATCCGGTTGCGTGATCGATTGGAGATGCGTAGGCTGCTGCCGATGGTGCGTGACGGACCCGTCCTGGTTTCTTGGGTGGCGGTGAACAACGACCCGTACGAAGAACGAAGGGATGGCCTTCCCACGCCGGGCCCCACTCTTACCCTCCTCTTCGACGACAACTCGGAGTTTTGCGGGACCGTTAGAGATGTCGTCTTGCTGACCGGCGAACCGAGCACGCATGGCGAAAAGGAGCGGCGGGCGACGGCTCGTCTGAAACAAGCCATCTGCGATCAAGATGCAGACATCCACGTGGAAATCCGTCTATGGCGAGGTGACGACCCTACCGATCACGATAGCGTTTTTCGATTCGTGAGCCATGTCATGCCAGCCATTCGGAAGAAATACGCGGGACGCGAACTCATCGTGCACGTTAGTCCCGGCACGCCGACAATGCAGACCATCTGGGTGCTAATGGGAGAAACCGGCATGATCGAGCCGCCGTTCCGGCTGGTGAAGTCGTACCGGCGACATGAGAGAAGGGGCAGGCCTGTTGTCGTGCCGGTACGGCTCGAAGTCGACACCTTCTACAAGGCGTACCGAGCTGCGCGCCCCCATGAGGTCTCATCGGAAGAGCAGGCCGTCAGTTGGAGACCGGAGCGGTTTCGCGGCGACACGATGCGCAACCTGTTCCGTGACGCGCGCCGATTCGCGCAGGTCAAGGTGCCGGTGCTCCTGCTTGGCGAGCGGGGAACGGGCAAGACGACGATCGCCGGATGGATACGGAGCAACAGCCCATTCAGGAACAGGGAACTCGACAAGGACTGGCCGGCCGTTGCCTGCGGCCAATACTCATCCGAGCTGCTGCGATCGGAGCTGTTCGGATACGTAAAAAACGCGTTCACGGGCGCGGAGAAAGACAGGGATGGATTGCTTGCCAAGGCCGATGGCGATACTCTCTTTCTGGATGAGATCGGTGATCTGACCTACGACAATCAGCGGCGCATCATCAAGGCGATCGAGGAGCAGACCTACCATCGCGTAGGTGACACGAAGAGTCAAACGAGTGACTTCAGGTTGCTGACCGCTACCAACCGCGACATGGATGAACTGCGGCAACTCCTACATCTCGATTTACTGGATCGGATCAGTCATCTCACGCTGCGATTGCCGCCGCTACGGGAGATCACGGAGGAGCTGGATTGGCTGTGGGATGCTATCTATGACACCGCCGCTGATCGGGCGGGTGTCGACAAGAGCCGGGCTCAGCTCGGTGACGCGGATCATGGGCGGGTCGTCGACGCGCTCAAGCGGCATCCGTTGCCGGGCAACATGCGCGATCTCTTCTGTGTTGCCTACCGTGTGCTGGCAGCGCGCGGAGACGTGGATGAGCCGCTGTCCCCTGGCGATGCAGTGGACTTTGGCCTGGAAACGCTGGCGGAGCCCGCAACGTCTGTAGGCAAAGTCGGCTCCCGGGCCGTCGCGCGCGCCTTCGCAGACGACGCGACGTTGGCCCTCCAGGGCAAACTGGAGACCAAGGTCTTCTTCCGCAATCTGCGGGCGTACCTGGCGGCCGAGCTCCGGCGACGTTCCAAAGACACCGGACGACCGATCGCGCACTTGTGTGACGTAACGGAGCGAACCCTGCTCACGTGGACGAAGGGTTCCGAATGGAGTGAAGAGTGACGCGGGCAGCCGGCAATCCAGGAACCCTTTCTCCGCCGGTGCGGGACAGACGTTATCTTCCGATTCAAAGAAAATCGCTTCCGAATTCGAGCGGGGCCGGCGAAAAGGTGAGCCGGATGAACCGTCCAGTTCTTCGTCAGATCACCGTAGAACGCGCTCTTGCGCTGTGCGGAGTCCCGACACGTGGTTGGCACGATGCGTGCTAGTGGAAATGCAGCAACGATTGAGGGGGTTTCGACATGAACCACGACGTGGAGTGGCTGCACCGGAGCGCGGTCGACCGGCCGCCCAAGCAACACCGCAACCGTCGTGTGAACGGTGGCGTGGTCGCGGTCGTCGGAGGCGTCGCGTGCTTGACTCTCGACGGGCCGATCGGTGGCGCGCTCGGCGCCACGGTCGGTGGAGCGGTCGGCTTCCTGGGTCGGTGCAAATCCAGTAGAGGAGGTGAGCTATGGCGATAATCGAAGCCATCGTTCGGTGTCTTAGCATCGTCGCGGATTTCTTGCGAGTCTTGCTCGACGGCGCTCAGTTCGTCCGCAGTTGGTCGTCCTGATGCGGCAGGCGTTCCCTCTTGAGGGGACGCCATTTCTATTATCCATCCCTCTCGTGGTGCTTGATCATTGTCGAGGGATCCCGGATACGGTGTCGTTGCGTTGCACGTGATAGCGCGACACGTCAACTTCACGGAGGATTGCACAATTAGTGATTTCAGGAGAGGTCGGCCTAGCCGGAAAGATCCGCCCCACAGGCCCGGTCTCTATCGATTCAGGAACAGAGAAACCGGCGAGATAGATTATATCGGCGAATCCGTTGACATTAAGCGTCGAACAGAAGAGCATCTTCGGTACGGCGACGTTTCCAGAGACACACATCACGTTGAGTGGCAAGCGGCGCAAGATGGAAGTACTTCGGAAACACGTCGCGAACACGAAAGGCTCAAAATAGACCAACATAGACCTCGTATGAATCAGCGAGGTGGCGGTGGTGGACGACGCAGCAAGCGCTGACTCTCGATACGGCTACATGGCATGATTGAGCACAGTACACGACGCTGCTACTCCGCGCGGCCGAAGTAGCGGTGCGGCTGCTCGCTGATCAGGACCGTGATAGAGATTCGCCGACCCGGAACTCTGTTGTCGCGTTTGGGAAATGGAGACGAAGAAGTGTGTGCGAACGGACGGAACTGGCGACGACTCTCACAGAGAAACCCAAATACACTCAATCCGCGGATTATATGAGAACGGCACGAAGTGAATCCTTGCTGTGCTGATGTGGCCGAGGTCTCCGGCTATATCCATGTCCTCAACAGGGCTCTTTCATTGATGGCCCGTGCGACGCCATACATCCACTCCGGTGGAAGGATTGTTGGGACGAAATACTCGCTCTCCTTGTCCGCGGGATCAAGAGCGGCCACAAAGTCAGGTTTATCATCAATACTTTCGGAACTGATATGAAGAGGGAGTAGCCATTGGTATTTGCCGCGGTACCACTGAGGAATAGCAATCTGGCTTCCCTGGATGTGTGCGAGTTGCAGTGCCGCGAAAATCAGGAGAAAGCGTTGGCGGCGATTGAAGTCGTTTAGTCTCTCCGAGACTCGCTCTTCATGATCACTCAAGTAGTGGTGGAAATTGTACCTCATCTTATAGTCGGAACGGTACACGGGAGTGTCGTATGTCGGTGCAGCAGGTGCGGATTCTTGGATCTGACTGCCATCATTAAGGTGTACGGTGAACCTATCGGTGGTAAAAATGCGCCGGTAAACATACGGTTGCTTGTCTGGATTGTTGTTTCTCATGGCAAGGAGCGAGATCGGATCACCTTCCCAGCTGCTCAGTTTTCCGATCCGCCATAGACAATACTCCTTTTGTTCGTGTTCCTTTATCTTGCCTTCGTGAAGGGATATTTCGAAATTGGTTTCCAAGTAGGTCGCTAGGTGACGGCGATCCTCGCCCCAATCCTCTTTGATTATGGCACTCTCTACGTTGTCAAGGAATGAAGAGTCCCAACCCGGCCGAGTCGGAGGAATAGAGGGTCCAGTACTTGGACGAGGAGGAAACCATATGAACTCTCGAATTCTCATAGCGAGTTGAATTTACCATAAGTCACCGCCGAAGTCAAGCGTCGCTCCCCAGCGCCCCAGCCCAGCCATTGAGCAGGAGATGACGCTCGACTCGCCGATTGTCCCGAAGTCCAGGAGCGAAATGTTCTAAAGTCCTTATGGTCATGATAGTTACCTGGAATCTTCAGGGTCGCGTGCGTGGCTACATGCGGGGTGTGACGCCAAGGAGCTCGAAACAGCGCTGCTGAACCGGCGTCGGCTGCGTGTGCAGGGTGAACGTGCTGCCGCCGTCGGCGACCCGCATCGTGTTCGCCGTCAGCGTGCCCAGTTCGCTGATCAATGTCCGAAAGCGGTGCACCGGCAATCCGTCCTCGGTGCGCTTGGTCGACGCCTTGGCCGCCACGGCCGCCGAACGCTGCGCCGGGGCCACTTCGGAGACCCGCTTGCGCTCGGCGCCCTCTGGATCGTGGTCGTCAAACAGCAAGGCGGCCAGCGAGCGCCGCATGTGCCACTCCACGTAGTAGGCCAGCATGCACAGCAGCACGTGCGCGCGCACCCGATCGGCCCGCCGGTGGTGAATCGGGCGTACTTTCAGGTCCACGGACTTCATGCACCGAAACGCCCGCCCCACCTTCGACAGCCCCTTGTAAGCGCGGACCGTCTGCGCCGCGTCGAGCACGTCCGGTTCCACGTTGCTGCGCACGATGTACAGTCCGTCCAGCGCGTGCTCGGCGGCGATCTTCTGCTCGTCGCGCCGGAAACTACTTCGTCCCCAAGCAGGTGCGGGACAGGACGCCCGCGATCCTCTGCCTGCTCGGCCACAGCGGTATCGTTCGCTACATCCGCGAGGGCGATGATGCGCAGGCAAGTGCCGAGAGGGGGACTGGAAAACGCCGTCCATCTGGCCGAGCACAGATACATCACGCTGGCCACGGTGCAGCGCGGCTGGAACGAGACCGCGCTGCCGTAGGACCGGGAAAGGGGCACCCACAGTTGCCACCGCGTCATCATGGACGCGTTCCTGCTCGGCATGACCCCGGTTGGCCTGCGGTGCCGGGACGCCTCGCGCTTGGTCGACTTCCCGGAAACACAGGAGCCGGTCGACCGCAAGTGGATCGGCGTCGCCGGCCTGTCGGACGTTGGACCGACCGGCCTCTTCCTGATCGCCCTGGAGCCGCGGATCGGGCTGGCCATGATCGGCGATTACTACTGCACGTACCGGGACTCGATCTTCTGCATCTGCAACTGCGTGCCCGACCTGATGCGATGGTGCGAGATGCGCGAGATCGCGGCCGTATTCGCGCCCAAGCCCGTTGATCATCGCGGGCACTCGACACGAGATCTCCCGATCGCGGCCACCAAAGCGCTTTCCGGGAGCTGGCCGAGGTCTACGAACTGCTCGGCGTGCCCGGCAATTTCAACCGCGGCTTCTTCAACGGCCCGCACCCCTGGAACCATCGCACGACGGTCCCGTTCCTCCGCCGCTACTGGGGCCGGCTGTGACCAGTTCTCGTTCCGCTAACGATCGGCACCGGAGCATGGTCCCCGCGGCTGCGGGTTCTGGAGCCGAACGCGCAGTCCGAACGGCTCGCGTCGCCCCACGGGATGCAGGAGTCCGGCGACCGCGGACAGGCCGATCGCCTCGGGGGCGGCGAAGGTGACGAAGACCTCGCGCAGGTGCTCGCTGCGCCACAGCGCACGCGCACCCGCGTACGACTCGGTGGTCACGCACACGTCCACCAGGGCCCACGTCCGACTGCTGAGAGCCGTTGACCGTGACCTGCAGGAGCTTGTTCGGGACCAGCGCGGTAGCGGCGGGGACGCGGCCGGTCACGGTCAGCCCCACCGCCAGTCCGGTGACGGTCGGTTCCCGCTGCTCGGGAAAGGCGTTGTTGGTGCCGGTCGAGATGCCGGCGATCCACGCTCCGCCGCAGCACGCGGCCACCGCCCGGTGCGTGCCGTCGCCGCCCAGGACGACGATCGCCGCCACCCCCGCCGCGACCATCGCCCGGGTGGCCGCGAAGGTGTCTTCCACGGTACCCGTGACCGGAGTGTCGGTGAAGTGCAGGCGTGGCAGATCAGCGTGTCCCTGGTTGCGCTCGCGCACCAGGCTGCGTGTCAGGTGTCTGCGGATTCCTCCGTCCTCGGGCATCATCAGCACTCGCGGCACGCCGCAGGCGCCCAGCGCGGCCATGACCCGAAGCACGGTGTTGGCGCGGTCTCCGATCGGCATGCCGGTCGCGTTGGCGGTCACCCGCCGGATGTCGGTGGCGGCCGCCGGATTCGCGATCACGCCGACGGGGGCGGTCGGATCTGGCATCAAGCGGGCCTGTACTCGCCATCCCGGTTCCAGCCCGGGTATTGCTCCTCCAGCGCCTGCAGCGTGTGAGCCGTGTAGTAGGGATGGCCGGCGGGCGGAAAGCGGAACAGCTCGCGGTCGCGGGCGCCGAGGCCGCCGATGAAGGCGCGGAAGTGGGGATCCCGGCCTACCTGCGTATAGTGGGCCGTGCCTTCCCAGTAGTGGTCGGCCCGGCCGAAGGCGAACTTCCAGACGTAGCGCTGGCCGCTCGGCCGCGTGTAGGCGGTGGCCGCGTGCCAGGTGTAGTTGTGGAAGATGGCCACCGAGCCGCCGGGCGCCACCATCGGCACCGCGCGGCTCGTGTCCTGGCCGTCGGCCGTGGCCAGGAAGCGGGTGGGCGCCTGGTCCTCGTCCACGTCCTCCAGGTAGAACCAGAAGATGATCTGGCTGTGGCCGCGGTCCTGCAGGGTCGGCGGCAGCAGGGAGTTGTTGCCGTTGTCGATGTGCGCCCGGTCGCCGTCGCCGTGGAACCCCGGGTAGGTGACCAAGCCCAGGCCGGGCCGGTACTGGATCCGTTCGGTCCCCAGCCAGCGGCGGGCAAAGGCGATGGCCTCGCGGTCGACGATGGCGCGGTTGAGCACCTGTTCCGGATAGGGAAAGAAGGAGGTGTCGCGGCGGTTGGCCGGCGGGTCGTCCCGCACCTGGTCCCAGGGCTTGAGCAGACGGCGCAGGGCCGCTGCCATGGCAGCCCGCTGTTCTTCGGGGAAGTAGCGCGGGACGATGGCGTAACCCTGCGTGCGGAGCTGGGCAAAGATCCCCTCGGTCAACCGTGGTCCCATGCTCGCCTCCTCGGGTTGCGACTCTATCTCAATCCCTGCGCGAGTCCTCGCCGCAGACGAGCAACAGCCGGTTGACCCCTCCCCGGGGGGGGGTACGGTGCGCCCGAGCATTTCCCAATGAGGAGAAAAACGAGACAATGAGAACGAAAATACTGGCTGTGTCTGCAGTCCTTGCCCTGGCCGGGCTTCCGCTGTTCGCGGAAGGGGCCGCCGAAGGGGCGGCCGGGGAGCGTACCACGCTCACCGTCGAGCTGTTCGACCGCGGCAACATGGAAGGCAACTCGCTGACCGAGGGGCCGATCACCCAGTACATCCTGGAGAACTTCGCCGAGCCGAACAACATCGACTTCCAGTGGAAGGTGCTGCCTCGCGGCGAGGAGGAGAGCGGCCTCACCCTCTGGATGGCGGCCGGCGATGCGCCGGATCTCAGCTTCACGTACTCCTGGCCGCTCATCTTCAAGTTCGTCCAGGACGGAGGCGTGCGGCCGGTCGACGATCTCCTGGAGCAGCATGGCCAGGAGCTCGCGGCGTGGCTGGGAGACCACGTGCTCTCGTATGGGCAGGTCGGCGGCGTCCAGTACGCCATACCGTCTCCGCGCGAGACCATCGGCAACCACGGATTCTGGGTCAGAAAGGACTGGCTGGACGCGGTGGGGCTCGACGTCCCCGAAACCGCCGACGAGCTCCACCAGGCGCTGTTGACCATCAAGCAGCAGGATCCGGGCAACCTGGGTGGTGACCTGGTGCCCATGGCGATGAACGCCGGCCTGTGGGGGGAAGCGTTCACCAACCTCATGTCCTCCTTCATCGACCCGAGTGTCAGCGACGACGCCCGAGAACGAGCGGGTTACGGATGGCGGCTCTACCCGGGCAACACCCTGATGACGGCGCCCGGTTATCTCGATGGCCTCCGCTTCCTGAACAAGCTCCACAACGAAGGTCTGTTCCACCCCGACTGGGCGCTCGACAACTACGAGACACGCAACTACTGGGCGCACATCAACGCCGGGCGCGCGGCGGTCTTCAGCGATCAAACGTGGACGTTGTTCAGCGGTGATTCCCTGGCGGGCGCACGGGATCTTCCCGGCGCCGAGTGGTGGCCGTTCGATTTCCGCAACGCCGACGGCAAGCGGGTCAAGCAAACCTACACCTCGGCGCAGGTACGGAACTTCATTCCGGCGACGTCGAGCGACCCATCGGCGATCAACGTGATCAAGTACCTGACCTTCCTGATTCAGGACGACCCGCAGCTCTTCCTGCCGTATGGGGAGACCAGGGCTTCTGGCGGAGACTCCCCCGAGTTGATGTGGTTCGACAAGATTTTCGTGGTGATGGGCCGGGCATTCAGTGCGGACACGTATGTCGAAGACACCTCCGCCAGATTCCCCGAATACGCCGAGCGCATTCGTCTCAACATGGACATCTCGGTCCGTGATGGCCGACCGGAGGTGAAACTCGACGGCGTCAGCGAGACCGAAGCCCGGATGCAGGGCACCATCAGGGAAAAGCAGATTGAGTGGGTCGTCAGGATCATCGCCGCGGCACCGGAGGATGTCGACGGTCTCTACGCGCGGGCGGTCGAGGAGCTTGACGAGCTCGGCGCGGGAAAGATCTACGAAGAGCTGACGGCGTTGTACGATCAGACCTACGGCAACTAGGCCGCACGAGGCCCGACCTGGCCTGAGTCAGCCCGCTCGCCCGGCCACCGATTCCGAGACACGGTGGCCGGGCTTTTCTTTCGGTACGCGATAGGGAAATGGTAACTATTCAGGCGTAGTGGCAGCCCATGGGTCAGCGTAACCACGACCTGAAGATTGTAAGTTGTCTCGGGCGCTGTACGTGTTCGGCATTGCTGGTCTATTCTCGCGGTCGGGAGGGGCGCAATGGACGCGAGCTTCAAGCTCACGCGCCAAGAGATAGGTGCGGCCTACGATGCTGGCCGAGACGCGGTCATCGCGTTGATCGAGGCTCTCATCGAGCGGATCGCGGCGCTGGAGCAGGAACTCCAGGAACTGAAGAAGGACAGCCACGACAGCGGCAAGCCGCCGTCGCGAGATAGCTTCGAACGCAAGCAACACAGCCGCACGGCCTCTCGCCGGCAGCGCACCGGAAAGCGTCACGGGGGTCAGCCGAACCATCCTGGTGCGACCTTGAGCCAGAGTGAGCATCCCGACCTCGTCACCGTGCACGCGGTGGACCGGTGCGGTTGCGGACGATCGCTGGCCGACGAGCCGGTGGCCGACTACGAACGTCGGCAGGTGTTCGAGGTGCCGCCGCTGGCGGCGCAGGTCACCGAGCACCGCGCCGAGCGCAAACGCTGCCCGGACTGTGGGAAGATCGCGGTGGCCACATTCCCTGAGCCGGTCCGGCAGCCGGTGCAGTACGGCGAGCGGCTGCAAGCGGTGGCCGCATACCTGAAGAACTACGGGTTGCTGCCGTATCAGAGGGCGGCCGAGTGGTTCGCGGACCTGTTCTCGATCCCGATCAGCGTCGGCACGTTGGTGAACATCAACGCCACCTGCGCCGAGCGCTTGGCGGGCGTCAGCGAGATGATTCGTGAAGCGATCGGCGGCCAGCCGGTGGTCGGCTTCGATGAGACCGGGATGAGCGTCGACGGCCACCTGCGGTGGCTGCACGTGGCGAGCACGGAGCGGCTGACCCACTACGCCGAGCACGCGAAGCGGGGCAAGCAGGCCGGTGAGGACATCGGCATCTTGCCGAACTTCGCGGGGATCGCGCTGCACGATCACTGGCAGAGCTACTTTCGCTATCGGTGTGGGCACGCGCTGTGCAACGCCCATCATCTGCGCGAGCTGACGTTCATCGAGGAACAGTACCGCCAGCCGTGGGCGGGCGAACTCAAGAAGTTGCTGCTGACCGTGAACGCTGCGGTGGACCGTGCGCAGCAGCAGGGACGCCGGCGGCTGTACCGGCCTGAGCGCCGACGATTCGCCGCCGAGTACCGCAGGATCATCAACGTTGGGCTGGCCGCCAATCCGCCGCCGCCTCCGGCGCCACCGGGTACGCCCAAGAAGCGGGGCCGCAAGAAGCAGAGCAAACCGCGCAATCTCCTGCTCCGGTTGTCCGGCCGCTGGCGATCGGTGCTCGCCTTCATGTACGACTTTCGCGTACCGTTCACCAACAACCAGGCCGAACGGGACCTGCGCATGATGAAAGTTCAGCAGAAGATCTCAGGCACGTTCCGCAGCGCTGAAGGTGCAGCCGCCTTCTGCCGGACCAGAGCCTATATCTCCACGATCCGCAAGAACGGCGGCAACGTGCTCGACGCCCTCATGACCGTCTTCGAAGGCCGCCCCATGATCCCTCCCTGCCTCAGACCGTCCGCCACGGCTGAATAGTTACGGGAAATGAACGAAACCACGAGGGCCGCGACCGCCGGCCGGCGCGCCGCACCCGTGCGCGCCCGCCTGTCCGTCCGCCTGCGGCGCGACTGGTTTCTCTACGCGCTGTTGGCGCTACCGATCGGCTATTTCCTGTTGTTCCACTACGGCCCGATGTACGGGGTGGTCGTCGCGTTCCAGGACTACAACATCTTCAAGGGCATTCTCGAACAGGACACCTGGGTCGGCCTGGAGCACTTCCGCACCGTGTTCGGGATGAGCTACTTCCGCCAGGTGGTGCGCAACACGTTCGTGCTGAACGGGCTGGAGCTGGTGCTGGGGTTTCCCGCGCCGATCATCCTGGCGCTGATGATCAACGAGCTGACCTCGCGGCGGTTCAAGAGGGCGGCGCAGACCACGCTCTACCTTCCCCACTTCATATCGTGGACGATCGTCGGCGGGCTGGCCGTGCAGATGCTGGCCACCAACACCGGGCTGGTCAACACCGCGCTGGCGGCGATCGGACTGGGCCCCATCCCGTTCCTCACCGACAAGTGGGCCTGGCTGTTCTCCTATACCGGCATCGCCATCTGGAAGTCGGCCGGCTGGGGAACCATCCTCTACTTGGCGGCGATGTCGAACATCAACGTCGACCTGTACGACGCGGCGGCCATCGACGGAGCGGGTCGCTGGCGCCAGACCTGGCACGTGACGCTGCCGGAGATCACCCCCACCATCGTCATCCTGCTGATCCTGACGGTCGGGCGTCTGATCCAGATCGGGCTGGAGCAGCCGTACATGCTCAAGAACGTGCTGGTGGCCGAGTTCGCCGACGTCATCAGCATCTTCGTCTACAACATCGGGCTTCGCACCGCGCAGTTCGAGATCGCCACGGCGGTGGGCCTGTTCCAGTCGGTGGTGGGGATGATCCTGCTGGTCGCCGCCAACACGGTGATCCGCCGCATGCGAGGCCGGGGCATATGGTAGGGCGCAGGCTGACCGCGGGGCGGGTCGCGATCACGGCGCTGGTCGCGCTTGCCGTGCTGGCGGCGGCGCTGCCGTTCGTGCACGTCATCGCGCTGTCGCTGAGCTCGAACAGCGCCATCCTGCGCGGCGCGGTCGGACTGCTCCCGGTGGAGCCGACGCTGAAGTTCTACGGGGAAGCGCTCGGCGACATCACCATCCTGCGCTCCCTGCTGGTGACGATCCGGGTCACCGTCATCTATACCGTGCTGGCTCTGGGGATGACCATTGCCGGCGCCTATCCGCTGTCCAAGCGGCGCCTGGCCGGACGCGGGTTCTTCCTGATGCTGATCCTGATCACCATGTACTTCTCCGGAGGGTTGATCCCCCAGTACCTGCTGGTCCGGTCCCTGGGGCTGCTCAATACGACCTGGTCGCTGATCTTTCCCATCCTGATCAGCGCCTTCAACCTCATCATCATGAAGACGTTCTTCGAGAGCGTGCCCGCGGAGATGGAGGACTCCGCCTACATCGACGGCGCCTCGGAAGCCACGACGCTGCTGCGGATCTACCTGCCGCTGTCCAAGCCGGTGCTGGCCACCCTGGCGCTGTTCTATGCGGTGGCGCGGTGGAACACCTTCCAGGACGCGCTGTTCTACATCAATGAGCCAAAGATCTACCCGCTGCAGATGAAGCTGTCGTTCCTGGTGCTCAACGCCTCGGCCCGTGCGATCATGGAGCAGGAGCGGTCCCAGGGCATCGCGGAGTTCGTCGCCGAAGAGGGCATCAAGGCGGCGACCATCATGGTTGCCACGGTGCCGATCCTGCTGGTGTACCCGTGGCTGCAGCGCTACTTCATCCGCGGCGTGATGATCGGCGCGATCAAGGGGTGACCGTTACCGGCGCTCGGCGCGCTCCAGGGAGCGGGTTGCCAGCGACCAGGTTCCGTACCGGATCTCGAGGTCCGGTCGACCGGCGTCTGCAGGGTGATCAGCACTCTGAAGCTGTCCAGGCCGGGCTCGGACTCCCGCATCTCCCAATGGTAATGCACGCCGCTGCCCGGCCCGATGCGGATGGCCTGCCTTCCGCACCGGTACGTGCCGTAACCTGACTTGAGCACCGCGGTCATGCCGTCATCCGCCTGGATGACCTGGTCCGCCGTCTCCCACTCTCCCGGTCCGGCGAAGGCGCACTCGATCTCGATGGAATCCGGTCGAGCCCGCCGCCGGTCACGTAGCGCAGGTCGAACCCGCTCGCGACTTCCCGGATCTCCAGTCGCAGATCGATCGCGGGCAGGGTCCACCGCTCGCGCGACGATCGCGCCGCGTGCACCGTACCGACCGGCAGCGGCCGTCCCAGGGGCAGCTCGTATCCCGGCAGCGGGTGCGCCTTCCCCTCCCGTTCCAGCCGCACCCCGCCAGCGATCGCCGCCATGCTGTCGGCGGCGAAGTTGGCGCTGCGCAGGTAGCTCCCGGAGAACTTGACCGAGCGCAGGTTGACCTCTCCGTAGCGCACCGCGAAGGCGGTCCGGCTGCCGGTCGCGGAGGTGGCGGAGAGCGGCCCGCGCCGCACGCGCCAGAGGCCGCTGGCCGGGTAGTGCCGCGCGAAGTGGTCCGGACGCAGCTTGCGATCCAGCCGCTCGCGCCGGTATTCCGGATGCGCAAGGAAGGGCTGCAGCAGCCAGGGACTATGCTCGGCGTCCTCTCCGGCCGCGACCAGATCGTCGGCGATCCGGGCCCAGCCCCCGTTGCCATCGCGCTGGCCCATGTCGAAGAAGGATTCGGCGATCGCGACGGGGACGATGCGCTGGCCGCGGTCCTGGCGGTTGGAGAAGCTGGTGTCGATGGTTCCATCCTCGTGAAACAGGTGCGACATCATGTCGAGGTTCCGTCTCACCGGGTCCAGCAGATCCGGCCTTCCCAGGTGGTCGGCCATGAACCGCAGCGACCGGTTGCAGACCGCGTTATAGACGCCCGTGCTGCGCTCCGTGTACTCCCCGTCCTCGTTGATGTCCACCGTTTCGGTCAAGATGCGCTCGACATAGGCTCCGGCCTCGACCTCGGGGAACAGCGTCATGGCCTGCGCCAGAGCGGAGCACACGACCCAGCGATGGTTGGGCGTGTGAAAGCCCCGATCGATCATCCCGGCGGCCGCGGTCCGCACGAAGGCCCCGAGCGAGTCGGCGATCGTCTGCGCCTGGCTGTTGCCCTGCGAGGCAAGGCGGCGGGCAAGGTCCACGGCCGGCGCCAGGAGCTGTACCGCGAAGCCGGTGTCGGGCGGGGATTCCCAGTTCATGCTGAGCAGGTCGATCAGCCCCGTCGGCCTCTGCCAGCGGCGCTGGAAAGCGACGCTCCACTGCACCCGGTGGAACAGCTCTGCGTCACCTTCCAGCCTGGAACCGTCGGCCATGAGGACGAAACAGGCACTGGCCAGCAGCGACGCGTTGGCACCGTGGTCGGCGTTGGGATGGGCGCCGCTGGTCTCGGACAGGAAAGCACCGTGCGCGGGATGCGACCGGTCCGTGATCTGGGTCGGATAGGCGCGCTCGACGCGACGGGCCTGGAAAGCCAGGATGGCCCCGTAGTCGTACATGGGATGTCTACCGGCCGGGCGCCTCGCCGCTCTCGGTGCCACGCCGGGTTCCAACACGGGCCGCTCCTAATGCCGCCATCCGGGCCGGCAGATCGAGTGCCTGGAGATCACGGCCGACGAAGGTGACGCGTGTGTCCTCCAGCGCCTCCGGCCAGTCTTCGATCTCCACTCCCGCCAGGGTGAGTTGGACCAGCTTCGGGCCGGCCTCCGTGTGCACCATGCCCTTGGCCCGTTCCACCTCCCCGGACAGTCCCTGCAGGAACTGCCGCAATGCCGACATCCGCACCGGGCGCGGGGTCTCGACCGTCAGGCTCCGAAACTCCCGGTCGTGCCCGGCACGGTGGCCGTCGCCGGTGAAGTAGACGGGACGCTCGTCGTATATCACGCGCGGGTCGACGGCGCAGCGCTCGGCGGCCAGCAGCATCGTGCCCGGAGGGCAGGTCGCCAGCAGGCGGCGGCGTACCGCTTCGCGCGTGGCCGCGTCGGCCAGGTCGATCTTGTTCATGATGACGGTGTTGGCCTGCTCCACCTGCCGCGGCAGCACCAGCAGGTGGTCGGCGTAGCGCAGATAGGTGCTGGCGTCCACCACGCACACCACGTTTCCCAGGTGGATGTCGCCGGCCAGCTCCGGTGCCGCGAACAGCGCCGGAAACGCAGCCGGTTCGGCCAGGCCGGTGGTCTCCATCAGGATCGTGTCCGGCTGCTGCTCGTCCAGCAGCGCGCTCAGCGCCTCCTGCAGCGGCGCGCTCAGGGTGCAGCACACGCATCCCGAGGCCAGCTCCGCGACCGCGTAGCGATCGCGTTCCACCAGGGCGCCGTCCACTGCCACGGCGCCGAAGTCGTTCACCACGATCGCGGGCCGCGTGCCTGCCGGGAGCGACGCCAGCAGCCGGTTCAGCAACGTGGTCTTGCCGGAACCGAGAAACCCCGAAAGCACGTGTACCGGCACCGTGGCCTCCGACCGCATCAGCGCCATGAGCAGAGCCTCATCAGGTCACCGTCATCTTATAAGCGGTCGTTCCCGGTGCTCAACGCGTCGGCCCGTGCGATCATGGAGCAGGAGCGGCCCCATGGAGAAGACATCGGCGGATGCCGACGCCAACAGCACGGTCAGGAGCCACTTCGAGCTGGCCGCCGACGGGTTGGAGCCCGCGCTCCGGTGGGCTGCGGGGTCACCGGCGGAGCATGCCGAGTGGCGCCGAGCCTTTTCGGGGCGGCTGCAGCGCCTGGTCGGAAAGCGGCCCCGGCGGGTGCCGCTGGAGGTCAGGTGGGACGAGGCCGCCGACCTGGGGACCGTCGTGCGGCGCAAGGTCTACGTGCGCTCGGAGGCCCATTACTGGGTGCCCGCCTACTACTTCGTCCCCAAGCAGGTGTGCGAGAAGACGCCCGCGATCCTCTGCCTGCACGGCCACAGCGGCATCCTTCCCTACATCCGCGAGGGCGATGATGCCCAGCGTCACCAGTGCCGGGAGGGGGACCTGGACTACGCCGTCCATCTGGCCGAGCGCGGCTACATCACGCTGGCGGCGGTGCAACGCGGCTGGAACGAGACCGCGCTGCCCGAGGACCAGGCCAAGGGCACCCACAGTTGCCACCGCGTCACCATGGACGCCTTCCTGCTCGGCATGACCCCGGTGGGCCTGCGGTGCTGGGACGCCTCGCGCCTGGTCGACTTCCTGGAGACCCAGGAGCCGGTCGACCGCGAGCGGATCGGCGTCGCCGGGCTGTCGGGCGGCGGCACGACCGGCCTGTTCCTGACCGCACTGGAGCCGCGGATCGCCCTGGCCATGATCGGCGGCTACTACTGCACGTTCCGGGACTCGATCTTCCCTATCCATCACTGCATCTGCAACTGCGTGCCCGACATGATGAGGTGGGGGGAGATGCGCGAGATCGCGGCCGTGTTCGCGCCCAAGCCCATGCTGGTCATCGCGGGCACCCGCGACACGATCTTTCCGATCGCGGCCACCAGGCGAGCCTTCCGGGAGCTGGCCGAGGTCTACGAGCTGCTCGGGGCGCCCGGCAACCTGGACCGTGACTTCTTCAACGGCCCGCACGCGTGGAACCATCGCAGGACGGTCCCGTTCCTCCGCCGGCACTGGGGCCGGCTGTGATCAGCGCTGATCGTCAATCGTCGTGCCTTGAGAGCAGGTCTCTCACCGCGGGAACGAGCTCGTTGGGAATCTCCATCACGGTTTGCGTCTTGTCGGCGAAGGACTCCTCGTCCTCTGCCACCGCCTGTTCCTCGGTCTGGGACTCGTAGTGCTCCAGCAGCCGACGGACGCGCGCCTCGTCCCATCCGGGCGGGAAGCCAGAGTCTTCTTTCATCTCGCGCATGGACACGATCGAACGTAGTCCCAGGAGAAGGAAGCATCAATACACGGAGCCGGCAGGCACGGATGGCTCCGTCTATGATCTCAACCGAGGAGAAGCGACCCAAATGAGCGCGCGCCGGCCCCATCGGCTGATCCTGTGCAACGACGGCAACGCCATCGCGGGTCCGACTCGTGAGGCGCCACTCGGCGAACGCGGGCTGGTGGAGCTGGCGATCGATCCGCTGCGGGGCACGCTGGTCGACACGCTGTACTGGCAGCTCGGCACCGACCCGTACTTCGGCACCCCGACGCACCGCCTCACCGACCACTACAGCCACGACACGGCTGTCGGTCCGCGCTGGGGCGCTGGCACGGAGCGCTTCGCCACGGCGTCGCAGTGGCGGGTGTACGAGAACACGCGGGCGCTGATCGAGGCCGGCACCGACCCGCCGGAGGTGCTGATCGAGCACGGCCACCGCGCCGGCCTGCAGGTGTTCCTGTCGATGCGGGTCAACGACGTGCACGACCGCAACCTGCCGGGCGGCCTGGACGATCCGCTGATGTCGCCGATGAAGCGGGACAACCGGGACTGGATCCTGGGCGGCGAGGGCATGCGCCGGACCGCTTTGGACTTCGCGGTGCCGGCGGTGCGGGACTACAAGCTGGCGCTGGCCGAGGAGGCGATCGACCGCCACGACCTGGACGGCCTGGACTGGGACTTCTGCCGCGTGCCGGTCTTCTCCCGGCCCGGCGAGGTGGGGCACGGGACGGCGCTGATGACCGACCTGGTGGGCCGACTCAAGGCGGCGCTCGTGTGCAAGAGCGAGCGGGCGGGGCGGCAGGTCTTGTTCTCCGCGCGGGTGCCGGGATCGCTCGACGGGGCGCTTGCGGCCGGGCTGGACGTGCGCACCTGGATCGAGCGGGGGCTGATCGACGTGGTGGTGGTCGGCCACGCCACCGGCTCCCGGTTCCGGCTGCCGGTGGAGGAGTACGTGGCCGCGGCGCGCGGCACGGACGTGGAGGTGATCGCCCAGAACCTGGGCCTGTTCATGCAGCCGCGCCCGCGCTGGGCCGGGCTGCTGTTCGGCGAGCGCGACTACTACTCCACCGAGATGTGCCGGGCGGTCGCGGCCGTGCATCACCGCGCGGGGGCGCACGGCCTCTACCTGTTCAACAACCACTATCTCTCGGTCACCCGCGACACCGGCTACGACCGCCAGCCGTGGCGGGAGATCTCGGACCCGGCGCTCATCGCCCGCCGCGACAAGCACTACCTGGTCGATCAGCGGGAGACGGCCGGCGGGCCGCTGCCGATCGCCCTGCAGCGACCCGGCGACCGCGCCGAGCTGCGTCTCGACGTGGCCGACGACCCCGCCGACGGAGGGCAGGCCACGCTGCGAATGCTGATCGAGCAGCTCACCGCGCCGGACGAGGTCGCCATCGAGCTGAACGGCGCCCCGCTCGATCCGGACCGGGCGCGGCGGCGCATCCACTTCAACGACGCCTGGCTGGACCTGGACGCCACCGGGCACCTGCGCCAGGGGTGGAACGCGCTGTCCGTGCGGGTGGTCGCCCGGAATGACCGCGTCGGCTGCCCGCTCAGCCTGGCCAGCGTGGAGGTGTTGGTCCGCTATTGAGCGCGCCGCTCGCGGCAGAAGCCAAAGCTAAATGATTCAACCGATATCCAGCGTTCATTGACTTTCAATTGTCTTGTCTGTTGACTCGGGATGCTCGCTACTAAATGCCAAGAGTTCCAACCCATTGTTCACGGCGAGATCAAGAGGCCAGGGTACACATCCGTCATCCCCACGAGCATACTTAGCGCCATGGCAACTTCCAACTCATCTTCCCTGGTATATCCATGTATCCCCGAATGAGTATGGTCGTCGGTCTCCGGCAAATGGTCGACACGAATACTATTGCCGATTCGGTCTCTCACTGATCCGACATTGAGAACTGCGAATCTCCCTCCCTTCCTGACACCGAAGCCTTTCCCTATCAACAGCTCGCGAACACAATCAACTGCGTCATCGTGGCGCCTCTGCCGCTCTTCTCTAGCCAATTGACAGAAAGGTGATCCTCACTCTCTCGACGCATGAATGAACCTACGGTAGGCATGCCGCCCTCGACGGTAGATGGCTTGCAGTAGCGAGCTACGTGATCTATGTCAGGAACCGGCGTGGGTGTGCTGTTCAACTTGTTCGAAAAAACGGCTGCAGATCAAATAGTGCAGCATCCGTTCTCTTGGTTCCTTTTTTCCTTGACGTTGCTCCGAACGCTACGAACCGAACCCAGCCGTGTCGAAGGAACTCGATGGCGACAGCTCCTGATTCTGGATCGTTCGGGAGTTTCGTCTTCCATTCGGCAACCAATCGTCCGTCTGGACTCACGGAAATCCTCGGTGTTGGCAGAGTTACGCCATGGTCCACGAAGAAGTTAGCCAGTGTAGATAGCGACTCTACCTCGATGTCTGGTTCATCCGGATCGTGATTACAAATCTCACGAAGATCCAGCAGACGGTCGGCGATCTTGTCTAGCCCTCTTCGTTCTACTGTCTTGATCATCTCTGCAGCGTCGGTACGCTCATGCGGTTCAACAACAGCTGTTCCGATACCGCTTACCACCGTATCCGACATCGAATGGTTATCCTGTGCAGATTGCGTGACAGCGGCGGTCAGCCATTCGGATATGGACGACGCACCGGCGAACGAGTTGCTGTTGCCAGCGCCTCCCGATTTGACCAACACACCTTGTGCCATGGATCTCTAATCGCTATTCAGTTCGCTGGACGGTCTATCCACCACCACTATCGAATTGGCCCACCGCAGATAGTAGAGTGGATATCCTTGGCTGTCGGTTCCTGACGGAAACCGAGCAGCCTCGAAGACATCGAACGTGACTCGAATTCGTGACCCGTCGGACAACGAAACCAATATGGGCCGGTTCTCAATGCCGACAATTTCGACCACGCGTGCGTCTTCAAGATCGCCGGTTACAGGGTTCCGGAGCTCCCTTGTTGCCGGCTCCGGCTCTGGCTCCGGTTGCTGTTGCTGTTCCATGGACGCAGGGTAACGGAACTCGATGTTGGAGGCAAGGAACGGGTAAAGAGCACGATGATAGAGAGTTACTGGACATAGGTCTTCGTTGGCCACGAATGGCGGAGACTCGCGATCGAGGTATTGCCTGAGCTTCCCGGGGGGGAGGTGCGCCCGTGCAGATTGGGAGACAAGTGGGCAGCGAAGGAGGTCGCGCTGAGAAGATCCCGGTGGCTCGGAGAGCCGGGGCGAATTGGCAGGGACTGTTGACCGGAATGCGTCCTGCAAGGCTTCCGTTGAGACGAGAGTTCATCGGGCGCCTCGCCGTTGGGTCAGTCGCCGATGACCGAGCGGAAGAGCCGGATCAGGTTGCCGCCCAGGATCATGCGGACTTCCTCGTCGCCGAATCCGCGGCGGCAGAGCTCGCGGGTGACGTTGACCAGCTTGTCGTAGCTGTCGAGCTCCTCCGGAATGCCCAGGTAGCCGCTCGCAGGCAGGCCATGGGCGCGGCGGAAGTCGTCGCTCAAGTAGAGGTAGTCGCAGCCGAGCGCGATGCGCTCCACGCCGATCGCCTCGGCTAGGTACTCGACGTGCGTAACCACGTCGGCGGCCGTCGCCGGGCGCGCCGGGTGCAGGTAGTGGCTGAAGAAGTGCAGGCCGACCACGCCGCCGGTCGCAGCGACCGCCCGGAGCTGGTCGTCGTCCAGATCGCCCGCCCCAGGGATGGCCCCGCGCGGCGTACCGTGCAGGAAGGCCACCGGCCGGGAGCTCAGCTCCATGACCTGGAAGAAGGTCTTCCGGCTGCAGTGCCCGGGATCGACCAGGACGCCGAGATGGTTCATCTCGCGCACGGCTTCCCGGCCGAAGTCGGTGAGGCCCTCGCACACCGGAGGGTCGCGCCGGTCGCAGATGTCGTTGCCGCCGGCCCAGGTGAGCTGCAGCACGCGCAGTCCCAGCCCGTAGGCCTCGTGCAGCAGCCCCAGGTCGCGCTCGATGGGCTTGCCGCCCTCGAAGCCCAGCAGCACCGCGGAGCGGCCCGTCTCGTGGGCGCGCACGATGTCCCCCGCGCCCCGCGCCAGCAGGAGCGCGTCGGGGTGGGCGTCGACGATCGCGCGGATGCTCCGCATCTCCCGCCACGCCGGTTCCGTGAAGCCGGTGTACTCGTGCAGGGAGCGCTCCCGGTCCTCGACGTCCGAAAAGACGCGGGCGTCCACGGAGGCCAGGGTCACCTTGCCGGCCAGGCCGGCGCGGTGCATGGCCAGCAGGTGCTCCTCGTGGCAGTAGTGGTCGTGCCCGACGAAGACCGGGGAGGACCGGTGCAGCTCTTCCGCCCGTGCCCCGGAATCGTCGCCTTCGGCTCCGTTTCCGGCCCGTCCCCGCCTTTCGCTCGGAGTCTGTCGAGCCGTGCCGCATGCGCGGCGCGGCCAACAGACTCCTCCCGCGTCGCTCATCGCCGCGGGGTCAGTCCCGGTGGGCTGCCCTTCATGAAGGCGAGGGCGTTGCCGCCCAGGATGGCTGCCGCGGTATCGGCGCTGAACCTGCCGGGAGCCCGCACGGCGGCGATCCGTGCGGCCATGTCGGAGCCCTGCGCGAAGTGGGGCCAGTCGGTGCCGAACATGACCCGGTCCGCGCCGGCCGCCTCGACCAGCGCCTCCAGCGCCGGCGACCCCGGGTCCAGCGCTCCCAGATCGGCGTACACGTGCGGATACTCGGCGATGAGGGCGCCCGCCTCCGCCGCGTGCTCGGGGGTGAAGGTGCGCGCGCCGGCGTGCGCCAGGGAGATGTTGATCGACGGGAAGGCCTCGAAGGTTCGGCGCAGGTGGCCGGCGTAGTCCTCCCAATCGCGCACCCGCGGCCTCACCTCCCGGTGTCCCGGTGCGATCGCCTCCAGCGGCTCGGGCTCGTCTATTCCCAGGTACCAGAACGAGGTGTCGATGATCACGGGAGCCTCGAACTCGGCGGCCAGGGAGATGATCTGCCGGCAGCGGGGATCGTCCGCGATCTCGCCCCAGAAGGAGGTGACCAGCTTGAGCCCGGCGGCGCCTGCCTCCAGGTTCCTGCGCGCCTGCGCCATGTGGTCCGGCACCGCCGGCCCCAGGTGGCACGGGAACCAATAGAACCGCTCCCCGCAGCGCTGCATGGCGTCGAGCGGGTAGGTGACGTTCATCGTCGCCCTGACGCTCTCCCGGGCGATTCCCTTGCGCGACAGGTCCGACGGGATGTCCTCCGGGCTCCAGCTTATGTAGAACGCCTGGTCGATGCCGCACGCGTCCATCAGCGCGATGAAGTCCTCCGCGCTGGTCGGTTTCGGGGTGCCGTCCTCCTTCCACACGCTGTAGCGCTGCGGCCGGCCGGCCGCGTCGAACGGCTGGATGAGATGGATGTGGGCGTCGATCACGGGCGGCATGGGCGAGGTCCTCCTGGTCATTCGATGAGGCTGAAAGCGTACAGCTCCGCGTCGCGGAGGCGGAACTCCAGCCGCGCGACCCGGCCGCGCAGCGACGCCGGCGTGCCGGTCCAGCGCACCTCCTGGGTCACGCCGTCGCCGGACAGCGGCCGGCAGTCGCGGAAGAAGAAGCCGGGCACCGGCAGGCCGGCCTCGTCCAGCAGGCGCACGCGCAGCTCGCCGCGGACCTGCGCGTTGACCGTCAGCCGCGCGGCGTTCCAGGCGAACGGCCGCGTGCGCAGCGTCCCGGGCTGCTCCGCGTCCGCGTCGTAGGAGACGAACCCGTCGCGGCGCAGGGTCGCCACGCCGAGCTGGCGGTCGCCGTCCCAGATGCCCATCTTGTGGCCGCGTGCGTAGCCTGAGTAGTAGATCAACTCGCGGTCGCCGACCGTCACGCACTCGCCCGCCCACGCCATGGCGTGGTCCCAGCTCCCCGGCCGGCGGTCGCGGTCCAGCAGCACGCCGTCCTGCCGGGTCCAGTGCTCGCCGTCGCGGCTGGTGCAGAGCTCCGTCCAGCCGATGCCGTGCACGGGTCCGCCCGCGTCGGCCGGCAGGTCGTCGCGCAGCACGCGCAGGAGACCCAGGTAGAGCGACCCGCGCATGACCGGCTGCATGCCGTAGAACTCCCGCATCGGCCCCTCCTCCTCGGGATCGGTGACCACGATCGGGCGAAACGGCGTCCAGCGGCGCAGGTCGGTGCTGGTGGTCTGCGCGACCAGGCGGCGGTAGCCGTCGCGGTGGAACGGCGGCCTGCCGGTGAAGCCGTCGTCGGGCCGGCCGGAGTAGCCGGCGGTGACCAGGTAGCGCTTCCGCAGCGGGTCCCAGCAGCCGTTCAGCCGGTCCTCCATGCGGCGCGCGGTGTCCAGGTACACGGGGTTGTCGGGATCGTCGGTCCAGTGGAATCCGTCGGGCGACCAGGCGGCGGAGAAGCGGTCACCGCCGGTGTAGAGCAGCACGAAGCGCCGCTCCGGGTCGGCGGCGCCGCTCTGCGGGTGCCGGGCATGGTCGACCAGGCACATGCAGTAGGCGCCGCGGCGCACGACGTTGTTGGCGCGCGATCCGGCGATCTCGACGATGCCCAGCTCCGGGAACCGCCAGGTCAGACCGTCGTCCGACTCGGCGTAGCCGTAGCTGCGGCGCTCCGAGCCGGTGAAGCCGGCGTCGTACCACATCCGGAACGGCGCGGCGCGGTTGCCGGGATCGTGGAACACCCTGGGGAAGAACAGCACCTGCGTGTGCCGCGTGCCGGGTCCGGACTCCAGGACCGGCCGCGGCAGCCGGCGCGCCCGGTGTGCGGTGCGGCTGAGGGCGCTGGTCCGCTCGATCACGTAGTCGTCGATGAACAGGTGGGTGCCGGCGGCCAACTCGATCGGCTGGCCCGGCAGTCCACGCCGCGCGTCATCCATCAGATCCTCCTTCGAGACTGGAGCGCCCTTTCTTCGCGATTCCTTGCGCCTCAGGCTACCAGTATGCACTCGGCAGGCTGGTCGTGGATTAGGACCTGAGGCAGATCTGTGTACGATCCTGGATGTGTCCAGCCGGGGCGACGCCTACAGGGAGTGAGAACGATGGGCGAGACGGTGACGATCCCGAAGGTCGAATACGACAGGCTGCGGGTCCTGGAAGAGGATCTCGCGGACGCACAGGCGGCCCTGGCCGTGGAGGGGCGGCTCGCCAATGGCGAGGAAGAGCTCATCCCGGCCGATATAGTCGATCGGCTCCTCGATGGAGAGCCCCCATTGCGGGTATGGGGGGAGTTCCGCGGCCTGACCCAGTCGCAGCTTGCCCGCGCCAGCGGTGTCAACCGCGTACAGATCGTGGACATCGAGGCAGACCGCAACAGCGGCTCGGTCCGCACCCTGCAGAAGCTGGCCGATGCCCTGGAGGTCACCGTAGACGACCTCATCCCGAGAGCAGACGACGCCAACGAGTAGCCGCGATCCTGCCCGGCGTCCCACCACATCCGAAAACGGCGCGGCGCGCAGCGCGCTCATCGGTCGGCCCCTCGTACGAGCCAGCCGCCACCGGTACATTGCTTCGCCTCCTTCCGGCCGGGTAGCATGGGACCCTCGACGGACCGTCCCGAGGGAGGCGGGGCGCCGGCAGGAGGCAGCACATGGCAGGCATTTCCGTGGCATCGCGCGCACGCGCGGCCAGGCTGCGGGAGTCGTCCCTGTTCCGGCGCTTCTACCGCGACCGCTACTACCTGGCGCTGCTGCTGCCCGGCATCGCCTACTTCGTCATCTTCCAGTACATCCCGATCTACGGGCTGCAGGTCGCCTTCAAGGACTTCTCGTTTCGCGGGGGCATCCTGGGCAGCCCCTGGGCCGACCAGTTCGGCATGGCCAACTTCATCCGCTTCTTTTCGGTCTACAACGTCGGCCGGCTGATCGCGAACACCTTCCTGCTCAACCTCTACTCGCTGATCTTCGCCTTTCCCGTGCCGATCGTGCTGGCGGTCATGCTGCACGAGTCGCCGAGCGCGCCGTTCCGGCGCAGCATCCAGACGGTCACCTATCTCCCCAATTTCATCTCGATCGTCGCGATCATCGGCATCATGCGGATGATGCTCTCGCCGGGCTCGGGCAGCGTGAATCGCCTGCTCGGGCTGGCCGGCATCGAGCCGATCTACTTCATGATCGAGCCGGGCTGGTTCCGGCCGCTGTACGTGATCTCCGGGATCTGGCAGACGGCCGGGTTCGGGGCGATCGTCTACCTGGCCGCGCTCGCCTCGATCAATCCCGAGCTGTACGAGGCGGCGATCATCGACGGCACGGGCCGCATCCAGCGGATCCGGCACGTATCCATCCCCGGCATCCTGCCGGTGGTGGCCATCCTGTTCATCTTCAACATGGGCAACCTGCTGAGCAGCGGCTTCGAGAAGGTGCTGCTCATGCAGCACGGCACCAACCTGGAGGTTTCCGACGTCATCGGCACGTTCATCTATCGCGTCGGCCTGACGACGGTGGGGAATTACGATCTGGCGACCGCGGTCGGCCTGTTCAACACCGTGATCAATTTCGTCCTGCTGGTCACCGCCAACGCGGTGGTCAGGCGCGTCGCGGGAACGGGCCTGTGGTAGCGGGCATGGGCGTCCGCCGCCTGCAGGCGTTCGACGTGCTCAACCACCTGCTGCTGCTGGTGATCGGCGTGGCCTGTTTCTATCCGCTGGTGCACGTCCTGTCGCTGTCGCTGTCGAGCGAGCGGGCGATCGTGCAGGGCATCACCTGGTTTCCGCGCGACATCGACCTGATCTCGTACAAGTTCATGCTCACCCATAACCGCATCATCGGCGGCTACGCAAACACGATCCTGTACACGGCGACCGGCACCTTCATCAGCGTGGCGCTGACCGCGATGACCGCCTATCCGCTGTCGAGGCGCCGGCTGTTCGCGCGCGTGCCGATCACGTTCATGATGGTGTTCACCATGCTGTTCTCCGGCGGCCTGATCCCGACCTACCTGCTGGTGCGGGCGCTGGGGCTCCTGGACACCATGTGGGCGCTGGTCCTGCCGCCGGCGATCGCGGTCTGGAACCTGATCATCCTGCGTACCTTCTTCCAGAACCTGCCGGAGGAGATGGAGGAGGCGGCCCGGATCGACGGCGCGGGCGTGCTCCGCACCCTGCGGACCGTGATCATGCCCCTGTCCAAGGCGGCGCTGGCCACCATCGGCCTGTTCTACGCCATCGGCCTCTGGAACCAGTACTTCGCGCCGCTGGTCTATCTGCGCGACATCGACAAGATGCCGCTGCAGATCATCGTGCGCGACATGATCTGGGGGGACATCATGCGGCAGCGGGCCATCTCCAACAGGAACCCGTTCGCCGAAGAATTGACTGACTTCTCGGTCATGCTGCAACTCGAAAAACTGAAGTGGACGGCGCTGTTCGTCTCCATCGTGCCGCTGCTGCTGGTCTATCCGTTCATTCAGAGATACTTCGTCAGGGGGGTGATCATCGGAGCACTGAAATAGACGCGAAAAGACAGAAAGAAACCCGGCAGGATCGATGATCCGGTCCTGACACACTCACACCTGACACTCACAAGGAGCAACGATGCAAACGATAGTCAGACGACTGCTGCCGATCGCGGCGCTGCTGGCGCTGCTGGCGGCGCCGGCCATCGCGCAGACCGTGACCTACACGATCGTCAGCGACAGCCTTCAGAAGACCTTCGAGGAACCGATGTTCGTCGAGCTGGAGAAGATCACCGGCGTGCGCCTGGAGCCGCGGCTGTTCCCGGAAGACGACATTCCCAATCACTACGCGCTGATGGCCGCCGCCGACGACCTGCCCGACCTGGCCGCGCGGCTGCCGGGCAACCTGTCCCTGCAGTTCGGCCTGGAAGGGCTGCTGATGGGGCTGCGTGATCTCGAGGAGTACCGGCCCAACTTCGTCGACACCATCGAACGGTACAAGTTCGACTTCGACACGTTCCTGGCCCGCGCCGGCACGGCGGACGGCGACTACTTCGTGTCGCCGACGCTGGGCGGCTGGTACAAGAACATCAAGAACGCGATCATCTACCGGAGCGACATCTTCGCCGAGCACGGCATCGAGGTGCCGACGACCAGCGAGGAGCTCGCCGACGTGCTGAAGCAGCTCAAGGAGCTCTATCCGGACAGCATCCCGTACATGACGTTCCGCGACTGGTGGTGGCCGTTCTTCGTGATGTTCGGCGTGTACGACTATCCTCAGGGAGAGGACTACTACCACCAGACCGCCTACCAGGACGCGCTGCGCTACATCGCCGACCTGTACGCGGCCGGCGCCGTCGACCAGGAGTTTCCGACCCGCCAATACGCGGAGTGGAACAAGGCGCTCAACGAGGAAGCGACGACCTTCATGGAGGGCACGCACGGCTACTCCTTCCACGGCAACGCGCCGACGCTGCTCGGCATCAGCAACGAGGAGAACGCGGCAGCCGCCGCGGATCCCTTCGGTCCGGCCGGCCAGGCCGTGCTGGACAAGCTCAACGCGAAATTCGCGTTCATGAGCATTCCCACGCACGGCAGCGCCAAGCGCGTGAGTCCGCCGTCCAGCAATGTGAACCCCTTCGGCATCGGCTTCAACGCCAACATCGAGATGCCCGAGGTGGCCGCAAAGTGGCTGGATTTCTTCTACTCCGAGTACGGAGCCGCGTGGACGGGAATCGCCTCACCCGAAGGGGTCAAGTGGGTCAACACCAACGCCGCCGGCGACGTCATGTGGCCGTCATACGGCGACGCAACGGTGGAGCGGCGGCCGGCGACCGCGGAGGAGATTGAAGCCTCCTACAGCACGTACGAGCGCGCGTTCCTGTTGTTCCGCAGGTTCAACCACGACTTCCCGACCCTTCCGCAGGTCATGGAGCACAGCGGCCAGACCGCGGTGCGCCGCGTGGACGTGTTCGCCATGGACGACTCCCAGAAGGAGCAGGAGGCGACCCTGGTCGCGCAGATCAATCCGGTCGTCCAGGAGTGGGAGGACAACTTCATCCTTGGCAGGCGGAACGTGGACGACGACTGGGGCGACTACCTGGCCGCGCTTGACCGCGCCGGCCTGCAGGACTTGCTGGCGCTGCGTGCCGACACGCTGAAGCGCGCCGACAGCCACATCATCCAGCCCGTACCGAACAAGGACGGCCGCTCGACCCTGGCGCCGTAGCGCCGCAGACCGCCGCTTCGCGCGGCGGTTTCGTCATGGGACGCCCGGGCGGAGCCGGCACGGCCGGCTCCGCATCGGGCCTCTCCCGTATCTCTTTCACGGAACCATTCATGACTCTCATCACCGACCTTTCGATCGCGCAGCCGGCAGACCGGCTGATCACCGACGACCGAACGACGTTCGGCCCGATCTCCAGGCCGAAGCCCGGCGCGTGGCGTCTGATCGACTACGAGACCGAGCTGTTCGGCGGCCGGTTCCTGCAGGCATCCGACCGGCAGGCCGCCGTGCTGACGGTGCCGCTCGGATGCGACGGGTGGCACGCGGTGTCGATCGGCATCGCCGGCAGCGGCGTCAAGCAGGGCCCGGCCTCGATCGAGGTGCGGCTGGAGGGCGACGAGCACTGGCAGTACCTGCGCGCCGAGGGGTGGATCGACTACGTGGAGGAGCCGTGGATCATCGCCGACCTCACCGGCCGGTCGCTGCAGGTGCGCTTCCCACAGCAGGTGTCAGGGCCGGTGCTGGCGCGCCTGTGCTCGGTACGGGCGGTTCCCGTCAGCGACGGGCACGTGCGCGAGCTCCAGGACGACCCGCCGCGTCCGCTGGTGTTCTCGAACGACGGCAACATGTTCAACGGCGCGGAGCCGGGCACGGAGATCGTGGAGCAGGCGTTCCGCCGGTTCGCGGGCAGCCCGTGGACCATGGGCTGCTACGGCGTGGGCGGCGCCGACTGCGTCCACTACGACACCAAGGTCGGGAACATCATCGGCCAGGACGCCTGGGATTCCGAGGAGGGCTACCTGGGCAGCTACGACGTGGTGACCGCCATGATCGACATGGGGCTCGACCCCCTGCAGGTGGCGATCGACAGCGCGCACCGCTGGGGCCTGGGGATCGTCGCCTACCTGCGCGTGCAGCTCTGGATCTGCGAGCCTCCGCTGGACCAGCAGTTCCGCTCCTCTTTCTACGCCGCGCATCCCGAATACTGCTGCGTGGAGGCCGACGGGGTCGTCGACCACAGCAAGCTGAGCGTCGCCTTTCCCGAGGTGCGCGGGCAGCTCAACGGCATCATGCGCGAGTGCCTGGAGCGCGGCGCCGACGGGGTGTGCCTGTGCTTCGCGCGCGGCTTCCCGCTGGTGCGCTACGAGCAGCCGGTGCTGGACCGCTACCGGGAGCGCTATGGCGGTGACGCGCGCGAGCTGGACGACCGCGACGAGCGGTTGCGTGCCGTGTGGGCGGAGATCACGACCGAGTGGATCCGGGAGATCCGGCAGATGCTGGACGAGTTCGGCCCGTCGGAACGGTACGAGCGGCGCAAGCTGGCGCTGATCGCCGGCCCTGACATGGAGTGGTGCCTGGGGTTCGGGATCGACGTGGGCGCCTGGGGCCGGGCGGGACTGGTCGACGTCGTCGCGCCGTACCCGCGCGGCATCGAAAAGCGGGAGGACATCTGCGAACTGTTGACCGCAGGAGTAGGCGAGTATGCCCGGGCACTCGAAGGGACGGACGTGGAGCTGGTGCCGTCACTGGGCAGCTTCGCCGACCACGGGATGACGGTCCGCGAGGTGCGCACGCGCGCCGACGGCTGCTACCGGCAGGGCGCCACCGGCCTGAGCCGCTGGGACACCGATCCCTGGATGGTCCACCTGGGACTGGAGAGCGCCGTCGCTCAGCGGCTGTGGGTCGACCACTACATGCCGCCGGCCGCCAACGCCGTGGTATCCACGGCCGGCCTGAACCGCCTCCGCTTCAACCCGCGCATCGGCGTGTAACCCCGTGACCCTCATCACCGACTTCTCGATCGCGCAGCCGGCGGACCGGCTGATCACCGACGACCGGACGACGTTCGGCCCGATCTCCAGGCCGAAGCCCGGCGCGTGGCGCCTGATCGACTACGAGACCGAACTGTTCGGCGGCCGGTTCCTGCAGGCATCCGACCGGCAGGCCGCCGTGCTGACGGTGCCGCTCGGATGCGACGGGTGGCACGCGGTGTCGACCGGGATCGCCGGCACCGGCGTCAAGCGGGGGCCGGCCTCGATCGAGGTGCGGCTTGAAGGCGACGAGCACTGGCAGTACCTGCGCGCCGAGGGGTGGATCGACTACGTGGAGGAGCCGTGGATCATCGCCGACCTCACCGACCGGTCGCTGCAGGTGCGCTTCCCACGGCACGTGCGGGGGCCGGTGCTGGCGCGCCTGTGCTCGGTGCGGGCCGTTCCCGTGCGCGACGAGCACGTGCGGGAGCTTGCGGCCGAGCGGCCGCGGCCGCCGATGTTCATCCACGACAGCGCCGTCGCCGAGCCGGGCGCCGAGGCCATCGAGCGGCTGTTCCGGCCGTATGCCGGCAGCGCGTGGACGTCGGGCTGCTACGGCGTGTGCGGCGCCGACTGCGTCGACTACCCCACCGAGGTCGGGAACATCAACGGCCAGGACGCCTGGGATGCCGAGGAGGGCTACCTGGGCAGCTACGACGTGATCACCCGGATGATGGCGATGGGGCTCGACCCCTTGCAGGTGGCGATCGACAGCGCTCACGGAGCGGGGCTGGCCCTGATCGTCTACCTGCGCGTGCAGCTCTGGACCTGCGAGCCGCCGCTGGACCACCAGTTCCGCTCCCGCTTCTACGCCGCGCACCCCGAGTACTGCTGCGTGGAGGCCGACGGGGTCGCCGACCACAGCAAGCTGAGCGTCGGCTTTCCGGAGGTGCGTGGGCAGCTCAACGGCATCATGCGCGAGGCCCTGGAACGCGGCGCCGACGGGGTGTGCCTGTGCTTCGCGCGCGGCTTCCCGCTGGTGCGCTACGAGCAGCCGGTGCTGGACCGCTTCCGGGAGCGCTACGGCGGTGACGCGCGCGAGCTGGACGACCGCGATGAGCGGCTGCGTGCCGTGTGGGCGGAGATCACGACCGAGTGGATCCGGGAGATCCGGGAGTTGCTGGACGGGTTCGGCCCGTCGGAGCGGTACGAGCGGCGCAAGCTGGCGCTAATCGCGGGCCCGGACATGGAGTGGTGCCTGGGCTACGGGATCGACGTGGGCGCCTGGGGAAGGGCGGGGCTGGTCGACGTCGTCGCACCGTACCCGCGCGGCATCGAGCGGCGGGAGGACGTCGGTGAGCTCCTGGTCGACGGAGTGGGGCAATACGCGAAGGCGCTGCAAGGGACGGACGTGGATCTGGTCCCGTCAATCGGCAGCTTCGCCGATCACGCGATGACGGTCCGGGAGGTGCGCACGCGCGCCGACGGCTGCTACCGGCAGGGCGCCACCGGCCTGAGTCGCTGGGACACCGATCACTGGATGATCCACCTGGGGCTGGAGAGCGCCGTCGCGCAGCGGCTCTGGGTTGAGCACTACATGCTGCCGGCCGCCAACATCGTGGTCTCCACCGCCGGCCTGAACCGGGTCCGCTTCAACCCCCGCATCGGCGTCTGAACGACCCTCCGGAAGATTGGCCTTTCTGTCGGAAACTCGGCGGGCAACGCGGCTTCGCTGGCTTACTGCCGCTGACTGGCCTGCGTATAGTCGGTGTCGTCCCGGATGGTCGCGTAATCGTCTCGGCCAATCAGATGGCACCAGACCGCGACGTTCGGGAGTCTGAGCCGGTATGGGCGTCCCGTGGCCGGCCTCCATGCCGCGACTTCGACCGTAGCCGCACCAAGGCGAATTACCTGTTCGAGAGCGGGCCGAAGGTCGGTGTCATTGGACATCAGAGCCCCGACATCGTACTCCCCGCGGACCGCCATCATCGCGAAGTCGAGAGCCATCTGGACGTCGATGCCCTTCTCCTGCGCTCTGGAAGCAGGGTAGTCAGGCGGATAGCGGAATGGCCGCGTCGCCACCTTCACGAGAGGTTGCTTCCTCCATGCCGCAATCTGACGCGACGCCGCGCCGTACCCCTTGGGATCCCTTGTGCTGTCCGGCAGTCCGCGGTACACGCGGACTTGGTGCAGAACCCGGTCCGAGTCGTGACCCATCCTGACGATGAGCCGTCCCAGTGCGTCGGGGTAGACCTGACCTTCCCAGTGAGGAGAGGTCTCGTGGTCGTGGAACATTCCTCGGGCTCGCCGATAGATGTTCTGGTAATCGACGAACAGCACCACACGTTTCGCCATGGTGTCCTTGGACAAAAAAAGCCCGCCAGTTCGAGTCACGAAAGACCCGGACGGCGGGGAAGTTTGAAACAGAGGTTACCCCTAAGCCGGGATAGTGGCAAGCGGCGGCGAGACGTAGGTTGGCGTTGCCGTGAGCCGCTGCTGAGACCACCGCCGGGCTGGCGCCGGGCGGCACCCAGCGGGACCCGTACAGGCGCACGCTGTACCTACCAGAGTGTAACTACATGTGGAACATGCTGGCGTCGACTGCAGGGGATTTGTCTCGAACGTGTTTTCGGACGATAGCGCTGCCATGGCGGTAAAATAGGCCGACAATGGCTTGAAGGAAGTCCGCGGCTAGACTAAGGTACCGCCATGGCGGTAAGAAGGAGTAACATAAAGATACACTCTTCCCGGCTGATCGGGGAGGTGGTCCGGTTCCATCGGCGGCGCAGCGGCATGAGCCAGCATGCACTGGCGGACCTTGCAGGCATCGGCAAGACCTCGGTCTTCGACATCGAGAAGGGGAAGCCGACGGTACGCTTGGCGACGCTCATGGCGACCCTGCACGTCCTCAACATCGAACTGCGGCTGGATGGGCCGCTGATGGCGGAGTGCAGTGCCACCATGAGCGCCCGGAGCCGGGACCCGGCCGAGGACAGCGAGCGATGAGGACAGCCACGGTGCACGTCATGGGCAAGGCGGCGGGACTGCTTGAGGAGCACGATGCGGGGCGCTTCGTGTTTCGGTACCTGGATGCCTACGACGGCCCCCCGGTGTCGCTCTCGATGCCGGTTGCAAGGCGCGAGCACTCGTTCGATCGATTCCCGCCCTTCTTCGAGGGCCTGCTGCCGGAAGGGGAGATGCTGGAAGGGCTGCTGCGTCAGCGGAAGCTCGAACGCGACGACCTGTTTGCACAGCTCGTGGCAGTCGGGGAGGAGGTGGTCGGGGCGGTGACCATCATGACGGAGACGGTTTGAACCGCTGTCCCATCACGTATGAACCATGTGGCGATGCCCGGTACTCCCGTGCGGGTCTTCGCTTGATGTCGCCCATTCTGAAGTCCCTGAACGACTTTCCCTACGACGCCGAGCGGCAGCGGCGGGAGGCCATAGTCCGCGCCGGCAGGATGTCGATCCAGGGAGTGCAGCCGAAGTTGAGCGTGCGCCTCGCCGCGACGGCCGGCGTGTTCCGAATCGTCGATCGCCGCGGGCGGTACGTGATCAAGCCGCAACACCACGTGTTCCCGAACCTTCCGGAGAACGAGGGGCTGACCATGCATCTCGCGCGACTGTGCGGGATCGAAGTACCGGTGAGCGGGATGGTGCGCTCTGCCGACGGGACCTGGTCGTATTTCGTCAAGCGCTTCGACCGTGTGGGGCACAACGGAAAGGTCGCGGTGGAGGACTTCGCGCAGCTTTCCGGCCGAACCCGCGACACGAAGTACGACTTCAGCATGGAACGTCTGGTCACCCTGCTGGATACCTACTGCACGTTCCCGGCGATCGAGAAGGTGAAGCTGCTGAAACGGAGCCTGTTCAATTTCCTGGTAGGGAACGAGGACATGCACCTCAAGAACCACTCGCTGATCACCCGCCAGGGCAAGGTCGAGCTGGCGCCCGCGTACGACTTCCTCAGTTCCACGGTCGCCTACCTGGCTCTCGGCAAGCGACCCGACACCATCATGGAGACCGCTCTGCCTCTGGAAGGCAAACAGCGCGGCCTGACCCGCAGGTCATGGATTGCCTACTTCGGCAGCGAGCGCCTGGGGCTTCCCGACAAAGTGATCGGCAGGGT
Organism: Spirochaetia bacterium; assembly: GCA_965208175.1. Taxonomy (GTDB): domain Bacteria; phylum Spirochaetota; class Spirochaetia; order SZUA-6; family Bin103; genus CATQHW01. The sequence continues at coordinate 3,077,484 of CBDBOG010000004.1, read as the reverse complement.
CCAGTCGGAGCTGTCGCAGGCCGCTCCCGCGTGGCGGCGGCGCATAGGCGACTCCTTCCTGCCGCCGGAGCACCAGGAGCTCTATCTCGCGCTGCTCGGCGAACGCCTGGCGCGCCTGGAACTGAACGGATGAGCCGGTCTTGTCCCGCAATCCATGAGCTGACGCCGGAGCATCGTGACTGGAACGATTATTTCGACCTGATCGACAGCGAGGGTCAGGTGCGATGGGCGTTCGATGCGCGATTCGAACGGTTTCCGCGCCACTACGTGATGGCAAAGAGGGATGGTCGCGTCGTGGGATTCCTGATGTATGTCGTCTGGGACATCGGTCCCCATGATCGAAGTCACCCACCTCTGGTCGTCGATGGGCAGACGCTCACGGAGGCGAAGATCGTCGCCTTCGGAGTGAAGGGAGACGTATCGCCGCCAGGGCATCGGCAGGGCACTCCAGGAGCACGCGATTCGCCGAGCCAGGGAGCTCGGCTGCTACCAGGTGAGATCGGTGAGCGGCGCAGACCACGCCGCGAACCGGCAACTCAAGCTGGACATGGGGTTCGCGGTGGAGCCGATGGAGCGCGACAAGCCGACGCTGGCGTTCGTCATGCCCCTCAGACCCCGGTAGCGGAGCGCTCCTACAGTGTCACGGCGATCGTCGTATGATGCGGGGCAACCATGGGACGAACTCAGCTCGCACCTGAACTGTTCGAGACGATCGACTGGCGCTGCATCGGGCCGCACCGCGGCGGCCGCGTGGTGGCCGTCGCCGGGGACCCCTCGCATGCCCAGACCTTCTACTTCGGCGCCTGCGCGGGCGGCGTGTGGAAGACCACCGACGGGGGCACCTACTGGGAGAACGTCTCCGACGGCTCCTTCGGGACCGCCGCCGTGGGCGCGATCGCCGTCGCCGACGCCGACCCCAACGTCGTCTACGCCGGCACCGGCGAGGCGTGCATCCGCGTGGACGTCTCGCACGGCGACGGCGTCTACCGCTCGAACGACGGCGGCGCGACCTGGAGTAACGTCGGGCTGACCGACACCCGCCACATCGGCCGCATTCGCATCCACCCGGAGGACCCGGACCTGGTCTACGTGGCCGCCCTCGGCCACGCCTTCGGCGCCAACGATCAGCGCGGCGTGTTCCGCTCGCGCGACGGCGGCGCCACCTGGGAGCACGTGCTCCACCGCGACGCCGAGACCGGCGCCATCGACCTGGTCATCGACCCCACCAACCCGCGCGTCCTGTACGCCGCGCTCTGGCAGGTGATCCGCCGGCCGTGGATCCTCGAATCCGGCGGCCCCGGCAGCGGCATCTTCAAGTCCACCGACGGCGGCGACACGTGGACGGAGATCTCCGCCAACCCCGGCCTGCCGGAGGGCATCAAGGGCCGCATCGGCCTCGCATGCTCGCCCGCGAAGGCCGGGCGGGTCTGGGCGATCGTCGAGGCGGAGAAGGGCGCGCTGCTCCGCTCCGAGGACGGCGGCGCCAACTGGGAGGTGGCGAGCGCCGAGCGCGATCTGCGCCAGCGCCCCTGGTACTACCACCACGTGTTCGCCGACCCGCAGGACGCCGACACCGTGTGGGTGCTCAACCTGTCGGCGTGGAAGTCCACCGACGCCGGCAAGACCTTCACGACGGTGCCGACCCCGCACGGCGACAACCACGACCTGTGGATCGACCCGGCCGACCCGCGCCGCATGATCGAGGGCAACGACGGCGGCGCCTGCGTCTCCTTCAACGGCGGCGACACCTGGTCGACCATCTACAACCAGCCGACCTCGCAGTTCTACCACCTCACCACCGACACGCAGTTCCCGTACCGGGTGTACGGCACGCAGCAGGACAACTCCGCGATCAGCGTGCCCAGCCGCTCGGACAAGGGCATCATCCGCATGGGCGACTGCTACACGGTCGGCCACTCGGAGAGCGGCCACATCCAGGTGCGCCCCGACAACCCCGACATCGTCTACTCCGGCGCCATCGGCAGCGCCCCCGGCGGCGGCGGCGTGCTGCTGCGCTACGACCACGCGACCGCGCAGATCCGCATCATCACCGCCTGGCCGGAGGAGTACTCCGGCTACGGTCCCAAGGACCTCAAGTACCGCTTCCAGTGGACGTATCCGATCCTGATCTCGCCGCACGACCCCGACGTGCTCTACATCGCCGGCAATGTGCTGTTCCGCTCCACCGACGACGGCGCGAGCTGGGAGGTGATCAGCCCCGACCTGACCCGCGACGACCCGAGCAAGCAGGAGGCCTCCGGCGGCCCGATCACCAAGGACACCACCGGCGCCGAGCACTACTGCACGATCTTCGCCTTCGTCGAGTCCACGCACACGCAGGGGCTGTTCTGGGCCGGCTCCGACGACGGGCTCATGCACCTGTCCCGCGACGGCGGCGCCAACTGGCAGGAGATCACGCCGCCCGATCTGCCCGAGTGGGCGACCGTGGCCACGATCGAGCTGTCTCCGCACGATGAGGCGACCGCCTACGTGGCCGCTTTCCGCTACAAGCTCGACGACTACCGGCCCTACCTGTTCAAGACCGCCGACTACGGCGCGACCTGGACGCAGATCACCGGCAACCTGCCGGAGGACGACTTCACGCGCGTCATACGCGAGGACCCGGAGCGTCCGGGGCTGCTGTACGCCGGCACCGAGCGCGGCATCCACGTCTCCTCGGACGACGGCGCGTCCTGGCAACCGTTCCAGTGCAACCTGCCGGTGGCGCCGATCCACGACCTGGCGATCCGCGGCGACGACCTGATCGCGGCCACCCACGGCCGCTCGTTCTGGATCACCGACGGCCTGGGGCTGCTGCGGCAGTTGGCGGCAGGCGAGGTCGCCCCGGTGCACCTGTTCGCGCCTGCCCCCACGCTGCGCATGGCGGGTGAGGCCGACCCCACGGCTGCCTCGCCCAAGCAATACATGGTCGGGCTCGGCCAGCCGGGCACCCTCTACGTCGCGCAGAAGCCCGGCGGGGGCTTCGAGCGCCGCGCGCTGGACTGCGGCGTCAATCCTCGTGCGGGCGTGGTCCTGCACTACCACCTCCAGGAGGAGCCGGAAGGCGAGGTCACCCTGTCGTTCCACGACGCGGAGGGGCAGGAGATCCGCACGTTCTCCAGCGTGGAGCCGGAACCGCCCTCGGAGGAGGACAAGGAGAAGGGGAAGGAGGAGCCGCCCAAGGATCCGGTGGTGCCGGCCAAGGCGGGCATGAACCGCTTCGCGTGGGACATGCGCTACCCGGGCTCGCATCCGATCACCGGCACCACCGACCGCCCGGTCGGGCCGATCGCTGCGCCGGGCCGCTACGAGGCGCGCCTCACCGTAGCCGACACCACCCACCGGCAGCCGTTCGAGATCCGCAAGGACCCGCGCCTGGAGGTGACGCAGGAGGGGTTGGATGCGCAGTTCGAGCTGGCGATCCGGATCCGCGACAAGGTGTCCGAGGCCAACGACGCCGTCAGCGAGCTGCGCAGCACCAGCCGGCAGGTGGACGAGTGGGCCGGCCGCGCCAAGGACGGTCCAGGCGAGCAGGCGGTCGCCGACGCGGCGGGTGCGCTCAGGAAGGAGCTCACGGCGATCGAGGAGGAGCTGGTCGAGCCGCGCGCCGAGGGGGCGCTGAACCGCCTCAACCACCCGGTCAAGCTGGTCGTCAAGCTGAGCGCCCTGACCAGCGTGGTGACCAACGCCGACACGGCGCCGCCGAAGCAGGCGTACGACGTGTACGATCACCTGGCCGGCCAGATCGATGCGCAACTCGCCCGGCTCAAGGAGACGCTGGAGGGCCGGCTTCCGCCCTTCGCGGACCTGCTGCGCGAGCACGAGGTGCCGGCGGTGGTGCCGGGCAGCGAGCCGGTGGCAGACGCCAAGAGCGGCTGATGGGCCGGCCGCTCGGCGTCCCCGAGGTGCGCTGGGAGCGCATGTTCCCGGACGAGCTGGAGGAGGCGTTCGAGCGTTGCCCGGTCCTCTACCTGCCCTACGGGCTGTGCGAGCCGCACGGCCCGCAGAGCGCCCTGGGCTGTGACGGCCTGCGCGCGCACGCGATCTGCCGCAGGGCCGCCACCGCCCATGGCGGCGTGGTCGCCCCGCCGCACTACTGGCACATCCACGAGAGCGGCGGCTTCGGCATCTGGGCCAGCCGCAAGGTGGGCGAGGTGGCGCGCCCGTGGCTGACGGCCGTGCCGCCGTGGCTGTTCTTCAAGACCATCTGCTACCACGTGCGCGCGGCAGACCAGCTCGGGTTCCGGGCCGCCGTGCTCTACTCCGGCCACGGCGGCCCGCACGCGGAGGACGTTGCGCGGTTCGTCGAGCTGATCCAGCCGCGGGTCGGCGCGCGCCTGGCCTTCGTGGTCGAGGGCGCCGACCTCAAGGACCCGTCGAGCCCGTTCGCGTACGCCGAGTGGTCCGATCATGCCGGCAAGGGCGAGACCTCGCAGCTCTGGGCCGTCGAGCCGGACGCGGTCGACCTGTCGCGCCTGCCCGCGGCGGATGAGCCGGGCCCGCACTTCGCGATGGATCCCAGCGCCGCCGAGTCCGCGCGACGCAGCGGCGAGGCGCTGCTGCGCCACAAGACCGCTTGGCTCGGCCGCGTCGCCGCCGGCCTGCTGGCCGAGCACGAGCGGCTCGCCCCGGAGCAGAAGCTCCTCACCTACGCCCAGGTCGAGTCGCTCTGGTCCGAGGTGGTCGCCCCCCAGTTTCCGACCTTCGCCTGCATGCAGGACGGCGACGGCACGGTCCCGCCCGACTCCCGCTGGCACGCCAACTGGCGGGTCCCGGACGTCGGAGCCGAAGTGTTCGAGGACTGAGGGTCAGGCCAACGCCGAGTACTCGAATACGGGGGTCTCGATGACGCGGACCGGCCGGGCTCGCCCCCACGCTGCTTGCTGTAACCGTTCGATCGTCTCGGGAGAGAAGTATTGCTCACCGGTTTCGACGTTGACGCGTGCCGGCACGTTTTCGACCAGCAGGAGCCTGCCTTCGAACTCGATGTGGTAGGTCACCCTCTGCTCAGTCAGGACTTCGTTCCGAGGATCACTGCGCGCCAATAAGTCGTTCATCGGGTCTTCTCGACCGGTTGAGGAGGGGCGGGGTGAAACGTAGCCGACCGGATGATGGTGAGGGTTTCTCCACCGGAAGATGGCGCGACGGCGCGTTCCAGGATCCGCTGCAGCGGCTGGGCGCCGATCTCGGCTCTCGCGTTGACAATCACGTAGAGCCGGCGGTCGCTGAGCCGCTCGAGTTGGCGCGACTCATCAAGCAGCGCCTGATTGGGTGTCTTATCCGTAGCGGTGTGGCTGACCTTGACGTCGTACAGGTGATCCCGGATCAGGAACTTCACGTGGCCAATCGCGTCCGCCTCGTCGCTGACCTTGGCGACGACAGCGCGCACCAGGCGGCCGGCGGCTGCTCGGGCGCCTCCCTCGGCCGCATCCACCCGGACTTCCGCGTCGAGCCAGGCAAGCGCTTCCTCGCCGGCGCCGTAGCGCGCGTAGTCGATGCCCAAGTCGCAGGCGCCGGCGGCTGCGGTGGCCGGATGATCGGGATCGCAGAGCGCGTCGACCCATCCGGCCACGCCGGCCGGCGTGCGTCCGTCCTGGCAGAGCACGGTCTGACCCGGCACAGCGACGCCGGACCCGCTGCCCGAAGCCGACAATGATGGCGGATCGATCACCAGATCCCACTTGCTCGCCACCAGCAGCGGCGCCTCGCGGAGCTGTTCCAGGAACAGATACGCGACGTCGACGGACCACGGCAGCGGCTCGCCCGCCTGGAGCCGGATCAAGAGCCGCGCGTCGACCATCGCAGTGAACGACACCCGGTCGACCGGACCGGAAGTCGACCCGAGCAGCGGCCGCACCACGGTCGCGACCAGATCGGCGCAGGAGCCCACAGCCTCGGCGAACACGTGCTGCGCGCCCTCGCGGCGTGCCTCCGTCAGCAGCTCGACCAGTTGATCGTAGCGGCAGCAGAAGCAGCCACCCGTCACATCGCGGGTCGGGTGCGAGCCCCGCAGGAACGCCGTGTCGACCAGCAGCGTGCCCTGGTCGTTGGTGATCACGGACGCCGCCTCGCCACGCTGCCGCAGTAGCTCGCAGGCACTCCGGATGGCCGTGGTCTTGCCGCTGCCCAGGAACCCGCCAACCAGATGGACGTTCACGGTCGCCATGTTATCACTCCATGGAGGAATCCGCGGAGGACCTACCACCCCGCAGGCAGCGCACCCATCAACTGCGCTACGTCAACGGGCGGCGCCGGCATTCCGACAAACGGAAAGACACCAGCCGCGCCTGAGACTCGCCCCGCAGCAGACGGTCGCCCACTGCCGAGCTCCATCGCCCGCGGCCACCCTGAGCCATCGGGCGTCGGACCGGGTGGTAAAGAGGCTTGCCCAACCTCAATCGAACGGCGATGCTGAATGGCTATCGACTCCGCTGGCCGTCCCGTGATGTACTCCGTGCGTCCCCCTCAATGCGCGGCTGAAAACCAAGTGGATAACGACTATGACGATTCCTGATCAAAGCCACATCAATCGCGTTCGTGACGCTTTGTGGCGATGGCCGATTGGTGGAGCATCGGTCATGATTGGCTCCGGATTCAGCAGGAATGCTGAAAAAACAGCTTTCGATGCCGTCGACCCGCCCTCGTGGCGGGAACTTACCAGGTTGATCTGTAGCGAGCGACGATCTACTACGCGTTCAAGCAGTCCGAAAACCGTAACGATCGCGGTATCGCCAGAACTGGTTGGGAGACGTCTCTCGAAGCTGTCATTACCGCCGGATTTTCGATAAGTGGCACTTGGCCCATGCGAACGGAGCTCGGCAACCGCATGATAGGCATGGGAGCGAATGCGCTCGCTTCCAGCGTCGTCCTCGTGTGCCGTAAGCGCCCGGCGGAGGCTCCTGTCACCACGCGCCGGGACTTCCTGACCGCGCTCAAGGCGGAACTTCCTCCGCAGTCACCCAACTACAGCGCGGCAACATCGCCCCCGTGGACCTCGCGCAAGCCGCGATCGGCCCGGGCATGGCGATATACACACGCTACGCGAAGGTCCTCGACACTTCTGGTAGTCGTGTGCCGGTGGGCGATGCGCTGGCACTGATCAACCAGACCGTGGACGAAGTCCTCGCCGAGCAGGAGGGCGACTTTGACGCCGATAGTCGCTGGGCGCTCGCGTGGTTCGAGCAGCACGGCTTCGACGCCGGTGACTACGGGGGCGCCGAGACCCTGTCCAAGGCCAAGAACACCAGCGTGGCGGGCATGGTGGAGGCGGGCATCCTCCGCTCGGGGGCCGGAAAGGTACGGCTGCTGCGCCCGCAGGAATTGCCGTCGGGCTGGGATCCTGCGCGAGATGACCGTCTCACGGCATGGGAGACCGTCCATCACCTGATCCGCGTGCTGGAGAGCGGCGAAGAGGCCGCTGCCGAGCTGGTTCGCAAGCTGGGCGGTTTCGCCGAGGCCGCCCGCGAGCTGTGCTATCGCCTTTACACCGTGTGCGAGCGCAAGAAGCGCGCGGCGGAGGCGCTGGCGTACAACGGGCTGGTGCAGAGTTGGCCCGAGATCAGCCGGCTTGCGCGATCGGAGGCGACACCCGAACAGGCCGAGCTGTTCGCGGACGGTGCAGGAGTAGGGACAGGATGATGAGGTGTGCCGCTTCGAGATGCGCCGTACGCGAAGACACTGCCCGCGCGGGTTGAGGAAGTGTCACTGATCGCCAGGGAGCTGCAGGACGTTTGGGACGCGTTGGGCGCGGGCAACGGCCACCGCGACGACGCGCTGGCGGAGGTCCGAATCAGGAACCTGCGCGGCATCCGGGATCTGCGGGTGCCCTTCGACTATCCTGTCTGCGTGCTTGCCGGCCCCAACGGTTGCGGCAAGTCGACGGTCCTCCTGGCATGTGCGTGCGCCTACCGCGTCCCCGGTCGCGGACCGCGGGAGTTCGTTCCCAGCACGCTCTTTCCGAACTTCACCAATCGGCAGCAGCCGGCATGTTCCGACAGTGCGCCGCGGACCGAGCTCGAATTCCATTACCTGCACCGGGGCGACCGTGTCTCCATGGCGTGGCGGCGCGGCAAGTCCTGGAACCGGAGCTTCCTGGGCCGCGCGGGTGCCACGCAGCCGGCGCGGTCGGTCTATCTGCGGACGCTTGCCAACCTGACCAATCCGTCGGAGGTGCGGAGCATCCTGCAGCTTGCCAGAAAGCAGTTCGAGACGCGGACGCTCAGCCCCGAGATGTTGGTCTTCGCCCATCGTATCCTGCCGTGGCGCTACCGCAGCCTGTCCGTCATCAGCGCCAGCGCCGCGAACGACCTTCTGTTCGCGGCGCTGGACGATGCCGCGAACACCGGCTACTCCGAGTTCCACATGTCCTCCGGGGAACGGAGCATCCTGCGTATCTCGAAGGACATCTCCCTCCTCCGGAACGGGCTGGTCCTCATCGACGAGGTGGACACTGGTCTCCATCCCTACACCCAGCAGCAGACCATGCTCGAGTTGCAGCGCAGCGCTCTGCGCAACGACCTGCAGATCATCGTCGCCTCGCACAGTCCCGTAATCCTGGACAGCGTGCCACCTCGCGCTCGGATCTTTCTGGAACGCGATGAGACGGCCGGAGAGGTCCGCCGCGCGCCCCTCTACCGCGACATCTTTCAGAAGGCCCTGTACGGGCAGTCCCGAGACCAACTGTCAGTGCTCTGTGAGGATGAGGTTGCAGAGGGTGTGATACGCGGCGTGCTCGACGTGCTGAACGTGAAGCTCGGACTGCGCCACGAGGACGTGATCATCGGCAGCAATACCGGCCGGAACGAGTTTGCGGGCCACGTGCGCACGCTGGGCAAGTTCGCCAAGCTCCGGGACTTCATCCTGGTGCTCGACGGCGACTCCCGTGACCTGGAGCGTACGTTGCAGGCAATCGCCGAGGAATATTGGCACCACGTGCAGCCGCTGTTTCTTCCCGGGGATGCTCCTCCCGAGCAGTGGCTTTGGGAGACGATCGGCCGGCGACGGGACGAATTTGCAAGCAGGCTCGGTCTGACCGCGTCCGACCTGGAGCGCGCGATGCATGACCTGGAGCAACTCGTGGAGGGATCGGTGCGGCAGCGCGACGCCGCGAAAGCGACTGTCGGAGCACTGGCTTCCGATCTCGGTCGAACCGTTCCGGACCTCGCCCGGATCGTCGGCCAGCGGGAAGCGGAGGCGAATGCCATCCCCGAACTGCTGGCGGCCATGACCGAGCAGATCAACGCCTGGAGGCGGCTATAGGCTACGCTACGCCTGTCCTGATCGCTTCGATCCGGTTGGCGATCCTTACCCAGTCGGTGTAGAGCGACTCGGTGATCTCGCCATAGCCGGCCGGGAAGTTGCCCGCCTCCGTGTCCAGAACCATTTCCTCGACCGTCGATCCCGCGCCGTCGACGGACGGCGTGAACATCCACGCACCCACTTCGGCTGGTGAGAGGGCGACATCAGATCCCGCGATCCCCTCCCGCGTACGCTCGGGAAGCTCCGACAGCCGGACCAGGTTGGCCAGAGCCTCCAATATCCACTCACTGTGCGTCGTCAGCAACACACGCACGCCGGAGCGAACCAAGCGGGCCAACTCGCGGGCGAACGCTGCCTGCATCGCGGGATGCAGATGCGACTCCGGCTCCTCGATGATCAGGACGTCATTGGGACGAACCGGATACCTCAGATACAGCACCACAGGAGCCAGTTCGGAAATCATGGAAGAGGTACGCATCAGCGGCAGGTCGGTGTCCCAATCGGTTGGAAGATAGGCGAACGACGGATAACCGGTCTCGGACTGTTTCAGCCGTATGGCTCCCGCCATGAGGTTCTTTTCCAGACGACGTGCCATCCCGTCCGACATCTTCTTTTTCCGTTGGCCCATCCCGACAAGATCATTCAGGAAGTCGGCCAGTACTCCAGACAGCATGGGCACACTGGTCGAACGACCCAGTCCGGCTGTCGTTGCGCCCTGGATCAGCGTGCTGACGACCACCTGGTGACTGTGCATCATCCCGGTGCGATCGGCTGGCAGGTAGTGCGAGTTGCGAATCAGGGGACCGATCACGGAACTGGACATGACGTCCAGGAGTCCGTACAGCAGGGATAGTCCAGCTCGTTCCTCATCCGGGACATCGCCGGGCGTGGGCGGCAGCGCTGGCACGTGTCCGAATAGCCGTGCAGGCCCTCGGCCGAACTCGAATGTATATCGCGTCTGCTCATTGTCGACCGATGCCGGGATGCTGATGGTCGCCGTGGATCTATCTTCGATGCTTCCCCGACGGACCAGATCGCCCATGTCATCGACGCCGAAGCAGCGGCTCACTTCCCGCGCCAAGTGCTCCTCGGCGCCGGTGAGCTCCTCCAACGCCGTGCGCATGGTTCTCGCCAAGTCGTCGGGCAGCGGCCGGCGTTGTTCCTTGCCGCCGGTAGACCACCACTCGGCGATGCGGGCTGCAAGCCTCTCTTCGTCCGGCAGCGCGCTGACCGATGCCTCGGAGGTAACTATTCAGCCGTGGCGGACGGTCTGAGGCAGGGAGGGATCATGGGGCGGCCTTCGAAGACGGACCTGAGGGCGTCGAGCACGTTGCCGCCGTTCTTGCGGATCGTGGAGATATAGGCTCTGGTCCGGCAGAAGGCGGCTGCACCTTCAGCGCTGCGGAACGTGCCTGAGATCTTCTGCTGAACTTTCATCATGCGCAGGTCCCGTTCGGCCTGGTTGTTGGTGAACGGTACGCGAAAGTCGTACATGAAGGCGAGCACCGATCGCCAGCGGCCGGACAACCGGAGCAGGAGATTGCGCGGTTTGCTCTGCTTCTTGCGGCCCCGCTTCTTGGGCGTACCCGGTGGCGCCGGAGGCGGCGGCGGATTGGCGGCCAGCCCAACGTTGATGATCCTGCGGTACTCGGCGGCGAATCGTCGGCGCTCAGGCCGGTACAGCCGCCGGCGTCCCTGCTGCTGCGCACGGTCCACCGCAGCGTTCATCCTCAGCAGCAACTCCTTGAGTTCGCCCGCCCACGGCTGGCGGTACTGTTCCTCGACGAACGTCAGCTCGCGCAGATGATGGGCGTTGCACAGCGCGTGCCCACACTGATAGCGAAAGTAGCTCTGCCAGTGATCGTGCAGCGCGATCCCCGCGAAGTTCGGCAAGATGCCGATGTCCTCACCGGCCTGCTTGCCCCGCTTCGCGTGCTCGGCGTAGTGGGTCAGCCGCTCCGTGCTCGCCACGTGCAGCCACCGCAGGTGGCCGTCGACGCTCATCCCGGTCTCATCGAAGCCGACCACCGGCTGGCCGCCGATCGCTTCACGAATCATCTCGCTGACGCCCGCCAAGTGCTCGGCGCAGGTGGCGTTGATGTTCACCAACGTGCCGACGCTGATCGGGATCGAGAACAGGTCCGCGAACCACTCGGCCGCCCTCTGATACGGTAGCAACCCGTAGTTCTTCAGGTATGCGGCCACCGCTTGCAGCCGCTCGCCGTACTGCACCGGCTGCCGGACCGGCTCAGGGAATGTGGCCACCGCGGTCTTCCCACAGTCCGGGCAGCGTTTGCGCTCGGCGCGGTGCTCGGTGACCTGCGCCGCCAGCGGCGGCACCTCGAACACCTGCCGACGTTCGTAGTCGGCCACCGGCTCGTCGGCCAGCGATCGTCCGCAGCCGCACCGGTCCACCGCGTGCACGGTGACGAGGTCGGGATGCTCACTCTGGCTCAAGGTCGCACCAGGATGGTTCGGCTGACCCCCGTGACGCTTTCCGGTTCGCTGCCGGCGAGAGGCCGTGCGGCTGTGTTGCTTGCGTTCGAAGCTGTCTCGCGACGGCGGTTTGCCGCTGTCGTGGCTGTCCTTCTTCAGTTCCTGGAGTTCCTGCTCCAGCGCCGTGATCCGCTGCTCGTAACGCTCGATGAGAGCCTCGATCAACGCGATGACCGCGTCTCGGCCAGCATCGTAGGCCGCACCTATCTCTTGGCGCGTGAGCTTGAAGCTCGCGTCCATTGCGCCCCTCCCGACCGCGAGAATAGACCAGCAATGCCGAACACGTACAGCGCCCGAGACAACTTACAATCTTCAGGTCGTGGTTACGCTGACCCATGGGCTGCCACTACGCCTGAATAGTTACCCTCGGAGAACCAATAGGTGCGCCGCTGAAGATCGGACTCCGACCGAACGGGCGGGCCGAAGCACCGATGCAAGGCGTACACGAGCATCGCGAGGTAGGACTTGCCGGTGTTGCTAGGTCCGGCGAACACCGTGAGTGGGCGCACGTCAACGCTCGCACGGACGATGGGACCGAAGTCGGCGACTTCGATCCGGTAGTCGCCATCGTGGGCGCGAGTTTCGCTTCGATTCACTTGGGAACTCCGAGCGTTCTGAACGCCTGCGTCGTCGAACTACCGCCCCGAGCGGCATCGGGCGCTGATTCGCAGTTTCCTACACTCGGGCGATGGTGCGCTACCCCAGTGGTGCGCGCCGGGATGCTCGGCACGTAAGCGGGTATCATCGTCGGCGTGAAGCTCGAAGACCTGCAAGCACCGGCCGCAGTGCGCGGCATCGTGGCCGATTCCCTGATCACGGTGGTGAGCGCCCGATGGATCGGCGCGGACGCGGTGGAACTCGTCTACCGGGCGGCCGGTGGCGAGCTGGGCAGTCAGATCCTCTACCGGGAAAACGAAGCGCGGCTGGAGATCGTCGAGCAGGGGCGGCCGTGGAGCTTCGACGGCGACGGCGATCTCTTTCGGCTGGTGTCGGAGGCGTTGCGCATCAACCTCGCCCATCTGTTCGACCCGGCACTGGCGGTCCACACCTCGCAAGTGGAGCCGCTGCCGCATCAGATCACCGCGGTGTACGAGGCGATGCTGCCGCGGCAGCCACTGCGGTTCCTGCTGGCCGACGATCCCGGTGCCGGTAAGACGATCATGACCGGACTGCTGATGAAGGAGCTGATCGCCCGTGGGGACCTGCAGCGCTGTCTGGTGGTCTGTCCCGGCAGCCTTGCCGAGCAGTGGCAGGACGAACTGTACCGGCGCTTCCACCTCGGCTTCGAGATCCTCACCAACGACAAGCTGGCCGCGGCGCGCACCGGTAACTGGTTCCTGGAGACCGACCTCGCCATCGCCCGGCTGGACAAGCTGGCGCGTGACACCGCGCTGCAGGAGAAGCTCCAGGCGCCCGACTGCCGCTGGGACTTGGTGGTGTGCGACGAGGCGCACAAGATGTCGGCGACCTTCACCGGGGGCGAGATCCGCTACACCAAGCGCTATCACCTGGGGCAGTTGCTCGGCGGCCTGACTCGTCACTTCCTGCTGCTGACCGCCACGCCGCACAACGGCAAGGAGGAGGACTTCCAGCTCTTCATGGCGCTGCTGGACGGCGATCGCTTCGAGGGCCGGTTCCGGGACGGCGTGCACATGGCGGACGTCTCCGACCTGATGCGGCGGATGGTGAAGGAGCGCCTGCTCAAGTTCGAGGGCACGCCGCTGTTTCCCGAGCGTGTCGCCCACACCATCCCGTACCGGCTCTCCGATGAGGAGGCGCATCTCTACAACGAGGTCAGCAACTACGTTCGCGAGGAGTTCAACCGCGCCGAGGCGCTGGAGAACAACCAGCGCGCTGGCGCCGTGGGGTTCGCGCTGACGCTGCTGCAACGACGGCTGGCGTCCTCGCCCGAGGCGATCTACCAGTCGCTGCGGCGGCGCCGGGAGCGGCTGGAGAGCCGCCTGCGCGAGCTGGAGCTGCTGCGCCGGGGCGGTCAGGCCGTGGCACGTGTCGGGCTGTCGCGCGACATCGAGCTGGACGCCGACGAGTTCGAGGACCTGGAGGACGCGCCGGCCGACGAGCAGGAGCAGGCGGCCGAGGAGATCCTCGACCAGGCGACGGCGGCACGGTCGATCGCGGAGCTGAAGACCGAGATCGGGACGTTGCGGCAAGTGGAGCACGTCGCGCACAGGGTGCGGCGCAGCGGCAAGGACACGAAGTGGCAGCAACTCACGGGGCTGCTCGACGAGATCCTGCCCGCCGATGGTACGGCGCCTTCGACCGTCCAGGAGGGACATGCGCAGAAGCTGGTGATCTTCACCGAGCACCGCGACACGCTGGCGTATCTGCGCGGGCGCATCGCCACGGTTCTCGGGCGCGAGCAGGCGATCGTGATGATCCACGGCGGCATGGGCCGCGAGGAGCGCAGCAAGGCGCAGGAGGCGTTCCGCCACGATCCCGGCGTGCAGATCCTGCTGGCGACCGACGCGGCGGGCGAGGGGATCAACCTGCAGCGCGCTCACCTGATGGTGAACTACGACCTTCCGTGGAATCCGAACCGGCTGGAGCAGCGTTTCGGCCGCATCCACCGGATCGGCCAGACCGAGGTGTGCCACCTGTGGAACTTGGTGGCGGAGGAAACGCGCGAGGGCGACGTCTACCGCCGGTTGCTGGAGAAGCTGGAGCAGGCGCGCGAGGCGCTCGGCGGGCAGGTGTTCGACGTGCTCGGCAAGCTGCAGTTCTCGGGCCGGCCGCTACGCGACCTGCTGATGGAGGCGATCCGCTACGGGGAGCAGCCGGAGGTGCGGGCGCGGTTGAGCACGGTGCTCGATGACGCCCTCGATCGCGAGACGCTGCAGGAGTTGCTGGAGGATCAGGCGCTGGCGCCGGATGCCATGGACGCCACGCGCGTGCAGCGGGTGCGGGAGGAGATGGAGCGGGCGGCGGCGCGGCGGCTGCAGCCGCACTACATCGAGTCGTTCTTCCGTGCGGCGTTCGCGTGGCTGGGCGGCTCGGTCCGACAGCGGGAGCCGCGGCGCTACGAGATCACCCACGTGCCGGGCGCGGTACGCAGCCGCGACCGGCTGATCGGCACGGGCGAGCCGGTGGTGGCCCGCTACGAGCGCATCGCCTTCGAGAAGGGGCTGCTGTCCCCACCGGGCAAGCCTCCGGCGGAGTTCCTCTGCCCGGGGCATCCGCTGCTGGATTCGGTGATCGACCTGACGCTGGAGCGCCATCGCGACCTGCTGAAGCGGGGCACGGTGCTGGTCGACGACCGGGATCCGGGAACCGCGCCGCGCGTGCTGTTCTACCTGGAGCACGCCATCCAGGACGAAAGCCGCACGCGCAGCGGCGACCGCCGGGTGGTCTCGAAGCGGTTGCTCTACGTGGAGCTGGCCGAGACCGAGCCGCCGCGCCACCTGCACTACGCGCCGTATCTGGACTACCGGCCGTTGGCCGAGGATGAGCCGGGCATCGACGCCATTCTGGAGCGGCCCGGGTGCGCCTGGGTCACCGGCGACCTGGAGGGTAAGGCACAGGAGCACGCCGTCATCCACGTCGTGCCCGAGCACCTGCAGGAGATCAAGTCGGCCAGGATCGAGTTGCTCGGCAAGACGGAGGCCGCCGTCAAGGATCGGCTCACCAAGGAGATCGCCTACTGGGATCATCGCTACCTGCAGATCCAGGCGCAGGAGCAGGCCGGCAAGCCCGGTGCTCGACTCAACTCGGGCGAGGCGCGTCGCCGGGCCGAGGATCTGCGGACGCGGCTTCGCCAGCGGCTGGAGCGGCTGCAGTTGGAGTCGAAGCTCTCGGCGCTGCCGCCGGTGATCCTCGGCGGCGTGCTGGTCGTTCCGCGCGGCCTGATTACGGCCATCAGCGGGAAGCCCGACAAGCCCGATCGCCAAGCGACCGACACCCAGGAGTCCGCCGCGCGGGCGAGGGCGATCATCATGGAGACCGAGCGCACGCTTGGCTTCGAGCCCACCGACCGGGAGACCGAGAAGCTCGGCTACGACATCGAGAGCCGCATCCCGGGAACGGGGCGGCTACGCTTCATCGAGGTCAAGGGCCGCATCCACGGCGCGGACACGATCACCGTGACCCGCAACGAGATCCTGTACTCGATGAACAAGCCGGAGGACTACCGTCTGGCCATCGTCGAGTTCCTGGACGACGGCGCCCACGGCGTCCACTACCTGCGCGAACCGTTTCGCCGCGAGCCCGACTTCGACGCCGCCAGCGTCAACTACTCCTTCAAGGACCTCCTCGCGCGCGCCGAGCCACCGTCGTAGCACCCAATCGGAGTATTCCATCGAAGTGGGTGACCTCCCTGGGTCGCCGGCGGAGAGTCTGGGATTGGTTTCATCCTTCTCTCGCGCAGGGGACGCTCGTCATGCAGCCCGGTATGGTGGCACCGACTCGAAAACGGGTACCTTGGCGTGCTATGGATCAGGTTGCAACTGTGTAATAATCCAGGCCACAGGAGACGTGCCTTGACACCGCTGCGGCCCGCTCAGAGCATAGGTGCGACGAGAGTCTGACTTGCGAAAGAGTTGCCGACGAGTCACATCTCCGCAACGGGACGAAATCAAGTGGGTAAACGCAACAAGAGCGTCTCAGTAGATCGACTGCAGAGAGCGCTCGAAAAGATCGATGAACTTGAGCAGATTCAACGAGGTTCATCTGATTTCGATAAATGGAAGCGAAACACCAAGCTCGCTATCTCTTACACGTTTGGAGAAGAGTCCCGTCACGTTCGCGAGTTTCTCGTTATAAAGTACGTTTCCACGGTGGCTGCGTCGCGAACGACCATTCGGAACTCCCAGTCAGCGTATCTCCGAGGACTGAAGTCGGTCAGAACCCTACTGGAGTCTATGATTGAAGAAATCAACGAATACTGGCCAGACGATAGGAAAGGCGGTGCTCCAAAATCGGACGGCACAACTGCTCTGGCGGCCCCAAGGGACGTCTTCGTTGTTCATGGACGGGACGACGGCACCAGGGATACCGTTGCAAGGTTTCTACAGAGAATCGAGTTTCGACCTATCATTTTGAACGAGCAACCGAGCCAAAGTCGTACGATAATCGAGAAGTTCGAACGCCATGTTCACGCAGCGTTCGCAATTGCCCTGCTGACCCCGGACGACGTAGGCGCACTGGCTAGCGAGAAGGACAATCTTAAAAGGCGCGCTCGACAGAATGTTATCTTCGAGTTCGGGTACTTCATGGGCCGTCTCGGGCGGGAACGCGTGTGTGCGATTATTGGGGATGGGGTAGAGATACCGTCGGATTACGATGGTGTCGTGTACATCAACCTGGATGACCGGGGGGCATGGAAGATGGAACTCGTGCGGGAATTGAGGGCCGCCGGCTTGGCCGTCGACGCCAATCGCGTTCTTTGACCGGAACGCTGAGCAGAGCCGGTCGCCAAGTGACGCGAAACCGTGGGCCTTTAGCGAGAGTGGACAGTCTACCGATCCTCGCGTATCGTCGCTTAGGAACAAGCGTCGAGCGTGATTACCGAGCTGCTCGTGTCCGTGACCAAGCTGGATCAACGCTGAGGGATGGAGTCATGACCGGCCAACCTGCAGATGCCTACCGGATGAGGTTCGAATGAACGCGGCCTGGGACTGGCCCGGCTCGCGTTGGTGGCGTGTGGACCTACACGCGCACTCGCCGGCATCGCATGACTTTGGTAGCCAAGGCGATCGTGATGTTCCGGACTGGGTCGCGTGGATTACCGCTGCGCGCGACGCCGGTCTCCATGCGGTCGCGATTACGGATCACAACACGGCGGGTGGTATCGAACCACTCCAACAAGCAGCCTCTGAAGTGCAGAATAGTCCCGTTCTCTTTCCGGGCGTAGAGGTCACTGCTAGCGACGGAGTTCACTTGCTGGTCCTAATGGACCCAAGTCGGACAGAGCAGCATGTCGAGGACTTTCTCTCAAGAGTGGAGATTCCGGTAGACAACCGGGGCGCTGAGACGGCCCGGTCTCGCTTCAGCGTAGAGAAGATCCTGGATCGGTGCCCGGAGGACGCGCTCATGATCGGGGCGCACATCAACCAAGCCGGCGGATTACTCGCGCACTGTGGACAGCAGCGGATTGCCGTGTTGCATCATACCAACCTTGCCGCTGTTGAAGTCGTTCCTGACTTGCCAATCGATGATTCTTGGATCGATGGGAGCAAGCCCGAGATCGGGCGGCGTATCCCGAGGCTATGGGGCTCGGACAGCCACGGCGCTGATGGGTTCGGCCGGCGCTTCACGTGGGTGAAGATGACCAAGCCCGATGTCGATGGTCTGCGGCTCGCCCTTCTGGATGGCGACGACTCGGTAATGCCCGCGTCCGCCAGCGACACGGCCGATCCGAATGTCCACGCGCCATCGGCAATCGAGAGCATCACCGTCCACCGGGCGAAGTATCTGGGTCGATCGGATCCGTTGACTGTCGGGTTCAATCCATCGTTCAGCACCATCATTGGAGGACGAGGTACTGGGAAGTCCACGCTGGTCGACTTCTGTCGGACAGCTCTTCGCCGAGAGGGCGAGCTCGACAGTCACGGCGAGCTGCAACGCGCGTTCCAGGAGCGCTTGCAGGTGCCTCGCGTTCGCGGGGAAGAGGGCCTGCTGACGAGCGCCACGACAATCCGGCTGATCTACCGCAAGGATGGGGCTCGATTCGCACTCTCTTGGGATCGCGACGGATCTGTTCCCGCGATCGCCCGATGCGACGGCGATGCTCTCATCCCTGAGGAGGGGGAAATTCGAGAACGGTTCCCCGTACGTGTCTACAGCCAGAAGCAACTGTTTGAAGTTGCCCGAAATCCTGACGCGCTGCTCGCTGTAATCGATGACACCGACGCTGTCGACGGCGCGAGCCAGCGCCGAAGGAGTTCGGAATTGACGGCTCGGTACTTGGCACTGAGGGCCGAAGCGCGCGCGTTGCGGACGGAAGCGGCTGAGCTTCCTGCGCGTATCGCCGCGCTGTCGGATGTCCGTCGCAAGCTCAACGTGCTGCAGACCGGGAAACACGCATCCGCTCTGAAGGAATACGGGAAAGTCCGGCGGCAGGACGGGGCTTGGACGTCGATCCGGCAGAACGTCATGGAAGAGATCGCCGAGATGGGTAGAGCGGTGGAAGAAGTCGTTGCGGCCGACCTGGATCAGGAAGTCGAGACGTCGGTCGATCCTGCTCGCGTTGCCCTTCGGAGGGCCCATGAGGAACTGGGACGAATCGTTAGCTCCTTCAAGGCCGCCGTGCTAGATGCTGTCGCGAGTGCCGAGCAGCGGATCAGAAGCTTGGGAAGCGATCACGACGATCTCTGGAGTCAGGCTGTTGAGACGAGCGCGGCGGAGTACAGGGAGGTGAGCACCCGGTTAGAAGCGGCAGGGATTTCCAATCCCGCCGAGTACCGCGATCTTCTCGATCAGCAAGCCATCTTGCAGCGGGAGATAGAACACCTGGAGCAGCAGCAAACCGTAGCCGAAGAGCGTGAAGAAACCGCGGAGGCTGTCCTTGAGGAGTATCGCTCGGTCCGTTCCGAACACAGTAGTCGCAGAGCAGAGTTTGCGGACCAAACCTCGAGCGAGTTGGTCCAGATCCGGATTGGTGCGGAAGGCGACCGAGGCAGCCTTCAAGAGTTCCTCCGCAAGACGCTGGGAATCGAGCACTTCGACCAGGATCACGCGGCGCTCGCCCGCCGAATAGACCCCCGACCAAAGGGTGGCTGGGCATATCGCTCGCTGGATGACACGATAGAGGAGCTACATCGGTTCATCGCGGGAACCGGTTCGTGGGACGCAAAGGATGGGAGGTTTGAGCGGGCGCTGAAGCGGCTTCAGCCGGAACGGCTGGACCGGCTGGCGCTGTATGTCGCGGAAGATGCCGTAACGGTGAGCTTTCGTGACCAGCGCCAACCGGGCAAGCGCTGGACACCTCTCGCGCACGGGTCGCCCGGCCAGCAGACGGCTGCCTTGCTGGCCTTCGTTTTGGGTTACGGCGTGGAGCCGATCATCCTCGACCAACCGGAAGACGACCTGGATAACGCTCTCATCTACGAGCTGCTGGTCCGGCGTCTTCGCGAACAGAAGGCGCAGCGGCAAATCATCGTCGTCACCCACAACCCCAATATCGTGGTTCATGGGGATGCCGAGCTCGCCGTGTCGTTGGACACCAGGAACGGAGAGGCCGTGGTGGTCTGTTCGGGCGGTCTCCAGGAGCGCGACGTGCGAGACGAAATCTGCCGGGTGATGGAGGGAGGTCGGGATGCGTTTCGGGCGCGCTATCGGCGAATCATGCCCGGCGAAGAACGCGATCGATGACCGACGCTGAGCTCGTTCGACAGATCCGCCTCGGCGAAGACGGTCGTTTGGAGTACAAGCAAATCTTCTTCGCTGGCGACCGCGTTACTGAACCCAAGAGGGAAAAGGTGGGCGACACACTCGCGGCGTTGGCCAACGGCCGTGGAGGCACTTTCGTGCTGGGTGTCGATGACAAGACCCACGAGATCCTCGGTATTCCGCTGGCGCGGCTGGAAGTAGCGGGGCGCTGGATTCGGGAGATCTGCAACGATCTGATCAAGCCACCGTTGGACAACGCTGACATTCGCAAGGTCGAGCTTCGCAGAGACGATGGAGAGCTCGTGCCGATCATCCGCGTGGATGTGCCCCGTAGCCTGTTCGTTCACGGAAGTCCGGGAGGATATTATCGTCGTCTGGGAGACTCGACGCGTCCGCTTCAAGCAGAGTCGTTGGCTCGGCTGTTCCAGGAGCGAAGCCAGAGTCGCTTAATCAGGTTCGACGAATCGGTGGTGCCGTGGACGACGCCAGATCACCTGGACGGTGACTTGACGCATCGATTCCTGCGCGACGATGTCGGCGCGACGGAGGCCACGCTACGCAAGCTCAGGATCGTGGGAGACGACTCGGAAGGTGTCACGCGACTGACGCTCGCGGGCGTTCTCCTCTGTACTTCCGATCCGCAAGAGTGGCTGCCGCACGCTCAGATTCAGGCGGTGAGTTACGCGGGCGAACGCCATGACGTCAACTATCAAAGTGACGCCCGAGACGTGGGCGGGTCATTGGATACACAGATTGCGGAGGCTCTGCACTTTGTGCGCCGGAACATTCTGATCCGTGCGACAAAGAACACCGCACGGGTCGAGCGCCCGCAATTCAGCGATCGAGCCGTGTTCGAGGCGCTGGTGAATGCCGTGGCCCATCGGGACTACTCAATGGCTGGCGCGCGCGTGCGCCTGCACTTGTTTGCCGATCGGCTGGAGCTCTACGTACCCGGAGAACTGGCAAATACCCTGACTACAGACAGCCTGCATCTGCGGCAAGCGAACCGTAATGAGTTAATCGTCTCGCTGCTTGGACGCTGTCCTGCGCCAGAGGGGATTGGACGCTCGCATCTGATGGACCGTCGTGGGGACGGCGTGCCTATCATCCTTCGGGAGAGCCAGGAGCTCGCGGGAAGGCCGCCGGAGTACACCCTGATCGATGACAGTGAACTACGCCTAATCATTTGGGCGGCAAGCTCCGCTGACGCGACTTGATCGAGAAGTGACATGTCAGCCAGCATCGAGCTCGTCGGGAGACGGAAGCCGCGGTCAAGGACCGGCTGACCAAGAGATCCCCTACTGTTTCGCTGCATCCTGCAGATCCAGGCGAGGAGCAGGCCGGCAAGCCGGCGTCCGGCGGGCTGGTCGTCCCGCGGGGCCTGATCGCGGCCATCAACGGGAAGCCCGCCGAGCCCGAGCGCCACGCCACCGACACACAGGAGTCCGCCGCGCGGGCGAGGGCGATCATCATGGAGACCGAGGGCGCGCTCGGCTTCGAGCCCACCGACCGGGAGACCGAGAAGCTGGGCTACGACATCGATAGCCGCATCCCCGGTACGGGCCGGCTACGTTTCATCGAGGTCAAGGGTCGCGTCCACGGCGCGGACACCATCACGGTGACCTGCAACGAGATCCTGTACTCGACGAACAAGCCGGAGGACTACCGCCTGGCCATCGTCGAGTTCCTGGACGACGGCGTCCACCGCGTCCACTACCTCCGCGAGCCGTTCCGCCGAGAGCCCGACTTCGACGCCGTCAGCGTGAACTACTCCTTCAAGGACCTCCTTGCCCGCGCCGAGCCGCCGTGCTGACGCAACGCACTACAGGTGGCGGTCCGAGGCCTCGCTACAGGCCGATCAGGAGACCGAGCAGCAGCGCCGTGGAACACACGAAGATGGTGGAAGTGTAGAGGACTCCCTTTGGCGAGCCTCACGGCATCCCTGTCGAAGGTGACTTCGCCGGGCTTCAGTTCGGGGGTTGCTTCCTGCCGGCCCGCGGCGGTCTGGTTCCTATCGAGGATCCGGCCAGCATTCACTGAGATCGCTACGTCCGCACCGATGGCCGTTCCGATCACTTCTCCTATCATCTTTGCTTGCTCCTTGGACAGTTTACATAATAGAGTACTCTCTTGTATGTTGTCAACCGGAGAGAGGTCTTCAAGAGGGGGCGCCATTGATCGGCAACAGACTCAAGCTGGCTCGCGGGGCTGCCGGCCTGTCCCTCCGAGCAATGGAGGGCCGCATCGGCGGTCGGGTGACGGCTCAGGCGATCGGCAAGTACGAACGGAACGAGTCGATGCCGAGTTCCGGCGTGCTCATTGCGCTGGCGGATGCCCTGGGCGTCTCCGTCGAGTACCTGACCAGCGATCAGGATCTGATGCTTGAGGCGGTTGAGTTTCGGAAGAAGGCGATTTCTCGAAAGAAGGAGGAAGTGCGCGTCCAGGCGCGGGTAGTCGACCTTGTGGAGCGGTATCTTACCGTGGAGGAACTACTTGCACTGCCAAGCGTCGACTGGAACAGACCTCGGGAGGCTCCCTATCCCGTAGTCGACGATCTCGCGGAGGTCGAACAGTCGGCATCCAGTCTGCGCACGCACTGGGATCTCGGGCGGAATCCGGTTCCCAGCATGGTCGAGCTCCTGGAGGAGTGTGGGATCAAGGTCCTTGCATTCAATCTGAGCGCGATCGGCGGCCTGACGGCGTACGCACGGCGGGGCGGAAACCGTGTCGCTTCCGTGATAGTTGTAAACTCCAAGGACTCGGGGGAGCGCCAACGCTTCACCCTGGCTCACGAGTTGGGTCACCTGGTGCTGGCCGTGGACGCCGACGTGAACCCCGAGCCTGCGGCCCGCCGTTTCGCCGGGGCGTTCCTCATGCCGGCCGATGTCCTGCGGATGGAGGTCGGCCGGCGACGGACGTCGATCGGCTGGAGCGAACTGTTCAGCCTGAAGCGTCTCTTCGGCGTGAGCGTGCAGGCCCTCGTCTATCGATGCCGAGACCTTGGCATCATCAACGAAGCGCTGTTCAGGCGACTCTTTCAGAACATGTCCAGGCAGGGCTGGCGGAGGCCCCCGTACCGGGAGCCTCAGGCGATCCCGCGGGAGGAGCCCACCCGGTTCGAGCGTCTGTGCTCCCGCGCACTGGCCGAAAACGTGATCTCGGAAGCGAAAGCTGCCGAGTTGCTCGGCATTTCGGTCCGCGAGATCCATGAGCGCATGGAGCAGCCCCCGCGTCAGTAGCAGGCAGCCGAACCGTTGCGATCCGAACACCGCGAGCCGCTGCGTGTCTGCGTGTCCGATACGTCGGTGCTGATCGATCTGGATCGCGGTTCACTCGTCGAAGCCGTTTTCGGCCTTCCAGTGGAGTTCGTGGTCCCGGACCTGTTGTACGAACGGGAGCTGCGCCAGCACGGCGGCGAGGAGCTGCGTGAGCTCGGGCTGAGGGTCGAGGAACTGAACGGGCCGAGGGTGGTGCGTGTGCTTGGCTACCGGGGCTGCGAACCGTCGCTTTCTCTCGTCGACAGCTTCGCTCTTGCCCTTGCCGCGGAGAACCGCTGGACACTGCTAACCGGCGATCGTGTCCTGAGGCATCTGGCACGCCCGGAGGGTGTTGATTGCCACGGTCTGCTGTGGGTGCTCGACCAGATGGTCGAGTCCGCCGTGGTCGATCGGCGTACCCTATACTCGGGGCTCAAGGCGATAGGCGATCATCCTCGGTGCCGGCTTCCGCGAGCCGAGGTGAACAAGAGGCTTCAGCGGTGGAGGCCGGAGTGACAGGCCTGACCGGTCCTGCCAAGCAAACAAGAACGAGTTCCAGGTAGTTGAGAGAAGTCGCGGCCTGAGGTCGGTAAGGGAGCAAAGATGGCAGTTACGAATCACGAACGAGTCGGCAAGGGTCTGGAGCTGTTGCGCGCCGGACTGGAGCCGTTCGTCCAGCGCGAGCTCAAGCGGGCGGTGCACGTCCGCGACATTGACGAGTACCGCCTGCGGCAGATCCTGAGCGATCCCGGTCCGCGGCGACAACCGTCGGAATCGGACGTTCAGGTCCTGCTGAAGGTGATGTGGGACACCTGGAACGAGGTGTTTCGCGACATTCTGGGCCACGCCGAGCGCAGCCTGGTCAGCGAGCTGCGTGAACACCGCAACAACTGGGCGCACCAGCAGCCGTTCTCGAGCGACGACGCGTACCGGGCCCTCGACTCAGCACATCGGCTGTTGACCTCGGTATCCGCGCCCCAGGCCCGCGAGGTCGACGCGCTCAAGCAGGAGTTGCTGCGGGTGCGTTTTCAGGAACAGGTCCGCGATGAGCGGCGCCGGACCAGCAGGAGCACGTCCAACGTCGGATCAGTCGCCGGTTTGAAGCCTTGGCGGGAGGTAGTGACGCCGCACCACGACGTCGCTAGCGGCCAATACCAACAAGCGGAGTTCGCCGCCGATCTGTGGCAGGTCTACCTGAAGGAGGGGACGGATGAGTACCGCGATCCGGTGGAGTTCTTTCGCCGCACCTTCCTTACCGACAGCCTGAAGCAGTTGCTGACCGGAGCCGTACAGCGTCTGTCTGGATCGGGAGCCGACCCGGTCGTGAATCTCCAGACCAACTTCGGCGGCGGCAAGACGCACTCGATGCTCGCGCTCTACCACTTGTTCTCCGGCGTGCGTGCGTCCGGGCTGGCCGGCATCGACGAAGTGCTGAAAGACGCGGGCACGAGCGAGCTGCCTTCGGTACGTCGCGTCGTGCTGGTCGGCAATCGAATCTCGCCCGGCAATCCGGTCACCAAGCCGGACGGCACTGTGGTGCGGACTCTCTGGGGTGAGCTGGCGTGGCAGCTCGGTGAGGCCGAGGCATTCGCACGTGTCGCTGCGGACGACGAGAAAGCCACCAACCCTGGCGACGTGCTGCGTGAGCTTCTGATTGAGCACGGCCCGTGTCTGGTACTGATCGACGAGTGGGTCGCCTACGCGCGACAACTCCACGACGATGAGGACGATCTGCCGGCGGGTAGCTTCGAGACCCAGTTCACCTTTGCGCAGACACTCACCGAGTCGGCGAGATTGGCCGGCAACTGCCTGCTGGTCATCAGCCTGCCCGCCTCGGATACCGGTGACTCGCCGCACGTCCAAGCGGACGACGCCGAGGTGGGCGGCCAGCGAGGACGCGAGGCGTTGACGCGGTTACGCAACGTCATCGACCGCGTGGCGGCTCCTTGGCGGCCCGCAACAGTCGACGAGAGTTTCGAGATCGTTCGGCGGCGCCTGTTCCAGCCGTTCAACGACGCTGAGCAGTTCAAGGCGCGCGACGTGGTGGCACGGGGCTTTTCCGAGTTCTATCGCTCGCAGCAGCAGGAGTTTCCCTCCGAGTGCCGGGAGGCCGACTACGAGCAGCGGCTCAAGGCGGCCTATCCGATCCATCCCGAAACCTTCGAACGGTTGCACACCGACTGGTCGGCATTGGCGAAGTTTCAACGCACCCGCGGCGTGCTGCGGCTGATGGCCGCGGTGATCCACCATCAGTGGGAGCAGGGGAACCGCAGTCCTCTCATCCTGCCAGGGGATCTTGCGCTGGACGACGGGCGCGTGCAGGCGGAGTTGACGCGGTACCTGGATGACAACTGGTCTCCGATTATCGAACGGGACGTCGACGGCGCGGACTCGCTTCCGCTTCGGATCGACAACGAGCAGCCCAATTTGGGCAAGTTCTCGGCCAGTCGTCGCGTGGCGCGAGCGATCTTCCTGGGCTCCGCGCCGACCATCGGGGCCGCGCATCGGGGCATCGAGGATCGCCGCGTCAAGATCGGCTGCGTTATGCCGGGCGAAGCGCCGGCAGTATTCGGGGACGCGCTACGGCGGCTGGCGACGGCCGCGACCTACCTGTACGAGGACAACGCCCGTTACTGGTACGCGACTCAGCCCACCGTCACCAAGCTGGCAGAGGACCGCGCCGAGCAGATGCGGCGCAATTCCGACCGCATCGAGCAGGAGATCGGCAAGCGCATGCGGGCGGATCTGAGGGAAATCGGCGAGTTCAGCAGGGTGCATGCATGGCCGCACTCCGGCCATGACGTGCCGGACGATCCCGACGCCCGGTTGGTCTTGCTGAGGATCGAGCACCCCTACGGCAAGGGAGGGGAGAGCGCGGCGGAGAAGCAGGCGCTGGAGATCCTGGAGTCGCGCGGCACCACTCCTCGCATCCATCGCAACACGCTCGTGTTCCTTGCCGCCGACGCGACGCGTCTGCAGGAGCTCGACGAGTCGGTGCGCCGCTTCCTGGCATGGGAGTCGATCGTCGCCGAGAGCGACCAGCTCAACCTGGCACCCCAGCAGGTGCGGCAGGCGGAGACGAGGCGCGACACGGCCGCGGCCGAGGCCACCTCACGGATCCCGGAGACCTACCGCTGGCTGCTGGTGCCGACGCAGAACACACCGCAGGAACCGATCACGTGGGACGCGTTGAACGTCACGGGCACGGAGCCGCTGGCCGTACGCGCGGCCCGCAAGCTCAAGGGTCAGGAGGGGCTTGTCACCTCCTATTCCTCAACGCTGCTGCGCATGGAGCTGGACCGCGTCCCACTCTGGCGAGGTGAGCACGTCGCCATCGCGCAACTGGTCGAGGACTACGCCCGCTATCCGTACCTGCCAAGGCTCAGGGATCCGCAGGTTCTGTTGGGCAGTATCCGCGACGGCTTGAATCTCCTCACCTGGGTACAGGACACGTTCGCGTATGCCGAGAGCTTCGACGAAGAAGCGGGCCGCTATCGCGGCTTGCGCGCCGGGGAAGGGATCGAGCTCCGCGACGCAAGTGCGCCGGGACTCCTCGTCAAGCCGGCGGTGGCACGGAAGCAGCTCGAGGACGAAGTGCCGAAGCCCGACGGAGACGACAAGCCGACGCCCGATCCCGACGGCGGAGACGACCCGCGACCTGGCCCGCAGCCGCCTGATCCGACGCCGCCACCGCCACCGCGGCTGAAGCGCTTCCATGGCGCCGTCACCCTGGACGCCGGTCGTGTAGGCCTCGACGCCGGCCAGATCGCCAGCGAGGTGATTGCCCACATGGACGGGCTGGTGGGAGCCAAGGTCAAGGTGACGTTGGAGATCGAAGCCGAGCTACCGGACGGCTTCCCCGATCACGTCGTGCGTACCGTCAACGAGAACAGCAGCACGCTCAAGTTCACCGACCACGGCTTCGAACACGAATGAGCAGATAACGCCGTCACTGAGCGCGTGTGGAGGTCAACGGAGACGTATCCGCTACGAGCCTGAACGAGAACGTCCAAAGATTCGCGCATGCGGATCATCGCGGTCGTCTTCGGGGTCATCGACAAGGACGGCTACTCGCCGGATCCACAGGTGTGTGATACCCCAAGAACAAGAGGGCCCCAAGTCTTCGGCACACGCTCAGGATAGGCGAGCGGGCGTACTGACTTGGGGCGGATACGGACGCAACCATAGGTCATTCGACCACGGGGGTCCACCGAGTGGCTGGGTGTGGCACGAAAAGCGATGTACGTGAAGTCGTGGCGGCGCGGCCGGCGACGTGATGCGTGAGAGACGGGTCCCCGAACGGTTCCAGCTCGTTCTCGCGGTGCACCTGTTGCTGATGGATCAGGACCGCCTGTTGATGCTGAGGCGGTTCAACACCGGCTGGCAGGATGGCAACTACAGCGTCGTGGCCGGACACATCGAAGCCGGCGAACCTGCGTCGGCAGCGATGATCCGGGAAGCCCGCGAGGAGGCAGGGATCACCATCTCGGCGCACGCCCTGGAGGTCTGCCACGTCATGCACCGCTTGGATCACGAGGGTGGTGGGCGCGAGAGCGTGGAGGTCTTCTTTCTCTGCAGCGAATGGTCCGGAGAGCCGTCGAACCGGGAACCGCACCGGTGTGACGACCTGCGCTGGTTCCCGGTCATCGCGCTCCCGGACAACACCGTTCGCTACGTGCGGGAAGCCATCGCGCTGACGCGGGCCGGCACACCCTACTCGGAGTTCGGCTGGTAGAGCCCACCGAACACCGTTCGAGTCGTCACGTCCTGTTCTTGGCGCGATCGGCTTCCCTGGTGCCGGACGCCCGCAGATGCGAGATCTTGCTCAGGAGGTCGAACCAGAACGGCGCGCCCAGGCTGATCGCCGCGATAGTAAGCAGCCAACCGAGAAACGTCTGAAGGGTGATGCCTGGGAAGGAGCTGGGATAGCCGATCGGGAATGCCCTGAGCGCGGTTCGCTCGTCGACCGCGGCGAGGTCTCCGTTCGTGGCCGCCTGCTCGGCAGCCGAGGCGACCGCGGCACGCAGCGCGTCGTCCTGCCAGAGCTGCTCCACCATGCGAATCGAATCCGCGTTGACCGCGACCGTGACGAGGGCCGCCACAACAATCAAGCAGTACTTCACCTGCCGCTTGTACCAGCCCGCGACTCGGTCCATCCCGGCGTCGAACCAGTCGGCCAGCCGTTCTCGGAGGTCTTCCACGGTCGGATTTGCCTTGTCCACCAAGCTGATCAGGAGCTCGCGTGTCGGGTTGTTGGCGTCGATCTTGGCGATGAGGGCACGGACGTCTTCGGCGGCAGTGTCGATCGCGTTCTCGACCGTCTTGTCGCGGGAGATCATGTCGATCAACGCGGTGCTGAAGATGTCCGGCTTGATGTAGGAGGGCAGCCTCTTCGGCTTGCGCAGGCCCTTGATAAGAGGATGGTCGTACATCGCTTTCGCGTACTCGCTGCCGATCAGATTCTCGATCCCCTTCTTGAGGTTTCGTGAACGCAGGCCGAAGAGACTGGCGATGATCTCCTGGATCGAGCTGCAGACCAGGCTCAGGGTCACGTAGAAGAACACCAGGCCCAAGGCGACGTCGACGATCGGGCTGTCCAACTTCTTCCCCCTCCTTCGAGACCATCATAGCCACGGCGTGCCACAATGACCTGAACCCATGCAGAAGATCCTGTTCCTTGACGACTGGTGCCTGGAGACGACGCACAACGTGGTGCGGCGGCTCGGGCAGCCGAAGCCGGTGCCGGAGGGCACCTGGTCCGACCCGTACGACCTGGGCAACGCCTACCCCTCGGTCTTCCACGACCAGAACCTCGGCAAGTGGCGGGTGATCTACGGCGGCGCGCCGGACCCGGATGACTTCATCTGCAACGCCCTGTTCGGGGCGATCGGCGATGACGGCGTCCACTGGGAGATCGACCCGGTGGCGGACGATCACACCTCCTGGTCGGGCTCCTTCCCGCACTGCCTGGCGGAGGCCAGGAGGAACGCGGAGAGCGGGCACGTGTACCAGGACCCGCGCGACTCCCGCCATCCGTACAAGATTCTCTACCTCGACTGGGACTGGCGCAGCGGGGCGGCGACCATGCGAAACCCGGTGGTGGTCTCCGCCGACGGCTACCACTGGCAGGAGCTGCCGGGGGCGCGCTGGGGCGACTGGTCCAGCGACACCTGCCACACCGTGTTCTTCAACAAGCTCACCGGCCGGCACCAGGTGATGTGCCGCGCCAAGGACATCAAGCCGCCGTTCAGCCAGCGCCTGGTGGCGAGCATCGAGACCGAGGACTGGGTGCATTACACCGAGCCGGAGGTCATCGTCCGCCCTGACTCGTGCGATCCGCCGCTCTCACAGCCGTACGGCATGCCGATGTTCCCGTACGGCGACTACTTCATCGGCTTCCTGTGGCTCCTGGTCGGCGACCCGAACGAGACCACCACCAAGGGCGCGGGCCCGGTTTCGAACCACCTCGTCTACAGCATCAACGGGCGCAACATCAACCGCACCTTCCGCGAGCAGTTCGTGGCGCCGGCGGAGCCGGGCGACTTCGGGGGCTACGGGTTCTATCCCTGCAGCCTGGTGCAGCTCCCGGACGAGCTGCGCATCTACTCCAGCGGCGGCCTCACCGACCACGGCGGCAAGGGCCCGATTCCCGCGGGGCAGCACCGCACCGCGATGACCCTGCACACGCTGCGGCCCGACGGCTTCATGTACCTGGAGAGCCGCTCGGGCGCCGCGAGCGTGCTGACCAAGGGGTTCGAGCTCACCGAGGGCGGCCTGGCGCTGAACGTGGAGGCGCCGATCGGGGAGGTCCGCGCGCAGGTGTACGTGCAGACCGACAGGGATCCGGGCGAACCGCCGGCGGTGCAGGAGGTAGCCGAGGGGTTCTCGGCCGCGGAGTGCCGGCCGTTCACGGGAGACAGCCTGCGCTGGGAGCCGACCTGGAGCAGCGGCCGGAGCCTGGACGAGCTGATCGGCCGCACCGTGCGGGTGGAGGTCCTGTTCGAGCGCGGCCGGCTCTACTCGCTCGAGGTCGGCGGCACGCTGCTGCAGTAGGCGGGCTGCGCCGAGGGTCGGGCACATGGGAGACGGCATCGGCATCGAGTCCCGCCTGAACCTGCCGGAGCGCTTCCGCTACGAGCGGGTCGTCAGGAAGGCCAAGGACTACCGGGCGGGAGACCGCCGGGTCATCGCCGATCTGACCGGCCCCGGCTGCGTCCGCCATTTCTACTGCGTGGGAAGCCGGGGTGGCCACGGCGGCGACCTGTCCAACCGCAACCGCGCGTTCATCATCCGCTTCTACTGGGACGGCGAGGAGCAGCCCAGCGTCGAGGTGCCGCTGGCCGACCTGTTCGGCGTGCACCACAACGTCTCCTACTACCCGATCAACAGCTTCTACGTGACCGCCAAGGCCGACGCCGGGCTGGGTTGCTATTTCCCCATGCCGTTCGCGCACTCGGCGCGCGTCGAGGTGGACGCGCTGGAGGACGGCACCTTCATCTACACGCTGGACTGGCACCGCTACCTGGACGGCGGGCTCGAAGAGCCGCTGCGCTTCCACGCGTCGTGGCGGCGCGAGAATCCGGCGCCCGCGTGGGGCGAGGACTTCCTGGTGATGGATGCGCTCGGAAGCGGCTACCTGGCAGGATTCTCGCTTGGGGTCCGACTGCGCAGCGACGAGCAGCGCTGGTCGCACGCCGGCTCGGAGAACCTGTACCTCGACGGCGAGGCCACGGGCGAGGAGGGCGTGGTGCCCCATTATCTGCGGGCCGGCGGCGGCGAGAACACCTTCGACGCCGGCTTCGGCGGCGTGACGCACGCGCCGGACACCGGGATGTACAGCGGCATCCCGTACCTGGAGTACCGCGACGCCGGGCCGGCGCTGGCGCGCCACGTGCTCAGCGCCTACCGCTTCTACGTGCACGACCTGCTGCCGTTCCACCGCTCGCTGCACTTCCGTTGGGGCAGTCACTGCAACGACATGTGCGCGACCGCCTACTGGTATCAGACCGAGCCGCACCGGCCGTTCGTGCGCATGGCCTCGGCCGGGCACCTGCGCTACGGCGACTGGGAGAACGAGGTCGAGGTCCCCCGCGGCACCTACGACCTGCTGCTGCCGTGCGGCGCGTCCGGCGAGGACGCCGTCCGGGCGAGCGAGGACGATGGTACCTGGTCGCTCCACCGCGGCGACCAGGCGCTGCATCAGCCGCCGGAGTCGATCGGTCCCGGCATCGTGGCGCGCGCATGCCACGGCTTCATCGACTTCTCGCACGTGTTCAACGTGCGCAGTACCGGCTCCAACGAGACGTGGCCCTGCGACGCCGCCGCCGTGGGGCGCCTCACGGTGGAGCGCGACACCGAGGCGACGGTGCATCTGAGCTGGGACGGCGACCTGCGCGTGCGCCTCAACGCCGAGCCGCCGCGCCACCTCGGCCTGCGGGAGACCTACGGCTATCGGGCGGTTCCGGTCACGCTCGCGCGCGGTGCGAACACGCTGGTCGTCCATCTGGACAACGCCGACGACCGGCTTAGCTGGGGCGCGTTCACCTTCTCCTGTCGCGTCGTGAGCGACGACGGCGCCGTCATCGTCCCGGCGGCACTCGCCTGATCCGAGGCGTCTGGACACGGCCGCTGACCCAGAAAATCGACGAAAAACGGTCTCGGATAAGTTGACTTATTTGATTTTATATAGTATATTTATAGTATGTCAAACATGTGCCTAACGGCGGTCGACTCCACGATTTCCGGCCTCTCCGATGACCAGTTGTTGGAGCAGACCGGCAAGCTTGCTCGCCTTGATCATGAGATCCAGGTCTTTGTCATCGATCACCTGTGCGAGATCGAGGCACGCAGGCTGTATCTGCGGCGCGGCTACTCCAGTCCGTTCGACTACGTGACACGCGGCCTCGGCTACAGCGCCGGCGCAGCGTGGCGGCGGATCAGCGCCATGAAGCTGTGCGTGCGGATCGACGGAGTGCGCGAGCGGCTGCGGGACGGATCGCTGACACTGGATGCCGCGGCGCAATTGCAGGCCGCCTTCGAGCGGCGGGAACGGGAACGGGCCCGCGAGGCGCGCGACTCGGCCGCGAGCCCGAAGAGGGGGCCGAGCGGCATTGCACTGGCGGGGCCGGCGCCGAACCCGGCGCTGGATCTCTCGGCGCAGAAGGCGCTGGTGCAGGAGGCGGTCGGGAAGAGCACGCGGCAGGTCATGCAGATGCTGGCCGGGGTGGATCCTGCGCTGGTCGCGCCGGCCGACAGGGTGCGGCCGCTGGGCGAGGACCGCTGGGAGCTGAAGGCCGTGATCGACGAGGAGTGCCAGCGCGGACTGGAGCAACTCAAGGGGCTGCTCTCCCATGTCGATCCGCACATGACGTTTGGGCAGCTCGTGGGGCGGCTCGTGCGGGAGGGCCTCGACCGCCATGACCCGGGTCGGCCAAGGCGTGGGCGAAGGACCTCCGGCCGGCCGGCAGGTGCAGAGCAGCCTTCGGCGCCGAAGCGGTCGGCGCCGCCCGCCGAGATCACCGGTTCGCCCGCGAAGGCTCAGCGCGACGGTGATCACGAGGGCACTTCTTCGATGAACGGATCAGCTCGACCGGGGCGCGTCGCCATTGCGGCGCCGAAGTCGCAGCGGCGGGACATGGAGGCAGGCGCCTTCGGGCCGAAGCGGCCGACTCGGTCGGCACGTGTCGCTACTTCGGCGCCGAAGTGGCAGCGGGACTTGGGTCGGCAGGGGCCTTCGGCGGAGAGGCGGCCAGCTCGGCCGGACGGCGCCACTACTTCGGCGCCGAAGTCTCGCGCAACGGGCCGCGCGATTCCGGCGGCGGTGAAGCGGCGGGTTTGGCAGCGAGACGGAGGACGTTGCGGCTACGTCGATCCACGCACCGGCCGCCGCTGTGCGGCGCGGTATCTGCTCCAGGTCGATCACGTGTTCCCGCACTCGCTGGGCGGCGGTCCGGAGCCCGGGAATCTGAGGCTGTAATGCGGAGTCCGGGATAATGCGGAGTCACGTAGCCGAAGGTCCGATCTGGCAAGGATTTGAGGCGCGAATCGCTCCGCATTATCCCGGCGCCAGGAGCGAGGCGATCAGCTCGTCGGGAGGCTTGAATCGCCCGCGGCGCAGCTCCGGCGGCAGCACCGCTTCGACGGCCTGCAGCTTCTCGGTGGGATCCACGCGCAGGTAGACCTCGGTGGTGCGCACGTCGGCGTGCCCCAGCCACAGCGCCACCTTGCGGATGTCTGCGGTAGCCTGAAGCATGGTGAGCGCGCAGCTATGGCGGAGCTGGTGGGGCGAGATCGAACGTCCCGCCAGCGCGGGGCAGACGGTCACGGCTGCCCGCACGTGCTTGTGCAGGACGTACTCGAATCCGGCGCGGCTCATGGGCCTGTCGGTGGCGTTCAGGAACAGCTCCGGCGCTGAGTGCTCGCCGCGGACGGCGAGCCAGGCCCGCAGGTCGGCGGCGGTTTGTTTCCACAGCGGCAGACAGCGCTCACGGCGGCCCTTGCCGTGGACGCGAAGACTCGCGGTTCCCCGCAGCGACAGATCTGCCACCTGCGCGCTCACCAGCTCGGACACGCGCAGAGCGGCAGCGAAGCACAGATGGAGCATGGCGCGGTCGCGGATGCCGATCCGGGTGGTGATATCCGCGGCGTCCAGAATCGCGTTGATCTCTTCGATGCTCAGGTGGCGAACGAGCGGCTGATCATGGCGCTTGGCGGGGATGGCGAGGATCTGCCTGGCTTGCTCCAGCGCGGCCGGGTGACGGAACTCGACGTAGCGCATGAAGGACTTCACGGCTGCCAGTCGGACGTTGCGGCTGGCCGGGCTGCCACCACGATCCACCTCGAAATGGGTCAGGAAAGCCACGACGAGCGGGGCGTCGAGGTGTTCAAGATGAAGCGCCGACGGTCTGATGCCGAGCCGTTCGGCGGCGAAAGTGAACAACAGGCGGAACGCATAGGCGTAGCTCTCGCAGGTATGCGGGCTGAAGCCGCGCTCCACGGGGAGGTAGGTGCGCAGGAACTCGCAGATCAACGGTGCGATGGGAGTCATGTCAGCCTCCCGGCAACCAGACTCTCGCCCGCCGCGGCGATGTCAGCCATCAAATCCGGGGTCGCCTCCAGGTACCAGTAGGTGTGGACGACGCTGGAGTGGCCGAGATAGGTGGACAGCGCCACCATGTGGCGCGCCACCGATTCGCGCCGAACCGCACAGCGTTGCAGGGATCTGGTGGCGAAGGTGTGGCGCAAATCGACCAGTCGCGGTCGGCGCTGCCGATCAGGTGCGATGCCGGCGAGCCGGACCACTCGCTGGAAGGTGGTGCTGGCCGTCGGCGTCGGGATGCGCCGGTGGTTCGCCGACACGAACAGATGGTCGTCGGCGATGGCGACACGCTGGCGCTCGTGCAGGTACGCCGTCAGTGCCTCGACCGTGCTCGCATGCAGCGGCACCAGGCGGCTCTTGGCGAACTTGGTCTGGCGGATGCGCAGCACCGCGTTGGGGAGCAGGTCGTCGAAGCGCAGGTCCAGCGCCTCGGAGACCCGCAGGCCGGTGGCCGCGATGAGCCCGATCAGCGTCGCATACCCGGTCGGTCGCAGCGCGTAGGAGCGCCGCAGACGGTGCGCCGCGCCCAGCAGTTGGGCGATCTGGTCAGGGGTGTAGATGTAGGGAGGCTGTCGGACCACCCGGACGTGGAACAAGCGCTCCGGGGGCACCTCGTGGGCCGCCTCCTCGGCGTGCAGGAAGCGGGCCAGCAGCACGACGTCGTGAAGTCGAACGTGGCGCGCGTGCGGTGAGGACGCCTGTGCTGCCCACTGCACGGCGGTGGCGGCGCGGATCTGGGTGTCCCCCTGATGCGTGGCGAACCGTGCGAACGCCTGCAGATTGCGCTCGGTGTTACGCAGCTTGAACCCGAGCGTTCGCCGCAGTGCCAGATAGCGCTCTACGTGGCCGCTCAGCATGATCGCACCCCCGGCCACGGCTGGGCGATTTCGCCCAGCAGGTCGAAGTCGACCTTGGCGTAGTGGGCGGTCGTCCTCGGCGAGCGGTGCCTCAGGACGGTGGCCACGCCGTCCAGCGACACCCCCGTGCGCAGCATGGCGGTGGCCGCCGAATGGCGCAGCAGGTGCGCGCCGTGGTTGGGCGCCTTGATTGCTGCCCGACGAAGAGCTGCACCCACGACATCGGACACGGCCTGTCGAGTCATCGGGCGCCGTGGCGCCAGCACCGAGATGAACACCTGTGGGACCGCCAACGGCGGGCGCCCGCGGCGCAGGTAGGTGAGGATGGCCTCGCCGACCTGCTGCGGGAGCGGCAGCCACTGGTGGCTGCGGCCCTTGCCGCAGACGGCGATGCGCCCGTTGTGCCAGTCGATGGCGTCGAAGCTCAGCTCGGCGACCTCGCTGGCGCGCAGCCCCAGGCGGGCCAGCAGGAGGATGACCGCCCGCTCTCTGAGCCCGGCCTCATCCTCGTGGCCGCACGAGTCGATGAGCTTCTGCAGATCCTCAGGTTCAAGGAACCGAGGCGTGGCCGCCAGTTGGTAGGACGCGAAGCGCGGCACCGCGTACCGCAGGCCGTCGCAGCACTGCCCGGTGGCGGCGAGGAACCGCAGGAAGGAGCAGGTGGCCGTCGCGATCAGCTGAGCCGTCTTGACCCTGTGACCGTCAGACCGCGCGATCACGAAGCCGCGAACCGCAGCGGCGCTGTAGTGCGCCGGAACCACTCCCAGAGCCTCGACGAAATCGGCTGCGTAGCGCTCGTAGCGTTCCATGGTGCTGGGTGTCACGCCCCGGTGTTGCAGCATCCACGTCCGAAACTGCTTCAGCAGTGGCCAGCGCTCGCTCGGCGTCAGTGGCTGCTGAGCGACCGCCACGACACCTCGCTCCCTCAGGAACCGGATCAACGCCGCAGCGGCGGCCAGTGCGTTTCGATTGGGACTGCGCTGGTAGCGAACCCGACCGTGCTCGCACAGCTCCGTCCGGCACGCCTCGTATCCGGCCACGAAGTCCCCGTCACAGAACGACCGCTCGGCGAGCCAGTCCGTCCATGAGGCCAAACTGCGCAGCATGAAGCTCCGCGTGTTCGCCCGATAGCCGCGTTCCCGCAGCCAGTCTGCAAAGTCGTCGACGTAGACGCCCGCCGGCCCAGAACGGAGTCGGCGACACGGGTTCGCCAACTTGAGATGGTCTTCAAGCATGGAATGCCTCCTTGCTTGAAGGGGCGGGATAATGCGGAGTCCCGGCTACTGCAGCGACCCGCCAAACCCCGCTAAACCTGACTGAATCCCATCGGATCAGCCGTTCCCAGCCACCTACTCCGCATTATCCCGCGCTCCGCATTAGAGCCTTAATGCGGAGCTCCGCATTAAGGCTGCTGTGCGCAGCTCATCACCGCCAGCGCCACGCAGGACGGGCTCCATCTCGGGAGCCTCCGAGTGACGTCGCGGACGCGCTGACGCGGGTCGTTCACCCGGAAACCGGCAGCCTCGCCGTCGAAGCGTCGTAGGGTAGACTGGGACGAATCGTCATGGACGAAACACGCGCGGTGTTCCTGCATCTTCTCGCCACGATCGCCTATCGGGCGCGGTATGCGCTCAGGGGTGCGCCGGAGTCGTTCGGCTCGTTCCGGGCCGGCAACGAGGTGTGGACGCCGGCCGAGCTCGTGCGGCACATGACGAGCGTGCTCGGATACGTGCGTTCGTGCTTCGAGGGAACGGAGCGGCCTCGCATCGACCCGCTGCCGGATCTGGGCGCGGAGATCGCGCGGTTCCACGCGATGATCGAGGACGTGGCCCGGCACATAAGGGCGCGTACGGAGCCCCAGGGCATGAGCGACGAGCAGATCCTGCAGGGTCCGTTCGCCGACGCGCTGACCCATGTCGGACAGCTCGCCATGCTGCGCCGCCTGTCCGGCTCTCCCGTGCAGCGCGAGAGCTTCATCCAGGCTCGCGTGGACCCGGCCGATCTTGGTCCGGACCGGCCCGGACGGCAGCCGGAGGAGTGACGGTCGTGAAACTGCGAGGGAACTGCCTGGGCTTCGAGCTCCACGACGGGGAGCGCTTCGTGGCGCTGTACCGGGCCCGGGAGGAGCTGCCGCGAAACGAGTCGCCCAAGCCCTGTTTCGCGCCGATCCATACCCGCTCCGGAGCCCTGGTTACCCAGTACCGGCCCGCCGACCACGCCTGGCATACCGGGCTGTTCTTCGGCTGGGTCCATGCCAACGACGCCAATCTGTGGGGCGGCAACTGGTTTCTGCCGGAGACGGGCACGTACGAGCACGTCCCGAACAGCCACGGCGTGCAGCGCCATGACCGGTTCATCGAACATCGCGGCGTCGCAAACGGAGCCGGGATCACCGAGGAGCTCACGTGGCTGGACGGTAGCGACCAGCCCATCGCCACCGAGCGGCGGGAATACCGATTCCGCGCGCTGGAGAACGGGGCAGGGTACTTCTGGACCATCGAGACCTGGATCACGGCGACCGGGGAGCGGCTGGTGCTGGGAGGGTCGCGGGCGGCGCGATACAGCGGCCTGGTGCTGCGCATGGGCCCGCCGTTCGCTCCGGGCCGGCACCGCAGCAGCGAGGGGCTGGTAGGCCACGAGAACATCATGGGCCAGCGGGCGCGCTGGGTCGCCGCCGCGGGGGCCGGCGGGGGTGCGGTGGTGATGATGGACCACCGGGACAACCCCCGGCATCCGGCCACTTGGTTCACCCGCGAGAAGCTGCTCGGGGCCGGCCTGCTGATGGAGGGTGACCTGGAGGTAGACCGCCGGGAGCCGCTGCGGCTGCGGTACGGCTTCGCGATCCTCGATCGGGAGCCGGCGGTGGATGAAGTCGAGGCGGCGTACGCCGCCTACGTCCAGGGGTAGGCGGCAGGCTGGTCAGTCCGTGTCCCGGGCACCGAGCATCAGCGCGCGGCAGACCTCCGCCAGCCGCTCCAGCTCGGCGATAGGCATCGACTCCTGGTCGGTGTGGATGTCCACGTAGCCGACCGAGATCACCACCGTGGGCAGCCCCTTGGCGTTGAGCTCGTTGGCGTCGCTCACGCCGCAGGTGGCGGTGCGCCACGGATCCAGTCCGGCCGCCCGGATCGCCGCCTCGGCGCGCCGCACCGGCGCGTCGTCCTCGCCGAACCGGTAGCCTTCCATCGCGTCCAGCGACTCCACGTCGACGGAGCCGCCGAACGCGGCGGCGCCCTGCTGGCAGCATTCCAGCAGCGCGTCGCGCTGCTCGATGAAACGGCCTTGGTCCAGGCTGCGCACCTCCAGGGTCAGCGAGGCGTCGGGCGGGATGATGTTCTTGGCCTCGCCGCCGGTGAGCACCCCGGCGTTGGCGATCGTGTCCCCGTCGATGCGGCCGAGTTGCATGCGCTGAATCGCGCGCGCCGCCATCTGCAGCGCGCTGCGCCCCGCCTCCGGCTCCGTGCCGGCGTGCGCGGCGCGGCCGTGGAAGGTGACCCGCAGCGTGTCCGTCCACGGACTGGCCATGACGATCCCGCCCACCGGCCCGTCGATGTCCGGTACGAAGGCCAGACGCGAGCGCACGGGCGCGACGTCGAACGCCTTGGAGCCGATGTGGCCGACGTCCTCGCCCACCGTGAACAGCACCTCGACCGGTGGATGCGGCGCG
Organism: Spirochaetia bacterium; assembly: GCA_965208175.1. GTDB lineage: Bacteria > Spirochaetota > Spirochaetia > SZUA-6 > Bin103 > CATQHW01. Next base: position 3,038,508 of record CBDBOG010000004.1, on the reverse strand, counting down.
CCGGACGCGGCGATCGCCTCCACCGCCTCGACGATGGCCGCCACCGCCGCCTTGTCGTCGGCGCCGAGCACGCTCGATCCATCGGTATGCACGTCGCCGTCGCGAATCATCGGCTCCATGCCCGGAGTCGGTCGCACGGTATCGGTGTGCGCGCACAGGAGCACGGGCTCCTCGCCGGCCCGCGTGCCCGACCCCGGCCAGAAGCCCAGCACGTTGCGGTGCGGGTCGGCGCGCAGTCGCACCCCGGCATGTTTCAGCCTGGGCCGCAGGGCGTCGATGACCGGATCCTCGTTCGGGTGGTAGCTGTCGATGCGGAGGATGGACAGGAACGTGTCGAGCAACCGCCGGGAGTCGATCATCGCCGGTCTGCCTCCCGCGGGCGGGTGTTCTTCACGGTGTACATCAGCATGACCGTGCCGGTCTTCTCGTACGTTCTCCGTTCGATCAGCGTCAACGGGATGCGGTCGGACGGTTCCGCGACGAGCGGAATGCCGCCACCCAGGATCGTCGGCATGACCGCGACCTCGACCGTGTCGACGAAGCCCTCGGCGGCGAGGCTGCGAAACAGGGAGCCTCCGCCGAATAGCCAGACGTCTTTCCCCGGCTCCTCCCTCAGCGACTGCACCACCTCCTTCCAGTTCTCGCCGACGATGGTCACGTTCGGATGGTCGCTCTGATGCAGGGTTCGCGAGAACACGAAGGTTCGCGAGCCCGGCGACGACTGGGCGCCGGTCACCTCGAAGGTCCGCCGGCCGAGCAGCCAGGTGTCGAACTGCGCGGACAACTTACCGAAGTCGATCTCGGGGTCCATGACGATCCAGTCGAACTCGTCTCCGGGTCCGGCGATGTAGCCATCCAGGCTGATCGCGCAACAGTATCGGACTCTTCTGATCATGTGTCCCACGCGAAGTTAGTCAGACTCCATTGATGTCAGAGGTTCGATCAGTGCCAGAAGGTTTGGAATGCTCTCCTGCGAGGTGTTCCATACGATGTCCATGTCGATATCGTCGTAGCCGTGGATCATCCGGTTCCGCATTCCGGTCATCGCGCTCCAGGGGATCTCGGGATGCCGTTTGCGGAATTCCGGAGAGAGCCGGCCTGAAGCTTCACCGATGATCTCCAGGCGACGGATGACGGAATCCTGAAGTCCCGTGTTCTTCAGGAACTGCTCGCGACGGACCCCTTCGATGTAGGTGGAAATCAGTCTGGCCGACGCGAGGATGTCTAAGAGATACTCGGAATCACGACCCATAGATAGTCTGGGCCGATTCCAGTATCGCTCTGCGACGCACGTGGTTGGAGCTTCCCTCGATGCCGCGCCGGCTGACGAGGTCCACGTCACGCCCGAATATCAATCTGAGGTCTTCCTGCATGTGATGCAGATCGAACAACGTATGTCGAGATGGATCGGCGAGGCTGACCAATACGTCCAGATCGCTCTCCGCGCCAAAATCGTCGCGGAGCACCGAGCCAAACACGGCGAGCTCGGAAACGCCCCAGCGCGTGCAGAAATCGGCAATCTCGGCTTGGCGGGTCTCTATCAACGCGTTCACGCCGAAACTCTTCCGGCAGGAATCATCATCAGGAGGATTTCAGCGGTCAACCGTGCGTGACGCCCGTCACCGCGTTTCCGCGTCCCCCGGCCGCCAGCAGGCAGACGATGGCCACCACGAACACGGCGGCGATGATGAGGAAGGCGGCCGAGAACGAACCGGTGCGGTCGTGGATCCAGCCGGCCAGGACCGGCGCAGCGGCCATCGAGCCGGTGGCCGCCACCTGCACGACGCCCTGGATGGCGCCGAACTCCTTCATCCCGAATGCCTCCTGGACGATCAGCACCAGCAGGGCGCCCAGTCCGCCGAAGCCGAGGCCAAACACGAAGATCCCGGACCACATCGCCGGCGCCGATGAGGCCAGCGCCATGATCACGAGCCCCACGGTCTGCAGGGCCACCGACAGGACGCAGCAGAGCCGCGCCGTCCAGCGCTCGCTGGCCCTGCCGAAGGCCAGCTTCGAGCCGATGCCCATGGCCGCGATCACCGCAAGCCCGGTGGTGGCCAGCGCCGGCGTGAAGCCCTGCTCGGCGAAGTGCTGGCGAAGCTGGGTCAGCACGCCCTGGTAGGTGAAGGTGGCGCCGAACAGGCCCCAGAGAATCAGCCAGAATCGCCGCGTGCGCAGCGCCTGCCGCAGGGTGATGCCGCTCTCCATGAGGCGGCGTGACTCCCGGGCGGCGCCGCCGCGGTGGGTGCGGTGCATCTCGCGCGCCACCAGCGCCTCGTCCTCGCGGATGATCACCTGCGCCGCCACCGCCAGCGCCAGCAGCAGGATCCCGAAGGCCAGGAAGCCCCATTGCCAGCCGCCGGCGGCGACCAGGGCGGCGGCCAGCGCCGGCATGGTCAGGCCGCCGACGTTGTTGCCGGAGGTCACCGCGCCCATCACCCGCCCGCGGGTGGCGGGGAACCAGAGCCCCACCAGCTTGCCCGCCGGCATCACCGTGGCACCCGGAAAGCCGGCGTAGACCAGGGCGCTGAACAGGTACCAGTGCCAGAGCGACGTGATCAGCGGCCGCAGCAGGAAGCCGGCGGCGACCAGCAGGAGGGAGATCACCGTCACCGGCCGCGCGCCCCAGCGGTCCATGGCGCGGCCGGCGAAAGGCGCCACCAGGCCGGACACGACCGCCAGGGAGAGCGACAGGTTGAGGGCGGTCTGGCTCCAGCCGAATGCCTCGCGCAGCGGAGCGGCGAACTCGCCGAAGGCGTACTGGCTGGTACCGATGGTGAGCCCCGTCGACAGGAAGGCCACCACCGCGATCGGGTAACCGCGGTACAAGGGGGTGCGCGCTATCCCGAGCGAATCACGCGATCGAGGTCCGCGCCGGTGAGCGGCAGGTCGACCCAGGCCGAGCCGCGCTCGTGCGACGCATGCAGCGCCGCGATCACCTCCAGGGTGCGCGCGGCGTCATCGCCCGAGCCCGCGACCTCGCCGCCGTCGCCGTCGAGCCAGGCGACGATCTCGGTGACGGCCCGGTCCATGGAGCTCAATCCGCCTTCGCCGATCGGCCACGAGTCGCTGCGGCCGTCGGCGTAGTCCACGGTGACGGCGTCCGGCGCGATGGTCGCCTGTGCCTCGGTGCCGTTGAGCAGGAAGCGCATCGGCGTCCCCGCGTAGTCGGGGGCGTCCAGCAGCGCGATCGTACCGCCGGCCATCCTCAGCATCCCCCAGCCGCCGGGATCCCGGAACTCTGGCCCGCGGCAGTCCTCGCGGCCGGCTAGGTCGAGCAGCCCGGAGACGGCCTCGACCTCCTGTCCGATCACCATGCGCAGCGCGTCGATCGTGTGCGTGCCCACGTTGCCCAGCCGGCCACTGGCCCACTGCACGTAGGCCGAGGTCAGGCGGCCCAGTCCGCCGGCCTCCACGTGCTCGGCCAGCCGCCGGTAGCCCGGCGCGAACCGGCGCTGGTGGTTGACTACCAGGAGCGCTCCCGCCCGTTCGCAGGCGTCGGCGATGCGCCGGCCGGCGGCGACCGTCTGCGCGATCGGCTTCTCGCAGTAGACGACCTTCACGCCGGCGTCCACGGCGGTCAGCGCCGCCTCCTCGTGCGCCGGCGCATAGGTGGCGATGCTCAGGATGTCCAAGCGCTCGCGGTCGAGCATCTCCTGGAGCTGCTCGTACACGGTAGCGCCCGAGCGCGCCGCGAACCGCTCGCGCCGGCCGGCGTCGCGGCTGCTGCCGGCCACGACGTCGACCCGCTCGTGGCCGGCCAGGGCGGCGAAGTGGGTGCCGTCCATGCCGTCCACCGACTGGCCGATCGCCTCGGCTGACACCTGGTCGGCGCCGCCGATCATGCCCAGGCCGGCGATGCCGGCCCGATACTTGTGTCCCTTCACGTTCTCGTGACCTCCTTCACGATGCGATCCTGAGCAGCAGATCGTGGGCTAGCCCTTCAGGGCGCCGCTGACAAGACCGGATTGAATGTGCCGCTGCAGAAACAGATAGAGCACCATGATAGGTACGACGACGAGTGCCAACGTCGCCAATATCAGGTTCCACTGCAACGCATACCGCCCTGCATATTGCACTACCGAGAGCTGCAGCGTCATCAGCCTTGGTTCCTGAAGCAGGAGCAGCGCCAGGATGAAGTCGTTCCAGATCCCCAGGGCGTTGATCATGACGGCAGTCACGGTCACCGACTTGACCAACGGGAACACGACGGAGAAGAAGGTCCGAATCGACCCGGCCCCCTCCATCGAAGCCGCCTCCTCGAGCTCCATCGGGACCTGGACGAAGAACCCTCGATACAGATAGATCGTGAAAGGACACAGCAATGCGGCCGCCACGATGATGAATCCGAACCTCGAACCGAGGAGACCGGCCCATCCGACCACCTGCACGAGCGGTATCATGATCGTCTGAAACGGCAGCATCATCGAAAGGACGAAGAACAGGAGCAGCCACGTCGTCAGACGTGACATCGACCGCGCGATACGATAGGCAGCCATCGCCGAGAACAGGACCACCACCGCGACCCCGCCACAGGTGACGATCACCGTGTTCACCAGTGCGCGGAAATAGCGCATGTTCTTCCAGGCGAGAGCGTAATTCTCGATACTGATCGCTTTGGGAAACGCCAGGAAGGACTGGAACATCTCCGTCTGCGACTTGAACGTGTTGGTCAGAAGAAAGAATATGGGCACGAAGAAGAGCAAGCCGACGACGAGAACCGCCAACTCCAGGCTGCCTCGCCGAATTGCCCTGATCAAGTGTGGATCTCCTTCGATCGCAGGTACTTCAATTGAACGGCGGTCACGACGAGAACCATCACCGCAAACAGCACCGCCTTGGCAGAGCCGGCTCCAAATCGGAAGGCCTGCAGTCCGTCCGCGAAGATGTTGTACGCAATGGTGTGACTGGCCTTCCCGGGACCTCCGCCGGTAAGACTGAAGACGATATCGAACACCTTCAGTGATCCGGTCGTGGTGATGAAGAACGACGCTATGAATGCCGGAACAAGAAAGGGGATCGTCAGACGCATGAGCCGCTGAAACGCGGAAGCGCCATCGATGATCATGGCGGCGCGCAGGTCTTGCGGTATCTCCTGCAGCCCGGCAAGGTAGATGATCATCACGAACCCGACGCTTCTCCAGAGCTCCGGTACCAGAACGACCAGCACGATGCCGTCCGACAGGTTCAGGAGCGTCTGTTCCAGGAAGCCGATATGCAAGACCCGGCCGATATCGGGAACGATCGTCCGGTACAGAAACCTCCACAGGAAACCGACGACGATCATGCTGATGACGTTCGGCATGAATATGAGCGCTCGCGCGACGTTCTTGACGCTGAGCTCCAGGTTCACCAGCAACGCCAGCAACAAGGCGAGCACGTTCGTCCACACCACGGCCAGGAGCGCGAAGGTGAACGTGAACCGGACCGAGCGCAGGAAGTCCTCGTCATAGGTCAGGGCTTCGACGTAGTTCGCGAACCCGATGAACGTGAACGTCTTCTGCAGCCCGTCCCAGTCGGTCAGGGAGTACATGAAGCTCAGGGCTATAGGCAGGAAGAAGAACGCCGTGTACAGGACGAGTATCGGCCCTACGAAGAACACGGTGCTGGCGATGTGTCTCGTTCTTCTGGTGATGGTCATCGCTGGAAGGAACGATCGGAGGCCGGTGGCGGCCGCTGCCGCCACCAACTACTCCGCGCTGCGCAACGGCCCGCGGGAATGCACCTCTACCCCGATCGTTGCGCAGCGCAGGAATCGTGCGTTACTTGAACCAGTTCTCGTAGATGCCGCGTATCGCTTGTTCGGCTGATATCTCTCCAAGAAAATACTGCTGCATGATGGCACTTCCCTCGGCGCGACCGGCCTCGCTCATGAGCACCTGCGACCACGGAACGATGGCGCCGGCTTCCTTGTATCGGAGAACATCTTCCGCGGCGGGCAACAGCGGCACGTCGACGCCCGTCACGACGGGAATCTCCCTGAACAGCTCGCTGTACTTCGTGTTGCCTTCAACGGAGGTGACCCAGTCAAGAAACCCGATGGCTTCGTCCCGATGCTCTGTCTGTGCCCCGACGCCCAGGCTTACGCCGATGTTCGCCGACAGCCTGGCATCTTCGGGATTCTCCGAATAGGGAACGGCCGCGTAGCGCATGTTCACGTCGGGGTTCAGTCCCAGTACGTGGTTGAGCGCCCACGTGCCCATTTGAATCATGGCCACCTGCTCGGTTGCGAAGTGGTTGATGAAGGTTCCGTAGTCGCTGCCTTGCGATTCATCGAGCGAGTTGTCGAACTGCAGGTCGAGGGCCTTCATGGCCACCAGGTGCTCTGCAAGCAGGATGTCTCCGGTCGCACCATCATGCGCGAACTGAAAGACATCCGGTTGGACGGACGCGATAGCCGTGTAGAACATCTGTCCGTGAGTCCAGGATTCCAGTCCCGCTACGCTGAAGGGCGTGAACCCGGCGGCACGCAGCTTGTCGACAGCGTCTTCGAGTCCGCTGATCGTCTGGGGGAATTCATCGATGCCGGCTTGATCGAACATGTCCCTGTTGTACATGATCCCCATGGCTGCGAAATTGGTCGGCACGCCGTAGATGTTTCCGTCAGGGGCGGTCATTTGCGGAAGGACGGCTTCGTCGAAGTGACCGATGAGGGGCAGTCCCTTCAGGTTCACCATGTGCCCTGCCTTCCCCAGATCATAGAGACCCTGGTACTCTCCCATGACGATATCCGGCATGGTGTTCGATGCGATCCTGGCGGTCAGACTACCGAAGAAGTCCGCCGCAGGAATGATCGTCTCCACGGTGACATTCGGATGCAGTTCCTTGTACGCATCGGCCAATGCCTGGAACTCGGCCGGCCGGGCATCGTAGACATACATGACCATTTCGACCGGTGCGGACTCGGCGTCCGGGGCTGCAAAGACCGTAAACGGAAGCACGCTGCACACAGCGAACAACACAAGGAACAACAGATTTCTCTTGAAGATCGACATTGACCCTCCTCCTATCGGGCAGTCACGGTTAGGATTTCTGAGATAGTCCCAATCTTCCTGGACGCCTCATTGGCCAGGCTAAGGGGTAGCCCGTTGGCTTGTCAAGTGCCTGTCGCTGGGGTAGTGTCGCCGGAATGGATCGCTCCCTCGGCCGGTATAGATGAAACGACGAACCTCAATTCATGCAGTCCCTGCCACCGAAGTCGCGTTGAAGACCGGGATGTGGGCCACGCGCGTGGCGGTCAACGCGGACCGGACCGTCCCCTATTGCCTGTCGCGATGCGAGGACACGGGGCGCCTGCGCAACTTCGATGCTGCGGCGGCGAGGGATCGCTCGCTGTTCGAAGGCCTGCACTTCAACGACTCCGACGTCTTCAAGACGCTGGAGGGGGTCGCCACCGTGCTTGCGCAGAGGCGGGACCTCGACCTGGAGCGCCAGGCGGACGAGCTGATCGCCCGGATCGCAGCGGCGCAGGAACCCGACGGCTACCTGTACACGATTCGAACGTCCGGGGCGCACGGTGAGAGTGGTTCCGCGGGGCCCGAACGCTGGTCGAACCTGCGGCAGGGCCACGAGCTGTACAACGTCGGACATCTCTACGAGGCGGCGGTCGCGTATGCCGATGCGACGGGCAAGGACAACCTCCTGGCGGTGGCGACGAAGAGCGCCGACTTCGTGGCCGATACCTTCGGTCCGGACGCGCTGGTGGGCGTGCCCGGCCACGAGGAGATCGAGATCGGCTTGATGCGGCTGGCGCGGAAGACGGGGCGGAGCCGCTACGCCGAGCTTGCCCGCTTCTTCCTCGACGCCAGGGGCAGGGCCGGGAGCGCCGACGCCGGTGGCCCCGACGGCAGCGGCCCCACGGACAACGCTGCATACGCACAGGACCACCTCCCGGTGCTGGAGCAGACCGAGGCGGTGGGCCACGCGGTCCGCGCAGGGTACCTGTACATCGCCATGACCGAAACCGCGCTCGGCGCGAACGGCGGGTCGGACGCTGACTCTGACGCGTACGCCGCGGCGGTGCTGCGCCTGTGGCACGACATCGTGGGACGAAAGCTCTACCTCACCGGCGGCATCGGAGCGCGCCCGGAGATCGAGGGCTTCGGAGAACCCTACGAGCTTCCCAACGACAGCGCCTACGCGGAAACCTGCGCTTCCATCGCGCTGGTCCTGTGGGCGCGCCGGCTCTTCCTCCTGACCGGCAGCGCCGATCATTACGACGTGCTGGAGCGAACGCTCTACAACGGACTGCTCGCGGGGGTCGCGCTCGGCGGCGCCGAGTTCTTCTACGCGAATCCGCTCGAAGCCGACGGCGTGACCGGCTTCAACATCGGCTCGGCAGAACGCCAGCCGTGGTTCGAGTGCTCGTGCTGCCCCACCAACGTGGCACGCTTCACCAGCACCGTGGGCTCCTACATCTTCGCCACGAGCGAAGACTGCGTATACGTGAATCTCTACATCCCTTCCGAAGCGACCGTCGCGGTTGCCGGGGCGGAGCTGCAGCTCAACCTCGCCACGGAGTACCCCTGGAACGGCAGCATTTCGCTCACGGTCCAGGCGGAGGTCCCGGTTCGGGCGACCGTCCGGCTCAGGCTGCCGGGATGGGCACGGGGGCGGCCGGTGCCCTCGGGCCTCTACCGGTACCGGGACGCCAACGCCGATCGTCTCGAGGTCGCGGTCAACCGCGATGCGGTCACTCCGCCGGTCACCGATGCAGGCTACCTGGAGATCGCCCGGGAGTGGCGCTCCGGTGACGTGGTGACGCTCGATCTGCCGATGCCGGTCAGATTCGTCGAGGCCGACGATCGAGTGCAGGCCGACCGCGGCAAGGTCGCGATCGAGCGCGGTCCGCTGGTCTACTGCCTCGAACAGGCCGACAACGGCGGCGACGTGCGGCAGCGGACGCTGACCGCGCCCGCGAAGTGGCAACCCGAGCCGCGGCCTGGCCTGCTCGGCGGCGTCACGGTCCTGACGAACGGCGACCGCAGTGCCCTACTTCGCCTGGGGGCATCGCGGCGCCGGGAGCATGGCCGTGTGGCTGCCGGAGGCGGCGAGTCGATGACGATCGCGCGGTTCGATCCGACGCGAGCCTCGGGCGACGAACTGCGGCGATCCTACGTCGAGAGCGGGTACGTGCTGGTCCGTGACTTGGTGGACGAGGTCGACCGCGCCGAGATCACCCGTGAGCTGCGGAGGATCAATCGGGGCGACTATTCGCACTCGCCAATAGAGGGGGTGATCTGGCGCGACCCAATCGAGCCCGTCGACTGGCCCGAGGACGACGAACGGCTCATGGGCCGCCACATGTACCTCGGGCAGCCGCACGTCTACAGCGCGGTCGTCCGCGACGCCATGACCCATGCCGGCATCTGCCGCGTCCTGGACCACGTCGTCGGCGCCTGCGTGCCGTTCTGGGATGGCGCCTACAAGTGCATGCAGAGCATGTTCGTGGTAAAGCCTCCCGGCGGCGCCGGCAGCCCGTGGCACCAGGACGAGCACCCCATCCCGACGCGCGACCGCTCGCTGACCGGCGTGTGGATCGCGCTGGCGGACGCGACGGTGGCGGATGGATGCCTGTGGATCGTGCCGGACAGCCACAAGTCGGGGGTCATCTACGAGCGCTACGCCCACGACCTGCCGGACGTCGACAGCAATCCGGTCGCGCGTGGCTTCGACGAGACCGGGGCCATCCCGATCGAGATGGCCGCCGGCAGCGTCCTGTTCTTCAGCGGCTACCTGCTGCACAGCTCGCGCAAGAACCGGAGCGACCGGTACCGCCCCGCCCTCACCTTCCACTACTGCAGCGCGTCGACGTGGCTGACCTGGGGCGGCGAGAGGAACTTTCGCGGCGTCGTGCAGGTACGCGGCGAGGACCCCTATGCCGACCTGGGATACACCACGCCGCAGCCCTGGGTGAAGGAGCGCTAGCTGAGCTGATCGAGGACGGTCACGCGGCGATCGGTCGTGCCCTCGGCGCGGTGCTGAAACAGGGTGCGGACGGCCGGGGGAAAGGCTACGTAGGCATCGCGCGGGACGATCGAGCGGTTGCGGCCACCGTACTCGGCGCTCAGCCACCACGGAGCGTAGCGCACGACCATGGCGACGCGTTCCTCGCGCGATGGGTTGTGCGCATTCGAATGCCAGATCCGCGAATCAATGACGACCACGTCGCCGGCATCGCCGGCCATTTGGACTTCTCCCGGAAGGGGGCCGAACTCGTCGATCCCGTCGGACGGGCCGCGCGGGTTCTTCGGATTGCGATGGGTGGCGGGCACGACCCACGTCCCGCCCGAATCGGGGCCGTACGGCGACAGCATCCACACCGTCGTCAGCGCCATGGTGAGGTCCGGGAACGGCTGCCGGATGGAGCCGCCCCGCTCGTTGTCCTTGAGATCGTGGGGCCAGTCGGAGTGCCACGAACGATACGCCGCGTTGTCGTCGGCGGCGGGGCGGAACTTGAACTCGATCTGAGCGATACGGACCCGGGGGTGGAGCGCGGCGCGCGCGATGGCCAGGATCCGCTCGTCCGCCAGATGGGCGGCAAACTCCGGTACGTACGCCGCGACGTTCTTTCCCGGACCGCCGTCCGCCGTCTGCTGGAACGTCAGGTTGCCGCCGACCGCCGTGTACTCGCGCTGAGCGGCCTGCCGGCCCTGGACGACCTGCTCGCGCAGCTCCGCGATGCGATCGGGCGGAATGACGCCCCGCACGACGCAGTATCCGCCCGTGGAGAGCTGGGCCAGTTCCCGCTGAACCTCAGCCACGGGCCGACTTCCGTGTGACCGTTCGGTCGTCAGGGGCGGCGGCCAAGACGCTGGAAAACAGTTTCGCACCTCTGCGTGAATGCTAAACGAAGATCGTTTCGCTGCCCACCGGAGGAGCCAGGCCCGTAGTTGGGGCGGACTCCCGGAGAAGGGCCTCCGGGAGTCCGTTCGGCAGGATGGTCAGTGTTCGGTCGGCTCTAAGGCTCGATCGTCCACTCGTGGAAGCGGAGGTCGAACGGATGGCTGTAGCGATACAACCACGTCACCGGCTTCTTCAAGCGCTCGCTGTGGAGGATGTATTCCTTGGTCGCATACAGCGGAATCGTCGGCATGTCGTCCATGATGATCGCCTGAATCTCGTCCGCGAGCCGCTTGCGCACAGCGGTGTCCAGGGACGCCTCCATCTCCGCCAGCATGCGGTCGATCGTCGGATTCGAGTAGTCCGTCGGGCTGTTGCCCGCCCCGGTCGCGTACTGATGCAGTACGCCGGTGTCGATCGAGTTGCGCGCGCCGTAGGCCAACTGCCACGGCTGCGTCTTGTCGTGCAACACCGTGCCGACGTCGCGCTCCACCAGCCGCGGACTCACCTTGACGCCGACCTCGGCCAGATAGCTCTGGATGAGTGCCATGAAGTCCGAGGTTTGCGGGTCGGTGTAGTAGTAGATGAGGGTCAGCTCGGTGTCGGGGTCCCAGCCGGCGTCGCCGAGAAGCTGTCGGGACCGGTCGGGGTCGTACGGTACCTGAGGCAGATCCCGGTTCGACCAGAAGGTGGGCGGCACCACCGTATGCCACACGTTTGCATATCCGTCGAAGAATTCCGCCGCGATCGCGTCACGATCGATCGCGTAGGCGATCGCCTGACGGAGCCGCAGGTCCCCCATCGTTTCGTCTTCCATGTTCGACCACAGCTCGCGCTTGTAGACGCCGTTCTGCAGGGCGTAGCCGGTCATGCCGGGCGTCTGCAGGAGCTGGTCGATCTGCGCAGGATCCCGCCCCCACATGAAGTCCAGCTTGCCGTCTTCGGCAGCGATGATCGGGTCCCGTTCCCAGATGATCACCTTGTCGATCCGGGGCCGGCCAAGAAAGTAGTCGTCGTAGGCCAGCAGCTCGGCGAAGTCGCCGGGAACGCTCCGTGAGAACTTGAACGGGCCGGTGGCGATGGGATGCTGCCAATACTCGCTCTGGAAGATCAGCGTGCGGTTCTCGCGCAGATCTTCGCTGAGCAGATGCTCCGGCATGATCGGCTGTGCGGCGATGGCGGTGAGGAACGTATAGGAGGGCTCGGTGAGGGTGAACCGAACGGTGAAGTCGTCGACGATCTCGATGCCGGTGATGCTGTCGGCGGCCCCTTCGCGATAGTCCACGGCGCCTTCGAGCTTTGCGAGCTGTGCCACGGTCCGGCCGGCCGCCTTGCCGGTGCCGAGTCCGAGGTGCACGCTGGTCACCAGGTCGTCGGCGTGCATCTGCTCGCCATCGTGAAAGAACACGTCCTGGCGCAGGTGGAACGTGTACACGAGGTTGTCGTCGGATGCCTCCCACCGTTCGGCGATGTGCGGTCGCAGCTCGCTGTAGGTCGGATCGAACAGCAGGAGCGTGTCGAACGGCAGCGACTCCTCGAGGCTGTTGGTGACGGCCATGCCGAAGTTGCCGCCCCGTGCCCAGCCGGTCAGACCGCGTTCCTGACCGTGCGACACTAGGTTGAGGACCGTCTCTGGAGCTTCGGTGGCCGAGTCCGTCTGGCCTTCTCCGAACGCGGTCGCGCTCAGCGCCACCGCGAGCAGCGCGACGAGCGTCTTCGTCACGATTCTGGGAACCATGTTCGCACCTCCAAGTGCAGGGTAACCGGAGATCATTTCCTTCCCGACCGGCGGAGTCAAGCGGAATGTCATCGCTGTGCTCCGACATGACGGCCCGCTCCCTCGGGTCGGGGCAGCCCGGCGTGGCGCGACCGCAGGGCCGCAAGCCGGGCTGCGACCGGGGCTTCCGGCGGGCAGCTCCTGCGGGTGTGCAGGTCGACGTGCAGCAACAGGTGCTCGCCGGTGGCAGCGAGCCGGTCGGGGCCGTCTTGCAGGCGGTGGAAGAGGTGCAGCTTCCTGCCGTCGCCGCCCAGGAGCTGAGTGGTCACGCGGATCGGGGCGCCGGAGCGCACCTCGCCCAGGTGGCGCAGGTGGGTCTCCACGGTGAAGTAGCTCCTGCCGGCGGCGACGTAGCCGGCATCGGCGCCGATCAGCTCCATGGTGCGGTCGCTCGCCTGCGCGAAGACCTCCAGGTAGTGCGCTTCGTTCACGTGGCCGTTGTAGTCGGTCCAGCTCGCGGGGACCTGGCGCGACACCGTCACCGGCAGAACGCCCTCGGCTGATTCCGGGTGCGGCAGCACGCGTTCGTGGGCGGCGACGGTTCCGCCGGCGCCGTGATCGTTCCGCTTCAGGGCGCGCAGGATGGCGACCAGGTTGTCGTCGCGGAGGCGCTCCAGCTCGCGCACGTGGCGCGCCCCCGACTGGCGGTCCGACTGCTCGGCGATCCGGTCGACCAGCTCGCCGGTGAGCTCCGGCACGTCGGTCAACCGGCTCCAGTTCCACTGAAGGGCGGGGCCGAACTGGGCGATGAAGTGCTTCATGCCCGCGTCGCCGCCGGCGATCCGGTAGGTCTCGAACAGGCCCATCTGCGCCCAGCGCAGGCCGAAGCCGTAGCGGATCGCGTCGTCGACCTCGGCCGTGGTGGCGACGCCGTCCCGCACCAGCCACAGCGACTCGCGCCACGCCGCCTCCAGCAGCCGGTCGGCGACGTGCCCGTCGATCTCCGCGCGGATCGGGAGCGGATGCATGCCGACCGCTCGCAGCAGCTCGACGGCCCGATCACGGATCGACGGGTCGGTGTCGGGGGAGGGGACGACCTCGACCAGCGGCAGCAGGTACACCGGATTGAACGGGTGGCAGACCAGGATCCCGCGTGGCCGCCGCGAGCCGCGCTGCAGGTCGGACGGCTTGAATCCGGACGTCGAGGAGGCGATCACGGCGTGCTCCGGCGCATGCCGCTCGATCTCGGCCAGCACCTGCCGCTTGAGCTCCAGCCGTTCGGGCACGCTCTCCTGGATCCAGCCGGCGCCGGCGGCCGCGGCGGCGATCGAGTCGCAGAAGGTCAGCGCGCCCTCCGTCGGCAGGGCGCGGTCGTACAGGGCGGGCAGGCTGCGCCGGGCGTTGTCCAGCACCGCGCTCAGCCGGCGCCTTGCCTCTTGGCCGGGATCGAACACCGCCACGTCCCAGCCGTTGAGCAGGAAGCGCGCCGCCCAGCCGGCGCCGATCACGCCGCCGCCGACGATGGCGGCCCTCATCGCGGGGCTCGTTTCGTCAGCTTCAGCCGCTCGCGCACGCGTTCCGGCCCGACCACGGTCGCGCCCAGCGCTTCGATGATCGTCGCGGCCTGCTCCACGAGCTGGGCGTTGGTCGCCAGCACCCCTCGCCTGAGAAAGAGGTTGTCCTCCAGGCCGACGCGCACGTGGCCGCCGGCCAGCACCGCCGCCGCGACGTAGGGCATCTGGTTGGGTCCCAGGGCGAACGCCGAGAACATCCAGTCGTCCGGCACGTTGGCCACCATCGCCAGGAAGGTGGACAGGTCGTCCGGCGCCCCCCAGGGGATGCCCATGCAGAGCTGCACCAGCACCGGGTGCGGCACGATGCTCTCGTCGACCAAAGCCTTGGCGAACCACAGGTGGCCGGTGTCGAAGGCCTCGATCTCCACCCGCACGCCGAGCTCCGTCATCGCGGCGGCCATCGCGCGCAGCATCGCCGGCGTGTTGGTCATCACGTAGCCGGCCTCGGCGAAGTTCATGGTGCCGCAGTCCAGGGTGCCGATCTCCGGCAGGCACTCCCGGACGTGCGCCAGGCGCTCGGCGGCGCCGGCCATGTCGGTCCCTTCGCGCGGCGGCAGCGGCCGGGCGGGGGAGCCGAGGACCAGGTCGCCGCCCATGCCGGTGGTCAGGTTGAGCACCACGTCGACGTCGGCGGCGCGGATGCGGTCGGTGACCTCGCGGTAGTACTCGCCCTTGCGGCTGGGGGCGCCGGTGTCGGGGTCGCGCACGTGGCAGTGGACGATCGCCGCGCCGGCGCGGGCGGCGTCGATGGCGCTGGCGGCGATCTGCCGGGGGCTGCGCGGGACGTGCGGGCTGCGCTCCTGGGTGGCGCCGGCGCCGGTGACCGCGGCCGTGATGAAGACTTCCCGAGACATGGCGAGCGGCATCGGTACTCTCCCTGGCCGCGATCGTGTCAGGAGGCGGCGCGCTCGACCAGCCGCTGCCGCTCGTCCCGCGCCAGCATCCGCAGGCGCGACTCCAGCTCCTCCCGCTCGCCGTAGCAGCCGCGCAGCCAGCGGCGGCCGGAGCCGGTGTCGAAGGCGGTGCGGCCGTGCAGCATGCGCCGGTTGTCGAAGGCGGCCAGGTCGCCGGGGCGCAGGCGCAGCCGGCGCTGGTTGCCGGGGTCGTTCGCCAGGCTCTGGAAGCGCCGGAAGGCGGCGTAGAACGCCTTGATCGTCGCGGTGTCGCCGGCCATGGGGTTGCGCAGCCACCACGTGTAGCGGACCGTGGTGAGCTCGCCCGCGGCGTCGAGCTCCAGCACCGGTGCGTGAAAGCGGTGATCGGAGTCCTGGTTGCGGGTGCCGAACGGCACGGCGACGGTGGCCAGCACGTCGTAGGACTCCGCGGACTCGGCCTTGAGTTGCTCGGCCACGGCGTAGGCGTCCACGAAGATGCTGTCGCCGCCCTCGCAGGAGTTGTGCATGCAGAACAGGAACTGCAGGCCGGGCATGTGCTCGCGGGTGCACAGGTCGTTGTGCGCCGGCAGGGCGACATCCGTGAAGGCGTTGCTGTCGGCGTCCGGACGGCTCTCCACCTCCCAGATGGCGCCGAAATTCGAGTTGCGCAGGCAGCCGATGCGGGCCGGGATGTCCGGTACGACGTCAGGGTCCTGTGGGAGATTCTCGATCAGTCCGATGCCGTCGACGTGGATGGCCGTCAGCCAGGCCCTCAACGCCGCGTCGTCACCGGCGCGGAGCGCCCCACCATCCACGACGGTGAGCTCGCGGTGGGGCGCTTCGCCGTGCTCCCCACATGCGCCGGTGCGGCAGCGCGTCGGCCCTGGCGGTATCGGGGCGGTGCGCCCACAGCCAGCCGGGATCGTAGAGGCTGACCAGCCCTTCCGGCTGCCAGGTCACGCTCAGGCGGCCATCGGGCAGCACCCCGGCATCGGCGGCGCGCAGGTCCTCCGGCAGGTCGACCAGCATGATCACCTGCTCGCGGGTCACCGGATGGATGGTGCCCAGGTCCGGGCTGAACTCCCGCAGCCACACGCCGGGCAGGACGCTGGTGCTGCCGTCGTCCCAGCGGACCTCCACGTCGCCGCCCGTGACGCGCGCGCCGCCGAGGGTTCGCGTGACCGGGTAGAAGTCGAAGTCCGGAGTCGCGAGCGTCTGGCTCATGGCACCCTCCAACCAGCGTTGCGCCTTTGTATCGGTACGGCTGCCGTCCTGGCAAGCGAGTCACGCGACCGTCTTCAACGTCCGTGCTCGTAATGGTGACACGCCGCGAGGTGGCCGGGGGCCACCTCGCGCCACTGCGGCTCTTCATCCACACAGAGCTGCGCGTCGGCTTGCAATCGGCCGCTCCGGATCGCCTGCCTGAGAGGACAGCGCGGATGGAATCGACACCCCCGCGGCGGATTGGCGGGATCCGGCACCTCGCCGGTGAGGATGGTCTTCGCTCCGCGCCGCGCGGGATCCGCGACCGGAATGGCCGCAATCAAGGCGCGCGTATAGGGGTGCACGGTCCGGCTCAACGCGTCGGCGGGAAACCGCTCCACGATCTTGCCGAGGTACATCACGGCAACCACATCGCTCATGTACTCCACCACCTTGAGGTCGTGGGCGATGAAGACCATCGTCAGGCCGCGTTCCCGCTGGATCTCCCTGAGCAGGTTGAGAACCTGGGTCTGCACCGACACGTCCAGCGCCGAGACCGGTTCGTCGCAGAGCAGAAAGACAGGATCGACGGTCAGGCTCCGGGCCAGTGCGATGCGCTGACGCTGTCCGCCGCTGAACTGATGGGGGTAGCGGGTCATGTACTCGGGTCGGAGATTGACCGCCTGCAGAAGCTCGGCGATGCGTTCCTGCCGCCGGTGTCTGACCTTCATCCCGAATACCCTGAGCGGCTCGTCCAGCGTCTGCAATACGGTCTTGGTGGGGTTGAGGGAGCTGTACGGATTCTGGAACACGATCTGCGCCTGGCTGCGGAACCGGTGCATCTGTGCGCGGCTCAGCTCATCGATGCCGCGCATGCGCCCATCGAGTCGGTAGCGGATCCGGCCCGACGTCGTTTCGACGAGGCGCAGCAGGCTGCGGCCAAGCGTGGTCTTGCCGCACCCGCTCTCGCCGACCAGCCCCAGGGTCTCGCCGCGCGCCACGGTCAGGTCGACGCCATCGACCGCCCGCACATGCCCCGCCACCCTGCGGAAGATGCCTTTCCTGATGGGAAAGTAGGTGCGCAGCCCCTCGACCCTGAACAGGATATCGCGCTTCATCCCGGAGTTCCTGGTCAATAGTCCGATCCGTCGAAGCGATAGCACTTGACGAAGTGATCCGGCTCCAGCTCGATGAGCGGCGGCGCATTCCGTTCGGCTTTCTGCTTCCTGAGCGGACAGCGGGAGTAGAACTTGCATCCCGGATTCAGCGTGGTCGGGTCCGGTATGCTGCCCTCGATCGGCTGCAGCTCCTTTCCGCGCGAGCCCAGCTCGATGATCGACTCCAGCAGCTTGACGGTATAGGGATGCTGCGGACGTTCGAAGATCGTCGACACGCCGCCGTACTCGATGATGTCGCCCAGGTACATCACGGCCACCGCATCGACGGTCTGCGCGATGACGCCCATGTCGTGCGTGATCAGGATCAGGCCCATCCCGTGTCGCTTCTGCAACCCGGTGATCAACTGCAGGATCTGCGCTTCCACGGTGACGTCCAGCGCCGTGGTCGGCTCATCGGCGATGAGCAGCCGCGGCTGCGCCGCGAGCGCGATCGCGATGAGCGCGCGTTGCCGCATGCCCCCCGAGAGCTCGTGGGGAAACTGCCTGATCCGCCGCTGCGGCGCGCTCATCCCCACCTCCGCCAGGAGCTCGGCCGCCCGGTCCTTCACTTCCGAGCGCGTCAACGAGGTGTTGTTGCGGAGGTTCTCGGCGATCTGAAAGCCGATGGTGTGGACGGGATTCAGGGCGCTCAACGAATCCTGAAAGATCAGGGCGATCTCCCGTCCTCGCAGGCGGCGCATCCGGACGCCGAACGGCTCCAAGCCTGCGATGTCGACGACCTCGCCGTCGGCCGTCGCGTAGTGGATGGCTCCGCTGACGATACGTGCCGTCCGGGCCGGCAGCAGCCGCATGATGGAGTACGCGGTCATGCTCTTGCCCGAGCCGGTTTCGCCGACGATTCCGAGCGAGCGGCCGCTGCGGACCGAGAAGGAAACGCCGTCCACCGCCTTGACCGTGCCGCGCCGGGTGTGCAGATGGGTCTTGAGATCGCGAACCGACAGCAGCTCGGAGGGCTGGTCCGCATTCCGGTCCGGAGTGGCCGCCACCTGATGCCGCCTCACTCCGCGGTGCGGGGGTCGGTCACGTCACGCAGCCAGTCGCCGATGAAGTTCACGCACAGCGTCGCCGCCGCGATCGTGATGCCCGGCGCCATCCACAGCCAGACGTAGCTGCGCAGGATGCGGATGTCCTGAGCGGAGCTCAGCAGGTTGCCGAGTGACGGCGTCGGCGCCTGGATCCCCAGGCCGATGAAGCTCAACCCCGCCTCCTCGATGATTCCCGTGGCCACTTCGAGGGTGAACCAGACCGTGATCGGCCCCAGCATGTTCGGCAGCATGTGCTTGAAGATGATCGAGGCATTGCCGACGTCGAGGGCGCGCAGCGCCTCTACGAACTCCTCCTCGCGGAGCGAGTAGAACTGTGCCCGGACCAGGCGATACAGCGTCGCCCACTTGGTGATCGCGAAGATGATGATGATGTTCTCCAGGCTGGGGCCGACGACCGCCACCATGACCAGCAGGATGACGTGGGCCGGGAACGCCATGAATATCTCCGACACGCGCAAACAGATCTGATCGAACGCACCGCCGTAGTAGCCTGATACCGTGCCCAGCAGGAGGCCGGCCACGCCGGCCAGCGCCGCGCCGCTGATCGCCACGAACAGTGAGATACGGGTCCCCAGCAGCAGCCGTGCCAACACGTCGCGTCCCAGGTTGTCGGTTCCCAGCACGTGCGATGCCGAAGGGGCATCGAGGCGCTCGCTCAGATTCACCGTCTCGGGTCGATGCGGCAGCAGGGCGGGCCCCAGCAGGGAGGCGCAGACGATCAGCAGGAAGACCATGATGCTGGTCGCCGTAATCCAGTTGAGGCTCTGTGCGTACTTGCTCTCTCGGATTCGGTCGAGGAGCGAACGACGTGGCATGCCGGAAGCGGCAGCCGCCGTCACGTTCCGGCGCCGGGGACCGGCCATCATCGCAGCCGAACGCGCGGATCGATGATCGCCAGCAGCACGTCGGCCAGCAGGCTGGAGAACAGCAGCACCGTGCCGATCAGGAGCGCCACGGTCACCACGACCGGGAAATCCTGGGCGCGCGCGGCGTTGATCAGCATGGTGCCCATCCCCGGCCAGAAGAACACCTGCTCGACGATGACCGATCCGCCGACCAGCACGGGCAGTCTCAGAATGATGATGGTAGCCACCGGTATCAGCGCCGTGCGCAGGCCGTGGACGACGGTGACGCGGCGGACCGTGAGACCCTTGCTCTTGGCCAGCGCCATGTAGTCGCGGTTCAGCGCGTCGAGCATCGCGCCGCGGGTGTAGCGGAGAAACTCGGACCCTGATCGAAACGCAAGCACGCCCGCCGGCAGCAGGGCGTGCTGTATGGCGACCAGGATTCCGGGCTCGGTGCCCACGCCGCCGATGGGCAGCAGCTTCAACCGCAGAGACAACAGCAGGATACCCAGCATGCCGGTGAAGAACGCCGGCGTGGAGATTCCCAGCAGACCCACGAAGGTGAGGGCATTGTCGATGACGGAGTATTGATAGAGCGAGCTGACCACCCCCAGCACGACCCCGAACGTGACCGCCAGCACGATCGAGAAAGCCATGAGCGACAGCGTGCGCGGCACCCGGGCGGCGAGCAGGTCCCTGACCGGCTTGCCGTCGAGCATGCTGTAGCCCAGGTTCCCTGCCAGCAGCTCCCTGACCCAACTCACGTATCTGATCGGGAGAGGCCTGTTGAGGCCGAGCTCCTCCCGGATACGTTCTACCTGATCCGAGGGGAATTCCGGATTGATCAGGAAGCTGGCGGCGTCGCCCGGTCCCGCCTCCAGTCCCAGGAACAGCAGCATGCTGAGCAGGACCAGTGTCGGGATGAAGATAAGGAATCGTCTGGTGATATAGCCTAGCACGGGCAGGCTCGAGTCATCGTACGGCGGCCGGTGTCGGACGCGTGTCCGAGGGCCGGCCGCCGATGTGGACGACCAGGTCGCCGTCCTCGACGGTGACGGGATAGGTCGTCAGCTTGCGGCCGGGATCGATCAGGTTGCGGCCGGTCGTGATGTCGTACTCCCAGCCGTGCCACGGGCAGCGCAGCACGCGGCCGTTCAGGCCCCTGCGGTACTGGCCCGGCTCGGACGGCAGGTAGGTGGCGCCGACCCCGCCCAGGCACACCGGCGCCTGGTTGTGCAGGCAGGAGTTGCGCAGCGCATGAAAGCGCCCCTCGACGTTGAAGATGCCGATGCTGCGTCCTGCGACCGTCACCACGAGCCGCCCGCCGGGCGGGATGGCGTCCGCCGTGCCGACCACGTGGCGCGCCATCAGAGCCCGACCATCACAGCCCGACCATCAGAGCCCGAACAGCCGCTCGGCGTTGCGCTGGAAGATGTTGGGCTGGTAGTCGGCCGGCAGGGCGTTCAGCACGTGCACGGCGTCGTAGTCCCAGTGCGGGTAGTCGCTGGAGTAGAGCAGGCAGTTGCGGCCGTCGATCATCTCCAGGATCTGCACGAGCAGCTCCGGCTGGGGCGGCTCCTCCAGTGGCTGCGTCGTGAAGTAGCAGTGCTCGCGGATCACCTCGCTGGGCGGACGCTTGACCCACGGAACCTCGCGGCGCAGCGCCCGCCACTCCTTGTCCAGGCGCCACGTCACGTGCGGCAGCCAGGCCACGCCGCCCTCGATGAACAGCCACCGCAGGCGCGGGAACTTCTCGAATACCCCCTCCGCGATGAGGCTGATGAGCTGCGTGATGTAGATGCGCGGCAGGCCCGAGTGGTACTCGAAGAAGGTGCGCGGCGTGCCCACCGGGCTCACGGCGGGCGCCAGCCCGGTGCCGGCCGCGGCGACGTGGATGCCGATCGGCAGGTCGTGACGGACCGCCGCCTCGTAGATCGGGTGGAAGAACTTCTGCCCGTACGGCGCGGTGGAGGTGCCGCCGATGATCGCCATCACCATGTCGTCGCGCTCGCCGAGGCGGTCGATCTCGGCCGCGGCGGCCGCCGGGTCGTTGGAGTTCACAGCGATGGAGCCCCGGAACTGCGGGTGCGGGGTGAGCCAGTGCTCGACGGTCCAGTCGTTGAAGGCGGACATCACGGCGTTGGCGTAGTCGGGGTTGGGATGGACGTTCCAGCCGTAGATGTTGCCGGTCAGGATGGCGAGATCGATGTGGTTCTCGACGATGAGCTGCCGGATGGTGAAATCCGGGTCGGATGCCGGCGTGCCGCCGTCCGGGGTCACGCTGTCGAGGCGGTTGCGTCCCGCGCCCAGCCCCAGGCCGCCCACGATCGAGTTGGCCTCCAGGATCTTGGAGCGCCACGGCTCCTGCAGGTAGGGCTGCAGCGTCTCCCAGTCCGGCAGGCTGTGGTGGACGTCGCTGTCGATGACCCGGTAGGGCCTCTGCCGACTCGCGGCTACCGTCCGGGTCGATCCGTCGCTCGGCGTCATGGCATGCTACTTCCCAGGCTCACGCACTGTCGGTTCCGCACCGGCTACCGGCGATAGCGACCATCGGATGGGTTGGTTGGGGGCACGGCCGGGCAGTACGAGGTCCACGCCGTGAGACGGCCCGAACAGGCGGATCGCCACGTCGCCGATCCGTTCCGGTATCGAACCCGTATTTCCGGCGCTCAAGGTGCCCATTCTCAGCCTCCCACGGAGAGTACCCACCATGATGATGCTATCACGGCCAGGCCGCACGACGTATACTTGATGCAGCCGTCGAGGCTGGGACGATGTTGCAGGGTCTGTTCTGGTTCACCGCGATCTTCGGCGTCGGTGTGACGCTGATCGATCTGCTGGGCCTGATCGGCTCCGGCGGCCAGGCCGACGGCGCCGCGGGCGACGACGGTTCCGCCGGGGAGGATGGGGCCGGCGAGGAGGGGGGAGGCGAGGTTTCGGGCGGCGCCCCGGTCTTGTCGTTCCTGCGTTACGTGCGCACGGCCATCTACTTCTGCCTGGGCTTCGGGCCGTTCGGACTGGCGTCGACCGCGTTCGGCTCAGGGCCGGTCGGCAGCCTGATCTGGGCGCTGGCGGGTGGCAGCGCGGTCGCCGTGCTGGCCCGCCTGTTCTTCCGGCTGCAGCGCACCGACCTCGATTCCAGCATCAAGGAAGAGGAACTGCTGTTCGAGCAGGCTACCGTGATCGCCCCGATCGCAGACGGCGGCATGGGCAAGGTACGCATCAGCCTGGGCCAGTCGGTGGCGGAGCGCTACGCGCTGGCCGAGAATTCCGAGGAGCGCTTCGCCGTCGATGCGCGCGTGCAGGTGGCGCAGGTCACCGACCGGTGCGTGTACGTGCGTGCACTGGATGCTCAGCGAGAGCTTCCGTGACGACGGGATCGAAGCGCTGGCGCCGATCGCACCGTAGATAAGGCTGGAGGAGCCATGGAAGGGTTTGTAGGCGGCGCGATCGCCGCGGTGGCCGTGTTCTTCGTGATCGTCGGGGGGCTGCGGTCCCTCATCAAGGTCTGTCCCCCCAACCAGGTGCTGGTGGTGACCGGCACCAAGACGCAGGTCGGTGGCAAGAGCTACGGCTTCCGGCTGCAGCGCGGTGGGTGGACGTTCGTGATCCCGTTCTTTCAGAGCGCGCAGGGGCTGGAGCTGTCGACGATCCCGATCGACGTGCGCGTGGAGGGGGTGAACGCCGCGAACGGCATCACCGTCGGCGCCGACGCGACCGCCTGCGTCTGCGTCGACCATGAGGACGACGGGCTCCTGTACTCGGCCGTCGAGCGGCTGATGGGCAAGTCGCGCGGCGAGATCCAGGAGCAGATCCAACAGACCATGGTGGGCAACTTCCGCGGCGCGCTCAACAAGACCACCCCGCTGCAGGCGATCGGCATGCTGGAGAGCGTCGACGAGGAGGACCGGGTCGGCGAGGGCGGTGCCCGCGCCGGAGCCGACGCCGACAGCGCGGACACGGAGGGCGAGCGCGCCCAGTTCCGGGCGGAGCTGCTGCGCGACAGCAACCAGGACCTGGCCACCTTCGGCATGCGCGTGGTGTCGGTGTCGCTGCAGAAGATCTGGGACACCTCCAACTACATCGCCAACCTGGCCAACAAGACGCTGTCCCGCAAGCGCCAGGAGGTGGAGATCGAGGAGGCCCGCCTGAAGGCGCAGGCCGAGCGCGCGGAGTCGGACGCGAAGCGACGAGAGACCGTGGCCGAGAACACCGCCAACGAGAAGATCATCGCCGCCCAGCAGGAGCTGGAGGTGCTCCGGCGCACCGCGGAGGCGGAGGTGGAGCAGTCTCGCCTGGAGGCCGACAGCGCGGTCGAGCGCGCCGAGAGCGAAGGCGAGCGTTCCGTGCAGGAGATCGCGGTGGAGCTGCGCAAGCTCAAGAACGTCTCCGACGTGACGCTGGAGGCGGACACGAAGCGGCAGGCCGCGGAGATCCTGGCCAGCGGCCAGAACCAGGCCGTGCAGATCGTCGAGTCGACCCAGAACGACCTGCTGGACCAGAAGGCCACGATGGTCGCCGAGGCCGACGTGGGCAGGATCGCGCTGTTCGTCCAGCAGCAGCTTCCGGGGCTGTTTGCCGCCTACGAACGCTACGCGCGGGAGATGGCGATCGACAACGTCGTGATCATGGATGACGAGCGGGGCATGAACGGGCTGCTGAACCGCGGCCCGGAGGCCTTCGTCGACTTCCTGCACAAGTTCGAGGAGGGATTCGGCATCAGCGTCAAGGAGCTGATGACCCAGGCCGGCGCCGACGGCGCCACGGCGGACACGCTGGAGGAGCGCTCATGAGCGTCTTCGTCATCGTATTCATTCTTCTGGTCGTCATCACGCTCATCATCCAGCTTGTCACCAAGATGAAGATCGTCGGCGCCGACGAGCTGGCGATCGTCGCCGGCAAGGGCAAGGCGTTCTCGTGGCTGCGCGGCGGGCGCGTGTTCGTGTTCCCGCTCATCCACCGCTTCTTCCGGATGGACATGCGGCCCCGCACCACCAGCGTGCGCGTGGAGTCGGCCATCGCGGCCGGCATCGTGCCGCTCACCGTGGTCGCCACCGTGAGCTTTGCGGTGGCCTCATCCGGCGACGGGTTGCGCAACGCGATCCGGCGGATCCTGCTGATGACCCGCGACTGGAGCGAGCTCACCGGCATCGCCACCGGCATCATCGAGGGGCATCTGCGCGACTCGATCGCGACCATGACGCCCGAGGAGGTGATGCAGGACAAGGACCGGCTGGTGCAGAACATGATCCGCGTCTGCAAGAGTGACCTGGAGGGCATCGGCCTGGAGATCACGGCGATGAACATCGCCGACGTGGACGACCATCGGCTGGACGGCGTGCGCGAGCCGGAGCTCTACATCGCCCTGTTGAAGCGGATCCAGTCCGCGAACGCCGAATCGCAGTCACGCGCTGCGCAGGCGCAGGCGCACGCGGCGGCCAAGGAGGAGTCCGAGACGCGGCGCGCGGAGGTAGCGGTGCGCGATGCCCAGAACGCCAAGGAGAGCCTGCTGGCGGAGACGCGCGTGAACGTGGCGCAGGAGACGCAGCGCAGCGCCATCGGCGTGCGCCGGGCCGAGCGGGACGCGCAGGCCAAGGTGGCCGGCATCAAGGCACAGATCGGCGCCGAGCAGCAGCGGATCGCGATGCTCAAGGAGCGCTACCGGGCGGAGATCCTGATCCCAGCGGAGGCGGAGCAGGAGCGCATGACGCTGCAGGCGAAGGCGGAAGCGGCCGAGCGGCGCGGCCGCGCGCAGGGCGAGATCGACCAGCTCAACCGCACGATCGAGATCCTGCGCCAGGGAGGCCAGGCCGGCTTGGCAGCGTACATCATCGAGAACTTCGAGAAGTTCATCGAGCCGTTCTCGCAGACGCTGTCGCTGTTCCCGGCCAAGCACGCCACGGTCATCTCCGGGGCGTCCGGGACGCACGCGCCGATCTCCGGGGTGCACCCGCATCCCGTGGAGGAGCAGAAGGCGCGGCTGACCCTGCAGGCGCTGGGGGCCATCTCGACAGCCGAAGGGGTCGAGCCCGAGGCGCGGAAGGGATAGACGTAAACAGGACGCTCCGTCGGCTCACTGGCTCGCGTCCTCCGTAGATGCCGACGGTCCGGCCGGATCGGAGGCTCCTTCCTCGGCCACGGCGGAAGGAGCCTCCCATGGATTGGTCAGGTCGGAGACGACGTTGGTATCGAGGAGGATCCCGCTCACTCGATCTGCCCGTCGCTGAACGGAATCTCCCGTCCGGGTTCGCGACGGTCCGGAGCATTGAGGTTCGCACCGCGTGGCATGTTGTCCACCAGCCATCTGCCCAGGGGTTTGGCCGCTTGCGAATTGGCGTGCCAATGGACCATGTTATGCGTCCAGGCTGGCTGATCAGCGCCTGCTCGCGCCGTTCCCCCCCCAATTGCCCAGGGGCCCGCGTCGGCGTCGCCAGGCGGCGAGGCGGTCCTCAGTCGATGATCTTGTTCAGCGGATACTCGACGATGCCGCTGGCCCCCGCTTCCTTGAGGCGCGGGATGATGTCGCGCACCACCGACTCGTCGATGATGGTGTCGACGGCGACCCAGCCGCCGTCGGCCAGCGGGGAGACCGTCGGCTTCAGCAGCGCCGGCAACGCATCCAGGATCGCGTCCAGGCTCTTCTGCGGGACGTTCATCATCAGCCCGACCTTGCCCTCGGCGGCCATGGCGCCGCGCAGCATGAGGGTGATGTTCTCGATCTTCTTGCGCTTCCAGGGGTCCTGCCAGGAGTCCCGGTTGGCGATCAGGCGCGGGGTGCTGGTCAGGATGGTGTCGACGATGCGGAGGTTGTTCGCACGCAGCGAGCTGCCAGTCTCGGTCACCTCCACGATCGCGTCGGCGAGCTGCGGGGGCTTGACCTCGGTCGCGCCCCACGAGAACTCGACGTGCGCCTCCACGCCGTGGCCCTTCAGGTAGTCGGTGGTGAGGTTCACGGCCTCGGTCGCGATGTGCTTGCCCTGCAGGTCCTTGGGGCCGCGGATGGGCGAGTCCTCGGGGACGGCCAGGACCCAGCGCGTCGGCCGGCGGCTCACCTTCGAGTAGACCAGCTCGGCGACCTCGACCACCTGGGCGCGGTTCTCGACGATCCAGTCGTGGCCGGTCAGGCCGGCGTCCATCACGCCGTCCTGCACGTAGCGGGCCATCTCCTGCGCGCGGATCAGGATGCACTGGATCTCCGGGTCGTCGATCTCGGGGTAGTAGGAGCGCGAGCGGAAGGTGATCCGGTAACCGGCCTGGCGGAACAGGCCCGCGGTCGCCTCCTGCAGGCTGCCGGCCGGGATGCCGAGCTTGAGGATGGTCCGGTCCACGGAGCCGCTAGGTCTTGCTGGCGTACACGTCGGCCGGATCGAACACGCGCTCCGCGACGACCTGCAGATCGTCGTCCGCCACCCGGCGGAAGAAGCAGCTCCGGTAGCCCTCGTGGCAGGCCGCGCCACCGATCTGGCGGACCTTGACCAGCACCGCGTCGGCGTCGCAGTCGACGTAGATCCCGTGCACTTCCTGCACGTTGCCGGACTCCTCGCCCTTGCGCCAGAGGCGGTTGCGGCTGCGCGAGAAGTAACACACGCGGCCGGTGCGGAGCGTCTCCTCGAACGCCTCCCGGTTCATGTGGGCCATCATGAGCACCTCGCCGGTCTCATGGTCCTGTGCGATCACGGGCACGAGGCCGCCGACCTTCTCGAAATCGACCACGCGGCCGGCGGCGGAAGTCCCGTGATCCTTGTGTTCCAAGCCGTTCACGGGCGGGACCCTATCACAGCTATCTGCCGGATTCATCGTCGAGTGAAGCTCCGTCCGTCAGCAGGTTTTCGAGAAACGTGATAGAGGACTCGTCGTCCCACTGGGCGGCGCCAACTCGTTGGAACACTACCTGACGACTCTCATCGAAAATGAAGGTCGCCGGTATGGACCCGACGGACAGCGAACCGTCCGATTCGCTCGTCGTATAGACCGGAACCGCCACTCCGTGCTGCTCGACGAACTGGCGCACGGTGTCGGTCGGTTCTTCCGAGATCAGGAGGAAGGCCACGTCTGCGTCGCGAAATCGCTCTGCGAGACTCTCGATGGACGGCATTTCTTCCACGCATGGCCCGCACCACGTTGCCCAGTAGTTGACGAAGAGGATCTTGTGCTGAAAGTCCGACAGAGAAACCTCGCTGCCATCCAGGCGTTGCAGGCGCTGATTCAGGATGCCGACCGGAGGCCCTTCCGGGAATCGTGGGACAGGGAGGTCATCTAGTGCTGGCCAGTGCGGGCTGAAGGCGGCGGAAGCGATGTCACGCAGGCTGGCGCCACTGGAGACCATGAAATTCACCCTGAAGGCATGGAGGACGACCCGGCTGGCGGATGAGGGGAACGCGAGGGTTGCGCTGGCGGCGATCACGAGCCCCACGAGCAGGCCGACGAAGAAGAAACGGTTGGGCAACTTCATTCGCGAACTCGAACAAATGTCCAGTATACTTGCCCCCGCACCCGTCGGGTACCGCCACGGAGGAGGCCCCATGCTCACCGACAATCAGTTCCAGCACTACCGGACGTTCGGGTTCGTCGTCCTGCGCGGCCTGTTCACGCCGCAGGAGGTGGAGACCCTGCGCGCCGAGTACGAGGAGGAGCTCGACCGCGTCTACGCGCACGCGCCGTTCACGGGCGAGGAGCGTTACTGGACCACGATGCTGCACCCGCGCACGCCGCTGTACTCGAGCCTCCTGGAGGACGAGCGTTTCAGCAGTGTGGCCGAGCAGCTCTACGGCGACGACGTGATCGGCATCGGCACCGACGCCAACCGCTACGTGGGCGACACGCGCTGGCATCCCGATCACCGCCCCGATCCCGAGGAGGACTGCTACGGGGTGAAGTTCGCGTTCTACCTGGACCCGGTCGACGCCGACACGGGCGCCCTGCGGGTGATTCCCGGGTCGCACAACCGCGTCTTCCACGAACAGATCCGCGGCTCGCTCGAGTCGCTGGACCTGGGGGTGGCCGGCGTGCCGGCCTACGTGTGCGCCTCCAACCCGGGCGACGTGGTCGCCTTCGACATGCGGTGCTGGCACGCCAGCCACGGCGGCGCCACCGGCCGCCGCATGTCCAC
The DNA here is from genome assembly GCA_965208175.1 of Spirochaetia bacterium. Classification (GTDB taxonomy): domain Bacteria; phylum Spirochaetota; class Spirochaetia; order SZUA-6; family Bin103; genus CATQHW01. Next base: position 3,010,119 of record CBDBOG010000004.1, on the reverse strand, counting down.
CTGCGTCTACTACAACAATCCGCACGGGGCGGTGGAGGAGGCGGCTACCCGCAAGCGTGCCGAGCAGGCGCGGAAGACCCCGACCCAGTACGGGCGCGAGGGGCAGCCGATGTTCCCTGCGGAGTGGCTGGCCAACCCCGGCGGCAGCCCGAAGCGGCAGCGCTGGCTGAACCGCATGGAAGAGCTCGGCTACTTCGAGCTGCCCCAGGGGAGCGTGGCATGAGTGCCGGGGGCGGCATGAAGCGGTACCGCGTCGGCATCATCGGCCTTGGCCGCATGGGCAGCACCATCGACGACGAGGGCCACAGCAGGGAGCCGTATTCGATCGCCGCCTCGTGCCGCGCCAGCGAGCGCTTGGAGGTGGCGACCGCCGCCGACCTGCGGCCCGAGCGGCGGGAGGCGTTCCGCGAGCGCTGGGGGGTCCAGGCGGTGTACGAGGACTATCGGCAGATGGTCGCCGAGCAGCGCCCCGACCTGGTGGCGGTCTGCACTACCGCGTCGGGACTGCAGAAGCCGGCCAACGAGGCGCCGGATGCCAGCTTCCGCGGCGACTCGCACGCGGAGCTCAGCATCGCGCTGGCGGAGCTCGGGGTGCCGATGCTGTACATGGAGAAGGCGATGGCCAGCTCGCCGCGCATGGCAGACGCCGCGCGCGACGCCTGCATGGCCGCCGGCACACTGTTCAACACCGGTGTGCTGCGCCGCTTCGACAATCGCTACGACGCCGTGCGGCAGGCGATCGCCGACGGCGCGATCGGCACGCCGCAGGCGGCCGTCCAGTACGCGAAGAGCAACCTCATGCACGGCCACGTGCACTCCATCGACACGCTGTCGTTCCTGCTCGGCGATCCGCCGTTCGAGGCGATCCGCGGCGAGCTGCTGCCGCGCGAAGCGGGCGGCGCGCCCCGGACGGTCGAGGGAGACCACATCCCGAGCGACCCGGACGCGACCTTTCAGCTCCGCTTCGCCGGCGGCGTGGAAGCGTGGTCGGTGCCGGCCGGCAACTGGGAGTTCGAGGTGCTCGGCAGCGAAGGGGTGATCCGCTCGGAGAACAACGGATCCGGCATTTCGCTGCGCAAGGCAGACGGCCCCGGGCGCCGCCCGGACCAGGTGCCGGTCCCGATCGAGGTTCCGGACGCACGGAGCCCGGTGGTGGCGTGCCTGGAGGACCTGGTCGATGCGTACGAGTCAGGCCGGCCCACGCGCAGCCCGGTCGACCTGAGCGCCCGCGTCGTCGACGCCTGCGTGGCCGTCGCCGAGAGCCACCGCCGCGGCGGTGGCTGGGTCGACCTGCCGCTGGCAGAGCGCGACCTGTACATCTTTCACGTGTAGAGCGTCAGCGGTTAGCGCCGGGCCGCGGCGGTCAGCTCGGCGAAGCGGAAGCAGCCGGTGACGTGGTCGTTGACCACGCCCACCGCCTGCAGGTGGGAGTACACGATCGTGGGACCGACGAAGCGGAAGCCGCGCGACTTGAGGTCGCGGCTTACCTGCCGGGACAGCTCGGTCTCCGCCGGCAGCTCGCCCTGCTCGCGCCAGCCGCCCACCACCGTCCGGCCGTCCACGAAGCGCCACAGGTAGGCGCAGAAGCTCCCGAACTGCTCCTGAACGGCCAGGAAGGCGCGCGCGTTGTCGATCGATGACGCCACCTTCAGCCGGTTGCGCACGATCTCCGGGTTGCCGAGCAGCGCCGCGCGCTCGGCGTCGCCGTAGCGGGCCACGCGGGCAGGATCGAACCCCTGGTAGGCGCGCCGATAGCCGTCCCGCTTGTGCAGGATGGTGCGCCAGCTCAGTCCCGCCTGCGCCCCCTCCAGGATCAGGAACTCGAACTGCGCCCGGTCGTCGTCCCGGATCGGCGTGCCCCACTCGGTGTCGTGGTACGCCTGCATCTGCTCGTCGCCCGCGCACCAGTCGCACCGGCGGCGCTCGGTCATGTCGCGACGATACCACGGCCGTTGACAAGGTCCGGGGCTCCGGCGATTCTCATGAACTGCCATGCCGGCACCGGCACCGACCGCCAACGGCGCAGCGGCCGCGCCTGCCTACGCGCCGCTCGACGAGGTGCGCCGGACGCTCCGCGTCAGGTGGTACCGCAGCCCAATCGACCCGGCCGTGCTGCGCACGCTCATGCAGCGCAGCGACCTCAAGGGTCTGGCGCAGGTCCTGGGCTCGCTCGGCCTGGTGGCGGCCAGCGGGGCGCTGACCTTGCTGCTGTTCGAGCGGCAGGTGTGGGCCGGCTTCGCAGCGGCGCTCTTCCTGCACGGCACCATGGCCGGCCTGTACGGCTCCGCCAACCACGAGCTGACCCACGGCACGGTGTTCCGCACGAAGTGGCTGGGCCGCCTGTTCCTGCGTGTGTTCGCCCTGCTCAACTGGTTCAACCCCTACGACTACGCGCTCAGCCACACCTACCACCACCGCTACACCCTGCACCCCATGGGCGACCGGGAGGAGGTGCTGCCGCACGCGCCCGCGTTCCGGGTCCTGTACGTGCTGCAGCTCCTGACCGTCAACTTCACCGGTGGGCCGCACACCGGCGGGATGGTGCCCCTGCTGCGTATGACCCTCCGGACCGCGCTCGGCAGACCCCTGTCCCGCTACGCCGGCACGAACACGAGGAAGGACAAGCTGGAGTGGATGGCGGCCATCTACGCCGGCCACCCGGAGGAGCGGCGCAGGTCCGTCCGCTGGGCCCGCGCGGTGCTGACGTTCCACGGCGCGGTGCTGGCGGTCGCGATCGTCTTCGGGCTCTGGCTGCTGCCGGTAGTGATCAGCCTGGCGCCGTTCATCGCCAACTGGTGGCGCTACCTCACCCACCTGCCCATGCACTGCGGGCTGCGGACCAACGTGCCGGATTTCCGCAAGTGCACGCGCAGCATCAAGCTCGACCCGGTGAGCAGCCTGCTGTACTCGCACATGAACTGGCACCTGGAACACCACATGTACGCTGGCGTGCCGTGCTACAACCTGCGCAAGCTCAACAAGGTGATCGCCGCCGACCTGCCCGAGCGCAAGTCGCTGTTCGGCGCGTGGCGGGAGATGCGCGCCATCTGGCGCCGCCAGTTGACCGATCCCGACTACCAGTACGACATGCCGCTGCCGCCGACCGCGAACCGGCTCGACGAGTCCGCCCCCGCTCGCGACAAACCCGCGCGCACGAATGGCAGGGGGGAGGAGTTGGGCGCGTCGATCGGCGACCTGGCGCCGGCGGTGATAGCGGACTGACTCCGGGGCGGGCCGGGGCTCAGAGGATGAAACCCCAGTAGACCATCTGCAACGGATACCAGGCGAGCGTGACCGCAACGATGCTGTAGTGCACGCGACCGAGCACCGTCCACCACTTCTTCCGCCACGATCGCCACGCCAAGTACAGGACGTACACCGTGGCGGCGGCGGAAAGGTACGGGATGTAGAACAGCGGCCGCGCCCAAGGGTAGTAGCCGAAGTTACGGACGACTTCGTCCATCAGCCACCCCCGCTCGCCCGTGACCACGGAAAACACCGACCACGGCAGCCAAGGCGCCAGCCCCAACTCCGATACGGCAAAGAGGATATCGATCGCCGCTCCCACCGATAGCGAAAAACCCAAGCTGATCGCGATGACAGCGCCAGCGGTCAGCCGCGGGTGACTGACCCGCCGCGTTGCCACCTCCGCGGCGGAGCCGACCCGGCGGATCACGGCGCCCACCGGCCAGAGGATCAGTGCCGAGACATGGAGCACCAGGATCAGCAGCACAGCCAGCGACAGCGGACTCTTGAGCAGGGTGCTGTGGTGCCACAGGAACGAAATCGGCCCCCGCGGCTCCTTCAGCAAGATCGTTAGGAACCCGGATCTCTTCGGGTCTGGCGCCTGGGAGCAGGTCGGCGCGGGATCCGCGCCAGGCGCGTTCAGGAACGCTCCGGTCAGTCTGCGTCCGCAAGGGGTATCCATTCCCACGCCATGACCGGCCATCGGCACCGTGATCGAGTGACTGCGGGTCAGTGTTTCCGCCGCCAGATCGGCCCAGCTCACCGGGGTGTCCGGGTCGAACTCGCCTGACAGCAGGAGCGTGGGGATCGCGCTGATGGCCGGGGCTCTGCCGGCGAGCTCGTCGGTCGGGCCATGCCAGGCCGCGCAGAGGGCGGGAACCAGATCCGGCGCATCGGAATCGACCATCCGGGGGTGTGCGGCGCGATCCGCGGTGATCCCGGACAGGTCCGTGAAGTGGCCTTCGGCGTGGCAGAGCATCGATGCCCACGCCCCCGGAGTATCGGGCAGCATCGGCCGCGATCGACTCGGGCTGAAGAATGCGTCGGCGACATGCCGGTCTCCGCTGGCTATCCGGTCCAGCAGAAACGGCAGATACGGAATCCACGAGTGGCTGCGAAGCGACTCAACCACTCTCCCGAGAACGAAGGCGCCGTCGACCTTCACCTCGAAGAGCTCGGATGTTTCTTGGTCGAGTCTCCAGGTGGTCGTCGGGCGTGTTTCATAGCGGCCGACCACGTCCCAGAGCTCCTGTTCGAGATGGGGATAGCGTTCGGCGCACTCCGGGTCCGTTTCGCAGCGGCGAAAGAGCGCCTGGATCGCGGAGGCTGCGTTCGCGTGTTTGGCTTCGGCGGCGGTCACCTGCCGCGGCCACACGCCGTCCAGAATCGCGGCACGAACGTCCTCCGGGAAGTCGTGCATGACGGTGAGTGCCAGTCTGGTGCCGAACCCCTTGCCGAAGAGGTTGTAGGTCTCGTAGCCCATCGCTCCTGCGAGGTCCGCCACGTCCGCCGCGACGGCTTGCGGCGAGTAGGCGCTCACGTCGATACCCTGTTCCGAGAGCGTGCGCTTGCAGGCCAGTAGCGCGTCCATGTCCTGCCGCAGCGCTTCGTCCGGATCCAGATCGAGCTTGCGCATCTCCGTTTTCCAGCCTTGGAAACTCGGGCACTCCATCCGCGGCTCCGAGCGGCCGACGCCCCGCTGGTCGAGGAGGATGAGGTCCCGCTCCTCCCAGATGAACCGTGCGTCGTGGACATACCGGTGCGTGCTCTGCACCACGCTCTCGCCCGGGCCGCCTGCCAGGTAGATCACCGGATCGGGATGCGGAGAGGGGACCGAGCCGCGCAGCCGGGACACGGCAAGCCTGATCACGTTGCCGTCGGGCTTGGCGCGGTCTTCGAGCACCGACAGGTAGCCGCAATCGATGTGCGCGCCGTGCGCCCGGTCCGGCCACGGACACGGGGACTCGACGAACTCGGGCCGGGTGAAGGAGTTGGGTCCGGGTGGCTCCTGCTGGGCCTGCGCCACCAATGCCAAGAGCAGGCCCGCTCCGGCCGGCACCGCCGCGCTCACGAGCTTGCGGCGAAAGCTCATGCGGAACGTTAGCGCTCTCGGGAGTGTCCGACAACGCTTGTCTTCGGGCTGGAACGAGGCATGATTACGCCCACGGAGGAGGAACCGCCATGCCCACGATCCGGACGACCGACCATCACACCGTGTACGACAACCCAGTGCCGAGCCTGCGCAGCCGGCATGCCTATTTCCCCGGGCTGGTGGCGCTGCCGTCCGGAGAGTTGCTCGCACTGTTCGTGCTCGGCGAGGCGCTGGAGGCCACCGACGGCACGACCATGGTGTCCCGATCGGCCGACGGCGGACGCACGTGGGAGCTGCAGGGGCCGCTCCACGAGCGGCCGGCGAGCGGCGCCGGTGCCCACTACTCGGACTACCTCAAGGCGACCCTGCTGGCCGACGGCCGGCTGATCGCCGCCGGCTACAACTTCCACCGCAGCGGGCGGGACGAGCCGGTGACCAACGCCGCGACCGACGGCGTGCGCGGCGGTGACAACCTGGTGTCGTTCTCCGACGACGACGGCAGGATCTGGTCGCCGCCTGCGGTGATCCCTCGCACCCGCCCGGAATTGATCGAGCTGTCCGGACCCACCATCCAGGTGGCCGGCGGCGCAATCCTGGGCGCGGGCTCGATGTTCCCCCGCTGGGACGGGAGCAACCCGTCCGGGTGCGTGGGCGCCTTGCTCCGCAGCGACGACGACGGTGCGACCTGGGACGACCGGACCGATTTCTTCGTCGACCCGGCCGGCCGCTACGCTCCGTCCGAGCCAAGGCTGTGCGAGCTGCCGGACGGCCGCGTGGTCGCCCTGTCATGGATCATGGACCACGTCGGCGGCACCAACCTCACCAACCACGTCACGATCTCCCACGACGGTGGCGCCACCTGGTCCGCGCCGATCGACACCGGCGTGGAGGCGCAGGCGTCGAACCTGATCTCCTGGGACGGCGACCTGGTGCTCTCCGTCCATTCGCAGCGCGAGGGCAGCGACATCGGCGTGTACGCGCGGCTGGCCGACCTGGCCGGCGACCGCTGGCGGACGATCGCGGAGTCCTGCCTGTGGGAGAACGCGCCGGCCATGCAGATCGCGGCTTACGCGACCATGGGGGTCAATCTCAAGTTCGGCCAGCCGTCGCTGCTGCGCCTGTCGGAGACCGAGGTCCTGGCCACTCACTGGGCGGTGGAGGACGGGCAGGGGCGCATCCTCACGCACCGCCTGCACGTGGCGGCGTAGGCGGCCCCGACCGGTATGCGGCTGGACGAAGTCCTCTCTTCGGCTGGCCAGGATCCAAGACGCCTCAGGCAAGCATCAGCCGCTCACCCTTTGGTTCGGGTACCGGATCGCCGAACTCGCGCGCCGTATCGATCCACAGCGCGATGGCTTCCTGAGCCTGCTTGAGCGCAGCTTCCTGTGTGGCGCCGTGTGCCATACAGCCGGGCAACTCCGGCACCTCGGCTACAAAGGTGTTGTCTTCGTTGCTCCAGTAGAGAATGACCTCGTACTTGTACATCAGCCTTCCTCCTGCAGTTTGTGTTTCAGGATTGTGCGGCGGATCTGTCGTATTTGGTAAGGTTTCGCATGGCTGCCGTCCCGTTGGATGTTGATCCTTTCCGGGACACCCGGTTTTCTGAATAGGTGATGACTTCCGCGAACCCGTTCGACGAAGCCCAGCCGCAGAAGCTGGTTGCGCACGTCATCGAACCGGAAGTTGGCATCCGAGCGGCCAGCGAGAATCCTGCGAAGTACCGAACTGTCCCGCATGCTCGTGGCTCCAACTCTGTTTCCACTCACAGGGTCCGCACTCGGTGCCACGGAGTCAATCTCGGCCAGCCGTCGCTGCTGCGCCTCTCGGAGACCGAGGTCCTGGCCACCCACTGGGCGGTCGAGGACGGGCAGGGGCGCATCTTCACGCACCGCCTGCACGTGGCGGCGTAGGCGGCCCCGATGCAGGACGGCACCGTGGAGCTGCGCGAGCCGATCGAGCGCGCCATGGGCTATGTCGAGCGCTGGGCGGCGGCGCTGGCGGAACTGGACGCGGCCGCCGCGGTCGCCGGCGGCGACGACCGCTACATCGCGGAGGACCTCACCCACAACGCCGGCCGCGCCCTCGACGCCCTGCTCAAGGGGCGGGAAGCGACCGGCCGCTCGGTCGACGGCACGGTGCTCGCCGCCCTGCGCCGCGTCCTGTTCGCGACCCTGGACAACCCGACCGGCTTCCCCGCCGCCTGGTGCCGCCTGGCCGACTTCTACTACGACGGCCAGCGTCCCGGCATGACCTGCTCGCCGCACAACATCCGCGAGGCGGTGCAGGCGCTCGTGGAGCTGTGCCGCGCCGACGGCGACCAACAGGCGCGGCGCCGGCTCGGCACGCTGCTCGACTCCCTGCTGGCGATCACCGACGACGGCGGCCTGTTCCGCGCCGACCGGATCGCGGCGGAGCCGTTGCTGAGCGGCGCGGTTCCGTTCGTCGACCACCAGGTGATCGGCGAGTTCTACCAGTCCTGCACGCAGAACCGGGGCAGGCTGATCATGGCGCTCACCCAGGCCTACCGGGCGCTCGGCGACCCCCGTGCCCTGGAGCTGGCGCAGCGTTTCGTCCGCCTGGTGCGCGCGGAGGCGTTCGCCGAGGACGGCCGCCTGACCCACCTCGCCGGCAATCACACCCACTCGATCACCGGCACCGTGCACGGGCTGGCCGACTGGGGGCTGCTGGCCGGTGACCTGGACACCCTCGACCACGCCCGCCGCATCATGCAGGTGGGGCTGCCGCCGACCTGCTCCAGCTTCGGCTGGTCGATCGAGGGCGCGTGGCGGGAGGCAATCCCCGGCCGGGGCGAGGTCAACAACACCGGCGACATGGTGCAGACCGCGCTGATCCTGGGCCGCGCCGGCTGGCCGGGCTTCTTCGAGTCGGCCGAACGCATGATCCGCAGCCACGTGCTGCCGTCGCAGTGGCGGGTTGGCGGCCAACGGCGGGCTGGCGGCCAACCCTACCGCCAGCCGTCCGACGACCCGAAGAACCCGCCGCCGCGGGTGCCGGACGGGGAGGACGGCGGCTGGGGATGCCCGGCGGTCAACGACCGCTACGGCGGCTCGCGCTTCGGTGTCCTGGACATCACGCAGGGCGGCATCCAGTGCCTGTGGGCGGCGATCCGCGACGGCATCGCCCGGGACGACCTCGGCACGGCCGTGAACCTGCTGTTCTCCAGCCGGGCTCCGTCGCTGCAGGTTGACAGCGGCCTGCCGGGGCAGGGCCGCCTGCGCATCGCCACTCGGGGGACGGGCCGCGCGCCGGCCGCGCTGCGGGTCCGCCGGCCGAGCTGGCTGGACGGGGGACGGCTGGCCGTGCGGCGCGACGGCGTAGCGGAGCGGCCGTCTCTGACCGATCACTGGATGATCGTCCCCGTCGCCGGCGCCGCCAGCGTCGAGATCACGTTCCCGGTGGCACGCCGCGGCGGCACCGAGTGGGTGAACCACCGGCCCTATCACGTGGTCTGGGACGGCGACCAGGTGGTGGCCATGGATCCGAAGGGGGAGTGCGCGCCGATGTACCCGAGCGTCGCCGAGCTGAACGGCCGGACGGGACCCGGTACCGGCCCGGGCGGCGGGTGATCGCCGCCGGGCACGCCGGCGGACGCCGGTCACTGGTGGCGGTGCTAAGATGCGCCGCGATCCGGGAAGCACGATGACGAGCGAAGCGCGGGAGACGTTGATCGAAGCCGAGGACCTCACCAGAGTGTTCGGCGCCGGCGCCGAGGAGGTGAACGCGCTCAGGGGCGTGTCTATCTCGGTTCGGACCGGCTGCTTCGTGTTGCTCCGCGGCCGTTCGGGCTCCGGCAAGACCACGCTGCTCAACCTGCTGGGCGGACTCGATCGGCCAACCAGCGGCACCGTAAAGGTGGACGGACGCGACCTGCAGGCCATGAGCGGTGGGCAGCGCAACCGCTGGCGGCGCGACACCGCGGCCTTCGTGTTTCAGGCGCTCGCGCTGCTGCCCGGGCTCACCGCGCTGGAGAACGTCGACCTGCCGCTGCGCATTGCGGGGGTGGATCCCCGCATCGCCGCCGCCAGAGCGCGCGAGCAGCTCGAACGGGTGGGCCTCGGGCCGCGCGCCCACCACCGCGTGTTCGAGCTGTCCGGCGGCGAGCAGCAGCGCGTCGCCGTGGCCCGCGCCCTGGTCAAGCAGCCGGCGGTGCTGTTCGCCGACGAGCCGACCGGCGAGCTCGACCAGGGATCGGGCGCCACCGTGCTACAGCTCCTCCGTTCCGCGGTCGAAGAGCGGCGCATGACCGCCGTGGTCACCAGCCACGATCACCTGGCGACCGGCTACGCCGACCGGGTGTACGCGATCGCGGACGGCATGCTGCATCAGGTCGAACCGGCCGCGGAGGGGACGTCGTGAGGGTGAACGCGGTGCCCGCGCGCCGCCTTGTCATGCTCGCGGCGCTCGGCGTGGCGGTCTTCGCCGTGCTCGCGGGATGCGGTGCGGAGGCCGACGACCTGGAGTTGCCGGCCGAGTTGTCGGAGCTGGGCGCCCGCGCATCGGCGCCCACCTACCCCGTGGAGCGGAGCGATCTGGCCGTCGTGATCGAGCGGGTGGCGCGCGTGCAGTCGGTGCGCCTGCAGGAGCTGTACTTCCAGGAGGGCGGCCGGCTGGCGGAGCTCAACGTCGGCACCGGCGACCAGGTGACGCAGGGGCAGATCCTGGCGCGGGTCGCCAGCGGCCCGCTTCAGCACAGCCTGCGCCTGGCCGAGATCGACCTGGAGATCGACCGTCTGCGGGCGGCCTCGCAGGGTCCGGGCTCCTCCAGCGTCGACCGGCAGATCCGGCAGCTCGAGTTGACCAAGCGCGAGGCGGCGGTCGACTTCCTGCGGCGGCGCGTGGAAGCGCACACCATCCGCGCCCCCTACGACGGCGTGATCACCAGGGTGAACCCGGTGGTGGACGAGGTCGTCGAGGGCTACCGCACCATCATCGAGATCGCCGATCCACAGGACCTGGAGCTGCAGATGGATGTCAGCGTGGACCAGTTCGACCGGATGGCGGTCGGGCAGTCGGCGGAGGTCGAGATCAGCAGGGGCACCTGGGCGCCGGGCACGGTGTCGCGGCTTACCAGCCGCACTTCGGGCCGCGATGCCGCCCTGCGGCGCGAGGAGTACGTCGTGCACCTGCGGCTGGACGAAGCCGACGCGGTGTCGTTCCGCATGGGCGCCCGCCACGCGGCCCGCGTGCTGGTCGATTTCCGCCAGGACACGCTGCTGATTCCCATCTCGACCCTGCGCGAGTTCCAGGGCCGGACCTACGTGCGCGTCCTGGAAGGGGTGCAGCGGCGCGAGGTGGACGTGAAGGTCGGTGTCCGCACCGACACGCGCGTGGAGATCCTGGAGGGCCTGGAGTCCGGACAGACCGTCATCGGCAAGTGACGGTGCATTTCCCCGTGTGGCGACAGCGGCGACGCGCGCCTGACGCGATGACGAATCCTGGACGGAGACCGTCATGCGCCGGCCCCGGGCGGGAAAAGCACCGTCAAGTGGGGGTGAGGTGATCCTGCAGTCGGCCAGGGTCGGGCGCTTCGTGCTTGCGCTCCTCTTGATCACGTGCAAGCGGATTGCCAAGAACTGGCGCATGGTGACGCCGCTGTTGCTGGGACTGGTCCTGGCATCCGCGTTCGTGGCCGCGGTGCCGATCTACTCCGCGGCAAGCCTGCAGCGCAGCTTCATCCAGCATTGGCGCGAGCAGGACAGCTTTCGCGCCCCGTTCGCGGTCATTCCGTCGCACCGCAATCCGCGCCGCAAGCTGGCGGTGGAGCCCGCGCGGATCGCCGAGCTGGAGCGCTATCTCGGCGACGCGCTGCAGGCGGCGGCGGGCCACCCGCCGCAGAGCGTCTCGTCCTACAAGACGTTCGGCGTCGACTTCCTGATGCTCTCCGCGGATGCCGAGCCGGGAGGCCGCGTCACGCGCGCGGAGCTCGGCGTCATGAGCAACCTGCAGGAGCACGCGGACCTGGTCGACGGCCGCTGGTTCAGCGACCGCTCCGACGGCGTGGTCGAGGTGGTGGTCGGCGGACGCACGCTGGACGAGCTGGAGCTGCTGGTGGGGGCGCGCTACTGGTGGGCGTACGGCCTGCGGGAAGACGAGGAGATCGACCCGGAGGCCGGCATCGACATCCGCACCCTGCAGGGACAGCGCTTTGCCGTTGTCCCGGTCGAGGTGGTCGGCCTGGTGCGTCCGCGGCCGGGCCTGACCTCACGCGAATGGATCTACCCGCTGCTGCCGGACCGACTGTTCATCCGCGGCGAGCCGTTCGCGCGCATGCAGGAGGCGGGCCTGCGCGTCGATCGTGCCGACTGGCAGTGGGTGTTCGACGACCGGCTGGTGCAGGTCGCCGACGTCGGCCGCCTGATCGCGCACCTGGAAGCGATCGAAGTGCGCATGGCCGAGCTGATCCCCGACACCGAGTTCTGGCTGTCGCCGCTGGATTTCTTTCGCGGCTTCAAGCGGATCCTGGACCAGGTATCGCTGTTCCTGCTGTCCCTGGCGGCGCCGACCCTGGCCATGATCGTGGCCTACGTGATGCTGATGGCGGCGCTCAGCGTCGAGCAGCGCATCGCGGAGGTGGCCACGCTGCACAGCCGCGGCGCCGGGCGGCTGCAGGTGCTGGCAAGCTTCGCCCTGGAGTGGGCGGTGCTGGCCGCCGTGGCGGCCCTCATCGGCCCGCACGTGGGGCTGATCGCCGCGCGCGCGGTCGGCTCGACCGAGGGGTTCCTGGGCTTCGCGGCGATCGCGAGCGCCGCCGGCGATGCCGGCGCGGGCCTGCCGCTGGCGGTCACACGGCAGGCGCGCTGGTTCGCGGCGCTGGCGAGCGTGCTGGCGGTGACCGCCGCGGTGGGGCCGGCCGCCGCGGGCGGGCGGCTGTCGGTGGTCACCCTCAGGCAGCTTCGCGCGCGCGGCATGCGCCGCTCGTTCTGGCACCGCTACTTCATCGACGTGATCGTGATCGGGGTCGGCTTCTACGGCTACTCCAGCCTGCGCTGGCAGTCGATCCGCCTGGCGCCGGATGCCACCGTCGAAGCCGACCCGCTGCTGTTCGTGGTCCCGGTGCTCTTCTTCCTGGGCTTCGGGCTGGTGCTGCTGCGGCTGTTTCCGCTGGCGATGGCGGCGCTGAGCCGGCTGACCGCCGTTGTGCGCGGGGTGGTGTGGCAGCTCAGCTTCCGCCGGCTGGCGCGCAACACCGGGCCGTTCGTCTCCGTGGTGGTGCTGCTGATCGTCACCGTGGCGATGGGCATCTACAACGGTTCGGCGGCGCGCACCCTGCAGCTCAACATCGCCGACCGGATCCGCTACCTGGTGGGCGCGGAGGTGGTGGTGATCGAGTCGTGGATCCCGCCGGACCCCGAGAACCCGGAACCGGCGCGGCGGCGCGAGGACCCGCGGCCGGTCGCCGCGAGCGAGCCGCCGTGGGTGGCGCGCGCCGAGATCCCCGGCGTGGAGGCGATGGCGCGCGTGCTCTACCGCCGGGCGGAGGGGCGCAGGGGATCGCGGCAGATCGGCGCGTTCAACCTGATGGCCCTGGCGCCGCAGGAATTCGTGCACGCGGCGTGGCAGCGGGACGACCTGCTGCCGTACCCGTTCACGGACTACCTGGTGGCGCTGGCCCGCCACCGGGAGGGGGTGCTGATCAGCCGCTGGCTGGCCGGCCGCCACGACCTGGGACCGGGGGACGCCTTTACCATCGAGTACCAGAACCAGCCGATCGAGGTGTACGTGGTGGCCGTGATCCCCTACTGGCCGGCGCTCGATCCGTCCGACCGCGCGTTCGTGGTGGCCAACCTCGCGCACGTGCAGGACTTCACCGTGCTGGAGCCATATGAGAGCTGGTACACCGTGAACGAGGAGGAGATGATCTCACCGGACGGCGTGACCGGGGTGGACCTCCTGGTCGACGAGCTCTCTTCGATCGGCGTGATCGCCGAGCGGGTCATGGACACCCGCGGGCAGCTCGCCGAGCTGCAGCGCGAGCCGTACCGCCGCGGCTTCTTCGGCGTGCTGTCGCTGGGCTTCGTCGCGGCGGCGGCGGTGACGGTGCTGGCGCTGCTGGTCTCCACCATCTCCTCGACGCGGGAGCAGTCCGTGCAGCTCGCCGCCCTGCGCGCCAACGGCCTGTCGGCGCTGCAGACCACCGGCGTGCTGGCGGTGGAGCGCCTGTTGACCGTCGGCGTGGGCGTGGGGCTGGGCGTGGCCGGCGCGCGCATCGCGTCCCTGCTGTTCCTGCCGCTCCTGCGCGACCGCGCCGCGGAGGTGTCGACCGTGCCGCCGTACCTGGTGGTGAGCGACGTGGCCGACCTCACCGCGCTGCTGCTGGTGGTGGCCGCCGCGCTGGCGGCGGCGGTGGTGGCGGTGGCCATGTTCATCGGCCGGCGGCAGGTGGCCGGCGCCGTCCGCCTGGGAGAGGAGCCGTGAACGATTCGACCGATGCCCGGGCGATCCGCTGCGCCGGCCTGATCAAGATCTACAAGATCGAGGACATCGAGGTGGTCGCCCTGCAGGGGTTGGACCTGGAGGTGGGGCGCGGCGAGCTGATGGGGATCATCGGCCCCAGCGGCAGCGGCAAGACCACGCTGATGAGCGTGCTGGGCGGGCTGGACACGCCGTCGGCCGGCCGCGCGTGGGTCTCCGGCATCGACCTGGTGGCGCTCAACGACCGGCAGCGGCTCCGCTACCGGCGCCGGGACGTGGGCTTCGTCTGGCAGAACACCGCGCGCAACCTCATCCCGTACCTGACCGCCGTGGAGAACGTCGAGCTGGCCATGATGGTGGCCGGCCGCTTCGACCGGCCGCGCGCGCTGGAGCTGCTGCGCCTGGTCGGGTTGGGCCACCGTACCCGCCACCGGCCGCAGGCCATGTCCACGGGCGAGCAGCAGCGCGTGGCGGTCGCCATCGCCCTGGCCAACGAGCCGCACGTGCTGCTGGCCGACGAGCCGACCGGGTCGCTGGACGACGAGAACGCCGCCCGGCTGCTGACCCTGTTCGACACCGTGCGTCGCGAGCTCGGCGTCACGGTCGTGATCGTCACCCACGACACCAACGTGGCCGGGTCGCTGGACCGCTACGTGGCGATCCGCGACGGCAAGACCGCCGCCGAGGCGGTGCGCCTGTCGGACCCTCGGCTGGCCATCCGGGAAGTCGCGGAGGACGGTGGGGAGGGAGCCGCGGACCCGGACGAGACCGCTGACGCCCCGGACGCCGATGCACCCAGCCACGACCACTTCGTGCTGCTCGACTCGGCCGGCCGCATGCAGGTCCCGGAGGATCTGCGCGGCCGCTACGGCATCGGCGGGCGGGTGCGGCTGGTGGAGGAAGACGGCCGGCTGGTGATCGAGCCCCCCGGCGACGGCTGATCGACGGCGGCGTCGCGGCACCGCCTGTCGCCGCGGGTTGATCCGGACGTCCGGGACGGGGTACAACTCCCGCCGAACGACATTCTCACCGGAGGTTCCGCAATGCTAGGACGATACTCTGGACGTAGAAACCCGTGGTTTCTACTCATCGCGGCGATCGCGCTGCTTCTGACGCCGCTCGCGGCATCCGCCGACGGCTTCCCACAGGTCTACGAGCTGAGCGCCTGGGAGGCGGAGTCCGGCCCGCTGACCCTGTCGGAGTCGCCGATGACTCATGCCATGGTCGACGCCGGTGACCTGCCGCCGCTCGCCGAGCGCATCCCGGCCGAACCGGTCGTGATCGTGCCGACCGAGGAGGTAGGCAGCTACGGCGGCACGATGAACTTCCTCACCGACGGCGGCAGCGGCTGGACGGACAACTGGTTCCTGTACGAGTTCCCGGCGGTCCTGACCCCGGACCTCGCGAAGATCGTGCCCAACACGCTGGCCGGCTGGGAGGCGAACGACGACGCGAGCACGTGGACCCTCTACCTGCGCGAGGGCATCCGCTGGAGCGACGGCACGCCGCACACCGCCGACGACTGGCTGTTCTACTGGAACGACATGGCCCTCAACACGGACATGTTCGCCAGCGGCATCTCCTTCGTGGACGGCGCCGAGGAGCCGGGCGAGATTCGCAAGATCGACGACTACACGATTCAGATCTCCTTCGACGGGCCGCGCGGCACGCTCATCGAGCAGATGACCTTCCTGCGGCCCACGCCCTACCTGCCCGCGCACTACCTGAAGCAGTTCCACCCCACCTACACCGACATGAGCGAGATCGAGAAGGAGATCAAGGCGCGCGGCCTTGAGACCTGGACCGACGTGATGAACCAGGAGTGGAAGCAGGAGAGCCTGTCGGTCAACCGGCCGTACCTGTCGTCCTGGGTGCCGGCCAACTCCTACAAGGACCCGATCTTCACCCTGAAGCGCAACCCCTACTACTTCAAGGTGGACTCGGCCGGCAACCAGCTCCCGTACATCGACCAGATCGACATGGAGAGCCTCCAGGGCGCCGGCGAGGTGTTCTTCCTCAAGTCGATCTCCGGCGACGTCGACTGGTTCCTCACCGGCGCCTTCGGCGGGCTGGACAGCCTGCCGCTGGCCTTGCAGAAGGGCATCGAGAACGACTTCCGCATCATCCAGCCGATCCCGAACTGCGCCAGCTCGGTCGGCACCACCTGGTTCAACCTGTTCCATCCGGACCCCGGGATGCGCGAGGTGCTCCGCAACAAGGACTTCCGCCTGGGGCTGTCCCACTCGGTCAACCGCGACGAGGTCAACCAGCTCCTGTTCAAGGGCGCCGGAACGGTCGCCAACCCGACGTTGATGTTCGGGCCTCCCTACCACGGCGAGCGCTTCGCGCAGGTCGGCCTGGAGTACGACGTGGAACTGGCCAACAGCCTGCTCGACGGGGCGGGGCTGGACAAGCGCGACTCCGACGGCTTTCGCCTGCGTCCGGACGGCGAACGGATGCGCATCCTGCTCTCCATCCCGAACAAGTGGTCGAACCTTGCCAGCGAGGCGGCGGAGCTGTACGACGGCTACTGGGAAGAGGTCGGCATTGAGGTGCAGCCCACCGTCGTCGAGTGGGGGACCTTCTGGTCACAGCTTGAGAACAGCGAGCACGACGTGGCCATCCACGCCAACTGCATGGGCGGCCGGATCGTCAATCCGCTGTTCCGGCCCGACTTCGGCGCCGTCAAGCACTGGCGCTTCGCTCAGGAGTGGTACAAGTGGATCGCCAGCGACGGAGCCGAGGGCGAGGAGCCGCCGGAGGCGTTCAAGCGCTACCGGGCGATCCGCGACCAGGCGGTGCAGGATCCGGATGAGGCCAATCGCATCGCGGCCGTGCAGGAGATGTTGGGGATCCTCTACGACGAGCTGTTCATCACCTTCGGCACGGTGGTGCCGCCGAACCTGGGCGGCTACCAGATCGCCACGAACCGCCTGCGCAACGTGCCGAATCCGCAGCAGGGGACCGGCATCTTCAACATTCCGGCGCAGTTCTACCTGCGCATGTAGCCGCCGGATTCACGGATAGGATAGAAGGAGGGGCGCGCGCCCCTCCTTCTCTTTCTCAAGGCGGATGCTGCCGTTCATTGCCCGCCGCACGGCGCTCATGGTGCCGGTGCTGCTGGCGGTCTCGCTCCTCAGCTTCATCATCATCCAGTTGCCGCCCGGCGACTACTTCAGCTACTACATCGAGCAGCTCTACGCCCAGGGCGAAGTGGTCGACGAGGCCCTGATCGAGTCGATGCGCGTGCAGTACGGCGTCGACGGGCCGCTCGCCGTCCAGTACCTGAAGTGGCTGAGCAAGATCGTGCGCGGCGATCTGGGCCGCTCGCTCTCGGGCGATCTCGTGATCGTGATCGTGCGCGAGCGCCTGCCCTGGAGCATCCTGATCACGATGGTCTCGTTCGTGTTCGTGCACGTGGTCGGCATCCCGATCGGCGTGCTGTCGGCCACGAAGCAGTACTCGATCCGCGATTACGTCGCGACCTTCATCGGCTTCATCGGCCTGGCGGTGCCCAACTTCCTGCTGGCGCTGGTGATGGTGTGGGCGTGGTTCGCCTGGACCGGCCAGGTGCAGATCGGCCTGTTCTCGCGCGAGTACGCGATGGAGCCGTGGAGTCCGGCGAAGATCTGGGACCTGCTCAAGCACCTGATCATCCCCGCCGTCGTGATCGGCACGGCCGGCACGGCCGGCACCATCCGCAGCATCCGCGCCAACCTCCTGGACGAGCTGCAGAAGACCTACGTCACGGTGGCGCGCGCCAAGGGGCTGTCGGAGACGCGGGTGCTCTACAAGTACCCGTTCCGGATCGCGGTCAACCCCTGGGCCAGCACCATCGGCTGGCTGCTGCCCAGCCTGGTGAGCGGCGAGGTGCTGGTGTCGCTGGTGCTCGGCTTCCCGACCCTCGGGCCGATCCTGCTGGACGCGCTGCTCGGTCAGGACCTGTTCCTGGCCTCCAGTATCATCATGATCCTGAGCACCCTGACCGTGATCGGCACGCTGGTCTCCGACATCGTCCTGGCGTGGCTGGATCCGCGCATCCGGCAGTCGGTGTGAGCGGCATGGCGCGTCCCGAAGCCGAAGTCGCGGCCGCTCCGGGCGGTGCCGCCGAGGAGCTCTCGGTCGCCTCGCAGTGGCAGCTCATGCGCTGGCGCTTCACCCGCCACAAGCTCGCGGTGGTCGCGCTGGTGTTTCTCGGTCTCATGTACCTGGTGGCCGCCTTCGCCGATTTCGTCGGCCCCTACGATCCGCGCCGCCACGACGCCGCCTTCGTCTACGCCCCGCCGACCCCCATCCACTTCGTCGACGAGGAGGGACGCTTCCGGCTGCGCCCGTTCGTCTATCCGTACCGGTCCGAGCTGATCCTTGCGGAGTTCCGCACCGTCTACTCCGAGGACCGCAGCCGCATGGTGCCGATCCGGCTGTTCGCGCGCGGCGACCCGTACGTGCTGTGGGGCCTGTTCGAGACCGACCTGCACCTGTTCGGCCTGGACGACCCGGAGGCGCGCATCTTCCTGTTCGGCACCGACCGGCTGGGCCGCGACCTGCTCACGCGCATCCTGGTGGGCAGCCGCGTGTCGCTCACCATCGGCTTGGTCGGCATCGCCGTTACCTTCGTGCTGGGCATCATCATCGGCGGCGTCTCCGGGTACTTCGGAGGCACGGCCGACCTGGTCATCCAGCGGGTCATCGAGTTCGTGCAGTCGCTGCCCACGCTGCCGCTGTGGATGGGACTGAGCGCGGCGCTGCCCAAGTGGTGGTCGATCACGATGCGCTACTTCGCCATCGTCGTGATCCTGTCGCTGATCGACTGGACCGGCCTGGCGCGGGTCGTGCGCGGCAAGTTCATGGCGCTCAAGGAGGAGGACTACGTGGCCGCGGCGCGCCTCCACGGCGCCAGCCGCAAGCGGATCATCTTCCGGCACCTGCTGCCGGGCTTTCTCAGCCACATCATCGCGTCGCTGACGCTGTCGATTCCGGCCATGATTCTGGGGGAGAGCGCGCTGAGCTTCATCGGCCTGGGGCTGCAGGCGCCGGCCATAAGCTGGGGCGTGCTGCTGGCGGATGCGCAGAAGACCCACGTGCTGGCGCTCTCGCCGTGGCTGCTGATTCCGGGGCTGTTCATCATCGCCGTGGTGCTGACGTTCAACTTCGTCGGGGACGGCGTGCGCGACGCGGCCGACCCGTACGCGCACGTATGAGCAGTCCGGAGGCCCGGCGTGCCGGCGAGCTGCTGCTGGACGTGAGCGAGCTGCGCACCCACTTCGACTCCCGCGAGGGGACGGTGCGGGCCGTGGACGGGGTGAGCTTCGAGCTGCACCGCGGGGAGACCCTGGGCATCGCCGGTGAGAGCGGCTGCGGCAAGAGCGTGACCGCCCAGTCGATCATGCGGATCGTCCCCCGCAACGGGCGCATCGTCTCCGGCAGCATCGTGCTGCATCGTCCCGGCGGCCCGGTCGAGCTGACCGGGCTGGAGCCCGGAGGGCGGGAGATCCGGGCCATCCGCGGCGCCGAGATTTCGCTGGTCTTCCAGGAGCCGATGGCCGCCTTCAGCCCGGTGTACACCATCGGCAACCAGATCACGGAGGTGATCCGCCAGCACCAGCGCTGCTCGGCGCGGGAGGCGCGTCAGCGCGCCGTCGACATGTTGCAGCAGGTCGGCATGCCGAAGCCCGAGCAGACCATCGACGCCTATCCGTGGGCGGTCTCCGGCGGCATGCGGCAGCGCGCGATGATCGCCATGGCGCTGGCCTGCCGGCCCAGCCTGCTGATCGCCGACGAGCCGACCACGGCGGTGGACGTCACCATTCAGGCGCAGGTGCTGGAGTTGATGAAGGCGCTGCAGGAGCAGTTGCGGATGGGGCTGATCATCATCACCCACGACCTGGCCGTGATCGCCGAGCTGTGCGACCGGGTGATGGTGATGTACCTGGGCCGGGACGTGGAGTCCGGCCCGGTGGAGCAGGTGTTCCAGGCTCCGAAGCATCCGTATACCGTGGCGCTGCTGAACTCGGTGCCGACGCTCGGCGAGGGCCACGACCAGCGGATCGAGGCGATCGGCGGCAGCGTGCCGTCGCCGCTGGCCGCGCCGCCGGGCTGCCCGTTCCATCCCCGCTGCACGCACGCCATCGCGGGGGTGTGCGACGGCGCCTACCCGGAGGCCCGCCCGGTCGGGCCGGAGCACCTGGTGAGCTGCTACCTGTATGAGTGAGCGAAGCGAGCGCCTGCAGGCCAAGCCGATCCTGGAGGTGAGCGGCCTGGTCAAGCGCTTCCCGATCACGCGGGGCGTGATGCGCCGCCACGTCGGCGACGTGCGGGCCGTGGACGGGATCAGCTTCTCCATTCAGCCGGGCGAGGTGCTGGCGCTGGTCGGGGAGAGCGGCTGCGGCAAGACCACGACCGGCCGCTGCGTGCTGCGCGCGATCGATCCGACCGCGGGCAGCGTCGTCTACCGCTTTGACGGGGAGGCGCCGCTGGACGTCACCACGCTGAACGAAGGGGAGCTCAAGTCGTTCTGGCGGCGCGCCGGCATGGTGTTCCAGGACCCGTACTCGTCGCTGAACCCGCGGCTCACCGTGCTGGAGTCGGTCGGCGAGCCGCTGATCACCCACGGCGTGATCACCTCGCGGCGAGACCTGGAGGAGCGCGTGACGGCCCTGCTGGAGGACGTGGGGCTGGATGCAGCCTACCTGCGCCGCTATCCGCACGCCTTCTCCGGCGGCCAGCGGCAGCGCATCGCCATCGCCCGCGCGCTCGCGCTGGGGCCGCGGTTCCTGGTGGCGGACGAGCCGCTGTCGGCCCTGGACGTTTCGGTGCAGGCGCAGGTGCTGGAGCTGATGCAGGAGCTGCGCCGGCGGCACGACCTGACCTACCTGTTCGTGTCGCACAACCTGGCCGTGGTCGAGTACCTGGCCGACCGGGTCGCGGTGATGTACGTGGGGCGGATCGTCGAGCTCGCCCGTACCAGGACGCTGTTCTTCGACCCGAAGCACCCCTACACCGAAGCGCTCCTGTCGGCGGTCCCCTCAGCCGATCTCAAGCGCCGCGCCCGCACGCGCATCGTGCTGCCGGGCGACGTGGCCGATCCGGCCGACCCGCCGCCGGGGTGCCTGTTCCACCCGCGCTGCCCCTACGCGCAGGCGGAGTGCTCTGCCGAGGAGCCGCCCCTCGTGGACGTGGGTGACGGCTCGGAGCAGCACCTGGTGTCATGCCACTTCGCCGACACGCTGGACCTGACCGGCATCGAGCGCGGTCGGCGGCGCGGCGCCTTCCGGCTCGACGTCTGAGGCGCCGTCCGAACGGGATCGAGGGCTGGTAGACTCGGCGGCCCATGACGGACGCAGGCGGCATCGACGTCCTGGCACTGGACGGGTATCTGGGCGAGCGCGTGCGTGCTCTCTGGGAGGGCAACCTCAGCCGGCTGGACTGGGAGCGGGATTTCCTGGCCCCGTTCCGGGATCGCCGGGAGGCGGGCGGCTACGTCGGCATGGGCAAGACGCTGTCCGCCCTGAACGGCGTGGCGCGGCTGTACGGCGGCGCCGCGGCGGAGCTGCGGGAGCGGGTGACCTCCGGACTGCTCGCGGCGCAGGAGGACGCCGGGTACCTGGGGATCCTTGCCGAGGCGCATCGCACCCATGGCATCTGGGACGTGCACGAGCAGGGCTACCTGCTGCAGGCGCTCACGGAGGCGTGGCGGTGGTTCGGCGACGCCGGCGCCCGCGACGGCGCGTGCCGCCTTGCCGCGTGGCTGCTGCCGCGGTTGTCGGACGGTGGCTGGCGGCGGGTCGGCGGCGGCGCCATCTGGCACCCGATCGTGCTCCTGGGGGTCGATCGCGGCATGCTGGCGGTGGGCGAGGTGACCGGCGACCGCGCCTATCGCGGCTTCGTGGAGGACGACCTGGGCGTGCGCGACTGGTTCGAGCCGATCGTCGAAGGGCGCGAGGGCGTGGTGGCCGGCCACGCCTACGCCTATCTGGGCCGCTGCCTGGCGCAGCTTGAGCTGTACCGGAACGGCGCGGGGGGCGCGCTGCCGCGGGCGACCGCCGCCGCGCTGGGCTACCTGCGCAGCGGCGGTGGGCTGACGGTGAGCGGTACCTGCGGACAGGAGGAGTGCTGGCACTCCGACCAGCGGATGGACGGCAAGCACGGCGAGACCTGCGCGACCGCGTACCTGATTCGCTGGGCCGGCCACCTCCTGCGGCGCACGGACGACTCCTGGTATGCCGACCTCATCGAGCGGGCGATGTACAACGCCCTGTTCGCCGCCAACAGTCCCGACGGGCGCAGGATTCGCTACTACTCGCCCGCGTCGGGCCCGCGGCTCTGGTTCACGCGCGACACCTACTGCTGCCCCGGCAACTACCGGCGCATCGTGGCGGAGCTGCCGTCCCTGATCGCCTGCAGGACGGCCGACGGCGTGGCGCTCGATCTCTACGAGGCGTGCCGGCTGCGGACCGCGATCGGCGGCACCGCGGTCGGGCTCCGCGTGCACGGCGGCCTGCCGTGGAGCGGTACGGCCGAGGTCGAGATCGCCGTGGCCGAACCGCTCCGCTTCGCGCTGCGGCTGCGCCGGCCGGGCTGGGCGGAGTCGGCGGTCGTGGCCGTGAACGGCGTTGAAGTTTCGGCCGCGGACGGTCCCGGCTGGTTCGCGATCGACCGTACCTGGAAGCCGGCCGACCGCGTGGAGATCACGTTCGCCATGCCCTGGCACCTGGTGCGCGGGTTCCGCCGGCAGCGCGGCAGGGTGGCGATCATGCGCGGGCCGCTGCTGTATGCGACGACGGAAGCGGGGCTGGGCGATGACGGTGCGCCGCCCGCGGACGCCGCGCCCGACGTGACGACGTGTCGGGCTCGGAATGGCGCCAGACACGGCATCCTCGACGCCGAGTTGCCCGATGGCCGGCACGTGCCGCTGCCGGTGGTACCATTCAGCGATCCGGAGGTGACGGAGACTCACTTCCGCGGCGTCGCCGGAGCGGGCGACCGACGGGACTCCCTGATGGATGTCGAGGTTCCGGCGGTAGGAACGCCGCCGGCGCCGGGAGCATAGGAGGACGCGTGCGATGGGCGTATTGAGCGAGGCGGACCTGACCTTCTTCCGCGAGCAGGGCTACGTGGTGGTGCCGGAGGCGGTGCCTCCTGCGAACCTGCAGGCGGTCATCGACGTGATCTGGGACTTCCTCGGGGCGGACCCCGACGACCCGGAGAGCTGGTACCGGATCCCGCCGCGCGAGACCACCGGCAACGTCGGGCCGCTGTCGCAGTCCGGGATGGTGGAGGTCTACCACCACCAGGCGCTGTGGAACAACCGCCAGCACCCGCGGGTGTACCAGGCGTTCGTGGACATCTGGGGCACGCCGCATCTCCAGGTGAGTCTGGACCGCGCCAACATGAAGCCGCCGGTGCGGGAGGACGATCCGGCGTGGCAGCATCCCGGGTTCATCCACTGGGACCTCGAGACCGATCAGGACCCCGTGCCGTTCCGGGTGCAGGGCGTGCTGTACCTGACCGACACGGGCGCCGACCAGGGGGGCTTCCAGTGCGTGCCCGGCTTCCCCGCGCACTTTCCCGAGTGGGTGCGCACGCAGCCCGCTGACCGCAATCCGCGCGTCCCGGACCTGACCGGACTGGAGGTGCGCTCGATCCCCGGCCGCGCGGGAGACCTCCTCATCTGGAACTCGCTGCTCCCGCACGGCAACGGCCGCAACACCTCCGACCGCCCGCGCCTGGCGCAGTACATCACCATGAGCCCGGCGCGCCCGGCCGACGAGGAGCAACGCCGGGAGCGCATCACCGCCTGGCGCACCCGGAAGCCGGCCTCGGGCTGGCCCGGCGACCCGCGCGGCTGGGAGCTCCGGCAGCCGGGACCGGCCAAGCTGACCGAGCTGGGCCGGCGGCTGCTGGGCCTGGACCCGTGGCCCGGCGCCGGCGTGGCCGGCTGAGCGCGAGGACGACGCCCATGCCCCGCCAGCCGAACATTCTGCTGTTCATCAGCGACCAGCAGCGCACCGACACCATGGCCTGCTACGGCAACCCGTGGATCCTCTCCCCTCACCAGGACGCGCTGGCCGCGCGCAGCTTCCTGTTCGAGAACACGTACGTCACCCAGCCGGTCTGCACGCCGGCGCGCGGCTCGCTGGTCACCGGTCTCTACCCGCACACCCACGGCTGCCTCATCAATCGGGACAAGCTGGCGGACCGGATCGCGTCCCTGGCCGAGATGCTGCCCGACGAATACCGCACGGCCCACTTCGGCAAGTGGCACCTGGGCGACGACTCGGAGCCCCAGCACGGCTTCGACGAGTGGGTGAGCACCGAGGACGACCATCGCGACCGCTACACGCGGCCCGGTCTGCCGTTCTCCAGCTACTACCACTGGATGCGCGAGCAGGGCATCGAACCGGAAGACCGCTCCGCCGCAGGCGAGCTGATCTTCTCTCCCGCGCAACGCTCCACCCTGGGACCCGAGCACCAGATGGCGGCCTTCGTGGCCGGCCATGCCGAGCGCTTCATCCGTGCCAACGCGGAACGCCCCTGGCTGCTGGTGTTCAGCACCTTCGAGCCGCATCCGCCGCATCACGGCCCGTACGACGGCACGTACGACGCAGCCGCCATCCCCGACCGCCCGACGTTCCGTTCGTCTCCCGAGGGTCACTCGCTGTTCAACCGCTCGCGGGCCGGCCATCACCCGAACCCGCGGGCGCCGGACGAGTCGTGGCGGGACGACGCGGATCTGCTTGCGCAGCGCGCCAACTACTACGGCAACGTCAGGATCATCGACGACGCCGTGGGGCGGATGGTGAACGTCCTGGAGGAGAGCGGGCAGATGGAACGCACCATCTTCGCCTTCACCAGCGACCACGGCGAGATGCTCGGCGACCACCGCATGATGGGCAAGCGCGCGTTCTACGAGGAGTCGGCGCGGGTCCCGTTCCTGCTGTCGGTGCCGTGGCTGACGCGGACCCTCAGGCGCATCGACGGCGTAACCGGCCACGTCGACCTGGTGCCGACGCTGCTGGACCTGGCGGGCGTGCCCCGGCCGGAGACGCTTCCAGGCCGCAGCCTGGCGGGCGCCCTCACCGGCGATCTCGATCTGCGCCAGCATGCCGCGTTCATGGAGTGGAACGGCGTGGGCGACCGCGACCTGGGGAACCCGGTCACCAACCTGATGGCCACGCTGCCGTGGCGGAGCATCGTCACCGGCGACCGCTGGAAGCTGAACCTGTGCGCCGGCGACCAGTCGGAGCTGTTCGACCTGAACGACGACCCGTACGAGCAGACGAACCGCTTCGACGATCCGGCGCAGCGCGACCGGGTCCGCGAACTGGCGGCGCGCATCCGCCTGTGGCAGTTGGAGACCGGCGACGACGCCCCGCTCCCGGCGGTGTGAGCCCTATTCCCGGATCGTGAATCGGGCGCTGAGCTGCGGGACACCCAGCGCCCGCGACCGGCGTCCCGGCGCGCTGGCGGCCACGTACAGCGTGTAGCGTCCCGGACGAGGGGCCTGGCTGCCGTCGGCGTCCACCAGCGCCAACGCGTCGGCTGGAATCGTTCGCTCGAACCGCTTCGATTCGCGGGCCGCGAAGTGGCAGCGCTCGAAGGCGACGAGCTGGCACCGCGGCGCGTCGATGCCCGCGTCCTCCGCCGAGAAGTAGATCTGGATCACCTCCTCTCCGGCGATATCGCTGTCGTTGCCGATCTCGAAGGAGAAGGTGACGCGGCCACCTGTCACGATGGCGTTCTCGTCCAGTTGCAGACCGCTGTAGGTGAAGCTGCTGTAGCTCAGGCCGAACCCGAAGGGGAAGACCGGGTCCCCACCGAAGTAGCGGTAGGTGCGGCCGGACATCCTGTAGTCGTCGAACGGCGGCAGGTCGGCGGTCGCGCCGTAGAAGGTGACCGGCAGCCGCCCCGCCGGATTGGCGTCGCCGTACAGCACGTCGGCGACCGCGTGGCCGCCCGCCTGCCCCGGGTACCACATGCACAGCACGGCGTCGGCGTGCCGTGCGGCCTGGCCCAGCGCCAGGGCGCTTCCGGTGCCGACCACGACGACCAGCGGCGTGCCGGTCTCGTGGAGGGCTGAGAGCAGCTCCCGTTGCGCCGCCGGCAGCTCGATGTCGGCGCGGTCGCCGTTCGCCTGCGAGCCCATCGCCGCGCCTACCTCGCCTTCCAGCGTGCTGTTGATGCCGACCACGGCCACCACCACGTCGACCCCGGCGGCAACGCGCCGAGCTGCCGCGATCCCGGCCCTGGTGTCCCCGTGCAACTCGCAGCCGGGCTGGTACTGCACCGCGGCGGCGTGCCCGACCGCGCCGGCGATCCCTTCCAGGACCGTGGTCAGCGCCGGGTTGATCCCGTGGTAGTTGCCGAGCAGCACCGGGACGTCCGCGGCGAGCGGTCCGGTGACCAGCAGGCGGGCGTCGCGCTGCAGCGGCAGGATGGCGTCGTTCTTGAGCAGGGTGATGGCGTTGGCGGCGGCGCGCCGGCTGAGGGCCGCGTGCGCGTCGAAGTCGACCGCGCCGGGGGAGGCGGTCGTGTCGCCCAGCACGCCCAGCCGCTCGCGGAGCGACAGGACGCGGGTGAGCGACCGGTCGACGTCGGCTTCGCCGATCAGGTTCCGCTGCAGCGCGCCGGTGAGCGACCGGTAGCAGCGGCCGATCTCCAGGTCGCAGCCGGCGCGCAGCGCTGCCGCCGCCGACTCGGCCTCGTCGCTGGTGTAGCCGTGCCCCAGGTGGCAGTCGGCGATCGAGAACGCGTCGCTCATGACCAGCCCCCGGAAGCCCCAGTCGCCCCGCAACGTCCGCTGCAGCAGTTCGTCACTGGCGCAGCACGGCGCGCCGTTGACGGCGTTGTAGGCCGGCATGACCGCGGCGACCCCGGCGTCGACCGAGGCCTTGAACGCCGGCAGGTAGGTCTCCTGCAGGTCCTTGGGCGTGACCGGAACGTCGAAGCCGTGTCGGAGCGCTTCGGGGCCTGAGTGCACGGCAAAATGCTTGGCGCAGGCGGCGACCCGCGGGGACTCGGGGTCCGGCCCCTGCAGGCCGCGGATGGTGGCCCGCGCCATGGCGCTGGTCAGAAACGGATCCTCGCCGAAGGTCTCATGGCCGCGGCCCCAGCGCGGGTCGCGAAAGATGTTGACGTTCGGCGTGCAGAAGGTCAGGCCCCAGTAGCGCTCCCGGCGGCCTGCGAGCCGGTGCTTGTAGAGCGCCTCGGCGGCGACCGCCTCGTATACCTCCGCGACCAGCCCCGTGTCGAACGTGGCGGCCAGGGCAATGGCCTGCGGGAAGACGGTGGCGACGCCGGCGCGCGCCACGCCGTGCAGGCACTCGCTCCACCAGTCGTAGGCGTCGATGCCCAGCCGCGGAACGGCCGGCGACTCGTGCATGAGGAGCGCCACCTTCTCTTCCGGCCGCAGGGCGGCGACCAGCTCAGCGACGCGGCTCTGCGCCATCAGCAGCCTCCAGGTGCACGTGCAGGTACCAGCCGTCGACCTGGCAGAACAGCAGGTTCGGCTCCACCTCGATGATCGTCGCATAGGTCGAGCCCAGACCGGGGGGCAGGGTCGCCACCTGCCACGCGTCCCAGTCGCCACCGCCGTCGCGGCTGACGGACAGCTTGAGCAGCGAGCGATCCTGCCAGCGCGGACCGCTCTGATCGAGCCGCGAGCCCGGCGGCCAGCGCACCCCGTAGTTCAGGAGGATGCGGCCGTCCGCAAGCCGGGTGAGCTTCGGGCAGCAGCCGCGGTCGAACCCGGTGTACACCGGGTGGCTCCACGTCCTGGCATCGTCGCTGCTCCAGCACGCATGCAGCGGCGAGAAGTGGCCCGTCCGCATCACGCACAGGATCCGGCCGTCGGTCAGCCGCTCGATCGTGGGCTCCCCGAAGCCTTCCCCGACCGGATCGCCCGCGACCGGGGCCGCAATTGTCGATCGGTAGCGCCACGTGCGCCCTTCGTCGGTGGAGGAGACGACGATCGACCGATTCCGGTACTTCGTCTCCAGGGCGCTCTGCCGATCGGTGGGCGCAAGCGTGTCTTCCTCGAAACTGGCGGTCATCGCCGTCAGCCACGTGCCGTCGGCGAGGGTCAGGATCCCGCGGCTGGACGAGAAGTAGACGCCGTGCCACGTGTGGTCCTGGGCCGGTCGGGCGCCCTCCGGCACGTGCAGCTCGACCGTCTCCTCTTCGAGCGTCGCCAGATCGTCGTGCGAGCGCCATGCGTTTGCCTCATAGCGTCCCGGCGAGAGGTAGCGGGGATGCCCGGCCGCGGCGTAGACCAGTCCGTTCCGCACCAGCGTCGCACCTTCAGGCCTTCGGGTGATGGGTGCAAGCGAGGGGCCCGTGTGTCCCAGCACCTCGCTGCCGTCGGGGCGGCACTTGCGGTCGCCGTGAAGGTAGATCCAGCCGTCCGTGCCCCGGAAGCAGTAGCTCCACGCCGCGGCGCTGGCATCTTCGGCCCCGAAGGATCGCCTCCCACTCACCTGTCGGACGAGCCCGCCGTGTGACTCCACGCGCATGATCAGCGACTCGGCAAGGAGTAGCGACCTCCGGTCGGCGCGTTGGTCCGTGGGGCCTTCGGCATGGCATGACGCGGCGGCATCGATGCCGACCGTAGCGCCATGCAGCGGCGGGATCAACCGTCACTTGCGAGGGCGCCGACCTTCATGCAGAATCCCAAGAATAGGGGGTGAGGCGTTGTCCACGACGGCTACCGGACGTTCTGCACGTGCCGCCCTCTCACTGGGGATTCCCCTCAAGAAGCAGATCTACAAGAACAGGTACTACTTACTACCTGTTGCTGATCCCCGGCGATCGTCTACCTCGCTGCCATCTCGGGCATCGATGTGCAGCAGTACGAAGCCGCCTACGTCGACGGAGCAAACAGGCTGCAGCAGGCTGTTGGTTAATGCCCTTGCACGGCGCTTCAGCGAGCATGCGCTGTGGTAGGCGGCGCCGTGGCGGGCGGCCGGCGATGGGCGGCGCGTCGCAGCGGGCGTTCGACGGAAAGACGACGGAGGGACTCACGGGACTCGACCCGCAGGTCCCTCCGAACGGTGGCGTTG
The DNA here is from genome assembly GCA_965208175.1 of Spirochaetia bacterium. Classification (GTDB taxonomy): domain Bacteria; phylum Spirochaetota; class Spirochaetia; order SZUA-6; family Bin103; genus CATQHW01. Next base: position 2,981,292 of record CBDBOG010000004.1, on the reverse strand, counting down.
CCACCGCGAAAAAGCCTCCTCCGAAAAGGAGGCGCACCACTCACGAGGGGGATTCTCATGAAGAGTCTCAAGTTTCTCACGCTGCTGTCGGCCGGGCTGACCCTGGTCGCTGGCGGAGCGTTCGCTGCGCCGACGGAAGAGACGGCCGCGGCGGACGCTCCTTTGGAGATCGTCTGGCAGGGGGTCGCCGGGCCGATGAGCTGGGGGCCGGAGGATGGCAATCCGGTGGAGCTGCTGATCGAGGAACGCTTCGACGTGAGCATCACGCCGCTTGCCTTCCCGTCGATAGAGGCCAGAGACCTGCACTACGCGTCCGGGAACACGGCGGACAAGATCACCATCTTCCCGCGCGAGACGATCTACAAGTTCATCGATCAGGGGATCATCAGAGCCTTCCCGGAGGAGTGGCTGTGGGAGTACATGCCTGCCTGGATGGAGCGGATGGTCTTTCTGTTCGGGAGAGATCTGGTGGTGGACCAGGCGCACTACAAGGGTGAGGTGTACGGAGCTCCCTACGGCAACTACGCTGACTTCCTTCCCAGTTTCCCGGTCGTGCGCAAGGACTGGATGGACAGACTGGGGGTGGCAGCGGCACCGCAGACCCTGGACGAGTTCCACGACCTGGCGGTCAGGTTCACCCACGACGACCCCGACGGCAACGGCAAGAACGACACCTTCGGCGTGCATGACCGGAGCGATTACGACAGGTCGAGATTCTCGTACATCTTCGCCGCGCACGGCGTCAGCTATTTTGCCTACGAGCTCATCGACGGGAAGGTCACCTTCACGCCGCAATCGGACAACTGGAAGGAAGCGCTGCGGTTCGTGAGGGACCTGTACGCGGCCGGCGCCATCGACCCGGAGTTTCTCACGGACAAGCGGGATCAGCAGCGCAAGAAGTGGGCCGCCGGCATGTTCGGCATCCTCTGGGACAACGCCTGGTGGATGGTATCGTCGACGAAGGGGAACGTCCTGGACATGGTCCGTGACCAGAACCCGCAGGCCGAGTTCGCCTACGTCGGCCACCTGCAGGGACCGGATCACGGTCGGGGTCCTCTGACGTCGCAGCCGATCGGACTGTACACCGACGCCAGCGCCCACTTCGGCGCCAAGACCAGTGACGAGAAGGTCCAGCGCATCATGCAGATCCAGGATGCATTCTCCTCCGATCAGGACTTCTGGCTCAGGGGACACTGGGGCGAAGAGGGAGTCCACTGGGACTGGCAGGACGGCATTCTCACCCGCAGGGACGTGTCGCGCGAGGAGCTGGAGAAAGCGGGAATCTGGTTCTATTCTCCGATTCCCATGCTCCTGGACGAGGCGTACCTGACGCTCGACGAGCCGTCGCAGGGGATCTACGCGCACGCGTTCTCTCTCAATCCCGATCCGAATGCGGCGGTCGGGGTACGGCTCTCGTATCCGAGCACCAACACGCCTGCGATCGAGAGAGGGGCCGATGTTCTGACCATCAAGTCGGAGTTCTATTTCAACGTCGTCCTCGGCAAGATCGATCTGGATGCCGAGTGGCCGAACTTCCAGCAGCGGCTCAAGGATGCGGGAGTGGAAGAGATCAAAGCCGAGTATGAACGGATGCACGCCGGCGGCGGGTGAGCGTGCCGACACCGTGACGCGGTGAATCGGGGAGCGCGGGTTGCGCCGACGCCGACCCGCGCTCCTTCATCTTCCGAGGCAACCAGCGAATGCTGTGACCAGATAGGCGCGGCCCAGCCCTCCCGTGGTGAACACGAAGCGTCGCTTTGGTCAGCAGGGAGCGACGGTCCGTCAGCGGCCTGCTCCGTGCGGTCTTCAGCATGCCATGCCGCCGTCCGTGAACATAGCGGCGCGCAACGGTGCCGGCAACGTGCTCGGCGTGGTGTCGGGGCTTGCCGTGCAGCGCCGCGCGGCCGTCGATCCCGGGGAAGCGCGCGCGACCTCCCGCTTGCAGGACCCGCGGCCGTCGTGTAAGAGTTGGGACCGGGAGGTGAGGCGTTGTCCACGACGGTTCCCGGACAGTCTCCAGCACGTAGCGTTGTCTCCTTGGCGACACCCCTCAAGAAGCAGATCTACAAGAACAGGTATTACTACCTGTTGCTGATCCCCGCGATCGTCTACTTCATCCTCTTTCACTACAAGCCGATGTACGGCGTGCTCATCGCCTTCAAGGATTACCGGATGATGGATGGGATCCTGGGGAGCCCGTGGGCGGGGTTTCATTATTTCGACCGGCTGTTCAGCAGTCCGCTGTTCTATCGCGTGTTCCGCAACACCGTCATCATCAGCGTGCTCCGGATCGTATTCGCGTTCCCGGCGCCGATACTGCTCGCCCTGCTCCTGAACGAGATATACCACGTACGCTACAAGAAGATCGTCCAGACTATCTCCTACCTTCCCCATTTCATATCGTGGGTCGTGATCGGTGGCATGCTCCGGGAGATCCTGTCACCCAGCTATGGCGCAGTGAACGCCGTGCTCGGTCTGTTCGGTATCGAGCCGATTTTCTTTTTGGCCACCCCGGAGTACTTCCGCGCCATCCTGGTCGGTTCGGGCATCTGGCAGGAGATCGGGTGGGGTTCGATCGTCTACCTCGCCGCCATCTCGGGCATCGATACGCAGCAGTACGAAGCCGCGTACGTCGACGGAGCAAACAGGCTGCAGCAGGCGGCATACATCACCATCCCGGGGATCGCGCCGGTCATCATCATCCTCTTCCTTCTCAGCCTGTCGAACATCATGAACGCCGGATTCGAGCAGATCTTCAACCTCTACAATCCACACGTGTACGAGGTCGCCGACATCATCGACACGTACGTCTACCGGGTGGGCGTCCTCTCGGCGGAGTTCAGCTTTGGCGCCGCCGTCGGGTTGTTCAAGAACGTGATCGGGCTCGTGCTGCTCCTGGTGGTGAACGCCTTTGTCCGGCGTTTCAGCGAGCATGCGCTGTGGTAGACAGCTTCGCAGCGGGCGTTCGACGGAGAGAAGACGGAGGGACTCGCGGGATTTCGACCCGCAAGCTCCTCCGGATGGTGGCGTTGCCACCGCGAAGAGCCTCCTCCGAAGAGGAGGCGCATCACTCACAAGGGGGATTCTCATGAAGAGTCTCAAATTTTTCACACTGCTGTCGGCCGGGCTGACCCTGGTCGGTGGCGGGGCGTTGGCTGCGCCGACCGAGGAGGCGGCGGCAGCGGACGCTCCTCTGGAGATCGTCTGGCAGGGGGTCGCCGGACCGATGAGCTTTGGACCCGAGGATGGCAATCCGCTCGAGCTGCTGATCGAGGAACGCTTCGACGTGAGCATCACGCCGCTTGCCTTCCCCTCGATCGAGGCCCGGGACCTGTACTACTCGTCCGGGAACACGGCGGACAAGATCACCATCTTCCCGCGCGAGACGCTCTACAAGTTCATCGATCAGGGAATCATCAGAGAGTTCCCGGAGGAGTGGATGTGGGAATACATGCCGGCCTGGATGGATCGGATGGTCTTTCTGTTCGGCAGAGACCTGGTCGTCGACCAGGCGCACTACAAGGGCAAGGTGTACGGAGTTCCGTACGGCAACTACGGTGACTTCCTTCCCAGCTTCCCGGTCGTGCGCAAGGACTGGATGGACAAACTGGGGGTGGCGGAAGCACCGCAGACCCTGGACGAGTTCCGCGAACTGGCGATCAGGTTCACGCGCGACGATCCTGACGGCAACGGCCAGAACGATACGTACGGGGTGCACTCCCGCAGCGATAGAGATCGGGCGAGATTCACGTACATATTCGCTGCCCACGGCGTCAACTACTTCGGCTACGAGCTCGTCGACGGCAAGGTCACGTTCCCGCCGCAAACGGACAACTGGAAGGAGGCGCTGCGGTTCGTGAGGGACCTGTACGCGTCCGGGGCCGTCGACCCGGAGTCTTTGACAGACAAGCGGGATCAGCAGCGCAAGAAATGGGCCGCAGGCATGTTCGGCATACTCCTGGACAACGCCTGGTGGATGGTATCGTCGACGAAGGGGAACGTCCTGGACCTGGTGCGCGCCCAGAACCCGCAGGCCGAATTCGCCTATATAGGGCACCTGCAGGGACCGGATCATGGCCGCGGTCCTCTGACGTCACAGCCGTTCGGGCTGTACACGGAAGGCAGCGCCCACTTCGGGGCCAAGACCAGCGATGAGAAAGTCAAGAGGATCATGGAGATCCAGGATGCGTTTTCCTCGGATCTGGACTTCTGGCTCAGGGGGCAATATGGCGAAGAGGGAGTCCACTGGGACTGGCAGGACGGCGTTCTCACGCGCAGGGACGTATCGCGCGAAGAGCTGGAACAACAGGGTGTTGGGGTGTTTTACTCGTGGATTCCGGCGCTGCTGGACGAGGCGTACCTGACGCTCGACAAGCCGTCGCAGGAGATCTACGCCCACGCATTCTCCCTCAATACCGATCCGAATGAGGCTGTTGGTGTAAAGCTCTCGTATCCGAGCACCAACCAGCACGCGATCGAGCGAGGGGTCGATGTTCTGACGATCAAGTCGGAGTTCTACTTCGACGTGGTCCTTGGCAAGGTCGACCTGGATGCCGAGTGGCCGAACTTCCAGCAGCGGCTCAAGGATGCCGGAGTGGAAGACATCAAGGCCGAGTATGAACGGATGCACGCCGGCGGGTGAGCGTGATCACACCGTGACGCGCTGAATCGGGAAGCGCGGGTTGGAACGACTCCGATCCGCGCTCCTTCATCTTTCGGGGAAACCAGAGCATGCTGAGGGCCAGAGGGAACGTCGTCTTCGACATCTGCAACTATCTGTTTGTCGGCGTTCTGGCCTTGCTCTGTCTCTATCCGCTGTGGGACACGCTCATGCTGTCGTTGTCGACGCCGGTGAACGCGATGCGGCTGGGCGTGAGGTTCTTCACCAGTCCGATCACCTTCGATTCGTACGGAGTGATCTTCAGCTCGCAGATACTCGCGGTAGCGTATTACAATTCGATTCTGCGCACGGTCGCGGGCACCGCTGTTACCCTGCTGGTTACGTACTGCGCAGGTTATGCGCTGGCACGGGCGGACCTGCCGTTTCGCAAGAGCATCACCGCCTTGGTGGTGTTCACGATGTTCTTCAACGGCGGGCTGATCGCGATCTATCTCAACATACTCCAATTGGGGCTCATGAACAGCCGGTGGGCGCTCATCCTGCCGCTCGCTACCAGCGCCTGGAATCTGCTCATCGCGCGCAATTTCATCATGGCCCTCCCGCGAGAGCTGGAGGACGCTGCCCTGGCCGACGGGGCGCACCCGCTGCGCATCGTCTTTTCGATCATGTTTCCCATCTCCACGCCGGTGCTGGCTGTCCTGGCGCTGTGGACCGCGGTGATGCACTGGAACGCCTGGTTCGACGCCCTCCTGTACATGAGGGAGGAGAGCAAGGTCGTCCTGCAGATTCTGCTGCGCCGGCTGACCGTGGAGGAATATGAGATAACGCGCCGGCCGTTCCTCCTGGAAACCCGCGGGACTACCACGCCATCGATACGAGCCGGGACCATCATCGTGACCATAGGACCGATCATCCTGATGTATCCGTTTCTGCAGCGGTACTTCGTGAAGGGGATCCTGATAGGCTCTCTCAAAGGTTGAGGCGAACGTCAAGGAGAGGATCAGATGAGCGAGAAGAGCATTTCGGAACGGGTCGTCGCCAATTTCCTGGTGCCGCCCGATCCGAACCGCGACTACGTGCACTGGCGCAACTTCCTGCGTCAGTGGTTCGTGCTGGGGCCATTCTCGTTCGCCGATCGTGAGTATGCCAAGTCCGAGCCGGCCCGAGCGCTGGATGAGGCCTTCCTGGATGACGAGGCAGACTTGGTGCCGCACGAGGACGAGGAGGCGGCCGGGCGCACCTGGCGGCGGTACTCGGCGGTGGCCGTGATGAGCAAGTGGTGGGAACTGGCCCCGGAGCGGGTGCTGCTGAAGCAACATCACGGGCTGCGGATGCGCAGCACCGATCCCGTGCTGGAGCCGCCCGGCGGCGTGCACGTGACGATCGACCACTTCACGGTCGACGACGAGCTGATGCCGTGCTGGACATCGGAGCTGGAAGGCGCGCCGCGGGAGCCGTACTGCCCGCGCTGTGAAACAGCCATACCGGAGCGGCCGCAGCGCTGCCGCGCGTGCGGTCAGCGCATCGGCTCCTACACCTCCTACAGCTCCTGGGGGTTTCCCCGCCGGGCGTGGGCGCGGCCGTCGTATCCGTACGACTACTCGGTGACCTATCTGGCGGCCCTGGTGCACGCGCAGGAAGGGGGAGACTACGCCCTGCGCTGGAGCTCCACCACGCCCTGCCGCATCTGGGTCAACGGCGCGGATGCGGCCCGCTTCGACGGTCCCTTTCTCTTCCTCGGCACGAGCGGGACCCGCAAGTGGGACCTGTTCTCCGATCCGGTGCACCTGCGGGCCGGCTGGAATCACGTGGTGGCCAAGACGGTCCTGTCGACCTCGCATGACGGTGAGCATTGCTTCAGCGCCAGGCTGGAAAAGCCGGACCGCTCCAGAGTTTCCGTGCACAGCACGCGCGGCGAGCGGGTTGCACCCGAGCGCAGGCTGCACGTGAGCGTGAGCGAACCGATCTACATCGGCGTAAGCGACTTCGCACCGGCGCTGATGCGGTGCTCCGACGGGACGCTGCTGGTCAGCGACTATATCAGCCGGGACGACGGAGCGACCTGGACGAAATCAGGTCCGAAGCACCTTGCCTCGATCGCGGGGGTGGCCGTGAACCTCCCGGGCGGACCGGACCTCGTGGTCAGCACCACGGGAACGGCGTCAGGAGAGGGAGTGGCGACATGCGAGGCGTATCGATCTGCCGACGGGTGGCGAACGGTGGAGGACATCGAGTTGACGTTCCATCTCGGTGCGCACGTTCCGTCGATGGGTGAGGACGGGGTGGTGCGGATCAACACCTTGCATCGCGGCGCGGTCGTCATGCCTGACGGCAGCATGGTGGGAATGTGTTACGGCTTCTGCGACCACGACTTGGTCTACACCGACATCATGTCCGACGGGTGGGACAAGTACCCGCACGCGTTCAAGATCTACAAGTATTCGAGCTGGTGCCTGCGCTCCGAGGACGGCGGCATGACCTGGCGCTATGCCGGCTGCGTGCCGCCGTTGCCGGAGATGGGCGACGAAGGCTGGGCCGAACCCGGCCTCACGCTGCTGCCCAACGGTGAGCTGCTGACCATCTTGCGCAACGGGGAGGGCAACGCGCCGCTGTACCTGTCGCGCTCGGCGGACGGCGGCAGGACCTGGAGCGACCCGGTCCGCAGCCGTCTGAATGGCCAGTGGCCGGGCCTGCTGACCATGTCGAACGGCATGATCGTCGCCATCTACGGCCGGCCGGACAACCGCATCGCGGTGTGCCTGGACGGACACGGCGAGGGATGGCCGTATGAGATCATCGTCTCGACCGCATTGGGTTGGCAGGGCGTGTCAGCGGTGGAGATCGGGCCCGATGAGCTGCTGGTCGTCTTCGAGGACCTGCTGTGGCGTCCGGAACGCGACGACATGCGCAGTCAGCCGTACCGCCACCTGGTAGCGCACAAGGTGCGACTGGAGCTGTTGCGGTGACAACGGGCACTTGGGATCACATCCACGTCAGTTCCACCCAGGTCTTGTCGGCGGCGATCATCGTTTCCCCATGGTGCTTGGGTACGTCGATGTCCCTGGCTGCAGCCAGGATTCGCCGCTGCGCTCGGGAGAGCCACTCGGACTCTTCGGTCAGCCCCGCCGCTTCGAGCGTCTGTCGTGCCTGATGGATCTTGAAGAGCTCCCGCATCCGCACGGTATGCTCGAACACGTTGCGCTCGGCTTGCACGCGGTGCTTGTGGAGGTCCCGACGGGCGCGGCGATGCGCCTGTTGCAGCAGCTCGCGTGCGTCGGCGATCAGCTCCTCGGTCAAGAGGTCGAGAGGCACTTCCCAGCCCGGCCTGCAGCGGATCTGCGATCCGCCCCACACGTCGTAGAAGTCCGCGGTGGGCTCTGAGCGCCCCCACGCCTCGTAGCGTTCGACGATCCGTCCGTAGTGCTCGGCGATCAATGCACCGGCTGCCCGACCGAACCGGGCTTCGGCATAGTCGCGATACAGTTCCTCGAGGGATGCCGTGGATCTCCAGCCCAGCCGGCTCATCGCGAGGTAGTTCACGCCGCAGGCCGAGAACAGGTAATGGTCGGTCATGTCGCCGCGCACGGAGCGATCGTCGGCTTCGCCGATCTCCAGACAGGTCGTAACGGCCTGCCCGCCGATCTGCCGGATGAACTCGACGTTTCGCTTGATCAACCAGGCGAAGGGGTACTCCGCCATCACGGCCGTGAACGCCGTCCCCGCAAAGATCCAGCCGAGGTCGACGTTCTCCGTTGCGGCCCACTTGATCAGCGCATCGGGGTGAACATGTCGATTCAGGCAGTTGTCGGAATCCAGCGGATGCGCGTAGCACGGCACGAGAAAATGATCGCACTGAAACCGCCCTGCCGGCGTGACGTTCTGCGGCGCATGCTCGGTCGTGCACCAACCCCAACTGAGGACACGGACCTGCGGATGCGATCCTTCGATCGCACGTGCCACCTGACCGATCAGGTGAGCCAAATGATCCGACGTCGCACGCCACCGGTTCGCATGGTGCGGAATGTTGCTCCACATTCGATCCGGCTGCACCAGTTTCCGGCACTCCGGGCACTCGCACCCTTCCCACTTGGTATCCGGCGGCCAGAGTCCCATCACGTCGATCTCGGGGTGCTCATCGAGGAAGCTCTGCAGGTTGCGAATCACCGTCGCCACGGCGTGCGGGTTGGAAACGCACAGGCTCATCCCGCTGCCGGTCAAGGCCGGCACCGCGTCCGGGCCGTAGCGGGCCGGCGGGCCATACGGCCCGGTCTGCTGCCGTTCGCCGCCGCGCAGCGGGAAGTACTCCGGATGCGTTGCGAACAGGTCGCGGTCCTCGTACATCAGCAGGGCGGGCCAGGCGAGGTGTGAGCCGAGCGCGAATTCACACCCGCGCTGATGGACGTAGTCCGCTGCCGCAAACCAGAGCTCGTCGAACCCGGTGAGGGTCGGGGTGTCTCCGCGCAAGAGGGAGTGCAGGTTGCAGCGCTGTCGCGTGAACCACTCGATCATGTCCATGGTGATCTGCAGGTCCCGCGCATTCGTCGGGCAGTAGCAGTTGTTGCCGCGAATCGGGAAGTCGGGGTTGTCGACGCCGGCCTCAGGCTCGGCAGGAAGATCGAACGTCCGCCCGGTCAGCTCCCCCGGCTGGCCGGGCTCCGGCCAGCGGACGCCCAAGGACTCCAGGTAGCAATAGCACCCGAACAGGGTTCCGCGCGGCAGGTGCGCGGCGACGTGGATCGTGTCGTTCGCTCGATAGAGAAGAAAGCCGTCGTCGCGAACACGGGACAGGGCATCGATGGCGTTGGCTGGCAACAGCGCTGCGCCCAGGCAGACCGATCCGCCACGAACGCTCTCGCCGTGGCAATACTCGGTCACCGGGGCATCCACACCCAAGAGCCTGAAGTGTTCCTGCAGCTCGCGAGCGGCCAGTCGTTCCGGCGTCGAGCATCCCGCGTCGAGAAGAATGCGGCGCGGCATCGCACGCCTCCGCGCCGGGCTGGCGCAGATTCCCGGCATGGACATCGTCAACTCACCAAGCGGGAGTTCGTGGCCCTCGGGACGACGCTGGTCGTGCCGCCGGAGGAAGAGCAGCGATGGAAGACGCCGCTGTGGCCGATCGGCGGCGATCAATACGCTCGGGCGTCGAACACCTCCGTCAGGCTCTGCGCATCAAGCAGCGCATCGAGCCAGGCATCGATCTCCGCCGCCGACCCGACCGCCACCCGTGCGCGAGCGCTCTCCGGAACGGGACCGAATCGCCGCCGCAGAAGACGAAGCAGCGTCTCGGCCTTGCCCTCGGCCTTGCCTTCGGCTCTACCCTGGAGCTTGCCCTCCCGCACCCATGCTTCCGCGACGGTTGACATCAGCGCCTCCCAGCGTTGCGGCTTCGCTGCCCGCGCCGCCGTCTCCAGCACCGCGGGCGTCAGCTCGTAGGTCCTCACAATATACGAGAGCACCTGCATCTCCAACTCGCTCCCGTCCGGCAACCCCGACAGGATCCGCCGCAGCACCCCTTCCTCCGGCTGCCCGCGGAACGCCGCCACCAAGGCCGCCAGCCCAGACCATACCTCCGGGTCCCGCGACAGCGCGGGCAGCGGTCGCTCACCCAGATCATGCAGCACGCAGCACAGCCGGCGCGCAAACGCCGCCAACTCCCCCTCGCCCGCGATCATCTCGGCCACCGACAGCGCCCCGCTCCAGCGCGTGCGGCCATGGTAGAAGATCAGCGGCACGATCGGCGGCAACGCCCGCAGGCGCGAGGCGCGGTCCCCGGCATAGCGCTGCCAGATGCGCACCATGTAGCCGAGCATCTGCAACGGCGTGCCCGGATCGTGCGACGCCTTGTGTTCCAGCAGCACGTAGACGAACGCCGTGCCGCCGTCCTTCAGTCGCGCCTCGAACAGCCGGTCGCTGTGGCTCCGGTGCAGGACGGCGTCCACGAAGCTCGCATCGACCAGGCGGATCGGGGCGTCCGACAGTTCCGCAGCAACTGCGGGAGGCAGATACTCTCGTACCAGCGTCTCGGCCCGTCCGGGATCTGCGAGCAACGCGCGGAACAGCGCATCATGTGGCGCGGCAGGTGGCAGATCGGGCATCGGCTCCGGGTCAAGATACCCCGTCGGTGGCCGAGCCGACGGGTCGATCACCATCATACCGGCAGACCGCGGTCGTCATATCCGATGATCTGTTCGGCACTCCGCCGGTCGCGCCGTGCCAGGTTGGCGCAGTGCAGGGCGATGTGATCCAGGTCATCGGCAAGCCGGAATCCAGCACGCGTGGGTTCCACCCGCGCCAGTCTCTGCTCGATCGCGCGCTCCTCCTTAGAAACAAGCAGAATCAGGCAGTCTCCGGGACCAAGTTGAAGCCGAGTGCGCGCGCCTGATTGCGAAGTCGGCGCTCATGGCGTTTTCGGTCCTGGTGCTGTTGGCCGAACAGAATACGGTCATCGTAGAGTTCGTGGCGGGTCACGAGGTGGTGGATGATGCGCGCCATCTTGTGGGCGGTGTCGGTGATCGCCTGCGGTGTGCCGACGCGCGCACGTTTGCGGCGAAAGAACTCTCCGAGCGCCGAGTGGCTGCGGTAGAGCGTCTGGGCTGCCATGCGCAGCGCCTGCGCCGCGCGGTTGACGCCGGGACCGGTGTGAGAGCTGATCACCTTGCCGCCGGTGATCTTGGTCTGCGGACACAGGTTCAGCCAGGACGCGAACTGCGAGGCGGTCGGGAACCGCGACAGATCAGGGCCGAGCTCGCTGAACAGGACCAGCGCGGTGGTGGGGCCGATGCCGGGAATGAGGGTCAGGTCGGTGCCGAACAGCCGCGTGAGGTGGGCGGGCACGTTGAACGATTGCGCCGTCGGCTCAGGCGGCTCCGAGGGCACCTGCGGGGATTGGGGGTCCATGGAGGTCGCGGCCGGCGGTTCGTGCGTCTGCTCGAAGGCGCGGATGCGAGCCTCGATCTCCTGGTCACACTCGCTGACAAGCTGTTGGTAGTGAGCGTAGGTCTGGCGTGCGTGCCGGAGCGTGAACAGATGTTCGGATCGCCAATCGCCCTCCAGCGCCTTGATCAACGTGTGGCGGCTGGCTCTGATCCGCGGGTGGGCCAGCGCCGCCAAGCGCGACGGGTCGCGCTCTCCGGCCAGGATGGCGTCGGTGATGGCCAAGCCCGTGTACCCGGTGAGATCGGAGATCGCGTGATGCACATGGACGTTCATCTGATCGAACGCCTTCTGCATATGCAGCACGCTGCGTGCGGCGGTCTTGACCAGGCCGTCGCGATGGCGCAACAGGGAGCGCACCGCGCACACTTCGTCAGCCGGTCGGAACGAGCCGCGCAGCAAGCCGACCGAGTGCAGGTAGCGCAGCCACTCGCAGTCGGACACGTCGCTCTTGCGGCCGGGCACCGAGCGCACGTGGCGGGCGTTGACCAGCACCACCTCGAAGCCGCGTGCTTCCAGGATCTGGTGCACGGGGATCCAGTACACGCCGGTGGACTCCATGGCCACCGTGTCCACCTCGCACGCCCTCAGCCAATCGGCCAACTCATGCAGATCGCGGGTGAAGGTCGGGAACGATCGGATCGGCTGCTCGTCGCGCTCGGCGAGCACCGCCGCGTACACCTCGGTGGCGCCCACGTCCAAGCCTGCCGCGTTGGGGTGCACCTGCTGCGGTTGCGCCGAGCGATTGCCCTTACCGCTGCGCTTGCCTCTGCGATTGTGTCGTGCCATCAGTCTCTCCTGTGGATGAGCGGAGCGGCCGAGGCGTGAACAAACTGAGCATTCTCCTTACCGGGATGGATCAGCACGTCGACTGCGCCGCATGCAGACCCTCACCAATGACAACGCCACGGGCCTCGGGACCAAGCTTGACAACGGGTTCGCCCCGCAGGGCGCTACTCCAGTGACGCGCCGGCCTACTTCGCGCCCCCTCAAGATTACTCGTCCCAGTCTACGCCCGCGTCCGTGTTTCTCCTATGCCAACGCCGGTCCGACCCGGCCGGTGGGGAAGCTTGACAGCTTGGGTCAGGGACTCGCCGGTAAGGCTGGCGAGCCGTTTCGCCAAGGCGTGCGTCTCGTCGTCCTTGATGTCCAGCGGCATGACAGTCAGTAGGTGAGCTCGAGCTGGATGCGGTCGATGATCAGGCTGGCCGCGGCTGCGGGCGAGGCGCAGCGGACGAACACCCGAATCTCGTTCCTGCCCTTGCGGAACGCCTGCAGGCCGTCGTGGAACTCGATCCAGGCGGCGACCGGATCGTCGGTGAGGAGCTGCAGGGCGGCAGGCCTCCACCGGTCGAGGCGCGAGCCGTTCACGGTCAGCCACAGTTGGTGATGGCGGGTGAGGCCGCCGGTGACATGCACGCAGAGCGCGGCGTGCCGCTTCGCGACCCGAGCCGGCGGTGGCGAGACGTCCTCGCCCACGAACAGCGGCAGCGACTCGGTCCCGTCGGCGTCCGCCTCCACCGACCAGCGGTCTCGGGTCAGGCGCAGGGCCGCGAAGGTGCGGCAGCCGTCCCGCTGGGATGGCAGGAAGTCCCACTCGTACACGGTGTCCTTGCCGGCCATCGTCTCCTCCTCGCCGACCTGCCACCACTGCGGGCGGGTGGGGTTGAAGAAGTTGAAGAGCTGAAAGCCGTCGGCGCCCTGCACGCGCAGCGCGCGCGCCACGCCGCGCCAGGCGGGGAGATTCCCGTAGTGCTCGAGTTTCGACGCGTGCTCGCGGCCGATGGCGGCTGCCGGGGTCTTGCGGTGCGGAGCGAGTATCGGATAGATCGGCGTCTCGTGGCGGTGAGCCAGCGCGGCCAGCGGGCCGATCGGCGGGATGTGCTCGGCGCCGTACGCCAGCGACAGCAGGTCGACCAGCCCCTCTTCAAGCCACGCCTCCACGTCCAGGCCGGCGTTGCGGGAGATCTCCTGGTCGCCGACGCACCTTCCGGCCAGCAGGACCGGCCGGCCGCGGCGGTCGGCCTCCTCGTCCACGGCCTGCCGGAAGCGGCGCACCAGGTCGGTCATCAGGTCGCGATGCGCCGCGGTCACCGGCTCGTGCCGCATGCTCTCCGGGAAGTAGCAGGTGAAGCGCCAGAAATCGAGCTCGATGCCGTCGACGTCATAGGTCCGGCACACCTCGCGCATCGCCTCCACGGTCAGGTCGCGGATCTCGTCGACCTCGAAGTTCCACGCCGTCCACAAGGAGCGGATCTCCGGGTAGCGGTGCCGGCGGCCTTCCTCGCGCGTGGACAGCGACCACTCGGGGTGCTGCCTGCGGATGTGGTACAGGATCGCGTCGTCGAACGCGTCGTGGCAGTCGTTCATGCGGTTGGAGTAGAAGATCTCCACGCCGTGCCGCCGGCAGGCATCGATCATCACCTCCAGGGCGTCGGCGCCCGCGGCGACAAGGCGGCGGTAGTTGGCCGTAGCGGTGCCGTCGGGATCCGGGCAGCCGTACAGCCGGCCGAGCGGGCCGTCCGAGTGGTGCAGCCGCATGCCGTGCGTCGAGTAGTACCAGATCGAGTCGACCTGGGAGCCCCAGAGCGCCGTGGTCCGCTCGGCGAGCAGCGCCTCGGCGGCGTTCTCGTGCCGGTCCGGACGCATCGAGAACAGGTCGTCGCCGTCGTTGTTGAAGATCAGCCGGCGGCGGCGCCGAGCGAGCGCCTTTCGTTCACTCATCGTCGTCCGGCCGCGTGCCGCGCTGCCGCTTGATGGCGCCACGCTGTGCCTTTTCCTGCAGGCGCCGCTCGTGGGCGGCGCGGCTCGGACGGGTAGGGCGTCTCGGCCGGGGCTCCTGCATCGCCCGCGCGATGAGCGCGGCCAGCCGTGCGCGCGCATCGCGGCGGTTTGCCTCCTGGGTGCGGAAGCGGCGCGCCGTGATGATCACCGCGCCGTCGGCGGTCAGCCTGGACCCGGCCGCACGCAGCAGGCGTTCCCGCACCTCCGGGGACAGCACCCGCGAGCCCGCCGCGTCGAAGCGGAGCTGCACCGCGGTGGCCACCTTGTTCACGTTCTGGCCGCCCGGCCCGCTGGCCTGGATGAAGCGTTCGTCCAGCTCGTGGTCCGGGATGACGAGATCAGGCGTGATCTCCATCACGTCCCGGGGCTACGCGGCCGGAGCGGACCGCTCGCCGGCGTCGTCGAGCCGCCGCTTCGCCTCGCCAAGCGTGTCCTCCGGCAGCGGCCCGCGCTGCACGGCGGCCACGTTCTCCTGCAGGTGCGCGGGCCGGGTGGTGCCGACGATGATGGTGTGGGCATGCGGGTGGCTCAGCGTGTAGCGCAGCACGAACGCCGAGCGGCTCTCGCCGGCTTCGCGCAACTCGTCCAGGCCGGCGCGCTCGAAGACCGCCCAGCGATCCGGCGACCCGCGTCCGCTGCCCGGCTCTCCCTGCGCCACGCCGCCGCGGATGACGATGCCCACACCGGCCTCGCCCGCGCGGGTGATCCACTCCTCGTGCGCGCGCTCCAGCGCGGAGTAGGGGATCTGCATCACGTCGAATACCCCCCACTCCAGGTAGGTGGGCAGATCCGGCAGCATGGTTGAGACGCCGATGAAGCGCACCTGCCCGTTGCGGCGCATCTCCTGCAGGGCGTCGACCAGGCCGCCGGCCTCGCACTCGGCGACGCCGGGGTTGTGGAGCTGCATCACGTCGACGCTGTCACGGCCCAGGCGTTTGAGGCTGATCTCCAGGCCGCGGAACAGGTTGTCCCGCGTCCAGTCGTGCGTGGACGCATTCAGTCCGGGCAGGGTGTCGGTGCAGCCGCACTTGGTGGCCAGGATGAACTCGCCATACCTGCTGCCCAGAGAGGCGCCGATGCGGCGCTCGGACTCGGCGTAGTCGTACGCGGTATCGACGAAGTTGATGCCGGCGTCCAGCACCTGGTTGAGCTGCCGGTCCGCGGTCTCATCGGTCCAGTGCGTCCTGTCGGGGCCGGCCAGGGCGGTGCCGAAGCCGAGCCGCGTCACGGTCAGGCCGGTGTCGCCGAAGGCGGCGGCGGGGAGAGCTTCCATGCCCCGATGATACGCTACCGGACACCTGTCCGTTCCGAGTGGGCGTTCGCGTTCGTCCCTGAGTGGCCTGCGCCCGGCTCGACGAATCCGGCCGGACCCACGCGGCGCACACGCAGGTCCAGCCGGCCGGCATCAGTCCCGGCGCATCAACATCCAGTAGTTCCCGTGCGGCCACTCGGGGTTCGGACGCAGTGTCCAGCTTCCGTCTTCGTGTTCGACGCTCTCATCCCAATACGGCGTCACCGCCAACGCGTCGTCGCCGAACCCGGCCGCGTAGGCGAATCGAAGTGTCACGTCTACCGGGTCTTCGTCGTCGGGGTCGGGCGCCACGTCCACGATGATGAACCGGTTGGCCTCGTCGATCTCGGCAGTGCCAACGCTTTCATAGACGACGCCAGGCCGATGCCTGTCCTGCCACCGGAACGACGAACCCTCCAGGATGATCGTCCAGGATTCGGTGTACCCGTCGTCGTTCTCGAACCCGAACGTCCACGAGCCTTGCGGCGAGGCAGCCTCGACTTTCGTATACAGGCGACTCTCGACGCACTTCCGCGCCATCCCATGTCTGTAGCAGCAGGAGGGTGCGCTCGTCGTTCTGCCATACGTATGCGACGTCGAAGCGCTCGGGCTCCGCGGCGCGCACTTCATCGTCACCCTGCTCAATCCGTTCGTACCACGTGATGGAAATGGCGTTGTCGGATGCTGACCACGCGCCTGATTCGCCGCCGGCCCAAGGGGATTCCGTTTCGCCGTTGTGGTATGCGCGGGAAAACTGTCTGATCCAGCGGGATGCCGTGAACGTGATGGTTTCGACCTCCTGGCCGATGAGCACGTCGTCCTCCCACCAAGGGGTGGAGTAGCGCCAGCTTCCGCGCAGCAACAGCGCGAGCTCCTGGTTTGTCAACGATCCGGCATCCACCGCAATCGTGAACCGCACCGATTCCATCGTGCCGCCGGTCGCGGGATCCTTGGCCGTGTAGGTCATGTCGTACGTTCCCGGCATGGTGGGCGTACCGCTCAGCATCCTGGTCGCTGGATCGAACGCGAGTCCCGGCACGGTGGGCGCAAGCGAGTAGACCAGATCCTGCTCGCCTCCCATGGCCGCGGGCAACGTCTCCGAGACCGATTGGCCGACAACCATCGCCGGCAGCGAGATCGTCAGCTTCTCTGCCGAGAAACTCACGGCCGGAGTAACAGGCGATGTGCAGCCGGCCAGTGCCGCCCCGATCGCCAACAGGGCGGCTGCCGCAGCTTTCCTTGCGTCCATCCGATGCATCTTGATGTTGTTGCGATTCCTCATGGTCGATTCCTTCCTCCTTGCGTACGTCTTGGTGAGCTCGAAAGCGCTGTGGACACGGCCGTCACAACGACCGGACCTCCGCGGTTGCCTCGCGAGCCGTATTCGATGGCTCTGGTCGCAGCGTCGCCACGGGCCAGGGCAGCTCGGACGGCCAGTGGTCGGAGAACCATTGGAGGACTCGGCTGTAGGTATCGGTCTGGCAGTGTCGGCGGCTCTCGCTGAGGTCCACGAAGAACGACCCGCGGTTGGCGGCGAGGTGACCGACGCGCCAGAGGCTCACGCCGCGCCAGCGGGCATAGCCGTTCGCAAGTGTCACTAGCGTCGCGTCGAGGGCATTCATGCCTCATGGTGAGGCACAAAAAACCGATGGGTCAACAGGGCGCATTGCCTCATCAAAATCCACACGAACGAAAACCGGTGCCTCATCGAAACATCCACACGAACGGCCAGCCCACCATGAGGGCGGAGGTCGGAGGAGATGGGGCTCACCATGGGTCAACGCAAGGCGGTCACCAGAGAGATGGCCAACCGGTACCGACGCGCCAGCAAGCGACAGAAGGCGGCGATGCTCGATCAGTTCGTCAAGCTGCACGGCAGCACCCGCCACCACGCGGGGTGGGTGCTGCGGATGTGGGGCAAGACGGTGTTCGAGCGCCGCGACGGCGAGCTGGTCAAGATCGTCGTCGGCCAGCGCCGACCGCGGCGCCAGAGCCGCCGCATCTACGACGATCAGGTCCTCGCCGCGCTGAGGAAGATCTGGTACCTGTTCGGCTGCCTGTGCGGCAAACGGCTGGTGGCCGTCCTGCGCACGCAGGTGGCGGTGCTGGAGAAGTTCGGCGAACTCTCCTTGGACCCCGATATCCGGCAGAAGCTCACCCGCATCAGCGCCGCTACCATCGACCGGCTGTTGCGTACCGAGAAACGCGCCCTGCGCATACGCGGTCGCTCCCATACCAAGCCGACCACGCGGCTGATCAACGAGATCCCGATCCGCACCTTCACCGAGTGGCAGGACGCCCGGCCCGGCGAGATGGGCGCCGACCTGGTCGGACACGACGGCGGCATCACCGGCGGCGAGCACGCCTTCACCCTGGTGGTCACCGACCGCCTGACCCAGTGGACGGAGGTCCGGGCGGTGCTCAACAAGGCGCAGAAGTGGGTCTTCCAGGCGCTGCTGCTGATTCGCTCCTGGCTCCCGTTCGCCCTGTGCTCCCTGCATACCGACAGCGGCAGCGAGTTCATCAATCACCACCTGCACCGCTACTGCGTCCAGGAACGCATCGACTTCACCCGTTCGCGGCCCAACCGCAAGAACGACAACAACTTCACCGAGCAGAAGAACAACGACGTGGTGCGCCGCCACGTCGGCTACTTGCGCCTGCAGACCGAGCAGGAGGTCGAGCTGCTCAACCAGCTCTACGATCGGCTGCGGCTGTTGATCAACTTCTTCTACCCCTCCCAGAAGCTGGTCTCCAAGACCCGCCAGGGCGCGCGGGTGCGACGGGTCCACGACGATCGCAGACGCCGTATCAGCGCGTGTTGGCCTGCTCGGAGGTGTCCGAGGACCACAAAGAGCGGCTCCGGCGTCAATTCGACATCCTGAACCCGGCCGAGCTGCAACGCGAGGTGGTGCGCCTGCAGGGTGAGTTGCTGAGCCTGGTGCAGCAACGCAGCCATCCAGCCGAGCGTGCCGGCTGACCACCGATGGGGCCGCGTCGGCCGTGCCGTCGGTCAGGAGCGTCGGCGACCGCTCGCTGACCTCTGCGCCTCAGCGTCACCGTCCGCTGGCGCGGGGGCTTCATCAGGGGTATCGGGATACCACCCCCTGCGCAGAAAACGCCGTGACGGCGATCCTCGCAGGCCGATCTTCTCCGATCTCGGTCGTTTCGGCACCACTCCGGGCCGGACCGGCCCTGTGGGGCTGCTCGCTGACCTCTCGCCGATCGGACCGCACCAGCGTCGACGAGGATGGTGACGGCCGCTGCGATCGGGCACGGAGATCGTCGCTGGGGACGGTGTTCCGGCCTCCTCGTCGCCACGCCAGATCAGCGCTGGGACCCGCCGGTGGTGTCCTGCCGGACTTGGCAGCCGTCGACGACCTCAAGGCTGCTCTCGGCGCGATGCCGAGTTATCCACATATCCACAGGGAAGCACTACCCCCTCCCCGCACCCCACCCCCTTTACCGCCGCCTATCTTTCGTGTGGATATTTGCATGAGGCATCCGATTCACTTCGTGTGGATATTTGGGTGAGGCAATAGGCAGGGCAGGAATGGTACATTGTAGGGAACGTATGCCCTACTCGGATGCCATACTGGCTGCCCTTGCCCGTAGTGGCCGCGCCGGTCGGGAGGTCTCGATTGCCGCGGTGGGCCATGAGAGCGCCATTCGCAGCATCAAGCGGGGGATGGATGTCCGCACCTCGACGCTCCGGGCTTTGTGCGAGGAGCTGGGACTGGAGTTCTACGTGGGTCCGCCGCGGCTTACGACGGCCGACGGGGGAACTCACGACACCATTCGGGAGCGGGAGCCACCGCCGTCCTGGGTGGCGGAGCTCATGGATGACCTGCGTGCCGAAATCCGGCACCTCGCTGCCCCGGACTTGCATGCCGTCCGGGCTGCGCAGTCCGAATACCGGGAGGAGAGTCTTGCCGCTGACCTCGCCTGGTCAGCGGAACCTTGGGAGAGCCCCGGAGTGCGCTCCATCGTCTGCTACGAAGTTCGGTTGGCAGGCGTGAGCAGCGTGCCGCTCGACGAGGCTGCGCGGGTTGGCTGCCTCGCTGTCCACCGGGCGTGGCTCGAACGGCATCGGCTCGACGCCACGCAGTGCGCCATCGTGCGCATGCGGGGAGAGTCGATGGAACCCACCCTGAACGATGGCTCCACGATCCTGATCAACCGCGCGCAGCGCCGCCGGCGCTCAGGCCGCCTGTTCGCGGTGCGGACGGACGGCGGACTGGTCGTCAGCCGCCTCCGCAAGGACCCGGGCGGCGACTGGCTCCTCGTCGGCGACCACCCTGACCTCGAACCGCGACCGTGGCCGGCGAGCGCCAAGATCCTCGGGCAGGTGAGGTGGGCGACGAGGACGTTCGAATAGGCAAACGACAATCCCACCTCTCGAAAGCGCTCTTGAACGGCTCAACGCCACGGGTCATCATGCCTTCATAGGAGGTGGTCCGATGAAAAAGTTGACCACGTTCGTTCTTGCGCTGATGGTTCTGCCGGTGCTCGGTCTGGTGGCAGCCGGCCAACAGGTCGCTACCACGGCGGAGCCGATGGAGATCTCCTGGTTCGGGCTCTACGGGGCCGAGATCCAGGACGGCAACGAGGTGCAACAGCACCTGGAGGAGATGTTCGACGTCACGCTCGTCAACAAGCAGATCGACTACAAGGATCGGGAGAAGATCAATCTCATGATCGCTTCCGGCGAGCACACCGACTACACGTACGCCTTCGTGAACATGGTCGATTTCTTCACGAAGGGGGCGTTCCGCAGCATCCCGCGGGACATGATCCGCGAGCACGCGCCCGGCTACACCGCGTGGCTGGACGCCAGCGGGCCGGTGGCATGGCACCTGGGTCTGGTGCCCGGATCGGAGGACGAGTACATGGGGCTGGTGCGGGCGCTGGACTACAAGATCGGCACCACCTATGAGCCGTTCTTCCGCCTGGACTACCTGGAGGCGGTCGGCGTCGAGGTTCCGGGACTGATTCCGGTCGGCGCCCGGCACTGCGAAGGCGCCTGTTTCTGGACCAAGGAGGCGTTCACGGCCGACCAGGTGGAGGAGATCCTGTACCTGTTCCGCGACGGCGATCCTTCCGGCGGCGTGCACGACGTGATTCCACTGGGCATCTCCAACGAGTCCAACGCGTTCGGGCTGTACTACATCCTTGCGCTGCACGGCCTCAACGGCGTCGACAACTACGACGACGGCGGCAAGACCGTGAAGCAGGCCGTGCACTCGCAGTTCCGGGAGGCGCTGAAGACGGCGCAGCGCTGGTTCCAGGATGGGCTGATGGACTCGGAGCTGCCGGCGGTGAACCGCAAGCCGACGATGTACGACAAGATCATCGCCGGCATCTACGGCACCTACACCTTCGCCTACGGCAACATCGGGCTGAGCGGCGATCCGAGCCGCGACCACGAGATCCCGCAGTCGATCATCGCGCGCTACCCCGACGCCAGGGTGGTGGTGACGCCGCCGACTATCGCCTACGACGGCAAGCAGTATGCGCCCGCCGGCGTCGCCGCGTTCCCGATCGATGCCAACGGCATCAGCGCCGTTCACGTCGGCGTCTCCGACGAGAAGCTCGCCAAGATCCTGCAGATCTACGACTACGTCAACTTCGACGGCAACGGCATGCTGTACACGCAGTACGGCACCGAGGGCGTGAACTTCGAGTGGGACGGCGAGGCCGGCAACTCCTATCCGACCGCGATCGAAGGCCAGCGCGGGTTCGGCGGCCAGTGGGGCTTCGGCTACTACAACGCCAACACCCGCCACAAGGAGCTGTACAGCCGCTACCAGATCCCGGTGCTGAACAAGGAGCTGGAGCAGTACTTCAAGCTCGGCCCCGGCGCCGACTGGGCCGTGCCGCAGTTCCGGCAGGACGTGCTGGGCGAGACCGACTACATCGAGCTGTCCGCGAAGCTGCGCGGGGCGCTGAACACGCTCCGCGACGAGTTCACCTGGGAGGCGGTGACCACGGACCTGGACATCGATGCCGCGTGGGACGCCTACGTGGAGCGCTGGCTGTCGGCGGGCGGCCAGGAGCTGCTGGACGAGCTTGCGAAGATGCCGCAGGTACTCCCGCTCCGCGAGGGAAAGTTCGTCTATTGACCTGACGTGAACCGAAACACCGACACGGGAAGCCCGGCTCTGCGGCCGGGCTTCCCCCATTGAGGCCGCCGGTGTCGGAATCGGCGCCCGCCGCGGCCCCGCCGGATGCGCCCGCGGAGTTGCACCGCGCGGCGCTGCGCCGCCAGAAGATCGCGCGGGCGATCCGCATGCGCCACGTCTACTCGCTGCTGGTGCTGTCCTTCGGCCTGCTGGTGGTCTTCAAGTACATCCCGATCTACGGGGTGCTGATCGCCTTCAAGGACTTCACCATCCACCGGGGCATCATCGGCAGCCCCTGGAACGACTTCGAGCACTTCCGCTGGCTGTTCCGCGATCCGTTCTTCTTCCGGGTGCTGTTCAACACGTTCTGGATCAGCGTCCTGCGCATCGTCTTCTCCTTTCCCATGCCGATCATCCTGGCGTTGATGCTCAACGAGGTGCGCTCGAGCCTGTACAAGCGGACCTCGCAGACGATTTCCTACCTGCCGCACTTCATCTCCTGGGTGATCCTGGGCGGCATTCTCACCGAGGTGCTGTCGCCGCAGCGCGGCATCGCCGGCTATATCTGGACGCTGCTCGGCTGGGAACCGGTCAACTGGCTGGCGCGCAAGGAGACCTTTCGCGGGCTGCTGGTGCTGACCGGCATCTGGCAGGGGGTGGGGTGGGGCAGCATCATCTACCTGGCCGCGCTCAGCTCGGTCGATCCCACGCTCTACGAGGCGGCGGCCATCGACGGCGCCAACCGTTACCACCAGGCGCGCTACGTCTCGCTGCCGTCGCTGATTCCCGCGATCGTGATCCTGTTTCTGCTGCAGGTGGGCAACATCCTGGAGGAGTCGTTCCAGCAGATCTTCAACCTGTACAACCCGGCGGTGTACGAGGTGGCCGACGTGTTCAGCACCTACATCTACCGATCGGGCATCGAGCAGGCGCGCTATTCCTACTCCACGGCCGTCGGCCTGTTTCAGAACACCGTCGGCGTGGTGGTGCTGATCGGAGTGAACTGGATCCTGCGCCGCTTCAGCGAGTACGCGATATGGTAGCGACCGCGCTGGGGCGCCGCTCGGCGCTCGGGATGGCTTTCGACGCCTGCAACTACGCGCTGCTGCTGGTGCTATCGCTGTCGATCATCTACCCGTTCTGGAACCTGTTCCTGACCTCGTTCTCGCCGGTGGAGGAGGTGACCTCGCTCGGCATGCACCTCTGGATCGAGAGCTGGACCGTCTCTTCCTGGGGCTTCGTGCTGCAGGAGAACGACGTGCTGCAGGCTTATCTGAACACCATCCACCGCGTCGTGTTCGGGACGCTGACCACGCTGCTGGTCACCTTCAGCGGCGCCTACGCGCTGGCGAAGCGCGACCTGCCGGGCCGCGGCACGATCACGACGCTGTTCATCTTCACCCTCTGGTTCGGGGGAGGGCTGATCCCGACCTATCTGCTGATCCGCTCGCTGGGGATGATCAACAGCCGCTGGGTGCTCATCCTCCCGGTGGCGCTGAACGTCTACTACATCGTCATCGCCCGCAACTTCATGATGACGATCGACCAGTCGCTGGAGGACTCGGCGATCATCGACGGGGCCGGCTACTGGACGATCCTGTTCCGCATCGTCCTGCCGGTCTCCAAGCCGGTGCTGGCGACCATCGCGCTGTGGGCGGCGGTGTCGCACTGGAACGCGTGGTTCGACGCGCTGATCTACCTCAACGACGCCGACAAGCGTGTGCTGCAGATGCTGGTGCGCGACATGATCCAGCTCGTCACCTTCGACGAGCTGCTCGACTACGTGGAAGACCTGCCGGTCAAGGAGCACATCCCGCCGCAATCCGTGCGCGCGGTCACCATCCTGATTACCATCGGCCCGATCGTCATGGTCTACCCCTTCATCCAGAAGTACTTCGTCAAGGGCGTGATGCTCGGATCGCTGAAGGGCTGACCCCGGTCAGTCGGCGTCGGCGAAGCGGAAGCCGAACACGTAGCTGTTGCGCATGAAGAAGCGGAGGTAGACCGCCTGCCCGACCAGCGCGCTCAGGTCCTTGCCGCCCCAGGTGATCGGCGTGGCGGTGTCGTCCATGTGGTTGGGGTCGCACTCGGCGAAGGTGTAGCCAGGGATGGCGCGGCCGGCCCGGTCGACCAGCTCGGTGTGCAGCGATCCGTGCCACTCGCGGCTGAAGGCGCGATGCTCGGCGGAGCAGTTCACCAGCAGCCGCGGACCTCCGACCTTCACCTCGCGCGACAGGAGGTGGCCGCCGCCGACGCCGCCGTGGTAGCCGACGAAGCGGTCGCGCCGGATACGGGCCAGGCCGATGGCGCGGGTGTTGTCCGGGAAGCGGTAGCGCCACGGCCGCGACGATCCGGAGTAGTACATGTAGAGCCACTCGCCGTACGGGATCGCGGCGCGGATCGACCAGACGTGGCCGGCGTCCCAGCTTCCCTCGGGGCCGCGCGGCAGAAACGGCTTGCGGTCGCGCGGCCGGTGCCAGTGCATGCCGTCCGGGCTGGCGGTCAGCTCGATCCAGGAGTGGCCGGTGCCGTCGCGCGGCTGCACGCCCAGGTAGCCCAGGTACTGCGATCCGTACGGCTGCATGGTCATGTGGTCGAAGAACATCTGTTCTTCGTCGTCCGCGCCGTCCGGCATCAGCACCTCGCGCGGCGGGTACCAGGTCTTCAGGTCGGGGCTGATGTGGATGCTGATCCGGGTGCGCACGTTCTCCACGGCGCCGGCGCGGCCGATGCCGGCGATGCCGGCCTCCGCGCTGCCGGGCACCTCCTCGCCCGCGCCGATGCCGCCGGCCATGGTCAGCGCCCGGCCGCTGCGCAGCGCGCGGCCGATGAGCCCCTGGAGCTGCTCGGTGGCCGCGCGCGCGAACGGGCGGCCGCTCATGATCCAGTGCTCGAGCCGCGCGTCCCAGTAGAGGTTGTACTTGCTGTCCAGCGCCGGATGCAGCGGGTTGTCCTCGTAGATGCGCCAGTCGACGCCGTCGTCACTGAATGCCAGGCAGACCGCGTCCTTGACCGGGTAGTCGTTGAGGTCGGCCTGCGCGTACTCGCGGTGGGCGACGTCCTTGTAGACGCACATGAAGCGGCCGCGGTCGGCCATCGGCGCCGGCGTCCAGGTGACCGAGAACTCCTGGCACCGTTCGCGGCCGGTCAGCACGATGTTGGTGCGGTCGAAGCCGCGGTAGGGGAAGCGGTCGGTCAGCGGCTTGCGCCAGTGCACGCCGTCGTCGCTCTCCGCGTAGGACATCAGGTAGGGGCCGTACTCGTCGGCCGCCGGGGCCCTGCCGGAGAGCCCCTTGGTCCAGACGCTGGAGCTGGCCAGCACGTACCACATGCGGAACAGGTTCTCCTCTTCGTCGTAGAGGACGTTGGGGCCGCCCGCGGTCCGCTCCCACGGAAGGTCGGCCACCAGCACCGGATTGTGCGGATGGCGGACCGCCTCGTTCTGGACGCGCGTCGCGTCCCAGCGGTCCTCGATGGCGAAGTCGTCCAGGAACAGGTGCAGGTCGTGCCCCGGATCGTCGGGCGTGCCGCGAAAGTAGGCAGGGATCATGGCTCCTCCTCGCCGTGAATGGCTGTGGACATGGTCGCGGGTTGGACGCCCTGAGTCCATGCACGTTCCGGAGCCGCTGATCGCGGGCTGCCCCTGCGTGCGTGTGGTGCGTCAGCGCCGCTCCGCGGACTGATCGGCGAACAGGCGGCGGTACGCGGGGCTCGTACGCATCAGCTCGCCGGGCGTGCCGGTCCCGGCAATGCCTCCGCTTTCGAGTACGAGCACCCGGTCAGCGAGCTCTATGGTCGACAGCCGGTGGGCCATGACGATCACCGTCCGCCGGTCAGCCAGCTCGCGGATGGTGCTCTGCAGCCTGGACTCCGTGGCCGAGTCGACCTGCGAGGTCGCTTCATCGAGCACGACGATCGGCGCGTCCTTGAGGAGCGCCCTGGCGATGACGAGGCGCTGCTTCTGACCGCCCGAAAGCTTGATCCCGCGCTCGCCGATGAGCGTGTCCCAGCGCTCGGGCAGGGACAGGATGAACTCCAGGATCGCCGCGCGCCGGCAGGCGTCCGCGAGGGCCGCGTCGTCTGCCGCCGGATCGGCAAGCGTCAGATTCTCCCGGATGGTGAGATTGAACAGAATGCTCTCCTGCCACGCCACGGCATACGACCGAAGGAGCTCGCGCCGGTCGATGGCGTGCAGGTCCTGTCCGGCAAGCGTGACCGTGCCCGAGGTCGGGCGCTCCATGCCGATCATGAGCTTCGCCATCGTCGACTTTCCGCTGCCGCTGCGACCCACGATCGCGGTCACCGCCCCGGGCGGTGCGGCGGCGCTCACGTCGTAGAGCACCGGGGCGCCGCCGTGATAAGCGAAACCGACGTGATGGAGCCGGAGCTCGCCAGATCTCACGGGCTCGAGCGGCGGCCGTTGCACGTCGTGCCGGCCGCGCAGGTGAAGGATCACGCGCCGGAGACCGGGATACGAGTCCTGGGTGCGCACGGTGATCTCCGCCAGCACCTGCGTCGCCTCGATCAGGTTGGTATAGAGGCGGAGAACCCAGGAGCACGCCGACCGACATCTGACCGGTGAGCACGAACAGCCCGCCGACGAAGTACGTCGCGCCGCGCGTGACGAGGTTGTCCTTGATCTCTGCAAGCCCCTGCTGGGCGGAGTTCACCAGCGCCTGGACGACGCGGTAATAGGTCTGTTCCTGGTTCAGCTCCCGAAACTCCCGCGTGTGGCGCGCCTCCGCCGCCATCGTGCGGAGCTCGCGCCATCCCTGGATGCGCTCGTGCAGCCAGTCGACGTACTTGTAGTACCGGGGCCAACGCAGCTCCGCGTTGGCGCGCATCCGCCGGCTCAGCCAGCGCGCCAACCCGAAGGACGCCGCCCCGAGCGCCAGGCTGATCAGGGCAAGCTGCCAACTGATGATCACGATCACCACGGCGGTAACCGCTGCCCGGGTCGCTTGGAAACCGGTCTCGATGACGTGCCCGCTGAGGAACGACTCGATCCGTTCCACGTCCTCGTCGACCACCGTGCGCATCTCGCCGGCGGATGGTCCCTGCGCCTCGTCGTCCGGCGCCGTGAGGTAGGAGCTCCAGATGAGTCGCCTCACCTCCAGAGCCACCCGGTTGTAGACACGATTGGCGTGCCGTGCCGACAGCGTGTGCAGCAGTGTCTCCAGCCCGAACGCGATGAGGTAGCCGGCGAGCAACGGGGCGAAGAAGCCGATCCTCCCGGCGACGAGGACCTCGTCGACGAACGCCTGGAACAGGAACGCCGGCACCAGGCCGAGCGGAACGAGGAGGAACTTGAACAGCAGTGCCAGCGCCAGGCCCCGCCGGTAGGGCCTGACGTAGGGCGCAAGCGAGCGCAGCACCACGCGCCGGTTCATCGTGCCCAGGTTCGCGCGGCTCACTCTGCGGCTCCGAAGTGGGCGCGATATTCCGGGCAGGTTGCATGCAGTTCCTCATGGCTCCCCATGGCCGCGACCCGCCCGCCGGCGAGGAACGCGATGCGCTCGCTCGACCGGATCGTCGACTGACGGTGGGCAATGACGATGGTCGTGCGCCCCGCGCTGGCCTGCGTGAGGGCGGCATGGATGGCCGTCTCCGCCTGGTGGTCGATCGCCGACGTGGCTTCGTCGAACACCAGAATCCGGGAGTCTCGGAGCAGCGCGCGAGCGATCGCCAGGCGCTGTCGCTGTCCGCCTGACATCTGCCGGCCGCCGGCGCCGACCACCGTGTCGAGCCGGTCGGGAAGCGAGCGGACGAAGTCGTCGATCTTCGCGGCTTCGCACGCTGCCCATAGCGCCTCGTCCGGTGGGTCGGTCTCGATCCCCAGGCAGAGATTCGACCGAAGCGTCCCCGTGAAGAGAATGGGCTCTTGGCGCACCACGCCGATGCCTTGACGCAGCGCCGGGAGCGGAAAGGATGCGATGTCGCTGCCGTCGAGCTCGATCCGGCCGGCGCCGGGCGAATAGAACCGGAGCAGCAGGCTGATGATCGTCGACTTGCCGGCACCGCTTGCCCCGACGAGTGCGATCTTCTCGCCCGCCGTCACGTCCAGGCTGAGTCCGGCCAGCACGTCGTCGCGTCCCGGGTAGCCGAACGTGACCCTGTCGAACCGGATCGTCCCGCGTTCGATCCGCCGGCCGGCCGAGGTGCCTTCGACCTCGGTGGGCAGTTCCAATGTGCTGAGATACCGGTCGATGCCGGCCACTCGCTGCTGACTCATCACGCCGGCGAAGTTGATCGTGGCCAGCGTTGCCCTGGTCATCGCGAAGTACTCGACCAGCGCCACGAATCCGCCGACGGTGAGCTCTCCGCTGCCGATCAGCAGGACTCCCATTCCCCAGCAGGGCGAGGTGAGCGATCAGGGAGATGGCCTCCGTCCATCGCTCCGAGGTGAACGTCGCCCGGGCGACGCCCACCTTGAAGCGTATGAGCTGCATCCAGTGGCGGACGAATCGCCGGTTGACGGTCGCCTCGGCGCTGAGCAGCCGGATCTCGGGCAGCCCGGTGACGATCTCGTAGATCCATGAGCCCACGATTCCATAGCGGCTGCGGAGCTCGCGCGCCTGCGCGCCCGCCTTCCCTCCGAAGCGACGTGTGGCATACGCCGACGCCGGGAGCGTCACGGCCATCAGTACGAGCGCATGCCAACTGATGGTGGCCACGGCGGCGGTGCACACGGCGATCAGCACGCATCCGCTGATGATGCGGATGATCTCCCCCAGCATCCGATGCGCGTGACCGGAGTCGTAGTGGATGGTGGTGAACAGGTCACTGGTTCTGGAAGTGTCGAGCACCTGGGACTCCAGCCTCAGCACGACGTCGTGAATCCGGAGCCGCGACCGGTACCAGAAGTCCCGCTGCAGGGAGACCTGCGTCAGCCGCTCCAGCAGGAAGAGCACTTGGTCGGCGGCGAAGAGCAGGAGAAAGCCCACCGCGATCGCCCCGAGCAGCTCCACCTGGCGGTGCAGGATCATCTCGTCGACGATCAGCCCGAAGACGTACGGGTAGGCGCCGCGCAGGAAGGAGGCTGCCACCATCGCCACGAACAGGTTCACGAAGGTGAACAGTGCCGGCCGTACCCATCTCCAGACGCCGCGGATCCGCCAGAGACGGACTTGGCTCGCCGCCAGATCCGACATCAGAGCCTGCGCGTCCGCAACGCCTGCAGAACCGAGTTCGTGCCGACCGCGACGTCGATCTCGGTCGCGGTGCCGACCCTGGGCATGCTGGCGCTGTCGGGCTCGACCGAGGCGAGGATCCTGACGGACCACGTGGCGCCTTCGCCGGCGACCTCCGTCACTGACGCGTCGATGACCCCGCCGTCATGGCGCCATACGGCTTTCGTGCCGACCTCGACGGATACGGAGACACTCGCGACGATCTCGACGGTGCCGTCGGACTCGACGCGGGTGATCCGGGCCGACGCGGTCTCGAAGTCCGTGAGCGCCGCCCCGGTTGCCAGGGCGTACAGCCCGAACGAGGCGCCGATGGTCACCGCAAGCGCCAGGAGCGGCGTCCGGATGCCGATGAACCGGCCGAACCTGCGCAGGATACCCACGCGCTGAGGGTCCATGTCGGCAGACGGCCGACCGGTCACGCATCGCTCCGGTCCACTGCGCGAGCGCCGCAAGGCCGCATCCGATTCTCAGGCGCCAGGCACTGCGGCGGGCTGAATCTGCTCGAGCTGTTCGTGCATCGCCTTCTCGGCGTACCAAAGGTCGTGGTTCTGCTGCATGCGTAGCCATATACTCGGCCCGTTGCCAGCCAATCTGCCGATTCTGAGCGCCATCTCCACCGTGATCGGGTGCGTACAGCTCAGTATCCGATGAAGCTGCTGACGAGATACCCCAAGCCTGCGTGCGGCTTCGCTTACCGACAGCTTCAACTCGGGGAGAACATCCTCACGGAGAATCTCTCCAGGGTGTGTCGGCGGGCGTCGCGGCGGCCTGTTTACGTTGTGTTGCCGAAAGCTGGCGATCACTGCTCCGGGTGTAACACGTTATGAGACAGTTGTCTCCGGGGACCGGCAGTGAGAGTCACACGGCCGAAGTCGGGTAGGGTGGACGAGATGGTTTCGTTCTCGGTGGACTCCGTCGCCGAGGTGCGGCACACGCTCGGCCAGCACACCGCGGTCACGCGGGCCGGCAACGGCGACATCCTGGCGATGTACGGCGACTTCACCGACCAGATGGAGGGCCAGACCGGCTACCTGGTCCGCTCCCGCGACGGCGGCGAGTGCTGGGGCGAGCCGGAGCTGGCGCTGCGGCCGCGCTGGTGGCGCGGCGGGACCCACACCTCGCTCGGCATGCAGACGCTCAGCGACGGCCGCATCCTGCTGCCTTGGACGCACGGGGAGAGCCTCAAGCACAACTCCACGGGCCGGACCCGCTTCGTATGCATGCGCTCGGACGATCATGGCCGAAGCTGGCAGGGGTGGGACGAGCAGGCGGTGCCGTTCCACCGTGTGTCGCCCTACGGCACGATCGTGGAGCTTGCCGACGGCACGCTGCTCTGCCCGGCCCACGGACAGCTTGACCGTGACCGGGGTTACCTCGGCACCTGCTTCGTGCTCCGCTCGTCCGATCGCGGTGTGACTTGGGGCGACCCCGGCTTCATCTGCCACGAGCACCCCAACGGCGCGAGCGAGACCGACGTGACGCTCCTGCCTGACGGCCGGCTGCTGGCGCTGATCCGGACGGTGGGATTCCCGGACGAAGGGCCGTCCTCCGCAACCGAGCTGCCCGCGCCGAAGGTGCACTGGGTCGACTACGCGCACTCCGAGGACGGCGGCCGCACCTGGAGCGAGCCGCAGCGCACCGACGTGATCGGCCAGAACATGAACGCCTGGGTCACAGCGCGGGGGACGCTGATCGCCGCCTGCCGCGGGATCGACGGCACCAGCCTCTTGCGGGAAGAGCAGATCCGCCCGGCAAGCCGCCAGTACACCGATCAGACGGGCTACGGGATCCACTTCTTCACGGCGGAGGATCCCGCCGACGGCTCGCGATGGCGCTACCGGTTCACGCTGCCCGATCCTGCCGGGCTGCGCTACAGCGCGCACCACCAGTCGGGAGAGCCGTCGATGTGCAACCTGCCCGACGGCCGCGTCATGGT
This sequence comes from Spirochaetia bacterium, assembly GCA_965208175.1. Taxonomy (GTDB): domain Bacteria; phylum Spirochaetota; class Spirochaetia; order SZUA-6; family Bin103; genus CATQHW01. Next base: position 2,950,415 of record CBDBOG010000004.1, on the reverse strand, counting down.
GGCGTATTACTCGTATGACGAGTCGATATTCTGCGGGCTCGCCGACGAGAACTGCCTGAATCCGCTGATCCGCTCGGAGATGGAGCGCATTCCGCACGTGTTCAAGCGCCACCCCTGTCGAGCGACACTCAAGGAAGTCAGCGACCCCGACTGAAGCGGTGTCGCCGACGCTCCAAGAAAAGAGAGTTGCCCCGAGGCAGGAAGCCCCGGGGCAACTCCGCGGCCGAAGCCGGCCTTGTTGCGCTCGCTCCGCTCAGCGCTTGACCTTGAAGTTGTAAGTCCGGTTGTAGATCACCTCCAGGTCGATGGCGCCGGCGCTCTTCACCTCGCCGATGAAGTCGTCCCACTCATCCATCGGCCGGCGGCCGGTGATGAACAGGTCGACGTTCTCCAGCACCGTGTCCAGCGTGCTGGTCTTGAGGTCCGCGACCTTGCGCTGCTCGTCGACCGAGAACGGCAGCGGGAACTTGCCGATGACGTTGCTGTCCTGCTCCAGCTCGGCGATCTTCGCCGTGGTATGGGCGAATGCCGGTGACGGCCAGCGCTGCGCGTCGCCGTCGAACAGGTGGATCTGGTACAGCGCCCAGCGGGGCCACACCTGGTACAGGCTGTAGTACTGCACCGCGCGCTTCTCGTCCTCCGTGACCTTGGTGATGTCCCCCTTCACGTCGTCGCGCTCGCGCAGGGCCTTCCAGCGCCCGTCCCGCTCGTAGAACTCGGGCGTGTTGCCGGTGTACTCCGGCCGCACGTCGACCTCGCCCCCCATCAGGTCGTAGTGCTCGCCTTCCAGGCCGTAGTTCGTCCACCGGACGCCCTCCTCGGAGTAGAGCCAGTCGACGAACGCCAGGGTCTTGGCCAGCTTGGTGGGGTCGGACTCCAGGGCCTTGCTCACCGCCAGGCCGTCCGGGTCCAGCGAGCTGCCCGAGAGCGGCTGCGCGAGCGGCAGGCTGATGCGGTCGCCCAGGAACAGCGGATGGACCTCCGGCCACCACTGCTCGCGCAGGCCGTTCACGGACCATTCGTGCCAGCGCAGGATGTTCGCGTGGCGGTTGATCTGGTAGGCCGAGAAGGGCGCCAGGGTGTGGCGGCCGTCCTTGTTCGGGGCCGCCTCGAACAGCTTCTGCCAGTCCCGGTAGTTCTCGGTGATGTAGGTCTGCGAGATGAGCTTCTCGTCATACAGCCCCTTGACGTACTCGACCGCCTCCTTGAAGCGCGGATGCAGCGCCGTGTACAGGAACTGATCCTCGTCGCGGAAGTAGTTGATGTCGATGTCGCCGATGCCCATCGTGTTCAGCGTCGCCTGCAGCGTGGTGTTGGCGCCGTTGGCGATCCCCCGCCAGTACAGGCCGACGATCGGGTAGATGTCGGGCTCCATGTCCCGGAACTGCGTGGCGACCTCGGCCAGCTCTTCCAGCGAGCCGGGCACCGGCAGGCCGCTGCGCTCCACGAGCTGGTCATCGTTGTAGCCCCACTGGATGTCCTTGTCGTTCTGCGTGGAGAACTTGGGAGCCATGTACAGCGATCCGTCGAGCAGCGTGTAGGCGAAGCGGTACTGCTCGTAGCGGTCCAGCCAGCTCCGCAGGTTCGGCATCCAGTCCAGGTAGTCGGCCAGGTTCAGGAAGCCGCCGACCGTCCCGTACTCGAAGCTCTCGCTGGCGGTGACCTGCGCCAGGTCCGGGATGTTGCCCATGGCCAGCGTGATCTGCTTCTTCTCCGGATACGGCACCTCGTTGAAGGTGAGCTGGACGTTCAGGGCCGCCTGCACGTCGATCCATAGGAGCTGACCCTCGGAGGGGTACCAGTACTTCGGACCGAGCATCGTGAGCTCGAGCGTGTCGTCGAACGGCATCGAGACGTCCGCCAGGTCCACGCCCATGCCGGCGGCCGCCTCGGTCGCGGCCTCGCCCTGGCCGTCGGCCCAGGCGCCGGCACCGGCGAGCACGAGCCCCGCGGCGACAAAAACGAAGATTCGGAATCGGGGAGCGATCATGTCGCACCTCCTGTCAGATGGTTTGGAGTGGATTCGAGGTCGGGCGCGCCACCGCGGAGGCCCCCTCGGCCATCGGTGTGACTTCATCGCGCGCACCCCTGCATGGTCATCCGCGGATGGCACCGATCATCGTGCCCTTGATCAGGTACTTCTGGGCGAACGGGTAAACGAGGACGATCGGGAAAAGGGTGAGCACCATGATGGAGGCGCTCAGGATTCGCTGCACCGGCGGCTCGCTCAGGTAATAGCCCTTGTAGAAACCGATGCCGGTGATCTCGTACGCGGCCTCCCCCTCGATGACGAAGTCGCGCAGCACGAGCTGGATCGGATACCTGGCCGCGTCGTCCAGGTAGATCAGCGCCGCGAACCAAGCGTTCCAGTTCATGATGAAGAAGTAGACGGTCATGGTGGCGAACAGCGCCGAGCACAGCGGCAGGTAGATCCGCACCAGCACCACCAGGTCGTTGGCGCCGTCGATCTGCGCCGACTCCTCCATCTCGTTCGGGATCTGCTGGAAGAAGGTGCGCATCATGATCATGTGCCAGGCGGAGAACGCGGTCGGCAGCACGATCGCCCACACGGTATTGACCAGCCCCAGGTTGAGCACCAGCAGGTAGGTGGGAATCAGGCCGCCCGAGAAGAACATGGTCAGCGCGATGTAGACGACCACCGGCCCCTTGAAGCGCAGGCGGCGCTTCGACAGCGGATAGGCCGCCAGCGTGTTGAGGACGAGCGCGGCGCAGATCCCCGTCGCGGTGTAGTAGATGCTGTAGCCGAAGCCGCGCAGCGTCCTGCTCCACCCCAGGATGAAGCCGTAGATGTCGAAGCTGGCGGTCTTCGCCCACGCGGCCACGGCGTAGCGGTACTCCGGCTCGACCTGCGCCGGGTGGGAAAGGGAGATCTGCAGGATCTCCAGGAACGGGTACACGGTGAGCAGCGCGAAGACGCCGAGCAGCGCGGCGTTGAGTACGTCGAACCCGCGGGACAGGAGCAGCGATCTGATTTCAGGCCGCATGCGGGCGCTCCTTCACCACAACCGGTACTCGCTGACCCGGCGGCTCACGGTGTTGGCCGTGAGCAGCAGGATCAGGTTCAGCACGGCCAGGAAGAAGCCGCTGGCGGTGCCGAAGGTCCAGTCGGCGCCCAGCAGCCCCTTGCGGTAGATGTAGGTCTGGATGACGTCGGCCACGTCGTAGGTGATCGGCCGGTAGAGCAGCAGGATCTTCTCGAAGTTGGCGTGCACGATGCCGGGGATGCGCAGGATCAGGAGGATGGCGATGGTCGGCCGGATACCGGGCAGGGTGACGTGCCAGGCGCGCCGCGCCCGGTTGGCGCCGTCGATGGTGGCCGCCTCGTAGAGCTGCGGGTCGATGCCGGACATCGCCGCGAGGTAGATGATCATGCCGAAGCCGGTCGTCTGCCAGATCTCGGAGCCGATGTAGATCGGCAGGAACCACGGCCGCTCGACCATGAAGTAGATCGGCTGTCCGCCGACGGCCACGATGAGCCCGTTGACGAGGCCGCTGTTGGGATCCAACAGGTCGATGATGATGCCCGCGATGACCACCATCGAGATGAAGTTCGGGATGTACAGGAAGGTCTGCACCGTGCCCTTGTAGATCCTGTGCCGCAGCTCGTTCAGGAGCAGCGCGAACAGGATCGGCGCCGGGAAGCCGAGCACCAGGCTGCTGATCCCGAATTTCAGGGTGTTGAGGAACGCAACCCAGAAGTGGTCGTCCTCGAACACGCGGATGAAGTGCTTGAGCCCCACCCACGGGCTGCGCCAGTAGCCCAGGAACGCGTTGAACTCCTTGAAGGCGATGGTGATCCCGTACATGGGGATGTACAGGAACACCAGGATGTGCACGAGCGGCACGAGCAGCATCAGGTAGAGCCAGCGGTCGCGGATCAGATCCGCCCGCAGGCTTGCGCCCCTGGTGGTACGGATGCCGAGCTCGACGATTCCCGTCCGCCGCCCATCCATACCGCGTGCCCTCACGCCGCTGCCGGAATTTCCAGCAGGCTCACGCTCTGTGGCAGCAGCCGCAGGGTGAGATGACTCCGGGCGCCGGAAGTTTCCACGCCGATGCCGCCTGCGTGCCGCCGTGGCCGTTCGAGATCCCGGAGTTCCGCGAGTTGCTCCGGCGCGAGTTGCCCCGGCCGTCCCATCGCTTCCCACGCGCGGAAGGTGTTGCCGTGCTCGCGGTCCAGCAGGAACCAGGAGGCCTCGTCGGGGCGCAGTGCGCCGGGCGCGTCGAGCCGGAGCCGCACCTCCTCCTCCGCGCCTGCCGGCTCGGGCCCTTCGACGAAGTGGTAGAGCAGGACGCGGAGCGAGCCGTCGGCGCCGCGGGTGGCGAGCCCCGCCACGCGGTCACCCGCGCTGGCGCCGCCGAGGTCGAGGCGCTCGTCACCGAGGCGCGCCAGCATCTCGTACACGGCCCAGATCGGCTTCAGCACCGGGCCCGCGGTCAGCACCGAGCGGTTGCCCAGGAACGTGCCGCGGCTCGCCTCGTAGGCGAAGCCCCAGTACAGGATCAGGTCCGGTGTCTTGCCGCGCTCGGGGCCGAGCTCCGGCCGCCAGTGCTCCAGCGCCACGAGGCCGGTGACCAGCTTGGCCAGGAACAGGCCCGCGTACTCCGTGTCGCGCAGCTCCATCGCCCGGAAGTGGCGGGTGCCCCACGCGTAGCGGCCGATCAGGCCCCACTCGTTGAGATGGAACGGCACCTCCAGGATCCGCGGGAAGGTGCGCGCGTACGCCCAGTACTCCTCGACCCAGCGCACCAGGTCGCCCACGTAGGGGAACACCAGCGGGAAGTTGCGGGTCTCGTCGGCGCTCATGGCGTAGCGGTGCGAGGAGACGTAGTCGATGCGGACGGGGCCGCCGCTCACCTGGTCGCTGCCGCGCCCGACGTGCTCCAGGAACTGGCCGAGGGCGGCGGTCCACATCGCCGGGCCGCCCACCCGCAGCCGCGGGTGCACGCGCGTGACCGCGGCGACGAAGTGGTCGTACAGCAGGTTGTGGACCCAGCCCGGCATGCGGTCCGGCTCGTTGTAGCACTCGAAGTACCAGGACAGGACCTCGTCCTCTCCATAGCGCGCAAGCAGATGCTCGGTGAAGGCGCTGATGAGGGCCGTCCACTTGGCCCAGTCGTTCACCGGAACCGGACCCGACCGGGCGCGCAGCAGCGACGGCACCCGGTCCATCTCCACGATCGGTTTGATGCCGGCGGCGACCCAGCGATCGTAGACTTGGTCCATGATGGAGAAGTCGTAGGCAGGGCGACCGGCGTCGTCCTCGTGGTAGATGCCGCCGCCCATCGGGATGCGCTCGGTGTCGTCCTCGCCGACCGGCGCGAAGTCGGCCATCTCGTCGGAGAGGGCGTGGTGGTTGCGCAGGTAGCGGATGGCGCCGGTCTCGCCGATGCGCTCGAACAGGTGCTCGCCGGCGCCGGAGCGGGTGTCCTGATAGAGGTGGTCGCAGCCGAGGGCCTGCCAGAACTTCGGCAGCGGCGTGCCGGGTCCCGCCGCGTCGATCGACAGCTCCCGCATCGAGCCTCCTTCGGCGTCGTCCGGTGGTGAGGATCAGTCTGCGAACCGGTAGGCGAACACCGTAGCACGGTTCACGGCGAGCCGGAGCGCCACGCGCTGCCCCTGCAGGCGGGACAGGTCGCCGCCGCCTGCCCAGGACACCGGATGGCGCACGGCATCGCCATAGAACGGCTCGCATGCCGCGAGCCCGAAGCCGTCGATCTCCCGTCCGTCGCCGTCGAGAACGGCCACCCGCACCGTGCCGCCCAACGCCAGCTCCGCCTGCCAGCGGTACCCGTAGTAGCTGCGGGCGTTGAGATACAGGCGTTTGCCCGAGACGGTCACCGGCGTGGTCACGATCTCACCCTCGCGCAGCTCCAGACCTCCGCCGCCGGCGCCGAAAGAGAAGGCCGAGCCGCCGCCGAGACCGGCGAACCGGTCGCGCTTGATCACAGCCACCCCCAGGGAGCCGAACTTGCCGTCGGCCGGCGTCCGGCGTCCGGTGTAGTAGAGCAGCATGTCGTCGCCGGCGAAGATGGGGCTGTTGACGGCCATGTCGATCTGGTCCTCGTCGAACGCTCCCTCGTCTCCGCGGGCGAGCCACGGCTCCTCGCGCCGCGGACGCTCCCACACGGTCCCGTCGCGGCTTGAGAGCAGGTAGGCCTGACACCATCCCTCCCGCGTGCTGACGCTCGAGTAGATGCCGGCGTGCTGGTTGCCGTAGGGGAAGCAGTTCATGAAGTGGGCCTGCATGGTCGAACCGTAGTCGTCCCCCTCGTCCAGCGGGAAGGGCTTCCACGGCACGCTCCAGTGCAGGAGGTCCGGGCTGGAGGTGAGGTACGGGTTGCGCACCCGCAGACCGTGCCGGTTGGTCTGGCCGCGCAGGCAGGTGAGCAGCCACCGGGAATTGACGGGGTCCCGGCGCAGGCAGGTCGCGTCGTTGATCCCTTCCAGGACCTTCGTGGGAGGAGCGGTCCAGCGTATGCCGTCCGGGCTGGTCAGCAGGACGTGCACGTGACGGCTCTCGCCGAGCCGCCAGGCACAGGTGAGCAGCTTGTAGCGGCGTTCGGGATCCGGTTCACCCGGGTCGATGACGACGTTGGGGCTGTCGAAGTGGGTGAGGTCCGCGGTCGCGGGCGTGGCCGGGCCGAGGTAGCGGCCGCCCCGCTCCGCGGTCAGGCCGGCTCGTGACTCGCCCCCGTACACGTGCGAGACGTCGCCGTCGACCATCAGGACGATGTTGGTGGCGGCGTGCTCGCCGAGCGCCCACATGCCCAGGTCGGGTTTCTCCCAGGCGATGCCGTCGCGCGACTCCGCGTAGCACAGCGTCACGGGAAGCCGTTCGTCCTTCGCCATGTAGCCGGTGCTGTACCAGAGCTGCAGCATGCCGTCCTCGGGGCGCCGCAGCACCGTGCCCCAGGCGTTGATCTGGTCGCCCTCCCAGGGACGGTCGGGACGCACCACCGGCTCCGGCCGGCGGCGCGGACGGCCGCTGACCGGCGTCAGGTTGGTGACGCTCGCCACCTCGTGGTCGTCCAGGAACAGGTGCAGCCCCGGGTCGTGCGTGCGGTCGTCGATCGGCGGTGTGTTCTCGGAAGTCATCGCTTCAGCCTCCCATCGCAGTGCAGTCCCGTAGCGCCGTCATCCGGTCCGCCCGGAAGGCGCCGGTTCGGGACCGGGACTCAGTGTGCACCAGCGGCACGGCCGTCGTACGACGACGATCGACCCGGAGGCCGGCATGGGGTGAGCATGGCGCCGCGGGCCGTGCGCGACGGTGGAGCACCGCGCCGGTGGGGCCGCTGGTGGCGTACTCGTCTCCGACCTACGTAAGATCGGGTTCCAGGGGCAAGGGCGGAACATGACGGATCGATCGGGGAGGGTGACCGAGCAGGACATCTCGTTCTTTCAAGAGCAGGGCTACATCCGCTACGAAGGGTTCTTCTCCGCCGGCGAGATGAACGAGCTGCGCGAGGCGATAGATCGTGCGATCGGGGACAACCGAGCGCGCATCACGGGTGCTGAAGGCGGCGGGCGCGTCTCGGAAGAGTACGAGCGCGTGTTCAACCAGATGGTCAACCTGTGGACGGACTGTCCGGCGGCGAAGACGTTCGCCTTCCACGCCGATCTCGCCGAGGCAGGGCGGCGACTGTCGGCCTGCCGTCACGTGCGCATCTACCACGACCACGCCATGGTCAAACCGCCGGGCCAGACCAGCCGGGCGACCAACTGGCACCAGGACGCACCGTACTGGCGGATGGACCCGGTCGGCTCGTTCTCGGCCTGGATCGCCGTGGACGACGTCACCGTGGAGAACGGCTGCCTGCACTTCGTTCCGGGATCGCACCGCTACGGCCGTCAGGAGCCGATCTCGCTCACGGTGGCGGGGGAGAGCATCATCGACCGGATTCAGGCACAGGGGTTCTCGGTGGCCGAGCCGGTCTCCATGGAGATGGCCGCCGGCGGCGTCACCTTCCACCACGGCTGCACCTTCCACTACGCCGGGCCGAACCGCACCGGCACCCCGCGGCGGGCGTTCGCGATCATCTACATACCGGACTACGTGAGGTTCGCCGGCGGCAACGACGCTGCCGGCGCGGCCGACGAGATGGAGGCCGGCGGCCCGTGGGACCATCCGGTCCATCCGATCCTGGCCGGCGATCCGTAGAGAGGAGCCGCCGATGTACTTCGATGCGAGCCTGAACCCCTTCAAGATCGAGTTCCTGCGGCCGGACGAGCTGCGCGGGCGGATCGACGCCTGCCCGGTGGCGTTCGTTCCCCTTGGCACCCTGGAGTGGCACGGCCACCACAACCCGATCGGGCTGGACGCGCTGAAGGCGCACGGCGTCTGCCTGCACGCGGCCAGCCGGCTGGGCGGCGGCGTGGTGCTGCCGCCGTGCTACGACACCGGGCTGGTGACCCCAATGTACCAGAAGGAGCCGCAGCACTTCGGCAGCCTGATGACCATGCACCTGACCTCGCGCGGGGTGATCGAGGACACGCTGGTCAACCTGGAGCGCACCGGCTTCAAGGTCGTGCTCATCTACGGAGGCCACTACCCCGCGGCGCGGCTGGCGGAGCTGATCGCCAGGGACTACGCGACCGGGATGGCGGTGCGCTCCTTCATGGAGCGCACGGTGGCGGCGACCGATCGGACCGGCGATCATGCGGGATTCGTCGAGACGTCGCTGATGATGGCCTTGCTTCCCGACCACGTGGACCTGGACCGCATCCGCCGCCGGCACCCCGGCAACCTGTACGACGACCCGCTGGAGGGCATCTCGGAGAGCGACCGGCCGGTGGTGAACGCGAACGCGGAGGACGGGCGCGCCCTGCTGGCGGCGATCGCGGAGGAGCTGGCGGCGATCTGCCGCGACCTGCTCGTGAAACAGGGCGGCCGGCCGACTCGCGTCAACTACGTCGGCTGCCGCTGCTGAGCACCGGCGTTCCGGGCAGGCTGCGGACGCCCCGGAGCGGCCCGCGCCGCTACCACGAGCGGCAGGGCAGTGTTGCCACAGTTGGTCTGACTAGTCAAGATAGCCTCACATGAGCGTCATCTACTCGACATATGAAGCCAAGGCGCGCTTCTCAGAGGTGCTGCGCCTAGTGCGATCCGGCACGCCGGTCACCGTTTCTTACCGCGGCGAGCCGGTGGCGGAGATTCGTCCCATCGCGCAGAGCCCCCGGACCATCGCGGAGCGGCTCAGCGAGCTGGAAGAGCGTGGTGTTCTGGTGCGCTCGCACGAGCCGCGCAAGCCGCTCGCGGCCGTGGCGCGCAGAGCGGGGGCGCTGGATCGCTTTCTTGCCGAGCGCAACGGATGAGTATCGCCTACGTCGACACGTCCGCCCTGGTGGCCATCGCCTTCGACGAGCCGCGTGGCGGCGAGACCACCGAGCGACTGGATGACTATTCTCGGCTCTTGTCCTCGAATCTCCTGGAGGCGGAACTGCGCGCGGCGTTCGCCCGGGAGCAGCAGGAGTTCGACGCTGACGTGGTCTCCAGGATCGATTGGATTCTGCCCGATCGGCCGCTGACTGCCGAGCTGACGCGAGCGCTGGACGGAGGCTATCTGCGGGGTGCGGATCTGTGGCACGTCGCTGCGGCGCTCTACGTCACTCCAGAGCCGGCGGAGATCAGCTTCATCACCCTCGACGACCGGCAACGGAAGGTGGCGTCAGCCCTCGGGTTTCAGGTCGGCACCGGCTGGAGTGGCGACTCCGGCCCGGGTCGGGAAGAGTCCTCGGCCCTTGAGGTCGCGCCGGAGCAGTGCCCGTAGCAGCGCGCCTGGCTCACTGCGCCAGCAGGCCTGATGTGCTCGGGCGCTCTCGTCCGTATCATGGCAACGCCATGGCACCATCCAGTTTTCTCGTTGACCTCAGTCCCGACGAACACGGCGACCGCATCGCTCTGGTGCGAGACGGTCAGGTTTCTTACCTGCCCGCGACCCGTGTCGACATCGGCTACACCCACGAGGGCGCAACGGGGAGTTGCCGGTACGTCCGCCGTGCGAGCAGCGGCGACCTCTACGTCACCGGCCCGAGCCTGCGGCGCACCATGTTCCGCTCCACGGACGATGGCAGGTCGTGGTCGGCCACGCCCTACGACCTGGGCATGGAGCGGTTCGAGCTCCGCCAGATGGAGCGGGACTCCGAGTACGGCTGGATCGGCGCCTTCACGATCCTGAAGGACGACACGTTCCTGATCTTCGTCGCGCCCTCGAATCACCGGCGCAGCACCGAGGGATACCTCTCCCGCTCCACGGACTTCGGAGCGACCTGGTCCACCGAGCCGATGGAGTTGCCGCTCGGCCGCTACCGCTCGATCTCGGCCGGCAACGCCGACATGATCGAGCTGGCCGACGGCACGCTGCTGTTGACCCTGCACTTCTACTACTACGTGGAGATGGAGGAGGAGGCCGATCTGCCGTTCGACCAGCAGGGTTCGTTCGGCTACGTGCTGCGCTCCACCGACGGCGGCCGCACCTGGCCGGAGGCGCACTGCCACCTGCTCTACGGCGGCGAGGCACACCTGCTGGAGTTGCCGTCCGGCAAGCTCCTGGTCGCCAGCCGGAAGCAGCGCAACACGTGGCTTCCGGGCGACCCGGAGGACGTCACGGTGACGATGCGCGCCAACGGCTACGACCCGGAGTACACGGGCTTCCACGAGCCGATCGAGGACGGGCCGGCGTCCTGCAAGCACATGGCGGTGTCGGAGTCGCACGACGGCGGCCGCACCTGGGTGAACGAGCAGCGCGTCACCGGCTACGAGCAGTGCTCGGGCGAGCTGACGCTGCTGGCGGACGGCTCCACCGTGGTGCTCACCTACGATTACCGCTATCCCGACCGGTTCGCGTGGTCGGGAGTCCGCGGCCGCGTGAGCTATGACGCGGGCCGCACCTGGGAGCCGGGGGAGTACGTGCTCGGTGAAGGCGAGAACTACCCCGGCTGCATCGCCACGGACGACGGCGGCATGATCACCATCTGCCCTTACCGCAACCGCGGCCCGATCCAGGCCGTGCACTGGCGGCCCCGGCCTCAGGACGCCCGCTGAGCTGATGAGTGCCGGCACGTCGGGCCTGCGCTACACGGCAGCCGTCGACAAGCGCTTCAAGAGCCCCGGCCCCCAGCCGAACGGTATCCAGGCCGCGGAATCCGGGCTGTGGTGCATCGACCAGGTGGATCTCAAGGTGTACCTGCTGGACTGGGATACGGGCGCGACGCTGCAGGAGCGCCAGACCGCCACCGAGCACTCCAGCGGCATCACCCTGGACGGCGACGGCAACCTGTGGATCACCTCGACCTTTCAGCTCGACGTGGTGAAGATCGATCCCCGGACCGGCATGGAGCTGGCCCGCTATCCGGATCCGGGGGCCGGCCTCACCGCACAGGCCGAGCAGGCCGGTGGCAACGGCAAGCGGACGGGGTCGCACGGCATCGAGTGGCGCGCAGGCAGGATCTACCTGGCGGCGCCGCCGACGCAGCGCCTGCACGTGATGGACGCGGCCACCTGGGAGCCACTGCGGACGTTGCCGCTGCCGGGCCTGCGCCCGCACGGGCTGGGCTGGAACCACGACGGACGGCTGTGGGTCTCGGATACCTCCGCGGGAACCGTCCACGCCATGGACCCGGAGACAGGACGCATCCACGACGTGTTCCGCGTCGCCGAGCCGGCCGAGGTGCACGGCATGACGGTGCGCGACGGGCACGAGATCTGGTACTGCGACGCCGGCACGCGCGACGTGGGTGTGCTGGTCAGGTGAGCTCCGCTCCGCAGATCGAGGTTTCGCCCGCTCCTGAGTAGAGCAGACAGGTCCCGCCGGCTTCCCGGTAGATCGCAGGGTCGCGCAGCTCGTTGACCGGGTCATGCACGGCTCCGGATCTGGAGGGCCGCAGGGGCAGGTCGCTCCCCTCGTAGGGCAACTCGGGGCGCAGTACCTCGACCGCTTCGGAGGCATGCCAGCGGCGCCAGTCGCCATCCAGGCTCATGCTGGAGGCCACGATGCGCTCCGGGCAGTCGGCCACGCGGCTGTAGAACACCCGCAACGAGGCACCCTCCTTGACGACCGCGGCGTGGCGCATCCTCGGGAGCACAGCCGGCCCGGGCTCGAACCGGTCACGCCCGTCGGGCGAACGCAGCAGAATCCCGCCGCCGCTCAGGTCGGGCACCCTGGCGATGGCGAACCAAGCCCCGTCGTGCTGGAACACCCGGAAGTACGACGGGCCGAGGGCGATGTGCTCGGCCTCGAAGCGCAGGCCGTCCGCCGACGACACGCGGAAGGAGAGCTGCCCTGCCGGCGTCACGCCGTGAAAGTACAGGAGGATCCGGCGGTGTTCGTCGAGCACGTGAACGTCAGGGGAGGCGATGTGATGCTGGCAGTCGGTCAGCTCCAGCCTCAGCACCCCTTGGCGGTATACCGTCCACGGCCCGTGCACGTCGTCGGCATACGCCATGCGAATGAAGGTCCCCTGATGGTGGGCGAAGTAGAGGTAGTAACGTCCCAGGGGATCGCTCACCCAATTGGGCACGCGAATCAGCGACGGCCCGTTGAGATTGGCTCCGATGCGCGGGTCCATGCCGGCATGGAGGAGGGGATTCTCATCGAAGCGAGCGACGCGATACATCCGAGCGAGCGGGTGCTCAGGTGACTCTCAACGACAGGTCACCGATCATTCGTCTGAGAAGTAGTCGGCGTCGATTCTCTTCACCTCATAGGTGGCATCAGTGGTCACGCCAACCCCATGGTCGATCATGAACTCGGCGAGTCGGTCTCCACCGATCAGAATCACCTTGGTCTCGATATTTGATGCATATTGAGTGGCTTCCTTGGAGAAGGTGGAAGTTGTAATGAAGACGCCCTTTCGCGCCCGCTGTCCCTGCAATGCGCCTGCGCACTTCTGAACCTCCGGTCTGCTGACTACGCCTTCCCATCGTTTTGCCTGGATGTAGATGATATCCAGTCCCAAACGATCTTCCTTGATGATCCCGTCAATGCCTTCATCGCCCGATTTGCCGATGACTTCACCAGCTTCCTGAAGCGAGCCACCGTAGCCCATCCGTACGAGCAGGTCGACAACGAGTTTCTCGAAGAAACCTGCGGGTGAGTTCTTGACCGTATCCAGTATTTCCGCCGCGAGATTTGACCGGAGCGTCTGATACGCTTCCTGTAATGCTTCCTCCGGAGTGCTTGTTAGAGAGCCTTCAGGCTGCACATTGCTGCCACTGGTCGATGATGCTTCCTCCGTCCTTGACGTTCGAAAGTCAACGAATTCTGGGAACTTATTGAGGAACTTGATGTCGATCTTCGGGGGAGCGTCGGCGAGAACGCTGCGACCACGATCAGTGATGCGGAAGTGAGCCCTCCTCGGCGACTCCAACAGCCCGGCCTTCCTGAGGTGAGTGGCAGCCCAATTGACGCGGTTTCGGAATCTCGGCTGCTTTTCGCTCGGCAACGGCTCGTCCATTTCGTCCTGTGTCAGCGAGAAACGCAAAGCGAGAGTTTCGACCTCATCGCTTACTCGATGCTCCTGGCCGTCTTGTGCCAACTCAAGCAGCGGCAACATGATGGATTGAAAATCGGGTATCGCCACAAGAACTCCTTAGTGCTCGTACAGATGTGTCGATAGACGTCGTTACTGGTGCCAATGTTCTCGGGTGGTCAGCACGATGGGATCAGCCCCTCGTGTTCCTGATCGAGGCGAGGCGTCCCTCTTCAAGAGACCCGCACCAGCTTGCGGAAGCTGCGGACCTCGCGCGGCGGGGTGAGCTTTCTGCCGTACGCGGCCCAGGAGACTTCGCCGACGTAGATGTCCCCGTGGGAGTCGACCGACAGCCCGTGCGGGGCGATGAACCGGCCCGGCCCGTCGCCGGGACGGACGTCGCCGAGACGCGCCAGCCGGCGTCCGGAGAGATCGTGGACGCTCACGCAGCAGCCCAGGTTGGGGTAGTCGGCGTTCACCGTCAGCTCGGTGACGATCTGGCCGATGTAGACCAGGTCGCCGGCGACGTGCAGCCCACACGGGCGGTGCAGGTCGTTCCACTGGTCCAGGTAGGCGCCCCGGTCGTCGAAGATCTGCACGCGGTGGCTCTCGCGGTCGGCGACGTAGACGGTGCCGTCGCCGTCGGTGCAGACGCTGTGCGGGAGGTTGAACTGGCCGGGGTCGGTGCCGTGCTCGCCCCACGAGAACAGGTGCTCGCCGCCGACCGTGAACTTGTGCACGCGGGCGTTGCCATAGCCGTCCGAGATGTAGACGTCTCCGTTCGCGGGATCGAACGCCACCTTGGTCGGGCGGTTGAAGGGCCGGCCTTCGTGCACCGGCGCGGGCTCTCCCGGCGTGCCGTAGGTCGCGAGCAACTCGCCGCCTGGCGTGCAGCGCCGGACGCAGTGCCCGTCGTCGTCGACGCAGTAGAGCATGCCGTCGGGGCCGATGGTGAGCCCGTGCGCGCGGGTGAACAGATCATCGCCCCATGAGGTGACGAACGTGCCGTCGCGCTCGAAGACCATCATCGGATGGTCGCTGCGGTTGAAGACGTAGACGCGGTCGTCCGGGTCCACGGCTACGTCGGCCACCTCCAGGAAGCTCCAGCCGGCGGGCAGTTGCGCCCAGTCGTCGATCTCCTCGTACCGGTAGTCGCCGTCGCCAAGAATGGTTTTCATGTCTGTCCTTTCGTGATCGTGTGTCGTGTCCCGTTCAGCCGGGATACCAGATCCGGCGCGGATCGTCGTCTGCGCGGCGATAGTCCCACGCCTCGTCGATCAACCGTTGCAGGTCGTAGCGCGGCCGCCAGCCCAGCAGGAATTTCGCCTTGGTGTTGTCCAGCCAGGTGCCGTGAAACTCGGTGGGCACCTCGACGCTTGGCAGCCCCCGCGTCGCCCGCAGATGGCGCGCCATTTCGCGGTAGTCGACCGGCTCGTCCATGCAGATGTTGAAGAGCTGCTGCCGCGCCGCCGGGTGGTCCAGCGCGGTGACGATCGCCGTCACCAGGTCGTCGACGTGGACGAAGTTGCGCAGCACCGGCCTGCCCTGCGGGTCGAGCATCACCGGCACCGCCCCGGCCTCGCGGTACGCTTCGGCCTTCTCCGCGGCGACCAGGTCGCGCCACCGCGGGCCGCCGAACACGTCCTCGCCGAAAGAGAGCGAATACCGGAAGTCGTCCTTCTCCATGATCCACGGGGCGCGCAGGCAGCAGCCGTCCAGGTCGTACTGGATGTAGTACTGCTCCAGCATCGCCTCCTCCAGCACTTTGGACAGGGCATAGCAGCCGGCGTAGGCGGAGTGTTTCTGCGTTTCGGTCACCGGTATCGGATGGGGATAGACGAAGTGGCCCATCCCGGCATCTCCGCCGATCAGGACGAAGCGCTCGAAGGCCGCGGCCTGGCGGCACTCCTCCAGCAGCCAGAACAGCCCCTTGACCGTGACGTCGATGACGTCGTCCGGCGTCTCCTTGCAGGTGGCCAGATGGAGCACGTGCGTGGCGCCTTCCGCCGCCCGCGCCACGTCGGCCCGCCTGGCCATCGAGCCGCGCACCACCTCCAGCCGCTCGCCGGCCGCGAGCTGCCGGTTGTGGCACAAGGCGCGCACGCGGGCGCCGGCCCATGCCGGTTCCGCCAGGAAGCGGGTGATGAAGTGCTGCCCGACCTTGCCGCTGGCCCCGGTGACCAGGACGAGCTTCTCCGACCGGTCCGCCACGCTACTCGTCCTTCAGGCGCAGCAGCATGCTCCCCTGGTTGCGCTCGTCGAAGCGCCGCTTCAGCGCCCGCCGGTCGAAGAACTGGCTGGAGTCGTAGACGTGCCGGAACCGGCCGCCGCGGTCGAACCCCTGCCGGAGCGCCTCCCGGTTGACCTCCTCCACGGTGCCGTACGCCGGCCAGAGAACGCCGTGCTGGCAGTAGGAGACGTCGATGAAGTAGCGCCCGCGCTGCTCGCCGCCCGGCTTGGCGCGTCGCGCGTGCCAGACCGCCGAGTGCACGATCACCGCCGACCCGGGCGGCAGGCGGTCGACGCAGACCGAGCCCGGAAGGTCCTCCGTCCCGAACAGGGCGAGGCTCCCCTCCACCACGGTGTTCTGCGAGCCAGGCAGCACCAGCAGGTCGCCGACCTCGCCGTTGAGGCCGTTCAGGTAGTAGAACACGTGCACCATCACGTGCGAGCGGTTGGTGTGCGGCTCCTGCTCGTAGTCCTGGTGCCAGTGGACGCCGCGTTCGCCGGGGTCGTGCCGGTTCGAGTGGATGTGATGCATGGCGAAGCGCGGGCCCATCAGGGTTTCGACCATGGCCATCATCGGCGGATGCGAGGTGAGCAGCCCCATCTCGCGGTAGGAGGTGAGCAGCGGCTTCGCGCCGCCGGCGCGGGCGGTCATCAACTCGTCCACCTCCGCGATCAGGCGGTCGTTGTAGTCCGGCTCCAGGAAGCCCTCCAGGATCACGTACCCGTCGCGCCCGAAGTCCTCCGTCTGCTGCGCCGACAGGCCGGCGGCGCCCGGTTCGGTGCTCATCGCTCGCCCTCCGCCGTCACGACCGCGTGCCGTCGCGTCCACGCGGCCAGCATCTCCGGGTCCGGCTCCGGCAGGTCGGTCCCGAACGGGCGGAACGTGTGCGGCCCGTCGTATCCGAGCGGCGGCGCGGCCAGGTCCCGTGTGTAGAAACGGGACGACGGGAACAGGTCGCCGGGGTAGGTGACGTTGTCCAGGGTGGCCAGCTCGACGCAGACGGCGCCGCCCACCGAGCTCTCCAGCATGCCGCCGATCCAGACCGGAATGCCGGCATCGCGCGCCATGTCGTGGATGGCCAGCGAGTTCGCAAGCCCGCCCACGCGCGCCGGCTTGATGTTGATGTAGCGGCAGGCGCCGATGCGGATCGCCTGCTCGGCGGTGCGCGGGTCGACGATCGTCTCGTCCAGGCAGATGGGCGTGCCGATCCGCTTGGCCAGCTCGGCGTGGTCGAGGATGTCGGCGTAGTGCAGGGGCTGCTCGATGAACGCCAAGCCCAGGTCGTCGATCGCCTTGAAGAAGGGCAGGTCGTCGAGCGAGTAGCCGGAGTTGCAGTCGATGTGGAACGTCATGTCCGGGAAGGTCGAGGTGACCTCGCGCAGCATCTCCAGGTCCCACCCCTTGGCCACCTTGAGCTTGATGCGCGGGAACCCGGCGTCGACCGCTTGCGAGATGTTGCCGAGCAGCATCTCGATCGAGTCCTGAATGCCGAAGTCGGCCCCGGCGACCACGTCCCGCGTGGCGCCTCCCAGCAGCCGGTGCAGCGGCGCGCCGGTGATGCGGCTCTCCAGCGTCCACCAGCCGATCTCGATCGCGGCCTTGGCGAACGAGTTGCCCTTGAACGGACCGAGCCGCTCGTTGATCTGCGCGGCCGTCTCGTACTCGCGCCCGACCACGTGCGGCCCGAACACCTCGGTCACGTGATAGAAGACCGAGCCGGCCGACTCGCTCAGGTAGTGCGGGGCGAAGAACGGCGTGCTCTCCGCCCAGGCGGTGTGCTCGCCGCTCGACAGCTTCACCAGCACCGAGTGTATGTCGGCATCCTCACCGTAGGCGGTCCGCCACGGGTAGATGAGCGGCATCACCACGTAGTGCACGTCCAGTCGATCGATGCGCATGGTGAGCGGACGATACCCGATACCGCCGGAGCGAATGAAGCGCAGCAAACTCCAAGGAGCACGTGGAGCAGTGGCGCGCGTGGCTTCGATCGGCTTATCATGACGCTATGACCGGCCGGGGGAACCAGTTGTTGCGTGACGCGCTTGTCCTTCCTGTCGACGAGCGCGCCGACATGG
Organism: Spirochaetia bacterium; assembly: GCA_965208175.1. Classification (GTDB taxonomy): domain Bacteria; phylum Spirochaetota; class Spirochaetia; order SZUA-6; family Bin103; genus CATQHW01. The sequence continues at coordinate 2,932,618 of CBDBOG010000004.1, read as the reverse complement.
CGGCCCAACTCCTGGCGAGCCTCGATGACAGCGCGGCGGAGGATACGGCGGCGGTGCAGGCGGCTTGGGCGAGAGAGATTGAGGCACGCGCCCGTCGGGTCGTCGCCGGCGAGTCTGCGGGGAAACCGTGGCACGACGTTCGTGCCCAAGTCTCAAGGCGTCTTTTGGAGCGTTGACGAGCCGACTCCTCACAGAGCCCGAAGCCGCCATTGAACTCGAAGAGGCTGCAGTCTGGTACGAGGAACGGAAACGCGGCCTTGGAGGCGAGTTCCTTCGGGCCGTGGATCACACGATCGCCTTCATCTCGCGGTTCCCGGAAGGAGGCACTCGCGTCCCTGACCTGTCCGCCGAGCTTCCGGTGCGCAGGGCGCGCGTGCAGCGGTTCCGTTCCACGTCGTTTATCTCGAGCTTGGTAACCGCATTCATGTGATCGCGTTTGCGCACGACAGCCGATCGCCGGGTTACTGGAGTTCCCGTATCCGCTGAATAGCTGGCCTGAGGGGTCACGAACGGATTGCAGGCAGTCGCCCCGGAATCCAGCGGCACGCTCCGTTGATCCATGGGCGCCACGTGTGTTCGTGGTCGTCCTGGATCCGTATGATGGCGACTCGATGACTCGGGAAGAGGCGCTTCGCTTTCGGACCTTCGGGTTTCTCCGGTACCCCCAGATGCTGTCGCCACTGGAGATCGATGCGCTCTCCGACGCCTTCGATTGCGCCATGGCCAAGGCCGAGCGCCACCGGCCGACGCCATCCGGCGAACGGCAGCAGGTGATACCGTTCTTCGACTACGACCCCGACGCGTTCTACCCGTTGCTCGACGATGAACGATTGGTCGAGATCTTCGAGACGCTGCTGGGCGAAGACTTCATCCTGACCGCCACGGAAGGGATCATCCACGCGGGAGGCACCCCGTGGCATCGCGACGCCTGCGCCCCCGAGGGCATGGTCAGCATGCGGGCGGCGATCTACCTGGACCCGCTCGGCCCGGACGACGGCTGCCTCAGCGTCATTGCAGGCAGCCACTTCGCGCCGTTCCGCGAGGCGCTGGAGGCGTCGGTGGAGGAACTGGGGCTGCCACCGGAAGGGCTGCCGGGGCGGCATCCGCTCGTGAACGAGCCGGGCGACGTGATCTTCATGAACCACAAGACCTTCCACGCCGCACTCGGCGACCGCCCGCGGCGGCGGGCGATCCACGTCAACGCGGTGCAGAACGCCCCGCCGGACCGAGAGGAGCACTTCGAGTGGCTCACCGGCTTCCTCGGCCGCGAGACCGAAGCCTGGGGTCGGCTCTACAGCGACCGGCTGGTGGCCACCGCGACCCCGCGCCGGCAGCGGATGCTGGCTCGCGCCATCGAGCTGGGCTTCGGCACCACCGGCCGCATCACCCACCTGCAGGACTTGCGATAGACATCATGAGCGGGAACTTCAGTTTCGATTTCGACGAGCACTTCGGGAGCCTCATGCGCACATGCGAGGGGCAGTTCCGCTTCCGCGGCGGCACGCGGAAGGAGATCCGGCAGTGGCAGGCCGCGTTTCGGGACCGTCTGAGAACGCTCCTGGGATTGGACCACCTCGATCAGGATCTTGCCGGATTCGTCCCCACCGCGCGGCTCTTCGCCAGCGAGGACCTGGGACCGTACACGCGGGAGTCGTGGCGCATCCTCACCGAGCCGACGGTTCCGTTGCCGTTCTACCTGCTGCGCCCGAAAGCGATGGCCGGACCGCCGCCGCTCGTGCTCACTCCGCACGGCCACAGCCATCCGCACATCTACGTCGGACTCTTCAACACCCCGAAGGAGGAGGCGGAGATCCGCGAGGGGGAGCGCGACATCGCCGTGCAGGCGGTCGAACAGGGATACCTGGTGATCGCGCCGACCACGCGCGCCTTCGGCGAGACGCGATCCCCGAAGGACAGGGAACAGAACAAGACATCGTCGTGCCGTCAGCAGCTCATGCACGACCTGCTGGTCGGGCGGACGCCCATCGGTGACCGCGTGTGGGACATGTCGCGGCTGATCGACTGGGCGATCGCGCACCAGGGCGTTGATGCCGCGCGCATCGCCATCACCGGGAACTCCGGCGGCGGCACGGTGTCGCTGTTCGCCGCGGCCTGCGACACGCGGATCTCCGTGGCGGTTCCCGGCAGCTACTTCTGCACGTTCGCCGGCAGCCTCGGCTCGATCGCGCACTGCGACTGCAACTACGTGCCCGGCATCCTGCGACTGGGCGAGATGCATGACGTGGCCGGCCTCATCGCGCCGCGCCACTTTCTGGCGGTCACCGGCAGGGACGATGCGATCTTCCCCATCGCTCATACGGAGACAGCCTTTGCGCAGCTCGCGAAGGTGTACCAAGCGCTGGCGGTCCCGGAGCGGTGCGAGCTGTACGTCGGCGACGGCGGCCACCGCTACTACAAGGAACGGGTGTGGAGCTTCGTGGCGGAGGGATTCGCCCGGCGCTCCGCGGGGGTATAGCGCAGCAACGGGCACTATCCGCGACCCGCCAACCGAGCGAGCTGAATCTCGTCCTCCTGGATCGGGAAGCCCGTGTCGTCGACCAGTCACGACCGCCAGCCGCCCGGCTCCTTCATGACGTGGGCAAGCCGCAGCCGCGATCACGGATCGGCCCAGCCGGGCGCGCTGCCAACCACGACCTGGAGAGGTACTTGGCGCTCGTAGGCCTCATCTTTGAGGTTGTGGAGCTTTGCCTCGTCGCGATGTACCCATGGAGCGGGGAGGCGCTCGTCCAGGAATCCCCAACGCAGCCGCACGGTGCTATGCAGCCGTCCATATGATCACCTCCTCCGGCTCCATGGCCCTGCCGTGCGCATCCAGGACGCAGAGAGCCACGCGCTGTGCCGACCAGTTGCTTGAGAGTCCGTCTCGCCACGCCTCGTCGAGATGCGTCGTCCTCAGGGGAGCATCGACGGTGGGCAGTGGTGGGGCTGCGGGGCGGTCTGCGGGGAGCGCCGCTGCCGTCGGTGGTCGCAGGCCGAGGCGAAAGACCCAGAGGTCGGCCTGCTCGTCGTGCGGATCGAGCGCATACCGGTCGCCATCTCGGTAGATCGGAGCCCGTCCCGGCTTGCACCGCTTCAGCGAAGCCAGAGCCTGCGCGGCAGGCGCCACGCCGGCGTCCTCGAATCGCTCCGCGGCTTGATGCAAGGTGACGGGCTGGCCTCGCTCCAGCAGGACCACGATCAGAAGACCGTAGTAGTTGGCGTCTCGGTGGTCCTTGGCCGCCTCGATCTTCGGAATCCCGATCCCGATCGCATCGCAATACGGATTGGACCCGTCCGTCATCGCTGCATCGTATCCTGTCGTGCCGCTCGCGATCGGCCTACGCACTCCGGTGCCTTCGACCTCCCCATGGCGCCCCTTCCACGCCGCGCAGGCGATCATCCGAGGAGGCGGGCGGTCCACGTCAACGCCGTGCAGATCGCGGCGCCGACCGGCAGGAGCACGTCGAGTGGCTCACCGGCTTCCTGAGCCACGAGACTGAAGCCTCGGGCCGCCTCTACAGCGACCGGCTGGTGGCCATCGCAACGCCGCGGCGACAGCGGATGCTGGCTCGTGCCATCGAGATTGGCTTCGGCACCACAGGCCACGTACCTACCTGCAGGCCGCACCGTAGGCGCTCAGGTGATGTGATAGCATTGCTGCGTGCGGGGGCTTGAGCGGGAGCATCTCCTGCCAACTCGGCGAGTTGCGTTGCTGGCGGCTTTGCTGCTGACAGCGGTGGCGAACGTGCCGGCGCTCGCCACACCCGTGTTCGCCGACCTGCTGATGCGGATCGAGGATCACGACGGTGCTGCGGAACGCATCAGGTTTGTGGTGCGGAAGTATGGCGTCGACGTGGATGCCGCGATAACGGTCGAAGGCGTGGCGGTCACCCCGCTCTGCCTTGCACCAACGGAGGAAATCGCTCGGGAGTTGATCCGCCATGGTGCGTCCGTCCGGCGCCGCGGCGCGGAGAAGCTGACCGCGATCCGGTGCGCCACCTATTACGGCGACCCGGAGATGATCTCGTGGGCGGTCACGGAGTTCGGCGAGAACATCAATGCGGCCCACGAGGAAGGGTCTCTCCTGTGCATAGCGAGCAAATACAGGGGAAGCGCGGAGGTCGAGACGTTGCTGGCTCACGGCGCGAACCCGGACGATCATTCTCAGCGGCCGCCGCTGGACTGTGCACGGGAAAACAGGCAGCGGTCCGAGTTCGAGGAGATCATCCAAGTCCTGGCACGGGCGGGCGCGGCGGGCATCTCACCGCACCCGGTCGTCTTGATCGGAGTCCCATCCTCCGTCCCCCATGAACCTCGTCCATTCCGGCAAGCTCCTCCAGCGGCAATCGAACCTATGTCTCTGGGATCGTCACCAATGGAACCCCCTGCCTTGATCTTCGACACTCCCGGCGCTCCTGCCGAACCCGTGCGTGTCGGGTCCCCTCCTGCAGCACTAATCCCACCGACGCCCTTGGACCGAGGCACAGTTGCATCACTCGTTCTGGGTCGCGACCGGTCGTCGACAGAGATCCATCTCACTACCAGACTCGATCGACCGGTCACGCTCGATCTCGTCGGCACCCGTGACCGTGATCTATCGCAAGCCACCTACCAGCTCGTCACCGCCCCCGCTCATGGCGTCGTCACGCTCGACGCGCGCGGCTCTATTACGTACGCGCCCACGCGCGGAGCGGTGGGCAGGGACGAGTTCGCGGTCGAGGTGTCCGTGTCGAATCACACGGCGACACGACTGATCTTCAGCGTCGACAACGATTTGTCATTCACGGGACTCGTCGCCGGATACTCGGGTTCTATGGATTCCGTCGAAGTAATGCTCGAAGGCGAGGGAGTCCTGCGGAACGCTACCCCCGACTCATTTGGCAGATTCCGATTCTACTCGCTGCCTGACGGAGAGTATGCGGTGAAGCTCCGGGCGCCCGGTTTCCAGCCACCCCGCACCCGCTTATTCACGCTGGACATTGCTCGGCACGTCCCGTCCGGCCCTCCCGAGCGGCAAGAGTTCGCATTTGCCGAATTGGAAGTCTCCGACTCGGCGTTCGTCTACCACTGGGAAGCCGACCCGACGACAGCCGGATACGAATACGCAGCGCACGTCAATGAGCCGGTGCAAGTCGACCTGCTCGAACAGCCGATCGCACGTGCGGATGCGGCGTCCGCCATCCATCTCCTCCACGAATACAACATCCGGCTCGTGGACTCGCCTTCCGGTCGCTGGTCACAGGAGCATGCGTACCGGCTCCTGCAGACGATGAAGTCGATTCCTCAACACAAGCGGGATTCCTACGATCGACGGGACGCCGCGCCCAGCGATTGGATCCTCACCTCCGATCACGTGGCTCACGATATCCACGTCGCCGTCACCGACGGCACACCGCGGGTAACCGTCTCCGAGGCCGCGTTCGCCAACGCGGCGCCCCGACTCGCCTTGGTCGAAGGCAAGAGAGGTCGATTCTACTCACAGCGGCTGCACCATGCACTGGTGCGGTTCGTCACTGACGGCGGCACCGATGAAGCCGCCTACGAGAGGATTCTTCGGGAGCGGTACGGCTTGACCACCCGGGTTCCGGATTACCGAGCGCTAACCGGGCACACCACCGGCGGCGAGTCGCCCGCGCGGTTTCAGAGATTCCATGCAGAAGAGATCGTCCGCCTCATCAACATGCTCGAGGAAATGCCTCTCGGAATGCACAAGATACCCGAGCTCCGGTTTCTCGTTCGACGCCTGAACGGCACTCCTCATCCACTGAATCCTGGAGCGCCAGCGGTCGCGTGGCCGGACGCCGGGTATATCGAGTTCATGGAGGAGGCATTCCGAAACGCGTCGGACAGCGAGATCCATCGGCTGATCATTCACGAGAAGGCGCACTTCCTCTGGGCTCACCTGTTCGACGAGCAACTCAGGCAGGACTGGATCAAACTCGGAGGCTGGTATCGGAACGATAAGGCCCGAAGCGGCTGGTCCACGAACAAACAGACCGAGTTCGTTTCCTCCTACGCGCACGACGAGAATCCAAATGAGGACATGGCGGAGTCCATCGCCTACTTCGTCGTGAACCCTGACAAGCTCCGGTCGCGCGCGCCGGCTAAGTACGAGTTCATCCGGGATCGGATCATGCAGGGCAGTGTCTACTTGGCCAAGATTCGCGAAGACCTCACGTTCGAAGTCTACAACCTCTACCCGGATTACGTGTATCCCGGCAAGATCAGCAACGTCGACATCCAGGTCGACGGAGCCCCGGCAGAGGACAAGAAGATCACGGTAGTGATCGGGCTTCACGCTACCGATCCTGAGACGCAAGGGGCGACCTTCTCTTGGGTGCGCGTTTACAGCGAGATCGGCACTTGGGTAGATCTCGGCCTACGGCCTGTTGACGACCGCGCTCGGTACACTCGCGACGGCGCGCCTGGGATCGTGCTCAGGGGCGAGTTGACGCTCAGCAAATACGCGAAGGCAGGGTACTGGGCGCCCGCCAACATCACGCTCAAGGATGCGCACGCTAACGAGCGACTTTACGGAAGTGACGATTTCGGCTGGCAGCTCTATATCGACAATCCTCTCGAAGACGTTACCGCGCCTGAGTACGTCAGCGGCACGATCACGCTTCGCAACTCCACGGAGACTCGCGACGGAAAGGAAGTGCAAGTGATCCATGTGGAGTGGGAGGTAAAGGAAGACATGGCGATGCCGGATTGGGGCTGTTACGCCGCGCTGAACGACGCCATCCACGAGACTTACAGAATCGTGGAGGGCTGGGGCCCCTACGACGCCGAACGCGAACTGTGTACGGCGAAATTCGAGATTCGGGACTATATGCCAACCTCGGTCTATTCGCTAAACTTCATCGCTATGGATGATCGGGCTGGCAATTCATCGCCGTGGGTGTTCTTCGGCGGAGACGGAGAGCCTGCGCCGGAGGTCGAGATAGTGACCCGCAGCCCGGATCTGACACCGCCGGAGTTGGACGTCAGAAGGATCAGCATCAGCGCAACTCCTGTACGTCCCGACGCTCCCGACGGAGAGACGATCGTGACGCTAACCTACCATGTGCGCGACGTGGGTTCAGGGTACGGCATAGGGTGGTACTACCTTCGGGATCCACAGGGTGTCGACCACCATCGATATGCCTACAGGAACTGCACCGAAGGCGATCCATCAGATTGGATGACGTGTACGGATACAGTCGTCCTTCCTCGTGGTTCGGCTCCTGGAACTTGGGGATTACCGGAAATGGTGGTCAAGGATGAAGCGGGCAACGTCCACCGCTACGACTTCACGGAGATAGTGCGCGTGGATATCGACTGCGAGACGGAGGAGCGGGTGAGCGCCGGAGGGCACTCGACGTTCTCAGCTAAGTTGGTAGCCGCAGTCACCACCAAGGTTCCGTGTCCGCCAACGTTCGAGGTCGCACATTGAACCCGTCGGAGGACGGTGCTGATCGGCCGACGACCGAGACGGCGAGAATTCCGGGAGTAGAAGCCATGGGGCAGACGTTGAGAGCATACGAATGCGCTACATCCTACGGCGCGTTAGGCGGTACGGACTCATGAGCGCCGAAGCCGTCGCAATCGTCGGCGCCAGCGTGGCGCTGCTGGCCGTGCTGGTGCCGCTGCTGCTGGCGCAAAGCCGCCGGATAGACGCCTTGCCCGCCGCCGTGACCGAGTTGCAGCGCGACCTGCACACCGTAGGCGCACGCGTGGCAGACATGGAGGACGGCATTGCCAATCTCGACGCACGCACGGCGTGCCTGGAAGCCGCCACGCTCGCCCACGGTGAGCGCGGCGTGCATCGAGGGGGCGCTGACCGGCCCCCGGCGCCCGACGAACGGCCCGCCCGCTCCCGCGTCGCAGCCTGCCACCGGGACGACGGAGACCGCCGATTGATGGCGTACCGTTGCTGCCGGGCGGCGATCGCTGGGTACGCAGCGCTACTGCTGAACACCGTGGGCGATCATGCTGTCGCGCTCACCGGCGGGGAGCCCATGCCGCCCGAGTCGTTCCGCTTCGTCGCGTACGTGGGCGACGACTATGGGTATTGCACCGGTGCGATCATCGCCCCGACGTGGGTTCTGACAGCGGCCCATTGCGTGGTCAAGGGAGATGGTTCCACCATCAGACCCGACGAGATCGGCGACCTTTCGCGCGGGTGGCCGAACGATGATTGGGAACGGGTGCCAGTCAAGCGAGTGGTCTCTCATCCCCGCTACTATTGGCAGGGCGACGGATTCAGAAACGACATCGCGCTCCTCGAGACGGCGCGGCCGTTTGTCTCCTCGGGCATGGTTCCGGTCCAAATCCTCAGCCTTGAGGACGAGGAGCGATACGCTGCGGACGGCACCACGGCGGTCTTGGTGGGGTACGGCGAGGATGAGAATGGGCAGAGAGACCGCGACGGGCTGTTCAAGGTGGTCAGTGCGCCGCTCTACCACGCTGAGGCCTGTCGTACGGAACACACCTTCGTCGATGGCCGGGGTGAGATCGTCCACGAGGGGACGATATGTGCGGGAGATCGGAACCGTGGCTTACGAGGCGGAGACAGCGGCGGGCCGCTGCTGGTAGAGACCGAAGACGGTGCTTACGGGTTGATCGGCATCGCCTCGATTTCGGGGCACGACCCGTCCGGGCATCCCGTCGTCGCCGTCTACACGCGAGTGGCAACCGTCAAGGACTGGATCGAGGGGTGTGTTTCCGGGACCGGAGAGTGTGTCGCAGGTGGGGTGAGTCTACCCGAGATGAAGCTCCACGCCCCGGAGGAACTTCACAAGCTCACGTCGCAGCCGGCGACGAGGGACACTCCGTCAACGGCGATCGTGTTCGTGAACCAGACGACAGAGGTCATCTCGTTTCACTGGCTCGACTACAACCGGCGCAAGGTGTACTACGGCTCGGTAGAGCCAGGGGAGATGGTCGATCAACACACGTTCCCCGGGCACGTCTGGGCGATCAAGGATGCCCAGGAACGCACGTTCGCAATATTCGTCGGCGAACCGGAAACGGGGCGAGCGACCGTCACGGCTGACATGCTGGCCGCCGCGGTCGACAACGACGCCGCTCAGGTCGACGTCTCGGCTGTCGATGTCGACCAAGACGCTTCCGCCTGGACGCGCCTGCCGGACGCGGACTTCCCGTTCACGATCCACTTCGACCCATCAAGCAACCTTGATGCGGAGGTCACGCCGTGGACGTGGGGCGGCTACCCGCAGGGCACCCAGAACCGCGCAGGCCCGTATGACGGCGTGTGGGCGGTGTACGAGGAGGCTGACGGCACCGTGGTCCAGGTGTCCGTCTGGGGCAGCGCGTCCGATCCGCCTGAATCGGGAGCTGGGTGGCGTCTGCGCACGGCGTCGGGTTGGGGCGAGTGGAACGTCGGAACCGGGCGGTACCGGATCAAGACGAGCGGCAGGCTGCCGCGCTTCACCGGACCTCTTGATGGCGAGCCCAGCAGCGCGGCGATGATCGTCCAGGCGGCTCAGCTCAAGGTACCTTTCCTGAACCAAGAGGAGCCGTACATCTCCGAAAACGAATGGCGGCTGTCGTGGCTGCTGATGCTCCACGACGAGGCCGCCGGCACGCAGACCGTGCTGCAGTGCTGGTACGGATGCCGCGCTTGGCAACGGACTTCTGACAGTGCAGCAGCTACTGTCGAACGCGACACATCGGTGCGCGACGAAGTGCGTGACGACGAAGCGATCGCAACGGAGACCGAAACGGAGACCGACACGGAGACCGACACCGTCCGGGGCTTCTCGTACGACAGAATAGCGGAGGTTCTCGACGCAGCGCTTGAAGCTACGATGTGGAACGTGCACGGCGACGAGGTCCCCGACTGGACGACTCGGCTCCACGCTCTGGAGTTGATGATCGAGGTTTTCGGCGAGCCTACGGGCGAGGTTCCCGTGGCGAATGATGATCGCGATCGGGGTGGCATTTGGGGTTGGCAGAGCGCCGAAGGAGGACACATCCCCGACTCTGCGATTGTTGCTGGACGAGAAGCTCACGGTGAGGATATTTTCGTTTGCCGAGCCGCACTTGAGGGCGGTATCCATCCGGGGAAGATCTTTCGCTCAATGGGTACCTGCCTGGTTCCTTGGGGAGGGCGGGAACATCATCTGCACGAGTATGAAGTCCTGGTGTCATGTCTCGCGGATCAGCGGGGATGTTGAGGTTAGGAATCCCTGCGGGGACTTCAGCTTCGACTTCGACGAGCACGTCGGCAGCCTCATGCGCGCGTGCGAGGGGAATTCCGCTTTCCGCGATGGCATGGCAACGGAGGGTCTGGGGGCTGGCAGGCCGCAGCATGGTAAGACGCCACCGGCGGCGCTCCGGCACCCGCCACAGGAGCGGGAGCAGCGGCAGGCACAGCGACCGGGCCGGCCCACCGTCCACGCGGTCTCCCAGCCGATTGACGACTCCCCCGAGAACATCGTGCGAGCCCTCATGTCGGACCGCCGAAGAAGGACTAGCCGATACCGCCCGACCTCGTGCATCGGGAGAGCTTCGCCAGACGCCGGATGCGTCATCGTCGGCCCATTCCCGTCGGAGCGCGGTAATGGCTGCTTGTGAGTTTTAGGACCCCGTGGCACCTTCAGGTTTCAGAGATCGGGCGGTATCGTCTTTAGCCCGAAGTTCCAGCGGCTGAAATCGGGGTCAACTCTTTTCTGTTTCGGTATTTGATGCCATTCGAACGGGGTCAAAATGTGCATGGTGTAGCCACTAAATAGGTTGACACGACTCTCGATATGTAGTATCTTCTCCTTGATGCCAAGTAGAAACGGAGCCGTCCACGTAGCCACAACCACCCGCCGCTACAAAGACAAGACCTACCATGCCCATCTCCTGCGCAGAACCTTCCGAGAAGACGGCAAGGTCAAGCACGAGACCCTCGGCAACATCTCCCACCTCCCCGCCCACGTCATCGATCTCATCCGCAGAGCCCTCAAAGGCGAGACCCTCGTCAATCCCGAAGACGCCTTCTCCTGCCTGCGCAGCCGCCCTCACGGCCATGTCGCCGCGGTCCTCGGCACCCTCAAGCAACTCGGCCTCCCTGCCCTCATCGCCGGTCCGGCCAGCCGCCTGCGCTCTCTGGTCATCGCCATGATCGTCGCCCGCGTCATCGACGCCCGCTCCAAGCTCGCCACCGCCCGCGCCCTGCACCCCGAGAGCGCCGTGTCCACCCTCGGCCACCTGCTGGACTTGGGCGAAGTGGACGAGAACGAGCTGTACCAGGCGATGGACTGGCTGGTGCAGCGCCAGCGCGGTATCGAGCAGCGTTTGGCCAAGCGGCATCTCAGCGACAACACGCTCGTGCTGTACGACCTGACCTCCAGCTACTTCGAGGGACACACCTGCCCGTTGGCGCAGCGCGGCCACAGCCGAGACGGCAAGAAGGGCACCGCGCAGATCGTGTTCGGACTGCTGTGCACCGCAGACGGTTGCCCGGTGGCCGTCGAGGTCTTCTCAGGCTCCACCAGCGATCCGAAGACCGTCGCCGCGCAGGTGGACAAGATCCGTGGCCGCTTCGGGCTCAAGCGGGTGGTCCTGGTCGGCGACCGCGGCATGCTCACCGGGGCGCGCATCCGCGAGGACCTGCAGGGCATCGACGGCATGCGCTGGATCACGACCCTGCGCGCGCCGACCATCCGCACGCTCATCGCCGCCGGTCAGGTGGCGCAGTCGTTGTTCGACGACCGGGACCTGGCCGAGATCAGCAGTCCTGACTTCCCGGGTGAGCGGCTGATCGTGTGCCGCAACCCGGTGTTGGCCGAGCAACGGCGGCGCAAGCGGCAGGAACTGTTGGCCGCCACCGAGCAGAAACTTGCCCCCATCGTGACGGCCACCCAGCGCGCCAAGGAGCCGTTGCGTGGCGCCGCCGCGATCGGCATGCGCGTGGGCAAGGTGATCAACCAGCACAAGGTGGCCAAGCACTTCGTCACCGTGATCAGCGAGGACTCATTCACGTTTCGGCGCGATCAGGACAAGATCGCCGAAGAGGAAGAACTCGACGGGCTGTACATCGTGCGTTCCAACGTGGAATCCGAGGTGCTCGACGCCGATCAGACGGTGCGCGCGTACAAGGACCTGTCCAAGGTCGAGCGCGCGTTCCGCAGTCTGAAGACGGTCGACATGAAGGTGCGCCCGATCTACCACCGGCGCCCCGATCGGGTACGCGCGCATGTGCTGCTGTGCATGCTGGCCTACTACGTGGAATGGCACATGCGCAGCAAGCTGGCGCCGGTGCTGTTCGACGACCACGACCCGCAGGCGGCCGCGCAGCAACGCTCCTCGGTGGTGCAGCCGGCGCAGCGCTCGCCGGCGGCGCGGGCGAAGGCGTCCAGCAAGCGCACCGCCGACGACCTGCCGGTGCACAGCTTCCGCAGCCTGATCAGCGAGTTGGGGACGCTGACGATGAACACCATGCAGGCGGCCGCAGACCGCGACACCTTTCAGCTCATGACCCAGCCGACGGCGCTCCAGCAGCGCTGCTTCGAGCTCCTTGGCGTCTCGCCTCGGATGTAGCCACGGACGGCATCTGACGTTTGCTGCTAATTACATGTATTCAAATGCCTTGCGCAACATCCTCTGTGGAACTTCGGTTTAGCGGTCGCCGCTGTCCGCTCGACTTCGATGACTCCAAGTCGGCACACCGTTACTGAATCAGACGTGTCCCCAGAAGCAATCCGCGCGATTATTGTAACGTACAGCGCGAAGGTGACCAACCGTTCTGGGGCCGTCATAGATGAGCAACTGCGCTCACTGGCGTCCGGCTTGGTTCGGCTGCTGAACATTATCGTGAAACGCCAATTGATTGCGCGCGCAGACTGAACGCCATGACCGAATGGGAGAGACTCCAGCAGGCGATGCGCAGCATCATGGCCCTGCTGTCGGGAGAAGGCTGCGGCGATCAGGCGGGCGCGGTGCCGGACCTCGCCACGGCGTCCGAAGGCACTCCTGATCTGCCGTACGCTGACGAATAGTACAGCCACGGCTCCGCCGACTCATGAGAAGCGTCGACCGTAGACATCTGCCCGGATCAGACAGCGACCCACCGTCGACGCGTCACCCTATCCCCTGATCCGTTCGTCCTCCAGACCAGCGAGCTTCAACTTCTCTATGAGCACGGCCATAGGTTCATCGCCTTTCAAGTTGTTGCATGCGTGACATAGAAGCTGACGGTTGCTGATATCGTTGACTCCACCCTTGGATCTCGGGTGGATGTGGTCCATTTCCATGTTCTTGTACGGAATCGTCTCCCGGCACCCCTTGCACCGCCCCTTCTGCTGAGCGTAGAGAACGTCCTTGTCAGTTTGGTATTCGCGAACACGACCTTCCAAGTCCTGGCGCACTCCATCTATCTTAACGGCTATATCCCGGAACGCTTGGCGGAGTTCCCGCCGTATCCTCGCAGCCAAGGCCAGATGAAGCGGTACCATGATCGCTATCAGCACCACGCCTGCACCGATCACTGCGATCGTTTCAGTACTCATCCAGTCTTACCTTTTAGAACTGCCTGTTCGTCAGAGGGTCGGGTAGAACATCTTGCGGCGCCGTGAGGTGGTTCCAGTCGCTTGGACAGCTCAAGGGGATAGGCTAGGGTGTAACCCGTTGGTTGTCAACCGACCCCTCCCTCGTGAGAAACAGGGGGCGGAAAAAAGGGGTTGGATACGGGGGAGGGGATGAAAGATCCTGTGAAAACTGTAGATAAGTTCCACCGATCGTGCGCCACATCGGCCCCGGATACGCTCGCAACCCGCCCGCGGAACCTGATGTCCATGTCGGCTATGCCACCTCCTTTTCGAGCTTCGGCCGGCGATCTCGGTATGCTTCGGCGGCGTGCAGCCAGCCAGCGCCGAGTGCGAGCCGCGAGGAGGATCGCGACATCATCGTGCCGGCAACAGCTCATGCACGACCTGCTGGTCGGGCGGACGCCCATCGGTGATCGCGTGTGGGACATGTCGCGGCTGATCGACTGGGCGATCGCGAACCAGGGCGTGGATGCCGCGCGCATCGCCATCACCGGGAACTCCGGCGGCGGCACGGTGTCGCTGTTCGCCGCGGCCTGCGACCCGCGGATCTCCGTGGCGGTTCCCGGCAGCTACTTCTGCACGTTCGCCGGCAGCATCGGCTCGATCGCCCACTGCGACTGCAACTACGTGCCGGGCATCCTGCGCCTCGGCGAGATGCATGATGTCGCCGGGCTCATCGCGCCGCGCCACTTCCTGGCGGTCACCGGCAGGGAGGATGCGATCTTTCCGATCGCCCACACGGAGGCAGCCTTCGCGCAACTCGCGAAGGTGTACCAGGCGCTGGCGGTCCCGGAACGGTGCGAGCTGTACGTCGGGGACGGCGGCCACCGCTACTACAAGGACCGGGTGTGGAGCTTCGTCGCGGAGGCATTCACCCAGCGCCCCGCGGAGGCCCAGCGCAGCAACGGGCCCTATCCGGGACCCGCCGACCGAGCGAGCTGAATCTCTTCCTCCCGGATCGCGGAGCTCGTGTCGTCGACCAGCCACGACCGCCAGCCGCCCGGCTCCTTCACGATGTGGGCAAGTCGCAGCCGCGGCCACGGATCGGCCAGCCGGGCGCTGCCAACCACGATCCGGCGAGCGGTCTCGGAAGGGGAGCGTCCGGATGCGATTCGCGGCCCCGTGGGAAGGTTGCCATCGGGCCGGCGCGTCGAGGGGGACGGCGGTGATCGCGGACTGAGCCTCGGCGGCATTGTAGGAGACTGATTGCGTCCGGGCCCGGCGGATCTCGTCTATGGAATGAACCCCCAATAGGCCAAGTGGAACGGATACCAGGCGAGCGTGATCGCGACGATGGTGTAGTGCACGCGGCCGAATCCGTTCCACCACTTCTCATGCCACGATCGGAACGCCAGATACAGGACGTAGAGCGTTGCCGCGGCCGTCACGTAGGGGATGACGAACAGCGGACCGACCCATGGGTAGTAGCCGAAGTTCCGGACCAGCTCATCGCTCATCAGCCGCAGCCGTATCGGTGCGGTGAAGACGACGAACAACTCGACGAGCCAGAGTGGCAACCAATTGCCCCCGAGGAAAAGGAATGCCACGGGGAACACCACGTCTTCCGCGGCACTCACCGACCACCAGAAACCGACACTGAGCACGATGAGCGCGGCAGCGGTCGTGCGCGAGCGGATCCATGGCGGCTTCGTGTCGGAGAGGCGCCGGAAGCGCCGGAGCGCGGCTCCCAGCAACCAACCGATCAACGCCGACAGGTGGATTGCCAGAGCCGCCGACGCTCCGTACCCCAGTGCCAGGCTCTTCACGCCGCCGCTGTCGCGCCGTTCGAGATATTTCATCCGCATGCCGCGGTTGAGGTAGATCGTGCGGAATCTCTGCTCGTTCCGGTCTGCGATCGGATCGCAGGCCGGCGATGGATCGTGACTCGGCGCGTCCAGGAACGCTTCGACCAGCCTGCGTCCGCACGGGGTATCCATCCCCACGCCTTGGCCGCCCATCGGCACCACGAACGAGTAACTGCCGCTCAGCGTTTCCGCTGCCACCTCGGCCCACCGCGGCGGGTTGATCGGATCGAACTGACCGGACAGCAGGAGGGTAGGGACATCGCTGGACACCGGGGTCCTGTCGGCGGGCTCGAAGGTCGAGTCGTGCCATTCTGCGCAGATGGCGAGAGCTATGTCACGGCTCTTGGGATCGACCAGCCGCGGGTGTGCAGCCCGGTCGGCGAGATTCCCGGTCCGGTCGGCGACGTCGCCCTGGGAGTAGCACCAGAGAGATACCCAGGCAGCGGTGTTGTTGATCGTTGATCCGCTCCTCCCGGACGCCGGGGCGATGAACGCCTCGGCGACCACGTCGTTTCCGCCGGCGATGTGGTGCAGCAGAAACGGCACGTACGGAATCCACGAAGCGCTTCGCAGCGACTCCAACACCCTCCACAGATAGAAATAGCCGTCGACTTCCTCCTCGAAGTATTCGTTTCGATGCGTGTCGAAAAAGCGAGAGGTGGTGGTCGTCTGTTCCGCATAACGGTCGACCACCTGCCAGAATTTCTGTTCCAGATCGGGATAGCGTCGGGAGCACTCCCGGTTCGCTTCGCAGTGGCGAAAGAACGCCGCAAGAGCGGCGGCCTTATTGGCGTACTTAGCCTCGGTAACGCTCACTTGCGGCGGCAGCACGCCATCCAGAACCACGCCACGGAGATTGTCCGGGAAGTCGCGCATCACCGTGAGCGCCAGCGTGGTCCCACCGGAGATGCCGTAGATGTTGTACGCCCGATAGCCCATCGCCTCCGCAACGGAGACGACATCCGCCGCGACCGCGTCCGGCGAGTAGGAGCCCACGTCGATGCCCTGCTCCGACAGGGTTCGTTTGCACGCCAGCAACGCTTCTACTTCCCGTTGCAACGCTTCATCCGGATCCAGATCGAGCTCGCGTAGCTCCAGTCTCTTGCGTCCGTAGTCCTGGCACTCCAGCCGGGGCTCGGAGTGCCCGACGCCGCGCGGGTCCAGGAGGATGAGATCTCGTTCCCTCTAGATGAAACGCGCGTCATCGATGAACCGGTCGATTCTTTCCATGGCGCTCGCTCCGCCTAGGTAGAGCACCGGATCGGGATGCGAGGACAGGCTCGATCCTCGCAGGCGGGCCACCGCAAGACTGATCACGTTGCCGTCTGGCCTGCCGCGGTCTTCGAGCACCGAGACGTAGCCGCAATCGACGTGCAGGCCGCGTGGGCGGTCGAACAGCATCGGACAGTCCGCCTCGACGAACTCCGGACCGGTGAACGGCGTGGATGCCGGCGGCTCCTGGGCGTGGCCCATCCATGCCAGCAGCAGGGCCACCGCGGCCGGCACCGCCGCGCTCACGAGCCGACGACGATGGATCATGCGACTCGGAGGATGTGTTGACATAATCAAGTGGCGGCGGCGAGCATGCGTGCGCGAGTAAGCCACACCCAAGCTTCCGACGCTGAGAGCAGGCGATCATGATGCATGATCAAGCGACGGTACCGTTTGTACCATGCGTGGGTGCGCAGGTGCCGGAGTACTCACTACGACATACAGCTGCGGACCAACTCGGAGTGCTCTTGGACATTGTATCTCCGTTCGTCGCTGCGCGATCCGCCGCCTGACTGGCCCACCGGCGCCAGACGGGCGCGGACACTCCCCGGCAGTGAGGACAGCGCCGCCGCCAGCGCGTCGCTCTCCCCGCTGAGAGTGCCCACGGGGTTTCACCGGCGAGGCGGCCCGCGGCTCCATTCCGGCGCTGGCAGGGGTGGAGCCGAAGAACACGCAGAGTGCGCGCCCCGGCGGCCAGTAGGCCACCTCCCCGATCTTCCATCACGCGCGCGCCTCCGGCTCGACGCTCCGCGGGGGTACAGCGCAGCAACGTTGCATCGTATCCTGTCGCGCCGCTCGCGATCGGGTCTACGCGCTCCGATGCCTTCGACCTTGCGCGATTCCCTGAGCGACGCTGTGCGTGGACGGATGATAGAGTGTGCGGCATGACGATCAGCGAGACACGGTCGCGCGGCGCCGCACGCGCACGTCCAGGCGCGGACAGCTTCAGTACGACCGTGGACCTGCCATACCGCGAGCCGGTACACGTCGTGTACCGGTTTGGCGTGCACCTGCGAGGAACCGACCCGCCGATCTGGCGATTGATCGACGTCCCCGGGGAGTATCGTTTCTGGGATCTGCACGTCGCCATCCAGGATGCGATGGGGTGGCTCGATTACCACTTGCACGAGTTCTCGATCACGGCGCCGGACAGCGGCAGGCCCGTAACGATCGGCATGCCCGACTACGGCTGCCACGAAGTGCTCCCGGACTCGGAGTGCGCCATAGCCGACTATTTCCGATCGCCCGGTGACGCAGCCACGTACGTCTACGACTTCGGCGACGGCTGGCAACACGAACTGGCTCTGAGCCGGGTGCTCCCGAGCGAGCCCGGAGTCCGGTATCCGATTTGCCGCGACGGCGAGCGAGCGTGTCCGCCGGAGGATTGCGGCGGCGTGGGCGGGTTCCGTCGCTTCCTCGACATCCTCGCCGATCCGGACCACAAGGAGCACGACGACATGGTGACGTGGCTGATGGACCACGTCGGCCCGTACCATCCCTACGATCCGGAGGACTTCGATCCCGCCGCGGTCGCGTTCGATGATCCGCTGGAGCGATGGCTGCGCGCTTTCGAGGACTGGTGATCGCGGCTGCGAGTCTCTCGACTGCTCCGCCTGGAACGTCGGTGACGAGGACGAACCCCCATGTTGGCCCGCGGCGAACGTGACTACGTGCACGGTCTGGTTCGAGAACTCTGCAAGTTGCCGCACGAGACCGACTGGGTAGAGTTCAAGGTCAATCAGGATGAGCCGAACGCCAGAGTTCATCCGCGTAGGCAGCACCAAGAGGAAGCTCAGGGAGTATCCCGAGAAGGAACGGGCGCTTTGGCGAGTATTCGATCGCGTCAGCTTTGAAGACGGCGTCGCCGCCGAACGGGTGAGCGGCGAACAGGTCCTGATCCGGCTCGACTATCCGGCGTACTTCGATCTGCTCGACATGCCGCTGCCGGACGGCCACGCGGCGATTCTCGACGCGCTCCGGCAGGACCGGCTGATCGAGCCCTGCGAGGCTGGCGGCTTCAATGTCACGAACCTGGGCGCCATCCTGCTCGCGAAGGACCTTGGCGACTTCCGGCGGCTGCAACGCAAGGCCGTACGAGTGATCGAGTACCACGGTCGCGGGCGCACGCAGACCGTGCGTGAGCGGGAGAACACCAGGGGCTATGCCGCGGGATTCGAGGAACTCATCGGCTACATAAACGCCAGGCTGCCCGCCAGCGAGATCGTGGGGCCGGCACTCCGGCGGACCGTGCCGGCGTTTCCTGAGCCGGCGGTGCGGGAACTGGTCGCGAACGCCCTCATCCATCAGGACTTCCTGGCCACCGGGACCGGTCCGATGGTGGAGATCTTCGACGGCCGCATCGAGGTCACGAACCCCGGCGAGCCGCTGGTGGATACCCAACGCTTCCTCGACAGCCCACCGACCTCCCGCAACGAGGTGCTCGCCTCGCTTATGCGCCGCTTTCAGATCTGCGAGGAGCGGGGCAGCGGCATCGACAAGGTGGTGGCCGAAATCGAGCGAAGCCAGCTTCCCGCCCCGCTCTTCGAGACGCCGCCGAACTTCACCCGCGTCGTCCTGTTTGCCCACAAGGCGCTCGCCGACATGGACAGGACGGAACGGGTGCGCGCTTGTTACCTGCACGCGTGCCTGAGGTACGTGACACGCTCCTTCCTGACCAACGCGTCACTGCGGGAACGATTCGGCGTCGTACAGAACAACAAGGCGATCGTGTCTCGCTACATCCGCGAGGCGATCGATGCGGACATGATCAGGCCGTTCGATGATCAGGCCGCGCCACGACTCAGAAAGTACGTTCCCTACTGGGCGAGTTCCGTCACCGGTAGTTGACGGGTAGTTGACAAGATGCGCTTGCGGAGCGGTCGGTTTCTGATAAGTTATTATGGGATTGTGTTTTACTTGCTTGACCGACAGTTGACGAAGCCGCCGTCGGAGCGGGATACTTCTCCCACGCTCCATGCCGCGACTGACACAGGCGACGGAAGAGGTGCGAATGCCTGACGGGAACTTCCGCTTCGATTTCGACGATCACTTCGGGAGCCTCATGCGCGTGTGCGAGGGGCAGTTCCGCTTCCGCGGCGGCACGCGGAAGGAGATCCGGCAGTGGCAGGACGCGTTTCGGGACCGCCTGCGATCGCACCTGGGACTGGCGCACCTGGAGAAGGACCTGGCCGGATTCGTCCCCACCGCGCAGCTCGTCGCGAGCGAGGACCTTGGGGCGTACACGCGGGAGTCGTGGCGCATCCTGACCGAGCCGACCGTGCCGCTGCCGTTCTACCTGCTGCGGCCGAAATCTCTGGCGGGACCGCCCCCGCTCGTGCTCACCCCGCACGGCCACGGCCATCCGCACATCTACGTCGGGCTCTTCGACAGCCCGAAGGAGGAGGCGGAGATCCGCGAGGGGGAGCGCGACATCGCCGTGCAGGCGGTCGAACAGGGATACCTGGTGATCGCGCCCACCACGCGCGCGTTCGGCGAGACACGATCGCCGGCGGACAGGGAGCAGAACAAGACGTCGTCGTGCCGGCAGCAGCTCATGCACGACCTGCTGGTCGGGCGGACGCCCATCGGTGACCGCGTGTGGGACATGTCGCGGCTGATCGACTGGGCGATCACGCACCAGGGCGCGGATGCCGCGCGCATCGCCATCACCGGCAACTCCGGCGGCGGCACGGTGTCGCTGTTCGCCGCGGCCTGCGACACGCGGATCTCCGTGGCGGTTCCCGGCAGCTACTTCTGCACGTTCGCCGGCAGCATCGGCTCGATCGCCCACTGCGAGTGCAACTACGTGCCCGGCATCCTGCGCCTCGGCGAGATGCATGATGTCGCCGGGCTCATCGCGCCCCGCCGCTTTCTGGCGGTCACCGGCAGGGAGGATGCGATCTTCCCGATCGCCCACACGGAGTCAGCCTTCGCGCAGCTCTCGAAGGTGTACCAGGCGCTGGCGGTTCCGGAACGGTGCGAGCTGTACGTCGGCGACGGCGGCCACCGCTACTACAAGGAACGGGTGTGGAGCTTCGTGGCCGAGGGATTCGCCCGGCGCTCCGCGGAGGTCCGGCGCAGCAACGCGCCCTATCCGGGACCCGCCAACCGAGCGAGCTGAATCTCATCCTCCTGGATCGCGGAGCCCGTGTCGTCGACCAGCCACGACCGCCAGCCGCGCGGCTCCTTCATGACGTGGGCAAGCCGCAGCCGCGACCACGGATCGGCCCAGCCGGGCGCGCTGCCGACCACGACCTGGAGGGGTACTCGTCGCTCGTGGGCCTCATCCTTGAGGTTGTGGAGCTTTCGCTCGTCGCGATGCACCCATGGAGCGGGGAGGTGCTCGTCCAGGAATCCCCAACGCAACCGCACGGTGCCATGCAGCCGTCCATATTGATAGATGGCGTACAGCGACTTGGCGTCGGCTTCGAGCCTCCGTCGCAGCTTGGTCAGGTCGCCGGAGGCAAGGTACTCCCGCATCTTCGTTTCGTCGCCGAACGGGCGACTGATGCCGCAGGAGCCCTGCACCAGCAAACCGGTTGTGATCTTGAGCGTCCGCCCGCGCCTGTTGAGCGTTCGTGTCTTCTGCGGAGGCCCCAGCTCATCGAGGCGACGATGCCCCGGGTCGAAGCGCAACGCTCGCAGTAGCGTGCGCACGTCGATCGATGCAATGAGATCGTACGCGGCGAGCTTCTCCACGGCGCGTGCGATCTCGTCTCCCACGAAGGTGTCGAGAGCGCGCTCGGCGACGTCGACCAGCACCAGCACCTGAGGCTTTCTGGCCGGGAACGCGTGGATCAGGACCCGTCGCATGCGGCCGAGCTCTTCGGCGCGCGCCTCGCGCTCACGTTCGAAGCGTTCTCGATTGGCGGCGATCACCGCCGGATCGCCGTGCCGGAGTGCCGAACTCCTGAGCGTCTCGATCCTGTCGATGACAGCCTGCCGCGCAGATCGAAGCGCCTCGTGGTCGGGGTCGAGTTCCCAACGGCCGTCCGCGCGTACGCGAATCGCAGCGCCGCGCCGCCAGTATTCGGCCGATCTGGCGGAGACCGGACTCCACCGACTGCGAGCCGACACGAACGAGAGCACGTCCTCCGGCTCCATGGTCCTGCCGTGCGCATCCAGGATGCAGAGAGCCACGCGCTGCGCCGACCAGTTGCTTGAGAGTCCGTCTCGCCACGCCTCGTCGAGATGCGTCGTCCTCAGCGGAGCATCGACGGTGGGCAGTGGTGCTGCCGCGGGGCGGTCTGCGGGAAGTGACGCTGCCGCCGGTGGTCGCAGGCCGAGACGAAAGACCCAGAGATCGGCCTGAGCGTCGTGCGGATCGAGCGCATACCGGTCGCCATCCCGGTAGATCGGAGCCCGTCCCGGCTTGCACCGCTTCAGCGAAGCCAGAGCTTGCGCGGCAGACGCCACGCCGGCCTCCTCGAATCGCTGCGCGGCTTGCTGCAAGGTGACGGGCTCGCCTCGCTCCAGGAGGACGACGATCAGAAGACTGTAGTAGTTGGCGTCCCCGTGGTCCTTGGCCGCCTCGAGCTTCGGAATCCCGATCCCGAGCGCATCGCAATACGGATTGGACCCGTCTGTCATCGTTGCATCGTATCCTACGTATCCTGTCGCGCCGCTCGCGATCGGGTCTACGCTCTGACCGATCTGACCACGCGCGGATGACAGAAGCGCCGAGTCCCGCGACAATGGCGCTGTGCGCACGTTCAACACCGAAGGCCCCGTCCGAGCGGACCGGCACTACCAGATCCCGCCGCTGACACGGATCGATCTCGACGACGTGCTCGGTCTCGTTCGGGATGAGAAGTACTTCGTGCTGCACGCGCCGCGGCAGACCGGCAAGACCTCCGCGCTGCTGGCCCTGCGCGACCTGCTCAACTCCGGGCAAGCGGGCGACTTTCGTTGCGTGTACGCCAACGTGGAGGCCGGCCAGGCGATGCGCGAGAACATCGCCGAGGGCATCCGCACCATCCTGGCCGAGCTGGCGTTTCGGGCGAGCGTGACGCTGCACGACGAGACCCTGGAGGACCTCTGGCCCGCCCTCCTGGAGCGCGTCGGGCCGGGGCAGGCGCTGCGCCAGGCGCTGGCGCGCTGGAGCATGGCGGATCCGCGCCCGCTGGTGCTGCTGATCGACGAAGTCGACGCCCTGATCGGCGATACGTTGCTGTCGGTGCTGCGGCAGCTCCGCACCGGCTACGACCAGCGGCCGACCGCCTTTCCGCACAGCATCGTGCTGTGCGGCGTACGCGACGTGCGCGACTACCGCATCCACTCCACCGCCGAGAACCGGCTGGTGCTC
This sequence comes from Spirochaetia bacterium, assembly GCA_965208175.1. Classification (GTDB taxonomy): domain Bacteria; phylum Spirochaetota; class Spirochaetia; order SZUA-6; family Bin103; genus CATQHW01. Next base: position 2,909,696 of record CBDBOG010000004.1, on the reverse strand, counting down.
GGCGGCAGCGCTTTCAACATCAAGTCGGAGTCGCTGCGGCTCGGCGACTTCTCCGAGCAGGAGATGCGCGCGCTGACCGCGCAGCATACCTCCGAGACCGGACAGGGGTTCACGCCGGAAGCGCTCGATCTGATCCGGACGCGTAGCGCCGGCCAGCCGTGGCTGGTGAACGCGCTGTGCTTCGATGCCTGCTTCCGCCACAAGCCGGGCCGCGACCGATCGCGGCCGATCACGGCGGACGCCGTCCTGGAGGCGCAGGAGCGCCTGATCCTGCGCCGTGATACGCACGTCGACGACTTGGCGAACAAGCTGCGTGAGGAGCGCGTGCGGCGCGTGATCGAGCCGATCCTGGCCGGCGCCGGCCGGCAGGCGTGGTCGGACGAAGACCTCGCCTACGTCCGCGACCTGGGCTTGGTCGCGCAGGACGTGGGCGGCCGGCCTCGTATCGCCAATCCGATCTACGCGGAGGTGGTGCCGCGCCACCTGAACTACGCCGTCCAGGCGGGGCTGCCGCAGGAGATGGCGTGGTACGTGGACGACGCCGGCAGCCTGGACGTGGCCGGGCTGATCGCGGCGTTCCAGACGTTCTTCCGGGAGCACTCCGAGCATTGGGTGCAGCGCTTCGAACGGTACCAGGAAGCGGGGCCGCAGTTGCTGCTGCAGGCGCACCTGCAGCGCATCGTCAACGGAGGCGGTAGGATCGAGCGGGAGTACGCGCTGGGGAGCGGGCGCACGGACCTGCTGATCGTGTGGCCGCAGGGCGGGCGCGACCGGCGTTGGGTGGTGGAGTGCAAGGTGCGGCACGGGGACCTGGAGCGCACCATCGCGGAGGGATCGGCGCAGACGCGCGCCTACCTGGACCGGTGCCGGGCCGAAGCGGGCCACCTGATCGTGTTCGACCGGTCGCCGGACCGGAGCTGGGAGGAGAAGATCTTCCGCCGTGATGCGCCGCCCGGCGCCGGCGCGGCGCCGGTCACCGTCTGGGGGATGTGACGGTTGCGATCCGCACGATCTGTCGTTCCCCGTCGGCCGCGAACAACACGTGAAATCGTCTCGGCACACTGATGGAGGGAATGCGGTTGCCTGACGGGAACTTCAAGTTCGACTTCGACGAGCACTTCGGAGGTCTCTACCGTAGGTGTGAGGGGCAGTTCCGCTTCCGCGGCGGTACAGAGCCGGAGATCCGGCAGTGGCAGGCCGCGCTTCGGGACCGCCTGCGATCACACCTGGGACTGGAGCACCTGAAGAAGGACCTCGCCGGGTTCGTCCCCACCGCGCAGCTCGCCGGCAGCGAGGATCTGGGGCCGTACACGCGGGAGTCGTGGCGCATCCTGACCGAGCCGACCGAGCCGACCGTGCCGTTGCCGTTCTATCTGCTGCGGCCGAAAGCTCTGGTCGGCCCACCGCCGCTCGTGCTCACCCCGCACGGCCACGGCCATCCGCACATCTACGTCGGGCTCTTCGACAGCCCGAAGGAGGAGGCGGAGATCCGCGAGGGGGAGCGCGACATCGCCGTGCAGGCGGTCGAACAGGGATACCTGGTGATCGCGCCGACCACGCGCGCGTTCGGCGAGACACGATCCCCGGCGGACAGGGAGCAGAACAAGACATCGTCGTGCCGTCAGCAGCTCATGCACGACCTGCTACGTGCCCGGCATCCTGCGCCTGGGCGAGATGCACGACGTGGCCGGCCTCATCGCGCCCCGCCACTTTCTGGCGGTCACCGGCAGGGACGATGCGATCTTTCCGATCGCCCATACGGAGACAGCCTTCGCGCAGCTCGCGAAGGTGTACGAGGCGCTGGCCGTCCCGAAACGGTGCGAGTTGTACGTCGGCGACGGTGGCCACCGCTACTACAAGGAACGGGTAGGGAGCTTCGTCGAGGAGGCCTTCGCTGCGCGCTCCGCCGCCTGACCTATCCCACCAGCGTCAGGCGGGCGCGGACACTCCGCGGCAGTGAGGACAGCGCCGCCGCCAGGGCGTCACTCTCCCCACTGAGGGCGCCCACGGGGTTCACCGGCGAGGCGGCGCGCGGCTCCGTGCCGGCGCTGGCAGGGGTGGGGCCGAAGAACAGGCAGAGCGCGCGCCCCGGCGGCCAGTAGGCCACCTCGCCGATCTCCATCACCTCGCGCGCCGCCGGCTCGGCGTCCGCGGTCACGCCGCAGTCGCCGTAGTACTCGTCACCCCAGCGCGAGAGCCGGATGTCGAGGGGACAGGCGGCGGCGATGGCAGCCGCCGTCGCCGAGTCGTTGAACCGCCCCTCGAGAGCCACGCCGCCGATCTCGAACCGAAAGGTCTGCATTCCCACGGGGCGACGATATGCCGGCGGTCAGCGATGGACAACGGCTGGGGGTGCCGCTACGCTCGCAGCATGGCCGAAGCCGACGTCCAGCAGCGCGACCGTCGCGGCGAGTGGCTGCCGGACTCCTTGCCGGAGCCGTCCCCGCTATTCTCCTGGCCGCTCCGGCTGTTTCCGGTGCTGAAATACCTGGTCAACCTCTATTGGCCGTACAACATCTTCTACGTCGCGATCGCGCTGGTGTGCTGGCTGTGGTTCACGCCCGACCTGAGCCGCACCGGCTCCTTCGCGGTCGGCTGGATCGCGGAGATCTACGCCCGCAACGCGGTCCTGATCATCGTCCTCTACGGTGCCGTGCACCTGCGGCTCTACACCCAGCGCGCCCAGGGCGACCGCTACAAGTACAGCAATCGCTGGCCCAGCTCCAACAACCGCATCTTCCTGTTCAACAACCAGACGCGGGACAACATGTTCTGGACCCTGGTTTCGGGCGGGCTGATCTGGACCGGCTACGAGGCGGTCACCTTGTGGCTGTACGCCAATGGCGCGCTACGGATGGTCAGCTTCGCGGCCAGCCCCGTGTACTTCGTGCTCCTGATGTTGGCGGTCCCGTGGCTGCGCACGTTCCACTTCTACTGGACCCACCGGATCACCCACTGGAAACCGCTCTACAAGCTCGCTCACTACGTGCACCACAAGAACGTCAATCCCGGCCCGTGGTCGGGTCTGGCCATGCATCCCGTCGAGCACCTGCTGTACTTCAGCGGGGTGCTGCTGCACTGGGTCATCCCCTCGCATCCGCTGCACGGAATTTTCCACCTCATGCACGCCGGGATCGCACCGGTTCCCGCCCATGCCGGCTTCTTCAAGATCGAGGTCGGCGACGAGCACGCGATCAAGCACGGCGGGTACTTCCACTACCTCCACCACAAGTACTTCGATTGCAACTACGGCGGTGAGAACATCCCCCTCGACAAGTGGTTCGGGAGCTTCTGCGACGGCTCACCCGAGTCCGAGGCGCAGATGCGCGCCCGCCGCAAGCGCCTGAAGGGCGTGTCGACGTAGCGACGTAGCGCTCAGTTGCCCTCGCCGCAGTTCGTGGCGAAGCCCTCCTCGCGCAGGACCAGCAGGATCTGATCCGACAGGTAGTCGACGTGTGCGTCCAGGTGCGCGCTCGCCGTGAAGGTGAGTGAGCGCACCGCCGCGCTGCGCAGCAGCCCGCGCCTGACCAGCAGCCGCTTCTCCACGTGCAGGAAGAGCTCCATGTTCTGCAGGCCGAACGCGATGAGCGGCAGCGCGGCCGCGAACAGCCGGTAGGCGCGTTCGCCGTGCCCGTCCGCACGGGCGCGGAACGCGGCATCGAGCAGATCGGCGATCGCCACGCCGGGCATCACGCCGCAGATGCCGGCCGGGATCCCTTCCAGCATGTAGTAGCCGCCCCAGCCTTCGAGCACGCCCACGGCGTCGCCGAGCCGCTCGCGGATCGCCACCACCTTGTCGACCAGCAACGGCTCTTCCAGCTTCACGTAGCGGACGTTGCCGTGCTGCCGGTGCAGCGTGGCGATGAACTCGGCGCCGATGCTCGCCCCGCCGGGATTGAAGTCCTGGATCAGGATCGGCAGGGACACGGCGTCGGCGATCGCCCCGGCGAACCGCAAGAGGTCCGACTCGCCGGTCGCGAACTGCCGCGGCAGGGCGAACGAGATCAGATCGGCGCCCATCCCCTCATAGGTGCGCGCCAGCTCACGGGCGATGCGGGACGAGCCGTGATTGGCCTGCGCGACGAGTGGGACGCGCCCGTCGTTGGTCTCGACCGCGACTGCCACCACCCGGGCCCGTTCGGCCTCGGTCAGCTTGTAGAACTCGCTCGCATAGGCCGGCAGGCACATCCCGCCGAGCCCGGTGCGCGCCACCCAATCGACCACCGCCCGGAGGGAGCGCTCGTCGATCGACTCGTCGTCCGCGAACGGCGTCGGGATCACCGGCACGATGCCGGCGAGCGCTTTCATGCAGGCGAGGGGGCCTGCCCGCCGGGGGCCAAGTCGCGCTCGCAGCGCCGCAGCGATTCGACCACGATCGGCACCTCCTCGGGCTCCATGCACATCGGCGCCACCGTCACTTCGCCGGGGGACTCGCTGCCGCAGACCACCGGCGGGTCCTGGGCGTGCAGGTGGTCGAGCACCTGCTGCTCGCCGATTCCGCCGAGCAGCCGCAGCCTGGCGCGGGCGATCGGCTGTCCCGCCTCGCTGTAGGGGTCGTGCTCGGCCGCGAAGAGCCGGCTGCCGGCCAGCGCTGCGCAGATCTCCGCCACGGCCTCGTCGGCCCAGGCAAGCCGCGCGTCCTCGTCGTCCTCCAGGTACTCCTTCACCGCCCAGTAGAGGCCGACGATCTCCTCCCGGCCGGTCTTCATCATCCGCCCGTGGCCGTAGTTCGGGAAGCCGATGCGGGTGACGATCTCCAGGAACCAGCTCTCACCTACCAGCAGGCCGCTCGACTGCGGGCCGCGCAGGTCCTTGCCGCCCGAGAACAGCGCCGCGGTCGCCCCGGCCTGCGTGAACTTCCAGAGGTTCTCCTTCGGCGGGAGTTGCGCCGCGCAATCGATCACCAGCGGCAGCCCATGCATGCGCGCCACCGCGGCCGTGTCCTCGAAGGGGAGGCCGCCCTGCGTCGTCCAGCCGTGCTCGGCCTGGAAGAAGAAGATGGCCGCCGTGCGGTCGGTGATGTTGTGCGTGAGCGCCTCGCGCGTGATCGGCTCGATGAAGTTCGCGTAGCCCAGGGTCTTCGTCCGAACGCCGAGCTGCTGCAGCACGAAGTCGTACGGGTTGTGCTGGGCCGTGAACACGATCACCTCGTAGCGGCCGATCTCCTCGGCGCTCAGGTAGCGGATCGGCCGGCCGGCGCGGCGTTCCACGGCCGCGGCCGCGCACAGGTAGAGGCCGGTGTCGGCGCCGTTGGAGACAAAGGCCGCCTCGTTGCGGGTCAGCTCGGCCAGCCGCCCGTGCACGGCGGCCTGCAGCGCCCGGATGTCGGTGTAGCTCCGCGCCGCCTCGTTCATGCGCCGCAGCGTCGACTCGCGCATGCGCGATCCGCCGAAGGCGGTGAAGCCGCCCGCGGCGTTCACCAGCCGCGCGACGCCAAGGTGATCGTAAATGTCCTCCGCCACGCCTCTTCCGTCCGGTCGCCTACGATAGGGACGCGGCCTGCCGGCCGCAACCGGCGGCGTACGCAGGGCGGAAGCCGGGGCTCAGTCGGTCGAGACGGCCGGGAATCCCGCTGCGGTGATGCCGAACTCGCCTTCGTGGAAGCAGCCTTCGCCGGGGGTGCGGGGGCCGATCCGGTCCCGTTGCCCCGAGCCGGAGACGGGAAAGCGCGTCCCGTCGAGGCGCGGATCGACGTATCGATCGAACCACCGGGTCAGCCGGTCCCGCATCTCGTCGACCAGCGGGCGGCACGAGCGCTCGTCGACGAGGTTGCTCCGCTCGTCCGGGTCGGCGGTCAGGTCGTAGAGCTCGTGCGCGCCGTAGGGGTAGCGGTGCACGTATTTCCACTCCGGGGTGCGGATCATGCGGACCGGGCCGTACTCGTCGTAGACGACGACCTCCTCGCGCGCTTCCTCAGCCTCGCCTTCGAGCACGCGCACGAAGCTGGTCCCCGGCAGCTCGGATTGGTCCGCGCCGTGCGATGGCTCCTCGATCCCGAGGTAGTCGAGCAGCGTCGGCATCACGTCGTACTGGCTGGTCATCGCGCCGGCGCTCGCGCCCTGTCGCAGCCGGGCGGGGTGGCTCATGACCATCGGCACCTTCACGGAGTTCTCGTACATGTTCAGCGGAAAGGTGCCGTTGCCCTTGCCCCAGAAGCCGTGGTGGCCGCAGGAGAAGCCGTTGTCGCTGGTGAAGACGATCAGCGTGTCGTCCCGCAGGCCGCGCTCCTCCAAGCGGTCCAGGATCCTCCCGACGTTCAGGTCCATGGCGGTGACGGCGGCGAAGTAGCCCTTCAGCTTCTCACGGTTGCCTTGGCATTGCCGGGTCAGCCCTATCGCCCACGGGTGCATCGGCTCCTGCGGACAGGACCGAAACGGGCAGTCGTCGTAGGAGTCCACGATGTCCTGCGGATGGCCCTCCCACGGGCTGTGCGGGGCGGTGTAGTGCACGCCGAGGTAGAACGGCACATCGCCCGCGCCGTCGATGAAGCGCAGCGCGTCGTCGGTGATGACGTCGGTGACGTAGCCGGGCTCCGTTACGGCGCGTCCGTCCCTGACCATGGGCGCGTCGTGGTACGGCCCACCTCCCTGCTGATGGACGAACCAGTGGCTGAAGCCGGCCTGCGGGGTGAGGCTGTCGCCCAGGTGCCACTTGCCGCTCAGTCCGAGCCGGTAGCCGTGCGCGGCGAGGATCCCGGTACAGGTCCGCTGTCCCTCCAGGTAGCTCACCGCGTCGGGCGGCATGTTGCGGCCGCGGATCCAGTCGTGCACGCCGTGCGCGGAGGGGATCGTGCCGGTCAGCAGGCTGGCCCGAGCCGGTGAGCAGACCGGCGATGCGCAGAAGAAGTTGTCGAAGCGCACGCCGGTGGCGGCCAGCCGGTCCATGTTGGGCGTGCGGATCTCCGGGTTGCCGTAGCAGCCGGCGGCCCACGGCCCCTGGTCGTCGGTGAGGATGAAGACGACGTTCGGACTCATCCGCCCGGGATGTACAGGCTCCGGTCGGTCACGGGCAGGGCGACGCGGGCTCCGTCCTGCAGGTGCGAGCAGGCCACGCCGAACTGGACCTCGACCGACTGCATGGTGATGTCGATGCGGCCGGCCGTGGGCTCGCCCGTCGCAAGCTCGCGGATGATGTCCCGGATCGTGCAGACCGCTTGCCGAGGGGCCAGTCATCAGCACCCCGTAATCGCATAACCCGCCCTCAGCGCTCCGCGGGAACTACGCCGAGGCGGACGGCGAAGCCAAGGAATTCTAAGTGTGCGATGCTCACGTCCTAGCCTTCACAAATAGAAAGGCTCCCGCAATAAAGAACAGCAAATCCCCGCCGAACGCTCCCACAGCAGGTGGTAAGTAACCGTTCTTGGCTAACACTGCTCCTGTTGTCGTCACAACCGAGAACACGATTGCGAGCGCCACCGCAAGAAGCAGGCTCGTAAGGACCACGTTCTTCCGTATACGTACGCCCAACCCAATACCGATTCCGGTCAGCAACAGAGGAGAAGAAGCAAAAGCGATCTTCCCGTAGGTATCGGTAAGGACGGAACGGTGTTCTCGTCCAGTCCGCCGAATGTCCTCTACCAATTTCATGGCATCCCCGTACGGTAAATCGCTCACATCTCTGTCGGTCGCCCTAAATGACTCGTACGACGGTGTGGCCTCCCGACCAAGCTCGTAGCTATCAAAGCGACTCTCCACCAGTGCGCCATGGCTCCAAGTGAAGCGACGAACACTCTCGAGAACCAATCTACCATCGTCCCAATATCCTCGCTCAGCATCTATACGCTCAAGGAGACTGGCACCTGCATACAGTTCGACAATCGTAACGTCATCGAGCTCGGCTTTGTCGTCATCATAAAAATTCGCGTAATAGATCATCTTACGATCAGGAGTCACGACTACAACGTTTTGATCATCTAGCGAAGCCCCAACTCCAACCGACGCGCGATACACATTATTCTTCATGCGAATTGTATGGACGACCACAGAGTCCTCAACTATGAAAAGAACAGCACTGAATACAACGCCGCTCATGAGCAACGGCAGTGTCAAGCGGCGGAGGCTAACGCCCGCGCACAAGACACCGATCACTTCATTGGACGCATGAAGTCCGCCCAACGTGTACAAAACCGAAAACAGCAGTGCGAACGGTACCGAAATAGTTACGCACTTTGGCAGGTATAGTGCAGCGATCCTTCCGATAACGTCCATCGGCACTCTGTGCAAAAAATAGCGATGTAGGTTAGGGACAATATCCGCCACCTCTATCATCAATGACAACAAAACCACCATTCCCAAAAACGCGGGGGCAAACGCGACGAGAATTACTCTTTGCAGCAGCATTTACCGATAGCTATCGCACCCTTTTCGTTAGCTCCAACTGGCGTGCGATCCCTCGACCTGAAGCTCGTTACTAACCTAATGAGAACCAGTGTCGCCCATCGCATTTGCTTCCGAAAAGAGGAAAACAGCGTCAGGAGGATCACTACCAGATTCGGCGTCCACGCCATCAACGCAGGAGAGAAGAACATAGAATAGAGCGTAACGCGCTGAGCTGCCACAAACATAAGCCAGTATACGCCAGCCACGGCCACGCCGATCAAGAGTGCAACAACACGACCTCCCCGTGGCATCACTACAGTTACGCGACATGCGAAGAGGGAAAACACGAAAGCGGCGAACGCCATCGCGAACCTCCTATGGAACTCGAAAAGATCATTTCGGAGATCGTAGTCATCAAGCGACGTTTCCGAAGCATATAGTTCCGCGTGGAGTCGTTCGCGCTCGCGCCGGAGAACGATGCCTCGCTCGGTGGTCGACGCGCGCAAAACGCGGCGTTCCGCTGCCTCGATCTGGAGAAGCAGTCCGTAATTCGACAAGTTTCCGATCATAGCGAGGCGGAGTCGGTCTCGGATCAATAGAGCGCGCTTCTCGGCAATCGTGTGCCACAAATCTATGGAGCTTTGCTCGAAAGGACTCAAATTGGTGTGCCCATCGATCAAATTTCGCAAAAGAATGTTGTATTCCATAGTCTGCGCGTAGGCGTAGTCATAATCACCCGCTACCTCGTGATCTACCGTGTGAATGAACACACTCGACAAGGACAAGGTAACGACATCGACGCGCCGATTTAGATCGTCAACATACAGCTGTTCCGCAACAATAATGCGTCTATCGAGCTGATCGTCTCTATCAATGATCACGACGTCTCGCAAGTGAGTGACATCTTCGTCACCTGTGACGATCACGGTGTCTTCGACTCGCTCGGTGGAATTCGGATGGAGTGCGAGCGAAACATTCCCAAATAGCAAGTGACGGTAGAGTCGATTGAACGCGATGTTGCCAGCGGGCAGGAGAACGTCACTGACCACAAAGGAGAGCGACGCGAAGACAATCCCAATCACAATCAAGGGCATAAATATCCGAGTTGGGCTATGACCGCACGCCTGCATAGCAAGAAGCTCGAGATCAGACGCAAGGCGACCGAGCGTAATGAGCGATGCTAGCAGGACTCCAAATGGCATGGCCCAAGACAGGATCAGGGGCAACAAGAAGATCATCAGCCGAGTTGCGTTTCTCACGGACACGCTGCTCTCGAGGAGCTCCTCCCCTAGCGACAGCAATTCGTTTACAAAAAAAATGGTGACAAAAAACAGTATTGCGACCGAAATCGTGAACGCGAACTCGCGAGCAATATAGCGGTCCACAACGTGAAACACGGTGACATTTGCGATGTGTAGCAGTGTGCGATTTGCCGTTTGGGGAGAGAAACACACCTACGCGAGCCAACGAGAGCCTACAGCCGAGACTCAGAGATAGTAAAGCGATGCTCCAGCGCTACTCAGTCGCCCTATTTCCGTCAAGGACTGCGCTCGGGAGGCAACCATCGATCTCGAGGACTTCTATTTCGCAAGCAGCAACAAGCGAAGCGATCATTTCGTGTGTACCGGCGATCAGCGCCGAGGACCAATCGGTGTCGATGCGATAAAACCAAGACCTCGAGGTAGGCCAGGCGATATCCTGTGGAAAGATGCGGCCGTATGGGGTGTGTGCGTGAAAACGACCGAAATCAGCGCAAGTTCCGGACCAAGCGTGGTAGTCTCTAAAGTCTAGCGCAATGTAGCGGTGGCACGGAAAGGGGGCACATGAGGGCTCGTATCCGTCCCAAACGCCAAAGGTAACGTCGGAAACACCGTGCGTGCTCAAGATGGAGCCGATAACGGACCGCCACTTCCTAGGCATTTCCCAAGGATGAGGCCAAATGTTATTGGCGTTGACGTGCTGTAAGGGCCCATCGTTCGCTGAGACAATTGCTTGAATGAGGTCGTCCCATGAAGTATCGGCGGCGGATAGCTTCGTGGCAGTTAGACGCGCTAGCTCGCTCCATCGGTAGCATGCGGGCTCGGAAACACGGATCTCGACGGGCGGAAGAATACGGCCGTAAGCCTCAAAGGATCCTGGTGTTTCATCGCGAATTCTTGCGGCTGCGAAACGATGGGCCTTTTCTCTGCCAAACATTGATGCGAGCCACGAAAACTCGTCGGTGTATCGTGGCATGTTTATCATCTGCATCTGATCCGCACCGCGTTTCCAAAGTGCGGAAGTCTCGACTGTTTCCGAATTGTGGGATCGGCGAAGGTAACGCTTGTAATGGTCGCAACGGTTCGATACGTCCCATCGCGACAAGGCCTGACTATTGCAGGTTCATCCGATCTGCTGTGCCATCTGTTGACTCTTGGGTTCGTCGCGGAGTGGTTCGCGCGGTAGCCATCTCTTTGCCATATGCCGATGGAGTTTTGCTTCTGAATATAGGTATTCCAAGAGATTCTGTTCACAGCGGTGTTGCATCTTATGCTGCTCTTGCCGTGGATTTGAGGGTTGCGCGCGGACTGGTGGGCGTTGTGGGCTCTCACTTGACATCCTTTTCGTTGCTGCCTATCACCGATTTGGCCTCTCAGGCACCCGGAAAGGACCGTAGCGCTAAGGACAAGGAGCAAGATGGTGCGTGCTGTGGTAGCCGTGATTGTCATGGAACGGTACCTCCTAAGGAGGCGGACGATAGCACACGGAAGGGGTTGAGGCAACATGCAGCCAGGGTGAAGATAGGGTGAAGAGGGTGAGGGTATGCGGGTGGTGCTTGATCAGGTCGGTGCGGGCGTGCAGGGTCGCGAACCGCGGCTCGCCGATCGCGCCGCGCCCGATCGCCGCGCGCAGCCGCTTGAAGCCGTCGTGATGGCGGCGCATGGCGCCCCAGTTGAAGGCCACGCTGTTCGCCTTCAGGGCATCGCGGATGCGGTCGGCCTCGGCCAGTGATGCGCAGAGCCCCTTTTCCGCGTAGATGCCGCGCACGCCGTGCTCGGCGGCGAAGACGATCGGCTCCGCGCGGGCGAAGCTGGGCGTGGTCACACTGACGAGATCCGGCTTCTCCCGCTCGATCATGGTCCGGTAGTCGAGGTAGGTGTTGGTGACGCCGAAGCGCTTTACGAAACGCTCCAGCCGCTCCTCGCCGCGGTTGGCGACGGCCACGACCTCCACCTCGTCGATGGCCGCGTAGGCGCTGAAGTGCCCGTACGGCCGGCTGAAGCTGTCCGGCGGAATCTCGTCCTCGATCAGTCCGCCCATGCGGCCGGTGCCGATGATCGCCGCGCGATAGGTCGCTCCCATCCTTATCTCCTTGTCACTCCAGGTCGTCGCCGGTTCGTGGCGTGCTGCGCACAGCGGCAGTATGCTGACACGTCATGCAGGACACCTACCGGGCCGTCCTCATCGGCTGCAGCCGCATGGGCGCCTTCATCGACCACGAGACCGGCAACCGGGATTATATCGTCCGTCCGTACTCGCATGCCGCCTCCTACCGCGCGTGCGAGCGCACGGAGCTGGTGGCGTGCTCGGACCTGCGGCCGGAGGTGATGGCGGAGGTCGGCAGGCAATACGGCATCCCGCCCGAGAAGCAGTACCTGGACTACCGGCGGATGGTCGACGCCGAGCGGCCGGACATCGTCAGCATCGCCACGCAGCCGGAGGGCCGGGCGGAGATCGCCGTCCACGCCGCCGAGCACGGCGCCCGCGCGATCTACTGCGAGAAGGCGATGGCCGCGTCCCTGGCGGAGGCGCAGGCGATGGTGGATGCGTGCGAGCGCCACGGCGTGGTCTTCAACCTGGGCACGCAGCGGCGCTGGCATCCCGGTTTCCGCACGATGCGGGACGTGATCGACGGAGGGCAATTGGGCGCCCTGCTCTCGGTCATCATCCAGGAGACCGCCGTGTTCGACGGGGCCAGCCACTACTTCGACAACCTGCTGTTTCTCGCAGGCGACCGCCGCGCGAGCTGGGTGCAGATGCAGCTTCGGGACGGCGACTGGACGCTGGACGGGGACCGGCTCACCGGGGACCCCGACGCCCACGGGGGGATTGGGTTCGAGAACGGGGTCGTGGCCTACGCCGTCCCTTCGGCGCAGGACGTGGCGTTCGAGGCGCGCTGCGCGGACGGAACCGTGCGCGTCACCCAGCACCACGTGTACTCGATGCGCCGCCGGGTGCACCCGGGCCAGCGGCGCAGTCCGTTGGTCGACGTGCCCTTCCCGGAGTGGCAGCCGGTCAGCGCCAACCTGCGGCTGGTGCAGGACCTGGTCCGCTCGCTCGACACGGGCGAGCCGCCGGCCGGCGGGGTGCGGGTCGCGTACGCCGCCACCGAGCTGACGTTCGCGGCGATCGAGTCCCACCTGCGGGGAGGAGCGCGCGTGGACCTGCCGCTGACCGGCAGCACGGTGCGGCTCGAGCGTGACCGGGCGCCCCGGCAGCCTCGTTTCCAACCATAGGAGAGCGACGGACGCCGGACATGACGCTGATCAAAAGCCCACTCGGCGCGTGGCTTCCAGCCGGCGCACAACCTGGAAGGGCTGCCGCACCTGTGTGGTCCGTTTCGCGGTAGTATGCTGACACGCCATGAAGGACACGTACAAAGCCGTCCTCATCGGCTGCAGCCGCATGGGCGCCTTCATCGACAACGAAGTCGTCGACCGGGAATACATCGTGCCTCCGTATTCGCATGCTGCTTCCTATCGCGCCTGTGATCGCACGGACTTCGTGGCGTGCTCAGATCTGCGGCCGGAGGTGATGGCTGAGGTCGGCCGGCAGCACGGCATTCCCGCCGACAAGCAGTACCTCGACTACCGTGAGATGGTCGACGTCGAGCGGCCCGACATCGTCAGCATCGCCACGCAGCCGGAGGGCCGCGCCGAGATCGCGGTCTATGCGGCTGAGCACGGCGCCAAGGCGATCTACGCTGAGAAAGCGATGGCCGCCTCCATGGCGGATGCGGAGGCGATGGTAGAGGCGTGTGAACGGCACGGCGTGGTCTTCAATATCGGCACGCAGCGCCGCTGGCATCCCGGCTTTCAGAAGATGAAGGAGGTGCTCTCAGACGGACGGATCGGCACCCTGCGGACGATCCTGGTGCCGGCCAACAACCTGTTCAACGGCGCGAGCCACTATTTCGACAATCTCATGTACCTGGCAGGCGACCGCCCGGCCCGCTGGGTGCAGATGCAGCTCCTGGATGGCGACTGGAGGATCGAGGGTGATCGGCTCACCGAGGATCCGGCGGCGCATGGCGTCATCGCCTTCGACGGCGGGCTGCTGGTCTACGTCGTGGCGCCGGTGCACGAGAACGAGGTGCAGGCGCGCTGCGATGACGGTTCGGTACGGGCGACGCAGCAGCAGGAGTTCCTCTTGCGTCGCCGCGAGAGGCGCGGCGACCGGCGGGCCGGGTTCGTCGATGCGCCGTTCCCGCAGTGGCAGCCCGCCAGTGCCAACCTGCGGCTGGTGGAGGATCTGGTCCACGCGCTCGATCACCGGCGAGCCGCCGGTCGGCGGCGTACGCGTCGCGTACGCGGCCACCGAGCTGATCTTCGCGGCGATCGAGTCGCACCTGCGGGGCGGGGCCAGGGTCGAGCTGCCGCTCACCGGCAGCACCGTGCGTCTGCACCGCGACCGGGCACCGCGGCAGCCCAGTTTTGAACCGCGGCGTAGCTGAAAGGGGGTCGAAGCGTCGCTCTGTAAATCATCCACGACACCGGTCGGAACCCCTCCGAAAACGTCAGAGACACCGGTGCCGTAGCGACGCACTGGTTGCAACGACCCCACCCGCCAAACATGTCCAAGTCCAGCCAAGGAAGGAACCTGTGGCGCCGGCTGGACACGGGCTGGGATCTGCCGGCTGTCCCCTCGCTGGCCGCCTCGCGTGCGCGCCGATCTGACCGATCCGGCGGACTCCTGGTATGCTGGATCGCAGGAACATGAACGACACATACCGGGCCGTCCTCATCGGCTGCAGCCGCATGGGCGCTTTCATCGACCACGAAGTAGGCGACCTGAAGTACATCGTCCATCCGTATTCGCATGCCGCGGTCTACACCGCGTGCGATCGTACCGACCTGGTGGCGTGCTCGGACCTGCGGCCCGAGGTGATGGCGGAGGTCGGCCGCCAGTACGGGGTCCCGCCCGAGAAGCAGTACCTGGACTACCGGGAGATGATCGAGGCGGAGCGGCCGGACATCGTCAGCATCGCCACGCAGCCGGAGGGCCGGGCGGAGATCGCCGTGCACGCCGCCGAGCACGGGGCCAAGGCGATCTACGCGGAGAAGGCGATGACCGCATCCATGGCGGAAGCCGATGCGATCGTGGAAGCGTGCGAGCGCAACGGCGTGGTCTTCAACCTGGGCACTCAGCGGCGCTGGCATCCCGGCTTTCACGCGATGCGTGGCGTGATCGACAGCGGGGAGCTGGGCGAGCTCCGCTCGGTCATCCTGCAGGCGAACCCCTTGTTCAACGGGTCCAGCCACTACTTCGACAACCTGCTGTTCCTCGTAGGCGACCGTCGCGCCTGCTGGGTGCAGATGCAGCTCCTGGACGGGGACTGGACCATGGAGGGTGACCGGCTCACCGGCGATCCCACCGCGATCGGCGGGATCGGGTTCGAGAACGGGGTCGTGGCATACACGATCCCGTCGGGGCGCGACTGTGAGTTCGAGGCGCGCTGCGCGGACGGAACGCTGCGCGTCACGAACCATCAGGAGTTCTCCATGCGCCGCCGGGAGCACCTCGGCCAGCAGCGCAGTCCGTTCGTCGACACGCCGTTCCCGGAGTGGCAGCCGATGAGCGCCAACCTGCGGCTGGTGCTGGATCTGGTCCGCTCGCTCGACACGGGCGAGCCGCCGATCGGCGGCGTGCGCGCGGCCCGCGCCGGCACCGAGCTGATCTTCGCGGCGATCGAGTCCCACCTGCGGGGCGGGGTGCGCGTGGAGCTGCCGCTGACCGGCAGTACCGTGCGGCTCGACCGCAACCGGGCGCCGCAGCAGCCCCGCTACCAGCCTTAGACTCAGGAGAACGAAGCATGTCCACCATCGACACCAAGGCATCGGACCGCCTCTTGCCCCAGGACGTGGAGTTCTACGAACGCGAACTCGCCTCGTTCCTGCCGGATCGCGTCTTCGACGCACACACGCACCTGTGGCGCCGGCAGGACACGGGCTGGGACCTGCCCGGATGCCCCGATGACGTCGGGCTCGCGGAGTACCGGCAACTGATGGACGACCTGCATCCGGGGCGGCGCATGGCCGCGATGTTCATTCCGTCGGTGAGTCCGACCGGTGACGGATCGTTCACGGACCAGAACGCGTGGGTCGCGCGGGCGGTCGCCGCCGACGCGTCGTTCCGGGGCATCTTCTTCATCCGGCCCGAGGACGATCCGGAGTGGGTGCGGCAGGAGGTGCGGCGGCTGGGGCTGCACGGCCTGAAGTGCTACCACACCATGGCGCCGGTGACGCCGACGTGGGAGGCGGAGATACCGGACTTCCTGCCGGAGCGGCTGGTGCGGGTCGCGCACGAGGAGGGGTGGGTGATCACCCTGCACATGGTGCGCTCGCGGGCGGCGGCCGATGCGACCAACATCCGCTGGATCCGCCACTACTGCGAGCGCTACCCGGACATGACGCTGATCCTCGCCCACTCGGCGCGCGGCTTCCAGCCGGCGCACAACCTGGAGGGCCTGCCGCACCTCACCGGGCTCGACAACCTCTACTTCGACACCAGCGCCAACTGCGAGCCGATCGCCCACCAGGCGATCATCCGCATCGTCGGCCATGACAAGCTCATGTACGGCACCGACCTGCCGGTCTGCCACGGACGCGGCCGCCACGCCGGCGCGGCCGATGCCTTCCTCTGGCTGTACGAGGACTCGCCGGTGTGGGACGAGAAGCACATCGGAATTCGGCCGGTGCTGATCGGCCTGGAGCACCTGCGCTCGATCAAGTGGGCGTGCTGGTCGGAGCGGCTCGGCGACCAAGCCGTGGAGGGCATCTTCTGGAACAACGCCGCGCGCCTGTTCGGCGTCGAGTGAGGAAGGGCGCGTGAGATACCGCACGCTGGGCCGTACCGGCATGTCCGTCAGCGAGGTCAGCCTGGGCGGCGCCTACCTGAAGGGGCCCGATCCCGGGCGCTACGAAGAGAACGCGGCGGCCGTCGTGCGGCGCGCGGCGGAGTTGGGCATCAACTACCTCGACACCGCGCCGGGGTACCGGCCCAGCGAGGAACTGCTGGGACCGGCCCTGCAGCAGGCGGGCCGGCCGTTCCTCGTGGCGACCAAGGTCGGGTTCGTGCCCGAGGACTTCGACTTCCGTCGCGACAGCGTGGTGGCCAGCCTGGAGGCGAGCCTGCGCAAGCTGCGCATCGACCGGCTGGCCGTCGCCCAGATCCACGAGGTCAACCTGGTCGGCTGGGAGCGTATCATGGAGCCGGGCGGTACGCTCGACGGCCTGCGCACGGCCCGTGACGCCGGCCTTTGCGAGGCGATCGGCATCACCGGGCGGGCGATTCCGTTGCTGGCAAGGCTGGCGGCGACCGGAGAGTTCGACACCGTGCTGGTCTATCACGACTACCATCCGTGCGCGCAGAAAGCGCGGCAGGAGGTCATCCCCGCTGCGGCGAAGCAGGACATGGGCATCGTCGTCGGCACGCCGTTGGGCGCGCTGTTCGGCCACGAAGCGAAGCGCGCCCAGACGCTGGCGGCGCTGTCCGACCGCGAGCGGGGCTCCGCCGAGCGCGTGATCGAGCGGCTGCGGCGGGAGCCGGGGACGCTCGCCCAGCACGCCTTTCGCTATATCATGGCCGACGAGGCGGTGAGCACGGTGTCGAGCGGGGCGGCGGACGTCGAGCAGCTTGAGGACGTGGCGGAAGCGTCGGCGATGGGGGCGATGCCCGCGGAGTTGGTCGCGGAGCTGGAGCGCCTGGGGGCAGACCGATGAGTCAGGACGAAGTCACCCGCGACGAGATCTACCGGGGGCTCTGGGACACCGGCCTGCACGAGGGCGACGTGGTGCTCGTCCACTCGGCGATGCGGACGCTGGGCCGCGTTCAGGGAGGCGCCGACACCGTGGTCTCGGCGCTGCTGGACGTGATCGGCGAGCGCGGCACGCTGGTCGTGCCCACCTTCACGTTCATCCACGAAGTGGAGGACGACCCCATCATCGACCCGCGGAACGACCGGTCCGAGATGGGGGCCATCACGGAGGCGGCCCGCACCCATCCGCGGGCGCTGCGGAGCACCGCGTTCCGGCACAGCTTCGCGGCCATCGGCCGCCGTGCCGAGGTGCTCGCCGGGGTGGACCCGGCGCTGTCCGTGTTCGACCTGCGCTCCGCCTTCGGGGTCATGCTGGCCCTGAACACGCAGGTCCTGATGCTGGGCATGACCTACGGGAGCTGCACGAGCTTCCACTTCGCCGAGTGGCTGTGCGAGGTGCCCTACCGGCGCGTCATCCCGCTCGGCGTCAAGGTCCGGCGGGCCGACGGCACGGTGGTGCCGCAGGCCATGACCGATTACCAGCCGCACTCCTACACCGGCACGCGCCGCCCCGACTTCCACCGCATGGGCCGCATGCTGGAGGAGCGGAAGCTGGTCGGCATCGCCGCGGTCGGCAATGCGGTCGCCCGGCGCTTCGCCATGCGCGACCTGATCGACCTGGCGCAGTCCGAGGCGGAGAAGGACTACAATGTGTTCCGCACTCCCGAGGGTGGAGCGGTCCACGGCACGCCCCTCGACTCCGGCACGACCGTGCTCAGCCCGGAGATGCCGGACGCGGCGGGACGCCCCGACCGCTACCAGTGGAGCGTGGTCGACGAGTCGCGGTTGAAGCTGCCGGATGTTCTCCAGGAGGGGCACACATGTCCATGATCACCTTTGAATGTCCTGATGACATTCTGCGAAGCCTCAGCGAAACGCCCGAACACTTTGCTGACGAGTGCCGTCTGCTGATAGCGGCAAAACTGTTTGAACTCGGGCACTTGTCCTCGGGGCAAGCCGCCCGTCTTGCCGGTTTGGAACGCGTGTCATTCCTGGATGCCTTGAAGTGCTACAAGGTATCCGCCATCAATCTGTCCTCAGAAGTGCTGGCGCAAGATCTCTCCCATGCCAGGAACCTGTAGCGTCGATACATCGCCACTACTCTATCTCTTCCGTATCAGAAAGCTGCCTCTGCTTCGTCGTCACTACGAAAGGGTGCTGGTGCCCCAGGCGGTAGTCGCCGAGTTGGAAAGTGGAAGAGCGCAAGGTGTTGAGGTGCCGGGCGTCTCCGATTTTCCTTGGATCGAGATTCGAGAAACAGAGCTTCGACCGGTATCCGCAGCGGTCGCTGCACTCGGTAATGGTGAGCGGGAAGTGATTCTGCTTGCGCTTGATCACCATGCTGACTGGGTGATTCTGGATGATCTCGAGGCCAGACGTCAGGCCGAGGAATGTGGTCTTCAGGTCATCGGCACTGTCGGCCTGTTGGTTTCTGCCAAACAGAAGAACATGATCGCATCCGTAGGCCCCTGTCTCAGTGCCCTTGAGAACGCCGGTATGTGGCTGTCCGAAGACCTGAAGCGAACCGTGCTCGAATCGGCTGATGAACTCTGAACTCACGGCCTGGAGCGATCCGGCAAGCGGAGGTCCGTTCGGCAGGCCGCTCAGTCGTGGTCGTGGTCGTGGCGGTGGTGGACGTCGGGCACGTGCGGGTGCGCGTGCTCCAACTCGTCGTGCGCGTGGCGATGCACGTGGCCCAGCCATGCCGGGCGCCCCGGATGCGTGTGCCCGTGGTGGCCGTCGGTGTGGCGATGCCAGTGCTCGTGCTCGGCAGCCGGGTGGTGGTGCCGGTGAGCGTGTCCCTCCCGCAGCAGCACGCCCAATCCCGCCAGCAGGACGCCGATCGAGATGATCTGCAGCGCGGTCATCCGTTCGCCCAGCACGATCACGGCGATCAGCACGCCGAAGAACGGCGCAGCGGAGAACACGAGCTGCCCGCGCGTGGCGCCGATGTTCTGCGCGGCGGCGATGTACAGCACGATGCTCGCCCCGTAGGCGGCGCTCCCCAGCAGCAGCGCACCGGCGGCGGTGAGCGGAGTCGCGCTCCACGGCGCCACGGCCAGGCCGATCACGAGGTTCGTCGTGCCCGCCGCAAGGCCCTTCCAGAAGGTGGTTTCCTTCGGCGCGAGGCCGTCGATCAGCGACGTGAAGTGGTTGTCGAACCCCCAGCAGATGCAGGCCAGCGCGACCAGCAGCGTCGGCAGGAAGCCGGCGGGCCCACCGTCCCAGGACAGGAGCAGCGCAGCCGTTACCACGAGAGCCGCGCCCAGCCACGCCCGGCCCGAGAGCTGATCGCGAAAGAACAGGACCCCCAGAACGGCGGTCGCGACCAGCTCCAGGTTGAGCCAGAGGGAGACGGACGCAGCCGCGGCCACCCGCAGGCCGAACAGCAGCAGGACGGGACCGGCGATGCCGCCGAGCAGCACGGCCCCCAGGAGCCTCCGGCCGTTCCCCGTGTCGAGTCGCCTGACCCGCTGCACGAAGTGCCGGCGCACGGCGAACGGCGCCATTCCCACGGCGGCGCCCAGGTAGAGCAGGCCGGCGAGCTGAAAGGGGCTGACGTGATCCAGGAGCAGCTTGCTCAGCGGCGTCGATGCTCCGAACAGCAGTGCCGAGACCAGCGCGATCCCCACCCAGAGTGCCATGTCCGGTATGATACGAAGATGTCGAGGACCTGGGGCGTGCGCAATCTGATCGCCATCTCCTTCCTGCTGGCGCTCGCGTCATGTGCGGTGACGCCGCCGACCCCGACAACGTCGCTTTCCACGGCAGAAACGTTCGCTCAAGCCCAGGAGGCCGCGCCCGTAGTCTCGTCGATCTTCTTCGGCTCCTCCCCAGCTCGGGGTGACACGTACGAGCTGGGCGAGACGGTTGTCGTGTTCGTCCAGTTCGACGGACCGGTGGAGACAACCGATCACGGCGAGTTTCAAGTGGCGCTGACGATCGGGGCGGAGACGCAGTACGCGACCTTGGTCGGATGGAGAAGCGACCATCGGTACCGCTTCGAGTACACCGTGCAGGAGCCTGACCGCGATGGGGACGGCATCAGCATCCCGGCCGATGCCATTCTTCTCAACGGCGGAGCCATCATCGCCCCCGATGGCACGACCGACGCAGATCTCACGCACGCGACGGTAGCCGCCGACGCCGGACGCAAGATGAACGGCAGCCTGACATCGCCGCCGGCGGTGACAAGCATCAAATTCGTTTGGGTGTAGGTCTCAGACTGAGCGATTCGACGGGGTCTGAGGTAGCCTGAGCGGCAGGCGCGGGGCGGGCGGTGACAAAGTGTCACGGAGCGCGGCGCTGGCGGCGGAGGTGATTACGGGGGAGGAAGGGCAGCGCTCCTCTGGGGTAGGGTTGACGGTAACCCTCCCGCAACCCCTGAACCGCCAGAGGAGCGAGCCCGATGACCGTCACACTATCGCATAACTGCCAGCGCCCCGCCACGGCCAAGGATCGTGGATCGATCGATCAGATCATCTACGAATTGAGCAACGACCTGCGCGTGCTCGGCGAGCAGGCGCGGCCGGAGCAGGACTTCGAGAGCTTCGAGCGCGCCGTGCATGAGCGCTTTGTGGCCGCCGAGCGAGCGGTGCTGGCCGGCGAGCTGCAGCGACTGGACGTGGACGTGCCTGAGGTCACGATTGGCGGGCGCTGCCTGCGGCGCGTGCTGCGGAGCACCGAGACGTACCTGAGCGGAGTCGGGCCGATCACGGTGCAGCGTACGTTGTACCGCACCGGCAGCGAGCCGGCGGTCGTTGCCTTGGAGCTGCGGGCGGGGATCGTCGCCGGGCACTGGACGCCGCTGGCGGCGCGGCAGGCGAGCGTGCTGGTCGCGCACATGACGCCGCAGGAGAGCGTCGACACGCTGCGCGAGTTGGGCAACATGAGTCCGTCCAGGAGCAGCCTGGACCGGCTGCCGAAGCACCTGAGCAGCCGCTGGGAGCAGGAGCGCGAAGGGTTCGAGGACGCGCTGCGTGCAGCCACGCAGGAGGTGCCTGCCGGGGCGGCCACGCTGGCGGTGTCGCTGGACGGGGTGATGGCGCCGATGAAGGATGGAGATCGGCAGGCCAAGCGAGCGGCAGCGCAGGAGGCGGGCCGAGCGACCAAGGGGCCGGCCGGGTTCCGGGAGGTCGGGTGCGGTACGGTGTCGTGCTACGACGGCGACGGCGAGCGGCTGGGCACGTTGCGGATGGGGCGGATGCCGGAGGCGAACAAGGCGACGTTGAAGCAGATGCTGAGCGCGGAGGTGGATGCGTCGTTGTCACAACGGCCGGATCTGGAGGTGGTCAAGCTGGCCGACGGCGCGCGCGACAACTGGAGCTATCTGGACGAACTGGCGCCACAGGCAGCCAGCAGCGTGACGCTGGTGGACTTCTTCCATGCCGCCGAGCAACTGCGAGCAGCCGTCGATGCCGCGTACGGCGAGAACGACCCGTGGGGACGATCCCAGTACGAGAAGCATCTGCATGTGTTGCGCCACGATCATGACGGCGTGGAGAAGGTCATCCGGTCGCTGCGGTATCTGCGCGACAGGTACCCGCGGCGCAAGCGGATCGGCCAGGTGCTTGGCTACTTTCGGCGCAACCGCAAGCGGATGGACTACGCGAGAGCGGCTGAGCGCGGACTGCCGATCGGCTCCGGAGTGGTGGAAGCGGCGTGTAAGACGCTGGTCACCGAGCGCATGAAGCGATCCGGGATGCGCTGGCGGGAGGCCGGCGGGCAAGCGATCCTGACGCTTCGAGGATGGGCACAAAGCGACCGCTTCGCGGCAGCGTGGTCGCTACTGTCGGCAACCTATCGAGCCGAAATCTTGCTCCCCGATCAGATCGAGTCCGTCCATGGTCATGCCGCCTGACTCCTCAGTTCCAGACCTATCGCGCCAGGCCAAGCCTGGGAGAGGAGGAAAGATGTGAGAACGTAAGAAACCTCTCGTAGCCGCCCTGTGGGTAGCCAATCCCACCCGGTAGAGCGTAGCCGGCAGCCGGAAGCGAGTCTTGCGCCTGGGCGGGGGCGACCCCGCGGGCGAAGCGTAGACAGCGACCGCAGAAGCCGTGTGATTGAACCTCGAAAGAAACATGATCGCTGGGGCCTTCGTCGTTAGGTCAGCGGGGGCAGCACCGGAGTGCCAAACAGGCTTGGCACGACGGCCCGGCCGGGGTCGGAGAGCAGGGCAGATGCGGAACGGGTGGCCCAGGAACCTGGGAGAGCTCGTTGGCTCCATGACAGGAGAGCCGGAGGGACACCGGCACAGCAAAGTCCGGGCCGGTGCGGGAGAGCACCCGCGATCGCACCGGAGCGAAACAGCGGGGCTGGCATGGTATCGCCAAGCGAAGGCAACGAAGCGCGGCGAGAAGGGCAACGAGCAGTCTTAGCGCCCCCATAGTACCGAGGAAGCGGGGGAACGGTGGCCGCGCCGGACCCCGTGGAGGAAAGGAGGGCGTCGAGTCGCAGAACCGATGCGGGGAAACACGGAGGATGCGATGAAATCCGGGAACGTGTTAACGAAACAGCAGCGGATAGCGAAGAACGCGAGAATACACCCCGAGGTGGCATTCACGTCGCTGGCATATCACATGGATCTGGAATGGCTGCACGAGGCTTACCGGCGAACCCGGAAGGACGGTGCAGTTGGCGTCGATGAACAGACCGCCGAGCAGTACGAGGAAAACCTGGAACAGAATTTGGAATCACTGCTGGAACGGGCGAAGTCGGGGAGCTACCGTGCGCCGCCGGTAAGGCGCGCGCAGATACCGAAAGGGAAGGGCGCGGAGCCCCGTCCGATCGGCATCCCAACGTTCGAGGACAAGGTGCTCCAGCGGGCAGTGCAGATGCTGATGGAGCCTCTGTACGAGCAGGACTTCAAGGACTGTTCGCACGGCTTTCGCCCCAGGCGATCGCCGCACACGGCGCTGCAAGCACTCTGGGACCAAACGATGCGGCAGAGGGGCGGCTGGGTGATAGACTTGGATATACGCAAGTACTTTGACACCCTCTCACACACCACTCTGCGAGAGATTCTCGCGCAGCGGATACGCGATGGAGTGATCACCCGGTTGATTGGCAAGTGGCTGAACGCCGGCGTGATGGAGAACGGCTCGGTATCCTATAGTGAGCAGGGAGTTCCCCAGGGCGGGGTGCTCTCGCCGCTGATGAGTAATGTGTACCTGCACGAGGTACTCGACCGTTGGTTTACGGCGGTAGTCCAGCCGCGTCTGCGGGGCCGGGCCTTCCTGGTACGCTTCGCGGACGATGCGGTATTGGCATTCAGTGACCGGCAGGACGCCGAGCGAGTGCTACGGGTACTGCCCAAACGGTTCGCGAAGTACGGGCTGGCCGTGCACCCGGAGAAGACGCGGATGTTCCGGTTCTTGCCACCGGGCGAGAACGAGGCGGCGCACCATGGGGCGAGTTTTCCATTTCTGGGATTCACGCACTACTGGGGACGCTCGCGCACAGGGAAGTGGATCGTGAATCGGAAGACCGCATCCGACCGGCTCACCCGTGCGCTACAGGCAGTGTCCACTTGGTGCAAGCGTCACCGGCATGCACCGCTGTGGGAACAGCAGCAGGCGCTGCGGCGCAAGCTGTTGGGCCACTACTCGTATTACGGGCTCACTGGAAACCTGCGCTCGATGAGCTGCTTTCACGAAACGGTGAAACGCACATGGATGAAGTGGCTGAATCGCCGCGGCGGCCGGCCCCTCAATTGGGTGAGATTTGCCCGGTTGCTGGCGCGGTACCCGCTGCCGGCCGCGCGCGTCGTCCATTCCATCTACCGCGTAGCGAACACTGCGGCTTGAGGAACCGTGTGCGTCAATCGCGCTCGCACGGGTCTGTGGGGGCCTGGGGCGGGTAACCGCCCTGGGCTACCCGGACACCCATTCGTTTCGGCCCCGAAGGGTAACGCCTATGCAGTGGGGGAAGCCGTTAAAGTGGCTGTCGAGTTCGACAGGGTAGTGACGGTGACCGGCAATCCCCAGGTGGCGCTGACCGTTGGGACCGAGACTCGGCACGCGGCTCACTCCGCGTGGTGGCGAGACGAATACCTCATCTTCTTCAGCTACAAAGTGCAGGAGGATGATCGCGATGAGGACGGCATCAGCATCCCGGCCAACGCGCTGATCCTCAACGGCGGAACGATCAAGTTCGGTGCCGACAGCACGATCAACGCTGATCTTACCCATGCCGCGGTCGCCCGGGACCCTACCCGCAAGGTGAGCGGCAGCACGGCCAGCCCGTGAACGTCCCCACCCTCACCGGCGGCCGGTAGAAAGCACCTGCACCGTCGTGCTGATGAACAGCGAACCATCGGCTTCGCTGACGTCCCGTACCTCGATGCGAACCGGGCCGGCGGCACGGGCGTTCGCCAGGGTGATCGATTTCGCGAACGTGCCGGGATCACCGAGATCGCCCTCCACCATGATCCATCCCCGCTCGATCACGACCCCTCCCTCGCTGTAGACGCGATAGGTCAGGTTGTTCTCGAACGGTACCGTGCTGATCCACCCGCGCACGTCGACGCTCGTACCCACGGGAGCGCCGCTGAGCGGCGTCTGGAGCACGATCTGCGGCTGCACCGGTCGGCGGGCCGTCTGGCTCGCTTCGAGCAGGACCTGCACCGAAGATCGAGCCAGCGCAGCATCATCGCCTGATTCCACATCAACGATCTCGATGTGCCCAGGTCCGGCGTCGCCCGCCAGGAAGTTGACCGGTGCGGCGAACGTGCCGAGCGTGCCCGAGTCCGCGTCGACGGGGATCCTCCCCATACCGATCACACCGCCGCGAGCGTCATGCACCAGGTAGGCCAGGCCATCGGCGGACGGGTGCGTCGTACTTCCCCGGACCTCGACGCCCGTCGCGATCGTCTCCCCCGGCAGCGGAGACGCGATCACGAGGGCCCGAGTCGGTACCAGTCGGCCCGCGCTCAACGCGAACGCACGGCTGGTATCGATCGATGGGCAGCACAACCCGTCGCCTGGACCGTGCGCGTCCATCGTCACGAAGATGTGGCCGCCTGAGATGGCGATGCTCTTCACCCGTACGCGATCACCGAGGAACTCGCGTCCCGCCTGAACCGGCGTGCCTTCGCGGTCGCGCAGCGCGAGCAAGTGGATGAACGTGCCGCTCCCGCCGGTATTGACGAAGACGACGACAGCCGCGTCGGCGACATCGTCCCCGTCCAGGTCGCCAAAGGCGACAAGGTCGCCGACGAGGCCGGCTTCCACCCGCTCCGTCGCACCAGCGCCATAACGGATTGATCCCTGCCCGTCCCGGAATCGAATCGGGGTCTCCTCGTCGCCGAGCAGCGGCAGCCGGTAGTGGCCGTCACGAAGCTGTTCGAGCGTGAGCCGCCGCAGCTCACCGCCCGCGGGCGCGGCGGTGTGTTGCTGAGCCCAGGTCTGCGCTGAGACCACGAGCAAGCCGGGCGTGAGAAGCGCGAGCGCGAATCCCGTCTGGACGCGTGAGAATCCGATGTTCACCGCTCAGATCAGCCAGGGTCGGCGATGATTTCGAAGGCGAACAGGCTGGCGGATCTCATCCTGAAGCGCAGAGTGACCGGCTGCCCTTGGTGGTGGCCAAAGTCTTCGCCGGTCTTCCAGGCGACGATGCGGTCGGTCTCATCTCCCGCCAGGGGAACGCAGTCCGCAAAGCTGCGGCCCGGCAGTGCCTTGCTGTGGCCGCCCGACCTGCGGCTCTCGGCGGCCTCCACCCGGACCTCTCCTCCCTGGGTCGTGCGGTAGTTGAGGCGGAGCCTGCGGCCGTCGAACAGCAGGGGCAGCGTGGTGAACCTCCCGGCCTCGTCGGCGATGAGCGCGGTGATCCTCTCTTTTGTCCAGAGCGCATAGGCTCTCTTCATCGCGTCCCAGGTGTGCCGGCTCCTGGGGTACTTGTGAGGGTAGCGCGCGCCACCATAGGGCAAGCCGACTTTGCCCCCTGGAAGCGGGACCAGGTCGATGCTCGCCGTGACGAAGCCGGCGTCCCAAGCCCTCGGATCGTCCGCCGGCAGGATGGCACCGCCGGGAATCCGGGTCCAGCTCACGGTGTCGATGCTGCTGAAGGCGCGGATATCGGACGAGTCCTCGGCGTGATGGTAGAGGGCCGGAAACAGGAAGTGGTGGTCGGTGGTGCCGGGATACCGGGTCTTGCCGTTCGTGTACCAGTCGTCCGACGGATGCAGGTCGGCGCCGGGATGGATGATCGTCTCCGCCAGCGGCCAATGCCTGAAGTCCCCGGTTTCCGACCGGCCGATGCTTCGCCGTCCGTCGTACCATTGGGTCTTCAGAAACCAGACGTAGCTCTGACGATTCGTGTCGTAGGCGACGACGTTCTGCGAGTCGCTGTAGAGGATCATGAGCGGATGGCGCAGGACCCTCCAATGGAGACCGTCGGGAGACACGGCCCCGTACCTGGCCAGCCGGATGAGTGGCGTGCCGTCCGGTCCGTCGAAGGACAGCGCCGTCGGATCGAAGCCTTCCGCGTGGCTCTTCGCGAACTCCTGCAACACCTGCTGCCGGTGCCGGGCGAACTCGGGCCGGGTGGAGCGTCCTTGAAACACCATCTTGAATCGTTCGCTCTCCGGGGCGACGGGATCCTCGAACACTCCCGGAAAGGGGCCCCATGCCTCGACGTCGGGGCAGTCGGACAGGTCGAACGTGCACGCCGTTCTGTTGCGCCAGGAGTAGCCGTCGTCCGACTCCGCGTGAAACACGCCCCCTTCGAGCAGGCTGGAGTACGGAGCCCCGAGAGGTATGGGCCGGTACCAGGTGCGGTAGGAACCCTGTGAATGGCGGACCTGGCCGGGCGGTTCATGATTCGGGACCGGGTCGCTGCGTTCCGCCGTGCAGACCGAGATGCGGATACCCTCGGGCACGTCGTAGGGGACCATCACGGCGTCGATCGGCTCGACGGTGAGTTCATCGTGTTCGTCCGTGACTCGTACCGGTTCTCCGGTGTCCCGCGTGACCCAGGTGAACCCTCCCGACACCTCCGCGGACAGGATGTAGCGCCAGTCGCTGAACAGGTGAGGTCCCGGTGCGAGCGGCAGGGACCACTGGCTTTCCTTGTAGGCGCGACGCGTATCGCGGGCCCTGTGGTAGAAGCGTCGAAGTATTTCGCGGCCCCGTGGTCCGTAGTCCAACTCGTGCATGGGCTTGCCTCCGCCGGCCTCACGGTAGCGCGGGCGCCGGCAGATCCTCCAACCGGAACCGGTAGCCGTTCACGTAGCAGTTGTGGCCGCGGTCGGGCTGCAGCCAGGCGAGCGCGTCGGAGCCCACCGGCATGCCGTTGCCGAAGTAGTCGACGGCGAAGCACTCCGCGTCTTCGAACGCCACCGGCACCGGCTTTCCCCAGTCGCCGGCATCGCGGCAGTACTCCAGCTCCAGCAGATCATGCTCCTGGAAAGCGTCCGGCAACCCGTCGCGGTCGTGGCGCCACCGGTAGTGGTAGTCCGGCAGCCAGCGGTTGGCGGTGATGTCCAGATCGACCGAGCGCCACACGCTGCGGCCGGCGTTGCCGGGCCGCACGTAGGCGGGCAGCCGCACCCGCATCGGGTAATGCTCGGGGCGCGGCAGCTCCCGGTATGCGAACTCGCAGCCGAAGGCGTTGCACGGGGCGTGGCTCGCCGGCGCCAGGTCGATCGCCGGGTAGTGCAGGACCTGGGTGCCGTCGATCGAGACGCGCAGCGTCCCCCGCGCAAGCTCGATGCGGTAGCGGTGCCAGGACCTGCCGTCGACCGCCACGCGGCTGTGGCCGGGGCTGTGCTCCAGGTCGAGGTGGTCAGGGAATACGCGCAGCCAGCCGGCGCCGCGCAGGCCGATGCTGCACGCCTGTCCGGCGTTGGCCAAGCAGCGCAGCTCCGCTTCGATGACGACGTGGGCCGCCTGGTCGTCGGCCGGCATGAGGTAGAACTGCACGAACGAGCCCGGCCGGCGCTCGGTGTCCAGCACCAGCCCGTCGCCGGTGAGAGCCGCCGCCGCTTCGGCCTCCCCATAGCGGGTCGACGACACGCGGTACTCCGGCAGTGCGCCCAGGTCGCCTCGCCACACGACGCTGCCCGCGCGGCCGCCGACGTTGCGGTAGGCCAGCAGGTGCGTTCCGTCGCCCAGGTCGAAGGCGGCCGGCCAGTGGCCGACGAACGGGGTGGGGCGGGGCAGGCTCCAGGTGCGCCCGCCGTCTGCGGAGACGGCAGCGAACATCGGGAAGTTGGCGTAGTGGTTCTCGCGCATGAGGATGATCAGGCGGCCGTCGGTCAGCTCGGCCAGACACGATTCGGCAAGCCGGAGTGGGCAGTCGGCGGGCACCACGGGTTCGCCGTACGGCTCCCACGTCTCGCCGCGATCGACCGAGCGCAGCAACCGTTTCAAGCCGCTGTAGACCACCAGGTCGCCGGCGTGTCGCTCCAGGACGGCGCCGTCCTGGCGGAACTCCAGGTCCCGCGTCATGCGTATCGGCGCGGACCAAGTGATACCGGCGTCGTCGCTGACGTGGATCACCGGCGTGGTGGGCTTGCGCTCCGGCCAGTCCTCGGTGAAGTAGTGCATGAGCACCCGCCCGTCGCGCAGCGCCGTGAGGTAGAGGCCGCCGGTGGCCACGAACGGCAGCTCGCGGTCGAAGTCGCCCTCCGCCAGGGTGGCCGGCGCGCTCCAGGTACGGCCGCGGTCGTCGCTCACCATCGTCACCACCCGCTGCCAGCGGGACGCGCCGTGGCCGTATGCCTGCTTGACGCCGAGCACCAGTCGGCCGGCGGGGGTCAGGCACATGCCGGGGAACCCCTGCCACGTGCCCGGATCGCGCGCCACGAATGCCGTCCCGATATCAGGAACGCTCTTCATGCTCTCTCCCGGAAATGCGAGGCGGACCGGACCCATCGGATCCGGCCCGCCGTCGGGTCAGTGCGACCGTCGGGTCGCAGCGAACGGCCTACAGCTTCGTCCCGGTCTGCTCCAGGAAACGGTCGAGCGCGGTGTTGTAGATCTCCACCAGCCGCTCGGCCCCGGCGTTGACGAGCTCCTGCTGGAACTGGCCCCACTCGCTCATCGGCCGCTGCCCGTGAGTGAACTTGACCACGTTCTCGTCCACCAGCGTGGACAGCACGCCTTCGAGCTGGATTCTCTCGTCTAGCTCGTCTGCCGTGAACGGAAACTTCGGCTCCGGCGTGTCGTTCCAGGCGCCGAACTCCCGCAGCTTCTCGATCCAGACGGCATCGATGAACTCCCCGGTGTAGGTGGGCAGGGTGTGGTCGCGGTAGACGATCAGGTCCGACTTGCCCCACATGATGCGCGGCGAGGTGCGCCACAGCCGGCCGAAGCCGTACTCCGTCGCCCGCGTGCCGTCGGGGTCGGCCTTGCGCACGTCCTCCGGCCATCCGACCAGGTTCATCAACCAGATGCCGCCCCAGGGCGAGTTGTCGTCGGCGGCATGGGCCACGCCTTCCTCGCCGAAGCGCAGCAGGTTCGCCCCCTCGTCCGTGTAGGCCCAGTCGGAGGCGCGCACCGCCGCGTCCTTGTTCTCGGAGGTCGCGCTGATCACGAACGCGCCGCTCGACCGCGACGGCGTGCGGATCCTGCCGCGGGTGCCGAAGATCACCGGGGGCATGACGTGGAAGTCGCCGGCATCCTGGTACGCCGGCCGCTGCCCGTTGTTGTACCAGCCGATCCAGCTTCCGTGCATGCTGCCGATGAAGGCGCCGGCGCGCTCCTCCTCCAGCCAGATGCGCTTCTGATCTTCCTCGGGCATGGTCGCCCAGTTCGGAAATAGGATGCCCGAGGCGTGCAGTTGCCGGATGAAGTCGATCGCGATCAGGAACCGGTCCATGGTCGGGCCGTACTCGTAGCGGTTGTCCTCGTTGAAGTAGATGCGATTGTAGGTCCCGAACTGCAGCGCGATCGGCGACACGATCCAGCCGCGCGGGCCGATGCCGCGCCGGTTGGTGAGGATCGGCGCGGAGCCGCCGTTCATGGCCAGGTGGCTGGCGCGGAACAGCTCGAACAGGCCCCCCGGCGTGCGGGCCACGTCGTCGAGCGTATCCACCTCGTACCCGGCGTCGGCCAGCAGGTCGGTGCGCAGCAGGATGTTCGAGTTGGCGGCGCGCAACCCCATGTTCACGAACGGCTGCGTGTAGACGCGTCCGTCATCCGAGTACTGCAGGATGCCCGGGATCTCGTCCACCAGGGCGCCGAGCCCCGGCATGGCGCCCGCCTCGATCTCCGCCAGGGTGTCGACGA
The DNA here is from genome assembly GCA_965208175.1 of Spirochaetia bacterium. Classification (GTDB taxonomy): domain Bacteria; phylum Spirochaetota; class Spirochaetia; order SZUA-6; family Bin103; genus CATQHW01. The sequence continues at coordinate 2,879,073 of CBDBOG010000004.1, read as the reverse complement.
ACAGGGCGCCCTTGAACTGGTCGACCGCGTTGGTCAGGGTCTGATCCAGCACGCTGGCGATCTCCGGCATGTCGCCCGAAGCCAGAAAGGTGGCCATCTTGGCGTCGTAGTCGCTGCGCGGGATGTTGATCGGCACGAAGATGGTGCCGGTCAGCTCGCCCCAGAGCTCCGCCAACCGGGTCTCGGCGACCCCGTCGTAGGCGAAGTCGTTGACGAACTCGACCAGCGGCAGCTCCCCTGTCGCGGTGCCGGTCTGGCCTGCCGCCCCGGCGCCGAGCGCGACGCCGCACAGCAGGGTGACGGCGACGGCGATACGTAGTGTTGTCGTTCTCATCGGATTCCTCCTCGAGATAACGAGTGCGAAGAGATGTCTGGTGTACGGTCGTTACCTCCTTTCGGCTCAGCCGCGGAGCGAGCCCACGAGTATTCCGCGCACGAAATAGCGCTGCGCGAACGGGTAGACCAGCAGTATGGGGATGACCGTGATCATGGTCATGGCCATCTTGATCGACTTCAGGAAGCCGAACGTGAACAGATCGTAGTCGGTCACCTCGCGCGCCGCTTCCGTGTAGTAATTCTCGTCGGTGAAGTTCTGCAGGTCGCCGCCGAAGTCGGAGAGCACGACGAAGCGGCGCAGGATGAGGGTCAGCGGCTGCTTCTGCAGGTCGTTGAGGTAGATCAGCGGGCGGAAGAACTCGTTCCACATCGAGACGGCGGCGAACAGGCCGATGGTGGCGACGATCGGCTTGATCAAGGGCAGGACGATGCGGGAGTAGACGACCAGCTCGTTGCCGCCGTCCAGGTGCACGGACTCCTTGAGCTCGTCGGGGACGTTCTCCTTGATGTATACCCGGAACAGGAAGATATAGAACGGCACCACAGCGGTCGGCAGCACGATCGCCCAGATCGAGTCCAGCAGCCCGAGCTGTCGCACCCACAGGAACGTCGGGATCATGCCGCCCTCGAAGAACATCATGACGAGCAGCAGCACGGTCACCACCCCGTGCAGGCGGAACCGGCGGTCGGCCAGCACGTAGCCGGCAACCGAGGACAGCACGATGACCAGGATCGTGTAGGTGGAGGTGTACAGGATGGAGTTCCAGTAGGCGCGCAGGATGATGGTGTTGCGCAGCACGTTCTGGTACGAGCGGAGGTGGAAGCCGACGGGAAAGGCGCGCACGTTGCCGTAGGAGATCTGGATGTAGTCGCTGGCGGACAGCGCGAACATGTACAGGAACGGGTAGAGGGCGGCGGCGGCGATGAGCGCGCAGAGCAGGTAGTTGCAGCCGTCGAACAGGCGCGAGGAGAGCGGCTGCCGGACACGCTGCATGGCCGTCGTTCCTCCTCTACCAGAGCCCCTCGCCGCGCAGCCGCTGCACGATCTTGTGGGTGGAGAGGACGATCGCGAACGCCATCACGCTGTTGAGCAGGCCGATCGCGGTGGCGTAGCTGAACTGCAGACCCTCGATGCCCCGCCGGTAGACGTAGGTGGCGATGATGTCGCCGGTCTCGTAGGTGCCGGGATTCTGCAGCAGGAACGCCTTCTCGAAGCCGATCTGCACCAGGTTACGGGTATTGAGGATGAAGAGGATGGTGATCGTCGGGATCAGGGCCGGAACGGTGACGTGCAGCGCCTGCTGCCAGCGCCCGGCGCCGTCGACGCGCGCCGCCTCGTAGAGCTCGGCGTTGACGCCGGCCAGCGCCGCCAGGTAGATGATCGTCCCCCATCCGAGCTCCTGCCAGATGCTCGACACGACGTAGAGCGGACGGAACCAGCGCGGATCGATGAACACGTCGCGCCGCTCGCCGGTGAACAGCTCGATGATGTCGGTGGCGATGCCGCGCTCCCACTCGAAGAGCTGGAAGATGATGCCGACGATCACCACCGTCGACACGAAGTGCGGAAGGTAGGTCAGCGTCTGGATCGACCGCTTGAAGGCGGCGTTGCCGATCTCGTTGAGCAGCAGCGCGAAGACGATCGGCGCAGGAAAGGCAAAAACGATGCTCCAGAAACCCAGCAGCACCGTGTTCCTGATGATCCGGAACGCGAACGGATCGCTCAGGAACTGGGCGAAGTACTTGAAGCCGACCCAGTCGGCGCTCCAGAAGCCGCTGACCAGGTTGAAGCGCCGGAAGGCGAAGCTGATGCCCCAGATCGGGATGAAGTGGAACAGGATCGCCCATGCCATGACGACCGCGATCATCAGGTAGAGCAGGGGCGCCGCCCTGATCGAGCGGATCAACTCCGCCCGGCGCCCGGGACGACGGGCGGTACCGACCGCAGGCCGCCGATCCTGTATCAGCGTTCCATGGTCAGCCATAGGCGGGTATCGCCAAAGCCGACGGTACCCGTTTGCGCAAGCGGGAGCAAACCGCGCCCCGCATCACCACTCGATGTGCGACGCGCACGGAAGGCGCGAGGCGTGGCCGCGTGCCTCCCGTGGGGAACGCACTCCCGCTTCTCCCCGCCGGGCCCGGCGCTGGTACAGCGGCCCGACGCGCCCCGGCGGGTCGATGGCCATCACGGTATCGCCTCGCCACGAGACGCGGTACTCGTCATCGAGCACGCCGACATGCTCGTCATGCTCGCGCAGGGGGAAGCGGATCGTGACCACCTGCCCCGGCGCGAGCCCATCGACGTTTACGTAGCCGTCGTGCCAGCTCCATCGGCCGGAGGCCTCGACCGCAACGGCGTCCGTGGGAACGTCGTTGGGGGTGCGTACGGCGAGCGATCCGCCCTGACGCATGACCACCTCGACCACGCCCTCGGCCGGAAGATGGCTGCGTACGTCGGCCCAAGGGGTCGAGCGGTCGAACAGCATGTTGACGCGGACCGCGGTTTGCGTCGCGCGCACCGCGTGATGCCACAGGAGGTACAGCCCGTGTACTCCATGCGCGTTGCAGCAGCCCATCCACCAGTGGCCGCGCCGTGTATCGACGATGCTGTTGGGCGCGCTGCCGCCGGAGAACGCCCCCGGAAGCACGTCGCGCACGCCGTCGCGCTTGAGCTGCGGCGGCGGACATGCCGCGATGAAGTCGGCGACCTCGCCCGGGGTCAGCTTGGGCACCTGCCGCTCCCAGTCGGCGTCGACGAACTGGGACTCGACCAGGTGATTGCGCCCGAAGCGCTCGGCGTCGCCCCAGCATTCGTGGCGTCCGGAGCGGGCCAGTTGGATAGCGATGTCGATCATGTCGGTGATGCCGCAGGTCTCGCAGGCGTCCCGGCCGACGAACTCCGGGAACCAGCCGAACCTGGTGCCGATCGCGCGGGCGAAGCGGTAGACGCCTTGTGCCCAACGCACCAGATCGGGCTGCCCGGAGAAGAGGCCCCACTGCAGCACGCCGGCGGCGGTGGCCACCCGGCTGTGGAAGTGCCCGCGAAAACTCCCGTCCGGGCCGAAGTCGCCCGCGCGCTCGACCACATAGCGCGCGATCCCGTCACAGAGCGCCGCGGCCCCGTCGTTGCGGGCGCCCGTCGCCAGGTACTGCACGACCGGGCGCAGGATCGGCGCGGCCGCACACATGGCGCCGGTGCCGGTCGGCTCGGCGTCGCCGTCCCATCCGTCGCGCCGGTAGAACAGCTCGTCCGCATCCGTCGGACGGTCGCGCACCGGCACCGGGTAGTAGCAGTAGCCGTCGCGCCGCACCGCGATGCTCGCAAGGCCGTGGATGAGCGCGTCGATTCGCCGGCGCAGGCCGGCACGTTCGGCGGCGTCGGTGCTCTGCTGGTAGCAGGTCACGAACGCCATCAGGCAGGCGCGCTGGCCCCAGAATTCGGCCACCGGCGGACGCGGCCGCCTGGTCGGACGGGGCGGGAAGTCGGGCTCCGGTATCCAGCACAGGCCCTGCTCGCCCTGGTACGAGGCGACCAGTTCCTTGAGGTGGACGTCGATCTCGCTCCCCAGGTCGGACCCGGTCATTTCGCGCGCCAGCACTAGCGCGTCGACGGCTCGGCCCGCGCCGTCGCAGTGGTCCCAGTAGGTGTGGTGACTCAGCACCGGCGGGTCGAGCTGCAGCCGGCAGTCGAAGTACGGGGTGAAGCGCAGCGCCGGGTCGACGTTGCGCGTCAGCGCGTTGAGGGCGAGCTCGGCGCGTGCCACCAGGTCGAACGGAGCCGACCCGGCTTCTTGCGCGCGTGGCATGCTGCGGGCAACGGTACGCCGAGGATCGGTCCCGGTCGAGCGGCCGTCGGCGGTGCCGGCGCCGGTTGCCGGGTATTCTCGAAGGAGGCATCTCGCCGTGTCCGCGCCTGGTACCAAGGCGGCGCCTGCTACGGCCCGGACGACGGCTCCAACATGTGCTACGCCACCTCCGCGGACGGCATCGACTGGCACAAGCCGTCGCTCGGCGTCGTCGACTTCGAGGGGAGCGCCGACAACAACATCGTGCTGGCGGCGACCTGCATGATGCACGACCCGGCGCCGATCATCGATCCGGCCGACCCCGATCCGCGGCGCCGCTACAAGGCGGTGTGGTGGGGCGGGCGGCGCGACGCCGCGCAGGAGGGCGGCTGGCTGCTCGGCCACTGCGTCGGCTTCTCCGCGGACGGCATCCGCTGGCAGGAGCATCCCGCCAACCCGGTCTGGGTGGGCGACGCCGAGGTCGCTGTCCCGTTCGGGCTGGAGCGCACCGTCGGGCGGCTGGTGATGTACTCCAGCGCCGACGGCTACGGGATGCGGGTCACGGCCCGCAGCGAGAGCGACGACTTCCTGCGCTGGGAGCTGCCGCCCGCGCCGGTGTTCGTGCCGGACGACGACGATCCGCCGGGGACGGAGGCGGCCGGCCTGGCGGCCACCGACTATGAGGGAACCCACATCGGCATGCTCTGGGTCGCGCGCAACCTGCCCGAACCGGGACGCGAGGAGTGGCGGCGGATCGTCGAGCGCAACAGGCGACAGGGCTTCTTCGGGCCGCCGATCGAGATGAACAACGTGCGCTGCCGGGAGATGCACACCGAGCTGGTGGCCAGCCGCGACGGCGTGCGCTGGGACCGCATCCACCGAGAGCCGCTGATCCCGCCGGGGCCGGAGGGGAGTTGGGACGAGACCCTGCTGCTGGCCGCCCGTCCCCTCGTGCACGGCGACCAGATCTACCTCTACTACACCGGCTCCGGCCGTGGAACATCGAGACCGGCCTGGCGACACTGCGGCTCGATGGCTTCGCCTCGCTTTCCGCCGAGGGCGCCGGCGTCCTGGTCACCGAGGCGTTCACAGCCGACGGGACGGCGATCGCCATCAATGCCGACGCCCGCGGGTCACTGCGGGTCGAGGTGCTCGATGAGGAAGGTCGGCCCGTGGCGGGCTTGGCTCGCGAGCAGGGGAGACCGATCGCCGGCGACCACCTGCGAGCGCGGGCCGCGTGGTCATCCGGATCGGACCTGGACACCGTGCGGGGTCGCACCATTCGTCTGAAGGTATACCTGAAGCACGGCGACCTGTACTCGTTGTCCATCGTCGACGACACCGGTTGACCAGCGCGTACTTTGACTCATACGATTTGTCGCAAGAGAAGTATTACCATGGCGAAGGTGAGGATCGCGGTGTCCGTCGAGCACTCGCTCGCGCAGCGCGCCGACGAGGTCGCGCGAACGTCGGGAACACCTCGCAGCCGCATCTACGCGCGGGCGCTGGAGGAGTTCCTGACCAGGTGGGAAAACCAGGCTCTCCTGCAAGGCATCAACGACGCGTATGCCGACTTTCCCGACGAGGAAGAGGCCGCGACCCTGCGAAGGCTCGGACCCCGGCAGGAGCGCGTGCTCGATTCGTGGTAGTAAGTCAGGGCGACCTGTTCTGGGTAGATCTCGGCGAGCCGTCGGGCTCACGACCGGGATTCCGCCGGCCGTTCGTCGTGGTTCAGAACGATCTCTTCAACCGCAGCCGGCTGTCGACGGTCATCGTGTGCGCCTTGACGTCGAACCTGCGCCGGGCCGAGGCGCCGGGCAACGTGCTGTTGCCACAGGGAGCCGGCGACCTTCCCAAGGACAGCGTCGCCAACGTGACGCAGCTCTTCACGATCGACAAGGGTGAGCTGACCGACCGGATCGGGCGGCTCGGAAGGGATCTCGTGGTCGACATTCTCCGCGGCATCGACCTCGTCCTCGATCCGCGCAGGACCTTGGATGGCGGAGCGGCCGCGACCTGAGCTTCGGTTCCGCGGGGCCGAGGGAAGGGGAAGGTCTATTCCTTCGTGACCGTGAACGCAAACAGCCCCATGTTGATGATCTCGAAGCGCAGGTAGACCGGCTTGCCGGCCAGCGCCGACAGGTCGGGGCTGCCGTTCCAGGTGACCGGCATGTCGGTCCTGGTGCCGCGCAGCGCGTCCGACTCGTCCAGGCTGAAGCCGGGGTAGGGCTGGGACGATCCGTAGTGCCCGCCTAGCGGCGGGTGGCGGGCGATCTCCGCCCGCACGAGCTGCTCGTGCCAGGGCTTCTGCGGCATCGCCGTGTTGAGCCGCAGCCGGTTGCCCTCCAGGATGAACTCGCGCGTCAGCAGGTAGCCCGGCCGGTCGCCGGCGCGCTGCTCGACGCGCGCTTGTAGAAGACGCTGCGCAGCTCGTTGAGCAGCAGCGCCAGGATGATCGGCGCCGGGAAGGCGAAGACGATGCGCAGCACGCTCAGCCAGAACGTGTTCCACAGGACGCGCAGGAAGAACGGGTCGTTCGTAAGGCGCTTGAAGTAGGCGAAGTCGTTCCAGGGGCTGCCCACGATGCCCTGCACGACGTTGAAGTTCTTGAAGGCATCAGCGCGCCGTAGATCGGCACGTACTTGAAGAGGATCAGCAGGCTGAAGGAGAGCGACAGCAGGACGTAGAACGTCCGCATCCGGTAGGCGCGGGCGAACGTCTGCCGCCGCAGGATGGCGTCGTACTGTCTGGACAGATCGTTCGAGGCCGTCTGTCTCACGGTCCGAGAATGAGATAGAATGCCACCGCTCGCAAGGACAACCATGAGCCCGACCATTGACATCGGCACGCGTCTGGAACCGATCGTCGACCGCTACCTGATCGACCGACTGGACGGCACCCGTCTGGCGCTGCAGCAGCCGCGTGACGAGGGGCCGGTCCTCCGTCGCGACCGGCCGTGGGAGGGCCTGATCGGCTACTTCACGGTGCTCAAGGACGGCGACACGTACCGCGCCTACTACCGCGGCAAGAGCGGCGACGGCCCCGACGGCGCAGAGGACGAGAGCACCTGCTACGCCGAGTCGACGGACGGCAGGCACTGGACCAAGCCCGACCTCGGCCTGGTGGAGATCGACGGCTCGCGCGACAACAACGTCATCCTTGGCCCGGAATCGCCCGCGGTACGCCACAACTTCGGCGCGTTCCTCGATACCGGCCCCGCCGCCGGCAGCTTCCGGCTCAAGGCGCTGGCAGGCCTGTTCGATCACGACCAGCTCGACAACACCACCGGCGGCATGCTGCTGTACGGCTCCGAGGACGGTAGACGCTGGCAGCAGCTCCGCGACGAGCCGGTGATCGATCAATCGCACCGCGGCCCGATGGTCAGCGACACCACCTCCGTGCCGACGTTCTGGTCGGTGGTGGAAGGATGCTACGTCGCCTACCTGCGCGACTGGCTCGGGCCGCCCAAGCGCCCCGGCCACGCCGGCTCCATCCGGTGGATCGCCCGAACCACCTCGCCGGACCTCCTCGCCTGGACCCCGCTTGTGAAGGTGCGCGCGGAACCGGTGGAGCACCTGTACACCAGCAACGTGCAGCCCTACTTCCGGGCGCCACACGTGTCGATCGCCTTCCCGGCGCGCTTCCAGAAGGGGCGGCAGGTGGTGACCGCCGAGGAGTGCCGGAGGCTCGGCCTGACCCCGGACTACGTCGAGGATTGCTCGGACGCGGTGTTCATGACCTCGCGCGGCGGGCTGGATTTCGACCGCACCTTTCCGGAGAGCTTCATCCGCCCCGGCATCGGTCCCAACAACTGGATCACGCGTACCAACTATCCGGCGACCGGGCTGGTGCCGACCGGCCCGCACGAGATGTCGCTGTACCTGGTGCAGGACAACGCCCAGGCGACCGCGCACCTGCGCCGCTATTCCCTGCGCCTGGACGGCTTCGCCTCCGTGCGCGCGCCTTACGCGGGCGGGGAGATGCTCACCAGGCCGCTGACCTTCGCGGGGACACGGCTGCTGCTCAATTACTCCACCTCGTCCGCCGGCAGCATTCGCGTCGAGCTGCAGGACGCCCGGGGCCGGCCTCTTCCAGGCTACACTTTGGGGGAGTCGCGCGAGTTGATCGGCAATCACATCGAGGGAGAGGCAAGCTGGGCCGGCGGAGCCGACGTGGGCGCCCTGGCCGGGCGGACGGTGCGGTTGCGCCTGCTCATGCGGGACGCCGACCTGTTTGCGCTGCGCTTCCGGCAGGCCGGTACAACCGGCGCGAACTCTTAAGGAGGAAATGACCATGCACAACCAGAACGGCGATCTGATGATCTGCAGTTGGGGAGACACGCTGAACGCCGAGCGCCCGGAGCACGTGCTCGACTCGCCCGAGCGCATTCGCGACGCGCTGGTGAGCTGGAAGGAGACCTACGGCATCCTCGGGGTGCTGTGGCGCCAGGAACGCTGGCTCGCCAAGCTCGCCCGCATCACGGACCGCGCCCGCCGGAACGAGCCCCAGGTCTACGATGTGGTGCAGCAGGTGGACGACGCCGCGGCGGCCACCGAGGCGGCCCGCGACGCCGGCGTCAAGATCTACTGCTACGTCGACCTGTATGACGAAGGGCAGCCGCCGCACTCCGACGCGTACACCCACGGCGCGTTCCAGTGGGAGTCTGAGTTCTTTGCCAACCATCCGGAGTACTACGCCTGCGACCGCACCTGGGACAAACGTCACTGGGGGGTGCCCGAGTACTCCTATCCGGAGGTGCGCGAGTACAAGTGCCGGGAGGAGCTGGCCTGGCTGGTCGACAGCTACCGCTGGGACGGGGTCTACATCTCGACGCGCGGCCACCGCATGAACGCCGATCACGGCGACCAGTACGGCTTCAACCTGCCGGTGGCGGAGGCATTCCGCGAGCGCTACGGCGTCGACATCCTGACCGAGAACTTCGACCTGGACGCGTGGCGGCGGCTGCGCGGCGAGGGCATCACCCAGTACCTGCGCGACGTCCGGGCGCTCTGCGACGAGCGCGGCCTGACGCTCGGCATCGGCGTGCCGCCCGGCGACCACTTCGGCCGGCCGGTCGGCAACATCCACCTGGACTGGCGGACCTGGATCTCGGAGAAGATCATCGACGGCATCAACATCGGCCACGCCAACGTGGTCGGCCAGCACCTGCGAACCGGCTACGGCTACGTGCAGAGCTACTTCGACGGCGAATTCGGCCTGCAGCCGCTGCCGGAGATGCTGGGCGAGCACTACGGCCCGCTCTGCGCCAAGCATGGCGTCGGGCTCTGGGCGAGCCTGATGATCCGCGAGCGGCTGGCCAAGATGTACGGCAGGAAGTACACCAACGAGCTGCTGCGCGCGGTACCCGGGGTCAACGGCTTGTCGTGGAGCTGGGCCAGCAAGGGCGACCGCATGCTGACGGTGGACCTTGACGAAGGGCCGATGCCGTCGCCGCTGGCGGCCGAGGGGGTCTGACGCGCCCGCCGATCAGGCGCTCACGAACTGAAAGGCGTACAGCTTCGCCGAGCGCATGCGAATGTGCAGCCGGACCGGCCGGCCGCGGAGGGGACCGAGATCGTCCGAGCCCCGCCAGCGCACGCGGGCGGCCACGTCGTTGCACGTCAGCCGGTCGCAGTCGGCGGCGCCGAGGCCGTCGATCGGCCGGCCCTCCTGGTCGCGCAGCTCGACCTGCGCCTCGCCCATGGCGGCCACGTCGATGTTGAGCTCCAGCCGGTCGCCCTCGAAGGTGAGCGGCGGCGTCAGCAGCGTTCCGCCGCCGTAGGCTGCGTCGGCCGACACGAAGCCGTCCAGCCGCTGCACGGCCACGCAGCTTCGGCCGCGGGCCCAGTTGGCGCGGTCGCGCCGCTCGTCGTCGCTCAGGCGGCGATACTGGCCGTGCGTCCAGGGCTCGCCGCCGTAGTGCTGGTAAAGCTCGGCGCCACGGCGGATCAGGTAGGGGCTGCCGTGGATCCCGCCGCCGTCGAACTCGCCCTGGATGCCGCGGCCGATGTAGGGCCGGCGGTCGTAGCGCATCCAGTGGATGCCGTCGCGGCTGGCGCAGAACTGGCAGTCGTTGACGCCGTCGTTCCGGACGACCGGGCTCTCCGCCTCCGTGAAGTGGTGGTAGGTGAGCGGGAACATGAAGTAGGCGTCGGCCGCGTAGGGATAGGGGTAGACGCCGGCGTGGTAGATGTCGGAGCCGGCCGGGTCGTCCTGATCCGCGCACAGCACGGTGCGGATCTCGTCGTCCGGCCACGGCGCGGTGAGGTCGTCGGTCTCCAGGCGGCCGATCGCCCGGATCGGCCTCGCCAGCGCCGGCTGCACCACCGGCGGATCGCTGTCGATCGGGTCGGCGAACGGGTAGGGGAGCTCATTCTCCTCGTCGATCTGCACGCGCAGGTAGACGACGTAGCGGCCGATGCGCTCGTCCCACCACGCCTGCTTGGCGGTGTCCCAGCCGGGCGGCAGGTCGCTCACCGGCCGGTCGGGCAGGTCCCAGCGGATGCCGTCGGGCGAGGTGCCGACCTTGGTCTTCTCCGGGAAGCCCCGGATCATCTTGAAGCGCTCCTCCGGCCGGCCGTGCGGGCCGCAGGCATGCGGGTCATGGAAGGTATAGGCGAGCTTCTCGCCGTCGATCAGGATGTTGTTGTCGCGGGAGCCTCCGTACTCGACCAGCCCTAGCTCGGGCTTCTCCCAGGACAGCCCGTCGCGCGACTCCGCGTAGCAGAGCCGCCAGCGGCCGCCGGCCCACTGGTCGCTGTCGCAGGCGGCGTACCACTTCTTGTAGCGCCGCGTGTCGGGATCCCAGTCGATGCTGTACCAGCCGATGGTGAACGCCTCCCACGGCTTGTCGCGGGGAAAGAGGTCGGCGGTCTCCTTGCGCGGCGGGTTCACGCGCAGCGTCACCTGCTCGGCGGATTCGATGAAGCGGTGGTCGATGAAGAGCTGCTTGTCGCCGCCGACGTGGATCGGTCCGCTGTCCATGGGTTTTCCTCCCGCGCGCTGATGAGCGGCGGTGGAAGTCGTATCATACGTGCGTCATGAAGGCGACGGCGCACCGCCTGTTCACTCCGGGGACGGGTGCGGCTCCGCCGGCGCTGACCGGTCGCGAGCGCGAACAGGCGGTGCTCGGACAGTGTCTGGCGGACCTGCTTGGCGGCGACGCTCCCCCGCACGACGTGGCGCTGATGGGGCCGCGCGGCAACGGCAAGACGGTGCTGCTCAACTGGTTCGAGGGCGCCTGCCGCGAAGCCGGCCGGATCGACGTCGCGCGCCTGTCGCCGAGCCGGACCCGGACCGCGCAGGCGCTGGTCGAAGCGTTGTTGCCGGCGCCGATCATCAGGAAGATCCTGCCCAGGAAGCTCGGCGTCGCTGGCGTCGGTCAGGCCGAGTGGCCGGCGGCGACACCGTCGGTGCACGACCTGACCGAGCGGCTGACCTCGCGGTGCCGCAAGAGCCCCCTCGTCGTTCTGGTCGACGAAGCGCACACGCTAGACCGGGAGGTCGGCGAGCTGCTGCTGAACGTCAGCCAGGACGTGCGCGCCAAGGCGCCGTTCCTGCTGGTGCTTGCCGGCACGCCGGGTCTGCCGGCGCATTTGAGCACCATGAACGCGTCCTTCTGGAGCCGTCTGGGCAAGGGGCGCCTGGGCATCGGCCTGCTCAGCGACGCCGCCACGCGCGCCGCCCTGGTCGAGCCGCTGGACGCGCACGGCGTGGCCATCGACGCGGGAGCCCTCGACGCGGTCGTGGAGCGCAGCCAGCGCTATCCGTACTTCATCCAGCTCTGGGGCGAGGCGCTGTGGGACCGGCACCTGGCCACGGGCGCAGCCCGGCTGACCGTCGCTCACGCAGACGCGGCGCGGCCCGACGTGGCCACCCAGATCGCGGACTACTACCAGGACCGCTATCGGGAACTGGAGTCCCGCGGCCTGCTGTCCGCGGCGGTGGTGACAGCACGGCTGTTTGCGGCTGCCCCCACGGCGTCCGACCACGCGCTCGACGCCGCGCTCGCCACTACCGGCGCCGACGCCGCGGCTCGGCTGGCGGCGCGCGAGGAGCTGAACCTGTTGGGGTACGTCTGGAGCCCGCCGGGCCAACTCCCGCCGGTCGTCTGGAGCGTCGGCATCCCGTCGCTGACGACGTATGTGCTCGACTGCGCTCCACCTGGTCGCGGCGGCGTTCTGCCGCCGGAGTAGCAGCGTGCCGATGCGCTGCTGAGCGGCGGTCGAAGTCGTATCATGGGCGTGCCATGAGAGCCATTCAAATCACGGAGCCGGGGCGGTTCCGTGTCGTCGATACGCCGGAGCCCCAGGCCGGGCCGGGCGAGGTGCTGATCGCGGTGCAGGCCTGCGTGACGTGTCCGCACTGGGACACCACGCTGTTCCGCGGCGTCGACATCTTCGAGCGGCCGGGCCACCCCAAGTACCCGATCCCTGTGGGCTACCCCGGGCACGAGGTGTCGGGCCGGGTCGAGGCGGTGGGCGAGGGCGTCACTTCGCTGCAGATCGGGGACCGCGTGGCCACCCTGAAGGCGGGCGGCGAGAGCAACCCCGGGTTCTACAGCGAGCTCATCGCGCGGCCGGCGGACATGGTCGTCCGCATCCCGGACAACACCTCGTATGAGGCGGCGGCGTCGATGGAGATGGCCTTCCACATGTCCCCCTACGTGCACGCACTCGGCGACGTGGCCGGCAAGCGGGTGGGCGTCGTCGGCCTGGGTCCGGCCGGCATAATCGCGCTGCAGATGGTGCGGGCTCAGGGAGCCGGCGCCGTGGTGGCGATCGACCTAGTGCCGGAGCGCCTGGAGCTTGCCGGCACGCTGGGCGCGGACCAGGTGGTGCGCATCGAGCCCGGCACGCCGCCGGCGGAGCTGGAGCGGGAACCGCTGGAAGCCAGCATCGACTGCACCGGCGCGGCCGCGGGGATGCAGGTGGCGCTGGACCACACCGTCGACGGCCCGGTGTCGCCGTTCGGCGTGATCCACGGAGAGGCGATTTACACGACCCGCCACTGGCGCAACCGCACGGGCATCGCCTCGCGCGTGGCGCCGGAGGCGCCTGACGCATCCTACGTGACCGGGCTGTGGGCGGCGGAGAAGCTCAACACCGAGGTGCTGATCGGCGCCCGCCTGCCCTTCGAGCGCTACGACGAGGGTGTGCAGCTCCTGCTCGCCAAGCAGGCGCTGAAGATCTGCTACCTGCCGTAGGCCACCTGGAGGCGGCCGTTCCGGATCAGGCTACCCCTCGGGGACTCACTGGCTGGATGCGGGGTGGCAGCGTCTGCATTGTTCGCGCGGAAGTTTCGGTGCGTGTCTTTGCGGACACTTCCTCGTGCGATACAGGTACAGGTAGACGCGGGGTCAGCATGGTAATCGTCCGGTGCAGTCTGCGTCGAGGTCACTCTACAAACCATTCTAACGGCCCTCCGAAACGACTGGCAGGCATTGAGATTAGCGCCGCAGACCCAGGAACTATTCGCCGTGTAGTTGGGTTGGCAGAGCGTCAGGACAGTGAAGGGGAGCCACGTGCGCCCGTTGCGTATTCAGGATTGGCCCTGCGAAGAGAGTCCACCACGAAGGCGGCAATGGCGGCCGGCGGTGAAATGCAGTCTTGGGCGAGCCTACTCTGAGACCGTCCCGAACTCTCCGCTTATCAGCCACAGTGTCGCCTCGTGATCCTCGAAGTTGCCGCCGAGATCAAGCCCTGATTTTCCCACTGATGCTTTCAATCCGGCATGGATTCCGAAGTCGTCATCGTAGGATACACTCAGAGAAAAATTCTGCAGGCCGAACTTAATGCGTCCGTTCGCTATGGACTGCCATGTCGGCTCATGAGTATACCACGCTAGTGTATCTGGCAGTAAAGGGGCGTGTGTTCCTGGCAGGTTCGCCTCGAATAGTAATTCGTTGTGAGACTGGCTCTTGCCTCCTGCTTTCATACCCACGTTTTCTCCGGCCGGACCCAGCGGCGCTGACATGCGGCCGGCATACTCCCTCGACCAGCCGCGTACGCGCTCGACGCGAAGCTTGGTGGCACCCAAGTGAATCAGCAAGTCGATCGCTTCGGAGAACTTGTGCTCAAAGGTGAACCGGTGGAAATCAGCGGCGGCGTAGTACGCCATGGGGATGGTCGGGTGTCCGACATACACTACTTTCTCGCGAGGATGACCTGGGGGAAAGTCCAATAGGTTAGATTCAGACTTTCCGACTTGCAAAAGGCGGATGCCGTCTGAGCGTAGACGGCTCCAAGCTCTCATCAATTCACGAATTGCTTCAACGCCTAGCGAAACACTAGGGATTGTGGCACCAAGAGCAAGACGTAGGGCCACCTCGCCGATCTGTGACCAGTTCGTGGCGTTGTCTCTGTTCCCTGCGGCGCGTTCGGCGTCACGTGCGGATTCGGCGACGGCGTCGTCGGTGACAACTATCATCTGTCGGTCTATGTAGGGTCGCTGAAGGAAGGGTGTGTTCTCCGGGGACTTGGTGGGCATAGTTCAAACTCCGACACGACCGGGTGAGATGCGTGTAAGCAGCCATTTGAGGGATGGTAACACGACTTGCATGTCAGCGAAACTGGTAAGGCGTAGAGCTTGGCCGAGCGCATGTCGAAGTGCAGGCGAATCGGCCGGCCGCGTGGCTGCCGAGCGAGGGGGAGCCGTCCCAGCTCACGGCGTGGCGCACGTCGTTGACTATCACGCGGCGGCAGCGTGACGGCTCGAAGCCGGGGAGCGGCCGGCCTGCCTCGTCCTGGACATCCACCTTCGCCTGCCCCATGGCAGCGACATCGATGTTCAGCTCCAGCCGCTTGCCTGCGAAGCGGAGCGGCGGCGTGACGCGCGTGCCACCGGTATAGGCGGCGTCGGCCGACACGAAGCCGTCCAAGCGTTGCTCGACCAGCCCGTTGCCGTAGCCGCGCGCGCGCCGCTCTTCGTCGCTGAGGGCGCGGAAGCCGCCGTGCGTCCAGGGGCTGCCGGTGTACATCTGCAGGAACCGGTCGCCGCGGCGCAGGTGGGCGGGCGATGCGTGAATGGTGCCGCCGTCGAAGGTGCCGGGCAGGCCGCGGCCGACGTAGGGCCGCCGGTCGTAGCGCATCCAGTGGATGCTGTCGCGGCTGGCGGCGAACTGCGCGTCGTTGAGGCCGTCGTTGCGCACCGTGGTCTCGCCCTCCCCGAAGTGCTGGTAGGTCATCGGGAACATGAAGTAGGCGTCGTCGGCCTCGGCGTAGGGCAGCACGTCGTGGTGGTAGATGTCGGAGTCGACTGGATCGTGCTCGTCGGCGGCCAACACCGTGCGGATGTTCTCTTCCGGCCACGGCGCGGTCAGGTCGTCCACCTCGATGCGGCCGATCGAGCGCCCGGGGCGCAGGAGGCGGGGCGCGATCACGGGCGGGTCGCTGTCGACCGGGTCGACGAACGGGAACATCGGCGTGCCGTCGTCGGCGACCATCAGCTTCAGCCACGCGACGTAGCGGCCGATGCGCGCGTCCCAATACACCTGCTTGGGCGTGTCCGGCTTCAGCGCGCACACCAGCCGGTCCGGCAGGTCCCAGGTGAGCCCGTCCGCGGAGGTGCCGAACTGAACGCATGGCTGCCTGATCCGTCACGCTGACGGAATGCACCCCTCCTCTGCCTGACGCTTGACACAGAGGCATCCGTAGGTGTATACGAACGGTTGCTTGGATTTCGTTCGTCCCTGTATCGAGCGGTGCTTGATGCAGCTAATCGAGCCGGCCGATGGCGACGAAGACGACGAGAGTTGAGTGATGTCTGAAGCTAAGTCTGACAACGGCTACATGGCAGAGATCCGTGACGCTCTGCAGGAGATCCGGGGAGGCATCCACATCCTCTCTCGAAGGATTGACGAAGTGCCTCGGCTCAGGCGCGAGTTCCGCATAGCCGCGGCGCGCGACCAAGCGAGAGCGTCTGCCGAGTTGCCTGATCGGCTGCAAGCAGAGGAGGTGAGTAAGAGAAGGTCAGAGTGTGCATACGAAATCGTTAACTATACGTAAGATCGGGCGGAAGGAATCCGCCGAAAAGGTTATGACATAAGGAATTCAGAATGAATAATCTAGAAAATCAAGAGCAGGGAGAGCCCTGCCCCACCTGTGACGGAGACGGCACGGTGATAGTCGAGATCAGGGAGGAATGCGGGTACTGTCAAGCTTCCCCACCGGCCGGGTCGGACCGGCGTTGGCATGGGAGAAACACGGACGCGGGCGTAGACTGGGACGAGTAATCTTGAGGGGGCGCGAAGTAGGCCGGCGCGTCACTGGAGTAGCGCCCTGCGGGGCGAACCCGTTGTCAAGCTTGGTCCCGAGGCCCGTGGCGTTGTCATTGGTGAGGGTCTGCATGCGGCGCAGTCGACGTGCTGATCCATCCCGGTAAGGAGAATGCTCAGTTTGTTCACGCCTCGGCCGCTCCGCTCATCCACAGGAGAGACTGATGGCACGACACAATCGCAGAGGCAAGCGCAGCGGTAAGGGCAATCGCTCGGCGCAACCGCAGCAGGTGCACCCCAACGCGGCAGGCTTGGACGTGGGCGCCACCGAGGTGTACGCGGCGGTGCTCGCCGAGCGCGACGAGCAGCCGATCCGATCGTTCCCGACCTTCACCCGCGATCTGCATGAGTTGGCCGATTGGCTGAGGGCGTGCGAGGTGGACACGGTGGCCATGGAGTCCACCGGCGTGTACTGGATCCCCGTGCACCAGATCCTGGAAGCACGCGGCTTCGAGGTGGTGCTGGTCAACGCCCGCCACGTGCGCTCGGTGCCCGGCCGCAAGAGCGACGTGTCCGACTGCGAGTGGCTGCGCTACCTGCACTCGGTCGGCTTGCTGCGCGGCTCGTTCCGACCGGCTGACGAAGTGTGCGCGGTGCGCTCCCTGTTGCGCCATCGCGACGGCCTGGTCAAGACCGCCGCACGCAGCGTGCTGCATATGCAGAAGGCGTTCGATCAGATGAACGTCCATGTGCATCACGCGATCTCCGATCTCACCGGGTACACGGGCTTGGCCATCACCGACGCCATCCTGGCCGGAGAGCGCGACCCGTCGCGCTTGGCGGCGCTGGCCCACCCGCGGATCAGAGCCAGCCGCCACACGTTGATCAAGGCGCTGGAGGGCGATTGGCGATCCGAACATCTGTTCACGCTCCGGCACGCACGCCAGACCTACGCTCACTACCAACAGCTTGTCAGCGAGTGTGACCAGGAGATCGAGGCTCGCATCCGCGCCTTCGAGCAGACGCACGAACCGCCGGCCGCGACCTCCATGGACCCCCAATCCCCGCAGGTGCCCTCGGAGCCGCCTGAGCCGACGGCGCAATCGTTTGAGCGTGGGCGCGGTAATCGATGGCCTTGTTTGCGCGCTAATCGGTGGAGTTCCGGGTACCGTTCCCGGGCGACGTAGAGGGGACGGGAACGGAAGCGTCAGGCTGATCGGCGAGTCGGTAGCCGGCAGCGGACTTGACGAGAACGCCTTGGCGGCATAGCGCTGCAAGGCGGCGGTAGAGCGTGGCGTTGCGGACGCGGCAGCGGGAGCGCAGGGCGGCGACCGACAGCGAGCCGGAGCAGGCGTCGGCGAGGGCGGTGACGATGCGCTCATCGAGCGGCGGCGAGGCACCCGTGAGCGGTGGCGGCCGATCACTGACGGCCAGCGCCACCGCATCATCGTCGGCGCGCAGGGCGAGCGGGATCGGCGCCGGCGGTGGCGCGGCACGGTGCTCGACGGTGAGGGTGAGCGAATCGTCGCGGCGGCGCAGATAGAGGTTGCAGTCGCCCCAGGCGTGAAACTCCGAGGAGCCGCGCAGCGCTTGGCCGTCGCGCAGCCGATGGGCGGCCTTCCTGGCGTGATGCACGACCACGACGGCGAGCTGATGGCGGCGCTGCAGTTCGCGTAGATAGGCGAGCAACGGGGCGACTTCACCGCTGGAGTTCTCGTCGACGCGGTGCAGGCGCACGAACGGGTCGAGGATGAGCAGCCGTGGCTTGAGCGCCGCCACGGTGTGCGTGAGGCTGGCGCGGTCGGCACTCAGGTCCAACCGCAACGTGGCGGCGGTGATGACCTGGATGTCCAGATCGCGCAGCGCCACGCCGGCGGTGGCGCAGATGCCGTCGAGGCGTTGCCGCACGACCGCCGGAGCGTCCTCGGCGGCGTACAGCAACACCCGACCGGGGCGCGAGACGGCGAAGCGGCGCAGGCACGGTGTGCCGGCCGCCACGGCGACGGCAAGTTCGAGCGCCATGAATGACTTGCAGGTTTTCGGCTCGCCGCCGAGGATGCCGACTGCCTGCTCGGCCCACAGATCGGTGACCAGCCAGCGCTGCTGGGCGGGGCGGGAGGCCAGGCGGTGGGCCGGCTCGACGGGCAGCAGACTCACGGCCACCGTCCGGCGCCGCCGGGGGCGGCGGGAGTGGGCGTGGAGAAGGTCTCCAGGAACAGCTTCTCATCGAGACGCTCCAGTTCGCGGTGCGCGGCGACAGCCAGCAACTCGCCGGCCATGTTCATCAGGGTGCGGTAGTTGCCGGCGGCGTGGTCGCACAGGGTCGCGCACAGTTCGGGGGTCATCAGATGCGCGCCGCCGCCGGCGCGTTCGAGCGCGTGGCGCAGGCATTCGTGCAGTTCCTCGGAACTGGCGCGCGGCATGCTCAGGCGCACCCGGATACGGCTTTCCAGCGGCAACAGCTCCTCGGCGTCCAGGCGCCGCAGCAGCCGCTGGTCACCGGCGAGGATGACGGTGAGCAACAGGTGGGAGTCCAGCCGCGCCGAGCACAACAGGCGCAGTTCGCTCAACACCGCCGACGCCGTCTCCTGGGCTTCGTCGACGACCAGGACGGGGCGCACCAAGGCCGAGTCGATGTGGGTCTGCCAGCGGTGGCGCAGGACCTTGGCGCCGGCCCACCGATTGTGCGGGTGCAACTCGACGCCGAACAGGTCGCCCATCTCCCGGTAGAAATCGTGCAGCCCGGCCTGCGGGCGAGACAGCACCCCGACCGTGAGGTCCCGCTGGGATTGTAGCCGTTGGGTCAGGATGCGCAGCGCAGCCGACTTGCCGCTGCCGGGATGGCCGCTGACCAGCGCAAAGCCGCCTTCCCCGGACAGTTGCTCCACGCGCCAGCAGAACGAATCGACCGCAGCGCTGTGGTACAGGGCCTCCACCGGCACGTCGGGGGCGAACGGGTTCCACTTCAGACCGTACAGCGACAGCAGGGTTCGGTTCATCGGGTGTCTCCTTCGTCTTTGGGCAGGTAGGCTGGCGGCAGGCCGCTGGCGGCCCGCTCGGCGATCAGCTTGCTCAGCAGCGGCGCCATGCCCCCAGCCGCAGCCGTGGCCGGCAGCGCATCGCCGATCGGCTCCAGGGTGCGCCTGAGGCCGCTGGCGTTGCCGGCCTTGTCCTGCGGATAGAGGCGGCACAGCACGGTGCCGGTGGCGTCGTCGATCAGATGCACCGTGGTGAGGTCCCACGCCGCGTAGCGCACCGCGATGCGCGGCAGGTGGCGGTAGCGGTTCGGCACCTCGAAGCGCCGCCCTGCGATCGACACCGTCGCGTCGCTGCGCCGCAGGGTGCGGCTTTCGGCGCGCGTGAACGTCAGCCGCAGCGCCGCGCTGTCGGGAGCCGGGCGCAGTACCTGCGGACCGGCCAGCCAACGCGCCGCCGGCGTCTGGGCGATCTCGGCGTGGCGCTTGCGGTTGTACTCCAGTTCCGCCCACGCCTGGGTGGCCTCGTTGAGCAGCGCCAGGCTCAGGTCCTCGACGCCTTCGAGCATCGCCAACAGCCGCCCCTCGATCTGTGCCCAGAACGCCTCCTGTTTGCCGTTCTGGTAGGGGCTGTACGGCAGGGTCGTCTCGTGCACGATGCCCAACCGGGCCAGCCCCTCGACGATCTCGGCGGCCGTCATCGGCGTGCCGTTGTCACTCATGCCCGCCCGCGGCAGGCCGCGCTTCTGGATCGCCTGCGCCAGCGCGTGGGCGGTGTTCTCGGCGTTCTCCTCCAGGTACCACTGCAGGTGGCAGGCCAACCGGGAGCGGTCGTCGAGCACCCCGAACAGCAGCGGTGTCGCCCACTCGCCCTGCGCGGTCACGACCTTGCGCGAGCCGTGATGGTAGTCCCAGTGCCACAGCCCGCCGACGTACTCGGCCTCGTAGCTGCGCACCTCGCGCGCGGCCAGCCGCGCCTCGGCGCGCTGCGCGCCGGCGGTGCGGCGTGCCCCTCCAGGCCGCCGGCGGCCGCGCAATCCGTGCGCCAGCAGGTAGCGCCGTACGGTCCAGTAGGAGGGAACCGGGCGCAGTTCCGGCTGGCCCCCGGCGACGACCACCAGATTGTCGTAGTGCAGTTGCGCGCTCCAACCCGGATGCTCCCGATACTGGGCCAGCAACGCTTGGCGCAGGGCCGCGTTCAGCGAATCCTGGCGACCGGCGTCCTTGCGCCGCTTGCGCCGCAGCGCCCGCACCGGGTCATCGCCGGCGTTGCGCGCCGCCAGGAACCAGCGCTCGATGGTCGAGACGGCGAACTGCACCGGCTGCCCGCTCACCGGATGCTTCCAGGTACGCTCGGCCAGCCGTTCGAGTTCTGCGCGCAGGTGTCCCCGCGGCGGCGGCGCAGCCAGCAGCGGTCCCACGACCGCGAACCGGAACTGCGCCCAACGCTCGTGGACAGAAGGCTGTGGTGCGGTGCTCATCGGTAATGCTCTCCCGTTCAACTCGGATAGCCATACCGTAGCCACCGCGTTCCCTTACCGCCGACGGCCAACCTCTGCGGATCGCCGATGGGCCGAAAAAAGCTCGCTCTTCTTTCCCTATCCCGGCCGCCCGAGCGGACTCAGGAACCTCAGCAGCGCTTGCAATCGCTCCCGGTGCTTACCCTTGAACCGTTCCAGCAACGAACTCGGCAGCGCCGCCTCGGCCACCGGCTCGGCGAACTCGGCGCGCGCCATCTGCCAGAATCGCGTCTCCACGAACCCGCCGCGCCACCATCGGCACCAACGCTCCACCGTGCGCCGACTGGCTCCGGTCAACTCCCGCAGCTTCCGTACCCGCGTCGGACTCGGCCCATGGCGCAAGGTCGCCACCAGCACCACGATCAGCCCCAGATACACCCGCCGCCCCAGAAACCGCAGCGACGCCGGCGTCACCCGCTTGCGGCACCCGTCCTCGGCGCAACAGAAGCTGAAACGGCGGTCGTACGCGGCCGGCAGCGCGATGCCGCTGCGCGGCTTGCGCCGGTAGGCGGCCACATGCAGCTTGCCGCAGCACACCGGACACCCCTTCCCGTGCACCTCGGCCGCGATCTGCCGGTCCGCCTCCAGCAGCAACTCATGGAATCTTGCGTCCCTGAGCAATCCGTGCCACAAAGGACTCCTCCTCTTTCTGCGTTTCCACAGAGAAGGAGGCCCCTCCGGGAGCGTCTGTGCAAGCTCTCGGAGGGTTTCTTCTTTCTCCCCGCAGCTATCCTGCCCAGAGTTCGCGTACAGTCACATCAAGATCCGTGCCCATACTCAGTTCAACGTGCCCGCCCACCTCACGCGGCTGTTCGGCACCGACCTGACCCTCATTCCCGGCATCGGCCCCACCACTGCGCTGGTCCTGTTCAGCGAGCTCGGCCCTGATCTGTCGCGGTTCCCGACCGCCTCGCAGTTCGCGTCCTGGCTGAACCTGTGTCCGCAGACCAAGATCACCGGCGGCAAGGTGATCAGCTCTCACACCGGTCCCGGCGTCAACCGCGCGGCGCAGGCGCTGCGCATGGCAGCCCAGACGCTCTACCGCAGCCACTCGGCGCTCGGAGAGTTCTTTCGCCGCAAACGTGCGCGCGTCGGCACACCGCAGGCGATCACCGACACCGCCCACAAGATGGCGCGCATCATCCACCACCTCGTGACCCGCCACGAACTCTACGATGACCGTATTCTGTTCGGCCAACAGCACCAGGACCGAAAACGCCATGAGCGCCGACTTCGCAATCAGGCGCGCGCACTCGGCTTCAACTTGGTCCCGGAGACTGCCTGATTCTGCTTGTTTCTAAGGAGGCATCGACGAGGAGTGCGGTACCTGTCACGGATCGGGAGTCGAACGCACTTGGTTGGATAACACCTGCTCGACCTGTGACGGAGACGGAGTGGTCGATGTCGAGGCGAAGGTGCCAATGAGGTCCCTGAATGAGCCAGGCCGGGGTAGTAGCCTCCTCGGGGCCAGCGGTCGGACAAAGCAGCGACTGACCAGGGGAGGCCGGAAATGAACGGATGGCATCCGTGGGTTCATAACGCGGAACGGAAAGGCAAGGCTCCGTTCCTGTACACCAAGCGCGAGCGGCGTGAGTACCGTAGCCGGACTTGGCGCTTCTTATACAGGCTCAAGGACTGGACGGACGAATGGGAGTTCAGTCTCGACGCGGGCGTGCGCATTGAGGTTGATGACCGTGAGGATGACCGATAAAGGAATGCCAAGTTCATCCCCGCCCTACCGGCCGCCGTCGGCATCCCAGCGCCGGGTCACGACTGTCAAGAGCACGGCTTGGGCTGAGCCGGGCCGGGAGTAACCTCTGGGGCCGGCAGCCCATAAGCCATCGGGTTGCCGGCCCCGTTTTCGGACCTCGATATGAAAGGCGCCTGGCCGCGGATCAGGTCGCTATGCGATCGACCGCACCGTGCAGTTCTTCAGTAGCACGGCGGCGGCCAAGCGGATGGCCCCGCCCGGCCGCGTGTTGTAGGCCATCAACAGTTGGGGTAGTTCAATCGTCGTCTTGACGTGGTAGACCGCGTCGACCCCGAGCTTGCGCCGGAGCGCCACCATGAATTGGCGCGACGCGCCATTCGCATCAAGGCACCGACGCGCCTCCGCTTCGGTTTCGACCCACTGGGTGCTGGTCCGTGTTTGGGCGCTGGTCTGCGTCTGGGGGCTTGACTGCCGCTGTCGGTCGCGGTCGTCTTCGGAGCCGCGCGTCACGATCGCCAGGGTTATGAAGCCGATGAAGAGGACGACGCCCATCCAACTGAAGAAGCCGCGTACCCGTCCGCGCTTCTTGGGTTTGCCCATGAGCCGGATCATACCGGCTGTTAGCGGTCGCTGGACACGGCCCTCCCTCCCGCCCAGCCGTTTCGGCACTATCCCATATAATCGCCTTTTCAAAGGACTCCACCACTTGCGAAATGGCTGTCGTGCGAAGGGCCCCCACGAGATACCGCATACACGGAAGAGCATCGCAACGCGAGGATTCCCGAGAGCCGTCAGATTTGCTATCTGCCCCAGGGAGCCTGAGCCGGCCGATCCGGATCAGCGGAACTGGAACGCGTAGAGCTTGGCCGACCGCATGTCGAAGTGCAGGCGAATCGGCCGGCCGGCGTGGCTGCCGAGCGAGGGGGAGCCGTCCCAGCTCACGTTGTGGCGCACGTCGTTGACCATCGCGCGGCGGCAGCGTGCCAGCTCGAACCCGGGGAGCGGGCGGCCGGCCTCGTCCCGGACCTCGACCTGCGCCTGTCCCATGGCGGCGACGTCGATGTTCAGCTCCAGCCTCTCGCCGGCGAAGCGGAGCGGCGGCGTGGTGAGCGTGCCGCCGGTGTAGGCGGCGTCGGCCGACACGAAGCCGTCCAGGCGCTGCTCCACCAGGCCAAGACCGTTGCCGTAGCCGCGCCCGCGCCGCTCGTCGTCGCTGAGCGCGCGGAAGCCGCCGTGCGTCCAGGGGCTGCCGGTGTACATCTGCAGGAACCGGTCGCCGCGGCGCAGGTGGGCGGGCGATGCGTGAATGGTGCCGCCGTCGAAGGTGCCGGGCAGGCCGCGGCCGACGTAGGGCCGCCGGTCGTAGCGCATCCAGTGGATGCTGTCGCGGCTGGCGGCGAACTGCGCGTCGTTGAGGCCGTCGTTGCGCACCGTGGTCTCGCCCTCCCCGAAGTGCTGGTAGGTCATCGGGAACATGAAGTAGGCGTCGTCGGCCTCGGCGTAGGGCAGCACGTCGTGGTGGTAGATGTCGGAGTCGACTGGATCGTGCTCGTCGGCGGCCAGCACCGTGCGGATGTTCTCTTCCGGCCACGGCGCGGTCAGGTCGTCGACCTCGATGCGGCCGATCGAGCGCCCGGGGCGCAGGAGGCCAGGGGCGACCACCGGCGGGTCGCTGTCGACCGGGTCGACGAACGGGAACATCGGCGTCCCGTCGTCCGCGACCGTCAGCTTCAGCCATGCCACGTAGCGGCCGATGCGGGCATCCCAGCACACCTGCTTGGGCGTGTCCGGCTTCAAGGTGCACACCAGCCGGTTCGGCATGTCCCAGGTGAGCCCGTCCGCGGAGGTGCCGATGCGTATGCCCTGGCCCAGCACCTGCTCGACCAGCTTGTAGCGGTCGGCCTCCCCGCCGTTGGGATCGATGAAGACGTCGGCGAGCTTGCAGTCGGCCAGCACGATGTTGTTGCGCTTCGACCCGCCGTACTCGACCAGCCCCAGATCCGGCTTCTCCCACGTGCGCCCGTCCGCGGACGTCGCGTAACACAGGTGCCACCGGCCGCCGGACCACTGGTCGGAGTCGGAGGCGGCGTACCAGAGCTTGAACAGGCCGTCGTCCTCCAGCACGGAGCTCCAGCCGATGGAGAACGCCTCCCATGGATGCTCGGAGCGCAGCACCGGTCCGGGCAGCTTGACCGGCGGATTGACGGTCAGATCGACGTTCCGGGCCGAGTCGATGAAGCGATGGTCGATGAAGAGCTGCTTGCGGTCGGCGACATCCAGCATGATCTCCCTCCAGTGCGCCGGTCAAAACCGGCGAGGTGTAGTGAATGAAAGAGTCATACGTACGAAGGGTTAGCGACCCACGACGGCCCCGAGTCATGCGTGGCAGCCCGCGAGGGCGAAACGAAGCGTTGACAGGGGTACGCGCGGGCTGGGTATTGAGCCGCGAAAGAGAGTCACTTCGGGGTGCCGACGCCGTTGGAGGAGGCGGAAGGCAACACCCGGGACGCCGCCAGCGCGAGGCGTCACGGGACCCTGCGCGGTCCGAGACCCCGAGCACGTGCGGAAACACCTCGCACGGGAACCGGGAGATCCCATCCTCTCCTGTGGCGGATGGCGCCGCAGGACGTGTCGGAAAGTCCAAGGACACACCCCGATGATGTACGGGGATGGGAAGTCGGACAGGTCCATAGTACCAGCGAAGCCCGCGAACAAGGACGGGGGCGGTGGACAGCGTGGCTATGGCGGACCCTACACGGGCACGAAGGTGGAAACGCCGGAGACAGCCAAGGGGACGCCTACGGTCGCGTCGGACGCCGTTGCCCCAACCGCGGAGCGGGTGGAGGGAAGGGGCCTGACCAAGGGGAATCCGCGCCAGCAAAACGCGCCCCGGACACAGCGCCGGGACGGCGCGCCCAGTGCGCTTGCGCGGATACGTCAAGCAGCGCGACAGGATAGGACGCTGCGGTTCACCGCGCTGCTGCACCACGTCTACGAACCGACGAGGCTCCGGGAGGCGTACTTCAGCCTCAAGCGGGACGCCGCACCCGGAGTGGATCGGGTGACGTGGCAGCAGTACGGCAGGGAGCTGGAGGCCAACCTCGGTGACCTGTCGGCCCGCTTGCAGCGGGGAGCGTACCGAGCGAAGGCGGTGCTCAGGGTGTTCATACCGAAGGGCGACGGGCGGCAACGGCCGCTCGGCGTGACGGCGCTGGAGGACAAGATCGTCCAGCGTGCGACTACGGAGGTGTTGAACGCGATCTACGAGACCGACTTTCTCGGGTTCAGCTACGGGTTTCGACCGGGACGCAGCGCACACGATGCGCTGGACGCCGTGTACACGGGCCTGCTGACCAGAAAGGTGAACTGGGTGCTCGACGTGGACATCCGTGGATTCTTCGATGCCATCGACCACGGGTGGCTGGTGAAGTTCGTCGAGCACCGAATCGGGGACCGGCGCGTCGTGCGGCTCATCCAGAAGTGGCTGAACGCCGGCGTGCTGCAGGACGGGACGCGGACGCGCAGTGAGCAGGGGACGCCGCAAGGAGGCAGCGCATCGCCGTTGCTGGCGAACGTCTACCTGCACTACGCGTTCGACCTGTGGGTCCAGCAGTGGCGGCGGACGCAGGCGCGCGGCGACGTGGTCGTCGTGCGCTACGCAGACGACATCGTCGCTGGATTCCAACACCGGTCGGATGCCGAGCGGTTCCGGGCGGAGCTGGCCGAACGGTTCAGCTCGTTTGCCTTGGAGGTGCACCCGGTCAAGACGCGCCTGATCGAGTTCGGGCCGTTTGCGGCCGAGAACCGCAGGCGAGGAGGGCAGGGCAAGCCGGAAACGTTCGACTTTCTCGGGTTCACGCATATCTGCGGGACGAAGAGAAGCAACGGACGGTTCACGGTGCTCAGGCAGACGATGGGTGAGCGGTTGCAGGCGAAACTGGGGCAGGTGAAAGCCGAGCTTCGGGGCCGCCTGCACGATCCGGTTCCGGAGGTGGGACGGTGGCTGCGCTCGGTGGTGGGCGGGCATCTGCGTTACTACGGAGTGCCCATGAACTCGCCGGCGCTGGCCCTGTTCCGCTATCGGGTGGCATGGCTGTGGTACCGCTCGCTGCGGCGCCGCAGTCAGAAAACCCGACTCACCTGGGAGCGCATGCAGCGCCTTGTCGCTTGCTGGCTCCCTGCGGCCCACGTGTACCATCCCTATCCCTTACGGCGGCTTGGCGTCATACCCGAGGTAGGAGCCCGGTGCGGTAGTCCCGCACGCCGGGATCTGTGGAGGGGGTGATCAGCAATGTTCATTCCTACTCCGAAGGTGTCCTACCGTACCGCACGGTGGCGGGATGTGCGTCCAGAGTCATGTCCATAATAGGCTGATAGGCACGGCGAACATGCGCCCCCCACGCAACGGCAGCAGGTCCCGCCCGTCGTACAGAACGATGCCGCGCTGGAAGTCGTCGCCGCAGCGCTCCGCCACGCGGAGCAGCCCGCGACCATCCCGGGCTGTCACGGTGGCGGATGCTTTCACCTCGACGCCCCATGTGCGCGCGCCGCGCGTGATCACCAGATCCACCTCGACCTGATCCTTGTCCCGGTAGTGCCAGAAACGCAGGTCGGGATCGGTCCATTCAGCCTGGGCGATGAGTTGCTGGACGACGAAGGACTCCAGCAGGTGTCCCATGCGGCCGCGTTGTGCGAGCCAATCCGCGGCCGTCAGGCCGGCAACCGTCGCCGCCAGTCCACTGTCTGTCAGGTGCACCTTCGGTGATCGGACGAGTCGTCTGGCGGGGTTGCGGTGCCATGCTCGCAGGCGGCGAACCAGGAACAGCCGCTCCAGAACGGTGATGTAGCGATCCACCGTCTCCCGCCGGAGGCCGAGCGCGTCGCCGAGAGAGCTGACGTTGAGCAGCTCCGCGCTGCGCAGAGCAAGCAGTTCCAGGAGGCGGGCGAGCTCGTTCGCATCGCGTACCCGTGCCACGTCTCGGACATCGCGATCGATGATGCTTCGCAGGTACTGCCGATGCCACTGTCGGGCACGGTGCGGCGCGCGGGCGAGCGGCTCCGGATAGCCGCCGGCTACCAGCCGATCCGCCAGCGTCGGCCCCTCCACCCGGGCTGGACCGGCGATGTGCGGCTTGAGGTCCCCGTCCACCAGAGCCCGCAGGAACCCACCGGGCCGGCGTTCCTTCTCCGCCTCCGTGAGCGGGTGGAGGTGCACGATCTCCATCCGGCCGGCCAGTGATTCGCTGACGGTGGACATGAACAGCAGGTTCGCCGATCCGGTCAGCAGAAAACGTCCGGGGTGGCGATCCCGGTCCACGGCGACCTTGATGGCGGAGAACAGCGCGGGCACTCGCTGGACTTCGTCGATGGCCGCCGCAGCGGGCAGGTTGTCCACGAAGCCGGTCGGGTCGAGGCTGGCGGCTTGGTGGTAGTTGTACTCATCCAGGCTCACATACGCGCGGTCCGGCGCGATCCGCTGCACCAGCGTCGTCTTGCCGCTCTGCCTCGGCCCCACGAGGCACACCACGGGGGTGTCCGCGAGCGCCTCACGGATGACCGGCTCCAGTGCGCGCGGGTAGTAGGGGGAGGCTGCGGCCATTTGCCGTTTATCATAGCGTCTGATTGACGGTTATACCATCGTCCAATTGCTGCCTTGAGATGCGTCCAATCGCCGTTCAGGTCCCTCGGTCCCATCGGGTAAGGGAACGTAGTCAGCGTTGCGGGCTGAAGATGGTGGCGGCGATGTGGGTCTCCGGCCGTTCGGGCGCGCACCGGAAGTAGGTGGTCACCAGCCGTCCATCGCTGCGTTGGAACAGCTTGGGGTAGCCCAGTGGTAGACGACGGCATGGTCTGTCATGGGGGGGCCTCAGTAGTACCGGCGCCCGAACGGCGAGTACTCGGGCGGCGGCCGGCGGAAGTGGGGCCGCGCGTCGGCCGCGGCCAGGTCGTCGCCGTCGAGCATCGCCTCGTCGCCGTGGCGGCGGCACCAGTCGATCAGCCAGGAGCGCAGCGAGCGCCGCCGGGACGCCGCCGGCTCCGATGCCGATCCGGACAGGTCGCACAGCTCGTGCGGGTCGGCGTCCAGGTCGAAGAGCTCCTCGACCGCGCCGTCCTGGTGGTAGATGTACTTCCAGCGCCGGTCGCGCACCATGTACTGCTGCCGGGGAGCGTCGTGGCACTGGGCGATCACGGCGTCCCGCACCGGCCCGCCGCCGCGCAGCATCGCCGACAGGTCGAGTCCGTCGATACCCGCCGGCACCGGCTCCCCGGCCGCCGCCAGCAGGGTCGGCATCAGGTCGTGCAACCCGAGCAAGCCGTCCTCGCGGCGGCCCTCCGGCAGCGTCCCCGGCTGGCTGGCGATCAGCGGTACGCGCGCCGAGCCCTCGTAGAAGGTCTCCTTGAAGTAGTGCCCGAAGTCTCCGAGCATCTCGCCGTGGTCGGCGGTGAACACCACCAGCGTGTCCTCGCGCAGGCCGCGCTGCTCCAGGAAGTCCAGCAGCCGGCCGACCTGCAGGTCCTGAAAGGTGACCAGCCCGTAGTAGTGCGCCTTGATCGTGCGCCTCGCCTGCGGGGAGAGCGTGTTCCACTCGTACTCCTCCGGCCGGCTGGCCAGCGCCGTGAGGCCGCGCTCGGCCAGCAGCTCGACGCTGCCGGTCGGATCGGGCATCTGCCGCGGGTCGTAGCGCGCGTCGAACGGCCGCGGCGGATCGAAGGCGCTGTGCGGCTTGGGAAACGAGGCGAACAGGAAGAACGGCCGGCCGCGGTGCTCCTGCAGGTGCCGGTCCAGGTGATGGATGGCTCGCGTGGCGACCCAGGCGTCCACGTAGTGCTCGGTCGGCATCTGGCTGGCCGACGCGAACACGTCGTTGTTGCCCAGGCCGTTGGCGCGCGAGTAGCCGCCCCAGCCGACCTCGTGCAGGTAGTCGAGATAGTCCTCCAGGCCGCGCAGCCGTCCCTCCGGGTCCCACTTGCCCAGCGCCCGGCCCGATTCCGCCACCTCCGCCACCTGGAAGCCGTGCGTGACGCGCGGCTCTCCGGGCGGCGCGTACGGCAGGTAGTGCAGCTTGCCGGTGGCGTAGGTGCGGTAGCCGGCCGCGGCCAGCTCGGCCGGCAGCAGCGGGAAGCCGGGTAGGATGGCGCCTTCGTTGTTCTTGGTGCCCGTGCAGCGGTGCGGGTAGCAGCCGGTGGCCAGCGCCGCCCGCGCCGGGACGCAGATCGGCGCCGGCGTGTAGCAGGCGTTGCAGTTGACGCCGGTGCGCGCCAGGCGGTCCAGGTTGGGTGTTTCGATCACGGGGTTGCCGTTGCAGGCCAGCGCGTCGACGCGGAGCTGGTCGGCCATGATCAGCAGGATGTTCGTGGGCATGGATGCGGTTCCGGTGGACAGCCTATCCCTTGAGCGACCCCAGTGTGAGCCCCTTGATGAAGTAGCGCTGCAGGAACGGATAGGCGAGGGTGATCGGCAGCACTGCCACCACCATCGTCGCCAGCTTGATGCCTTCGGGATTCTGCATCTGGTACGCCTCGGGGTCGCGCAGGAAGTCCTCGACCTCTCCCCCCTTGACCACCCGGACCAGCAGCGCGGGCAGTGTCATCAGCCCCGGCGAGTTGGTGAAGTACACGGAGTCGAACCAGGAGTTCCACTGCGCGACCCCCTCGAACAGGGAGATGGTGGCCAGGATGGGCAACGCCAGCGGCAGGTAGATGCGCACGAAGATCCTGAAATAGCCGGCGCCGTCCATCTTGGCGGACTCCTCCAGCGAGTCCGGGATGTCGTCGAAGCCGGACATGAAGATCACCAGGTAGAAGAAGGCGAAGAGCTGCGGAATGATGAACACCAGGAAGCTGTCCAGCAGCCCCAGGCGCCGGTAGTTGAGGTAGGTCGGGATCAGGCCGCCCTGGAAGAACACGGGAATCAGCAGGATCGCCAGGTAGAGCTTCCGGAACGTCAGACGTTTCTTGCGCAGGGCGAAGCCGGCCATGGCGCAGTTGCCGGTGACCAGCACGACCCCGACGAGCGTGCGGGCGACGGTCACGGCGAAGGCTCCGGCCAGGTTGGGGTCGCGGAACACGACGCGGTAGTTGGTCAGCGTCCAGCGGGTCGGCCAGAGGAACGCCGGCCCGAACGGCAGGTTCGCGTTCAGCGAGTTGATCACGGTGTAGAAGAACGGATAGAGGACGGCAAGGCAGAACGCGGTGAGCGCCGCGTAGATCGCCGCGTCTCCGGCTCGCTCGCTGGGGGCGTGGCCGGCCATCAGAACAGCGACTTCTCGGTCAGCCGCTTGCTGAGGTAGTTGGCGGCCAGCAGCAGTCCCAGGTTGAGCACGGACTTGAACAGGTTCACGGCGGTCGCGAACGAGAAGCGCAGGTTCTCCAGGCCGATCCGCAGCACGTAGGTGTCCAGGATGTCGGAGACGCCGCGGTTGCTGACGTTGCCCAGCACGTACGCCTGGTCGAAGGTGTCCCCGTACCCGGACATGATCTTGCCGCTGTGCAGGATGAACAGGATCATGAAGATCCCTGTCAGGTGCGGCCAGGTGATCCACCTGATCTTCGCCCTGCGACCGGCCCCGTCGATCTCGGCGGCCTCGAACAGGTTGGCGTCGATGGTGGCGATCACCGCCAGGTAGAGGATCGACGCCCAGCCGACCTCCTTCCACAGGTGGGACAGGACGATCAGGGGCCAGAAGTACAGATCGGTGGAGATGAAGTCGATCGGCGCTTCGACGATCCCGGCGCCCAGCAGGAGCTTGTTGAGCAGCCCGCGTGACGGGTTCAGCAGGTCGTAGATGATCCCGCCGATCACCACCCAGGAGATGAAGTGGGGGAGGTAGGAGATGGTCTGGCTGATGCGCTTGAACGCCATGACCCGGATCTCGTTCAGCAGAATGGCCAGGATCATCGGCGGCAGCGACAGGAACGCCAGCTTGAGCAGCGCGATGGCCACCGTGTTGCGCAGCACGCGGAACGCGTTGGGGGCGCGGAAGAAGTCGATGAAGTGCTCGAACCCGCCGTGTGATGCCCACGGACTGGCCAGGATGCCCTGGAAGATGTCGTAGCGCTTGAAGGCGATGATCAGCCCGTACATCGCCAGGTAGTGGATGACGACGGCCACCGCGATCGATGGCAGCACCATCAGGTGCAGGCTGCGCTCCCGCGCCAGCCGCTCGCGCAGCGAAGGCAGGCCGCTGCCCGCGCGAAGGCCGCCGGCGCGCACGCCGCTGTCCCGGCTATCCGTCGATGTCTGCGACGCCCTCAACCTCTCAGAAGTCCGAGCTGTACCGTTCCTGCACCGCCAGCTTGCCGGAGAACAGCTCGGTCCAGTAGGCGTTCAGCACGCCGAGTCCCAGGTCGTGCATCGACTCGACCATCGCCGCGTAGCGGGACTCGACCTGATCGGGGTGTCCGGTGATCACCTCCATGACCTCCGTGGCATAGAAGTCCTTGATCACCGAGAAGGCCTTCACTTCCTCGGAGTTGGACGGGAAGTTCTCCGCTCCGCGGTAAAACGAGAGGTCCTCGTAGGTGGCGTTGGTCGTCGCCAGGATGTCCTGCAGCTCCGGGGATGCGTTGGTGAACGTGCGCACGCCGGACCAGTAGGCGTCCCGCCAGATGTTGTAGGCGAAGATGCCGAAGTCGGCGGCGTTGGTGGCGGCGTCGATCGCTGCCTGCGCCGGCTGCGTGTAGCGCGGGATGCCGTCCTCCATCGTGTGCCCGTGGCCCTCGATGCCGAAGGCGATCATCCGCTGTATGTCGTCCTGATACAGGTAGTCGATGAAGCGGATCGCCCGGTCGGGGTGTTTCGACGACGTGGCCACCATCATGCCGCTGCTGCCGGTTCCTCCGCCCAGTGCGTCCGTCGTGTAGCTCATCGTCCCCGGATCGATCGTGAAATGCGGCAGCATCACGTAGCTCCGGTCCGGATGGACCTCCTGCATCTTGGTCGTCCAGCGCGGCATGTTGTCCGCGTCCTGCGAGAGCTCGGAGAACACCTGTCCGGTGAAACCCTTGGCCTTCAGGGCGCTCTTGGCGTCGGTGAACTCGGTGGGGTCGAGCAGTCCCTCGGTGTAGAGCGTGTTGGCGAAGGTCAGGAGGGCGACGAAGTTCGGATGCTCCCAGTACTTGACCCAGGTGCCGTCGAGGTCGAAGTAGCGCTGGCTCAGTCCGGCGATCGGCAGGGCGGACTGCACGAGTTGTGGATCGCCGTCGCGGCTCGGGCTGGCGTTGCGCGAAGACTGCACCGGGATGAGATCCGGATGCGCCGCCTTGACCGTGCGCAGCAGGTCCACGTAGTCGCTGGTGCTGCCCACCTTGGGGTTGCCGGCGTCGTCGAGGATCACGTCCTGGGCGGTCGTCCCCTGGTACGCGCGGATCGCGTACGGGCTGTCGAAGTAGTCCTGCGACAGGTGCTGGAACGGCACCATGAAGAGGTCCATCGAGTCGAACAGGGTGCGGAAGTGCACGATGACGTGCTTGTTGCGCTCCCAGAGGTAGTCCCAGACGCCCGGAGCGTGGCTCTCCGAGAGCTCCCTGACGTTCCAGACCAGCCCGTTGTCGGCGAGCTGGCGGATCTGCGGCAGCTCCTGGCTGAGGTGGATGAGGTCGGGCAGGTCGCCGGAGGCGATCAGGACGTTGAGCTTGGCCTGGGAGTCGTCCGGGGCGATGACCCACTCCAGGTCGATGCCGGTGTCCTCCTGCCAGCGCACGCTCACCGGGTCGATGCCCCAGAACGTGGTCAGGCGGAGTTGGGTGGGCGAGTCGACGTAGACCGAGAGGGTCACCGGACTGGTGTCGGTCTCCCAACTGTTCGCGGCCAACTCGGCGGCGGCCGCCGTCTGCGGCGTCTCCGCCGAGGGATTGGCCAGCGCCGCGGTCGGCAGGGCGAGGGCGGCCACGACGGCCACCACGACGTACGGGAAGGAGCGGATACGCATGCGTTTACCTCCTGAACCGGACAGTGGATGACCCTATCCGCCATCCTCGCGGCCGGCAAGCGCGGCGGCGATTCACTCTTCGAGTGAGGTTCGCTTCGCTCACTCCATTGGCCAGCGAAAGCGGCGCAGGCCGGCCAGGAAGTGTCGGGGACCCGACTCGTACGTGCCGATCACGTCCGGTCCGCGCGGATCCGCGTTCCGGGCGGCGAGCCAGCGCAGGAAGACGCCGAACACGTCGCCTTCCAGCCACGCCCCCTCCGGGTCCGGCGGGGAGCCGCGGTAGGGGTAGAAGTGGCCGCCGGCCGAGAACGGCCACAGCGCCTGCTCGATGGCGATCCGGCCCCAGCGGACGAGCGCATCGCGCAGCACCGCGTGCGCCCGGCCGTAGGCATTCGCCGCTTCCTGCCAGGCGCCGTGAATGAGATAGCGCTCTTCTCCTTCGTACAGCAGCTCGATGCCGTGCAGAAACCGGCGCTCGACCCGAAACCACTCGGCCAGGGCGGGGATCCGTTCGCGGTCGACGTCAGCAGCGCCTGCGACGAGGAGCTCCTCCAGCTCGGCGACGTTCTGATCGAGCCAGTTCAAGGCGTCGGCGAGGTCGCGCTGAAAGCGCGGATACTCCTGGTAGTTGTAGACGAACTCGCGGTGCATGAACGCGGGATTGGCCAGGAACTTGTGGGTGAGCTTGTCGTTCAGGAGCAGCATGTCGAAGCCGAACGGGTAGAGGAATCCGGCGTCGCCGCCCACCCCGTCCGCCTTGGCCGCGTATCCCTGGTAGTCCCGGTAGGTCGGATCGCAGGCCACGTGGACCTGCGGCCCCAGGCGGTAGATCCGCCCGGCCCGCTGCAGGCAACGGCCGGCCACGTCGCGCGCTCCGGCGCCGAAGCTCCGCTCCAGCCAGCGCTCCCTGAGGAGCTCCACGTCGTCCCGGAAGGGATTCCAGAGCAGCTTCCAGTGCAGGTCGAGGTTGATCCCAAAGCCGATGTTGTCCTCCATGGCTTCGTAGTCGCCGAACCGCTCGCCCGGGAGCCAGCCGCCGTGCAGGACGACGCCGTGCACGCCGGCCCGGCCCCAGTCGCGGTAGAAGCGGGCGACGCGGTCCACCATGTCGTTGGGAAAGCAGCCTGAGCGCGGATGCAGCTCTACCAGTTGGCACATCTTGGGAACCACCCGCCGGCCGCGGTCGGTCCAGAGGGTGATCTGCGGGTTGGGATCCTCGCGCAGGTTGGTGTCGGTCGACACCGTGTAGGGCATGAAGATCACGTCCGGCGGGGTCTGGCGATCGACGTACTCGGCCGCCAGCGGCGACTTGATCGGCTGAAAGTCCCAGACGTTGCGCACCACCTCCGCGTCCGGCCGGATCCGCTTGACGGCGGCGTGGATTAGATCGAAGGCCCAGGTGTGGAAGAACCGCACGGCGGAGCTGCCGCGCGCCGCCCGCGGTCCGCCGATGCGGAAGCCGGCCGGCAGTTCGGCTTCGTAGCGCCGCAGGGCGTCGGTACAGCGTTCGCATCCGCACGGTGATCCGAAGCCGCCCTCCGCGGAGGTGTACACGACGACCCCGGAGAGCTCCGGGAACAGCTCGAAGGTGCGCTCGTACGTCAAGCGCACGATCTGCTGCATCCGTTCGGAGGACAGACAGAGCGAGATCTCCTTGCCGGCGTCGATGTCGCCCGTCACCACTTCACGGGCGTAATGCGTGCGCGCCAGCGTCAGGATCGGAAAGCCCCATTCGTAGCGGCTCAGGAACACCTGCACGCCCAGCTCGCGGAGCTCGGCCAGGCGGCGGCGATACGCGTCCACCTGCCGTTCGATCTCGGCCGGCGGTTGCTGCAGGTGCGGGAACCGGCCGCGGTAGCTGCGTTGCTCCCACCATTGCACGTCCGTCCAGTCGTTCGGAGTCACGCCGGCGAGCTCCGCCATCACCCGCAGGCCGGCGTGAATGCCGGCGAAGTCGGTGCCGACCGGCATCCAGGTCGGCAGGTAGACGGCATTCAGGCGGCGCGAAGCGACGTAGCGGTCGCTGAGCGGCGGCACCATCTTGAATGCGCGCAGGGCGAAGTGTGGGCCGTCACGCTCATCCAGCCCCTCCAGGGCGCCGGGGTCGGCGGTACCGGCTTCGGCGATGCGCGCGGCCAGCTCGTCGGCGCCGTACAGCACGCCCAACGGTCCGGTGCCCGCCACGGCCAGCAGTCGCCTGCCGCCGTCCGCCAGCAGGCGAAGGTGGAACCCCTCCTCGGGGGTGGACGGCTGCACCGGAGACACGTCGACGGCGCCGCTCCGCACCAGATCGGCGATCCGCGGGTTACTGGCCGAGGTGCCGGCGACGACGACGTCCCCCTCCCGGCGGTCTCCGGCCGCACGTCTGCTGGTTGCTCCCGCGGCGGCGAACGCCGCGCCGATCAACTCCGCGGCGCTACGGTCCGCACGCGTGGCGCGCGGCCCCAGGTGGATGGTCCAGTTCGTCAGGGCTCGCTGCCGCTCACGGGCTGCCGGCCGCTGCCAGTTCGCCCCGGCGGCCGTCGTGGCCGGCGTCCGCCAGGGCCGAGGTGAACATGCCTCGATTGGCGAACAGGGCGGAGGTGCCGCCGGTGTGCAGGAATACCACCGTCTGACCGGCGTGCAACTCGCCACCGCGGATCAAGCCGATCAACCCAGCCATCGCCTTGCCCGTGTACACCGGGTCGAGGACGATTCCCTGCGTCCGCGCCACCATCGTGACCGCTTCCAGCATCTCGGCGGACGGCAGGGAGTAGCCGGGGCCGAGCCACTCGTCCCGGCAGGTCACCCGATCCGCGGCGGCCGCGGCGTCGACGCCCAGGAAGGCCAGGATCGCCTCGGTAAGCTCGGTGACGTGCGGCTCCTGTTCGGCTCGCGACCGGCTCACGTTGATGCCGGTGACCTCGATGCCGGAGCTGGCGGCGATCAGCCCGGCCACCAGGCCGGCATGGGTCCCGCCGCTGCCGGACGCGCAGACGATCCGGTCGGCGGTCACTCCCATCTCCTCGCACTGGTTCAGCAGCTCCACGGCGCACGACGCGTAGCCGCACCCACCCAGCGGATTCGAGGCGCCGCCCGGTATCACGTACGGCGTGCGGCCCTCCGCGCGGGCGGCAGCCTCCGCCCGCCGCATGCCGTCCGCGGAACCGCCGCGTTCGACGACGTCGATGCCCTCCGCTCCAAGCAGCCGGTACAGGAAGTTGTTGCCGCTCGCCTCCGGGTTGTAGGTGCCGGGAACCCGCTCCTCCAGCACCAGCCGGCAGGACATGCCTTCCCGGTTGGCTGCCGCCAGCGTCAGCAGGCAGTGGTTGGACTGGATGGCGCCGGTGGTGATCAGCGTGTCGGCGCCCTGCGCCAGGGCGTCCGCCACCACGTACGTCAGCTTGCGCACCTTGTTGCCGCCCAGCGCCAGCGGCAGCGTGTCGTCGCGCTTGATCAGCAGATCCGGGCCGCCGAGCAACTCGGACAGCCGTTCCATTCGCTGCAAGGGCGACGGACCGGGCAGATAGGGCCGCTGCGGCAGCTCGTTCAGGCGCTCGACTCCGGAGGTGCTCATCACCTGCGAAGTATAGCCGACTGCGCTGAGGCGAATCGGGGAGACTCCGGTGAAGTCTCGACTTGCCTTGACATCGAGTGACTTCGGGGGATGAGCTGACGACGGAGTGTCGTGAGCCAGACTACCGTGTTGTTGCCGGATGCCCTCGTCGGAGCGCTGGACGCGGCCGCCAGGGAGCTCGGCCGAAGCCGCGCCGATCTCGTCCGGCAGGCGATCGAACGACTTCTGGAGGACTTCGACGATCTCAGCATAGCCCTGAAACGGTTGCGCGATCCGGCCGATCCGGTCTTGGACTGGCATGACATCAAACGTGACGTGCTCGGCCCGGATTGAGGGAGCGGCGCAAAGTCGGCCGCACTCAGGGTCCCGTGCGTCGACGGCACGCGCTGGCGATCGGGATGCCTGTTGACAAAACAGTCAACAAGATCTATCATCTGTTGCGGTGGGTGTAGGAGCGTTCATTCGGCAGCGTCGCTCCGTGCTGGGCGTTTCGTTACGCTCTCTGGCTCAGCAGCTCGATGTCGACGCGGCGTATTTGTCGCGAGTCGAGAGCGAACGGGTTCCACCGTCGGAGCAGATGCTGCGGAGGCTCGCAACAGTCCTGGATCAGGGTGAGGACGAGCTTTTGCTTCTGTCCGGAAGGTTGCCGAAGCCGGTTCGAGACATGGTTTCACGGCACCCGTACCGGGCCGCGGCGGCGCTGAGGACGATCGCCGAGGCATGTACATCCGAGCCAGGCACTGCGTATGGTCAGCCACTGTTCGCCGGCCGAGGTCGACGCGCGATAGAGGACGGATTTCCGTTCGAGCAGGTGAGCGACGTCGCGGAGGTCGAGAGCTGGAGGAAAGAAATCCATAGACCTGTGTACCACGTACACAAGTGGTGGGCGCAACGGCTGGGATCGGTATTTCGGGCGGCGATCATTGCGGCTGCCGTTCCTCGCGGTACTTCGGTGATGGACCTCTTCTACGAGCCGTTCAACCTGCCTGGACTGGTTGTGTTCGACCCGTTCATGGGAAGCGGCACCACGGTGGGAGAGGCGCAGAAACTCGGCTGCACGGCAATTGGCAGAGACATCAATCCCGTTGCCTACCGATCAGTTCGCGTTGCTCTTGGCTCCGTCGATCGGTCCGAAGTCCATTCGCTCTTCAGACAGGTTGAAGAGAGAGCGGGACGAGAGATCCAGCGTCTCTACCGGTCCAAGGACGGTGATGGGGACCCATGCCAGGCGCTCTACTACTTTTGGGTGAAGATTCTGCCCTGCCCCGAGTGCGGTGCACGCGTCGATCTGTTCTCCAGCTACGTGTTTGCGTCTCATGCCTACAAGGCCCGCCATCCAGAGTCGAAGGTGGTCTGCCCAAACTGCGGCGACGTGTTGTCTTGCCGCTACGACGCGACGGCAGTGACCTGCGCATGTGGTGTTCGGTTCGATCCCCAGAGCGGACCCGCGCGGAGAACTTCCGCCGTATGCGGTAGCTGCTCGCACGAGTTCGCGATAGCCAGAACGGCGGCAGCCGCGGGCAGACCGCCCGCCCATCGCATGTACGCGAAGCTGGTACTTCGAGCCGACGGCACGAAGGAATATCTGCCGGCGACGCGTGAGGATCTGAGTGCGTTCGCGACGGCACGAAAACGTCTCCGAGAGACGGCTCCGCCGGTGCCATCGATTCCGATAGAGGACGGGTACAACACCAGGCAGATCCTCAATTACGGCTATCGTTATTGGCATGAACTGTTCAACGAACGTCAGCTTCTAGCGCTGACCACGCTTGCAGCCTCGATCCGGGACCTGTCCGAAGGCACCGCGCGAGATGCTCTGGCGCTGCTGTTCTCCGGCGTACTCGAGTTCAACAACATGTTCGTGTCGTACAAGGGAGAGGGAACGGGCGCCGTGCGCCACATGTTCTCGCACCATATCCTGAAGCCCGAGCGGGCGCCCATCGAGGCGAACCCCTGGGGCACGCCAAAGAGCTCTGGAGCGTTCTCAACGCTCTACAAGAGTCGCCTCATGCGCGCATTCGACTACAGAGACGCGCCGTTCGAGATCGCGGTGGAGCATAGCGGCCGGAGGAAGTCGGGCCGCAAGGTCTTCGGCGTGAGTCCGTACATGGGTGGGGAGATTCTAAGCCGGTACCCGAAGTCCGGGCTGAAGCCGGGAGCGACCTACCTGTCATGCGGGGATTCGGCGAAGACCGATCTACCGGACAGGAGCGTGGACCTCGTGGTTACCGATCCTCCGTTCTTCGACAATGTTCACTACTCGGAGCTAGCGGATTTTTTCTTCGCATGGCAGCAGGTCTATTTTTCAAGTGGCAATGCCAGACAGAGAACAACTCGCTGTCCCGAGGAGGTCCAGGATACCGAGGTTGACTCGTTCGCAGAGAAGTTGAAGGCGGTCTTCCGAGAGTGCAATCGTGTACTTCGGGATCATGGACTGCTCGTCTTCAGCTATCATCATTCGAGGGAGAGCGGATGGATCGCCGTTGCGGAGGCCGTTCTCGGTGCGGGGTTCTCGATCGTTCAGTCTCAGCCGGTGAAGTCGGAGATGTCCGTGGCGACGCCCAAGAGTCAGGCCAAGCAGCCGATTGACTTGGACGTGCTGATTGTATGCCGAAAGCAGGAGTTCGATCTACGGGAGCGCATGACGGAGGAGTCTGCGCTCGCAAATGTTGCAAAGCTCGGTGCTGAGCGAGTTCGACGCTTCAACATGGTCGGTCGCGAACTGTCGGAGAACGATGTGAGGGTGGTTCTGCTGAGTCAGCTTCTGGTCGAGTTGAGCGCAGGAAGAAGCCGGCAGGAACTCCGCTTGAGTCTGGATTCGTTGCTCGTGAAGACAGATCGTCTCGTGGTAGATGCGTGGTATCGTCAAACTGTCCCGACTCCGTCATATCGGGCAGAAACAGGCGTCAAGTCCGGGCAGCTTTCGATGTTCGAGACGTCTACTGTAGCGTGAATGGAAGAAGAAAGCGTGCTCTTCGGCTGGTCTTGCTGTCTCGCTTCGGCGACGGAAAGGGATTTACGAGCTTGCGCATCGGGTCTTTGGTTGCGTCCATGACATGGCGGTAACAAGAGAACTCGCGAGACTCGTCTTGGGAGATGGATCGCTCAATTACGAACACCTTGTGGAGGCTGGAGGCCGACTCGGATAGAGCACTGTCCGTGTGAATCAGTGTTGCCGCTCGATCGAGCTCGGGTATGCCCAGGGGGTTGGAGAAGATCAGCATGGGACGGTTTCGGTCGGCGCCGTCGGAGAACGTGCCGAGATCGATACGCTTGGTCCGCTCGCCTGTAATACTCAAGTAGAGGGCGAAGTCTTCGTTCAGAACGTTGCCGTCAACGAGGGCGAGAGCCGAGAGCATCATATTCTCGGTCCCGGGCACTTGTTCGAGACACACAAACAAGTAGAATCCCCGAATGTCGAGCGGAGCCGCTGCCGCGTCATAGACACGGATGCGACCACACGGCGGCGTGGTATTGTAGTCCAGGCCTGACGATCGAGCCACAATACCACCTGCCGTACGTTCGAGCTTCTTGACCTCGATGCCTACGACTTGCTTGACGTCATCGGCACGATCGAGACGGCCGCTCGATCGGTGAAGCACCAAGTCCGGAGTGATGAGTGGCCCGGGCGCAGGAATACAGGATACGTCATCGAGACCAGCAAGAACATCATGCGTGATGAACTCGTCAAATGGGTCATCCTGTGTGTTGCGCTTGTCGCGCAACTGGAACGGTAGGGGTTTCCGTGGTTGTCGAAGAACCGCTGTCGAAGGCTGAGAAACGCCAGTGTCGGAAGATCGGTCAAGGTTCCTGTACGCTTGGACGGTGGTATGGCCGGCGCGGCCGAAGGGGAACGCGTCGGTCTCGAACTGCTCGCCAGTGGGATCATAGCAGAGACGATCGGGGAGACGGTTCGTGGAGTCCGGCCGCGTGAATCGAGCGGCAGGCCGCGAGCCTCATCGAGCATTCGGTGATACGGTGTTTCGGCAGCTCCCGTGATCAACCTTGATGTCCACCTGGGTCGCTACGACCTGGTGCCGCCCGTCAGCACATTCGCGATAGCTGCCGCCGGGACGAACAACGAGACGCTGGGCGTCCGGGCCGGAGACGGCGAGTACGTTCTCAAGCGTTACCCCGCATCGCACGGTCCGGACAGGTTGCGCTACGAGCACGACCTGCTGATGTGGTTGGCGGGGCGCGGCCTGTCCTTTGCCGTCCCGGCGCCGGTTTTCACTCCCACCGGTGCGACCTGGCTGCATGACGGCGGCGGCTTCTGCGTGCTGCTTACCGCGGCTCGCGGGGCGCCGCCCTGACCACCGAAGCCCGGCCCACGCGGAAGCCGGGTGCGGCCCTCGGCGAGCTGCACTGCACGCTGCGCCAGTACCCCCGCGGCGGCTCGCCCCACATGCCTTCGTTCGCCGACCTGTCCGGAATCCATCGGCGCATTCCGCATCCGGAGTCGCTCACACTTTCGGACCTGGGTTGGGCGCCGACGCCGCGCGCCGCGGATCTCTGCTCCTGGTGGCGCGCCGAGTATCGGCACACGCTCAGGTTTGCTGCCGAGGCGTATCCGGTGCTGCCCAGGCAGGTGATCCACGGCGACTTCGTTCCGAGCAACACGCTCCATGATGGGGAGCGTGCCAGCGCCGTTCTGGACTTCGAATTCGCCGCTCCCGATGCGCGCGTGATGGATGTGGCGTCGGGGCTGAAGTACACCATGCGCATCGGGGAGAACGAGGACCCCTGGACAAGTGGAGCCCACTTCTGCCGCGGCTACGCCCGCTTCGTGACCCTCACGGACGGGGAGATCGCCGCGCTGGTAGAGGCGACGATCCTGCGCGATGCGGTTTCGGTGCTCTGGCACTTCGGAAGAGCCATCGACGAGGGTCGACGGCCCCAGCAACAGCGCCTGCACGATGCGCGGAAGGCCGCATCCTGGGTGAAGACTCATCGGTCGGAGGTCGAGGCTCTGTCGGTCGAAGCCTTCGCGAGATAACCGCCGTGAACGTCGTCTGCATCGTCTCCGACCAGCACAACGCCGAGTTCACCGGCTGCTACGGAGGCCGGACCCGGACGCCCAACCTGGACCGGCTGGCCGAGGAGGGGACCCGGTTCGACGCCTGCTGGTGCACCTATCCGATCTGCGCGCCGTCGCGGGCGAGTTGGTTCGCGGGCCGGTACGCGCACGAGATCGGCTGCTGGGATAACGCGACCCCGTACGACGGCGGCCGGCCGGACTGGGGCACGTACCTGCGGGAGTGCGGCGTGCTGCATGCGGTGACCGGCAAGCTGGACTTTACCGAACGGGGTACTGCCTCGGTCGAGCGGCCGATGACGGTCAAGATAAGGCGCAACTGGGACGTGACCGGCCTGTTTCGCGACAGTCCGCCGATGACCCGTCCCGGCTCGGTCGAGCAGTTCTGGCAGGTGCGGCCCGCCGACGCGCCGGGCGAGCCGCACGGCACCGAGGAACGGATCACGCGGGAATCGGTGCGGTTCCTGGAGTCCGACCGTCCCGCGGACCGTCCGTGGGTGCTGGCCGTGCACTACTACAAGCCGCACCCGCCGTGGCGCCCCGATCCGGACCGCTTCCGGCACCACCAGGATCGGATCACGCCGCTGGCGCCCAAGTACCTGCAGCCCCTGGCGGATCTGTCCGAAGCCGAGCGGGTGCGCAGCCGGTGGACGGCCGGCTATGGCGGCGGGCCGGACGGGATCGTGCGGGCGCATTGCGCGTACCACGCGGAGATCGAGGAAGTGGACCGCCACGTCGGCCGCGTGCTCGATGCCGTGCACGCCAACGGCCTGGCCGGCGACACGATGATCATCTACACCTCCGACCACGGCGAGCAGGCGCGCGCCCATGGTGCGTGGGGGAAGATCTCGATGTACGAGGACAGCCTGCGGGTGCCCCTCCTCGTCCGCGGCCCGGGCGTGGCTGCCGGCCGCGTCTGCCGGCAGCCCGTTTCGCTGCTCGACCTGTACCCGACGATCGGCCAGGCGGTGGGGTTGCGCCCGCCCGGCTTCGCGCGCGGGGCGTCGTTGCTCGACCTCGCGGGCAGCCGCGGCGACGGCACTGCGCGGCCGGACCACGCGATCGCGGAGTGCCACATGTTCCCCCGCGCCGCCTCCTTCGCGGTCCGGCACGGAGACTGGAAGCTCATCGAGACCCAGGGATCCGAACCGCTTCTGTTCAATCTCGCCGACGACCCCGACGAGATGAACGACCTTGCCGGCGCCGGCGGGGTTGCCGCGAATGCGCTCGATCGCCTGCGGCAGAGGCTCCACGGCCTCTGCGACCCGCGCGCCGTGGACCGGTGTGCTCGCCGGGACCAGCGGGCACGCATCGAGCAACTCGCCGCGAGCGGCCGGCTGCAGCAGGAGCTGGCAAAGCGCGGCTTCCTGCCGTCCACGTCCCGCCTGATCCCCGATCCTTACGCATCGTCTGCCGCATGACCGGCGCTCGCCGCGAGTCCGGGATGCCGAAAGCACCATGGACACCACCGTCCGCCCTGATCTGATAAGGTGAGTCGTGGGGCGGCGAAGGTGGCCGGACGATGGCCGAACGTATCTACGCACGATCAGGGAAGAGCGGCCTTGAGCCAATGGTAGAAGAGGCGTTCTCGACCGAGGACGAACTTTCGGCGCTAATCGTCGAGCATCCGGAGTTGTTGGATGGGAAACAGATTCGACCGGACAACCCGCGGCGCTGGCTGCTCGTCACTCGAGAGAAGGGGATCGCGGAAACCGCTGACGCGGGAACTCGCTGGGCGATTGACCATCTCATCGTCGATCAGGACAAGGTGCCGACGCTGGCTGAGGTGAAGCGAGGCTCGAATCCCGAGATCCGTCGCACTGTCGTCGGGCAGGTGCTGGAGTACGCGGCGCACGCGCAGACCTGGAGTGCGGACGAGCTGCGCAGGGCGTTCGAGGAGTCATGCAGCGCACGGAGGATCGATCCCGACGACGAGCTTGCGCGGCTGCTTCAGGAAGGAGCGCCGGATGCCGACGAATTCTGGAGGCAGGTGGTCACGAACCTTGCCGCCGGACGGTTGCGGCTGCTGTTCATCGCAGACGACATCCCCGAGCCCCTCAAACGGGTGGTCGAATTCCTCAACGCGCACATGCAGGAGATCGAAGTGCTCGCGGTGGAAATCAAGCAGTTTCGGGGCGAGTCGACGCAGACGCTCGTGCCGCGCGTAATCGGAAGGACAGCAGCGGCGCCGGCCCCAAGACCGACTCGCGAGTTGTTTCTGAACGCGCTGCCCACCGAGACGGCTCGCGATGTCGCCGTCCGACTCCTGGCCGTGGCGGAACTCAAAGGTGCCTCTCTGAATCTGGGAAAGGGCTCTGTCAGCGTTCGAGTGCGTGTGGTAGGCGAATACGCGCCGAGTTGGCAGACGGTCGCCCGGCTCGCCGTGCCTGGGGCCACGGTTTTTGGTCGTCCCGCCCCTGACGTCACACTCGGCGAGGACGAGTTTGACTATGACGCTGCCGCACGGCAAGT
Source organism: Spirochaetia bacterium (assembly GCA_965208175.1). GTDB lineage: Bacteria > Spirochaetota > Spirochaetia > SZUA-6 > Bin103 > CATQHW01. The sequence continues at coordinate 2,834,538 of CBDBOG010000004.1, read as the reverse complement.
CAATCTGCTGGAAGATCGACTGGCCAAGGCTGTGTCGGAGCTGACGTCACTGTAAGCATCCAGTCCAGCGGGGAGGAGGTCGACGCCACGCGCCATGCGCGGTACTGTCTCGATCGACGTCAATGAGAACTTGGGTCTGATGCGTAGCAGACACCTGCCGATGACGATTGACGAGTTTCTCGTCATGGCGAGAGACCCGGGATGGAAGTATGAGTATTGGGACGGTAAGGCGCATATCTCGCCGGCATACAGAACGGCTACCACGTCCCTCGTTGTCGAGCCGCGGTCATGCCGGTCGCCTTGTCTGATCAGACCGGCGGAAAGCGCGTATCGGCCGGGCATGATTGACGCTTTCGTGGCCGCTTTCAGAGATACCATCGAGTATTGTGACTGCGACGATGAGCAAATCCTCGATTCGGCCAGAAACAACGTTGCCGGGTTCTTTTCCGGCGAACGCGGAAATCCTCATCCGGCGTCGCGCTTGGCTTTGGTTTCCCAGCCCGAAGGCGAACGGGAATCGGTTATTGGTGCTTCCCTGGTGATAGGGATGCGAGGCGGCTCGGCGCTGTTGGATGTGCTCTTCGTTGCTCCGGAATGGCAGCGAAGGGGTGTAGCGACGGCTCTTGTATCATCGGTTGTCGATCGATTGCATGATAGCGGACAGGGTACTTTGAAGAGTCGATACAACCTCGGTAACCACGCGAGCCGAGCCTGGCACCGAAAGTTCGGGTTCGTGGAAGACTCCGACCTGTTCTTGGCACAAGTGTACCATCGCCATGCCGAACATGAGCTTTGTCGTAGAGAGAAACTGGGCAATCTCACACGGGAAGAGCGCAACAAGCTGATGCTGGAAGTCGATCGATGGCGAGTCAAGGCTGACGAATTGGCCGCTATTGCGGACAGCGTCAGCCACGCACGACACTGACGCCGACACGCAGCTCGATGTCCGCTGCATGAGACGGCGCGCCAGGAGGCGATCACAGGGATACCGCTCATGAGCCCGGCCGACGGGGCACGTCCGTTCCACTCCTCGGAGGAAGCGCGGCGTGTGGTACGCTGCACGCGCGCAATGACCGCGATGGTGTCGATGCACTACATGCGTCCGGGAACTTGGTCGCATCGCGTCGGCGCGATGCCGGTGAGCTTCGGCCGGCCGCTGCTGCGGCTGGACCCCGAACGCACATGAGGCAGGGCGAGCCATGACCGACGGCCCGTTTCACCTGACGGACGAGGAGCGGTACCGCTTCGACCTGCAGGGCTTCCTGCTGGTATCCGGCGCGCTCGGCGCGATCGAGGTCGACGCCTGTAATCGAGCCGTCGACGCGGTCGTTGGGACGCCGGCTGCGGCCGCGTGCATGCTCGGCTGGCCCGAGCCGCACCGCGAGCCGTTCCGCCGCCTGCTGGTCCATCCGGCAGTGGTCGCGCGGCTGAACGAGCTGTGCGGCTCCCGCTTCCGGCTGGACCACGGCCCGCGGCTGCTCGCCGGCGGTGACGGGACCGGGGCGAAGCTGCAGGGAGGCGGGGAGCCGTTCTCGCCCGCCGCGTGGTACCACCAGCAGAACGGCCGCATCTTCGCGAGCGCCGTGACCGCGGCGTGGCAGTTGGCCGGCGAAGGGAGCATGTACGTGGTGCCGGGCAGCCACAAGGCCGTGGAGCCTGCGCCCGAGGGCGTGCGGGCCGGCGGCGATCGGGACGCCCCCATGGACGTGGTCCGGGAGCTGCCGACGAGGGCCGGCGATCTCGTGCTGTTCGCCGAGACCATCGCGCACGGCGCGCGGCCCTGGAGCGGCGCGGACGATCGGCGGATCGTGCTGTACACCTACACGGCCGGCGCGGTGGTCGCTCACGCCGGCCGCCGCTTCCTCCCGGAGGAAGTCTGGGGCGACTGGACGCAGGAGCTGACGCCCGAGCAGCTCGCCGTGCTGCACGGTCCGGGCGTCGATGCGGCCGGGCGCCTGCCGCTCCTGGAGTCGGACGGGGCTGTGGCGCGGGTGCGCGAACCTGACCGGGCACCTCAGGACGGAACGACGTGACCGGCCAGGAACGCTACCTCTGGGACCTGTCGGGCTACCTGATCCTGCGGGGCGTGCTCGACCAGGCGGAGATCGACGCGGCCAACGCCGCGATCGACCACTACGCCGGCAGCATCGAGCGCGGGGCCGACAACACGCTCGCCAAGGACTCGCAGAGCCTTCGCGGCACCGGCCGGCCGACCCTGCACGGGCTGCTGCGGCTCGAGCCCCCGCACTGCGAGCCGTTCCGCAGGATGCTGGCCCACCCGGCGGTGGTGATGCGCCTGAACGCGATGTGCTTGCCCGGGTTCCGGCTCGACCACGGGCCGCTGTTGATCGCGGGGGTGAAGGGGACCGAGGGGTTCACCCTGCACGGCGAGGGCGAGCCCTTCAAGCTCGCGGTCGGCTATCACGGCCACACCGGCGCGAGCTACTGCGCGGGGGTGACGGTCACCTGGCAGCTCCGCGACGTGGCCGCCGGCGACGGCGGCTTCGCCTGCGTGCCGGGCAGCCACAAGTCGCGCTATCCGAAGCCGGACGGGGTGCGCACCGCCGACGACCACCGCGGCACCGTCGTGCAGCCGGCCATGCGCGCCGGCGACGTGCTGTTCTTCATGGACGGCGCGCTCACGCACGGCACGCTGCCGTGGCGCGGCGCCGGCGAGCGCCGCTCGATCCTGTTCAAGTACGCGTCCCGGTGCGCGGTCCGCCAATGGCCGGACCCGGCGCAGGCCGAGCCCGAGTCCTTCTGGGATCCCGCGTTCGTGGACGGGATGACCCCGGAGCAGCGGGCGGTCATGTACGGGCCCACATCCGGGCGGACCGATCTGGTTCCGGCGCTGACCGTCGACGCCGACGGCACGGTCAGCGTGGTGCGCCCTCAGCGGTAAATGATCACCAGCTCGATACCTTCGATACGCAGGCAGTCCTGACCGTCCAGCCGGTCGAGGGCCACCTCGATCCGATTCTCTCCCTGCGCGACCGGAATGTCGCGCCAGGTCAGGGTCGTGGTGGAGGGCAGCTCCAGGCGATGGCCGCCGTCGAGCCCCCGGCCGTTCAACGACACCGAGGCCGCTCCCTCCGGGACGCTCCCCGCGCAGGTGACCCGAAGCCACGTGTCGGCCAGCGCCCGGTCGCGCCGGGCCGCCTCCACGTCGTCGCCCACGTGCAGGGTGAACGACCGGCTCTGCCCCGCGGCATCCAGCTCGCAGGGAAGCTGCAGCTCGCCGCCCTGCTCGGGGGTCCTGAGCAGCATGTCCACGTTCACGGTGTAGCGCTTGTTCCTGCGCTCGATCAGACGCGGGTCCTGGATCTCGCGCAGGAGCTGGACCTCGTCCGGCGTATACGGCGCCTCGCCGCGCGCCATTCGATGACAGTCGTAGTTGAACAGGTAGATGGAGCTTGCCCCCTGGTGCCAGAAGCTCGATGCCGCGGCGTACAGCATGTCGTTGCCAGCGTAACCGTATCCCTTGGCCGACCGCTCCAGGCCGCCGCCGATCCGGCACGAGGTGCCGGCGGCGATCTCCGTGAATGCCGCGATCTCGGCCCCCATCTCCAGGTAACCGCCGTTCATGGGGATGATCAGGTCGGCAAGTTCCTCCCGTATCCAGGTGGGGACGTCCAGGCCGATGCGGCGGCAGCCCTCACGGGTCGCAGGCACCCGCAGCATGAGCGTGAACGGCCGGTCCTTGCGGCGTGCGATCTCCGCGGTGCCGGCCCTGACCTTGCGCATGAAGTCGGTCATCAGCGGCATGCCGGCGCCTTCCTGCCCCTCCTTGAAGAACCAGCGCCCGCGCTGGAAATCCATCTCGAAGCCGTCGATGTGGTAGCGCTCGCAGGTCTCCAGGATCAGGCCGAGCTTGCGCTCGCGCACCTCCGGGAGCGCATAGTCGAACGCCCAGGTGAAGTCGTCCTGGTCATACCCGTAGCCGGCCACGGTCGGGTAGGGCGAGCCGATCAGGAGCTCGCGATGCTCCTTCTTGAAGATGCTTCGGAACGCGCCGAAGCGCTCGGTGTCGTCCTCGTGAATGTCGTTCATGCGCAGCGCGGGCCAGAACTGCATGCCGCGCTCGTGCGCCCGCGTGGCCAGCAGCTCGATGATGTCGACGCCCTGGTCGAGCAGCGCTTTGGTGCTGTCGGCCATCCACTTGACCCACTCCAGCCCCTCACCTTCAGGCCACTCGGTCACGTCGGCGCCGTAGACGTTGCCGAACGCGGTGCGATGGGAGAAGGTCTCGTCCCCGCGGCCCATCGAGTTGGTGAACACCTCCACCGCGGTGTCCGCGACCTCCTCGACGTCCCGGCACGCCTGCTCCGGCGTTATCGGCGGCGGAAAGGTGATAAAAGTCGTCGAGTCGCCATCGGAGTTGTAGATCAGGCGAGGAAGCTCGCGCGCTCGGTCGGCGGTCCGGTCGTCCATGGCATGCTCCTGTCGGCGACCGGCAGCCTATGCGGCCCGGCCGCACTCTGTATACGGTCGCTGCGTACGACAGGGGTGATGATGGCGAGTATCAGGGACATCAGCGTCGCCGGTAGCCGCTACGCGGCGGAGGTGCCCGACACGCTGGACCTGGCGGACCGCGCCCGGCTGGCGGTCCCGGCGTTGACCCGGCACCTGAGCCCGGAGGCCGACTACGGCGTCGGCGACGACGCGGGCAGCCTCTACCTGGCCGCGAAGTTCGCGGAGGCGCTGCCGATGGTGCGCGCGATGAGCGGGGACGACGCCGACCTGGACGTGGAGCAGGCGATGATGACGTCGCTCGTCTCCCTCATCGATGAGGACGGGCTGCTCTACACGCCGCCCAACACCCCGGCGCGGCGCGGCGGAGCGGCCGACGGCAGGGAGTACGCGGAGACGGACGAGGCGCACACCAGCGCGTACGGCAACGCGCGGATGATGCAGGCCATGCTGTTCTGGCACCAGCGGGACGGCGACCCGGCGTGGCTGAAGCGAGTGCAGCGCATGGCCGATGGCCTGCGCAAGATCGCGGTGCTCAAGGACGACTATGCCTACTACCCGGACGGCGGCGTCGCGTTCGACTTCAGCTATCTCAAGGAGTCCGGCTACCGCAATGCGGAGGAGCCGGACTCCGCCGGCGAGGGGTTCGAGGGGGCGGCGCTGTTCTACAACAGCAACCAGATCGGCGCCCTGAGCCTCTGGCACGCCACCAGCGGCGATCGCCAGGCGCTGGACCTGGCGCGCAGGATCGGCCGCTTCGTCCTGCAGCCGCGCTTCTGGCACGCGGGGGAGTCGCCGGACGTCGCCGGCGCGGAGCGCGGGCACTGGCAGGGCCATTTCCACGAACGGATGATCACGCTGCGCGCGCTGTTGTGGCTCGCGACGGTGACCGGCGACTGGCGCCTCAAGGAGTTCGTTCGCGCAGGCTACGAGCACTCGCGCAACTACGGCCTGGCCCGCATCGGCTGGAATCCCGGCTGGACGGGCCCGCATCCCTTGCAGCGGAACGAGCGCACCTGCGAGTCGTGCGGAATCGCCGGCCAGGTCGGGCTGGCGGTGCGCCTCTCCCAGGCGGGACTGGGCGACTATTGGGACGACGTGGACGGATACGTCCGCAACCACCTGGTCGAGCAGCAGTTCGCCGACCCGGAGCGGATCGAGCGGGCGCGCAGCACCTGCTACCCGACGTCGCGCAACTGGCTGGGCGGGTTCTGCGGACCGGGCCGAGTGACCTCGCTCAACAACGGCTACCCGGCGCGTTGCTGCCGCGGCAACGGCGCGCAGGGGCTGTACCGCGCCTGGGACGGGATCGTGAGCGGCACGGACGGCGCCGCGCAGGTGAATCTGCTGCTGAACCGCGCCTCGCCGTGGCTGGACGTGGACAGCCACCTGCCGTACGAGGGCCGGGTGGTGATCCGTAACAAGCAGGCGCGCACGGTCGCCGTGCGCCTGCCCGGCTGGGTCGACCGCGACGCGGTCGCGAGCCGGGTCGGCGGCCGGCGCGCGGCGCCGGGCCGCATTGCCAACTACCTGGTGTTCGAGAGCGTGCGCGAAGGGGACGAGCTGACCGTCGAGTTCCCGATGATGGAGGAGACGGTCGAGTACACGGTGCCCGACGGCGTGTACTCAGACGGAGCGGACGGCCCCGAGCTGCCGGCCACGCGCTACCGGTGCCACTTCAAGGGCAACACCCTGGTAGACATCGCGCCGCGCGACGGCAGGAAGCACCTGAGCCGCGCGGAGCAGGAGCCGTACCCGATCTACCTGCGCGACCACTACCGTGCCGACCGCGCCGAGATGCTGCGCGTGACCCGCTACGTCGCGCCCTACACGATCCGCTGGTGAGGGCTGGAGGTTGGGTAGCCGAGCCGGTCAAACGCTGTCCGCCTTACGGGTCAGAAGTTGTGTGCATTCCCGCAACAGGACCGATACGTCGGTTTCGGCAATCGCCCACACGATAGCATCGTCGACCGTCGCGTAAGCGTGCGTGAGCTGGTTGCGAAAGTCCACGATGCGACGCGAGTGCGTAATGGCATTGAACACGTCCGAGGACACATGCGACAGAGCGTTCAGCGCTTCGCCGATGATGATGAACTCCCGCTCGACGGATGAGCGAATCAGTCGATTCGTACGATAGGACTGCAGATTCTGCTGTCTCACCGCTTCCTGGATCGCCGAGCATGCGTCGACTATGTCGGAGAGGTGAGCTCGTGCATCACGCGGCATATACCAGCCGCTTGGTTCGCTCGATGTCTTGCGCGATGAATCGATTCCTTACGGCACCCACCATGACCAGGTGGATCCGGGTCCCAAGATGTTTGCGAAGGTCTTCCAGCAGCCCGAAGTAGGCATCCACACGCTCGTATGGCTCCATCGGGCCCAGTTCGACGAGGAAATCGATGTCGCTGGTGCGTGCGTGATGCGCCGAGCGGAGTGCCGAGCCGAAAACCTCCAGCCGCACGACTCCGTGGCGCTTGCAGAGCCCGCCGATCACAGCGCGATGCGGTTCGAGACTCACCACCTCCTGCTCCATGTGGCTATCGTACAGCAGACCGGGGGCGCCGGCCGCCTCCCCGTCCATCGCCAGCGCGTCCTCCGCCGCCGGCGCTTGTTGGCAGGGAGTTGGCGGCCGGCCATAATCGCGAATCTTCCCGAACAGGAGGTTGTCATGAAGAACAGGATGGTCGCGGGGGTGCTCGCTGCCCTCGCGGTGCTGGCACTGCCGGTGGTGGCCGGCGCGGACGGGATGGATCTGCACGGCGCGACGCTGCGGCTGCAGAACCACTGGGGCTGGACCTACCAGGACTACGTCGACGGCGGTTCCCAGCAGGAGTGGCGCGAGTGGGTCGAGGCGGAGTTCAACGTCAAGATCGAGTTCTCGGAGAGGAACTTCGCGACCTTCGCGGACGACCTCACGGCGAGCGTGCTGAACGGCGATCCGATCGTCGACATCTTCCGCAACGCCGGCATCGCCGAGACGATCCAACTCGCCCGTGCCGACGTGATCCTGCCGGTCGACGACGTGCTGCCGGCCGACTACCTCGACCGGATTCCCGGCTTCGCCCGCAACTACGCGGAGGTGATGGGCAGCTACGACGGCATGACCTACGGGGTCAACATGAATCACGAGTCCATCTTCCTGGGCGTCGTGTTCAACAAGACGCTGCTGGAGCGCGAGGGCCTGCCGTCTCCCTACGACCTGATGGACGCAGGCGAGTGGGACTTCGACGCGTTCAAGGAGATCGCCCTTCAGGCCACCAGGGATGCCGACGGTGACGGGGAGATCGATCAGTGGGGGCTGACGTTCGGCCAATGGGGACATGCCGAGCCGCACATCCTCCAGCGGCAGGCGATCTGGTTCGCGATGGCGAACGGTGCGTCCGTGGTCGAGGATCAGGACGGCAGCAAGGTGTTCGCGCTCAACGACTCGCGCGCCGTGGAGGCGGTCGACCTGCTGGCGGAGCTGAACGCCGCGGGCGCGGTGCGCGGCGCCAGCTACGACCAGGTGCAGCTCTTCTTCGAGAACAACGTCGCCATGGGGATCATCGACTCCGGCTGGATGGAGCACTTCGTCAATCCCGAGAAGATGTCAGAGCCGGTCGGGCTGGTCCCGCTGCCCATGGGGCCGCAGGGCGACGGCCACGTCTATCAGCGGGTGATCGGCGAGACCTTCCTGATTCCCCGCAACTCCGAGCTCGATCCGGCGGCGGTCATCGAGGTGTTCTCCGCCCTCTACAAGGTGATGGCCCCGTACACCGACATCGAGGAGATGGAAGCGAGCTACTACGCCAACTGGGACGAAAGGCGCGCGGGGGACGAGCGGAGCTCGCAGTTCCTCCGCGACGCCGAGGCGAACCAGGTCCTCATCCCGGGCGCCGAGATGATCGGCAGGGAAGGGTACGAGTTGCTGCTTGAGACGCTGGGCAAGGCGATCGCCGGCGAGGTGTCGGCATCGACGGCCCTGGCCGAGATCACGCCCGCCATGCAGGCGCTCGTCGACGACCTCTGGGAGTAGCCGTCTGGAGGATCTGCCGCGCCGCGCGGCAGATCCTCCAGACCCCATAACGACAATGGAACTGCGGCTCCGGGGCGTGGACCGCGGCGGTCGAACGGCGGAATCACTCGCGGAGTGAGGGCATGCGCATGCGGGGTCACACACCGCGTACTTGGGGTGGGTGATCCCCCGAGGCGCCGGATCCTGACGTGATAGGCGCCGGGTATCCCCACCTTCGCAGGCGCCTCCCGGCGCTCGCGCTGCTCGTGCTTTCCGTTCCGGGCGCGTGGGCCGACACCGCGTACCGCTACGACAGCCGCGACCGCGTGGTTCGCACGCCGTCCCTCTACCGCGTGGACCGGGTCGTGCACTTCAGCGACCTGGAGGTCGCGGTCGACGATCCCCGCGACTTCGCCCTTACCGGCGACGGGGCGCTCGTGCTGGATTCCGGGAACAGCCGCCTCGTCTGGCTCGATGCCGAGTACCGGCTGGTACGGGTCCAGGAAGAGTTCACGGACGGCACGCGCACCGAGACGCTTAACCACCCGCAGGGGGTCTTCGTCTCCGGAGACGGGACGATCTACGTCGCCGACACCGACAACCGGCGGATCGTGGTGCTCGATTCCGCCGGCGGCCTCGTCAGGATCCTGGGCGAGCCCGCGAGCGCCTCCTTCCGGATCATGTCCGCCGATTACGAGTACCGGCCCGTGAAGGTGGGCGTGAACGCCCCGGGCACGGTCTACGTGATCGTCAGGAACCTCTTCGAGGGGTTCATGCAGCTCGACGGGCAGGGGCGGTTCGAGGGCTTCGTCGGCGCGCCCCGCGTGGTGGTGAGCCCCGTGGACCTCCTCTGGGCTCGCATCTTCAGCCCCGAGCAGCGCACCCGTATGACGCTGTCCCTTCCCATCGACTACCGCACCATCGACTTCACCTGGGACGGCTACCTCCTCACCACGGTCGCGGCGGGCGAGGAATACAGCGGCGAGCCGATCAGGAAGCTGAGCAATTCCGGGTTCGAGGTGCCCATCGCAGCGGGCGACCGCACGCCGCCGCGCGGCGATCTGCTCTATCCCTTCGACGAGGGTCCCTCGGTGCTGGTCGACGTCACCGGGCAGCCGTGGGGGGTGTTCAGCGCGCTGGACCAGCGGCGGGGAAGGATCTTCACCTACGACGGCACGGGCTCACTGCTGGCCGTCACGGGCGGGTTGGGCAACCGGGTCGGCCAGTTCCGGACGCCAGTGAGCATCGATGCGCGCGGCGACGACCTGGCCGTCCTGGACGCCGGCACCGGGAGCCTTGTCGTGATGAAGCCCACGGCGCACGGACGGTACGTGTTCTCCGCCCTGGCGCTGGAGGCCAACGGCTTCCATGGCGAGGCGGTGCGGCTGTGGGAGAAGGTGCTGGCCTACGACAGCCAGTTCGAGGTGGCCTATGCCGCGATCGGGCGCTCCCGACTCGCCGCGGGCGACTACCGGGCCGCGCTCCGCTCCTTTCGCCGCGGGAACGACCGGGAGGGGTACTCGCAGGCGTTCACGGAGCTGCGGAGCGACGTGGTCAGGCGCATCTTCCTGCCGGTGGTCCTGTCCGCCGTGATCCTCGCAGCGCTGCTGGCGGTCTTGGTCAAGCTCGGCATCGGCGAGCGGTGCCGGGCACTGCTGGCTCGGCTCGGCGGGACGGCCGCCATGACGTCGGCGCTGCCGCTGGCGGGTGTGAGCGGCGGCGACCTGGTCCGCGCCCTCCGCTTCTCCCTGCACACCTCCATCCACCCGATCAGTGGCTTTCGTGAGCTGAAGAGGGATCAGGCGGCAGCCGTCCCGGGCGCCACCGCGATCCTGGCCGTCCTCTGCTTCGTGTATGTGCTGTTCCGCCAGGGCACGGGGTTCGTGTTCAACACCACGACCGGCGGGTTCGACCCTGCCCGATTCGAACTGGTCCGGGTCATCCCCACGATCCTGGTGCCGCTGGCCCTCTGGTGCGTGGTGAGCTGGGCGCTGACGACGATCCTTCAGGGCAAGGGCAGCCTGGGCCAAGTGTACGTTGCCACGGTCTTCTCCACGGTGCCCGTGCTCCTGGCCATGGTCGTGCTGATTCCCCTGAGCCACGTGCTGATGCGTGAGGAAGCCGGCTTCTACCAGGGCGTGCTCTCGCTCGCGTTCGTCTGGAGCGGGTTCCTGCTGCTGACGTCCACGATGATGACGCACGACTACGACCGGCTGCTCCGCAGCATCCTCATCATCCTGCTGATCCTGGCCGGCATCGGCGTGACCGTGTTCGTGCTCCTGGTCCTGTTCAGCGTCGGCAACACCATCGTCAGGTTCGCGGCCGGGATCTGGCGGGAGTACCTGTTCACGCGATGACGGAGGCACGTGTGGCGAGGGGACTCCGGGCGCTCGCCGTGGTGGCCCTCTTCCTGGCGACGACCGCCGAGCCGCTGTCGGCGCGCGTCGGCGACTTCTTCGCCATGGTGGCCGAGAACGCCTACCTGCGCCTCCATGTCGATCCGGAGACCGCCAACTTCGCGCTGGAGGACAGGGAGAGCGGCGCGATCTGGCATTCGAACCCGCAGGACGCCGGCCGCTACGATCGGATCGCTGCGGGGAAGGAACGGAACCGGCTGCGCGCGCTGCTCGGCATGTCGTACGTGCGGGGCAACGGCGCCAGGGTCGCGTACGACAGCTACACCGACAGCGTGCTGCACGGCCAGCACGAGATCCGCCGGATCGACGGCGGGTTCCGGGTGCAGTTCCGGCTGGGCCGGAAGTGGCTGGAGTCCGGGCTCATGCCCAAGGTCGTCGAGGGCGGGCGGTTCGCGTCGACCGTGCTGGCGACGGCGACCGAGGCCGAGAAGGAGACGCTGCTCACCTACTACGTGCCGGCGGCGCTCGTCTCTCGCGAGGACGAGCCCTTCCCGATCGAGATCAGCGTGCCGGGGCCGCTCGGCGGGGTGTTCACGGAGCGGATCGAGGCGCTGCTCGGTGACCATACGCTGGTCATCGCGGATGAGGCGTACCTGGCCGGGCTCGACCAGCTCGCCGACCTCCGCCGCAAGGCCGAGAGCGCGTCCGGCGAGGCGCAGCAGGAGCTGCGCGGCGAGTTGCTCAAGGTGCAAGGCTCCCTGGTGAAGCGGAAGACCGACTACGCCAGGGCGCTCATCGACATGATCGTCGCCGACCGCGAAGAGTACGTCGACATCAGGTCGCTGACGCCCGCGGTCATGGAACCGTTCCTGGGGCGGACGTTCCACCTGAAGTTCAAGCATCCGCGCTTCAAGACGGAGGCGCTGCTCGTGGCCCTGGCCGACAACGGCTACACGCCGGAAGACATCGTGACCGACCACGGCACCTTCGGGATGACGGCCCCGGAAGAGAACCACGAGCGGTTCGTCATACCACTGGAGATCGTGCTCGACGGGCGTGGCTTCGTCGCTCGGGTGCGCGGCCCGGAGATCGAGTACGCCGTGGACGTGCCCTACCGAGCCGGCCCGACGTTCACCACCGTGTCGTATCCGTTGCTGTCGCTGGAGTTGCTGCCGTTCTTCTTCGCGGCGCGCCGTGAGGATCCCGGCTACCTGTTCGTGCCGTCCGGGTCGGGCGCCATCATCGACCTTGCCGAGCGCAAGGCCGGCGCCAGGTCGCTGACCGTGCCGGTCTACGGCGGGGACTTCAGCCTCCAGCCGAAGGCGGGCGCCGGCGATCACGGCCACCTGCCCGTGTTCGGCGCGGTGCGGGAGGACACCGGCTTCCTGGCGATCATCGAGTCCGGCGCCGCGATCGCGTCGGTCTCCGTGCTCAAGGCCGGGGTCTACAACTCGTACCACACCGTCTTCGCCGACTACACGATCACCGAAGGGCGGACCGAGGCGCGGGAAACCGGCGACGCCCTGTTCGGTGCCTACGCGATCTACGCCCCCGAGTCGTACGCGGGCGACGTGGTGGCGCGCTACCACCTGCTGCCGGCCGGCAGCGCGGACTACTCGTCCATGGCGCGCATCTACCGCGAGCACCTGCTCGAGCGGGGATTGCCGGCACGGACGAACGGCGCCGGGCAGCCGTTGTTCCTGGACGTCACGGCGTCCGTGCCCACGACGGCCACCGTCGCCGGCATCCCGTATCGTTCGACGGCGGTGGCGACCGGCTACCGCGATGCAAGGCGGATCCTCTCCGAGCTGGACAACCCGGACGGGTTGATCGTCCGCTACACCGGCTGGCTGGCGGGCGGTACCGCCCATCGCTTTCCCGGCCGCGTCTCGCTGAACGGCAGGCTGGGCAGCCGGCGGGAGCTCCTGAGCCTGCTCGACTTCTGCCGGCGGCACGGGATCGGCTTCTACCCCGCCGTGGACTTCCTGGCCGTCAACGAGCGGGGCCTGTTCGACGGGTTCGCCGCCAGCCGCGAGGCGGCGCGCGGCCTGGACCGCGCTCCGGTCAGGCTGCTCGACCGCAACCCGGCCCTCACGGAGGACGTGCCCGCGGGCGGGTACCTGATCTCGCCGGCCGCGCTCCCGTCATTGGCCGCCGCTTTCACCGGCCGCTACGGGCGCATGGATCACCCCTACCTGGGGCTCGACCGGTTCGGGCTCCTGAGCTTCAGCGACTACCGGCGCGGGGCCGATCCGGAGCGGATCTTCAATCCCGAGGAGACCCTGCACGTGCTGGGCGAGACCGCGTCACAGCTCGCCGCCGGCGGCTTCAGGCTGCTGATCGAGGGCGCGAACGCCCACCTGATCCCGCACGCGGCAGCGGTCATGCACGTCCCCTACCGGGAAGCGGACTACGACATCGTCACCCGCACGATCCCCTTCATGCAGATGGTCCTGCATGGCTCGGTGCCGTACTCGTCCGAGCCGATCAACTACCAGGCCGACCAGCGGACGGCGCTGCTGCGGGCGATCGAGTCGGGGAGCAGCCTGGCATTCGCGCTGATCGGCGACGCGCCGGCGCTGCCCGAGCCCCTCCACGACGTCGACCTGCATGCCTCGGTCTACCGAAGCTGGAGGGACACGATGATCGCGATGCACGGCACCCTCAACCGCGCCTTGTCGGGCCTGGCAGGCGTGCCGATCCGCGCGCATGCGACGCTGGCCGACGGCGTGCGCGTGACCCGCTACGAGAACGGCGTGGACGTCGTGGTCAACTACCGCGACGAGCCGTATACCCATGCCGGCATCACGGTCGGCCCGAGGGACTACCTGCGCGTGACGGAGCGGGTGGCGTGGTAGGGCGCGTCGACTTGGCCAGGAAGAAGGCGCGCATGGGCTACCTGTTCACGCTGCCGCTGATGGCCGGCATCGTCTTCTTCCTGATCATGCCGGTCGCGCAGTCCATCTCGTTCAGCGTTGGCGAGATCGAGATAACCGACGAGGGCTACCTGCTGCATCGGGTCGGGCTGGCCAACTTCCACCACGTGCTCAGGGTGGACACCTTCTTTCCGCGGCACCTGGCGGCGGCCGTGGTGAAGCTGGCCTCGGAGGTGCCGGTCGTGCTGGTGTTCAGCTTGATCTGCGCCTCCCTGCTGAACCGCCCGTTCCGGGGACGCGGGGTCATGCGAACGGTGCTCTTTCTCCCGGTGATCCTGTCGTCGGGCGTGCTGGTGACCCTGCAGCAGTCCTACCTGTTGACCCAGGAGCTGAGCATCGGATCGCTCTTCGAGCGCTTCACGCGTCAGATGGTGAGCGGTTGGGTGGTCGATGCACCGGCGGTCGACGGCGCGCTCGCCTACGTCGTCGACGCCACCGCCCGCCTCCCCGCCATCGCCGCGGCGGCGGGCATTCCCATCCTGATCTTCCTGGCCGGGCTGCAGGGGATCCCTGATTCCATGTACGAGGTGGCCCGAATCGAGGGCGCCAACGCCTGGGAGACGTTCTTCTACATCACCCTGCCGCTGGCGGCGCCGCTGATCTTCCCGATCGTCATCTACATGATCGTGGACTCGTTCACGGCCGCCGACAGCGAGCTGCTGAGGTACATCTTCGAGAGCATGCGGAGCGGTGCGGGATACGGCACCGCGACCGCGATGGCGTGGGTCTTTTTCCTCTCCATGGCCGCCATCCTGGCGGCCGTGGGAGCGGTCGTGGCGCGCGGCACGCGCAACAGCGGAGTGGCCGTATGAGCTCCGCGCTGGGGACGTGGACGATTCCTGCCTACCGGATCGACTGGCGGATCCTGCTGTTCCGGGTCTTCCGGATCGCGTTCCTGGCCGGGGTGTCGTTCATCGTGCTCTTCCCCGTGCTGCACAAGTTCGTCCAGTCGTTCATGTCGGAGGCCGACATCATGGACGTCAACCGCGTGTGGATCCCGTCGAAGCTGTCGCTGTTGAACTACCGGATCGTCGTGGTATCGCTCGATTACTTCCACAACGCGCTGCGCTCGCTCGGCCTGACGCTGCTGGTGTGCGTGTCGCAGATGGCCTCGTCGACGTTCGTGGCCTACGGCCTGGCGCGCTTCCGGAACCGGCTCACGAACGTGCTGTTCGCGATCGCCGTGTTCAGCATGGTCATTCCCCCGCAGTTGCTGATGGTCCCGCTGGTCTTCAACTTCCGCTACTTCAGCTTGTTCGGGCTGTTTCCGGAAGGCCTGAACCTGACCGGCAGCATCCTGCCGTTCGTGCTCACCTCGCTGACCTGCATGGGCTACAAGAACGGCATCTTCATCTACATCATGCGGCAGGTGTTCAAGGGCATCCCGCGCGACCTGGAGGACGCGGCGTACGTGGACGGATCGGGGTACCTCAACACGTTCGTGCGCATCGTCCTGCCGTCGGCCACCTCCGGACTGCTCGTCGTGTTCCTGCTGGCGTTCGTCTGGCAGTGGAGCGACCTGACCTTCACGGAGCTGTTCCTGCCGAACCAGGACCTGCTGTCGACGGTGATGATCGGGTTCGGCTTTCAGTACGAGGACTGGTACGTCGCGTTCAACGCCGGCGCCCGGCCTCATCCCGGCTTCGTGGCCGCG
This sequence comes from Spirochaetia bacterium, assembly GCA_965208175.1. Taxonomy (GTDB): domain Bacteria; phylum Spirochaetota; class Spirochaetia; order SZUA-6; family Bin103; genus CATQHW01. Next base: position 2,819,127 of record CBDBOG010000004.1, on the reverse strand, counting down.
ATCGTCAACACCGCCATGCTGGTGTTCATCCTGCCGGTGCTGGTGCTCTACCTGTTCGTGCAGCGCTGGTTCATCAAGAGCGTCGACCGCGTGGGACTGGTCGGATGAGGGCCAAGCGAGACCGCTTGAGCCGGCCATCAGCGCGGCTCCACGTGACCTGCATCAAGCAAGGTCGTGAGTATGGGCACGGATCTTGATGTGACGGTACGCGAGCTCTGGGCAGGATAGCTGCGGGGAGAAAGAAGAAACCCTCCGAGAGCTTGCACAAACGCTCCCGGAGGGGCCTCCTTCTCTGTGGAAACGCAGAAAGAGGAGGAGTCCTTTGTGGCACGGATTGCTCAGGGACGCAAGATTCCATGAGTTGCTGCTGGAGGCGGACCGGCAGATCGCGGCCGAGGTGCACGGGAAGGGGTGTCCGGTGTGCTGCGGCAAGCTGCATGTGGCCGCCTACCGGCGCAAGCCGCGCAGCGGCATCGCGCTGCCGGCCGCGTACGACCGCCGTTTCAGCTTCTGTTGCGCCGAGGACGGGTGCCGCAAGCGGGTGACGCCGGCGTCGCTGCGGTTTCTGGGGCGGCGGGTGTATCTGGGGCTGATCGTGGTGCTGGTGGCGACCTTGCGCCATGGGCCGAGTCCGACGCGGGTACGGAAGCTGCGGGAGTTGACCGGAGCCAGTCGGCGCACGGTGGAGCGTTGGTGCCGATGGTGGCGCGGCGGGTTCGTGGAGACGCGATTCTGGCAGATGGCGCGCGCCGAGTTCGCCGAGCCGGTGGCCGAGGCGGCGCTGCCGAGTTCGTTGCTGGAACGGTTCAAGGGTAAGCACCGGGAGCGATTGCAAGCGCTGCTGAGGTTCCTGAGTCCGCTCGGGCGGCCGGGATAGGGAAAGAAGAGCGAGCTTTTTTCGGCCCATCGGCGATCCGCAGAGGTTGGCCGTCGGCGGTAAGGGAACGCGGTGGCTACGGTATGGCTATCCGAGTTGAACGGGAGAGCATTACCGATGAGCACCGCACCACAGCCTTCTGTCCACGAGCGTTGGGCGCAGTTCCGGTTCGCGGTCGTGGGACCGCTGCTGGCTGCGCCGCCGCCGCGGGGACACCTGCGCGCAGAACTCGAACGGCTGGCCGAGCGTACCTGGAAGCATCCGGTGAGCGGGCAGCCGGTGCAGTTCGCCGTCTCGACCATCGAGCGCTGGTTCCTGGCGGCGCGCAACGCCGGCGATGACCCGGTGCGGGCGCTGCGGCGCAAGCGGCGCAAGGACGCCGGTCGCCAGGATTCGCTGAACGCGGCCCTGCGCCAAGCGTTGCTGGCCCAGTATCGGGAGCATCCGGGTTGGAGCGCGCAACTGCACTACGACAATCTGGTGGTCGTCGCCGGGGGCCAGCCGGAACTGCGCCCGGTTCCCTCCTACTGGACCGTACGGCGCTACCTGCTGGCGCACGGATTGCGCGGCCGCCGGCGGCCTGGAGGGGCACGCCGCACCGCCGGCGCGCAGCGCGCCGAGGCGCGGCTGGCCGCGCGCGAGGTGCGCAGCTACGAGGCCGAGTACGTCGGCGGGCTGTGGCACTGGGACTACCATCACGGCTCGCGCAAGGTCGTGACCGCGCAGGGCGAGTGGGCGACACCGCTGCTGTTCGGGGTGCTCGACGACCGCTCCCGGTTGGCCTGCCACCTGCAGTGGTACCTGGAGGAGAACGCCGAGAACACCGCCCACGCGCTGGCGCAGGCGATCCAGAAGCGCGGCCTGCCGCGGGCGGGCATGAGTGACAACGGCACGCCGATGACGGCCGCCGAGATCGTCGAGGGGCTGGCCCGGTTGGGCATCGTGCACGAGACGACCCTGCCGTACAGCCCCTACCAGAACGGCAAACAGGAGGCGTTCTGGGCACAGATCGAGGGGCGGCTGTTGGCGATGCTCGAAGGCGTCGAGGACCTGAGCTTGGCGCTGCTCAACGAGGCCACGCAGGCGTGGGCGGAACTGGAGTACAACCGCAAGCGGCACGCCGAGATCGCCCAGACGCCGGCGGCGCGCTGGCTGGCCGGTCCGCAGGTACTGCGCCCGGCTCCCGACAGCGCGGCGCTGCGGCTGACGTTCACGCGCGCCGAAAGCCGCACCCTGCGGCGCAGCGACGCGACGGTGTCGATCGCAGGGCGGCGCTTCGAGGTGCCGAACCGCTACCGCCACCTGCCGCGCATCGCGGTGCGCTACGCGGCGTGGGACCTCACCACGGTGCATCTGGTCGACGATGAGGCCGGCACCGTGCTGTGCCGCCTGTACCCGCAGGACAAGGCCGGCAACGCCAGCGGCCTCAGGCGCACCCTCGAGCCGATCGGCGATGCGCTGCCGGCCACGGCTGCGGCTGGGGGCATGGCGCCGCTGCTGAGCAAGCTGATCGCCGAGCGGGCCGCCAGCGGCCTGCCGCCAGCCTACCTGCCCAAAGACGAAGGAGACACCCGATGAACCGAACCCTGCTGTCGCTGTACGGTCTGAAGTGGAACCCATTCGCCCCCGACGTGCCGGTGGAGGCCCTGTACCACAGCGCTGCGGTCGATTCGTTCTGCTGGCGCGTGGAGCAACTGTCCGGGGAAGGCGGCTTTGCGCTGGTCAGCGGCCATCCCGGCAGCGGCAAGTCGGCCGCGCTGCGCATCCTGACCCAACGGCTACAATCCCAGCGGGACCTCACGGTCGGGGTGCTGTCTCGGCCGCAGGCCGGGCTGCACGATTTCTACCGGGAGATGGGCGACCTGTTCGGCGTCGAGTTGCACCCGCACAATCGGTGGGCCGGCGCCAAGGTCCTGCGCCACCGCTGGCAGACCCACATCGACTCGGCCTTGGTGCGCCCCGTCCTGGTCGTCGACGAAGCCCAGGAGACGGCGCCGGCGGTGTTGAGCGAACTGCGCCTGTTGTGCTCCGCGCGGCTGGACTCCCATCTGCTGCTTACCGTCATCCTCGCCGGTGACCAGCGGCTGCTGCGGCGCCTGGACGCCGAGGAGCTGTTGCCGCTGGAAAGCCGTATCCGGGTGCGCATGAGCATGCCGCGCGCCAGCTCCGAGGAACTGCACGAATGCCTGCGCCACGCGCTCGAACGCGCCGGCGGCGGCGCGCATCTGATGAGCCCCGAACTGTGCGCGACCCTGTGCGACCACGCCGCCGGCAACTACCGCATCCTGATGAACATGGCCGGCGAGTTGCTGGCTGTGGCCGCGCACCGCGAACTGGAGCGCCTCGATGAGAAGCTGTTCCTGGAGACCTTCTCCACGCCCACTCCCGCCGCCCCCGGCGGCGCCGGACGGTGGTCGTGAGCCTGCTGCCCGTCGAGCCGGCCCACCGCCTGGCCTCCCGCCCCGCCCAGCAGCGCTGGCTGGTCACCGATCTGTGGGCCGAGCAGGCAGTCGGTATCCTCGGCGGCGAGCCGAAAACCTGCAAGTCATTCATGGCGCTCGAACTTGCCGTCGCCGTGGCGGCCGGCACACCGTGCCTGCGCCGCTTCGCCGTCTCGCGCCCCGGTCGGGTGTTGGTGTACGCCGCCGAGGACGCTCCGGCGGTCGTGCGGCAACGCCTCGACGGCATCTGCGCCACCGCCGGCGTGGCGCTGCGCGATCTGGACATCCAGGTCATCACCGCCCCCACGCTGCGGTTGGACCTGAGTGCCGATCGGAACAGCCTCACGCACACCGTGGCGGCGCTCACGCCGCGGCTGCTCATCCTCGACCCGTTCGTGCGCCTGCACCGCGTCGACGAGAACTCCAGCGGCGAAATCGCCCCGTTGCTCGCCTATCTGCGCGAACTGCAGCGCCGCTATCAGCTCGCCGTCGTGGTCGTGCATCACGCCAGAAAGGCCGCCCATCGGCTGCGCGACGGCCAAGCGCTGCGCGGCTCCTCGGAGTTTCACGCCTGGGGCGACTGCAACCTGTATCTGCGCCGCCGCGACGATTCGCTCACCCTCACCGTCGAGCACCGTGCCGCGCCACCGCCGGCGCCGATCCCGCTCGTCCTGCGTGCCGACGATGATGCGGTCGCGCTGGCCGTCAGTGATCGGCCGCCACCGCTCACGGGTGCCTCGCCGCCGCTCGATGAACGCATCGTCACCGCCCTCGCCGACGCCTGCTCCGGTTCGCTGTCGGTCGCCGCCCTGCGCTCCCGCTGCCGCGTCCGCAACGCCACGCTCTACCGCCGCCTTGCGGCGCTATGCCGCCAAGGCGTTCTCGTCAAGTCCGCTGCCGGCTACCGACTCGCCGACCAGCCTGACGCTTCCGTTCCCGTCCCCTCTACGTCGTCCGGGAACGGTACCCGGAACTCCACCGATTAGCGCGCAAACAAGGCCATCGATTACCGCGCCCACGCTCAGTCGTATGATTCGTACACCTGCGCACGGAAGCACGACTGCCCTCCATGGCTGGGGTGGCGTACGACGACCGACTCCACGCACATGGTGGAGACCACTTTCCCCGCGTCCTTGCCGATGGCGATCAGCCGGCGCGGTTCGAGGATGTCGATCAAGTGGGCAAGGAGCCGTTCGCCCTCTTTTCGCTCCACTTTGTTGTGCTTTCGATTGCTGAACGGATTTCCTGGTTCATGAGGGTGTAGTGGGAACACGTTCCACAGGAAGACGGGCACTGCAATGCGACGCAGGACGCTCCACACCATCTTAGCAGTACTCTCGGCGCATGTGTCTGTGGTAGGCTGACGAATGGTCATTCGCCAGCGCTTCGCGTAGTCATGGATGCGAACGTCGTCCGTGAAGGCCAGTCCGGTGCGACGGCCGCCGCGATAGCCAAGGTCGCGTCCAACCCATATCGCGTCCACGTCGGACGCCGCCGCAGCCTCGATCGCTCTCAGCAGCGTCTGAGAGCGAAGCTTGGGTGCATCATGCAGGTCGTGATCTACACATCTGTCCGAGTACGGGTTGAAGGTGTTTTCGAAGTGCAACCTGCGTAGCTCATCGACGAAGCGATCAGGATTCATCGATGGTCTTCCCTCCGCAACTGCGCTGTAGATATGGAGCACATAGGGCAAGATCAGCTCAGTGGGGTCCGAGGAACCGTTTTCCGTCGAAGTGAATGAGATGGCTTGGGGCATCCGAGCACCACACCTCCGTCTCCCAGGAAATGTCCCTGAGATAGCGGGCCATCAAAGCCCGGTCAGGAAAAGCCGTCACGTAGATCAGACCGGGTTCGGCTCCGATGAACAGCGCGGCCAACTCATGGTGGCGTTTCGGGTCAACCGGCCCGTGGCTCGTCACTGACTCCACCAGAAGAAGCCAGTTCTTCTCGCCAAAATACAACACGACATCCGGCATCTTGCCGTGGCGATCGACCGTTACGCCCAGGGCTGCGAGACGCTCGTGCCGGAAGTATGCAGCCTTGTCACCCGTATCGCCCACGTAGATGACCTCGGCGCCAGGTGCAAAGCGCGGCGCGAACTCCTCAATGATGTTCTTCATAAGCTCGCTGTGAGCCCCCGGTGTGAGCCTGATGTCCGTCCCTGGGGCCACGGTGACCGGGATCATCCTCATCTGACGATCTTGCGCCCATTTCGCCACCAAGCTCTCTCGTGCCGTCAGCCAGCCTGCGAGCGCCACAGGCCACTCCTCGGTGCCGAATGTGCGGATCACCTCGATGGCTTCTTCGCTCACCTGATAGCAGGCACTCGGGCTGTTGACGGGCCGTGCAGGATCGTCGGGATTGTAGACGCGATTCCAGCCTCCACGAACTGGTGCATCGTCTGGCGACGGAACGTCTCGCGGGTATTCGGCGCGTACTCTCGGCCGTAGTGCTCCCGCGAGAAGTCCATGATCGGCGTGATCCCGAGCATCGGGCGTTGCAGTTGGCTCCACACGCCCGACGGTTGAAGACCGCACAGGGCGAGCAAGGTCAGCGCCGAACGATCGTTCTGATGACCACGCGGCATCCCGAGGTCCTGCAGGATCGTCAGCGCCTCGTCGATCTTGAGCCGGGCGTCGAGGGGGTTGTCCTGCTCCGCCATGTGAGCGATCTCCTTCTCTATGATCGTGTCGATGTCACGCTGCGTAAGTGTCCGCCCGTGATGGGCTTCCCCAAGGCGTTCCAGCACGACGCGGTTCGGATAGCGCAGGGAGCGCAGATCGGCAGCATTTACCTGGGTGTGGCCATTGAATTGTCGGAAGAACCGGTCCACGAGGCTGCAATTCAGATAGAGGCTGAGGCCTGCCGCTAGGCTGCTCGACATTCCCGTCCGGCCCGCATGGTAGACGTTGAGATGGTTCTCGAAGCCGACAAGCTCGCCCGGCAGCTCGGTCGCGTAGATCGAAGCGACGATCCGGCGCCGCTCCTCCTTGGACGTGAACCTTCGTGTGACCACGTAAGTGCCCTTGTTTTTCCAGAGCCATTTCCGACTGTTGTCGGACAGGCGAATGGGTGTAGGTCTGGAACTGAGGAGTCAGGCGGCATGACCATGGACGGACTCGATCTGATCGGGGAGCAAGATTTCGGCTCGATAGGTTGCCGACAGTAGCGACCACGCTGCCGCGAAGCGGTCGCTTTGTGCCCATCCTCGAAGCGTCAGGATCGCTTGCCCGCCGGCCTCCCGCCAGCGCATCCCGGATCGCTTCATGCGCTCGGTGACCAGCGTCTTACACGCCGCTTCCACCACCCCGGAGCCGATCGGCAGTCCGCGCTCAGCCGCCCTCGCGTAGTCCATCCGCTTGCGGTTGCGCCGAAAGTAGCCAAGCACCTGGCCGATCCGCTTGCGCCGCGGGTACCTGTCGCGCAGATACCGCAGCGACCGGATGACCTTCTCCACGCCGTCATGATCGTGGCGCAACACATGCAGATGCTTCTCGTACTGGGATCGTCCCCACGGGTCGTTCTCGCCGTACGCGGCATCGACGGCTGCTCGCAGTTGCTCGGCGGCATGGAAGAAGTCCACCAGCGTCACGCTGCTGGCTGCCTGTGGCGCCAGTTCGTCCAGATAGCTCCAGTTGTCGCGCGCGCCGTCGGCCAGCTTGACCACCTCCAGATCCGGCCGCTGTGCCAACACCGCCTCTACCTCCGCGCTCAGCATCTGCTTCAACCTCGCCTTGTTCGCCTCCGGCATCCGCCCCATCCGCAACGTGCCCAGCCGCTCGCCGTCGCCGTCGTAGCACGACACCGTACCGCACCCGACCTCCCGGAACCCGGCCGGCCCCTTGGTCGCTCGGCCCGCCTCCTGCGCTGCCGCTCGCTTGGCCTGCCGATCTCCATCCTTCATCGGCGCCATCACCCCGTCCAGCGACACCGCCAGCGTGGCCGCCCCGGCAGGCACCTCCTGCGTGGCTGCACGCAGCGCCTCCTCGAACCCTTCGCGCTCCTGCTCCCAGCGGCTGCTCAGGTGCTTCGGCAGCCGGTCCAGGCTGCTCCTGGACGGACTCATGTTGCCCAACTCACGCAGCGTGTCGACGCTCTCCTGCGGCGTCATGTGCGCGACCAGCAGGCTCGCCTGACGCGCCGCCAGCGGCGTCCAGTGCCCGGCGACGATCCCCGCCCGCAGCTCCAAGGCAACGACCGCCGGCTCGCTGCCGGTGCGGTACAACGTACGCTGCACCGTGATCGGCCCGACTCCGCTCAGGTACGTCTCGGTGCTCCGCAGCACGCGCCGGAGGCAGCGCCCGCCAATCGTGACCTCAGGCACGTCCACGTCCAGTCGCTGCAGCTCGCCGGCCAGCACCGCTCGCTCGGCGGCCACAAAGCGCTCATGCACGGCGCGCTCGAAGCTCTCGAAGTCCTGCTCCGGCCGCGTCTGCTCGCCGAGCACGCGCAGGTCGTTGCTCAATTCGTAGATGATCTGATCGATCGATCCACGATCCTTGGCCGTGGCGGGGCGCTGGCAGTTATGCGATAGTGTGACGGTCATCGGGCTCGCTCCTCTGGCGGTTCAGGGGTTGCGGGAGGGTTACCGTCAACCCTACCCCAGAGGAGCGCTGCCCTTCCTCCCCCGTAATCACCTCCGCCGCCAGCGCCGCGCTCCGTGACACTTTGTCACCGCCCGCCCCGCGCCTGCCGCTCAGGCTACCTCAGACCCCGTCGAATCGCTCAGTCTGAGACCTATCGCGCCAGGCCAAGCCTGGGAGAGGAGGGAAGATGTGAGAACGTAAGAAACCTCTCGTAGCCGCCCTGTGGGTAGCCAATCCCACCCGGTAGAGCGTAGCCGGCAGCCGGAAGCGAGTCTTGCGCCTGGGCGGGGGCGACCCCGCGGGCGAAGCGTAGACAGCGACCGCAGAAGCCGTGTGATTGAACCTCGAAAGAAACATGATCGCTGGGGCCTTCGTCGTTAGGTCAGCGGGGGCAGCACCGGAGTGCCAAACAGGCTTGGCACGACGGCCCGGCCGGGGTCGGAGAGCAGGGCAGATGCGGAACGGGTGGCCCAGGAACCTGGGAGAGCTCGTTGGCTCCATGACAGGAGAGCCGGAGGGACACCGGCACAGCAAAGTCCGGGCCGGTGCGGGAGAGCACCCGCGATCGCACCGGAGCGAAACAGCGGGGCTGGCATGGTATCGCCAAGCGAAGGCAACGAAGCGCGGCGAGAAGGGCAACGAGCAGTCTTAGCGCCCCCATAGTACCGAGGAAGCGGGGGAACGGTGGCCGCGCCGGACCCCGTGGAGGAAAGGAGGGCGTCGAGTCGCAGAACCGATGCGGGGAAACACGGAGGATGCGATGAAATCCGGGAACGTGTTAACGAAACAGCAGCGGATAGCGAAGAACGCGAGAATACACCCCGAGGTGGCATTCACGTCGCTGGCATATCACATGGATCTGGAATGGCTGCACGAGGCTTACCGGCGAACCCGGAAGGACGGTGCAGTTGGCGTCGATGAACAGACCGCCGAGCAGTACGAGGAAAACCTGGAACAGAATTTGGAATCACTGCTGGAACGGGCGAAGTCGGGGAGCTACCGTGCGCCGCCGGTAAGGCGCGCGCAGATACCGAAAGGGAAGGGCGCGGAGCCCCGTCCGATCGGCATCCCAACGTTCGAGGACAAGGTGCTCCAGCGGGCAGTGCAGATGCTGATGGAGCCTCTGTACGAGCAGGACTTCAAGGACTGTTCGCACGGCTTTCGCCCCAGGCGATCGCCGCACACGGCGCTGCAAGCACTCTGGGACCAAACGATGCGGCAGAGGGGCGGCTGGGTGATAGACTTGGATATACGCAAGTACTTTGACACCCTCTCACACACCACTCTGCGAGAGATTCTCGCGCAGCGGATACGCGATGGAGTGATCACCCGGTTGATTGGCAAGTGGCTGAACGCCGGCGTGATGGAGAACGGCTCGGTATCCTATAGTGAGCAGGGAGTTCCCCAGGGCGGGGTGCTCTCGCCGCTGATGAGTAATGTGTACCTGCACGAGGTACTCGACCGTTGGTTTACGGCGGTAGTCCAGCCGCGTCTGCGGGGCCGGGCCTTCCTGGTACGCTTCGCGGACGATGCGGTATTGGCATTCAGTGACCGGCAGGACGCCGAGCGAGTGCTACGGGTACTGCCCAAACGGTTCGCGAAGTACGGGCTGGCCGTGCACCCGGAGAAGACGCGGATGTTCCGGTTCTTGCCACCGGGCGAGAACGAGGCGGCGCACCATGGGGCGAGTTTTCCATTTCTGGGATTCACGCACTACTGGGGACGCTCGCGCACAGGGAAGTGGATCGTGAATCGGAAGACCGCATCCGACCGGCTCACCCGTGCGCTACAGGCAGTGTCCACTTGGTGCAAGCGTCACCGGCATGCACCGCTGTGGGAACAGCAGCAGGCGCTGCGGCGCAAGCTGTTGGGCCACTACTCGTATTACGGGCTCACTGGAAACCTGCGCTCGATGAGCTGCTTTCACGAAACGGTGAAACGCACATGGATGAAGTGGCTGAATCGCCGCGGCGGCCGGCCCCTCAATTGGGTGAGATTTGCCCGGTTGCTGGCGCGGTACCCGCTGCCGGCCGCGCGCGTCGTCCATTCCATCTACCGCGTAGCGAACACTGCGGCTTGAGGAACCGTGTGCGTCAATCGCGCTCGCACGGGTCTGTGGGGGCCTGGGGCGGGTAACCGCCCTGGGCTACCCGGACACCCAGGCGAATGGCGTTCGGTTTGCGCTTCGTCGTCGGCCACGTGAGAGCACCGCCCTTGAAGTGAGCGGGATACAGCAAAGGACAAGCGTCTTCACGCGGCTGATCGAGCAGGTCGTCCTTCAGCCGGAAGTCGACGACCGGACCCGTCGACACCTCTATTCCTACTTCGGCGAGGGTCGCTCGAAAGTGGTTCATGCGATCGACGATGCCCTGTTCGATCTCGTCGGTTGCGATATGGATGAACAGGCCGGGATCGTCGGGCCGCATCACTGAATCGTGGGTAACCGTCCGGCACGTCATGTCCTCGGCGACGCAAGAGCCACCCGCGTCGACCTCGAATGCCGCTCCGCTGCTCGTAGTGATCGTGATGTCGTTGGGCCGTCTGTTTTTTACGGCGTGGACGACTATGTTCTCCTGAAGTACGTCATCATCCCTGAATGCATGATTTCGTCTCTCAAAAACATGTATGTGGAGAAGGCTCATCATCGCAAAGAAGCGCTTGCGGAAGTCCTTGAAGTAAGGGCCGTTGCAGAAGGACCGAGGTACGATGGCGACCATCTCCCCGCCATCGCGCAAGCGGCTCGCGGCTACGAACATGAAGCCCGTGTACAGATTGGAGGTCTCGACCCCGGCTGCCCGCAAGGCGGTTCTATGCTCGGAGCCGGCGGAAATCTTCTTGTAGGGAGGGTTGAGTATGGCGTGGGTGAAGCCTGCGTCTTCGCCAACTATGCTGTCGAACAGATCCCATTGTGAGGCGAGCGGATGGTCGAGAATGAAGTCATCCTTGACCAACCGAGTGGTCGCGGCGACCCGCCCGGCACGGCAACGGTCCTCGGTCTGCATGAGCGTGTCGCCGAGATAGTCCGACAGAACCCGATCGATCTCGTAGCATACGAATTCGACGGCACGAGGTCGGGGCTCTTCGGCGCAGAGTCGCTCGCAGAACGCGGCGGTGAGCGCACCGACGCCGGCACCGGGATCCAGTACCCGCAAGTCACCTTCGGTCTTCGAGAACAGGCTCGCCATGAATCGCGCCACGGGCGCCGGCGTCATGTACTGACCGAGAAGTGCTCGTCTCTCTGTGTCCAGCTTCGGAGAAGCGTCGACGCGGTAGAAGTCCGCAGTCTCGTCGAGTGTGCTAAAGACCATTTGCCGGAAGCCCCGTCGTCCAGTCGAGTCGGGAAGTTCTCGCATTGTACCATGGAGTCTTGAGTTCGCCTGACTCAGTAGCAAAGGAGCTTGACAGGATGATGATGGGGAGACTCATTTCGGGCAACTGGGAGCTGACGGTATCGGTCGCGACCGACGGGCCTCTGTCGGGCAGCGACGTGAGGATCTGGTTTTCCTCGGACGCGGACCGGAGGAACTGCGCGTTTCTGAACGTCGGCAGCGGGCGCACCTACCTGGGGCGCCGCAGGAAGGGAAGCGAGGAGATCCTGCGCACGTACGCGGACGCCGACCATCCGCCCTGGCGGATCCGGCTGCAGAAGCGCGGCGCCTTTTTCCGCTTCTGGATCAACGATGCACCGCACGGCTACATCAAGGGGCCGACCGGGCAGTGGGACATGCTCTTCGAGCCGACCGAGGCGCACCTGTTCATCGACTGCGACGAGGAGCATTACCGAATCGACGAGTGCCGGCTCACCAGCCTGACCTGGTTCGAGGAGACGACGCTGGCCATCCCCACGGGCGAGGAGGGAAGCTGGACCGCCGGGCACGTGCTGCCGGGCGGCATCATCGAGTACGAAGGCCGCTACTACCTGTACGTCATGGGCTCCCGCCCCGGCGAGCAGGAAGGAGGGCTCCAGCGCGTGATGGGCGTGGCGATGAGCGACGATCTGGAGCGCTGGGAGCTGCACCCGGAGCCGGTGGTGACGAGCTCGAACGTGCCCTACGACAACCTCTACCCGAACGGCGCGATCGTCACCGACGAGGGCAGGGTGGCGTTGCTGTACTCCTCACAGATGTTCCCGAAGTGGAACGGGTTCTGCCTCACGATGGCCGACCATCCGCTGGGGCCGTTCGTCGACCATCCCGGGAACCCCGTGTTCAATCACGGCGACGCCGCGCACGAGTTCGACGTGGTCGCGCTGGAGGGTGAGCGCTATCGCTATCTGCTGATGTACGCCGGCTTCACGCCGCACCCCCCGCACGGGCCGGCCGGGGACCGGGGCTACGCGCTGTACAGCGACGACCTCATCCACTGGGTGGCGGACCCGGACAACCCCGTGTTCGGCCCGGACACGCTGGACGATTGGGACGCCATCCACGTGCGCACCCGGTCGCTCACGAAGATCGGCGACACCTGGTACCTGTGGTACGAGGGCTGCAACACCTGGAAGCCGCGCGGCAAGCAGCACCACGGCTGGTGGGACACCGTCGGGCTGGCGCGCTCGAAGGACCTGAAGACCTGGGAGTACCATCCGCGCAATCCCGCCCTGGAGTCGGGCCGGAGTCACTGGATCGGCTGGCCGCGCATGGTGATCAGGAACGGCACCGGCTACGTGTTCATGATCGAGAACTCCCGCATCGTCTCCAAGAAGATCCCGATCGAGCAACTCATCGACTGGGAGAGCGACCTGGGTGAGACGATCGACCTGCTGCAGGAAGAGCGCGCATGAAGGACGTCACGATCAACCTCGACCACATCCCGTTCAGCCGCTACGGCGCCTACGTCTCGGTCAACCGCGACCGGGAGAAAGGGCTGTTCGTCATCCACAACGTCGAGCGGCGCTTCGGCGAGGACGAGGCGTTCACGCTGCAGTTCACCCGCGGGGGGAACAGCGTCGACTACACCTACGAGATGCGCCCCGACCGGATCACCGTGACCGGCGACGGAGGGAGCGCCACCATCTTCGTCAGGGGCGACCACACGCTGGCATTCGAGGCGCACGGCCTGGACCTGGAGTTCCGGGCGATCACCGGCCACGGCTACGGCACCGAATACGGGCCGGACGACTTCTGCGTCATCTCCGTGAACCAGCGCACGACCTCGCGGTTCCACGTGTTCCGGGGCGCAGGCGTCCTGAGCGGGCCGATCCGGCGGTTCCAGAGCAACGAGAACCTGGACTGGAAACGGGACCTGACCGTGCGGGCGGACGGAGGTGCGGCCGCCGTCACTCTCACGATCATGAACGTGGAGCGCACGCTGCGGCACGAGCCGTTCGACGTGGAGCGGGAGACCGCGGCCGTTCGGGCGGAGTGGGAGCGGTTTCTCGCCAGGATGCCGCCGGCGCCCGAGGGCCGCTACGACTTCGCCGTTGCGACGTGGTACACGCTCTGGTCCTGCTTCGTGCGGGCGCGGGACCACTACCGGTACGACGCGATGCTCATGTCCAAGAAGTTCATGAGCTCGGTGTGGACGTGGGACCACTGCTTCAACGCGCTGGCGATGATGAAGGTGAGCCGGCAGACGGCGCTCGAGCAGTTCCTGATCCCGTTCGAGCTGCAGGCGGAGTCCGGGACCCTGTTCGACATGACCAACCCGAACCAGGAGGTGATCTGGGCGGTGACCAAGCCGCCCATCCACGGCTGGTGCTTCGGCCGGATGATGGACGCCTTCGACTTCGAGCCCGCGGTCCTGGAGAAGGTGCTCGGCCACCTGGCCGCGTGGACGAACTGGTGGATGGACTACCGGGACTCCGACGGCGACGGCATCCCCGAGTATCCGCAGGGGTGCGACAGCGGCTGGGACAACTCGACGCTGTTCGACGACGGCTTCTTCCTGGAGTCACCGGACCTGTCGGCGTTCCTGGTCCTGCAGATGCACACCTGCGCCCGGATCGCTGAGCGGCTCGGCAGAAGGGAGGAGGCCGGCAGGTGGCGGCGCTCCGCGCATGAGCTGCTGGAGCGGCTCTACGACCACAGTTGGGTCGGTGGCCGCTTCGTCGCCAAACGGTCGGGGAGCCACGCGTACGATCCCGAGCCCACCTCGCTGCTGGCGCTGATGCCGATCGCGCTCGGGGAGCACCTGGACCCTGACAGGATGGCGGTGCTGGCCGGCATCCTGGAGGAGCGCTTCCTCACCGAGCACGGCCCCGCCACGGAGGCGCCCGACAGCCCGCGCTACGAGAGCGACGGCTACTGGCGCGGCCCGATCTGGGCGCCGAGCACGTACCTGATCGTGGACGGCCTCAGGCGAGCGGGCCGTGTCGAGCTGGCGCGGCGCATCGCCGCGTCGTTCTGCCGGATGGCCGAGCACAAGGCGATGGGCCAGTACGAGAACTTCGACGCGCTGACCGGGGTGGGGCTGCGCGCTCCCGGCTACACCTGGACGGCCAGCGTCTTCATGCTCCTGACGTGGGAGTACCTGCAGGACGGGTGAGTCCCTCTTGACGGGCAGGGCCGCGCGGCGCGTTCTGGCGCTCATGCTGCTGGCGGCGTGCCTGCCTGCCGGCGCCGAATCGTACCGTGATTACCTGCGCCGGCACGGGGAGTGGCCGGAGGTGCGGCTCGACCGGCCGATCGTCGTGCGGGGTGTGGACGTCTCGGCCGCCGACGGTGAGCCGCGCACCGCGCAGATCGGCGGGGTGGCGGCGCTGCTCACCGCCGAGCGGGGATCGGTGAGCTGGACCGTTACCGTGCCGCGGTCCGGGCTCTATCGGATCCAGGTCACCTACCACCCGCTGCCCGGCAGGCGCATGCCCGCCGTGCGGGAGATCACGATCGGCCGCCAGGTGCCGTTCGAGGAGGCGCGGCGCTTGAGCTTCCCACGCACCTGGGACGACAGCGGCGGGGTGCGGGCCGACGTCCGCGGAAACCAGATCCGGCCCCGGATCGAGGAGCGGCCGCGCTGGACGACGGCCTATCTCCGCGACCGCGACGGCCACCACGCCGAACCGTTCGCCTTCTTCCTGCGCCGCGGGGTCAACACGATCACGCTTTCCGGGGTCGCCGAGCCGATGGCGATCGCGGCGCTGTCCGCGACGCAGCTCGAGAGACCGCCGTCCTACGCCGAGTACCGGGCCCCGGCCCCTGCCACCCGGGATGTGTCCGGCTTCCTGCTCAAGGTCCAGGGCGAGGATGCGGGGCCGCGCTCGTCGAAGACTCTCTTCGCCGTGCACGACAAGGGCGATGCATCGATCGAGCCCTATCACCCGCACCAGGTGCGGATGAACTCGATCGGTGGCTACCGCTGGGCGAAGCCCGGGGACTGGATCGAGTGGGCCTTCGCGGTGCCCGCGAACGGACGCTACAAGATCGCGGTCAAGGCCAAGCAGGACATCAACCGCGGCGCCCGCTCCTGGCGGCGGATCTCCATCGACGGGCGCGTCCCGTTCCGGGAGGTCGACGCCGTGGCGTTTCCCTATTCGTCGACCTACCGGGTGACGCCCCTGGGCGGTGACGAGCCCTACCTGTTCCACCTGGAGGCGGGCGAGCACACGATCCGCATGGAGACGGTGCTGGGCGGGTTCGCTCAGGCGGTGGCCGAGGTGGATGGGATCGTGGCGGATCTGCTCGCCTTCTACCGGGACGTGATCATGATCACTTCGTCCAATCCCGACCCGTTCCGGAGCTACCAGCTCCAGCAGCGCATTCCGCGCGAGATCGGCGAGCTGTCCGCGCTCCGTGAGCGGCTGGTGTCCGCGGCCGGACGGGTCGAGGGCATGGCCGGGGCGGGCGGCGTGTCATCGAGCGTGCAAGAGCTGGCCGTCCTGCTCGACCGGATGGCGCAGCGCCCGGAGGTCATCCCGTTCGTCCTGGGCGAGCTGCAGAACAGCATCACGGCGCTCAGCGTGTGGGCGGCCCGCAACCGTGAGCAGCCGCTGCAGGTCGACTACCTGGTGGTCGCCTCGCCTGACCGGGAGTTCCCTGATACGCGCGTCAGCGTGCTCGTGCGGTGGTTCAGGAAGCTGCAGGCGTTCGTGGCGTCGTTCTCGCCGAACTACCACCAGGCATTCTCGCTTGCGGGCGGCGAGTCCGCGACGGGAGCCGGCGTGGCCCCGGTCACCGTGTGGATGGGCACGGGCCGCGACCAGAGCCAGATCCTCCGGCAGATCATCGACGACCTGTTCACGCCAGCGACCGGCATCCCGGTCGAGCTGGAGCTGGTGCGGAGCATCCAGTCCATCCTCATCCCGGCCAACCTGGCAGGCACGGCCCCGGACGCCGTCATCGGCCACGCCAACATGGAGCTGGCCTTCCGCGGCATGCTCGCCGACCTGTCGGCGATGGACGGATACGCGGAGGTGGCGGGCCGCTTCGCTCCCGGCGCGCTGGCGCCGTTCAGCCATCGCGGCGGCGTTTACGCCCTCCCGGAGACGATGAGCTTCCCGGTGCTGTTCTACCGCACGGACATCCTGGACTCGCTGGGGATCGGGATCCCCGCGACCTGGGACGAGGTGCGGGCGCTGCTGCCAACGCTGCGGGCGCACCACCTGGACTTCGGGCTCGCCATGGACCCGGGCTCGCTGCTGACGATGGTGAACCAGCGCGGGGTTCCGGTGATGAAGGAGGACAGCGTCGAGACCAACCTCGACTCGGAGACCGTGATCGGCACGGTCGAAGAGTTCACGGACCTGTTCATCCGGTACGACGTGCCGTACGCCTACAACTTCTTCAACCGGTTCCGGTTCGGCGAGATGCCGCTGGCCATCCAGCCGTTCAGCTTCTACAACACGCTCGTCGTCTTCGCGCCGGAGCTCGGCGGTCGGTGGGGGATGGCGATGGTTCCCGGCACGCGGACGGCTGACGGGACCGTCAACCGGACCGTGACCGTCCTGCCGAGCATCATTCCGGAGCCGATCGCCGGGCCGGGAGCGGTGCAGAACACCTGGGACGTATCGACGCTCACGGCGGTCGGCGTCACCGGATCGTCCATCGTGCGCGGCTCGGCGAACCCGGACGGCGCCTGGGAGTTCCTGAAGTGGTGGTCGGGGCGCGAGGCGCAGGTGCTGTACGGCACCGAGCTGGAGTCGCTGCTGGGGGAGGCGGCGCGCTACGCGCCGGCCAACCTTCAGGCCCTGGCGGAGATCCCGTGGAGCCCGGCCGAACGGCGCGTGCTGTTCGAGCAGGCGGAGTGGGTCGAGGGGCTGCCGCCGATCGTCGGCAGCTACTACGTGTTCCGCAACCTGAACTGGATGATCCGCGCCATCGTCGTGGACGGGGAAGGAGTGCGGGAATCGGTGCGGCGCTACGACGACGCGATCAACCGGGAGCTGGCGCGCAAGCGCGCCGAGTTCGGGCTGGAGACCGAGCGTGCCGCGCTCCCGGCCGAACACCGGCACCGGTACTGGGAGGGGTTCGTCCGCATCGACCGCCTCGAGGACGCCGACGTGCCGTCCGTGGACGACTTCGTCCCCGCGGAGATCGTGCGCGAGCTGGCGGCGGCGGATTGAAGGCGATGTCGGCCGTGCACGTTCCGGGCTTGACCCTGAGCGAGCGGCTGCGGGTCACGGGCGCGAAGCTCTGGCAGGCGCGGGTCTCCTACGCGATGCTGGCGCCGTTCCTCGCCGCCTTCACCGTGTTCGTGGTAGTGCCGGTCCTGTTCTCCTTCGTGCTGAGCTTCACGCAGTTCAACATGGTGCAGCGCCCGACCTGGGTCGGGTTCGAGAACTACCTGCGGATGTTCCTGGACGACAGGATCTTCCTGATCGCCCTGCAAAACACCCTGGTCTACGCGGCGATCACCGGCCCGGTCGGCTACCTGCTCTCCTTCCTGTTCGCCTGGCTCATCAACGAGATGCGCCACCGGCTCAGGATCGTGCTGACGCTGCTGTTCTACGCCCCGGCGATCGCCGGCAACGCCTTCATGATCTGGGTGCTGCTCTTCAGCCCGGACGCGCACGGCTACATCAACGGCACGCTGATCGCCCTGGGCATGATCATCAAACCGATCCAGTGGCTGATCGACCCCGACTACATGATGCCGATCGTGATCGGAGTCGTGCTCTGGATGAGCCTGGGGACCAGCTTCCTGGTCTTTATCGCCGGCCTCAAGGGCATCGACGAGTTCCTCTACGAGGCGGCGGCCATCGACGGCATCGACAACCGCTGGCAGGAGCTGTGGTACATCACCCTGCCGGCCATGCGTGGCTACCTGCTGTTCGGGGCGATCGTCGCCATCACGGAATCGATGACCAACACGACCATCATCAGCGCGCTGACCGGCGACGAGCCGACCGACTGGACGACCTGGACGATCGTCGCGCACTCGAACGACCACGCCCTGGTGCGCTTCGAGCTGGGCTACTCCTCGGCGATCATCTTCCTGCTGTTCCTGGCCATGGTGGTGGCGCAGAAGGTCGTACAGCGGTTGTTGGCCAAGGTGGGGTGAGGGCATGAGGCGCAACGTCGCGACCATCCTGCGCAACCGCAACCTGTCGCGCTCGCTGGCGGGCGACATCGTCATCCTGCTGTTCCTCTGCGGCGGGGGCATCTTCATGGCGCTGCCGCTGGTCTACGCCGCCGGCAACGCCTTCAAGCCGCTGGACGAGCTGTTCCTGTTTCCGCCCCGCTTCGTCCCGCGCCGGCCGACGTTCCAGAACTTCACCGACCTGTTCCTGCTGATGGAGCAGTCCTGGATTCCGCTGTCCCGCTACTTCTTCAACTCCGTGTTCATCGTCTCCTTCGCGCTGGCCGGCAACCTGGCGATCTGCTCGATCGCCGCCTATGTGCTCTCCAAGCACGACTTTCCCGGCAAGAAGCTCATCAACGAGGTGATCATCCTCAGCCTCATGTTCTCGGGAGCGGTGACCGTCATCCCGAACTACCTGACGCTGTCGTGGCTGGGGTTCATCGACAGCTACTGGGCGATCGTCGTCCCCGCCTGGGCGCAGACCCTCGGCCTCTACCTGATGAAGAAGTTCATCGACTCCATGGTGCACGACTCGCTGATCCAGGCGGCCCGCATCGACGGGGCGGGCGAGCTGACGATCTTCGCGCGCGTCGTCATGCCGATCGTCAAGCCGGCCTGGCTGACCCTGATCATCATCAACTTCCAGCTGATGTGGCGGAACACCGGCGATATCTTCATCTACTCCGAGCAGCTGAAGCCGCTTCCGTACGCCCTGTCGCAGGTCGCAGGCGGCGGCATCGCCCGCGTGGGCGCCGCTTCCGTGGTCACCCTCTTCATCATGGCCGTGCCGATCGGCGTGTTCATCTTCAACCAGAGCAGGATCGTGGAGACCATGGGCACCTCCGGCATGACGGGGGAGTAGGCCGGTGCTTGTTGACACCGGATGCGAGGACAGCCTACGTTCCGGGACCGACCGCATGAACCTGACACGCCGCGAGATTCACCACCTGGTCGATACGTTGCCGGAGCGTGAGCTCACGGCCGCCAAGAGATACCTGCAGTTTCTTCAAGGAGTGGAGAACGATTCCTTGAGCGCTGCGCTGATGACGGCGCCGTGGGACGATGAGCCGGAGTCTCCTGAAGAAGTCGAGGCGATTCAGGAGGCGTACCGGGATGTGGAAAAGGGCGCGGTCGTGGACGACGGCCAACTCGACTCGCTTTTGCAGCAATAACTCTCCAAAGGACAGTATTTGTCCGTTCAATGGACGCGCCGCGCGGTGTCGGATCTGCGTGGACTGGACGCGGCGGCTCGCGAGAGAGTCCGTAACGCGGTCGCCAGATATGCGGCACATCAGCAAGGAGATGTACGCAGGCTGCGCGGCTATGATCGTGAATGGCGATACGCCAGCCTTTGGGCGCGCTGAATAGCTGTCTCGGACCGGGGCAACAGCTCCGGAACACTCAGCACGATGCCATCGCCATCCGTCCGTCTTGACATCGAGCCAAGCCTGAGTCGATGATCCGACCATGGACAAGCCGTCCGGTGCGACGGCCCCCGGCGCGATCGACGCGGCCGTCAGACAGACGCTGCGCAGGCAGACCCGATCCCGCATCCTCCGCATGAGAGAGCTGTACCTGCTCTTTCTGATCCCCCTGGCCCTGCTGGCGATCTTCAAGTACGTCCCCATGGTGGGGGTGATGATCGCGTTCAAGGACTACAGCGCCCGCGCCGGCATCCTGGGCAGCCGCTGGAACGACTTCGAGCATTTCAAGTTCTTTTTCTCCACGCCGCAGTTCCCGGAGCTGCTGCTCAACACCTTCCGGATCAGCCTGCTCAAGTTCGCCTTCGGGTTCCCGGCGCCGATCGTCTTCGCGCTGGTCCTCAACGAGCTGACCAACCGCCGCTACAAGCGCGTCGTGCAGAGCATCTCCTATCTGCCCCACTTCCTGTCCTGGGTGGTGCTGGGGGCCATCTTCAAGGTGCTGCTCTCGGTGGAGCGGGGCCCGATCAACGCCGTCATCACGGCCCTGGGAGCGGAGCCGATCTATTTCCTGGCCGAGCCCGACTGGTTCCTGTTCTCGGTGGTCATCACCCACATCTGGAAGAGTATCGGCTGGGGCAGCATCATCTTCCTGGCGTCGATCACCTCCATCGATCCGGGCTTGTACGACGCCGCCGACGTGGACGGCGCGAACCGCCTGCAGAAGGTGCTGCACGTGACCCTGCCGGCGATGGTCCCGGTGATCATCATCATGCTCATCCTGACCGTGCGCGATCTGAACCAGGCCGGATTCGACCAGATATTCAACCTCTACAACACGCTGGTGTTCAGCGTCGCCGACATCTTCGAGACCTACGTGTACCGCGTCGGGCTGGTCGACCGGCAGTACGACTTCGGCGCCGCGGTGAACCTGTTCCAGAACCTGGTGGCGGTCATGTTCGTGCTGATCGCCAACACCCTCGCGCGGCGCTACAGCGAGTACGCCCTGTGGTAGGAAGGCCGGTACCGTGACCATACGCGGGAGTGTCGGCAGCCATGCCTTCGACGGGCTGAACGTGCTGTTCATGGCCGCGTTCTGCATCACGGTCCTGTATCCGTTCTGGAACCTGATCCTGGTGTCCCTGGAGGGGATCGAAGAGGCGAAGGTGCTGCGCTTCAAGCTGACCAACCAGCACTGGTCGGCATCGGCATACGAGTACCTGCTGTTCGACCCGCTGGTATTGCGCGCCTATCGAAACACGATCCTGCGCACGGTGGTCGGGACCGCCATGAGCGTGTTCGTCTGCTCGCTGGCGGCTTACACCCTGTCCAAGCGGGACCTGCCCGGCCGCGGCCTGCTGATGGCGATCCTGCTCGTCACCCTGTTCTTCTCGGGTGGTTTCATCCCCACGTTCCTGTTGATCAGGGGCCTCGGGCTGTACAACACCTTCTGGGTGCTGGTGCTGCCGGGCCTGGTGCAAGCCTTCAACATCATCATCATCCGCAACTTCTTCATGGCGATCGACCAGGGAGTGGAGGAGTCGGCGCTGATGGACGGCGCCACCTACCTGCGCATCTTGGTGTCGATCGTGATGCCGCTGAGCACGCCGGTGCTGGCCACGGTCACGCTGTGGACGGCCGTGAGCATCTGGAACGAGTGGTTCGAGGCGCTGATCTTCACATCGGGCAACGACTGGATCGTGCTGCAGGAGTTCATCCGGCGCATGATGGAGGAAGTCTTCAACAAGCGGGAGCGGGCCGTCCTCGACCGTTTCAACGACGAGTTCTCCCGGCAGATCCAGCGCGACAACGTGCAGTCGGCGGTGATCCTCATCACCATCGGGCCGATCGTGCTGGCCTATCCGTTCCTGCAGCGCTACTTCGTGCGCGGCATCATGGTGGGCTCCCTGAAGGCGTAAGCCGTGACGCCTGAAGCCAGTCCGTTCCGGCCGGGACAACCGGTGCCTGCCGAGCTGTTCGTCGGTCGGCGGGAAGCGATCGAGCGCCTGCGGGGATTAGTGCGCGCCGCCGACCGCGGCGTGTTCAAGACCGGCTTCATTTCCGGCGAGCGGGGGATCGGCAAGAGCTCGCTGGCGTCCTTCGTACGACACCTGTGCGAGCGGGAGAGCCGCGTCACCGGCTGCCACGTCTATCTGGGAGGCGTCCGCGACGTGCAGCAGATGGCGCGCCTTACCTTCGATCGCCTGCTCAAGGACAGCATCGATCGGCCCTGGCACCGGCAGGTTCTGGAGTTCTTCGGCGATCGAGTCCGAAAGGTGGGCCTGTTCGGCGTGTCGGTCGAGTTGGTGCTGAGCGATCGTGACCTGGACACGATCGCCGGCAACTTCATCCGGTCCATTCGCCAGCTCCTTTCCGGCATCGAAGAGAAGGGCACGCTCCTGCTCATCCTGGACGACATCAACGGGCTGGCAACCTCCGCGGACTTCGCGCACTGGCTGAAGAGCATCGTCGACGAGGTCGCGACTTCGACCGAGGAGACTCGGCTGTGCATTCTGGTCGTCGGGCTCGAACAGCGGCGTCAGGAGCTGATACAGAATCAACCGTCCTTGGCGCGCGTGTTCGATCTGGTCGACATCTCGCCCTGGTCGGATGACGAAGCGAGGCGGTTCTACGCGGAGTCGTTCGAGGCCGGCAACGTAATCGTGCCCGCCGATTGGCTCAACGAGCTGGTTCGATTCACCGGTGGGCTGCCGGTGCTTGCGCATGAAATCGGCGACGCCGTCTGGGGCGCGGCACGATCACCGACGATCGCCGGACAGGAAGTCAGGGAAGGGATCATCCGGGCAGCCGGCATAGTGGGCCGGAAGCTCCTGGAACCGCAGATCTTTCAGGCGATACAGAGCGACCGCTACCGATCGATCCTGCGAAAGATGGCCGACTCGCCACAACGGATGAGGTTCCAGCGGGCGGTGCTGGCAGCGCGGCTTGCGGAAGGCGAGCGAGGTGTTTTGGACAATTTCCTGCGCCGCATGAGAACGCTGGGCGCCCTGGAGATCGATCCGGAAGTTCGCGGCGGCTACCGGTTCCCCAACCGCCTGCACGCCCTGTACTTCTGGATGGAGTCCCAACTGAAGAGCCGGGCATAAGAAAGGCAGGGCCCTTGCGAGCCCTGCCTGAAACCGGTCTTCGGAGCCGGTATTCCGAGCCGCGAAGCTCAGTACTCGAGCCTGCCGTCCAGGTAGGCGTCGACGAGCGGAGCGTTCATGTACTCCTCCAGGTACCGGCTCATGCCGTTCCGTTCGAGGTCGGCAAGGTAGTCGTCCCAGCTCTCATCGATGTCGAGTTCGCCCAGGATGAAGTTGGCCGTGTACTCCAGCGCTGTGGTGGTGAGACCGGAGTTGTAACGCTTGCGCATCGTGATGATGTTCGTCTCGTTCAGGAAGTCGTAGCGGTACTGGTGGACGTAGTGGTCCATGTATCCGGGCTTCGCCAGCAGATCGTTCTCGACCGTCTCGTACGGCGTTCCCAGCTTGCGGACCTCGTACAGCCACGGCAGCCAGTAGCCGCCGAGCAGGTTGGTGGCATTCTCGGGACCGGCGTCGTGATAGATCAACGGGGACTTCCAGGGCTCGCCCGACCAGTCGAAGTTGACTCCCTCGACGCCCCACCAGTTGCGCAAGGCACCTTCCCTGGTGGAGTGCAGCCAATCGAAGATGCGCATCGCGCGGTCGAACTTCTCATCGCTGAGCTCGCTCGACGCCAGGGCGGCGCGTCCCAGGGTCCCGATCCTGAATCCGGTCGGGATCGCCGGCGTCATCGCGGCGCCACCGGCCGAGGTGCCGTACAGACCGGTCATGTGGTTCTTCTCGGTCGGCACGACCAGCACCTTCGCGTCCGGGTGGGCCAGGAGCATCTGGAAGGGCACCTCGGTCGTGTCGTTCTCGGTGATGTAGTTGTAATGGTACTGCATGTAACCGAGGTGTCCGGAGTCCCACAGGTCCTTTGCGGCGCCGGACGACTGTGAGTCGATCACCGTCTCCTTGGTGAGGATGCCCTCCTCATAGAGCCGGTTGAACCACTTGAGGGCCTCGCGGTAGGCGTCCGTGGCGTACATGAACTTCATCTCGCCGTCTTCGGAGACGTTGATGTCGACGCCGCGTCCCTCGGTTCCGAACAGCGAGCCTGCCTGGCCGAAGCTGGTGAAGGTGGCGGGGAAGTAGGCGCCCAGGCCGTAGGTGCGCTCGGCACCCGAGGCGTTCTCGTCCACGAAGCGCTTGAGGATCTGGCGCATCTCCTCGGTGTCGAAGCCTTCCGAGCTCCAGAACACGCGCGGGGCGATCTCCACCAGCTCACCGTGCGGCTCGATGCCCAGATTCTCCAGCCAGTCGAGGCGGTAGTAGGACACCATCATCGTCAACGGCTTGTTGTAGAGCTGCGGGATGCCCATGACGGCGTCCTCACCCGGCACGCGCAGGAAGGACCAGGCGCCGGTCTCGTCCATCAGGTTGGCGGTGTTGGGCATCTTTTCGCGGATGTCCTCGTACGTCCAGACGCGGATCATGTCGTCCTGGTACAGCTCGTCCATGTTGGCCTGCAGCACCGCGCAGAACTCGGGGATGCGGCCGGTCGCGAGCTGCGCGGCCACCGCCTCTGTGTTGCTCCAGTCCCGCAGATCGGGCCAGATGAACGTGGTGTTGAACCTCTCCGTCATCTCCTGGAGGTAGACGTAGGTATCGGCCTTCTCCTCTTCGTTGAAGCGCATCGTCCAGCCGAGCCATTCGATCTCCAGGTGCTTGGCGAAATGGTCCTGGCCGAACGCCGCGCCGGCTGCCAGGAGCGTGATGAGCCCCACCACGACGCCTGTGACCAGCGATCTCCGTAACCGTCTCATGTGAACCCCCCTCTATGGGATTGGATAGTCCGCCAGTCTACGAGCCGCCTTGTGCGAGGGCAACCGCACTCAATTCGTGCGGACGGCTGGAAGCGGCGGGGCGTGGTCGAGCACGTGCGTCATCAACGACGGGATGCCGGCCAACCAGACGACCGGCGGGAGCTGGCCCGGCGGGCTCCAGATGTATCCCAACCGGTTCAACTCCTCGCGAGTCGCAATCCGCGCGGCGGCGTCCGCGCTCGTCGCAGCGAGGGCTGCGTCGATGGTGTGGTCGGAAGCGGTCGCTGCGGCGCCGGCCTGGAACAGGGGCGCGGTGGCCACCGCCGCGGGCAACAGTCCGCCGGCCTCCAGTTCCCGGTAGCGGTCCTGGTAGTAATCGGTAACCCGCGCGATCACGTTCGGCCGCGCCGCGTCCGCGTGAGCGGCGGTCAGCCGGGTCGTGCCGCTGGCCAGACGCTGCTTCCAGAGAGCCTCGCCCCAGAGCTGGATGAAGTACGGGTAACGCTGGCTTTCCTCCACGACCCCGGCGAGGGCGTCGTCTTCGATGCTCACCCCGTGGGCTGCCAACGGCTCGACCAGCGCGGCACGTGCGGCGGCTTCGCTGAGCAGGCCGATGCCCAAGCGTCCGGAGCCCAAGCGGCTCCAGAAGGAGGCGTTCATGGTGCTGAGGTGCGCCGTCAGGCCCGGCGTGCCGGCCAGCACGAGCAGGAACGGGGCGTCCGCCCGGACCTCCTGGCTCACGTTCAGCAGGAGCTGTCCGACATCGCGCGCGAGCGTGTGCGCTTCGTCGAGCAGGACGACGACAGGCCTCGCGCGGCAGCGAGCGATCAACCGCTCTGTCAGGTCCTGCACCGACGGACCGTGCGCCGCCCATTCGGCTTCCCCGACGCCCGCGACGCCCACCTTGACGGGAAGCATCTTCTTGATGAGAGATGCCGGCAGCAGAAGGTCGACCAGCGCCTGCTCGGTCCGTACTCGGCTTGGTGACAGGCGGGCGATGTCTACCTGCGCGGCTCGGCGGCAAGAGCGCTCGAACCAGTTGAGCAGGACCGTCTTGCCGTTGCCGCGCGGT
The DNA here is from genome assembly GCA_965208175.1 of Spirochaetia bacterium. Taxonomy (GTDB): domain Bacteria; phylum Spirochaetota; class Spirochaetia; order SZUA-6; family Bin103; genus CATQHW01. Next base: position 2,793,423 of record CBDBOG010000004.1, on the reverse strand, counting down.
CCCATCAGCGCAACGTTGTGCGGCGGAGCCGTGCCACCGAGCAGGTCCGTCAAGCACTCCGCCAGCATCTCCTCCTCCCGCTCTCGGCCGGCGAGGGCTGGCGGCGCGGCACCGTCGCCGGGAGTGAACAGCCGCTGCGCCGGTGCCTTCATGGGCGGCAGTATACGATGCAGGCAGGCGCCGCCATTTGCCGAGGCGAAGACCGGCAGAATGGGAGCGACTATGGAGGGTTGACCATGCAGGACGGGTATCGATTGGCCAAGATCGGCACCGCGACGCAGCTCCTGATCGACGATCACGTCGTCGACGACATCTGGCTGCTGCGCCGGGTTCCGGAGATGCCGGCCAAGCATCCGGACAACCCGCTGGCGATCGCTCCCAGCCTGTACGACGACGAGGAGAAATTGTTCAAGGCGTGGTATCCGGCGGTCGAGCAGGACCCCGAGGACGACCCCGGCAACGAGGCGCTGTACGCCCGCGCATATGCCGTGTCCGAGGACGGCTTCGACTGGCACAAGCCGGAGCTCGGCATCGTCGAGCACGACGGATCCACGCGGAATAACCTGATCGACGTCTCGGCCATGCACGGCGAGTTCGGGGTGGCGATGAAGGACCCGCACGATCCCGATCCCGGCAAGCGGTACAAGGGGACGATCAAGCGCTGGTACCACCACGTCGACCCCGGCCGGCTCGGCGGCGGACGGCTGTTCGCGGCGTACTCGGCCGACGGCATCCGCTGGCACATGTACCCGGACGAGCGCTCGATCATCCGCGACTCCAATGACGGCAACGGCTGCTTCCTCTACGACGAACGGATCGGCCGCTACGTGAACTTCCGCCGGCCGACCATCCTGGCCGGCCCGCGCGGCGAGGTGCCCGGCGACCTGGGCTTTCCGGAGGTCGAGGGCGACGAGCGGGGTCTGTACCGGCACCGGGAGGCGGAGGACTACCTGCACCGCTACCTGCGCGCGCAGCCGTACGTCGACACCCGCGCGGCGATCGGCGCCACCGACCACGCGCACGAAGGGATGGGCTGCAACCGCAGGATCGCCCGCGCGGAGAGCGACGACTTCGTGAACTGGACCGACCCGGAGGTGATCATCCGCCCCGACGAGCTGGACCCGCCGCGCCTCTACGGCATCGACGTCTGCGTCTGCGACGGCGTGTACGTCGGGCTGCTGCAGGTCTTCAACAAGTGGGGGCGCAAGGGATACCTGGGCGACCCCTCGCAGGCGGACACGATGGACGTCCAGTTGACCTTCAGCCGGGACGGCTTCCGCTGGGAGAGGCTGGCCAACCGGCCGGTGTTCATTCCGCGAGGCGTGATCGGCAGTTGGGACGGCGGCATGATCGCCGGCTCGCGGATGATCGAGCACGGCGACGAGCTGCGCTTTTACTACGCCGGACACTCGGGTTCGCACAACGTTTCGGGGCGGACGAGTGGGACCGGCCTGGCCACGCTGCCGAAGGGGCGGTTCGTCGCGCGCGCCGCCTCCGACGAGCTGGGCGTGCTGATCACCAAGCCGTTCCGGCTGGAGGGCGACCGCCTGCGGATCAACGCGGACGCCTCGCGCGGGCGGATCAAGGTCGAGGTCGCCGACCCGATCGGCACGCCTATCCCCGGCCTGACCGTCCGCGACTGCCGTCCGATCGAAGGGGACGGGCTGCGCCTGGCGGTGACCTGGAACGGCGACGAGGCGTTGCGCAAGCTGGCGGGCCAGGTGGTGCGGCTCCGGTTCTACCTCTACGAGTCGAAGCTCTACTCGTTCACCGTAGGGTCACCGACGTAATCCGCGATGACGGATCCGTTGATCCCTGAACCAGAGCCAGGATAGAGTTGCGTGGATGACTCCGCAGGAGAGTATGGTGTCCAGAGAGGAGGTGAAGAGCCTCATCGACGACCTGTCAGACTACGAACTGGATGCTGTAAGGCATTACATCCAGTCACTGCACCCCTCGGACGATCCTGTCGCCTCGGCTCTTGCGGATGTGCCAGTGGACGACGAGCCCGCTACGGACGATGACCTCTCGGCTATCGAGGAGTCAGATGCGGACATCGACGCAGGCAGGGTCGTTTCCATGGAACAACTCAAACGAGAATACGGAGCTTGAACCGCGTCGTCATTCTATCCCGTCGCGCGACTCGTGACGTTCGACGCCTGGATACACCGACCCGGGGCAGGGTGTTCGCCGCACTGGACCGGCTTGCATCCGGTGTCGCAACCGATGTCGTCAGCCTCGCCGGTATTCCCGATACCTTCAGGCTGAGAGTCGGCGACTGGCGGGTCATTTTCGAATACCGGCAGAGCAGTCAGCAGATCCTCGTCAAGAAGATTGGACATCGGCGGGAAGTCTACCGATAGACGGTCGTGTCATTGCGCAACGCCGTGCGGTCGCTGGTGATCAACACCGCTCTGGTTCGCGAGTGGATGCAGAGCGGGGTGGCGTACAACCCGATGTCGGCCCGCCTGGCTCAGGACCCATATCCCATCTATATGCGGTTGCGCGAGCGGGACCCCGTACACCGCAGCCTGCTGATGGATGCCTGGGTCTTCTCGCGCCATGCGGACGTGGACGCCGTCCTGCGGGACCATCGCCGGTTCGCAAGCGACCCGCGCAAGCGCGAGCGAGCGCTCCGGCAGCGGCAGGCGCGGATGGGGTCGGAGGACTACTCCATGCTGTTCCTGGACCCGCCGGACCACGACGCTCAGCGCGAGCGAACGGGAAATCGGGGCGCGGGCCGCGACGTCACTCAATGAGTACTTCCTCCCCATCATCGAGGAGCGGCGCGCCGACCCGAGGGACGACATCATCAGCGCCATCGCGCAGGCGGAAGAGGCAGGCGACCGCCTGACCGAGCGCGAGATGCTGACGCTGCTGCGCCTGCTGCTGGCGGCCGGGAACGAGACCACCACGAACCTGATCGGCAACGGCATGCTGGCGCTGCTGCGCAACCCCGATCAGCTCCAGGCGCTGCGGGACGATCCCGGGCTGATTCCGTCGGCGGTGGAGGAGCTGTTGCGCTTCGACTCGCCGGTGCAGACCAACTTCCGGGGTGCGGCCGAGGACTGCGATGTGAACGGCTTCCCGGTGAAACAGGGCCAGACCGTTGTGCTGCTGCTCGGCGCGGCCAATCGCGACCCGGCGGAGTTCGATCAGCCGGACCGCCTCGACGTCACGCGCCACCCGAGGAGCCACGTGGCGTTCGGGCGCGGCATCCACCACTGCCTCGGGGCGCCCCTGGCGCTCCTGGAGGGCCGCATCGTCATCGAGATGCTGATCGAGCGATTTGCCTCGATGCGCCTGCTCACCGATCGCCCGAGTTTCCGCAACAGCGTGGTGCTGCGCGGCCTCGAATCCCTCCCGATCGCTGCCACGCCGGCCTGACGCCCGGCCGATTGTGAGCTGCGCCTGCTGGGCGATACCCTCTTCCATGAGGAAGCCGTGGACGCCGAATTCAGATCAGCCGCATTCTCATGGCTCGCTGAGCAGGCCGCCCGCTACGGGGAGGTGATCCCGCGGGGAATCCTCCAGGCCGGCTTCGTGCATCGCGGCGAACCGGTCACGTTCATGGGACAACCCGGCATCTGGAAACCGCGCGTGCTGGAGCTTCCTCTCTCCATCACATCGGTGCACTCCGGTCCGTACGACGACTCGTTTACCGAGGAAGGGTTTCTCGCGTATCGCTACCGTGGCACCGATCCTCAACATCGGGACAACGTCGGCCTGCGCGAGTTGTGCCGCACGCGTACGCCGTTGATCTACTTCCACGGCGTGGCACGCGGCCGATACATGCCGGTATGGCCCGTGTTCATCGTCGAGGATCGTCCGCATGACCTCTGCTGCATGGTGGCGATCGAGGTGGCGCATGGGCTGAGCCCACCGGAGGGATCGCCCAACGTCATTGGATCAGACTCGATCCTCGGGATCCGCCGGTACATCACGGGCGAGACCAGGCGTCGCCTCCATCAGACCGCATTTCGGGAGCGCGTGCTCGATGCCTACTCCGCATGTTGTTCCCTGTGTCGACTTCGCCATCGAAACCTGCTTGACGCCGCGCACATCGTTCCGGACGGCGAGCCGCGCGGCGATCCGATCGTTCCCAACGGGCTGTGCCTATGCAAGATCCACCACGCGGCCTACGACAACGACGTGATCGGCATATCGCCCGACTACACCGTGCGCGTCCGCCCGGAGGTCCGTGAGGAAACGGATGGCCCGATGCTCCTGCATGGCTTGCAGGAGCTGCATAAGTCCAGGGTTGTCCTGCCCAGCCGACGGGCAGACCGTCCTGATCGCGACCGATTGGCGTGGCGGTACGAGAGGTTTCGGGCGGCGTGACGACGGTCAGGTCGTGTAGCGCTCGCCGGACTCCGCCACGCCGCGCGCGGGAGCGGGCACGGAGGGGGCTGGTTGCGCCCAAGGCTCGATGCGGTCCAGCGCCGGCCCCATCTCGCGTTCGGCAACCTCGGTGTCGTGCGCAGCCTGCGCCCGAAGCCAATAACCGCGAGACAGACGGAAGAACCTACAGAGCCGCAGGTCAGTGTCCGCGGTAATCGCCCGCTTGCCGCCGACGATGGCGCTGATTCGCTGAGCAGGGACATCCACTTCCTTTGCCAGACGGTACTGGCTCAGGCCCATGGGTTTCAGGAACTCCTCCAGCAGGATCTCGCCCGGGGTAATCGGATCACACTCGGTCATGATTGGCCTCACCGTGCTCTCAGTGGTAGTCGACGATCTCCACGTCGTCCGCTCCCGATTCGGTCCAACGAAAGCAGACGCGCCATCGATCGTTTACTCGGATGCTGAATTGGCCGGAGCGAGATCTGATCACTCACTCTGCGCCAGTACTAACGTATCGCGTGACTATCGTCAATCGCCAGCTCGGCCGAGCGCGATCGCCTGCAGATCAGCGCCGACGCCCGTCACGGGGTGGATCAAGGTCGATGGTGCCGATCTGATTGCCGAGAAGGGCTGCCGTGGCGGCGCGCCCGGCGGGTTCTCGTGCAGCGCCGCGCCCACGACAGCGCGACGCTCGCACCCACCGCCATCGTGGCTGCGAGCAGGTTGAACAGCATATCCACCGGGTCGAAGACGCGGCTCGGCACAAACACCTGAATGCACTCATCCACCACCCCCAGCGCCGCCGTGGCCAGGACGGCGAGCAGGGGCAGCGCCGGGACGCGGCGACCCTGGCTGGCGCGCTCGGAGAGCGCTTCGTGGATGAAGACGCCCACCACGCCGTACTCGATGAGGTGTGAGCGCTCCTCCGGGCCGACCATCCTGAGGAACACCAGCGCGTAGGCGGTCGTGACGCCCAGGGCGACGGCGATCTGTGCTCCGCCCGGCCGGGCCTTCAGGCCGTGCGTGACGACGGTCGCCCCCACCAGGAACATGGCGACGAGAAAGGAGACGAGGGGGAAAGAGGCGCCCAGCAGGCCGCTCTCGAGCAACGCCCGGGTCAGCGTCTGCGCGAGGCCCAGGGTAGAGTAGATCGCGACCACGACGGCCAGCGTCCACAGCCAGAGGCGGCGCTCCCGATCGGAGGAGAAGAGGGCCAATGACAGGTTAGCAGCTAACCGGTGGAATCGAGGAACTGGAAGGCGTAGAGCTTCACGTCGCGCATCAGGAAGCGCAGGCGGACCGGCGTGCCGGTGGCGGCGCTCACGTCGCGTCGGCCCTGCCAGGTGACCGGCTTGGACACGCCGTTGCCGAGCACCGCGTCCGCGGCGTCCATCTCGAAGCCCGGCAGCGGATGCCCTTCGCGGTCGAGCAGCTCGACCTTCATCCACCCGCCGGCGCCGGCGTCGCAGTTGACCACCAGCGAGCGGCCGGCGAAGCGCACCACCGGGGTGAGGAGCTCACCGCCGCCGTAGTCCGCGTCCGCGGAGATGAATCCGTCGCGGCGCAGCGTCGCCCGCCGCAGGTGACAGAGCCTGCCCAGCTCGCGCTCGGTCGCCGGGTCCTTGCCCGGGTCGTGCCGGCGCTTCATCCCCGCGTAATACAGCCACAGCTCGTCGCCCACCGGGATCAGCCACGGGTTGGCGAACAGCATGCCGCTGGTCGAGCTGCCGTCGAAGCCGTGGCGCAGGAACGCCTTGCGGCCGCCGGCGCGGTTCCAGCGCACGCCGTCCCGGCTGGTCAGGAGCTGCACGTCCATGGTCGCCGGGAACTCGTCCTCGCCCCAGTGGTAGTAGATCGACGGCAGCATCACGTACGCGTCCTCGGCCCACGGGTACGGCATGGCGCAGCTCGTGTAGATGTCGATGTTCGGCCGCGGCTCGTCGCGCTGCCACGGCACGGGGACGGCCAGGTCCTGCGCGTCCGCCTGGAAGGTGATATGCAGCGGCGACCACTCCCGGAAATCGGGCGAGGTGATGCGTCCCACCGAACGGTAGGCGCGTTTGCCGGCCGCTACGGCAGCCTCATCGAGACGCTGCGTCTCCCGGACGCGGATGTAGCCCACGTAGAGCTCCAGGCGCTCGTCCCAGAACAGCATGTTTTGCGTGTCACAGATCGCATCCGCAGGGTTGGGCTGGCCGGGGTAGGGCTGCCAGTGGATGCCGTCCGGCGAGCGCATCGCCCACAGCCCCTGCGCCGCGCCGGCGGCGATCTCGGCGTCGGTGGGCCGGAACTTGGTCCAGAACTTGTAGCGCTCCTCCGGCGGGGCGCGATCGTCGCGGAAGACGGTAGCGCCCTGCAGGCTCTGCCGCTCGTCGTGCGGGACCAGCAGGTTGTTGCGCGTCGAGCCGCGGAACGACACCAGGCCCAGCTCCGGCTTGCGCCAGTGGATGCCGTCGTCCGATTCGGCATAGGCGAGGCGCCGGGCGCCTTCCTGCGGCAGCCCGCCTTTCAGCAGCGCGTCGTACCACAGCCGGAACGTCCCGTCCGGCTCCCGCCACACGGTGTTGTAGGCGCCGATGCCCAGCTCCTCCCACGGCTTGTCCGGGGTGAGCACCGGCTCCGCGTGCTGCACGGGCGGGTTCATGGTCAGCGTGACGCCTGAGCGCGACGCGATGAAGCGTTCGTCGATGAAGAGTTGCCGCCGGGTGCCGACGTCGATCATGACCCGTTCCCGCCAGTGACGACGATCTCGCAGTCCAGCAGGGACGGCCACGGCCCGGGTGTCGAGGCTCCCTCCAGGATCAGCAGCACCGAGTTCTCGCCCTCCCGAAGCCCCGGATCGTCGAACACCAGCCACTCGTCGCCTTTCGCGTTGGTGAGCGTGCGATCGGGCGCGAACGGGACCCGGCGGCCGTTGACGGCCAGGTGCATCCGCTCCAGGGACCCCTCGTGGTCGCCGAGCCGCAGGCGCAGCTCGACGCCCCGGATGCGGCCGTCGGCCAGTCCCGCGCGCAGGTCGTCCCGCACGGTGATGCAGAGCGCGTGGCCGGCGCCGGCGCCGCGTCCGCGCAGGGCAAGCCGCCGCGGCAAGACCGGCCGGTGGTCGGCTGCGGGGCCCGGCTGCGGGGGACCGGCCAAGTAGTAGCAGCGGTCGCGCCGCGCGAGCGCATCGGGGTCGCGCAGCTCGGTGAGCACGCGCAGATGGTCCTCGGTCAGGTCGTGGTAGTCGCCGGGGACGGGACCCGCGCGGTGGCTCCCGTAGTCGTAGTTGAACACCGCGATCCCCTGCGCGCCTTCCCGGTAGCCGTTCAGCGCGGCGCCGCGCAGCACGGCAGGCGGGTTGCGGTCGTACCCTCCTGCGGCGAGGCGCGGTAGGTGGCGCCGTCGAACCCGCGGTAGACGAGCACGGGGCCGGCAGCCGCCGCGGCGGCTGCCTCGGCGACGTCCGCGCGGGTGAGGCAGTAGCCGGGCGAGGAGAGCACGACGATGTCGGCCAGCTCCTCGCGGATCCACGCCAGCGTGTCCAGGCCGATGAGCAGCGACTCGCCGATGCTGGTGGGCGCGCGCACGATGAGCCGCAGCTCCCGCCCGCGCTCTGCGGAGTGGCGCCGGACGATCGCGCGCGCCTCTCGCACGAACCCGGTCATGGTCGGGATGTTTCGCACCGCCTCGCCGCCCTTGAAGAACGGCGGCGCCCGCGAGAAATCCAGCTCCAGCCCGTCGAAGTCGTAGCGGGTCAGCGCCTCGTCCATGATGCCCAGGAAGCGCTCCCGCACCTCGTCCTTGGCGTAGTCCCACAGCCAGCTATAGGTCCACGGGATGCCGTGCACGGCCTCCGGCAGGTCCGGGCCGATCAGCAGGTCCGGCCGCTCGATCTTCAGGCTTGAGCGTCCGTACCACATCCGGTCCTCGGAGTCGGTGTGGGCATCGTTCATCCGCATCGATCCCACCACGCCCATACCGTGCGCGCGGGCGCCGTCGATGTAGATCTGCAGCAGGTCGTGGCCGTCCTTGATGACCGCGACGATCGTGTTGTAGAGTTCCTGGTGGGCGTTGGTGGCCTGCGTGTTGGCGGCCGGCCGGCCGTGGATGTGCACGCCGCCGCCGTCGCGGATCGGGTGGCCGTGGATGTCGGTCGGCACCCCGTCCACGTTCCACTCGGTGACGTTGTCGCACCAGAGCTGGCCGTGCGCGCTGCCTCGCCACGACAGGTCGTCGTCGATGCCGATCAGCGTGCACAGCAGGTCGACGCCCGCAGCCCGCAGCGGGCCGGCCAGGCGCGTGATGTCGGCCGGTTCGTGCCGCTCCTGGTAGTTGTTGATCCAGTTGCCGTCGGTATTGAAGAGCAGGCGAGGCGGCCATGCCGCCGGCTGCGGATCGAGCCCTGTGCCGCCATCGTCATCCTCCTGTCAGCCCCTTCGCGCGGGGCCGCGTCAGCTCCCGAACTGGAACGCGTACAGCTTCACGTCGCGCATCACGAACCGCAGCCGCACCGGCCGGCCGGCGGCACTGCTTACGTCGCCCGATCTCCGATCGTCCGACCCCTGCCAGGTGACCGGCTTGCTCACCCCGTTGCCCAGCACGGCGTCCGCGGCGTCGAGCTCGAACCCAGGCAGCGGATGCCCTTCGGAATCGAGCATCTCCACCTTCAGCCAGCCGCCGGCTCCCGCGTCGCAGTTGACGGTGAGCGTGCGCCCGGAGAAGTGCACCGGCGGGGTGGTCAGCTCGCCGCCGCCGTAGTCGGCGTCGGCGGAGATGAACCCGTCGCGACGCAGCGAGGCGCGGAAGATGCCCGAGTGCTTGCCCAGCTTGCGCTCGTCCTCGCTCTCCACCGGTCCGCCGTGCAGGCGCTTCATGCCGGCGTAGTACACCCACAGCTCGTCCCCCACCGGGACCAGCCACGGGTTCGCGTACAGCATGCCGCTGGTGTTGGTGCCGTCCAGCCCGCGCCGCAGGAACGGCTTGCGGGCGCCTGCGCGGCTCCAGCGGACCCCGTCCCGGCTGGTCAGGAGCTGCACGTCCATGGTCGCGGGAAAGTCGTTGTCGCCCCAGTGGTAGAAGGCCGACGGCAGCATCAGGTAGACGTCCTCGGCCCCCGGGTACTTCATCGCGCAGTTGGTGTAGAAGTCGATGTTCGGGCGCGGGTCGTCGCGCTGCCACGGCACGGGGATGCCCAGGTCCTGCGCGTCCGCCTCGAAGACGACCTCCAGCGGCGACCACTCCCGGAAGTCGGGGGAGGTGATGCGGCCGACGCACCGGTAGCTGCCCCGGCCGGCCGCCTCCGCCGCCTCGTCGACGATCTGGGTGTCCCGGACGCGGATGTAGCCGACGTAGAGCTCAAGCCGGTCGTCCCAGAACAGCATGTTCTGCACGTCGCACATGGCGTCGCGCGGGTTGGGCTGATCGGGATAGGTCTCCCAGTGGATGCCGTCCGGTGAGCGCATGGCCCACAGCCCCTGCAGCGCGCCGGCCTCGACCTCTTCGTCGGTGGGGCGGAACTTGGTCCAGAGCTTGTAGCGCTCCTCGGCCGGCGCCCGGTCGTCGCGGAACACGGTGGCGCCCTGCATGCTCTGCCGCTCGACGTGGGGCGCGACGATGTTGTTGCGCGCCGATCCGCGGAAGGAGACCAGGCCGAGCTCCGGCTTCGTCCAGTGGATGCCGTCGTCCGACTCGGCATAGGCGAGGCGCCGGGCGCCCTCGGAGGGCAGGCCGGCCTTCATCCAGGCGTCGTACCACATGCGGAAGGCGCCGTCGGGCTCGCGCCACACGGTGTTGTAGGCGCCGATGCCCAGCTCTTCCCACGGCCGGTCGGCGACCAGCACCGGCTCCGGGTGCTGGACCGGCGGGTTCATGGTCAGCGTGACGCCCTCGCTGGAATCGATGAACCGTCCGTCGATGAAGAGTTGCCGCTGGCTTCCGACGTCTATCGCGCTCATGAGCAGATCACCATCGCTTCGACACTGTGCAGTACCGGCCACGGCTTCGGGGTGGAGGCGCCGTCCAGGATCAGGACCACCGAGTTGCTGCCGGCGCGCAGGGGGGGATCGTCGAACACCAGCCACTCGTCGCCGGCGCCGTTGGCGACGGTGCGGTCCGGTTCGAAGGCCAGGCGACGGCCGTTGACCGCCAGGTGCAGGCGCTCCTTCGACGCCTCGTAGTCGGTGAGGCGCAGCCGCAACTCCGTGCGCCGGATGCGGCCGTCGGAGCTCCCCGCGTCGAGGTCGTCGTCGATCGTCACGTGCAGGGCGTGTCCGTCGCCGGCGCCGCGGCCCCGCAGGGCCAGCCTCCGCGGCAGCACCGGCCGGTGGTCGCCCCAGCCGGACGGCGCCGCCGGGCCTCCCAGGTAGTAGCAGCGGTCGCGCCGCGCCAGCGCCTCCGGCTCGCGCAGGTCGCGGATCGTCTGCAGGTGATCGTCGGTCAGGTCGTGATAGTCGCCCGGGACCGGGCCGGCCCGGTGGGTGCCGTAGTCGTAGTTGAACAGCGCGATGCCGGCGGCGCCGTCGCGGTAGCCGTTCAGACCCGCGCCGCGCAGCACGGCCGGAGCGTTGCGCTCGTAGCCCTCCTGCGGCGACACCGCGTAGGTGCTGCCGTCGAAGCCGCGGTAGACCGGCACCGCGCCGCCGGCCGCCTCGACCGCCGCGGCCACGTCCGCCCTGGTCACGCAGTAGCCGGGCGAGGAGATCACGAACGCGTCGGCCAGCCCCTCGCGGATCCACGCCAGCGTGTCGATGCCGATGGACAGCGACTCGCCGATGCTGGTCGGGACGCGCACGACGAAGCGCAGGTCGCGCCCGCGCCGCGCCGCCTGTCGGCGGACGACGTCGCGCCCCTGCCGCACGAAGTCGGTCATGACGGGGATGTTCTGCACGACCTCGCCGCCGCGGAAGTACGGCGGTTGCCGGCAGAAGTCGAACTCCAGCCCGTCGAAGTCGTAGCGGGTCAGCGTCTCGTCCGCGATGCCCAGGAACCGCTGCCGCACCTCGTCCTGCGCGTAGTCCCACATCCAACTGAACGTCCACTCGGCGCCGTGCCGGGCCTCCGGCATGGCCGAACCGATCAGCAGGTCGGGCCGCTCGATCTTCAGCGTGGAGCGGCCGTACCACATGCGGTCCTCGGTATCGGTGTGGGCGTCGTTCATCCGCATCGACGCGAACACCGGCAGCCCGTGCTCGCGGGCGCCGTCGACGTAGATCTGCATCAGGTCGTGGCCGTCATCGATCACGGAGGTGATCGTGTTGAACAGCTCCTGGTGGGCGTTGGTGGCCTTCCGGTTGGCGGTGGCGCGGCCGTGGATGTGCACGGCGCCGCCGGAAATCGGATTGCCGTGGATGTCGGTCGGCACGCCGTCCACGTCCCACTCGGTGACGTTGTCGCACCAGAGCTGACCGTGCGGGCTGCCTCGCCATGACAGGTCGTCGTCGATGCCGATGAGGATCGACAGCAGGTCGACCCCGGCATCGCGGAGCGGGCCGATCATCCGGGTGAGGTCGGATGGGTCGTGCCGCTCCTGGTAATTGTTCACCCAGTTGCCGTCCGAATTGAACATCAGGCGCGGCGGCCAGGATGCAGACATCGCTACCCTCCTGGCCCCGGTGTACCATGATTCCGTTCCGCGAACCACCGGCACGTTCCGTGACCAGGAGGGATACGATGTCGCAGTTCACCGATCCTGAACGCCCCCGGCTCCTGTTCAACAGCGACGGCGGCTCCGCCGCGGTCTACGCGTTCGAGCCGCCGATCACCCGCGACCAGCTCTGCCGCGTCATCGACTCGCTGGCCGGCACGCAGGTGGACGTGTACATCGGCTGCGTCTCCGAGGGGTCGTTCTTCTGCCACGACACGAAGATCGGCGAGGTGTACGGCTTCGACACGCCCGACGACGAGTTCGAGAGCCAGAACTTCCGCCGCTGGGCGGACAATATTCGCGGGCTCATCCAGTCCGGCAACGACCCCGTGACCGTGTGGGCGGAGCGCGCCCACGCCGCCGGCATGAAGTTCTGGCCGAGCATGCGCATGAACGACATCCACAAGGACTGGTCGGAGCGGTGGCCGTCGCTGCGCACCCGCTGGGAGCTCGCGCGCCCGCACGTGCGCCTGGGCCATGAGGCGCCGGAGCGCTACAAGCGGCGCTACCCGCGGCCGGGACAGCCCTCGGACGGCTTCAGTTGGGCGTTCGACTTCTCCATCGACGAGGTGCGCCAGCTCAAGGTCGACGTGATCGAGGAGCTCGTAGGCGGCTACGACATCGACGGCTTCGAGCTCGACTTCCTCAGCCACCCCATGTACTTCAAGGAGGGCCGCGAGCGCGCTGGAGCGCCGTACCTGACCGAGATGATGCGCGAGGTGCGCGCGGTCGTGCGGCGGGCCGGCGCCGCCAAGGGGCGGGAGCTGACGCTGCTGGCGCGGGTGCTGCCGAGCGAGGAGCAGTGCCTGGCGATCGGCATGGACGTGCGCGCGTGGGCGGCCGAGGGCCTGGTGGACGCGCTGGCTCCCGCCGTGCGCGGCTACCTGAACATGACCCCGGACGTGAGCGGCATGGTGGCGCTCGGCCACGAGCATGGGTGCGAGGTGTACGGCGGCACGTCGGATTTGTGGGTCCCGTACTACACCGCCTACCCGGACAGGGACGGCAAGCGCAACCCGCGCGCCTCGGTGCCGATGTTCCGCGCGGCGGCCGCCGGGCTGTGGCACGCCGGCGTCGACGCTATCCACGTGTTCAACTACGATTGTCACTGCACGGGCATCCAGCACCACTCGGTGGAGGAGCACATCGGCCTCGACGACGTGCCGCTGTTCAACCCGGACGAGTACCGGATCCTCACCGAGATCGGCGACCGTGAAGGCATCGCGCGCCGGGACAAGCACTACGTGGTCGCGCACGACGTGGACCGCAGGAGCGGCGGGCCGGACGAACCCCTGCCGGTCGACCTGGCCGAGCCCGGTCAGGCCGCGGAGATCGACGTGACCGTCGCCGACGACCTGGACGGAGCCAGAAGCGACGGCGCGCTCGCGAGTGTCGTCCTCAGGATCACCCTGGACGGCTACCGGGACGGCAGCGACCGGCTGCGCGTGGAGCTTGACGGTAAGCCTCTGGCCTGCGAGGCGAGCGGCCAGCAACTCCAGTGCAGTGACGTGCCGGCTCGCCAGGGCCGCAACCGGCTTCGGGTTGCGCTGGAGTGGCGTGCCGGAGAGCCAGATGAACTGCTACGAATCGACGGCGTCGAGCTGATCGTCGGCTACCGGGAGGGAGCGTAGCCCCCCCACAAGTTCCTTCGATGAGAGCGCTTGATCCGTATCATGGATCGAGCCAGAATGCATGAGGACTAGGAAAATGGGTGACACAGAATTAGAATCCCAATTGTATCCAGGATACCGATGGGTCGTGTGCCGTCCCGATTTGCTTGGCGGCAGACCGACCGTAAGAGGAACACGTATATCTGTTTCGCAAGTCCTGGAATGCCTCTCCATAGGAATGACTGCTCAAGAGATTGCCGACGATTACCCTGGTTTTCCTGCGGAGAGTGTGCCCGAGGTTCTGAGATTCGCCTCAGCCCATGTGGCTGCTTGATCACAATCTCCCGAAACAATTGGTTGGCGCATTGCAGTCCCTCGGAATTGACTGTGATACCACGGCACATCGGGGATGGAGCGATCTGGACAATGGCGAACTCCTGTCTGTCGCGAGTCGAGCTGGCTTCACTTGCATCCTGACAAAGGATGTGCTGTTTGCTGAGTCCGCGTCGAAGGCCATGGATCGGTATCCGCAGATGGCGATCGTGTTGGTGACGCTACCTCAGAGTCGAGGAAACGAGTACGCAGCTCAGTTCCTCGGCCACTGGGGACGCTCTCCTATTTCTCCTGAACCGCACGCGATGATCCGCTGGCCATCGTGAGGCATACTCCCGTATCTGATGACTGTTCGAGCCAGGCGCGGAGGTGGGCGGCTTCCCGGACGGCGGATGGGTCGAGTTCGGCCTGCCGGAGCCGGGTCCGGACCACGAACACGTCCATCTCGTCGGGCGGTGAGTCCCGGTGCACGATTTCGCGCACCTTGCGCACGAAGAAGGTTCCCCAGTCGGGCCGGCGGCCGTCCAGGTCGGTAAATCCGTACTCCTTCGCCAGCGCCCAGCTCGACAACAGGGCGCCGCTCTTGTCCGCAACGTGCGGGTCGGCGGCGAGCGCCGCCACGGCGCGGCCGACGTAGCAGGGGGTCTCGGACTCCGCGAAGTAGGGGTCGGCCTCGATGCCATCCCGCCAGTTCGCCTCGGTGACGCCGAGTCCGTCGAGCACCGCCTCGGAGCGCAGAAACCCGGGCGTGATCGCCAACGCGGTCACGCGCTGCGCGTGCAGGTCCGCCGCCATGGCGTAGGCGAGCCGGATCACCGCGTTCTTGGCCAGGTCGTAGAACAGGTTGCCGCGGTATCCGAGGGTGTCGCCGTCGGTCACCTCCACGATGAGGCCGGCGTTGCGTTCGACCATCAGCGGCGCGGCGTGGCGGCTGGTGATGATGTGGCTGTGCACGGCGCGTTCCAGCATCTCCAGCCCCTTGGCCGCGGACAGCTCCCAGAACGGCAATCCCCACTCGCTCAGCTCGTCGCCGCCCCAGATGTCGTTCACCAGCACGTCAAGCCGGCCTTGCTCGGAGCGGATCCGTCCGAACAGCCGTTCCACCTCCGGCTCCACGGTGTGGTCGGTGCGGACGGCGATGCCGCGGCCACCCTCCGCGGTGACCATTGCCCCCGTCTCCTCGATCGTCTCCGTGCGCCCGGCGGTCGCGGGGTTCCCGTCCACGCTGCGGCCCGTGCAGTAGACGGTCGCCCCTGCCGCCCCCAGCATGCGGGCGATGCCGCGGCCGGCGCCGCGCGTGGCCCCGGCGACGACGGCAACCTGTCCGGCAAGCGGTCGGCATGGTGCGTTCATCTTCCGGTCCCGTGCGCCTGCGGCCAGACGGAGTTCAGCTCGTGGATCGCCAGCGAGACGAGGAGCACGCTTCCGCCGTCGGCGTACAGCTCCAGCGGCATGTCGCAGGCGGCCGACAGGAAGCAGAACGATGCCGACACCAGGCCGCCGTCGGCGAACAGCTCCAGCGAGGTACGATCCACCAGGAGTTGCAGGCGCAGGTAGCCGTCGCCGTCGCGGGGGGCCGGGATCGTGTGGCCACGCCAGGTGAACCGGGCGGCTGCAACGTCGTAGCGCAGGTCGCGGCCGCGGATGATGATGCCGAACGCGGCCGCGTCACCGGGCTCGATCACCGCTTCGAGGTGGAACAGGTCCCAGGTCGTGGCGGGCGCCAGGTTGCGGTACTCGGTGGCGAGGCGGCTCTGCCAGCCGGGTCCGTGCACGTGGTACAGGTCGTGCCGGTTCAGGCCGGGGCGGAGCCGGTGGGCGTCCCAGCGCAGCGTGCGCCGGTGCAGCATCTCCAGCTCGCGCACCGGCTGCCGGCACAGGCGCACCCCCCGCGGCGTGGTGCGCAGGGTCAGCTCGACCGGGAACGACATCTGGCCGTTGAACGGCATCGCCGGGAAGTGCCCTCCGCGCAGCCATGAGATCTGGATGCGTCGCCCATCCTCGGACGGCACGTCGCTCCACGTCTGGGCGGCGTAGCCGGCCAGACCCAGCTCGCTGCGCAGCGCCGGGGTCTCGGGGGTGAAGGCGGTGCCGTCGAAGCGGCCCAGGCGGTAGACGCCGGCAGCGCCCCAGAACACCCAGCGGGTGTCGCCCGGGTCGCCGTCCACCGGCAGCTCGAACAGGTCCGGGCACTCGCCGGTGTCCGCCACCTCCAGGTCGCACAGGTGGCGCCACCGCTTCAGGTCGGGCGATCCGTACAGTGCGAAGTCGTTGCCGTCCAGGAACAGCGCCATGATCCACTGCCCCGTGGGTGCGTGCCGGATCACCTTGGGGTCGCGGTTGTTGGCGCGCGCGTGGCCGAGCACGGGGTTGCCGGCATAGGGCCGGAAGGTGCGCCCGCGGTCGGTGCTGTAGGCGATCGCCTGCACGCACGGGGTGGCGCCCGGCTGGTCGGGCCGCGGCGCTCCGAAGCCTCCGGTGGTATAGACCGCCACCAGGGCCTGCTCACCGCCGCCGTCGGCAAAGCCCGCGCTGTTGTCGGTGTCGACCACCGCCGACCCGGACCAGATGAATCCGTAATCGTCCGGGGCGATGGCGGTGTCGAGTTCGCGCCAGTGCACCAGGTCGGTGCTCACCGCGTGCCCCCAGGAGTTGGCCGCGTGGTTCATGAATCCCGGCGTGTGCTGGAAGAACAGGTGGTATTCGCCGCGGTAGTAGACCAGCCCATTGGGGTCGTTCATCCACGAATGCCGCGGGCTGAAGTGGAACTGCGGGCGGTGCAACTCGTCGTACGCCACTACCGAACCCGCCAGGCCGAGGCTATGCCTGCATCCAGGGATACATCGGCCCGAGGAACGGCGTCGGCTCGCTGGGACGGGGGTAGGAGAGCTTCTCAGGGTGCTTCTCGATGCCGGCCTTCCACGCGGCGCTCCACTGGTCGTAGGTGGTCAGCGAATCGGGCGCGGCGCGGCTGCGCGCGACCAGGCTCGGCCACTCCGGGCGCGGCGAGGGGGTGCCGAGCGTCTGATAGCGCAGGTCCATGCTCCAGCGGATGCCGTCCGTCCGGTTGGGACCGGAGCCGTGCGGGCAGAGCTTGTGGATGAAGATCACGTCGCCCTTGCGCATGGGCACGGTCACCGGCTCGCACGGCGGCTGCGAGTCGAGGCTCCAGTAGACCGTGCCCCGGCGGTGGAGTCCGGGACAGAGCTGCAGGCAGCCGTTGTCCGCCGTCGCATCGTTGAGCGGAAACCAGACGGTGAGCACGAACAGCTCGCGCGCCTCGGGCGTGGTGAAGATCGCGTCCTGATGCCAGGGGGCGATGTTGGAGCCCTTGTTCTCGGCCTCGTCCGACGGGAGCTTGGCGCGCACGTGGGAGATGGCGTTGCACGCGATCTCCGGACCGATGAAGCCCTCGACCAAGTCGAGCAGGTTCGGGTTGCACATGATCTCGAACAGGCCGCGCGTCCGCGTCCGGCCGATGTCCAGGGCCGCGTCCGTCTCGAAGTAGGTCGCGGAGTCCTCATCGCAGATGCGCGCGAGCCGCGTGCCGAACGGCTCGTCGCCGTAGAGCTGACGGATCCGGCCTTCCGCGTACAGCCGCCGCGCGATGCCGTCGACGATCGCCGCGTAGTCGTCGATCACCGGCTGCAGGTCCGCGTCGGAGAGCGCCCCCTCGACCACCACGTACCCCTGCTCGACGAACCGATCGAGGTGGTCCTGGCTCAGCTTCATCTGCCTGGCAGCGTACCAGACCGAGCCGCGTCCGGGTCAGCCATTGACTCCATTCCACGGACGTTTCGGGAGCATCAAGATGAGCTGGTCCCGAACGATGTCCAGTGCGTCATCGAAGGCGAAGTCGCGGCTGGAGATCGGGTTCAGCAGCGGCGTGATGTCCTCCCGGAACTCGCGACTGTGGGCTTTCTCGAGGAGGTTCATGTCGAACTGCTCTCGGGTGACGGTGTTACCGCCATGCGACATGGAGCAACCGCCCGCCACTCGGTGATGTACGCCCGAGGGATCATACATCGGGCTCCACGTCGACATTCTCCGCGACGTGCCATCGGGAGGAGCGTCGAGTTCCGTTCATCTCCTTCCAGGGGGCGAGAGCGATCGGAAAGGCCGTGCGCTGTGCCAACACCGGATCAAGGGAATCTGCCAGATCCGTCTCCTGAACGAGCTCCAACAGGTAGCCGAGGCGTTGGACCCACGCCGTGGGGGCACGTCGGGCTTCCGCGGCCAGTAGATCCCCGTTCATCGATTCGGAGAGCTCGGCAAGCACCGTGGCGACGTTGTCGAGGTAGCCGCAGCGCTCAGGGTAGCCGACGACCTCCAGAGCGGTCGCCTCCCGCGTCGCGATGCGGATGGTCCCGGTCGCCGAGTTCCGCTCGTCGACCGGGGTGTCGTGCATGGTTCGGCGCGCGACGAACTCCGCCCGGACACCGCCGCATTGCAGCTCTCGTCGAGATTTGGGCACGACGACCTGAAACACCATCGGTGCCTGATGACCGGCCCCGTGGTACGTCGCTGCGCTGAGCAGCCCAACGTAGTAGGGCTCTCCGATGTGGGCCATGAGGTCGGGGATGAACTGGTCCGCGGGCAGGCAGCCCAGCCGTCGATAGGCGGGGGGAACAACCACATGGAACCCGCGGTATGGGTCGGCGACGAAGGCCTTGCGCTTCAGCCGCCGTATCACGGCCCTTGTGGCGGTCGGAGACGTCCCCAGTGCTTCAACCGCGTCGTCCGTAGTGAAGGCGAATCGTCCAGCGGCTTGCAGGTTGTCAAGATAATCCGACAGTGACGTCGTCCGCACGGGATCCTCTGCTTCCCTTCCAGGTATGAGTTCGTAGGGGGGACGTAGTGTATAGCAGTGAAATTGAGGTTTGTACATAGAAAAGTAACGATAAAGGTCATTTTCAGATAGTAAGGACTTATTCGATGAGATCTATAGATGCGCAAGGTAACGCATATTGTTACTTTCAGCATGTAGGGACTCATGGGAGCTGCCGTGGCTTCTCCACTCCAAGCCCAGGCTGCCATCGCCACCTCTCCAAGGCCATTCCGAGGCGTTCCTCAACTCGGGGGGCTTTTCCTCATCATGGATGACGTGTTAGCCAACCCCAGCCTCGTTCGTGCATCATCGACAACGGCGGACGATCCGCTACTCATCCGCCACGAGGCCGAACCTTGGATCGCGTTGCCGAACTGCTTCCTGACCACGCGCCGTGCATCGGCGATCTGGTGGAGGTGCGCTCGCGCCGCTGGCTGGTCGAGGCAGTCGAGGAGCCTCCCGACCAGTGCGCTCGCGTGAGCCTGGCCTGCGCCGACGACGATGCCCAGGGTCAGACCCTGGAGGTCTACTGGGACTTCGAGATCGACCGCCGCATCCTGAAGCAGGAGGCGTGGAGCGACCTCGGCTCCAAGGGCTTCGACCCGCCGCGCCACTTCAGCGCGTTCCTCCACACCTTGCGCTGGAACTGCGTCACGGCCACCGACCCGAACCTCTTCCAGTCGCCGTTCCGGGCCGGCATCAAGATCGACGCCTACCAGATGGAGCCGCTGCGCAAGGCGCTGCGCCTCGCCCGCGTGAACCTGTTCATCGCCGACGACACCGGCCTCGGCAAGACCATCGAGGCCGGCCTCATCGCCCGCGAACTGCTGCTCCGCAAGAAGGCGCGCACCATCGTCGTCGCCGCTCCCGCCTCCGTGCTGGAGCAGTGGAAGGGGGAGATGGAGGAGCGCTTCGGCCTCCTGTTCGTGATCCTGGACCGCGCCTACCTCGTGCAGGTGCGCCGGGAACGGGGCTTCGGCGTCAATCCGTGGCGCACGCACAGCCGGTTCCTGGTCTCGCACAACCTCCTCATCGATCCCGCGTACGCCGACCCGATGCGCGAGTGGCTGGGCGACCTGTCACCGGGCAGCCTGCTGATCCTGGACGAGGCCCACCACGCGGCGCCGTCGAGCGGCGGCCGGTACGGCATCGAGACCAAGTTCACGCGCGCCATCCGAGACCTCGGCGGGCGCTTCGAGCACCGCCTGTTCCTGTCCGCCACACCCCACAACGGCCACTCCAACAGCTTCGCGACCCTGCTGGAGCTGCTCGACCCCTACCGCTTCACGCGCGGCGTGCCGGTACGCGGCAAGAGCGTTCTGGAAGACGTCATGGTCCGCCGCATCAAGGAGGACATCCGTGAAGTGCAGGGCGGGTTCCCGAAGCGCGAGGTGTGCCGGGTCGTGATCGACGGGCTTCCGGACGATGCGCCGGAGCTCGTGCTGTCGCGGCTGCTCGACGAGTACCGCAGCGTCCGGGAGACCCGGTTCCAAGGCGTTCCGGCTCGCACCCGCGCCGCGGCCGGACTGCTCGTCGTGGGGCTGCAGCAGAAGCTGCTGTCATCGATCGAGGCATTCGCCATCTCCCTCATCCGGCATCGCAAGACGGCCCGCGAGCAGTGGGACCGCTTCGCTTCCGGCGATGGCAACGCCCCGGCCGCCAGCAGCGATGCGGTCGCGTCCAACGCCGCATCACTGTTCGCGAGGCCCCCCGACGCCGACGACGATCGCGCGGAGCACACCGACGAGGAGAACTCGTCGGAAGAGGCAGCCCAGATCGCGGCCATCAATACCGCTGCCGAGCGCGCGTCGGACAGGACTGCGGATGCCGAGGCCTTGTGGCGCGCCGAGCAGGACCTGCTCGACCGGATGGAGCACGTGGCCTCCGCCGCCCGCGGCCGGCCGGACGCCAAGACCCGCAGTCTGATCCGCTGGATCGATGAGCACCTGTGTCCGGACCGCCCGCGCTGGACCGAACGGCGGGTGCTGATCTTCACCGAGAACGTGATCGGCACGAAGCGCTACCTGCGCGAGATGCTGGAGCAGGCCATCGCCGGTACCGACCTCGCCGACGAGCGGATCGAGACCATCGACGGCCAGACCGCGGGCGCCAACCGCAAGGAGATCCAGCGCCGCTTCAACGCGGACCCGGCGGACGATCCGCTGCGCATCCTGATCGCCACCGACGCCGCCCGCGAGGGGCTGAACTTCCAGGCCCACTGCACCGACCTGTTCCACTTCGACCTGCCCTGGAACCCGGGCCGGATCGAGCAGCGCAACGGCCGCATCGACCGCAAGCTGCAACCGGCGCCGGAGGTCCGCTGCCACTACTTCGCGCTCCCGCAGCGCGCCGAGGACCGCGTGCTGGAAGTGCTGGTCAGGAAGACGCAGACCATCAAGCGCGAGCTCGGCAGCCTCTCCAAGGTGATCGACGACGACATCGAGCGTCGACTGCGCGGCGGCATCCGCCACCGGGACGCGAAGCGCCTTGCGCGAGAGATCGAAGACGCCGATCTGGACCAGGAGAAGAAGCGAGTCGCGGCCGAGGAGCTCGAAGCTGCCCGCGAACGGCAGGAAGACCTGAAGGAGCAGATCGAGCGCTGCCGGGGGCTGCTGGATCGATCACGCCGCTGGGTCGACTTCGAGCCGGAGCCGTTCCGCGACGCGATGTCCTGCTCCCTGGAGCTGCTGGGCGCCAACCCGTTGCAGGAAGAGCGGGGCGAGAATGACTCCCCAGTCTGGACGTTCCCGCCGCTCACCGGCCAGACGCAAGCCGATGCGAGCTGGACCAGTACCCTGGATACGCTCCGCGTGCCGCGCAGGAGCAACCAGAAGCTGGCCGAGTGGCGGCGCGAAGCGCCGATGCGCCCGGTCGTCTTCGAGGACGCCGGCGTGCTCACCGACGACACCGTGCACTTGCACCTGGAGCAGCGCATGGCGCAGCGCCTGCTGGCCCGTTTCCGCGCCCAGGGCTTCGTCCATCACGACCTGTCCCGCGCCTGCCTGGTACAGGCCGCCGATTCGATCCCGCGCGTGATCCTGCTGGGCCGGCTGTGCCTGTACGGCCGCCGCGCCGAACGCCTGCACGAGATCCTGACGCCGGTCGCCGCCCGCTGGATCGAGCCGTCGCGCCGCACCGGACCGCTCAGGGCGTACGCCGGGGAGGCCGAAGCGCGAACCCTCCAACGCCTGGAGTCCGCGCTGCAGGACGCCCACGCCCCGAGTGAGACGATTCATCGCCGTCTGCTCGAAACCGCCTCCCGAGACATCACGGACCTGCTTCAGCAACTCGAACAGCGAGCCGATCTCGTCGCCCGAAGCGCGGCTGACGCGTTGCGCGAACGCGGCGAGAGCGAGGCGCGACAGCTCCGCGCCACCCTGGAACGCCAACGCCAGCGCGTCGAAGCGGAGCTCGGCAAGCACGACGCCGAAGTCCAGCTCACCCTCGAATTCAGCGACGAAGAGAAGCGCCAGCGGCAGGCCGACGTGGCCGCGTGGCGCAGGCGCCTGACTCAGTTCGACCGCGACCTGGAGAGCGAACCATCCCGGATTCGGGAGTTCTACGAAGTGCGCGCCCGGCGCGTGGAGCCGGTCGGTCTGGTGTATCTTTGGCCGGACACGGGATGACCGGGGATCGGATGAATCAGCGACCGCTCCAAGAACTCAGACTGCGGGACTTCCGTTGCTTTCGGGAGCAGCAGACTGCGCGCTTGGCGCCGCTGACCTTGCTGGTCGGCGAGAACAGCACGGGAAAGACCTCGTTTCTTGCGGCCGTACGCGCCATCCTTCAGGTCGCCAGTACGCGCGGAGCTCCCGGCTTCCCTGACTTTCGAAAGCCATACGACCTTGGTTCCTTTGAGGAAATCGCCCATCGTCAGGAACCGAACGGTGCCCGTGGCGGAGCTGAATCTTTCGGCATCGGGTTCCGATGGGCGGGAGTGGATGTCGAATCCGTCGCATTGGACGCCACGTTTGGGGTCGGCGATGGTGCTAAACCCCAGGCATCAAAGTTGGTCTGGAGCGCCGGGGACGTGTGGATTGAGGACGTTCGTAGCGCCGTCGCCGCCCACACTGACATGGGGCGTGGGAGCCGGTCATGGCGCTTGACCTCGCCCCAAGTGCCAAATCGTCCCCTTCATTACGGACGGAGTGCCTTATTGTCCCAACCGCTGGATAGGATCCTGCGCGACGCCGTTGAGAGCGGAGCGTCGGAGACGTTGCGACCGCTGCATCGATATGATCAGGACGTCCCCTGCGAGGAGGACTGTCGGAGGTTGACGGCGCTATGCGCCGAGATTCTGTGGTGCACGTGGGCAAGGACCCCGGGGCCTCCGATTCAGGAAGGTCCCCGTCGTACATATCACCCCGGACAGTTCGAGAAGGATCAGGGGTTCTCGATGCCCAGGTTGTTCGCGCGTGCTCACTCCCGAAGTCCCAAACGCTGGCAGGAGCTTAAGCGGAGCGTCGAGGAGTTTGGCCGGACATCCGGCACACTTGATGAGATATTCATCAAGCGTCTTGGACAAGGCGAGAATGACCCATTTCAGTTGGAAGTGAGAAAGTGGGGCAATAAACACAGGGGCGCAAAACACAATCTGATGGACGTTGGGTACGGGGTGAGCCAAGTACTTTCCTTGTTGGCACAGCTGAGCCCGGTGGAAGACACTCTGTATCTCCTGCAGCAGCCTGAGGTACATCTCCACCCAAGTGCCCAGGCTGCTCTCGCCACTCTATTTGGTACGCTTGCGGCGGCGGGGAGTCAACTCATCGTCGAGACTCACAGCGAGTACATTGTCGATCGTGTCCGGATGGACCTCCGCGACCGAACGACGGGTCTAGGGCCGGAGGATGTCTCCGTATTGTTCTTCGAGAGAACGGATCTTGACGTTCATATCCATTCGCTGAGATTCGATGAACAAGGTAACTTGCTGGATGCCCCGGACGGCTACGGCCAGTTCTTCATGGACGAGACGCGACGGTCGATCGGACTGTAATGTGCGCCATCGTTGACGCCAACGTGGCACACGAAGTATTCGGAAGCGATCGCCCGCTGGCCGGCAAGCGATTCTTCGATTGGCTGTCGAGCCCACGCGGACAGTTGGTGGTCGGCGGTAAACTGCGGGAGGAGTTGGCACGGGATCGACGATTCGTCCAGTGGATCAAGACCGCCCTGAGAAACGGACGCGCTCGCTCGGTGACTGACGAAGCGGTGGACGTTCATGCAACGGGACTCCGCAAGGAGGGAGTCTGCAAATCGAACGACGTGCATGTGCTCGCGCTCGCCCTCGTCAGCGGGGCGCGGTTGCTCTACACCAACGACACGGCATTGATCGATGACTTTGGGAATCGGAAGATCGTCGCGAGGCCGCGTGGCAAGATCTACACGACGGCCAGGAACCCCGACGTGACCGATGCACACCGGCGACTCCTCGCCGCTCGCGATCTCTGTCGGATGCCACGAGGCTGACGAAATGCCTGCCCCAGATCCGAACACACGTGCCCACCTCGAATGGCTTGGCTTCATCCAGCCGAACGGCTTGGTGGTCTCGGCTCCGGCGCTGGTCAAGGCGGGAGCGATCCTGAACCGTCAGGATGCGGAGGGACAGGGGAGGCTCGCCGGCTGCGTCGACCAACGGGCGGTCTTTCCGGGACGCGACCCGGAGCCGTGCGTGCGAGACTTCCGAGAATTCGCGAGCACGGTCCTCGGCTGGGGCTTCTCGTCCAAGGGCTACGCGGGGACGGAGGAAGCTCCTGTCCCGGACAATCTCACCGTGGTGCTCCCGGACTACGGTGAGACGCTGCGTCCGGACTTCGCCGTGCGCGAGCGCGATCCGCGGAACGGCCCGCCGCCATGGCAATTACTCGTGCAGGTGCTCGATGCCGCACAGGACTTCGACAAGGCGACCACCGGACCGGGCGGACTGGAGGCATCGCCCCAAGGCCGCGCGGAGCGCCTGCTCCGCGGCACCGGGGTTCCCGCCGGTGTTTTGTTCAACGGCGTCGCGCTGCGCCTGATCTCCGCGCCCCGCGGCGAGAGCTCCGGCTGGATGGACTTCCGCTTCGCGGATCTGGTCAACACCGCCGGGCGCCCGCTCTGCTCCGCGCTGCGCCTGCTGCTGTCCGAACAGCGCCTGCTGGCACTGCCCCGCGAGCAGCGCCTCGCCGCCCTGCTTGAAAGCAGCCGCAAGTATCAGAACGAGGTGTCCGAGCGCCTCTCGGAGCAGGTGCTGCACGCTCTGTACGAACTCCTGCGCGGCTTCCAGGCCGCTCACGACTCCTCCGGCGACGAGCTCCTGCGCGAGCCGCTCTCCGAGGAAGGCGACCGCAACGACGTCTACCGCGGCCTGCTCTCCGTCATCCTTCGCCTGGTCTTTCTGCTCTACGCGGAGGAACGCGGCATGCTGCCGGAGGACGAGAGCTTCGCGCGACACTACTCCCTCACCGGCCTCTACCAGCGCTTGCGCGAGGATGCCGCGCTCAACCCCGACACCATGGACCAGCGCTTCGGCGCCTGGGCGCAGCTTCTCGTGCTGTTTCGCATCATCCACGATGGCGCCCGCGCCTATCGCACCGGCGGCGCCGTCAGCCTGCCGGAGCGCCGCGGCGCGCTGTTCGATCCGGACCGCTTCCGATTCCTCGAAGGCCGTAGCGGCGTCGGTGTCCGGCAGACGCCCGAGCGCGTGCTCCCGCCCCACATCTCGGACGGCGTTGTCTACCGCGTGCTGGAAAAGCTGCTCGTCCTCGACGGCGAGCGCATCTCATACCGCACGCTCGACGTGGAGCAGATCGGCTCCGTGTACGAGACCATCATGGGCTTTCGCCTGGAGACCGCCACCGGCCGCTCGGTCGCCATCAAGCCCGCGAAAAAGCTGGGAGCTCCGAACACGGTCGATCTCGACGCGCTGCTGGCGCAGCCCAACGCCCGCCGCGGCAGATGGCTTCAAGCGCACGCGGACCGCACCATCACGGACAAGGTCGCAAAGGGGCTCCGGGAAGCGGAGACGGTAGACGATCTGCACGTGGCGCTGGACCGCGTTCTTGATAAGGACGCGACGCCGGACATCGCACCGCCCGGCGCCCTGGTCCTGCAGCCCAACGAGGAGCGGCGGCGCTCCGGCTCCCACTACACGCCCCGCGAACTGACCGAGCCGATCGTCCGCCACACCCTCGCGCCCCTCCTGGATCGGCTGAGAGGTGAGGACAGCCGCGTGCCGACGCCGGATCAGATCCTGGACCTCAAGATCTGCGATCCGGCCATGGGCTCCGGGGCATTCCTGGTCGAGACTTGTCGCCAACTCGCCGACGCCCTGATCGATGCGTGGGGCGTTCATGGCGCGATGCCGGTCATCCCGCCGGACGAGGACGAGGTGATCTACGCCCGGCGCATGATCGCCCAGAAGTGCCTCTACGGCATCGACCGGAACCCCATGGCTGTTGACCTTGCCAAGGTCTCGCTCTGGTTGAGTACGTTGGCAAGAGACCATCCGCTGACCTTCGTGGATCACGCCTTCCGCCACGGGGATTCGCTGGTCGGGCTGACCCGCCGGCAGATCGAAGCCCTGCACTGGAAGGGAGGTCAGTGGCCCGTACTGGGAGGCTTCGGCGTGCAGGAGGCCGTGGAAGAGGCATCCGTGCTACGGCGCCAGATTCGCGAGGCGGACGACACAGTGACCGAACTCCGGTTGCAGAACCTGTGGCGCGACGCGCAGGACGCCCTCATCGAGGTGCGGCTGTTCGGCGATCTGGTGCTGGCTGCGTTCTTCGAGGTCGCCAAGCCGAAGGAGCGGGAGTCGCGACTTCAGGCGTACCAGGAGGCGATCTTGAACCGCCAGTCGAGGCGCAGTGCGGCGGATCTGGAAGAAGGGCGCAATGCGGAGATGCCGTTCGCTCCATTCCACTGGGAGATCGAGTTTCCCGAGGTGTTTGAGCGCGAGAACCCGGGCTTCGACGGTTTCGTCGGCAACCCTCCATTCGCCGGGAAGAACAACGTCGCGGCGGGAAACGTTACGGGCTATCCGAGCTGGCTCAAGGAGATGCATGACGAGAGCCACGGCAATGCTGACCTCGTGGCTCATTTCTACCGGCGCGCATTCAACCTGATCCGAGACGGCGGCACGTTCGGCCTCATCGCCACCAACACCATCGCGCAAGGCGACACTCGCTCCACGGGCTTGCGTTGGATCTGCGAGCATGAAGGCGAGATCTACCGTGCGACCAAGCGGGTCAAGTGGCCGGGCGACGCGGCGGTGATCGTCAGCGTTCTCCACGTGACCAGAGGCGAGTACGTCGGCAACAGGGTGCTGGATGGCGAAATGGTAGATCGGATTACCGCGTTCCTGTTCCATCGCGGCGGACACGCGGACCCAGCGCGGCTCGCGGCCAATTCCGGTAAGAGCTTCCAAGGCAGCATCGCGCTCGGCATGGCTTCACCTTCGATGATACCGACAAGAGAGGTGTCGCGTCGCCAGTCACCGAGATGCACCGACTCACTGACTCGGACCCGGACAACCGTGAAGTCATCCTTCCCTACATCGGAGGCGAGGAGATCAACACCAGCCCCACCCACGCCCATCACCGGTACATTATCAACTTCGGAGACCGAAGCGAGGAGGAATGTCGACGACGCTGGCCGGACCTGCTGGCGATCGTCGAGGACCGAGTGAAGCCGATCAGGATGACCGACAATCGTGCGACCTATCGTGACCGATGGTGGCAGTACGCCGAAAAGCGAAAGGAGCTGTACTCGGCCATCTCCAGTCTGGAACGCGTGCTAGTCGTATCAAGGGTAGGCCAACATGCGGCGTTCACGTTCCTGCCCAACCGGATCGTATTCGCCGAGTCCGTTGTAACATTCCCACTCCACACATACCCGGCGTTCTGTATTCTGCAGTGCCGCATTCATGAGATCTGGGCGCGATTCTTCGGATCTTCCATGAAAGACGACCTCCGCTATACACCTTCCGACTGCTTCGACGCGTTTCCCTTCCCCCAAAACTGGGAAGCCCACGAGACGCTCGAATCCGCTGGCAAGATGTATTTCGAGTACCGTGCGGCGCTCATGGTTGATAGCGCCAAGGGAATGACCACTACGTACAACCGCTTCCACGACATCTACGAGACCGACTCCGGGATCGTCGACCTCCGTGAACTCCATACTGCCATGGACCGTGCTGTCCTCGGCTCCTACGGCTGGACCGACATCACCACCGACTGCGAGTACCTGCTTGACTACGAGATCGACGAAACCACTTGGGGTCGCAAGAAGAAGCCCTACCGCTACCGGTGGCCGGACGCCGTCCGCGACGAAGTCCTCGCTCGCCTTCTCGCCCTTAACGCCGAACGCGCGCAAGACGACGAGAGGACGCCAGCGGAGTGCCGGACATCGCCGCGTGGCGCAGACCGGACTCAGTTCGGCCGCGCTCCGACGCCGGTTTCAATGAATAGCGACGTTTCTGGAAGTCATGAATTGGATGCTATCATGGAACCGCATGAGTAAACCGAAATCCCCCGCAGTTCCTTCAGATATCTATCCGTATCTGAACGAAATAGCCGAGCGCCTGTTCTCCGGTCATGCGGCCGTCATGATCGGATCCGGCTTTAGCCGAAACGCACAACCGCACGGTGGTTCATTTCCCCAGTTTCCAGATTGGTCCGGGCTGGGAGATCTGTTCTACGAGAAACTTCACCACAAACGGCCTGACGCTGGAGCCAAGTATCTCAGCGTTCCAACCTTGGCCAACGAGGTGGAAGCCGCCCTCGGTCGGCCAGCCCTGGATCGGATCCTGAGCTCTGCCATTCCTGACCAGGACCACGAGCCTGCGGCGTTACACGTAGCGTTGCTCAATCTCCCGTGGTCGGACGTCTTCACAACCAACTACGATACGCTACTGGAGAGAGCGTGCAGATCTGTCACCTCGCAGAAATATGACATCGTAGTCAATCAACACGATCTCGTCAACTCGGAACGGCCGCGAATCGTCAAACTCCACGGCAGTTTGTCGCCCGCATGTCGGCTCATCGTCACCGACGAAGATTACCGCCGTTATCCGGAGGATCATGCACCGTTCGTGAATACGGTTCGCCAGGCACTCCTGGAAAACACGCTATGCCTGATCGGATTCTCCGGCGACGACCCCAATTTCCTGCAGTGGATCGGATGGATCGGAGACAATCTTGGCCGTCAAGACGCTCCCAAGATGTATCTCGTCGGCGTGAACCGGCTGTCCGACTCCCAGAAGAAGCTACTTGACGAACGAAACATCGTATGCGTGGACCTGTCTCGGTATCCAAACATTGATCGCGATGATCACAACAAGGCACTCCAGCGACTCTTCGCTTACCTCGATTCCAGAAGGAGAGACTACAATCGGCTCCAATGGCCACACAACGATCACGCTCGCGCGCGAGAGAAGGATGAGGACATAGCCTCACAAATCTCTACCCTCGTGCCAACGTGGACCGATCAGCGCCGTTCTTACCCGGGTTGGGTTATCGTCCCCGACGACCGCCGAGTCACTCTCTGGAGGTCCACTAGCGAGTGGACTCGAAAGTTCCCAGCTTCGGGCAGCCTTCCAGATAGTCTCGATCTCGAGTTTGCCTTCGAACTTATCTGGCGCATGGAGAAGTGCCTGTGCCCCATCTTCGATAATCAGATCGAGTTTCTTGAGCTCACTCTGAATCGGTATCTACCTCTGGTGGGTGCTGATGTTCCGATCGACCCATCGTCATCGGCCCCGGAGGACGCGAAGGGCCGAAACCTTGGTCGAAACGGGATTCGGGACATGTGTCATCACCTGCTTCTTGCGGTCTTGCGACACTACCGCGAAGAGGGGATGCTGGAGAAGTGGAATGGGACTTGCAGGAATATAGAAGATCTCGTGACCACGATGTCCTCAGAGTGTAGAGCACGGTTTCACTACGAACGGGCGCTCGGTGCGCTGTTCGCTCTGAACCCGCAGGATGTCAAGGAGAAGATCGAGGAGTGGCCGGTAGACGATTCGCTACCGTTCTGGGAAGCGAAACGAGCCGGTCTGCTCGCAGAAATCGGACAACTGCGGGATGCCGCGAGGATTCTTGAAAGCTCCCTTGCAGCGATCCGAGCTAAGTCGAACCTCAAGCCGGTCACAACGGATTATTCTCTTGCTTCGCAGGAGTCGATCGTGATGTTCCTGCTTCGCTCGGTACGACTGGCGCTGGTGTTTCCTGAAGGAGAGTTCTCCAAGTATGAGGAGATGACCAAGGAGTTCACCGACCGCTGGCATGCGCTTCGTCAATTCGGATGCGACCCATGGGGGGAGTTCGAAGTATTTGAACTTACTTTGGATCGACCGCCAGAGTACAGAACGAACGCCACGGAGAAGGCCACGTTTGACATCGGCAAAGTCACGCAGAGTCGCAGTTTTGGGAGCGAAGACACGGAGACGCTGACCGCGTACCGATTCTTGCGATTCTGTGAGGAAGCCGGCGTACCTTTTCGAATACCCGGATGTACGATTGCCACGAAAAGCGCTGCGGGAGCTTTGTCTCGCGTCGCTCCGCACTCCCCACCTTTGGCGATGGCGACGCTCATTCGGCTTGCCGATTCCAAAGCCGTCGATCGTCTCTTCGATCGTGCGTCCTTGGCCCATATGGATATCACGTCGGTTGACGGCTTGGTGGAGCGCTACCTTACGGCTTTGGATCTCGCTCTCGCTGATATACGAGCGGGGAATCACTTCTGGGACCAAAGCTTTGGCATTCTCCTCGCCAAGGTCGTCCCGGAAATCATGTCGAGATTGTGCTGCAAGTGCTCGCCCAACACGCAAGGTCGGCTCCTGGACTTTCTCACCGCAGTCTATCGATCAGATCGTAGAGGACATTACCGGGGAATCAGAAACCTGGCTGAGAGACTCCTGGAGGCGCTTTCCGTCCATCAACGCATCGCCGCAATCCCGCGATTGTTGGCCCTACCGATTCTTGCGGACCTCAACGCTCTCGAAGAACTGGACTACCGGAATCCGTTCATGTTCCTTGAGATCGAGAGGGATTCGCTGTCGAGCACGATGGAGCTCGACGAAGGCGACCTCGATCGACTCATCAAGAGTGCGTCGTCCGACAATCCGAAGGCTAGGCGATGGGCAGTGCTTACGCTTGGAAAGCTACACGACTGGGGGCTCCTCGGTCAGTGGACAGACCGGTTCGCCGATGCGCTGTGGGATCGCTTGGACGATTCAGGAATGCCGTCGGACACGGACTATTATCGATTCGGGCTGCTGACGCTTCCTCACCCCACGCGGCATGATCCGGTCTCGATATTCAAGATGTGGGTTCTCAACGCGCGGTTTCCCGTGCAGGCGGGACGTAAGTCGATTCGTATCGAGATGGGCGGGGGTCACACTCCTTGCAATGAGATTGTTGGAGCCCGCGGAACTGTCACTTGGTCGTCGGAGGAAGCCGACACGATCGTGCATCGCCTCGTAGAGTGGTGGGATGCCGATAAGAAATACATCAAAGACGCGCATGTTCCCGACCCAGTAGGATCGATTACCGAGGCACTCAAGCAGAGATTCGCGGGCTTGTTGGATGCTCTTGTCGCGGTGATCTCCCCTTCGTTCAACTCTACCGATGGAAACGACACGCGAGATGCCTTGGAGCGTATAGCGCGCGAGTTGCCGAGATATGGATTGCCAGCGCTCCGCCTTGAGAGCGCCTACGTTCACTTGGTTCCGGAAAGACGCAGCGACCTCCTCCAGCGCATCGAAGGGGCGATCGCGTCGCCGACCGAAGAAGTCGTTATTGATGGACTGCGAGCCGTTTGGGTCATGGCAGAGAGGATCGACGAAGCCGCGGAAACTCGGGCGAGGAACGACCTGTTACGGATTCTTGGCGTGACAAGCCAAGTCGTGCGCTGGCGCAGGGAGCAGGGCCTAACTTCAGCGATCAATACCGTGTCAGGCATAACAAAGATGCATTCCTGGACGTTCGCCGCCGACATCGAGCGCTGGGTGCTCGAGGGTTTGCATCATCTGGTCGAGGAGACCGCTATTCATTCACCGAGAGGTCTGCGCCTTTACGCAGACGCTGGCGAGCAGGGGGCGACCAAACTCATGGTGAGGCGCGCAGCGGCCGGTCTCGCGTATACACTGTCGAACCATTACCAGGAGTGCGGAGATCCTGTTCCTGCGGTCATAGAGGAGTGGGCGGCCATATGCAGGTCGGATGATGAGTTTGCCGAGGTCAGGAATCAATGGATGGCATGGGATCCGGCGTGACGAACCGGTTTCGGATTGGCAGTCACACAGCATCTGAGGCTCGGATAATCCTCTCCCGCGTGCATTGCACTCGTACCCCGCGAACCACCGGCGTCCCTGGCGATCTTCACGCTGACCGATGACTGAGACGGTGACGATCACGCAGGTCGCGGCGCTGAACTATAGGAGCGTTGCAGCATGCGATGTCGCGCTGGGGCCGCTGGCGGTGGTCGTCGGCCGCAATGGTGCGGGGAAGAGCAATTTTCTGGACGCACTCCGATTTACGACGGACGCGCTGCATCTCTCGTTGGATCGCGCGTTGCGGGAACGGGGCGGCTTTGGGGAAGTATGCCGTCGGGCAGCGGTACCGGTGGACCACTTCGGCATCCGCCTCGGTTTTTGTTTGACGGAAGGTCGTGGCTGGTATGCGTTCACCATCGGTGGACGAGCGGACGGCAGCTACGTAGTGCGGCGGGAGGAGTGCCGGGTCAGCTCCGAGGGAAGCGAGGCGGAAGCGTTCTTCCAGGTGGAGAATGGCCGCTGCGTCGCTACGTCGCTCACGTACCCACCGGTGACAGACAGCGCGTTGCTCTATCTGGTACGTGCTGCCAGCGATCCGGAGTTTCGTCCGGTATTCCAAGCGCTGTGTGACATGGGATTCTACCATATCGACCCGCGCACGCTGGGCGGATTCCACGCTCCGACCGGAGAACGGATGTTGGGAGACGGTAGCAATGCGGCAGGAGTGCTGGCGACTCTGAAGTCTCGGAATCCCGCCACACTCGAACGCCTTACCGAGTATCTCGGCGCGGTCGTTCCTGAGATAGCTGAAGTGGATTCCACTGTCGTCGGCAACAGACGTGGCCTCGTATTCCACTGCCGGGTGAACGGTGCCGCCCGCCCGGTACGCTATTTCGCCGACAACATGTCGGACGGCACACTGCACGCTTTGGGCATTCTCCTGGCGCTCTTCCAGAGCGCCGGTGGTGCGGGCGGGGTTCGCGTGGTCGGCATCGAGGAGCCCGAGACCGCACTGCATCCCGATGGTGCCGGTGTCCTCGCGGACGTGTTGCTGGATGCCAGCGAGCGCGTCCAGGTCATCGTGACCACCCACAGCGCCGATCTCCTGGATCGCGAGTCAGTTCCGGTGGATTCGATCCTGCCGGTGGTAGCGGCCGACGGGGAATCGAAGATAGGCCCGTTGGACGAAGTAGGCCGGTCGGTGCTGCGGGAAGGAACCTTCACCGCGGGCGAACTGCTCCGTATCGATCAGCTCCATCCGGACCCTCAGCTCGCGGCCCCGCAAGATGTCGACCTGTTTCGCAGGGCTTGAGCTTGGCGTCGATTCTGGCGATTGTCGAAGGCGACGGCGAAGTGCAGGCGGTACCGGTGCTGCTTCGACGGATTGCGCTGGAAGTCGCAGCCGGCAATCCTCCGCGCATCCTGAAACCGATTCGCGTCCATCGCTCCAAAGTGATCAAAGACGGTGTATTGGAGGGCTCCGTCGGCCTCGCCGCTCAGCGTGTCGGTGCCGGCGGAGGCGTTCTGATTCTCCTCGACGCCAACGGAGATTGTCCGGCGCGGCTTGGCCCCGCGCTGCTCGGACGCGCTCGGGCGGCCCGCCCGGATCGTCGGATCGAAGTAGTGATCGCGAAATGCGAGTACGAAGCGTGGTTCCTCGCTTCCATAGAGTCCATCGCGGGCAGCAGGACGCTCTCCCGCGACGTGGCTGCACCGCCGGCCGCAGAGTCCGTCCGCGGCGCCAAGGAGTGGCTCAGCCAGCGTATGGAGGTTTCTTACCGACCGGTCGCCGATCAGCCGGCACTGACCGCGCGCTTCGACATGGCGTTGGCGCGCCGGCGCTCGCCGTCGTTCGACAAGATGTGGCGCGCGGTCAGAGCGCTGGTGCATCGAGCTTGAGGACGGCAGGGCGGTGAGGTACGCTGCCTGCCGATGAGCCTCCCGAGTGTGTATGCGTGGCAGGATGAGCTCAGTGCCGTCGAGTACCAGGCGGCGCTGGACGCGGCGAAGCAGGACGCCGAGCGGGTCACGGCGGAGTTCGTGGATAGCCTCCCGGCAGGCTATCCGGCCTACGACGCCGAGTGGACCACCCGGTACGGCAGCAAGGATCGACTCATTTTCGAGTTCTCGGTGGTGCTCGATCTTGACGGTGATGACTTCGATCCACGCGACTACCCCGGCGAAGCGGCGGACGCCGCTACCGCGGACCTGCGCAAACGGCTGATCGGCACCAAGGTTGATAAGTGGGGTGTTTTCGTGGTCACCGTGGCCGGTCGCCCCAGACCATCATCAGGTGATTGACCCCGACGGCCTTCTCCGGCATGCCGAGCAGCTTGCCGACGGGAGGGGCCGTCCGACGGACGCGGATCTCAGGCGTGGCATCAGCGCGGCCTACTATGCGGTCTTTCATGACCTGACCGGGCATGCGGCGAGCCATCTGGTCGGTTCATGTCCGCTGGAGATCCAGAACGAAATCCGGCGCTCGTGGACGCATGGCGAAATCTCACAGCTTGCGGAGTACGTAGTCGACCGGGCCGAAGTACTGCAACGCTCCCCCGGTGCTGCGCTGCCGCGGCAGCTCGAAGCGCTTGGTCCGTTGCTTGATGTGGTTGCGAAAGATGCCGCTATGCCGCTATGGTTGACAGCCTGCAGTTGTTCAACGACATGCAGGAGCGTCGGCATGCGGCTGACTACGACCACGGCAAGACGTTCGTGAAATTGCATCTGATCCAGGCGTGCAGGAATGCCCGAATCGCGCGCAGGCGGCTGGGCGATGCCTCCAACGCCGGCCGCGAGGCGCTGTTCACGCTTCTCACGGTGCGGCGAGCCGATTTTCGCCAGCGGTGACGGTGCCGGAGTCGGCGTGGGGACGGTGATTCAACCCGCGGACGTGCGCTCCCGCCTGCGGGAGGCGTTGGAGATCGATCTGATCGGCCCTGGTACGGGACACTCCCTGGCGGACGAGCGCCTGCCGGGTTGGGTGCGGCCGTCCAACTGGTATCTCACGGGGTTTCTGGTGCCACGCGACGCGCCGGCCGGGCAGCGCGCGGACGCCGACGCGGACGACGACTTCGAGCCGGAGGTCGCCGCGGAAGGCGGGCTGGGCGACGACTCCGCGGAGGACCGCCGGGCAGCCAGGAAAGGCTTCTTTCCGTCGTCGATGGGCTTGAGCTTTCTGGTTGCCGAGGGCGTCGACGAGCTGGACGTGACCGTCCGCTGGGGCGATTACCGCCACGTCAAGGAAGAGCCGGCGGACGACGGAGATGCGGACACGCCGGACGTTGACGCTGCCGCTGGAGGAGAGCGTAGCGCGTCTACGTGGTGGCAACGGACGGCGCGAACGGAAGCGGTGCGGGTAATGCTTCCAGGGGCGGACGATACGCGGTCGCACCGTGTCCCCGGCTCGCGCGGGCTGATCGTCCTGGCCGTCGCTCGGCCGGTGCATGCTGCGAGCTTTGCGGGTCGGATTCCGCCGGGGACTCGCTCCGTGTCGGTGTTCCTTGTGAACGAACGGGCGCCGGCGGCCGAGCGCGCCCGTGACGAGGCGTTCGCCTTTCAAGCCGAGCTGGAGGTGCGCAGCGCGGTACCGTTCGTCCCGCGTCCCGATCCGCGCGGGGTGGCGGGGGACGATCCCGACGAACGCGTGGCGGATCTCCACTACGCGGACACTCCCGAGTATGCGGCCGGCCACGGCGTGGCCGCGGACTGGGAGCTGACTGACGGTGCGTGCCGTCTGCTCCGCACCACCTGGATTCCCTCGGCTGACGTGGAGAAGACGGAAACGGTGGAGGTGTCGGGCGTGGAGCTGTCCATGACGGCGCTCGGCGATCTCTCCGACGGCGCGGCGGCCGAACTCGCGTTGACACCGCTGGTGA
Organism: Spirochaetia bacterium; assembly: GCA_965208175.1. Lineage (GTDB taxonomy): Bacteria > Spirochaetota > Spirochaetia > SZUA-6 > Bin103 > CATQHW01. Next base: position 2,757,560 of record CBDBOG010000004.1, on the reverse strand, counting down.
CGGGTTATCTGGCCTGGATCGACGAGCAGGACGCCTCGTTATCCGACCTGACCGGCGAACGCCGAACAACGGCCGAGGAGCTTGTGTTCCACGCCCGCTCCGCCGCCAACCGCATCGAGCGGGGCATTGGCGTGCTGTCGCAGGACGCGGACGCGCTCGACGCCTTCCGCGTGGCGAACCGTACGGTCGCCGCGGCGCTTTCGCGGCGGCTGGCCCGTGAAGGGGTGACCGAACTGCCGCGCTGGCGCGCCTTCCAGCTCGCCTTTCTCCTGCTGAACCTGTCCGGCCTCGCCGACCCCGCGAATCCGGAACGCGAGTTCGTGGACCTCCTTTTCTTCCCCACCGGCGGTGGCAAGACCGAGGCATATCTCGGGCTGGCCGCGTTCACCATGGTGCTGCGGCGGCTGCGCAATCCCGAGGACGGCGGCCGGGCCGGAGCCGGGGTCAGCGTCATCATGCGCTACACCCTGCGGCTGCTCACCCTGGACCAGCTTGGACGTGCCGCGGGCCTGGTGTGTGCGCTGGAGCTGGAGCGGCGCGAGGACGCCGGCCGGTACGGCGACTGGCCGTTCGAGATCGGCCTGTGGGTAGGCAAGGCGGGGACGCCGAACCGACTCGGCGAACGGGGCGACAACCGCTCGGACTCCGCGCGCAGCAAGGTCAGCCAATACAAGAACAACCCGCAGGGGAAGCCTGCGCCCATTCCCCTGGAGGGTTGCCCGTGGTGCGGCGAGGATTTCACCCCGCATTCCTTCGCGTTGCGGCCGGATGCCGACCATCCCACCGAGCTGAGCATCGTTTGCGCCAACTGGGAGTGTGACTTCTCCGGCGACACGCCTCTGCCGATCGTCGCCGTGGACGAGCCGCTGTACCGTCGCCTGCCGGCATTCCTGGTCGCCACCGTGGACAAGTTTGCATCGCTTCCGTGGGTGGGAGAGTCCGGCGCGCTCCTCGGCGGCGCGGACCGCCACGACGACAACGGGTTCTACGGCGCCGCCGAGCCGCGGCGGGGAAACCGTCTGACCCGTCCGCTCTCGCCGCCGGACCTCGTCATCCAGGACGAATTGCATCTGATCTCCGGGCCGCTCGGGACCATGGCCGGCCTGTACGAGGCGGCGATCGAAGCGTTGTGTGTCAGGAAGATCGACGGCCGCCGGATGAAGCCGAAGATTGTCGCGTCCACGGCAACGGTTCGCCACGCTCGCGAGCAGATTCAGGGACTCTTCGGCCGGCCGGCGACGCACATCTTCCCGCCGCCCGGGCCGACGCGCGGCGACTCGTTCTTTGCCCGCACCATGGCGGCGTCGGAGGCGAACGCGCGCGAGTACGTTGGCATCGCCTCCCAGGGCCGGAACCCGAAGGAGGCGATGCGCCGGGTCCTGCTGCCGCTCATGGGTGCCGCCGAGCGGGCGTGGCGCGAAGCCGGCGGTGCCCGGAACCGGGACAATCCGGCCGATCCCTACATGACCGTGCTCGGCTACTTCAACAGCCTGCGCGAGCTCGGCGGCGCCCGGCGGATCCTCGAAGAGGAGGTGCAGAACACGCTCAAGCGCTATGGAGACCGCAGACGGCTCGGCGAGGCGCGGGGATTGTTTCGCGACCGCTCCCGCTTCTCCGGCGTGGTCGAGCTGACCTCGCGAGTGAGCACCGACCAGGTGGCCGAGGCGCGGCGGCGGCTGCAAACCACCTTCCACGACCGCCAGCGGCGGGTCGACTGCGCCATCGCGACCAACATGATCTCGGTTGGCCTGGACATTCAGCGGCTCGGGTTGATGCTCGTCTACGGACAGCCGAAGACCAACTCCGAGTACATCCAGGCGACGAGCCGGGTCGGACGCGACGACAGTCGCCCCGGATTGGTAGTGGTGCTCTACAACGTGCACCGGCCGCGCGACCGGTCCCACTACGAGCGCTTCCGGCATTACCACGAGACGTTCTACCGCTCGGTCGAGGTCGCCAGCGTGACCCCGTTCGCCGCGCGCGCCCTGGACCGCGGCTTCGCCGGGGCGCTGGTAACGCTCGCCCGTCACTCACGGCCGGCGATGACGCCGGCGGCCGGGGTCGAGGCGATCGAGGCGGAACGCGTGGAGCTCGAGCGACTCTTGCTCGAAGTCTTTCGCGCCCGGATCAACGAACAGCCCCTGCAGGACGAGGCCGAACGCGAAGAACGGCTCCGGAGCATTCAGAACCGCGTCGGCGACCTGCTCGATTCGTGGCGTGCGATCCTCGACGACTACCGCGCGGACGGCGTGCCGATGCAGTACCAGAGGTACGAAGCCGCGACCAGAAGGCCGCTCCTCCGCGAGATGCTGGACACCGACTTCGAGTCGGCACATCACAGGAAGTTCCGCGCCAACCGGTCCCTGCGCGATGTGGAGCCGCAGGTGAACCTGTTCCTCCGGGACCTCTCCAGCCGGCTCAGCGGGAACGACGCGTGAACAGCGCACGATACGAATCAGCGCTATGAAGACTGCCTGTCGGGTCAAGAGGAGTACATGATTTGAGGTTACTGAGCCTTAGAGCGAAAAACTATCGCAGTCTGCGCGACGTAAGCATCGAGTTGGAAGACTTCAATCTGTTCATCGGTGCCAATGCTTCCGGAAAAAGCACTATACTCGATGCGCTGCGCTTTCTCCATGAAGCAGTCCATGCGCGTGACTTCGAAACACCGATGTTCTCGCGAGGTAATGTCCTGCATCTTGCATGGAAAGGTGAGGGAGCCCATCAGATCGACTTGGTGGTGACGTTTCAAGACGGTGATGAGTCCACGGAGTGGTCGGTTCAGATCATCAGACAGGGGTATCACTACCACGTCGGGGAGCGTGTTGCGCGGCTCCCGCCTCAGTCGCCACCCATCGTGTTGTTGGAGGCCGATGGTGGGACCGGCTGGTGGTGGTCGAATACCACCAGCCAACGAGTCGACCTGCAGCAGCCGGCGACGGCGTGTGCGCTGGCGGCTGCGGCAGCAGACGCGTCTTTCCCTGCGCGTGAAGTCGCTGATTTCGTCCGCCGGTGGGGATTCTTCGATCCGAGTCCGTTCTTGCTCCGGCGCGACTGGACCGGCGTGGACTCAAGCCGCCTGGATCATTACGGGCGCAACTTGGGCGAAACACTGTACGCGCTCGACAGTGATATCCTGGAGCGAATCCGCAGCGCAACACAAGACATTGTCGGCCTTCCCACGGGAATCGAACCGCGCGAGTCGGAAGACCGTTTCTATTTTGTGCAGTCGGAGACCGGCCTCCAGTACCCCGTGCATCAGATGGGGGTGTCCAGTGGGACACTGCGTACGCTGGCGCTGATGACGGCGCTCCTTGGAGAACCGGAGGCGAACCTATTGGGGATTGAGGAGCCGGAGAACTATATTCACCCGAGCGCTTTGTCTGCCTTCGTTGAGCATCTGCGGGCGGCTCAGCAACGCGTACAATTCATGGTGACGACTCACTCGCCCCTGCTGCTCGATCTGCTGGGCGATCCGGGCGCCGTTTGCGTCGTGCAACGTGGTGACGGGGAGGGGACAGCCGTCCACCGCGAAGCGAATCCCGAGGGTGTTCGCAATGCTCTGAACGCATCAGGGTTCAGCTTGGGCGAATTCCATCAGACGAAGGGCTTCGGGGCACCTTGACGTGGCAGGTCACGTGGTCGTCGTTGCGTCGGGCGAGACCGAGCGGCGTTCGCTGCCGCACCTTGTGTCACATCTCCGTAAGCAAGGCACTTCGGTGGACGACGTTCGTATCCCACCGCGAAACAAGGCACTTGACGTGGACGTGGCAGAGAAGATCGTCAAGTCGATATGGTATGAGAACCTGGGTGAGAAGCTGGACAAGATCGTCCTGTTGGTTGATGTCGACATGAAGTCACCCGATGAGGTCGTGCCTCGGATGAGACAGGCACTTACCCCCCGTCTACCGAGTGAGATCAAGACAAGGATGCAGTACGCGCACGCGCAACGGCATCTCGAGGCATGGTATTTCGCTGACGGTGGGAATCTCCGGGGCTATCTCAAGCGCGATCTGGGAAACGTCGATGACTCGCGTCCGGACGAGATCGAGAACCCCAAGCTGCACTTGAAGAACATCCTCGGCCAGGTCTATACCGCTCGCGTCTCGGAGGAGATCGCTCGCGGTCTGGACACGGAGACCATCGCTCGTCGCAGTCCGAGCTTCAGGTGCTTTCTGGATGCGCTCCGCAATGGCGTTGAACAGGAGCCGCGATGAACGGTAAGGCGCACGGCCAAGTGCGGCGCAGCCAGGTCATCACGACGTTCGGACCGGGAGCCCTGATCGACCTGCCCGACGAATCCGCCATCGTGGGTGGGCTCGACACCTGGGGCTCCGAGACCAGCCTGGAACCGATCGAAGAGCCGCGCCTCGCGTCCAAGCTCACCTCTATGACCGGGGTGCACGATCCGAGGCTCTATGCACCGCCGCCGGAGCCCGAGCACTGGCAGGATCGGCAACGAGGCATCGGTGCGTGGCGGTTCCCCGAGTGGTTCGTGGTGCAGGAATCCAACCCCGGCTCGACGGGACAGACCGGCTCGCGTTCGCGGCGCATGGTGCGCCGGACGGCGCTAGATCGTGGCAGGTTCGACAGGAGGCCGGTGGTGGCCACCCGGTTCGTCCGTGCCTGCTCCAGGGGGCACGTGGACGACATTGACTGGCATCGTTTCGTCCATGGGCCGGACGACCAGTGCCTCCGCCAGCTCCGATTGGACGAGCGCGGCACGAGCGGCGATCTGGCGGAGCAGATCGTGCGTTGCGAGTGCGGCAAGTCGCGTCGCATGCACGAGGCGGCGGACGTGGCCAAGTTCCCGCTCGGCACCTGCAGCGGCGCCAGACCGTGGCTGGGACGCCACGCGAACGAGCCCTGTGAGCAGCCCAGCCGGCTGCTGATCCGAACGGCGTCGAACGCTTGGTTTCCGCAGGTGCTCAGCGTCCTCTCTCTGCCGGACCGCGGCACGGAGGTCGATCAGGCGGTCGAAGAGCTCTGGCAGCAACTGCAGATCGTCAACGATCTGGCGCAGCTCAGCTTCGTGAAGCAATACCCCGGCGTCGCGGACCGCTTGGCGGCGTTCTCGGATGACGAGGTGTTGAACGCGATCGATGCGCGACGTTCGGGCGGCGGTGGGGCAGAGCGACCGATCAAGTCCGCTGAGCTCGATGCGTTGCTCGCGGTCCCCGAGGGCTTCGGCGACGACGTGCCCGTCGATCCCGACTTTCATGCCCGGCGTCTCCCAGAGTCCGTATGGCGCCGGTCGGCGAGCAGCGACGGCATCGCGTCCGTCATCCAGGTGCACAGGCTGCGCGAGGTACTGGCGCTTGCCGGGTTCACCCGGCTGGAACCCGTGATGCCGAACGTGGACGGCGAGTACGAAGCCGAGGTCGAGCGGGCCGACATCGCGCTGGAACCGACGTGGTTCCCGGCAGTGGAGAACCGCGGGGAGGGTATCGTCCTGCAGCTCCGCGGGAGCGCCGTGATGGACTGGCTCGGCCGGGAGCCGGTGAAGGAGCGGCTGAGCCAGCTCATCGAAGGTCACGTCGCCTGGGCGCGTCAGCGGAACAGCGAACGGCATTTTCCGGGCGGACCCTACGTGCTGCTGCATACGCTGGCCCATCTCCTGATCCAGTCGCTGTCCATGCGCTGCGGGTACCCCGCGGCATCGATACGGGAGCGCATCTACGCTGACTACGAGGGCAAGCGCTTCGCCTTGTTGCTGTACACCGCAAGCCCCGATGCCGAGGGCACGCTGGGCGGTCTGGTCCAGGAAGCGCGCCGTGTCGAAGACCACCTGCGGTACGCGCTGGATTCCGCGGCGCTGTGCTCCAATGATCCGGTCTGCGCCGAGCACGTACCGGGCCAGAGCATGGAAGAACGCTGGCTGCACGGGGCGGCGTGCCACGGCTGCGCGCTGATCGCGGAGACTTCCTGCGAGATGCGCAACGAGTACCTGGACCGCGCGCTGGTGGCTCCCGCGCTGCACGCCTCGGAAGCCGCCTTCTTCGGCGCTCTGTGATCGACGCACTAATCGCGCTGCCGGCGCACGTGCGCAGTCGGTTGTCGCTCGCTTTGGAGTCCGGCCAGCTCGTCCCGCCGTACTCGGCGGTCGCCGTCCGCGCGACGGTCGGCGGCGACCATCAGGATGCGATTCTTGAAGTGCTTACCGAGTGGGAGCGCATCGGCGTCTCGCCGGAGGCGGGAGTCGTCTGGCTGAACAGTCTGGCGCGCGCGGCGGACCGAGCGCCGGCGCCCGACTTCGTCTGGACCGGCCCGGAAGTCGTCGGGCTGCACGCGCGCGACACGCGCCGGGTGTCCGAGGAGCTGGTCGCCTCAGCGCGACGTTCGATCTGGGTGTGCAGCTACGCGTTCTTCGATGGGCCACGGGCGTTCAAGACGCTGGCATCACGCATGGAAGCGAATCCTGGACTCGAAGTCACGCTCCTGCTCAACATCGAACGCCGGCGCGGGGACACGACGGCTGCTGACGCCGTCGTACGCCGCTTCGCGGACGCGTTCTGGGGAGAGGCCTGGCCGGGAGGAGTGCGTCCGAGGGTGTTCTACGATCCCCGTTCCGTCGCCGACGACGGCCCTGGCGGTGTGCTCCACGCGAAGGCCGTAGTAGCGGATGAGGAGTCGGTGTTCATCACCTCCGCGAATCTCACCGAGGCTGCATTCGACCGCAACATCGAGCTGGGACTCCTCGTCCGCGATCGCACCCTTGCCGAGACAACGACTTTCCACTTTCGCACGTTGATCGAGAACGGCCTGCTGCGGTTGCTGCCGCCCAAGTAGCCATCGACCTCAGGACACGTGTGGAGTCACGAGACTCAGTCTCTGTGAGAGGGCGTCCTCCGCGGTATCCAAGTCATACTGGCTCTGCAAACCCATCCGGAATTGGGCGGAGTTCCCAAAGAAGCGAGCGAGCAGCAATGCCGTCTCAGCGGTGATCGATCGCTGTCCGTGAACGATCGCGCGAATACGGCGGGCATCGACGCCGATGGCACTGGCCAGCCGGGACTGAGTGATCCTCATCGGGAGAAGAAATTCATCGTTGAGTGTTTCTCCCGTGTGAATAGGCGGCAGCTTGTTGGAATGAGAGAACTCTTGACCGTTCAAGGTGTACATACTTCCCCGTGTCGTATAGATGCGGACGGAGCCGGCACACCGGTGGAGACGGAGTAGCTGACGCCAGCAGTAAAATTTGGGCGGGAGGCAGAGTTCGAGTCGAAAGGTATCGAGAGGCGCCGCTGACTGGGTCCTTCCTGCATATGCCTATTTACAAGATACAACCGTAGTATTTACGTCCTCCTCCGTGTCTGTGGACTCGCTGACTCCGTCTCTCGGGATCTGAATGAACTTCTGATCCGACCATACCCTATTGGAGCCTTCGTACTGCACGTCTTCCCACTCGGCACATGCCACTGGTATCTCGAACGTGACACTGTATGCGCCACTTGGCAGCATTCCCGAGAGGAATGAAACTTGCTGCGTATCGCCGGGTTCTATGTGCAACGTACTAACTGTAGACATTTCCGCACCGTATTCTACGATACGCAGGGGACCTTTCATCTCTCTCTCAGTGCCATCCCCGATGGCATAGATAAACAGTGTAGGAGTCCCGGCACTTAAGTCGATCGTGACACGCTTGAGCGCTTTGTTCATGATTGAACCATATGCAACGATACGCGCTTCTGTACTTGAGTATCGAATGAGATCTACTTCGGTAATCCTCACTTCGAGACTCGGTGAACGCTCCACTTCGCTCCTCAGTTTCTGAATGTCATAATGACTCTTTAGTGGTTCACGCAGAACAGACACGGTCCAGATGCCAGTAACAAGAACAGCCAAGACCGTCACAAGGTCCTTTGTCGTTTGTGCGTAGTCTTTGGCTCGCTCTCTTTTTGTGCACACCTGATGTTACCTCCATCATTTCAAAATGTTGAGCCCCAGATACACGTCGTCGCCAACTTTGACCGTCCAAGTTCCAGGAGCGCTTGGGATCTGAGCTACGATATCATCAATCAGCTCTCGATCGCTCGCGGATACCTCCGGAGCAGACTCGAAGAAGCGTGGAGAAATCTCCACACCACCCCAAAACTGGAAACGTTCTTGTCCTTGGGATACTCGGCTGTTGCGTGCGCTTATCGGGTGAGTCAGGGGCGTCCGATCGGGCACGATGGGTAGGTTCACGACATCACCCACGCACTGGAATGCGTGATAGCCCCAGAAAGCTGCATGGAAAGCTATGATTAGGTCTCGAAGTTGGGGAGTTTCACTTACGAGGTCAATGGCTGCGAACCGACCTGCATACTCGGTCAAGATCGGATCCTCAGTTACCTCTAGAGTCATGGACATACTATCAAGAACGACATGTTGAGCCACCGGGTTTGCGCTAGTCACCCGACTGATTTCCGATCTCGAAAAGTCAACATTGGGCACGAAGTTCATCCTGAACAGGTCCAAGGGGCGAGAGTTCTTTTGTTCGTACATCGTGAACAATTCCGTTAGCATCTGGCTCTTCAGCCATGAGTCGGCTCTAAACATGATCTCCCCGATCTGCGTGCCGTATGACTTCGGGGGTGCTGAAGGGTCCAATGGTCTGCGAGCCGTCCGCCATTCATCGGTATTCGGGGCGAGGTACTTGCCATTGTATCCAACTACAGCGTCTAATGGGACTCTATGGATGTCATTGTCGTCCGGTATGCTTGAAGCCTCCCAGTTGTCGTCATAACATTGAAATTGCATGTCCCTAAACAGCGGGTGCGCGCATGGGCGTATGTCGATCGCTATGGCCCCGTCACTTGCCCATGACGCGCGAGCCTCGTCGACAAGTTTGTTGAATTCGGCGAAATCCACCCATTTGGCCAAATTCTCTTCTGTGATAGACTGTATCGTCTATCACCTACGTCGTTATAGCTGCAAGCAGCCCGAACCTTCATGGTAGTAATAGGTTGCGTGTGATCAGCGGTTCCTCGAGCCAGCGTGGACCCTACAACGATGACGGTCCAGAATACAAGCGCCAGGAGCTGCTTCATAGACTTCCTCCTCGATAGTCAGTGATGGAGACCAGGATAATACGCTTGAGCACATTGTACATCAAGGTCACGTTGATTACCAGCTCCAGCGGTGGTCGGGGAGGAAGCGGGGGAGGCGCAGCGAGGCTAGCTGCTGAACTTGCGGGTGAAAGTCCCGTCGGCGCAATCCCTAGTATGGCGCCGTAGTTATATCCGGCAGTCGAACGGGGCGACCCTGACGGCTGAAAGCCCGGAAGTAAACGACTCTGGGGAGGGCGTGAGCCCGACCGACCAACCGAGGAGGCTAACAAGTTCCTGTCCGGGAATTGCCGATTTGGACCGATGAGGGCGGCAGAGGGTCCTTGGCGGCATGTACAGAGCAGGTGACGGGTCAGTAATCGGTCGGAGGCAGCTCGGAAATGACGGGATATGGGACGCTATTCATGGTTCACATGAGGCAAAACATACGCTCTTATCAGCGATATATGCATTCCTATCCGGCAGTTCGATCCGCGGCGTGGTGAATTGTGAGACGAAAAACCGCCGTGGCGGCTGCTCAGGCAGGCAACAGCCGAGCCAGCCGTATCAGGTTGTGCGCGAACACCGCCGCGTGCACGTACGCGTGAAAACGTTCCCGCCCATGCCAGTTGCAGCGGTCCAGCCCAAAACACCGCTTCAGGTACGAGATGCACGCTTCCGCACCAGCCCGAAAGCGCTTGAGTTGACCGTAGATCCACGACGACGGCGTCATGTCGGCCGGCTCCAGACCACTCTTCTTGTGGAACACCACGTGCTCCACCCCCAACTCCTTGGCGTCGCTCAGATTCTGCTTCGAGGCATAGCCTCCATCGAACGCTGCGCGCTGCGGCGGTTCGCCGAACGCTTGCACATGCCGCCTCAGCATCGGCAGGCAGCGCGTGCTATCGGCAGGGTTGCCTGCTTCGACCACCACATCCAGCACCAGCCCGCTGCGCCCGGTGCTCAGGTTGATCTTGTGCCCGTACTGCGTGGCGCGCCCGCCCTTGACGATGATGTCGGTGTGCGGCTCGAACAGGCTCACCACCTTCTCGGCGGCCGGCACCTTCTGGCCGTCGAACACCCGCCGCCTGGTCTGGTCCACCACGCGCTCGATCAACCCCACATAGGCGTCCACTTCCGCACACCAACTCTCGGCCCACGGGTCAGTTACGGTACTCACGCGAGTCCGCGCCGCCGCCGCGTAGCCCAGCGACAGCGCCACCAACGCCAGCAGCCGCCGATAGCCGCGCCGCCGCCGCTTCGGCTCGCGCGCCGAGCCGATCTGCCGCTCACGCCGCTTGGCGGCACGGCAGTGATCGCTGAACTGAAGCTCCGGCAGCAGCCCCTGCGCTTGGCGCAGCAGTCGCGTCAGCACCCGCACCCCGTCGTACAGCAGGCGGCTGTCCGACGGTGCCAGAATGTCGGTGGCGGTCGTCGTGGAGTCGATGCGCACCTGCGTTCCGGTGTAAGCGTCCGCTGAACCCCACCTTACGAAGGCTGAAATAGCGAGACATCGTCCCTGACAGGAGGGACGAAATGAGCGAAAAGCGCGGACGGGAATATTGGAGCCGACAGGTCGCGGAGTGGCGGAGCAGCGGTCTGTCGAAGAAGGCGTACTGCGAGCGGCACGGGCTGCCGTATTGGTCGCTGTGCCGCTGGGCGGGCAAGGTGGCGCAGCCGGCGGAGGCGGAGAGTCATCGGCTGGTGGAACTGGGGCGGCTGGCCGGGGTCGACGTGGGCGCCGAGCAGCGAGCGGCCATCGAGTTGGTGGTGGCCGACCGGTACGTGCTGAGACTGTGGCCGTCGGTGCGCGCCGGGCATCTGCGCGAGGTGCTGGCGGCGCTGGAGGACGTGAGGTGATCCGGCTGGAGCTGGGGGCGGCGCGGATCTTCGTGCGGCCGGGAGCGACCGATATGCGCAAGCAGATCAACGGGCTGGTGCTGGTGGTGCAGGAGCAGATGCAGCTCAGCCCGTTCGAGACGGCGCTGTTCCTGTTCTGCAACGCGCAGCGGCGGGTGCTGAAGGCGGTGTACTGGGATCGGACGGGATTCTGTCTGTGGATGAAGCGGCTGGAGAAGGGTGCAGCGAGGCTATCTGCCGAACTTGCGGGTGAAAGTCCCGCCGGCGCAAATCCCAGTGTGGCGCCGTAGTCATATCCGGCAGCCGGCCGGGGCGACCCGGGCGGCTGAAAGCCCGGACGTAAACGTACTCAAGAGGGGCTGAAGACCCCTGACCAACCTAGGAGGCTAACAATCAGAAGGGCCGTAGCGAGAGCGAACGGACTAATCGTCGAGATGCCGCTCCAGCGAGAAGTTGGTTGCTGGATACTCGGAGTGCCAAGCGTTTCCCCTTTTTGCGCGATGGCCAGTGCTGGTGCGGAAGGAACTGGGACGTGCACGCATCAGGCTCCCGGCGGAAGTTGAAGGCGGCAATTCTGAACAGTTCAGCAGAGAAAGCCCGGAAGGTGTGCGGCTCAGGCAGGATGATCCTAGAATGCCACAGACCGGACCTATAACCGTCGGACGGCGGGAAGTGGAACGGAGAGCAGCAGACTGGCGGATGAGGCCGGCAAGCGAAGATGGCCGCGACAACAGAACGCGGCCGGAGCGAGGGCCTCAGGGTTCAGGAGGAGCGTCGGCAGTGCATCGCCCGGACCGGAGCCGGGGGAACGGTGACATGGTAGCCGGTGTCTCGAAGCGACGGTCAAACCGCGGGCAGCGCCCGCGTAGCCGGGGGTCAGGCTGAGCGTGGATGCTATCGATCGGGAAGGGCCGCCGTGAGCTTACGGGCACCTGAGCTTCGAGCCGGACCGTGGGAAAACCCGATGTCCGGAATCTCAGGGGGGGCGCTGGAAACGTGGCCTATGGTGGAACTGTGAACCCACCTCGCTGACCGAAAGGGCGGGGCTGGAAACCCTCCACCTACGGGTGCGCGCGCCAGCGCTCTACCCGACGGCGGTTTCCGTGGCCACGAACGGTGGCCGAGGCGCGCCGTGAGATCGGCGTCGAGGAGCTTCGGATGCTGCTGATCGGGATCGATTTCTGGCACACGCACGAGGAGCTGCGGTACCGGGAAATCGCCTGAGGGGAGTTGACAAGATCAGTGTATTTCGTGCTACTGTATCGACATGTCCAGCGCATCAGCGGTCGCCGAAGAACGCGATACGTTGCGTGAAGACAATCGCCGCCTGCTCCTGGAACAGGACGAGCTGACGGCGAAGAACGGTGAGCTGATCACCAGGAACGATGCGCTGGACGCGAAACTTCGGGAGCTGAACAAGAAGCTGGATCTCTACGAAGAACAGGTGGCGTGGTTCAAGACCAAGCTGTACGGGCGCGGCACCGAACAGCTCACCGCCGCCGAGCGGCTGCAGATCCGGCTGTTCGATGAGATCGAACAAGCCGCCGGCAGCGAATCCCCCGAGGACCAAGCGCCCGAGGATGAGCCGTCCTCGGATCAGGCGGCCGCCGAGGTGCGTGCCGGTACTCGCAGCCGCCCGCGGCGCAGACCGCTGCCGCAGGCGCTGCGGCGGGTCGAGCAAGTCATCGACCTGCCCGAGCAGGACAAGCAGTGTGAGTGCGGCCACCGCTTGGTGCGCATCGGCGCGGACACCTCCGAGAAGCTCGACGTGATCCCGCCGCAGGTACGGGTGATCCGCACGGTGCGGCCCAAGTACGCCTGCCATCACTGCGAGGGCTCCGGCGACGAAGAGCATCCGGCGGTGCGGATCGCGCCGCCGCCGGCGGCGCTGATCCCGAAGGGGCTGGCCTCCGAGGGGCTGTTGGCGTTCATCGCCGCGGCGAAGTTCTGCGACGCGTTGCCGCTGTACCGACAGGAGCGGCAGTTCGCGCGCCTCGGGGTCGAGCTGTCACGGCGCACGATGTCGGACTGGATGATCGCTGCCGCCGGCACCTGCCAGGCGCTGATGGAGGCGTTGCTCGACAAGCTGCGCTGCGGACCGATTCTGCAGATCGACGAGACCACCGTGCAGGTGCTCAAGGAGCACGAGCGCGCCAACACCGATCCGAGCTACGTATGGGTGGCGCGCGGCGGCCCGCCTGATGAGCCGGTGGTGGTGTACCGCTATGAGCCCAGCCGCGCCGCGCGGGTGGCGTTCGGGATCATCGGCGATTACCAGGGCTACGTGCAGACCGACGGGTACGACGGCTACGCGCGCCCGTGTGCGCAGCCCGGCATCGTGCACGTGGGCTGTTGGGCGCACGTGCGGCGCGCCTTCAAGGAGGCCGCCGACGCGCTGGGCAAGGTGTCCAGCCGCGCCGGAGCGGCGCTGGTGGCGCTGGGGTTCATCGCCAAGCTGTACCGCGCCGAGTCGCAACTGTCCAAGCACCGCGCTGAGGACCCCGAGCGGTTCGTGGCCGCACGGCGCGCGCAGGTGCAGCCGGTGCTCGACACGTTTCACGGCTGGCTGCAGGCCAAGCGCGACCAGGTGCTGCCCGGCTCGGCGCTCGGCAAGGCGCTCGCCTTCGCGTTGGGCGAGTGGCCGAAGCTGATCCGCTATCTGGAACACCCGCAGTTGAGGCCGGACAACAACGCCTGCGAGCAGGCGATCCGGCCGTTCGTGGTGGGACGAAAGAACTGGCTGTTTTCCGGAAGCCCACGCGGAGCCGAGGCGAGCGCGATCCTGTACAGCCTGATCGAGACCGCCAAGGCCAACCGGCGCGAGCCGTACTGGTATCTGCGCGAGCTGTTCGAGAAGCTACCCCACGCGCGTACCCGCGCCGACTACCTCTCGCTCCTGCCGACTGCGCGTCCACCGCCGGCTTCATAGAGCCTGGGTTCGCCGGTCGCTTACCCTTGAATGCCAAAGACCGGACCTATAACCGTCGGATGGCGGGAAGTGGAACGGAGAGCAGCAGACTGGCGGATGAGGCCGGGAAGCGAAGATGGCCGCGACAACAGAACGCGGTCGGAGCGAGGGCCTCAGGGCTCAGGAGGCGGCAGCGGCAGTGCATCGCCCGGACCGGAGCCGGGGAAGCGGTGACATGATAGCCGGTGTCTCGAAGCGACGGTCAAACCGGAGATCGCACCTACGTAGCCGCGGGATCAGGCTCAGCGTGGATGCGGACGCACCGGGAAGGGCTGCCGTGAGCTTACGGGCGCCTGAGCTTGGAGCCGGACCGTGGGAGAACCCGATGTCCGGAATCTCAGGGAGGGCGCTGGAAACGTGGTCTATGGTGGAACTGTGAACCCACCTCGCTACCGAAAGGGCGGGGCTGGAAACCCCCCACCTACGGGCGCGCGCGCCAGCGCTCTACCCGACGGTATCGTCGCGGCCGGCGCCGGCGGCGAAGCGTGCCTCCCGTGTGGCGAACAGGCGGTGTTTGGGTTGTTGCGGAGCCGGTCCGGGGACGCCTTCGAGCGGGCGGAGCGAGCGGCCGTCCGCGTAGTCGATTGCCATGACGGTGTTGCCGCGCCACCTGGTCGGGATGCGGTGGCCGACGATGGGGTCGGCCTTGGAGTCGAAGTAGGCGCCGGCGCCGCCCTCGACGGCCTGAGGGACGCGGACCACTTGGTCGGCGTGTCGCTCGGGCAGCGGGTAGTCGAGCGTGACCTGGGTGCCAGCCGCGACCCGGTCGAGGGCCAAGTAGCCGTCCTGGATGACGAGGGGAGCCTCGGACCCGTCGAGCGATACCGTCACGCCGGTGGCAAACGAGGGTAGGCGGATGCGCACTGGTCCGGTGCGCGCGGGGACGACCTCCAGCCGGCCGGTGAACGGCTCGTGGCAACAGACCGCCGCGAGCGGCGTTTCCAGCGTGTAGTGGAGGTTGACCGAGATGCCGGATGCCCCCTCGTCCATGACGGCGTGGTCGGCGATCTTGCCGAGCGTCCAGATCGCATGGCCGCTGCAGCAGGTCATGAGCCGGATGCGCCAGCAGAGGTACTCGTAGGGGCTGGCCCAGAAGAAGCCGCCCAGCGAGCGGTCGACGATGTCGCGGGTGTCGTCCCAGGGCTTGGGCTCGCCCGGCGCGTAGCCGCGGTGGAGCGCCTCAGGATCGCGGAACTGGCACTCGACCACGGTGTTGCGGAACCAGCGGTCGACGGTGTCCCAGTGATCACCGCGTCCCGCCGTCGTGAGCGCCAGCAGCGCCGTGGTCATCTCCATGAGGGTGCAGCACGGCTCCTCTTCCGGGGTGGCGCCGCCCTCGGCGATCAGCGACAGCGCGGTCCGGCAGAGCCCCTCGGCCCGATCCAGGAGCCGGTCGTCCTGCACGTGGACGGCGTAGCGGGTGAGGCCGGAGATCGCCGCCGCGCACCCGCGCAGACTGCCGCTCAGCCGGTGCGAGGAGTCGGTGAAGCCGGTCGCAGGCTTCAGCAGGGAGTGGACGATCCCGTCGCAGAGCTCGAGCGCATCGGGGTCGCCGGAGAGCGCCGCGTACTTGGTCAGGCACTCCACCATCGATGCCGGCGACAGCACGGAGAAGGCGCCGTCGGTGTCGTACGGCGCATCGATGACGCGGTGGCCTCCCTCGCGGTGGCTGATGCGCATCAGGCCGGCCACGATGCCGCGCACGTAGGCGAGCACGCGTTCGTCCCGGCTCTCCTCGAACCACGCCAGCAGCGCGAACATCACCCGGCCCTGCTCCCACAGGCACAGGCGGGTGCGCTCCGACCAGCCGCGCACGTAGTGCGGGTAGGCGAAGCCGTCCAGGTTGTGGAAAGCCGACAGCAGGAGCTGCCGCTGGCGGCGCTCGATCTCGGCGCCGCCCAGGTAGCCGGTGAGGCGGCGGGCGGCGATGCGGCCGATAAGCGGATAGGGCAGGACCTCGATCCAGTCCCAGCGGTGGTGGTTGAAGCAGGGCGTCGGCCAGCCGAGCGACGCCCCCACGTAGGGTGCGTAGTGGTAGTCGGGGTCGCAGATCTCGTCGTAGTGGCGGAGCGCGGCGCCCGCGATCTCGACCAGGTTGGGCCAGCCGCGGGCCGGCATGGCACGGCCGAGGCGGCCGGGCATCTCCACCTGCACGACGTTTAGCCCTCGGCGGCGGCCTCGTTGGCCTTGCAGCGGCGCAGGTACACCCTGCGTGGAGGCTCCTCGTATCCCTTCCAGGCATACGGATCCACGCCCGCGACGGTCTCCACCGCTCGGTGGTCGGCGTTGGCCGGCCGCTCGTTCTCCTTCGGGTGCCACGGCAGCAGCGACCACGCGTTCATGTAGTGGTTGACCAGCACTCGCCGATAGGTGTTCCCGCGGTTGCGGCGCGAGCGGTGCAGCAGGTAGCCGTTGAAGAAGATGACCGTGCCCGCCTTCACCTCCACCGGCTGCTCGCCCGACTCGTCGAAGCCGTGGCTCTCCGGGCCATTGTCGAACTCGTCCCGGTTCCCGTGCTCGCGCTGCGGGTACAGGTAGCCCTTGCGGTGCGACCCCGGCAGCACCCACAGGCAGCCGTTCTGGACCGTCGCGTCGTCCACGGCGATCCACGCCCCGAGCAGCGAGCGGTCGCGGGTCGGGATGTAGATCTCGTCCTGGTGCCACGCCTGGCCCTGGAAGCCGGGCGGCTTGACGAAGTACATGGACTGCATGCACTTGACGCTGCCGTCCCACCACGGCAGGTGGGCGCCGGTGATCTGGGCGAGCACGCCGCAGATGCGCTCGTGCCTGACGAAGTCCCGGATCACCGGGCTGACGTGGTGCGGCTGGTGAATGCAGAGGACGGTGTCCAGCACCTCTGCGTCGGCGGCGTCCGCCGGTAGCGGGTCGAGCCCGTCGGCCCCGTACTCGCCGCGCGCGACCCGCACCACGTCGCGCTTCAGTTGCTCCAGCTCGTCGCCGGTGACCAGGTCCTCGACGGCCAGGAACCCGTCGCGCAGGTAGCGCTGCACCTGCGCGTCGCTCGCGATCCGCGGCACGGCGATGGGTGCGGCGGTCTGCTCCTCAAGGGGCGTTTGCACGGTCGCCATGGCGGGAGCCTACTGCATGCCGGTCGCCTGCGTATCTTCCGTCACGCCGCACCACGACACCACGAAGTGGGCCAGGGTGCGGGCCGCCGCCACGAGCTGGTCGACCGGCAGCCGCTCGAACGCCGTGTGGCAGCAGGCGATATCGCCGGCGGCAAAGTACACGCCGGGGATGCCCACGGCGTGCAGAAGCGGCTTCTCCGACCAGTACGGGGCGCCCTCGATGCGGGCGTCCGCGCCCGTGGTGGCCGCGATCGACCGGGCGAGCGCCGCCACGCCGGGATGGTCGGACGGCACCTCGTCGGGCGTGCCGCCGACCGGGTGGTCGCGGGGCGCGGTGAACCGCACATCCTGTGCCACGGCGAACTCACAGGCGATGCGGGCGGCGATGCCGCGCAGCGCGTCGGCCGCCCCGTCCAGGTCGTCGCCGGGAAGCAGCTTGCGGATCAGCGACAGCTCGAACCGCTCCGGCACCGCGATGCTCTCGCCTGCGCGGACGTGGGTGACCAGCAGGAAGCGCCCGCCGAGGAGGTCGTGCGCATCGCCCGCGCGGAGCGCCCGGTCGTGCTCCCAGAGCGCGGCGAGCAGGGCGTGTCCGGCGCGCAGGGCATCGACGCCCTGCTCCGGGGTGCCGAAGTAGGCGGAGCGGCCGGTCAGGGTGATCTCCGCGATCAGGAACCCCATCTGCGCCGTGTAGACCGCGGCGTCAGTGGGCTCGGCGTAGATGGCGAAATCCGGCGTCTCGCCGGAGCCGGAGAACAGGTCGCGGACGGCCGCGGACAGGCCGCAGCCCGGCTGGCCGGACTCCTCGTCGCACACGAACAGGCCGTGCACGCGGCCGCGCAGCCGGAAGCCGGCGCGGCGGACCGCGCGCAGCACCTCGATGATGGTGCAGATCCCGCCCTTCAGGTCGGCGGCGCCGCGCCCCCAGATCTCCCCGTCGACGAGCCGGGCGGCGAACGGATCGGCGCGGTCGGTGCCCTGCCAGTGCGCGGCCCAGTCGTCGCCGTGCACGGTGTCGAGGTGGCCGGCCAGCAGCAGCGAGCGGCCGTCGCCGGCGCCGCTCGCGGCGTAGACGTTGGGCCGTCCCGGCTCCGCGTCGCGGAGCTCGATTTCGTCCCAGCCCCCGCGCGCAAGCTCGTCCCGGACCCAGCGCGCGAACGGCGCCTCGTCGGGGGTGACGCTCGGCACCCCGACCGCCGCGACGACCAGGTCGACCAGGCTCTGCGCGTCGATCGCGTCGGCGACGACCGCCGCCGGGTCGTCAGCCATTCACAGCGTCTCGGTGACCTTGCGCAGGTGCTCGGGCCGGTCGGGATCCTCGCCCAGCTCCGTCGAGAGCGCCTCCACGAAGCGGTAGAAGCTGGTGATCTGGCAGATCGGGTCGAGCAGGGGATGGGGCGCCGGCGCCACCGGCAGAGCCGACTCGCCCCGCCCCTCGGAATCCGCGACGAATACCGGCGCGCCGATGCCGCGCATGGCCGCGCATGCCTGCTCCAGACTGGCCCGGCTGGCGTCCCTGGCATGGAACATCAGGGCCACGAACCGGTCGCGGGGACGGCTGCGGGCGATCGCGATCGGCCCGTGCCGGACCTCCGCGGCGCTGTAGGCCTCCGCGTGCAGGCGGCAGGTCTCCTTGAGCTTCAGCGCCGCCTCCCGCGCGATGGCGTAGCCGGGGCCGCGGCCGATCACGTACAGGGAGTTCGCACCCGCCACGGCCGGCAGGGCGTGCTCCCAGCGGCACGCCAGCGACGCGGCGAGCGACTCCGGAAGCGCCTCCAGCGCGCGCGTCAGATCGTCGTCGCCCGTCCAGCCGGCGACGATGCCGGCGATCGCGACCAGGGAGGCGACCAGCGACTTGGTCGCGGCCACGGCCGTCTCCGGTCCGGCCATGACCGGGACGACCTCGTCCGCGGCGGACCCGACCGGCGATTCCGGCGTGTTGAGCAGCGCCAGCGTCTCGGCGCCGCCCGCGTGGGCGTGGTCCTGCAGGGAGACCAGGTCGGGGCTGCCCCCGGACTGCGAGATGGTCACGCAGACGCCGCGGTCGAGCGACAGCCGCGCATCGTAGACCGAGGCCACCGACGGGCCCATCGCCGCCACCGGGATGCCGACGCGGGTCTCCACCAGGTACTTCAGGTACACCGCGGCGTTGTCGGAGCTGCCGCGCGCGCAGGTCACGATGACCGCCGGCGCGCGCCGGCGCAGGCGGGCGCCGACCGCCCGGTACTGCGCGAGTCCGAGCGCCGCCTGCCGGGAGGCGACCGCCGGGATCTCGGCGATTTCGCGCGCCATGGCGGTGCCGCTGCCGGTCACGGTCAATCCACCCCGGTGACCATGGAGACGACTTGGTTGCGGTCGGTGTCGGCGATGGCGCGCACGCCCACGCGGGCGCCGCGCCGCAACACACACACCTCGTCGGCGAGCCGGAACACCTGGTCGAGGTTGTGGCTGACCATCAGGATGGCCAGCTCGCGGGCGCGCAGGGCGTCGATCTGCCGCTCCACCTTGGCCGTCTCCGCGACGCCCAGTGCGGCGGTTGGCTCGTCGAGCAGGATGATCTTCCGCGCCCAATGGGTGGCGCGGGCGATGGCAATGCCTTGCCGCTGGCCGCCGGACAGCACGCGGACCGCCGACCTGACCGACGGCACGTGCACGTCGAGGTCGTCGAGCAGGCGTTGCGTCTCGCGGATCATCCGCACCCGGTGCAGGCGCCGGACCGGTCCCGTGGTCTCCTCGCGGCCCAGGAACACGTTCATGTAGACGGACTGCCGGCTGGCCAGGGCCAGGTCCTGATGGACGACCTCCACGCCGTGGGCGCGGGCGCCGCGTGCGTCCCGGAAGGAGGCCGGCTCGCCATCCAGCAGCATCGCGCCGGAGTCCGGCGCATGCACGCCGCAGATGACCTTGACCACCGTCGACTTGCCGGCGCCGTTGTCGCCGACCAGCGCCACGATTCGGCCGGGATGCAGATCGAGCGAGAAATCCTCCAGCGCCACCACGCCGCCGAACGTCTTGCGGATGTTCCGCAGGCTCAGGACCGGGGCCGTCGCGGCAGCGGTGCTCATGCCGGCCACGGCTCCGGCCGGCCAAAGCCGTTCTCGAGCGTCTCCACCACCGGGTCGCCGCTCCGCACCCCGGTGACACCGGCCACGTACGCTCGGGTCACGAAGGCCTGCGCGCGGAAGCCGAACACGACCGAGTCGCCGGGGCGGGGCCGCACGCGCCCGCCGGCATCGACCATCGCGTAGTAGTCGATGGCCGCGGCCGCAGGCATCTCCACGTCGGCCAGCGCCGCGTCGGCGACCGTCGGCTCGGCCGCGACGAGCGCTCTCACCTGGTAGTCCGGGAACACCGGGTCGATGTAGAGCCCGCCGCCGAACGCGTAGGCGCGCCCGCCGTGAAGGTGCGACACCTCGGTCAGGTACAGCATGGCCGGGACCTCCGGAAGGTCCCGGATCGCGTGCAGGGGCGTGGTGCCGTGCAGACCGTTGCCCGGCTCGCATTGCGTCGCCCCGGCGCCGGCCAGCGCCTGCAGCACCACCGCCGACGTGGTGCCGGGCGCATTGATCTCGATGCCGGCGTAGCCGGCTCGCTCCAGGGCCTCACGCGCACGGCTCAGTGTGGCCAGGTTGGGAGTGGGGGAGACGGCGCCGGTCTCGTGGTCGAACAGCAGCGCCGGGAAGGTGGTGATCCCGGCGAAGCGGGCGCCGTCCAGGGCATCCAGATCGGCCGCCACCGCGGCGATCTCGGCCGCATCGAAGCCGCCCTCGTGCCCGCGGTAGAAGGTGTCACCCGCGGCCTGGATGCGGGCGAGCAGCTTCTGGGTGCGGCCTGCCCGGTGCGCGGCGCCGGCCGCCTCGCTCGCCTTGGCTTCGCTGAACACCGTCCAGCAGTCCGGCGCGATGTCGCGGGCGGCGGCGTCCGCCTCGAAGCGCGGCACCTGCACCAGGTGGCCAAGGTGCCCGACGCGCATGCCGGCCGCCCGGACGGGGCGCGCGCACGCCATGTCGACGGCCACCGCGCGGTCGATGCCGCCGCGCTGCAGCGCCCGGCAGAAGCCGCTGTTGCGTCCGACCTGCTTGGTCATGGCGAACACGGTCAGGCCGAGCGCGTCCGCGCGCTCGGCGAACGCGCGCGCGTTGTCCTCCACCGCGTCCAGGTCGAGGACGTAGCAGTTCGCGGGGATGCGGCCCGCCTGGTGCAGGGCGATCGCCGCCTCCACCAGGGCCGGGTTGCGGCGTCGGAGGACGTTCAGAAACATCGCTTCCTCCCCGCGCTCACCGGTTCGTCTCCCGCAGGGACACGGCGACCGCGCCGAGGATGATCAGGCCGCGCACGATCATCTGTTCGGAGACCGACAGCCCCATCAGGATGAGGCCGTTGTTCAGCATGCCCATGAGCAGCGACCCGACCAGCGCGCCGACGACCGAGCCCTTGCCGCCGGAGAGCAGCGTGCCGCCGACGATGACGGCGGCCAGCACGGTCATCAGATCGCTCTCGCCCAGCGTGTACTTCGCCGCCTGCAGCCGGCCCGCGTACAGCAGCCCGGCGAGCCCGGCGCAGCCGCCGCTGATGGCCAGCACGGTCAGGCGCACGCGCGGCACGTTGATGCCGGCCGCCTCGGCCGCGCGCGGGTTGTCGCCGGTCGCCAGCACGTGCGCGCCCAGCCGGGTCTCCCGGTAGACGAAGTGGCCGGCGGCCACCACCGCCACCGTCCACAGCACCAGCGACGGGATGCCGGCCAGCGATCCCGATCCGAAGAACCCCGTGAACGCGTCGTTGGTCACGGGAATGGAGCGCAGGTTGGTCATCGCCCGCGCCACCCCGGCGAACAGCCCGAGGGTGGCCAGCGTCACCAGGAAGGAGGGCAGCCGCACGTACGCGACCAGCGCGCCGTTCAGCAGACCGATCAGGATGCCGGCGCCCAGGCCGGCGATGATCCCGAGCGCCATGGGCTGCTCGCCCATGACCACCGAGGCGGCCAGGGCCGCCACGGCGACGATCGAGCCGAACGACAGGTCGATCTCGCCCGCGGACAGCACGAACACCACGCCGACCGCCAGCACCGTGGCCGGCGCGGTCTGCAGGACGATGTTGGAGAGGTTGCGGACGCTGGCGAAGCCGTACTGGCCCAGGGTCACGGTGAAGAAGACGAAGATCGCCAGGAAGCCGAGGTAGACGACGTAGTTGCGCGGATCGTAGTTGCGCGGACCCAAGGCGATCGCGCGTCGCAACCGGCCGGCCATGATGCTCTCCGTCCTCCCGCTCACCCTCGGCCTCCCCGCTCAAGCCTCAGCGTCCGCGGCCGCCCCGGCCGGGCACGCGGTCCGTGTCCGGCCGGGGCAGGTCGAGGTCGCCCTTACTCTAACTCGCCTCCAGAACGCTCTTCGGTGCATCGCGGTTCAGGGACGTCTGCCAGCCTTCGGCGACGTTGTCCGCGTTGACCGTGATCGCGGGCGCGACCACGAACGGCGGCGTCTGTTCGCCGAGCAGCGCCCGCGCGCCGGCGGCCGCCATCGCGCGGCCCAGCTCGTAGGCCTCGTCGGCGACGATGGCCACGACGTTGCCGCCCTGCACCATGTCGAGCGCGATGGGCTCGCTCAGGTCGAGGGTGACGATCCGGGTGGTCTTGTTGCCGGCCGCGCGTAGCGATGCCAGCACCCCCTCGGCCGGGCCGGCCCAGGTGACGTAGACGCCGCCCAGGTCGGGATGGCGCAGCAGCATGGCGTTGGCGATCTCCTCGGCGCGGGCCGGATCGCTGATGCCCTGCTCGGCGACGATGCTGATGTCCGGATAATCGTTCTCGATCGTGGTCTTGAAGGCGTTGTCGCGCTGATTGGTGACGTAGTAGGCGGCGTCGTGAAAGATCCAGCCGACCGTGCCGGAGCCGCCCATGGCCTCGGCGAGGGCGTCCGCCGCCTGCTTGCCCATCTGGAAGAGGTCGTCGGTGACGATCGCGGCGTAGTCGACGCCGTGCACGTAGCCGTTCGGCAGGTTCGACAGGAACACCAGCTTCACGCCGTCGGCGACCGCCGCCCGGAACGCCTCCGCGGAGGTCACCGGATCGAGCGGGAGCGACAGGATGGTGCTGGGCTGCTTGACCAGCGCGGTCTCGATGTCGCTGCGCTGCTTCGCCGCGTCGAAGGCGGCGTTGGTGGTGGCGATCACCTCGATTCCCAGCCGGGTGAACTCGTCGGTCGCGCCGGCGGTGACGGCGTTCGTGAAGTCCGACTGGTCGTGCCACAGCAGCGCCGCGGTGTGGCCGCCTCCCTTGAGCTGTGCGGCGCCGTCGTCGGAGACGGTCACGGTCTGCGACGGGGTCGCCGATTCCCCTTGCGGGCCGATGGTCTCCGCCACGGCCGGCAGCGCGGCGGCGAGGGCCGCGGCGGTGACGGCGAGCACGGCAAGCCGTCGGATCAGGATCTGATGCGTGGACATGTCATGGTCCTCCTTCGGTCGAGTCTTCGGATGTGTCGGGCCGGCGGCGGCCCGGTGGTCGGCGCAGGATTCAGGTGCACACGGGTCGTCCTCCTTCGTTCGGGCTGACGCGCGTGTGGCGGACAGGGCGGGGCCGCGGCGCTCATCGTCATCGGAGCGCCTCGCTGCCCGTGCGGCTGCGGCCCGGATCGCCGTCGCCGGCCTCGGCGCTGCCGGCCGCAGGCTCTTCACCATCCGAAAAGGCGATGATGTGCGCGGGCGGCAGCGTGATGTCCGCTTCGGGCACGTCCGGCCCGAACAGGGTGTTGTGCAGGTGGCCGAGCGCGACGGCGGCGGCGCCGGCGATGGTCGCCCGCGCGCCGAGCGCGCTCGGCGCGATGCGGACGGACGTGGGCACGGCGCCGGCGAGCAGCGCGCGCACGCGTCCGACCAGCTCCGGGCGCGCGCCGATCGAACCGCCCAGGATGACCGTGCCGGGATCGGCCAGCGCGCACAGGGCGACGATCGCCCGCGCCAGGTACTCGGCGGTCTCGTCGAGCACGCCGGCAGCGTCCGCGTCGCCGCGGTCGGCGCGGTCGAAGATCTCAGGCACGGTCGCCTGCCGGCCCGAACGCTTCTGGTAGCGGCTGCGGATTCCCTCGGTGGCGACGATCCGTTCGAGCGCGCCCTCCGCCTGCGCGTGCTGGCTCAAGGTCTCGCTGCCGAAGGGCAGGAAGCCCAACTCGCCGGCCGCGCCTGCGGCGCCGCGTACAAGCTGGCCGCCCAGGACCAGACCGGCGCCGATGCCGGTCCCCAGCGCTATGAACGCCAGGTTGTCCGCGCCGCCGCCCGCGCCGAGCCAGTTCTCGCCCTGCACGGCGAGGTTGACGTCGTTCTCGACGTGGACCTCCATGTCCAGGGCGTCCTCCAGCTCGGAGGCGAAGTCGAACGCGTCGAGGCCGGCGATGTTCGGCGCCATCATGATGCGCCCGGAGTCCCGCTCCGGTACCCCGGGGACGCCGACGACGGCGACGCGCACGCGCTCGAAGGGGATGTCCTGCCGGCGCGCCGCGGCGCGGCACATGCGGGCGATCTGGTGCGGTACGTGTCGGCCGCCCCGCGGCGCGGTCGGCTCCACCTCTTCGGCGACGATCCGGCACGAGAGGTCGGCGATTGCCGTGCGCGCCTTGGTGCCGCCCAGGTCGACGGCCGCGAACAGGGCAGCGTCCGGCACCACCTCGTAGGTGGTGGCCATCCGGCCCACGTGGCCGCTGGTGCGGCCGGTCTCCTGGATCCAGCCGTCCGTCTCCAGGATGCGGGCGATCTCGGACGTGGTCTGCTTGGACAGGCCGGTCTGCCTGGCGATGCTCGCACGAGAGATCGGACCGCCCTGGATCACGGCTTCCATGACCATGCGCAGGGAGATGCCTCTGGAGATGCGCGCGGCGCGGCTCACGCGGCGTTCCTCATAGTTCGTTCCATGAACGAACTAAATATTGAATACGCGAACGGGCTTGTCAAGCTCGCGCGTCGACGATGTGGACCGACTCGGTCCGGTTGCTCAGGCGGGCTCGGGGGCTGGCTCGATGAACGGGCCGTCCCGTCGCAGGCGTTCGAGGGTGTCACGGTACGCGGTGCTGCCGTCGGCAACCCAGCGCTCGAGCCTGATCCCGGGCTGCGCTCCTTCCTCGAATCCGGTCAGGCGCTCCAGGTCCGGGTCATCCAGCGTGTACAGCGTCGCGCCGCCGGACAGGCGGGTTACGCCGACGAACTCGGGGCGCGGAAGCGGCTCGCGGGCTGCCGCGCGCTGCAGCGCCTCTTCGTCCACCTCCACGCCGAGGCCGGGCGTCTCCGGGACCCGCGAGCTGCCCTCGACGACCGGGATGCGGGTGGTGGTGATGTCTTCCGCGTACTGGTCGTCGGCGGTGACGGTGTGAGCGGTGGCCGTCGGCAGGACCGCCGCCTGGTGCAGCGTCAGGGCTTTCATCAGCGTGTTGCCCGTCTGCTGGATGATCACCTGCTTGTTGGCGGCCGCGTACGCGTACCCCTGCCGCATCGCGTGGCCGATGCCGTGCGCGCCGATCATGTGCAGGTCGGCCGCCGCCAGCACGCTGCCTTGCGCCACCGCGAGTGGCGGAACGTGCATCACCAGCGGAATGCGGGTCCTGCTGCGCAGATTGCGCCACCCGTCCAGGTCGTCCCACGGCAGCGGATCCTCGATGAAGCCGACGATGGGATGGTGCCGCAGCTCCTCGACGATCGGGAGCACGGCGCCCAGCGTGCGCGTGCGGTTCAAGTCCCAATGGAGGCGGAATCCGGGCGGGGCGACCTCCTCGGCCGCCCTGGTCTGCTCGATCACGTCGTAGAGCGGGCTGCTGTGCATCTTGAAGACGCGATAGCCTTCGGCGACGGCGCGCCGGACCTCCTCCCGGAAGACGTCCGGCGGGCACGGGCGGGTCCAGGCCGCGGCCGGCACCGCGTCGCGCGCCTTCTGGCCCATCAGCTTGTAGGCCGGCACGCCCAGGTGCTTGCCCATCACGTCGTAGAGGGCCATGGCCAGCGACATGCGGAGGTCGCTGTTGATGAAGTCGAAGGGGCTGTGCCCGACGACGCGGGCGATCGTTTCCTCCGGGATCGGGCTCGCGTCGTCCTCCTCGTCGCCGTAGCCGATGAGCCCGGTGTCGGTGCGTACGCGCACGACGATGTGATGGTCGATGTCGTGCATGCGGATCTGCGCCTGCGGATCGCCGTACCGGGACGCGAACGGCAGCGCGATGGGGATCGAGTCGACGCCGATGACTTTCATGGGACGGGGTGTACTCTAACCGCGATGAAGCTCATCGGCATCGAGCCGACCCCCAATCCGAACAGCATGAAGCTGGTGCTCGACGAAACACTCGCGCCCGGTGTGAAGGCCACGTACCGCGCCGGGGACGAGGTGTCGGCCCCGCTGATGCGTGGCCTCTTGTCGATCGCCGGCGTGGCGGGCGTCTTCCACACCTCGGATTTCATGGCCGTCCAGCGGACGCCGGGCACGGACTGGCAGGGGATTCTCGCTCAGGTACGGACCGTGTTCGATGCCGCGACCGGCGTGAGTGCCGAGGTCGCCGTGCCGCGTGCGGATGGCGCGACACAGGAGTTGCTGGTGTCGATGCAGGTGTTTCGCGACATCCCGATGCAGGCGAAGGTGGCCGGCGGTGGTGCGGAGATCCGCCGCGGACTCGGGCGCCGCTTCGACGCGGCGGTGAAGCGGGCCATGCCGGCCGCCAGGAACCCGTTGATGGAGCGGCGCTGGGTAGATTTCGGCACGCGCTACGGGGACGCCGAGGAGGTCGCCGACAGCGTCGTGGCGGAGGTCCGCGCGCTGTACGACTCGGATCGGCTTGCATGGCTGACCGATCGAGCGCTCTCTACCGATCCGGACGAACCGGAGGCCAAGCCCGACCGCCAGGGACTGATCGGAGATCTGGAGGACTCCGATTGGCGCATGCGCTATCGGGCGCTCCGGAAGCTCGGGGCGGACGCCGGGCTGCTGCCCAGGATCATCGCGCTCGCCGGCGACCCTCACTTGTCCGTGCGCAGACAGGCGATCGTGCTGTTGGGACTGTCCAGGGACGAGAGGGCTCTGACCCCGCTCCGCGACGCGCTGCGCGACCCGATCGCGGCGGTGCGACGAACCGCCGGGGATGCGCTCAACGATCTGGGCAATCCCGAAGTCGCCGAGGCGATCGCCGGGACGTTGACCGACAGCAGCGCACTGGTTCGCTGGCGTGCTGCCCGGTTCCTCTTCGAGCTGGGCGACGAGCGCTCGCTGCCGAGCCTGCGGGCCGCCCGAGACGACCGGGTGTTCGAGGTGCGCATGCAGATCGAGCAGGCGATCGAGCGCATCGAGAGCGGGGCGAGGCCCGAGGGGCCGGTCTGGCAGCGGATGACCCGCGGCGACCGGCCGTGAACGTCTCCTTCGCGTCGCCGACGCTGCAGGCGGCGTGGTCTCCGCGACACGGTCACACCGTCGCGCGGTTCCGGGACCGCTTCTTGCTCTACGGCGGATGCGAGGAGCAGAGCGACGATCCGGCGGCGATCCTGGGAGACATCTGGTCTTCCGTCGACGGCGCGGTGTGGCGTCGGGAGGTGGCCTCGGCGGCATGGCCCGATCGCTACCTGCAGCAGATGGTCGTGTACCGCGGCCGCATCTGGTTGTTCGGCGGCATGCACCGCTACCGGCCGGAGCGCGTCAACCTCAACGACGTGTGGAGCTCGGCCGACGGCGTGAGCTGGGAGCTGGTGACCGGGGCGGCGCCGTGGCCGCCACGCCACGTGTTCGCGGCCACCGTGCACGACGGGCGCATGTGGGTGGGCTGCGGCGCGCCGGACGGCGAGGTGTACTACGACGACCTGTGGTGGTCGACCGACGGCGCCGACTGGCGCCGCTGCCCGGCCGACGGGCAGCGCTTCTCGGTCCGCAAGAGCCCGGCGCTGGTGAGCTTCCGGGGCGCGCTGTGGGTCATCGGCGGCATGGAGCTCCTGCGGCCCGGGATGTGCGCGGCGGTCAACGACGTGTGGCGCTCCGCAGACGGCTGCGCGTGGACGCGGGTGACCGGCGCGGCGGCGTGGGCGCCGCGGGACTTTCCCACGGTGATTCCGTACCGGGGCCGGCTGTGGCTGATCGACGGCCGCGAGGAGCGTTCGGGCCGCCACGTGCCGGAGCTGTGGTGGTCGAGCGACGGTGCGGAGTGGCACCGCCACCCGGCGTCGCTGCCGTGGCCGGGGCGCCACAGCGCATCGCCGTTGCTGTGGGACGACGCGGTGTGGCTGTTTGGCGGGTGCGAGAGCGGCCCGCGCGAGGCACACTACAACGACGTGCGCACGATGCGCTTTCAGGAGTAGAACGATGGGCGGGGCGCTGGACTACTTTCGGGGCGAGCCGCTGGAGGTGGGGACCACCCCGCAGTTCCTGTTCGACGACCACGCGGTGGAGGACGTCTGGAACCTGAAGCGCGTCTCGCAGGTGGCCGCCAAGTTCACGGGCAATCCGGTGATGGTGCCGGATAAGGTCGGCGAGATGTGTTGCTACGAGGCGCATGTGCTGCGCGACCCGGACGACGGCCGCCTGCGCATGTGGTACCAGGACTCCGACGTGGAGGCGCACTTCCGCGGCCGGGCGGAGCCGGGCTCGGCGGAGGGCCACGCCGACTTCTGCCGCTACGCGGAGAGCGAGGACGGCGTGCACTGGCACAAGCCCAGGCTCGGGCTGCTCCGCCACCGCGGCACCGACCGCAACAACATCGTGCTGGCCGGCGTGCGCGAGTGCGACCGCTCGGCCGTCGTGCTCAACCCCGACCCGGACGACCGCGAGCGCCGCTACATCATGGGTTATCTGGACCAGCCGCACGGCGTGAGCGGCGTCTGCCTGGCCTATTCGGCCGACGGCATCCACTGGCGCGAGGAGCCGAGCAACCCGGTCATCCAGGGACACTACGACTGCGTGAACACGCCGGTGTGGGACCCGCTGGCCGGCCACTGGCTGTGCTACACGCGGCCGACCGTGCACGCAGCCGGCTTCCTGAACGGCGAGCGGATGGCGATCGACTCCGACAAGGAGCGTGGCCTCGAACGGCACCATCGCCGGCACGTGGCCGTGGCGGTGAGCCGGGACCTGCTCGACTGGGGGAAGGTGCGGACGGTGTTCTATCCGGACGAGCTCGACTCCGACTGGCCGGACATCGATCACTTTCGTCCGTTCTTCCACGAGGGGTTGCTCATGGCCAACGCCTGCTACGTGGACCCGACCGGCCGGACGCTCGGCCAGCTCCGCTACATGTGGAGCCGGGACGGGTTCCGCTGGCAGCAGGCGCCGGATCGGCAGTGGCTGGTGCCGCGCGGGCCCGAGGGCCACTTCGACGACGGCTGGGTGTTGGGAGCGTCCGCGCCGCTGCGCATGGGCCACCAAATGTGGTTCTACTACGGCGGCCAACCGCTGCACACGCAGTCGGGATCGGGCGGCGGCGGCTCGGCGGTCGGCTTGGCCAAGCTGGTATGGGACCGCTTCGTGTCGCTGAAGGCGGAAGGTGAGCCCGGCTTCCTGCTCACGCGCGAGGTGCGGATCGCCGGCAACGAGCTACGGCTGAACTGCGCCACCGGGCAGCGCCATCCCACCCTGACCGGCCTGGCGGTGCTGGGCGACATCCGCGTGGAGCTGGTAGAGTCGCTGCCGGCGCGCGAGGCGGTGGTCGGCGGCCGGCCGGTGCCGGGCTTCACCATGGACGACTGCGACCTGATCCGCACCAACCGCACCGAGCATCGCGTCACCTGGAACGGCAACTGGGACCTGAGCGAGGTGCGCGGCAGGGCGCTGCACCTGCGTTTCCGGCTCAACGAGTCCGAGCTATATACCTTCGCCTTCGGCGAGGCGGCGGCGTGACGATGAGTGACGGCAGCTACTTCCGGGGTGAGCCGCTGGAGGTGGGGACCACCCCGCAACTCCTGTTCGACGATCACGCGGTGGAGGACGTCTGGAGCCTCAAGCGGGTCTCCCAGATCGCCGCCAAGTTTCCCGGCAATCCGGTGATGGTGCCGGATCAGATTGGCGAATCTTACTGCTACGAATCGCACGTGGTACGCGAGGACCGGGGCGCCCCGGACGGGGGCCGCTTCCGGATGTGGTACCAGGACTCGGATAGTCAGGCCCACCATCGCGGTGCCCCGGAGCCCGGCTCGGCCGAGGGGCACGGCGACTTCTGCCGGTACGCGGAGAGCGAGGACGGGGTGCACTGGGTCAAGCCCAGGCTCGGCCTGCTCCGCCATCACGGCACCGACCGCAACAACATCGTGCTGGCGGGGGTAGGCGAGTGCGACCGCTCCGCCGTGGTACTCAACCCCGATCCCGACGACCGCGAGCGGCGCTACATCATGGGGTACCTGGACCAGCCGCGGGGCACCAGCGGCGTCTGCCTCGCCTACTCGGCCGACGGCATCCACTGGCGGGAGGAGCCGAGCAACCCGGTCATCCAGGGGCACTACGACTGCGTGAACACCCCGGTTTGGGACCCGGTGTCAGGCCATTGGCTGTGCTATACGCGGCCGACGGTGCATGCATTCGGCTACGTGCGGCCGGAGCGTGGCTGGACGGACGTGGACTGGGAACGCGGCGAGGGCCGCCACCACCGGCGCCACGTGAGCGTGGCGGTGAGCCGCGACCTGGTGAGCTGGGGGAAGGTGCGCACGGTGTTCTATCCGGACGAGCTCGACCCCGAGTGGCCGGACATCGACCACTTCCGGCCCTTCTTCCACAACGGCCTGTTCCTGGCCAACGCCTCATACGTCGACCCGTCCGGCGGCCGCTTCGGACAGCTCCGCTTCATGTGGAGCCGCGACGGCTTCCGCTGGCAGCAGGCGCCGGACCGCGCCTGGTTCATCCCGCGGGGGCCCGAGGGCCACTTCGACGACGGCTGGATCCTGGGGGCGTCGGCGCCGGTCATGGTCGGCCACCAGATGTGGTTCTACTACGGCGGCCAGCCGCTGCAGATGCAGATCGCCGTGGCCCGGGGCAGCGCCGTCGGGCTGGCCAAGCTGCCGCGCGACCGCTTCGTGTCGCTCAAGGCCCAAGGCGAGCCCGGCTTCCTGCTGACGCGCGAGGTCCGCATCGCCGGCAACGAGCTGCGGCTGAACTGCGCCACCGGCCAGCGCTTCCCCAGCCGGACCGGCATGGCCGCGCTGGGCGACATCCGCGTCGAGCTGGTAGAGTCGCTGCCGGCGCGGGAGGCGGTGGTGGGCGGCCGGACGGTGCCGGGCTTCACCATGGAGGACTGCGACCCGATCCGCACCAACCGGATCGACCACCGCGTGACGTGGAACGGCAAGTGGGACCTGGGCGAGCTGCGCGGGCGGCCGCTGCACCTGCGCTTCCGCCTGACCGAGTCGGAGCTGTTCACGTTCGCGTTCGGCGACGCGGTGGATTGAGCGGGCGGCGGCGCTCCATGGCCTGAAAAACGAGGTCTTCGGAAACTCGGGTAATTCGGGCCGCGCCGCACGCATCGACGATCAGCCGGCCGACCCCCGCGTTGACCCCGGCTCGGCGCGGCGGTAGCGGTGACGTTGGCGGTGATGGGCCGCACACAGGAGCAGCGCCCGCCGTCCCGCTGCCACACCCCCCGTCGCATCCCCGCCGGGATGGCTCGGCCCGAGGTCCGCGACGTGGCCGCCGAAGCGGCGGCGCCGGCCGGCCGCGCGGATCGCGCGCTCTTCGACGGTGCCAGCGCCGCATCTCCCACTGGCGTCGGCGCCGTAGGAGGAGAGCCGGCAGGTTTGGCGGGCCGCCGCGTCACCGAAGGCGCGTGCGCTTGCCCATCTCGCAGCGGCTCCGGCGCCGGAGTGCTGCCGCAGGCCGATGGTGCCTGCGGCTTCGCGGGCGAGGTCGCAGTGCCGGCGTGTATCGCTGACTGGTTCCGTGCCGGATCGGCGTCGCCGGCCGGGCGCTCCTCTTGCTTCGGCGCCGAAGTGCGCTCCGCCCCGGCCGTCCGGCTGCCGGCAGGGCGTCGAACGCGGCGCGGCGGTCGGGCGGGGTCGTGTCGGTCCAGCCCCTCCTTGACCAGCCGCCCCACGAGCTGCCCCAGCGTCATGTGCGGGTCTACGTGCGACAGCAGCCCCTTGAGCTGCTCCAGACCGCGCTGGCACTCGGTGTCGATGACCGCCTTGAGCTCCCAGCGCTCCGCGTCCAGCGGGCGCAGCCGATCGGCCGGCGCCGCCAGGTCGGGGTCCACCCCGGCCAGCATCCGCATGACCTCTCGTGAGCTCTTGCCGACCGCCTCATCCACCAGCGCCTTCCGTGCCGAGAGGTCCAGCTCCGGCGGCGGTGCCGTCGCAGGAGCCGTCGGAGCCGAGCCGTTCGGCTGCATCCCCAGCCCCGCAGCCACCACGGCATTCGGCGCCGGACCGGCACTGGTCGCGCGAACGGCACTGGCCGCCCGACCAGCACTGCGCGTCGCTCGCGTTCGCTGCCGATCGCGCCGATCGAAGGCAGACTGCAACGGCGCCGCCGCGTCCATCGTCAGCGATCCGTCGCGCAGCCGCTCACGCGTGCCTGCCACCTGCGCGCACAGTTTCATGGCACCGATCCGCCGATAGGTGGCGCCGTCGCTGTAGCCCAGCCCGCGCTTCACGTACTCGAACAGACTGGAGAAGCCGCGGCGCAGGTGTAGCGCCCGCGCCTCGATCTCCAGCAGGTGGTCGATGAGAAAGACCTGGAGCTGACGATCGAGCTGCGCCAAGGAGCCGGTCTGCGCCAGCAGTTGGTCGTCGGAGAGGCCGGCAACGGCAGTGGCGGGAGCCGTGTCCGAGACCGAATTCATGACGTAAATATCGCATGATAAGGGAAATAAGACAAGCCATCGGGCTGCTATTTGCGGCGTTCCGGGCAGTCCCGACAGCCGCGTCCCGGCGGCGTGGGTGCCGGTCTGAATGGGCAGACCTGAGGCGTCACATGAGTCGGCGCGCGACCGGTGTCCGAATCGAACCACATTATTCCGGAAGACCCGAAAACCGAAACGGGCACCTCCCTCGATGAGGGAGATGCCCGCGCAAAGTCGACGAGGTATCGTACTAATACGGTACGAAGTCCGCCTTGCTGACGTCGCGGATCGCGCGCACCTGCTCCAGGCCGGCGCGTTCCAGGGCGGCCAGATAGTCGCTCCAGTCGCCGTCGTCGTTCGGGTCCAGGGTTCCCATCAGGAACTTCGACCCGTACTCGTCGCGCACGTCGCGGACCACCACTTCCAGGTCGGCCAACATGTCCGAGTCGTCCGAGCTGAGGTTCCAGATGATGTGGTTGCTGTTGCGCAGGAACGGGTGCACGGACAGCGCGTTCTGCGTCGGCATCGTGTCCCCCTGTCCGGTGGCGGCCAGGGCGTATTCGGCCGGGTAGTACATACCCTTGACGAAGCCCTGCTCGTACATGCTTTGGCCCTGTGGGTTGGCCGTGGTGGCCATGTGGTCCATGAGGATCGGGATTCGCTCGCCGGACTCATCCGTGCCCCAGTTGAAGGTCACACCCTCGACGCCGTAGTACATGAAGATGCCGCCTTCGGGCGAAGCGAGAAAGTTGGTGTACTCCAGCCAGCGCTCCACCTGTTCCTCTGTGGCGCTCGTCGCGATCGAGCCGCCTTCGCCAAACGGCCTGCCGCGCGCGACGATCGGTTCCAGGCCGGGAGCGGTGACCACGCCGTCGTGCACGATCTTGAACTGGGCGGTGGGATCGTCCGGATCCACCACGCTGTTCACGTGGCCGATGCGGCCGACGTTGAAGAACATGATGTGGTGCCGTCCCTCGGCGAGGAGCTCCGACCACTTGGTGAAGTCCTTCTGGTCCACCTCCGGGAAGACCAGGTCTTCCGCATACAGCTTGTGGATGAACTTCATGACTTCCCGGTACTTGTCGGTCTGAGGACCGTAGGTCACCGCGTTGGTGTCCGGATCGATGAACCAGTCGTCCCAGGTTCGCCACGCCAGCAGGTAGCCGCCGGTGAGGGACCGGTATCCGCGCGTCTTGGCCCATCCCTGGACCGGCCACGAGTCAGGATATTCGGCCTTGATCCGTTTCGCCGCCTCGTACAGCTCGTCGGTGTTGGAGGGGAAGGAGATGCCCAGCGCGTCGAACACCTGATCGCGGTATCCCCAGCCGTTGGCAAGGTAGATGGAGTTGGGGCTGGGATAGGAATAGATGTTGCCGTCAGGTGACGGCGCAGCCTTCATCACGTACGCCCAGGAGGCATCGTCGAAATTGGCGCGAATGTTCGGCATCTCGTCCAGCAGGTCCTGCAGCGGCAGCAGGTATCCCTGCATCCCCCACTGGTCGGTCGTCGCCTTCGGCCACGGAAAGAGGATGTCGGGCTCGTCCCCGGCTGCCAGGCGCAGCTCCATGATCGAGATGTACTCGCCGGACGGGACCATCTCGAAGTTTATGTCCAGGTCGAAGCGCTCGAGCATCTGCTCCACCCACAGGTTGTCCGGCGGCGGGATGAGGTCGCGCGAATAGCGGTACATGTAGTCGAGCTCGACGATGTCGCGCCCGTCTGCCGCGGCCGCCTGCTCGGTGGTGGCGCTGGCCCATGCCAGCGACCCGCCCAGGATGAGCAGCATCGGCAGGATAACGAAAGTTCGTTTCATCGTGGTTCTCCTTAACTGGTTGAACGTTCCGATTTATCGTGATAGCGATCGGGTTGCTACATTCGGTACCCTCCCTCGGACGCGGGGCGGCTCACGCCTTCAGCGATCCGATCATGACGCCCTTGGCGAAGTATTTCTGAATGAACGGATACACGATCAGCATCGGCAGCATCGCCGCGATCAGCGTGGCGTGCTTGAGCTTCTCGTAGTTGATGTAGTTGTCGCGGGACGCGACCAGCCGCATGGCCTGCATGTCGGACTCGTTGATGTCCAGCTCCTCGGCGATCATGCCCTGCTCCAGGATGATGTTGCGCAGCACGACCTGCAGGGGCTTCAGGTCGTGATCGCGCAGGAAGATCACCGCGTAGAACCACGAGTTCCAGTGAGAGACCAGGTAGAACAGGCCGATGGTGGCGAGCGCGGCCTTGGAAACCGGCATGACGATGGAGACCAGGATCCTGATGTCGTTGGCGCCGTCCAGGTAGGCGGACTCCTCCATCTCCTGCGGGACGGCCTGGAAGAAGGTGCGCAGGATGATCACGTTGTAGGCGCTGACGGCCGCGGGCAGCACCACGGACCAGATCGTGTCGAGCATCCCCAGCTTCTGTACCAGCAAGTAGAGCGGGATCAGGCCGCCGCCGAAGAACATCGTGACGACCACCAGCACCATGTAGAAGGAGCGCAGGGTCAGCCGTCTCTTGGAGAGCGGATAGGCCATCGCGGTGGTCAGGGTCAGGCTGATCGTGGTGCCCAGCGCCGCGTACAGCACCTGGTTGCGGTAGCCGATCGGGATGTTCCGGGAGCTGAAGATCAGCTCGAAGGCGCGCATGCTGAAACCCTTGGGGTAGAAGGTGACGGTCTTCTTGATCACGGCGTCCCCGCTGCTGATGGCCATGGAGGCGACGTGCAGCACCGGATACAGCGTAACGATCACGACCAGCAGCAGCGCGCCGTAGACGAAGACGTCGAGCAGCAGCGAGCCGGGCGACGTGTCACGGATCATGCCCGTTCTCACCACAGGCTGTGCTCCGTGTAGCGGCGCGCCAGCCGGTTGGCGGCGATCAGGAAGCCCAGGTTGACGACCGAGTTGAACAGCCCCACGGCGGCGCCGTAGCTGAAGTCCGCCTTGAACAGCCCGCGCCGCACCAGGAAGGTGCTGATCACGTCGGCGGTCTCGTAGGTCGCCGGGCTGTACATCAGGTATACCTTCTCGAAACCGACGCTCAGCAGGGCGCCCGCCCGCAGGATGGTCAGGACGATGATCGTGGCGGCGATGGTCGGAAGGGTGACGTGGCGCATGCTCTGCAGGCGGGAGGCGCCGTCGATCGTGGCCGCCTCGTAGAGCTGCGGGTCCACCTGCGAGATCGCCGCCAGGTAGATGATCGCTCCCCAGCCGGCGTTCTGCCAGATGCCGGTGAGGATGTAGAGTGGTCGGAACCACCCCGGCTCGTTCATGAAATAGATCGGCTCGATGCCGAAGTTGACCAGGACTCGATTGAGCACGCCCTCGGAGGGCGACAGGAACAGCGCCGCCAGCGACACCAGCGCCACCAGCGAGATGAAATGGGGCAGGAAGCTGATGGTCTGCACCGAGCGCTTCACGGCGCCGTTTCGCACCTCGTTCAGGATCAGGGCCAGCACGATCGGCACCGGGAAGCCGAAGAGCAGATCGTAGAAACTGAGCAGGAAGGTGTTGCGGATCAGCCGGAAGAAGTACGGGTGCTTGAAGAAGCGGATGAAGTTCTCCAGGCCGACCCACTCGCTGCGGAACACGCCGATCCGGGAGTTGTAGTCCTGAAAGGCGACCACGACCCCGTACATGGGGACGTAGTGGAAGATGATGAACCAAGCGAGTCCGCCCAGCATCAGGAACTGCAGGTACTTGGTCTTGCGCAGGCCACGCAGGGTCGCGGCCGTCCAGGAGAGTCCCCGGTCGGCGCCCAGCCGCTCTGCGCCCGCGCGTGCCATCAGCCGCTGCGCATCATCCGGAGCGCCGCGGTGGCCCGGTCACCGTGGCCGAGCGCGCCTTCCGCAGTGCTCGGTGGTGGAACGACGGCGAGCCGTCGATGCAGCCGACCATTGGAGCGAGTATACCGCATGGCGCGTCGAAGGCGCGGGACTCTCTCCCGGTGCCTGACACGACACCCCTGTTCTGGCGTCCGGCCTGCATCGGCGTACCATGCGTTGACCGGGACTCGATGGAGGAGCGCATGAAGAATCCGCCCACCGGCTGGCCGAGAATCGTGCCCGCCGTGTTCTACGACGACGCCGCGGCCGCGATCGACTGGCTGGTGCGCGCCTTCGGGTTCGTCGTGAGGGAGCGCGTCGAGGACGACCAGGGACGGATCGTGCACTCTCAGCTCGTTCTGAACGGCGGCGTCATCATGGTCGGACAGGCCGGCCTGTCTCCCGAGCGGCCGTACGCGCGATCACCGCGCGCGGCCGGCGGCGCGAACACGCAGGGCTTGGCCGTGTTCGTTGACGACGCCGATGCTCACTGCCAGCGGGCGCGCGCGGCCGGTGCGGTCATCGCGACGGAGCCGGCGACTCAGGACTACGGCGAGGGCTACTGGGCGGACCGAACCTACGAGGCGGAGGATCTCGAGCGCCACCACTGGTGGTTCATGCAGCGCCTGCGCGGATAACGGGCCGGCGGCACCCGCGTACGGCGGGTCCGCGATGGCGGGCTACCGGCGCGGGTCGGTGCAGCAGGGAGCGGGGCAGCAGGCGCTCAGCAGCACGACGCTGACCCGCTCCTCGGCCACCGCGTGCAGGATCGCGGCTCGCACCGCATCGGTGTCGAACGGATCGGGCTCGTGGAGCTGATCGACGCCGCATGCACGCACCAGCGCGGCCAGGGAGACCCGCGGGGCGTCCGGGTCGGCGGGGCTGGCGGGGTTGGGTTGTCCGCCCTCCTCGGTCTCGGCCGTCCTGCGGTTGTCGAAGATGACGAAGGTGAGCCGCGCGCGATTGTGCACGGCGTTCATCAGCGACTGCACGCCGGAGTGGCAGAGCGAGGAGTCGCCCATCACCGCCAGCAACTCCCGGTGGTCGGTGCCGGCGTGGTACATGCCGCTCACGACCGAGGGCGATATGCCCAGGCAGCAGGAGGAGAACAGGGTCTCGAACGGCGGTGCGCAACCCCAGGAGACCACGCCCACGCCGCCGATGCACAGCGGGTCCTGCATGCGGTCCAGCGCCGCGCGCAGCCCGCGGTGACCGGCGGCGATCGGGCAGCCGTCCACCCACCGGGAGCGCAGCTTCGGGGCCAGGTGCTCGTCCCGGCGTTCTTCGAAGGGGCGAATCGGGGCGTCTTCGCCGGCCATGCGCCGCAGGGCGATCGCCACGTCACGTTCGTCCAGCTCCCCCTGACCGGGCAGATCGCCGGTGAGCTTGCCGCGCGCGGCGATGCCGAAGCGGGTCAGGCGCTCCTCCCGGTAGGGGGCGATCTCCTCGACTACCAGCACGCGCTCGACGCCGGCCGCGAAGGAGGCGATGGCGCGTTCCGGCAGCGGATGGAGCGATCGCAGGCAGAGGATGCGCGCGGCCGTGCCCGTGGATCGGAGCCCGGCGCGCACGGCCGCGAGGGTGGGGCCGCACGTGAAGATGCCGAGCCGGGCGGTCGCATCGCCTTCGAACGTGTCGAGCCCGCGCTCTCCAGCTCGGCGCCGGCGCGGGCGAACCGGCGCTGCCGGTTCCGGTTGCTGTCCAGGATGAAGCGGCCCAGGGCGGTCCGCTCCGGGGTCGCCTCGTAGCGGAACGACCGCTCCCCGTCGTCCGGCGGCGGGCTCGGCTGGGGCGGGAGCGACTCCGAGATCCGCAGGAAGGCGCTGGAGACGCGCAGCAGCACCGGCGCGCCCGTCCGTTCGGACAGCTCGAACGCGTACCGGGTGATCCGCGCCGCGTCCGCCGGCGAGCTGGGCTCCAGCATGGGCAGCATGAACAGGTCGGCGTAGGGCCGCTCGTCCATCTCGTTCTGCGACACGCGCCCGCCGGGGTCCGCGCCGGTGGCGATCACCAGCGCGCCGCTGATGCCCGTGAAGGCCGCCGCGGTCACCGCGTCGCTGGCGACGCTCAGACCCACGTGCTTGACCCGCCAGCGCCCGCCGGCCGACCAGCGCCGCGCCGAACGCCCCGGCGACGGCGTCCTTCTCGTTCGGACACCACTCCACGTGCACGCCGAGCGAGGGGTGGTCGAGGAGCCCGGCCATGATCCCGGTGATCGCCCACCCGGATAGCTGGCGGCGAACTCGACCCCGGCTTCGAGCGCCCCGCGCGCCACTGCCCGGATGCCCGAAGTCTGGACTTCTTGTGCCATGGATAAGGCGTTGCTCCGGGACTGTGCCGAAATCCGGCCCGGTGTCAACGTGTCCGTCCCGCCGCTGGCCGTTGACGCTGTGCCGCGCGCGGTGAACCCTGCATGGGCAGATGGACCTCACCCGTACGATGGAGCTTGCCGGACGCAACCTGCTCAACTGCCTGAGCCCGGCGATGAACTTCCACCCGTACTGGGCGATGCGCATGGACGTCGACTACCGCGCGGAGATGGTGTTCTTCGGGAACATCCACAACCTGGGGCGCTGGTGGGACGCCATGCTGCGGTTGGAAGCAGCGACCGGATTCGAGATCCCCGCGCACCTGGAGGCGGCCATGCTCGCCAACCTCCAGTGCGCCGGTCAAAACCGGCGAGGTGTAGTGAATGAAAGAGTCATACGTACGAAGGGTTAGCGACCCACGACGGCCCCGAGTCATGCGTGGCAGCCCGCGAGGGCGAAACGAAGCGTTGACAGGGGTACGCGCGGGCTGGGTATTGAGCCGCGAAAGAGAGTCACTTCGGGGTGCCGACGCCGTTGGAGGAGGCGGAAGGCAACACCCGGGACGCCGCCAGCGCGAGGCGTCACGGGACCCTGCGCGGTCCGAGACCCCGAGCACGTGCGGAAACACCTCGCACGGGAACCGGGAGATCCCATCCTCTCCTGTGGCGGATGGCGCCGCAGGACGTGTCGGAAAGTCCAAGGACACACCCCGATGATGTACGGGGATGGGAAGTCGGACAGGTCCATAGTACCAGCGAAGCCCGCGAACAAGGACGGGGGCGGTGGACAGCGTGGCTATGGCGGACCCTACACGGGCACGAAGGTGGAAACGCCGGAGACAGCCAAGGGGACGCCTACGGTCGCGTCGGACGCCGTTGCCCCAACCGCGGAGCGGGTGGAGGGAAGGGGCCTGACCAAGGGGAATCCGCGCCAGCAAAACGCGCCCCGGACACAGCGCCGGGACGGCGCGCCCAGTGCGCTTGCGCGGATACGTCAAGCAGCGCGACAGGATAGGACGCTGCGGTTCACCGCGCTGCTGCACCACGTCTACGAACCGACGAGGC
This sequence comes from Spirochaetia bacterium, assembly GCA_965208175.1. Classification (GTDB taxonomy): domain Bacteria; phylum Spirochaetota; class Spirochaetia; order SZUA-6; family Bin103; genus CATQHW01. Next base: position 2,717,657 of record CBDBOG010000004.1, on the reverse strand, counting down.
TCCGGGAGGCGTACTTCAGCCTCAAGCGGGACGCCGCACCCGGAGTGGATCGGGTGACGTGGCAGCAGTACGGCAGGGAGCTGGAGGCCAACCTCGGTGACCTGTCGGCCCGCTTGCAGCGGGGAGCGTACCGAGCGAAGGCGGTGCTCAGGGTGTTCATACCGAAGGGCGACGGGCGGCAACGGCCGCTCGGCGTGACGGCGCTGGAGGACAAGATCGTCCAGCGTGCGACTACGGAGGTGTTGAACGCGATCTACGAGACCGACTTTCTCGGGTTCAGCTACGGGTTTCGACCGGGACGCAGCGCACACGATGCGCTGGACGCCGTGTACACGGGCCTGCTGACCAGAAAGGTGAACTGGGTGCTCGACGTGGACATCCGTGGATTCTTCGATGCCATCGACCACGGGTGGCTGGTGAAGTTCGTCGAGCACCGAATCGGGGACCGGCGCGTCGTGCGGCTCATCCAGAAGTGGCTGAACGCCGGCGTGCTGCAGGACGGGACGCGGACGCGCAGTGAGCAGGGGACGCCGCAAGGAGGCAGCGCATCGCCGTTGCTGGCGAACGTCTACCTGCACTACGCGTTCGACCTGTGGGTCCAGCAGTGGCGGCGGACGCAGGCGCGCGGCGACGTGGTCGTCGTGCGCTACGCAGACGACATCGTCGCTGGATTCCAACACCGGTCGGATGCCGAGCGGTTCCGGGCGGAGCTGGCCGAACGGTTCAGCTCGTTTGCCTTGGAGGTGCACCCGGTCAAGACGCGCCTGATCGAGTTCGGGCCGTTTGCGGCCGAGAACCGCAGGCGAGGAGGGCAGGGCAAGCCGGAAACGTTCGACTTTCTCGGGTTCACGCATATCTGCGGGACGAAGAGAAGCAACGGACGGTTCACGGTGCTCAGGCAGACGATGGGTGAGCGGTTGCAGGCGAAACTGGGGCAGGTGAAAGCCGAGCTTCGGGGCCGCCTGCACGATCCGGTTCCGGAGGTGGGACGGTGGCTGCGCTCGGTGGTGGGCGGGCATCTGCGTTACTACGGAGTGCCCATGAACTCGCCGGCGCTGGCCCTGTTCCGCTATCGGGTGGCATGGCTGTGGTACCGCTCGCTGCGGCGCCGCAGTCAGAAAACCCGACTCACCTGGGAGCGCATGCAGCGCCTTGTCGCTTGCTGGCTCCCTGCGGCCCACGTGTACCATCCCTATCCCTTACGGCGGCTTGGCGTCATACCCGAGGTAGGAGCCCGGTGCGGTAGTCCCGCACGCCGGGATCTGTGGAGGGGGTGATCAGCAATGTTCATTCCTACTCCGAAGTGCGCCGGTCAAAACCGGCGAGGTGTAGTGAATGAAAGAGTCATACGTACGAAGGGTTAGCGACCCACGACGGCCCCGAGTCATGCGTGGCAGCCCGCGAGGGCGAAACGAAGCGTTGACAGGGGTACGCGCGGGCTGGGTATTGAGCCGCGAAAGAGAGTCACTTCGGGGTGCCGACGCCGTTGGAGGAGGCGGAAGGCAACACCCGGGACGCCGCCAGCGCGAGGCGTCACGGGACCCTGCGCGGTCCGAGACCCCGAGCACGTGCGGAAACACCTCGCACGGGAACCGGGAGATCCCATCCTCTCCTGTGGCGGATGGCGCCGCAGGACGTGTCGGAAAGTCCAAGGACACACCCCGATGATGTACGGGGATGGGAAGTCGGACAGGTCCATAGTACCAGCGAAGCCCGCGAACAAGGACGGGGGCGGTGGACAGCGTGGCTATGGCGGACCCTACACGGGCACGAAGGTGGAAACGCCGGAGACAGCCAAGGGGACGCCTACGGTCGCGTCGGACGCCGTTGCCCCAACCGCGGAGCGGGTGGAGGGAAGGGGCCTGACCAAGGGGAATCCGCGCCAGCAAAACGCGCCCCGGACACAGCGCCGGGACGGCGCGCCCAGTGCGCTTGCGCGGATACGTCAAGCAGCGCGACAGGATAGGACGCTGCGGTTCACCGCGCTGCTGCACCACGTCTACGAACCGACGAGGCTCCGGGAGGCGTACTTCAGCCTCAAGCGGGACGCCGCACCCGGAGTGGATCGGGTGACGTGGCAGCAGTACGGCAGGGAGCTGGAGGCCAACCTCGGTGACCTGTCGGCCCGCTTGCAGCGGGGAGCGTACCGAGCGAAGGCGGTGCTCAGGGTGTTCATACCGAAGGGCGACGGGCGGCAACGGCCGCTCGGCGTGACGGCGCTGGAGGACAAGATCGTCCAGCGTGCGACTACGGAGGTGTTGAACGCGATCTACGAGACCGACTTTCTCGGGTTCAGCTACGGGTTTCGACCGGGACGCAGCGCACACGATGCGCTGGACGCCGTGTACACGGGCCTGCTGACCAGAAAGGTGAACTGGGTGCTCGACGTGGACATCCGTGGATTCTTCGATGCCATCGACCACGGGTGGCTGGTGAAGTTCGTCGAGCACCGAATCGGGGACCGGCGCGTCGTGCGGCTCATCCAGAAGTGGCTGAACGCCGGCGTGCTGCAGGACGGGACGCGGACGCGCAGTGAGCAGGGGACGCCGCAAGGAGGCAGCGCATCGCCGTTGCTGGCGAACGTCTACCTGCACTACGCGTTCGACCTGTGGGTCCAGCAGTGGCGGCGGACGCAGGCGCGCGGCGACGTGGTCGTCGTGCGCTACGCAGACGACATCGTCGCTGGATTCCAACACCGGTCGGATGCCGAGCGGTTCCGGGCGGAGCTGGCCGAACGGTTCAGCTCGTTTGCCTTGGAGGTGCACCCGGTCAAGACGCGCCTGATCGAGTTCGGGCCGTTTGCGGCCGAGAACCGCAGGCGAGGAGGGCAGGGCAAGCCGGAAACGTTCGACTTTCTCGGGTTCACGCATATCTGCGGGACGAAGAGAAGCAACGGACGGTTCACGGTGCTCAGGCAGACGATGGGTGAGCGGTTGCAGGCGAAACTGGGGCAGGTGAAAGCCGAGCTTCGGGGCCGCCTGCACGATCCGGTTCCGGAGGTGGGACGGTGGCTGCGCTCGGTGGTGGGCGGGCATCTGCGTTACTACGGAGTGCCCATGAACTCGCCGGCGCTGGCCCTGTTCCGCTATCGGGTGGCATGGCTGTGGTACCGCTCGCTGCGGCGCCGCAGTCAGAAAACCCGACTCACCTGGGAGCGCATGCAGCGCCTTGTCGCTTGCTGGCTCCCTGCGGCCCACGTGTACCATCCCTATCCCTTACGGCGGCTTGGCGTCATACCCGAGGTAGGAGCCCGGTGCGGTAGTCCCGCACGCCGGGATCTGTGGAGGGGGTGATCAGCAATGTTCATTCCTACTCCGAAGGAGTCGTTCGACAACCCCGACCACCTGTGCCTGCCGGTGTTCGACCATCCGTGGCTGAAGCCGGAGTTCGACTTCCACTCGCTGCGCGAGAGCCTGCTGGCGCTGAATGCCCTGGCGCGGTATCGCGGCAGCACGTGGGCGCGCCGACAGGCTCGCCTGATGCTGGAGACCCTGGCCCGTATCACGCGCGACGACGCCACCTGGGACGTGGCCGCGCTCGATTACCACCGCCGCCTCGCGCAGCCGGAGCTGACCGTGGAGCCGGACGTGAGCAACCACGGCCGGCTGATCGAGGCACTGGTATGGTTCTACCAGGCGACAGGCGAGCCGCTCGCCTACGAGCTCGCCGGGCGCTACGCCGGCTTCCACCTCGCGCACACCGTGAGCGCCGACGGGCATTTCCCGGAGTCTTCGACGGCTTCGCACACGCATTCCTACCTCGGCACGCTGCGCGGGCTGTGGCTGTGGGGCATGCTCACCGGCCAGCGCGAGTATTTTCAGCGGGTGGCCGACACGTACCGCGTGACGGTCCCGAGGGCCGTGCTGGAATCCGGGTTTGCCTGCCATGACCTGTGGAAGGACGATCCCAACCGTGGCGAGGTCGGATCGACCTCGGACGCCACCCAGCTCGCCCTCTGGATCGCCCGTGACAGTCGTGCCACGGGGCTTCTGGACGACGTGGAGCGGCTGGTGCGGGCGCGGCTGATACCGGCGCAGATCACCGGGAGCCCGCCGGTCCGGGCTGCCGACGAGGACCGGGCAGCTCAGGGCGCCGACGAGTTCGCCCGCCTCGACGAACGCATCATCGGCGCCATCGGGGGCATGCAGCTCGAGCCGCACGCCGGCAAGAAGCACACCACTGACGTGACCGCGGCGGCCCTGCACTGCCTGACCGATGTGTATGACCACATCGTCGAGCACACCCGCGCGGACGTCACGGTGCGGCTGCACTTCGACTGGGAGGACGACCGCGTGCAGGTGCGCTCGGTGCGCTCCGACCCGGCGGAGGGGGATGTGGCGTGCGTGTCGGTACGACCGCGGGTCGCCGCAAACGTGCGCATCCGGGTGCCCCGGTGGGCGCCGCGCGAGTCGATCCGCCTGACCGTGGGCGAGGAGCCCGCGGCGCTGCGCCTGGTGGGCGACTTCGCGTTCGTGCCGAGCTGCGGTCCGGCTCCCGTTGAGCTCCGCTACGTGTTGCCGCGCCGCACCAGCCGCGAACGGGTCGGCGAGGTGGAGGTGGAGTATCACTGGCGCGGCGACGAGATCGTCGGCGTCACCCCGCAGAGCGGCTTCTTTCCGATGTATCCGGCGGCATGAACGGGCTCAGCGCTCCAGTGCCATGGCCACTCGCAGGCCCTCGTTGTCCGAGCGATTCACGGGTTTCCCTGATACTCCAGCACGTCATGCGCCTCACGGTTCAGCTCATCTGAGTGGGCAGCGATCGCTCCGAGTTCCTCCACGACGATGGACGGCCGTTTGTCGATCAACGCGAGCAGTACGCGCGCCGCTCCTTCCGGACGGCGGCGGCCCTGCTCCCAGTTCTTGAGAGTCCCCAGTGCCACGCCGATGCTCTTGGCGAACGCCGGCTGCGACAATCCCGTCTTGCTACGAATGGCGACGACATCGGGCTCCGGAATCTCGATCGTGTGAGCTTTGAAGCCGTCGTGGTCCCCGGCCAAGTAGGAACCCGCATCCGTCAGCCCGGCCATGATCTTATCGAATGCCCTGCTCATGTTCGCCTCCCGTAATCACGAGCCATCTGTTTCGCGGCCTTGGTCAGTGCCGCCCGCTCGCCGCGGCTGAGATTCCCTTTTTCGTTCTTGGCAAAGACCGTAAGCAGGAATACCGGAATCTCCTCTGACCAGAATAAGAACACGATGCGTACGCCCCCGCTCTTTCCTCGGCCCGATCTCCCAAATCGCGCCTTGCGGACCCCGCCGCCGAGCGGATCCCTGCCAGGGGATTCTCAGCCACCATGTTGACCACCGCGATCCGTTCGGCTTCGGTCAGCACTCCCTTCGCCGCCCCGAGATACGCCGGTGTCTCAACGACGGTCTGAAGCCGCATGCACCATCGGCAGAATAGGCGCCAGTGGCGTCGACGTCAATGGCGCCTACAACGGACGGTCGGCGCCCGACTTCACCGGTGCGTTATGCTCGGCGCCGCCATGAAGCGTCCCGCGCTGGTCATCGTGCTCGGCGCCCTCACTGTGGCCATCGCGATGGGGGCCCGGCAGTCGTTCGGGCTGTTCTTGCAGCCGATCACGGCCAGCCTCGCCACGGGGCGCGAGACGTTCAGCCTGTCGATGGCGGTGCAGAACATCATGTTCGGGCTTCCGCTGGCCGGCATGATCGCCGACCGCATCGGTCCGCGGTGGGTGATCGTGGTCGGCGCCGCCCTGTACGCGGTGGGGTTCGCGCTGCTGTCGCTGGCGGCCTCCACCGCCACGCTGTACCTGGGGCTCGGGGTGATGGTGGGCCTTGCCCTGAGCGCGACGTCGTACGTGGTCATCCTCGGCGCCGTGGCGCAGGTGGTCCCGGAGAAGAGGCGGGGGACGGCCTTCGGCATCGTCACCGCAGCCGGCTCGTTCGGGACCTTCGCGTTGGTGCCTGGCATGCAATGGCTGATCGGCGCCGTGCAGTGGCAGACCACCCTGCTGTACGCCGCCCTCGCGGTCGGGGCGATCGCCGTGCTCGCGATCGGATTGCCGGTCCGGTCGGCGGCCTCGGCCGGCAGGAACGCGCCGTCCGATGCCGCGGAGGAGATGCCGTTCGGCGCGGTGCTGCGCCGGGCGCGCACCCACTCCGGCTATCTGCTGCTGAACGCCGGCTTCTTCGTGTGCGGCTTCCACGTCGCCTTCATCGCCACCCACCTGCCGTCCTTTCTGTTCGACCACGGCGTCGCGCAGATGATCGGCGCCACCGCACTGTCCCTGGTCGGGCTGTTCAACATGCTCGGCTCTTTCCTGTTCGGACGGCTGGGAGATCGCTTCCGCAAGAAGCGGCTGCTGAGCCTGCTGTACTTCTCGCGCGCCGTGGCGATCACCTGCTTCCTGGTCGTCCCGGTCACCGGCGCGACGGCGCTGGTGTTCGCGGCTGTCATCGGCTTCCTGTGGCTGGCGACGGTGCCGCTGACCAGCGGAACCGTGGCGCAGATCTTCGGCACGCGCCACCTGTCGTCCCTGTACGGGATCGTCTTCCTGTCCCACCAGGTCGGCAGCTTCCTTGGCGTGTGGCTCGGCGGCCGCATCTACGACGCGACCGGCTCCTACGACCCGGTGTGGATCATCGCGATCGTGCTGGGCGTCGCGGCGGCGGTCGTGCATCTGCCGATCAAGGATCAGGCGCTTGGGAGGGACGGCAGACTGCAGGAGGCGCCGTCCCCGAGCTGACCTATCTTGGGATTCTACAGCCGGCGGCGTTCGATGCCCTGAATCTGCGATGAGGCGGCGAGTGCGCGGCCGTCCAGATAGCGGTCGACGGCGAGCTGATCGATCGCCAGGCGCGGCGTGCGTCCCAAGGCGAGGTCGGTCACGACCAGCGCGGTCGCCGGCATCTGCATCATGCCGGAGCTGTAATGACCGGTCGCCCAGAGATAGCCGCCGGCGGCGCGAGGGTCGGGACCGATGGTGGGAAGCGAGTCGATCGTACCCGGCCGCAGGCCGCTCCAGATGTCCAGGATCGGCTGCGAGGCGAGGACGGGCAGCACCGAGGTGACGATGTCGGACAGCGACGCCAGGCCGTCCGGGGTCACGCGCTTGGCGAAGCCCCATGACTCGTGGGTGGCGCCGACCACGATCCGCCCGTCCGGCCGCGGGGTCGCGTAGCCGTAGCCGCTGGCGCGCGACACGTTGTGACGCAGGCCGGCCGGCGGCGCGGCGACCGCCATGATCTGGCCGTGCACGGGGAACACCGGATGGGTCAGGCGTTCGTCGATGCGTCCCGCCCAGGCGCCGGCGGCGTTCACGACAACCTCGGCGTGCAGCGAGCCGGAGTCGGTCCGCACGCCGGCCACCCGGTCGCCGTTCCACTCCAGCCCGGTGACCGGCCTGCCCGGGAACACCTCCGCGCCGAGCACCTGCGCCGCGGCCGCGGCGGCGGCCGTGTAGGCACGGGCGTCCAGGTGACGGCCTTCGGGGTTGAGCGCTGCCTCGATCACGTCCTCGGGGAGGGCCGGCTCGCGCCTGCGAGCCTCCGCACCGTCGAGGAGCCGCGCCTCGACGCCGGCCGCCCGGTACAGGTCCGCGTTCTCCCGCAGCGCGGGCAGTTCCTCCTCCGTCCGCGCCACCAGCAGGCTGCCGGCGCCGCCGTAGCCGATGCTCCGGCCGGTGAGCTCGCGCAGTTCGCCGTCGAGCTGCCCGTACCGCTCCGCCGACAGCCGGGTGGCCTGCGCGAACCAGGGGTCGCGTTCCGGGCTCGCCCCGGGTCCTATGATGCCGGCGGAGGCCCACGACGCCTCGCGCCCGACCTCGCCCGAGTCCAGCAGCGCCACCCGCGCACCTTCGCGGGCCAGCTCGTAGGCGGTCGTGCAGCCGCAGGCGCCGGCGCCGATCACCACTACGTCGAATCGCTCACTCACGGCCGTGGTACATTACTCGCCGCTTCGATGGGGGACCAGATGGACGGCAGAATCGCTTCGGTGGAGCGCACCCTGCACTGGGTGCCGATGGTGGACCGCATCCGCCTCGAGATGGAGCGGGCGGGCATCCACGCGTGGTCGGAACTCGAGGTGATCCGCGTCACTAGCGAGTCCGGGGTCATCGGATGGGGCGAGACGATCCAGAACTATACCTGGGGCCGGGCCGACATCGACGAGCGGGTGATCGGCCGGTCGCCGTTTGACCTGTACTGGGACGACAGCCTTGGCGCCGGCCTGCAGATGGCGGTGCTTGACCTGGCCGGCAAGTTGGCCGGCGTGCCGGCGCATCGTCTGCTCGGCGAGCAGGTGCGCAGCCACTGCCCGCTGTCGTTCTGGGACCATGACATGTCGCCGGAGCTGTACGAGGCGGAGGCGCGCGAGGCGGTCCGCCTGGGCTACACCTGCATGAAGATCAAGACCCGTCCCTGGTGGGACGTGCACGAGACGATCGCCCGCATATCCGAGGCTACCCCGCCGTGGTTCGCGATCGACGCAGACTGGAACGACTTCCTGCTCGACGCGCCAACCGCGCTGCCGGTGCTGAGCGCTCTGGAGACGGAGTTCCCGAAGATCAAGATCTACGAGGGGCCGATCCCCGCTGACGACATCGACGGCAACCGGCGGCTGCGCGCGGGGTTGCGCACGCAGATCGCCCACCACTACAACGAGGCTCGCCAGGGCGTGGCGCGCAGCGAGCACTGCGACGGCTACGTGGTCGGCGGCGGCATCGCCGCCATCAGCCGGGCCGGCCACTTCGCCGGCGCCGCGCGCATGCCGTTCTTCCTGCAGATGGTCGGCACCGGGCTGACGACCACCCTGTGTCTGCACCTGGGATCGGTGCTCGCATCGGCACGCTGGCCTGCGGTCACCGTGCACGAGCTGTACGAGCACAACCTGCTCACGGCACGCATCCCGGTCTCCGGCGGCTACGGCGCGGTTCCGACGGCTCCCGGGCTGGGTGTCGAGGTCGACGAGGAGGCCCTCGACCGCTACCGCGTCGACCAGGTCGACCTCAGCCTGCCGCGGCGTCTGGTCCGCTACCGGCGTCCGTCCGGGCTGACCGTCCACTTCTCTTCCGAAGCGCGGCCCGGATCGACGATGTGGAACTACTTCGCGGCCGGCAACCAGCCCGCCTACGAGGGCGGCGTCGCGACCGAGTTGGTTGAGGACGACGGCAGCGCCGAGTTCCAGCGGATGTACGAGCTGACGATGGACAGCCCGGTCGTCGGCAGCGACTGAAGCGGCGGCGATCCGGCGTTCGATGAGAGCCGCAGACGCGCTGGTGCGCGCCATCGTGGGCATGGGCACGCGGCACGTCTTCACGCTCTCCGGCAACCAGATCATGTCGCTGTTCGACGCGGCGATCGACGTCCCGCTGGAGTTGATCCACGTCCGCCACGAAGCGCCGGCCGTGCACTCGGCCGACGCCATCGGCCGGCTGAGCGGCCGCCCGGGAGTGGCGATGGTCACGGCCGGGCCGGGGTTCGCCAACACGCTGTCGGCCCTGTACGTGGCGCAGTGCGCGGAGTCACCGCTGGTGCTGCTGTCCGGCGCCTCGCCGGCCGGCAACCCGGGGGCCGGGGCGTTCCAGGAGATGGACCAGGCGGGGCTCGCCGCCAAGGTCTGCAAGGCGTCGTGGACGTGCACGGCCCCGGAGCGGATCGCCGGCGACTTCGCGCGGGCATGGCGCTGCGCGGCGTCCGGGCGTCCCGGCCCCGTGCACGTGGCCCTGCCGGTGGACGTGCTCGAGTCCGTCATTCGCGACCGAGAACCGGCGGTGGAGCTGGATGAGGCCGCGGAGGCGCCGGCGCCGGAAGATCTGGCTGCCGTCTGCCAGGCGATCCGCGACGCCGCGCGTCCGCTGGTGATCGCCGGTCCGCCGTACCGCCGCCGGCACGCTGCCGAATCGATTCGACTGCTGCGCGACGCGGGCGCCGCGGCGGTGGCGATGGACAGCCCGCGCGGGTTGCGCGATCCGGCGCTGGGCGCGTTCGCGGAAGCGGTGGCCGAGGCGGACCTGCTCGTGCTGCTCGGCAAGCGGCTCGATCACATGCTGGAGCTGGGCGCATCGCCGCCGTTCGCGCCGGGCTGCCGGTTCATGCAGATCGACCCGGAGCAGGAGGCGCTGCACCAGGGTGCGGGCAACGCGGGCGATCGCATGCTGCTGCAGGCCCAGGGCGATCCGGCGGGCTGGGCGGCCGCGCTGGCGGAACGGTTGGCCGGCTGCTCGCTCGATGCCGGTTGGCGCTCGGCGGTCGACGCGGCAGTCGCCTACCGGCCGTCCGAGTGGCGCAACATCGGCCCTGATTCACCGGTCCATCCGGCACGGCTCGGCTACGCCGTGGACGAGTTCCTTGCCCGCTCGTCCGAATCGGTGTTCGTCTCTGACGGCGGCGAGATCGGCCAGTGGGCGCAGGCCTGCGTGAACGCGCCGCACCGCATCATCAACGGCCCCGCCGGCGCGATCGGATCGGCGCTGCCGTTCGCCCTGGCCGCGCGCACGCTGTTTCCGCAGGCACGCATCGCCGCCACCCTGGGCGACGGCACGTTCGGCTTCCACCCGCTGGAGATCGACACCGCCGTCCGCCACGACCTGCCGTTCGTGGCCGTGATCGGCAACGACGCCCGCTGGAACGCCGAGGTGCAGATCCAGCACCGCACCTACGGAGCCGACCGCGCCGTCGGCTGCGACTTGCGCGCCACCCGCTACGACGAGGTGGTCCGCGCCCTGGACGCCCATGGCGCCGCGGTCGACTCGGCCGCCGAGCTGCCCGCGGCGTTGGAGGCGGCCCACGCGTCCGGCACCGCCGCCTGCGTCAACGTGTCCCTTCAGCCCGTAGCAGCCCCGGTCATAACCCGCTCCTGAGCGCCGTCTTCGGGCACTTCCGCCAAGGTGGCTACCAGTTGCTACTCTATGATCCATGCAATCGGTTGGCATGACGGCGTTGAACGGCCGGCTGAGCGAGTACGTGCGCTTGGCGGCGGCAGGCGAAACCGTTCTGATCACGGAGGGTGACCGCGTCGTCGCCGAGATCCGTCCTCCACGGGAGACGGTGCCGAACGACTGGTTGACCGCGCCGGTGATGTCCGCGGACTCGACGCCTCCGACGTCGGATCCGGTAGCGCCGTTGCACGAGCTGGTCGCCGAGCTGCAGGAAGACCGAGACGAAAGTGGCGCCGATCGGTTTTCTCGTTAGTCGAGAACGGAGCATCGCGCTTGCCAGTTACGACCGCCGGATGGCGGACGCTGCCCGGGCGATGGGGCTGCCGCTCCTCGACCTGGGACCGAACTGACGTGCGCGCGGAGATCGACAGGAGTCGCGCCATGGTGCCGCGCGGCGCGCATTCCGTGCTCTCATCGCGGACGTTGGCGGCGAGCCACCGGCGCCTGGGTGAAGTCCTTCGGCCCGACCTGGCGGTGCTCGACGTCGGCTGCGGAACCGGTGCGATCTCAGCCGGAATCGCTGAGGTGGTCGGCGCGGAAGGGCGCGTGGTGGGGGTTGACGCTGACGAGTCTCTGATCGCCGAAGCTCGCCGGTCACACTGTCGGGCCGGGCTGACGTTCGAAGTGCGTGACGCGTACGACCTCGGATTCACCGGCGAATTCGATGTCGTGACGAGCAGCAGGGTCCTACAGTGGCTGGCGAAGCCACGAGACGCGCTCGGTGAGTTGATCGCGGCCTCCCGTCCCAACGGGCTCGTTCTGGTTCTGGACTACAACCACGAGAAGGTCAAGTTCAGGCCTGCGCCACCACCCGCGGCGGCGCGATTCTACGACGCCTTTCTTGCGTGGCGTTCAGACGCAGGGATGTCGAACGTGATCGCGGATTGTCTGGAAGATTGGTTCCGGGAGGCCGGCCTCGATTCCGTTGCGGTGACGCCGCAGCACGAGGTGACCCGTCGAGGCGTCGCCGACTTCGATGAACGGATCCTCCTCTGGGCCATGGTGGCGGAAAGCCGAGGGGCGCAGATGGTGGCCGACGGTTACCTGACCAAGGCCGAGCGGGCCCTGGCCGAGAAGCAGTTCCGGGCGTGGGCGAAGGACTCGGCTGCCCAGCAGCAACACTATCTCCTGTGTGTGGAGGGCATCGTTCCACAGCGGTAAGGGCACTCAGGCTTGGCCACCAGTACGGTGGCTCCTACGATTCGGCCCATGAAACCCGAAACCACGGCGGCCAGGGAGTGGCCGAGCGTCCTGAGGACCGTCCCGAGGGCCCTGTTCCTGTTCTTCCGTGCGGCGCCGGCTCTGTCGCTGACCCAGCTCGTCATCACGGCGATTCGCGCCGTCATACCCCTGCTCGTGCTCGGCGTCGCCAAATTGTTCGTGGACGTCGCCGTGGAGGTGATCGGCGGCGGCACGCTCGTCCTTCCCGTCGTGGGCGCGACTGCCGACTCCGCCCAGGGACTCTACCTGCTGGGAGGCCTGCTGCTGTCGGTCTGGCTGCTGGACAAGGCGACCGGTGCCGCGGAAGAGATCGTCCGCACGCACTCGACGAATCGGGTGGAGTCCCACGTGCACGCGCTCATCATGCGCAAGTGCAGCACGCTCGATGCGGCGTTCTACGAAAGCCCGAAGTACCTGGACCTCCTGGAACGTGCCGTGCGCGGCGCGCTGATGAACTCGCTGAGCTTCATGTGGGGCTTCTACTTCCTGGTGCAGGCGGCCATCTCGCTGGTCGCGACCATCGCGGTCCTGTCGACCATCCACTGGGTCATTCCTGTGGCGATGGTGGTGTCCGCGCTGCCGCAACTGATCGCCACGAGCTGGTTCGCCAGGCGGGGCTGGGCGCTGGAGAACAGTCTGTCGACCCACCACCGGCTCCTGAAGTACCTCACCGCCTTGATGAGCGAGCGCCAGGCGGCGAACGAGGTGCGGCTGTTCGGCTTGTCGGACTATTTCATCCCCCGCTTTCGGCAGGTCAACGAACAGCGGCTGCGGCGCGAGCAGTCCTTCACGCGGAAGAGCACCCTGTGGCGAGCGAGCCTCGGCCTCCTTTCGGACGCCGCGGTGGCCGGCGTGTGGGTGTTCATCGTGCTCAGGGCGCTGGCCAGAGCCATCTCGGTCGGGGATGTCGTGCTGGGCACGCAGGCCGCCTGGAGAGGCAAGGAGGCGCTGCAGCAGACCTTCAGCTATGGCGGGCAGTTCTTCGAGCAGACGCTGACGCTGGTCAACCTCTTCACGTTTCTTGATCTCGACCCCGCGGCGGTGCCGGGCTCGCTCCGGCGGCTGACCGTGAAGCGCCGGATGCCGGAGACGATCGATCGCGTGGAGTTCAGGCACGTGAGCTTCGCGTATCCATCAGTGCAGGGGAACGTGCTGGACGATGTCAGCTTCGTGATGGAACGCGGGCAGAAGGTTGCGTTGGTCGGGCAGAACGGCTCGGGCAAGACGACGATCGTCAAGCTGCTGACGCGTCTCTACGATCCGACGGTTGGTCAGATCCTGATCAACGGCGAGGACATCAGGGAGTTCGACCTGGCGGAGCTGCAGCGAAGATTCGCGGTGGTGTTCCAGGATTGCGTGCGGTATGCGCTCACTGCGCGGGAGAACGTCGGATTCGGCGATGTCGCGCTCGTGTCCGACCTGGAGCGAATCCGGTCGGCGGCGGATGCCGCAGCTGTCGACGAAGACCTGGCAGCACTCCCCGATGGATTCGAGACGTTTCTCGGCGGCCAGTTCGGGATCGGCCGGGACCTCTCGGGAGGACAGTGGCAGAAAGTCGGACTCGCTCGCGGCTACATGCGGAACGGATCGCTGTTCGTCATCGATGAGCCGACGGCGCACCTGGATGCCCTGGCGGAGTTCGAGGTCTTTCGCTCATTCCTGGAGCTGACCGGCGAGCAGACCTCGGTGATGATCTCCCACCGGTTCTCGAATGTCCGCCTCGCCGATCACATCGTCGTGCTCGATTCCGGGCGCGTGGTCCAGCAGGGAACGCACGATGAGCTGACGGCGGTCAGCGGACTGTACGCGCGGATGTTCGAGACACAGGCCAGCGGATATCGATAACCCGTCCGTGGTCCACGACTCCACCGCGCATGACCATGCCGTCCTGACCAGTCTTCAAGCTTGCCGGAGCGGCGGGCCGACATGCCCCGCGCGCGGCTCGACCTCCTGCTCGATCCGGGCACGGACCGTGCGCTCGGCAACGTCAAGATCATAGCGGGTCTGAAGGTTGATCCAGAACTCGGGCGTCATTCCGAAATAGCGCCCGAGGCGCAGCGCGGTATCGGTGGTGACGCCGCGGCGTCCGAGCACGATATCGTTCAGCCGAGGCCGAGACACATTCAGGGATCGGGCAAGCCCGTAAACGCTCAGATTCATCGGCTTCAGAAACTCGTCGCGCAGGATCTCGCCAGGGTGCACCGGCGGCAGCCGCCCGCCCGTACTCACATCGGAGTAGTCGATCTGCTGTCGATCCACAGCTTCGCGCTTGATGCCCATACTCGCTCCCTCCTCAATGGTAGTCGACGATCTCGACGTCCCATGCGTTACCATTCCGCCACACGAAACAGATTCGCCATCGATCGTTGATGCGAACGCTGTGTTGCCCGGCACGGTCGGCACGGAGAGCCTCGAGACGATTGCCGGGCGGCGCTCGCAGATCATCGAGCCGGCCGGCCGCGTCGATCGCCAGGAGCTTCGCCCGCGCTCGACGCTGAATCTGCATGGGCAGGCCGCGCACGGCGTGGCCCGTGAAGACAGCCGCGGTCATCTTGTCCGCGAAGCTCTCGATCATGCAGCAGCGTAACGATTGACGGTACGTTCCGTCAACGGCCGTGGCGGTTGTCTTGTGCCTCGGGCCGGCTGAGCCGCAGCCGCCTCGCGCGAGTTGCTCGGGGCTCAGCGCGAGCTGATGGACGAGCGGTTCGCCTTCACGCAGGAACGGCTCACGACGCTGTGAGCGGCTTCGCCGTCCCTCAGGGCAACCGCCAGCGGACCACCTCGCACACGTTGCGCAGCACGCCCTTGGACTCCGGCGGTTCATTCTGGAAAGCGGTGATCATGTAGCAGGTGATCAACTCATCGTCGTCGAGCTCGACGGTCACCGGCCATCCCGTGTAGCAGTCCGCCGAGACGGCGAGTTGGATCGGCGCGTCGAAGCTCCACGTCCGGCCGCTGTCTTCGGAGGTCTGGGCACACACGCCGAACGGCAGGTGGTAGTTGGTGTAGGTCGCCAGCAGGCGGCCGTCGCGCAGCACGAGCAGGGTCACCTGCACCTCGGCGAGATTGGTCATCGGCCACGGTTCGCACCACGTGGCCCCGTCGTCGTCCGACTCGGTGAGGTAGGTGAGCTGCTGCCCCTCTCCCTCCGTGCCGGGCGGGTTGGTGCGCAGCGACGCCAGCAGCCGGCCGTCGGGAAGGCGCGCGACCGAGACCTCGCCGAAGGTGCTCACCGACCAGGCGACGCGCCCCGGCGTGCTCTCCCAGGTACGCCCACCGTCCCGTGAGCGGCTCAACTCGAGGTGCGGGTTCGGTTCGAAGTCCCTGCCTGCGGCGTCGTAAAGGCGTTGCAGGTACGCCGAGCCGAGCGGGCGCAGCATGAGCAGGCTGCCGTCCGCTTCCACCAGCACGTTGCGAGGCTTTCCCAGCCCGTCGAGGAAGTCGGTCATCCAGGTACGGCCGCCGTCGCTCGAGCGGTGGTACTGCATCCGGGTGCCATTGCCGGGAATCGCATTCGACTCCACCGTGAGCAGCAGGGAGTCGTCCTGCAGGGCGGTCAGGCTCATCTCCTTGCCGAGGAGCGTCGTCTCGCCGATCTCCCGCCACGTCAGGCCCCGGTCGGCACTGCGGTAGACGTGGACGCCGAACAGCCCATGCACATCGATCCTGCGGCACGCCGCGGCTATCAAGGTGCCGTCGGACAGTCGCGCGATGGCTCCCTTGAAGTTGCCGCGCGGTCCGACGCGGGTGCGCACGGCGGGCGCCTGCCGCCGCACGAACACGCGCTGCAGGTTGATGCCCGTGAACCCCGAGATCGACGACGGGTAGCGGTCGTAGTCATAGCCGGCGAGCAGCGGGGCGTTGCGCGCCGCCTCCTCCGGTGTGGGCCGGTCGCCGCCGGCGGCGTTCAGGTCGGGTTCGGTGGCCATTGGCTGTCTCCTCTCCAGGTGGCCGCTCAGCCCCGCCCGGCGGCGATCCGGTCCTTCAGCTCGGCCTGCATGCGCTGCATGCGCGCCACGGCGTCGCGGTAGCCGGCGACGGTCGGCGGCCGGGCCGATTGCAGGTACGCCAGCACCTCCTGCTCCGCTGCCACGAAGTCGTCGGCCAGCGTGGCTACCTGTGCGGCGATGGCCCGCGGGATGGTGACGACACCGTTGCGGTCGCCATGGATCAGGTCGCCGGGTCGTATCGTGATCCCGCCGACCTGCACGGGGATGCCGGTGTCCACCAGGTAGCTGAACCCGTGCGAGCAGATCGTGCCGGCGGTGAATGCCGGGAAGCGCAGGGCTTGCACCTGCTCCAGGTCGCGGCCGGCGCCGGAGGTGACAATGCCGCGGGCCCCGAACGCCTGGTAACTGCTGCAGGACACGTCTCCGAAGCAGGCCGCGGCCGGCGGCTCGTCCAGGTCCTGGATCACCACCACCGCGGGGCCGGGCAGCGACTCGAAGGTCGCAAGCAGCTCGGCGGGCTCGCACCCCTCGCCTTCGGCCGAAGCGTAGGCGGACCGATACGTCGCCGTGGCCGCGTACCCGACCATCGGCGGCAGGTCGGGATACTCGCAGCGGATGCGCCCGTCCATGAAGCCGGCGGCCGGTGAGCGTGCGCCGAACAGCTCGACGATGTTGCAGATGGTCGGAGTGTCGATGCGAGCCAGGTCGTCGAGGAGGGAGGTCTCCGCGGGCGGTGCTGCCATGTCGTGCTCCGGTGCGGCAGCGGCGGGTCAACCTTGACGGTCGGTGGCATGCTGCCCAGTATGTGATCTGCACACCATGATCGACTAACTCGATGCTCACCACAAGGGAGGAACCCAAATGAGAAAAATCGGTGCAGTTCTGATCATTCTCTCCATGACGCTGCCGCTGTACGCGGAAGGCGGCGGAGAGTCCGCAACGATGGAACCCGAACGGGGTATCTGGATCTGGGGGGTGCCCCGCGGACCCTTCGAAGGCGAGTTGCTCGATGTCTCCAACGAATGGGCGCTCGAGAAGTTCGGCATCACCGTCGACCGGGTCGACAAGGTGCCCACCGGGCAGACCGCCGACCAGGCGCTGCAGCTCCTGATCGCGCAGGACCAGTTCCCGGACCTGATGTGGAACATGCCCTTCACGACCATGGCCGCCCTGGCGGCCGGCGGGCGGCTGCTGCCGCTCGACAAGTATTTCCGCGACTCCGTGAACTACCCGATCATCGCCAGCGCCTGCCAGAGCTACATGTCGAAGTACAAGGTCAACGGCCAGATCTACGGCCTGCCCGGCTGGGAATGGGCGGTGAAGTGCGAAGACGTGTCCATGGACGTCCTCTGGTACATCCGCAAGGACCTCTACGAGGAGCACGGCAATCCACAGACCACCGATGAGCTGCTCGACCTGCTGCGGGCGGTCAAGGCTTCCGGCCTGACCGACCTCAATGGCGATCCGGTCATCCCGTTCCAGTGGCGCAGCGCCTGGTCGCCGGTCAACAGCCGCGTCATCTATCAGCTCAAGGGAGCCGGCTGGGAAGTGGACGCCGAAAGCCGGCTGCTGCCCGAGTGGGCATCGGTCGAAACCTACGAGGCGTTCAAGTTCCTCAACCTGCTCTGGAACGAGGACCTGCTCGGCAAGGGTCAGTTCGTCATGGACACGGCCGGATTCCAGGACCTGCTGAAGACGGCCAGCATCGCGGTCGCCACCGGCGAGCCGTGGTACGCATCGCTCATCACCGACGTCGTCCCCGCTCTCATCGAGGAATACGGCCGCGAAGCGCCGCAGACGCAGGCCGCGCTCGACTCGCAGCTCCTCATCATGGCCAACCCGATCAAGGACGCGCCGGGCCGGATCGTCAACAAGCAGCCCAACCCGTCGCTGGTCTCGGCCGACATCCCCAACCCCGACGGGGTGATGAGCTTCATCCAGTGGCACATGACCGACGAGGGCCGGATCTCCAACATGTTCGCGGCCGGTTACCTGGGCGTGCACTGGGACTTCGTGGAGGGACCCGAGGTGTGGCGCATGAAGCCGGAGCTGCAGGGCAAGCATCCCCACGACACGCGTCAGATCGCCAACTCGCAGGACTCGGTCGAGATCACCATTCAGGCGGGACGGCCGCCGCTGGTGACGCCGCACGCGCACTGGTTCGGCACGCCGAACTACGGCTCGTGGCAGCCGCGGCTCACCTACCACAGCCAGCAGTCGGCGCGCGAGATGGGCATCGTCCGTGAGCGCGTCGGCGATCTGTCGGCCGTGGTGAGCGCGATCCCGTCGTATTCGCAGCTCACGGTGGCGTTGCCGCCGCGCGAGGCGTCGGCGGTGGCCACGGCCCTGGAGCGGTTCGACGCCGCTCTCGCGGGGCTGATCACCTCCAGCGACTTCGAGACCGACTACGATGCCTTTGTTGCCAGCATGATCGGCATCACCGACTGGCGCCCCATCTTCGAGGAGCGCCAGCAGCGTTGGGAGCAGTGGATGAGCGACAACAACGTCGACGACCGCGAGTCGCTGCACACCGTCACGCCGCGTGCCGAGTGGGCCGCGGTGATGGGCTGGTAGTCGCGGGGCGCACGACGATCCGACCGCGGATTGACAGATGGAGTGTGTCGAGGAGTCTGTCGGGTTTGCCGCGTGAGCGGCATATCCGGCGGACTCCGTAGACCAAGGTGGGGCTGGGCCAAGAGCGGAGCCGAAGGCGACGGTCTTGGGGCGCGAGCGGGAGTGTTCCCGCTCGGCCACTTTTGCGTACACGCTACCAAGGAGGGGCGATGCCGATGACCAAGCGTGCTGCAGGCCTGGAGATCGCGTCTCGACCGTATGTCACGATGCTCGGCCCGGAGGCGGCCGACCAGCTCCGCAAGTTCCACACCCTGGAGTGCCTGCAGGAGCGTGGCTGCATCCTTCGCTACACCGACCAGGGGCTGCGGGCGCGCGTGCCGCCGATCGTTCCCTACGCGCCGTTCGAGCGCTCGCGCGTCTATACCGCGAGCCGCGAGGCCGGCTCCTGGAACATCGACTCGCAGCTCGCCGCGCTGGACGGCCGCTACTACTACGGGTTCACCAACGGCCGCCTCGACGAGGACACGGAGGGACAGCAGGTGCGCATCTCGCACTCCGCCGACGGGCGCGACTGGAGCCCGCCCGCGTCCGTGATCGGCGGGGAAGAAGACACGCGCGACTCGTACAAGTGCGTGGGCCTGACGGCGCTGGGCGACTCGCTCTTCATGCTGATCCGCTGGGCGCGCCGGGTGCGCGATCCCGACTCGACCGCGGTCGGCGGCGGCTACTACGCCGACTGGCACAACGCGCGCACCTACGTCTACGCCTCACGCGACGGCAGCACCTGGTCGCGGGAAGCGGAGCTCCCCGAGCGGGTGTCGGCGACCTACGAGTCGCCTCGCCTGACCTCCGAAGGTCGGCTCCTCGGCGTGGCGTCGATCGACCGGCGCAGCGGCCCGGCGATCCTCCTGTGGCCGGGCGATGACATCCTGCAGGAGCCAGAGATCCTGCCGCTGCCGCAGCCGTTCGGGGCGAAGCTGGACGGCGGCGAGTCGAGCTGGTACCAGACCGATGACGGCACGATCGTCATCTTCTGGCGGGACGAGAGCCAGTCGGGGCGCGTCTGGGTGAACCACAGCGGCGACGGCGGCCGCACGTTCAGCGATCCCATGATCTCCGACATCCCGGACGCGATGTCGCGCAACTACGCGGGGCGGCTGACCGACGGCCGCTACTACCTGTGCAACAACGCCAACGCGACGCTGCACAACCGCATGCACCTGACGCTGCTGATCGGCGAGGACGGGTATCGGTTCGACCAAGTGCACATCCTGGTCGACGATCCGACCGACCAGCGGATCCTCGGGCTGCTCAAGCTGCCGGGCTACATGTATCCGTGCTGCCTGGAGGAGCCCGGCCGCCTGCTGGTCGGCTATTCCGTGAACAAGGAAGACATCGAGCTCGGCACGGTGGACGTCACGGCCATCTGACTATTCCTTAATGGAGCCGATCATCACGCCCTTGATGAAGTAACGCTGGATGAAGGGGTAGACGCACAGGATCGGCACCGTCGTCACCACGATGAAGGCGAATTTCAGCGACTCCGGCGTGAGGCGCCGGAGTTGGCTCAGCACGTTGTGGTCGAGGCGCAGGTCGTCGCGGCCGGCGCCGCCGCCGTGGTGCCAGAGCGCCGCCAGGTGATCCGACAGTCCGCCTTCCAGGATCGCTTCCTGGAGGAAGGTCTGCAACGGCCGCAGGTCGGGCGCACTCACGTAGAACGCGCCGAAGAACCAGTCGTTCCAGTGCCACACGGCGTTGAACAGGCCCATCGTGGCGATCATCGGCAGCGACAGCGGAATCGCGATCCGGAAAAAGATCGTCAGGTAGTTGGCGCCGTCGATCACCGCCGCCTCCACCAGGCCGTCCGGCAGGCTCCGGAACGAGGTCTTCATGACGATCATCATCCACACGTTGAAGACGACCGGTATGACGTAGACCAGGAAGTTGTTGATCAGGCCGACGGTGCGGAGCACCATGTACAGGGGGATCAGCCCGCCGTTGATGAACATGGTGATGAAGAACAGCAGGATCACGGCGTTGCGGCCCACGAATTCCGGACGCGTCAGCGCGAACGCCGCGCCGCCGGTGACCATCAGCGTGAGCGGCACCGCCACGCTCACGCGCGCGACCGTGATCATATAGGCCTTCCATATTCCGGTGACCGTGAACACCTGCTGGTAGTTGGCGTAGTAGAAGCCCCTCGGCCACAGGAAGCGGAGCGGAAAGCCCGGATCCGTGAACGACCCCTGCAGCACGAACCAGAACGGGTACAGGGTCGCCAGCGCGAACAGCGTCAGGAACAGGTGGTTGGCGACCCCGAACAGGCGCTCCGAGGTCGTCAAGCGATATCCGGCAACCATCGCCGTTCCCTACCGTCCTGGCATCGCTATGGCGGCAGCAGGCCGAGGAAATTCTCGCCCGCGATCTTCGCCAGGGTCTCGCCGTCCACGCCACGGCGGTCCAGGGCCTGGAACAGGTCGTCGAGGCGCGATACGTCCGCCGGGATCGCCTCGCTCCACATCGGCAGGCCGTCGAAGTCGGAGCCGATGCCCACGTGGTCGGGTCCCATCACGTCGAGCGCGTGCAGCACGTGGTCGGCCAGCCGCTCCAGCGTCGGTTCCTCCCGGTCGATGAAGCCGGGGTAGAAGGCGATGCCCATCACGCCGCCGCGCTCGGCCAGCGCCCGCATCATGTCGTCGCTCAGCGAGCGGGAGTGCGGGCAGAGCGCGTAGCACCCCCCGTGCGTGTAGCAGACCGGGACGTCGGCCACCTCCAGCACCTCCCAGAACGCCGCATCGTTGCTGTGAGCCAGGTCCACGGGCATCGCCAGCCGGGCCATCTCCGCAAGCGCCTCACGCGCGAACGGCGTCAGCCCCTTCGACTGCCGCCGCAGGGTCTCCCGCTCGGCGGGTGTGATGTAGCCGAAGAAGCTGTCCGAGTACTGCAACTCCGGAGGCCGGCCGCCGCCGTGTGTGAGGTTGGCGATCCGGATGCCCAGCCGGTGCCACGTCCGCAGGTGGCCGAGCCGCTCGCCGAACATCGCCTGGCCCTCGATCGTCATCACGATCGCGATCCTGCCCGCCGCGTGCGCCGCCCGTACGTCGCCCGCGGACAGGCACAGCGCGTACTCGCCGTCTTCGTCCCCGCACATCCGGTACACGGCGTCGATCAGCGACACGGACGCGTCCAGGTCCTGATCCCCGAGCATGCAGTACAGGCAGTCGACGCCGCCCGCGCGCAGGCGCGGCAGGTCGATCTGGTAGCTCGGGTCGGGGCGCGTCAGGTCGACCGCATCGCTCTTGTTCTGCCGCCGGATCAGGGTGTCGCAGTGGGCGTCCACCACCAGGAAGGAGTCGGTCAGCTTGCCCATCGCCTTACCCCTCCGTGAACCATTCGCACGGCACCACCTTGACCTTGGTGCCGAAGTGCTTGCGCTTGCCGGTGACCGGGTCCGGCCGCCATCCGTAGTCGTAGCAGATCACGGCGTCGGTGCCGACGAAGGTGATCGCCGAATAGGCGCAGCGCACCGCGCCGGGCGCGCGGTGGTAGCGCTTGACGTCGATCGGCTGCTTGTAGCCGTCGATCGGCTGCTGATACACCTGCAGGGGCGGCACCGGCAGGCGGCACTCGTCGTCCAGTGACTCAAGGTTCCTGAAATGCTTCCAGGTGCGCCCTTCATCCGAGGACACCGCGCTGGACAGCCGGTGCCGCGCCAGGCCGCAGGCGATCTCGTCGGGCGACGCCTGGTTCCAGATCACCAGCAGGTCGCCCGAACCGGGCAGGCGCGCGGTGGTCGGCGGCGCGTCGGCGGCGGCCAGGCCGCTCGGCTGCGGTTTCGACCAGCTCACGCCGCCGTCCGCGGAGTAGCTCATGAACAGCGTGCCCAGGCGGCAGCGGGCCATGTTGATCAACCGGCCCTCGCGCAGCTCCTCCGCCACCGGCTCGCCGTACTTCTCGAACTGCAGGTACTCGTACAGGCCCGGCGGCTCCTCCTCGACCAGGCGGAACCCCTTGCCGTCCACCAGGTCGTACTCGACGTCGTTGTGGCGGATCATCAGCTCGTTGGCGCTGCGCTGCCACGTACGGCCCTCGTCGTCGGAGAAGTAGGCGAACGAGTAGGAGAGCTGCGTGCCGTCCTGCTCGGCGTCCTCCAGATGGTGGCTGATCCAGCGGTAGGCGGGGCAGAGGATGCGCCCGTCGCCGAGGACCCGCGCGCAGCCGTTGCGCAGCACCGCGAAGTGGGAGTCCACCAGAGTCTCTTCGGACCAGGTCTGCCCCTCGTCCGCGGACACCCGAAAACCCAGGCGGCCGTCGCGGCCCGGCTGCTGGGGCAGGGTGGAATAGAAGATGCCGAGGTTGCCGGAGGCCAGCCGCAGCGGGCTGGAACGCCAGCCGACGATGCGCTCACCGGACACCGACCTGAGGAAGAACGGCTCCTCCCAGGTGCGGCAGCGGTCGCGCGAGACGATGCCCTGCAGGCAGCGCACCTCCCGCAGGCTGTAGGTCAGCATGACCGCGTCGTCTTCGAGTGTTACCACGCTTGCCTCCCACGGGGTGAGGTCTTCCGCGATCGGCATGCACTCCAACGGTTCGGCTCCGGACATGTTCGGTCTCCTCCCTCGAATCTCAGAAAATCCCGTGACCGACCGAGCCCTTGGAGACGCGGTTGGCGATCAGCGTCAGCGTCAGCCCGACGACCGAATAGATCAGGCCGACCGCGGTGGCGAACGAGTACTGCCCCTGCAGGAGGCCGATGCGGATCACGTAGATGTCGGTGATGTAGGCGACCTCGCGGGTCGCGGGGTTGGAAAGATTCCAGATCTGGTCGAGGCCGGCCTGCAGGATCGCCGGGATCTGCAGCACCAGCAGGATGGCGATGATGGGCAGGATTCCCGGCAGCGTGATGTTCCACGCCTGGCGCAGCCGTCCGGCGCCGTCGATCTCGCCCTGCTCGTAGAGCTCGGGATTGATGCCGCTCATGGCGGCCAGGTAGATGATCGTGCCCCAGCCCACTTCCTTGAAGATCGCCGTGATCACCACCAGCGGCAGAAAGAAGGACTGATCGCCCATCAGCGCGACCGCCGGCAGGCCGAACAGGCCGCGCACCAGGTTGATCGGGCTGTCGGCCTCGAAACCCAGCACGCGGTAGGTGATGCCGGCCAGGATCACCCAGGAGACGAAGTGGGGGAGGTAGCTGATCGTCTGCACCACGCGCTTGAAGCCGGGGCGCCGCACCTCGTTGAGCAGCAGCGCCAGGACGATCGGCGCCGGCCAGGAGAAGACGAACTTGACGACGGAGATGCGCACCGTGTTGCGCAGCACCTCCCAGAAAAAGGAGTCCTGAAGGAACCAGAAGTTGTAGAACAGCGGCTTCGACCAAGGGCTCCGGAACGGGCCCAGCGAGGCGTTGAAGTCCCGGAACGCCAGCGTGATGCCGTAGATGGGCAGGTAGTTGAAGACGATGACCGCCGCGACCGCCGGCAGGGCCAGCACATACAGCCACCGGTAGCGCCAGAGGTACTGGAGGGCACCCATCGCCTGCCGATCATAGCGCCGTGTGCCCGAGGCGTCCCGCGTGTCCGTATCGCCGGCCGCCCGATCGGGTGTAGGGTCGGCGGGGAGGGCTCGCATGCTCGATCTGAGACCCGACGCGGGAGCCGACCGGGTCGCGCTGGTGCGCGGCGGGCGTGTGACCTGGCTGCCGGCTCGGCGGGTCGAGTTGGCAGCGGAGGTGGCGAGCGGCGGGCTGTGCCGGTCGATCCGGCGGTCGGCGAGCGGCGACCTGTACGTGATGGGGCCGGGCATCGGCCGGAGCGTGCTGCGCTCCGCCGACGAAGGGCTCGCCTGGCGATCCTGCGAGTTCGCGCTCGACTTGGCCCCGTTCGAGCCGGCCGATCCGGGACGCGAGCCGTGGCTCGGCGCGTTCGCAATCCTCCGCGACGACACGTTCCTGGCCCTCTTCATGGTCGACGACCACCTGCCCACCCGGCGTGGTGTGGTCGGCCGCTCGGAGGATCGCGGCCGGACGTGGTCGCTCGCTCCCCTGAATCCCATGGTGCCGCCGCACACGCGCATCCAGGCGGCCAACTCCGACCTGCTGCAGCTCGCCGACGGATCGATCCTGCTGACCGTGGACGTCTTCCACGCGCCGGGCGGCGATCCCGCGGCCGATCCCGGCGAGCTGCCGGTCGAGCTGCAGGGGGTCTTCCTGTATGCGCTGCGCTCGCTCGACGGCGGCCGCACGTGGACGGAAAGCTCCTGCGTGGCCATGTATGCGGCCGAGGGGCACCTGCACCAGCTCCCTTCGGGTACGCTCCTGGCCTGCGTGCGCAAGCAGCGCGGGCACCGGCAGCCCGGGGATCCGCCCGCGCCGTACGACCTGAAGATCGCCTCCGGCTACCGGCCGCAGTTCGACAGCGAGGAGCGCCCGAGCGAGCGCGACGAGGGCACCAACCGCATCAAGAACACCCACCTCACACGGTCCACCGACGGCGGCCGCACCTGGGTCGACGAGCGGCCGGTCACCTCGTTCCTGCAGTGTTCGGCGGACCTGGCGCGGCTGGACGACGGCACCCTGATCCTGCAGTACCTGCACCGCTACCCCGACGACCTGGCCCACACCGGCATCCGCGCCCGTGTGAGCGATGACGACGGCGCCACCTGGCGGGACGAGACCTACGTGATCAGCCAGGGGGCGGGCGACGACCCCAACACGGGCTCCTCCTATCCCGGCACCATCGCCGGCGGCACGCACGGGATGATCACCGTGTGCGCCAACACCGTCGCCGGCCGCACGCGCCTGGAGGTCGTGCACTGGCGGCCGGAGGCGTCGGCCGCATGAGCTGGTTCGTCAACTCGCTCGGCCTGCGGATGATCGCCGTGGCAGGCGGCCGGTTCGACGCGTGGACGCCGAGCATGGCGCGCTACGGCGCGCAGGTGAGCGCCGGCGAGCGGCCCGAGGCCGCGTTCGGGCAGAACCGCCCGCACGTGGGAATCCCGGTCGAGGTCGGTCCCTTCCACCTGAGCGAGTTCCCGGTCACCAACGCCCTCTACCGCCGCTTCGTGGAAGAGACCGGCCACCGGCAGCCGCGCGGCGAGCTGATCACCTTCCACTGGGAAGCGACCCCGGAGACGGCTCCGTGGGAGAGCCCGGACTTCGGCGGCGACAACCTGCCCGTGACCGGGGTGTTGGACGAGGATGCCCGCGCGTTCTGCGCGTGGCTCTCCGAACGGGAGGGACGTGCCTACCGTCTGCCGACCATCCACGAGCACGAGTGCGCGACCCGCGCCGGCACGGATACCCTCTACCACTGGGGCGAGCATCCCGACGCGCGGCGCATGAACTACGGCGTGTCCATGATCGGCCACCCCACGCCGGTCGGCTCGTATCCGGCCAACCCGTGGGGGTTCCACGACCTGCTCGGCAACGTCTGGGAGATCTGCGCCGACGGCGACGGCTCGCTGACCCGCGGCGGCGCCTTCAACTCGCCGCAGCACATGATGGGCGCCGACGTGTTCGGCTCCTTCAAGTACGGAGAGCTGCGCTTGTTGAGCGTCGGGTTCCGGGTCGCCTGCGACTCCGGGGGCATCGGCGACGCGGCGCCCGACCCCGCCCGGGCCGTCGACACTCGATCGCCGATCATCGCCGCACGGCCGGCCGGCCCCGATGTCCCGCAGCTCGACATCGCCGTCGGCGACCGCATCGACCTGGGCACGCTTCCGGGCAACAGCGCGCAGGTTATCGTGACGCGGCGCGGCACCATGATCCTCTGCGACCGTCGCTCCACCGACGGCGGCACGACCTGGGAACCTGCCCCGCCGCTGAGCGCCGAAGGCGCCTACGGGCAGCTCCGCGACGGCACGGTCATGCAGGTCGCCGGCCAGGCGCGCTTCGCCGATCCGCGCGAGGGCACGTCCACGCTGGAGGTCTCCATCTCCACCGACGAGTGGCGGACGGTGGAGACCTTCAGCGCGCCTCTGCACGTCCCCCTCGCCACCGCCTTCATCCCGGTGCGCGGCTTCCTGGAGCTGCCCGACGGCAGGATCCTGATCACCCTGTACGGCAACCTGGAGGGCGACCGCGTCTGGACCGCCTCGCCCGTGGCGGCCGAGCTGATCCATCGCTACAACTGGTTCAAGAACCGCGTGATCGTCGCCGAGTCGGACGACCGCGGCCGCAGTTGGCGCTTCCTGTCGACGGTCTGCTACCACCCGGAGCTCACGCCCATGGGCACCAACGAGTCCGACCTGATCACGCTGGCCGACGGCCGGCTGTTCGCGGCCATGCGCTCCGGCATCCACGGCCACCGCGACCTGCACGGGCGCGCGCACCTGGACCAGCCGCTGTTGACCGCATGGTCCGCCGACGGCGGCCGCACCTGGACCGATCCGCAGCGCGTGTACGTGGACGGCGAGCTGATCCCCGGCATCTATCCTCGCCTGCTGCTGACCGAGGGAGGCGTGCTGGCGGTGCTGCGCGCGCGCGGGATTCCGGGCGGCAGCGTGGTCTTCAGCCCGGACGGACAGGGGAGCGTCTGGAGCGACCAGGTCGTTCACTTCGACGGCGCCTACGCGTCGGGCCAGCCGTACCACTGCGGCATGCAGGACATGGCGCTGATCGGACCGGATACGATCCTGGTGATCGACGTGATTTCACGGGACGGCTTCCCGCCGCGGCGGATTCACGCGGAGGGGGTGCCGATCACGGTCAGGAAGGTGAGCTCGCATGGATGAGGCATCGGGGGGCATCGCACGGGACGGCCGCTTCTGGCACCGCCCGCAGGGCGAGGGGGTGCTGCTCAGCGACCTGTCGCGCTGCGAGCCGCGCGCGGCGATCGGCTCCGGGCTGCGCGACGGCTGCTGGTACACGCTTGCGTACGAGACCGCCGGCGGCATCTCCGGCGTGATGGTCGGCATGACCGAGCAGAGCCGGCCGCCGGACCTGCGGCTGCCGCTGCCGGTCACCGGCTGGCACGCGATCTACCTGGGCCTGTACCGCGGCGGCATCGAGCCCGGACCGCCGTTCAGCGACCCGTTCGGACTGGACGTGCGGCTGGCACGCGAGCCGCACGCCGAGCTGGTGCGCCCCAGCGTCGTGGACGGCGCGCGCATGAACGCGTCGATCCCGGGCTCGGGCGGCTCGATCGAGGAGGTATTCTGGAAGGCGGGCGACCTGACGGACGAGGAACTGGTCATCGCCTGTCCGGGGGTGGAGGCGCCGAGCGCCGCGCAGCTCGCCTTCGTGCGGCTGGTGCCGATGAGCGGGACGGAGGTGGCCGAGTACACCGGCGCGGGCAGCGATCCGGCCACCAAGCTGATCATCGCGCAACTGGACGGGCACTCCGGCTCGTCCTTCTTCGACGGCGCCCGCACCGTCGACGACCTGCTGTCCATCTATGCGCCGCTCGCCGACAGCGACGTGGGCACGTTGTTCCTGGGCACCGGCGGCACCGGCGCCGGCTCGACCTTCTATCCCAGCGCGGTGGGGACGCCGTACGGGGAAGGCGAGGAGGCCTTCGTCTCGGAGCGGGCCGCGCGCACCGTGCGCAGCCTGCGCGGCTTCCTGGAGCGGGGGATCGACCCGGTCAGGGTGCGCGTGGACTTCGTGCAGGCGATGGGGATTGACGTCTTCCTGGGCTTCCGCATGGGGACGATGGCCGGGCCGCCGCCGGACTACACCCACTCCGTGCCGTTCTGGCGCGAGCATCCGGAGCTGCGCTGCCGGGACAGCGACGGCCGCACCGTGGCGCGGCTGAGCATGGCCTACCCGGAGGTGCGCCGCTTCTACGTCGACCTGCTCCTGGAGCTGGCCGCGTACGGCGTGGAGGGCGTGCAGCTCATCTACACGCGGCGGGCGCCGTTCGTTCTGTACGAACCGCCGGTGATCGAGGCGTTTCGGGCCGCGCACGGCGTCGACCCGCGCGAGCTGCGCGGCGGGGTGGACCACCGTGGCGGCGACCCGCAGTGGCAGCTCGAGTACGGCCACGACGAGCGGCTGATGGACCTGTGGGCCGGCTACGTCACCACCTTCATGCGGGAGCTGCGCGCGGCGCTCGACGGGGCGGGCGCCGGCCGCAGGCTGCGGGTGGCTGCCAACGTCTGGCCGGACGACGACACCAACCGCGCGTCAGGGCTGGACCTGCGCACCTGGGCGCGCGAGGGGCTGGTGGACATCCTGGCGCCGGCGGCCGGCGACTCCCAGCACGGCAGTCTGGAGTTCGCCTACATGCGCGGCGTCGTGGAGGGGACGGGATGCGTGTTCTACCCGGACCTGTACCCGCGCAACATGGCTGCCGGCGACTACCTGCGGCGCGCCGCGGAAGCGTACGCCGGGGGCGCGGCCGGGCTGTCGCTGTGGGACTGCGACCGGCGCATCATCACCCGCAGCCAATGGAACACGATCCGGCGCCTCGGCCACCGCGCCGACCTGCAGCGCATGGCCGCCGAGCCGTGCGACCCGCTCATGCACCGCCTGCACCTGGTCGACGGCTGGAACCCCTCGCACTACACTTGATCGTCCCCAGGAGAAGCTCGAACATGAGTGAAGCGGGCACGATCACGATTGACAGCGCCGCCATCAAACACTGGTGTCGACGGTATTCTATTCTACCCGTCCTGATCCTCGGCGCCGTCTTGATGCCCGCAGGCTGCGAGGATTTGGCGCATCAGGAGCAACCGGAGAAGCCGGTCCCGCCGCCGGTTCCGGACACCCGCCCGACCTTCATATGGGAGACGGACCGTATCGAGATGCTGGCGGTTCCGCCGGGAGCGCTTCCAAGCGGAACCCGGCAGAGCATCCCCCTGCCACGCGCGACCGGTGGCGACGGGGACCGCGTCTACACGACCGAGCCCGCGCTACCGGGCGACCTCGCCATCACGCCCGGCCCGATGCTGACCGGCAACCCCTACACGGCTGAGGTCGGCGAGTACCAGATCACCTACATAGTGCACGATAGCGACGACAACCGGACAATGGCCGACGCCGACACCATGCGGATCACGCTCGCGATCATGCCCTTCGGGTCCGAGCCGGAGCCAGAGCCCGAACCGCCAACCACGGGTAAGGTCGGGGTCCTCCGAATCTGCCCCTACCCCCGCCAAGCATCATCGCCCGATACGCTCAGCATTGACGTCGTCTATGCCGGAGACATGGACCAGTGGCTCAAGGATGAAATCGAATGCGCGGCTGCCTACTGGGAGCACGCCATCTCAGGGGATGCGGGTCAGCCGTATCTGGTCGGCGCCGCTCGGCGCGGATGTTCGGGGTTGGACCGCTACTTCGTGGGACGCGAGATCGATGACGTGAGAATCGCCGTGCACTTCAGAACGCAGGGTCCGTCGGCTACGACATGGGCTTGCGCCGAGCGCCCAGAAACGGGGCTGCCGTTCTACGGCCGCATCGTATTCGCGACAGACAACCCCCTGTATGGAATTCCACGATGGGCGGTCAATCCCGGCCCACCCATCTGGTGGAGCGATTTCGTCGTCCAGGAGCATCTGGACAACTTCTTCGACCTCGCTCGCCATGAGATTGCCCACGTGTTGGGGTTCGCACATTCGACGGCATTCGAGAGTCTGACGCGCCCCCTGCGGCCGTCCGAGGGACTGGCACCCTCCCCCTCACCGGCAGGGCTGCCGGTCCCTGCCCGATCCGACGTGCACGTCTTCACAGGATCGAACGCCACCAGAGGATACTGGGCGCATTCGTGGCTTGAAGGGGTCGCGATCGCTGACCTTCCAGGCGTTCCGCTCGTCGGGGATCACTGGACGATCTGGCTATGGGGTGAGTTGATGCACTCCAGTATCGTTCTGTCTTCGCGATCGTCAATTCACAGCTTGGGATCGGTGGCTACCAAGATCACGCTTGGCGCGTTCGAGGACATGGGGTACGAGGTGGACTACTCCTACGCGGATTCGCCCTGCGCCTCTCAACACCCGCTCATCGACCCCGGATGGCGGGCTGATCATTGCCCGTGAGTCATGGCCTCCGTCCTGCGCAGCGCAATGGAGGGATAGTACGATCATGCGCGAGCTGCGCGCGGCGCGGGACGGGGTCGGCAACGGCCCGCAGGCTTCAGGTGGCGGCCAACGTCTGGCCGGACGACGACACCAACCGCGCGTCAGGGCTGGACCTGCGCACTTGGGCGCGCGAGGGGGCTGGTGGACATCCTGGCGCTGGCGGCCGGCGACTCCCAGCACGGCAGTCTGGAATTCGCCTACATGCGCGGAGTGGTGGAGGGACCGGCTGCCTGTTCTACCCCGACCTGTATCCGCGCAACATGGCGGCCTGCGGCGCGCCGCGGAGGCGTACGCCGGGGGGCGGCCGGGCTGTCGCTCTGGGACTGCGACCGGCGCATCATCACCCGCAGCCAGTGGAACACGATCCGGCGCCTCGGCCACCGCGACGACCTGCAGCGCATGGCCGCCGAGCCGTGCGAGCCGCTGATGCACCGGCTGCTCCTGGTCGACGGCTGGAACCCCCTCGCACTACACGTAGCCTGGACGCAGTCAGTCGGACGCTGGACAATATGCTGTCCATGGGAGGGAACCTTGTGAATGCCGTTGAGGACCAGATTGACCGAGCGACGATCCGGGCCATGGCGCAACTTATCGTCGAGCGCT
The DNA here is from genome assembly GCA_965208175.1 of Spirochaetia bacterium. GTDB lineage: Bacteria > Spirochaetota > Spirochaetia > SZUA-6 > Bin103 > CATQHW01. Next base: position 2,686,389 of record CBDBOG010000004.1, on the reverse strand, counting down.
TCGATCCGGAACAGATCATTCTCTTCGGCAGCCACGCCCGCGGAGAGGGCAGCGAGCACAGCGATGTCGACCTGCTGGTCGTGCTGCGCTCAGATGCCGTAAAGCCACAGCGCGGCAATCCGATTCGTCGGGCGATTGCCGAGCGATTCGTGCTGCCGGTCGACGTGGTGATCCGGTCCCCGGAAGTCATTGCAAGGCAGCGCAATGACCGGCATTCCGTGATTCACAGGATGCTGGAGGAGGGGAAAGTATTGTATGAGCGACGTGCGGCCCGAACGAAAGTGGTTTGAGAAGGCTGACCAAGATCTGGAGATCGCGCGTCGGCCGGGACGCGGACCGGTCAGGGCGCGGGAGTCCAGACTGAGGGTACGGCGTCCGGTGGGACGATGCCGCCGCGTACCAATTGCCACACGCCCTCGGATCGAGCGTACTGTGCCGCTTCGGCGGTGACCGCCTCGCCCGCGACCACCGATAGTACGGGCGCGACGAGCCTGCCATAAAGCTCCGCTCGGCGCTCGGCACGTTCCACGTCACCGACTCCGACTCCGTAGGAGACCTCCACGACGAGGGACACGTCGGTGCCGTCGTCACGCCGCTTCCCGCGGACGATGAGATCCGTCCACGTCAACTCGTCAGCTTCGCGTTCGGTGATCGCGCCCTGTGCCTGCCCGGCGTCCAGGACGTCGGCAAGCTCTTCCTGAGTCAGTACGTACGCCCGCCGGATCAGGCGGCCGAAGTGGGCAAAGGAGCGCTCGCGCAGGCGCCGTTCCAGGTCGGACCCGTTCAGCTTGCCGACGTCATCGACGAGCCCGAGCACCGAGCGGGTCAACGCACCGAGCTCTTGTACAAGCCTCTCCTGAGTCTCGGCCAGCCGAGCGATCTGCGCCGAGACTTCCTCCACTTCAAGGGCTCCGACTGAACCCTATCCGGCCCTCGACCGTCCGTTCAACCAGGAAACCTCCTGAGTCGGCCCTGAGTCGAGGCAGTTGTCGGTTCGTGTGCTCCATCTCTCAGAGCGCCTCGGCTACCAGGTCGCGGAGGCCGACATGCTCTGCGCTCAGAAGCGGGGACCACGCTTGCGCTCATATGGTGAAACCACTATATTGGCCAAGGAGGTGCTGAAGCCTGTCGAGTGGGTCGGGTCGAGTCGAGCAGACTTGAAGAGGTTCCCGGCCACGGTTCAGGACCACGTCGGCTTTGCTTTGTATCAGGCTCAGGTCGGACTCAAGCACCGTGATGCCAAACCGCTCAAAGGGTTGGGTGCCAACATTCTGGAGATCGTCTCACGTCATGAGGGCGACGCTTACCGGGCGGTGTACACGGTACGGTTCAAGGCGGCCGTCTATGTCCTGCATGCCTTTCAGAAGAGGGCCAAACGCGGTATTGCAACGCCGAAGCAGGAGATGGATCTCATCAGGCGCCGACTGGCAGCAGCACGCCGTCACTACGAGGAAGCTTATGGCGAGGAAGAGTGAGCCTATGAAGACAGACGACACGAGGATCGAGACTGGCAGCGGCAATGTGTTCGCCGACCTGGGTCGCCCCGACGCCGACACTCACATACTCAAGGCGGAGATCGTCACGCGCATTGACAAGATCATTCGCCAACGCGGGCTCAAGCAGACCGATGCGGCCAAGCTGCTCGGGCTCTCCCAACCCGACGTATCGCGGCTGCTTCGGGGAAGCTTCCGCGAGTACTCCCTCGAGCGTCTCCTTCGTCTGCTGACGGCGCTTGGTCGCGACGTAGAGATCGCCATCCGCGAGCCGCGGTCCCGTCGAACGGGCCGGATCAGCGTCGGAGCGTAGACAATCGGCTCACAGCGAGGAGGCCACCAGGTCGCCGACCTCGGTGGTGGAGTAGCCCATCCTGCCGGCCGACATGCTCTGCATCTTCGGCGTGGTGGCCTGGATCGCGTTCTCGACCCGCTGTGACGCGCGGGTCAGGTTGTCCAGCCCCTTCTGCTCGCCCGTGACCGACAGCAGCATCCCCATGGCCGCGATGGCGGCGATCGGATTGATCACGTTCTTGCCGGTGTACTTCGGCGCCGAACCGCCCATGCACTCGAACATGCTGCAGCCGCCCGGATCCGGGTTGATGTTGCCGCCGGCGCTGACGCCCAGGCCGCCCTGAATCATGGCGCCGATGTCGGTGATGATGTCCCCGAACATGTTCGGCACCACGACCGTGTCGTAGTACTCCGGGTTCTTCACGAACCACATGCAGGCGGCGTCGATGTGGTTGTAGTCGCGGGTCACGTCCGGATACTCGGGTCCCATCTCGTGGAACGCGCGCTCCCACAGGTTGGCCGCGTAGGTCAGCACGTTCGTCTTGTGCACGAGCGTGAGCTGCATCTTGTCCTTGCGGCGGCGGCACAGCTCGAAGGCGTAGCGCAGGCAGCGGTCGACGCCGAAGCGGGTGGCGATCATCTCCTGGGTCGCCACCTCCTGCGGGGTGTTCTTGCGCAGGAAGCCGCCGGCCCCGCAGTACAGGTCCTCGGTGTTCTCGCGCACGACCTCGAAGCTGATGTCCTCCGGCCCCTTGTCCTTCAGCGGCGTGTCCACGCCGGGGTAGAGCTTGATCGGCCGCAGGTTGATGTACTGGTCGAGCTGGAAGCGGATGGCCAGCAGCAACCCCTTCTCCAGGATGCCGGGCGTCACCTCCGGGTGGCCGATGGCGCCCAGGTAGATGGCGTCGAACTGGCGCAGCTCGTCGATCTGCTGCTCGGTGATCACGTCACCCGTGGCCAGGTAGCGGTCCCCTCCGTAGTCGAAGTCGGCCCGCTCGTAGGAGATCCCCTCCAACGGGGCCACCGCCTCCAGCACCTTGCAGGCCTCGGCGGTCACCTCCGGTCCCGTGCCGTCACCGCCGATGACGGCGATCTTGATCGATTCGGACAACTGTTCCTCCCTTGTGCGGGCGCGATCCTACCAGATCCGCTGCCGGGCCGAAACGGAGCGTCGTTCGGATTAATTGACCTGTCCGCGCACCGGCACCGAGCGCAGCATGAACGACGGCGGCTTCGAGCGCGATCGCAATCCCTGAAGTCCGCTGCCCGTCGTGCGCGGTGGGAATCGAGGGCAAGGGGATGGAGCAGCGCCCGGTGGGCGCGGCGGTGTGCATACCGCTGAGCGAGAACCGGAGCGTGTTCACCAGGTGGCGCGTTCCAGCTACGCCTGGAAGGACCACTACGACCAGCGCAGCGCCGTGGAGCGGTGAACGCCGTTAGGCCGGCCTCGACGAACCACTCATCCGCGGGCTGGCCAAGATGGGGTTGCACGCGGGCGTTGTCCATCATGCTGGCGATGGCGGGCGGTCGCATCGAAGCTGGTCAACGCGAACATCTGCGCAGGATGACCAGCGAGTGCCTGAGAGAGCCCGTACCGACCACAGAAGCCGCACCGAGACTGTGCCACGGTAGCAACGCGCCGCATCACGTCCCTATCGGACGCATCATGCGGTCCTCCCAGCGTCTGATGAGCCGTCGGGACGCCTCGAACACCGATCCCTCCTTGACCGAGCCGCCCGGAGCGTCCGTCGATCGGCACTTCTGGATCACCCGTCCGGTCAATTCCGACTCCCAGGGCATTCCAGAACGCCGACGGCCTATTTTCCTAATCCCGAAAACCCCTGGACAGACGTACACGGGATGCGGCATCATCTGTTGAGAATCGGCAGGAATGGCGTAGCGATCAGGCTATTGGGTTGATACATCACGATCACAACCGAGCCGTTGCCGTGGAGTTGGAGATGTGCTCGAGTTCATGCCGCTCATACGGTACGAGACCGAGGAGTGCGATCCGCCTGAGCCAGCTAGCAAATGGAGCGCTACGGCCAAGGCCCAACCTGAACACTGTAGTTGGCCGAGGCCACTGACATCCATCGACAGATGCCGCTTGCTGGTGAGACGCGAGGAAGCAGATCGACGAAGCATCTGGCTGCCCAACATACATCCCGTATATTCTGAGAGTCTGGTGCGTGGCTCGTCAATGTAACGTAAGCTAAGCTATGGCAGAGTCGAAAAGATCTCGAAGGGGAATCGGTGGACGCATCCTGCTGTTGCTGCTGGGATTGTTCGTGTGCCTCGTCGCTGTTATAGGCGGAATTCGCTATCAAGAACCTCCGGACCGCCCCCGAGAGTTCAAGTTCTCGGATCTGCATTGTTGGCTCCATCCGTGTTCAATAGTCAGCGCGGCACAATACACGGAGAGACGCTTTGTTTCGTGGCAATATCCGTCCGGAACAGATTGGAGCTGGGACAGTGTCGAAGACGTAGAGCTCGGGGCGAACGACGCTCTCGCGGTGCGCCACTCTGACGGTCGTGTCTACCAGTGGATAGATGAGAGTTGGTACGATCTGGGCAACCCGTTACCTCGTGATGGCTCCTCAGATCACGTTTATATGGCCATAGGATCGGACGACTCTATCGTAATAAGTGACTCGAGCGGCAAGGTCAGACGATCGATCGCCAACCGCCAATGGGAGACTCTTCTGGCGTCGAACATAGTGCAATTGTGGTCCCTGAATGGAGACATCCATAATGGAGAGCCACTGGAGGGTCACTGGAATTCGGTATGGAGTTTGGCGTTCAGCTCGGATGGGGAGCATATCGTCTCGGGCAGCAGCGACGGCACGATGATATTGTGGGCCATTGGTACCGTTCATACGGGTATGATCCGGCGAATGGCGGGTCATGAGCGTGCGGTGCGGAGTGTGGCATTCAATCAGGATGGACAGCGCATCGTCTCCGGCAGCAGCGACGGCACGGTCAGGTTGTGGAACACGGCGCGCGGCGAGGCTATAGGCGACCCACTGGAGGGTCATGGGGATGGAGTTGAAAGTGTGGCGTTCGATCTGGATGGGAAGCGTATCGTCTCCGGCGGACGCGACGGCACGGTCAGGTTGTGGGACACGGAACGCCGCACGGCTATAGGCGGGCCACTAATTGGTCATGAGGGCTGGGTGGAGAGCGTAGCGTTCGGTCCGGATGGGAAGCGTATCGTCTCCGGCGGACGCGACGGCACGGTCAGGTTGTGGGACGCGGAAAGCCGCACGGCTATAGGCGAGCCACTGATCGGTCATGGGGACTGGGTGGAGAGCGTAGCGTTCGATCCGGATGGGAAGTACATCATCTCTGTCGACAGCGACGGCACCGTCAGGCTATGGGACGCGGTTGACCACGCGGCTGTAGACGAGCCACTGGAGGGTTACCACGGTTCGGTCGTCAGTGTGGCAATCAGTCAGGATGGACAGCGTATCGTCTACGGCAGCAGCGACGGCACGGTGAGGTTGTGGGACCGGAAGAGCGGGGCGGCTGTAAATGACCCGGCGCAGGGTCACAGAGCCCAGGTGTTGAGTGTGGCGTTCAGCCCGGATGGACAGCGCATCGTCTCTGGGGCGCACTCCTCACGGATCACAGCTATAACGGTTGGGCCCGCCAATAATGTCTTGATAGCTGACTACTTGGGCCTCCGCCGCTGGGACCCAGACGGTGGGTGGAAGCTTCTGGAGTTGGCAGACCGGGAGAGCATCCGCGATGTTCGCATAGCGTCTGGACCGACCGGGATGATTGTAGGGCTCACCGAGTTTGGCCTCGTCCGATCGAAACCGCCGTATGAGAAGTGGGAGGAGCTGCAGCAGGCTGATTTGGCGCCGCTGCACGCCTTCGCAGTCGGCGCCGACGACTCCATCATAGTGCTTGATTATGACGGCAGAGTGCTCCGCTCAATCGCTCCGTATCGCAAGTGGCAAGAGGTAACCCGTCTGTCTATGCGCGATAGGGGCCGTGCGGTCTCCGCCATTAGAGCCGACCCGAACGGGGCGATCACGATTGTCGATAGATACGGGAAGGCTTATACGAACGTTCGGATCACTCCTGCGCTTTGGAGCTGGGTGCTGATGGTTGTTACGATCGGCGCTCTGCTATTCATCGTGCCGATTTTCGCGCTAGTTTGGCGGCGCGTGGAGCCCGATCCAACGGTGCTTGCTCTCGAGTCAGACAACCCAGTCGATGATCCAAGTCGATCCACAGAGGCAATGAGAGAGATTGCTACCAGGATTTCCAGCTTCGTGCGCAATCCTCTTGCATCAGCTCCGATGACGTTCGCATTGGTTGGAGAGTGGGGCAGTGGCAAGTCATCTATTATGAAACTGGTCGAGCGAGATCTTCTTAACGACGGTTGTCCATGTATTTGGTTCAATGCTTGGCATCATCAGAATGAAGCTCACTTGTTTGCTGCACTAATGGAGTCCATCAGACGTCATGCGACACCTCGTTCTCTTTTTGCCAACGCCGAGTTCCGCCTTAAGCTCTTGATGGACCGTTCACGGGAACACCCACTCGCAGTCATCCGGTTCATCGTCCTGATCGTAATCATGTTCGTCTGGATTGGGGTGATCGTGTCGAATCCGGATACGTTGACAAACATTATGTCTGGGTCTGCCACATGGGACGACGTTCTGAGGAATAGTCCACGCCTGATCCCTCTGGCTGGTGTTCTGTGGGTCTTGGCGAGTCGGTGGAATCCCCTAAAAGCGTTTGACGTTTCACCAGCAAGTCTGGTGCGTGCGTCCGCGGCGTGGGTTCAGTTTCCTCGGTTTCGGGATCGGCTCAGCTTCCGATATCAGTTCGGCCGCTCCTTTGGCGAAGTGTGTAAAGTGTTTGATGACCGACGCTTGGTGATTATTATCGACGATCTGGATCGCTGCAGGCCTACGCAGACGGTCGAGATCCTGGAAGCGGTAAACTTCCTGACATCAAACGGCGAGTGCTTCGTTCTGCTAGGGATAGACGAGATCGAAGTCAAGCGGGCAGTCGACTTATACCACCGGGATGTCGCGGAACACGCACCGAAACGAAGGCAGCCCGGGAGGGACGCGATACAGAACGAACAGACCGGAAACGACAACGCCCAGGTTGCTGAGGATGAAGACTCCTACGCAGACCGTTACCTTGAGAAGCTGATCAATCTATATGTCAAGGTCCCCATCGTTGATGACGACGACTTGGCGAACCTGCGAGGCTCAGTCCGATCGTGACTTGGATAGCCGTGGGAGTCGTCGGCTTCATCTTGACGATAGTTATGTTTTCCAGTTTGGTTGGGAGTCTACGAAAGGAACCCGATAGTGGTATCAAAGAAACCCGGGATTTCCGCGAGGCGCTTGCGATGTGGGAGCCTCTCGTATTAGAAAAAAAGAGGACGCTTCGGGGTGTCAAAAGATTTGCAAATCACGCGCGGTTCTTGGCCGGAGATAGTTCAGTCACGGATATGATTCCGCAACTCGTGGGGCTCGTTGCCCTCAACGACGCGGGCTACATTGATGGCTTGGGAAAAGACTTCGATTTTGAACAGTGGAAGCAGGGCGAGTTGTGGAAGTCCCTCAAATCAAGGATCACAAGCGCACCGGATACGAGGCACACTGAGGAGGGGTACATATCGACTGTCGAAGGCCTCATGTCATCGGAACACTGGGCACGCTACCGCGCTCTAGTAACGGGGACCGGGTTTCACAGAAGTGGGTCGGATACGGCTGGTAAGCACGAGCAAGGAAGTTGACGTCGCAGCAGCAGCGGCCCGTACTCGCGCCGTTCATGGCGTCGAGTCGCGCGCTCGCGCCGAGCTCTACTGGACGAGGCGCGGCCCGGAGCCATTGGGGACGACGATGTCGAGCCGCGCGGTGGTGGATGCCCTGGGGCACAGCGAGCCGGCGCTGTCCATGCGTCCGGGGCTCCCGGAACGGCGTACCCAAGACTACCGCCGCCACCACGACCACGTCAGTGTTCGCGGCCCTGGACGTGGCGACCGGCGAGGTGCTCGGCACGTGCTTCCTACGCCACCGGGCGGCAGAGTTCCGCAGGTGCCTCTACCAGATCGCCAAAGCAGTGCCTGAGGGTCTCGACATTCATCCGGTGCTGGACAGCTACGGCACCCACAGGATGGCGATGGTTCACGATTGGCTGGCTGGCGAGTAGGGTGTCGATCGAGCGCCCGATCCGGGTCGACGGCCCGCTCCAGCACCGTACGGTTCCAGCCCGGACGCGGCGAACGCCGTTTGTACTCGCCGACCCTGAAATCGCCGACACCGATGACATGAGTCGGGTTCCCACAGCTTGCGAAGATCCGCAAGGAGCATGTTGGTCGATGTAACATATGCTACAACCTCATTGGCGGATCACGTCGTGTACTGTATGCTGACGCCGGCACAGTCTTCCGTTGAGAGTATGAAGTACGCATCCGCTACATCGGCCGAGATTCCACCCGACTACCCGCTCAGGATCAAGACCATCCGAGGCGTCAGAGAGCTCACCCAGGGGCAGTTGGCGGAGTTGATCGGGGTGTCGTACGCCACGGTCAACCGATGGGAGAACGAGCAGTCGCGCCCGAACCAATTGGCGTGGCGGCGGATCATCGAGCTCGAAAGCGATACCACGCAGCGGATCGCCGAGCAGCCAGCCGCGTACGACGCGTCACAGGCGCCGCCGAGCCTGGACTTCTCGGCCGATCCCGACGCGGTCGCGGCCGTTGTGGAGGCGCATCGTCTCGCGTACGGGCACCTGTTCAATCCCGCGTTCGCCACCGAGACGTCGCTGATCCATCCGCTGCCGCACCAGCGCATCGCCGTGTACGAGCACATGCTGCGGCAGTCTCCCCTGCGCTTCCTGCTGGCCGACGACGCCGGCGCCGGCAAGACCATCATGACCGGCCTGTACGTGCGCGAGATGCTGTCCCGGCGGCTGATCCGCCGCGTGCTCATCGTCCCGCCGGCCGGCCTGGTCGGCAACTGGGAGCGGGAGCTGCGTACCCTGTTTCGGCTCCCGTTCCGCATCGTCGGCGGCTCCGACGCTCGCTCCGGCAATCCCTTCCTTGGCCCGGACAGCGACTTGGTGATCATCAGCATCGACACCCTGGCCGGGGAGCGCTCGTTCCGCTGGCTCGCCGACCCGGCCACGGCGGCCTACGACCTGGCCGTCTTCGACGAGGCGCACAAGCTGTCGGCCCATCGCGAGCCTGACTACCGCGTACGGAAAACCGGCCGCTACCGGCTCGCGGAAGCCATCGGAGGAGCGGGCTCCGACAGCGAGCGCTGGTCGCTGCCCTGGTCGGCGCAGTATCTCCTGCTGCTGACGGCCACGCCGCACATGGGCAAGGACGACCCCTACTACTTTCTGTGGCGTCTGCTGCTTCCCGACACGCTGTCGACCGGCGACGCGTTCGACCGGTTCCCGCAGGAGTCGCGCCGCAGGCACTTCATCCGCCGGACGAAGGAGGAGATGGTCCGCTTCGACGGTTCGCCCCTGTACCCGCAACGGAACTGCGACACCCTGAGTTACGAGCTGTCGCAGGGTCCGGGAAGCGAACAGGAGCTCTACGACGCGACGACCGACTACATCCGCCACTACTACAACCGGGCGCGCGTCCTGAACCGATCCGCCGCGCGTCTGGCCATGAGCGTGTTCCAGCGGCGGCTGGCCAGCTCCACGTATGCCCTGATGCGCTCGTTCGAACGGCGCCACGAGAAGATCGAGGCGCTGATCGCCGAGATCCGGGAGGGGCGACTCTCGGAGGAGCAGCTCCTGAGGAGGCAACGGCGTCTCGACGGCCTCGACGACGAGTTCGAGACCCGCACCGCCGATGAGGACGCCGGACCCGACGGCGCCGGCGAGCGCCACGAGACGTTCGAGGACAGCGCGCTGGGGGCCACCGTGGCGGTGAACCTCGGCGAGCTGGAGGCCGAGCGTCTCAAGGTCGCGTCGCTCCTCGACAGTGCGCGAAGCCGGCTTGCAGCGGGAGACGAGTCCAAGTTCGACACGCTGCGGCAGGTGCTCCGCGATCCGCGCTTCGGCGACGAGAAGCTGATCGTCTTCACCGAGCATCGCGATACCGCCGAGTTCCTGGTGCGCCGGCTGGAGAGCCTGGGCTTCGCGGGTCGCGTTGCGCTCATTCACGGCGGCCTGCCCTATCGGGAGCGCGACCGGCAGGTTGAGTTCTTTCGCCGCCCCGTCGCGGAAGGTGGCGCCGGCTACCTGGTGGCGACCGACGCCGCAGGCGAGGGAATCAACCTGCAGTTCTGCTGGTTGATGGTGAACTACGACATCCCCTGGAACCCGGCGCGGCTGGAACAGCGGATGGGCCGCATCCACCGCTACGGCCAGGAGCACGATCCGGTCGTCATCGTCAATCTGGTGGCCGGCGGCACCCGCGAGGGGCGGGTGATGAAGACCCTGCTCGACAAGCTGGAGTCGATCCGCAGGAGGCTGCGGTCGGACAAGGTGTTCGACGTGGTGGGACGGCTGTTCGAGGGAGTCTCCGTGCGGCAATACCTGGAACAGGCGGTCACGGCGGATGGCGACGTCGCCTCCGAGCGCCTGGATGGCCGTCTCACCGAGGAGCAGGTGCTGGCCCTGACCGAACGCGAGCGGGTGCTGTACGGGCAGGGCGGCGACGTGCGCGGTCGCCTTGCCGAGCTGGCCGGCGAGGCGGAACACGAACACTACCTTCGGCTCCTGCCGGGCTACGTGCGCCGCTTCGTGGAGAAGGCAGCGCCGCTGCTCGACGTGAAAGTCGAGGGAGACCTGGAAGGGACGTTTGCGCTGGCGCCCCGCCGTCCCTGTGCCGCCGACGCGCTGCTGCCTGCTCTGGAGGCGTACCCGGAGGCGGCCCGGAATCGGTTGACGGTGTACAAACCTGCGAACCGCGACGACGCGATCTGGCTACACCCGGGCGAGCCGGTCTTCGACGGCATCTCGGCCGCGATCGTGGGGCGGTTCGGCGGCGACGCCCTGCGCGGCGCCGTGTTCGTCGATCCCTACGCGAGCGAGGCGTACCTGTTCCACGTCGCCTTGGTATCCGTCCAGCAGTGCCGCTCGGAGGACGAGGGCGCCGGCTTGTCAGCGACCACGCGGTTGCTGGAGTCGCGCCTGATCGGACTGCGCCAGAGAAGGGACGGTGCCGTGGAGGAGTCCCCGGTCGAGCGCTTGCTGCTGCTGCGCGGTGCGCAAGGCCATGCGCCGAGCCGGTCGGCCCTCGCGGCCCTCGCTCGCGGAATGCTCGGCGACGCCGCCGAATTCGCCCGCGAGGACGTGAGCGAGCGACTCGCACACGCTCATCGGCAGCGGCTGGCCACCGACCTTCCGTCCTGCGTGGAGTTCGTCAATCGAGGGTTCGACTTTCAGGCCGCCGAGCTGGCCGCGATGCGCGCCCGCCTCACTGCCCAGGCTCGCGCCGGCGCCGGGCGTGCGCAGGAGGATCTGATCGAGGTCAAGGAGCGCCAGCGCAACCTGACGGCCACCCGCGCCCGGCGCCTCGCCGAGCTGCACGCCGAAGCGGATTCCATCCAGACCGGCGAGGTGGAGTTTCTGCTTCACGCGCTCGTCGTACCTGCCCGCGACCACAAGGAAGCCGAGCACTTCGACGCCGAAGTGGAAGCGCTCGCCGTACAGGTCGCGGCCGCCTACGAAGAGCGATCCGGCGCCGAAGTGAAGGACGTGTCGCGGCCCGCTCAGGCGCGGCAGGCCGGGCTGTCCGACTGGCCCGGCTTCGACCTGCTGTCCGATCATCCCGATGGCGAACGCCGCTGTATCGAGGTCAAGGGACGCGCCGTCGGCGGCAGCGTCGAAGTGAGCGACAACGAGTGGGCCAAGGCGTGTAATCTCCGCGACCAGTACTGGCTCTACGTCGTCTACGATTGCGCCACCCCCCGCCCGCGCCTGATGCGCGTGCGAGATCCATTTGCCACGCTGCTCATACGGAGCCGCGAATCGCTCGCGTACACCGTGACACCGGGAGCCGTCCGGGAGGCGGCCGAATAGCCCAGACGAGACACATGGGAGCCACACACGTCATCGTGACCTTTCGCAATCCCGCGGAGTCGGACCGAACGTGGGAGGCGGAGATCAAGTTCATAGGTGAGATCCTCTGGCGAGAGATCATATTCGGGGAGTCGGTGCCGAACCGCTGCTCGGCATTACCGCATTGGAGTCCGTCTGTATTGACGCGATCCCACGAATCAGTGGCTGAACAGGCCGCTAGCCGTGCGCCTAACCTCCTTTCGCCGCACCATCATCTCAAGCACGCTCACGCTGTCCGACAATGGAGGTTCTCCGCGTTGAAGCGGGCGCTGTGTCGATGACGGTATCTGATGAGCTGAGGAGTGTAGAACGTCATATCGATGATGCCTATCGCACCAATCAGCTTCTCTCACTACCACGATCTCAGGCTATGTGGTATCTCATGGCAGAGTGCGAGGAGTGGATTTTTCGTAGAATAGCCCGTGGAGAGCCACTGGACGCAGCATATGTAGACGCTGTAATCAACCTTGCAAGGTGGCCGCTGAGATGGCTTTGGAAGGAATGCGATCCAAAGGGAGACTGTCGCCCTCCTCCTAGCGGGCCTGACGATTACTACGAGAGCGCGAACGCGCTCGCCCGCTTGGGACGAGACTACGAGTGGTTCGAGGCTGCATTCACTTACGCAAGCGTGTCTCGGATATCTCTCGAATTGGACGGAGTTCGAATCGCTCCAAGATGGATGTGCCGGGAACATGTTCGTTATGATGCTTATGATCGCTTGCGGGACACCACCGAGAAGTCAACTGAGGCCGATAAAAGAACTGCCACGCATCGTATTGCAGAGATCGTAAGCTCCACCGTGCGACTGAGCGGTACGTTCGAATACGCTCTCAATCCCAACCTGTTCAATAAAGTGTCCGATGCGTCAGCATCTCTTCTCAACGAGCAGTTCCGACTACCCGGAGATTGGCAACTTCCCACTGCGAATCTCTCTCAGTACTCGACTATTCTCAAGGCTTTCTGGGTCCTCTCGGCGATTCACTTCTTTGCGCGTGTGGCGACCCCGAACAAGGGATACACGCCGGCTGGGTACTCTCGCTCGCTTGTCATAATGACACGAGACGAGTTGGTAGCTCGGCTGCGTCGATATTTGGGTATGGACCTCAACATCATTAGGAGCGTCGTAGAGGAACTTAGTTTCGGAGGGCAAGGAATACGCAATCCAGACATTGCCCTGCAGCCCCTCGTGCCACTCGAACCACAACGCTTCGGATGGGCCCCAAGTCTCGTGTTGAACTCGTCTCTCGAGAGGAACCTGTTGACGTTGCTGAACCGGTTGCCAAGGAGCAGGGTGCCGTATAGTAAACTGAGCGGACGGCGGGAGTCGATGATGCTCGAACGGATTCGTCGAGCTGTCTTGCCACTTGGCTTTCGTTGTTGGTCAGGGAACGTCGCAGGCTGGGGCGGCGCACGGGAAGTTGATCTTGCCGTCATTGATCACCAGTACAAGTGCTGCCTTCTCTTGGAACTCAAAGCGTTCATCGCGCCGGCAGATCCGCGCGAAGTAGTTGACAAGTCGGTCGAGATCGAGAAAGGCGTGGAGCAGGTCAACCGTCGGCGTGATGCTCTCTGTCAGAACCGATCAGCGCTAAACGATGAGCTGGATGTCGACGATGACTTCACGGTGCACTTCGCGGTAGTTTCTGAAAGCGCTGTCGGTTGCGGCATGGCTGACCTCGGTGACACTACGGTAGTAAGGATCTCACACTTGATCGAATGTATGAAGTCACAACGAAACCTTCGTTTGGTTTGTGATTGGTTGGAGAAGCGGCGATTTTTACCAACTCCTGGACGCGACTACGAGGAGCGTGAGTTTCCCGTGACCATTCTTGAGTGGACGCTTGATTGGTATCAAATCAAGCCACTGACCCAGAATTGAGGTAGGGAGACCTCGGCCGAAGTGAACGAGCGCGCAATTGAGGTTCCGTTTCCTCTGAAGCAGGTCTCGCTAGATTCGGTTCAGGAGAAGCACGTGCGGCACGGCCACGTCTCGACTCTGCACATCTGGCCGGCGCGGCGAGCCGCGGAAGCGTGCTCCGGTGCCGAGGTGAAGGACGTGTCGCGGCCCGCTCAGGCTCGGCAGGCCGGGCTGACCGACTGGCCTGGGTTCGACCTACTGTCCGATCGTCCCGATGGCGAACGCCGCTGTATCGAGGTCAAAGGACCCGCCGCCGGTGGCAGCGTGGACGTGAGCGACAACGAGTGGGCCAAGGCGTGCAATCTCCGCGATCAGTATTGGCTCTACGTCGTCTGCGACTGCGCCACACCCCCGAACTCGCCTGATGCGGGTGCGCGACCCGTTCGCCAGACTGCTCACACGGAGCCGCAAGTCGCTCGCGTGCGCTGTTACACCGGGATCCGTCCTGGAGGCGGCCGAGAGATTGTGACAACGGAGCAGGCGAGATGTCTGACGAAATCATCAAGGAGCTGTGGAGAATCAAAGACAGCATCGCCCGGGAACATGGGTACGATGTCGATAGGCTCGTCGTTTTTCACCAAAGTAGACCGCGGCCCAGGAGTCACCGAGTGGTGGATCTGCGCGCCGCGAGAGGGCCGATCGATCGCACCGCTCCGGTAGATCACAAGACTGGACGATGAACTTCCCCGACCGGAACCACCTCATTCAGTTGCGGAAGGATTTGTGGCAGCGGCCGCACTCTCGGGCGGCAGTGATGATCGGTGCCGGCTTCAGTCTAAACGCACGCCCCTCCCCGGGCGTAGACTATGGGTTCCCGACATGGCGACAACTGACTCGCGCGATGTTCGATGAAGTCTACCCTCCCGGGGACAGCACGATCACGGACAGGGAAGAACGGTTCAATCGCAGCAATCCTCTGCGGATTGCCAGCGAGTACGAGGCGGCGTTCAAGCGGCAGAAGTTGGAGTCGTTCATCCGCAGCCACTTCCCCGACTCCGGCCACCATCCGGGACCCATCCACGAGCTTCTTCTGCAATTACCGTGGCGAGACGTGTTCACGACCAACTACGACACGCTTCTGGAAGGAACGGAAGTGACCGAACGGGCATACCAGCCGGTGACCACGGTTGAGGATCTTACTACGGCGATCCCGCCCCGCATCGTCAAGCTGCACGGAACGCTGCCGTCACAGACACCGTTTATCATCACCGAGGAAGACTACCGGACTTATCCGAGACGCTTTTCGCCCTTCGTCAGTACCGTTCGACAGTCACTGATCGAGAATTCCTTCGTGCTGATCGGCTTCTCGGGTGAAGACCCCAATTTCCTAGAATGGATCGGCTGGATTCGCGACGAGCTTGAGGATCACCATGCACCGATCTATCTGGCTGGTGTGTTGTCTCTCGATCATGTGCAACGTTCGCTTCTCGCGAGACGTGGCGTAACGCCAATCGACCTCGCGCCAGTATCTCCAGACCAGTCCGAGTCATCGGCGATCAAGTGGTTTCTCGAGAATCTCAAGATCGGGCGTCCACCGACCCCGCACAGATGGCCTGAGGTCAACACCGTTAGCCGGGAGACGGGAGACGACCAACCTGCCTTGCTCCTTGATGGATTGACCGAGCCGAAAGCGGTAGCACTTCTGAGGTGGTCCCGGAAAACTGGACAGGTGGTTAAGGTGTAACCCTGGCCAGGAGGAGGGCCAACGAGATGGCGACGAAACGGCGCCGGTTCACAGCGAAGTTCAAAGCACAGGTGGCGGTGGAGGCGCTGCGCGGCGACCGCCCGATCCAGGCGATCGCTGCCAAGCACGAGGTGCACCCGAACCAGGTCTCAGGCTGGAAGCGCCAAGCGCTGGAGGGTCTGCAGGAGGTGTTCGCCGGGGGCGCCAGCGCCCGGCACGCCGATCAGGAGACGGTCATCCATGACCTGCACGCGAAGATCGGCGAGTTGACCGTGGAGCGCGATTTTTTGTCACGCGGGCTCGGGCGCTGAGCGTGCAGCAACGGCGGGAGATGACCGAACGCGACCACCGGACCCTGAGCCTGAGTGCTCAGTGCCGGCTGCTGGCTCTGAACCGCTCGACGCTGTACTACCAGCCGAGCGGACACAGCGCCGAGACGCTGGGGCTGATGCGGCGCATCGACGAGCTGTATCTGAGCTACCCGTTCTACGGCAGCCGCCAGATGGCGCGCCACCTGGGGCGCGAGGGAGTGACGGTTGGTCGGCACCGGGTGCGGCGGCTGATGCGGCTGCTGGGCCTGGAGGCGATCTACCGCAAGCCGCGGACCACCGTGGCGAACCCCGAGCACCGCGTCTATCCGTATCTGCTGCGAGGTGTTGCGATCGAGCGGGCGAACCACGCGTGGTGCGCCGACATCACCTACATCCCGGTGCAGGGCGGGTTCCTGTACCTGGTGGCGGTCATGGACTGGGCCACGCGGCGGGTGCTGGCGTGGCGGCTGAGCAACACCATGGACACCGAGTTCTGCCTGGAGGCGTTGAGCGAGGCGCTGGAGCGCTACGGGACGCCGGAGATCTTCAACACCGATCAGGGCAGCCAGTTCACCAGCGTCGCGTTCACCGCAGCGTTGCAGGACGCCGGCATCCGGTGTTCGATGGACGGCCGCGGCCGGTGTCTGGACAACGCGTTCATCGAGCGGCTGTGGCGATCGCTGAAGTACGAGGCGGTGTACCTGCGCGAGCTGGACGACGGCTTCGCGGCGCAGCGGGTCATAGATGATTGGATGGAGTACTACAACGAGGTCCGCCCGCACTCGGCGCTGGGCGGCCGCACGCCGGGCGAAGCGTATCGAGACGGCGAACCAGAATTCGAAAAGGAGGTGGCATAGCCGACATGGACATCAGGTGGCGCCAGCGGGCTGAGCGGGTATCCGAGGACGGTGTGGTGCACGAGCCGTGGAATATATGCACATTATCCACAGGCTCGTTCACCCCCTCCCCCGCACCCCCACCCCCTTTTACCGCCGCCTGTTTCTCACGAAGGAGGGGTAGGTTGACAACCAACGGGTTACACCTTAGCCTACCCCTTGAGCTGTCCAACCGACCGGGACCACCTCACTTCCTCCACCTGATCAAGATTTCGACGAAGAAACCGCAGGGAACGTTCTCCAGCGGTGGACGTTCGAGCGGGGTCACTATCCTGGTTGGCTGGTGGCACCTAGTCAAGTTCGGTCTGCGCTATGGACGAACACGCAGCGCTGGATGATGCCGCTGATCAAGTTCTCCAACGGTAGGTCCGCAATAGACCGCGTACGTATCTTCTACGAATTGAACTGGCGGCTGGAGACATCCATGATGCCGCTGTTCGAAACTACAAAAGAACCCTTCGAACGCGCAGTTGAGGATCTGTTCCTTAGTCTGTCCGACGGTAATCGCGTAGACGCTCCATCGGAGGATGGGTGTTCGCTTCTTCCGAACATAGACGTCATCGATGCTTGGCTGGAACTTGCTTTTGCACTGCTCCGCGAGGCGCGAGAGATCTACGACGCGCCGCGGTGGGACCACTTCAAGGAGCGGATCGACGGGATCGTCGCAAGGGCTCCACGATTCTCCGATCGCTACCATTACGAGCAGGCACTGTGGATGATGTGGAACATACGGCGTCCGGAGGCCAAGGATGTCCTCGACAAGTGGTCGCCATCGGACGATGCGGTCTTGGCGACGATGCGGAAGGCCGGACTGTTGGCCGAGCTCGACGCGTTGAACGAAGCACAGGAGTTGCTGCGCACCGTATTGCATCAGATACGTCGCTCCGTACACGCCACCGTAGGCCCGAACCTCTACCTGCTATCGCTTGAAGGATGGTGTACGTACTTGATGTACAGAATCCAGACGAGAATCGATTTCGACAATGTGGCTCAGGGACGAGTCAAGCCAGACTTCGAGTTACGGGACCGGTATTCCGACCGATGGCAGGAGCTGAAGACGTTGGAATGCAGCCCGTGGCCGCTGCTGGAGGACTTCGATTCCATGCTTGAAGGGGAGCCGCCGGGACCAAGCCACACGCAGCGAGTCGTTCGAGAATTCGACCCCGGATCAGGAGTAATACAGAGTCACATGCGAGGCACCGGTCTAAGTCCGTGGCTGCCAGCGTTCGCATGTATCAGGCTGTATGAGGATGTAGGGATTCCGTTGCGCTTCTCGGACAGTGCGCTGAGCAGCGCGTGCAGGTGGGTCAAGCAGTTCAACAGCTTCTGGAGTCCTGCTCTGCTCATCCTGGCCGGAAAGATCGATGAACTGAAACGCCGGCATCTTCTGGACCGAACGCGGATCGCGAACATGAAGAGGGAGCTAGCGACAAACATTCATCGATGGGCGATGGACGCATTGAAACGCGAGTGGTCCGAGATGACCCCAAATATCCCAACTGGGTCACATTCAGGGGAGTTGCTCGATGGTCTGATAGAAGTCCTCTCAAGGCTTACGATCAAGATCGGACCTGAGGAACTTGGGGAAGCGATGCTCTTAGCGCTAAGTCTTCATTCTGAACCTGGAATATGTGCACATTGGAAACTCCAAGAGACCTGCCAGTCATGGACGGAACGACTGCTGGAAGCGGCGGATGAAGGACAGATCATCGATTGGCTTCCCGACATGATACGGTCCGCGATTCCCGAGGAGAAAATGGAATCGAACCGTCTGCAACGATGGCGAGACCCCGTCGCCGACGTTCCGGTTCGCCTGATGGAGGGCGTCGGTTTAGACCGACACGACAATGCTGACATCCGGGACGCGATTGCATGGCTCCTTCACCGAGCACGGGCCGCGTCAGACGAGGAGTGGAGAAGATCCGTATTGCGTCTGATGTCTATACATCGGTTGGGAGTGATGACGAGTCATCAAGAAGAAGCCATGGCCTCGATACTCTGGAAGCATACCGCACGAGATGGATTTCCTGACCTTCCCGACGTCAATCGCTACTTATTTCTCTACTGCCCTTCTCCCCAAGGGGTCGACGTCGTGGCCAAGCTGAGGACACGGTTGCTTCGAGGCACACCGGAGAAATCCGTGACAGACGTGTCGGGAGGACGAATCTCGGTGAGGGATAGTCAGGATCCGCTACTCCTGGCAATCGCGTGCGCCTCGAGGGCGATCATTCATGTGCCATACGAATCGAAAGGATTTCTCGACTGGACCGTGGAAGATGCAAAGACGTGGTGGTTGAAGATAGTCGATTGGTGGCACCACGACAAGCGGGCGTTACATTTGGGTTTTGGTGAAGCCTCACGCTTCGATGGAGTAACGGCGAATGCCCGGAACGCGGCCATGTTTCTTTGGCGCGCGGTGCTGCCGGCGATGGAGGCTGCAAATGAGAAAGATTGGACGGACATTCTTGCTTTCTTGAAGGATACGCGCCGCCACGGCGTCTATCTGACTACGGCGTGGCCGTACGTATTGATTCACCGATCGTCCGAGGTACAACGGATGGTACAAATGATCGTCGATGACCTTTTGTCCAACGTCGAGGATGCGGTGGGTGCAGGCGCAGAGGCATTGCGCCATTGGGTTCATCTTGCGAGCGCCGGTCTTTCGGAACGTCCACCTACGCATGCCTTCGATGCGTTGCTGCACCGCGTCGTGTTTCGGCGCCGGATAGGTGCCGAGTCATGTTTGCGGCAGTTGACACTGCTCTTGGCTGAGCAGCCCGAGTTTTTCGGTTCATGTCATGTGGACCTGATGGTTGCAAGCTTGACTCCTTGGAGCGAATCCATTCCGCTTCCCGTTCTCGACGGTCAAGACGGAGACTTCCGCGAGGACGAGCGACCGGATCTCCGAGTTCAGTTGGGTGGGTTCGCGGCCGCCCTGAGTGAGTGGACTCGTAGCAAGTTTCCAGGCCGGCCTGAGCCACGCGCGATTGCTGATCTCAGGGCTCAGTACGCTTCAGATCCTTTACCGGAGGTGCGAAGATCCTTCGATGTACGTAGTAGTTAGACGGTGCCGAGACGGCCCGTGGACGATCATAGGGAGCGCCGGAGTCGTACGGTGTGCGCCAATGGCATGCTGCGGTTCAGGTGAGTTTGAAGGACGAAGGAACAGTTTGTGGGGACCAACGGCAGGCGTCTGATTGAGGTAGCGTTTCCGCTGAAGCAGGCATCGCTCGACTCGGTGCATGAGAAGAACGTGCGGCACGGACATGTCTCGACACTGCACATCTGGCCGGCGCGCCGGCCGCTTGCGGCGTGCCGGGCGGCGTTGATCGCGACGCTGCTCGCCGATCCAGGTGATGCCGAAGGGCGAAACGCGGTTCTGGAGCGTATGGCCGGTCGGGTGGTCGAGAAGGTGGCGCGCAAGCGGGTGAATGGCCGACTGGCGGAGCAGGTCAAGGAGGAGACGGCGGGCGGGATTCTCCACTGGGGCCGTGAGAACGGCGCTGACCTGGAGTGGTTTCGAACGGAGATTCGCAAGGCGTACGGCGGACGACCTCCCAGGGTGCTGGACCCGTTCGCCGGCGGTGGCGCCATTCCTCTCGAAGCGATCCGCCTCGGCTGCGACGCAAGCGCCATGGACATCAATCCGGTTGCGTGGTTCATCCTCAAGTGTACGCTCGAATACCCGGAGCGACTTGCGGGGCGAAGACACCCACTTCCGGCGTTCGCGGTGCAGGACGCGGAGTTCATGGCCGCATTTCTGAAGGCGCAGGGATTCAAGGGCGCCACGCTGCGTACGGTGCTCCAGCGCCTCGGGCACGGCCCCGGTGAGGTGCAGCTCGACCTCATCTGCCCCGGCGATCCGCTGCTCGACGCGGACTTGGCTTGGCAGGTGCGCGCGTGGGGCCGATGGGTCCTCGCGGAGGCGCGCCGCGAGCTTGCCGGGCACTACCCGACCTATGCCGAGTACGAGCCGCTGGAGCGAGGCCGCCGGTACGACCGGCGTCCGCTGCGTCTGGTCGCGGTAGATGATGCGGGAGTTCCCCGACTGGATACGCTCAACGTCGAGTTCGATCCCGCCGAGCTGCGCGATCCCCGCACGCCGCGCTGGATCGTCAAGCCCACGGTGGCCTACCTCTGGGCACGTACCGTGGCCTGCAAACAGTGCCGCGCCCCGCTGCCGCTGCTCAAGACCTGCTGGTTGTGCAAGAAGGAGCGCAAGCGCGTTTTGCTGACGATGGCGCACGACCCTTCGCAGGCCGTCGTCGTCTTCGGGGTGCAGGTGGACGTCCCGCATAGCGGCGGCAATGCGGCACAGCGCCGCGAACACGACAGGGGCATCGGTACCGGCACGATATCGCGGGCTGGCGCCAAGTGCCCGTGCTGCGGCGCGATCATGACGATGGCCGACATCCGCGCAGAAGGACGGGCGGGACGGCTGGGCGCCGTGTTGACTGCGGTGGTGGTAGACGGCCGGAATGGCAAGGAATACCGCTTGCCCACCGACCATGAACGGGCGGTGGCGGAGGTGACCGAGGAGCAGCTTCGAGCGGTGTACGCGGAGACTCCGTTCGGATTGCCCGAGGAGGAAATCAGTGCCGATCGTCCATCGCCGAACTCGCGCGGCGCCTCGGGGCTGCCGCGCTACGGCTTCGACACGTGGCGGGATCTGTTCACCGGCCGCCAACTCCTGCTGTTTGCAAAGCTCATTGCGGAGATCCCTGGCTGCGCCAAGGGCTTCTCCGACTGCCCCGAGGCGTGGCGCGAAGCAATCGTCGCCTATGTTGCACTTGCATTCAGCAAGCTGACCGACTACAGCAGCGCCGGGTGCTCGTGGGACAACGGCCGCGAAACGCTACGGCAGACGTTCGCCCGCTACGCGTTGCCGATGGTGTGGGACTACTGCGAGGTGAACCCGCTCGCGGACACTACGGGGGGATTCTTGCCAGCGGTGGAATGGGTGGCTCGTGCCGTGGGCCACCTGGACGACATAGGTGCGGGTCCAAACGAGCCGGGCATTCTGCGGGATATCCATCGGCGGTCAGCGACGCAGCCATACGAGCAGCGGGACCTAGACCTGATCTGCACCGACCCGCCCTACTACGACGCCATTCCCTACTCCGACCTGATGGACTTCTTCCACGTCTGGCTGCGACGAGTGCTTGCCGGTCTTTCTCCTGCCGTGGACGAGGCGTTTGCAGAGCCGCTCGGCCCGAAGTGGTGGCACGAAGCCAACGACGGCGAGCTCGTAGATCAGGCCAGCCGCTTCGGCGACGACCGGGACGCTTCCCGCGCCGCATATGAGGCGGGTATGACACGCGCTTTCAAGCGCTGCCGGGAGGCGCTGCGAGACGAGGGACGCCTGGTCGTCGTGTTCGCCAACAAGCAGCCCGACGCCTGGGAGACACTGGTGGAAGCGCTCATCGGCGCAGGCTTCGTGGTCACCGGCTCCTGGCCGATCCAAACCGAGATGATCAACAAGGTGGCCGGCGGCGCGCGCTTGGCCTCGTCGGTCTGGATCGTCTGCAAGAAGCGCGCCGCCGCCCGCCCCGGATGGGACAGCAGCGTCCTTGACGAGATGCGGTCGAACATCACCGGAAAGCTGCGCGACTTCTGGGACGCGGGCATTCGCGGGCCGGACTTCGTGTGGGCGGCGACCGGGCCGGCTCTGGAAGCGTTCAGCAGACACCCGGTCGTGAAGAAGGCCAATGCGCCAAACGAGCTCATGACGGTCTCGGAGTTTCTCCGCGAGGTACGGCGGATGGTGGTCGATTTCGTCGTTGGACGCGTACTCACAGGCAACGACGGCGGGGAAGCCGCAGCCGGTCTGGACGACGTTACCACGTACTACCTGCTCCATCGTCACGACTTCGGGATGGGGGAGGCTCCGGTCGGCGGCTGCATTCTCTATGCGCTGTCGTGCAATCTCTCCGACGCCGCCCTGGTGAACCGGTACGACCTGCTGTCTCAAGCGGGACGTGCCCGTGCGGACGAGCCCGAAGAAGAAGAGGCAGCCGAGGACGAGGAGCCGACGGAGGGTGGTGGCTCCAAGGTCAGGCTCAAGGCGTGGAGCAGGAGGCGGGGACGCAACCTCGGCCTGGAAGCGCCGGGCGGGCCGCCACCGCCGCTCATCGACCAAGTACACCGGTTGATGCACCTGTGGCGGGCCGGGGATCAGGTCAAGGTCGACGAGTACCTCGGCGACCGTGGCCTGCTGCGCAGCGCCCTGTTCAACCGCATCCTGCAGGCCCTCATCGAACTGGCCGACGCCGGATCCGACGAGCGTTCGCTGCTGGAAGCTCTGAGCAACCACGCAGCCGCCCGGGGCGGGTTGGGCTATCATCAGAAGGAGTTGCTGACCAGTTGACTGCTTCACGGTATTGCCAGCGATTCCGCCGGTCGGTTGGCACGTTTCGCTTTCGTTCGACGGGTTGAGGATTCGGAGGGTAGCCATGGCCGTGCCCGCAATCCATCCGGGAGAACACATCGCTGAGGAGTTGAGGGTGCTCGACATGAGCGTCGCCGCGTTCGCGGGGCGACTCAAGGTGCCTCCAAGCAATGTCACTGCAATTCTCGACAGGCACGTTGGAGTCACCCGAGATGTGGCGCTGAGACTGGCCGATCTCTTCGGAATCAGCGCCGAGTTCTGGTTGAGGCTGCAGGGCATCTACGAGCTGCGGCTTGCGCGGAGGAACCGGCAGTGGAGTCGACTTCCCGCTATCGCTCAAGACACTGGTCAGAGGCCGAATGGTCGAGGACGAAGGACATGATCACGTCGATTCGAATGGTCAACTTCAAGAACTTCGTCGACGAGACTGTGGGGATTGGACCGTTCACGATAGTCGTCGGGACCAACGCAAGCGGCAAGAGCAACATCCGCGACGCATTCCGCTTCCTGCATGGAATCGGGCGGGGTTACACCCTGATGGAGGTGGTCGGCGGGAAATGGGGGGCAGGCGGACAACGCGAATGGGATCCGATCCGCGGCGCCGCGATGGAGATCGCCCGTCTCGCTCATCCCATGTCGCGGCGGGTTCCGTCGACGTTCTCGTTCCATGTCGGACTGACCGCGTCCGAGCAGCCGGTGTCCTATTCCATTGAGATCGGGTTCAATCCAAGTCCTCTCGGCTTCCACGTGGTTCGCGAAGCACTTCGCGCGCAGGAGCGGACGCTGTACGAGACGGCAGTGGTTGAGGATAGTTCGCATTGGGTCCGTTGTGGCGATGGACGGTTCGGCTTCAGCCCGGCACAGCCCGTTCTGACACAACTTGATTCCGCGCGCAGATCTTGGCCAAGCACAGCACTGGTCGAAGCCGCGGAGCTGCGCGTACCCCAGGTCCTTGCCGATATGCGCTTTTGGGATCTGTCGCCGGAGCTCATGCGGAGTGGTGCGTTTCCCGGAACTCCGCTCGGAGACCGGGGAGATGGCCTGCCGGCCGTGCTGGAGGGAATCTGCGCTGATGCCGAGCGGCGATCGATCCTTGCAGCATGGCTGCAGGAACTCACGCCCATGGACGTATCCGACTTCGAGTTCCCGCATGATCCGAGGGGTCTCGTCCACCTGATGCTCTGCGAGACGAACGGAACGAAGGTCTCTGCCGACAGCGCGTCTGATGGCACGCTGCGGTTCCTGACGATGCTGGCGGTCCTGCTTGGCGAGCAACCGCCCGGGCTGTGTTTCTTCGAGGAAGTGGATGTGGGCATTCACGCGGCGCGCCAGTCGCTGTTGCTGGAACTGATCGAGACGCAGGTAGTAAAACGCGGCATTCAGGTCGTGACGACCACTCACTCGCCAGAACTGTTGACCCACGCGAATGACAGCACGTTCGATTACGTTTCGGTTGTCAGCCGTCCCGAAGATTCGCGCGATGCCGTCGTCCGTCCGGTTGCCAACCTGCACAATGCCCGCGAGTTGCGGGTGTCTGGTGGAGGGTTGGGCCCGCTCCTTGCCGAAGGATGGATGGAGACGGCAGTCGCGTTCGACGAAGATGATGGAGAAGGGGAAGATCGCTCGTGAGGGTTCTCGTCATCCCAGAGGACTTTCGCAAAGACCAGTATCTTCTGCGTCCGCTGTTCTCTCGGTTGTTTCAGACCATTGGCAAGCGACGTGTCCGTGTCGAAATCTGTCGTGCGCCGCTTCTCGGGGGCGTCGACCAAGCTCTGAAGTCGAATCGTATTGCCGAGGTCATGAGCCGGCACGGCGGGATGGCACACCTCATCGTGTTGTGTGTAGACCGCGATGGCAACCTCGGCCGGCATGTCAGGCTCCGCGACATGGAGCGGGAGTTTGGAACGGACCGGCGCGCATTTCTGGCCGAGAACGCTTGGGAGGAGCTTGAGACCTGGGTACTGGCAGGCTTGGAGCTCCCTGGCGAGTGGCTTTGGTCGGATGTTCGTGCGGAAGTCCACGTCAAGGAGCGCTACTTCGATCCGCTTGCGCGGCAGCGCGGTTTCTCGGATGCTCCCGGTGGAGGAAGAAAGCCGCTCGGTATGGAGGCGGCGCGTCGGATCGACGCGATCCGTCAGAAATGTCCCGAGGATTTCGATTGCCTCGCGCGGCGACTTGAGGCCGCGGTCCGTGCGCTATGAGATGAGGAGCCATCCACACCATGAGTACTTCTCGAAGATCCCTTACCCCTTGGCATGAAATCGTGCAACTGCGCGACGACCTGAAGTCCGGCGAGCTGGCGCTGGCGGTGTTTGCCGCCGACCTGTACGACGTAGTGATGCGGAAGGGAGTTCGGCCGGTGTACGAGGAGCCGGCCGAGTTCTTCGTGCTCACCTATCCGACCTTCAATCTGCGCGAGTTGATCAAGGAGGTGGCACTGCGCCTGGCCGGACGCAGCGACAAGGCGTACCGCAAGCTGGCCGTCAACTATGGCGGCGGCAAGACCCATACACTGATCGCGCTCCGCCACCTGGTGCACGCACCGGACGAGATTTCCGCCCTGCCGGCGGTGCAGGAGTTCGAGGCGCATGTCGGTTTCCGGATGCCGCAGGCGCGGGTGGCCGCGCTGTGCTTCGACAAGATCGACCTGGAAGCGGGCGTCGAGACGCCAGACCCGGATGGCGCCGTGCGCATGCTCAGGTATCCGTGGAGCGTGCTGGCCTGGCAGCTCGCGGGGACGGAAGGTCTGCGGCTGATTCACGCGGACGGCGAAGACGCCGAACGGGAGACGCCGCCCGCGGAACCGCTGCTGGCGGCGCTGCTCGCGAAACCCCAGGAGGACGGTCTGTCGACGCTGGTGCTGCTCGATGAGGTGCTGATGTATCTCCGCGCCCAAGTCGAGACCGACCCGAGCTGGCGCGGCCGGCTGATCAGTTTCTTCCAGTACCTCACGCAGGCTGTGGTCAAGGTGGATCGCTGCGCGATGGTCGCCTCGCTGCTCGCCTCCGAACCCCGGCAGCACGACGCCTTCGGCAACGAGTTGCTGCGCGACGTGTCCGAGGTGTTCGGCCGCCAGATGGAGGAAGATGCGAGTCCGGTGAGCAAGGAGGACGTGGCGCAGGTGTTGCGGCGTCGCTTCTTCACGCCGGAGTCGATACGCGATCCGGCCGTGTTCCGGCCGCACGTGGCGGCGGCGGTCGGCAGCATCGCCGGCCTCGACGAGCAGACCGCCAAGGAGCAGGGAGCGGCCGAGCAGCGCTATCAGCACAGCTACCCGTTCCACCCGGAGCTGACCGAGATCTTCTACACCCGGTGGACGCAAATCGATGGATTCCAGCGCACGCGCGGGATCCTGCGGACATTCGCCATCGCCCTCCGCGATGCCGAGCGGTGGGATACCAGCCCCCTGATTGGGCCGAACGTGTTTCTGAGCGCGCCGGGCGGTGACGATCTGGCGGAGGCGGCGAGCGAACTGGCTTCGTTCGCCAGCGTGGACACCGACGCCGGAGCGCACCAGGAGTGGGGTCCCATTCTCGAAGGCGAACTCGGCAAGGCGCGCGCGATCCAGTCCGATGCGGCGCGTCTGCACCACCGGGAGATGGAGCAGGCGGTGATCGCCGTGTTTCTGAGCTGTCAGCCTGTCAGCCAGAAGGCATCGACGCCGGAGTTGCTGGTACTGCTCGGGGCGGGGAACCCGGACCGGATCGAGCTGGAGACGGGGTTGCACCGCTGGACGGAGGTGTCGTGGTTTCTGGACGAGGCGGAAGTGGCGACCCGGGGCGTCGATGCCGGCTCGGGCCGTCAGATGCCCAAGGCATGGCGGCTGGGCAATCGCCCCAATCTGCGGCAGATGCACCACGACGCCTGCCGCAACCGGGTTCCCCCGGCGCTGGTCGAATCGCAGCTCGTCGACGCCATCGAGAACCAGCGGACGCTCATCTCCGGGGCGGCCGCGGCCGGCGCGAAGGTGCACACGCTGCCGGCGCGTCCGCGGGACATCGCCGACGACGGCGAGTTCCACTACGCCGTGCTCGGCCCGCACGCGGCCTCGGAAGCGGGCCGGCCGAGCGCCGAAGCGCGCCGCTTCATCGAGCAGACCACGGCGCCGGACCGTGAACGGGTCTACCGCAACGCGATCGTCCTCGTCGTGCCATCG
This sequence comes from Spirochaetia bacterium, assembly GCA_965208175.1. Classification (GTDB taxonomy): domain Bacteria; phylum Spirochaetota; class Spirochaetia; order SZUA-6; family Bin103; genus CATQHW01. The sequence goes on along the minus strand of CBDBOG010000004.1, from coordinate 2,659,190 downwards.
CGCGACGGTCTCGATGCCGCGCGCACGCGGGTGCGGGAGTACCTCGGCTGGGAGGAAGTCCGCGCTCAGTTGCAGGAGCAGCCGATCGACCCGCTCCGCGAGCAGATGCTCGCCACCGAGACGGCCGTCGCGAGAAAGCGGATCCCGGATGCGATCAGGTCCGCCTACTGCGTGGTGGTCACCGTCAACGAGAGTGACGCGATCCACGCCTTTCGGGTCGTGGTCGGCGACGAGCCGTTGTTCACGATCGTCAAGGCCGATCGACGATCACGCATCCAGGAGACCGCCATCAGCGCGGAGGCGATGCTGCCCGGCGGCCCCTACGACCTGTGGCGTGAGGATGAACAATCGCGCCGCGTCAAGGACCTGGTAGGAGCGTTCGCGCAGTTTCCGAAGCTGCCGAAGATGCTGCGGACACGGGAGATACTCGACACGGTCACCGACGGCGTCGAGGCCGGCATCTGGGTCGCTCGGCTCATGCGCCCGGATCGATCGGTACAGACGTTCTGGCGCACGGCGATCGACGAGCCGGCGCTCGCCGATGCCGGTCTGGAGTTGCTGCTGCCGAACGGCGCAACGCTGAGTGGGATTGAACCCGACCTGCTTCAGCATGGGAGTCTCCCTGGACTCTGGAAGTCCGACGAAGTCAGCGTTCAGCAGGTGTACGACTACTTCGCCGGCGGCCACACCGTGACGCTCCCGCGGGAGGGCTACGAAGAGACCTTCGACATACCCCAGTGCGAGCCGGCACAGGTCGGCGCCGCCGTGTTGCAGGCGGTCGAGCAGGGACTGGTCTGGCTGACCAGCGGGCCGGCTTCGATCCTGAGTGAGCCGGTGCCGGCCGGCGTGCTCAGCGCCATCGCGACGTTGCGGACGCCCCCCGCACGAATTCCCGTTGACGAGATCATGGCAGAGTCGATACCCGAGGCGTGGCAGGCCGGCACCACCAACGCTCTCGCCATCGCCACGGCGCTATCGACCAGGAAGGGCGTCACCCTGCCTTGGCCGACGGTGCGCGCCGTCATTGACGACGCGATCCGTGCCCACTGGATCGAGATCGGCGCCGACAGCGCCCCGTGGCCTGGCGATTTCGCCGGCGCGCGGCACGTAGCCTTGATAGTCCCGGCCCACGACAAGTCGGGCGACGGCGGACCACAGCCGGACAAAGGGAAACGGCCGGGGCTGCTCACCGCCGAGGCGACTCTGGAAGCCAATGGAATCCAGGACCTGGCGGATCAGATTCCCGAAATCACCAAGGCCGTCATCGGCAATACACTGAGGTTCAACGTCTGTGTCGAGCTCGAAGGAACGGGTCCTTCTGACGCGGAGGCAGTGGACAGAATCAACCGTTTGCTCTCCGAAGTCTCGGACGATCTACGACTCACGTAACTCGGAGGAGATTCGGATGATTGAAGGCTGCGCTCACGGCATCTCCCGCACTTGACGGCTTGTTCGTGCAGGCGGTCTGGCGCCGAGCGGGACGACGTTGCCGACCGAGATCGTGTGGTTTTCAGGAAGCGGCTCTTCGCCGTTCTGCGCACCAAGGCTGGCGACACTGGACACACCCTTCAGCGCGTCGGTCGCGTCGACCGAGTCCGTTTCGCTGTAGTAGTCGAACCAGGGAAGTTCCGCGTCCGCGTATTGGGCAGCGGTGGGCGGTGTGTTAGGCGGGCGCTCTCCGGTGATTGCCCGCCACTGCCGGGAGTTGACGATGCTGACGAAGCAGCGACTCGCGTGCCGTTGGTCCCAGGTGTCCAGACCGCACGGATCGTCGTAGATCTCCTGCTTCATGCGTCCACCGGGCGCCAAACCCATCTGCTCTGACGGTGCCGGAGCTGCCATTGCATAGTCCGCTTTCGGGCGCCGCTCCTCCTGTTCTCGCATCTGCTCGTAGCGCTTCCTCTTCATCGGAGAGGCGATGATCTGCAGTCCGCCGTGCTCGGCGGCGCCGGTGAGCTGTTCCTCGACCGTGTAGCCCGCTCCGAGCGGCATGGCCACGAACTGGCGGATCACGTCTTTCGCGACGCAGTAGCCGTCCAGCCACGGCTGCTCCGGCACAACCAGGTAGTCCTGCGGGTCGCGGTTTAGCCGCTCGGCCCAAGCGTCACCGGTGACGGCGCATATCTTGCCAGTCGCGACCTTGATGGCGAACGGGTAGTCCGTCTCGCTGTCAAGCTCGATCCACAGTGCTTCGGCCTGATGCATCGGCAGCAGCACCCCGCCGCGGCGCTGCGAAGCGGGCGGGAGTCGTTCCGCGTAGTCGTCCACATGGCGTAGCGGGAAACTGCCGAGGCCGGGAGGCAGCGGGTAGTCCCGCCCGTCGTCCGGAATGCGCAGCGTTCGCTGAAACTCGATCTCGCACGTCGCGTCCGGGTGGACCTCCGGAAACCGGAAGGTCAGTCGGTCGGATTCAAGGGTTATCATCTGTAGGGTTCCTCCATCCCTGTGATTTGCTCACCAGTCGCCGTCCCGTACTTCGCGCACGACGCGGAGGATGGCGTGATCCGGCTCCTCGCGGAGCTGGCGGAGCAGCTCCGCGAACAGCTTCGGCCGCCGGCGGATGATCTCCTGCAGATCGCTGGACACCTTGCCGCCGAGCGCCAGCAGCACGTCCGGGTCCTCGCCCAACTCCTGTGCCAGCCGGATCGTCGTCGCCTCCGAGGGCGGCCCCACGTCCCCCCGCTCTATCTTGCTCAGATAGGCCGGTTCGACCCCGATCCGCTGCGCCACCTGACGCAACGAGTACCGGCGGTCGTTCCGTCTCAGGCGTTCGCGGGCCTCCCTGACGGTGGCTCCAAAGTGAGTCATGTGTCGTAAACATAACACGATATTGGATGAGAGTCAACCCGGCTCTGCGGCCCTGCGGTGGCGGTCTCGACTGACGCTCGCTCGTGATCGGCAGGGGAGCCTCCCTGGGCGGAGACGGCGGGACCGCACCGCAGCGCGCGGCCTATGCTCCGAGGGACCCTTGAGGACCGCACAGGAGGTATCCATGGCAGACGCATCGACCGCGACCGACCACAGGACGCCTGGCTACGAACGCTGGCCCGAGCAGAAGCGCCGGCGGCTGGTGACCGAGGAGTACGAGTACGAGTTTCCGTTCCACTACGCCAACGTCACCGTGAACCGGCGCTTCTACCGGGGAAGCGAGTTCCACGGCGTGGAGATGAACGTGGTCAACTCGCCCAACGGCGTCGAGGGATACACGCCGATGGCCGCCGACTCGATCGTCGTCGAGGAGACCCATCCCATCGTCCGCATCGCCGTGATCGGCAGCGCCTGCACGCCGCCGGGCTACGTGCAGATCGAGTGCGACGTCCTGCAGGAGTGGCGGCAACCGCCCGAGCTGGAGGGTGTGATGCCGGTCCGCATGCGCGCCACCGACCTGTGGGGCGGCCACCTGCGGGTGGACCAGTGGTACTCCAGGGACGAGCAGCCCGCCGACTTCAAGGGGGTCGCCTACGACCCGCTGCCGGAGGCGACCCGCGAGCGCTACCCGTTCCTGACCGGAGGCTCACAGAAGGCGCACTACCGGGAGTTCCCGCACACCGGCATGTCGTGCGCGATCTTCGAGACGCCGCCGAGCCGCAGGATCACCGTCATGGGCGGCAGCCAGCCGCCGGGATGGCCGACCGACAACTACCCGGACGACCAGCACTACTCGTTCCGCACGCTGCGCACCACCATCCGCCTGCCGGACGGCGACTGACCAGCCGCCGATGGCTCGTTCGACGTTGTCGGGCCGCGGCGTGGGAGGTAGGGTGAGGCGATGCGAATCGCCAACCCGATGTACGACGCGGCGTTCAAGTACCTGATGGACGACCAGTCAGCCGCGCGGCTGCTGGTCGGGGCGGTGCTGGGCGAGGACGTGGTGAGCCTGCAGGCGCTGCCGCAGGAACGGGCGGGGCGGCCGTCCCCGGCGGCGGCGCCGGGCGAGCCGCCGTCAGGAGAGATGCTGACGGTGCGGCGCGTGGACTTCGCGGCGACGGTGCGCACCGTGGCCGGGGAGCGGCTGCGGGTGCTGGTGGAAGTGCAGAAGGCACGCTTCACCGACGAGGTGATGCGGTTCCGGGAGTACTTGGGCCGACACTACGCGGACCGCGGCAACTACGACGAGGGGCCGGACGGGCGGCGGCGGCACCGGCCGTTGCGCGCGATCTACATCCTGGGGGAGTGCCTGCCGCGCACGGCGGCAACGGTGCTGCGGGTGGCGCGGGAGTACGTGGACGGGGTGAGCGGGGAGCGGCTGTGCGACCGGGAGGAGTTCGTGGAAGCGCTGAGCCACGACTGCTGGGTAGTGCAGGTTCCGCTGCTGGCTTCGCGGCGGCGTACGGACCTGGAGCGGCTGCTGAGCGTGTTCGACCAGGAGTTGCGGGTGCCCGGCGACCGGCACGTGCTGGAGGTGGACGAGCGGGAGATACCGGAGCGCTACGCGCCGGTGTTGCGGCGACTGGAGGGAGCGGCGACGAACGTCGAGGTGGCGGACTCGATGGCGCTGGAGGACGAGGTAGCGCAGACGTGGGGGCGGATGAAGCGCGAGAGTGCGGCGAAGGACGCGGCGCTGGCAGAGAAGGACGCGGCGCTGGCAGAAAAGGACGCAGCGCTGCAGGAGGCTGAGCAGCGTATCGCGGAGTTGGAGCGCCGCTTGACGGAGTCCGGCGGCGCGTGACCCCTCGATCTACGCCACGAAAGAAGGCCGGGACGGGACGCAAGCGCCGGCCGCGCGACGGGCCTCCCCCGCTGCAGGGGTGGATTTCGACGGACGAGGACGAGATCAAGCGCCGGCAGTGGCGGGGCCGGACCGAGATCGACGACGTGCACGCTCTCGATGCGCGCGGTCCGTTCGGCGACTACCGCGTCACCTCGGCGAGCGGGCGCAGCTACGTCGTCGAGATCCGCTCGCTCCGCGAACGCATCAACTCGTGTGAGTGCCAAGACTACCGCGGCAACCGATTGGGCAGTTGCAAACACGTCGAGGGCGCGCTCCATCGTCTGCGGACCGACCGCGCTCGCCGTGCGCGGGCCGGCGACGCCAGCGACCGCATCGAGATTTTTCTCGATGAGCGGGGCGGGCGCGTGGTGCGCATGACCGCGCCTCCCGAGCTTGCCCGTACCGAGCCCACCCTGGCGGAGGAGACCCGCCGGCTCTACGCCAACGTGCGACGCGGCTCGCAACGTGCGCTCCGCACCTTGCGCCGGTTGGCGCACGATCACCCCGATCGACTGCGGGTTTCCCGTCTGTTGGAAGGCTGGGTGGACGCGCGCCGGGCGGCGCGGCGACGGCAGCGGGAACATGACCGATTCAAGGCGAGCCTGAACGCCGGCGGCCGCACCCTCGATCTGCTCAAGCAGCCGCTGCTGCCCTATCAGGTCGACGGCGTGCTGCACCTTGCATTTCGGGAACGCGCGCTGCTTGCCGACGACATGGGCCTCGGCAAGACCGTGCAGGCGATCGCCGCCTGCGCCCTGCTGCGGGAGTTGCGCGGCGTCGAGCGCGTGCTGGTGGTGTCGCCCGCGTCGCTCAAGGCGGAGTGGGAAGAACAGATCGCCCGCTTCTCCGAGTTGCCGTCGTGCGTGGTGGTGGGCAATCGGCTCGCGCGGCGCGCGGCGTACCGCAGCGGCACCTTCTTCACGCTCTGCAACTACGAGCAGATTCTCATCGACGGCGGAGACCTCCTCGACCTCCTGCAGCCGGAGGTCGTCATCCTGGATGAAGCGCAGCGCATCAAGAACTGGCAGACCAAGACCGCCAACGCGGTCAAACGGCTGCGCAGTCGCTATGCGTTCGTCCTCACCGGCACGCCCCTGGAGAATCGCATCGACGAGATCTACTCCATCGTCGAGTTTCTGGACCCGGAGTTGCTCGGCCCGTTGTTTCGATTCAACCGGGACTTCTACGAGCTGGACGCCAAGGGCCGTCCGGTCGGCTACCGGAATCTCGAGCGGCTCGCCGACCGTATCGCCCCGGTGATGCTGCGGCGGCGCAGGGAAGAGGTGGAGAGCCAGCTCCCGAGCCGGATGACGAAGACCTTCTTCGTTCCCATGACGGACACCCAGCTCGCCGTGTACGAGGACTACGAGTTCCGGGCGCGGCGCCTCGCGGCGCGAGCGCAGAGCCGCCCGCTCACCAGGGAGGAATTCGAGCTGTTGCAGAAGCTCCTGGCGTGCATGCGCATGCTCTGCGATACCCCGACCATTCTCGACGGCGAACGCCACGAATGCCCCAAGATGGACGAGATCGAGCGCCTGCTGCCGGATCTGCTGAGCGATCCGCAGCGCAAGATCCTGATCTTCTCCGAGTGGGTGCGGATGCTGGAGCTGGTGCGTGAGTGCGCCGTGACCGCCGGCGTCGAATTCGCCTGGCACACGGGCTCCGTCCCGCAGATCCGGCGCCGTGCCGAGATCCGCCGCTTCCGGGAGGACCCGGAGTGCCGGCTGTTCCCTGTCGTCCGAGTCGGGCGGTGTCGGGCTCAACCTGCAGGCGGCCGACACGGTGATCAACCTGGACCAGCCTTGGAATCCGGCCAGGCTGGAGCAGCGCATCGCACGCGCGTGGCGCAAGCATCAGACGCGGCCGGTCACGGTCATCAACCTGGTCAGCGAGAAGACCATCGAGCATCGCATGCTCGGCTTGCTGGACGCCAAGCGAGCCCTCGCCGACGGCGTGCTCGATCGCCGCGGCGATCTGGCGGAGATCCGCATGCCCACCGGCCGTGCCGCGTTCATGGAGCGGCTGAACGCGGCGCTGGGCACGGACGGCGGACGCACGGACGCCGCGGCAGCCGAGCCGGAGCCGCACGCGGCGATCGACCGGCTGCGGGACGACCTGGCGGCCCGGCACGGCGCGGCGTTGCAGCGCATCCTGATCGGTGAGGATGCCGATCAGGGCGAAGACGGGAAGACGATGCTGGTGGTGCTGGACGTGCCGGCGGCGAGCGCCGCCGAGGAGGAGCGCCGCCTTGCCGAGGCTACCGGCATGCGCGTGAACGTGGTGGAAGCTGCCACCCACGAAGCGTTGTTGCGTCTCGCCGGGAACGGGCTGATCACCATGGCAACGGATCGGATGCGGGAGGTTCACCCCGCTCCCGATGCCGCACAGGAGCGTGCCGCCGCGCACGCGGTCCGCGCACGCACGCTCGTGGAGCAGGCAACGCACAAGCTCAAGGCGGCCGCACTGCTCGAAGGGGCCGGCTTCGCGGAGGAAGCGCAGGCGCCGGCGCTGGAGGCGGCGCGGCTGGCGGTCGGCGCGCTGGCCGCGTCACGCGGTGAACCGGAGCCGGACGACGCCGAAGCGGCCTCGGCGTTCGTGCTGCGGGACGGCTCGCAGCCGATCCCGGACGGCCTGCCGCATGAAGCGATTCGCATCCTGTCGGGAGAAGCGGCCGCAGACGGCATCGTCGCCCCGGTGCGCGAGTTGGCGGAGCGCGTCTCTTCGATCGTCGCGGACGTGCGTCACGCGACCGGGGCATCCTCCACCGCGAAGGAATAGAGGCTGCAGTCGCGGGAGAAGAAGCGCAGCTTGGCGCCGCGGGCCAGCACGCCCCGCGGCAGCCCGGTCCGTTCCTTCCAGCGGACGGCGTGGCGCGTCTCGTCGCCGTGGAACGGCCGGCACGCTTCGCGCTCATAGCCGGGCACCACGCGGTCGGCGGCGTCCGCGAGCTCGACCTCCAGGTAGCCCTTGGGTCCGCAGCGGGCGTTGACGACCAGCTCGGAGCCGGGGCTCGTGAACGGACGGGTCACGAACAGCGCCGGCCGAACGGTGGAGTCGAGCGAGCAGAACCCGTCGGGCCGCAGCGTCGCCAGCCCCAGCGCCGTCTTGGTGACGCCGGGCTCGTCCGGCATGTCCAGCCCCTCGCGCTCGCCGAACAGGTACCAGTCGTGGTGACAGGCGGCCCCGCCGTAGTAGATGCGGATCGCGTCGTCGCCCTGGATGACCGAGGCCCCCACCTCGACCATATACGGGTCCCAGGAGCCCGGGCTCAGACCCAGGAAGGTGCGCCCGCGTTCGACGCGCGTCCAGTCGTAGGCGTTGCGGCTGTACAGGAGCTGCACGTCCACCGTGTTGTCCACGGCGTGGAAGACGTTGAGGAAGCCGACGTAGTACTCGCCGGCGCGGATCACCGGCAGGGAATAGAACCCCTCGTCCAGGTTGTCGTGGCGGTCGTCCGGAACCAGCAGCTCGCGCAGGGTCGGCCACTCGTCCAGCCGGTTGCTGTTGGTCACGAACACGCGGCGCTTGTTCATCAACAGCGGGTTGTCCGGGTAGTAGGGCGAGTTCCAGCTCCCCGCCAGGTGCACGGGCTGGTCGCGGAAGCTCAGCCGGTCGCCCATGGCCGTCTCCCGCACGGTGAGCAGGTACTGGCCGGTCTCCACGTCGGGCAGAACCATCATCTCGTCTCCCAGGCGCCGCTCGCGGATGCGGCCGACCGTGATCGGCTCCTCGCCGCCGGCCCAGGAGCGGCCGTCCGCGGAGTGGGCGACGCGGATCTGTGACTCGGTGACGCTGAGCTGCTCGGAGAGCTGCCGCCAGTAGAGGGACTTGAAGCGCCTGGCCGGGTCCTGCTCCAGCTCGTCGCGGAAGAAGCAGGCCACGTACACCTGGCCGTGGTGGCCGCCGCCCAGGCAGATGTTGGTCTTGCGGCCGTCGACCTCCAGGTAGTCCAGCTCGGGCTTGTGCCACTTGATGCCGTCCTCGGACTCGGCGTACAGCCAGCGGTTGTCGGTGGTCTCGAACTGGAAGCCGGAGACCATGAACGCCTCCGACAGCGACTTCCGGGAGCCCTGCGCCGCCGGCTTCGTCTTTGGCGTGTTGGCCATGAAGGTCCGGTAGTCCCACGCGTAGTCGCAGTACCAGCACTTGTAGAGCTTCTCGTCCGGGTCGTGGGCGACGCACATGGTGCCGGTGCGGATGTAGGGGTCCTGCTCCCACGGACGGTCCTTGCGGATCAGCGGATTGCGCTCGTGCTTGACCGGCAGGTGCATGCGCCGGGTCATGGTCTGCACCATCTCGATGATGTGGTTGTCGAAGAAGAGCTGCCGGCGCGTGCCGATGTCGATGTTCATGGGCTCATCTCCCGGACGACGGTGGAATCCGCGCATGGTAGCGTAGCGCCTCCCTGATGAAGTGGCGGCGAGGGGAGGAGATCGTCCTCCTCGATGTACTTACACTGGACAGCGTGCCGTACTTCGCGCTGCGCGCATGGCCTCCCGGCCGGCAGATCCTCCACCGCGACGTCGGGGCCGGCAAGGTCGTGTTTGCCCGCTCCATGACGGTCGTCCATGACCGGGATGACGAGGTGGCGCTGTATCAGTCCTGCGGCGGGCCCGTCATGGTCGTGGACACGGTGTGGGCTTCGGACGTGTTGAATCGTGAGGGGCTGAATCGCCTCGTGGATGCCGACTGGCCGTACATCTCGAAGACCTGGGTCGATACCAACGTCCTGATGCTCACGGTGCCCGGGGCGTGGCACAGCATCTGGCTGATGTGGGAGGCGCAGACTTGGGAGTTCCGATGCTGGTACGTGAACCTGCAGGCACCCCTGGTCAGGACGTCCCGTGGATTCGATACCTCGGACAAGGCGCTCGACGTGGTCATCGCCCCGAACGGCGAGCACCGGTGGAAGGACGAAGACCATCTCGAGCGCGCGGTCGACGTCGGCTGGATCTCCGCTGACGACGCACGGCGGGTCAGAAGCGAAGGTGAGCGGGTGATCGAGCGCGCGGCGCGGCGCGAGTACCCCTTCGACGAGGAGTTGATCTCCTGGAGACCCGATCCGGTCTGGCCGATCCCGGAGTTGCCGCCCGACTGGGCCGCGATTGCAGGCGAGTAGCCGGCATCGTCGCCTTGACCATGCCTGATCCGTCCTCTAGGGTCGCCGGACGATACCTGATCTGAGGAGGATGGAGTGAACAGGACACTGGTCATCGTAATCGGCCTATTGGCCATTGGTACATTCGCATGGGCTTCGGCCGAAGGCGAGGACGGCGGCGCCAGCGCCGGCGAAATGGCGGCGGATGCCAGATTCACCTATGACAATCTTCGCGCGATGTCGGAAGCCCGCGCCTACGAGGGCGAACCGGCAAACGGGAAGAAGATCGCGTTCGCCAACCTGTTCCTGGTGATACAACTGACCCGCGATGTCCAGGCCGGGGTCATCGAAGAGTGGGCTCTCGCCGGAGGTGACCCGGACGATCTTCTCATATTGGACAACCAGGTCGACGCCCAGGTGGCGCTGGACAACGCCGAGATCGTATTCAACAGCGATTCCGAAGTGTTCCTGCAATTCCAGGCGTTCACGAAGGTCAACGCCCAGATCGGGAGAAGGGCCACGGACCAGGGCGTGTTCATGATCGGCATCGACATACCGGTTCCCGGCTTCCCCTTCATGGGAGCGGACAATTACGGTATCTCACAGATGACGGGTACGTGGTTTGCGGATCATGTCGATGAGATCTACGGCGGCTGGGACAACGTGGACGTGGTATTCCTGAGCTGGACCGCGGCCAGTGGTGAGAGCACGGCGCTCAGAACCACCGGTGTCGCCGATGTCCTGACCGCACGATTCGGCGAGACGGGCGTGCTCGACGGAGAGGGATCGAAAGTGGTCAGCGTGAACGCCACCGGCCTGGTGGAGGGTGGCCAGGAGGAGATACTGAACGCACTGGCAGCGCACCCGGACGCCGAGAACATCGTGTATTTCACCTGGAACAATCCGGAGGCTGCAGGCGTGGTCGAAGGCGCCAAGCTCGCCGGCAGGTGGGATCCTGACAAGTGGACGGTCATCGGGATGGGAATCGACGAGTTCGGGACGGAGCTCATGGAAGCCGGAGAGCTGGACGTCGACGTCAACTTCCACTTCGACGAGTACGCCAGGTTCCTCATCCCCGGTGCGCTTGCCCACATGCACGGCAATCCCGTGCCTTCGCACATGTTCGTGGAGATGGAGCTTCTGGAGAGCCCGCAATACCGGTAGCGCAGCGAGGGTGCGCGTGAGACCTGGCGGCGTGTGACAGCTCGAGGCCTGCGCAGCCGCCAGGTTCGGAGTGCCGGAGGCTCGCACAGGTTGACCGTGCACGAACGAAAAAGGACCAGGATCAGCAATACCCTTGCGATTCTGTTGGTGACCGTGGCCATGGTAGCGGCCTTCGCGGTCATCGGAGAGTTGTCCGGCAACAACTTCGTGTCCGTCGGCAACTTCAAGACGCTGCTGCGGAGCATGGTCATCTCCGGAGTGATCGCGCTCGGATTGACGCCGCTCATGATAGCGAGGGGTCTGGATCTGTCATTCGGCTCCAGCCTCTCGCTCAGCTCGGTCATCACCGCGCTGCTGTATACCAACATGGGCGTCGATCTCTGGATCGCCCTGCTCGTCGCGGTGCTGGTGTGTGTTCTGATCGGGATGGTGAACGGCATCTTCATCGTGAAGCTCAAGCTCATTCCGCTGCTTTTTACCTTGGGGATGTTGTTCATCCTGAGATCGCTGGCGCTGTACACCGCCACCATCGGCGAGGAGGGCGCCGTCGGACAGGGCTCGCAGGGATTCATGATCCTCATGATGAGCGACGAGCTGTACGGCTTCTATACCGGGTCCTTCCTGCTGGTCCCCCTCATGTTCTGGGTGCTCGTCGTGCTGGTCGTCGTCTACTGGCTGACGATGGACTACACCAAGCTGGGAGCATGGATAAAGGCGATCGGCGGCAATCCCGAGATCGCCACCATCTTCGGGATCAGGACCGACCGCATCCTGATGCTGCTCTACGCCTCCGCCGGGTTCCTGACCGGTATCGCCACCATCATGATGGTCTCGGCGTCCGGAGTCGGATCTCCGTTCTTCGGCGACACGATGCCGCTCCGAACGCTGTCGGCGGTTCTGATCGGAGGGGTAGCCCTTACCGGCGGCAGCGGCAACGTGTTCGGCACGGTGCTCGGTACGGTAGCCATTACCGTGCTCTACAACGGACTTGCCACGATGAATGTCGGCTCGAACTACATCCTGGTCATCCAGGGTCTCATGTTGGTCGTCATCGTAGCGGCGTATGCCTGGCGTGACCGGCGGCTGGTTGCCAGTGACTGACACAGCCGCGTCCGGGGTCAGGCCCACGGCTCGAAGCGCATTGCGAGCGTTGAACGCGAAGTCCGTACTGCCGGTTCTGACTCTGTTCTACCTGGTGATGGTCGGTGCCTTCTCGCTCGCCAACCCCATCTTCATCAGCGTGGGGAACATCGGCAGCATCATTCTCAACCTCGGCATTCCAGGCATCGTGGCCATCGGCCTGACCTTTGTCGTGCTCTCCGGTCACATCGACCTCTCGGTGGGCTCGATATTCGCGTTCTCCGCCTACATCACCGGGATCCTGATCGAAGAAGGAAGCGGCGTACCTATACCGGTGGGAGTAGCCATAGGGGTCCTGACCGGCGCCGCGGTGGGCGCGCTCAACGGCTTCGTGGTGACGGTGCTCGGCGTCAACTCGATCATTACCACACTCGGCACCATGGCGATATTCAGAGGCCTGGCTCAGATCCTTGGCAGCAACACGTATCTCACCAGAATCGAGAATGAAGCGCTGCTGTTCCTGGGGCGCGGCTATCTGTTCGACTACATCCCGGTGACATTCGTGTACGTGGTTGCGCTCCTCATCATCTGCTCTCTGGTCCTGGGATTCACCAGGTATGGAAGACATGTGTACGCCACCGGAGCCAGCGAGATGGTCGCCAGGTTGTATGGCGTGGCGACCCGGAAGATACAGTTCTCCACCTTTGTCATCTCCGGGCTGTTCTCTGCGGTTGGCGGGATCCTGCTCATGTCACAGCTTGCGCGGGCGTCCTACACCGCTGGCGAGGACCTGACCTTCAAGGCGCTCACGGTGGTGATCCTGGGCGGCATATCCCTCTCCGGCGGGCGCGGAGCGATGATCGGGGTGCTGGTCGCGATCTTCATCGTCGGGTCGATAGCGAATGGGCTGTCGGTCGTGCATGTCCCGATCAACGCCAGGGACGCGTTCACGGGACTGGTTCTGATCGGGGCGATCGTCTTCGACTCCATCCGAAACAGGAACCTGGCGGAGGCCTGACATGGCGCATCAGGAGGACGCGAAGGTGAACGCCGACGCCATTCTGGAAGTCCGCAACATCAGCAAGAGCTTTGGCGGCGTCAAGGCGGTCGACGATGTGGATGTGACGCTCCACCGGAACGAGATCATGGCGATCGTCGGCGACAATGGCGCCGGCAAGTCCACGCTCATCAAGATGATTTCCGGTGTCTACAGCCGGGACAGCGGCACGATCTATGTAAACGGTGAAATCGCCCACATCGAGAGCCCGATGGACGCGAAGAACTACGGGATCGAGACGGTGTATCAGACCGAGAGCCTGATCAAGATTCTGGATGCGCCCGCGAACATCTTTCTGGGCAGGGAGAAGGTGAGGGACGACATCCTGGGCCGCCTCTTCAAGGTCCTGGACTTCGACTTCATGAAGAGAGAGACAGAGCAGCTCCTCGAGCGCTTCGGGGTCACGTTGATGGACATCAAGGGCGACACCCGCGACCTCTCCGGCGGACAGGCACAGACGGTGGCGATCGGGAGGGCCGTCTACTGGGGAGGGAAGATCCTCATCCTCGACGAGCCCACGAACAATCTCGGCGTCGTGCAGGAGCGGAGGGCACTGGATCTCATCCGCAGGCTGAGAGACGAGTTCGACATGACCATCATCGTGATCAGCCACAATCTGAAGCACGTCGTGGAGCTCGTGGACCGGATCGTCGTGCTCAGAAACGGCAAGAAGATGAGAGAGCTGGTGAAGGACGATACGGACATGAACGAGATCGTGTCGCTGATCACCGGGGCGACCGAGTGAGCTAGGCGACCGGCGCCGCCTCGGCCAGAATCCGCTCGGCCTTCTGCGCCTGCTCGGAGTCGGGGTGCATGGTGACGATCCGCTGCAGGTGCAGCCGTGCCAGCGGGTCCCCGCTGCGCGCCCGCTCGACCGCCTCGGCGAAGCCCTTCTCCTGGAAGCTGGTGTCCTTGTCGATCACTTCGAACTCGTACTCGTGCCAGTAGTAGCGCAGGTCTTCCGAGCCGCTCCAGCCGGCGTAGACCTGGTCCCACGACAGTGGCCGGTGGCCGGACAGGTGGGGGTCGAGCATGTGGTCGGTCACCGGTGAGCCCATGCGCTGGTAGCGGTTGTCCAGCGACACGCGCAGCCGGTCCGGCGTCACGTTCTGAAGGGCGCCGTGGATGGTCAGGGCGTGGAAGAACAGCACGTCCCCGAGCTGGTAGTCGGTGGAGACCCAGCCGTCCGGGTGCTCCTCCGGGTCGATGCTGAGGCTGCCGGCGCCGAGCGAGAAATGGTGGTCGACCACGCGGCCGACGCGGTGGGAGCCGGGCAGCACGGCCAGGCCGCCCAGGTCGCGCGGGCAGTCGCCGACCGGGTGCCAGCAGGAGTACACGTCCATGCTGCTCTGGAAGTGGACGAAGTCCTGGTGGATGGGCGTGGTGTGCTCCGTGAACTGCGGGAACCAGATCCGCGCGATCTTGTGCGGAAAGGCGAACACGGGGCCGCCGATGACCTTGGCAAGCACGTCCAGGACCTCCGGCCAGTGCCCGGAGCGGTGGAAGCTCTCCAGCCGGTAGACCTGGTGGTAGACGTCCACGTAGTCGAGGTCGCCTTCCGTGCAGCGCCGGTCCGGGTCGGCGATGCCGTCCATGGGATCGGTGCCGGGCACCAGCCAGCCGTTCGCGGCGATGACTTCCATCATGTCGCGTCGCAGCGCCTGCAGCCGGTCGGGGTCGAGGAGGCCGCGGAAGAACAGGTAGCCCTCGTCGTCCATGCGCCGCCGCAGCTCAGCCCCGTCGGCCAGCGCGTCGTTGGAGACACGAAACTCGCCAAAGCTCTCGATCATGGAGCCGATTATGCCACGAGTCCCGTTCGGTGCCGAAGGGCTATCGCGGTCCGCTAGGCAATACCTGCACGGCAAGACCGGGAACGCGGGCAAAGTGCCGCGTGTCACCGGTCACGACATCGTCGTCTCGGGACAACGCGGTCGCCGCGATGAGAAGATCCGAAGTGGGGATTGGGAGACCCGCAGCTCTCAGATTCGCGTCGACCTCTCCGAAGATGCGGGCGACCGCGAGAGTTATGGGAACGACCGGCACCGCCGAGAGCAGCGCTTCGACGAACTCCTCGCGGCGAGCTCGCCTTGACGGTGTGTCCGCACGCCGGCATCCGTGGAACAGCTCCGCCGCGCTCATCACCGACATCGTCAGCAGCACGTCCCCGTAGCGCTCCTGCAGCTCGTCGATGAGCTGTAGCGGTGGCAGGCCGCGCCGCTCGGCGTAGATGGCCACCGTCGAGTCGATCAGGAGTCCCACGGGTGCCGGTGCTCGATCGGCTCTCCGGCAAGAATCTCCAACAGGTCGTCGCCAAAGCGGCCGTCCAGAACCACGGGCGGCCGCGCGCGGAGCAGACGCAGGCACTCGGACGCACGCCGGCCGGTCGCCGCAGGAGCCGCCATGACGCAGATGTCCTCGCCGCGGCGCCGAACCAGGAACCGATGGCCCCGTTCGACTTCATCGAGCAATCGCGAGAAGGAACGGCTGGCCTCGGTAGCGGAAATCCGGTGCAGGCCGCCTGAGGTATCTGATTCTGATCCCATTCATCTGATTCTCTCTGCCGTGTGTCTTCGTGTCAATCAGTGCGTGCGGCTCGAACGGACGCCGCGGTTTCATGTACCGTGAGGGTGACGAGCGCTACCATGGCGATCATCGAACCGGCAACTCCGTCCAGCCGTGCGGCCCCTCCGTCGCTCGACCAAATTCGCCCGAGGCTGGCCGAGTTCTGCGCCGGCCATGGGATCAGGAGAGCGATCGCCTTCGGTTCCTTTGCGCGTGGCACGCAGACCCGGAGGAGCGATCTCGACCTGGTGATCGTCATGGATACGAAGAAGCGGTTCCTCGACCGATACGACGAGGTGAACGCCATCCATGATGAGGTGCCGGGGGTGCATGTCGAGATGCTGATCTACACCGAGGACGAGTTGCGTGCCATAGCCCACCGGCCGTTCATGCGCCAGATACTGCGGGAAGGCGTCGTCGTTTATGAGTGAGGAGAAGAACCACGCCGAAGCGGTGCGGTGGCTGGAAACGGCGCGCGGTGACCTCACGACGGCGCGCGTCCTGCTGTCCACCGAGCGCTATGCGCACTCGTGCTTTCATGCGCAGCAAGGCGCCGAGAAGGCGATGCAGAGCCTGTGGTATTCGCTCGATCGTGATCCGTGGGGCCACTCGGTGCGCAAGTTGATCGATGACTTGAAGGAGCTCCACGCGGACTACTACGGCCGCTTGCAGGACATCGTTCCCATGGCCGCCGAGTTGGACCGCCTTTACATCCCGACTCGATACCCCAACGGCTTGCCGGACATCCTCCCTGACCAGGCGTACTTCGAGAGGGATGCGGAACGCGCGCTTGAGCTTGCGGAGCGGCTGATCGACCGCATCGATCAGCTCCGCGGTCAGGTCAGCCCGCCGCCCTGTGAAGATTCGACGGAACCGCCCGACGCCACGCCAGCCGGCGGCCGACCTTGACACGGGGGCCGTCGTTTCTACGCTACCGGGAGAGGTCCCGATGACGTACGAGTACGAGGAGCTCAGCAACGGCGTGGCGGTTCCGCGCGTGCGCATGGACCTGAGCGGCACGAACGGGCCGCGGGCCGGCAGGGAGATCAGGGACAGGATCTTCGAGATCGTCGACCAGGAAGGGGCGCTGCTGTTCCGCGGCGCCGGGATCGACGGCCCGCGCGGATATGCCGGGTTCCTGGCGGCGATCGGCTTCCGCCACCACTCCTACGTGGGCGGCACGGCGCCGCGGACGGACCTCGGACGCGGCGTGTACACGGCGACCGACCTGCCCCCCGACACGACCGTGATGATCCACCAGGAGATGAGCTACCTGGACGATGTGCCCGACTACGTCTCCTTCTACTGCCACGTGCCGCCCGCGAACGGCCAGAAGACGAACCTGATCTGCGACATGCGCCGGCTGTCCGCGGAACTGCCGGACGAGCTCAGACGGAAGTACCACGGAAGGCGCGCCCGCCTGCGCCGCACGCTGCGCACCGAGGGGAGCGAGCGGGTCGTCTCCCGCAGGGAGAGGAGCTGGCAGGAGGTCCTGGGTACCGGCGACCGGAGGGAGGCGAAGGCCATCGCCGCGCGCAAGGGCTGGGACCTGACCTGGACCGCCGACGACTCGCTGATCTTCCTGCAGGAGCCGGCGCGCTTCTTCCGGCCGCATCCCGTGCACGGCGAGATGTGGTGCAGCCAGGGCCTTCACTACCAGCCGACGGGCCGGCGCCTGGTCGCCGAGCGCGACGGCAGGATGGGAGACGCCCTGCGGATCGCCACGGCCATGCGGGAGGAGCCGGACAGCCTGGACGCCATGGTCATGGAGGACGGCAGTGAGGTGCCGCCGGAGGACTGCGCGGCCTGGTTCGAGCTCTGCTCGGCGGCGCAGGTCGCCTACGCGCTCGGCCGGGGCGAGATGATCATCCTGGACAACATGCTCATGGCGCACGGCCGATCGACCTTTACGGGCACGCGCACCATGTACGCGGCCCTGGGCGACCGCGTGGATTGACCGCAACCGGCAGCCGGCACCCCGGGCGCTACTCCGGCACCGCGATCGTCACCGAGGCGCTTACCTCCTCCCCGTTTACGGCGTAGATCGAGTGATCGTTGGTCGAGAGCTTCACCTCGACGGTGCGCATGCCCGGGCTCAGTTCGGCGATGTGATACCACGGGCCGTACAGCCGGGCGATCTTCGCCCCGTCCACGTACAGGTGGGCGTGGCCCTCTCCCATGACGTGGGCGCCACTGGCGCGCTCGGGAGCGAAGGTGAAGTTCTCGATCGACAGCGCCACGTTCCAGCCGGTCATCGCGTCGCGGTCGACGGAGATGCCGACCGTGGGCGCCGCCGTGCCGGCCGGTACCTCGAAGGCCGTCTCGTGATCGTGAGCTCCATGGTCGTGGGCCGCGGCGTCGTGCACCATGCTGCCGCTGGCGTGCTCCACCCGAACCTCTTCGAGCAGGACGCCCCATGTCTTGCCGGGGTGATCGCGCAGATCGTGCACCACCAAGTCGAACGTGACCTGCGTGACCCGGTCGGCCAGGACGTGCAGGTCCGCCCGAACCGGGGTCAGCTCCAGGGGGACATCGACCTGGTCGCCGCCGTGGACGGTGCCGCGGGCGCCTGACGCCAGGACCTCCGCCGCATCGTAACGGCCCAACGGCACGTGCTCTCGTACGAGCTCGACGGTGGCGCCGTCCTTGTAGCGTGTCAGGTCGATCTCGCGCGGGTCGACCGTGATCGCCAGCCAGCCCTGGTCGGTGCGGGCGCCGCGGCGGTGCACGCGGACCCCGTCCACCGTGATCACCAACGCGGTGAAATCGTCGATCGCCTCGCGGTGGTCGGTGATCAGCACGACCACTTCGCCCGTTTCCACCTCGTCGGACCCGGAGGCTGAGGCCAGAGCCGCGCTCAGGACAAGCAGGCCGATCGCCAGGAGAGACATGCCGCGAGGGCATACGCCAAGACCGTGGTTCATGGTGAGGTGGTCTGCCGGGATTCGCGACGCATGCGGTGGCAGCGTTCGCTCAGCCGAAAAGTATAGACTTCCCGCCATGGCATACACAAACGGCGCGTCGGCCGGGCCGATTCACGCGGGCGAGCGGTTCACGGAGGCCGAGACGAAGCGGATCATGGAGGCGCTGAGTCGCGACGGGCACTGCTTTCTGGGCACGTCGATCCTGGAGCAGGACGAGGTTGCGGCGCTCCGCGACGCCATGGAGCGCATGATCGCCGATCCCGCGATGCAGGAGGACCAGCCCGGCAACCATCGCAAGGCCAGGTCGCTGATGCGGATGTTCGAGTACGACCGCTCCTTTCGCGACCTGATCGTGCGCGAGCCGTTCGCCAGCTTGGCGGAGGCGGTGCTGGACGACCAGTGCCACGTCATGGGCCAGAACGCGCTGTTTACGGAGCCCAATCCCGACGCCACCGTCGACGGTCCGGGCGGCTGGCACCTCGACGACCTGGTGCAGTTCCCGCTGCCTCCGGAGATCCCCCGGCACGACCCCGGTGTGCCGCTGCCGTGCAACGTCATGCAGCTCTTCACGCCGCTGACCAGCATCGACTCGGTCGCGTGCGGGCCGACGCAGGTGGTGCCGCAGAGCCACTACGCCGGCCGCCGCCCGACGGTCCAGGACCGCCCGCACTTCGACGGCAACGGGCCGGTGTCGATCCTGGCCGAGCCGGGCGACGCTTACATCTTCAACAACCAGGTCTGGCACCGCGGCGCGCCCAACGCCTCGGACCGCTGCCGGCTGCTCGGCGGTGCCACCTACAGCAAGCGCTACGTCGCGCAGCGCTTCTTCCCGTTCATCGACTACCACATGCCCGAGCATGTATGGGAAGGAGCCGGCCCGCGGCTGCAGCGGATGCTCGGCCGGCACAAGCACGGCTCCTACGGCTGAGCTCCGGGCAGCCTCTGATGCGACGATGAGATAACGGCGTGCCTCCGCTCGCCGTCGGCATCGTCCTGTTCTCAACGATCCTGCACGCCGGCTGGAACCTGGTCGCCAAGCAGCGCAGCGACTCGTGGGCGACGTTCCTGCAGATCCTGTTCACGATCAGCGTCCCGGCCGTCCTCATCGCTGCCTGGGCCGAGCTGTTCATGCGGGGCATCCTGCCTCTCGTATGGCCGTTCCTGCTGGGGGCGAGTTGCTCGCAGGCGGTCTACTTCCTGGGGCTGACCCTGGGCTACCGAGCCGGCGACCTGGGGGTCGTGTACCCGGTGACGAGGGCGCTGCCGGTGCTGTTCCTGGGCGGGTTCGACCTGGTCCGGAACCTGTCGCCGAGCGTGATGGGGTGGCTGGGGCTCGCCCTGGTCGCGGCGGGCTGCCTGGTCATTTCGTGGGCCGGCAGTCCGCGCCGCGCAGGCGAGGCCGGCATGCGGAGGCCCCGCATGCTGCATGCCACGATCGGCTGGGCGGTCGTCGGCGCCGCCGGCACCGTGGGTTACACCGCGTTCGACAAGCTGGCGGCCGAGGCGCTGAGCGGGGCATACGGCGGCGGGCTGATCGACGCGGTCCAGTACGGCCTCTGGGAGTTCGTCCTCACGACCGTCCTGTACGCGCCCCTGCTGGTCGTGGCCATGCGGGCCAGTGCCCGCAGGCGCGCGAGGTCGGAGTCGGGTGCACCCGCGTCGTGGCGGTCATGGCGTGCGTTCTTCGGCGACTGGCGCCTCGCCGCGGTCGGCTTCAGCATGTTCGCGGCCTATTCGCTGGTGCTGTGGGCCTACCAGCTCTCGGAGCGTGCCAGCTACGTGGTGGCGCTGCGCCAGTTCAGCATCGTCCTGGGCGTGGTCGCCGCCGCGGTCCTGATGCGGGAGCGGGCGCCGGTGGTGCGCATCGGCGCGGCGGTTGTGATCGTGGCCGGCATCGCCCTGGTGTCGGTGGCGCCGTAGCCACGGCCGGGGCGCCGGTCAGCCGATCAGCAGCGACTCGGCGCCGTCGATCCACACCTCGGTGCCGGTGATGTGGCGGGCGTCGTCGGAGGCCAGGAACGCCACCAGCTTGCCGATCTGCGCGGGATCGCCGGCCTTGCCCCCGGTCAACGGGATCGAGCCGCGCGGGAACTCGGAACGGCCCGGCCGCATCTCGATGCCGTCCACGTTGCGCGGGAAGGTGTTGTCGCCGATCTCGGACTCGAACCATCCGGGGCAGACGGCGTTGACCCGGATGCGCGCCGGCCCCAGCTCCACCGCCAGCTTCTTGGCGAAGGTGACCTGCGCCGCCTTGGATGCGGAGTACACCGACGATCCGGTGACGCTGAACATGCGCGTCCCCTGCACGGAGGAGCAGATCGCGATCGATCCGCCGGCGCGCTTGAGGTGCGGCACCGCGTACTTGACGGTGAGGAAGGTGCCCTTGAGGTTGATGTCGATGGTGGCGTCCCACTCTTCCGGAGTGATCTCCTCGACCGGCGCCCACACGCCGTTGATGCCGGCGTTCGCGAACACGATGTCCAGCCGTCCGTACGCGGCGACCAGCGCGTCGACCGCCGCCGCCATCTGATCGGCCTGCGAGACGTCCGCGGTCAGCGCGAGCGCCTGTCCTCCGTCCGCCTCGATCTCCGCCACGGTCTGCTCGATCTGGCTGGTCGTGCGGGAGAGCACGCCCACGCTCGCGCCCTCGCGGGCCAGCTCCAGGGCGGCGGCCTTGCCGATACCGGAGCCGGCGCCGGTCACCAGCGCGGCCTGTCCTTCGAACTTCATCTCTTCTCACCCTCCTGCGGCATCGACGCCGCCCGCGAGGCAGCACGATACGCATTCGGCTCCGATTCCGCTACGCTCCGGCCCAGCATGAAACGCATCGCAATCGGGCAGGTCCGCCAGGAGACCAATTCCTTCAATCCCGTCCTCACCGAGCGCTCTCACTTCGAGGACTACGGACTGGTCACGGGCGCCGACATCGTCGAGCGCTACGGCGACGTCGGCGAGCTGTCCGGGTTCACGGAGCTGCCGAAGATCCTCGGCAGTCCGGTGGAGTGGGTCGGCCTGTGCCGGGCGGTCACCTGGTCGGGGGGACCGCTGGCCGCCGGCCTGCTGGCGGAGCTGATCGCGATGACCGTGCAGCCGCTGCGCGCGGGCGCGGTCGACGGGGTGCTGCTCTCCTTGCACGGGGCGCAGTCGGCGGTCGACGACCCGGACGTGTCGGGCCGCGTCCTGGAGGCGACCCGCGCGGCGGTCGGCCCGGGCACGCCGCTGGTGGCGACCCTGGACCTGCACGCCAACCTCACGCCGCTGATGGTGCGCTCGGCCGACGTGCTGGTCGGCTACCACACCCATCCGCACGTCGACGAGGACACCACGGGTGCGCGCGCCGCTGCGGTGCTGGCCCGCCTCCTGGGGACCGCCGCGCGGCCGGCGGTGAGCGCCCGGAAGATTCCGATGGTCCACAACGGCGACGGCCGCTCCACCGACCGCGGCATCCAGCGCGACCTGTGGCGCCGCATCGTGGCGGCCGAGGCGGCGGAGGACGTGGCGTCGATCGGTCTGTATCCCGTGCAGCCGTGGCTCGACGCCCCGCACCTGGGCTGGACCTTCTACCAGGCGTACTGGGGCGCGCAGCCGCCGATGGATCCGCAGGCGGTCGCGCGGGAGTGCTGGGCGACTCGCGCCTACTCGGAGGCGGAGCGGTTCGTGACCCCCGACCGGCTGGTGGCCGCCGCTCGCGCCATCGACGGCGGGCCGGTGGCGGTGTCGGAGTTCCACGATTCCACCAACAGCGGCGCGCCCGGCGACAGCACGCGCCTGCTGGCCGCCCTGCTGGCCGAGCCGGTAGGCGAGGGCGGAGCGCTGGCCTTCTGCGTGGACCCGGAGTCGGTCGACCGCTGCACGCGGGCCGGCGTCGGTGCCACGGTGGACCTCGAAGTGGGCGGCAAGCGCGACCCGTACTCGGAACCGCTGGCGGTGAGCGCCGGGGTGGAGGGGCTGGGCACGCTGGCCTACCGGCTAAGCGGCCACGGCGGCCACAACTTCCCGGTCGACATGGGGCGCATGGCGCGCATCCGCGCCGGCGAGCTCATCGTGGTGCTGGTGGAGAAGAGCGGGCCCGGCAGCTCGCCGATCCTCTACGAGGCGGCGGGGGCCGATCCGCGGGACTTCAAGATCGTGCTCGCCAAGAGCCCGGAGGGCTTCCGCAACGACTACGAGCCGTTCGCCGCCAGCATCCTGTTCTGCGCCGCTCCCGGCTCCGCGTCGCCGTACCTGCAGGAGTTCCGGTTCACGCAGACCACCCGGCCGCTCTACCCATGGGACGACCTGACCGGCATGGAGCAGGCCGGTTGGGCCGGTCCCATGGACGGGCAGGGCAGGCCCTGATCGAGCTCTGACAGCCGCCATGCGTCTGCTCATCAGGCCGCGAGTGCGCCGGCAAGACCACGCTCCGAATCGTCAGGCGAGCTGGAGGACGCGCCAGCGGTCGTAGTAGGGGAGCAGGATCTCGGGCAGGTTGGCGCGGACGTCGTCGCGCAGCCGCCAGCGCAGGCGCTCGTCGACCGGTTGCGGCTCGGCATCCGGATCATGCACGCTCCAGCCGGCGGATACGGTCAGCCGCTCGGTGTCTCTGCGGTTGAGCCCACGGTGGATGGTGTCGCCCGACCAGAAGACGGCCTGTCCCGCCTTGAGCCTGATGCTGTGCTGGCCGGGGATGTCTTCGTGACGTGTCTCCAGCAGGCAGCGCCGTTCGTGCGGCGTCCGGTAGCGGCAATGGCTGCCGGGCACGAGCTGCAGGCTCTCGTCGTCGACGGTGGCGAGGTGCCAGCGCCAAGTCGTGCGGGGCTTGCCCAGCACCGCCATCTCGGCGTCGTAGTCCAGGTCGCGCTCCTGCTTGCCCCAGTCTCGATGCCAGCCGATCGAGTAGTGGGAGTGGTAGGGATTGGTGAAGATCAGGATCGACCCCATGGTCAGGTCGGTGCCGATGAAGTGGTGGACGTAGTCCATGGCCGGACCGGACATCAGGTATTCGGCGAACACCGGCTCGTCGAACTCCGGCGCCAGCAGGCCGCGGATGGCCCAAGGCTCGGTGTTCTGCTCGGTGGCCCAGTGGGTATAGACGTCGACCTGTCCTGACCGGACCTTGTGCTTGACGCGGCGCGCCGCGGCGGCGAGCTCGTCGAACATGCCGGGCTCGACGGCGTCATCGGCGACAAAGTAGCCGTCGGTCTCGAACTGCTCGGCCTGCTGGCGGGTGGGCACGGGAGCCTCCTCCGGCAACGCTACCACACCGGCTGACGACGCACGCGCCCGTCGTGCTCGGGCTCAGGGTACCGCGCGGGTGATGGAGGCGGCGACCTCGTCGATCAAGCGCGCCAGAGCGGTAGCGGGCAGATCGGCGATGTCGTTGCGCGGATGGTCCGTCGCGAGGCGCGACTCCGAGATGATCCGCCGGGCGTGATTCTTGGTCAGCGCCTCTCCCCGTCTCCTGCACCACGAGATGAGCGATTCCCGCCACGCGGTGAGCAGGCGGGACCGGGGCCGGGCGAGGATCCCGTGCAGCACGTGGATGAGCGCGTCATCCTCGCCACCCGGAGGCTTGCGCTTCAGGAAGACGGTGCCCACGTTCCCCTCCTGGAGCCGGTCGGCAACCTCGAATCGGCTTTCGATGAGGCGGCGCAGGGGATTCGGGTGCGCGAACAGGTCCGCCACGGCCCTCTGCATCGCGCAGACCGAGAGGTCCTCCGCCTGGGAGCGCAGGCAGAGCCGGACCAGGTAGTCCGCGTGGTCGGGATACAGGCTGGCGATGACCGCGTGCCGGCAATGCTCGAGGGTGGCGGTGGACAGATAGGCTGCCAGAGGCATCCGCGCGGCGGCCGGAACCGAGGCCAACTGTGCCTGGTCGGCGGCGACGGCGACCACATGCCTGGAAGCGGCGAATCCGCTCAGCCGTTCGATCACGCATCCGGGAATCACCGCCGTCGACGACTCCTCGGCCGCGTGTCCGCGGGTATAGATGCTCGCCGTTCCGGTCCAGCGCTTCGCGGCGGCGCTGCTGCGCCGTGTCGGACGCAGCACGTAGAGATCGCTGCGGTTTCCCAGCGCGGGCGCATGCCGGTACTCGTTGAATCCGGGCTCGACGGCTTCGACGACCAGGCGGAGCTCTCCGATCGCGGCCTGGACCTTGAGTGCGAGCGCTGCCTGCTGCTCGCCGACTCCGTAGGCGGCGCAGATGCGGGAGAAGGCGCGATCGTTCAGAGCCTGGATGCCGCGCAGGAGAAAGAGCTTCATGCCGGCCGGGGTGTACGGCGGATCGGTGAAGACCAGGTCGAACCGGGCCGTGAGCCTGCGCGGAAGCTCCAGCCGCAGGTCGGCGAAGAAGGTCTCGATCGGCCAGCCGTGCCGCCGGCGGACGTCACCGACGAACTCCAGCACTCGCTCGTCCACGTCAGCCACGGCGATGTCGGCGTCGGGCGCGAGGCGGGCGAGGGCGAGCGAGGTCAGGTCGTGGTCGCCCAGCAGCAGCACCGACGCGCCGGTCAGGTCGAACCGCTGCGACAGGAACAGTGCCCGCTTCACCACGGTCACCGCGGTGGCGGCCACCTGGTCAAGGTGCCGGTTCGGGCCGGGACGTCCCGTCAGGTCGGCGACCACCTCGGGCAGCAGCGGGTGCCGGTGCGCCGCTTCGTACCAGGGGTCGCGGCGGTCAGGCGGCGGGCCGAACGCCGCCACGGCCGCGTCCCGAGCCCCGTCCGTGAGGCGAACACGATCAAGGTCGTGGCAGAGAAACGGTTGCAGGTGGTCGAGTATCTCCGTGACGGCCCGATGGGAGAGGCGGGAACGGGTGATCAGCTCATCCGGCGTTACCGCGTTCCGGAGCTCATGGACCACCACCCGAACGCGGCCGAACTCCAGTCCCCATCGGCCACGGAGCTGCGTGCAAGCTTCCTGGAGACCGTTCATCGATCGATCACAACCGCCGCCGGGGGGATCCCGGTCAGGAGTCGTCCCGCGGCGTGTCCAGGCCGGCAGGACGGGTCCCCGCCCAGGGGCGAGCGGCCTCGAATGCGGCGGAGGCGGCGAGCACGCTCATCTCGTCCTGCATGGCTCCGACGATCTGCAGGCCGATCGGCATCCCTTCCGCGTCGAAGCCACACGGCACGGTGGCGGCGGGGTTGCCGGACAGGTTGAACAGGTACGTGAACGGGGTGAAGCCGAAACGGCCGTGCACGACCGGCTCGCCACCCACCATCTGCGGATACTCGCCGATCGGAAACGCCGTGGTGGCGGTCGTGGGCGTCAGCAGCAGGTCGTGTCCGGAGAAGAACCGGGCGGCGTACGCCTTGTAGCGGCCGATCTTGTTCATGCAGGTGAGGTAGTCGAGCGCCTGCGCGCGCCGGCCCTGTTCCAAGTCCTCCGTGAAGTAATCGGTAAGCTGCGCGGCCCGCTCCGGGTCGTGGAGCTGCGGGCTCCAGCGCCCGTACGCCCGGATGCAGAACATGTCCATGAAGGTGCGGAAGATCGCCTCGTGCCCGTCCGGGGCGTACTCGACCTCTTCGACGCGGGCGCCGAGCTCCTCGAAGACGCGCGCGGCGGCGCTCACCGCCGCCCGGACCTCGGGATCGCAGCCGGCGCCGCCCAGGCCGCTGGTGTCGAGCCCGATGCGCAGTCCGGCCACTCCGCGCGGCAATGCCTCCGTGAAGTCCGGCGGCTCCTCCGGAAGCGTCCCGAACTCGGCGTCGTCAGCCGGCCCGGCCAGCGCGTTCAGGAAGATCGCCGCGTCGCGGACGTCCCAGGTCATCGGCCCGACCGAGGAGTTGTTGAAGACGCTGTAGGAGTGCTCGTCCACGTGCTTGCGCGGCACGCGCCCCTGCGTCGCCTTGATGCCGTAGATCCCGGACAGCGAGCCGGGGATGCGGATCGAGCCGCCGCCGTCCGAGCCTTGGGCGATCGCGGTGATGCCGGCGGCCACCGAGACCGCCGCGCCGCCGCTGGAGCCTCCGGGCGTGCGCGCCGGGTCCCACGGGTTGCGCGCCGGCCCGGTCACCCGGTTCTCGGTGGTGCCGTTGTGGCCGTGCTCGGGGGTGTTGGTCTTGCCGACGATGATGCCGCCGGCCGCGCGCACGCGGTCGGTGCACATCGCGCTCGATGTTGCGATCCCGTCGTCGACGAGCGACCCTTGCGAGAGCCGGAAACCCTCGACCGCTTCCAGATCCTTGATGGGCACCGGTATGCCGTGCAGGGGGCCCAGCTCGCGGCCGTCCATGACCGCCTGCTCGGCGGCGCGGGCCTCGTCCATGGCTTGGTCGGCCATGACCGTGACGAACCCGCCGAGCGACCCGTCGAGCCGCTCGATTCGGTCGAGCGTGAACTGCATCAGCTCGACCGGCGACAATCGGCGCGTGCCGATCAG
This sequence comes from Spirochaetia bacterium, assembly GCA_965208175.1. Classification (GTDB taxonomy): domain Bacteria; phylum Spirochaetota; class Spirochaetia; order SZUA-6; family Bin103; genus CATQHW01. The sequence goes on along the minus strand of CBDBOG010000004.1, from coordinate 2,632,229 downwards.
GCCGCGCAGGACGTGCGCGGGAGTGTAGGCGAGATCAGGGCTGGACGCTGGCATGGGACATGGACCTCCGAATCGCGGGTTGATCGGCCGGCTCTGTTGACGGGGGTTTCCCGTAGGCCGCCGTTATGCATTATCATGCACCATGGTAGGGCTTACCCGCGGAGCGTCTGCCGTCCTGCCATAACGCGCTCCGGAAAAAGGTTGTAGTACAGTCGGTCGAAATCGAATCATGAGTTTCTCCAGCGTCCCGCCCTCTCAGGGTTTGTACGACCCGGCGTATGAGCACGACGCCTGCGGGGTCGGTTTCGTCGTCGACGTGCACGGCCGCCGATCGCGCCGGCTGCTCGACAATGCCCTGGAGGTGCTGACCAACCTCAACCACCGTGGCGCCCTGGGCTGCGACCCGAACACCGGCGACGGCGCCGGCGTGCTGATCCAGGTCCCGCACGCGGCGCTCACGATCCTGGCGCGCGAGTCGGGGGTGGAGCTTCCCGGCGCCGGGGAGTACGGCGTCGGCATGTGCTTCCTGCCCACCGACGACGACCTGCGGCTGCGGATTCACCGCATCGTCGCGGAGGTGGTCGCCGAGAAGGGGCAGTCGCTGCTGGGCTGGCGCGACGTGGCGACCGACGGGTCGCGCCTGGGCCGCGCGGCGCGGGAGCAGCAGCCGCACGTCAGTCAGGTGTTCATCGCCCGCGGCCACGGCATGGACGATGACGACGCCTTCGAGCGGCTCCTGTACGTGATCCGCAAGCTGGTCGAGAACCGGGTGCGGGAGCGCGTCCCGCAGGCCGCCGGTCGCTTCTACATCGCCAGTCTTTCCCACCGCACCATCGTCTTCAAGGGCATGCTGACCGCGCTGCAGCTCCGCCCGTTCTACCCGGAGCTCGACCATCCGGCGATCGAGACGGCGATCGCGCTGGTGCACTCGCGGTTCTCCACCAACACGTTCCCGAGCTGGGACCGGGCGCATCCGTATCGCTACCTCATGCACAACGGCGAGATCAACACCCTGCAGGGCAACGAGAACTGGATGCGCGCGCGCGAGCCGTTGCTGCGCTCGGAGCTGTTCGGGGACGACCTTGCCGCCACGCTGCCGGTGATCGAACCGTCGGGCAGCGACACCGCCAAGCTGGACAGCACCTTCGAGTTGATGGTGCTGAGCGGACGTTCGCTGGCGCACGCCTTCATGATGCTCATCCCGGAGCCGTGGGCGAACCACGAGAGCATGAGCGCCGAGAAGCGGGCGTTCTACGAGTACCACTCCTGTCTGATGGAGACCTGGGACGGACCGGCGTCGATCGCGTTCACCGACGGCCGGCAGGTCGGCGCGGTGCTCGACCGCAACGGGCTGCGCCCGTCCCGCTACTGCGTAACGAAGGGCGGCTTGGTCGTGCTGGCCTCCGAGGTCGGCGTGCTCGACCTGCCGCCCGACGAGATCGTGCTCAAGGACCGCCTGCGGCCGGGCCGCATGCTGCTGGTCGACACCGAGCAGGGCCGCATCATCGACGACGCGGAGTTGAAGGCCGAGATCGCAGGCGCCGAGGACTACGCGCTGTGGCTGCGCGAGCACCTGGTGGACCTCAACGACCTGCCGTCCGGGCAGGAGCCGCCGCGCGTGGCCGGCGCCGATTTGCTGAACAGGCAGCGCGCCTTCGGGTACACGTTCGAGGAGCTGCGCATGATCCTGGCGCCGATGGCGCGCACCGCCAACGAGCCGATCGGCTCGATGGGCAACGACGCGCCGCCGGCGGCCCTCTCCGACGCGCCCAAGCTGCTCTACAACTACTTCAAGCAGCTCTTCGCGCAGGTCACCAATCCCCCGATCGACGCCATCCGCGAGGAGCTGATCACCGACACAGTCACCACCACGGGACCGGAGGGGAACCTCCTGGAGGCGCGGCCGGAGAGCTGCGGGCAGATCCGCCTGCACAGCCCCGTGCTGGCCATGGAGGACCTGGAGCGGCTGCGGGCGCTGGACGGCGCCAACGGACACCGCTCCGTCACCGTTCCGATTCTGTTCTCGCCCGAAGGCGGCGGCAGTGCGCTCTCAGAAGCGCTCGAAAGCATGTTCCGGCAGGCCGACGCCGCCGTCGCCGCGGGAGCGACGATGATCATCCTCTCCGACCGGGGCGTGGACGCGAAGCACGCGCCGATCCCGGCCCTGCTCGCCACCTCGGCCGTCCACCACCACCTGATCCGCGCCGGCACCCGCACCCTGGTGGGGCTCGTGGTCGAATCGGGCGAGCCGCGCGAGGTGCATCACATGGCCGTGCTGCTCGGCTACGGCGCCAGCGCCATCTGTCCCTACATGGCCTACGAGAGCATTGATGCCGGCATCGACGAGGGGCTGTTCATCGATCCGGAGGAGGACGGCGCCAACGGGCACGGCACCGGCAATGGCGCAGGCGGCGGACACGCGCCATCCGGCAACGGCAACGGCGCGGGCGTCCACGACGAGGAGTTCCACCGCAGCGCCCGCTACAACTACCGCAAGGCGCTCCTGAAGGGCATCGTCAAGGTCATCTCCAAGATGGGGATCTCGACCATCCAGGGCTACCAGGGAGCGCAGGTGTTCGAGTCGGTGGGCATCTGCCGCGACGTGGTGGACCGCTACTTCACCGGCACGGCGGCGCGCCTGTCCGGCGTGAGCCTGGAGGAGATCGCGGCCGAGTCCGCGGCCCGCCACCTGCGCGGCTACGCCGAACGGAACGGCGGCAACGGCGCCCTGGAGGTGGGCGGCGACATCCAGTGGCGGGACGACGGCGAGTACCACCTCAACAATCCACAGACCATCCACAAACTGCAGCGCGCCTGCCAGACCGCGGACTACGGCGTCTTCAAGGAGTACAGCGCGCAGGTGGACGCCCAGCAGGAGAAGCTGGCGACCCTGCGCGGCCTGCTGTCGTTCGAACCGCCGGGAGCGGCCGTGCCGCTGGACGAGGTGGAGCCCGCCGCCCAGATCGTCAAGCGCTTCAAGACCGGCGCCATGTCCTACGGGTCGATCAGCAAGGAGGCGCACGAGACCCTGGCGATCGCCATGAACCGGATCGGCGGCAAGAGCAACACCGGCGAGGGGGGCGAGGACCCGGCGCGCTACGTGCCCGACGCCAACGGCGACTCCCGCAGCAGCGCCATCAAGCAGGTGGCCTCGGCCCGCTTCGGAGTGACCAGCGAATACCTGGTCAACTCCAAGGAGCTGCAGATCAAGATGGCGCAGGGCGCCAAGCCGGGCGAGGGCGGGCAACTCCCAGGATACAAGGTGTACCCGTGGATCGCCGAGGTCCGCCACTCCACCCCGGGCGTGGGGCTGATCTCGCCGCCGCCGCACCACGATATCTACTCGATCGAGGACCTGGCCGAGCTCATCCACGACCTCAAGAACGCCAACAGCGACGCGCGCATCAACGTGAAGCTGGTCTCCGAGGTCGGCGTCGGCACCGTGGCCGCCGGCGTGGCCAAGGCGCACGCCGACGTGGTGCTCATCTCCGGCGGGGAGGGCGGCACCGGCGCCTCGCCCGTGACCAGCATCAAGCACGCGGGGCTGCCGTGGGAGCTCGGCATCGCCGAGACGCATCAGACCCTGCTGCTGAACGATCTGCGCAGCCGCATCGTCGTGGAGGCCGACGGCCAGCTCAAGACCGGGCGCGACGTCGTGATTGCGGCGCTGCTCGGGGCCGAGGAGTTCGGCTTCGCCACCGCGCCGATCATCGTCATGGGCTGCATCATGATGCGCGTCTGCCACCTGAACACCTGCCCGGTCGGGGTCGCCACCCAGGACCCCGACCTGCGCGAGAAGTTCACGGGCGACCCCGCTCACGTGGTCAACTTCATGCACTTCGTCGCCGAGGAGGCGCGCGAGCTGATGGCGTCGCTCGGCTTCCGCACCTTCAACGAGATGGTGGGCCGCGTGGACTGCCTGGAGCCGCGCCGCGCCATCGGCCACTGGAAGGCCCAGGGCATTGACCTCACCCCGCTGCTGCACCGGCCGGAGGTGGACGACTCGGTCGGCACCTACTGCCGGATCGAGCAGGACCACGGCCTGGAGAAGGCGCTGGACAACACGACGCTGCGTGACCTGGTGCTGCCCGGGCTGGACCGGGGCGAGCAGGTGACCGAGTCGCTGCCGATCACCAACTCCGACCGCGTGGTCGGGACCATCATCGGCAGCGAGATCACCCGCCGCCACGGCGCGGAGGGGCTGCCGGAAGACACGGTCACCCTGGCGTTCAACGGCTCGGCCGGCCAGAGCTTCGGCGCCTTCATCCCGCGCGGGATGACGCTGGTCCTTGCCGGCGAATCCAACGACTACATCGGCAAGGGGCTGTCCGGGGGCAAGATCATCGTCAAGCCGCCGCCGGGCAGCACGTTCGCACCGGAAGAGAACATCATCGTCGGCAACGTCGCCTTCTACGGCGCCACCAGCGGCGAGGCGTATGTGTCCGGCGTCGCCGGCGAGCGCTTCTGCGTCCGCAACAGCGGCGCGTCCGCGGTGGTGGAGGGCGTGGGAGACCACGGCTGCGAGTACATGACCGGCGGCCGGGTCGCCGTGCTCGGCGCCACCGGGCGCAACTTCGCCGCCGGCATGAGCGGCGGCATCGCCTACGTGCTGGACATCGACGGCGAATTCCGCCTGAACTGCAACACGGAGATGGCCGACGTGCTGGCGCTGGAGGCAGAGGCGGATGTCGAGGAGTTGCGCGGGATGGTGGAGCGCCACCTGCGTTACACCGGCAGTCCGCGCGCCGCGCAGATCCTGGACGGCTGGGCGGAGATGATTCCCCGCTTCGTCAAGATCTATCCTCGCGACTATCGGCGCATGCACGAGGCGGTGGCACGGGTGCAGCAGGAAGGCCTGACCGGCGAAGCGGCGGTCATGGCCGCCTTCGAAGAGAACGCCCACGACGTGGCGGCCCGCATCTCGGGGAACTGACCGCGCCTGCCGCGGTCGCACGAAACCATGGGAAAACCGACAGGGTTCAAGGAAGTAGAGCGTCACCTGCCGCCGGACCGCGCCCCCGCGGAGCGCATCGGCGACTGGCTGGACTTCCACGGCCACGCCCCGGAGGAGCAGCTCCGCTCGCAAGCGTCGCGCTGCATGGACTGCGGGACCCCGTTCTGCCACACCGGCGCCGGCCGCGCCGACACCCGGCAGACGGTGGGTTGCCCGCTGACCAACCTGATCCCGGAGTGGAACGACCTGGTCTACCGCGGGCTGTGGCACGACGCCCTGCACCGGCTGCACAAGACCAACAACTTCCCGGAGTTCACCGGCAAGGTGTGCCCGGCTCCGTGCGAATCGGCCTGCGTGCTGGCGATCATCGAGCCGGCCGTCACCATCAAGAACACCGAGTGGTCGATCATCGAGCGCGGCTTCGAGGAGGGGTGGGTGCGCCCCCAGCCGCCGGCGGTCCGTACCGGCAAGCGCGTGGCGGTGGTCGGATCGGGCCCCGCCGGGCTCGCCTGCGCGGACCAGCTCAACAAGGCCGGCCACCGGGTGACTGTCTACGAGCGCGCCGACCGCATCGGCGGCCTGCTGATGTACGGCATTCCCAACATGAAGCTGGAGAAGCACCTGGTGGACCGGCGCGTGCAGCTCATGCGTGAGGAAGGGGTGGAGTTCCGCACCGGCGTCGAGGTCGGCCGGAACCTGTCCGGGGCCGAGCTGCGGACGCAGAGCGACGCGGTCGTGCTCTGCTGCGGCGCCACCAATCCGCGCGACCTGCCGATCCCGGGCCGCGAGCTCGACGGCGTCCACCAGGCTATGGAGTACCTGACGGTCAACACGAAGTGGCTGCTGGACGGCGAGCAGGGGCGGCCGCGCATCGACGCCGCCGGCAAGGACGTGCTGGTGATCGGCGGCGGCGACACGGGCACCGACTGCGTGGGCACGGCCATGCGCCAGGGCTGCACCTCCATGACGCAGATCGAGATCGTGCCCGAGTTCCCGCCGGAGTTGCCGTGGCCGGAGTTCGGCCGCACCTCGACGCCCGACTACGGGCAGGAGGAGGCGGCCGCGACCTTCGGCACCGAGCCGCGCCGCTACAGCGTCACGGCGCAGCGCTTCACCGGTGACGCCGACGGCCGCGTGCAGGAGGTCCGCCTGGTGGACGTGGAGTGGAGCCAGGGCAAGCCGACGCCGGTCCCCGGCAGCGAGCGGGCCATTCCCGGCGGTCTGGTGCTGCTGTCCATGGGCTTCCTGGGGCCGGAGAGCCCCTTGCTGGACGAGCTCCGCATCGACCGCGACGAGCGCTCCAACGCCGCCGCCGAGTACGGCCGCTTCACCACCAACGTCGAAGGTGTGTTCGCCGCCGGCGACATGCGCCGCGGCGCCAGCCTGGTCGTGTGGGCGATCATGGAAGGCCGCGGCGCCGCCCGCGAGTGCGACCGCTACCTGATGGGATCCACCCTCCTGCCGTAGCCTGAACCCCTTGCCGTTGACAATTCGTCAGCGGTCTTGCGGCGGCTCGCGCTCAGGTTGGACCCCGAATGCGCGACAGATCTGGTCGAGCTTCTGCACGACCTCCGGGTGGATCTCTTCCGGCAGCATCGAGGCCGCTATCTCGTGGTATCGGGTGTATGGCAGTCCGTGAATGCCGGCCGCTTCCAACAGCGGTTCGAGAAGCTCCGTGCGCGCTTTGGTGACGTTGAGATACTGGTGAGTGCCAAGTGGGTCGCGCGTTACCGCCGGGGGGAACTGGTCGCGCCAATACGCGAGCAGGTCATCTACTTGCGCCTTCGTGGTCGCCGCGCCGGAGTTCGCTGCCACGAAGCGGGCAAGAGCGTCCGGATGGAGCAGGTAGCTCTCGATCTCGTAGCGCCGCCAGCGGACTCGCTGCAGGCCGGCACCCGTGACCTCGGAGTCCGGGATGATCGGCCGCGCGTCGCCGTCGCGCAGCTCGAGTCCGGGCAACCCTTCTCGCACAAGCTGCATGCCGGCGAAGTGGTCGCGCGCGGTGATCCCTCTGCCGGGCTGCCCTTCGCGTACCTGAAACTCGATGGGTTTCCACATCAACTCCGTCGTCAGCAGGCCCAGCGCTCGATGTTCGAGTGTCTCGGCCCATGCGCGCAGGATGTTGATGTCGGTATAGTCCTCGACGTAAATCACCCCGCGCACGTCGAGCGCCTGCATCACGTCGGCGTTGTCGAGGACGCGCAGCGCGGTGATGAGTCGGCTGCGCTCAGCGTTGTCGGCGATCGCCCGCGGCCGGCTCAGCGTGACCAGGAGCTCGCGCGGCTCGACGGCGTTGATGACGACTTCGGAGTGGGTGGCGGCGATGATCTGCGAGCCGTGGCGCGCAGCGGCGCTCCGTAGCTCATGGTAGATGGCATCCTGCAGGATCATGTGCAGGTGGGCGTCCGGTTCGTCGAGCAACACCACGGCGCCGGGCCGCGTGTTGAGCAGCGTCAGCAGCATCAGGACCTGCTGGAAACCGCTGCCCGCGCTTGCCACGTCGAGCGGCGCCTCCTTCTCGGTCATCGAGTACTCGGCGAGGATGTGCGCGCCTGTGGTATCCGGAGGAAGCAGCCGATAGCCGAACAGGTTGACGATCGCGGTCCGCAGCGTTTCCCACGCCGCTTGGTCGTGGTTCGCGTCCGCAAGCAGGTTCCGCAGTACTTCTCCCGGACGGCCGAGTCCGAGAAGCTGTTCGACCTTTGGCGCCTGCAGCACCGGTTCATCCGTGCCGACTCCGGTCATCGGTGGTACGAACACCACGGGCAGGTCGATGTCCCGTAACGTGGGCGGCGACGCGTCCCTTCCAGGGCGGACGTAGATCTGCTCGGTGCTGTCGGCGATGAGCTCCATCGTCACCGCCCACCCCGCGTCGTGGCGCAGCTCGATCTCGATCTGACCCCGATAGCGGCGGTCCGTCCACAGGAGGTCGAAATTGCGCAGCGGCACAGCGGCAAACGCCTGCCTCGTGATCGGCGCGCGCCGATACCCGTTGCGACGCCGGCAATCGTCGAGCTCGCGCCAGCGGCGCAGGGCCAGCGCCCAGGACGCGATCGCCTGCAACAGTGTGGTCTTGCCCGTGTTGTTCGGCCCGGCGAGCACGACGTGTCCCGGCAGGCTGAACTCGACCTCCCGGAATCGCTTGAAGCCGCGAATGCGGACAGACCTGATCATGCCGCCGCTTCCGTGAGTGGCTCGACCGCGAGCAATTCGTTGCCTCTCCTGTGTTCGGTCGCTACGGTACCATGGCCCGCTCCAGGGTGATGGCCTGATTCTCGCTTCAGAACAAGGCACGTATAGACATTGAAGGAGCAGACATGGACACGATTCGCTTCGATCTGCCGCAGTCGGAGATTCCGACCTCCTGGTACAACGTCCAGGCCGACCTGCCGGAACCGCTGCCGCCGGTGATCCATCCGGGCCGCATGGACCCGATCGGTCCCGACGACCTGGCGCCGCTGTTCGCGATGGAGCTGATCAAGCAGGAGGTCAGCCAGGAGCGGGAGATCCCGATCCCGGAGCCGGTGCGCGAGATCTACGGCCTGTGGCGTCCGACCTCGCTGTTTCGGGCGCGGCGCCTGGAGCAGGAGCTCGATACCCCGGCGCAGCTCTACTACAAGTACGAGGGCGTCTCGCCCGTGGGCTCGCACAAGCCCAACACCGCGGTCGCGCAGGCCTTCTACAACCGGGAGGAGGGGGTCACGCAACTCACCACCGAGACTGGCGCCGGACAGTGGGGCAGCGCGCTGGCCATGGCCGGCGCCTTCCTGGGCGTCGACTGCGAGGTGTACATGGTGCGCGTCTCCTACGACGGCAAGCCGTACCGCCGCTCGATGATGGAGGCGTACGGAGCCAGCGTCACCGCCAGTCCATCGAGCGCGACCAACGCCGGCCGGCAGGTGCTGGAGTCGCAGCCCGATTCGCCCGGCTCCCTCGGCATCGCCATCTCGGAGGCGGTGGAGGCCGCGGCCACCAGCGGCGGCAGCAAGAAGTACTGCCTGGGGTCGGTGCTCAACTACGTGCTCATGCACCAGACCGTGATCGGCCGCGAGGCGCAGGCGCAGTTCGAGCGCGCCGGCGTCTACCCGGACGTCATGGTGGGCTGCACGGGCGGCGGCTCCTCGTTCGGGGGATTCATCTTCCCGTTCGTGCCGGACAAGCTGAGTGGCCAGCGCGCCACGCGCTTCGTGGCGGTCGAGCCCACGGCCGCGCCAAGCTTGACCGGCGGCCAGTACCGCTACGACTTCGGGGACTCCGCGGCGACCACGCCGCTGATCAAGATGTACACCCTCGGCCACTCGTTCGTGCCGGCGCCCATTCACGCCGGCGGCCTGCGCTATCACGGCATGGCGCCGCTGATCTGCCACCTGCACGACCTGGGCGTGATCGAGGCGCAGGCCGTGCCGCAGGTGCCGGTGTTCGAGGCGGCCCAACTGTTCGCGCGCACCGAGGGGATCGTGCCGGCGCCGGAGCCCGCGCACGCCGTGCGCGTCGCCATCGACGAAGCGCTGCGCTGCAAGGAGGCAGGCGAGTCCAAGGTGATCGCCTTCAACCTGTGCGGCCACGGCCACTTCGACATGCAGGCGTACCGCTCGTTCCTCGACGGCCAGCTCGTCAACTACGAGTACCCCCAGGAGCGCATCACCGAGGCGCTGACGGAGTTGCCTCCGGTCGGCTGAGCGGCGCCGTCGTCGCTATCGGGAGCCGTGGCGGAGCGGGATCCGGTCGCAGACCTGCTCACCCGCGATCGAACGGTGGGCAAAGAAGAGGCATGCTCGGATGTCTTCCGGTTTCAGAATCGGGTACTCCTCAAGAATTGTCTGTTCGGTGTCTCCCGCTGCGAGCATCCCAAGGACGTGCTCCACGGCGACTCGCATGTCGCGAATGATGGGCTTTCCGCCAAAGACGTCAGTCCGCACGGTGATGCGCTTGAGGAGCTCGGGTTCCGTCACGAACGGACGTTCCGTTCCGACAGAGCTTGCTCGAGCGTGGCGGCAAGATCAGCTTCGCCAACTCGCCGAAGCTGTCGCGGCAGCTCGGGACGCGACTGTGGGTGCACTCCCGCTTGCGCCAGGCACGCCCACGAACGGTGTGTCAGATACGAGATGGTAAGCTCGCGGGCTGCATCTTCGTCGCCTATGTCACGTAAGTCCTGAATTCGTTCTTGTGCCTTCCGGGCGCGCCCCATGGAGATCGATGGGTCAGGGAGAGGCAGTTCATCCATCCAGCGATCCACGATGCGTCGCCAGGTTCCATCTCGGTCCAGCAGGGAATGCCCATAGCGTACGGCCCAGATCGCCAAGTCGCGTCCAGCTCGAATATCCTGTTCGACGCTATCGACGTTCGTAGTACGCACATCAATCTCGATGGGAGCTCGGGCTTTCAGAAGGGTTCTGTCGCGGCACAGGACGAACAGGTCAAGATCGTCGGATGGCACCCTCGATCGTACCGCAGAGCCAATGGCTACCACGGCGATTGTGTTCCGATCCTGACGCGCTTCTGCAAGGAACGAGGAGACCCACTCCTTGGCTCGGGCCGTCGGCCATCTATGAATGAGCCGTTCAGGCGATTGAGAGATCATCACGCTCATTGTTGGTCCACGATGTCCGCGACTGCATCGATGTATTCCTCGATCGTCGTCGCCACCTCCTCCGCGTCCAGCTCCGGAGCCATGACGTCTCCATACGCTTCGCGCTTTCGCACTTCATTGAGATCGCGAATGAGTTCGGAGACATCATCAAGTCCAAGTTCGGAAGACAATTGCTTCGCTGCGTCGACGCGATGCCAGTGTGCTGGTTGTATCTCCTTCTTACGGAACAGGAGGGCAGCATCAACAGCAGCCTCAAGGGCATACAGACCGTAGAAGGAAAGATCTGCCCAGTCGGTCGGATCGTCCCACGCAACCTGCACACGTTCCAGGTGCCGGCGTGCAAGTTTCATCTTGTCCGCGGGCGACGCCATCGCTCGAAACTCCTCCAATTCGCTACGGTCGAGTCAGCTTTGGGACATCCGTTTCGTCATTTCAGCGTAGTTGTCGTGGGTAGAATCGTCAAACGGCTGCTGCGTTCTCGGCGGGTCGCTCGTTCCTCGACGGCCAGCTCGTAAACTGCGAGTCTCAAAGGCCGGCCTGACGGGCCGCGGTTTCCGTGTGGCGGCGGAACTCGTCGAAGGAGCAGCTTCCGTATGACTGCGGGCAGGCGAAGGTCTGTTCCGTGCGCAGGAGGTGCGCGCGCGACTCGTTGAGGCGCAGGTCGCGGGCGACGAACTGCCCCCAGGTGCCCAGCCCGGCCTTGTGCTCGCCGCTGTACCGGACCAGCGATGCGGCGTAGGCGGGCGGGTACACCTGCAGGAAGTGCGGGGTGGCGTTCAGCCACGACCCGGTGCCGATGCGGGTGACGTGCGGGGCCCTGGCCTCGACGTCGGAGGAAAGCTCCAGCATCCACGCCGCCAGCCGCCGGCGGTCGCCGAAGGGCGAGTCGGGGGGCACGTGGTTCTGGATGTGGATCTCGGCCACGTCATCCCGGGGCTCGCGCCAGTGCGGGGGAAAAGCCGGCTTGCCGACCGTGTAGCGGAAGCAGCCGAACCAGCGCAGCTTCCGGTGCGCGGCGAGCATCGCGCGGTGTCCGCCGCCGCCCAGTGCGCGGTCCTCCGCCGCTTCCTCGGCCAGATACCACGGTTCGAGCGCCTCCATCGCCTCCTTCACGAAGGACGCGGCGTCCTCGCGCGTCGCGTAGCGGGCGGCGATCCCCATTGTCAGCGACGAGAACTCGCTCCAGATCGGATTCGTGACGTCCTGTGGCGTCTGCGGCACGGCCCGCGCCCGCCACGGCAGGAAGCGCCAGATCATCGTCCAGTCGAACAGCCCCGACTCCAGGCTCCTGATGCCCATCTGCCCCATCTGGAACACGTGCCAGAGGCAGAGCGCGGTGATGTCGCGCTTCAGGCGGCGCAGCCGCTGCCGGGTCGCCTCCTCGTGGTGATAGGACCAGCTATAGATCACCGGTGACCACGGTACACTATCCGGCCACTACGGATGCAGGTTGCAATATGGCGATGCTGTCGCCACATTGAGTCTCAAAATGGCGTTTGTAGATAGATTTTTCGACCCTCCCGCACAGAGCTACTACCTGTTCGGCCCGCGCGGCACCGGCAAGTCGGCCTGGACCCAACGTCACTACCAGGACAGCGTGTGCATCGATCTGCTCCATCCGGCCACCCAGCAGCGCTACCGGGCGCGTCCCGAGCGCCTCTTCGACCTGGTGCACGCTCAGCCTGACGGGCAGGTGATCGTCATCGACGAGGTCCAGCGAGTCCCGGATCTGCTCAGTGCCGTCCACGCCCTCATCGAAGAGCAGCGCGGCTGGCGGTTCGTGCTGACGGGATCCAGCGCGCGCAAGCTCAGGCGCAGCGGCGTCGATCTCATGGCCGGCCGGGCCGTGGTCCGGACCATGCATCCCTTCATGGCGGCGGAGCTGGAAGCCTCGTTCGATCTGCCGGCGGCGCTGCAGCGCGGCATGCTCCCGCTGGTGCTCGGTGCCGACGATCCCGTCGACACGTTGCAGAGCTACGTCGCCGTCTACGTGCGCGAAGAGGTGCAAATGGAGGGGCTGGTGCGCGATCTGGACGGGTTCTCCCGGTTCCTGGAGGCGGTCTCGTTCTCGCACGCACAGCTCCTGAACGTCAGCAACATCGCCCGCGACAGCAAGGTGAGCCGCAAGACCGCGGAGGGCCACCTGGGCGTTCTGGAGGACCTCCTGCTGAGCTTTCGTGTGCCGGTGTTCCGCAAGCGCGCCGCGCGCGCCACGGTTGCCCACGACAAGCTCTACCTGTTCGACTCCGGGGTGTTCCGCTCGCTGCGTCCGTCCGGACCGCTCGATCGGCCCGAGGAGATCGCGGGAGCCGCGCTGGAAGGGCTGGTGGCCCAGCACCTGCGGGCGTGGCTCGCCTACCGCGGTGGTGGCGATCGCCTGTTCTACTGGCGCACGCGGGCCGGAGCCGAGGTGGACTTCGTCCTTTATGGACCGGCTCAATTCACGGCCATCGAGGTGAAGCACAGCGCCACCGTGCGGAGTTCCGATCTGCGCTCGCTGCGCTCGTTCCACGCCGACTACCCGGAGGCGGACCGCGTGCTGCTCCATCTCGGTGAGGAGGAGTTGTCCATCGACGGCGTCCTGTGCCTGCCGTGCGACCGCTTCCTCCGCCGGCTGCATCCGCGAGACGCGCTGTCATCGCGCGACTACACTCGCCCCCGATGAGATTCAGCGCGCAACAGATCGAGCGTTTCCGCCGCGACGGATTCCTGACCGTGCCCGGCTTCTACGGCGCGGACGAAGTCGCCGCGCTGCAGGCCGAGGTGGAGCGCTTCAAGCGCGAGGGGCTGGTGCGCAACGTGGCCACGGACGGGGACGGCACGACCCACTCGACCACCAAGGCCAACCTCCAGCTCATCCCGCTGTTCGACAAGAGCGACCTGGTCCGGGCGCTGCCGTTCGACGCGAAGGTGGTGGAGGCCGTGGGCCAACTGATCGGCGACCCGTTCCTGCTGCACCTGGACCAGATGTTCCTCAAGCCGGCCCGCCACGGCGTCGGCACCGCCTGGCACCAGGACAAACGCCTACTTCAGGATCGCCGACCCCCTGCGCGGCACGGCGATGTGGATCGCCATCCACGACGCCACCCTCGCCAACGGCACCCTGCACCTGATCCCCGGCAGCCACCGCGAGCGCTACGAGCACCGCCGCGACCTCGACTCCGACCACCACATCCGCGCCTGGCCGCCCGAGGAGCGGGCTGCGCCGATCGAGCTGGAAGCGGGCGGCGTCGCCTTCTTCTGCTACGGGACCGCCCATTGCACGCGGGCCAACACCACCGACCGCGAACGGGCCGGCATGGCGTTCCACTTCCTGCACACCGACTACGCGGCCCCCGATCTGGTCGAAGGCGACCGCCGCACCCGTCCCTACGTGACCGGCCCCCGCGCCACCGGCGGCCGCGCGGAGTATGGGGTCGAGGTCGCCGACACCTGGGAGCGCGAAGTGGAACGGATGAACGGCGCGCTGGACCCTGGTTGTGGGGCGACCAAGTCTCCGTAGCGGGGGCCGTTGCGCTCGTGTATCCTCGTCTCGATGTCTGAGCGGTCTCAATCCGTCATTGCCGACGCGCTCGCGTTGCCGCCCCTTGAGCGGGCGGAGGTGATCGATCGGCTCTACCAGAGTCTCCGATCTGAGCGCGAGAGGGAGATCGAGTCGGCCTGGGCCGAGGAATCCGAACGGCGGATTGATGCCTATCTCGCGGGTGAAGCGGACACCGTCCCGTACGAGCAGATCAAGAGACAACTCTCTCAACCGTGACGGTTGAGTTCCTGCCGCAGGCGGAACTCAATGACAATCAGGTTGAGTTCTTTCACAAGTTCGGCTTCCTGATCTTTCGCGAGCTGCTGAGCGCCGATGAGGTCGAGACCATCGCACGCGAAGCGGAAGTCGCAATCGAGGAGATCTACCAAGGGCGGGAGGGCGGCTACCGCGGCAGGTGGGCACCGCTCCAGCGCCCGTCGACCCCGTTCAGCGCCTCCCTGCTTGAGGACCCGCGATTCTACGGCATCGCGACCGAGCTGTTCGATGACAGCCTGATCGGGCTCATGTCGGACATGCTGGTGTGGCTTGGCGACACAGGCTGGCACCGCGACCAGGACCTGCCCGGCAACACCGGACTGAAGTTCCTCTACTACTTCGACCCGCTAACGACGGAGACCGGCTGCCTGCGCGTCGTGCCGGGGTCCCATCTGGAGCCGGATCGGAACGCGGTCGGTGACGTCGAGCCCGTACGGCTTGCCTCGGGCCAGGAGCACTACATGCAGGTCGTGAGCGAGCTCGCGGGCCCGCGCCACGCCGAAGTGCCACCGGACCAGACGCTGCTGCCGCCGGTGTCCGTGGAGACCCTCCCCGGTGACGTGATCGTCTTCGCGTTGCCGCTGCTCCACGCCAGCTTCGGCGGCGCTCCCAACCGGCGCATCGGCTCCAGCATCTACTGGGCTCCGCCAGGAACGCCGGAGCTGGCGGAGGCCCGGCGCCGCGAGGCGGGCATCATTCAGAGCAACCATCACCGGATGTTCAACTACCCGTCCGAGGCGCCGTTCGCACACCCCGACTGGATCGCTAGGGCCGAGGGCAACCCCGTTCGAGAGCGCTGGGTGGCGTGCCTGCGCGACCTGCAGTGGATCCCGCGGCGGGTGTGACGTGGCCGGCACATCCGGCAACATCATGGACATGCCGACTATCGCACCGTACGGCACGTGGAAATCGCCGATCACCGCCGATCTGATCGTCCAGGACGCGGTGCAGCTCGGGTCGATCCAGCTCGACGGCGAAGACGTGTATTGGACGGAGATGCGGCCCGCCGAGGGCGGACGCAGCGTGATCGTGCGGCGCACACCGGACGGCGCGGCGCGGGACGTGACGCCGGTGCCGTTCAACGTGCGCACGCGGGTGCACGAGTATGGCGGGCTGTGCTTCTGGGTCGCTGACGGCGTGGTGTGGTTCGCCAACTTCGCCGACCAGCGGCTCTACCGGCAGGAGCCGGGCGCGGCGCCGGTGGCGATCACTCCCGAGGGCGTGGACCTGCGCTACGGCGACGGCATGGTGGACCGCGCGCGGGGTCGCCTGGTGTGCGTCCGCGAGGATCACCGGGAGGCGGGCCGCGAAGCGGTCAACACCGTCGTCGCGCTGGACTTGGCGGCCGGCGGCGCCGGCGAGGTGCTGGTGTCTGGCAGCGACTTCTACGGCTACCCGGCGGTGAGCCCGGACGGCACGCGGCTGGCGTGGCTGGCGTGGAACCATCCGCACATGCCGTGGGACGAGAGCGAACTGTGGGTGGCCGACCTGCGTGCCGGCGGCTCGGTCGCCGCGCCGCGGAAGATCGCCGGCGGCCGCGGCGAGTCGGTGTTCCAGCCGGAGTGGTCCCCCGACGGCGTGCTCCACTTCGTCTCGGACCGGAGCGACTGGTGGAACCTGTACCGCTGGCGGGACGGGCAGTGTGAGGCGCTGGCGCCGATGGAGGCCGAGTTCGGGGCGCCGGCATGGCAACTCGGCACCCGCACCTACGCCTTCGAGTCCGCCGGCCGCATCGTCTGCCGGTATGTGCAGGAAGGCCGCTGGCACGTGGCGGCGCTGGATACGCGGAGCAGGCGGCTGACCCCGGTCGAGACCCCATTCACCGAGCCGGCGCGCGGCGACATCAAGGCTGCCCGCGGCCGGGTGGTGATGGTCGCTGCCTCGGCGAGCCTCCCCAGCTCCCTGGTGTCGCTGGATCTCGCCAGCGGCCGGATCACCCGGTTACAGGAGTCGCAGAAGGTCACGATGGACGAGGGGTACCTCTCCGCCCCGCGACCCCTCGCATTCGAGACCACGGACGGCAACACCGCGCACGCCCTGTACTACCCGCCGCGCAACCGTGACTTCGCAGGCACGCCGGAGGAACGGCCGCCGCTGCTGGTGATGAGCCATGGCGGGCCGACCAGTGCGGCCTCCACCGCGTTGAGCCTCGGCACCCAGTTCTGGACCAGCCGCGGCATCGCGGTGGTGGACGTGAACTACGGCGGCAGCACCGGCTACGGCACGGCCTACCGGCGCCGGCTCAACGGGAATTGGGGGATCGTGGACGTGGACGACTGCGTCAACGCCGCCCTGCACTTGGTGCGCGCCGACGAGGTGGACGGCGACCGGCTGCTGATCACCGGCGGCAGCGCAGGCGGCTACACCACGCTGGCCGCGCTGACCTTCCGCGACGTGTTCCGCGCCGGCGCCAGCTACTACGGGCTGAGCGACCTCGAAGCGTTTGTCCAGGAGACCCACAAGTTCGAGTCGCGCTACCTGGGCTCCCTGGTCGGTCCGTATCCGGAGCGCCGCGACCGGGAGCGCTCACCGATCCACCACACCGATCGTCTCTCCTGTCCGATCATCATGCTGCAGGGCCTGGAGGATCGGGTCGTGCCTCCGAACCAGGCCGAGAAGATGCTCGACGCCATGCGCCGGAAGTGCCTGCCCGTCGCCTACCTGCCGTTCGCCGGCGAACAGCACGGCTTCCGCAAGGCCGAGAACGCGAAGCGCGCCCTCGAAGCCGAGCTCTTCTTCTACTCCCGCATCCTCGGCTTCACCCCGGCCGACGCGATCGAACCGGTAGCGATCGAGAACCTCTAACGCGCCACCGACGCCGGCGCGACGGTGGCGGCTTCCAGGAGGCGGGTGCCGCACAGGGCGTCGGTGATGGCGTCGACGAACTCCGGGACGTCGTCGGGAACGCGGCCGGTGACGATGTTGCCGTCGGTCATCGCCGGCCAGCCGAAGTCGTAGTGCGCGCCCATGGTGATCACGTCGTCGCGGCACGCGGTGAAGCCGGCGATGCGGCGGCCGTCCACCAGGTCGGCCGCGGCCAGCACCAGCGGGCCGTGGCAGATGGCCGCCACCACCTTTCCGGCCGCGGCGGCGCGCCGGCACAGCTCCACCGGCGAGCCATCGTCCAGGCAGTTCCAGGGGCAGAAGGCGCCGGGAATCATCACCGCGTCGAAGTCGTCCGGTCCCAGATCGGCGAGTGGCACCACGGGATAGCGGGTGTCGTCCAGCTCCTGGAACGGCACCGACATGCCGAAGTTGCCCATGACCGCGGGCACGCCCAGCATCGGCGGGCGCGACACCACCGGCGCCGGGAAGGTGCCCAGGATCACCCGAGCGCCGCGCTGGCCGAACTCCATCGCCGGCACGCACAGCTCGACGTCCTCGAAGTCCTGGCCCGCGACGATGAGGATGCGCTTGCCCGCGAGCAGACCGGCGGCCGGATCCTCCCAGTCCGGCTGGAAGCAGTGTGCCAGGGCACGCACGAAGCGTGGGGTGGCGTCGCTGTCGCGGCCGGTGATCAGGTTGCCGTCCACCACCACCGGCTCATCCACGAAGGTGCCGAGGCGGGACAGGAACGGGCGCACGACACGGTAGCCGGTGACCCGCTGGCCGTCGATGATGCCGGCGCTCATCAGCACCATCTGGCCGCACTCCAGGGCGCCGACCAGCACGCCCCGCTCCCAGGCATCGGCCACGAACCCGGTCACGGCGGGATCGACGCGCAGCACGTCGGCCGAGTGCCCGCCCAGAACGATCAGCGCATCCAGCTCCCCGACCGCCTCGGCCGTGAGTTCCGACTGGTCGCGGAACACGAGCGAGGTGTAGCGGTCGCCGTGGGCCATCGTCGGAATCGGGTCGAGGCGCAGTCCGAAGGTGCCCTGCACGGTTTCCGACGTCGCAGGGCGGGTCATCTTCCAGCCCACTTCCGGCCAGCCGATCACCAGGTTGCGGACCCGCGCCCCCAGCTCGCTGAGATAGAGGTTGAGGTAGTAGGCCTGGAAGTCGCTGAACTCCGGGCCCGCCAGCAGCCCGACACGCTTGCCGGACAGCGGTCCGCGCTTGATTCTCGCCGGTGCATCAGCCATCGCTTACCTCCGGCGGGAGCGATCCTCAGACCGCGTCCGCTGAAGTACAGCATACCCGGCCCGCGCCTCCGTATGACTCATTTCTCCGGGACCACTCTCTCAAGCGTCTCGATGAGCGGCGGCAGGTCCTTCTGGACCGTTTGCCAGACGATGTCCAGGTTGATGCTGAAGTAGTTCCTGTCCGTAAGCTCACAAATTGTTGAGCAGGCGTGGATTGAGGGTTTTGGAGGGTTGAAGAAAAGGGTGTTTCGGTGTAACTATTCAGCCGTGGCGGACGGTCTGAGGCAGGGAGGGATCATGGGGCGGCCTTCGAAGACGGACCTGAGGGCGTCGAGCACGTTGCCGCCGTTCTTGCGGATCGTGGAGATATAGGCTCTGGTCCGGCAGAAGGCGGCTGCACCTTCAGCGCTGCGGAACGTGCCTGAGATCTTCTGCTGAACCGAGAATAAGCGATAGAGCCTGATGGGTTGAAAGAAATCCTCCTAAGTGCTGTAATGGGAAGCAAGTAAACAACCCCACGACAGCCCGAAGGAGGATGCAATCAGATGCAGCAACAAGGCTACCATAACGGCGCTGGGCGTCAAGGCCACTTCGCCAATCCGCGCCTCGTCGTCCAGGAACATCGCGGCGCTCCGCTGCTGAACGGCGCGGGGCTGGTGATCATTCGCCAGCTCATCGAGCGACTCGGGATCGCGCAGGCGATCAACGCCGGCCTGCGGCTGCTGAGACGCCACAAGCCGTACGCGGAGTCGGATCACATCCTCACGCTGGTCTACCACCTGCTGAGCGGCGGCGAGACGCTCAACGACGTCAACCGCCTGGGCGACGATCCGGCGCTGCTACGCGTGCTGGGCACCGAGCAGGCACCGCATGCGACGACCGTCGGCGACTTTCTGGCGCGCTTCAAGCCCAAGAAAGCGGACCGGGAGCAGCGGCCCCTGAGCACGCTGCGGGAGGTCATCGAGGGTATCCAGCAGCGTGCGTTCGCGTTGCTGCCCCGCAAGCGACGCAAGGTGGCGACGCTGGACTGGGACTCTTCGAACCACGAGGTCTATGGCGAGCAGAAGGAAGGGGCGGACTTCGCCTATGACAGGACGTGGTGCTACAACGTGTTGTACGCGACGTTGGCCGAGACCGGCGACGTGCTGTACCAGGATCTGCGGGAAGGCAACACCTACACGAGCGCGGGCACCACCGAGGCGCTGCCGGCCACGATCGAACGGGTCAGCGAGCACTTTCGGCAGGTGCGCCTGCGCGCCGACTCCGGGTTCTACGACCAGGAGATCGTCAAGATCTGCGCGGAGCGGGAAGTGGAGTTCTTCATCGTGGCCGAGCAGCGCAAGAACCTGCTGAAGGCGGTGCATGCGATCGCCGAGGATGCCTGGGAGTCATTCGAGCCGCAGCATCCGAAGAAAGGGGGCCGTAGCGGCAAGAAGCGCAAGCGGCAGGAGAACCACAAGCGCAAGATCACCGTCGAGCGCAAGCCCGACACTTGGTTCAAGGGCAAGCCGCAGGTGGCCTCGATCACGTTTCGACCTGCGAGCTGGAAGAAGGCGTATCGGTTCGTCATCAAGCGCACGCCGATCCTCGACAAGGACGACCGACAGCTGTACTTGGCCGATGGGCTACGCCGGTACTCCTACTACATCGTGGTGACCAACTCGAACGACAGCGACACGGCGGTGCTGCGGACCGCGCAGGGGCGCGGCAACCAGGAGAACCTGATCAAGGACTTCAAGCATGGGCTGGGGCTGTCGCACGTGCCGACCGGAGTGCTGGCGGCCAACCAAGCCTACTTTCTGATCGCCGCCTTGGCCTGGAATCTCAAGACGTGGATGCTGAACCTGCTGCGTCTTGGCGACGGGGCGGTGATGCGCTGCAAGCGCTTTCTGTACCTGTGGATCTCCCAGGCGGCCGTGGTGTCAAAGACGGGACGGGACACTCTGGTGCTGAGGTTGCCACCGGGCGAATACTATCAGCGGTTCGGCACGGCGCTGGCGCGCGTCGCCGCTCTGTAGGGAGCGGTTGGCGGTCTGCAATCGCAGTCTGCAGGGGTAGTATGTGCTGAGGACTTGGCAGAAAGCGCCGCGTCTGCCTGAGACTGCCGATGAGCATGATCGGCCGGTGCTCACCGGCAACGGGCGGCTCCCGGGGTGCTTCCAGAATGCTCGCCACGCGGTAAACGTCATCGAAATCTCGGCAGATTACGAGTTCTGATTATTCTTGTCGCGACCCTGCCGCCTTATCGCTTATTCTCGGGCTGAACTTTCATCATGCGCAGGTCCCGTTCGGCCTGGTTGTTGGTGAACGGTACGCGAAAGTCGTACATGAAGGCGAGCACCGATCGCCAGCGGCCGGACAACCGGAGCAGGAGATTGCGCGGTTTGCTCTGCTTCTTGCGGCCCCGCTTCTTGGGCGTACCCGGTGGCGCCGGAGGCGGCGGCGGATTGGCGGCCAGCCCAACGTTGATGATCCTGCGGTACTCGGCGGCGAATCGTCGGCGCTCAGGCCGGTACAGCCGCCGGCGTCCCTGCTGCTGCGCACGGTCCACCGCAGCGTTCATCCTCAGCAGCAACTTCTTGAGTTCGCCCGCCCACGGCTGGCGGTACTGTTCCTCGACGAACGTCAGCTCGCGCAGATGATGGGCGTTGCACAGCGCGTGCCCACACCGATAGCGAAAGTAGCTCTGCCAGTGATCGTGCAGCGCGATCCCCGCGAAGTTCGGCAAGATGCCGATGTCCTCACCGGCCTGCTTGCCCCGCTTCGCGTGCTCGGCGTAGTGGGTCAGCCGCTCCGTGCTCGCCACGTGCAGCCACCGCAGGTGGCCGTCGACGCTCATCCCGGTCTCATCGAAGCCGACCACCGGCTGGCCGCCGATCGCTTCACGAATCATCTCGCTGACGCCCGCCAAGCGCTCGGCGCAGGTGGCGTTGATGTTCACCAACGTGCCGACGCTGATCGGGATCGAGAACAGGTCCGCGAACCACTCGGCCGCCCTCTGATACGGCAGCAACCCGTAGTTCTTCAGGTATGCGGCCACCGCTTGCAGCCGCTCGCCGTACTGCACCGGCTGCCGGACCGGCTCAGGGAATGTGGCCACCGCGGTCTTCCCACAGTCCGGGCAGCGTTTGCGCTCGGCGCGGTGCTCGGTGACCTGCGCCGCCAGCGGCGGCACCTCGAACACCTGCCGACGTTCGTAGTCGGCCACCGGCTCGTCGGCCAGCGATCGTCCGCAGCCGCACCGGTCCACCGCGTGCACGGTGACGAGGTCGGGATGCTCACTCTGGCTCAAGGTCGCACCAGGATGGTTCGGCTGACCCCCGTGACGCTTTCCGGTTCGCTGCCGGCGAGAGGCCGTGCGGCTGTGTTGCTTGCGTTCGAAGCTGTCTCGCGACGGCGGTTTGCCGCTGTCGTGGCTGTCCTTCTTCAGTTCCTGGAGTTCCTGCTCCAGCGCCGTGATCCGCTGCTCGTAACGCTCGATGAGAGCCTCGATCAACGCGATGACCGCGTCTCGGCCAGCATCGTAGGCCGCACCTATCTCTTGGCGCGTGAGCTTGAAGCTCGCGTCCATTGCGCCCCTCCCGACCGCGAGAATAGACCAGCAATGCCGAGCACGTACAGCGCCCGAGACAACTTACAATCTTCAGGTCGTGGTTACGCTGACCCATGGTGCGCCGTGACGACCGAAGGCGAGGGCGACCGAGCCTGAGGGCATGCTGCGCAACTCCAGCGGGTGGAAGTCCCGTCCCGGTAAGCGCCGGAGCGCCGGGTAGCAGGCCCCAGGCGTCAGGGGGAGAGCCCTACGTCCAAGCGGGGTGTCGAAAGCCCGTGAGGCGGCGGGAGCCGTACAGCGGGGAGCGAGCACGCGGGCCGCAACATGAAGTGAATCTTGCAGCCTCGACAGATGAACAATCCGGGAGCCGAGCCGCTCATGTCACGGCGAAGGCCACGACCGGTGTGCAAGAGCCGGAGCGCACGCCGGAACCCGGCGGGGTACGGAGAGCAGCACGTGTGCAGGGAGTGGTGCGGAACACGGGAGGCCCGTCTCGACAGCCTGAGTCAGGGCAGGGCGGCTCGTATAAGCCGAAGGCGAAATCGAGAGCCGTCGAGCGGGAGTCCGAGGGGATCGTAGTACCAGTGAGAGCCGTGCGACAGAACGCGGCAGGAGGGAAGGATCCCTACGGTGGTCAGACCGACCGGGGAGGTAAGCGTGAGGGCATGGCCGGCAGGACCGGACCCAACGACCCGCATGAGCGCAAGCTCGTGGACAAAGTGCGAGAACTCCAACGGCGGCTGTGGGCGGCAGCCAAGCGAGCGCCGAAGCGCCGGTTTCACGCGCTGTACGACCGCATCTACAGAGGTGACGTGCTGTGGGAAGCGTGGGAGCGGGTACGACGGAACCGCGGAGCGGCAGGGCTGGATGGCCAGACGCTGGCGGGAGTCGAGCAGTATGGGGTCGAGCGATTTCTTGAAGAGCTGGGCGCCAAGCTGCGAGCAGGCGAATACCGACCGCAGGCGGTCAAGCGGCGGTACATACCGAAGGCAGGAGGAGGCGAGCGGCCCTTGGGCATCCCGACGGTCAGGGACCGGGTAGTGCAGATGGCGGCGAAGCTGGTGCTGGAACCGATCTTCGAGGCGGATTTTCTGCCATGCAGTTACGGATTCCGGCCGAAGCGCGGGGCGGTGATGGCGCTGGAGACCCTGCGCAAACAAGGGGCGAAGGCAGGCCATCATGTGCTGGACGCCGACATTCGGGACTACTTCGGGAGCATCGACCACCGGAAGCTGATGCTGCTGGTGGAACGACGCGTGAGCGACCGGCGGGTGCTGAAACTGATACGGCAGTGGCTGACAGCAGGAGTGATGGAAGACGGGACGGTGAGCGCCAGCGAGGCGGGCACGCCGCAAGGAGGCGTGATCTCACCGTTGTTGTCGAATATCTACCTGCATGTGCTCGACAGCGAGTGGACGAAGCACCATGCACATCTGGGAACCCTGGTGAGATACGCGGATGATTTCGTGATCATCTGTGCGACGGGCAAGGCGTGTGAGCAGGCCGAGGCGCGGGTCCGACAGGTGATGGCGCGCCTTGGGTTGGAACTGAACACGGAGAAGACCCGGCGAGTGAATCTGTACGACGGGCGTGAGGGGTTCGACTTTCTGGGGTGTCATCTGCACAAGCGGATGTCCGGCACGATCTGGGAGCAGCAGCGCAAGCGGCGGTACTTCCTGCACCGCTGGCCATCCGAGCGGTCGATGAGACGGATACGGGAACAGGTGAGGAAGAAGACGGCCCGCGGGAGGAGCCACGCGGACATCCGCGCGGTGATCGCCGACCTGAACCCGCTGTTGCGGGGATGGGCGCAGTACTTCCGAACCGGCAACGCTGCCAAACGGTTCAACCAGCTTGACACCTACGTCTGGCGACGACTGCACCGGCTGCGCATGGAGCGCAAAGGGCGCAATCTACGAGCTGGCGAGGCGAGCCGGTGGACGCGAGACTCCTTCCATCGTCTGGGACTGATACGCCTGCGCGGGACGGTGCGCTACCCGGAGCGTGCGTTCTGGGAGGCTGCGTAATGCTGCCGCTTGAGCGACCACCGGTAAGCCGTGTGCGGGAAATCCGCACGCACGGTTTGAACGGGGGTTTTGACTTCAATCGTCCTACAAGGACAAAGGGGTAAGAATCTACCAATGGGCTGCCACTACGCCTGAATAGTTACGTTTCGGTTATCATCACTGGTGACCAAACCACGAAACAACCGAAACACCCCGGAGAGCCCGATGCGCACGACACGCAGCGAACAACCAAGTGTATTCCAGGCGCCGCAGATTGACCATACCGTCGCCGACGAGCTGGAACTGGCGTCCCTGTTGCTCGATCAACATCCGAAACTGCTCGATATGGTCGGCCTCTGCGTCGGCGGCTCAGCCAGCGGTGGTCGTATCGGGCTGACCTGCGAGACCATCCTGCGCTGCGCGGTGATCGCACGTCTGATGGACTACTCGTACCGGGAGTTGGAGTTCGCGCTGCACGATTCGCGTAGCATGCAGCGCTTTGCGCGCGTCGATCCGTGGCGTGTGCCGAAGAAGTCGGCGCTGCACAGCGCCATCAGCATGATCGACGCCAAGACTTGGGAGCGGCTCGACGCCGTGCTGCTGCAGGATGCCAAGGAGCGGGGGATCGAAACCGGAACGCAGGTGCGCATCGACTCCACGACGACCGCCACCGACATTCTGGCACCGTCGGACAGCCGCCTGCTGTACGACGGGGTGCGGGTGCTGACGCGACTGCTGCGCCAAGCGCAGGGGCTGCTGCCGGAGCTTCAGTTCAGCGACCACCGCCGTGGCGCCAAGCGGCGTGAGCGGCAGATCGGCTCGGCGCGCGAGCCGAAGCGGCGGCGTCGCGGCTATCGGCGGCTGCTGGCGTTGGTGGCGCTGTCGCTGGGCTACGCGGCGGCGGCGCGGGCTCGCGTGAGTACCGTAACTGACCCGTGGGCCGAGAGTTGGTGTGCGGAAGTGGACGCCTATGTGGGGTTGATCGAGCGCGTGGTGGACCAGACCAGGCGGCGGGTGTTCGACGGCCAGAAGGTGCCGGCCGCCGAGAAGGTGGTGAGCCTGTTCGAGCCGCACACCGACATCATCGTCAAGGGCGGGCGCGCCACGCAGTACGGGCACAAGATCAACCTGAGCACCGGGCGCAGCGGGCTGGTGCTGGATGTGGTGGTCGAAGCAGGCAACCCTGCCGATAGCACGCGCTGCCTGCCGATGCTGAGGCGGCATGTGCAAGCGTTCGGCGAACCGCCGCAGCGCGCAGCGTTCGATGGAGGCTATGCCTCGAAGCAGAATCTGAGCGACGCCAAGGAGTTGGGGGTGGAGCACGTGGTGTTCCACAAGAAGAGTGGTCTGGAGCCGGCCGACATGACGCCGTCGTCGTGGATCTACGGTCAACTCAAGCGCTTTCGGGCTGGTGCGGAAGCGTGCATCTCGTACCTGAAGCGGTGTTTTGGGCTGGACCGCTGCAACTGGCATGGGCGGGAACGTTTTCACGCGTACGTGCACGCGGCGGTGTTCGCGCACAACCTGATACGGCTGGCTCGGCTGTTGCCTGCCTGAGCAGCCGCCACGGCGGTTTTTCGTCTCACAATTCACCACGCCGCGGATCGAACTGCCGGATAGGAATGCATATATCGCTGATAAGAGCGTATGTTTTGCCTCATGTGAACCATGAATAGCGTCCCATATCCCGTCATTTCCGAGCTGCCTCCGACCGATTACTGACCCGTCACCTGCTCTGTACATGCCGCCAAGGACCCTCTGCCGCCCTCATCGGTCCAAATCGGCAATTCCCGGACAGGAACGAAGTAGGCGTGAACGAGTCGATTTCGCATCGCGATGATCTTCTCCCATGGAATGCCTGGAGTACGAACTCGAGTGTCGTCGCCAATCTGGGCCGCAGCCTCGCCCAGGATTTCGATGTCCTTGACCAACGCCAAGACCAACTGACGATCGGTTTCGAGATCGCTGCGGACTCGGCCACGTGCGAACGAAGCTGCCTCCCGCGCGGCTTCAAGCATGTGACGCAAGCGAATCCCGTCATCCCTGGACATAGAGCACTTCCGCCCCGTCGAGGACCTCCTGCCTGAAGTAGGGGCTCAGATCCTCGCGCGTCCGCAGATCAACCCTTCGTCCTCTGAACAACTTGGACAACTCCAACTCGATTCCTGCGAGTCTCAGCAGTCCGGGGATGCGGTCTGTGTCGAACTCGACGAGCACGTCAATGTCGCTATCCGGTCGAAAGTCATCGCGTAGCGCTGAGCCAAAGATCGCCAGCTGTCGGATTCCATTTGCTTCACAGAGAGACGAAAGCTGAGCCTTTCCAACCGATACTTGTGCGTTCATGGGTGTGACCCGCTCCTCTGGGCCCACATCGATTCTTGCCCATGTATGGTCCCTTGTACACCGGCAGGCGATCGGAGAGAACCGGCACAAAGACAGCCGGAACGGGCGAGAGTCTGATCCTGGCATTGGGATTCAGCGAGTGAGTCGGGCCCCATGCCGCTGTTTGGCAGGCTCCGATCATCGCCAGATCGATGCGCGGCGCCAGACGCGGCAGCGGCGGACGTGGGCGCTGCCGCAGGTGGCAAACAGCTCGATGCCGGTGCTGTCCGGTCGGGTGGGGTAGATGCGTCCGGTCAGCGCTGCGCGGCGGTTGCCGAACGCTTCGATTACGGATCGATCGAGAAAGACCGTCAGCGTGAGCGGCTCGGCCGGTTTCAGGGGCAGCGGGGCGTCGTGCACGCCGCGGCCGACTTCCGGGTCCAGGCTGGAGTGAGTCCGGTCGAGCCGCAGCACTGCTGCGTCCCGGTGCCAAGCGACGATGGTCCGTTCCTCGCCGTCCCGAGAACGGGACAGGGTGAGGCCGACGGACGCGGCGTCCCTCACCTCGATCTCCGCCTCCACCTCGAGGCAGTCGCCGTCCGCTGCGTCGATGCGGAACGCGCTGCCTGGGGTCAGGTCCGCGCCGGCGACCTCTGCGTCCGGAGCGGTGGCGGCGCGGACCTCCCGGGGCAGGTCGATGCGGAGCTCGTCGTCCTCGACCGAGAGGGCGCGCGGCAGCGACATCATGCCGGCCCAGCCAGCCTGCAGGGAGGCGTCGACCGGGCGGTCCTCTCGGATCCAGCCGAACAGCAGGTGGCGGCCGTACGCGTCGCAGAGCGTGCGGGCGGAGTCGAACTGAGGGCCGTGGTCCACGAGCTGGCGCCGCCGCGCGACGAAGCGGTGGTCGCGGTAGTCGCCGATCAGGGCGCAGGTAGCGCCGTCGGAGAACAGCATCACGTGGCGGTCTCCGGACTTGAAGAAGTCGGGGACCAGCCAGCGCTCGCCGGGGACCGTGCCTTCGCAGAACGGGTGCAGGTACTCCCACGTGATCAGGTCGGCCGAGCGGTACAGGAACGTCAGGCCGGCCGATCCGTCCCGGTAGGCGCCGCCGAGCAGCAGGTACCAGGTGTCGCCTTCTCGCCACACGTGCGGGTCGTGCCAGGCGTTCAGCCGGCCGCGAAACTCCTCGGGCGGGTCGGCCAGGATCGGGTTGCCGGGGTGTTTGCGCCAGTGGACGAGGTCGTCGGATCCGGTGGCCAGGCACTGGCTCAGGCACCACACGCGGTCCTCGAGCGCGAGCGACTTCCGTACCAGCCCGGAGTAGAGGATGGTCGGCACGCCGTCGGCGATGACCGTGCAGCCGCTCCAGCAGCCGTTGCGGTCCGGTCCGGTGGTGCCGGGCGTCAGCGCCGCCGGCAGGTGCTCCCAGTGCAGCAGGTCGGTGCTGACCGCGTGGCCCCACTCGGGGTCGCAGCCGAACGCGCCCACGTTCTTGGGGTCGTACTGGTAGAAGAGGTGGAAGCGCCCGCGGTGATGGATCGT
Source organism: Spirochaetia bacterium (assembly GCA_965208175.1). Lineage (GTDB taxonomy): Bacteria > Spirochaetota > Spirochaetia > SZUA-6 > Bin103 > CATQHW01. The sequence goes on along the minus strand of CBDBOG010000004.1, from coordinate 2,604,378 downwards.
GCCGTTGGGGTCCTGGATCCACCCGGAGGGCGGCAGGAAGTGGAAGCGCGGCCGGTAGCGGTCGTCGATCGCGGCCGCGCCGTTACTCCTCGGTGACGAAATGCTGGTAGAGCGGCTGGACGTCCGCCGGCAGCCGCTCGAACACGTCGCGGCGCATGGGCACGGCGTCGTAGTTCTTGCCGCCGGTGGCCAGGACCATGCGGTCGTGGTCGGGGGTGCCGCGGATCGACGGCGTCAGGTTCAGCCACCACGGCGCGTAGCGGATGATCAGCGCCACCCGCAGGTCGTCGCTCACGTTGGCCGCCACGGCGTGCCACAGGCGGCTGTCGTAGAGCAGCACGCTGCCGGCGGTGCCGGTGACCTGGAGCTGGTCGGGGTGAGGGCCGTCCTTGTCGAAGCCCGTGAGGGTCTCGCCGGCCGGGTTGTCGGTGAGCTTGTGGCTGCCGGGGACGATGAAGGTGCCGCCGTTGTCGGTGGTGAAGTCGGTGAGCATCCAGATGCCGGACAGGTGCATCAGCGCGTCGGGGTAGGGCGCCTTGACGTGCGTGGAGTTGGTGGCGTTGTACGGCCAGTCGGAGTGCCAGTAGCCGCGTGTGCTGCCGGGGTTGGTGATCACGCAGTCGGTGCAGGAGATGCGCACGAAGTCACCGAACAGCGCGGTGGCGACGCCCAGGATGCGCGGGTCGGACAGGTATTCGGCGAAGCACTGGGTCTCGTTGATCACCTGGCGCAGGTTGTCCACGCCGGGGGAGCCGACGCGGTGGCCGCGGGAGCGCGTCTTCTCCAGCTCCGCGAGGGCCTGCGCGTGGTTGGCGCGCTGCGCGGCGAACACCTCGTCGCGCACATGGCCGACCTTGTCGGCCGGGATCACGCCGGGGACGACGCAGTAGCCGTAGCGGCCGAGCGTGTCGACGATCTCTTGGGTGGTGCTGCCGGTGGCGGGACTTCGCACGGGAGCGATGGTACTCATGGCGGAAAGGATTATAGCAAACGGGCGTTCACGGCGCCGGTGCGAGTTCGATCCGGTGCGTTCCGCCGGTCATCCGCAGGGTGACCGATTCCGGTAACAGCTCTGCGCCCTCCGCCGTTGCGGCATCCGCGGAGATGGCCGTCGTGCTCCCGTCGAGGGTCAGCCGCAGGTCCGTGCCGGCGTCGCGGGGCAGCACGACCTCGGTCTCGAGCCCGTCGGGCAGATCGACCCGCAGGGTCAGCGCCGCGTCCCGCCGCTGCCAGCGCACGCCGATCGGCCCGCGCGCCGACGGCAGCACGCCGCGCGCCCAGCGCAGGTCGGCGACCGCAGGCGGGGCGATCCGGCAGCGGGCGAAGCCGGGGGCGGCCGGCAGGATGCCCAGGACGTGTCGGGACAGCGTCCAGGCCGGGGGAACCGATGAGGAATGCACGAGGCCGGTCAGCTCGCCCGAGTAGGGGCTGGGCGAGGCGAACTGCGGCTCGGTCGTGAAGCGCGACTCCGCGCGCGCCATGGCGCCGCGCTCGCGCACGAACATGCTCCAGCTCTCCCACATGGTCGGCGCGTCGGTGGCGGCCATCATCGGCGCGTAGCGCTCGCGCATGATGCGCACCGCCAGGTCGGTGCGGCCGGCCGCCGCCAGCCCCTCCAGCACGACGAACAGGATGAGCGGCGTGGGGCGGAGCAGGTCGTCCGGGGGCTCCTCCAGGTTCGCGACGATGCGCGCGGTCTGCTCCTCGTCGGCGACGCCTGCGACCAGCGCCATGCCGTTGGAGAGCTCGGAGACCGTCTGCGAGCGTTCGCCTTCGAAGACGCTGTCCACGAACAGGCCGCGCTGGTCGTCCCAGTGGCTGGCGCGCAGGTGCTCCCGCAGGCGGCCGGCCTGCGCCCGCCAGGAGGCCGCCTCGTCCGGCTTCGCAAGCGACTCGGCCAGGTCGCCCAGGACGGCGAGGAAGCGCGCGTACAGCACGTTGAGCGTGAAGCTGGCGCCGCGCATGTCGTGCGGCATCCAGTCGATGAAGGTCTCCTTGGGGAGCTGGTAGAGCACGCCGTCGGCGCCTCGCTGCCGCTCGAACCAGCCGGCGGCGCGCGCCAGGCACGGATAGAGCTCGGCGGCCAGGCGGCGCTTCGATTCCGAGCCGCCCAGGTAGCGCTGGTGGTCGCCGGCGATGATCGTGAAGTACAGGGTCTCGGTGGGGTAGTTCTTGGGATCGTCGAACACCGTGGCGGTGAACGGGTCGGCGGTCTGCTCGCCGCGGAAGCGGCCCTCCGTGCCGGGGTACCAGGCCCGCAGCAGGCCGTCGCCGAGCTGGCCGCGCGCGGTCAGCCGCAGGTGCCAGTCGGTGAGCGCCACGTCGCCGTACGCCGTCCACACCGCGTACAGGCCCAGGGCGCCCGCGCCGGGCCAGAAGCGGCGCTCCCGCGCGGCGTCGCAGACCAGCCCGTCCTCCATGTGCAGGTCGACGGTGTCGATCGACGCCTGCCAGACCGCGTTGAGCACCGGGTCGGAGCAGGCGAAGCTGCCGGTTCGCTCCGCGGGATAGCGGTACGAGCGCACGCCGGCCGCGTGCAGCCGGACCGGCTCGTCCGTGCCGCGCACCACCACCTGCAGGTAGCGGAACTGCTTGTACTCGAAGGTCTGCCAGACCTGGGAGCCGGCGCGCATCAGGTAGCGGTCGCCGTAGCGGACCTGGTTGGCCAGCGGCATGATGCGCCCGGCCACCAGCACCGGGCCGTACGTCATCTCGACAACGGCGCCGGCCGGCCCTTCCAGGTGCAGGCGCGGAAAGCCGAACACCTGCCGGCCGAAGTCGAAGATGAGGTAAGGCGAGCGCACCCCCTGCCGCGGGTCGTCGCCGGGCCGGTAGGAGCAGCGCTGCAGCACGGCGGGGTCGCCTTCCGGTGACAGGGCGTTGCCGGCGCGGTCGATGCGGGCATGCTGCAGCCGCAGGTGCGGCTCGACCGCCATCCGCTCCGGGACCTGCACGTCGGCCGCCATGCGCGACAGCTCGATGATCTCGCCCTGCTCGACCACGCGGGCGGGGTGCTCGTCGACCTCCTGCAGCATCGGTGTCTGCCGCGGTTCCAGGTACGCCCACGACGCCATCTGCTCGGCGATCACGGTCGCCGGCTCCCAGGCCGCGTCGTCGAAGCCGGCCGCGTGCCAGTCCGGCGGGTCGAGCCGCGCGTCGTACACCTCGGTCACGCCGATGGTGACGCTGACCAGCCCCACGTCGCGCCGCCAGCCCTCGGCCGGCCGCACTCGCCACGCGTCGTCGGTACCGATGACGGTGCGCGTGCCGTCGGCGTCGTCGGCGTCGAGCTGGACGAACAGTCCGGCGCGGGCGTCGCGCGAGTAGTTGTTCTGGCAGCCGTAGTGGTAGGCCAGCACCGCGATCGCGTTGCGCCCGGGCTGCAGGGCCGCCGTCACGTCGTAGCTGTCATAGGATTTCCAGCGCGGGTCGCTGCGCGCCGGGCCGCGGCCCAGGTAGGTGCCGTTGACGTAGAGGACGTAGCGGTCCTCGGCGGTGATCGCCAGCCGGGCGCGGCGCGGCGCCGCCTTCAGCTCGAAGGCTCGGCGGGCCATCAGGAAGCGGTGGAACGGGTACCGCTCGTCGCCGTACCAGACGAAGCGCCCGGTCCAGTGGCCGGGATAGCCGCCGCCGTCGGTGATCGGGTCAGCGGCCATCGGTCCCTCCCGCGCGGCGCGGCTGCAGGTCGACGGTCAGCGATCGGAGCACGGGTCTGAGCATGCCCGGATGGTAGCGTGGCGGATCGGCCGGCCGCAGCGCGGGCCGGCGGGCCAGGAGCGCGGGCAGGGCGACGGCCGTCTCCATGCGCGCCAGGGCGGCGCCGATGCAGAAGTGCACGCCGTGGCCGAAGGCGACGTGGCGGAGCTCGGCGGCGGGGCGGCGGACGTCGAACCGCTCCGGGTCGGCGAACACCTCCGGGTCGCGGTTGGCCGAGGCGAGCACCAGGTGCACGAGCTGGCCGCGGCGCAGGCGCGCGCCGTGGACCTCCACGTCCACGGTGACCACGCGGCGCACCGCCGGCACCGAGCCGACCCAGCGCAGGATCTCCTCGATCGCGGCCGGCACGAGCGCCGGATCGTCGCGCAGCAGCGCCATCTGCTCCGGGTGGCGGAGCAGGGTGAACAGTCCGTTGGCGATCAGGTTGGCGGTGGTCTCGTGGCCGGCCTGGAACAGGATGGCGCAGGTGGCCAGCAGCTCCTCCTCGCCCAGGAAGTCGCCGGACTCGTCGGCGTCCGCCAGCGCGGTGAGCAGGTCGTCGCGCGGGGCGGCGCGCCGCTCGGCCAGCAGCGCCCGGAAGCGGTCGTAGACGGCCATGGTCGTCGCCTGCACCCGCAGCGCGTTGTCGGCACTCAGGTGGCCGTTGCCGTCGAAGTAGGCGCGCAGCGCCTGCGCGTAATCCCGGAACAGCGGGTAGGCATCGGGGCCGGCCGACGGCGGCACGCCGAGCAGTTCCGCGATCACCCGCATCGACAGCGGGTAGGCCAGCTCGCCGACGATCTCCAGCCGGCCGGAGCGGTCCGCTCCAGCCAGCAGCGCGGCAACGATGCGCTCCACGCTCGGCCGCAGGCCGGCGACGATGCGCGGGGTGAAGGCACGCTGCACCAGCCGGCGCAGGCGCGTGTGGTCGGGCGGATCGCTGTTCAGCAGGCCGCCCGCCGCGAAGATGCGGCGCAGCGGGCGCAGTCGCTCCTGCGCCGCGGCCGGCAGGCGCTCCAGCAGCGGCGTCTGGCGCCCCGCGCTGGAGTACAGGTCCGGCGCGTTCAGCATCGCCATCACGTCGGCGTAGCGGGTGATGATCCAGCCCCGCCACGGTTCGCACCAGTAGACGGGGTGCTCGGCGCGCAGGCGCGCGTACGCCGGGTACGGGTCGGCGTAGAAGGCGTTCGACGTCAGGTGGCGATCCAACGCCGGATCTGGCACGCTGGCCACGGTGGGCACGGTAGCATCCGGCCCGCCGGAGGAGTCCTCCATGCTCAGAACAGCGTTCATCGGCGCCGGCGGCAGGGCGCGATCGGCCCACTATCCTACCGTGACCACGGTGGCGGACGTCCGCGTCGAGGCGGTGTGCGAGCTCGACACGGCGCTCATGGCGCAGGTGGTCCAGCAGTACGACATTCCGCGGACGTTCGCCGACTACCGCACGATGCTTGACGCGATCGACCTCGACCTGGTCTACGTGATCATGGGTGAGGAGTTGATGGCGCGGATCGCGATCGACTGCATGAACGCCGGCAAGCACGTGTTCATCGAGAAGCCGGCCGGCGCGAACCCCGAGGAGTCGCGCGCGCTGCTTCAGGCGGCGGAGGACAACGGCGTGACGTGCGCGGTCGGCTACCAGCGCCGCTTCGCCGCGGTCAGCGTGGAGGCGAAGCGCCTGGTCCATGAGCACGGCGGGCCGACCCTGGCGGTCGGCGAGTTCCACAAGTGCTTGCTCGGCCGGCCCAAGCCGCCGCGCACCACGATGTGGCAGGACGTCTGCCACGCGGTCGACCTGGTCCGCTACCTGGCCGGCAGCGAGGTTGCCGAGGTCACGGCGTTCCAGGACGCGCGCGGCACGGACTGGACCAACGACTACACCTCGCTGATGCGCTTCGAGAACGGCACGACCGGCGTGGTGCTTGCCCACCGATCGTCCGGTGGACGCACGCTCAAGGGGGAGCTGCACGGTCTCGGCGTGGGCTGCTCGTTCACGATTCCCGACCGGCTCGAGGTGCTGGAGGACGACCGCGAGCCGCGCACCGAGCACGGCGCCGACCTGGCGGGGGTACCGGCGGACGATTCGCGCGCCTACGACGGCACTCTGGAGATGCACCGCCACGTGGCCGCCTCGATCCGCGACGGCTCCACGCCGATCAACGACATCCGCGACGTCGTGCACACCTCCGACCTGGTGGCGCGCCTGGAAGGCGACTCGGCCTTCGAGTAGGCCTCCCGGCACCGACGAACGGACCGTGCAGTCACGCGGCGTGAGCCCGCACCTGGACGCCTCGTCCGAGCAGAGCATCCTCGCCCTGCGCGATGCCCACCAGTACTTCCCGAGCGGGCGCCGCCAGTTCGTGCGCGCCGTGGACGGCGTCGACCTTGACCTTCGCGACGGGCAGTCGCTGGGACTGGTCGGCGAATCGGGCAGCGGCAAGACCACGATCGGGCGCATGATCGCGCGGCTGCTGGAACCCACCGGCGGCTCCGTCACCTTCGCCGGCCAGGACGTCACCCACCTGCGCGGCCGGGCGCTGCGCCGCTACATGCCGAACGTGCAGGTCGTGTTCCAGGACCCGCACACCTCACTCAATCCGCGGCTGCCGATCGGCCGCATCATCGCCGAGCCGCTGCGCATCAACCGCGCGGGCAGCCGCCGGCACATTCAGCGCCGCGTGCACGAGCTGCTCGACACCGTCGGCCTGTCGGCCCGCGACGCCGGCCGCATGCCGTCCGACTTCTCCGGCGGGCAGCGGCAGCGCATCGCCATCTGCCGCGCCATCGCGCTCAATCCCCGCATCGTGGTGTGCGACGAGGCGGTGTCCGCCCTCGACGTGTCCATCCAGGCCAAGATCCTCAACCTGCTCAACGACCTGCAGAGTCAATTCGCGCTCACCTACCTGTTCATCTCGCACGATCTGAGCGTGGTGAGGCTGGTCTCCGACCGGATCGCGGTGATGTACCTGGGCAAGCTGGTGGAGACGGCTCCGGCCGACACGCTGTTCGCGGAGCCGCTGCACCCCTACACGGAGGCGCTGCTGGCGTCGGTGCCCGATCCCTACGACCGCAAGGGATTCGCCGTGTTGCCGGGGGAGATCCCGAGCAACATCACGCCGCCGCGCGGCTGTCGCTTCCACACCCGCTGTCCGCGTAAGATGGAGGTCTGCGAGCGCCGCTCGCCGGCGCTGCACCCGGTCTCCACGGGAGGCGTAGCGGAAGGGAGGTCGGTCGCCTGTTTCCTCCACCACGAGGAGGAGGAGCGGCCGGCCTCGAACCCGCACGGCCCGGGGGGCCGAACGACAACACGGGGGAGGAACCCATGAAGACCAAGACACGGTTCGGCGCCATCGCGTCGGCCCTGCTGCTGCTCGGCGCGCTCACCGCCGCCGCCGACGGTACGACCCTGAGGATCGGCCAGGTCGGCGACATCCGCAGCCTGGAACCGTACCGCAACGCGACGCCCAACTACCTGTTCATCGAGAACCTCTACGACCAGCTCCTGTTCAATCCGCGCAACGGCGGGTTCGAGGGCGAGGCGGCCGTGTCGTGGGAGATCTCGTCCGACTTCACCACGGCCACCGTCACGCTGCGCGAGGGCATGGTCAGCCACGACGGCACGCCGGCCGACGCGCACATGCTCAAGTGGGACATCGAAGAGCGGCGCAAGGGCTGGGGCCGTTCCGACATGCCCGTGTTCGGCGGCGTCGACGCGACCGTCAACGTCATCGACGACGTGACCGCCGAGATCACGCTCAGCCAGCCGTTCGCGAACATGGAGACCAAGCTGTCCCTGTTCATGCTCACCGACCCGGACATGTACCTGCGCGACGACGGCGCCGTGGCCGAGTTCAACCAGGAGGACAAGGTGATCGGCAGCGGCCCGTTCATGCTGACGGAGTACGAGCCCGGATCGCACATGCACTGGGAGAAGTTCGCCGACCACTGGGACGCGGACTCGGTCGCGCTCGAGCGGGTGGAGATCACCTACTTCGGCGACGCCGCCGCCATGGTCGCGGCGCTGGAAGCGGGCGAGATCGATCTGGCCTACCGGCCGCCGTACGCGGACGCGGTGCGCTTCCTGGACGACTCCGACTACACCGTCTGGGTCCCGGAGACCGTGGGGCTGGCCTCCATCCTGATGGTCAACCCAAACGCGCCGGGCCTGGAGGACAAGCGCGTGCGCCAGGCGGTCAGTTGGGCGATCAACCGCGAGGCGGTCTCCAGCGCCATCTTCGAGGGGCTGGGCATGGCCACCGCCTCACCGGCGGTCCCGTCGAGCTTCGCCTACACGCCGGAGCTGGACGCCATTCCGCCGCAGGGTGACCCTGACAAGGCGCGTGAGCTGCTGGCCGCGGCCGGCAACCCGGAGGTGAGCGTCAAGTTCACCTATCCGTCGAACGACACCTCGGCGGAGCTCATCGCGCAGGTGGTGCAGGCCAACCTCAAGGACGTCGGCATCACCCTGGAACTCGACCCGCAGGAGCGCAACATCTACATCCAGATGCGCACCAGCCAGACCTTCCAGATGATGGCCTCGGTCATGGCCGGCAGCAACGGCCATCCGGCCGATCTGACCGACAGCTTCGTGTTCCACCCGGCCAACCACGGCTTCTTCAACGACCCGGAAGAGACGGTCATCCCCGAGTACCAGAGCTACGTCGACAACTTCAACAAGGGCATGGCCGCCACGACCGAGGCGGAGTCGGTGGAGGCGTGGTCGAACGCGCTGCTGGCGATCAACGACGGCGCCTGGGTGCTGTTCCTGAGCTCACAGCCCTACATCAGCGTCAGCACGTCCGCGCTCAAGGGGCTCACCTGGACCCAGCACGACAAGCCGGTGTTCAAGTACGTCCACTTCGAGTAGCGCGTTCTGCGAGCAGGAGGTAGGCGAGCCGGTGCCGCCCGGAGCGGCACCGGCTTTCTCCTCCAACCATGAGCCGGTGCCCCTGTAGGCCTGCGACCCGATGAGATCGTACGTCGTCCGCCGCCTGCTCGGCGTGATACCGGCGCTGTTCATCGGCTCCATCCTCATTTTTCTGATCATCCACCTCATCCCGGGCGATCCGGCGGTGCTGCTGGTGCCGATGTCGCCGCCGCCCACGCAGGAGCTGATCGCGGAGGTGCGCGCCGCCTACGGGTTCGACAAGCCGCTGTACGAGCAGTACCTGATCTGGCTGGGCAAGCTGCTGCGCGGCGACCTGGGCGACTCGCTCAGCAAGCCGGCGTGGACGGTCGCCGAGCTGATCACCAAGAAGATCGGTGTCACCCTGCACGTGACCGCCGGCGCCTTTCTGGTGTCGGTGCTGATCTCGCTGCCGCTGGGGATCAGGATGGGGCTCCATCCCGACGGCTTCCTGGCGCGGCGGGTGCTGCCGGTCTATACCGGTATCGGCTTCGCCATCCCGCCGTTCTGGCTCGGCATCCTCCTGATCCTGTTCTTCAGCGTGTTCCTGGGCATCCTGCCGACCTCGGGCTTCCGCAGCATCACCGAGGACCCGATCCAGTCGATCCGCTTCCTGATCATGCCGTCGCTGGCCGGCGGCATCTCCGGTGCGGTGGTGTACACGAACTTCATTTCGGCCTCGGTCAGCGAGATCGCGAAGAAGGAGTTCATCCTGGCCGCCGTCGCCAAGGGGCTGCCGCGCCGCCGGGTGGTGTACCGGCACATCCTCAAGAACGCGCTGATCCCGGTCGTGACCGTGGCTGCCCTGCAGCTTGGCACGACCGTGGGCGGCGCGGTGGTGACCGAAAGCGTGTTCGGCATTCCGGGCATCGGCCGGCTGCTGGTGGACGCCATCACCGCCCGCGACTACGCGGTGGTGCAGGCCGACTTCATGGTGCTGATCTGCGCGGTGATGCTGGCCAACCTGCTGGCCGACCTGCTGTACGGTTGGCTGGATCCGCGCATCCGGCTGGACTGATGGGCGGCAGAGACGGGGCGGAGCGCGCAGCGGGCACGCCGGCGCCGGGGAGGGTGGTCGTGGCCGCCGGCCGGCGCGTGCTCGAAGTCCTCGCACAGACGGCGAAGCGGATGAAGGTGGCCGAGTGGCTGGGAGTCCTGGTCCTGATCGCCTACCTGCTCATGACGCTGATTCCCGGCGCGCTGGCCACTCACGATCCGATCGAGCAGGACATCCTCAACCGGCTGGCGTTCCCGTCCGCCGAGCACTGGTTCGGGACCGACGAGCTGGGCCGCGACCTGTTCAGCCGCTGCATCCACGGCGCGCGCACGTCGATCCGCACCGCCGTGATCGCCGTGCTGTTCAGCGTGATCGTGGGCGCGACCGGCGGGCTGTTCTCCGGATACGTCGGCGGCCGGCTGGACGAGCTCCTCGCCCGTACCAACGACATCCTGGTCTCCTTCCCCGGCATCATCATCGCCATGGCGCTGATCGCGGTGACCGGACGCAACCCCATCGCCCTGGCGCTGGTGATCGGTCTGGTGAACACGCCGGCGATCTTCCGCGTCACTCGCGCGGTGGCGCTGCAGGTACGGGTGCTGCCGTACGTGGATGCGGCGCGCTCGGCCGGGGCGTCCAACCTGTACATCATGTTCCGGACGGTGCTGCCCAACTGCACCACCGAGGTCTTCATCCAGGCGCTGCTGATCGCCACCCGCGCGATCATCACCGAGTCCAGCCTGAGCTTCCTGGGCCTGGGCATTCCGCCGCCGGCACCCTCCTGGGGGGCGATGCTCAACACCGGCCGCCGCTACCTGAAGCGCATGGTCTGGTACGGCGTGATCCCCGGCCTGTTCCTGATGGGGCTGATCCTGGCGCTGCAGTTCGTGTCGCGTTATCTGCGACGCGTGTCACGGTCATGAGCGCCGGCCACGAGTTGCTGGTCGTACAGGACCTGCACACGCGGTTCGAGCTGGAGCGCGGCGTGGTGCAGGCGGTGAGCGGCTCGAGTTTCTCCGTCGACCGGGGCGAAACGCTGGGCATCGTCGGCGAGTCCGGCTCCGGCAAGTCGGTCACGGTGCGCTCGATCCTGCGGCTGATCCGCCCGCCGGGACGGATCGCGGCCGGGCGGGTGCTGCTGGACGGGGTGGACCTGCTGGCGCTCGACGAGCGGGCCATGACGGCCGTGCGCGGACGGGAGATCAGCATGGTCTTCCAGGAGCCGTCTGCCGCCCTCAACCCGGTGCTGACGGTGGGCGAGCAGATCTCGGAGGTGTTGATCACGCATCTGGGCATGGGGAAGGGCGAGGCCCGCGAGCGCGCCGTCGGCCACCTGCGCGACGTCGGCATCCCGGCCGCCGAGCGGCGGTGCCGCGACTATCCGCACCAGTTGAGCGGCGGCATGCAGCAGCGCTGCATGATCGCCATCGCGCTGGCCTGCGACCCCAAGCTGCTGATCGCCGACGAGCCCACCACCAGCCTGGACGTGACCATCCAGGCGCAGATCCTGACGCTGCTCGCCAACCTGGTGCGGGAGAAGGGGGCGGGGCTGATCTTCATCACCCACGACATCGGCGTGATCGCCCAGATCGCCGAACGGATCATGGTGATGTACGCCGGCAAGATCGCCGAGCTGGGCAGCACCGCGCAGGTGATCGACGACCCGCAGCACCCCTACACCGCGGAGCTGCTCAAGTCGCTGCCGAGCCTCGGGACCGAGCGGGGGGTGAGGCTGGAGGAGATCGCCGGCGACGTGCCGGACCTGACCGACGTGCCGCCCGGCTGCCGGTTCCACCCGCGCTGTCCGCGCGCCTTCGAGCGCTGCGCGCAGGAGGTGCCGCCCCTGGACGAGACGGGCGGCGGCCGGCGTGTCGCCTGCTGGCTGTATGATGAGGGATAGCGCGTAAGGGGAGGAGACTTCGCATGCCTATCGCTCGTGGAACGTTCGGCGTCAGCATGGAGGCCGAGCCGCCGTTCCTGGAGCAGGACGGCATCAAGCTCAACCGGAACGTGCTCCGCAAGGAGTTCTCGGGAGACGTCGCCGGCACGTCCGAGGGTCAGATGTTAGCCGCCTACACGGCGACACCCGGCTCGGCCGGCTACGTCGCGATCGAGCACTTCACCGGCTCGGTCGGCGGCAGGTCGGGCTCGTTCGTCCTGCAGCACAGCGGTCTGATGGATCGGGGCGATGCCGCACTGACGGTGACGATCGTTCCGGACTCCGGCACGGGTGAGTTGGCCGGGATCTCGGGCACGCTCGAGATCGACAGCGACGCGGGAACGCACTCCTACGTCCTCGAGTACGAGCACCGATGACCGAGCGCTATCTGATGATGCCACGGGGCATCAACGTCGGGATCCGCAACCGGGTGCCGATGGCGGAGCTCAGGGCGAAGTTGGCCGACGAGGGCTACTCCGGCGTGGCCACCGTCCTGCAGAGCGGGAACGTAATCGTTTCCACCGAATCGGATCATCCCGATGAGGTAGCCGGCGCCATGCAGCGTTTGCTCAGCGACGAGTTCGACGTCAACGTTCCCTGCGTCGTCCGAACGGCCAACCAGGTTCGGGAGGTGCTCGAGCGCAGTCCGTTGCGGGAGGTCGTCTCCGACCCATCGCGCTACTTGGTGAACTTCCTCTCCGAAGAGCCCGATCCCGACGCGGCAGGCGCGCTCCTGGAGGAGGATCACAGGCCCGAGGCCATCGCGATCGAAGGTGCCGAGGCATACGTCTGGACTCCGGATGGCGTCAAGGCGATGACCCTCTCGTATGCGTACCTTGAAAAGAGGCTCGGCGTCGTCGCCACGGCACGCAACTGGAACACCCTGGAGAAGATCGTTGCCAAGTTCTGATCGCTGGCAACTCGACCTCAGGGCCGACGCATGCGCCTTCGAGCCATGCTCGCGTGGTCATTCGAACAGTTCGGCATGGGTGCCGACCCGGGCAAAATAGATGGATCCGCTTGGTCCGTCCGTGTCGTCGAGGCGATAGATCAGAAGGAAATCGCCACCGACGTGACATTCCCGGTAGCGCGCCCACGAGCCTCTGAGCCGGTGGTCCCTCTGTTCGGGACCGAGCGGCGCCTCGTTGGCGATGAGTGTGAGCATGACCGCCTTCAGCCGATTCATATCGTATCGACGGGTACGCGAGAGGCGCTCCCAGTCCTTGCGGAACTGCCGGGCGTAGTCAACCCGGCGCGGCAGGTTGGTCCGTTTACTGGCCGCTCGCTTCTTCAAGTTCGGCAAACATCTCGTCCGCGCTCGCGAATCGCGCCTTGCGCGTCTTCACCATCTCGTCCACCTCGGCCATGGCGCTCCGGGTTTGCGCGTTCGGCACCTTGAGTTCGAGCGGGAAGGCCTGATCGACCGCGATGCGATGGAACAGCAACCGCACGGCATCCGAGGGCGTCAGCCCCATCGCCGCGAGCGCCGTCGTCGCCTTACGCTTCATCTCGATGTCCATCCGGACGTGCAGCATCGAACTCTGTGTCGACATCCGAGCCTCCTGTATCGCATGTGCGATACAGTCTGTCATGCGGGCGCGATCCAGTCAACGCGATGCGGTATAGCGGATACGCCATATCGTCTGCCATGGGGCTGGACGGTCGAGACACTCCTACGTTCTCGACTACGAGCATCGATGAACCTCTCACGGCGATAGTCCGATCATCCGCCGTGCGTCGGCGCCCGGGCGGACACCCAAGCCGGGTCCCGTCGGCAGCGAGTAGGAGCCATCGGCACACTCGAGCGGGCCGTCCAGCAGCCCGCGATGCCGGAGCAGAACGGAGTGCTGGAACTCGTGGCTGACCACGGACTCGATGGCGGCGGAAGCGTGCAGGCTGGCTGCCAGAAAGATGCCTGCGCCGATGGTGGCGTGCGGTATGACCGCGATGCCTTTGGCATCTGCCAGGGCGGCGATGCGCAGGAACTCGGTCGGCCCGGTGTGCCCCATCTCCGGCTGGACGATCGCCGGGCAGCCGCGATCGAGACGCAGCTTGGCGTCGAAGGCCGTACGCCACTCCTCGCCCAGGGCGATCGGCGTCCGTACGGAGTGCGCCACCTCCGCCTGCGCTGCCACGTCCTCCGGGGCCACCGGCGCTTCCGCGAACCAGGGATCGTACGGCTCCATCTCACGGATCACCCGGATCGCCTCCGGCGCCCGATAGCGCCAGTGCAGGTCGACGCCGATCCGCACCTCGGCGCCGAGCGCCCGGCGCAGCGCGGCGAGCTCGGCCACCGGTCCGCTGCCGGCCATGCCGTCGGCGAACTTCACGGCGTCGAACCCGCGGGCGCACCAGCGGCGCGCAATGGCCACGCGCTCGGAAAAGGTGGCTGCCGGGAGGCCCGAGACGTAAGCGGGGATCGATGTCCTCCGCTGGCCGCCGAGCAGATCGGCGAGCGGACGCTGGCTGAGCCGGCCGGCCAGGTCCCAGAGCGCGATGTCGACGGCGGCCAGCGCGTCGAGGTAGAAGCCGCCGGTGTATCCCCGGACGCGCATCAGGTCGTACAGGTCGTCGTGGATCGCCGCCGCGTCGAACGGGTCGCGCCCGACGACGAAGCCGTCGAGCAGATCGTCGATGATCGCTGTCGTGGCGGCAAGTGCCACCAGCCCGTAGGTCTCGCCCCAGCCTTCGGCGCCGTCGGACGACGTGACGCGCACCAGCACCGAGCGGTCGAACGTCGGGTAGACGGTGCGGTTGCTGCGGCGCACGAAGTAGCCCCTGGCGTTGACCGATTCCCCCTCGCGGAGCGGGCCGAGATACGGATCGTCCCGCGGCAGCGTGAGCACGAACGAGTCGACGGACGCGACCCGGTGGCTCACACGGTCGTCTCCGGTAGCGCAGCCGGGAGCGGTTCGATCAACAGGTCGCGCACCTCGTCGAGCATCACCGCCAGCTCGGAGCGGTCGTGCTCGTCGAGCGCCGGCACCGGCGCGCGCACGAACTCCGAGCGGATCAGCCCGCGCAGGCGCAGCGTCGCCTTGGTCATGCTCATGCGGAACACGGCCTGCATGTTCAGCAGCGGCAGCACCCTTCCGAACAGCGCCCGCAGGAGGGGCTCGTCGCCGCGGCGGTGGGCGGCGACCATCGCCGCGTGCACCTCGGTCAGCTCGCAGGCCGGCATCGTCCCGCCGGCGCCGCGCAGCAGCTCGTCGACCAGGTAGCGGCCGCCGGCTCCGCCGATCACGCTCCGTACCGTAGCGGGAGCCTGAGCCAGGAGCTGCGTGATGCGCTGGCCCGAAGGGAGCGTCTCCTCCTTCACGCTGCGGATCGCCGCGACCGCCGTGGCCACGGCGGCGACCTCGGAGACGGCCAGTCCCGCGCCGACCGGCGGTGGTGCGTTCTGGAGGATGATGGGCAACCCGCCGTCCTCCGCCACTCGTGCGAAGAACTCGACAAGCCGTTCGCCGTCGCGTCCGAGGGCCGGCGGCGCCATGACCATGGCAGCGGTCGCGCCCAGGCGCCGGCCGTGGGAGGCGAGGGACGCAGCCGCGCGCGGATCGTCGGCGCTGGCGCCCACGATCACCGGCAGCCGGCCGCGCGTGGCGCCGGCGACCATTTCCAGGGCGGCGGTCCGTTCTTCGACGGTCAGTTGGCCGAACTCGCTGGCCACGCCGGGATAGACCAGCCCGTCGGCGCTGGCGTCGACCGCGTAGTCGACCAACCGGCGCAACGACTCCCGGTCCACCGCGCCGCCGTCGGCCGTGAACGGCGTGGCCAGCACCGGCAGCGTGCCGGCGGCCACCGTGTCGGGATCTACCCATGCGGGTCGCCATGCCGGCGCCTCGCCGACCATGGAGGAGATGAGCACGCGCAAGGATACCGCGATGCGGTGCGGCGAGGTCGGCTTGCCATGGCCCGCGGGGCACCGAGCCGATACGATGTCCTTCGTTCTTAGGAACGCTGATAGCTGATGGGCAGGACGTTCACCTTTGTACCGGCGCGCGACGGGCCCGTGTGGAGCACGGCGCCGCTGACCACCCGCATGGTGTCGCCGTACCGCGACCGCGCCGGCCGCGTGCACATCTTCGCCGATTCGTTCGACCCGAGCGAGCCGGGCCGGTTCCAGGATCGGCTCAGTTCCTGGGCCGCGGTGCAGCGCTACTACTCGACCGCCGATTTCGAGCGCTTCGACGACCACGGCGTCGCGGTGGGGCGCGGGCGCTGGACCGGCGATCCAGCCACCTCGGACGCGGATTGCGTGGGCGCCGGCAGCCCCGGCGTGACCGTGGCCGGCGACCGGGTGCTGCTGTTCTACGCCGGCCGCGGGCCGGCCGATCCGGCCGGGCCGTTCGAGCACTCGATGAACCGCGCCGACCTGCCGGGGCAGATCATGCTGGCCATCGCGCCGGCCGATGCCGACGGCGCGCCCGCGGGCGCGTTCGCGAAGCAGGGCGCCGTGACCGGCTACGGCGCGCCGTGGCGCTCGATCCGGCACGACGACCCACGGCCGGTGGTCACGGAGGACGAGATCCTGCTGTTCTTCAAGGGGATCGGCCCCGGCGACACCTACGGCAACCGGGTGATCGGGCTGGCGCGGACGCCGATCGACCGCCCGGCCGGGCCGTACGCGATCCATCCCGAGCCGGTGCTGCGATCCGAGCGCGGCTGCGAGTCGCCGCGCGTGTTCCGGGTCGGCGACGAGTGGCACATGCTCGTGCTGCGCTACAGCACGCCCGAGAGGCCGGGGATGCGCCGTTACGGCCACTACCGCGGTGCGGACCCGTTTCACTGGGAGCTGGTCAACGACGACGCCTACGTCACCACCAGCGACCGCCCCGGCGTGGGTGCGGCCGACATGTGCCCGGTATGGACCCCGTTCGAGGACGGTCCGCCTCGCCTGGCCCTGGCCAACCGCATCGACGACGGCACCTTCGGCGACCCCGGCCTGTTCAAGCAGTGGCTGTGGGAGATCCGCGAGGTGCCGGATAGCGTCGATGCTTGATTTAATGAAGTTAATGGGATAGCCGTTAAACTCAATAAATTGAGTAACTTCATTCCGGCCCCGCTGAGCTGATTCGATGGATCGTCGCAACAACCCCTATGCTCCCGGTGCCGGCTTGCAGCCGCCCGAGCTGGCCGGCCGCGACCGGCTGATCGAGGACGTGACCGTCGACATGGATCGCGTGCTCGCCCGCCGTCCCACCAAGGGCCTCGTGCTGCTGGGCTTGCGCGGGGTCGGCAAGACCGTGCTGATCAATCGACTGCGCGCGTTCGCGGACGACAAGGGTTTCGAGACGGCCAAGATCGAGGCGCCCGAGGGGGGTGCGCTGCCTGACCTGCTGGCGCCGGAGATGCGGCGCATCCTCTACGCCCTCGACCTGCGCAAGGCAGGTGGGCGGCACCTGCGGCGAGCGGTGAACGTGCTGCGCGGCTTCGCGAACGCGTTCAAGGTCAAGATCGGAGACATCGAGTTCAGCGTCGAGCCCGCACCCGGTGCAGGGGACAGCGGCAACCTCGAACAAGATCTGCCGCACCTGTTGATGTCCGTGGCGGAAGCCGCCGCCGAGCGGCGCTCGGCCGTGGGTCTGTTCCTTGACGAGATTCAGTATCTTTCGTCGGTCGAGCTCGCCGCCGTAGTCGTGGCGTGTCACGAGATCGCTCAACGCAACCTACCGCTGTTGTTCATCGGCGCCGGACTTCCGCAGGTGGCCGCACTAGCGGGCAATGCCAAGTCGTACGCCGAGCGGCTGTTCGACTATCCGGAAGTCGGACCGCTGGATGCCGATGCGGCCCGCGCGGCCATCGAGATACCGGCACGGAACGAGGGAGTCTCGTTTGATGACGGAGCCGTCGATGCTATCCTGCAGGCCACCTGGAACTACCCCTATTTCATCCAGGAGTGGGGATTCCAGGTGTGGAACCGCGCACCGTCGAGTCCGATCGCACGAGAAGCGGTGGCGGACGCCATCCCGGACGTGATCGCCCACCTGGACGCCAACTTCTTCCGCGTGCGCTTCGATCGCTTGACCGTGCTGCAGCAGAAGTACCTCCGCGCCATGGCCGAGCGCGGACCGGGGCCGCACAAGACAGGGCACATCGCCACCACGCTGGGGGTGGCCGCGACCTCGGTGGCGACGGTCCGGCAGCAACTGGTGAACAAGGGCATGGTCTGGAGCCAGCGCCACGGGGAGACCGCGTTCACCGTGCCGCTGTTCGACAGCTTCATGAAACGACAGATGCCAATGCTCGAACAACACGTACCGGCACGCCGACCACGATCTACACGGCGCGGGAGTCTCTCATGAACCCTCGCGTCCCGTGCAGTACTGCTCACTCAGATCCGTGAGTTTGTCGCTCGGTGTCGTTAGAGGGAATCCACCTTCTCGGACAGCCAGATCTTGATGAGTGACTGGTAGGGGACGTCGCGCTTGTTAGCGGCGATCTTGATCCGTTCCAGAAGGTCGAGAGGGATTCTCAGAGAGATCGACTTGCTCGACGGCTTGAGGTTGGGGAACCGCACGGGCTGAGCCTTGCTCCAGTCCACGTGGTCGGCCGAATCGTGGCTCTCCCAGAACGCGCGCTCTTCGGCCTCGTTCTCGAAGGCAGGAGTGGGCATCGAGTTCTTACTCATTCGCATGAATCCTCACGTGCAAGGTCATTCAAACAACCTCCGTTCCCTACGGCTCATATCACGTGCCGAGATGACCCGTATTCGGGTTCCGTCCTCTCGTAGCGTAAACGTCACGTGCAGCCTGCGCCTCTGGTCGGTGAAGCCGAGAGCGTGGAACCGGGGCTCGGTGCGGCTGTGTCTGGCGTCCTCCGCGAGGAGTGGCTCATTGTAGAATACTTGTTCCGATTCGGCCTGGCTGACGCCGTGCCTTTCCTGGCTCTTCCGGTCATTCCCCTCATCCCACTCAAAGCCGGAGACTCGCTCGAAGTCGATCAAAGGCGTATGTTACGATCATATACATCCCGTGTGAGCTGAGTCAAACGCGATATCATCTCGTGGTAGAACTGGCGAGGTGAAGGTCTACATCGCGGTCGATACCGAGGGCGAGGCGTGCATCACGCGGGAGTCCTCCGACACTGCCGCCTACGGGACGTTTCAGGCCGACTACCTGCGCACGGTCGCCACGCGCGAGGCGGCGGCAGCGGTCGAAGGCGCCCGCGAAGCCGGGGCCGATGACATCGTCGTGCACGACAGCGGGTTCATCCGCGGCGTCACCCCCATCGGCATGGTCCTGCGCTACGACGATCTGCCGCGCGGCATCCGTATCGCGCTGGGAAGCGCGTTCATGAAGGAGGTCGCAGCGGAGGGTTTCGACGCCGCCTTCCTGCTCGGCCATCACGCGATGGCGGGCACGCCCGGCGGCGTGATGGCGCACACGTTCAGCCCGGTCACCATCAAGGGCATGGCCCTGAACGGCACGCCGATCGGGGAGATCGGCATCGAGTCGCTGCAGCTCGGCGCGCTCGGCATCCCGGTGGTGCTGGTCACGGCCGACGAAGCGGGGTGCCGGGAGGCACAGGACCTGCTCGGCGACATCGAGCTGGCCCCCGTGAAGCGGGGGCTCGGGTTGCACGCCGCCGTGTCGCTGCATCCCGACGACGCGTGCGACCTGATCCGGCGCAAGGCCAAACGCGCGGTCGAGCGGCAGTGCGAGATCGCTCCGTTCCGCATGGACGGCCCGTTCGAGCTGCTCATCGAGTGCTTCACGGGCGATCAGGCGCGCACGTGGGCCCAGAAGCTCGGCGGCGAGCCCGTGGGAGCGACCGGCTGCGTGGTGCGTGCGGATTCGCCGCTCGACCTCTGGTAGCGCGCGACTCCTCGGCCCGGTCTACGGCTGGACCCGGATGTCCACCTCCTCCAGGTAGGGGACTTCGGCGCGGCCGGCGGCTTCGCTCCGCCAGGTGATTCCCAGCTCGTTGTCGAATCGGAACGGAGGACAGTCGGCCAGGTCGATCTCCGCCCACGTCCAGCTCATCTCCGGATCGTGCGCATGGACGGTCCGCTGCACGTGCCGGGTCGCCACGGCGCCGCCGTTGATGTCGGTGTCGAAGCGGTCGTCGTCAGAACCGTGGATGATCCGAAAGCGGAAGGTCCCACGGAGCGGGCCGCCGCCGCGGCCGTCCGCCATCCGGAACGGGTAGACCTGTCGCGCGCCGCGCAGGCCTTCGTTGAAATACAGGGTCTTGCCCTTGAAGGCGCCGTGCATGCTGCGCCCGCTCTCACGGTACTTGTAGTTCGCGCCGACGGCCGTCCAATCGTCCTTGTAGATCGGGATGTAGTGGTAGCGCCTGACGCCGGCCTCAATCCGCTCCGGGTCGTGGACCTCGCGCATCCAGCTCAGCATGCGCTCCCACTGGTTGTGGTTGTTCGGCTGGCGGGATCCGTACGGGTTGCAGTTGTTGGGCGTGTTCCAGAAGCCGATCCCCTGTGCTCCGGCCGCGTAGTAGTTGTACGCCGATCCGCGTGCTTCCTCCGGCGTGTTGAGCATGCTGTGGTAGCCGCGCCACATCGGCGCGGTGCCCAGCGGCCGGTCGTCCGGCTCCGGCTTGCCCGTCCACGAGCCGCCGATCATGTCGCCCATCATCGCGTACACCTCGCAACCCGTTCCCCGCGCGGGACCGGCGAACTGCTCGACGTTCAGCGCCGGCCACGTGCAGTTGTGCTCCGACGGCACGACGTAGTCCAGGTAGCCGCGCTTGATCCAGGCGGTCACGTCGCACCCCAACAGCAGGTTCTCGTCGATCGTGCTGGCGACGCGGGCTCCGAGGACCAGCCGATCGACCCCGCGCTTGCGGGCGGCGTCATCGAGCATCCCTCGAATGGCGCCGACGAACCCGGTCATGACCGGCGCCTTCTCCGGCCCCCGGTCGCGCTCGAAGTGCTTG
Source organism: Spirochaetia bacterium (assembly GCA_965208175.1). Lineage (GTDB taxonomy): Bacteria > Spirochaetota > Spirochaetia > SZUA-6 > Bin103 > CATQHW01. Next base: position 2,583,945 of record CBDBOG010000004.1, on the reverse strand, counting down.
GCCCAGCGCATGAAGTTGAGCTCCAGGCCGTCGACGTCGCGCTCCGTGGCGAGCTCCCGCATGATCGCCAGGCGATGCTCGCGAACCTCGTCGTGGCTGTAGTCGAGCGCGACCTCCTTGATGCCGTCGTGCCGCCGGATCGCGTACTGCGGGTGCTCGATGCTGAAGATCGGGCAGCCTTCGATCTCCCACAGGTGGTCCTTGTGATGCGTGTCGCTCATGCGGATCTCGGCCAGCACCTTGATGCCCTTGTCGTGCAGGTTGTCGAGGTATATCTGCAGCAGGTCCGTTCCCTGTTGCAGCAGCACGTCCATCCCACGGGTGAAGACCGATCGGTCGCCGGGCTCGAGCCTCTGTCCCATGATCTCGCCGGCACTCGTCCGGTACATGCAGACGTCCGGGCAGGCCGACAGGAGCGCCCAGTAGTCGATCGGGATGCGCTCGGTGGTCCAGTCCAGAAACCGGTGGACGGTGTCCACCGCGTCCGCCGGCTCCAGCACGGAGAGCACGCTGGCGTCGTCGCTGTACGCGACCTTCATTCGAGCCATTCATCAATCCTCATCGCGGAACGTGATGTCCGGCGAGCGCCGAAAAAAGGCGAGGGCACTGCGCCCTCGCCTTCATGGACGGCCCGCGGCCGCTACTGCATCGCGTCGTACAGGCGCTGGAACTCGGCGATGACCTCACCGAGTCCGGCGGCGTTCAGGTCGGCCTGGAACTGATCCCAGGCTTCGTCGATGTCGACCACGCCGGTGATCGCCTTGTGGTAGAACTCGTTGCTGATCGTGTTCAGGTCGCCCCGCTTGGCGGTGTACACCTCGTTCACGCCGTCGTGGGTGAACGCGACGCCCCAGTAATTGACCGGCAGCGACGCCACCCAGTCGTACACTTCGCGTGCCGCGCTGGTGAGGGTCGGATCCTCGTCGCGCAGGATCGGGAACCTCCCCCAGAAGCCGACGCCGTCGTGATGGGCCGTCTTGGCCTCCTCGACCCTGATCTTGATCTCGCCCTCGGACCCGCGGTCCCAGTGCACGCCTTCCCGGCCGTACACGAGCGTGTTGAACAGCTCGCGGTCGGCCAGGATCTCGTTCTGCATCTGCATGATCTTGATCACCTTCTCGTCCGAGGCCTCGTGGCCGAACGCGCCGCCGTTGCCGAAGATGAACAGGCTGGGATACGGCATCGCCGCGCCGTACTTCCCGTCGGGACCCTTCGGCGGGGGCAGGAACGCGAACTCGGCATCGGGCGTGTGCGCCCAGACGAGCTGTTTCGGACCGCGCGGCGTGTCGGCGGTCAGCGCGACCGGCGGTTGCCAGTTGAGCCCGAAGTCGCCCATGCCCCAGCCGTCGTAGAACTCGCCGCCCTTGTTGGTGGCGAAGGTCGGGTCGATGACGCCCGCCTCGTACCACTCGGCCAGCGTCTTGAGCGCCTGCTTGTACTCGTCCTGCGAGTTGGCGTAGATGACCTGGCCGTCCTTCACGTAGAAGGACTTGTCCTGGTACCCGTAAGCCGCGAACACCCAGGAGAAGCCGAGCCCGTAGACGAACGAGATGTGGCTCATACCGTAGGTGTCGTCCTTGCCGTCGCCGTCCGGATCTCCATAGGTGAACTGCTTCAGCAACTCGAAGTGCTCGTCGATCGTGACCGGGTCCTCGGTGATGTTCAGATTATCCATCCAGTCCTTGCGGACCAGCGGCAGATAGGACGATTCGACCTCCGCCCAGTTGTTGTAGGGAAGCGCCCACGCCTCGCCCTTGTAGGTCATCTCCCGTTCCAGGCGGTCGCCGAACATGGCCTCCATCCGGTCAGCCCACTCCGGCGCATGCTCCCAGAGCCATTCCTTGGGATAGGACCGCAGCAGTCCCTGGTCGACCAGGCTCTGCCCGAACGCCAGCTTGACGCTCACGTAGTCCGCCGTGTTGCCCTCCGCGAACCACAGGGGCAGCTTCTCGTTGTCGGCCGAAGAGATGTTGGCGATCTCGATCTTGACGTTGAACCGCTCCTCGATGAGTTGCTGCATCATGTTGCCCTCGGGCGGCTGCGGCTCGCTGTCGAGATAGTAAGGACCGAGCCACTTGAGCTCCATCACCTCCGTGCCTGCCGTTTCCGTGGTCGGCGCCGCAACGGCCGGCAGTGCCGCCAGCACGAGCGCCGCCATCGCCAGCAGCGTGACCTCGATTTTCCTCATTTGCGTCATCTCCTTCACGTATGCGACCATACGTCGATGCGGTGTCGGACCGCTTACCGTCGGGCGTACGGCCGGCCTTGTCAAGCGGAGGGCGGCCAGGGGACGCGCCGCCAGGGGCCTGACGCCTGCGCGGGCGCATCGTACCGGCGGCCGTGAGCATATCGCCGCCCGGCGAGGGGCTGGTGCACCTGTCCGCCGGCACGCCGGATGCGGCGGCGCCGAGAACGTCTACGTGGCCGCGGCTGAAACGCGAGCTGTACCGTTACCGCCACTGTTATCTGCTGCTGTTGCCGGCGGTGATCTTTTTCATCGTGTTTCACTACCGGCCCATGTACGGCGCCCTCATCGCCTTCAAGGACTACCGGATCGTGGACGGCATCATGGGCAGCCCATGGGTCGGATTCAAGCACTTCGAGTGGTTGTTCGGCGGCTATTTCTTTCTGCGCGTGCTGAAGAACACGCTCATCATCAGCGCCTATCGCATCGCATTCGGATTCCCGGCGCCCATCCTGCTGGCGTTGCTGCTGAACGCCGTGCGCCACCTGGGATTCAAGAAGATGGTGCAGAGCGCCTCCTATCTCCCGCACTTCATGTCGTGGGTCATCCTGGGCGGCATCGTCAGCCAGATGCTGCATCCCACGCACGGCGTGGTCAACGACATCGTCGCCCTGCTGGGAGGCGAGCGCAGGCTGTTCCTGGGCGATCCACGGCTGTTTCGCGGGATCCTGATCGGCACCGACATCTGGCAGAGCGTCGGCTGGGGATCGATCGTCTACCTGGCGGCGATCGCCGGCATCGACACGGAGCAGTACGAGGCGGCGGTCATCGACGGCGCGAACGGCTTCGCGCAGGCACGCTACATCACGATCCCGTCGATCATGCCGGTCGTCGCCATCATGTTCATCCTGCGGCTGTCCGGCATCATGAGCGCCGGGTTCGACCAGATATTCAACCTCTACAATCCGCTCGTCTACGAGGTGGCCGACATCATCGACACCTACGTCTACCGCACCGGCATCGAGAAGTACGCCTTCAGCCAGGCGGCGGCGGTGGGCTTGTTCAAGAACGTCATAGGCCTGGCGGCGGTGCTGTCGGCGCACGCCTTCGTCCGGCGCTTCGGCGACTACGGGCTCTGGTAGCGGGCGATGGTGGCGGTCCGGCACGGCACCGGGGTCGCGGCACGGGGCAAGGGGTTTCGCCCCTGGGGTGTCGCGAACTATCTGTTGATGTGCGCGCTGCTGGTGCTGTTCGTCTATCCGTTCTGGGACGTGCTGGTGCTGTCGTTCACCACCCCGGAGAACGCCGTGCACATCGGCCTTCGGCTGGTGGCGTTTCCGCTGACGGTCGACGCGTACAAGCGGATCTTCATCTCGGACACGATCTTCATCGGCTACTACAACACGCTGCTGCGCACGGTGGTCGGCACGGCGATCCTGATCGCCGTCACCTATTGCGCGGCCTATGCGATTTCGAAGAAGGGGTTGCCGTTTCGCAGGACGATCATCCTGTTCTTCCTGTTCACGCTGTTCTTCGACGGAGGCCTGATCGCCACCTACCTCAACATGAGATGGCTGGGGCTGTTGGGCTCCCGGTGGGCGCTGATCCTGCCGATGGCGACCAGTGCGTGGTACCTGGTGATCACGCGCAACTTCCTCCTGACGGTGCCGGGAGAGCTGGAAGACTCGGCCTTCATGGACGGCGCCGGCACGATGCGGACCGTGTTCTCCGTCATCGCGCCGGTGTGTGCGCCGGTGCTGGCCGTGCTGGCGTTGTGGAGTGCCGTGGGGCACTGGAACTCCTGGTTCGACGCGCTGCTATACGTGAGCGACCGCGACAAGCTGGTCCTTCAGTTGGTGCTGCGAAGGATCCTCACGGGAGGGCCGAGCGACATCGGCGACCTCAACATCCAGATGTTCCAGGGGACGATGCTGGAGACGGTGAAGGCCGCCACGATCGTGGTGACGATCGGACCGATCATCCTGGTCTACCCGTTTCTGCAGCGGTACTTCGTCAAGGGACTGCTGGTCGGGGCCGTGAAAGGATAGGGGAGCGGCGTGGTCGCGAGCACCGTTGCAAGTGAAGCGCTGCGTGCGTACCGTTGGCTCGCCGGCAGCGGTTGTACCGTGGCTCATGAACGCACGCAAGGCAGGGGACGATGACAAGCCCGAGGATTTCCGATCTGACAGTCGCCGAGTTCAAGCAGCTCGTCCGGGAGACGATAGTCCAGTCTCTTGCCGAGTTGCTCGGCGATCCTGATGAGGGGCTGCTGCTACGCGATGACTTCGCCAAGTCCCTGCAGCGCTCGCTCGACGAGGTGACGGCCGGCGGACCGACCAGAAGCCTGGCGGACGTGACGCAGGAGTACACGCTGAGCAAGTGACCCGTCAGATCGAGTTGACGCCGACGGCTGAAGAAGATCTCCGCCGATTGGGCTCGGTCGCCGCACGCCGGGTGATCGCGAAGCTCCAGTCGCTGGAGGAGAACGCGGATACGCTCCGGCATCGGGCGCTGACCGGTACGTGGAAGGGCGTGTTCAAGCTTCGAGTCGGTGACTACCGCGTGCTGTACACGCGCGAAGCACCGAAGCGGCGGATCGTCGTTCATTTCGTTCGTCACCGTCGCGAGATCTACAAGATGGGGGGACCGTGATGGCTGCGACCGAAGGGATCGACGAGCGGGAGGTGGAGGTGCGCATGGCGCTGCTCCGGGAGCGGTACGGCGACCGGTTCGCGGAGCCGGAGCAGGAGGCCGAGGTGCGCAGGCAGGTGGCCCAGGAGCTGGTCAGAGTCTCCAGGGTGCTCCGCGCTGCCCGGGTCGAGGCGGCCCAGGAGCCGTTTCCGCCGTTCCGGCCCTATCGGGGCGACGACCGGTGAACGAGCGCGACGCCGTCTTCCTGCCGGTGCGCGAGCTGTCCAAGCGGGTGCGGACGCGGCAGGTGTCGCCGGTGGCACTGACACGGCTGTTCCTGGATCGACTGGAGCGGCTCGGTCCGCGGTACAACGCGCTGGTCACGCTCACTTCCGACCTGGCCGAGAAGCAGGCGCGGCAAGCGGAGCGGGAGCTCGGCGACGGGCGCTACCGCGGTCCGCTGCACGGCATTCCGTACGGCCTCAAGGACGTGTTCGCCACCGAGGGCTACCCGACCACCTGGGGCGCGGCGCCTCTGCGCGACCAGGCGTTCGACTACGACGCCAGCATCGTGCGCAGGCTGCGGGACGCCGGCGCCGTGCTGGCCGCCAAGCTGGCGCTGGTGGAGCTTGCCGGCGGCACGGGCTACCGTCGGGCGGACGCCTCGTTCACCGGGCCCGGGCTCAGTCCGTGGAACCCGGAGACGTGGAGCGGCGGATCTTCCAGCGGCTCAGGCTCGGCGGTGGCGGCGGGGCTCGTCCCGTTCGCGATCGGCACCGAGACGTGGGGGTCGATCGTGGGGCCCTCGACCAACTGCGCCGTGTCCGGGCTGCGCCCCACCTTCGGCCGCGTGAGCCGCCACGGCGGCATGCCGCTCACCTACGGGATGGACAAGCCGGGGCCGATGTGCCTCACCGCCGACGACTGCGGCCTCGTGCTCGACGCGGTGGCCGGCCATGACGATCGCGACGAGGCGACCACGAAGCGGACCTACGAGTACCGCCCCCACCGCCCCGAGCGCCGCCGCTACCGGTTGGGGGTCCCCAGGGGAGTGCCCGACGGCTCGCAGCCGGGCGTGCAGGACCGTTTCCGGGACGCGCTGGACGTGCTGGCGGAGGTGGCGGACATCGAAGAGGTCGAGCTTCCGGACCTGCCGTACGCCGAGGTGTCCAGCACGATCTTCCTGGCCGAGTCGGCCAGCGTCATGGAGGAGCTCATCGACAGCGGCATCACCGCCGGGCTCACCGCACCGGAGGGGCGCATCGGGATCTATCCCCGCACCGCGGTGCTGGCCACCGATTACCTGCGGGCGCTCAGGCTGCGGCGCACCATCGCGGTGGCGGCCGACCGGCTGCTTGCGCGCCACGACGCCTTGCTGTCGCCCACGCGCCCGACGGTCGCGCCGCCGGCCGACCGGCTCTGGGTCAAGAAGCCCGGGGAGCGGGCGGCCGATCCGCTGGGAGCGTTCGGGAGCTGCGTCGGGCTGCCGGCGATCTCGGTGCCGATGGGGTTCGCGGACGAAGGCTTGCCGATCGGCCTGCAGATCCTGGGCCGTGCCTATGACGAGAACGTGGTGCTGGCCGTCGCCTCCGCCTACCAGGAGTTGACCGACTGGCACGCGCGGCACCCGCCGGATCTGCTGCAGGATCTCGCGACGGACTGACCCGAGCTCCCGGGTATAATCGCCGCGACACAAGATGGAGTTTCCCCGCGTCGGCGTGTGCAGCATCGCCTTCAAGGAGCGGAGCGCCGCCGGCGCGCTGCGCGCCATCGCCGCGGCCGGCGCCGACAGCGTCGAGCTGTGGGGGCAGCCGCCGCACCTGCCGTATCCCGTGGACAAGGCGTGGTGCGGTCACCTGCGCGAGCAGGCGGCCGAGATGGGACTGAGCTTCTGCGCGCTCGGCTCCTATTACTGCCCCGGCAACCACCCGGCCTACGACGGTCATTCAGTGACCAAGGAAAACCAGCTCGCCGCGGCAAAGGCACTGGGCGCACCGATCGTCCGCATCTGGCCGGGCAGCGCCGCCCGGCAGGCCACGGAGCCCGCGGAGCGGGACCGGCTGTACGCGGAGATCCGCGACTTCGCCGACGCCGCCGGCGACGCCGGTATCCTGGTCGTCCTGGAGAGGCACGTGGGCTCGCTGACCGAGGGATGGGATGCGCCGCTCACGGTACTTGCCGAGGTCGCCCACGCCAACGTGGCGCTCAACTACCAGGTGGTCTACCCGGCGCCGCGCGAGGATCTGATCTCCCGCGCGGTGCCGGACTACCGTCGCCTGCTCCCGCACTCCCGCCACGCGCACCTGCAGAACTACGTCCCGGCAGCGGGCGACCGGCCGCCGCGTACCCTGATCGCGGACGGCGTGGTGGACTACGGCGAGCTCGGCGCGGCGGCGCGCGAATCAGGCTACGACGGTTCCTTCATGATCGAGTTCCCGGCCGACGAGCCCGGCGGCATGAGCGTGGACCAGGCGATCCGCGCCGACGTGGCCGGGGTGCGCCGCCTGCTGTCGCGGTGACCGGGGGCGCGGCGGCCACGCGCGGGGGCGGATCCGGCCGGCCCCCGCACATCGTGGTGATCCTGTCGGATCAACTGCGCGCCGACTGCGTCGGCTGCTACGGCAACCCGATCATCCGGACTCCGCACGTCGACGCGCTGGCGGCTGCCGGCACGCGGTTCGCACAGGCGTTCTCGCAACACCCTCAGTGCGCGCCCAGCCGCGCATCGATCCTGACCTCCCGCTATCCGCACGTGAACGGCAGCACGTCCAACTACGTTGCCGTCGGCGACCATGAGCTCACCCTCCCGGAGTACCTGCGTGCCCTCGGATACCACACCGCCGGCACCGGCAAACTGCACCTGTCGGACGCCAAGCTCGCCGCCTTCGACGAGCTGATCCAGAGCGAAGGCCAGCGCTCCGGCGCCACCGACCCGGAGGTGCTGCACCCGCACTACAAGGCGTGGCTGAAGGCCAACGGCCACTGGCAGACGGCGGTGGAGGCGTTCGCCATGCACGGCCGCCCGGAGTACCTGGAGGGGTTCCGTGCGGCGGTCAATCCGCTGCCCGAGCACGCCTACTTCGACGGCTGGGTGGGAGACCGCACCGTGGAGCTGATCCGGCGGCACCCCGCCGAGCAGCCGCTGTTCCTGTTCATGGGCCTGCCAAACCCGCACATACCCTTCGACGCCCCCGAGCCGTATGCGTCGATGTACGACCCGGAGTCCCTTCCGCTGCCGCCGACGTTCGGCACGGGGCTCGCCAACAAGCCGCCGCAGCACCTCGGCTACAAGCGCCACGGCCAAAAGGAGGACTTCGAGGACCTGGACGAGGCGGCACTGCGCCGCGTGACCGCGCTCTACTACGGCAGCATCTCCCTGGTGGACGCGCAGGTGGGAAAAGTGATGGCTGCGCTCGCGGAGCGCGGCATGCTCGAGGACACGGTGGTGGCGTTCCTGTCCGACCACGGCGAGTTGCTCGGCCACTTCGGCATGCTGATCAAGAGCAACGACGAGTACCCGATGCTGTACGACGTGGGGCTGCACGTGCCGCTGATCATCCGCCCACCGGGCGGCGAAGCGGGCCGGGTGGTGGACGAACCGGTCGAGCTGGTCGACCTGGCGCCGACCCTGCTCTCATGCGCGGGTCTGGAGGTGCCGCCGGAGATGCAGGGAACGAGTCAGCGAAGCGCGCTGTTTGGAGGCGAGCCGGCGCGGCGCGAGTACGTGTTCGCGGAGGCCGGGCCGGTGAAAATGGTGCGGGGAGAGCGCTACAAGCTCGTGCACTACCCTGGGCAGCCGTACGGGGAGCTGTACGACCTGCAGCGCGACCCGCACGAGGCGGACAACCGCTTCGACGATCCCGACCTGGCATCGCAGCGGGAGCGGCTCACCCGCGCGCTGCTGGACCGCCTGATAGACGCCGAGGGCCCGCTGCACGGCGAGTCGCAGCGCGGGCCGGCGTACTGGCGGCGCCAGTATCGGTTACCGTTCGAATCCGAGGCCTGAGGCGATGCACGCGGTCGAGTTGCAGTGGGTGACCTACGCCTACCCGGAGGGAGACGAGCCGGTGTTCACCGACCTGTCGCTCCGGCTGCCGTCCGGCGTGGCCGCGTTCGTGGGCCAGAACGGGACCGGCAAGTCCACGCTGATGCTGCTGGCGTCGGGCATCGCCCTCCCGGACGCCGGCACGGTGCTGCTGCAGGGCATCGACACGCGCGACCTGCGCGACCTGCACGAGCGGCAGCGCTTCGTGTCGCTGATCCATCAGAACATGGAGTTCGAGACCGAGGAGCCGATCGGCGACCTGCTCGCACAGGTCTACCTGAGCGGCTACCACGAGGAGCACTCGGAGGAGTTCGTGCGCGAGCTGGTGCGTGTCTTCGACCTGCAGGAGGTGCTGCTCAAGCGCACGCAGGAGGTGAGCAAGGGCGAGCTGCAGCGCACGCTGCTGGCGTTCTGCCTGCTGTACGGATCGCGGATGCTGATGATGGACGAGCCGGTGTTCGCGATGGAGGACCACCAGAAGCGCACGGCGATGGGCTTTCTGCACGAGTACGTGCGCAGCGAAGGACTCACCTGGTACTACTCCGCGCACGAGCTCGACCTGTCGGAGCAGTACTCGGACCAGGTGGTGCTGTTCCGCCCGGATCAGGACCTGCTGATCGGCCCCACGGCCGAGGTGCACACCCGCGAGCAACTGGAGCGCGCGTATGAGGCGCCGTACGACACGCTCAAGCAGCGGGAGGAGCTCTACCGGCAGACCCTGCCGGGCATGCGGTGAAGCTCTACGACCAGCACCTGCACTCCCGCCACTCCGTGGACTCGCGGGCGGATCCGGTGGCCAACTGCGAGCAGGCCGTCGCGGTCGGGTTGGGCGGCCTGACCTTTACCGAGCACTACGACATGCATCCCCGCGACTGGGACCGGTGCCGGTGGGACTACGACGCCATCGCCGCCACCATCGACGGGTTGCGCCGGCGTTTCTCACCAGAGTTGTGGATCGGATTCGGCATCGAGGTGGACTACCAGCCGGAAATGATCGAGGAGACGCTAGACTACCTCGACCGCCACTCGTTCGACCTCGTGCTGCTGAGCGTCCATTGGATCGGTGGCCGGCCGCCCAGGGAGTGGCGGGAGATCGGCGCCGAGGCGATGCGGCGCGCCTATCTGGCGACGCTGCGTGGAGCCGCTGAGCTCTGCCGGGAACTGGCCGCCGGCGGGCGCCGGCCGTTCGATGTCCTGGGCCACCTCGACTACGTCAAGCGCTATCTGCGGCGCGACTGGGACGTGCCGATGGGCGCGATCGAGCCGGCGGTGCTCGATCCCATCCTGCAGGCGCTCATCGACGCCGGCGTGGTGCCGGAGATCAACACCGCCGGGATGCGGCGCCCCGAGGCCGAGGCGTACCCGTCGTGGCCGATCCTCCAGCGTTACCGGGAGCTGGGCGGGCGCGCCGTGAGCATCGGCAGCGACGCCCACCAGAGCCGCGACATCGGCGCCGGATTCGGCCAGGCCGCCGAGCGGCTGCAGGCCATGGGCTTCGAAGGGGAGGCGGTGTTCCGGGAGCGAGAGCGCAGCATCGTTCCGTGGTAAGTGCGCTTGGGTCTGCCGCGGCTCCCGCGCACTTCGGCGCCGAAGTGCGCTACCCGTGCAGCGGATTGTGTGTCTTGAGAGCAGGGAATCGCGAGAAGTCGCGATCGGCGGTGTAGAGCGGGTCGGCGCCGTGCTCCTGGCAGATCGCGGCGATGCGCGCGTCGTGCACGCGCGGGCCGACGGCCTTGCCGCCTTCCAGCAGGGCTCGCACGGTGCTCCAGGAATGAATGCCTTGCTCGCCGATCAGGCGGAGCGTCGGCGACTCCAGCCAACGGTCGACCTGCTGCAGCGCGTCATCCATCGTGGACGGGGGATCGTACACGCGCGAGTGTGTGGCGATGGCGACGAACTCGTGCACACAGGGCCAGGGGATCGCCCACGTGCCGAACCCGGTGAAGAGGCGTTCGATGACGAGATCAGCCTGCTCGTGAAATGGGGAATCTTCGCGGTGAGCGTAGATGAGAATGTTGGTGTCGACCGCGATCATCCGCCGTGGCCCTCATACGCGAGCGACCGGATGGTCTCCCAGTTGCCGGCGCTCACGCCCGGCTGCAAGCCGTTGCCGGCGACCGTGTGACGCCGGTACGAGACACGAGCGGGGCTGCGGGCGTCGTGCACGACCGCGTGGAGACCCGTCGCGACCAACTCCTTGAGCGTCGTGCCGCGTGCGGCCGCCACGTCCTTGGCCTCTTTCAGGAGTGTGTCGGGAATCTCTATGGTCGTTTTCATATGGGTAACCATATTACTTCGCCCGTGCGTATGCCAACGGTAGGAGGTCCGCCCGCGCGAGGTCAGATCGAGGCAAGCTGCCAGACGTCGATTCGGGCCGCCGTGATGCGGCCGGCGGTCGCGAACAGACCGATCCGGTCGTGACGCGGATCCGACGGGTACGCCCGCCACGTGAACGAGGTGCGGCCGTCGTCGACGAACACCTCCACGACCGAGCGATCGACGAACACGTGCAGCCGCACGCGGCCGGGATCGTCGATGAACAGCGGCGCCTCGTCGTAGCCCTCGGCATCCCGCGCGGGCGGGGGCGTGGCGACGTTTTGCAGTCGTATCCGGCCGGCGGCGGCGTCGATCTCGATCCGGGTGTATTCGCCGAGATCGTCGGCGCCAAGCACGATCAGCCCCCACGAGCCATCGGCCGGCGGTGACACGGAGGCGACGATCTCCAGTGCCGTGCCGCGGACGCCTTCCAGGTGTCGCGTGCCGGCCACCTCCATTCCCGCGTACCGCACGTGCTCACGGCGGAGCGCCCGCAGCTCGGGCTCGGGAGCGAGCGCCAGGTGGCCGTCGGCGCGGACCGACACGACCCGCGGCAGCGACATCGCCTGCACCCAGCCGGCCGCCAGTCCTACCTCGCGCGGGCGGCCCTCGCGGATCATGCCCAGCAGTAGCCGCCGGCCGCGCCCGTCCGCGAACGTTCTGATCGCGTGCAGGTAGCCGCCGTCGAGCAGCCCCTCGGCCGCCGGCCGAAACCGGCCGCCGTCGAGCGATCCGGTGAACCAGCGGTTGTAGTACCCGCTGACGAACCGTCCGGCCTCCTTCTTGTAGCCGTGCAGCAACACGACGTGCCGGCCGTCGGCCGGGAAGTAGTCGGGGAGGGGTGTGTGCAGACCGCCCTCGTTCTCGAACAGCACGCGCAGGAACCGCCAGTCGCGCAGATCGGCGGACCGGTAGAGCAGCAGCCGGTTGGCCGGCGGGACGCCCGCGGCGTCGTAGGCGTCGAGCAGCAGATACCACCACGCTCCCTCCTTCCAGACCAGCGGATCGTGGAAGAAGGTCCCGGGGAAGCCGTTCTCGCCACACCCAGCCGGCGGGTCGACCGCAAGCGGGCCGCCGGGCTCCTTGGTCCAATGGACCAGGTCGCGGCTGGTGGCCAGGTTCTGCGTGAAGCGCGCTCCCTCGCGTGGATGCGTCCCCGCCATGTTCTTGCGCAGGCCGGTGTAGACGATGTGGAACAGACCTCCGTCTCGTACGATGCTGCCGCTCCAGCAGCCGTCCCGGTCGGGGCTCTCGCCCGCCGGTCCATCGGCCGAGGGGACCAGCGCGTCCGGGAGCCGGCGCCAGTGGACGAGATCGGAGCTGACCGCATGGCCCCAGTGCGCGGTCCCGGTCAGCCACGGGTTCCAGTCCGCTCCGTCGCACGGGTGGTACTGGAAGAACACGTGGTGCTCGCCGTCCCGGACGAACGTCAGCGGGTCGCCGATGTACCCGGACTCCGGCTGGTAGTGGAAGGCGGTTCGGTAGTCGGGGTCGGCCACGCGCGCGCATCGTGCCGCGGTTGTCGCCGGCATACCAGACCCATACAGTGCGCGGCGGAGGAAACGGCATGAGGCACGACCCCGAGCACACTTGGGGCCACACGATCGCGTTCTGCGACCAGTATTTCCAGCGCGCCTGCGCGCTGCTGCGGACTACCCTCGACGAGGTGCCGACCTGGACGGCGGTCGCCGACCGGGCCGTGCGGACGATCCGCTCCGGCAGCACCGTGCACGCCAACATCACCACCGGGCACATGCCGACCACGGAGCTGTCGAACGACCGCGAGGGCAATCCCGCGCCGTTCGCGTTCCAGGGTCCCGACCACCACACGCCCGAGGAGTACGCGCAGATGCACGCGGGCGACCTGCTGCTGACCAACTGCGTGACCCCCGCGGTGCGGGAGGTGCGCGACCGCGGCGTGCACGTCATCGTCTTCACCACCGCTTACGTGAACTCCGGCGCGGCACCGGGCTGGCTGGCCGACAACCCCGGCGGGCTGATGCCGGCGGACGTGGCCGATCAGGTGATCGACACCCACATTCCCTGGGAGCAGGGGCTGGTGGACGTGCCGCAGGTGCCGGAGATGAAGGTCTTTCCCGGCTCCTCCAACGTGAGCTGCGCCATCCACTGGTGCCTGACCGCGGAGGTGATGCAGGCGCTCGGCACGGGCGGCTCGCCCGACGGATCGAAGGCGCGCGCCTACTTGGCGGTCCTGCTGGAGCGGCTGGGCGAGGTGAACCACCGCCACCGGCAGGCGATCGGCGAAGAGGCGGTGGAGCTGGCCCGGCGGGTGATTTCGGGCGGCCACGTCGACGTCAATGGCAGCAACGAGGGCGTGCGCGCGGATGCGAACACCGTGGCGCAGGGCCTGATGCTGACCTGTGCCTTTGAGCCGCGGCCGGCGGCCGAAGGCGGCGACTCCGACAGCCTGATCGTCACCGCCGTGAGCGCGGACCATCCGCAGGAGATCGCCTGGGCGGAGGAGGCTCGGGCGAACGGCACCCGCGTGGTGACCATCGGCATGGAAACCTCGCCGCGCATGCGGCAACGGAGCGACCTCTACCTGGGCAACGCCTGCGATGAAGCGGGCGGCGTGGTCGAGGTAGCCGGCTGCAAGGAGCCGATCTGCCCGGCCACGGGCATCATCGACAACGTGCTCACGCAGATGCTGCTGTCACAGATGACCGACGAGATGTGCCGTCGCGGCGCGGTTCCCTACTTCTACATGGGCCTCTACCGCCTGGGCGGACGCGAGTACATCACGGCGATGAAGCCTCATTTCGAGGCGCGCGGCTACTGACCTCCGGACCGGGCGCCGGCCGCGCCGGGTAAGCTGGCCCGCTCGACCGGACACCGGCTGCCGATCGGCATGCAGACCTTCCGCGAGTTGCGTGCCCATGGAAAAGAGGAGCCGGCTGGCAGGAGGCCAGCCGGCTCGTGATCAGTCGTCAGGCGGAAACGTTACGCCGAGGGGCACTCCGATACGAGGTGGCCCCACATGCGGGTCGCCGCTGCCTCGATCTCCGGGCCGGGCCCTGCGTTCCAGCGGTCGAGCCAGTCCTGATAGGCGGACACCGGCTTCTGGCCGATGATGATCTGACCGAACAGCGCCACCGACTCGTTCAGGAGATCCTGATGGGCGGCGCGCAGGTCGTTGCCGTCCTCATCCAGCGCGCTGACGAAGGACTGCGTCAGCATGCAGACGTTGTTCGGTCCGAGGATTGCGTCCGCGTCGAAGCGGACCTTCTGGACCCATTCGTTCTGAATACTGTTTGTGAACTCTGGATCACCCACGAAATCGCGGATAGCGCCGTAGCCTAAAGGCGTATTGCGTGAGATGACCCCGAATCCTATCCCCTCACGGGATTCGCTCTCTTTGAACGCCTCGGTCCACTCGGGCTTGCCGTCAACAAGCGTCCAGTGCGTCCCTTCAATGCCCCTACCAACCAGGATGGAGGCATCACGCTGATTCAGCGCGTCGACGGCCTGCATGATCGCGTGCACGCGGTCGCGGTCGTCGTTGTTGCTCCGGGCGATGCCGTGGCCATTGCCGTGCATCGGGTGCCAGGCGTAGGTCACCGGGAAGTACCCTTCGACCCGCGGCGGGCCGGTGTACGCGAACGTGGCGTCGGGGCTGTGTTCCTTCAGCGTCGCATGGAAGTTCTCGTGATCGAACGGCCAGCCCGGGTGCTCCCATCCCTTCATGATGGTGACGCCGGCGTCGAACGGCTCGCTCTCACCGTTGACGGTGACGAACTCGGGGTCGAGATAGCCTTCCGCGTACCAACGGGCCAGGATCTCCAGCGCCTGGATCATCTCCGGTTGCCCCTGGCTGTACACCAGTTTGTCGCCCTTCTTGAGGAAGCGGTTGTTCGACAGGCCGAAGGCATTCATCACGGCGTTGAAGGAGCGGTAGTACTCGGTGTCCCGGTAGCGGGTGCCGTACGAGTAGCGATCGGGGTACTTGGCCTTGTAGGCCGCGAACACCGCCTCCCACTCGTCCATCGTGTGCGGGACGTCCATGCCCAGCTCGTCCAGGTAGTCTTGGCGCCACAGGTAGCCGTGGCCGTAGTTGGCGTGCTTCCAGACCATCGGGTAGTGCTTCAAGACGCTGTCGCGCTTGTAGCGCTCCAGGGTGAAGTCCAGGTCCAGGCCTGCGCCTGAGGCGAAGGCGGAAAGCCCCTCGTAGTAGGTGGGCATGTGCTCGGCGACCTCTTCGACGCTCAGGTCGGACGTGCCCTGCTGGATGAGCTGCTCGAACCAGTAGGTCTCGAACAGGTCGGGCAGGTCGTTGGCCCCGAAGACCACGCGCAGCTTGTCCCGGTAGGAGATGCCGCCCTGGCCCGAACAGGGGATGTGCACCCAGTTCACGCCCAGGATCGCGTTGATCTCTTCGAGCAGCGGAGTGGCCGTCTCCGGCCACACATGGCAGTGCTCGGTCATGAAGGTGATGGTGATCGGCTCGTCTGCAGCCATCTCGGTCTGGCCCTCGGCGAACGCGCCGCCGGCTACCGTTACGCTCAACAGCAGTACCAGTAGTTTCTTCAATTCGTTCTCCTTGTTGGAATTATTGACACCATACCAGCCGCGATCGGTCGCGGCCCGTATGTCTGTCTGCGTCGGACGACTGATCGGTTCCGAACGTTGGTCTGATAGCTTACCCCTTTAGCGAGCCAATGAGAATACCCTTGGCGAAGTACTTCTGAAGGAATGGGTAGACCAGCACGATCGGGATCAGGGAGTAAAGCAGGATCGCCGAGCGGACAGTTTCGGCCGTGTAGTCCTTGTCCGGGTCTTGCGAGAGCACTTGCGCCAAACGGATCTCGGCGGCGATCCCGCCCCTCGACTGTTCATCGACGTCGGCGATGATGCGGCCCAGGAGCTGCGTCACGAAGATCTTGCCGCGGCTAATGTAGATCAGGATGTCGAACCATGAGTTCCAATGGTGCACGAACATCCAAAGCGCGAGGGTCGCGACGATCGGCTTCGACAGCGGCAGGATCAACTGCACGAAGACGCGCAGTTCGCCGGCGCCGTCGATGCGCGCGCTCTCGGTCAGCTCTTCGGGCAGCGTCATGAAGAAGTTTCGGGCGATGAGCATCCAGAAGCCGTTAATTAGCGTCGGTAGCCACAGCGCGCCCATCGTGTTGTACAGGCCGAGCCCGCGGACCACGAGGAACGACGGGATGATACCGCCGCTGAAGTACATGGTGATGATGACGAAAATCGTGTAGGAACGCCGAAACGGCAGGTAGCGCTTCGACAACGGGTAGGCGGTCAGGCCCATGACGAACACCGAGAGCAGGACGCCGACCGCGGTTCGGTACATCGACCAGTAGTAAGCCTCCACCGTCGAGCGCTGCCGGAAGACGCGCTTCCACGACTCCAGGGTCACCTCGCCGCGCTGCGGCAGCAGGTACATGCCGCCCTTCACTACCGCCACCGGCGTACTGATCGAGAGAGATACGTGACGCACGAACGGCAACAGGACCGACAGGGAAAAAAAGGCCATGAACAACACGATCACCACCTGGCCCACCCGTTCTCCGATGCGCCGATGTGCCCCCGCTACCACAGGGCGTGCTCCGAGAACCGCCGGACGATGAGGTTGGTGCCCCACACCAGTATGAAGCTGACACCGGTCCTCAGTATGGTGAGGGCGGTGCCGTACTCATACTGGAACCCCTCGAATGCAAGACGGTACAGGTAGGTGTCGATCACGTCGGCGACCTCGTACACCAGCGGGTTGTACAGGTTGAAGACCTGCTCGAAGTTGGCGGTGAGCAGTCCACCCATGCGAAAGATGAACAGGATGGTGATCACCGGGATCATGCTGGGCAGGGTGATGTGCCACGCCATGCTCGTCCGCCCGGCACCGTCGACGTACGCCGCCTCGTACAGCTCCTGGTCGATGCTGGCGATGCTGGCCAAGTAGACGATCGTACCGAACCCGGCTTCCTTCCAGATGCCGCTTATGAGGAAGACCGCCAGCCACGTGTCCGGGAACACCATGAAGTACGGTGCCTGGGCGCCGAATGCACGGTAGAGGGCACCCATTACCCCCGTTCCCGGTGACATGAACTCCAGCACGAGACCGCCCAGGAAGATCCAGGAGAGGAAGTGCGGGAAGTACAGAACAGTCTGAACTGTACGTTTGTAGGAGGAGGACCGGATCTCGTTCAGCAGAATCGCCAGGATGATCGGCGCCGGAAAGCCGAGCAGGGTCGTCAGCACGCCGATACGGATCGTGTTGACAACGGCACGCAGAAAAGCGTCAGGATCGAGGAAGAGCCTATTGAACCATTTGAAAAGCGGTGTCGCCCAGGGGCTGCCGATGATGCCGTCGTTGACGTCGAATTCCTTGAAGCCCAGTGTCAGGCCGTAGATCGGGAAGTAGTGGAAGACGATGAAGTAGATCGTGCCCGGGATGAGCAGCATCAGCAGGGAGCGGTGGACGTAGACGTCCCGGATCCACTGTGTCCGTTTGCGGCGCCACTGCTGGGCCGAGGACGAGGCGACGGTCTGCTGATTTGTGGGGACGGTTGCCATCGGCAATCGGGCTGCAGGGTACCGAACGCGGCCGGACGCTGCAAGGTCGAGCCGTGACACCTGACCTTGCGGGCGACACGACATTCCTACAGTATGTTCCTACGGATCACGGCATGAAGGCAGTCAACGTCCGCCAGTTGAAGAACAATCCGTCGGAGGCGTTGCGAGAGGCGCGCAAGCACCCGGTCATCGTGCTCAATCGCAATGAGCCGGAGGCGCTGCTGGTCCATCTGGACGACGACTCGCTGCTGGCGGAACCAGGGATCCGGCGGTCTCTGGCGACCGCGCTCTACCGGGACCGGAGCCTGTCTCTTGGCCGGGCGGCACGGTTCGCGGGCGTCCCGCTGGCGGAGTTCATCCGGTACGTGTCGAGATGCGGCATCCCGGTCGTGCGCGGCACGGCCGCCGAGGTCGGCACGGACGCGCAGGCGACCTGGGCATGGACGAAAGGCTCGTCGCGGCCGACGCGAGCCCGCTGATCGGGCTGGCGGCCGCCGGAGCGTTCGATCTGTTGCGTCAGCTCTTCGGGACAGTCACGGTGACGGCGGTGGTACGGGACGAGGTGGTGACCGGCGGCGACCTGCCGGGCGCCGCGGAGCTCGCCGGGGCCGTGCGGGCCGGATGGATCGAGGTCGTCGATATCGAGGCGGACACGGCGCTGTTCGGCGATCTGGACGCTGGAGAGGCCAGCACGCTCACGTTGGCCACGGAACACACGGGGCCGTGTCTGGTGGTGATGGACGAGGCGTTGGGTCGCTGGCATGCCAACGCGCGGGGACTTGAGGTCACCGGTCTTGCCGGCGTGCTGATCGCCGCCCGCCGCTCGGGCATCGTGGAGGGCGTGCGTCCGTATCTCGAACGGCTGGAGGAGAACGACTTCAGGATGTCGGACGCGGTCGTTCAAGCCGTCCTGGAGGGCGAGGAGACCTCACGCTCCGAACGCGTGTGAACAGGAACTCACACCGCATGCAGCACAGAGGAGAATCGATGGAACACCTGACCCTGCACGTAGCCACGGCTGGCGATGACGCCGCGCCGGGGACCGAGGAGGCGCCGTTCGCGACGGTCGAGCGAGCCCGCGAAGAGGTGGCCGAACGGCTGCGCGCGGGCCCGCCGCGGCCGATCACGGTGCTGATCCACGCCGGCACCTACCACCTGAGCGGGACCCTGGAGCTGGACGGTGGCGTGTCCGGCGCCGCCGACAGTCCCGTCGTGTTCGCCGCGGCACCCGGCGAGGAGGTCGTGCTCTCGGGGGGCCGGCCCGTGACCGGCTGGCAACGGGAGGACGACTCCCGCGACCTCTGGGCCGCGCCGGCGCCCACCGAGGGCGTGTTCCGCACCCTGCGGATCGGCGACCGGCTGGCCGAGCGCGCGCGCTACCCGTCGGCCGATGCCGAGGACCGAATACAGGGCGGCTGGCTGTTCGCGGACTGGTGGCGCCACCCGTGGGAGCGCGGCCGGTTCGAGCAGCCGGTGAGCCGCGTGCGCCGCGCCGGCGACTACTTGCAGTGGCGGGTGACGGTCCCGTCGGCCGGGACCTACCGGGTGTGGATCAGCTACGTCAAGGACGAGAGCACCACCCATCCGGAGATCTCGTCCGTGTTCGGCGTCCGCGGCGGCGAACGGGTGAAGCTGGCCGACCTACCCGCCACCCATGGCTGGCGCTCCGGCCAGCACGAGGCATTTCCGTTCGTGGCATCGGGCGAGATCCAACTGCAGGAAGGCGAGCACGACCTGTACTGGGAGAACCTCGCAGGCGGACAGATCGACTTCGACTGCGTCGTGCTGTGCAGCGACCCCGACTGGGACCCCGCCGAGAACATCCGCCTGACGATCTGGCACCCGCGCGCCTACGAGGTGCGTCCGCCTGCGTCCGGCACCGACTACCTGGTGATCCAGGCGGAGGCGTTCACGAGCGCCAGCCCCGGCGTGGGCATCGCCGACGTCGAGCCGAGCGGGGCGCCCCGCGCCGAGCCGGGCGGGCGCCCGGGCCTGGTGACGATGGCGCCCGGCGACGTGCCGGAATGGGACGACTGGTCGGGGGCGGAGATCAACATCTTCTCCGCGTGGGGCTGGAACAACCTGATCCAGCCCGTGCACCGGTTCGACGCGGAGTCACGGACCATCCACTTCGACTCCTACAACGACGTGCGGCCGGGCAACCGCTACTTCATCTCCGGCGTGCTCGGCTGCCTGACCGATCCGGGCGAGTGGCACCTGGACGCGGCGTCCGGCACGATCCGCTACCTGGCGCCGCCGGGCACGCAAGCGGTCGACGGCGCCGTAGCCGCGGTGCTCAAGACGGCCGTGCGCATTACCGGCAGCCACATCGAGCTGCGCGACTTGGTGATCGCCGACACCGACTACGGCGTCGGCTCCCCGGCGGCCCAGGACGGCGCCATTGAGCTGGACCGCGCCGAGTATTGCGCCGTGGTCAACTGCCGCTTCCAGTGGGTGAACGGCTGGGGGGTGCGGATGGTGAACCGCAGCCACCACAACCGGGTCGAGCGCTGCACCATGCACGGCCTTGGGCAAGGCGGCGTCGAGCTGTTCGGCGACGACTACACGCAGCCGTTCCAGAACGAGATCCTGGCCAACGACATCGCCGACTGCGGCCGCGTGTACGCGCACGTCGCCGGCGTCTACGGCAACGCGTCGAGCCGCAACCGGATCGCCCACAACCGCATCCGCCGCATGCCGCGCTACGGCATCTCGCTGAAGTCGGGCGGCGGCCACTCCGCGCACCAGAACGTCCTCGAATTCAACGAGATCGTCGACCTGAACCTGGAGACCAGCGACACGGGCGCGATCGAGATCTACGGCGGCGACCGCAAGCCGACCGGCAACGTCGTCCGCTACAACCGCATCGTCAACTCGGTGGGGCTGAAGGTCGACGACCGCGGCCACTTCGTGACGCCGGTGTATTCGTGGGGCATCTACCTCGACGACTGGTGCTCGGGCGTCACCATCCACGGCAACATCATCGTCGGCAACGTGGTCGGCGGCGTGAACATGCACGGCGGCTGGGGCAACCTGGTGGAGAACAACGTCCTCGTGGACGGCCAGCGCAGGCAGTTCTCGCTGGCGCCGATCTTCAGCGACCTGCAGAGCACGACGCTGCGCGACAACATCTTCCGCCGCAACGTCGTGGCCTGGTCGGAGCGCACCGCCGCGGTAATCTGGTGCCGGCCGCGCCGTTGGTATCCGGAGATCCTGCGCGAGTGCGACCACAACCTGTACCACTTCCGCGGCGGCTCGCTGGACCTGGAGTCGCCGGAGATCGACGTCACGCCGCTCGGCAGCCTGCAGCGCTGGCGCGACGCCGGCTTCGACCGCAACAGCGTGATCGCCGATCCGCTGTTCACTGATCCGGCGGCGGGCGACTTCACGCTGCGGCCCGGATCGCCGGCGTTCGAGCTGGGCTTTCAGCCGATCCCCGTGGACCGGATCGGGCCCGACGGCTACGAGGTGGAACGATGAAAGCCTCCGACCTGCTGGTCCGCTGCCTGGAGAACGAGAAGGTCGAATACATCTTCGGCCTGCCGGGCGAGGAGAACATCGACGTGATGGAGTCGCTGCTGGACTCCACGATCCGCTTCATCGGTGTCCGCCACGAGCAGGGCGGCGCCTTCATGGCCGACGTCTACGGCCGGCTGACCGGCAAGGCGGGGGTCTGCCTGTCGACGCTGGGGCCGGGCGCGACCAACCTGATGACCGGCGTCGCCGACGCCAACATGGACGGCAGCCCGGTGGTGGCGATCACCGGGCAGGCCTCGCGCGACCGCATGCACAAGGAGTCGCACCAGCACATCGACGTGGTCGACACCTTCCAGCCGATCACCAAGTGGAATGCCCAGATCAACACGGCGGCCATCATCCCCGAGATCGTCCGCAAGGCCTTCAAGGTCGCGGAGACCGAGAAGCCCGGCGCGACCCACGTCGACCTACCCGAGGACGTGGCCGAGGAGGAAGTCGACGCCGAGCCGCTGCTCCCGCAGGCGCCCTATCCGTGGGAGCCGCCGGCGGCGCAGATCGAGCGGGCGGCCGCGGCCATATCGGCGGCGAAGAGCCCGATCATCCTGGCCGGCAACGGGGTGGTGCGGCGGCACGCGTCGGAGGCGCTGACCCGCTTCGCCGAGCGCCTGAACATCCCGGTGGCCGAGACCTTCATGGGCAAGGGCGTGCTGCGCGACGACCATCCGCTGTCGCTGTTGACCTGCGGGCTGCAGGCGCGGGACTACGTGTCCTGCGGCTTCGACCGCGCCGACGTCGTGATCGCCGTCGGCTACGACCTGGTCGAGTACTCCCCGGAGCGATGGAACCCGGAGCGGGACAAGACGATCATCCACATCGACATGCTGCCGGCCGAGGTCGACCAGCATTACACCGTGGGCGTCGGCGTCCTGGGAGACATCTCGACCACGCTCGACCGGATCGCCGAGCGCGCCGAGCCGTGCCGGACCGACGACTACACGCAGGGGCTGCGCGCGTTCATCCTCCACGAGCGGGACGAGTTCCGCGCCGACACCTCGTTTCCCATGAAGCCGCAGCGGGTGCTGAACGACCTGCGCACGGTCATGGACAGCGGGGACATCCTGGTCTCCGACGTCGGCGCGCACAAGATGTGGATCGCGCGCCTGTTTCCGTGCTACCGGCCCAACACCTGCATCATCTCCAACGGCTTCGCGGCCATGGGCATCGGCGTGCCGGGCGCGCTGGCCGCGAAGCTCGTCCACCCGCGGCAGAACGTGGTGGCCGTCACCGGCGACGGCGGCTTCCTGATGAACTCGCAGGAGCTGGAGACGGCGGTCAGGGAAGAGGTTCCCTTCGTCACGCTGATCTTCCACGACGACAGCTACAGCCTGATCGGCATGAAGCAGGAGCGCCGCTTCGGGCGCACCTCCCACATCCGCTTCGGCAACCCCGATCTGGTGAAGTACGCGGAGAGCTTCGGCGTCGCCGGCTACCGGGTCGGCGCCGCCGACGAGCTGCAGCCGATCCTGCGCGACGCGTTCGCCTGCGGCCGGCCGGCCGTCATCGACTGCCCGGTCGACTACACCGAGAACCTGCGCATGATGGAGCGGCTGGGCGCGCTCATCTGCCCGATCTGAGCGACGGGTCGTAGCGCGATGGCCGTTCCGCGCTGGCTGTTCATCGTCGCGGCGCTACTGTGGCTGCCGGTAGGCGTCGCCATCACGGCGCCGCTGCGTGGCCTCAGGCTCGGCACGGACGCCGAGCCGTGGCCGATGACGGCGTTCATGATCGTCTCGTCGCTTGTCGTGGTGGCACCAGCCGGCCTGCCGCTGGCGCTGGCATGCCGGCGACTCTGGCGACTGGGACATTCCCGGGCGGCGTGGCTGGCGTTCGCGGTGCTGGGGCCCGCGACGGTGGCTGCATCCCTGCTCGCCGGGCTTCTTGGTCCGCTGGCGATCGCTATCTGCGCGGCCGTGCTCAGCGGGCCGGTGTGGATTGCAGTCGCTGTTCTGAGTCGCGGCGGATAGGAGGCGGGTGGTGCGGTCAGTCCGAGATGCGAACGTCGTAGTCGAGGTTTTCGGGCAGGCGATCCGTGAGCGCCGGAGAGTCGGGAGACCATTCGATTCTGCGGTTTCGCGTTGCCAGATCAGGTGCGCTGACGACGTTACGTTCGTCGTAGTGCCGGTAGAGGACGTCGAAGAAGCGTTCCAGGCGGAGTGGGCTTGTCGGCGGAGGGAATGGGTCGAGGAGATCTCCGGCCTGGTCGCTGCGTGCGTCGACCATCGCGAGCGAGATCGCTTCGTATCGGCTCGGATCGGAGCGAATACCGTCGCGACCGGTGAGAGATCCCAATGCAGCATGGAAGCGCGAGATCGTTTCCACCGGCTCGCCGTCCTTGTCGAGCGCGATGTCGTTGGGGCCGAGTTGACGCGAGCGCTCGGCGGGCGGTGGTGATTCGGACACATCGGTGATCCGATTGGCGCGGATCACGAAGAAGTACCCGAAGACAAGGGCCGGGTACCGGATATGCAGATTCGTGCATTCGCCGATGGTCTCCTCCATACGGTTGGTGAGATTACGAAAGGCGCCGGTCATGCCCTTGCACGACACCGCGAGGACAGGACCGACTCTGGCCTTGTCCACGACGATGTCGACATTCTTGGTCTTCAGTCCGCCCAGGATCGTGGCTTCCGCCCCGGTCGCCGTCTCCGGCGCGTAATGGAGGACATGGCGGCCGCGCCGGACACGGACGGTGAATGGAGGCCGGGGTGTCAGCTCGTCAGGGTGGAACCCTCCTTCCAGGACGAGACGGCAGGTGACGTACCAGTGGAGTGGCTTGATGTGCTGCTGGCTCTGCGTCGGACCGTCGTAGGTCGCGAAGTGCCGGAGCGCATCGCGCAAGGTGATCCACTCGCACGTTCGTCTTCGATTGGTGGCACCATCACTCCCCGGTGGCATAGTGCCTCCAGGTGCGTAGCGTCACCAGGGAGTCCTCAACTTCCGTGCCCGATAGCATAGGCAGCAGCGAAGCATCGGGAAGCAGGACCCGAGCCGCTTCCCGTGGTTCCAGTTTGAGCATGCCGCCGCCGAGCGGATGGCCCTCGATTTCACAGCTCAGCCGGACGAACGAAGTCTCCCAGATCTGCGTGAGCCGTCGCAACAGACTCTTCTCGTGTACGTGAACGGCGTGCACGGTGTTGGTGCATGACGCCGCCGATGAGTTGCGCACGAGGTGCGGCGCCCGCCCTGACATGTACGTGAGAAAGAAGTCGGGGGTCTTTACGTCGGGCACGGAATACCACGGGTTTCTGGTACGGCACTTGTAACTCGCCCGAGCACGCCTTCCTGCTTCGGTATCAAGGTAGCGCTGGACGCTCTGTGGCACCGTGTCGTTCTTACTGATCCGAAGCAGCAGCATGGGCTCGTCGAGGCGGTGCCAACGATCTATGGACGTTCTGGTCAGACGCCGCGGGGGCAGCATGCGGCTCTTGCGGACGCTGGGATGGAGAAAATCGTCAGGAATCTGCCACCGCTCTGCTTCCGAAGGGCGCAAGTGGAAAAAGTCGTTTGCCCCGCTGACGTATCCGATCCCGACGGAAGCCATCATCCCGAACCGTCTCGACCCAGGATGTCCGAGGGCGTGCTGGTACAGGGACCGCACCTCGCTGGACAGCAGGAAGGGTCTCAAGCGGCAGTTCCAGCCATTTCGCCACTCGTTCATGGCGATTCGTGTGCCGTTTCCGGGAGGTCGGGGGGAAGGAATGAACTGGTCCACGAAGGTAAGTCGTACCTCGGACGCCGCGCCTCCGAACCCTTCGGCGTAGAGGAGCCAGCAGTCTTCGGACAGCTTCGGGAACAGCTTGTCTCGGATGGCGATGATCTGCACTGCGTCGAAATGGGACGCGAGGAATTCCAGAAGCGGAGCCGCATAGGGGGCATGACCGATCTCCGCGGGCACGACAAATGCCAAGCGGCCGCCTCGTCTCAGGAGACTCGCCGTCGCGACAAGGAACGGAGCCCACGACGAAGTCAATCCTGAGAATGGAGCGCCCAGAGACCTGCAGAGACGCAGCGCACGGGCGCGCAGCGGCCCGTTGAAGGTCTGATATCGAATGAACGGTGGATTGCCGGCCGCACACTCGAAGCGCTCGTCAGTATCGGATGCCCACGCGAAGAAATCGCTTCGGTAGATCTGTGCAAGCGGCGCACGACGTTTGGCGGTCGTTGCAGCCTGTAGATCGCGCTCGATTCCAATGCTGTTCGGATGGCAGGCGACGAAACGACCGTCGCCACAGGACGGGTCCAGAAGACGGTCGGTGTCGGCGCGGACTACCCAGCGAATCAGTGTCGAAACAACGGATTCGGGGGTGTAGTACGCGCCGGTGTCCTTTCGAAGGGAACTTGCCGGGAGTTCGGGAACATCATCTACGATGTCAGGTGGCGTGAGTGGTTCCAGTCCATCGAGCAAAGGCTGCAGCACA
Source organism: Spirochaetia bacterium (assembly GCA_965208175.1). Classification (GTDB taxonomy): domain Bacteria; phylum Spirochaetota; class Spirochaetia; order SZUA-6; family Bin103; genus CATQHW01. The sequence continues at coordinate 2,558,264 of CBDBOG010000004.1, read as the reverse complement.
GCAGAGGCCGCCATGTCAGTTCGGCGTTCCACCGAGTTCAAGATCCTTGGTTTCGCACCGGGATGGCCTCTGCTGACTACTATGCTCCGTGCGGCGCCAGCGCTTCAATCCGCAGACGTGTTGGTGGTAAAGGTGACAAGCCGTTCCAGGCCCTCGCGGAGGAGGTCCGGGCCGGTGGCCAGGGAAATGCGCACGCGGCCTCGCCCTCCGGCGCCGAAGGTCTCGCCCGGCGCGACGGCCACGTCGGCTTCCTCGACCAGGCGGCGCGCGTAGGCGTAGGTGTCGGCGACCGGACCCGGCAGGTCGACCAACAGGTAGAAGGCGCCTTCCGGCCGATAGCGGCACAGCCCGGCGTCCGTGAGCATCTCGCAGGCCAGGTCGCGGCGTTCGCGGTAGGCGCCGACCATCGCGGCGACGCACTCCTGCGGCCCGTCGAGCGCCGCCAGCGCGGCGTGCTGGGAGAGCACGGGTGCGCACGATACGGTCGCTTCCTGGAGCTTCACCAGCAGCGGCGCGAACAGCTTGGGGCAGGCGACGTAGCCGATCCGCCAGCCGGTCATCGCGTAGCTCTTGGAGAAGCTGCCGACCGTGAAGCAGCGGTCGCCGGCGCCCAGGCTGGCCGGGCTCACGTGCGCGCCGTCGAAGACGATCTTCTCGTAGCACTCGTCGCTGACGAGGTAGAGATCGTGGCGGCAGGCCAGCTCGACGATCGCCGCCAGCCGGTCGCGGCGGATGACGGTCCCGGTCGGGTTCGACGGGCTGCCGATCACGATCGCCTTGGTGCGGGGTGAGATGGCGGCGGCAAGCGCATCCAGGTCGGGCTGGTAGCCGTCCGCGGCCGGCAGCGGGTAGGGGATCCACTCGGCGCCGCACAGCTCGGCGGTCATCCGGTAGTTGGGGTAGCCGGGATCGGGCACCAGGAGCTGGTCGCCGGGCTCCAGCACGCTCAGCAGGCTGCCGTACAGGGCTCCCATGGCGCCGATGGTGACGATGATCTGCTCGCCCGCGACGCGGACGCCGTTGTCCCGCTGCAGCGCGTCGGCGAGCGCCTCGCAGAGCTCCGGCAGGCCGGCGTTGGCGGTGTAGCCCGTGTGGCCCTGCTCGGCCGCGCAGTTGGCTGCCGCGACGACGTGCGGCGGGGTCGGGAAGTTCGGCTGGCCGATCTCCAGGTGGATGACGCCCGGGCGCTGCGCGAGGTCCATGATCTCGCGGATGCCCGAGCGCGGCACGGCCGCGACGCGGGGATTGATCGGTCGCAGGGGGAGGCTCCTTCCCGCTCAGGCGTTGCGGGCGGCTTCCACGGCGCGTCCGGGCGTGACCGACACGCCGAAACGCGGCAGCACCTGCTCCATGGCGTTCAGGATCGCGCACACGGAGTCGAGGTTGGCGACGAAGCCCATCAGGCCGATGCGGCTGCCGGCATACCCCATCTCGTCCGCCGCCTGCGAGCCGCCCGCGGTGGCGATCCCGTACTCGCGCCAGACGGTCCGCATGTAATCCTCCGTCGGGAACGTGTCCCCGGGCATGGCCACGCAGGTCGAGCAGGAGGCGGCGACCCGCTCGTCGGCCAGCACCCGCAACCCCATGGCGCGCACGCCCGCGCGCAGCGCCCGGCCGGCGGCGGCGTGGCGGGCGATCACCCGGTCGGGTCCCTCGTCCATGATCTCGCGCAGCGCGCCCTGCAGGGCCAGCAGCAGCGTGTACGACTGCGACGGGCCGTGCGCTGCCTTGTATTCGGTCACCGAGGTGTCGACGGCGCGATCATCCTCGCCGGAGTCACCGTTCGCCGACGGTTCGGAGACTGCTTCGTCTCGCGCCATCGCCCTGGCCTGCTGCTGACCGTGGTGCCACTTCCGCCACGTCACCAGGTCCAGGCACAGACCGGGGATGGGGGTCGTCCGCCGTTCCGCCGCCTGCCAGGCGCGCGTCCCCGCGGTGACGATGGCGATCCCCTGCGGAGCGTTCACGCACTTCTGGCTGCTGGTGCAGCAGACGTCGATGCCCCACTCGTCGATGTGCAGCGGCTCGGAGGTCAGCGACGAGACCGCGTCCACCAGGTAGAGGACGTGCGGGAACTCCTCCCGGATCATCGCGCCGATCTCGCGCACGGGATTGAGGGTGCCGGCCGTGGTTTCCAGGTGGACGACCGCGAACATCTTGGCTTCGGGATGATCACGCAGCGCCTGCCGAGCCTGCTCGACCGTGATCGCGGTGCCGCGCGGCAGCTTGACCTCCACCGCGGTGGCGCCGACCACGGTGACCAGGTCGGTGAGGACCTGGCCGAACATGCCGGTGTTGACCGTCACGCAGACGTCGCCGTGCTCCAGGAACGTGTTGAATGCCGCCTCCTCGCCGTAGGTGGCCGAGCCGACCGGCAGCAGCACGTCGCCTTCGGTGTGCAGGATCCGGGCCAGCATCGCAACGCAGTCGCCCTCGACTTCGTGGAACGGCGGGTAGTAGATGGGGTTGGGCAACGCCTGGCTCATCGCCTGGCGCGCGGCCGGGTAGAGGTCGGTCTGCCCGCAGGACAGGTTGAGTTGCAGCGCGGTACTCATGGCGAGGTGGAATATGGGGTGTGTGAAACGGCCGCGCAAGCCGCAGGTGCCGCCAGCACGTAGCCGTCCCGCGCCACCACCTCGCCGTCGCGGATCACGGCACGCACGTGCCTGAGCGCCCGCACGTCGGCGAGCGGGTCGCCGTCGAGGACGATGCAGTCCGCCCGCTTGCCGACCTCCAGCGTGCCGATCGTGTCGCCCAGCGTCAGAGCCTCCGCCGCCGTGCCCGTCGCGGACTGCAGCACCTCCGCCGGCGACATGCCGCCGAACCCGACCATCGTCTCCATGGTGCGGGACAGATCGACGAAGTTCGTGTCGGTGATGCCGGCGTCGGTGCCGGCGATGACGGTCACGCCCGCGGCGAGCATGTCCCGGAACGTCCGGAACTTGGCCCATCCGGCATGATCCGGACCGGCCGCCTCGATCTCCTCCAGGGGCCAGCGCTCGAAGCCGGCGATCGTCTTGCAGACGAAGATCCGCCGGTCGCGGATGCGCTCGACGATTTCCGGGCGGTAGTCCTCGCCGTCGTCGTCGCGCGCCAGCCAGGTGCAGTGCTCGATGCCGTCGAAGCCGGCGGCCACGCAGCGCTCGATGCCTTCGCTCCCGTGCGCGTGGGCGCTGGCGCGCAGCCCCAGGCGGTGGGCGTCGTGGGTGATCGCCTGCAGCTCGGCCAGGCCGTACTGGGCCGCGCGCGGGTTGGTGCCGCGCGTGCCGCCGCCGGTGGCCATCACCTTGATGAAGTCGGCGCCGGCCTTGTGCATGCGCCGCACCGCGCGGCGCACGGCGTCCTCGCCTTCGGCCTCGTTCTCCAGGAACCAGCAGTGGCCGCCCGTGGACGTGATCGGCGCGCCGCCGGTGACGATCCGCGGTCCGATGAGCAGCCCGTCGCGCACGGCCCGCGCGAGCGGGATGATCACGTCGGTCAGGCCGCCGCAATCGCGCACGGTGGTGATGCCGCGGCTGAGCGCTGCGCGCAGGTTGTTCACCGTCTGGACCGCGAGGGTCGCAGTGGGCTGCCCGATCGCCGCGTAAAGGGGGTTGAGCCCGTTCCGCTCGGGCTCACCGCTCCACATCAGGTGCACGTGGCTGTCGATCAGCCCGGGGGCGATCACCCGATCCGGGAAATCCAGCCTGCGGGTGTCGCCGTCGGCCAGCCGCAGCGCGTCCTCGCCCACCGCCGTGATCGCGCCGTCCTCCGCCAGCAGGGCGGCGTCGGTGCGGGGCTCCGCGGCGGCGCTCCAGACCAGCAGGCGGCCGCGTATCAGCGTCTTCTTCATCGGCTCACCGGTTGAACTTGAAGGCGTAGAGATCGGCGTCCATGAGAGCGAAACGCAACCTGACGGGTCTCCCTGCCAATCGGCTTACGTCTCCACCGCCTTTCCAGGTCACCATGCCGTCGATGAGATCTCCGAACATCTCCGGGCAGTCCGCCAGGCTGAACCCCGGGATGGCGCCGTCCTGTTCGTCCTGGATTTCCACCCGCACCGAACCGACGGCCGACGTCGCGTAGTTGAGCTCGAGCTGGCGGCCCTCGAAGACGAACGGCCTGGTCACCACTTCTCCCCCGCGGTATCCGGCATTCAGGGACACGAAGCCATCCGTGCGGAAGGTGTAGCGGACGATTCGCACGGTGGGCAGGCGCCAGTGCTCGCTGCCATAAACCGAGAGCTCGGTAGGTGAGGTCTGGATCAATCCGGGGTCGATGTACAGCCCTCGTTCATGCCAGTTGTCCTGGTCCGGCCCGGGGCGTATCAGAGCTTCCATGAAGCTGCGGTCGAAGTGGATGCCGTCGCGGCTGGACATGAACACGATGTCGCTCACGCCCGATCCTCCGGGCCAGCCCGGCTTGGGCTCCCGCTCCGGGACGAATCTCGAAGGGAACATGAGGTAGGTCCCCGGCGCGCGCCGGTAGGCGACGCATGAGTTGGTGTACAGGTGCTCGAAGGGCGTGCCCCCGGTATCGACGTCCTCCGGAAGACTCCAGTCTCGGAAGTCCTTCGACGTGGTTCTCCTGATCCAGCGCACGCCGCCATTGCCTCCGGTCGGGCCGACGAAGCTGCCCTCCGTGCCGGCCTTGCCGCGCGTATAGGCGACGTACTCTTCGCGCCAGGGGTCCCAGAACGAGACGTTGAAGGAGTCGAACGGGCCGGCGGTCGAGATCGGATCCTCCTGCAGCAGGCGCCAGCGCAGTCCGTCAGCGGAGGCCAGGGCCCACAGGTCCCTGGTACGGACCACGGCCTTGTACCGTTCGTCGGCGGGAACGCCCGGATTGTCGTCCCTGAACGGGGCCATGTTGGCGCCCGGTCCAAGCCAGACGATGTTGTTGTCGCGGGAACCCTCGTATTCCAGGATGCCGAGGTTGGGCTTGTCCCAGTGGATGCCGTCGGCGCTCTCCTGGTACGCCGTGACTTCGGTCACCGACTCCATCGTTGCGATCTTTCCGCAGCGGTAGTACGCCCGGAGCTTGTCGCCGTCCTGCATGGTGGCCATGTAGGAGACGTGGTCGTGCTCCCACGGCCTGTCCCGCTCCAGGACGGTCTCGCGCTTCCGCGGAGCATGCAGCTTGCGGGATACTCCGGCGGCATCGGCGATCCAGAAAGCATCGACGAAGAGCTGTCTGTCGGTTCCGATACTCCGCATACAACCGTCACTCGTCATCGGTTCTTCTCCGCGGCCTCACGTCGTTGACGGCACGCACCCGCTTCGCCATCGTCAGCGCCCGATGGCCAAAGTCTACACGCCCCACGATCGCTCCGTCCCGCCTCGGGGCCAGGAGTTCGACACCCCCGGCTTCCTGCCGGTCACCCCGGCGATGATCAGCGTCCTGGACGAGGAGACCGGCATCCCGAACATCATGCCGTCGGTCGGGTGGGGGTGGCTCAATCGGCTGCCGTTCTACCTGGGGGTGGCGGTGAGCGTGCAGGAGATCACCGGCGACTACTTCAAGCGCGGCTCGCACGAGCTGTTGCGCCGCGCTCGCGATTTCGCCCTCAATGTGCCGACCGACCGGCTGCGCGAGGCGGTGGCCGCCTGCGGCCGGCTGTCGCGCGCCAAGGACGCCGCGGTCGACAAGTTCAAGGAGACCGGGCTGACGCCGCTGCCGGGCAAGCGCATCAAGTCCCCGCATATCGCCGAGTGCCCGATCAACTACGAGTGCAAGGTGCGCCAGGTGGTCAGCCTGGGATCGCACGATCTGTTCCTGGGCGAGGTGGTCGGCTGCTTCGCCGACGGCGTGATCCAGCCGGGCCGCTCGTCGGCCCAGGGCCACTCCCGCATCGAGCTGGCGCGGGAGGACGGCGGCACCACGGTCCTGGAGTTCCAGGGCATGGTCCACCTGGTCAGCGAGTAACGGGCCGGCGTCGAAGCCTGGCACCCCGAGTGAGGATGGCGGTGGGTCTGGTTGAACTGAGGCACATATTACATAAATGTGTCTTTGATGAGAACGACTATCGACATTCCGGAGCCGTTGCTGCGCCGTGCGAAGGCGGCGGCGTCGCTGGACGGCAAGAGCCTGCGGGCCTACGTGACCGAGGCGCTGGAACAACGCCTCTCCCACAGTGCGCTGGGTGGTACCGGGCACAGGGTTTCGCTGCCGCTGGTGCCTTCGCAGACTCCCGGCGCCCTGCGGATTACCGAAGACTTGCTTGCGCGCGCCTTGGCCGAGGAGGATGGGCGTGCTGCCGGACGTTAACGTCTGGCTGGCGCTGGTGTTCGAGGTTCATGCGCACCATCGGACGGCCAGCGCCTGGTTCGACAGCGTCGGCGGCGGCACCGCCCTGTGGTGCCGTGTCACCCAGCAGGGGTTTCTCCGGCTCGCAAGCAATCCGAGCGTCTTCGGCTCCGAAGCGCTGACGTTGCGCGATGCGTGGTCGTGCTACGACGCCCTGAGCGGCGACGAACGGACGGGATTCGCGGCCGAGGCGGCGGGACTGGAGCGGCTGTGGCGCGAGTACGCCTCGTCCCGGACCTACTCGCCAAAGGTATGGACCGATGCCTATCTGGTGGCGTTCGCTGCGTCCGCCGGGCTGACGATGGTGACGTTCGACCGCGCCATCGCCTCCTACCCTCGGTCGCGCCCTGTGGTCCTCCAGGCGCCTGCGTAGACGGGGGCCGGAGTCAGTCGGCCGGATGGATGGGGGTGGGCTCGCCGCGGTTGATGACCTCCCAGCCCGTGACGTCGCCGCCGTGCCAGCGGTAGGGCATCGGCACCACGGTCGCGGTGCGGTCGGCCATCGGCAGCGCGACCCGGCGGTGACCCTCGCGCGCTGACAGCTTGATGGCGGCGGCGATCTCGAGCACCTGCCGGTAGTCGTGGCCGCTGCACGGCGCGGGGCGGCCCTCGCGCACGGCGTTCATCAAGCTGTCAACGACGCCCAGGAACTTCCCCCCGAGCCGTTCGTCGTCTGTCGGCTCGTCCAGGAAGTCGGGCCGTACCGGGCGCGCGCTGGTCCCCGTGCCCTTGATCAGCACCGTGCCGTCGCCACCGGACAGGTACACGGCGCCGTCCTCTCCGAACAGCGCCACCCTGTGGGCTCCCTCCGCCGGCACCTCGCGCGCCGCAATGCACTCGTAGCCGCCGGTCATGCCCAGCGTCCCGTACGCGGCGCAGTCGTCGTCGCTGGCAGCCGCCTCCTCGGGCACCGTCCAGCCTTCCGCCCAGGCCACCTCGTTGCCGGTGGCGAAGCGCAGGAAGTTGAGGATCACGCAGCCCAGGCCGGACACTTGGTCGCCCTCCGCCAGGAAGCCGTCGATCGCCGCCCCGGTGAGCCGGCCGATGGCGCCGTCGCGCACCCACTCGCCGATCCGGGTCACCTGATGGACCTCCCACCACGCGGTGCCGCACGCGAACGCCGCGCCGCGCTCCTCGCAGGCGGCGATCATGGCATCGGCGTCGGCCAGCTTCGCCGCGATCGGCTTCTCGCAGGAGATTCCCCTGACGCCCGCCTCCGCGCACGCGATCACGGCATCGCGGGCGGCGCTCACCGGCAGGATGTTGGCGACCACGTCCGGCACCTGCCACGCCAGCAGCTCCTCGACCGTGTCGAACTGGCGCGCGATCCCGTAGTGATCGGCGAACCGCGCGCGGCGCGCGCGGGCGGTGTCGACCAGGGCGATCAGTTCCGCCTCCGGGTGGCGGGAGTAGGCGTACGTGTAGCGGCGGCCCCAGTCGCCGCACCCGCCGACCACGGCGACCCGCAGCTTTTCTCGCTTCATCTCGGACGTACCCTCCTCACGCGAAGTCCGGGAAGTCCCGGTCCAGCTCTTCCCAGACCGCCGGATCGACCTCTTGCTGGTAGGCCGCGACGTTCTGCGCGACCCGCTCCGGCGTCGAGAAACCCAGCAGGACCGACGCGAAGCGCGTCTCGCGCAGGCAGTAGTGCAGGTTGACGACGTGCAGGTCCAGGCCGCGAGCCGTGCACCAGCCGTGCATCCGCCTGGCACGGCGCAACTCCTCGGTCATCTCCACCCGCTCCGGCGAGACGCCCGCCGCGCTCGCCGCCACCCGGACCGGGTCGTCGCCGCCGAGCAGCCCGCTCAGCATGATCGAGGCGTTGAACAGGCCCACGTCGGCCGCCACCGCCGGCTCCACCACGCCGGCCAGCGCCGAGCGCTCGATCAGGTTGTGGTCGCGGAAGGTCAGCGACACCTCGAAGTCGCCGGTGGCGATGCAGGCCTGGTGGTGCGCGTGCGGGCGGCAGCCCAGCCCGAGGTGCCGGATGACGCCCTGCCGCTTGAGGTCGAGCAGCGCGTCGCGCGCCGCGTGCGGGGCGAGCACCGGCTCGATCTCCTCCGGGTCGTGCACGAGCATGACGTCCAGGTAGTCGGTCTGCAGGGCGCGCAGGCTGAGCTCGGTGCTGGCCATGATCGCGTCGTAGGAGTAGTCGTGCGGCCGCTGGCGCGAGCCGGCCTTGCTCTCGATGATCAGGTCCTCGCGCCGGTGGCCGCGGCGGTACCACTCCTGCAGGGCGATGCCGATGTAGCGCTCGCTCTCGCCGCCGATGTAGGCGGCGGAGGTGTCGATCAGGTCGATGCCGGCCTCCAGCGCGGCCAGCACCGTGTCCACGCCCAGTTGCTCGTCGTGCGTGCCTCCGCGGCGGCCGAGCTGGGCGCCGCCGATGCCGAGCACCGGCACCTGCAGGCCGGTCTTTCCCAGCCGGCGGCGTTCGTATTCGATCGCGTGCATGCGCGGAGCATACCCGCACGGGTGGCGCGGCGGAACGGGCCTGCGGCCTCGGTCGCGTCTCGGTGAGACGCTACTCCGGCCGCGCCTGCGCGCTTTGACACGCCGCCCTCCCCCCAGCACGGTGAGCGGCGAGGAGGGCGCCTCGTTGTTGATCAAGGAAGTCAAGCTCTACGTCGTCGCCGCCGGCCAGCGGGAACGGGCCGCGGTCGGCCGCGGCGGCATGGAGCTGGTGCCGCCGGGCCTCTCCGGCCTGTTCACCCACGGCGAGGGGATCGGCTCCGACGCCGAAATCCCGGAATACCGTGAGCAGGCGCCGGCCTACGACCTGATCCTGCGCCTGGTCACCGACGGCGACCTGGACGCGCACGCCACCTACGCCAGCGGATTCAGCGCGAGCGAGCTGGCATGGCAGGCGAGGGAGTTCCAGGTGAAGATCGCCCACCTGCTCATCGGCATGGACGCCTTCGACCGCGAGCGCGTCTGGCAGCGCCTGTGGTACACGCAGCGGTTCATGTACACCGGCCGCGGCCTGATCCAGACCGTCGACGAGATGCTCTGGGACCTTGCCAGCCGCCATGCCCGCCTGCCGCTGTACCGCCTGCTCGGCGGCGCGCGCGACTCGATCCCGGCTTACCGGAACATCGGCGGCCGGACCGTCGACGACTACGTCGCGGATGCGATGAGGGCGCGCGAGCAGGGCTTCAAGGGCGGCAAGGACCACTCCTACCGCGGCGTCGCCGGCAACACCGAGCTGTTCCGGGCGTTGCGGGAGGCGATGGGCGACGACTTCATCCTCATCCACGACGCGGTCGAGCACTACACCTGTGACGAGGCGATCAGGATCGGCCGCGAGATGGAGCGCCTGGGCTACGCCTGGATCGAGGAGCCGCTGCAGGACTTCGACCTGATGGGCCTGAAGAAGCTGTGCGCGGCGCTGGACCTGCCGGTGATGGCCATGGAGTGGCTCGGATCGCTGGCCGGGCAGCCGTTCAACGCGTCGCCATTCATCGCCATGCAGGCCACGGACATCGTCCGCCAACGAGCCATCGGCCTGACCGGCCAGATGAAGCTGGCGCAGCTCGCCGAGACCTTCGGCCTGGACGTGCACGGCGGCAACTCGCACGTGGTGCTGGCAATCCACAACGACCCGCTCTACGAGTACGGCTCGGAGGGGCCGCTGCCGCCGCCGCAGGACCCGGCGACCCTCACGTTCCAGGGCATCAAGGTGATCGACGACGGGCACATGCGCATCCAGTGCGGCGACCTGCCGGTGCCGGAGCCCGACTGGGAGCGGATCGAGTCGGAAGCGCTGGAGGTGCTGTGATGGCGTTGGATGGAAGCGTGCTGGCGGAAGCGACGATCACGCGGCTGCAGGTGCAGGCGCCGGTCGGCGTCGTGCGCATCTCTGCGGAGGCGGCAGGCGAGGAGGTCTGCGGCGCGGCGCTGATCTGCCCTGACCGGCTCCCGGACGCGGCGACCGTCGACCGCATGCGGACGGCGCTCGCCGGGCGGCCGCTTGCCGACCGGGAGCGCCTCTGGCGCGATCTGCGCAGTGCCGCGGCCGGGACCGACCCGGCCGGCTTGGCCGGCGTGGACATCGCGCTCTGGGACCTCTGGTCGAAGGCGCTGCGGTTGCCGTTTTACCGTGCGATCGGCGGCTTCCGGACGGAGATCCCGGCCTGTCTCTCGGGCGAGGCCGCTTGCGACACGGACGAAGCCGCGGCTGAGGCGGCGGGCGCCGTTCGTGACGGCTACCGCGGTTTTCGGGTTACAGGCACCGCGACTGCGATCGGCGCGAAGGCGCCTGCCGCGGTGCGCAAGCGCGTTCTGGATGCGATCCGCGCGGTGCGAGAAGCCGTGCCGTCAGACTTCCCTTTGCTGTACCGCGGCGTCCCTGCCGGCGGCCACCTGGAGGCGCTGGCCATCGGCCGCGCGCTCGACGAGGCCGGCTACACCTGGTTCGAGGATCCGCTCCCGGGCGCGGACGGCGAAGCGCTCGGGCGGCTGGCCACGGAGCTCGATACCCCGGTCCTGGCGACCGTCGGCGGTCCGGATGCCGCCCGGCAGGCAGCGACGCACCTGTCCCGGCAGTCGGCCGACCTGATCCGGGTACGCATACCGGACATCGGCGGTATCACCGAGGCCTTGAAGATCGCCCGCGCCGCCGAAGCGTTCGGCGTCAACTGCGAGATCGACCCCGACGACGGCAACGGCGGCTTCGCCGCGGCCGGCCTCATGGGCGCGGTGCGCAACGCGATGTTCCTGCCGTGGGTGACGGGCGAGAGCGGCGAGCGGGCGCGCACCGCCGACGGCCTGATCCGCACACCGATGACGATACGGGACGGAGCCGTGACGCTGGGCGACGCGGCCGGCCTGGGCATGGATCTGGATACCGGCGGGGTCGAGGAAAGAACCGACCGCCTGCTCTGAACACTGGAAAGGCGCCGGCTACGGCAGCCCCATTTCGGCGCGGAAGGTCCGGTAGGGAGCAACGGGACCATTGTCGCCTGTCCGTAACGCGGCCGCAGACGACATGGGAGAGCCGATGATCGGACGTGAACGCAGCGAAGCGGGGATGCTGGAGGCAACTCGGTGACGCAGGTTAGACCGACATGGTTCGGCGGCAGGAACAGCGCCGTCAGCCTGACATTCGACGACGGCATGGACAGCCACCTGGAAGTAGTCGTGCCCGCCCTCGACGCCCGAGGGTTGACCGGCACCTTCTACATCAAGACGGACGATGCCAAGCGGCTGGGACGCTTCCGCTATCCGCAACGACGCGGTCACGAGATCGGCAACCACACCGTTCACCACTGGTGCAGCCGAGCCCACCGGTCCGAGGCCGACGCAATAGGGCTCGAGGACCTGACGCTGGACGACATGGCGACCGAGCTCGAGGACTCGGACCGTCGCCTGCGTGCGGCTTTCCCCGATGTCCAGTCCTTCAGCTTCTGCTACCCGTGCTACGACACGTTCGTCGGCCAAGGGGAGGCCCGACGCAGCTATGTGCCGCTCGTCGCCGGCCGCTTCTCTGCCGCCCGTGGCGGGAGCGAGAACTCCACCCCCTACAACTCTCCGGTTCACACGGATCTGTGGTGTCTGCGGTCGGTACGGTGCGAATACATGAGCGCAGAGCAGTTGATCGCCGCGGTCGAGCGGGGGCGGGAGCTCGGGATGTGGACGATCCTGACCTTTCACGGTGTGGGCGAGGGACACCTCCCGGTGACCGGCGAGGACTTCGACGCACTGCTCGATCACTTGGCCGGCCGCAGTGATGAGCTGTGGGTCGCCCCGCTGATTCAAGTTGCCGGAAGCATCGCGGCGGCTCGTGAGGCGCTGCCCGCGTAGGGTCGCGCCTCACGGATCGAATCAGCCGGGCGGTCTCGCGGAGAGGGACTCGGCTGTCCTGTCGATCGTGCTGACCGTTCGGTCCCAGGTCGCGACGTGCCGTGCCAAGTAATCGCGCGTCCCTTGGTCCACGTTCACCGCGTCACCTTCGTCGAAGTACGCAAGCGCCTTGACGGCTTCCATCGGCGGGAACTCACGTCCGAACAGCGCCTGAGCGGCGCCAAGGCCGTCCCGGAGCGGCGTACCGGTTCGCAGGATCGCGGCGAGGTCGAGATAGTCCCGCGCGGCGACACGCTGCAACAGGACCTTCAGCTTGGTTCCGAACAGGTCCAGCAGTGAGGCGACCCAAAGGACCTCGTCTTCGGTCCGTTCGGGATCGCCCACTCGGCCGATGTCGATGTCGCCGAAGAACGACACCTTCACCGACTCGCCGTTCACTTCCACTGACAGCGTCAGAGCCGTGGGCTCGCGTTGCAGGACCTCAGCGCTCGCGACGAAGGGAATCGCGAGCACGGCGTCGTGATCGAGTGGCGAGGACGAAAAGAAGTCGAAGTCGACCGAGGACCGGTGTCCCAGCCGCAGCGCGAGCGCAGTTCCTCCGTAGAGGACGAAGGAGTCGGGTACGTCCGCGAGAGCCGGCCACAGCCGGCGCTGCTCGTCGGGAAGCGTGGCCAGGATCGGTTCGAGCATTACCGCGGCAGGCTCCTGACCGGAAGATCGGGAACGGCCTCGAAGCCGAGCTGGAGATGCCAGAACGACCAGGAACGAGCGTTGAAAACGCCTACTGGCGGTTCACGGAGCACACTGAGCAGATCGTCTGCGGAAGCTACCGAGAGCAGCCAGCGAACGTCATCCACCGTGCCGATCGTCATGAGTTGCGCCAGAAACAGTCGCGCGTCGGCAAGCGTCGCCTCGGGCGGCTGCCACCAGACGTATTTTCTGGCCACTTTGCGAGCATGAGAGTCGTCTGTCAGTCGCTCTGAAAGAGACACCACAGGCATCGATCAATGCTCGTGGTGCTCGGCGTGGTCGTGCAGCGGCACGTGGTCGTGGAAGACACCGTGGCGGTGCATGGTCTGATGCAGGCGGTTCCAGGCACCCTCCAGGGTGGCGCGGAGTTGCCGGTAACGCTCGGCGTCCGGGCGCGGGGCGATGGTGTCGACGTAGGCCATGGCGCCCTCGATCTGGTCCAGGATCAACCCGGCGTCGTGGGCGGAGAACGGCCGCGCGCCGTCCACCCGCACCTGCACGGCGCTGGTGTGGGCGGCGATGTCGGAGGCCCGGCCGCGGTAACTGCCGCGTACCCGCAGCGCGATCCAGGTGGAGCCGTCCACGCGTACCGTGGTGCTGCCTGCTGCCGCAAGCTGCCCGGCGCCGTCGGACTCCTCGACTATGACCCCGCCGCAGATCAGCTCCACCGTGGAGATCGGCACCGCCACCGACTCGACCCGCCACTCGACGGAGACGCTGCCGCCGCCGGCCGGCAGGTCCACGATGCCGCCGGGCGACGCGCCCTCGACCGTGATCTGTGCCAGCGGGCCCACCGTCACGAAGGTGTTGCCGGCCTTGATGGCCGCCATCCAGTTGTCGTAGGTGAACTCGCGCTCACCGAGCTGCGTGTAGGTGCGCACGCCGCCGAGCTGCGAGGCCGCGGCCATCTTGTCCGAGCCGCCGACCACCGGCAGGCGGTAGCCCAGGTTGAGGTAGCGGTACCAGTCGGCGATGCCGTACGGATTGATCTGACCCTCGCAGGGGTTGAAGGTCATCATCTCCATGGCGTCGATCATCCCCAGGACGATGTCGGCGGCGCGCTCGCACTGCGGGTTGGGGCCGTGCGGCATCACGACCACGCCGCCCTGCTCGATGCAGCGCGCGGCCCAGTCCGCCATGGTGACCTCCTGCGGATCGCCGATCGCCGACTCCGACGGTCCGCCGGTGCACAGCGGATGGATCATCGGCCCGGAGTAGCCCAGGAGCGAGATGTGGCCGAGCACCTGCATTCGGTTCTCGGTGCCGACGCGGACCAGGAACTCGCCGGCGCCGCCGAAGTCGCGCGCGCCCAGCGTGGTGACGCCGTCGAAGTCGCTGACGTTGCTGAACATCTCACCCCACTGGCTGGCCAGCAGGTTGACGACGTTGACGCCCTCGGCGGCCCCCTCCAGGAGCGCGGTCTGCGGGCTCAGGAAGTGCACGTGGGTGTCGGCGGTGACCCAGCCGCGCTCGCGCCAGCGCAGCACCCGGTCGAGCTCGAACGTCAGCTCTTCGGTGTCCGAGGCGACGGTCACGCGAGTGCGCAGCGGGCGCACTTCGTAGCCGCGGGCGATCTCCACGTAGACGTCGCCAAGCGGCAGGTCGGCCACGCACTCGCCCGGGACGTAGGCGTACTGGTTGGCGCCGTTGACGAACTCGCCGTAGTTGTCCTCGAACCAGTTGCCGTTGACGGTGCGGTGGTTCCCCTTCGGGGGAAGGTACTCGCCGGCCGCGCCGTGCAGGTGAAGGCGCACCGCGACCGGCTGAGACGAGCCGCGTTCCACGACGCGGATCTTCACCGGCCGCTCCGCGGCGGCGACCGCGGCGGGGCCGGCTTCCAGTGCGCGCAGCGGATAGGCCCGGCCGCCGGAGTGGAGGATGGCGTCTGGGTGCGCGGCGTACTCCACCAGCGCGCGGGTGGTGGAGACGGCGGGTTGCACGTCGGGGGCGGTCTCACCGTCGCCGTCGGTCCACCCGGCATGGTCGTAGTCCAGTGCGGGACGCGCGGAGATGATGGTGCCGAGGTCCAGCTCCAGGCCGGCGAGCTGGCGGTCGGCTCCGAAGGAGGCTCCCGGCGGCAGGTCCAATCGCAACTTGCGCCGTGTCCCGGGACGTAGCGGATGGTCGGTCAGGTCGGTGGCGGCGATGGCGTACACCGCGCAACGCTCGGCGCAGGGCCGCAGCTCGACCGCGTCGATGGGGCGGTCGGGATGAGGATTGGGCAGCGCGTACAGCCACGCCACGTCCTGTCCTCCGTCGCGGCCGGAGCCGTGCCGGGTCTCGCCGCGGCCGTAACCCACGGTGGAGAGCCTGCCGGCCGCTTCGTCCTCCGCGGCGGAGGCAACCACGCGATCCTCGTACATCGGCACGGCGGCAAAGGCACTGGCCCCCCAGCCGATGCGCGCCTGCTGGATGGCGAAGCGCCGCCGGATCGGGTGCACGTGCTCGGAGCCGTCGGCGTAGCGCAGCACGTAGTCGGCGACGTGGTCGCCCAGCTCGTTGCCGTCCACGCCGGTGTCGGCGAACCCGGTCAGATAGTTGGAGGCGCGATCCTCGACCTGGTGCAGGAAGACCAGGTAGCTGGCGGGTCGTCCGCCCGCCGACACGGTGACCGGAGAGCCGGCGACCAGCACGACGTTGGGACCGCCGGCCGAGCCCAGGTCGAACGGCACGCCGCGGAATGCCTGACTCCCGAACGACGTGGCCAGTTCGGACGGCGGCGACAGCGGCTGCGGCAGGGCGTTGCGGTCGGCGTTGTACGCGCCGGCCAAGGACAGCGGGGCAAAGAGGTCGGATGCGGGCGTGGCCATGGCCGATCATACTCGGGCCGATGCCCGTTGCGACAGCGGCGCGGACGACGGTCGGGTCGGGTTGTGCAGCCAACAGGACCGTGCCGACCCACAGCCCGTGCTACATTGGGAGGGTCCACCATGTTTGCTCACACGCGCGCGGCACTGGCCCACTTTGGCGCCGAGTTACGGGACACGCTCCCGCATCTCGTCGTCTCCGTGCATGCGTTTGGTTCGCGCGTGAGGGGAGATCACCGCGGCGACTCGGATCTTGACGTGCTGGTCGTCGTGCGTGAGCGCACGCTCGAATTGGAGCGGTCGATTATCGATCTGTGCGTCGAGCATGAGCAGCGCAGTGGCATCTCCTTCGACCCGGTGATCAAGGATGTGGCCACGTTCGACCTTGAGCGGCAGCGCCATACCCCTTTCTATCAGAACGTCAGCGCCGAGAGTATTCAGATTTGACCCTCTCCGCCGACGACAAGCGTGCCCTGAGCGGCATCAGGTTCGAGAAGGCGCAGGTCGCACTCGACGATGCCCGCGCGAACCTCGAACAGGGCCGCCTCAGCACCTCCGTGAACCGCAGCTACTACGCGGCGCTTGCCGCAGTCCGCTCCCTGCTCATACTCGAAGGCGTAGATCCGGGGTCTCATGCCGGCGCCGTCACGATGCTCAGCCTGCATTTCATCAAGACCGGGCTGCTCCCCATTTCGATTGTCAAACACGTCAAGACGCTGCTGTCTCGTCGGGAGGACGTCGACTACGGTGACTTCGAGTCTATCACGCGCGACGAAGCCGAGGACTCCGTGGCCAGAGCGGAGGAAACGCTCGCGGCCGTCGACGCGCTGCGGAGGCGACTGGCCGCCGAGCTGTAAGAGATCGACTACGGCAGGTCCTTGACCAGGCTCACGCGGACGACCTCGTACCAGATCGGCCCTCTGCGTATCTCCCGATAGCAGCGCTCCGGTCAGGCATCGGTGCCCGACATACATCGGCGTTTGTTCTCGATGGCCGCCTTGACGTCGGTGTACGAGCGCGTGGTGATGAGGCCCCTGTTGTGTTCGACCTTGGCTTCGAATCCGGTGAGCTCATCGTCCGTGAACGACAGTCTCGGCATGAACTCCACCCAGTTGGCCAGTTCCATTTCGATGAGGTCACGCACCTCGTCCTGGGTGACCGGCGCGGCCTCTTCATGAACGCGATTCCAGAGCGTGGCAGTGTCCTTCCCCACCGCTTCGAAGAAGTCACTGCGATTCGAAACGCAGAAAAGGAATGCCAGTCGTTCGGCACGTTCGCCGATCACTGCACGGATGCGCTGACGGTCTTCGAGGGAAGCGGACTGAGTCAAGTACGCCTGCGTGCCGTAGATGCTGTGGAACAACCCGCCGACACAGACCGCCGGATCGTTGCCCCACGCCTGCAGGAGGTTATGGGTTCCGCGCAGGTGATCCAACAGGGCTCCGCCGCTATGGGGGCTCGTGTCGGTATCCAGCTCAAGCAGGAGGTCGAGGTGCTTCCGTTGAATCATGTTCCATCCAATCCTGAAGCCTCGCACGTTATCATGGCGCGAACATGACGATCAACAGAGCGGATGCGTCGGACGCGGAAGAGCTGGCCGAGCTCAACCGGCAGCTCATCGAGGACGAGCAACATCCCAATCCGATGACTCGGGCCGAGCTCGCCGAGCGAATGATCACGTGGATGCAAGAGGGATACACGTGTTATGTCGCGCGGTCCGGCGGCGTGACAGCCGGCTACTGCCTCTTCCGTGACGGCGGCAAGCACTACTATCTGCGCCAGCTTTTCGTGGCCCGCGGCCAGCGCCGGCGTGGGATCGCCACGGCGCTGATGGACTGGATGTACGCGAATGTCTGGTCCGGGAAGCCGGTGCGGCTCGACGTGTTCGCCCACAACGAGGAGGCGGTCGCCTTCTATCGAGGATACGGGTTCCATGTCGCCGTCCTCCGCATGGAGAAGTGACGGTGCGTTCGGATCCGGGGATCGGGCTACGGACGTGACAGCGCTCCATCCGCCGATCCAACCGTACGAGCGCGGCATGTTGGCCGTCGGCAACGGGAACCTCGTCTACTGGGAGACCTGCGGCAATCCGCGCGGAAAGCCGGCAGTCGTCGTGCACGGCGGCCCCGGTTCCGGGTGCACGGATTGGCAGCGCCGGCTGTTCGATCCGGATGCCTATCGTGTCGTGCTCTTTGATCAGAGGGGCTGCGGGCGAAGCACGCCCCACGCGAGCGCCCTCGACACCGACCTGCAGAGCAACACCACGTGGCATCTCGTCGACGACATGGAGGCGTTGCGCCGGCACCTCGGAGTCGGGCGATGGCTGGTGCTCGGCGGCTCCTGGGGCAGCACCCTGGCCCTGGCGTACGCCGAACGCTTTCCGGACCGCGTCACGGAGCTGATTCTGTTCGGCGTCACGACCGGCCGCCACACGGAGTTCGACTGGCTGTTTCGCGGGGGCTTGGCGAGGTTCTTTCCCGAGCAGTGGGAGCGTCTGCAAACGGCGGCACCGCTCGCCGGCGCGGATCGCGATGTCGTCGACGCGTACCACAGAATGCTGTATGACCCGGACCCGGCCGTGCATGAACGGGCCGCGTTCGAGTGGTGCCTGTGGGAGTCGGCGACGCCTGCCTGGCCGCCGTCCGGAGGACTGTCAGCGCGGTTCGAGGACCGTAGGTTTGCGCTGGCGTTCGCGCGGATTGTGACGCATTACGTGCGGCACTACGCATCGCTGGAAGACGGTTTCCTGTTGCGCGGAGCCGGGGCGCTGCGGGACACTCCCGGGATACTGGTGAACGGCCGCTTCGACTTTCAGGCGCCGATCGCCAACGCGTGGGAACTCAGACGCGCGTGGCCACGCGCCGAGCTCGTGATCGTGGACGACGCCGGACACGCCGACGCGGCGATCGGCGGGGAACTGACTCGCGCCACCGCCCGGTTCTCCACGTCCCGGCCGTGCTAAGTTGGCGAGGTCGGAGGCGAGATGGACAGCAGGGACATCAATCCGCGCGTATACGACCTGTACGACGACTACACGCACGACCGCATCGACCGCAAGGAGTTCCTGTCGCGGTCGGCGGCCATCACCGTCGGCGGAGTGTCGGCACTGGCGATGGCGCAGGCGCTGCTGCCGCGCTACGCCGAGGCGCAGACCATCTCGTTCACCGATGAGCGTATCAAGGCGCTCTACGTCGACTACCCGTCACCCGGCGGTACGTCCGGACAAATGCGCGGGTACCTCGTGCAGCCTAACGGCACCTCGCCGTTTCCCGGCGTGCTGGTCATCCACGAGAACCGCGGCCTCAATCCCTACATCGAGGACGTCGCGCGCCGTGCCGCCGTAGCGGGGTTCCTGGCCCTGGCGCCGGACGGGTTGGCGCCGATCGGCGGCTATCCCGGCAACGACGATGACGGGCGCGCGCTGCAGCGCTCCCTGGACCCGGACAAGCTCAGGCAGGACATCGTCAACAGCGCCCGCTTCCTCAAGGAGCACGACCTCTGTAACGGCAAGCTCGGAGCCACCGGCTTCTGCTGGGGCGGCGGCATGACCAACGTGCTGGCGGTCACACTCGGCGCCGACCTCGATGCCGGCGTGCCGTTCTACGGCCCGGCGCCACCCACGGAAGAGGTCGGCAATATCCATGCGCCGTTGCTCATCCACTACGCCGAGAACGACAACTTCGTGAACCGATCCCGCGCCGGCTACGAGGCCGCGCTCCAGGAGCACGGCAAGAGCTACCGGATGCTCACCTACCCGGGCACCCGGCACGGCTTTCACAACGACTCCACGCCCCGCTACGACCAGGCGGCGGCAGACCTGGCCTGGGAGCGCACCGTGGCGTTCTTCAAGGAGCACCTCGCATAGGAGGTCCCCCGGCTCTACGGCGGAAGGCGGCTCATGCCGTCCGGCGCCATAGCAGCGGGTTCTGGGTGTCGTCGTCGAGCGGATCGCCGATCTTCAGGGCCGCAACCTGGGCGTCGGAGAGGACGTTCTGGATACCGTTGAACACCGAGCCGTCCGGCATGTAGCCGGCGGTCATGGCGCGCCGCCAGTTCGGGGTCATGTTGGGGCCGGCGCCGTGCGCCAGCAGGCCGTTGTGGAAGCCGGCGTCGCCCGGCTCCATCTCGCCCGGGACCGGCATGACGTCGCGGAAGCGGGGGAAGTGCTCGAAATAGTCCCCGACCTCTTCGCCGATCGGCGTGTCGTCGTAGCCGTTCACCTTGTGGCTGCCGGGCAGGTAGTACATGCAGCCGTTCTGCAGCGTCGCCGGATCGAGGGCGATCCAGATGGAGAGGGCGTGCGGCGAGTGATACGACCACTTCGGGTTGTCGGCGTGCCATGCGGTGGGGTTGGCCCACGGCTGCTTCTGCAGCGTCTGATCGTGCCAGAGGCGGATGCCGTCGATGCCTTCCAGCGTGCACAGCATCTCTCCCAACTCGGGCGCGAGCATGCACTTCTTCACCGCCTCGTTGATCCGCCACAGGTTGATGCGCTGCAGGAAGACGCGATCGTAGTAGGTCTCGCCGGCAAGCCAGCGGTCACCGGTGGTGCCGCTCAGCTTGCGGCGTCCCAGTTGCGCGACCGCTTCGTCGATGCCGGCGCGCAGCTGGGCGAGCTCCGCGGCGCCGAGGAACTCGCGTACGACGAGGTAACCGTTGTCGCGATAGGAAGTGATCTGCTCATCGGTCAGTCGAGTGTTCATCCGTTGACTCCGTCCTCATCAGAGGTAGCGGTTGAGGAGATGCTCCAGCATCTCCTGTCGTCCGCTCGCGTTGGGAGCGATCTCGCCCTTCTCCAGCATGTAGGACTCGAGCGCCGCGAAGTCCGCATCCCCGGACTCGACGGCGGCGCCGATGCCGGAGTCCCAACTCGCGTAGCGCTCCTGGACGAACGACCGCAGCTCCCCGTCGGCGCGGATGGCGGCGGCGATCTTCAATCCGCGCGCGAATGCGTCCATGCCGCCGACGTGGGCGTGGAACAGGTCGATCGGCTCGAAGCTCTCGCGGCGCACCTTGGCGTCGAAGTTGATGCCGCCGGGGGCGATGCCGCCGTAGCCCAGCAGGATCAGCATGACCTGCGCGGTCAGGTAGAAGCTGGTCGGAAACTGGTCGGTGTCCCAGCCCAGCAGCAGGTCGCCGGTGTTGGCGTCGATCGAGCCCAGCAGCCCCTGGTGGGCGGCGTACTCCAGCTCGTGCGCCATCTCGTGGCCGGCCAGCGTCGCGTGGTTGGTCTCGATGTTGAGCTTGAAGCGCTCGGTCAGGCCGTAGGCGCGCAGGAAGTTGATGCAGGCGGCGGCGTCGGAGTCGTACTGGTGCTTGGTGGGCTCCTTGGGCTTGGGCTCGACCAGCAGGGTGCCGTCGAAGCCGATGCGGTCGGCGTGGTCGGCCGCCAGGTGCAGGAACCGGCCCAAGTGATCCAGCTCGCGCTTCATGTCGGTGTTCAGCAGGCTCTGGTAGCCCTCCCGGCCGCCCCAGAACACGTAGTTCTGTCCGCCCAGCTCGCGGGTCACCTCCATGCACTTTTTCACCTGCGAGGCCGCGAACGCGAACGCATCGGCGTTGCAGCTCGTGGCGGCGCCGTGCACGTAGCGGGGATGGCTGAACAGGTTGGCGGTGCCCCAGAGAAGGCGGATGCCGGTGCGTTCCTGCTCCTCCTTGAGTGCTTCCACCACTGCGTCCAGGTTGCGGTTGGTCTCGCGCAGCGACGCCCCCTCGGGAGCCACGTCGCGGTCGTGGAAGGCGTAGTAGGGCGTTCCCAGCTTCGCCATGAACTCGAAGGCGACGCGCACGCGCTCGCGGGCGTTGTCGACCGAGTCGCTGCCGTCGTCCCACGGCCGCTGCAGCGTCGGCGCGCCGAACGGGTCGGCGCCGGTGGCGCGGAAGGTGTGCCAGTAGACGGTGCTGAAGCGCAGGTGCTCGCGCATGGTGCGCCCCTCGACCACCTCCGTCTCGTCGTACCAGCGGAAGGCCAGCGGGTTCCTGGAATCGGGACCCTCGTAGGGGATGCGTTCGACGTCGGGGAATCCGTACATGACGGGCGAAACCGTAGCATCTCGCCAACGCGCGGTGCTCGGCGGCGCGGTGAATCGTTGCCATCCCGCCGCCGCCACGGTCCAATGCCGGCATGGACGACCGTCAGAAGTACCTGTTCGACGTGCGCGGATACCTGGAGCTCGACGACGTGCTGACACGGGATCAGTGCCGGCGTCTCGTCGACGAGATGAAGCGGCTCATCGACATGCCCGGCGACGAGAAGCCGGAAGAGGTGAGCAGCAAGGACGAACCGACCCAGGCGAGCCTCGGCGACCTGACCAGCGCCGGGGCGGAGTTCTGCGCGCTGATCGACATCCCGCGCGTCATCGACGTGCTCAAGGTGATCATCCACCACGAGCTGCGGCTGGAGATCAGCTACGGGTACATCCGGCGCAAGGGGTTTGCCGGCCTGCCTCTGCACGGCGGCGGGGAGTTCGACAGCAACGGGCAGGACCTCACGCTCATGTACCGCCAGTCCAACGGGCGCATCTTCAGCGGCCACACGGTGGTGGCCTTCAACCTCACCGACGTCGACGAGGAGGAGGGCGGCTTTGCCTGCGTCCCCGGCAGCCACAAGGCCAACTTCCCGATCCCGGAGGACATGAAGACCTTCGAGCACGGCGTCGACCGGTCGCTGATCCGCTGCGTGCCGTGCCGTGCCGGCTCCGTGGTGATCTTCACCGAGGCGCTCTGCCACGGTGCCGCGCCGTGGGACAGCGATCGGGAGCGGGTGACCCTCTTCTACAAGTACCACCACGCCGGCATGAAATTTCACCGATTCTTTCCCGGCCGCGCCGCGCTGGAGCGGATGACGCCGAGCCAGCGTTCCTTCTACATCGAGGTCGCCTCCGACCCGCGCGTCGAGCGCGAGTGGTATCCCGGCCGGTAGCGCCGGCGCACGGAGCGACTCGGCTATACTGGCGGACCATGGCTACGGCGACGGAGACTCAGCCGAGCACGCCCGCGCCGGACGGGTTGTACCGCTACGACGGTCTGGCGGAGGGCGTGACGGGGTTCGATGCGGTCACGGAGCGGGAGATCGCTCGCTTTCGCGAGCAGGGTTACCTGGTCGTGCACGATGCGTTCACCAGCGACCGGGTGCAGGATGCGCTGGACGGCCTGCTCGACCTTCTTGCCGGCCGGAGCCCCTCGTTCGACAGCGTGGATTACGAGGCCAGCGTGGACCCGGCGACGCTCGACGGCATGGCCGCGGAGGAGCGTCAGGACTACGTCCGCAAGTTCATGTGGTTCGTCGGCCATGACGAGCGCTTGCGCACGCTGTCGGAAGACCCTGCCCTGATGGGCGTGGTACGCCGCATCATCGGCGAGGCCCCGGAGCTGTTCCAGGACATGGCGCTGCTCAAGCCGCCTCGGGTCGGGCGCGAGAAGCCGTGGCACCAGGACCATGCCTACTTCGACCTGGAGCTGAGGACGCGGGTGGTCGGCGTCTGGATCGCCCTGGACCGTGCGACCACCGGCAACGGCTGCATGCTCGTCAAGCCCGGCTCGCATCTGCGGGGGCCGGTCGTGCACTTCAAGCGCCGCGACTGGCAGATCTGCGATACGGACGTGGACCCGCTCGGGACGCTGGCCGTGCCGCTGGAGCCGGGCGGCTGCCTGTTCTTCTCCAGCTTCATGCAGCACGGCACCGCCCCGAATACGAGCGACCAGCGGCGCCGCGCGGTGCAGTTCCACTACCGGCCCGCCGGCGCCGAGCTCGTCACCCTCGAGCAGCGCATGGCCGTGTTCGGCTCCGAGGGCAAGGACGTGACCTGCTGACAGTCGACGAACAGGCCGCCGTCCTGATGCGGGCGGTCGAGGAAGTCGTGCCCCAAGACGGACTCGCCCGGCTCCTGCGGCTGGCGCAGACGGAGAAGAGACCCCTGCGGGTCAAGCTGGGCATCGATCCGACGGCATCCGACGTGCACCTCGGCTTCGCCGTGGTCTTGCGGAAGCTACGGCAGTTCCAGGACCTGGGTCACATCGCCTGCCTCGTGATCGGAGATTTCACGGCGACGATCGGCGATCCTTCGGGGCGCTCCAAGACGCGGCCGATTCTGACGCGCGAGCAGGTGGTCGAGCACGTCCACAGCTACGAACGGCAGTTGTACAAGATCCTCGATCGTGACCGCACTGAGATCCTCTACAACTCGGACTGGCTCGGCACGATGCGGTTCTCCGACGTGGTCGGGCTCGCTTCCCAGTACACCGTCGCGCGCCTGCTCGAGCGGGACGACTTCTCCAAGCGGTTTGCCGCACGGCAGCCGATCTTCGTGCACGAGCTGATGTACCCGCTCTGCCAGGGATATGACTCGGTCATGATTCACGCGGACATCGAGCTCGGCGGCACGGACCAGAAGTTCAACAACCTCGTCGGCCGGGACCTGCAGAGAAACGCCGGCCAGGATCCGTAGATGGTCATGCTCATGGGGCTGCTCGTCGGGACGGACGGCGTCGAGAAGATGAGCAAATCTCTCGGCAACTACGTCGGCATCGACGAGGCGCCGGCCGAGCAGTTCGGAAAGCTCATGTCCATTCCCGATGACCTGATCGGGCACTACTACGAGCTGGCATCGGACGAGCCGATGGACGAGATCTCCCGAATCGCGGCGCGGCTGGAAGACGGATCCGAGCATCCGATGGACGCAAAGCTGGGCCTGGCTCGCCGCGTCGTCGCCATGTATCACGGCGTCGAGGCGGCCGGCAGGGCAGAGGCCGAGTTCACGTCGGTGGTTCGCGAACGGAACACGCCCGACGACATGCCGGAGGTCGACGTGACCGGCGACCTTGAAGGTCAGGAGATCTGGATCGTACGGCTGCTGTCCGTCGCCGGATTCTCATCCAGCAATCGCGAGGCTCGCCAGCTTGTCGAGCAGGGTGCCGTCTCCATCGGCGGCGTGCGCGTCGCAGACCCGTCCGCTCAGGTTCGTCCGGCACACGGCAGCGTGTTGAAGGTGGGCAAGCGGCGGTTCGCCAGGATTACCGTGAATTAGGCGAGCGGCGTCAGTCGAGCGGCGCGGAGTATTCGCCTTCGAGATACGGGAAGCGCGCTTCCAGGTCGTCGGCCAGCTCCACGCCCCAGCCGGGGCCGTCCGGCAGTACCAGATGCCCGTCCTCAATGGCCGGTGGGTCGCGCAGGATCCCCCACTGCAGCGGGCCCTGCACCATGCAGAGCTCCAGCACGCGGGGCTTGGGGAGCGCGGCGACGGCGTGGGCGTGCGCCACGCCCATCAGGCCGTTGTGCCAGGAGTGGGGGCAGATGTCGACCCCGCACTCGTGGGCGCGCTCGACGGTGCGCAGCCACTCGCCGATTCCGCAGACGCCCACGTCAGGCTGGGCGATCGCCAGCGCGCCGGCTTCCAGGTAGGGATCGAACTGCTCCGCACGGCTGAACACCTCGCCGCCGGTGATCGGCAGGTCGACGGCGCGGTTGAGCCGGGCGTAGGTCTCCGGATCTCGCGGCATCGGCTCCTCGAACCACGTCCACTTGAGCTCGTCCAGGGCGCCGGCGATGGTGTGGGAGTCCGCTTCGTTCAGCCGGCAGTTGCCGTCCAGCATCAGCTCCATACGGCCCTCCACCGCGTCGGTCACGCGGCGCAGCAGGTCGATCATGCGGGCGGCGTCGACTCCCGAGCGGCTCCACTCGGTGCCGACGCGCATCTTGAACGCCGTGTAGCCGGCGGCGATATGCGCGAGCGCCTCCCGCACGAGCTGTTCGGGATCGTCCTCCCAGTCGTAGCTGACGCCGCCGGAGGCGTACAGGCGCACACGCCGCAGCGGCGGGTTGGTGGCGGGGCCGCCGGCGGAGGCGAGCACCTCGCTTACCGGCCGGCCGGTGATCCGGGCGCGCAGGTCCCAGAGGGCGCAGTCGATGCCGGCCAGCGGGATGTCGTCGCTGCGGTCGCCGCCGGTAAGCCGGGGCGTAATGTCCGGGTCCAGCGGATCGCGGCCGATCAGGCCGGCCGCCAGCTCGGTGACGCGGTCGCGAATGCGCGACGGAGTGCCGTAGGCGCTGGGCTCGGCGATTCCGCGCACGCCGTCGTCCGTGTCGATGACGACGATCGGGCAGTCGGCCTTGACCGCCCGGATCGAGCCGGTGATCCACTGGCGTACGGGCTCGTGGGCTCGCGACAGGCAGAGCGTTTCGACAGAGGTGATCTTCATGCCGTCAGCCTACGCGGATCCGCGGATCGCGACGATCCGGAGTCCATCCAGTCCTCCAGCGACACGCTCAACGTTTCCCCCCTCCGCGCCAGAATGTCAAACAAGGACCATACGTCGGTGCCGAGTCGTGAAGCGGCTTGTGACAGCGAAAGGCGACCGGCACGATACGAAGGTACCACTTCATCTTCCGTGTCCCGGTCCAGTGCATCCTGAAGCAACTCCTGCAACAGCGTCGCACGATCCTTGCCGCGGGCTCGCGCGCGCCGATCAAGTTCGTTCAGGACCTCGTCAGGGAGACGGATCGTTGTCGGCTTGGTCATCTTCATGCTACTCCCGTAGCCCACCCGCGTAACAGAGCGCGAACTGGGGTGCGGTTCCGGGCGGAGGGCGGCAGTCGCACACGACCAAGGGATCATCAAAAATCATATACGAAGTGACCCCAAGGTCCCAAGAGTGGTCGGTCCGCATACGCCAGGGGGGACCGCCCAACGCTTCGGGCGGGCCGGACGTGCCTTCAAGCCGGCGGCTCCAGCCCGCTGACCGGACGGACCATGACCTGGTTTCGTTGCTGCCGGGAACAAGCTCACGCAGGCGACGACCCGCCAGATGGCGGCGATAACGCCGGATGGCAAGAAGTGATACTCTTCGCGATCAGATCGTATGCCTGTGGAGGAGCATCTCGTAATCCGCGTATCTCGTAGTGAGATGGGTGATCGTCCGTTTCATTCGTTGGCACAAAACTAAGATCAGCGTGGCGCTTCGTACATTCTGTGGTCTTTCCTACGTTGAGTTCCGCTAGGAGTCCACTAACTTTCATTTCCAAGGGGATGACACTTCGAGCTTGGGCTACCTGCTCGTCTTTCGACCCGGAGAAATACTCCAGCCAATTGACAGATGGACCAAGTTCTTCTTTTCGTCGCGGCCGGAATGTTACTCCATCGACGACGCCATTTACGTGCTTGCTTGGCGCAACGTAGTGCACCACATTGTCTTCCCGACCTAAGAGACCTCTATTCTGCTTCATTCACCGCTCGATCAAATACGGACTGTAGCCCTTCGATTTTGCATCTGTCTGAACTTGGCGCCGTTACAGGTGACCACATCACCCATTCACACAAGTCCTTCCCTAAGAATTCCGCCGCGAAGAAGCTGTCTCCGTGCTCCCACACGGTTCTTAGGTTTCCAGTATACGTCGTTACTATGCCTAGCTCATGTGGTGTTGCGAGGGCATCAACGAATTGCCAGAAATCATGTATGGACAGGCGGTTTATGACTACCGTTTCCTCCGCAGCGTACTCGCAGAGTTCGCTGACTCTCTTCCCGTATTGTTTTCTTTGCGTCCCTGCGAATACGTCTTGCGAATACCCTCCCTGCGTAGATTGCGTCACATCCTCGCCGGTCCCGCCTAACGCCTGTGACGTTATGAGAACGTAAACGACCTTTCTGAGTACATTTTGTGAACTCCCGGTCCAGCGCGCTGAGCCTATTCCTTCTGCTGCGTGTCGCGTATTCTGTGCCATGAAGTCCCGCTTCAGTCGCTGCTGGGCTCACTTGGTCCATTCAGTACCACAATAGAATTCGCCCAACGCAAGTAGTACAGTGGGTATCCTTGGCTGTCCTGCCCTGACGGAAACCGAGTCGCCTCGAAAATATCAAACGTGACGCGAATTCTTGACCCGTCGCTCAGTGATACTATGATCGGGCGGTTCTCAACTTCGTCAATATCGACCACGAGCGCGTCTTCCAAGTCGCCCGTTACAGGGTTCCTGATTTGCCGTGTTGCCATGTCATTCTTGGCCTTCGATTGATCGCTCATACCGTGATCCTCCCTGACCGTCGGCTATGCCTTAATCATGTCAATCGCTTGTTCAGGCAGCAGCGAAGCCCTCCAGAACCGGCTGCAGGGTACCGCGCCGGACTCGCCGGAGGCAACAACCGGCACTGGTAAGGCTGTCCCCACGATTGGCCACTGACTTCAGCCATAGGCGGGTTGTTCGATCGGTCAAGAAGCCTTACGCTGATCGCCCGCTATCCTGGAGAAGGCGTCGCAGGCGCCGTCCACGTTCGGGCTCCGGGGCGTCGCAGGGCCGCCAGCTCCGGTCGGCGGCGATCACGTCGCGGGGGCTTCCGACGCCGGCGGCGATGCGGGCGTTGACCAGCGCGCCGAGCGCGTCGGTCTTGTGGGCGAGGTGACCGGAGCGGTCGTTCATGAGGATGCGCGCATCGGCCGCCACACCGTCGTCGGTCTCCGCGATCATGCGCAGGCCGGTGTGGAGCACGTCACGGATCAGCGGCGCCCGCGACAGGCCGCCGGTCAGCACGAAGGTGCGGATCGGCTCGTCGGCGGACGGGAGCATCGCCCGGACGCGATCGAGCATCTCCAGGGAGATCGAGCACTGGGTGCTGGCAGTCTGCGCGGCCAGGTCCAGGCCGGCGAGCTCCGGCCATCCGGTGCGGGCAGGATCAGGCTCCGGGACGCGGACGATCCGCTCCGGGTCGCATGCCAGCGCCAGGCCGTTCAGCTCGGCGTAATCCATCCCGGGCGCGGCTTCGGCGCGAAACTGTTCGTACCAGGCCCCGCACTGCGCCAGCATCAGCAGGAACAGGCGATCATCCCAGAACTCGAAGCCCAGGGCTTCCCCGCTGGGACGGCTGGCGTGCGGTGCCGGCAGGTTGACCGAGCCGCTGGTCCCCAGCGACAGCACCATGGTGTCGTACTCGTTCGCGCCGCAGCCGGCAGCGGACGCGTGGTTGTCGCCGAGCAGTGCCGCGACCTGCCAGCCGCAGAGCTGGTCGGTCAGCTCGCGCCAGGCCGGGTCCGTGGACGGCTCGACGGCGCCGACCACGCCGCTCGAAGCGATCACCGGGGGAAACCACTCCGGCCGCAGGTTGCCGCCGAGGAGCCGGCCCGCCTCTCTGAGCGGTTCGGTTGCAAGTTCCTTGGTCTGCTGGTCGAGCAATCCGTTGGAAAGGGCGTCGGAGGAGCTCAGGCGGTATTGGCCGCCGGTGAGCCGCCCGGCCAGCCAGTCGCCGCTGGTCATCGCCGCGTGCAGCTCGTCGCGCAGGCGCGGCTCCCGCTCCATCGCCCAGGCGAGCTTGGCGGCGATGAAACGGGCCTCGACAGCGCCCACGGCACTCCGGAACGCCGGCATGCCGTTGAGCGCCTCGGTTTGCGCGCCGGCCCGGTTGCACTGCCAGCTCAGGGCAGGGATCAGCGGCTCGCCGTCGTGGCCCACCAGCACCAGGTCGTGCTGCCGCCACGCCTGGCTGAGGTGGCCGGGCTCGGAGAGGTCCCAGCCGTCGTCGCCGAGGCGCGCCAGCAACTCCAGGACCATGTTCGGCAGCGCCTGCAGGTCGAATGCCGGGCTCCCGTGCCATTCGACCGCGCCGGCCATCGGCAGGCTCACGTATCCCTCGGTCCCGTCCTCGGCGGCGGCCGCCAAGCCGCACTCCGTTGTCGAGCACACCAAGCCGAGATAGCGGGCGGAGTGAGGACGAGCGCCGGGCTGTTTTGACATCGCAACTACCTTGCGCTCATCCTAATCCATGTCGGGGACGGCAGATCCGCTTCCGCCGCGATCCGATGACTCCGTGGCCCGGCTGACGGCAGGCGCGGCACAGGTCAGCCGTCGGGTGCGACCTCTCCGCGGCGGCGCTCGCGCAGAGCCTGGAGCTGGAGCCCGGTCTCGGTTCCGAAGGACACCGAGCGCGGGAGCGGCAGCAGGGTCTTCGCAAACAGCAGCTCGCGGCGCTCGCGCGCGTTGCGTGGCGGCACGGACGGGCGGTATTCGTCGGCCACCAAGCCGATGCGGTCGACCGGGATCGGCTCGAAGCCGAGGCCGAACGCGGGCGAGTCGGCGTGCAGCTCGTAGCGGTCGTGCTCGGGGTCGGTGAACCCGGGATCGGCCACGAGCGAGTGCTCGTCGAAGCCGCGGAGCTGCCACCGCTCAAGCGACATGGTTTCCAGCATCCGGTCGGCGGCGATGCGCACCTCGACGCGCACGTCCTTGCCGTCGTGCCAGAACAGGTTGTGGTCGCAGGCGAAGGTGAAGATGTCGTACTCGTCGAACTGCCAGGCGACCGCGCAGCCTTCCTCGTGCACGGCCTGCCAGTAGCCCTTGAAGCTGTCGTGGGCGTAGCAGATGACGTTGCGGCGGAAGGTGTTGTGCTTGGGGAGGCGCATCGACTCCTGGTCGATGTCGGCGTAGACCTCCAGCATCGGGAAGCGGTCGCGGTACGGCGGCCGGTCCCAGCCCACGTACTCGAGCGCTTCCCGCCCCGCCGCCGGGTAGCTGTGGTTGGCCGCATGCCAGCGCGAGGACATGTGGATGGCCGGGATGCAGTCGACGATGATGTTGTTCTCGATCACGTTGCCGCGGCCGCCGCCCAGCTCGATGGCGCCGAGCGGGCAGCGGTAGAAGATGTTGCCGCTGATCGTGGCGCCGCTGGCGAAGTCGTCCATGTAGATGCCCCAGCAGGCGTACGGAGTGACGTAGTACGCCTCGAACTGGCCGCGCCGCTGCAGGCCGTAGGGGCGGTGCATGCCGTAGCCGGCGATGTCGTGGATGAGGCAGTGGCGCACGGCGTTGCCCCACATCGTGAGGTTGCCCAGTCCCTTGTCCCAATTTGTGTACAGGTAGATGCCGCCGGCGTCGGCCGCCTCCAGGCAGACGTCGTCGATCTCGCACCGCTCGATGGTGTTGTCGCAGCCCTCGTGGATCACCGCGCCGAAGTGGCCGGCGTGGTGGATGTGGCAGTTGCTGGCGCGGTTGCCCACCCCGTGCAGCTTGATGCCGGCCTGGTAGCAGATGTTGATGCGGCCGTAGCGCTGGATGTCGCAGTTGTGGACGAGGTGGCCGCTGCGCTCCAGGGTGAAGCGGTCGCCGCCGCGCAGGTACACGCCGCCGCGGCCCAGGTCGGACAGGTCGCACCCCGACACGCGATGGCTGCGGCCGCCCTTGACCAGCACGCCCCAGGCGCCGGCGCCGCTCACGCTGCCGCCGGCGACGGTGACGTGGCTGCCGCCGCGGATCACGACCGCGCACCCGCGGGCGGACTGGATGGTGAAGTCGCGCAGGGTCAGGTGGCTGGCGCCGTCGGTGACGACGACGCTCTCGGCGGTTGTGACGACGGCCAGGCTGCCGGCCGATCCGGGCGGCGGCCAGAAGTAGAGCCGCCGCGCCGGCCGGTCGATGTAGTACTCGCCCGGCTCGTCGAGCTCCTCCAGCACGTGCTTGACGTAGAAGCGGCCGCCGGTCTCGAAGTGGGCGTGTCCGCCGCGGGGAGCGGACGGATGCATCCACAGCTCGCCGGTATCGCCGTCGACGTGGTCGAGGTTGAGCACGTCGTCGGCCCAATTGGGGTTGGTGAACACGTGCACCTGGATGTCTTCGGGGTTGTGCCGCCAGGCGCGGATCCGTTCGCTGCCGGCTTGGAACACGCTTCCCTCGGGTTCCAGGAGCCAGTCGAGGTCGTCGCGTACGCCCGCGACGTAGGCCCAGCGGCCGGCCTTGCCGGGCTCGCGGCGGGCGTTCGGCCAGCGGGCGGCTGTCTGCCGCTCCCCGTTCAGGTACAGTTCGCAGCTCTCCGGTGAGGCGTCCGGGTCCACCTGATAGCGCTTGGGCAGGTGCGGGGGGATCTCGTCCATGCCGGCCGCCGCGAGCGGATCGGTCAGATCGGCCTGAAGGATCTCGTCCCGCCACGGCTCGAAGACGTCGACGCGGACGCCGCCAATGAGGCGCACGCGCTCGCCCGGGCAGGCTCGCCATGTCACCGGCGCGTCCGCGGTGCCGGAGTCCTCGGAGGCGAGGCGCAGGCCGGCCGGCAGCAGGTAGTCGCCGCCGCGGACCCAGACGGTGACCGGGCCCTGCGCCGCCCGTTCCGCGGCCGGGCGAGCGCGCAGCAGGTCGCGCGCCCGCTGCAGGGACGCGAGGGGCGCCTCCTTCGTGCCGGGTGCGGTGGCGGAGCCGCCGGGCGCAACGAACAGGTCGTGCGGGGCGTGATCCATGGCTACGCCCGTAGCCTCTACGCCCGCCACGGTGGCACGTCCCAGGTGCGGCGCCAATTCCACTTCCAGGCCACGTCCAGGGAGGGCAGGGCGACCTCGTACCAGACGCCGGCAGTGAAGGGGAGGACCGTCGTCTTGCCGCTCACCTGAGCCCGGATCCACTCGACGAAGGCGTTGGCGTCGGTCACGTCGGGCGGCCAGGTGCCGTGCGGAATCGGGTCGGAGCGCCGGTCGGTCCGGTAGTGCGTGGGGATCAGGAATCGCGGCCGCACCCAGTCGACGAGCTGATGCAGCCGGTCGGTCTGTTCGTCGCCTTCCCACTCGGTGAGCCCGGTCTTCATGTGTATCAGATAGTCGACTTTGCCCGCGAGAGACGCGATCTCCGGGTACGGCTCGTGCAGGTCGCCCGTGTGGTAGATGGAGACCGAGGTCTCCAGGTCGGTGACCAGGTAGCCGCAGGTCGGGAGTTCGGGGGAGGCGCTCTCGCCGCTCTCCACGACCTCGACCGCGATGCCTTCGAGGTCGCGCGGGCGGCTGGACGGGAACTCGCGGGCGGCGCCGATGAGACTGCTCGTGATCCCCGGATGGAGAACCTGCACGCGGTCCGGTGCGACGCTCTTCGTGATCGGCAGGTCGCGGTCGAAGGCCGCGTCTCCGTAGATCTGCGCCACCGGCTGCGCGGGGTCGACGCACCCCGGACTCACGTAGAGCTGCCGGAACCTGTCTCCCCGGCAAAGCCGTTGGAGGGTGGGCGGATGACAGTGATCGAAGTGCTCGTGCGTGATGAAGAGGTATTCGTAGACCGGCTCCGCGACGGTCAGCGCCTCGCCGAAGAAGTAGGGATCGAAGGCGACGCCCACGCTCGGAAAGCGCGCTTCGAAGCCGCCGCACCCGGACCAGCGGAGGTGCATCGTCCCGGAACCGCTCCGCCTGGTGACCGTGCCCGGCATGGCGATCGCCTAACCGACCGGGACGGGCCCGAGCTCTTCGAAGATCGCCAGCGCAGCGTCGAAGAGGGCGCGGTCCGCCGGCTCCGCGGCGGCGTCGATCACCTCGTCCACCTGCGCCACCGTGTTCAGACCGACGATCAGGCTCGACACGATCGGGTGAGCGAGGGCAAAGCGGATCGCGAAGCGCGTGATCGATGCCGGCGCCAGGCGCTCGCGGAGCACCTCCAGGCGATCGTAGGCGCGGTCCCACGATCGTTCGCGCATGCGGTCGTCGTCCGGCAGGGCATGGCGCTCGGCGCGTTGGTCCGTGAGCAGCCCGGCCAGGAACGGCCGGATGCACAGGAACCCGCCGCCGCTGCGCTCGAGCGCCGGAAAGAAGCGGGCCATCTCCATCTCGATCGCGTTGTAGTAGGCGACTAGGCCGGAAAAGGTCCCGGTCGCGATGGCCGACTCGGCAAACGTCACGGTGTATGGAAACGATGCCAGGTAGCCGACCTTGCCCTCGGCGCGGAGCGTCTCGAAGGTCTCGCGGAGCGGTTCGTCGATCGCGTCGACGTCCGGCAGCCGGCGCTCGTCGGTGTTCGGCTCGGCCCGCTGCAGGTGCTGGATGACCGCGATGCGGTCGGTGTGCAGCGCGGCGAGCGCTTCCTCCACGCGCAGGCGGAACTTCGCCGCGTCGAAGCGGCCGCCGTCGTCGAAGTCGGGAACCGGGACCTTGATGACGTGATGGATGTCGTGCCGGCGCGGATGGTTGGCCAGCACCGGGCCCATCGACCACCGGGTGCCGTACTCGTAGCTGGAGTGGAGGAAGTTGACGCCCCGCTCCAGCGCGCGCTCGAGCGCCCGTCTGCCGTTCCTGGACACGTCGTCGTCGCTGCCGCCCCGGTTCGCGAATCGCATCGGGCCGAAGCAGATCGGCGATACCTCCAGGTCGGTGTGTCCGAATCTCCGAACCTGCATCATGCCTCCCCGCGCATCATCCCACGCGCTCGAACTTCTGCAGGCGCTCTTCGTCGGCAACGTACAGGTCGCCGTGCGAATCGGTGCAGATGCCGTGCAGGAACGACGGGAACCGCCCCGGCGGATCGCCCTGACGCCCCCACCGCGAGAGCACGGCCCCGTCCGGGTCGTAGATCGTGATCCGCTGGTAGCACTCGGCCACGTAGATCACGCCATCGCCGTCAACGTGGACGTCCATCGGCTGCCGCAGGTCGCCGACGCCCCAGATCCCCAGCAGGCTGCCGTCGCGGCCGAAGAGCTGCAGCCGGTAGTTCTCCCGGTCGACCACCACCAGCCGCCCGCGGCCGTCCACGGCCAAGCTGTGCGGCAGGTTGAACTGCCCGTCGCCGCCGCCGGCGGTGCCGAACGAGAGCTCCAGGACGCCGTCCGCGGTGAAGCGGTGGATGCGCGCGTTGCCGTAGCCGTCGGCGACCCAGATGCCGCCCGTGTCCGGATCGACGACCGCCTGGCACGGCTTGTTGAACGGCTCGCCTGGGGCGCCGGTGCGGTTGACCGTCCCCAGCGTCCGCTCGAGCTCGCCGTCGCGGGTGAACACGCGTACCGTGTGGTCGTTGCGGTCGGTGCAGAGCACGCGGCCGTCGGCGCTGACGGAGACGTTGTGCGCCTCGGCGAACGTGCCGGCGCCCCACGAGCCGACGAACCGCCCGTCGCGCTCGTAGACGAGCACCTCGCCCTCCGGTTCGCGCTGGAACGCGTACAGCCGGTCGCGATCGGCGTCGCCGGTGCCGACCGCCACGCCGGTCACCATGCCGCCGGGCTCGCGGCCCTGCGGTCCTGCGCCCCAGCCGGGCACGGCGCGGTAGCGGTGGCTGCCGTCGCCCCAGATCTGCGGGTCGCGTTCACACTGTCTCACCGAATCCCCCCTGATGCTTGCCACGTGCTCACGGTTGTGCGCCTCGGTCAAGTGGACTAATGTTAGTCCATGGAGATTCACAACATTCATGATGCCAAGACGAACTTTTCCCGGCTCGTCGAGCGGGTCCGCAATGGCGAGGAGATCGTCATCGGCAAGGCGGGCGACCCGGTAGCCAGGCTCGTTCCCTACGACCGGAGCGGCGCTCCCCGACGCGGGGGGCAGTGGCGCGGGCAGGTCAGGATCGCCGATGACTTCGACGAGTTGCCGGCGGCGCTGGAGGCGGCGTTCGCGGGCCGCGCCGACTGAACGTGCTGTTGCTCGACACGCACGTCCTGCTGTGGTGGCTGGACGATCCGTCGTCGATCGCCGGCCCGGCGCGCGAGCTCATTGCCGATTCGAGCAGGGCGGTCTTCGTGAGTGCGGCGGCAGCCTGGGAGATCACCATCAAGCGACAACTCGGCAAGCTGGACGCCCCTGACGATCTCGAGGACGCCCTGGAACGGGAACGGTTCCAGCACCTGCCGATCGCCGTGCGCCATGCCCTGGCCGTGGCCGAGCTTCCGCCGATACATGCAGACCCTTTCGATCGGATACAGATCGCGCAGGCTCGTCTGGAGGGGCTCACGATCGTCACCCGTGACGGGCGGATTCCGCGCTATGAGGTGCCGTGTCTGCGCGCCTGAGGGAAGAAATCATGCTCTTCCCGCAGGTTGCGGCGCACCACGGCGTCGTCCAGGCGGATGCCCAGGCCGGGCCGGTCGGGAACCACCAGCTCGCCATCGACGATGAGCTGGTGATCGCCGACAAGGCGGTGCCAGAGCGGCAGGTTGGGGAAGTGCTGCTCCATCGCCAGCAGGTTGGGCAGCGAGCAGGCGAGGTGGCCCGCCGCGACCGCCTGCACCGGGCTGCCGATGTCGTGCGGGGCCATCAGCACGCCGTACGACGCGGCCAGGTCGGCGATGCGGCGGCCCTGTGCCAGCCCCCCGGTCTTGGCGATGTCCGGGGAGGCGATGTCGGTGCCGTGCCGGGTCAGAAGCTCGCGGAAGCCGTGCACGCCGTACAGGTTCTCGCCCGTGCAGATGGGAACGCGGGATGCGGCGGTCACATCGACCATCGCCTGTGGGTTCTCCGGCGGGACCGGGTCTTCCAGCCAGCGCAGATCCAGCGGCGCCAGCCGCTCCGCGAGCCGCAACGCGCCGCTCGGGTCGCAGCTTCCGTGCGCGTCGACCGCCAGCCAGGTATGCACGTCGAGCACTTCGTGCACGGCGTGCACCAGGTGCAGCGGCGGCTCGGCGCCCGGCGCCCGCGGATGAACGCTCAGCTTCAACGCCCGCATCCCCAGGCGCTGCAGTTCCTCGGCACGCCGCGCGTAGGCGGCCGGCGTGTCCGGCACGCCGTTGTGGCCGGTCGCGTACAACGGGACCCGCTCCCGCATCCGCCCGCCGAAGAGCTGCCAGATCGGCACGCCCGCGGCCTGGCCAGCCAGGTCCCAGAGCGCCATCTCCACCCCGCTGATCGCGCTCATGACGGCGCCCTGGTAGAAGCCGGACCCGGACATGGCGGCGCTCATGTCGCGGGCCAACCGCTCCACGTCGCGCGGGTCGCGGCCGAGCAGCGCGTGAGTCAGGCGCGGGTCGACGGCGATGCGATGGACGCCGGCGCCGTGGTACGCCTCCCCGAGTCCGACCAAGCCGGCATCGGTGAACACGCGCACCAGCACCCACGATGGAGAGCGCATCAGCACGGAGCCGACCCGCGTGATCCTCACATTCGTAGCGGCAGAGTCGTAGTCGGTACCGTTACCCGGGGACGTGTCCGGCACGCTGGTAGAAGGCCGCTCTGCCGACACCGCCGCGCTCCACGAGCCCGGCATCCCGTAGCGCTCGGAGTTCGCGCAGCGCCGTATCCCCGCTGACGGCCAGGAATGTCGCCGCCTCTTCCTTGGTGGTGCGCGTGCGTCCGGCGACGAACCGATAGAGTCGGTTCTGACGGGCCGACAGAGGCGACTCGGTGTCCAGCCTCGGCCGGAAGGTGACCACGAAGAAATTGGATGCCGAAATCTCCATCGGAGGGTTGCCGTTCTCCTCCAGCGCCTGCCTGATCCTCGGGATGCCGCTGCCAACGCGTTCGACGTAGCGGGCGCGGAACAGGAGATCGGCCACCAGGCGGTTGCGACGCACACTGCGCTTGCCCAGGTCTGCCAGCGACAGACCGCTGAACAGGCCACCGGGGTTCTCGACTTCCAGCCGGTCCGCGAAGATGCTGACAAAGACGTGCGCAGCATCGTAGTGGTAGTCGCGATGCATGACCGCGTTGGTGATGGCCTCGCGGATGGCGACCAGCGGGTACTCGTATACCTCGCGGCGCTGCGGGCGGGCGTCCACGAGGTACGCGGTGCGGATGTTCCTGGTGGTGAAGGCGATCGCGCGCTCGATGAGCTCGGGAGGGCTGCCGGTAATCTCCTGCCGATCGAGTACGTGGAGCCGCTCGGATCCCGCGAAGCGCACGCAGCTCACGTGGCTCTCCTTCACGAAGCGTTGTGGGTCCCGAGCGAAGAACAGGACGCCGCCTTGCCGGAGAGAGATGCCGTCCGCGTCCGGTACCGCAGCGTCCAGACTCGCGAGCAGGTCTTCCGGGCGCGCCTGGATGCGGACTCCCGCGGCCCGCAGGTAGGCGCGGTAGCGGTTCTGGTCGAAGTCCTGTGGGTAGCGAAAGCGCTGATTGACGCTCTCGTCGAAGTGATAGTCGCCGGCCTGAAGCACGAGTCGCCGTATCTCGGCGGTGCTGAGCTTCTGCGTCGTCGCGCCCTGCCTCAGGAAGAAGCCTTCCTTGCAGCGATACGGTTTCCGTGTACCGTCGGCGACGACCACCTCCAGCACGCCCGGGCCAGGGTTGGCTACCTCGATCTGAACCGAAGGGTCGCAGTTGCGGGCGATCGCCTGAATCTCGCTTCGAGTGCGGTTGGAGGTGTCGACGCCAACCACCTCGCCCGCATCGTCGACGCCGAGCAGAACCGTGCCGCCCGCGGAGTTCGCGAACGCAACGACTTCACGGTCGAGCCGGGACAGCGCTTGTTTGAATTCGAGGCGTTGCCCTTCCCCTTCGGCCAGGAGGAGGGCGAGGCGGCTGGCCGGGTCGATCATCGTAGCCAGTGTACCGAGGCAGGTCTCCGGCGTACAGCATTTGCGGCGCAAATACGGCGCAAATGCGGCGCACCATGTAGTCGAGCTGGCCGTTGCTGGCGGTGCCGAGGCAATCGTGACCCACAACTGGCGCGACTTCGAACGTGCGGAACTCAGTTTCCCGGGGTTGCGAGTCGTGACTCCGGGAGCATTCATAACGGAGGAGTGAAGTGTCGACGATGACCATTCGCTTGCCCGACGACACCCACGGGCGACTGAAAGAGATCGCCCGACAGCGGGGCATGAGCATGAACAAGCTCATGGAAGAGCTCTCGACCGTGGCGATCGCGCAGTACGATGCGGAGACGCGGTTCCGTGCGCTGGCCGCCCGCGGATCGGTGGACGACGGGTTGCGGATCCTGGACAGGCTCGACGCTGCGTTCGCGCGGACGAAGCGTGCCGAGGGCGACGAGCTCCGGTAATCGCAGAGAGCCGTTAGAACGCCTGAGGGAAGAAACCATGCTCTTCCATCAGTGCGCCGGTCAAAACCGGCGAGGTGTAGTGAATGAAAGAGTCATACGTACGAAGGGTTAGCGACCCACGACGGCCCCGAGTCATGCGTGGCAGCCCGCGAGGGCGAAACGAAGCGTTGACAGGGGTACGCGCGGGCTGGGTATTGAGCCGCGAAAGAGAGTCACTTCGGGGTGCCGACGCCGTTGGAGGAGGCGGAAGGCAACACCCGGGACGCCGCCAGCGCGAGGCGTCACGGGACCCTGCGCGGTCCGAGACCCCGAGCACGTGCGGAAACACCTCGCACGGGAACCGGGAGATCCCATCCTCTCCTGTGGCGGATGGCGCCGCAGGACGTGTCGGAAAGTCCAAGGACACACCCCGATGATGTACGGGGATGGGAAGTCGGACAGGTCCATAGTACCAGCGAAGCCCGCGAACAAGGACGGGGGCGGTGGACAGCGTGGCTATGGCGGACCCTACACGGGCACGAAGGTGGAAACGCCGGAGACAGCCAAGGGGACGCCTACGGTCGCGTCGGACGCCGTTGCCCCAACCGCGGAGCGGGTGGAGGGAAGGGGCCTGACCAAGGGGAATCCGCGCCAGCAAAACGCGCCCCGGACACAGCGCCGGGACGGCGCGCCCAGTGCGCTTGCGCGGATACGTCAAGCAGCGCGACAGGATAGGACGCTGCGGTTCACCGCGCTGCTGCACCACGTCTACGAACCGACGAGGCTCCGGGAGGCGTACTTCAGCCTCAAGCGGGACGCCGCACCCGGAGTGGATCGGGTGACGTGGCAGCAGTACGGCAGGGAGCTGGAGGCCAACCTCGGTGACCTGTCGGCCCGCTTGCAGCGGGGAGCGTACCGAGCGAAGGCGGTGCTCAGGGTGTTCATACCGAAGGGCGACGGGCGGCAACGGCCGCTCGGCGTGACGGCGCTGGAGGACAAGATCGTCCAGCGTGCGACTACGGAGGTGTTGAACGCGATCTACGAGACCGACTTTCTCGGGTTCAGCTACGGGTTTCGACCGGGACGCAGCGCACACGATGCGCTGGACGCCGTGTACACGGGCCTGCTGACCAGAAAGGTGAACTGGGTGCTCGACGTGGACATCCGTGGATTCTTCGATGCCATCGACCACGGGTGGCTGGTGAAGTTCGTCGAGCACCGAATCGGGGACCGGCGCGTCGTGCGGCTCATCCAGAAGTGGCTGAACGCCGGCGTGCTGCAGGACGGGACGCGGACGCGCAGTGAGCAGGGGACGCCGCAAGGAGGCAGCGCATCGCCGTTGCTGGCGAACGTCTACCTGCACTACGCGTTCGACCTGTGGGTCCAGCAGTGGCGGCGGACGCAGGCGCGCGGCGACGTGGTCGTCGTGCGCTACGCAGACGACATCGTCGCTGGATTCCAACACCGGTCGGATGCCGAGCGGTTCCGGGCGGAGCTGGCCGAACGGTTCAGCTCGTTTGCCTTGGAGGTGCACCCGGTCAAGACGCGCCTGATCGAGTTCGGGCCGTTTGCGGCCGAGAACCGCAGGCGAGGAGGGCAGGGCAAGCCGGAAACGTTCGACTTTCTCGGGTTCACGCATATCTGCGGGACGAAGAGAAGCAACGGACGGTTCACGGTGCTCAGGCAGACGATGGGTGAGCGGTTGCAGGCGAAACTGGGGCAGGTGAAAGCCGAGCTTCGGGGCCGCCTGCACGATCCGGTTCCGGAGGTGGGACGGTGGCTGCGCTCGGTGGTGGGCGGGCATCTGCGTTACTACGGAGTGCCCATGAACTCGCCGGCGCTGGCCCTGTTCCGCTATCGGGTGGCATGGCTGTGGTACCGCTCGCTGCGGCGCCGCAGTCAGAAAACCCGACTCACCTGGGAGCGCATGCAGCGCCTTGTCGCTTGCTGGCTCCCTGCGGCCCACGTGTACCATCCCTATCCCTTACGGCGGCTTGGCGTCATACCCGAGGTAGGAGCCCGGTGCGGTAGTCCCGCACGCCGGGATCTGTGGAGGGGGTGATCAGCAATGTTCATTCCTACTCCGAAGGTTGCGGCGTACGACCGCGTCGTCCAGGCGGATGCCCAGGCCGGGCCGGTCGGGAACCACCAGTTCGCCATCGGCGATGAGATGGTGGTCGTCCACGAGCCGGTGCCAGAGCGGCAGGTCCGGGAAGTGCTGCTCCATCGCCAGCAGGTTGGATAGGGAGCAGGCGAGGTGGCCCGCGGCCACGGCCTGCACCGGACTGCCGATGTCGTGCGGGGCCATCGGCACGCCGTACGACGCGGCCAGGTCGGCGATGCGGCGGCCCTGTGCCAGCCCGCCGGTCTTGGCGATGTCCGGCGAGGCGATGTCGGTGCCGTGCCGGGTCAGAAGCTCGCGGAAGCCGTGCACGCCGTACAGGTTCTCGCCGGTGCAGATGGGAACGGGGGAGGCGGCGGTCACGTCGACCATCGCCTGTGGGTTCTCCGGCGGGACCGGGTCTTCCAGCCAGCGCAGATCCAGCGGCGCCAGCCGCTCCGCGAGCCGCAACGCGCCGCTCGGGTCGCAGCTTCCGTGCGCGTCGACCGCCAGCCAGGTATGCACGTCGAGCACTTCGTGCACGGCGCGCACTAGGTGCAGCGGCGGCTCGGCGCCCGGCGCCCGCGGATGAACGCTCAGCTTCAACGCCCGCATCCCCAGGCGCTGCAGTTCCTCGGCACGCCGCGCGTAGGCGGCCGGCGTGTCCGGCACGCCGTTGTGGCCGGTCGCGTACAACGGGACCCGCTCCCGCATCCGCCCGCCGAAGAGCTGCCAGATCGGCACGCCCGCGGCCTGGCCAGCCAGGTCCCAGAGCGCCATCTCCACCCCGCTGATCGCGCTCATGACGGCGCCCTGGTAGAAGCCGGACCCGGACATGGCGGCGCTCATGTCGCGGGCCAACCGCTCCACGTCGCGCGGGTCGCGGCCGAGCAGCGCGTGAGTCAGGCGCGGGTCGACGGCGATGCGATGGACGCCGGCGCCGTGGTACGCCTCCCCGAGCCCGACCAAGCCGGCATCGGTGAACACGCGCACCAGCACCCACGGTGGAGAGCGCATCAGCACCGAGCCGACGCGCGTGATCCTCATGGACGGGTGGATCGGAAACGGTCAGACAGGAGCCGTGGATGGCCGGTAGCGCTCGACGTGAACCTCGTCTTCGCGCCTGCGCGCGCGGGCGATGTCGCAGGACGCCTGCATCCGCATGAGAGTGTCCATCGTTACGCCGAATGCCTTCTCGATGCGAAGCGCCATGGTTCCGGACAGGTCGGAGCGACCGTTGAGAAAGGTCGACAACGCAGGGCGCGATACGCCGAGCACGGCCGCCGCGGCGGCAACGGTCAAGCCAAGGGGCTCGATGATCTCGGTCCTCACGAACGCCCCGGGGTGGGGTGGGTTGAGCATGCGCACACGATCCCTCCTGATCAGTGGTAGTCCTCGAAGTCGACATCGACGATCTCGTCGCCGTCGATGCGAAACGTGAGTCGCCAGTTTCTCGTGACGTGCAGACTCCACGTTCCCCTGCGGTTGCCCGTCAGCCGGTGGGCACTCCACACAGGGATGGCGTGAAGTTCGTCCTCAATGCCCATGTCCTGCAGAAACCCAAGCATCTTGCGGAGCCTGTCCACCGTGGTCGCCGGAAGCCCCGTCGGGTCGTCTCGGAGAAACAGCCGGCGGACTCCCTTGTGCACGATGTTCCGAATCGTCACCTGTAAACCGTAGCCTGACGGGCTACGGCCAGGCAACACAGGCGGCGGCAGCGCGACGCCACTGGGAGCGTTGGGCGCCATCGACTACACTCCGCGGCCATGCGTATCACACAGGTGGGAGCGGCGCTGGTCGAGTCGGGCTGGGTGCTGATCAGGGTCCGCACCGACGCTGGGATCACCGGTTTGGGCGAGGCATACCACGGCGCGGGCGTGCACCAGATCGCCGTCGACGACCGCCTGACGAAGGCGCTCATCGGGCAGGATCCGCGCAACGTCAATCGCCTCTTCAAGGACATGATGGGGGCCATGTCCGCCTCCGGGTTCTACCAGGGTGCGGTGATGAGCGCCATCAGCGGCATCGAGATGGCCTTGTGGGACATCACCGGCCAGGCCTGCGGCCAGCCCATCTGGCGCATGCTGGGCGGCTGCTACCGCGACACCATTCGCATCTACGCCGACTGCCACGCCGGCGACGAGGAGACGCCCGCCTCGTACGTGGAGAAGGCGCGCGCGGTTGAGGCGTGCGGCTTCACCGCGCTCAAGTTCGACATCGACCCCCTTCCTCAGATGCGCGACAAGCACAGCCGGGGGCTCTCGAGCGCCGAGATCGACCACTACGTCGAGGTGGTGACCGCGCTCCGCGAGGGGATCGATCCGGCCACCGAGCTGGCCATCGACGCGCACTGGTACTACCCGCCGGTGGACATCCTCAAGGTCGCGCACCGCCTTGAGGGGCTGGATCTGCTCTGGCTGGAGGACCCGATCCCGCCGGAGAACGTCGCGGCCATGCGCGAGGTGAAGCGCCAGACCACCCTGCCGATCTGCACGGGCGAGAACTTCTACACCCGCCACGGGTTCCGCGAGCTGGTGGAGACGCAGGCGGCCGACATCATCTGCCCGGACATCGCCAAGGCCGGCGGCCTGGCCGAGAGCAAGCGCATCGCCGAGCTGGGCGAGCTCTACTACCTGCCGCTGGCGCCGCACAACGTGTGCAGCCCGGTCGGCACCTACGCGATGGCGCACGTGTGCGCGACGGTGCCCAACTTCCTGGTGCTGGAGTACCACTTCCACCACGACCCGAACTGGCCGCTGTTCGTCCGTGCGGCGGACCCGGCCCGGAGCCCGCTCGGCCCCGACGGTCACCTGATC
The DNA here is from genome assembly GCA_965208175.1 of Spirochaetia bacterium. Classification (GTDB taxonomy): domain Bacteria; phylum Spirochaetota; class Spirochaetia; order SZUA-6; family Bin103; genus CATQHW01. Next base: position 2,515,090 of record CBDBOG010000004.1, on the reverse strand, counting down.
CAGGACGGCTACGTGCGGATGACGGAGGCGCCGGGCCTGGGACTCGTCCCCGACGAGGAGCACGTGCGGGCGCGGCTGCGGGAGGACCTGGGTTTCCTGAGCTGACTGGGGCTTCCTGAGCTGACCGGCGTCCGGTCGCGTCCCCGATCGTGCGCGGGTATGGTACGGCCGCGATGAGCAACCTCGATCCCGTCACGATGGCGGACTGGCAGATCAGCCAGGCCGCCGAGCGCGACATGAAGAGCGTGCAGCAGCTCGCGGACGAGCTCGGGCTCGAACCGCACGAGGTCCTGCCGTACGGCCACCATGTCGGCAAGGTGGACCAGGCGAGCGTGCTCCGGCGGCTCGCGGGCCGCCCGGACGGCAAGTACGTGAACGTCACCGCCATCACGCCCACCACGCTGGGCGAGGGCAAGACCACCACCACGATGGGGCTGGTGGAAGGGCTGGCCGCCATCGGCAAACGCGTCACCGGAGCGATCCGCCAGCCCTCGGGCGGCCCGACCTTCAACATCAAGGGCTCGGCCGCCGGCGGCGGGCTGGCGCAGTGCATCCCGCTGAACGACCTCAGCCTGGGCCTGACCGGCGACATCGACGCCATCACCAGCGCCCACAACCTGGCGATGGTCGCGCTCACCAGCCGCCTGCAGCACGAGGCCAACTACGGCGACCGGAGTCTGGCGCGCAGGCAGCTCCGCCGCCTGGACGTCGACCCGCGCACCGTCACCATGGGCTGGGCCATGGACTTCAGCGCGCAGGCGCTGCGCGACATCGTCATCGGGCTCGGCGGCCGCATGGACGGCCTGATGATGCGCAGCCACTTCCAGATCTCGGTCTCGTCCGAGGTCATGGCGATCCTGGCGGTCGCCGCCGACCTGGCGGACCTGCGCTCGCGCCTCGGGCGCATCGTCATGGCCCACGCCCGCGACGGCAGCCCGGTCACCACCGCCGACCTCGAGGTGGACGGCGCCATGGCGGCGATCATGGCGCGCGCCATCAACCCCAACCTGATGCAGACGGTCGAGGGGCAGCCGGTGCTCGTGCACGCCGGGCCGTTCGCGAACATCGCCATCGGCCAGTCGTCGATCATCGCCGACCGGGTGGGACTGAAGCTCGCCGAATACCACGTGACCGAGAGCGGCTTCGGCGCCGACATCGGCTTCGAGAAGTTCTGGAACCTCAAGTGCCGGCTGAGCGGACTGACGCCCGACTGCGCGGTGGTGGTGGCGACGATCCGGGCGCTGAAGATGCACGGCGGCGGCCCGCGCGTGGTGCCGGGCAAGGCGCTGGACGCCGCCTACACGGAGGGCAATCCCGCGCTGGTGGAGCAGGGGATCCCGAACCTGCTGGCGCACCTGGCCACGGTGCAGAAGAGCGGCGTGCGGCCGGTCGTCTGCCTCAACCACTTCCTCACCGACACGGACGAGGAGGTGGCCCTGGTGCGGCGCGCGGTCGAGGCGCAGGGCGGCACCTGCGTGGTGAGCCGCCACTGGCGCCACGGCGGCGCCGGAGCGCGCGACCTGGCAGAGGCGGTGGCAGCGGCGTGCGACGAGCCGGCCGGGTTCCGCTATCTCTACCCGGACACGCTGCCGCTGCGGGAGCGCATCGAGCGCATCACGACCGAGGTGTACGGCGGCGCCGGCGTGACCTACGCGCCGGCGGCACGAGCGCGGCTGAAGGAGCTGGAGGAGGATGCGGCGCTGGCCGGCCTCGGGACCTGCATGGTCAAGACCCACCTCAGCCTCAGCCACGACCCGGCGCTGAAGGGCCGGCCCACCGGCTGGGAGCTGCCGGTGCGCGACATCCTGCTCTACCGTGGCGCGGGGCTGGCGGTGCCGGTGGCGGGCGACATCAAGCTGATGCCCGGCACGGCCTCCGACCCCGCGTTCCGGCGCATCGACGTGGACACCGCCACTGGGCGCATCACGGGCATGGACTGACAGGCAGTCGGGAGGCTGCTGCCCGCGGTCGGTAACGCGGCGGCGGTATCAGGTGAGCGGGTACGGTATCAGGTGGGCGGGTAGTCTCCGCCGTCAAAACCCGAGTTCCGAATGAGACCCGAGGCGAACGAGCCGCAGCGTTGCGGCGTCGGGCTTGTGGTAGATCAGCACCAGGTCGGGCTTCACGTGACAATCGCGGTGATCTTTCCAGGCTCCGCTCAGCGCATGGTCGTGGTGCCGACGCTCCAGTGACTGGTCGTTGGCCAGAGCAACCAGGACGGGCACCAGGTCGGCGTCGAGCGACTCCCGGTGCCGGCCCCTGGCCTCACGTTTGTAGTCGCGTCTGAACTGGCTGGTACGCTCAATCCTGCGCATGCAGATCGTCCATGAGCGACTGCACGCTGTCGAACTGGGGGAGGTCGCCTTTGCGGGCTTCCTTCATCGCCTCGATGGTGACGGCGTTCGGAATCAGCGGCGCGAATGGCAGCGCCCCTTCCTGCGCAACCCGGGTCAGCAGCAGCCGCACCGCATCGGAAACGGTCAGGCCCATCGCGGCCAGCACGGCGGCCGCTTCTTCCTTCACGGCTCCGTCGATGCGGGCCTGGACGAGCTGATTTGCAGCCATGGTCGATCCTCGCCTTTGTAATAATGAATGACATTGTAATGCAAGGATCCCAAGCACGACAGGTACTCAAGCGATAGACAGCGGCAAACTCAAGGTGCCTTCGGCTCCGGAGTTGACTGGCAGCATCGTGTTCGCGATTGAGCCCGATACCTGTTCTTGACACCGGCTAGTCCATGTCGAGTGACATCCGCCTCAGCCCCGGCCTGGCACGTTCCTTTTGCATACCAGGTAAAACAGGTGTGCAGGGCGACAGGGTGCCTGAGGAGGCGTCAGTGACCCGAGATCGCCGCCTTCGGCACCCACCCCGGCAACGAGGAGTTCCTGCTGATCGGCAACCCCGACAGCCAGCCGATGTACCTGGCCGTGGCGCTGTGCCTGCGACCGGAGTTCGAGGACAAGGTCAGGACCGGCGGCCTGAGCGCGGACGACTTCGTGATGATCGAGTGCCGCTACAACGACCCGGAAGCAAGCTTCTTCGTGATGCGGGCCGACGTCCCGCACGGCGAGGCGATCGTGCCGGCGGCGGGCAAGCCGGCGCCGAGCTTCTACGTCACCGAATCCCGCGACCTGCCGCTGGACGTCATCGACCTCCGCAAGTACCGCCTGCGCGTCGGGAGTTGAGGAGCCGGCGCCGCGCGCCGACGATCGGGACATGCTGTCAACGCGCATCACGCTCCACACCGAGTTTCGCATCGGTCCCGTCGACCCGCGCGTGTTCGGGGGATTCCTCGAGCACATGGGCCGCGCCGTCTATGAAGGGGTCTACGACCCGGAGAGCTCCCACGCGGACGCCGACGGCTTTCGCACCGACGTGCTCGATGCGCTCGCCCGCCTGCGCATGACCGCCATGCGCTACCCGGGCGGCAACTTCGCCTCCGGGTACCACTGGCAGGATGGCGTCGGCCCGCGCGAACGGCGCCCGCGGGTACGGGAGCTGGCCTGGCAGAGCATCGAGACCAACCGGTTCGGCACCGAGGAGTTCATCCGGCTGTGCCGGAAGATGGACTGGACGCCGATGCTCACGGTCAACCTGGGCACCGGCTCGCCGGAGGAGGCGCGCGACTGGGTCGAGTACTGCAACTGCCCCGCCGGCACGCGCTACGCCGACCTGCGCGCGGCATCCGGTGCCACCGAACCGCACGGGGTCGGCCTGTGGTGCCTGGGCAACGAGATGGACGGCGAGTGGCAGCTCGGCCACGTCCCCGCCGACCAGTACGCCATCCGCGCCCGGCAGGCCGGCAAGATGATGAAGGATGCCGACCCCTCGATCGAGCTGGTGGCGTGCGGCACCTGCGGCGTGCAGCTTCCCACCTACATGGAGTGGGACCGCACGGTCCTGGAGCACCTGGGCGACCTGGCCGACTACATCAGCCTGCACCGCTACGCCGGCAACCCGGCGGGCGACACCGCCGACTACCTGGCGTTGACCGCGGCGATCGACCGCCAGATCGAGGAGATGGACGCGGTGTGCCGCTACGTGCAGGCGCGCCGGCGCAGCGCCAGGCGCGCCTACCTGTGCTTCGACGAGTGGAACGTCTGGTACAAGAACCGGGAGACGGACGGCGCGGGCAAGGTCGCCCCGCACCTGGTCGAGGAGGTGTACAACCTGGAGGACGCGCTGGTGGTGGCCGGCTTCCTGCACAGCTTCGTGCGCCACGCGGACGTGGTGAAGATCGCCAACCTGGCGCAGATCGTGAACGTGATCGCGCCGCTGATCACGCGTGGCGACGACCTGTTGGTCCAGAGCATCTTCTACCCGCTGGCGATGTTCGCCGAACGGCGCACCGGCACGGCGTTGCGTCTCGCGGTGGACGGCCCGCGCTACGAGGGGGCGACCAACGGCACCGTCGCCTACGTCGATGCCAGTGCCATCCTCGACGGCGAGCGGCTGCACCTGTTTCTGACCAACCGCAGCCTGACCGACCCGGCGCCCGTGTCCCTGGAAGTCGCCGATCGGGCGGTGGCCGCGTGTGCAACCGCCGAGATCGTCACCGGGCCGGAGCCGCAGGCGGCCAATTCGTTCGCCGAGCAGGAGTTGATCAAGGCGCAGCCGTTCCGGGCGGTGGCGATCGAAGAGGGCCGGGCGCGGTGCGAGCTGCCGCCTCTCTCGTTCGCGGCGCTGACGCTCAGGCTGGCGCCAGCCTGAGCCGGAGCAGCTTCAGTCGCCTACGGGCCTGCCATCCGGTCGCCGTGGCAGCCGCTACAGGATGCGGCAATCGTAGTCCGCGAGCTTGCCGTCGTCGGTTACCAAGCCGAGATCGTTGGCCTGGCTCTGGACCACCAGCATGCGGTCGAACGGGTCCCGGTGGTGGAGCGGCAGCTCGGCCAGGCGGAGCGCTTCCCGCGGACCGAAGTCGAGCCACTCGAACCCTGCGTCCTCCACGGCCGAGAGCAGGTCCACGTCGACGTGCAGCTTGCCGATCGAGACCTTGATGGCGATCTCGGCAATCGAAACCGCGCTGACAAACACGGCGTTCGCCGGGTTCTCGATCGCATCGCTGCGCCCGCGGGCGAGCCGCTCCGGCTCGGTGAGCGCATGGAGCAGAATGTGCGTGTCGAGCAGCAGTTTCATTCGTCGGTCGGATAGAACAGCTCGTTGATCGCGGGATCCTCGTCCGTGAAGTCGTCGGGAACGGCGATTTGACCGCGCAGCAACCCGAGCCGGCGCTTCCCGCGCGGCTGATGCTTGACCAGATCGGCAATCGGGAGATTGTTCTTGGCGATGGTCACCGTCTCCCCGTGGTACACCCGGTCGAGCAGGCTCGAGAGCTGTGCCTTGGCCTCGGACACGTTGATGGTCATGCGATGCTCCTCCGTCCTGTCTGACCTATATGACCAGGTCAGGTCTGATTGGTCAATTCGATCATCGCTCCGGCCGGGTGGTCAGTCAGTCGCCTACCGGGCGTGCCACGCGACCGAAGGTCCCCGCCAGCCGCAAGACGTGCGCCGCGGCCAGCGGCCCGCGCTCGATCAAGCGGGCGGTCTGCGCGAGCTTGCGCTCGTCGACCGTGCCGCACATCACCGTCGTCACGCCGGGGGTGTAGGCCGCGTAGCGGTAGGCGGCCTCCACGAGCGACTCGCAGTCGCCGTCGGCGGTGAGCCAACCGAGCGGATCGTCGGCCGGCAGGGGGGCGTCCAGCAGGCCGTCACGGCGCAGCTCGTCGATGACCTGCCGCACGCGTTCGGCGCTCCGGAACACGCGCCGTACCGTGAAGATGTTGAGCACGCCCACGTCCTGCCGCCGGCAGGCCGGGAACAGCGAGCGCTGTGCCGACTGATTGATCAGGTTGTGGCCGACCATCACCACGTCGGCCAGGTCCGCCGGCAGCAGGTGGCGCAGCCAGAGGTGCGCGCCGTCCGAGCGGGTCTGCTCGCTCGATCCCAGAAAGCGCACCTTGCCCTGACGGCGCAGCCGGTCGAGCACCGGGAACAGATCGTCGACGACGGTGCCGAAGTGCTCGGGCAGGTTGGCCACCGCCGCCAGCAGGACGTCGACGTAGTCGGTCCGCAGCCGTTTCAGGCTGGCCTCGACTGCCGGGGCCAGTGCCTCCGGCCGCGCCGGTGTGACCGGCACGCCGGGCGGCGCGACCGCAAGCGGCAACTTGGTGGACACCACCACCTGGTCGCGCGGCAACTCCTGCAGCGCTTCGCCGATCAGCCGCTCGCTGCGTCCGCCGCCGTAGTCGGGCGAGGTATCGAACACGTTGATGCCCAGGTCGTACGCCCGCCGCAGGAGCCGCACCATGTCGGCGTCCGGCCGGCCGCTGGCCGCCCCCAGCGGGTCGTAGCCGCCCGAGCCCATGCCCATGATGGACACCGGCAGGCCGGTGCGGCCCAGGATGCGCCGTGTCATGCGACCCGAGAGGCGCCGTCGTCAGGAGCCGCCCACGGCCACGGCGGCGCCGCGGTCGGCCGATGCGTAGACGCTGTCCAGGATGCGCTGGATCACCAGCGCCTGCTGCAGGGTGGTCTTGGGCGGGCCGCCGCCGAGGATGGCGCGGCAGAAGTCGGTCACCGGCCAGCGGTGCTGGCGCCACGGATCCTCGGCTCCTTCCCAGATCACGCGGCTGGCGACGCCCCCGGCGTCCGTGGCCGCGTCCAGGAGGATGCGTTTGTGCTCGTCCCGCTCCATCTCCAGCCGGAGCGATCCGTGCGTGCCGATCACCTGCCACGCGTGCTCGCGCCGCAGGGCGGAGAACTCGCCCCGTTCCAGGTGCAGGGTCGCGCCGTCCGCGCAGAGCACCAGCGCCACGTAATGGCTCTCGCCGTCGGAGCCGGGGGCGACGCGGGAAGCCAGGTGCCCGGCAACCGGCCAGGTGCGGGCCAGGGTGAGCTCCGGCCGCAGCCGCCAGCCGGTGAGTCCCAGCAGGTAGTCCAGGTCGTAGGAGGTCCAGTTGGCGGCGATGCCGCCGCCGTTCAGGGCGCGGCTCACCCGCCACGGCGGCGGCTCCCTGCCGGTGGGCGGCTGCGCGCCCTCGATCACGCGGCAGTAGATCTCGCGCAGATCGCCCAGCGCGCCGGACGCCACGCACGCTTCGGCGGCGTCGTAGGATTCGTAGAAACGGCGGCGGGACGAGCAGCAGGCGGCGACCCGGTCGCCCTGGGCGGCCAGCATCGTCTGCACCTCGGCGGCGTTCAGCGCCGGCGGCTTCTCGACCAGCACGTGCTTGCCGGCTTCGAGCGCCCGCACGGCGAGCTGCGCCCGGCCGGCCGCATGCAGGGCCAGCACCACCGCCTCGACCCCGGGATCGGCGATCAGCTCCTGCGCGTCGAGGTAGGCCCGCCCGGCGCCGAACTCGCCCGCCGCCTCCTGCGCGCGCCCTGGCAGTTGATCGGCGACCGCGGTGAGGGTGGCCTCCGGAGCTGCGGCCGCAGCGCGCAGGTGGATGGTGCCGATCACGCCGCAGCCGATGACGCCGAGCCGCACCGAGCCGTTCATGCCGCTCCCCATGCCGAGTCGCGGCAATAGTACACCCGGTTCTGGTAGCCGCCGTCCTCGGGAAAGCCGGGCAGGTGGTGCGAGGTGCGGTCGAAGTAGAGGATCCCGCCGGCGCGGACCTCCGCGGGGGTGCGTGCCGGGCCGCCCGAGACCGGAAGCTCATACTTGGGAGACCGCGCACCGGCCTCCCCGGACAGCGCCTCGTGCACGCTGAACGTCTCGCCTCCGTTGGTCGAGATCAGCCACGCGACAGGGTTGTCGCCGGCCGTGCCCGGGTCCGGCGTGGCGCCCCCGCTCAGGCCGGCGAGTCCGGGCCGGCTGGGAAGGTGGCCGGCCCAGCCGCTATGGTCGGCGGGGGTCAGGGTCACCAGCGCGCGCATCACGCCGTCCGCGTCGATCGTGAACGTGCCGCGGCAGACCGCGGCGCGGTGGTGCGGCCAGGCGTGCTCGAGCGCGTCGATGGAGCGCTGCCGCCAGATTCCCTGGCCGTCCGGCGCGGCCAGGATGAGCTGACCGGCCCGGTTCAGGTGATAGAGATACAGCACGTGCGGCACGCCGGCGGAGTCCAGGGCGACGTTGCCCTGCGCGGCCAGCACCGGCGGCGGCATCGGTTCGTGGCGGAGGCCGGTGCTCTGGCAGACCACGTCCATGGCGCACGGCCGGGCCGGCGTGGCGGCCGGTTCGCCGCGGAACGTGCGCCAGGTGAGCCCACCGTCCGGCGACTGCAGGTAGGCGACCGCCTGGTGGACGCCGCGCTCCTCCCAGACCCCGAACCCCTCGTAAAAGTCGCTGACCAGGTGCAGCACCCCGTCCCCGCCGAAGCAGAATCCGCAGTGGAACGCCGCGTATCCCGGGTAGTCGGCCAGCCGTTCGATGACCTTGCCGACATGACGCCATGGCCCATCGTGTGGTTTCGTATACAATTCGACGCCGTTCCAGCGTTCGGCGTTGCGCAGCGCCAGGAACAGGTCACCGCCGGGACCGCACACCAGGTAGGGATAGGTGCCGTCGGCCACCGGCACCGGGTCGGTCCAGCCGGCCGCGTCGTTGGCCCGATGCGAGCGGCGATAGGTGCAGGGCGTGTTGTGGCCGCTCAGGATCGCGTGCAGGAACCCGTCGCCGTCGGCGACCATCACAGCCCGCGCATGGTCGTCGTAGGCGCTGCCCAGGGTGCAGGTCTCCGACCACGCTCCGCTGTCCAGGTCCAGGGTGCGGACCCGGTTGAAGTAGCCCTCGGGCGTCACGTCCTGCCAGGTGACGTGCGTGCGGCGGCCCACGGTGACCACCTTGTTGCCTGCCTCGTTGGTCGCCGCCTGGCTCCCGGCGCTCGACAGCAGGTCCGTCCGGCGCATGGATCAGACCGCGTGCGTTGCGCTGCGGCCGAAGGTGCGGGGCCGGAAGTCCTCCCGGTTGGTGATGCTGGCGCTGCTGCCGGTGGCGCGAATCACGAACAGGCCCTGCCGTTCCCCATAGGTGTTGGCGGCCTCGTCCGCTTTCAGGTAGGCGACGGCACCGTAGATCGCGCGGTTGGCGTAGTCGGGCTGGAGCCGGGTGAGGTGGCGCAGCGTGTCCAGGAAGTGATCGACGTCGCGCACCTTCAGGGTCGTCTTGACCTCGACCGCCACCAGCTCCTCGCCGTTCATGGCGAGGATGTCGATCTCCCACTTGCGTTCGGCGTCGTTGAGCTCCAGATTGGTGGAGAGGTGCTGGACCGCGATGTCGCGCTGGTTCAGGAGTCGGATCAGGTCGCCTGCGACGAGCGATTCGATGAGCTTCCCCCACTGGCCGTTGAACAGATCGTCGAGCTTGCGCAGCCGGCGGTCGGTCTCCTTCATCTGGCGGTCGGTCTCCTTCATTTGGCGACCGGTCTCCTGCATGTGGCGTTCGGTTTCGGCCCCGGACTCCCGGAGCTCTCGTATGAGGCGGGCGGTCTCTCGCTGGCTCGCCGTCAGCTCGCGGAGCATGCTCCAGATTTCCTGCGGGGTGGCGTCGTCGCGATCTCCGTTGTCAGCCATTGACGTGCCTCGTCGGGTGGGAGTATAGCGGGAAGCCGGCACGGCAGGCTGTCCCGGCGTGCTCGCGTCCCGCGCTCCTGATAGCGGCCCCGCCGGCGCTGGCGCTTTTGCCGAGTCGGCGAGGGCATGCCGGCGCAGCAGTGAAGGCGGTGCAGTACGGGACTCCGATGTACGCGCTGACGGGAAATGACTATTCTGCCATCGCGCTGAGCGCAGTATTCCGCTCAGCTTTACACACACCAGGAGAGGTGCACTCATGAAGCTCCATACGAAGTTGCTCGCCATTGCCGTCGTCGCCCTTGCGTCCATCGCGGCTCCCGCCGCCTTGCTCGCCGACAAGGCCGCGGCGGAGATCGTCGATCCCTCCGGATCGGTCATCGGCACCGCCACGTTCGAGCAGGCCCCGACCGGCGTGCTCATGTACGTGGAGGTGACGGGCCTGACCCCCGGCGCCCACGGCATCCACCTGCACGCGGTCGGCGCATGCACGCCCGACTTCACGCACGCGACCGGGCACATCAACCCCGCCGGAGTGCCGCACGGCCTGCGTCATCCGGAAGGACCGGACAACGGCGATCTCCCCAACCTGTACGTGGCGGACGACGGCTCGGCGGTGGCCGAGTTTTTCACCACGCTCGTGACCGTCGCGGGCGGCGACATGCCGGCCCTGCTGGACGAGGACGGCTCGGCCGTGATCATTCACGAGAATCCGGACGACCACCTGACCCAGCCCATCGGCGGCGCGGGCGGGCGTGTCGCCTGCGGCGTCATCGTCAGCATGTGACCAGGGCCTGAGGCGCCGGCCGAGCGGCAACGGGCATCATCACGGCACGGCGCGACGCCGGACCGCCGGCACTGCTCGACGTGGAGGGCCTGTGCCTCCGCTTCGGCGGCCTGACCGTGCTGGACGACGTGTCGTTGCAGGTGCCGGCCGGCAGCATCACGGCGCTCATCGGGCCGAACGGGGCGGGCAAGACCAGCCTGTTCAACGCGGTCTCCGGGTGCTACCGGCCGCAGGCGGGCCGCATCACGTTCTCCGGGTCGGACGTCACGCGCCTGCCGGCGGCACGGCGCGCCGCGCTGGGCATGGCGCGCACGTTTCAGAACATCGCCCTGTTCCCCGGCATGACGGTGCTGGACAACATCAAGCTGGGCGGCCACGTGCACCTGCGCGCCGGGGTGCCGGCGGCGGGGCTGTACGCGGGCCGCGCGCGGCGCGAGGAGCGGCGGCTCCAGTCGGAGATCGAGGGCGGACTCGCCGAGCTGGTCGGCATCGCCGACGACCTGCTCGTGCCGGCGTCGACGCTTGCCTACGGCCTGCAGAAACGGGTGGAGCTGGCGCGAGCGCTGGCGCTGCGCCCCCGGTTGCTGCTGCTGGATGAGCCGGTCGCCGGCATGAACCGCCGCGAGCGGGAGGAGATGGCGGAGCTCATTCTCACCCTCCGGCGTCAGCGCGGCGCGACGATCCTGCTGGTCGAGCACGACATGAGCGTGGTGATGGACATCTCCGACCAGGTGATCGTGCTGGACTTCGGCCGCGTGATCGCGGCCGGCACGCCCGGGGACGTGCGTGATGATCCGGCGGTGATCGCCGCCTATCTCGGCACCGCGGCCGAACGGCGCTGATGGAGTTCTTTCTCGAGATCAGCCTGGTCGGCCTTGCCGTGGGCGGGGTCTACGCGCTGATCGCGCTGGGCTACGTGATCGTCTACCGCACGACCCGGGTGGTCAACTTCGCGCACGGCAACCTGATGATGTTCGGGGCCTACTTCTTCTTCACATTCGCCGTGCTGCTGGAGCTTGCCTGGTGGGCCGCGCTGCCGCTGTCGATCTGTGCCACAGGCGTGCTGGGGGCCGGGATCGAGCGCGTCCTGATGCGCCCGCTGCTCCGGCGGGAGACGACCGTGGCGGTGCTGGCGACCGTCGGCCTGGCGGCCGTCCTGCACGGGCTGGTGCAGATGATCTGGAGGCCGCGCGACTTCCTGCTGCCGTCGATCTTCCCGGAGCGGCCGATCGTCATCGGCGGCATGTACCTTCCCGCCAACACCGGCTTCGGGGCGCTGGTCGCCCTGGCCGCGGTCGGGGTGTTCCTGGTGCTGTTCCGGGTCACCCGGATCGGCCTGGCCATGCGCGCTACCGCCTCCGACCAGGTTGCGGCCAGCTCGCTGGGCATCGACGTGCCGGCGACGTTCAACCTGACCTGGGCCTGCGCCGCCGCCAGCGCGGCGCTCGCCGGGGTCGTGGTCGCCTCGATCACGACGCTCAATCCGTCCATGGGCCTGATCGGGCTGTCCGTGCTGGCGGTCGTCATCCTGGGCGGCCTCGACAGCCTGGCGGGAGCCGTCCTCGCCGGCCTGATCATCGGCTGGCTGGAGGCGGTCACCGGCTTCTACCTGGGGGCGTCGTACAAGGACGTGGTCCCGTTCGCGGTAATGCTGGTGATCCTGATGGTCCGCCCGCACGGATTGCTGGGCACCCCCCGGGTGGAACGGCTGTGACCGGCGGTGGAACCGCGTCCGGCGGTCGGACCGCGTCCGGCACGGCAGTGCTGGCCGCGGCGGTGCTGGCCCTGCCCCTGACCGGCAACAGCTATCACCTGCACATGGCCTGCATGATCGGCATCAACGTGATCAGCGCCACCGGGCTCAACCTGCTTACCGGTTATGCGGGCATGGTCTCGCTCGGCCACGCGGCGTTCATGGGTGTGGGCGCCTACGGGGCGGCCTGGTTCGGCGCCCATCTGGGGCTGCCGTTCTACCTCTGCCTGCCGCTTGGCGGGCTGCTGGCCGCGGCGGTCGGGATGATCGCCGGGCTGCCCTCCCTGAGGCTCAAGGGGCTGTACCTGGCGATGGCCACCCTTGCGGCGCAGTTCATCCTCACCTTCGTGTTCAACGAGTGGGAGCCGGTGACCGGCGGCCGGGGAGGCACGCCGGTGGCGCCCGCCCGGATCGGTGGGCTCACGCTCACCACGGAGCGGGAGCTGTACCTGCTGATCGCTCCCCTGACGGTGGGCGCGCTGTTGGTCGCGCGCAACCTGTTCCGCACCCGCGTCGGCCGCGCATTCATCGCGCTGCGCGACCGCGAGATCGCCGCATCGGTACTGGGCGTCGACCCGCGGCGCTACAAGCTGATCGCATTCGGCGTCAGCTCCTTCTACGCCGGCCTCGCCGGCGGCCTGATGGCTTACTTCTTCCGGGTCGTGACCCCCGGTCAGTTCGGCTTCGACCTGTCGCTGTTCTTCCTGGCGGCGATCGTGGCGGGCGGCATGGGCACGGTGACCGGCGGCGTTCTCGGAGCCCTCTTCATCACGTTGACGCCGGAGCTCTTCGCCTGGGTCACCGGGGTTTTCGGCCCGCGTGTCGCCGGGCTGCTGTCGCCCGCCCGCGAGGTGCTGTTCGGTCTGCTCATCGTCGGTTTCCTGACGTTCGAGCCGCAGGGCATGGCGGGCATCGGTAGACGAATGCGGAACCTGCTGTCCACAATGGCGAATACGAAACACACGGGAGGAGGAGTAGCGGGATGAGGACAGAAACATCACGCATCTTGAGCGGTGCCGGACGCCTCGCCGCGACGGCGGCGCTGGTCGTCGCGCTGGCGGCCGGACTGGCGACGCCGGTGCTGGCCGACGACGGCGAGATCGTCTGGGGCGGTTCCGTACCGTTGACCGGCATCTACGCGCAGGCGGGCGCGCTCGGCTCGCTGGGCATGGACGCCTACGTCGGGTACCTCAACGCCACGGGCGGGATCAACGGCCGGCCCGTACGGATGGAGACCCGAGACTCCGGTTCCGAGCCGGAGAATGCGCTCGCCATCTTCAAGCAGATCATGGCCGAGGAGGAGGACGTCGTGGCGTTCTACGGCGACTCCACGACCTTCTCGATTCTGTCCGCGCCGGAGGTCAACGAGCGTTACCAGGTCCTGATGGGCGGCAGCTCGCTGGCGACCGTGCTGGCCGATCCGGTCAATTACCCTTACCAGTTCCTGACCGGGCCCACCTACGCGGAGATGGTCGGCATGCTGCTGGAGCACATCGCCGAGCAGGGAGGCACGGAGGGCGCGGCGCCGCGCGTCGCCCTGTTCCATTCCAACCTGGAGTTCGGCCGTGACCCGATCCCGGCCGCCAGGGAGCGCGCGGCGGAACTCGGCGTCGAGATCGTGGCCGAGATCGAGACCGAGCCGGCCGGCATCGACGTGGCGCCGGAGGTCCTGAAGCTGCGCCGGGCAGAGCCGGACTACGTCATCTTCCACGGCTACGTGACCACGGTGTGGCCGGAGGTGATGAAGCAGGCGGTCCAGTCGGGCGTGGACGCGATGTTCATGGGCACGTTCTGGGCGATGGAGCCGCTGGTGATCCAGCAGCTCGGGCCGCTTGCCGACCGGTACATGGGCGTGTTCCCGTACCGGTACTACTGGGAGCAGGAGGAGTCCGCGACGCTGCGCCTGATCGCGCAGGTGACACAGGCGGAGTACGTGCCGACCTTCGCCCTCCAGGCGTGGTTCTCGGGCATGATTCTGACCGAGGTGATCAAGCGCACGCTGGACGCCGGCATGGAGCTCACCGGCGACAACCTCAAGGCAGCGCTCGACGGGATCGAGGACTGGGACACCGGCGGCCTGATCGGCGTGCCGGTGACGTTCAGGAACAACTCGATACCGGTCGGGCGCATCTACCGGGGCAATTCGGCGACCGGGCGCATGGATCCGGTGTCGGACTGGATCGTGCTCGACGACTGAGTCGTGCTGGACGAATGAGATCATGAGGACAACAACATTATGAGGACACCAACAATGCGAATCGTGAAAGGGGGCGGGCGTCTCGCCGCGACGGCGGCGCTCATCGTCGCGCTGGCCGCGGGGCTGACGGCGCCGGTGGTGGCCGACGACCGCGAGATCGTCTGGGGCGGTTCCGTACCGCTGACCGGCATCTACGCGCAGGCGGGCAACCTCGGCGTGGTCGGCATCGATGCCTACATCGCCTACCTGAACGCCACGGGCGGCATCAACGGCCGGCCCGTGCGCATGGAGAAACGCGACTCCGGCTCCGAGCCGGAGAATGCGCTCGCCATATTCAAGCAGATCATGGCCGAGGAGGAGGACGTCGTGGCGTTCTACGGCGACTCCACCGAGTTCGCGATTCTGTCCACGCCGGAGGTCAACGAGCGCTACCAGGTGCTGATGATCGGCGCGTCGCTGGCCACCGTGCTCGCCGATCCGGTGCAGTACCCTTACCAGGTCCTGACCGGACCCACGTACGCGGAGATGGTGGGCATCCTGCTGGAGTACATCGCCGAGCAGGGGGGCAAGGACGGCGCGGCGCCGCGCGTCGTGCTGTTCCACTCCAACCTGGAGGTCGGCCGCGACCCGATCCCGGCCGCCAGGATGCGGGCGGCGGAGCTCGGCGTCGAGATCGTGGCCGAGATCGAGACCGAGCCGGCCGGCATCGACGTGGCGCCGGAGGTGCTGAAGCTGCGCCGGGCGGAGCCGGACTACGTCATCTTCCAAGGCTACGTGACCACGGTCTGGCCCGAGGTGATGAAGCAGGCGGTGCAGTCGGGCGTGGACGCGACGTTCATGGGCACCTTCTGGGCGATGGAGCCGCTGATCATCCAGCAGCTCGGGCCGCTGGCCGACCGGTACATGGGCGTGTTCCCGTACCGGTATTACTGGGATCAGGAAGAGTCCGCGACGTTGCGGCTGATCGCGCAGGTGACGCAGCAGGAGTACGTGCCGACCTTCGCCCTGCAGGGCTGGTTCACGGGCATGATCCTGACGGAGGCGATCAAGCGCACGCTGGACGCCGGCAAGGAGCTCACCGGCGGCAACCTCAAGGAGGCGATCGACGGGATCGAGGACTGGGACACCGGCGGCCTGATCGGCGTGCCGGTGACGTTCAAGAACAACTCGATACCGGTCGGTCGCATCTACAAGGGCAACTCGGCGACCGGGCGCATGGATCCGGTGTCGGACTGGATCGTGCTCGACGACTAAGTCGCTCTCGACGACTGAGCTGACGACGGCCCAGACGGCGGCGGCTGGCGGCGGCCCGCCAGCCCCTGCCGCCCCCGCGCTGGAGCTCCGCCGCGTCGAGGCGGCATACGGGCAGGCCGCGCCGGTGTTGCGCGGCCTGTCGCTGCGGGTGCCACGGGGCCGGATCGTCGCGCTGCTCGGCGCGAACGGGGCCGGCAAGACCACCGTCATCCGGGCCGTGGCCGGCCTGCTGCCCTACGACAAGGGTTCGGTCACCGCGGGGGCGATCCTGCTCGACGGGCGGCGCATCGACCGCATGCGGGCCCATCACCGGGCGCGGCGCCGTCTGGTCGCCGTGCTGGAGGGGCGGCGCGTGTTCGCCGATCTGACCGTCGACGATAATCTGCGCGCCGCTTCCTGGGCTCTGAGCGGGCGGCGCGCCCATCCCCGCGGCGGCCTGGAGGCGGTGTATCGCTTCTTTCCGCTGCTCGAAGCGCGGCGCCGCCACCGCGCGGGCTACCTGTCGGGCGGCGAGCAGCAGATGCTGGCCATCGGCCGGGCGCTGCTGACCGAGCCGGCCGTCATGGTGCTGGACGAGCCGTCCCTGGGCCTCGCGCCCCGGCTGCGGGAGGAGATCTTCGCCGGCATCGCCCGCATCAACCGCGAGCGCGGAGTGTCCATGCTGCTGGTGGAGCAGAACGCGGCCATGGCGCTGGAGGTCGCTCGGTACGGCTACGTCATGGAACAGGGACGCGTGGTCGTGGAGGGTCCGGCGGACACCCTCAAGGAGACACCCGAGGTGCGCGAAGCCTACCTGGGCTCCGCACCGCCCTAACGAAGCCGGGCACGGAGCCGTTCGATGCCTTCCGCCAGCGTCTGAAGCGAGCGGCAGAAGGCGAATCGCAGGTAGCGGTCTCCCTCCCGTCCGGTGGCGTAGAAGTTGTCGCCCGGAACCGTCGCCACCCCCGCTTGCTCGGTGAGATACATGGCGGCCTGCGTCGGCGACATCGCCGCCAGCGCCGGCACGCCGAGGTAGTCCGCGAACAGGTAGTACGCGCCTTCCGGCGGGGTCGCCGCGAACCCGATCTCCCGCAGGCCGCCGACCAGCAGGTCCCGCTTCTCGCGATAGCCCGCAGCGATCCCGGCGAAGAACGACCGGGGCTGGCGCAGGAGCGTCACCGCCCCCTTCTGCAGCGGCGTCGGCGCCTGCACGACGAGGTTGTCGTGAACCGCGCGCAACGCCGGTGTGCGGTCCGGCGGCGTGATCACCCAGCCGACGCGCCAGCCGGTCGCGCGGCCGGTCTTCGAGATCGCGTTCACCACCAGCGTACGCTCGGCCATCCCCTCGAAGCGGGCCAGGCAGCGGTGGCGATTGCCGTCGAACGTGATGTGCTCGTAGATCTCGTCGGTGATCGCGAACCGGTCGTGTGCCCGGCAGAGCTCCGCGATGAACCCCAGGTCCTCGGAGTCCAGCACCGTGCCGGTCGGGTTCTGGGGGGTGTTCACGACCATCGCCTTGACCGAGGGATGGGCGAGGGCGGAGCGCAGCTCGTCGCGGTCCAGCCGCCACGTGCCGGCGCGGCGGTCCTCGCGCAGGGTCACGAAGCGGGGCACGAGCCCGAAGATCGCCGCCTGCGACGGGTACAGCTCATGATAGGGCTGCATCACCACGACGCCGTCGCCCGGGTCGAGCAGCGAGCGGAACGCGGCGGCCATGCCCTCGCTGGCCCCGAGCACCACCGTGATCTGCTCCTCGGGGTCGGGCCGGTAGCCGTGGCACGCCTGCGTGTAGTCGGCGATCGCGTGCCGCAGTTCCGGGAGTCCGAACGGGTAGGAGTACTGGTTGAGCTCGTCGCGTGAGCCGCGCATCCGTTCGAACAGCTCCTTCACCGGGCGATCGAGCGAATCGGCATCAGTGCTCCCTGTTGCGCGCAGGAGCTCACCCACGGTCAGCGACTCGACACGGCGCGCTCCCTCCTCAGTGCCGCCGAGCAACGCCGCGACGCCGCTCCACACCATGTCGTAGATCGGCGGTTCATCGGTAAACCCCTGCGCCAGGTTCACCGCGCCGTGGGCAGCCGCGAGGCGCGTCATGCGGCGGATGACCGTCTCCCTGAGCTGCGTCACCTGCTCCCCGATGTGCAACCTACCACGCCGCAAACAACGACGTGGCATGACGCGTTGACCCACGCGGCCTCACGGCGCTATCATGTTGCAGCAGAACAGGATGAAGAACGAGCAGCCGGCCGCACCGCTCGATCCGGAGTCCCTCGTAGCCCGAATCGTCGCGGAGTTGCAGGCCAACCCGCACGCTCAGCGATTGCTGCTGCGCGCGCTCCTGACCAATGAGTTCCTCGGCGTGCCGGCGCGGCTGGACCGTATCGAGAAGGACATCGCCGAGCTTGAGGCCGAAATGAACCGGCGCTTCGATCAGGTGGACCGGCGCTTCGAACAGGTGGACCGGCGCTTCGAACAGGTGGACCGGCGCTTCGAACAGGTGGACCGGCGCTTCGATCAGATGGCGCAGGAGATTTCCAATCTGGACCAGAAGATCGATCGCCTGGGATCGCGCTGGGGGATCCAGGCCGAGAGCGTGTTTCGGCGGACCATGGCGGCGGTGCTCGAACAGTCGTTCGGGGTCCGCGTCGAGCAGCGCACCATCGCCGGCGAGCAGTTCGATTTGCTGATCTATGATCACGAGCACGTTCTGGTGGAGTTCGCCGCCAGCGTGGGGCGTACCATTCGGCCTCGTCTGGAACGCAAGCGGCGGCTGTACGAGGAGGCGACGGGTGTGCGTCCGACGCGGGTGATTCTGGCCACGGCGTCGATCTACAGCCGCCGGGCCGAGGAACTGCGCAAGGCCGGGATCGAGGTGATCGAGCCGGAAGAACCGCTGGAGGAGTTCGTGGAAGAGAGCGTCGAGCCGGTGACGTGAGGGAGTGCCTCGTGGGGGCTGCTATCCGGGCAGGTTGGGCTGCAGGGCCAGGGCCGCTTCGCGCTCCCGGTACACGCGGGCGGTCCCGTATCGCTCGCCGTCCTTGGACATGCTGATGCGCAGGACCTCGTTGCCGTCCCTGTCCACTTCGCTCACCGCGATCTCGGGTCCGTTGCTGCCCCAGGTGATCAGCCAGTTGCCGCTGTCCAGCGCCACCACGCCGCCGCCCGACTCCGCGACGCCGTCCTCCGGCGGCAGCCGATACTCCCTCACCCAGCGCGCCTCCGTCCCCGAAGAGAGGTCGTACTCCACGATGCGCGTGAACGGCGCCTCGCTCTTGCGTGCTCCCAGGCAGTGGGTGCCGTTGTCGAACATCAGCAGCGACCCGGCCGGGGTCGCGGTCACGTGGTGCTGCCCGCAGAACTCGCCGGCCGGATCGCCGACCAGCGGCAGGAAGCGAGTCGTCGGATCGCGCGGCGGCTCGGTGCCGCCCATCTGCCAGACCAGGCTGCCGGTCGGACGGTCGATCCGCACCACCTGCGCGCAGCCGCGCAGCGACGCCACGATGTCGCCGTCCAGCTCGTGCAGCGAGTTGAGGTGGGCGTAGTCTCGCGGGAAGCGGTGGATCGTGCAGTCCTCGATCTTCACGTGATCCCAGGAGTTCCACTCGAACACCACGTCCCCGTCCGGGGTCACCTCCTGGATCACGGAGTCGGTCTCCGTGTCCGCCGGCACCGAGCACGGCTCGCCGCCGCACTCGAAGCCGCTGAAGTCGCGCGGATTCGGGTAGTAGGCCATCAGCAGGTAGTTGCCCTCTTCGGTCACCAGGAAGTCGTGGCCGCCGGTGTGCTCGGGCAGCAGGTCGCCGGCGAGCGTGGCGGTCGTGACCCGCTCGAAGCGGGCGTTCAGGATCACCGTCGGCTCGGTGCCGTCTGGCCCGCGCTCGGAGAAGGAGTAGTGGCCGTCCGGATGGCGCCGGAAGTTGCGCGCGCGGACATTCGGCGTGCGCACCCAGCGCGCCACCCCGTTGTTGTCGACGATGGCCAGGAACGACGTGGGAGGATCCGACCGCCGGACGCCGGGCGTCATCAGCAGCAGGCCGTCGGAGACCCCGGTGGCGCGCCGCTCGATGACGACGTCCGGGAACCCGGGCGGGACGCAGTGGACGGTGTACCGGCTCGCGGCGTTCCCGTCGCTGACCTCGACCACGACGTCGTGATCGTGGTTCACGGTGACCGAGTCCGCCACGGTACCGGTGGCGGTCCGTTCGTTGTGCAGCAGCGTGAGGCGGTAGGCCGCATCCTCTGCCCGCGCCGCCAGGCGCAGCGTCGTGCCGTCCGCGCAGCGCACCGAGTAGTGCCGTACGTCAGGGCTGAAGGTCGGGAACAGCGCATCGCCGCCGGTAACCTCCAGGGCGCTCAGGCGCAGAGGCGAGGGGTCCGGCGTGGCGCCCGGACCACGGCAACTCGCCGTCAGCAGCACGGCGAACGCCGCGCAGACCGCGAGCAAGAAACCGATTCGGTAGTGTTCCGGGATCTGGCGCATGATCTCTCAATCCTCCTATCTCATGCAGTGTTCTTCGTAGCACTGCGCTTCTTCGTTCAGGTGGATGGTGACGCGGTAGGGCCCCGGCCCGGACACCGCTGCCACGCGAATCTGGTACCTTCCCGCCCCGAGCCGGGCTTGCAGGATGTGGTTCGAATCGCTGATCATGCCCAGCCCTTCCTCGGGCTCGCCGAGGTCGTCGATGATGCACGGCCACTGCGACCGCGGCGGCGCAGTGGCCCGATCGGGACACTGGTTGTCGACCGGTATCTGGAGACGCAGCGTATCCGCTCCCGCGGACGCATCGAGAATCCGCACGTAGCTGATCCGGGTGTCGATGTTGCTCGCGCCATCGGTTTCTTTCCAGCTCATCGCCGTCACCGATGCGAAGTCGTCGTTGGCGAATGCGAACTCGGCAAACGCGACGGCGGCACGGAGCGTGCCTTTCGTCTCGTAGTCCGCGCCATCGGCGCGCGGCGTGATCCGCTTGTCGATGAAAGGGAGGGGCCCTGCCGGGGCGGGATAGATCTTGATTTCGGCGCTGGACGGGCTGCCTGCCTCGACTGCGGCCGGCCGCGTCCCGAGGCGGACGGTGGCTGTGGACGGGCTCCGACCGTCGTCGGCTTCGGTCCGCACGAAGATTGCCTTCTCGGATTCGCCGCTGCCGAAGGAGACGGCGCTCACCGGGCGAACGGTTGCCGTTCCCGCCCCGGGCTCCGGCTCACCGCGCCACGCGAACAGCCGGTGGTCATCCGCGCCGGCAACCACCAGCGGGATCTCGAGCGGGCGGCCTGGAGCCTGGTCCAGGCGCACGATCACCCGCACGCCATGGCCTTCGGCCCCGTCGTAGGTGTCGCGTGCGAACGACACCTGCACCGAAGTCTCCCTAGTGGCCATCGGCGTGCAGGCAGCGAGCAGCAGCGGCAGAACCGGCACGAGGGCACGCGCCAGGAGCCGGCTCCGGAAGTTCGGTCTGCTGCTCCCGGCTGCGTTCTCCTGGATCGTGCGGTCGCCGCTCAGCACCTCCACGGCTACCTGCGCCTTGCGCTCCGCCGTGAATCGATGCCGTTTCGTTGCCATCTCGTTTGCCTCCTCATGGCCAGATCATGGCCAGGAATACACCTTGACGTTGACTGCCTGTCCAGTTTCTCAGGACCACTTCTCTTCTCTACGGCAGGTTGTGGGGTACCTGGACGGCCGACTCTGGCACACGGTACACCCGATATGTGTACCAGTAGCGACGATCGGAGTCGGAGTGCATGTTCACATCGAATACGGAACTGCCGGTGGCCGGATCCACCTCGCTTATGCTGAGCCGCTGATCGTACGGGAGACTTGCTCCCGCAAACGTTCCCCACGCGATCAGCCAGTTGCCGTTCGGCAACTCGACCACGCTTCCCCGGGTGCTGGAGAATCCGTGGCCGGCCGGGAGGCGATATTGACGCAGGAACACCGCCTTGTCGGTATCGAGCCGGTACTCGACGGCGCGGGAGAACGTCGCCGCCTGCTTTCTCGGACCCGGGCAGAGGTTGCCGTTGTCATACACCAGGAGCGATCCCGACCCGGTGATCGTGGCACCGTGTTGCCCACAGATCTCGTTCTGGCCGGTGGTATCATCGGAGATGCTCAGATAGCGCGTAGCGGCAGCGCGCGAAGGAGCCGACCCGCCAACCTGCCACACCAACGCACCGGTGCCGGACGAACGGTCGATCCTGACTACCATGCTGCAGTGTCTGAAAGACGCGACGATGTCGCCGCCAACCAGCTCCAGCGAATTGAGGTGCGCATATTCGCCGCGGTGAAATTCCAGGTCAAACCTGCAGTCGGATAGCTTGAGGTGGTCCCACGAGTTCCACTCGAACACCTTGGTCCCGCCCGGCGTAACCTCCTGAATCCAGGAGTCGCGAACATCAATCGGCTTCTTCTCGTCGGGCTCGCATTGCTGCACCTCGCATTCGTCACGGGTCGCTGGGACGTAATCGATAAACAGATAGTTCCCCTCGGGGGTGATCAGGAAATCGTGCTCGTCCGTGTCCTTCAACGGGGCCAGCGGGCGCACCGTCCGCTCGTGGCGAAGCTGGGCGTCGTAGATCTCCACGAACGGTGCGCTGTTCAACGAGTACCGGCCGTCGGCGAGTCTTCTGAGGTTTCTGCCGGGAGGGCGGAGTCGGCGGTGGAACCGAGGTACGCCGTTGTTGTCCAGAATCGCCATATAGCTGACACTACCAATGGATTCGTAGGTATTGTTGAGTTGCGATCGCGGCGTCACCAGCAGCAGGCCTTCCGCTACGGCGGCGGTCTTCTTCAGGATCCTGATTTCGGGAAAGTCGGCGGGGAGGCAGTGCACGACGTAGGTGGCCGTGTCGCTCCCTTGACGGAGCTCGACGACGAGGTCGTGATCACCGCTCACGGCAACCGACGCGTCGAGGACACCGGTTGCGGCCTGGTTGTCGCTGGCAGCGGCGCGCAGCAGGGTCACGGTGGCGGCGGTGCGGCTCGCCTGCGCCTGCACCCGCAGCCTCGTGCCTCCCCGGCAGCGGACGGCGTAGTGGCGCAGGTCGGCAGCCAACGCCGGATACAGGGAGCCGCTCCCGCCGGTGACCGTCAGGGATAGCAGCTCGAGCGGTGCGGGGGGCCGCACCGTCACCGGGAACTCCTGCGTCGCGCTCGGATCGCCCTGGTCGGCGGCGGTGACCGTGATCGTGGCGGTGCCCTTCGCGCGCGGCGTGATCGACACCGTGTTCCCGGCAGCGCGTGCCGTGGCTACCAGATCGTTCGAGGATTCGGCTGCGTAGGTCAGCGTGTCGCCGTCGGGGTCGCTGAAGTAGGGGGCCACATCGACTGCGTGGGCCACGTCGCCTGCGTTGAGCGGCGGGATCGCGGGGATGGAGCCCTGGGGCTGCGGCGGGCGGTTCCTGACCGTCACGCGGAACTGTTGCGTCGCGGTCAGATTGCCCGGATCCGTGGCGGTGACCGTGATCGTGGCGGTGCCCTTCGCGCGCGGCGTGATCGACGCGGTGCTTCCGGCGGTGCGAACCGTGGCCACGGTCTCCTGCGAGGAGCGCGCCTGGTAGGTCAACGCGTCGCCGTTCGGGTCGCTGAAGTAGGCAGCGACGTCGACCTGATGGGCGGAAGCGCCGATCGAGAGCCGCACGTCGGGGATGGACCCTCGCGCCACCGGCGCCGCCGGCGTCGGGTCTCCCCGCGGTGTGGACTCCTGTCGGACCTCCACGTCGAAGGTCTGTTCGGCGCGCAGGCCGCCCGGATCGGCAGCGGTAACCGTGATCGTGGCGGTGCCCTTCGCGCGCGGCGTGATCGACACGATGCTTCCGGCGGTGCGGACCGTGGCCACGGTCTCCTGCGAGGAGCGCGCCCGGTAGGTCAACGCGTCGCCGTCCGGGTCGCTGAAGTAGGCAGCGACGTCGACCTGATGGGCGGCGCCGCCTGCGTCGAGCGGCGGCGTTGCGGGGATGGAGCCCTGGGGCTGCGGCGGGCGGTTCCTGACCGTCACGCGGAACTGTTGCGTCGCGGTCAGATTGCCCGGATCCGTGGCGGTGACCGTGATCGTGGCGGTGCCCTTCGCGCGCGGCGTGATCGACACGGTGCTTCCGGCGGTGCGGACCGTGGCCACGGTCTCCTGCGAGGAGCGCGCCCGGTAGGTCAACGCATCGCCGTCCGGGTCGCTGAAGTAGGCAGCGACGTCGACCTGATGGGCGGCGCCGCCTGCGTCGAGCGGCGGCGTTGCGGGGATGGAGCCCTGGGGCTGCGGCGGGCGGTTCCTGATCGTCACGCGGAACTGTTGCGTCGCGGTCAGATTGCCGGGATCCGTGGCGGTGACCGTGATCGTGGCGGTGCCCTTCGCGCGCGGCGTGATCGACACGATGCTTCCGGCGGTGCGGACCGTGGCCACGGTCTCCTGCGAGGAGCGCGCCTGGTAGGTCAACGCGTCGCCGTTCGGGTCGCTGAAGTAGGCAGCGACGTCGACCTGATGGGCGGAAGCGCCGATCGAGAGCCGCACGTCGGGGATGGACCCTCGCGCCACCGGCGCCGCCGGCGTCGGGTCTCCCCGCGGTGTGGACTCCTGTCGGACCTCCACGTCGAAGGTCTGTTCGGCGCGCAGGCCGCCCGGATCGGCAGCGGTAACCGTGATCGTGGCGGTGCCCTTCGCGCGCGGCGTGATCGACACGATGCTTCCGGCGGTGCGGACCGTGGCCACGGTCTCCTGCGAGGAGCGCGCCCGGTAGGTCAACGCGTCGCCGTCCGGGTCGCTGAAGTAGGCAGCGACGTCGACCTGATGGGCGGCGCCGCCTGCGTCGAGCGGCGGCGTTGCGGGGATGGAGCCCTGGGGCTGCGGCGGGCGGTTCCTGACCGTCACGCGGAACTGTTGCGTCGCGGTCAGATTGCCCGGATCCGTGGCGGTGACCGTGATCGTGGCGGTGCCCTTCGCGCGCGGCGTGATCGACACGATGCTTCCGGCGGTGCGAACCGTGGCCACGGTCTCCTGCGAGGAGCGCGCCCGGTAGGTCAACGCGTCGCCGTTCGGGTCGCTGAAGTAGGCAGCGACGTCGACCTGATGGGCGGAAGCGCCGATCGAGAGCCGCACGTCGGGGATGGACCCTCGCGCCACCGGCGCCGCCGGCGTCGGGTCTCCCCGCGGTGTGGACTCCTGTCGGACCTCCACGTCGAAGGTCTGTTCGGCGCGCAGGCCGCCCGGATCGGCAGCGGTAACCGTGATCGTGGCGGTGCCCTTCGCGCGCGGCGTAATCGACACGATGCTTCCGGCGGTGCGGACCGTGGCCACGGTCTCCTGCGAGGAGCGCGCCCGGTAGGTCAACGCGTCGCCGTCCGGGTCGCTGAAGTAGGCAGCGACGTCGACCTGATGGGCGGCGCCGCCTGCGTCGAGCGGCGGCGTTGCGGGGATGGAGCCCTGGGGCTGCGGCGGGCGGTTCCTGACCGTCACGCGGAACTGTTGCGTCGCGGTCAGATTGCCCGGATCCGTGGCGGTGACCGTGATCGTGGCGGTGCCCTTCGCGCGCGGCGTGATCGACACGGTGCTTCCGGCGGTGCGAACCGTGGCCACGGTCTCCTGCGAGGAGCGCGCCCGGTAGGTCAACGCGTCGCCGTCCGGGTCGCTGAAGTAGGCAGCGACATCGACCTGATGGGCGGACGCGCCGACATCGAGCGGCGGGGTCGCGGGGATGGAGCCCTGTGCCGCCGGCGCCCGGTTGGACACCATCTCTTCGCAACCTGTCATCGCCAGAATGAGAACGGCCGAACACAGAGCAGTCCACGTACCACTGAACGCCCGCTCGACGCTCGACGCGTACGAACGACTCGGCAATGTCAAGCCCTTCATCTTCCCGATCTTCCCGTGCGTCCTGCCCACAACTCGACGAATCGCCGCCAACTCGCGAATGTATCGGACATGGCTGCTGCGCGTGTCAACGGTCGTTTCGAGTGGATACTACGGTGAGTGGATACTACGGTGAGGCAACACCATGACCGGACGGTAACCGCGGCGGGCGTCATCGAGTTGAGTTGGCGTCGCGCGATGAGATCGGCGCTCGCCGGTCCGGTGTGACGCCCTTGACGGAAGGCCGTCCATGTCCCAGAAATGCCACGACGGACGGCGCTCATGCACAGCAGCTTTCTCCGGGGCTCCGACTTTCGGATCACGCACCATCGGCAGGAGATGCCCCACGCCCGGTTCTTCCGCGACCTCGGCGCGACCGATCGCGTCGGCGTACTCGCGCCCGGCGGCATCGACGGCCTGGGCGCGTGTCTGCTGCTGCTCGCCCATACGACGGCGTTCTACGACCGCTATCGCGAATCCGGCGACGGCTTCTTCGCCTATCCCGACTACTTCACGTTCCAGCGCCGAACCCCGGCCGCGTCCTACTCCATGCTCGACGTCTGGCCCGGGCACAAGAACGTGCCGGTCGGCGACGATGCCGGAGCGACGCTCGACGCGATCCTGGACCGGGCGATCAACGTGCTCGTGGTCCCGGCCGGGACCGCCGGAAGCGCGGAGTTCAAGCCGGTGCAGATGGCCAGCGCGCGGCGCACCATCCGGCGGTGTTACACGTACTCGGCGACCGGGACGGCCGAGCAGCCCACGCTCGCGGTAGCCTGCAGCCGCGCCGAGCCGGCCGAGTGGGCCCGCGCCGTGATCGACTCCCTGCCGCCGGACGACAGCGCCGTGCGCGGCCACTGGCTGCGCGTCGTCGCCCGCGGCTCGATTCCGGAGCAGTCGTTCGGCGAGGTGCCGCTGGAGCCGGCGCTCGCCCTGATCGGCTGAGTCGGTGACCCAGCCGCCGTGGACCGGGTGGTCAGTTCGTCGCTGCGGAGATGGTCACCCTGATCACCGTATCCGTGGCGGGATACGCGTCGCCCGTCACGATCTCCTGCACCGTGCCGTCTTCCGCCGGACCGGTATTCGCTCCCGACTGCCGGGGCGCCTGATTCGGGCCGGTGCCCGGAGGCTCGTTCTGTTCGGTTCCGGCGTCCCAGAGTTGCACCATCGGCGTCATGTCGCCGGTCATCGGCATGCCGTCCTTGCCCATCAGCTCCAGGCCGTCGCCGGGGGCATAGAACAGGTCGTTGGACTGCACGAACATGGTGGCAAAGTACAGCCGCGTGCCCATCGTGACGTCGACCGTGAACGAGTAGATGCCGCCCGGCAGCAACGGTCCGGGACCGTCCGCGCCGTCGGGGACGTTGAATACCCCGGACGCCGTCACGTCGGCGTTGCTCGCCAGGGCGGCGGCCAACGGTGCAGGGTTGCCGTCCTCGGCCAGCGCTTCCAGCCCAAGCCCGCCGTCCGGCTCGCCGGCGGCGAACAGGGGATTGGGCGTCCCCGGCGCTACCACCGCCCAGACCCCGGGCGCCAGCGGGGTGGGCAGGCTGCTGTCGGCGGAGACGTTCTCGATGGTGACGCGCACCTCGCCGGGTGCTGCGATCGACAACGCCGCGGTCAGCGATGCGATACCGATGGCGAGGGGGATCCGTTTCATCGTCTTCTCCTGAATCGAAGCAAGATGCAAGATGCTCGGAAGGAGCGCGAAGCGATGTCAAGCAATCGAGGGCGGTCATGCGCATAGAGCGGATCCGCACCGTGACCGTGGGCAAGGGCGCCGACGTCATGGTGCGCAGCAACTACGTGTTCGTGGTGGTGGAGACCGACACCGGACTGCGCGGCCTGGGCGAGGGGTTCCACAGCCTGGACGAGCCGATCGCCGCGTGCGTGGGCAAGTTCGCCCGGTCGCTGATCGGCGAGGATCCGGCGGCCGTCACCCGCAACTGGCAGCGGGTCTACCGCGGCCTGCGCTATCCGCTCGGCACCGCCGAGCTGTCGGCGCTGAGCGCCATCGAGCACGCCATGTGGGACATCGCCGGCAAGCGGCTGGAGGCGCCCGTGTACCGCCTGCTGGGGGGGCCGACCCGCGACCGGGTACGCCTGTACTCCGGACTGAAGGGGGACGACCCCGATCCGGCGGTCGCGGCGGCCGCGGTGGTGGCGCGCGGGTTCGGGGCGCTCAAGTTCAGCCCGCAGCCGCCGGACTACGGCGTCATGGGCGAAACGGAGGTGATCCGCGGCTCGGTCGCCCGCGTGCGCGCCGTGCGCGAGCGGGTCGGGCCGGACGTCGACATCTGCCTGGACTACCACGGCCGCAGCTTCAGCCCGGTGGAGGCGGTCAAGCTGGCAGGCGAGCTCGCGCCGCTCGGCATCTACTTCCTGGAGGAGCCGGCGCTGTCGGAGAGCCCGCGGTCGCTGCTGGAGGCCAGGGAAAAGACGACGATCCCGATCGCCGCCGGCGAACGGGCGGTGACGCGGTCGAACATGCGCGACCTGATCGAGCTGCGCGCCGTGCACATCATCCAGCCGGAGCCGACCGCCAACGGCGGCATCCTGGAGACCTTCAAGCTGGCCGCGATGGCGGAGGCCGCCCACATCACGGTCGCGCCGCACCAGGCGTGCAGCCCGGTGTCGCTGCTGGTGAACGCGCACGTCGACGCCGCCATCCCCAACTTCCTGATCCAGGAGTGCAACTGCTTCCCCTACGACGAGGTGGCGCGCAGCCTCCTGGCGCCGCTGCCGGTGATCCGGGACGGCTTCCTGGAGCTGCCGGAAGCGCCCGGCATCGGCATCGAGCTGGACGAGGAGGCGGCAGCCGAGTTTCCCCCGCGCCCGTACGACCGGCCGATCATCGTGCAGGGAGACGGCTCCATCGGGCTGGAGTGACCGTGGACACAGCGAGTTCCGGCTGGCCGGGCGCACCGGTGCCGGTGAATCGCAGCGAGGCGGTGATCGAGGCGTTCTGGGACGAGACCTTCGCCGCCGACCGGCGCTGGACGCCGTCCCCGCACGGGGCGGACGGCCCGTATTGGCGCAGCCACCACGGCCACGGCAACGAGCTGTGCTGGTCGGGGACCGGCAGCATCGAGCTGACCCGCTCGTACGAGCTGCCTGTCCGGGGTTACTCGCGGTTGAGCCTGGCGATCCGGTTGGATGCCGACACTCGCGTCAGTCTGTATGCAACCGTGGACGGAAGCGAGTACGCCGTCGTGGAGGACCAGCCCGGCTGCAACCGCAAGCACGAGTACGACGGACCGCTCACCGGCGATCGGCTGGAACGGGTGCGCATCACGCTGCGCGCGGTCACCGACGGGGAGCGCGACGCGTGGTTCCGCTGGCTGCTGGTGGGCCGCGACGCGCCGGCGTGGGAGCCGCCGCCGGATCCCTTTGCCGGGATGATCGCCGCGGAGCCGCTCGCCGCCTGCGAGCCCGGACTGGGTCTGCTGCTGGATGCGGACGACCTGGAGCGGCTGCGTCAGATCCGGGCGACGCCGCCCTACGCCTCGGCGGTGGCGGAGGACGCAGACCGTGCCGCCGTGCAGTCCGAGCTGGATCCGGAGGATACCCTGCGCCAGCACTGGCTGTACTCGCCGGACCGGTTCGGCCGCGACGCGGACGAGTTTGTCGATATGGCGAACGACGGCATGTCGCTTGCCATCGAGGGGCTCCTGACCGGCAATGCGGGCTATCTGCGCCAAGCCGCCCGCTACGCGGTGACCATGGCGCACATGCAGCACTGGTCGGAAGGCTTCACCGATCGGTTCCCCGACTCGGCATGGCGTCACAACGCCTTCGCTCCAAACGTGGCGACCATCAAGGCGTCGCTGCTCCTCGACTTCGCCTGGCATGCGCTGACGCCGGACGGGCGGGAACTGGTTCGGCGCGCGATCCTCACCAAGGGGCTGCCGTACATCGAGCCGTACGTGGCGCGGGGGCACCGGCTGGTCTCCATGAACCAGGGGGTGCGCTTCATGAAGGGCGCGATCCTGGGCACGCTGGCCACGGCCGCCGACCCGCGCGGCGAGTCGACCCGCGCCGCCGTCGCCGACTACATCGACCGGCTGTCGGCGGGCATGATGGATCAGACGCGGGCCGACGGCACCTACGTGGAGGGCAACACCTACGGGCTCGGTACGCTGGGGTCGGCGTTCGCCAGCTACCACGCGGCGGCGCGTTGCCTGGGCGTCCCGGCGCGGGAGCTGGTGTTCGAGCGGGCGCTCGACTGCCTGCGCTTCTCGCGCGACATCGACCAGACGATCACCCCGTTGGGCGCGGCGTTCGCCGCCGGCGTGCTGGGAGACGAGGGCTTCCGCGATCAGTGCCTGCCGTCTTCGGCGCTCGCCGACGTCTTCGGGCAGCGCAACTGGGCGGAGTTCGGGCTGCTGGGGCTGGATGCGATCTGGGTTACGGCGGAGCGGACCGAGGCGCTGCCGCCGCCGCGGCAGGCCATGTCGGCGTACCGGGACGGCGGCTGGGTGTTTCTCCGGAACACCGACCCCCGGCAGCCCGAGGTCACGCTGGAGAGCGGCCTGTGGGACCCGCGCGGCCACACCTGGAAGCGAAAGAACGCCCTCGCGGTCAGCGGCTGGGGCGGCCCGTTGCTGCTCCACCGCCATCATGTCGCCTACCTCGACTCGCGCTACGAGCACACGGCGCGCACCGCCGCCTACAACACGCTGACGCCGGACGGAGGGCGCCGGCCTGCTGACGCTGCCGGCGGGACGCCGGCACGGAGGAGGACGATCATGAGTCGACGGCTGTTCCCGATACGGCACAGCGAGGGGGAGGCGATCCTGGTCCGCATGTTCGATCCGCGGCGGCACCCGCTCGCGGACTGGACGATCGACGGCGCCGATTCCGGCGAGCTCAGGGAGACGTTCCACTCGATCCAGTGCACGTGGCCCGGCGGCCGCCCGCTGGCCATGGCCATGCGCCGCGAGGTGGACATCGACGTGGACGGCTACGACCTGCTCGTGCTCTGCGTGCAGTCCATGCGGTCGACGGCGATCACCGTACGGGCGACCGTGGACGGCTCGCCCCGCGTGATCGTGGACCGGGCGCCGGGCATCGACGCCGGCCAGGAGCTGGAGGGGCGGATCGGAGGGCGACACATCTCCGCGCTGGAGATCGAGCTCGACGATCCCGGGGAGCTGCCGGGCGTGGCCGACCTGTTCTGGCTCGGCGTCACCGACAGCGCCGCGCGCGACGCTCGCCGCGCCCGCGTCCTGCCGTATCCCGACGACTGGCACGACCTGCTGCTGCCCGACGCTGTGGAGCCGGCCGCGGCCGAGCCGCAGCTCGGCCTGTTCTTCGACACCGCCGACCTGGAACGTCTGCGTGCGCGCGTGCGGGGACCCACCTGGGGACCGGTGTACGACCGCCTGCGCGACGTAGCCCGCTCGTTCCGCGGCAGCGAGCCGTGGCGCGGCATCGGCCAGACCATCAACAACTTCCCGGTGCGCAACGGCCATCGCGGCGACGGGCTCAACACGCCCCACCACTGGATCGACATCGCGGCGATGCGCATCTGCGCCTTCGTCGGCCTGCTGGACGGCGACCGGGAGCTGATGCGGATCGCGCTGCACCACGCCCTGGCCGCCGCGCACTGCGACGTCTGGACGCCGGGCTTCATGAGCGGCATGCCCGGATCGAGCTGGGAGACGCGTTGCTTCAGCGAATACCGCGTCGCGATCAACTGCGTCTTCGCCTGGGACTGGGGCGGGTCGCTGCTCACCGAAGCCGGCAAGGAGCTGCTGGCGCAGGCGGTGTCGATCAAGGCGATGCCGTGGATCCAGCAGACGCTGATGCGCCATCCGTACGTGCGCGGCAACAACCAGGGGATCTTCTTCGCGTTCGGCGGCATCGTCCTCAGCGTGGCCCTGGCCCGGCACTGGCCGTACGGCGGCGACTTCCTGGAGCCGTTCAGGGAGGCGCTGGACCAGACCGTGCGCGCCTACTACGCGGCCGACGGCGGGACGTACGAGGGGATCGGCTACGCCACCGGGTCCCTGCAGCAGGCGCTGGCCGGTTATGCGATCTACGCCCGGCATCGAGGCGTGCCGCTGGCCGAGATCGTGCCAGACGTCGCCGTCCGCTCCGTGGACTACATCACGGCCATGCTCAGCACCGAACCGCCGGTGGGCGCGGTCATCAAGCATTCCGACGGCGGCCGGGCCGGCGTGTGCGTGGCCTCCGGATCGCTGGGGCTGCTGTGCCGGCTGTCGGGCGACCCGGCCGTGCCGGCACTGCTGGCCGGCGTCAAGGAGGAGCTGCCTCGCGCCAACTACGCCCCGGAGCATGAGCTCAACATCATCTACGGAC
Organism: Spirochaetia bacterium; assembly: GCA_965208175.1. GTDB lineage: Bacteria > Spirochaetota > Spirochaetia > SZUA-6 > Bin103 > CATQHW01. Next base: position 2,483,447 of record CBDBOG010000004.1, on the reverse strand, counting down.
CGGACGAGCTGCCGGCGCCGGCCGCGCGGCCGCCGGTGTTCAACAACCTGGCCGTCACCGGCCTGCTGTGCTCGAACCGGCCGACCCCGGACGGACCGGTGCGGGTGCAGGTCATCGGCGGCCCGGCCGGCGCCGGCCACGGCCACGACGACCGCGGCAGCTTCGTGCTGGAGGCGTTCGGCGACGAGCTGGCGGTCGACCGCGGCCAGATGCCGTACGTCGATCCTCGCTCGGCCACCATCAAGCACGCGCGCTACCACAACCTGGCGGTCCCGCACGCGGCCGACGGCACCCCGCTGCGGCAGCTCAATCCGTGCCCGGTCGCCACCGTCCCCGAGGGTGAGGGCGACGAGCGGCGCCTGCATTGCCGGGTCGATCTGAACGGAGTCTGGCCCGAACCGGTCACCGGCGCCGAACGCCTGCTGGACTCTGACGACCCGCGGCGCCTCGCGGTCACCGAACGGCTGCTGCTCGACGCGCCGCTGCCGGTCGGCTTCTGCCTGCACAGCCGCTATCCGTGGGAGCGGTGCGGGCGCGGCTGGGTCACCGCGGGCCCGCATGGCCGCCTCACGGTCACGACGCGCTGGCAGCCGCAGGTGGAGGAGGGCGGGGAGGACTTCGTCATGGGCACCAAGGAGCCGGCTTACCGCCTGTTGCTGTTGACCGAAGCGGCGGTGGAGCACACGCTCGTCACCGACCTGGAGGTGGAGCCATGCGCGTAGGCGTTTTCGCCAAGGACACCAGCGACGAGGGGCTGCGGTTCCTGAAGCAGATCGGCGTGGACGACGTCGACCTGAGGCTGGAGTACCTGGAGGAGTACCGGACCTCCGGGTCGCTGACGGCCGCCTCGGCGCGCGGCGTGGTCGAGCGGTACGCCGGCTTCGGGTTGCGGATCAGTGTCGCCAACACCGCGATCGAGCACCTCTGGGACGCCTACTACGGCCGCCCTGGAGCCGACCGCCAGATCGGCCGGCTCTGCGAACTGATCCGCAACGTCGGCGAGGCCGGCATCCCGCTCGTCGGCATCAAGCCCAACAACGCCCAGTACCTGCCGCCCGCGGGCCCGCCCGGGCACACAGTCGGCCGCGGGCGCGGCGGCTACGGCCGGCCCGGCATCAACTTCGCCGACGCCGACCGGGTGATGGACGCACCGCTCGGCGCCGTCGAGCCGGAGCGGATCTGGGACGGCTACCGCCGCGTCTACGAAGCGGCGCTTCCCGTGGCGGAGGAGGCGGGGGTCCTCCTCTGCCAGCACGGCAACGACCCGCCGATCCCGGTCTACCGCGGCATCCCGCACGTGCTGAACAGCTTCGCGGCGTTCGACCGGCTGTTCGGCGAGTTCCCGAGCCCGAACAACGGCATGACTTACTGCGTCGGCACTCGCTACGAGTCAGGCGAGGACGTGCTGGCCGGCATCGCCCACTTCGGCTCCGAGCGCATCTTCAACGTCCACTTCCGCAACGTGATCGGTCCGATCCCGGCGCGCGGCGAGTACCTGGAGACCTTCCTGGACGACGGCGACATGGACATGGGCGCGGTGGTCGCCGCGCTCGACGCGGCCGGCTACGACGGAGTCCTCAACATCGATCACATCCCGATCCTGGACGTCGAGCAGGAGTGGGACAAGAAGCTGGCGACCGCCTGGGCGGTGGCCTACGCCAAAGCGCTGGTGACGGCCGCCGATCCTCGTCGCCGAGAGGAGAGCGCAGCGGTTTGACCGGCTCCGCGCAGGGGCCTACCGTATCGGGAGCCATGGGAGCCACCTACGTCGACGTGACGATCCGCAACCCGGCAGCCCCGGCGAAGAGCTGGACCGGGCGGTTCCTGGTCGACACGGGCGCATTCGACTCGCTGGTGCCGCGCCAGCATCTGCAGGCGATCGGCCTGGCACCGGTGTCCCACGATCAGTATGTGCTGGCGGACGGCAGCTCGATCACGATGGACACCGCGGTCGGACAGCTCGAGTTCGAGGGCAAGATCGTCGGCGGTACCATCGTCTTCGGCGACACGCACGCCGAGCCGCTGCTGGGAGTGACGGCACTGGAGTCCGGCGGGTTCGAAGTGGACCCGCGCTCGCAGCAGTTGAAGCGACTGCCGGCGATTCTCCTGAAGGGCCTGCGACGACCGGCTCACCCGTCCATGAGGTAGCCGCGGTCGATCTGGTCTACGGCCGTGCAGCCGAGCAGGGTCATCGTGCGCCGCACCTCCTCGGTCAGCAGCTCGATGGCGTAGTCGACGCCAGCCTCGCCGCCGGCGCCCAGGCCGTACAGGTAGAAGCGGCCGGCCATGCAGGCGTCGGCTCCCAGGGCGATCGCCTTGACGATGTCGCCGCCGCGGCGTATCCCGCCGTCGCAGATCACGGCCGTCCTGCCGGCCACCGCGTCGACGACCGGCGCCACCAGGTCGACCGGCGCGGGCGCCCCTTCGAGCTGGCGCCCGCCGTGGTTGGACAGCACGATCGCCTCGCAGCCTGACTCGGCGGCCAGCCGAGCGTCCGCTACGGTCTGGATCCCCTTGACCACCAGTGGACCGTCCCAGATCGAGCGCAGCCAGTCCAGGTCGCTCCAGTTCACGGTGGGGTCGAACTGGTGCTTGATGTACTGCGACAGCGCCACCGCCGTGGAGCCGTCGGCGGACGCCCGGCCGCTGAAGTTGGCGAAGGTGATCGGCTCGGAGCGCACGAAGTCCCAGGTCCAGCCCGGCCGCCGCAGGCCGTCGAGCAGCGTGGAGAGCTCGAGTTGGGGCGGCAGCGTGAAGCCGTGGCGGACGTCGCGCTCGCGGCCTCCCGGAGCGGCGATGTCCACCGTGGGCATCAGCACGGTGTAGCCGGCGGCCGCGATCCTCTCCACCAGCTCGCGTACCAGGCCGCGGTCGCGCTGGAAGTAGAGCTGAAACCAGAGCGGCCCGCTGCTGACCGCCGCCACCTCCTCGATGGAGCGGGTGCTCACCGTGGACAGGCTGTAGGGCAGGCCGGCGCGGGCGGCGGCGCGCGCCACGGCCAGCTCGCCTTGGGAGCCGGCGATGCGGGTGAACCCCGTGGGGGCCAGCACCAGCGGGATGGAGAGCGACTGCCCGAGCAGCGTGGAGGTGGTGTCGACCACGGACATGTCGCGGAGGACCCGCGGCGCGAAGCGCCGCCGGCGGTAGGCCAGCGTATTGGCGCGCAGCGTCATCTCGTCCTCCGCGCCGCCGTCGATGTAGCCGAACACGCCGCGCGGCAGGCGGCGCCGCGCCAGCAGGCGCAGGTCGGCGATGTTCACCGCCCGCGCGCGCAACCGCTCGCCGCGGGTGCGTCCGCGGCGGCGGAAGCGCATGACCGAGCGCAGGGTCTTCAGCATGCCGTCGCGATGGTGAGGCGCTACGCGGAGCGCAGGAACTCCGCCAGGCGCGGCGTGTCCAGCGTGCGGGTGAGCCGGAACGAGCCGGCCGGCCCGTTGGGGTGGCCCATGTAGATGAAGACGTGCTGCACGCCGGCCGCGGCATCGATGATCGCGCCCGCGGGATGGAAGCCGTCTCCGTCGCGGTAGAAGCTGCCGGCGCGGCGGTACAGGGTCGCTTCCAGCCGCCACTCGGCCGAATCCCAGTCGGCCGGATCGATGCTCCACAGGTCGACGCGCATCGCCTCGCGCTTGGAGCGCACCACCTCCAGGCGGCCGGTGACCGGGTTGAAGTCCAGGTCGACCGTGTCGATGCTCCGGCGGTTGCGCATGTTGGTGCGCTGCGTCTCCACCGGGTCGCCGAGGGAGCGGAAGCGCATCTGCACGTGATCGGTGCCGGTGATCTGGTCGCGGCCGATCACCCACAGGAGGTCCTCGTGGAGCAGGGCGGCCGGCTCGTGCTGCGCCGCCCAGTCGGGCAGCCGGTGGTCGATCCGCTCCCACGACCGTCCGCCGTCGCCGGAACGGAGCACGACCAGGAACGGGCGGCTGTGGTCGCCGGGAGCGTTCACGGCGTTCTGGGAGTATTTGGCGCCCTCGGTGCCGGCCGGCACGTAGCCGACGGTGTTGCCGAAGGCCAGCAGGCCGTGCTCGGGGTGGTCGATGATGCGCGGCCCCAGGTAGACAATGTCGCCGCCGGTGGTGTCCTCCCGGAACGGCTCGCTCCGGTGCTCCCACGTGACGCCTGCGTCCTCCGACCGGAACGCCCCGTAGTTGCAGAGCACCACTACCGTGCCGTCGCCGGCGGTTCCGATGGCGTTGAGGTGCAGCTTGTAGCCCTGCGTGCCGGGGTTGAACGGCCCGAACTTGTACCGGTGCGACAACGGCAGCTCGCCGCCGCGGTTGCGCTCGGCGCCCATCGCGTCGCGCAGGTCGTACGAATCGCTCCACGTGGCGCCGCCGTCGGTCGACCGGGTGGCCATGGAGAAGGTCGAGTCGGCGCCGCCACGCCCCGCGCCCTTGGGATTGTGGCCGGGGATACGGCGGTGGATGACGACGATGGTGCCGCCGGCGGCGGTCGCCACCGGCCAGCCCATGTGGTCGTTGTCGCCGAGCGGGTTCGCCGGCAGCACCACGGGCGCAAGCTCCATGAGGCCTTCGGCCCGCGCGCGCTCCAGCAGCGCTACCTGCTCCGGCGATGCGGCCATGATGCGGCGTTCCAGCTCACGGGCAGCGTCGGTCGTCCCTGTCATGCCGCGATCGTATCAGCTTCGCTGGGTCTCGGGGCCGATCGTGCCGATAGGCTAGAACATGAAGGTGCGACGGATCCTGTGTGCGGGTGTCGTCTGTTGTCTGGCCGTGGCGGGCTGCGCCACCTGGATGGCTCCGGAGGAGCAGATGGGCGTCGCTTCCTGGTACGGGCCGGGGTTCCACGGCAACAAGACGGCGAACGGCGAGATCTACGACATGCACGGGCGCACCGCCGCGCACCGCACGCTGCCGTTCGGGACGCTGGTGCGGGTGACCCGGCTGGACACCGGCGCATCCACGGTCGTGCGCATCAACGACCGCGGCCCGCACGTCGAGGGTCGCGTCATCGACCTGTCGAACGGCGCCGCCAACGACCTGGACATGGTGAAGGCCGGCGTCGCTCGGTCAGGCTCGACATCATTCACCTGCCCTGAGGGCAAAGAAAACCGCGCCCCGCTCGGAGCGAGGCGCGGTGATCACGTGAGCCGGATCGGCGTTTAGAAGAAGTCCGACCAGCGCGGCATCTTGGCGATTTCCGCCATCAGCTCGTTGCCGCCGGCTTCCATCCAGCGGGCGACGTAGTCGTCCCACTCCGCGTCGATGTCGATCTCTCCCGTGACCGCCTTGGCGAAGAACTCGGCGGCCATGGTCTGCAGCGCCTCGCCGCGGCGCCCCCGGACGGTCTCGTTGAAGATGTCGAAGTACTCGGTGGCGAACGTCTGCCCCTGCACGCGGTCGCCGAACAGGTGGTTGAGGATCCAGTCGGTCTGCTGCGGGGGATAGGTGAACGCGAAGCTCTCCACCGGGCTGTAGTTCGGGTAGTTGGTGGGAAAGCCGCCGCGTCCCGCCGCGCCCTCGGGCCGCTGGTCGGGGGGGATCCTGCGCGTCTGCGACTTGTACGGCTCGCCCGCCCACTCCCAGTGGACGCCTTCCTCGCCGTGGTTGTACTCCCACTGGATCCACAGGTCGATGCCCTCGTTCGTGCCGTCGTTGAGCCGGTACTTGGTGTTGACGATCTCCATGATCCGGGCCGTCTTGGCGTCGTCGAGGTTCTTGTTCATCACCTGCACCTGTCCGCGCACGTACGAGGTGCCGTACATGCCGGCGAACTGCTCGCCGCGCGGTCCGATCGGCGCGAACATCACCAGCTCGACGCCGTTCGCCACGTCCTCGTCCGAGATCAGGTTGTCCGGCGGACGCGCCGGCACCCGGCCGACGTAGTTGTAGTTGGAGGGGTAGACCCCGAACGCGCCGGTCGCCGCCTTTTCCCAGCTCGCGCCGCGGTCGATGGTGAAGAACTCGCTGTCGATCAGCCCCATGTCCCACCAGCGTGCCACCAGCTCCGTGAACTCCCTGAAGCGCGGGCTGACGTGGACGATGTACAGCTCGCCGTCGACGTAGTGGTTGCGGTCCAGGTTCGTGGTCGGCACGCCCAGCGCGCCCTGGATCGCCCCCCACGGCCACGAGCCATAGGGACCGCCCAGCGAGTACGCGCCGTACGGGATCGTGTCGTTCTTGCCGTTGCCGTCCGGATCGCCGTCGCGATAGGCGACCAGCAGGTTCTCCAGCCAGTCCAGGGTCAGCGCGTCGTTCTCGTAGTAGTGGATGCCGCGGTTCAGGTAGACCTTGGTCTCGTCGTAGTCCGGCAGCTCCACGCCCAGCGCGTCCAGCCAGTCCTTGCGGGTGAACAGGTGGAACACCGACGCCATCGAGCCCTCGGCGATGGCGCCCATCGCCATCTGCTCGCCTTCCATGTCCGGCGCCGCGTAGATCGTCCAGATCGCCGGATAGCGCTCGTCCATGGCGCGCGCGTAGTCGGGCGCGTGGGTGCGCAGCATCTCCTCCGGCAGGCTGCGGATCACCTGGTCCTCGTACAGCGTCAGCGTGTTCAGGCAGCACGGCGCCCCGGTGTCCGGGAACTCGCCCGCCGCCACGATGATGCGCTCGCGCTCGCCGTCGAAGCGGGCGGTGCCGTCCAGCGTGATGGTCACGTTGAACATCTGTTCGAGCTGGCCGATCCACCACGACTCGTCGGGCGAGTCGCCCAGCCAGGTGATCTCCAGGTGGGCGTCCTCGGCGGCGGCCATCTCCTCTTCGCCTGTTGCCAGCAGTGCCGTGGGGACGGCCAAGGCCAGCACCAGCGCGATCGCTACGGTTCTGTGTCGCATCTGTAATCCTCCTGTCGATGCGGGTGTGTGCCGGCCCGCGCGGCCGGCGTGTAACGTCGTTGCGTTTCGGCTCTCATGCTACAGGGAATCGCTCAGCCTTTCAGGGAGCCGATGGAGTTGAGGTAGCGACGCGGACGTTGCCGTAGCTGGAGACCAGTCGCCGTGAGGGCAGAAAGAACCGCGCCCCGCTCGGAGCGAGGCGCGGTGATCACGTGAGTCGGATCGGCGCTCAGAAGAAGTCCGACCAGCGCGGCATCTTGGCGATTTCGGCCATCAGCTCGTTGCCGCCGGCTTCCATCCAGCGGGAGACGTAGTCGTCCCACTCCGTGTCGATGTCGATCTCGCCGGCGACCGCCTTGGCGAAGAACTCGGCGGTCATGGTCTGCAGCGCCTCGCCGCGGCGTCCGGAGACCTCGCGGAAGTCGGTCTGGTTGAAGATGTCGAAGTACTCGGTGGCGAACGTCTGGCTCTGCACGCGCTCGCCGAACAGGTGGTTGAGGATCCAGTCGGTCTGCTGCGGGGGATACCTGAACGAGAAATACTCCACCGGAGAGAAGTTGGGGTAGTTGGTGGGGAAGCCGCCGCGTGCCGGCGCGTCCGCGGCCCGCTCGTCGACGGGAATCACGCGGATTGACGACTGGTACGGCTCGCCCGACCACTCCCAGTGCACGCCTTCCTCGCCGTACTCGTACTGCCACTGGATCCACAGGTCGATGCCTTCGTTCGTGCCGTCAATGAGCCGGTACTTCGAATTCATGATCTCCATGACCCGTGCCGTCTTGGCGTCGTCGAGGTTCTTGTTCATCACCTGCACCGCCGGCCGGACGTAGGAGGTGCCGTACATGCCGGCGAACTGCTCGCCGCGCGGTCCGATCGGCGCGAACATCACCAGCTCGACGCCGTTTGCCACGTCCTCGTCCGAGATCATGTTGTCCGGCGGTCGCGACGGTATCCGGCCGACGTAGTTGTAGTTGGAGTTGTAGACCCCGAACGCGCCGGTCGCCGCCTTCTCCCAACTCGCGCCGCGCTCGATGGTGAAGAACTCGCTGTCGAGCAACCCCATGTCCCACCAGCGCGCCACCAGCTCCGTGAACTCCTTGAAGCGCGGGCTGACGTGGACGATGTACAGTTCGCCGTCGACGTAGTGGTTGCGGTCCAGGTTCGTGGTCGGCATGCCCAGCGCGCCCTGGATCGCCCCCCACGGCCACGAGCCGTAAATCTGGGGGAACCCGTAGGCGCCCAACGGGATCGTGTCGTTCTTGCCGTTGCCGTCCGGATCGCCGTCGCGGTAGGCGACCAGCAGGTTCTCCAGCCAGTCCAGGGTCAGCGCGTCGTTCTCGTAGTAGTGGATGCCGCGCGTCAGGTAGGTCTTGGTCGCGTCATAGTCCGGCAACTCCACGCCCAGCGCGTCCAGCCAGTCCTTGCGGGTGAACAGGTGGAACACCGACGCCATCGAGTTCTGATTGACGGCGCCCATCGCCATCTGCTCGCCTTCCATGTCCGGCGCCGCGTAGATCGTCCAGATCGCCGGATAGCGCTCGTCCATGGCGCGCGCATAGCCGGGCGCGTGGGTGCGCAGCATCTCCTCCGGGAGGCTGCGGATCACCTGGTCCTCGTACAGCGTCAGGGTGTTCAGGCAGCACGGCGCACCGGTGTCCGGGAACTCGCCGGCGGCCACGATGATGCGCTCGCGCTCGCCGTCGAAGCGGGCGGTGCCGTCCAGCGTGATGGTCACGTTGAACATCTGTTCGAGCTGGCCGATCCACCACGACTCGTCGGGCGAGTCGCCGAGCCAGGTGATCTCCAGGTGCGCGTCGGCGGCGGCCGCCTCCTCTTCGCCGGATGCCAGCAGTGCCGCGGGGACGGCCAACGCCAGCACCATCGCGATCGCGATCGCTATGGTGCTGTGTCGCATCTGTGCTCCTCCTGTCGATGCGGATCTGCGCCGGCCAGCGCGACCGGCGTGTACCGTCGTTGCGTTCCGGCTCTCATGCTACCGGGAATGGCTCAGCCTTTCAGCGAGCCGATGAAGATGCCCTTGACCATGTGCCGCTGGATGAACGGGTAGAGCAGGATGATCGGGCCGATGGTCAGCACCGTGATCGCGGCGCGCACCGACGGCAGCGGCAGCAGGTCCACCTCCTCCTCGAACGTGGCCATCTCCAGGCGGACGGCGTTGATTTCCTGGAGCATGCGGCGCAGCAGGAACTGCAGCACGTGCTTGTCGCGGCTCTTGGTGAAGAGCATGGCGTGGAACCACTCGTTCCAGTGCTGGACCGACGCCCACAGCACCACCACGGCGATGACGGGCGCCGACAGCGGCACGACGATGCGGGCCAGCACCTCCAGGTAGTTGGCGCCGTCGATCAGGGCCGCCTCCTCGTACGCCAGGTCGAGGGTCATCAGGAAGTTGCGCATGATCACGATGTAGAAGCCGTTGGCCATCACCGGCAGCACCAGCGCCAGCCGCGTGTCCATCAGCCCCAGCTTGCGCACCACCAGATAGAGCGGGATCAGCCCGCCGCCGAAGAACAGGGTGATCACCACGTACAGCGTCAGCACCGTCCGTCCCGGCAGGTCGCGCTTGGACAGCGGATAGGCCATCAGCATCGTGCAGGCCAGGGTGAGCACGGTGCCGAGCACGACCCGGAGGATGGAGTTGAGGTAGCCGACGCGGACGTTGCCGTAGCTGGAGACCGAGTACTGGTAGGCGTAGGTCGACCAGTTGTCGTTCCAGAACTTGAAGCCCAGGTGCACCAGCTCCTCCGGGCCGGCGAAGGAGGTCAGGATCACCCGCCAGAAGGGGTAGACGATGGTGAAGCAGAACAGCAGCAGCACCGTCACGTTGACGACGCTGAAGACCGACTCCCCGAGCGTGCGGCGCCGCAGCCAGGAGCCGCCGCGGCCGACGGCGGGCGCCCGCGGGGTCAGCTCACCAGATGCCATACTGGTTGTACCGCTTGATGATCAGGTTGGCGCCCACCAGGAGCGTCACGCCGATCACGTTCTTGAACAGGCCGACGGCCGTGCCGATGCCGAACTCGCCGCGCAGGATGCCGACCCGGTACTCGTAGGTGTCCAGGATGTCGGCCACCTCGTAGACCAGCGGGTGGTAGAGATTGAATATCTGGTCGAAGCCGGCGCTGAGCAGGCGGCCGATCTGCAGGATGAAGACCACGGTGATCACCGGCACCAGCGACGGCACCGTGATGTGCCAGGCGACGCGCACGCGGCCGGCGCCGTCCAGGGCAGCCACCTCGTACAGCTCGGGATCGATGGTGGAGATCGCCGCGAAGTAGATGATGCTGCCCCAGCCGATCGCCTGCCAGATGTGGGTCATCACCAGCATCGCGCGGAAGAACTCCGGATCCGCCAGCAGGTCGGGCACCCGTTCGGCGCCGAGGACATGGGCGAAGAGGAAATACGGCACGCCGCGCTGAGGCGAGAGCAGCTCCTTGATGATGCCGGCCAGGACCACCCACGACATGAAGTGCGGCAGGTAGGAGATCGACTGGATGGTGCGCTTGAGGGACGGGGTGTGGATCTCGTTGATCAGGATCGCCAGCAGGATCGGCGCCGGGAAGGCGAAGATGATCTTGAGGACGCTGATGATGATGCTGTTGCGCACGATCCGCGGGAAGAACGGGTCGGTGAACAGGTCGCGGAAGTGCTGGAAGTCGTTCCAGGGGCTGCCCAGGATGCCGAGGTTGTACTTGAAGTCCTTGAAGGCCAGCAGGATCCCGTAGATGGGGATGTAGTGGAAGACGAACAGCGCGGCGACCGGAATGACGCAGAACCCGTAGAGCATCAGGTAGCGGCGCGCCCGGCGGAGGCGCTCGCTGCGCAGCGCGCGGAGGGTCCTGCGGTCGAGGGTGCTGGCCGTGCTCATGACGGGAGGGGAGGGCGGATCACCTTTCTACGGGCGGGGGCACGCCCTGTCAACACGGGTTGCGTCTGGCATGCGTGTCCGCGGTCGGGTACGGTTGCCCGTGATGATGGAATCGGAGTGGTGGCGGCTGGTGCCCGAGGAGTGGCGCGAACGCCCCGAGTTCGCCTGGGTCGCCGACGATCCGGCGCTGCCGCGCGTGCTGCTGCTGGGCGACTCGATCTCGATGTCCTACACGGCGGCGGTGCGCCGGACGCTGGCGGGAGAGGCGTGCGTGCATCGCGCGCCGGCCAACTGCCGGTCGACCCGCAGCAGCCTGGCCGAGCTGGAGCGCTGGCTCGGCGACGGCCGGTGGCGGGTCATCCACTGCAACTGGGGTATCCACGACATCACCCAGGTGCAGGCGGCGGGCATCCAGCAGGTCGGGATCCAGGAGTACGAGCACAACCTGGAGACGCTGTTCGACCGGCTGGCGGCGACCGGCGCGGCGCTGATCTGGGCGACCACGACGCCGGTTCAGGAGGGCACGCCGTCGCGATCGCCCGCCGACGTGGTGCGCTACAACCGGGCCGCCGCCCGTATCGTCGCCGCGCGCGGGATCGTCGTGGACGATCTGTACGCGCTGGCGCTGCCTCGCATGACCGAGTTGCAGCCGCCGCGCAACGTCCACTTCACCGATGCCGGCGCCGAGGTGCTGGCCGCCCAGGTCGCCGACTCGATCCGGGACGCGCTGGCGGCGGCGTCAACGAATACGGGAGGAATCACGTGAACGACCTCAGAATCGGCGCGCAGCTCTTTACCGTGCGCGGGCACACCGACACCGCCGCCGACGTGGCGGAGACCTTCGCCAAGGTGCGCGCCGCCGGATACACCGGCGTGCAAGTGTCAGCCTTCGGTCCGGTCGACCCGGCCGAGGTGGCGCGCCTGGCCGGCGAGCACGGACTGGAGATCGCGGCGACGCACTTCGGGTGGGACGAGTTCCTTACCGATCTCGACCGCATGATCGACGTCCACCAGCGCTGGGGGTGCCGCCACGCGGCCATCGGCGGGTTGCCTGAGGAGTACCGCGAAGCCGGCGGGATCGAGCGTTTCGCCGCCGAACTGGGCCCGGTCGCCGAGCGGCTGGCCGCCGCCGGAATCGACTTCTCCTACCACAACCACAACCACGAGTTGGTGCGTTCCGGTGGCCGCACCTGGCTGGCCGAGCTGTACGACGGGGTGCCGGCGGCGGCGTTGAAGGCGGAGCTGGACGTCTATTGGCTGGTGGCCGGCGGCGCCGACCCCGTGCAGTGGATCGAGGATCTGAGCGGCCGGCAGACGATCGTGCACTTCAAGGATATGGCGGTGGGACCGGACCGCACGCAGCGCTTCGCGGAGGTCGGCGAGGGCAACCTCAACTGGCCGAAGATCGTGGCCGCGTGCCGCGCCGCCGGGATCGAGTGGGCGTTCGTGGAGCAGGACGACTGCTACGGGCAGGACCCGTTCTCCTGCCTGGAGACGAGTTACCGCAACCTTCGCGCCCTGGGGCTCACCTGACGCTCGGGATTTGCTACTTCCGGTAGTAGCGCGCGACCGTCTCCTCGACCTTGGTCTTGGCCTCGATCAGCGCCGGGCGGCCGCTCCGGTTGACCTCGGCGGCGCGCCTGATCGCCGGGCCGAGCTGATCCGGGGTCGTGACCACCTCCGCGTGGGCGCCCAGCCCCTCGGCGATCTTGGCGTAGTCACCGCCCAGGGCGTTGGTGCCGTAATGCTCGCTGGTGTAGGGCATGTAGCTGTCGTAGTGGGTCATGACGCCGTTGTTGAGCACGACGGTCATGATGCCGATGCCGTTTCTCGTCGCGGTCTCGATGTCCAGGCCGGCCATCCCGAAGGCGGCGTCGCCCATCACGTTGACCACCTGCCGCTCGGGCGCCGCCAGCTTGGCGCCGAGCGCCAGGCCGAGCCCGTAGCCGAGCTGCGTGGACTTCCCCCAGCCGATGTAGGAGTGCGGCGTGTCGGCCGGCCAGAACGGCACGAACTGCTCGCGCGGGTACCCGGAGTCGTGGGTGACGATGGCGTTGCGCGGGTCGATGGCGCGGGTGAGCTCGGTGAGCACGCGGTAGGGGCTGATCGGCACCTCGTCCGAGTGCAGGTACGGCGTCCACTCCTTCATGAACTCCGCTCTGCAGGAGGCCACCTCATCGGCCACGCCGTCCCGGCCGGTGGGACCGTCCGGCCCCGCCTGGCGTCGCACCTCGTCGATCAACTGCCGCAGCACCAGCCGGGCGTCGCCGATCGCGCCGTAGTCGATCGCGTGTTCCTTGTTGAGATCCTCGATGGCGTTGGTGACCTGGGCGAGGGGCACCCCCGACGGCAGGGGCGCGTTGAACGTGGTGGTCGTGAAGCCGGCGCCGACGCCCAGCACGAAGTCGGCCTGCTTCAGGAAGCGGTGCGCCATCAGCGTGGCGGAGTTGGCGCCGGTGCCCAAGGAGAGCGGGTGGCTCTCCGGAAAGGCGCTCTTGCCGGCCAGCGTGGTCAGCACCGGGACACGGGTCAGCTCCGCGAACTTGATCAGCTCCCGGTACGCCTCCGCGTAGTGGACGCCTTGGCCGACGTACAGGACCGGCGCCTGAGCCATGAGGAGGGCGGTCACCAGGTCGCGCACGTCGTCCGGATCGGCGGTGGAGCGGTTCACCTTCACCGGCCGGTAGTCCAGGTCGTCGCCATACTCGGCGGTGCCCAGGTCGGAGGGGATCTCGACCAGCACCGGCGCGGGCCGGCCGTGCTTGAGCCGGGTGAACGCGGTCCGGAAGTGGCCGGGGACCTGGGCGGGGTCGGCCAGGTAGCCGCACCACTTGGTGATGCCGCCGTAGTTGCTCACCGCGTCGAAGCCCGGGTGGGCGCCGAACCGGTCCCGCTCGGCGCCGCCGGGGAGCACCAGGAAAGGCACGTTGTCCGCGTAACCCTGCGCCACGCCGCCGAAGGCGTTCTCGGCGCCGGGGCCGCGCTGCATGGTGAACACGCCGATGCGGCGTCCGTTCATGACGCGGCTGTAGCCGTCGGCCATGTTCACGCCGGCCCGTTCCTGGCGCGTGATGATCGGCCGGATGCCTTCCCTGCCGGCGGCCTCGATCAGGTTCTGCATCGGAAAGGCGGCCATCCACTCCACGCCCTCGGCCTTGAGGATCTTCGCTATCGCGCCATCACAGTCCATGCGCGCATGCTACAGGGTCAGCCGAGGGTTGTCCGTTCCGGCCGGGGAGCGAAGCGTCCAGCGTGAGATAGCGTTGATCGCGATGCAATCATTGCGTACTCTCGCCATGGAGATCAGAGCCGATGGCAAGCATCACGATTCGCAACCTTGAGGACGGGGTCAAACGACGCCTGCGGGTGCGGGCGGCCGAGCACGGCCACTCGATGGAAGAGGAGGCTCGGCACATACTGCGTGCCGCGCTGGTCGAGCGATCTCCGCAACCGGCCAGGCTTGCAAGTGCTATCCATGCCCGCTTCCAGTCCTTGGGCGGCGTGGAGCTCGATACGCCGCCGCGTGAGCCGATGCGTGAGCCGCCCAGGTTCGACTGAATCGCTGGCGACGTTCCGATGATCCTGCTCGATACGAACGTGGTCTCGGAGTTGATGCGTCGCACGCCCGAGCCGGCGGTCGTCGCCTGGCTCGATGCTCAGGAAGCCTCCGCGGTCTACCTCTCCGTGATCACCGAGGCGGAACTCCGCTATGGAGTCGCGATACTGCCCGAGGGTCGCCGTCGGACTCGGCTGGCCGCCGAGCTCGACAAGACGCTGGAGGAAGAACTCGGACGGCGCGTGTTGCCCTTCGACCGCGCGGCTGCTCGTTCGTTCGCGGCTATCGGAGCCGCACGCAGGGCCGCCGGCATGCCGATCAGCAACGCCGACTGCCAGATTGCCGCCATCGCCCGCAGTCGGGGGGCTCGCGTTGCAACCCGGAATGACGGAGATTTCGAGCAGTGCGGGATCGAGGTGATCAACCCGTGGCCTGCACCGGCCGATCCTGATGAGGCTCCCACGGCCTCTCTCACTTGACGCGATGAACGCGCAGTCGGCGCCGGCGCGGGAGCCAGCGGTGGTGGTGATCGGCAGCTACCTCGTGGCGCTGGTGATCGAGGTGGAGCGCTTTCCCGCCGTCGGCGAGACCGTGAACGGCGGCGGCTACTTCGAGACTCATGGCGGCAAGGGGTCCAACATGGCGGTGCAGGCCGCGCGCCTGGGCGCCCGCTGCCTGTTCGTGGGCCGGGTCGGCGACGACGCACGCGGGCAGGCGTTTCGAGCCATGCTGGCCGGCGAGGGTGTGGGCACCGATCACCTGCACCTGCAGGAGGAGGTCGCCACCGGGGTGGGCTTCGTGATGCTCGGGCCCGGCGGTCAGAACATGATCGCCATCGACCGCGGCGCCAACGCGCGGTTCTCGACCGCCGACGTGGACCGCGCATCTGGCGCGATGCGGCCCCCGGCAACCGTCCTCACCCAGTTCGAGATCCCGCTCGCCACCTTGCCCTCCTACCGCCGCCGCGCGGAGGTGGATGCCTTCATCGAGGAACAGTGATTCCGGTTCAAGGGATGGTGAGCTCGACAGATTGCAGCACCCCCTGTTCGCTTTCGGGATCCGCGAGCTGCACACAGGTGGCCAGGAAGCGGCCGTGCTGGTCATCGATTGCGCCAAGGGTCGGGCAGGTGGCGAGCTGCGACGAGTCAGGAGTGAGCAGGTGGGGCCGATCCCAGCGCATGCCGCCTACTATGGGTGGAGGTGGCGGCGGCCAGCAGGAGCAACCGGCCCGGTCCGATCTCCACGACCACGGGATAGCGTAACTCCGCGCCCGTGCCGGGCATCAGCGGTCCGTCGTCGCCAGGTGGCTCCGTGGCCGGTCGAGATCAGAACTCCCGACCAAGCGTCGTGGCTGAACGGTGGCAGCAGGCCGATGCTGCCCTGCGCGAGTTGGCCGCTGGCGAGCCGCACGCCGGTAAACGCTTGGAGGCTTGTCTCGCAGGAAGCGAGCAAGCAGGCATTCTCGCGGTCATCTGCGGAGTCCGGGCGTCTTGATCTCTCGGGGCGGTGTGTCTACCGTGTGCGGCATGAGTCATCCGGAGGGTCGGAGAGGCAGTGTACGCCAAGATACCATACCTGTACAGTGGAATGTTGCTGAGAAGAAGTTCACTGTCGAACTGAAAGGCGCTGCAACTCAGGAATATCCTGGGGCCGAGACCGTTTTCACCTTTGCTCCACCGTATCTACATGACATCCGCATACGGCGGAAAGGCAGCGATCAACCCGCTCTTGGGTTTATTTCTCCGTCGAGTTCGGCGGTTTTCGTGGGGTAGCGGGCCTGGGGAAGAATACGAAGTGACGACGCAGATCGTGGATGCTGAGACGGGCGATCCTTGGCCGGGTTGTCGACCACACACTCAGACCTTCAAGGCAGGAATACAATGACATGCAGTCTGGCCGTTGTAGTTCCTCCGGAGGAAGCTCGTCAGGTTGCCGGCATTCGCAATACGTATGACATTCGGCGCGTAGCGTATGGAGAAGACCTGGTTGCCGAAGCTCCCAAAGATGTCCTTGGCGAGCGCCGTGGTAGCAGGGAGATTGCCGCATCCGGAAGACACCGCACTCGTGCGATAGGACGCGAATCCGTGCTGTATCAGGAATATCAGCACAAGCCTATTCCCGGATTGTCCTACGTCGTGTCGATACAACTCGACCCTGACCTGAACGACTCTCTGGATGATCTTGCCAGCGTGAGTCGTGAAGCTCTGGAAGAAGGACACGATGCGGTGGCTCCGTTGGCGTTGGATCGCGCCAAGAGAGTCCTGCTGATGATGTATTTCATCAAAAGGTACAGGTACGAGGTATATCCTGCTACGAATGGCGGGGTCATCGTGGATTGTCCCTACGGAAGTGGTTCTGTAATGGCAATGTGCGAGCCGGACGGTGACATCATTTGTTTCTTGAACACCGGTGAAGAGCAGTTATCCGAGCGCCTTGGATCGACGACAGAAGCAAAATATGTGAGAGATCTCCTTGGTTCTTATGTCGAAAGGCTTGGGGTGCCTTCGTGAGCTTGGGGCCAGTGCAGGGTTCGGAGGTGCTCGGCAGGAGGGTCTACTCCCGAAGAAGAGCTGATCGTACCAGGAAAAGACTCGAGGGTGCGAACAGGACAGGTCCGTTCTACGGATGGGCGGAGATCGCAGTGAGCGATGCATCCCAGGAAGGTCGCAGAGTAAGAGCATCACCTACTCGCAATAATCCTTACCACGCTGATATCGTACTGCCGGGGCGCGTTGCATCGGATCGGGAGGAGCAGGGTAGGCACGCTCAAAGACTGGCCGATGCATCTTCTTGGTGGGAAAGTCCACGGCGCGAAATTACGTAAATTCAGGCTGCAAGGATCCATTAGATCATGCCCGGTTAGAGGATCGTGAGTTCGACCGACTGCAGGACACCGGCGGCGCTGCCGGCATTCGCGAGCTGGACGTAGGTGGCGGCGAAGCGGCCGGGATCGTTGTCGATCGGGGCAAGCGTCGGGCGGGTGGCGAGTTGCGCAGGGTCAGGCGTGAGCAGGCGGGGACGGTCCCAGCGCATGCCGTCGACGGAGGTGGCGACCGACAGGCGTACGCGGTCGCGGCCGTCGCCGCGGTGGCTGTGATGGTTCCAGGCAACCAGCAGGCCGGCGCCGGGAAGCGCGGTCAGAGCGAAGGGCGACGCCGGAGCGACCAGGGTGGTGACTTCGGACGGCGTGGACCACGTCGAGCCGCCGTCGGCCGATTCGCTGCGGTAGATGCGATGGGTGGAGGTGGCGGCCAACAGCAGCAGCTTCCCCTGGCCGAACTCTGCCACCGCGGGGTAGCGGAGACCCGCGCCCGGACCGGGCAGCAGCGGTCCGAGTCGCTGCCAGGTGGCTCCCTCGTCCGTCGAGGTCAGCAACCCTGCCTCTGAGCCGACGGTGAACGGCAGCAACAGGGCGTCCCGTCGCGGCGTCAGCCGTCCGTTGGCGAGCCGCAGGTTCGGACTCAGACCCGGGACCATCCGGGACGAGGACCAGGCGGCAGCGGTCCCGGCACGCTCCGGGTCCGTGCATGCCGCCACCGCCACCGCCGCAGCGTCCGCGGGCAGCAGCGCCTGATAGACCAGGAGGATCGCCCCGGAGGGCAGGCGCATCAGGCTCGGTGCCGTGGCGCCGATCGCGCCGCGCGGGAGAGGCAGAGCCGCGGGCCGGGACCAGCCAGTTCGATCGCTCACCGAGATCGACAGCGGCGGCCCGTCGCCGGCGATGGCCGCCAGAAGCCGCCCGCCGGGAAGCGAGACCGCGTCGCCGGCGCAGGCCGTCTCCGCGATCCGTACCGGTGCCCGCGCCTGCATGGCCGTCACCGGCCGGCTCGCCGGCGGCTCGGCCGAATCCGGACCCGGCACGGGGTATCTGCGATCCTCGGGCAGCAGATAGAAGAAGCGGCCGCGCCGCTCCACGCGGGCTGCCCCTCGGTGCGCGGTGCCGGCGAACCGTACGGCGTGCAGGCGCAGCTCCTTGCCGGGGTCGGTGGACTCGTATGGGTCTTCCTCGAAGCGGAGCTGGTCACCGGGACGGAAGCCCCGGATCAGGAGCTCGTCGCCGTCGTGCTCCTTGAAGCTCCGGAACGCGAGCAGCCGTGGCTCGGGACCGCGTTCGGCGCCGAAGTCGATGACGTGAGGGCCGAGGCCGAGCGTTCGGCTGGTGGCCACGTCAAGGTCGAAGCCGGGCTCCCAGTGGTCGACACGCAACTCCAGAGCCCCGGTCTGCGACACCATCAGCTTGAGGTCCTCTGCGATCGCCCGGACGTGCGGGGTGGCGACGATCAGCGTGCCGCCGGGATGCGCGCCGAAGCGCGGGGCGGCGACCTCCACCCGCAGCGGGGCCGCCAGATGCAGGGTTCCGCCCGCGACCTGCAGGGCGACCGGCTTGCCCTGGAAGCGGTCCGCGCCGGTCAGGACCAGCGTGCCGGTGCCACCCAGCGTAACGGCTGCCCGGGGGTCGCCCAGATCCACTTCGACGCGGGCTACTGCCACGCGCGCGTCGATGTTGACGACTCCGGCCACCGGACGGTCGAAGCAGGCGCGCTCGTCGGGGAGCGGAGGGCGGCCCGCGTCCCAGCAGCGGCCGTCATGCCAGCTCCCGCCCCGCAAAGCGTTCCAGCGGACGGCCGGCGCTTCGCTCACTCTTCGAGTGTGGTTCGCTGCGCTCACTCCGCCGGCAGGAACGTGAAGGAGTAGAGGTCGGCGTCGCGCAGGAAGAAGCGCAATACGCGCCAGTTGCCGTCTCCGCCGGGCGCCGGCACGCGCGGGTCGCCGCCCCAGCTCACCACGTGCTGAACGGAGTCGCCCGTGATCGGATCGCAGGCGTCGCGGCTGCATGGATCGATCACCCGGTCGCGGCGGTCGGCCACCTCCACCCGGATCGAGCCGCCGGGGCGGCAGCGGGCGTTGATCGCCAGGCGGCGGCCCGGGCTCATCACCGGCTGCGTGACGACGATGCCCTCGCGCACGGCGTTGGCCGACAGCGAGGCGAAGCCGTGGCGGCGCAGCGTCACCAGGCCCAGACCGCCGGACGTGCCGGTGGGATTGCGAGCCTCGTCATGGTCCAGCTCCTCGTTCGGCCCGGCCAGGAACCAGTCGTGGTGGTAGTTGAAGCCGCCCTGGTAGAACCAGTGCTCGTCGCCGACGTCGATCGGCTGGCTGAACAGCGACGTCATCCAGGCGTCCCAGTGGCCGGGGCCGCGCGGCGCCAGGAACGGTTGCCGCTTGGCGGTCGGGCGCCAGCGCAGGCCGTCGCGGCTCTGCAGGAGTTGCACCTCCATGGTGTTGTCCACCTTGTGGAACAGGCCCGCCGTGCCCAAGTGCTGGTGGCCGATGCGGAACTGCGGCAGGCCGTAGTACCCCTCGTCCAGGCCGTCCTCGTCATCGTCCGGCACCGCGATCAACAGCGGCTCGCTCCAGTGGATGAAGTCGTGGCTGCGGCTCTGCCAGACGCGCCGCTTGTTCTGGGACAGAGGGTCGTGCGGCTGATACGGGTACAGGAAGCCGTGCGCGCGGTAGGGGTGGCGCAGGTTCACGGCACCCGGCAGGCCGCCGATGTGGGCGCGGATGTTGACCACGAACTCGCGCGAGTGCTCGTCGTACCAGAGGATGTTGACGTCGCCGGGGCTGCCGCCGCGGCTGCCGAAGGTGGGCCGCTCCGGATACATGGACCAGTGGATGCCGTCCGGCGAGTGCACGGCGGTGGTGACGCGGTTGCGGACCTCGCCCTCGAACCAGATACGGCGCAGCATGCCGCGGAAGCGCTCCTCCGGGCGCGGCGGGTACGGGTCGCGCACGACGGTCATGGCGTGGGCGTCGCCGAAGTCGCCACCGCCCAAGACGATGTTGGTGCGCCGGCCGTCGATCGTGCTCACGTCCAGCTCCGGCTTCTCCCAGTGCACGCCGTCGGCGCTCTGCGCGTACAGCAGCGTGGCGCGCATGGAGAAGTTGGCCGGCGGCCGGCTGCCGGGGGACTCGCCCTTGCGGGGATCGCCTTCCTGGTCCTGGTACCAGCACTTGAACAGGCCGTCGTCGGGGTCGCGGATCAGGGTGGTGGAGCCGTAGTAGGCGATCCACAGCCGGTGCTCCCAGGGCCGGTCCTCCGTGAACAGCGGGCCGTCCTGGTAGCGCTTCGGCGCGTGCCAGCGCCGCGTGGCATCCTGGACGGAGGCCACCAGCATGTTGTCGACGAAGAGTTGCGGCTCCAGACCGATCGCCAGCAGGGAGCTGTCCCACGCGTGTTCGTGCATGGCGGACAGTCTGGCCTTTTGCCGGCGCGGTGTCATGATGGCCATACGGAGGAAGCCCTGTGCCTGACCGATCCGCGTACCGAAACGAGATCCACGCCGTCACGGCGGCGCCGTGGAGCCACGCGCACCCGCGCAACGACCATCAACTCGTCTTCCCGCTCGCCGGCGACCGGCTGCTGTTCGTCTGGTGCGCCTACTATGTCCGGCGGCCCGGCGCGATCGGCCGGACGCCGTTCGCGGAGGACGCCGGCCTGCTCGACGACGCGCCGTGCCAGATCTCCGCGCGCGTGTCGTCCGACCGCGGGCGGACGTGGAGCGGCGTGATGACGCTGCAGGAGAACCATGGGGCGAGCAACGTCAAGCACCCCAACCTGCTGCGCCTGCCGGGCGGGCGCATCCTGTTCTCCTACACCGAGCGCGACGCGGAGGCGCAGCGGTTGCGCGTGCGCTTGCGGGTGTCCGACGACGAATGCGAGACCTTCGGTCCGTCGCGCGACATCACGCCGGGACCGGGCTGGTACTTCACCAACGCCGACCACATCCTCCGCCACAGCTCGGGGCGGATCATCCTGCCGTGCCACGCGGGGCCGACCTACGGGAAGGGCGACCACTGGCAGGCGTTCTGCCTGTACTCCGACGACGAGGGCGAGACGTGGCGCGAGAGCCGGGTGAAGATGGATCTTCCGAAGCGGGGCGCCGAGGAGCCGGCGGTGATCGAGCGGCGCGACGGCTCGCTGCTGGCGGTGCTGCGCACCTTTCTGGGCACGCTGTACCGCGGCTGGTCGACCGATGCCGGCGAGACCTGGAGCACGCCCGAGCCGACCGGGCTCGACTCGCCGTCGGTGGCCACCTGCATGAAGCGCATGCCGGGCGGCGACCTGCTCCTGATCTGGAACGACACGCCGCCGTACGCGGCTTCGATTCCCGGTTCGGGGCTGACCCACCAGCCGCGCAATCCGCTGCGCAGCGCGATCTCGGAGGACGACGGCGAGACGTGGCGCAACCGGCGCACCATCGAGGACCGGTTCGGCTTCGACAACGCCTATCCGTCGGTCACGTTCGTCGGCGACGAAGCGGTGGTCGGGTACTACACGACGGTGAAGTCGGGCGTGCGAGGCATGCTGGGCGAGGTGAAACTGAAGATCTATCCGCTCGACTGGTTTTCCCAAGCGGAGCCGCGCCCGGAGCGGTGACGGTCCTCGTCACCGGTGCCAGCGGGCGTATCGGCCGCCACGTCACCGAGCGGCTCCTGGCCGATGGCCGCGCGGTGCGGGCGCTGGTCCTGCCGGGCGACCCCCGCCGGCCCCTGATCGAACGGCCGGGGGTGGACTTCGTCGAGGGTTCTCTGGCGGACGAGGCGTCGCTGCGCGAGGCGGTCGAAGGAACCGATGCGGTCATCCACCTCGCGGCCGCGCTCACGACCCGCAACCACGTCGACGACGAGTACTTCGAGACCAATGTGGCGGGCACCTACCGGCTGCTGTCCGCGATCAGGGATGGCAGCGATCGGGTCGACCGCTTCGTATACATCAGCTCCGACGCCGTCTACTGGTCCGGTGGTGCCGTGCCGGCGGAATACCTGCCTGTGGACGAAGAGCATCCGCGGCAGCCGGGCTCGGTCTACGGGGCTTCCAAGCTGGCTGCGGAGGAGCTGGCCCTGTCGTTCTGGAGGGTGCATGGGCTGCCGGTCACGATCGTGCGGCCGACCGCGACTGCCGATGCTGCGGAGCTCGTCGATGCAGACAGCGTGTTCGGGGCGCGGATGTTCGTGGCGCCGGCGATCCGCGCCATGGAGGCCTCGCGGTCCGGCGTGGCGGACCCCGATCTGCTATCTGCCCTCCGGACGCACGACGACGGCCGACCGAGGCTGTTCGTCGCGGCCGACCTGGACGGCCGGACGGCCAGGATGAGCCTGAACGATGCGCGCGACGCCGCGGCCGGGATCGCGCTGGCGCTCGACAGCGACGACGCGGTCGGCGCGGCATTCAACGTCGGGCCGGCGGGCTCGCATGACGAGGCGGAACTGCTCGCCTACCTCGGCGAGCGGATGGACGTTCCCGTCGTGACGGTGCGTACGCCCCGCGCACGGCCGAGCTGGGTGGTATCGAGCGAGCGGGCAGGGCGTGTATTCGGCTACCGTCCCACCCGCACCGTGTTCGACATGGTCGATGAAGCCCTGGCGGGCGAAGGAGTCTGATCATGAGCACACCGTCGGAGCCCGAGAACTGGTGGACGTCTGACGCATGCCTGGCGGCACTGGCTCGCGCGCGGAGTCTCGAGGCCGCGGATGGAGCCGAACGGATGCGGAGGTTCCTCGCGGCGCGGCGGCGCGGGACCGACTGGCTGCTCGCACGCATGCGTCCCGACGGCGCACTCGGGGACCCGGCCGCCGGCTTCGAGTACTACCGGGCGCCGTGGACGTTCGGGCTGGTCGGCGAGGTCGAGGCCGCGCACGCGGTCTGCGGCTTCGTTCGGCGTCACCTGCTCACCGCCGACGGGCGGCTCGACGGTCCGCTGCGCGTCGTGCGGACCGACTGGGCCTACCGCGACGCCACCTTCATCCTGGGCGCCCACCAGATCGGCGAGTACGACCTCTCGTATGGTCTCACCGACGAGCTGCTGCGCTGGCAGGACCCGGCCAGCGGCGCCTTCGCGAACGACCGACTGCCCGACGGCTCGATGTCGGACGACATGGACGTCCCGTACGCGTGCGGTCCCGGCTTCGCGGCGCTGGCGGTGGGCCGGCTGGACGCGGCGCGGCGGGTCGCCGGCTTCCTGCGCGCGATCTGGGATGCCCAGACGCTGGATGCCGGGGAGGGACTCCCCGGCCGGTTTTATTCCTTCTGGTCGCGTTCGCGCCAGCGGACGATCGTGCCGTCGGACCCCGACTTCAAGCCGGACATGGTCGTGGAGAACGCCGCCGACCGCATGCAGCGCTGGACGGTCGGCGGCATCGGCGCGGGCTTCCTCTGCCGCCTGTACCTGGCCGATCCCGACCCGGCGTACGTCGAGCTGGCGCGGCGGTACCAGGCATTCTCGATGGCTGCCACCGACGCCCAGTTCAAGTACCCCTCGGTCTGCAAGTCGAGCTGGGGCAGCGCGCTACTCTACCAGGTGACCGGCGAGGAGCGCTACCGGCGCTGGGCCATGCGGATGGGAGACTGGTACGTGGCGACCCAGGAGGAGGACGGGTACTGGCACCCCTGGGTGGAGCGGATCGAACCCGACCGCATCTGGCTCACCCTGGAGTACGTCATGCACCTCGACACCCTGATCGCGGCGCTCGCCTCGCGGCCGGGTTGAACAAAGGCGATGGGCTGAGGTGTAGGCGCAGCCCTCACCCCGTGGGCTGCGGGCGGCCGTGCCTGGCGCCCGACCTCTTGACGCACAGGAGATCCCCTTGTATCTTGCCTAATAGAAATTCTCGCTTGCTGACCCCATGGTGGGCGGCAGACCCTATGGCCACCGTCATGGTGGCCATAGCTTTGTTCGGAAACGTACTTGCACGTTTGCTTCATAGACGAAGCCGGGGACCTCGGAGCACTTCGCAACCCGCCACGGCCAAATGACCAGCCCGTTCTTGCCATATGCGGGCTCTTCGTTGATGCGGGACACCTCGCCAGCCTCACCGATAAGTTCCTTGACCTGAAATATCGGTATTTTCCTGGCCTACCCTATCCGTCAGCGTCACCCCTTGACCGAATCCTGCCGGAAGTGAAGGGGGCCGACGTTCGCAGCAACGCAACACGTGGCACCCCAAGGCAACAAAGGCATGCCATCGGCTTTCTTGACCGCATAATTGGTCTCCTGCATCACCATGACATCAGGATAGTTGGTCGCATTTGGGTAAAGGGAATCGGGGCTCGTTTCGATGCGACGCCCGTGTATACGTCCTCGATACAAGGAATATGCACCTATTTTGAACACTATCTGACCCAGAACACGAGCGGTGCCGGAGTTTGCATCGCGGATAGCCGCAACAAATTCAAGAACGTCAGAGTTTCTCACTCTATATTTACGCGAAAGTTCAGCTCTGTAGCGACCCACTATCAGCCGCTCGTGGAGTTACCGACGTTTGGGCACGGTGAAAACCACGCTGGACTTCAGATTTGTGACATCATCTGTTCAGCGCTGCTCTATCCCATTGCCTGCTTTGCCTATTGCACGGGTCACGTTCACAACGTCCACGTTCAACCGAGGGCTGCGATCCTCAGGCGCCGCTACGGAGAACGGTTGAAGGCTCTTCAGTACCGATATAGACACCCGACGACCCATCGTCACGATGGCGGTATCGTCGTCTCGGACGCCATCGGCCAGCGGTCTGGCTCGTTGATGTTCCGTTGAAGTGCAGTCGTCGCACCACGGCCTCGTCGAAAGCCACCGTGAACTCTGATCGCGTGGACCGGCATCGATGGAGATGCGAACGCCTCGAAACTGTCTTGCGTGCAGCGACCGCACCTCCTCGCATGCCGCCGCGCAGGGAAACGGCGTCGTCGAGACCCATGGCGGCCACGTCGCGCATGAACCGCAGAGCATCGAGGATGTTCGACTTGCCGGAGGCGTTCGGACCGACGAAGAACGCCCGGCCTCGGAGCGTCAACGAGGTTTCGTGGCTGAAGTTGCGCCAAGCGGTCATCGACAGGCGCGAGATGTTCCAACGGCGAAAGTCAGCGCGCTCGGCCACGGGGCAACGCTACGCGTATGTGGCGCCGCGGGCAAGCTCCGGCTACCATGCGATGAACCACTCTCGGAGGCAGCATCATGCTCGACCCTTCCGCGTACCAGAACGAGATCCACTCCGTCGCGGCGGCGCCGTGGAGCCATGCGCACCCGCGCAACGACCATCAGCTCATCTTTCCGCTGTCGGGCGACCGGCTGCTGTTCGTGTGGTGCGCCTACTACGTGCGGCGGCCGAGCGTGATCAACCAGACCGTGTTCGAGGAAGACGCCATCGTGCAGGACGAGGCGCCGTGCCAGATCTCGGCGCGCGTCTCCGCCGATCGGGGACGCACCTGGAGCGACGTGATGACCCTGCAGGAGAACCACGGGGTGGACAACGTGAAGCATCCCAACCTGGTGCGGCTGCCGAGTGGCCGGATCCTGTTCACCTATTCCGAACGCGACCGCGCGGCGGAGCGGCTGCGCGTGTTCCTGCGCACCTCCGACGACGAGTGCGAGACGTTCGGCCCGCCGCGCGACATCACGACCGGCTCCGGGTGGTACTTCACCAACGCCGACCACATCCTCCGGCACAGCTCCGGGCGCATCATCCTGCCGTGCTTCTCCAGCCCGGTATTCGGGCGCGGCGATCATTTCCGGGCGTACTGCATGTATTCGGATGACGAAGGGGAGACGTGGCAGGAGAGCCGCACCAAGCTGGATGCGCCGGCGCGGGGCGCCGAGGAGCCGGCGGTCATCGAGCGGCGCGACGGTTCACTGCTGGCGATACTGCGGACCACGGTGGGCAAGTTGTACCGCGGCTGGTCGACCGATGCCGGCGAGACGTGGAGCGAGACCGAGCCGACCGAGCTCGACTCGCCGGCGGTCGCGACCTGCATGAAGCGCATGCCGGGCGGCGACCTGCTGCTGATCTGGAACGACACGCCGCCGTATGACCTCACCAATCCTCGCAGGGAGTGGGTGCACAAGCCGCGCAATCCGCTGTGCAGCGTGATCTCCAGGGACGACGGGGAGAGCTGGGAGAGCCGCCGCACGATCGAGGACCGGCACGGCTATGGCAACGCCTATCCCTCCGTGACGTTCGTGGACGACGAGGCGCTGGTGACCTACTACGCGACCGTGCGGTCGGGACTGGGCACCATGAACGGCGAGGTGCGGCTGAAGATCTATCCGGTAAGCTGGTTCTCGCAGCCGGAGCCTCCGCCGCCAGCCGGATCATGAACAGGCGGATCATGGACACCCTGATACGCGTCGACGCCGCGCGCCCGGCCGGCCGGATCAATCCGCACGTCTACGGCGTGATGTTCGAGAACTCGGGGCGGACCATCTACGACGGCCTCTGGGTAGGCGAGGATTCTCCGATCCCCAACTGGCGCGGGTTCCGCAGCGACGTGCTCGCGCGCCTGCGCGAGATCGGGACGACGATCCTTCGCTGGCCGGGCGGTACGCCGAGCGAGACCTATCACTGGCAGGACGGCGTCGGCGCGCAGGCGGCACGGCCCAGGAAGCTGATGGACCAGAACACGTGCTGGAGCGCGCCGCCGGAGACGCACCAGCTCGGCACCGACGAGTACCTGGCGCTCAGCCGCGAGATCGGCTTCGATCCCTACATCTGCGTGAACATCGGCACCGGCAGCGCCGAGGAGGCGGCCGAGTGGGTCGAGTACTGCAATCACGACGGCGACACCGCCTTCGCGGCCCTGCGCGCGGCCAACGGCCATCCGCGGCCGTACGGCGTCACCTACTGGGGCATCGGCAACGAGTCGATGGTGTGGTACGACGCGGCCGAGTACGCCGCCGAGCTGAAGCGCTACGTGAAAATCATGCGCGGCGTCGACCCGTCGATCAGGACCATCGGCGTCGGCGACTTCAAGGTCGGCGAGTTCAAGCGCCATTCGCCGCGGCGCGACTGGAACCGCACGGTCCTGGAGCGGTCGGGCCAATACATCGACTATATCTCCCTCCACCCCTACTTCGGGACGTCCACGAGCACCTTCGTCGGGAGAACCGGACGCGCGATCGACACCTACGAGGACTTCGTCGCCTGCCCGCTCCGCATCGAGCAGGAGGTGGTCGAGCTGAAGTGGATGATCCGCGAGCTGACCGGCGAGGACCGGATCAAGATCGCGATCGACGAGTGGCAGGTCCTTCACGAAGAGGCGGTTCCCGAGAACGGCGGCGAGCAGACCTGCACGCTGCAGGACGCGATCTATGCGGCGGGCTTCTTCCACATGGTGTACCGGAACCACCGGCACGTGACCATGGCCAACCTCTGCAACCTGGTGAATCACCTGCCGGCCCTGGTCACCCGCGGCGACCAGCACTACCTGAACCCGATCTACCACGCGTTCTGGCTGTACAGCGTGCACGCCGGCCCCGACGTGCTGCCGGTGACCGTGCGTTGTGACGACTATCGCGCCGCCGGCGTCTACGAGCCCGTGCCGCTGCTGGACTGCGCGGCGACCGCTGCCGAGGACGGGAGCCGGATTGCCGTGTTCGTGATCAATCGCCACCGGCAGCAGGAGATCGCCGCGGACATCGAGATCGCCGGGCGGGCGATCGAGTCGAACGGCCGACTGATCGAGCTTGCAGGCGATTCCGAAACGGCCGCCAACGACTTCGACCATCCGGATGCGGTGTCCCCCAAGAGCGCGCCGTTGCGCCACGCAGGGCAACGCTTCTCCTACCGGTTCCCCCCGCACAGCGTGACGCTGCTGGAGTTGAATGCCAGCCGGTGATCGCCGGCTGCTGCGCTCCCGGTAGCTCGGGGGGACCCGCGACGCCCGTACGCCGGACAAGGAACGGCCCCGCCCGTCAACGGGCGGGGCCGCCGTCGGATGGAGCCGGCCCGGCGGGCCGGCTCGCCTGCTCCGAGCCCGACTGACTCGATCTAGAGCTGCGCCTCCACTTCCGGGATCGCGGTGTGCGTCGGGAACCCGCCCAGAGCGGCGATCCCGGGGTTTTCGGTCAGGAAGGTGTCCCAGCTTGCCTGCCGCTCCGTGACCACCTGTTTCCAGTCGGTCGCCAGGAGCTGCTGCACGAGCTTGTCGTAGCTCTCGTCGAACTCCGCTTCGCTGCCGGCGGTGACCAGGCTTGCCCAGCTCTTGGTCCAGATGTCCTCGATCACCGGAGCCAGGTCGGACTCGATCGGACCGGGCGGCAGCTTGTTCAGGGCGCTCACCTTGCCGATCTCGCCGGAGGCGATCAGGTCCTTCTGGGTGCCGTACAGCCAGTCCCACCAGTGCCCGGCGCGCGTGTAATCGGCCCCGGAGGCCAGGAACTCGCGCTGCCAGTTGTAGCCGAAGAAACCCTCGTACGGGTAGACGTAACCGCCTTCGTACCCGTACTTGGTCCTGCGGTGTTCCAGGTAGTCGGCCGGCCGGTTGCGGCGCGGAATGCCGTCCGAGTCGTAGTACCACATGCCGCCTTCCACGGTGTAGGGCTCCGCGCCCTCGGTCCCCATCGGGCCCGAGTAGTAGTTGGTGAACATGCCTTCGTCGGTGTGGTACCAGTCGGCCCACGCCATGAGCTTGTCGGTGACCGACTGAGCCCGGCATATTCGCGCAGGAGTGGAGAAAAAGTAGGCGCGTCCGCCGATTTGCAGTAGAGTCAAGGTGTTACAAACAACACCACCACAAAGGACGGGACACGCCGTGGGTGAGACTCTACCGATCTTTTCGACGACCTTCAACGGCTCGGTGCAGGTCGAAGCGCGGGCGGACCATCTCAGCGCCGACAGCGGCGCGCTGCTGCTGCGTGAGATCATGGAGCGCACCGGCATCGTCGACTGGATGGACGAGCGGCTGCTGGATCCGCGCAATCCGCTGCTGATCACCTATCCGCTGGCCGACCTGCTGCGGACCAGCCTGTTGCTGCTCGGCCAGGGCTGGCGCGACCAGGACGACGCGGACCGGCTGCGGCACGACCCGAGCTTGCGGGTGGCCAACGACACGCGCCGCGGCGTCGCCGCGCTGGAAGCCGACAGCGTGCTGCCCTCGCAGCCGACGCTGTCGCGGTTGGTGGGCCTGTTGAGCGCGCCGACCAACCAGGAGGTCGTACGCGAGGGGATCATCGAGCTGGCGGTGCGCCGGCTGTGGAAGGACAACGGGGACCGGCGGCGCAAGCGGTTGATGATCGACGTGG
Source organism: Spirochaetia bacterium (assembly GCA_965208175.1). Taxonomy (GTDB): domain Bacteria; phylum Spirochaetota; class Spirochaetia; order SZUA-6; family Bin103; genus CATQHW01. The sequence continues at coordinate 2,454,135 of CBDBOG010000004.1, read as the reverse complement.
ACGGCCTGCCGTTCGAAGTGCACGGGCAGCAGGCCGGCAGCCAGTACAACGGCTACTACGGGCAGCGGATGTTTCATGCGCTCATCGCCAGTTGCGCCGAGAGCGGCGACCTGCTGGACGGCACGCTGCGGCCGGGCGCGGTGGGGTCGGCCGACGGGGCGCTTGAGTTCATCCGGCCGGTGGTCGAGCGCGTGCGGCGAGTGTGTGAGTCGGTGCTGGTGCGCATGGACGCCGGCTTTCCCGACGGCGAGACACTCAAGGGCCTTGAGTCGGCGCGCATCGACTACGTGGCGCGTATCCGCAACAACGCGGTGCTGGACCGCATGGCCGAGCCGTACCTGCGCCGGCCGCCTGGGCGTCCGCCGCGCGAGGGGCGGGTGTGGTGCCACGAGATGCGCTACCAGGCCGATTCCTGGGCGCACCCGCGGCGGGTGGTGCTGGTGGTGTTGGAGCGGCCCGGAGAGTTGTTCCTCGACTACTTCTGGCTGATCACCAACCTCAAGCGCCACCGCTACAGCGGCGCACGACTGCTGGGGCTGTACCGCATGCGGGGCAAGGCCGAAGGGCACATGGGAGAGTTCATGGACGTGCTGGCGCCGGCGCTGTCGTCGTCGGCGCGTGCGAAGAGCCACTACCGGGGCCGCCTCCTGGAGGCGGTCACCGAGCCGCAAGAAGCAGGCGTGCGGGCGCAGAACGAGACGCTGTTGCTGCTGAACCTGCTGGCCTACGAGGTGCTGCACGCCGGGCGGTGCGTGATGCAGCGGGCCACCGGCGTCGGCTGGAGTCTGCGCCGGTTGCGTGAGCGGGTGCTGCGGGTGGCCAGCCGCGTGGTCCGCCACGGGCGCAGGCTGACGTTCGTCATCGCCCAGGACGCCGCCCCCGATTGGCAGCGTCTGTGGGGCAAGCTTGCGGCGCTCGACTGGGCGCCAAGCTGAGGCTCAGGGGCCACTCCGATCGGTTCGCGGGCGTTCTGCTACGGGCCGTACCATGTCCGGCCCATTCGCTCGGCAGCCCGCGAATCGCCACGCGCGGCCGAATCAGGGCCCGCAGATCGCTGACCCAGCGTCTCGTCCGATCACGAGCGTCAACCGAGGTCCGCGCTCTCACCGATCCGCCCCGCGAACCCGTCTCGAATCCTCAATTCAGCCAACTTTCGGGCTGGAGCGCGAATAACCCGGGCTGAGACGTCTTGACGTTGATCGCGGAGAGATTCGTCGGGAACGGGTCGACCACCCCGAACGGCGTCGAGTCGTGGCCGGCGGCCCTGATCACCGGAATGATGGTGGCTTCATGCTCGGCGTACCACGCCTCCTTCTCCTCGTCGGACATGTTGGGGTTGTTCTCCACCGCGGTGATGGAGTACGCGGACGCCCCGCGCCAGCGGCCGAACCAGAACGCCGGCCTGCCGTTGGCGAGCTTTGTGGTGACCACGTCGTTCTTCTGCGTGAACACCTCGGGATCCAGCAGGCCTTCGCGCCACAGGAGGTTCACCAGCCGCATGCCCTCTCGGCGTTCGGTCGAGCCCCATGACGGCACGACCCGTCCGGCGTCGTCCAGGTGCAGCGCCATGGCCTGCAGGTTGCCGACGTTGCGGGTGCCGGCTCCCGGCGCTCCGTAGATGCGGTCGCCGAACGTGATCAGAAAACGCGGCTCGGCTTCGCCCATCCCCATCGGTATCATCGGCTGCCCGGTCCAGCTCTCCAAGTTGCCGTCCCTGACCATCCGCATGGCGGCCAGCAGGTCGTCCAGCGTTTCCGGGGTATCGATCCCCAGGCGTCCGGGGAGGCTCCTGGGCATCAGCAGCCACGGCACCACCTCACGGCTGGGATTGTCCAGGTCGCGGTCGTAGCGGATGGGTATGCCGTACTGATGGCCCTCCAGCGTCACGAACGCAAGCTGCACCCGCGGGATCTGCTGCAGGTGCGGGTAGTCCGGGTCGTCGTAGTAGTCCTCCAGCGCCTTGAGCACGCCCTGGCGCGCGGTTTCGCTGAAGACCTGCACGTTCGGGACGGTGAACATGTCCGGCAGCCTGCGGGTCGTGCGCATCAGGGTGAACTCGGTCAGCGCATTCTCGCGCGCGAAGCGCACGGTCACGGCCAGCCCGAACTTCCTGGCGACGAACTGGTTCACGAACGCGTCCGGCCCGTAAGTGTTGTTGGGGACGCCGCCCGACGGGCCGCGCCAGAACTCCACCGGCTCGACGTCCTGGGCGCCGGCGGTCAGCGGGACGAGCAGCGCAGCCACCGCCATGAGCGCTGCGCCTGCAAGGAAACTGAGTCTCGTCTTCATGTCTCGATACTCCTCTTCGTACGATCTGTTTCGACTCGGCATGAGATTTCATCCGGGCTTCATGCAGGCAGTGGCATCACCTCCCTTTGCGTTGGACGGGCGTCAACCCTTGATCGAACCGAGACGGATCCCTTTCATGAAATATTTCTGGATCCACGGATAGACCAGGATGATCGGCCCGGTGGCGACGATCACGGCCGCCATCGTCAGCGACTTCGGGGTGATGATCAGGTCGATCTCCGTGGCGTTCTCGGCCATGTACGCAAGCTCCTGCTCCGTCATGTAGGCTTGGCGGATCAGCCGCTGCAGATACGTCTGCAGCGGAATCAGGTGGTCGTCGAACACGTAGTAGGCGCCCCAGAACCAGTCGTTCCAGTGGTTGACCGCCTGGAACAGGCCGATGGTCGCCAGCACGGCCGTGGACAGCGGTACGACGATCTTCGTGAAGATGAAGAAGTGGTTCGCGCCGTCTATCAGGGCCGCCTCGATCAGGCTCTCGGGAATGGAGGTCTGCATCACGGTCTTGATGATCACGAAGTTCCAGGCCAGGAACAGGTGCGGCAGCACGTACACCCAGAACGTGTTGAGCAGGCGCAGATCGTTGATCAGCAGGTAGGTCGGGATCAGGCCGCCGTTGAACAGGAGCGTGATGAAGAACATCGTGATGAACGGCTTGCGGATGCGGAATTCCTTGCGCGACAGCGCGTACGCGGCCATGCCGGTGACCAGCAGGTGGGACGGCACGTGCGCGGCGATGCGCGCCACGCTCAGCAGGAAGGTGCGCAGCACGGCGCTGTCCTGAAGGATCAGCAGATAGTTGACCAGGGTGAAGCGGCGCGGCCAGAAGTACACGCCGCCGAAGGCCGTGTCGCTCGGGTTGTTGATCGACAGGATCAGGACGTACCAGAACGGGTAGAGGGTGATGCCGATCAGCAGCACCATCAGGGCGTTGTTGAGTACCTGGAACGCCCTTTCCGGACGGGAGAGGATCTCGGCCACGCAACCGAACCAGACTTGGGCTACCAGATGCCCGAGCCGCCGAAGCGCTTCGACAGCGCGTTGGCGGTCAGCACCAGGACCACCGAGATCACCGAGTCGAACAGGCCCACCGCGGTGGTCAGGCTGTACTTGGCCTGCTCCAGGCCGAGCCGCACCACGTAGGTCTGCACGACGTCGCCGGTCTCGATCACGATCGGGTTGAGAAAGTTGTAGATCTGGTCGAACCCGGCGTTGGTGATGTTCGGGATCGCCAGCACCAGCAGGATGGTGATGGTCGGCACCAGGCCGGGCAGGGTGATGTGGCGTACCTGCCGGAAGCGGCCGGCGCCGTCGACGATGGCCGCCTCGTAAAGCTCCGTGTCGATGGTCGAGAGGGCGGCCAGGTAGATGATCGTCCCCCAGCCGACGCCCTGCCAGATGGCGGTCAGGACGATCATCGGGGCGAACAGGCCGGGCGTCCCCAGGAACGCGATCGGCTCGCCGATCGTGGCTTTCAGGACCTGATTGACCGGCCCCGTGTCGATCGACAGGAGCTGGTCGAACAGCCCGGCGATGATCACCCACGACACGAAGTGGGGCAGGTAGCTGATGGTCTGCGTGGTCCGTTTGAACCACTTGATGCGCATCTCGTTGATGAGCAGCGCCAGCACGATCGGCGCCGGGAAACCGAAGATCAGCTTGGCGGTGGCGATGACGACCGTGTTGCGCATCACCTGCCAGAACGACGGATCGCCGAGGAAGCGGAAGTAGCGGTGCCAGGGGTCGGCGAGCGGGCTGAACCAGATGCCCCTGCCGAAGTCCAGCTCGCGGATCGAGAAGGTGACCCCGTAGATGGGGATGTAGTCGAACACGATGACGGCGACCGTGGCGGGGAGCACCATCACCAGCAGGCGCCAGTCGGACACGTACCGCTGCCACCACGTCTTGCGAACGGTCGCCGGCGAAGCAACGTGCGGATCCGCTGCCGTGTCGCCGGCGGTGCTCATGGACGCTGACCGTGCAGGCGGCGCATGCCCTTGCGCTCGGGTGGGCGGTGAAGGGCAGGGTAGGTCAGCATGGCCCCAAACGCGATGGTAGTCATCGCCGCCGCTCCCGCGCAAGCGACGGCGACTCGGTCAAAAGACACCTCTACCACGTCCATCGACGTCAGGTCCGCATCCTCATCGGACCTCCGGTGCCATGTGGCGGCGGCGTGACCAGGCGGCGCTTGGCCGCGGAAGATCCCGGCGAGTGGTTTCACTGCGGCGTCTGCCACACCGACGGGCCGTATACCGGCGAGGACTACTGCCCTTCGTGCACCGACATGGTGTGAGCAAACCCTGCGGGCTGTACGTTCTCGGGTTGTCCTCCTGGGCAGTGCTCGGACTTCCACTCTGGGTCGAGAAGCGGGTGCCAGGAGTCGCACGGCGAGTTCGCCATTGAGTAGTCGATGTCGTATCCCATGTCCTCGAACGCCCCGAGGGTGATCCTGCTGGCGACCGATCCCAGACTCAACGGAAATGTGCGGTGCGACACAACGATGCTGCCGTGCATCAACTCGCCCCACAGCCAGATCGTCCAGTGGTATCCCACAACCGGGACGCCGGGAAGATCCGCGATCGAAACGCCGTTCAGCCACGTGTGGCCCCAGTAGCCTGCGGTTGCGCGCTGACCGGTGAAGACGCGCACTTCGCTGCGGGCTGGAACCGGTAATCCCTCTGGCGCAGGTGACGGCGCCAACGTCTCTGACGATCGAAGTGGTCTCGTCAGATTCTCGAACGCCGTCGACGTTGCGAACCCCAGGACGTGAGCGAGTTCGTGGCGAGCAAGATCGAAGAAGTTGTCCAGGTGCTCCTCGACGACGAAGTCACTCCATATGAGCGGCGGGTTGGGATCGAGCGCAGAACGCGGCACACCATACCGGGGGTTGTCTCGCGCAAACGCGATGCGGCCGTAGTACGGAAGCCCCGTCGCTGGACGTTCCTCGCAGGCCCAGGCGGTCGCAGTGACCGGTGGCGATCATCGACCGCAACCGTGCTCGGATTCTACTACACGCAGGTGTAGTGGTTTCAGAAGAAGGAGTATGTCGTTCCTGAGGTTAGGGAGGTCCTGCTACCGGCTACTCATCTGCCGCTTCGGCGGCGACCGGCGCCGGCAGGCGGTAGGGTCCGCTCAACGCGCCTTCGATCCGCGCCACGCGTTCCGTCAGTGCGTGCAGGTCGCGGCGCACATCGGCGACGTCGGAACGCAGGTCGCGCACGTCGGCGCGCAGTGGCGCGAGTAACGCGAACAGTGCCAGAAGCAACGTGGCGCCAACGGCCACAATCGCGGTCGTCTCGGCGCTCCACCATCGACGCGGCGCGGGTGCGGTCGAGGTGCTCACGGAGGCGCCTCCGTGCTCAAGGTTTCCGCGGCCGGAGCATCCGGGATATTCGCCGGCTGGCGCCACGGTCCTGTCAGCGCTCCCTCGATGCGGGCTACTCGCTCGCCCAGGTTGCGCAGATCACGGCGCACGTCGGCCACATCGGCACGCACATGGTCCAGTTCGCGGCGGATGCCGGCGGCCAAGGTCAGCAGCAGCGGCACCAGCACGGCCAGCAACGCCGCGCCAACGCCGACGATCGCGATCGCCTCAGCGCTCAACCTTCCGCCGGCTCAAGGCCCTCCCACCGTGCGGCGGCAGCCTTCTGTGCTACTTCGCGGCGGCGTTCCGGCGTCTGGCTGTCGGCACGGGCCTTGGCGCTCTTGGCCCGGCCCTTCGGTTCCTGCCCGTTCATCGCGGCGAGCACTTCTGGCGTGTCGCTCGGCACCTCGCCGGTCGCCATGTCGACGATCATCCGGGCGAGCCCCGCCGTGTCACGCGGTCGCTTCCTCATCGCCGTCTTCCTCCCGAGCCTCCGTCACGAGGCACTGTTGACGTACCACGCCGGGGCGAACGTGTCCACCCCTCGAATGGCAAATCTTGAAGATTCAGTCAAGTGCCGCAGATTTCAAATGACCCCACTACCCGACTCGGCGCCCGGACCGGGACTTAGAGGTCCGCGTACGAGTCGTCCTCGGCCAGGCGGTGCATGGGCCGGTCCAGCGGCTCCGGATCGACGGTGCGCGCGGCCACGGCGTCCGGGTCGATCTCGAAGCCCAGCCCCGGCCCGGTGGGGAGCTCCAGGAACCCGCCCGACAAGCGGAGCGGTTCGCGGAACAGCCCTTCGCCACGCTGCAGTCCGCCCTCCATGACCAGGAAGTTCGGGATCGCGGCGCACACGTGCAGCGATGCGGCGATCCCGACCGGGCCGCCGTTGGCGCCCGAGTGCGGGGCCAGCGCCAGGTAGTGGCTCTCGGCCAGGGCGGCGATCTTGCGCATCTCCAGGATGCCGCCGCAGGCGCGGATGTCCGGCTGCAGCACGGCCGCCGCCTCGCGCTCGACCACCTCGCGGAAACCCCAGCGGGTGATCTGCCGCTCGCCCACCGCGATCGGCACCGGCGTCGCCCGCGCCACGCCCACGAGCGCCTCCACGTTCTCCCAGTGGCAGGGCTCCTCGGCGAACAGCAGCCGGTACGGCTCGAGCTCGCGCAGCAGCACCCGCGACATCGCGGGACTCAGCCGCCGGTGCAGGTCGATGGCGATGTCCACGCCGTCGCCGACCTCCTCCCGCACGGCGGCGACCGCGCGCACGGTGGGCTCCATGCCGGCCGGCGGCTCCAGGAACCGCCACGGCTTGCGCTCGGTGACCATCTTCAGCGCCGTGAAGCCCTGATCGACCAGCTCACGGGCCTGTCCCGGCTCGCGGCAACCGGCGTAGACGCGCACGCGATCGCGCACGGGCCCGCCGAGCAGCCGCCACACCGGCTCGCCGAGCGCCTTGCCGGCGATGTCCCACATCGCCATCTCCAGGCCGCTCAGCGCGCCGACCAGGATCGGCATCGCCCGCGCGTAGCTGGTCCGGTACAGCACCTGCCAGTGGTCCTCGATCCGGAACGGGTCGCGCCCAACCAGGTAGCCCGTGAGCTCCTCCACCGCGGCCATCACCAGCCGCCTGTGGCCGTAGCTCAGCGGCTGCCCGTAGCCGGTGATGCCGGCGTCGGTGGTCATCTCCAGCAGCAGCGACCCGTCGTCGAGCGGGAAGATGCGCGTGCCGGTGATCTTCAGCGTTCGCATGGTTCGCCTCCTCGGCCGGCTATACTACCCGGCCGGATGGAGTACCGGCGGCTCGGCCGTACCGAACTGCGGGTGTCGGCGATCGCGCTGGGCTCTGGCGGGCCGAACCGCTTCGGCCAGCGCACCGGGGTCCCGGAGCCGGACATCCATCGCCTGGTCCGGCACGCGCTCGACCTCGGCATCAACCTGTTCGACACCTCGCCGGGGTACGGCGACAGCGAGCTGATCCTGGGCAGGGCGCTCGCGGGCGTCCCGCGCGACCGCTACCACCTCAGCACCAAGGTCGTGATCGACGACGCCGTCTCCGGTGAGCATCCGGCTCCCGTCGAGCAGGTGGTCGCCAGCGTGGAGGCGAGTCTTCGCCGCCTTCGGGTCGATCACGTCGACGTGCTGCTGCTGGCCGGCTGGCCGCAACCAGGCGCCTACCGGCGGATCGTCGACGAGACCATTCCGGCGCTCAGGCGGTTGCAGGAGCAGGGCAGGTTCCGCTTCCTGTCGTCGAGCGAAGTGTCCGCCTACGACGGAGCCCATGCCTACCTGACGCGCGGACTCCGGGACGACCTGTTCGACTCGGTGATGGTCGCCTACAACATGATCAACCAGTCCGCCGAGCGCGAGGTGTTCCCCCTGTGCCGGGAGCGCGACGTGGGTACGCAGGTGATGTTCGCCGTGCGCCGCCTGTTCCCGGATCCGGTGCGCGTGGGTGAGACGCTCGCGGAGCTGGAACGCAAGCGGATCGTCGCCGCCGGCGCGCAGCCGGCCGGCGATCCGCTCGGCTGGCTGCTCGACGGCGACACCCCGGACCTGATCAGCGCCGCCTACAAGTTCTCTGCCGCCCATCCGGCGGTGAGCACGGTGATGACGGGCACCAACGACATCCGCCACCTGGAGCGCAACGTAGCCGCCGTCACCGGGCCCGCGCTCCCTGACGAGGTCATGCAGCGGCTGCGGGCCACCTTCTTCGGCGTGACCGAGGTGATCGGCAATTGAGCTCCGCCTCCCGGCCCAACGTGCTGCTCATCACCACCGACCAGCAGGCCGCGCTGGCGGTGGGCGCCGCCGGCAACCCCGACCTGTCCACGCCCGCCATGGACGCGCTCGGCGAGCGCGGCGTGCGCTTCGAGCGCGCCTACTGCACCTTCCCGCTGTGCACGCCGTCGCGCGCCAGCCTGTACACCGGGCGCATGCCGCACGAGGTCGGCGCCGACTACAACAACAAGCCGATCGCGTCCGAGTTCCGCTCCGGCGAGCTGGGCAACCTGATGGCGGCCGCCGGCTACGACTGCGCCTACGGCGGCAAGTGGCACGTGCCGGAGATCGAGATCGGCGAGGGACACGGCTTCCGCAAGATCTGCGGCTTCGACGACTGGGCGCTCGCCGACCGCTGCATCGACTTCCTGCGTACGCCGCGCAGCGCCCCGTTCTTCCTGGTCGCCTCGTTCGACAACCCGCACAACATCTGCGAGCACTCCCGCCGCCAGCGGCTGCCGTGGGGGCCGGTGCCGCACGCGCCGATCGGCGAGTGCCCGAACCTGCCGGCCAACTTCGAGGTGCCGGCCTACGAGCCGTCCCTGATCAAGCACGAGCGCGCCATGAAGCCGGCCGCGGAGCTCACCGAGGACGAGTGGCGGATCTACCGGCACACCTACTACCGCCTGGTCGAGAAGGTCGACGCCGACGTGGCGCGCATCATGGCAGCGCTCGAAGAGGCCGGTCACGGCGCGGACACCCTGGTGATCTTCACCAGCGACCACGGCGACGGCATGGGCGCCCATCGCTGGAACCAGAAGTGGGTGCTCTACGACGAGTCGACCCGCATACCGCTCATCGTCAGGCCGCCGGCCGGCTGCCCGGCGCGCGTGGACGACCGGCACCTGGTCTCCAACGGGCTCGACCTGCTGCCGACGATCTGCGACTACGCGGAGGTGCAGCCGCCTGCCGAACTGCGCGGACGGTCGCTGCGGCCGCTGATCGAAGCCGGATCGAGCGCCGGCGTTGCAGGGTGGCGCGATCACGTGGTCGCCGAAACCTGCTTCGGTCCGGACGCCGGCGCCGCGCAGCAGGCGCGGATGGTGCGTACCGCGCGCTACAAGTACTGCCTGTACGGCAGCGGCAGGAACCGCGAGCAGCTCTTCGACCTGGAGCGGGACCCGGGCGAAATGGTCAACCTGGCCGTGGAAGCGCGCTACGCCGACGAACTCGCGCGCCACCGCGTGCTGCTCAAGGCATGGATCGAGGAGACCGGCGACCGCGCCTGCATGACCGGCCCGCACCAAGGGTATCAGGCGCTGGTGCCCGGTTACGAGAACGAGCCCCGGTGAAGTAGTCGCCGTCAGCGGCCCCGACGGCACTGCTCGCTTCCGGCCGGATCATGCCTCCGGGACAGGATCCGGTTCGGGCATGACGAAGTCCCAGGGATTCACCAGCGAGACCCCCGTGACTTCGAAGTCGCTGACGTCGCGCGTTGCCACGCTCATCGTGTGCGTTCTGGCGATCGCCGCGATCTGCCCATCGGCGACATTGATCGGTCTGCCGGCTCTCTCGGCGTCCGCTGCCAAGTCGCCGTAGGTTGCCGCGGCACGCTCATCGAACGAGAAGATCCGACCCAGATAGTGGTCGCGTGTCGTGGTCCAGAATCGGAGCAAGCTCGATCGCCTGCGCCCGTCGGGCAGGCGCGCGATCCCGAAGCGCAACTCCGCAAGCACGATCGTCGGCAGGGCGAGCAACGGTTCGTGCTGCCGATGCCAAGCGATCACCTGCGGCGATGGTTGGCGCCGGCCGAGCTCGGAAAGGACGTTGGTGTCGAGCAGGATCACAGATCGACCGGTCTCTGCTTCTGGTTGTGCTCCCGAATGTACGGCTCGATTTCTTCGCCCGGCTCGACCACCGCCATCAGATTGTATGGATACGGGGGAGTGGACTCGATCGGTTCGTGTGCTGCTTGGTCGAGGATCGATCGGGCGAGCGCTTCGAGGCTGCAGCCGCTTCGCTCCGCGCGTTTGCGGAGCCGCTCCTTCGACTCTTCCGAGAGCCGGCGAATGGTGATGCTTGCCATGGAACCTCCTGCGATCATGCGGATGATTGCATGCAATCATTTGCTCCGCAAGTATCACATGCATCCGCCGCGCCGGAGCAAACACGTGGCGAACGTGGCATCGGCAGCGCCCGTCGGTATGATCCATGGATGGATCGGATCCGCGAAGGTCGTGCGCAGTGACCGGCGACCATGACCCGCTCTCCGGGGTGCGCGAGGGCTACGATCGGTGGTCGGCGGTCTACGACCACGATGCCAACCCGCTGCAAGCCCTGGAGGAGCCACGCGTCCGCGAAGCGCTCGGCGACCCGCGGGGGCGGGACGTGCTGGACCTCGGATGCGGAACCGGCCGGCACACCGCGTGGCTCGTCGAGGCGGGCGCCCGGACCACGGCGGTCGACTTCTCGGCGGGGATGCTGGAGCAGGCCCGCGCGAGGGTCGCCACCGGCGACGTCCGCTTCGTCACCCACGACCTGCACGAGCCGTTGCCCTTTGCGGACGCGTCGTTCGATGCGGTGGTGAGCGGACTCGTCCTCGAGCACCTCCGGGATCTCCACGCATTCTTCGCCGAAGCCCATCGGGTCCTGCGCCCGGCCGGCCGCGCGGTCGTATCCGCGATGCACCCGGCCATGTTCCTGCGCGGGAGCCAGGCGCGCTTTACCGACCCCGTCTCCGGGGAGGTGGTCATGCCGGGAAGCCTTCCCCATCGGATCGGAGAGATCGTCATGGCGGCAGTCGGCGCGGGATTCACCCTGTGCGGTGTGGGCGAGTACGCCCCGGATGCCGACTTCGCCGGGCGTTACCCACGCGCCGAACGCTACGTGGGCTGGCCGATGCTGGTGGTGCTCGACCTGCGGGCGGACCGGGCTCAGCGGCCCTGATCCGGCTACCGGACCTCCGCCGCCTCGCGGTGCGCCAGGATCCGCAGCAATTCCAGCGCCGTATGGGCGTCTTCCATGGCCCAATGCGTAGCGGGCGCGGGCAGACCTTCGCGCGTGCGCGCCGCCGCGAGCTCGATCCACGAGGCATCGCGACCGGAGGTCGTCTCCGTGTACCTGCGCATCAGGCATGCCCAGTCGGTCGCCGGCATCCTCTTCAGTCCGTGGCGTTCGGCAGTCTGCGTCAGGAGGCGGCGGTGCAGCCCGGCGTTGTACGCGACTACCAGGGTAGCCGCCGCCAGCAACTCCACCAGGTCGGCATATACGGCAGGCCAGGGGTCGGCCTGCACCTCGCGCAGGCGTTCACGGGTCAGCCCGTGGGTATCACTCGTCTCGCGCGGGATGCGATTGACGGCCAGGCTCAGGCGGTTCATGCGAAGTTCCCCGGTCGTATCCAACACGGCCACGTCGACGACCTCCGCGCGCGGGTCGATCCCGGTCGACACCGTGTTGATGACCAGCACGTCGCGCCGATCGAGCAGCTCGGGAAGGTTGTCCAGCGCAACCAGGACGGCGGCTCCCGTACGGGCCGGCACCTCTGCGAGCACCGGCATCGCGCTGCCGGCGCCCCCGTCCTGGGAAGCCCGCCGTCCGAGCGCCCATCCGATCGCACCGGCGGCATAGAGTGCCAGTGCCGCCGCGACGGCGACGAGGATCCAGAGGACGGCGCTCAACGTGGGCCGCCTTGGACCGCTTCCGCGCCACGCTGCGTCATGGCAGGGGAGACAGCCGGCGCTCAGTGGCCCTTGCGGGCCTGATCGGCCTCCGCCGCCTCACGGCGCGCCAGGATGCGCAGGAGCTGCAGGGTGGCCCGGGCGTCCTCGAGGGCCCCAGGAGTGTCCGGCGCGGCGATGGCCTCACGCGTGCGCGCAGCGGTCAACTCGATCCACTCGGCGCCCTGGCCGGAGGTGGTCTCCGTATAGCGCCGCATCAGGCAGCCCCAGTCGGGGGCCGGGAGCTTCTTCATCCCATGGCGTTCGGCGGTCTGGGCCAGCATGCGCATGTGGCGAGCGGCGCTGTAGCCCACCACCAGTGTCGCCGCAGCCAGCAGTTCCACCAGCTCGCCATGCACGGCCGGCCATGGGCGCGCTGGCCGCCGGTTCGTGGCACCGGCCGGCTGGGTCGATGCGTCGAGCCGCACGGCCCCGGTGGTATCGAGTACCGCGGTCTCCACGACCTCCTCGCGCACCCCGGTCCCCACGGTAGCGGTACCGACGATCAGCACGTCGCGCCGGTCGAGCAGGTCGGAGAGATCGCCCAGATCGACCAGGCGGTCCGCTCGGGCACGTTGCGGGACCTCCCGCGGGCCCGGCTTCGCGTCGATGCCGTGTTCCCGGAGCGCCGACCGCCGGCCGAGCCTCCAACCGACCGCGCCGGCTCCGTACAGTGCCAGCGACAGCACCACGGCGACGATGACCCAGACCCCCGGACTCATGGTCGTCCCGACCTCAGGCTGCCAGCCCGGCCAGCAGCGCCTTGATGTAGCCGATCGAGTAGGCGAGCGCCTGGTGGGCGCTGTCGCCGTCGCCTTCGATCGGCTGCAGGTGGTCGGGATTCAGGCAGCCGTCGAAGCCCACTCGCGCCAGCTCGCCCACGATCCGGGCCATGTTCATGTCGCCGTCGTCGAGCAGCACCTCCTCGAAGCCGCCGGCCGTCGCCAGATTGCCCCGGACGTTGCGCAGGTGCAGGGTGAAGATCCGACCCTTGCGGCCGAACAGGTTGATCTCGTCCATCACCAGCGGCGGACCTCCCGCCTCGGCACGGGTGCCGCAGCAGTACAGGTAGCCCACGTTCGGGCTCGGGAACGTGTCGATCACCCGGTGGAAGCCCAGGGTGCCGAGGGGCGTGTCGGGCAGCGGCGTGTCCGAGGGGTGAATGGCCAGGCGGATGCCGTACTCGTCGGCGATCGGCACCAGCTTCTCGTAGACCGCGCAGAAACGGTCCCACCATGCCTCCAGTCTCTCGTGCGTGGCCGGATCGGGGTCGCCCGGCCCCAGGTCACGGCTCTCGCCACGCGACCGGTAGCCGCCGCGGTGCACGGACTCGTATCTCAGCAGCCGGTGGTTGAAGGTGTCGCCGGCGAAACGCTGCCGGGCGATCGGGACGCCGGCGTCGGCGAACACGCGCAGCGCCCGGCAGGTGTTCTCGAGCTCGCGCGCGGCGCCGTCACGGCCCAGCATGAACTCGTCGGTGATGTCCGGCAGCGTCACGCGGTTGAAGCTCAAGCCGTACGGCCGCAGCTTGCGCACCAGCGCGGTGAGCGCGTCCGCGTCCGGATAGCCCTGCTCCGCCACGCCGGGAAAGAAGGCCCCGCGGCCCATGTCGATCGCTTCCGCGCCAAGCTGCGTCACCGTACGGAGATACCCGTCGGAAAGGTCGTTGCCCCAGACCGCCACCCGCATCATGGGGCTATCGTACGGCGGGAGACGTGCCGTGGGATACCCTGCAACGATCCGATGACACGTTACTGCCGTCCCGCCGGATTCCTGCCGATCGCATCTTGATGCATGATGATTGATGCGGCAGGATGCCGGCCAATGCGAACGACGCTCGACATCGACGAAGATCTGCTGATGGCCGCCAAGGAGATCGCCAAACGGGAACGCCGCTCGGCGGGTTCGGTGGTGTCCGACTTCGCGCGGCTCGGCATGTCCGTGGCCAACCACGACGAACGGGCCGACGAAGGCGCGGCGGAGTTCGGGTTCCAGCCGTTCCCGTCACGGGGCGGCGTGGTGACCAATGAACTCATCGACCGGTTGCGCGAGCAGACAGGTGACTGATGCGCGCGTTGCTGGATGTCAACGTGCTGATCGCGCTGCTGGACGCCGATCACGTCCATCATGACGCTGCGCGGATGTGGTTGAAGGAGCACATGGCCCGGCATCATCAGTTCTGGCCCGATTCCGTGAGCCTGATCCGCCCTTCCGTGCTGAAGCCGGAGCAGGCGATAACGTCGAAGCAGATTACCGACCTGTACCTGCTGGCGTTGGCCGTCTCCAGAGGAGGGCGTCTCGTGACCTTTGACGTGCGCATCTCGTCCGCGTCCGTCGTTGGTGCGGACCACCGGCACCTGTGCGCGATCCACGATGGCTGACCTTCGTACGCCACGCCTTGTCGTGGCCGTAGCGCTCGCCGCGATCCTGGTTGGTGTCGCCGGCGCACAGGATGCGCCGCAGGTGGACGACCTGCTTGCCGCCGTCGAACGTGGCGACGCCGACGCCCAGTGGCAGCTCGGGGATGCCTACCACCACGGCCGGGGCGTGGCGCAGGACGATCGGAAGCAGGACGAGGTGTACCAGCGCCTGGAGGCCGAGCTGCCGGCGCTGCGGGGCGGACTGAAACGGCGCGCGAGCATCACCATCGGCATCAACCTGGACTCGCAGCTCCGCCCGTCGGAGGCGACGCTGCTGCGCGTCCACGACCGCAAGTTCGAGGACACGCCCCTGCTCACGCGCCTGTTCGGCGTCTCCAACCCGTTCAGGCCGCTGACCAAGGTGCACCGCACGTCGGCGATGGCGCCGCTGCTCGGCGAGCTGGACCGGGTCATCGGGGCGGTGGCGCGTCCGCTGGCCAAGGCGCTGGGGCAGTTCGTGCAGCTCCAGGTGCGGGACGTGCTGCCGCTGGAGCAGGAGATCCGCTTCTACCTGGGCGGCGCGCGGCTGGTGCTGGCGCTGCGGGAGCGCGGCATGCCGACCTGCATGCCGGAGCTGGCGCCGGCCGGCGAGCGGCGGTCGCAGGCGCGCGAGCTGTACGACGTCGCCCTGGCGCTGAACGGCGCTCAGGACGAGCCTGCGCGCACCGTGGTCCGCAATGACCTGGACGCGGACGAGCGAGGGCGCATCGCCATCCTGACCGGGCCGAACCAGGGCGGGAAAACCACGTACGTGCGCGCCGTGGGCGTCATGCACGTGCTGGCGCAGGCCGGGCTGCACGTGGCCGCCCGAGAGGCGGTGATCAGTCCTGCCGACCGGGTGATCACCCACTTCCCGGCGGAAGAGGGCAACGGCATCGAGGGTGGCAGGCTGGCGGAGGAGGCGCGGCGTCTGGGCGCGATCTTCGGCGACGCCTCCGAGCAGAGCATCGTGCTCTGCAACGAGTCGCTGTCCAGCACCAGCCCGAGCGAGAAAGCTGTGCCGAAAGGGGGTTGACAGGCCATAGGCAAGGGGTTTATGAGATACAACTCGCTGTGTGAACGGTAGGGTTGCAGAAAATGGTCCACTGCAGTGATGGATGTGAAGGGATCTGGCCGTTCGGAGCGTACCGTGTAGCGCTCACCCCCCCCCCCCCCCCCCCCCAACCCGGGCCTCCTTCGGCGACCCTCTCCGTTCCTCCGACTCCGGGTTCTCCGGAGGGTGAGGGCAACACCACCATCTCCGCGGCGCGTGGCGCCGCGACCGTGATCGACCTGTCCCTGCGGTGGCAGCGCCAAGACAACGGACTACACCGTGGTGCAACTCCCGGGACATCACCGTCGCAGCCGGACAGACGGTGGGCATGGCAAATTTGATACTTCGTCCGGGTGGACGAAGGTCTCTTCGAAGGACCCGAAACGGTCCGCATCCCCGGTGTCGCGACCGGCGTCAGGGTAAACGGTTCGACCGGTTCTCGTACCGAACCGTCCTTGCGCTTGCCGCCACTCTTTGGCTGTTTACTGCAGGAATCGCCGCCGTAGCGCAGCAACAGTTGAAGATTGTGCCGCGCGGCACGCTAAACGTGCTCGAAGGCGAAGCGGAGTCTTTCGCAGTGAGGCTTCCGAGCATGCCGACGGCGACGGTGACGCTGACGATCACGGGCCACGAGGGTACCGGGGGTGCGGTGACGCTGGACAAGACATCGCTAACGTTCACGACCTCAGACTGGAACATCTTTCAGGTGGTGACGGTGTCCGTGATCTCGTATGGACAATTGGATAGACTGAATATAACGGCTTCGCCGACGGGCAGCTACGCCCCGGCCGAGTTATTCATATACGCACGGTCCGCCTCGCATGTAGGGCTCATCGTATCGCCAACTATTCTTGAGGTAAGCGCAGGGAATAGCGCCGTGCAGCGGGTGAGGCTAACGAAGCGACCGACGGCTACGGTGACGGTGCCGGTGACGTTTAAGAACTCGGTCGGGAACCGGTTGGAAGGCTTGACGAAGGACAAGACGCGCCTCATATTCACGCCCAAGGACTGGAATTTGTGGCAGACGGTAAGGTTTAGCTTAGTTCCTGTCCGTAAGCTCACAAGTTGTTGAGCAGGCGTGGATTGAAGGTTTTGGAGGGTTGAAGAAAAGGGTGTTTCGGTTATCATCACTGGTGACCAAACCACGAAACAACCGAAACACCCCGGAGAGCCCGATGCGCACGACACGCAGCGAACAACCAAGTGTATTCCAGGCGCCGCAGATTGACCATACCGTCGCCGACGAGCTGGAACTGGCGTCCCTGTTGCTCGATCAACATCCGGAACTGCTCGATATGGTCGGCCTCTGCGTCGGCGGCTCGGCCACGTGTGGTCGTATCGGGCTGACCTGCGAGACCATCCTGCGCTGCGCGGTGATCGCGCGTCTGATGGACTACTCGTACCGGGAGTTGGAGTTCGCGCTGCACGATTCGCGCAGCATGCAGCGCTTTGCGCGCGTCGATCCGTGGCGTGTGCCGAAGAAGTCGGCGCTGCACAGCGCCATCAGCATGATCGACGCCAAGACCTGGGAACGGCTGGACGCCGTGCTGTTGCAGAAGGCCAAGGAGCGGGGCATCGAAACCGGGACGCAGGTGCGCATCGACTCCACGACGACCGCCACCGACATCCTGGCACCGTCGGACAGCCGCCTGCTGTACGACGGGGTGCGGGTGCTGACGCGACTGCTGCGCCAAGCGCAGGGGCTGCTGCCGGAGCTTCAGTTCAGCGATCACTGCCGTGCCGCCAAGCGGCGTGAGCGGCAGATCGGCTCGGCGCGCGAGCCGAAGCGGCGGCGGCGCGGCTATCGGCGGCTGCTGGCGTTGGTGGCGCTGTCGCTGGGCTACGCGGCGGCGGCGCGGACTCGCGTGAGTACCGTAACTGACCCGTGGGCCGAGAGTTGGTGTGCGGAAGTGGACGCCTATGTGGGGTTGATCGAGCGCGTGGTGGACCAGACCAGGCGGCGGGTGTTCGACGGCCAGAAGGTGCCGGCCGCCGAGAAGGTGGTGAGCCTGTTCGAGCCGCACACCGACATCATCGTCAAGGGCGGGCGCGCCACGCAGTACGGGCACAAGATCAACCTGAGCACCGGGCGCAGCGGGCTGGTGCTGGATGTGGTGGTCGAAGCAGGCAACCCTGCCGATAGCACGCGCTGCCTGCCGATGCTGAGGCGGCATGTGCAAGCGTTCGGCGAACCGCCGCAGCGCGCAGCGTTCGATGGAGGCTATGCCTCGAAGCAGAATCTGAGCGACGCCAAGGAGTTGGGGGTGGAGCACGTGGTGTTCCACAAGAAGAGTGGTCTGGAGCCGGCCGACATGACGCCGTCGTCGTGGATCTACGGTCAACTCAAGCGCTTTCGGGCTGGTGCGGAAGCGTGCATCTCGTACCTGAAGCGGTGTTTTGGGTTGGACCGCTGCAACTGGCATGGGCGGGAACGTTTTCACGCGTACGTGCACGCGGCGGTGTTCGCGCACAACCTGATACGGCTGGCTCGGCTGTTGCCTGCCTGAGCAGCCGCCACGGCGGTTTTTCGTCTCACAATTCACCACGCCGCGGATCGAACTGCCGGATAGGAATGCATATATCGCTGATAAGAGCGTATGTTTTGCCTCATGTGAACCATGAATAGCGTCCCATATCCCGTCATTTCCGAGCTGCCTCCGACCGATTACTGACCCGTCACCTGCTCTGTACATGCCGCCAAGGACCCTCTGCCGCCCTCATCGGTCCAAATCGGCAATTCCCGGACAGGAACTAGCTTAGACGCTGACTATATATTAGAAGATTTGCCCCCCGGCTTTGCGCCCCACTCACACATTAGTGGTATAGAATACAGGAGTTCCGGGGGCGAATACGATAGTGGACAAGGTTATTATTTGACCCGAGAATAAGCGATAGAGCCTGATGGGTTGAAAGAAATCCTCCTAAGTGCTGTAATGGGAAGCAAGTAAACAACCCCACGACAGCCCGAAGGAGGATGCAATCAGATGCAGCAACAAGGCTACCATAACAGCGCTGGGCGTCAAGGCCACTTCGCCAATCCGCGCGTGGTCGTCCAGGAACATCGCGGCGCTCCGCTGCTGAACGGCGCGGGGCTGGTGATTATTCGCCAGCTCATCGAGCGACTCGGGATCGCGCAGGCGATCAACGCCGGCCTGCGGCTGCTGAGGCGCCACAAGCCGTACGCGGAGTCCGATCACATCCTCACGCTGGTCTACAACCTGCTGAGCGGCGGCGAGACGCTCAACGACGTCAACCGCCTGGGCGACGATCCGGCGCTGCTACGCGTGCTGGGCACCGAGCAGGCACCGCATGCGACGACCGTCGGCGACTTCCTGGCGCGCTTCAAGCCCAAGAAGAACGACCGGGAGCAGCGGCCACTGCACAGGTTGCGGGAGGTCATCGAGACCGCCCAGCAACGCGCCTTCGCGCTGCTGCCCCGCAAGCGGCGCAAGGTGGCGACGCTGGACTGGGACTCCTCGAACCACGAGGTCTATGGCGAGCAGAAGGAAGGGGCGGACTTCGCCCATGACAGGACGTGGTGCTACAACGTGTTGTACGCGACGTTGGCGGAGACCGGCGACGTGCTGTACCAGGATCTGCGGGAGGGCAACACCTACACGAGCGCGGGCACCACCGGGGCGCTGCCGGCCACGATCGAACGGGTCAGCGAGCACTTTCGGCAGGTGCGCCTGCGCGCCGACTCCGGATTCTACGACCAGGAGATCGTCAAGATCTGCGCGGAGCGGGAAGTGGAGTTCTTCATCGTGGCCAAGCAGTACAGGAATCTGCTGAAGGCGGTGCATGCGGTTGCCGAGGACGCCTGGAAGTCCTTCGAGCCCAAGCAGATGAACAAAGGTGGCCGCACCGGCAAGAAGCGCAAGCGGCAGGAGAACCACAAGCGCAAGATCACCGTCGAGCGCAAGCCCGACACCTGGTTCAAGGGCAAGCCGCAGGTGGCCTCGATCACGTTTCGACCTGCGAGCTGGAAGAAGGCGTATCGGTTCGTCATCAAGCGCACGCCGATCCTGGACAAGGACGACCGACAGCTGTACTTGGCCGATGGGCTACGCCGGTACTCCTACTACATCGTGGTGACCAACTCGAAGGACAGCGACACGGCAGTGCTGCGGACCGCGCAGGGGCGCGGCAACCAGGAGAACCTGATCAAGGACTTCAAGCATGGGCTGGGGCTGTCGCACGTGCCGACCGGAGTGCTCGCGGCCAACCAAGCCTACTTTCTGATCGCCGCCTTGGCCTGGAATCTCAAGACGTGGATGCTGAACCTGTTGCGTCTTGGCGACGGGGCGGTGATGCGCTGCAAGCGCTTTCTATACCTGTGGATCTCCCAGGCGGCCGTGGTGTCAAAGACGGGACGGGACACTCTCGTGCTGAGGTTGCCACCGGGCGAATACTATCAGCGGTTCGGCACGGCGCTGGCGCGCGTCGCCGCTCTGTAGGGAGCGGCTGGCGGTCTGCAATCGCAGTCTGCAGGAGTAGTATGTCCTGAGGACTTGGCAGAAAGCGCCGCGTCTGCCTGAGACTGCCGATGAGCATGATCGGCCGGTGCTCACCGGCAACGGGCGGCTCCCGGGGTGCTTCCAGAATGCTCGCCACGCGGTAAACGTCATCGAAATCTCGGCAGATTACGAGTTCTGATTATTCTTGTCGCGACCCTGCCGCCTTATCGCTTATTCTCGGTTTGACCAATGTATACTTCAGCCACGACCCCGTGCCGCACCTGTTGCTGTCACCCTCGTCGCTGAGGGTAGCCGAGGGCGCTGACGCGCGCTACACGGTAGAGCTTTCGGAGCCGCCGACCGGCTCGGTGAAGGTTGATTTCCGCTTGCCTCCGGGCACGGACCTGACGCTCGCCCCCGCCTCGGCGTCTCTGACGTTTACGACCACGAACTGGAGCAAGGCGCAGACGGTGACGGTCTCGGCGGGCGAGGACGATGACGCCGTGAACGACGTGACGTCGCTGCTACATACGGCCTCTGGCGGTGGCTTCGATGCGGCGAGCGCGAATGTGCAAGTGGTGGTGATCGACGACGACGCGACGGGTCGAGGCCTGCTGGTTTCACCACCGTCTCTGGCGGTTGCAGAAGGGTGCAGCGAGGCTATCTGCCGAACTTGCGGGTGAAAGTCCCGCCGGCGCAAATCCCAGTGTGGCGCCGTAGTCATATCCGGCAGCCGGCCGGGGCGACCCGGGCGGCTGAAAGCCCGGACGTAAACGTACTCAAGAGGGGCTGAAGACCCCTGACCAACCTAGGAGGCTAACAATCAGAAGGGCCGTAGCGAGAGCGAACGGACTAATCGTCGAGATGCCGCTCCAGCGAGAAGTTGGTTGCTGGATACTCGGAGTGCCAAGCGTTTCCCCTTTTTGCGCGATGGCCAGTGCTGGTGCGGAAGGAACTGGGACGTGCACGCATCAGGCTCCCGGCGGAAGTTGAAGGCGGCAATTCTGAACAGTTCAGCAGAGAAAGCCCGGAAGGTGTGCGGCTCAGGCAGGATGATCCTAGAATGCCACAGACCGGACCTATAACCGTCGGACGGCGGGAAGTGGAACGGAGAGCAGCAGACTGGCGGATGAGGCCGGCAAGCGAAGATGGCCGCGACAACAGAACGCGGCCGGAGCGAGGGCCTCAGGGTTCAGGAGGAGCGTCGGCAGTGCATCGCCCGGACCGGAGCCGGGGGAACGGTGACATGGTAGCCGGTGTCTCGAAGCGACGGTCAAACCGAGGGCAGCGCCCGCGTAGCCGGGGGTCAGGCTGAGCGTGGATGTTATCGATCGGGAAGGGCCGCCGTGAGCTTACGGGCACCTGAGCTTCGAGCCGGACCGTGGGAAAACCCGATGTCCGGAATCTCAGGGGGGGCGCTGGAAACGTGGCCTATGGTGGAACTGTGAACCCACCTCGCTGACCGAAAGGGCGGGGCTGGAAACCCTCCACCTACGGGTGCGCGCGCCAGCGCTCTACCCGACGGTCAGCAACACCTACACGGTGAAGCTGGCGACGGAGCCGTCAGCGACGGTGACGGTGGGGATCGCGGGCCAGGCGTCCACGGACGTGAGTCTGGACAAGGAGACGCTGACGTTCACGGTGGCGAAGTGGAACGAAGCGCAGACGGTGACGGTGACGGCCGCGGAGGACGACGACGCTGTCGACGACGAGGTGACGCTGACGCACACGGCGTCGGGTGGTGACTACGGGTCGGTGACAGCGAGCGTCGCGGTGGTGGTGACCGACGACGACGCGACGAGTCGAGGCCTGCTGGTTTCACCACCGTCTCTGGCGGTTGCAGAAGGGGTCAGCAACACCTACACGGTGAAGCTGGCGACGGAGCCGTCAGCGACGGTGACGGTGGGGATCGCGGGCCAGGCGTCCACGGACGTGAGTCTGGACAAGGAAACGCTGACGTTCACGGCGGCGAAGTGGAACGAGGCGCAGACGGTGACGGTGACGGCCGCGGAGGACGACGACGCTGCGGACGACGAGGTGACGCTGGCGCACACGGCCTCGGGCGGTGACTACGCGGACGTGAGCGAGGACGTCGTGGTGACGGTGCAGGACGACGACACGGTGGGGCTGGTGGTGGCGCCTGCTGCGGTGAGCGTGTCGGAGGCGGACGACCCGGATACGCCGTCGGCGAAGGAGCACCAGGAGACGTACACGGTGGCGCTGGCCACGGAGCCGTCGGCGGAGGTGACGGTAACGATCAGCGGTCACGCGAGCAGTGACGTGAGTCTGGACAAGGAGTCACTGACGTTCACGGCGGCGAAGTGGAATGAGGCGCAGACGGTGACGGTGACGGCCGCGGAGGACGACGACGCTGCGGACGACGAGGTGACGCTGGCGCACACGGCCTCGGGCGGTGACTACACGGACGTGAGCGAGGACGTCGTGGTGACCGTCCAGGACGACGACACGGTGGGACTGGTGGTGGCGCCTGCTGTGGTGAGCGTGTCGGAGGCGGACGACCCGGATACGCCGTCGGCGAAGGAGCACCAGGAGACGTACACGGTGGCGCTGGCCACGGAGCCGTCGGCCGAGGTGACGGTAACGATCAGCGGTCACGCGAGCAGCGACGTGAGTCTGGACAAGGAGTCACTGACGTTCACGGCGGCGAAGTGGAACGAGGCGCAGACGGTGACGGTGACGGCCGCGGAGGACGACGACGCTGCGGACGACGAGGTGACGCTGGCGCACACGGCCTCGGGCGGTGACTACACGGACGTGAGCGAGGACGTCGTGGTGACCGTCCAGGACGACGACGAACCCGGACTGGTGGTGGCGCCTGCTGCGGTGAGCGTGTCGGAGGCGGACGACCCGGATACGCCGTCGGCGAAGGAGCACCAGGAGACGTACACGGTGGCGCTGGCCACGGAGCCGTCGGCCGAGGTGACGGTAACGATCAGCGGTCACGCGAGCAGTGACGTGAGTCTGGACAAGGAGTCACTGACGTTCACGGCGGCGAAGTGGAACGAGGCGCAGACGGTGACGGTGACGGCCGCGGAGGACGACGACGCCGGGGACGACGAGGTGACGCTGGCGCACACGGCGAGTGGCGGCGACTACGGGACGGTGACGGCGGACGTGGAGGTCACCGTCACCGACGACGACGCGCGCGGCGTGAGCGTCGCCCCGGCGAACCTGACGCTGCAGGAGACCGACGACCCCGTCACGCAGAACGACGAGGAGCACAAGGCGGCCTACGCCGTGAAGCTCACGAGCGAGCCGACAGACGAGGTGACCGTCACCATCACCAACCCCCTGGGCTCGCCGGTGACGCTGGACACCACCGAGCTGGAGTTCAGCCTCTCGGACTGGAACCGGGCGCAGACGGTCACCGCCACCGCCGTCGACGACAACATCGACAACGCCGGCGACGAGCGCGCCGCGACGCTGACGCACGACGTGAGCGGCGGCGACTACGGGGAGGACGAGGACTTCACCGTGGAGGTCACCGTCACCGACGACGACGACGCGCCGGACGCCATCACGCTCACGGTGGACGCCGACACCGGCACGAACGCGGTCCAGTCCAGCCTCGCCGAGGACGGCGGGGCGAAGACGGTGCGAGTGACCGCCACGATCAGCAGCGCCACCCGCTTCGACGCGAACACCGACGTGAAGATCGTCGTCGGTGCCCTCGGCGACACCGCCGCCGAGGGCACCGACTACGGCAACGTCGCCGACCGGACGATCACGATTCCCGCCGGCGCCCGAAGCGCGTCCGTGGATTTCCCGATCACCCCCACCGACGACAACGTGGACGAGGGCGACGAGACGATCTCCATCGAGGGGGAACTGACCGGCGTGACCTTCACCCCAACGTCCGTGACGATCACCGACGACGACATGGCCGAGCTGTCGATCGCCGACGCCTCCGCCGCGGAGGGCGCCTCCGCCGCGTTCACCGTCTCGCTGTCCACGCCGAGCGCCTCCGAGGTCGAGGTCACCGCCACCACGTCCATCGAGACCGGCGACACCGCCTCGGCGGCCGACTACACCCACAAGACCGTGGTGCTGACCTTCGCCCCCGGGACGACCACCGCCCCGTTCAGCGTCGCCCTCGTCGACGACGAGATCAACGAGCTTGACGAGACCTTCACCGTCACGCTCTCCAACCCCACCGGCGCCACCATCGCCGGCGCCACCGCCACCGGCACCATCACCGGCGACGCGAACACCCTCATCGGCATCGCCGGCGCCACCGCCCGGGAGGGCGGGAATCTCAGTTTCACGCTGACGCGCACCGGCGACGCCACCGGCGTGTCGACGGTCACCTGGACCACCGGCGACGATCCGAGCAGCGGCGCGAAGAAGGCCACCGCGGGCACCGACTACACCGCCGTGCTCACGGCCCGCACGGTCACCTTCGCCGCCAACGCCGCCACCGTCACGATCACCGTGACCAGCCTCGCCGACGCGCTCGTCGAGGGCGACGAGACCTTCCGCGTGAACCTCGCCGGCCCGACCAACGCCCTGCTCGCCAACGCATTCGCCACCGGCACGATCACCGAGGGCACCACCGGCTACGCCATCGCCGACGCCTCCGCCGAGGAGGGCGACAGCCTCTCCTTCACCGTCACCCGCTCGGGGCTGACCAGCGGTGCGTCCACGGTCCGGTGGAACACCGCCGACGACACTGCCGGCGCGAACAAGGCCACCGCCAGCGGCCCGCAGGCCGACTACACCCGCCAGGCCACCGCCACTGCGCTCGCCTTCGCCGCCAACGACACCGCCAAGACCATCACCGTCGCCACCACGGAGGACACCCGCGACGAGCCCGACGAGACCTTCCGCGTCGCGCTCGGGAACCCCAGCGCCGGCGGCGCGCTGCTCCGGGGCACGGCCATCGGCACGATCGCCGACGACGACGCCACCGCCGTGACGCTGGCCGTGCCGGACGCCACCGCCACCGAGGGCAGCGCGACCGACACCGCGCGCATCACGCTGACGCTGAACCGGGGGCTGGTGTCCGGCGAGTCGCTCGGGATCCCGCTGGCCTTCGACGGCGGGACGGCGGGCACGGACTTCACGCTGGCGCTGGCGACCCCGGCGCCGGCGGGCGTGACGCTCACGGGAACCACGGTGACCTTCACGGGGCCGGCCACGGGCGCCACTGCCGCCGCGGCGGCGCTGACCGTCACGGCCAGCGCCGACGACGACTCCACCGACGCCACGGTGACGGTCTCGATCCCGGCGGCCTCGACCGGCAGTCCTCCCATCCTCGCGGCCTCGGGCCTGGGCGGGGGCGCCACCGGCAGCCGCACCGGCGACGGGGAGATCACGCTCGCCGACGACGGCGACCCCCCCACCGTCGCCATCGCCGACGTGCCCGCGAAGATCAACTCGCGCGCCGCGTTCACTGCGAAGTTCACCTTTTCCGAGGACGTCACGGGATTCGAGGCCGGCGACGTCGACGTCGCCGGCGGGGCCAAGGGCGACTTCACCGCCGTCAGCCACACGGTCTACACCCTGGTCGTCACCCCCGCCGGCTCCGCGAACGTGAAGGTCACCGTAAAGGCCGACTCGGCCACCGACGGCGCCAACAACGACGGCCCGGCCGCGGCGGTCAGCGCCACGGTGGTCTGGGACGCCACCCCACCCACCGTCGAGATCGGCGGCCTGCCGGCGGCGATCGACTCCACGGCGCGGCTCGACGCCACCTTCACCTTCTCCGAGGACGTGAGCGGATTCGAGACCGCCGACGTGACCGTCACCGGCGGCGTCAAGGGGACCTTCGCGAGCACCAGCGGAACCGTCTACACGCTCCAGGTCACGCCGAACGACGGCGCCGACGTGACCGTCGAAGTGCGGGCCAACGCCGCCACCGACGAAGCCGGCAACACCGGCCCGACCGCAGTCGTCTCGGCCACCGCCGCCTGGACCGCCGACGTCACCGTGGCCGAGACCAGCGGCGGCACCGAGGTGACCGAGGCCGCCGGGGCCGGCAACCGCGACACCTACACGCTGGTGCTGACCGCCATCCCGCGCAACGACGTGACCATCACCGTCACCCCCGCCGAGGGCCTGCTCGTGGACGGCCCGGACACGCCCACGGCGGGCAAGACGGCCGAGACCCTGACCTTCACCGCCTCGAACTGGAACTCGTCGCAGACGGTCACGGTGTTCGGCGTCGACGACGCCATCGACCAGGGCGCCTCGCACACGCTGACCATCACCCACGCGGCGGCCTCCGACGACGACCGCTACGACGAGATCGACATTGACGACGTGGAGGTCACCGTCACCGACGACGACGACGCGCCGGACGCCATCACGCTCACGGTGGACGCCGACACCGGCACCCAGGCGGTCCAGACCAGCCTCGCCGAGGACGGCGGGGCGAAGACGGTGCGAGTGACCGCCACCATCACCAGCGCCACCCGCTTCGGCGCGAACACCGACGTGAAGATCGTCGTCGGCAAGAGCGGCGACACCGCCGCCGAGGGCACCGACTACGAGACCGTCGCCGACCAGACCCTCACGATCCCGGCGGGCATGGCGAGCGCGACCGCGGACTTCACGCTGACGCCGAGGCAGGACGTGCTCGACGAGCCGGACGAGACCATCTCCATCGACGGCGAGCTGACCGGCGTGACGGTGACCGGGACGGTCGTCACGCTGACCGACGACGACGCCGCGCCGGACGCCATCACGCTCACGGTGGACGCCGACACCGACACGCAGGCGATCCAGTCCAGCCTCGCCGAGGACGGCGGGGCGAAGACGGTGCGGGTGACCGCCACCATCAACGGCCCCACGCGCTTCAGCGAGGCCAAGGCCGTCACGGTCAAGGTCGGCAACAGCGGCGACAGCGCCGCCGAGGGCACCGACTACGGCAACGTCGCCGACAAGACGATCACGATCCCCGCCGGGGACCGTAGCGCGTCCGTGGATTTCCCGATCACCCCCACCGACGACGGCGTGGCCGAGGGCGACGAGGCGATCTCCATCGAGGGCGAGCTCGCCGGGGTGACCTTCACCCAAACGTCCGTGACGATCGCCGACGACGACATGGCCGAGCTGTCGATCGACGACGTCACCGCCGCCGAGGGCGGCACGGCCGCGTTCACCATCTCCCTGTCCACGCCGAGCGCCGCCGCCGTCACCGTCACCGCCACCACGTCCATCGAGACCGGCGACACCGCCTCCGCGGCCGACTACACCCACAAGACCGAAGTGCTGACCTTCACTCCCGGGACCACCACCGCCCCGTTCCGCGTCTCCATCAACTCCGACATGCGCAACGAGCTCGACGAGACCTTCTCCGTCACGCTCAGCGGCGCCACCGGCGTCGCCACCATCGACGACGGCACGGGCACCGGCACGATCACGGGCAACGCGAAAACGCTCATCAGCATCTCCATCGCCGGCGCGACGGCCCGCGAGGGCGGGGACCTGAGCTTCCCGCTCACCCGCGCCGGCGACCTCATGGCCACCTCCACCGTGGCCTGGACCACCGGCGACGACACGACGCAGGGCGCACGCCAGGCCACCGCGGGCACCGACTACACCGCCGTGCTCACGGCCCGCACGGTCACCTTCGCCCCCAACGCCGCCGCCGCCACGATCACCGTGACCAGCCTTGCCGACGCGCTGCTCGATGGCGACGAGACCTTCCGCGTGAACCTCGCGACCCCAACGGGCGCGCTGCTCGGCGACTCCTTCGCCATCGGCACGATCACCGACGGCAACACCGGCTACTCCGTCGCCGACGCCCGCGCCGCCGAGGGCGACAGCCTCTCCTTCACCGTCACCCGCTCGGGGCTGACCAGCGTCGCGTCCTCGGTCCGGTGGAACACCGCCGACGACACTGCCGGCGCGAACAAGGCCACCGCCAGCGGCCCGCAGGCCGACTACACCCGCCAAGCCACCGCCACCGCGCTCAGCTTCGCCGCCGGCGACACCGCCAAGACCATCACCGTGGCCACCCGCGAGGACACCAACGACGAGCCGGAGGAGACCTTCCGCGTCGCGCTCAGCGCCCCCAGCGCGGGCGGCGTGCTCGTCCGGAGCACCGCCACCGGCACGATCACCGACGACGACGCCACCACCGTCACGCTGGCCGTGCCGGACGCCATCGCCACCGAGGGCAGCGCCACCAACACCGCGCGTATCACGCTGACGCTGAACCGGGGGCTGGTGTCCGGCGAGTCGCTGGGGATCCCGCTGGCCTTCGACGGCGGGACGGTGGGCGACGACTTCACGCTGGCGCTGGCGACGCCGGCGCCGGCCGGCGTGACGCTCACAGGAACCACGGTGACCTTCACGGGGCCGGCCACGGGCGCCACCGCCACCACGGCGGCCGTGCTGCTCACGGCCAGCGCCGACGACGACACGACCGACGCCACGGTGACGGTCTCGATCCCGACGGCCTCGACCGGCAGTCCTCCCATCCTCGCGGCCTCGGGCCTGGGCGGCGCCACCACCGGCAGCCGCACCGGCGAGGGGGAGATCACGCTCGCCGACGACGGCGACCCCCCCACCGTCACGATCTCCGGCGTGCCCGACAGCATCGACTCGCGCGACCGGTTCACCGCCACCTTCACCTTCTCCGAGGACGTGAGCGGATTCGAGACCGCCGACGTGACCGTCACCGGCGGCGCGAAGGGAACGTTCGGGAGCACCGGCGCGAGCGTGTACACACTCCAGGTCACGCCGAACGACGGCGCCGACGTGACCGTCGAAGTGCGGGCCAACGCCGCCACCGACAACGGCGGCAACACCGGCCCGACCGCAGCCGTCTCGGCCACCGCCGCCTGGACCGCGGCCGTCACGGTCGCCGAGACCAGCGGCGGCACCGAGGTGACCGAGGCCGCCGGGGCCGGCAACCGCGACGCCTACACGCTGGTGCTGACCGCCATCCCGCGCAACGACGTGACCATCACCGTCACCGCCGCCGAGGGCCTGCTCGTGGACGGCCCGGACCTGCCGACGGCAGGCACGACGGCCGAGACCCTGACCTTCACCGTCTCGGACTGGAACCGGGCGCAGACGGTCACGGTGATCGGCGTCGACGACGCCATCGACCAGGACGCCTCGCACACGCTGACCATCACCCACGCGGCGGCCTCGGACGACGACCGCTACGACGAGATCGACATCGACGACGTGGAGGTGACCGTCACCGACGACGACACGGTGGGGTTGGTGGTGGCGCCTGCGGCAGTGACGGTCGCGGAGGCGGACGACCCGACGACGCAGAACATCGCCGAGCACCAGGGGACGTACACGGTGAAGCTGGCCACGGAGCCGACGGCCGAGGTGACGGTGACGATCAGCGGGCAGGCGGACACGGACGTGAGCGTGGACAAGGAGACTTTGACGTTCACTGTGGCGAAGTGGAACGAAGCGCAGACGGTGACGGTGACGGCTGCGGAGGACGACGACGCCGGGGACGACGAGGTGACGCTGGCGCACACGGCGAGTGGCGGCGACTACGGGACGGTGACGGCGGACGTGGTGGTGACGGTGCAGGACGACGACACGGTGGGTCTGGTGATCGCCCCTGCGGCGGTGAGTGTGTCGGAGGGCGGGAGCCAGACGTACACGGTGGAGCTGGCGACCGAGCCGAGTGCGACGGTGACGGTGGCGATCAGCGGGCAGGCGGGCAGTGACGTGAGTCTGGACACGACGAGCCTGGAGTTCACGGCGGCGAAGTGGTCGGAGGCGCAGACGGTGACGGTGACGGCTGCGGAGGACGACGACGCCGGGGACGACGAGGTGACGCTGGCGCACACGGCGAGTGGCGGCGACTACGGGACGGTGACGGCGGACGTGGTGGTGACGGTGCAGGACGACGACACGGTGGGTCTGGTGATCGCCCCTGCGGCGGTGAGTGTGTCGGAGGGCGGGAGCCGGACGTACACGGTGGAGCTGGCGACCGAGCCGAGTGCGACGGTGACGGTGGCGATCAGCGGGCAGGCGGGCAGTGACGTGAGTCTGGACAAGGCGTCACTGACGTTCACGGCGGCGAAGTGGTCGGAGGCGCAGACGGTGACGGTGACGGCTGCGCAGGACGACGACGCCGGGGACGACAAGGTGACGCTGGCGCACGCGGCCTCAGGCGGCGACTACGGGACGGTGACGGCGGACGTGGTGGTGACGGTCCAGGACGACGACACGGTGGGTCTGGTGATCGCCCCTGCGGCGGTGAGTGTGTCGGAGGGCGGGAGCCAGACGTACACGGTGGAGCTGGCGACCGAGCCGAGTGCGACGGTGACGGTGGCGATCAGCGGGCATGCGAGCAGTGACGTGAGTCTGGACACGACGAGCCTGGAGTTCACTGTGGCGAAGTGGTCGGAGGCGCAGACGGTGACGGTGACGGCTGCGCAGGACGACGACGCCGGGGACGACGAGGTGACGCTGGCGCACACGGCGAGTGGCGGCGACTACGGGACGGTGACGGCGGACGTGGTGGTGACGGTCCAGGACGACGACACGGTGGGTCTGGTGATCGCCCCTGCGGCGGTGAGTGTGTCGGAGGGCGGGAGCCGGACGTACACGGTGGAGCTGGCGACCGAGCCGAGTGCGACGGTGACGGTGGCGATCAGCGGCCAGGCGGGCAGTGACGTGAGTCTGGACAAGGCGTCACTGGAGTTCACTGTGGCGAAGTGGTCGGAGGCGCAGACGGTGACGGTGACGGCTGCGCAGGACGACGACGCCGGGGACGACGAGGTGACGCTGGCGCACACGGCGAGTGGCGGCGACTACGGGACGGTGACGGCGGACGTGGTGGTGACGGTGCAGGACGACGACACGGTGGGTCTGGTGATCGCCCCTGCGGCGGTGAGTGTGTCGGAGGGCGGGAGCCGGACGTACACGGTGGAGCTGGCGACCGAGCCGAGTGCGACGGTGACGGTGGCGATCAGCGGGCAGGCGGGCAGTGACGTGAGTCTGGACAAGGCGTCACTGACGTTCACGGCGGCGAAGTGGTCGGAGGCGCAGACGGTGACGGTGACGGCTGCGCAGGACGACGACGCCGGGGACGACGAGGTGACGCTGGCGCACACGGCGTCGGGCGGCGACTACGGATCGGTGACGGCGGACGTGGTGGTGACGGTGGACGACGACGACACGGTAGGGCTGGTGGTGGCGCCTGCGGCGGTGAGTGTGTCGGAGGGCGGGAGCCAGACGTACACGGTGGAGCTGGCGACCGAGCCGAGTGCGACGGTGACGGTGGCGATCAGCGGGCATGCGAGCAGTGACGTGAGTCTGGACAAGGCGTCACTGGAGTTCACGGCGGCGAAGTGGAACGAGGCGCAGACGGTGACGGTGACGGCTGCTGAAGACGACGACGCCGGGGACGACGAGGTGACGCTGGCGCACGCGGCGTCGGGCGGCGACTACGGGACGGTGACGGCGGACGTGGTGGTGACGGTCCAGGACGACGACACGGTGGGTCTGGTGATCGCCCCTGCGGCGGTGAGTGTGTCGGAGGGCGGGAGCGCGAGCTACACGGTGGAGCTGTCGACCGAGCCGAGTGCGACGGTGACGGTGACGATCAGCGGGCAGGCGGGCAGTGACGTGAGTCTGGACAAGGCGTCACTGACGTTCACGGCGGCGAAGTGGTCGGAGGCGCAGACGGTGACGGTGACGGCTGCGGAGGACGACGGCGCCGGGGACGATGAGGTGACGCTGGCGCACGCGGCCTCAGGCGGCGACTACGCGGACGTGAGCAAGGATGTCGTGGTGACGGTGGACGACGACGACACGGTAGGGCTGGTGGTGGCGCCTGCGGCGGTGACGGTCGCGGAGGGCGGGAGCGCGAGCTACACGGTGAAGCTGTCGACCGAGCCGAGTGCGACGGTGACGGTAACGATCAGCGGGCATGCGAGCAGTGACGTGAGTCTGGACACGACGAGCCTGGAGTTCACGGCGGCGAAGTGGTCGGAGGCGCAGACGGTGACGGTGACGGCTGCGCAGGA
Source organism: Spirochaetia bacterium (assembly GCA_965208175.1). Taxonomy (GTDB): domain Bacteria; phylum Spirochaetota; class Spirochaetia; order SZUA-6; family Bin103; genus CATQHW01. The sequence goes on along the minus strand of CBDBOG010000004.1, from coordinate 2,422,139 downwards.
CGACGACGCCGGGGACGACGAGGTGACGCTGGCGCACACGGCCTCAGGCGGCGACTACGGGACGGTGACGGCGGACGTGGTGGTGACGGTCCAGGACGACGACACGGTGGGTCTGGTGATCGCCCCTGCGGCGGTGAGTGTGTCGGAGGGCGGGAGCGCGAGCTACACGGTGGAGCTGTCGACCGAGCCGAGTGCGACGGTGACGGTAACGATCAGCGGGCATGCGAGCAGTGACGTGAGTCTGGACAAGGCGTCACTGGAGTTCACGGCGGCGAAGTGGAGCGAGGCGCAGACGGTGACGGTGACGGCTGCGGAGGACGACGACGCCGGGGACGACGAGGTGACGCTGGCGCACGCGGCGTCGGGCGGCGACTACGGGACGGTGACGGCGGACGTGGTGGTGACGGTCCAGGACGACGACACGGTGGGTCTGGTGGTGGCGCCTGCGGCGGTGAGTGTGTCGGAGGGCGGGAGCCGGACGTACACGGTGAAGCTGTCGACCGAGCCGAGTGCGACGGTGACGGTGGGGATCAGCGGGCAGGCGGGCAGTGACGTGAGTCTGGACAAGGAGACTTTGACGTTCACGGCGGCGAAGTGGTCGGAGGCGCAGACGGTGACGGTGACGGCTGCGCAGGACGACGACGCCGGGGACGACGAGGTGACGCTGGCGCACACGGCGAGTGGCGGCGACTACGGGACGGTGACGGCGGACGTGGTGGTGACGGTGGACGACGACGAGACGGTGGGACTGGTGGTGGCGCCCGCGGCGGTGACGGTCGTGGAGGGCGGGAGCGCGAGCTACACGGTGAAGCTGTCGACCGAGCCGAGTGCGACGGTGACGGTGACGATCAGCGGGCATGCGGGCAGTGACGTGAGTCTGGACAAGGCGTCATTGGAGTTCACGGCGGCGAAGTGGTCGGAGGCGCAGACGGTGACGGTGACGGCTGCGCAGGACGACGACGCCGGGAACGACGATGTGACGCTGGCGCACACGGCGTCGGGCGGTGACTACGGATCGGTGACGGCGGACGTGGTGGTGACGGTCCAGGACGACGACACGGTGGGTCTGGTGGTGGCGCCTGCGGCGGTGAGTGTGTCGGAGGGCGGGAGCCGGACGTACACGGTGAAGCTGTCGACCGAGCCGAGTGCGACGGTGACGGTGGGGATCAGCGGGCAGGCGGGCAGTGACGTGAGTCTGGACAAGGAGACTTTGACGTTCACGGCGGCGAAGTGGTCGGAGGCGCAGACGGTGACGGTGACGGCTGCGCAGGACGACGACGCCGGGGACGACGAGGTGACGCTGGCGCACACGGCGAGTGGCGGCGACTACGGGACGGTGACGGCGGACGTGGTGGTGACGGTGCAGGACGACGACACGGTAGGTCTGGTGATCGCCCCTGCGGCGGTGAGTGTGTCGGAGGGCGGGAGCGCGAGCTACACGGTGAAGCTGTCGACCGAGCCGAGTGCGACGGTGACGGTGGGGATCAGCGGGCAGGCGACCACGGACGTGAGTCTGGACAAGGCGTCACTGACGTTCACGGCGGCGAAGTGGTCGGAGGCGCAGACGGTGACGGTGACGGCTGCGGAGGACGCTGACGCCGGGAACGACGAGGTGACGCTGGCGCACACGGCGAGTGGCGGCGACTACGGGACGGTGACGGCGGACGTGGTGGTGACGGTGCAGGACGACGACACGGTGGGTCTGGTGATCGCCCCTGCGGCGGTGAGTGTGTCGGAGGGCGGGAGCCAGACGTACACGGTGGAGCTGTCGACCGAGCCGAGTGCGACGGTGACGGTGGGGATCAGCGGGCATGCGAGCAGTGACGTGAGTCTGGACACGACGAGCCTGGAGTTCACGGCGGCGAAGTGGTCGGAGGCGCAGACGGTGACGGTGACGGCTGCGCAGGACGACGACGCCGGGGACGACGAGGTGACGCTGGCGCACACGGCGAGTGGCGGCGACTACGGGACGGTGACGGCGGACGTGGTGGTGACGGTGCAGGACGACGACACGGTAGGTCTGGTGATCGCCCCTGCGGCGGTGAGTGTGTCGGAGGGCGGGAGCCAGACGTACACGGTGAAGCTGTCGACCGAGCCGAGTGCGACGGTGACGGTGGGGATCAGCGGGCAGGCGGGCAGTGACGTGAGTCTGGACAAGGAGACTTTGACGTTCACGGCGGCGAAGTGGTCGGAGGCGCAGACGGTGACGGTGACGGCTGCGGAGGACGACGACGCCGGGAACGACAAGGTGACGCTGGCGCACACGGCGAGTGGCGGTGACTACGGATCGGTGACGGCGGACGTGGTGGTGACGGTCCAGGACGACGACACGGTGGGTCTGGTGATCGCCCCTGCGGCGGTGAGTGTGTCGGAGGGCGGGAGCGCGAGCTACACGGTGAAGCTGTCGACCGAGCCGAGTGCGACGGTGACGGTGGGGATCAGCGGGCAGGCGACCACGGACGTGAGTCTGGACAAGGCGTCACTGACGTTCACGGCGGCGAAGTGGTCCGAGGCGCAGACGGTGACGGTGACGGCGTCGGAGGACGACGACGCCGGGGACGACAAGGTGACGCTGGCGCACGCGGCGAGTGGCGGCGACTACGGATCGGTGACGGCGGACGTGGTGGTGACGGTGCAGGACGACGACACGGTGGGACTGGTGGTGGCGCCTGCGGCGGTGACGGTCGCGGAGGGCGGGAGCCAGACGTACACGGTGAAGCTGTCGACCGAGCCGAGTGCGACGGTGACGGTGGCGATCAGCGGGCATGCGAGCAGTGACGTGAGTCCGGACACGACGAGCCTGGAGTTCACTGTGGCGAAGTGGTCGGAGGCGCAGACGGTGACGGTGACGGCTGCGCAGGACGACGACGCCGGGGACGACGAGGTGACGCTGGCGCACACGGCGTCGGGCGGCGACTACGGGACGGTGACGGCGGACGTGGTGGTGACGGTGGACGACGACGAGACGGTGGGGCTGGTGGTGGCGCCTGCGGCGGTGACGGTCGCGGAAGGCGGGAGCGCGAGCTACACGGTGAAGCTGTCGACCGAGCCGACGGGGACGGTGACGGTGGCGATCAGCGGGCATGCGAGCAGTGACGTGAGTCTGGACAAGGCGTCACTGACGTTCACGGCGGCGAAGTGGAACGAGGCGCAGACGGTGACGGTGACGGCTGCGGAGGACGCTGACGCCGGGGACGACAAGGTGACGCTGGCGCACACGGCGAGTGGCGGCGACTACGGATCGGTGACGGCGGACGTGGTGGTGACGGTGCAGGACGACGACACGGTGGGGTTGGTGGTGGCGCCGGCGGCGCTGACGGTGGCGGAGGGCGCGAGCGCGAGCTACACGGTGGAGCTGTCGACCGAGCCTTCGGGGACGGTGACAGTGGGGATCGCCGGGCACGCGGGCACGGACGTGAGCGTGGACACGACGACGCTGACGTTCACGGTGGCGAAGTGGAACGAGGCGCAGACGGTGACGGTAACGGTATCGGAGGACGCTGACGCCGGGGACGACGAGGTGACGCTGACGCACACGGCGAGTGGCGGCGGCTACGGGACGGTGACCGCGGACGTGGTGGTGACGGTTACCGACGACGACGAGGCGCCGACGGGGATCACGCTGAGTGCGGCGCCGGACCGGGTGGCCGAGAACGGCGGAGCGCAGACGGTGACGGTGACGGCGGCGGTGAACGGAGCGACGCGGTACACGGAGACGAAGACGGTGACGGTGAGCGTGGGCGGCGGCACGGCCGAATCGCCTGCGGACTACGCGGGGGTCGCGAACTTCGACATCACGATCGCGGGGGGAGCGGGGAGCGCGAGCGGCAGCTTCACGCTGACGCCGGTGGACGACGCGGTGGACGAGGGGGACGAGACGGTCGGGGTCACGGGCGTCTCCGGGGCACTGACGATCACGGCGGCGACGATCACGATTACGGACAACGACAGTGCGCCGCCGGCGCTGGTGGTGAAGCCGTCGGCGCTGACGGTGGCGGAGGGAGGGAGCGCGAGCTACACGGTGGAGCTGGCGACGGAGCCGAGTGCGACGGTGACGGTGGGGATCAGCGGGCACAGCGGCACGGACGTGAGTCCGGACGCGACATCACTGACGTTCACGGCGGCGAAGTGGTCGGAGGCGCAGACGGTGACGGTGACGGCTGCGCAGGACGCTGACGCTGCCGACGACGAGGTGACGCTGGCGCACACGGCGTCGGGCGGGGACTACGGATCGGTGACGGCGGACGTGGTGGTGACGGTTACCGACGACGACGAGGCGCCGACGGGGATCACGCTGAGTGCGGCGCCGGACCGGGTGGCCGAGAACGGCGGAGCGCAGACGGTGACGGTGACGGCGGCGGTGAACGGACAGACGCGCTACGCGGAGGCGCAGACGGTGACGGTGAGCGTGGGCGGCGGCACGGCCGAATCGCCTGCGGACTACGCGGGGGTCGCGAACTTCGACATCACGATCGCGGGGGGAGCGGGGAGCGGGAGCGGCAGCTTCACGCTGACGCCGGTGGACGACGCGGTGGACGAGGGGGACGAGACGGTCGGGGTCACGGGCGTCTCGGGGGCACTGACGATCACGGCGGCGACGATCACGATTACGGACAACGACAGTGCGCCGCCGGCACTGGTGGTGAAGCCGTCGGCGTTGACGGTCGAGGAAGGCGCGAGCGCGACGTACACGGTGGAGCTGGCGACCGAGCCGACGGGGACGGTGACGGTGGCGATCAGCGGGCATGCGAGCAGTGACGTGAGTGTGGACACGACGAGTCTGGAGTTCACGGCGGCGAAGTGGTCCGAGGCGCAGACGGTGACGGTGACCGCTGCGCAGGACGCCGACGCCGGGGACGACGAGGTGACGCTGGCGCACGCGGCGAGTGGCGGCGACTACGCCGGGGTGACGGCGGACGTGGTGGTGACGGTTACCGACGACGACGAGGCGCCGACGGGGATCACGCTGAGTGCGGCGCCGGACCGGGTGGCCGAGAACGGCGGGGCGCAGACGGTGACGGTGACGGCGGCGGTGAACGGACAGACGCGCTACGCGGAGGCGCAGACGGTGACGGTGAGCGTGGGCGGCGGCACGGCCGAATCGCCTGCGGACTACGCGGGGGTCGCGGACTTCGACATCACGATCGCGGGGGGAGCGGGGAGCGCGAGCGGCAGCTTCACGCTGACGCCGGTGGACGACGCGGTGGACGAGGAGGACGAGACGATCGGGGTCACGGGCGTCTCGGGGGCACTGACGATCACGGCGGCGACGATCACGATTACGGACGACGACACGGTGGGCTTGGTGGTGAGGCCGTCGTCGTTGACGGTCGGGGAAGGCGGGAGCGCAAGCTACACGGTGGCGCTGGCGACCGAGCCGACGGGGACGGTGACGGTGACGATCGGCGGGACGACGGGCACGGATCTGAGGGTGGACGACGCGAGTCTGGAGTTCACGGCGTCGAAGTGGAACGAAGCGCAGAGGGTGACGGTGACGGCCGGTCAGGACGCCGACGGCGCGAACGACACCGCGACGCTGAGGCACACGGCGTCGGGCGGGGACTACGAGGGTGTGACGGCGAACGTCGGCGTGACGGTGGAGGACGACGACGAAGCGGGTCTGGTGGTGACGCCTGGGTCGCTGACGGTCGGGGAAGGCGGGAGCGCGAGCTACACGGTGGCGCTGGCGACCGAGCCGACGGGGACGGTGACGGTGGCGATCGGCGGGACGACGGGGACGGACTTGAGTGTGGACGACGCGAGTCTGGAGTTCACGGCGTCGAAGTGGAACGAAGCGCAGACGGTGAGGGTGACGGCCGGACAGGACGCCGACGGCGCGAACGACACCGCGACGCTGAGGCACACGGCGTCGGGCGGTGACTACGAGGGTATGACGGCGAGCGTGGTGGTGACGGTGGAGGACGACGACGAGGCGGGTCTGATGGTGAGGCCGTCGTCGTTGACGGTGGCGGAGGGCGGGAGCGCGAGCTACACGGTGGCGCTGGCGACCGAGCCTTCGGGGACGGTGACGGTGACGATCGGCGGGACGACGGGGACGGACCTGAGTGTGGATGAGACGAGTCTGGAGTTCACGCCGTCGGCCTGGGGGACGGCGCAGACGGTGAGGGTGACGGCCGGACAGGACGCCGACGGCGTGAACGACACCGCGACGCTGAGGCACACGGCGTCGGGCGGCGGCTACGGATCGGTGAGGAAGGACCTGCCCGTGACGGTGGAGGATGACGACGAAGTGTCGACCGAGGTCCACCTGAGGCTCGACCCGACGTCAGTGTCCGAAGGAGCCGGGCCGGCCGAGGTAACCGTGACCGCGGCGCTGAACGCTGCGACGCTGCCGACGGACGTGGTCGTGGAGGTGACGGTGAGCCCTGACAGCGCGGGCGCCGAGGACTTCGCTGCGGTGAGGCCGTTGGCGCTCACGATCGGCGCGGGAGCGAGGAGCGTCACGGCGGCCTTCACGTTCACGCCGGTGGACGACGTGATCGACGAGCCGGACGAGAGCGTGGCGGTGAGCGGGCGCATCACCGCGCCGCCGGAGTCGGCGCTGACGGTGAGGCCGGCGGTCCTGAGGATCGTCGACGACGACGAGACGCCGGCGATCAGCATCGCCGACGCGGGTGCGGTCGAGAGCGCCGGGCGGATCGTGTTTCCGGTGACGCTGGCGGGGGCGAGCGCACGGACGATTACGGTGAGCTACCGGACGGCCGACGGCACGGCGGAGGCGGGCGCCGACTACGAGGCGGGAGCCGGGGAGGTGAGCTTCGCGCCCGGTGAGACCGAACGGAGCGTGACGATCGCGGTGATCGACGACGCGCTGGACGAGGCGGACGAGACGTTCCTGGTGCAGCTTGGCGAAGCCGAGCACGCGACGGTGGCCGACGGCGAGGCGACCGGCACGATCACCGACGAGGACCGGGCGCCGTTGATCACGATAGAGGACGCGAGCGAGGTGGAGAGCGCCGGGGGGATCGGCTTTGTGGTGACGCTGGATGCGCCGAGCGGGCGGCCGATCAGCGTGGTGTGCCGGAGTGCGGACGGGACGGCGACCGCGGGCGATGACTACGTGGAAGAGGTGGGAGTGCTGAGGTTCGAGCCGGGCGAGACGCAGAAGACGATCGCGATGGAGTTGATCGACGACGCGTTGGACGAGGGCGACGAGCAGTTTCTGCTGAACCTGAGCGAGCCTGAGAACGTGCGGCTGGCGGCCGAGGTGGTGAGCGCGGTGGGGACGATCGAGGATGACGACACGGCGGTGACGGTGGCGTGGCTGGCGCGCTTTGGGCGGACGGTGACGCAGCAAGTGCTGGAGGCGGTCGGGGAGCGGACGCAGGGGGAATCGGCGCTGGGCAGCGAGGTATCGTTGGGCGGGCACCGGGTGAATGAAGGATCGCTGGCGGCGGGAGAGGAGCAAGAGGCCGAGACGGAGGTGCTGACGGGGCGGAGTGGGGACTACCGGATCATGAGCGGGCGGGAGTTCCTGGCGGCGAGTTCGTTCCTGGTGGCGATGGAGCCTGGGGGTGTCGAGCAGGCGGGCGGCGTGAGCGAAGAGGCAGTCGAGGGCGTGCGGTGGACGGTGTGGGGACGTGGTGCGACGATGAGCTTCGAGGGGTTGGACGAGGGCGGGCGGCTGTCGATCGACGGCAGCGTGTTGACGGGGCTGGCCGGAGTGGATGCGGACGTTGGCGGTTGGCTGGGCGGTCTGGCGGTGGGGCGCAGCGACGGCAACGGCGGCTACGGGTGGGCTGCGGATGGCGACCGGCCGGCGCGCGCGGGTGATCTGGAGGCGGAGCTGACGAGCGTGTATCCGTACGTGCGGGTGGCGGTGACCGATTGGCTGTCGGTGTGGGGAGTGTTCGGGTACGGGATCGGGGAGTTGCGGCAGGTGGAGGAAGAGCGTTTGGAGGAGCAGACGGCGATCGGGATGCTGCTCGGGGCGCTTGGGGGGCGCGGCGAGCTGCTGAGCGTGGGCGGGGTGGAGCTGGCGGTGAAGGCGGACGGGTATCTGCTGAGGATGACCTCGGAGTCGACGCCGGTGCTGCCGACGGTGGAAGCGGACGTGAGGCGGTTGCGGCTGACGGCGGAAGGTTCGGGGCAGGTGCGGATCGGGTCGGGGTTGGTGGTGAGGCCGTCGGTGGAGGTCGGCGTGCGGCATGACGGCGGCGAGGTGGAGAACGGGACCGGGGTGGAGCTGGGAGGCGGACTGAGCCTGATGGACCTGAGGATCGGGCTGGCGCTGAGCGGCACTGCGCGGGTGCTGGTGACGCACGAGGATCGGGGGTACCGGGAGTGGGGTGCGGCGGGGTCGCTGAGCTTCGATCCGGGCGCGCCGGGGCGCGGGCTTGCGGTGCAGGTGGACTCCTCGTACGGGGCGGCCGCCGGCGGGGCGGAGCAGCTCTGGTCGCAGGGCGCCGCCGATCTGGGTGGTGCGGCGGTTCCGGTTGGCCGGGTGGCCGCGGAGGTGGGCTACGGCGTGGCGCAGAGCGACTGGAGCGTGCGCCCGTACGCGGGCGTCGAGCTCGCCGGCGACGCGCCGGAGTGGCGGGTGGGCACCCGGTTCGGCCTGGGAGCACACGACGTCACCGTCGAAGGCAGCGGCACCACCGGCTCCTCTGCCGCATCCGACTCCAGCCTCACCATCCAGTATTCCGTGAGGTGGTAGGTGAGGCCCGCGATCACGATGTCCTCAGCGTTCTCATGTTTCCACGCCTTCCACGTCCTCCTGGCTTGATACGTCAGCTCACCGACCGGTTGCGCGAGCAGACAGGTAGCTGATGCTCGCAGCTCGTCCGCTTCCGGCGGAGACCGGTGGCCATGACAACCATGCCGGCTGACCTGCGGACGCCACGTCTTGTCGTGGCCTTGGTGCTCGCCTCCATCCTGGTCGGAGTCGCCGGCGCTCAGGATGCGCCGAAGATGGACGACCTGCTTACCGCCGTCGAACGTGGCGACGCCGACGCCCAGTGGCAGCTCGGGGATGCCTACCACCACGGCCGGGGCGTGACCCAGGACCATGCCGAGGCGCTCCGGCTGTACCGGGCCGCGGCCGAGCAGGGCAGCCCCGCGGGCCAGTGGCGGCTCGGCAACGCGTACTACTACGGATGGGGAGTGGCTCGGGACCGGGCCGAGGCGGTGCGGTGGTACGGGATCGCGGCTGAGCAGGGCAGCGCCGAAGGCCAGTGGCGCCTGGGGAACGCGTACTTCCACGGGCGTGGAGTGACCCGGGACCACGCCGAGGCTGCCCGGTGGTACCGGACCTCCGCCGAGCAGGGATCGCCGGAGGGGCAGTGGCGGCTCGGACTCGCCCACTTCCTGGGGCACGGCGTCGCGCAGGACTACGCGGAGGCGGCGCGGTGGTACCGGGCCGCGGCCGAGCAGGGCAACGCCGAGAGTCAGTGGCGGCTCGGCAGCGCGTACTACTTCGGCACGGGAGTGGCGCAGGACTTCGCGGAGGCAGTGAGGTGGCTCCGTGCCTCTGCCGGGAAGGGAAGCGCCGAGGGCCAATGGCGCTTGGGGAACGCGTACCATTTCGGCCGTGGCGTGGAGCAGGACCGTGCGGAGGCGGCGCGGTGGTACCGGGCGGCGGCCGAGCAGGGGAGTGCCGAGGGCCAATGGCGGCTCGGCAGTGCGTATCACTTCGGCGCCGGAGTGCCGCAGGACCACGTGGAGGCGGTGCGGTGGTACCGGGCGGCGGCCGAGCAGGGTAACGCCGAGGGGCAGTGGCGGCTCGGCACGCGGTACGCCACGGGCCGGGGAGTGCCGCTGGACCACGTGGCCGCCTATGCGTGGCTCAACCTTGCCGCCGCCCAGGGCCACGAGGAGGCAGCCGGCAGCCGTGACGGGCTGGCCGAGTCGATGACCGCCGAGCAGGTCGCGGAGGCGCAGCGCATGGCGCGGGAGCTGTGGGGCAGAATCGCGGGAGACGCACCGGCGGCTCCGTGACCGTGTGCGGTACGATTCGGGGATGAGGACGCGATGGCGGTAAGTCTCTGTTATCCGGCCGGCCGGCCGGCGTCGACCGGAACCGGTCCGCGCGGCGTGGTCGCCCGGGCCGCCGAAGACCTGGGGTTGAGCTCCCTGCGCACCCGGTTCGAGTTGCCGTCGGAGTTCCTGTACGAGCTCAGCACCGACCCGGAGACCATCCGCTATCGCCAGGAGGTGCTGGCCGACGCGGTCGCCTCCGGTGATCTGCGCACGCTCTTCGCGCAACTCCAGCCGATGCTGCACGAGCTGGCCTACTTCACGAAGACCCGCACGGAGCAGAGCTCGCCGCTGCAGCAGGCGGTGTGGCGGCTGGGCGAGCTGGAGACCTACGTGGCGTGCCTGACGGCGCTGGGCGAGGCGGCGGCGCTGCCGGGCGTGCGCTCGGCGGGGATGCGGGCGCTGGCCGAGTTCGTCCGCGAACGGAAGCAGGACGAGGTGTACCAGCGCCTGGAGGCCGAGCTGCCGGCGCTGCGGGGCGGACTGAAACGGCGCGCGAGCATCACCATCGGCATCAACCTGGACTCGCAGCTCCGCCCGTCGGAGGCGACGCTGCTGCGCGTCCACGACCGCAAGTTCGAGGACACGCCCCTGCTCACGCGCCTGTTCGGCGTCTCCAACCCGTTCAGGCCGCTGACCAAGGTGCACCGCACGTCGGCGATGGCGCCGCTGCTCGGCGAGCTGGACCGGGTCATCGGGGCGGTGGCGCGTCCGCTGGCCAAGGCGCTGGGGCAGTTCGTGCAGCTCCAGGTGCGGGACGTGCTGCCGCTGGAGCAGGAGATCCGCTTCTACCTGGGCGGCGCGCGGCTGGTGCTGGCGCTGCGGGAGCGCGGCATGCCGACCTGCATGCCGGAGCTGGCGCCGGCCGGCGAGCGGCGGTCGCAGGCGCGCGAGCTGTACGACGTCGCCCTGGCGCTGAACGGCGCTCAGGACGAGCCCGCCCGCACCGTCGTTCGCAATGACCTGGACGCGGACGAGCGAGGGCGCATCGCCATCCTGACCGGGCCGAACCAGGGCGGGAAAACCACGTACGTGCGCGCCGTGGGCGTCATGCACGTGCTGGCGCAGGCCGGGCTGCACGTGGCCGCCCGAGAGGCGGTGATCAGTCCTGCCGACCGGGTGATCACCCATTTCCCGGCGGAGGAGGGCAACGGCATCGAGGGTGGCAGGCTGGCGGAGGAGGCGCGGCGTCTGGGCGCGATGTTCGGCGACGCCTCCGAGCAGAGCATCGTGCTGTGCAACGAGTCGCTGTCCAGCACCAGCCCGAGCGAGAGCCTGTACCTGGCCGAGGACGTGGTGCGCGCGCTGCGGCTGCTGGGCGCGCGGGCGATCTTCGCCACGCACCTGCACGAGCTGGGCGAGCGGCTGGAGCGGATCAATGCGGAGGTGGACGGCGGCAGCCTGGTGGTGAGCCTGGTCGCGGGCATCGCCGCGGACGGTGACGGCGCCGACGGCGCGCAGGCCCGGATGCGCCGTACCTACCGCATCGCTCCCGGGCCGCCGGTCGGCTCGAGCTACGCGCGCGACATCGCCGACCGCTACGAGATCAGCTTCGAGCGGCTGCGGCCGAAGATACTGGCTCGCCGCGGGCGGCCGGCGGAGTCTCCTCCGGGAGACAACGGGCGATGAGCCGCTGGGTGCCGGCGTCGTAGAGGTTGCCTGACCGCACCCGCACGGCGAGCCGCTGCCCCGGCCGCGGGGGCTGCGGTCCGCCGTAGCGCGCGACCAGCTCCTGCCATCCGTCGCCCAGGCGCAGATGCAGCACGCTGGCAGCGCCCTCCGGCTGTGCCGCGGTCACCTCGACCTGCAGCACGCCGGCGGTGTCGTGGGACGCCGGGTCCAGCACCGCGACGTTCTCGGCGCGGATGTCCATGACCACCCGCTGGCCGGGGAACAGCGACCCGTCGGGGGAGAAGGGGACCGCCTGGGAGGTGCTGCCTTCGGGTTGCAGGGCCAGAGCGCCGTCGGCTGCCGAGACGATCTCGCCGCGCAGCAGCGCGCCGCCATGCGCGCCGAACAGTGCGGCCACCGGCACGGTCGCGGGCGTCCGATAGAGCTCCGCGGGCCGGCCGACCTGGTGGATCTCGCCGGAGAACATCGCGGCCACGCGGTCGCCGAGCGCCATCGCCTCCGCCACGTCGTGGGTGACGTAGAGCGTGGTGGCGCCGATGCGCCGGTGGAGCTGCTTGATCTCGGTGCGGAGCTGGACGCGCAGCTTGGGATCGACGTTGGACAGCGGCTCGTCGAGCAGCAACACCTGCGGCTGCTTGACCAGTGCCCGGGCGATCGCAACCCGCTGCTGCTGGCCGCCCGACAGCTCCTTGGGGTAGCGCTGCTCCAGACCGATCAGCTCCACCACGTCCAGCGCCTGGCGAACCGCCTTGCCGATCCGACCCCGCCCGGCGCGCCGGATCTGCAGCGGAAACGCGATGTTCTGCGCCACCGTCATGTGCGGGTAGAGCGCGTACGACTGGAACACCATGCCGACGCGCCGCCTGGCCGGCGCCACGTCGATCTGCCGCGGCTCGCTGAACACGGCTTCGCCGCCGATCAGGATCTCGCCCAGCACCGGCTGCTCCAGCCCGGCAATGGCGCGCAGCATGGTCGTCTTGCCGCAGCCGGAGGCGCCGACCACGACCAGGAACTCGCCTTCCTCCACGTGGAGGGTCACGCCATGCGTGGCGATCACGTCGCCGTACTGGACGGTGACGTGGCGTACGGTGATGTCAGCCACGAGCCGGGATGGTACCACCCCGAGCGACGGCCGCCGACCGGCGGAAAATGTGCGACGCTGTCACGGCGGCAACACCCGCACCGGAGGATCCCTGCCCATGTTGATCGTCGACTCGCACCTCGACATCGCGTACAACGCGCTCGACTGGAATCGCGACCTGACGCAGAGCATCACGGCGATCCGCGACGCGGAAGCCGGCATGGGCCAAAAGGGCCGGGGAGCCGGAGTGGTCTGCTTCGAGGAACTGCGCCGCGGCGGGATCGGTCTGATCTTCGTCACCGTGCACTGCCGGCTGGCCTCGCTGGGCAGGCGGTTCGCGGGCGTGCGCACGCAGGACATCGCCTACGCCAGGGCGATGGGGGAGCTTGCCTACTACCGGCTGATGACCTCACGCGGAGTCCTGCGCCAGATCCGCGACCGCGCAGGGCTCGACGCCCACCTGGCGGCGTGGGAGCGAGACCCGCAGCAGGCGCCGATCGGCTTCGTGCTGACCATGGAGGGGGCGGACCCGATCGTCGGCCCGGAGCAGGTCGGCGAGTGGTGGGACAACGGGCTGCGCATCGTCAGCCTCGTCCACTACGGCATCAGCTCGTACTCCCATGGGACGCAGGCGCCGGGAGGCCTGACCGAGCGGGGCGGTCCGATGCTGGACGCGCTCGAGCGTGCCGGGCTGCTGCTGGACGTGAGTCACCTGGCCGAGCAGGCGTTCTGGGAGGCGCTGGACAGGTTCGGCGGGCAGGTTCTGGCGACCCACAACTGCTGCCGGGCGCTCTGCGACCACGACCGGCAACTGGACGACGATCAGATCCGGGCGCTGGCCGCGCGCGGCGGGGTGATCGGCACCGCGTTCGACGACTGGATGCTGTCGCCGCTCTGGGACCCGGAGGCGATGGACAACACCCGCATCACGCTGGCCACGGTCGCCGACCACATCGACCACGTCTGCCAGGTCACCGGCAGTTGCGAGCATGCCGCGATCGGCACGGACCTTGACGGCGGCTACGGAAGGGAGCAATCTCCCGCCGACCTGTACACCATCGCCGACGTGCGCACGGTGGCGGGAATCCTCAGGGAGCGCGGCTACGGCGACGCGGATGTCGCGAACGTCATGCACGGCAACTGGGTGCGCTTGCTGCGCTCCTCCTGGAGTCAAGGTACCGCATGAATCTCGTCGACACCGGTTTCGTTCTGATCTGCTCGGCCCTCGTGTTCCTGATGACACCGGGTCTGGCCTTCTTCTATGGCGGCCTGGTCGGCCGCCACAACACCCTGACGATCATGGCCCAGAACCTGATCTCACTCGGGGTCGTTACCGTCGTCTGGATCGTGCTGGGGTTCTCCCTGGCGTTCGGCGACAGCATCGGCGGCATCTTCGGGGACCTCAGGTACGGGCTGTTCAAGATCGAAGTGGACGACGTGTTCCCCGACACGACGATCCCGACCTGGACGTTCTTCCTGTTCCAGATGATGTTCGCGGTGATCACGCCGGCGCTCATCACCGGCGCCTTCGTCGACCGGTTCCGGTTCTCCAGCTACCTGATCTTCATCTCGGTCTGGAGCCTGGTGGTCTACTCGGTCCTGGCCCATTCCGTGTGGGGCGACGGCCTGCTCGCCAGACTGGGGGCGATCGACTTCGCCGGCGGCACGGTCGTGCACATCTCGGCCGGCATGGCGGCGCTCGCCACCATCGCCGTGCTGGGCAAGCGACACACGCGGACCGCCCCGCACGACGTGCGCTTCGTCGCCCTGGGCGCGGCGCTGCTGTGGTTCGGCTGGTTCGGCTTCAACGGCGGCAGCGCGCTGTCACCCAACAAGATCGCCTCGATCGCCTTCCTCAACACCGACATCTCGGCATCGACGGCGATGGTGGTGTGGATGCTCATGTCGTGGCTGCACAAGGGGAAGCCCAGCATCATCGGCGCGCTCACCGGCGCGATCGCCGGACTGATCGCGATCACCCCCGCGGCCGGTTACGTGACGCCGGGGTCGGCGGCGATCATCGGTGTGCTGGCCGGCGCGGTCTGCTACGGCGCCGTGCTGTTCAAGGAGCGCATGGACTGGGACGACGCCCTGGACGTGTGGGCCGTGCACGGCGTGGGCGGGGTGCTGGGATCGATCCTGACCGGAGTCTTCGCCTCGCCCAAGACCGGGGCCCCACCCGGGCTGATCTTCGGCGAGACGGGACTGTTCTTCGCCAATCTCGGCGCCACGGTGATCAGCATGGTCTACGCGTTCGGGATGACCTGGATCGTCCTGAAGGTGATCGGCTGGATCAAGCGGCTGAAGCCGGAGACCGACGAGCTGGAGGCCGGTCTGGACCTGACCTTCCACGGGGAGCGCGCCCTGGACCACGACTGAGCCGGGCGCGCGGTTGACGGACCACGCGCGGCTGCTCAGGGTTGGCCTTCGGAGTAGGAATGAACATTGCTGATCACCCCCTCCACAGATCCCGGCGTGCGGGACTACCGCACCGGGCTCCTACCTCGGGTATGACGCCAAGCCGCCGTAAGGGATAGGGATGGTACACGTGGGCCGCAGGGAGCCAGCAAGCGACAAGGCGCTGCATGCGCTCCCAGGTGAGTCGGGTTTTCTGACTGCGGCGCCGCAGCGAGCGGTACCACAGCCATGCCACCCGATAGCGGAACAGGGCCAGCGCCGGCGAGTTCATGGGCACTCCGTAGTAACGCAGATGCCCGCCCACCACCGAGCGCAGCCACCGTCCCACCTCCGGAACCGGATCGTGCAGGCGGCCCCGAAGCTCGGCTTTCACCTGCCCCAGTTTCGCCTGCAACCGCTCACCCATCGTCTGCCTGAGCACCGTGAACCGTCCGTTGCTTCTCTTCGTCCCGCAGATATGCGTGAACCCGAGAAAGTCGAACGTTTCCGGCTTGCCCTGCCCTCCTCGCCTGCGGTTCTCGGCCGCAAACGGCCCGAACTCGATCAGGCGCGTCTTGACCGGGTGCACCTCCAAGGCAAACGAGCTGAACCGTTCGGCCAGCTCCGCCCGGAACCGCTCGGCATCCGACCGGTGTTGGAATCCAGCGACGATGTCGTCTGCGTAGCGCACGACGACCACGTCGCCGCGCGCCTGCGTCCGCCGCCACTGCTGGACCCACAGGTCGAACGCGTAGTGCAGGTAGACGTTCGCCAGCAACGGCGATGCGCTGCCTCCTTGCGGCGTCCCCTGCTCACTGCGCGTCCGCGTCCCGTCCTGCAGCACGCCGGCGTTCAGCCACTTCTGGATGAGCCGCACGACGCGCCGGTCCCCGATTCGGTGCTCGACGAACTTCACCAGCCACCCGTGGTCGATGGCATCGAAGAATCCACGGATGTCCACGTCGAGCACCCAGTTCACCTTTCTGGTCAGCAGGCCCGTGTACACGGCGTCCAGCGCATCGTGTGCGCTGCGTCCCGGTCGAAACCCGTAGCTGAACCCGAGAAAGTCGGTCTCGTAGATCGCGTTCAACACCTCCGTAGTCGCACGCTGGACGATCTTGTCCTCCAGCGCCGTCACGCCGAGCGGCCGTTGCCGCCCGTCGCCCTTCGGTATGAACACCCTGAGCACCGCCTTCGCTCGGTACGCTCCCCGCTGCAAGCGGGCCGACAGGTCACCGAGGTTGGCCTCCAGCTCCCTGCCGTACTGCTGCCACGTCACCCGATCCACTCCGGGTGCGGCGTCCCGCTTGAGGCTGAAGTACGCCTCCCGGAGCCTCGTCGGTTCGTAGACGTGGTGCAGCAGCGCGGTGAACCGCAGCGTCCTATCCTGTCGCGCTGCTTGACGTATCCGCGCAAGCGCACTGGGCGCGCCGTCCCGGCGCTGTGTCCGGGGCGCGTTTTGCTGGCGCGGATTCCCCTTGGTCAGGCCCCTTCCCTCCACCCGCTCCGCGGTTGGGGCAACGGCGTCCGACGCGACCGTAGGCGTCCCCTTGGCTGTCTCCGGCGTTTCCACCTTCGTGCCCGTGTAGGGTCCGCCATAGCCACGCTGTCCACCGCCCCCGTCCTTGTTCGCGGGCTTCGCTGGTACTATGGACCTGTCCGACTTCCCATCCCCGTACATCATCGGGGTGTGTCCTTGGACTTTCCGACACGTCCTGCGGCGCCATCCGCCACAGGAGAGGATGGGATCTCCCGGTTCCCGTGCGAGGTGTTTCCGCACGTGCTCGGGGTCTCGGACCGCGCAGGGTCCCGTGACGCCTCGCGCTGGCGGCGTCCCGGGTGTTGCCTTCCGCCTCCTCCAACGGCGTCGGCACCCCGAAGTGACTCTCTTTCGCGGCTCAATACCCAGCCCGCGCGTACCCCTGTCAACGCTTCGTTTCGCCCTCGCGGGCTGCCACGCATGACTCGGGGCCGTCGTGGGTCGCTAACCCTTCGTACGTATGACTCTTTCATTCACTACACCTCGCCGGTTTTGACCGGCGCACTGGAGGCACGATCATGTCAGAGAACGTAACTCACGCCGGCAAGGGGGTTCAGGGCCTGGCCGGGGTACTGACGGCCCTGACGGTGCTCGCCACGGTGGTCTTCACGCTGCTCGGCATCTTCGGCGTGGTCGACATGAAGGCAGTGCGGACCGAGGGAGTCGCGCTGGCGTACGTAGTCGGGGTGGGAACGTTCGCGCTGAGTCCATTGGTTGCGGTCGGCGTCGTCGCCGTCGGTATGGGCAGCGCGATCGGCATCATCGCCATCGGTGCCGGGTCCGCGCGCGGCATCGTCGCGATCAGCGGAGACGATGCGGGCGGCATCATTGCCATCAGCGCCGGCGGGCGGGCGTCCGGCCTCCTCATCGGCATCGGCGACGAAGCCAAGGGGCTCATCGCGATCGCCTACTCGGGCAGAACGGCCGGCCCCTTCGCGCGCTGGCCCCCATGGTCGGCCGCAGGGTCCGCGGTAGACTGACCCGGGAAAGTCGCCGGTCTCCGGATACCTGGCCCCGATCCGGCTGTCGGGATCGATGGTCCCGTCGCTTCCCTGCATGTCGACCACCAGCAGCGCGGTCGTGTCGGGGTCGAGGCGGAAGTCGGTGCCGATCAGATCGAACGGCCACTCGGGGTCGTGCTCTTGGGCGAGCCAGCTCATGGCGCTCCTCCGGTCGGCGTTGCAGCGACCACGGTACCAAGCGAGTCCGAAGCATGCCAGATGACGGCGAACCGCGCTTGAAACGGCAGGGTCGATCTCGTACGGTCGGGTCCACTCTCGCAACATCACCGATCACGGACAGGAGGGACTCGGGATGAACAGAAGAACACTTTTCCTCATGCTCTCGGCCGCGCTTGCCGTATCGATCGCGCCGTTTGCGGTTGCCACCGGAGAAGGCGAGGCGGCGTCGGACGAACCGGTCACCATCACGATGTGGGTGCAGAACTACAACGGCACCGAGTCGCCGATCGAGGAGATCTCCACGATGTTCGCCGAGCTCTACGCTCAGGCCGAGGAAATGTTCAACGTCGACATCGTCGAGGAGTATCAGCTCGGCTACGGCGAGTACCGGGACAAACTGGTCGCGACCGCGCAGGCGGATGCCCTGCCCGAGATCGTCAGCGTCGACAACTCGTGGTTTCCCGAGATGATTCGCCTCGGAGCGCTGCAGCCGCTGGACGACTTCTGGTCGGATGCGGATCGAGAGGATTTCTTTCCCGGAACCATCAGCCATGCCATCGGGCCGGACGGCAAGATCTACGCGCTGTGGTTCTGGACCGATACCTACCTGATCTATTACCGCGCGGACCTGTTCGAGGCGGCGGGCATCGATCCGTTGCCGGTCGATCGAGCCCTCACGTGGGATGAGTTCACGGAGATCGCCATGAAGCTCAACACGGGCGACGTGACCGGCTTCATGTTCCCGGCCGCGCGGTGGGCGGGCGCCAGCACCGGCATGCTCGGGATGTTCTGGGGCCAGGGCGGACTCCTGTTCGATGACGCGGGAGACTTCGTGCTCGGTAATCCGGACAACCGCCAGGCCATGATCGACGTGCTGCGGTGGTACCACGACCTGATCTACACGCACGGCGTATCGACCAGGGAGTCGGCCGACTGGAAGGGCGGAGCCCCTCCGCAGGCGTTCCTGGACGGCAAGGTGGCGATGTACCTCGGCGGCACGTGGCAGGTCGGAGCGATCGCCGACGGCGCTCCCGCCATCTACGAACACCTGGCGGCCGGGTTCCTGCCGCAGGAAGCCGGTGCGAATCCGGCCGCCCGCAACGGCGGCTTCGGGTACGGGATCGCCACCGACGATCCGGTGAAGAAGGAAAAGGCGTGGCAGGTGCTGGAATTCATCACCAGGGCCGACGCGATGGCTCAGAACGCCAGTGCCATCAGCTCCTTCCCGACGCGCAAGAGCGCGTTCGACTCCGCCAAGTACCGGCCCTCGCCGATCTCCCCCGCGGCGCTCGGGCAGTTGGACTCAGCGCGCCCCACGCCGAAGTCGCCACTCTGGTCGACCCTTGACGAGCTTCTGCAGATCGCGATCAACAAGGTCGCGCTCGATTTGGCGACTCCCGAGGAAGCCACGGACGAGATGATTCAAGGCATGCGGTAAGCGCCCCAAGACCGTCGCCTGCGGCTCCGCTCTTGGCCCATCCCCACCTTGGCTGCGCAGGCGAACGTGTTGAGCAGGGGCAGCAGGCCCTGCCGCGGGTGTATCGGCGCTCATAGATTTCAATGCTCCGCAGGCTCTGGCGCAAGACCCCGCGCGCGCTCGTGCTCTTGGTGGCGATCGTCGTCACGATCGCTCCGCTGCTGTGGGTCGCGTCGACGTCGATCAAGACCGAGGCGGACCTGTACGCGTACCCGCCGACCATCATTCCCGCCGAGCCCACGTTCGAGTGGTATCCGTTCCTGGTGAGCCGCGGCTTCGTGCAGGCGATCCTGCGAAGCTGCCTGGTCTCCTTCATGGCGACGCTGATCGTCCTGGGGCTGTCCGGCTTCGCGGCCTACGGGTTTTCCCGCTACCGGTTCCGCGGCAAGGAGTTGGCGCTGCTGGCCGTGCTCGGCACGCAGATGCTGCCCGGGGTGATCAACATCATCCCCCTCTATCAGATGATGATCGCCTTCGGCCTGCTGAATACGCTGGCGGCGGTGTACCTGATCCTCGCGGCCATGAACGTGCCGCTGGCGGTGTGGATGCTGAAGGGCTTCTTTGACTCGATCCCGGTCAGCCTGGACGAGTCGGCGCTGGTCGACGGCGCCAGCCGGCTCTACACCTATTTCCGCATCGTCGTGCCCCTGGCCTCGCCGGGCCTGGTCGCGGCGGGCGTGTTCACGTTTCTGTTCTCCTGGAACGAGTTCATCATCCCTCTGACGATGACCTCCAGCTCCTCGAAGCGGCTGGCCACGGTGGCGTTGTACCTGTTCAAGACGCCCCATGAGACCAACTGGGCCGGCATCGCCTCCGGCGCGATGCTGATGATGGTGCCGGTCATCCTGCTGTACCTCTCCTTCAACCGGTACTTCGTCACCGGCTGGCGGGGCGCGGTGAAGGGCTGATCACGGGCGATCACATGAACCCGCTGGCGCGATTCCTCAAGCGCAGGGAACACCTCGTCTTCATCCTGCCGATGGTGCTGTACGTGGCTGTGATGAGCGTGTTCCCGGTGGCCAAGTCGTTCCAGTTGAGCCTCACCGACAAGGACCTCCTGAGCCGGGAGCCGGGCAGCTTCATCTTCCTGGAAAACTACCGGATCCTGCTGGAACAGCCGGTGTTCTGGCAGGTCCTCGGCAACACGGCCGTGTTCGTGCTCGGCTCCGTGGCGTTGCAGTTTCTCTTCGGATTCGGTCTGGCCCTGCTGCTGAAGCAGAACCGGCCGACCGTCGCGATCATCCGCGGCATCCTGCTCCTCACCTGGGTGGTGCCCGGCATCATCACCGGCTTCACGTGGCAGTGGATCTTTCAGAGCGAGCGGTACGGGCTGTTCAACGTCCTGCTCATCAGCGTCGGTCTGCCGCCGGTAGGGTGGTTCTACGAGTCGACCCCGGCGATGATCGCACTGCTGGTCGGCAACGTCTGGCGCGGGGTGAGCTTTCACATGATCGTGCAGCTCGCCGGCCTGCAGACCATCTCCGACGAGCTCTACGAGGCGGCATTCGTGGACGGCGCCGGCCGCGTTCAGTCGTTCCTTGGCATCACGCTGCCGCTGATGCGGTTCTCCATCCTGATAAGCTGGATCTACGGCTCGATTCTCACGTTCGGGGTGTTCGATATCGTGGAGACGCTGTCGGGCGGCGGGCCGGGGAGGGCCACGGAGACGCTGTCGCTGCACATCTACCACACGGCGTTCCGGCAGTACCGCATGGGACGGGGAGCGAGCCTGTCGGTGATCATGTTCCTGATCAATCTGGGACTCACCCTGTTCTACATCTCCCTGCTGCGCCGAACGGGAGACCGGTAGCGATCAGTCAGCGCAGGCGGTCACCGAACTTCGGGACCTTGAGCTGCATCTCGGGCCGATGCAGGTTGTAGAGATCGATCGCCTCGTACGGGTGGGATAGGGCTGCCGCTTCGTCGAACTCCACGCCCAGGCCGGGCCGGTCGGGGATGTGCAGCCAACCGTCTTCGACCTCCATCGGGTTGCGGCACACCTCGAAGCGCCACGGCTCCGGCGGGAAGTGCTCCAGCACCAGGAAGTTGGGCACGCAGGCGGCGAGTTGCACGGCCGATGCATACGAGACTTCGCCGTTCGCGTTGTGCGGGGCGAATGCCGCGTAGTGAGCATCGGCGATGGCCGAGATCTTGCGCGCCTCCAACATGCCGCCGCAGTGCGACATGTCGGGCTGAACGACGTCAGCGCCGCCCCGCTCCAGCAGCTCCCGGAAGCGAAAGATGGTGAACAGGCGTTCGCCGGTGGCCACCGGGATGTCGATCTTGCGCCGCACGTACGCCATGGCGTCGGTGTTCTCGTGCGGCACCGGCTCCTCGAAGAAGCTGATGTTGAACGGCTCGACCGCCTTGGCCGCGCGGATGGCGTTGCCGACGGTGTTGAAGATGCCGTTGCAGTCGATGTACAGGTCCACGGACGGACCCAGGGCTTCCCGCAGCGCCCCCACCACCTCGACGCCGGCATTCAGGATGTCGTTTTCCAGCCGGTGGAAATCGATGCCGGGACGGCCGCCCCACGGGTTGAACTTGAGGCCCTTGGCGCCGAGCGCCACCACCTTCCCGGCCGCGGCCACGAACTCAGCCGGGCTCATGCCCTGCCGGTACCAGCCGTTGGCGTACAGCTTGACGCGGTCGCGCGTGCGGCCGCCGAGCAGCTCGTACACCGGCACCCCAAGCGCCTTGCCCTTGATGTCCCACATCGCGGTCTCGACGCCGGTGATGGCGCTGGTGAGCACCTCTCCGCCCGCGTAGAACGCCCGGCGGTACATCTCCTGAAAGTGGCGCTCGATGGCGGCCGGATCATTGCCGACCAGGTAGCGGGCAAGCTCGGCGACGGCCGCCTCGACCGTCTTCGACTTGCCCTCCAGCGTCGCCTCGCCCACGCCGTGCACGCCGGCATCGGTCTCGATCTTCACGACCAGCCAGTTGCGCCAGCTTCCGCCCACCAGGAAGGTCTTGACCGCGGTGATTCTCATGCGTTCCATGGCCGGCCTCGGCTCACTCCAGGCCGAGCAGCCGCAGCGAATCGCGGTGGATGATCCCGTCGATCACCTCGTCGGGGACCCGCGGCAGCCGCGTGCCTGAGACCTGGTCGTTGAACCGGCGGATCTTCTCCAGCGCCTCCCGCGGCGTCCACAGGGGGAAATCGGAGCCGAACAGCAGCTTGTCGGTGACGCCCCACTCGCACATGCCGACCAGCGCCTCCCATCCCTGCCAGGGCCGGACCCATACGCCGGAGATGTCCGCGTACACGTTGGGATGCTTGCGCAGCACGACGGCGCAGTCCCGCTGCCAAGGGTGGGACATGTGCGCCATGATGTACTTCAGGTCCGGGAATGCCTGGGCGATCTCGTCGACCAGCAGCGGGTGGCTGTACTTGAGCATGGCGCGCGGATTGGGATGCGTGCCGGTGTGCGAGAGCACCGGCAGCCCCAGCCGCTGCGCCTTCTCGAACATCGGGAAGTTGGTCGGATCGGACGGGTCGTAGCGGCCGAGCATCGGGTAGATCTTGATGCCGCGCAGGCCGAGCTCGATGCCGTGCTCGATCTGCTCCATGTGATCGTCCTCCATCGGATCGATCGCCATGAAGCCGATGAGCTTGTCGGGGTCGTGCTTCACCCATTCCGCGGTGAACTCGTTGGGGCTGCGCACGCCGGTGGCGACACCTCTGACGCCGAATACGATCGCGCGGTCGACCACCGACAACTCCTCGTCGTAGCGCTCGGTGGTCAGCGGCTGCATCGGCGGATAGCCGGCGCGCTGGTCGGCCCGGTGCGCCGCGTCGCTGATGTGGTCGGGCTGCAGGCAGTGGGTATGTACGTCGACGATCACGGCACGCTCCTCGGCGAGGGATTGGCGGCGGCGACGGCCGCCGGCCCGGGGCCGGCACCGACCATCACCGACCGGCCGAGGCTACTTCGGCGCCGAAGTCGGGTAAAGCGTCTCAGGAAGGGGCTCAGCAGGAGAATGGGCTCAGGAGAGCTCGTCGAGCTCGGCGCGAAGCTGCCGGGCTGGTCGAGGAACTTGTAGCACCGCCGCGGTCGCACCACGTACTCGTTCCGACCCGCTTGACTCCTCACGCTGACGAAATGTACCTTTCCTGACTGCCGTATGAACGTATGAACCGCCATCGTAACTATTCAGCCGTGGCGGACGGTCTGAGGCAGGGAGGGATCATGGGGCGGCCTTCGAAGACGGTCATGAGGGCGTCGAGCACGTTGCCGCCGTTCTTGCGGATCGTGGAGATATAGGCTCTGGTCCGGCAGAAGGCGGCTGCACCTTCAGCGCTGCGGAACGTGCCTGAGATCTTCTGCTGAACTTTCATCATGCGCAGGTCCCGTTCGGCCTGGTTGTTGGTGAACGGTACGCGAAAGTCGTACATGAAGGCGAGCACCGATCGCCAGCGGCCGGACAACCGGAGCAGGAGATTGCGCGGTTTGCTCTGCTTCTTGCGGCCCCGCTTCTTGGGCGTACCCGGTGGCGCCGGAGGCGGCGGCGGATTGGCGGCCAGCCCAACGTTGATGATCCTGCGGTACTCGGCGGCGAATCGTCGGCGCTCAGGCCGGTACAGCCGCCGGCGTCCCTGCTGCTGCGCACGGTCCACCGCAGCGTTCATCCTCAGCAGCAACTCCTTGAGTTCGCCCGCCCACGGCTGGCGGTACTGTTCCTCGACGAACGTCAGCTCGCGCAGATGATGGGCGTTGCACAGCGCGTGCCCACACTGATAGCGAAAGTAGATCTGCCAGTGATCGTGCAGCGCGATCCCCGCGAAGTTCGGCAAGATGCCGATGTCCTCACCGGCCTGCTTGCCCCGCTTCGCGTGCTCGGCGTAGTGGGTCAGCCGCTCCGTGCTCGCCACGTGCAGCCACCGCAGGTGGCCGTCGACGCTCATCCCGGTCTCATCGAAGCCGACCACCGGCTGGCCGCCGATCGCTTCACGAATCATCTCGCTGACGCCCGCCAAGTGCTCGGCGCAGGTGGCGTTGATGTTCACCAACGTGCCGACGCTGATCGGGATCGAGAACAGGTCCGCGAACCACTCGGCCGCCCTCTGATACGGCAGCAACCCGTAGTTCTTCAGGTATGCGGCCACCGCTTGCAGCCGCTCGCCGTACTGCACCGGCTGCCGGACCGGCTCAGGGAATGTGGCCACCGCGGTCTTCCCACAGTCCGGGCAGCGTTTGCGCTCGGCGCGGTGCTCGGTGACCTGCGCCGCCAGCGGCGGCACCTCGAACACCTGCCGACGTTCGTAGTCGGCCACCGGCTCGTCGGCCAGCGATCGTCCGCAGCCGCACCGGTCCACCGCGTGCACGGTGACGAGGTCGGGATGCTCACTCTGGCTCAAGGTCGCACCAGGATGGTTCGGCTGACCCCCGTGACGCTTTCCGGTTCGCTGCCGGCGAGAGGCCGTGCGGCTGTGTTGCTTGCGTTCGAAGCTGTCTCGCGACGGCGGTTTGCCGCTGTCGTGGCTGTCCTTCTTCAGTTCCTGGAGTTCCTGCTCCAGCGCCGCGATCCGCTCGATGAGAGCCTCGATCAACGCGATGACCGCGTCTCGGCCAGCATCGTAGGCCGCACCTATCTCTTGGCGCGTGAGCTTGAAGCTCGCGTCCATTGCGCCCCTCCCGACCGCGAGAATAGACCAGCAATGCCGAACACGTACAGCGCCCGAGACAACTTACAATCTTCAGGTCGTGGTTACGCTGACCCATGGGCTGCCACTACGCCTGAATAGTTACCCGCCATCCACAATTCATTCGCGGAACCAGTAAGCCGTCTATTCTCGGAGTTCCGTTGCGAAGGCCCGCCTTGATCGGGCGGTCCGAGCAGAAGCGTGGCAACGGCGGGCGGATTCCACGCAAGCGCGCGCTGCCGCCTTCCTGTTCGCTGTTTCTGCTGGTGGGAATCCTGGCGTTCCCGGCCGCCGCTCAAACGCAAACGCCGGGGTTCGTGCTGTCGCCGTCTCCGGTGCACGTGGACGAGGGCGGCACCGCGATCTACACCGTGAAGCTGGCGACACAGCCGTCAGGGCTCGTTGAGTTCAGGATAGAGCCTTATCAGTCACAGTATAGAGATGAGGAATATTGGGTCCCGCCCTATTTGAATATAGTGAGTAGAGCTGAGTTCACGCCCTCGGACTGGTCGACACCGAAGCGCGTGTGGGTGACCATAGGTGAGGATTCCCAGAGCATAAACTGGAAAGTGTGGCTGACCCACACCGCGATTAGCGGGGGCTACGAGTCGGTGACGGCAGACCACGAAGTGTGGGTCCGGGACAACGACGCTGCGACCCAGGGGGAAATCACCGTTACTCCAATCGTCCCGGAAGTGACCGAGGGAGAGCCGGCGCTGTTCCTCGTGCGCCTGGACCCTGCGCCAAGCGCGAAACTGCTGTGGCCGTTCCTCGATCTCGAATGGGATGGCGAATTCTACAAATACAAATCTACTGGATGGGCTTTACCCGATGCTTTCGGTCCAGGTAGACCGACCTGGATCATCGCCCCACAAACCGTCGACGATCAAGTTCAAGAGGAGGACGGTTCGGTCACGGTAAGTGTTGACCCTACGGGTTTTGATGGCTATCGAGTTGGGTCCCCCGGTTCAGCCACGGTCGTGATCAGGGACAACGATGGAGGCGTCGACACGCGTCCGACTGCTTCGATCAGTGCCGGCCCGGCGGTGACCGAGGGCGAAAGCGCGACGTTTACGGTTACGGTAACGCCGGCGCCGGCCGCACCGCTGCCGATCGGTCTGTTTGTCGAAAGCAGTCGTGAGAACTTCGTTTCGGCGGGCGACCTGGGCGTGAAGGAGGTGACGGTGGGAACCGCCGGCAGCGCGAGTTACTCGGTGACGATAGCGGACGACAACGTTGAGGGTCTGGACGGACAGATAACGGTCTACCTGTCGCCGGGCCAAGGCTACAAGGTGGGGACTCCGAACCAAGCGCGGGTAGGGGTGACCGACAATGACGAAACCGCTCCGACGGTGACGATCACGGGGGTTCCGGCCAAGATCAACTCGACGGTGGCGATCACCGCGGTGTTCAGCTTCTCGGAGAACGTGATCGGGTTCGTCCCCGGCGACGTGGAGGTCACCGGCGCCACCAAGGGCAGGTTCACCGGCAGGTTCGACGGCACCGAGAGGAGGTACACGCTCGCGATCACGCCCGACGGCTCCGTGGACGTGGTGGTAACGGTGCCGGTGGATGCCGCGATCGACGACAGCGGCACCACCGGCCCCGCCTCGGCCGTCAGCGCCACCGCCGTCTGGGACGCGTCGGTCCCGACGGTGACGATCACCGACGTGCCCGCGAAGATCAACACGCAGGACCCGTTCACCGCGACCTTCAGCTTCTCCGAGGCGGTGACGGGATTCGTCACCGGCGACGTGGAGGTCACCGGCGCCACCAAGGGTGCGTTCACCGCCGTCAGCGCCACGACCTACACGCTGGCGGTCACCCCCGACGGCTCCGAGGACGTGGTCTTCACCGTCGCGGCCAACGCCGCCACCGACGGCGCCAATCTCGGCCCGGCCTCGGCCGTCAGCGCCACCGCCGTCTGGGACGCGTCGGTCCCGACGGTGACGATCACCGACGTGCCCGCGAAGATCAACGCGCAGGACCCGTTCACCGCGACCTTCAGCTTCTCCGAGGCGGTGACGGGATTCGTCACCGGCGACGTGGAGGTCACCGGCGCCACCAAGGGTGCGTTCACCGCCGTCAGCGCCACGGCCTACACCCTGGCGGTCACCCCCGACGGCTCCGAGGACGTGGTCTTCACCGTCGCGGCCAACGCCGCCACCGACGGCACCAACACCGGCCCGGCCTTGGCCGTCAGCGCCACCGCCGTCTGGGACGCGTCGGTCCCGACGGTGACGATCACCGACGTGCCCGCGAAGATCAACACGCAGGACCCGTTCACCGCGACCTTTACCTTCTCCGAGGCGGTGACGGGATTCGTCACCGGCGACGTGGAGGTCACCGGCGCCACCAAGGGTGCGTTCACCGCCGTCAGCGCCACGGCCTACACGCTGGCGGTCACGCCCGACGGCTCCGAGGACGTGGTCTTTACCGTGGAGGCCGACGCCGCCACCGACGGCGTCAACACCGGCCCCGTCTCGGCCGTCAGCGCCACCGCCGCCTGGGAGGCGCCCACCGCCACTCTGGTGCTGACCCCGGCCACCATCGCCGAGAGCGGCGCGGGCAACGCCAGCACGGTCACCGCCACCCTGTCCCACGCGGCCGGCGCGCCCGTGACGCTGACCGTCGCCGCCACGCCGGTGGCGCCGGCGGCGGCGGGGGATTTCGCGCTCAGCAGCGCCACCACGCTCACCTTCGCCGCCGGCCGCACCGCCTCGACCGGCGCGGTCACCGTCACCGCGACCGACAACAGCGCCGACGCCCCCGACAAGACCGTCACCGTCGCCGCCGCCGCGGCCGGCGGCGACGTGACGAACCCCGCCAGCCGGACCCTCACGATTACCGACGACGACGCCACCGCCGTGACGCTGTCGGTGCCCGACGCCGCCGCCCTCGAGGGCAGCACAATCGACACCGCGCGCATCACGCTGACCCTGAACCGCGGCCTCGCCGCCGGCGAGTCGCTGGGCGTCCCGCTGGCCTTCGCCGGCGGCACGGCGGGGACGGATTTCACGCTGGCGCTGCCGGACCCGGCCCCGACCGGCGTGACCCTGAGCGGAACGACGGTGACCTTCACCGGCCGCGCCGGCGGGTCGGCGGACGAGGCCACCCTGACACTCACGGCCAGCGCCGACGCCGACACCACCGACGACACGGTCACGGTCTCGATCCCGGCCGCCTCCACCGGCAACGCACCCGTCCTGGCGGCCACGGGCCTCGGCGGCGGCGCCACCGGCAGCCGCACCGGCAGCGGCGTCATCACGCTGACCGACAACGCCGCCGCCGGCGCGGCCATCGTCGAGTCCGGCGACGACACCGAAGTGACCGAGGCCGCCGGAGCCGGCAACACCGACACCTACACGCTGGCGCTTACGGCCGCGCCCCGGGCCGACGTCACCGTCACCGTGACCGCCCCGGCCGGCCTGCAGGTGGACGGCCCGGACGCGGCCACGACCGGGAGCGTCAGCGAGACCCTGACCTTCACCTCAGGCAACTGGAGCACGCCGCAGATCGTGACCGTGTTCGGCGTCGACGACGACGTCGACCAGGGCGCCTCGCGCACGCTCGCCATCGAACACACGCCGTCCTCGGCCGACACCCGCTACAACACCCTCGACATCGCCGACGTCGACGTCACCGTCACCGACGACGACACCCGCGGCGTGACCGTCAACCCGGCACGCCTGAGCCTCAGGGAGACCGACGACGCCGCCACCCAGAACAAGGAGGAGCACAAGGGCTCCTACACCGTGAAGCTGAACAGCCAGCCGACGGCCACGGTGACGGTAACGATCAGCGGGCATGCGAGCAGTGACGTGAGTCCGGACACGACGAGCCTGGAGTTCACTGTGGCGAAGTGGTCGGAGGCGCAGACGGTGACGGTGACGGCTGCGGAGGACGACGACGCCGGGGACGACGAGGTGACGCTGGCGCACACGGCGAGTGGCGGCGACTACGGGACGGTGACGGCGGACGTGGTAGTGACGGTGGACGACGACGACACGGTGGGTCTGGTGATCGCCCCTGCGGCGGTGAGTGTGTCGGAGGGCGGGAGCCAGACGTACACGGTGGAGCTGGCGACCGAGCCGAGTGCGACGGTGACGGTGGCGATCAGCGGCCAGGCGGGCAGTGACGTGAGTCTGGACAAGGCGTCACTGGAGTTCACGGCGGCGAAGTGGTCGGAGGCGCAGACGGTGACGGTGACGGCTGCGCAGGACGACGGCGCCGGGGACGACGAGGTGACGCTGGCGCACACGGCGTCGGGCGGCGACTACGGGACGGTGACGGCGGACGTGGTAGTGACGGTGGACGACGACGACACGGTGGGTCTGGTGGTGGCGCCTGCGGCGGTGAGTGTGTCGGAGGGCGGGAGCCAGACGTACACGGTGGAGCTGGCGACCGAGCCGAGTGCGACGGTGACGGTGGCGATCAGCGGCCATGCGGGCAGTGACGTGAGTCTGGACAAGGCGTCACTGGAGTTCACGGCGGCGAAGTGGTCGGAGGCGCAGACGGTGACGGTGACGGCTGCGGAGGACGACGACGCCGGGGACGACGAGGTGACGCTGGCGCACACGGCGAGTGGCGGCGACTACGGGACGGTGACGGCGGACGTGGTGGTGACGGTCCAGGACGACGACACGGTGGGGTTGGTGATCGCCCCTGCGGCGGTGAGTGTGTCGGAGGGCGGGAGCCGGACGTACACGGTGGAGCTGGCCACGGAGCCGAGTGCGACGGTGACGGTGGCGATCAGCGGCCAGGCGGGCAGTGACGTGAGTCTGGACAAGGCGTCACTGGAGTTCACTGTGGCGAAGTGGTCGGAGGCGCAGACGGTGACGGTGACGGCTGCGCAGGACGACGACGCCGGGGACGACGAGGTGACGCTGGCGCACACGGCGAGTGGCGGCGACTACGGGACGGTGACGGCGGACGTGGTGGTGACGGTGCAGGACGACGACACGGTGGGTCTGGTGATCGCCCCTGCGGCGGTGAGTGTGTCGGAGGGCGGGAGCCGGACGTACACGGTGGAGCTGGCGACCGAGCCGAGTGCGACGGTGACGGTGGCGATCAGCGGGCATGCGAGCAGTGACGTGAGTCTGGACAAGGCGTCACTGGAGTTCACTGTGGCGAAGTGGTCGGAGGCGCAGACGGTGACGGTGACGGCTGCGGAGGACGACGACGCCGGGGACGACGAGGTGACGCTGGCGCACACGGCGAGTGGCGGCGACTACGGGACGGTGACGGCGGACGTGGTGGTGACGGTGCAGGACGACGACACGGTGGGTCTGGTGATCGCCCCTGCGGCGGTGAGTGTGTCGGAGGGCGGGAGCGCGAGCTACACGGTAGAGCTGGCGACCGAGCCGAGTGCGACGGTGACGGTGGCGATCAGCGGGCATGCGAGCAGTGACGTGAGTCTGGACAAGGCGTCACTGGAGTTCACTGTGGCGAAGTGGTCGGAGGCGCAGACGGTGACGGTGACGGCCGCGCAGGACGCTGACGCCGGGGACGACGAGGTGACGCTGGCGCACACGGCGAGTGGCGGCGACTACGGGACGGTGACGGCGGACGTGGTGGTGACGGTGGACGACGACGACACGGCGGGTCTGGTGGTGGCGCCTGCGGCGGTGAGTGTGTCGGAGGGCGGGAGCGCGAGCTACACGGTAGAGCTGGCGACCGAGCCGAGTGCGACGGTGACGGTGGCGATCAGCGGGCATGCGAGCAGTGACGTGAGTCTGGACAAGGCGTCACTGGAGTTCACTGTGGCGAAGTGGTCGGAGGCGCAGACGGTGACGGTGACGGCTGCGCAGGACGACGACGCCGGGGACGACGAGGTGACGCTGGCGCACGCGGCGAGTGGCGGCGACTACGGGACGGTGACGGCGGACGTGGTGGTGACGGTGCAGGACGACGACACGGTGGGGTTGGTGGTGGCGCCTGCGGCG
This sequence comes from Spirochaetia bacterium, assembly GCA_965208175.1. Lineage (GTDB taxonomy): Bacteria > Spirochaetota > Spirochaetia > SZUA-6 > Bin103 > CATQHW01. Next base: position 2,391,243 of record CBDBOG010000004.1, on the reverse strand, counting down.
GTGACCGTCGCGGAAGCGGACGACCCGACGACGCAGAACATCGCCGAGCACCAGGGGACGTACACGGTGGCGCTGGCCACGGAGCCGAGCGCGACGGTGACGGTGACGATCAGCGGGCAGGCGGGCAGTGACGTGAGCGTGGACAAGGAGACGCTGACGTTCACGGCGGCGAAGTGGAACGAAGCGCAGACGGTGACGGTGACGGCTGCGCAGGACGACGACGCCGGGGACGACGAGGTGACGCTGGCGCACACGGCGAGTGGCGGCGACTACGGGACGGTGACGGCGGACGTGGTGGTGACGGTCCAGGACGACGACACGGTGGGTCTGGTGATCGCCCCTGCGGCGGTGAGTGTGTCGGAGGGCGGGAGCCAGACGTACACGGTGGAGCTGGCGACCGAGCCGAGTGCGACGGTGACGGTAACGATCAGCGGGCATGCGAGCAGTGACGTGAGTCTGGACAAGGCGTCCCTGACGTTCACGGCGGCGAAGTGGTCGGAGGCGCAGACGGTGACGGTGACGGCTGCGCAGGACGACGACGCCGGGGACGACGAGGTGACGCTGGCGCACACGGCGAGTGGCGGCGACTACGGGACGGTGACGGCGGACGTGGTGGTGACGGTCCAGGACGACGACACGGTGGGTCTGGTGATCGCCCCTGCGGCGGTGAGTGTGTCGGAGGGCGGGAGCCAGACGTACACGGTGGAGCTGGCGACCGAGCCGAGTGCGACGGTGACGGTAACGATCAGCGGGCATGCGAGCAGTGACGTGAGTGTGGACACGACGAGCCTGGAGTTCACTGTGGCGAAGTGGTCGGAGGCGCAGACGGTGACGGTGACGGCTGCGCAGGACGACGACGCCGGGGACGACAAGGTGACGCTGGCGCACACGGCGTCGGGCGGTGACTACGGATCGGTGACGGCGGACGTGGTAGTGACGGTGGACGACGACGACACGGTGGGTCTGGTGATCGCCCCTGCGGCGGTGAGTGTGTCGGAGGGCGGGAGCCGGACGTACACGGTGGAGCTGGCCACGGAGCCGAGTGCGACGGTGACGGTGGCGATCAGCGGCCAGGCGGGCAGTGACGTGAGTCTGGACAAGGCGTCACTGACGTTCACTGTGGCGAAGTGGTCCGAGGCGCAGACGGTGACGGTGATGGCTGCGCAGGACGACGACGCCGGGGACGACGAGGTGACGCTGGCGCACACGGCGTCGGGCGGCGACTACGGGACGGTGACGGCGGACGTGGTGGTGACGGTGGACGACGACGACACGGTGGGACTGGTGGTGGCGCCTGCTGCGGTGAGTGTGTCGGAGGGCGGGAGCCAGACGTACACGGTGGAGCTGGCGACCGAGCCGAGTGCGACGGTGACGGTAACGATCAGCGGGCATGCGAGCAGTGACGTGAGTCTGGACAAGGCGTCACTGACGTTCACGGCGGCGAAGTGGTCGGAGGCGCAGACGGTGACGGTGACGGCTGCGCAGGACGACGACGCCGGGGACGACAAGGTGACGCTGGCGCACGCGGCGAGTGGCGGCGACTACGGGACGGTGACGGCGGACGTGGTGGTGACGGTGGACGACGACGACACGGTGGGACTGGTGGTGGCGCCTGCTGCGGTGAGTGTGTCGGAGGGCGGGAGCCAGACGTACACGGTGGAGCTGGCGACCGAGCCGAGTGCGACGGTGACGGTAACGATCAGCGGGCATGCGAGCAGTGACGTGAGTCTGGACACGACGAGCCTGGAGTTCACTGTGGCGAAGTGGTCGGAGGCGCAGACGGTGACGGTGACGGCTGCGCAGGACGACGACGCCGGGGACGACGAGGTGACGCTGGCGCACACGGCGTCGGGCGGTGACTACGGGACGGTGACGGCGGACGTGGTAGTGACGGTGGACGACGACGACACGGTGGGGTTGGTGATCGCCCCTGCGGCGGTGAGTGTGTCGGAGGGCGGGAGCCAGACGTACACGGTGGAGCTGGCGACCGAGCCGAGTGCGACGGTGACGGTAACGATCAGCGGGCATGCGAGCAGTGACGTGAGTCTGGACACGACGAGCCTGGAGTTCACTGTGGCGAAGTGGTCGGAGGCGCAGACGGTGACGGTGACGGCCGCGGAGGACGACGACGCCGGGGACGACGAGGTGACGCTGGCGCACACGGCGTCGGGCGGTGACTACGGATCGGTGACGGCGGACGTGGTAGTGACGGTGGACGACGACGACACGGTGGGGTTGGTGATCGCCCCTGCGGCGGTGAGTGTGTCGGAGGGCGGGAGCCGGACGTACACGGTGGAGCTGGCGACCGAGCCGAGTGCGACGGTGACGGTAACGATCAGCGGGCATGCGAGCAGTGACGTGAGTGTGGACACGACGAGCCTGGAGTTCACTGTGGCGAAGTGGTCGGAGGCGCAGACGGTGACGGTGACGGCTGCGCAGGACGACGACGCCGGGGACGACGAGGTGACGCTGGCGCACACGGCGTCGGGCGGTGACTACGGATCGGTGACGGCGGACGTGGTAGTGACGGTGGACGACGACGACACGGTGGGTCTGGTGGTGGCGCCTGCGGCGGTGAGTGTGTCGGAGGGCGGGAGCCGGACGTACACGGTGAAGCTGGCGACCGAGCCGAGTGCGACGGTGACGGTGGCGATCAGCGGCCAGGCGGGCAGTGACGTGAGTCTGGACAAGGCGTCACTGGAGTTCACGGCGGCGAAGTGGTCGGAGGCGCAGACGGTGACGGTGACGGCTGCGCAGGACGACGACGCCGGGGACGACGAGGTGACGCTGGCGCACACGGCGTCGGGCGGCGACTACGGGACGGTGACGGCGGACGTGGTGGTGACGGTGGACGACGACGACACGGTGGGTCTGGTGGTGGCGCCTGCGGCGGTGAGTGTGTCGGAGGGCGGGAGCCAGACGTACACGGTGAAGCTGGCGACCGAGCCGAGTGCGACGGTGACGGTGGCGATCAGCGGCCAGGCGGGCAGTGACGTGAGTCTGGACAAGGCGTCACTGGAGTTCACGGCGGCGAAGTGGTCGGAGGCGCAGACGGTGACGGTGACGGCTGCGCAGGACGACGACGCCGGGGACGACGAGGTGACGCTGGCGCACACGGCGTCGGGCGGCGACTACGGGACGGTGACGGCGGACGTGGTGGTGACGGTGGACGACGACGACACGGTGGGTCTGGTGATCGCCCCTGCGGCGGTGAGTGTGTCGGAGGGCGGGAGCCGGACGTACACGGTGGAGCTGGCCACGGAGCCGAGTGCGACGGTGACGGTGGCGATCAGCGGGCATGCGAGCAGTGACGTGAGTCTGGACAAGGCGTCACTGGAGTTCACGGCGGCGAAGTGGTCGGAGGCGCAGACGGTGACGGTGACGGCTGCGCAGGACGCTGACGCCGGGGACGACGAGGTGACGCTGGCGCACACGGCGTCGGGCGGCGACTACGGGACGGTGACGGCGGACGTGGTGGTGACGGTGGACGACGACGACACGGTGGGTCTGGTGATCGCCCCTGCGGCGGTGAGTGTGTCGGAGGGCGGGAGCCAGACATACACGGTGGAGCTGGCGACCGAGCCGAGTGCGACGGTGACGGTGGCGATCAGCGGGCAGGCGGGCAGTGACGTGAGTCTGGACAAGGCGTCACTGGAGTTCACGGCGGCGAAGTGGTCGGAGGCGCAGACGGTGACGGTGACGGCTGCGCAGGACGCTGACGCCGGGGACGACGAGGTGACGCTGGCGCACACGGCGAGTGGCGGCGACTACGGGACAGTGACGGCGGACGTGGTGGTGACGGTCCAGGACGACGACACGGCGGGTCTGGTGGTGGCGCCTGCGGCGGTGAGTGTGTCGGAGGGCGGGAGCGCGAGCTACACGGTAGAGCTGGCGACCGAGCCGAGTGCGACGGTGACGGTGGCGATCAGCGGGCATGCGAGCAGTGACGTGAGTCTGGACAAGGCGTCACTGGAGTTCACTGTGGCGAAGTGGTCGGAGGCGCAGACGGTGACGGTGACGGCTGCGCAGGACGACGACGCCGGGGACGACGAGGTGACGCTGGCGCACGCGGCGAGTGGCGGCGACTACGGGACGGTGACGGCGGACGTGGTGGTGACGGTGCAGGACGACGACACGGTGGGGTTGGTGGTGGCGCCTGCGGCGGTGACCGTCGCGGAAGCGGACGACCCGACGACGCAGAACATCGCCGAGCACCAGGGGACGTACACGGTGGCGCTGGCCACGGAGCCGAGCGCGACGGTGACGGTGACGATCAGCGGGCAGGCGGGCAGTGACGTGAGCGTGGACAAGGAGACGCTGACGTTCACGGCGGCGAAGTGGAACGAAGCGCAGACGGTGACGGTGACGGCTGCGCAGGACGACGACGCCGGGGACGACGAGGTGACGCTGGCGCACACGGCGAGTGGCGGCGACTACGGGACGGTGACGGCGGACGTGGTGGTGACGGTCCAGGACGACGACACGGTGGGTCTGGTGATCGCCCCTGCGGCGGTGAGTGTGTCGGAGGGCGGGAGCCAGACGTACACGGTGGAGCTGGCGACCGAGCCGAGTGCGACGGTGACGGTAACGATCAGCGGGCATGCGAGCAGTGACGTGAGTCTGGACAAGGCGTCCCTGACGTTCACGGCGGCGAAGTGGTCGGAGGCGCAGACGGTGACGGTGACGGCTGCGCAGGACGACGACGCCGGGGACGACGAGGTGACGCTGGCGCACACGGCGAGTGGCGGCGACTACGGGACGGTGACGGCGGACGTGGTGGTGACGGTCCAGGACGACGACACGGTGGGTCTGGTGATCGCCCCTGCGGCGGTGAGTGTGTCGGAGGGCGGGAGCCAGACGTACACGGTGGAGCTGGCGACCGAGCCGAGTGCGACGGTGACGGTAACGATCAGCGGGCATGCGAGCAGTGACGTGAGTGTGGACACGACGAGCCTGGAGTTCACTGTGGCGAAGTGGTCGGAGGCGCAGACGGTGACGGTGACGGCTGCGCAGGACGACGACGCCGGGGACGACAAGGTGACGCTGGCGCACACGGCGTCGGGCGGTGACTACGGATCGGTGACGGCGGACGTGGTAGTGACGGTGGACGACGACGACACGGTGGGTCTGGTGATCGCCCCTGCGGCGGTGAGTGTGTCGGAGGGCGGGAGCCGGACGTACACGGTGGAGCTGGCCACGGAGCCGAGTGCGACGGTGACGGTGGCGATCAGCGGCCAGGCGGGCAGTGACGTGAGTCTGGACAAGGCGTCACTGACGTTCACTGTGGCGAAGTGGTCCGAGGCGCAGACGGTGACGGTGATGGCTGCGCAGGACGACGACGCCGGGGACGACGAGGTGACGCTGGCGCACACGGCGTCGGGCGGCGACTACGGGACGGTGACGGCGGACGTGGTGGTGACGGTGGACGACGACGACACGGTGGGACTGGTGGTGGCGCCTGCTGCGGTGAGTGTGTCGGAGGGCGGGAGCCAGACGTACACGGTGGAGCTGGCGACCGAGCCGAGTGCGACGGTGACGGTAACGATCAGCGGGCATGCGAGCAGTGACGTGAGTCTGGACAAGGCGTCACTGACGTTCACGGCGGCGAAGTGGTCGGAGGCGCAGACGGTGACGGTGACGGCTGCGCAGGACGACGACGCCGGGGACGACAAGGTGACGCTGGCGCACGCGGCGAGTGGCGGCGACTACGGGACGGTGACGGCGGACGTGGTGGTGACGGTGGACGACGACGACACGGTGGGACTGGTGGTGGCGCCTGCTGCGGTGAGTGTGTCGGAGGGCGGGAGCCAGACGTACACGGTGGAGCTGGCGACCGAGCCGAGTGCGACGGTGACGGTAACGATCAGCGGGCATGCGAGCAGTGACGTGAGTCTGGACACGACGAGCCTGGAGTTCACTGTGGCGAAGTGGTCGGAGGCGCAGACGGTGACGGTGACGGCTGCGCAGGACGACGACGCCGGGGACGACGAGGTGACGCTGGCGCACACGGCGTCGGGCGGTGACTACGGGACGGTGACGGCGGACGTGGTAGTGACGGTGGACGACGACGACACGGTGGGGTTGGTGATCGCCCCTGCGGCGGTGAGTGTGTCGGAGGGCGGGAGCCAGACGTACACGGTGGAGCTGGCGACCGAGCCGAGTGCGACGGTGACGGTAACGATCAGCGGGCACGCGAGCAGTGACGTGAGTCTGGACAAGGCGTCACTGGAGTTCACGGCGGCGAAGTGGTCGGAGGCGCAGACGGTGACGGTGACGGCTGCGCAGGACGCTGACGCCGGGGACGACGAGGTGACGCTGGCGCACACGGCGTCGGGCGGCGACTACGGGACGGTGACGGCGGACGTGGTGGTGACGGTGGACGACGACGACACGGTAGGTCTGGTGATCGCCCCTGCGGCAGTGACGGTCGCGGAGGGCGGGAGCGCGAGCTACACGGTGGAGCTGTCGACCGAGCCGAGTGCGACGGTGACGGTGGCGATCAGCGGCCAGGCGGGCAGTGACGTGAGTCTGGACAAGGCGTCACTGGAGTTCACGGCGGCGAAGTGGTCCGAGGCGCAGACGGTGACGGTGACGGCATCGGAGGACGACGACGCCGGGGACGACGAGGTGACGCTGGCGCACGCGGCGTCGGGCGGTGACTACGGATCGGTGACGGCGGACGTGGTGGTGACGGTCCAGGACGACGACACGGTGGGTCTGGTGGTGGCGCCTGCGGCGGTGAGTGTGTCGGAGGGCGGGAGCGCGAGCTACACGGTGAAGCTGTCGACCGAGCCGAGTGCGACGGTGACGGTAACGATCAGCGGGCACGCGAGCAGTGACGTGAGTCTGGACAAGGCGTCACTGGAGTTCACGGCGGCGAAGTGGTCCGAGGCGCAGACGGTGACGGTGACGGCTGCGCAGGACGACGACGCCGGGGACGACGAGGTGACGCTGGCGCACACGGCGTCGGGCGGCGACTACGGGACGGTGACGGCGGACGTGGTGGTGACGGTGGACGACGACGACACGGTAGGTCTGGTGATCGCCCCTGCGGCAGTGACGGTCGCGGAGGGCGGGAGCGCGAGCTACACGGTGGAGCTGGCGACCGAGCCGAGTGCGACGGTGACGGTGGCGATCAGCGGCCAGGCGGGCAGTGACGTGAGTCTGGACAAGGCGTCACTGGAGTTCACGGCGGCGAAGTGGTCCGAGGCGCAGACGGTGACGGTGACGGCCGCGCAGGACGCTGACGCCGGGGACGACGAGGTGACGCTGGCGCACACGGCCTCAGGCGGCGACTACGGATCGGTGACGGCGGACGTGGTGGTGACGGTGGACGACGACGAGACGGTGGGGCTGGTGGTGGCGCCTGCGGCGGTGACGGTCGCGGAGGGCGGGAGCCAGACGTACACGGTGAAGCTGTCGACCGAGCCGACGGGGACGGTGACGGTAACGATCAGCGGGCATGCGAGCAGTGACGTGAGTCTGGACACGACGAGCCTGGAGTTCACTGTGGCGAAGTGGTCCGAGGCGCAGACGGTGACGGTGACGGCATCGGAGGACGACGACGCCGGGGACGACGAGGTGACGCTGGCGCACGCGGCGTCGGGCGGCGACTACGGATCGGTGACGGCGGACGTGGTGGTGACGGTGGACGACGACGAGACGGTGGGACTGGTGGTGGCGCCTGCGGCGGTGACGGTCGCGGAGGGCGGGAGCCAGACGTACACGGTGAAGCTGTCGACCGAGCCGACGGGGACGGTGACGGTAACGATCAGCGGGCATGCGAGCAGTGACGTGAGTCTGGACACGACGAGCCTGGAGTTCACTGTGGCGAAGTGGTCCGAGGCGCAGACGGTGACGGTGACGGCGTCGGAGGACGACGACGCCGGGGACGACAAGGTGACGCTGGCGCACGCGGCGAGTGGCGGCGGCTACGGGACGGTGACGGCGGACGTGGTGGTGACGGTGCAGGACGACGACACGGTGGGGTTGGTGGTGGCGCCTGCGGCGCTGACGGTGGCGGAGGGCGCGAGCGCGAGCTACACGGTGGAGCTGTCGACCGAGCCTTCGGGGACGGTGACAGTGGGGATCGCCGGGCACGCGGGCACGGACGTGAGCGTGGACACGACGACGCTGACGTTCACGGTGGCGAAGTGGAACGAGGCGCAGACGGTGACGGTAACGGCATCGGAGGACGCTGACGCCGGGGACGACGAGATGACGCTGACGCACACGGCGAGTGGCGGCGGCTACGGGACGGTGACCGCGGACGTGGTGGTGACGGTGCAGGACGACGACGAGGCGCCGACGGGGATCACGCTGAGTGCGGCGCCGGACCGGGTGGCCGAGAACGGCGGAGCGCAGACGGTGACGGTGACGGCGGCGGTGAACGGACAGACGCGGTACGCGGAGGCGCAGACGGTGACGGTGAGCGTGGGCGGCGGCACGGCCGAATCGCCTGCGGACTACGCGGCGGTCGCGAACTTCGACATCACGATCGCGGGGGGAGCGGGGAGCGGGAGCGGCAGCTTCACGCTGACGCCGGTGGACGACGCGGTGGACGAGGGGGACGAGACGATCGGGGTCACGGGCGTCTCGGGGGCACTGACGATCACGGCGGCGACGATCACGATTACGGACAACGACAGTGCGCCGCCGGCGCTGGTGGTGAAGCCGTCGGCGCTGACGGTGGCGGAGGGAGGGAGCGCAAGCTACACGGTGGAGCTGGCGACGGAGCCGAGTGCGACGGTGACGGTGGGGATCAGCGGGCACAGCGGCACGGACGTGAGTCCGGACGCGACATCACTGACGTTCACGGCGGCGAAGTGGTCGGAGGCGCAGACGGTGACGGTGACGGCTGCGCAGGACGCCGACGCCGGGGACGACGAGGTGACGCTGGCGCACACGGCGTCGGGCGGCGACTACGGATCGGTGACGGCGGACGTGGTGGTGACGGTTACCGACGACGACGAGGCGCCGACGGGGATCACGCTGAGTGCGGCGCCGGACCGGGTGGCCGAGAACGGCGGGGCGCAGACGGTGACGGTGACGGCGGCGGTGAACGGACAGACGCGGTACGCGGAGGCGCAGACGGTGACGGTGAGCGTGGGCGGCGGCACGGCCGAATCGCCTGCGGACTACGCGGCGGTCGCGAACTTCGACATCACGATCGCGGGGGGAGCGGGGAGCGGGAGCGGCAGCTTCACGCTGACGCCGGTGGACGACGCGGTGGACGAGGGGGACGAGACGATCGGGGTCACGGGCGTCTCGGGGGCACTGACGATCACGCCGGAGACGATCACGCTTGTGGACAACGACAGTGCGCCGCCGGCACTGGTGGTGAAGCCGTCGGCGTTGACGGTCGAGGAAGGCGCGAGCGCGACGTACACGGTGGAGCTGGCGACCGAGCCGACGGGGACGGTGACGGTGGCGATCAGCGGGCATGCGAGCAGTGACGTGAGTGTGGACACGACGAGTCTGGAGTTCACGGCGGCGAAGTGGGCCGAGGCGCAGACGGTGACGGTGACCGCTGCGCAGGACGCCGACGCCGGGGACGACGAGGTGACGCTGGCGCACGCGGCGAGTGGCGGCGACTACGCCGGGGTGACGGCGGACGTGGTGGTGACGGTGGAGGACGACGACGAGGCGCCGACGGGGATCACGCTGAGTGCGGCGCCGGACCGGGTGGCCGAGAACGGCGGAGCGCAGACGATCGCGGTGACGGCGGCGGTGAACGGACAGACGCGCTACGCGGAGGCGCAGACGGTGACGGTGAGCGTGGGCGGCGGCACGGCCGAATCGCCTGCGGACTACGCGGCGGTCGCGAACTTCGACATCACGATCGGAGCGGGAGCGGCGAGCGCGAGTGGCAGCTTCACGCTGACGCCGGTGGACGACGCGGTGGACGAGGAGGACGAGACGATCGGGGTCACGGGCGTCTCGGGGGCACTGACGATCACGGCGGAGACGATCACGATTACGGACGACGACACGGTGGGCTTGGTGGTGAGACCTTCGTCGTTGACGGTCGGGGAAGGCGGGAGCGCGAGCTACACGGTGGCGCTGGCGACCGAGCCGACGGGGACGGTGACGGTGGCGATCGGCGGGATGTCGGGGACGGACCTGAGTGTGGATGAGACGAGTCTGGAGTTCACGGCGTCGGCCTGGGGGACGGCGCAGACGGTGACGGTGACGGCCGGTCAGGACGCCGACGCCGCGAATGACGCCGCGACGCTGAGGCACACGGCGTCGGGCGGCGACTACGGGAGTGTGACGGCGAACGTCGAGGTGACGGTGGACGACGACGACACGGTGGGGTTGGTGGTGGATCCGGCGGCGGTGACGGTCGCGGAAGGCGGGAGCCGGACGTACACGGTGAAGCTGGCCACGGAGCCGACGGGGACGGTGACGGTGGCGATCGGCGGGATGTCGGGGACGGACCTGAGTGTGGATGAGACGAGTCTGGAGTTCACGGCGTCGGCCTGGGGGACGGCGCAGACGGTGACGGCGGGCGAGGACGCCGACGGCGTGAACGACACCGCGACGCTGAGGCACACGGCGTCGGGCGGCGGCTACGGATCGGTGAGGAAGGACCTGCCCGTGACGGTGGAGGATGACGACGAAGTGTCGACCGAGGTCCACCTGAGGCTCGACCCGACGTCAGTGTCCGAAGGAGCCGGGCCGGCCGAGGTAACCGTGACCGCGGCGCTGAACGCTGCGACGCTGCCGACGGACGTGGTCGTGGAGGTGACGGTGAGTCCTGACAGCGCGGGCGCCGAGGACTTCGCTGCGGTGAGGCCGTTGGCGCTCACGATCGGCGCGGGAGCGAGGAGCGTCACGGCGGCCTTCACGTTCACGCCGGTGGACGACGTGATCGACGAGCCGGACGAGAGCGTGGCGGTGAGCGGGCGCATCACCGCGCCGCCGGAGTCGGCGCTGACGGTGAGGCCGGCGGTCCTGAGGATCGTCGACGACGACGAGACGCCGGCGATCAGCATCGCCGACGCGGGTGCGGTCGAGAGCGCCGGGCGGATCGTGTTTCCGGTGACGCTGGCGGGGGCGAGCGCACGGACGATTACGGTGAGCTACCGGACGGCCGACGGCACGGCGGAGGCGGGGGCCGACTACGAGGCGGGGGCCGGGGAGGTGAGCTTCGCGCCCGGTGAGACCGAACGGAGCGTGACGATCGCGGTGATCGACGACGCGCTGGACGAGGCGGACGAGACGTTCCTGGTGCAGCTTGGCGAAGCCGAGCACGCGACGGTGGCCGACGGCGAGGCGACCGGCACGATCACCGACGAGGACCGGGCGCCGTTGATCACGATAGAGGACGCGAGCGAGGTGGAGAGCGCCGGGGGGATCGGCTTTGTGGTGACGCTGGATGCGCCGAGCGGGCGGCCGATCAGCGTGGTGTGCCGGAGTGCGGACGGGACGGCGACCGCGGGCGATGACTACGTGGAAGAGGTGGGAGTGCTGAGGTTCGAGCCGGGCGAGACGCAGAAGACGATCGCGATGGAGTTGATCGACGACGCGTTGGACGAGGGCGACGAGCAGTTTCTGCTGAACCTGAGCGAGCCTGAGAACGTGCGGCTGGCGGCCGAGGTGGTGAGTGCGGTGGGGACCATCGAGGATGACGACACGGCGGTGACGGTGGCGTGGCTGGCGCGCTTTGGGCGGACGGTGACGCAGCAGGTGCTGGAGGCGGTCGGGGAGCGGACGCAGGGGGAATCGGCGCTGGGCAGCGAGGTATCGTTGGGCGGGCACCGGGTGAATGAAGGATCGCTGGCGGCGGGAGAGGAGCAAGAGGCCGAGACGGACGTGCTGACGGGGCGGAGTGGGGACTACCGGATCATGAGCGGGCGGGAGTTCCTGGCGGCGAGTTCGTTCCTGGTGGCGATGGAGCCTGAGGGTGTCGAGCAGGCGGGCGGCGTGAGCGAAGAGGCAGTCGAGGGCGTAAGGTGGACGGTGTGGGGACGTGGTGCGACGATGAGCTTCGAGGGGTTGGACGAGGGCGGGCGGCTGTCGATCGACGGCAGCGTGTTGACGGGGCTGGCCGGAGTGGATGCGGACGTTGGCGGTTGGCTGGGCGGTCTGGCGGTGGGGCGTAGCGACGGCAACGGCGGCTACGGGTGGGCTGCGGATGGCGACCGGCCGGCGCGCGCGGGTGACCTGGAGGCGGAGCTGACGAGCGTGTATCCGTACGTGCGGGTGGCGGTGACCGATTGGCTGTCGGTGTGGGGAGTGTTCGGGTACGGGATCGGGGAGTTGCGGCAGGTGGAGGAAGAGCGTTTGGAGGAGCAGACGGCGATCGGGATGCTGCTCGGGGCGCTTGGGGGGCGCGGCGAGCTGCTGAGCGTGGGCGGGGTGGAGCTGGCGGTGAAGGCGGACGGGTATCTGCTGAGGATGACCTCGGAGTCGACGTCGGTGCTGTCGACGGTGGAAGCGGACGTGAGGCGGTTGCGGCTGACGGCGGAAGGTTCGGGGCAGGTGCGGATCGGGTCGGGGCTGGTGGTGAGGCCGTCGGTGGAGGTCGGCGTGCGGCATGACGGCGGCGAGGTGGAGAACGGGACCGGGGTGGAGCTGGGAGGCGGACTGAGCCTGGCGGACCTGGGGATCGGGCTGGCGCTGAGCGGCACTGCGCGGGTGCTGGTGACGCACGAGGATCGGGGGTACCGGGAGTGGGGTGCGGCGGGGTCGCTGAGCTTCGATCCGGGCGCGCCGGGGCGCGGGCTTGCGGTGCAGGTGGACTCCTCGTACGGGGCGGCCGCCGGCGGGGCGGAGCAGCTCTGGTCGCAGGGCGCCGCCGATCTGGGTGATGCGGCGGTTCCGGTTGGCCGGGTGGCCGCGGAGGTGGGCTACGGCGTGGCGCAGAGCGACTGGAGCGTGCGCCCGTACGCGGGCGTCGAGCTCGCCGGCGACGCGCCGGAGTGGCGGGTGGGCACCCGGTTCGGCCTGGGCGCACACGACGTCACCGTCGAAAGCAGCGGCGCCACCGGCTCCGCTGCCTTCGACGACTCCACCCTCACCATCCAGTATTCCCTGAGGTGGTAGGTGAGGCCCGCGATCACGATGTCCTCAGCGTTCTCATGTTTCCACGCCTTCCACGTCCTCCTGGCTTGATACGCCAGCTCACCGACCGGTTGCGCGAGCAGACAGGTAGCTGATGCTCGCAGCTCGTCCGCTTCCGGCGGAGACCGGTGGCCATGACAACCATGCCGGCTGACCTGCGGACGCCACGTCCTTGCCGTGGCCTTGGTGCTCGCCTCCATCCTGGTCGGAGTCGCCGGCGCTCAGGATGCGCCGAAGATGGACGACCTGCTTACCCCTGCCTCTGAATCGGTTATACTGTCGCCAGAGGATCGATGCGCATCTACATCGTCAGGCACGGCGAGGCCGAGTTCGCGGCCCTGGGGTCGTCCGATGCCGGGCGGCAACTCACCGCGAAGGGAAAGCGCCAGGCCGAGCGCGTCGGCGCTGCTCTGCGCGTGCTGGGCGAAGTTCCGGCCGTGGTCCTCAGCAGCCCGTTGCCGCGGGCGCGGCAGACCGCCGAGCTTGCCGTGAAAGCCATGGCCGACAAGCGGAGCCGCCCGCCGATCCGGGTGCTCGACCGCCTGGCGCCGGGTGCCTGCGTCGGCGACGTGCTCGCCGCGGTCCCGGCGGACCTGCCGACCATGATGCTGGTCGGCCATCAGCCGACGCTCGGGGCACTGGTCGGGGCGCTGATCGGCGGGCTGCACGCCGCCCCCATCGATCTGTCGACCGCCTCGCTGACCTGCGTGGAGACCCCCGGTGCTCCGTCCCCCGGAGCCGGCGAGTTGGAATACCTCCTCCGGCGCGGTGTCATCTCGGCGCTCGCCCGGAACGCCTGACCTCTCAACGCCGCAATGCCCAAGCGGGCACTGCCGAAGAGCTTGGGAGAGTCCACTTCTCTTCCTCCTTGCCCGAGTTCCAGATCAGAGGCTACGGGTCGATAGGGTACGCTGCTGGTTTGATCACGAACAGAACGTGTGGTACACAGCCCCAAACTGGGGAGGGTTCATGGCGCACACGCGACTGACCGAGCAGCAGAAGGCGTTTTTCGCCGACTTCGGGTTTCTGCAGTTCCCGGGCCTGCTGGCCGACTGCATCGACGAGATCATCGACGAGTTCGAGGGGGTCTGGGCCCGTCATGGCGGCGGCCATCACGGCAAGCCGCACGACGGCGAGCGCCGTTCCTGTATCGTCCCCTTCATCGACCAAAGCGAGTTGCTGTCGGCGCTGATCGACGACCCGCGCATCCACGACATCGCCGCCGACCTTCTGGGCGACGACTTCAACTACGCCGGCAGCGACGGCAACTACTATGCCGGGGACACGCGCTGGCACTCGGACGGCTGGAACGTGGACGGACCGCGGTCGATCAAGATCGCCCTGTACCTGGACCCGCTGACGCGCGATACCGGGGCGCTGCGGGTCATCCCGGGCAGCCATCGGCCCGGCGACACCTACGCCGACGCGCTGCAGGAGCAGGTCCGGGAGAGCGAGTCGCTGTGGGGGATCGAGGGTCCGGACGTGCCGGCGTACGCTCTGGAGACACGGCCGGGGGACGTCGCCTGTTTCAACCACAACACCAAGCACGCCTCCTTCGGCGGCAGCCCTCGGCGGCGGATGTTCACGATCAACTGCCACGCCCGCTATCCGGACGAACGCCTGGACGGGCTGCGCGAGAGAATCGACAGCTTCGCGCGCTTCTGGCTGGACCGCGTGTACGGCGAGGCGATGGTGCGCACGGCCGGTCCGGAGCGCATGGTGCATCTGGAGCAGATCCTGGCCAACGACGGGCACCTGGCCGAGCTGTCGCGCCGCAAACGCGCGGGGATGACCGAGCCCTCGCGCTCCTGATCCGCCCGGCACCTTGCCGCCGGCACCGTGCGGCAGGGGTTGCACAATGCTCGACCGGCAGGCACGTACTGGTCAGCATCCGACCGATACAGCCTGTATGCCGACGGGGTGACCCGCTCCATTCCGGAGTCGTTCTTCCGCCAGTACGCTCCGGAGTACACCAGACGGCTCGACGAGGATTTCCCGTGGGGCTGGAAAGGGCTCCTCTACGGCGAGTTCATGAACGGCAACATCGTCTATGGATCACCGCCGGTGCAGACGACAAGCAGGGGAGCGGTGCAGACCGTCTCCTACCTCCCGCACTTCGTCTCCTGGGTCGTGCTGGCGGGGATCTTCGTCGAGATCCTCTCCGCACAGCGCGGGCCGATCGCCCATGTCTTCACGCTGGTGGGACTGGAGCCGGTGAGCTGGCTCACCTACAAGCCCACCTTTCGCGGCGTGCTGGTGGTCACGGGAATCTGTCTGGCAGGGCGTGGGGTGGGGCTCAATCGTCTACGCTCTCCTCCATCGATCCCAGCCTGTACGAGACGGCTTCGATCGACGGGGCCAATCGTCTTCAGCAGGCGATCCGCATCACCGTGCCTTCGCTCCTGCCGGTCATGACCATTCTCTCTTCCTGCTCAACGTCAGCCAGATCCTGAACGCCGGATTCGAGCAGATCTTCAACCTCTACAACCCGTCGGTGTACGAGGTGGCCGACGTCATCGACACGTACATTTACCGGTCGGGTTTCGAGGAGCGCAGGTGGGCGTACAACGCCGGGGTGAGGCTGTTCAAGAACGCGGTGGGGCTGGTCCTCCTGGTCGGAGTCAACGCCGTCATCAAGCGCTACAGCGAGTACGGGATCTGGTAGCGGCAGCGAACGATGGCTGAAACCCTGCACACGAGGACCGCCGGCGGCCGGGCGTTCGACTCGCTCAACGTCCTGTTCCTGTTGCTCTTCAGCGTCACCGTCGTCTACCCACTCTGGCACCTGGTCATCATTTCCACGTCAACACGATCCTGCGCGTGGCCATGGGGACGACCACCGCCATCATCGTGACGCTCCTTGCCGCCTATCCGCTGGCGAAGCGGGACCTTCCGGGCAGAAACGCCATCACGATGACATTCGTCTTCACGATGTTCTTCGCGGGCGGACTCATTCCCCACTATCTCCTCGTACGAGGCGGGACGGGTGGCATGGGCCTGCCATGCCACCCGGTAGTCCCTGTCGAGCCGGAGCAAGGCCCACGCCTGCGCGAGGTCGCCCGCAGCCATGGCGCGGCGCGGTCACCGCCGCCTCACCATCGTGCCTGAACCTCGACCCTGACGGTATGCTCTGCTTCGGCCGCGTCGCTCTCCCGGCGGGTCGCCTTCACCCCGAACGACAGATCGGGCGCATTCGCCGCTTCCGGCGCGAGCTGCCAGCCGACGCTGTAGTCGCGCGCAGCCGTGGCGAGCCCCAGCCCCACATGGGGGCTGCCGGTGAAGCGCCCGCCGAAGGCCGGCAGGCCGTAGGCGGCTTCCACCGCCCAGCGGGAGGTTGCTTCGCTGCCCGTCCGGTCGTCCAGCGGATCGGGCCGGAACAGAGCGCCGAGACCGCCTTTCGACTGCCCGCCGAACTCCTGGCGCAGATTGAGCGACGGGCCCCGCTTCGTCGCCGGGGCCGGGTCGTAGGCCAGCCCCGCCGAGAAGCCCCGGTCCTTCAGGTCGTCGTCGCCGTGCGCCAGCAGCGTGCGCCCCGACAGGTCGAGCGACAGGCCCATGCCCGGATCGGTCCACTTGACGCCGCCGCCGAGTTCGACCCCGAAGCCGGTCTCCGCGTCGCCGCCGTCATGGCGCGCGCCCAACTCCAGCCAGGGCACGAGGCTCGCCCCGGACCCCGATCCGGGGGTGCCGCCGTCCTCCAGTGCAACGCGGTAGCTGCCCTCCAGCCCGAGCCGGACACGGGTCACGGCGGAGTCCGACGCCGCGAGGTCGCGGGTCTTCTTCGAGGAGGTCCGCGCCCAGAGCGCGTCCGAGGTCACCGTCAGCGCCGGGCCGCTGCCCTCGGCAGGGGCCCGGCGCGCCTCGCCCCGCATCCCCGCCGCCGCCATGGTCCATGCGGTGTCCGCGCTCAGGCTCTCGCCCATCTCCGTCTTCAGCGTCACCCCGCCGGCGCCGTAGCCCGCCGCGCCCCAGAGCTTGAGCCGCTCCGAGACCTTGAGCACCCCATAGGGGATCGCCGCCGTCAGCGACGCCTCCACCTTGCCGTCGCCCGCGCGCACGGCTCCGTTGCACAGCGCCGGCGTCTCGCCGTCGTCATCGGGCTGACAGAACTGCGGGGGCGGGCGGGGCATGATGTCCGTGTCGCGGTAGTCGCCCTCGCCCTCGCTCTGCGCCAGCGCAAGGCCGACCAGCCACCTGCCCCTAGCATAGTCCGCCCCCAGCATGCCGGTCGTGACCGTGCCGTCGAGCGAGAAGGTGCCCTCGCGCCCGTCGAAGCTGCCCTGCGACGCCCGGCCCCAGAACGCCATGCTGCCGCCCGAACCGTCCTTCTGCCCGGTCAGCGAGAAGCTCGATCCCAGCAGCGCCTCCCGCGCCGTCATGGTGCGCGCGACCCCGGATCGGGGTCCGGGGCCAAGCCGCAGCGACGGCGAAGCGCCGAAGCCGGTTACATCATGGCCGGGGCCATGACCGGGGCCGCCCGCGTCGCTGCCGAAGCCGCGCGCGATCTCCGCCATTGCCAGCGTCGCCTCGCGGTTCGCCGGGGCCGTGCCTGGCGTCACGCCGCCCGCCGCCGGTTGACCGGAAGCGGCCGGGTTGAAGTTCACCGCCTGGCCCGCCAGCGCGCCCTGCATGCCCGGCGTGTGCGGCGCCGCCATCCGCCCCGCAATCCCGTCCAGAGCGTGCTCCGCTACCGTGCGCCCGAACCGCGCCAGCCACGCCGCCGGCATCGGGTCGTCGTTCACGATCGTCCCCACCGCAACCCCGTCGCCGATGTCAGCACCCTTCGCCTCCGACAGCACCAGCTCGAACGTCTCCGCCTCCTCGTCATGGCTGTCGTCGAACACCAGGACCTTGACCGGCTTCTCCGTCTCGCCCGCGCGGAA
Organism: Spirochaetia bacterium; assembly: GCA_965208175.1. GTDB lineage: Bacteria > Spirochaetota > Spirochaetia > SZUA-6 > Bin103 > CATQHW01. Next base: position 2,373,292 of record CBDBOG010000004.1, on the reverse strand, counting down.
CACCAGCCGGTGACCCCTCACCGGCTTTGGATAGTAGTCGGATCCCGGCTCCGCCGACACCGGCGTCGAGGGCCGCGTGTCCACCCGCACCTCCACCGCCTGCGCGGACGGCGCCGACAGCCGCACCGTGAACGTCAGCAGCCAGTCGATGCTCTCCCGCGCCGTCTCGTCGGCCACCGACAGCGACGGAAGCACCGTGATGTCGTCGTCCCTCACCGTCACGGTTCCCGAGGCCGGATCGCCCACGGTGTAGCCCGCGCCGGCCTGCACCGTCACCACCGCCGAGCCGTCCGGCTCGTCCGTGGCGTCGTTCACCGTGGCAACCGTGAACGACGCCTCCGTCTCCCCCTTGGCGATGACCGCCGTCGCCGGACCCTCGTCCGCCGCCGCCACATGGTCGCCCGTCCCGGTCTCGGAGACCGCGAGCCTGACCGTCAGGTCGGCATCCGGCGCGCGGTCGGCACTAAGCGTGAACACCGCATCGCCGCCCTCGGTCACCGAGGCCGCCTTCGCCGCAATGGTCACCGCCGGCGGCGGCAGGTCGTCGTCGCGGATGGCGACCGTGCCCGAGGCGGAAGTCCCCACCGTGTAGCCGGTGCCGTCCTCCACCGTCACGCTCACCGAGCCGTCCGGCTCGTCCATGGCGTCGTCGGCCGTCGCCAGCGTCAACGTGTAGCTGCCCGTCGTGGGGATGGAGACTGTCCGCTTCCCGGCGGTCACGCCGTAATCGCCGGCAATCGCCACCGTCACGCTCACCGCAAGCGGCGCCGCCGGGGCGGGACTGGCCGTGAGCGTGAAGACCGCATTGCCGCCCTCCGTCACCGCAGCCCCGGCCGAGACCGTCACCACCACCGGCTCGTCGTCGTCGCGCACGGCGATACTTCCCGACGCGGGGTCGCCGACCGTGTAGCCGGTGCCGGCCGCCACCGTCGCCGTCACCGAGCCGTCCGCCTCGTCCGTGGCGTCATCGGTCGTCGCCAGCGTCAGCGTGGCGCTGCCGGTCGTCGGGATGGTGACCGTCCGCGTGCCGGCGGATATGCCGTAATCGCCGTCGGCCGTCACGCTCACGCTCACCGCGAGCGCCGCCGCCGGGGCCGGGGTCGCCGTCAGCGTGAAGGTGGCGCTGCCGCCCTCGGTCACCGCGCTCCCCGCCGAGATCGTCACCTCGGGCTGCGGCGCGCCGTCGTCGTCCTGCACCGCGACCGTCCCCGACGCCGGGTCGCCCGCCGTGTAGCCGCTGCCGTCGGTCACCGTCGCCGTCACCGAGCCGTCCGCCTCGTCCGTGGCGTCATCGGTCGTCGCCAGCGTCAGCGTGGCGCTGCCGGTCGTCGGGATGGTGACGCTCTGCGTGCCGGTGGTCACGCCCCAGTCGCCATCGGTTGCCACCGTCACGCTCACCTGCAGGTCCGATGCAGGAGCCGGGGTCGCCGTCAGCGTGAACACCGCATCCCCGCCCTCCGTGATGTCCGCCCCCGCGGTGATGCTCACTGCCGGCGGGTCGGGCGGCGTGTCCCCTTCCAGCGCCTCGAGCGCCGTGACCACCGGGTCCCACCGCGACCAGCCCCGGTCGGCATACCCCTGCGCCTCCGCAGCCGTCATCGGCGTCAGACCCGGATATGACTCCACACCGAACGCCACCAGCACGCGCTTCCAGCGTTCGGTGTGCGGATTGCCCGGCCGGTCCTGCCAGGTCTCCGCCGCATAGCCCCGCACCTGCGCAATGAGCGCCGGGTCCACGGTCACGGTCTGCTGCGTCGGCGCGTCGTCGTCCTGCACGGTGATGCTTCCCGAGGCGGGGTCGCCGATCGTGTAGCCGTCGCCGTCGGTCACCGTCACCGTCACCGAGCCGTCCGCCTCGTCCGTCGCGTCGCCCGCCGTCGTCAGCGTCAGCGTCGCGCTGCCCGTCGTCGGGATGGTCACCGTCCGCGTGCCGGCGGTTACGCCGTAATCCCCGGCCGTCGCCACCGTCACGCTCACGGCCAAGTTCGCCGCTGGCGCCGGGGTCGCCGTCAGCGTGAAGCTCGCGGCGTCGCCCTCCGTCACCGGACTCGTGCCCGCGGCAATCGTCACCTCAGGCTCCGGCGCCACGTCGTCGTCCTGGATAGAGACCGTTCCCGAGGCGGAGGACCCCACCGTGTAGCCATCGCCGTCGGTCACCGTCACGGTGACCGAGCCGTCCGCCTCGTCCGTCGCGTCGCCCGCCGTCGTCAGCGTCAGCGTCGCGCTGCCCGTCGTCGGGATGGTCACCGTCCGCGTGCCGGCGGTTACGCCGTAATCCCCGGCCGTCGCCACCGTCACGCTCACGGCCAGGTTCGCCGCTGGCGCCGGGGTCGCCGTCAGCGTGAAGCTCGCGGCGCCGCCCTCCGTCACCGGGCTCGTGCCCGCGGCAATCGTCACCGCAGGCTCCGGCGGCGCGTCGTCGTCCGCGATGGCGACCGTTCCCGAGGCGGAGGACCCCACCGTGTAGCCATCGCCGTCGGTCACCGTCACGGTGACCGAGCCGTCCGCCTCGTCCGTCGCGTCGCCCGCCGTCGTCAGCGTCAGCGTCGCGCTGCCCGTCGTCGGGATGGTCACCGTCCGCGTGCCGGCGGTTACGCCGTAATCCCCGGCCGTCGCCACCGTCACGCTCACGGCCAGGTCCGCCGCAGGCGCCGGGGTCGCCGTCAGCGTGAAGCTCGCGGCGCCGCCCTCCGTCACCGGGCTCGTGCCCGCGGCAATCGTCACCTCAGGCTCCGGCGGCGCGTCGTCGTCCGCGATGGCGACCGTTCCCGAGGCGGAGGACCCCACCGTGTAGCCATCGCCGTCGGTCACCGTCACGGTGACCGAGCCGTCCGCCTCGTCCGTCGCGTCGCCCGCCGTCGTCAGCGTCAGCGTCGCGCTGCCCGTCGTCGGGATGGTCACCGTCCGCGTGCCGGCGGTGACGCCGTAATCCCCGGCCGTCGCCACCGTCACGCTCACGGCCAGGTCCGCCGCAGGCGCCGGGGTCGCCGTCAGCGTGAAGCTCGCGGCACCGCCCTCCGTCACCGGGCTCGTGCCCGCGGCAATCGTCACCTCAGGCTCCGGCGGCGCGTCGTCGTCCGCGATGGCGACTTTCCCGGAGGAGGCCTTCTTGTCGACCGTGTAGCCGGCCCCGGCGTTCAGGGTCGCGGTTACCGAGCCGTCCAGCTCGTCCGCCTCGTCATCCGTGGTCGCCAGCGTCAACTCGTAGCTGCCGGTGGTCGGGATGGTCACGGTCCGCTTGCCGGCCGTAATGCCGTAGTCCCCGCTCGTCGCAACCGTCACGCCAACCTGCACCTGCGCCGCGGGCGCAGGCGTCGCCGTCAGCGTGAAGCTCGCCGACCCGCCCTCCGTGATCGATGAAGTCTTCGGCGCGATCGAAATCCTTGGCCTCTGCGGCGTCGGCGGCACGTCGTCGTTCTGGATCGTGAATGTGGCGGTGGCCGTGCCTATCTGATATTCGGCCTGCCCACCACGGATAGGCTTGAGATAGCTGATCGTGAAGGTCACCGTCTCGTCGGGTTCGACCTCGTCGTCGTCCAGGATCCGGAATACGAACGCCGCTGTGACGAAACCCGGAGGAGTATCCGGAAGCACCCATGTCTTGGAGGAATCGAAAAGAAAATTGCTAACGGCCGGAAGATGTGAACTGGCCCCAGACTTAAAGAACTCGTAGTCTTCGCCTTTCTTTGCCGTGCCGCCCAGCTTGACCTTGTACTCGAAGTATTGGCGGTGAGGCAGGCCCCACGGACCGGGGGCGATCTTGGACGTGACACGGAAAGCGTAGTGCTTTGAGCTGTCCTCAGAGGCCTTGGTAGCCGACACCTTATAGGCTTCCGACACCATCACATCGAGGCATCCCACTCCATAGATGTTGTCTAGTTCATAGGTCAGTGGGCTTCCTTTAAAGGGCCACTCATCGGGGTCTGCTTTCTTGTCCCCGGTCCGCGGGCCAGGACAATTGGTCTGAACCTCCTCAGCGGAGGAGGCCTGCGGGGCAAGGCTCAGGAACGAGAGCGTCAGCAGCGGCAGGAACAGCAGCGCGGCGGCGCGGCGGCACCCGGCGGCGGAACGGGAACTCTCAGACTCAGGCGGGGAGGATGGACACCCCGGCCCGTGCCCCCGCGCGGAACCGCTCATGCCAGTCACGCGGACGCAGGTTGGGCGAGACGGGTTGTCAGGTGCCCGCGCGAACACGTTCCGGTCACTCTGCCGTTCAGACCCAGCGCCTTCGCCACCGTCGCGCGCAGCGCGCCCATCGCCGTATTGATCATGTGCATCCCCCTCGACTCCGAACCCGTCGCCGGAATGACGTGGCGCGTAACGCGCGCCCCGCCTGGCATCGCCTGTTCAGGAAGCGCGCGTAATGTAGGCAGCGCCCGGCAGGAATGCAAGACAGCGACAGGTCCTGTTTCCCGATTCCCCGATTCGAAGTCGGGGCCGCACACGGTGTGGCTGTCGAGCGCCGCCCGAGCGGTGATCGACGCCATCCCGCGCTGCGCTACGGCGGGGATTGCCCGTATCTGTTTCCGGGCCGCCCGCCGACCCGGCCGATCAGGAACATCGACGTGCAGTGGGATCGCATCCGCCGCGAGGCCGGGCTGTCCGACGTGCGCGTGCACGATTGCCGGCATTCCTGGGCCTCGGTCGCCGCGATGAACGGCGTGGACATGGTGACCATCGCCAAGCTGTTCGGCCGCCCTGGTCGAGACCACCGAACGCTACACCCATCTGTCGGAGCAATCGGTCACGGAGGCCGCAGACCGGGTGTCGGGGCGCATCCAGGCGGCGCTGGCCGGGAGCGGGAGGGAGGAGCCGGCCATGCCGACGGTTGACCTCACCGCGAAGCTCGCCCGCGACAGCCGGCCCGGCGAGAAGGAGACCATCCTGTTCGACCGGGCGCTGCCGGGCTTCGGGCTGAGCATCCACCCGAGCGGGCGCAAGGTGTGATCGTGCAGGCCCGGATCGAGGGCCGGACCCGGCGCATCGCGATCGCCCGGCACGGCGAGATGGCGCTGGCCGAGGCGCGGCGCCGCGCCCGCGAGATGCTGGCGCGCATCCTTCCCGCCTTCGCCGCCAGGCGCGTCGACGAGATCGACCCCGAGGACGTGGCCGCCTGGTTCGATGCCGCCAGCCGGACCCGCACCGGCGCGGCCAACCGCGCACTGGAGATCCTGCGCGTGATGGTGTTCTGGGCCGAGCGCTGGGGCTGGCGCACCCGAGGCTCCAACCCGTGTCTCGGCATCCGCAGGAACCCGAGGAACCGGGTCGCGCGGTTCCTCGACACCGACGAGATCGAACGGATCGGCCGGGTGCTCGACGCGAGGCCCAATGGCCCGCGACCGTCGCCGCGATCCGGCTGCTCGCGCTCACCGGGTGCCGGCGCGGCGAAGTGCTGACACTGCGCCGGCGCAACGTCCGCCGCGACGCGATCCACCTCGAAGACGGCAAAACGGGACCGCGCGCCGTGCCGCTCGGCGCAGCCGCCGCGGCGATCCTCGATGCGCTGCCCGGCGAGCGCCACCCCGACGCCTTCCTGTTCCCCGAGCATGCCCGAAGCACATGGCGGCAGGACCAGGTGCGGTCCGGTGGCAGGAGATGTGCGCCGATGCCGGGATCGGCAAGGCGCGGCTTTACGACATCCGGCACACCCTGGCCAGCCACGCGGTGATGGCCGGCGAGAACCTGCCGCTGGTCGGCAAGCTGCTCGGGCATCGCCGTCAGGCCACGACCGCCGGCTACGCGCACCTCGCCGACGATCACCGGAAACCGCGCGACGGGTACGGAACCGTTCGATCACATGCGCGGCGGACGCTGCCGCTCAGGTGCCGCTCGCACCATAACGGCGTACATTGCAAGCGTGTCGACACACGAAGCCGGCGAGAGAAGCGAGACCCTGCCCGAACGCGAACCGGCTGAACGCGGCCCACCGGCCCCGCCACCTGCTATCGGGCCTGCTCGAATGCGCCGTGTGCGGGGGGGCCGTATGCGATGCGCGGCCAGGACCGCTATTCCTGCACCGGCCATGTCACGGGCGGCTGCACGAACCGCAGGAGCATCCGCAGGACCGTCCTGGAGGACCGGGTGCTGACGGGGCTGAAGCACGGCCTGATGGCCCCCGGGCGGGACCGGCACGCCCGGTTCGGGATTGTCGGTCTCGGCTAAAACGGGGACGTGTTCTGGGTCATCATCATGCGCAACTTCCTGATGGCCATCGACGTGGAGATGGACCCAGGACGCCAACAAGACGGTCCTGCAGCTCCTCCTGCGGCGGCGGCTCGACCGGATGCTGACGTTGCAGGAGCTGGAGCGGCTCACCCTGCAGCAGCAGATCGAGATGAAGATACCGACGGAGGCGGCCATGATCCTGGTCGCCACGGGCCAGATCATCATGATCTACCCCTTCATTCAGCGGCACTTCGTGCGGGGCATCATGATCGGGTCCCTGAAAGGGTAGTACGAGCGTCGACTCCGCTCGCTCAGGGAAAGAACCGAGGCAGCAAGTCCCTCGACGCTGCCAGCAGCTCGTCGAGCATGGCTCCGGCCTTCTTAGGCTCGATCGCCATCTCGTCGACAAGCAGGGCCTGCATGGCCTTGCCGCGGTCGCCGGTGACCGCGGCGTCGGCGACCAGCTCCTGCCATACGAATCGCTTCTCGAGGATCCCCTTCAGCACCAGCGGCGCCTCTCCCATGATGATGGCTCTGGCACCCCCGGTCTCGGTCACGGCTTCGACCTCGACTTCTGCCGTGGCGGGCAAGTTCCCGATCGCACCTCCGTTCGCCATGTTGACGATGCAGATCATACGCTTCCCCGTGGCCATGGCGGCGATGATCTGCACTGGCCCCTCGCCGCTGCGCGAGTCTTCTTTCTCCTCAGGCAGCTCCGTTTCGTCGAGGAGTTTCCGATAGTCCGCCAGGAACGACTGCCGCAACTCTTCGGTCGGGGGATGTTTGGCAGGCATGGGGTCGGAGGCGTCGAAACCGTGGCGTCGCGCCGAGTCGGCCATGTTGTAGGGCAGGTCTTCCTGGCTGCAGGCGTGTGTCGCGAACGGATAGAACTCGAGCGTGTGGCCATCGTCGGGGTAGACGATGCGATGTCCGTAGGTCCGCGAAAGGGCCGCCGTCAATGCATGGTCGATGGGAGGCTCCCTATCACGCGTGCGCTTCATCAGCTCGGGAAGCACGTCCGTACCGCGATGGTCGACGCGCGTAAACCAGTGGTAGTGATTGGTGCCGATCCACGTGCACTCGAGCTCTTCGGCGGGCAGCTCCAGCAGATCCGCGGCCGCGCTGATGCCACCCTGCACGCCGTGGCACAGCCCGTATGACTTGATGCCGGTATATTTGTGCAGCGCCCGCATGATGGTCGCCATCGGATTGGAGTGATTGAGAAACACCACGGCTGGACAGCGTTTCTCCATGCGTCTGCAGAGGTCGATGTGGGCGGGGATGGAACGCAGGGCCATCATCATGCCCGCGGGACCGGCGGTGTCGCCTACCGCCAGTTGGATCCCGAATTTGGCGCAGATGTGCATGTCGGCGCTGTGGTAATACGAACCATGCACCCCACGAACCATCTCGGCACCGCTGCCCCCTATGGACGAAAGCGCGTAGTCCGCCCCGTCGACCGCTTCGTCGGGGTCGGCCGTCGAGCTAATGTTCAGGCGCGCACCGGCGGCTTCGCTCAACCGCCGTCCGAGGTCCGCCATGCGCTCCGCCTTCTCGGGGTCGATGTCGTAGAGCACGACATCCGAGTCTGCTAATTCCCCTTCCAGAGCCAGGTTTCCGAGGACGTTGCGGAAGTAGAGGCTGCCGCCCCCGAGGCACATGATCTTGATGGCTGGCATTCCGGAGTCCTCCTGTGATGTTGCGCGCGCGGCCGCATCACCCTACCATCTTAGCGATGCCGAGCGTTCCCGCGGCGGAGATCGATCGCCGCGTGCATGCGGTCCGGGACGAGCTTGTCCGCGAGGACTCGCCGGTCGATTTGCTGCTGGTCGTGCAGAAGGCGGATCTGTTCTATCTGAGCGGCACCCTCCAGCAGTGTCACCTGGTGCTGCCGGCCGAAGGCGCGCCGCGCCTGCTGGTGCGAAAGGTGCGGGAGACCGCGGAGGCCGACTCCCCGATCCGGGACATCGTTCCGCTGCGCAGCTTCCGGGAGCTTCCCGGTCACGTCAGGGACCTGTGCGGCGAGCCGCCGTGGCGGGTCGGCATGGAGCTGGACGTGCTTCCGGTCGGACTCTGGCGCACCTACCGGGGCGTGTTCGGTGACGACGCGGAGATCGTTGACTGCTCGCCTGCGCTGCTGGCGGCGCGCTCGCGCAAGAGTGCGTGGGAGCTCGACCAGTTCCGGGACGCCGCCCGCCTCCATCCGCTGCTGTTCGGCGACCCGCTCCGCCGGTTGCTGGCCCGGGACGTCTCGCCCTACGACCTGCAGGCGCGGCTGGAGGCCGAGGCGCGCGCGCTCGGCCACTGCGGACTGGTGCGGCTGCGCGGCCTGGACGCGGAGACCGGCATCGGCATCGCGGTGAGCGGTCCGGACGGCGCCGTGCCGAGCAACTCGATGTTCCCGATCGGCGGCACCGGCCCGCACGCGTGGGTGTCGCACGGCGGCACGCGCGCACCGCTCCGGCGCGACGTGCCGGTCATCCTGGACTTCCTGATGAGCACCACCGGCTACCACGTGGACTGCTCGCGCATGGCCGTGCGCGGCGCCTTCCCGGACCGGGCGGCATCCATCCTGGAGCGGATCGGCGACCTGCTGCGCGGCATGGAGGGACGGCTCAGGGCCGGCGTGCGGCCGTCGGAGATCTACCGCTCGGCGGTCGATGAGGCCGCGGCGGCGGGGCTGGGAGAGGGCTTCATGGGGCCGCCCGGCTATCAGGTAAGCTTCGTGGGACACGGCGTGGGGCTGGAGGTCAACGAGCTGCCCGTGATCGGTCCGCGCTCGGACCGGCCGCTCGAGTCGGGCAACGTGGTCGCCCTTGAGCCCAAGTACACCGACCAGGAGTATGGCGTGATCGGAATCGAGAACACCTACGTCGTCACCGGGGGCGGCGCCGAGAAGCTGACTACCGCGACCGAAGCGGTCGTCGAAGGGTAGGCGCATGGTTTCCGTCGCGGTCCCCGCGCTGCGCGCCTACGTCGCCGAGCTGCTGCAGGCCAAGGGCACGCCGGTGCACATCGCCCGCGTCGTCGCCGAATCGCTGGTGCTCTCCAACCGGCGCGGCCACGACTCGCACGGCTTCATCCGCGTGGCCCCGTACTGCGACTATGTCGACCGCGGATGGGTCGATCCCGCGGCCGAGCCGGAGCGGGTGGTCGGCGAGTCGCACGTCGTGCAGGTGGACGGCCACTTCGGGTGGGGCCAGTACGTCGGCCGCGTCGCCACCGGCTGGGCGATCGAGGCGGCGCGCGGCGGGCACTGCGTGCTGACCATCCGGCGCTCTTCGCACCTGGGCCGCATGGGCGAGTTCATGGAGCAGGCGGCCGAGGCGGGGCTGGTCTGCTTCTCGTTCACGAACACGCACGGCGGCGGGCTGGTCACCGCCCCGCACGGCGGCTGCGAGCGCCGCCTGTCGGCCAATCCGCTGGCGGCCGGCGCGCCGCTGCCGGACGGGCCATCGATGATGCCGCCGATGATGATGGACATCGCCACCTCGTCGATCGCGGCCGGCAAGGTGCAGGTCGCCGTCGAGCGGGGCGAGACGCTGGCACCAGGCCACCTGGTCGACGGCGCCGGGCAGCCATCCACCGATCCGCGGGCGTACGGCGGCCGTCCGAACCAAACAGGGCCGCCGGGGGCGCTGCTGCCGTTCGGCGGGCACAAGGGCTACAGCCTGGCGATGTTCTGCGAGGTGCTGGCCGGGGCGCTGACCGGCGCCGGCTGCAGCACGACGGGCGTGCAGCGGGTGGCGAACGGGTTCCTGGCGCTGTTCCTGGACCCGGCGGCATTCTGCGGCGAGGACTTCTACCGCGCCGAGCTGGGGGCGCTCATCCCCCACGTGAAGTCGTCACGGCTGATGGCAGGCCACGACGAGATCCTCTACCCGGGCGAACCGGAGGCGCGCGCGGAGGCGGAGCGCAGCGAAGCGGTCACGATCGAACCGTCCACCTGGGAGCGCACCGCGAACATCGCTCGGGAACTCGGGGTGACGCCGCCTGTGGTCCAACGGTTGTAATCACAGCGCTCAGCGCGAGTTCATGGGGTTGACGGGGCGTAGTCGAGGACGTGCGTCATCAGCGACGGGATGCCGGCAATCCAGACGACCGGCGGAAGCTGGCCCGGCGGGCTCCAGATGTAGCCCAGCCGATGCAAGGCTTCGCGGGCGGCCAGGCGTGCGGCTGCGTCGGCTCCGGTCGTGGCAAGGGCCGCGTCGATGGCGTGATCGGACGCGGTGGCGCCGGCCTGAAAGAGCGGCGCCACCGCCACGGCCGCCGGCAGCAGGCCACGGGTCTCCAGTTCCCGATAGCGCTCCTGGTAGTAGTCCGTGACCTTGGCGGCCACCTCCGGCCGCGCCGCGTCTACATGAGCGGCGGTCAGCCGCGCCACGCCGGCCGTCAGGCGCTGCTGCCACAGGGCGCGGCCCCAGACCTGGATGAAGTACGGGTAGCGCTGGCTGTCGTCGACCACCGCATCGAGGGCGTCAGCGTCGAGGCTCGCGCCGTGCGTGGCCAGCGGCTCGACCAGGGCGGCGCGGGCGGCCGCGTCGCTCAGCAGGCCGATGCCCAGGCGCCCCTCGTCCAGCCGGCTCCAGAATGACACGCTCATGGCGCCGAGATGCGCCGCCAAGCCCGGCGTCCCGGCCAGCACCAGCAGGAACGGCGCGTTGGCGCGTACCTGTTGACTGGCGTTGAGCAGCACTCTGCCGACACCGAGATCCAGCGTGTGCGCTTCGTCGAGCAGAACCGCAAACGGTTTCTTGCGGCACCGGGCGATCAGTTTCGCCCGCAGGTTCTGCACCCCCCCGGACGGCGGCGCCCATTCGACGGAGCCGACCGCGGCGACGCCCAGTTTCCGTGGCAGTAGCTTCGCCAGCCCGGGCCGCGGCGCCAGGACGTCGATCAAGGCGTCACGGGTCGGGATGTCGTTCGGGGTCAGGTTGACGACGTCCACGTCCCTTCCGTGGTCGCGACATGCCTGCTCGAACCAGTTGAGCAGGACCGTCTTGCCGTTGCCGCGAGGCCCGGTCAGGACGACGTTGTGCGGCGGAGACGTGCCTCTGAGCAGGTCATCCAGGCAGCGCTGCAAAACCGCCTCCTCCCGCTCGCGCCCGGTGAGCGCCGGCGGCGTGGCGCCGTCGCCGGGAGCGAACAGTCGTTGCCGCACTGCCTTCATGTCGACAGGCGCAAACGGTACATCAGACCCACTCGAAGGCGAACAGCTCGGCCGCGCGCATGGTGACGTGCAGCATCACCGAGTCGTCCGGCCCGACGCCGAGGTCCGTGCCGGTTCGCCAGCGCACGACCGCGGAGGCATGATCGCCCGAGATGCGTACGCAGTCCTCGACGCCGCGGCCTGAGACGGGAACGGCCTCGCGGTCGGGCAGCCGGTCGGTGCCGTCGGCGATCTGCCCCTCGGCGCGCAGCAGGCCGACGCGGACCTCTCCCGCGTCCCCGGTGCGCACGTTCAGGCGCAGCTCGCGGCCGGCGGGCCGCATGGGGAACGTGAACACCTCGCCCTGCCGGTCGGCCACCAGCGCCGACAGACGGTCGCGGGGCCACACCGCCCAGCCGCTCCGGATGTCGTCCACCACTTCCGGCCAGCGCGGGTACTTGTGCGGGTAGCGGGTGCCTGCGTAGGGGATGCCGATGCGGTCCTGCGGGAGGTCGACCAGGTTGCGCGAGGAGTACAGGAAGTACCCGTCCCAGGTTCCGGCCTGGCCGGGCCGGATCACCGGGCCGCCCGGGACCTCCTTCCAGATGATCCCGTCGGTGCTGGAGTAGAGGCGGATGTCCGATTCCTGCGTCCAGCGCTCGTAGAACATCGGGAACATCAGGTGGTAGTCGGGCAGTCCCGGATAGCTGGTGCGGCCGTTGGTGTAGATGTCGACCGTGGGGTTGTCGAGCGGCACCTCCAGGCACGGCATGACCGGGTCCCAGTGGCGGAAGTCGTCTGACTCGGTGCGCCCGACCGAGCGGCGCTCGTCGTTGTACCAGCGGGTGTAGAACACATAGCGGCCCAGGCGCTCGTCGAAGTAGATGGCGCTGTCGGTATCGCTCATGTGGATCAGGAGCGGGTCGGGGAGCGCCGTCCAGGCAAGGCCATCCGGCGACACGGCTCCGTACACGCACATCACCTTGCGGGCCGGATGGATGCGCCAGTCGCGGTAGCGCGGATGCACCGTGCAGTACTCGCGGTAGATCGCCTCCCATTGCTCGCGCGGCGCGCGCGCCGTCCAGACCGTCTTGTAGCGCTCCGCGGGCGGTCCGTGGTCGTCGCGGAAGAAGCCCGAGCCCATCAGCTTGAACTGGCCGCCGGTGTCGATCGGGCACTCGGCCGCCGTCCGCCAGGCGAAGCCGTCGTCGGATTCGCGGCAGATGATGCTCACGCCGCCGAGCGTCTCCGGACCCTCGGGAGTGACGAGCCTCCATGAGCGGTATCCGCCTTCTTCCCGGACCACGGTGCCACCGAAGTTGACAAGCCCGTCGTCCGGGCCGAGTTGCTCGGCCGGCTGCGCCTGCAGGCGCACGCCCCACGGCAGGAAGCGCGCCTCGGGGATGAGCCTGCGGAACGGCGGCGCCGGCGGGCTGCCGAGCTTTTCGCCGCCGGGATCGCGCCACACCACGTCCCCGCAGCGGATATGGCGGAAGTCCGTGAACAGGTACGTTCGCTGTGCGTCACTCATCGCGTGCCTCCCTGGTGCTCGCCCTGTGCGAACGAAAAGGGCGGCCCTCGGCGGGCCGCCCTGTCTTCCGGCTGTTTCGCCGGCTCCGGCGCGAAGAGCGCGCTACTTGGTGCGCGCGTACGCGGCGTTGTAGATCTCCTCGTAGCGCTCCAGGCCCAGGGCTTGGAGCTGGCCCTGGAAGTCGTCCCACTCGGCCATGTCGACCTGGCCGACGATCGCCTTCGCCACCCACTCGTAGGCGGCGGTGTTGAGGGCGTTGCGGAGCGAAGGGATCTCCTCCGCCTCCTCCTCGTTGAAGGTGATCCGCGGTGACGGCGACGCGGTGTACACCTGCGAGTACTTGGGCACGTAGTCGTTCACGAACTTGTTGGTGTCCGCGTTCTTCAGGTGCTGGCCGCCGAGCTGCCACGCCTTCTGCGCGACGTCGCCGGCGAACTTGATGTAGCCCCAGTTCTCGTTCCACGCCTCGAACTCGTCGGCGCTCTTGACCTTGGACTGCCACTCCTCGGGAAAGACGTACTCGTTGTTGGGCCGGGCGTAGAGCTGCCGCGGCAGGCCGTCGAGCAGCACCCAGTCCTCGCCTTCGATGCCCATTATGGATACGGCGTGACCTTCCTCGCCGCGGAACCAGTCGAGCATGCCCATGATGCGCTCCGCCTTCCACGCAGGCAGTTCGGAGTTGAGGATGATCTCCAGGCCGGTGCCGACGCGGCGGTTGCGCCACGGCTGCAGCGCGCCCTCGTACTCCGGCGGCGTCACCGCGACGAAGTTCGAGGTGGAATCGGGATTCTCGCGCTTGTAGCGCTCCTCGTTGTTGTAGGTGAAGCAGAAGACGCAGTCGTGGAACAGGGCGGGGTAGACCAGCTCGCCCATGTCCGGCTCCCAGTCGTCCTCACCGTGGATCAGCGCGTCCGGGTGCAGGATGCCTTCCTCGTAGAGCTGGCGGACCCACGCGACCGCGAAGCGGGCGGCATCCGAGGTGTACGGGAAGAAGAACCGGTCGGCTTCGTCGTCGAAGGAGATCGTCGACGGGCCGTCCAGTCCGACCGCCTTCATCGGCAGCGCCATCAGGCCGCCGACGCCCGACCGGGTGCTCATAACCGGCTTGCCGTCGTTGGCTTCCATCAGCGCGCGGTACATGTCGATGTAGTCGTCGAAGTCCTTGACGCCGTCCAGGTCGAAGCCGACCGAGTCCAGCAGGTCCTTCCGCACCGCCGTGCCGTGGTAGAAGATCGGCGTGTCGTAGCCGCCGGGGATGTTGTACATGTGCCCGTCCGGCGCCGTGTTGTAGTCCACGGCGTCCGGGTACTGCGCGTAGAAACGCTGCAGCTCGGGCGCCACGTGCATGAGCGTGTCGACCGGGTAGAGCAGACCGTCGGTCCCCCACTGGTTGAGCTCGTCGATGGTGGTGCGGCTCACGCCGGCCAGCATGTCCGGCATGTCGCCGGCCGCGATGATCAGCTTGAACTGCTCCCGGAACGGCTCGTTGGCCATCAGCCGGGCTTCGATGTCCAGGTTGAACCGGTCCAGGATCACCTGGTAGAGGCCGCGCGTGCGGAAGTCGCCGACCCCAAGCGGGTCCTGGCGCTGCAGCAGCGTGACGGTAACCACCTCGTCGGCTGCGGGGGCGGCCGCCTGCTCCGCGCTGCCTTCCGACCAGGCGACGGTGCCGAGCGAGGCCAGCAGCGCAACGCTCAATAGGGCGATGAGGAGTCGTTTCATCTCTCTCTCCTTCTCCGTTGATGATTCCCCGAAACTCGGGGTTGCCTGCGCTGCTGCTCCTTCAAGGAGTCCTACTCCTTCAGGGAGCCGAGCAGCGCACCCTTGACAAAGTACCGTTGAATGAACGGATACACCAGCAGGATCGGTCCCGTGCTGACGATGATGGCGCCGGCGCGCAGCGCCTGCTGCATGCCGGGCACGTATTCCTCCTGCCGCCACTCGAAGCTCTGGAACTCGCCGAGGATGCCGGTGAGCTTGTTGCGCACCAGGATCTCTCGCAGGATCACCTGCAGCGGCTGCCGTGTCAGCTCGCGCATGTACATCAGCGGCGCGAAGAAGCTGTTCCAGTGACCGACGGAGATGAACAGGAACAGCGTCGCGAACATCGGCAGCGACAGCGGCAGGTACAGCACGCCCAGGATGCGGAAGTGGCCGGCGCCGTCCATCTTCGCCGACTCGCGCAGCGAGTCCGGGATCTGCTCGAACTGGGTGCGGGCGATGATCAAGTGGAACACGCCGATCGCTCCCGGGACCGCCAGCGCCCACACCGTGTCCATGAACCCCAGGCCGCGCACGATCAGGAACAGCGGGATGAAGCCGCCGGAGAAGAACATCGTGACCACGAACAGCAGCGTGACCACGCGGCGGCCGTAGAAGGTACGGATCGACAGCGGATAGGCGGTGAGCGCCAGCAGGGTCAGCGACACGGCGACGCCCACGGTCGTGTAATGGATGGTGTTCCAGTAGGAGCGGAGGAGGAGGTCGCTGCGGAAGATGCGCTGGTAGGCGTTCAGGTCGAAGCCGATCGGCAGCAGGCGCACCTCGCGCGTGGCGACCGCCGACAGGTCGCTGATCGACACCGATACGACGTAGACGAATGGGTACAGCATCGCCAGCGCCACGCCGCCCAGCAGCACCGTGTTCGCGACGCGGAACACCAGCGCGCCGCCCCAGCGGTCGTAGCGGTACAGTCCGGCCGACGCGGCGCGGGTCATCACACCACCCCCGGCGCTACCACAGGCTGTTCCCGGTGACACGCCGGGACAGGTAGTTCGCGCCGATGATCAGGAAGAAGTTGATCACCGACTCGAACAGGCCGACGGCCGTGGCGTAACTGAGCTGCAGCTCCTCGATCCCGCGCCGATAGGTGTACGTCTTGATGACGTCGGCGACCTCGTAGGTGGTCTCCGTGTACATCAGGAACACCTTCTCGAAGCCGACGTCCATCAGGTTGCCGATCCTGAAGATGAGCACGATGACGATCACGGGGCTGATCGCCGGCAGCGTCACGTGCCAGATCCGCCGCCAGCGGTTGGCGCCGTCGACGTACGCGGACTCGTACAGCTCGGGACTGACGTTGTTGAGCGCTGCCAGGTAGAGGATCGACCCCCAGCCGACCGACTGCCAGACGTCCGACAGCACGTACAGGGGCCGGAACCACTGCGGATCGATGAAGTAGCGCTGCGGCTCGACCCCCAGGCGGCCGATCACGTCGTTCACCAGCCCGTCGGTGGCGAAGTAGATCTTCAGCAGGCCGACGACCACCACCACGGAGATGAAGTGGGGCAGGTAGGAGATGGTCTGGACGGTGCGCTTGTAGCCGACGCTGCCGACCTCGTTGAGCAGCAGGGCCAGCGCGATCGGCGCCGGAAAGGTCACGAGCAGCAGGAAGCTGAGGATGACCGTGTTGCGGATGATGCGCGGCGCGAACGGGTCGCTGAGGAAGCGGACGATGTGATCGAAGCCGACCCAGCGGCCGCTGAAATAGCCGCCCAGGAAGCCGCGAGTCATGCGGAAGTCCTGGAACGCCACGGTAATGCCGTACATCGGCAGGTACTTGAACAGCGCCAAGTACACCAGCGCCGGGACGAGCATCAGGTACAGCGCGGGCTCGCGCCTGAGGTGATAAAGCAGGCCGCGCCGCCGGCCTGCCATGGCTTCCATCCGGAGGTCCGTGGTAGTGCTCACGGCAGACGCGTTAGGCTATCGACGGGGGAGTACCGTGTCAAAGAGGCTGCATCCTTCGCCGGCCGCGGAGTCGTCCCGGACCGATCCTGCCACGGTGGCCGAGGCGGCCAGGCTGACCCCGGTCGCCGGCTCCTACGACGTCGCCGTGGTCGGCGCCGGCCTGTCCGGGCTGATCGCCGCCATCGCCGCCGGACGCGCGGGCGCACGCACCGTGCTGTTGGACCGGTTCGGCATGGTCGGCGGCAACCTGGGGCCGGCCATGATCGTCGGCGGCAGCGTCGCGGGGGAGGCGGAGGTCACGCTGCCCGGCGGCATCGCCGGCATCCCGCGGGAGCTGGTGGAGGCCATGGAGCGGCTGAAGCTGCCGGCCGCGCACCGCTATGCCGACGAGACCAACATCATCCCGTACCTTGGCGCGAAGTGGGCCAGGGAAGCCGGTGTCGACCTGCTGCTTCCGGTCTGGGCGGCCGACCCGATCGTGGAGGACGGCGCGGTGAGCGGCCTGTTCGTGGAGGGCAAGGGCGGCCGCGTGGCGCTGCGGGCGACGGTCGTCATCGACGCCTCGGCCGACGCGGACGTGTGCCGCCGCGCCGGGGTGCCGGTGGTGACCGACCAGGCGCCGGATCCGAACTGGCCGGTGATCGGCAAGCACCGGCTCGACCCGGCCTACGTGCCCTGGAACGACACAGCCATCTACTTCGTGGCCGGAGGCGTCGACTTCGCGCGATTCCGCGCCTTCGCCGAGGGTCAGGCGACCCTGTCCGAGGAGGACGAGCGGTGGCTGGAGGAGATGCGGAGGTTTCCGATCAGCACGCAGAAGTTCGAGCCGCCGATGGTGCCGCTGCTCCGCCGCGCGTGGCAGGACGGCTCCTTCCGCCTGTACAAGTCCGTGGAGGAGCACGTCCACCTGACCACCCCGAACATCTGGAAGGGGCCGTTCGACGGCGGGCTGGCCGGCAGCCGCATCAACCTGGGCGGGGCGATCCGCCGCGACGACATGTGGCAGCACGCCCGCCTGGAGACCGAGATCCGGCAGCACGTGTTCGAGACCGTGCAGTTCTACCGCGCGCACGTGCCCGGCTTCGAGCAGGCGTACCTGCTGATCACCGCTCCGTACTTCGGGTCGCGCGGCGGGCCGCACATCGACGCCGAGTACACGATCACCCCGTACGACGTGTACGAGGGGCGCCGCTTCGACGACGTGGTGTTCGTCAACACCCACTCCGCCCAGCCCCAGTGGGCTGCGGCGCCCGAGGGATTCGACACGCCGTACCGGACGATGATCCCGCGCGGGCTGGACGGGCTGATGGCGACCGGCCGCGCCTCCGGCTACCTGCGCCGCGGCCACGATCCCGGCAGCGTGCGCGCCCGGCCGGCGCTGCTGCAGCTCGGCGAGGTGTGCGGCCTGGCGGCGGCGATGGCGGTGCGCGCGGGCGTGGCGCCGCGGGCGCTGGACGTGAAGGCGCTGCAGCGCGAGTTGATCAGCCGCGGCTTCCACCTGGGCGATGCCGCGCGGCTGCGCGCGCTGGGCCTGGACGGGCCGGCATGACGCTCGCCCACGACTCGCACACGCTGATCACCTTCACGGTCGCGGTGGACGGTGCGACGGTACGGGCGGCGCCGCGGCTGCACGCCACGCTGCACGCGCGCCAGCCGTGCGGCTACCGGCAGCGGGCGCAGGCGATCGCGGTGAGAGCCGAGCGCGGCGCGGTGCAGGCGACCTTCCGCTACCCGATGATCGACGACGGCCGCTACGACCCGCCGCTCGGCGTGGCGCGGCCGAAGCTCTGGGTCATGGGCGAGTACCGCTTCCGGGTGGTGCTGACCGACGGCGCGGCGGCGGTGGCGGAGGACACGCTGGCCGTCGACCCGCACGACTACTTTCCGCGCAACCACAAGAACGTGATGGCGTGCGACGCCTCCACGCAGTGCATCAGTTGCGCGCCGCGCCAGTCGCTGTACTTCGATGAGCCGGAGGCGGCGATCTGGCTCTCGATCCGCCGCCACCGCGTCTCGCAGGCACGGGTGACGGTCGACGTTACCCGCCGGGAGGGGAGCGAGCCGCTGGCCGGCCCGTGGCGCTTCGCGCTCGATGACCGGCCGCGCGAGCACCGCTTCGCCATCGACGGCTGGGGCGACGGCGAGTACTGGGTGCGGACGCGCATGCTGCAGGACGGCCGCCCCATCGGCGCCTACAGCGTGCGCAAGTTCTGGGTGCAGCGGCCGTCCGAGCAGCCCCGGCCCGCGACGCTCGCGCTCGGCGGCGTCCCGGAGGTGCTGGTCGACGACTACAGCTTCGAGGCGGTGGAGGGCATGCGCTTCCTGCCCGCGGCGCTCGACAACGCCCCCGGCCCGATGATCGCCAGCACCGAGCCGCACGAGAACCGCGGCCTGTACATCGAGTCGATCGAGCGGAGCGCCGAGCGGGAGCGCTACGAGTGCGTCTACCGCAACGCGCTGGAGACCTTCGAGGACGCGCCCACGGGGGCGTCGCGCAGGCACCTGCGGATGCTCGCGGTCAGCGCCGACGGGGTGCGCTGGGAGAAGCCGAGCCTGGGCCGGTTCGCGTATGCCGGCAGCACCGACAACAACATCCTGCGCGACGAGATCGGCGACCCGACCACCGAGGAGGGACACCGGGCGGCCGACCTGGCCAAGGCCACCTTCCGCTTCTACGACGCCGAGCGCGACGGCCCCGTGGACCTGGCCGGCGTGTTCATCTCCGGCCTCAAGGGGCCGTTTCCGTTCGAGGCGCCGGGGCTTGCGGCGGCGCGCGCCCGTGGCTTCGACCCCCAGCGGGGCGAGTACTGGCCGTTCTGGCGGCGCGGTGACGAGTACCTGGTGCTGACCGGGGAGCCGCTGCTCTACAGCGGCCAGGGCATGGACCTCAGGCACACGACGGAGACCATCCGCGCGAGCGTCGAGGTCGTCGACGGCGGCGGCATCCGCCGGCTGCTGTTCTACTTCCGGCCCGCCTCGCCGTCCTACCCGCCGCACGACGCCGACTGGGACAACCAGCCGATGTCGCTGCGCTGCCTGGCGGTTCTGTGGACGGACGACGGGGTGACCTACCGGCGCCGCTTCGTGATCGGGCCCGACGCCTTCGACCCGATCGGCACCGAGTTCTACTCGATGGGATTCCTGCAGCGGTTCGCCGGCCACGGCGACCTGGACGGGCGGCCGGTCATCGACATGACCAACTCCAAGATCAACCACAGCTTCCGCCCGCGCAACCTCTACCTGGGCAGCACGCTGCTGCACTGGGGCATCGACCAGACGCAGGCGCCCGAGCTGATCTGGACCCGCGACTTCATCACCTTCCACCGCTTTCGCGACCGGCGCCGCAGCCTGGTGGCGCTCGGCGAGGGCGGCAGCTTCGACGCCGGCATGGTGCGCGAGCGCTACTGCTACTTCGAGTTCGACGGCTGGTGGTGGTACTACTACACCGGCATCAACACCCGCCATAACGGCTACGGCATCATGGCGCGCCACCGGTCGCTTGAAGACGTGCGGGAGAAAGCGTGGAACCAGCGCCGCGCGCCCTATTTCTCCACCTGGGAAGGCCACTTCGCCGACGGCAAGGCGACCGCCTACCTGCCGGCACTGGCGCGGCTGCGCCCCTGGCGGATGGCGTTCGCCGAGCCCGAAGACGTGCGCGGGCGGCTGGTGAGCGCGCCGATCCGCGTGCAGCAGGAGAGGCTGCGCCTCAACGCACAGACGGAGCCGGACGGCGCGATCACGTGGGAGGTAGTGGACGACGGCGGCAGTGTGGTCCGCGGACCCGGCACGTTCCACGGCGACGACGCCGACGCGGAGGTCGCCGACATGAGCGAGCTCCGCGGCCAGGCGGTGCGGCTGCGCTTCACGGTCGAACGCGCCCGCCTGTACGCGTTCCTGCTCTGACCTGATCGCCAGTCCCGGGGCAGCTCGTTTCACAACCGTCGAGCGATTCGATGTGCCATCAAGACGAGAGACGACAGGGGCTAGCTCTACTCTGACTGATCCTCTACCCTCGTCTTGGGGTAACTATTCAGGCGTAGTGGCAGCCCATGGGTCAGCGTAACCACGACCTGAAGATTGTAAGTTGTCTCGGGCGCTGTACGTGTTCGGCATTGCTGGTCTATTCTCGCGGTCGGGAGGGACGCAATGGACGCGAGCTTCAAGCTCACGCGCCAAGAGATAGGTGCGGCCTACGATGCTGGCCGAGACGCGGTCATCGCGTTGATCGAGGCTCTCATCGAGCGTTACGAGCAGCGGATCACGGCGCTGGAGCAGGAACTCCAGGAACTGAAGAAGGACAGCCACGACAGCGGCAAACCGCCGTCGCGAGACAGCTTCGAACGCAAGCAACACAGCCGCACGGCCTCTCGCCGGCAGCGCACCGGAAAGCGTCACGGGGGTCAGCCGAACCATCCTGGTGCGACCTTGAGCCAGAGCGAGCATCCCGACCTCGTCACCGTGCACGCGGTGGACCGGTGCGGTTGCGGACGATCGCTGGCCGACGAGCCGGTGGCCGACTACGAACGTCGGCAGGTGTTCGAGGTGCCGCCGCTGGCGGCGCAGGTCACCGAGCACCGCGCCGAGCGCAAACGCTGCCCGGACTGTGGGAAGATCGCGGTGGCCACATTCCCTGAGCCGGTCCGGCAGCCGGTGCAGTACGGCGAGCGGCTGCAAGCGGTGGCCGCATACCTGAAGAACTACGGGTTGCTGCCGTATCAGAGGGCGGCCGAGTGGTTCGCGGACCTGTTCTCGATCCCGATCAGCGTCGGCACGTTGGTGAACATCAACGCCACCTGCGCCGAGCGCTTGGCGGGCGTCAGCGAGATGATTCGTGAAGCGATCGGCGGCCAGCCGGTGGTCGGCTTCGATGAGACCGGGATGAGCGTCGACGGCCACCTGCGGTGGCTGCACGTGGCGAGCACGGAGCGGCTGACCCACTACGCCGAGCACGCGAAGCGGGGCAAGCAGGCCGGTGAGGACATCGGCATCTTGCCGAACTTCGCGGGGATCGCGCTGCACGATCACTGGCAGAGCTACTTTCGCTATCAGTGTGGGCACGCGCTGTGCAACGCCCATCATCTGCGCGAGCTGACGTTCGTCGAGGAACAGTACCGCCAGCGGTGGGCCGGTGAGCTCAAGGAGTTGCTGCTGAGGATGAACGCTGCGGTGGACCGTGCGCAGCAGCAGGGACGCCGGCGGCTGTACCGGCCTGAGCGCCGACGATTCGCCGCCGAGTACCGCAGGATCATCAACGTTGGGCTGGCCGCCAATCCGCCGCCGCCTCCGGCGCCACCGGGTACGCCCAAGAAGCGGGGCCGCAAGAAGCAGAGCAAGCCGCGCAATCTCCTGCTCCGGTTGTCCGGCCGCTGGCGATCGGTGCTCGCCTTCATGTACGACTTTCGCGTACCGTTCACCAACAACCAGGCCGAACGCGACCTGCGCATGATGAAAGTTCAGCAGAAGATCTCCGGCACGTTCCGCAGCGCTGAAGGTGCAGCCGCCTTCTGCCGGACCAGAGCCTATATCTCCACGATCCGCAAGAACGGCGGCAACGTGCTCGACGCCCTCAGGTCCGTCTTCGAAGGCCGCCCCATGATCCCTCCCTGCCTCAGACCGTCCGCCACGGCTGAATAGTTACGTCTTGGGCATGGCAACCACAGCGCCCGCGCGGCACACCTCCTCCAGCAGCTCCCGCACAACCGACGGAGAGAGCGTCAACCAGTAGTCGTATGTGGCGCTCCGATTATCGAACCCTTGGACGTTCCTGAGGTGGATCTCGATGCGGCCGGGCGGGGCAGGCTTGCGGTAATCGCTGCTGGATCGCTCCTCCGTCTCTAAGCTGACCTTCACATCGAAACCGGAGTCCACGTCCCTGGTTAGCAGCGGGCCACGCTTCTTCCCTCGCCGCTCCAATCTGGGCGCGCTTCATCGTTCTTCCTGCTCCGCCCTCTCACGGAGGACTCCCCGACGTCAGGCCAAAGTGATGCAGCAGCTTGCCTACGTCGGTCTTCAGCACCTTCAAGTCTGCCTTGATCTCGGCTACGGCGTCGGTGTACTCGTCACGCATATCCCCGACTGCCTCGGCGAGGTTCGCATTCGTGGGGTTCTGCTTGGCCTTGAGCACCGAACGCGCAGCCGTTACCTGTTGGCGCCTAGGCTCTGGACTACTCATGCGTCGCCTTCCCGGCTCTCCCATCGTGCAGCGGCGGCCTTCTGTGCCACTTCGCGGCGGCGCTCCGGCGTCTGGCTGGCTGCCCGCGCCTTGGCGCTCTTGGCGCGGCCGGTCGGCTCTCGACCCTCCATCGCGGCGAGAACTTCCGGCGTGTCGCTCGGCACCTCGCCGGTCGCCATGTCGACGATCAGCCGGGCGAGCCCCACGGTGTCACGCGATCGCTTCCTCATTGGCACTATCTCCCGTTTTCTGCTGCTGCCTGTCTCATGGGTACCACTCCGGGGATGAACCTGTCCACCTCTCGCCGGTCGTCGGTCACCCTCCTGTCAGAGCCCCACAGTGCGGACAGCTCACCAGCCCTGCACGGTGTTCCTTCCCGCACTGGTCGCATCGACGCTTCGCCGACGCCTGCTGCCTGGTATCGTTGGAGGAACTGCTCGATCGAGCGGGGCACCGGCCGCGGCATGCGCTGAGGCGATGGTACACAAGGAAGTGGATGGACCGCGTTGTGAGCGAGATGGTGGTTGCGGAGGCCGCGTGTTGGTAGAGACGCTGACGGTCCCGGGCGTGGCAAGCGGAAGATGTCGCTGGGAGTCGTGCGGCAACGGAAGGCGATAGCGGTCGCAGGTATCGTCCGGCGGCGAGCACTGCGGGAAACCATGTCGCATCGCCGGGTGCGGTGCTATCGTCCCGACCTGTCATGGGACACGAGCTGAATCGCGCGTGGACGCTGGCGGCGCGACCGCACGGCGCCCCCAAGCCGTCCGACTTCGCCCTCACCGAGACGCCGATCCCGGAGCCGGGCCCGGGCCAGGTGTTGATCGCCACCCACTACCACTCCCTGGATCCGTACATGCGCGGACGCATGAACGCCCCCGGCGCCACCAGCTACACCGCGCCAGTGGCCATCGGCGGCGTCATGGAGGCGGATGCCGTGGGCGAGGTCGTCGCTTCCCACTCCGATCTGTTCGCGGTCGGGGACTTCGCCATGGGCAAGATCGGCTGGCAGGAGTACGGGGTGATGGACGCCCGCGACGTGCGCAGGATCGACCCCGCCGTCGCGCCCATCTCCACCTCGCTCGGCATCCTGGGCATGCCGGGGCTGACCGCCTACCACGGGCTGTTCGAGGTGGCGCGGCCCGTCGCCGGCGACACGGTCGTGGTGACCGCCGCCGCCGGCGCCGTCGGCTCGGTCGTGGGCCAGCTCGCCAGGCGGGGCGGCTGCCGCGTGATCGGCGTGGCCGGGTCGCCTGCGAAGGTGGACCACGTGGTCGGCGAGCTGGGGTTCGACGCCGCCATCGACTACCGGCGCGAGGAGGTCGCCGGGCGCTTGCAGGAGCTGTGCCCGCGCGGCATCGACGTGTACTGGGACAACGTGGGAGGAGCGGTGACCGACGCGGCCATCGACCGGATCGCGGTCGGCGGCCGGGCGGTCGTCTGCGGGCAGATCGCCCTCTACAACGCCGCCTCGACGCCGCAGGGACCGCGCAACATCCCGCGCATGTTGCTGAGCCGGCGGGCGCGCATGGAGGGGTTCCTGGTCTTCCAGTTCGCCGCTCGTCATGCCGAGGCGCTCGCGCGCCTGACCGCGTGGGTGCGCGACGGCACGCTGCGCTACCGCGAGGACGTGGTCGAGGGGATCGAGCGCGCGCCGGAGGCGTTCATCGGCCTGCTGGCCGGCGCCAACTTCGGCAAGCTGGTCGTCAAGGTCCGTTGAAGCTGGGTAGTGGGTATATCTGAAATCCCCGCCCCTTTCCTGCTGACTCAGCGTAACATACGTTACACCAACAAGATGGGTTGCACAGCATCACGGGGTGGTGCTCAATGGCCCGGACAGAAAGAGGGCCGGCCCCAAGGAAGAAGCCGGCCCGGCGGCCTGCCTTACAGCAGCCCCCAACAGCACCTACGAGTATCGTAGGCGGGCGGCTGACTGTCAATGGCAAGGCCAGACAGGAGGCCACCTATGGCCCGTAGAAGGCGAAAGCCGAAGACGCAGAAGAAGGATCAGCCGGAACGTCAGTGGTGGGCGCCGTACTTTCTGCTGCCCGACGATCCCGAGCATGAGCGCCTGCGCAAAGAGAACGCCATGCTGCGCGAGAACCCCGCCTTGGCCAACAGCCTGGTGGTGGAGGCCCGGCTTCGGGTGCGGCCGGGGCGCCGGTGACCGACCGGGACCGGAGGGACGCGGAGCTGATCGAGGCCGCCTTGGGTTATTCCAGGGCGGCCTTGGCTCTGATGGGGATGGGCCGCGAGGGTCGGCCGGCTGAACTGCTGGAGGCGGCGGCGAGGTTGCTTGGGATGGTGGGGCGGGGTGAGAGCTATCCCGAGATCGAGAAATCTCCCGTGGTGCCGTTGTAGATCATGATCGAGGACTTCAGGATGTCGCGTCCGATCAAGGCGACGATACCCATCGGCGCAAGATTCGCTCCGAAGGCGCGCGGAGCGTTCACGGATCGAAAACCCTGAATCTCGATCTGAGCAGCGAAAATAGGAACCTCCTCGTCATGATGGGTAGCAGAAGTCATCCTTCCGGTGTCGACAATGGGGATTCCTGCGTTTCTGGCCGCTTCACAGTCGATACAGGTGGCCCTGGCCCCAGTGTCGACCAGAGCGAGCCCGGTGACTGGGTCGCCAGGCTTGCTCTGGGCCCCATCCTTGCCACCGAACGGCAGCAGAACGACGGGGACGACCGGGCCCATCTGTTGCAAGGCGTCGATGGCAGTGATCTTCGTCCCGCCCGGCTCGGTTACCTCGTTGAACTGTACGTTGAGGATCACAGGAGCCCCAACGCAAGGACAGGTATGGTGAGGGTCTCCTCCTCGTCGGCCCGGTGCACCGAGCGCACAAGGAACGGCCCTTCTCCGCAGAGTTCCTTGCCTGCGAGCACGCCCTGTTCGTACGAGTCGCAAGCGGCGACCACTTCCTCCCCACGGATCACCAAGTACTTACCTGGGTATGTTTTGGCCAGCTCCTCCTGATGCTCGATCAGGAAGCTCTTCTCGGTTGCGAGCAACCCTTCCTCTGCCATGCTCGTCCTCCTCGCTCAATTGGTTGTTTGTTGATCATCGAATGTAACGCCTCGGTCCCGCCTCATCAAGGCTTCCGCCGCCGGTACGGCCCCCGCGTCTTCGGCCGCCGCTCCTCGTAGTCCTCCTCGATCAAGCGCACGATGTCGTCCACATCCATGAAGCGGTCCACGATCCCAGCCTCCATGGCCGGCGTCACCCGCAGGCTCATGTGGGTCCGGCAGAAATTGTAGTTCATCATCTGCAGATCGACGGCCGCCGCATGGTTCTCCAGCTTCTTCGAGAACCCGTTGGTCCTTCGCGTGAACCTCCTGACGTTCATCCGCATCGTCAAGTTGCCGCGCTCCACGAACGACGTGCTAATGGAGACCGGATCCGGGCGCCCGGAGATGTGGATGACGTGCGTGCCCATGTACCGCTGCCGAGCAGCGCCCCCGCGCCCTGGCCCGAAGACCTTGAGCAGCATTGCGTAGTCGATCTGCCCGCCGAACGCCTCATCGACCGCGTCGATGTAGGCCATGTGGCCATCCGAGGTGAGCTGGACGCGGTTCGCCAAGCGGCTCTCCAGGTCCAGCATCAGGTCCCGAGCCGTGTGTCGGCGCCCCGGTCCCCGACGCGCCAGGAGACCATCAGCTTCGTGTCCCGGCACATGGCCGTCCAAGTGTAGACGTCGCCAGCCATCGGCGGAGGGCTCTTGGCCCAAGGGAGGTTCTTCGCCTTGGCGTAGACGAACGCCCAGATCTCGTCGACCTCAATCCGCTTGCAGGGCAAGTTGCGCAGCACCCGGTCCTGGTATGCGGCGCTGACTCGGCCGGCGTCGACCAGGAGTCGCAACACCGTGTTCTCGTCGGTGTCGGCGATTCGTGCCGCGGCCCGAACGCTCGTGCCGTCGAGGAGGCACTTGAGGATCAGCTCGCGACGATCACCGGCGGCAAGGTGATCAGCTCTCACACCGGTCCCGGCGTCAACCGCGCGGCGCAGGCGCTGCGCATGGCAGCCCAGACGCTCTACCGCAGCCACTCGGCGCTCGGAGAGTTCTTTCGCCGCAAACGTGCGCGCGTCGGCACACCGCAGGCGATCACCGACACCGCCCACAAGATGGCGCGCATCCACCACCTCGTGACCCGCCACGAACTCTACGATGACCGTATTCTGTTCGGCCAACAGCACCAGGACCGAAACGCCACGAGCGCCGACTTCGCAATCAGGCGCGCGCACTCGGCTTCAATCTGGTCCCGGAGACTGCCTGATTCTGCTTGTTTCTCAGGAGAAGGCCATGGTTCAGAAATACCCACTACCTGAAGCTGGAAAGACGTCCGCCGACACGATGCGCCCGAGAGGATAGGATGCACGTGACCCAATGAAGGCGCCGGCGCAACGCGTATTCACTCCCGGTACGGGTGCCGCCCCGCCGGCCCTCACCGGTCGCGAGCGCGAGCAGGCGGTGCTGACGCAGTGCTTGGCCGACCTGCTCGGGGGCTCGTCCCCACCGCACGACGTCGCCCTGATGGGGCCGCGCGGCAACGGCAAGACCGTGCTGCTCAACTGGTTTGAGCGCGCCTGCCGAGGCCGAGCACCGGCAGTGGACGTCGCGGCGCTCACCCCGAACGACATCCCTGTCCGGGAAGCGCTGATCGACGTTCTTGCGCCGCCGTCCGTAGTGGCGAAGCTGCTGCCCCGGAAAGTGGGCGTGGCGGCCGTCGGCTCGGTCGAGTGGCCGCCGCCGTCCGGGCGCGTAAGGAACCTGCGGGCGGAATTGGTAGCCCGGTGCCGCAAGAAACCGTTTGCAGTGCTGGTCGACGAAGCGCACACCCTGGACCTGGAGGTCGGCAGAACACTCCTCAACGTCAGTCAACAAGTGCGCGCCGCGGCGCCGTTCCTGCTGGTGTTGGCCGGTACGCCGGGCTTGGCGGCGCATCTCGGAGCCATGAACGCGTCCTTCTGGAGCCGCTTGGGCAAGGGGCGCTTGGGCATCGGGCTGCTGAGCGACGCGGCCACCCGCGCCGCTCTGGTCGAGCCACTGGCGGCATACAGCGTAGACATCGACGTCGGCGCCCTTGATGCGGTGGTCGATGACAGCCAGCGCTACCCGTACTTCATCCAACTCTGGGGCGAAGCGCTGTGGGACCAGCGCCTGGCTACGGGCGCGGTCCGGCTGACCGCCGCCCACGCGGACGCGGCGCGGCCGGACGTGGCCGCCCGGGTCACGGACTACTACGAGGATCGGTATCGCGAGTTGGATCAATCGGGGTGGCTGCCGGTCGCCGAGCACGTGGCCGCCCGGTTTCGATCCACGCCGGCGCTGACCTATCGGGAGTTGAAGTCGGCGGTCGCCGAAGGGCTGGCTACGAACGCACCAGGGCAGGCTCAGGCTGCCCTGACCGCCCTGGAGCGCCTGGGCTTCGTCTGGCACCCGCCCGGACAGGTGCCGCCGGTCTGCTACGAGGCCGGCATTCCCTCGTTGATGGCCTACGTGCTCGACCAGGCGGTGCCGACTCACGCGGGGTAAGGACGCGCCGAGGTCGAACGCGAGAACGACGGCCACGCTCCCTGCCGCCTGCGTGTCTCGGCCGGTGGTCAGCAGCGGCGCGCGTCGCCGAACCGGAAGGCGAACAGGGTGCCGTAGGTGATCTCGACGTGCAGGCGTAGCATGCGCCCGCGTAGCGGTGCCAGGTCGGCGCCGCCGTCCCAGCGCACCCGGTGCTCGACGCGGTCGTTGGTGAGCGGCGCGCAGCGGTTCATGCCAAGCGCCGGGATGGGCTGTCCCAGGGCGCCCGCGACGGCCACGCGCATCTGCCCGTTGCGCAAGTTGGCGTTGACGTACAAGTTCGAGCCACCAGCCTGCACCGGCGCCGTGACGATCGTCCCGGTACGCCGGCCGGCGGTCAGCCCGGCGAACCGGTCGCGCGGCAGCAGGAACGACCCGATCGCGCCCGTCCGGTACGGCAGGCCGTGTGCGGTGGTGCGCCCCATGTACCAGAAACGTAGCCGGTCGCCCTCCGGGACCGGGGGATTGTTCGTCACGTTCACCCAGGTGTCGTCCCAGCACCCCTCCGGCCCCAGGTCGAGGATGGGCCGGCCGCGGAGCGGTCGGTTCCAGCGCAGGCCGTCCAGGCTGGAGGCCAGGGTCACCCACATGCGCTCCACGTCGGTGTCGTAGACGTCGACGAACGCCAGCAGTCGGTTGCCGTAGCGGAACGGGCTGATCGAGTAGAACTGCGTGCCGGGGGCGTCGAAGTCGTCGTTGCGGAGCACGGTCCGGAACGGCGACCAGTTGACGAAGTCCCGGCTGGTGGTGCGGCCGACGATGCGTTTGTAAGGCAGGGGCGCGGTGTCTGGGTCCTCGCGCTCGCTCGCCCGGGTCTTGTAACGGGGGCTGCGGGTGAACACGACGTATTCGCCGGTCACCGGATCCTTGAGCGCACCGTGGCGGTCTCCCGCGCCCGGCAGCAGCGGTCGATCGGTCACGGTCCAGCGCACGCCATCGGGACTGAATAGTCCGAACAGACCATTGCGCGACTTGTCCTCGAAGCCGTGATGAGCGACCAGCTTGTAGAGCCGCTCGGGGGCACCGACTTCGTCGACGATCACGCCGTTCGACTCGAACGAGCGCAGCTCGGCGTGGCGGGGGCGGTAGACGATGTTGGTGTTGCGGTCGTCTTCGTACTCGATCAGCCGCAGCGCGGGTTTCTCCCAGGCCAGTCCGTCGCTCGATTCCGCGTAATTCAGGAAGTTCCGGTCGGACTCCGGCCTGCCGTCGTGGAAGCTCCGGTACCACAGCCGGTAGGCGCCGTTCGGGCCGTCGCGGAGCACGCTTCCGGAGAGCCCGGCTGCGCGTCCTTCCCATGCCCGATCCGGTTTCAACACAGGTTCGGCGGTGCGAGCCTCCGGCCGGGCGAGCACCCGCGTCACGTGCCAGCGGGCATCGATCTCCTCGTCGTCGACGAGCAGATGGAGGTGCGGATCATTCACGGCCGGTCTCCCGGGCCGTCTCGTACCCGTACCTTTCCATCGCCGGTGCGAAGAAATCGTAGTAGTTGGGCCCGGTGTCGGCCTCCCATCGCCCCACCGCCTCGGGCTTCACGGGAATCCGGGCAAGCTTGATTCCCAGGTAAGACTCCAGACGGGCGAGCGTCTCATCCTGGCGCCGGACGAAATCCTCGAAGCGCACCTCGATCCAGTTCCTGGGTCGCGGCGTGGAGCGGACCAGATCGTACTGGTACTTCCACGACATGGCCCGACGCAGGCGGGCGTCGTGGGTCGTCGGACAGGCAATGCCCCAGTCGCTGAGGTCGTCCGTTTTGTGCTTGCCGATGATGCAGTCGCGCGGGTTGCGGATCCAGAAGATGTACCGGACATCCGGGAACATCCTGACGATCCAGGGAAAGGTCAGCGTAGTCTCCGGGATCTTCCATCCCTTGTGCTCTGCCCGGCTCGTCAGCACGCTGTGCAGATACGACCGGATCAGCGGTTCGAACTCGCTCGGAATGGGCATCGAGTGGAGATCGCTGAAATCCCACTCCAGCCCTCCCAGCCAGCGAACGTGTCTGGCGATGAGACGGGACGCCTCGTACATCGCCTGCGGCGGAAGCAGATCACCCGAGACGTTCAACGGCTCGCCCATCCACACGCCGCTGGCCGAGAGCGTGTGCGACATGGCTCGCGTGCCGGAGTGACCCCGCCCGATGATGGTGGTCAGCATCGGTGGCCCACACCGAGCAGATGGAGGTGCGGATCGTTCACAGCGGGTCTCACGGGTTCAGGATAGGATGGAGGCGATGGATGCGCATCCCGAGGTAGTCGAGGCCGCCGAACAGGGCGGCGCGTGGCTGAGGGAGCGGATCGATGCCGATGGCGCGATCGGCGGGAGCGACGCACCGGGGCTGTACTTCAAGGTGCCGGCGGCGCTGGCGCTGAACGGCAGGCGGGGAGTCGCCGCGCGAGTGCTCGACCGGGTCGCCCGTCACCTGCTGGCGGCCGACGGTACGCTCAAGCTCGCAGCCGAGGTCGAACGGGGGCGTCCGGTGAACACCTACGACCGCGGCTGGCTGGCGTGGGGGGCGGCGCTCTGCGAGCGCTACGACCTGCAGCAGGCGCTGGCGGACGACGTGGCCGCCTACCAGGACCGGCGCACGGGCGGGTTCTGGGACTCGGCTGCCGCCCGGTCGTCGCAGACCGGATTGCAGAGCGCGATGACCGGCGGCATGGCAGGCCTGTCCCTGCTCGCGGCCGGCCGGATCGAGCCTGCGCGCCTGGCGGCGCGGTTCCTGGACGAGCTCTGGGACGGGCAGGCGAGCCTCGACGACGGGTTCGATGCCAACCGGCAGGTGCCGGCTGACTGGGATGGGCGCGACGGACGTGCGCCGCCGTTCTACCGCGAGCGCACCTCCCGCCACTACGTGGACCTGCACGGCACGGCGCAGCGGCCCGCGCGCTTCGGGCCTGCGATCGCGTTGCTGGTGCGTCTGCACCGGCTCACGGGCGATCGCGGCCACCTCGCCTGCGCCCGCCGCTACGCCGATCTCTTTCTGCGCCGGGATACGCTCTACCTGTGCGTGGAGTGCCACAAGTATCTCTGGGCGCTCTGCGAGCTGCAGCAGCTCATCCCTGACGAGGAGTACCGCAACGCGGCAGCCAACTGCGCCCGATACCTCGTGGCGTCGCAACAGGCGGATGGAAGCTGGCACCCGGAGGCATCGGCTGCCGGCGGAGAGCCGAGCCTGGAGGAGGTGCTCAACGTGGTCGGCAACGTCCTGGCCGGCCTCGCCTACTACCGCAGCTACCTGAACCAAGTGTAGCGAGCTGCGTGCGATGCGGGCGATCCGGGCCGGCACGCCGCTGCTGTTCTTCGACCTTGCCGAGATCGAGGAGCTGCACAACGTTTCGATTTCGAGGGCGACGGCGGCGCCAACAACATCTGCGTCGAGAACATCGGCAGGGTGGTCAAGGACATCCGCATCGCCCACTCCCGCGACGGCGAGCGCTTCACCAGGATACGGGACGATCAGCCGCTCATCCCGCGCGGCGGGCTCGGCGAATGGGACGACGGGTTCCTGGTCATCGGCGACAAGATCGTCATCAAGGACGGGACGATCCTCCTGTACTACGCGGAGCAGGATCGCTCCTGGACGTCGTGGCCGCCCCAGAACGCGCCGAAGGGGCCGAGTAGCCCTGCCGGCGCGTCACGCCGCACGGAGACGGGGCTGGGCACGCTGCCGGTCGACCGGTTCACGGCTCTGGCGACCCGCGACGGCGAGTCGCCAGGCAATGCGCTCACGGCGCCGCTCGCGCTGCCCGGGCAACCCTGCCGGCTGCTGACGAACGTGTCGGTCGTCGAGCCTCAGCGGAGTTGGTGCAGCATCGACCTCCGGGACGAGGCGGGTCGCCTACTCAGCGGCTATGCAGGCGATCGGCTGGTAACCGCCGGGGTGGACATCCCGCTCACGTGGCAGGCAGGCGAGCTAGCGCGGCTGCGGGCCGACCGATTCGCCTGCGCATTGCGCTGTACGGGCGTGCTCGTCTACACAGCCTGACCTGGAAGCCGATCTGAGCCGATGCGAGTCCGGCAGGCAAGGTCCCAAACCGGCGTATACTGTGCACGGTACGTAGGTAAGGTAGCGACTCAGACTGGGTTCGGAGAGAGTGACGTGGAGCTTGGCGAGTTGAAGAGTGTGGCACTGCGCGAGGCGTGGGGCGATGAGGCAAACGGGTTCACGCCGTGGTTGGCCGCGAATCTGGAGCGGCTGTCGGACGCGATCGGCGTTCAGATGGAGCTCGAGGGGACGGAAGTCGAGGTTGAGCAGTTCTCGGCCGATATCGTCGCCCGAGACTCCTCAAACGATAGCCGCGTGCTTATCGAGAACCAACTGGAGGGCTCCGACCACACCCATCTGGGCCAGATTCTCACCTACCTTGCCGGCGTGCGGGCGCAGACTGTTGTCTGGATCGCCCGGAACTTCCACGACTCGCACCGGTCGGCCATCCGCTGGCTGAACGATCACACCGCAGAGCCCTTTGCGTTCTTTGCCGTGCAGGTACGCGTCGTGCAGATCGCCGACTCGCCGTTGGCCCCGCTGTTCGAGGTGTTGGAGCGTCCCAGCACATGGGACCGGAGCGTACGGGAGACGGTCGACAGCGACACGACCGCCTTCCGTCGTCAGTTTTGGGCTCACTACTTGAAGAGGCACCCCGATGACGAGGTACCTCCCGGAGTTGCGGCGCCTTCCTTCTGGTTGTGGATAGAGTCGGCGGAGCTGAACTTGAAGCCATACGTGGCGAAGGATTCCGTAGGCGTGTCGATACGCGGCAAACGGCGCGAATCAGCGAAAGAGGTGCGAGAACGGATCCTGCCTTGGGAAGAAGCGTTGCGCACTGAACTCGGGGTGGAGATCGGCGCGGCGACGCCCTCGGGTAGCTACGCCAACAGCCGCGAGAGGATGGATACGAAGAATCCGGACAACTGGAACCGGATGGCCGACTGGCTTCACGACAGGATTGCGGAGTATCGGCGCGTGTTGGGGAGCCGCGTCACCTCACGTACGGGATGACCAATCGAGGCCGCACTGCGATCGGTCAGGCGACGATCCTCTCCTGCAGCGCCGGCAGCGCAAGTGCCAGGCCGACGCTCACCGCCAGGCCGGTGACGATCTTGGCGAAGTCGGACAGCACCAGCCGGGACACCTCACGGCGGCTGCGATGCCGCTGGTTCCAGGCGATGGCGATCTCGCGTCCCGCCAGCAGGCCCACGAACACCCAGGTCGTGCTCATGGGGATGTTGCTCACCTCCTTGAACAGGAGCAGCACCACGCCGTAGATCAGGTCCACGAAGGTCGCCGAGCGAATGTCGGTGGTATTGCTCTTGGTCAGTACGACTTTCTGGATGGCGCCGCCGCGCGTGGCGAAGATGACGGCGTGCAGCAGCAGCATCACCCCGACCGCCATGAGAAACCAGGCCGGGGACAGTTGCCGCGGCAGGAACACGAAGATGTTGGCGAGGTCCTGGATCAGCCACCGGCTCCACAGGAACAGGGATCACCGTTCGGTCAGAGCCAGTTGCCGGAGCTTCAGCGATCGCCGGCGGCCCAGGCGTACGGGCCGGCGCCATGTGCACGCAGCACGGCGGCGATCCCGGCACGCAGCTCGGCGCCCCGGCCGCGCTGCGTGCCGACCAGGTTGCTCATCTCGTCGGGATCGGTGTGCAGGTCGTAGAGCTCCTCGCACGGATCGAAGCGGTGGCGGACATACTTCCAGCGGCCATGGCGGACCATGATCGTCCCCGCGAGCCGCTCCAGGGACTCGTCCGGCTCGCGCTCCAGCGCGCGGATCTCGGAGAGCACCGGCACCGCCGGCGGCTCGGTTCCGGACCGTAGCGCGGAGGCGAGCGAGCGGCCGTGAAACGGCGTCCGAGCCGGGATGCCGGCCAGCTCCAGGAGCGTGGGCACCAGGTCGACTCCGCCGACCGGACGCCGCAGCCGGGCGCCGGCGATGATCCGGCCGGGCCAGCGCACGATCCATGGCACCCTGACCGACTGCTCGTACATGACCGACTTCGCGTACAGGCCGTGCTCGCCCAGGCTCTCGCCGTGGTCGCTGATGAAGCAGACGATGGTGTCGCGCGCCGTGCCGGTGTCGTCCAGTTCGGAAAGCAGCCGGTCGAGCTGGCGGTCGACGTGGGTGCAGAGCGCGTAGTAGTGCGCGGCGATCCGCCGCATGATCCGCACGCCGAACCGCGGCGCCGCGTGATGGCCCGAGCCGCGCAGGAACGCCGGCTTTCCCGTCAGGTCGTCGTCCCAGGTGCGGGGAAGAGGCATGGCGCCGGGGTCGTACAGCGCCAGCGTCTCGGCCGGCGCCACCAGGGGCGGATGCGGATCCTTGATGCTGCACAGGTGCAACCAGGGGCCGGGGCCGCCGGCGTGCGCCCGGACGAAGTCGATGGCGCGGTCCACCGTCCAAGTGGTGCGCTGCTGCGGTGTCGGGATGGCGGCCACGGCCGTGGGATCGAATCCGTCGGCCATGGCACGGGCGAACTTGATGGCCCACTGCCGGTGGTCGTGATCGAACGCAGCCTCCAGGCCATGCTCGCGCAAATGGCGCAGGTACGGGTCCGTGCGCTCGGGATCGGCGTGGTACCGGTAGACGTCCCATTGCTCGAACCCGTGCTGCGGGAGCTCGTCGTCGCCGAGATGCCAGGGACCGGAGATCCCGCACCGGTAGCCCGCGTCGCTGAGCAGGTCGCCGATGGTGATGGTCTGGGCGGGAAGGCGGAAGCCGGTGCCCTCCGGCACCCCCGGTCCGTAGTTGTCGAGCTGGCCGTGCCCGTGCGGATACAGCCCGGTCAGCCAGCTCGCTCGCGCGGGCGAGCAGACCGGCGAGGAGCAATAGGCGGTTTCCAGGACCGTCCCCTGCGCGGCAAGACGGTCCAGCGTCGGGGTCCGCACCGCCGGGTCGCCCGCGAATCCGGTGCTGGCGGCCCGCCACTGGTCGCACATGACCAGCAGGAGGTTCGGATGCCGGGGCATGCCGCAGCGTGGGGCTGAGCGCACACCGCGTCAAACCGCCGGTTGTGGCGAGCGTGCGTGCTGGTCACAATTCCAGGCCAATGAGCGACACGGGCGAGGCGGGCGGCGAGTACCTGCTGGAGGCGCTCGACATCGTCAAGCGCTACGGCGACTTCACAGCCAACGACCGGGTCACCCTGAGGCTTCGCCCCGGCCAGATCCATGCCCTGCTCGGCGAGAACGGCGCCGGCAAGTCGACCCTGGTCAAGATCATGTACGGGGCGCTGCAGCCGACGGCGGGCACGCTGCGCTGGCGCGGCCAACCGGTCTCCATCGCCAGTCCCGCCGCCGCGCGCCGGCTCGGCATCGCCATGGTCTTCCAGCACTTTTCCCTGTTCGAGGCGCTGACCGTGGTCGAGAACATCGCGCTGGCGCTGCCCGGCCGGTTCGACCCCGGCGCGCTGGCCCGGCGCGTGACCGCCGTATCCGCGGAGTACGGGCTGCCGCTGGAACCGGGGGCGCTGGTCGCGGACCTGTCCGTCGGCGAGCGGCAACGCATCGAGATCGTGCGCTGCCTGTTGCAGGAGCCCCGCCTGCTGATCATGGACGAGCCGACCTCCGTGCTCACGCCGCAGGAGGCGGATCAGCTCTTCCTGACGCTGCGGCGCCTGGCCGACGACGGGTGCGCGGTGCTCTACATCTCCCATCGGCTGGATGAGGTGCAGCGGCTCTGCCACGACGCCACGATCCTTCGCCGTGCCAAGGTCGTCGCGAACGTCGACCCGCAGGCCGAGACGGCGGCGTCCCTGGCGCGGCTGATGGTCGGCGAGGACGTCCACGCCGTGCGCGCGGAGGGACACGCGCACGCCGGCGAGGCGGCGCTCGCCGTCAACGGGCTGACGCTGGCGGCGGAGGGACCGTTCGGTGTTGCGCTGCGCGACATCGAGCTCACCGTCCGCGCCGGCGAAGTGACGGCGATAGCGGGAGTCGCGGGCAATGGCCAGTCCGAGCTGTTCGAGGCCCTGTCCGGGGAACGGCTGGCTCCGTCGGCGGGCGCGATCACGATCGCCGGACAACCATGCGGGACACGCGGCGTGACCGCGAGGCGCCGGCTGGGCGCCGCCTTCGTGCCGGAAGAACGGCTCGGCCACAGCGCCGTGCCGGGCATGGAGCTTTCCGAGAACGTCCTGCTCACGCGTCACGCGTCCGATCGCGGATTGGTGCGCGGCGGGTTCGTCGACCGGTCCGGAACCCGTTCGGTGACACAGCGGGTCACCGAGCGGTTCGACGTGCGCATCAGCGAGGCGAACCCGCAGGCAAGCGAACTGTCCGGCGGGAATCTGCAGAAGTTCGTGGTCGGCCGCGAGCTGGACCGCGAGCCCGCGGTCCTGGTGATCAATCAACCCACCTGGGGCGTGGACGCGGGCGCGGCGGCGCTGATCCGGCAGGTGCTCGCCGACATGGCCAAGGACGGCGCGGCGGTGCTGGTCATCAGTCAGGACCTGGACGAGATCTTCGAGATCGCCGACCGCATCGCGGTGATCTCGCGCGGCGAGCTGTCGGCGACGTATCCGGCCGGCCGCATCGACCGGGAACGCGTCGGCCTGCTCATGGCCGGTGTCGCGTCAATGTGAACATGATACTCGATATTTGCAAAAATATGTGAATTCGTTATGGACATGGCCGCTCATTCGAGTATGATGTGGACCCGACGTGCCACAAGCACGACGCAGGGATTCCCGGTGAGAGTGACTACTTGCCAAGCCGGCTGACGACCCCAGTTCCCTCCCGCGAAGGCCGTCGGAGCGCGTGTCCTGTCTTGTCTTCGATCCCCGGATGTTGGCGCTATGAACGCAGTAGGCTGGATCGGAGTCGTCTCATTCACGATGGTAGCGACCGTTGTGGTCACGATCGTGTTCAGCTTCCGGCCATGCTCCATGACGCGTCTCCAGGCGCAGGAGATCAACAGGCTGCTGAGCAAGCGTGATGTCGCGTTTCAGGAAGCGATCGAAAGAGCGCTCGGTTCGGACCGGTCGAGCGCGTTCCGGGATGGCGACTGGATCACCGACGAGGAAGCGTCAAGAGTGATCGAATGGCTGCTTGACCAGGGGCGAACCGACTGAATCCGCGATCCCTGGTGCCAGATCGCAACTGATACCCGGGATCCAAGAGCCGACACCCCAGGCTTGCTGTATCGGGAGCGTGCGGGGCTCGACGCAGGCGTCGATATCACGGATCGTATTCCGGTGATCTGGCGCGGGGAGTGCTGGGCGACTTCGACGGCGCATCGCGCCTGCCGCGGGTGCGTCGCGCCGGGCACCGGCGGGAGTTCGGTGTGACGCTGCAATTCGAGAAACGCCAGCACCCCAGCCGCGTGATGGTCGTGGGCTCGCCGGTCCTGGCGATCCTGCTCACCGTGATCGTCGGCGGCATTCTCTTTGCCTCGCGCGGCCTGGAGCCGCTGCCGGCGCTGTACGTCTACTTCGTGGAGCCGGTGACGACGCTCTGGTCGATCGAGGAGCTGGTCGTCAAGGCGACGCCGCTGGTGCTGATCGGCGCCGGGCTGGCGGTCTGCTTCCGCGCCAACGTCTGGAACATCGGCGCCGAGGGGCAGCTCACCATGGGCGCCATCGTCGGCGCAGCCATCCCCGTGCTGGCCACGGAGTGGCAGTCGCCGCTGGTCCTGCCGCTGATGATGGCGCTCGGCATCGCCGGCGGCATGGCATGGGCGGCGATCCCGGCGCTGCTCCGCAACCGCTTCGGCGCGAACGAGATCCTCACCAGCCTGATGCTCGTGTACGTGGCCCAGCTCGTCCTGGACTGGCTGGTGCGCGGTCCGTGGCGCGACCCCGAGGGATACAACTTCCCGGAGTCAGTGGCGCTGCAGGGCGTTCAGCTCCTGCCGACGCTCGGCTACAGCCGCGTCCACCTGGGCGGCGCTTTCGCGCTGCTGGCGGTGCTGGTGCTGTTCGTATTCCTGTCGCGTACCCTGAAGGGTTTCGAGATCCAGGTGTCCGGCGATGCTCCGCGCGCCGGCGGGTTCGGCGGCTTCCGGCGGCCGCGCACCGTGTGGTTCTGCCTGCTGCTGTCCGGGGGCCTGGCGGGGCTGGCCGGCATCGGCGAGATCGCCGGGCCGATCCGCCAACTGCAGCCGACCATCTCCCCCGGCTACGGATTCACGGCGATCATCGTGGCGTTCCTGGGCCGGCTGAACCCGATCGGGGTGCTGCTTGCAGGGATCATACTCGCCATCAGCTACCTCGGCGGCGAAGGGGCGCAGATCTCGTTGGGACTTTCCAGCAAGACGGCACAGGTGTTCCAGGGGACGCTGCTGTTCTTCATCCTGGCGTGCGACACGCTGATACGGTACCGGCTGCGATTCCGCATGGGGGCGGTCGCGGAGCTGCCGCGATGACCGGCGTGGAAGCGGTGATCCTCACCATCATCACGGCTTCGACGCCGCTGTTGCTGGCCTCCATCGGCGAGTTGGTGGTCGAGCGTTCCGGTGTCCTCAACCTGGGCGTCGAGGGGATGATGATCATGGGCGCGGTGACCGGCTTCGCGGCGGCCTACACGTCGGGATCGGCACTGGCGGGCGTGGCCGTGTCGCTCGGGACCGGCATCGCCATCGCGTTGCTGTTCGCCTACCTGACCCAGACGCTGGTGACCAACCAGGTCGCCACCGGACTGGCGCTCACCCTGTTCGGCCTGGGGCTCGCCGGGATGATCGGCGAGAACTTCACCGGCCTGCCCGGCGTGAGGCTGCCGAACGTGCAGATCCCGGTGCTCACCGACATCCCGTTCCTCGGGCCGGTGGTGTTCGGCCAGGACCCCCTGGTATACGCGTCGATAGCGATCACGGTGCTGGTCGCCTGGACGCTGGCACGCACGCGCATCGGGCTGGTGATCCGCGCGACCGGCGGCAACCATCACTCCGCCCACGCGCTGGGCTTCCGGGTGATCGCGGTGCGGTACGCCTGCATCGCCTTCGGCGGGGCCTGCGCGGGGCTGGCCGGCGGCTACCTCTCCCTGGTCTACACGCCGCAGTGGATCGAGAACATGACGGCAGGCCGGGGCTGGATCGCGCTGGCGCTGGTGGTGTTCTCCACGTGGGCGCCGCGGCGCGTCGCGATCGGCGCCTACCTGTTCGGCACCGTGTGGATCATGGGCCTGTGGGCACAGGGCGTGGGGATCGCCGTGGCGTCGCAGCTACTGTCGGCGCTGCCGTACCTGGCGACCATCGCGGCGCTGGTGCTGATCTCCGGCAATCGTTTCTTGACGAAGGCGAACACCCCTGCTTGCATTGGGCAGCCGTTCGTGCCCGATCGGTAGGTCGCCGCGTCCGGCCATCAATCAATCATCGGACAGGGGCAATCGACCCCGAAAGGAGAGCACGATGAAGAAACTGCTCATCGTCGCGCTGGCGCTGATGCTGACCGTGGCGGCGTTCGGCCAGGACAAGCTGAAGGTCGGCTTCGTGTACGTCGGCCCGATCGGCGATCACGGCTGGACCTACCAGCACCACGACGGCCTGCTGGCAGTGCAGGAGGAGTTCGGCGACCGCGTCGAGACGATCTACGTCGAGAACATCGCGGAGGGCCCGGACGCCGAGCGCGCCATCACCCGCATGGCCCGTGAGGGCGCCGGCCTGATCTTCACCACCTCGTTCGGCTTCATGGATCCGACCATCAACGTCGCCGCGCGCTTCCCGGACGTGAAGTTCGAGCACGCCACCGGCTACAAGCGCGCCGACAACGTGGCCATCTACTCCGCCCGCTTCTATGAGGGGCGCTACATCATCGGTCAGATCGCGGCGCAGATGTCGGAGAGCGGCGTCGCCGGCTACATCGCCTCGTTCCCGATTCCGGAGGTGGTGCGCGGCATCAACGCGTTCCTGCTCGGCGCGCAGACGATCAACCCCGACTTCAAGCTGAAGGTGGTCTGGGTCAACACCTGGTTCGATCCCGGCAAGGAAGCGGACGCCGCCAAGGTCCTGATCGGCCAGGGCGCGGACATCATCACCCAGCACACCGACTCCACCGCGCCGCTGCAGATCGCGGAGGAGCAGGGCGTGGTCGGCTTCGGGCAGGCGTCGGACATGATCAAGTTCGCCCCGAGCGCGCAGCTCACCTCCGTCATCGACGAGTGGGCTCCCTACTACGTGGCTCGCACCAAGGCGGTGCTCGACGGCACCTGGGAGTCCACGGACACCTGGGACGGCATCGCTCCGGGCATGGTCCGCATGGCGCCCTATACCAACATGCCGGACCAGGTGAAGGCGCTGGCCATGGAGACCGAGGCGATGATCTCCTCAGGAGAGCTGCACCCGTTCAAGGGCCCGATCTACAACCAGGAAGGCGAGATGGTGATCGGCGAGGGCGAGGCGCTCGACGACGGCACGCTGCTCGACATGAACTGGTACGTGCAGGGCGTCGACGACAAGCTGCCCGGTTGACCGCCCCAAGAGAGCGCTGTCCCATGGCGGCGCTCTCTTGACTCATCCCAGCGGTTTTGCGGCCGGATGACGCCACGCTTCCCATATGGTATGATCGATAGTACCAGATGGGCAGAACAATCAAGGAAGTCAGTGAGGAACCCCGCGCGGTTGGTGTGATCGACCCACCCACGCTGGCCGAAGTTCGCAGCGGCCTTTCCGCCAGCTTTCTGGACACGCTGAGGGACGCTCTGGATGTGAGCGAGACGCAGCTGGCCGACATGGTCGGCACTGCGCGCCAGACGCTCGTTCGGCGCAAGAGCCAGGGGGTTCTGCGCCGAGACGAGGGTGATCGCGCCGCCGTGGTAGCCAAGGTGTTCAACCGGGCGGTCGCGTACTTCGACTTCAACCGGGACGACGCGATCGAGTGGCTCAAGCATCCCAACCCCGCGCTGGGCGGAGAGACGCCGCTCGAACGGGCCAACACCGCGATCGGCGCAGACGACGTGATCGACCTCATCGGCCGCCTGGAGCACGGAATACCGACGTGAGAGTGTGGCGCATAGCCAAGACCGAGCATGCCGGCAGCATCGAGGAGATGTTGAGCGGGGAGGGGGCGGCCAGATACGGGGGCAGGTGGAACCCCAAGGGAGTGCGCGCGGTGTACTGCAGCGAGAACTCCTCCCTGGCCGCGCTGGAGATCCTCGCCAATCTGGCGCGTCCAGCCGCCTTCCCACACCACAGCGTCCTCGACCTGGAGGTTCCCGACCACTTGATCGCCGTGGCAACCGCGGCCGGCGGCGATTCCCGGCAGACCGGAGCGCGGATGCTCCGTGAGCATCTGGCGATCATGGCGCAGAGCGCGGTCAACCCACGGGAACGCAATGTCGTGATCAACCCCGTGCACGCCGATTTCGACGAGGTCGTCCCGGGCAAGATCCGTACGTTCGCGTTCGATCGCCGGCTCACCGCAATCGCGTAGTGCCGCCGCGGCGTCACGGGCGAGCATACAGCGCCGGTGACCTGCCGATAATGAGAGAGGCGGTCCTTCTCAGTGTCAGCATTCGATTCCCCGCCGATGTCCGTCACCGCGGTTAACGCGCTCGACGCCGCGGAGTTCACGGAGCGATTCGGGGACATCGCCGAGCACTCGCCATGGGTGGCGGAACGCGCGGCAGCCGGGCGGCCGTTCGCCAGCCGCGAAGCCGTGGTTGCGGCCTTCGTGGCCGCGGTGCGAGCCGCTCCGCCGGAGTCCCAGATCGCGCTGATCCGCGCCCACCCGGACCTGGCCGATCGTGCCGCCGTGGCGGACGACGCCGGCGGCGGTGGCATCGCCGCGGAGTCACGGCGGGAGCAAGCCGGTGCCGGCCTGGACCGCCTAACGCCGGACGAGTTCGAGCGCTTCGCCGACCTCAACGCCCGCTACCGCGCCCGGTTCGGCTTCCCGTTCATCTTCGCGGTGAAGGGCGCGAACAAGGACATGATCCTGGCCGCCTTCGAGGAGCGCATCGGCAACGACGCCGCGACCGAGCGCGCGACGGCGCTGGCCAACGTCGAGCGCATCCTCCGCTTCCGCATCGAAGACCGGATCGCGCCGTGAGCGCCGCCGCCGGCGGGCGGGTGGTGCGCGGTGCGGTGCTGAGCTACCGCGACGACCCGGCCCGCGCCGGATCGCAGGATGCGGTTTGCTTTCATCAGCACGGCGCGGTGGTCGTGGGCGGCGACGGCAGGATCGCCTGGTGCGGTCCCGCCGCCGAGCTGCCCCACCGCTTTCGCTCGCTTGCCTCGGACGACTACGGGGCGTCCCTGGTGCTGCCGGGATTCATCGACGCCCACATCCATTTCCCCCAGTACCGGATGCTGGCGGCGCCGGGCAAGGACTTGCTGGACTGGCTGCAGCGGTTCACGTTCCCGGAGGAGTGCCGCTACCGATCAAGAGCCCATGCGTGCGCGGCGGCCGAGGTGTTCCTGGATCGGCTGATCCGGCACGGTACGACCGCAGCCGTGGTCTTCTCCACGGTCCATCGCGGCGCGACCGAGGCCCTGTTCGCCGCGGCGGAACGGCGCCGGATGGCGATCGTCACCGGCAAGACCATGATGGACCGCAACGCCCCGGCGGCGCTGTGCGACGA
The DNA here is from genome assembly GCA_965208175.1 of Spirochaetia bacterium. Classification (GTDB taxonomy): domain Bacteria; phylum Spirochaetota; class Spirochaetia; order SZUA-6; family Bin103; genus CATQHW01. The sequence goes on along the minus strand of CBDBOG010000004.1, from coordinate 2,330,496 downwards.
TCCGGCGCGCGGGGTCGAGGACAGCGAGGCGCTGATCGAGCGCTGGCACGGCCGCGGACGGCTGCGTTACGCGATCACCGTGCGCTTCGCCGTCACCTCCAGCGACGAGCAGCTACGAGCCGCCGGAGAGCTGGCTACCCGCCACGCCGACTGCCACGTGCACACGCACTTGTCGGAGAGCAAGCCGGAGATCGCGCTGGTGGCGCGCGACTTCCCTTGGGCGGAGGACTACACGGACGTCTACGACCGCTTCGGCCTGGTCGGCGCCCGCAGCCTGTTCGCCCACGGCATCCATCTCTCCGAGCGCGAGCGGGCGTGCCTGTCGGCGGCCGGCGCGACCGTCGTGCACTGCCCGACCTCGAACACCTTCCTGGGATCGGGCCTGTTCGACCTCCGACGACTCAGGAACGGGACGCACGCGGTCGGCGTCGGCCTGGCCACCGACGTCGGCGGCGGCACCAGCTACTCGATGCTGCAGACCATGGGCGAGGCGTACAAGGTGGCGATGCTGCGCGGCTGCCGGCCGACCGCGCACGAGCTGTTCCACCTGGCGACCCGCGGCAACGCCCTGCGGCTCGGCCTGGACGACCAGATCGGAAGCCTGGAGCCCGGGCGTTGGGCGGACCTGGTAGTGCTCGACCCCGCGGCCACGCCGGTGCTGGCCGCTCGTAACGAGCTGTCGGCGAACCTGGAGGAGAAGCTGTTCGCACTGGCGATCCTGGGCGACGACCGCGCCGTGCGCGCTACCTACGTGGCCGGCAGCCGGGTTTGGCTCTCCGCGGTGAGCTCGTCTGCCGGATGAAAGCTCATATGCTATCATTACGGCGTGCGTGTCGTTGTGGACACCAACGTGCTGGTGGCTGCCGCGTCAAGTGCGAGCGGGGCGAGCCGGGAAGTGATCCGGCGCTGTCTGACCGGTAGGTGCGAGCCATTGATCGGCCAAGCTCTGTTCAGCGAGTACGAGTCGGTGCTGTCGCGGTTGGACCTCTTCGTTCGCTCGCCCATCTCGCATGATGAACGGGAGGCGCTGTGGGCTGCATTCGCACGCTGCTGCCGTTGGGTCCGTGTACGCTACCTCTGGCGTCCAAACCTGCCCGACGAGGCAGACAACCACGTAGTCGAGTTGGCTGTTGCTGGCGGTGCGCAAGCGATCGTGACCCACAACCGGCGCGACTTCGAACGCGCGGAGCTTGGCTTTCCGGGGTTGCACGTCGTTACCCCGGGGGCGCTGATAGCGGAGGAGTGAAGTGTCGACCTTGACCATTCGGCTGCCCGACGATACCCACGGGCGCCTGAAGGAGATCGCCCGACAGCGGGGGATGAGCATGAACAAGCTGATGGAAGAGCTCTCGACCGTGGCCATCGCTCACTACGATGCGGAGACGCGGTTTCGGGCGCTGGCCGCTCACGGTTCGGTGGAAGAGGGGCTGCGGATCCTGGGCAAGCTCGACGCTGCGTTCGGCGGCACGACGCGAGCCGACGATCGCCGATAGTCGGCACACGATAAGCAACAGGAGAAGGACTATGTACGTGATCGTCGCACCGATTCAGATCAAGGAAGGGCACAAGGACGAGTTCATCGAGGCGATGCTCGGGGACGCGCGCGGCTCGGTGAACGACGAGCCGGGCTGTCTGCGATTCGACGTGATCCAGGACGGCGCCGATCCGAACCGGATCTGGCTCTACGAGATCTACGTGGACGAGGCGGCCTTCCAGGCTCACACCAAGACCCCGCACTTCCTCAAGTGGCGGGACACCGTCAAGGACTGGATGGACGAGCGGCCGGTCGGCGCGGGCGCCGGCAGCTCCAACATCTGGCCGCCGGACGACGACTGGAAGTGAGCCCGCCGTGACGCGGCCCGAACCGTGGCACGTGGTGGCCACGGATCTGGTGGACGTCGCCGCCGGACGGGCAACCGCCGACCTGGTGATCCGCGGCGGACGCTGGGTCAACGTGCTCACGCGCGAGGTGGTGCCCGGCATGGACATCGCCGTGCGCCGCGGCCGCATCGCCTGCATCGTCGAGGACGCCGGCTACTGCATCGGCGACGGCACGCGCGTGGTCGAGGCCGAGGGCCGGTTCATGGTGCCCGGCCTGACCGACGGCCACCTGCACGTCGAGAGCAGCATGTGCACGATCACGGAGTACGTGCGCGCGGTGCTCCCGCACGGTACCACGGCCATCTTCACCGACCCGCACGAGGTGGCGAACGTCTTCGGCCTCGACGGCGTGCGCATGATGGTGGCCGAGGCGGAGGCCGCGCCCATCCACGTCTTCGTGCAGATGCCCTCCTGCGTGCCGTCGGCGCCGGGGCTGGAGACGCCCGGGGCGCGCATCACGCCCCAGGACGTGCAGGAGGCGATGAGTTGGCCCGGGATCGTCGGCCTGGGCGAGATGATGAACTTCCCCGGTGTGGTCGCCGGCGATCAGCAGATGCACGCGGAGATGGCCGCGACCATGCGCGCCGGCAAGACGGTCGGCGGCCACTATCCGAGCCCGGAGCTGGACCGGCGCTTTCACGCCTATCTGGCGGGCGGCCCGTCCGACGATCACGAGAACACCCGGGAGGTGGACGCCGTCGAGCGCGCCCGCCGCGGCATGCGGCCGATGCTGCGACTCGGTTCGGCCTGGTACGACGTGGCAGCGCAAGTCACGGCCATCACGGAGCGCGGGCTTGACCCGCGCCAGTTCATCCTGTGCACGGACGACGTGCACGCCGGCACGCTGGTGGCCGAGGGTCACATGGACCGCGTCCTGCGGCACGCGATCGGGATGGGCCTCGATCCGCTGATCGCCCTGCAGATGGCCACCATCAACACCGCCCAGAACTTCGGCGTCGATCGCGATCTGGGCTGCCTGGCGCCCGGGCGCTATGCCGACGTGGTGCTGGTGGAAGACCTCGACGACTTCGCCGCCGGGACGGTGATCACCCGCGGCGAGCTGGCGGCGGAGGAGGGGAAGCTGCTCCTCGAGCTGCCGCCTTGGGAGCACAAAGAACGCTATCGCCGCTCGGTCCGCGTGCCGCGGCCGCTGGCCGCCCGCGACTTCGCGGTGGATGCCGGCGGCCGCACGGGCACGGTGGCGGCCAACGTGATCGGTGTGATCGAGAACCACGCCGCCACCCGCCACCTGACCGCGAACCTGGAGGTGCGCGACGGCCGTGTGCAGCCCGACCCGGCGCAGGACGTGCTGCCGCTGGCCCTGGTCGAGCGCCACCACGGGACCGGCAGGGTGGTGAACGGCTTCGTGCGTGGCTTCGGCCTCGACGCCGCCTGCGGGGTGGCCACCACCGTCGCCCACGACTGCCACCACCTGCTGGTGACCGGGACCTCCGCCGCGAACATGGCGCAGGCCGCGAACACGCTGGTCGACGCCGGCGGCGGCGTCGCCGTGGTGCGCGAGGGCGTGGTGACCGCCCTGGTCGAGCTGCCGATCGGCGGGCTGATGTCCGACGAGCCGGCCGACGTTGTCGCCGACAAGTCCGCCCGCGTGATGCGGGCGCTCGCCGAGTGCGGCTGCGCGCTCAACAACGGCTACATGCAACTCAGCCTGCTGGCGCTCGCGGTGATCCCCGAGCTGCGCATCTCCGACCTGGGCCTGGTCGACGTCTCCCGCTTCGCCCACATCCCGGTGATCGCCTGACGCATGCTCCGCGGCGTCACATGCCCCACACCGTGATCGGCACGCCGTCTCCGGACGGTGGACGGCGGAAGATCTTCTCCTCCCAGGTCCGCTCCGGCGCACGGTCGAACACGATCAGGTGGGCCGCCTCGGCCTCGCACCGGTCCACGTAGGCGCGGGTCTGCCTCAGCCCCTCCGCGACGGTCCGTTCCAGGTCGCCGCGCCGCACCTTGCACTCCACCACGAACCGCCGCTCGTGCCCGCCCTGCGGCCATACGATCAGCAGGTCCGTTCGGCCGCGGCCCAGCGCGTACTCCCGCTCGATCCGCCCGCCGCCGTTGACGACCCGCTGCAGGTGAGCCTGCAGCAGCAACTGCGGCCCGGCCTCATGGTAGCGCTCGAAGCGCTGCACCCAGTGCTCGGAGTGCTCCCGGAAGAACGCCTGGAACGACGCGATCAGCCCGTCGACGTCCAGGGCGCCATCCGCGCCCACGTACCACGCCACCCGCTGCGGCAACCCCGCCTGCACCGCGTAGTTCAGATGGCGCGGCACCACTTCGGCGTAGATCGGGTTGGCGATGCGCGGCGTGCCGTCCGCCTCCTGAGCCACCAGCCCCAGGTCGCAGGCGTAGGAAACGTCGTCGGCCGTCCACTCGTGCCGGTCGGTGCCGGCCAGGATCGGCTCGATCACCCGCCGCACGCGCTCCTCGCGCAGCTTGTCCGCCAGGTTGTCGAGGTGGGTCACCCGCGCCAGGATCAGCCGCTCCTGCGCCTCGCGGATCGCCTGCTCCGTGATCGGACGGGAGCGGTCGCGGCCCGCCTTGTCATCGAAGCACGCCTCCCGGCACAGCGCGTTCACCAGCCAAGGCTGCCCGGCGGTGCGCGCCAGGATCAGCCGCAGCGCCTCCTCCGTGAACGGCTGCCCGGTCGCCGCCGTGTGCTGCGCCAGCAACGCGTGCACCTCGTGCTCCGTGAAGTCGCCCATCCGCAGCGACGTGGCCTTGATATTGAAGGCGCTGCCGCCGAGCACCGTGCGGTTCTCGGCCGTCGAGTGGATGCGGTAGTCGCGCACGTCTCGCACGCCGCACAGCACCACGCTGTGCGGGAAGGCAGACGGGCGCTGGTCGTAGCCGGCGCGAAGCTGCCGCAGTACCGCCAGCAGGGTGTCGCCCACCAGCGCGTCGATTTCGTCGATCAGTAGCACGAGCGGCGTGCGATCGGCGGCCGCCCAACGACTCAGCGCCACGGTCAGTGCGCCCAGCGGCCCGGCGCTGTCCAGCGCGTCGCGGCAGATGCGCTCCAGCGAGTCGTCGCCCAGTGTCAGGCTCGCCCGAAGCGCGAGCTGGGACAAGACGGCGAGCATACCCTCCGCGACGTTCTCACGTGCCGCCTGGCCGGCCTCGACGTTGGCGTATATGCAGCGGTAGTCCCCCGTTCCGCCGCTGTTCAGCAGGTCGCGCAGCGCCAACAGAGCCGAGGTCTTGCCCGTCTGCCGCGGCGCGTGCAACACGAAGTACTTCTTGTCCCGAACAAGGCCGAGCACGTCGTCGAGATCGATTCGCTCCAGCGGCGGGATGTGGTAGTGGTCGTCCGCCACGACCGGCCCCTCGGTGTTGAACGTAAGCACGGCCGCCAGTGTGCCACCGCGCAGACCCGACGTCACGCCGCCAACGCACATCGCCGGATGGCGCTGTTCCCAAGTCCTGCGTAGTGACACTCGTTGATGAGGCGTCGGAACGCCCGAAAGAGAACACGCGCGAGGTGGACGCCGTCGAGCGCGCCCGCCGCGGCATGCGGCCGATTCTGCGGCTCGGCTCGGCCTGGTACGACGTGGCCGCGCAGGTTACGGCCATCACGGAGCGGGGGCTCGACCCGCGCCAGTAATCATGCCGCCACCCGCCACCTGACCGCGAACCTGGAGGTGCGCGACGTCCGGGTGCAGCCCGACCCGGCGCAGGACGTGCTTCCGCTGGCCCTGGTGGAGCGCCATCACGGGACCGGCAGGGTCGTGAGCGGCTTCGTGCAGGGCTTCGACGTCGCCTGCGGGGTGGCCACCACCGTCGCCCACGACTACCACCACCTGCTGGTGACCGGGACCTGCGCCGGGAACATGGCGCAGGCCGCGAACACGCTGGTCGACGCCGGCGGCGGCGTCGCCGTGGTGCGGGAGGGGGCGGTGACCGCCCTGGTAGAGTTGCCGATCTGCGGGCTGATGTCCGACGAGCCGGCCGGCGTGGTCGCTGGGAAGTCCGCACGCGTGATGCGGGCACTCGCCGAGTGCGGCTGCGCGCTCAACAACGGCTGCATGCAGCTCAGCCCGCTGGCGCTGGCCGTGATCCCGGAGCTGCGCATCACCGACCTGGGCTTGATCGACGTCTCCCGCTTCACTCACATACCCGTGATCCAGGAGCGCTTGTCCCCACTTTGGGGCATGCCGCGCGCCTCGACCCCACCGGAGAATGCTTTGGCAGCACAGCAAAGCTGCACCAAGGAGGGAACGCAGATCCGTGCCAAGCACCAGACGCATCTCCGTGATCCAGATTGCTGTCTTGAGCAGCGGACACGACAGGACCTCAGGCAAGTGCTTACGCGAAACGACGTCGTAAGATACTTGGAAAGGAGTCTCGATTGAAACGCATTTTCGGCGACCGAACTGCCGGGCGCAGGCATCTCAACTTGATTGCATTTCTACCGCCGCGACTGTCGGCCCTTAGTATGGAATCTGATGCACGCGTCCGCGGCTCAGCACGATGGAACTAAGTCATGTTAGGCGGAACGATATCTACTGTCACTACACCGCTCGCTTTAGCCGCTCTCATGTTGCTACTTGGTGCCGGCATCGTTCGACTCATTCTAAGGAACAAACCCTCAGGAGCTAGCAAGACGGTAGTCCAATATGGATTCTGGCTGGCCGTGACAGTGAGTGTCCTTGCGAATCTCGTGTTCGCTTATCAAGTTTATCTGCAGGCAGAATCTCTTATCAGCGGATCCGTTCGGAACGATGACGGAGATTATCTTTCGCATGCCATAGTCGACATCCGAGGAACAGCCCGAGCGATCACTGACGATAATGGCAGCTTTATCATGAGCATACCGCGTTCGAGAATGGAGGACAGTTACGAGTTGGACGTATCGCTCAAGGGCTACGACTTGAAGACTGTTACCGTCAAATCAGGAGAGAGAATGGCGAAAGTAACACTCTCCTTGAAGCAACTCTTGCCCGCGGAACTTATCTCGGTAAGTCCTAATGTCATAATTGGTCACTATCTGGGATTGCCTCAGGTCGACTTGGAAGTTACGATGTCAAATCCGACGATCAATGAGGTGTCAGTGTCGGACGTCCTGCTCACCGTGACGCCCAGAGACGAGCCAGACGAAAAGAGAACATTGCCGTGGCAACTCTTCTACTTGGCGGATGGCATGCCTTACATGCCGCGGTATGAACCGAGGAGTATAGCATCGAATGAGATGCGAAAGGAATCTTACGTCTTCATAGAGCATCTTCGTGCCGACATTCTTCAGTTCGATCAACATATCAAGGACGAAATATCGAACATTGGAATCCAAAACCTGCGAATGGACCGAAGCATCATATCGGAGGAATTGACCTATGCTCTGCGGCAGGACATGGAGGCTCGCTGGTTCTGGAATCCCGGTAGCTACGAACTTGTTTATGTGCGCCGTGATAAGGCGCTGTGTCCCAGCGGGTGGGAGCCCGCCCGGCAACTGTCGCTCCAGCCGGAAGCAGTCGGAGCGGTGCAAGGAGGTAACGAATTGGACTGAAGCACTCCGATGACAAAGGATCGCCGTTGGGCGATTCAGCGAGCATGCAGGCCGTAACGTGAGTGAACGCCGAGCAGGCCTCGAAACGCTTGATGCGGAAGCCGACCCGCCGTAAACACGGGGAAGGCTGGCAGCGGTCGGGAAGCGAGCGACACGAGCACCGGCCGGATCCGCCGGGGTAATGGCGACGGCATGTATGCAACAGGGAGACAGCAGCAACACGGGAAGCCCCGTCGGAGGCGTGTACGCGTGAACCGGGAATCCGTGAGGACCAGCTCGGGTCGGCGGGGTGACGGAGAGGCTCGTAGTACCGTGGATGTCGGGTAATGCTGACGGAGGGAAGGAGCCTCAGTTCGAGAGGGGCGCAACAAGGAGGCAGGGATATGGAGACTGGCGGAAGCCTAGCAGCTCCGGAAAGCGTTCGGAAACTCCAGACGGCGCTACATGCGAAAGCGAAGGAATCTCCAAACCTTCGATTCTATTCACTGAGCGACAAGGTGTGGCGAGCCGATGTCTTGCAGGCCGCTTGGCAAGCAGTCCGCCGTAACGGCGGTGCTGCCGGCGTGGACGGCGAGACGGTGCAGCACATCGAGGCGCAAGGGGTGAGTCGATGGCTTGGAGAACTGGCGCGGGACTTGAAGGAAGGCACCTATCGACCGGGCGCGGTGCGGCAGGTGCTGATCCCCAAGAAGCAAGCAGGGAAGTACCGACCACTGGGCATACCGTGCGTTCGGGACCGGGTCACGCAGACGGCGGCACTGATGGTGCTGACACCGATCTTCGAAGCGGACCTGCAACCGGAGCAGTACGCCTATCGGGAGGGGTGCAGCGCGCAGGACGCAGTGAAGCGCGTGCACGGGCTGCTGAACCGGGGCCACCGGGAGGTGGTCGACGCGGATCTGTCCAACTACTTCGGCGAGATTCCGCACGCCGAGCTGATGTGCAGCGTGGCCCGCCGCGTAAGCGATGGGCGTCTGCTGGGCTGGATCAAGGCGTGGTTGGAGATGCCGGTGGAGGAGGACGACGGTGATGGCGGCACCCGCCGCACGAACCGGGCGCGACGGGAGAGGAAGGGGACGCCGCAAGGTGCACCGATCTCCCCGCTGATCAGCAACATCTACATGCGACGCTTCATTGTGGGCTGGAAGGCGCTGGGCTATGCTCGGCGCTTCGACGCAGAGATCGTGAATTACGCAGACGACTTCGTGGTCTGCGGCAAAGCTCCCGCGGAAACGATGAGGGGCGCCGTTGAGGACCTGATGCAACGTCTGCGGCTGCCGATCAACGCGACGAAGACCCGAAACATACGCGTACCGGAGGAACCGTTGGAGTTTCTCGGGTACCGCATTGGACGCAACTACCGCCGAGACACGGGGCGTGCCTACATCGGCACGCGCCCGAGCCGGAGCAGTGTAGTGAGCGTATGCCACAGGATCAGCGAGTTGACGCAGCGTAGGTACGGACTCCTGGACTCGGAAGTGGTAGTGCGCCGCCTGAACCGAGTGATCGAAGGGTGGGCGAACTACTTCCAACTGGGACAAGTCAGCCCGGCCTACAACGCCGTCGACAAGCATGCGATCAGGCGGCTGCGCCGGTGGCTGTGCCGCAAGCACAAGGTGCGGACCGGGAAGTACGTGCGCTTCACGGATGAGCGACTCTGGAAAGACCATAGCCTCACCCGCCTTGCCCTGCGCCCGGCACACTTTCCGTGGGCGAAGGCATGATCTCGTCCGAGAGCCCGGTGCTGGAAAATGGCACGCCGGGTTCGATGAGCGGGGAGAGGAAACGCGGCTATGGTGGAGATTGAGGCACCGGCGTGTGCGAAAGCTGCCGGCAACAGCTACTCCCTACTACCTACGGCAAGGGCGCGCCTCTCCTCGACTCTACTCGTGCACGGTCGACGGCAAACGATATCATGCAACAGGTACGGTTCAACTTTCCTACAAAGATGTAGTCGAAATGAAGAACATCGCCAAGTACTACGACTCAGGATTCGGACTCTCCTTTGGATTCCATTACATGCTCATAGGAGATGCAAGGCCGGCTCTGATCACGCAGAGCAACTTCGTCTATACCGAACCGGAGTAGTAGTCGCCGTCGCTAATCCTGCGTTTCTGCAGGCTCCGGCAGGATCGATGCGCGTTCCGGTGGCGAGACGCAAGGCGACTCGATGTCAGGGAGCCTCAGTTGGCAGGTTGGCTTGAACAGCAGTGGCGTTTTGCGCCACTTTGTCGAGACGATGGATGCGGGTCGGCAGCGATGCCGGTACTCATGATGTCCCCGGTTTCGCGCGTGCCACCGCCGGCGGTCCGGCTGACGACCACGAGAACACGCGTGAAGAGCATGCCGTCAAGCGCGCCCGCCGCGGCATGCGGCCGATGCTGCGACTCGGGTCGGCTTGGTACGACGTGGCCGCGCAGGTCACTGCCATCACGGAACGGGGGATCGATCGGCGCCAGTTCTCTCGTGCACGGACGATGTGCACGCCGGCACGCTGGTGGCCGACGCCGCATGGACCGCGTGCTGCGGCACGCGATCGGATTGGTCCTCGACCCCCTGATCCCCTGCTGTCTGGCGCCGGGCCGCTACGCCGACGTGGTGCTGGCGGAGGACGTCGACGACTTCGCCGCCGGGACGGTGATCGCCCGCGGCGACCTGGCCGTGGAGGAGGGGAGGCTGCTCCTCGACCTGCCGCCCTGGAAACACGAGGAACGCTTTCGCCGCTGCGTCCGCGTGCCGCGTCCGCTGGCCGCCCCTGACTTCGCCGTGGATGCCGGGGGCCGAGCGGGCACGGTTACGGCCAACGTGATCGGCGTGATCGAGAACCATGCCGCCACCCGCCACCCGCCACCTGACCGCGAACTTGGCGGTGCGCGACGGCCGGGGTACAGCCCGACCCGGCGCAGGACGTGCTGCCCCTGGCACTGGTGGAGCGCCATCACGGGACCGGCAGGGTGGTGAACGGCTTCGTGCGGGGCTTCGGCTTCGACCTCGCCTGCGGCGTGGCCACCACCGTCGCCCACGACCGCCACCGCCTGCTGGTGACCGGGACCTGCGCCGCGAACATGGCGCAGGCGCGAACACGCTGGTCGACGCTGGCGGCGGCGTCGCCGTGGTGCGCGACGGCACGCTGACCGCCCTGGTCGAGCTGCCGATCGGCGGGCTGATGTCCGACGGGCCTCCGGCGTGGTCACCGACAAATCGGCCCCTGTGATGCAGGCGCTCGGCGAGTGCGGCTGCGCGCTCAACAACGGCTACATGTAGCTCAGCCTGCTGGCGCTGGCCGTGATCCCCGAGCCGCGCATCTCCGACCTGGGCCTGGTCGACGTCTCCCGCTTCACCCACATCCCCGTGATTCAGTAGCGCTTGTCCCCAGTTTGGGGCATGCCGTGCCGGCGAACAGTAGCCGACGATGCTTCAGCAGCGACTCTGCAGAACAGGAGGTAATGCAGACCCATGTCAAGCATCAGACGCATCAGACACATCGCCGTGATCGTGGCAGCAGCTGTAGCTACGGCGGCCCTGCTCGTGAGCTGTGGCGGAACGACTCCAAAGGTGAAGGAGCCGGACACGTCGCCGAGCTTCGGAACCCAGACCATCCCGGAAATCCCGCCGTTGCCGGTCCGAGTCGCGCTCCCCATCCCGGTACAGCTTCCGGCGGCGACCGGCGGGAACGGCGATCTGACCTATACGGTGACGCCGATACCTCCGGGGCTGAGCTTCGATCAAGCCACGCGAACCGTAAGCGGGATGCCGGTAGCTGTCGGTAGCTTTGACCTGACCTACAGCGCCACCGACGAGGACGGCGACATTGCTTTTCTGACGTTCACGGTTATAGTCATGCACTCCAAGGTGTACTGGACCGACTTCGATAACGGAACGATCATGAGCGCCAATCTGGACGGCACCGGCGTGACAGAGATCTTGTCGCTCCCCACAGTCGAGCCACATGGGATCGCGCTGGATGTCCCAAGCGGCAAGATGTATTGGGCCGAGTACATTACAGGTATGATTCGACGGGCTAACTTGGACGGTTCCGAAGTGGAGGAAATCCTAGACCAACCCCAGAATCTGCGATCGTTCGATTTGGACCTCGCAGGCGACAAGATGTACTGGTCAAGCGATCAGGGCAGCAATATCTACCGCGCGAACCTCGATGGGACCGAATATGAGGAGATCGTTTCGGATCTGTCGTTTGTCACCGCAATAGCACTTGATCCTATCGGCAGGAGGATATACTGGATAGACGACGAGGGTGATGCTATCCAGAGCGCCGAACTCGACGGGTCTGACATTCAGACGGTAACTACCAGCGGCTTGGCCGCGCCGTATGGCCTCGCGGTCGATCCAGTAAACCAGAAGCTGTACTGGACCCACGGACGGTCAGATATGAACGTTACACGGTCCAACCTGGACGGAACGGAGGTTGAGCATATTGTGACCGAAGCAGACGTGGATGAGCCGGCCGAAATCACCGTAGATGCAATCTCTCAAAAGATATATTGGGCAGAACGTGGCGGCACCATCCGACGCGCCAACCTTGACGGGTCTGGCATCGAGGTTGTTGTGGGCGACCTTCCGATGGCATACGGCATCGCCCTGCATTAGCAGCCGGACACACCCGGCACCGACGGCTCTTCGGATATAGAACGTACGCGTTCGTTTCGGTGCCCTTGAGCCCGCCTGCAGGAGCCAGCGGGCGGGCTCGCATTCACGGTAGTAGCCGACGATCGTGCGGCTCCACCACTTCGGTACGTGACCGGGAGACCGGAACGGCGAGTTCGCGCAGGGTGCTCCATTTGACGGAAGTCCTTCCGTTCCATAGCGTATCGGCGGGACTAGCTGTGCTCGTCAAGGTCATCGCAGAACGTCAGGTCGTCCTTCCGCCCCACGTCCGAGCGGCACTCTCCGCCAAGTCGGGGGAGCACTTCTGGATCGAGCAGAGTGCGGACGGGGTTCGCCTGCGTATCCGGCGCGTGGCTCATACGCGCTTGGCGCCGCTGCACGCCAAGATTCGCCCTGGTCGCGGTACCGTCGACCAGGGCACCTTCCGCGACCAGCCACGGGTGACTGCGCGGCGGGGTTGAGCGTCGATTCATGCCATTCGTACGACAGCGCTACGGAAAGGCCAACGTCCGCGTGCTGCGCGTGCAGCGGGACGGGGATCTTCACCAGGCGCGCGAGAGCCGCGTGAACGTCATCCTGGACGGCGAGTTCTCCGGCGCCTACACGGATGCCGACAACGCGTCGGTCGTGGCCACCGACACCATGAAGAACTTGGTCAACGTGCTGGCGCTCGAACACCTGGACGCCGCCAACGAGTCGTTCGCCCTGACCATCGGGCAGTGCTTCGTGGACCGCTACCCGCAGGTCTCGGAGGCGCGCGTCCGCGTCGAGGAGACGGTCTGGGGCCGCATGCGGATCGACGGCCGCGACCACGAGCACGGCTTCGTGAGAGCGCAGGGCGGAACGCCGTTCGCCTGCGCGACCGTGACCCGGTCTGCGCGGGAGGTGGAAGCCGGCTTCCAGGACTTCGCGATCATGAAGACCACGGGATCCGGGTTCGTCGACTATCTGCAGGACGAGTACACTACGCTGCCGCCGACCACCGACCGCATCCTCGCCACCCGCATGGCGGCGGCCTGGCGGTTCGAGGGCGGCACGCTTCATGGACGCGGCGACTATGACGCGGTGGCCGGCTCGATCCGGGGGGCGCTGCTGCGGGTCTTCGCCACCACCTACAGTCCCTCGGTGCAGGACAGCCTGTATCGGATGGGCGAGGCAGCCCTCGCCGCCGCGCATGACATCTGCGAGATCACGCTGCGGATGCCCAACGTCCACTACCTGCCGATCGACCTTTCCCCGTTCGGTCAGGACGCTCGCGGCAAGGTATTCCTACCCACCGACGAGCCGAGCGGCCAGATCGAAGTGACGCTCGAGAGGGCATGATGGGCGCCCTCACGACGCACGTGCTGGACACGGCGCAGGGCAGGCCGGGCGCCGGGATCCGCGTGGAGCTCTTCGACGTGAACGACGGCCGCCGTCCGGTCATCTCCGTCCGCACCAATCAGGACGGGCGCTGCGACGCGCCGCTGCTCGAAGGCGACGCCTTCCGCACGGGTCAGTGGGAGCTGGTGTTTCACGTCGGGGAGTACTTCGCTGCGACCGACCTGCCGACCGCCGATCCGCCGTTCCTGGACCGCGTCACGATCCGATTCGGAATCGCCGCCGACGCCCACTACCACGTGCCGCTGCTGGTGGCGCCGTGGGGCTACACCACCTACCGCGGCAGTTGACCCCGCGCGGCGTCGCGGACTCCTCACTCACTCGCGGCGAGCCGACGTACCCAAAGGTAGGTCGACCGAGCCGAGCACAGCGCTCTGGTCGTCAAGCTTACCCGTGCGCGAAACGTCCTCCGTTCTTTTGATCATAAGCGATATTGTCCCCAGTTTTGGGGACATTTGCAGCGCACCAAAGGGCCGGATATAGAATTCTAATTCAAGTCTTACGTTACCATAATATTTCGATGTTCATGCTCAGGTGACGGTAAATTACCCGGTTAGCGCATGTGCAATAATCGTCACGCTTCCCCCAGGAGTACATCTGAGGACTCCTTGTTTGAGCGTGTCGTCGACTCGCTGCACGAAGCGATGCTGGACGGCGGTCGCTGGCCGGAGGCGTCCGCCCTGATCGATCATGCATGCGGGACTGCCGGCACTCATCTGGCGATCGGGGGTACGCCGAATTGCGCAACTGAGTACGTACGCGGCGTCGGCCGGAGCATCCGCATGGATGGAGCGAACGGATTGCAGGTCATCTGGGTCCTCGCCAACGCGACGACCCCCGGCGGCTGGACCGCGAAGCAGACGGCGATGATCAACCGTCTCGTTCCCCACATCCGCCAGTTCGTCCGCGTCCGGCAGGCGCTTGTGGGCGCCGAGGCGCTGAGCGCCTCGCTTGCCGGACTGCTGGACAACATGGTGGTCGGCGTGATCTGTCTGGACTCGCGCGGCCTGATCGTTCAGGTCAACACCCGTGCGCGGGAGATCTTGCGTGAGGGCGCCGGGCTGGTGGAGCGGCGCGGGCTCCTGCGTGCGAAGCAGACCGCCGACGATGGGCGTCTCTCGCGGTTGCTCGCGCATGCGCTGTCGCAGCCCGGGCGCCAAGGGACCAGCGGTTCGATGACGGTCACACGGTCCTCTCAAGGGCCGCGCCTGGCGCTGCACGTGATCCCGGCCGACATCCGCGATGCGGGGTACGCGTTCGGCCTGTTCGCCGGGCTGGTGGTGGTCGTCGACCCGGCAGCGAAAGCCGGCATCGATCCGGAGAACGTCGCCGCGGGCCTCGGCCTCACGCCGGCGGAGGCGCGCGTAGCGTCAGCCTTGGCCGAAGGCGCCACGATGCGGGACATCGCGACCGCCACGCTCCGGGCGGAGAGCACCGTGCGCGAGCTGGTCAAGCGCATCCACTTGAAGCTCAACATCTCGCGGCGGGCCGACCTCGTGCGCATGGTCCTGTCGATTGCGGCGAGCCAGTGTCCCCGGCGGGAATCGCCGCTGCATACGGGAGAGGCGAGTGAATGGGCGAGGGCGATGCCGGCCGATGGCCGACCTCGTCCCTCAACGATACCGGGCCGGGGTGTCCTCGGGGAGTGACGGCTTGTTCGTCAGGTCGCCGCCGTCATCCGCTTCATGGACTCGCGGGCGGTGCGCTGCGCCGACGCGATCTGCTTCCGGGACATCTGCTCGGCAAGGTGGTCACGCATGTTGCGCGCCTCATGGTCGCCGCTGGCGACGAACTCGGCCCAGGTCGTCAGGAAGCGCGGCACGTCGCTTGCTTCGGAGCGGGCGGCGAGATCGAACCACATGTATGCGGCAACGAGATCCTGGGCGACTCCCTGGCCATGGAGGTACGAGAGCCCGAGTGCGAACTGCGCTTTCTCGTCCCCCTGGTCGGCGGCCCGACGGAACCACGTGACGGCCTCCGCGTAGTCGTGCGGGGCACCGACGCCCAGCCAGTGCATGAGGCCGAGGTTGAACTGTCCGCCGGGATGCCCCTGCTCGGCCGCGCGGCGGTACCACGTGGCCGCCTCCGGGTAGTCCTGGCGGACGCCGTAGCCGTCATGATACATGCAGCCCAGCTCAAACTGCGCTTCGGCGTCACCCGACCTCGCATCGCGTCGTACGTCGGTTCCCAGCATTACTTTCCATGATCGTCAACTCGCCGCCCCGGCCTTAGCGGCGCGGGAGCTTCACATGCCCCAGACCGTAACCGGCACGCCGTCTTCGGACGGTGGGCGGCGGAAGATCTTCTCCTCCCAGGTCCGCTCCGGCGCGCGGTCGAACACGATCAGGTGGCCCGCCTGCGCCCCGCATCGGTCCAGGTAGGCACGGGTCTGCTCCATCCCCTCGGCGACGGTCCGCTCCAGCTCGCCGCGCCGCGCCTTGCACTCCACCACGAACCGCCGCTCGCGCCCGCCCTGCGGCCACACGATCAGCAGGTCCGTTCGCCCGCGCCCCAGCGCGTACTCCCGCTCGATCCGTCCGCCGCCGTTCACCACCCGCTGCAGGTGCGCCTGCAGCAGCAACTGCGGCCCGGCCTCGTGGTAGCGCTCGAAGCGCTGCACCCAGTGCTCGGAGTGCTCCCGGAAGAACGCCTGGAACGACGCGATCAGCCCGTCGACGTCCAGGGCGCCGTCCGCGCCCACGTACCACGCCATCCGCTGCGGCAATCCTGTCTGGACGGCGTAGTTCAGATGGCGCGGCACCACCTCGGCGTAGATCGGGTTGGCGATCCGCGGCGTGCCGTCCGCCTCCTGCGCCACCAGGCCCAGGTCGCAGGCGTAGGAGACGTCCTCGGCCGTCCACTCGTGCCGGTCGGTGCCGGCCAGGATCGGCTCGATCACCCGCCGCACGCGCTCCTCGCGCAGCTTGTCCGCCAGGTTGTCGAGGTGGGTCACCCGCGCCAGGATCAGGCGCTCCTGCGCCTCCAGGATCGCCTGCTCGGTGATCGGACGGGAGCGTTCGCGGCCCGCCTTGTCGTCGAAGCACGCTTCCCGGCACAGCGCGTTCACCAGCCAAGGCTGCCCGGCGGTCCGCGTCAGGATCAGCCGTACCGCCTCCTCCGCGAAATCCTGCCCGGTCGCCGCCGTGTGCTGCGCCAGCAACTCCCGCACCTCCCGCTCCGAGAAGTCGCCGAGCCGCAGCGACTTGGCCTTGATGTTGAAGGCGCTGCCGCCGAGCACCATGCGGTTCTCGGCCGTCGAGTGGATGCGGTAGTCGCGCACGTCGCGCACCCCGCACAGGACGATGCTGTGCGGGAACCGCGCCGGCCGGTCGACGTAGCCGGTGCGCAACTGCCGCAGCACGGCGAGCAGGGTGTCGCCCACCAGCGCGTCGATCTCGTCGATCAGCAACACCAGCGGCCGCGGGTCGGCCATGCTCCAACGCAGTAACGCGTGCCGTAGTGCCTGGCCCGGCCCCACTCGCTCCAGCACTCCGGGCCAGAGGTCCTCCAGCGTCTCGTCTCCCAGGGTCAGGCTTGCCTGCAGCGCCAGTTCGGCAAGCACGGTGCGCATGCCCTCCGCCACGTTCTCGCGCATCGCCTGGCCATCCTCGACGTTGGCGTACACGCAGCGGTAGTCGCCGGCATGTCCACCGTTCAGCAGGTCGCGCAGCGCCAGCAGCGCCGAGGTCTTGCCGGTTTGCCGCGGCGCGTGCAGCACGAAGTACTTCTTGTCCCGCACCAGGCCGAGCACCTCGTCGAGGTCGATCCGCTCCAACGGCGGGACGTGGTAGTGGTCGGCCGCCACGACCGGCCCCTCGGTGTTGAACGTGCGCACGGCCGGCAGTGTGCCATCGTCCGGGCCCGACGTCACCGCGCGGTCGTCGGGGTAAGCGTCGGTAATCTACAGTGACGATGACGGCGCAACTTGGCCGTAGTCAGCGGTAGTTCAGCTTGATGGTCGGGAACTCATCCAAATCGCGCAAGCAGGCGCGGATCGTACACAAACCTCTCCACTCTGGAAATCGTGATGAGCGCCGCGTCCCGATGGCGATGGTTGACCAGGACGTTCCGGTCCTCCGCTTCGGGGATCGGTACAATCACGGATGGAACCCGGAGCAGACAAGCCGAGACACGGTCCAACCAGGCGCTGCCGATCGATCGGGTCACTCGGTCATCGGCGTGCCAGTCCTCCGGCAAGTCGGCGAGCTGCGACTCTTCCACCCGCAGATGGTCGGGCACGTCGTAGCGGATGAGCATGGTGTCCTCCGGGAGCAGGTCGGTATCCCCGACGTGCACGAGCTTCTCCAGAACGCAGAGCGCGGGTCCGGTGGCGCAATAGGTGACCAACCGGCCCCGCTCGTTCCAGCGGCCCGTGAAATCGAGCCCGTAGCCGCCGTCGAATCGGTGTGCGTATGCCGCGCCTGACAGGCGCCAGAGCTGCATCAGGCGGCAGCACCCCAGGCGATTCGCGCCAGCAGATTCTCGATGACACGGGCCCCGGCGTCGGTGCGGATCAAGTCCATCGGCTTTCGATCGCCGAGCGCGGCCGAGTTCCGATGCAGCCATCGATGCGCTTTGTCCCGGCTGGCGAACGCTCCCTCTGCAAGGACCAGACCTCGTGCCACGCGTGCCGCGCGATCGGACTCGTCGACGGTCAGCCTGCCTCCGTTCACCCGCCGATGCGACAGGGTCCGCGCCTTGATGATGAGAGCGCCGACCTCAGCCTCGGTGAGCCCGCCATCGCGGAGCGCGTCGATCGACTTGACCGTGAACCCGCCGGCCACGGCATCGGCCAGATCCGCATCCGAATGCACCGCAACCCCGATGCCGGCAACACCGCCGAGTCGCGCGGCCACGGCCTCCGCTACGTTACGAGCTACGTCCACCGGTTCCTCCTGTGGCACGCAATATGCCGTAATAATTCGGGCATATTGCCAATCGGTCAAGTCGATCCGCGTACTTCGAGTGGCTGACCACGAGCAGTCGGCGGAGTGCTGCGTGTGATGTCTCCGCGGTGCAGGTCGAGCAGGACGCGTTCCGGGGTCATGGGGGCGTCGAGGGTCAGGTCGGCGTCCGGGCGGAAGGCCTTCATGGCGTTGCGGAGGGCGAAGAAGACGCCGATGCCGTACA
This sequence comes from Spirochaetia bacterium, assembly GCA_965208175.1. Classification (GTDB taxonomy): domain Bacteria; phylum Spirochaetota; class Spirochaetia; order SZUA-6; family Bin103; genus CATQHW01. Next base: position 2,311,955 of record CBDBOG010000004.1, on the reverse strand, counting down.
TCAGCGGGGGCTCGCCGACCGCCTTGGCGCCGAGCGGGCCGTAGGGGTTGTCCTCGGGCTCCAGGAACTTCACGGCCATGTCGTCGGGCATGAAGTAGACGTCCGGGGCCTTGTAGGTGGACAGCGCATGCGAGAGGCAGCGGCCCTCCGCGTCCCACTGCAGGTCCTCCATGGTCATCCAGCCCATGCCCTGGGCAAGGCCGCCCTCGACCTGGCCGCGGTCGACGGTCGGATTGATGGTGCGGCCCAGGTCGTGGACGATCTTCACTTGGTCGACGGCGTAGGTGCCGCGCAGGCAGTCGACGGTCACTGCGAACACGGCCGTGCCGTAGACGTGGTAGGCGAACGGGTGGCCGTGCTCGCGCTCCTCGTCGTAGTGGAGGCCCGGCGTGGTGTAGTAGCCGTGGGCCGACAGGCGCCTGCGAGCCCGGTAGGTCAGGCCGACCAGGTCGGTCCAGCTCATGTCCGCGGGCTCGCCGCAGATGCGAACCTGCTCATCAGCAACGGTGACCGCGGCCGGGTCGGCGCTTCCGATCTCCCGCGCCGCGACCTCGCGCATGCCGTCCAGGATGGTCTCGACCGCGATGATCGCCGCGTTGCCGTTCAGGTCCGTCGTGGCGCTGGCGGCGCTGGGCGACATGTTGGCGACCCTGGTGGTGTTGGTGCTCTCGACCCGAACCCGGCGCCGCGAGATCCCGAAGGTGCGCGCCACCACGGACGCGACGTTGCTGCTGATGCCCTGGCCCACCTCGATGCCGCCGGTGGTCACGCTCACGCTGCCGTCGGCGTAGACGTGGACCAGGGCGTTGCCCTGGTTGAGGTGGGTCTTGGTGAACGAGATGCCGAAGCAGACCGGCATCAGGGCGCAGCCTTTCTTGATCGCGAAGTTGCGCCGGTTGTGCTCGTCGACCCGATGCCGGATCCCATCGACGTCGAACGCCGACTCCAGCTCGTCCCAGGTCCGCTCGGCGCGGCTCTGCTCCACGACCTGCCCGTAGTGGAACACGTCGCCGTCGCGCAGCAGGTTGGCGCGCTGGATCGCGGAGGCCTCGATCCCCATCGCGTCGGCGGCCTTGGCGATCGCGGCCTCGATCACGTACATGCCCTGCGGGCCGCCGAAGCCGCGGAAGGCGGTGTGCGGCTGCAGGTTGGTCCGGCACGGCGCCGCGGTCACGCGCACGTTGGGGATGTAGTAGGCGTTCGTGGCGTGGAACAGCGTGCGCGCCAGGACCGGCGGCGACAGGTCGGCGAAGGCGCCGGAGTTCTGGAAGAAGGTGGCCTGGTAGGCCAGGATCTTGCCGTCCGAGGTCAACCCGATCCGGAAGTCGGCGGAGTAGGGATGGCGCTTGCCGGTCATGCGGATGTCGTCCAGCCGGTTCAGCACCAGCTCCACCGGCGCGTCCAGGTGCGCGGCGGCCAGCGCGGCCAGCGCCGCCCAGTGGGTGGCCTGATCCTCCTTGCCGCCGAAGCCCCCGCCGAGCCGCTTCACGTCCACCTCGACCTTGTGCATGGGTCTGCCCAGCACCGCCGCCACCACGTGCTGGACCGCGGCCGGCCCCTGGGTGGAGGAGAACACCTGCATCGCTCCGTCCTCTCCGGGCGCCGCGCGGGCGCGCTGCGTCTCCAGGTAGAGGTGCTCCTGGCCGCCGATCTCGCAGCGCCCGTCGACCACCGCGTCGCAATCGCTCCAGGCACCGGCGACGTCGCCGGCAGCCATCGTGCGTGGCGGATGGATCAGGTCGCCGTTGGCGAACGCCTGGCGCGGGTCGACTACCACCGGCAGCTCGTCGATTTCGACCTCGATCAGGTCGCGCGCTTGTCGCGCCTGATGCGCCGTGCGGGCCACCACCAGGGCGATGGGGTGGCCGATGAAGCACACCTCGCTCTCGACGAGCAACTCCTCGTCCTCGATGATCGGACCGAATCGGTTGACGCCGGGGATGTCGGCGGCCGTGAGGACTGCTACCACGCCGGGCGCGGCGCGGGCGGTGGCGGTGTCGAACCGGACGATGATGCCGTGAGCCTTGGGGGAGCCTGCCACTGCGGCGTGTAGCATCCCGGGCGGGGGCCGCACGTCGTCCACGTACTGCGACTCGCCGCGCACGTGCAGGTGGGAGTCGATGTGGTTCACGACATGCCCCCGGTGTAGAACGCTTCCACGGCGAAGCGCTCGGGAAACAGGGTCACGAAGTGGGCGATCAGCAATTGCCGCGCCAACAGGCGCTTGTACTCGGCCGACCCGCGCACGTCCGTGATCGGCGAGATCTCCCGCTGGGAGATGCGCACGGCCTCCCACGCCGTCTCCAGGTCCAGGGCGCGGCCGCGCAGCGCCCGCGAGGTCTCGTGCAGGTAGAGCGGGATGGGCGCCACGCCGCCCAGGCTGACGTGCGCGTCGCCGATCGTGTCCCCGGTGCAGCGGATCGAGCAGGCGCTGTTGACCGACGCGATGTCCAGGCAGGTCCGCTTGGAAACCTTCTCGAAGTTGACGCGGGCGGCGGACGGATCGGCGAAGGCCACCTCGGTGAGCAGCTCGCCGGGCCGCAGGTCCATCTGCTTGTAGCCGCGGTAGAACTCCTTCAGCGGGACCGACCGCCGCGTGCCGCCGTCGTCCAGCACGACGCGCGCGTCCAGGGCCAGCAGCAGGGCGGTGAAGTCCCCGATGGGGGAGGCGTTGACGATGTTACCCGCCAGTGTGGCGCGGTTGCGGATCTGCCAGGAGGCGATGAGGTGGTTGAACGCCCCGATGCGCGAAATCGCTTCGATCACCAGCGGGTCGACGCCGAACTCCTCGAAGGTGGTGAGCGCGCCGACGCGGAACTCGCCGTCGGAGCGTCGGATGTGCTTGAGCGCCGGCCGCCGGTTGAGCACCTCCACGCGGCGGTCCGGGATCTCCTCGCCCTGCTGCACGTACAGGTCGGTGCCGCCGGCGATGCGGACCTCCGGCTCTGCACCGGCGTCGGGTGCAGGCGTCTCTTCCTGCAGCGCCCGCAGGCGCTCCGGGATGGTCGTGAAGTACGCGGGAATCGCGCCCGCCGCCGCCATCGCGGCCAGACGAGCGCCGCGGCCGATCCCGTTCAGCCGGCTGCCGAGGCGGCGGTCCAGCGTGTCGGCGCAGTCCTTCAGCGAGCGATAACCGGTGCAGCGGCACAGGTGGCCGCTCAGGGCGTACTTCACGTCTTCGAGGGAGAGCCCCTTGGAGTCATCCAGCAGCAGTCCGTGCAGGGACACGACGATGCCGGGCGTGCAGAACCCGCACTGCGTGCCGCCGTGCTCGACGACGGCCTCCTGCGCGGGCGTAAGCCCGGCGTCCAGGTTGCACCCCTCGATCGTGACCACGTGCCGGCCGTGCACCTCCGCCAGAGGCACCAGGCAGGAGGTGACCGGCTGGTAGCGGACGGCGTCGCCCGCAAGCTCTCCGATCAGAACGGCGCAGGCGCCGCAGTCGCCCTCCTTGCAGCCTTCCTTGGTGCCGGTCAGCCGCTCGTGATTCCGCAGGAAGTCCAGCAGCAGTAGCCCTGCCGGTGCGGAGGTCTTCACCAGCCGGTCGTTGAGGATGAACCGGGTGCTCGGCGCCCCAGCGCGAATCGCAGGCGTTCCGCTCACATCTCCCTCGCACCAGGCTTTCCGAATCTCGCCCCAGGACACGTCCTATCCCAATGGCACGTTGAAGTGAGGCGGCAGCATCCGTTCGGATGGCGAGTAGCGGTCAGGAATGTAGAACTGGTCTACGTCTTCGACGAGATTAACTCTCTCATCATCGACTCCCAGTCCGGCAAGCCGTTCCTTCACGGCCGATCCGTCCCTTCCTGCTTGCACGTACAGCTTCTCGGGGCGCAGAAGACATGTCAGGATTTCTCGATCGACATCCCGGTTGACAAGCGGAAAGGAATAGCCGATCATTACCAACGTCTCGACCCGCTCGATTCGTGACAGGACATCATCGCGCCGCTCATCGTTCTCCCAGGCGAAGTTGAGATAGGGAGTGGTATCCGTATCGTAGTAAGAACCGACGTGTTTCAGAGTATCTTCGAAGTTGTCCGTCAGATATGTCTTGTATTGGCGAGCCAGACCGTGCGATCCAAGTACCATGCTCGCTGTCCCGTTGAGCTTCACGATCGAGAAGCATTCTCTGCGGTAGGCACCCTCCCCGAGTCCGGGAACAACCTGCCTGCATCCCCATGACTATCCGAAAGTCGCGACTGCCTTGCAGCATCACTTGTTCGACCGTAGCTGGTCCGTCCACTCGATCATCGCGTGCAGGAGTTCCGGGGTTGAGTAGTCCTGGATGTCTTCGTCGGCAAAGCCGGCCTCAAGTTGGCGCTCGTAATGCCATTCGTGAAAGTCTTCGTACTCCGCCAAGATGCGGCCTGCTCCAACACGCTCGAAGCCACCCAGTCCGGTAATCCAGTTTCGCACCTTCCTTACGGCTGTTGCAAAGTCGCCGCCGTGTGCTTCAACGTCATTTCCTGCAAGGTCGGATATTGCCGCCCGATAGCGGTAAGGCTGTTCCTCCAGTATCAGTTTCCAGGTCTATCCTCTCGATGCAGCCGGCTCTTTCCCATAGGACTCTCGTTCCCGAATTCGGCCATCCCGTCCAAAAATATACAGTTCGGTTCCCTGTTTTCGAGCGATGTCCCGTGCAGCCTCCAGAGCTTCAGGCTGCGTAGCGAAGAGCCGCGTTACGCGATTAGCACCGGACCTTCGTACAGCCCACTTCCCGCCGCGAGGAACAACGTGTTGTGCTTTACCCGGCATGTTCTCCTCTCAGAAAGTTGTGACAGTAGTTGACGTAGCATACTGCTCTGCTCAGGCAGCGTCTACTCAATGGCTTAAGCTCCAGGCGGGACCGTGACCCTTTCTGCGGGAATGCCGGGCACTGCGCCGGGAGTGTGGGCGGCCGGTCGGCTGGCTGGATGGGTGTAAGGTCATTGCGTGGACCGGCGGTTGCGCTCGCGCAGGAGTTGCGCGGCGATGCTGATGGAGATCTCCTCCGGCGTGTTGCTGCCGATGTCCAGTCCCACCGGTGCGTGGATGCGGTCGATCGTGTCTGGCGAGATCCCTTCCTCCCGCAGGAGGGAGAAGATGCGCTCGATCTTCTTCCTGCCGCCCATCAGCCCGATGAATGAGAAGGGCAGATGCGCGACGCCGAGGAGGGCGCGCGCGTCGGTGCGGTAATCGGCGGTCATCACTACGGCGGCGGTGGACTCCGGATGGGCGATAGAGGGTCCGGCTTCTGCGTAGTCCGCGACGATGGAGAGGCCGCCAAGCGAGGTCGCCCCGTCATGGCTGACCACGTGGGCTCGGGTGTCGAAAACCTCTACGCGATACCCCAGCGGCGTCATCACCTCTGCCAGCGCCGCCGCGCAGTGACCGCCGCCAATGATGGCGATGCGGCGGCGGTTGAGAAGGTCCTCTCGGTACCGCCAGAATCCGTCCTCCTCCAGCAGGGTGATGGCCGGGGCGCCGAAGCCGGCGCCGTCCTCCGCCAGCCGCAGGCCGGCGTCGTCGATCTCGATCCAGCCGCGCTGATCGTTCCGGATTGTGTCGACGATGGCCCGCACGCTGTCCAAGTCCTGCCGTCCTGCCAGCACGCAAAAGACATTTGTCTGACTGCCTTCACAGATCAGGCCGGATGAGTCGGCGGACACTGCCTCGCTATGCACGAGCGTCTGCTTCTTGGGCCGATGGTTGCCGTCCTGCAGCAACTCCCTCGCCTGATCGACGATCCGGTGCTCCATCGCGCCCCCGCCGATCGTCCCGACAAGCTCACCCGACTCGGCGACCAGCAGCTTGGCGCCAGCGGTTCCCGGCGAGCCGCGGGTATGCTCGGCCACGCAAGCGACGAACACTCGGCATCCCGCGCCGAGGTGCTCGTGAACCCGCTCCCAGAACGACTTCATATCGTCAGCTTAAGGCGGTCGCCCCATTGCGTCACGCTGTGCCTTGCGATGGTACGGACGCTTGGGCGACACACGACAAGGTAGGTGCGTGGTGAGTAGGATCGTAAGCATGACGCTGACCGAACCTCGGTTCGTCCTTGACGAAGCCGGCAACAAGGTGGCTGTCGTCCTACCCATCGACATCTACGAAGAACTCGTCGAACAGCTTGAACAGCAGGACGACCTCAAGGCGATCGAAGAAGCGATGAAGGACTCGGAACCGGTCCCCTGGGAGCAGGTCAGACCTACACGCCGAGCCAAGTCGATCTGACCTGGGGGCTCCGGTCGAGCTCCGCCGCGGTTCCGTGCCAGCGGATGCGGCCCTTGCCGAGCACGTAGACGTGCTCGGCAAGCCCGATGGCGAACGGGTAGTTCTGCTCTACCAGCAGCATCGTCATGCCGTCCGCCCGCAGGTCGTGGACGATTCCGGCGATGCGCTCGACGACGATCGGCGCCAGCCCCTCGGTCGGCTCGTCCAGGATCAGCAGGCGCGGTGCCAGGGTGATGGCGCGCGCGATGGCCAGCATCTGCTGCTCGCCGCCGCTCAGTTCGTTGCCGCGGTTGCGGCGCCGCTCGGCCAGCAGGGGGAACCGCTCGTAGAGAGCCTCCCCCGTTACGACGGGGCCGCCGGCCGCCGGCCGCCGGTTCAGGCTCAGGTGCTCGTCCACCGTGAGCGAGGCGAAGATGCCGCGGTCCTCCGGGACGTAGGCGATGCCGCGGCGCGCGATGCGGTACGGAGGCAGGTGCTCGATCGCCTCATCCGCGAACCGGATGCTGCCGCGCGCGGCCGTGACGATGCCCATGATCGACTTGAGCGCGGTCGACTTGCCTGCTCCGTTGCGTCCGAGCAGCGCGGCGACGCTGCCGCCCGCCACCTCCAGCGACACGTTCTGAAGGACGTGGCTGCGCCCGTAGTAGGTGTCCACCCCCTCCATGGACAGCAGCGGATCCGCCATCAGTCACGCCCCCCGAGGTAGCGGCTGCGCACCTCCGCCGAGCCGCGAACCTCGGCCGGCGTGCCTTCCAGCAGCACGCGGCCATAGTCGAGCACGGTGATCCGCTCGGCCAACTCGAACATCACATCCATGTCGTGCTCGACGATGAGCAACGTCAGGGAAGCGGGCAGCGAAATCAGCAGCTCGACGATGCCGGCCGTCTCCTCCGGACTCATCCCGGCGGTGGGCTCGTCGAGCAGCAGGACCGTCGGCTCCCGCACCAGCGCCAGTCCGATCTCGAGGTGGCGCTGGGTGCCGTAGGGCAGGGTGGACACCGGTACCGGCAGATGTTGCGCAAGGCCGAGCCGCTGTGCGTGCGCTTCCGCCTCTTCGCGCACCGCGGCGAATCGGCGCGCGGGACGCCAGAACACGTGACCGATGCGCTGCCTGAGCGCGCAGGCGAGCGCCAGGTTCTCCCTGACGGTGAGGTCGCCGAACAGGTTGTTGCGCTGGAAGCTGCGCGCCAGCCCGGCCCGCGCACGGACGTCGGGCGGCGCTCCGCTCACGTCGCGGCCCCCGACGTACACCCGGCCCCCGTCCGCGTCGAGCTCGCCCGTGATCAGGTTGAACAGCGTGGTCTTGCCGGCGCCGTTGGGGCCGATCAGCCCGCGCCGTTCGCCCGGCGGGAGCCGCAGCGAGACGTGGTCGGTCACCTGCAGCGACCCGAACGCCTTGCACAGGCCGGTCGCCTGCAGCGCGTCGACCATCACGTTCGGTTTCTCCGCCGCACGACTGCCAGCGCCGCGTGCCGGATCGCCCAGGTGAGGCGCCCGTACAGGCCGTCCCTGGCCAGCAGGACGACGGCAATGAAGAACAGCCCCATGATGAGCTGCCAGTGATCGGCCATCTCCGGCGGGAGGGAGAGGCTTTTCCAGAACGCGCCGTCGTTCAGTTGATTGCGGAGGAGGATGTACAGTGCCGCGCCGCCGGCGGCGCCGATCAGGCTGCCGCTGCCCCCCAGGATGACGATGATCAGCGCCTCGCCCGAGCGGGTCCAGATTGCCAGGTCCGGGGACACGAAGCCGGTGTGCTGCGCCATCAGGGCCCCGGCCAGACCGGCGACGGCGCCCGCGGCGCCGAAGGCGGCCAGCTTGTAGCGCCGTACCGGGCATCCGAGCGACGCCAGACGGCCCGGGTTCTGATGGATGGCGGTGAGCATCATCCCGAACGGTGAGCGGCGCACGAGCAGCAGGACGAGGTAGACCAGCAGCGCGGCGATGAGGACGCAGGCGGCGAACACCGCCGGATCTCCGGAGTCCAGCCCGAGCGGGGCCAGATCGAAACGGGGCGTGCCGGCCATGCCGTTGTCTCCGCCGAAGACCCGCGCCTTGACGAAGTAGGCATGGACCATCTGCCCGATGGCGAGGGTGATCATGATGAAGAACACTCCGGTCAGGCGCACCGCGAAGAAGCCGACGCCCACGGCGATCGCCGCCGCGGCCGCCACGGACAGCCCCACCGCCGCGAGCGGCGGCCAGCCCCAGAGGACCGTGGCGGCGGCGGTGGCGTAGGCGCCGAGGGCCAGGAATCCCGCGTGCCCGAGCGAGACCATGCCGGCGGCACCCGCCAGGAGGTCGAGGCTCATGGCGAAGATGGCCAGGATCGCCACCTCGGCCAGCAGCTCCATGCCGAAGTAGTCGGCCCCGAACCAGGCGGCGACGGCGATGCCCGCGAGCATCGCCGCCACCGGGAGCTGAAGGGGGTCGCGACCGCCCATCAGTGTCCGGTCCGTGTCGGAAGGAAGGCGTTCCGGCAGTCGCTCATTTCGCGTTTGTCGGCGGCTCCGTACCGGGCGCGCCACGGGTGCGCGCGAGTACGATCTTCCCTCGTTCCGTGAGCCGGTATCTCTGCAGCCTGCTGCGTGGTTTGTCGGGAATGGTCATTTCGAGCAGTCCCTGTGCCACTGCCGGCTGCTGGTAGGACTCCCGGAAGTGCTTCTCGTCGGCCAGCGACAACTTGGCCTGCATCTCTCGTCGGCTCATCGTGCCTGCCATCACGGACAGGAGCTTCACGACTTCGGGGGTGACTTCGGGGGTGACTTCGGGGGTGACTTCGGGGGGACCAACCCCTTCATGTCCGGTATGATCCCCAACCATCGGGACCCGCCCTGGCGCCGCCGAACGCCACACACGTGCGACGAACACATCGGTAACCGTAAACTCCGGCTCAGGCAAGCCCGCTGCCACGCAGCGCCGGATCATGTCCAGCGTGCCGGTCCCCATCCGCTCGATGTAGCTCACCAGATACATCGACTCCGCCAGCAACGGGTTGGCCGGTATCGACGCATGCGGAGCCCTCAGCTTCTCGAAGGTCAACGGCGGCGGCAGGCTGCCCGGATTCCAGACCTCCAGCCGGTCGGCGAACAGCATGACCTGAACGCTGCCGTTGCTCGTGTAGTCGCGGTGCGCCACCGCGTTGACGATGGCTTCGGTGACGACTTCCTCGGGGATCTCGTACGTGCGCGGCGCCTGGGCGCTCTCCGATCTGGTACCGATCGCGCGGTTGATCTTGCTGAGTACGAAGTCGACCGCCTGATCTACCAGCTCGAACACCGTGCCCTGGTACACTTGGTAGGAAGGAATGGGTTTCTCCACCTCTGTCCCGTGGAAGTGCGCGCACTTGATTTCCGACGAGAGGAGGAAGCGCTGAGGCGAGCTTCCGAACAGCAGGACCGCGGCGTTGGTCAACCGCTCCCTGTTCAGGAGCTTCAGGTGCTGCAGCAGAGCGTCGGGCGGCGTGTCTTCGGGCAGCGGAAACTGCCGGATCCGGCGTGCTCCACGAACGAAGCGGGTCATCCACTCGAAGTCGAGGTCCATGAGCGCTGTGTCCGCGCACGGGGCGGCGTCGAACGGCCCGAATCGGATGAGCTCTCTGACCTCCAAGTACTCCACCAGCGCGGCGTAGACTCCGGTCACGAGTTCCTGCGAGGTATTGAACCGCTTGCGGATCAACCCGGACTCGGCGCCTCGGATCAAGGTCCGCATCTTCGGATGTCTCGCGGCGTCGTCCGCTCCCGTAACGAAGATCAGCCGATGCTTGCCAAGCTTCCCCACCGGCCGGGTCGGACCGGCGTTGGCATGGGAGAAACACGGACGCGGGCGTAGACTGGGACGAGTAATCTTGAGGGGGCGCGAAGTAGGCCGGCGCGTCACTGGAGTAGCGCCCTGCGGGGCGAACCCGTTGTCAAGCTTGGTCCCGAGGCCCGTGGCGTTGTCATTGGTGAGGGTCTGCATGCGGCGCAGTCGACGTGCTGATCCATCCCGGTAAGGAGAATGCTCAGTTTGTTCACGCCTCGGCCGCTCCGCTCATCCACAGGAGAGACTGATGGCACGACACAATCGCAGAGGCAAGCGCAGCGGTAAGGGCAATCGCTCGGCGCAACCGCAGCAGGTGCACCCCAACGCGGCAGGCTTGGACGTGGGCGCCACCGAGGTGTACGCGGCGGTGCTCGCCGAGCGCGACGAGCAGCCGATCCGATCGTTTGCGACCTTCACCCGCGATCTGCATGAGTTGGCCGATTGGCTGAGGGCGTGCGAGGTGGACACGGTGGCCATGGAGTCCACCGGCGTGTACTGGATCCCCGTGCACCAGATCCTGGAAGCACGCGGCTTCGAGGTGGTGCTGGTCAACGCCCGCCACGTGCGCTCGGTGCCCGGCCGCAAGAGCGACGTGTCCGACTGCGAGTGGCTGCGCTACCTGCACTCGGTCGGCTTGCTGCGCGGCTCGTTCCGACCGGCTGACGAAGTGTGCGCGGTGCGCTCCCTGTTGCGCCATCGCGACGGCCTGGTCAAGACCGCCGCACGCAGCGTGCTGCATATGCAGAAGGCGTTCGATCAGATGAACGTCCATGTGCATCACGCGATCTCCGATCTCACCGGGTACACGGGCTTGGCCATCACCGACGCCATCCTGGCCGGAGAGCGCGACCCGTCGCGCTTGGCGGCGCTGGCCCACCCGCGGATCAGAGCCAGCCGCCACACGTTGATCAAGGCGCTGGAGGGCGATTGGCGATCCGAACATCTGTTCACGCTCCGGCACGCACGCCAGACCTACGCTCACTACCAACAGCTTGTCAGCGAGTGTGACCAGGAGATCGAGGCTCGCATCCGCGCCTTCGAGCAGACGCACGAACCGCCGGCCGCGACCTCCATGGACCCCCAATCCCCGCAGGTGCCCTCGGAGCCGCCTGAGCCGACGGCGCAATCGTTCAACGTGCCCGCCCACCTCACGCGGCTGTTCGGCACCGACCTGACCCTCATTCCCGGCATCGGCCCCACCACTGCGCTGGTCCTGTTCAGCGAGCTCGGCCCTGATCTGTCGCGGTTCCCGACCGCCTCGCAGTTCGCGTCCTGGCTGAACCTGTGTCCGCAGACCAAGATCACCGGCGGCAAGGTGATCAGCTCTCACACCGGTCCCGGCGTCAACCGCGCGGCGCAGGCGCTGCGCATGGCAGCCCAGACGCTCTACCGCAGCCACTCGGCGCTCGGAGAGTTCTTTCGCCGCAAACGTGCGCGCGTCGGCACACCGCAGGCGATCACCGACACCGCCCACAAGATGGCGCGCATCATCCACCACCTCGTGACCCGCCACGAACTCTACGATGACCGTATTCTGTTCGGCCAACAGCACCAGGACCGAAAACGCCATGAGCGCCGACTTCGCAATCAGGCGCGCGCACTCGGCTTCAACTTGGTCCCGGAGACTGCCTGATTCTGCTTGTTTCTAAGGAGGACCGTTGCATGACGGTACTCCCGCTCGGTTGGCGCTAAGCCATCCCCATCCTCGGTGCCGTACTCGCTTCCGAACAACCCGACGTAGACATCCGCGCGCTCCACCTCATCCAAATACAGCGCCTCCGGTCGCCGGTCGGCGGCCGGTGCGTCCTCGAACAGGAACACCTCGAAGAAGCGCCGCATCAACGGGTCGCCGTGCACGTAGTCCCGGAGCGCTGCGCGCTGCTCGACGAACTCCTCCTGCACGCTGCTGACGAAGATGCGGATCGGTGCCATCGGTCCCGTCATCGTACCGCCGTACCGAGCAGGGCCGGCAAGGGTGACCGAAGCGGGGCGGATCCGCTCATCACTGCCCTCCGCCGCGGACCGGGATCAGTCCGGCCGGCTTGATGAGCAGGATCAGGGCCATCAGGGCGTAGATCGTTACCCGCGCCAGCTCGGGAAGCACGACCTGGCCGTAGGTGTCGGCGATGCCGATGATCAGCGAGCCGAGGGCCACGCCCTTGAGGCTGCCGGGGCCGCCCAGCACCACGACGATGAGGGCCAGGATCAGCACCTTCATGTCCATCCCCGGCGCGATGGAGAGCACCGGCGCCGCGATCACGCCGGCGACTCCGGCCAGCAGGCACCCCAGGCAGAACACCAGGAAGAAGACGCGGCCGATGTCGATGCCGAGCGCCGCCACCATGGTGCGGTCGTCCACGCCGGCGCGCACGATGGCGCCGACTCGGGTGCGCTCCAGCCCCAGGTAGAGCAGCAGGAAGGCAGCCACGCCCAGGGCGATGATGAACAGGCGGTAGGTGGGATAGATCTGTCCCAGCACGGAGCCGCGGCCGGACAGCAGCGCCGGCACGTCGATGATGTGCGGCAGCGATCCCCAGATGATGTCGACCGTCTCGATGCCGACGAAGATCAGGCCGAAGGTCACCAGCACCTGCTTCATGGGGTCGGCCCGCTGCATGTGGCGCAGCAGGACCAGGTAGAGCAGTCCTCCGATCAGGGCGACGCCGAGCGGGGCAAGCAGCAGGGCCAGCCAGAAGGACTCGAAGGCGCGGACTGCGCTCAGGGCCAGGTACGCGCCGACCATGAACAGCGTTCCGTGCGCCAGGTTGATGAAGTTCATCAGCCCGAACACCACGGACAGCCCGATCGACAGCAGGAACAGCAGCGCCGAGAGCTGCAGCCCGTTGAGGGTCTGGACGATCAGGAAGCCAGGATCGAGGAGCACGGCAGACCTGTTTTACTTGGTATGGCTTTCACGGACCCGAATACGGGCCCGAATCTGACCAGCGAGGTCCCGAGGTCGCCCGGCGGCGGCGGTGGTCGCTGCCAGACGCACGTCATGCAATCGTCACGCCCGCCGGCTGCAACCGGAGGAAGTCCCCGGCATTCGCGGTGGCAAGGGCGGCACCTTCCTCCAGCGCCGCCGCCGCTATCATGCAGTCGACCAGGGATCCACGCCGGCGGCCCGACTGATTGAACAGGCGGGCCGCCGAGGCCGCATGTTCCGAGGTGAACTCCCTGCGCGGTCCCACGATCGCCGACGCCAGGTTCAACTCGGACTCAGTGAGCGGGCCGCAGAGAAACTCCGTCCAGGCGACCGTGCTCATCGTCAGGGGCGTGCCTTCATCGATCCATCCACGCAGCTTGCGGTCTTCGGGTGACTCTGTGTGCAGCGCTCGAATCAGAAAGCTCGTGTCCAGATGGATCATCGGTCCTGACGGGCCAGCCGGTCCTCAGTCGCTTGGCGTTCCGCCGCAATCTCGCGTTCCCAGTGGGCGACATCCAGCTTGCGTCGCCGCACGGAAGCCTGCAATCGGTCGAGGGCACCGAGCGCGCTGTCTTCGCTCCCGGCCGTCGCAGCCACATTCCGAATCGCGTGGCGCAGCACCTCCGACTTCGATACGCCCCATCGACGCGCCAACTCCTCCAGGGTGCGAACCGACTCGACGTCGAGAGAGTACGTCGACTTGACTCTGGTTACGGCCATACTCTACAGGGTAAGGCCGTACTCTGAGGGGATCAAGATCCCAGCCGTTGGTCAACCTGGATCCGGAACGGCGGAACGGCCGACTCCTCAGCGTTCGACCCCGCCGGGACTCGCGAACGCGTCGGGCAATACCGAGTACTGGAGGGGGCCTACAGCTCGCAGCCGTTGGGCGGGTCCTGGACGTCGGCGACCATGTCCTGGACCACCGCCGCGACGCCGTCGCCCTGGGCCTGGACCTCGAAGATGTAGACGTTCTGGATCACGTTGTTGGTTGCCGGATCGATGCGGAACGGTCCGCGGGGGCCGTCGAAGCGGATGTCGCGCATCGCCGCGACCAGGGCCGCCTTGTCCTCGGTGTCGCCGCCGGTGGCCTCGAGGGCCTCGACGATGAGGCGGGCGCTGTCGTAGGCGGCGACGCCGAACTCCGACCCGTCACGGCCGTGCGCGGCGCGGAACTTCTCCTGGAAGACGTGGTTCGCCGGCGTGTCGATCGACGGCACGTAGTTGAGGATCCCCAGGGTTCCCTCGGCGTCCATGCCCTGCGCGTTGACGTACAGCGCGGAGTTGAGCCAGCCGGCGCCGGCGAGCTGGATCTCGTCCTTCAGCCCGAAGGCCGCCCACTCCTTGACGAACTGGATCGCCGGGCCGCCCGCGAAGAACACGTACGCCGCATCCGGCTTCGCGGCCTTCACCTTCGCCAGGTAAGGGCCGAAGTCCTCGGTCTCGCCCAGCGGCGGATACTCCTCGCCGATGACGGTGCCTCCGGCGGCGACGAAGCCAGAGCGAAATGCCTCCATGGCCTGGTGTCCCGCCGCGTAGTCGAACGCCATCAGGAACACGTTCCGGTAGCCCCGGGCAGCCATCCACGGCCCCATCTCGCGGCTGATCTGCGCGTTGGAGAACGAAGAGCGCAGGATCCACGGGCTGCAGAGCGGGCCGGTGAGGTCGTCGTTGCCGGCGTTGGTGACGATCAGCGGCACCTCGGCGTTGTGCACGAAGTCACGCACGGCGCCGGCCACCGCGGAGGAGATGATGCCCACCACGATGTCCACCTCATCCCTGAGGACCAGTCTCTTGATCAGCGCCAGGCCGGTGCCCGGATTCGCTTCGCTGTCGGCATGGATCAGCTCTATGGGGCGACCGGCCACCTCGCGGCCGAACTCGTCGAAGCCCAGCTCCAGGGCCAGCGTCTGGTCGCCGCCGAGTCCGGCGTAGACCCCCGAGGAAGGCAGCAGCACGCCGATCCTGACCGGTTCGGCCAGGGCGCCGGCAGCGCACACGGTGAGAGCGGCGATCGCCGCCGCGACGGTCCTGGTCACGCTGTTCATGGGGTGAATCCTAGTCGGGTCGGTTCAGGGTTGTCCAGGATTCCGCGGACGATACGGTAACGTACGGGAACGCCCGGTCCGAGTTGGCCGACCGTCCGGGACAGGCTATCCTGGAACCGCCATGCGCCTCCGTGAACCCCCCCGCGCCGGGGCCGCATGATGCCCGGCGCCACGGAAGTCGTCGGGGTCGGCGGCTGTCTGACGACGCCGCTGACGGTGGCCGGCATCGACCACACGGCCGTGCGGGCGGCGGTCGCGCGCGCTTTCGCGGAGCAGCGGGCGTTTCCCTTCCTGCCGGACACGGAGTGGAGCGCCGCTGTCTCGGAGCAGCACGCGGAGCGGACGGCTGCCGTCCGTGCGGAGGCGGTTGCGGCGGCGACGAAGAGCCCCACGACAGCCGACCGACTCAACCGTGACGCGCGGCTGATCGAACGGCTGGATGCCGCCGTCCGCCTCACGCATGAAGCGATCGCCGCGATCGGGGGCGAGGGCCGCCAGGCGCTCGAACGGCGGCGATTCGTGCTGATTCGGGAAGCGCCGGAAGCTACCTGCCTCTACGAGGAAGGGGAGACCGGCGTCGTCGCGCGCGTCGGACAGGGACCGCTGGAGCTGCGTCAGCCGACGATCTACCTGGGCCTGCGCCTGTTCGACCTGCTGGCCGCGGAGCAGGTGGATCGCGGCGGCGCGGTGCCGGAAGCGCTGCTCTCCATCCTGCGGCTGGAAGAGCGTGCGATCGAGACCGGCTACTCGCACGTGGAGCCGCTGGACGCGCCCAGGCGCGAGGTTCTGGAACGCCTGTTCGGCGTCCTGCGCCAGCCGATCGCGGGACTGACCCCGGCCGAGCCCGAGCCCGAGCGGCAGCGGCGGCCGATGCGCTTCTCGCAGGCGCTCAGGCAGGCGACGCTGCGCCAGTTGAACGCACGGCGCGCCGACGCGCCGCTGGACTTCGACCCCGCCATCTGCGTTTCCGCCATGCGCCGCCTGGAGCGCACGGCACAGCGCGCCAAGGCGTACGGCGGCGATTCGGTGCGCCGCGAGGTGATGCGGCTGCTGGTCGCCGCCTCCGGGCACGACCTGGACGAGGTGCGCAACCACGCCAACCTGCTGCTGGAGCGCATGCTCGCCCCCAAGGAATTCGCCGCTCCGCTTGCGCGGACGTTCCTGACCGCCGTGCAGGGGACGGAGCACCACTTCAGCTTCGATCTCCCGCGCAACCGCGGCCGGTACCGGCTCCGGATCTACCGGGGCCGCGGCCACCGGCGCTATCCGAGCGAGGCGGACCTGGACTACGTGGACGTCGATCTTGCCCGGTCGTCGCCGGGATCGCCGCACACCGCGACCTGGCGGTTCGACGAACTCGGGAACTACGACTTCTGCGTGGCGAGGGAATTCGACAGCGGCCGCCGGGAGTGGGTTCAGGAAGCCGAGTGCAGCGGGCGCATCAACGTGCTGCCCGATCTCCGCGGCGAGCTGGTGTTGCAGATCTTTCCCGACATCCACGGACACACCCGCGCCTACTGGGCTGACGGCGAGCATCCGGGACTGGTGTACAACGAGCACGGGCAGGTGATCCGCCTGGGCACGTTCGCGGACATCGCCGCGCACCTCCCGGAGATCAAGCGCAAGTACGGATTCACCGCCATCTACGTGCTGGGCGCACAGAAACGCGGCAGCAACCGCGAGGACTGGACCGGCCACGCAACCTCGCCTTCGCCGTTCGCGCCGGAGAGCCTGACCGAGATGGAGCCGGCGCTCGGCGGCAACGACGGCCTGCGGACCCTGGTCGCGGCCGCCCACGAGCTTGAGGTCAAGGTGCTGGTGGACGTGATCCCGCACCTCAACCGGCGGGTGCGCGACGTGCCGGATGAGGACGTCGTGCAGTGCTTCGACGACGACGGCACCCTGGTCGCGCGCTCCTCGACCGACGGCCGCTACGGGAGCTGGAACGACGGCGTGCTGCTCAACTACCGGCGCCTGTCGGTGTGGGAGTGGCTGGTCGATTCGGTGCGCACCCTGATCGACCGGTTCGACGTCGACGGAGTGCGCTGCGACATCTCGCACGCCCTGCCGATCATGATGAAGCGCAACAACACCCCGGCGGTGCCGGCCGGGCCCCGTTCCGACGAGGAGCAGGTCGAGGGCACCATCGTGGTCAACGAACGGGTCGACGACCACTATGTCACCACCGGGTTCTTCGACTCGGCGTGCCGGGACCTGATCGCCAGCCCCCTGCACTACCTGCTGATGCGCGAGATGGAGCAGGCCGCTCATGCGGCCGGCAAGCCCTTTTACGTCCACCTTGCCGAGGCGTACTGGGGACGCGAGCAGTACCTCAGCCGCGTCGGCATCGTTTCGTACAACTCGGCGCTGTTCAAGATCTGCGAGCGCATCGCCCAGGGGACCTCCGCGGTCGGCGAGGTCTACCACCTGTACGACCAGCACTACCGCGGCGCACTGCCGCCCGGCACCGAGTTGATCGGGATGTTCGGCAACCATGACGAGCGCCGCCCGGTCAACACCTTCGGCCGCGACAACTTGCGGCCCGTGCTCACGCTCACGTCGTTTCTGAGCAACGTGGTGATGGACTTCGAGGGAAATGCCGAGGGCGAGGCGTGGAAGGTGTTTCCGGACAACGTCTACGTCGACTGGAACCAGTTCGACAGCGCCGCCGACCGCAGCGTCGAGCGCATCTTCCGCGACGTGTACGCCATCCACCGCCGCAACCCGGGCCGCGGGACGCTGGTGCCTACCGACCATCACCAGGTGGCCGCGGTGATCAAGCCCGCCCCCGACGGACTCTGGCTGGCCGTGTGCAGCTTCTCGGCGGACAGCGCCACGGTGAGCATCGACATGCGCGCCGCCGCCTCCTCGCCGGATTCTGCCTCGATCGATCCCGCCGGGCGCTACGTGGTGGCGGATCCCACCTACTCGCCGGTCACCCGCCGCTACGCCCACTACACGGGAGAGGAGTTGCGACACTCCACGCTGACCACCTCCGTGAGCTACCGGCAGCGGGTGAAGCTGCTGCGCATCGACCGGATCGCCGACGACGACCCGGACGGCCGGACGGCCGAATCCGGTTATCCGCGTTTACTGCGCGATTCGTTCGACCGTCTGCAGGACGCGCCGTCCCGCGAGCGGCTGGACCCCTCGTTCGCGTACCGGGAGATCACGCGCGCCGCGGCGACTCGTGGCGGTCTGGGACGGTTTCTGGACGAGAAGCTGCTGCCCCTCTACGAGGACGCCGAGCACGACGCCGTCGTCTTCGGCCTGAAGCGGGTGCTGTTTCACGCCCACCGGGAAGGCGGCCTGGGCCGCGGCGGCGAGGTAGCCAGGCTGCCCGCCCCCGGGAAAGGCCGCACGCGGCGCTCCCGGCTGCTGGCACGGGTGCTGGACGGACTGCGCAGCCGCCCGGTGGTGTTCGTGTCGGCGGAGGCGGAGCCGTTCTCCAAGAGCGGCGGACTGGCCAACGTGACCTGCGAGCTGCCGCGCGAGCTGGCCCGCCTGGGCGAGCGGCTGTCCGTGATCACGCCGCTGTATCGCGCCGGCGAGCCGCGCGCGGTGGAGAAGATGCAGGCCGCGATCGACCGTTACGGCATCACCTACTCCGGCGTGAACGTGAGTTTTCAGCTCGGCGACGAGCACTACGAGGTGGGCGTGCATGCCGGCGAGGTGGACGGGGTGACCTACTACCTGCTCGACCACCACGAGCTGTTCGACGGGCTGTACTGGGGCTACCGGTCGAACGAGCGCATCCGCCGCCGCCTGGGCCTGGCGCGGGCGGCGGCAGAGGTGATCGTCAGCTTCGACCTCGATCCGCTGGTGGTCGCCACCAACGACGCGGCTGCCGGCCTGCTCACCGGCATCGTCCGAGCCGATCCGCACTATGCAGAACCCTTCGCGCGCACCAGCTTCGTGCACGTCATCCACAACGGCGGCTGGCAGTACTTCGACTGCTATGGCCGCTACGAGGACGGCACCGATCTGTTCGAGCTGTTCAACCTCCCCGGACACCACGCATCGCAGTTCACGGATCCGCGTGACGACGGCCTGTTCAACCTGATGGCCGCCGGCATCCGCTTCGCGGACCGGGTGTTCACCGTGAGCCCCTCCTACGCGCGGCAGATCGAGCAGAACTGCGACGGGCTGGAGCCGTTGCTGAAGGACGTGATCGGCATCAACAACGGCATCGCCCGCGGGTTCCGGCGCGGCGTGCGGCAGCGCCTGTCGCGTTCCGGGCTGGAGGAGCACCAGTATCCGCGGCTGCGCGCGCGTGTTGCCGAGGACCCGTTGCTGCGCGCCAAGCTCGAACGGCGGTTCCCGGAGCTGCTGGCCGACGACCCGGACGCCGTCCGCTTCCGCAGCCAGGCGCGGCGGGACGAGGTCACCCGCATGCGCACCAAGCTGCTGGCGCAGCTCGAGTACGGGCTCACGGTCGATCCGGACCAGGTGCTGTACGTGATGATCCACCGGGTCAGCGACCAGAAGGGGTTTCAGATCCTGCTGGAGGCTTCCGAGGGGATCTTCCGCAACCTCGGCGTGCAGGCGATCCTGGGCGGTCCCATCGCGCCCAACGACCACCGTGCCGAGGAGCTCGCCGCCGGCATGCACGCCCTGATGGAGTTCTATCCGGGCGCGGTCGCCACGCGGATCGGCTACCAGGAGATCAGCCTGCCGCTGCTGGCCGCCGACGCGTTCCTGATGCCGTCCCAGTTCGAGCCCGGCGGCATCTCCCAGCTCGAGGCGATGAGCTGCGGCTGCCTGGTGGTCGCGCACGCCACCGGCGGCCTGCGCGACACGGTGACCCCGCTGCAGCTTCGGGGCTCGACCGTGAGCGGGTATGGCGTGCTGTTCGGGGACTACCAGGCCGACGCGTTCCTGGACGCGATGGCGCGCTGCACGTGGTTCTTCCGTCACGCCACGGCCGCGCAGATCCGCCGCGCGCGCAACAACGCGCGGCGCAACATCGTGTATTGGGACGGCGCCGCCCGCCGCTACCTGGAAGAGCTGCACGCCCTGCAGGAGACGATCCCGGCCGCGAACCTCCAGCCCCAGCCCCAATAACCGGAGCCCGCGGGGCTCCGGTTATTGGCCCAGCCCCGCCTTTGGCAGGGATCTGGCGGCCCGGCCGCTCGCGCGGCCGGTACGCCAGGTCCTTGCAGGTACTCAGCTCCTTTATATGATCCGAGAATAAGCGATAAGGCGGCAGGGTCGCGACAAGAATAATCAGAACTCGTAATCTGCCGAGATTTCGATGACGTTTACCGCGTGGCGAGCATTCTGGAAGCACCCCGGGAGCCGCCCGTTGCCGGTGAGCACCGGCCGATCATGCTCATCGGCAGTCTCAGGCAGACGCGGCGCTTTCTGCCAAGTCCTCAGGACATACTACTCCTGCAGACTGCGATTGCAGACCGCCAGCCGCTCCCTACAGAGCGGCGACGCGCGCCAGCGCCGTGCCGAACCGCTGATAGTATTCGCCCGGTGGCAACCTCAGCACGAGAGTGTCCCGTCCCGTCTTTGACACCACGGCCGCCTGGGAGATCCACAGGTATAGAAAGCGCTTGCAGCGCATCACCGCCCCGTCGCCAAGACGCAACAGGTTCAGCATCCACGTCTTGAGATTCCAGGCCAAGGCGGCGATCAGAAAGTAGGCTTGGTTGGCCGCGAGCACTCCGGTCGGCACGTGCGACAGCCCCAGCCCATGCTTGAAGTCCTTGATCAGGTTCTCCTGGTTGCCGCGCCCCTGCGCGGTCCGCAGCACTGCCGTGTCGCTGTCCTTCGAGTTGGTCACCACGATGTAGTAGGAGTACCGGCGTAGCCCATCGGCCAAGTACAGCTGTCGGTCGTCCTTGTCCAGGATCGGCGTGCGCTTGATGACGAACCGATACGCCTTCTTCCAGCTCGCAGGTCGAAACGTGATCGAGGCCACCTGCGGCTTGCCCTTGAACCAGGTGTCGGGCTTGCGCTCGACGGTGATCTTGCGCTTGTGGTTCTCCTGCCGCTTGCGCTTCTTGCCGGTGCGGCCACCTTTGTTCATCTGCTTGGGCTCGAAGGACTTCCAGGCGTCCTCGGCAACCGCATGCACCGCCTTCAGCAGATTCCTGTACTGCTTGGCCACGATGAAGAACTCCACTTCCCGCTCCGCGCAGATCTTGACGATCTCCTGGTCGTAGAATCCGGAGTCGGCGCGCAGGCGCACCTGCCGAAAGTGCTCGCTGACCCGTTCGATCGTGGCCGGCAGCGCCCCGGTGGTGCCCGCGCTCGTGTAGGTGTTGCCCTCCCGCAGATCCTGGTACAGCACGTCGCCGGTCTCCGCCAACGTCGCGTACAACACGTTGTAGCACCACGTCCTGTCATGGGCGAAGTCCGCCCCTTCCTTCTGCTCGCCATAGACCTCGTGGTTCGAGGAGTCCCAGTCCAGCGTCGCCACCTTGCGCCGCTTGCGGGGCAGCAGCGCGAAGGCGCGTTGCTGGGCGGTCTCGATGACCTCCCGCAACCTGTGCAGTGGCCGCTGCTCCCGGTCGTTCTTCTTGGGCTTGAAGCGCGCCAGGAAGTCGCCGACGGTCGTCGCATGCGGTGCCTGCTCGGTGCCCAGCACGCGTAGCAGCGCCGGATCGTCGCCCAGGCGGTTGACGTCGTTGAGCGTCTCGCCGCCGCTCAGCAGGTTGTAGACCAGCGTGAGGATGTGATCGGACTCCGCGTACGGCTTGTGGCGCCTCAGCAGCCGCAGGCCGGCGTTGATCGCCTGCGCGATCCCGAGTCGCTCGATGAGCTGGCGAATAATCACCAGCCCCGCGCCGTTCAGCAGCGGAGCGCCGCGATGTTCCTGGACGACCACGCGCGGATTGGCGAAGTGGCCTTGACGCCCAGCGCTGTTATGGTAGCCTTGTTGCTGCATCTGATTGCATCCTCCTTCGGGCTGTCGTGGGGTTGTTTACTTGCTTCCCATTACAGCACTTAGGAGGATTTCTTTCAACCCATCAGGCTCTATCGCTTATTCTCGGTATGATTATGTGCACAGCCTACTCGCCGGACGCGGCCGCGAGGAGCACCAGGGAGCGAGGGGCGGCGTGGTAGACCTCCTGGGGAGTGATCGGCAGCGCCTGGCCGAGATCGCAGATGTCGTGCGGCGACGGCAGCGCCGTGTCGATCGTCCGCCGCCATGCGCCGCCGCAGAACGCGGCGGGGACGGCGAACTCGCACGGTTCCTCGGCGGCGTTCAGGATCAGGCAGAGGTCCAGGGCCTCGTCGTGCAGGCACACGGCAAGCCGGGGCTCCCCGCTGCTCCAGTCGGGATACGCACCGCGCGGGTCCAGCCAGCGTATCTCCGAGCCGTCGTCTTCGTAGAACGTGTCGCGGCGCAGCGCGGGGTGGCGGGCCCGCAGCGCGATCACCTCGCGGCAGAAGCGGGCGAGCTCGGCGTTGCTCACGTGCAGGGTCCAGTCGTACCAGGACACCTCGCTGTCCTGGCAGTAGGCGTTGTTGTTGCCGCCCTGCGTGTGGGCCATCTCGTCGCCGCCCAGCAGCATCGGCGTGCCGAGCGACAGGAACAGCGTCGCCATCAGGTTCTTGCTCTGGCGCAGCCGTGTGGCGTGGATCTCGGGGTCGTCGGCGGGGCCCTCCACGCCGTAGTTGGCGCTGAGGTTGTGGTCGCTGCCGTCGAGGTTGTCCTCGCCGTTCGCGGCGTTGTGCTTGGCGGCATAGCTGACCAGGTCCCGGAGGGTGAACCCGTCGTGCGAGGTGACGAAGTTGATGCTGTGGACGGGCCGGCGGCCGTCGTCTCCGTACAGGTCGGCGCTTCCCGTCAGCCGCGTGGCGAGCGCCGCGGCAGAGCCGTCACCGCGCCAGAAGCGGCGTACGTCGTCGCGGAAGCGGTCGTTGAGCTCTGCCCAGCGCTCGCCGGGAAACTGACCGACCTGGTAGGCCCCTGCGGCGTCCCATGCCTCGGCGATGATCTTGGTGTCGCGCAGCACCGGGTCCTCGCCGATCCGCTCCAGGATCGGCGTGTTGGCGCTGAGGTTGCCGAAACGGTCGCGTCCGAGCACGGAGGCCAGGTCGAACCGGAAGCCGTCGACGTGCATCTCCACGGCCCAGTAGTGGAGGCAGTCGATGATCAGCTCGCGCACCACGGGATGGTTGCAGTTGAGGGTGTTGTGGCAGCCGGTGAAGTCCAGGTAGCGGCTCGGATCCTCGGGGTCGAGCAGGTAATAGACGCTGTTGTCCAGTCCCCGGTAGGAGAAGGTGGGACCGTCCGCGCCTCGCTCCGGCGAGTGGTTGAACACCATGTCCAGGATCACCTCGATGCCGGCGGCGTGCAGGGCCTTGACCATCTCCTTGAACTCGCTCACCTGGCTGCCGGGCTCCGTTCCCGCGGCGTAGCGGCGCTTGGGGGCGAACAGGCCGATCGGGTTGTAGGCCCAGTAGTTGACCAGCGGCTCACCCGAAACCGATCCGGGGGCGTGCTCGTCCGACTCGGTCACCGGCAGCAGCTCGACCGCGGTCACGCCCAGCTCGTTCAGATACGCGATGCGCTCGGCCAGGCCGCGGAACGTGCCGGGGTGGGCCACTCCCGAAGAGGGATGGACGGTGAACCCGCGCACGTGGGTTTCGTAGATCACCGTCCGCGCGGGCGGATGACGTGGCGCACGGTCGTCGCCCCAGTCGAAGGCATCGTCCACCACCAGGCAGCGGGGGCCGTCGGCGGGCAGGTCGGTGGCGCGAAGGCGAGGGGGCAGGGCGCAGGTGTAAGCCTTGGCGTAGGGATCGAACAGCGGGACGTCCGGGTCGAAGCGGTGACCGGCCGCGGGCGCCAGGGGACCGTCCACCAGGTACAGGTAGGCGTGGCCGGGGCCGACGCCGTCGACGATGACGTGCCAGACGTCCCCCGTGCGATGCAGCGGAATCCTCGCGCTCGGCGCGGTGCCGTGTGCGTCGTCGAACAGCAGCAGGGTCACCGCGGTGGCATGCCGGCTGAACAGCGCGAACTGCGTGGCGCCGTCGAGCACGGTCGCGCCCAGCGGCTCCGGCCGGCCGCGGCGGGTCATGGACGCCCCGGAAGTGCCCTGCACCGTGGTCAATGGGTACCACCGCCGGGGGCAGGTGCGCCAGACGGTGGACGGCGGAAGGCGTTCCGGGGACTAATGACGCACCCTGGAAACGGTTTCGGAGCCGTTCCGCTACGAGGGTCACGAATGGCGAATCGACTCACCTTTACCGTCAAGCCCCACCTCCCGGAGCGCCTGGCGCCCCTGGCCGAGCTGGCTCACGACTTCTGGATTACCTGGCACTTCGACGCCATCCGCCTGTTCATGCGGTTCGGCGCCGACGCATGGGAGCAGGCCCAGCAGAGCCCTCTGCGGCTGCTCAGCGAGCTGCCGCAGGAGCGGCTCCACGAGATGGAGCGGGACAAGGCATTCCTCGCTCACATGGACCAGGTCATCGCCGACTACCACGATTACCTGCAGGCCGATCCGTGGTACTCGGGCCCGCGGGACGCCATGATCGCCTACTTCTCCATGGAGTTCGGGCTGGACGCCACCCTGCCGATCTACTCCGGCGGCCTGGGCGTGCTGGCCGGCGACCACCTGAAGAGCTGCTCCGACCTGGGGTTGCCGGCCGTGGGCGTCGGGCTGCTCTACCGCACCGGCTACTTCCGCCAGCGCGTCACCATGGACGGCCACCAGCTCGAGAGCTATCCGGCCAACGACTTCTACAACATGCCTCTCACGCTGTGCACTTCTGCAGACGGCGAGCCGGTGACGGTTACCGTGGATCTGGGCGGAGAACGGGCGCATGCGTGCATCTGGCGCATCCGCGTGGGACGCGTGCCGCTCTATCTGCTGGACACCGACATCGACGCCAACGACCCGTCGACGCGCGAGATCACCGGTCAGCTCTACGTGTCGGACCGCCGCATGCGCCTGCGCCAGGAACTGCTGCTGGGCATCGGCGGGATACGGGCGCTGCGCGCGCTGGAAATCCCGGTCGCGGTAACCCACATGAACGAGGGGCACTCGGCGTTCCTGGCCCTGGAGCGGGTCCGTGAGCTGATGCACGAGCACGGCATGAGCTACTTCGAGGCACGGCAGGCGGTGTGGAGCACCACCGTGTTCACGACCCATACGCCGGTCCCGGCCGGCAACGAGACCTTCGACCCGCACCTGGTGCTGGACCAGGCCAGAGCGCTGCGCTCCGCCCTGGGGCTGGACGAGCACGAGTTCCTGTCGCTGGGCCGCATCGGGCACGACGGCGACGCGCACGGCCAGTTCGGGCTCACGCCGCTCGCCCTGCGCCTGGCCGCGCACTGCAACGGGGTCAGCAAGCTGCACGGCCAGGTGTCGCGCCGCATGTGGCGCAGCCTGTGGCCGGGTGTGCCGGCGGACGAGGTGCCGATCCGCCACATCACCAATGGCGTCCATCTGCGGAGCTGGATCTCGCATGACGTCCAGGAGCTGCTGGTGCGCTACCTGGGGCCGGCGGTGGCCAAGCACGCGCCCGAGGTGGCGGTGTGGCGGCAGGTGGACAACATCGCCGACGAGGAGCTGTGGCGGACGCACGAGCGGCGCCGCGAACGGGTGATCTGGTTCGCCCGCCGGCGCATCGTGGCGCAGATGCGGCGCGAAGGGGCCGCGGAGGCCGATCTGCGCGCTGCCGAGGTCGCGCTGCGCCCGGATGCCCTGACGATCGGCTTCGCGCGCCGGATTGCCGGTTACAAGCGCCCGGGCCTGCTCTTCCGTCAGCCGGAGCGCCTGGTGCGGCTGCTCAGCAGCCGCGAGCAGCCGGTGCAGCTCATCTTCGCCGGCAAGTCGCACCCCAACGATCACCAGGGCAAGGAGATGATCCGGCGCATCGTCCAGTTCGCGACCGAGCACGATCTGCGCAGCCGGATGGTCTTCCTGGACGACTACGACATCAACGTGGCGCGCTACCTGGTCGCGGGCTGCGACGTGTGGCTCAACATCCCGCGCCGGCCTCACGAGGCCAGCGGCACCAGCGGCATGAAGGCGTCGGTCAACGGATCGCTGATGGTGTCCACCCTGGACGGGTGGTGGGACGAAGCCTACAGCCCCGACATCGGCTGGTCCGTGGGCTCCGGCGAGACCTACCAGGACGAGAACATCCAGGACGAGCTGGAGGCCGACGCCGTGTTCGCGGAACTGGAGCACATGGTCATCCCCATGTTCTACGACCGCAGCATCGACGGCCTGCCGCGCGCGTGGATCGCCAAGATGCGGCGTTCCATGACCGTGATCGGCGAGCACTTCAGCGCGCAGCGCATGGTTGCCGAGTACCACGGCAACCTCTACGAGCCGGCGCTCGCGCACGCCCGCCGGCTGCACGACTCGGGCTACCGGGACGCGGTGGAGCTCGCCGGCCACCTGCAGCGGCTGCACCACCACTGGCCGGGGATCGCGGTCGAGCAACTTGACTCCGACAGCTCCGCGACGCTGGAGGTGGGAGACTCGCTGGACGTCACCGCGCGGGTCCGGCTGGGCGGACTGGAGCCGTCCGACGTGCAGGTGGCGCTCTATCACGGCGCGCTGCCGGGCAGCATCGACCTGCAGCCGGGCGACGACGAGATCGTCGACGGCCAGAGCACGCCGATGGAGCTGATCGAACGGCACGGGGATTCGGCGATCTACCGCGCCGGCACGGTGTGCCGGAAGACGGGGAGAGTGGCCGCGACGGTGCGCGTGATGCCCGACCATCCCTTCCTGCCCCATCCGTTCGTACCGGGGCTGTTCCTCCAGGGATGACACGGCCCGTGGAGAACGTCGGCGATGCCGATGGGCTACGGCCGGTCGGTGGCGCGGATGGAGCCATGAGCTCCGGCACGCGCGGCATCATCATCGGAGCCGGGCGCGGCAGTCGCTTGATGCCTGCCACGGAGAACACGCCCAAGTGCTTCGCCGAGGTGGGCGGGAAGCGCATACTCGACTGGGTGCTGGCGGCCTTCCAGGACAACGGCATCAACGATGTCTGCTTCATCGGCGGCTACCGGATCGACATCGTCCGCGCAGCGTATCCCCGGCTCACGTTCCGGACCAACGCCAACTGGGAGCGCAACAACATCCTTGCCTCCCTGATGCACGCCGAGGATCTGATGGACGGGCCGTTCATCTGCTGCTACTCCGACATCCTGTTTACCCCGGAGGTCATTCGGCGGGTGATGAACGACTGCCACGACATCGCTCTGGTCGTGGACACGGAGTGGTCCGACCGCTACCGATACCGCACTGACCACCCGGCGGACGACGCCGAGAAGGTGATCGCGGCGGATGGACGGATCACGCGCATCCATCGCGACATTGGGGAGTCTGCCGCGTACGGCGAGTTCACCGGCGTCTCGAAGTTCTCCCGCTCGGGAGCCACGCTCTTGAGAGAGCACTATCATCGCTGCCGGCGCCGTTATGCCGGTGCCAGCTTCCGAGAGGCGCCGTCATTCGAGAAGGCCTACCTCATCCACCTGTACCAGGAGATGCTGGAACAGGGCGTGCCAATCGCGCACGTCGACACGCCCGGAGAGTACGTGGAGATCGACACCCAGCAGGACTTCGAGCTGGCGCGCGCGCACTGGGACGGCGGTGGCGCGCGTGGGTGACCATCGCGAGCGCGTCCTGTTTCCCACTTCGGTGGTAGGTTCCGTACCGCGACCACAATTCGTTCGCGACCTCATCGGTGCCTCCGGGTCCCTTGCCGCGGAGGACTACGGCGCGCGGATGGACGCCGCCGTCCGCTACGTCGTCGCCATGCAGGAGCACGCCGGTCTCGACGTAGTCACCGACGGTGAGTGGCGGCGCCGGTCCTACATCGGCGTGATTGCGGAGCTGGCCCACGGCTTCGAGCTTTCGGCCAACCCTGCCGACGGTCGCCCATGGACGGTGGTGGTAGACAGGCTGGCGCCCAAAGCGGCGGGGTTCATCGCCCGTGAGGTTGCGTTTCTCAAGAGCGTGACGTCGCGTGCCGTGAAAGCCACGTTGCCGGCACCGGCGCTGCTCGGCGAACGCATGTGGGATGCGCAGCGCTCGTCGCAGGCGTATCCCACGCGAGAGCAGTTCGTGCGCGACTGCGTGCCGATCCTGCGACGCGAGGTGGAACTGGTGTGTGACGCCGGGGCGGATGTGATTCAGATCGACGATCCGCACCTGTGCCTGTTCGTGGATCCCGACGTCCGGGCCGGCTACGAAGATCCGGACGCTGCGGCCGACTTCTCGGTGGACATGGTGAACCAGGTGTTGAGCGGTCATCACGCCATGGCTGCGGACGTGACGACCGCCGTGCACCTCTGTCGGCGCGCCGGTGCGCGTGCGCGCGGTGAGCGCAGCCATCGCGGCGACTACGCGCCTATCGTCGCCCAGCTCAATCGGCTGCAAGCGCAGCACCTGACGTTGGAGTTCACCACTCCGGAGGCCGGCGACATGCAGGTGTTGCGCGACCTGCGGGAGGAACTGCAGATCGGTCTGGGCTGCGTCAGCGTAACGCCCGGGCAGATCGATACCGCTGCTCAGATCGTGCAGCGGGTGGGAGCGGCGCTGCAATTCGTCGCGCCGGAGCGGATCACCCTCAACCCGGACTGCGGCTTTGCACCGGGCTCGGGCGCCGACGTCTCCATGGACGAGGTATACGCCAAGCTGACGGCGGAAGTCGCGGCCGCGCGCATGCTGCGGGAGACGGCACGCGCCGATCCCGGTTACTTCTGTTGCCGGACGAAGCGCCGATAGACCTCTTCCTCGGACAGCGTATCGGAGCGGAACCAGGCTTCGTCCACCGGGACTGCACGAAGCAGGCGGTCACCGCGGGCCGATGCTATGATGGCGCAACGCCAGCGGAGAGTATCGATTGACCGAGACGCTGACCAATTGGAGAGTCTGTCGTACATGCGTATAACGCGAATCGAGATCGAGAACTTCCGGTCGATCCGGCGTCTGGTCGTCGATTTCGGAGAAACGACCGTATTCGTCGGCCCGAACAACGCCGGCAAGACCGCGATTCTCGATGCGTTGCGGATCGCGCTCACGCGCCGCTGGGGGCAGCGCGGCACGGGTTTCAGCGAGTACGACATCCACCTTACCGATGACGACGCGGATCCGAAGACATCCGGCGGCGTGAGTATCGAAATCCGGTCGGACGAGAGCGAGTCCGGCGAGTGGCCCGAGATGATCGTGGCGGACCTTGGAGACATCGTCCAACTGAATCCGACTACGGGACGCCGAACCATCTCCCTGAGAACCCGGTGCGCTTGGAGCGAAGAGACGGGTGCTTTCGAACCGAGCTGGGAATTCCTGGACGCCAGGCGCGAACCGCTGGCGGGCCGCAGCGCGCGTCGCGTCAACCTGGAACGCTTCTGGCGCTACCTGCCTGTGTTCTATCTCGACGCTTTACGGGACGTCGGCGACGAGTTTTCGCCGCGATCCTCGCAATTCTGGGGGCGACTGCTCAGAGCGTTGGAGATCCCGCCGGATCTTGAGTCCCGCGCTTTGAGGGTCCTTGATCTGCTCAACCGTCGCTTGCTCAAAGCCGATCCGCGCCTTGCAGAAATCGCGGAGACGCTGTCCGAGTCCACGAGGATCGCCGCAAGGGACAGACAAGGCGGCCTCGACCTGCGGATGGTCCCGCTCAAGACGTGGGACCTGCTGTCGAGAGCCGAGATCATCCTCCGCAACGAATCGAACCTGCCGTGGTTGCCGCTACGGAATCAAGGGCAGGGAATACAGAGTCTCTCGGTGATCTTTCTGTTCCAAGCGTTCGTGGACCACCTGTTACGGGAATTGTACGAGCCGGGAAGTGATCCGGTGCTCGCTCTCGAAGAGCCGGAGACGCACCTGCACCCCCAGGCCGTTCGCACTCTGTGGCGACACGTCAGCGCCTTGCCGGGACAGAAGATCGTCACCACCCACTCGCCGTACTTCGTTCAGCACGTGCCCTTCCGCGATCTGCGATTGGTGCGGCTCACTTCGATCGGAACCGAAGTGAGATCGCTGCCGGCGGACTTCTCCGCCTCGATTCCACCGGTCGATGGCCTCGACACGGTCGTGGCCAACTCGGCCGGATTACTGACCTACGAACGAGCGTCGGAGACGATCACGGTCCACGGTATCCTCGACGAGGGCACCTACCGCGCCCTACTTGCCTGCTGTGGGACCGACGAGCGGCGCGCCGAGCTCGAACTGGCGCTGCGCGACTTGCGAGATCGCTCTTCCCTGTACATCGACGATGGAGAGCTACAGGCACTGGAAACCTACGCCCGGCGCATGCGCGGCGAGATATTCTTCGCGGAGCGCTGGATGATCGTGGAGGGCCAAACTGACTACCTGATCGTGCACGCCGTGGCGCACGCGATGAGCTACGATCTAGACCAGTATGGCGTATCCGTCATCGACGCGCAGAACAGCGGCAACCCCGCTACCTTTGCGGCACTCGCGCGAGCGCTGGACATTCCGTGGCTGGCGGTGTTCGACGGTGACGAAGCGGGCCGGCGACTGCGACAGGCGATCGCCGACCGCGGCTTCGACGGGGTCGAGTTGGAGCAACGCTGTCGAACCCATGCCGCTGGTGACCTGGAGGCGCAACTCGTGGCCGACGGACTCGGGCCGGAATTGCGGGACGTGCTCGCGACGTTGGACATTCAGGACGCGAATGACCTGAGCGACGACAAGCTCTCGGCCCGCTTGCGGGACAACAAGACGGCGTATACGGCGGAGTTCGCGGCACGTGTGCGTCACGACACCCATTTGGCTCGACGCGCCCCGGAGGCGTTCCGCACCTCCATCATGCAGTTGCGGGGGCTGGCATAGTGGTGAAACCGCTCCAAACCACCGTACACGAACTGTCGGACATTCAGCGCAAGGCCGTCGAATGGGACGACGGCGCTGTTCTCGTGCTTGCGGGACCCGGCTCCGGCAAGACGCGCGTGCTCACGTGTCGGGTCGCCCAGCTTCTGGACCGATCGCCGAACGAGCGTTTCCGCGTCCTTGCGCTGACGTTCACCAACAAGGCCGCGCACGAGATGTCGATCCGCGTGAACACACTTGCACCGGGGCTTGAAGAACGCGCCGACATCCACACGTTTCACAGCTTCTGCGCACAGGTTCTGCGCCAACATGGCGTGCATCTCGGTATCAAGCCGGCCTTCGCGATCTACTCCCGGACGTCAGACCGACAAGCCGTGCTGCGCGATGCTCTCGGGCGTGACTCCCGGCGTTTCGACAGCGAGGACGACCGTCTCTTGCCCAGGATCGACGCCCTGAAGGCCCGTCTGGTCGGCCCGGAACGAGCCGAGGGTTGGATTGTCGAACGGACCGCCGTACCACTCGACGCCGCCTGCCGCGTGGCCCGCGCTTACCGTCTCTACGAACGAGAGCTGCGCCGCACCAATGCACTGGACTTCAATTCGCTCATCTTCGAGACGTACAAGCTCTTCGCGTATGCCGCCATGGCCGGGCACTATCGGTCCGTCTACCGATACTGGCTGGTCGACGAGTTCCAGGACACCAACGGAGCCCAGTACGCGCTTCTTCAGCGCATGGCCGGAGGAAACTTTCGCCAGCTCTTCGCGGTGGCCGACGACGATCAGACGATCTACGAATGGAACGGCGCGAACGTTCGCCGGATCAGCGCCCTGGTGAAGGACTTCGCGTGCGACGTGGTGCAACTGCCCACCAACTTTCGCTGCCCTCCTCGCATAGTGGAGGCCGCGAATCGCCTCGTGGTCTACAACTCCCGGCGCCACGAGTCGAAGCGCCCCGCCGAACCGGCGCGGCGCAGTCGTTCCTTCGACAGCCAACAGGTTCGGTGCCGCGTGTTCGAGACGGACCAGGACGAGATGGCCGGAATCGCCGCCGAGGTGGCGAACCGGGACATTGTCGAACGCGACCAGACGCTCGTTCTGGGCCGAAGCCGCGCGTCGATGGAGTCCATGCGCGATGCCTTGCAGGCCGCAGGTGTGCCCGCGACGATTCTGAGTCGTCGCGACGAATTCGTATCGCCCGAGATGCGATGGCTGGTCGCCTGCCTGAAGCAGATCAACCGCCCCCTCGATCGGCGCAACATGGCGGCGTTGGTCGAGGCGTTCAGTGGATTCGCGTGTGCGCGGCTGGACTTCGACGACGTGTTGTCCCGTTCGGCAGGGGAGGGGGTCACGTACCTCTCGGTCTGGTTGCGTGCGGCGCGACACGACGGGTTGCCGTCGCCCGTCGGAGAGATCGTCGATTTGATTGCGGGCCTTGCCGACGGAGATCTGAAAGTCGCTACGACGACCGAACAGGTTCTCGCCCACTTCGAGAGCGATGCACCCGACGAGGAACTCAAAGACGACCTGAGCGCTTGGCGCCGGTTGTCGGGCGAGATCAGAGCGGCGATAGGACCTGCGTCGCTCGATCGATTTCTTCAGGAGTTGGAACTGCGCTCCAAGGAACCAGTCCCGGCACCGGGAGCGGTCTCTCTCGCGACGATTCATGGCGCCAAGGGTCTGGAGTTCGACACCGTGTACCTCATCGGCTTGGCGGAAGGGGTATTGCCCTCGTGGCACAGCGTCAGGAAGGGGAACGGCAGCGCGGCGCTGGAAGAGGAGCGCCGCGCCTGCTTCGTCGCCATCACCAGGACGAAGGAGCGCCTGATCCTGTCCAGGGCGCTACGGTACAGAGGATGGCCAAAGGAGCCGTCGCGCTTCCTCGCGGAAATGGGCCTTGTCGGTGGCGGTTCCGAATGTCGTCACAGGCGTCGTCGGCAGGCGGCGAGGAAGCGTTGGTCGGGCAGGTGAAACCTGTACCTGTCGCCGTGGACGACCTGATGCGCCACCCCATGATTACTGAACAATGGTAGGCTTTCGCCGCCGCAGTTTACTCGTCCCGCGGCTAGAGCTAGACCAGCCCCGATGGAGTCGGGAATCAATAGGCCCTTGTGTTCACGGTTATGGGCGCAGGGTTGACCATCATAGCCGTGTTGCTCGTCGGAACGCAGCGAATACACGCTCGAATTGATCGAATCGAGGAGCGTCTTAGCAATCGGATTGAAGTGCTTGAACAACTAGAATACACGCGCAACATCCACTTCACAAATCACATGTATACGCTCCTCATCCACACGAGAGGCCAGCAATTGCTACAAGCGCAACAGGACGCATCGGTGTCGACGCCGTTCAGTGGAAGCGTTCGTGGAAGCACACTGGACCACCCAGCGTCTCCAAAACGGGATGGAGCCCCTGACGTTGCGGAGGGAGGGAGATGACTTCAAACTCATCTGTGCGCATGCATCCGCGATGGCCTGTTGTACTCGTACATGCTCATATGGCGTTCGACTTTCGAATACAACCAGGCTGCTTCCGTTAGCCCAAGAGGGACCCAAGTGAACAACGAGCCACCCGATCAGTCCAGAAATACACGCCGTAAGAAGGGCATACTCGCGGCTGCTATAGCCGCTGTTCCTACCATTGTGCTTGTAATCGATTTTATAACGAAGAGCATTGGATTGGTGGACACCGTAGTAGATTTCATCGCTCAGCCCAATCCGATTGTCCGCTTGTCGCCCACAACGGGTGATAATGGTGAGCATTGCGTCGAATTCGCGTTCGACAAGCTTCCTATGGATTTCAATCTGGGCAAGGTCCATCTCGACGTAGTTGACGCGAAGGGCCCAACACCAATCGCGGGCGACATGGTAGCCTTGGTAGCCGAGTGGTCGGTAGTCGCGGAATTGTCACCGGCCGTTCTGTCGGTAAAGTCGGATCCAATAGAACTAAGCATGAGAATCCAGGCTGAGAAGGACAATGACGCCGCGTATTATGAGTATTGTCTGGTCTTGAGTCGACCAGGAATCGGCGGCCAAATTCGTGTAGTACCATCGTTTTTTCACCAGGAGGTGAAGAAATAAGAAACCTCAAGATAACAATCGAGGGCGATCTGCCTGTTGAGGAGGGAGTTCTCATCGACGTTTCAAGACCCAAGAATGTGAGCGTTACTAAGAGTGACTGAGATGAAGGATAGACGACGCAGGCCACGGGCAAGCGGCATGCTCGTAGCGCTTCTTCTAGTCGCAACAATCGTTGGTTCTGAAGTTGGGACTGCAGAAGAGATGGATTCGGCTTCTTACCACCTAATTATGTCTTCCTCTGACGCAAGTATATCAGGCGACCTAAGCAGCATTATCGCTGATGGACCGCGTCCATCCAGTGAAAATGCGTTTTGGATTGATGCGATTGGTATTTCGCGAAGTTTGATTGGTAAAGAACCCACGGGGCGTGCCATGGTTGCGCGGCTAATGGAGGCGGCACTTATTCAGTCGGGCATCGAACCAGACACGACACCGCTCGATATTCTGTCTGAAGAGGACATTATGTCGATGCGGGAAGCGATAGGTCTTCCGGATGGAGGCGATCCTTTGATCTACCTGCTGAACCGCGGACCATCACTTAAGGAAGACTTCGGGTTCGAGGGCTATGCCGCAATCAGATTTGTGGTCGAGGAGTTGGGAATCAGGGTAATTTTTGAACGGATCGACCTTCCGTACTTGGGTATTGGAACCACACTAGAAAGGAGAATTGTCGATAAAGAAGATGATCCAGTGTCCGTCACGCGGGGTCAACAGGCCATTACTAGGCGGTTAAACTTGGCCGCATTGCCGAGGATTATTCTGGCAGCCAAAGCGTATCGGGCGGCTAAGAGGCTCAGCCAGAATGCAAAAGAAAGTGTCTACCCGCTATTGATCGCGGCACAATCAATAAGCGAGGCGTTTCGGCGGGACGCATCCGACGATATTCGTACGGCATGGTACAACGCGGAGTGGAAGGCTCTGGAAGCACTCCGTGCCTATGACGGTCAAGATACATTTCTTCTCGATGAGAAGAATCAGATTCCATTCAAGACACCGCGAGTGTTCTTCTTCTTTCGTTTGTTTGAGGTGGCGGCAGAAGCATATTCGAATGCGCCGGTGCCTGAAAACGACGATCGTGGTAGAGTCTGGGCTGCGTGGGGCGAGGGTATATCGCTGTTTGAGTATGGTGATAGTGCTGGCCAAGCGTTTGAAAGAGTTGCGGATGGTGTGGGACGAGAAACGGCTGAGTACGCGAAGATTCTTGAGTTATTGCTTCGATATTTGGCAACGTATGAGAGGCATGAACTCGGAGATGTGACTGCGTGGGAAGAACGTATCGCGAGCACGATACGAGAGATAGATCAACGAGCACTGGAGTCGTTCGTGGAACTTGATTTCCGTATGATCACGGAGACAATCGGGCGGCCAGACATGGCGAGTCAGTTATTGATGGAAAGAATCAGGTCGGATGATGATTCCGATCGCGAATATGACTATCTACGGTGGCTTGCCGCATATGTCAAAGACTATTGCTACATCATCTCGTTTCGACTCTCGGGAGAGGGGAACTGGATACGACGAGAGACCTTGGGATATGATACGCTCCTTGATTTTCTAGATAGTTTCAGCCAGGAGGAAGGGCGGCTTGTTCGGAGTGGGGAGGTGGTCGTTTCGGACGGTAGCTATGTTCCATACTCAGCACTGAGTCCGGAAGAAGATTGTGCAACGACACAAGCGGTGTACGGCGTCGTCGACAATGATCTTCTTGATGGGATAAGTGAGTGGACGGTAGAAAGCAGACGCTTTGAGACAGCTGCCGGTATCGAGAGTTGGGTTAGGGAGGCCATGTCGCGGACGGATCCGGCGCCTTCGATCGTTCCGTACCTTAAGCTAGTTTGGTTGGAGTGGTTTGGGCAGGCGTTTGTGGATTTCCTGGATTCATCGGTTGGCGCGGGACAGTTTACGTACGATCCGACCGATGCGTCACCTCTTACGGAACCGGAGAGAGTTCGTGAGCTAAAAGCAACACGCTGGTGCAACCGAGCATCTGAAGCACTTGGTCGATCTGTTCTTGGATACGCGAGAGTTCCTTGAACCCGGGTTATTCGCGCTCCAGCCCGAAAGTTGGCTGAATTGAGGATTCGAGACGGGTTCGCGGGGCGGATCGGTGAGAGCGCGGACCTCGGTTGACGCTCGTGATCGGACGAGACGCTGGGTCAGCGATCTGCGGGCCCTGATTCGGCCGCGCGTGGCGATTCGCGGGCTGCCGAGCGAATGGGCCGGACATGGTACGGCCCGTAGCAGAACGCCCGCGAACCGATCGGAGTGGCCCCTGAGCCTCAGCTTGGCGCCCAGTCGAGCGCCGCAAGCTTGCCCCACAGACGCTGCCAATCGGGGGCGGCGTCCTGGGCGATGACGAACGTCAGCCTGCGCCCGTGGCGGACCACGCGGCTGGCCACCCGCAGCACCCGCTCACGCAACCGGCGCAGACTCCAGCCGACGCCGGTGGCCCGCTGCATCACGCACCGCCCGGCGTGCAGCACCTCGTAGGCCAGCAGGTTCAGCAGCAACAGCGTCTCGTTCTGCGCCCGCACGCCTGCTTCTTGCGGCTCGGTGACCGCCTCCAGGAGGCGGCCCCGGTAGTGGCTCTTCGCACGCGCCGACGACGACAGCGCCGGCGCCAGCACGTCCATGAACTCTCCCATGTGCCCTTCGGCCTTGCCCCGCATGCGGTACAGCCCCAGCAGTCGTGCGCCGCTGTAGCGGTGGCGCTTGAGGTTGGTGATCAGCCAGAAGTAGTCGAGGAACAACTCTCCGGGCCGCTCCAACACCACCAGCACCACCCGCCGCGGGTGCGCCCAGGAATCGGCCTGGTAGCGCATCTCGTGGCACCACACCCGCCCCTCGCGCGGCGGACGCCCAGGCGGCCGGCGCAGGTACGGCTCGGCCATGCGGTCCAGCACCGCGTTGTTGCGGATACGCGCCACGTAGTCGATGCGCGCCGACTCAAGGCCCTTGAGTGTCTCGCCGTCGGGAAAGCCGGCGTCCATGCGCACCAGCACCGACTCACACACTCGCCGCACGCGCTCGACCACCGGCCGGATGAACTCAAGCGCCCCGTCGGCCGACCCCACCGCGCCCGGCCGCAGCGTGCCGTCCAGCAGGTCGCCGCTCTCGGCGCAACTGGCGATGAGCGCATGAAACATCCGCTGCCCGTAGTAGCCGTTGTACTGGCTGCCGGCCTGCTGCCCGTGCACTTCGAACGGCAGGCCGTCCACGTCGATCATCAACCGCTTGCGCCGCCGGTCCCCGTTGTCCTTCCACAGCCGGCGCACCGCCAGCTCGATGATCCCCTCGCGTACGACCTCCTGGTTGGTCGGCGCGCTCAACAGGCCCACCAACCGCGACAGCGTCGGCTGCGAGGGCAGCACGCTGTCGGCTTCCAGCGCGGCGACGCCGCGGCGCGTGTCGTTGGCCACCCGCAAGCTCGGGTCGTGCCGCAGCCGGTCCGCGTCGTCCTGGTCGCGCCAGCCCTGGCCGAGCAGCAACAGGCTGGTCCGCAGCAGGTCGGCCAGCGGATAGGTGATCAGCAGCGGATTGCGCGGATCCAGCAGCCGCTCGTCCATCCAGTCGACGATGCCGGTGCGCTCCATGATCTCACGCAGCAGCAGCGCGCCGCTGTCGGCGCTGAGATGGTCCGCCCGCGCTTCGACCTGCACCGAGCCGTTGAAGGTCGTCGAAAAGATCGGTAGAGTCTCACCCACGGCGTGTCCCGTCCTTTGTGGTGGTGTTGTTTGTAACACCTTGACTCTACTGCAAATCGGCGGACGCGCCTACTTTTTCTCCACTCCTGCGCGAATATGCCGGGTTGAAGCGAGGTACGGCTCATGACTTGCACAGAGCGCAGGGTGGACGATCGAGGCTGGCCGGTGTCGGTGGCGTGATACGAGACTTGGACGGACGATGGACGCGGAGGCGGGGAGTGGCTCGCACATTCGAGAGGACGGCACGCCCAACTCGGTCAGGTACGGGATGCGCGCGACGAGGCCGCGGTAACGTGCCGGGGTGGTCCACACCTGAGGAGGGATGGACGCTGAAGCCGCGCACGTGGGTTTCGTAGATCACTGTCTGCGCGAGCGGATGGAGCGGTGACCGGTCGTCTTCCCAGTCGAAGGCGTCTTCCACCACCAGACAGCTCGGGCCGTCAGCGGTCAGGTCCGTCGCGAAGGCGAGGGGAAGGGCACCGGTGAACGCCATGGCGTAGGGATTGAACAGCGGCGCGTCCGGGTCGAAGCGGTGACCGGCCGCAGGCGCAAGGGGACCGTCCACCCGGTACAGGTAGGCGTGGCTCGGGCCCACACCGTCCACGACCACGTGCCACACGTCCCCGGTGCGGTGCAGTGGAATCCGTGCGCTCGGTGAGGCGCTCCCGGCGTCGTCGAACAACAGCAGGGTTCACGGCCGTGGCATGCCGGCTGAACAGCGCGAACTACGTGGCGCCGTCGAACACGGTCGCGCCCGGCGGCTCCGGCCGGCCGCGGCGGGTGTTGGACGCTTCGGGCGAGCGGTGCACCGCGGTCAATGGGCACCACCGGCAGGGCCAGATGCGCCAGACGGTGAACGGAAGAGCGTGGTGGCGGTGTGGCGGCAGGTGGACAACATCGTCGACGAGGAACTGTGGCGGACGCACGAGCGGCGCCGCGAACGGGTGATCTGGTTCGCCCGCCGGCGCATCGTGGCGCAGATGCGGCGCGAGGGGCCGCGGAGGCCGATCTGTGGGCGGCCGAGGTGGCGCTGCGCCCGGGCCTGCTCTTCCGGCAACCGGAGCGCCTGGTGCGGCTGCTCGGCAGCCGCGAGCAGCCGGTGCAGATCATCTTCGCCGGCAAGTCGCACCCCAACGATCACCAGGGCAAGGAGATGATCCGGCGCATCGTCCAGTTCGCGACCGAGCACGACCTGCGCAGCCGGATGGTCTTCCTGGACGACTACGACATCAACGTGGCGCGCTACCTGGTCGCGGGCTGCGACGTGTGGCTCAACATCCCGCGCCGGCCTCACGAGGCCAGCGGCACCAGCGGCATGAAGGCGTCGGTCAACGGATCGCTCTGATGGTGTCCACCCTGGACGGGTGGTGGGACGAAGCGTACAGCCCCGACATCGGCTGGTCCGTGGGCTCCGGCGAGACCTACCAGGACGAGAACATCCAGGACGAGCTGGAGGCCGACGCCGTGTTCGCGGAGCTGGAGCACATGGTCATCCCGATGTTCTACGACCGCAGCATCGACGGCCTGCCGCGCGCGTGGATCGCCAAGATGCGGCGTTCCATGACCGTGATCGGCGAGCACTTCAGCGCGCAGCGCATGGTCGCCGAGTATCACGGCAACCTCTACGAGCCGGCGCTCGCGCACGCCCGCCGGCTGCACGACTCGGGCTACCGGGACGCGGTGGAGCTCGCCGGCCACCTGCAGCGGCTGCACCACCACTGGCCGGGGATCGCGGTCGAGCAGCTCGACTCCGACAGCGCAGCCACGCTTGAGGTGGGCGACTCGTTGGACGTCACCGCGCGGATCCGGCTGGGCGGACTGGAGCCGTCCGACGTGCAGGTGGCGCTCTATCACGGCGCGCTGCCGGGCAGCATCGACCTGCAGCCGGGCGATGACGAGATCGTCGACGGGCAGAGCACGCCGATGGAGCTGATCGAACGGCACGGGGAGTCGGCGACCTACCGTGCGAGCACGGAGTGCCGGAAGACGGGGAGGGTGGCCGCGACGGTGCGCGTAATGCCTGACCATCCCTTCCTGCCCCATCCCTTCGTCCCGGGGCTGTTCCTGCAGGGCTGACGCCCGGGAGTGCGAATCCCCCCTCCGGGATAGGGAGATCTGCCGCTACCGCGGCAAGTTGTCACGTTGCTGGTTGCTTGACGCCACCGGGGTTCGGAAATAGGTTAGAGAGCCATGCTGGCGCCAGGAAGCTCCGACCGCGCCGTTGCGCTGATCGATGACTTGCTGGCGGCTTCCACTGAGACCGCCAACGTCGAGTTCAAGGAGAACAACTCCGCTCCCCATCTGATCGGCAAATACATCTCTGCACTTGCCAACGCCGCGGCCCTCGAAGATGAGCACTTCGGGTATCTCGTGTGGGGTGTGCGAGATTCCGATCGTTCGATAGTCGGAACCACCTTCGATCCTGACTCGGTCGTACGGAACGGACAGCCGCTGCCGTTCTGGTTGGCGCAGCGAGTCACTCCGGACATAGCCTTTCGATTTCAAACCGTGGCGCATCCCGGCGGACGACTGGTGCTGCTGACGATTCCGGCTGCCGCTGCAAGTCCCGTGGACTTCGACCGCACGGCGTATCTCCGGATAGGATCAGCGACGCCACGTCTGGCCGACTATCCCGAACGCCAGCGGGAACTTTGGAGAAAGCTTCAGCCGTTCCTGTGGGAGACGGGCATCGCCGCGAGTTTCCTGTCTGAGGATGAGGTGCTTGCGCGCATCGACTATCCCAGCTACTTCGACCTTACCGACCAGCCGCTCCCGAACAATCGACGCGGTATCGTTGAGCGCCTGAGCAACGACCGGATCATCGTCGCCGACGTCGGAGGCCGATGGAACATCACTCACCTCGGAGCAATACTGTTCGCCAAGCGGCTCGACCAGTTTGATCCAAGCATCGCCCGCAAAGCCGTTCGCTTCACTTCCTACGACGGGCCGAGCCGGGCGGACACCGTGATCCACCGGTACGATGAACCGCGTGGTTACGGCGCCGGCTTCGTAAGTCTGGTCGATTACATCGACCGCCTGATTCCCAAGCACGAACAGATCGCCAAAGCTCTCCGTACCGAGCACCCGACATTCCCAACGGTGGCCATTCGAGAACTGATCGCAAATGCGCTCATCCATCAGGACCTGACCATTACCGGCGCCGGCCCATCGGTCGAGTTGTTCAGCAATCGGCTGGAGATCACCAATCCCGGGACGCCGTTGATCAGTCCGAACAGATTCATCGACGCTCCGCCGCGGTCACGCAACGAAGCGCTTGCCGCGTTCATGCGCCGCATGAAGCTATGCGAAGAACAGGGCACCGGAATCGACAAAGTAATAGCGGCCGTCGAACGCCGGCACATGCCGCCGCCTGACTTTCGGATAGGAAATGGCCGTATCGAAGCGACAAGGGCGACTCTTTTTGCACCGGCAAGGTTCGCGGAGATGATGATTCAGGAGCGCGTACGGGCTTGTTATCAGCACGCGTCACTGAAGTTCCTGGAGCGCGGCGTACTGACCGATGCCAGCCTGCGTCAGCGTTTTGGTCTGGCCGGCCGATACAGCGCAAAGGTGTCGCAAGTGATCCGCCTCGCTCGGGAACGCGGGCTGATCAAACCCGCCGACCCGGCCCATCTCCGGTCAGGCTACGTACCTTTCTGGGCATGACCCCCGGTCTGGCAGATTGACAGATTCGGGAATCTGAGCAGGAGACCCACGATTGGAACACATCGGCGAGATCGAGAAGAGGCTCTGGTCCAGCGCGGACAACCTGCGGGCCAACTCCCCATTCGCGAGCAACGAGTACTTCCTGCCGGTCATGGGGCTGATCTTCCTGCGCCACGCCTACAGTCGCTTTCTCAAGGTCAAGGCCGAGATCGAGCCCTCGCTGCCGACCCGCGGCGGCAAGCCGCGCGCACTCACCAAGGAGGACTTCTCCCGGAAGGGCGCGATCTTCCTGCACCCGGAGGCGCAGTTCGACCATCTCGTCTCCCTGCCTGACGGCGCCGATCGCGCGCAGGCGATCATCGACGCGATGGAGAAGATCGAGAAGGACTACGAGACCCTGCGCGGCGCCCTGCCCAAGGCCGAGTACCAGGAACTCGACAACGACGTGCTCGGCCAGATCCTGCGCACCTTCAACGATCCGGCCCTGAAGCGCGCGGACGGCGACGTGTTCGGGCGCATCTACGAGTACTTCCTTACCCAGTTCGCCGACCAGAAGGCGCATGATGGTGGCGAGTTCTTCACGCCGGTCGCGCTGGTGCAGACCATCGTCAACATCATCGAGCCGGACCACGGCCGCGTGCTCGACCCGGCCTGCGGCTCGGGCGGGATGTTCGTGCAGAGCGCGCACTTCATCGAGCGCATGCACCTCGACCCGACCGAACGGGCGACGTTCTTCGGCATGGAGAAGAACCCGACGACGATCCGCCTTGCCAACATGAACCTCGCCGTGCACGGCCTGGAGGGCAACATCCACAAGGCCATCACTTACTACGAGGACCCGCACGAGCTGCTCGGCCAGTGCGACTTCGTCATGGCCAATCCGCCGTTCAACGTCGACGAGGTGGACGCGGAGAAGGTGAAGAACGACCCGCGTCTGCCTTACGCCCTACCCGGCGTGAACAAGAAGGGCAAGGTCTCCAACGGCAACTACCTCTGGATCTCCTACTTCGACAGCTACCTGAACGACGCCGGGCGGGCCGGGTTCGTGATGTCCTCGCAGGCGTCTTCGGCCGGAGGCGAGGAAGCGAAGGTGCGCCGCAAGCTGGTCGAGGCGGGCCACCTGGACGTGATGATGGCCATCCGATCCGGCTTCTTCTACACGCGCACGGTGCCATGTGAGCTGTGGTTCCTCGACAAGGCCAAGCCGGCCGAGCGACAGGGAAAGGTGTTGATGATCGACGCGCGCAACGTCCACCGGAAAGTGACGCGCAAGATCTACGACTTCACGCCCGAACAGCAGAAGAACCTTGCGGCCATCGTCTGGCTGTATCGGGGCCAGAACGAACGATTCCTGACCCTCGTGGCCGAGCACCTCGATCGCATGGTCAAAGCAGCCGGCGAGGCCGCGACGCCCGCCCGGCTCCTTGCCGCCGCCTTTGCCGAGGCCGCCACGACGTGTGCCGACGGCGAGCTCTCCGACGACGTCCGACAGAGCCTGACGGAGTTCGAGAACGCGCTGGAGGCGTTTGCAGGCGACCTGGACGCCTTCGAGTCGGAGGCGGGAGATACCCGCGATGTATGGGACACGTCCCGCCGTGACAACGCCGGGCTCGCCGCGTTCGCCGCACGCGCCCAGCCTATGGTAGAAGCAGGGCGTGACCTGATCCGCCAGGCCGATCATCTCCACCGGCTGCTATCGGGCGTAGCCGAGGGGCGAAGGAACGGCCGCGGCAGCCCGCTCAAGGCGGTCGGCGAAGCACGCAGCGATGCGGTCGAGCGCCTCGGGGCGCCGCGCTACTTCTGGCGGCAGGCGCGCTGGCTTCAGGAGCGGTTCCCGGACGCGGCCCTGCGCGACGTCGAAGGGCTGGTGAAGCTGGCCGACCAAGACGAGCTGGCCGCCAACGATTGGAGCCTGACGCCGGGCCGCTACGTCGGCGTCGCGCCGGAGGAGGAAGACGAGGACTTCGACTTCGAGCAGACGATGAGAGGCATCCACTTGGAGCTCGACGAGCTCAACGCCGAGTCGGTCCGGCTCGCGGCGACCATCAAGCGAAACTTCGAGGCGCTGGGTTTGTGACGGCGAGGAACATCGACTGCCTTTCGCACGACATCCGGGAGGCCTCCCGGAATGTGGAGATTCCCGCCCCGCAACCTCAAGTACATGCGCGCCTTCGCTGTCGCTTGGCCCGATCGCGAATTTATGCAGCAGACTGCTGCACAGATTCTGCGGCGAAGACCCATGACGACCGCCTTTGAGACCTGCTCATCCGTGAAGAACCGGACTCTCGCCATAGCTGGTCTGTTCGAGGAGTTTCTCGGCGAGCCTCGAAACGTTTTCCTTCCGCAAGACAGCGATCAGCGCCCTGCTTTCTGCGATCCGCTCGTCGATCTCCGCACGATGATCGAAATAAAACGCCAAGGCTGCATGTACGTCTGCCAGCGTCAGGTCGTACTCCGTGGCTATGTCATCGGCGTTCTTGCCGAGACGTTCGTGCCAGATGGCGATGTTCGCAACCGTGATGCGACGGCCGGCGATCCGAGGCTTGCCGCCGCACACGCCCGGCGTAGTCGCGATGTGCTGATTTACGGTTTTCTCAGTCATACATGCATCTCCATATGCGCGCCGGCGAAGCGGCTCCGCGGAGCAGTACACCCGTGGCCATACGTCGATTCTCCTTGCGGCTCTGCCGCCAAGGACAATAGCTCGATAATCAGCGGCCGGGCAACGCAGCAATCCATGACGTTCGAGGACGTGCGGCTGTGACGGCGAAGCGGCGGGATGGCCGGGGTTCGGACCGGAAGTCCATGGGGCGCCGGCGCGCTAACGCTTCGGTTCCCTCACCTCTCCGGGAAAGGGAGCGTTGCCCGCTGACTATGCGGACCTGCTCGGTGAGATCAAGGAGCATCCTCACGGAACGCGTGCGCGTCGTGTTGGCCGCCAACCAGGCGGATCGTGTTGCTCTACTGGGACATCGGCAAAGGCGATTCTCGCCCGCCAGGAGCGGGAAGGCTGCGCGCCGGGACTATCGACCGGCTTTCGCACGACCTCCGGGAGGCGTTCCCGGACATGCGAGGA
The DNA here is from genome assembly GCA_965208175.1 of Spirochaetia bacterium. GTDB lineage: Bacteria > Spirochaetota > Spirochaetia > SZUA-6 > Bin103 > CATQHW01. The sequence goes on along the minus strand of CBDBOG010000004.1, from coordinate 2,267,657 downwards.
TTCTCGCCCCGCAACCTCAAGTACATGCGCGCCTTCGCCCGAGCGCGAAATTGTGCAAGAGATCCTTGCACAATTCACTTGGTACCACAACATCGCCTTGCTGGAAAAGATTGAAGACGAGAGCGTTCGGCTCTGGTACGCCGCCAAGGCGCTCGAGGCGGGCTGGAGCCGCAACGTGCTCACCGTTCAGATCGAGAACCGGCGGCACCTCTTCGACTTCCTCGGCACCGCGGAGCCGCGCACGGAACGGGAGCTGGAACAGAGTCTCGTGAAACATATCCGGCGCTTCCTGCGCGATAGGGGGGCGGATTCGCCATCGTCGGCCGGCAGGTGTTCCTCGAGGTTGGCGACAGCGACTTTCGCGTCGATCTGCTTCGAGGAATTGTGCGTATGAGGGACTCCAAGTCTAAATCTCAAAGGGACGCCACCTTAGGACTACTCTGTCTTAAGGTAGGCAGTGGTATCACTCCTAGAGGAGGAGCGTCAGTCTACGTTGGCTCGGGAACCGCACTTATCCGAAGTCAGAACGTCTATAACGCAGATTTCGCTTATGATGGACTTGCATTCATTACCGATCGGACGGCGGAAGTGATGAAAGGAGTTTCCATCGAATCCGGGGACATCCTGCTGAACATCACCGGGGATTCCGTTGCACGCTGCTGCCAGGTTCCGGATGATGTGTTGCCCGCCAGAGTAAATCAGCACGTATCAATCATCCGGCCTGATCAAAGCAAGTTACATCCTCGGTTTCTAATGTACTACCTGGTTTCACCATCGATGCAAGCCACCATGCTGTCCCTTGCTGGGTCAGGAGGAACACGAAAAGCCCTCACGAAGACCATGATTGAGCGTTTTCAAATTCCTCTTCTTGATCTCTCCGAACAACGCAAGATAGCCGGAATGCTCTCCGCCTATGACGAACTGATCGAGAACAACCGGCGGCGGATTGCACTGTTGGAACAGGCGGCCCGGGAGCTCTATCAGGAGTGGTTCGTTCGGCTCCGTTTTCCCGGCCACGAGAGCACGAAGATCGTCGACGGAGTGCCTGAGGGATGGGAACGTGTCCTTCTGAGCGACTTGGTATCGACACAGTACGGATTCACTGCATCAGCTATCGAAGAGCCGATAGGCCCGAGGTTTCTTCGCGGAAAAGACATCAACAAGAATTCCTACATTGATTGGGACACGGTTCCCTATTGTCCTATGAGCAATCTAAGGGTTGAGAAATACACTCTCCGGCCCGGCGATCTTCTGGTAGTCAGGATGGCTGACCCGGGCAAAGTCGCCATCGTCGAGAAGGAAATTCAAGCGGTTTTCGCGTCTTATCTCGTTCGATTGGTGATTCGCGACCGCCAAAAAAACCTACCTGGATATCTGTTCTATGTGCTTTCTGACTCCGAGTATCAGGGGTTCATCGGCGCGGCAAGTGGAGGATCGACTCGCAGGAGCGCTAGTGCGAAACTGCTTACGGAATTCCGAGTAGTTCAACCTCCAAATGTGGTTCAGGGTTTGTTCATGGATCATGTTGCTCCACTTCGGAAGATGATTGGTACATTACTCGATCAAAATGCGCAAGCAAGAGCATCGCGCGACCTCCTCCTCCCACGCCTCATGTCCGGGGCGGTGGCGGTATGAACCGCGCTGCTGCCGCCGATCTGATCGCCGTCGGCGAAGGTTCCACCGCTAGGAGTCTGTCGGATTCATGCATCCGGACCGGCGGTGACATAGCCGGCGATGACGCCGCCGACGCTCTGGTTCGCGGCCACCAGAGGCTGCGGACGTAACGGATGTGGGCAGAATCCCGGAATGCTCACCACAATTTCATCGCTGGCGCCAATTCCTGGCCCATGGTCCGGTTCTCATCAGCGTGCGATCACGCTGCCAGAACATACAGCCGCTTCAGATTCCACGCCGTGCACACCAGATTCCATTCTCCCCGCACTGCCTGCAGCCCACGCAGATGAAAACGCCGGAATCCCAGCACCTCCTTGATCACCCCGAATACCGTCTCCACCGTCGACTTGCGCTTGCCGTAGATCGCCTTCCCGGCAGCCGTCTTGAGGCGATGCTCCATCGCCGTGACCGCATCCGCATCCGCAGGACACTCTGCCGGCGCTTGCATGCGCTGTTCCAACGGCTGATTGTGGGCTTCTCGGCTGCCGGCGATATACGGCTCGATCCCCTGTGCCGCGCAGCGCTCCACGTTCTCTTTGCTGTGATACCCGGCATCCGCCACCAACGCCTGCGGCTTGCCCAATTCCTCGGCTACTTTCTCCAACTCGTTCAGCGCCGGCTGTACTTCCTGCTTGTCGTTGGTCGCTTGGCTGACGTGGTTGCCCACCACCAAGTGACTGTCGTGCTCCACCGCCGCCTGCGCGTTGTAGCCCTGCACGAACGCGCCGCCCGACGCCGGCATGATGCGCGACTGTTCGTCGGTGAAGTTCACCTGATCCTTGTCCTTCGGTCCTGCCTGCGGCTCCTGTGGTGGGCGCCCTCCCGCCTTCTTGCCGGTCTGCGCCTCGCGTTGCTCACGCCGCTGCATCTTCGCTTCGTACTCCGCCCGCTCGGCCGCGTGCCGCTCCTGCGCCCGCTCCTCGATCTTCGTCTTCGCTTCCTGGATCGCTGCCAGCCGCTCCTGGCGCCGCTGCAACTCTGCCGGGATGTCCAGCTCCACCTGCTGCTGCTCGGGCGTCTCGCTGTCAGCTCCCTCGGCCAGTTCAAGCAGCCGTTGCACCTCGCCCTCCAACTGCTTCTCCACGTCGTTGGCATGCCCCCAGCTCATCGCCTTGTGCTTGCTCGCGTTGCCCTGAATCTTGCTCCCGTCCAGGCTCACCGCTCCCAGCTTCATCACTCCCATGGCCGACGCCAGCACCAGGATCTGCTTGAACAGCCCCTCCAGTTCATCCAGAAACCGCTTGCGGAAGTTCGCAATCGTGTCATGGTCCGGATGCCGGTCGGCGGTGATGTACCGGAACGCCACCGAATCGTAGGTCGCCTGCTCCAGCTTGCGGCTGGAGAACACTCCGGTCGCGTACCCGTAGAACAGCAGCGCCACCAGCAGCGCCGGATGATACGCCTGCTTGCCGCCGCCTCCGTAGCGGCTGGTCAACTCGCTCAGATCAAGCTGATCGACGATTTCTACGACGAAGCGCGCCAGATGCTGTTCCGGCAGCCACTCTTGAATCGACGCCGGCATGAGCATCGGCGTGTCGCGATCGATGGTTCGAAATTCGCCTGACATAGACCCTCGGTGCGTGGTGTTTACCGCTTGCGCCAGCTTACTCCGATCGCCACGATGCCTCTACCTGCCTACCATGTACTCGCCCGCCCAGCCCGCCTTCGCCCTTCGCCGCCTCGGTCGGTCAAATCCGACAGACTCCTAGGTTCATGCACTCCGGCACGTCGGGGATCGGGCGGGAGATGTGCGGATGCGCCGACGTGGGGCGGCAGCACGATTCTTCTCGGCGCGGCGGCCGATGGTAAAGTGATCGAGATGGCCGAAAGGGCTGGAAGAACTTGGTTCGGATGACGGTGATTCGATGAGCCCGATGCTCTACAGCGAGGACACCCTGGTCCAGCAGACGACAGCCGAGTATCTCGAGGAACGCCTCGGATGGCAGTCGGTCTATGCCTACAACAGCGAGATTCCCGGACCGGACGGGACGCTGGGCCGGACCAGCGAGGAAGAGGTGGTGCTCACGCGCTACCTCCGCCCGGCGCTCGATTCGCTCAACCCGGGCTTGCCGGCCGAAGCGCTCGACAACGCCGTCCGCGTCATCGTTGAAGTGAGTGCGGCCCAGTCCACGTTGCAGACCAACCAGGAGAAGTACGATCTCCTGCACAATGGCGTGAAGGTTACGTATCGGGACCTGCGCGGCGGTATGGAGACGCGTACCCTGCGCGTGTTCGACTTCGACGACCCTGAGAACAACCACTTCCTCGCCGTCCGCGAGCTGTCGATCAAGGGGCCGCTTTACCGCCGCCGCGCTGACCTGGTCGGCTTCGTCAACGGCATCCCGCTCCTGTTCATGGAGCTGAAGAACATCCACCGCAACGTCCGCCGTGCTTACGACGAGAACCTCGCCGACTACAAGGACACCATTCCCCACGTCTTTCATCACAACGCGTTCGTGGTGCTCGGCAATGGCGTGGACGCCCGCATGGGCAGCTACTCGGCGCCCTTCGAGTACTTCCGCGAGTGGAAGCGCCTCGACGAGGACGAACTTGGCGTCGTCGACATGGAGACGCTGCTCAAGGGGGTGTGCACCAAGGCGAACTTTCTGGACCTGTTCGAGAACTTCATCCTCTTCGACGACAGCGGCGAGAGGCTCGTCAAGGTGGTCGCCCAGAACCAGCAGTACCTCGGCGTGAACCGGGCGGTACGAGCCGTGGAGGAACGCCAGAGCGCGGGCGGCAGGCTCGGCGTCTTCTGGCACACGCAGGGTGCCGGCAAGTCCTATTCCATGGTGTTCTTCAGCCGCAAGGTGCATCGCAAGCTTGGCGGCAACTTCACCTTCCTGGTGCTGTGCGACCGCGACGATCTGGATAATCAGATCTACCGCACCTACGCCGGCTGCGGTGTGGTCGGCGAGCAGGAGGAGGTACGAGCCGGGAGCGGCCGGCACCTCAAGCGGTTGCTGATCGAGCACAAGGCCTACGTCTTCTCCCTGATTCAGAAGTTCAACCAGGACGTCGTGCCCGACGATCCCTACTCCGAGCGGGACGACATCATCGTCATCGTGGACGAGGCGCACCGCACCCAGTACGGCAGGCTGGCGCTCAATCAGCGCAACGCCCTGCCGAACGCTCTCTACATCGCGTTCACCGGCACTCCGCTGATGAAAGAGGACGAGATCACCCGGCGGGTGTTCGGCGACTACGTCTCCCGGTACGGGTTCCAGCGGGCGGTGGAGGACGGCGCGACGGTGCCGCTCTACTACGACGCGCGCGGTGAAAAGCTCGGCGTCGCAACCGACGACCTCAACGAGCGGATCGCCGAGAAGCTTGATGAGCTCGAAACCGATGACGTCGACGTGGAGCAGCGCCTCGAACGCGAGTTGAGGCGCGACTACCACATCATCACCGCTCCCGAGCGCCTCGACGCCATCGCCAGGGACTTCGTCACGCACTACACCACGGCGTGGGAGAGCGGCAAGGCGATGTTCATCGCCATCGACAAGGTCACCGCCGTCAGGATGCACGGCCTGATCGAGAAACACTGGCACGATCACGTCAGGCGACTCGAACGCAGGCTGTCCCGCGTGCCCGGCGGCGAAGAGCGCGTGGCTCTGGAAGGCCAGATCGCCTGGATGAAGGAAACGAAGATCGCCGTCGTGGTGAGCGAGGAGCAGGGCGAGGTCGCCAAGTTCCGCAACTGGGGTCTCGACGTTCAGCCGCACCGCCGGCTGGTCAAGGAGGGCTTCGAGACCGCCGGCGGCGAGCGGATCGACGTGGAGAGCGCCTTCAAGAAGGACGGTCACCCGTTCCGGGTCGCGATCGTCTGCGCGATGTGGCTCACCGGGTTCGACGTCAAGAGCCTCGCCACCCTCTATCTCGACAAGCCGCTCAAGGCCCACACCCTGATGCAGGCCATCGCGCGGGCGAACCGCGTGCATGAAGGCAAGAACAACGGCCTCATCGTCGACTACTGCGGCATCCTGAAGAACCTCCGGAGCGCCCTCGCCACGTTCGCCGGGCACACGGGAGCGGACGACGGCGCAGGGGAGGATCCTCCCGCAAAGCCCCACGAGGAGTTGCTCGACGAGCTGGCCGAGTCCATCGAGGAGGTACGCGCGTTTCTCGCCTCGAAGGAGTTCCGGCTCGAAGAGATCGTCGAGAAGGACGGCTTCGAGCGGAACGCGGCCATCGCCGCCGCCAAGGAGGTGGTCAACCAGAACGACGAGACGCGGAAACGCTTCGAGATCATGGCCCGTACCGTGTTCAGGCAGTTCCGGGCGTGCCTGACCGTGAAGGAGGTCCACGTTCACCGAAGCGCTTGTGACGCGATCAACATCGTCTACAAGAGCCTTCAGCAGGACCGGGATAACGCCGACATCTCACAAATCATCTTGGCGTTGCACGAGGTGGTCGGCGATAGCATCAGCCCCACCGGCGGGGGGCAGATCCGGGACTTGAAGCCATATGACATCTCGGCCATCGACTTCGAGCGCCTGCGTCAGGAGTTCGCCCGCAGCACGACGCAGAACACGCAGGTGCAGAATCTCAAGGACGGCATCGAGAAACGCCTCGCCAGCATGCTCGTGCAGAACCCATTGCGCACCGACTTCCAGCAGCACTACGAGAGACTGGTCGCCGACTACAATCGGGAAAAGGACCGCGTGACGATCGAGAGAACCTTCGAGGCGCTGCTGAAGTTCGTCACCGATCTCGATGATGAGCAGGCGCGCGCCCTCCGGGAGGGCCTCGACCAGCCCACGCTGGCCCTGTTCGACCTTCTCAAGAAGGAAGAGCTGTCACCGGCAGACATCAAGCGGATCAAGCAGGTCGCGGTCAACCTCTACGCAAGACTGCGGGAGGAATTGGACCGGATCCGCGATTGGGAGAAGAAGCAGGCGACGCGCGATCAGGTGAAGCAGACCATTCTCGACTTTCTCTACAGCGACGAAACGGGGCTGCCCGAGTCGTACTCCATGGACGAGGTTACGAAGAAATCGAACTTGGTCTTCGGCCACTTCCTCACCCAGCAACAACACGGCTTGGCGCTGGCCGCGGGGTGATGAGGCAATGACTGCGACCTCGAATTCCCTCGCTGATTGATGAATTCGTTTCGCGGCAACCGACTGCGCGATCACCAACTGCCGATGAGCACCGCGTGGCTGCTCAACGACATCGCGGAATCCAAGGGAAGGCAGGATCTGTTCTCCCGCCAGTCGCCGCAGGTCCTCAAGGCACTGCGTGACGCTGCCATCATTCAGAGCGCCGAGTCATCCAATCGCATTGAAGGCGTAACGGTCGGTCGCGAGCGTTTGCACGCGCTGGTTCTCGGCCGATCCAGTCCGCGCGATCGGTCCGAACAAGAGGTGCAGGGCTATCGCCGTGCGTTGGATGAGATCCACTCCCGCCACGCCGATCTTCCCATCACTCCGGATACCCTGATTCGCCTGCATGCCCTCTGCCAGTCCGCCAGTGGCGACGCCGGGCAGTTCAAGCGCATCGACAACGACATCGTCGAGATACAACCCGGACGCGCCCCGGTGGTGCGGTTCCGTTGCGTGCCGGCCACGGAGACGCCGGCCGCGGTGAAGGAACTCTGCCACCGCTACCGGCACGCGCTCGACCAGGACCACATCCCACCGTTGGTCGCCATCGCCGCACTCGTGCTGGACTTTCTCTGCATCCATCCATTCCGGGACGGCAACGGGCGCGTGTCACGCCTGCTCACCCTCCTGGCGCTCTACCAACACGACTACCGGGTCGGCCGCTACCTGAGCCTCGAACGCCTGGTGGAGCAGGTCCGGGACCGATACTACGAGTGCCTGCGTCTCAGTTCCCAAGGCTGGCACGACGGCAGGCACGAACTGACGCCATGGCTCGACTTCGCCCTCACGATCGTTCGTCGCGGCTATCGAGAGCTGGAAGAACGGGTTGAAGAGGTTCAGGCCCCGCGTGGCGCCAAGGCGGCGCTGGTTCTGGCCGCGATTCGCGCACAGCCGGGGGACTTCCGCCTGCAGGACCTGGAACGCGCGTGTCCAGGTGTCGGACGCGAGTGGATTCGTCGCCTCCTGGCTGACATGCGGAGGTCGGGCGAGGTCACGTGCAGCGGTCGCGGCCGCGGCGCTCGTTGGCGTGTGTTGGCGAAAGAGGGTAGCGACTCCTGATCAAGGGTACGAAAGAGGGTATTGCCGCGAGCCGCTATTGCTGCTGTTGCTGGACGAAGCGGCGGTAGACCTCTTCTTCGGAGAGGGCGTCGGAATGGAACCAGGCTTCCTCGACCGCGCCGTGCAGCTCGTCGAGCGTGGCCAGGGTGCTCCGCATCAGCGCCGCCAGGTCGGCCGGCGACGAGGCCGGGTCGTGACGGTTGAGCGTCTCGATGGCGGTGCCGACGATGCGGGTCACCTCGACCGGGGCCACGTGGGTGGCGTTGTAGCGGGCCGCCTCCAGGCAGCCGCGCAGCGATGCGCCGCTGTCGCGTGTCAACGGCACCTCGAGCGCCGAGTCGTCGGCCGCCACGGTGATGCCGCGCATGTCGGCGGCAATGCCGAGCACGTCCCGCAGGTCGTTGGTCGCCTCGTGCTCGGCCGCCCACAGGAGCATGCGGGCGACGTTCTGGGCGCGCTCGATCCAGCGCCCCAGCCAGATCAGGTTGTAGACGCGGGAGTCGGTCAGCCAGCGATCGGTTCCCAGGCTCATCGTTCTTGGATCCATGTCGTGCCGTTCCTTCGGAAGTTCTCGGACGGTCAGGCGCCGTTCCTGACGACGTAGGCGGTCGAAAGCAGTTCGAGCGCATCATCGAACACGGCCTCGGCGTCCGCAAACCGCACCGCGGAGATGGCCGCGCACTCGGTCGCGGCGCCTCTCGACAGGAACGATCCGGAGACCGGGGAGACATCGGAGTAGTCGCGGCCGACGGCCAGCTTGATGTAATCGCGGGCGGGCGGGAAGAGGACGCCGCGGGTGGGGTCGACCGCGACCCAGCCGGACCGCGGGTGGAGCACCTCCAGCCAGGCATGGGTCTCTCCCACCTGCCCGGTAAGCAGCCCGCTGACGTAGCGGCAGGGGACGCCCAGCGCGCGAAGCATGCCCAGGGCCAGGTGGGTCTTGTCCTGACAGACTCCTTCCCTGGCTCGCAGCACCTGCTCGGCAGTGGTCGTGACGCCGGTGGCGCCGCGCCGGTAGCCGATCTCGCGGTGCACCCACTCGACGGTCGTGCGTACCGCCGCCAGCAAGGAGCCGGCGTCCCCGGAGACCTCGCGCGCCACCTCCGCGACGCACTCGGGATCGACCAGCGGCGACCGGAACGCAAAGTCGAAGCCGTCCGGCAGATCGGTGACCTCGTCCAGGGCGGCGTCCTCGGGCGCCGGCGCCGCATCAGCCAGCCGGATCCGTCCCGCCGTGGCGACCACGAGGCGGTCGTGCGGCGCGACGATGCGGACGCGCCGCACGCGGTTGCCGAAGCGGTCTCGGTACTCCACTGAACGGCCTTCGGGGCGGGTCCACAACTGAAGGTCCAGCGGTTCCTGGTCGGCATCCGCAAAAGGAAGGATCCGGAGCTGATTGTCGTTGTGGAGAACCCGGTCTGAGTAACCGTAGTGGGCTGCGTAAATGTAAGACGCCGTAATCGTCTGTGCGGCTACCGCCGGCATAACGGAGTTTCTCGGCCTCGAATTCCAGCCGGCGTCAGCCGTCGGCTACCTCGAAGGCGGTCACGTTGCGAGTTTCGCGGCTGAGCTCGACTCCGATCAGATGGATCGGCTCGCCCTGACCGCGATACTTGTCCGCGTAGCCGCGCTCCCGTAGCTGCGCGAGCGCCGAGCCTGGCGGCGCCAGCTCCACCACCTTGAATTCGAACAGGTAGACGTGCCCGCCGGCGCGCAACGCCATGTCCAGCCGGCCGTGGCTGCTCGAATCCTCGACCGTGATCTCGTACCCCAGCGCCGCAAAGTAGGAGTAGAGTCGAGGAGAGGCGCGCCCTTGCCGTAGGTAATAGGGAGTAGCTGTTGCCGGCAGCTTTCGCACACGCCGGTGCCTCAATCTCCACCATAGCCGCGTTTCCTCTCCCCGCTCATCGAACCCGGCGTGCCATTTTCCAGCACCGGGCTCTCGGACGAGATCATGCCTTCGCCCACGGAAAGTGTGCCGGGCGCAGGGCAAGGCGGGTGAGGCTATGGTCTTTCCAGAGTCGCTCATCCGTGAAGCGCACGTACTTCCCGGTCCGCACCTTGTGCTTGCGGCACAGCCACCGGCGCAGCCGCCTGATCGCATGCTTGTCGACGGCGTTGTAGGCCGGGCTGACTTGTCCCAGTTGGAAGTAGTTCGCCCACCCTTCGATCACTCGGTTCAGGCGGCGCACTACCACTTCCGAGTCCAGGAGTCCGTACCTACGCTGCGTCAACTCGCTGATCCTGTGGCATACGCTCACTACACTGCTCCGGCTCGGGCGCGTGCCGATGTAGGCACGCCCCGTGTCTCGGCGGTAGTTGCGTCCAATGCGGTACCCGAGAAACTCCAACGGTTCCTCCGGTACGCGTATGTTTCGGGTCTTCGTCGCGTTGATCGGCAGCCGCAGACGTTGCATCAGGTCCTCAACGGCGCCCCTCATCGTTTCCGCGGGAGCTTTGCCGCAGACCACGAAGTCGTCTGCGTAATTCACGATCTCTGCGTCGAAGCGCCGAGCATAGCCCAGCGCCTTCCAGCCCACAATGAAGCGTCGCATGTAGATGTTGCTGATCAGCGGGGAGATCGGTGCACCTTGCGGCGTCCCCTTCCTCTCCCGTCGCGCCCGGTTCGTGCGGCGGGTGCCGCCATCACCGTCGTCCTCCTCCACCGGCATCTCCAACCACGCCTTGATCCAGCCCAGCAGACGCCCATCGCTTACGCGGCGGGCCACGCTGCACATCAGCTCGGCGTGCGGAATCTCGCCGAAGTAGTTGGACAGATCCGCGTCGACCACCTCCCGGTGGCCCCGGTTCAGCAGCCCGTGCACGCGCTTCACTGCGTCCTGCGCGCTGCACCCCTCCCGATAGGCGTACTGCTCCGGTTGCAGGTCCGCTTCGAAGATCGGTGTCAGCACCATCAGTGCCGCCGTCTGCGTGACCCGGTCCCGAACGCACGGTATGCCCAGTGGTCGGTACTTCCCTGCTTGCTTCTTGGGGATCAGCACCTGCCGCACCGCGCCCGGTCGATAGGTGCCTTCCTTCAAGTCCCGCGCCAGTTCTCCAAGCCATCGACTCACCCCTTGCGCCTCGATGTGCTGCACCGTCTCGCCGTCCACGCCGGCAGCACCGCCGTTACGGCGGACTGCTTGCCAAGCGGCCTGCAAGACATCGGCTCGCCACACCTTGTCGCTCAGTGAATAGAATCGAAGGTTTGGAGATTCCTTCGCTTTCGCATGTAGCGCCGTCTGGAGTTTCCGAACGCTTTCCGGAGCTGCTAGGCTTCCGCCAGTCTCCATATCCCTGCCTCCTTGTTGCGCCCCTCTCGAACTGAGGCTCCTTCCCTCCGTCAGCATTACCCGACATCCACGGTACTACGAGCCTCTCCGTCACCCCGCCGACCCGAGCTGGTCCTCACGGATTCCCGGTTCACGCGTACACGCCTCCGACGGGGCTTCCCGTGTTGCTGCTGTCTCCCTGTTGCATACATGCCGTCGCCATTACCCCGGCGGATCCGGCCGGTGCTCGTGTCGCTCGCTTCCCGACCGCTGCCAGCCTTCCCCGTGTTTACGGCGGGTCGGCTTCCGCATCAAGCGTTTCGAGGCCTGCTCGGCGTTCACTCACGTTACGGCCTGCATGCTCGCTGAATCGCCCAACGGCGATCCTTTGTCATCGGAGTGCTTCAGTCCAATTCGTTACCTCCTTGCACCGCTCCGACTGCTTCCGGCTGGAGCGACAGTTGCCGGGCGGGCTCCCACCCGCTGGGACACAGCGCCTTATCACGGCGCACGTAGAACACGCTCGCGTAGTAGCCCTCGTACCTCGCGATGTCGTTATTCGTGTGCCACTCGTAGGGGATGCTCGCGAAAAAGGCATGGAACACCTCCTTGAGACCGGCGCAGTCGTGCGCGGCCAGCAGCCGCGCCAAGCGCGCGCTGTTCTCCGTCTGCCGCTCCGCGTCCTGCACCATCGCACGCAGCAGAACGCGGTTCAGGCTCTGCCGCACTTCCCGGTTCGGATAGCCCAGCCGATACAGCGGCTCTCCGCCCAGCTCCTCTTCCCCCGTGATCGTCAGGTAGCCGGTCTGGAACAGCAACGCCTCGGTGCCGATGTTGCCCACGTCGAACGCCGACAGCAGGTCCTCCGTGCTCACCGTATCGCCCAGCGACACCGATGAGACGCGGCGCTCGAGCAGGGTGTCGACCAGAAACGCCGGCGTCCCGGTCTCGAACCAGTGTGCGGCGAACTTGCGGCGGCGCAGCAGCAGCAGCACGTCGTAGGGGTTGTACACCCTCTCCGCGCCGAGCCAACTGTAGCCGTTGTACCATTCACGCACGCGCTCACGGTCCAGGCCGGCAAGCTCGTGGGCGAACACCGTGTCCAGGTCACGCTCGGCGTAGCCGCAGATGGACGAATACACCGAATCCAGCGTGATGTCGGTGAGGTTGTTCAGGTCGGAGAACACGCTGACCTTGGTGAACTTGCTCACTCCGGTGAGGAACGTGAACCGTACGTGGGCGTCGCTCGCCTTGATCACCCCGTACAGGCCTCGCAGGTAGTCGCGGTTGGCGCGGGCGGTCTCCCGCTGCTCCATCGCGTCCAGGATCGGCTTGTCGTACTCGTCGACCAGCACCACGACCCCCTGTCCGCTGCGCTCGTGAAGCGATCTGATCAGGTAGCCGAACCGCTCCGGGGCCGTGTCGTAGCGGGGACTCACGCCGGCCCGCACCTCCATGCCGTCCAACTGCGCGGACACATTGGCACGCAGAGAGCCGGGCTCTCCGTAGTGGCCGCCGGCAAAGTCCAGCCGCACCACCGGATGGCGCCGCGACCAGTCATGTCCGGCGTGGATGTGGAGGCCCTCGAAGAGCGCCTCGTTGCCCTCGAACAACTCCTTTACCGTGTCCAGGAACAGGCTCTTGCCGAACCGGCGCGGACGCGACAGAAAGTAATGCTTGCCCTCGTCGAGCAACCGCTCGATGTAGGCGGTCTTGTCCACGTAGTAGCAGTCCCGCTCGCGCAGCTCGCGGAAGGTCTGCATGCCGATGGGCAGCCTGCGCCTGGTCACCGAGTCATCACCCACGTGGGCTTGCACAGTCCCCCCGAGGAGTTGTTGGTGATGCGGCCGCCTTCCAGGGCCACCCGGGTCAGGCCGCCGGGGAACACCGTGACCTCGCCGTCCGCGCCCTGAACGGCGAACACCCGCAGGTCCACGTGGCGCGGCTCCAGCATGCCGGTCCGCTCATTCAAGACCACGTGTTGGGAGAAGTCCAGCGCCTCCTGCGCGATGAACATCTCCGGATTCTCCAGGATGCCGTGCGCCACGCGCGTCTTGTACGCCGGGCCCAGATCCGGCATCACGAACACGCCGATGCCGCCGTACCCGCCGCGCGCCTTGATCACCAGGCGCTCGAGGTTCTCGAGCACGTAGCGGCGCTGCTCGCCATCCTGCAGGTTGTAGCTCTCCGCCTGCGCCAGGACCGGCGGCTCGGCCAGGTAGCGCTCGATCATGTCCGGGACCCACAGGAAGACCAGCTTGTCGTCCCCCACGCCGGTGCCGATGCCGTTGACCAGCACCACGTGGTTGTCGAGGTACGCCTCGCGCAGGCCGGGGACGAACAGCTCCAGGTCCTCGACCCGCCGGTACACCACGTCCACGGCGTAGTCGCCGTCCAGGGTCCGCGCGTACACGCGCCCGTCGTGGCCGACGTAAAGGTCGGCGCCCTCCACCAGGGGAATGCCGAGCAGGTCCGAGAGGTAGCGGTGCTCGAAGAAGGCCGAACCGTACCGCCCGTCGGTCAGCAGCACGCAGGCGGGGGAGGGGGAATCGCACAGCGACCGGAACATCTGCAGGTACGCATCGCGGATGGCGTACGGGGTGACGTCGTAGCCGGAGGCGAGCTCGGGAACGACGCGCGATGCGATCTCGACGGTCTTGAGCTGGTAGCTGATCCCGGACGGGATGCGCAGGTTGTCCTCCAGCACGACGTAGCGTCCGTCGCCCAGGTGCACGAGGTCGACGTCGTAGATGTGCACGAACAGGTCTCGTGGCGGCCTGAAGCCCTGTACCTCCGGGTAGAAGTGGCGGGAGGTGTAGACCACGTCGTCCGGCACGATGTCCTGGCCGCCGCCGTACAGGTCCACCAGGAACCGGTTGATCGCCCTGAGGCGCTGCGCGACGCCGGCGGCGATCCGCTGCCAGTGGTCCGGCGGGACGATGCGGGGAATCCAGTCGGCCGGCGTGGGCCGGAACCGCTTCGGGTCCAGGTAGAAGGTGAACGCGTCCAGACTGACTTGGCGGGCTGCGTCCTCCCAGCGGCGGCCCACCTCGGCGGCGCCGAGAGCCTCCGTGGCCTGTGCCAGCGGCGCGTAGTGATCGCGGATGCGGCCGTCGCTGTCCTGCCACTCGTTGTAGGTCATGGTCGGTATTGAAATGGCAGTCAGTCCTGCCCGACCTCCGCCGGGATGTCGATGTCGTCGACCATCACAACGTCGATGTCGCGGATGGACCCGAAGGCCTGGTCCGTGGTCACCAGTTGGTCGGTCCCGAGGCGTAGTGCCGTCGCCAGGATGACGGAGTCGGTCGTGAGCAGGCCGTGCTCGGATTGGAGCTCGAGGGCTCGGGCAAAGTCTGCGCTGTTGTGCGGTGCGATCCGCAGTCCCATGTCCTGCAAGGCGTCCAGCTTGGTTCGGTAGATGTGCAGCCGCCGCATCAGCTCGGGGCGCGAGGCGAGCTTGCGCGCGGGGTTGGAGCCCGTGAGCTTGCCGGTCGCTCGCGCCTCGATGAGCATGAGTCGATGGCACACTTCGAGGAGCGCCGCAAAGGGCAGGAAGCCGACGATCGTCGCCTGCGTGCAGCGAGCCAGCAACGCCTGTGCCTGTTCGGAGTATCCTGCTTCCGCATAGATCAGGATGTTCGCGTCGATGCAGCACCGCGACCCCGCCGGGATCGCCTCGACCGTCAAGGGGCCAGCATGTCGTCGTCGACGATGAGTTGCAGATCGGTCGGGTCGATGGGGATCGGGCTCTCACAGAATACGCGGTACGCCCGCATCGCCCGTTGCTGGTCCGGTCGCCGCTCGGCGAGGTATCCGGTGAGCGCGTCGCTGATCACGTCGCTGATGCGCCTGCCGTCCTCGGTCGCGACGCGCCGCACCTCCTTGACGAGTTCTTCCTCGAGGAACGTCCCGACCTTCTGTTTCATGTTTCGAGAATGCGGTAGAGTTCTACCGGTGTCAAGATGAATGGTATCTGGGTCACTCGTGGATTCGAGGCGTTTCGGCGCGGCACCTTCGGCAACGCGGGTCAGAACCTGTACGTGTCGCGGGCCGGGGTGCTGCAGCGCATCCATCACCTGGACCTGAATCGCGACGGCTACGCGGATCTGCTGTTCTGCAACGCGCAGGTCCACCTGGAGGCGCCGCCGGCCTGCGTGTACCGGGACGTGTTCGGTGCCTGCGAGCGCACCGAGCTGCCGGCCGGCGGCAGCGCCACCGCGGCTGTGGCTGACATTTCAGGCGACGGCTATGCCGACCTGGTCATCGGCAATGAGAAGAGCGGCAACGCCGGCCGCATGAACGCCAACGTCTACTTCGGATCGCCGGACGGCCTGAGCGAGCGGCACCAGGCCGTGCTGCCGGCGCACCGCTGCACGTCGGTGGCCGCCGGCGACTTCGACGGCGACGGCCGCGCGGACCTGGCCTTCCTGGCCGAGGGCCGGGTGCGCCTGTTCTCCCAGACCGACCTGGGTATCGAGGCCAAGGAGTACGTCGACATGCCGATCGAGGGCGTGCAGCTCGGCGCGGCCGACCTGGACGGCGACGGCCACGCGGAGCTGATCGTGACCGCGGCCGACCGGCCGCCGCGCATCTACTGGGGCGGCGCCGGCGGCATCGACCCGGAGCGCTGGTCGGACGTTCCCGCGCCCGGCGGGTGGACGCCGCCCGACCTGACCGAGACCGAGGAACTGTCCGAGACGGAGCGCGTGGGCGCCGTGGCGCCGCTGGCGATCGCGCTCGACTTGGGCTTCGGACCGCTGGTATTCGTCTCCGGCGGGTCCACTCAGTTCCTGGTGCCGGTCACCCGGGAACGCGGCTTCGGCCCGCCGTTTCGGTTCGCGTGCCGTAACGCCCTGTCGGTGGCGGCGGGTGACTTCGACGGCGACGGACGGATCGACCTGGCCTTCGCGTGCCGGGACTTCGAGGACGGCCGGGAGTGCAGTTGGCTGTACTGGGGCGGCGCCGACGGGTTCGGGGAGTCCGCTCGCCTGGCCGTGCCCACCCATCGTGCCTGCGACGTGGCGCTGGCCGACCTGCGTGGCAGCGGCGTCTGCGACCTGGTGATCTGCCAGCAGCGGACTGCAGAGTCGTTCACGGTGGACTCGCCGGCGTTTGCCGGCGGCGGCCGGCAGCTCGCCGACCCGGTGGGGCTGCAGACGCACGGCGCCCGGCGCGTGCACGCGGCCCGCTTCTCCGACGATCCGCTTCCGCAGGTGGTGTTCGCCAACCAGTCCGGCCGCCGCGCCGACATGGCGGTGGACAGCTACCTGTACTACGGGGGAAGGGACGGCTTCTCGCCCGACCGCCGGGCAGCCCTGCGCAGTCCGGGCGCCGCTGACGCCCTCGCCTGCGATGTCGACGACGACGGCTGGGCCGACGTCATCCTGATCAACAGCTACGAGAACGCCATCCACCTGGATGCCGGCTCCTTCCTCTACTACGGCGGCCCGGACGGGTTCGCTGCCGAGCCCGACGTGATCGTCCCGACCCGGCTGGGCTGGGCCTGCGCGATCGCGGACCTCGACCGCGACGGCTACCTGGACCTGATCGTCTCGCACTTCCATGACCCGACGATCACGATCTACCGCGGCAGGAGCGGCGGCTTCGATTTCGAGGACCCGACGGTCCTGACCGTGCTTGAGGGGTCGGGCGACTACATCCCGCCCCGCCGCATGGTGCTGGCGGACTTCGACCGGTCGGGCTGGCTGGACCTGGCGATCGCGCCGGCCGGGCGTAACCGCTGCGTGATCCTGCGCGGCGGCCCGGACGGGTTCAGCACTGAACGAGCGTGGGTGCTGCCCACCTCGTTCAGCGCCGGCTATCCGGTGGCGCACGACGTCACCGGCAACGGCTACCCCGAACTGCTGCTCGGCGGCGGCAAACCCAACCCCGGCCAGCCGCACGACTCGTTCAACCACGTCTTCTGGAACGGGCCGGACGGGTTGCGCGCCGACCGGCAGACGCAACTCCCGTCCAACTGCGGCCACGGCCTGGCGATCGCCGACTTCGATGGCGACGGGGTGCCCGACCTGCTGAGCTGCGGCTACCAGAGCGCAGTCGACCGGGACGTGGACGCGGTCATCTACTGGGGCAATCGCGACACCGGATTCCGCGCCGGCGACTTCACCCGGCTGCGCGCGCACTCGTCGGCCGGCTGCCTCGCGGCCGACTTCGACGGCGACGGCCGCGTCGACATCGCCATCGCCAACCACAAGATCTTCGGCGATCACGTGGGCGATTCCTTCGTGTACTGGAACGGTCCGGACGGATTCAGCGATCAGCGGGTCACGCGCCTGCCGACGGTGGGCCCGCACTCGCTGGCGTTCGCCCAGCCCCGCAACCAGGTCGACGGCTCGGAGCAGGAGTACTACGTCTCGGAGCCGTACCGGCTGCCGGAGGGGGCGATCGTGCAGCGGCTGGACTGGGAGGCCGAGCACGCGCGGTCGACGTGGGTGCGGGCGCAGATCCGCACCGCGGCCACGCCGGAGCAGCTCGACGGCGAGCCGTGGCGGGGTGGGCGTGAAGAGGACCCGTGGCTGGGCCGCCGGCAGCCGCTTCGCGCGGACGCGACCCGCGGGCGGTGGATGCAGTACCGGCTGGCGCTGGGAGCGGCCAACGGCGGCTGCACCCCGCGCGTGCGCGAGGTCCGGGTAGAGTACGGGGAGCGCCAACCATGATCGGACAGCCATGATCGTCGACACGCACGTGCACGTCTGGGAGATGCCTCCGGTCGCGCCGATCGGTCCGACCGCGTCCTCGTTCACTTCGTTGCCGGAGGAGGCTGGCCCCGTGGAGTTGCTGCTCGATGACATGGAGGCCAACGGCGTCGACGCCGCGGTGCTGGTGCAGACGAGCTGGTCGACCTGGGACAACACCTACGTCGCCGAAGCGGCTTCGAAGCATCCGGGCCGGCTGCGCTCGATCGGCCTGATCGATCCTCTGGACCCGGGCAGCGCGGACCTGGTCGGGCACTGGATGGACGAGTTGGGGATGCGAGGCTTTCGCTTCCATCCCGACTACTATACGGACGCCGAGATCCTCACATCGCCCCCTGCCGGGCTGATCCTACGAGCGATCGAGGACCGCGGTGGCATCGTCAAGGTGCACAACCGCGTCTCCAACGCGCACCAGCTCGCCGGCGCCGCGCGCCGCCATCCCGGCATCACCTGGATCATCGATCACCTGATGTATCCGGAGCCGGGCATGGCCGCGGACGGCTGGCGCGACTACGGTCCGGTCCTCCGCCTGGCGGAGCGGGAGAACGTCTTCCTGACGATCTCGGACGTGCACAGCCGCTCGGACGTGGGGTTTCCGTACCGGGACATGCACGCGGTGATCAGGCGCGGGATCGACGCGTTCGGCATCGACCGCTGCCTGTGGGGCACAGGCTATCCCGGCCACCTGCGCGTCGCGCATGGCTGGCCGCCGCTGGCCGACGAGCTGCGCCTGGTCCGCGACGGGCTCGACTGGCTGACCGCCGCCGAACGCGCGTCGATCCTCGGCGAGAATGCCAGAAGGCTCTACGGCTATGGCTGACCCGAAGCCCGTCTCTTCGCAGCCCCTGTCGGGGCAGATCGCCGTGGTCACCGGCGCGGCGCAGGGGCTGGGGAGGGGCATCGCGGCATAAGCGCTAACTTTATGGAGCTGAGTGGCTCTGGCTACGCGACATCTTCCTCATCGGGCTGGTCGAGGTCAGAGCAGCGACCGTCGAAGTAACTCGATAGCTGAGACAGACGACGACGCGGCGGCTCAGCCAGCGAGCGCGAGATCGTCCTCCACTCGTCGACCATCCGCGCCAGCGGCAGCGCCGGTTCGATGCTGCGGGTGAGTTGGTTGAGCACGAACTTGAACTCACGCCACGCGCTCGGTGGTCGCTGCCGGCGCCAGGTCGTATCCCCAGGGGGAAATGGCACTGGCATGGCGGATCAGCTTCTCGACCAGCAGCGCGACCAGCAATTTGCCGTACAGCCACGCTTTGGCGCTGTCGTCGTCGTATTTCGGCAGATGCCCCAACTGGGCCAGCGACTTGAACCGCTTGAACACCAACTCGACCTGCCAGCGAATCCGATACCACTCCAGGACCTCGGCGGCGCTGAAGGTGGCTGCCGGAAAGGTGGTGAACACGATCACGTACGCGGCGAACCTCAGGGTGGCCGGTTGCGCCCACTTGCCCTTGCGGGTTGCCTCCTGACGGATCTTGCGCTGCGCCTCCCTGACGGCCGCCGCAGACTTGCGCACGGCGCAGACACGACCAACAACCACCCGGCTCGGCTGGGCGCTGTCACCGTCGACCACTACCTGGGCGGACCACGATGTGGCGACGCCGACGCGCCTCAGCGAAGTGACGGTGGCCAGCAGATCCAATGGCTCGCCTGACACGGTGCGCAGCGGCAACGCGCCGGTATTGACGCGCACGATCAGTTGCCCGCCGGCATCCGCCACATGGCCTATGCCGCGCGCCGTCGAGTAGCCCCGGTCGGCTACCACGTGATCGCCTGCGCGGATCGGGAACTGCGCGAACGATTCGCCGCTGCCGGCACCCTCCGTACGCGTGAGCTTGAAAAAGTCGCACGCCAGCGACGGCAGGCACACGCTGTAGTGCACGCGCCACAGCGATCCGGTCTTGCCCGGTTCCTTCACCGTGGTCGCGTCAAACGCCCGCAGCTGGAAGCCGCCTCCGCTCGCCACCGCGATGCCGTGCTCCTGAAACAGCTTCACGCACAGCGCGTACAGCCACTCCTTCGACTTCCTCAGGCGCTTCAGCAGCGCCACATCCGACAGGTCGGCCAGATTCGCCTGTCGCGCCCGCACCACCGTCTCCCGCAACGAGTGCCCGCACCCCAGATGGATCAACAGCGTGCGCAGCAGGTTGTCCACCGACTTGTCCTTGCGCAGCCCCTTCAGCGCGCCGGTGTCCTCGGCCAACTCCCGCCACTCACTGGGCAGGAACGACACCAGCAGGTCCCAGTCCTCGTCCACCGTGACAGCCCTCCGGTCAGTGTATCTGACATTACGATACTCAGACCGGATACAGACATCAAGTTAGCGCTTATGGGGCATCGCGGAGACCCTCGCGTCCCGTGGCGCCACGGTGATCGTCGCTGACCTGCAGGAAGACAAGGCCGAGGCGGTCGCCGCCGCGATCGCCGGCGACGGACTGGCCGCGGCAGCCGCCCGCCTGGACGTCACGTCGACCGCCGAGGTGGACGGGTTCTTCGCCGAGGTCTGTCAGGCGCGCGCGCGGCTGGACATCCTCGTGAACAGCGCCGGGCTGGGCCAGAACGTGGCGCCGGTCGTCGACCTCGGCGACGAGGAGTGGGAGCGGGTGCTGAACGTGAACCTGAACGGCACGTTCAAGTGCTGCCGCGCGGCGGCGCGGATCATGGAGCGCCAGGAGTCCGGCTGCATCGTCAACCTGGCGTCGATCAACGGCCAGAATCCGGCCGCGTGGGTCGCCGCGTACAACGTGGCCAAGGCTGGGGTGATCGGCTTCACGCGTTCGCTGGCGCTGGAGCTCGCCGCGTACGGCGTCCGCGTCAACGCGATCTGTCCGGGCCCGGTGTACACGGACTTCAACCGCAAGGTGATGGCGCAGCGGTGCGAGACGCTGGGGATCACGGAGGCGGAGATGATCGAGCGGATCCGGCAGGCGATTCCCCTGGGCCGTTGGGGTGAGCCTGCGGACATCGCCTTCGCGGTCGCCAACCTCTGCGACCCGAATTCCTCCTGGGTGACCGGCGAGATCCTCCGCATCTCCGGCGGCATGGAGGGCGTCGCCGCCGCGCCGCCCAGGCGGACCGCGGGCTCGTGACGGTCGCGGCGGGCATCGGCCGGATCGGGATCTGCGGCGTCGGCCAGATGGGCGCCGCGGCCGCCGTGGCCTTCAAGCGTGGCGGCTACGACGTGCTGGTGTGGGACCGGGACCCGGAGCGGCTCGCCGCCGTCGATGAGACGGCGGCGTCCCTGGAGGACTGGATGGAGCGCCACGTCGGTCCCGCCTTGCGGGCGGGAGGCGCGATCACGCCTGCCGGGGAGCCGACGGAGCTCGACCGGGGCGCCGACCTGATCATGGACGCGATCGTCGAAGACCTTGATCGCAAGGGGGACCTGCTCCGCGGGTTCGCGGTCGCCAGGGAGCGCGGGGCGACGTTCATCAGCACCACCAGCGGGCTCCCCATCACGGAGCTGGGGCGCCGCGGCGCCTGCGCTGGGCTGCTGGCGGGCACGCACTTCTGGAACCCGCCTCACCTGATGCCCCTGGTCGAGGTGGTCCGCGGCGAGGCGACGCCGGACGCCGTGATGGACCGGGTGTGCGCGGTGATGACCTCGATCGGCAAGATCCCCGTGCGCGTCAACCGCGACGTCCCCGGTTTCATCGGCAACCGCATGCTGCACGCGCTCTGGCGCGAAGCGATCTACCTGGTGCAGGAAGGCGTCGCCACGGCCGAGGAGATCGACACGGTCGCGCGCCTGACGTTCGCACTGCGGATGCCCGCCCTCGGTCCGCTGGAGAACATGGACCTGGTCGGGCTCGACCTGATCGGCGCCATCCACGACTACCTGATGGAGTCCCTGTCGAACGAAGGCCGGCCGTTGCCGGCGCTGCGTGACCGGATTGGCCGGGGCGAACTCGGCGCCAAGAGCGGTGCCGGCTTCCACGACTGGTCCGGCCGCGACGCTGCCGAGGTGGTGGAACGCCGCGACCGGCAGATCGTCCGCCAGCTTGCATACCTCAGGGAGACCGGCGACCTGTGAGACCGGCAGTCTTCGTGCCCGAGCCGATCGCCGCGTGCGGTATGGCGTTGCTGGAGGCGGCCTGCGATTGCACGGCGCCCTGGACCGAGGGGAGGGTGCCGGCCGATGCCGAAGCGCGGGAGATGCTGCGCGGCGCGGATGCCGTCATCGTGCGGCTGTTCGAGATCGGCGCCGCCGACCTGGAGCAGTGCCCGCGGTTGAAGGTGATCGCCAAGCACGGGGTGGGCGTCGACAACATCGACTGCGACGCGGCGACCGAGCACGGCATCCCGGTCGTCTTCACCCCGAAGGCGAACGCCAACTCGGTCGCCGAGCACACGATCGGCCTGATGCTGGCGCTGGCCCGGAATGTCGTTCCGGCCTCCGTCGCCCTGCGTGAGGGACGCTTCGCCGACCGTTCGCAGTTCATCGGCATCGAGCTCGAGGGCAGGACGCTGGGCGTGGTCGGGCTGGGCCGCATCGGGAGCCGCGTGTCGGAGATCGCCGCGACGGGCCTGGCGATGAAGGTCTGCGGCTACGACCCCTACGTCGCGCCCGGCGCGTACCCGGGGCCGGCCGAACGGGTGGAATCGCTCGACGAGTTGCTGGCCATGGCGGACTTCCTCACCTTCCACGTGGGGCTGACCGCGGAGACCCGCCGCCTGCTCGACGACCGGCGCCTCGCCCGGCTCAAGCCCGGCTGCCGCGTGCTCAACACCTCCCGCGGCGCCGTGATCGATGAGAGTGCGCTCGTGCGGGCCCTGGAGGAGGGCCGGATCGCCGGCGCGGCGCTCGACGTGTTCGAGGAGGAGCCGATCTCCGCCGATCATCCACTGTGCCGCGCGCCCAACGTGCTGCTGACGCCGCACATCGCGTCGTCCAGCCGCGAGTCGATGGACCGCATGGCCACCGACTGCGCGCAGGGCGTCCTCGACGTGCTGGAAGGCCGACGGCCGGCCGACGTAGTCAATCCCAATGTCGTGTTACGTTGATGCCGAAGTATGACAGCTCACGGGGATTTCCTGCGGCGTAACAGCCGTTCCCGCGACGCGGACGTCGCCGCGGTGGCCGACAATTGTCGCTTTGACGAACGGGCAGGCACCGAGCGCTGGAACCGATTCGATGCCCTGCTTCCCGACCGGACGAAATTGGGCGGCACGATTGATTGGATGGACTGGGCCGAGGCCAATCAATTGCATCTGGATCGGTACTGCAATGTCCCAAGTCTCAGCGTCCCGGATGCGTTTCTTGAGATCAATCGGAACGTTTGGCTGGACGGGCTGTCCGGAAACCAATCCTTGGTCCGTATCGAAGCCATCGCCCGACCTTTGCAGAGCAGCAACTTGGACCTTGGCAGTTTCATCGACCTGTTGAAGCGGGCTGACGACGGAGATGGTGACGCGGCCCCCGCCGTCCGTTCCTTCGTCGACGCGTGGAATCAACGCCGCGATGCCCGCCCGACGTTTGCCGCATTCTACGACGAGGTGCAGCACGAGGCGGATGACGATGATTGGCCACACGCACTTCGTGATCGCCTGGGGCTTGGGCACTACGGGTTGGCCGGTGGTACCGAACTGCCGGTGGCTCTGATGCGCTACTCCCTTGGGGACGTGTTCTCTGCTCAAGCGGACCGGGGACTCTCTGCGGCCTGTGCCCTGCCCACGGTCCTCGACGGTGGTATGCACGAGTTTTTCTTCCCCGTTCCGAAGGAGCATCCCTACGGCGCTACCGTGCACTTGGTCCCGGGCCGGGCGGATGCCCTGACTGCCGAGATCGTCCACTGCCGGATCGATTACCGGCGCAAGCATCTTTCCCGGCTGGGGACGATCAAGCGACCACATCAATTGACCGACGACCAACTGCGCGACGCTCGCGACGTGCATCTTCTCGCGTTGCGAGTCGAGTGCAGGCGCGATGACTTCGGCGAGACTCTCGCAGGGCGGACATGACCGGTCCATGGTTCGAGGCGTTTCGGCGCGATCCCAATGAGGCAGTCGCCGACCTTTTCAGCGGACGGGTGGGTGCCGGTTCCAGCATGCGCCTCGATGTGCCGGAAATGCTGTATCAGGCGTTCCCGCCGGGTCTTACCGACGAGCGCGAGCAGCTCGATCGAGCGCTCTTGTCCTGGCTGCTGGACACGCGGGAGGATTATGCTTCTCAGGTCAGGCGTCTTGGTTTTTCGGCATATGGCAAGCGCGTCGGCGATGCCTTGATTGCGCTGCAGCTACTTGAGCTGCCGGACGGAAGGCGTCGGATCCGGGAAGGCCTTAGCGAGTGGCTGCGCTGGCTGCGACCTTTGAGGCTGGCACCGGAACGGGATCCGGCGCTGGAGTGCTTTCGCCTGCTGACTCGCGGCCAACTGGACGGCGGCCAAATGGCGCTGTGGTTGCGCCTCGCTTCAGATCCCCGACGGGAGTATCTCACCGTGGCGCTGACTGGGCTTCAGTTGCTGCCGAACGAAGACAACGCTCAAAGAAACCAGACGCTGATGCTGCAAGCTCTCTTGCGCCATGCCGTGAAGATTCATCACGAAGCCAGCGGGGCACGCACGTTCTTCAATCGTCGTTATGCGGCCCTGCGTGGGCTTTTCCCACGTAGTCCACAGCACTGGAACCGGGTCCTGGACGATGCCCTGACTGACTTCCAGAATCACACGCGGGAGCACGTGGCGACAGAGTTGGCCGACACGTTGCGGACGACGTTGTCTTTCAAGCAACATCGTTCATCGGCCAGACGAACGCGGATGATAGAGCCAGTAAAGCAGGAAGAGTGGGAAGGCCTCCGGGACGATATTATCGACTCTGACGATCAGTCGGGGAGTCTCGCCGCGAGGCTGTTCCAGCTCCTGGATCAGAACCACGACTACGCTGTGGCCACGGGCGTGAGCCACTTCTTCGTTCGTACTTTGCACAATCTCGGCAGCAGTCTCCTGGAACGCCATCAACTCCGTCAGTCCGATATGACTCGACTCGGACTCATGATTGAACGTGCCTTGGTCTGGGAACCCTCGAACCCGTATTGCTGGATGCTCTGGGCTGACTGGTTTCAGGCTCAGGGCCATCGGGACGCACGCGAGTCCACGTTGCGCGAGATGTTGCGTCTCTTTCCAAGTGACCTGCACGCACGTGTCGAACTGGCGCGGACGCTGATCGACCGAGGCGAGGGTCATTGGGACGAAGCCGAGCACTGGCTGCGGCAAGCGATGACACGAGATCCAGATGGTGGGCATTCGCGTGTAGTCATGGCCCGATTGTTTGTGTTGCGCCACCGTACGGCAGAAGCCGAGGCCATGCTTGATGAGTTTGTCGAACGGCATCCTGACAACACGACTGCCCAGCAATTCCTCGGCCGGTTGCGGGCTGCCATGTACGTTGGCGCCGCGGACGTGTTTGACAGTGGGCGAGAAAGTGAGATTCGGGAGGCGAGCGGTGGCGATGGCTCGACAACGCCTCTAACCGACGGTCTACACGAGCTCTTCCGGCGTGGCCGCCTCGCAGGTGAATTCAGCCGCGCCCGGATCGCCAAGGTACGGGGGATCGTCGCTCCGACGGATCTGATCATGCAGGAGACTCTGAAAGGCGACCCGTTGGCCGGCTTTTATTCGCAATTGCTGATGCCGAAGGAGACGCCGGAGTGTCCCCCGCACGCTTGGGCATGGAACGCTTGTCGGTATTGGCAAGAGTCCGCCGGCCCCGATCACTGGCGAGACCTGAGGATGCAATTTCCCGAAGCCGTCCCGGAGACAGAGTTCCTTCTCGTCCTTGCCACAACGGGCGACGACAATCCGTGGCATGCAACTCGTTGGCGCGATCGCTTTGCCTCGGACGATGGTGCGGCACTCCGCCCTGTGGATACCCTAATGCGCCAAGCGCAGGAGCGACTCGTTGCCGCGGGCCGGCGCGAACGAGACGAACTCGCCGTTGACGTGATGGCATGCGCCGCCGCGGACGCTCCCGAGTTTGCGCCGGAACGAGTTCCTTGAAGGCTTGGCACCTCGGTTGAAAGTTTCACCCGCAGCTCGAACGAGTATGACCAGCCGCCTGATCTTCTCGTACGCCGCGAGGAGCTGATTCTAAATATAACGGAACGACTCACCCAGGCACTCGAAGACGCCGGGGTAACGAAGGCCGAGTTGGCGAAGCGTCTCGGAAAGAGCCCGGGATTTGTCTCCCAAGTGTTCGGTGGAGGAAGGAATCTGACGTTGAAGAGCATCTCCGACATCGTATCTGCGTTGTCGCTGCGGCCGACGTTTCAGCTTTCGGCGGAGGCGAGTCTTTGTTTGAGGTTACGACTCGATGAAGCCGCCGCGTGCGCCTCAATGTGAGACTGCTCCCGCCTCTCACATCGTAAGAGTCGCGTGCCGCCTGCGGCTCCGAATTGCTCGGTGAACTCCGTGCCGTGTAACGGTGAGCCTGGTCTTTCGAGGATCGCATCTGCTGTAGCGAAGCGAGTTTGGTAGTGCGTCAGTCGGTGTGGCCGTCCTCCAGCTCCGACCAGTGCAGGCGGCTGCGCTCCTCGTGCGGGCGCTTCAGCCTGCACTGCTCGTCTCGTCGCTGCTCGCGGATGATCTCCGCCAGCCACTCTGGCGCGGAGTGGTAGGTCTCGCCGCCGTCAAAGCTGACGAGCTCGCGTTCGTGGGTCGCCATGCGCGACCTCCCGTTGACAGGAGGCCGAGCACGCACGCAGAACAGTGCGACCGGAAACGATCCGGGCTGCTGTGGATCATGCTTGGTCTCCGTACAGCGGCTTAGATTGCGAGCGTGCCAGATGTCAGCTCGGCGGGCTCGCTCCGCTTAAGGGCAATGTATCGAAGAGATCGGCTCTCCTGTCAACGCTCCTCCTGCGGTGTGACGAGCCGACGGAACACCCGCGCGGGCGGGCGCACCCACGTCTTGAACTCGGCTGGCTCAGGAGGCATCTCCGCCTCGACGCCGAGGGCGGCCAAGACCCTCATCCGTAGTTCGCGCGCGTCGCCCGTAGGGAATGGGGACTGGATCATCAAGGGGTGCCGAGGTGTTCTGAGCCGACTCCACAGCTCGTGCGCCAAGCGCGTTCCCTCCTCGAGTTGCCCAGCCGCCAAGTGATCCGCTTTGATGTCCCGTACATCGGCGATGCGCTCGCCCCCCACCTCAGCATCGGCGTCGATCGCAGCCGCGACGGAAATCCATGCGTAAGCTCTCACCACGTCTTTCGGGGTTCCGTCCCCCATGTCGTAGTGAGCGGCGAGCATGATCTGCGCTTGGACTTCTCCCTGCTCGGCAGCCCGACGGTACCAGTAGACTGCTTCGGCGGCATCTTTGGGCACCCCGATCCCGACGGAGTACTTTCTGGCGAGCATGGTTTGCGTCTCTACCAGTCCCTGATCGGCGGCGAGCCGAAGCCAGCGATCCGCCTCCGCGGAGTTTTTCTTGATCGGGCCGAATCCGTCGTCATGTAGCGAACCGAGCATTCCTTGGGCAACCGCCAGCCCTTGGTCGGCCGCATCTCGAAGCAAGCTCACGGCCGAATCCGCGTGCTCGGGACTATCCTTGGCGAGGTTGAGCAGGTACCTCGCGCCCACGTATTGGGCCAAAGCGTCGCCTGCCATGGCGGCATCGGCAAGTCCCGAGACGAGGACATTGGAGGTATCCCGATCAGCGACAGTGGAGCCGCATACTGCCAAGCCCACGCAGAGCAACAGGCACTTCCTCACGCGCGCACCCTCCCGCCCGGCAGAGAGGTGCCGGGCCGTTTGGTGTCCGCGTGATCAGAAAGCAGGCTCTCGCGTATTCGCTGCGGTCGAGGTAGCTACTTCCCGCCCGTCAGCCGGCTGATGTACTCCGCGCTCGGCCCGACATGGGCCGAGCACACGGACACCACTGATCCTTGACAAACTGTGAGGGGTTGGCAAGTGCACACAGCGCGCCGAGCGCGCCGAACAAGCGCGAGGCGAACACGTCACACGTCGAGCGCAACAACCTGACGATCAGGATGGGCGCCAGAGGATCCAGTAGAATGTCAGAGAGTCGACACGCTCGACGCACTCAAGCGCCGCATGGTTCCGCCGTAGCCCGAAGACCCGCCGAGAACCAAACTGACGCGCTACCAGTTGTGCAATCGGCGTTCGCGCGCATGTCCCTGCTCAATCGAATATGGTCGTGACCTATTCGACTTCCCAGACTGAGTCCGAAGAACGGCGACACAGGTCAAGAGTAGGTGGGGATGGTGTAGCAACAGCGCCCTACCGTGCAATCTGCCACTCGTCTCTCAAAGCGTCAGGCGAGCGGGTCGTCGATGTCGATCCGCGCGGCGCGGCGGGGCGCTGGCGATGACGGCGTGGCACATCGCCAGGCTTCTGACGCTGTCGGAGTAGCTGGTGTCGGACTCGCAGTCGGCGGCCCGTGCCGTGAACACCTCGTCCAGGCATCCGGGGTGGCCGGTGTTGCCGGTGTACGTAGCAACCACTTCCCCGAGTTTCGGCGTCCTTCAAGCCGATCACCGCGTTCTCGCCGTCCCAGGTGAGCGTGCCGCGCTCGCCGATGACCCGCCAGACGGCCGGCCACTCGGTGATGTGGCCGCTGGCGCACCTGCAGCCGCGGTAGTAGGTGAACACCAGCCGCCGGTCATCTCCAAGATCGCGGAGGTGCCTGCGCCGTGCCGGTCCCACGGCCACGCGGGATTGAACTCGTGGCAGATGACGGCCAAGGCGTCGGCGCCGGTCATGCAGCGCGCCTGATCGAAGTGGTGGATGGCCATGTCCAGGATCAGCAGGCTGTCCAATTCCTGGCGGAAGTCGCGGTCGAACCGCGGGTACTACACCAGAAAGGCGTAGAGGCGGGCGCGCACCAGCTCGAAATGGACGCGCACCGGCCGACCCCGCAGACCGTCGAGCGGCACGACCGCGGCGTCGACCGCGTCGCCCTCGAACCGGGCGGGATTGCCCAGCGGCTTGCCTTTCTCGTCCTCGACGCGCACCACGATTGAGCCTTCCCGCTCCGTGGTGGCGTTGATGCGCAGGTCCGGCTGGCCGACGCGGAGCAGGCCGGTGGTGAGGGTGCCCTCGACGTCGTCGGGCTCGGCGTGGGCGACGCGATACGCCCGGCCGCGCGCCAGGGCCGGCAGGTAGCGGGTCGCCCGGCCGTCGGCCAGGTGGCCCTCCCAGGTCGAGAAGTACGACGCCAGCGCGTGGCTGGGCCGGCGGTCGCGCAGGTCGGCGGCGTCCCGGAAGTCGCCGGCCATGATGCCGTAGCCGTTGTGGCGGGTGTTGACGCCCACGTAGGCGTACAGCCACTCGCCGTCGCGCTCCACGTAGCGGTAGCGGTCGCGCAGCATCCCGCAGTCGAACGAACCGCCCGGCCCGCGCTCGACCAGCGGCCGGCGACCGTCCCGGAAGCGGTGGAAGTGCAGCAGGTCGCGTGTCCATATCAGCTCCGGGTCCTGGGTCTGCTCGATTCCGTGGTGCAGCAGGGCGGAGCCCAGGTACAAGGTGCGGTCGATGAACGCCTGGTTGATCTTGCCGTCGAGCTTGTCCAGCACCGGCCTGCCGCCGGCGTCGCCCGAGGTGCCGAAACGCTGCAGCAGGCCCATCGCGTAGAACTGCGTGCCGGTGCGGTCGAACGCGTCCGGCCCCAGTGCGAAGCGCCGGTGGTAGGTCAGACCGTCGTCCGTCCACATCACCCCCAGGCAGCGCAGGCACATGTGCATGTTGTCGCACTCCGCTCCGTGCGGAGGGTAGGCCGGCGACCCCGGCCGGAAATACCAGAGCAGCCGGGGCCGGGCGCCCACGCGCTCGACGTGGCAGCGCATCGACTCGGTGGTGTGCATGAGGTCCATGCCGATACCCAGGTACAGGACCGGTTCGCGGCTCAGGATCAGGTACTCGTCGCCGCGCTTCTCGAACGGCCAGAACTCGCCCGGACGCGGGCGGAAGCTGCCGTCCTTCGGAGCCGCCGGATCGTCCAGGACGCCCAGGCCGTCCTGGCGCAGACCGGGTGCCTTGTTGCGTTCGGCCGCGGACAGCGTGGCGGCCGAATTGCCGATCCTCAGGCTCTTGCAGGCGAACGGGAACCGGCCCTTGCCGGAGGCGATGAATACGCCGTCCAGGTCGACGGGGCCGTCGCGGCGCTCGTCGTAGTACCGGAACGTGGCGTGCTCGATGTCGTGCTCCAGCTCCCGGTCGCGCGGTGTGCGGGGACCGCGCTCGTCGCTCAGGATGTTGTTGGCGCTGCTGCCGCCGTATGCCACCGCGCCGAGCGCCGGGCGTGTCCAGGTGCGGCCGTCGCCGCTCACCGCCAGCATGCGCAGCCCGGCGCGGGTCTCGTGGTCATCCAATCGGTCGCCGGCCACCAGGAAGTTCTGGTATTCAGCCTCCCAGCGGCCTGTTGCCTCATTCCAGCCCAGGGACGTGAACTGCAGTCCCTCCTCCTCGTGCGGGGCGGAGCCGTCCACCACCGGCCCTGCCGGGCGCTCGAACGGGTCGGGGACGAACCGCACCCCGCGCACCTCGTCGAAGCACCAGCCGTCGACCAGCACCTCCGGGTGGCCTGCCAGATCCAGCACCGCCGGCCGCCGGTCGGGCAGGGGGGCCTGCTTCCAGAACTTGCGCACGCAGAACGGTCCCGCCGGACTGTCGCCGACCAGGACGCGCAGGCGGATCCAGTACTCTCCGTCGGGCCACCCGTCGATCGGGAACGCCTGATCCAGGCCGCCGTGGGTGAGGCTGAGCCGCCAGGGCCCGGCCAGCGGCTCGGAGCCCTCGCGTGCGGTGACGTCCACGCTCACGTGGCAGCGGTTCACGCGGTGGCGGCGGATGCGGGCGGTGAAGCGCGCCTCCGGCTCGTCCGTGTAGAGCGCCTGCCGCGGGGCGCACTCGATGATCTGCGGGGCGGCGTCGACGGCGATCACGTAGCGGTGATCCGACGGGAAGAAGCCGCTCGGATCGATCTCCAGGGCGTCGGCGGCAACGGTGCGTCCGCCGGCCGCGACTTCGGCGGCGAAGCGGTAGGCGCCCATCTCCCACGCGCCGTTCCAGGTTCCGTGCGACGGGTCGTAGCGGCCGTCGTCGACCATGGGATAGAGGATGGCGAGCTCTACCGCACCGTCGCGGACCTGGATCCGATCGGCGTCCACGGTCAGCTCCTGGCGGTAGCCCTGGGGCTGAATCACCGTGACGCGCGCTGTGAGCGGACCGTCCGAAACGGCTCCTGCGGGTTCGAGGATCAGCCGCTTCCAGTGGAAGTCCTCGTGCACCAGCCGCATGCCCGCTGCTCCCTACAGCCGCCAGAGGCCCGGCAGGTCGCCGTCGTACATGATCCGGCCGTAGTAGATGCCCTGCGGCTCCTTCCATTCGTCGCGGAGCGGCGGGAAACCGTAGGCGCTCGCCACCCTGGCCCCCTCGGTGGGATCGGCGTAGGTGTGATGGACGTTGCGGGTGCGCACGCGCCATACCACCCACTGCGCGCGGCCGCCGGCGTGCGGGAGGAGCTTGCCCATGTCGGCCACCGGGTCGGTCTCTCGCGGCAGCGTGCCGCTGGCCACGCAGTCGAAGATCTCACGCCTTCGGGAGGTACGCAGAGTGCGCGGGTCGACGTCCCAGAGGTACAGCGGGTTGCGGCCCAAGCCGTAGGGTGAGGCGTGAGGGTCGCCGCTGAGGAGCCTGAGGACGCCGTCGGGACAGCGGTAGAGGGTGCGCGGGCTACTGGTGGGCGGATCGGCGGCCAGCGTCAGGTCACTGACGTCGCCGAACGGGTCGGCGGTACGGACCCAGCCGGTGGCGTGGTCCCCGTCCCGATCCGCGGTGCTGGCGATGAGCCAGCCGTCGTCGGAACGCGCGATGGAGGCTTCCGAGTGGCGCCAGGGGCCGGGACCGGCGACCAGTGGACCGGTGTCCGTCCAGCGGTAGACGCCCGCGGCGGCATCGAACCGGTAGCGCAGCGCCGCGACCCGGCCGCCGTCGAAGTGGTTGACGTCCACCCATTGGGTGCCGTCCACCCACTGGCTGCCGTCGGCGGCGCCGTCCTCCGCGTACGGGACCGCCTGCGTGAAGGTCTGGTTCATCCAGCGGACGTCCGCCGCGCAGAACCGGGCCCCTTGTTCCCAGCCCTCCTGGCGCAGCTCGGCGGCCGGCTGCACGATCTCGATGCCGTCCTCGCGAGCGTTCAGGCGGAACTGCACGCACTGGACGCCTTGTGTCCGCTCCCACAGATCGTGATCGCGGGACACCGTGCCGGTGGCCGGATCGAGGCGCCCCATCGCCTTGATCCGCCACTTGGCCACGAACAGGCCCGCGTGGGCGGGCTCCTGTCCGGCGAGACGGGCTCCCCTCGGCATCCCGAACAGCACCGGGTGGCCGTGCTGGCGAACGCACGGGGTACCGTCGCCGGTGGCGTCCCAGTCGTCGGCCGAGGCCGCCAGCACGCCTTCGGTGACCAGCTCGCCGTCCGGCGCGCCGCGGCGGAGCTGGTAGACGATCGACCGGTCGTCGTCGACGGCGCGCCAGCCGCGGGTGGCGTACAGCAGCAGCCACGTACGCCTGCTGGCCTGCAGCCCGTTCGGATGGGCCGGGAACACGTCGTCCGCCCGGCGTTCGCCGGGCAGCGAGCACTCGTCGATCAGGCGACCGAGCGGTTCGACCGTCACGGCGGTGATGATACTCTCCCGCCGGCAGCCGGAACATGATCAGGACAGGAGCTCAGCGGATGATCGGGATCGGAAGGTTCCCGAGAAACCGTCTCCTTGTGGCGATGGCGACTATCGCCGCGGCGGTGCTTCCCGCCGAGGAGCTTCCGACGGCATTCCCGGAGGAGGTGGGGATGTCGAGCGAGCGCCTGCTCGAGATCGACGCCGCGGTTCAGCGCCACGTCGACGCCGGCAAGCTGCAGGGTGCGGTCACGGCGGTGGCCCGGCGCGGCAAGGTCGTCCACGTCAAGGCGTACGGCTTGATGGACGTCGAGCGCGGCCGTGCCATGCAGGAAGATGCGATCTTTCGCATGGCTTCCTCGTCCAAGCCCGTGCTCGGCGTGGCGGCAATGATCCTGATCGAGGAGGGGCTCCTGCGTCCCACCGACGAGGTCGCCGCCTACCTCCCGGAGTTCGGGGACATGCAGGTCGCCGTGCTCGCGGAGCCTGCCGACCGGGACGTCAGCCCCCGGTACGTGGCGAAGGGCAAGGTCCCCGAGTATCGTCTGGTGCCGGCGGAGCGGGCGATCACCATCCACCACCTGCTGACGCACACTTCCGGGCTGGCAAGCGAGGGCCTGGGCTCGGCGGTCGCCGTGCTGCCGGAACAGGGCCCGGAGGCAACCCTGGCGAGCCGCGTGCCGCTCTACGCCGGCATGCCTCTGGATTTTCAACCGGGCACGAGATGGGCCTACAGCGCGCGCGTGGGCCACGACGTGGTCGCGCGCGTCATCGAGGTCGTGTCCGGGCAGCCCTACGACGAGTTCGTCCGCACCAGGATCCTGGAGCCGCTCGGCATGACCGACACGCACTTCAGCGTCCCGCCGGAGAAGGAAACCAGGCGGGTGGTCATTCACGGCCTCGATGCCAAGGCGAAGGGCTGGGATCAGCCGACCCGCTACGTCTCGGCTTCCGGCGGGCTGGCCAGCACCGCCGCGGACTACCTGCTCTTCGAGCAGATGCTGGCCAACGGCGGGACCCTGTTCGGGAATCGGATCCTCAGCCCGCGGTCCGTCGCGGCCATGGCACGCAACCAAGTCGGTGAGCTCTTCGGGCAGAACGGCAAACAGTCGGGCTGGGGGTTCGGCTACGCCGTGGCGGTCCTCTTGGACCCGGCCGCCGCGAAGAGCGGCCGCGGCCGAGGGGCCTTCGGCTGGGGCGGGGCGTTCGGCACGACGACCTGGACCGACCCGGAGCTGGAGATCACGGCGGTGCTGATGGTGCAGCAGGGCAGCCAGGGTGTGGTCCAGGACTTCGAGAACGCCATCCGCGCGGCGATCGTCGACTGAAGCGGCCGGCACAGAGGGAAAGCCATGAAACGCATGATCATCGACTGCGATCCCGGGCACGACGACGCGATCGCCCTGATGCTCGCGCACCGGCACGCGCAGGTGGACGGCATCACGACCGTGAGCGGCAACGTGCCGCTCGCGGCCACGACCGCCAACGCGCTGCTGCTCACGGCGCTGCTCGGCGTCGATACGCCCGTGCACGCGGGCGCGGCGCGGCCGCTGGTGGGCGAGCCGCAGCACGCCCCGCACGTCCACGGCGAGTCCGGCCTGGGCGACGTGCCCCGCATGGAGCACGAAAGGGTGGTGGCCGGTGACGACGGGGTCGGGTTCCTGCTGGACGCCGCCGCCCCCGACGTGTGGGTCGTCGCCCTGGGACCGCTGACCAACGTGGCGCTGGCGATCGAGCGCGACCCAGAGTGGGTAAAGCGGATCGCCGGCATCGCGCTCATGGGCGGCAGCACCGACGTCGGCAACGTGACGCGGGTCGCGGAGTTCAACGTGTACGCCGACCCGGAAGCGGCCGAGCGGGTGTTCCGCTCCGGCGCGGACATCACCATGTGCGGGCTCAACCTCACTCACCAGGTCATGACGACCGACGCGGTGGCGGAGCGGCTGCGTGGAGCGGAGACGCCGGTGGCCGGCTTCGCCGCGCAGGTGTTCGACGACCTGCACGGACGCATCGCTGCACTGACCGGCTTCCGGGAAGCGGCGCTGCACGATCCCTGCGCGGTGCTGGCGGTTACGCACCCGGAGCTGATCGAGACCGCGCCGCGCGCGGTCAGCGTCGAGGTCGACGGGACGCTCACCCGCGGCATGACCGTCGTCGACCAGCGCCGCGGCCTGCGGGGCGACCCGGCAAACGCGAACGTCGGCTACGGGATCGACGCGGAACGGGCGCTGCAGGTAGTCCTGGAGTCGCTGGGAGTCGAGCCGGAGTCGGGCTGACCAGTCGGGCGCGTCAGGGGCCGGCCGTCAGCGGCGCAATGTCGCTCCAGCCATAGGCCACCTCGGTCAGCTCCGTGCCGCCGATCGTGATCGTCTCCACTCGGACCTCGGCACCGCCCAGCGCCTCGTAGAAGTTCCGGGACGGATTGTCCGTGAGCACCCAGGTCAGCATCGAGCGCCACCCCCGGGAGAGGAACCACGAGCAGAGCGCCGCCACCAGCCGCCGTCCCACACCTTGCCGCTGACCGGACTCGAAGAGGTAGATCGCGTAGAGCTCGGCCGAGTACTCGGGAGTGGCCTCTTCCGATCCCTCGGAGGCGATCTGCGGATCGTCCGTACACGATGCGGTCCCGCTCGCCGGGGGAGCGCCGCTGCGCTCCGGTCCCCCGGAAACGAACCCGATGATCCGCCCGTTCCGATCCTCGGCGACGAAGGCGGTCTGCCGCTCGTCCGCAAGGATGCGATGCCAGCGCTCTTCCCTTTCCTCGTAGTCCAGGCCGGCCAAGTGCTCAGCGGGTACGATGCCGGTGTAGGTGGACCGCCAGCTATCGATATGGACCTGAGCGATCCCGCGGGCGTCCGAGTCGACCGCCTGCCGTATGCGGATCCCTTGCTCTTCCATGGGAGACCATAGCACCTTGCATCGGTGGCGAACCAGCCGCACCGTGCGGCACTGAGAAGCCGAGCCTTGACCTGCAAAAATTTGATGCGAATGTGTGGAAGGTCGTGGAGTTCGAGTACGATGCGGCGAAGTCATGCACGAACGCGGCCAAGCACGGCGTTGACTTCGAATCGGCTCAGCATCTGTGGCAAGACGCCGGACTTCTGATCTTGCCGGCAAGATCGGAGAGTGAACCGCGGCTTCTTGCGGTCGGGAGGATCGAGAGGACCGTCACTACACCGCCGTCTTCACGGAACGCGCCGGCAAGGTGCGACTGATCAGTGTTCGGCGGTCTCGCATGGAGGAGAGGGACCTGTATGAACGCAACCAATAGCGAGAATCTGGAACAGCGATTCGATGCTGATGAATCAGTTCTCGATTATTTCGAGACCGATGTGGTATTGACCGTAGAGCGGTTGGCGGATCTAGCGACGATTCTCAACCTGTCTGCGCTGTCTCGGGAGGCGGGCATCAACGTCCAGACTCTGCAAGCGAAGATCCGGAGGCGGACACCGCTGACGGGAAACGAGACGCGGCAGATCGTTCGCGCTCTCAAGCGCCACCATCTTGTCACGATCGAATGAGTGGCATCCGGCGGCAGCAACTGGGCCGCCTTGAACCCTGAATCACGGGAGCATCAAGAATGAAGCACCAGGGCGCGGAGTTGATCCCCAGAAAGAGGCTGTTCGGAAATCCTGAACGCACTGCGGTAACGCTGAGCCACGACGGCACGCGGGTCGCCTGGCTGGCGCCCGTGGACGGCGTGCTCAACGTCTGGATTGCTCCCGTGGACGCGATCGAAGATGCGAAGCCGGTCACCCGCGATCGGGACAGAGGCATCAGGCACTACTTCTGGAGTAGAGTCGAGGAGAGGCGCGCCCTGCCGTAGGTGGAGGGAGTAGCTGTTGCCGGCAGCTTTCGCAGGTGCCGGTGCCTCAGTCTCCACCATAGCCACGTTTCCTCTCCCCGCTCATCGAACCCGGCGTGCCAATTTCCAGCACCGGGCTCTCGGACGAGATCATGCCTTCGCCCACGGAAAGCGTGCCGTTCGCAGGGCAAGGCGGGTAAGGCCATGGTCGTTCCAGAGCCGATCGTCCGAGAAGCGCACGTACTTCCCGGCCCGTACCTTGTGCTTGCGGCACAACCACCGGCGCAGCCGCCGGATCGCATGCTTGTCCACAGCCTTGTAGGCCGGACTGACCTGTCCCAGTTGGTAGTAGTTCGACCATCCTTCCAGCACTCGGTTCAGGCGCTTCACTACCACCGCCGAGTCCAGGAGTCCGTACCTCCGATGCGTCAACTCACTGATCCTGCGGCACACGCTCACTACGCTGCTCCGACTCGGGCGCGTGCCGATATACGCACGCCCCGTCGTCGGGCGGTAGGTGCGTCCAATGCGGTACCCAAGGAACTCCAACGGCTCCTCCGGTACCCGCATGCTACGGGTCTTCGCCGCGTTGATCGGCACCCGCAGGCGCTCCATCATGTCCTCGACAACTCCTCTCATCGTCTCCGCGGAGGCTTTGCCACAGACCACGAAGTCGTCTGCGTAATTCACGATCTCTGCGTCGAAGCGTCGAGCGTAGCCCAACACTTTCCAGCCCATTGAGGTGGTCCCGGTCGGTTGGACAGCTCAAGGGGTAGGCTAAGGTGTAACCCGTTGGTTGTCAACCTACCCCTCCTTCGTGAGAAACAGGCGGCGGTAAAAGGGGGTGGGGGTGCGGGGGAGGGGGTGAACGAGCCTGTGGATAATGTGCATATATTCCACGGCTCGTGCACCACACCGTCCTCGGATACCCGCTCAGCCCGCTGGCGCCACCTGATGTCCATGTCGGCTATGCCACCTCCTTTTCGAATTCTGGTTCGCCGTCTCGATACGCTTCGCCCGGCGTGCGGCCGCCCAGCGTCGAGTGCGGGCGGACCTCGTTGTAGTACTCCATCCAATCATCTATGACCCGCTGCGCCGCGAAGCCGTCGGCCAGCTCGCGCAGGTACACCGCCTCGTACTTCAGCGATCGCCACAGCCGCTCGATGAACGCGTTGTCCAGACACCGGCCGCGGCCGTCCATCGAACACCGGATGCCGGCGTCCTGCAACGCTGCCGTGAACGCGATGCTGGTGAACTGGCTGCCCTGATCGGTGTTGAAGATCTCCGGCGTACCGTAGCGCCCCAGCGCCTCGCTCAACGCCTCCAGGCAGAACTCGGTGTCCATGGTGTTGCTCAGCCGCCACGCCAGCACCCGCCGCGTGGCCCAGTCCATGACCGCCACCAGGTACAGGAACCCGCCCTGCACCGGGATGTAGGTGTAGGGTCGGACCGGAGCGCCTTCTCGCCTTTCGAACGATGGGTTTCTCCGGCCCGCCCTCCGAACCGGACGTGCGACTCTCGCCGCATCCGGCTCTCCATATGCTCATGCCGTTGGAATGCCTGACCAGGGCGTCGAAATCCGCGCGCCCCGGAAACGATACCGCTCGATGGCGACCGTGTAGGGGCGAAACAACTCGAGGTCGTCCGCGCGGATTTGCCACCCCGCGAGAAAGCGTCTCACCAAGGCGTGCATGTTCAGCCCGAGATGCCGTTTGCGGAGCCAACCGACGACCCGCCAGAAGGCGAAGTGATCGACGTAGCGGAAGGCCCGTGATGACACTCCGTGCCGAAAGTAATTGCACCAGCCTCGCAGCACCGGATTGAGCCGGCGCAGCAGGGCTGCAAGCGTTCGATGTCTTGCGCGGCGGGTTAGCTTGCGGACCTTCCCGACGATCGAGGCTATCGCCTTCTTCGACGGGTAGGTGTAGGTCGCTTTCCTGCCGTGTTGCCCCCTACGGTTACGGCGCTGGATGCGCCAACCGAGGAAGTCAAACCCCTCATCTACATGGCAAACTCTCGTTTTCTCGTCCGACAGGCGAAGACCTATCGGAGCGAGCACTGCCGCCACCTCCGCCCAGAGCGCTTCGGCATCCCTCCGGGTCCCATGGACCAGAACCACGAAATCGTCCGCATAGCGCACGAGCTTCGTCATCGGTTCTCCGGCTCGGCGGCGCTTGGCGCGGGTCCATTCCGGGCCGAGGGATTCCCATTTCCGGGTGAAGTGCTCGTCCAAGACGGACAAGGCGATGTTGGCGAGCAGCGGGGAGAGGATTCCACCTTGAGGAGTGCCGGTAATCGTCTCGCGGCTCGTCTGGTCCTCGCAGAGGACGCCTGCCTTGAGAAAAGCCTTGACCAAGCTCAGGATTCGCTTGTCCCCGACTCGATTTCGCACCCGGTCCATCAGGGCCGTGTGGTCGATCTCATCGAAACACGCCTTGATGTCTGCCTCGAACACCCAGTGGTAGTTTCGGTTGGGTGAGGTGAGGTAGTGGATCTCGGCGATCGCGTCCTGAGCCCGTCGCTTCGGACGGAAACCGTACGAACACGGCTTGAAGTCCGCCTCGAAGATGGGCTCGAGTACCAGCTTCAGGGAGGCTTGCACGACCCGGTCTGCGGTTGTCGGGATACCCAGTGCGCGAACTTTGTTGCTCGCCTTCGGGATAGTCTTCTCCCGCACTCGCTGCGGCACGAACAGGCGGGCCTTGAGTGTCTCTCGCAGGCCAACCAGTAGCGCCTTCGTGCCGGACCCGATGGACCGCGGTACTACCCCATCGACCCCGGCGGTTCGTGCCCCCTTGTTCCCTCGCACCCGACGCCACGCGGTTACGAGAAACGCCGGATCGTAAACGAGGTTGTACAGATCATCAAAACGACGGCCGTTGTCGGCCATCGCCCATTGGTGCAGCTTCGTCTGCATCGCGAGTACCCGCGACTCGGCCTCGATCGGGCTGGGCCACGGAGCGCCGGTATTCACCAGCGACCTCCTCGCCATGCTTCGGCGCTGCGAGCACACTGGACCCCTTCGCCATGTACACGGCTTTCCCGTGCTCGGACTACTACGGGTCCTCCGCCCCACTTCGCCGGCATCGACCGGCGACAGGTCTTCCCCGCCATAATAGCAGGGACCGACGAAATGGTTCCCACGTTCGCCCTCGAACCATTCGACGGGGTCGGTGCCCAGCTATGCCCCTGCAACCTCGCCATGGCTACGCCGCAGTCTTTCACCGTGGCCTCCCGGCCGGCGACATCACCCGGCCAAGGAGTTCTCCAACCGGTCGGGCCGGTCGGATGCGCGCTGCTACCCAGCCCCGATCCGTCAGGTTCGAGCTGGTGGTTTTCGCTTGAGGGGCTTTCGGACGCTGGTTCCTTACGTACACCTTTCCGTCTCGCTTGCCGGACCCGCACCATCTGACAGTGCTGGCGCGTCCCGTCGTTGTCAGGGCTGCTTCCGCCTTCCCCGGTGTCCCCCGGCTCAGGCTGCCCTCAGCTTCAGCCGGCTCGCTGCGACGAGCCGGTGGCGGTGGCCTCCCACCACCGCATGGTTCAAGAACGCCTCGTGGCGCTCGATGTCGGCGCACCACGCGTGGTTCGCCCGCTCGATCGCAACACCTCGCAGCAGATACGGATAGACGCGGTGCTCGGGGTTCGCCACGGTGGTCCGCGGCTTGCGGTAGATCGCCTCCAGGCCCAGCAGCCGCATCAGCCGCCGCACCCGGTGCCGACCAACCGTCACTCCCTCGCGCCCCAGGTGGCGCGCCATCTGGCGGCTGCCGTAGAACGGGTAGCTCAGATACAGCTCGTCGATGCGCCGCATCAGCCCCAGCGTCTCGGCGCTGGGTCCGCTCGGCTGGTAGTACTGCGTCGAGCGGTTCAGAGCCAGCAGCCGGCACTGAGCACTCAGGCTCAGGGTCCGGTGGTCGCGTTCGGTCATCTCACATTACGAAGCGTCGCATGTATACGTTGCTGAACAGCGGCGAGATCGGCGCGCCCTGCGGCGTCCCCTTCCTCTCCCGTCGCGCTCGGTTCGTGCGGCGCGTGCCGCCTTCCCCGTCGTCCTCTTCCACCGACATTTCCAGCCACGCCTTGATCCAACCCAGCATGCGCCCGTCGCTCACGCGCCGTGCTATGCTGCGCATCAACTCAGCGTGCGGAATCTCGCCGAAGTAGTTGGATAGATCCGCGTCGACCACCTCTTGGTGGCCCCTGTTCAGCAGCCGGTGCACGCGCCGGACCGCGTCCTGCGCGCTGCACCCCTCCCGGTAGGCGTACTGCTCCGGTTGCAGGTCCGCCTCGAAGATCGGCGTCAGCACCATCAGTGCCGCCGTCTGCGCGACCCGATCCCGTATGCACGGTATGCCCAACGGTCGGTACTTCCCTGCCTGCTTCTTGGGGATCAGCACCTGCCGTACCGCGCCCGGTCGATAGGTGCCTTCCTTCAAGTCCCGCGCCAGTTCCCCAAGCCATCGGTTCACCCCTTGCTCCTCGATGCGCTGCACCGTCTGGCCATCCATCCCGGCTGCCCCGCCGTTGCGGCGCACCGCATGCCAGGCGGCTTGCAGAATGTCGGCTCGCCACACCTTGTCACTCAGTGAGTAGAATCGAAAGCTTGGGGATTCCTTCGCTTTCGCATGTAGCGCCGTCTGGAGTTTCCGAACGCTCTCCGGAGCTGTTAGGCTTCCGCCAGTCTCCATGTCCCTGTCTCCTTGGTGCGCCCTCTCGAACTGAGGCCCCTTCCCTCCGCTGGCGTTACCCGGCATCTCCGGTACTCCGAGCCTCTCCGTCACCCCGTCGGCCCAGGCTGATCCTCGCGGATTCCCGGTTGGCGCGTGCGCGCCACCGACGGGGCTTCCCGTGTTGCTACTGTCTCCCTCTTCACGCATGCCGCCGCCAATACCCCGGCGGAACCGGTCGGTGCCCGCGTCGCTCGCTTCCCGACCGCTGTCAGCCTTCCCCGTAATAACGGCGGGTCGGCTTCCGCGTTACCCGTTTCGAGGCCTGCTCAGCGTTCACTCGCGTTGCGGCCTGCGTGCTCGCTGAATCGCCCAGAGGCGATCCTTCGTCATCGGAGTGCTTCAGTCCAATTCGTTACCTCCTTGCACCGCTCCGAATGCTTCCGGCTGGAGCGACAGTTGCCGGACGGGATTCGCACCCGCT
The DNA here is from genome assembly GCA_965208175.1 of Spirochaetia bacterium. Taxonomy (GTDB): domain Bacteria; phylum Spirochaetota; class Spirochaetia; order SZUA-6; family Bin103; genus CATQHW01. The sequence continues at coordinate 2,226,237 of CBDBOG010000004.1, read as the reverse complement.
GGGATACCGCGCCTTTCCACGGCGCACGTTACCAACCGGGTTACCTCCTCTACGGTCAGGACCGGGACGGCGACGAGAACTGGCACGGCTACGCCGTCGAGATCGATACCGGGCACACCCGGGACCTCACTCCGTACGATGGCGTTCAGGCAATCCCTCAGGGCTTTTCAGACCGGTTTCCGCAGGAGGTGCTGATCGCGATCAATCGGCGGGATCCGCAGTATCACGATCTCTATCGCGTCGACATCGTGACAGGAGAGTCGGAGCTCATCGTCGAGAATGACTTCGGAGCCAACGGATTCGTGACCGACCACGCCTTCGATCCTCGGCTCGCCACCGTGATTCCACCGGATGGGGGCGTGCAGATCCTGTCTCGATCCGGGTCCGGGGTGTGGGAGCCGTTCATGGTGATCGGCCCCGAGGACGACGTGACCACCGGTCCGCTCCATTTCGATGCGACCGGCAGATTCCTGTACCTGCGCGACAGCCGCGGCCGGGATACGGCGGCGCTGGTCGCCCTGGATACGGAGACCGGCGCCGTGGAGACGCTGGCATCGAACGAGAACGCCGACGCCTCCCAGACCATCAGTCATCCTGCTACCCACCGGCCGCAGGCGGTCGCGTTCGAGCATGAGCGCGTTGCATGGACGGTCCTGGACGAATCGGTCGCGGCCGACTTCGAGCGGCTCGCGGCCGGCGACCGGGGTGAGTTCCATACGATTTCCCGATCGCTCGACGATCGGACCTGGATCGTCGCCTACGACCGTGCCGACGGGCCCGAGGCGTACTATCGGTACGACCGGGCGTCGGGCGGCCTGGAGTACCTGTTCTCCAACCGCCCGGAACTGGAGAAGACGGCTCTGGCATCCATGCACCCCACGGTCGTCCGATCGCGGGATCAGCTCGACGTCGTGTCCTACTACAGCCTTCCCGTTGGCTCGGCGCAGGACGGCGCGGACCGTCCGACCGAGCCGCTGCCGACGGTTCTCTGGGTCCACGGCGGCCCATGGTCCCGGGACAGTTGGGGCTACGATCCCGTGCACCAGCTCATGACCAACCGCGGGTACGCCGTGATCAGCGTGAACTATCGCGGCTCCATGGGGTTCGGCAAGGCGTTCGTGAACGCCGCCAACGGCGAGTGGGCGGGCAGGATGCACGACGACCTGATCGACGTGGTCGAGTGGGCGGTGGAGCAGGGGATCGCCGACCGGGACCGCATCGCGATCATGGGCGGCAGCTACGGCGGGTACGCGACCCTGGTGGGACTCACCTTCACGCCGGAGGTGTTCGCCTGCGGGGTCGACCTGGTCGGGCCGTCCAATCTGAACACTCTGATCGACTCCGTTCCACCGTATTGGAAACCGATGCTGGGAATGCTGCGCACCAGGGTCGGCGACAATTCCACCCCGGAGGGGCGGCGGTTCCTGGCCGAACGCTCGCCCCTGTCGCGGGTCGACCGGATCGTCCGGCCGCTGCTGATCGGGCAGGGAGCCAACGATCCTCGGGTCAAGCAGGCCGAGTCCGACCAGATCGTTGCCGCCATGACCGAGCGCGGGATACCCGTCACGTACCTGCTGTACCCCGACGAGGGACACGGCTTCGCGCGGCCGGAGAACAACCTGTCCTTCATGGCGGTGGCGGAGGCGTTCCTGGCGCGCTGTCTGGGCGGCCGGCACGAACCGGTCGGCGACGACTTCGAAGGCTCGTCGATCCAGGTGAAGGCCGGCGCGGAAGCGGTCCCGGGTCTGACGAGCGACCGTTGATCGAGCCGCTCGCCGACATCGAAATCGGGCGGGCGGCGGCCGCTCTGCCGAAGGCCGACATCCACGTGCACTCGGAAGCGGGACCGCGCCTGGAGCAGGTCACCGCGGAGCGATCCGGGCGCCGGGCGACCGACTGGCGTGCGCATGCCCGCGAGCTGATGCGCAGCCTGCCCCCGGGCATGCCGCGGCTGGAGACATGGGGACCCGATCTGCCGCTTCCCCGCGCCACGGTCGACGAGCTGGACCGGCCGCCGGGCAACTTCAAGGCTCGGATCGCGCACATCCTGGTCGAGGCCGCCACGGACGGGGCGGTCCTGGTGGAGGTTCTGTTCGGAGCATCGACCATCCTGCGCAAGGACTTCCTGGATCTCTTCGGCGAGGCGGTGGGGGAGGTGCGGGAACGGTTCCCGAACCTGCATGCGGTGCCCCTGGTCGCCGCCAGGACGACCGAAGAGTGGGCGGCAACCCTGCTGCCGCGCTGCATCGCGGGTGTCCGGCACGGTCTGGCCGGGATCAACATCCTGCCTGCCACGTACGATCGGCCTGAGGACTGGTCCGTGGTGTATGGCTGGGCGCAACGTGCGCGCGATGCCGGAGTGGGCATCACCGCACACGCGGGCGAGTTCGGGGCGCTGCACCTGGCCGAGGCGATTGAAGTCCCGGGCCTGACGCGAGTCGGCCATGCCGTGGGCGCCGGCTCCGACCCTCGCCTGCTCGACCGCATCGCCGAACGGGGCGTCACCATCGAATGTCCACTTTCGTGCAACGTGGTACTTGGAGCCGTGGAGCGCTATGAGGATCACCCGATTCGCCGCTTCATGGAGCGGGGGGCCCCGGTGACCATCTGCACCGACGACCCGTTGAAGGCCGGCACCACGATCGGGCGCGAGTATGCGATCGCGTCGGCACTGGGCTTCTCCGGAGCGGAGCTGCTGGCCTGCACGCAAGCGGCGGTGGCGGCGTCGTTCTGCGATGATGAAACACGCGGCCGGTTGCTGCGTTTCTTGTCGGACTCCGCTACGATGGATCCATGATTGACGTTCGCGAGGCCAAGGACCTGTTCCGCGGCCCCATGGTGTCGGTGGCGACGCCGTTCACGCCTCGTTTCGACCTCGACCTCGATGCGCTGCGGGACAACGTCGAGTTCATGCTCGACCGCGGGATGGCGACCGGGCAGGGGGTGTTGCTGGTCGCCGCGGCGGGCGGCGAGTTCCCGATGCTGAGCATGGAGGAGCGCAAGGAGGTCATCCGCGCCAGCGTCGAGGCGGCTGCCGGCCGTATCCCCGTCGCCGCCAGCATTCAGTTCGACGGCACGCGGGAGATCATCGAGCTGGCGCATTACGCCCACCGGGTCGGCGCCAGTCTCGGACAGCTCTCGGCCCCCTCGTATTACCCGCCGCCGGCGCAGGACATCTTCGACCTGTTCGAAGCGGTCAGCGAGGAAACCGAGCTGCCGATCATGATCTACAACAACTGGTGGACGACGCCGAACATGAACGTCGACACGGTCGATCGCCTGGCGCGGCTGCCCGGCGTCGTCGCGCTCAAGTGGTCATCGTCGTCCATGGGCGAGTACACCGCCGGGCTGCACCGGTTCGCCGACCGCCTGGCGATCATCGACAACCTGGGCATGGCGGTGTGGGCGCACCTGCTCGGTGCCGTCGGCTTCATCACCCATCAGAGCAACTTCTGGCCCGAGTATCCGCTGTCGCTCTGGGAGCTCCTGGAGCGCAAGGACTACGACGCGGCGGTCGCGGAGCTTGCCCGCTTCAGTTGGCGCTGGGACGAGTGGACGCACAAAGTGTGCGAGGAGACCGAAGGGGAAGGGCCGTTCATCAAGGCGGCCATGGAGGAGGTCGGCCTGGCAGCCGGCCCGCCGCGTCCCCCGGCACGCCCGGTGAGCGCGCCCCTCCGGCAAGAGCTCCGCAGTCTGTTCGCCGACTCCGGGGTTTCCAGAGCGAATGGGGCCTCCGAGCTGCGCCGCGCAAGGGAAAGCTCCGAAGTTGCGGGCTGACTTCCGCTGGCGCTGAGGCGGCTCAGCGGCCGACCGCCAGCCGGTCGGCGAGCCGTTCGGGCAGGCCGAGCGCCCGGATCTTGCGCTGCGCCACCTCCACCGGATACGGCACGCGGTACTGCGTGTAGCGCTTCCGTTCAGCGTCGAACACGCCGAACGCGGCGTCCGGGTTGCCGTCGCGGGGCTGTCCCACGGAGCCGGGATTGATCAGGTAGCGGCTGGCGGCGTTCAGTGGCAGAGAGTCTCCGGAAGCAAGCGCCACGCCGCGAACGGACGTCCTGACCGCACGCCCGGCCCGTTTCGGCCGCTGTTGTTGTACGACGACGGCAACATGTGTATGTCCAAAAAAACAGACATCGGACTCGGGAAAGCTGTCGCTCAGCGTCTGGAACGACTCGCGTGCGTCGTATGCGTCGAAGAGATACAGATCCTCGTCCTGAGGTGAGCCGTGGCACAGCACGATTCCAGGAGCCACCTGAACCGGGCCCTGCGGAATGTCGCGCATCCGTTCCAGGTCAGCCGTCGACAGCATCCGGCGGTGGTGGAGCGCCGCGGCCCGCGCCACGTCGTTGAAGTCGCGGTCGCTGGCGATCCCGGCCACCACCTTGTCGTGGTTGCCGCGGACGCAGTGGTCGGCGATCGCCAGCCCGCGTTCCAGACACGCTGCGGGGTCGGCGTTGTAGCCGACCAGGTCGCCGAGAAGCAGGTACGCGTCGATACGGACCGGCAGGGCGTCCAGCGCCGCCTCCACCGCCTGCAACGCTTCGAGGTTGCCGTGGATGTCGGACAGGACGGCGTAGGTCATGGGCCGATTAGCCCGATGATGCCGCGTAGCGTCGCGGCTAGGCCGTGGCGTGCTCCTTGACGCCCGCCGTGACCGGCTCGAACTGGCGCGCCACGACCCAGTCAGGGCGCGGGTTCTCCACGCCGGACGGCACATTGTCGATCGCCGCGAACGCGTAGATCAGGCTGTAGCGCTTGGCCGGCGAGAGGTTGTGGTTCGAGCCGTGCACGGTCCGGCAGTCGAAGAAGCAGACGTCGCCGGCCTCACCCTCGATCGGGATGATCATCGCCTCGTCGGTGATGTGCTCGCGCAGCGCTTCCGGCGTGATGCACCACTGCTTGTAGCTGGTGGTGACCTCGTCGCTGTAGTGGTCCAGCACGCCCCAGCGGTGCGAGCCCCGTATCAGCATGACGCATCCGTTCGCGCTCGTGTTCGGGCCGAGCATCACCAGCGCGGAGGTCAGTCGGTCGTCGACGCCGTCGTAGCGCCAGTAGCCGTAGTCCTGGTGCCAGAGCCACACGGTGCCCTCGAACGACTCCTTGTAGTTCAGCTTGCTGTGGAAGACGTAGGCGTCGTCGCCGAAGATCTGCTTGACCGGCCCGGCGACCGGCTCCGACCGGCACAGGTCACGGAACGGCTCGATGCTGCGGTGCGCGCAGAACACCGAGCGCACCGGTCCGCTCTTCTCCCGCACCACGTGCACCTCCGCCGGGTTGTCGGCGTCTTCCGCCATCACCGCGTCCGCCGCGGCGCGCAGTTCCTCGATGCGGTCCGGCGGGATCACGCCCCGCTTCACCAGGAAACCGTCCTCTCGGTAGGTGGCGAGTTCGCGTTCCGTCCACATGTTCAAGCCTCCAGGGGTTCGATGTCCGCCAGCATCGTCGGAATCAGCTCGGCGACGGTGGGGTGAATATGCACCGCCCGCTGGATCACGGTATACGGTGCCTTGGCGTACATCACGTCCAGGATCGAGTGGATGACCTCGTCGCCGCCGACGCCGAGGATGGCAGCGCCCAGGATCCGCTCGGTCCCGGCGTCCACCAGGACCTTCATGAAGCCCTGCGTCTCGCCCTTCTCCACGGCGCGGCCGACGCGGGTCATCGCCCGCGTGGCGATCAGTGCCGGGCGGCCCGACTCCCGGACCTGCTGCTCGGTCATGCCGACGCGGCCGAGCGGCGGGTCGACGTACAGCGCGTAGCAGTCGATGCGGTCCGCGACGCTGCGCGGGTCGCCGTGCAGGAGGTTGGCGGCGACGATCTCGTAGTCGTTGTAGGCGGTGTGCGTGAAGGCGCCGCGGCCGTTGCACTCGCCCAGCGCCCACACGCCGGGGACGGCGGTCTGCAGCCGGTCGTCCACGGGGATCAGCCCCCGCCGGTCGACCTCGATGCCCGCCGCGTCCAGGCCAAGGTCGTCCGTGTTCGGGCGCCGTCCCACCGCCAGCAGCAGGTGCGACCCGACCACGTCGGGCTCCCCCGATGCGCAATCCAGGCTGGCCGTGACCGCGTCGCCGTCCCGCCCCACGTCCATGCACCGTGCGTTCAGGCGGACGTTCACGCCCTCGGCTTCGAGGATCCCGGTGACCGCCGCGGAGACGTCCGGCGACTCCCGCTTGATCAGGCGGTCGCCGGTGTCGATGAGCGTCACCTCGCTGCCGAAGCGGCGGTACATCTGCGCGAACTCCAGCCCGATGTAGCCGCCGCCGACGATGATCAGGTGCTCGGGAAGGACCTCCAGATCCAGGACGGTCGAGTTGGTGAGGTAGTCGACCTGGTCGAGTCCGGCGAACGGCGGCACGAACGCGCGTGCTCCCACGTTGATGAAGATCCGCTCCGCTTCCAGCAGGTCGTCGCCCACGCGGACCCGGTGAGCCGCCTCGAAGCGGGCGTGTCCCTGGTAGACCGTGCAGTTGGCCAGCGAGCGGAGCCAGCGCTCGACGCCGGCCTCGGACTTGCGCGCGATCGCGTCCTTGCGCGCCTTCACGCGTTTCATGTCCACGCCGACCGCGCCGCCGATCACGACGCCGAAGTCGGCGGCCCGGCGCGCCACGTGCGCGGCGCGGGCGCTGGCCACCAGCGCCTTGGTGGGAATGCAGCCCACGTTGACGCAGGTGCCGCCGAAGCGGTGGCGCTCGACGATGGCGGTGTCCATGCCGGCGCCGCCCAACGCGGCGGCCAGGCTGGGACCGGCCTGGCCGGTGCCGATGACGATGGCGTCGTACGTGCGGGCCATGGGGCTTCTCAGATCCAGCCGTGGCGGATGGAAACCGGCACGCCTGAGCGCTGCGTTTCCCAGGCCGGTCCGGCGGACAGCATCACCTCGCGCCCGGTAAGAGCGGACTCTTCTGCGGCGAACAGGATCTCCATGATGTGACGCGTCCACTGGCCGTGCGCGGGCGGCTCGATGTTCAGCCGGATCGCCTCCACGAACGCCCGCCACTGCTCGGTCATGCCGGCCGGGGGCGTCTCGAACGGCACGTCCGTCCACTGGTTGTCCTTGCCGATCTGCACCGACCCGCTTGCGAAGCGCAGCGATCCCTGCGTGCCGTACATGATGCAGTCGTGTGTGGGCGCGCCGTCGGCGTACGCCACGGCGATGGCGATGCCGGCCGCGCCGTTCTTGTAGCGGATGAAGGCCGTGGACGTGTCGTCGGCCGCCTGGTAGTGGGCGCGGGTGCCGATCGCCGCCGAAACCGACAGCGCCTGCGAGGCCATCACCCAGGTCAGCCGGTCGACGACGTGCACGCCGTTGGTCATCCACATGCCGCCGCCATGGAAGCGGCTGCGGTACTGGGGACGGCGGGTGGCGTGGTTCCAGTTCTTGCACATGTAGCTGACCGCGGTGACGACGGGCCCGATCTCGCCCGAGTCCAGGATCTCCTTGGCCTTCATCGCCGGCCCGCCGAAGTGCTGGGTCAGGCCGACCATCAGCTTCACGCCGGCCTCCTCGGCCGCCTCGACCATCTCGTCGCACTGCTGCAGGTTGAGCGCCATCGGCTTCTCCACCATCACGTGCTTGCCGGCGCGGCAGGCATCTACGGTGAGCCGGTGGTGGAGCTGGTGCCCGAGCGTGATGGCGACCGCCTCGACCTCGTCGTCGGCCAGCAGCTCGGTATGCGAGGCGTAGCCCCTGGCGACGCCGTACTCCTTCATGACCCTCTCGCGCGGCTCCTCGAGCAGATCGGCGCACGCCACCACCTCTACGTCGTCGAGCGTCGCGATGGCCTGCAGGTGGGAGCTGGAGATGCCTCCCAGGCCGACGATCCCTACTTTCAACATCTGTTCCTCCTGCATACGGCCGTTTCGTCCGGGTAACGGCCGGCGCCTCAGTGTGCCACAATGGCGGCATCATGGTGACGGCGCATGGTGGGGAAGGTGCGATGCAATTGATCCTGGAGCAGATACGGACCGGCGGCGACCGGAACTTCGCCTATCTGGTCGGTGATCGCGAGGCCGGGGTGGCCGCGATCGTCGACCCGTCGTTCGATCCCGCGGCCGTGGTGGAGCGGGCAGCCGCGCAGGGCCTGTCGGTGGCCTACGTCGTCAACACGCACGGCCACGCCGACCACACCAACGGCAACGACGAGGCGCGCAGGCTCACCGGCGCCCCGCTCGTCGCCTTCGGCTCGAACGCCGACCAGCGCCTGGACGACGGCGGCGTGCTGGAGGTCGGCTCACTCCATCTTCGCGCGCTCTACACCCCCGGCCACGCCGACGACCACCTAGTCCTGTTCGAGCCGGACGAGCGCTTCGCCCTGACCGGCGACCTGCTGTTCGTGGGCAAGGTCGGCGGCACCTCCGGCCGCGACGCGGCCCGCACGGAGTGGGACAGCCTGCACCGGCTGCTCGATGCCGCCGGGGACGACGTCATGGTCTGGCCCGGGCACGACTACGGCTGCCGGCCCGCGTCCACGATCGGCATGGAGCGGCGGACCAACCCGTTCCTGGGCTGCGAGGACTTCGACGCGTTCTTCGATCTCAAGGAGCGCTGGCCGTCGTTCAAGGCCGAGCACGGCCTGCGCTGACGAGGACGGTGGGCGTGGTACCGTAAGCGAATGAAGTACTCGTACGATCACGTCCACCTCCAGACCAACGACCTGGACGCCACGGTCGCCTGGTTCGAACGCATGTTCGACGCGCGCCGGCTGTGGATCGGGGAGTTCAAGGGCACCAAGATCACCCACCTGGGGTTTCACGATACCTTCGTCAATATCTTCCACCGCGCGCCGACCAATCCCGACACGACCCCGGAGGACGCGGTGATCCATCACTTCGCCATGCGTCCCGACGACTACGACGCCGCCATCGCCGACCTCAAGCGCCGCGGCGCCCGCTTCCACACCGAGCCGGCCGCCGTCGGCCCGCACCTGCGCGTCGCCTTCATCGAAGGGCCCGACAACCTGCGGGTGGAGATCATCGAGGGCGACCTGCCCGAGGGGACCGGGCTGGGCTAGGCTGACACGTCCTTTACAAAAGGACAAAACACAATCATATTGTCACTCTCAAAGTGACAATATCCAGAGAGATCCTGCGAGCGAAGCTCGACGAGTCGCTGGCGGCACCGGCCCGGCCCGTCACGCGGCGGGACGTCCGGCTTCCGGGGATCGCCGGCAAGGCCTTCGCGGTCATCGGCGTACGCCGCAGCGGCAAGACGTCGTTTCTCCACCAATGCCGCACCACGCGCCTGCGCGCCGGCGCGCCTCCCGCGTCACAACTGCTGCTCCTGCTGGAGGACGAGCGGCTGGCCGGGCTGACGGTCGCCGACCTGGGCTGGCTGCTGGAGGAGCACGCCCGGCGGTTTCCGGAGTCGCAGGGCGAAGGCGGCGTCACGCTGTACCTGGATGAAGTCCAGAACGTTCCCGGCTGGGAGCGACTGGTTCGCCGTCTCATCGACACCCGCCGAGTGGAGGTGTTCGTGACCGGCTCCTCCGCCCGGCTGCTGAGCCGCGAGGTGGCGACCAGCCTCCGTGGGCGCGGGATGGAAGTGCTGGTGCACCCGTTCAGCTTTGGCGAGGCGTTGCGCCACACCGGCGACGATCCGCCACCGCCGGAGACGATCGACCACCGCCTGCGGCGCTACCTCGTCGAAGGCGGCTTTCCCGAGGCGCAGGGCGCCGACCCGCAGGATCGCGCCGCGCTGCTCAGCGGTTACGTCGACGTGGTCGTGCTCCGCGACGTCATCGACCGGCACGGGGTGACCAATCCGCTTGCCCTGCGTTGGATGCAGCGGCAGTTGCTGGCGAATCCGGGCGGCCGGTTCTCCGTCAAGAAGCAGTACGACACGCTGCGCTCACAGGGCGTGCGCGTCGGCAAGGACACGCTGCACGCCTACCTCGGTTACCTGGAGGACGCCTTCCTGGTGCGCACCGTCTCGCTGCACTCGCCCTCCGAGCGGCGGCGCATGGTCCATGCACGCAAGGCGTACCCCGTGGACCCGGGGTTGATCGAGCTGTTCGCCACCAGCGGCCGCAGCCACGCCGGCCGCGCCCTCGAGACCGTGGTCCTGCTGGAGCTGGAGCGGCGTGGCTGGGAGGTGTCCTACGTGCGGACGACCGAAGGGTGGGAGGTCGACTTCTTCGCGCACCGCGCGGGGGAGCGGCCCCAATTGGTGCAGGTGTCCCTGGAGACGGCCGAGGACGCGACCTGGGAACGGGAGGTCCGAGCGCTCCGGTCGGCCGGTGAGGCGTACCCGGACGCCCGGCTCCTTCTGGTCACGCTCGATTCGTCACCGCCGCGCCGCCCGCTGCCGGAGCGCATCACCTGGGTCCCGGCCGCACGCTGGCTCCTGGATCGTTGATCCCGTTCGTGCCGCGGCGCTACTGTGGCGCGAGGTGAAATGCCGATGCCACTCGATCTGACCGCCGACATGACCGCGTATCAGGAGCAGGGGTACCTCGTCATCCCCGAGGTGCTCGGACCGGCCGACGTGGACGCCGCCCAGCAGGAGATCGAGCGGCTGCACGAGTTTGCGGCAGGCGAGGAGAGCCCGCCGGGAGAGGCGACGTTCCAGTTCGAGCCGCACACCGACGTGCGCTCCGAGCACGGCCGCCCGGTGCTGCGCAAGATCGAGCGCGACGACGTCGACCTGTCACAGCTCTGCGACGTGCCCCTGGAGGCCGGCAGCGCCGTCCTGTTCCACAGCAACATCGTGCACGGCTCCGGACCCAACCACTCCGACCGGCCCCGGCACACCGCGCTGTATGCCTACTTTCCGCCCACGGTTCGCTACGCGCCATCCCGCCCCGATGCTCCCAGCAAGACATACCCCGTCGTAGCCGGCCTGAACGGGCTGGCCAGCGTTACGCTGGGCGTTGGCGAGAGCGCGCTGAGCGTCACGCAGCGCCAGTAGCGTGCGCAACACCTATGGGAGTACGTCCCGGAAGCTACGGATCTTCAGCCGGAATCGGTGCCGGGCGGCCCAATCGTCCTTGATGTGGTCCGCCTCCTCGATGCCGAGCAAGCCTTCGTCGATCATGGAGGCCATCAGGCCCTGCGTTGTCAGGATGCGGAGGCTTTGGTCGGTGCGCCGCGCCTGCACGATCGCTTGGCGATCGTCGATGGCCAGCATGAGCCCCCGGTGCACGGCCACCGCGATGGCGGAGCACTCACCGGCTCCCAGGCGCCCCGACGCCGACAGCGAGCCGAAGAGAGATAGCTCCTGGGAGCTGGTGACGCGCTCCTGCACGAGAGCGCCCGTGACGATTGCGGAAGCGTAGCGCTTTCGCTGATGGGGGTATCGGTCAGCGACCTCCGCGGCGACATGATCCGTAACGACGAATCCATGAGAGTGGCGGGAGAGGAGATCCAGCCGGTCGACACGGAGGAAGTTCATCAGGACCGATGCATCCATCACGATGGCTGACGGTTGGTCGCCTCCCACTGAGCTGTATCACTGCCCACGAGCCACCTGGGCGAGATGAAGCAGAGTGTCGCCCTTGATGTTCAGGTCCCTGCTCAGCTCCAGAACGCGTCCGCGGGAGATCTCTTCGCGGCGATATGCCTCGATTGCGAGGTGAGCGATTTCACTGCGGAGTTCGCGGTCCGGATGCCGGGTCCCCTCTCGTTCCCCGACATTGCTGAACATCAGGTCCCTCAGGTACTCACGCCCGAAGCCTTCCTGTTCCAGGAGCTTGTGCGAGTCCGGATGGGAGAGGTGCCGAAGGCTCTTCACTCGGTAGACGGCTGCCTGATAGCTCACGCCGAAGTGGTGAGCGAGCATGGCGATGTCCTTGTAGGTGATGCGCTGCGAGCGGGCGGGTGAGCGCAACTCCGCGTCGGTGTGGCCGTCGCTGGCGACGTCGAAGATCGTCTGCTCCTGGCGACTAGGGAGCCCTTTGTCCAGGCCTCGCAGTGCATCGAACACGCCGTTCCCCGGCATCAGGAAGGCCGCGGCGAACGCGTTCGCGCGCGTCTCCACCATCTCGGACGAGTTGTCGGTGCTGGAAACCGCGATGCTCCGGTCTCGGTCCAGCAGGGCATGGGCGTATTCATGGCCGTAGGAGAAGCGCTTACGGCCCCTCGGATGGGATGAATTCACAAGAATCGCCAGTCCGATGGTCGGGTGCCTCAGAAAAAGCCCAGACATCTTGTCGGGAAGCGGGACTCCCGATGCCCAGATGCCTTGGGACGCGATCAGTTCGGAGATATCGGGAATCGGGGTCTGGCCGATACCAAGCCGCCGCCGCTCCTGCTCCGCGGTCCGTTCGCCCTGCGCCACGGCTTCTCCTGAGGTGCGTGGCACCCGAACTTCATAGCTCGGCGGGCCCGAGCGAGGTTCGGCGCCCAGCAGGTTCTCCAGCCTGACGCCTTCACGGCACAGGTTCACGCAGCGAGCCACCTGTTCGTCGGTGTCCGGAGCCCGCTCAAGTCCGGGTACCGCACGCTGCAGGGCGACCAGCACGTCCTCATCCTCCTCAGGCGGGGCCTCGTCCAGAAAATCCCCGACGCGACGGACGTAGAGCTCTGCGAGTCTGGTCAGCTCCAACGTCGATACCGAGCGTCTGCCACCTTCCAATCCCGTCACGGCAGTTCGCGTCAGGCCTAGGGCGTCGGCTACCGCCTGTTGACTGAGCCCTCTGGCTTCACGCGCCGAACGCAACCTGCGCCCAAGTTGATGTGCCTCCATAGACTGACCCTCCGCCGATGTACGCCGACAACGGTACCATGCCTCGATTGTCACGCGACGAACAGAAAATGTAAGAACAAGACTTGACGGAACGAAAAACGAACATTCGGCTCATATGTGGTGTGAGCGACAAGGACAGGACGCAAGATATGGAGGGAGGAGCAACGTTCTCCCGAGCCGCCGATTGTGAATCCCCCCAAACGAAGACACATGGCGTACCGGAAATTCGCCAAACACTGAGACAGCAAGGAGGTGCCCCATGAGGGTTCAAATGAAGAGACCGATCCGATGGAACGTTCTATTGCTGGTGGGCGGCGGCTATGTCGCTACGATCCTCGTCTTCGTGTTGCTGGTAGTAGGAGGCAGATGGCGGGGGATGACGCCTATCAGATCGTGCAGGGGCCACTGATGACTTTGATCCCGGGTTATTCGCGCTCCAGCCCGAAAGTTGGCTGAATTGAGGATTCGAGACGGGTTCGCGGGGCGGATCGGTGAGAGCGCGGACCTCGGTTGACGCTCGTGATCGGACGAGACGCTGGGTCAGCGATCTGCGGGCCCTGATTCGGCCGCGCGTGGCGATTCGCGGGCTGCCGAGCGAATGGGCCGGACATGGTACGGCCCGTAGCAGAACGCCCGCGAACCGATCGGAGTGGCCCCTGAGCCTCAGCTTGGCGCCCAGTCGAGCGCCGCAAGCTTGCCCCACAGACGCTGCCAATCGGGGGCGGCGTCCTGGGCGATGACGAACGTCAGCCTGCGCCCGTGGCGGACCACGCGGCTGGCCACCCGCAGCACCCGCTCACGCAACCGGCGCAGACTCCAGCCGACGCCGGTGGCCCGCTGCATCACGCACCGCCCGGCGTGCAGCACCTCGTAGGCCAGCAGGTTCAGCAGCAACAGCGTCTCGTTCTGCGCCCGCACGCCTGCTTCTTGCGGCTCGGTGACCGCCTCCAGGAGGCGGCCCCGGTAGTGGCTCTTCGCACGCGCCGACGACGACAGCGCCGGCGCCAGCACGTCCATGAACTCTCCCATGTGCCCTTCGGCCTTGCCCCGCATGCGGTACAGCCCCAGCAGTCGTGCGCCGCTGTAGCGGTGGCGCTTGAGGTTGGTGATCAGCCAGAAGTAGTCGAGGAACAACTCTCCGGGCCGCTCCAACACCACCAGCACCACCCGCCGCGGGTGCGCCCAGGAATCGGCCTGGTAGCGCATCTCGTGGCACCACACCCGCCCCTCGCGCGGCGGACGCCCAGGCGGCCGGCGCAGGTACGGCTCGGCCATGCGGTCCAGCACCGCGTTGTTGCGGATACGCGCCACGTAGTCGATGCGCGCCGACTCAAGGCCCTTGAGTGTCTCGCCGTCGGGAAAGCCGGCGTCCATGCGCACCAGCACCGACTCACACACTCGCCGCACGCGCTCGACCACCGGCCGGATGAACTCAAGCGCCCCGTCGGCCGACCCCACCGCGCCCGGCCGCAGCGTGCCGTCCAGCAGGTCGCCGCTCTCGGCGCAACTGGCGATGAGCGCATGAAACATCCGCTGCCCGTAGTAGCCGTTGTACTGGCTGCCGGCCTGCTGCCCGTGCACTTCGAACGGCAGGCCGTCCACGTCGATCATCAACCGCTTGCGCCGCCGGTCCCCGTTGTCCTTCCACAGCCGGCGCACCGCCAGCTCGATGATCCCCTCGCGTACGACCTCCTGGTTGGTCGGCGCGCTCAACAGGCCCACCAACCGCGACAGCGTCGGCTGCGAGGGCAGCACGCTGTCGGCTTCCAGCGCGGCGACGCCGCGGCGCGTGTCGTTGGCCACCCGCAAGCTCGGGTCGTGCCGCAGCCGGTCCGCGTCGTCCTGGTCGCGCCAGCCCTGGCCGAGCAGCAACAGGCTGGTCCGCAGCAGGTCGGCCAGCGGATAGGTGATCAGCAGCGGATTGCGCGGATCCAGCAGCCGCTCGTCCATCCAGTCGACGATGCCGGTGCGCTCCATGATCTCACGCAGCAGCAGCGCGCCGCTGTCGGCGCTGAGATGGTCCGCCCGCGCTTCGACCTGCACCGAGCCGTTGAAGGTCGTCGAAAAGATCGGTAGAGTCTCACCCACGGCGTGTCCCGTCCTTTGTGGTGGTGTTGTTTGTAACACCTTGACTCTACTGCAAATCGGCGGACGCGCCTACTTTTTCTCCACTCCTGCGCGAATATGCCGGGTTGATCGGAGGCTCGCTCGCTGTTGCCAAAGACTTGCTCCAGCTCGACAGCTCAGAATCCGAGCAGAGTCTGAATACCGGCGTTGACGAGCAGGACGAACAGTCCCCTTCCCAGTCCTCCTCACATGATCAGACCGGCTATAGCCCAGAACTCGCCCAAGCTAGCCTTGACACGTGAGGCGCTTAGCGTACACGTCTTGCCGCGGTCAGCAGCTCGGACGTGGCGTCACGGTAGCGTTGTCGAGCGATCCGCACGGCCGCATCGGAGGTGTCGGCCGGGTCGCGGAGCGGCTCCAGGGCAGCGATGGCGGCGCCGCGGAAGGTGCGTTTCACGGCGTCGTCGATCAGCAGGCAGTCCGCGCGCAGGCGCGAGGGATCGACGACGGGTCCGTCGACGAACACGAGGTCGGAGCGCTCGAACGGCGCATCCTCCATCGACGGGACGATCGTGATTCGGTCGGCCAAGCCAGCGTCCGTGAACGTCCGCTCGGCGATCCGTCGATGGAGCGCGTCGCGCTCGACGGTGAACAGCCGTGAGCCGGGAAACGCCTCGGCGATCAGCACGGTCGCGTAGCCGATGCCGGTGCCGGTCTCCAGGATGACCTCGGGCGGGTTCGGCATCTGCTCGGCCAGGATCGCCCAGAGCGGGGCGCGGGACGGCGGGCTGGGGTAAGCCTCGCAGTCGGGTCCGTGCTGCATCCGGTGGGCGTGGGTCCGCAGGTACAGGTCCCAGTGGAGGTCCATCTCGGCGCCGAACGCGGCCTCCACCAGCGGGTCGATCCACGGGAAGTAGGAGTCCGCGTTCCACCAGTCCGAGCGCATCGTGATCATCGGCACACCAGCATGCCGTGGCCGTCGCGCAGGGTGACGCGCACCATGGCGTAGCCGTCGCGGTACTCGTGGTCCAGCCGCTCGCCGTGCGGGGCGAGCTCGACGCGCCGGGGTGGGCGGTCGGTGCGGATGGAGATCGGCTGGTCCACCAGCGGCAGGGCGTCCTCGACGATGTCCAGGTCGCCGCGCCGCTCACGGGCGAAGCTCAGCAGGTGCACGATGGTGGCCGCACCCTTTCTGGCCACGGTGGTTTCCAGCACGCTTGGCGCGTCCGGAGCGCGCAGCAGCGGGCGCGGCAGCAGCAGTGCCAGGCAGTTGCCGATCAGGCGCCGGTGCTCGGGGACGGCGTGGCGGCCGTAGGCGGCGAACATCGGCGCCGATGCGGTGAGCACCGCTCCACCCGACTCCAGGCGGTTGAGCACGACGGCGGAATAGCGCGAGAGCCGGCCGGGCGGAGTGTAGGAGTGGCCGGAGAAGCGGTCGTGCGACCGCTCGAAGTACGGCTCGACGACGCGCGCCAGCGACCGAGCGCCGCCGCCGGGCACCATGCGGAAGCCGGACTCGTAGAAGGCGTGGTCGAAGTCGGCAAGCCCGTCCGACACTGCGCGCGCCGGCCTCAGAAAGGTGGTGCGGTACGGGCTCGGCCCGTGCGCCTCGATCCCCTGCTCGGGCAGCAGGGGCGCGCCGTCGGGGTCGAGCGCCGCAGCACCGCACAGCATCAGGGCGCCTCCGTCGGCCACGTAATCGCGCAGCGCCGCGCGGAACGCGTCGTCCACCGGCGTGTTGGACAGCACGATCGCCACCGGGTAGCGCTGCAGCCGGGCCGTCGGCGGCACGACGTCGAACTGCAGCCGGAGCTGTTGCAGGACGCACGTGGCGCCGAGTCCCGCCGGTCCCGGGCGGTCGCCCAGCTTCGGGTCCACCACCACGGCGATCTCGCTCTGCAGGCGGCCGCCTGCCGCCACCTGCTGGCATCGCTCGACGTAGCGGTACGCGTCGCCGATCAGGTCGTAGACGGCGGGGTCGGGGATGCCCCGCGGGTGCAGCAGGTCGCCCACGCCCAGGGTCATCCCCTGGCTCAGGATCTGGCAGCACTCGTACTTCAGGGCCGCGCGCGGCTTCAGGCCGGCGTTGTCGCCCCAGCTCTTGAAGAAGCGGCCGGTGTGGCTCAGGGTCGGCAGGCCCAGGGGCCGTACGAAGCGGGCCACGTACGGGAAGTAGGCGTAGCCCCAGCCGCCGGTCGGCAGCGCTTCGATCTCGATGTGGCGCAGGAAGCGCTTCTCGACGTGCAGGTTGGTCTTGGGCCGCGAGTTGAACCAGATGCCCAGGTGGTCAGCGCCGCCGGCGGCGGCCTCGACCATGCCGGAGAAGCGTTTCATGTAGGCCATCGCGACCTCGCGCGCGTAGCGGTCGCGGTCGGCTTCCGACCGCGGGTCCAGGCGGCGCTTCGCCATGCCGGCGAGCGCCCATTTGGAGACGCTCGGCTGGTCCCAGCACATGTCCAGAAAGATGCCGTCCACCGGGGCGTAGCGGCGCAGCACCTCCTCCATCAGCTCGGCCAGGTAGTCCTGGTAGGGGCTGGACATGTCCAGGATCTGCCAGCCGGCGTTGAGCGCGTCGGGCGGCCGCGGCGGAGGGTCCACCGGCAGGCGCTTCACCCGCCGGCCTTCCGGATCCAAGGCCACCCACTCCGGATGCTCGTCCGCCGCGTATTCGTTCACCTGTCCCGACAGATAGATCGGCGCGCGGATGCCGCGCCGGTGCAGGGCGTCGATCTGTGCTCCGGTCAGGTCGAGGCCGTCCGGGAGGGAAGGGTGGCGGCACGGGTGCGAGGTGCGGAAGTAGGCGTGGCCGTGATGGCAGAGGCCGAACACGGTCACGCTGTCGACGCTGGCCTCCGCGAAGCGATCGGCGAAGGCGTCCGCGTCGAAGTCGCGTGCCACGTCCGGGATGTGCGGGCCGGTGTGAAAGTCCAGGTGGATCGTTCGGGACGGGAACTCCTGAAAGCGGGAAGGCACTTCTATCTCCTTATGGAGTCGAGGTAAATCGCTTCTCCAGCGGCGTGCGGAAGCGGGGCGTGATCACCGTGCCGGCAAGCCACGCACGCAGGCGTTCGGCCTCTGCGGCGATCATTCCTTGTACACTTGGTAAGACCGATTCGAGCAGTTCGACGGCGATCGTGCCGTCCGCGCGCTGCGCCCAGCCGCCGACGATGCCGCCGTCGGCCCAGACGGTGGGACCGGCGTTGCCGTTGCGATCGAACAGGCGTTCCCGGTGGTCGCCCAGGTACCAGGAACGCTCCTTCCAGCCCATCACCGTCGGGTCCAGCGCCGGCAGCAGCGCCACCCAGCCGTCCGGCTGCGCCACGGGTGCCACGTCGTCCGCGAGCACGTAGCCGGTGCCGGCCTCCAGGTCGACCTCGACCGCACCGGCCGCCGCCAGCGCCTGGCGGGTCTGGCGCTGCGGCCACCCGGTCCACCACGCGAGGTCTGTCAGGGTGCCCAGTCCGAATGCGGCCAGCCAGCGCCGTACCAGCTCCGTGCGGGCCGCCTCAGGCTCCAGGGCCGGCAGGCCTCCGTCGAGCCAGTCGGCGGTTGCCGCCCACCGGTACTGGCTGGAGATCCACGTGCCGCGCGGCCGCCCGCGGACGATGCGCGCCTCCGTTGCCAGCAGGAACAGCAGCCGCGTCGACAGACCCACGGTGCCGGCCCAGGTGCGTCCCTCGCCGAAGCTGAGCCGTGCCGTGAGCTCGGGAACGTCGGCGGCGAGCTCCTTGGCGGTGGCCTGGCCCCGCTCGCCGAGTGCCGAGAGCGTCCGCTGCATCACCCTCGACAACCACCGGTCGGGGTGCGGGTCGATCCCCTGATCGCCGATCAGCTTGAGCAGCCGGCGCCGTTCGGCCGGCGCCAGCGCGCGCGTGCAGGCCGCATCGATCACCGCAGCCAGGTCGCGCGGCACCACGAACATGGTGCGGCGCATCCCCAGCAGGCGCACGAGCGAGCGGCGGTCGTAGAGCGCCTCCTCCAGATCGGCGACCTGGAACCCTTCCACGCGGCTCCATGCGCTCAGATACACGCTGACCGGGTCGCTGGAATGAAGTCCGACCAGGTCGGCAGCCGCCGTCGGGACGTCCGGCGCCGGAGCGGCCAGGTGGTGGCGTGCGGCCAAGCGGGCGCGCCGCTCGGCCACGTCGATTCGGCGCCGCGGGACCGTGGGAGCCATCGTGCGGCATGGTAGCCTGAGCGGCACCCGGGCATGGTGATCAGCGAGTGTCACTTTAGTATCATCACGTTATGAAGACCGAACTGGTGACCACCCTGAAGCGGCAGGCCACTCGGCTTCTCGCCGAGCTGAAGGAATCAGGAGAGTCGATCCTCATCACCGAGCATGGCAAGCCGTCGGCATACCTGGTCAACGTGGAGTTGTACGAGGCCATGCAGAATAAGCTGCGCATTCTGGAAGGCATCGCCCGGGGAGAGCGCGCCTTGCTCGAGAACAGGACCTACACCGAGTCTGAAGCGAAGCAGAAGATGGCCAAGTGGCTCGCCTGATCTGGGCGGCACCTGCACTGAACGACCTGGATGAGATCGCCGCGTACATCGCGCTCGACAACCGGACTGCCGCAACTCGCTACGTTCGAAAGGTGTTCGACAGCGTCGATCGCCTGAAGGACTTCCCCGAGTCCGGCAAACGCCCGGCCGAGCTGTCCGACACACCCTACCGGGAGGTCGTGGTTCCGCCGTGCCGGGTGTTCTATCGAGTTGAGGCCGACACCGTGGTCGTGCTGTACGTCATGCGCTCCGAGCGGCTTCTGCATTCGTATCTCCTGGATTTACGCAGTACTCGGGCGGGCGGCTGACCGGAGGGGGAAAGCTGATCCGCGGCCGTCGGGCAGCGACGCGTGCAGGGCTCGCTGCGCTCGTCTCTGTCCTGTTGCTGCCGGACTGTTCTACGGCTCAGCAGAGCCTCACGCCGTCCGCGGAGGCGTTTCCCCAGGAGTCGCGTGCCGACCGCATCGCTGCCGATCAACTCGTCGGAGCCGGACCGCTGACCGTGGGCGCCAAGCGAACCGGTCCCTACGTCGACCGGGTGCTCCGCGACACGTTCGGGCGCGAGGTGCTGCTGCGGGGCTACAACGTCACCTCGCGGACGCTGCTGACCCATGGCGGCCTGACCCCGTTCGCCGACCTGGACCAGGGGCGAACGATTACCGGCCTGCTCCGGCAGCGCACGGGGGCCAACGTTGCGCGCTTTCTCATCTCGTGTCCGCGGCGGGCGTCCGGCGGGACGAGCGGCTGAACCTGGAAGCGCCGCCGCTGTCGGCCGCGCAGTGGGAGTGGGGGATCCACTCGTTCTCGGTGGTCGCCGGCGACGAGGCCGAGTACCGGGTGGACCCGTACCTGGTGGAGCGTGCCTTTCCGCGCCGGATCCAGGGCGATCTCTTGAGCTTCGGCTACAACGCGCGCGCCCGCGATCGCGCCGGGAACGAGCTGCGCTGGCTGGCGCTGAAGCCCACGGAGGACGGGCCGTCGCTGCTTGCCGACCGACGCTTTATCCTGGTGCTGTGGCGCGGCCGCCGGTCGGCGGCGCCCACGGAGGTGTTCATGCCCAGGCACATGGCTGCGGACCGGCTGGTCGTGGTGAGCGAGGACCGGGTGACGGTCGGTTTCGGCGCCGAAGCCCGGACCGGCGACAGCAGCCACGCACTCCTGCCGGACGCGCCGGACGGCGGCAGCCGCCTGCTGGTGTGGGACGATCCGGACCCGGGCGAGGATCATGACACCGTGCACTTCGTGCTCGCCGCCGACGGCGTGCAGCCGCCGCACCCCGGCATGAGCTGGGAGGCGCTCCGCCACGCCCTGGTCGCCTGGCTGCGCGAACCGGCGCAGCCGGCGCGGAGCCCCCTCGTCTGGAACCGGCAGGAGCGGAGTTGACCCATGTACGTGATGGCACTGGACCAGGGCACGACCAGCTCGCGGTCGATCGTCTTCGATCGCGGCGGGAACATCCGCTCGGTGGCTCAGCGCGAGACGACCCAGCACTTCCCGCAGCCGGGATGGGTCGAACAGGACGCGGGCGAGATCTGGGAGACACAGGCCGAGGTGGCAGTGGAGGCATTGCGCGCCGCCAGCGTCGACGGCAGCATGATCGCGGCGGTCGGCATCACCAACCAGCGCGAGACCACCGTCATCTGGGACCGCCGCACGGGCGAGCCGGTCGGCAACGCCATCGTCTGGCAGGATCGGAGGACCGCGGATGCCTGCGATGAGTTGCGCCGCGCCGGCGTCGAGGAGCGCGTGCGAGCCAGGACGGGGCTGCTGCTGGATCCGTACTTCTCCGGAACCAAGATCGCCTGGATCCTCGAACACGTCTGCGGCGCCCGTGAGCGGGCGGAGGCCGGCGAGCTGGCCTTCGGCACCGTCGATTCGTGGCTGGCGTTCCGGCTCACGGGCGGGCGGCTGCACGTCACCGACGCGACCAACGCCAGCCGCACGCTGCTGTACGACATCCATGCCGGGGACTGGGACGACGAGCTGCTCGACCTGCTGGGCGTGCCGCGTGCGCTGCTGCCCGAGGTGCGCGGGTCGAACGCCGTCTACGGCGAGATCACGGGAATCGACGATCTGGCCGGCGTGCCGCTGGCGGGCATCGCCGGCGACCAGCAGGCGGCGCTGATGGGCCAGCTCTGCACGGAGCGCGGCTCGGTCAAGACCACCTATGGCACCGGCTGCTTCGCTCTGCTGCACACCGGGACGGCGCCGCAGCCGTCGGAGAGGGGGCTGCTGACCACCATCGCCTGCTCGCCCGACGGGCAGCCGCGCTACGCCCTGGAGGGCAGCGTCTTCACCGGCGGGGCGGTGGTCCGCTGGCTGCGCGACGGGCTCGGCCTGATCGGCTCGGCCGAGGAGGTCGAGGCGCTCGCCGCCTCGGTGCCTGATTCCGGCGGTGTGGTGCTGGTGCCGGCGTTCACGGGGCTGGGCGTCCCGCACTGGGACCCACGTGCGCGGGGCACGATCGTCGGCCTGACCCTTGGCACCGGCGCCGGCCACCTGGCGCGTGCGGCTCTGGAGGGCCTTGCCTTCCAGGTCGCCGAGTTGCTGGACGCGCTGGCCGCCGACGCGGGAGCGGCACCGGCGGAGATGCGGGTCGACGGCGGGGCGGCTCGCAACGACCTGCTGATGCAGTTCCAGGCCGACGTGACCGGGTTGCCCGTGGTGCGGCCGGAAGTCACGGAGTCGACGGCGCTCGGAGCCGCGTACCTGGCCGGCCTGGCGGTCGGGTACTGGCAGGGAGTCGAGGAGCTGGCCGGGAACTGGCGCGTGGAGCGGCGCTTCGAGCCGTCGCTGCCGGAGGACCGTGTCGCCGGGTTGCGCGCGTCGTGGTCGCGGGCCGTCGAGCGAGCCGGCAACTGGGCGGCCGACGAGCAGGGGGATTGAGCATGGGCGAACGGTTGAACATCGGAGTGATCGGCGCGGCCGGGCGCGGCGGCCGCCTGCTGCGCGTGCAGGAGGGGCTGGACGTCGACGTGCGGGCGGTGTGCGACACCCGCGCGGAGCCGCTTGCGGACGTGCAGCGGGAGTTGGGCGCCGAGCGGTCGTTTACCGACTACCGCGACATGCTCGACTCGGTCCGGCTCGATGCCGTGATCGTGGGCACCCCCATGCCCTTTCACGCCGAGCACTCGATCGCGGCGCTGGAGCGCGGGGTGAGCGTCGTCTCCGAGGTGCCGGCGACCGTGTCGATCGACGAGTGCCGGCGGCTGGTGGCGGCGTGCCGGGCCAGCTCCGGCACCTACATGATGGCCGAGAACTACATCTGCATGCGGCAGAACCAGATCGTCAAGGAGATCGTCGCCGCCGGCCTGTTCGGCACCGTCTACTTCGGCGACGGCGAATATCTGCACGAGTTGCGCGGCGCGCCGCAGCACAACCCCACGCCGTGGCGGCGGCGCTGGCAGCAGGGGATCAACGGCATCACCTACGGCACCCACAGCCTGGGCCCGCTGCTGAGCTGGATGCCCGGCGACCGCGTGGCGCAGGTCTCCTGCGCCGGCACCGGCCATCACTACCTCGACCACGACGGCCGGCAGTACGAGGCCGAGGACTCCTCGGTGATGCTGGGCAAGATGCGCTCGGGCGGCCTTGTCAAGGTGCGGGTGGACATGCTGTCGGACCGCCCGCACGCGATGCACAACTACCAGTTGCAGGGCACCGACGGCTGCTACGAGTCGGCGCGCGCGGAAGGCGAGCGCGGCCGCATCTGGGTGCGGGCACGCTCCTCCGGCACCGAGTGGCGGGACCTGGAGGACCTGGCCGAGGAGTTTCTGCCCGAGAGCTGGCGGGTGTGGGGCGAGGCCGCTCGCGGCTCCGGGCACGGCGGCGGGGACCTGATCCAGTTGCTGGACTTCGTGAACGCGGTGCGGGACGGCACCGAGCCCGAGCTCGGCATCGACGCCGCCATGGACATGACCTTGCCCGGACTGGTCAGCCAGCAGTCTATCGAGCAGGACGGCGCGTGGCTGGATGTGCCCGACTCACGCGACTGGTAAGCGGGGCGAACTGCCGAACCAAGGCGGCTCGCCGGGGTAGGCACATTTATGCACAGGAGCTACACTCTTATGCATGAGAACCACGCTTGACCTGGATCCCCACGTGTATCGGGCAGCCAAGCTGAGGGCGGCGCAGGACGACACGACTCTGACCCGCGTGGTCGAAGCGGCGTTGCGCGCGTACGTCGCTCCCGAGCCGTACACGCCTTTCAAGCTGAAGGTGATCACGAAGCGGGGCCGGCTGATGCCGGGCGCTGACGTCGACGACCGTGACGCCCTGTATGGGGCGATGGAAGGGCGATAGTGACCGCGATCGACACGAACGTGCTGGTTCACTACCACCGAGAGGAGTTGCCCAAGCACCGCGAAGCCTTGGCGCTGGTGCGGGCATTCGCGGAAGGAGATACGCCGTGGGCAGTGCCGGTGTTCTCCCTTGGCGAGTTTCTGCGCGTCGTGACCCATCCGCGCGTCTTCGACCCACCGACGAGCGTCGACGACGCTGCCGCTGCGCTGGCCGAGGTGCTGAAGAGCCCGACGGCGAGCATCCTCGGGCCCGGACAACGCTACTGGCCGCTTCTCCAGCACGTGCTCACCCAGTCTCAGGCCGTGGGCAATGTCGTGTTCGATGCGCAGCTTGTCGCACTCTGCATCGAGCACGGGGTGGACACGCTGGTCTCCGAGGATCGCGACTTTGCCCGCTTCGAGGGCGTCGAAGCCATGTCCATCGCGAGCTACTCACGCCTGCGGAGCACGGCCGCCGACGTCAGATCGAGTCCTCAGGCTCCTCCCGAGCACGTCGACAACTCGGATCCTCCCGGAAGTGTTCACCGTGAGCCACCGGCGGGATAGTCTCAGCCTGCCTGGAGTTGGTGATGGCCCATAGCGTCTTGGTAATGGCCGAAGTAGAGCCCTACCGCGCGATCGTGCCGATGATCGCGGAACGGTGCCGGGTCGTGCGCTGGCACTCCGACGACGACGCTTGGCGTGCGGAGCTTCCCCGGATCGACGGGATCTACACGTACGCGCACGTCACGGTGTCGGCCGGGCTGATGGACGCAACCCCGCGGCTCAAGGTGATCAGCAACTTCGGCGTCGGCTGCGATCACATCGACTTGGCGGCGGCAGAGGAGCGGGGCATCCCGGTGGGCAACACGCCCCACGTCCTCGACGGGGCCACCGCCGACATCACCTTCGCGCTGCTGCTGGCCGGGGCGCGCAACATCGTCAAGGGCGATCACTTCGCCCGCGGGCCGGATTTCCTGGAATACGACCCGAGCTTCATGCTCGGCCAGGAGGTGCACCACCAGACGCTGGGGATCATCGGGCTGGGCAACATCGGCTACCAGGTCGCGCGGCGGGCGCTGGGCTTCGACATGACGGTGCTCTACCACAACCGCACCCGCAACCGGAAGGCCGAGGCGGATCTCGGCGCGCGCTACGTCACGCTCGACGAGTTGCTCGCGCGGTCGGACTTCGTGGCGCTGAACATGCCGCTGACCGACCAGACGCGAGGGATGATCGGCGCGCGGGAGCTGGGGCTGATGAAGGAATCGGCGGTGCTGGTCAATGCCGCGCGCGGCGCGGTGATCGACCACGACGCGCTGCTCGACACGATGCGGGCCGGCAAGCTCCACTGCGCGGCCGTCGACGTGACCGAGCCCGAACCGTTGCCCCGCGACCATCCACTCCTGGAGCTCGACAACATCATCGTCATCCCCCACCTCGGCAGCGCCACCGAGCAGACGCGCCAAGCGATGTCCGGCCTCTCGGTGAGGAACCTGTTGGCCGGGCTGGAAGGCAGGGAGTTGCCGAACCGCATCGTCTGAGGCGGTTTACATCCCCCACACCGTGATCGCGCGGCCATCATCGGCGCGTTCATCGCGACGGAAAATCTTTTCCTGCCACGGCCTGTCTTCGGTTCGGTCGAAGACCACCAGGTGGCCCGACTGCGCCGCGCAGCGGTCCATGTAGCCGGCCGTCTGCGCCAGTCCCTCGCGTATCGTTCGCTCCAGGCCCTTGTGCAGCACCTTGCACTCGATCACGAACCTGCACGGGGTCTGCGGCTCCGCTCCACCGGCATGCGGCCAGATGATGAGCAGGTCGGTGCGGCCTCGTCCCAGCCCGTACTCGCGCTCGATGCGACCCCCGCCGTTCACGATGCGATGCAGGAACGCCTGCAGCAGAAGCTGCGGGCCGGCTTCAGCGTAGTCGAAACGCGCGACCCAGTGCTCGGAGTGCTCGCGGAAGAATGCCTGGAACGCGGCCATCAGCTTGTCGAGGTCGAGGACGCCGTCAGCGTCCACGTACCAGGCGACGTCCTGCGCCAGCTCCTCCTGCGCGATCCAGGTCAACTCCCGCGGGACCACCTCCGCGTACAGGGGGTTGGCGATGCGCACCGGTGGTTCCTGCGCCACCAGGCCCAGGTCACGGACGTATTCCAGGTCGCGGTCCGTGAACGCACGCCCGTCGCCGCCGCTCAGCAGCGGCTCGACCACGCGCCGCACGCGCTCCTCCCGGAGCTTGTCGGCGAGCTGGTCGAGGTGGGTCACGCGCGTCAGGATGAGGTGCTCCTGTGCGTCGAGGAGATCCTCTGCGGTGATCGCACGCGCGCGGTCGCGGCCCGCCTCGCTGTCGAAGCACGCTCTGCGGCACAGCGCGTTCACCAGCCACGGCTGGCCGCGGGTCTGCCGCCACACCGTGCCGAGCGCCTCCGCGGTGAACGGCTGCCCGGTTTCGTCGGTGTGCTGGGCGAGCAGCGCGCGCACGTCGGCCTCCGTGAAGTCGCCCAGCCGTAGCGACTCGGCCTTGATGTTGAACGCGCTGCCGCCGGTGACCACCGCGTTCTCGGAGCTGGAGTGGATGCGGTAGTCCCGGACGTCACGGACGCCGCACAGCACGACGCTCTGCGGAAAGCCGGACGGGCGCCGGTCGTAGCCGGCCCGCAACTGGCGTAGCACGGAGATCAGCGTGTCGCCGATCAGGGTGTCGATCTCGTCGATCAGCAGCACCACCGGCTTCGACTCGGCCTCGCACCACTGCGTCAACGCCTCAGCCAGAGCTCCGGTGCCGAACGCCGCCAGGATGTCGGACCAGACGCCGTACAGGAACTCGTCGCCTACCGAGCGCGCCCGCGAGGCGAGTGCGCCGAGAATGACGCGCATGGCGGGTTCCACGGCTTCGCGCATCGCCTGGGCGGGCTCGACGTTGACGTACACGCACCGGAAGTCGCCGGCGTCGCCGCTGTTGAGCAGGTCGCGGAGCGCCAGCAGTGCGGAGGTCTTGCCGGTCTGCCGCGGGGCGTGCAGCACGAAGTAGCGCTTGTCCCGGATCAGCTCCAGGATTTCGTCGAGGTCGAGTCGTTCCAGCGGCGGGACGTGGTAGTGGTCCTCCGCGATGATGGGACCTTCGATGTTGAACTTGCGCATGGCCGAGCGAACCTACGCCAACTCGATCCGAGCGCGCAGGCCTGGCGCCCGCAGGAGCCTTTCGTCGCCGGTAACGAGCGCTGCGGACAGCGCTTCCGCGAGCGCCACGTAGACCGCGTCGTACGCGCTCACGTTGTGCCGAAGTTGCCAGACCCGGTCCAGCAAGGGTGCATGCGCGTATCGTTCGATGTCGAGATCGCGCCAGCGGTCGAGAGCCCGCCCGACGCGAGCGTCTTCCAACAGTCCGTGGAGTACGTGTCGCCTCAACACCTGGGCTATCTCGATGTCTATCAGATGAGGTGCGTGGATGACTTCGGTTTCGTCCTCGAGGCGGGATGAGATCCGATCGCCGGCGGGTGTATTCAGCAAGAGCTCCACAGCCGCGGAGGCGTCGAGCACCATCAGCGAGCTGCCCGTTCCTCCCGGAGGACGTCGGCGGGCGGGGAATCCAGTATCACCGGCGGCTCACGACGAATGGCATCCAGCGTCTCCCGCCGACTCGGTCGCGCCAGCGACCGCTCGATCTGCCACACCAGGTACTGCGACATGGATACGCCTTCGATCGCCGCCCGCGCCTTCAGACGTCGATGCAGTGATTCCGGAACATTGCGGATCTGAATGTGAGGCATGCCTATAGCATGAAAACATGAAAAGCTAATGTCAAGATTTTCTCAGTCCATCCGACGAATAGACGGTTCCTCAGTCCAGGGCGACCTCGCGTCCGGTGGTGGCCGAGCGATAGATCGCGTCGAGCACGCGCTGCACGCTGAGCACCTGGTCGAGCGTGACGCAGGGCTCCTCGCGGCCCAGGATGACGTTGACGAAGTGGTGCATGCGGCTGGCGTGCGGGTAGGTGAGCTCGCCCGCGTCCGGTGACTGGATGACGTGGTAGCCGTCGGCCGCCTGCCGACAGAGCCGCTGTCCATACGTGTCGATCGCCCCTTCGGTGCCGTACAGCTCCACGTTCATGTCGTTGCTCCGGTCCAGGTGCATGGCCCAGGCCACTTCCAGCAGCACGGTGGCGCCGCCGTCGAGCTTGATGACCGCGGTGGCGAAGTCGTCCACGTCAAACTGTCCGCTCGCGCGTTCCGACATCCCCCAGTCGCCCTCGCCGAGCCCTCGGTTGCCGAACTCGGTATAGGTCGCCCCCGACACCGAGCGCGGCCGGAAGTTGTCGAGCAGGAAGAGGGCGTTGTCCAGCATGTGCACGCCGATGTCGAGCAGTCCGCCGCCGCCCGAAATCTCCTTGCGGGTGAACCAGCTCCCGATCCGCGGTATCCCCGATCGGCGCCGCCAGAACGCCTTGCAGTGGTAGGCGCGGCCGATCCGGCCCGCCTTCATGAGCTGCTTGGCGCGCTGCACCTCCGGCGCGAAACGCTGGTTCATGCCCAGCATGAAGTGGGTGTCCGCTTCACGCGCGGCGGCTGCCGTCTGCTCGGCGTCCTCCCGGCTCAGCGCCAAGGGTTTCTCCTGCAGGACGTGCTTGCCGGCCTGCAGAGACAAGGCCGACAGGGGTGCGTGCAGGTGATTGGGGACGGCGACGTAGACCGCGTCGACCTCGTCGATGGCCAGCAGCCGCTCCGGCTCCTCCACCACCTGCGTCACGGTGTCGTAGCGCAGCGCGAACTCCGCGGCCCGTTCCGCGTTGGGCTCGGCCACGGCGACGATCTCGGCTTCGGGATGCTCGGCGAAATCGCTGCAGCTTCCCTGGGCGATGCTGCCTGCCCCGATGACTCCTATGCGAACCATGCTGGGCAGGGTAACGGCGACGCCCGAGCCCCGCTACCGCGGGCGGTGGCGATCTGCCGCATCGCTCCGCGGAGCCTTGTGTGCTGCACGCCGCGGTCATCGAAGTTGGCCGGATCCAGCCACTCCTCGAACGCGTGACGGGTTTCCGCCCACTCGCTGTCGATCATCGAGTACCATGCGGTGTCGCGGGTCCGTTCGTTGTAGACCCAGTGCTGGCGAAAGACTCCCTCGAACGAGAAGCCGAGGCGTTCCGCCGCCGCGCGCGAAGGGCCGTTCAGCGCGTCGCAGCGCCACTCGCAGCGCCGGTAGCCGAGGCCGAACGCGGTCCTGAGCATCAAGTACATCGCCTCGGTGGCCGTGACCGTGCGCTTCAGCGGTTCGGTGAAGTGAACGCCGCCGATCTCGATCACCCCGTTCGGCGGATCGGCTTCGAAGTAGCTCGCGAAGCCGAGGGCTTCCCGGCGCGACCGATCGACGACCGCGAACCACATCGGGATCTCGCTCGAGGTGATGCTCCTCAGCCACGTCACGAAGTTCCCCGAGCAGGAGAAAGGACCTGCCGGAGAGTACGTCCAGTTCCGACCTTCGGGATCCATGCGCACGCCTCGATAGATGCTTGCGGCGTGTTTCGACGGATCGAGCGGATCGAGCGTCGCAAAGTGCCCCTCGACGGTTTCGTGCGGTGGCAGCGGGGGAGGCTTCCAGTCCGGTAACGGGAAACCCACCACCTGGCCGAGCTCATTGTGTCGTTCGCGACCCATGCCGCCGCAGCATGGTGAACTCGCGATTGCGTTGTCCATGACGTCTCCTCGCCCGCACGCACGCCGGGGTGCATCTCGGCGTGGCTGTGAGATACCATCGTATTCGAATTGCGAAAAGGTCCAATGTCGGCGGCTTCACGGAACCATTGCAACGCTTATCGCCACCTCGCGGTCGGCAGGGCGCTGGTTCCGTGATGCAGGTCAGAAGAGCCACTCCTGGCGACGTTGACCGGGTATTCTCTCTCGCCTCGGACCTCGCCACTTCGTTCGACGTTGAGGCAGGGGCGTTCAGGGCGTCGTATCAACAGGTATTGACGGATGACCACGCTCTGCTCCTCGTGGTCGAAGACAACAAGGAAGTCGTCGGCTACTGCCTCGGCTTCGACCATGTCACGTTCTTCGCGAACGGCAGGGTCGCATGGGTTGAAGAGATGATGGTGAGCAGCTCCCATCGGAGGAAGGGCGTCGGACGTTCGCTGATGGCGGCGTTCGAGAGATGGTCAACCGCCCGCGGAGCGAAGCTCGTCGCCTTGGCTACCCGCCGGGCAGCCGGGTTCTACCGGGCTGTGGGCTACGAGGAGTCGGCGACGTATTTCCGAAAGATGCTGTGACACAGACCGGTTCGTGATCGCTCAGTACAAGGGGAGTTCGGAATGAGAGGAGTAGCGGTCGTGGCACTGCGCCCGACCACGAGAGAACCGGAGGTTCTGCTGATGCGCAGAACCCGTAGCAACGCGGGAGAGTGGTGCCAGATTGCCGGATCCATAGAACCAGGCGAAACAGCGTGGCAGGCTGCGCTGCGCGAGATGGGGGAAGAGACTGCACTGGTGCCCAGTCGCCTCTATTCCGCAGATCTCTGCGAGCAGTTCTACGAAACCGGAACGGATTCGATCTGGGTGGCCCCGATCTTCGTTGCGTACGTTGACTCGCAGGACACCGTCAGATTGAACGAGGAACACAGCGAGTATTGCTGGACCTCCATCGGCCGGGCTATCGATCTGCTACCGTTTCCAGGTCAGAAGACGATGTTGATGCACATCCGTCACTGGTTCGTGGAACGCGAACCGTCTCGACTGCTCGAGATCGACCTCAGCGGCGTGCCGTCGAAGTGACAGCAACGAGACAGTCCGGGTGGTAGTCGCTCGCTCTGGGGAACCGCGGATGCGCGGCCAGATGGTCGCGGTCAGCGGCGCGATGAGCAGGACGACTCATGAGTCCTTCCCGATCTCCCAGTGTTGCCGCGGCGGCGCTTCCCACCCGAGTGCTTCGTAGAACGTGCCGTCCTGATAGTTCCTCAGGGCGTGTCTGACGCAAGGGATCGTGTTCTTCGGCACGTCGTCCGGAGAGTGCCACGACATGTCGTCACACACGTCCGGGCGGGCACTCGCGATGTCGCCGATCCACGTGGATGCGGCGAGAAAGAACGAAACGCGGCCATCGCCGGATCGCCGGTACATGACGCCTACCACTGAGAGGTCCCGGCGAAGAATCCCGATCCCGAGATCCTCCTTCGCTCTTCGGAGCGCTGCGTGAGTGATCTCATCGTCGGCCTGCACGTCTCCGGCGATCACGCTGAAGCTCCTGTCTCCCGAGTCGGTGTCGCGTCGATTCAGGAGAAGAACCTGATGATGGTCGTTGATCAGAAAGACGTGGACGTCGGAGATCAGTGTGAAACGATGGGGCCAGGGGTTCGGTTGGACCGGCACCGTCCCGGCCCAACCGACATGGTCGTAGAACCTGCCGTGGCGATAATTGATGAATGCGGTCCTGACGTACGCGATCATGTTCTCCGGCAGGTTGTCGACGGAGTGCCAGGACACCTCATCGTGGTTCCATGGCTCCGCATTGACGATCTCTCCGCTCCAGACGCGAGCGGTCAGGAAGAACACCACCGACACGACTCCGTCCGCCCCTTTTCGGTGCATCACGCCCACCACGTCGATGTCCGCGGGGTGGACGTCGATGCCGACCTCCTCGCGCGCTTCCCTGATCGCCGCCGCGGCAACCTCTTCGTCGGCTTCCACGCCTCCGGCGACCACGCTGTAGTTGCCGTTCTCGTAGTCGGTGTTGCATCTCCTCAGGAGCAGAAGCCTGTCGTCGTCCAGCAGAAAGAGATGCACTTCAGGAATCAGGCCGAATCGGTCGGGCATCGAACCTCCCTCCTCCGAGATATCGATCGACGAACTCACCTTACGAGCCGGTACTCTGGTAGCGCTTGATGCCGGCGTTCCAGAGCAGCACGCTCAGGATCAGGGTCGCCACGGCGACCGGCGGCCCGCCGTAGCGCAAGGCCGGCGCGAACGTGCCGTCGCCGGACCGGTCCAGGAACAGATGGGCCGGGAAGAAGTTGATGAACGCGAACGGGACCACGGTCAGCAGGAGCTGAATCGCCTTCGGATAGATCGAGATCGGGTAGCGGATGAACTCCGCGAACGAACCGAAGATCTCCTGGCCCATCGATCCCGCCCGAATGAAGCGAAAGCTCAGGGTGCCGATCATGATGATCAGTCCGCTCAGGATCATCACGCCGCTGAGCAGCGTGACCACCAACCAGAGTATCTCCATCGCTCCGAGTCGGACTCCCAACTCACGGAAGCTGATCGACAGCACGACCACGCCGATGAGCATGTTGCTGAACCAGATGTGATTGAACTTCATCAGGATCAGGTGCACCAGGGTCGGGATGGGCTTGGTCATGACGTTGTCGAACCTGCCGTCTCGCACCAAATGCTCCACCGTCAGCAGCGGTGAGCGGATGAACAGCCCGCACGCTCCCCAACAGAACTCGTACAGCCCGACCAGCACCATGACCTCGAAGAGAGTCCAGCCGTTGATCGCGACGAAGCGGCTCATGATGATCCAGACGGACGCGTAGGCGACGATGTTGTTGATGAAGAGCGCCAGGAAATCCAGAATGAAGTTCAGCCGATACTCCATCAGCCCCTTGAGGATGACGACGACATAGACGCCGTAGAGCCTGAGCAGTCGCATCGTTCAACCGCCCTGCACGACGACCTTGCGGATGCCGGCCAGCCAGAGAACGCGCTGCAGGACGAGCAGCGCGCCGATCCACAGCCACTGATGCGCCACCAGCACCGCCGCCTCCGCGGGCGTGATCTTTCCCAGCCAGGTCGCTATCGGAGCGAAGTAGAGCAGCCGGAACGGCAGATAATCGGAGACCGCCACCAGCCAGTGCGGGAAGAACCACAGCGGGATGAACGCGCCGGAGAACAGTCTGATCAGCATCCAGAGATAGGCACCGAGTTGCCAGACCGACATGTGCCAGAACCCGACCAGCCCCAGCGTGTAGGACATCAGGAACAGCAGCAGGGAGGCACCGGGGACCAGGGCAAGGCACAGCAGCCCGGCGCCCGGCGTCGGCGGGAGCTCGATGCCGACGATCGCGATCACCAGGACTGCCATCGGCACGAGCTGCACGACGGTGCTGTACAGGGACCCGCCCCACACACCGGCCAGGTGGTACAGCAAGTGGCTGATCGGCCGAATGAAGTCGATGGCGATCTCGCCGCTCTTGATGCGTTGGTCGATGCGCTCGATCACGTCGGCGTAGACCAGGTAGGCGAGCGCCGAGCTGAGCAGCACGTAGGTCGTCATCTCGCGAAGCGAAACGGATCCGAAGTCGGTCGGCATGGACTCTCGGCCGCCGTACAGCGCCCGCCAGATCGCGAACTGCACGAAGATGAACACGATCCGGCTCGCCGAGCCGAGGAACGTGTTGAACCGGTACGCGGCGTGCGAGATCGCCTCATTGACGAAGAGCTGCAGGTACACTCGCAAGCGGGACATGGTCGCGTCCGTTGCTACAGGCTGGCGTACAGGTTGCGGATGACGTGCTCGACATCCGGCTCCTCGGTGGAGAAGTCGGTCACGTCGTTGGAGCGCAGCAGCTCGCCGACGATCGCCGCGGCCGTCGTCCGCGCCGCGTCGAAGGCGATCGTCACCGTGCCGTCGCTCACGTCGACGCTCTTCGCTCCGGCCGCTTCCAACCGTGCCCGGTCCCGGATTTCCCCCTGCACGTCCGCGGTGATCACGCTGTCGACCGCGTAGCGCCGCTTCAGCGCATCGAGGTCGCCATCGTACATGATCCGGCCCTTGTCGATGACGATCACGCGGTCGCAGAGCTTCTCGATGTCGCCCATGTCGTGCGTCGTCAGGATGACGGTCTTGCCGTGCGTGCGGTTGACCTCGCGGATGAACTGGCGGATGTGCTCCTTGGCCACGACGTCCAGGCCGATCGTCGGCTCGTCCAGGAAGATGAAGTCGGGGTCGTGCAGCATCGCGCAGCAGAAGTCGGCGCGCATGCGCTGCCCCAAGCTGAGCTGCCGCACCGCCACGTCCATGAATTCGTCGATCGCCAGGATGTCCGCGAAGCGCGCCAGCGCCCGCTCGTAATCCGGCAGCGGGATGCCGTACATGTGGCGGATCACCTTGAAGGTGTCCGACACCGGGATGTCCCACCAGAGCTGGGTGCGCTGGCCGAACACGACACCGATGTTGCGGGCGTTGGCCATGCGCTGGCGGTGGGGGACGATGCCGTCCACCGAGACCTCGCCGCCGGTGGGTACCAGGATGCCGACCAGCATCTTGATGGTGGTCGACTTGCCGGCGCCGTTGGGGCCGATGTAGCCGACCACCTCGCCCGGCTCGATGTCGAAGGAGATGCGGTCGACCGCGGTGAGCACGTCGTACTCGGGCGCGAACAGCCCGCGCACCGCGCCGCCCAGCCCCGGCCGGCGGCGCTGGCGCTTGAACTCGCGGGTGATGTCGCGGACCCGTATGCCTGCGTGGGTAGCGGTCTCCGTGATCGCCATGGAAGCCGCGGATCGTACCACGGGCGACGGAGTCTCCACGGCTGACGTTCGATGCAGCGAGCTGATGCCTATTCGTTCACTCGCCGGAGAGCTTCATCCAGCACTCGTCGCGAGAGATGAAGACCTGCGTTCACCATTTCCTCGATGACGGGCCGAGCCTCGGGAATGAGCCCTCGTCTCTTGGCGACCAGCACGGTCAGCCACGCCGTGTCCTGGATGGCCCGAGCACTGACGTCCGTGATGCCCCGGCGCAGAATCTCCGCTGCTACCGGTTCAGGTACCCAGACTTCATCGGCAAGCGCTTGGAGCAATTGCAGACGACGGCTGCGAGAGAAGAAGATCAGTGGAGACGCGTTGATGATCGCCCCATCAGCCACGGGCGAGTTCGCGATCCAGATCCTCGAAGTCTACCAGAAACGAATCCTTTCCCATGTGGGACAGTGCCAGCATGAAATCCGTGCGATCCATTCCCGCGATGCGGGCCGCCCACTCTTGCGAGATACGCCCCTGCTGATACCATTGGACAGCGGCCGCCAGTCGCAATTCCTTGTCGAGTGTTCCCGGCGCACATTGCAGCAGCGAGCAGACCGCGTCCGGTAGTTCTACTCTTACCTGAGCCATAGAGCCGACATCTGTTGAAGCGTCGTTCGGCGACTGACCGGGGGCGCATTCACCATCTCGACGGGATCCTTACAGACCAGTTTGATAGTTGACGTCAGTACGGTCAAGGCGACGGGCTGATTGTCAGGCCGGAGTCGGCACTGTCCACCCAGTCCTTCAAGAAGTGCGGCTGCGGCATCGCCCGGCGGCGCCGGGGTGCCCGCGGTCTTTCTCCTCCTCCTGCCTACCAGTGCTCCGCCTACCAGTGACAGCCCGCCGGATGCGATCTCGCAAAGGCTCGCGAGTGTGACGGGCTGTTTCGAGCCGGCCTTGTCGTAACTCGCCTTGCCCAGCCTTGGCCTGCTTCGAGATCCCCGGCTCGCCATACCGAGCCACGCCTGGATGTCATAGCCTGCCCGGCCAGCACCGCGCCCTGCCCAGCCTCGGCCCGGGAATCCTCGCCACGCCTTGCGTCGCCCAGCCCGACGGACGCCTCGCACTGCCCCGTGATCCTCGCCACGCCTATCCCTACCATGCAGCGCGTTGCACGTATCCATCCACCGTCAACCGCCGGGCGCTTCCTCGGGCTCATCGTTGTCGCCACTGAGGTAGCGCCTCCTCTTCGGCGGCCTCGGCATGCAGCCCGCGCCATCTCCTCCAGGCTGGTCGCCGACGACGAAGGATGCGCGGTAACTTCGGCTACTTCATGGCTGGGTGCTCGTCGGGGCGGAATCTGGCCAGTGGTTCCAGACCCGCATCGGTTCCAGATCGACCTTGATCGCGGTTCAGGGAGCAAGCCGTCGAGAAGCGGGAAGCCAGTCCGCTGCCCTTTGGAAGAGGAATCACATGCCAAGCCACACACTTAGTAAGGGCCGCTCCCATCTCCCTCTCCCGTGGACGTTTGTGGCACTTCTGTAGCACGAAACTTGGTTACTTCTGTTTCAAGAACGACGATGCGTTCTAGCAGGGCAAGTACCAGTTCACGTTGAGCACGCTCACCTTCCCTTAGAGAGGAGATCTCTTGCCGTATATCAGACTCCCATACCATTAGCGCGTGTCGATAATTCTCATGCACACTTGCGACCGTTCTTTGCGCCGTACTGAAAGCCGTAATAATCACTCCAACGATAGCTACAATCGCGACGATCCACGGCAGAATACGGTCCCACTTTAGCGATAGCCATGGGAACACTCTATACCATGGACTAGCCGGAGGACCGCTACGGGGCGCAATACTGGGCTCTATAGGTTCGTTCATCGTGTCACGGCTGAAAAAAACCGCCTCATTCGAGCCGGTGGTATAATCATCCCGTAGCCCGATCTATACGTTCTCCTCCATGGAGATTCTCGGTGAGTTCGATCTCGCAAAGCGGACGCTGACAATTCGCCTCTGGCTTTGTATACCCAGTGCATAAGCCGAGTTTGATAACGGTCGAAATACTCCGACGTGAAGGGGTCTCCTTCTAGCTTGTAATCCTCAACGGGGAGGTCTTCTGCTTCGTACTCGTGGAGCTCGTACCATACTTCGCGGACAACAGGGCCGTGTTCCCACGCCTCGATATCTTCGGGAAAGAGAGGCACATCAGCTTTGGCGAGATGAAAACCCTGCATATAATACAATAGTTTTTGTAGCTTCATGTGAGTAAATCTCTTTTCATGTCTGTAGATAATGCAACAAGAAGAAAGGAAGGCGATCGTACGATTTAACTCAGGGCTCAGAAGCGGAAAATTTTGCATTTTCGTCCTCCGATCTCTGCTCCCCGTGCACTACGAGGGGCACGATCATCAGTAACACGATCGCAGCCGCGAGGCACCACCTCATGCCTGCGATTTTGGCTACCCGCCGAAGTGCGCCTTGGCGTCCTCCCCCGGAGAACTGCTGCCGCCGTTCCGGCGTCAGGGCGTCGGCGCGGGCGCGCCCGCCCTCCTGTCCACTAAGGCGCTTGCTCTCGTCCACGTAGGTCTCTTCGATCCCTGTCGCGATCTTGGCGACGTGCCAGGGCGTTGGCCAGCACGTCCGCCGGCCGGTTCTCGCCGTTCGGTTCCGTGATCATCGGATGATACCCTCCACAGGGTATACCACGCGCGAAGGCCGGGGAGAGGTGGCACAGCGGTGATGCGCTGTGTTGAGGGCACGCGGCACGGACGGCCAGTCCGTCCGTCGCGGGTATGAGTCCCGCTCGCCGTCCAGTGACCGGAGTTCCGCGAAGGGACCACCCATTTCCCCCGGGGCATGCACACAATATACCAATGGCGGCCGGGCCGCGCAAAGGCGGCTCTCAGACGAATCCGAAAGTGAACTAACGCACTGCCAGCTTGATCGGTCAGTTGCCCGCGTTGCTCCGCGTCGATAGGCTCCGCACGCGATGAGCAAGCGGGTGATCGCCCTGAGCGCGCGGGCCGCGGCGGAGCTGCCGTCGATACCGGAGACGCAGCGCCAGCTCAAGGAAGGCTACCTCGACGCCACCAGCCGCCTCTCTATCGACGACCTGGAGGCGATGAAGGACTCGTACCTGATCAGCATCGTCACGACCCATCCGCGGTGGGAGGTCATCGGCGTCCTGGAGAAGCTCGGGCTGTCGCCCTACTGCCCCGCCGAGCACATCATCGTCGCGCCCAAGGGCAAGCGTCAGGACATCGACCACTGGCGGCGCTGGCGCGCCGGATTCGAGGCGGCCGGCGTGCCGCTGGCGGCGGTCATCGACCACACGGGGGAGGGCGCAGGCTCCGTGGTGCATGCGCTCGGGACGGCCCCGGACTTCGCCGACGTGAGTCTCTACTTCTGGCCGTACGACGCGAACGACGGGACGGCGTCGACCGCCATCCGCATAGACGGGCTGGCCGACACGAAGGAGTACCGGCTGGCGACGCAGGAGTAGGCCAGCCGGCACTCCTTCGTGTCAGTCGGGGATCTGGCTGGCGGCCATGCCGATGCAGTTGCCTTGCGGATCGGCGAACAGGGCGAAGGTCACCGTCTTCGGGATGGTGGTCACGGGTACGATCACCGTTGCTCCCAGCTCCACCGCCCGCTTGAGGCTTGCCTCGATGTCGTCCACTTGCACGTAGAAGGTAAGCGCGGTGGGGCCGCCTTCCTTACATGTGCATGATGCCTCCGTTGATGCCGTCCGGATCGTCCGGTGCCTTGGTCGTGATGACGCTGTAGTCGATCGCGTCATGGACGTCCATCTGCCAGTCGAACAGCTCGCCATAGAACGCGCGCAGCGCGGCCGGATCCTGAGACTGTATCTCGAAGTGAACTACCGGGTTCTTCATGAGTGTCCTCCTTGGGGTTGGTCGAGTCCGTGTTCCCGCGTGACCTGCAGGCGCTGCGCCAGGTGCCGCATGCGCGCAGGCCCGGCGGTCCGCAGCAACGGCTCCGCGTAGACCGTGCCGCCCCGCTTGAGGGAGCCGGTCAGGAGCTCGACCAGGTGCGGCAGCGCCGGTCCCGCCATGTGCTCCTCGAAGTTGTAGGTGAACATGCGCCGCTCGGTGCCGCCGCCCCAGGAGCTGTGCTTGGTCTTGTGATTGAACAGCAGCATGTCGCCGGGGGTCGAGGCGATGGCGTAGCCGGGCAGGTCGCTGCCGTCCATGCCCCAGAATTCGTCGCTGCGCGCGTGGAGGGTGAGGGGAACCGCACGGTGCAGCCCGTCCGCGTAACGGTCGCCGGCGTGGTAACTTCCCGGGAACACGCGCAGGCAGCCTGAACCGGCGTCCACGGGGTCGAGGTAGAAGGCGATCTTCAACGAGTGGTACGGATCCGCGAGGTCGTGGTCGGAGTGCCAGTTGGTGTCGCCGACGTAGTAGTTGCCGTCGCTGCCCGCGTAGTTGTAGTCCTGCCCCAGCAAGCTGGCGACCACGCCGTCGATGCGCGGATCGTCCAGCAGGCCGCACAGGTACTCGTCCCGGTCCGCGAACGGGATGAGCATCGACCGTTCCCGGTGGTCGTGGGTGAGGCCGCTGGCGGCCCAGATGCGCTCGAAGGCGGCGGTGATCTCGCCGACCTCGTCCGCGAACAGCGCCGGGAAGCGCAGGAAGCCGAAGGTCCGATAGAAGGCGAGCTGTCGGTCGTCGAGTGTCATGGATCGAGCGTCTCGGTGCGCCGCCCCAGTATTTGCTACCCTGTGCCGGGCAGGCAACCCAGCGTAGGGCGAGGAGGAACACGATGAAAGGCGTCGTCTTCACCGGGGACCGTGGACTGGAGGTTCGCGAGTTACCGATTCCGGAACCCGGACCGGAGCAGGCGTTGGTGCGGATGGCCGCCTCCTCCATCTGCGGGACCGACATGCACTTCTACCGCAAGAGCTGGGACGAGCTGGTGGAGTTCCGCGAGTCGTTCAACGGCTCGCCCGACACCATTCCCGGCCACGAGCCGTGCGGGGTGGTCGAGGCGGTCGGCCCCAACGTCACCTCGGTCGCGCCGGGGGACCGGGTGACCGTCTATCAGCACGTGGGCTGCGAGAGCTGCGGCTACTGCCGCCGGGGCGAGGTGATGTTCTGCCCGGAGCGAACCGGCTACGGATCGGTGCACGACGGCTCGTCCGCGGACTACACGCTGGCGCCGGCGCGCAACTGCATGCGCATTCCGGATGCGCTGAGCTTCGACCGCGCCGTGGTGCTCTCCTGCGCGGGGGGCACGGCGTACCAGTCGATCCAGCGCATCGACCCGTCCGGCGCCGATACGGTGGGCATCTTCGGGCTCGGCCCGGTAGGCCTGTGCGCCGTCGCGTTCGCGGTCGCGCGCGGGGCGCGCGTGGTCGGGCTGGACCTGCAGCCGGAACGGCTGCGCCTGGCGCGAGGCATGGGCGCCGAGCGGGTGATCGACGTCTCCTGTCAGGACGCGGTCGCCGAGCTGCTGGAGATGACCGGCGGACGCGGGCTGGACGCCGCCGCCGACTACTCGGGCAGCCCGCGGGCGCAGCAGGCGATGGTGGCGGCCGCCGGCAAGTGGGCGCGGCTGGGGCTGATCGGCGTCGGCGAGCCGTTCGAGCTCGACGCCTTCCGCGGCATGATCATGCGCCAGCTCACCCTGATGGGATCCTGGATCTACAACCTGGGCCAATTCGAGGAGATCGTCGACCACGTGCTGGAGCGGGACATCCCGCTGGAGGAGCTGATCACTCATCGGTATACGATCGACCAGGCAGAGGAGGCGTTCCGGGTGTTCGACGCGGGCGCGACCGGCAAGGTGGTGTTCACATGGGAGTCCTGAGCCCCGTACAGATCGCCCGCTTCCGCGACGACGGCTTCCTGGTCGTGCCGGACCTGATGAGCAAGGACGAGATCGACGGGCTGGCCGATGCCGTCCGTTCCGAGTTCGTGACGCAGCGCCACATCGGCGTGGGCAGGCACTTTCCGGATCCGGGCAAGTACACCCTGTCCGAGGACAGCCTGCGGCTGGCCGACGTGCGCCGCGTGGTCGATCACCCGCAGGTGACCGGCGCCGTCTCCGAGTTGCTGGAGGACGAGATCCGCATCTCGGCGTTCGTGATCTACGCGATGCCGCCCGGCAGTCAGGGCACCGGCGGCGACTACCAGGGCACGCACGAGTCCGCGCACTGCGACTACAAGCCGTACCGGCCGGTCGGCTCCTCGATGCGCTGGCTGTTCGTGATCGTGCCGCTGGTCGACTACACCGAGGAGATCGGCCCGCTGCTGGTGTCGCCGGGGTCGCACAAGATCCCCACGCTGACGCGCCGGGGACGGATCACGCACGTGGAGCGGGCGAGGGGAGATCAACTCCGCCCGTTCCAGGACACCAGGCTGCGGCGCGGGCAGGTCGCGTTCATGGACATGTTCACCTGGCACCAGGCGTTCGGAAACCGCTCGGAGACGCTGCGCTTCGGCGTCTACAACAAGTACCGGGCACGCAGCGCGCCGCCGGGCTGCGGCCCCTACCTGTTCCGCGAGCACTCGGCGGAGCTGTTCGACCAGGCCGGCGCCGAGTTGCTGGAGAATCGCATCGAGGGCCGCGTCGCGCAGACCAGGCTGCTGGTCGAGGAGGCCGAGCGGTTCCTGGTCCTGGACGGGCCGGACGGGTCGCCAGCGGTGCCCGGCGGGGCGGCGCAGCCGGCCATGAAGCGGGTGGGCACCGACGACGACAACGTGATCGACGCGCTGATGGGCGCCGCGCGCCCGCAGCTCGGCGGCGACCTGCCCTGGGTCAGCTACGTGGGCGACTACCTGGTGGGCGACGGATCAGCGGACGTCTGCCGCGTCTACGCCTGCCCGCACGAGGAGCTGGTGCGCGACAACGGCCCGGCCCCTGCCACCGCGCGCTGGCACCCCCACGATGGGCTGAGGGCGGAGACCGGCACCCCGTATCTCACGGAAGCGGCCGAACGCTGGCTGACCGAACCCGTCGTGCGGGGCATCGGCCAGTCGAACGAACAGGCCAAGTTCAAACCGTAGCGCCCCGAGGTATCACCATGAAGATCCTGGTCAGCTTTTCCTTCACCGCCGCGCAGCGCGCGGAGGTCGATGCCGTCGCTCGTCGTCACGGCGGCCACGAGGTGGTCCACACCGACGATCCGGCGGTGGCGCTGGCGGCGGCGCCGGATGTCGAGGTGGCCATGGGCACCCTCACGCCGGACGTGTTCCTGGCGGCGCGCAACCTGAAGTGGGCGCACTCCTTCAGCGCCGGCCTGGACATGGTGCTGTCCCCGGAAGCCGCGGCGCTGCCGTTCACCCTGACCAACATGGCCGGCAAGTACGCCGCGCAGGGCGCCGAGCACGCCTGGGCCTTGCTCCTGGCCCTGAGCCGCGGCGTCGTGCACGCGGCGTCCACCCGGCGTTGGGAACAGGCCACGGTCATGTCCCTGAGCGGCGGCACGCTCCTGATCATCGGGCTGGGGGGATTCGGCATGCAAACCGCGCAGCGCGCCGCCGGCTACGAGATGGCCGTGCTGGCGCTGGACCCGGTGAAGAGCGCCGGGCCGGCCCCCGAGGGCGTCGCCGAGCTGCTGCCGCCGACGCGGGAAAATCTGCACGCGTTCCTGGCGCGCGCCGACGCGGTGGCGGTCACCTGCCCGCTGGTGCCGGAGACGTACCACCTGATCGGCGCCGAGGAGCTTGCGCGCATGAAGCCGACCGCCTACCTGGTCAACGTCAGCCGCGGCGGAATCATCGACGAGCCGGCGCTGATGGCGGCCCTGCACGCGGGCACGATCGCCGGAGCGGGGCTGGACGTGTGCGAGGTGGAGCCGGTGCCGGACGACAGCCCGCTGTGGACCACGCCGAACCTGGTGCTGACGCCGCACCGCGCCGGCTACTCGCAACATCGGCCGGCGGAGGTCCATGCCTTCGCGCTGCAGCAACTCGAGCGCTACCTCACGGGACAGCCGCTGGAGAACATCGTCGACAAGCGCGCCGGATTCTGAGGAAGGGATCGGTGCACCATGTCGGCAACGGGGAGGAAGCAGGGTGAAGTACGACGTTCTCATCGTCGGCGGAGAGGTGATCGACCCGTCGCAACGGATGCGCGGCCGGCTCGACGTGGCGGTCGCGGGCGAGCGCATCGCGGACATCCGCCCGGACATACCGGCCGAGCAGGCCCGCCACGTGATCGACGCTCGCGGCAGGCTGGTGATGCCCGGCCTGGTCGACCTGCACGTGCACGCCTACCGGGACCACACCACGCTGGGGCTGGACCCGGACCCGCTGTGCGCCGCGGGCGGGGTGACCACGATGCTCGACACCGGCAGCTCGGGGAGCCACAACTTCCCCGGCTTCCTGCGCGACGTGATCACCCCCGCGCAGACCGAGGTGCTGGCGCTCATTCACCTGTCGGCGCTGGGGCTGGCCACGTTCAACCGGACCGGCGAGTTGCTCGACCGCGCGCTGGCCGACCCCGAGGGCGTGGTGGCCACCATCCGCGCCCATCCGAGCGTCGCCGTCGGCGTGAAGATCCGCGCCACCGGCCGCCTGATCGGAAGGGGTGAGGCGGGCTGGGCGAACCTCAGGGACGCGGTCGCGGCGGCGCGCGAGGCGCGCACGATGCTGATGGTGCACATCGGCGAGACGCCGATGCCGGTCCCCGAGATCGTGGAGCTCCTGGAGCCCGGCGACTGCATCACGCACTGCTTCAAGGGCGGTTCCGAGCGCATCCTGGATCCGGACGACCGGGTCTGGCCGGCGGTCCGCGAGGCCGCCGAGCGCGGCGTCATCTTCGACATCGGCCACGGCTCCGGCAGCTTCGAGTGGGAGGTCGCCGATGCGGCGATCGCGCAGGGGTTCCTGCCGCAGACCATCAGCACCGACCTGCATACCCTGAACGTCAACGGCCCGGTGTTCGACATGCCTACCACCATGTCCAAATTTCTGCACTTGGGGCTCTCGCTGGAGGAGGTGGTCGAACGCTCGACCCTGGCGCCCGCCAAGGCGTTGCTCCGCGACCACGAGATCGGCACCCTGCGGCCGGGGACGCGCGCGGACATCGCCGTGCTGGAGGAGCGCGAAGGCCGCTTCGTGTTCACCGACAGCATGGGCACGGACCGCATCGGCACGCGCTGCCTGCGCGCGGCGGCCACCGTGCGCCGCGGGCAGATCGTGCCGGGCGGCGGCGGCTGGTATCCCCACCGACAGGAGGTGACTGAATGACTGCACTGCAGGCGTTTCTGCACGGCCCGCGCGACCTGCACATCGAGCCGGTGGAACTGGACCCGGACGGGCTCGGCCCGCACGAGGTGCTGGTCGACACCGAGGTGTCGGCCCTGAAGATCGGTACCGACCGCGGCAACTACGAAGGAGCGGACTACGGCATGCAGCCGATCGAGTATCCGCGTCCGGTCGGCGACAGCAGCGTGGGCGTCGTGCGCGCGGTCGGCAGCGCCGTCACGCGCGTGGCGGTGGGGGACCGGGTCGCCGACCGTCACGGGCATGCGTCCGCGCACGTGTTCGACGAAACCGGCCACCTGGCCAAGGTCCCGCCGGGGGTCGACCCGGAGGACGCGGTCTGGTCGCACCTCTACACGCTGTCCGGCTTCTGCTACCGCAAGGCGGGCTTCGAGCCGGGCGAGAACGTCGCCGTGGTCGGCCTGGGCGTGCTGGGGCTCGGCGCCGTGGCGCTTGGACCGCTGTTCGGGGCACGGGTGGTCGCCCTGGGCAACAGCCCGGTGCGCATGGAGATGGCGCGCCGCATGGGCGCGCACGAGGCGTTCCTGTCCTCCGACCCGGACTTGGCCGGGAAGCTGGACCGCTTCACGGACGGGGTCGGCATCGACCTGGTGATCCTGACCGCGAATCCGTGGCCGGCCTACCGCACGTCCGTCGAGGTGGTGCGCTCAGGCGGCCGGGTCTCCATCGTCAGCCTGCTGGGGCGGGGCGAGGAGAAGCTGGACTTCAACCCGCTGGTGCTCGACTGGTTCTACGACAAGGGCATCTCGCTGATCGCCGTCAACGGCAGCGCCGGCTACCGGTTCCCGGGTGAGCATGACGAACCCGAGCGCTTCTCGTGGAACAACTCATGCGCGCACGTGCTGTCGCTGATGGCCGACGGACGCCTGTCACCCAAGCGCCTGATCACCCACCGAATGCCGTACCGGGACATGAAGCAGGCCTACGAGATGGCCTACCGCCGCGAGAAGGAGATGCTGGGCGTCGTGTTCGACTGGCG
Organism: Spirochaetia bacterium; assembly: GCA_965208175.1. GTDB lineage: Bacteria > Spirochaetota > Spirochaetia > SZUA-6 > Bin103 > CATQHW01. Next base: position 2,182,007 of record CBDBOG010000004.1, on the reverse strand, counting down.
CGGCGCCTGAGCGGCAGGCGGCATCCGGTCGTCGATTGACCCGCGCCCCTCGGGCGTCGTTCCGGAGTGCTGGGCACCGGAGTGCCGGGCACCGGAGTGCTGGGCACCACGCAGGCGGTGCAGGGCACGCGCCGCCAGTCCGCGCTCCGGGGCCGCTACCAGCGCCACCGCCACCACCACGCCGGCCACCACGGTCATCATGCCTGCCGTGCTGGTGTCGGCCAGCCCGAACCAGCGGGGCACCGTGATCGCGCCGACGTGTCCGCCGACGGCGCAGACCAGCGCCACCCCCTGGCCGAATACCAGCAGCGACCACAGCCGGCGGGTGAACAGGCTTGCCACCACGCCGGGCACGATCAGCATCGCGATTACCAGGATGCTGCCGACGCTCTCGAACGCCGCGACGATGGTCACCGCCACCATCACCATCAGCCCGTAGTGCACGAGGCGTGCGTTGCAGCCGATCGAGCGCGCGAAATCCTCGTCAAAGGAGGTGAGGTTGAGCTCCTTGAACAGCACCACGACGAACAGCAGGTCCGCCGCGAACACCGCGCCCAGGATCAGGAGCGCCCGCGGCATGCGCACGCCGGCCACCACCACGTCGTTGAGCGGCGCCAGCTCGACCGAGCCGTAGAAGACCGTGTGCACGTCGATGTGCACGGAGTCGGCGCTGCGCACGATCAGGATCAGGCCGACGGCGAACATGGTGGTGAACACCACGCCCATGGCCGCGCCGCGGTCCACGTTGCCCACCTGGTGGATGAGCTGCGTGAAGGCGGCGGTGAGCACGCCGGCGACCGCGGCGCCGATCACGATCACGCCGGTATCGCGGCTGAGCGTGGCCAGGAACGCGATGGCGATGCCGGGCAGGACGGCGTGGCTGATGGCATCGCCCATCATGCTCATGCGCCGCAGCACCAGGAAGCTGCCGATCAGCGCCGACGCCATGGCGCTGACGACGGCCACCACCACGATGCCGGTGTCGAGGGCCGTCCAGGTCACGTGTCTCTGCCCCCCGGCTCGCGCGGACTGGCCAGCTCGTGAGGGCTGGCGGCGACCGTGGCCGATTCCGCCTGGCCGTCGAGCTCCGCTTCCAGCTCCGCGACCAGGTCCGGTTCCAGCACGTGCTCGATGCGGTCGGCGCCGCGGTCCACGCGGCTGGTGGCGACCTCCGCGTGGCGGATCAGATACAGCTCCCACAGCCGGTGGTTGCGCACGAGTTGCAGCGCCTGGGCGGCGCCGGTGGGCGTCAGCCGCACGGAGTCCGGATCGAGCGGCGCCGGCTGCAGCAGGCCGTCCCGGTGGCCGACCCGCAGCGCCGCGGCCAGCGCGCCCCCTGTCCATCCGCGGCGATCGGCCAACTGCGCCCGGTCGACGGCGGCCGCCTGCAGATCGGCGCGGCTGGGGGTGGCGCCGAGCCGCCCCTCGACCTGCTCGAACGCCGCCCGCAGCAGGTGCTCGCGCCGGATCCGGCGGTCGCTCCGGTGGCGCTCGATGAGCATCCGCAGCAGGCCGCGGCGGGTGCCGAACAGGACGCTGATGACGAAGCCGACCGCGGTGGTCGCGACGATGACCGCGCCGGCCGGCAGGCGCGGCACCAGCGCCGACAGCGCGGCGCCGACGAAGCCCCCAAGCGCTCCGATGACCGCCGACAGGATCGTCATCCTGCGCAGGTTGTAGGTCCAGAAGCGCGCTGCGGCGGCGGGAGTGATCAACAGGGCGACGATCAGGATCAGGCCCACCGCCTGCAGTCCGATGACGGTGACCGCCACCACGAGCCCCAGCATCAGGACGTCCAGGACCCCGACCGGCAATCCTTGCGAAGCGGCGTAGTCGGCGTCGAAGCACAACATGTTCAGTTCTTTGAACAGCAGGGCGGCGACCACCACCAGCACCAGCGAGATCACGCCGATCAGCAGGGCGTCGGAGACCAGCATCGACGCCGTCTTGCCGTAAATGAAGGAGTCGAGCCCGGCGGCCGAGCCGCGCCGCATCTGCTGGATCATCGCGAGCAGCGCGATGCCGACGCCGAAGGACACCGACAGCACGATGCCCAGGGCGGCGTCTTCGTGCAGGCGCAGCACGGTGCGCACCACCATCACGGCCGCGATGGCTGCCAATCCGCCCGCGGCGGCTCCGATCAGCAGGCCGGGAAACCACTTGCCGGTGCCGCCGAGCGCCACCATCACCAACCACGCCGCCGCGATGCCCGGCAGGGTCGCGTGGCTGACGGCGTCGGACACCAGCGCGCGCTTGCGGAGCAGCGTGAAGGTGCCGACGATTCCTGCCGCCATGCCCAGGATGCCGACACCGACCACCACGACGCGCGTGTTGAAGTCGCTCAGGGTGAGCACGCGCAGCACCTGCTCCCAAGCCGGCAGGTAGCTCACGCGCCGCTCCCGCGCCGCCCCAGCGCGTCGACGGCACGGTCCAGCAGGGTCAGCCGTCCACCGTAGGTCTTGTGCAGGTTGTCGTCCGTGAACACGTCGGCGACCCGCCCGTAGGCGACCACCCGCAGGTTGAGCATCAGCAGGTCGTCGAAATAGCTGTCGACCGTCTGCAGATCGTGGTGCACGACGAACACGCTCTTGCCTTCCCGCCGCAGGCGCTGCAGCAGATCGACGATCGTGCGCTCGGTGGCCGCGTCGACGCCCGCGAACGGCTCGTCCATGAAGAAGATGCGCGGGTCCTGGGCCAGCGCGCGGGCAAGGAACAGGCGCTGCTGCTGTCCGCCGGAGAGCTCGGAGATCTGGCGGCTCGCGTAGTCGGCCATCCCGACCAGGTCCATGGCCGCGAGGGCCGCCTCGCGAGTCGCGCGGCGCACCGGGCGCAGCCAGCCCACCGACCGGTAGAGGCCCATGGCGACCAGGTCCAGCGCGCTCACCGGGTAGTCCCAGTCCACGCTCTCGCGCTGCGGCACGTACGCCACCAGCGGCCGCTGCCGGCGATACGGCTTGCCGTAGATGCTCACCGACCCCGATACCCGCGGCACCAGGTCCAGCACCCCCTTGAGCAGGGTGCTCTTGCCGGCGCCGTTGGGGCCGACGATGCCCGTGATCGCCCCGTCACGGGCGGTCACGTCGACGTCCCACAGCACCGGACGACGCCGGTAGGCGATGGTGAGGCCGCGCACGGCGAGCGGGCTGTCGGCGGTCCCGAGTCCGTTCCGGGACCGGCTCATCGCCCCGGCACCGCGTGGGACAGGCGTCCCTGGAATCCCAGCTCGGGAGCTTCGCCGCCCAGCGCCCGCGCCACCGTGGTGACGTTGTGGTCCAGCATGCCGACGTAGGTGCCCTCATAGGTTCCCGGCTGCCCCATCGCGTCCGAGAACAGCTCGCCGCCCACGACCACGGTGTGGCCGCGCGCGTCCGCTCCCTCGATCAGGGCGCGGACGTTGCGGTCGGCGATGGTGGTCTCCACGAACACCGCCGCGATGCGCCGCGTGACCAGCAGGTCCACCAGCCGGTTGATGCGGTCGAGCCCGGCCTCCGACTCGGTCGAGATACCCTGGATGCCTGCCACCTCCAGGCCGTAGGCGCGGCCGAAGTAGTTGAACGCGTCGTGGGCGGTCACCAGCATGCGCTGTTGCTCCGGAATCGAGCCCAGCGCCTGGAGCGCGTACGCGTGCAGCTCGCCGAGGGTCGCGCTGTAGTCGGCCGAGCGCTCCCGGTAGCCGCTCGCCCCGTCCGGGTCGAAGGCGACCAGCGCCTCGGTGACCGCGTGCACGGCCTGCGTCCAGCCCGACACGTCCATCCACAGGTGCGGATCGAAGTGGCCGGCGAACTCCGCCGGCTGCAGCAGCAGCGACTCGTCCACCAGCTCGGTGACCGCGTGCACGGGGCGGCTGCCGGCCACCTTGATGAGGGTGTCGGTCATCTTGCCCTCGAGGAGGAGCCCCGAATAGAAGACGATGTCGGCTTCCATCAGCGCCGCCACGTCGCTGCGGGTCGGCACGTACAGGTGGGGATCGACGCCTTCGCCGATGATCGAAGCCACGGAGCCCCTATCCCCTGCGATCTGGCGCACGATGTCGGCGACCATTCCGGTGGTGGCCGTGATCCGGTAGGGGTAGGCGCGCGCTTCGGAGCTGCCGTCGGCCGGCGGGGCGGGTGCCTCGCCCGGCGAGCCGTCGCCACAGGCGGCGATCACCACCACGGCGAGGGCCGTCACGAGCGCGGTCCGCCACACGTCTTTCTTTTGCACCCAGAACATTCTATTTTGACCCGTCAAAATAAGACCATAGGCATGCGGAGCCGGGCGCGTCAAGCAGGCGCCGCCGGGTTTCGGACGACGGCAGTACCCGACACCTGTAGGGTGGCGCGGTGAACGGGGATGCAGTCACACTGCGCGCATCATGAACTCTGAAGGGAACGCCCGACCGGCGTTCGAGAACCGCGTCAAGCGGCTGCTGTCGTCCGGCAGGGCGGCGTGGGGCGTCGGCGCGATAGACGAATCGGAATACTCCGCCAAGCTCGCGATCAACTGCGACCCCGACTTCCTCTGGATCGACCTGGAGCATCGCCCGTACGGGGTCCACGAGGTGCGCTGGTCGCCGATCCTGTGCCGGCAGAAGGGCGTCGTGCCCATGGTGCGCGTCCCCGGCCTTGACGCCAGCGTCATCAAGAAGGCGCTCGACATTGGCGCCAGCACGGTGATGGTGCCGCAGGTGGGGACCGAGGACGAGGCCAGGCGCGCGGTCGAGTACGCCAAGTATCCGCCGCAGGGATCGCGCGGCATCACGCCGACCTGGACCACCTACCTGGACGTGAGCTGGGACGACTACCTTCCGGCGGCCAACGACGAGACCTGCGTGATCGTGCAGATCGAGAGCCCCGAGGGCATCGCCAACCTGGATGCCATCGCCTCCGTCGAGGGCGTGGACGTCGTGTTCGCCGGCCCGGCCGACCTCTCGGCGTCGATGGGCGTCATCGGGCAGCCCCAGCATCCCAAGGTTCAGGCGTTCATCGCCGAGTTCCCGGCGCGGGTCGGCGCCTTCGGCAAGCCGGCCGGCATCACCTGGCCGGGCGTCGAGCCCTCCAGGGAGGCTTACGACCAGGGGTACCGGTTCATCAACATGGGCTCGCTGGGTGCCCTGGGCACCGAAGGGGTCACCGCGGGCCTCGCAGAGCTGCGCGCACACGAGCGCCCGGCCTGAACGGGCCGGCCTCGAGCCGTTGGATTACGCACTCGCCACCGGCCGCGTGCGGGACGGCTCGCGTGGACTGGCGGGCGTACCGGTTTCCAATGGTGAGCTGATCACACGGACGGCCGCCGACGGCTCGTTCCAGCTCGAGTTCGGACCGGACGTGCACCGCTACCTGACGGTCACCACACCCGACGGATACCGGCCCGGAGCGGGCTGCTGGCGGCGCCTGCCGCTCGCCGGCGGAGAGGCCGTTTCCGGTGCGGACCTCACCCTGGACTTCGCGCTGGAGGCCGAGCCGCAGAGCGCCCGGGACCGCTTCCGGTTCGCCCACGTCACCGACCCGCACGTGGTCACGCATGACGAGGAAGCACTGCGCCAGCCGGGTCACGGCATGGCCGATCCCGACGAGTTCGCCGCCTGCGTCGAAGCCATCGAGCGAGACGGCCGGGAGCGAGAGCCAGGGCTGGCGTTCATGCTTGCCACCGGCGATCTGACCGATTACGGCACGCCGGCCCAGTTGCGCGCCTACCGGCGCGTGGCCGACGCCGCGGCGACGCCGATCCTGCCCGGCATCGGCGCCCACGACACCAACCATCTTCTGCACGGCATGGCCGACAGCGGCTTCGGCGTCACCTGCACCGGCGACTACGAACGGATGTGCGGTCCGACGCACTACAGCTTCGACTTCGGCGGCTGCCACTTCGTCATGGTGAGCAATGAGTCGTTCCTGTTCTCGGCCTACGACTGGATCCGGGTGCAGCGCTGGCTCGACAGCGACCTGGCGCTGCAGCCGCCCGGGCGGCCGATCGTGATCGGTACGCACATGCCGCCGACGCGAGCGTGGCTCGACCAGGTGATCGGGCACCGCGTGGTGCTGGTCCTGCACGGTCACACCCATGCCAGCAAGGCGTTCCGCTACCGGGGAGCCCTGATCCTCTCCACGCCGTCAGTGTCCTTCGGGGACAACGCTGCCGGGCCGCGCGGCTACCGGCTCATCACCTGCGAGGGCGGGCGGTTCACCAGCGAGCTGCTGCCGCTCCGCACCCGCATGCCGCGCCGGTCGTCCCCCGCGGCCGTCGCCGGCCTGCGCCAGGCGTGGCACTGCCGCCTGCCTGGCAACGCGCATCGAGGCTCCCTGTTCGTCGTCGGCGCGGGCTCCGACGCAGGTGCTTTCGTGCCGCTGCAGGATGAGAACGGGGTCCAGCGATGCGGGATCTGCCGCGTGCGCCTGAGCGACGGCGCGGTCCTGTGGCACGCCCGCAGCGACGCCTCGGTGCGGGCGGGAGTCGCCGGCGGGCCGGACGGCTCCTGCTTCGCGATCTCGTTGACCGGCAGGCTGCGGTGCATCGATAGGGAGTCGGGCGAGGAGCGCTGGTACACCGACACGCCCGGCCATCCCGGCCGCTCGGTGGCCGCGACCCCGGCCTACGATGCGGCCCGCGGCCTGGTCGCCGTTGGCGCCAAGTCCGGGTACGGCGCCTACGACGCGGCCACCGGCGCCGAGCGCTGGTATACCCGGTTCAGCGGTACCCCGGATCTGATCGCCGATCCCGTGGGTGACAAGAGCGGGCACTGCGGACGGCCGATCATCCACGACGGGCTGTTCATCACGCTGGTGCCGCGCCGTTCGCTCATGGCCCTGCGGCTGGACGACGGCCGCATCGCCTGGGAATACGTCCTGACCGGAACACAGGACTGGTGGTCGGCGCCGGTCGCGGTCGGGGACCGGGTAGTCAGCGGCGGTGAGCCCGACGAGCTGGTGATGGTGGGGGCGGCGACCGGTGCCGAGGTGTGGCGCCGCGATGTCCTGGGGCCGAGCGATTTCGCCGTGAACTACCTGAGCGGCATCGCGATCGCCGGCGACCGCGCCTTCCTGGGAGCGCTGGATGGGCGCGCGCTGTGCGTCAGTCTGGAAACGGGCGAGGTGCTCTGGGAGATGCGGACCGGGATCGGCGTGCTGGAAATGGCCCCCCACCAGCGGCGAATCGCCAGCGTGATCGCACCGCCGGCGTATGCCGATCGCGGCCCGCTCCGCGGCCGCGTGCTGGTCTGCGGCATGGACGCTGTGCTCTACGTGCTCGACGCTCAGAACGGCGCCGTGATGGAGCAGGCGAGTCTGCCCGCGCCCGTCACCGCGCCGCCGGTGCCGACCGAAGACGGCCTGCTGATCGCCACCTATGATGGGATCCTGACCCGGTTCGCGGCATGAGCGCCGGCGGCCACCGAGGAGACACGATGATCGATTCCCGACGACTGCTCGACACCTTCCTGACGATCCTGCGCATCGACAGCTATCACCCGAACGAGGACCCGGTGATCGACGCCCTGCGGCCGAAGCTGGAGGGCGCCGGGGTCCGCCTGAGCGCCGACCCCCACCGCAACGTCCTGGGCTTCTGGCCGGGGTCGGAGGAGCGGGCCGGCGAGGAGCCGGTCCTGCTGTGCGCGCACACGGACACGGTGCGGCCCACTCCCGGCATGGAGCCGCTGATCCGCGACGGCGCCGTGCACACCGACGGATCGAGCGTGCTCGGCGCCGACGACAAGGCGGGGGTGGCCGCCATCGTCGAGGCGGTGGAGGCGATCGCGGACGAGGGCGCGCCGCATCCACCCGTGGAGGTGTTGTTCACGGTGGGCGAGGACGTGGGCCACATCGGCTCCAAGGCGTTCGACGTCGATGAAGTGCGCTCGCGCATGGCGTTCGTGACGGATGTCGATGGGCCGGTGGGCGGCATCATCATGGCCGGGCCGACGGCGGAGAGCTTCCGCGTCACCTTCCACGGCCGCGCCGCGCACGCCGGCACGGAGCCGGAAGAGGGCCGCAGCGCCTTGCAGATGGCCGCGCGTGCGATCGACCGTATGCAACTCGGCCGCATCGACTGCGAGACCACCGCCAACGCCGGGGTGCTCACCGGCGGGGAGGCGGCCAACATCATCCCGCCGGACGCCACGTTGACCCTGCAGGTGCGCAGCCTTGACCAGACCAAGTTCCGCGCGCACCGCGAGGCGTTGTTGGACGGCTGCCGGCAGGCCGCCGAGGCGTTCGGGGGCACCATCCACGTGGAGTTGCTTGGCAGGTATGACGGCTACCGGTTCAGCGATGACGACGCGCTGGTGCGGCGCGCCGAGGCGGCGATCCGGTCGGCGGGACTGGAGCCATGGCATGCCACCACCTGCGGCGGCAGCGACGCCAACGAGTTCAATGCGAAGGGGCTGCCGACGGTGGTGATCTCGGTCGGCTACCTGGACATCCACACCAACCAGGAGTCGATGCCGGTCGGCGAGCTGGAGAAGCTTGCGGAGGTGTGCCGGGCGCTGATGCTCGGGTAGCGGGAGCCGTCCCCGTTCAGCGGATCTCCAGTCCCACGTCCACCAGTCCCTGGGCCATGCGCCGGCGCCGCTCGCTGCCCGACTCCAGCAGGGCGCGGGAGGCACCGATGGGGCCGCCCCAGCCGGAGCGCGAGTGCAGGTAGGCGATCTGCTGCGGCGTCCTGGGCCTGGCCAGGAACGACAGCGCCACCTGTACGCGCAGCCCGGCGGAGCCGAACGCGGCGTGCGGCAGGTCCTCGGTGAAGACCAGCACGTCGCCCGGCCGTGTCGGCAGCAGCACGTGCGGCACCTCTTCCGGGGCCAGCCCCCACGGCCTGAAGTCGTGGCGCGTATTGCGGTTGCGGACCGGGAGGAAGTAATCCGGCGGGTCGCACCAGCGGTCGTCGATCAAGCGCAGGTAGTTGCGGTGGGCGCCGGGAAGCACCCGCAGGCAACCGTCGCCCGGCCCCAGGTCGTCCAGGTAGAGCGTGACCTTGATGTGCGGGACCGCCCAGGTGACCGCACCGCTGCCGCCGTGCCAGGGCGTGTCGCCGTCGTACCAGGAGCAGGCCGAGCCTTCGTAAAGGAAGTCGTGGCCCAGCAGCTTGTGGGGGATGTCGTACAGCCGGTCGTCGTCCAGCAGCCGGGCGTGACGCTCGCCCTTTGCGCAGAGACCGCTGACGCCGGCGGCGGACATCCGGTCCCAGCCCGGGTTCTCGGCGAGGGTGATCTGTTCGCACTCGGCGCGCAGCGCCTCGGCCTCCTCGCGGGAGAACAGGCCGCGCAGCGCCAGGAACCCGAACGCGTTGAAGCGCGCCACGTCCTCCTCCCGCAGCCCGGAGATCCGGTTTCTCACTCCGCCTCTGCCACCATCACGGCCGCCCGGAGGCGGCTGTGCGATCCAGGCGCCACACGTCCCCCGGACGCCACGCACTCTCAACGCGGTGCGTGAAGTCGCGCTTGCTCAACTCTACCTGCTCCGCCGAGATGGTTATCGCGCTTCCCGCCGCCAGAAACAGAGCATCCCGGTGGACGTGAACGGCACATGCGTGGCGCCGGCTCCAGGGCGTGTGTGTCAGTTCCTCCCATCGTTCGCCGTCCGCGGAATACCACACGTCATTGCGATTGCCGTCGGTCCAGACCTCAGCCGGGTGGTCCGCCACTCCCCGGTGCCCTCCCAACACCCAGAGCTTGCCGTCCCACGCCGCGGTATCGTGATACGATCGCGCCGGCCAGGGAGCTTTTCCCCCCGCTAGGAGTCTGTCGGATTTGACCGACCGAGGCGGCGAAGGGCGAAGGCGGGCTGGGCGGGCGAGTACATGGTAGGCAGGTAGAGGCATCGTGGCGATCGGAGTAAGCTGGCGCAAGCGCTCACACCACGCACCGAGGGCCTATGTCAGCCAAATTTCGAACCATCGATCGCGACACGCCGATGCTCATGCCGGCGTCGATTCAAGAGTGGCTGCCGGAACAGCATCTGGCGCGCTTCGTCGTAGAAATCGTCGATCAGCTTGATCTGAGCGAGTTGACCAGCCGCTACGGAGGCGGCGGCAAGCAGGCGTATCATCCGGCGCTGCTGGTGGCGCTGTTGTTCTACGGGTACGCGACCGGAGTGTTCTCCAGCCGCAAGCTGGAGCAGGCGACCTACGATTCGGTGGCGTTCCGGTACATCACCGCCGACCGGCATCCGGACCATGACACGATTGCGAACTTCCGCAAGCGGTTTCTGGATGAACTGGAGGGGCTGTTCAAGCAGATCCTGGTGCTGGCGTCGGCCATGGGAGTGATGAAGCTGGGAGCGGTGAGCCTGGACGGGAGCAAGATTCAGGGCAACGCGAGCAAGCACAAGGCGATGAGCTGGGGGCATGCCAACGACGTGGAGAAGCAGTTGGAGGGCGAGGTGCAACGGCTGCTTGAACTGGCCGAGGGAGCTGACAGCGAGACGCCCGAGCAGCAGCAGGTGGAGCTGGACATCCCGGCAGAGTTGCAGCGGCGCCAGGAGCGGCTGGCAGCGATCCAGGAAGCGAAGACGAAGATCGAGGAGCGGGCGCAGGAGCGGCACGCGGCCGAGCGGGCGGAGTACGAAGCGAAGATGCAGCGGCGTGAGCAACGCGAGGCGCAGACCGGCAAGAAGGCGGGAGGGCGCCCACCACAGGAGCCGCAGGCAGGACCGAAGGACAAGGATCAGGTGAACTTCACCGACGAACAGTCGCGCATCATGCCGGCGTCGGGCGGCGCGTTCGTGCAGGGCTACAACGCGCAGGCGGCGGTGGAGCACGACAGTCACTTGGTGGTGGGCAACCACGTCAGCCAAGCGACCAACGACAAGCAGGAAGTACAGCCGGCGCTGAACGAGTTGGAGAAGGTAGCCGAGGAGTTGGGCAAGCCGCAGGCGTTGGTGGCGGATGCCGGGTATCACAGCAAAGAGAACGTGGAGCGCTGCGCGGCACAGGGGATCGAGCCGTATATCGCCGGCAGCCGAGAAGCCCACAATCAGCCGTTGGAACAGCGCATGCAAGCGCCGGCAGAGTGTCCTGCGGATGCGGATGCGGTCACGGCGATGGAGCATCGCCTCAAGACGGCTGCCGGGAAGGCGATCTACGGCAAGCGCAAGTCGACGGTGGAGACGGTATTCGGGGTGATCAAGGAGGTGCTGGGATTCCGGCGTTTTCATCTGCGTGGGCTGCAGGCAGTGCGGGGAGAATGGAATCTGGTGTGCACGGCGTGGAATCTGAAGCGGCTGTATGTTCTGGCAGCGTGATCGCACGCTGATGAGAACCCGGACCATGGGCCAGGAATTGGCGCCAGCGATGAAATTGTGGTGAGCATTCCGGGATTCTGCCCACATCCGTTACGTCCGCAGCCTCTGGTGGCCGCGAACCAGAGCGTCGGCGGCGTCATCGCCGGCTATGTCACCGCCGGTCCGGATGCATGAATCCGACAGACTCCTAGGTGACAGGTCCATTCGCGTCCGTCTGCCGACGACCACACGTCGTTGTGGTACAGGCGCGTCTTCAGTCTTGGCTGCTGCTGGAGGTCGTATCGCAGTGAGCTCAGCGTGGTCCCGCCTGTCCCTACGTATCCCCCGCCCAGGATCCACATTCGATCGTGGAAGACAGGCACGCCGCCGTTCGCGCCGGTGATCATGCCCCTGGGGGCCCATGGCGCACTGTCCGTCACCAGCTCCCAGCGGAGGCCGTCCCGTGTCCGCCAGACGTCGCGCAACGGTGGAGGCGCCGGCGGAAAGGGTTTCCCGGCCTTCAAGTCCGCCACGAAGTTGGTCTGGGCGGCTACTCTGGCCTGGCCGCCCATGACCCAGATCGAGCCGTCGAAGACCGTGACCATCTGGTTGCTGCGTTCCTGCCAGGGTACGGTTGACGCGACGAGATCCCAATTCACGCCGTCTTTGGATTTCCACACATCGTCGGGGGATCCGCCCTCGGACCCGACAATCCAGATGTGATGATCGTGCACGACGGCCCCGTGCATGTGCCGGCCGCTCCATGGCGCGGTGGCCGCCAGCGACCAGCTTCCACCATCGTCACCCGAGCACCACACCTCCGAGCACACTTCCGACACGAAAGAGCCGGCGCCGACGCCGGCGAGATCGGGCCTCTCGCCCGCGTACTGGTTCCAGCCACCCAGGAGAAAGAGCTTGTCCCGGAAGGAGACGAGCTGTGCGCCGTCGCGAGGCGACCATGGCACCTCCGCGCTCACACGATTCCAACGGTATGCGGTCGTCATCGGTGTTCGGCTCCCTTCCACACGTCGTGCAGTAGCTCAGTAGCGTTCAGCTTCCGGGATTTCGTCTCAGTCTGCCCGTACCCGCCACGTCTGTAGGCTCCGGCACGGTAGCACAGCTCGTCGTCGGTGCCATACTGGCGGCCGAGCTCCTTGATCAGTTCGCCGGTGGAGAGGCCAGGCACGCACAGGGCGTCGACGCGCCAGCGAGTTGACGCGCAGTGAGACGGCTGGCAAGTTTGGTGTGCGAGCGGAGTTCGGCAGCGATGTGGAGTAACCAGCCACTCAAGGTGTATCACGGTTGTGACGACGTGTCCGCAAACGGAATCGTTCCGGCGGGCGGCAGCGGGCACGGGATCAGTTTGGCCAGCGGAAGCCCGGCCACCGATTTCGGTCAAGGCTTCTACACGACGACGAATGTGCATCAAGCGGAACAGTGGGCCAACCGGCGGTTCTATATCGGGCAAGGCCGGGGCGCGAAGAGTGCAGCGGTGGTGGAGTTCACGATTGACCGAGATGTCATGGCGGGCTTGGAACACATGGCGTTTGTGCGGGAGGATTTCGCTCCGAACTCGGACTACTGGCAACTTGTGGCCCACTGCCGCGGCGGGAACAACCACGCAAGGGCGGGACAGTCAGGAACGGGATACTACGACGTGGTGTATGGGCCGGTCTCTCTGTATCCGCAATTCCTGGTCATCGCGGACGCTGACCAGATCAGCTTTCACACAGGAGAAGCGCTGAGGGTGCTGACGAATGCGGCGATCATCTCTCGCGGAAATCCCGTGTATTGATTGGAGGAAAGGAACGATGGGAGTTGCCAGGAAGGCGGAGGACATCGACACGCACGGCTACTGGACGGACGTGACAGACGCACTGCGAGAGGTCTGCAGATTGTCGGCAGACGATGCAACGGCAGCCGTGTCGAAGTCGCGGCAGGCACTGACCTGCCTTTCGGACTGGGGCCGGCTGCTGGCCTACCACGACAGTGTGCCGCAGACGGCGGAGGATCTCTGGAAGCAAGGGGCGGGGGAAAAAGCCGAGACAGAAGAGACGGAAGCAGTCCGGCGGGAACTGATCAAATGGTATGCGGAACGGAACAGAGCGCGGGGGTTGCCGTACGGCGCGGTCGGTTCTTCGGTGCAGGGCCAAGGAGTCGATTGACAGGTGACGGTGGAGGTGTTCGAGGAACCGGCGGCATGGGGCCGCGGTAGTCAGTTTCGGTCCACACCGCCGCGGCTGCGGCCAGATCCCGGAGTCTCCACTCGCGCAACCCACTGATCGAATCGAGGGCATTCGCACGGATCGTGGACAGTCCCATGCGATCCGCCAGAAAGGGCCGTCGACGGCTTCCTTCCACGACGATCGCCAAGCGGATCACGGACGGCCGCCAAGCAGGTTCTTCTCCCAGAGCTCTCCAGGGGCGTATTCTTCGATCCAGGTCCGGTATTCTTCAGGGTCGAGCGTGCGGCACTCGGTCTTTCCATCGCGAAGATTCAGCACGATGATCTCGTCCAGATCGAACGAGTCCACGAACCGCGGCGACTGGGTGGCCACGATGATCTGCCGGTCCACGGAACGCTGCTTGATCATGCCGGCGATCATGCCGATCGCCGCCGGGTGCAGGCCCAGTTCGGGTTCGTCCAGCAACACCACGTCAGGGAGCATCTCAGCCGGAAGGTTCAGCAGGGTCACGAGAGCGAAGAGGCGCAGCGACCCGTCGGACGTGAGATGTGCTCCGAACGTGCTGTCAGTGCCCTTGGCCTTCCATCTCAGCAGCACCGTGCCGTTGGTCTCCTCGATTTCGAAGCGATCGAAGACCGGCAGGACCCGACCGACGTGATGGCAGATCATCTCGAAACGACGTATGTCTTCCCGTTCGAGCCGCAGGAGAACGGCACCCAGATTACCGCCGTGCGAACGCAGTTGAGCGTTGTCGGTGGCGTCCCATCTCTTCTTGAAGCGAGATCCGGAGGACGTGTCGTGAAACTGATAGACCGAACAGCTCCGCAACAGCGTGACGATGACTCGCGCGGTCTGACCGCCCGGCCCGTCGGATTGGGCGGTCTCCGGTATCCTCGCTTCCGTATGGCCGCTACCGAGGTGAAACCAATCCTGCTCCTCGTCGATCGAGGCACGATTGAACCGGAACGCTTCATCCACGAACATGAACCGGTCGGGGTGAGCATGCGCAAGTGCGAATCGATACTCGTTCCGTCCGGCGTCGGTGCGCATGGTCACCGTGGCGTCCATCCCCCGGCTGACATTGTCGCCCCGAAATAGCTGGTCGTCGGCTCCGCCCTGGAGCGTGATGAACTCCTCCAAGCGGCGAGCCTTCAGCATCCAACTCATCATCTCGAAGAAGCGGATCAGGTTGGACTTGCCGGATCCGTTAGCGCCGATCAGTACGGAGACACCAGGCAGGTCCTTGATCTCTACGTCCGCGAGCGACCTGAATCCCGCGATATGGAGATGCTCGACCCTGTTGCTCATCGACAATCTATCTTGCCCTGCCCACCACTAGGCTGGTCAAGTCCACGTATAGGCGGCGTTGCCGGCGAATGGCGAAACCGCTGCACTGCCGAAGGCTCCACCAAGAGATGACGGCCATGCCTCTCAGATACGCGGATCTCCACCCGCCAGCCACGTTTGTGCATCCGCTCCAGCGTACTGTGGAAGCCGGCGCCTTCGTGGTAACCGGCGCCGTCGCCCGTCAACAGGACGACGACGCCCGGGTTGCCGTTGTGGTCGAGAGCGTCTTCGAGCATGCGGAGCTGGGGTATTCGGGTCGGGCGTATCCTGCTCACTCCGCTCCGGGCTGCCACGGTCGAAGAGCCGGACTTCGACTCCGGCAGCCTCCATCCGATTCCAGAGTTGTCGCATCTCCGGCGGTATCGACCCGGCCGCCACCGCCCCCGCAAGCGTTCGGTCGGCATGCGCCAGGCGAAGGATGTTGTCGAAGTTGATGCGGACGCGATAGCGCGCGTCGGGCCCTTCATTCCTCCGCAAACCGTTGCGCTTCGTGAAAGATGTTCGACTTGTCCCAGTATATGAACACCGTGCTCATGTCGCGACAACATGGGCGCATCGTGCCCTTCCGTCAACCGGGCCGAGTCGACGCCGAGGAGGGGAGGGAAGCAACTCCCGCCACGTCAGATTCCGACGCACAATCCCGATAACGTGTCCGTCGATCAGGCTCCCGCACGACAATGGTAAGGAGTCTATCCGAGCTACGTGTGGTTCCAAAGGAAGGTGCGAAAAAGGTCTCTCCCGCGGACGTTGTCGTAACTTCGTGATTCCGTGTTCCACCAACGGGTGCCCGGGTGAGGGGTACTGATGTGTGGAATGCCGCTCTCCCGCAACGCGTTCGCAGCGAGTCGGCCGGCGAAGCGCGAGGTGACGATCGCCAACTCGGGGTGGTGGCTTAGGATGAGCCAGCGGAGCACCTCCTCGGCTGCGTCGAGATCCTGCTGGCATTCGTTGCCTTGCATGCTGCCGCCGGCCTTCGGCGCCGGGCGCAGGAAATAGTTGCAATATGCGACATGGTTGAGGGGGAAGGGGTCCGGCGTTGTGCCGCTTTCCGTCAGTACGCGCGCGATCTCGTCCTGGATGGCTCGGTAGATCCGGTGAGCACGGGTCCAGCGGCCGGTGATGTTGCCGGTGGTGGAGGCCCAGCGGACCTCCTCGTCGGTCAGATCGGCCTGGCTGCTGCGGTACCAGCGGTCGGGGTCGTGGTGGATGGTCGACTCTGGCGGCAGGTAGTGGCTTTCGCCGATGACCAGGAGGCGCTTGTGGCGCTCGTCACGGTAGCGGCTGCCGATCCAGGGCTGCATGCAGGGGAACCGTCGCAGGTGCTCGGGCAGGGGAGTGGTGCTCACGATGCGGCTCCGTGGTGGGCGGCGAGGGTGGCGCACATCTCGTGCAGGCGCCGGCGCAGGCGGGCGGGGCGTTCGACGGTGACGGCGGTTCCCCAGGTGACCAGGTGCCAGCACATCTCCTCGACGCCGCCGGCGGTGAAGCGGACGGTCGTCGAGCCGTCGTCGTTCGGCTCCACGGTCTGGTCGGGATGGAAGACGAACTCGGCCACGTCCTCGGCCACGCCGGCGGCGAAGCGCAGCACCACGGCGACCGGCTCTTCCTGGAAGGTCCCGAAGGACCGCCGGGAGAACCGGTCCAGGTCGAACGCCGGGTCGCGCTCGAACGCGTCGCCGGTGAGCTCGGCCGCGCTCATGCGCGCCAGGCGCCACAGCCGCGGGTGGGTCTCTCCCTCGGCCGGGCCGATCAGGAACGCGCGGTTGGCGTAGATCAGGCCGTAGGGCTCGACGCGCCGCCGGGTGGGCTGCTCGGTTGCCCGCGGCGCGGTCGCGCGCGGCGCGTAGTCGAACGCCACCACGTGCCGGACCGTGATTGCCTCGCGCAGCAGGGCGAGCAGGCCGTCGTCCAGGCGAGGCCGCGGCCCCGGGCGCATCGCCAGCCCCTCGGCCTCGGTCAGCGCCTGCACGCCGGGCTCGATCCCGATCCGTGCTTCGGCTTCCAGCAGGGCGCGCAGCTTGTCGTCGAGACGGCGGAGCATCGCAGCGCGCTCTTCCAGACCGGCGCGGTCGCTGCCGCGATCGCTCCGCCGGCGACCGTGCCCAGGCCGGGGACGAACTTCAGGAGATTCGAGACGACGGCGCGACCCAGGAACGCAGCACCCGTCGGCCCGGCCATCGCCGCGACGAGGGTGGCGAGGAAGGCCCTGGAGAGCTCGATGCCGAAGGTTGCCGAGATGCCGGCGAGCATGCCGATCTGGATGGGGACCAGTAGCGCGGCGTCGGCGAACGGTATGGGGGCTGCGCCCACGCCCCCCGCCGCGGTGGCTGCCGCCATGACCACCTTGTGCGCCTTCTTCTTCTTGAGCTCGATGCTCGCCTTCTGGGCGGCGGCGAATGCCCGCTGGACGGCTTCCGGAATCACCTCGGTCGTGGCGTCCAGAAGCTCCTCAAGCCCCATCGCCGGCAGCACCACGTCGGCCTCGTCGAGACGCTCGCTCAGCGCGCGCACGCGCACCACGTTCCTGGCCTCGGGCAGGAGGCGCTGCACCTGGGCCCGGAACCCCTGGTCGGAGCGCGCCTTGGTGATTCACGCCGAGCACCGGCATGAGCTCCGCCAACCTCCGGTGCAGCTCGACCTCGGCCTCCTCGACGCGCCTGCCGTCCTCGGACACGCACAGCCACGCGACGTGGACGTGCTGGTTGACGTCCGTCGCCCGGTCCTGCGCGCCCACGAACTCGACCAGATCGTCGATGATCTGCTGGTACTCCTTCAGCTCCAGCCCGCGGGTGTCGTAGACCGACGTACCCGGAAAGAAATGGACCGCGGTGTTGAACCGGCCGGCGGGGGCGTCGGATACTGTGATCGTCGGCCCGAATGATGAGCGGAGTACACTGAGCACGTGGAAATCGTCCTGCATGCCATCGTGTTCGCCGACAAGGCGATCGAGGAGAACAACGGCAAGAAGGGGCTCATCGGCATCTTCCAGAGCTTCAACTTCACGCGGTTCCCGACGGTCCCGCCGACCTGGTTCGTGTACGTCGCCTTCGGCAACGTGGCGAAAGGCCGGCACGACGTGACGGTCAACGTCGTCCACGACGACACGGGCGCCGTGATCGTCCGCTCGCACGGCGAGATGCAGGTGAGGACGCCGGCGGCCGACGTGGAGTTCGTGTTTCCGATGGAGGGAGCCGCGTTCCGTGCGCCGGGGGTGCACTGGCTGACGGTGACCCTGAATCAGGCGCAGATCGGCAGCCGCGTGCTGCACGTGGGCCATCAACCCGAGGGCACCAGGTAAAACAGGTTCAGGAGGAGAACGGCATGAGAAGAGGCGACGAGGCGATGATCACGGCCGACGAGATGCGTCGTTTTCGTGCGGACGGCTACGCACCGCTCGGCCGGCTGCTTGACGAAGGGGAGCTTGCAGCGCTCGGTGAGCGGATCGACCAGATCATGCTGGGCACCGCGGACGCGCCGTACGACGAGATGATGATGCAGCTCGAGCCGTCGACGAATCCGCCGAAGGAGCTGACCGGCCAGAGGAAGGGCCACAAGCTGCCGACGCTGGCGTACCGCAAGATCCAGGACCTGGAGCTGGACCCGCTGTTCCACGCCTACCTGACGCGCCCGCTGTTCGCCGACCTGTGTCGGCGCGTGTACGGCGAGGGGCGCTCCGTGGCCTGCATGCGGGCGATGTTCATGAACAAGCCGGCGCGGGGCGGCTCCGACCTGGTGTGGCATCAGGATCGCTGGACCGACCTGGACCGTGATCCCAAGGTCACCGTGTGGATCGCTCTGGATCCGGCCACGATCGCCAACGGCTGCGTGCAGATCGTGCCGGGGTCGCACCGGCGGCTGGTCAATCCGAGCGGGGGGTCGGGATTCCTGACGGACCGGCAGCGCGACGAACTCAACGGCAAGATCGAGTCGGGCCACCCGGACTACCGGACCGTGCACCTGGAGCTTGACGCGGGCGAGGCGGTGCTGCTGCACAACTGGACGCTGCACCGTTCCGGGACCAACTCGACCGACATCCCGCGCCGGGCGTTCAGCGTCTGCTACATGGACGCCGCCACGCGCTCGATAAGCGGCGGGTCGTGGCGAGTGGTCTTCGAAGGTGACGGACAGGTGGTCGGGCCGCTGGCGGCGTAGAGGCCGGGCGGAGCACGGCCGGCTCCCACGGTGACGGACTCCGCCGGGGCGGGCCTGCCGGACTTCGACGTCGCGCCGGTCGAGCGCTGCCACGTGCAGCCGCTGGATGCGGCGGAAACGCACTACACCATCGACGTGGACGGGGTGACCGACCCGGAGAACGTCGAGTTGACCTTGGTGGGGCCGATGGCGTCGGGCTGGGTCGCGGTGGACGGCGGCTGGGACACCGGCTCGCTACGCAGCCTGGCCGCAAGCGTCGTGCGCCCCGGCATGACCGACGCAGAGAAGGCGTGGGCCATCTGGGAGCTGGTCGGGAGGATCACCTACCGCATGTCCCTGCACGCAGCCTCGGATCCCCTGGAGCTGGTCAACGCGTACGGCTACGGCTATTGCAGCACCGTCAATCGTCTCGCCCCGGCCCTGTGGCAGGCGGCGGGGCTCCGCGCGCGGGGTGTGCGCCTGCACGGGGACTACAACTGCGAGGTGTTCCATGACGGATCGTGGCACCTGCTCAGCGCCTACCTGCGTACCTACTATCTGCGCGCCGACGGCGACGGAGCCGCCTCGGCAGAGGAGTTGGTCGCCGATCCCGGCCTGGTGGAGCGCAACGTCACCGAAACCGGCGGTGATGCCAAGGAGAACGTGCCCGGTCGCGCCCTGGCCGCCTACTTCGCCCATGCCACCCCGGACGAACGCGACCTCACCGCCGGCGCGTACTCGCCGCGGGCGACGCTGCGCACGCGGGAGCGGCTGACCCGGCGCTGGGACCATCGCGGCACCTGGTCGCACAGCGTCACCGAGCCGTCCCACTACGGCAACGGCGAGCTGGTCTTCGAGCCCGATCTGGCGGCTTCCGGTGCGGGAGATGCCGGTGGCGCGGTCCTGCTGGAAGCGGACAACGTCGACCCGGGATTGCGCGACCGCGGGGAGCCGCGCCTGAAGCCGCTCCCGAACGGCCGGCCGGCCGTGGCGGTGCTGCGCGTGCGCGCGCCCTATCCGATCGTCGGCGGCCGGCTGGAGCTCTACGCGGTGCGCACGGCGCCGGATGACCTGGTGGTCGTGGAGGCGGCGGTCGCGGGCGGGGAGCTCGCGGAAGTGGCGCGGTCGGCTGCGCTGGGCGAGCACCTGATCACGGCGGACCTGGGGCGGGTCATCCCGCGGCACCACGGCAGCCAGCATCCACCGCCGCAGCCGCAGGAGCTGCGGGTCCGCCTCCGCATGTGCGCCGCGTGCGCCAGCCACGCGGTCGGCGTCAGCTCCATCCGCATCGTCGCCGGCATCCAGTACCACGCACGCGTGCTGCCGGCGCTGCGGCGCGGGCGCAACCGCGTGCGGTTCACGGCCGCCGCGGTCGGGCCTGGAGCGCAGGTCGTGCACCGCTGGCGGGAGAACCACACGCTGAGCTGGCACCCCGAGCATCCGTACGAGGGACAGCGCGTGACCCTGCGCGCGCGGGTGCGCAACCGCGGCGACGCGGCACCGGCCGACCCGTGGGATCCCGAGAAGACCGGGGTCATGGTCCGCTTCTTCGCGGGCGAGCTGCGGCCGGAGAACCGCATCGGTGGCGATCAGCTCATCCCGTCGCTGGCGCCGGGCGAGGAGGCCGTCGCCGAGGTGTCGTGGCGGGCACGCGCGATTCCCGATCGGCCGCACGGCGGCGAAGCGAACAACCAGGCGACCTACTTGGCGACTTCGATCACGGTCGTCGTCGACCCCGACGACCGGCCCGGCGCGCCGGCGTCGATGGCCGGTTACTGGGAACGCCGCGAGGACAACAACACCTGCACCGTCGCTATTCCCGTGCGCCAAGCTCCGCGCATCCTAGTCTCGGAGCCGTATCTGTCCGCCGAGCCGGCCGACAGGAAGGGGCCGGTGCGGCTCACTGCCACCATCCGCAACGCCTGCGTCAGCGGCAGATGGCTCTACGCATCGGGCACGCCTGCGGAAACCGTGCGCGTCCGATGGTTCGCCGGCAGTCCCGACGCTGGCGGCGTGCCGATCGGAGCCGAGCAGGTGATCGCGACGATCGAACCGGGCCGCCACGCGATCGTGCGGCAGACTTGGCACCGCTGTTCCCCAGAGCCCGTGGAGCTGTTCGTGCGCGTCGGACCGTGGACGGCCGGCGGCGACCGCATCGAGCGCGTCGAGCAGACGTCCATACGCCTCCCGGCCGTGCGAGCCGGTTACCACTCCGAGCACACGAGCGTCCGGCCTGCCGCACCGGAGAACGCCGGGTCGACGCCGGCACCATTCTGCAGTTGATCCACGACTCTGTTCATGGCCGCCGTGACCGCTTCCTCCGCATGGTGCGCGACGTACTCGGCCAGCGCATGGGCGTCACAGAGCGCTGATGGACGCGGCGCGGCGAGCATGATAGGTTCTGAAAAGCTCGTCAGGGTTGAGGATCAGAGGAAATCGTGATGGCGTTTGACGTAATGGCCGTTGCCGCCAAGGAGCGGATTGAGGACGCCAAGCGGGCGCGAGAGCAGGCAAAGAAGATCGGAGACCCGATCGTGCGCGATCACCTGCTGCGCATGGCATCTGATCTGGAGGATCAGGCCCGCGAGTTGACAGCCGAAAAACACGGCGATACGTCTACGCGGTAGCGCTCGACCGCCTCAGGGTCGAGCTCGACGCCCAAGCCGGCCTGTCGTGGAGGCGGATGACGCCGTCGACCGCACGGAGCGGGTCCTTCAGCAGCTCCCGCTGCAGCGGGCTGTCGTCGTACAGGTCGTACTCCGCGTACGGCGGGTCGGCCCACGGTGGCCAGCACGTGCATGTTGGCGGCCAGCCCCACGCCGGTTCCCGACGCGCAGGCGACGTGCGGGGTGCAACGCACGCCGTGCGCCTCGGCCATGGCCGCGATCGCCGCCACCTCCGTGATGCCGCCGATCCCGGCGGCGTCGGGCTGCACGATGTCGAAGGCCCGCTTCTCGAACACGGGCACGAACTCGTAGCGCGTGAACAGCGACTCGCCCCCGGAGATCGGCATGGAGGTGGCGGCCCGCGGGCGCGCGTGCTCCCGCACGTACTCGTGGGGTAGCTGCGATACCTTGCACCGCACCCCCCCATCAGTATACTTGGTTTTGCCACCCTGATATCAGGGTGATCGTACTCCAAAGAGGGGTAATACCATTCCCGAAGGAGGGCCACCATGAGAACTGCTACGAGACTCGTGGCGTTGGCGACGGTGCTGGTACTGACGACGGGCGCGTTGTTCGCGGAAGGCCAGGAAGAGCAGGCAGCGGAGGCAGCGGAGGAGCGGCTCACGATCTCGATGATACCGTTCACCGCCCGCGGCACGACCCTGGCTCCGGATAGCTGGGTCGAGCTCTTCCTGGAAGAGCGGTACGACGTGAACCTGGAACCCTGGTACGACATCGACGCGTACGATGGGGAAGCCAGGAACGTGCGGATCGCGGCAGGCGACATCCCTGATTTCCTGTCTGTCTGGGCACGCAACCCGGCCTGGATCGACGCGGGCATCGTGCGAACGATCGCACAGGACCTGATCATGGAGCACATGCCCGGATGGATGCAGCAAGTGGAGCACTACGTCGGCGACACGAAGTGGCGCACCACCGTTTTCGACGGAACGAACTACCTCATTCCGTCGGCGATGTCGTTTGCCACTACCGGGCAGGTGATGGGCTTTCGTGCCGACTGGATGCGAGCCGTCGGGGTGGAGCCGGAGCCGGTGGCGGGCAAGCGCTTCTTCAAAGGGCCCGACACCATAGCCGAGATCGAAAGCCTGCTCCTGAAGTTCCGCAACGAAGACCCCGACGGAAATGGCAAGAAGGACAGCTACGGATACATGGTGTGGAAGAACGGTCCGAACCTCACCCGCACGATACTGCCGAACGTGTTCGGATCATTCGGTATTCGTCTGTTCACGTGGGACGTGCGCGACGGCAAGGGCTACTATTCCATGGTCGATCCGAATTACCGGGAAGCCCTCAAGTTCGTCAACCGCTGGTGGGAGATGGAGATCATTCACCCCGATACGCCGACCGCCTTACGCGCCGACGTGATCCGGGCGATGGCGAACGACGAGTTCGGCGCCTGGTCGGAGCTGGATGCCTGGATGTCCCAGTACGAAGCGGGACCGTGGGGTGCTCTGCGCGAAGCGCATCCTGACGTGGAGATCGTCTACACCATCACGCCCGTGGGCCCGACCGGAGGTCGCGGCACCTGGTACCGCGACCCGACGGGTCAGCCCGCCGGTTTCGGGATCGACGCCAGCGACGAAAAGGTCGTGAAGATCATGCAGATGCTGGAGGATATCTTTGCGGACGCCGACGTCTACGCCGAGAATCACTATGGCGGCCGCGAGGGTGAGACGTGGGAGCTTGATGAGAACGGCTACCGGGTCTCCATTCCCGGCACCGGAGGGGGCAAGGACAGCGCCACCGGAACGTTGCTCGGCGTGCGCATGCTGACGATCATCCCGCAGATCGTGGAGCCGGTGGACAAGGTCTACAACTCGCCGGTTACGGATGCTCTGACGAGCTTCCTGATGGAGCACCAGACCAAGGGCCCGGGAGTCGGCTTAAGCTTCGGCTTCGACCTGGCGATCTGGACAGAGGCCGAGCGCGCTTTGGCCGCCAACGTGGACACCATCCAGCATGAGTTCGGCTGGAAGGCAATCACCGGCCAAGTCGACATTGATGCCGAGTGGGACGGCTACGTACAGTCGATGATGGACGCCGGACTCGACAGACTGCTGGAGAGCCTCGCGAAACAGGGCATGTAGCACGATTCGCTACCGGCTGAGTCCGTCCACGTGGAGCCCGCCGTGGTGGCGGGCTCTTTTTTCAAAGTCCCGGTCGCGCTGCAAGACGTTCATGTGGAGAGATGTTCGATAACTTCCTCGACCGATAGCACATCGCCGTAGAAATGGTCCATGTCAAAAAGTCCATAGATATGCGAGACCCTCGATTTTAGATTTCCGACCGCTTCCTCTGGGATTATGACTCTGTAACCGCGCTCCGCAGCATCTGTAACCGTCTTCCGTACGCAGCCGTTCGTCGACGTGCCGGTGCAGATCAGCGTGTCGATCCCAAGACCCAGCAGTGTTGACTGAAGAGGTGTTTCAAAGAAACCGGAACTATGCCTCTTGAAGAAGAGCAAATCTTCGCTTGGTCTGTAATCGACCCTCGGGTCCATCTGCGTCGGCTCAGCGCCCTCTACGAAGCTTCGAGCTGTTTTCTTGAAACCAATAGCAGCCTCTCGTTCGTCCCTGAAGGCTAGTACAACGAACATGCATGGAATTGTGCTGGCGCGGGCTGCTGCCAGTATTCGGTTCGTCTGCTCTATGACGTCCCGGTAATCGGCGAACGCTACGGAAGACTTCGCAGGATCGGTAAAGCCCACCTGGAGGTCTACGACCAACACCGCGGGCTTTGAGCCCCACCCGAACGTTCGCGCCTCTCCGGGGTAGTTCTCCCTCGTCTGGCGGTCCACGTCAAGAATGTATTTGTTCATTCTTCATTTGTACTACATCTGCTGGGACAGAGAAATGGCTGACCTCACGACGAAAGTTGGGACATACCGCCCTTGGTCGCGACCTCCATCGTCCCCCAGCACAGCGGTGCGGGCAGGTCGCACTCGACCCCGAACACCTCGACCGCCGTGATCCTCATGCGTTCGCCTCCATCGCAACGGGTATGGTAGGCGGATGATGACCAGGATCAACTGGCGGGATCACGCGCCGCACGTGTCGAAACGCAACGTACTGGTCGGGAACCTGCTTGGCCCCGCCGGCGGCGGCGCGGCGACGATCGGCGCACACGTGCTGGGGCAGTTGCAACTCCTGGCGCGCCACGTGATGCAGCCGGGTCGGACCGGCGACTACCACGTGCACGCCGACCAGGAGCAGGTCTACTACTTCCTGCGCGGCGCCGGGAAGATGCACGTGGACGAAGAGATCTACCCGGTCCGCACAGGCGACCTGATCTGCCTGCCGGCCACCTGTTACCACCAGCTCATCAACGACGGCGACGACTGGATCGAGCACCTGCTGATCGCCGGGGCGCGCCTGCCGGAGAGGCAGCGGTCCGCGAACGCCGCGACGATCGCCGCCAACGGGCCGGCCGGCGCCAAGCTGCCGATCGCGTGCCGCTCCTGGCTGGACGTCTCGCCGGTCCGGTCATCGACCGGGGCGCTGTTTGCCTGGCGCGCGTTCGCCCGCAAGGCGGAGGGCGCGGCGTTCGCCGACGCGCCCCTGGACACCGTGCAGGAGATCGCCATGCAGCGCCTGCACCCCCGCCACGCGACCGAGGCGTGGAGCGATCCGCAGAGCGAGCGCGTCTACTACGTCACCGGCGGGTCGGGCGAACTCAGTGCCGGCTTCGCGCGCGAGCCTATGCGCGAGGGCGATGCCATCCATCTACCGGCCGGGACCGAGCACAGCGTCAGCAACCCGCACGACGACTGGCTGGAGTATCTGACCATTGTCGGCATCCCGAGCTGACGCCCCCGCCGGCCCGGTTCAGTCCGTCGCCGACTTCCTGATCGGCGTGAAGAACAGGAGCGTGCCGATCTGAGCGTAGCCCACCGAGGCGTACAGCTTGGCGCCGGTGTGGGAGGCAAGCAGCACGGCCAGCACCGTTCCGGCCGCGCGATCGTCGCGGAGCAGCCGGCACAGCATGGCGCGGGCGATCCCGCGGCGCCGATAGGCCGGGGCGACGTACATGTTCTGGCACCAGGTCGCGTCGCCGACGACGATGCTGCCGACCCAGCCGATGATGGCGCCGCCGGCCATCGCCACGTACTGGCGCTGCGGCGATTCCTCGCCCAGGTGCTCGGGCAGGATCTGCCGGCTGCGTGCCGCCTTGGCCAGGCGGTCGGCCAGCGCCTCGGTGCGTACGCGGCGGATGACCGCCGGCGCGCTGACGCGGGGAATGCGCCGCAGACGGTGGATCATGAACGGCTCGGTGCCGCCCAGCCGGTAGCCGAGCGCCTTGAAGCCGTCGCGCAGCGGCCGGTCCGGTTCGTCCGTGGCGTGGATGGCGCACACGCTGTAGCCGCCGCGCGCCCCGGTCGATCGGCACGCCCGCGTCCGCTCGCGCCACGTCGAGCTCTCGGCGGCGGCATGCACGTGCTCGGGCGCCAGGCCGTGGCTGACCCACTCCTCCTTCCGGTAGGCGCCGCTCCGCCGGTCGGCGTCGCGCAGCACCCAGAGCGCGCCGGCGGGGGATCCCGCTCCGTTCGCGGCGAGGCGCTCCGCCACATACGGGTGGGTGAAGCTGCGCGCGAACGAGAAGCCGTGCGCGAACACCTCGATCGCCCGCGCGAACTCGGCCGGCGCCACGGTCTCGTGCCGGGGTTCGATAACGGTAGCCATCAAACGGCGGCCATCACACCGTGGCGAAGGGGTTGCTCACGACGACACCGCCATAGCGCTGTCCGGCGTTGAGGTCCTCGGACAGCACCTCGACGCAGCCCGCACGTTCCGCCGCCGCGATAATCAACGCGTCCCAGTAGACGATCCCATAGCGTCCGTGGGTTTCGATCGCGCGCTCCACGAGCTGACGGTCGATCTCGACCACGGGGATCGGCTTCAGGGCGTCGATTGCCGCGGCCGCATCATCGGCCGTCAGGGGTTCCTGAATGCGCCGCGTCGCGACCGTGAAGAACTCACCGAGTACTTGCGCAGACACCGCCAGGTTGTCATTGACGACGCCGTCCCGGAGGATCCTCTGCGCTTGGGCGTTCTTTGCCGGAACCGCCGAGTCGTACGCATAGACGACGATGTTCGTGTCGACGAAGCGCCTATCGCTCATGCAGGTCCTGTCGCGTCCAGTCGTGTGGCCCCATGGGGCGGCTCAACCTGCGGAAGGAGTCATCGAGCTTCTTCACAGCCTGCTCCCTCGCCAACTGATCTCGCTCTGCCAGTGACTCGAGGTAGGACCGAACCATGGCGGTAAGGGTCGTGTTCTTGTCGATCGCGATCTTCCGTACCGTGCGGACGACGTGATCGTCGACGCTGAGCGTAATGTTCATTCCGTTCTCCAAGACATAATAAGGGTGCTCCTTATTGTGTCTTCCTCTGCCGCTCCGTCAAGTGAAGGTCGGATTCCCGTCATGGCCGCCGTCAGCGAATCTGGAACGCGAACAGCGAGCAGTCGCGCATGACGAACCGGAGCGCGATCCAGCGGCCGGCCAGCTCGCCGATGGAGCGGCCGCCGCGCCAGCGGATCCCGGCGTCGAGGTGGTCGCCCGCGACCGGTTGGCAGGCTTCGGCGCCGAAGCCGGACAGGGGCGCGCCGATCCCCCAGTCCCAGAAGAGCTGCCGGCGCGGGATCCCGTGCCGCTCGATGGAGTCCAGGACCTCGCAGCGCAGGAACCCGTCCGGTCCGGTGCGCGCGTTGACCCGTAGCGAGGTGCCCTGCTCGAAGCGCAGCAGGCGGGTGACCACCTCGCCGGTCTCCGCCCCGGCGTCGTAGGACACGTAGCGGTCCCGGCGCAGCGTCGCGACGCCGATGCCGGCGCCGCGCGATCCGTCCCACGGGAACAGCTCGTCGTTGATCTCGTGCGGATAGGCGCGTCCGCCGTAGTAGATCCAGTGCTCGTCGCCCACGTCGATCGGACCGCCGGCGTTGAGGTCGAGCATCTGCCCGTCCCAGGAGCCCGGCGGCCCGCACGGGATGAAGGTCCGCCGCCCGCCGGCGCGCCACCACAGCTCGCCGTCGCGGCTGGAGATGAGCTGCAGGTCGCGCATCAGCGGCTGCGTGGGGTTGTCCGGATCCGAGTGGTAGATCTCCAGCAGGCCCAGGTACATCCCCTGGTGGGTCCAGCCGCCCTGCCGGTAGAACTGCACGTCGCGCGGGTCCCGGTCGTCGGGGAGCAGGCAGTTGACCGGCCGCGTCCAGGCGCGGAAATCGTCGCTGAAGCTGATCCCGCGCACGCGTGACATGACGCCCTGGTCGCCGACCGCGTCCGGTCGGATCTGGTGCCGCTTGGTGAAGGCGATGAACCGCTGGCGCAGCGGGTCGTACATGCAGGCGTTGGCGTCGCTCATGTGCGGATCGTCGTCACGGCGGGTGAGCACCGGCGGCTGCGCCGTGGGCCAGCGGATGCCGTCGGGCGAGGAGATCGCGTAGTACCCGTAGCCGGTCTGGAAGCGTTCGCGCGCGGCGTCGCTCAAGGGCACCTCGAAGGTGAACATCCGGTAGCGCTCCTCGGGCGGGGCGCCGGGATCGGGCATGATCGACCCGCCGCCGAACTTCCATTCATCGCTCCTGGCCAGCTCGGGGTGCTGGGTCCAGTAGACGACGTTGGTCTTCTCGCCCCCGATGCGGTAACGGTCGAACAGCGGCTTGCGCCAGTTGAGCCCATCGTCCGACTCGGCATGGGCCAGGGCGCCGGTGCCGCTCAGGTACCAGGCGCGGAACCTGCCGTCCGGCTCGCGCAGCACGGTGCCGTGCAGCACGGCATAGTCGTTCTCGTACGGAAGGTCGCCGCGGATGACCGGGTTGGCGGGATGCTTGACAGGTTCGTGCAGGCGCTTGCTCACGCCGCGGGTGCGCTGGACCAGCGCGTCGTCGACGAAGGGGTGCCGCTCGTTTCCGATCGAGCACTTGTAGTGATCCTCGAAGGGCCACGTCAGCGTCTTGCCCATTTTGTCACCTCCCGGTCCCTCGCGCGCTCACGGATCGGCCGTACGGATCCAGCCCCAGAACAGGTTGTCGCGCTGGTGGCCGGCGGCCAGGTACTCGCCCTTCAGGCGCGACAGGTCGTCTCCGGCGTAGTCGGCGTCCGGGCGTCCGGCCACGTCCAGCCCGATGCCGTACTGGCGGGCGGCGTTGCCTCCGAAGATCGCGGACTTCACCGGCCCGTCCGCGGGCCCGAGCGGCTCGAAGCCATGCTTCTCCTGCAGGTCGGCCGGAATCTCGATGCGGCGCAGCGCCTCGATCTGCCACTGCGGGGAGCCGAACCAGATCGAGTCGGTGCCCCACAGCACGTGATCGGCGCCGAGTCCCTTGATCAGCTTGCCGAGCATGGCCGCCGCCAGCCGCGGCTCGCTCACCGCCAGCGCACCGAACGACAGGCCGACGTCGGCATACACGTTCGCGACTCCGTGCCGTTGCGGGATCTCCGCCAGCTCGTCGATCCACGGCAGCCGGCCGGTTGCCTCGAACTCCGCCACGACCGGCGGCAGGTCGCGCCACATGCGCAGGGCGGCGTGGTAGATGTGGAAGTTGAGCTCCGGCCAGTCGCGAGCCGCCTTGCCCACGTCCTCGACGGTGGCGTGACGCCAGGTCGGGATGCGCTCGTAGGTCGACAGACGGGGAGGTGGACAGCAACGCCAGGGTGGTGTCGCTGTCGAAGAACATGTCCTTACAGGTAGTGGTCGAACTTGTAGTACTTGAGGTCCAGCTCCTGGCCGACCAGCTCGGGGTTCCAGGGCGCGCTGCCGAACAGGTCGCCGCGCGCGGCGGCGCGCAGCCAGAGCTGCCCCTCCCAGCGGTAGTCGTCGTGCACGTGATGGGTGTGCACGTCGAAGATGAGCTGGCCGCGGGTGGCGTCGCGCCGCTCCTCGGCGGCGTCCGGGTCGGCGGCCTCCACCGGCGCGACGTCGTAGACCTCGCCGTACACCTGGTTCATGGCCAGGAACGCGGCCGCCATGCCGCTCTGCGAGCGCAGGTAGCGGCCGCGCGCGATGCCCTGGCGGCGGGCTTGGCCGTCGGCGTCGCGCTGCAGCAGCCACTCTCAGGCCAGTCCGTAGACGGGGATGGCCGCGCCGTGGACCGCCGCGGCGGCGTCCGAGGCCAGGAACACGATCACGTTGGCCAGCTCGCCCGGCGCCACCCACGCGGCCGGGTCGGACTTGGGCATCGCCTGACGGTTGGCGGGCGTGTCGATGATGCTCGGCAGCACGGCGTTGACGTTGACGCCGTTGCGCTTCAGCTCCGCCGACAGCGACTGCGTGAGGGCCAGGACCGCCGCCTTGGTGGCGCCGTACACGCCGTTGCCGGCCTCGCCGCGCAGCGCCGCGCGGGCGGACACGTTGACGATCGCACCTCCGCCTGCGGCCACCAGCGCCGGCGCTGCCGCGCGGCACATGGCGAAGGTGGTACGGAGATTGAGGTCCAGGAGGTGCTCCAGGGTGGCGTCGTCCGCGTCCGCGACCTTCGTCCACCGGTAGCCGCCGGCCAGGTTGACCACCGCCTGCAATGCTCCGGACGGGACCTGACGGATGAGCGCCTCCACGTCGGCCGCCGCTCGCACGTCGCAGCGGTGCAGCTCCACGCGATCGGCGGCGTCTGCGAACCGACGCCGGAACGGGGCCACCTCGCCTTCCGCCACGTAGGTCACCAGCACCCGCGCACCGGCATCCAGAAAGCCCCGGACGACCGAGCCGCCGAGCGCGCCGGTGCCGCCGGTGACGATGACGGTGCGGCCGGCGAAGTCGATGCGCATGGGTGGCCGGCCCTCTTCAGTCCAGCCGCAGGAGCGCCGGCGTGTGCCCGGCGATCCAGGCGCGGAGCTCGCGGCCGTGCTCGGGAGTGGCGGACGGGTAGGGATCGCGCACGCGGAAGCGGTCGTCGTCCGTCCACGGCACCGGCGGACCGGCCCACATGCCGTTGAGGCGCTCGCGCGTCAGCACGCCTTCCATCGTAGGGCGGAGGCCCGGCCTGTCAAGGCCGGCGAGCGGCTATACTCCGAGGCGTGGCCGAGCAGTTCGGGGTCGATCTGGATCGGGTGCGGGCATTCCTCGCCGACAAGGAGGAGCGCCGCCGCGCCCGCATCGACGCGCGCTTCGCCCGCGCCACCCGCGACGCGCGGGCGATCATCGCTGAGATCGCAGCGCACGTGAACCCGCGCCGGATCTACCAGTGGGGATCCTTGCTGGACCGCGAGCGCTTCAGCGAGATTTCGGACATCGACATAGCGGTCGAGGGGTTGACCGGCCCCGAGGAGTTCTTTGCGGCGCTCGGCATCGCCATCGAGGGAACGGGCTTGCCCGTCGACGTCGTCGAGCTGGAAAAGGTCCCGGCCGACGTCGCCGAGCGCATCCGTGCGCGGGGCGCGCTGGTCCATGAGCGACGCGATTCGTGAGCTCGCCGCGCTGATCCGGGCGCACCGGCAGCGGCTCGTTGCGGTTCACCGTTCGCTTGAGAGCGCGCTGGAAAACGAGATCGTACGGCTCGGCAAGACGCCGATGTCGGCGCTCATCGTCGCGGGCCTGCTGGAGAACTACTACACGTGCCTTGAGACGATTTTCCAGAGGATTTCTCAACACTTCGACAACAACCTCGACCCTGAACGTTGGCACAGCGACCTGCTGCAGAAGATGACGCTGGAGATCGACGGCGTGCGGGCGGCAGCCGTGTCGCAGGCGGCGTTTTCACCGCTCTTCGAGCTGCTGAAGTTCCGGCACTTCAAACGCTACTACTTCGAGCTGGAGTACGACTGGGATCGCCTGGACTTCCTGGTCGCCAAGCTCTTCCAGGCGCACCCGCTGGTCCTGCGCGATCTGGAGCGGTTCGAGCGCTTCATGAGCGCGTTGCAGGAGTCGTAGGAGTTGAGCTCTGCTCCCGGCGGCGAGGGCCGGAACGAAGCTGCAGGTCTCCGGAAACTCGTCGATCTGGCCTCTCGGGAGCTGCAGAAGCGGGCCGTCTCTCAGAACCTGCTGGCCGATTCGAGCGGCGTCAGGGAGCAGGCACGCGCGCTGCGCCACAGTGACGGCGACGCGCCGGCCGGCCCCTCGCAGGAGGAGCTGGACCGGTTCAGCTTCCTGTGGGACGCCCCGGAGCCGGAACGGACCGTGCACGAGCTGCCGTCCCGGACGCGGGAGGACCTGCAGCTCGCCGAAGTCGTCCGCGCCATGGCCATCCACGGCTCCGCGGAGCGCTACCTGACCGGGCTGCTCGGCGCGCAGCTCAGCACGGTTGAGCAGATCCGGCACCGGCAGTCGGTGCTGCAGGCGATCCTCGCCCAGGCACCGCTGGAACAGGTGGTGCGCGAGGCGGCCGAACGCATCATCCTGGCCGGCCCGCTCACGACCATGGACAACCGGGCCGCGCTGTACCGAGTGGTCAACCACCTCAGCGAGCTGGAGCTGTACGTCACCACCAGTGAGGCGCTGGCCGATGCGCTCGCGGCGGCCGAGGACGCCGGTCCGGTCTGGCGCGTCTTCGCGGAGCTGCTCGACCGCATTCGCGAGACGGCCGCCCACCGGCAGCTCCTGAGCTTCCTGCCCGACGTCCTCGCCGACGTGCGCGGGCTTGCCAGCGTGACGATCGGGGTGAACCTGGACGCACAACTGCGTCCGGTCGAAGCGACGCTGCTGTCGATCAACCCCGAGCGGTTCAAGGGATCGAAGCTGATGTCCACCGTGCTGGGCACGACCGCCGCGGAAGGCCGCGGCATCGCCGACCTGCACAGCCTGCTGCGTCCCGGCCACGCCAAGCCGCTGGTGCGGGAGCTGCTCGACGACCTGGCGCAGGTCCTCGACCGGGCGGCCCGCCAGCTCGCCGGCGACCTGCGCGCCTTCACGAAGCTGCCGACCGGGTTCATCACGCGCGCGAGCGAGGAGCTGATCCTGTTCGCCTCCGCCGCGAAGCTCGCGCACGCCCTGCAGGACCGCGGGCTCCCGGTCTGTCTGCCGCGGGTGGCCGATACCGAGCGGCGTGTGCTGTGCATCGACGGCTGCTACAACGCCGCGCTCGCGCTGACCGGCGGGGAAGAGGTGGTGTCGAGCGAGGTCGATCTCGGCGAGCGGGGCCGGGTCGCCGTCCTGACCGGCCCCAACCGCGGCGGCAAGACGGTCTATCTGCAGGCGGTGGGACTCGCCCAGGTCCTGTTCCAGGCCGGGCTGTTCTGCCCGGCCCGGGAGGCGGAGATGAGCATCGCCTCGGGCCTGTATACCCATTACCAGGCGGAGGAGAAGCCGCACCAGCAGAGCGGCCGCTTCGGGGAGGAGGCGGCGCGCCTGCGCGCGATCCTCACCCGGATGACCCCGAGCGCGATCCTGCTGTCCAACGAGACCTTCACCAGCACGGGTCCGGGCGAGGCGGCCTACCTGATGCTGGACATCGTCCGCGTGCTGGTCGCGCTCGGTTGCCGCTCGCTGCTCGCCACGCACCTGCACGAGTTGGCCGCATGGGTGGAGGACGAGCAGGTCCCGGGCGCGTTCAACTTGGCGGCGACCACCCGCGAAGTGCCCGCCGACGGCGCGCCGCGCGTGGTTCCGACCTTCCGCGTCGAGCGGGCGGCCCCGGCCGGGCACAGCCACGCGCGGACCGTGGCGCGCGACAACGGGCTGCTGTTCGAGCAGATCGTCGAGTCGCTTCAGGAGCGGGGCCAGCTCGACCGGCCCGTCACGCCGTCCGGCTGAGATCCCAGCTATTGGGCGGAGGTGTGGAAGAGAGTGTCAGGACACCTTCTGGAGTGAAGAGGCGGGCGTGATCCCGGCGGTGAGCCGGCGCCTGTCCGCGGCGATCCTGCGAAAGTCGCACTCCACCTGGATGCCGTGCCAGAACTGGTCCGACTGGCCGAAGAACGCGCCGAAGCGAATGGACATGGCCGGTGTGATCGACCTGCGGCCATGGACGATTTCATTGATCGCTCGCGGCGCGACTCCGATCGCGCGACTCATGGCATTCTGCGAAATCCCCATCGGCTTGAGGTACTCATCGAGGAGAATCTCACCGGGCGTGATCGGATCGTTCATCATCATGTCCACCCCGCGAGCCGGTCAGTCGATCGCTTCGCTGCCCCCGAAGGAGCGCGGCCGGAAGTCCTTCCGGTTGGTGATGCTGGCGCTGCTGCCGGTGGCGCGGATCACGAATAACCCCTGCCGGTCCGCGTACCGGTCCGCGGACTGATTCGCTTTCAGGTAGGCGACGGCGCCGTAGACCTCGCGGCCGGCGTAGTCCGGCAGGATCCGCGTGAAGTGGCGCAGGGTGTCGAGAAAGTGATCGACGTCGCCGACCTTCAGGGTGGTCTTGACTTCCACCACGACCAGCTCGTCGCGGTTGACCGCGAGGATGTCGATCTCCCAGTCGCGTCCGCCGTAGGTGATCTCCAGGTTCGAGGAGAGGTAGTGCACGGCGATGTTGCGCCGGTTCAGGAGCGCGAGCAGATCGCCCTTGACCAGCGCTTCCATGAGCTTGCCCCACTGTCCGTTGAACAGCTCGTCGAGGTAACGGAGGCGGCGGTCGGTCCCCCGCAGGCGGCGGTCCGTCTCTTGCATCTGGCGATCGGTTTCCTGCATCTGGCGATCGGTTTCCTGCATGCGGCGGTCGGTCTCCTGCATGCGGCGGTCGGTCTCCCGCTGGCTCGCGGACAGCTCGCGGAGGATGCTCCAGATTTCCTGGGGGGTAGCGTCGTTGCGATGTTCGTCGTCAGCCATGAAGCCGCCTTTCGGGTAACCAGTGTAGCAGGAGGCCGGCACGGAAGAGCACGCCAAGTGACGTGCTTCGGAGAAGCCCGGCGTGTTGCTCGCATGCACAGTGCCCGCACTACCGATAGCGGCCGTGCCGGCGGTGGCGCTTCACGGATGACGTGAGAAACGTGCACCGCGATCCGCGGCGGTGACGGGGCGCTTACTCCCGTTCCGCGAACTCCTTCACGATCGAGAGCAGCGCTTCGCCGTAGCGCTCCGCCTTCGCGGGGCCGATGCCGTGCACCAGTTCCAGGGTCGCCGGGGAGTCGGGGCGGAGGACGGCGAGGTGGCGCAGGGTGCGGTCGCTGGCGATGACGTAGGGCGGCACCTGCTGCCGACGCGCCTCTTCGATGCGGAACGCGCGCAACGCCTCGAACAGCTCGAGCCCTGCCTCGTCGAGCTCTTCCGCCGTGGTGTCGGCATTCTCGTATCCGCCCGGACGCCGCTGCGCCGGTCGGTCTCCGCCGGATGACCGGGCACGCAGCCTGGGCGGCAGCAGCAGGCGGGCCGGCCGCCGGTCGTGGATCACCTCCCGGCCTTCCGCCGTAACCACCGCCACGGGCCGGTCGCCGCCCTGGAAATCGACCCAGCCGGCGGTGACGCAGCGCCGCAGCAGCCTCATCAGCCACTCCTCCGTGTGGTCGCCGAGCGTGCCGAAGGTGGGCGTCCGGTCGAGGCGGGCGCGGCGCAACCGCTCGTCGGACGCTCCCTTGAGCAGCTTCACGGCCGCCGTCAGGCCGAAGCGGCCGTGGATGCGCGCGACACCGCACAGTCCCTTGCGGACCACGAGCGCGGCCTGCTCGGGATCCTGCTCCGCGTCCTCCGCCAGGCGCAGGCAGACGTCGCAGCGCCCGCAGCCGGCCAGGGTCTCCGCTTCGTCGCCGAAGTAGCGCAGGATCGCGTCGTGGCGGCAGGCGCCGCCCTCGGCCCAGCGCATCAGCTCCAGGAACAGGTTCCACTGGTGCTGCGCAACCTCCGGCGCCACCGGCTGCCCGTCACCGTTGCGCTCGACCAGGTGGCGGCGCAGCGCCATGTCTCCCGGCGACACGATCAGGACGCAGACAGCGGGTTCGCCGTCCCGGCCTGCGCGCCCCGCCTCCTGGTAGTACGCCTCCAATGACCCCGGCGGCGCCAGGTGCGCCACGCAGCGCACGTCGGCCCGGTCGATGCCCATGCCGAAGGCGTTGGTGGCCACGACGACGTCGAGCTCACCGGCCATGAAGGCGCGCTGCACGCGCTCGCGCCGGCCGCCGTCCATGCCGGCGTGATACGCTGCCGTCCGCCACCCGAGCGTTTCCAGCCGGTGCGCCTGCTCCTCCGTGCTCCGTCGCGTGGGCGCGTAGACGATAGCGGTCCCGCTCTGCCGTGCGGGCTCGCCCAGCGTCTCCGCAAGCACCGCGTCCACGTTCCGTTCGCGTTCCCGTCCGGTCATCACCTCGATCACCCGCAGCGCCAGGTTCGGCCGCGCGAAGCCGTGGATGAGCTGCGGCGTGTCGGCCGCCAGGCCGAGCCGCTCTATGATCTCGTCGCGCACAACCGGCGTCGCCGTGGCCGTGCAGGCGAGCACCCGCGCCCGCGGCAGAAGCTGCACCAGTTCCCCGAGCTGCAGGTAGTCGGGGCGGAAGTCGTGGCCCCAGGAGCTGATGCAGTGCGCTTCATCGATGGCGACCAGCGGGCACTCCAGGCGAGCCAGCACGGAGCGCAGCCGGTTGGAGGACAGCCGCTCCGGAGCCACGTACACCAGCTTGCAGCGGCCGGCGGCGATCATGCCGAGCCGCCGTCGCACCTCGTCCGCTAGCAGGGTCCCCGCCAGGTACGTGGCCGGCACGCCGTGCCGCTCCAGGGCGGCCACCTGGTCGTGCATGAGGGCGATCAGCGGCGACACCACCACGGTCGTGCCCGGCAGCACCGCCGCCGGAAGCTGATAGGTCAGGCTCTTGCCGCCGCCGGTCGGAGCCACCAGCAGCAGGCGGCCGCTGCCGAGCAGCATCTCCATCGCCTCGCGCTGTCCCGGGCGGAAGGCGGCAAGACCGAAGTGCCGGAGGCCGGCGTCCAGATCCACGTCATGAATAGCGGTCAAAGTGGCGCTCTTGCTTTAGCCATGCGGTTCCGATGGTAGAGTGAAACCCACCCCTCGACACCTGAGGAGTTCGACCGCGATGAACGCACGCACGCTATCGACCAGGGCGGCCGGGACCGCCGGACGACTGGAGCGCGGCCGGTGAGCCGCCGCATAGGCGTCGCCGTGATCGGCATGGGCTGGATGGGCTCCGTGCACGCCCGCTGCTACCGGCTGGTTCCGCAGCGCTTCCCGGAGCTGGACATCGAGCCGCGCCTGGTGGTGTGCGCGGACAACGTCGAGGCGCGCGCGCAGGAGGGCGTCACGCGGGCCGGATTCGAGCGTGCCACCACGGACTGGCGCGAGGCGATCGCCGACCCGGAGGTGGACGTGGTCAACATCACCACCCAGAACGCCCTCCACAAACCGGTCGCCCTGGCGGCGATCGAGGCGGGCAAGCACGTCTTCTGCGAGAAGCCGGTCGGCCGCAGCCCGGCCGAGACGGCGGCGATCGCGGCTGCGGCGCAAGCGACCGGTGTCATCAGCGGTGTCGGTTACAACTACCGCTGGGCGCCGGTCGTCCAGTACGCGCACGCGCTGATCCGGGAAGGACGGCTGGGGACGATCACCCACTTCCGCGGCCGCTTCCTGGTCGGCTACGCGCGCGACCCGCACGGCGTGCTGTCGTGGCGCTTCGACCGCGAGCAGTCCGGCTCCGGCGCGGTCGCCGACCTGATGTCGCACGTCGCCGACCTGGCCCACATGCTGGCCGGGCCCGTGGAGCGGCTGGTCGCCAACCGGCACACGTTCATCGCCGAGCGGCCGTTGCCGACGCCCGGCGAGGGGACGCACTTCTCGGTCAGGCGCGGCGGTCCCACCGGCCCGGTCACCAACGAGGACTACGGCAGCGCGCTGGTCCAGTTCGCCTGCGGCGCGCAGGGGACCTACGAGGTGTGCCGGGTGATCAACGGCCCCAAGTGCCAGCTCGCCTTCGAGATCTCGGGCACCGGCGGGACGATCCTCTGGGACTTCGAGCGCATGAACGAGCTGCAGCTCTACCTGCCGGACGGCACGCCGGAGCGGGACGGCACGGTCTGGGTGCAGGCCGGCCCGGAGCATCCGTTCTTCGCCAACTTCAATCCCGGCGCGGCGCTGGGCATGAGCTACGAAGATCTCAAGGTGGTCGAGGCGGCGCAGTTCGCGAAGGCCGTGGCCGAGCGTACGCAAGGCGAGCCCGGCCTGGCGGAAGCGGATCGCGTGGGTCAGGTGCTGGCCGCGTTCGACCGTTCGGTCGACTCCGGCTCCTGGGAGACGGTGGCGCCCGTTCCCGTCCCGGCATGAGGAAGGCCGCCGCGTGTCCGTGAATCTGAGCGAAGCCATCCCCGCGGCCCGCATCCTCGCGCCGCTGCGGGCGGAGACCGACGACGATGCGCTCAGCCGCCTGCTGGGCGCGGTCGCTGCCGATCTGGAGATGCCGGACGCCGGGGACGTGCTGGACCGGCTGCTGCACGAGCCCGTACTGCGGGCGGCGCTGGTCGGCCACGGCGCCGCCATCATCCACAGCCGCATCGACGAGCTGCCGCGGTCGGTGACCGCGCTGGGCGTCGCGCCGCCGGGGACGTCGTTCCGGTTCGGCGGCGGCTTCCGCTACGTCGTGAGCGTGGTCTTCCTGGTGCTCTCGCCGCCGGAACCGCCGGAACCGCATCTGGAGCTGGTGTCCGCGATAGCCGGCTTCGTCCGCACCCCGCAGGCGCTGGAAGGCCTCAAAGCGGCAATCTCGCCGGAGCAGGCCGCGTGGGCCTTGGCTGCCTGCGGTTAATTTGCAGCTTGACAAACTCCCGCCCGAAGCGCCGAAGCGCTCAGCCACTTGCAATCGAAGATCCAACGGCGTACGTTCCAACCAAAGAACACGCGTCTGATCGGGGGTAACAGCCCGTCACCCGGCACCTGAGGGATCTCGTTGATCAGGTGCTGACGGCGCCCGAACAAGAGGGCCGGAACAGATGGAAGGCGAGCTTGGCGACGGTTCCGAGAAGTGTGCCCCTGATCGCGGGGCTTCCGAGCGACCTGCCGTGGACCAGATAGCCACGTCGATCGTCCGTCTGACCGAGGCGTACTTGGGCGATGCCTACAAGACGAAGTCCGGATGTTCGCAGATGCGGTGGGCACTGCGCTGGCTTAACGCTACGTTCGGGATCGTTACGTTCTTCGCATCCATGCTACTCGTCACGTCGTTGGCTCCGGCTCAGATCGCGGATACTGAGCTGAGCCGACTCTCCGTATTGCTTGACACCACCGTCGGACGATTCGGGATCGGGTTGGCAGTACTCGGGTTCTCCGTGCTCCTGTCATGCGTGATCGCCCAGAGCATTCAGCGTGGTGGGCCACTACGGTTGTTCATATCCGGGGTGATCATTTCTTCGTTGTCATTTGTCGTGACAGGACGTATGTCGTGACGTGTTATCCAGGCGAGCGCAAAGTGCCTCAGAAGGTTCGCCGAGCGACGGCAGCCGTTCTTGCCGTGTTCCTGACTACGGCGCTCGGCAACCTTGGCCATGCACAAACTGAGGCCTGCAATGTGCCCGACATGATCACCGTAGGAGCACTAAGGATTGAAGCGGTCGGTGACGCAGTCAGACTTGATCCGATCGACCTGTTCACGACGCTGAAATGGACGTTCGCGCTGTTGCTACCGGAATTGGCGGGGGGCGAAGTTGGGATCTATCTATACGATCCTCAGAGTTTGGTCGATTCGAACGTCAACTTGAACAAGCGCCACCTACTGTTGTTCCTCGTATGCAACCAAGGGGAGTCATATTGGGCGAGACTGGGTCGGATCCACTCCGCGCCAATCTTTCAACCGGGGGGGGGAGACGTCTATCGTCCTGACGGACTGTACCTGGGAACGACGGTACCCTTTCCTCGATCGGGTTCTCAGCTAGCACTCAGCGAGGTCATGAGGGGGGACCTGCGCTCCTTTCCACCCGTTTCGGGGGGGATGGGATTTCCTTGATCATTCGATTCGAGCAGGTATGATCGAGTCA
Source organism: Spirochaetia bacterium (assembly GCA_965208175.1). Taxonomy (GTDB): domain Bacteria; phylum Spirochaetota; class Spirochaetia; order SZUA-6; family Bin103; genus CATQHW01. Next base: position 2,142,633 of record CBDBOG010000004.1, on the reverse strand, counting down.
TGGCAGCAACCGAACAACTGACCGCGACCCAGGCGGTCGTCAAGTACCTGAGCGTCCAGTACAGCGAGCGCGACGGCCGCCGTCGCCGGCTCGTGCCGGCGATCTTCGGCATCTTCGGCCACGGCAACGTCGCCGGCCTGGGCCAAGCCCTGGAGTCCGTCGGCGCCGACCTGCCGCTCTACCAGGCGCGCAACGAGCAGTCGATGGTGCACGTCGCCTCCGGCTACGCCAAGGCGACGCGGCGGGCCGCCACCCTGGCCTGCACCAGCTCGATCGGCCCCGGCGCCACCAACATGGTGACCGGAGCCGCCACCGCCACCATCAACCGCCTGCCGGTGCTGCTGCTGGCGTCCGACTACTACGCCACCCGCCACCAGGGCAACGTCCTGCAGGAGCTGGAGCACCCGCTGGCGGGCGACGTCAGCGTGAACGACTGCTTCCGGCCGATCAGCCGCTTCTTCGACCGCATCTCCCGGCCGGAACAGCTCCTCACCGCCCTGCCGGAAGCGATGCGCGTGCTCACCGACCCGGCGGAGACCGGCACGGTCACGATCGCGCTCCCACAGGACGTGCAGGCGCACGCCTACCCGTTCCCGTCCCACCTGTTCGAGGAGCGCACGTGGCGGATCGAGCGCACGCCGCCGGTCGCCGACCGCATCGCGGAGGCGGCGCGTCTCATCGAGCGCTCGCGGCGGCCGATGATCATCGCCGGCGGCGGCGTGAACTACTCGGAGGCGTGGGATGCGCTCGGCGAGTTGGCCGCGCTGGGGATCCCGGTGTCGGAAACCTTCGGCGGCAAGGGCTGCTACCGCGGCCCGCGCGAGTGGTCGCTGGGCGGACACGGCGTCGAGGGCACCACGGCGGCCGCGCGCTCGGCGGAACAGGCCGACGTGGTGATCGCCGTCGGCACCCGCCTCGGCGACTTCGCCACCGCGTCCAACAGCCTGTTCCACAACCCGGAGGTGACGTTCGTGAGCATCAACGTCAATGCCCACGACGCCTTCAAGAACGGCGCGCTGCCGGTCGTCGGCGACGCGCGCGAGGCGCTCACCGCCCTGGCAGCGGCGTGCCGGCAGTGGGGAGTGGACTTCACGCACCGGAAGGCGGAGATCGCGAAGCTCCAGGCCGAATGGGAGGAGGTCAAGGCCACCGACGCCTACGCCCCGCAGCCCGGCCGGGCGATGGGCGAGGGCGAGCTGATCCGGGCCTTCAACGCCGAGGCGCAGGACGGCGACTCCGTGGTTGCCGCCGCCGGCGGCCCGGTCGGCAACCTGCTCAAGCTCTGGGACACCACCGGCGGCGCCGAGTGCCACCTGGAGTTCGGCTTCTCCTGCATGGGCTGGGAGATGCCGGCCGCCCTGGGCGTCCGCATGGAGCAGCCGGAGGGCGATGTCTACGTGTACCTGGGAGACGGCAACTACCTGCTCAACCCCATGGAGCTGATGACCGCGCTGCAGGAAGACATGAAGATCACCGTCGTCGTGGCCGACAACCACGGCTTCCAGGTGATCCGCCGCCTGCAGATGGCGCGCGCCGGCCACTCGTTCGGCACCGAGTTCCGCACCCGCGTCGACGGTGACGACGGTCGCCGCCTCGACGGCGAATACCTGGCCGTCGACATGGCCGCGATCGCCGAGGCCATGGGTGCCCGCGGCTTCCGCTGCACCACCCCGGACGAGGTGCGCGCCGCCGTGCGCGAGGCGCGCTCCGAGCGGCGGAGCTGCGTGATCGTCGCCGAGATCGAGAAGCACCGCTACGTGCCTGGCGCCGGCACCTGGTGGGACGTCGCTCCGGCCGAGGTGAGCCGCAGCGAGGTAACCCAGACCCTGCGTTCCGAGTACGAGCGGGACCGCGCCGCGCTGCAGCGCTACCACTACTGACCGGCCGGTGCGCAGATTCAACACCGAAGGCCCGGTCGTTCCCGAGCGCCATTACTGCATTCCGCCGCTGGCGCGCCTGGACGACGTGGACCGCGTGCTCGGACTGGTCCGGGACCTGCGGTACTTCGTGCTGCACGCGCCCCGGCAGACCGGCAAGACCTCCGCGCTGCTGGCCCTGCGCGACCTCCTCAACACCGGCGCGGCCGGCGACCTGCACTGCGTGTACGTCAACGTGGAGCCTGCTCAGGCCCAACGCGAGAACGTGGAGCGAGCCATACGCCTGATCGTCGGCGAGGTCGCGTCGCGCGCCCGTGCCTCCGGCGACGGATTCCTGTACGAAGCGTGGCCCGGCATCTTCGCGGCCTTCGGCGACGGTGCCCTCAAGGAGGCATTGTCGCGCTGGGCCGAGGAGTCGCCCAAGCCCCTGGTGGTGCTCATCGACGAGATCGACACCCTGGTCGGGGACACCCTGATATCCGTGCTGCGGCAGCTTCGTGCAGGGTACGACCAGCGTCCCGACCGCTACCCGCAGAGCGTCGTGTTGTGCGGGGTGCGCGACGTGCGCGACTACCGTATCCGGTCGAGCTCCGGGGAGATCATCACCGGCGGCAGCGCGTTCAACATCAAGGCGGAGTCATTGCGGCTCGGCGACTTCTCGGAGGCGGAGACGCGGGCGCTGCTGGTCCAGCACACCGGGGAGACCGGCCAGGCGTTCACCGCGGGGGCGGCCGCGGCGGTGTGGCGCCAGACTCGGGGCCAGCCGTGGCTGGTGAACGCCCTGTGCGAACGCGCCTGCTTCCGCGGCGAAGCCGGCCGCGACCGCACCCGGCCGATCACGGAGGCGGCCATCCTCGACGCGCAGGAGCGCCTGATCCTGGCGCGCGAGACGCACCTCGACCAGCTCGCCGACAAGCTCGACGAAGACCGGGTGCGGCGGGTGATCGAGCCGTTGCTGCGGGGCGACGACGAAGGCGAGTTCACGGCGTCGAACCTGGAGCACGCGCGCGACATCGAGTACGTGCGCGACCTCGGCCTGATCGCCCGCCAGGATCCGGTGCGCATGGCGAACCCGATCTACGCGGAGGTGGTGCCGCGCGAGCTCTCCTACGCCACGCAGGCGCGGCCGGTGCCGGCGCGGCGGAGGTGACCAAGACGGTGATCGAGTGCAAGGTGCTGCACCGGCGTCACGGGCTGGAGACGACCATGGCGCGCGGGCTGGAGCAGACCGCGCGGTACATGGACCGCTGCGGCGCGCGGGTGGGGCACCTGGTGATCTTCGACCCGAGTCCCGACCAGAGCTGGGAGCAGAAGGTGTACCGGCGGGACGAGAGCTTCGGCGCGCGCTCGATCGTGGTGTGGGGGATGTAGGAGAGGTGAGGTGGTCCCGAAGCCCGGAGTTGCGGAGCGCCGTTGAGGAGGCCTCGGCCACCGCTCACCGACTTGGGGTAACCGCTACGATAGACGAACTGAGGACACGCAGGATTGGGAGGGGATGATCCCGAACTGCGGGCGGGCTCAGAACGAGCCCGGCCGGTACTCCACCAGAACCGAACGGCCCACGATCGCCGCGATGCGGACCAGCAGCCGGTTGCCTTTCGGATCGGTAAGGCGCAGGTCCTCGCCCGGTACGAAGTGGACGGGCTGTGGCTGTCCTTCGTTGATGGCGACATTCGATGCGTAGAGGTAGGTGCGGTCGAGTTCGTCGCGAATCGGATTCAGACGACCCGAGAGGCCGGGGAGGGTACCGGTTGCCTCGGGGAAGATGAACGAGCCGCCATCCGTCAGCGGTTCCATCTCCAGCGCGAGCGCCCCGTGGGCCGGAACCCACGGTCGATGCAATTTCGCCGCGTGGCCCGAAGACGCCGCGAAGACGGTCATGGGCAGATGCGTGGTGTGCAAGTCGACCGTCGCTTCGCCGGCGCCGTCCGTGGTCGCGTGCTGCCAGGTTCTGTTCGGAAAGACGAGGAGGAGGTCGGCGCCGGGCAGCGGCCGGCCGGCGGAGCGCACGGTGACCACGGCGCGCGCGGGACTGTGCTCCTGCGCAGCGGCGGGGATGGTGAGCCGCAGTTCCGAGCCGTCGATCAGTCGGTACTCGGGCGACAAGCCGCACAGTGCTTCCGTCTCGCGCCGGATGATCGGCACACCGTCGCCGCGGCGCTCCATGAAATACCGGCGCTCCTGTGATCCGCGGACGCCGCCAACCGGCATTCGTCCGAACAGGGAAGCCAGAGTTTCATTGCGCGTCGCCTGTCGGGTTTCCATGCTGTCGATCGTCAGGTTGTTGGGCAGCGATCCCGGCGACTGAATCTCGAGGCGATCCTCGAACAGCGACAGGCGAACTCTGGCGGAACGCATCGAATAGTCGCGATGGACGATCGCATTGACCACCGCTTCGAACAGCGCCCGATCGCTGTACTGGGGCAGGTCGACGCGTGCGGGATCCTTGCGCGCGCCAACGCGCATGTTTCGGATGGCGAATGCTACCGCCTCACGGATCTGGCGGTTCAGCGGGCCGGTGATTTCCTGCGAGTCGATCTGACCGGAGGCGCGATCACGGCCCCGGTAGCGCGTGGCGGTGATGCCGGCGTGCGGCAGCCAGCGTTCGGGATTCTCCGTGCACAGCAACACCCCGGCGACAGTCGCACGCGCGACGCCGGCATCGTCGGGCGCGATGAGCGCCAGCCGCCTGAGCGCTGCCTCGGCGTCAATCGCCCCTTCCGCGCTCAGCAATGGCTTCCAGAGTGACTCGTCCAGAGTGCCGAATCCGGTCTCGGGGACGATCTGTTCATCGAACCATCGGAATCGCGCCTGGCTCCGCCGTTGCGCGAGACGCATCCGCTCATCGGGCGGCATGAGGCGCTTCGACGCGCCCACTCGAAGGTAGCTGCCCCCGGGACTGTCGTGGAGCGAGTCGCCCTCCGGGACTTCAACCAACAGGACCAGCTTCCCGTCGTCAATTTCGGTGTGATGCGTGCGTATGCGGACCGGCGGCTTGATCGTATCGGTGCTGATCTCTACCAGCAGATCGTCCAGGCGGACGATCTGCTCACGCGACAGTCCAGGCACATCGCCGCGATCGGTCACGCCGCACATCAGCACCCCGCCATTCGCGTTGGCGAACGCGGCGATCTCGTTCGCCCAGTCGTTGCGGCTCGGGCTCCTTGGCCGGCTGCCGGCGAACTCCACCTGCTTGAACTCCCAGTGGCTGTCCTCGCCGATCCGCAGTCGGCGGATGACCTCCTCGCTATCGAACGTCGGATGGCAGTCCATACAGGTCGAAGAACGTCGTCACGTAGGTATCTCGTTGTTGACGCAGCGTATCACGCAGGAACCGCAGTATCCGTTGCATGCTGAGCGCACCTCCGCGAGCGCCCGCTGATGTAGGAACAAGCCGAGGTTCGAGGTACAGCGCTTGCTCCGCAAGAGCCTGACCGAGGACCTGTGTTACGAACGCTTGCTCGGTTTGCCCCTCGCATGTTATGATCACGCGTCTCACCGATCCGGGCCGCCGCCGACCACGTTCGCCTTCCACAAGTCTCCGACGGTATAGTTCTCCAACCAGTCTGTGAGTTGATCCGAGTCCAGCCGCTCGAACAATGACTCGCCGTTTCTGCGATTGACCACGACGACCTCTTCCGGATCGAACTCGCTGACAAGGTCGGCTGATTGAGTGGAGAGGATTACCCTCCGCGCCTGGCTGGCGCCTCGAACCATCTCGGCGAGCAGTGTGAGCGCCGACGGATGCAACCCCAACTCCGGTTCGTCGATCATGATCGGGTCAGGCTGCAATTCGGGCGGCTGGAGTAGCACCGTCGCCACACAGACAAATCGGAGCAACCCGTCCGAAATCTGCCCCGGGCCCAGCGGTGTGTCCCGATCATCCCGGTGGTACCACTCCAGCTCGACACGCTCCTCGACGTCCTTGCGATACACGAAGTCTCCAAAGAACGGCGCGGCGATCCGCACCGTCTTCACGATGTCCTGAAGTCTGCGCGGATGACGCTCACGCAGGAATCGCAGAAACGGGGCCAGGTTGCTGCCATCCGCCTTCAGGCGCAGGTTGTCGCGCACCTCCTGCGGACAACGCATCCCGCTCACACGGCTCGTATCGCCAAAGTGATAAACGCGCCACTCCCTGATCGCAGGCATCGCATACACCGAGAGCCGGTGAATCGCCAGATCCGCCACGTTCTTTCTCACGTCCTCCATCGGCCAACCCGATGCGCCTCCCGTCAACAGCATGCGCGGACGCAAAGGTTCGGCTGCCTCGGCCGCGCCGGGAGACAGCCACTCCCTTCCTAGTACGAGATCGTCACCCGCCGCCTCCGCCGAGAACGTGTAGCGATAGTGGCCCCGGTCGAATGACAGTGCTATCTCCAGACTTGGTGCCGTCCTTCGCCCTCCGAACAGAAGCGCATCCGGTCCCCCCTCCTGCTTGACATGTATGTGCCATCGGCCCCTTGCGAGTTCGGACACCGACCTGAACACGCCGAGCAAATTGCTCTTGCCCGCACCGTTCGCGCCGATCAGCACGTTGATTCCGCGCACCTCGAAGTTTTCCAGCGAGCGGATCGACCTGAAGCCGCGAACCGTGAGCCGGTGCAAGGCCGCCACTGTCTACACTCCTCCCGCTTGGGTCTCAACGTCGAATCGGTAATCGAACACGCCAGCGGCGCCGAGCATCTCACGAAACCATACCGTTGCGCCGGCCCCGAGCGAGTCGGTGAGGCGCACCGGCTCGTTCAGAGCGAAGCGCACGGGCTGGGTCTGGCCGTAGTTGACGGCGACGTCGTCCGCGTAGAGGTAGGTGCGGTCCAAGCTGTCCAGGATCGGGTTCAGTCTCCCCTGAATTCCGGGGAGATGTCCCGACGGTTGGGTGAAGATGCGCGACCCACCGTCCGGTGTCGGTCGCAAGCGGACGTCGAGCGGCCCGTCGGGCTGATAGTCGTGTACCACATGCGCTGCGAATCCCGCCGCGGCGCACAGAATCGTCATCGGCAGCTTGGCGTACAGCACGAAGTCGGCGTGTCCTGATGTGTCGGTCCGCGCCTCGCGACAGGTCTTGTCGGGGTAGAGCATGAGCACGTCCACGCCCCGCACCGGCTCGCCTGTGTCGTCGTGGGTAACCACCACACGCGCCGTGACCCCTTCATCCGCAGGGGCGCGAGCCGCCGGCAGGATGACCTGCATCTCTCGTTCGCCGACGACCGTGAAGACCGGATACTGACCGGCAAGAGCGAACGTCTGGTCCTGTATCACGGCAATCCCTTCCCCGCGCCGCTCGATGAAGTATTGCCTTCCTCCCGAGCCGGGGATGTCGTCGACGGCGCACTGGCCGAGGCGCGACGCCAGCAGTTCGTTGCGCGTGAACTGACTCGTGCGGAGGTCATCGACGGACATGGAGTTGCACAGGCCGCCGGGGGAGTATAGCTCCAGCCGATCATCGAACATGAACAGGCGTATGCGCGATCCGGACACCGCGTAGTCGCGGTGCACCACGGCGTTCACCACCGCTTCGAACACCGCGCGCTCGCTGAATTGCGGCACGTCCGTGCGGCCGGGGTCCTTGTAGGCGGCGACGCGCCGGTTGCGGACGACGAAGCGCAACGCCTCACGAATCTGCTGGTCGAGCGGACCCGTGATGTCGCGGGCGTCCATCTGGCGGGCGGCGTCCGCGCGCTCTCCACGATAACACACGGCCTGGATCCATGCGTTCGGCAGCCACGCCCGTGGATCCTCCGCCGCCAGCAGCACGCCACCCACGGTCGCCCGTAGCGTTTCTCGCGAGTCACGCTTCACGAATTTCAGCTTCGCCAGGGCTACTTCGGGCGGGTCATCCACGCGCGAGCTCACGTACCGCCGCCACAGATCCTGTCGCAGGCTGCTGATGCCGGTGCCGTGGACCACCTGGGTGTCGGTCGATGCGGCGTCCGACTGCCCGCGCGCGTCCGTCAGTCGCCGAATCTCCGCCGCGTCCATCTGCCTCCTTCTGTCGCCCTGTCTGCGGAAGTACCCGCCGGGCGACCGGTGCACCGCTACGCTCGCCGGAATCTCGACTACCAGCGCACCGCCGGTTGCCGGCTCCGGCACGGGCACCCGGTAGACCCGGAAGTTCAAGGTGGGCTTGATGCTGTCCGTACAGATGTCGCCCACGAGGCTGACCAGCGCGTCGAGTTGCCCCGGATCGAGTTGCTGCGGCCGCCGGTCGTCGGTCACGCCAAGAACCATCCGACCACCGTCGGCGTTGCCGAACGCCGCCATTTCGTCGGCGAGCGGATCCCGACGCGGCGCAGAAACCCTTCCGCCCCGAAAGTCGACGGCCTTCAACTCCAAGTCGGTGTCCTCGCCGAGCGCGACCTGCTCCCAGAGTCGTGCGGGGTCGATTGGCATCACGTCACCTCCGGTGCGCCTGACCCAAGCAGTAAGGCGTATACTCGCAGGCTAACCGGCATCGATACCACGAATGAACAAACGGAATCACGCCACTTTTTCCACGAGACGGTTGATCCGCAAATTGCCGGTAAGCAGCCGAGGCAACAGGGTATCCCGGAGCCTGGACAAACGGCGGGACTCCCGGGCAGCTACACCGGCGCGACGCATAAGCGGTTGAACGATCTTATCGAAGGCCAGGGCGACTCCCTCCGAGGGATTGACGCACATGAACTCGGAAAGCGCCTGCGCAGGCACGCGCTGGCGACCGCTCGTCCCCGACATGTTCCGGACGAGAAACTCCCGGAAGTGAGCGCTGCGGGCGAGCCAGTAGGCGAACTCTGGAGGAAGCGGCGGTCTTGGCCGCATGACGACGGGGTGCGGCGGCCATCGAAGATGCGGAGGATCTCTCGGCGGGCTCCATGAATGCATCATGCCGCGGGGCGATTGCGCCATCAACGGCCCCCGGTCGTATGAGGTACGATGCCGCGGAGCGGCCACGCATGCAGCGACGCACGTACCTTCTGCTCCTCCACGACGCGGTTCGTTCGCACATCGCGTCGCTCGGCATCCGCCAACGACGGCGCTTGCGCGAGAAGCTGGAGTACCTGCGGCACGGCATGTGGGACACCGGCGTGAGGGTCAAGAAGCTCAGCGGCGGCCGGCGCAGCTTCGAGGCGCGACTGACCCGCGGTGACCGCATTCTGTTCACGCTGGGCCGTCCGCCGGCCGCGACCGGCCCCGGCGGGGCCGCGGCGAGCGCCGATGCCGCCAGGATCTACGTGTGGGGCGTGGTCAAGCATGACGACGTGTCCGCCGCCGAGCGCCGCATCGTCGCCGCCAATGCGCCGTTCCTCGACTTCCGGGCCGACGAGGTGGAGCAATTCCCGGACCTGGTGCTGGACGAGCTGGCCGACGAGCACTTCGGACCCGCCATGGAGCGTCCGCCTGCAGCGGAGCGGGGCAGCCCGCACCCTGAAGGCGCCGACCGGCACGCGAACGGCGATGCCGCGGCCGCTGCGCCGCAGCGGTGGCTGGTGGTCGACGACGAGGAGTGGCGGCGTCTGGTGGAGACGGCAGAGCCGGATGGCGTGCAACTGTACCTGTTCCTGACCGGCGAGCAGGCTCGCCTGCTGCGCAGCGAGCCCCCGGTGCTGCTGTCGGGAACGGCCGGCAGCGGCAAGACGACCATCGCCGTCTACTACCTCCTGCGCCATCGCGCGCGGCAGCTCGCCGGAGGCGAAGCGGCGACGACCGCCGCGGACGGGGCCGAGACCGCCGCTGCCTCCCCGGCGGCCCGCGAGCACGCCCTGTTCGTCACGGGCAGCCCACACTTGAAGCGGTTCTCGGAGCGCATCTACCGCGGCCTGGTGGCGGCTACCGAGCTGGAAGACGCCCCGGACGCGGCGCGTTTCGCGACCTTCACCGAACTGCTGAGCGAGATTCTGCGCTCCGACACCCGGGGGTCCGCGCAGCCGCCTGCCGGGTTGCGGGAGTTCCACGCCATCTTCCGCAGCCACCCGAGTGCGGCCCGCTACGACGCGGAGCTGGTCTGGGAGGAGATACGCTCGATCATCAAGGGCGCCAAGCCGCCGGTGAGCCGGCGCCGCTTCGCGGAACTGGCCGATCGCCTTGGCCGCTCGCAGGCCACCATGCGCGACCGTTCCGAGCTCGCCGAGTACCTGGTGCGCGTGGGCAACCTTGAGCTCGGCGACAAGCTCGACGCGGTACGGCAGCGCAAGACGTCATTCGCGTCCCTGCAGGAGTTCGCCGCGGGCGTACGCGATGCCGGCGCCGCCCGGCACGCGGAACAGATGTTCCTGCTGGATGCGGCGCTGCGCCTCCTGGACCGGCAGGCGCAGCGTCTGGACCAGCCCTTGCTGACCCTGCGGGAGTACGAGAGCCTGGGCCGCAAGCGGGCCCCCAACTTCCCGTTCGACCGCCGCGACATCTACCGGATCGCCGAGTATTACCAGGACCGCCTGCAGCAGACCTCGCAGGTGGACCAGATCGACCTCACCCGCGCCGCCCTGCAGCGGCTGGAGCAGCACCAGGAGCGGTTCCGCTACGACTTGGTGGTCTGCGACGAGGTGCAGGACTTCACCGACATGCAGCTCGCGCTGCTGTTCCGGCTGGCGGCCGATCCGCAGCGCACGGTGCTTGCCGGCGACCCCAAGCAGATCATCAACCCCAGCGGGTTCCGCTGGGAGGAGGTGCGCGCCCGTTACTACGAGCGCGGGTTGCGGGTTCCGGAGGTGGTCAACCTCAGCGTCAACTTCCGCAGCGTGGGCAACATCGTCGCGCTGGCCAACGAGCTGCTGCAACTGAAGCGGTCGCTGGTCGGCCTGGCCTCGGGCGAGATCGCCGAGCGCTGGACGTTCCGCGGCCGGCCGCCGCTGCTGGTGGACGGCTTGCCGGAGCCGGAGATGCTGCGGGCGATGAAGCAGGCCGGCGCGAGTCAGGTCGTGCTGGTCCGCACGCCGGCCGAGCGCGATCGGCTCCGCGCGGCGCTGCACACCGACCTGGTGTTCACGATCAACGACGCGAAGGGGCTGGAGTTCGACGGGGTGCTGCTCTGGCGGTTCGCCGAGTCCGAGGGTTCGACGAACCGGTGGCGCCGCATCGCCCGGGAACACCACGTGGGAGAGTCGGAGCGGCCGCGCATCCGGCACGAGCTCAACCTGCTGTACGTGGCGGTGACGCGGGCGCGCAACACGCTGGTGATCTGGGACGGACCGGATGCCGGTCCGGTCTGGTCGATAGAGGGGCTGGCCGGGCACGTGCTGCGATCCGGCGACGCGGACGCCCTGGGCACGGTCTGGCAGCGCGTGTCGAGCCCGACGGAGTGGGAGGATCAGGGAGACTACTTCTTCGACCGCGAGCACTTTGCGGCTGCCGAGGAGTGCTATCGCAATGCCGCCGCGCACGCCAAGGCAGCGCTGGCGCGCGCGCACCGCCTGGAGCGAGCGGGAGACCATCGCGCCGCCGCCGACCTGTTCTCCACGCACGGTCACGCCGAACGGGCGGCCGAAAACCTGGAGCGGGGGAGCGCCCATCGCGAGGCAGCGCAGGAGTGGCGCCGCGCCGGCAACGCGCGTCGCGCCCTTCGCTGCGACGCGCAGCACTTCGAATCCGCCCGGCGGTACGTCAAGGCCGCAACCTGCTGGCGGAAGCTCGGCGAGACCGAGCGGATGGTGGGCAACTGGGAACGGGCCGGCGAGCACCGCCTGCTGGCCGACCATTACCTGAGCCTCAAGAAAAGCGGCAAGGCCGCGCGCCATCTCACGCTGCTGGGCGATCATGGCGCGGCGGCGGTGTGCTTCCGCCGCGCCGGGATGATCGAGTGCGCCGCGGAAGCGTTCGAGAAGGACGGCCAACACCTCAAGGCGGCTCCGCTGTATCGCCGGCTGGGCAATGCCGAGGCGCTGGCGCGCTGTCTTTTGCGGGGTGGGGAATTCCATGGAGCAGGACTCGCGTACGAGAAGCTGGGTGACCTCGATCGGGCGATCGAGTGCTTCCGCCGCTACGCCGAAGCCTCTGACGCCAATCGGTTGGACCTGGAACGCCGGCTGGCGAAAATCAGCCCGAAACGGCCCGGCGTGAAGGCAGCCGTGCGCATGGCCGCGCTCGGACGACACCGGGACGCCGCGGAGATCCTCGGGCGGCGCAGCGGTCACGTGACGCGCGCCGTCGCGCTCTATCAGCAGGCCGGAGATTTCGCCGCGTCAGCAGCATGCCTCGCGAGACACGGACACTACCGGGAGGCCGCCCGCGAGATTGCCCGGAGCAGTCAGCCGCAGCGGCTCGGGCAGGCGGTGGAATACCTGAGCGAATACGGGCTGGAAACCCTGGATGATCGTCTCAGACGGGTCGACCAACTGAATCGCTCCGCTTATCGTCTCAGAGCCTCAGGCGAGCACGAACGGGCCTTGGCCCACTTCATCGCCCTCCACGAGATCTATGGCGCCCCCGTCCACACCGGGTTCCTGGATGAGGCTTGCCGCGAGTATGCGAAGCTCGACCGTCACGAAGACGCAATCGGTTTCTTCTTCAAGCACCTGCGGGTCGAAGACGCCGAAGCCTACCTGGCTGCACGGCCCGACTTGACGATGCCGCTCGACGGGGTAGAGCGTCTGGCGCAACTCGGCGGCTCCGAGGGGACGCTGTGGACGCTGCCAGGCGATTGCCTTCGCCTTGTCATGCGGTTGCTGCACCGCTGCCTGTATTGCGGGGACGAAGCCGATCGCCGCGAGCGCATCGCGGCCATCCTGGCCACGATGCCCACGTACTACCTGATGACCGCCAGGTTGTCCGGCGAGATGGGGGAGATGCTCATCGATCTGCGGCTCGTCAACGCGATCGTGGCGGCGCTGACCCCGTCCGCGCTCCTCATGGAGGACGAGCGGAGGGAATGGTTCCTTGACCGGGTTACCCAGGCGGCGCGCGAGACCGGCGACCCGGAGTTGATGCTGTGCGCGCAGATGGACCAGCCGGAGTCGCTGAGGGAGGGGCTGCGTCTCCTGCAACCGAGTGAACGGAACTACCTGCTGTTCGCACTCAGTCCGACCCGATTTGGCGCGGCCGTGGAGGTGCTGCGGAGCCTCGAAGACATCGCCGGGGCGGTCAAGATATGCCGCATGCACGGGGACCGGCGCCGCGCCGCGGAGGTCCTGGAGCAAGCCGGTGACGTGAAGGCGGCGGCCAGGGAGTACCGGGACGGTGGCCACTACGCCGAGGCGCGGCGCTGCTACCAGGCAGTCGGCGACGAGATCGGGCTGGCGAGGGTGTACGAGCGCGAAGGCAGGTTCCAGAAGGCGCTGGCCATCTGGGGGCGCCGCGGCCGGACGCGCGATGTCGTGCGCGTGACCCGCAAGCTCGCCCAACGTGCGCAGTTGCCCCTCCTCCGCGACGAGCCGGGACACGCTCCGTACGATCCGAAACGAGCTTCCTGACAGGCCCGCCCCCGTTGGCGCGTCGTTTCTTCGAGCGGCTACGGCCCGCGCCGCCAGACCTCGACCACGCAGTATTCGCCCGGCTCACAATTGCCGGCAGCGAAGTCGCGAGCCATCGGGATCGCCGTATCCAGATCGTCGACCAGACAGTACCGGTTCGCCGCGTACTCGGCAGCCATGTAGTTGCACGACAACGGCGAGCAGTGGAATGTCGGAACCATCGGCCAGCCTTCCGATGGACGTCCACCTGGGTCGCGCACCACGGCGTCGTACTCCAGGCACGAGAACTCATCCGATATGGGACGCGCCGTGAGCTCCGGCAGCGGGTGCTCCGTCTCTTTGCCGGACTACAAGGTGACCATGGCTCAGCTCACTCACGAAGGCAAGCGAAGCGAGAACGAACACGAGCGTGCTCGTCTTCACGGCGCGTCCCCCGACACCAAACCGAAGTGATCCAGCAGCTTCCGAACGTCGGTCTTGAGCGGCAGCAACGATTCCACGTCTGCCTTCAGGGTCGCTACGTCTGCCTTCAGGGTCGCTACGTCTGCCTTCAGGGTCGCTACGTCTGCCTTCAGGGTCGCTACGTCTGCCTTGAGGACCTCCACGTCGTCGTGGATTGCCTCCATCGCGGTCACGACGTTCTCGATCGTCGGCTGCTGTTTGGCTCGCCGTACTGACGGCGCGGCCGACGTTGCCTGCTGGCGCTTCGGCTGCGGGCTACTCACCTGCCGCTCCTCGCGCCCGGCTCGGCCGGGCGCGAGGAGCGCGGTCTCCTCATCATCGTCCCTTCACCCTCTTGGTCTGAACGTCGCAGTGCGGGCAACATCGGTCCTCGGTAGACGGTGCCACGGCGGGACGTACGTGTCCACCCCCGGCCCGGACACCGATACGGCACCAGCCGCCGCCAGTCAACACATGCCGGTTTCAAACTGAGACACTACCGGACAAGCTCACCAAGGAAGGCGTCGTTACCCACAAGAACGGAACCTACTCGGCGCTGTGAGCTTTACGCAGAGATGCCGTGCGCCGTAAACTTGAACCGCGCGGAGGGATTCATCATGAGCAAGAAGCGCTTTGCGAAGCGCCGGCCGGATCGCCCTCGTGATCCGGCCGAGCTGGGCAAGATCGTCGTAGAAATGGCGACTGGCCAGCGGCCGAACGACTCGTTCGAGGGTGGCGACCCTCCTGAGCCCGAGGGTCGCGCGCGGGGGGAGCTGCGCGCGCTGCGGCCATGACGCCGGAGCGTCGGCGGGAGATCGCCAAGAAGGCTGCGGCAGCGCGCTGGGGAGGGTCACGATGAAGGCGATAGCCGTACTGACACTCATTCTCCTGTGCTTCGGAGGCGTCTCTGCCTTCGGCCAGGAAGGCGAGGACCAAGAGAAGGCGGCGACGCCTCCTGCGCTCGTATGGACGATGGTCGCTGCGGTTTCGGCTGGCGTGGTCGCCTTGATTGCCCTGCTGGGCTCGATAGCCGGCATCATCAAGCGCCCTTTCGCTGCCATACGCAAGGACCTGGACAAGCGCTCAGACGCCATCGGGGAAAAGCTGGAATCAGTCGGTGAGGACCTCGTGGCAGTGCGCGAGTCGGTTGCAGAGCTGAAGGGAGCGCTTCCGCACGTTCATGCCCGCCTGACGAACCTCGAAAGGCGGTAGCTCGATCGCCAAGAAGGCTGCCGCTGTACGCTGGGGGAAATCCCAAGCGTACAGCGAACCCCTCCCTCACCCTTCTCCCCGAGCGCGATTTCAAAAGACCCCACTACCACGGCGGCGGGGGGGGGCCTATTGCCTCACCCAAATATCCACACGAAGTGAATCGGATGCCTCATGCAAATATCCACACGAAAGATAGGCGGCGGTAAAGGGGGTGGGGTGCGGGGAGGGGGTAGTGCTTCCCTGTGGATATGTGGATAACTCGGCATCGCGCCGAGAGCAGCCTTGAGGTCGTCGACGGCTGCCAAGTCCGGCAGGACACCACCGGCGGGTCCCAGCGCTGATCTGGCGTGGCGACGAGGAGGCCGGAACACCGTCCCCAGCGACGATCTCCGTGCCCGATCGCAGCGGCCGTCACCATCCTCGTCGACGCTGGTGCGGTCCGATCGGCGAGAGGTCAGCGAGCAGCCCCACAGGGCCGGTCCGGCCCGGAGTGGTGCCGAACGACCGAGATCGGAGAAGATCGGCCTGCGAGGATCGCCGTCACGGCGTTTTCTGCGCAGGGGGTGGTATCCCGATACCCCTGATGAAGCCCCCGCGCCAGCGGACGGTGACGCTGAGGCGCAGAGGTCAGCGAGCGGTCGCCGACGCTCCTGACCGACGGCACGGCCGACGCGGCCCCATCGGTGGTCAGCCGGCACGCTCGGCTGGATGGCTGCGTTGCTGCACCAGGCTCAGCAACTCACCCTGCAGGCGCACCACCTCGCGTTGCAGCTCGGCCGGGTTCAGGATGTCGAATTGACGCCGGAGCCGCTCTTTGTGGTCCTCGGACACCTCCGAGCAGGCCAACACGCGCTGATACGGCGTCTGCGATCGTCGTGGACCCGTCGCACCCGCGCGCCCTGGCGGGTCTTGGAGACCAGCTTCTGGGAGGGGTAGAAGAAGTTGATCAACAGCCGCAGCCGATCGTAGAGCTGGTTGAGCAGCTTGACCTCCTGCTCGGTCTGCAGGCGCAAGTAGCCGACGTGGCGGCGCACCACGTCGTTGTTCTTCTGCTCGGTGAAGTTGTTGTCGTTCTTGCGGTTGGGCCGCGAGCGGGTGAACTCGATGCGTTCCTGGACGCAGTAGCGGTGCAGGTGGTGATTGATGAACTCGCTGCCGCTGTCGGTATGCAGGGAGCACAGGGCGAACGGCAGCCAGGAGCGAATCAGCAGCAGCGCCTGGAAGACCCACTTCTGCGCCTTGTTGAGCACCGCCCGGACCTCCGTCCACTGGGTCAGGCGGTCGGTGACCACCAGGGTGAAGGCGTGCTCGCCGCCGGTGATGCCGCCGTCGTGTCCGACCAGGTCGGCGCCCATCTCGCCGGGCCGGGCGTCCTGCCACTCGGTGAAGGTGCGGATCGGGATCTCGTTGATCAGCCGCGTGGTCGGCTTGGTATGGGAGCGACCGCGTATGCGCAGGGCGCGTTTCTCGGTACGCAACAGCCGGTCGATGGTAGCGGCGCTGATGCGGGTGAGCTTCTGCCGGATATCGGGGTCCAAGGAGAGTTCGCCGAACTTCTCCAGCACCGCCACCTGCGTGCGCAGAACGGCCACCAGCCGTTTGCCGCACAGGCAGCCGAACAGGTACCAGATCTTCCTCAGCGCGGCGAGGACCTGATCGTCGTAGATGCGGCGGCTCTGGCGCCGCGGTCGGCGCTGGCCGACGACGATCTTGACCAGCTCGCCGTCGCGGCGCTCGAACACCGTCTTGCCCCACATCCGCAGCACCCACCCCGCGTGGTGGCGGGTGCAGCCGTGCAGCTTGACGAACTGATCGAGCATCGCCGCCTTCTGTCGCTTGCTGGCGCGTCGGTACCGGTTGGCCATCTCTCTGGTGACCGCCTTGCGTTGACCCATGGTGAGCCCCATCTCCTCCGACCTCCGCCCTCATGGTGGGCTGGCCGTTCGTGTGGATGTTTCGATGAGGCACCGGTTTTCGTTCGTGTGGATTTTGATGAGGCAATGCGGGGGGTTGCGCTGCGTGCAGAATCTGGCGTAGTATGCGCTGGGTAGCTGGCATGCGATGCTGGTCTTCGCGTCTCTGGCGTCGAGCAGCCGTCGCCCTTGGCCAGCAAGGAAGGGTCATGTTCGGAACCATCGCCCCGACGCAGCCGTACGCGCCTGAGACTCCGGCGGGCCTTGGGCGGTTCGCTGCACGAAGAAATCCGATCCGATCCGCGCAAGGGGTTGACAAGCGGCGAAGGGGTCCGGTCATACTGTCCCCGAGCCCCGAGCCCCGAGCCCCGAGCCCCGAGCCCCGAGCCCCGAGCGAGCCCCGAGCCCCGAGCCCCGAGCCCCGAGCCCCGAGCGCCATGAGTGCGTGCGGCGCATGGCGGCGCCGGGCCCGGTGTCCATCCTCCCCGCCTGAATCGTCCCGAGCCGCCGGCCGGCGCACGACCCCGATCGGGCTCGCGTCGCCTGCGCTTCCGCGCGGGGCCGTCCTCGTGCTGGTGTTCGCGTGTATGGCGATCCTGGCAACAGCCCCTGCAGCAAATGCCGGGGAGTACGATGACCTCATTGCCGACGTCGAGGGCTATGCGGCCGAGACGCACGAGGGTTCGGACCACGTGCGCCGATGGAAGGAAGTCCTGACCGCGTTCGGCGTGCTCGATGAAGGCCACGATGCCATGACGGCGGCCGAGGCACAGACCTATGCCGACCGTGGGTGGGGGCGATGGGTGCCGGTGGTGGCCGCGCTGCGCGCCCTGGAGCAAGACACGACGCCTGATCCGCCGGTGATGAGCATTGCCGCCGGGGCGGATATCACCGAAGGCGGAGATGCAACCTTCACACTGACAGCGAGTCCCGCTCCCGCATCAAGCCTTGCAGTGAGCGTGACGGTGGCGACGAGCGGAGACTATGGTGTATCCGCCGGCAGCCGCACGGTAACCGTCCCGTCCACGGGCAGCGCGACGCTGACGCTCTCGACCACCGGCGACGCCACTGACGAGCCGGACGGTTCGGTGCGCGTGACAGTGGTCGCCGGCAATGGTTATACGGTAGGTGCCTCTGCGTCCGGGACGATCGTTGTGCGGGACGACGACGATGCGATATCGGACACTACCGTGACCCCGGAGCTGGTCGCCAAGGTCCGGAGCTACGCGGCGGAGACGCACGAAGGCCAGACGCACGTGGACCGCTGGATGCGCGTGCTGGCGGCATTCGGGGACACCAACGGCTACACGCCGATGACGGCGGCGGAAGCACAAGCCTTCGCAGACCGGGGTTGGACACGATGGGACCCGGTGGCCGTTGCGCTGCGCGAGATTGAATCCACGGAGAATACCCGACAATCCCAACAGGATGAACAGGACCAGGACCAGCATCAGACTCTGAATGAGGAGCCGCCTCTGATCAACCTGGAATGCTTCGGCAACTTCGATCCGGCGCATACCGTTTCCAGAAGCAGGAAGAAACTGCGCATCGTCGAGAAGCCACGCGGGACGATGACCATCTTCCACCCCGAAGGATGGGTTGGGTGGTGCGCTTGGCCTGCACCCGAAGGTCTGGCGAACCCCGACAGTACATTCAGAGATTGGGGGGTTAATGCATTTGGAACCCATCTTTTCAAGATATCGTTGAACAGTAGTCGATTCCTTTTCCACACGCACACGGCCTTTGTTGGGGATGACGACGTTTATACCGGCGACCGGGAGCATAATGTCTGGTCGTCTATCTATGGCAAGTCATGGAAGCTGGTCATGGAGGATGATGAATCTCCACCGCCCCCTGATCCATCGATTACCCTGTCTGCCGACAAGAGCGTTGACGAATCAGGGGGGAGCATCACGGTCACCGTCGATCTCGGAGAAGTCAAGACCGCCGATGTCACCGTCGGTCTGTCAACCAAGGTCGGAACGGCCTGTGGCGGAGAGACGGGAACGACTTGCAATACTCCCGACTACGTGCAACTGGACAAGAGTATCGTCACGATTACCGCTGGCCAGAGAACAGGTACGAAAGCGATCACGATCAACGACGATACGGAACGTGAACGACATGGATCTTTGACCTATGAAGATTTTTCGGTCTACGTCGCCTCTGTCGATGGAGTCGATGTCACCGACGGTGACGAGATCGAGATTCGCATCCAGGACAACGACCGCTATATTTCGTTTGAATCGAGAATATATAGATATAGAGCCTCGGAAGGAGATGATTCCTTAGATATCTATTTGACAACCGACCTACCATTACCTCACATCCAGAAGCTGGAGTTGGATATTGTTCCTATACTGCCTCATTTCAGTGTTCCGGAGCGTGTTTTCCTTCCAGCAAATCAAAAGAAGGTGAAAGTCCCCGCAACCATCGTCGATGACGGGTTCTATACACCACCGACATCTTTTGAATTGACCGTAACAGCCCAAGGAGAACTTCCTGACGGATATTCCAATCCGCTTGCTTTTGTATATATTGACACTAATAATATCGGCCATTTTATTAATGGTAGTTCTTGTGTCGATTCGACTCTACGATCTAGAGCAGTATTATTCAAAGAGCCTTCAAGAAACGACTTCACAATTTATTATACCGAAGGCTATACACATGATTGCCTGAACCAAACGCCAGCAGAGTTTGGAGATGGAACTGGTCTGTTCAAGATTAGCCCACCCCCCGGCCGTGGAAACGAAAATAGTTATAGTTACCAACTGAACTCTAACACCCTCTATGTCGGCGACGGTTTCGTAAGGCGTTCAAAGTTGAAATTGTCCTACGACGATGATTCCTATCTGGAAGGGTCTGGTTGCGGGCCTTATACCACCATCAACGCCGAAACATCGGCAAGACTCCGGATTTGTGTTACTGAAGACAAACCGGAGGACAATCCACACAACCGATTGAACTGGAACGCCAAACAATGCACCGAGGCCACGACAAACAGGAACGCCGGTTGTGGCCCCGGCGGCAACCAGATCATCATCCACCGGGAATTTTCGGGACAACAACAAGAGGATGCTTGGGTCGACTACTGGTTCTATCCGAGTTTTCCGCCTACATCCGGCAACGTGAAAGTCCGGTACGACTATTCCGGCTACTACACGGGCGAAGGCAAAGTCATCGACGTCCCCGTAGAGGGAATCAAGGAGAGGATACAGCTCACCGGTTCCGGCGATAACAAGTCGGACGGAGACCTGGTCCTGAAATTCTCGGTGATCGAAGGGACAACCTATCAGGTCCATCCCGATGACATGACGGACACAATTGAAATTGCCGAGAACGATCTTCAGGAGTGGATGTACATCAAGGATAGTCTGGGAACCAAGATCGAGGAAGGTAGTAATCTCCGCCACGGAATCCTTGCCATCAATGCGAGAAAGACGCCAAGCGTGGAACCGGGAACATTTACCTTCGATCTGAATGTTGAAGACGAAGACTGTACTCTCGTGGCATCCGAAGATCTCCTCGATGCATCCACGACCGTTGGAGAGGATGACCCTCTCCCGTGTTTCGTTGATCTTCGGAACGATAATGGAACCATGACCCGGGATTCAACAAACCTGGATCGTTTCAGTTTCGATCTTCCATCTACCGGAAATATAAGCACTCTTAGGACCAGCTTTATGCTTAAGGTGGGGCATGATTCAGGGGTGACGGACGACGTCATTCGCTTTGACCCGCAGATTACGTATGACGGATCTTCCGGGGGTGTCCGCAAGTTGATCGAGAACTTCCCTTACGAGATCACTGTCTTCGATGACGATGTATTGGGTCAGGATGATGTTCTATCGGTCTGCTTCTCAAGGGATCAGTTTGACGTCAATGAAGCCAATGGGCCCCTGCAGCCGGTTGTGACTTGGAATAACGAAGCACGGCACAATTACCGAATTCCGGTCACGATCACGTCGAGCGAAGCTGTCGAAGGAGAAGACTGGGACAGCAGTCGCTCTTACAAACACGTCGAAATCCTTGCCGGGGACGTAAATAGTTATCGCAATAACTTTGACGTCGTCCTTCTCGACAATGATGACGCGAGTGAAGAGGACGAGGCGTTGACGCTGACCCTCGGCCCGTTTCCCGAAGGAACTCAGGCCGGCAACTTGGTAAAACAAACCATAAACGGCAGAGACAAGTTTTCCTGTGAAGTTGCGACCACCCCGCCGGATACGATTTCAGCAATTGGAATCATCACCGATGATGGCACATACCGAGATGAAGCCGATGCCGATGCCGAAGCTGATGCAGAGGAGGCCGAAGCTGATGCAGAGGAGGAGCGCGGAAGAGCCCAAGAGCAGGCGGATATCGCACGAAACGCACGGTGCCACCCAGTCGATGACCCAGACACGCCGGAAGACGAGTCGGCAGTGGTTCCGGTTGATGACCCAACAACGCCGGATGTGGACGAGTCCGATTGCGTTGCCAACATTGAAATGGAATTGGTAACAACCGAGCTTGTTGAGTATGACAATCTGACGATCGTTGAAGTTGACGGGTCTCATCACTCTCGGGCAGAGATCGATTTCAAGTTGACATCTGATCTGGACTTTTCAGGCGATGTAACACTCTCGATTAATCATGTCGAGAAGTGGAATCGCCTGAGCCCTGGGCTTGTTGAGCCTTACGATCACGACGTGTCTGTTGAACTTTCTCGAGGTGTTACGAAAACTGTTACATCGATCTTGACAGATGTCATTCTGATAAATGACTTCGACTTCGATGGAACGCCTACGCCGCCACCTCTCATCCACAATCAACCAGACGGTCATGTTTCGGTTGATCTAAAAGATAAATCAGGCATCTATACGGGAATCGAGTCAACGCCTCTTCCTCAAATCCACATCAAGGAGAAGGACCCGGTCGAAGTCGCCAATCATGTTCCCACCTCTGACTTTCTCGATAATGAAAAAGAAGGTCCTGATGCGGATATCATTTTCAACATTAACTACACGTCAGCCGATGTATACACTGGTAACCACCGTTTACTCCGTGAATACGAATGGATCGAGATTCCAATCGAGGTCCGCTACACAACTGGAAGAGGCATTGTTGAGAAAGAGAACTATGAGATAACGGCATTCCGGAACCAAGAGAATTTAACTCTGCGTCAAACGGACACGGGGTACGTTGTCCGAATAACAGGGACTTCTCTGGATCCGATACCAGCAAATCGAAATTTCCCTTTCTGCTATTCAACTATTGCAGATCAGATTTGTCTCAACTTTGTTTCCCGTTTCCGGTCGGACGATCCGAAATGGAAGTACAACACGGAGTCCAATAGAACCGAGTTGTCAATCACGCTTGACTATCCCGATCCAGATGAGATTCAAACAAGCACAAATCTTTCTGGTGGATACGAAATGAGTACCACTGAGACTCAATTTGTTGTCGTCGGCCATACACCTGATAGTACTGCAACCCGATCATTTACCTTATCCGCTGACGAGAAAACCATGAAAGAGCCGGATTCAGGGTACGCTTTCCTGCCATTTGACATGGAGGTCTTCCCAAAACCCACAGGGGTGACGGGATTCGCCTTCTGCGCTGACGGTTCCGAGACGACGGCAAGCTATTATCACGATTACACCATCGTCACCGATCTCGAACGTGACATGATGATCAAGCATCCCGATACTGCCAGGCATTTTACCGGTTTTGCCTGGAACGGATCGAAAGGGTGCTCGAAGCCGATCTACACACGGGATCGGTTCAGCACCTTCTATCTGAAAATAGCAGCAGACAGTCATGACGAAGGCGCCGAGAAGATCGGACTTTACGTACAACAGAGGGACCCGAAACCCGATGGGGCGATAGCCGATTCCAACAAGATCGTCTTTACCATCACCAACGATGGTCCGATGCCGGCGGCGTGGCTGGCGCGGTTCGGGCGCACGGTGGCGGAGCAGGCGCTCGACGGCATATCGGGCCGGATGGCGGCCTCGCGCGCGCCCGGCATGCAGGGCACGCTCGCCGGGCAGGCGCTGTCGTTCGACCCGCCCGCCAGTCAACCGGGTACCGGTGACACGGCGACCGGCGCGCGCTCTGGCGACCGCGAGGCGGCGACCATGACGGCGCGCGAGGCGCTGCTGGGGTCGTCGTTCTCGCTGACCGGGCAGACCGACGGCGCGGGCGGCACGATGGCCTTCTGGGGCCGGGCCTCGCAGGCGTACTTCGACGGCACCGAGCGCGGCGACGGCATCGCCCTTGACGGCGAGGTCACCACCGGCATGCTCGGCGCGGACTATGCCAGGGGCAAGTGGCTCATCGGGCTCGCGCTGACGCAGAGCACGGCCGAGGGCAGGTATGCCGCCATCGGCGCCCCGGCCGATGCGCCGGCGAGCGCCGGCGACGGCACGGTGGAGGCGTCGCTGACGGCGGCCATCCCCTATTCGGCGTTGCAGGCGTCCGAACGGCTCAAGCTCTGGGGCGCGGCGGGCTACGGCGCGGGCGAGGTGACGCTGAAGACCGGGGCGGGCGAGAGCCTCGCGGCCGGCACCACCTGGAGGATGGCGGCGGCGGGGACGCGGGGCGAGCTGCTCGAAGCTCCTGCCGAGGGCTCCGGCCCGGCGCTGGCCCTGACCTCGGACGCCTTGTGGACGCGGACCTCGTCGCAGAAGACCCCCGGCCTCGCGGCCTCGGACTCCGACGTGACGCGGCTCCGGCTCGGCCTCGCGGGCAGCTACCACGTCGCGCTCGACGCGGGCGCAAGGCTCGTGCCCAAGCTCGAAGTCGGCGTGCGCCACGACGGCGGCGACGCCGAGACCGGCTTCGGCGTCGAGCTCGGCGCCGGGCTCGCCTGGAGCGACCCTGCGCTCGGACTCACCCTGGATGTCTCGGCCCGCACGCTCCTTGCCCACGAGGACGGCGACCTCGCCGACCGCGGCGTCTCGGCCGCGCTCGGCTTCGACCCCGACCCTGCGAGCGAGCGCGGGCCGTCGCTCAGCCTCCGCCAGGACTTCGGCGGGCGGGCCACGGGCGGGCTCGACGCGCTCTTCCAGCCCGCCCCGCTCGAGGACCGCACCGGTAGCGAGGCCACGTCCCGCTGGACGCTGAAGGCGGCGTATGGCTTGCCGGCCTTCGGCGGGCGCTGGACCGCGAGCTCGCATGCCGGGCTCGCGGTCTCCGCCGGCGCGCGCGACTACACGCTCGGGTGGCGCTGGACGCCGGCGAAGCGCACGTCCGAGCTCACGTTCGGCCTCAAGGCGGTGCGCACCGAGAGCGACACGGCCGAGCCCGAGCACGCCGTCGGGCTCGAGGCCGCCGCGCGCTGGTGAGCGCGCGCGGCGGGGAGACCGTCGATTGGCGTGGAAGCGGGTCTGACCGACAGCCGTTGCCGGCCCGCGGGGTTCCGTGATAGGACTAGGTCCGCAACACACATTGTGGAGGTTCCACCTTTGAAGAAAGCAGTTGTCGTTTCAGTAGCAGCCCTTCTTGGGTTACTGCTCGTGGCCGGGATCGCGAGCGCCGAGCGCTTCGTGATGGTCACCCACACGCAGGGCACCGATCCGTTCTGGCCCGTCGTTCAGAAGGGCGGCGAGGACGCAGCCCGCGCCGTCGGTGCCGATTTCGAGTACAACTTCGCCCCCTCCGGAGACATGGCCGACATGGCGCGCCTCATCGAGGCGGCAGTTGCGACACAGCCGGATGGGATCGTCGTGTCCCTTCCTGACGCGGACGCCCTCGGAGGCGCCATCCGGAGCGCCGTCGAAGCCGGTATCCCGGTCATCACCATGAACTCCGGGCTCGAGTCGTCCGCCGCCGTCGGAGCGCTCATGCACGTCGGGCAGCCGGAGAGGCTGGCCGGCGAAAAGGCGGGAGAGCGCGCCAAGGCCGAGGGCGCCACCAAGGCGATCTGTCTCAACCAGGAGTCGTTCAACACCGCGCTGGTCGACCGCTGCGCCGGGTACTTCGACTCGATGGGGATGGATCTCAACATGATCGACGTCTCGAACGACGTCGCGCAGATCAAGACGCGCACCGCCGCCGCCCTGCAGGCGGACAAGGACATCGATGCCGTGCTCGCCGTCGGGCCGCACGTGTGCGTGGCGGCTGCCGATGCGGTGCGGGAGGTCGGAGCCGAAGTCCACCTCAGTTGCTTCGATCTGTCGCCCGAGGTGATCAACCTGATCGAGGCGGGCGAGGTAGCGTTCACGATCGATCAGCAGCAGCGCCTGCAGGGCTACATGCCCATCATCGTGCTGCACATCTACAACCAGAATGCGGGCCTGCTTCCGGGCGCGAACATCCCGTCCGGTCCCGGCTTCGTCGACGCGTCGAACGCGGCCGGCGTCGCCGCTCAGGCCGGCGTGAACCGCTAGGGGAGAACGTTCGCCTGAACGCCGGCGGTCGGCTCGCTCCCCCGGGTGAGTGAGCCGTTCGCCGGCGGATCGTTCATCGCTCGGAGGAGGCTGCGTCAGGATGGCTTCGACGGCTGACAAGGGAGTGACACCGGGAAGCTCCGGGCTCCGTTCGGAGGCCGACCGGCTCAAGGAAGCCGGCTGGCTCTCCCGCCTCGTCCACCGCCCGGAGATCGGATCGTTCTCCGGCATGTGCGTCCTGCTCGTGTTCCTGGCAATCGCTGCCGGGGACGTCGTCTACAACCCCCTCGGGATCAAGAACAACCTCGCGATCGTCGCTCAGCTCGGGATCATCGCGACCGGCGCCTGCATGCTGATGATCGCAGGCGAGTTCGATCTGTCCATCGGCTCGATGATCGGCTTCGCCGGCATGTCGATGGCGATCATGCTCAAGTGGGGACTCCCGTTCGGTTTGGGGCCGGCATCGCCGCTCGCGGCGTTCCTGGTCACCCTGTGCCTCACCCTGACCATCGGCTGGCTGATCGGCACGATCGTCGTCCGCACGACGCTCTCATCCTTCATCGTTTCACTGTCCTTCCTCTTCATTCTGCGCGGCGCGACCGAGGTGAGCTTCCGTACCTTCAACCAGGGTTCCACGCAGGTCTCCGGACTGCCCGACTTCAAGGAGACCGACTTCTTCGCCGCCCTGTTCGGCGGCGAGACCTTCCAGTGGTTCTACGACATCCTCTTCTGGCTCGGCCTGAACTTCAACCGGGCCGGCGAACAGTGGGTCACCGGCTTCGACGCGAAGGTCGCCTGGTGGATCGTGATCTCCGCCGCCGCGTGGTTCGTGCTGTCGCGTACCGAGCTGGGCAACTGGATCTACGCGACCGGCGGAAACGAGGAAGCCGCGCGGGCGAACGGCGTGCCGACCAACAAGGTGAAGGTGTCGCTGTTCATGTTCACGGCGTTCTGCGCGACCATCTTTGCCGCGACCCAGGTGTTCGACACGAACACGGCTGACGCCGCGAAGGGAAACCTCAAGGAGCTGGAGGCGATCGCCGCATCCGTGGTCGGGGGCGTCATTCTGTCGGGCGGTTTCGGATCGATCGTCGGCGTCATTTTCGGGGCGGTCATCTTCGGACTGGTACAGAACTCGGTGTTCTACATCTCCTGGATCGACGGCTCGTACTACCGGATGTTCCTGGGGACGGTGCTGCTCGTGGCGGCGCTCAGCAACGAGACCATTCGCAAGCGGTTTACCGGGGGTATATGACGTGGCCGGGCCGCTGATCAGGCTGGAGGGCATCGTCAAGCGCTTCGGGAACTTCACGGCCCTGAATGGCGTGTCCGTGGACGTGCACGCCGGCGAAGTGCATGCGCTGCTCGGCGACAACGGAGCCGGGAAGTCCACCTTGATCAAGGTGCTTGCCGGCGTGCATCAGCCGACGGCGGGCACGATCCACCTCGATGGCCAGCCCGTCGTGTTCCGCAACCCCCTGGCCGCGTCCGACGCCGGAATCGGCACCGTATATCAGGACCTCGCCCTCAACTCCCTGACCTCCGTAACTCGCAACTTCTTCATGGGTAGAGAGATCACGATGGGTCCCCGGCCGTTCGGCGTCATGCGGACGGCGACCATGAACCGGATTACCCGTGAGGAGATGGCCAAGATCGGCATCAACATCGCCGACCCCGAGCAGGCGGTGGGGACGATGTCGGGCGGCCAGCGACAGGCCCTCGCCATCGCTCGCGCCATCTTCTTCGGGGCGCGGGTGCTCATCCTGGACGAGCCGACCTCCGCCCTTGGACAGAGGCAGCAGCTCGAGGTGCTCAAGACCATCAAGCGGGTGCGGAGCCGCGGAGACATCGCGGTCATCCTCATCACCCACAACGAGATCCATGCGCAGTTGGTCGCCGACCGCTACACGTTCCTCAGCCTTGGACAGGTGATCGGCGAGGGCGTGGCCGAAGATCTGGGCGGCGGCGACATCCGCACGCTCATGGCCGGCGGCGCTCAGATGGCCGATCTCGAGGAAGAACTGGCCGCCATCGGCTGAGGCGATTCATCGATTCAGGCCGGCCCAGGTCAGGCTGCGCTCCCAGAGGTCGCGCGCCAGGTCGCGGTTCTCTGCCTGTGGCTGCGGTCTGCGTTCCGCCGTGACGTGGAAGTAGCGGCCGGACACCTCGCCTGGTTCCGAGCGCCGGATCGTTTCCAGCACCGCCTTGCCGCCGATCTCGGGATTGCGCATGAAGATCGCCAGCGCACGCATGAACAGGCCGGGCACGCCGTGGTACCTGTTCCAGATGTTCGTGGCCAGCGCGCCGGGGTGCAGGGCGTTGACGCAGATCCCTTGATCCTGAAAGCGTCGCGCGGCCTCCACCGTGAACAGGACGTTGGCCAGCTTTGCATCGCTGTAGGCCTGGAAACCGCCCTTCCACGCCCGGCCGCGGGCGATGTCGTCCAGCGGCGCACGGAGCAGGTTCCCGGACCGATGGACCATCGAGCTGACGTTCACGATCCTGCCGCCGCCCCGCAGGCGGTCCAGCAACAGGTTGGTCAGCAGGAAGTGGCCCAGATGACAGGTGGCGATGGTCATCTCGAACCCTTCGGCCGTGGTCTGCAGGCGGTCGAGCGCCAGGCCCGCGTTGTTTACCAGGACATCGATTCGATCAAGCCGACCCCTCAGCCGGGAGGCCAGCCCGCGCACCGCATCCGGGGAGGACAGGTCCGCCAGCTCCAGCGTGGCGTCGGCATCGGGACGGGTGCGTGCGATCTCGCTCAGCGCCTGCTCGCCGCGCGTCCGGTCGCGGCACACCAGCGTGACCTCGGCGCCGGCGGCATGCAGCCGATCCGTGGCCGATCTGCCGACGCCGGAGTTGGCTCCGGTCACGACCGCGACGCGCCCGGTCAGGTCCACGCGGCGCAGTCTGCGCGGTGAGTGCCCGCTCGCCAACCGGCAACCCCTTGACGCCCCGGCGTCGTCTTGCTGCTATCGGTGTGACTTTCATGGAACGCCGGATCGGGAATACCCGTCCTCGCACGCCGGGAGCGGTGCGGTTGCTGCTGGCGGCGGCGCTGGTGCTTCTGCCCGCAACCGTGTTCGCCCGCGTCACGGAAGACGCCATCGTGCTCGGCGCGGCGGTATCGCTGACCGGCAGGTACACCACCGCGGGCAACCACACGCGCAACGGGTACGACCTGGCGGTCAGGATGATCAACGAGCGGGGCGGCGTCGTGGTCGCGGGCACGGCGTACCGGCTGGAGATCCTGTACTACGACGACGAGTCGACGCCGGCGCGCGGCGCCCAGTTGGCCGAGCGCCTGATCCGGCAGGACGGCATCCGCTTCATGCTCGGCCCCTACAGCTCCGGGCTGACCACGGCCATCGCGCCGATCACCGAGCAGCACAAGGTGCCGATGGTGGAGGGCAACGGCGCCTCACGGGCGCTGTTCAACAAGGGCTACCGCTACCTGTTCGCGGTGCTGTCCACCTCCGAGCAGTACCTGCAGGAGGCGATCAACCTTGCGGCCGAGCAGGCCCAGGCGCGCGCACGGGATCCCGCGACGCTCAGGGTCGCGGTGGCGACCGCCAACGATCCGTTCTCGCAGGACATCCGCGCCGGCGTCCTCGACGATGCCCGGCGGCACGGCATGCAGGTGGTGATCGACGACAAGCTGCCGCGCGAAGCGAACGACATGGCGGCCACGCTGCTCAAGGTCAAGGCCTTGCGCCCGGACGTGCTGCTGGTGTCCGGCCACTCCAAGGGCGCCGCCCTGCTGGTGCGCCAGGCCGAGGAGATGCGGGCGTCGGCGCCGATGGTCGCCATGACGCACTGCGAGTCGGCGCGGGTCACCGACGCGGAGCAGTTCGGCCACGCGGCCGAAGGCATCCTGTGCGCGGCCCAGTGGGCGCCCACGCTGACCTACCGCGACGGCCTGTTCGGCAGCGCCGCCGACTACGCGGTCCGGTTCGAAGAGGAATACGGCTACGTCCCGCCGTACCAGGCCGCGGAGTCCACGGCCGCGGTCATGGTCTGGGCCGACGCCCTGGAGCGCGCCGGATCGTTCGACATCGAAACGGTGCGCGCCGCCCTGGCCGCGACCGACATGCAGACCTTCTACGGCAACATCCGCTTCGACCAGACCGGCAAGAACATCGCCAAGCCGATGGTGCTGCTGCAGATCCAGGACGGGGAGTACCGGGTCGTGGCGCCGACCGCCTGGGCCTCCGACGAGCTGGCGTTCCCGCGCCCGGGCTCGGCACCGGTTCCCGAGACGGTGGTTGCGCGCAGCGGCCCGCTGCTGCTGCAGTCGGGATCGCTGTCGGTGCAGCTCCTCCTTGACGGGCTGCTGGTGGGCGCCATCTTCGTGTTGGCAGCCTACGGGATGGCGCTGGTGTGGGGCGTAATGAACATCATCAACGTCTCGCAGGGAGAGCTGGTCATCCTGGGCGGCTACGTCACCTGGCTGCTGTCGACCCTGGGCGTCCATCCGTTGCTCGGGATCCCGGTTTCGGGAGCGGTCCTGTTCGTGGTCGGCTGGGCGCTGTACCGGGCGGTGGTGTTCCGCCTCGTCGACCGCGACCTGTTCGTGTCGCTGCTGGCCACGTTCGGCCTGACGATCGTCCTGCAGCAGGTGATGAACCAGGTGTTCGGCGCCGACCTGCGGACCGCCAACGCCGGGCTCGGCTCCACGTTCCTGCTCGGCGACCGCGTGGTCCTGGGGAACGTCAAGCTGGTGGCGTTCGCGGTGACGCTCGTCACCGCGGGGTTGCTGGTGCTGTTCCTGCGCCGCAGCCGGGCCGGGCGGGCGATCCGGGCGACCGCGCAGAACGCGCGCGCGGCGCGCCTGGTGGGCGTGCGCACCGATCGCGTCTACGCGCTGGCGTTCGCCCTGAACGCGGCGCTGTGCGGCGTGGCCGGCGCGCTGGTGGCGATGGTGTGGGTGATCCATCCCTTCATCGGCATCACCTACACGGTACGGTCGTTCATGATCGTCGTGCTGGCGGGGCTGGGCAACGTCGCCGGCGTGGCTGTGGCCGGCACGGCGCTGGGCGTGGCGGAGAACTTCGCCGGCTTCAGCCTGGGCGTGGAGTTCCAGACCGCGTTCGTGTTCTCGCTGCTGGTGGTGATCCTGCTGGTGCGCAGCTATCTGCGGAGGCGCAGGCGGCAGGTGCTGCGATGAACCTGCGCCACGCCGGACCGCTGGCGCTGCTGGCGGCCGGCATCGCGGGACCGTTCGTCGCGCCGCAATTCCAGTCGCAGATCGCGATGCTGTGGGTGTTGGTCACCCTGGCGTTGACCTGGGACATCGTCGGCGGCCAGATGGGATACAACTCGTTCGGCAACGTGGTGTTCTTCGGCGCCGGGATGTACGCCAGCGCCGTGGTGCAGCGCGCGCTGTTCTTCGAGGCGGACCAGTTCGCGGAGGTCGCCGCCAGCGCCGCCTTGCGCCCGGAGCCGCTCCACTACCTCGGCGGGCTGGGGCTCGGCGTGGCGGTGGGGGCGGTCGTCGCGCTGGCCCTGGCGGTCCTGCTGGGATCAAGCATCCTCAGGCTGCGCGGGCACTACTTCGCGGTCGGCACCCTGGGACTGGGCGTCGCCGCGGGCGAGATCGTCAGCGGCGTCGACTGGCTCGGCGCCGGCTCCGGACTGGTGACCCCCCTGTTCCCGGAGGCGCTGGGCAGCCACAACCGGTTCTTTTCCTTCTATTTCCTCGCGGTGGCGGTCATCTGCTTCGTCGTGCTGCAGGTCCTGTATCGCCGCCGCTTCGGGCTGCTGCTCAATGCCATCCGCGACGACGAGGACAAGGCGGAGGCGATGGGGCTGCCCACCATCCGCTGCAAGGTCGTCGCGTGGTCGGTGGCCGCGTTCTTCCTGGCCCTGACCGGCGGCGCCTACGGCAACTTCATCGGCTTCATCGATCCGCTCGACACGGCGTTCGCCGGCGCCACGTTCGGGGTGTGGATGATCCTGATGGCGATCATGGGCGGACGCGGCTCGCTGTGGGGGCCGGTGCTCGGGGCGATGGTCTTCCACGTCACGCAGGAGCTGTTCTGGACCTATCTGCTCGGCTGGCATCGGGTTGCCATGGGAGTGCTGATCGTCGTGATCGTCATGTTCCTGCCCGACGGCCTTCTGGGCTGGTTCCGGGAGCGCCGCGGTAACGTGGCGCTGGACGCGGGCAGGGGCGCATGAGCGCGCTGCTGCAGGTCGACGGCGTCAGCAAGTCGTTCGGCGGCGTCGCCGCCAACCGCAACGTCACCATCGGCGTCCAGGCCGGCGCCGTGCACGGCCTGATCGGGCCGAACGGCTCCGGCAAGACCACGCTGTTCAACTGCATCGTCGGGTATCACCCCGTGGACGGCGGCACGGTGACCTTCGACGGCGCCCGCGTGGAGCGGATGACGGTGCCGGGCATCGCCCGGCTCGGCCTGCTCCGCACCTTCCAGCAGACGCGCGTCTACGGGGGCATGAGCTGCCTGCAAAACATGCTGGTGTCGGCCGCGCCCCTCACGGCGGGCGGTGGCCGGCTGCTGCGCCGGTTCTCCGCCGCCGTGACCGAGCGCGCCGATTCGCTGCTGGAGTTCGCCGGCCTGTACGCGCTGCGCGACCACGTGGCCGGCAGCCTGTCGTTCGGCCAGCAGAAGCTGCTGGAGTTCGCGATGGCGCTGATGCGCGCTCCCAAGATGCTGCTGCTCGACGAGCCGACCGCGGGCATCAATCCGACCCTGATCAACGGCGTGATCGACCGGCTGCTCAGGGCCAACGCGGAGATGGGCGTCACCCTGCTGGTCATCGAGCACAACATGCGCGTGATCATGAACCTGGCCAGCCACATCCACTGCCTGGCCCACGGCGGGCTGCTCGCGTCCGGCGCGCCCGAGCAGGTGCGCAACGACCCGCGCGTCCTCGACGCGTACCTGCGCTCGCAATGACGGACACCGGCCCGACCACGGGCGGCGGCGTCTCCGGCTACGGCGCAGGCGAGCTGGGCGACGCCGTATCGGTCGACCAGGTGGCGCGCGAGAGCGCGTCTCTGATCGAGCGGGGCGTTCCGAGGGAGACGCTGGACGAGCTTGCCGGCGGGGACGGCTTCCTGAGCGTCCGGGACCTCGTGGCGGGGTACGGCCGCATGGAGATCCTGCACGGCGTGGACCTGCAGGTCGGTCGCGGGCAGTCGCTGTGCCTGATCGGACCGAACGGGGCCGGCAAGTCCACGGTCCTGCACTCGATCTACGGCCTGAACACGATCATGGGCGGCACCATCAGCAAGGAAGGCCGCGACATCACCCGCATGCCGGCCACCGACAAGCTGCGGGCGGCCGGCATCGCCTACATCCTGCAGGACAACTCCGTGTTTCCGGACATGACCGTGGAAGAGAACCTGCAGATGGGCGCCTACCTGATGGGCGACAGGGCTGCCGCGCGGGCCGCCGTCGGCGGCGTGCTGGAGAGGTATCCGCGCCTCGCCGAGCGGCGCGCGCAACCGGCGCGCGTGCTGTCGGGCGGGGAGCGCCGCCTGCTGGAGATCTCGCGCGCCCTGGTGATGGACCCCGACGTGCTGCTGGTGGACGAGCCGTCGATCGGCCTGGAGCCGCGTTTCATCGACATGGTCTTCGAGTTGCTGGCCGATCTGCGCGACACCGAGCGCAAGACGATCATCATGGTCGAGCAGAACGCCCGCAAGGGGCTGGCGTTCGCGGACGTCGGCTACGTGCTGGTGTCGGGAGGCCTGGCGCTGGCCGCGCGGGGCGACGACCTGCTGCGGGACGAGCGGGTAGGCCGGCTGTTTCTGGGCGGGTAACCCCGCCTGCAGGACGGATTCGAGCGCGTTGCTGCGGGTTCTCCGGCTCGACTCCTCGACTCCATCTCGACTTCCGAAGGAATCCACCCCACCATAAGGTGACTGATACTATGGTCGGCCACTGCGTCGCTATGGAAGAGCTTGTCGGCGGTACGAATCCTGAGGTCGATCACAGGGCCGGGCCCGGATGGCTCATGCGTTTGACGAAAACGACCGCTTTGATGACCACTGCGGTTCTCCTGGCCTGTGCCGGTCCTGACGAAACTGCATCACAACGCGAAACCGATCCTGTCTTCGCTGCTTTGGTACCCCAACTCGGACATGACGGTCTGATTCGTTCTCTGGCGTACAGCCCTGATGGGGCTCGCATCGCATCCGGAGGTGACGACGGCACGGTACGGCTGTGGGATGCCAACGCCAGAGAGGTGCTGGCAATCCTTCACGGGCACGAGGGCCGCGTCCGCTCGCTGGTGTTCAGCCCTGACGGTGCCCAAGTCGCCTCGGTGGACGGAACCGTGCGGATATGGGACGCCGCGAGCGCCGCTTTGGTGGCGACGCTGCAGGCTCGCGCCCTTTCGGCAGTATACAGCCCTGACGGCCGGCACTTGGCTTCCGGTGGCCGGGATGGGTCGGTGCGGGTGTGGCATGTTGCGAGTCGCGTCGAACTGGCCGTGCTCACGGGCCACACGGACGGGGTCTGGTCTGTGGCATACAGTCCTGACGGCGGGCGCATCGCCTCTGCAAGCAGTGATGGCACCGTGCGGGTGTGGGATGCCGCGAGTCACGTCGAACTGGCCGTGCTCACGGGCCACACGGACGGGGTCTGGTCTGTGGCATACAGTCCTGACGGCGGGCGCATCGCCTCTGCAAGCAGTGACGGCACCGTGCGGGTGTGGGATGCCGCGAGTGGCGCACAATCGATGGTGCTTACCGGACATGACGCATCCGGCGTCGTGTCGGTCGCCTACCGCCCTGACGGCCGTCGGATCATCTCTGGGAGCAGTGACGGCAGCGTGCGGGTGTGGGATGTCGCGAGTGGTGATGCGATCGCAATCCGGGACGGTAGCAATGCCGTGGCGTATCGTCCCGACGGTAGACGCATCGCTACTGGCGTGGGTGGCGCGATCCGGGTGACAAAAGTTCGGAGTGGTAAGACCAGCGCCACCGAAGTGGAACGTTCGCCAGGTTCAGTATCTGCTTTGACATTCAGCGGTAGTGGCGACCGCATTGCCGCTACGCTTCAATTCGGACCAATTTGGTTATGGGACGCAACCACCGGTGCGGCGCTCCAATTCCTTAGCGGACCGATCCGATTCGTCGATCGGCTACGATTTGGTCCTTCTGGGGATCACGTTGCCGCCGCGACCGTTGGTGCTTGGTCGACCGTAGCGGTATGGGAGATCGACGGCAACCGGGTGATGGAGTTCGATGAGCACGTCACATCTGTGGCGTACAGCCCCGATGGTTCCCGCGTGGCTTCCGGGGCCGTGAACGGAACGATCTATGTGTGGGACACGGTAACCGGTGACCGCGCGGCGACCCTTGAAGGACACGAATCTGAGGTCCGGTCGGTGGCGTACAGCCCCGACGGCCAGACGATCGCCTCCGGGGGTGACGACGGCACGGTGCGCGTATGGGATGCCGCCAGCGGTGCGGAACTGGCGATTTTGGGGAGGCATGAGAACTGGGTCCGGTCGGTGGCGTACAGCCCCGACGGCCAGACGATCGCCTCCGGGGGTGACGACGGCACGGTCCGTGTATGGGATGCCGCCAGCGGTGCGGAACTGGCGATTTTGGGGAGGCATGAGGACTGGGTCCGGTCGGTGGCGTACAGCCCCGACGGCCAGACGATCGCCTCCGGGGGTGACGACGGCACGGTGCGCGTATGGGATGCCGCCAGCGGTGCGGAACTGGCGATTTTGGGGAGGCATGAGGACTGGGTCCGGTCGGTGGCGTACAGCCCCGACGGCCAGACGATCGCCTCCGGGGGTGACGACGGCACGGTGCGCGTATGGGATGCCGCCAGCGGTGCGGAACTGGCGATTTTGGGGAAGCATGAGGACTGGGTCCGGTCGGTGGCGTACAGCCCCGACGGCCAGACGATCGCCTCCGGGGGTGACGACGGCACGATTCTCATATGGAACCCGATGACCGAGAATCCCACGGCGATCATTCGCGGCCACGAAGGCCAGGTGAACGGAATCGCATTCAGTCCCGATGGCATGCACCTTGCTTCCGGAAGCGAGGACTGGACGGTACGCCTATGGGACGCGAACAGCGGGATCGCGGTCAGGACTCTCACGTCTGTCGAGGACTGGATTCGATCGTTCTCGTCTAGCGTCGGGATTGATCTCGAAGCGCGCCATGGCTGCGAAAAAATCGAACTTGGGCCGCGTCCTGTATCCTGTAGTAACACTCATGTGGCATACGGCCAAGGCGTCGGCATCATGCTCCAGTCGAAGGAATCTGACGGCGCCGCCGAAACCGTATTCCAGATCCTGGCCCTTGATCAATGGATATCATACCGGCCTAATCACATCGTGTACCTCGCGAGTGACAACGCCGAGGACTTGGTAAAAGTCAGATTCAACAACGATCGGTGTCCGCTGTTTCGATTGTTCGGTGCGAGTACATGCCCGTTGTATCCGCTGACCTGGTACCAGGAAGAGCTGCGTATGAGCGAGTCTACGTTCCTCCCGTCGTTGAACGATCCTCCTCCGAGCATTCGGCCGAAGGAGATCCGCATGGTGTTGATGATAGGGCTCCGATCCCTGGTCGTTCCTTACGCGAGCCTTGGGCTCATCGCAATCGCCGGTCCCTTGCTGGTAGTTGTATACTCTCGCCGGAGACGCGGTGATCCAATGCAGATTGCCAGGGATTTCTTCTCCCATACGCATTGGCGGGTGACTCGAACGTGGAGGCGGGGTGCGATCAGACTGGAGTCAAGGACGGGATCGACTCTTCATGCGCTCGCGCTTGACGGCGTCAACAACCATGAAGGGTCAGCCGAAGACGTTGACAGACTCGTAACCGCCACCAATGGGCGGATTCGTTTGTACATGGTGTTTCCCGACGCCGATTCACGAGTGCAACACAAGAATCAAGTACAGCAACTCAAAGCCAAGCTGCACAGCGACGTGGTTCCGTTGGATCTTGCTGCCTTACAGGTTGCTTTACACAATGACGTCTGCGTCAGCACCCTGGCGGAACAAGAAGAGCTCTATATCACACGTGAGGATCCATACTTTGAGCTCATGCCGATCAAGGATGCCGGATTCTTCTTTGGCCGACAAACCGAGCTTCGCGGTATTTCCTCGTCGCTGGTTCAGGGACAGCACATCGGGATATTCGGCCTGCGCAAGACCGGCAAGACATCGTTGGCGAATCGACTCCTGGAGCGCTTCCGCGACATTCCCATTGTCATGATCCAGTGCGACTGCTTCGACAGTCTATTGGCAGCGGATTTTCTCTCTCTTGTCACGCGAAGACTACACGCCAGACTGAGAAAGATGGGGGTGGTCAACGGACCATCCTCGGACACGGACTGTTGCGATCTGCAAGCGGTCGTACGTCTGTGGAGGCGCACCGGCCGACAGGAGCCGTGCGTGGTTATTCTCGACGAGATCGATCGGTTGCTGCCGATCCGTGAGGGTGTCGACCGCAACCAACTGATGGAGGGGCGCCGCGTGGTAGGGACCTTACGCACGGTGGCTCAAGAGCTGCAGGCGCTGGCAGTCGTGGCGATCGACAAGCGCCCGGACATAAGCCGTGTCAATCGACTCCCGTTGGATGCTGGGGAGAATCCGATGTTCATGAATCTCAAGGAGATCTATACGGGGTCGCTGACCGAGTCGGAGAGCCGCGAAATGTTGCGAGAGATCGGCACTTGGCGGGACATCATGTGGGACGATGACGCCCTCGAGCAGGCGTTCGTGTACTGTGGCGGCCACCCCCTCGTTACGCGCCTGTTCGCGAGCGATGCATGTAGGCAGCACAAATCGATCGACCTGGCTCGCGCGAACGACGTGGGCCGTAGCATACGGGCATCGATGCATAGCCACCAGATCGGCGGTTGGTACTCGGAGATGGTGGCCGACATGACCGTCGCGGAACAGGACCTGCTCCGCTACGTTGGGAACGCGTCCGTGCCGCCTGCCGCACACGAGGTGCCGCTGAGATTTGAAGATGCTCTGACAAGCATGGAGCACTTCGGCTTGGTCCGCAATGACGGTTGGATCAGGTTTACGGCTGAACTCTTCGACTACTGGGTAAGGACCAGACTGCTATGATGGAGAACCCCTACGATGTGACAACGACCGATAGCGTCTATGTGGGCAATCGCGACCTTCGCCGCGATCTCATAAGGCGGCTCACCCGGGGACGTCAATCGTTCGCGATCATAGGCGGCCGTCGCTGTGGAAAGACGTCCACTCTGAAGCAAATACAGGCGGATTTGACACAGGATCCGAGCGTCGACAGAGTCTACTTTCCGCTCTATCTTGGTCCCGGATCGTTCGATGAGGCGTCTCCCGGTGTCCGTTACTCGTCGGCCAGCATATGGCGCAAGATATACGACTTGCTCGTTGAGGCCATCCCCGGAATCCCCATCGACGCAATCAGAGATGAGTCTCCGTACCGCTCCTTTCTCAACGCTGTCGGTAAAGCAGAGTCTAAGTTTGCAGATCAATATCAGGGTAGAGAGTGGGTATCAATCATTATGATTGACGAGATCGATGCCATTAAGAAAGGGCTCGACAGCCGTACGATGTTCTTCGGAAATCTGCGAGATCTGATGTCTGCCAGCGACTATCGATCACGGTTTCGATTGGTCGTGACCGGAGTAAACGACCTGTCAGGGCTCACTACTGTCGGCTCTCCGCTCAGCGGCATCCTGGCGACCAAGGAACTTGGTATCGTGGATGATGATTCGGTCGAGGAGTTGATCAGGATCGGATTCGGAGACGACCTGCCTGCTCATTCGATATCATGTCTCAAGGACCTGATCGGCGGGCATCCGTACCTGCTTCAGGGGATCCTGCATGAGCTATATCATCGTCGGAAAACAGTCGATATGACGATGGACCCGAATCTTGTAATGGAAGCATCCCGCGGCTTTGAGCGCCATTATCGCCAGACTTTTCACATTTGGCAAGAGGCGCTTGGCGAGCGCTCCTGCGCTGTGTTCGGGTATCTTTCGACAACTGGCAGGACTGTTTCTCGAGTGGAACTCGGCGATGCGCTGGGCTACGAAGGGCGGACGATCGACGACGCGTTGACCAGGCTATCCACCCACGGCGTCATCGACGACAGCAGTGAACGGGAGCCGCGAATCTGCGGATCAATGTTTCGCACCTGGTTTGAACGGCAAGTGGCAATACCGACGGTAAAGTCGGTCCTCGATCGGGTCCATCGGATGTTGGATGAAGTGGAACTTGATCAGGCCACGAAGGATGCCGTGAGAGGGCATTTCAACACGGCGCTGGAAGCCATGGAAGAGGATGGTCCCGCAAAGAAAGCGGCCAGGTTTGTTGGAAGGGGATGTCAGATACTCAGGGGGTTCAAGGACACGCTTGAGGGAGCAGAGAAGATAGTCGAGATCGCTGCCGAGGCGTTTCCTTTCCTTTCCTTGGTTGCGAAGGACATCGGACTGTAACCCGCTGCCCGCGTCCGCTCACCCTTCCGTCGCGCCGCGCGCGATCTCCGATTCCAGTTGCCGGGCGCTGTCGGGCACCTCGTCGTCGAGTTCAGCCAAGCCGTCGACGAGGCGCAGCCGCGCAGCCCGGTCCAAGACCTCTGCCGCCCATTGGTTCAGGGTCTTGCCGGACAGTTCTGCCGCCAGGGCAGCGTTGCGGTGAGTCTCGGGACTGACACGGAACATCACCCGGCCCGAGTACGCCTTCTGCGGCTCCTTGCCGATCTTGGCGCAGGTCTCGAGGTAGTCGTCGACCGCCTCGTGAAAGGCGCCTCGGAGACTGGTCACCGAATCGCCATGAAAGCCGACTCCGTCGCGAATGCCCGCAATACGTCCCGTGAAGATTCCGTCATCGTTGTCGTACTCGATCCGGGCCGAATAGCCCTTGTAGGTCATGGCGTTGCTCATGGGGTTACTCCGATCCGCTCCAGGAAGGTACGGGCCGCGCGTACCTGGTAGCGTTTAGCCTCTTTCGTGGGGTGAGGCCGATGAAACGTCTCGACCTCGCCATCCTTCTCGAACCGCACCCGCGAGCCCCGCCCTTCGATCAGTCGTGCTCCGACGGCCAGGAGCAGGCCCTCAATCGCCGCCCACTCGATCGTGCCCGACACCGGGTCGGTGAACACGGCGACAAGGACTCTGCGTTGCCTGCGGTTCAACGAGCAGAGCGTACGACAATGATTGCACTATTTGCAAGCTTGTCTCGGATCAGGACGAGTGGTACCCGCTGCATACCCTGCTCGGTTTACGATGGCGCATGGTCACCTTCGCACTCCTGGGAGCAGGGCGGATCGGCGCCATGCACGCAGCCAACCTCGCTGCGCGATCAGACGCCCGGCTGGCGTACGTGTACGATCCCGTGGCGTCAGTGGCGTCCGCAGTCGCCGAGCGTCATGGGGCGGCGACGGTGCCGGAGGTCGATGCCGCGCTCGACACCGACGTCGACGCGGTGCTGATCGCGTCGTCCACCGACACGCACGTGGCCCTGATCATCGCGGCCGCCACCGCGGGCAAGGCGGTGCTGTGCGAGAAGCCGATCGACCTGAGCCTGGAACGCGTGGAGCAGTGCTGGCAGGCGGTGCGGGATACCGGGGTGCCGATCCAGATCGGCTTCAACCGCCGCTACGACCCGACCCACCGGCGCGTGCGCGACCTGGCCGCGAGCGGCGCCGTCGGCGCCATCCACCAGGTGATCATCTCGAGCCGCGACCCGGAGCCGCCGCCGCCGGCCTACCTGCGCGTGTCCGGCGGGCTGTTCCGGGACATGATGATCCACGACTTCGACCTCGCCCGCTTCGTGCTCGGCTCCGAGCCCACGTCCATCACGGCCATCGGCAGCGCGCTGGTGGATCCCGCGGTCGGCGAGCTGGGCGACGTCGACACCGCCATGGTCATGATGACGACCGAGTCCGGGGTCCAGTGCCACGTCAACTGTTCCCGGCAGGCCGCGTACGGCTATGATCAGCGGCTGGAGGTGCACGGTGCGCTCGGCATGGTCTGCTCCGGCAACCGGCGCGAGGACGAGGCGCGGCTGTTCACGGCGGATGCCGCCGGATCCCCGGCGCCGCTCGAGCACTTTTTCATCGAGCGCTACGCGGCGGCGTACCAGGCCGAGCTGGCCGACTTCATCGATGCGGTGGCGACCGGCCGGGAGCCGTCGGTGACCTTCGCCGACGGCCGGCGCGCGCTGGAGCTGGCGGAGGCCGCGCTGCGCTCCCTGGAGAGCGGCAGCACCGTGGCGGTGCGCGGCGTCGCGGCGTCCGAAGAAGGAGGGGGTTGATGAGCGAGTGGCTGAAGTCGACAGTCGCACGGCTGCTGGTCGCATGGGAGCGGCGGGAATCGGGCGTCGCCTACGACCTGCTGTCGCCGCGGTTGAGGGAGGATCCGTATCCCATCTACCGGGAGATGCGCAGCAAGGATCCCGTGCACCGGATGAGGCTGGTGAAGGCCTGGGCGCTGACCCGGTACGAGGACGTGGAGCGGGTGTTGCGGGACGACAAGCGGTTCTGCAGCAGCGACCGGGTCCTGGTGAAGACGATACCGCTGAGCCTGCTCGACATGGATCCTCCGGAGCACACGCGGGTGCGGGCGCTGGTGTCCAAGGCGTTCACGCCGAAGGCGGTGCGCCAACTTCGGGGGCGCGTGCAGGAGATCGCCGACCGGCTGCTGGACGAGGTCGCCGGAAAGCGCCGCTTCGACGTGGTCGGAGCGCTGGGATACCCGCTGCCGGTCACGGTGATAGCGGAAATGCTGGGCGTGCGATCGGAGGACATGGGCGTGTTCGAGACGTGGTCGAACACGCTGGCGCTGGCCGTCGATCCGATCCTTGGCGGGAAACAGGTGCACGCCATCAGGCAGGCTGCCGAGCAGGTGTCCGCATACTTCGAGGGGGTCATCGCCGAGCGGCGCAGCGAGCCGAGGGATGACCTGGTGACCGCGCTGCTGGCGGCGGAGGAAGCGGGGGACCGGCTGACGCACGAGGAGATGCTGTCGGTGATGCGCCTGATCCTCGTGGCCGGGAACGAGACGACGCGGAACCTGATCGGCAACGGCGTGCTGGCACTGCTGAGGAA
Organism: Spirochaetia bacterium; assembly: GCA_965208175.1. Lineage (GTDB taxonomy): Bacteria > Spirochaetota > Spirochaetia > SZUA-6 > Bin103 > CATQHW01. The sequence continues at coordinate 2,101,374 of CBDBOG010000004.1, read as the reverse complement.
TCCCGCGCAGCTCCAGCGTCTGCGGGAAGACCGCGGGCTGCTGGACTCGGCGGTGGACGAGCTTCTCCGGTACGACAGCCCCGTGCAGCTCGACGGGCGTGCCGCGCGCGAGGACGTCGAGGTCGGCGGCAAGCACATACGCGCGGGCGACGTGGTGATCTCCGTGCTCGGCGCGGCGAACCGCGATCCGGAGGCGTTCGACGATCCCGAGTCGCTGGACGTCGGCCGGCGCGGGAACAGCCACCTGTCGTTCGGCCGGGGGGTGCACTACTGTCTTGGAGGTCCCCTGGCGATCATGGAAGCCCGCACGGCGTTGGCGAGCCTTCTGGACCGGTATTCGTCCATGCGGTTGGTCATGGAACCGGAGTACCGGGAGGGAGTGGCGCTGCGCGGAGTCGAGAGGCTCTGGATCGAGGCGGATTGAAACCGCCGGCGTGGCGGCTTGCTCGGGCGACGCTCTATAATCGCCGCATATGGCGATTACCGTGGGGACGGGGCCGGACTCGTGGGGTGTCTGGTTTCCGTCGGACCCGAAGCAACCCCCCTGGGAACAGTACCTGGACGAGGCGGCCGCGGCCGGCTACGAATGGACGGAGCTGGGTCCGATCGGCTACCTGCCGACCGATACCGGCGTGCTGCAGGAGGAGCTTGCGAAGCGCTCCTTGAAGCTCTGTGGCGGTTTCATCATGCGTCACCTGGAGGACGAGGGAGTCGCCGACCTGGTGTTGGGCGACATCGACCACGTGTCCGGGCCGTTCAACCAGCTTGGCGCACGCTTCGTCGTCCTTATCGACGACGCCTACACCAACCTGCAAACCGGTGAGCTGGAGCGTCCCAGGGAGCTGGACGACGCGGCGTGGGCGCGGCTGATCGAGACCGCCAATCGCGCCCAGGAGCGCGCGGCCGGCTACGAATTGCAGGTGGTGTATCACCCGCACGCCGATACGCACGTGGAGAACCACCGGCAGATGGAGCGCTTTCTGGCGGACGCCGACCCGGCGGTCATGCTCTGCCTGGACACCGGCCACGACGCCTACACCGGCGGCGATCCGATCGCCTTCTTCGAGAAGCATCACGAGCGTATCCCCTACCTGCACCTGAAGAGCATCCGCGGCGACCTGCGGGAGCAGGTGCTGCGCGACGGCACGCCGTTCGCGACCGCGGTCGGGCAGGGGATGTTCTGCGAACCGTCCGAGGGGGAGGTCGACTTCGAGCGCCTGCGCGACGTCGCCCATCGGATCGGTTACGACGGCTTCGGCGTGGTGGAGCAGGACATGTATCCGCCGGCGCCCGGCGCGCCGTTTCCCATCGCCAAGCGGACCAGGGAGTACCTCCGGGACATCGGACTGGGCTGAGCGCCAGCCTCCACTCGACGCCGGGCCGCGTCGTTGCACCTGCCGCGCCCGCCATGGCACTCTGGCCGTTCGCCCTGAGACCGGGGCGGATCAAGCTGGAGGTGCCCTTCGATGAGCTCGTGCGTGGTCGAGGCGCGCTCGGTCACCAGGGACTTCAGGGTCGCGCAGAAGCCGAGCGGCGGCTTCAGCACGCTGCGCCACCTGTTTCGCCGCCGCTACCGGACGGTGCGGGCCGTGAGCGGGGTGTCCTTTTCGATACACGCGGGGGAGCGCGTGGCCGTGCTGGGGGCCAACGGCGCCGGCAAGACCACGCTGGTCAAGCTGATGTGCGGCCTGCTTCGCCCCACTGCCGGACAGGTCGAGTTGCTCGGCACGGAGCCGATCCGGCGCCGGATCGCCGTGCGCCGGCAGATGGGCCTGGTTCTGGCGGGACGCGTGCGGCTGTGGCCGGAGCTCACCGCGAACGACAACTTCGAGTTGCTGTACGCGCTGTACGGTCTGGATGCTTCCGAGCACGCGGGCCGCACGGCGCGGCTGGCCGAGCTGCTGGGAGTGTCCGGCGACCTGAAGACTCAGGTGCGGAAGCTGTCCTACGGAACGCGCACCAAGCTGGAGCTGATGGGCGGGCTCCTGCACGCGCCGCGCGTCGTGTTCCTGGACGAGCCCACCGTGGGAGTGGACCAGCGCACGCGGGAGGCGCTCCACGGCTTCCTGGGCAGCGATGCCCCGGACGGCCTGGGACGCGACGCGGCGCTGGTGCTCACCTCGCACAACCTGGCCGACGTCACCCGCATCGCCCGGCGGGTGCTGCTGATCAGGGAGGGCCGCCTGGTGTACGACGGGATGCTGCAGGACGTGGTCGCCGCCGCGCGTGAGTCCGTCCGCATCAAGGTGAGGGGCCGCCGCCTGAGCGACGCGCCGTCAGCCGACGCCCGCGTCATCCGGGACACGGCGGACGAGCTGGAGCTGGCCGTGCACCCGCAGGCGCTCCGCCGCGTGCTGGCGGCGGTCACCGAGGCGCGCGACGTGAAGGACGTGCGGACCGACGTGCCGAGCGCCGAGGAGGCGCTGACGGAACTGTACCGGAACCTCGGATGAGCACACTGCGGCGCATGGCCGGTGCGGTGCGCGTGGCGCCGCGAGTCACGTGGAGCTTGACGAAGGCGCTGGTGACGCAGTCCATGACGTACCGGGCCGACTACCTGATCGGCATCGGCATGTCGCTGCTGCCGACGCTGATGCTCGCGTTCGTCTGGTGGTCGATCCTGGGAGCGCGCAGCGGCTCCGAACGGCTGGCCCTGCTGGCGTACTTCCTTGCCGCCGGCCTGGTGGAGCAGTTGACGGACACCGGGGAGTTTCAGTGGGGGCTGGCCGGGCGGATCCAGCAGGGCCAGGTCGAACTGGAGGCGCTGGCCGGAACCTCGCTGGGGATCGTCTGGTTCGGGACCGCCGCCGGCATGCGCGTGGGTCAGATCATCGCCAAGGGACCGGGCCTGGTGCTGCTCGCCGTGGGCATGCTGCTCGCCGGCAACTGGCTGGGTGCCGGGCACCTGGGCTACGCGCTCCTGGCGCTCTGCGGCGCCTTCGTGGTGCGGTTCCTGCTGTCCGTGGCCGTGTCGGCCCTCTCGTTCTGGATCGACGACGTCGCAGGAGTCTATTTCACCATACAATTGGCGGCGAGCGTGCTGTCCGGCCGACTGATCCCGCTCCACCTGCTCGGCGAGCGGGTGGAGGCGATCATGGCGCTGACGCCGTTCTACTACCTGGTCTTCGCGCCGGCGACGCTGCTGGCGGGCGGGACGCCGGACCACTCGGTGCTCCTGGGCCAGCTTGTATGGGCGGTGCTGCTGCTGGCCGTTGCCTGGGCGCTCACCCGCGCCGGTCTGCGCCGGTATACGAATGTCGCCGCGTAGGTCCGCGCGCATCGCTGCCGCGGTGCTCAATGCCAGCGTGCGCGCCGACACGGCGTATCGCGGCGCCTTCCTGGCGCGCGCCGGCGAGGGCATCGCCAGCCTGGCGCTGTCGGTCGCGTTCTACGGCCTGATCTACACCCGGACCGACGGGATCGAAGGGTGGACGTACGCCCGGATTCTCACCCTGGCCGGCACCTTCGAGATCGTCCGCGCGATCGTGCAGGCGCTGTTCATCCGCAACTTGCCGCGTTTCCAGGACCGCATCCGCAACGGGGAACTGGATTACGACTTGCTCATGCCGGTCAACACGCGGTTCCTGGTCTCCTGCCGCCGGTTGTCGGTGATGAGTGCGCTGCCCGCCGTGCTCGGCGTCTTCCTGGTCGCCGCCGGAGCCGCCGCCGAGGCGGGATGGCCTTCACCGGGTGGCGTGGCCGGCTTCGTGGCCCTCCTGCTCCTGGCCGTGGTCGGCAACTACAGCCTCTGGTTCATGGTGATGTGCCTGGCGTTCTGGATCGAGAAGGTGGACTGGCTGCAGATGCCCTATCTGGAGGCGCTGAACCTGGCGCGCTATCCGCCGACGGTCCTCCCGGCCGCGGTGCGGGTGACCGCGACCGTGCTGCTGCCGGCGGTGGTGAGCGCGGCGTTGCCGGCGTCGGTGCTCTGGGGCGGGCTCGGCTGGCACGTGGCCGGGTTCGGCGCCGGCGTGGCGGCAACCGCGCTCGCGTCCGTCTTGGTGTTCCGGCGCGGCCTGTTGCGCTACGAGGGCGGCACCGCCTGAGTTCCGATTACGTTAGGATGTGCCGGTGACCCGGCGCCGCCTGCCCATCGGCATGCAGACCCTCCGCGAGGTGCGCGAGCGTGAGTGCTACTACGTGGACAAGACGGCGTACCTCAAGCGGCTGACGGACGAGGGAAAGCACTATTTCCTGTCGCGCCCGCGGCGGTTCGGCAAGAGCCTGTTCCTGGACACGCTGAAGGAGTTCTTCGAGGGCAACGAAGCGTTGTTCGCCGGGCTGTACGTCCACCACCGGCATGACTGGTCGAAGCGCCATCCGGTGGTCCGGCTGAGCTTCGGCGGCGGCAACTTCACGCAACCGGGCATGCTGGAAGCCAACGTCATGGAACAGCTCGCAGCCGCCGAACGGCGCATGGGGGTAGTGTCCGAGTTCCTTACGGCGCCGGCCGCTTCGCGTATCTGCTGGAAGCCCTGCACGGTCAGGCCGGGCAGCGAGTGGCGGTGCTGGTGGACGAGTACGACAAGCCGATCCTGGACGCGCTGGTGGACGCGCCGGAGGTGGCGCGCGCCAACCGCGACTACCTGCGCGGCCTGTACGGCGTGATCAAGGACTGCGACGCGCACGTACGGTTCGCGTTCCTGACCGGCATCAGCAAGTTCTCGAAGGTGAACCTGTTCTCGCAATTGAACAACCTCACCGATCTCACGCTGGATCCGGTATACTCGTCGATCTGCGGCTACACGGAGGAGGATCTGGACACCGTGTTCGCGCCGGAGCTGGTCGGGCTGGACCGTGAGCGGGTGCGCGAGTGGTACAACGGCTATAGCTGGCTGGGCTCCGAGAAGGTGTACAACCCGTACGACGTGCTGCTGCTGTTCCGCCGCGGCAGGTTCGCCGCGCACTGGTTCGAGACCGGCACGCCGGCGTTTCTGGTGGACACGCTGTTCGAGCGGCAGGTCGCGTCGGTGTCACTGGATCAGACGGTGAGCACGGAGCAACTGCTGTCGGCGTTCGATGTCGACCATATCGGCACGGAGGCGCTCCTGTTCCAGACTGGGTATCTGACGATCATCGGGGAAGAGGAGCTGGGCGGCAAGGCGCTGTATCGCTTGGGCTACCCGAACCGGGAGGTCCGTCAGAGCCTGAACGATTACCTGCTGAGTCGACTCGTGCAGGACGCGCAGCAGCAGATGGCCAACAGCGCGCGCCTGGCGCGGCTGCTTGCGGCGCACGACTGCGCAGGCTTGCGGGAGCTGTTCCATGCCTTCTTCGCGGGCATCCCGTACGAGTGGTATACGAACAATGACATGGCGCAGTACGAGGGCTTCTACGCGAGCGTGTTCTATGTGCGCCGTGATAAGGCGCTGTGTCCCAGCGGGTGGGAGCCCGCCCGGCAACTGTCGCTCCAGCCGGAAGCAGTCGGAGCGGTGCAAGGAGGTAACGAATTGGACTGAAGCACTCCGATGACAAAGGATCGCCGTTGGGCGATTCAGCGAGCATGCAGGCCGTAACGTGAGTGAACGCCGAGCAGGCCTCGAAACGCTTGATGCGGAAGCCGACCCGCCGTAAACACGGGGAAGGCTGGCAGCGGTCGGGAAGCGAGCGACACGAGCACCGGCCGGATCCGCCGGGGTAATGGCGACGGCATGTATGCAACAGGGAGACAGCAGCAACACGGGAAGCCCCGTCGGAGGCGTGTACGCGTGAACCGGGAATCCGTGAGGACCAGCTCGGGTCGGCGGGGTGACGGAGAGGCTCGTAGTACCGTGGATGTCGGGTAATGCTGACGGAGGGAAGGAGCCTCAGTTCGAGAGGGGCGCAACAAGGAGGCAGGGATATGGAGACTGGCGGAAGCCTAGCAGCTCCGGAAAGCGTTCGGAAACTCCAGACGGCGCTACATGCGAAAGCGAAGGAATCTCCAAACCTTCGATTCTATTCACTGAGCGACAAGGTGTGGCGAGCCGATGTCTTGCAGGCCGCTTGGCAAGCAGTCCGCCGTAACGGCGGTGCTGCCGGCGTGGACGGCGAGACGGTGCAGCACATCGAGGCGCAAGGGGTGAGTCGATGGCTTGGAGAACTGGCGCGGGACTTGAAGGAAGGCACCTATCGACCGGGCGCGGTGCGGCAGGTGCTGATCCCCAAGAAGCAAGCAGGGAAGTACCGACCACTGGGCATACCGTGCGTTCGGGACCGGGTCACGCAGACGGCGGCACTGATGGTGCTGACACCGATCTTCGAAGCGGACCTGCAACCGGAGCAGTACGCCTATCGGGAGGGGTGCAGCGCGCAGGACGCAGTGAAGCGCGTGCACGGGCTGCTGAACCGGGGCCACCGGGAGGTGGTCGACGCGGATCTGTCCAACTACTTCGGCGAGATTCCGCACGCCGAGCTGATGTGCAGCGTGGCCCGCCGCGTAAGCGATGGGCGTCTGCTGGGCTGGATCAAGGCGTGGTTGGAGATGCCGGTGGAGGAGGACGACGGTGATGGCGGCACCCGCCGCACGAACCGGGCGCGACGGGAGAGGAAGGGGACGCCGCAAGGTGCACCGATCTCCCCGCTGATCAGCAACATCTACATGCGACGCTTCATTGTGGGCTGGAAGGCGCTGGGCTATGCTCGGCGCTTCGACGCAGAGATCGTGAATTACGCAGACGACTTCGTGGTCTGCGGCAAAGCTCCCGCGGAAACGATGAGGGGCGCCGTTGAGGACCTGATGCAACGTCTGCGGCTGCCGATCAACGCGACGAAGACCCGAAACATACGCGTACCGGAGGAACCGTTGGAGTTTCTCGGGTACCGCATTGGACGCAACTACCGCCGAGACACGGGGCGTGCCTACATCGGCACGCGCCCGAGCCGGAGCAGTGTAGTGAGCGTATGCCACAGGATCAGCGAGTTGACGCAGCGTAGGTACGGACTCCTGGACTCGGAAGTGGTAGTGCGCCGCCTGAACCGAGTGATCGAAGGGTGGGCGAACTACTTCCAACTGGGACAAGTCAGCCCGGCCTACAACGCCGTCGACAAGCATGCGATCAGGCGGCTGCGCCGGTGGCTGTGCCGCAAGCACAAGGTGCGGACCGGGAAGTACGTGCGCTTCACGGATGAGCGACTCTGGAAAGACCATAGCCTCACCCGCCTTGCCCTGCGCCCGGCACACTTTCCGTGGGCGAAGGCATGATCTCGTCCGAGAGCCCGGTGCTGGAAAATGGCACGCCGGGTTCGATGAGCGGGGAGAGGAAACGCGGCTATGGTGGAGATTGAGGCACCGGCGTGTGCGAAAGCTGCCGGCAACAGCTACTCCCTACTACCTACGGCAAGGGCGCGCCTCTCCTCGACTCTACTCCTACTTCGCCGCATTGGGATACGAGATCGCGGTGGAGGAGTCGAGCAGCCACGGGCGGCTGGACATGGCGGTGCGGACCGGCGGGCACGTGTATCTGTTCGAGTTCAAGGTGATCGAGCTGTCGCCGCCCGGATCGGCGCTGGCGCAATTGCGGGAGCGCGACTACGCGGCCAAGTACCGGGGGCGCGGCGAGCCCATCCACCTGATCGGGGTCGAGTTCAGCCGGGATGCGCGCAACGTGACGGCGTTCGAGTTCACCGATGGCTGACGTTTCGCGCCCGTTCAGATTGAAACCACCGGTGTGGCGGCTTGCTCGGGCGACGCTCTATAATCGCCGCATATGGCATGATCGCCGCATATGGCGATTACCGTAGGGACGGGGCCGGACTCGTGGGGTGTCTGGTTTCCGTCGGATCCGAAAACAACCCCTTGGGAGCAGTACCTGGACGAGGCGGCCGCGGCCGGCTACGAATGGACGGAGCTGGGTCCGATCGGCTACCTGCCGACACCGATACCGGCGTGCTGCGGGAGGAGCTGGAGAAGCGCTCCTTGAAGCTCTGTGGCGGTTTCATCATGCGTCACCTGGAGGACGAGGGAGTCGCCGACCTGGTGTTGGGCGACATCGACCACGTGTCCGGCCACGACGCCTACACCGGCGGCGATCCGATCGCCTTCTTCGAGAAGCACCACGAGCGTATCCCCTACCTGCACCTGAAGAGCATCCGCGGCGACCTGCGCGAGCAGGTGCTGCGCGACGGCACGCCGTTCGCGACCGCGGTCGGGCAGGGGATGTTCTGCGAACCGTCGGAGGGGGAGGTCGACTTCGAGCGCCTGCGCGACGTCGCCCATCGCATCGGCTACGACGGCTTCGGGGTGGTGGAGCAGGACATGTATCCGCCGGCGCCCGGCGCGCCGTTCCCGATCGCCAAGCGGACCAGGGAGTACCTCCGGGACATCGGCCTGGGCTGACGCCCGGTGTCCGGCGTACCGCTTCAAGGAGTATCGACCCAAGACCATGTATGGACGGTACGGAGCGTTGGAGATCGTTCGGCTTGGCCCGCTGCTTTCCTGCGCGCTGCTTCTGCTGGCTCTTGGTTCCGAAATCGCCGTGGCGCAAGTGATACTCCAAGGGAATCTCGGGGCAGCCAATTCCGCCCCGAACGCCCAAGCATTTTGGCTGTTCGAAGGGGAGAACGACAAATACTCGGTGTGGCTCGCTCAGCCGCCAGCCGGTTCGATGACGGTGTCGATCACAGGCGACGACGGCACAGGGCTGAGTCTGAACAAGACTTCGCTTACGTTCACGCCATCGAACTGGGACATACCGCAGACAGTGTTGATGTCCTCGGCCGAGAATCAATCGGTTATCGTTTCCCGCGGGGAATCAGTATTGCTGGTTCATACCCCTTCAGACGGATCAGCCGGCCATACATTGAGAGTGGTTATTTTGGACAATGAAGGTGTTAACGAGGTCACCTTGATTCCACCAAACTTGGCTATCCCGGAAGGGAGCAGCGGCAGCATGGGTGTGCGGTTGAAGTCCCCAATAACGCAGACGATTACGGTTGATTTCGAGCACCGAAGCACCGAGTCAGGGCAACGTGTGGCGGTAAACCCGACGAGCCTCGTGTTCACGCCTTCCAACTGGAACAGATTTCAGCGGATTGTCGTGACGGTGACTGAGGACGAAGGTGCGGAAAAGACTGAGAATTTTTTAATAGGTGCCGGTCCGCCAAGCGGGACCCCGGGTTGGACTGCGAGTCGTACTGTTTTTAGCGTGCAGGCTGTTGAAACCCCTACTAGTAATCCTAAACTGCTGGTGCCATCCTCGGTTCAAGTTGCCGAAGGGGCCACTGTCGACTACGAGGTTCATCTGGGGACGCAGCCTTCGAGCGCGGTGACGGTCGGGATCGCAGTCCCGGCGGGTTCCGGCCTGACGCTGGACAAAACGAGTCTGATGTTCAATCCGACCGGGACGGACCTCTGGAGCACGCCGCAGACGGTGACGATTACGGCCGCGGAAGACGACGACGATCTTAACGAAGCGGCGACGCTGCGGCACACGGCTTCGGGAGGGGATTACGCAGGCCTGACAGCGAACCTGCTGGTGACGACGTTCGATTTGCCGGACGCCATCACGCTCACGGTGGACGCGGACACGGGGACAAACGGAGTCCAGACCAGCCTCGCCGAGAACGGCGGGGCGAAGATGGTGCGGGTGACCGCCACCATCAACGGCGTCGCGCGCTTCAACGAGGCCAAGGCCGTCACGGTCAAGGTCGGCAAGAGCGGCGACAGCGCCGTCGAGGGCACCGACTACGACACCGTTGCCGACCTGACCATCACGATCCCGGCGGGCATGGCGAGTGCGACCGCGGACTTCACGCTGACGCCGAAGCAGGACGTGCTCGACGAGCCGGACGAGGCCATCTCCATCGACGGCGAGCTGACCGACGTGAAGGTGGGCGGGACGAGCGTCATGCTCACCGACGACGACGCCACCACGGTGACGCTGGCCGTGCCGGACGCCACCGCCACCGAGGGCAGCACGACCGACACCGCGCGCATCACCCTGACTCTGAACCGGGGGCTGGTGGCCGGCGAGTCGTTGGGGATCCCGCTGGCTTTCGACGGCGGAACGGCGGGCACGGACTTCACGCTGGCGCTGGCGGCCCCGGCACCCGCGGGCGTGACACTCGTGGGCACCGCGGTGACGTTCACCGGCCCAAACTCGGGCGCCACCGCCACCACGGCGGCCGTGCTGCTCACGGCCAGCGCCGACGCCGACACCACCGACGACACGGTGACGGTTTCGATCCCGGTCTCCACGACCGCCGCGCGGCAGGGCGATCCTTCCCTTGCCGCGACCGGCCTCGACGGCGACGCCACCGGCAGCCGCGCCGGCAACGGGGAGATCGAGCTCCTGGACAGCGCCGTTGCGGACGTCACGGTCGCCGAGACCAGCGGCGGCACCGCGGTGACCGAGGCCGCCGGGGCCGGCAACCGCGACACCTACACGCTGGTGCTGACCGCCATCCCGCGCAACGACGTGACCATCACCGTCACCCCCGCCGAGGGCCTGCTCGTGGACGGCCCGGACACGCCCACGGCGGGCAAGACGGCCGAGACTCTGACTTTCACCGCCTCGAACTGGAACTCGTCGCAGACGGTCACGGTGATCGGCGTCGACGACGCCATCGACCAGGGCGCCTCGCACACGCTGACCATCACCCACGCGGCGGCCTCGGACGACGACCGCTACGACGAGATCGACATTGACGACGTGGAGGTCACCGTCACCGACGACGACGACGCGCCGGATGCCATCACGCTGACGGTGGACGCCGACACCGGCACCCAGGCGGTCCAGACCAGCCTCGCCGAGGACGGCGGCGCGAAGACGGTCCGCGTCACCGCCGCCATCACCAGCGCCACGCGCTTCAACGAGGCCAAGGCCATCACGGTCAAGGTCGGCAAGAGCGGCGACAGCGCCGTCGAGGGCACCGACTACGACACCGTTGCCGACCTGACCATCACGATCCCGGCGGGCATGGCGAGTGCGACCGCGGACTTCACGCTGACGCCGAGGCAGGACGTGCTCGACGAGCCGGACGAGGCCATCTCCATCGACGGCGAGCTGACCGGCGTGACGGTGACCGGGACGGTCGTCACGCTGACCGACGACGACGCCGCGCCGGACGCCATCACGCTGACGGTGGACGCGGACACCGGCACGGCACGACCGACGCCACGGTGACGGTCTCGATCCCGACGGCCTCGACCGGCAGTCCTCCCATCCTCGCGGCCTCGGGCCTGGGCGGCGGCGCCACCGGCAGCCGCACCGGCGAGGGGGAGATCACGCTCGCCGACGACGGCGACCCCCCCACCGTCACGATCTCCGGCGTGCCCGACAGCATCGACTCGCGCGACCGGTTCACCGCCACCTTCACCTTCTCCGAGGACGTGAGCGGATTCGAGACCGCCGACGTCACCGTCACCGGCGGCGCGAAGGGAACGTTCGGGAGCACCGGCGCGAGCGTGTACACACTCCAGGTCACGCCGAACGACGGCGCCGACGTGACCGTCGAAGTGCGGGCCGACACCGCCACCGACAACGGCGGCAACACCGGCCCGACCGCAGCCGTCTCGGCCACCGCCGCCTGGACCGCGGCCGTCACGGTCGCCGAGACCAGCGGCGGCACCGAGGTGACCGAGGCCGCCGGGGCCGGCAACCGCGACGCCTACACGCTGGTGCTGACCGCCATCCCGCGCAACGACGTGACCATCACCGTCACCGCCGCCGAGGGCCTGCTCGTGGACGGCCCGGACCTGCCGACGGCAGGCACGACGGCCGAGACCCTGACCTTCACCGTCTCGGACTGGAACCGGGCGCAGACGGTCACGGTGATCGGCGTCGACGACGCCATCGACCAGGACGCCTCGCACACGCTGACCATCACCCACGCGGCGGCCTCGGACGACGACCGCTACGACGAGATCGACATCGACGACGTGGAGGTCACCGTCACCGACGACGACGACGCGCCGGACGCCATCACGCTCACGGTGGACGCCGACACCGGCACGAACGCGGTCCAGTCCAGCCTCGCCGAGGACGGCGGGGCGAAGACGGTGCGAGTGACCGCCACGATCAGCAGCGCCACCCGCTTCGACGCGAACACCGACGTGAAGATCGTCGTCGGTGCCCTCGGCGACACCGCCGCCGAGGGCACCGACTACGGCAACGTCGCCGACCGGACGATCACGATTCCCGCCGGCGCCCGAAGCGCGTCCGTGGATTTCCCGATCACCCCCACCGACGACAACGTGGACGAGGGCGACGAGACGATCTCCATCGAGGGGGAACTGACCGGCGTGACCTTCACCCCAACGTCCGTGACGATCACCGACGACGACATGGCCGAGCTGTCGATCGCCGACGCCTCCGCCGCGGAGGGCGCCTCCGCCGCGTTCACCGTCTCGCTGTCCACGCCGAGCGCCTCCGAGGTCGAGGTCACCGCCACCACGTCCATCGAGACCGGCGACACCGCCTCGGCGGCCGACTACACCCACAAGACCGTGGTGCTGACCTTCGCCCCCGGGACGACCACCGCCCCGTTCAGCGTCGCCCTCGTCGACGACGAGATCAACGAGCTTGACGAGACCTTCACCGTCACGCTCTCCAACCCCACCGGCGCCACCATCGCCGACGCCACCGCCACCGGCACCATCACCGGCGACGCGAACACCCTCATCGGCATCGCCGGCGCCACCGCCCGGGAGGGCGGGAATCTCAGTTTCACGCTGACGCGCACCGGCGACCTCACGGCCGCCTCCACCGTGGCCTGGACCACCGGAGACGATCCGAGCAGCGGCGCGAAGAAGGCCACCGCGGGCACCGACTACACCGCCGTGCTCACGGCCCGCACGGTCACCTTCGCCGCCAACGCCGCCACCGCCACGATCACCGTGACCAGCCTCGCCGACGCGCTCGTCGAGGGCGACGAGACCTTCCGCGTGAACCTCGCCGGCCCGACCAACGCCCTGCTCGCCAACGCATTCGCCACCGGCACGATCACCGAGGGCACCACCGGCTACGCCATCGCCGACGCCTCCGCCGAGGAGGGCGACAGCCTCTCCTTCACCGTCACCCGCTCGGGGCTGACCAGCGGTGCGTCCACGGTCCGGTGGAACACCGCCGACGACACTGCCGGCGCGAACAAGGCCACCGCCAGCGGCCCGCAGGCCGACTACACCCGCCAGGCCACCGCCACTGCGCTCGCCTTCGCCGCCAACGACACCGCCAAGACCATCACCGTCGCCACCACGGAGGACACCCGCGACGAGCCCGACGAGACCTTCCGCGTCGCGCTCGGGAACCCCAGCGCCGGCGGCGCGCTGCTCCGGGGCACGGCCATCGGCACGATCGCCGACGACGACGCCACCGCCGTGACGCTGGCCGTGCCGGACGCCACCGCCACCGAGGGCAGCGCGACCGACACCGCGCGCATCACGCTGACGCTGAACCGGGGGCTGGTGTCCGGCGAGTCGCTCGGGATCCCGCTGGCCTTCGACGGCGGGACGGCGGGCACGGACTTCACGCTGGCGCTGGCGACCCCGGCGCCGGCGGGCGTGACGCTCACGGGAACCACGGTGACCTTCACGGGGCCGGCCACGGGCGCCACTGCCGCCGCGGCGGCGCTGACCGTCACGGCCAGCGCCGACGACGACTCCACCGACGCCACGGTGACGGTCTCGATCCCGGCGGCCTCGACCGGCAGTCCTCCCATCCTCGCGGCCTCGGGCCTGGGCGGGGGCGCCACCGGCAGCCGCACCGGCGACGGGGAGATCACGCTCGCCGACGACGGCGACCCCCCCACCGTCGCCATCGCCGACGTGCCCGCGAAGATCAACTCGCGCGCCGCGTTCACTGCGAAGTTCACCTTTTCCGAGGACGTCACGGGATTCGAGGCCGGCGACGTCGACGTCGCCGGCGGGGCCAAGGGCGACTTCACCGCCGTCAGCCACACGGTCTACACCCTGGTCGTCACCCCCGCCGGCTCCGCGAACGTGAAGGTCACCGTAAAGGCCGACTCGGCCACCGACGGCGCCAACAACGACGGCCCGGCCGCGGCGGTCAGCGCCACGGTGGTCTGGGACGCCACCCCACCCACCGTCGAGATCGGCGGCCTGCCGGCGGCGATCGACTCCACGGCGCGGCTCGACGCCACCTTCACCTTCTCCGAGGACGTGAGCGGATTCGAGACCGCCGACGTGACCGTCACCGGCGGCGTCAAGGGGACCTTCGCGAGCACCAGCGGAACCGTCTACACGCTCCAGGTCACGCCGAACGACGGCGCCGACGTGACCGTCGAAGTGCGGGCCAACGCCGCCACCGACGAAGCCGGCAACACCGGCCCGACCGCAGTCGTCTCGGCCACCGCCGCCTGGACCGCCGACGTCACCGTGGCCGAGACCAGCGGCGGCACCGAGGTGACCGAGGCCGCCGGGGCCGGCAACCGCGACACCTACACGCTGGTGCTGACCGCCATCCCGCGCAACGACGTGACCATCACCGTCACCCCCGCCGAGGGCCTGCTCGTGGACGGCCCGGACACGCCCACGGCGGGCAAGACGGCCGAGACCCTGACCTTCACCGCCTCGAACTGGAACTCGTCGCAGACGGTCACGGTGTTCGGCGTCGACGACGCCATCGACCAGGGCGCCTCGCACACGCTGACCATCACCCACGCGGCGGCCTCCGACGACGACCGCTACGACGAGATCGACATTGACGACGTGGAGGTCACCGTCACCGACGACGACGACGCGCCGGACGCCATCACGCTCACGGTGGACGCCGACACCGGCACCCAGGCGGTCCAGACCAGCCTCGCCGAGGACGGCGGGGCGAAGACGGTGCGAGTGACCGCCACCATCACCAGCGCCACCCGCTTCGGCGCGAACACCGACGTGAAGATCGTCGTCGGCAAGAGCGGCGACACCGCCGCCGAGGGCACCGACTACGAGACCGTCGCCGACCAGACCCTCACGATCCCGGCGGGCATGGCGAGCGCGACCGCGGACTTCACGCTGACGCCGAGGCAGGACGTGCTCGACGAGCCGGACGAGACCATCTCCATCGACGGCGAGCTGACCGGCGTGACGGTGACCGGGACGGTCGTCACGCTGACCGACGACGACGCCGCGCCGGACGCCATCACGCTCACGGTGGACGCCGACACCGACACGCAGGCGATCCAGTCCAGCCTCGCCGAGGACGGCGGGGCGAAGACGGTGCGGGTGACCGCCACCATCAACGGCCCCACGCGCTTCAGCGAGGCCAAGGCCGTCACGGTCAAGGTCGGCAACAGCGGCGACAGCGCCGCCGAGGGCACCGACTACGGCAACGTCGCCGACAAGACGATCACGATCCCCGCCGGGGACCGTAGCGCGTCCGTGGATTTCCCGATCACCCCCACCGACGACGGCGTGGCCGAGGGCGACGAGGCGATCTCCATCGAGGGCGAGCTCGCCGGGGTGACCTTCACCCAAACGTCCGTGACGATCGCCGACGACGACATGGCCGAGCTGTCGATCGACGACGTCACCGCCGCCGAGGGCGGCACGGCCGCGTTCACCATCTCCCTGTCCACGCCGAGCGCCGCCGCCGTCACCGTCACCGCCACCACGTCCATCGAGACCGGCGACACCGCCTCCGCGGCCGACTACACCCACAAGACCGAAGTGCTGACCTTCACTCCCGGGACCACCACCGCCCCGTTCCGCGTCTCCATCAACTCCGACATGCGCAACGAGCTCGACGAGACCTTCTCCGTCACGCTCAGCGGCGCCACCGGCGTCGCCACCATCGACGACGGCACGGGCACCGGCACGATCACGGGCAACGCGAAAACGCTCATCAGCATCTCCATCGCCGGCGCGACGGCCCGCGAGGGCGGGGACCTGAGCTTCCCGCTCACCCGCGCCGGCGACCTCATGGCCACCTCCACCGTGGCCTGGACCACCGGCGACGACACGACGCAGGGCGCACGCCAGGCCACCGCGGGCACCGACTACACCGCCGTGCTCACGGCCCGCACGGTCACCTTCGCCCCCAACGCCGCCGCCGCCACGATCACCGTGACCAGCCTTGCCGACGCGCTGCTCGATGGCGACGAGACCTTCCGCGTGAACCTCGCGACCCCAACGGGCGCGCTGCTCGGCGACTCCTTCGCCATCGGCACGATCACCGACGGCAACACCGGCTACTCCGTCGCCGACGCCCGCGCCGCCGAGGGCGACAGCCTCTCCTTCACCGTCACCCGCTCGGGGCTGACCAGCGTCGCGTCCTCGGTCCGGTGGAACACCGCCGACGACACTGCCGGCGCGAACAAGGCCACCGCCAGCGGCCCGCAGGCCGACTACACCCGCCAAGCCACCGCCACCGCGCTCAGCTTCGCCGCCGGCGACACCGCCAAGACCATCACCGTGGCCACCCGCGAGGACACCAACGACGAGCCGGAGGAGACCTTCCGCGTCGCGCTCAGCGCCCCCAGCGCGGGCGGCGTGCTCGTCCGGAGCACCGCCACCGGCACGATCACCGACGACGACGCCACCACCGTCACGCTGGCCGTGCCGGACGCCATCGCCACCGAGGGCAGCGCCACCAACACCGCGCGTATCACGCTGACGCTGAACCGGGGGCTGGTGTCCGGCGAGTCGCTGGGGATCCCGCTGGCCTTCGACGGCGGGACGGTGGGCGACGACTTCACGCTGGCGCTGGCGACGCCGGCGCCGGCCGGCGTGACGCTCACAGGAACCACGGTGACCTTCACGGGGCCGGCCACGGGCGCCACCGCCACCACGGCGGCCGTGCTGCTCACGGCCAGCGCCGACGACGACACGACCGACGCCACGGTGACGGTCTCGATCCCGACGGCCTCGACCGGCAGTCCTCCCATCCTCGCGGCCTCGGGCCTGGGCGGCGGCGCCACCGGCAGCCGCACCGGCGAGGGGGAGATCACGCTCGCCGACGACGGCGACCCCCCCACCGTCACGATCTCCGGCGTGCCCGACAGCATCGACTCGCGCGACCGGTTCACCGCCACCTTCACCTTCTCCGAGGACGTGAGCGGATTCGAGACCGCCGACGTGACCGTCACCGGCGGCGCGAAGGGAACGTTCGGGAGCACCGGCGCGAGCGTGTACACACTCCAGGTCACGCCGAACGACGGCGCCGACGTGACCGTCGAAGTGCGGGCCAACGCCGCCACCGACAACGGCGGCAACACCGGCCCGACCGCAGCCGTCTCGGCCACCGCCGCCTGGACCGCGGCCGTCACGGTCGCCGAGACCAGCGGCGGCACCGAGGTGACCGAGGCCGCCGGGGCCGGCAACCGCGACGCCTACACGCTGGTGCTGACCGCCATCCCGCGCAACGACGTGACCATCACCGTCACCGCCGCCGAGGGCCTGCTCGTGGACGGCCCGGACCTGCCGACGGCAGGCACGACGGCCGAGACCCTGACCTTCACCGTCTCGGACTGGAACCGGGCGCAGACGGTCACGGTGATCGGCGTCGACGACGCCATCGACCAGGACGCCTCGCACACGCTGACCATCACCCACGCGGCGGCCTCGGACGACGACCGCTACGACGAGATCGACATCGACGACGTGGAGGTGACCGTCACCGACGACGACACGGTGGGGTTGGTGGTGGCGCCTGCGGCAGTGACGGTCGCGGAGGCGGACGACCCGACGACGCAGAACATCGCCGAGCACCAGGGGACGTACACGGTGAAGCTGGCCACGGAGCCGACGGCCGAGGTGACGGTGACGATCAGCGGGCAGGCGGACACGGACGTGAGCGTGGACAAGGAGACTTTGACGTTCACTGTGGCGAAGTGGAACGAAGCGCAGACGGTGACGGTGACGGCTGCGGAGGACGACGACGCCGGGGACGACGAGGTGACGCTGGCGCACACGGCGAGTGGCGGCGACTACGGGACGGTGACGGCGGACGTGGTGGTGACGGTGCAGGACGACGACACGGTGGGTCTGGTGATCGCCCCTGCGGCGGTGAGTGTGTCGGAGGGCGGGAGCCAGACGTACACGGTGGAGCTGGCGACCGAGCCGAGTGCGACGGTGACGGTGGCGATCAGCGGGCAGGCGGGCAGTGACGTGAGTCTGGACACGACGAGCCTGGAGTTCACGGCGGCGAAGTGGTCGGAGGCGCAGACGGTGACGGTGACGGCTGCGGAGGACGACGACGCCGGGGACGACGAGGTGACGCTGGCGCACACGGCGAGTGGCGGCGACTACGGGACGGTGACGGCGGACGTGGTGGTGACGGTGCAGGACGACGACACGGTGGGTCTGGTGATCGCCCCTGCGGCGGTGAGTGTGTCGGAGGGCGGGAGCCGGACGTACACGGTGGAGCTGGCGACCGAGCCGAGTGCGACGGTGACGGTGGCGATCAGCGGGCAGGCGGGCAGTGACGTGAGTCTGGACAAGGCGTCACTGGACGTTCACGGCGGCGAAGTGGTCGGAGGCGCAGACGGTGACGGTGACGGCTGCGCAGGACGACGACGCCGGGGACGACGAGGTGACGCTGGCGCACACGGCGTCGGGCGGCGACTACGGGACGGTGACGGCGGACGTGGTGGTGACGGTGGACGACGACGACACGGTGGGTCTGGTGGTCGCGCCTGCGGCGGTGAGTGTGTCGGAGGGCGGGAGCCAGACGTACACGGTGAAGCTGGCGACCGAGCCGAGTGCGACGGTGACGGTGGCGATCAGCGGCCAGGCGGGCAGTGACGTGAGTCTGGACAAGGCGTCACTGGAGTTCACGGCGGCGAAGTGGTCGGAGGCGCAGACGGTGACGGTGACGGCTGCGCAGGACGACGACGCCGGGGACGACGAGGTGACGCTGGCGCACACGGCGAGTGGCGGCGACTACGGGACGGTGACGGCGGACGTGGTGGTGACGGTCCAGGACGACGACACGGTGGGTCTGGTGATCGCCCCTGCGGCGGTGAGTGTGTCGGAGGGCGGGAGCCGGACGTACACGGTGGAGCTGGCGACCGAGCCGAGTGCGACGGTGACGGTGGCGATCAGCGGGCATGCGAGCAGTGACGTGAGTCTGGACAAGGCGTCACTGACGTTCACGGCGGCGAAGTGGTCGGAGGCGCAGACGGTGACGGTGACGGCTGCGCAGGACGACGACGCCGGGGACGACAAGGTGACGCTGGCGCACGCGGCCTCAGGCGGCGACTACGGGACGGTGACGGCGGACGTGGTGGTGACGGTCCAGGACGACGACACGGTGGGGTTGGTGATCGCCCCTGCGGCGGTGAGTGTGTCGGAGGGCGGGAGCCGGACGTACACGGTGGAGCTGGCGACCGAGCCGAGTGCGACGGTGACGGTGACGATCAGCGGGCATGCGAGCAGTGACGTGAGTCTGGACAAGGCGTCACTGACGTTCACGGCGGCGAAGTGGAGCGAGGCGCAGACTGTGACGGTGACGGCTGCGCAGGACGCTGACGCCGGGGACGACAAGGTGACGCTGGCGCACGCGGCGAGTGGCGGCGACTACGGGACGGTGACGGCGGACGTGGTGGTGACGGTCCAGGACGACGACACGGTGGGTCTGGTGATCGCCCCTGCGGCGGTGAGTGTGTCGGAGGGCGGGAGCGCGAGCTACACGGTGGAGCTGGCGACCGAGCCGAGTGCGACGGTGACGGTGACGATCAGCGGGCATGCGAGCAGTGACGTGAGTCTGGACACGACGAGCCTGGAGTTCACGGCGGCGAAGTGGTCGGAGGCGCAGACGGTGACGGTGACCGCTGCGCAGGACGCCGACGCCGGGGACGACGAGGTGACGCTGGCGCACACGGCGAGTGGCGGCGACTACGGATCGGTGACGGCGGACGTGGTGGTGACGGTCCAGGACGACGACACGGTGGGTCTGGTGATCGCCCCTGCGGCGGTGAGTGTGTCGGAGGGCGGGAGCCAGACGTACACGGTGGAGCTGTCGACCGAGCCGAGTGCGACGGTGACGGTAACGATCAGCGGGCAGGCGGGCAGTGACGTGAGTGTGGACACGACGAGCCTGGAGTTCACGGCGGCGAAGTGGTCGGAGGCGCAGACGGTGACGGTGACGGCTGCGGAGGACGACGACGCCGGGGACGACAAGGTGACGCTGGCGCACACGGCGAGTGGCGGCGACTACGAGACGGTGACGGCGGACGTGGTGGTGACGGTCCAGGACGACGACACGGTGGGTCTGGTGATCGCCCCTGCGGCGGTGAGTGTGTCGGAGGGCGGGAGCCAGACGTACACGGTGGAGCTGGCGACCGAGCCGAGTGCGACGGTGACGGTGACGATCAGCGGGCATGCGAGCAGTGACGTGAGTCTGGACAAGGCGTCACTGACGTTCACGGCGGCGAAGTGGTCCGAGGCGCAGACGGTGACGGTGACGGCCGCGCAGGACGACGACGCCGGGAACGACGAGGTGACGCTGGCGCACACGGCGTCGGGCGGTGACTACGGATCGGTGACGGCGGACGTGGTAGTGACGGTGGACGACGACGAGACGGTGGGGCTGGTGGTGGCGCCTGCGGCGGTGAGTGTGTCGGAGGGCGGGAGCCAGACGTACACGGTGAAGCTGTCGACCGAGCCGAGTGCGACGGTGACGGTGGCGATCAGCGGGCATGCGAGCAGTGACGTGAGTCTGGACAAGGCGTCACTGACGTTCACGGCGGCGAAGTGGTCCGAGGCGCAGACGGTGACGGTGACGGCTGCGCAGGACGCTGACGCCGGGAACGACAAGGTGACGCTGGCGCACACGGCGTCGGGCGGTGACTACGGATCGGTGACGGCGGACGTGGTGGTGACGGTCCAGGACGACGAGACGGTGGGGCTGGTGGTGGCGCCTGCGGCGGTGAGTGTGTCGGAGGGCGGGAGCCGGACGTACACGGTGAAGCTGTCGACCGAGCCGAGTGCGACGGTGACGGTGGCGATCAGCGGGCATGCGAGCAGTGACGTGAGTCTGGACACGACGAGCCTGGAGTTCACGGCGGCGAAGTGGTCCGAGGCGCAGACGGTGACGGTGACGGCTGCGCAGGACGCTGACGCCGGGAACGACAAGGTGACGCTGGCGCACACGGCGTCGGGCGGTGACTACGGATCGGTGACGGCGGACGTGGTAGTGACGGTGGACGACGACGAGACGGTGGGGCTGGTGGTGGCGCCTGCGGCGGTGAGTGTGTCGGAGGGCGGGAGCCAGACGTACACGGTGAAGCTGTCGACCGAGCCGAGTGCGACGGTGACGGTGGCGATCAGCGGGCATGCGAGCAGTGACGTGAGTCTGGACACGACGAGCCTGGAGTTCACGGCGGCGAAGTGGTCCGAGGCGCAGACGGTGACGGTGACGGCTGCGCAGGACGCTGACGCCGGGGACGACGAGGTGACGCTGGCGCACGCGGCGTCGGGCGGCGACTACGGATCGGTGACGGCGGACGTGGTGGTGACGGTGGACGACGACGAGACGGTGGGGCTGGTGGTGGCGCCTGCGGCGGTGACGGTCGCGGAGGGCGGGAGCCAGACGTACACGGTGGAGCTGTCGACCGAGCCGAGTGCGACGGTGACGGTGGCGATCAGCGGGCAGGCGGGCAGTGACGTGAGTCTGGACACGACGAGCCTGGAGTTCACTGTGGCGAAGTGGTCGGAGGCGCAGACGGTGACGGTGACGGCTGCGCAGGACGCTGACGCCGGGGACGACGAGGTGACGCTGGCGCACGCGGCGTCGGGCGGCGACTACGGATCGGTGACGGCGGACGTGGTGGTGACGGTGCAGGACGACGACACGGTGGGACTGGTGGTGGCGCCTGCGGCGGTGACCGTCGCGGAAGCGGACGACCCGACGACGCAGAACATCGCCGAGCACCAGGGGACGTACACGGTGAAGCTGGCCACGGAGCCGAGCGCGACGGTGACGGTGACGATCAGCGGGCAGGCGGGCAGTGACGTGAGCGTGGACAAGGAGACGCTGACGTTCACGGTGGCGAAGTGGAACGAGGCGCAGACGGTGACGGTGACGGCTGCGGAGGACGCTGACGCCGGGAACGACAAGGTGACGCTGGCGCACACGGCGAGTGGCGGCGGCTACGGGACGGTGACGGCGGACGTGGTGGTGACGGTGCAGGACGACGACACGGTGGGGTTGGTGGTGGCGCCGGCGGCGCTGACGGTGGCGGAGGGCGCGAGCGCGAGCTACACGGTGGAGCTGTCGACCGAGCCTTCGGGGACGGTGACAGTGGGGATCGCCGGGCACGCGGGCACGGACGTGAGCGTGGACACGACGACGCTGACGTTCACGGTGGCGAAGTGGAACGAGGCGCAGACGGTGACGGTAACGGCATCGGAGGACGCTGACGCCGGGGACGACGAGATGACGCTGACGCACACGGCGAGTGGCGGCGGCTACGGGACGGTGACCGCGGACGTGGTGGTGACGGTGCAGGACGACGACGAGGCGCCGACGGGGATCACGCTGAGTGCGGCGCCGGACCGGGTGGCCGAGAACGGCGGAGCGCAGACGATCGCGGTGACGGCGGCGGTGAACGGAGCGACGCGGTACACGGAGACGAAGACGGTGACGGTGAGCGTGGGCGGCGGCACGGCCGAATCGCCTGCGGACTACGCGGCGGTCGCGAACTTCGACATCACGATCGGAGCGGGAGCGGGGAGCGGGAGCGGCAGCTTCACGCTGACGCCGGTGGACGACGCGGTGGACGAGGGGGACGAGACGGTCGGGGTCACGGGCGTCTCCGGGGCACTGACGATCACGGCGGCGACGATCACGATTACGGACAACGACAGTGCGCCGCCGGCGCTGGTGGTGAAGCCGTCGGCGCTGACGGTGGCGGAGGGAGGGAGCGCAAGCTACACGGTGGAGCTGGCGACGGAGCCGAGTGCGACGGTGACGGTGGCGATCAGCGGGCATGCGAGCAGTGACGTGAGTCTGGACACGACGAGTCTGGAGTTCACGGCGGCGAAGTGGTCGGAGGCGCAGACGGTGACGGTGACCGCTGCGCAGGACGCCGACGCCGGGGACGACGAGGTGACGCTGGCGCACGCGGCGAGTGGCGGCGACTACGGGACGGTGACGGCGGACGTGGTGGTGACGGTGGACGACGACGACACGGTGGGGTTGGTGGTGGCGCCTGCGGCGGTGACCGTCGCGGAAGCGGACGACCCGATGACGCAGAACATCGCCGAGCACCAG
The DNA here is from genome assembly GCA_965208175.1 of Spirochaetia bacterium. GTDB lineage: Bacteria > Spirochaetota > Spirochaetia > SZUA-6 > Bin103 > CATQHW01. The sequence continues at coordinate 2,078,233 of CBDBOG010000004.1, read as the reverse complement.
GGGACGTACACGGTGAAGCTGGCCACGGAGCCGAGCGCGACGGTGACGGTGACGATCAGCGGGCAGGCGGGCAGTGACGTGAGCGTGGACAAGGAGACGCTGACGTTCACGGCGGCGAAGTGGTCGGAGGCGCAGACGGTGACGGTAACGGCATCGGAGGACGCTGACGCCGGGGACGACGAGGTGACGCTGACGCACACGGCGAGTGGCGGCGGCTACGGGACGGTGACCGCGGACGTGGTGGTGACGGTGCAGGACGACGACACGGTGGGGTTGGTGGTGGCGCCGGCGGCGCTGACGGTGGCGGAGGGCGCGAGCGCGAGCTACACGGTGGAGCTGTCGACCGAGCCTTCGGGGACGGTGACAGTGGGGATCGCCGGGCACGCGGGCACGGACGTGAGCGTGGACACGACGACGCTGACGTTCACGGTGGCGAAGTGGAACGAGGCGCAGACGGTGACGGTAACGGCATCGGAGGACGCTGACGCCGGGGACGACGAGGTGACGCTGACGCACACGGCGAGTGGCGGCGGCTACGGGACGGTGACCGCGGACGTGGTGGTGACGGTCCAGGACGACGACGAGGCGCCGACGGGGATCACGCTGAGTGCGGCACCGGACCGGGTGGCCGAGAACGGCGGAGCGCAGACGGTGACGGTGACGGCGGCGGTGAACGGACAGACGCGCTACGCGGAGGCGCAGACGGTGACGGTGAGCGTGGGCGGCGGCACGGCCGAATCGCCTGCGGACTACGCGGTGGTAGCGAACTTCGACGTCACGATCGGAGCGGGAGCGGGGAGTGCGAGCGGGAGCTTCACGCTGACGCCGGTGGACGACGCGGTGGACGAGGATGACGAGACGATCGGGGTCACGGGGGTCTCCGGGGCACTGACGATCACCTCGGAGACGATCACGATTGTCGACGACGACAACGCGCCGCCGGCACTGGTAGTCACCCCGTCGTCGCTGACGGTGGGCGAAGGATCTGATGCGACGTACACGGTGGCGCTGGCGACCGAGCCTTCGGGGACGGTGACGGTGGGGATCGCCGGGCACAGCGGGACGGACGTGAGTCTGGACAAGACGAGTCTTGAGTTCACGGTGGCGAAGTGGAACGAAGCGCAGACGGTGACGGTGACGGCATCGGAGGACGCTGACGCCGTGGACGACGAGGTGACGCTGGGGCACACGGCGTCGGGCGGCGACTACGGGTCGGTGACGGCGGACGTGGTGGTGACGGTCCAGGACGACGACGAGGCGCCGACGGGGATCACGCTGAGTGCGGCGCCGGACCGGGTGAGCGAGAACGGCGGAGCGCAGACGGTGACGGTGACGGCGGCGGTGAACGGAGCGACGCGGTACGTGGAGGAGAAGACGGTGACGGTGAGCGTGGGCGGCGGCACGGCCGAATCGCCTGCGGACTACGCGGTGGTAGCGAACTTCGACGTCACGATCGGAGCGGGAGCGGGGAGTGCGAGCGGGAGCTTCACGCTGACGCCGGTGGACGACGCGGTGGACGAGGATGACGAGACGATCGGGGTCACGGGGGTCTCCGGGGCACTGACGATCACCTCGGAGACGATCATGATTGTCGACGACGACACGGTCGGCTTGGTGGTGCGGCCGTCGTCGCTGACGGTCGGGGAAGGCGGGAGCCGGACGTACACGGTGGCGCTGGCGACCGAACCGACGGGGACGGTGACGGTGGGGATCGCCGGGCACAGCGGGACGGATCTGACGCTGGACCAGCAGACGCTGACGTTCACGGCGTCGACGTGGGGGACCGCGCAGACGGTGACGGTATCGGCGGGCGAGGACGCCGACGCTGCCGACGAGGAGGTGACGCTGGTGCACACGGCGTCGGGCGGCGACTACGGGAGTGTGACGGCGAACGTGGTGGTGACGGTGGACGACGACGACACGGTCGGCTTGGTGGTGCGGCCGTCATCGCTGACGGTCGGGGAAGGCGGGAGCCGGACGTACACGGTGGCGCTGGCCACGGAGCCGACGGGGACGGTGACGGTGGGGATCGCCGGGCACAGCGGGACGGATCTGACGCTGGACCAGCAGACGCTGACGTTCACGCCATCGGCTTGGGGGACCGCGCAGACGGTGACGGTATCGGCGGGCGAGGACGCCGACGCTGCCGACGACGAGGTGACGCTGGCGCACACGGCGTCGGGCGGCGACTACGGATCGGTGACGGCGAACGTGGTGGTGACGGTGGAGGATGACGACGAACGGTCGACCGAGGTCCACCTGAGGCTCGACCCGACGTCAGTCTCCGAAGGAGCCGAACCGACCGAGGTAACCGTGACTGCGGCGCTGAACGCTGCGACGCTGCCGGCGGACGTCGTCGTGGAGGTGACGGTGGCCCCTGACAGCGCAGGCGCCGAGGACTTCGCCGCGGTGAGGCCGCTCGCGCTCATGATCGGCGCGGGAGCGACCGGCAGCACGGGGGCCTTCACGTTCACGCCGGTGGACGACGCGTTCGACGAGCCGGACGAGAGCGTGGCGGTGAGCGGGCGCATCACCGCGCCGCCGGACTCGGCGCTGACGGTGAGGCCGGCGGTCCTGACGATCGTCGACGACGACGAGACGCCGGCGATCAGCATCGCCGACGCGGGCGGGGTCGAGAGCGCCGGGCGGATCGTGTTTCCGGTGACGCTGGCGGGGGCGAGCGCACGGACGATTACGGTGAGCTACCGGACGGCCGACGGCACGGCGGAGGCGGGGGCCGACTACGAGGCGGGGGCCGGGGAGGTGAGCTTCGCGCCCGGTGAGACTGAACGGAGCGTGACGATCGTGGTGATCGACGACGCGTTGGACGAGGGGGACGAGCAGTTTCTGCTGAACCTGAGCGAGCCTGAGAACGTGCGGCTGGCGGCCGAGGTAGTGAGCGCGGTGGGGACGATCGAGGATGACGACGCGGTGGTGACGGTGGCGTGGCTGGCGCGCTTCGGACGCACGGTGACCGAGCAGGTGCTGGCGGCGGTCGGGGAGCGGACGCAGGGCGAAGCGGCGCTGGGCAGCCGGGTGTCGCTGGCCGGCCACCGGGTGAGTGAGGACGCGCTGGTCGTCGGAGGCGGCGAAGAAGAAGGCGAGACGGACGTGCTGTCGGGGCGGAGCGGGGACTACCGGATCATGAGCGGGCGGGAGTTCCTGGCGGCGAGTTCGTTCCTGGTGGCGATGGAGCCGGAGGCTGTCGAGCAGATGGGCGGCGTCACCGAAGAGGCGGTCGAGGGCGTGCGGTGGACGGTGTGGGGACGCGGTGCGGCGACGGGCTTCGAGGGGCTGGACGAGGACGGGCGGCTGTCGATCGACGGCAGCGTGTTGACGGGGCTGGCCGGAGTGGATGCGGATCTTGGCGGCTGGCTGGGCGGTCTGGCGGTGGGTCGCAGCGACGGCAACGGTGGCTACGGGTGGGCTGCGGACAGCGATCGGCCGGCGCGCGCGGGTGATCTGGAGGCGGAGCTGACGAGCGTGTATCCGTACGTGCGGGTGGCGGTGACCGATTGGCTGTCGGTGTGGGGAGTGTTCGGGTACGGGATCGGGGAGTTGCGGCAGGTCGAAGAAGAGCGTTTGGAGGAGCAGACGGCGATCGGGATGCTGCTCGGGGCGCTTGGGGGGCGCGGCGAGCTGCTGAGCGTGGGCGGGGTGGAGCTGGCGGTGAAGGCGGACGGGTATCTGCTGAGGATGACCTCGGAGTCGACGCCGGTGCTGCCGATGGTGGAAGCGGACGTGATGCGGTTGCGGGTGACGGCGGAGGGCTCGGGGCAGGTGCGGATCGGGTCGGGGCTGGTGATGAGGCCGTCGGTGGAGGTCGGCGTGCGGCATGACGGCGGGGCCGTGGAGAACGGGACCGGGGTGGAGCTGGGCGGCGGACTGAGCCTGGCGGATCTGGGGATCGGGCTGGCGCTGAGCGGCACTGCGCGGGTGCTGGTGACGCACGAGGACCGGGGGTACCGGGAGTGGGGTGCGGCGGGGTCGCTGAGCTTCGACCCGGGCGCGCCGGGGCGCGGGCTTGCGGTGAAGGTGGACTCCTCCCATGGGGCGGCCGCGAGCGGTGCGGAGCAGCTCTGGTCGCAGGGCGCCGCCGATCTGGGTGGTGCGGCGGTTCCGGTCGGCCGGGTGGGGGCGGAAGTGAGCTACGGCGTGGCGCAGACCGACTGGAGCGTGCGTCCGTACGCGGGCGTCGAGCTCGCCGGCGACTCGCCCGCGTGGCGGGTGGGCACCCGGTTCGGGTTGGGAGCACAAGACGTCACGGTCGAAGGCAGCGGCACCACCGGCTCCGCTGGCCTGGCGGACTTCAGTCTCACCATCCAGTGTTCCGCACGCTGGTAGGTGAAGGCGAACCCGATTGCCGGCTACTCAGGTGATACCGCCTGAATAGCTCCGCGAGGTCAAGGCTCGCCGCGTGTTCGTGTCGGTCGGGACACGCGCCGCTCGTCCCACATGAAGACCATAAGCGCCGCGGTGACGATCGCGGCGGCGGCGACCACCGACAGCGGCACCGGCTCGCCCAGGGTGAGCGCGGCCAGCACGATCACGCCGGACGGGGTCAAAGCGGTGATGGTCCCGGCCGTGGCCGCGGACAGGCGCCGGAAGGCGACGGTCATCAGCGCGTAGTTGGCCGCCGTGCCGATCACGCCCAGCGCCGCCAGCGCGGCCACTGCCTCGAGCGACACCGAATCCGGCCGGCGGGCGAACGGCAGCAGGCACAGGTTCACGGCGCCGGCGATCGCCAGGATCGGTACCGCGATCTTCAGAGCGGCGCCACGCCCCGGCCCGGAGCCGCCGGCCAATGCGCGGCTTGTCAGTCCGTAGATCCCGAACCCGACCGAGGCGGCGATCATCACGACGTTGCCGGCTCTGTAGGAAGACGCCGTGAGCTCGTCGAGGGCGCCCGGCGCCGCCAGGAGCAGTCCGCCGCCGGCGATGACTGAGGCGATCGCCGCCAGCTTGATCGCGGACAGGCGCTCCCCGAGGACCCAGCGCGCCAGCAGGACCAGGGTGACGATCTGCACCTGGATCATCACCGTCCCGGCGCCGGCCGTGGTGAGGCTCATGCCGAGTGCGTAGAGCTGATAGTTGACGCCCAGTGCGATGCCCCCCAGCAGGTGCCAGCCGCTGCAGGGCACCAGGTCGCGCAGCCGTCCGCCCCGCGCGCGGTGCAGCACGGCCAGCAGCACCGCTGCCACCGGCAGCCGCGTCGCGGAGATCACGATCGGGTCGAAGGAACGGAGAGCGACCTTGACCAGGATCGGGATGATCATCCATACCATGGTGGCAGCCAGCATGGCGGCCACGCCGGTCCGGACGGCGCGGCGGTCGGCCGCCTCAGGCCGCGTCACGCTGCCCTTCGGGGTCGGTTCCGCGGGACCTGTCCGAGCCTGCCGATGAGTAGTATGTTAGCTGTGCTGTGGCCGCGGCCCCGGCCGGACGCCGGATCGAGCGGCCACGTCCCCTTGGATGAGAAGTACTGACGGATCGCCCGTGGGTGCGGCCACGTCCGCGCTGACGCGGACCGCCCTGACCGACCGCCTGTACGAGACGGCGCGCTACCTCAGCCGATCCTGGGAGCTGTACGTCTTCATACTCCCCGCGGTCGTGCACATCTTCCTGTTCAAGTACCTGCCGATCTACGGCCTGAGCATCGCCTTCACCGACGGGTTCTCGTTGCGGACCGGGCGGTCCGCACCGGAGTGGAACAACTTCGCCCACTTCCTGCGGTTCTTCGACTCCGCGTTCTTCGTGCCGGTCATCCGCAACACGGTGGTGATCGCCCTGTACAGCCTGGCGACCTGGCCGATCGCGCTGGTGCTGGCGCTGATGATGAACGAAACGCGCAACCGTCACTTCAAGAAAGCCGTGCAGATGGCCACCTACGCACCGTACTTCATCTCGACGGTGGTCGTCGTAAGCATGCTCACGGTGTTCCTCAGTCCGCGCATCGGGGTGATCAACTCGTTCATCAAGCTGCTCGGCGGAGAGGCCATCTTCTTCATGGCCAGTCCGTCGTGGGGCCCGACGCTGTACGTGCTGTCCGAGCTCTGGCAGACCGCCGGCTTCGGGGCGATCATCTACCTGGCGGCGCTGTCGGCCGTCGACCCGCAGCTTCGCGAGGCGGCGTTCTGCGACGGCGCGCACAAGCTGCGCATCATCTGGCACGTCGACCTGCCCTGGATCACGCCCACCATCGTGATCCTGTTCATCATGCGCCTGGGCCAGCTTCTGACCATCGGCTTCGAGAAAGTCCTGCTGATGCAGAACAACCTGAACATCACGACCATGGAGGTGGTGTCGACCTACGTGTACCGGTCGGGGATCCAGCAGGCGCAGTACGACTACGCGACCGCCGTGGGGCTGCTGGAGACCGTAGCCAATTTCGCGCTGCTGGTGATCGCCAACCGTCTGGCCCGGCACTTCGGCCAGACCTCCCTCTGGTAGCTCATCCCGGTGGTAGACTTCCGCAGCAAGGCCGATCGCGTCACCGACGGGGTCAACGTCGCCATCCTGGCGGTCATCCTGGTCGTGACCGTCTACCCCATGTACTTCGTCGTGATCGCCTCGATCAGCGAGCCGACGCTCGTTTCCGCCGGTCACGTCTACCTGTGGCCGCGCGGGCTGAACGTCGAGGGGTACTCCTACATCTTCCGCACCCGCAACATCCTGGAGGGCTACCGCAACTCCGTCGTGTACGCCATCGGGCAGACGGCGGTATCGCTGGTGCTGACGATCCCCGCGGCCTATGCCCTGTCCCGCAAGGATCTGCGGCTGCGTGGGCTGATCATGTTCTATTTCGTGTTCACCCTGTACTTCACGGGCGGCATCATCCCGTTCTACGTCGTGGTGCGGCGGCTGGGCCTGAACGATTCGGCGTGGGCGCTGATCCTGCCGAACGCCGTGAACGTCTTCAACCTGATCGTGGCGCGCACGTTCTTCGCGAGCAACGTGCCGGAGGAGTTGCTGGAGTCCGCGCAGATCGACGGGTGCACGAACTCCCGGTTCTTCGCCAGCGTCGCGCTGCCGCTCGCGCAGGCGATCGTCGCCATCATCGTGCTGTTCAACGTCGTGCAGAACTGGAACGCCTTCTTCCACGCCCTGCTGTTCATCAACGACTCCGACAAGTACCCGCTGCAACTGGTGCTCAGGCGGCTGCTTATCTTGAACGAGCTGTTGTCGGGGGGAGAGGGTCTGGAAAGTTATACACCGCAGGAGATCCAGCGGCGACAGATCCTGGCCGACCTGCTGCGCTACGGCATCATCGTGGTGGCGATCGCGCCGCTGCTGATCCTCTATCCGTTCATTCAACGCCATTTCGTCAAGGGCATCATGGTCGGCTCGATCAAGGGATGACGCCGGCCGCCATGCCCGTTCAGCCGCTTGTGAGCGGCCCCTTCGGGGCGGTTCGCCGCGCTCACGGGTCCCGAGTGAAGGGACCCGATTTCATCAAGGAGGGTGCTATGAAGAAGGCACTCGTTTCGTTTCTGGGGATCGCCATGCTGGTTACCGCCATGCTGGTGAGCCCCGCGTTCCTGTTCGCCGCCGGCGAAGAGGAGACCATGAGCTCCGCCGAGCTCACCGAGCCGGGGGTGTTCCCGGTGCAACCGGGCATCACCCTGCAGGCAGGGTGGAACTCCGGCCGGTGGGGCAGCGCAGAGGAGAACCTCTGGGCGCAGAGCTGGGCGGAGCCCACCGGGGTGACGCTCGAGTTCGTGGAGATGGAGAACGAGGAGAAGATCACGATCGTGTTCTCCGCCGACGACTATCCCGACCTGATGCTCGGGACCGCCGGTCTCGAGAAGAATCTCATCGCCCGGCTATTGCAGGAGGGCGTCGTCGCCGACCTGCGGCCCTACCTGTTTCAGGGGTACACCCCCAATCTGGACCAGATCTTCACCGAGAAGCCGGAGTCGCTGGCCTACATGCTCAATCCGGAGGGCAAGCTGTCGAACCTGGCGCGTTTTCAGTTCCAGGAATCGCACTACCTGGAACAGAACTACATGATCAACCGGAAGTGGCTTGACGCCCTCGGACTGGACGTTCCGACGACAACCGACGAGCTGCGCGACGTCCTGATCGCGTTCCGTGACAACGATGCCAACGGGAACGGAGACGCGGGCGACGAGCTGCCGTTCGGCTACATGGCCACCGACGGCTACGCCCAGCACCTGCGCTCGATGTACGGCATCTGGGGCATGCCCACCAAGAACGGCATCGCCATCACGGACGGCACGGCGTACTTCGCCCCGATCACCGACGCCTATCGCGAGATGGTCACCTACTTCGCGGACCTGTACAGCGAGGGGCTGATCGACCCGGAGAGCTTCACGCAGTCGCGGGCGGACTTCGACGCCAAGGTCGACGATCCGGCCGGCAACGTGTACGGATTCATCATCGCGGTGCGCGGCTACCAGGGTACCGACGGCCGCGCCGAGTTCGAGTCGATACCGCCGTTCCGTGCCCCGGGCCATGAGCCCGAGATCTGGGTCCATCCCGGCCGGCTGGCGATCAAGCACGTCTGGTTCATGACCGACGTGAACCCGTATCCCGAGCACACGATGGCGTGGGTCGACCGCTTCTATACGCTGGAGAACAGCGTGCAGAGCATGTTCGGCATCGCTCCCGAGGGGGTGAAGCTGATCGACGGCGTCTGGACGCCGCAGGAGATCCCCGCGGAACGGCGGCAGAAGATCTCCACCGTCGGAGCGATCCCCGCACTCTTCCGGGCCGAGGACTACGGTGTGCGGCTGGCGATGGACGCCAGCTCGCAGTTGCTGTACGACGCCTATTACGCTCACTACATCGATTACAAGGCGGCCGAGCAGTGGGTGCGGCCGGAGTTCACGGACTCGGAGCAGACCGAGGTCAACGAGCTGCGGACCGACATCAACACGCTCTGGCAGAGCAATGAAGCCCGCTGGATCACCGGCGCCGGCGACATCGACAAGGAGTGGGACGAGTACGTCGAGCAGATGAAGGCCATGAGGATCGACCGCTACGTGGAGCTGCACCAGGCGGCCCACACGCGGTTCGCCGACGAGATCGGCGATCGCCGCTGATCGATCATCGAACCGATTCGGACCGTGACCGGGAGCGTTTCCGCTCCCGGTCGCGGTTCCACACTCAAGGAACGGAGTCATGAAAGCGAACACGATGAAGCGATCGATGCGGGCCGGATCGCCGGTGGTGGGTGCGGAGCTGGCGCTGGGCAACCCCCTGGCGGGGGAGGTCTTCGCCCTGGCCGGGTTCGACTTCGTGCAGGTCGACATGCAGCACGGCATGTGGACGGACGACACGGCCCTGCAGGCGTTCCATCGCATCTGCCTGGGGCCTGCGACTCCGTCGGTACGCGTCGTCGGCAACGACTATGCCGCCATCGGCCGCGTGCTCGATCGGGGAGCGCTCACCGTGGTGGTGCCCATGGTCAACTCGGTCGAGGAAGCCGAGGCCGCCGCGCAGGCGGTGCGCTATCCGCCGCGGGGACGGCGGTCGAGTGGGGCGCCCACCGGCTACCTGACCTATGACGCGGACTACGGCGAAGCAACCAATGACGAAATCTGCCTGATGGTGCAGATCGAGACGAAAGAGGCCGTGGCCGCCGCGCGGGAGATCCTGTCCGTCGACGGCGTGGACGGCTGCATGATCGGGCCGAGCGACCTGGGCAAGTCCCTTGGCCCGTCCGTGGGCCAGGAGGAACAGGCGCGCCTGCAGCTCCAGGTCCGCGACATCTGCCTGGAGCTGGGCCGGTTTCCCGGCATCGCCACCGGCGGCCCGGGCGCCGAGCAGCACCTGCGGGAGGGCTTCCTGTTCGTGCTGGCGACCGGAGACTTCGGCATCCTCACCGAGGGCGCCACCAACGCGCGGAGCTGGCTCGACGGCGTGCGCGCCTCGTTATGAGGTAGTTGGAGGCCCGCCTTGTATGCGACAGATCTGATCCTCCACATCCTGCATTGCAACGGGCTCGTCAAGACCCAGCTGGGATTCTTGGTGTATCTCGTCGATCGCGAGTGGGCCCAGCGCACCGGACAGTCGCTGACCGGCTTCACGTATCGCAAATCCGGGAATCGCCCGCAGGCTGAGGAATACAACGACGCTCTGCGCGACTTAGAAGAATCGAACGCTGTGACCGTCTTCGAGGGAACCAATCAGTTCGGAACCGCCTACAAGCTGTATGAGGCTGTGCTCCCACCTCGACATGCAGTACCGCCTGATGTCTACGTGACCGTCAAGAAAGTCATGACCGACTTTGGTTCGAAATGGACAGGGACACTGGCGGAGCACGTGAGCGAGACACCACCGGTAGTTCAAGCTCGGGAGCAGGAAGAGCTTGACCTGAGTCTCTAATCACTCGGTCGTGTGGATGGGACAAACGACCCGCCCCGCGTTTGGTCCCGAGCCCACGGTGCGGTCAGGAACGCCTCCCGGCCACGGAGTGACGTCGTCGGGAACGTGGGGTAGGCTGAGGCATGAGCATGATCACGACAGATATCGAGTCCGAGCTCAGTAATCTGCAGGATCTTCCTACTCCAGTTAGCTCATGGCGCGTCGAAGCGGGACCTGACGCGACAGAGCAACCCGCCGTATGGGTGTGGGTTACCCTCGTGCACGAAGAGGTCGACGCCGAGACGCGCGCCCGGTTAAGGGACATCGTGCGCGCTTCAGTCCGCGATTTGGTTCGCCGCGAAGCACATTGGGTGTACGTCCGATTTGACGGGCTATCGGAGTCCGAGTGAGCCACCATGAGCCTTCACCACGACCTCTTGCGCCAAGCCCGCCATCTTGCCACCAAAGAGCCACGACGGCCGTTGCAGGCGAGCCTCCGGCGGGGCGTCTCTGCTGCATACTACGCGATCTTTCACCTGCTGATCGACGAAGCCGTTAGTCGCATGATCGCCGCGCCGCGACATCCCATCCGCGATTGCCTCCGGCGCGCATTTTCCCACAGCAACATGAACACGGTGGCGCAGCAATTCGCGACGAACAGCGTCTCGCCGAAGCTCAGCCCCGGACTGAACGGGCAACCGCTCCAGCCGAAGCTCATGAAGGTCGCGGAGACCTTCGTGGACCTTCAGCAGGCCCGCCATGAGGCGGACTACAACACGGCTCAGCGATTTTCGCGCCGGGACGTTCTTGATCTGATCGATCAGGCGGACCAAGCCGCAAAGGACTGGCGCGATGTGCGAAATACCCTGCCGGCGGACACGTTCCTGGTGGGATTGCTTGCATTCGGGAACATGCGCCTCTGAATGCGGAACGTTCTCGTCGAGCGCCTTCGATCGGCGTACGTGCAATCATGATGGTGATGACCGCTTTCGTTCGGACGGCGACCGGCCAGCGGTTCGCGGTCGAACCGCAGCGCCGGGTGCCGGTGGTTGCCGACGCCGACGTGGTGGTTGCGGGTTCGGGGATCTCCGGCATGTTCGCCGCGCTGCGCTGCGGGCGCGCCGGCCTGCGCACGTTGCTGATCGACCGCCTGGGCGCTCTTGGCGGCAACATGGGGCCGGGCATGGTGGTCGGCGGCAGCTTTGCCGGCGAAGCCGACGTCACCCTGATCGGCGGCCTGCACGGGATCCCCCGGGAGTTGCTGGAGCGGGTCGCGGCGCGCCGCGTGGACCCGGTCGACGTCGGCGCGGAGCCGCCACGCGGCAACTATGCCGCGATTCCGGGGACAGCAGCCACGTGACGCAGGCGGAGACGCTGATGCGGCGGTTGGCGCATGCGTGCGCCGAACGGCTGCGACGCAACGCACCGGGCTGCGAACGCTGCTACGCGCTGCACCTTTCACCGGTGGTCTGGGCGCGCGGCGGCCCCTGCATCGACGGCGAATACACGCTCACCGTCGAGGACCACGAGCGAGGCGGCGACCCGTCCGCCTGCGCGAGCTGAGACTCGCCTGACTCCTGCTCGAATTCTCCGATATCTTTGTGTGAGAGTAACTATTCAGGCGTAGTGGCAGCCCATGGGTCAGCGTAACCACGACCTGAAGATTGTAAGTTGTCTCGGGCGCTGTACGTGTTCGGCATTGCTGGTCTATTCTCGCGGTCGGGAGGGGCGCAATGGACGCGAGCTTCAAGCTCACGCGCCAAGAGATAGGTGCGGCCTACGATGCTGGCCGAGACGCGGTCATCGCGTTGATCGAGGCTCTCATCGAGCGGATCGCGGCGCTGGAGCAGGAACTCCAGGAACTGAAGAAGGACAGCCACGACAGCGGCAAACCGCCGTCGCGAGACAGCTTCGAACGCAAGCAACACAGCCGCACGGCCTCTCGCCGGCAGCGAACCGGAAAGCGTCACGGGGGTCAGCCGAACCATCCTGGTGCGACCTTGAGCCAGAGTGAGCATCCCGACCTCGTCACCGTGCACGCGGTGGACCGGTGCGGCTGCGGACGATCGCTGGCCGACGAGCCGGTGGCCGACTACGAACGTCGGCAGGTGTTCGAGGTGCCGCCGCTGGCGGCGCAGGTCACCGAGCACCGCGCCGAGCGCAAACGCTGCCCGGACTGTGGGAAGATCGCGGTGGCCACATTCCCTGAGCCGGTCCGGCAGCCGGTGCAGTACGGCGAGCGGCTGCAAGCGGTGGCCGCATACCTGAAGAACTACGGGTTGCTGCCGTATCAGAGGGCGGCCGAGTGGTTCGCGGACCTGTTCTCGATCCCGATCAGCGTCGGCACGTTGGTGAACATCAACGCCACCTGCGCCGAGCGCTTGGCGGGCGTCAGCGAGATGATTCGTGAAGCGATCGGCGGCCAGCCGGTGGTCGGCTTCGATGAGACCGGGATGAGCGTCGACGGCCACCTGCGGTGGCTGCACGTGGCGAGCACGGAGCGGCTGACCCACTACGCCGAGCACGCGAAGCGGGGCAAGCAGGCCGGTGAGGACATCGGCATCTTGCCGAACTTCGCGGGGATCGCGCTGCACGATCACTGGCAGAGCTACTTTCGCTATCGGTGTGGGCACGCGCTGTGCAACGCCCATCATCTGCGCGAGCTGACGTTCATCGAGGAACAGTACCGCCAGCCGTGGGCGGGCGAACTCAAGAAGTTGCTGCTGACCGTGAACGCTGCGGTGGACCGTGCGCAGCAGCAGGGACGCCGGCGGCTGTACCGGCCTGAGCGCCGACGATTCGCCGCCGAGTACCGCAGGATCATCAACGTTGGGCTGGCCGCCAATCCGCCGCCGCCTCCGCCGCCACCGGGTACGCCCAAGAAGCGGGGCCGCAAGAAGCAGAGCAAACCGCGCAATCTCCTGCTCCGGTTGTCCGGCCGCTGGCGATCGGTGCTCGCCTTCATGTACGACTTTCGCGTACCGTTCACCAACAACCAGGCCGAACGCGACCTGCGCATGATGAAAGTTCAGCAGAAGATCTCAGGCACGTTCCGCAGCGCTGAAGGTGCAGCCGCCTTCTGCCGGACCAGAGCCTATATCTCCACGATCCGCAAGAACGGCGGCAACGTGCTCGACGCCCTCATGACCGTCTTCGAAGGCCGCCCCATGATCCCTCCCTGCCTCAGACCGTCCGCCACGGCTGAATAGTTACGTGTGAGATAGAGATGGTCACTTTGGAGGCAAATTCCGTGCTATGCTGAAGCAGCGATGCACCGGGCTGAAGCGGTATCCATCGATCCCGTCCTTCGCCGTATCGGCAGGTTGTTTTGGGATCGCCCGTTGGAGGTCAACGACCTGGAAGAGTATCCCGGATGGGTGGTCTCCAGGGTCATCCACTACGGGGACCTGGACGACGTCCGCGGGCTCGCGAAGATCATGGGGAGGCGCGTGTTCCTGGAGACGATCGCCGGTCTCAGAACGCTTTCGCCGAAGGTGGCCGCGCTCTGGGACGCCATTCTGAAGCTGGAGGGTATCCCATGCACGAGGAAGCGCTCCCGGAAGCGAGCAGCGATCTCCTGGCCTCCTTGACGGCCGTCGGCGGCGACGAGTTCCGCGGCTGGGTGCTTGCCGGGGGGACCGGGCTGGCGCTGCAGCTTGGCCACCGAGTCTCCGAGGACTTCGATTTCTTCCGCACGTCCGGCATGGACACGCCGTCGCTCTTCGACCGGCTGAAGGAGACCGGCACGTGCGAAGCCCTGCAGTACGGTGAACGGACGCTGAGCGTGCTGTTGAGCGGCGTTCAATTGTCTTTTTTCCAGATCGACGCTCCGTTCCTGTTTCCGACGGCCCCGTTCCGGTTTTTCGCCGTTGCCGATCGTCGGGACATCGCGCTGATGAAACTGCTGGCGGTCAACAATCGAGGGAGCCGGAAGGACTTCGTCGATCTCTACGAGATCCTTCAGATGGGAGGAGCAACCCTGAGTGACTACCTGGAGATGCTTCCTCGGAAGTACGGAAAGGGACGGCTCAATCCCAATCAGGTCGTCATGAGCCTGACCTATTTCGACGACGCGGAAGCCGAGCCGCTGCCCCGAATGCTCACGCCGTTCGACTGGGACCGATGCAAGGAGTTCTTCGTCCGCCAGGCGCGGGCGTTGGTGTTGCCGTAGGCAGCGCGGTTCAACTGGGCGCTGCCGCGAGCGGGGCGGGGCGGTCGGGACGGGACTCGATCGCGACCTGGGCACGCTCCGTGGCGGACCGGTCGAGGGCGGCCAGCACCTCCAGGACGTGCCGATGCAGCCGCTTGCGAATTCGAGTGCGCGCCCGGCACTGTCAGGTTGAGGACGCCTCGATGTCCTCACGCGCAAGCAACGCATCGACGCCCATCGCCTGCAGCCCGAACTCGACGCCGAGGCGCTCGGCAGCCGCGTGGTCGATGTCCGCGCACGCGATTGCGTCCAGCACCGGATAGTCTCGCGCCGCCTGCAGGTAGTGGGTGCTAATGCTCCCGCAGCCGATCACGCCGATGCGCACCGGCTCCACGTCCCGGCCCCAGGATGTCATGCGCCGTTTCCCGTCCCGCGCTCAGCCGCCGGCCACCCAAGGAATGCCGCGTCGCATCAGAAGCGGCGCGGGGCGGCGATCATGTCGCGATCTCTTGCGCCAAGCCCACCATCTTGCCACCAAAGAGCCGCGACGGCCCTTGCAGGCGAGCCTCCGGCCGGGCGTCTCTGCCGCAATACTTTGCGAACTTCACATGCTGGTCGACGAAGCCGTCGGATGGGGAGCGTCCCTCGTCGTCGAGCGCCCTCGATCGGCGGACGTGTGATCATGGCCGTGATGACCTCTCTCGTTCGGACGGCGACCGGCCAGCGGTTCGCGGTCGAGCCCCGGCGCCGGGTGCCGGTGGCCGCCGACGTCGACGTGGTGGTGGCTGGATCGGGGATCTCCGGCATGTTCGCCGCGCTGCGCTACGGGCGCGCCGGCCTGCGCACGCTGCTGATCGACCGCCTGGGCGCTCTTGGCGGCAACATGGGACCGGGGATGGTGGTGGGCGGCAGCTTCGCCGGTGAGGCCGACGTCACCCTGAACGGCGGCCTGCACGGGGCACCCAAGGAGTTGCTGGAGCGGGTCGAGGCGCGCCGCGTGGACCCGATCGGCGTCGATGCGCAACCGGCGCGCTTCAATTATGCCGAGGACGTGCTGCTGGTTTCGGCGGCAGCCAGCGAGATGATGGCCGAGGCCGGAGTCTCCACTCTGCTCGGCACGACGATCGCCGATCCCATCGTGGAGCCAGCCGACGGCGGTCAGCCGCGGGTGGCGGGCGTATTCACGGAGAACAAGAACGGCCGGCAGGCGGTACGGGCGCGGGTGGTCATCGATGCAACCGGCGATGCAGCGATCGCCGCGCGCGCCGGCTGTCCGATGATTCGCGAGGTAGCGCCCAATCCGGCCTGGGCCGACTCGAAGATCGTCCGGCCCGGCAGCAATGAGGGCGATCCGCTGCACAACAACATGGGCATTTACCTGCTGATCAACGGGATCGACTGGGCCTCAGGCGCCGACGCGCTCAACCAGACCGGAATCAACGCCAGGCTGCCACCCATGCAGCACGCACACGTCGACGGCGGAGGCGAGGTGACGCTGCGGGCCTCAGCCGGACGCCGGATGGACGGTGTGCTCGGGGTGTCGATCACCTTGCAAGGCGCGGTCGACTCCGGCGACAGCAACCATGTGACGCAGGCGGAGACGCTGATGAGGCGGTTCGCGATGGAGTGCGCGGATCGGCTGCGACGGAGCGCGCCGGGTTGCGAGCGCTGCTACGCGCTGCACCTGTCGCCGGTGGTGGGCGCACGCGGCGGACCCTGCATCGACGGCGAATACACGCTCACGGTCGAGGACCACGAGCGCGGCGCGCGCTTCGACGACGTGCTGTTCTTGAACATCCACGAGGGGCGGCCGCCGCACGCCGGGGCGGTGGAGGGCTGCGACGTCCCGTATCGCTGTCTGCTGCCGCGGGGCGTCGACAACCTGCTGGTGGTCGGGCGCGGCGCTGCCTACATCCGCCGCGGGCACGACCCGACGGGCATGCGCGCGCGGCCGCTGGTGATGGTGCTGGGTCAGGCGGCCGGAGTGGCCGCGACGCTCGCGATCGAGTCGGACACCACGGTCAAGGGGGTGGATCGCCGCGAACTGCAGCGCCGCCTGGTCGCCGACGGGTTCCACCTCGGCGATGCCGTTCGCCTGCGCGAGTTGGAACTCGCCTGAGCAAGGCGAGATTTCCGTGTCGTCTCGGCCGGCGCGGCTGCAGCGCTCGCCATCGAATGCTTCGCCACGACCCGGGGCTACTGCCCGTTGAGCGTGATCTTGCGCAGGCGCAGCGATCTTGGTGTCGCCTCCACCATCTCGTCGTCGCGGATGAATTGCAGCCCGGCCTCCAGGGCAAAGGGCGTGACGGGAGCGAGCGTTACCGCATCGTCCTTCCCGGCGGCGCGCATGTTGGTCAGCTTCTTGATCTTGCACATGTTCACATGGAGGTCGTTGCCGCGATTGTGCTCGCCGACGATCATTCCCGCGTAGACCGGATCTCCCGGGCGGACGAACATCCTGCCGCGCGGCTCCAGATTGGAGATTGCGTACGGCACCGCCGCGCCTTGCCGATCGCAGACCAGCGAGCCGGTGGGCCGCGGGCTGAAGTCACCCTGGTACGGATCGTATCCGGCCAGGTACGAGTTCATGATGCCGGTGCCGCGTGTATCGGTGAGGAATTCGGGACGGTAGCCGATCAGCCCACGGGTCGGGATGCGGAACTGCAGTTGAACTCTTCCCGTCGCGTGGTTGGACAATCCCTGCAGGCGCCCCTTCCGGCGCACCAGCTTCTCGGTGACGATGCCGGTGTAGGCGTCGCCACAGTCGACCGTGAGATGCTCGATCGGCTCCAGGCGATTGCCGTTCTCCATGCGAAAGATCACCTGTGGCCGGCCGACGCACAGCTCGAAACCTTCGCGGCGCATCGTCTCGATGAGGATGGCGAGCTGGAACTCGCCGCGCCCCTTGACCAGCATACTGTCGTCACCCTCGACCTCTTCGATCTCGATGGAGACGTTCTGCAGCGTCTCGCGGTGCAGGCGGTCGCGAATCTTGCTCATCTGCACGATGCTGCCTTCCTTGCCCGCAAACGGGGAGGTGTTCTTGGCAAAGCGCATCGAGACTGTCGGCTCGTCCACCACGAGGCGCGGCAACGGCACGGGCGCGTCAGCAGTGCAAACGGTATCGCCGATGTGGATCTCGTCGATTCCCGACAGCACGGCGATGTCGCCGGCCTCCGCCGACTCGGCGCTCACCAGCGACACGCCCTCGTACACCTGGATGCGGGTTACGCGCAGCGACTGCTCCGTGTCGGTGCCGATTCGAGTGAGTCGATCGCGCGACGCCACCCGCCCCGTGTGGATTTTGCCTATCGCGAGCCGTCCCAGGTGGTCGGCATACCCCAGGTCGGAGACCAGCATCCGGAACGGCTGGGTGGGATCCGCAACCGGCGCCGGGACTTCGCGGACGATGGCATCGAGCAGCGCGTCCAGGTGCTGCTCCGGCCCATCGACGGCGGTCTTGGCGACGCCGTCCCGGCCGGCCGCGTAGAGGATCGGCAGATCGAGCTGGTCCTCATGGGCGTCGAGGTCGATCAGCAGTGCCAGGACCTCGTCCACCACCTCCGCCGGCCGCGCGTCGGGCCGGTCGATCTTGTTGATGACGAGGATCAGATGGAGGCCGAGCTTGAGCGCCTTGCCGAGGACGAAGCGGGTCTGCGGCAACGGTCCCTCGGCCGCATCCACCAGCACGATGGCGCCGTCCACCATCGAAAGCGCCCGCTCCACCTCGCCGCCGAAGTCGGCGTGCCCCGGTGTGTCGACGATGTTGATCTTGATGCCGCGCCAGCGCACGGCGCAGTTCTTGGCGGTGATGGTGATGCCGCGTTCCCGCTCCAGGTCCATGCGATCCATCACGCGTTCGGCGACGATCTGTCCCTTCCGGAACATCCCGCAACGGCGGAACATCGCGTCCACGAGCGTGGTCTTGCCGTGGTCGACGTGGGCGATGATCGCGGCGTTGCGAATCTGGTCGTTGTGGAATTGCCGGTCCATGCGTTGGGCACGAATGTGCTAACCGCGGCAGCTCTTCGCCAAGCCCGGTCGCAGCAGTGAGCAGCGGCGTGGCGCGGGTACCACGGCCTTCCGAGCCGGGGTGCTCGCCACGGTCTTGAGATCGACCGGGATCGACCGTCCCGTCACCCCGGGCGGCCGGGCCGGGAGTCGATCGGGATCTGAGCGCGCTCGGCCGCTGCGCGGTCGAACGCCGCCATCACCTCAAGCACGTGCTGCGCGAGCTCGCCGCTGCATCGATGCGGCGTCCCGGAGCGCAGCCCGATGCACATATCCGCCAGGCCGATGCTGCGCGCGTTCCCGGTCGGTCCGGCGCCCAGCGGCACTTCCGTCCACTCGCCGCCGGGATCGGCCACCGCGACCGGTCCGCCGAAGCCGTTGGGATCCGGGGCGGAGATGCTGCCCGCGGTGCCGTACAGCTCCAGGCGCGGATGGGAGTGCCGCCACACGTCAAAGCTCAGGGCGATGGTGCCGATGCAGCCGCTCGCGAACTCCAGCGTCCCGGACAGATGGGTGTCCACCCGTACCGGCACGTCCGCCCCGGCGTTCGGCCCCGACCCTACCGTGCGCGTCTCCAGGGCCCGGCCGGTCATGGCCGTGACCGCCCGCACGGGTCCCAGCGCGTGCACCAGCGCGGTCAGGTAGTAGGGCCCCATGTCGAAGTGCGGCCCACCTCCCGGCTCGTAAAAGAAGGCGGGACCGGGATGCCAGCCCTCGTGCCCGTGCCCCATCCAGATCGCCGACGCCGCCACCACGCGGCCGATGCGCCCGGCGTCGAGGAGCGCGCGGACCGTCTGGTGGCCGGCGCCAAGGAACGTGTCGGGCGCGCTGCCGACGCGCAGTCCGCGCTCGCGCGCGGCGGCCATCACCTCGGCCCCGGCCGACGGGTCGACGGCAAATGGCTTCTCGCAGTAGACGTGCTTGCCGGCCTCGAGCGCCGCCAGGTTCACCGGAGCGTGCGCGCCCGGCACGGTCAGGTTGAGGATTGCCTCGATATCGTCACGGGCGAGCAGCGCGTCGACGACCGTCGCCTGCAGCCCGAACTCGGCGCCGACGCGCTCCGCGGCCGCATGGTCGATGTCCGCACAGGCGATCATGTCGAGCACCGGATAGTCCCGCGCCGCCGTGAGATACGCCGAGCTGATCTTCCCGCAGCCGATCACGCCGATGCGCACCGGTGCCAGGTCAGGTCCCGCGTGTGTCATGCGCTACCGGATCCCGCGATCAGCCGCGGGCCGCCCACAGGAAACCCCGCCGCATCAGCTCCAGCGGAGCAGGGGCGGCGATCACGTCGGCGTGGTGCCCGAGCGAGTTGTAGAAGACGCGCCCGGCGCCCCAGCGCTTGGTCCACACCACCGGCATGTCGACGACGCCGTTGGCGGCGTGCGGGCCGTCGGCGACCGGAAACCGCGTGGTGGCAAGCACCTCCACCGCCGGGTCCACGTGCAGGTAGTACTGCTCCGAGCACACGGCGAAGTCAGCGATCCCGTCGGTGATGCCGCTGGACGAGGCACGGACGTTTACCGTGTACTCGACCCCGTCCCCGCCGGGGTGATCGACCCAGTTGCCTCCGGTGATGAACTGCCAGAGCGTGGAGTTGCGAAAGGCGTCGCACATGCCGCCGTGGCAGCCGGCCATGCCGACACCTCCGGCCACCGCCGCGGAAACCGCCTCGACCTGCTCCCTGTCGATGGTGCCCATGGTCCAGATCGGGACCAGCAGGTGGATCCGGCCCATCAGCCCTGCATCCTCCAACGACTCCAGGCGGTCGGAGACGGTGACGGCGAAGCCTTCGCGTTCCAGCACCTGCCGGAACACCTCGCTCACCTTCCCGGGCTCGTGACCGTCCCAGCCACCCTGCACGATCAGCGCTTCGCGCTGCGTCGCGGCGTTCACAGCGGCCTCCGTGCTATAACCGGCGGTGCAATGAGGGCACGTACATGAGTGAAGTCGAAGTGATCGTCGATCGCCGATGCCTGGTGGGCGAGGGAGCCATCTGGGATGCGCGCCGCCGGCATCTCCTGTGGGTGGATATTCTGGGTCATCTGCTGTTCATCTACGACCCGGAGACAGGAAAGAATCGCGAGATCAACCTGCTGCAGGCCGTCGGCACGGTTGTACCACGGACTGCCGGCGGTGTCGTGGTCGCCCTGCACAACGGCTTTGCCTTCCTCGACCTGGAGACCGAGCGGATGACGCCCATTGCCGACCCGGAGGCCGACATCCCCGGAAACCGCTTCAACGACGGCAAGTGCGACCCGGCCGGGCGGCTGTGGGCCGGCACCATGGCTTTCGACGGCATGCGCGAACGCGAGCAGGGATCGCTGTACAGCCTGGACACCGACGGGACGGTCACCTGGAAGCTCGGCCGCATCAGCATCTCCAACGGCATCGTCTGGAGCGCCGACGCGCGCACCATGTACTACATCGACACCGTCAAGAACGACGTACGCGCCTTCGACTACGACCTGGACACCGGCGCGATCGCCAACGAGCGGGTGACGTGCCGCCACGACGGTGAAGGCCACTTCGACGGCATGACCCTGGATGACGAAGGCATGGTGTGGATCGCCATCTTCGGCGGCGGAGCGGTGAAGCGCTACAACCCGGAGACCGGCGAGCACCTTGCCACCATCGAGTTGCCGGTGAGTTGCGTGACCTCGTGCGCGTTCGGCGGTCCGGACCTGGATCAGCTCTACATCACCTCGGCTTCGTACCGCCTGACAGCTACCGAACTGGCCGGGCAGCCGCTGGCCGGATCGCTGTTCCGGGCCGTCCCGGGCGTGCGCGGCGTGCCGGCCTTCGAGTACGCGGGTTAACGCCCCGAACCCGTCGCCTCCGGCTCCGCGTTCGGCCCATCCCCACCTTCCGGTCGGAGTTTCTCCGCCTTGCCGCTCGCGCGGCAAGTCTGAGAGACTCCGACCGCAATGGCAGACCCCATCATCACTTCTCTGGAGCTGATCGACTTCTCCTACGAGCAGCGCGAGCTGGGAACCGACTACCACATGTTTAACCAGGTATACGTCCCGGGGGCGCGCCTGCAGGCCGGCGGCACGATTCTGGTGGTCCACAGCGACGCCGGCATTTCGGGCTCCTGTGCCGGGATCCAACCGGTGGACGTCGCGGTGATTCCTCGCCTGTGGCCGTTCCTCAAGGGCCGCAACGTACTGGAGCGCGAGTTCATCTACGACGAGATCAAGCGCGCCCAGCGCCAGAATGCCCGCATCGGCGTCGCGCCGGTGGACATCGCCCTGTGGGACCTGGCCGGGCGGCTGCTGGACCAGCCGATCTACCGGCTGCTCGGCGGGTGGAAGGAGTCGGTCCCGTGTTACGCCTCGACCTACCACGGCGACGAGAACGGCGGCCTCGACAGCCCGCAGGCGTTCGCGGACTTCGCCGTGCAGTGCCGGGACATGGGCTACCCGGCGTTCAAGATCCACGGCTGGGGGCAGGGGCCGGTGAGCCGCGAGGTGGACAACGTGCTGGCCGTGCGCCGCGCGGTCGGCGACCAGATGGACCTGATGCTCGACCCCGCCTGCGAGCTGCGCACCTTCGCGGACGCGGTCAAGGTCGGCCACGCCTGCGACGACGCCCGCTACTACTGGTACGAGGATCCGTTCCGCGACGGCGGCATTTCGCAGTTCGCGCACCGCAAGCTGCGCCAGCTCATCCGCACGCCGCTGTTGATGACCGAGCACGTGCGCACCCTGGAGCCGCACATCGACTTCGCCCTGGCCGACGCCACCGACTTCGTGCGCGGCGACGTGGGCTACGACGGCATCACCGGCGTGGTGAAGCTCGCGCACGCCGCCGAGGCGCTGGGCATCGACATCGAGTTCCACGGGCCCGGACCCGCGCAGCGGCAGTGCATGGCGGCGATCCGCAACACCAACTACTACGAGTTGGGGCTGGTCCATCCCAACGTTCCGGCGGCCCGGAATGCCGGATTGTACGCCGACTACTCGGACGCGCTCGACGCCATCGACGGCCGGGGGCACGTGCCGGTGCCGACCGGCCCCGGCCTGGGCGTGGAGATCGACTGGGACTGGGTGCGCGCGCACGAGAGCGGGCGGCGCGTCCTGGACTGATCAGTAGCAGGCACCCATCGGGAACCTGAAAAACACCTTCTGGCCGCGTTCGAGATGGGCGGTGGCATCGACCGGGTACTCCACGCTGCAGAGAATCCCGCGTCGATGCTCGGCATGGGCGACGAACCGTTTCGTCAGCGAGGCATCTCCGTATTCCCTGGTGATGGCGCGCCCGGTACGGCTGCAGCCCTTCTGCTGCAGGTACTGGATCAGCGTCGCGATGGGGGTGCGCGGAAGTTCGGCGGCGTCCGCGGGGGCGATCGCGAGATAGGTGTTGAGGGGTACGTCCGAGATGCAGTAGTCGGCGCCGTCATCCCGGTCGACGACGACGTTCGCTCCAAGCAGCTCGGGGGTGATGCTCACCCCGAGACTGCGGCTCAACAGGTGACATTCGTACGAGGAGACGGCGAAAATCTGGCGGCGGTTCACGATGGCCGTGCCGGTCTCCCTGTAGAGCGGTGCTTCCCGCCCGGTGGAGGGTCTGGTGAGGCCGCGGTGACGGTCTCCCGTGATGCCGTGACAGTCGACGGCGAGCCGGTCGACCGGTTGCGTGACCGAGTGGCCGCCCGGGTTGCTGGCCATGTCCTGGTCGTCGTTCGGCGCCAGAACGGCGCGGATGACGCCGACTTCAGGGATGTTGGCCGTCTCCCACTTGTGCAGGTTCGCCCGTTGCTGCGCGATGAAGTCGGCCAGATCGTCATGAAAGAGCATGGCGGCTCACATGGCCGTCAGATGCTTGAAGTACAGCGCGGCGTCAGGCGCCTGTGCTTGGCGATCAGGCGCCGGTCCGTGCCGCCTGCCACGAGCAAGCACCAACAGATTGGCGTCGACGAGCACGCCGGTCTCGCGTGCGTGATCATTCGCCATCGCCGATGGCCCGATGAGTCACCGAGATCACCTGACCGTTCTCGTCGTCGATGCGAACGATCTTGTAAACGCGTCGTCTCGGGTCGGTGTGTAAAGCCGCGGCAAGTGGAGCCAGCGGCTGGTCGCTGAACGACCGGAAGAACCCGACCGTTACATCCCACGTGCCCGGTAGTTCACCCTCGAACTTCACCTCCTCCAGTCCGACGCGGCTGACGCCTTCGTCGGCGTAGAGCGTGGTGATGTAATCCTTCGCCGCTCTTACCGCTTCCTGCACGTCCATCTCCGCGACCATAGCACAGGGTCTTCCACGAGCCGCGAGCGCTACGTCGAGAACGGACCGAGCACCCTCCGGCCGCTTATTCGTCCACTTCGGGTAGGTGGCAGCGGGCTGCCTCGGTGCCGTGCGCCAGGGTGACTTCCGGACGCCACCGGAATCTGCCGAGCGCGGGGTTGTCCGCGCCCGTGGCCGCGTCAGCGATCAGTCCGCCGAGCACCGGCGCGAACTTGAATCCGTGGCCGCTGCCGCCGCCGGCCACCGTCAGTCCGATCCGTTCCGGGTCGCGTGCGATCCAGAAGTCCTCGTCCTGCGTGTCGGCGTACAGGCACAGGCGGGTGTACACGACGGGGGCGTCGGCCAGGGCAGGAAAGGTGTCGCGCAAGAAGCGGCGCAGGCGCGTCTCCGCGCCGGCTGCAAGGTGGCGCGGAGCGTCGGGGTCGATCGGTCGGCCGAGCGCGTGGGAGCCGATCTTGACCACGCCCTGTGGGTTGACCGGGAAGCCGTAGTAGCCGGTCCGGGCAACGTCGGCGGTGAAGGTCGGAAACCGTTCGGCCCGGAACGGGTCGGGGTCGACCGGACGCAGATGGAACACGGGGTGGCCGCTCGCGCGAATGGCGGCGGACAGTGGGTGGTGCAGGGTCGCTGCCCAGGCGCCGGTGGCCAGCACCACGGCGTCGGCGTCGAGATCCTGCCCCTGGTCGGTACGCACGCCGCGGACGCGGCCGGGCTCCTCGATCAGCGCCGTCATGCGGACTCCTTCGCACAGCGTGATCCCGTCGGCGCGCGCCTGACGCGCCAGCGCGGTGACGACCGCGCCGCTCTCCGCGTAGCCGCCCTTGCGGTGGTAGAAACCGTCCACGAAGCGCCCGGTGCTCCAGGCGGGGTAGCGGCCGGTGATGGTGGCCGCGTCCATGCGCTCGGGCCGGTGGGAGCGGTCCAGGAGCGTGCGGTAGCTGTCGTGCTCGAAGCCGCCGGGCGCCATGGGATCGCGGGTGACCATCAGCACGCCGCTTTCGTGGTAGAGCGGCCCGGTGCGGTCCGCCGCCCAGCGCTCGTTCCAGCGCAGCCAGCCGGCGTGAGCTTCCTCCATGAGCGCCATGTAGTCCCGGTCGGGGCCGTACTCCATGCGTACGACCTTGCTGATGTCGGTGCTGGCGGCCAGTGGCGCCGGGATCGGGCCCGGGTCGAGCAGGGTCACCGCGTGGCCGCGGGCGCGCAGCTCCAGTGCCGCGGTGACGCCGAAGATGCCGGCGCCGACGACGATGAACCGGTCCGCCATTCCGTGGCAGCATGCCACGAACGCGAGCGATGCGAGTGATCGACAGGTCGGGGGATGTCTCCTCAGGGAGCGAGCAGGCTGCGCTCCCACGACCCGTCCTCCGCACGGCGGTACTCCACGCGCCGGTGCAGCCGGTCCGGGCGTTCCTCCCAGAAGACGAACCGGTCCGGGAGCAGGCGGTAGCCTCCCCAGCGCGCCGGCCGTGGAATGTTGCCGTCGCGGACGCTCTGCCCGACGGTCTGGACGGCGGCCTGGAGCTTCTCCGGGGCGGCGATTCGCGTCCCCTGCCGCCACGACGCGATGGCGATCTGCGCGTCGCGCGGCCGCTCGCGAAACGCCGCTTCGTCCTCGGCCGCCGACGTCTCCTCGACTCGACCGCCCACGCGGACCTGCCGGGCGACTTCCCGCCAGTAGCCCAGCAGCACCGCGCGCGGATTGGCGCGGAGCTGCTCGCCCTTGGCGCTCTCGCGGTCGGTGAAGAACACGAAGCCGTCGCGTCCGGATCCGCGCACCATCACCATGCGGGCGTCGGGCACGCCGTCGGCGTCCGCGGTCGCCAGCGCCATCGCCTGCGGCAGCACCGCGCCGGCAGCGCGCGCGTCGGCCAGCCAGCGGTCGAACAGTTCGAACGGATCGGCGGCGGTCATCGGAGCTCGGCCCCATGATCGCCAATTGGGCCGGAAATGTCCGCTTCCAGCCGCGGCACCTGCACCGGCCGCGGAGCATGGACGAGTTGCGGCAGGCTCTGGACGGACATGACCATGTGTGCGCCGTCGGAGCCGCTCATTCGTTCACCGACGTGGCGGACACCGAGGGAGCGCTGGTCGACCTGGCCGGCATGCCGCGCGGCCTCGACGTGGAAAGCGCCGGCCACCGGGCTCGGGTGAGCGGCGGCTGGACCTACGGCGAGCTCTGTCCACGGCTGCATGAGGCCGGGTGGGCGCTCGACAACCTGGCCTCGCTGCCGCACGTCAGCGTGGCCGGCGCCTGCGCGACCGCCACGCACGGCTCGGGGCGGCGCCTGGGCTGCCTTGCCGCGCAGATCGAGGAGGTCGAACTGCTCACCGCAGACGGGGAGGTAGTAACGGTGGCACAGGGCGACGAGCTCTTCCCGGCTGCCGCCGTGAGCCTGGGCGCGTTGGGGATCGTGACCGCGCTCACGCTCCGGGTCCGGCCTGCGTTCTCGATGATCCAGCACGTCCACGAGCGCGTCCCGCTGGACGTGATCGGCGCCGAGCTGGAGGCGACGATGACGCGCGCCTACAGCGTCTGCCTGTTCACGGCCTGGGAGGACCGGCCGCATGCCGACGCCTGGGTGAAGCGAGTCGTCACCGACGAAGCTCAGGACGTGGACGCGGAGCCTCTGTTCGGCATACCGGCCACCTCGCGCGATCGCCATCCTCAGCCGGAGGGCTCCGCCGATGCCTGCACCAGGCAGCGCACCGTGGGACCGTGGCACCTGCGGCTGCCCCACTTCCGGCCTGACCGGACGCCCGCCTCCGGCGACGAGTTGCAGACCGAGTACTTCGTGCCGTGGGAGCACGCGCCGGCCGCGATCGACACGGTCGCCGGCCTGGGTGCCCACGTCAGGCCGGCGCTGCTGCTGACCGAGATCCGCGCCGTGGCCGCCGACCAGCTCTGGCTGAGCCCCTTCCACGGCCGCGACTCGCTGGCCATCCACTTCTCCTGGCGCAACGACTGGGAGGCGGTGCGGGCGGTGCTTCCGCGCCTGGAAGAGGCGCTCGCTCCGTACCGCGCGCGCCCGCACTGGGGCAAGCTGTTCACGTATCCGCGCGAGTACCTGGAGCAGGTCTACGGAGCGTCGATGCATCGCTTCCGCGACGCCGCCCGGGCGCTCGACCCGCGGGGCCGGTTCCGCAACGCGTTCCTGGACCGCTGGGTATTCGACGGCTGAGCCGGCCGTTCGGTCACGTTACGCAGAGGATCTGCCGGCACGCAGCGCGTTCTCGATCCACGGCCACATGATCGAGCCGTAGAACCGGTGACCCTCCGGTCCGTACTCGTGCTCGTAGTGATCGCCACACCCGGCGACCCCGTAGATGGCGCGAAGCCGCGACACGGCGTGGTCGACCTCCGTAACCGGGTGCAGAGCGTCATGCAGGCCGTTGACGGTCAGGAGCATCCGCGGGGCGATCATGCCCGCGACGTCCCAGTACTCGCCGAAGGTGAGCATCCCCGGGACCACGTTGCAGGGGCAGTGGCGCATGGTCCCGCGCGGACTGATGTAGTTGTTGAACGCGCAGCAGGGTACGGCCACGCCGATGCGCTCGTCGCACGCCGCGGCATGGAGCGTGGCCATGCCGCCCCCGGAGTTGCCGAGCATGAGCACCGGGCCGGCAGCCACCTCGGGCAGCGCGCGAGCCCAGTCGATGAGGCGCATCAGGTCCCAGACCCGTTCGCCAATCAAGGTACGCCCCGCAAGCGCGACCTGCCATGCGTGGCACCGGCAGTCGCGGCCGACCTTGCCGGCGACGTCGCGTATTCGAAAGCTCGACGGGTTTGTCCCCATGCCACGTGTCGCGGGTGCAATCGCCAGGAACCCCCGTTTCGCCGCCTGCACAGCGACATCCTGATCCGTACGCTCGATCTTCTCCCCAACCTCGACCGTGTCCGAAACGCCGGCGTACTCGTCTCCGTTCTCGTGGCCGTGCGGAGTCAGGGCCAGCGGAAACGGACCCACCCCGTCCGGTCTCAGGATCCAGAACCTTGCCCACACGTCCGGCTCGGTCCGTATGCGTCCCGTTCCCCTGGTGTATCCGTCGAGGTGTTCCGTGTGCTGGCTCAGCTCGACCGAGACGGCATCTTGTCCCGCCGCGTAGGCGATGCTGTCGAGGCCGAGCAACTCCACAAGCCTGGATCTCGCCGCCCGCTGCCACTCCTCGAACTCGGCCGGATTCCGAGCACGGCATGCGTGCGCGCGGCGCTCCTCTCCGTACAACCGCGCAAGATACGCTCGTACCTCGCCGGGATGCTCCGCGCCCCGTGTCTTCTGCTGCCGTGGACTGGTCATCGGCGCGATGATGTGGCGGGGTCAAACGGCGTGCGCTTTGCTGCGGCCGAAGGTGCGGGGCCGGAAGTCCTCCCGGTTGGTGATGCTGGCGCTGCTGCCGGTGGCGCGAATCACGAACAGGCCCTGCCGGTCCGCGTAGGTGTCGGCGGCCTCGTCGGCCTTCAGGTAGGCCACGGCCCCGTAGATCGCGCGTTTGGCGTAGTCGGGCACGATCCGGGGGAGGTGGCGCAGCGTATCCAGGAAGTGACCGACATCGCGCACCTTCAGGGTCGTCTTGACCTCGACCGCCACCAGCTCCTCGCCATTCATGGCGAGGATGTCGATCTCCCACTTGCGGCCCGCGTGGTTGAGCTCCACGTTGGTGGAGAGGTGCTGGACCGCGATGTCGCGCCGGTTCAGGAGTCGGATCAGGTCACCGCTGACGAGCGTTTCGATGAGCTTCCCCCACTGGCCGTTGAACAGCTCGTCGAGCTTGCGCAGGCGGCGGTCGGTCTCGGCCCCGGACTCCCTGAGCGCTCGCCTGGTCTCGCGCATCTGCCGATCGGTTTCGCGCTGGCTCGCCGTCAGCTCGCGGAGCATGCTCCAGATTTCCTGCGGGGTGGCGTCGTTGCTATCTCCGTCGTCAGCCATCAATGCGCCTCCCGGGTACGAGTATAGCGGGAAGCCGGCACGGCAGAGCATGTCCCGGCGAGCTCGCTTCCCCCTCACTCCTGATAGCGGCCCATTCGGCGCCGGCGCTTCAGCCTGACGAGGTGATGGCATCCCGGCGCAGGCCCGGCGTCACCAGCCGGCGTTCATGCGGAGTGCCGGCACGAAACCCGGAAGACCCGATGATATAGAGTCCAGGCATGGATATCCGTCAGGAGATGACGTTCGACGGCAGGAGTTATCCCGGATGGGCCTGGCCCGCTGCGGCTGACGGAGTCGAGTCCGCGCCCGGCGGAGCGATCCTGCGCTCCATGGGTGACGAAGCAGTATCGGTGGGGGCCGCGGACGTGCACACCTGGAACGGTGACGCCATCGAGATCACGTTCCGGCCGCAAGGCGATGCGCGCGGCACGCTGGAGTTCGGGTACTTCGGCGGGGCGGAGCGCGCCGTCGCGGTGGTGGACTTCGCCGCGTCGACGCTCGCCCTGTGGACCAGCGACTGGCGCCTTGGTCAGCCGGTCGCCTCCATCAAGATCGACATCGCCCCGGATCGGGACCACGTGCTGCGCCTGCGCAAGACCGACGGCGGCGGCAACCTGATCGGATTGTCGGACCTGGAGCTGTTCTGGGACGGACGGAGCGTGATCCGCTCACCCGGTCAGGACGTGCTTCCCGAGATGGGGGTGCGCCTGGCGGTGTGCAACCAGACGATCCTGGCACGCCGCTTCGTGCTCTACGGAGAGCAGCCTCCCGTACCGGAGTACCTCCACGTCGGCGGCTACCAGGTCCTCAACCAGCCTTCCATCGAGGCGAACCTGCAGGCCATCTGCCGGGGTGCGCGGCAGGCGGCCGAGATGGGGATCCAGCTTCTGGTGACTCCCGAGACAAGCCTGACCGGCCTGTTCGCCGAGCACGAAGTGACGCAGAACCCCGAGCCCGTCAAGGAGGCCGAGGACACGCTGCGGAGGTTCCTTGCCGCGCTTCCCGACGCCCCGTTTCTGGTGGTGGGGCTGCCGGTCTGGGAGCGGGATCCGGAGCAACACGACCGCGTGATTCGCTACAACGTGTCGCGCGTCTACGACCCCGACGGAGGGATTCTCGCCGACTGCCCCAAGGTCCACTCCTGCGAGGTCGACTTCTGGCACGGTCGGAGCCTGAACGAGTTCGACGTTCACGGCGTGCCCGTCAGCCTCCACGTCTGTCACGACGCGCGCTACCCGGATACGTGGACGCTTCCGGTCATGTTCGGAGCCCGCCTGATCCTCCATCCTTCCAACGGCGGCAAGCAGCGGGGCAGCGTGGATGGCCTGGAGCGCATGGCCCACGCGGCCGTGACCTCCAGTCATGCCTTCTATCTGCACGTGAATGGGGGTGGCGGCAGCTACCTGGTGAGCCCCCACAAGTACGACAACCTGCTCGACACGAGCCTGGAGTCCAGGCGCGACAACCCGGCGTTCCCGATGGTCGGCGAGCCGGTCGAGTGCCTGCTGCACGCCGAGGTGCGCATCCACGACGCGTTCGGGTACTGGCCGGTCCGTTCCTTCCGGGTATCCGAGGCATCCGCTCGCGCCTACGTCGACCTGTACCGGGCGCGCGGCGGATCGCGGGCAACTCCGGCCGACCCATGAGCAGGGCGGGGCGAGGGGACGGCGGGAAGGTTCACGATAGAATCACGCGATCCCGTGCCCTCGCGGCGACGAAATCGGCGATCGTACGCGAGTTCCGCCCCGCACACCGATAGCTCGACTGCATCACCATCTCCTTGACGCAGCTCCAATGACTAACGCATAATTACACGTAACTCAATTCCTACAGAAGGATGAATCGATGACTAGAGACAGCGCGAACACCGAGTCTCACGGCAAGGCGCGCGGGAAACGAGCACGTGTCTTCAAGGTCGACGTGGACCGGATTGCCGAGGAGCTGGAGGAGGCCGGTGTCACGGGCCTCCACAAGAGCACGCTCGCCGCGATGTTCGAAGACCTTGACGAGACGGTCGAATCGGTTCGCGGCAAGCGGTCGAACGTCGTGATGGTCAGAGTCAGCAACGAAAGCCTGGACCGGCTGGACGACCTGGTCGAGTGCGGCCTGACCCGCAGCCGCTCGGAGGCGGCCGCCTTCCTCATCACGGAGGGGGTCAAGGCAAGAAGGGACCTCTTCGACAAGATCGCCGATCAGACGCGCGTGATCCGTAAGGCGAAGGAACGGCTGAAGGAGCTCCTCAAGGACGAGGAGTTGCCACGGAAAGACGGTGAGGCGACCGTGATCATCACTGACGCCGGGCAGCCCAAGTGATCCTGCGCGAGGATCTGCGCATGAGCGTGCGCGCGCTGCTCGGCCGCCCGGCCGAGTCGCTGCTGCTGGCGCTCGGCGTGGCGCTGGCGGTCGGGGCCACGGCAGCCGGCATCACGCTGGCCGGGACCACGCGGGCGCAGTCCGATGCGCTGCTGGCGTCGCCCCGCTACCGCGAGATCGTCGTCTCCACGCGCGCCGAGACGTCCACCATGGCGTTGCCGGCGCGGATGCGCGGCGCCGCGGACCTGGTCCTTGGTGTCGACGATCTGGAACGCGCGCGATCGGTGACCCCGGCAGTCCAGTACGCCTACCTGTCCAACCCGACCGGGTTCCTGCTCGGCGAAATCCCGCTTCCCACCGACATCGCAAAGTCCGCCGCCGGCCCAGCGGGAGCGTCGGCGGCGTCAGCCGGGCCGGCGGGCACGACCGGTGCGGTGCAGGTATTCGTCATGCCGGCCACGTCTGCGACGTCCGGGCCGGCCGATGCCGCGAAGCCGGGTGCCGCCGCCGGTGGTGCCGGTACGGCCATCACGGCGGACACCGTGACAAAGGGGGCGGTGGTGTCGGGTGACGACGCGAAGCAACTCCTGTCGGCCAAGGATCTGACCGGCTTCTCCCATTCGCGGGTGTCCGCACCCGACGGACCGCAGCCGCAACTGGAGTACCTGCACGGGATGGAAGTCACGCCCGAGTTCTTCGTCGCGCGGGGCCTCGCCGCTGCGGTCGGCAGCCTGTTCACCAAAACAGACATGGCGCGCGGCGAACCGATCCTGGTGCTGGGCTCGCAGCTCGGCGCGACCCTGTTCGAGGACGGAGCGGCACTGGACCGACAGGTGTTGTCGATGAACCGCCTCTACCGCATCGTCGGCGTCCTTGCTCCGACCGGCACCGAGGTGGACGAGCAGGCGTTCACGCCGGCGCTGCAGGCCGTGGACAGAGTCAAGGAGTTCGCCATCAAGACTGCGGGCACGAACACCAGCCTGCGATTCACCGTCGCGGACCCGGCGCACCTGGGCGAGGCGCGCACGCAGCTTGCCGATCACTTCGCGGCCGCCTACGGAGAGGGCGCCGTGTCGATCGGTATCCCGCGGGCGGAGGCGCAGTCGACGGCCGACCGCTACCGGCGCCTGGTCACCGTCATCCTGTTTCTGGCGCTGTCGGCGCTGACGATCGCGGCGGTCAACATGACCAACATCTTCTACGGCCGTGCCGTGCGCAGGCAGCGCTCGGCGGGCATTCTCAAGGCGGTGGGGGCCAGCATGCCGCAGGTGTTCGCCGTCTTCTTCCTGGAGGCGCTCATCGTCGGCGCGGTCGGCGGAGCGGCCGGCCTGGGGTTGGCGGCGCTGCTGTCGCGCCTGATGGAGCAGACGATCGGCTTCGGCGCGCTGCATGCCGGACTGGTCGTCGCCGGCGTCGCCGCCGCGTGGACCCTGGTCGCCGCCTGCAACGTGCTGCCGGCCGCCGCCGCGGCGCGGATGCCGGCCGCGGACGCGATCCGCTACGAGTAGCCGCCCGGCCATGCGGACGCTCCGGTCGGTCCTGAGCAGCCTGGCGCGCTCCCCGTTCAAGTCGTCCATCACGCTGGCGACGGTGGGGCTGGGCGTGGGCGTCCTGATCTTCGCGCTGTCGATCTCGACCGCTTTCAACCGGCTGATCGCACAGAACCTGGAACGGAACGGGCGCGTGGTCATGGTCGCCAATGCGCGGTGGGACGAAGCAGGGGCCCTGGAGTCCGTCAAGCCGTTCCAGTTCGACGGACGCGCGCCCGCTGCGCTCCTGCACGGCGTGGTGGGCGCACGGGCGGCGACCCCGGTGACGGAGACGAGTTGGACGGACTTCCAGACGGAGCGGGGCACCTACCAGGTCAGGAGCGTGCTGGGGGTAGGCGAGTCCTACCTGGACGTGATGGGCCTCGATCTCGTGATCGGTTCGCCGATCACCGCGGCGGCGATGGCCAACGGGGAACGGCACGCGCTCCTCAGCGCCACGCTGGCCGAGCTCCTGTTCGGCTCGCCGGTCGAGGCGGTCGGTCAGACCCTCCGGCCGCCGATGCCCGATGTCTCGATTCAGGGAGGAGAGGAACTCCAGGGCGCCGTCGTGGCCATGCTGCGGGATCTCCTGTCGCCACCGATCACCGTGGGCGGCGTTTTCGCCGACCCCAGCGAGCTGCAGCGCCGCGCCTACGGCATCGCCGACATGCTGGTGCCGGCGACCGCGACGGTACCCGGCCAAGCCGTGGACTTCATGGAGGGATTCCTGATGTCGCGCATCGCCGTGCTCGTGGAGGGGAGTGAGCTCGACACGATCGAGAGCCAGGCGCGCGCCGCGCTGGCGCAGCAGTACGGCGACGACGTGGCCGTGGTGGTGTGGGAAGGGCAGCCGAGCGGGGCGAGCGCCGACCTGGAGGAGGCTCGCTCGACCGTGCGGACCTTCTCGCTGGTGGTGAACCTGCTCGGTTTCGTGCTGCTGGTCACCGGCTGCGTGGGGATCCTCAGCATCATGCTGGTGGAGGTGCTGGGCCGTACCCGCCAGATCGCCATCGCGCGCGCGTTCGGGGCCACCAAGGGCGCGATCCTCCGCGAGTTCGTGGCCCGATCGCTCATCATGGTCGGCCTCGCGGCGGTGATCGGCGTCGCCCTGAGCCTGTTCCTGTCCGGCCCGCTCACCGACCTGGTGGTGCCGATCTTCCGCGGCGTGACCCAGGCCGATCTGGGCGGCAGCGTGATCTCGCCGGCGGCCATGCTGTTCGGGGTTGCGGCCGCGCTGGGCGTGGGCGGGTTGATGGGAGTCCTGCCGGTGTTCTCCGCACTGGCGACGCCGATCGCCGAAGGGATCCGCGACTGAATTACCGGGTCCGGTCGAGCACGTACGTCATCAACGACGGGATGCCGGCGACCCAGACGACCGGCGGAAGCTGCCCCGGCGGGCTCCAAATATAGCCCAGCCGATGCAACGCTTCGCGCGCCGCCAGCCGGTCGGCGGGGTCGGCACCGGTCGTCGCGAGGGCTGTGTCGATGGCGTGATCGGAAGCGGCGGCGACGGTGCCGGCCTGGAACAGCGGCGCCAGCGCTGCGGACGCAGGCAGCAAGCCGCGGGTCTCCAGTTCGCGGTAGCGGTCCTGATAGTAGTCCGTGACTCTGGCCGTCACGTCAGGCCGCGCGGCGTCAGCGTGAGCAGCGGTGAGTCGGGGCGCGCCGGTGGCCAGATGCCGCTTCCACAGGATTTCGCCCCAGAGTTGAATGAAGTACGGATAACGCTGACTCTCTTCGACGACGGTGGTGAGCGCGTCGGCGTCAATGCTCACACTGTGGGCCGCCAGCGGCTCGACCAAGGCGGCGCGGCCAGCCGCGTCGCTCAGCAGGCCGATGCCAAGCCGCCCCTCGCCCAACCGGCTCCAGAACGAGGCGTTCATCGTGCCGAGATGCTCCGGCAGCCCCGGCGTGCCGGCAAGCACCAGCAGGAACGGCGCTTCGTCGCGCACCTGTTGGCTGGCGTTGAGGAGCGTGCGGCCTACCTCCAGGTCCAGCGTATGCGCCTCGTCGAGCAGTACGGCGAGCGGCTTCCTGCGGCAGCGAGTCGTCAATTCTTCCCGCAGGTTCCTCGCATTCCCGGACGGCGGCGCCCATTCGACGGAGCCGACGGCCGCCACGCCCACCTTCCGGGGCAGCAGCTTCGCCATCGTCGACGGGGGCGCCAGCATATCGAGCAGCGCGGTAGGGGTGGTGATGTCGCTCGGGGTCAAGGTGACGACGTCCACATCCGCTTCGTGATCGCGGCAGGCGCGCTTGAACCAGTTGAGCAGCACGGTCTTGCCGTTGCCGCGCGGTCCCATCAGGGCGACGTTGTGCGGCGGCGAGGTGCCGCCGAGCAGGTCCGCCAAGCACTGCGTCAGCACTGCCTCCTCGCGCTCGCGCCCGGTGAGCGCCGGCGGCGTGGCGCCGTCGCCGGGCGTGAATACGCGCTGCGCCGGCGCCGTCATGCCGACAACGTATACCGGCGCCGTGCTGCCAGCAAATCGGAGGGCGCCGGGACAGCGATGCCTGCGACGCGCCCCGGAACTGCACGATCACGCCGCTGCTGTCCCCGACCGCGACGAACCGTTCGCCGCTCCAGGCGACACTGTGCAGGGCAAGGTGTTCTCCCACGACCTCGATGCGGTCGCCTTTCCAGCTCGCGCTGTCGCCGGCTATCTCCCAGCGACCCCCGTCGCTGCTGTGTGCGATCAGGGCGTCATCCCCTACGGCCACAAACCGCTCACCGTTCCAGACCACATCCGACCACCTGTGCCATGGGCCGGGCATCGAGGGCACCGCCCGACGGCTCCCAGTGGCCTCCAGCTCCGCTCTGCACGACCGTGCCTTCATCGCCGACCGCCACGAATCGGTTGATGGGAGTCCTGCCGGTGTTCTCCGCACTGACGACGCCGATCGCCGAAGGGATC
The DNA here is from genome assembly GCA_965208175.1 of Spirochaetia bacterium. GTDB lineage: Bacteria > Spirochaetota > Spirochaetia > SZUA-6 > Bin103 > CATQHW01. Next base: position 2,042,817 of record CBDBOG010000004.1, on the reverse strand, counting down.
CGCGACCGAATTACCGGGTCCGGTCGAGCACGTGCGTCATCAACGACGGGATGCCGGCGACCCAGACGACCGGCGGTAGCTGCCCCGGCGGGCTCCAAATATAGCCCAGCCGATGCAACGCTTCGCGCGCCGCCAGCCGGTCGGCGGGGTCGGCACCGGTCGTCGCGAGGGCTGTGTCGATGGCGTGATCGGAAGCGACGGCGCCGGTGCCGGCCTGGAACAGCGGCGCCAGCGCTGCGGACGCAGGCAGCAAGCCGCGGGTCTCCAGTTCGCGGTAGCGGTCCTGATAGTAGTCCGTGACTCTGGCCGTCACGTCAGGCCGCGCGGCGTCAGCGTGAGCAGCGGTGAGTCGGGGCGCGCCGGTGGCCAGATGCCGCTTCCACAGGATTTCGCCCCAGAGTTGAATGAAGTACGGATAACGCTGACTCTCTTCGACGACGGTGGTGAGCGCGTCGGCGTCAATGCTCACACTGTGGGCCGCCAGCGGCTCGACCAAGGCGGCGCGGCCAGCCGCGTCGCTCAGCAGGCCGATGCCAAGCCGCCCCTCGCCCAACCGGCTCCAGAACGAGGCGTTCATCGTGCCGAGATGCTCCGGCAGCCCCGGCGTGCCGGCAAGCACCAGCAGGAACGGCGCTTCGTCGCGCACCTGTTGGCTGGCGTTGAGGAGCGTGCGGCCTACCTCCAGGTCCAGCGTATGCGCCTCGTCGAGCAGTACGGCGAGCGGCTTCCTGCGGCAGCGAGTCGTCAATTCTTCCCGCAGGTTCCTCGCATTCCCGGACGGCGGCGCCCATTCGACGGAGCCGACGGCCGCCACGCCCACCTTCCGGGGCAGCAGCTTCGCCATCGTCGACGGGGGCGCCAGCATATCGAGCAGCGCGGTAGGGGTGGTGATGTCGCTCGGGGTCAAGGTGACGACGTCCACATCCGCTTCGTGGTCGCGGCAGGCGCGCTTGAACCAGTTGAGCAGCACGGTCTTGCCGTTGCCGCGCGGTCCCATCAGGGCGACGTCGTGCGGCGGGGAGGCGTTGCCGAGCAGGTCCGCCAGGCACCGGGTCAGCACGGCCTGCTCGTGCTCGCGCCCGGTGAGTGCCGGCGGAGTGGCGCCCGTCCCGGGGGTGAAGACGCGCTGCACCGTCGCCATCATGCCGACAAAACGTATACCGGCGCCCCGCCACCGGCAATCGAGGGCGCCGGACCCTATCAGCGGCTCGCGCGGCCCCGGGACTGGACGCCGGGCGCACGTGGCCGTCTACTATTGCATGCAGGAAGACGCAACAACTGCGTCCCAGGACTGAAAGCAGATGAAGATCACCGCGGTTCGCGTGCTGCACGTCGACCGCTACCTGTACGCCCTCGTCGACACCGACGCCGGCATCACCGGTTTGGGCGAATCGGGCACCTGGGGTTATCTGGAGGCGTCCGGCGCCGTCATCGAGCGCTGGCGGGAGTACCTGATCGGGCAGGACCCACTCCGTATCGAGCACCATTGGCAGTACCTGTATCGATCCATGCACTTCCGCGGCGCGGCGGTCATGGGCGCCCTGAGCGCCATCGACATCGCGCTGTGGGACATCGCCGGCAAGCACTTCGGCGTGCCCGTGCACCAGTTGCTGGGCGGGCGCTGCCGGGACCGGACGCGGGTCTACTACCACGTGTTCGGCGAGACGCGGGAGGAGCTGGTGAGCGCCTGCGTTGCCGCCAAGGAGCGCGGCTTCACGGCGGTCGGGCACTTGTCGCCCTTCTACGACGAGCCGCGCGAGAAGCCGTACGCGCCGGGCACCCACGCCGCCAAGATGGCCGACGCCATCGAGACCGTGGCGCGCTGCCGGGAAGCGGTCGGAAACGAGGTCGACCTGTGCGTCGAGATCCATCGCCGGCTCACGCCCGCGGAGGCGGTGGTGTTCGCCGACGCGATCGAGGGCTACCACCCGCTGTTCTATGAGGATCCGGTCACGCCCGACAACCTCGACGAGATGGTCGAAGTGGCGAGACGCGTGAACATCCCCATCGCCACCGGCGAGCGGCTGCACAGCATCTGGGAGTTCCAGGCGCTGCTGCAGCGCGGCGCCGTGCAGTTCGCGCGGGTGGACGTCTGCATGGTCGGCGGCATCAGCCACGCCCGCAAGATCGCCGCCCTGGCCGAGGCGTTCCACGTGCAGGTGGTGCCGCACAATCCGCTGAGCCCGGTCAGCACCGCCGTGTGCGTGCAGCTTGCCGCCTCGATCCCGAACTTCGCGATCCAGGAACTGCCCACCAGTGAGGAGCAGTCTCCCAAGCGCGACATCGTCACGCAGCCGCTCACGGTCCGCGACGGCTACCTGCTGGTTCCCGACGGACCCGGCATCGGCATCGATCTGGCGCCGGGAGCCGAGCGGATTCCGCCGCGCCCGCGGCCGTTCGTGACACGCTTGCACGAGGACGGATCGGTCGTGGACGATTGAGGACACCATGGATACCCGCAACACCAACGAGCGCACCGAGATCGCGGCCGCCCGGCGTCCCGACGTCGACGACTGGAGCGCGCTGAGCACCGGCGACCGCATCCGCCACCTGGAGCTGGAGGGGTACCTGGTCCTGCCCGATCTCCTCGTGCCGGAGCAGATCGGCGCCATCGGGGAGGAGGCGGCTGCGCTGCCGCTCACGGAGACGGACTACTCGCCGCACAAGAAGGCGGCGGATGACCTGCTCGGCCACGATCTGCCCGCCAGCATGGAGACGATCGCGCTGCCGGCCACGATCGCGTTCCTGGAGCGGCTGTTCGGGGACGAGGTGCTGTTCACCTCCATCGCCTACCAGCTCTGCGAGCCCGGCCACCCCGGCATCGCCATCCACACCGACGCGCAGCCGTACGGCTCGCGCATCTTCGGCAGCCTGTCCAGCTCGCCGGTGTTGATGCGCGTGCTGTACTACCTGGACGACCTCACCCCGGAGTGCTCGCCCTTCAAGGTGGTGCCGCGCTCGCACCTGTCCGTGCACTTCGACGCCAATCCCTACAACCGCTTCCTCCGCCACGAGGAGGAGGTGATGGTGACCTGCAGGGCAGGCTCCGCCGTGGTCATCAACCAGAAGGTCTTTCACGGCAACTTCCCCAACTTCTCCGACCGCGACCGGCGCATGCTGGCGATCGCCTACCGGCCGGCCTGGGCCGGACCGGTGACGGAGGTCGACCCGTGGAACGAGGCGCAGCTCGCGCCGTTGCCGCCGGCGGCGCGCCGCTTCTTCCGGGACCCCAACACGCGCCGCATCGACTACGACGTCCCCAACCGCCCCGACGACCTGGACCGCAGCAGCGCCGGCATCGCGCCCTCACGCTGGAGCGCGCTCGAGTAGCGCAGTCGCCTCCCCGGTTCGGCACCTTCGCAGCACAGTGACCGATGTTCTCGGCTGCTGATAAAGTATCATATATTGATCATTATCATCGTTAGACCGAAGTTCCACAGAGGATGTTGCGCAAGGCATTTGAATACATGTAATTAGCAGCAAACGTCAGATGCCGTCCGTGGCTACATCCGAGGCGAGACGCCAAGGAGCTCGAAGCAGCGCTGCTGGAGCGCCGTCGGCTGGGTCATGAGCTGAAAGGTGTCGCGGTCTGCGGCCGCCTGCATGGTGTTCATCGTCAGCGTCCCCAACTCGCTGATCAGGCTGCGGAAGCTGTGCACCGGCAGGTCGTCGGCGGTGCGCTTGCTGGACGCCTTCGCCCGCGCCGCCGGCGAGCGCTGCGCCGGCTGCACCACCGAGGAGCGTTGCTGCGCGGCCGCCTGCGGGTCGTGGTCGTCGAACAGCACCGGCGCCAGCTTGCTGCGCATGTGCCATTCCACGTAGTAGGCCAGCATGCACAGCAGCACATGCGCGCGTACCCGATCGGGGCGCCGGTGGTAGATCGGGCGCACCTTCATGTCGACCGTCTTCAGACTGCGGAACGCGCGCTCGACCTTGGACAGGTCCTTGTACGCGCGCACCGTCTGATCGGCGTCGAGCACCTCGGATTCCACGTTGGAACGCACGATGTACAGCCCGTCGAGTTCTTCCTCTTCGGCGATCTTGTCCTGATCGCGCCGAAACGTGAATGAGTCCTCGCTGATCACGGTGACGAAGTGCTTGGCCACCTTGTGCTGGTTGATCACCTTGCCCACGCGCATGCCGATCGCGGCGGCGCCACGCAACGGCTCCTTGGCGCGCTGGGTGGCCGTCACGATGGGGGCAAGTTTCTGCTCGGTGGCGGCCAACAGTTCCTGCCGCTTGCGCCGCCGTTGCTCGGCCAACACCGGGTTGCGGCACACGATCAGCCGCTCACCCGGGAAGTCAGGACTGCTGATCTCGGCCAGATCCCGGTCGTCGAACAACGACTGCGCCACCTGACCGGCGGCGATGAGCGTGCGGATGGTCGGCGCGCGCAGGGTCGTGATCCAGCGCATGCCGTCGATGCCCTGCAGGTCCTCGCGGATGCGCGCCCCGGTGAGCATGCCGCGGTCGCCGACCAGGACCACCCGCTTGAGCCCGAAGCGGCCACGGATCTTGTCCACCTGCGCGGCGACGGTCTTCGGATCGCTGGTGGAGCCTGAGAAGACCTCGACGGCCACCGGGCAACCGTCTGCGGTGCACAGCAGTCCGAACACGATCTGCGCGGTGCCCTTCTTGCCGTCTCGGCTGTGGCCGCGCTGCGCCAACGGGCAGGTGTGTCCCTCGAAGTAGCTGGAGGTCAGGTCGTACAGCACGAGCGTGTTGTCGCTGAGATGCCGCTTGGCCAAACGCTGCTCGATACCGCGCTGGCGCTGCACCAGCCAGTCCATCGCCTGGTACAGCTCGTTCTCGTCGACTTCGTCCAAGTCCAGCAGGTGGCCGAGGGTGGACACGGCGCTCTCGGGGTGCATGGCGCGGGCGGTGGCGAGCTTGGAGCGGGCGTCGATGACGCGGGCGACGATCATGGCGATGACCAGAGAGCGCAGGCGGCTGGCCGGACGGGCGATGAGGGCAGGGAGGCCGAGTTGCTTGAGGGTGCCGAGGACCGCGGCGACATGGCCGTGAGGGCGGCTGCGCAGGCAGGAGAAGGCGTCTTCGGGATTGACGAGGGTCTCGCCTTTGAGGGCTCTGCGGATGAGATCGATGACGTGGGCGGGGAGGTGGGAGATGTTGCCGAGGGTCTCGTGCTTGACCTTGCCGTCTTCTCGGAAGGTTCTGCGCAGGAGATGGGCATGATAGGTCTTGTCTTTGTAGCGGCGGGTGGTTGTGGCTACGTGGACGGCTCCGTTTCTACTTGGCATCGAGGAGAAGATACTACATATCGAGGGTCGTGTCAACCTAATTAGTGGCTACACCATGCACATTTTGACCCCGTTCGAATGGCATCAAATACCGAAACAGAAAAGAGTTGACCCCGATTTCAGCCGCTGGAACTTCGGGTTAGAGACCGATTTCTGAAACTGTGAAAGCATCAAGATCTCAACATGCCTTGCCACTGGGAGTACGCCGTGCTCTCCGGAAGCTGGGCACTGACCTGTCCGCGGCGCGAAGGCGAAGACGGATATCGGCAGCGCTCATGGCCGAACGCGCCTTCATCAGCCGCTCGACGATCGTGCGGGTGGAGAAAGGCGATCCCGGCGTGTCGCTGGGAATCTACGCCTCGGTGCTCTTCGTCCTGGGGATGGCGGACCGGCTCGTTGACCTGGCGGACGTGGCTCACGATCCGGTGGGGCTGAGCCTGGAAGAAGAACGATTGCCGCGGCGTATCCGCGCGGCGCGGTCGACATCGTCGGGCTCCGGGCATGTCCAGCGCGTTCGAGCACGAGGACCTGAGGGTGGCGAGCCGGTAACGCGGCCATCACCCGTTGCCCGCGGCCGGGGCACATGGTATGCGTCCCCCATGCATCCGTTTACGCAACACGACGTCCCCGATGGCGCCGCCGCCGTTCACTGGTTCGAGCAGAGCAGCTTCGCGATCCGCGATGCCGCCGGCACGCTGACCCTGGTCGACCCCTACGCGCCCCACGATCGCCCGGCCGACCGGTTCATCCACGGCGAGCCGCCGATGGATGAAGCCGAGTGGCCGGCCCGCTTCGTGCTCCTCACCCATGCGCACGGCGACCACACCGACCCCGAGACCTTGGGAAGATTGCACGCCGCCACGCCGGACGCCCGCTACGTGGGCTCACGCGAGTCCATCGACCAGATCGTCGAGGGGACAGCCATCGGGCCAGCGCAATGCACGGCGATCACTGCCGGCGACCGCGTGCAGATCGGCACCATGGCGGTGAACGTCGTCTACGCGAAGCCACCGGGCGGCGATCCGGCTGCCGGCATCGACCCGCCGGACACGCCTCACCTGGGCTACGTGGTCGAGGCCGGCCGGCACCGGCTCTACTTCAGCGGCGACCCGATCAACACCTTCGCCGAGCACGAGTCGCTGACGGCGCCGGTCGCGGCGCTGGAGCCGACGGTGGCATTCCTGACCAACCACCCGACGGAGGGCGAGTTCCCGTACTTCGACGGCTGCGTGCGCATGGCGAAGCGCTGCCGGGTCGGCATCGCCTGTCCCGCGCACTATGCATGCTTCGTTGCGCGCGACTACGACCCGGCCGCGTGGGCGGCTGCCTTCGCGGACGACGGACCGCCCACCCGCATCATCCCGCGCAACTCGCACGTCGTGTTCGAAGAGTGACCGCGCAGGCGGGGCTGGTGGAGGAAGCGCTGGCGGACGGCCGGTTGCGCCTGCCGTCGCCCGCCGCTCCCGGCTTCGTCGATCTGGTGAACGCCTTGCACCGCGGCGCCGGCGTACCGGTCGCGTCCACGCCGCACGGCGACAAGCTCGCGGAGCACCTGTTCGACCGCGATCACCTGGTGATCGTTCTGGTGGACGGCATGGGCATGGCCGCGCTCGACGAGCCGGGGTACGCCGACCTCCGCGGGCGCGTGCGCATGGATCTCGACTCCGTGTTTCCGGCCACGACCGCCTGCGCCATCACCACGGTCGCGACCGGCCTCTGGCCGGGACGCCACGGTGTCCCGGGTTGGTACGGCTATCTGCAGGAACGGGATCTGTCGGTGACGGTGCTGCGGTACACCGAACGCCACACCGGTCGCGCGCTCAAGCGATTCGGCGTGGAATTGGGGGATCTCTGGCCCGAGCCGTCCCGCTTCGCGGAGGCGACCGGGGACATGGAGATCCACATGCCCTGGCGCTACGTGCGCAGCACCTTCAACCGCTACCTGAGCGGGCGCTGCCGAGCGCGCGGGTACCGGTCACTGCGGCAGGCCGCACGCCGGATCCGCAGCCGTTCGCGGCGGCTGCAGCGCCGCCGGAAGCGCGCCGTGACCTTCTGGTACATCCCACATTACGACACCCTCTGCCATGACCACGGGGTCGCCAGCACGCAGGCCCGCAGCCTCCTGGGAGATCTCCAGGGCATGCTGCTGGAGCTGGCCTCGGCGCTCCCTGACGGGGCGCGCATGGCGCTCACGGCCGATCACGGCCTGATCGACCTGAACCGGGACCAGAAGGTGGCGATCTTCGACGGCGACCCGTTGCTCGACTGCCTGCGCGCCGTGCCGAGCGGGGAAGGGCGCACGCCCCACTTCCACGTCCAACCGGGCCGGGGTCCGGAGTTGGTCGAGCGCCTGGCCGACCGGTGCGGCGGGCGGATGGCCGTGCTCAGCCTGGACGAGGCGGAGGAGATGCGGCTGTTCGGGCCGGAGCCGCTGAGCGATCAGGCGCGGCGGCGCTTCGGCGACTACGTCGGCGTGACGCTGGAGCCCCTCAGCGTTGGCTACTACGAATCCGAGGACTCCTTCGGGCTGAAGAACGTCGGCATCCACGGCGGCATGAGCCCCGACGAGGTGCGCATTCCCCTGATCGTGCTATAATGTATACATCTTCAAGCGGGCGGGCGTGAGACATCTGCACAGATTCGCCGGCAATCCCCTCGACCGCGGCGAGCAGGAGCGCCGGGACGAGGCGTGGATCGAAGCCGCTGCCCGCGACGATGCCAGCAGGTTCCTGCCGTTTCGGAAGCTGGATGTGATGGTGGCCGATCACTCTGCGAGTGAGGTTCGCTGTGCTCACCCCCAGCCGCGCCTCGGCTGGCTGCGCACCGATCAGCTCCGTTCGTTGGCGCCGGACGCCCGGCCCATGCTGCTTGGCATGCTGGAGGGTGTCGCGCACTTCGCCGTGGACCTGTCCGACTGCGCGGCTGCCGCGGCCTGGGCGGCAGGGCAGGACCCGCCCTGGCGTTTCGAGGACTGCCGGGCGGCGGGGACGGTGCTGGCGTCCGCGGAGACCGGCATCCTGGCGCAGGCTCGCTCGCAGATCGACTGGCATGCTCGTCACGGCTTCTGCTCGGTGTGCGGCCACCGCACCGACAGCAAGCGAGGCGGCCAGGTGCGCGAGTGCCCGTCCTGCAGCGCCCAGCACTTCCCGCGCACCGATCCGGTGGTGATCACCGTGGTCGGCGACGCCGCCACCGACCGTTGCCTGCTCGGCCAGTCGCGCGGGCGCCTGTCGCGCCTGCGCATGTACTCGGCGCTGGCCGGGTTCGTGGATCAGGGAGAATCGATCGAGGAGGCCGTTGCGCGCGAGGTGATGGAGGAGGCCGGCGTCCGCTTGAGGAACGTGCGCTACCACTCCTCGCAGCCGTGGCCGTTCCCATGCTCGCTGATGATCGGCTGTCTGGCCGAGGCCGCCAGCACGACGATCCTCAAGGACGACGAGGAAATGTCCGACGTCCGCTGGTTCGACCGGCAGGAGGTGCTGTTGGCACTGGAGGAGCAGAGCGAGCGGCTGACCGTTCCCGGCCCCATCGCCATCGCCCACCACCTCATCAAGGCCTGGGCCACTCGCGAGCGGATCTGAGCCGGTGCCGGCTGGCAGCGCCGGAGAGAACGCACGTATGATGAGCCATGGCCGAGAGAAGCGCCGATTGGTTCCGTCAGGCTCGGCGTGATCTCGACAGCGCGCGAGCACAGGCGGCCTCCGGCTTCTGCGAGTGGGCGTGTTTCATCTCCCAGCAAGCGAGCGAGAAGGCCCTGAAGGCGGCGCTCCAGAAGCTCGGCGCCGAGGCGTGGGGGCACTCGATCGTCGATCTGCTCAGAACGCTACGGGAGCGAGTCGGCGTTCCCGATGAGCTGCACGCATCGGCCGTCAACCTCGACCGTCACTATATCCTCGCGCGATACCCCAACGGCTGGGCCGCGGGGAGCCCCGCGGATTATTTCACCGAAGAGGACGCCAATGCCGCGATCTGTCATTCGCAAGCAATCCTTCGGTTCTGTGAAGGTGTTCTGGCTGGACCGGAGCCTGCTGAAGAGCCGGATCAGGCAGGCGGCGAGGAACCTGAGCCGCCAGCATGAGGACGTGGTGCAGGTCGTCCTGTTCGGATCGGTCGCTTCCGGCCGCGCCGTCCCGTCGAGCGACGCCGACATCCTCGTGGTGGTGAAGGACTCCGAAACGCCGTTTCTCGACCGCGCCGCCCTGTACCGGGATCACTTCAACGACCTGGGCGTCGGGGTCGACCTCTTCGTGTATACCCGAGCGGAGATTTCGAAGGGCAGGATTCCCGTGGCCGCCGCGGCGCTCCGGACTGGAATCGAGTTGTACCGGGCCGCATAGCGGGCGGACCCCGCGGGCGCTAGGAACGCGGCTCCGGCAGGCGGTATGCCGCAATCGCATTCTTCCGGAATACGCGTGCCTCCGCCTCGGGGCCGTGCCGTTCGACGTACGCCTGCGCGAGCGCGAACACCGTCGCGTACGGGCCGCCCCTGCGGCAGACCGGCCAGTTGCTGGCGAACAGCAGCCGTTCGGCGCCGAAACGCTCCCAGAGGGCGTCCAGCGTGGGCTCGTAGAAGCGCAGGTCGGCCGGCGACGGCTTCGTGACGGCGTTCTCCACCAGGCCGGAGATCTTGCAGTACACGTGCGGCGCGCGGGCGAGCACGGCCATGCCCTCGCACCAGGCGGGGTCGGGCGCGGAACCGTCGATGGGGACCTGGCCCACGTGATCGATCACGACGTGCGCCTCCGGCACGGCGTCGCACAGATCGATCAGGGCCGGCAGCTCCGGCGCTCCCGGCACCACGTCCAGAGCGAGCTCGCGGGCGGCCAGCTCGCGCACGGTGTCCACCAGCATCGCGCGGCCGCGGCCGGTGAGCGCGTCATTGCCCAGGCGGATCCCGCGGAACAGCGGATGCGCCCTGAAGCGGTCCAGATTCCTGCGAAAGTCGGCGTCGTCGTTGCGAAGGTTGCCCACGAACCCGGCGATCGCGGCGTGCCCGGTGAGCTCCGCGTCGTCGGCGAGGTCCAGGATCCACTGGTTGTCCTCCAGCCAGGAGCTGGCCTCGACCACGACCGTGTGGGTGACGCCGTGGCCGGCCGCGACTTCCAGGAAGTGCTCGGGAAGGGTGGTGCGATACAGGTCGGGGTTGTCCGAAGGCGGCCACGGCACGCCCTGCGGGCGGTGCGGATCGAAGAAGTGGGTGTGGGTGTCGATGATCTGATCCATGCGCGGACGATGCGCGACGCGCGGCTCGGCTGACAACCCGCACGGAGGGCTGCTTTCCGAGGCGGGTCGGCTCGGTCATGATCGGCGGCGAGGAGCACAACCCGCATGCTGAAGATCCCCGATTCCGGCGCGCTCGACTTCCTGGCGGTGGGGGCACTGGTCCACCGCCTGGACCCCGGCGTCATCCCGTTCCCGCACGCAGCGGAGCTCTCCGTCCACGTCTCCGGCGGGGAGTACAACTGTGCCGCCAACCTCGCCTCCTGCTTCGGGATGCGCACCGGCGTCGCGGCGGCGATGGTGTCGTATCCGATCGGCGACATGATCGACCGCTCGGTGTGCGCCATGGGCGTGCGGCCCTTCTACAAGCGCTTCGCACACGATGGCGTGCGCGGGCCGAACATGGCGACCGTGTACAGCGACCGCGGTGCCGGCGTGCGCGCGCCCGAGGTGTTCTACAACCGCGCGAACGAGGCGGCCGCCCGCCTGCAGCCCGGCGACTTCGACTGGCCCGGCATCATGCGAGACGGGATCCGCTGGCTGCACTCGGGGGGCATATTCGCGGCGCTCTCGGAGACGACGCCGCAGGTGATCGTCGAGGCGATGCAGGCCGCCAAGGCGGCCGGCGCGGTGGTCTCCTTCGACCTGAACTACCGCGGCAAGCTGTGGCAGGTCGCCGGCGGCGCGGACACCGCGCACGCCACGCTGCGAGAGATCGTCAGCAATGTCGACGTGCTGGTCGGCAACGAGGAGGACCTTCAGGAAGGGCTCGGCATCGCGGGGCCGGAGGCCACGGGCGCGTCCAAGCTGGACCCGCGCGCGTTCCTGCAGATGATCGATCGCGTCACCGCGGAGTTCCCGAACATCTCCGTGGTGGCCACCACGCTGCGCGACGTGCACTCCGCCAACCGACACGACTGGAGCGCGGTGGCCTGGGTGGAGGGCGAGGCGGTCACTGCCCCGACATGCCAGCTCGATGTCCATGACCGGATCGGCGGGGGAGACGGCTTTGCCGCCGGGTTCTTCTACGGGCTCATGAGCGGCGCGTCCCCGGAGGAGGCCCTGCGGCTGGGCTGGGCGCACGGCGCGCTGCTGACGACGTTCCCCGGCGACACGACCATGGCGACGCTCGACCAGGTGCGCACCCTGGCCGGCGGCAGCTCGGCGCGCATCGTCCGCTGAGGCGGCACGCGATGGGCTCGGCGCAACGCGGCCCGGCAGCGGGGCTGCAGGCAGGCATCGGCGCTACGGACATCACTCCCACCGGGCCGATCCGCATGGCCGGATGGTCCAGCCGCGACCACGCCTCGGAGGGGGTGAGCCACCCGATCTACGCCAAGGCGCTGGCGCTGCGCGACGCCGCCGGCCACACGGGCGTCTGGATCACGGCGGACATCCTGGGCTACAGCCGCACCATGGCGGACACGCTGGAGCGGCGGCTTCAGGAACGCTACGGCCTGTCGCAGGACCAAGTCATCCTGGGCAGCTCGCACAACCACAGCGGGCCGATGGTCGGCGACCTGCTGCACCTGTACTTCGACCTGCAGCCGGAGGAGAAGGCGACCGTCGCGCGTTACACCGAGCAGCTCCTGGAGCGCATCGTCGGCGTGGTCGGCCAAGCGCTGGCGGCCCTGGCGCCGGCCGAGCTCAGCATGGGCTTCGGGCTTGCCGGATTCGGCGTCAACCGCCGGCGCGCCCGCGGCGCCGACACGCTCGGGCGCCCGCAGGCGGTCGATCACGACGTACCGGTGTTGGCCGTGCGGGCGCGGGACGGCGCGCTGCGCGGCATCCTGTTCGGCTACGCCTGCCACACCACGGCCGTGTACGACTACCGGATCAACGGCGACTATGCCGGCTACGCGCAGAGCTTTCTGGAAGCTGCATGTCCAGGCGCCACCGCGATGTTCGCGGCCGGCTGCGGCGGCGACGTCAATCCGCTGCCGCGCTGGCGGGATGGGCTGGGGGAGGGCTGCGGCGCCATGCTGAGCGCAGCGGTGCAGGACGTGCTCGACGGACGGTACGGCGCCATGACGCCCGTGACGGGGCCGCTTGCCACCGGCGCTGACGACCCACTGCTGTCGCTGCAGGATCCTCCGGGCCGCCAAGCATTGCAGGATTCGTTGCAGGCATTGGGGCCGGACGGATCGGATGTGGAGCGGCGCGCCATCCAGCATCAACTCGACCTGCTGGAGCGGGACGGGTCGTTGCGGGATCACTGCCCGTATCCCATCCGTGCCTGGCGGTTCGGCTCCGGTCAGCTCGTGATCGCCCTGGCCGGCGAGCCGGTGGTGGACTATTCGCTGCGCTTCCGTGCCGCATACGGCTGGAACCGCACCTGGGTGGCCGGCTACAACCACGTATTGCTCGCCTACATCCCGTCGGGGCGGGTCCTGGCCGAGGGCGACTACGAGGGCACGACCGGCATGCTGGAGTACGGCCTGCCGGGACCCTTCGCGGGGTGGGTGGAATCGGCCATCGCCCGCTCGGTGGACCTGCTGGTGACGCGATTGTCCACCGAATCGTGAGAGACGGTAACGGCATGCGCGTCCACCTGGGGCGGGTCGCGGTGGTCACCGCCACCCCGCACACCACCTGGACGTTCGCGGTGCTGGGCGACGGCGAAGGCAACGCCACCACGGTCGAACCCACCCTGTCCAGCGATCCGCGCAAGGTGATCGACGCCTTGGCCGGCATGGTCGAGGCGCTACGCGGCGTCGACGTGTCCGGTGAAGCACGGATCGAGGGACTGTTGCGACTCACGAGGCAACGGCTCCGGAACGATTCGGTGCTTGCCGCCGCGGTCAGCGCGTTGCGCAGCTCCATCGCGCAACTTGAAGCTGCCCGCTCCGGCGTGAGCCTGCACCGCTTCCTCGGCGCGGGGCGCACCGACGCCATAGAACTCTACGCCAACATCAACCGGGGGTTGCGGGCCACGGACCGGACACCCGACGACTTCGAGCGTGCTGCCGGGCACGCCGCGCGAGAAGGCTTCCGCACGTTCAAGTGCGCGCCGTTCGACGAGGTGTCGCTGGCGTCGCCCGTGGACCGAATGCTCCGTGAGGCCCTTCCCGGCCTGGAGAGAGTGCGGGCGGTACGCCGCGCGATCGGCGCCGACGCGCGCCTGCTGGTCGATTGTCACAGCCGCTTCTCGGCGGAGGCGGCGCCCGCCGTCGCGCGCGAGCTCGCGACGCTCGACGTGGGCTGGTTCGAGGAGCCGGTGCAACCGACATCGGCGTCCGCCGACTTGGCCGCGATCGCCGGCGCGGCGCCCGTGCCGGTTGCCGGTGGCGAGAGCGGGTATGGTGTCGAGTTCTTCGACAGCCTCCTGGATCAGCGGGCGGTGGCGGTCGTCATGCCGGACGTCAAGTACTGCGGGGGCGTGGCCGAGGCGGTGCGTGCGGGCCGGTCGGCGGTCGGGCGGGGCGGGGGAGTGTCCCTGCACAGCCCGTCGGGACCGGTGTCGCTGCTGGCCAGCGCTCACGTGACGGCCGCCGTGGACGGCGCCATGCCGCTGGAGCACGCCGTCCACGAGGTCGGCTGGCGCGCCGATCTGATCGAGCCGGCCGAGCGGATCGAAGGAGGCCGGCTGTTGCTCCCGTCCACGGCGGGACTGGGGGCGGCGCTGAACGGAAAGCTGGCTCGGCGTCACGGCCGCATCTGGATGCCCTGAGCGGGGCTTCCCGCCCTATCGCCGCTCTTCCGGGATCAGGCCGCGCGGAGCGAACCGCAGCACGAGCAGCAGGACCAGGCCCATGACCACCGGGCGCATGTGGGCGGCGCTGTCCAGGAGATGGGCCCGCAGCGCGCTCTCCTCTGACAGGGCGGAGGTGGCCAGCTCCATCAGGCGCAGGCCGACCGGCTCGGCCTGGATCCACACGTACCAGATCAGGAAGCCGCCGAGCACGGCGCCCCAGTTGTTGCCCGAGCCGCCCACGATCACCATCACCCAGATCAGGAACGTGAAGCGCATCGGCTGGTAGGAGGCGGGCGTGAACTGGCCGTCGAGCGTGGTCAGCATGGCGCCGGCAATTCCGATCACGGCCGAGCCCAGCACGAAGACCTGCAGGTGGCGGGCGGTGACGTCCTTGCCCATGGCGCGGGCGGCCGTCTCGTTGTCGCGGATGGCGCGCATCATCCGGCCCCACGGCGAGCGCAGCGCGGTCTCGGAGAGCCACGTCAGGATGACCAGCACGAGCAGGAACAGACCCGCGTAACAGAGCTTGACGACGATCGACGACAACTCCACGTGCGACATGCCGAGCGTCGCCGCCCACTCCTGGAACCACGCCGCGTTCTGCAGATCGATCTCGTAGGGAACCGGCCGCGGCAGGCCGTTGACGTTCTTGACGCCGCGCGTCAGCCACTCCTCGTACTTGAGGAAGGCGACGATGATCTCGGAGATGCCCAGGGTGGCGATCGCCAGGTAGTCGGAGCGGAGGCTGAGGCTGATCTTGCAGACCCAGGCCGCCCCCGCGGCGAACGCACCGCCCACCAGCCAGGACAGGACGATGGGAAGGCCGAGCCCGCCCAGGTAGCCGGTGACGGTGGGCTCCACCGCCTCGATGGCATCCACCGCCGGGGCGAACACCGCGCGCGCCGCCAGGGCGCCGCCGATCAGCAGGCACGCCACCGCCAGCCGCCGGTACAGCGGCGTGCCGAGACGGCGGCGGACGAACAGCACGGCGAGCACGGTGAGCGCCGCCAGTCCCAGCGCCACCAGCACGCCGGCGCCGCCGGCGCGCCAGGCGGCGGTCACCGGCGGCATCGACACCAGCACGCCGGCCAGTCCGCCGAGGGCGGCGAAGCCCATCACGCCGGAGTTGAACAATCCCGCGTAGCCCCATTGGATGTTGACGCCGAGCGTCATGATGGCCGAGATCAGGCACAGGTTGAGGATCGCCAGCGCCAGCGGCCAGCTCTGCACCAGCCCCACCAGGCAGACCAGGGCCCCCATGACCGCGAACAGGACGGGCTTGCGGGGGATTCGCGCCATCCACGGGCCGGCTCGGTCGCTCACGTCGACTTGCCTCCGAAGATGCCCGTGGGCTTCACGACCAACACCACGACCAGGATGAAGAACGAGACGGCGAACTTGTAGTCGGTGGAGAGCAACTGGACCAGGCCGTCCGGCCGCCAGTCTTCCGGTCCCAGATAGGTCAGGAACTTCCGGTAGGGGTAGGTCAGAAGCACCTCCGAGAACGCCACCACGAAGCCGCCGGTGATGGCGCCGAGCGGACTGCCCAGGCCGCCGACGATCGCGGCGGCGAAGATCGGCAGCAGCAGCGACAGGTAGACGAACGGCTTGAAGCTCTTGTCCAGGCCGTACAGCGTGCCCGCCACGGCCGCCAGCGCGCCGACAATAATCCAGGTGACCGCCACCACCCGTTCCGGGTTGATGCCGGACAGGAGGGCCAGGTCCTCGTTGTCCGAGTAGGCGCGCATCGATTTTCCGGTCCGGGTCCTGCCGAGAAACCAGAACAGCCAGAGCACCAGGATGACCGTGACCGCCACGGTGATCGTCTGCGTGGTCTTGATGGCCAGTCCCTCGCGGAGTCCCGTGGCCTCCTTGAACTGGCGGACGCTGACGATGAACCGCGTGCCGTCGGTGAACACCTGGTCGTCCGGGCCGATCACGAAGCGGATGAGCCCGTTGATCACGAACATGACGCCGACGCTGGCGACCAGCAGAATCACGGGCGCCGCCTTCTTGCGCCGGTAGAAGCGGTAGACCCAGCGATCCGTGAGCAGGCACAGGCAGGCGGCGGCCACGATCCCGGCGGGTAGGGCCAGCAGCGCCGTCGGCAGGGGGCCCAAGCCGACCTCTCCGGACTGCAGGAGCCAGGTGACCAGGATGGTGACCATGGCGCCGAACGCCATGGTCTCGCCGTGCGCGAAGTTGGAGAAGCGCAGCACGCCGTACACCAGCGTGACCCCGAGCGCGCCGAGCGCGAGCTGGCAGCCGTAGGCCGTGGCCGGCACGAGCACGAAATTGGCCAGGAGCACCACCGCGTTGACGAGGTCGGTCATCGGTCAGCCTCCCAGGAAGGAGCGGCGGATCTCCGGGTTCGCCAACAGCTCCGACCCCGCGCCGGTATGGCGGTTGCGGCCCTGCACCAGCACGAAACCCGTGTCGGCCAGCTCAAGCGCCTGGCGGGCGTTCTGCTCGACGATGAGGACGGCGACGCCGCCCTGCGCGACGTCGACGATGCGCTCGAACAGCTCCTGGGTCACGATCGGCGACACGCCCGCGGTGGGCTCGTCCAGCATCAGCACCCGCGGGCGGTTCATCAGCGCGCGGCCGATGGCGACCTGCTGGCGCTGGCCGCCGGACAGCTCGCCCGCCGCCTGCCGCCGCTTCTCCCGCAGCACCGGAAACAGGTGATAGACCTCGTCCATGGTGCCGGCGATGTCGTCATCGCGGATGAACGCCCCCATCTCCAGGTTCTCCTGCACGGTCATCGACCGGAACACGTTCTCGGTCTGCGGCACGAAGCCCATGCCTTTGCGCGCGCGCGCCTGCGGGGCCAGCGCGGTGATGTCCTCGCCGTCCAGGCGCACGGTGCCGGCGCGCAGGTGCAGCAGGCCGAACAGCGCCTTCATGGCGGTCGACTTGCCGGCCCCGTTGGGTCCTACCACCACGGCGATCTCGCCCGCGTCCACGGCGACGGAGCAACCGCGCAGGATGTCGGGGCCGCCGTAGCCCCCCGTCAGCGCTTCGCCCGTCAGCAGGCTCATGGACGGCTCAGGTTCGCCCTTCCCGTGTCACGGAGCCCGCGCCGAGATAGGCCTCGACCACGCGTTCGTCGGACTGGACCTCCGGGGCCGAGCCTTGCGTCAGCACCTTGCCTTCCACCATGACGATGACCGGATCGCACAGCAGGGAGATCAGCTCCATGTTGTGCTCGATGATGCAGAACGTGTAGCCGCGGTGCAGGTTGAGCCGCAGGATGGCCCCGGCGATCTCCTTGAGCAGGGTGCGGTTGACGCCGGCGCCGACCTCGTCGAGCAGGACGACGCGCGGCTCGGCCATCATGGTGCGGCCGAGCTCGACCAGCTTCTTCTGCCCGCCCGACAGGTTGCCGGCCAGTTCGTCGGCCACCGCGTCCAGCTTCAGGAACTCGATCACCTCGTCCGCCCTGGCGCGCAGCGCGGCCTCTTCGGCGCGGATCTTTCGTGGCCGCAGCCACACGTTGGGCAGCCGCTCGCCGGACTGGCTGCCCGGCACGGTCATGAGGTTCTCTCGCACGGTCAGCGTGGAGAACTCGTGCGCGATCTGGAAGGTGCGCAGCACGCCGCGGGAGAAGAGCCGGTGCGGCGGGAGTCCGGTGATGTCATCGCCGTCCAGGTACACGCGGCCGGAGGTCGGCACGTGCATGCCGGCGATGACGTTGAAGAGCGTCGTCTTGCCGGCGCCGTTGGGGCCGATGAGCCCGGTGATGCTGCCGCTCTCGATGGTCAGCGACGCGCCGTCGACGGCCCGGATGCCGCCGAAGCGCATGTGCAGGTCCTGTACGGCGATCATCCGGTCAGGGATCATCCCGGCGGGCTCATGAGCGGGAACGGATCGGCCGTCTCCCGCTCATGGCTCGGGGTGATCAGCGGAAGCGGACGATTACGAGCTCGCCGTCCTCGACCGCCATCTGCTGGTAATTGCCGGCGCTCTCGCCCGCTCCGACCAGCTCGACCGCCGACGCGCCGACGTAGTCGATCTCGCCGCCGTCCGCGAGGATGCCGAGCGCCTTCGCGAGCTCGCCGGGAAAGATCTCCTCGCCGGGCGCGTTGGCGACCGCCATGACGTGGTCCTTGAAATCGCCGCTGTCGGTCGAGCCCGCCGCCTGCATGGCCAGCAGGATCAGGGCGGCCGCGTCGTACGACTCCTTCACGAACGGCTGACTGGCCGATTCGAGCATGTCGCCGAGCTTCGCGGCGCCGGCGCTGTCGGTGCCGGGAACCGTCCCGATCGAACCGTTGAGGTCGTCGCCGATCGCCTCCACCAGGCTGTCGCCGATCATGCCGTCGGGAAGGAAGAACTGGTCGAACGCGCCGGAGTCGAGCGATGCCTGGATGATGCCCTTGCCGCCCTGATCGATGTAGCCGGCCACGATCAGGATGTCGCCGCCGGCCGCCGCCAGCGCGGCCACCTCGGCGCTGTAGTCGCCCTTGCCATCCTCGTGCGGCGCGTTGATCGTGATCGTCCCACCTCGTTCCTCGAAGTTGGCCGCGATGCTGTCGGCCAATCCCTTTCCATAGTCGTTGTTGGTGTAGGTCAGCGCCGCTTCCTGGATGTCCATCTCCTGCAGGATGTCGGCGACCACCTCGCCTTGCCGGGCATCGGACGGCGCCGTCCGGAAGAACAGTCCGTCGTCTTCGATCGTCGACAGTGCCGGAGAGGTAGCCGACGGGGAAATCATCACGATGCCGTTGGGCTTGGCCACCTGCTGCAGCATGGCGATGGTCACGCCCGAGCAGTCACCGCCGACGATGGCGTTGACCTGATCCGCGGTCACCAGCCGCTCGGCCGCCGCGACCGCGGCAGCGGAGTCGATGCACGTCGAATCTCCCCGCACGGAGACGACCGTGCCCAGGCTGAACGCGCCGCTGTCGTTGACCTCTTGCATGGCCAGCTCCGCACCATCTGCCATGGGCGGCGTCAGCGACTCGATCGGCCCGGTGTAGCCGAGGATCACTCCCAGCTTGACGTCCTCTGCGAACGCGGCGCCGAGCGGCAGCAGCATCAGCAACAATCCTGAAAAAACACGTCTCATCGAATCACCTCCAAACAGAGTTGGTGCGAGGGCGGCGTCCACAACTCTTCCGAGCCGAGTGTAACGCGGGTTCTGGTGCGTCACAACAGGCAGCATGCTTCCTTGGGGGAGGCCGTCCGACACGCTCCCGGCTCGCTTCAGTAACCCAGCGAACGCAGGTAGTCGCGCGTCTTGCGGCTGCGCCGCGCCTCCGTCAGCGGATCGTCGCCTCTCCGCGGGCAGGCCGTGACCCAGCGGGGAAAGCCCAGCTCGGCCAGCACCGCCAGCACGGCCGGGAAGTCGACCGCCTCGGACTCGCCCACGTCGCACCACACCGGCTGGTAGGTGCCGTCCGCATCGCGCGAGCTGGCGCTGTAGTCCTGCAGGTGGACGTAGTTCAACCGCGGCGCGAACTCCCGGATCGCCGCGACCGGATCGACGCCCCAGAGCTGCGCATGGGACACGTCGATGCAGAGCTGCGCCCGGTGCAGCATGCTCAGGTAGCGGCGCCAGTCTGCCGCGGAGTCCACCAGGGTGTTGGTGTGGATGTGGTAGCTCAACTCCACGCCGCACGCGGCCCCATATTCCGCCCACTCGTCGGCCGCCTCGGCCGCGGCCTGCAGGTCGGCGGCGGTCACCGCCCGGCCGGACGGCTTGCCGCCGGTCATGAACATGAAGCAGTCGGCCTCCACTTCGGCGGCGAACTCGATGCGCCGCCGGTTCAGCTCGCGGTTGCCGAAGCTCCGGTCCTCGGGGACGCCGCTGGCGGTGAACACGGCAAGCGGCATGCCGGCGTCGGCGCAGATCCGCCGCACACGCCCCGGCGGCCCCAGCCAGTCGAGCGGCAGCCGGCACTCCCAGCCGTCCCAGCCGGACTCCGCCAACGCCGCCAGACAACGCTCCAGATCCGGCTCCCGCCAGAATATCGTGCTGTAGCCCAGCTTCACGACTCGCTCACCGGGGACGCGGGACCGCCGGCCGGATCGGCAAACGGGTTGCGAACCTCCACTCGTCCATAGCGCTGACCTGCGTTGAGATCCTCTGAGTACACCTGTGCGCAACCTGCAAACGAAGCGGCCGCCAGTATCAGTGCGTCCCAGTACGAGACCCGATGCCGCTCTTGCAGCCGTATTGCCGTTCTGACCGTGTCGTACTCGAGGCTGACCACGCGCATCGCCCGCAGATGTTCGATTTCCCGTTCCGCCGTTCGCCGATCCAGCGGCACCTGGATCTTCTGCGTTACGGTGACCCAGAACTCGCCGAGGACCTGCGCAGAGATGACCGCTCGACCGGTGTGAATGCCGTCTGTGATGAGCTGGATGGCCGCAGACTGTTTCGCCTCTTCCGTGCGGTCGTTGGCGTAGACGAGCACGTTCGTGTCGAGAAAGTAGCTACCTGCGGCCATACAGGTCGTCTCTCGACCAAGTCCGCCTTCCGACGACGGCTTCGCTGCGTGCGAAGAGGATCTGCAATTCCGCTGCGCTCAACTCCTTGAGCACCTTCTCCTTTTCGACGAGAGCCCGCAGATGGGCCCGGATCAGGCCGGTGAGACTGGTCTCGTGCTCGATAGCGATCATCCGTGCCTGCTTCAGCAACTCGTCATCGAACGACATCGTTACGTTGGGCATGATTTCTCCACGTAATCAGTATATCACATAAACACACTGTCGACAGGCGCATCGTCGACGGCGGAGTTCATGCTGGCCGCAGCGCGGCGCCGAACACGGTGACGCCGTCGAGGGTGCCAGGGATGATGCGAATCGCGCGCAGCGTGAAGGTGTGGACGCCGGGTTCGTCGACGGTGAGGTGGCCGATCGGGGTACTGAACTCCGGGAAGTACTGCGAGCGGGGCGTGGCGGCGCGTTCGGTATCGCTCAGGGTCCCTTCGGCCGTTCGGCCCTCGCCGTGGCTGCCGCCGACTGATACCTCGACGCCGTGTGGGTTCACCTCCTCGGTGTCGTGCACGGGCGCGGCGATCACCGACACCGCGAAGGTGCCCGGCCGACACACGCGGACCTGCCACGACAGGACGCTTTCGGTATCCATCCAGCCGGCGGTCAGGCCGTTGGAGAGGATCTCCAGCGTGGAATCCGGCCCGAGCGTCACGTCGGCCAGGTGTGCGTGCAGGTGGATGGCGCCGTCCGGCTGCTGGACGGTCAGCTCGTCGGCCTTGGCGTCGCCGTCGATGCTCAGGCCCACCACCGGTACGTGTGCGGTGGCGCCCAGGTCGGGCAGGGTCAATGTCAGCCGGTCGACCTCGCCTGCCTCAGTGCGATCCTGCGCGACCTCGACCGAGGCATTCAGCCCCAGCACGTCCGCGCCGGTCACCCTTGAGCGCAACCCGTGCACGACCAGCGGACCGTCCGGCGTCCTCAGCAGATGCAGGTACAGCCGGCCGGGCTTGCAGGTCATCCGCAGGCCGTCGTGCTCGTACGGAAACGGGCTTCCGGCGGTGCCGTAGATCGCCTGCCCGTTGACGGCCATCCAGCCGCCGATCTCCCGCAGCCGCTCGGCGCTGGGCTCCGGAATCAGCCCCTCCGCGGTGGGTCCGACGTTGAGCAGGTAGTTCACGCCCTTGCTGGCCAGGTCGATCAGCAGCAGGATCAGGGTGGGCGCCGATTTCCAGTGGTGGTCGGTGGTCTTGTAGCCCCACGTGTCGTTGAGGGTGGCCGGCGTCTCGTAGTCGGCGCGCACGCGACCGGCCGGGATCTGGTTGTCGCCCAGGCTGCCGTAGTCGCCCACGTCGTTGCCGATGCGGCCGGAGACCAGGCAGTCGGGCTGCAGCCCGTGCACGAGGTCGCGCAGCTCGATCGAGTGCTCGCGGCTGATGGTGTAGGGGGTGTCGAACCAGATCAGCCCGATCGGCCCGTACTGGGTCAACAGCTCGCGAAGCTGCGGCTTGACCTTGCGCTCCAGGTAGGCGGCGAAGTCCTTGTCGCCTTCGTCGAAGTCCCAGTCGTTGCGTGACCCGTCCGGGTCGTGCCAGTCCTGGTCCTGCGAGTAGTAGAAGCCGAGCTTGATGCCGGCCTCCGCGCACGCCTCCGCCAGCTCTGCCAGCGGGTCGCGGCCGAACGGCGTTGCGTCGACGATGTTGTACGGGCAGCACGGCGAGCCGAAGATCGCGAACCCGTCGTGGTGCTTGGAGGTGATGACCAGGTAGCGCATCCCCGCCTGCACCGCCAAGTCCACCCACGCGCGCGCGTCGAAGCGCACGGGGTCGAACCGCTCGGCGAGCGCCGCGTACGTCTCCCGCGGGATGCGCCTGCGGAACATGATCCACTCGCCGATGCCGGGCACCTCCTCGCCCTCCCAGACGCCGGCCGGGATCGCGTACAGGCCCCAGTGGATGAACATGCCGAAGCGCGCCTCGCGCCACCAGTCCAGCCCCGGGTGGTCCACCACCGGAGCCGCGTTGCGGCCGCGCATGCGGTCGCGCCAGCTCATCATTTCTGCCATGAGTGGTCTGCCATGAGTGGGTGATAGCTGCCCGGCGCCGCCGTTGCAAGGCGCTCCGGCGAAAGCCGTGGATAATGACCCCATGAAGGCCGAGATTCCGGACCGCCTGGTGGTGTTCACCTTCGACGACGGCACGCGTTCCAACGGCGAATTCGTCGCCCCGCTGCTGGCGCGATACGGCTTCGGGGGGACGTTCTACATCACCGAGGGACTGGGGTTCGAGGACAAGGACTACTACCTCACCTGGGAGGAGATCCGCGGGCTGCACGAACGCGGCTTCGAGATCGGCAACCACACGCGCGGCCACCGCGACGTGCGCACCCTCGCGCCCGACCAGTTGCGGGTGGAGGTGGAGCACATCGATCGCCGTTGCGCGGATTTCGGCATCCCGCGGCCGCAGACCTTCTGCTATCCGGGATACCATACTGCCGCCGAGGCGGTGACGGTGCTGGCCGAACACGGCTTTGCCTGGGCGCGCTGCGGATGCGAGCCGACGCCGGCCGACGGCTACGAGAGCGGCGGCTGCGGTCCGGCGTACGACCCGCGCCTCGACCACCCGATGCTCGTGCCCACGACCGCCACCTACGGTCCGGACACGGATCTGGAAACCCTGACCTGGGCGGCGCGGCAAGCGCACGGCGGACGCGCCGCGGTGATCACCTTTCACGGCGTACCGGACCCGCGCCATCCGTGGGTGTCCACCGAGCCGCAGACCTTCCGCGACTACCTGAGCTGGCTGGCCGACGGTGGCTACACCGTGATCGCGCTGCGCGACCTGTCCCGCTACGTGAGCGTCACCGATGCGCCAGCCGACCCGTACGCGGCGCAGCGCCGACGGCGCGGCATCGGCTACGGTCCCGGCGTCAGCCCAGGTCGATGACCGCCTTGAGCACACCGCTCTCCGGGCGCGTGAGCGCGTCGAAGCGGTGCTCCACCTCGTCGAAGGCGATGCGGTGGGTGATCCACGGGCCGGTGTCGATGGTGCCCGAGGCGATTGCGTCGATCACCTGCCGGAAGTCGCCGGGCAGCGCGTTGCGGGAGGCCAGCAGGGTGATCTCGCGCCGGTGCATCTCCGGCTGCGCGAAGGAGACCTCCTGGCGGGTGAGCCCCAGGAAGACGACGGTGCCGCCCTGCGCGGCGTACGTGAGGGCAGCGGCCATCGACTGCGGGTTGCCGGTCGCGTCGATCACGCTGTCGAACAGGCGGCCGTCCGACAGCTCGCGGAGGCGTTCCGGTTCCTCGCCGTCGCCGGCGACGACGGCGCCCTCCGGGGCATAGGTGTCCCGGCAGAACTCGACGCGGGCCGGCAGCCGGTCCATGACCGTCACGTGCCGGGTGCGCAGCCGGACGAACTCCAGCGCCGCCAGCCCGATCGGCCCCAGGCCGATGACGAGCACCCGGTCCTCGCTGCCGGGCGCGGCCCGCGCGGTGGCGTGGCAGCCGATGGTCAGGGTCTCCACCAGCGCGAGCTGATCGAAGGTGAGTCCGTCGGCGCGGTGCAGCTTGCCGGCCGGAATCGTGAAGCGGTCGCAGAGACCCCCGTCCTGCATGACGCCGATCACGCTGAGCCGCTCGCAGCAGTTGGTGCGGCCCTTGCTGCACGCGTAGCAGCCTCCGCAGTTCAGGTAGGGCTCGACGCTGCACGTGTCCCCGGGCGCGACCGCGGTGACGCCGTCACCGACGGCCAGCACCTCGACGCCCAGCTCGTGGCCGGGGATGCGCGGGAAGTCGAAGAACGGAAAGGTGCCGTGATAAGCGCTGACGTCGGTGCCGCACACGCCGACCGAATGAGTCCGCACCAGCGCCTGACCCGCCCCCGGTGGCGCCGGCGCCGGCACCGTGACGGCGCGGGCCTGGTACGGCGCCTCGAACCGGATCGCGCGGATCGTGTCGGCGCTCACTCTTCGAGTGAGGTTCGCTCCGCTCACTCGTGAAGTCCCGGCCCGGTCACTCTTCGAGTGAGGTTCGCTTTGCTCACACGCCCGCCGCGCTGCGGCGGCTGAGCTCGCCCAGGGTCTGGTCGGTCGCAGGCGTGTAGCCGGGCAGCGGCAGGAGCTGCTCGTGGATGGTGTCCACGAGCCAGTCGACCTGCGGAAAAAACACGGACTCCAGCTCCACCGGCGGCGTGATCCAGTTGCGGGCGCCCAGCACCACCGGCGGCGCGTCCAGGTCGTCGAAGCACAGGCGGCCGATGGTGGTGGCCATCGTGTGCAGCACGCTGCCGCGCTCGCACGCGTCGGAGGTGAGCAGGATCCGGCCGGTCTTGCGCACCGACTCCGCGATCGGGCCGTAGTCGAGCGGGTTCAGGAAACGGGCGTCGATCACCTCCGCCTCCAGCCCGTGCCGCTCGGACAGGATGTCCGCCGCTTCCAGCGCGCGGTACAGGTTCGCGCCCACCGTGAGGATGGTCAGGTCGTCGCCCTGCCGGTGAATGCACGGCGCCCCCTCGTCGATCTCGTAGTACCCGGCGGGCACCGACTCGTGCAGCACCTCGGGCTCCCCATAGAGTTGCTGGCTTTCGAAGAAGATCACCGGATCGGTGCCGCGCAACGCCAGGTTGAGCATGCCCTTGGCGTCGTACGGGGTCACCGGGTAGTAGACCTTGAGGCCGGGGATGTGGCTGACCATCGCCGACCACTCCTGCGAGTGCTGGGCGCCGTAGCGGAAGCCCACGGCGATACGCAGCACGATCGGCAGCGACAGCACGCCGGCCGACATCGCCTGCCACTTGGCGAGCTGGTTGAAGACCTCGTCGCCGGCGCGGCCCAGGAAGTCGCAGTACATCAGCTCCACCACGACGCGGCCGCCGCTCATGGCGTAGCCGATGGCGCTGCCGACGATGGAGGCCTCGGAGATGGGCGAGTTGAACAGGCGGTGATAGGGCAGGGACTCGGTCAGGCCGCGGTAGACGCCGAAGGCGCCGCCCCAGTCGCGGTTCTCCTCGCCGTAGGCGACCATGGTCGGGTCCTCCGCGAAGCGGTGCAGGAGCGCCTCGAACAGGCCGTCCCGCAAGGTGATCACCTGCGAGATCGGCAGGCGGTTGCCGTCGGCGTCGAAGGCCGAGCGCGAACGATTGGCCAGCGCCTTGACGCGCGGGTTGTCCGCCACGGGAACGGTGAGCTCCGGCTCGCCCGCGGCCATCGCCTCGGTGGGGCGGGCGGAGAACATGACCGCCTCGATCTCCTGCGCGCCGCCGCCGAATCGGGGCGAGCTGTCGAGCGGCGCCGCCAGCCGGAACGCCCGCTCCATCACGTCGACGGCCCAGGACTCGATGCGCTCGCGTTCGGCAGCGTCGAGCAGGCCCCCTTCGTCCAGGTAGTCGCCGTAGTTGCGAAGGCTGTCCCGTTCCTCCCACGCCTCGATCTCCTCGCGCGTGCGGTAGGTGCCCGGATCGCGTCCCGAGTGCCCGGCAAGGCGGTAGGTGACGGTATCCAGCAGCGCCGGGCCGCGGCCGGCGAGCAGCAGCTCGCGCTTGGCGTCGACGGCGGCGGCGACCGCCAGCGGGTTGTAGCCGTCGACCCGCTCGGCGTGCAGGTTCTCGGGATTGACGCCTGCGCCCATGCGGGCCAGCACCTGGAAGCCCATGGTCTCGCCGGCGGTCTGGCTGCCCATCCCGTAGAAGTTGTTCATGAAGTTGAACATCACCGGCGGCGCGCCGCCCAGATCGGCGTCCCAGAGGGTCCGGTACTGGTCCATGGCGGCGAAGCTCAGCGCCTCCCAGGTCGGTCCGCAGCTTGCCGAGGCATCGCCGACGCAGGCCACGACGATGCCGGGGCGCCGGTTGACCCGCTTGAAGAGCCCCGCGCCGGCCGCGATCCCGGCCGAGCCGCCGACGATGGCGTTGTTCGGCATGCTGCCGAGCGGTGCGAAGAAGGCGTGCATGGAGCCGCCGAGCCCGCGGTTCAGGCCGTTTCGCCGGCCGAACACCTCCGCCATGAAGCCGTACACGACGAAGTCGATGGCCAACTCGGCGACGTCCCGGTCCTTCGCGGCCGGCTCCACCACGCGCAGGATGTCGCCGTCCAGGTACTCCTCCATGATGCGTTGCAGACAGGCGCCGTCGGCGTGACGGATAGCCTGCAGGCACTTGGCCAGGATCTCCGCGTGGCTGCGGTGCGAGCCGAAGATCAAGTCCTCGCGGGCCAGCGGCAGGCAGAGTCCGACCACGGCGGCTTCCTGTCCGATCGACAGGTGCGAGGGGCCCTCGTGCACGTAGTCGACGCCGGCGTAGCCGCCCGTCGTCTTGACGCTGTCGAGCATGCGCTCGAACTGGCGGATGAGCATCATGTCGCGATAGGCGCCGACCAGCGCCGCGTCGCCCCAGCGCTCGCGCTCTGTGGCGATGTCGGGCTGGTACCGGTTCAACGGGATCGGATCGATTTCGAGGCTGCCGGGCCGGCGAACCTCCTCCGGGCTGATGACCATGGACTTGGGCATGGGCGAAAGGTACACCGGATCGCCGGTGGTCCGGGACGCTGCTCCCAGGACTGGAATCCTGGACTCTCCGTTCGACCATGCCGAACGCCTGTGGCATAGTGACGGCGGTGGCCGTGCACACTGGTCTGGCAACGCGAGATCGTCCTGCGGGAACGCTGCCGCTGGAGAACGGCGACCGGCTCACGCGCCGGGAGTTCGAGCGGCGCTACGCCGCTCGGCCGGACCTCAAGAAGGCGGAATTGATCGAGGGGGTGGTCCACATGCCGTCACCGGTACGCGCCGTCGGTCACTCACGACCGCACGCAACGGTTCTTTTGTGGCTGGGGACCTATGGCGCCGCCACGCCGGGTGTGTGGACGGACGACAATGTCACCGTCCGGCTCGATCTCGACAACGACGTGCAGCCCGACGCGATGCTGAGCATCGACCCGGAGGCGGGAGGCCGGTCGCGGCTGAGCGCTGACGACTACGTGGAGGGCGCGCCGGAGCTGATCGTCGAGATCGCGGCCAGCAGCGCGACGATCGATCTGCACGACAAGCTGCGCGCCTACCGTCGCAACGGCGTGCAGGAGTACGTGGTGTGGCGGGTGCTGGAGCGGCAGCTCGACTGGTTCGTGCTGACCGATGACGAGTACCGGCCGCTGACCACGGACGCGGCCAGTATACTCGAAAGCCGCGTGTTTCCCGGCCTCCGCCTGGCGGTCGACGCGCTGCTGCAGGGAGACCTCACGCGGGTGTTGGCGGAGCTGCAGAACGGTGTGGGAAGCCCGGAGCATGCCGCGTTCGTCGAGCGCCTCCGATCCGCCGGGGACGCGTTGCGCCACCCACGGCACCAATAGCGCATACAGCCTTCGGCATGCCCATGGTCGCGGTGCTGGCGGCACTGGATGAAGAGATCGCGGCGTTCCGCGGGGCGCACGAGCTGGAGCCCGTGGAGCAGGGGACGCCGTTCCCGGCGTTTCGCTTCCGGGTCGGCGCCGTCGACGCCGTGCTGATGCGCACCGGAGTCGGCAAGGTGTTCGCGGCCATGGTCGCGCAGCGGGCGATCGAACGGGTTCGGCCGGACTGCCTGATCGTCACCGGCATCGCCGGCAGCGTGCGCGACGGCCTGGACCTCGGAGACGTGGTGGTCAGCCGCGACTGCGTCCAGCACGACCTGGACGCGACCGCACTGGGGTTCCAGCTCGGCCAGGTGCCCTATACCGACTACCGCATCCTGCGGGCCGACCCGCGGCTCGTGGATCTGGCGCTCGCCACGCCGCTGACCGGCCAGCGGGTGGTCGCCGGCCGCATCCTGACCGGCGACCAGTTCGTCAGCGATCCCGATGCCGCGCTGCGCGAACGGCTGAGCGGGCTCGAAGGCTCCGTCGTGGAGATGGAAGGCGCGGCGATCGCGCTGGTCGCGACCGTCAACCGCGTGCCGTTCGTGATTATCCGCTCCGTCTCCGACAAGGCCGACGCCGCCGCACCGGCCGATTTCGGCGCCTTCCTGCGCCGCGCTGCCGCCAACTCCTACACTGTGTGCGGAGGTATCCTGGAGGGACTGAGAACCTCACACTGATACTAATCGACCGACAAGTCGGTCAACGTGGGCATGCGCCGTCTCCATCGCCGGACAACGGCATACGTTCGAGAATGTGCGTCATCAGAGACGGAACGCCGGCGAGCCACACGACTGGTGGCAGTTGGCCCGGGGGGCTCCAGATGTAGCCGAGCCGGTTCAGCTCCTCGCGCGCCGCAAGACGGGTAGGGGAGTCGGCCCCGGTGGTGGCGAGGGCGGCGTCGATAGCTTGGTCGGACGCGGTGGCTGCGTCCCGAAACAGCAGCGCGGTCGCCACCGCAGCTCCCAGCAGGTCTGCGTTCTCCAGTTCCCGATAACGGTCCTGGTAGTAGTCGGTGACGCGCGCGGCGACATCAGCTCGCGCGGCATCAACGTGAGTGGCCGTCAGCCGGGTCGCTCCAGCGGCTAGGCGCTGTTGCCACAGGGCGCGGCCCCAAACCTGGATGAAATACGGATAGCGCTGGCTGTCCGCGACCGCCGCGTCGAGGGCGTCGCGGTCGATGCGGACGCCGTGAGCCGTCAGCGGCTTGACCAGTGCATCGCGGGCGGCGGCGTCGCTCAGGAGTCCGATGCCCATCCGTCCTTCGTCCAGTCGGCTCCAGAACGACGCGTTCATGGTACTGAGATGCGCCGGCAGGCCCGGCGTTCCCGCCAGAACCAGCAGGAACGGTGCGTTGGCGCGCACCTCCTGGCTGACGTTCAGCAGCAGTTGACCGACGTCACGGTCGAGCGTGTGGGCTTCGTCGACGAGCACGACAATCGGCCTTCTCCGGCAGCGGGCGCTCAGCCGCGCCGTCAGATCCTGAGATGGAGGATCTGGCGCAGCCCACTCGGCCTGGCCGACGCCGGTGACGCCGAGTTTCCTGGGCAGGATCCTGTTGATGACGGACACCGGCAGCAGCAAGTGGTCCAAGTCCTGCCGGGTCCGTATTCGGCTTGGCGAAAGCCGCACGATGTGTATGCGGCCCGTTTTGCGGCAGGCGCCCTCGAACCAGTTGAGCAGCACGGTCTTTCCATTGCCGCGCGGCCCCATCATGGCCACGTCGTGCGGCGGAGCCTTGCCGCCGAGAAGGTCCTCCAAGCACTGCCTGAGCACGGTCTGTTCCCGCTCGCGCCCGGTCAGTGCCGGCGGGGCGACCCCCGTACCGGGAGTGAATACCCGTTGTACCGGCTCCTTCATGCCCGTCCGTCCACATCATGCGACCGCAGTGGACATAGATCTCGCTGATCGAGGAGATGGCGATGATCGGGGGCCTTGTAGATCTTGCCACGAGGATCGCAGACCAGCGCCCGGTCCTTGAAGTCCTGCTCAAGGTTTTGGTCGTTGGTGAACAACAGGCGAGCGCCGCTGACTCTCGCCAAGGCGAGGATGTGGTGGTCGTCGGACCGGCAACTCTGTCCCGGCCGGATCGCCTCGGTTTCCGCATCGACGACTGAATCCCTGATTCGCCTCGCGCGTCCCGCTGAGATCGCTTCGATGATGGCACACATCAGAGCCCGATGGACCGTTCCATTTCATCCATGAAGAACTGCCGGTAGGTCGGTGGAGCGTCGAGGACGTTGCCTTCCGGGTCCAGTCGCAGCGAGTGGATCGTCACGTCGAGCTCTCCGGGCTCGAAAAACAGGACCGAAACATCCTCGGCCTTCAGTGCGCCGGTCAAAACCGGCGAGGTGTAGTGAATGAAAGAGTCATACGTACGAAGGGTTAGCGACCCACGACGGCCCCGAGTCATGCGTGGCAGCCCGCGAGGGCGAAACGAAGCGTTGACAGGGGTACGCGCGGGCTGGGTATTGAGCCGCGAAAGAGAGTCACTTCGGGGTGCCGACGCCGTTGGAGGAGGCGGAAGGCAACACCCGGGACGCCGCCAGCGCGAGGCGTCACGGGACCCTGCGCGGTCCGAGACCCCGAGCACGTGCGGAAACACCTCGCACGGGAACCGGGAGATCCCATCCTCTCCTGTGGCGGATGGCGCCGCAGGACGTGTCGGAAAGTCCAAGGACACACCCCGATGATGTACGGGGATGGGAAGTCGGACAGGTCCATAGTACCAGCGAAGCCCGCGAACAAGGACGGGGGCGGTGGACAGCGTGGCTATGGCGGACCCTACACGGGCACGAAGGTGGAAACGCCGGAGACAGCCAAGGGGACGCCTACGGTCGCGTCGGACGCCGTTGCCCCAACCGCGGAGCGGGTGGAGGGAAGGGGCCTGACCAAGGGGAATCCGCGCCAGCAAAACGCGCCCCGGACACAGCGCCGGGACGGCGCGCCCAGTGCGCTTGCGCGGATACGTCAAGCAGCGCGACAGGATAGGACGCTGCGGTTCACCGCGCTGCTGCACCACGTCTACGAACCGACGAGGCTCCGGGAGGCGTACTTCAGCCTCAAGCGGGACGCCGCACCCGGAGTGGATCGGGTGACGTGGCAGCAGTACGGCAGGGAGCTGGAGGCCAACCTCGGTGACCTGTCGGCCCGCTTGCAGCGGGGAGCGTACCGAGCGAAGGCGGTGCTCAGGGTGTTCATACCGAAGGGCGACGGGCGGCAACGGCCGCTCGGCGTGACGGCGCTGGAGGACAAGATCGTCCAGCGTGCGACTACGGAGGTGTTGAACGCGATCTACGAGACCGACTTTCTCGGGTTCAGCTACGGGTTTCGACCGGGACGCAGCGCACACGATGCGCTGGACGCCGTGTACACGGGCCTGCTGACCAGAAAGGTGAACTGGGTGCTCGACGTGGACATCCGTGGATTCTTCGATGCCATCGACCACGGGTGGCTGGTGAAGTTCGTCGAGCACCGAATCGGGGACCGGCGCGTCGTGCGGCTCATCCAGAAGTGGCTGAACGCCGGCGTGCTGCAGGACGGGACGCGGACGCGCAGTGAGCAGGGGACGCCGCAAGGAGGCAGCGCATCGCCGTTGCTGGCGAACGTCTACCTGCACTACGCGTTCGACCTGTGGGTCCAGCAGTGGCGGCGGACGCAGGCGCGCGGCGACGTGGTCGTCGTGCGCTACGCAGACGACATCGTCGCTGGATTCCAACACCGGTCGGATGCCGAGCGGTTCCGGGCGGAGCTGGCCGAACGGTTCAGCTCGTTTGCCTTGGAGGTGCACCCGGTCAAGACGCGCCTGATCGAGTTCGGGCCGTTTGCGGCCGAGAACCGCAGGCGAGGAGGGCAGGGCAAGCCGGAAACGTTCGACTTTCTCGGGTTCACGCATATCTGCGGGACGAAGAGAAGCAACGGACGGTTCACGGTGCTCAGGCAGACGATGGGTGAGCGGTTGCAGGCGAAACTGGGGCAGGTGAAAGCCGAGCTTCGGGGCCGCCTGCACGATCCGGTTCCGGAGGTGGGACGGTGGCTGCGCTCGGTGGTGGGCGGGCATCTGCGTTACTACGGAGTGCCCATGAACTCGCCGGCGCTGGCCCTGTTCCGCTATCGGGTGGCATGGCTGTGGTACCGCTCGCTGCGGCGCCGCAGTCAGAAAACCCGACTCACCTGGGAGCGCATGCAGCGCCTTGTCGCTTGCTGGCTCCCTGCGGCCCACGTGTACCATCCCTATCCCTTACGGCGGCTTGGCGTCATACCCGAGGTAGGAGCCCGGTGCGGTAGTCCCGCACGCCGGGATCTGTGGAGGGGGTGATCAGCAATGTTCATTCCTACTCCGAAGATCGGTCTTCCCGTCGCGCACGTCCATGCGCACCCGATCGAGCAAATGGTCACTGTGCGTCTCTACCATCAATTGCGTGGAGGTCGCAGCGATCGAGCAAAACAACGTTCCGAGTGCCGCCTGCGCGCTGGGATGCAGATGGACCTCGGGTTGCTGCAGGAGACACATGTCCGGCGGATCTGCACGCAGCAACTCGGTAAGGATAGGCAGTGCCTGGCTCACTCCGTAGCCGACGTCCACCAGGTTTCTCTCCGGTCCCGTGCAGGTCTCGCTCCGGCCAAGTTTGGTGACATGCACTTGAAACGGCGATCCACCATCCTGCCCCAGAGACTTCACGGTTATCTGGTCAAAGAGCCCCGACTCGCGACCGAACGCCTCCAGACGACGCTGCAGTCGCCGCCAGTCCTCTTCGTCTCGGCGTGATACGTGGTCCAGGTAGACGGGAGCATACTCGCCTTCAGGGTCGCGTGCCGGCCTCGAAGGATCGTATGTTCTGCGCGGGCTGGAACGAACGGGTGCGCTGGCGAAGGGCCGCCGTGTTCCCATGTTGAGCAGGTAGGTAAGCACCCTGTCGACTTCAAGCCAATTGCTGACACTCGTCTGCGGATCGCCATTGCCAGACTCCGCACACATCAGCTCTACCTGCCAGTGCATGGACTTGATCGACTCGATTTCTTCGCCCCTGTCGACGTACGCGAAGCGGTCGGGCAGTGGCCAACTCTCATCTGATGCGCCGAAGGTGGCCACAGGAGCTCGGCTTGCCTCCTGGTTCAGGCTTACCCAGGCGTTCCCATGGCCAACGCGACGTGCTATTGGAAACGGTGCGCCTTCGTGCTCGGCGAACGTGACGTCAAAGAACAATCTGTTGTTCGAAGCATCATATGGATGGACCATGATTCCCGGTTCATACGAGAAACCAGCTTCGAACGAATCGGCGACGCTGCCCGTTGGGCGACGGTCATGTGCGACCTCATGATAGGTGCCGAGATCGTAAGGATGCTCCTTGAAGTTCGGTATGACTTCTCTCACAGCGACGTCCCAAAGTGCCCGGACCAACGCGAGGAAGGAGGTCTTGCCAGTGCTGTTCTCTCCGACAAGCAGGGTGAGCGGCGCGAGGCGAGCCGTCTGCTTCTCCCCGAAGCAGCGATAGTTGCGGACCGTGATCCGGTCCATATTTGACCGACGTGACATCGTCGAGAGTCTACCACGTTCCATGACAGACGCTGACGCGCTAGTCGCGACCGGTTGACGAAAGGCATTTTCTTAGATAACCTGCAAATAGTTCATGACGAGGCAGACTGAATGACAGGCGACGATGGTGCGCTGACGCAAGCGGTCCGTGAGGTGATCCGCGACGTGCCGGACTTTCCGCAGGCGGGGATCACGTTCCGGGACATCACGCCGGTGTTCGGAGGGATCAACCTGCCGCTTCGCGTCGCTTCGTGGATGGCGGCCGCGTTCGCGGCTGATGCGGACGACCACCGCATCGACGCGGTCGCGTGCGTGGAGGCGCGCGGCTTCATGCTCGGCCCGCTGGTGGCGCGGGAGCTGGGCGTCGGGCTGATCCCGGTGCGAAAGCCGGACAAGCTGCCGCGGGAGACGCTGCGGCAGGACTACGACCTGGAGTACGGCACCGACTCGCTGGAGATGCACGCGGACGCCTGCGGCCCGGGTCAGCGCGTCCTGCTGGTCGATGACGTGCTGGCCACGGGCGGCACCGCCACGGCCGCGTGCCGGCTGATCGAGCGCGCCGGCGCCAGTATCGCGGGCGCCG
Organism: Spirochaetia bacterium; assembly: GCA_965208175.1. Classification (GTDB taxonomy): domain Bacteria; phylum Spirochaetota; class Spirochaetia; order SZUA-6; family Bin103; genus CATQHW01. The sequence continues at coordinate 2,008,699 of CBDBOG010000004.1, read as the reverse complement.
CGTTCCTGATCGAGCTGGACGGCCTGGACGGCGCGCAACGGCTGCCGGTGCCGAGCCGCAGCCTGCTGGTGCTGCCGGCGTGAGCGACGTCCCCCGCGTGCCGCTGATCCTGATGCGGGTCGGCGGCATCATGGTGGCGGCGGGCATCGCCCTGGCGTACCTGGCTTGGGCGCTTTCCTACTCGCGGGTCAGCCTGGCGGCGATCGCCATTCCGATCGGCGCGGTGTTGATGGGAGGCGTGCTGGTGTTCGTGATCGGCGCCGTGTCCGGGGCCGGTGCTCGCCAGGAGAGCAGGGCTCGCCAGGAGTAGCCTCGGGGACTTCAGCCGGCGGGCAGCTCGGATCCGTTCTGTCGCCGGTAGAGATCGGCGTACACGCCGTCTGCGGCCGTCAGCTCGTCGTGCGTGCCGCGCTCGGCGATCCCGTGGTCCTTGATCACGAACAGGCAATCGGCGGCGCGCACCGTGCTCAGCCGGTGGGCGATGATGATGGCCGTGCGGCCCTGCAGGAGCCGCCGCAGCGCGGCCTGGATCACCGACTCGGTCACCACGTCCACGCTGGAGGTCGCCTCGTCCAGGACGATCAGGCGCGGGTCGGGCAGCAGCGCGCGGGCGATGGCGATGAGCTGGCGCTGACCCACCGAGATATTGGTGCCGAACTCCAGGATCTCGGTGTCGTAGCCGTCCGGCAGCCGCTCCACGAAGCGGTGCAGGCCGACCGCCTGGGCGGCTTCGACGACCGCTTCGTCGGAGGCCGCCGGAGCGCCGAAGCGGACGTTGTCTGCGATCGTGCCGGGAAACAGGAACGGATCCTGCGAGACCAGCGCCATCTGCGCGCGCAGCGTGCGCTGCTGCACCGACCGGACGTCGACGCCGTCGACCAGCACCTGACCGTCGGTGACGTCGTAGAAGCGGGCGATCAGGTTGGCGATGGTGGTCTTGCCGGCGCCGGTCTCGCCGATCAGCGCCACGGTCTGGCCCGCCTCGATGGTCAGGTCGACGTCCTGCAACACGGGCTGATCGGGCTCGTAGGCGAAGGAGACGCCGCGCAGCTCGATGCGGCCCTCGATCCGCCGCATCGGCGGGGCGTCGGGTGCGTCGACGATACGCGGCTCCGTGTCCAGCAGCTCCAGCACCTTCTCGCCGCCGGCCATCGCCGACTGCATAGAGGCGTAGAGCTGGCTGAGATCCTGAATCGGCTGGAAGAAGCGGCTGACGTAGGCCAGGAAGGCGACGATCACGCCGATCGAGACCGCGTCCCGGCCGTGCGCAAGGCCGCCGAAGAGCAACACCGCCGCCATCGCCAGCAGCCCCAGGAACTCCACCGACGGCGTGAAGGCGATGGACAGGGAGAACGCCCGAAGCTGCGCATCGCGCGCGTCACGATTGCGTCGCTCGAACCGTTCGGCGGCCGCCGGCATCTGCGCGAACGCCCGGATCACGCGCATCCCGCCGATCGCCTCGGCCAGGTTGCCGACCATCGTGGCGATCGCGGTCCGCGTGGCGCGGAACGCGCGCCGCGCCAGGCGGGAGAAGATCAGCGTGGCGACCACCATCACCGGCACCACCGCGAAGGTCGTCAGCGCCAGCTCCGTGTTCATGATCAGCATCGCCACGACGATGCCGATCAGGACCAGGGAATCGCCGATGATCTGCACCAGCCCCTGCGACAGCACCTCGTTGATGGTGGCGACGTCGTTGATCACCCGCGAGATGGTGACGCCGACCGGGTGCTCGGTGTGATAGCGCAGCGACAGCCGCTGCAGGTGGCGGAAGAGCTGCGCCCGCATCGTGGCCAACATCCTCTGGCCGACCCACGACAGCAGGTAGGTCTGCAGCGCGTGCGCGGCATAGGTGCCCAGGAACGTCAGGACCAGGAGGCCGGAGATCAGCGCCAGGCTCCGCAGGTCTCGGGAGGCGATCGCGTCGTCGATGGCGAGCCGGATCAGCCACGGCGCCGCCAGGCTGAGCGCGGTGACCACCAGCATGGCAAGCGAGGCGGCGGCCATGTGCCTGCGATACGGGCGCAGGTAGACCGTCAGGCGGCGGATGACGTGTGGATCGATCGCCCGTCCCTCGCCGCCGGCGGCGAGTGCGGCCAGCGTGGATCTGGGTCCGCCGCCCATGGGGCCGGTGCCGGTCGAGAAGGTGCTCATCGGGGCGCTTTCCTCAATGCATGATCGGCCGCCGGTGCCAGGTGGCCATCGCCGTCACCCCCGGTTGGGGCGGGAGGAGGTGCTGCGGTTCCGGCGGAGGCGAAGATGGCGGCATAGAGCGGCGAGCCGGCCAGCAATTCCTCATGGGTGCCGTGGGCGGCGATACGGCCTTCCTCCAGCACCACCACCGCGTCCGCGTCCTTGCAGGTGCTGGCACGCTGCGCGATGACGATCATGGTGCGAGCGCCGGCGGAGTCGCGCAGCGCCGACAGGATCCGGCCCTCGGTGCGGGCGTCGACGCTGGAGGTGGCGTCGTCGAGGATGAGGATGCGCGGATCGGTCAGCAGCGCGCGGGCGATGGCGATGCGCTGCTTCTGCCCCCCGGACAGGGTGACGCCGCGCTCGCCCACCGGCGTGTCGTAGCGCTCGGGCAGTCCCTCGATGAAGGTGCGGATCTGCGCCGCTTCCGCCGCCGCCTCGATCTCCGCCGGCGAGGCGTCGGGCCGGCCGAAGGCGATGTTCTCGCCGATGGTGGCCGCGAACAGCACCGTGTCCTGCAGCACGACGCCGATCTGGGCGCGCAGCGACGCCATCGCCACCCCGCGGATGTCGATGTCGTCGATCTCGATCACGCCGCGGGTCGGGTCGTGCAGGCGCAGCAGCAGCGAGATCAGGGTCGTCTTTCCCGAACCGGTGGCGCCGAGCACCGCCAGCCTGCTCCCGGCGGGGATGGTCAGGTCGATGTCGGAGAGCGCCTCGGTCCCATCCTCCCCGCCGAACGAGAAGCTCACGTCCCGGAACCGGACTCCGCCCCGGCCGCGCGGCAGCGGCCGGGCGTCCGGGGCCTCCGGGATGGCGTCCGGGGCGTCCAGGATCTCCGCGACGCGCTCGGCGGACGCCAGCCCCTGCACCATCATCGGCAGCATGGCCCCGACCCGGCGCACCGGCGAGAAGAGCTGCGTGAGGTAGGTTGTGAACGCCACCAGCACTCCCAGGCTCTCGCCGCGCACGACCATCAGGCCGCCGATGCCCACGACCACCACCAGGCCCAGGTTGGCGATCAGCGACAGGAGCGGCGTGTGTATGGCCTTCAGCTTCGTGTTGAGCACCGAGATCACGAACCAGCGGTCGACCTGCCGCTGGAACCGCACCGTCTCCCGCTGCTCCTGCGCGAACGCCTTGACCAGCCGTGCGCCCTGCAGGTTCTGCTCCAACGCCGACGTCATCACGCCGAGCTGCTGCTGCAGCCGGGACGCCAGCGGCCGCTGCTGCTTGCCGAATATGAACGCCTGTATCGCCAGGAACGGCACGGGGATCAGCGACGCGGCGCCGAGCACCGGATTCATCGCGACCATGAACGCCAGCGTCCCCGCGAACAGCACCGCCGCGTCGAGGACGCGCAGCAGCGCCTTGCTGACCACGAACCGGAGGCGCTCCACATCCTGGATCGCGCGCTGCAGGACCTGACCGGTCTCCATCCGCTCGATGAAGGCGATGTCCACCACACCGAGCCTGAGGAACAGCTCGTTGCGCAGGTCGTAGGCGAGCCGCTGGGCGGCCATCTCGGCCAGTTGGCCCTGCAGGAATCCGAACACCGCACGCGCGCCCGCCAGGGCGACCAGCGCGATGACCGAGCGAATCAGCACCGACCGGTCGCCGGCGATGATCCCGTGGTCGACGATCCAGCGGACGAACACCGGGATGACGAGCAGGGCGGCGGTGTGCGCGGTCATCGCGGCGTACGCCCCCGCCATGAGCGGTCGGTAGGGGCGCAGGTAACGGAAGAATCGGCCGAACAGGCTCGCCAAGCCGACAGTATATCAACTGCGCCGTGCCCGGCTACCGAGCCGCCGGCTACCTCCCTTGCCGGTTGAGGGCGCCGCTACGGGCCACGGGGCGCTGGCGCAGGGCAATCCCTGCTCCAACTCAACCGTACGCCGATCCCAACCCCATCGCGCGGCGCCACGCCGCCACCTGGCCCAGATGGTGCCCTTCGTGCATGGTCATCAGCGCGACGGCGAAGTCCCCAACGGTGGGGAAACGCTCGCGAAGACGGGGCGGGGTCGGCTGCTGCAGGCGTTCGGCATCGACCGCCGCCATCGCTTCGGACACGCGCTCGTGCTGCGCACGGAGCTGTTCGAGGAGCTCCACCTTGCCGGGAAAGTCGGCGGCGTTCCCGCTGGGGATCGACCCCATGCGGCACGCCTCCTTCCACGTGTCCGGAAAAGTAGACGGGAGTCCAAGCATGCCGGCCAGCGCGTCGGAGGTGACGCCCAGATGGCCCAGCGTCCACGCCGGGTGATTGATGACTCCCGACGGCTGAGCGACCATCTGCTCGTCCGTGAGGTCGTCGACGAGCAGCTCGGCTCGGTTGAGGTTCTTGCCGTAGACGAACAACAGGTGCTGGATCATTGAGCTCTCCCTGAGCCCGGCGGCCCCTGGCAACGCCGGGCACGAAATAGGACCGGCGCACTATAGCGCTGACGAACCAGGGCCCACCATCCCGCGGCCGTGTGGGGTACGATTCCGTTCATGGCACACACGCGAATCGGGTTGCTGCATCCGGGCCAGATGGGCTCCGCAGTGGGCCGCGCCCTGGTGGAAGCCGGGCACCGGGTCCTATGGGTCTCCGCGGATCGATCGCCGGAGTCACGCGAGCGCGCGGCGGAGGCCGGGATGGAAGACGCCGGCACCCTGGAAGCGCTCGTCGCGCAGGCGGAGGTGATCCTGTCGATCTGTCCCCCGCACGCGGCGTCCGAGGTCGCCGGGCAGGTAGCCGCCCTGGGGTTCACCGGTATCTACGCCGACTGCAACGCCATCTCGCCCGGCCGCACCCGTGCCGTCGAGACGACGATCGCCGGCGCCGGCGCGACCTACGTCGACGGCGGCATCGTCGGCGGTCCCCCGGCCGGCGTCCCGCCGCGTACGTGGCTCTACCTGTCGGGCGCGGCCGCTGACCGGGTGGCCGCCTGCTTCCCGGCCGAAGCGCTGCACGTGGTAGTGCTCTCCGAGCGCATCGGCGCCGCTTCCGCGCTGAAGATGTGCTACGCGGCCAACACCAAGGGCACCTCCGCGCTGTTCGCCGCGATCCTGGCGCTTGCCGAGCAGGAAGGGGTGCGGGACGCTCTGGAACGCCAGTGGGGAGAGAGCCTGACCGCATCCGCGCACAAGCGCGCTACCGACAGCGCCCTCAAGGCGTGGCGGTTCGTGGGCGAGATGCACGAGATCGCGGCGACCTTCGCGGAATCCGGCCTGCCCGGCGGCTTCCACGCCGCCGCCGCGGAGATCTACGAGCGTCTGGCCCCCTTCAAGGGGCGCACCGAGCCGCCGGAGCTCGGCGACGTGCTCGACACCTTGTCGCATAATACCCTGTCGAGCATGTCGATCAGTGAGGGCATGTTACCTGAGTTCGACCATGAGGTTGCGGGGGCCCGCACGACGCTGGAGCGGGTGCCGTCCGACAAGCTCGATTGGAAGCCGCATCCGGCGTCAGGCTCCATGGGATGGCTCGCGGGACACCTGGCCAACCTGCCCACGTGGGCGGTGCTGACCATCGGGCAGGATGATCTGGACCTTCTGCCCGGCGGCAAGCCGCTCGACCAGCCTCCGCCGCCGACCGACAGCGCCGCGCTGGTGGACACCTTCGACCGCAATGCCGCGGCCGCTCGGGCCGCCATTGCCGGCGCCGGCGACGCCGACCTGATGCGGCCCTGGTCGCTGCTGCGGAACGGCGTCACCCTCATGACCATGCCCAAGGCGGCGGTGCTGCGCATCTTCGTGTTCAACCATCTGATCCACCACCGTGCGCAGCTCGGCGTATACCTGCGGCTCAACGACATCGCGGTCCCTTCGCTCTACGGTCCCTCCGCCGACGAGGCCCCGAACTGATCGTGATCACCGTCGCGCCGAGCGCGGCATCCGACACCGTGCGGCGCCCGTGAGGCTGACCGTCCTGGGCGACGCCGCGGTGTCCCCCAACCTGGCGGACGGCGACCGGACGTCCGTGTGCGCGTTTCCGGTCGCGACGCGGTTGGCCGACGGCACGGTGTTGGCGTTCTACCGGCAGGGCGTGGACAAGCACGGTGCCGACGGCCGCTTCCTGCTGCAGCGCTCCGCCGACCGCGGCGCGACCTGGAGCGACCCGGTCGTGGTGCTGGACCGGGGCGGCCGCGTGGCCGGTTCGCCCGCGGCGGACGGCCCGGCGCGGGTGCCGTCGATGGCCGGTCTGCTGCACACGACCAGCGGCGCGTTGCTGGCCAACTTCGGCGTGGTCGAGGGCTTGAGCGAGGGGACCTACATGTTCGCGGACGAGGCGCGCGATCTGCCTGTCCGCACGCTGCTCACGCGCAGCGAGGACGGGGGCGCCAACTGGACGGCGCCCGAGGTGCTGGACGCCGCGCCGCCCGGTTCCTGCCCGACCACCAAGCCGTTCCAGCGGCCGGACGGCACCATCTGCATGCCGCTGGAGATCCCGGGCCCGGCGCCGGGCGTGCCTGCGACCGGCATGGTGTTCTCGGACGACGACGGACGGAGCTTTGGCGGGTTCGTCCGCTGCGCGTCCGACGACAGCGGAGCGCTCGCTTTGTGCGACGGGCACTGCGCGCAGCTCGACGACGGACGCATCCTGCTGCTGTTGTGGACGTTCCGGGCTTCCGACGAGACGACGATCGACGTGCATCGCTGCCACTCGGAGGACGGCGGGCGCACCTGGAGCGAGCCGCTGCCTACCGGACTGCACGGGCAGGTGACCGCTCCGCTTGAGCTGCCCGGCGGATCGGTGCTGGCGGCCAGCAACCGGCGCGTTGCGCCCGAAGGCATCCTCATCCACGTCTCCCGTGACGGAGGCGATACCTGGGATCAGGACGCCTCGGTACGGATGTGGGATGCCGCCGCCGGACGCACGCTGGCGGAGCCGGTGGGTGCGTCCAGCGATCGCCATGGCGCCGGGATCTGGGCCGCGCTCGGCGGGTTCACGTTCGGCACGCCGGACCTGACGCTGCTCGACGACGGCACCGTGCTGCTGATCCACTACGCGACCCTCGACGGCGTGACGCACATCCGCGCGGTCCGCTTCCGCTTCGATGAGTGAGAAGGAAGTCCGGACCGTCACCGGCGCTCTGGACGCCGGCTCCCTCGGCGTGGTGCTGCCCCACGAGCACCTGATCCACCGCGTCAGCATCCACTCCGGCCGGGCCGACAACACCTGTCTGGACGTCGAGCTGGCCGCCGCCGAGTGCCGGCGCTTCCGCGAGGCCGGCGGAGGGGCGATCTGCGACGTCACGCCGCTGGGACTGGGGCGCGACCTGGCGGCCCTGCGAGCAGTCAGCGAGCTATCCGGGGTGCCGGTCGTCTCCGCGCTCGGGCTCTACGACACCTGGACGCAGCCCGACGCGGTGGGCGGCCGTCCGGTCCGCGTGGTCGCCGACTACCTGGAGCGGGGTGTCGAAGGGTGCGGCCTGATCGGCGAGATCGCCAGCCACAACGAGTCCGGCCACGCCGACTGGCGGCGCTACGCGCTTTACGCGTCGGAGCGCGACCTGTTCGCTGGTACGGCGCACGCGCAGCGGCGCACCGGATTGGCGGTCACCACCCATGCCAGCCTGGGTCGGGGAGGGGTCGCCCAGGCACGGTTGCTCATCGATTCCGGCGCCGATCCGGAGCGGGTGATCATCGGCCACTGCGACGCACACCTGCACGACGACGATGCGCTGGACCTGGACTACTACGACGCTCTGTTGGCACTCGGGGTGTATCTGGAGTTCGACATGTTCGGCTGGGAGGAGCTGGCACCCGACGATCTCCGTGCCCGGCGGATCGCAACGCTCTGCGCTGCCGGCCACGCCGGCCGGTTGCTGGTCTCCACCGACACCTGCCGCCGCTCCCAGCTTCATCGGTTCGGCGGGCGCGGCTTCGACTACCTGTTCGCGAGCGTCATCCCCGGCCTGCGCGCAGCCGGCGTCAGCCAAGCCGACGTCGACGCGATGGTCCGCGCCAACCCCGCCCGCGTGCTCAGCATTCGCTGATGGAACGGCTGACGCCGTCCCCGAAGCCGTGCGGATTCGCAACGGCTGCCCGCACTTGGCGTGCATGGTGATGCGCTGGCGATTGACAGCGCACGGCGGAACATTTATGCCTTAGGCGCAAGGAGATAGCGCATACCGACGACTATGGAGCCATCCGGCATCCCGGAGGGTTGCCCACCGCACGATTCTGAGGACATGACGATGAAAACAGTGAAGTTCGTGTATTGGCACGAAGACGGCGTATGGATCGGCTACCTTCAAGACTATCCCGACTACTGGACTCAGGGTGAGACCTTGGCCGACCTCAAGGAGCACCTGCGGGATCTCCATCACGACTTGAGCACCGGCGTCGTGTCAGGTATTCGCAAGGTGGAGGAACTCGTCGTGTCGTGAAACGGCGCGATCTGATTCGCAAGATCGAAGCCGAGGGCTGCGTGCTCGTGAGACATGGCGCCAAGCACGATTGGTACCGCAATCCGCAGACCGGCGTTCCTCAGCCGGTGCCACGACATCGCGAGATCTCGGAGCATCTGGCCAACCACATCATCCGTATGTTGAGCACTCCCCAAGACATGTCACGGGAACCTACATGAAGACGACCATCGATCTCCCCGACAAGGCGCTCCGAGCGGCGCCGGTCGTTGCTTCCGGCCGTGGCGTGACTCTCAGGCAACGGTTCACCGAAGCGCTGGAGGAGAAGCTTCGCCGCTGCGCCAAGCGTGCGGGCGGTTCGGAGGACGAGCCGCCGTGGATGGCGGGATTCGGCGTCTTGTCCGACCTTGCAGATGAGAACCGCTGCGTGCTCGACGCGATCGAAGAGGATTCGAACGGGACTATCACTGGCTGACGGAGATGCTCACGGTGACTCGCGCTTCGGCGCTCGCGGCCAGCAGGGGGAGGGGCGGCGCGTCGCGCCAGGCTGGGTCGGCCAAGCGGGAAAAGCCGTCCAGTCCGGCGGTCCAGGGCTCCACGCAGACGAACGGCGCCGCCCGCGGTGAGTAGATCACGAACTGCGTGATCGCTCCGTCGTAGCCGACCGCGATGCGCCGGCCGGCGCCGCGATCGGTGAGCACCGCGTCGGTGCCGCTCAGGTCGGTGAACACGTTGTCGTAGCTCGCCTCCGGGTCGAGGCGGAACGCTTCGGCCAGCGCGTGCGTGCTCCCCGAAGGCACCAGCAACTCGGGGTCCAGCTCGACGGCCCGGGAGGCGGGGAGGGTGAGCGACACCCCGTCGCGGCCGGGGTCGGAGATCGCCAAGTACGGGTGCGCGCCGAACGCGTAGGGCGCGGGAGTGTCGCTCAGGTTGCGCACGCACAGCTCGATCTCCACGCGGCGGGCGGTCAGGGACAGCTCCAGGCGCAGCGCGACCGGCCACGGATAGCTCGCCCGCGTCAACGCATCGGTGACCTCGACGGCATAGATCAGGGTGATGTACTCCGCCGACCGGTCGACCTGCGGCGGGCCGATCCGGCAGCGGTCCAGGAACCCGTGAATGGGCATCGACAGCGGCGCCTCATGACCGGCGAGCCGGTAGCCGTCAGCCGCCGGCGGCTCGACCGAACGGTCCCAGGTCCTGCCCACCGCCGGGAACAGCAGCGGATTGCCGCCGGCGTAGGGGAGCCCCCGCTCCGGGAAGCCGCCGGGCCGATGGAACACGTCGCGGCCGTCCACCACCCAGGAGAACAGGTTGCAGCCCAGCTCCCGTGCGATGGCGAACTCGGCGCCGCCGACCGTGAAGCGATCGATCATGCCCCGCCCCGCTGCACCGGGGGCCGGTTGCCGGCCGCGGACCTCCTCGCTACAACCATCCCCATGCGTACCGTTCCCGAATCGCAGAAGTACATCATCGCCGACCACAATACCGCCACGACCGCCGATCTGCCGCCCTGCCCGAACCCGCTCGGGTGGTATCACTCGGTCGCCGGCATCAAGAACACCGGCGACGGCCTGGTCGCCACCTACCGGCTGTCCGACTCGCACACCGCGGTGTACACGCACATCATGGCCGCCCGATCCCGCGACGGCGGCCGGTCGTGGTCGGAGCACCGCTCGATCGCCCACCGCAACGTCTGGGAGCACCACGCGTGCTGGGTCGCTCCGCAGCTCAGCCGCCTGTCCGACGGGCGGCTGGTGATCATCTGCGACGAGGGCCAACGCACCAGCGGCGCCGACTGGCCGATGCTGACCCGCTGGCAGCAGCGGCCGTCGCGCGGCATGGCCAACTACCTGTTCTGGAGCGACGACGACGGGGCCACCTGGAGCGATCCGGTGCGGATCGACGACGTCGGCGGCGAGCCCGGCTACATCACCGAGCTGGCCGACGGAACGCTGCTGTACACGCGGACCGAGTCCGAGCGGTTCGCCGCGATGGAGGATCCGCCCGAGCCCTGGAACGACATCTACTACCGCAACCAGGCCGTCATCTCCACCGACGGCGGCCGCACCTGGGCACCCGGCGGGTTGGTGACCGATGCTCCGTACCACGGCGACGCCGAGGTCGGCACCGTGGAGGTCGAGCCCGGGCACCTGCTGGCGGTGACCCGCATCGGCTTCTCCGGCGGCAAGCTGGGCCAGCCCAGCCGCTTCGTGCGCAGCCACGACGGCGGCCGCACCTGGCAGACCCCGGAGCTGTCGCCGATCTACGGGCAGCGCACGGTGGTGCGCGCGCTGCGCTCGGGCAAGCTGCTCTGTACCTACCGCCACCGCTGGGGCACGCCGGCGAGCTGCGCGTTCATGTGGGACCCGGGCGAGGAGCTCGGCTTCCAGCCAACCTCCTACCTCTGGGACCGCGATCGCTGCCTGCTGGAGGACGGCGTGATGGTGTGCCGCACCGAGAGCGGCCGGCAGCACGAGGTCGAATTCTCACTGTACCCGGCCATCACCTCGAAGGCCGAGGTTTCGCTGAAGGTCGAGCTGAGCCGCGACCGCGGCGGCGGCGCCGTGCTGCTGTCGGCCGGCTTCGGCGTGCGCGTCGAGGACGGCTGCGTGCGGCTGGTGAAGTTCGCCACGAAGCGGCACGAGACCGGCTCCCTGGAGGACGCGATCGCGTGGGAGGGCCGCGGCGCCAGCCACTGCGAGATGGACACCGGCGGCTTCCACCGCTACCGCCTGGAGCGCACCCCCGACGCCTGCCGCCTGCTGGTGGACGGACAGGTCGCCCTGGCCAGCGACGACCCCGACCTGCGGCAGCGCGTGGTCCGCTTCGGCTCCGGAGGCTCGCTGACTTCCCGCTGGCGCAGCGCGAGCGCGCGCGTGCACAACCCCGACGACTACTCGATCGACTGGTCCTGGGACAGCGCGAACGGGTTTCCCGATCAGTTCGAGCGCGACCGCGTGGTGGTGCTCGACTACACCTCCGACTCGGGATACAGCGACTGGACCCAGGCCGACGACGGCACCATCGTCGTGGCCGATTATTCCAGCGCCGACTTCCGGACCATCAACACCGGCGGACCGCAGCCGGTGCTGAAGGCCTTTCACCTGACCGAGGAGGACTTGGCGCCGGCCGGATGAGCGCCCGAAGGGCCAGCGAAACGCACTTCGACACCGTCATCGTCGGCGCCGGTGCGGCCGGGTCGGTGCTGGCCGCCCGGCTGAGCCGCGACGACCGGCGCCGGCTGCTGCTCATCGAGGCCGGTCCCGACTTTCCGGACGGGAACCTGCCGCAGGAGATCCGCTACGGCTGGGGCCGCCACCGCGACGCCTGGGCGCTGTCGTTCGGGTACGAGACGAGGTTCGGCTGGGGCTACCGGGCGCGCGCCACGCGCCTCCAGCCGGACATGTTCGTGCCGCGCGGCAGGATCGTCGGCGGCTCGAGCGCCGTCAACGCGCTGATCTTCCTGCGCGGCGTGCCGGAGGACTACGACGGCTGGGCGGAGGCGGGCTGTCCGGGCTGGAGCTTCGACGATCTGCTGCCCAGCCTGCGCCGCGTCGAGACCGACCACGACTTCCGCGACCCGTACCACGGCACCGACGGACCGATCCCCGTGCGGCGGTTCCCTCCGGAGGAGCTGCGCCCGGAGCAGCAGGCGTTCCTCGACGCCTGCCGCGATGCCGGCTACGACGCCTGCCCGGACCACAACGCACCACAGTCGACCGGTTTCGGCGCGTTGCCGTTCAACAGCATCGGGGGTGTCCGCTGGAGCGCCGCCATGGGCTACCTGGACCCGGTCCGCGGCCGCACCAACCTGACCATCCTGCCGGACAGCCTGGTGCACCGTCTGCTGATCGAGCGCGGACGGGCGACAGGGGTCGTGCTGCGGGGGCCGGGAGCAGGCGAGGGGGAAGTGCAGACCGTGTACGGCGACGAGATCGTCGTGGCCGCCGGCCCAATCGGCACGCCGCACCTGCTGCTGCGCTCCGGCATCGGCCCGGCCGACCACCTGCGCCGGGTCGGGGTGCCGGTCGCCTGCGACCTGCGTGGGGTCGGCGCCAACCTCCGCGACCACCCACAGGTGTCGGTCACCGCCCGCACCCCGGAATCCTACCGGCACGACGCCACGGCGCCGCGGCTGCAGACCGCGCTGCGCTACACGGCCGTCGGGTCGCCGCTGCGCAACGACATGATCCTGCTGCCGACGGGGTGGGCCAAGACTGAGGGATACTTCCCCCGCTCGCGGTCGGAGGCGATCGGCTTCCACCTGGTGCCCGCGCTCTACCTGGCCGCCGCCGCCGGCAGCGTCCGCCTCCGGTCGCCGCGCGCCGACGATCCCCCGGAGCTGGACTACAACCTGCTCGGCGAGCCCGTGGACCGGGAACGGATGCGGGAAGGGGTCCGCATCGCCATCGACCTGCTGCGGCACCCGAGCTTCCGGCCGCTGGTGGACGAGGTCATCCAGCCCGCGCCCGCCGAGCTGGCAAGCGACGCGGCCCTGGACGACTGGCTGTTGCGCACGACGGCGACCAGCCACCACGTCTCGTCCACCTGCCGCATGGGAGCCGCCGGCGACCCGGACAGCGTCGTCGACCAGGAAGGCCGCGTGTACGGCGTCGACCGGCTGCGGATCGCGGACGCTTCCATCATGCCGGACTGTGTCCGGGCCAACACCAACTGCACGTCCATGACCATCGGCGAACGGATCGCCGAGCTCATGCTCCGATAGGCCCTCGACCGGCCATACCTGGTAAAACAGGTAGTGGCTGAGCCGGCCGGTCTGTGGGCTCCTTTCGCGTTCCGTCGCCGTATGCCCGCCGCCTCATCGCAGTCCTGCGCGTCCGACGGAACGAACGCCGTGTTCATCTCAGGACCTTCGTGACGGCAGGCACGTGAACAGGCGACACTCGGCGGAGATGCGCTTCTTCAACACCACGGGTCCGGTCGTTGCCGCGGATCACTACTGCATCCCGCCGCTGCAGCGCGTGAACCTGGATGAGATCCTGACGCTGATCCGGGACAAGCGCTACTTCGTGCTGCACGCGCCGCGGCAGACCGGCAAGACCTCCGCCCTGTTGGCGCTGCGCGACCTGTTGAACGGCGGATCCGAGGGCGCCTACCGCTGCGTGTACGTGAACGTGGAGTCCGGCCAGACGGCACGCGAGAACGTGGAGCGGGGCATGCGAGCCATCCTGGGATCGCTGGGGACGCGGACGCGCCGGACCCTGGGGGACGAGTCCCTGGCGCGCCTCTGGCCCGACGTCCTGACCACGTTCGGCCCGGAGGGGGCACTGCAGGAAGTGCTGGTGCGCTGGGCGGAGGCCGACCCCACGCCAACGGTGCTCCTGATCGACGAGATCGACACGCTCGTCGGCGACACGCTGATCGCCGTCCTGCGCCAGTTGCGCGCCGGGTACGACGAGCGTCCGGACGGCTTCCCGCAGAGCGTGATCCTGTGCGGCGTCCGCGACGTGCGTGACTACCGCATCCGTTCCTCCGCAGAAAACACGGTCATCACCGGCGGCAGTGCGTTCAACGTCAAGGCGGCGTCACTGCACATCGGCGACTTCTCGGAGACGGAAGTACGGCATCTGGTCGCCCAGCACACCGCCGAGACCGGACAGCCGTTCGCCGAAGCGGCGTTGCAGGAGGCATGGGCGCTGACCTCCGGCCAGCCGTGGCTGGTCAACGCCCTGGCCCAGGAGGCGTGCTTCGCCGACGCAGCGGGCCGTGACCGCAGCCGGGTCATCACGGCCGAGGCGATCCACGCCGCCCGCGAGCGGATCATCCTGCGTCGCGAGACCCATCTCGACCAGCTCACCGACAAGCTGCAGGAGGAACGCGTCAAGCGGGTGATCGCCCCGTTGCTGAGCGGCAGCGACGCAGCCGAACCCATCCGCCCGGACGACCTGCAGTACGTTCGCGACCTGGGACTGGTGGCGCGCGATACGCCGGTACGCATCGCCAACCCCATCTACCGCGAGGTGATCCCGCGTGACCTCACCTGGACCACGCAGGAGTACCTGCCGCACGACCCTGCCTGGTACCTGGGTACCGACGGCGGCTTGAACCTCACCGGACTGCTTACCGCCTTCCAGGGGTTCTTCCGCGAGCACTCCGAGCACTGGATCGAGCGGTTCCAGTACCGGGAGGCAGGGCCGCAGTTGCTGCTGCAGGCGTTCCTGCAGCGCATCGTGAACTCAGGCGGTCGGGTAGAGCGCGAATACGGACTGGGGAGGATGCGAACCGACCTGCTGGTCGTGTGGCCGGCCGGCGCGCCGCCGGAGCAGACCCGGCGGATGGTGATCGAGTGCAAGGTGCTCCGCGGCAGCCTGGAGCGCACCATTCGCGAGGGGCTGGAGCAGACGCGAGCCTACATGGACCGCTGCGGGGCCGTCGAAGGCCATCTGGTGATATTCGATCGCACGCCCGGGAAGGCGTGGCAGGAGAAGCTGTTCCGGCGCCAGGAGCCGGGGAGCGGTCCGCCGATCACGGTGTGGGGCATGTAGCGGGAATGATGCGCGAATCGGGTTCCTTCTGCCCGCCCGACGAGCGGTATAGTTCTGCATGATGGCCGGCCGAGAGGTAGATGCGCCGGAATCGGACGACATCCGAATGATCGTCACGGCACTGGAGATGCTGAATCGACGGTGCCCCCGGCTCGTGCGCGCGTGCTACTGGGCTGGAACCTCCTGCATAGCCGCCGAGGAGTTGCATCACCGGCGCTCGTTCGATCTGGACTTCCACACGCGCCGGGCGATGGCCGACACTCGTCCGATATTGGCCGAGATCCTCGGCGCCTTCGAGGGCCGCTTCCAGGTCCTGCAGGTTCCGGACGAGTTCGGGTCCGCGTTTCGGGGGGTGCTGACGCTCGACTCGGGGGAGAAGATCACCCTGGAAGTGCTCTCCAACTTTCAGGATACGGATCCTTCCGAGCTGGTCGCTGCTACGCTGGCGCCGGCGTTCCGCAGGATTACCCTGCGCCGCTATGTGGAGGACAAGGTACAGTGCCTGGTGGAGCGTGCCGAGGCGCGCGACCTGGTCGATCTTCGCGCCACGCTGACCCTTCGCCCCGAGCTCGAAGGTTTCATTCGCCAAGTGGTCGCAGGCCAGGATGCCCTGCTGCTCTCGGAACGGCTGCTGGCGTGGGATGACGGTGGCATCCGGCAGGATCTCGCGTCGTACGAGGATGTCGATCCGCGGCATGCTTCCGCCATGAGGGACCTGCTGCTGTCCTGGCTGAAGGACGCACACCGTTGAAACGGTCGTTGCCCTGCGTCGAACGGGCTTCGACGGCGGACGTGCGGCTGCAGGACGGCACCGTTCTCCGTATCCCCGTGATTACGGGCATTCTCAAGCACCTCCCGCAGGACCGGCTCCCGATCCTCCTACGCAGGCCCGAAGTGCTCCGCAAGTACACGCGCGAAGCGCTGCGTGTTGCCGGATGGTCGTTGCTCCGCCGGTTTCCGCGCGACTGGCTGCTTGAGAATCTGCCGGATGCAGACGTTCGACCGAGCCGAGCCGCCGCGATCCGGTTTCTCCTCTCCTGAGAGCGGCGACCGGCATCGGCCGACCGACCACCGTGGGCCCTCCTTGGCGTTTCCGGCGCCGCTCAGGCGCAGTCGGGATGGCCTTCGGTCCAGCGGCCGAACGGCACGTCGGTCTGGCCGCCCTGGTTGATGGTGGCCATGCGCGACCGCGCCTCCTCCCAGCTCGCCCGCCACTGATCGCCGTCGCGCAGCTCCAGGTGCGGGGCCTTGCGGCTGCGCGCGACGAAGCCGGGAAACGCCTCGCGGCCGGTGTGCTGGCCGATCGGGTTGTAGCGCAGGTCGAAGCTCCACCGGACCTCCTCACTGACGTTGGCCAGCGAGCCGTGCACGGTCTGCTTGTGGAAGCAGATCAGGTCGCCGCGCCTGGTGGGCAGGGGAATGGTCTTCTCCGTCTCGAACAGTTTCTCGGGGATGCTCCTCGCGCCCGGGCCGGGGTGGTTCAGACAGTGCGTCAACAGGCCGTTGCGGTGGCTGCCGGGCACCACCTTGAGGCAGCCCATCTCCACCGGCGTGTCGGTGAGGCTGAACCAGACGGTGAGCATGTTGGTGTCGTCCGCATCCTCGGTAACCACGCCGTTGTCCTGGTGCCACTCGGTAGCGGCGAGCACGGCCTTGCCGTTGTGTTTCGGCAGGTACTGCTCCGGCGGCTTGATGCGCACGTGCTGCACGGGGTTGGAGTAGATCTCCGGGCCGATCAGCGACTCGGCGACGTCCAGGACCGGCTCTGCCGTCAGGGCGTCGAGCACCGCCTGGCCGGCCCAGAACGGCGTCTTCTCGGTCACGTCGCTGAACGGCAGCGAGAAGTCGAAGTACTGGGCGTGCGCGCGGCCGGTCTCCGCATAGATCCGCGTCACCCGCTTGTCGAACGGCAGGTCCGCGAAGGTGGAGTCGATCTCGCCGTCGCTGTACAACTCGTCGGCCAGGGTGTCGAGCACGCCTTCGTACTCGTCGATCACCGGGTCGAGATAACGCTCCGGCGGAATGACGTCCTCCACCAGCAGGTAGCCGTCGGTGTGGAACCGCTCGATCTGCTGCGCTGTCAGCATCGCAACCTCCTCTGCCGTCCTTCGTCGAACCGTCCGCGATCATGTTACGCCGAACGGCGTTGCGCAACCGTCGCCGCCGGCCGAGCCTTGACCTGCCATCCGCGGCCACCCGACAATGCCGCTCGGTTCCCGGCGTGTGTGCTCGCGCACGACGCGCAACTCCGAATCCAGACGACGCTACGCGGCGCCGACGCACCGCCGGAGCCGAGTTTCCGAAGGAGGAGTGCGATGAACAAGCCACTCGCCCTCGTACTTGCCCTGGCCCTGGCCGTCCCGGCCCTGCTGGTCGCCGCGCCGACCGAGGAGGCAGCCGGCGCCTTGCCCGCCGACTTCGACCCCCAGAAGCCCTGGGAGGCGTTCAAGGACGAGCCGATCTCCCTCGACATCTGGGTGGACGGCGGCTGGCCGTTTCCCGAGGTGACCAACAACCCGGACAGTTGGCTGCGCCAGAAGATGCGCGAGGACACCGGGGTCACCGTCGACCTGCGGCCCGGCGCCGGCTGGGGGCCGGAAGGGTTGAACCTGTTCATCGCTTCCGGCGAATACCCGGACATCATGCTGCTGAGGCAGGCCACGCAGCCCACGCAGATCCTGGTCGAGAACGACGTGATCTACTCCTGGAACGAGATCAAGGATCTCTACGGGATCGACGTCATGACCGAGATGAACATCAACACGCGGTTCAACCAGCGGCTGCGCTACGGCCGCGACGATCTCTACATCTCCGCGTTCTACTCGATCCCCGACCGCTACCTGGACAGTCCGTGGGTGGTCAAGTTCATGTCCGGCACGATGATCAACGACACCGTCTACGAGCAGATGGGCAGGCCGCCGATCGACTCCATGGACGCCATGGTCGACGCGGCGGTGCAGGCGCGGAACATGCATCCGGATCGCTTCCGGCATCCGGTCATGGACGTGCGCAACGCCGGCGTGGAGAACCGCTGGAACCTTCCCCACAACATCGATCGCTGGCGCCCGTTCTACGACCTGCGCAACCCGGAGGACTACAACACGGCCGGGGAGCCGCACCGCTTCTTCTTCCAGACCGATGCGTTCGTCGACATGCTCCAGGACCTCAACCGCATGGAGAGCCTGGGCCTCTTCAACCCCATCATCTGGACCACCACCGAGAGCCAGGAGAAGCTGGCGCTGCTGAACCGCGGCGAGATCTTCATCGAGGGCGAGGACGACGCCGACAACGTGGGGAGCCGCACGCGCAGCCTGCAGGAGATCTACCCCGGCGAGCGCTACGCGTTCCTCCCCCGCTTCTCGGCCGATCCGGCCAAGTACCGCAACTATCCGTCCGGCCGCGTGTCGGTCGGCTGGCTGGGGCTGACGCTGCCGAAGAACAAGGAGAACACGCTGCGCGCGGCCGCCTACGTCGCCTACCTGATGTCCGAGTACTTCCAGAAGCTGCAGCAGTTCGGCGAGGAGGGCGTCCACCACGACGTCGTGGACGGGTGGCCGGCGATGAAGCCTGCGATCCAGGCGGAGTACGGGGCCGACCGGACCGTGGCCGGCCTCAAGTACAACTTCAATCTCTGGCACGGCGCGTTCCGTGACGACTTCTGGGCGATGGTGAAGCGGCAGCAGGAGCAGCAGTCGATGGTGGAGGCGCTGAACGTCATACAGCCGGCGCTGGAGAACTTCCAGGACACGTCGGTGTCGGCGGAGGCGGCCCCGGTCAACTACGAAACCGACTCGGAGGAGCTGAAGATCTACTCGGCGATCCGCGAGGTGCTCGGCGACGGCGCGACCCGCATCGTCCTGCAGTCCGATGACGTGGCAGGTGACTACGCGGCGCTGCTTGCGCGGATCGAGGAGCTGGGCGTCGGGGTCCTCAACGACCTTCACACCCAGCACATGATCGACTTCGATGCGCTGATCGAGAAGTACAACTACTGATCGGCCCATCGCTGAGCGGACCATTTCCGATCGCCAGATTTCCGATCGACTGAGCGGGCCGGCGCTGGACGCCGGCCCGCTCTCATCATCCGGGCGGCGCGCCGCGTGGTGGCGGCAGTTCCACGCGCAGCGCGACGTGCATCTCATGATCCTGCCGTGCCTGCTGCTGGTGGTCGTCTTCAACTACCTGCCGCTGTACGGCATCCTGATCGCCTTCAAGCACTTCAACGTCTTCAAGGGCGTGCTGGGCAGCCCGTGGGCCAGGGACGGCGGGTTCGAGCACTTCATGGACTTCTTTCAGAGCCCGAACGTGGCCATCGTGCTCCGCAACACGGTCGCGATCGCACTGCTGAAGCTGGTATTCCTCTCCTTTCCACCGGTCCTGTTCGCCATCTTTCTCAACGAGATCGGCAACCGGCCGTTCAAGCTGGTCACCCAGACGATCTCCTACCTGCCGCACTTCATCTCCTGGGTGGTGCTGGGCGGCATCATGATCACGTTCTTCCTGCGGACTCCCGACGCGCCCTTCAATCGGCTGCTGTTCGCGCTCGGCGCGATCGAGTCGCCCACCGACGTCCTGAACCGGCCGGGCTACGTGTGGCCGGTATTCGTCCTGTCGCACCTGTGGAAGGAGGTCGGCTGGAGCGCGATCATCTACCTGGCGGTGATCGCCTCGATCGACGCCGAGCTCTACGAGGCGGCCGAGGTGGACGGCGGCGGCCGGCTGGTCAAGATGCTGAACATCACCTGGCCGGCGCTGAAAGGGACCTTCATGATCCTGTTCATCCTGGCCTGCGGCCAGATCATGGCCGGTCTCGGCGCGTCGTTCGACCAGTCGTACGTGCTGGGAACGCCCAGCAACCGGTCCATGTCGCAGATCCTGGACGTGTACATCGTTCGTATCGGCCTGGACCAGGGCCGCCATTCGTTCGCGACCGCCGTCGGGCTGATGAAGAACGTGGTCAACCTGCTCCTGCTGCTGTCGGCCAACTGGCTGAGCTGGCGGCTGACGGGCAAGGGGCTGTTCTGATGTGGAGGGTCTGACGTGGCGTCGTTACGCGCCCCGTCCGCACGCGTGCGCACGCTGTCGCCGGTCGACGCGGCTTTCCACGTCGCCGTGTACGCCGGATTCGCGCTGTTCGCGCTGCTGGTGTTCTATCCGTTCTGGTTCGTGCTCATCAACTCGTTCAACGGCATGCTCGACTACGGTGTCTCCCTGTACCTGCCGCGGCGCTGGTCGCTGGTCAACTTCGAATTCGCGTTCCGGGAGCCGTTGCTGCGCAACTCGCTCATGGTGTCGATCCTGCGCGTGGCGGCCGGCGTCACCGTGATGGTCGTCGTGAACGCGACGTGCGCGTTCGCGCTGCGCAAGCGGGCACTGAAGCTCAGAAAGATCTACCTGGCGATCTTCACGATCCCGCTGTTCTTCGGCGGCGGGCTGATCCCGGAGTTCCTGAACCTCAAGCGCTTCGGTCTGCTGGACACCTTCGCCGTCTATATCCTGCCGCAGGCGTGGAGCTTCTTCTTCCTGGTCATCCTGATGTCGGCGTTCAACGACATCGACGACGCCATCGAGGAGTCGGCGCGGATGGACGGCGCCAGGTCGCTGCTCATCTGCCTGCGCATCTACATGCCGATGTCCGCGCCCATCATCGCCGCGATCGCCCTGTTCGCGGGCGTACACCACTGGGGGGCGTGGTTCGACGCCATGTACTTCGTGCTCACCGAGGAGTTGCGCACCTTCTCCGCGTACCTCATCAGGATGGTGCAGCAGGCGACCCTGAGCGAGGAGCTGCAGGACCTGCTGTACGAGTACCGAGACCGGATGAACGTGCAGGGGGTCCGGTTCGCGGCGGTCGTCATCGCGATGGTGCCCGTCCTGCTGGTCTATCCGTTCATCCAGCGGTTCTTCGTCAAGGGCATCCGCATCGGCGCCATCAAGTAGTGGCCCTCGCCTGAAGGCGAGGGCGCATTCAGGCGGTCACGGCAAACAGGTCCGCCGCGCGCAGGAAGAAGCGGATGCGCACCGTGCGGCCGGCGAGCTCCGCGCCGTTCCTGCCCTGCCAGTCGAGCTCGATCGAGAGCGAGTCCTGCGGGGGCAGGAGCCGGCAGCGGTGGCGTTCGTAGCCGGGGACGATGCGGTCGCAGTCGTCGATCAGCTCGGCCATGACGAAGGACTGGATGCCGCCTGCGGGGTAGCCGTCGCCGGGGATCTTCGCGTTCAGTCTGAGCGGGCCGCCGGGCATGGCGAACCGCGTGGTCTCGAACACGGCGTTCGACCGCGAGGTCACGCCGGTCAGCCGGTCCTGCGGCGTGCCCAGAACGTGGTGGGCCTGGCGCAGCACCGTCCCCTCGCCGGTGACGCGTCCCAGGTCCCGCTGATGGAACAGCAACCGGCCGTCCACGACCATCGGGTTGTGCTGGATGAACGCCACCCGGTCCGTGATCGTGTTGGTCTCGCGGAACGGACGCTCCCAGCGCAGCCCGTCGCGGCTGATCCACCACTCGGAGTCGATGTTCGGACCGTGGCCGCCGGGGGCGACGCCCGGCGAGCCCGCCGGCAGCAGGCTGGGGGCGTAGTTCAACATGTTCATGAAGTAGCGCCCCTCGTACTCGAAGACGTAGCCGGCGTAGAACTCCAGGTCGGGCGGATCCTGATCGTCGGGGGTGATCTGGTACTCCGGCGGCACCGCCGGGCCGCCGAACCGCTTGACCCCGTCGACCACCTGCGTGCCGCGGCGTGACCAGTCAGGATCGTCCGGCTCCCAGCGGCACCCGTCGCGGCTGGTGCGGATCGTGACCACGCGGCGCGCATCCCACCGTTCCGACAGGCCGACACCGCCGTACAGCAGCTCCGGGGTCAGCTTGCCCGCGTAACGCTGGATACCCTTGTTGTAGGTGATGAAGCGCTGCACGGCCGAGCTCCAGACGCAGCCCCAGCGGTCGCCTTCGATGTAGACGGGATTGGCGGGGCAGGGGTCCCAGCGCTCGCCGTCGCGGCTCAGGTAGGCCCAGGTGCTGCCGCCGTCGTCCTCCTTCATGTTCTTCAGGCAGAGGAACAGATCCTGCTCCGGGCTGTAGTTCAGGGTGGTCGTCTGCGACCAGCGTCCCGGCTCGCTCTGGTACACCTGCTCCTTCGCTTCCAGGTGTATGCCGTCCTCGGTTCGGTAGCGGTAGATCTGCCACGGCTTGTGGTCGCGGCCGCCGTCGCAGGCGTAGACGACGTAGGAGCCGTCGTCCTGCCGCACGCAGCAGCGCACGGTGAAGTCCGGGCTCACCGCCGGGTCCGGCTCCAGCTCCGCGACCCGTTCCAGCACCGCCGGGCGGAACCGGACGAGCCCCCAGGTGTTGAAGACATCCTCGCGATCCATGAACAGCAGCTTCATCGGCGTCCTCCTTCGTCGCGCGATCCACGCGCCGTGATCGTTTTATGATCGCCGCATGGATGAATTGCAATCCACGCCGTATCAGGATGCGGCGCGTCCCGTCGAGGAGCGGGTTTCGGACCTCCTGCAGCGCATGACGCTGGAAGAGAAGGTGATGCAGCTTCGCGCCGACATCGGCAGGCCGGACAAGCTCTACCGGCGGACCGAGCGCGGCGTGGAGATGGGCGACAGCCTGATCGGGCTCCTCTCGGACCCGCCTGTGGGCAACATCGGCCTGCTGCTGCGCGCCGACCCGTTCATCGGCATCGATCCGGAGGCCGCGCTCAGCCCGGAGGAATGCGCCGACCTGGTCAACCAGATACACCGCTTCGTGCGCGAGCACACGCGGCTCGGCATCCCGGTGACGATCGGCAACGACAACAGCCGCTGTCACGAGGGCATGCAGGCCACCATCTTCCCGGCGGTGCGCAACATGGGCTGCACCTGGGACCGCGACCTGAACCGCCGCGTCGCCGCTGCCATCGCCGCCGAGTCGCGCAGCCGGGGCGAGACCTTGAACTTCGCGCCCGACCTGGACGTGATCCGCGACCCGCGCCTGGGCCGCAGCGAGGAGAACTACGGCGAGGACCCGTACCTGGTCGGCGAGTTGGGCGGCGTTCATTTCGTCCGCGGCCTGCAGGGTGACGACCTGCGCTCGGACCGCACCATGGCGGCGCTGCTGCGCTGCTACCCGGGCGCCGGCGACTTCGACGGCGGACTGGACTTCTCCGACACCAGCCGCGGCGCTCACGACATGGAGGAGGTGTCGCTGTGGCCGTGGCGCGAAGCCGTGCGCGCCGGCGCGCAGGCGATCATGGTCGAGTTCGCCACCTACGACCGGGTGCCGGCGGCGGCCAGCCGCCACCTGCTCACCGAGCTGCTGCGCGAGCGGTGGGGGTTCGACGGCTTCACCATGACCGACTCCTGGGCGGTGCGCTTCATCATCCAGTGCCGGGTCGCCGGCGACCGGGTCCAGGCCGCGGCCCTGGCGCTGCGCGCCGGCACCGACCAGGCCTCGCCCGACGGCGTCATGGACGAACGGGACGACGGCGACGGGAGCACGGCGATGTACAGCGTGCTGCCGGAGGCGCTCGACGCCGGGCTCATCGAGCAGGAGGACATCGACCGGGCCGTGCGCCGCGTGCTGCGCGTCAAGTTCCGGCTCGGGCTGTTCGACGATCCGTCGGTCGACCGCTCCCTGGCTGCGTCGGCGTCGCGCACGCCTGCCCACCTGGAGCTGGCGCACGAGACGGCGCGCGCCGGCATCGTGCTGCTCAAGAACGACCGCGGCACGCTGCCGCTCGGCGAAGGGATGCGGACCGTCGCCGTGGTCGGCCCCAACGCCCACGACGAGATGGTGCAGCTCGGCGACCTCAGCCCACCGCACCCGCCGGAGACGGTCACGACCATCCTGCAGGGCCTGGAACGGCTGGCTCCGTCCGGCACGCGCGTCCGTTACGCGCGCGGCTGCGGCATCCGGTCGCTCGACCGGTCGGGATTGGCGGAGGCCGTGGAGACCGCGCGCGACGCCGACGTGGTGGTCGCGGTCGTCGGCGGCTCCAGCGCGGCCGAGCACGTGCAGGAGGACGGCGTGTGGAGCGGCCGCCGCACCTCGGAGTCCGACTGCGGGGAGAGCTCCGACCGCGCGACGCTCGACCTGCTGGGCCTGCAGCAGGAGTTGCTGGAAGCGCTGCATGAGACCGGCGTGCCGCTGGTGGTGGTGCTCGTGCACGGCCGCACCCTGACCATCGAGTGGATCGCCGAGCACGCCGCCGCGATCGTCGACGCCGGCTACCCCGGCGAGGCGGGCGGCACCGCGGTGGCGGAGGTGCTCTACGGCCTCCACAACCCGGGCGGACGGGTCACAGTGTCGGTGCCGCGCCACGTGGGACAGGTCCCCGTGCACTACTACCGCTGGATCCGCGCGGGACGGCACCCCTACGTCGACCTGCCGACCGGGCCGCGCTATCCGTTCGGCCACGGGCTGAGCTACACGCGGTTCGAGTACGCGAATCTGCGCGTCGAGCCGGCCATCATCCCCCCGGACGGGACGGCGACCGTGTCCGTGGACGTCACCAACGCCGGCGACGTCGCCGGCGACGAAGTCGTGCAGCTCTACGTTCGCGACGAGGTGAGCTCGGTCGCGCGGCCGTACCGGCTGCTGCGCGGCTTCCTGCGCCTGCGCCTGGCCCCGGGCGAGACCGGCACGGCGCGCATGCGGCTCGGCCCCCACGAGCTGTCCTTCCACGGCCCCGACTGCGAATGGATCGTCGAGCCGGGGGACTTCACGGTGATCATCGGCCGCGACGCCGAGCACGACCTGCTCACCGCCACGCTGACCGTTGCGGAAGGCGGGGCAGACCAGCGCGTTGAGCGCCGGACCCGGACCCCGTAGACTGACGGCGCAAGGTCCGGCAGTGGACGAGGCTCCCGCGTACCCGCGCATTCCCTACGGCGAGGCCGACTTCCGGCGCATCCGCCGCAACCGCTGGCTGTACGTCGACAAGACACGCTTCCTGCGCCGCCTGGAGCAGGAGCGCTACGCCTTCCTGATCCGCCCGCGGCGGTTCGGCAAGTCGCTGTGGGTGTCCCTGCTGGAGAACTACTACGACCGCTGGTGGGGCCACGAGTTCGAGGCCACCTTCGCCGGCACCGACATCGGGCAGGCCCCGACCGAGGAACGCCACCGCTACGTGGTCCTGCGCTTCAACTTCTCGATGGTCAACGACGCCCTGGAGACCCTGGAGCGGGAATTCGAGACCTACTGCACCGCGGAAATCCGGGACGCGCTGGAGCGGTATCCCGACCTGTTCCCCGCCGCGGCCGCCGAACGCATCCTCGCCCCGCACTCCGCATCCGGCAAGCTCACCGAGCTGTTTCTGCATACCAAGCGCAACGGCATCCCGCTGTACGTGCTGATCGACGAGTACGACAACTTCGCCAACACGATCCTGGCGCACCACGGCACGGAGGCGTACCATGACTTCACCCACGGCGGCGGCTTCTTTCGCAACTTCTTCGCCACCCTCAAGGGCGGTACCGACCGCAGCGGCGGTGGCATCGATCGCCTGTTCATTACCGGCGTGTCGCCGGTCACCATGGACGACGTGACCAGTGGCTTCAACATCGGCTCCAACCTCAGCCTGCATCCGGACTTCAACGAGATGGTCGGCTTCACCGAGGCGGAGGTGCGGCGCTTGGTCGAGACCTACCGGGACCACGGCGTGTTCGACCAGGACGTCGATGCTGTCATGGCCCTGATGGGCGAGTGGTACAACGGCTACCGGTTCGCCAAGAACGCCGATGTCGATCTCTACAACACCGACATGGTGCTCTACTACCTGAAGCACTCGATCCCGAACCGGGGCGTGCCGGACTACCTGATCGACACCAACGTGCGCATCGATTACGGCAAGCTGCGCCATCTGCTGGTGGTGGGCCGGCAGCTCAACGGCAACTTCGACCTGCTGCGCGACGTCATCGGCGAGGAGCAGGTGGACGTGCTGCGCATCCAGCCGAGCTTCCCGGTGAAGCAGCTCACCGATGCAGAGAACTTCCTGTCGCTGCTGCACTACTTCGGGCTGCTGAGCATCCGCGAGGTCGTGCACGGCGCGCCGCGACTGAGGATCCCGAACCAGACCGTGAAGCAGTTGCTGTACGGCCATCTGCGCGACGGCTACCGGGACGTGGAGGTGTTCCGGGTCGACCTGTTCCGGTTCGAGCGGTTGATGATGCGGATGGCCAACGAGGGCGAGTGGCGGCCGGCGCTGGAATTCCTGGGCGAAGCGATCGCGCAGCAGACGGGGATCCGGGACTACATCGCGGGGGAGAAGGTTCTGCAGGGGTTCCTGGCGGCGTACCTGAGCGTGACCGACTACTACGTGTTCCGGTCGGAGGCGGAGCTCGGGAAGGGGCATGCCGACATCAGCCTGGAGCCGCTGCTGGCGCGTTTCCCGCACCTGCGGCACGGCTACCTGATCGAGCTGAAGTACCTCCCGCGCAGCGCGCGTGCTGACGCGGCGGGAGTGTCGGCGGCGGTGAGCGACGCGACCGCGCAGCTTGAGCGCTACCTGGCGGACGACCGTCTGGCGCGGCAGTTTCCCGGAGTGCGGTTCGCGGGACTGGCGGTGGTGTTCCACGGCTGGGAGCTGGCGTACTGCGACGCGATTGGGTCGGAGCCCCGCTGACCGTACGGGACGGGTAGGGAGGCCGCTCCTACAGCAGGGCGTCGAGCTCGGGCAGCTTGAAGCGCACGCTGACGATCGACTGCCGCTCGGGCCCGGGCCGGTACTTGACGTAGGTGGCGACCATGAAGGTGTCGTCGGGCAGCAGCTCGATCGAGGAGTAGGAGCCGTCGTGGCCGGCATGGCTGGTCAGCAGTCGCACCCGGTACTGCCCTTCGCGCCCGGAGACGATGTCGTCGTAGGTGCCGACCCACAGCGACAGGTCGCCGCGCTCCGGGCAGCCGGGCGCCGTGTTGCGCATGGTCACCAGCAGGCGTCCGTCGCGGGAGACCCGGTGCCGGTGGCGGTCGCCGGTGAGTCCCAGCGGCAGCTCGCGCGGCTCCGACCAGGTTTCGCCCTCGTCGTCGGAGGTGATGAACAGCGACCGGCTGGTGTACTCCCAGCGGCCGGTGTTGTCGCGCAGCAGGCAGAGGAGCTGCCGGCCGTCGGGCGAGCGGATCAACTCCGGCTCGCCGGGGATGCGCGGCGGGCAGTCCAGGGTGATGCGCCAGCGGCTCCAGGTAAGACCGCCGTCCGAGGAGACGCTCTGCGCGATGCGGTTGCCGACGTGGCCGCTCGGGGTCATCGGCTTGCGGTTGTTCGGGTCCTCGTCGCGGCGGATGTTGGTGATTCCCAGGAGGCGCGCGCCGCCGTCGATCGGGAGGATGGAGCAGAACGGCATCACGCACTCCAGGCCGTTGGAGGCCATCGGCGTCCAGGTGCGGCCGTCGTCATCGGAGTGTGCCTGGTGCATGGTGTTCTCCGGCCCGGCGCGGAGCTGCGTGCCGGCGCGCCCGGCGAACACCAGCAGGCGGGCCGTCCCCTGCGGATCGGTGAGCCGGTAGATGGCCGGGCAGTTCTGGACCGTGCCCCAGTTGTCCGGCACCGGCAGCAGCCCGCTCCAGGTCAGGCCGCCGTCGGTGCTCTTCTTCAGCGGCCCGCAGCGCCCGCCGTGCTCGTAGCTGAACGCGCAGAAGATGGTCCTGCCGTCCGGCATGAGCGCGGTCGTGGGACTGCAGTAGTAGGTCTCCTCGGTGCCGGCGGCGACCATCACGTGCCGCTCGGACTCGCCGGACAGGTCGATCAACGGAACGGGAAGAGCTGATTCGGTCATGAGTCCATCTTTCCTTGTTGATAGCGGGCGACGTGGTCGCTCCAGGATGCCGGAACCACCCCCGGGTCGGCGCTCCGCACCGGGAACGGCCGCAGCCGGCCTTCGGTCTCGCCGAACTCCCGCACGTAGTCGCGGGCCAGCCCGTCGGTGTCCTCGGCGCCGTTCGGCCCCGGCGTGGGCATATAGCGCAGGTCCACGTTCCAGCGCACCGTGCGGGTACGGTTCAGCTCGCTGCAGTGGTAGGTGAGGTTGGAGAACACCGCCAGGTCACCGCGGCGCAGCACCAGCGGCACCGGCGTTCCGCGCTCGATGACCTCCTGCGCACTGCGCATGTTGCCGTCCTCATCGCGCGCGCCGTCCTGCAGGCCCCAGCGGTGGCTGCCCGGGATCACCCACAGGCAGCCGTTCTCCTCGTCCACGTCGACCAGCGGCACCCACGCGGTGACGATGTGCAGCCGGTGCGTGGGGATGCGTGTGGCGCTGTTGAAGTACTGCGCGTCCTGGTGCCAGTGCAGACGGCGCAGCCGGTTGCCGGCGAACGCCTCCGGCAGCTTGCAGCGGATCTGAAAGCTCCAGAGATAGGTGATCTCCGGGCCGAGAAGCGCTTCCAGCACGTCCAGCACCGCCGGGCACGTGGCGATGCGGAAGAACTCCTCGGTTCTGGCCAGCCCGCCCCAGCCGATCGGCAGGTCGAGCCGGCCGGTCGGGTCCAGGTCGGCCAGGCGGGTCAGGAACGGGCTTCCGTGGCAGGTGTCGGCGACCTTGCCTTCGCCATGCAGGCGCTCGGCCAGATCGCCGACCGCCCGTTCCAGCAACCCGGTGGCCGGCCGGAGCACCGCCTCGGACACGGCGCCGGGCACGGTGACGTACCCCTGGCGCGCGTAGGTCCCCTGCAGCGCTTCGACCCCGCGCGACCGTGCGCCCGGCTCCGGCAAAGAGTCTGCCCTTACATGCCCTTGTTGGCCAGCGACTCCAGGAGCTGCGCCAGGCCGGCGTCCATCATGTCCTGCACGTAGCCGTCCCACGAGACGGCGATGTCGATCGCGCCGGTGAGCCCCCTCCAGGCGAACTCCTGCTCGATGGTCTTGAGGTTGCCCGCCAGGGCGCGCTCATCCTCGTTCCAGGACGGCCGGAAGCCGATGCCCGGGCCGGGCGTCTGGTGGGACTCGATCCACGACTGCAGCGCGTGCCGGTTCGGCGCGATGTACACCTTGTCGACCGGCGGCACGATGTGCGCCGGACTGATCATGCGCACGCCGAGCAGCGCCCCCGTGGCGCCGTCCTTGGAAGCGCCCGTGCCCGGGATGGCGACGTGGTAGCCGTTCTCGTCGATCTGCCACGTCTCGCCCTGCTCGCCGCCGTAGAAGACGCGCGCGTACGACTCGGCGTCCGAGAACTGGCTCTCCAGGATCTCCATGATCTTGATGAGCTGCTCATCGCTGGTGCTCGCGCCGATCGTGACCGGCCCCCAGTTGGGGTTGCGGTACCAGGTGCCGCGTCCGCCGGTGGGTCCCACGGGCGTGATCGAGTAGGCGATGTCGGCGTCGGGATGGGAGTCGCGCAGGGCTCCCCACGGGCCTGCCCCGTAGTTCGACTGCCAGGCGTCCAGCTCCGACCACGACCCGAACTCGTCGTTGGCCATTGCCCGCACCACGTCGGCGCGCACGGCGGTCGGCGTGTCGGGATGGATGATCTCCTGCTCCCACCAGGTGTTGACGTAGATCAGCGCGTCCCGGTAGCTGGGGTCCACCAGCGAGTAGTAGCCCTTGCCGTCGCGCACGTCCCAGACGTGCAATTGGATGCCGTACGAGCCGAACAGGTTGGGCAGCACCGTGCGCTGGAAGTCTGCGTTGTTCTTCCACACCATGTAGCCGTAGGAGTTCTTGTTGCCGTCGCCGTCGGGATCGGCGTTGCGGAACTTCAGCAGCAGCTCCTCGATCTCGGCGAGGCTGTCGGGACCGCGGAAGAAGTCGCGGTCGGGCACCGGCTCCGGCTCGTGGCCCACCGCGCGCATCCAGTCGGCGCGGAAGCCTATCACCTGACCGGTCGACGCCATCGACAGGGCGGTCGGGATCGCGTAGTTGACGCCGTCGACGGTCGTTCGCTCCCACTTCTGGTCGCCGGTGTAGTGCTCCTGCCACCGCATCCAGTTGGGCATGTGCTCCATGATCATCTCGCGGGGCACTTCCCGGACCATGCCGGTGTCGACGCATTCGCCGATCGACCCCTGACAGGCGCCGATGTTGGGCAGGTCGCCGGTCGCCAGGCGGACCTTGATGGCGGCCGAGTCGTACGCGTCGATGTCGTACCACGGCTCGAGGTTCACGTCGTAGCGCTCTTCGAGCCACAGCTCCGTCCACGTGTCCGGGCTCAGGGTCGTGCCGCGCGGCGTGAACGAGATCAGGCTGATCGTCAGCCTCTCGTCGGCGGCCGTCTCCGTTTCCGCCGAGCCGAACGCCGTCGCCGACAGCGCCAGCAGTACCACCACCGCGGCCGACAGCCGCAGCGCGGTTCTCGTCGTCTCTCTCATCTGTCTCTACTCCTCAGGTCGAGAATGGGTGCGGCATCGTATCAGAACCAGCTCCTCCGTCAGCCCTTGACCGAGCCCAGCATGATGCCCTTCACGAAATAGCGCTGGATGAACGGGTAGACCAGCACGATCGGCCCGATGGAAACGAACAGGAGCGCCGCCTTCACCGTCTCGGCGGTGATGTTGCGGATGTCCAGGTCGTGCATCAGCTCCAGCTCCGAGGTCACCTGGTTCTCGATCAGCACCCGGCGCAGCAGCACCTGCAGCACGGTCAGGTCGCGGCGCGGGGTGTATACCAGAGGAAAGAACCAGTCGTTCCAGTGCGCGACCGCCGCCCACAGCGCAACCGTCGCCACCACCGGGGTCGACAGGGGCACGATGATCCGGAACAGCACCTGCGCCAGGCTGGCGCCGTCGATGGTGGCGCTCTCGGTCATCTCCTGAGGGATCTCGCGGAAGAAGTTGCGCATGATGATGATGTAGTAGGCGCTGACCGCCAGGTGCAGGATCCAGGCGATGCGGGTGTTGAGCAGGCCGAGCTGCTTGTACCACAGGAACGTCGGGATCAGGCCGCCGGAGAAGAACATCGTGAACACCATGAAGAAGGTGATCGCCTTGATGCCGGGGAGCGTCCGGTCGGCAAGGCCGAACGCCGCCGTGAAGCTGACCAGCAGGATCACCGCCGTGCCCACCGCGCTCTTGAATACGGAATTGAGGTAGGCGGTGCCCAGGATGGCGTTGCCGAACACCTGCTCGTAGTTGACCAGCGTCATGTCCGCCGGCCACAGCTTGAGGCGGTCCTGCACGGATGCGGCCGGGGTGTTGAACGAGTCGACCAGCATCGACCAGAACGGATACAGGATCGACAGCGCGAACAGCACCATCACGGTGTAGGTGAGCGCAACGACCAGCCGGTCCTCCAGCGATCGGCGGCGCAGGCCGGCGGAGCCGCTCCGCGCGCCGGCGTCGGGCGTCAGCGCTTCCGACATCGGGTCATCCGTCCCGTCACGTCAGCGAGTAGGAGCCCGCCTGCCCCAGGCGCTTGACGAACAGGTTTGCGGCCACCAGCGCGATCAGCCCGACCAGGTTCTGGAACAGGCCGGCGGCGGCGGCGAAGCTGTAGCGGAGCTCCTCCAGTCCCATGCGGTAGATATAGGTGTCCAGGATGTCGCCGACGCTGTACACCAGCGGGTTGTACAGGTTGAAGATCTGGTCGAAGCCCTGCTCCAGGATGTTGCCGAGCTGCAGCAGGAAGAGGATGACGATCACGAAGGTGATGGAGGGCAGGGTGATGTGCCACATCTTCTGCAGCCGTCCCGCGCCGTCGATCTCGGCCGACTCGTAGAGCCCGGGATCGATACCGGAGATCGCCGCCAGATAGATGATCGAGCCCCAGCCGATCCCCTTCCAGATGTCGGAGACCAGGACGATGCCCAGGAACCAGCCCGGACGCTGCAGGAACAGCACCGGCACCTCGCCGCCGAGCACCTCCACCAGCAGGTTGAGCGGGCCGTTGCTGGCGGTCAGCGGCCGGATCATGCTGGCCACCACCACCCACGACAGGAAGTGGGGGAGGTAGCTGATCGTCTGCACCACGCGCTTGAAGCGCAGATGGGCGATCTCGTTCAGCAGCAGGGCGAAGATGATCGGCATGAAGAAGGCGATGCCCATGCGCAGCACGCCGTTGATGAACAGCGTGTTGCGCAGCGCGCGGTAGAAGTCGGGGGCGTCCAGCAGCCGCTCGAAGTACTTCCAGCCGGCCCAGGGGCTCCCGAACAGGCCCAGGGTGACGTTGAACTGCTTCCACGCCAGCACGACCCCCGCCATCGGTACGTAGCGGAAGACGACGAAGAGCAGCAGCGCGGGGAGCAGGAGCAGGTAGCGCTCCTTGTACTTGTCGAAGGTCGCGAGCATGCCGCGCCGGGGCAGCGCGGCGCTCGGCACGGCCGGTTGAGCCACGGCGTGCGAGTCTGTCAGGTCCGGCGGCGGCTGACAAGGAGAACGGTGCCGCGGCTCATCCGGTTGTCGCACCGGTCAGAGGGGCCGGCGGCCGTCAGGCGTGATGGCAGGCGGCGGGTGAGATTCCTCGCCGGTTCCTTGACAGCGGTCGGCAGATGCCGAAGCATGGGCGGGACATGTCGGAGACCGGCACATCTCCGCTGTCCGGGTACGCGCTCGGCAAACGGGGATTCGTTGCCACCTTTCTGAAGTACAAGGAGCGTTATCTCCTCCTGGTGCTGGCGATAGTTCTGTTCTTCGTGTTCCGTTACGTGCCGATGGCCGGACTCGTGCTGGCCTGGAAGAAATTCACCGTATCGGGCGGATTGTTCGGCAGTCCGTGGGCCGGGTGGACGTATTTCGAGCGGCTGTTCACCGCTCCGGACTTCTTTCGCGTGCTGCGCAATACCGTGTTCATCAACGTCGTGCTGCGCATGGGCATCGCCTTTTTCACGCCCATCCTGTTCGCGCTGCTGCTCAACGAAATCGTGAACATGCGGTTCAAGCGCGTGGTGCAGACCATCAGCTACCTGCCGCACTTCCTGTCATGGGTCGTGGTGGCCAGCCTGATCAGGCCGCTCACCTCGGCACAGGGACCGATGAACCTGCTGGCGGAGCTGGCCGGCATGGACACGCCCATCCTGTTCCTGCAGCGGCCGGGATGGTTCCTGGGCATCATACTGGTCTCGGATATCTGGAAAGGCATTGGATGGGGATCGATCATCTACCTGGCCGCGATCTCGAGCATCGACCCATCGCTCTACGAGTCTGCCGAGATCGATGGCGCGGGCCGTATACAGAAGATGCGCTACATCACCGTGCCGTCCATCACGTTCGTCATCGTCATCATGTTCCTGCTCCAGCTCGGCAACGTGCTGGAGCTCGGCTTCGATCAGATCTTCAACCTCTACCATCCGCTCGTCTACGAGGTCGGTGACATCATCGGCACCTATATCTATCGCATGGGACTGCAGGACTTCCGCTACAGCTTCGCGACCGCGGCCGGACTGTTCCAGAACGTGGTCGGCCTGATCGCGCTGGTGGGGGCGAACTGGTTCGTCAAGAGGCTGGGACACGCGGGGAGCTATACGCTGACATGAGTGTAGGGACATGAGTGAGGCGACATGAGTGATGCCGCCGCCACGCCGGGACCCGTCGCGCGGCTGACGGCGAGCCGGTCAGGGCAGCGCACGCTCGCGGACCGGTTGCTGGTGGCCGTCATCCACATGGGGATGGTGGCGTTCGCCCTGTCGATCGTCTATCCCTTCTGGTACCTGTTCGTCGACTCGTTCAACACGCCGGAAGCATCCATCCTGGACCGGGTGAAGCTCTGGCCCCGCGACATGACGCTCGAGAACTACGGAAAGGTGTTCGAGAGCGGGATCATCGGCACGGCCTACCTCAACTCGCTGTACAAGGCCATCGTCGGCACCGGCTCGATCCTACTGGTGAGCTTCATCGCCGCCTTCGGCCTGGCGGACCGAACATTGCCCGGCATCAAGATCATCACGTTCTTCATGATCTTCACGATGTTCTTCTCGGGTGGCCTGATGCCGACCTATCTCTGGTACAAGCAGCTCGGGCTGCTCAACTCGCGGCTGGTGTGGTTTCTTCCCGCGCTGGCGAACGCCTTCTACATCATCATCATGCGCAACTTCTTCCGTGAGATTCCGGCCGAGCTCACGGAGAGCGCGACGATCGACGGCGCGACGCTGACGGACGTGCTGTTCCGCATCGTCGTCCCGCTGTCCGCTCCGGTCGTGGCGACGGTGGCGCTGTGGGCGGCGGTGGCGCACTGGAACGACTGGTTCTTTCCGTTGATATTCACGCCCGAGAAGGACAAGACCGTGCTGCAGGTGCTGCTTCGCCGCGTCCTGGTGGAGAACCAGACCTCCGAACTCGAACTGTTCGAGGAGCGCGAGGTGCGCAACATCACGGCGGAAACGGTCAAGGCAGCCCTTCTGTTCATTTCCATCGGACCCATCATCGCGGTCTACCCGTTCATCCAGCGTTACTTCGTGAAAGGCATCATGCTGGGAGCGGTAAAGGGATGACTCTGATGCGGTCCGACCGAATTACGGCCATGCCACCCCGAGTTCGGGGTGTCGGCGCCCCACGAGGGGCCAATCCATATTCCCGAGGAGGGACATGATGAGAAGCGCTGTACGACTGTGCGCGCTCGCGACGCTGCTGCTGGTGGCGGCCACGCCGCTGTTTGCGGAAGGCCAGGAAGAGCAGGCAGCGGAGGAGCAGCTCACGATCTCGATGATACCGTTCACGGCCCGTGGCACGACCTTGGCTCCGGATAGCTGGGTCGAGCTCTTCCTGGAAGAGCGCTACGACGTGAACCTGGAACCCTGGTACGACATCGACGCGTACGATGGGGAAGCCAGGAACGTGCGGATCGCGGCAGGCGATATCCCCGATTACCTGTCGGTCTGGGCACGGAACGCGTCCTGGATCGATGCGGGCATCGTCAGGTCGATCGCGCAGGACCTGATCATGGAGCACATGCCCGGATGGATGCAGCAGGTCGAGCACTACCTGGGCGACACGAAGTGGCGCACCACCGTCTACGACGGAACCAACTACCTCATTCCGTCGGCGATGTCGATGGCATCGACGGGTCAGGTGATGGGCCTTCGCGCCGACTGGATGCGAGCGGTCGGCGTGGAGCCGGAGCCGGTAGCGGACCGCGAATTCTACCGTGGTCCGGACACGATCGAGGAGATCGAGGATCTGCTCCTCAAGTTCCGCAACGAGGATCCTGACGGAGACGGACAGAAGAACTCGTACGGCTACATGGTGTGGAAGAACGGGCCCAACATGGACAGCACGATCCTGCCCAACGTGTTCGGTTCATACGGCGTCCGCCTGTTCACGTGGGACGTGCGCGACGGCGAGGGCTATTACTCCATGGTCGACCCGAATTACCGGGAAGCCCTCAAGTTCGTCAACCGCTGGTGGGATATGGAGATCATCCATCCCGATACGCCGACCGCCGTACGCGCCGACGTGATTCGGGCGATGGCGAACGACGAGTTCGGCGCCTGGTCGGAGCTGGATGCCTGGATGTCCCAGTACGAAGCGGGACCGTGGGGTGCCCTGCGGGAAGCGCATCCTGACGTGGAGATCGTCTACACGATCACGCCCGTGGGCCCGACCGGAGGTCGCGGCACCTGGTACCGCGACCCGACCGGTTCGTCCGCCGGTTTCGGGATCGACGCCAGCGACGAGAAGGTCGTGAAGATCATGCAGATGCTGGAGGACATCTATGCGGACGCCGACGTCTACGCCGAGAATCACTATGGCGGCCGCGAGGGTGACACGTGGGAGCTTGATGCGAACGGCTACCGGGTCTCCATTCCCGGCACCGGAGGGGGCAAGGACAGCGCCACCGGAACGTTGCTCGGCGTGCGCATGCTGACGATCATCCCGCAGATCGTGGAGCCGGTGGACAAGGTCTACATCAACCCGCCGCGCCACGCCCTGCAGACCTTCCTGCAGGACAACCAGACGGTCAACCCGGGCATCGGCTTCCGGCCGACGTGGTCGGAAGAGGAGCGCGCCCTGGCAGCCAACGTGAGGACGATCGAGCACGAGTGGGGCTGGAAGGCGATCACCGGCCAGGTGGACATCGACGCCGACTGGGACAACTACGTGCAGTCGATGATGGACGCCGGACTCGAGACCCTGTTGGTCAGTCTGGCCGAGCAGGACATGTAGCGACGATCGAGCGAACACGATCGCTACCCGGAGAGCCCGCCGCCGTGGCGGGCTCTCCTGTTTCATACGCACGGGAGCAATGGAAATGGGTCTTCAGATTCCCCTCATCGACATTTCGGCGGAGACGGAACGGCACGTATTCGTTGCGCGAGGGACCGAGGCGGTCTATCACTGCGCGCCGACCACGGTGCTTCTGCCGGACGACAAGACGCTATATGCCGTGTGGACCTACGAGCACGCGGGCCAGTGCGGGCCGCTGAAGAAGAGCACGGACGGAGGCTTCACATGGAGCGGGCTTCTGCCGGTCCCGGAGAGCTGGAGCAGGGTGAGGAACGCCCCGACCATCTACCGTCTGGTCGCCCCGGACGGCCATGCGCGCCTGTTCGTGTTCGCCGGCTGTCAGGCAGCGGCCGGGGAACCTCCGACGGAGAACACCATGCAGCAGTCGCACTCGGCGGACGACGGCGCGACCTGGTCGCCCATGGCGTCCAACGGCCTGGAGTGCGTCATGCCGTTCTGCTCGATCGAGCCCGTGGACGGCGGATCACGGCTCCTGGGGATGAGCAACATCCGCAGGGCGGTGGACAGAGACGCCCCGCTGACGCCCGCGGGACACAAGGGGAACCGCATCGCTCAGAGCGTATCTTCCGATGGAGGGCTCACCTGGAGCCCGTGGGACATCGTTCTGGACATCCCGCCTCACATCCCCATCAACCCCGAGATCGTCCGGTCGCCCGATGGCTCGCAACTGCTCTGCCTGATGGGGGACAAGGGCGGGCGGTGGGAAACGATGAATCGCTCGCTGTTCATGACCTCGGACGATGAGGGGGCTACCTGGTCGGAGCCGCGGGAACTGCCGCTCGGCCTCACCGGCGATCGACCCAAGCACCGCTATGCCCACGACGGCAGGCTCGTGGTAACCATGCGGAACGCCGCACCGGGCTGCCCGGACACCGGCGACCTGGTCGCCTGGATCGGTACGTACGACGACGTCGTGATGGGGCGGGAGGGGCACTACCGCGCGAAGCTCCTGCGAACCCACGCCGGCGCCGACGCGTCATACCCTGCGATCGAGCTTCTTCCTGACGGGACGTTCGTGGCGACCACCTACATCAAGTACCGGCCGGGGAAGGAGAGACACTCGATCGTGAGCGTGAGATTCACGCTCGCAGAGCTGGACCGCAAGGAGTCTGTCGGATTTGCCGCGCCAGCGGGAAGGCCGACAGACTACGACGCGTAAGGTGGGGATGGGCCGAAAGCGGAGCCGTTCGCCGCGCGCCGTCCTCGGCAGGCGACGGTTTCGGGGCGCAAGGACGCAACCGGCGTGTACGGATCATGACTCCTCGCCCGCCTCGCTCAGTATCCGCGCGGCGAGCCGCTCGTCGCCATGGCGGCGGCACACGCTGACCGCTTCCTCGTCGTCGCCGAGCCGCCGCAGCACTTCGACCGCCTCGGCATAGCGGGTCGGGCTGTGCGTGAACAGCAGATGGTTCCGTTCTGTCGGCTGCAGGTCGCCGAGCTCCTCGTCGAAGATCTCCGGCTCCATGATCCGGAGGCACAGTTGCAACTCCCGATCGCCCGTGTCCGCCACCTCCTGCCGGAGGCGGGCGAAGAGCGCATTGTAGCGGTCGTCCTCCGACTCGGCCCAGATCACGGACAGCAGCGAGACAATCGGGTTGATCAGGCGCAACTCGACGAGCATCTCGCTCAGCTCCTCGTACAGCGGTGAGGTGACGCCGTACTGCCTCGGCAGCGTGGCCAGGATGGCGGCGATCCGGTCGCGTCGATCTGCCTCGCCGCCGCGCTGCAGACAGCCGTGCAGCAGGCGCAGCACGATCTCCAGCCGGTCGTCGGGCAGCGTCCACAGCGTGACCTGCGAGCGCTGCCCTCGCGCCATGCCTTCGACGAACTCCAGCGGCAGCACGAGGTCGGGACGCGCGTCCAGATAGGCGGCGGCCGGACCGGCTCGCGCCTGGTCCAGAAAGTAGCGGATCGCTTCTTCATGGCGCTCCAGCCGTGCGTACTGGTCACATGCCCCGTCCACGACGGTCGCGGCGACCCGGTCGCCGTGGACACGCTGCAGCGCCAGCCAGTGGGCCAGGGCGCGTTCGTGCTCGCCGGCGGCGCTCAGGCGGCGCGCGGAGCGACTCAACTGCTCGGCCCGTTCCCGGCGCCGGTCCCAGTTGGCCAGCAGGTACTCGGCCAGGTATTCCACCGCCTGCCGGAGACTCTCCGGCGTTCCGGTGCGGGCGATCTCGCGCGCTGCCGCACGGTGTCGGTTGTCGCGGGCCAGGCAGGCCGCCGCGGCGGCGTGGTCTCCGGCCTCGTGGTAGAGCGCGAAGGCCTGCGGCAGGTGGCCGCCGCGGCGCTCGAAGATCTCCGCGGCCTCCCGGTTCCGTCCAAGCCCCGCCAGCCGGATCGCCTCCTTGACCCCCGGCCGCTTGCCCGTGATCTCATCCAGCCGTTGCTCCAGGTCCCGCCGGTTGGCGTCCGAGCCGGCTGCGTACCTGCGGAAGCAGTCGATCGCCTGCTCGAGATCGTCCTGTTTCTCATGGACGAGCGCCGCCTCGTGGTAGTCCTCGAGCTTCAGCAGGCAGCGCAGCAACGCCTGCACGTCGTCCAGCCTGCGGTACAGCGGAGCGGCGTTGTCGTACTGTCGGTCCTTCTCGAACTCCTGGGCTGCGTAGTCGATCATTCCGGCGTGGCGATACTGCAGCGCCGCCTCCGCATGGTCGCCCAGCAGCTTGAGATGGTGCGCGGCCTTGCCGCTCTTCTTGAGGCCCAGGTAGTGGTCGGCCAGCAGGCGGTGCTCGCCGCCGCGCTCCCAGTTGCCCAGCATCCGCTCCGTGTCGCCGAGCTTCTCCCAGCAGGCGGCGGCCTTGACGTACCGTCCCGACCCCTCGAAGTGAAGGGCGTCGCAGGTCAGGGCGCGGCGGTCTTCGCCGGCGCGGCGCCAGACCCGCGCCGCGTCGCGCCAGGCGTTGCCGCGCTCCAGGTTCTGCGCCGCCCGCTCCGGCTGGCCGTGGGCGGCGAACAGATCGGCGGCTTCGCGATGGTCTCCCGCCCGCTCCAGGTGGTGTGCGCGTGACAGCGCCTCCTTGGTGTGCGCGGCGGCGTTCCGGTAGCACTCCCCGGCGGCCGCGAAGTGCTCGCGGTCGAAGAAGTAGTCTCCCTGAGCCTCCCATTCCGCCGGGCTCGACACGCGCTGCCAGACGGTGCTGAGAGCCTCCGCGTCGCCGGAGCGCAGCACGTGCCCGGCAAGCTGCTCGACCGACCAGACCGGGCCGGCTTCCGGCCCGTCCCAGATCACCAGCGTGTTGCGTGCCCGCGTCACGGCCACGTACAGCAAGTTGAGCTCGTGGCGTATGCGCGGCGTCTCCGCCGCCTCCAGGTGGTGCTCCCGGGCGATGCGCCGCCAGCGGGCCGCCGAGCCCGCGGTCTCGGCGAATCGCCAGAGCAGCACCCCGTCGAACTCCAGCCCCTTCGCGTCGTTGATCGTGAACACCAGCTCGGTGCGGAGCGCCGCGCGCAGGCGGTCGCGTTCGACGGGGGTGCGGACCAGGACCACCTGACCCGCTCCGGCCTGTCTCATCGTGCGGAGCAGCTCGGGCTCCGCCAGGCCGTCAACCAGCAGCGGCGGCCGGCCGCGGAACGTCCAGCGCTCGGCGATCTCGCCCGAGGCCAGGCCGACCAGCGACCGCTTCAGCTTCAGCAACTCGTTGGCCAGCGCGACGATGTTGCCCACGCTGCGGAAGTTGACGCTGAGATTGACCACCTCCGGGACCCTCAAACCGCGCTCGTAGTAACGGGCGCGCACCTCCTCCCAGCGGAACCCGCTGGGGTTGATGATCTGCTTGGGGTCGCCGGCAAGCACCGTGCGCTGCGGATCGGCCGCCAGCCGGAACAGCAGCGCGAGCTGCATGTCGGTGAAGTCCTGCACCTCGTCGCACACGACCAGGTCATACCGGAACGAGTCGTCGTCCTGCTCCAGCCGCTGCAGGGCGGTACGGGTCAGGTCGATCTCGTCGAGCCGGGCGGTTTGTTGCAGGCGGTCCTGGTAGTACTCGGCGATTCCGTAGATGTCGCGGCGGTCGAACCTGAAATTCGGCGCCCGCTTGCGGCCCAGGCTCTCGTACTCCCGCAGGGTCAACAGCGGCTGGTCCAGGCGGTCGGCCTGCCGGTCAAGGAGGCGCAGCGCCGCGTCCAGCACCAAGGTCTGCTCCGCGTGCCGGGCGCCGCCGGCATCGCGCACGCCGGCGGCGAAATCCTGCAGGGACCGGAACGAGGTCTTGCGCGCGCATACCGCCTCCAGCCTGTCGCCGAGCTCCAGGTTGCCCAGGCGCACCAGGTACTCGGCGAGCTCCGCGCGCTCACGCCCGGTAGCGGTTGAGCGCGCGAAGCGATCAGCCAGCTCGGCGAAGCGGCGCCGGCTCACCGGCGGCTTGGCGCCCTTGATGATCGAGCGTATCTCTTCCCAGACCAGCTCCGCGTCGTAGCGGGCCGCGCTCGGGTGGTTGTGGACGATGGCGTGGAACTCCCGCAGCCCTGCGGGCGGTGCGGCGGATGCATGCTCGTCGGCCGGAAGGATCTCTTCCAGCAACTCGGAGAAGGTGGCAAACCGTGCCGCGTCCGGGGCGTCCGCCAGTTCCGTAGCCGCCACCAGGCCGCGGTAGATGCGCTCGGAGAACCGTTTCAGGTGCGGACTGCCGGTGACGAACAACGCCCGCTCGCTGGCCGCCGCGTCCGCGGCAGCCTGCGCATCGGCGTGCACATCGTGCGCACGTGCCTGCTCGCCGTCGTGGACCGCGCCGTCGTGGACCGCGGTGTCGATCGCACTGCCGGCGAGCTGGCACGCGCGGTGCCGGAGCAGATAGTACACGGCGATGGTCGTCTTGCCGCTGCCCGCGGTCCCGGACAGCAGCACGGGCGGCTCGCTGTGCAGGAGACGGGCCTGCTCGCCGGTCAGAAAGAGATACAGGCGCACGCCATCCGGGTCTTCCGTCTCCAGGATGCGGCGCCACTCTTCGTCGTCGACCACCAGCCAGCGCTGCGGCCCCGCGTCCGGGGCGCTGCCGTTCGGATGGCCGCCGACGCTGTCGACGGCCGCGCTTTGGCCGCCGGGCTGATCGGTGCGGCCGTGGCTCGCTGCGACCGGGAACGGACGCTCGAACGGCACGCCGAGGCGCTCCTCGGGCAGATCGTCGAGCACCAGCTCCGGGAGATCCTCGAACTCATCCGGACGAAAGTCCAGAAACGGCGCGTTGGCCACGACGATGCGCCGCTCCGCCGGGGTGACGTCATCGTGCTTGACCACGCCCCAGACGTAGATCCGCGTGGCGCCGGCGCCGCCCACCTCACCGCCAAGCACGCCGGTCGCGGGCACGCGCCCCAGCGTAAACAGGATGCGGTCGCCGCGCGTCAGCCGCGCCTCGAAGACGGAGCGGCCCCCCTTGAGCTTCTTGACCCGCACGCCGGCATCCCACATGCCGTGCCGGAGGAACTCCAGCTTCTCGCGCAACCGCTCCTTCTGGCGGCTGCCGAGGGCAGCGATATGCGAGCGCACGGCGTCGTGGAGGAGCAGGAGATACGTGCGTTGCTGCATGCCGGGGCCGTCCGTGGATCGTACCCCATACGGACGTGCGCCGCGCCGGCTCCCGGGGCTCAGGTCGCCTCGCCGCGCCCGGCGGCGTCGGCCCGCCGCGGCATGAGGAGCAGCGCCAGCAGCTTGAGGGCCACGCCGGCGCCGATCAGCAGGTGGATGGGCCGGGGATCGATCGTGTCTGCCTGCACGTCGAGCCCGAACACGCTCCGCAGCAACGCGGCGGTAAGCAGCGGGGTGAAGGCGCTCACCAGTCCGCGGCTGAAGAAGATCAGCGTGAAGTCGCCGGTCTGATCGCCCCGCGTGCCCCAGCGCATGATCAGCGTCTGCTCCGCCGGGCTCATGATGCCCCGCGCCGCCTCCTGCAGGATCAGCGCGACCGCGACCAGCACCGCCGCACCCGGCGTGGCGCCGATCAGCAGCAGGGGAATCAGCGCGCTGATCACGACCGACACCTGGAACAGCGGCAGCGGCTCGTGGTGCTTCTGCAGCCACCGGTTGGCGAACGCGGACAGGCCCTTCGCGGCTTTCGACGCCGCCAGGAACGCGTTGATCAGGAAGAACGACAGCCCCAGGTATTTGAGGTAGAGGATGTCCAGGAACGATGCGCCCAGCCCGTCGGCGAACGCCGTCGCGGTCTGGAACAGGTACATCCGCCGGAACGGGCCGAACCGCAGCGAGCGCGTCACCTGGCCGCGGACCGACTGGCGCGCCGGCTGCCCGGCGGCGGAGTCATGCGCCGACGCCAGCAGCCACAGCGCCACCGTCCCGAACAGCAGGCCGGTGCCGAACGCCAGCGCGAAGCCGGCGGTGCCGGGCAGCGCGTCCACCAGCGCGCCGGCCAGCGGCGGCGCCACCACCGCGCCGATCATGGCGACCGACAGCCGGGTGCTCAGGAATCGGCTGTGCTCCGCAGGAGGGATGGCGTCGGAGATCCACGCCCGGCTCAGCGGCGCGTACAGCGCGGACGCGATGCGGGCGATGCCGGCCAGCGCCAGCAGCCACCACACCGCGTCCGGCGGGCGCGTGAACAGCAGCAGCAGGATGCCGACGCGGCTGCACAGCCGGATCGCGTACACCGTCATCATGACGATGCGCCGCGACCCGCGAGCCGCCCGCACCAGCCATGGCGCGACAAGGATAGCCGCGAACCCGAAGCCTCCGATCGAGCCCAGCAGGCCGATCTGGATGGTCGTGGCCCCCAGCCACAGCGCCAGGCCCGTGAACACCACACCCTCGGTCGCGTAGCTGAACAGGTTCTGGAACAGGAACTCCAGCGTCAGCGCGCGCGAGGTGCGGCGCTGGTCGGGAGCGTTCATGCTCCTTCCTCAACGACGGGGTAAGCGGGCATGATCGGGACATGACACATCCCGACTCCAGCATAGCCGACCCCCGCACAGCCTTCGGGCTTCGAACGTGACCGTGGACCACGCAGGACCGCTCGCCTACCTGAACGGCGAGTTCATTCCGACCGAGGAGTGCAAGCTGCCGGTCTACGACCTGGGCATCGTGCTGGGAGCGGCGGTCACCGACTTCCTGCGCACCTTCGGAGGCCAGCCCTATCGGCTGGCCGACCACGTGAACCGCCTGTACCGGTCGTGCCGGTACGCGCACATCGATCCGCCGATCGACGCCGAGGAGTCGATGGAGGTCACGCGCCGGCTGATCGCCCACAACCGGCAGGTCGCCGGCGGCGCCGAGCTCGGGGTGATCTATTACGTGACGGCGGGGCAGAACCCGGTCTACGCCGGCGCCGCGGCGCTGCCGAAGCACAGAACGGCCACCTGCGTTCAGCACACCTTCCCGATGCCGTTCCATCTCTGGAAGCCGATGTTCACCCGCGGCGTGCACTGCGTGACGCCTTCGAACCGCCACTGGCCCCCCGAGTGCCTGTCGTCGAAGATCAAGAACCGCAACCGGCTGCACATGTGGATCGGCGACTACCAGGCGCACCAGATCGACCCTGCGGCGATGGCCGTCTACCTGGACATCCACGGCAACATCACCGAAACCGGCGGCTCCAACTTCGTCATCTACCGGGACGGCCAGGTGGTGTCTCCGCGGCGGCGCAACATCCTGTGGGGCATCAGCCTGACGGTGCTCACCGAGCTGCTGGCCGATCTTGGCATCGGCTTCATGGAGGACGACCTGCAGACCTACGACGCGATCAACGCGGAGGAGGCATGGGTGCCCACCACGCCGTATTGCCTGGCGCCGGTGGTGCGCTTCAACGGCGTTCCGATCGGCGACGGCACGCCCGGGCCGGTGTGGCGCCGCGTTCTGGACCGCTGGAGCGAGGTGGTCGGCACCGACATATACGGTCAGGTGGCCGACAGCTCCGAGTAGCCAGATGTCCAGACTCCGGCAGTTGGGCAAGACCGCCCGCATGATACGGCACGCGGGGTCGCTCGTCATGGCGGTGGCGATCGTGCTCTCGGCAGGGGCCGAGCCGACCGACGCGGATTCCGCCATCGCAAGCCGCTTCGACGAGGTGCGGGCGCTCTGGGTAATCCGGCACTCGCTCGACAGCCCCGAATCGGTGCGCACGATGGTGGAGGAGGCCGCCGGCAGCGGCTTCAACACGCTCCTGGTCCAGGTTCGTGGCCGCGGTGACGCCCTGTACACATCGAGCCTGGAGCCGCGCAGGGAGCAGTTGATCGACGACCCGACGTTCGACCCTCTGCAGCTCGTGATCGACGAAGCGCACGCGCGCGGCATGGACGTGCACGCGTGGGTGAATACCTATCTGGTGTGGGGGCTGCAGGCCCTGCCGCGCAGCCGCCTGCATCTGGTCAACGCCAATCCCGATTGGCTGGCGGTGCCACGCAGCCTGGGCCGGGAGCTCTACACACGCAACCCACGCGATCCCCGCTACCTGCGGCGCCTGACCGAGCACGCACGGGCCAACAGTCAGACCGTTACCGGGCTGTGGTCCAGTCCCTCGCATCC
The DNA here is from genome assembly GCA_965208175.1 of Spirochaetia bacterium. Lineage (GTDB taxonomy): Bacteria > Spirochaetota > Spirochaetia > SZUA-6 > Bin103 > CATQHW01. The sequence goes on along the minus strand of CBDBOG010000004.1, from coordinate 1,964,082 downwards.
GGCGGTGCAGGCACGGGTGCAGGGGGTCTGGCTGGAGCTGGCCACCAACTACGACCTGCAGGGCATCCACTTCGACTACGTGCGGCTGCCGTCCGGGGAGTTCGACTACTCGCGCGGGACGCTCGACCGATTCCGCGGTTGGGTCAGGCCGCACCTGTCCAGCCAGCGTTACGCCGACCTGGTGGCGGCGTCCGGCTCCAACCCGTTCGCGATGGTAGAGGCGCTGGGCGATCTGTGGGATCAGTTCCGGCGCGATCAGGTATCGATGCTGGTTCGCCGCATCTACCGCTCCGTGAAGGAGGTCCGCCCGGAACTGGTCGTCTCCGCGGCCTTGGTCCCGAACCCGAAAGAGGCCCGCGTGAAGCGATATCAAGACTGGTGGGGCTGGCTGGCCGACGGCGTCCTGGACGTGGCGGTGCCGATGGCGTACACGACCGATCGCGAGCAGTTCGACGCCTGGGTCGAGGAGGCGCGGATCTCCGTCGGCGAACGCGAACGTGTCTGGGTGGGAGTCGGCGCCTACAAGAACCCGGTGAATGAGACGCTGCGGCAGATCGAGGATGCTCGCGCGCGGGGAGTAGGCGGCGTGGTCGTGTTCGCCTACGACTCCGCGTCCAGCACGCCGGCGCAGCCCGGTTCGCTGGAGCAGATCGGCCGCACGGCGTTCAGCCCATAGGAGTCGGTCCCGAGCGCCGTCAGCGCGGGGACGCCAACGGTCGATACTCTCGAAAATCCCCCAATTTTGGGGGCGACTCTCACCTCGGCCGAACATACGATCATCCCTGCCTACCTCCCGAGGCCGTGCCTTTCCATCCGCGGCGGTGCGGCTCAGCCTCATGCTCGGTCCGGGCGGCAGCGAACGCTGCGCGGGAGCGGTCGCTCAGCGCTGCGGCGATCGCCTCCGGGGTCGACGTCCAGGCGGCGCTCCCCTTAACGCCATGATGCGGGGTGAGCTTGTGGGCGCTGCCTTGCCGTTGCGGCCGGTGCGGACGTTGCCGTCTTTGTCTCGTTCGATCGTGAGGGTGAAGTGCAAGCCGATGGGGGCGGGCTGCGTGCGGTTGTCGGCTTCAGTTCAGTTCAAGGAGGCGCTGTGTCCGGTGGGGCGGCTGTCATCGATCGGCCGCTGACCGCTTCGCAGGACGCCAGCTCCCAGCCGTGGAACACCACCGCCAGTCCCGTGAACCGCACGCCGGGGAACTGCCGCGCCAGCCGCTCGTCCGCCAGGTACCGCGCGAGTTGCGCCGTCGCGTCGCTCACCGCGGCCGCCAACGGCGCCTCGTCCGCCGGCTCGCTGCGCTTCAGGTACTTCAGCTCGATCAGGTAGCCGTGGCGCAGGTGCGGAAAGCGCGCCAGCAGCGGCTCCAGGCTGATGTCCGCATGTCCCTTCCCCAGTTCCGCCTCGGACCGGAATACGTAGTAGTCGGTCACGCTCAGGTACGCCGCCAGGAACCCCTGCAACACCTTCTCCCCCGCGATGTAGTCCCGGATCCCCGTCTGCTGGGCGATCGCACCGCCCAGGAACTCCAGCGCCGGGCGCCACTCGCCCTCGTTGGCCATCCGCAGCATCAACTGCTCGAACCGGAACAGGTCGACCCGGAACACCTCCACGTCCCGGTAGCCGTCGCGCAGGTAGCCGTACATCAACTGCTTCACGGTCTGGTTCGGGATCGCCAGCCGCGGCATGCCGTACACCACGTCGCGGATGCTCAGCAGCCCGAAGTAGTGCAGCAGCGACAGGAAGTTCTGCCGGTCGGCAAGCTGCTTCACCGGGAAGCTCGGCTGGATGCGCGGCAGGTCCTTCCGCCCCTCGCCGATGACCTCTCGCAGCAGGTCGAAGTTGCCGTTGAGCTGCCGCCCCACCACCAGCAGGTGGCGCAGTTTGCCGTAGTCGATGCGCACGTTGGTGTCGATCAGGTAGTCCGGCACGCCCCGGTTCGGGATCGAGTGCTTCAGGTAGTAGAGCACCATGTCGGTGTTGTAGAGGTCGGTCTCGGCTGCCTTGGAGAACCGGTAGCCGTTGTACCACTCGCCCATCAGCGCCATGGCTTCATCGACGTCCTGGTCGAGCACGCCGCGGTCCCGGTAGGTCTCGACCAGGCGCCGGACTTCCGCCTCGGTGAAGCCGACCATCTCGTTGAAGTCGGGTTCCAGGCTGATGTTGGTGCCGATGTTGAAGCCGCTGGTGACGTCGTCCATGGTCACCGGCGACACGCCGGTGATGAACAGCCGCTCGACGCCGCCGCCGCTACGGTCCGTGCCGGACTTCAGGGTGGCGAAGAAGTTGCGGAAGAAGCCGCCGCCGTGGGTGAAGTCATGGTACGCCTCCGTGCCGTGGTGCGCCAGCACGGTGTTGGCGAAGTTGTCGTACTCGTCGATCAGCACGTACAGCGGGATGTCGTGGTTGCTGACGTAGCGAAACAGCTCGCTGAGCCTGGTGGCGATGGAGGGCGGCGCGAGTATGCGCCGCAGCGCCGCTTCGGGGAACAGATCGGGATACCGTTCCAGCGCGCCCCGGAGCTCGATGTGGCAGTAGGTCTCGAACTCCCGCTCCAGCGTATCGAGCTTGTCATTGACTGCCGAGAAGTTGAAGCGCAGGACGACGTAACGGTGGCGTTCCGCTGTCGGGTTGCGTCCGATGTCGGTGGCGGCGAAGGTGGCGTCGAATTCATGGCCCCAGTAACGGTCGTAGTAGTTCTCCAGCAGCGAGATCCACAGCGACTTGCCGAACCGCCGCGGGCGGATCAGGAAGACGTAGTCCTCCCGTTCCAGACGGCGCAGGAAGCGGGTCTTGTCGACGTACAGCCACTTGCGCAGGCGGATGCGCCGGAAGTCGGCCTGGCCGTAGGGAATGCGCGGGTATGCGGGAGTCTCGGCCACGGCGGGAACCTCGCTGCCACGGTACCCGTTCCGGGCCGGTCTCTCAACGAGACGAACGAGAACAACGGCTGTCGGTCAGACCCGCTTCCACGCCAATCGACGGTCTCCCCGCCGCGCGCGCTCACCAGCGCGCGGCGGCCTCGAGCCCGACGGCGTGCTCGGGCTCGGCCGTGTCGCTCTCGGTGCGCACCGCCTTGAGGCCGAACGTGAGCTCGGACGTGCGCTTCGCCGGCGTCCAGCGCCACCCGAGCGTGTAGTCGCGCGCGCCGGCGGAGACCGCGAGCCCGGCATGCGAGCTCGCGGTCCAGCGCCCGCCGAAGGCCGGCAAGCCATACGCCGCCTTCAGCGTCCAGCGGGACGTGGCCTCGCTACCGGTGCGGTCCTCGAGCGGGGCGGGCTGGAAGAGCGCGTCGAGCCCGCCCGTGGCCGGCCCGCCGAAGTCCTGGCGGAGGCTGAGCGACGGCCCGCGCTCGCTCGCAGGGTCGGGGTCGAAGCCGAGCGCGGCCGAGACGCCGCGGTCGGCGAGGTCGCCGTCCTCGTGGGCAAGGAGCGTGCGGGCCGAGACATCCAGGGTGAGTCCGAGCGCAGAGTCGCTCCAGGCGAGCCCGGCGCCGAGCTCGACGCCGAAGCCGGTCTCGGCGTCGCCGCCGTCGTGGCGCACGCCGACTTCGAGCTTGGGCACGAGCCTTGCGCCCGCGTCGAGCGCGACGTGGTAGCTGCCCGCGAGGCCGAGCCGGAGCCGCGTCACGTCGGAGTCCGAGGCCGCGAGGCCGGGGGTCTTCTGCGACGAGGTCTGCGTCCACAAGGCGTCCGAGGTCAGGGCCAGCGCCGGGCCGGAGCCCTCGGCAGGAGCTTCGAGCAGCTCGCCCCGCGTCCCCGCCGCCGCCATCCTCCAGGTGGTGCCGGCCGCGAGGCTCTCGCCCGCCCCGGTCTTCAGCGTCACCTCGCCCGCGCCGTAGCCCGCCGCGCCCCAGAGCTTGAGCCGTTCGGACGCCTGCAACGCCGAATAGGGGATGGCCGCCGTCAGCGACGCCTCCACCGTGCCGTCGCCGGCGCTCGCCGGCGCATCGGCCGGGGCGCCGATGGCGGCATACCTGCCCTCGGCCGTGCTCTGCGTCAGCGCGAGCCCGATGAGCCACTTGCCCCTGGCATAGTCCGCGCCGAGCATGCCGGTGGTGACCTCGCCGTCAAGGGCGATGCCGTCGCCGCGCTCGGTGCCGTCGAAGTACGCCTGCGAGGCCCGGCCCCAGAAGGCCATCGTGCCGCCCGCGCCGTCGGTCTGCCCGGTCAGCGAGAACGACGACCCCAGCAGCGCCTCGCGCGCCGTCATGGTCGCCGCCTCGCGGTCGCCAGAGCGCGCGCCGGTCGCCGTGTCACCGGTACCCGGTTGACTGGCGGGCGGGTCGAACGACAGCGCCTGCCCGGCGAGCGTGCCCTGCATGCCGGGCGCGCGCGAGGCCGCCATCCGGCCCGATATGCCGTCGAGCGCCTGCTCCGCCACCGTGCGCCCGAACCGCGCCAGCCACGCCGCCGGCATCGGACCATCGTTGGTGATGGTAAAGACGATCTTGTTGGAATCGGCTATCGCCCCATCGGGTTTCGGGTCCCTCTGCTGTACGTAAAGTCCGATCTTCTCGGCGCCTTCGTCATGACTGTCTGCTGCTATTTTCAGATAGAAGGTGCTGAACCGATCCCATGTGTAGATCGGCTTCGAGCATCCTTTCGATCCATTCCAGGCAAAACCGGTAAAATACCTGGCAGTATCGGGATGCTTGATCATCATGTCACGTTCGAGATCGGTGACGATGGTGTAATCCTGATAATAGCTTGCCGTCGTCTCGGAACCGTCAGCGCAGAAGGCGAATCCCGTCACCCCGGTGGGTTTTGGGAAGACCTCCATGTCAAATGGCAGGAAAGCATAACCATCTGTGGGCTCAGTGATTGATGTCGTTTTAGCCGACAGGGTGAATGATCGCGCAACGCTACTGTCAGGAACGTTGTATTCGATGTTATGAGAGATACTCGAATTGACGTTTGAGATTCCACCTGATAGGTTCGAGCCGCTCTCCAGTACTTCATCGACGGGGTATTTTAACAGCATATTAAATTCAATAACTGGTCTTCCATCGACCCGACGCCATGCAGGATCCGTTGACCGAAACTTGGACACAAAGTTGATACATGCCTGTGAGACCTTCAGAGCATTGCAGGTTGTTCCGGTTCGTCTCGAACCCTGTTCGGTTCTTCCCTCGATACGAATCGTGTACCCGTCATCGGTTCGTCTTATGGATAGACCGAGAATAAGCGATAAGGCGGCAGGGTCGCGACAAGAATAATCAGAACTCGTAATCTGCCGAGATTTCGATGACGTTTACCGCGTGGCGAGCATTCTGGAAGCACCCCGGGAGCCGCCCGTTGCCGGTGAGCACCGGCCGATCATGCTCATCGGCAGTCTCAGGCAGACGCGGCGCTTTCTGCCAAGTCCTCAGGACATACTACTCCTGCAGACTGCGATTGCAGACCGCCAGCCGCTCCCTACAGAGCGGCGACGCGCGCCAGCGCCGTGCCGAACCGCTGATAGTATTCGCCCGGTGGCAACCTCAGCACGAGAGTGTCCCGTCCCGTCTTTGACACCACGGCCGCCTGGGAGATCCACAGGTATAGAAAGCGCTTGCAGCGCATCACCGCCCCGTCGCCAAGACGCAACAGGTTCAGCATCCACGTCTTGAGATTCCAGGCCAAGGCGGCGATCAGAAAGTAGGCTTGGTTGGCCGCGAGCACTCCGGTCGGCACGTGCGACAGCCCCAGCCCATGCTTGAAGTCCTTGATCAGGTTCTCCTGGTTGCCGCGCCCCTGCGCGGTCCGCAGCACTGCCGTGTCGCTGTCCTTCGAGTTGGTCACCACGATGTAGTAGGAGTACCGGCGTAGCCCATCGGCCAAGTACAGCTGTCGGTCGTCCTTGTCCAGGATCGGCGTGCGCTTGATGACGAACCGATACGCCTTCTTCCAGCTCGCAGGTCGAAACGTGATCGAGGCCACCTGCGGCTTGCCCTTGAACCAGGTGTCGGGCTTGCGCTCGACGGTGATCTTGCGCTTGTGGTTCTCCTGCCGCTTGCGCTTCTTGCCGGTGCGGCCACCTTTGTTCATCTGCTTGGGCTCGAAGGACTTCCAGGCGTCCTCGGCAACCGCATGCACCGCCTTCAGCAGATTCCTGTACTGCTTGGCCACGATGAAGAACTCCACTTCCCGCTCCGCGCAGATCTTGACGATCTCCTGGTCGTAGAATCCGGAGTCGGCGCGCAGGCGCACCTGCCGAAAGTGCTCGCTGACCCGTTCGATCGTGGCCGGCAGCGCCCCGGTGGTGCCCGCGCTCGTGTAGGTGTTGCCCTCCCGCAGATCCTGGTACAGCACGTCGCCGGTCTCCGCCAACGTCGCGTACAACACGTTGTAGCACCACGTCCTGTCATGGGCGAAGTCCGCCCCTTCCTTCTGCTCGCCATAGACCTCGTGGTTCGAGGAGTCCCAGTCCAGCGTCGCCACCTTGCGCCGCTTGCGGGGCAGCAGCGCGAAGGCGCGTTGCTGGGCGGTCTCGATGACCTCCCGCAACCTGTGCAGTGGCCGCTGCTCCCGGTCGTTCTTCTTGGGCTTGAAGCGCGCCAGGAAGTCGCCGACGGTCGTCGCATGCGGTGCCTGCTCGGTGCCCAGCACGCGTAGCAGCGCCGGATCGTCGCCCAGGCGGTTGACGTCGTTGAGCGTCTCGCCGCCGCTCAGCAGGTTGTAGACCAGCGTGAGGATGTGATCGGACTCCGCGTACGGCTTGTGGCGCCTCAGCAGCCGCAGGCCGGCGTTGATCGCCTGCGCGATCCCGAGTCGCTCGATGAGCTGGCGAATAATCACCAGCCCCGCGCCGTTCAGCAGCGGAGCGCCGCGATGTTCCTGGACGACCACGCGCGGATTGGCGAAGTGGCCTTGACGCCCAGCGCTGTTATGGTAGCCTTGTTGCTGCATCTGATTGCATCCTCCTTCGGGCTGTCGTGGGGTTGTTTACTTGCTTCCCATTACAGCACTTAGGAGGATTTCTTTCAACCCATCAGGCTCTATCGCTTATTCTCGGGATAGATTATCCTGCCCTTGGAAAGCAGTCAACTCGTATTTGTCGTTTTCAATCGTTCCACCACGACCCGATGCGGAATACTCGAAGCTGATCGGGATATCGACCCACTCTCCTTCCGATAGAGACCGTGCGTGATCAGGAAATATAGATTTTAGGGCTGGTTGCTTGAGATTGATTACGAAATCGGCATCCGAACCCTCCTTTTCATTGTCATTCCAGACATTATTTAGGTGTAATGACATCGCGATATAAGTTGGATCGACATCCTTGATGTGCACCTGGGGCAACGGATCCGGTACGTTTCCGGCATAAACGCCCGCATTATCCTTGATGTCGATTGATACCCAGCCGTCTGGTTCATCATGCCCCAGAACCGTGATCGGAACACCGTCAAGGTCATGATCGTTGTAGGTCAGCACATTGTCCAGAAGAACAGTGACCGTCTTTTTGACCCCGCGTGACAACGTAACGCCACTGATTGTTCTCTCAGCAGGACTGACATCAGGAATCGTGCGCTCGCCTTTCACCTCGGTAATCGTGAAGGTGACATCACCTTCGAAGTCAAGGTCGGATGTCAAGGCGACTTCAATGTCTGCCTCCGTTCGAGTCTCATCAGCATTCCAGGTCAGGTCCGTTCCTTCCACCAGTTCGGTTGTTACCAATTCCATTTCAATGTTGGCAACGCAATCGGACTCGTCCACATCCGGCGTTGTTGGGTCATCAACCGGAACAACTGCCGACTCGTCTTCCGGCGTGTCTGGATCATCGACTGGGTGGCACCGCGCGTTTCGTGCGATATCCGCCTGCTCTTGGGCTCTTCCGCGCTCCTCCTCTGCATCAGCTTCGGCATCGGCATCGGCTTCATCTCGGTATGTGCCGTCATCGGTGATGATTCCAATTGCTGAAATCGTATCCGGCGGGGTGGTCGCAACTTCACAGGAAAACTTGTCTCTGTCGTTTATGGTTTGTTTTACCAAGTTGCCGGCCTGAGTTCCTTCGGGAAACGGGCCGAGGGTCAGCGTCAACGCCTCGTCCTCTTCACTCGCGTCATCATTGTCGAGAAGGACGACGTCAAAGTTATTGCGATAACTATTTATGTCCCCGGCAAGGATTTCGACGTGTTTGTAAGAGCGACCGCTGTCCCAGTCTTCTCCTTCGACAGCTTCGCTCGACGTGATCGTGACCGGAATTCGGTAATTGTGCCGTGCTTCGTTATTCCAAGTCACAACCGGCTGCAGGGGCCCATTGGCTTCATTGACGTCAAACTGATCCCTTGAGAAGCAGACCGATAGAACATCATCCTGACCCAATACATCGTCATCGAAGACAGTGATCTCGTAAGGGAAGTTCTCGATCAACTTGCGGACACCCCCGGAAGATCCGTCATACGTAATCTGCGGGTCAAAGCGAATGACGTCGTCCGTCACCCCTGAATCATGCCCCACCTTTAGTATAAAGGTGGTGCGAAGAGTGCTTGGATATCCGGTAGATGGAAGATCGAAACTGAAACGATCCAGGTTTGTTGAATCCCGGGTCATGGTTCCATTACCGTTCCGAAGATCAACGAAACACGGGAGAGGGTCATCCTCTCCAACGGTCGTGGATGCATCGAGGAGATCTTCGGATGCCACGAGCGTACAGTCTTCGTCTTCAACATTCAGATCGAAGGTAAATGTTCCCGGTTCCACGCTTCGCGTCTTTCTCGCATTGATGGCAAGGATTCCGTGGCGGAGATTACTACTGCCTTCCTCGATCTTGCTTCCCAGACTATCCTTGATGTACATCCACTCCTGAAGATCGTTCTCGGCAATTTCAATTGTGTCCGTCAGGTCATCGGGATGGACCTGATAGGTCGTCCCTTCGACCACCGAGAATTTCAGGACCAGGTCTCCGTCCGACTTGCTATCGCCGGAACCGGTGAGCTGTATCCTCTCATTGATTCCCTCTACGGGGACGTCGATGACTTTGCCTTCGCCCGTGTAGTAGCCGGAATAGTCGTACCGGACTTTCACGTTGCCGGATGTAGGCGGAAAACTCGGATAGAACCAGTAGTCGACCCAAGCATCCTCTTGTTGTTGTCCCGAAAATTCCCGGTGGATGATGATCTGGTTGCCGCCGGGGCCACAACCGGCGTTCCTGTTTGTCGTGGCCTCGGTGCATTGTTTGGCATTCCAGTTCAATCGGTTGTGTGGATTGTCCTCCGGTTTGTCTTCAGTAACACAAATCCGGAGTCTTGCCGATGTTTCGGCGTTGATGGTGGTATAAGGCCCGCAACCAAACCCTCCCAGATAGGAATCATCGTCGTAGGACAATTTCAACCTTGAACGCTTACGGGTGTCATAGTTCAGTTGGTAACTATAACTATTTTCGTTTCCACGGCCGGGGGGTGGGCTAATCTTGAACAGACCAGTTCCATTTCCAAACTCTGCTGGCGTTTCTTTCAGGCAATCATGTGTATAGCCTTCGGTATAATAAATTGTGAAGTCGTTTCCTGAAGGCTCTTTGTATAATACTGCTGCAGATCGTCGAGTCGAATCGACACAACGACTACCATTAACATAATGGCCGTAATTAGCGTCAATATCTAAAAAAGCAACCGGATTGGAATATCCGTCAGGAAGTTCTCCTTGGGCTGTTACGGTCAATTCAAAAGTTGTCGGTCGTGTATAGAACTCGTTATCGACGATGGTTCCGGGGACTTTCACCTTCTTTTGATTTGCTGGAAGGAAAACACGCTCCGGAACACTGAAATAAGGCAGTGTAGGAACAATATCCAACTCCAGCTTCTGGATGTGAGGTAATGGTAGGTCGGTTGTCAAATAGATATCTAAGGAACCATCTCCTTCCGAGGCCCTGGCTCTATATCGTCTCGGTTCAAACGAAATATAGCGGTCATTGTCCTGGATGCGAATCTCGATCTCGTCACCGTCGGTGACATCGACTCCATCGACAGAGGCGACGTAGACCGAAAAATCTTCATAGGTCAAAGATCCATGTCGTTCACGTTCCGTATCGTCGTTGATCGTGATCGCTTTCGTACCTGTTCTCTGGCCAGCGGTAATCGTGACGATACTCTTGTCCAACTGGACATAGTCGGGAGTATTGCAAGTCGTTCCCGTCTCTCCACCACAGGCCGTTCCGACCTTGGTTGACAGACCGACGGCGACATCGGCGGTCTTGACTTCTCCGAGATCGACGGTGACCGTGATGCTTCCTCCCGATTCATCAACGCTCTTGTCGGCAGACAGGGTAATCGATGGATCAGGGGGCGGTGGAGATTCATCATCCTCCATGACCAGCTTCCATGACTTGCCATAGACAGACGACCAGACCTCCTGCTCCCGGTCACCGGTATAAACGTCGTCATCCCCAACAAAGGCCGTGTGTGTATGGAAGAGGAATTGACTATTGTTCAGCAATATCTTGAAAAGATGAAACCCCCATCCAGGAGCCACCATATCTTTGTAAACATTGTCGGGGTTCGTTAGACCTTCGGGTACAGGCCAACCGCACCACCCAACCCATCCTTCGGGGTGGAAGATGGTCATCGTCCCGCGCGGCTTCTCGACGATGCGAAGTTTCTTCCTGCTTCTGGAAACGGTATGCGCCGGATCAAAGTTGCCGAAGCACTCCAGGTTGATCAGAGGCGGCTCCTCATTCAGAGTCTGATGCTGGTCCTGGTCCTGTTCATCCTGTTGGGGTTGTCGGATATTTTCCGTGGATTCAATCTCGCGTAGCGCAACGGCCACCGGGTCCCATCGTGTCCAACCCCGGTCTGCGAAGGCTTGTGCTTCCGCCGCCGTCATCGCCGTGTAGCCGTTGGTGTCCCCGAATGCCGCCAGCACGCGCTTCCAGCGGTCCACGTGCGTCTGGCCTTCGTGCGTCTCCGCCGCGTAGCTCCGGACCTTGGCGACCAGCTCCGGGGTCACGGCAGTGTCCGATATCGCATCGTCGTCGTCCCGCACAACGATCGTCCCGGACGCAGAGGCACCTACCGTATAACCATTGCCGGCGACCACTGTCACGCGCACCGAACCGTCCGGCTCGTCAGTGGCGTCGCCGGTGGTCGAGAGCGTCAGCGTCGCGCTGCCCGTGGACGGGACGGTTACCGTGCGGCTGCCGGCGGATACACCATAGTCTCCGCTCGTCGCCACCGTCACGCTCACTGCAAGGCTTGATGCGGGAGCGGGACTCGCTGTCAGTGTGAAGGTTGCATCTCCGCCTTCGGTGATATCCGCCCCTGCGGCAATGCTCATCACCGGCGGATCAGGCGTCGTGTCTTGCTCCAGGGCGCGCAGCGCGGCCACCACCGGCACCCATCGACTCCACCCACGGTCGGCATAGGTCTGTGCCTCGGCCGCCGTCATGGCATCGTGGCCTTCATCGAGCACGCCGAACGCGGTCAGGACTTCCTTCCATCGGCGCACGTGGTCCGAACCCTCGTGCGTCTCGGCCGCATAGCCCTCGACGTCGGCAATGAGGTCATCGTACTCCCCGGCACTTGCTGCAGGGGCTGTTGCCAGGATCGCCATACACGCGAACACCAGCACGAGGACGGCCCCGCGCGGAAGCGCAGGCGACGCGAGCCCGATCGGGGTCGTGCGCCGGCCGGCGGCTCGGGACGATTCAGGCGGGGAGGATGGACACCGGGCCCGGCGCCGCCATGCGCCGCACGCACTCATGACGGCTCCGGGGCTCGGGGCTCGGGGCTCGGGGCTCGGGGCTCGGGGCTCGGGGCTCGGGGCTCGGGGACAGTATGACCGGACCCCTTCGCCGCTTGTCAACCCCTTGCGCGGATCGGATCGGATTTCTTCGTGCAGCGAACCGCCCAAGGCCCGCCGGAGTCTCAGGCGCGTACGGCTGCGTCGGGGCGATGGTTCCGAACATGACCCTTCCTTGCTGGCCAAGGGCGACGGCTGCTCGACGCCAGAGACGCGAAGACCAGCATCGCATGCCAGCTACCCGGCGCATACTACGCCAGATTCTGCACGCAGCGCAACCCCCCGCATTGCCGAGGAAATTGCGCTGTAGGGGTCTCTGTCGGCCGATTCGGGTCGGAGGGACGACCTGGGGTCATGGTCGAAGCTCTGGACAGGGTTCGAGACGGCTCATTCGGGGACAGGAGATCGGTGGCAGGGCGTGATCCGGCGCCGCGTGGTCGTGGAACAGGGCGATCTGCGGGACGCACGAGAGGCGCAGGGCGCACGGCTGCCGGTGCGGTACCGGTGCGGCTGCTGTCCGTGGGCGGCGCTCCGGCGCTTTTGGTCAGGCGCTCTTGGTCAGGCTGCGCAGGTGTTCGCGCTGGCCGGCTTGGATGCGCCCGCGCGCCATGGCCAGCATGATCGACAGCGCCAGCGTGCAGCGCAGCCGCATCTTGGCCAGCCCGCGGATGAACGGATCGTCGAACCCGAACGAGCCTGCCAGGCGGCTGTTGACCCGCTCCACGGCGCTGCGCTTGTCGTAGTGATCCTTCCACGCGTAGCTGCAGCGCGCCACCGGGGTGAACACCCGCCGGTCCTCGCTGAGCGGTATGCGCACCGCCGTGCCCACCGGGCACTGCTGCATGCCCTGGCACGCGGCGCCCCTCGCGCGCGCCGGGCAGCGGAACTTCAAGGTGTCGCGATCGCGCTCGAAGCCGCCGTAGCTCATGCTGCGTTCGGTCCCGGTCTTGGGACAGACGCAGGAGACCTCGCCGTCGAAGGTGCCCGCAGCGCTCCAACACGGTGGGGTGGCGCTGTTCGATCTGATCGATCAGCCGCAGCGCCGCCGGCTGCTCGGCCGCCGAGGCCTCGGTGACCTCGAAGGCGACCGGCAACTCGTAGGTGGTGTCCACCGCCAGATGCAGCAGGAAGCCGAACCAGGAGTGCTTGTTCTTGCCGCCCTTGACCCCCCAATCAGCATCCTGTTCCCGCCGCCCGTCGCGGTGCTCCTAGCGCTCATCGTCGTCGTCGTACGTGGGTTGGCCTGCGAGTGCAGTTGCTTGCCGTCGATCGCCAGCGCCTGCCCGAAGTCCGGCAGCACCTCCTGCACCAGGTCGGCGGCGTCGTGGAAGATCTGCTCGACCTCGTGCTCGTGGTCGAACAGCCGGCGCTGGAAGCGGGTGTAGGCGCATTCGCTGGGCACCGCCTCCAGCCCCTTGAACACGTCGAACCCGCACCGGTGGCGCAGTTGCAGGTTGCGCAGCAGTTCGCGCCGCAGCGCGGCGATGCTCGGATGCCCGAACACGAAGGCGGCGATCAGGGAGTTCCACATGGGCCGCACCGGATAGTCGTCGCGGCCGTGGCCGCGTTCGGCTTCCAGGATCTGCATCAGCGGTTCGTCCGGCAGCGCGTCGAGCACCAGGCGCAGGCGTTGCAGGTCGCCCAACTGATCGACGCTGTCCCAGCAGAACAGTTGCGGACGTGGTAGGGTTGCCATGGGTGACTCCTGGTTCGTTGTTGGTGCTCGTCAGCATAGACGAGTTTCGGCCTTGAGTCACCTATTTTATTTGTCTATTAGAACTTGCTCACATATTGAGGCCCGCTCGATGAGAGCCGACGACCGGCCATGGGGTAGACGAAACTGACCCCCTCCTATATCTCATTGCCATCATTGCACTTGGAACACCGCAATTGGCTCCGAGAAGGCTCAACGGTAACGACGGAGGTAGGCGGCAAGCAGCGGATCGGCGATCCGGTAGCTGCCCTCGACGTGCTCGACTACACCCTGGTCCCACAGTCGTTTGACCGACAGCCCTACCGTCCGGCTCGACAGGTTCACGCTTCGCAGGAAGCTCTTCGACTGCGGATGTTCGACGGTGCCGTGGCGGGCGATTTCGGTCAGCACGGTCTCGTCCGTTCCGGAGAACGCCGACAGGTAGGACGCGTATCGGCCTTCCCTGTTCTCCAACAGCGTCTCCAGGGCCACCCCCACCATCGCATGGTCGATCTCGGCGTTTTCGTGCAACTCCAGTAGCTGGGCGCACAGACGGTTGATGGCTTCCGGTACCCGCTGCATGCCGTCCTGCAGACGCACGGCCACCTCACGTGAGATGTCGAGCCGGCGCCGGCTGAACCGTTCCTGCACGTACGCGTGGTAATCGTCGTACGGGATCGGCCTGAACTGCAGGTCCGTCCCCCACTGGCTCAGCGGCGCGCCCGGCGCCGCGAACAGGTCGGCCAGCATGTGCCTCTTGGAACCGAGGAGCACGATGGGCACGTTGCCGAGCGCTTCCAGGCAGGAGCGCATCTGTGCCGGAGCTTCGTCGACGAACGCCACGTCCTGGAATTCGTCCAGCACGATGAGCGAGTCGACCTGCTCGGTGATGCGGGCGATCTGATCCCACAGGGTCTGCAGCGTCCGCGACGGCTCCGCGTCGCCGGGGTGTAGCGACAGGCTTGGACTGCCGGTCTGCGGGTCCAGTGCGATCTCGGGACGCAGCGACCCAAGAAAGCGGCCAGCGTTCTCCAGGAGACCCTTGACCGGGAACGAAGCGGCGAAGCACCGCTGGAGGCTGGCGGCCATGCGTTGCGTCAGCGACCGCATGGAGCGGACGCCCAGCAGGTCTGCGGCGAACACGAAGCTGCGTCTGTGCGCGCTGCGGAACTCGTCGATGGTGACGTTGTGCACCACCGAGGTCTTCCCGAAGTTCCTGGGGCCGTACACCACCACGCGCGCCGACCGCTGCACCGCCTGCCGGAGCGCCTGCTGCTCGTCATCAAGGTTGCAGATGTTCTCGCGGTCGACCAGCCGATCGAAGACGAACTGTTTCACGGTATTGATCGTATCATACTTTTCGTATGATACGAGGAGTGCCAATGCGGTAATGTGGCGGTCACAGCGGCGCCGGGAGGCGCCGGGGTTACCCGTATCCGGGGTGGAACGCATCGGGAACCGATGCGCTCCACGCCAAAGGAGGGGCTGGGCCAAGGTGCGGCGCCCGTGGCGCCGCACCTTGGGGCTAAGGCTCCAGACCCAACTCCAGCAACGGCGCGACCATCTTGCGCAGCCGCGGGTCGCCGGACTCCGCGAACGCGCGCGGCGCGTTGATCCCGCGGCCCATGGCGTTCCGGTACTTCACCCACCGTTTCTGGTGCGCGGCGACCGGATTGGCCATGAACGCGAAGGAGAGCTGCCGGCGTACTCCCTTCGCGCCGAAGGCCGCGTGCGGGAGATCCTCGGTGAACACGCACGCGTCGCCCAACCGTGACGGCAGCGGCAGGTGCGGCACCTCCTGCGGGCTGATACCCCATGGGAGCTCGTCCTGCAGCGTGCGGTTGCGAACCGGGAAGAGGTAGTCCGGCACCCCGCCCCAGCGGGAGTCCATCCACCGCAGCAGGTTGCGGTGGGCGCCGGGGATGATGCGCAGGCAGCCGTTGGTCTCGTCCAGATCGTCCAGGTACAGGGAGACCTTGATCGAGACGAGCGGTTTCTGCTCGACGCCGCTGGCGCCGTGCCAGGGGGTATCCCCGACGTGCCACTGCGCGTCCGACCCTTCGTACGTGAAGTCGTGCCCCAGGATCTTGGACGGGATGTCGTACACGCGCTCGTCCAGCAGCAGCGCCCGGACCCGCTCGCCGATCACGGCCACGTCGCCGATGCCGCCGCTCTTCGTGGCGGTGTCACCGGGAACCTGGCCGCGCTCATGACCGAGCCGTTCCAGCTCCTCGCGGATCGCCAGCGCTTCATCACGCGACAGCAGGCCGGGCAGCGGCAGAAAGCCGAAGGCGATGAAGTGCCAGACGTTCTCGGTACCGATCATGAGTCCGGTCCTCCCTCGGGAAAGCCGAGCTCCTGCAGCCCCGTGACCATCGCCCGCACCCGTGGGTCCGGGTGCGTCAGCAGGGAGCGGGGCTGGTAGCAGCCCTCCGGCTGCACGGCCGCCCGAGACTTCAGGTGGACCACCTGGTCCTCCCGCCACGGCAACTGCAGGAAGGCGATGGCGATCTGCCGCCGGGGGAACTTCGTGCCGAAGGCGCAGTGCAGGAGGTTCTCCGGAAACACCAGCACGTCGCCCGGCCGGGTGGCGAGCGCCTGGTGCGGCACGTCCTCAGGCGCGAGCCCGAACGGCGGATGCTGCCAGATGACGTCGCGGTTCTTGAGCCCGAAGAAGTAGTCCGGCACGTCGTGCCAGACCGGGTCGCCGATCCAGTGCCAGTCGCGGTGAGTGCCGGGGATGACCCGCAGCGCGCCGCTTTCGCCGTCCAGCGGGTCCAGGTAGAGCGCGATCTTGATGTGCCGGAACGGCCAGCGGATCACCGCGGAGTCGGCGTGCCACGGCGAGTCGGAGCCATAGATCCCGCAGCCGAACCCCTCGAACTGGAACCGCTCGCCGAGCAGCTTGTGCGGGATGTCGCGGATCAGCTCGTGGGTCAGGAACCAGTCGCGCAGGTCCCGAACGGAGGCCCGGTCGGCGCTGACCTGGTCCGTCGTACCGGGGTCGACGCCGGAGCGGCGGATGGCCATGTCGAACTCGCGCTGGATGTACGCGGTCTCCTCCGCATCGAACGCCTGCTTCAAGTGCAGAAACCCGAACGCCTGGAACAGGTCGACCTGATCGCTCGTCAACACGATGCGCCTCCTACGCGGGGCCGAATCCCAGCTCCGTCCACCGCGCTACCGCATCCCGCAGGGACGGGTGAGTGCTGGCCGCGACCGCCCGCGGCATCCGGAACTCGCCGCCGGAGGCGTCGCGCTCGCGCAGAAAGTAAAGCTGCGCGTCCGTGCGCGGCTCGGCCACGTACGTGATCTCGATCAGCCGGCGCGGCTCGGTGACGCCGAGCGCCGCGTGCAGCACGTCCCGCGTGTAGACCACCACGTCTCCAGGCTCGGTGGGCGCCGTGAAGGCCGGGACCTGCTCGTCGGTGACGCCCAGGGCGTTGTGGTCCCAGCGCATCGCCGGGTTCCGCAGCCCGTACAGGTAGTCGGGCGCCTTCTGCCAGCGCGGCTCCAGCAGCCGCAGGTAGTTGCGGTGCGAGCACGGCACGAAACGCAGGCATCCGTCGTCGGCGCCGGCGCGGTCCAGTGCCACGGCGACGGTGATGTGCTGCAGCGGCCAGGGGATCAGCTCGCCGCCTCCCTGCCACGGCAGGTCACAGCCCAGCAGGACGCAGCGCACGTGCAGGGGCAGCCAGCCGTGCCCCAGCACCTTGCCCGGGATGTCGGCCACGCGCTCGTCGGTCAGCAGCCGCAGGCCCAGTCCGTCCTGCGCGCCCCACGGCGGAACGGAAAGCGAACCCGTGCCGTCGCCCTCCGGGGCCGCCGCCTGCACGGCCGAGTCGAACCCGGCCGACAGGAGCTCCACCTCGTCGGCGCCGAAGAAGCCGGAGAGGTGCAGGTAGCCGAACGTGTTGAACAGCGAGACCGGGCCGTAGTCGAGCATCAGCGTACCTTGCAGTCAGTACAGGGCAGTCAGTACAGGGCAGTCGCGGCTCCCGGCAGGCTCAGTCCGGCGTATAGCCCGAGGGCTCCAGCACCACGATGGTCGGATGGCCTTCCTTGAGGGCGGGCAGCGGCAGCTCGATGGTGTGATGCCGCGGCCGCACCAGCGGGTCGTCCGGGCGGTCCGCCAGGAACTCCTCGACCGTGGTCATGCCGAACCCGAGCGGCGGCAGCTCGTAGTGCATGGGGAGGATCCACCGGGGCGCCAGTACCTGAAACATGCGGTCGAGCTCCGCGAACTTCGGCGTCAGCCGCTGGCCGGCCAGCGCGAACAGCACGTCGCACTTGCCTGCGAACGGCGCCAGCTCGTCGGCGGTGAGCTCGTAGCCCACGTCGCCCATGTGCATCAGCCATAGGCCGCCGACCTTGAAGGAGTACAGCGCGTTGTCCTCCGGCCCGCGCGGGTGGTCGCGCGCCTCGGTCGCCTCCACGGTGGCGACCTGCTCGCCGCCGACGGACGCGTCCTGGCCGCGTGCCACGTCCAGCGCGTTGATCACGCGCGGGCTGCCGGCCACCAGCTCGACGTGCGAATGAGCATCGTCGGTGAGCGAGCTGACGATGACCGTGTCGGCGGCCAGCGGCTCCAGCGGCGGCAACCCGAGCCGGGCGGGCGGGTAGGGGTCGGTGACGATCGACGGACGGCCGTCTACCCAGATCCGGAAGCAGGCGTGGCCCACGAACTCGACGCTGACAGACATCGGTGGGATCATACGCGGCGATCATGATTCCGACCAGACCGTTCGGGAGCACCGGACACCACAGCACGCTGACCCTGTTCGGCGGCGCTGCCTTCAAGCCCACCTCGACCAAGGCCGACGCCGAGCGCGTCCTGGAACTGCTGTTCCGGCACGGCGTCAACCACATCGACACCGCCCACGGCTACGGCGGCGGCAACTCGGAGACCCTCATCGGCGGCTGGATGGAGCGCCACCGCGACCGTTTCTTCCTGGCCACCAAGACCGGCGATCGGACCGCCGCGGGCGCCCGCGCCCAGGTGGAGCTCTCCCGCCGCCGCCTGCGCACCGACACCATCGACCTGATCCAGCTCCACAGCCTGACCGGGGAGGAGGACTGGGCCACCGCGTTCGGCCCCGGCGGCGCGCTGGAGGCGGTGGTCGAGGAGCGCGAGCAGGGCCACGTCCGTTTCATCGGGGTGACCGGGCATGGGTTCGCCGCGCCGCGCATGCACCTGCGCAGCCTGGAGCGCTTCCCGTTCGACTCGGTGCTGCTGCCCATGAACTTCATCATGGCCAGCGACCAGCGTTACCGCGCCGACTTTGATGCGCTCAAGGCGCTGTGCGACGACCGCGGCGTCGCGGTGCAGCTTATCAAGTCGACCGCGCGGCGGCCGTGGAGCGGCCGCGAACGCTCCCGCGGGCCCTGGTACGAGCCGCTGGAAGCGCCGGAGGACATCGCCCGCGCCGTAGCGTACGCCCTGAGCTACGCCCCCGCGTTCATCAACGCGATGGCCGACCTCGACCTCTTGCCCCTGCTGCTGCAGGCCGCCGAGTCACCCGGCGAGCGCCCCTCCGACGCGGAAATGGAGGCGATGGTCAACTCTCGCCAGATGCTGCCGATCTTCGAGGATCTGGCGATGATCCACTAACGTCGCCAGGGTAGACAGGACTCATGGCTTCGAACATCTTCGAGACAGTCGACAGATTCAAGGACGATCTCGACGCGTTGCGCCCGCTGCCTCCGGAAGTGCTCGCCAAGGTCGAACAGAAGCTCCGGATCGAGTCCAACTATCACTCAAATGCCGTCGAGGGCAACTCGCTCACCCTTGGCGAGACCCGTAGCCTCATCCTCCACGGCCTCACCGCTCATGGAAAGCCAATCCGCGATCATCTCGACATTCAGGGTCACGACGATGCCGTCAAAGCGATCGAACATGCCGTAAAGGAGGAACAAGGACTGAACGAGGTCTTCATCCGCAACCTCCACCGCGCGTTGCTGAAGGAACCCTACGAAGTGGACGCAATTGCCCCTGACGGAACACCCTGTAAGCGTTTGATCGCGATTGGTGATTACAAGAGCATGCCGAACAACGTCAAGACATCGACGGGTGAGGTCTACTACTTCACCCCGCCGGAGCAGGTGAAGCCGGAGATGACTGACCTGCTCGACTGGTATCGCGCTCGAGAAGCCGAAGGCGAGCATCCGGTAATTATCGCCGCGACCTTCCATTACCGCTTTGTTCGTATCCACCCGTTCGACGACGGCAACGGACGCATGGCACGCCTGTTGATGAACATGATCCTGATCAAGCACGGGTACACGGTGGCGATCGTCCAGAGCGACAAGAAAGCGCTCTACCTTCAGGAGCTCGAACGGGCCGATCGAAGCGAGAGTCTCACGCACTTCATCGAGTTCATCGCATCCTGTTGTACGTACGCGCTAGATCTGCACCTGTGCGCCGCCCGCGGTGATCCGATTGATGATCATAAAGACATCGAGCGGGAAATAGCGCTATTCAAGCGATCTATCATAGGAGTGACGGTGGCGGATGATCAAGTCCGGCTTAGAGATTATGCGGAAAACACTGCGCATCCTTTCTATCTCTATTGTCGCTCAAGACTGGCGAGGATTACATCTGGAATCTTTACGTCTCCTCTCGGCTCTTACGTCGAATACGCCGGTGCGGACAGTAACGGCGAGAGTTTTCAACTCTACATACAGGGCGAGAGTCCCTTAGTAGGGGACAACGTACCCGAGCAGGCGTCAGAAGTCACGATCCTGCTTGATTTCTGGGCGCACGGTTTTCGGAACACCAACAGGAACCTTAGGCTAATCGCTGACAACAATTTGAGCCCAAACCGCTGTACTTGGTCGTTTCGATTGAGCGGCGACCCTTCGTTTGTGAGGGAGGAAGTTCACGGGCAGGATCTCGCAGAATTAAAAAACATATTTGACCACATATTGCGAGGCATGATGGAAGTTATGAAACGATGGAGATTCTGAATCCCGGTCAACCGACTAGCTATCCGGCCCGATCACTCTTCAAGGGGCAGAATCTCTTCAAGTTCGATCCGCTTGCCTCGGCGGGTACCGGTAACTGTCACGACATCGTCCCAGAGAGGCCGGACGATATCGGCCATCATACCTTGAGGCACGATGATTTCATGAACGGATTTGTTCTCATCCTCAAGTCTGATAGTGTGCTTGTCTCCGATCGCATCGGCGTAGTGGAGGACTCCGGTTACTTTGGCGAACCGTCTCGGCTCATCATCTGGCGTGCTGTGGTCTTCGCGCGAAGCTGGCAAGCTAATTTCGCTACGTCGCGTGGTCAGCACCACCTCGCGGGATTCTCCCGTGTTTAGGCGTGTAGTCAGGCCTACCAGCGAAACGTTCTTTCCATCCGGTGCGAGCTTCTTAACTAAAGCGGAGAAGTTTGTCATATATGTTGGCTCCGGAATCCTATGAGCCAATTCGCGCGTGTCCTTATTTTGAACCATTTCAAGAAGATCAAGAACCTCGCCAATTACTCCTTGCTCTCTATCATGGTCCCATAAGTTGTACTGTCGTGGCCATCCAAGCTTCAGAGTAACGGCGAAACTTGCGGGCCGCGGTGCAGAGAGGAAGATGCCGAATTCATCTCTTAGACGCTTCTGAGGACTTCCTCCCTCTCGATAGGGACGCCCGAGCATTCGTTCAGCCGTGCGAAGAACTAATGCACTGAGGTCGCGTACGCGATTCAAGAACTCATCGCTGCTTGCAACCCCAAATCCGACCATAGCTCCGGATAGAGACAATTGAACGTCGTTATCTTCAAGCTGAATTCCCCGAACAGATAGATGTCGACGGAAGTTCACCTGCTCTAGCAGATCGCGAATCTCATCAGCGATTACCGGAGGAGGATCGCCAGAGAGTCCTGTCGCTAGGAGTTGTTCCGCGATTCTCAGTTCGTCGCAATCTATCGCCAAGGATGCGGCGCTTCGAAGGAGAACCGATCTGTCAGGCTCAATCTGCTGATCTATGGAGTGTGCAGCATCACGTTCGAGTTCCATCGCTTTGAAGAAGGCCGCCCGAGCGCCATTTTGGTCGCCACGCTCAAGCATGAACTGACCCTCTTCGGCCCACTCCATCGCTTTGCGATGAATCTTCAGGATGTCGCTCATCGGTCTACCATCCTTGCCAGTGGTTTGCTGAATTCAACGACGATCACGATGCCTGGGAAGCGTCCGTTAGATACGGACATTTGGCGGAATTTTTGACGAACTCTTGCGGCGATCTTGCGACTATCGCCACGGCGGATGCCTGAGACTTCGAGTCTTGATTTGGATTGGAATGGCATGTCGCTTGCCTTCCCGAGCCAATAATCGAAGCCAGTACCCTTCCTTGACCGCTCGAGAACGGTGAGCCCCCGCACCTCTTTCGCGATGAGGATGGCTATCCCACATGCTCCGTGTTCTGTCGCGACTTGATCGTCGGCCCAACTGCGTCGCACCTGGTCATCTACCGATGACCAGACTAAGTCGCACTGAAGGCTCTCAGTGCCCTCTATGTGCAGCCGAGCGGGGCTTCCATGCCCGCATTCGTCGAGACACGAAGAGGCGGCTTCGGCCAATGAGGCGCCGACCCTTGAAGATAGGCCAAACATGCCGTTGCTCAGAGCTTCCAGATCTAGGATGGTCGAACTGGACATTGGGATCGCCGGAGATCATGCACGGAAGAGAGTGCAGACACCACAGGACTCATGACCGCCAGCGGGTGGCGGCGCAGTGGGTTACATTGTCGGCGGGGGTGACGTAGTAGGCGGACAGGATCTCGCCGTCCGGTAGCTGCATCGACACCGGGTAGCCCACGTCGCCGACTCCGGTGCCTTCGCCGCGATGCGGGGAGTGGCCGGTACTGTCGTCGCGGAGCACGACCGTGCCGGCGACGTCCCAGGTTTCGCCCCCGTCTTCGCTGAGGACGGCGCGCACGCCCATCGGCGGGCGGCGGTAGCCGTGGGTGCAGAGGATGCGGCCGTCGGCCAGCTTCAGCAGGTGGGCGGGGTGGCCCCAGATCGGCGTCTTGATGGGTTCCGTCCAGGTTCTGCCGCCGTCGTCGGACCACATCTGCAGCAGGTGGTGGTCGCCGCGACCCAGCTCGCCGCGGGCGAGGGCGATGAGCCTGCCGGGCGCGACCTCGCACAGCGCGGTCTCGTTGGCCGGCACGGCCTTGGCCTTCGCGCACAGGTCGTGCAGCCGCCACGTCCGCCCGGCGTTTTCCGAGCGCAGCACGTACGGGCGCTCGTCGCCGTCGTGGTCGTGGATGTACACGCTGACGACCAGCGTGCCGTCGTGCATGACGACGCCGCGATTGAAGCACCAGAAGCCCTGTGCGCCGGGCACCTCCCATTCGCGGACGTCCCAGGTCCTGCCGCCATCGGTTGAGCGCCGTGACACCAGCAGCGGGGACTGCACGGCGATGCGGTCGGGCCGTTCCGGGAGCATGCGCACCCAGCGGCGCTGCGACCGCGCCTCGTCGAGGCGGCCGGCGTCCCAGGCCTCGAACCCGTGCGCGCCGACGGACACGAAGGTGTCCCCACCCGGATCCGGGAGCACCACGGCGAAGCGGTCCATGTGCTCGTCGGCGGTGCCGAACGGCCAGTTGGCCGGGTGCGCGGGATGGTCGCTGGACTGCCACGTCCGCCCGCCGTCGTGGGACGCCATCGCCAGGAAGCGGCCGAACGTGCTGACGCCCGGGTGGCTGCCGATCGGGGAGGTGACCACCCCGGCGCCAACGCTGCCGTCGGGGAGCGGCCACAGCACCGGCCAGGGTGAGTAGGCATCCGGGTCGCGATAGATCACGCTGTGCTGCATGTCCACGATCATCGCGCATCGCGCCACGGTTGCAACCGCCGTCGCCGATGGCCTGCAGGCGGCCGGCATCGACACCGTGTTCGGCCTGCCGGGAGGCGAGAACGTCCACCTGATGGAGGCGATGCGGCAAACGGGCCTCCGGTTCGTGTTGAGCGAGCACGAGAACGCCGCCGCCTTCATGGCCGGAGCCGCCAGCCAGCTCACCCGCAGGCCCACCGCCTGCCTGACGACGCTGGGGCCGGGGGCGGTCAACTGCGTGGCCGGCGTCGCGCACGCTTTCCTGGACCGCTGCCCGGTGCTGGTGCTCACCGCGCAGATGGCGCCGAGCCTGCAGGACCGGCACACCCACCAGCTTGTGGACCTGCACCGGCTGTTCGCGCCGATCACCAAGGCGACCCTGGACGTCACCCCGGAAGGGGCGGCCACGGCGGTGCGAGATGCGCTGCGCATCGCCACCGGCGGGATGCCGGGTCCCGTCCACCTGCAGATTCCCAACGACGTGGCCGGCCTCGGGACGGAGCAGATGGAGATGGACCAGGACGAAGCATCAACCGTTATCGACGACGGACCACCGCCGGTAGCGCCGGCAGACCTCGCCCGCGCGGCGGCCGGCCTGGCTGCCGCGGAGCGGCCGGTGATCGTCGTTGGACTCGGGCTGGAGCCGGAGGCCCCCTACGCGGAGCTCCGCGCGTTCGCGGAGCGGATCGGCGCGCCGGTCCTCGCGGCTCCCAAGGCGAAGGGGGCGTTTCCGGCGTCGCATCCGCTGGGCTCGGAGACGATCGGGCTGACCCGCACCGACCCCGGCTACGACCTGATCGCGGAGGCGGACCGGGTGATCGCGGTCGGCATGGACGTGGTCGAGGTGGTGCTGCCGTGGTCGGTCGAGGCGCCGGTGCTGTGGATCGCTCCCTGGCACGACAAGATCGGAGCAGAGACGGCCGAGCAGGCGCTGATCGGACCGCTCGGGCCAACTCTCGCCGATCTGACGGAGCAGCTCCCGGAGTGCCGGAGCGGCTGGGGCGTGGATCGCGCTGCCCATTACCGGCAATTGCGGCGGCGCCGCAGCCACGCCGCCGCCGCGGGCGCATCTTCCGGCGTGCTCGCCCCGCAGACCGTGCTTGCCGAAGCACAATCAGTGCTGCCGGCAGACGCGGTGATCACAACCGACGTCGGCTCGCACAAGATCCTGGCGGCGCTGGAGTGGGACGCGGAGCTGCCCAATCGCTACTTGGTATCCAACGGGCTGTCCGCCATGGGGTTCGGGCCGGCGTCGGCGACGGGCGCGGCGCTGATCGGCCATGAGCCGGTGCTCTGCCTGACCGGAGACGCAGGGCTGCTCATGTGCGCGGGCGGGCTCGCCACCCTCGCGCAGATCGAGACGCCCGTGCTGATGGTCGTGCTCGTCGACGGCGCCCTGGACCTCATCCGCGCCCACCAGCGCCGGTCCGGCGCCCAGCCGTTCGGCACCGAGTTCCCGGCTCCCGACGTCGAGCGGATCGGCGCCGCGTTCGGGCTGCCGGCGGTCACGGTCGACACCGCCGCCGGCCTGCGGGCGGAGCTTGCCCGCGGCGTGGAGCGTCGCGGCGCGTCCGTGATCGGAGTGCGGATCGACCCCGAGTGCTACCGGGGGTCGTTCTGACGAGCCGTTACGCGGCGCCTTCTCCCGGCTTGTCCGGCTGGTTGCGGGAGCCCCAGAACATCCCTTCGATGACTCCCTCGACCTTGGACAGCCGGTCGCCGATGTTGATGACCCGCGCGGCGAGCTCCTTGAAGCCGGCCTGCATCTCGCCCCGCAGCCTGCTTTCGAGGCCTTTCAATCCCCCTCTCGATTCATTGCCGAGTACGTTCATGTCGTCCTTCAACTCACTGCGCAGGGCGTTCACGTCGCCCTTCATCTCGCTGCGCAGGGCAGTCATGTCGCCCTTCATCTCGCTGCCCAAGGCCTGTATGTCGCCTTTCAGTTCCCTGCCGAGGGCTCTCATGTCGTCCTTCAGCTCGGTGCGTAGCGCGTTCATGTCGCCGCGCATGTCACGCACTTCCTGGCGCACGCCGCGCATCGCGGCGAGCATGGCGGTGCCGAGGGCGATCGCCGCTGCGACGATGGCAATCAACTCTGCGTTCACGTACACCTCTCCGGCGCCTCCGCCCCTGACGGGATCCTACCGGCCGGCGGGCTCGATGTCACCGTGACCGGGCGTCCGCAGGAGATCGGGGCGCGTTCTACCGGTAACAACGCGCGAGTTGGCGCTGCCGCTTCACGAAGAGACGGCGTACGGGGTTCGATCGCGACGACCGGCCCTTACGTGTCGCGGGGCTCGAAGCCCAGGTCGACCAGCGGCTGCACCATCTTGCGCTTGCGAGGATCGTCGCTCTCGATGAAGCTGCGCGGCGGCCGGATCTCTCCGGAAGAGGCCTGGCGCTCCTTGAGCCAGCCCTGCTGCTCGGCGCTGACCGGGTTGGCCATGAAAGCGATGGCAAGCTGCACGCGCAGGCCGGGACCGCCGAAGGCGGCGTGCGGGATGTCCTCCGTGAACACCAGCACGTCGCCCAGGCTCGACTCCAACGGAATGTGCGGCACTTCGTCCGGGCGCAGCCCCCACGGCCGGACCTCCTCCGTGGTGTTGCGGTTGCGCAACGGCAGGTAGTAGTCGGGAGCCTGCGACCAGCGCGGGTCCACGAAGCGCAGGTAGTTGCGGTGCGCGCCCGGCACGACGCGGAGGCAGCCGTCATCCGCGGTCAGGTCGTCCAGGTACAGCGATACCTTGATGTGCGGGAGCCCCCACGTGACCACGCCGCTGCCGCCGTGCCAGGGGGTGTCGCCCACGTGCCCGTGGCCGGCCGATCCCTCGTACACGAAGTCGTGCCCGAGGATCTTGCGGGGAATGTCCAGCAGCCGCTCGTCCGCGAGCAGTGCCGCGTGCCGCTCGCCGCGCTCACAGATGTGGGCGACGTCCCGGCTCCGCGAGCCGTCGAAATCCGGGAACTCCTCTATGAGCAGGCGGTCGAACTCCTCGCGCAGGGCTGCCGCCTCCGCGCGGCTGAACAGCCCGCGTAGAGGCACGTAGCCAAAGGCGATAAAGTGCATCACGTGATCGTCATTCAACATTCCGAACCACCGGACAGCCATCCAGAGGACAGCTTCATGCACAACGTAGAGCAGCGGCACGGTTCTGTGAACCGCACGCGCAGGAGCGGATCGTGAGCGGCCCGATCGCGCTCGTGACCGGCGCCGGCAGCGGCGTGGGGCGCGCCACCGCGCTGACGCTGTGCGCGAACGGATACACCGTCTACCTGTCTGGCAGGCGGGCAGCCGCGCTCCAGGAGACCGTGGAGCGGGCTCAGAGCCCGGACCGGGCGATCGCCGTGCCCTCGGACGTGACGGACGCCGACGCGGTCGCGGCGCTGTTCGACCGGATCAGGCAGGACCACGGCCGGCTCGATCTGCTGTTCAACAACGCCGGCACGAACACGGCCGCGGTCCCTGCCGACCAGCTTGACGTCGAGCAGTGGCGGATGGTGATCGACATCAACCTCACCGGCACCTTCCTGTGCACGCGGCAGGCGATGGCGCTGATGAAGAGCCAGCGCCCGCGCGGCGGCCGCATCGTCAACAACGGCTCGGTGTCCGCGCAGGTGTCGCGGCCGAACGCCGCCGCCTACACGGCCTCCAAGTTCGGGGTTGCGGGGCTTACCCGGTCCACCGCCCTGGACGGGCGCGCCTTCGACATCGCCTGCGGCCAGATCGACATCGGCAACGCGGCCACGGAGATGACGGAACGCATGAACGACGGCGTGCTGCAGCCGGACGGCTCGGTGCGGCCGGAGCCGCGCATCGACGTCCAGAACGTGGCCGACGCCGTGCTCTACATGGCGTCGCTGCCGCTGGACGCGAACGTGCCGTTCATCACCGTGATGGCCACCGGGATGCCTCTGTTCGGGCGAGGGTAGACGGCCCCGAACCGCCGGTCAGCACGGCGTTTCGACGGTCGCCCAGGATCCGGTCTCGGCCGACTTCAGGCAGGCATCGACGTAGCGCGCCGCGTGCACGCCGTCTTCGAGTCCCGGATGCTCCGAACGTGCCCCCGCCGGGGCTGACACCCGTTCCCGGAGCGCCGGGAGGACGTGGCTGCCGAAGCGGTTGACGCCGGCGTCGGTCGCCACCGTCTCCACGTGCGGCGGTCCGCCGCCTTCGAGCAGCTCGATCCGTCCGCTGCTCGAGTCGGCGGAGAGGGATGCTGTCTCGCCGTGCACCTCGAGCTCCGGCGACAGGCCGCCGCGCACCCGCGCCGACTCCGAGGTCATCAGCACGCCGGCGATGCCGCCGGACAGCTCCACCAGCACGGTGCCGTGGTCCCAGGCGGTGGGGCGGCGCTCCTCATCCGCCTCGGTGCAGGCCTCCGCCTCCTGCATATCCAGCTCGCCCGCGTAGGGCTTGGAAGCCTCCAGCGCCTGACCCTGCGCCATCACGCGCCGCGGCTCCGCGCCCAATATCCAGCGCACGACGTCGATCATGTGCACGCCCAGGTCGGCGACGGCTCCGGCGGTCGACAGGGCCCCGTCGTCGCGCCAGGTGAACGCGCTCCCGGCGGTGCGCGGCATGTGGCGGCGATAGGTGAACCAGCGCACGCGACCCACCGCGCCACCGGCGATCAACTCCCGCGCGCGTGCGAGCGGCGGCTCGTAGCGGCTCCAGAACGGCACGAAGTGGCCGAGTCCGGTCTCGCGGAACGCCTCCCGGATCGCCACGGCCTCGGCTGCCGTACGCGCCACCGGCTTCTCGCAGATCAGGTGCCTGCCGGCCGCGGCGCATGCCAGGGCCGGCTCCAGGTGCTGGTCATCCGGGGTAGCGATCAGCACCACGTGGACCTCGGGATGGGCCACGACCGCCCGCCAGTCGGTGGTGATCAGCACGGCGCCGTCCTCGTCCCGCGCTCGCTGCAGCCGCTCGCGGCGGCGGGCGCAGAGCGCCACGATGCGCGCCTGGTCGGGAATCCCGCGCAGCTCGGCGCGGTACCTGCGTCCGATGTTGCCGGTGGCGCCGAGCACGCCCACGCCGAGCGGCTGCGCGGCGGCCATCAGTCGAATGGCGCGATCGACCGCAGGTAGTCGGCGGTGCGGGCCGCGGCCTCGGCCGGTCCGCTCAGGCTGGCGAACGCCTGGTGCACGGTCACGTACCCGTCGTAGCCGACGTCCGCCAGCGCGGGCAGGATGGCGTCGAACGGCAGGCCCGGTTCCCACATCGGCACGTGGTCGAAGGGGACCGCCCCGCGGCACCAGGTGCCCATGGAGTCCGTGCCCTGCGGATGGACACGGTGGTTCTGGAGATAGACGTTGACGATGTAGGGAGCGAAGCGCCGGATGGTCGCAGCCCCGTACTCCTGCCCGGCGTGGTCGAGATTGGCCGGTTCGTAGATCAGCCCGAAGTTGGGACGGTCGATCGCGGACAGCACGTCCAGCGATCGGTCCACTTCCTCGAAGAGGCTGCGGGTATGGCACTGGTGGGCAAGGCGCAGACCCCGCTCTGCCGCCTGATCGGCGGCCCGCTGCGCGTGCGGGATGTCGTTGTCTGATTTCATGCACATCCTCAACAGGTCGCTGCCCAACGCCTCGGCCAGATCGAGGTAGGGGCCGATGTCGCGCAGCGCTTCGGGCCCGTGCACGTCGTGGTTTTCCGGGATCGGGAAGTCGCCGGTTACCATCGACACGGTCAGACCGGCTGCGTCCAGGGTCTGCCGCCCGCGGCGAACCTCGTCCGGAGGCGAGTGAGTGCCGAGCTGGGACGCGCGCATGCACAGCGCGGCATAGCCGTTGTCGGTCGCGATGCGAGCCAGGTCGTCCAGGGAGGCGGTCGCCCGCCGCTTGTCCCCGAACCCCTCGGCCACCCGTACGGAGAGTGCCAGTTTCACGGGATCACCTCGTTCATGATTTTCTTGGAGTCGGACGCTCTACAGGCGGTCGCGCCGATACGCGAACGCCTGCTCCAGGATGCGCAGGCTGGTGCCCCAGCGGCGGCTTCGCGTCGGGCCGCGGTTGAACTCGCGGGCGCTCGCGGAAAGCGGGATCGTGACGATCTCGTCCTGCAGGCCGTCGATCTGCGTCTCGTGGATCACGTCGCCGTTCGGCGCCACGGCCAGCACGGTGCCGACGTGGTTGGCGACCACCCCCTGCAGCCCCTCGGTGGCGGGCCCGACGACGGACCCCGACAGCTCCGCCAGTCCCACGACCAGGCAGAGATCGTGGCGCTCCGACAGTGCCAGCAGCTCCCGGCTCATCGGGCCGTCCGGCACCGGCTCCGCGTTCTCGGCCATCAGGTCGTGGGCGCCGTGGCCGGTGAGTTGCAGCTCCGGGCAGAGCAGGAGGCGAGCCCCGTCCCTCTCGGCGCGGGCGCAGGCTCCGCGGACCTGATCGAGGTTCCGTTCCGGGTCGATCAGCACCGAGCTCAACGAAGCGACCGTCACCTTCGTGTCAGTCACGCGCGCATGATACACGCGGCCGCGACGATGGGTAGCCATCGAGTCGCAGAATCGCTATAGTCCCGTGCAGATGAGTTCCGCGGCGCCGGCTTCCGGCGCACAGGGGTGGGGCGCGGACGAAATCCGATCGCTTCGTGACGCCATAGCTCCGTACCGAAAGCCCTCGACCCTTCTCACGTTGTGGAACGTGGGCAACTCCGTGGTGCCGTTCGTCGCCTGCATGACCGCCGCGGCGCTCGTGCTGCCGATTTCCTACTGGCTGTGCCTGCCGCTGATGGTGCTGGCCGCCGGGTTCAACATCCGCAACTTCATCATCATGCACGACGCCGGCCACGGCACACTGTTTCGCAGCCGCCGCATGAACGGCGTGATCGGCCACCTCACCGGAATTCTGGCCCTCACTCCGCTGCGCGACTGGTCGCACAACCACGCCATCCACCACGCCAGTTCCGGCGACCTCGACCGTCGCACCAACACCGACATCCAGACCATCACGGTGGCCGAGTACCGCAGTCGTTCACGATGGGCTCGCCTGGCGTACCGCGCGTACCGCAATCCGTTGGTCCTGCTGCTGTTCGGTTGGATCTGGAGCTTCGTGCTCAACCATCGCCTGCCGCGCAAGATCACCAAGGGAAAGGGACGAAGCTCCCTCTTGCTCACCAACCTCGGGGTCGCGGCGATGATCGTGGCGATGCTGCTGTTCGCCGGGTGGCGGTACTTGGTGCTGGTATACCTGCCGATGATCGGGCTCGCCGGGCTGATCGGGGTCTGGCTCTTCTACATGCAGCATCAGTTCGAGGATGTGTACTGGCGCCGGCACGAAGACTGGAAATTCGTCCGGGCGGCCATGGACGGCGCCTCGTATCTCCGGCTGCCCGCGGTGCTGCAGTGGTTCACCGGCAACATCGGCTTCCACCACATCCATCACCTGGATCCCAGGATCCCCTATTACTACCTGCCGCGGTGCCACCAGTCACATCCGCTGATGGCGCGGGCGCCGGTTCTGACCCTGTTCGACACGATCAGGTGCTTCCGACAAAACCTCTACGACGAGGAAAGCGGCCGCATGGTGAGCTTCAGGAGTCTGAGCGCCAGCCCGGCCTGATCCAGCCAGAGCGCCTGCCTGTGACGCATCGCCTGCTCCCCGCGGATCTCCCGGCCTCCGGAAGGCTCCAGTTCACCGGCCGGATCATGCAGGCGGCACGTGGCTGATCAGGGGTTGCCGTACACTCCGATCCTTGCCGGGCTTCCGCCGCTGGTGCCGTTCGTGGGGCCCGAGGCGCTTGAGCGCGAGCGGGGAGGGCCGTTTCGCGCACGCCTGGGGGCGAACGAGAGCGCGTTCGGGATTTCGCCGATCGCGCGCCGGGTCGGCACGGCCGCGCTGGAACGGATGTCCTGGTACGCCGACCCGGAGAACCACGAGTTGCGCGCCGCGCTGGCCACCGCCCATGGCGTGGCGCCCGACAACATCGCCATCGCCGCGGGCATCGACGACCTGCTCGGGCTGGCCGTGCGCGCCTTCGCCGCCGAGCGGGCCGCCGTGATGACCGCCGGCTCCTATCCCACGTTCGCCTTCCATGTGGCCGGCTATGGCGCCCGGCTGATCACCGTGCCCTACCGGGACGACCGTGTCGACTTGGACGGGCTGCTGGACGCCGCCATCGGCGGTGGGGCCACCCTGCTGTACGTGGCCAACCCCGACAACCCCGCGGGTACCTGGCGCGACGCGACCGACGTGCAGCGGCTGATCGAGCGCGTGCCGCCCGGCATGGTCCTGCTCCTGGACGAGGCCTACGCGGACTTCGCTCCTGCCGCGGCAATCCCGCCGGCCGGGCTGCTCGGACCCGGCGTGCTGCGCCTGCGCACCTTCTCCAAGGCGCACGGCATGGCCGGCGGCCGCGTCGGCTACGCGATCTGCACCGCGGAGGCGTGGCAGGGGTTCGAGAAGATCCGTCACCACTACGGGATGAACCGCATCGCCCAGGAGGTGGCGCTGGCATCGCTGGGCGACTCGGACTTCATCGCCGGCGTGGTCGCCTCCGTGCAGGCCGGCCGCCTCGAATACGCGCGGACCGCCGCCGAGCACGGCCTGACGGTGCTCGAATCCGGGACCAACTTCGTCAACTTCGACACCGGCTCGGCGGCCCGCGCCGACGCGCTGCTCGACGCGCTGATCCGTCACGGCGTGTTCGTGCGCAAGGCGAAGGCGCCGCCGCTCGACCGCACGGTCCGCATCACGGTGGGCCGTCCCGACGAGCGCGCCGTGCTGGCGGAGGTGCTGGGCGACGCGCTGGCAGACGCCGACCGGTCCCTGCGCGGTTGAACGCGGGGACCGGAAGGAGCACACGCCGCGCCGACGCTGACGTCGGGAGTCGGCGCAGGACGAAGAACGAACGATCAGGCAATCGCGGGCCGTGGTACGCTTGCCTGCGGTGACACCGCGGGGAGGAGGGCGGGGCGGCGCCGGGCAGTCGGTGAAGGGCTCGCCGCGTGCGCTCGCCCGATGCCTGCGCTTCCTGCGCCCGTATCGGTGGGCGATCACGGTCGCCACCTTCGCGCTGCTGGTGAGTTCTGCCGGCAACCTGGCGGTACCCATCGTGACCCAGCGGGTGGTCGACCGCGGCATCCTGGGCGGCGACTTCAATGTCGTCTGGATAGGGGCGCTGCTCGTCGTGGCGTTGGCGCTCGCCCGCGCCTTCTTCACGTACCTGCAGCAACGGCGCGCCGCGCAGATCTCGCAGGGAGCGGCGTTCGACATCCGCAACGCGCTTAACGAC
This sequence comes from Spirochaetia bacterium, assembly GCA_965208175.1. Lineage (GTDB taxonomy): Bacteria > Spirochaetota > Spirochaetia > SZUA-6 > Bin103 > CATQHW01. The sequence continues at coordinate 1,931,615 of CBDBOG010000004.1, read as the reverse complement.
AAGATCCAGGGCCTGTCCTTCAGCTTCCACGACCAGGCGGAGACCGGCCAGCTCCTGACGAGATCGACGAGCGACGTCGACCTCGTGCAGCAGTTCATCGGCGCCGGGTTGCTGCACATCGTCAACGCCGTCGTGCTGCTGGGCGGGAGCGTCGCGTTCATCATCGCCACCAACGCGCGGCTGCTGGCCGTGTTCATCCCCATCCTGTGCGGGGTCGGGGCGTTGTTCGTGGTGATGGGCAAGGTGGGGCGGCCGCTGTTCCGGCTGGCGCAGGATCGGCTGGCCATACTCAACGGGCGCCTGGAGCACAACATCCAGGGGATACGGGTGGTTCGCGCCTTCGCCCGCGAGCCGCACGAGACCGAGCTCTTCGCGGCAGAAAACGACGAGGTGCGGGAGCTCAACCTCAAGGCCGGCCGCATCTTCGCTCTGTCCATTCCCCTGGTGTTCGCGATCCCGAACTTCGGCACGATCGTCGTCTCCTGGGCCGGCGGCCTGGAGGTGCTGGGGGGCCAGCTCTCCATCGGCGAGCTGGTCGCGCTGCAGAGCTACCTGTTGCTGGCGATGTTCCCGGTGACCCTGCTCGGGCAGATCATGATGGCCATCGCGCAGGCTTCCGCGGGGGCGGAACGCATCCTGGAGATCCTGGACACTGCCGTCGACGTCAAGGACGCCCCGGACGCGGTCCCTCTGCGGCGGGTCGAGGGCTTCGTGACGTTCGACCGCGTCTGCTTTCGCTACACGCGCAGCGGGGCGTACGCCTTGCAGGACGTATCCTTCTCGACCACGCCCGGCCAGACGATCGCGCTGCTGGGCGGCACCGGCTCGGGCAAGAGCTCGCTGGTCGGGTTGGTGCCGCGCTTCTACGACGTCTCCGACGGCAGCGTGCGGATCGACGGCACGGACGTGCGGGCGGTGCAGATCGAGTCGCTGCGCCGGCAGATCGGCATCGTTCTGCAGGACGCCAAGCTGCTGGGCGGCAGCGTCCGGCACAACATCAGCTACGGGCAGCCGGACGCCACCGACGCCGACATAGAGGCGGCGGCACGCGCCGCGGCCGCGCACGAGTTCATCACCGAGCTGCCGGACGGTTACGACGCGATCGTCGGTGAGCGGGGCATCCGGCTGTCCGGCGGCCAGCGGCAGCGCATCGCCATCGCCCGCGCGCTGCTCGTCGACCCGCGGATCCTTATCATGGACGACTCCACCTCGAGCGTCGACTTCGCCACCGAATCGGCAATACGGGAACGCATGGCGGAGCTGCGCCGCAACCGCCTGTCGTTCGTGATCGCCCAACGCATCTCAAGCGTGCGCGAGGCGGACCTGATCGCCGTGCTGGACCAGGGACGCATAGCCGCGATCGGCACGCACGACTCGCTGCAGGAGGAAAGCCCCCTGTACGTCGAGATCTGCGCCTCGCAGCTCGTCGACGACGTGGAAGCGGTGACCAGCCCATGATGAACATCGGCGGCGGGTTCACGGGAGCCGGGGGAGCGATGCAGATCGGCGCCGAGTTGCAGAAGGCCGGCGACCGGCGCGGCACGCTGCGGCGGTTCAACCACTATCTGGCAGGTTTTCGGCTGCCGATCGCCGGCATCGTGCTGCTGGTCCTGGTGGATGTGGCGCTCACCTCATACGCGCCGCGCATGCTGCAGGTGGCGGTCGACGACATCGTCGCCTTCCTGGACGGCGGCCTGCCCCTGGCGGACGCACGCCGCGCGGTCGCCGTGGCGATGGTGGTCGCGCTGGCGCTGTTCGCGCTTGCGTGGGGCGCCAATGCCGTGGCGCGCTGGCAGATGGTCGGCATCGGCCAGGGGATCCTGGCCAACATCCGCGGTGACGTGTTCGCCAAGGTGCACGCCCTCTCGCTTGGCTATTTCGACTCGATTGAAACCGGCGACCTGGTGTCGCGCATGGCCAACGACACCAGCGTGATCGATCGCGTCCTGCGCATGGGCGCGGTGCGCATGCTGCAGGCCTTCCTGCAGGTGATCGGCATCCTGGTGGCGATGCTGGCGCTGAGCTGGCGCATGGCCCTGGTCAGCTTCACGGTGCTGCCGGTGATGATGTGGTTCACGTGGTACTTCTCGCGCAAGGCGCGCGTCGCCTTCCGCCGCACCCGACAGACGATGGGCGTGGTGAGCTCCCACCTGGAGCGCAACATCGTCGGCGTGCGCGAGATCCAGGCGTTCGGACGGGAGCGGGCCAACGCCGGCGCCTTCCGGCGCGCCAACGCCGCCAATCGCGACGCGAACGTCACGGCGGAGACGATCACCGCCGCGTTCGCGCCCACGCTGGACGTTCTGGCGGTGATTGCCATCGCCGTGGTGCTGCTCTGGGGCGGCTTCCTGACAGCTCGCGACCTGGTCACGATCGGCGTGCTGGTGGCGTTCGTGCAGTACGTGCGCCGCTTCTTCATGCCGATGCGCTCCATGTCCGTCCTGTGGGCGAACATCCAGTCCGGGATTGCCGGCATGGAGCGCATCTTCGAGTTGCTCGACGACGGCCGAGTCGCCACCGAACCTGCGTCTCCCGCGGCGTTGGCCGCCGGTCCGGGGCGGGTGGAGCTGCGCGGCGTCTCGTTCGCGTACGTCCCGGATACGCCCGTGCTTCGCGACGTCGACCTGACGGTGGAGGCGGGGACGATGGCGGCGCTGGTGGGACCCACGGGCGCCGGCAAGACGACCATCCTGGCGCTCGTGCAGCGGCTCTATGACCCGACGGCCGGACGCATCACGCTGGACGGGCAGGACGTCGCCGACCTGCGCCGCAGCCAGGTGCGGCAGGTCCTGGGCGTGGTGACGCAGGAGCCGTACCTGTTCGCGGGCACGATCGCGGAGAACATTCGCTACGGACGCCTGTCGGCGACCGATGCCGAGGTGCGGGAGGCGGCCGAACGGGCCCGCGCCGACGCGTTCATTCGCGGGTTGCCAGACGGGTACGACACGGTCCTCACCGAGGGAGCACGCAACCTGAGCCGCGGCCAGCAGCAGCTCCTGGCCATCGCGCGGGCGCTGATCGCCGACCCTCGCATCCTGATGCTCGACGAAGCGACCGCCAACATCGACACGCGTACCGAGCGGCTGATCCAGCAGGGGCTGCAGGAGCTCCTCACCGATCGGACCAGCATCGTGGTCGCCCACCGCCTGAGCACCGTGCAGGCGGCCGACCAGATCGCCGTGATCGACGGCGGGCGCATCGTCCAGCAGGGGAGCCACCGGGAGCTTGCCCGGAGGCGTGGCCTGTACCGCGACCTCTACCGGAGCCAGTTCAGCGCGGACGGGAAGGCGCCCCGATGAAGCGCGCGAAGTATCAGAAGGAGTTGCGGCGGCTGCAGGCGGAGCTGTTCAAGCTGCAGGAATGGGTCGTGCAGCAGCAGCGGCGCGTGGTGGTGATCTTCGAGGGGCGTGACGCGGCGGGCAAGGGCAGCGCCATCACGCGCATCACCGAGGCGCTGAACCCGCGCGTCTGCCGGGTCGCGGCGCTGGCCAAGCCGACCGAGCGCGAGCGCACGCAGTGGTACTTTCAGCGCTACGCCGCGCACCTGCCCTCGGCCGGCGAGATCGTCCTGTTCGACCGGAGCTGGTACAACCGCGCCGGGGTGGAGCGGGTCATGGGGTTCTGCACGGAGCAGCAGTATTGGGAGTTCCTGCGGTCCTGCCCGGAGTTCGAGAACATGCTGGTACGCGACGGCATCGACCTGGTCAAGTACTGGTTCTCGGTCGGTCCGGACGAGCAGGCGAGCCGCTTCCAGCAGCGGCTCGACAGCCCGGTGAAGCGCTGGAAGTTCAGCGACATGGACCTGCAGTCATACCTCAAGTGGGATGGCTACTCCCAGGCCAAGGACCGGATGATGGCCTACACCGACACCGACGCGTGCCCGTGGCACGTGGTCAGGTCGGACAGCAAGCGGCGGGCGCGCCTGAACTGCATCCACCACCTGTTGAGCGTGTTTCCGTACCGCTACGAGTCACCCGCGACGGTCAAGCTGCCCGAGCGGCAGATCGACCCCGATCCGGGCCGGCCGCCGATCGACAGCCAGCGCTTCGTACCGGACGTCTTCTGAGGCTTGCCCGGCCGCGTCCAGGCACTCGTTGAACGACGCCGCCAAGGTGCGCATGAGCTCGAAGGAGAGCTCCGGCCCGTCGTCGATTTCCGCGCCCAGCGGATCGATGGTCCCGGCCCGCGCCTGCGTGCCCTCGACCTGATCGGCGGCATTCGCCGCGACTTGGGCTGCGGGGTACTGTTGATCTCGCACCACCTGCAGATGGTCATGGACAGCGACAGCGACGTGGTGGTGCTGGTGCCTCACGAGCACGACGATCCGCAGTCCGCGGCTGCGCCCGCCGCGCCCGAAGGTCGCAGGGCCGATTCGGCGGCAGGCTGAAGCCGATGCTGGACGACTTCCGGGTGCGCGCGCTGCTCGCCGGCGTCGGGCTTGCGCTGGTCACGGGCCGGCGGGCTGTTTCGTCGTCTGGCGCCACCTGGCCTACTTCGGGGAGACGATCGCGCACTCGGCGCCGCTCGGCGTGGTGCTGTCCCTGGTGCTCCGCATCGACCTGGTGATCGGCATCTTCGCGTCCGCGTGCGCGGTCACCCTGCTGATGTTCTATCTCCGGCGCCGCGGCACGCTGCCGGCCGACACCGTGCTCGGCCTGCTGGCCCACGGCGGGCTCGCGGTCGGCCTGGTCACCCTGGCGTTCTTCCCGAACATCCGGGTCGACCTGACGGCGCTGCTGTTCGGCGACATCCTCGCCGTGTCGCGTGCCGACCTGGCGGTCATCTGGGGAGGCGGCGCGCTGGTCCTGGTGGTGCTGGGGCGGATCTGGCGGCCGCTGCTGGCGGCCACCGTCAACGTCGACCTGGCCACGGTGGCCGGCATGCACCCGGAGCGCACGCGCCTGATCTTCGGCCTGCTGATGGCGGCGGTGATCGCCGTCGCGATCAAGATCGTCGGCATCCTGCTCATCGTCGCCCTGCTGATGATCCCGCCGCCAACGGCGCGGCGCTCACGTCCAGCCCGGCAGCAGATGGCCGTGGCCGCCGCACTGGCCGGCGTCATCGCCATCGCCGGCGGGCTGTTCGCCTCGGCCCGGCTCGACACGCCGTCCGGTGCGTCGATCGTGGTGGCCGCCCTGCTGTTGTTCACCGTGACCCGCCTCCGTCTCCTGAGGGGTTCACGCACCGCCCGCTATCACCGCACTCGCCGGAGTCCGCCGTCGAGTCAGCGGACGACTTCAGAAGTCGGAGACGGGGACTCCGGCGTGTTATCGTCACGCTCATGAGTCGCCCGGCGTTGCCGCGACCGCGGACGCGAAACTACCGGGTCATCGTGCAGGACTTCGGGCCGATCGAGCGGGCCCGCATCGACATACGCCCGCTCACCGTCCTCATTGGCCCAAGCAACACCGGCAAGTCCTACCTTGCCGTGCTGCTCTACGCGCTGCATCAGTGCTTTTCGCAAGCGCGCCGATCGGCCGATGACGGGGAGACGTACCGACCGCGATTCCTGCTGCCGTCTCTCATGCCTCACAGCTTCGAAATCGGGTCGGAGTTGCGCGAACACTTACGACTCTGGGCTCGGGGGCTCTCTGAAGGTGATCCGGCGTCCGACCTGCCGGCTCCCGCCAACCGTGCAATTCAGTCCGTATTGGCAAACGATCAGCAGCTATGCGGCTTGTTCGCAGATCATCTCCACAGGTCATTCGGCGTACGTTCTACCGGCGACTTGATCCGTCGTTCCGACTCGGATCCATCCAGCTCCGAGCTGCGCGCTCGCGTAGACCTGATCGTTCCTCAGAACGGCGGCGAAGCGGTTCGATATGGGTTTGCGTTCGGATCACGAGAGAATCATGCACTGTCCGGTACGTTTCCTTTGCCTGCAGTTCGCGGGCCTCGACAGGAACTGTTCTCGTCCCTGGCCCAGGATCTGACAAGAACAGGCGAGGTGAGCACCTATCGAACGTTGCTCTCCGATGCGTCGCGCCGATCGTTCAAGGCTGCACTCGTCCCGGTAAGCCGATACGCCTATTATCTTCCGGCCGCGCGAACCGGCATCATGCTCAGCCATCGGGTGGTGGCCCGTGGTCTTGTTCAGCATGCCGCGGCCACGGTGGAAGAGGCCATCGGGCCCCCCTTGCTTCCCGGTGTCCTGGCCGATTTCATGAGCCACCTGATCGACATCGGAGCGGAAGCCGCAACGCCTGATTGGGATAACGTGCATGACGATCTCGCGGCGACGTTCGAGAAGGAGCTGCTCAACGGTACGATTCGCGTGCGGGGTTCGGGAGCGAATGATCCGAGTTTCTCCTATCAGCCTGCGGGTTGGCGGCACGAGCTACCGCTGCGGCAGGCATCGGCGATGGTCTCCGAGCTGGCTCCAGTCGCGCTGCATCTGCGCTACCTCGTTGAGCGCGGGGAAGTGCTCATCGTCGAAGAGCCGGAAGCGCACTTGCACCCTGCCATGCAAGCCGCCTTCGCACGCGAAGTGGCGCGCTTGGTGCGCTCAGGAGTCCGATTGGTCTTGACCACCCACAGTGACTGGTTCCTTGAGCAGATCAGCAACCTCGTCCGGCTGTCCGCGTTGCCGGACGATGATCGTGTGCGGAACGGGGACGTGGCGCTGAGTCCTCGCGACGTCGGCGCATGGCTGTTCAAGCCCGGCCGTCCGTCGGGTGGATCCGTAGTGGAGGAAGTCCTGTTCGACGACGAGACCGGCCTGTATCCGAGTGACTACGATTCCGTGAGCGAGGTCCTCTACAACGAAGGGGCCGCGATCTTCAATCGACTTCGGCAGATCCGGGAAGATCACCAGAAGTGATCGGGCTGGTCGAGGCCGTCCGTCGGCGCGTCAGCCGTTGTTGTATCGCTACTTGCTGCCAGGATGAACTCGGAAGGTGTACGCTGTCGATGGATGGCGTTCCGCCGTCTCACGTCCTGGTGGACCTCGATTGTCGTCAGCTTGAACTGTCCGACACCAGACGTTGTGACTTTCTGTTCATCGGCGAGATCGACACCGCTGCCTGGGTGGCACCCATCGAGTTGAAAAGCGGTTCCTTCGATGGCGCATCCGCCGCACAACAACTTCAGGGAGGCGCCGACGCAGCCGGGAAGTGGATTCGCGTCGCAAGCGAGTTCGATTTCGTTCCCATCTTGGCACATAGACGGCGGGGCAGGCGACGCCGCTTTCGAGAGCTACGTTCATCGAAGATAACGTTCGGCGACCGGACGAGACAACCGATCGTGATCAAGTGCGGCGGCAATCTGATGACGTCACTTTCGCCAAGTGGCCATGATACGCCGCCGAGCGACGCGGCACGGCGAATCTGCTAGCGTCAAGTTCCGCGCCGCACGATGCGTCAGATGACCCAACACGATGCGCCGCCGCTACTCCGCTACCGCGAGCGAAACTCGCGGAGACGCGTGTGCTCCACGAGCTGCTTCATGTTCTGGAGGGTGAAGACCTTGCCTCAGCATGCAGCGCAGGACAAGCAGAGCGACCGGGGCGTTGATGACCGCTGACGTGACGGTGTCGGCGTTCACTTCTCGGAACCCCCGTGTGGCTCTCTTCAAGGTCTCGTAGCCGGACTCGAACGTCGGGAACTCCACGAATCCCTGGCCCCGAGGCATCACCATGAACTCGGATTCGAGACAGTTGAACACCGCGTCGACATAAGCATCAGGATCGGCGCGAAGCTCGTCGAAGCTGACCTCAAAAGGGAACGGCATATTGTTCCTCGTGCTCGCGTATCGACGCGAACAGCGGTCCGGGTGGTGGGGCGTCCGCCTGGGCGGCAGCAATGACCGCCTCGGAATCGGGGAGTGAGGCAACCGCGGCGGCTAGGGCGGCGATCTTCTGATGCGTGGTAAGCGTACGATCCCAGGTGAGGCGCAGGTTCCACACCGCCAGGCGCGTCAGATGCCCGAACACGATGCACCGGGTGTCCCCACGGGTGGGCGTTCGTCCGCCGGCCGCCAGCAGGGCCAGATCGTCGGCGACGATCGGGGCAACGCCGTCGAGTGTATCGGCGAGCCATCGACGCGGCACGGCGCCCGTCGATCGGCACACGAACACCGTGTCTATGATCGACGATGCCGTGCCGTGGATGTGGATCGAGCCGCCCATCTCGGCCGGGCACGGCAGTGATGCGGAGCAGACCAGACCGGCGTCCAGAATCGCGATCCCGACGGCGTAATACGCCTCAATCTTGTTGTGATGGAACGTGAACGTCAGCGGCCCGCCCGGCTTCAGGGCGTGGGCCATGCGCGAGTACGCGGCGGCAAGTCCCTCGGTGAAGTGGTCGAGGCCCCGTTCCTCGGTAACGTTCCCCGTCAGCTCATGCGGCGATCGCGTCGAAAGGCGATCGAAACCCTCGGCATCGTTGCCGATCAGGCGACGGAGCCACACGTAGCAGAAATCCATCAGTTCGCCGTACTGCACGTTGCCGAAGTAGGGCGGATCCGTGAACACAGCGTCCAGGCTCTGGGCCGGAAGCTCGATCTCCGTCGCGTCCGCGCAGCGAATGCCGACTGTTCGCCGCCGGCCATTGAGTTGCTCGCCGATCCACTCACCCGAGATCGGAACCTGGACGTTGCGTGAGCCGACGCGGCGCATTTCGAACGGCTCGTGACAATAGCGCTTCGCCTTCGCGTACTTCTCGATGATGTTGGTCCAGCCTCCGGAGCCGACGTTCGATCCGTTCTGGCCGATGATGCCGAGCAGGTTGGACTCGCATTGGACCAAGCCGACCGGGAACCCGTGTACGGAGAAGATGTCCAGGGCTTTGAGCGCCATGGTGTCATACCGGCACAGCAGGTTCTGATAGCGCAGCAGGTCGGAGAGATTCGTGGCAAGCGCGCAACGCACCCGCTGGTCTTCGACCCGGGAAACGAGGCCGGCGCTCAGTTCCAGACCGAGAAGCTGGCGTGCATTGAACAGATCGCGGTAGCGCGTGTATCCCCAGCGATGCAGCCGGTCGGTTTCGTCCCCGGGCGGGATCGCTTCGTCGGGGACGAAACTCGTGGAGAGCTGCTTCCAGCGCTGGCCGGCTGCCTCGGCGCGAGCGAGGTCCTCGGCGTCGGGTCGCTTGAAGAACCGGCCCCGATGCTCTGCTTTCCGCTTGTGGTTGTGGTACTCGATGGCGAACATGCGGTGATCCAGCGGGCGGGTGCCTTTCGCCGGGTATGAATTGACATATCCGCAATGAGAACAGGGGCATCGACCTCGACGCGCGGGCCCCGCCTGCTGGAGGGGCGCCTCGCACGTGGCACATGGCCCCGGCTCGCCGGGATCCGTGACCTCGTTGAGATCGCCGCATGCCGGACAGACCAAGACGTTCTTCGGGTGTCGCCGACTCGCAGCGAGCAGATACCCCGGAAACAGATCGACCGATTCGCCGCAGGCCGCGCAGTCGATCGTCTTCACCCACAGGAACGACTTCACGGCAACCTCTGCGTCGCCGTATCGCGGGCAGGACGTGCGATAGTATTGCCCGATCTCGTCGTGGAGCTCCTCAACGAGCGCTCTTGCGGTGCGGTCATACGCCGCCACGTCGAGATGCTGGATCTCCTCGCGGACGATCCAGGCAGACATCGGATTGACGTCGAATCCGTGGACGTCGCATCCGACCCGGTTGGCTTCGATCAGCGGCGTTCCTCCGCCCATGAACGGATCTGCGATCCGGTGACCGGGGAGGTCGTTGGCAGCAAAAGAACGTGTCCTGCAGGGCACCGTCCCCGAACTCGGCAAGGATCAGACCGCGAAACAACGTGCCCGGACGACGGGCAAACCACTTGTGCACGCCGATCACGGGGCGGTAGTTCTGCTGGATCTGTTTCTCCCTGAGCGCCAAGCCGGCGATCATTGAAACGTCGAAGTCTCGCTCGATACTCATGTTCGCCCTTGTGTCGACTCGGCGATGCGTCCGCTCACACCGGCAGCTTGTACGAGTTCGCCACGTCGGTGATGTCCGCGAACACGTCGCAGTCGAATCCGCATACCTATCGAACGGCCGTGAAGCTGAGCCGAGCGGATCCCACAAGTGCACCGGGGCCGCCGTCGCAGATTTGCCGTAGCTCGACATCGAGGGTGCGAAGTTCTCCGCCTTTGTCACTCCCGACAGCGGTCAACTCAAAGGTGCCAGCTACCTCGTTGCAGGCGCTGCCTTCGATTGATACAGACATGCCCGGGCGATCTGCTTCGGTAAAGCCATGGCGTTGCGCTTGGGCGAAAGAGCCGGGCACAAAAGCACTTCCGGGTACGCTGAGTGCCAGCGAAAACGAACGGCCGTCATCAAGCTCGATGTCGATGTCCAAACTGTTCTGTGTGATCTCCCAGACGGTTACGTCATCAGCTTCGAAACGGGCTTCAAAAGGCTCTCCGCCGGTCACGAAGTCCTCGCCGTCCGGATGAAATGCAACTTCGCCCTCTACGATCCAGGTGACGGTTTCTGCGTGGGGTGCCAGGTCGGACACGCCCTCCTGACAGCAGGGTCGTGCCACCTTGGCGGTCCCACGGCGGCGGTCCATGCTGGCCCGCTCATCGACGCCGGGCGCAAGGATCGAACCGGCTTCAAAGGACCCGTCGAACCACGTCACACCAGGTTTTTCGCCAAATTCATCTTTGTCGTGGGTCAGCGCTCTGACCAAGTCAGCCAGATCCAGTGTGTCTCTGCGGGCCTCGGCCGCCTGGGCGGCCAGAACCAGCCGCCGCGCCATCGGCGCGATGAAGTTGTTCGCATCAACTGGATCTTGTTCCGGCAGCGCCAATGTCCCCGGCGGCGCCGAGAAGACAACAGGGTGCGGGCCGCGTGGCAGGTTCAAGTAGCGGATGACATCCGACACGTCGCGCGACAGATCGGCGGCCCGTTCGCTGACTAGGCGCAGCGCTTCGAGATCGAGGTCTGCATCGGTCTCGAAGCACGTGTCGAGGATCAGAAAATACGGGATGCCGGTCGCGTTCAGTCTCTCCTTGAGGGCCAAACCCGTCGGTGCCCTGACGCCGACGCCTTCGACGTCGAGCACTGTTGTTATGGTCGCGTCGCGGTCCAGCGCCGCGTGCGGGATGATCAGATCGCCGGGTGCCAAGAACAGACTGTATCCGAAATTATCCGAAAACCCATGGCCGGAAAAATAGACGATGAGAATTGCATCCGCTGCGCCGCCGTCACGGGCCTCGGCCGCTATTTCGTCAATAGCCGTGTAGATATCGGCGGCTGACACGTATTCGCCGTCGCGGCCCAGAAGTTGCAGGACATGACGTGCCCCGCCGTCGCGGAAGGTTCGGGCGACGCGCTGCGCCCCGAGATAGGCGGCGTCATTATCAGGAAAGGCGAATGCGCCGGAGTTCGCTTCGGCATAATCTCCGGAGCCGATCGACAGGACAAAGACATCGCGGTCAGTTTCGGCCTTCACCAAGGACGGCATCATGATCAGCACGGCAGCAGTGGCAATGACGGCTCTGGACACGTCCAATCTCCTCTTAGCGTGCCGGGTCAGCCGCAGCGTTTCCCAGCCGCAATGCGCCTTCTCCGAACCGAACTGCGTTTTCCAGCGCATCGCTCAGATCCTTGGCGGCCTTCTTGAACTGATCGTCCGTCAGCCGCCCCTCGGCAAATCGATCGATCCGCCGGCGAAAGGTGACCATCTGGGTTTCTATGCTGTCGGATTCGACTAAGACAGCGCGACCCCAGTACAGCGCGCGAAAGGCCCTTTCTGCCTGCTTGCGCGCTTCGGCGTCGTCCATTTCGACGGCTGCCACCAAGTCTCCCACAGCGGCGCTGATGTCGCGGTATGTCTTGAACTCTTCTTCCCACAGCGCCCGGTTGAATTCCAGAAGGTTGCGTTGTTCGGCTGCCAGGCGATTGCGCTTGCCTTCTTCAAGGTATTGCCAAACACCAATCGCAACGGCGATCGCGGCGATGGTCGTCGAAACCACGCTGACCACAAATTTCCATGTGTCGTTCGAGGTCATTAGGGGCCGGGCCTCAGTCCAGAACGTAGGTCATGACTATTCTTGAGGCATTGACGTCCTTGCCTGTGGCAGGGCTTTCCAGAACAAGCTCCAAGTCATCCGGGCGCTTCACCAGTGTGGCCTCGTAGGTGGTCTCTTCCAGAACCACGTTCAACATGTCGATACCACCGCCGGAGACCGACCACGACATCTCCGTGGTGTCCCAGGCGCCGTCGACGCAGCTATCCAATTCGACGGTTCCGCTAGCTCGGAAGCGATAGCGCAGGCCCTCTTCGCAACCCGTTCCACCCAGCGGCGCTTTCACCGCTTCGGCGATCCAGACGCGTTGGACTTTGCCCGAAATCAACTCGGCGGCGATTTCCGGGTCGGTGATGATCGTGTTTTGGGCACCTACCGGCGCTGCCGTCAGAAAAAGAGCCACGATGGCACTTACGTATAGCGAAATTAAACGCCGTTTCATGTGCCTGCTAGTGGTACTGATCCATGATCTCTGGGTGTTTCAAGTCCATGACCCGCCCGGTTTCTTCAATCGGATACGCCCTCACTCCGTCCATCTGCACATGTTGTGCAAACCGTAGTCATCCGGCTACGGATTGTCAATTCGCTTGTCTGTCGAGGAATCCGGCTGGCGTTTGTCAACCACATGTCAGCGTCCCTTCCCCGTCCCGCGCGCGATGAACTCAGCGGAGATCGACCCCGGTGGCCGCCGAGCGCGCGCGTTGACGCCGGTGCTTGTGTACGTGCTGCTGATGCATCAGTCGACGCCGGACCAGTGGCTGCGGCTGCGCCTGCTGGGGTACTGCGTGCAGGTCTGGCTGAGGTGGCAGCGGCAGCACGAGGACGAGGATGAGGAACGGTTGCCGCTGCTGGTGTCGCTGGTATTTAATTCAGGGAGCACGGCGGTGGGAGTACGAGCGGGACTTCGCGGATTTGATGACGGACGCGGCGCCACAGTGGCGCTGGGTGCTGAGGTTCGAGCATCTGCTGATCGACGAGACGGAGCAGGGCGCGGAGTCGGTGACGCGCACGAACTCCGGGGCCGTGTCGCGACTGGCGGCGCCGGAGGCGGAGGGGACGCCACGCGGCTGCGCCTCGGGCTCGACGGCGGCTACCGCCTCGCGCTCGACGCCGCCGGCGCGCTGGAGCCCACGTTTGAGGTCGGGCTGCGCCACGACGGCGGTCACGCGGAGACCGGCTACGGCATGGACCTCGGCGGCCGGCTTGCGTGGACCGATCCGACGCTGAGGCTCGCGGCGCAGGCGTCGGCGCGCGGGTTGCTCAGCCACGGATCCGACGGCTTCCGCAACGTGGGCGTCTCTGGCTCGCTCACCTGGGATCCCGACCCCTCCTCTGACCGGGGGCCGTCGTTGACCGTCACCCAGACCCTGGGCGGAGCGGCCGTCAGCGGCATGCACGCGTGCTCGGGCACGCGACGCTGGCGAGCCTGGCCGCTCCCGATGCCTTGGACAGCCGCCGCCTGGACGTGCGCGCCGGCTACGGCTTCGCAGCGTTCGGCGACCGATTCACGGCTACGGCGGAGCTCGGTCTCGCGCTGGAACCGGAGCGGCGCGAGTACCGCCTCGGCTGGCGCCTCGCCCTCGCCGGAGGCGGCCCGGCCGGGTTCGAGCTCGCCCTGGAGGGCACGCGCCGCGAGCACGCCCACGCCGCCGCCGACCCGGAACACGGCATCGGGCTGCAGGTCGCCCAATGATCTACGCTGTCCCAGCAGAACAACTGGGGACGTGGTAGGGTTGCCATGGGTGATTCCTGGTTCGTTGTTTGGTGCTCGTCAGCATAGACGAGTTTCGGCCTTGAGTCACCCTATTTCATTTGTAATGGACAACTTACATTCTTCAGAAGGGGCGCCCACCGCACGGCGTCGCCTGGTCATGGGGTAGACGAAAATCGACCCCTCATCCATCTCATTGCCACCATTGCACTTGGAAACAGCGCAATTGGCTCAATCATATATTCATAAATATTCGTGTGTTATATGTAGTCTTTTCGTATCTTTCTGGTCCGGTCGATCGAGGCCGCCATGCGAAGCCTGGAATTCGACCACACATCGCCCATGTCCATGGGCTACCGTCGCCGCTGTGCCGCGGAGCGGCCATATCGTCGCAGTGTCAGGCGCGCAGTGGAGCAACGGAGCAACTCAATCAAGCAGGTCGATCACGGGCATCGACGTGGGCTCTGGGAGGAACATCTCGACACCGCAGCGTATGACCGCGCCGCAAGAGCGCTCGTTGAGGAGCTCCACGACGCAACGAGGCGGCGGTGTTCTCCCGGTCGGTGACCGACATCGCCGCGCGCGCCCGACCGGGCGACGGTGAGCGGGACGACGCTGGCGGTGAGCTTCGACCGGTTCCTGACCTACGAGGCGGCGCATTGGCCGCCGGCCAGCGCCTGAACCGTCGGACCGTCAACTCGAACGGAGCCCGCAGGGCGGGTGCGGGGCGGCGTGCTTCGGACGACCGGGACCGATGTGGCCCTGACCCTGGCCTCGGCGGTCGCTCCCGCCGACGCGGTGACCCTGGGCTACGGCGGGATCAGGCTGCGGGACACCGAGGGCCGCGCGGTAGCGGCGTTCACCGGGCTGCGGGTGAGCAACCCCCCGCGCCTCACCGAAGCAGCGGTCGACGGGGCGGCGCGGACGCTGACCTTCGACATGGAGCTGGACCCCGGCGCGGCGCCGGCGGCGAGTGCCTTCGCCGGTGCGGGTGAACACGAACGCGGTGAGTCTTGCCGCGACCGAGCCGGTGGCGCTCTCGGGCGCCGCGGTCACGCTGATCCTGGCGGCGGCGGTGGCGACGGACGCGGCGGTGACGGTGAGCTACGCGCCGCCGGGCGCCGAAGGCGCGGCCCGTCTGCGCGACGGGTCGGCAACGAGGTGGCGGGGTTCTCGGAGGAGGCGGTGAAGAACGAGACGCCGGTGCGGGTGCGGGCGGTCGAGGTCGGCCCGGACGCGGGACCCAACGGGGCGTCGATCGAGGGCGAGACCGTCACTGAGACGGTGACGTTCACCTCGGCCGTCCGGGTCGAACTCGAGTAGGGCACGCCGACGCTCGTGCTGATCGCGGACGGGACGGTGCGCGGCGCCTCCTACGCCTCCGGCTCGGGCACGGCGGAGCTCGCGTTCCGGTACCCGGTGAGCCAGACGGACGGGCCTTTCGGGGCGGTGCGGGTGGCGGCGTCGGGGCTCAAGGGGCAACGGCGGGGCCATCGCCGGCGCGGCGGTCGCGGACGAGCCGGAGGCTGGCGCCACCGTCGAGGTGACGCTGCGCTTCGCCGAGCCGGTGGCGGTGGAGGGCGCGCCGTCGGTCGGGCTCGTGCTCGGCAGGGTCGAGCGCCGCGCGGCGTATGCCGGGGGCTCAGGCGGCGAGGCGCTCGCGTTCGGCTACCCGCTGGTCGAGGCCGACGGCGGACAGGACCGCGTCGAGGTGGTGGAAGACATGGATCTCCTCGCGAACGATCCAGGCAGACATCGGATTGACGCCCAATCCGTGCAGGTCGCATCCGGGCCGATTGGCTTCGCTCAGCGGCGTTCCTCCGCCGATGAACGGATCTGCGATCTGGTGCCAGGAGAGGTCGTGGGCAGAGAAGGTGTCCCGCTGGGTACCGTCTCCGACCTCGGCGAGGATCGGACCGCGAAACAACGTGCCCGGACGCCGCGCGAACCACTTGTGCACGCCGATGACGGGGCGGTAGTTCTGCTGGATCTGCTTCTCCCTGAGCGCCAAGGCGGCGATCATCTACACGTCGAAGTCTCGCTCGATACTCATGTGGCCTTCATGCCGACTCGGCGATGCGTCCGCTCAGACCGGCAGCTTGTACGAGTAGGACTCCATCACCTCGTGGTCGGAGGCGCGTGCCTGACGAAGGGCATGATCGGTGACGGGCAGGTAGTAGTGGGTCGTGGGGTTGCGGGAGATGAACCCCTCGCCGTAGGCACAGTCGCCGGCCAGCCCGAACGCGCCGTCCGAGGTCTCGATCCGCTTGCGCGCGTAGGCGCCGCCGTAGCCCTGGCTGACCAGCGCATCCAGCGCGGCCAGCTTCTTCTCCGCCACGTCGGTGATGTCGACGAACACGTCGCAGGCGAATCCGCCGGTCTGGTCCCAGAGGCCGTGGCGGGTGGAGGCCGCGCCGATCCCGAAGTAGAACACTTGCGCGGCCCGGTGGGGCGGGTTGGTGTCGCCGGGATCGACGCTGCCGGCAAGGCGCAGCGCGTACATGACGATCTGGCCGGCGATCGCGTGCGGACTGGTGATGCCGTCGTCTTCCTTGGGGAAATGGGTCAGCACCACGTCCGGGCGGAGCTCGCGCAGCACGCGGGCCAGCCGCCGCACGACCTCCTCCGTGACCAGCAGCACCGCATCGTCGGCGCCGAAGAACACGATATGCTCGACCCCCAGCGCGGCGCAGGCGGCGCGGGTCTCCTGTTCCTTGACGCCGGCGCGCTCCTGCATGGTGGCCCGCAACTCGTCCGCTTCCGGGATGGCGTCGCGGTGGAACATCTGCTCGCTGATGACCTCGTCGTGTACGCGCGCGCCGTGGGTGAGCACCACGCAGCCAACCCAGTCGCCGCGCGCGACGTGGTGGGCCATGGTGCCGCCGGACTGATCGAAGATATCGGCCGGGTGGGCCCCGATGGAGAGAATCCGCAGTGGTTCGTTCATGACGCAGCCATTATGCCCCGGGACCCTGCCTCAACGTCCTATCACAGGAATGGCGAGCCTACGGCAGATCTTGCGCGCCAAAGCATCTGACAACTCCGAATGCCGCGGTACCGTCTCCACCTCCCCGTTCTCCGGGTTGATCCACAGCGAATGAGATCTGCCTTCGCGCTTCAAACGACATCCGTGACGGCGGAGATGTCGCAACAACGCGGCGCGTTTCACTCGACGATCACGGTTTCCTGTTCGGCGCCCTCACGTATACCGCGCCGCGCGTCCTCCCGGCGATCATGCAAGATCAATGAAATCGCCTCCCTGAGGCTCTGTAGTGCCTCAGGCTTGGTGAGACCTTGGCCGTTTGCGCCGGGAATCTCCAGACAGTAGGCCACGAACCAGCGTTGATCGCGCTCCACGACTGCTGTGAATTCGTTCACGAGAGGAATCCTACCAAGTATCCTACTTCCTTGACGGCGCCCGGCCCGTGCCGGTCCTGTTCGGTCGGCAGCCGATCAGGCATCATCCCATCTGCCCGTGACGATCCTTCCGTTCCGCCCGTGGCTGCCTGCGCCGGACCAGGCGCAGGCGGTGGCCTGCCCACCGTTCGACGTGCCCACCCGCGACGAGGCCTCGACCATGGCGCAGGGCGACCGGCGCAACTTCCTGCACGTGGTACGCGCGGAGATCGACCTGCCGGATGAGGTCGACGCCCACGATGCGCAGGTCTACGACCGTGCGCGCCGCAACCTCACCGGGCTGCAGGAGCAGGGCGTCCTGGTCCGGGAACAGCAGCCGGAACTCTACCTGTACCGGATGGAGGACGGGACGCACCGGCAGACAGGCATCGTCGCCAGCCTGCGCGCCGCCGACTACCGGAGCGGGCTGATCCGCACTCACGAGCACACGCGCGCCGTGCAGGAGGATGACCGCGTCCGCCACATGCGCTCTCTGGGAGCCCACCCGGAGCCGGTGCTGTTCACCTTCCGTGCGCCGCGCGGCATGCGCGACCTGCTGGACCGGTCGGCCCGCGACGAGCCGCTGCTGGTCGCCACAGACGGAGACGGGGTGCGCCACTTGGTGTGGCGCGCCCCGGATGCGGCCGCGCTGGTCGCCGCGTTCGCCAGCGTCCCGCACTGCTACGTGGCGGACGGCCATCACCGGTCGGCAGCCGCGGCGCGCGTTGCCGCGGGCGGAACTTCGGACTACTTCCCGGCCGTGCTCTTCCCTGCCGGGGAGTTGCGCATCCTGGCGTACAACCGGGCGGTCCGCGGCTTGGGTCCACAGCGTGACGAGGGCGAACTGCGGCGGCGCCTGGGTGAGATCGGCAACCTGGTCTCTCCCGCGGAGTCGGTGCCGGAGCGGGCCGGCAGCTTCGCGATACGGCTGCGCTCCGGTTGGCACCAGCTCGACCTGGGCCCGGCTACGGAGGAGCGCACCGGCCTGGTCGCATCGCTCGATGCGGAGCGGCTGCATCGCGCCGTCCTGCGGCCACTGTTAGGCGTGGGTGACCCGCGCACGGACGACCGGTTCATCCCCGTGGGGGGCCGCGACAGCGTGACCCGCCTGGAGCGGCTGGTCGACTCGGGAGAGGCCGCGGTTGGGTTCTCGCTCGTCGCCCCGACCGTCGAGCAGATGCTGGCGGTCGCCGATGCCCGCGGGGTCATGCCGCCGAAAAGCACCTGGATCGAGCCGAAGTTGCGCAGCGGCCTGTTCGTGCATCCGTTCGAGGAGACCTCAGTCAGTGGAAGTCGCGGCTCTTGAGCGGGATCGTCTGACGCGCGCGGGGCAGCGGACCGCCGGGCCGGTCGGCGTTCGGCTCGACTGGCAGCTCCGCTTTCCAGAACCGTTCGGCGACGATGTGCACCACGTCGTAGCGAGCCTGGATCCTGCCGCTCACTCCCAGAAAGGACGTGGTCAGGATGAGCGAGCGATAGGGCTGGAACACCGTGGTCCATACCACCAGGTTGACGAAGCCGGCCTCGTCTTCGAGGGTCATGAACACCACTCCGTCCGCGGTGCCGGGCCGCTGCCGGCAGATCACCATCCCGGCGTAGGAAACGCGCTGTCCGTCCGCCATGGCGGCGACCTGACCGGCATCGGGCAACCCACGCTCGGCGAGCCAGCCCCGGAACGGCTCCAGCGGATGTCCGCGGGTGCTGTGAGCGGACGCTCCATAGTCCCAGGCGATGGTGTCGAAGCGATCGAGCGGGGTGAAGGCCGGCTCCAAGGCCGGGACGTGGAGGGAAAGCGGCGTCGCTCGCCCGCGCCCGCGTACCGCGCCCAGCACCTGCCATAGACTGCCGCGGCGCCGCGCGGCGCCGTGCCCCGACCCGGCAGCCAGCGAGTCGAAGGCGCCGCTCTCCGCCAGCCGGGTCAGCGCCTCCCGCGGCACCCCGGCCCGCTCGACCAGCTCCTCCACCGTCGTGAACGGACGCTCGGCGCGCGCGGCGATCAGTGCCGCGCCGTCGGCTTCCGCCAACCCCTTCACGAAGCGCAGACCCATCCGCACCGCGAAGCGCCGGCGGCCGTCGGGGCCGGGCGGCACCGGCTCAAGCGTGCAGTCCCAGTCGCTGCGGGTCACGTCCACCGGCCACACCTCCACGCCGTGGCGGCGGGCGTCGTCGACGAGCGTCGCCGGCGCGTAGAACCCCATCGGCCAGGCGTTGAGCAGCGCCGCGGTGAACACGTCGTGGTAGTGGCGCTTGAGCCACGCCGTCAGGTACGCCACCAACGCGAAGCTGGCCGCGTGCGACTCCGGAAAGCCGTATTCCCCGAAGCCGCGGATCTGGTCGAACACCCGCTCGGCGAACTCGCGGGAGATCCCCTTGGCTTCCATGCGGGAAATCAGCTTCTTCGCGTGCTTCTCGATCGCGCCGGAGCGGCGCCACGCCGCCATGTCGCGGCGCAGTTGATCGGCCTCTCCCGGGGTGTAGTCGGCGGCGACCACCGCCAGCTTCATCACCTGTTCCTGGAACAGCGGCACCCCCAGGGTCTTCGCAAGCACCGGGCGCAGGGCGGGGTGGGGGTACTCCACCGGCTCCTCGCCGTTCCGCCGCCGCAGGTAGGGATGCACCATGCCGCCGGTGATCGGGCCGGGCCGCACGATGGCGACCTCGATCACCAGATCGTAGAAGGTGCGCGGCCGCAGGCGCGGCAGCATCGACATCTGCGCCCGGCTCTCGATCTGGAACACGCCGACCGTGTCGCCGCGCGAGACCATCTCGAACACCGCCGGGTCCTCGAACGGCACCGTGGCCATGTTGTAGGAGAGTCCGTAGTGGCGCCGGATCAACGCGAAGGCCAGGTCCAGGTGGGTGAGGGCGCCGAGCCCCAGCAGGTCCACCTTGAACAGCCCCAGCGCCTCCACGTCGTACTTGTCCCACTGGATGACGGTCCGCCCCTCCATGGCGGCGTTCTCGATCGGCACCAGGGTGGTGACCGGCTCGCTGCCGAGCAGGAAACCGCCGGGATGGATCGACAGGTGGCGCGGAGCGTCGCGGATCTGGTCCGTGAGCGCGATCAACAGGCGGTGGACCGGGGCTTCCGGGTCGAGGCCGGCCTGGGCGAGGGCGTCGGCCAGCGCCGCCGGGCCGTCGCTGCCGTGGTGGGAGACGAGCCGCGCCGCCCGATCCAGCGAGGTGGCCGGCAGGCCCAGGGTCTTGCCCACGTCCCGAATCGCTGACTTGGCCCGGTAGCGGATCACGTTGGCCACCATGGCAGCGTGCTCGCGCCCGTACTTGCGGTACATGAACTGGATCGCCTCCTCGCGGCGCCGGTGGCCGATGTCCAGGTCGATGTCCGGCGGCTCGGCCCGCTCGCGGGACAGGAAGCGCTCGAACAGCAGCCGCATGCGCACCGGGTCGATGGCGGTGATGCCCAGGCAGTAGCACACCGCGGAGTTGGCGGCCGAGCCGCGTCCCTGGCAGAGGATGTCCTGCTCGCGGCAGAAACGGACGATCTCGTACATGGTCAGGAAGTAGCCGCAGTAGTCGAGTTCGTCGATGACATCGAGCTCGGCATCGAGCTGCGCAGCGACCTTCGCCGGCACCTCCCCGCCGTAGCGCTTGCGCGCGCCAGCGAGGGTGAGGGAGCGCAGCCACTCGGCCGAGGTATGGCCCGCCGGCAGCCGCTCGGAGGGGTAGCGGTAGCGCAGGTCGGCCAGGGAGAAGGGACAACGGTCGGCGATCTCACGTGTCGCGGCCACCAGGTCGGGGCGGTCGGCGAACAGGCGCGCGAACGCACGCGGCGACTTGAGGTCGTGCTCGCCGTTGGGGCGCAGCAGGGTGCCGGCGCCGTTCAGGGTGGTGCGGTGCCGGATGCAGGTGACCACGTCCTGCAGCGGGCGCCGGTTGCGGTGGTGGTAGAGCACCTCGGTGGAGGCGGCGAGGGGGAGGGCGAGCCTGCGGCAGAGCGCCGTCAACCGCTGCTCGATGTGCTGGTCGTCGGGCAGCCGGTGGCGCGTGATCAGTCCATACAACCGGCAGCGAAACGCCTCCTTGAGCAGGGCGGCACGCCGCCGCCAGAGCTCCTCGTCCTCGGCGGCCAGCAGACGGCGCCCCTGCCACAACGCGATGAGGCCGGCGGCGTGCTCGGCCACCTCCGGCCAGCCGACGCGGCATTCACCCTTGGCGCAGCGCAGGCGGCCGGCGGAGATCAATCGGCAGAGGTTGGCGTAACCGGCCCTGCTCTGCGCCAGCAGCAGCAGCGCGGCGGTCGGGGCGGTAGGGTCGCCGGGATCGTCGGCGACGGTGATCTGCGCGCCGACGATCAGCCGCGGCGTCCGCGTGCCGGCTGCCTGGCCGGCGGCGGTCTCCACGTGGGCGCGCACCACGCCGTGCACCCCGTCCCGGTCGGCCAGAACCAGCGCGGGCATGCCGAGCTGCCGGCAGCGCCGCACCAGCTCCTCCGGGTGGCTGGCCCCTTCCAGGAAGGAGAAGTTGCTCTTGCACCACAGCGGCACGTACGGGGGAGCGGCCCTCACTCTTCGAGTGCCGCTCATTCCACCCAGCCCTGCAGGTACCAGCGTCCGGTCAGCCGGTCGCGGTAGACCCATTCCAGCGCGCCGTTCCGGGATCGGACGATGTAGTAGGCGCGGTCGACGCCTTCCGTCAGCCGGGCGCCGCGGACGTGCCACCAGCCGCCGGAGATCAGGAAGGGGCCGCAGGCGGCGGACCTCGGCGGCGGCACCTCGGACGGCTGCCGCAGCATCCGCCGCACCAGCCAACCCGTCGCCGTCGGCTCCCGGCCGCGGCACGCATCCGGCCGCGGCAGCACGACCTCTGCCACCGGCTGCCAGCGGAACTGCGCTTCCGGCAGATGCTCATCGGAGAGCACGGCATGGACCACGGCATGATTTCCGAACTGGGCGCGGATGCGTGCCAGCGCCTCCGACCCGGCCGCCGGATCACGCTGCCTGAGCGTCCGGAACAGGGTCGCCTGATCCGCGTGCGCTCTCACGTGTTCGGCATCGACGGCCAGCTCATCGACCCCGGCGCTCAGGTCGAGCGCCCGCAGGCGGAGTTCGATCAGGTCTACCAGCGGACGCCGCTCGCAGGTGGGAGCGGCGGGACGGATCATTTCGTGGCGGTGCGATCCGTCCTCGAGCAACAGCCGCAGGTGCAGCGCCGCGACCGCCCGGTCCTCCTTCCGCAGGCGGTCGAGCAGCGCATCGAGCAGGGCGTCGACGTGACGCTGCAGGCGCCCGGCGTCGGTCTCCGCATGCGACAGCCGCCTCCGGTGCAGGAACGGCGATGCCGGGACGTCGCCCTGCACCGGCAACTCGAGGTCACTGCGGACCGAGCGGTGAACCGCAGCCGCCTCGCCCCCGAAGCGTCGCAGCACCTCCGCGTAGGGGAGCCTGAGAAACGCATCGACCGTGGTGACGTCCAGTTTTTCCAGCAGGTCACGGGCTTCGGGATCCAGCGGCAGCCGCTCCAGGGGAGCCTGCCTGGCGGCGTTGCGCTCGGCGGCGGCATCGCGTGCCACCAGCCAGCCGCGGCGCGCATCGCGCGCCAGCAGGAAGGTGCCGATGCGCGTGTAGCCGATGACGACCGTGGCGTCGAACCGCAACTCGCCCAGGCGGCTCCGGATGGTCCGGGCCAGCGCCGCGAGCGATGCGTGATGCCGCTGCAGGCCGGACACGTCCAGCCAGAACACGCCCGGCTCCGCGAACACGGCATCCGGCTCCGCATCCGCTCCCGAACCGGCCCCTTCGACGAAGGGGCTGATGGAGAGCAGGCGGTCGATGATCAACTCGATGCCGGCTGCCACTTCCCCGGGGCCGACGGTGCCCGCCTGCAGGTCCGAAGCCAGCGAGAGCGACGCGGCGTAGCGCATCCCCACCCGCACCCCGGCGGCACGGGCCGGCCGGTTCACCGACACCACGATGCCCAGCGGCTTGTCCTCGCTGACGACCGCGGCGGTCCGGTCATGCCAGTCGGGATGACGGCGGAGCAGCAGTTGCAGCAGGAACGAGCCGATGTCGACACACGCCGTTACCGGCAACCGTTCACCAGCCGGACAGCCGCGGACCTGCATTTCCGCCACACCGGGAAGGAGCCGACGTCAACACACGCCATACGGCACACGGCAGGTGGTTTCCAGAGACCGGTCGGGCCCCCGCCGCCGGTCCTTGATCACGTCGATGCGGCACCGGAAGCGGTCGTGCCGCGGGGTGGCTCGGCGCGCGCCCCGGCCGCGCAGCGACACCAGCGATCCCAGCTCGGTCCCGGGCGTGGTGAGGAAGAGCAGGGCGGTGTCGTGCTGCCGGGCCAGGCGCATCAGGCGACCCAGGACCGCCGTCGGGATGAACCGGCCGGTGTCCAGTTCCAGCAGGACCAGGCCGAACGCACCGGAGCGGGTCAGGCGCTCGGCGGCGGTGATCGAGGCGCGCAGGTCGGGTACCTGCACGACCGGCAGCGCTGCCAGGTCGACCCCGGCCCGCGCCAGGTCGGGCGGAAAGAAGAGGTCGGGGCTGGCCGTGACCCAAGCCGTGGGCTCCGCCGATCGCTGGAACTCACGGACGATCGCGCAGGCCAGCGTCAGATGGACCTGCCGTGGGGCCGCGCAAAGCTCGCAGAGGCGGCCCGCCAGCTCTGCCGGTCCCCAGATGCCGGCCTGTCCGTCAGCAGCCGGCGCTCCCGAATCGACCACGAGATCCGCAGCGCGCACCAGCCGGTACGGCTGTCCGTTCAGGACGCTGCTGCGTACGGGATAATCGTAGCTCTGCAGGGCGGTGCGGGCATACCTGTTGAACATGGTACGAAGACAAATATCTTCTCAATAGAAGACATTTGTCTGTTATTGGATCGGATGTCGCCGCCGGCGTCAACCCGCGGGCGCCGATCCCTCCAGATAGCGGCGCACCTCGATCACCTTGCCCAGAATCCGTACCTGATCCGGGGCGGGCGTGATGGGATCGAAGGCCGGGTTGGCCGGGTGCAGCTCGATCCTGCCAGCCCGCACCTTCAGCCGCTTCACCGTCGCGTCGTCCTCCACCAGGGCGACGACGATGTCGCCGGAGCGGGCGGCGTCCTGCCGGTGCACGATCACCACGTCCCCCGGCAGGATGGCGGCGTCGCGCATGCTGTCGCCACGCACCCGCAGGGCGAACAGCTCGCCGCGGTCGATGGCCGACTGCACCGCGACGAAACCCTCCGGATCCTCGACCGCCGTGGTAAGGGCGCCGGCCTGCACGCGGCCCACCAGGGGGATCAGGACGGTGGGGTGGCCGGGGCCGGCCGGCAACCGGTAGCCGCGCGCCTTGCCCGGCTCCTTGTCCAGCAACCCGTCGCGCACCAGCGCCTCCAGGTGCGCTCGCGCGGACTGCACGGCGCGAAAGCCGAAGTGCTCCTGCACCTCCCGGGTCGTGGGCGGCGAGCCGGCCAGGATGCGGTCACGCACGAACAGGAAGATGCGGCGCCTGCGTCCGGCGGATCGTGACCGCGGCCGATCGGGGTCGCGCATGATTGCCGATTAGACAGACATATGTCTTTTCATGTCAAGAGC
The DNA here is from genome assembly GCA_965208175.1 of Spirochaetia bacterium. Classification (GTDB taxonomy): domain Bacteria; phylum Spirochaetota; class Spirochaetia; order SZUA-6; family Bin103; genus CATQHW01. Next base: position 1,906,967 of record CBDBOG010000004.1, on the reverse strand, counting down.
GCAGCGTCAGTCATCCGGCAGGTCGACCAGCGGCTCTGCCACCAGAAGGTCCGGGTCGACGGCCACGCCGGCGGCGCGCACTTCCCAGTGCAGGTGCGGTCCCGTGGCCAGCCCGGTGCTGCCGACGGTGCCGATCGGGTCTCCGGCGAACACGCGCTGGCCTTCCCGCACCGCCAGGCCGTCCAGATGGTAGTACAGCGAGTAGACCCCAGGCAGATGCTCGATCACGACCGTGAACCCGGTGACGATGCGTTCGCGGGCCATCGCCACCGTGCCGCCGCCGGCGGCGGCCACCACCGTGCCGGTCGGAACACCGAAGTCCACGCCGTTGTGGATGGTGGTGGCGGTGTTGCCGTCGGCATAGCGGTAGAGCCTGCGGTCACCGAAGCCGCCGGTGCGCCGCACGTCGCCCAGCGGCAGCCGCAACGGCCCGAAGTGCGGCCATTCGACCGGCCGCGACGCGTTCAGGAGCAGCCAGAGATCCAACGATTCCGCCTTGCGGCGCGGGTCGGTCGTGCGCCGCAGGTTGGAGAGACTGGTGTTCAGCGCGATCTCCTCGACGGCGAACTCGCGCTCGCCGATGACGATCGACTGCTCGTGCAGCATCACGCGCGTCTCCGCCCGAGACGCGCTGCCGGCGAGAAGTCCGGAGATCGTCAACCGCGCCTCACCCGCCGGGGCAGCGCTGGGAATCCCGATCACGGCCGCCCACGTCGTCCCGGCGGGGCCTCCAGGCACCGCGAACCCCGTGCCGGCGACCCGTTCTCCGTCGGCGAACTCCACCGCGAGCTCCAACTCGGCAAGCGGCCCGGCGCTCGTCACGTGGGTGCTGAGCGGATCGCCGGGGGCCAGCGTGGCGGGCGCGTGGAGCACCTCGACGGGCAGAGCCGGAGCAGATTCCGACTGGGCCGAATCCGACTGGGCGGCAAGCGATGCCGCAGCCGCGACCACTCCGGCTGCTGCTGACAACATCCTCCACGGGTCGCGCACGCGTACCATCGCTGCCGATCGCCGCTCGATCAGCCGGGCACTACCGCTGGGGGCGCGGAGCGGTCAGGTCGCGCCACCGCAGGGGCGGGGGAGCGTCCGGCCCCTTGATGAACGACCGGACGTTGACGAGCACGGCGGCGGCCCATGTGCTTCCCAGGAGGCCGCCACCGAAGACTTCGCCGACCCGCGTGTCGAACCACCGAACCGTCGACGCGAGCAGGAGGGTGGCACCGGCAGCCGCCAGGATCGCCCCGTGGCCCAGGATCCGGAAGGGTCGCGTACGGGTCCTCTTGTAGCGTTCGAGCAGCCAGGAGCCGGTCAAGGAGAGTGACAGGGAACCGGCCCACAGGACGGTGAGAGCGATCCATCCCTGGTCGATCGATCCCTGGCCGCCCCCGAAGATCGCGCCCGCCAGCACGGTGCCCGCGGCCGCCGCGGCGACCGACCACGTCTTCGCGCGCTGGGACATCGACGGCCCGAGCGTACCTCAGATCGGGTCGATGGGGTACACCGGGCGGCCCAGGTTGCGGTAGCGGATGTGCATGGGGTCGTGCACGCTCGGCTCGTTCACGGTACGGATGACGCCCGCGAACGGCTCGAAGTGGGCGCGGAAGTGGCCGGTCGACTTCAGGCCGATGTAGCGCATCTGACGTGGATCCAGTCCCAGGCTGCGCGCCAGCGCGGAGTCGAACGGCTGGTCGCGGTAGGTGACGATGATCACGTGGACGCCGCCGGAGCGGTCACCTTCGCTGCGCACGTGCGCGGACGGCCCGAGGGTGGTGGAGAGGCCGGCGAGCATCGGGCCGTCGTAGGTGTAGGCGCCGTCGGAGACGGCCACCACCTGCCACTCGGCTTCCACCGGCTCGCCCTGCGCGGGATCGGACTTGCCGCCCAGGGCCATGCGCAGCGTGGCTCCCGGCCCGGCGCGATGGCACGCCAGGGCCGCCTCCGGGTCGACGATGTAGAGCACGCAGGCATCTTCCAGCGACCGCTCGATGAAGGTGCGGAGCATGCCGGTGCTGTCACCGGGCGAGCCGCCGCCGCAGTTGTCGTTGCTGTCGGCTATCACGATCGGGTAGGGGCCGGTGTCCCCGATCTCGTCCAGCACCGCCGCGGTCGTGGGGACGGCCATCTGCCAGTCGGCGCGCCGCGCGAAGATCCACGCCGCCAGCTCGTCGGCGCTGCGCTGCGCCAGATCCTGGTCGCCGTCGGTGATCACGGTGACCGAGGAGCCGACGTGGGGGGCGTCGGCCAGCGGAAAGCAGGTGGAGATCGACGCGTACAGGATGCCGGGGCGCCCCTCGATCTCGTGCAGGCGCTCGATCGCCTGCCTCATCGGCGGATGCGCGGTGATCTGGTTCTTGCCCCAGATCATCGGCAGCGGCGCCAGCGCCATGGCCGGCCGCACGCCGTCGCGCAGCACCTGCGCCATCAGGTCGGCGCATTCGCGGCCGCGCTCGGCCTGGTCGATCTCCGGATAGGTCTCGCGCACGATGATGCCGTCGGCGAGCTCGACCATCTCCGCCGAGACGTTCGAGTGGATGTCGAGCTGGACGACGATCGGCAGCGCGCCGACCGCCCGCCGGACGGCACGCAGAATGGCGCCGTCGGCATCGTCCTCGCCCTCCGCGATCATGGAGCCGTGCAACTCCAGCAGCACGCCCTGGATGCTGCCGGCGGCGGTGATCCGCTCGACCAGGTCGTCCACCACACGCACGAAGTCGGCGGCCGGCAGCGGCCCGCCGGGATGCGCCTCCCAGTAGATGGTCGGGACCAGCTCGAAGCCGTGGTGCTCGCCGCCCTCGATGAAGCCGCCGACCGGGGTGTTGCTGCCGCGGAAGTCCGTGAAGAGGTCATCGCCTCGTACGTACCCGAACCGCTCATCGGCGCTCGCCAGCGTGGTCGGCACCGGGCTGAAGGCGCTCGTCTCGTGTGCGATGCAGCCGAAGACGATCCGTTCGCCGGCCATGTCAGCTCACCGCCACCGGCGCCGCCGCGCCGCCCGGTCGCGCCCGCAGACCCTCGGCCACCCGGGTCAGGATCGCCACCGCCGCCACGATGCCGGCGGAGGCGATGGCGAACACCACGCCGTAGGCGACCGCCGGCGAGCCGCCGAGCACCAGGCCCACGTCGCGGATCAGTCCTCCGGCGCTGATGCCGACGCCGCGAAACACCACCTGAGCGATCGTCCATAGGCCGAGCTCCGCGCCGGCCTGCTGGTCCGTGGTCATTGCCGCCATCAAGGAAAGCCCTCCGAAGGTATACACGCCGAAGCCGGCACCATAGGCGATGAGCCCCGGCATGACCAGCACGCTCATGCGCGCGAACGCTGCCGCCGCCAGCAGCGCCATGCCGGCCGCCATGAAGCACAGTCCGGCGCCGGCGATGCCGCCCTGCCGCTCCGGGGGACGGTTGCGCCACAGCGCCATGCTGGCCACCAGCGTCAGCAGCGTGGGCGCCAGCCACACCGTGTTGAGGCGCGTGGTCTGCCCCAGGCTGAGCTCCAGCACCTCCGCCCCGAACGGTTCGAGCACCGCCTCCTGCAGCCACGCGGCCGCGGCGGCGACCGACAGGAACAGGAAGAAGCGGATCTTGCTCCGGTCGCCGAGCAACATGCGCAGGCGCTCCCGGAGCGGCCGGTCGTGCGGCTGCGCGAGCTCGCCCGCGGCGCGCAGCTCCGCCTGCACGCGGCGTTCGACGCCGGCGATCGACACCAGCCAGAACAGGCCGCCGACGCCGGTGGTGAGTGCCACCATGCGCCAGAACAGGCGCAGCTCGTAGTGCTCCATCAGCAGGCCGAAGCCCAGCGCCGCCAGCGGAAAGCAGGCGATCAGCACCGTCTCCACGATCGCGATGGCCATGCCCTGCTTCTCCGCGGGAGCAGAGTGTCGCACCAGCGCCAGGAAGGGACTTCCGGAGATCAGGCCGCCGACCCCGTAGGAGAGAAATCCGGCGATCACGATCAGCCAGCCGACCAACGCCTGGCCGCTGCCGAACCATGCCAAGCTGACGCCGATCAGCCCCAGGCCGATCATCATCAGCGCGCGGCCGGCCCAGATGAAGCGGGTCCGGCCGTACGGCGCGGCCGCGGAGATGTCGCTGCGCGCGCCGGCCCAGAGGCTCAACGGCGACAGCAGGTAGCGCAGGCCGAGCAGCAGCGCCACCGGCCACGCCATGAAGCCGAAGTGGCTGATCAGGACGCGGTTGAGCACGCTGGAGACCAGCACGTCGCTCATCGCCGAGCCGATGTGAAAGGTGCCGAGCCGCAGCGTCCGCGCGGTGCGGAACCGCCGTTCCGCGGCCGGTGGGCTGCTATCGTTCATCGGCGCCGCCGGCATCGCCGTCGCCGCGGGACATCCGATCGACCAACTCCGCGGCCGGAGCGATCAGCAGATCGCCGGCAGGCTCCCGATACTGGGTCAGGTACCGGGTGTGGCGGTAGAAGGCGCTCATGTACTCGTTTCCGTCCAGGTCCCGTGCGCCGGGAATATACGCCCATTTCGCCGTTCCGGGGTCCTCGGGCCACGCCGCGCCGCAACAGCAGGCGAACATGAACCGGGTCGAAGCCGTGTGCTCGCGTACCGACAGCCCGATGCTGCCGAACACTTCGGCCCAGGTCGTGGCGAGCGCGAAGCCGCCGACCCCGTGACCGTGGAGGCGGAGATCGACGTGCGTCCGGATCGGGGCATCGGATTCGCGTGCCCGCCCGGCCCACGCGACCCAGTCCTCGATGCGCCGCAGGTACGCCTCCCGGAACTCGAGCGAAGTGTCGTCCGGCAGGTTGTAGCCCAGTCCGGTCCGCGTCGCCTGCAGGTCGCCCTCCTGCACGGCGTCGAAGAAGCGATCCAGCTCGGCCCGTGAAGCGGCAAGCTCTTCCCGGCCGGGCAGCTCCCGCAACGGCAGGCGTACGGTCACGGCACCGGTCGTGACCGTACGGCCGGGCAGGGGACGTGCGGCGTCGACCAGATCCTTCAGATACGAACCGAGCAGGCGCCCCTCGGTCCGCGCCACCTCGCCGCCGGCGAACATGTGCTTGAGAGCGACGTCGGCCTTGGCGCCTTGGAGGTAGAGCACGGGGAAATCCGGCGCGATTGCGTCAGCCAGGGCCATGCAGGCGTAGCCGTTCACGTCCGGGCTGATGACCGGATCGGTCAGGGAGGTGGCGATGCAGGGGTCGCCCGCGTACTGGACCACCGCCGCCATCGGGCACTCGTCGGCGCAGCGGTCCACGCGCAGCACGGCCACGCGTGGATCGATCAGTCCCACCGGCTCCGGCCGGGCGGCGCGATCGGGCTCGCGCCTGAAGAACGTGGTGCCGTCGGCGGCGACCCCCTTGCGGTTGTACTGCAGCCGCGGCCAGCTCCCCTCCGCGAACGCGACGCGGGCCGGCGCGAGGTCCGCGACGGACGCGGCGGCGGCAGCCGCGATCCCGTCGAGCAGGCGATCGTGCTGGGGTCCGCGCGCAGCGTCCGGAAACGGCACGGGCGAGGAAAGATTGCGGGTGCAGGCGATCACCAGCGCGTCGGGGGCGACGCCGGCGCCCGCACGCACCGCGTCGGCGATGGCTTTCTCCATCTCCACGGTGACGTAGCAGACGTTGAGGCTGAGCCACGCGACCCGCTCCGCACGGTCCTCCAGCAGCAGCAGCGCGCCGCGCAGCGGGCCCAGGACGGCGGCAGCGCCGCGCTCCAACGGATCGGGCACCGGGATGCCGGCGGACGGCGTGAAGTCGATCGACCGCGCGGCGGCGTGCAGGAACATCGTACGCGAGTGTACGCGCCGGTGGTGCCGTCCCCAAGGCCGCGGGACATACAGCCGTGGTGCCGGTAGTATCCGAGCCGTGGCCAGACTCACCATCGCGACCTGCCAGTTCGTGATCGAGCCCGCCGTGGAGCCGAACCGGGCCGCCGTCGAACGGCTGATGCGTTCGGCACGGCGGCGCGGGGCACGGCTCGTGCACTTTTCGGAAGCATGCGTCTCCGGGTACCTCGGAGCGGAGCTCGACAGCGTCGAACAGCTCGACTGGGACGCGGTGCGGGGCGCCATGGAGTCGATCGCGCGGCTGGCGGACGAGCTGGAGCTGTGGGTGGCGATCGGCTGCAACCACCGCCTCACCGGCTCCCACCGGCCGCACAACTCGCTGTACGTGATCGATCCGTCGGGGAGGATCGTGGACCGCTACGACAAGATGTTCTGCACGGGCGCCGACTGCGGCGACGGGGATCTCAAGCACTACAGCCCGGGCAGCGCGTTCACCACCTTCGACGTGGACGGCGTGCGCTGCGGACTGCTGATCTGCCACGACTACCGGTATCCGGAGCTGTTCCGGGAGTACAAGCGGCGCGGCGTGGAGCTGATGCTGGTGTCGTTCCACAACGCCGGCATGACCGCCGACCGCGACACCCACTACCTGATGTCGGTGCCGGTCACCCTGCAGGCGGCGGCGGCCAGCAACTTCTTCGCGGTCAGCGCGACCAACAGCGCGCGCCGCTACGCGTGGCCGAGCTTCGTGGTGGATCAGGAGGGGTGTGTGATCGACCGGGCCCCGCGCCATCGCGCCGCGGTTCTGGTCAACACGATCGATACGGAAGCGAAGCTGTACGACGCGAGCGCGTATTGGCGGGATCGCTGTCTGGCCGGCACCTACCACTCGGGCGACGTGGTCACGGACCCGCGCAGCGCCGTCCGCACCGAGTTGTAGGCGGCGCGGAGAGGGGCCGGATCCGGCGCGTCCCTCAGTCCCAGGCGGACATCTCGGCATGCAGCTCCGCGGGGATCCCCTCGTGGTAGGCGCGCAGGGCGTTGTCGAGGTGGGCGATGGTGCGCGCGCCGAACAGCGTGCTGCCAACCGAGCGATTGGCGACCACCCAGGAGGCGGCCAGGTAGACCATCGACTCGCCCAGTTCCGCCGCTTTCACGCGGAGCTTCTCCACAACGCGGAAGTTCCGTTCGGAAAAATAGACGTCGCAGTGCCCGGGAATCACGTGGAAGCGGGTGCGCTCGGGGAGGGCATCACGGTCGGCCGTGTACTTGCCGGCCAGGAACCCCGCGCCGAGCGGGCTGTACGCCAGGAAGGTGACGTCCTCGTCGGCGCACACGGCCATGCTGTCCCGCTCCTCTTCGGGGCGGGCCAGGTTGTAGATGTTCTCCACGATCTCCATGCGCGCGTAGCCGTTGGCGGCGCTGATCGCCAGCGCATCGCGGAGCTGTGCGCCGGTGAAGTTGCTGCAGCCCAGCGCCTGCGCGCGGCCGTCCGTCACGGCCCGGTCGAGCGCGTCCATCGTCTCGTCCAGCGGGACCTTGTCGTCGTAGTTGTGCACCATGTAGATCGGCACCGAGTCGAGCTGCAGCCGCTCCAGGCTGGCGTTGAGGGCGCGTTCGATGTTGTCCGGGGAGTTGCCGCTCGACACCTTGGTGAGCACGGTCACCTGGTCGGACACGCCCCGATCGCGCATCCAGGTGCCGATCATGCGCTCCGAGCTCGATACCTCGCCGGTCGTCTCGCGCACGTCCTGCACGCCCATCACGTCGCGCCGGTACAGCCGTGCGTTGCCGCCGCCGTACGCCTCCGCGGTGTCCAGCAGGGTCAGGCCGTGCTCCACGGCGTAGTCCAGGATCCGCCGTGTTTCCTCTTCGTCGATCTCCCGGCCGAACGTCGTCGTCCCCAGCGCGATGCGGCTGATCGTCCGTCCCGTCCGCCCGAGTGGTGCCTGTTCCATCATTTCGCTCCGCGGTGCACGGTACCATGAGTTCAATGCGGTGGGTGAGTGTGTCGCTGTACGCAGCCGCGCTGGTCGTGGCCACGCTGGTGCCGTGGAGTCACCCCGGCCGCACCGTCCCGCGCATCGACATGGCGCTGCATTTCGTGGCCTGGACGGTGCTGGCGTTCCTGACCGCGATCGCGTGGGCGAAGTCCCGCGCGCCGATCGGAGCGGCTGCGCTGGCTGCGCTGGCCGCCGTCTGCTTCGGGGCCTTGATCGAAGTGCTGCAGCCGCTCACCGGGCGGACGGCGGAGTTGCACGACCTGGCCGCCGACGCCCTCGGCGCCGTCCTTGGCTCCGCCGCCGCCGCGATCGCCGTGTGGAGCGGCCAGCGGATCGCAAAGCGCACGGACGATCCCCGATAGCGTCGCGCGACTGCCCGGAACGAGCGTTCTATCGAGGTTTCCGGCATGGCGTTTGCCATGCACGACAAACTCGTCCTAGACTCGTGTGGATCGCGGGGCCCAAGGCTGGGTAACCCGCACCTCAGATACTGAGAGGGGGTTGCTCATGTCGAACGAGGTTCTGGTAGTCGCGTCCAAGGTAAAGGCTTATATCAAGTCCGCAGCAGGATTTAACACGTCAGCAACGGCCATCGACGAACTGTCGAGCAAGGTCAAGGAAGTTTGCGACGCGGCGATCGAAGCGGCGCGCAAGGATCGGCGCAAGACGGTGAAGGACCGGGACATCTCGTAGCGCCGGCGCACGCCCCGAACCGGGCAGAAGCCGGCACTTCGCCGGCGATGTCCGTGGGAAGGGCGTTTCTCGAGCGCCGCCGCGGGGGCCATACAACAACCTCTGCCGAGCATGGGATCGCGGATCGACGGCCCACGCGCCTGCCGCCCGGAGGAACGCTCCGAGTTGCTCGCGCTGGCCAACCTGGTATTCCGCGTGTCCCGCGGCAGAGCGCCGTCGATCGAGCGGGACTACCCGCATATCTATCGGACGGAAAACCTCGACAACGTCCGCGTGATCCGTGTCGACGGCGGCCTCCGCGCGTCGGTGGGGACGCTGCCCATGCGTATCGCTACCGGCGGCGCGGTGCTCGACACGGTGGGGGTCAACTGCACCACCACCCATCCCGACTGGCGGAAACGGGGCTTCGGCGGCCTGTTGATGCGCGATATCGAGGCGCGCGCGCGTGCCGCCGGACGAGACCTCGTACACCTGGACGCCGGTGTGCCGGAGTGGTATCGCCGCTTCGGCTTCGAGGACGGCGGATGCCTGCTCAGCTACGAGTTGAACCGCGGCAACATCGGGTTGCTGCCCGACCCCCGTGGCCTGGAGGTCCGTACCGGACTGGACCGGTATGCCGCCGACCTCCATCGCATCCATTCCACCGACGGGGCGGGAACGGTGCGCCGCGAGGAGGACGTGCCCGTCATCGTGGGCAGGACGTCGCCCGAGCTGTTCGTCGCCGAGCGGAGCGGACGGGTCGTCGCGTACGCGGTGGTGCAGCCGGCTTCACGGCTGGTCAAGGAGCACGGCGGGCAGCCGGAACTGGTGGCGGCGCTGCTGCGCGCCGTCTACGCCCTCGTGGATGCGGTCAACGAAGGGCGGTCCACGACCGAGCGCGACGACCAGGAGCGCGTCGATCTGACCAGCGGGCTGCAGGTCGAGGTCATCCCGCAGCAGACCGGGCTGGTGGCGCTGCTCGACCGGATCGGCATCCCGGTGACGCGCGCGCCGTGGCACATGTTGCAGCTCATCGATCCGGCCGAGATCCTGCGCAAGGTGGGTCTGAACGACGTGACGGTGCGCACGCGCGGTGACCGGTTCGTGCTGAGCGGCCCGGACGGCGAGGAAGCGCTGTCGCGCCGGATGCTGGTCAAGGCGCTGTTCGGTCCGGAGCGGGTGACGGCGGTCGCGGGCGACCGGCTGCCGGTCCTGCTGTCCACGCCGAGCACCGACCATGTCTGAGGGGCACGGCGCCGCCCGCCCGTCCCGGCTGCCGCTGTCCCTGATCCTGGACGACTGCGCGCCGATCAACGCCGCCTACTTCATGCATCCGGAGCAGGAGCACGTCCTGTCGATCCCGAACTCGTTCGCCGACGAGTTCGCGGCGGTGTGCGAGACGCACGGCGTGCTCGGCAAGTATTCCGTGCTGCCCATGCCTTCCGGGGCCGGGCGCATCGACCGCCGGGTCAGCTACGTGGCCCCGTCCGACCTGGAACGGTTCCTGGACATCGTCCGCTCCCGTCTGGCCGTCCGCTTCGACATCACGGCGGAAATCCTCACGCACCTTGCCGCGTACGACATCGACAATGACCTGCTGCTGCACCGCTACGAGGATGAGTGGATCGCCACCGCCAGCGTGGCGGAGATGGTGCGCTACATCAGCCTGGCGCTCACCATCCTCAACAACGTCGGCTTGCCGGCAAACGGCGTCACCTCATGCTGGCGCGCCGGCATGAGCAAGGAGGAGCAGTTTGCCCGCGCCATCGGCGAGGCGCAGTACGCGGTCAACGGGCGCACCTTCACGTGGTACTTCATGCACATGGACGTGAGTGGCCGGCCCCGCGACCCGTTCGTGGCGTGGCAGGACCGCGAGCGCGGCATCAGCGTGGTGTCTCAGCCGTGCGGGGTCACGGACCGGTTCGGCCGTCATCCCTCCGCGATCGACGCCGTCATCAGCGCGGACGGCACCAGCGGCCGCATCCCGGAGCTGATCCGGACGGCGCAGCCGGTCGTCATGCTCGCGCATTGGCAGTCGCTGTTCGACGACGGCTCGGAGGCCGGTCTCCGGGACCTCGATGAGGTGTTAAGGCGAATCGGCCGACACTACGGCGACCGACTCACCTGGATGCGATGCAGCGAGATAGCCTGCACCGCGCTGGAGAGAGAGTTGCGAAGTTGATGAACGAACGGCGTTCATGCCACCCGGTGGAGCATGAATGCCGTCCGCGGTAACGCCCGTCCTCGGTGAGGGCGACCTACCAGCGTCTGGGGCCGCCTCCGCCTCCCGGCCCGCGGTCGCCCCCGCGGTCGCCTCCGCCGCGCCTGCCTCCGCCACGGTCGCCACGCGCGCTGCGCGCTTCCTCCACGGTCAGGTACCGGCCGTCGAGCTCCGCACCGTTCAATCCGCGAACCGCGGCGGCGGCTTCCTCGTCCGAGCCCATTTCCACGAATCCGAAGCCACGAGAGCTGCCGGAATACCGATCCGTCACCACCTCGGCGGATTCAACCTTGCCATGCTGTGCAAACAGCTGGAATAGCGTTTCATCGGTGGCGCTGAACGGCAGCCCACCGATATAGAGTCGTTTTCCCATCGCGAGACCGAGTTTAGCAGGAGCCGGTCACTTAGGCAACGGCCTTTTCAGGATTTCCATTCTGATGCTTCGTCGAGGTGATCCAGGTGCTCCGCGGACAGCCGGTACCCGGCGGCGCCGGCCAGCTCGGTCACCTGCTCGGGGGTGGAGGCGCCGATCACCGGAGCGGTGACGCCGGGCTTCGAGAACAGCCAGGCGAGCGCCGTCTGCGCCACCGTGTGCCGGTCGCGGGCTGCGATCTTGCCGATCTCGGTCACCAGGTGGGAGGCGCGCACGGGATCCAGGTCGTAGCCGTGCGGCCCGCTGCGCCAGCGCGGGGCCGGGATGACTCCCCCGTGAAAGCGGCCGGTCAGGATGCCGCGCGCCAGCGGCCGGTACGGCAACACGGCGACGCCGAGCGCGACGGCGGCGTCGGCCAGCTCGCGTTCGAAGGCGCTACGGGCCAGCAGGCTGTAGTGCGGCTGCACGCTCGCGTAGGAGACCAGGTGGGACGCGGTGCTGATGCCCAGCGCATGCGCGAGGCGCCAGGCGGGCACGTTCGAGCACCCCACGTAGCGGACCATTCCGTGGCGTACCATCTGGTCAAGCGCGGACAGCGTCTCTTCGTCGGGCGTATCGGGATCGGGCCAGTGCGTCTGGTACAGGTCGATCCAGTCGGTCCCGAGCCTGCGGAGGCTCTCCTCCACGGCCGCCAGCAGGTGCCGCCGGCTGAGCCCTCGGTCGGTGGGGTGCGGGCCGGTCGGCGAGCCTCCCTTGGTCGCCACCACCAGCGCCTGGCGATTGCCGCGCCGCCTCATCCAGTGGCCGAGGGCGGCCTCGGATGCACCGACCTCCGGCCCGTAGATGTCCGCGGAGTCGATGAAGGTGCCGCCGCACTCGACGAAGGCATCGAGCACCGGATCGCTCGTGTCGGCGAACGGCTGCGCGCCGAAGCCGGCCGTTCCCAGGCAGAGCTCGGACACCATGAGCCCGGTGCGGCCAAGACGTCGCTGCAACATGCGGGCAGAATCATACCGTGCCTGGCGCTGCGCTGCGCAGCGCGGCGCTGCGCAGCGTATCGGGTGCCTTGGCTCGGCTCGGCGGTTGCGCTACCGTCGCGGCGGTGGAGCGTTCGGTGGGACGGCGGCTGATCGCGACGCTGGTCGTCCTCACGCTGCTTGGCACGCCGGCCGCCGCCCAGGAAGCGCCCGCGGAAACGAACGAGCCGTCCGAGGCTGCGCCCGTGCACGTGCTGCCGGGACCAACGCCACCCGAGGAGCCGGTCAGGGACTACTGGCCGCTGCTGGCGGCCGGCATCGGCGTGGTGGCGGGCGGCCTTGCGGGTGCGCGGCTGGCCAACCTGGAGGCCGAACGGTGGGAGGCGATGCCGGACGGGACGGCGGATCGACAGCAGCAGATCGACGCCTGGAACACGTGGACGGTGGCCGGCTCGGTGGCGGCGACGGTCGGGATCGGCCTGATCGTGCTGTGGGGCACCATCCGGCTGTCGCAGGCGTCCGCGGCTCCGGTCGGCCCGTGATCGGTGCCCCGTCATGAGGCGGAAGTCCGCGCGAGAGGGGCAAGGAGGATTCGATGGCGGCGATGGATTTGGGTGCGATCAACTACGTGGCGGCGGCCGTGTCGGCCGTGGTGCTGATGGCGCTGGGATTCGCCTGGTACGCGCCGTTCCTGTTCGGCAAGACGTGGATGGCGGCGCTCGGCAAGACCGAGGAGGAAATGCGCGCCGCCGGCCCCAGTCCGGCACTGGTGGCCGCGCTGGCGGAAGCCATCCTGACTTCTCTGGTGCTGGCGATCGTCTTCCAGGCGGCCGGAATCTCCGGGGTCGGTGGCGGCATCGTCGCGGCGCTGGTCCTGGCAATCGCCTTTTCGGGCACGTCGATCGTCTCCAACGGAGCCTTCGAGGGACGGCCGCGGCCGTTGGTGCTGATCAACCTGGGCTACCGGCTGGTCTCCTATCCGATCGTGGGCATCATCCTGTCGATCTGGTAGACCCCGGCGGTCCGGCAGCGCGCCGGACCGTTTCCGCCCAGACCGATTCCGGGTCGAGCGGGAGCGACGCCGGCTGCGCTCCGGCGGCGGCCCTGACGGCGTTGGCGGCGGCCGCCGCGCCGGCGACGATCGGCGGCTCGCCGACGCCGAGGGCTCCGTATGGCCCATGCGAGGGCCTCTGCAGCAGGTGGGTGGTGATCGGCGGCACCGAGGTGGCCCTGGGCATGCCGTAGTCCATCAGCGTGCCGGTCAGGAGCTGGCCGGCGTCGTCGTGGCGCAGCGCCTCGTGCAGGCCGATGCCCAGCCCCTGCGCAGCGCCGCCGTGGAGCTGGCCCTCCACCAGCAGCGGATTCATCGCGAAGCCCACGTCCTGCACCGACAGGTAGTCGGTCGGCCGCACCCGGCCGGTCTCCCGGTCGACGGCGACGCGCACCACGTGCGCGATGAACACGGCGGCGCCGCCGGGCCCGGCGGCTTGACCGCTGGCCTGGATCGGTCCGCGCCGGTGGGGCAGGGATGACTCTGCGCTCTGCGCCGCGTGGGCCAGCGCGCCTACGGAAATCGTCCGGTCCGGCACCCCTGCGACCCGCACGGCGCCGTCGGCGATCTCCAGGTCCTCCACGGCGGCCTCGAAGTGGTCGGCCGCCAGGGCCAGGAGCTGACGCCTGGCGTCGGCGGCGGCCGTGCGCACCGCATCGGCCGCCGAGCAGGCGATGTTGCTCCCGCCGGCGCTCGGCCCGTACGGCGCCGAGGCCGAGTCGGCGATCTGCACGCGGACCTGTCGCGGGTCGACGCCGATCTCCTCGGCCGCCACCAGGACGAGCGAGGAGTACACGCCCGAGATGTCGACCGCGCCCATCGTCACCACCACGGTGCCGTCAGGATCCACGCGGCAGGCGGCCGCGCACGGGTCGACCAGGGGGATCCATCCGGCGATGGCGAGCCCGGTGCCGCCGGCGCCGGCCTCGTGGCGGGACCGCCACAGCGGATGCGATTCGACCGCTTCCAGGCAGGCGAGCTGGCCGCCCGCGGGCCACGGCGTGCCGTCGGGCTGCGGGTCGCCGGCCCGCGCCACGTTGCGCTTGCGGAACTCCAGCGGGTCCACCTCCAGCGCGGCGGCCAGGGCGTCGACCGCGGTCTCGAGCACGAAGGTGGTCTGAGGCGCGCCGGGCGCGCGGTAGGCGCCGGTCGCGTGCACGTTCGTGCATACGTCGCGCCAGTGGATGGAGAGGTGCGGGATCCGATAGCAGCCGGCCATGCGCTTGGCAATGCCGCCTCCCATGCCGTTCGGAAACGCACCGTTGTCCAGGGTGATGTCCACGCGCAGGGCGGTGATCTCGCCGTGGCGGTCGGCGCCCAGCTCCAGCTCGATCGACATCGCCGGGGTCGGCGTGGTGGTCGCCAGGTCGGTCGATCGATCGAGCACCAGCTTCACCGGACGGTTCAGGCGCAGGGCCGCGGCCGCGGCCAGCGGATCGATCACGCCTCCCTTGCCGCCGAAGCCGCCGCCCACGGCCATCGGCACGATACGGACCGCGGCGGCAGGCAGCTCCAGGATCGAGGCGAGCCGGGTGCGCACGTCGAACTGGCCCTGACAGCCGGAATAGACGGTCACTCCGGGAGTGAGGTTCGCTCCGCTCACTCCGGGAGTGAGGTCCGGATCCGGGGCCGCCACCGCCGCGGTCGGCTCCAGGTAGCCCTGGTGCACGAACGGCGTGCGGCACGTCCGCTTCACGACGTGAGGGGACGCCTCCAGCGCTGCCCGGACGTCGCCGCGGACATACTCGCCGTCTTCCGACGGCGGCCCGCCCTGTGTCGCGGCCGACACGCCGACGACCGGCGGCAGCGGCTCGTAGTCCACCTCGACGAGCGCTGCACCGTCCGCGGCCGCCGCCGCCGACTCGCCGACCACGAGAGCGACCGGTTGCCCCGCGAAGGTGACCATTTCGCGTGCCAGCACCACCTCCTGCCGGATCGTCGGCGGCTCGGCGGTTACCGGCAGATCGGCGGCGGTGAGCACGGCAACCACACCCGGTACGGAGCGTGCTTCCTCGGCATGCACGGCGCGCAGCCGGGCATGCGCCTCGGTGCTCAGCACCGGCTGGGCGTGCAGCATGCCGGCGAGCTCCACGTCGGCGGCGTAGCGGGTGGCGCCGAGCGCCTTCGCGCGGCCGTCGATCAACGGCCGCGGACGGCCCAGGTAGCGGTACGGCGCGCTCACCGGTCGGCTCCGACGGCGCACGGCGCCGGTTGTGTACGACTGCGGAATCGGGCGCTCCGGCAGGCCCCGGCAAGCTCCGACTTCAGTTCCGGATGGATTCGGTCCATTTCCTCCTCCGTCAGCCACGCGAACCGCTCATGTTCGTCGCTCAGCACCACCTCTCCGGCGACGTACTCGCACAGGTAGTCGATCCCCACGAGCTGGAATCGCCCGCGCACGGAGTGCCAGGTCGCGACCGGTCCCACCACGTCGACCTCCAGCCCGGTCTCCTCGGCGACCTCACGGCGCAGCGCCTCGATCGGCGACTCTCCGAATTCGACCCTCCCGCCGGGCAGATCCGCGCGTACGGAGGGATCGGGGTCGCCAGCGGCCTCCTCGTGTGTCTTGTAGAGCACCAGCAGGCCTGAGCCTTTCATGATCGCCGCCTTCACCGCTACGCCAAAGGACCCACCTGCGGTCACCTCGTTCTCCATCGATCTCGCCGTTCCCGTACGCGAGGGTATACTCGGCGGCATGAGTACCCAAGTACGCTTCCGCGCCGGCGCGATCGGGCACACCGGGCGCGGCAACTTCGGTCACGGCCTGCACCTCGGCTTCGTGGGCGTCGACGGCGTGCAGCCGGTGGCGGTGGCCGATCCCGACCCGGCCGGACGGGCCGCGGCCCAGCAGGAGATCGGCGCCGCGAACGCCTATGCCGACTACCGGGAGATGCTGGCCGCCGAATCGCTGGACATCGTCGCGGTCTGCCCGCGCTACGTCGACCGCCACGAGGAGCTGCTCATGGCCGCGATCGACGCGGGGTGCCACATCTATTGCGAGAAGCCCATGACCGCCGACCTGGCGACCGCCGACCGCGTGATCGCCGCGGCCGACGCGAAGGGGGTGAAGATCGCGGTCGCCCACCAGAACGTCTACCTGCCGCAGCTCCAGGAGCTGCGGCGGCGCGTCGGCGACGGCTTGATCGGCACGCTCCTGGAGCTGCGCGGCACCGGCAAGCAGGACCGGCGCGGGGGCGGAGAGGACATGCTGGTGCTGGGCACGCACGTGTTCAACACGATGCGCCACTTCGCCGGCGACGTCGCATGGATCTCCGGCCACGTCACCGCCGGCGGCCGGGAGATCGGCCCCGGCGACGCGCGCGAGGCGACCGAGCCGATCGGCCTGATCGCCGGCGACGCGGTCACCGGGTATTACAGCTTCGCCGGCGGAGCCGTCGGCAGCTTCACCTCGCGCGCCAACCAGCCCGGCGACGGCCGCGGGTTCAGCCTGCAGTTGATCGGCGACCGCGGCAGCGTGGCGATGCGCGGCGCGGGCAACGACTTCGTGATCGCCCGCCACGACCACTGGGCGCCGTGGGACGGCATCGACGGCTGGGACCCGCTGGATCTGGGCGCCGGCGAGCTCCACAAGGACGGCAACCGGCTGGCGATCGAGGACCTGATCGCCGCCATCGACGCGGACACCGAACCGCTGTCGAGCGCCCGCGCGGCCCGCGCGGCGCTGGAGATGATCCACGGCGTGTACGCATCGCAGATCGCGGGAGCGCGTGTCGCGGTGCCGCTTGCCGACCGCAGCCATCCGCTGGCTCGGCTGCTGGTCTGATGGCCGCCGTCTATCGCGCCGCCCTGATCGGCTGCGGTCCCCGCGGTACCTCCATCGGCCGGGGCTACGCCGAGCACCCGCGCACCGAGCTGGTGGGGCTCTGCGACCTCGACACCGCGCGGCTACGGACGCTGGGCGACGAGCTGGGCGTGTCCGCCCGGTTCACGGGCGTGGAGGCGATGCTCGACGGCGTGCAGCCGCAGATCGTCGCGATTCCCACCGGCACCGAGTCTCACTACGAGCTGATGCTGCAGGTGCTTGAGCACGGACCGTATCACCTCGACGTGGAGAAGCCGATCTGCGTCGACCTGGAGCAGGCCGACGCCGTCCTCCGCCGGGCACGGGAGCGGGGCGTGCAGGTCGCGGTCCATCACCAGGGCCGCGTCAGCCCGGCGTCGCGGGCGGCGGTGGCCGCGGTCGCGGACGGACTGATCGGCGAGGTGATCCACGCCATCGCACGTGGCAAGGGCTACTACGGCGGGTACGGCATCATGAACATCGGCTGCCACCTGCTGACCGGTGCGCAGGCGTTCCTGGGCCGCTGCCGGCGCGTCACCGCCAGCCTGCGCACGGACGGACGTCCGATCACACCCGTCGATGTGGTGCCGTCGCCGCACGGGATGGGCACGATTGCCGGCGAGCGCCTGTCCGCCGAGCTGGAGTTCGCCGGCGGGATCAATCTGACCCTGATGCATGACCGGCTTCCCGCCGTTCATGGCGGCTCCATGGGAGTCGAGATGATGGGCACCGAGGGCCGCGTCCTGATCCAGCACGGCGGCGCGTGGCATCTACCGACCCCGTTCGCGCGACCCGACGGCGGCGATGACCGCTGGACCGAGATAGAGAACGAGCTGGGCGGCCAGGGCGACTCGCCCGCGCTCCGCAACGGCATGGAGCTGGCGTTCGTGGACGAATACGTGCGTGCCCTGGACGCTGGCGACGAGCACGAATCGAGCGGCGCCGTGGGCACTCACTCGCTGGAGATGATCATGGGCGCGTTCGAGTCGGCCGCCTACGGCCGGCCGGTCGAGCTGCCCCAGCAGCGGCGGGATCATCCGCTGCTGCGCTGGCGCACCGAGCACGGGCTAGGGCCGCCGCCGGCCGCTCCGCGCCCGTACGCGGAATGGCTGGCGCACGAGGACCGGCGCCTGGGACGCGCGTAAACGCGCAGGAACGGTTACGGCTCGGCGTGTAGGGGACCGAAGGCGCCGGCCGCTTCCAGGTCGGTGATGTGCTCGGCGGAGTAGGCCAGCAGCTCCCGCAGGACGGCGTCGCGGTGCTCGCCGAGTGCGGGCGCGCCCGGCTTGCCCGGAGGATCGTCGACGCCGGCCATCTTGACGGGCGTGCCGGTCACGCGGAAACCGTCCGTGCCGGCCGCCTCCACCAGCATGTTGCGTTCCGCCACCTGCGGGTCGGCGAACACGTCGGAGACGCCCGCGACCGGCGACACGGGTACGCCGGCCGCCTCAAGCGCCCCGGTCCAGTCCGCGGTGCCGCGCCGCGCGAGGGCAGCCTCCAGCGCCGCCTTGAGGGCGTCCCGGTTGTCGGTGCGGGCGGAATTGGCGGCGAAGCGCGGATCGGACGCCACGTCCGGCACCTCCAGGACCTGACACAGCCGCCCGAACAGCCGGTCGTTGCCGGCCGCGATCACGATCTGGCCGTCGGCGGTACGAAAGGTCTCGAACGGCGTGATGGACGGGTGCCGCGACCCCAGCGGTCCTGGCTCGACGCCGGTCGCTTGGTACCGCGCCACGGCATTCTCCAGCACGGACACGACGCTGTCGAGCATGGCGATGTCGACGCGGGCGCCGCTGCCGCGTGCCGCGCCGCGTTCCCGCCGCAGCAGCCCGGCCAGCACGCCGATCACGGCATACAGGCCGCTGACGACGTCCGCGATCGAGGTGCCGACGCGCACGGTCTCACCCGACTCGGTGCCGGTGATGGACAGCAGGCCGGAGCGGCCCTGGATGATCATGTCGTAGGCCGGCTTGCCGGCGTCGGGCCCGGTATAGCCGAACCCGGAACAGGTCACGTACACCAGCCGCTCGTTGAGGGCGCGGATCCGCTCGTCGTCGAACCCCAGCCGCGAGAGCACTCCCGGACGGAAGCTCTCGATCAGCACGTCGGCCGCGCGCAGCAGGTCGGCGAACACCTCGCGCCCGGCCGGGTTCTTGAGGTCCAGCGCGATCGAGCGCTTGCCGCAGTTGAGGCTGACGAAATAGCTGGAAGCCCCGCCGGGAAGGAACGGGCCGAACCCACGCGCGTCGTCTCCCGCCGGCGGCTCGACCTTGACGATGTCGGCACCCAGGTCGCGCAGGACCATGTTCGCGAACGGCCCGGCGAGCACCCGGGTCATGTCGACGACGACAATCCCCGCCAGCGGCCTGTGGTCGGGCGAGCCCATGCGTTCGCGAGCGCTCAGACCAGGCCCGCCGAGCAGCGCCGGCAGTACCTGGCGTCGGGATCGCTCTCCGAGGTGCCGCACTCGGGGCAGAGCCGCTTCTGGTGGCGGCTCAGCGCCAGCGAGACCTCCATGCTGACCAGCCCGGTGGGCACGGCGATCAGCCCGTAGCCCAGGATCATGATGGCCGCCGCCAGGGCCTGGCCCAAGGGAGTTGCGGGCGAGAGGTCTCCGTAGCCGACCGTGGTCAGCGTGACGATCGCCCAGTACATGGACTGCGGGATGCTGGTGAAGCCCGAGTCCTCGCCTTCGATCAGGTAGATCAGCGACCCCACCACGATCACGATCGACAGCACCGCGAACAGGAACACCGCGATCTTGCGGCCGCTGGCCTTCAGGGCGGCCACGATCAGCTCGGCCTCCGCCACGTACTTGGCGAGCTTGAGGACGCGGAACACGCGCAACACCCGCAGCACCCGGACCACCAGCAGGTAGTGGCCGCCGGGCAGCAGGACGCTCAGGTAGGTGGGTGCCAGCGCCAGCAGGTCGATGACACCGAAGAAGCTGCGCGCGTAGCGCAGCCGTCGGGGAGCCGAGTAGAGGCGCAGCACGTACTCGACCGTGAACAGAATCGTGAAGGCCCACTCCGCCGTCGAAAGCAACCCTCCGGCCGCTGCTCGAATCCTGGGCACGCTGTCCAGCATCACGGCCACGACGCTGCCGACGATGGACAGGATGAGCAGGATGTCGAAGCCCCTGCCCGCCGGCGTATCCGACTCGAAGATGATGCGGTAGACGCGATCCTGCAGCCGGCTGCGCCGCCGCGTGGCGGTCGTCTCGGCCATCAGGAAACCTTATCACGCGGGCCGGACGAGGCGGCGCCGCGCATGGTGCGCTTGGTCTCGATCACCTGCGCCATGATGGCCAGCGCGATCTCGTCCGGCGACACGGCGCCGATCGCCAGCCCGGCCGGGCCTCTGATGCGGTCGATGGCCTGCTTGTCGAACCCCGCCTCCTGCAGGCGCCGCCGCCGCCTGGCGTGCGTGCGGGAGCTGCCGAGCGCGCCGATGTAGGCGGCAGGGCTCGGCAACAGGTGGCCGAGTGCCGCGTCGTCGATCTTGGGGTCGTGGGTGAGGAGCACTGCGTACGTACTCTCGGTGACGGGCCTGCCGGCGAGCGCGCGGTCGGGCCACTCGGCCAGCAGCTCGTCCGGCTCCGCCGCGAAGCGCTCGCTGGTCGCGAACACGCGCCGCGGGTCGATCACCACCGTGCGGAAGCCCAGCTCGCGCGCGAAGGCGACCAGGTGCACGGCGATGTGGCCCGCGCCGACGATCAGCAACTCGTCGGGTCGTGGCAGGACGTGTACGAAAGTATCCACTCCGGATACCTGGACCAGCCCGCTTTCCTGCTCGGCCGCGGCGAACTCGCAGGCAGCGGCCACCGTGTCCGGCCCGTACGGGTCTGGGCCGTACGGGTCGCCACCGGCGGATGCCCTCACGCGCCGCTCGTCGAGGTCGATCAGCGCATGCGAGGCGCTTCCGTCGTGCAGTCTGGTGAGGAGCACCGCCGGCCGCTGCCGCTCCAGGCCGTCCAGGATCGCCTCCCACACATCCGGCTCCGGCTCCGTCAGGTAGACGGACAGCTTGCCCCCGCACGACAGCCCGACCGACCACGCGCGCTCGTCCTCGATGCCGTACTCCAGGCGGCCGGGGCCGCGCTCGCCGGCCAGCAGGCGCACCGCCTCCTCGATGACGGCCGCCTCGATGCAGCCTCCGCTCAGCGACCCCGCGACCTGCAGGTCGGCGGTCACCGCCATGGCGCCGCCGGGCCGGCGCGGCGCGGAGCCCCAGGTGGCCACCACGCGCGCCAGGGCGAACCGCGTCCCGGCCGCGTGCCAACGGCGCACGGCCGCCTCGATGTCGCGCATCTGCACGCAGACAGTACCGGAGGAGTCGACCGCCGTCGCGGTCGAGTTGACAGGAGCCAGCGAGCGCCCATACGGTCACGCAGGCTCACGCACCGTGCCGCCGGCTCGGGGTTGGGGCCCACCCTGAATCACATGCGACTGACTGGCACATGCGACTGATTGGCACATGCGACTGACTGGCACATGCGACTGATTGGCACATGCGACTGATTGGCACATGCGACTGACAGGCGAATTCTCCTTCGAGGCCCCTCCCGACAAGGTGTGGGACGCGCTCATGGACCCGGAGGTGCTGCGTTCGACGTTGCCGGGCACCGACCGGCTGGAACGGATCGACGAAACGCACTTCGACGCGTCGTGGGGCGTCAAGCTCGGCCCGATCCGCGGCACCTTCGCAGGCTCCATCGAGCTGACCGACGTGCAGCCGCCGGTCTCCTACCACATGACCGCGATCGGCCGCGGCCCGGTCGGCGTCGTCACCGGCGAGGCCGACTTTCTGCTGCGCGCGGAAGGGGAAGCCACCGTGCTGTCCTACGACCTGGACGCGCGCATCAGCGGCCGCCTGGCCAGCATCGGCCAGCGGCTCGTCGAGAGCTCGATGCGCTCCCTGGTCCGCGACGCCCTGCAGGGGCTGTCCGAGAGCATCCGGGAGCGCGTGGCGGGCGAGTCCGGCGGGAGCGACGCGTGAGCGACCCTGCCCAGCCGGAACGGGGCCGACCGGAGCCGGTGTCGGTCACCATCACGATCAACGGCCGTGTCCACCGGGCGCAGGTGGAGCCGCGCACGCTGCTCGTGCACTTCATCCGCGAGCAGGCCCGCCTCACCGGCACCAACATCGGCTGCGAGACCGGGCTGTGCGGGGCCTGCACGGTGCTGCTGGACGGCGCCGGCGTGCGTGCCTGCACGCAACTGGCCGCGCAGGCCGACGGGCGCGCGGTGACCACCATCGAGGGGCTTGCCGACGGCGACACGCTGCACCCTCTGCAACAGGCATTCTGGGAGCAGCACGCCCTGCAGTGCGGCTACTGCACGCCCGGCATGATCCTGGCATGCGTCGACCTGCTGCAGAAGAACCCCGATCCGTCCGACCAGGAGGTGCGGGAGGCGCTCAAGGGCAATCTCTGCCGCTGCACCGGGTACCACAACATCGTCGCGGCCGTCCGGCACGCCGTCGGGGTCATGGCGGAGCAGGGCTGACATGTACCCGGCAGCCTTTGCGTACCACCGCGTCGAGTCGGTGGATGCGGCCGTCGCGCTGCTCGGCGAGCATGAAGACGCCAAGCTGCTGGCCGGCGGCCACAGCCTCCTGCCGATGATGAAGCTGCGTCTGGCGCAGCCGGAGGTGCTGGTCGACATCGGCCGCCTGCCGCTTGACGGCATCGGCGCGGGGCCCGACGGCCTGACCGTCGGTGCTCTGGCCACCCACCACCGCGTCGCGACGTCGGCCGACGTGACGGGCCGCTGGCAGGCGTTCGCGGAAGCGGCGGCGAGCATCGGCGACCCGATCGTCCGCAACCACGGCACCGCCGGCGGCAACGTCGCGCACGCCGATCCGGCCTCCGACCTGCCGGCGGCGCTGCTGGCGCTGGACGGCGAGCTCCGCGCCACCGGTCCGGACGGAGCTCGGCACGTGCCGGCGGCCGGGTTCTTCCAGGGCCTGTTGACCACGGCGCTGGAGCCGGACGAGGTGCTCACCGAGTTGCGGCTGCCGGCGCCCGGTCCGCGCGCCGGCTCCGCGTACCTGAAGTTCGAGCATCCCGCTTCCGGGTTCGCGGTCTGCGGCGCCGCCGCCGTGGTCGAGCTGGATGCGGACGGCCGCTGTGCGCGGGCGCGCCTGTGCTTCAACGGCGTCACGGAGGTGCCGCTCGACGCCGGCGCGGTCGCCGCGGCCCTGGCCGGCAGCGACCTGGACGACTCCGCCATCGAGCAGGCGGTCGGCGACTGCCTGCTCGTCGAGGAGCCGTTGGCCGACACCTTCGCGTCGGGGGAGTACCGAACGCATCTCGCACGCGTGTACGCCCGCCGCGCGCTGCGCGCTGCCCGCGACCGCGCCGGCACCGCCGGCGATCCGGCAGACGGTGCCGTTGGCTGACCCGGTGCCGGCGCTGGACAGCGTCGACGCCGTGCAGGAAGCGATGGAGCGATGCGCGTACGTCGCGGACCGCGATCTGGCCACCTGCGTGTTCCTGGCGGTGCAGCTCGACCGGCCGCTGTTCCTTGAAGGCGAGACGGGCGTCGGCAAGACCGAGATCGCCAAGGTTCTGTCGTCGATCCTGGACGCCGACCTGATCCGGCTGCAGTGCTACGAGGGCCTGGACGTGTCCACGGCCGTGTACGAGTGGAACTACGCGCGCCAGATCCTGCGCATCCGCATGCTGGAGGCGTCCGGGGAGGCGAGCGCCGACGCGGACATCTTCACCCGCGAGTTCCTGCTGGCCCGCCCCCTGCTCCAGGCGGTCGATCCGGCGGTGAGCCGCCGCCGGGTGCTGCTGGTGGACGAGCTGGACCGCGCGGACGAGGAGTTCGAGGCGTTCCTGCTGGAGGCGCTTTCCGACTTCCAGGTGACCGTGCCGGAGATCGGCACCTTCAAGGCGAGCGAGCCGCCGGTGGTCATCATCACTTCCAACCGCACGCGCGAGGTGCACGACGCCCTCAAGCGGCGCTGCCTGTACCACTGGATTGACTTTCCGGACCTGGACAAGGAACTGCGCATCGTGCAGCGCCGCATCCCGGAGGCGGCCGAGGCGCTGTCCGCGCAGGTGGTGGCCTTCGTGCAGGAGTTGCGCTCGCAGGAGCTGTACAAGCGGCCCGGCGTCGCCGAGACCCTGGACTGGCTGCACGCCCTGCGCGCCCTCGGCGAGCAGGAGTTGGCCGCCGACGTGGTGGAGCGCACCCTGGGCGTGCTGCTCAAGTATCAAGACGACGTCCAGTCGGTGCGCGGCTCCGTGCCCGGCCTGATCGAGCAGGCGCGCATCAGCGCCTGAGCATCGCTCCGGTGACCGGCGCGCCGCACCTGCCGCGCTCGGCCCTGCTGTTCGCGCGCGTGCTGCGCGGCCTCGGCCTGAGCGTCGCCGCCGACGACGTGACCGCCTTCCTGCAGTCGATGCAGGCGATCGGCGTCCGCTCGCGCGACGACGTGCGCGCCGCCGCCCGCAGCCTGTTCACCACCAGCGTCACCCAGCACGAGCGCTTCGACCGCGCCTTCGACCGATTCTGGAGCCACCGGCGCCTGCCCGACCGGGACGGGCTGCCGCCGCCGGAGGTGGAGCTGGAGCGGACGGTAGTCGGCGAGGCGGCGACGGCCACCGACGGCTCGGAGGAGTCGGACAGCTCCGACCGGACCCTGACCTGGTCGGCCACGGAGCGCCTGCGGCGCAAGGACTTCGGCGCCATGGACGAAGCCGAGCTGCGGGCGATGTATGATTTGATAGACACGATACGGGTCGAGCTGCCGCTGCGAGCGGCACGGCGCACGCGCCCGGCGCACCGCGGCCATCTGATCGACATGCGCGGCTCCCTGCGGGGCGGCCTGCGCTCCGGCGGCGAGCTCACCCGGCTTCGCTGGCGCCGCCGCAAGCGCCGCCCGCGCCGCCTGATCCTGATCTGCGACATCTCCGGCTCCATGGAGCGCTACAGCGGCGCGCTGCTCGCATTCATGCATGCCGCCGCGCGCGGGCTGCAGCGCGGCGAGGCGTTCGTGTTCGGCACGCGACTATCGCGCATCACCCGCCTGCTGACCGGCCGCCGCATCGCCGACGCGCTGCGCACGGTGTCGGACCGCGTGCTGGACTGGGGCGGGGGCACGCGAATCGGCGAGGTGCTGCGTGATTTCAACTATCGCTGGGCGCGGCGCGTCCTGTCGGAGCGCGCGGTGGTCGTGCTGATCTCGGACGGCTGGGACCGCGGCGACGCGGCACTGCTGCGCACGGAGATCGACCGGCTGCAGCGCAGTTGCGGGCAGTTGATCTGGCTGAACCCGCTGGCCGGTTCTCCCGGCTTCGAGCCGCGCACCCGCGGCCTGCAGGCGGCGCTGCCGTTCGTGGACCTGCACTTGCCGGCGCACAACCTGGAAGCGCTGGAACGATTCGGGGCGCTGCTGCGGGCGATGAACACCGCCTGAGGTCACAGGCTGACGTGATAGCCTAGCGACCATGACGGTCGCGGTGGTCGGAGCGGGCATCTTCGGTGCCGCCGCCGCCCTTGAGCTTGGCCTGCGCGGCCACCAGGTCACGCTTTTCGACGCCGAGGCGGTGCCGGCGCCGCGCGCCGCCTCCACCGACGTGTCGAAGGCGATCCGCCGCGTCTGGTACACCGGGGACAAGGCAGGCTACGTCGACCTGGTCGAGCGCTCCGCGGATCGATGGCACGCGTGGGAGCGGGAGACCGGCCGTCACGTGCTGCACCGCACCGGACACCTGAGCATTCTCCACGAGGCCGGCCCCGGGTCGCCGATGTATGAAAGCGTGCACTTGTTACGCAGCCGGGGCGCGGTCGAAGTACAGGAGCTGGGCACGGCGGCCCTGCGCCGGCGCTTCCCGCAGTTCACGGTCGCCGACGACGAGGTGGGCGTGTACGACCCGTGGGGCGGTTACCTGGAGAGTGCCGCCGCCGTGCGGATGATCGTGGATCTGGCGGACGACGCGGGCGTGACGGTACGGGAGCGCACGCCGGTTGCGGCCGTGGAGGAGCGGGCCGGGGCGGTGACTGTGCGCGCCGACAACGCAGAGCAGGCGTTCGATCGCGTGGTCGTCGCCGCCGGCGCCTGGATCGGGCGACTCCTGCCGGAGCTTGCCCGGCCGCTGACGGTCACGCTCCAGGAGATGCTGCTGCTGCCCGCTCCGGACCCCGTGGCGTTCTCTTACCCGCGGATGCCGACCTGGGGCGCCGAGCCGGGCGGAGAGGAGTGGTACGGCTTCCCGCTGCTGCGGGAGGGGTCGGTCAAGGTGGCCCGCGACCGGCTCGGCCCGGCGGTCGATGCCGAAATGGACCGCGCCGGCACCGCCGCGTTCGCGGCCGACGCAGAGGCGATGCTGCGGCGGCGCCTGCCGGCGCTGGCCGGCTCCGCGGAGGCGGGCGGCCGGAGCTGTCTGTACACCATGACGCCGGACGCGCACTTCCTCATCGACCGGGTGCCGGGGACCGAACGCCTGGTGGTTGCCGGCGCCGGCAGCGGCCACGCCTTCAAGTTCGGCGGGGTGTTCGGGCCGCTGGTCGCCGGAGTGGTCGAGGACCGCCCGGATCCGGCGGGCGCGCCGCTGCGCGTCGGCGACCGGCCGGACAGTTGGGCCGATGTCTGAGCGCTACCTGGCCCTCCTGCGCGGCATCAACGTGGGAGGCAAGAACCTCATTGGCAAGGACGACCTGCGCCGCTGCTTCGAGGACCTCGGCTTCAATCGGGTACGCACCTACATCCAGAGCGGCAACGTCCTCTTCCGGACGGCGGCGACGGCTGTAGCGGAGCTCAATGCGGACGTGGAGCAGGCGCTGTCCGATCGCTTCTCGTACGCCGCGCGCTCCGTGGTCCTGTCGCACGCCGGCTACACGGCCGCGCTCGCCGCCGCGCCGCCGGCGTGGGGGCGGGACGATGCCTGCCGGCACAACGCGCTCTTCACCATGGCCGGTGTGACCCCCGAGGAGGTGCTGGCCGACCTGCCGCCGGCCAAACCGGACATCGACGCGATCGCTGCGGGTCCCGGCATCGTGTTCTGGTCGACGCCGAAGGACCGCATCACCCGATCCGCCTTCATGAAGCTGCCGACCCTTCCCATCTACCGGCAGGTGACGATCCGCAACCACAACACCGTGCGCAAGCTCGCCGGCCTGCTCGACCGGCTGTAAGCAAGCACCATACGCTCGGTACAAGGTATACAAGGTATGCGCCGATGAGTATCTCCGAGCCCGAAACAACCGACATGAAAGCCGTCTTCCGGACCTTGCCGTCGTGGGCGCGGCTCACGGCCCTGGTCGGCGGCGTCCTGAGTCCTCTCGCCTACGGCACCGCCGAACTGGCTCGAATGCTGCGATTGGCGGACCTCAAGGCCGGCAGCCGCAGCGTCACGGCCACGCTCGCCAGGAAAGCCGCGGACGAGCTGGAGCGGCGGGGAATCGCCGCCCCCACCCAGCGCGACTCCCGAATCATGGCGATCGAGCCGCAGTGGATGACGTGGCTGACCAAGGAAGCGCACCGCCTCGACCTGCTGGAACCGATCCGCAAAGCCCACGACAAGGCCATTCCGACCTATTACGGGTACGCACGGACGGGCACCGGTGCGATGAAGCTCCGCTGCGCCACCGTTGCCGGTCGATTCGATCTCCTGCCCAGGCACGTCGCGGACTCGGACTGGGGCTTCCTGGCGCAGCCGGGCGCGGCCGGGCTGCTCGACACGTTGCCCGAGGAGCACCGGGAGGCCGCCCTCAGAGGCTGTGTGGACGAGGTGGTCCAGCGCGCCGCGCCGCCGGAACTCGTGGTGGCCGCGTGCCGGGAGCTCGGCGCTGCTCCCGAGCGGTTCGCGGTCGACGTCGCCTTCATCCGCATCCTGCAAGGGCGGCTGGACGACGCGCCCGCAGTCTTCGACGACCTTCCCTCACCGGCACGGGACGACCGGCAGGTAGGCATCGACCGCGCCGCCGTGCAGGCGCTCACCGCAACCCTCCGCGGGGATGACGAGTCGGCGTTCCGTTCCATCAAGGCGGCCATCGCGGCACAGCGATTCGGAACCCGCCGCCGCACGTCGGTTCCCGAATCGATGCCGTTCATCCTGTCGCTGCTGTCCCTGGTCCGTTCCGACACGCCGTCCCATGACGCCCTGCTCATGGAAGTCCTGGATGCCGCGCGAAAGCAGGGCGCGGCGCCGGAGGCGCTCGACACCGTTGCTTCCGCCGCGGAGCTGCGCACCGACACGGCGCCCGCCAGGCCGATCGATATCGCCGACGACATTCGCGGCCTGCTGCACGGCCTGGTCTACTGCTGGGCCAAGCGCGTCGTCAGCCCGCACGTGCCGCGCGAATCGCGCTACGACTTCGGCCGCTACGTGGATCGCCTCTCGGCACACGGGTTCCGCTGGGCATTGGCCGAGTGTCTGGCGATCGTCGGCGACGCCGGCACGGCGCTGAATCCTCGCGTCGATCAGTCGTCGGCGACGGCAGGCGAACAGGCAGCGGCGATGCACGGGCAACTCGGCACGCGTACGCTGGTCACGGTGGTGCCCGCGTCCGCGGAGTGGGAGTTCCCGCTGAGAGCGCTGGAGCGATTCGCATTCGAGATCCGCGGCAAGGAGGCCAAGGCCGGCAGGAGTGCCGAGAGTCGACTGATCTGGGAGCTGCAGCACGACGCGGACGCCATCATCGTGACGCCGCGGGAGCAGCGCCGCGGCAAGGACGGCGGGTGGACGAAGGGCGGTGTCCGGTCGCTGCAGTGGCTGCTCGGCCGGGCCGGCAAGCTCGACGTCCTGCGTGCGCAGGACCGCGCCGCCGCCCAGGTGGTCAAGCGCGAACAGTTCGGTCTGCAAACGGCAGCGGATGAACGCCTGACGAAACCGATGCTGTTCGAGCTCGCGGGTCATCCTCACGTTTTCAATGCGGCCGGGGACTCCGTCGACGTCGTCCGCACCGAGCCGGAGTTGGTCATCGAACAGAAGGCCGGCGACGTGCACGCCGTCATCATGCCCGATGACTGGGACGGCGAGCGCTACCACGTCCGGCTGGTGGGCGCACGGCGGTGCGAGGTGATCAGGCTCACCGCCGATCACCACCGCGTGCGGAAGATCATCCCGAAGGGGGGATTGACGCTGCCAGCCGAGGCCGGACCCCGGCTCCTGGAGGCTGCGTCCGCGCTCGTGCCGGTGATGCGCATTCATGGCGGCGTCGACGGCAGCGCCAGCTCGGCGCGCCTCATCAAGGCGGACGCGCAGCCGCGCGTGCGGCTGGAGCCGTACAGCGACGGGTTGGCCGCAGCGGTGGTGGTCGAGCCGGTCCCGGGGTCTGGAGCCTTCTTCGCACCCGGCGCGGGCGGGGCGCTGGTGTTCGGCCGGCAGGTCGGCGAACCCGTGCAGGCGCGGCGCGACCTCACGGCGGAACGGGAGGCTGCCGAGCGGCTCGCGGCGGCGTGTCCGCGGCTCGCCGGCACCGACGCGGCGCCGTGGTCCGTGGAGGTGGCCGATGCCGGCGGCGCACTCGAGTTGCTGGAGCAGCTTGACGCGGCCGGCGCGCGCTGCCTGTGGCCGCAGGGGGAGCGGTTCAAGATCGTCGGGCGCGCCGATACCCGGCAGTTCCGGTTGAAGATCAAGGCGGCCGACGAGTGGGTGCAGGCATCCGGCCAGCTCAGGATCGACGAGCGCCGGGCGCTCAACCTGAAACAGTTGTTCGCGTTGCTGGACGCCAATCCGGGCTCTCGATTTCTGGAGCTCGCGGCGGGCGAGTTCCTCTCGCTGACGGCGTCGTTCCGTCGGCAGTTGGACGATCTGCGCAGCGTGTCGTCGCCGGCGGCGCGCGGCGCCCAGCGCCTGCATCCGCTTGCCGCGCTCGGCCTCCACGAGTGGATCGATGAGACCCGGCTCGACGCCGACCCGGAGTGGCGCGCGCGACGGCAGCGGCTGCGCGACGCGCAGGAGTACGAACCGGAGGTGCCGAGCACGCTGCAGGCGGAACTGCGTCCCTACCAGCAGGAGGGGTTCCGCTGGCTGTCGCGCCTGAGCCGCTGGGGCGCCGGCGCCTGCCTGGCCGACGACATGGGGCTCGGCAAGACCGTGCAGGCGCTGGCGCTGCTACTGGAACGCGCCCCGGACGGACCGGCGCTGGTGGTCGTCCCGACCTCGGTCGCCGCCAACTGGATCGACGAGGCGCGCCGCTTTGCGCCGACGCTGAACGTGCGCGCCTGCATCGGCGCCGCGGACGCGCGCGCCGCCATGCTCGAAGACCTCGGCCCGTTCGACCTGGTTGTCACCACGTACGCATTGCTGCATATCGACGCGGAGCGGCTCTGCGGCATCGCCTGGCACAGCGTGGTGCTCGACGAGGCGCAGGCGATCAAGAACCCGGCCGCCAAGCGTTCGCGCGCCGCCCGAGCTCTCGAAGCCGGCTTTCGCATGGTCACCACCGGGACGCCGATCCAGAACAACTTGACGGACCTGCACTCGCTGTTCAGCTTCATCAACCCCGGAATGCTTGGTTCGCTCCAACAGTTCCGGCGCATCTTCGCCACGCCGATCGAGGCGGAAGCGAGCGGCACGGCGCGGGCGCGGCTGCGACGCATGGTGGCGTCGTTCGTGCTTCGGAGATTGAAGTCGGAGGTATTGGAGGATCTGCCGCCCCGTACCGAGGTCACGCTGCGCGTGGAGCTGTCCCCGGCCGAGGCGTCGTTCTACGAGGCGCTCCGCCGGCGCGCGGTGGAGGACCTGGAGGCGCTGCGCGCCGGCGGTGCCGCGGACGACGACGGACGGATGCTGATGCTCGCGCACCTGACGCGCCTGCGCCGCGCGTGCTGCAACCCGGCGCTGGTAAGTCCGGCCGACGCGCCGCCCAGCTCAAAGCTGGCGATATTCGCCGAGACGCTCGCCGAGTTGCTCGCGAACCGCCACAAGGTGCTGGTGTTCTCGCAGTTCGTCGGACACCTGAAGCTGATCGAGGCACGCCTGCAGGAGTCGGAAGTCAGCTACCAGTACCTCGACGGCAGCACCGCCGTGAAGGCGCGCCGCGAGCGGGTCGCCGCGTTCCAGGCCGGGCAGGGCGACGTGTTTCTGATCTCCCTGACGGCGGGAGGCGTCGGACTCAACCTGACGGCTGCCGACTACGTGATCCACATGGACCCGTGGTGGAATCCGGCCGTCGAGGATCAGGCGTCGGACCGCGCCCACCGCATCGGTCAATCCCGCCCGGTGACGATTTACCGCCTGGTCACCACAGGCACGATCGAAGAGCAGATCGTCGACCTGCACCACAGCAAGCGCGAACTCGCCGGCCGCCTGCTTGCGACCGGCGGCGAGGCCGCGCGTCTGGATCCGGCCGAGTTGCTGGAGCTGCTGCGGCAGCCGCTCGCATGAAGAACTACCTCCGGGAGAACTCCACGCGCTACCGGAAGATGGGAGACAGGGGCGTCGATGTGAGGGCGAAGATGAAGTACGGCGGGACGGATGGCGCGTACTTCTCGTCACGCGGCTTCCTGGAAGCGGTGATCCCCCGGCTCCGGTTCGCCAGGGAGCAGCCCACGGCGCTGGAGCTGGGAACGGGGGTGGGGCCGGGCGCGCTGTTCCTGGCCGCCCACGGCTTCCGGGTGCACGGGATCGACCTCATCCCGGAGGCGATCGCGCAGGCTCGGCGCAACGCGTCGGAGCGCGGTATCGACGTGACCTTCGAGGTCATGGACGTCACGCGCATCCCGCATGCCGGGCCGGCGTACGACCTGATCGTCGACAGCTACTGCCTGCAAGGCATCGCCCTCGACGCGGACCGGGAGGCGGTGTTCCGCGCCGTCAAGGCCCGACTCGGCCCACGCGGCTGCTACCTGGTCAGCACCGCGATGTACGAAACCACCCGTCACCACCCCGACCGGCAGGTGGTCGACCGCGGGACGGGACGCGTGTTCGACGGCTACGACTGCCTGTACGACCCGGACACCGACCTGTACTACCGGCCATACGACGGTGAGGTCGAGATCGACGGCGCCATCACCGTCGGCGGGGCGCGCTTCTTCCCGTTTCGCCGCTATCGCACCGGCCCGCGGCTGCGGAAGGAAGTCGAGTCCTACGGCTTCGAGGTACTCCTCCAGACCGGCGAGTGGGGCCAGAACCTCGTCGCCGTCCACCGTGACAGCGGGATCCGTCTGTAGCTGCTCGGGCATGGGTATGCTCGCAGGACGTCTGGAATGTTGTTCGATGGACGCGCCTTCTTCGCAGGGGTACCTTCGGTCAGAAAGGTCCCCCTCCGATGACAAGAGCGCCATGGGTGCTCTCTCCGGCAACGGAGTAGTCGGAGGGGTCACTTCATCTGCCCCTCTTGGCGCCCCCACGGCCCGCACACGGCCTCCGATCGCTCGGCACACGGGGACTGTCCGTTCTCCCGTACATCCCGCCGCCGCCAGCGGGCCGATCACCGTCGTCGCCACCTCACAAGAGCTCGTCGATCAGATCCGCTCGGCGAAAGGCCGCAGAAAGCCGCTGGAGCGTCCGTTCCCTCCCTTGAAACAGTCCGGCAAGCGCCGCTTCGATCTCTCCCTCGGCACGGGCCAGGTAGTCGGGCGCCTGCCGTTCCATCAAGTCTCTCGCTGATCGGAAATTGCGATGGTCGAGCTCGTCGAGCACAATGCCCAGGTCTTCCAGGAGATAACGTCCCATGAGCATGGCGACGAACCGGGATCCGTACGCGAGAAAGTCGGGAGCGTCTGCCGGCGGCCTCTTGCGGCGGTTTTCGGCATGCCGCATCAACAAGGCGGCGATGATGGCCTGAGCACCGTTCAGATCGCGCGCGAAAATCGTGTGGTACAGGGTGCCGAAGTGCTCGCGGCTGTTGAACCTCGCCTGATGCGGTCGATGACGCCAGACTGCCAATACGGCCTCGGCGATCACGGCGCTCGTGAACTCCTCGGATGCCACGTGGCGGTCCTCGCGTTTGGTCCGGTACGTGTATCCCAGCCCGGCAATCGACGTGCGCAGGTCCTCTTGCCGCTGATCGTTCGCTTTCAGATCCCTCAGATCCACCGGGTTCTGAGTATTCGTCGCGAAAGTGATCGCCTCGACCAGCTCGGTGTCGTCCTGATGAAGCTCGTAGATGCGGACCAACACTTCCGCCTCCGCGATCTCCGGCCCGAGCTCCTTGGCGATCTGCTGCACCGTGCGTGCCGTCTGCCCGCCGTTGACGATTTGCAGATCATTCACCTGGACGCTCCAGTTGTCCCGCTGCAGGGCAGCGTGACGGAACTGAGAGCAGGTGATCGTGATGCCGTTGTTGTAGAAGTAGAAACTGGAGCGCTCCCCCCGGCTGCGCAGCGTGGCCGCGACCGCCTCGTTCACGCGGTTGCCGGCAAGTCCGAGATAACGGCGTATGTTCTTCTCGAAGAGCTGATTGCCGTAGCTGTCGGTCAGACGCGCGAGCTCGGCCACCGACATTCGCCCGGTCAGCACACGCCGGAAGTCGAAGGTCTCCACCGTCGCGTTCCCGGTAAACTGCAGCTCGGTGCTGATCGGCTTCCGAGCCTGCAACAGGGCCAGGAGGTCGTCCGGTCCGACATAGCGCCACTCGACCTGCTCGCCGAACCCCTGCGCGGCATTGTCGATTCGCTGCTGCGCCTGCCCGGTCCAGCGGGCTCCGTTGTTGGCAGCGACCACCGTCACGCGCGGAATCGCGCCATCCTTGACGAACGAACGGATGTCTTCGACCCGCCGGTTCAGCCGCGGGTTCAACGTTACCGGTTTCTCCGGATCGAACAGCGCACCGATCGCGTCGACGATCCTTGCGATCGCGTTTTCGGGAAACGCCGCGTCGCCGCGCAGGGTCGTTCGATATTTTCCCTGTATCAGCGTAATCGGCAGCCCACCACCATCGGGTGGCTCGAAGTACAGTGCGTCGACTCCGAAGTCGTTGCCGCCGTCGACGATCCCGTCGATCGTCTCCTGATCCGTGAGGTCGAATGCGGTCCTCGCGACCAGGAACACGAACGCTGCCGACCGTATCTTCCGTTCATCCTTGCCCAGCCGAAGCTCGTCGGCGAAGTCGTCCGAGTGTCGTTCGACGATGCCGGATACCTGCTGGTCGATGATCTGGGTAGCGAGAGACATCATGTCATCCGGTTTTGCGCATTATATCGGCACCCGCGACGCTCCATCTCGTAGGTCTTCCAAGCCGGCACGTGGGCGGACATCAGCGCCTTGAACAGCCGGCCGTGGTTGGGCACTCGCAGGTGCAGCAGCTCGTGGGCGATGACGAAGTCCTGAAAGCCCGGCTGCTGGTCGGCCAGATCGGCGGCGAGGGTGACGATCCCCAAGGTGGAGCAGGACCCCCACTTGCGTGTCATGGGGCGGATGCGAACCGCCCGCGGCCGAACGTCGAGACGCCGCGCCCAGTCGCCGGCGCGGCGCCGCAGGGCCGTATGGCCCGTGTCAGGCTTCTGCATCGCCGGGGCTCACCAGCAGCGCCAGGATGTGCCTGACCACCTTACCGCGCTCCTCCTTGTGCAGCCCCAGCAGTGGCTTGTAGAGCGCCGCGCGCAGGTGGCGCAACTCTTCCGCGTTCACGGCGGCGTTGGGAAACCGCGTCACGAGCGTTTCCGCCTCGCGCGCCAGCGCCATCGCTCCCTTCTCGCCGACGCTGAAGCTGTCCTTGAGCACCCAGTAGACGGCGAACGCGCGCGACGACAGGCCGCTCTGCCGCGCCTCGCGCAACGCGTCCTCCCGTTCGCGCACGAGCTGCTCGATCTGATCCAGAGCTTCGTCGCCGCTGGTCTGACGGGTCTCCAGGTCCGTCAGAACCCGCTCGGCGCGCTCCTTGATCGGCCGGAGCACCGGCGCCGTGTCCGGTGACGTATCGATCTCCCGGCGCAACCCGCGCACCAAGTTGAAGACCTTCGCCTCGTAGGGGCCCGGCGCTTCGCGCAGCGTCTGCACGGTCGCGGTGTCGAAGGTAACGCCGGACGTCAACCGGCCGAGCCCCTCCTGGCCCGCGCTCTCCTGCACCAGCCGGCGGGTCTTGTGGGCGAGATCGGCCACGAACCCGATCCGTTCCGCGTACTCGTTCCGTACCGCGACGTACCACTGGGCCAGACGCCGGAAGGTGGCGACGTGATCGCGCAGCGCGGGGTCGGGAGAGACAATCTCCCACAGCGCCTCGATCTCCTTGAACACCTCCAGGAAGGTCGTACGCGCCTGCGGATCGAGGAACCGCCCGTAGACCACCGCTTCGAGCGCTGCGTCGTCCATCTCGCCTGTGCCCGGGTAGTCGCGCTCGGCCCGCTCGATTCGGTCGATGAGGTCCGCGCGGAGCAGGTCGATGTCCTCGATCGCTCCGCTCACGTCGGCGGCATCGAACTGCAGCGCCTTCTTCAGCTCGCGCAGCACCCCGACGAAGTCCACGATCAGGCCGACGCGCTTGAGGATGCCTTCCGCATCCACGTACGGACGGTTCACGCGCGCGATCGCCTGCAGCAGCACGTGGTCGCGCATCGGCTTGTCGAGGTACAGGCAGTACAGTAGCGGCGCGTCGAAGCCGGTCAGGAGCTTGTCGGTGACGATCAGAATCCGTGGATCGCGACGCTGGCGCTTGAACTCCACCAGGACATCCGCCTCGCGCTCGGGCGAAAGCTGATGCTTCGCCACGAGCGGGCGTTCCACGGCGTCGTTGGGGTTGTCGGTATAGACCGCCTCCGTCCACTCGGCGGGCAGCAGTTCATCGAGCGCCTGCTTGTAGCGAGCGCACGCCTCGCGGTTCACGCCCACAAGGAACGCCTTGTAGCCGAGCGGATCGACGCTCTCCCGGAAGTGCTCGGCGACGAATGCGGCCACCTTGCGGACGCGGTCGTCGGCGGTGAGGAAGGTGCGCAGATGCACTGCCCGGTCGAGCACCCGGTTGAGCTCTTCCACGTCGGTCACTCCCTCGGCGTCGGCCGCGGTGAGGAACTCGCGATCGAGCTGCTCGACCGGCACGGTCATGTCGCTCGGCGCCAGCGTGTGGCGAATCGGCAGGGTGGTCTCGTCGTCGATCGACTCCGCAATGGAGTACTTGTGCAGATAGCCCTGCTCGTCCTCGGTGCCGAAGATCCTGAAGGTGCCCTGGCCGTAGGAGGTTCTGTCGATCGGCGTGCCGGTGAAGCCGATGATCGTCGAGGCGGGCAGCGCGGCCATCAGGTAGGTCCCCAGGTCCTTGGCGACCGACCGGTGCGCCTCGTCGATGAACACGTAGATGTTGTCGCGGGTGTTGGCGTCCTTCTCGATGTCCTGGAACTTGTGGATCATCGACAGGATCAGACCGCGTTTGTCCGTCGACAGCAGGTCGCGCAATTCGTCCTTGTTCCGCGCGCGCCAAACCGGGATGTCCTGCTGCTGCATCTCGCCGAGCAGCCGTTCGACCCACCTCTTGAGCTGTCCTTCGAGCTCCGTGCGGTCCACCACCACCAGCACCGTCGGATTGCGGAACTCCTGCTTGCGCTCAAGAATCAGCCGGGCGGCGGTGAGCAGCGTGAAGGTCTTGCCGGACCCCTGCGTGTGCCAGATCAGCCCGCGGCGCCTCGACGGCTCGGCACAGCGTTCGACGATGAGGTCGATCGCGTGGCGCTGGTGCTGGCGCAGCACCGATTTCCGCGTCTCGCCGTCTTCGACGTAGAACAGGATCCAGTCGCGAAGAGCACGCAGGAAGTCGGTCGGCTCGAAGAACGACTGGACGGCGAAGCGGTAGCTTTCCTCTGGTTTTTCCTTCCATCGCGCCATGAAGCGGCGGGACGGGTTCCAGGTGACCCCGTACCAGTAGTCGAGGACGTGCGTGACGTTGAAGATCTGCGGCGCGGCCAGCAGCTCAGGTGTCTCGGCCTCGTAGCGTCGGATCTGCATGACCCCTCGTTCGATGGCGCCAGGGTCTTTCGGGTTCTTATGCTCCACGATGGCGACCGGCACGCCGTTTATGACGAACATCACGTCGGCCCGGCTGCCCTTGCGAGCCGGCGGCTTGAGGTGCCACTCCCACGTCACGTGCAGCGTGTTGGCGCTTGGTGCCTCGAAGTCGATCACGCGGACGTGCCGGTGACGTGCCTCCACTTCGTCGTACCACTGCCGCTCACCCCGAAGCCAGGAGAGCATCTCCCGGTTGCCTTCGACTGTGGGCGGAATCGCCTCGATCGTTTCCATCGTGGAACGGACCGCGCCCTCGGCCATCCACGGATTGAGCCGCCGAAGCGTAGCCTCGAGCTCGTCGCGAAAGAACATACCCGCGTGACCGCCGCGCCTCGCCAGCGCTGTCTGCGCCGGCATCGGTGTCCACCCAATCTCCGCCGCGTGCCTCACCATGGGGAACTGAACAGCTTCGGCCTCAGAGATCGCGGTATCGTTCACATCAACATCCACCGGACAACAACGTGCCGTCGGCGGCACTTGATCCGCCTCGAAAAAGAACCGGATGAACAGTTTTTGGAACCATCGAGCCTCCATGGCCGCGAGAAACACCTACTATCCAACTCGCGCTTACAGCGTCCACGTCCTGCCTCACCCATTCCAATAGCGGTTGGTCGTAAACCTTGCTCTTCGCATCTCTTCAAGTGTCAGGCGCTCCTCATCCTTGCTCGCTAACACCTCGGAGCCGAGCTATCTTCTGCTTCGGCCCTGACGGACCAATCTAAAGGTCAAGCGACCCGAAGCTCCGTCGTACGCGGCGTGTCCGTCTCGTGACGGCAGTCGTTTTGTTCTACCAACAATCATCAAGAACTCCCAAGGGCAACCTAGCGTCCTATGGTGATCCGGTAGCTGATCCGAATATGTCTGCCCTAAGCTCCTCGTACGTCGCCATACCAGGCCGAACCAACGCGGCGAGCGTCTCTCTCATAAAGGCATGAACATTG
Organism: Spirochaetia bacterium; assembly: GCA_965208175.1. Classification (GTDB taxonomy): domain Bacteria; phylum Spirochaetota; class Spirochaetia; order SZUA-6; family Bin103; genus CATQHW01. The sequence goes on along the minus strand of CBDBOG010000004.1, from coordinate 1,869,279 downwards.
TTTCCACATCGGGTGAGACCAAGCACACTCTTACAAGCGTTGTAGATTTCGCCGCTCGCCGGCTTCAGATTGTCGTGAGCGTTGCCGAACGTTCTATATAATATTGTGCTCTTTTCGTCGAGTAGCGACTGAGTATTATCCTGCTGATTCACCGAAATAGCAAGTTCCCGAAGTACTTCATCGTCGAAGAGGTATGACTCAAGGTTCCTCCTTGAAAGCACGCGAACACCCTTCTGTTCGATCTCTTTGACCTCGTTAGAGTGCAAATCATCGCGATCGATCAACTTCACGACATCGACGCCGGTCACTAGCAAACCAAGTGCGTACGATATCCCTCGCATGTCCTCAACAACCTCGTCTGCGTTACCACCAGGGACAAACTGCGTTCCCGGAAATTCCAATTGGAAAATGCGCTCATAACAACGTGCATCGTGTGAGTGATTCTTCCCCGACCTCTTGTTCTTCGGCTCACCCTCACAGATCACTACTCGCTCAGGTGCAACCAGTGCTGCTAATTCGTGTAACGCGATCTCATAGACTTGCCCCCAGAACCTCCTATCCACGGATGTCGGCTTGATCACTTGAGATTGATCAAAATCTCGATCAAAATCCAAGAAAGCTACGGCCCTAGGATGATCCCGCTCAAGTTCCGAGGCTCGTCTCATCATTCCTATCGAATGGGTAGCCAGCATCAGTTGACACCTATCGGGCACAATCTCGTACAGTACAGAGAGTAGGTCGGCCTGCAGCCGCGAGTGCATGTGCGCCTCCGGCTCGTCAATACAGTACAAAGTGTTATCGTAGGCCCGCCGAGCCACGATAATATCAAGGATTAGGTCGAAGGCAGCTTTTTCACCGCCGGACAGATTCTTATACGCGAAACCTTGGCTGATCCCTTTTGTAAAACGAAACGTTCCCTCTTCTGTTGGGTCTCCTAGGTTGTTTACGCTAAGGCCAGGAAACAGTTTTGCTATCGGAGCCTTCAAAGGACCAATTATTGATTCGGCGAATTCATTTGTCATCATTGGCCTGACCGTGAATACATCGGAGACGCGACTTGCAAGCCTCTGATAATTGTGACTCACGGCAGCGTCGTTGTCGATCATTCGGTTAATCCGCGTTTCGTCCAAACGGTCCCCCGCACGACGCAACTCGTTGACTCGAAACTCAGGGTCGTTTCTGTATGCGGACCTTACGTATATGATCTTCTTCCTTTCGTTCTCACTTCCTGGAATATCATCGTGCATCGTAACGTCTGTTGTTTCGTTGCTTGACGCGGTCTTCACGTAGTACTCGTCGTCCGATGAGTAACCACGGCCGAAGGTTCGTCTGCTCCAAAGGTATAGTGCATCAAAAAACGATGACTTGCCACATCCATTGGGGCCTGCAAGCATAATGAGCTTGGTAGACTCGGGGACGCTCTCCACCGTGAGATCTGTAAACCTTCGAAATCCTTTTATCGTTGCCCGCTTGAACCTCATGACTTCACTCTTCTTCGGTGCTCCTGCAACGTGTGCCGTTGATGAGAAAACCTGTCCGTTGAAGCGGCCTTCCTAACCTGAGCGCCTGTTTGATCCGATTTAGACGCTACGACACGGCCTGTCATTATCTCAAACAGGAGCGCGCGATACGCTTCGCCAAGAGCGTCTCGTTTGCGTGTATGAACCTCTGCTTTTAGATCGATCTTGTCGAGTATTTCTACTACTTTGGTGGGTGTGTTGCGATCGGAAGGAAACGGTATCTTGAACCTCTGCACATCGTCGAGGTTCAACGTCATAGTTCCGTGTGAGGAACGAACTATCTGGCTTAGCAAGAATTCCTTGCGATAGTAGATGGCCGATCTCAAAAAACTACCAGGACACCCGTCACGCGGCATCAACGCTTTTACATCTTGGTTGAACGCCATCGGCCTCTTGATAACGGCGACTGGCAAATCCTTGGCGAGAGCCATGCCTCTAACGAGAAGCAACACGGCACCCTCCGGTGCCATACGGCTTCCCGATTGGACGCCCTCAGCGCTTAGATGATCGATCGTGTCATCGAGCGACGGTGTCTTGATGTCTTTTCCGGACGCCCAAGGAATTCCTCCGGTCCAATACTCATGAACTGACCTTCGAGGTGTTCCCCCACTCCAGATGTCGCAAAGCTCCGAGAGGGACTTAGGATCCCAAGTCATCGGCATGGTACCGATTTCAGTTTCTTTTTGCGTCTCCTCTGATAGTCCACGGGTGAACAGGCTATCGGTCACGGCTCGTTTCAGATTTCGAACGACCATAACAAGGTGATCTTGAAGATTGATAGCTCGGCGGAGTCGGGAGAGTGCGGTCACGATTGCTCGTTGTTCATTCAAACCGGGCTTCGGCACTTCAAGTGAAGCAAGTCGATTGCGTGACAGATTCGGGATAGTGGTCCTGTTGGCAGCTCCTTCAAAGATGCCGAGCTGCGTAAAGGCGCACTGGAGAAAGTACACATAGAATCGCGGCTCGAGGTCCTCGTCTGTTGGACGGAGCCGATGTACGTGGTTCTGGAAAGACATCGTTGCGATCTCGCCGTTCCAGATTGCCGCTCGTCCGATCTCGCCTCCTTCGCATACGAGGAGATCTCCCCGCCTAAGGAGCTTAGCCGGTAGTTCATTTTCCGGTATCGACATCTCGTCTACGGACGAAAGGTCGATCTCGTCCCATAGGATGTTAGAGGTACGAAGGAACGGAATCTTGTTCGATCCGCTGCGGGCGTCTTTAGACATGGCCTTGCCCGCACCGATTTCGAACAGTTCACCGAGCGGGCGCCAGGGGCACGAGTCAATCATCGTAGATTCCCGAGCATCCGATCGAGAGATACATCGATCTCATGCGCCTCGGCATCAAGCCGTTGCAGGTCGGCGAGGATGTCCTTGATCGGACGATGGATCACCGCGTCTGCTTGGCCGACCCAACGGCCAGGACTGAGGTTGTAGTCCGCTTGCTCCGCCTGCTCCGTGGTGATGACAGCAACTTCACCGTCAACCGGCTCCCCTTTATAGAAGCCTGCGGAGAGCTCCGAGATGTCCTCGTCTGGAATGTAGTTCTTAGGACGGCCCTTCCGGACGCGCCTTCCAGCGTTGACCAACACAAGTCTGTCTTTGCGCGCGGGCGGCTTGTGCTTGGCGAGCACGACGATTACGGCCGCGGCGCTCGTGTTGTAGAAGAGGTTGTCCGGTAGGAGGATCACTCCGTCAATTAAGTCGTGGTCGACGAACCACTTTCGGATGTTGCGCTCTTTGTCCTCGTTCCGGCTGCCGGACCCACGTGTCACCGCACCGGTGTCAAGCACCACCGCGGCCCGTCCACGATCGTTCAGGCAAGCGAGTGTGTGCTGGAGCCATGCCCAGTCGCCCTTGCCGGTGGTCGCGCCGCCGGCGGTGCGGAAGCGATCGAATGGGTCACTGGCGAACAGGTCCGGGTTGAACGGCTGGTTCCACATGGGGTTGGCGACGACGATATCGTAGGTGGCGATCTGACCGGCCGGGGTCTTGAACTTGGGGTTGATCATGGTGTCGCCGCGGGCGATCTCCATTTCCATGTCGTGGATGATCGCGTTCATGTTGGCGACGGCGTAGCTCTCGGCCTGGAGCTCCTGGCCGGAGAGCTTGAGGGGCACGCGGCTGGTGGGGTCGAGCTCGCGCGCTGTGAGCTGGAGCTTGACGAGCAGACCGGCCGAGCCGCAGGCGTAGTCGTGGCAGGTCTCGCCCGGCCGGGGGCGCATGAGGTGGGCGATCAGGAAGCCGACCTCGGTCGGCGTGAAGAACTCGCCGGCGCTCTGGCCGGAACCTTCCGCGAACTTGCGGAGCAGGTACTCGTAGGCGCGGCCCAGGAAGTCGGGCTGCACGTCGGCGAGGCCGAGCCGGTAGCGCGGGTCGGAGAAGGTCTCGACCACGGCGGCGAGCTTGGCGGGGTTGACGTCGCGCTCGCCGTTGCGTTCGGCGGCGAAGTCGACCAGGTCGATCACGCCGGAGAGGGAAGGGTTGTGCCGGACGACGGCCCGCACCGCCTTCGTGAGGTGCTCGCCGACGTCGCGCGGGCGGGTGCTGCAGCCCTGGTCGTCGAGCGGCCACTCGTGGGCTGCGCGGCCGTTGATGACGGCCCAGCGTGCTTCCGTAGGAAGGTAGAAGCGCAGGACGTCGTGATCGTCTTCGGCGATCTCGAGCGCGGCGTCGCGATCTCCATACTCCTCGGCCAGCCGGTCGATCTCGTCGTCGAACACGTCCGAGAGGCGCTTGAGGAACAGGAGGGGGAGGAGGTAGTCCTTGAACTTGGCGGCGTCCTTCTCGCCACGGATGGAGCAGGCGGCGTCCCACAGCATCTGCTCCATGGGCTTGGTGGACGGCTCGGCCGAGCGCCGCGTGCGCCGGCGCGTCACCTGCGTGGCGGCCTCGACCGGCTCGGTGTCGAGTTGGTCGACGTCGATGTCGGTTTCGGCGGCGAGCGCGGCGATTGCGGTGCGCGCAGCTTTCTGCGGAACATTGAGCGCGCCCTCCCAGCGGTTGACGCTGGCGAAGGAGACGCCGAGCCGGTCCGCGAGCTGTTCCTGCGTGAGGTCGAGACGACCTCGGATGGTACGCAGGAGGCTCGCGTAGTCCTGACTTTTTGTCATATTTGCATTATGACAGATTCTGAGGGAGTTGTCAATCCCCCGGCGTTCAAGATAGGCAGCGCAAATCGCTCCGGCGTCCATCGGGCCGTCTCATGGTCACGAGCAGGTGAAAGCAGGGCCGACGTTCTGTGCATTGACGTCGACAAGGAGGCTGAGACCCGATGCAGACAACGACGGCTCGTCCCCTGAGCCGCCTGCCCGACCGTGTGCTCCTTGCCCGCACCCGACAGCTCGTCGAGCGCGAGCGCCATCTGCACGTGGAGATCGTCGATCACCTGCGCGAGATCGAGGACCGCGACCTGCATCTGGCGCGCGGCTTCTCCACGCTGTTCGACTACTCGGTCAACGAGCTGGGCTACAGCAACGGAGCCGCGTGGCGGCGCACGCTGGCGATGCGGCTGTGCCGGCGGATGCCCGACGTGCGCGAACGGTTGCGGAACGGCTCGCTCACGCTGAGCACCGCGGCGCAGTTGCAGAGCGCCTTCGAGCGGCAGGAGCGCAAGCGGCGGCGCGCGTGGGCGCACCAGCAGAAGCGGCGGGCGGAGCAGGCCGCGCCGTCAAGGACGGCGTCCGTGGCGGCGCCGGACCGGCAGTCGACGGACCGCTTGCCTGCCGGGACGGAGACGGCACCGCCGCCGGCGGCCGGGTCGGTCCGGGCGCAGGTGCCGGTGGTGGTGCTGGACGCCACGGGACAGCGCGAGCTGGTCAGGCAGGCGACCGGCAAGAGCTCGCGCCAGGTCGAGGAGTTGCTCGCATCGGTGGACCCGAACCTGGCGTCGCCGCGCGAGCAACTGCGGGCGCGCGGCGACGGCACCTGGACGTTCACGGTGGTCGTCGACCGGGAGTGCCGGCAGGGGCTGGATCATCTCAAGGCGTTGTTGTCCCACGTCGACCCGGCGATGTCGTACGGGCAACTGGTGAACCGGCTCGTGCAGGATGAGCTGCGACGTCGCAACCCTCGCCTGCGCGGCTCGACCGGAACCGATACCCGGCCGGCGGCAACTGATGGTTCGGCGGCGAAGCGGACCATGCCGGCGGAGTCGACCAGACATCCCGACAGTAACGGAGCTGCCGCCGCGAAGCCCGCTGCGGCCACGGCCGGCGCTACTTCGGCGTCGAAGCGGGAGGCGCAGCCTGTCCACGACGGCGCGCCGGCCGAGGCTGTTTCGACGGCGAAGTGCGTTGCTGCGGGCGGCGGTACGGCTCATTCGAATCCGAACCAACCGGGAACCGACGATGCCGGCCGCCAGCAGCCGGCACCCACTGGGCGCGTCATTCCCGCCGCGATCAAGCGGGCCGTGTGGGAGCGGGATCAGGGACGCTGTTCATACGTCGATCCGACGACCGGACGCCGCTGCAGCTCTCGGCACCTGCTTCAGATCGACCACATCCGGCCCTGGGCGAGGGGAGGAGGGGCCCGGCTCGACAACCTCCGATTGCTCTGTCATGCCCATCATCGGCATCGCCATGCGGGGCCGTCGTTTCCGCGACCGGGGCCGCATTGATCCACCATGCCGTAATGGGTACAGAATCGTCGTCCGCCAACTCGCAGGAGATGAACATGGTTGCTGGCCTCATTGAATCGAATCCCGCGGTCATGATGGGGAAGCCGGTCGTCACCGGAACGCGCATTACCGTCGAGCTGATTCTGGAGAAGCTATCCGCCGGCGAGACGATCGACGATCTCCTTGAGGCGCATCCGCGTCTGACGAGAGAAGCGGTTCTCGCAGCCTTGGGTTTCGCCGCACGATCCCTCCGCGCGGACACCGTGTATCCGACCGCTGCACCGATTACGTGAACCTGTTGGCGGACGAGAGCGTCGACAGACCCATCGTCGACCGTCTCCGCCGGGACGGTCACTCCGTCCGCTCCATTGCCGAATCGGATCCAGGCATCCATGACGACGCCGTGCTGAATCTAGCGAACCGGAGTGGCGACGTGTTGATCACGGCGGACAAGGACTTCAGCGAACTCGTGTTCCGTATGGGCCGGATTCACACCGGCGTAGTACTCATTCGTCTCGCAGGGCTGTCTACCGAGACGAAAGCAGGTACCGTATCGGATGTCCTCGCCAGCCGAGGTCGCGAGCTGACTTCCGTGTTCAGCGTCATCTCGCCCGGAAGCGTCCGGATCCGCCGCCAGGATCACGGCGAATAATCGTCGATTCGAATCCTCGCCCATACCGACCGAGATACGCAGAAGCGGCACTCGCAGCAGGCAGCGGCGTCAAGGACGACGCTGTCTCGACGAAGTCCGCTCCTGGCGACCGCGGTGTCTCGCCATGCCGGGCCGGCGTTCCCGCGAGCGGGGCTGAATTGATGCCCCCAAGGAGGGAAGTGGACACCCCCTGTCGACACCTTGCTTGGCGCATGCTATATATCAATGATAGATCTTTTCTCGCAGTGGAGGACTCATGTGAAGACCGCCAAGATCTTCTGGTCCGGCCGGTCTCAGGCTGTCAGGCTGCCGAAGGAGTTTCGCATGAAGGGAGACGAGGTGCGGATCCGCAAGCAGGGTGCTGCGGTGGTGCTTGAACCCATCGCGGACGATTGGCGATGGCTGGATGCCGTCGCAGGCCGGTTCTCCTCGGACTTCTTTGCCGAAGGGCGGAACCAGCCTCAACTCGAACCTCGTCCCGAGCTTGACCGCGCGTTCGGGTGATGCGCTATCTGCTGGACACCAATGCGTGCATCGCGGTGCTCAACAAGACATCGCCTCAACTCCTGCAGAGGATCCGTCGCTGCGCCCCGGCGGACATCGGAATGCCGGCGCCCGTCGCCTACGAACTCTACTACGGCGCATACAAGAGCCGCCACGCCCTGAGCAACGTGGATCTGCTCGATCGCATGAAGTTCGAGATCGTTCCCTTCGACGCGGCCGACGCTCGCATGGCCGGCGCCATCCGCAGCGAGCTCGAAGCGATCGGCCGTCCGATCGGGCCGTACGACCTGCTGATCGCGGGTCAGGCCCGCGCCCGCAATCTGGTGCTGGTAACCGCCAACAGCCGCGAGTTCTCCCGCGTCGAGGGTCTCGACAGCGAGGACTGGTCGATCGCCGACGCTGACCGGAGAGCGACGGGCGAGGAACGATGAAGCAGGGACCCGCGCGCCGTTGCGTTCCGACTGCTGTCGGATCGTCGCCCGGCGAGCGACAGGGCGCCCGGATTTCTCTTACCAAGTGTACAAGGTACGTGCACCAAGCCGCCGTTGGAGAGGCTGCGGCCCTCAAGGCCGGTCTTTGGCCGGGAGCGAGCCGCCGCGGTAGCGCGCGACGACAGCTCGCTGTCCTGCGGCACGGTTGGCGTGCGGGCGCCTCCGACCTACTATTGAAGTGCGATGGCTCCGCGAACGTCCGCGGCCGAGCGAAGCAACGCGGAGTGGCTCGCGGCGCTCGCTCCCGAGTCGCCGGAACGGTCGGCCGCGATCGCGGATCTTCGCCAGATCCTGGTGGCCGGTTTGCGGCGCGGACTGCTCGGCAGCCGCGGCATGCGGCGGCGCGAGTTCGCCGAGCAGGCGGAGGATTTCGCCCAGGAGGCGCTGGTCAAGATCCTGGCCAGCCTGGACTCGTTCCGCGAGGAGAGCCGTTTCGTGACCTGGGCGCACAAGATCGCCATCCGCGTCGCCCTTACCGAGTTGCGCCGCAAGCGCTGGGACGACGTGTCGCTCGACACCCTGCTCGTGTCCTCGGAGGGGGAGTCGATCCCGCGTGCGCTGGCGGACCCGTCGGTCGGCCCCGAGGCAGCCGCGCAACGCGCGGCCAGCCTGGAACGGGTGCTGCGCTATATCCGCGAGGACCTCACCGACAGGCAGCGCACGGCCATGACCGCCGCCATTCTCCGGGGCATGCCGCTGGAGGAGGTGGCGCGGCGCATGTCCATGAATCGCAACGCCCTCTACAAACTTCTGCACGACGCACGTAAGCGATTGCGGCGCCGCATGCTCCAAGACGGTATCAGCCCGGACGACATACTGGCGGCATTCTGACGGACCGATGACAAGGGAGGAGTGGAAGGAATGCCCGCGCGTAGCGGCGATCCGTACCGCGAGCTGAAGGCCGCGCACGGCCGTCCCGCGCGCCCGCCGCGCCGCCGGGCCGCAGCGCTGCACGACGAGATGACGCGCCTGGCTCGCGACGCGCTCCGCGCAGCGCTGGACATCACGCGTGACGAGGAGCTGGACTGCGACGAGGTCCACGAGTTCCTCGACGTGTTCGCCGAGATGCATGCCGCGGGCAAGGACGTGCGCGCTCTGCTGCCGCTGGTGTACCTGCACCTGCAGGCGTGCGGCGACTGTTTCGAGGAGTTCGAGGCGCTGCGACGCATCGTGGCCGCCGCGCGATGAACGCACCCGAGCGACACGTCCGGCTGGTATTGGCAGGCCCCCGCGACGGCCGCAACGTCGGTTCGGTGTGCCGGGCGATGAAGACCATGGGGCTGGGCGGCCTCTCCATCGTCGCCGGTGACTTCGATCCCGCCGATGCCCGCGCGGCCGCCGTGCACGCCGCCGACGTCTTCGATGCCGCGCGGCGACCGGACACGCTGCCGGAGGCGATCGCCGACTGCGACGAGGCGATCGCGATCAGCCGGCGCCGCGGCAAGCGCCGCAAGCAGGCGCCCATGCCGCTCTCCCACCTGTCCGAGCACCTGGCCGCCCGCGGTCCGGGCACCACGGCGCTGGTCTTCGGCACCGAGGCGACGGGATTGCGCGACGAGGAGATCGCCTGTTGCACGGGCATGCTGTCCATCCCCACCCATCCCGACTTCCCGTCCCTGAACCTTTCCCACGCCGTCCAGATCGTCACCTACGAGCTGTTTCGCGCCCGCGGGCGGCACCTCCCCGCCCGATACTACGAACCGGTCTCCCTTCCGGAGGTCGATGCCGCCCTGGACCCCTTGCTTGATATGCTGGTCGGGATAGACTTCTTTCGTCAGGCAGGTCCGGAGGAGTTGCGCGTGTTCCTCCGCGACATCCTGGCGCGGGCGGCGCTGGCCGCGCCCGAGTGTGAGCGGTTGCAGACGCTCCTTCACAGCATGCGCGGCATCGTCCTGCACCGCGATGCCTGACCGGTAGCCGGACGGGGAGGTCGATCACGCACTACCGACTCCACGATGCGAGCGATTTGCCCAGCCCGGCACTGCTGGTGGACCTGGATCGATTCGACCGCAACGCCGATCGTGTGATCGCCATCGCGGGATCACCGGACCGGGTCTGGCCGCACATGAAGACGCAGAAGTCGGCCGACCTGGCACGCCGCCTCATGCTGCGCGGGTTTCGACGCTTCAAGTGCACGACCATCGCCGAGGCCGAGATGCTGGCGTGCGTGGAGGCGCCGGAAGTGCTGGTCGCCTATCAGCTCCTGGGACCGCATCCCGGCCGGCTGGCGGAGCTGGCCCGGCGCCACCCCGGCACCCGCTTCTCGACGCTGGTGGACGACCCCGGCCCGCTGCACGCCGTGTCGGCGGCTGCCTCCGCGGCCGGCGTAACGATCGGCGTCATGCTCGACGTGGATCTGGGCATGCACCGTACCGGCATCGCACCCGCCGGCGAAGGGGCGATCGCCCTCTACCGGCTGATCGCCGACCTGCCGGGGGTCGAGCCCGCCGGCCTGCACGGCTACGACGGCCACAACCACCAGCGGAGCCGCGATGAGCGCATCGCCGCCTGCGACCGGGGGACGGCCGCGATCAAGGCTCTGCAGGCGGCGATCGAGGCGGCCGGCCTGCCGGTGCCGCGCCGCATCATGGGCGGCACGCCCACCTTCCCCTGCCACGCCCGCCACGCGGACGCGGACCTGTCCCCGGGCACCTGCTTCCTGCACGACCTCGGCTACGCCGACATGCTCCCGGACCTGACGTTCGAGTTCGCCGGGCTGCTGTTCACGCGGGTGCTGAGCGCCTCCACCCCCGGGTACGTGACCTTCGACCTGGGCAACAAGGCGATCGCCGCCGATCCGCCTGGCGAGCGCGGCCGCTTCCTTGCGATCGACGGTACGCGCACGCTGATCCACAACGAGGAGCATTGGCTGCTGGCCGTCTCCCCCGACCTGCGCTTCAGGGTAGGCGAGGAGCACTACGTCGTGCCCAGGCACGTCTGCCCGTGCGTGGCCCTGCACCGCCAGTTCTACGCCGTCCGGGACGGCCGCGTGCAGGCGACGTACGAGGTGACCGCACGGGACCGCGCCCTGACCGTCTGAGGCTGCTTCAGCGGCTCAAGTGTTCCACGAGGAGCTTGAGCGCTCCGCCGTGCCGGACCAGCACGCTCGTGCCGCGCCCGACGATGTGGAAGGGACCGTGGTCGCCGACACCGGACCAGTGGAAGCGGAACGTGACGGCGGCGGAGTTGGCGTCGACGTGCAGGACCTCGACGTCGGTCAGGCGGTAGCGTTCGTCTTCGATCTCATGGGCCCACGTGCGCTCGAATGCGCCGCGCGCGGCGTCGATCCCCCGGTAGTCACCATCGTTGAATCGGAACAGGGCATCGGGGTGGAGCATCGGTGCGACAAGGTCGAAATCCTTCGTGCCCTGGGCCTTCTCGAAGCGCTCCAGAAACCCGAGGACGTGCTCTTCCGCAATCTCGTCCGCCACGCTGCCGCCATAGTACCCGGAGGGCAGCGCAGTGTAAGGGGACTTCGCGCTCTCTCCAGAGTGCCGCACCCCCACCGCGCCGACACCTGAATCCGAAGTAGGATAGCGGCGTGTACGGCATGTTCGGCGGAGGTGGCGGCGGCCGCGGCGGCATGGGCTACCTGCTCCGCCACGGGGACGAGCAGGCACGCCCGCAGATCAGCCGAGCGCTGCTGCGCCGTGTTCTCGCCTACGCGCGCCCGTACGTCGGCAGGATCATCCTGCTGTTCACGAGCATCTGTGCCACCATCGGCCTGGGGCTGCTGACGCCGCTGATCGTGCGCGACCTGATCGACACCGCGCTGCCTGCAAAGGACGCCGCGCGGCTCAACCTGCTGGCCGCCGGCCTGATCGCCATCCCCGTGGCCGGCGCCGTGATCCGCATCTGGCAGCGCAAGCTGGATGCCACGATCGGCTCCGGGATCATCCTGGACCTGCGCACGGCGCTGTACTCCCACCTGCAGCGCATGTCGATGCGCTTCTTCACCAGCAACAAGACCGGCGAGCTGATGAGCCGGCTCAACAGCGACGTCATCGGCGCCCAGAGCGCGGTCACCAACACCCTGGTGGACGTCACCACCAACCTGATCCAGGTGGCCGGCACGCTGGCGATCATGCTGGCCCTGGAGTGGCGCCTGACCGTGCTGGGGCTGGCCGTGCTGCCGGTCTTCCTGCTGCTCGGACGCCGCTTCGGCAAGGCGCTGCGCGAGGTGTCCCGCCAGTCGATGGAGCGCAACGCGCGCATGAACGCCATCATGAGCGAGACGCTGAACATCAGCGGCCTGGTCCTGGTGAAGCTGTTCGGGCGCCGGCAGGAGGAGCAGCGGCGCTTCGGGGAGCAAGCCGAGGGGGTGCGCCACCTGGCCATCCGGCAGGCCGTGATCGGCAGCCGCTTCTTCGTGCTGATGGGGATCGCCACCGCGGTCGGCACGGCGGGCATCTACCTGGTCGGCGGTCACCTGCACATCCGCGGCGGCCTGACCATCGGCACCGTGGTCGCCTTCAGCACGTACCTCGCGCAGCTCTACGGACCGCTGCGCTCGCTGAGCAACGTCGTGGTCGTGGTAGCCCAGTCGCTGGTGAGCTTCGAGCGCGTGTTCGAGGTGCTGGACCTGCCGGTCGACATCGAGGAGTCGCCGCACGCGCGGCGGCTGGAGCGGGCCGAGGGCAGGCTGGAGTTCCGGGAGGTCAGCTTCCGCTACGAGCGCGACGAGCAGCTTCTGCTGACCGAGGCGCGGCGCGCGGCGCGGGTCGAGGACATGGCGTTCACGGCGAGCGGCGGCGAGCCAGCCTCCGGGGGTCAGCCGGCGCGAGGCGCCCGGCCCGCCGCCATGGGGCGGGCTGGCAACGGCCCCGGTGCCGGCTGGCAGGGGCCGAGGGGCGCGCGCCCGGGTCGCCCCCGCGGGCGCGGGCCGCGACCGGAACGGCCGGGCGCGGCGGCCGTTCCGTCTTCGCCAACGCCACAGCACCAGGCGCGCGAGTGGGCGCTGGACGATGTGAGCTTCTCCGTGGCGCCCGGACGGAGCGTGGCGGTGGTAGGGCCGAGCGGCGCCGGCAAGACCACGCTCACCTACCTGATCCCCCGGCTCTACGACCCCACGCGCGGCCACATCCTGCTGGACGGCCACGACACGCGCGAGCTCACCATGGAGTCGCTGGCCGCCCAGATCGGCATGGTGACCCAGGAGCCCTACCTGTTCCACGACTCGGTGCGCGCGAACCTGCTGTACGCGGCACCCGACGCGGACGAAGCGCGCATCGCCGACGCATGCCGCGCCGCCAACATCCACGACTTCATCGCCGCGCTGCCGGCCGGCTACGACACCGTGGTGGGCGAGCGCGGTTACCGCCTCTCGGGCGGCGAGAAGCAGCGGCTGGCCATCGCCCGCGTGATCCTCAAGGACCCGCGCGTGCTGATCCTGGACGAGGCGACCAGCCACCTGGACACCCGCTCGGAGGCGCTGATCCAGGAGGCCCTGAGCCGCGTCGTGACCGGCCGCACCTCGATCATCATCGCCCACCGGCTGAGCACCATCCTGGCGGCCGACCTGATCCTGGTGCTGGACCGCGGGCGAATCGTGGAGCGCGGCCCGCACGCCGAGCTCAGCGTGGACGGCGGACTGTATCAGCGGCTGTACGAGACCCAGTTCCGGGAGTAAGATGCGCCGGCACGGGCCCTCGACTCGGCGCGAGAGGCCGGACAGAGAAAGAACCAGAGACCAAAGAGGAACAGAGCGTTGAGTACGAGTTCACAGTTCGCGGCACCGCGAACCATCGAGGAGGCGACGGCCCTGCTGGCCGAGCACGGCTCGTCGGCCCGCGTGGTGGCCGGCGCCACCGACCTGATGGTGCAGGTGCGCATCACCGGCTCCTACCCGGAGCACTACGTCGACATCAAGCACATTCCGGACGTCAACGTGATTGAGCTGCAGGCCGACCACCTGCAGCTCGGCGCCGCCGTCCCCTGCGCAGCGCTCGCCGACCGGGACGACGTCCGCGCGGCCTTTCCCGGCCTGGTCGAAGCGTCGGAGCTGATCGGCTCCACGCAGATCCAGAGCCGCGCCACGCTGGGCGGCAACCTGTGCAACGCCAGTCCCGCCGCCGACACGGTGCCGTCCCTGATGGCGCTCGACGCGGAGGCGGTGATCGCCGGGCCTGCCGGGACGCGCATGGTCAAGGTCACCGAGGTGCCGACCGGCCCCGGCTCCACCTCGCTCGCGGCCGGCGAGATGCTGGTCGCCTTCCGGATCCCGACGCCGCCGGCCGGCTCGTCCGACGCCTACCAGCGGTTCATCCCGCGCACGGAGATGGACATCGCCGTGGTCGGCGTGGGCGTGAGCGTCGCCCTGGACGCATCCGGCACCTGCACGGCCGCGCGGGTCGCGCTGGGCGCGGTCGCTCCCACCGCATTCATCGCGGAGGAAGCGGGCGCGGCCCTGGTCGGCACGGACCTTGGCGACGAAGCGCTGGCCGAGGCGGGCCGGCGGGCGACCGCCGCGGCACGGCCCATCGGCGACCGCCGCGGCACCGCCGAGTTCCGGCACGACGTGACCGAGGTCTTGACCAGACGCACCGCGGCCGTGGCGCGCGACCGCGCGCGGGCGCGCATCTGACACGCGAGAGAGAAGGAACGAGAAGAAGATGGCGAAGATCCACGTAGAGACGACGATCAACGGCGACCCGACGGAGTTCCTGTGCGAGGCGCATCAGAGCCTCTCCGAGGTGCTGCGCGAGGATCTGCACCTGTTCGGCACCAAGGAGGGCTGCACCACCGGCGACTGCGGCGCGTGCACGGTCGTGATGGACGGCCGCATCGTGTGCTCGTGCCTGGTCCTGGCCGCCGAAGGGCACGGCAAGAGCATCGACACGATCGAGGGCGTCGCCGACGGCGAGAAGCTGCATCCGCTGCAGGAGGCGTTCCTGGAGAACGCGGCGCTGCAGTGCGGCGTGTGCACGCCGGGCTTCATCGTCGCCGCCAAGAACCTGCTGGAGCGCAACCCCGATCCGTCCGAGCAGGAGATACGCTACTGGCTGGCCGGCAACCTGTGCCGCTGTACCGGCTACGACAAGATCATCCGCGCGGTGCAGCAAGCCGCAGCGGTGACCGGGTAGGAGGGCAAGAGACATGGCAGACACCAACGGCAAGAACGGCTCCCAAGGCAACGGCGCGTACAAGGTGCTGGGAACGCGGCCGGTCCGTCACGACGGGCTGGACAAGGTCACCGGGCACGCCAACTACGGCGCCGACCTGTCGCTGCCCGGCATGCTGCACGCGAAGTTCGTGCGCAGCCCGCACGCGCACGCCCGGATCCTCTCGATCGACACCTCGAAGGCGGAGGCGATGCCCGGCGTCAAGGCCGTGGTCACCGGCGCCGACTTCCCGCCGCCGCCTGTCGGCATCGCCGAGTCGGGCGAGACGCCCGCCGACTTCTCCGATTTGGCGCGCAACGTGATGGCGCAGGACAAGGCGCTCTATCACGGGCACGCGATCGCCGCCGTGGCGGCGACCACCCTGCGGCAGGCGGAAGAGGCCGCCAAGGCGGTGGCGGTCGAGTACGACGTGCTGCCGCCGGTCCTGGACGTCCGCGACGCCATGCGCGACGACGCGCCGGTACTGCACGAATCGATGCGCACCAAGGGCCTGGCCGATCCGCCCGACCGGCCGACGAACATCGCCAGCTACTCCATCTACGAGCTCGGCGACATCGACGCCGGGTTCGCCGAGGCCGACGTCGTCATCGAGCGCGAGCACACCGTGGAGACCGTCCACCAGGGGTACATCGAGCCGCACGCCGCGGTCGTGCGCACCAGCGAGGACGGCCAGGTGACGATCTGGGCATCCAGCCAGGGCCACTTCATGATCCGCGAGCTGTCCGCGCAGCTCCTGCACATGGACATCTCCCAGATCAAGGTGCTGCCCGCCGAGATCGGCGGCGGCTTCGGGGGCAAGACCACCGTCTACCTGGAGCCGGTCGGCATCCTCCTGTCGCGCAAGTCCGACCGGCCGGTGAAGCTGGTCATGACCCGCGACGAGGTGTTCCGCGCCTCCGGCCCGGCGCCGGCCTCCTACATCCGCTGCAAGCTCGGCGCCAGGAAGGACGGCACGTTGACCGCCGGCTATGCCTACATGGCCTACGAGGCGGGCGCTTTCCCGGGCTCGGCCGTGGGCGCGGGCATGATGGGCATCTTCGCGCCGTACGACCTGGCCAACCTCAAGATCGAAGGCTGGGACGTCTGCGTGAACAAGCCGCGCTCGACCGCCTACCGGGCGCCGGGCGCACCCAACGCCACGTTCTCAGCGGAGACCATCCTGGAGGAGATCGCCGAGAAGCTCGGCATCGAGTCGATGGACATCCGGCTGCGCAACGCGGCCGTCGAGGGAATCACCAACGCCACCGGCGTGCAATGGCCGCGCATCGGCCTCGTTGAGACGCTGGAGGCGGCGCAGGCACACGAGCACTACAGCGCCCCGCTCGGACCCAACCAGGGCCGCGGCGTCGCCGCCGGCTGGTGGATGAATGCCGGCGGACTGTCCTCCGCGACACTGCAGATCAACGAAGACGGCACCGCCTCGGTCGGCGAGGGCAGCCCGGACATCGGCGGCTCGCGCGCGGTGATGGCCATGATCGTCTCCGAGGAGCTGGGCATCCCGGTCGACAAGGTGCGTCCGCAGGTGGCCGACACCGAGTCGGTCGGCTATACCGGCGTGACCGGCGGCAGCCGCGTCGCCTACGCCACCGGCTGGGCGGTCACCAACGCCTGCCGCGACGCCATCAAGCAGATGCGCGAGTGCGCGGCCAAGATCTGGGAGGTGGACGCCGACCAGGTCGAGTGGTCCGACGGCAAGGCAGTTCTCTCAGGCGAGGGCCAGGACCTGCCCCGGAAAGAGCTGACGCTGAAGGAGATCGTCGCCGAGGCTCACGCCACCGGCGGCATGATCACCGCCGCCAGCTCGCTCAACGCGCCGGGCGCGGCGGCCGCCTTCGGCACGCACATCGCCGATGTCGAGGTCGACCCGGAAACCGGCCGCGTGCTGGTCACCCGCTACACGGTGTGCCAGGACGCCGGCAAGGCACTGCACCCCTCGTACGTGGAGGGACAGATGCAGGGCGGCGCCGTGCAGGGCATCGGCTGGGCGATCAACGAGGAGTACGTCTTCAACGACGACGGCGTGATGGAGAACGCCGGCTTCCTGGACTACCGCATGCCGGTGGCCCTGGACCTGCCGATGATCGACACCGTGATCGTGGAAGTGCCCAATCCCCGCCATCCCTACGGGGTGCGCGGCGTGGGCGAGGTGCCGATCGTACCGCCGCTCGCGGCGATCGCCAACGCCGTCTACGCCGCGGTCGGCGTACGGATGACCGCCTGCCCGATGTCGCCGCCGCGCGTGCTGGCGGAGATCAAGGCCAAGGCCCGCTCTCCGCAGGCGGCGGCGGCCGGGTAAGGCCGGGGATCGGGCGTAGCGGCGTGCGGGTCGAGATTCCGGCTCGCTTCCGGACCTTTACCGGCGGCGTCGGCGAGGTGGAGAGCTCGGCCACGACGGTGCGCGCCCTCATCGACGAGTTGGACACGCAGTTTCCCGGCCTCGGCCGGGAGCTGCGGCTGACGTCGGCCGTGGCCGTGGACGGCGACATCGTCGCCGACAACATTCGCGCGGCGTCGCTGCGACGGATCGACCAGGCCGAGACGATCCTGTTCGTACCGGCCGTAAGCGGAGGCTGACCGCATGCGAAAGACCCTGCTTGCCCTGATCGTCACGCTCGCCACGCTCACTCCCGCCGGCATCGCCGTCGCGGGCGAGCCGTTCGCGGTCGTGGAGCTGTTCACCTCCCAGGGGTGCAACTCGTGCCCCGGCGCGGAGGCGGTGCTGCGCGACCTGAGCGCCCACGCGCGCGAGTCCGGCCTTCGCATCATCCCGATCGAGTGGCACGTCGACTACTGGGACCGGCTCGGCTGGCCCGACCCGTTCGGCGACCCCGAGCACTCGCAACGGCAGCGGCGCTACGCCCGCGCGCTGGGCCAGCGCGGGCCCTACACGCCGCAGATCATCGTCAACGGCACCACCATCGTGCGGCCCGCGCAGCGGCGGCAGCTCGTGTTCGACCAAGCGGAGATGGCGCTGGAGCAGCCGGCGCAGGCGGAGGTCACCCTGAGCGCCGGCCTCGCCGAGCGAGCCCTGGACGTCTCCTTCTCGGTCAGCGACGCGCCGCGGCGGGCGGCGATGATGCTGATCGTCGTCGAGCGCGGCCTCGGCAACCACGTGCCGCGCGGCGAGAATCGGGGCAAGACGCTGCGCCATGACGAGGTCGTCCGCGCGCACCACGACCTGGGACGGATCGGGCGGGAGACCAGCGGCACGTTCGCGCTGGAGGTTCCGGAGGACGTGGACCTGGCGATGGCGTCCCTGATCTGCATCGTCCACGACCCGGTCACCATGGAGATCGTGGGCGCCGCCAGCGTCGACCTCACCTAGCCCCGCAGTCGTTCCGAGCTTGACTCGAATACGGTCCCTGGGCGCGCACGCCGCCGATGCGGGCGGCACGCGCTTCGTCATGCTGATCGGCGCGTTCGCGCTGTTCTCGGCGGGCATGACCCTGTTCGAGATCAACTTCCCGCACTACCTGCGCGGGCAGTTCCGGATGGGCGCCGGCTTCCGCAGCTTCCTGGAGTTCCCGCGCGAGTCGCAGGGCTTTGCCGTCGTGTTCTACGCGGTGTTGCTGGGGGCGGCGACCGAGCGGCGCCTGTTCGCGCTGGCGGCAACGGTGACCGCGGTCGGCATGACGGCGCTGGCGCTGCTGCCCGCGCGCGTCATTCCGGACTCGATCGCCGGGCTTGCCCCGGCGCTCCCGCTCATCGGCCTGGTGA
Source organism: Spirochaetia bacterium (assembly GCA_965208175.1). GTDB lineage: Bacteria > Spirochaetota > Spirochaetia > SZUA-6 > Bin103 > CATQHW01. Next base: position 1,850,657 of record CBDBOG010000004.1, on the reverse strand, counting down.
TGGTGCACTCGGCCGGCATGCACCTGGCGATGGTGATGGAGCAGTCGATCATCATCGAATCCGGCGGGCTGGCCGGCGCCGGGCGGCGGCTCGGTTGGGTCGCCTTCTGGCGGACCATCGCCGCGCTGGCCGCGGCGCTTGCGATCCTGGCGATCGGCAGGCTGCTCGACGTCGGCTACCGGCCGTACTTCATCGCCGGGGCGGCGCTTTCGCTGGCGGCCGCGGTGCTCATCACGGCCGCCACCCGCGGGCAACCGCACGCGCGCGGCACCCGCCGGCGCCTGCGGTTCGAGCGCCGCTTCAACCGCTACTACCTGCTGTGCGCGCTGTTCGGGGTGCGCAAGCAGGTGTTCATCACGTTCGCGCTGTGGACGCTGGTGACGGTGTACGAGCAGCCGCTCGGCACCGTGGCGCTGCTGTGGTTCCTGTTCTCCGGGGCGGGGCTGGTCACGCAGCCGCTGATCGGCGCGGTCATCGATCGGGTAGGGCCACGCCTGACCCTGACCGTGGACGCGCTGCTCCTGGTGCTGGTGTGCCTGTTGTACGGATTCGCCGAGCACCTGTTCGTCCCCGGGGTGGCGATCGTCGTGGTCGGCGCCACCTACGTGCTCGACCACCTGCTGTTCTTTGCGGGCTCCGCGCGTTCGGTGTACGCCGGCAGCGTCGCGCCCGGCCGCTCTGACCTGTCGCCGACCCTGTCGATGGGCGTGACGATCGACCACGTCTTCTCGATGACGGTACCGCTGGCCGGCGGGGTGCTCTGGAAGACGCTCGGCTACGAGTCCGTGTTCGTGGCCGCCGCGGTGATCGCCGGCGTGACCGCCGTGGTCGCCGCCGGCATCCGCACCCCCTCCCCGCAGCCAGCGGCAGAGGCGCTCCGGCACGACTGACGCCGTCAGATCGACCGGCGGGTCAGGCTGAAGCTCTGCGCGGTCGGGCCGTGGTCCGGCTGGGCGGCCAGGAACAGCGCCAGCGGAGCCACGTCCTCCGGCTCCTTCATCACCTCGCTGTCCGAGTAGGGTGGCGGCCCGCTGGAGGCCGTGAGCCGCGTGGCCACCGGGCCGGGAATGAGCTCGTTGACCGTGATGTTGTGCTGCCAGACCTCCTCGGCCAGGCAGCGCGTGAACATCCACAGGCCGGCCTTGCCCACGTGATACGCGCAGCCGTTCGCCGTCGGCCGGTGGCCCATGCCCGAGCCCACGTTGATCACCCGTCCGCCCCCGGACTCCACCATCAACGGCAGCAGCGCCCGCGACACCAGGTAGGCGCTGACGCAATTGACCGTGACGTCCTCGACCCAGAGGTCGGGGTCGCTGTCCAGAATGCCCTTGTGCTCCAGCCCCCCGCCCGCGTTGTTGACCAGAATGTCCAGGCGGCCGAACGCGGTCCGGACGGCGCCGGCCAGGTCGTCCACCGCCTCGCGCCGCGTAACGTCCGTGCGAACCGCGATGGCGCGGCGGCCGAGAGCGCGAGCCTCCGCGGCGACAGCCTCCAGCTCCGCGGCGCTGCGCGCGGCGAGGACCAGATCCGCCCCTTCGGCGGCGTAGGCGATGGCGATGGCGCGGCCGATCCCGCGCCCGCTGCCGGTTACGACGGCAACCTTCCCGGAGAGTAGCGGCATCACAGGACTCCTTTTCGTGCAGGGTCGGGGATGCCTCCGCTCGCCGTCAATCACGTACGACGCTGTCGCGTCCGGGTGTCCGGGTAGCCCAGGGCGGTTGCCCGCCCCAGGCCCCCACAGTCCCGTGCGAGCGCGATTGACGCACACGGTTCCTCAAGTCGCAGGTTTCGCTGCGTAGATAGAATGCACGACACGAACCGGCGGCAGCGGATATCGCGCCAGGAGCCGGACAAAGCCAGCCCAGCCCAGGCGGCGGCCGCCGCGGCGGTCCAGCCACTTCAGCCAGATGCGCTGCACCGTTTGGTGGAAGCAGCCCAGGGAAGGCGCGTTGCCGGTAATTCCGTAGTACGCATAGTGGCCCAGCAGCTTGCGCCGCAGGGTCGCTTGCTGTTCCCGGATCGGCGCATGCCGGTGGCTCTTGCACCACGTTGACACCGCTCGCAGCGCGCGGGTGAGTCGATCAGAGGCGGTCTTCCGCTTCACGATCCACTTCCCCTTGCGCGAGCGCCCCCAGTAGTGCGTGAATCCCAGAAATGAGAAACCCTCCACGCACGGCGCTGCTTCCGTCTCTCTCGGTGGTGCGAATCGGAACATCCGCGTCTTCTCCGGGTGCACGGTCAATCCGTGCTTCGCAAACCGTTTCGGCAGCACCCGTAGTACACGCTCGGCGTCGCGCCGGTCGGTGAACGCCAGTACTGCATCGTCCGCGAAGCGCACCATGAACGCCTTCCCCCGTAGATGCTGGCGGACTGCCTCCGCAAACCATCGGTCGAGCACCTCGTGCAGGTATACATTGCTCATCAGCGGCGACAGCACGCCGCCCTGTGGAGCCCCTTGCTCGGCATAGGATACCGAGCCGGCCTCCATCGTGCCGGCTTTCAACCACTTGCCGATCAGTCGGGCAATCACTCCATCTCGCATCCGCTGTGCGAAAATCGTTCGCAGGGTTGAGTGTGACAGGCTGCTGCAGGGCCAGATCAACTACTTGGACGCGAACCGTCAGCGCATGGAGTACCATCACTACCGAGACGAACGGCTGCCGATCGGCAGCGGCACCGTGGAGAGCGCCTGCAAGAACGTGGTCGCTGCGCGCATGAAGGGCAGCGGCATGACCTGGACGCTCCCCGGGGCGCAGCACATGCTCCAGATTCGAGCGTCCCTGATGAGCGGGCGCTTCGCTGGCGACTTCCAGCGCTCGCTTCCCGCACGGGTCGAGCTCGAGGCCATGCCGGATGCTGCATGACCCGACCATCCACAGTTTGGGGTCGCACCCGCCCAAAAAACCACCTCACTTGACAAAGGAGTCTCGCCAAAATAAACTGTCCGTTTCAGGGTTTCCGTGGCGTCAGGGTGTAGTTCCATTCGCCGTGAAACTTGTCGCGCTTGAGGTTCAGCGCCTGCATCTGTTCGTCGCTCACCGACTGCCCCGTCGGGTAGCTGTTGTGGTCCAACTCCGAGCGGATCGTCAAGCCGCTCTTGGTCCTCGTATGCCCGATCAGGTTCACCACCACCTCGCGACTCACCAACGGCCGCCCACGCCAGTTCTCGGTGATGTGGCAGAACATCCGATGCTCGATCTTGTTCCACTTGCTGGTCCCCGGCGGAAAGTGACACACCGAGATGCGCAGCCCGGTGGCGTCCGCGAATTTCTGCAGCTCCACCTTCCACAGCCGACTGCGGCTGCTGTTCGAGCCGCCTCCGTCGGCAGTGATCAGTAACCGCTTCGCCAACGGATACGTCGCCCGCCCCATCCTGAGCCACCACCGCCGTAGCGTCTGCACGGCGAACACCGCCGTGTCGTGATCCTCCCCGACGCTCACCCAGCCGTTGTCACGGGTCACGTCGTAGACCCCGTACGGGATCGCCTTGCCCAGCTCCTTGTCGACGAAATCGTGCGCCTTGACCCGCTCCGGTTGGCCCTTCGGACGCCACTCTCGACCGCCGTTGTGAAACTCCCCTATCAGCTCCTTTTTCTTGGTGTCCACAGAAACTACCGGTTGCCGCAGGGCCTGAAAGGCGCGCACCCGACGGTTGATGTGCTTGAACTGCGCGTCACGGTCGGCATGCTGGGCGCCTTCCAGCGTCTTGCGGTTGGCCTGCAAGCTGTACCCCAACTCATGCAACAGCCGGTTCACCGTCCGCTCGCTCACCGGATGGCCGACAGACGACAGTTCGCTCGCCAGCCGTGCCGCGCTGCTGCAGGTCCACAGCAACGGCCCCATCGGGTCGCCGCGGGTGACGGGGTCGACCAACCGCTCCAGCGCGTGGGCCAACTTCGGGTCGCGAGCGCTCAACGGCTTGCGGCCCGCGCCGGGCCTTCGCAGGCGACCCGTGTCGGGTTCGATATCCGCAGCATGTTGAGCCTTTTGCAAAACTACCGAGATAGCCGGATTACTGAGAGGATAGAGGCCAAATAAACGGGGACAGGCCGTCTCTCCGTAGTATCGTGTGTTCGCCAAAACCACACGCAAGAGAGAGCGGTCATGTCCCTACGTCGAATACTATCGCAATACTGGTTTGGCCTGCAAGAGCGACTGTTCCCGGCGCTCGAAGAAGCGATCGGTCCGCTGGCCGAGCGCTACCAGTCGTTGGTCACGGTGCTGGAGTTCGTGCGGGTCGAGCGGTTCCTGCCGCACTTCACCGGCCTGCCGGGGCGACCTCGGGAAGATCGTGCCGCCTTGGCGCGTGCGTTCATCGCCAAGGCGGTGTTCGACATCACCACGACCCGCGCGCTGATCGAGCGGCTGGCCATCGACCGGACACTGCGGCGTCTGTGCGGCTGGAACGAGGTGCGCGAGATCCCCAGCGAGGCGACCTTCTCGCGCGCCTTCGCCGCGTTCGTCCACAGTGCCTTGCCGAACCGCCTGCACGAGGCGCTGATCGAGCACACCCTGCACGATCATCTGGTCGGGCACCTCTCGCGCGATTCGACGGCGATCGAGGGGCGCGAGAAACCAAAGCCAAAGCCACCGCAGCCGCCGCAGCCGAAGCGCAAGCGCGGACGACCGCGCAAGGGCGAGCAGCGCCCGCCGAAGGAGCCCCGCCGTCTGGAGCGCCAGCAGGAGATGACCCTGGCGCAGATGGTCGAAGACCTGCCACGCGCGTGCGACGTCGGCACCAAGCGCAACGCCAAGGGCCATCAGGTCTCCTGGGTCGGCTACAAGCTGCACATCGACGCGGCCGACGGTGGCATTCCGGTCAGCTGCATCCTGACTTCGGCCTCGCTGCACGACAGCCAAGCGGCGCTTCCCCTGGCGACCATGAGCGCCACACGGGTCACCAATCTGTACGACCTGATGGACTCAGCCTATGACTCGGCCGACATCACAGCGCACAGCGCATCGCTCGGTCACGTGGCGATCATCGACGAGAACCCCCGTCGTGACGCCGCTCGCAAGCAGGCACGGCTCACCGAGGCGCTCGCGCAGCGCGCCTCAGGCTGCCGGTACGCCGAGAACGTGCGCTACCGGGAGCGCTCGAACGTCGAGCGGGTCAACGGCAGGCTCAAGGACGAGTTCGGTGGCCGCCACGTCCGCGTGCGCGGTCACGCCAAGGTGATGTGCCACCTGATGTTCGGGATCGTGGCGCTCACCGTGGACCAATTGCTGCGCATGCTCAACTGATCCCGAACTCGTTTCCGCACGAACTATCAGGTCGCGACTCTGCCGGCAGCGAGACGCCCACCGGTGGCTCCGTCCATCAACGGATGCTCCGCATCGTCTCCGGATTCTGTCCATGATGGGCGGTCGCCGACGGTTTGCCGGCGCATCTGGCCCCTGCCTCACGCCCCCGGCAGCGGTTCACCGCACAGCTACGGACAGCCGTCTGCAACCAATGGAATCCCCGGAGTTTTGCAAGAGGCTCTGTTGGTTGGCATCGAGCTCCTTCAACCCGGCACGGATGGTGGTACGCGACATGCCGGTGGCGGCCGCGACGCAGGCGATTCCGCCTCGGCCCATCAGGCGCGCTTCGACCGCAGCCCAGCGCCGCCGCAGGCGCTCGTCGAACCACGGATCAAGGGCCGAGAACTTGGTCTTGACCGTTTCGACGACAACGTGGTCCACTGTCCCTGAGTAGATTATCGGCTACTCCCTTCGTAACTATTCAGCCGGGGCGGACGGTTTGAGGCAGGTTGGGATCATGGGGCGATTTTCGAAGACGGTCGTGAGGGCGTCGAGCACGTTACCGCCGTTCTTGCGGATGGTGGAGATATAGGATCTGGTCATGCGCAGGTCCCGTTCGGCCTGGTTGTTGGTGAACGGGACGCGCAAGTCGTACATGAAGGCGAGCACGGATCGCCAGCGGCCGGCCAACCGGAGCAGGAGATTGCGCGGCTTGCTCTGCTTCTTGCGGCCTCGCTTCTTGGGCGTACCGGGTGGCGTCGGGGGTGGCGGCGGATTGGCGGCCAGCCCAGCGTTGATGATCCTGCGGTACTCGGCGGCGAATCGTCGGCGCTCAGGACGATACAGCCGCGGGCGTCCCTCCTGCCGCGCACGGTCGACCGCAGCGTTCATCGTCAGCAGCAACTCCTTGAGCTCGCCGGCCCACGGCTGGCGGTACTGTTCCTCGACGAACGTCAGCTCGCGCAGATGATGGGCGTTGCACAGCGCGTGCCCACACTGATAGCGAAAATAGCTCTGCCAGTGATCGTGCAGCGCGATCCCCGCGAAGTCCGTCAAGATGCCGATGTCGTCACCGGCCTGCTTGCCCCGCTTCGCGTGCTCGGCGTAGTGGGTCAGCGCCTCCGTGCTCGCCACGTGCAGCCACCGCAGGTGGCCGTCGACGCTCATCCCGGTCTCATCGAAGCCCACCACCGGCTGGCCCCCGATCGCCGCACGGATCATCTCGCTGACCCCCTCCAAGCGCTCGGCGCAGGTGGCGTTGATATGCACCAACGTGCCGACGCTGATCGGGATCGAGAACAGGTCCGCGAACCACTCGGCCGTCCTCTGATACGGCAGCAACCCGTAGTTCTTCAGGTACGCGGCCACCGCTTGCAGCCGCTCGCCGTACTGCACCGGCTGCTGGACCGGCTCAGGGAATGTGGCCACCGCGATCTTCCCACAGTCCGGGCAGCGTTTGCGCTCGGCGCGGTGCTCGGTGACCTGCACCGCCAGCGGTGGCGCCTCGAACACTTGCCGCCGCTCGTAGTCGGCCACCGGCTCATCGGCCAGCGATCGGCCGCAGGCGCACCGCTCCACCGCGTGCACGGTGACCAGATCGGGATGCTCACTCTGGCTCAGGGTCGCACCAGGATGATTCGGCTGCCCTCCTGGGCGCTTGCCGGTGCGCGCTCGGCGCGAGGCCGTGCGGCTGAGTTGCTTGCGTTCGAAGCTGTCCCGCGACGGCGGCTTGCCGCTGTCGTGACTGTCCTTCTTCAGTTCCTGGAGTTCCTGCTCCAGCGCCGTGATCCGCTGCTCGTAACGCTCGATGAGAGCCTCGATCAACGCGATGACCGCGTCTCGGCCAGCATCGTAGGCCGCACCTATCTCCTGGCGCGTGAGCTTGAAGCTCGCGTCCATTGCGCCCCTCCCGACCGCGAGCATAGACCAGCAACGCCGAGCACGTACAGCAACCGAAACAATTTACAATCCGAAGTCTCGACCGGTTGCCGAAATCTGTCGAACGAACCTACCCTACGCCTGAACAGTTACCTCCCTTCGACCAATTTATTTTGGCGAGAATCCAAAGCGATGAACACAGGGCGTTCTCGGGCCCGAAGGCCTCCGATTCTCGGCTCGGTGACTTCGGGCCGTGCGGGCTTTCGCTGGCTGCCGGTGCTCCTGCTGCTGCTCCTGCCGCAGATTGTCTTGGCGCAGAGGGCTGAAGTGGCGCCGCGCACCTTGGTAGTGAACGAAGGGGAGGTCGTCAGCATCACGGTGCGGCTGACGAGCGAGCCCGAGGGCGACGCGACATTCGAGTTTATCGGTATCGAGGGACTGATCACTGCCGAGCCGGCCCGTCTCACGTTCACGACGACCGACTGGGATGATCCGCAGACGGTAAGGCTGACGTTCGTGGAAGACGACGACGCAATCGACGTGCGTATTCTCCCTGTACGCGGTCTTTTGATAATCGGCGTCCAGCGATCCGTTCTCGGCAGAGTCCTGTTGTTGCAAATCATCGATAACGACAAGGACGCGTCGGCGCTACGGTTTGACCCGCAGTCCGTGGCGGTGGGCGAAGGGGACAGCGGCACCTACAGGGTGCGCCTGTTGAAGCAGCCTATGGATGAGGTGACGGTGGCCATCACAGGGCAGTCGGGCACGGACCTGACGCTGGACAATACGAGCCTGACGTTCACGACGGGGGACTGGGAAACCGACCAGACGGTGACGGTGTCGGCCGAGCAGGACGACGACAGGGATGATGATGTGGTAACGCTGACGCATACCGCATCGGGCGGCGGTTACACCGGTTTGAAGGGAAACGTCCTTGTGACGGTGGACGACGACGACACGGTGGGGCTGGTGGTGGACCCGGTGTCGGTGACGGTCGACGAGGCGGACGACCCGGCGACGGAGAGCATCGCCGAGCACAAAGCGACGTACACGGTGAAGCTGGCGAGCGAGCCGACGGCTGAGGTGACGGTGGCGATCACGGGCCATGCGGGCAGTGACCTGACGCTGGACAAGGCGTCACTGACGTTCGCGGTGGCGAGTTGGGAGACCGCGCAGACGGTGACGGTGACGGCCGCGGAGGACGACGACGCTGTCGATGACGAGGTGACGCTGGCGCACACGGCGTCGGGTGGTGACTACGCCGGGGAGACGGAGGACCTGCCGGTGACGGTGGATGACGACGACACGGTGGGTCTGGTGGTCGACCCGACGGCGGTGACGGTCGACGAGGCGGACGACCCGGAGACGTCGAGCATCGCCGAGCACCAGGCGAGTTACACGGTGAAGCTGGCGAGCGAGCCGACGGCTGAGGTGACGGTGGCGATCACGGGCCATGCGGGCAGTGACCTGACGCTGGACAAGGCGTCACTGACGTTCGCGGTGGCGAGTTGGGGGACCGCGCAGACGGTGACGGTGACGGCTGCGGAGGACGACGACGCTGTCGACGACGAGGTGACGCTGGCGCACACGGCGTCGGGCGGTGACTACGGGTCGGTGACGGAGGATCTGCCGGTGACGGTGGAGGACGGCGACACGGTGGGGCTGGTGGTGGACCCGGTGTCGGTGACGGTCGACGAGGCGGACGACCCGGCGACGGAGAGCATCGCCGAGCACCAGAAGACGTACACGGTGAAGCTGGCGAGCGAGCCGACGGGGACGGTGACGGTGGCGATCAGCGGCCAGGCGTCCACGGACGTGAGTCTGGACACGACGAGCCTGGAGTTCACGACCACGAATTGGAGCGAGGCGCAGACGGTGACGGTGACGGCTGCGGAGGACGACGACGCGGTCGACGACGAGGTGACGCTGGCGCACACGGCATCGGGCGGCGACTACGGGTCGGTGACGGAGGATCTGCCGGTGACGGTGGAGGACGGCGACACGGTGGGGCTGGTGGTGGCGCCGGTGTCGATGACGGTCGATGAGGCGGACGATCCGACGACGCCGAGCATCGCCGAGCACAAAGCGACGTACACGGTGAAGCTGGCGACCGAGCCGAGTGCGACGGTGACGGTGGCGGTGACGGGCCATGCGGGCAGTGACCTGACGCTGGACAAGGCGTCGCTGACGTTCACGGCGTTGACTTGGGGGACCGCGCAGACGGTGACGGTGACGGCTGCGGAGGACGACGACGCTGTCGACGATGAGGTGACGCTGGCGCACACGGCATCGGGCGGCGACTACGGGTCGGTGACGGAGGATCTGCCGGTGACGGTGGATGACGACGACACGGTGGGGCTGGTGGTCGACCCGACGGCGGTGACGGTCGACGAGGCGGACGACCCGGAGACGTCGAGCATCGCCGAGCACCAGGCGAGTTACACGGTGAAGCTGGCGAGCGAGCCGACGGCTGAGGTGACGGTGGCGATCACGGGCCATGCGGGCAGTGACCTGACGCTGGACAAGGCGTCACTGACGTTCGCGGTGGCGAGTTGGGGGACCGCGCAGACGGTGACGGTGACGGCCGTGGAGGACGACGACGCTGTCGACGACGAGGTGACGCTGGCGCACACGGCGTCGGGCGGTGACTACGGGTCGGTGACGGAGGACCTGCCGGTGACGGTGGAGGACGGCGACACGGTGGGGCTGGTGGTGGACCCGGTGTCGGTGACGGTCGACGAGGCGGACGACCCGGCGACGGAGAGCATCGCCGAGCACCAGAAGACGTACACGGTGAAGCTGGCGAGCGAGCCGACGGGGACGGTGACGGTGGCGATCAGCGGCCAGGCGTCCACGGACGTGAGTCTGGACACGACGAGCCTGGAGTTCACGACCACGAATTGGAGCGAGGCGCAGACGGTGACGGTGACGGCTGCGGAGGACGACGACGCGGTCGACGACGAGGTGACGCTGGCGCACACGGCATCGGGCGGCGACTACGGGTCGGTGACGGAAGATCTGCCGGTGACGGTGGATGACGACGACACGGTGGGGCTGGTGGTCGACCCGACGGCGGTGACGGTCGATGAGGCGGACGATCCGACGACGCCGAGCATCGCCGAGCACAAAGCGACGTACACGGTGAAGCTGGCGACCGAGCCGAGTGCGACGGTGACGGTGGCGGTGACGGGCCATGCGGGCAGTGACCTGACGCTGGACAAGGCGTCGCTGACGTTCACGGCGTTGACTTGGGGGACCGCGCAGACGGTGACGGTGACGGCTGCGGAGGACGACGACGCTGTCGACGATGAGGTGACGCTGGCGCACACGGCATCGGGCGGCGACTACGGGTCGGTGACGGAAGATCTGCCGGTGACGGTGGATGACGACGACACGGTGGGGCTGGTGGTCGACCCGACGGCGGTGACGGTCGACGAGGCGGACGACCCGGAGACGTCGAGCATCGCCGAGCACCAGGCGAGTTACACGGTGAAGCTGGCGAGCGAGCCGACGGCTGAGGTGACGGTGGCGATCACGGGCCATGCGGGCAGTGACCTGACGCTGGACAAGGCGTCACTGACGTTCGCGGTGGCGAGTTGGGAGACCGCGCAGACGGTGACGGTGACGGCCGCGGAGGACGACGACGCTGTCGACGACGAGGTGACGCTGGCGCACACGGCATCGGGTGGCGACTACGGGTCGGTGACGGAGGATCTGCCGGTGACGGTGGAGGACGGCGACACGGTGGGGCTGGTGGTGGACCCGGCGTCGGTGACGGTCGCGGAGGGCGGGAGCGCGAGCTACACGGTGAAGCTGGCGACCGAGCCGAGTGCGACGGTGACGGTGGCGGTGACGGGCCATGCGGACAGTGACCTGACGCTGGACAAGGCGTCACTGACGTTCACGGCGTCGACCTGGGAGACCGCGCAGACGGTGACGGTGACGGCTGCGGAGGACGACGACGCTGTCGATGACGAGGTGACGCTGGCGCACACGGCGTCGGGTGGTGACTACGTCGGGGAGACGGAGGACCTGCCGGTGACGGTGGATGACGACGACACGGTGGGGCTGGTGGTCGACCCGACGGCGGTGACGGTCGACGAGGCGGACGACCCGGAGACGTCGAGCATCGCCGAGCACCAGGCGAGTTACACGGTGAAGCTGGCGAGCGAGCCGACGGCTGAGGTGACGGTGGCGATCACGGGCCATGCGGGCAGTGACCTGACGCTGGACAAGGCGTCACTGACGTTCGCGGTGGCGAGTTGGGGGACCGCGCAGACGGTGACGGTGACGGCCGCGGAGGACGACGACGCTGTCGACGACGAGGTGACGCTGGCGCACACGGCATCGGGCGGTGACTACGGGTCGGTGACGGAGGATCTGCCGGTGACGGTGGAGGACGGCGACACGGTGGGGCTGGTGGTGGACCCGGTGTCGGTGACGGTCGACGAGGCGGACGACCCGGCGACGGAGAGCATCGCCGAGCACCAGAAGACGTACACGGTGAAGCTGGCGAGCGAGCCGACGGGGACGGTGACGGTGGCGATCAGCGGCCAGGCGTCCACGGACGTGAGTCTGGACACGACGAGCCTGGAGTTCACGACCACGAATTGGAGCGAGGCGCAGACGGTGACGGTGACGGCTGCGGAGGACGACGACGCGGTCGACGACGAGGTGACGCTGGCGCACACGGCATCGGGCGGCGACTACGGGTCGGTGACGGAAGATCTGCCGGTGACGGTGGATGACGACGACACGGTGGGGCTGGTGGTCGACCCGACGGCGGTGACGGTCGATGAGGCGGACGATCCGACGACGCCGAGCATCGCCGAGCACAAAGCGACGTACACGGTGAAGCTGGCGACCGAGCCGAGTGCGACGGTGACGGTGACGGTGGCGGTGACGGGCCATGCGGGCAGTGACCTGACGCTGGACAAGGCGTCGCTGACGTTCACGGCGTTGACTTGGGGGACCGCGCAGACGGTGACGGTGACGGCCGCGGAGGACGACGACGCGGTCGACGACGAGGTGACGCTGGCGCACACGGCGTCGGGCGGCGACTACGGGTCGGTGACGGAGGATCTGCCGGTGACGGTGGACGACGACGACACGGTGGGGCTGGTGGTCGACCCGACGGCGGTGACGGTCGACGAGGCGGACGACCCGGCGACGCCGAGCATCGCCGAGCACAAAGCGACGTACACGGTGAAGCTGGCGACCGAGCCGAGTGCGACGGTGACGGTGGCGGTGACGGGCCATGCGGGCAGTGACCTGACGCTGGACAAGGCGTCACTGACGTTCACGGCGTCGACCTGGGAGACCGCGCAGACGGTGACGGTGACGGCTGCGGAGGACGACGACGCTGTCGACGACGAGGTGACGCTGGCGCACACGGCGTCGGGCGGCGACTACGCCGGGGAGACGGAGGACCTGCCGGTGACGGTGGACGACGACGACACGGTGGGGCTGGTGGTGGCGCCCGATGCGGTGACGGTCGATGAGGCGGACGACCCGGCGACGGAGAGTATCGCCGAGCACAAAGCGACGTACACGGTGAAGCTGGCGAGCGAGCCGACGGCTGAGGTGACGGTGGCGATCACGGGCCATGCGGGCAGTGACCTGACGCTGGACAAGGCGTCGTTGACGTTCACGGCGTCGACCTGGGAGACCGCGCAGACGGTGACGGTGACGGCCGTGGAGGACGACGACGCTGTCGACGACGAGGTGACGCTGGCGCACACGGCGTCGGGCGGCGACTACGGGTCGGTGACGGAGGATCTGCCGGTGACGGTGGACGACGGCGACACGGTGGGGCTGGTGGTGGCGCCTGATGCGGTGACGGTCGCGGAGGGCGGGAGCGCGAGCTACACGGTGAAGCTGGCGACCGAGCCGAGTGCGACGGTGACGGTGGCGGTGACGGGCCATGCGGGCAGTGACCTGACGCTGGACAAGGCGTCGTTGACGTTCACGGCGTCGAGTTGGGGGACCGCACAGACGGTGACGGTGACGGCTGCGGGGGACGACGACGCTGCCGACGACGAGGTGACGCTGGCGCACACGGCGAGTGGTGGTGACTACGGGTCGGTGACGGCGAACGTCGTGGTGACGGTGGCCGACGGCGAAACGGTGGGGCTGGTGGTGGACCCGGCGTCGGTGACGGTCGCGGAGGGCGGGAGCGCGAGCTACACGGTGAAGCTGGCGACCGAGCCGAGTGCGACGGTGACGGTGGCGGTGACGGGCCATGCGGACAGTGACCTGACGCTGGACAAGGCGTCACTGACGTTCACGGCGTCGACCTGGGAGACCGCGCAGACGGTGACGGTGACGGCTGCGGAGGACGACGACGCTGTCGATGACGAGGTGACGCTGGCGCACACGGCGTCGGGTGGTGACTACGCCGGGGAGACGGAGGACCTGCCGGTGACGGTGGACGACGACGACACGGTGGGGCTGGTGGTCGACCCGACGGCGGTGACGGTCGACGAGGCGGACGACCCGGAGACGTCGAGCATCGCCGAGCACCAGAAGACGTACACGGTGAAGCTGGCGAGCGAGCCGACGGCTGAGGTGACGGTGGCGATCACGGGCCATGCGGGCAGTGACCTGACGCTGGACAAGGCGTCACTGACGTTCGCGGTGGCGAGTTGGGGGACCGCGCAGACGGTGACGGTGACGGCTGCGGAGGACGACGACGCTGTCGACGACGAGGTGACGCTGGCGCACACGGCGTCGGGCGGTGACTACGGGTCGGTGACGGAGGATCTGCCGGTGACGGTGGAGGACGGCGACACGGTGGGGCTGGTGGTGGACCCGGTGTCGGTGACGGTCGACGAGGCGGACGACCCGGCGACGGAGAGCATCGCCGAGCACCAGAAGACGTACACGGTGAAGCTGGCGAGCGAGCCGACGGGGACGGTGACGGTGGCGATCAGCGGCCAGGCGTCCACGGACGTGAGTCTGGACACGACGAGCCTGGAGTTCACGACCACGAATTGGAGCGAGGCGCAGACGGTGACGGTGACGGCTGCGGAGGACGACGACGCGGTCGACGACGAGGTGACGCTGGCGCACACGGCATCGGGCGGCGACTACGGGTCGGTGACGGAGGATCTGCCGGTGACGGTGGAGGACGGCGACACGGTGGGGCTGGTGGTGGCGCCGGTGTCGATGACGGTCGATGAGGCGGACGATCCGACGACGCCGAGCATCGCCGAGCACAAAGCGACGTACACGGTGAAGCTGGCGACCGAGCCGAGTGCGACGGTGACGGTGGCGGTGACGGGCCATGCGGGCAGTGACCTGACGCTGGACAAGGCGTCGCTGACGTTCACGGCGTTGACTTGGGGGACCGCGCAGACGGTGACGGTGACGGCTGCGGAGGACGACGACGCTGTCGACGATGAGGTGACGCTGGCGCACACGGCATCGGGCGGCGACTACGGGTCGGTGACGGAAGATCTGCCGGTGACGGTGGATGACGACGACACGGTGGGGCTGGTGGTCGACCCGACGGCGGTGACGGTCGACGAGGCGGACGACCCGGAGACGTCGAGCATCGCCGAGCACCAGGCGAGTTACACGGTGAAGCTGGCGAGCGAGCCGACGGCTGAGGTGACGGTGGCGATCACGGGCCATGCGGGCAGTGACCTGACGCTGGACAAGGCGTCACTGACGTTCGCGGTGGCGAGTTGGGAGACCGCGCAGACGGTGACGGTGACGGCCGCGGAGGACGACGACGCTGTCGACGACGAGGTGACGCTGGCGCACACGGCATCGGGTGGCGACTACGGGTCGGTGACGGAGGATCTGCCGGTGACGGTGGAGGACGGCGACACGGTGGGGCTGGTGGTGGACCCGGCGTCGGTGACGGTCGCGGAGGGCGGGAGCGCGAGCTACACGGTGAAGCGGCGACCGAGCCGAGTGCGACGGTGACGGTGGCGGTGACGGGCCATGCGGACAGTGACCTGACGCTGGACAAGGCGTCACTGACGTTCACGGCGTCGACCTGGGAGACCGCGCAGACGGTGACGGTGACGGCTGCGGAGGACGACGACGCTGTCGATGACGAGGTGACGCTGGCGCACACGGCGTCGGGTGGTGACTACGTCGGGGAGACGGAGGACCTGCCGGTGACGGTGGACCCGACGACGACACGGTGGGGCTGGTGGTCGACCCGACGGCGGTGACGGTCGACGAGGCGGACGACGACGATCGGGCGGCGACCGGCGCACTACGTCGGTGACGGAAGATCTGCCGGTGACGGTGGAGCGACGGAGACGCATCGCCGAGCACCAGCGACGTACACGGTGAAGCTGGCGACCGAGCCGAGTGCGACGGTGACGGGCCATGCGGTGACGGTGGACGGCGACAGCGGCGGCAGGCGTCCACGGACGTGACGTCTGGACACGACGAGCCTGGAGTTCACGACCACGAATGCGACGGTGACGGAGCGAGGCGCACCTGACGGTGACGGTGGTGGCGACGGCGGTGCGGAGGACGACGACGCGGTCGACGACGGAGGACCTGCCGGTGACGGTGGATGACGCGACACGGTGGGGCTGGTGGTGGCGCCTGATGCGGTGACGGTCGCGGAGGGCGGGAGCGCGAGCTACACGGTGAAGCTGGCGACCGAGCCGAGTGCGACGGTGACGGTGGCGGTGACGGGCCATGCGGGCAGTGACCTGACGCTGGACAAGGCGTCACTGACGTTCGGGTGGCGAGTGGGAGACCGCGCAGACGGTGACGGTGACGGCCGTGGAGGACGACGACGCTGTCGACGACGAGGTGACGCTGGCGCACACGGCGTCGGGCGGCGACTACGGGTCGGTGACGGAGGACCTGCCGGTGACGGTGGACGACGGCGACACGGTGGGGCTGGTGGTGGACCCGGCGTCGGTGACGGTCGCGGAGGGCGGGAGCGCGAGCTACACGGTGAAGCTGGCGACCGAGCCGAGTGCGACGGTGACGGTGGCGGTGACGGGCCATGCGGGCAGTGACCTGACGCTGGACAAGGCGTCACTGACGTTCACGGCGTCGAGTTGGGGGACCGCACAGACGGTGACGGTGACGGCTGCGGGGGACGACGACGCTGCCGACGACGAGGTGACGCTGGCGCACACGGCGAGTGGTGGTGACTACGGGTCGGTGACGGCGAACGTCGTGGTGACGGTGGCCGACGGCGAAACGGTGGGGCTGGTGGTGGCGCCTGATGCGGTGACGGTCGCGGAGGGCGGGAGCGCGAGCTACACGGTGAAGCTGGCGACCGAGCCGAGTGCGACGGTGACGGTGGCGGTGACGGGCCATGCGGGCAGTGACCTGACGCTGGACAAGGCGTCGTTGACGTTCACGGCGTCGACCTGGGAGACCGCGCAGACGGTGACGGTGGGCTGCGGAGGACCGCGCAGACGGTGACGGTGACGGCCGTGGAGGACGACGACGCTGTCGACGACGAGGTGACGCTGGCGCACACGGCGTCGGGCGGCGACTACGCCGGGGAGACGGAGGACCTGCCGGTGACGGTGGATGACGACGACACGGTGGGGCTGGTGGTGGCGCCTGATGCGGTGACGGTCGCGGAGGGCGGGAGCGCGAGCTACACGGTGAAGCTGGCGACCGAGCCGAGTGCGACGGTGACGGTGGCGGTGACGGGCCATGCGGGCAGTGACCTGACGCTGGACAAGGCGTCACTGACGTTCGCGGTGGCGAGTTGGGAGACCGCGCAGACGGTGACGGTGACGGCCGCGGAGGACGACGACGCTGTCGACGACGAGGTGACGCTGGCGCACACGGCGTCGGGTGGCGACTACGGGTCGGTGACGGAGGATCTGCCGGTGACGGTGGAGGACGGCGACACGGTGGGGCTGGTGGTGGACCCGGCGTCGGTGACGGTCGCGGAGGGCGGGAGCGCGAGCTACACGGTGAAGCTGGCGACCGAGCCGAGTGCGACGGTGACGGTGGCGGTGACGGGCCATGCGGGCAGTGACCTGACGCTGGACAAGGCGTCGTTGACGTTCACGGCGTCGAGTTGGGGGACCGCACAGACGGTGACGGTGACGGCTGCGGGGGACGACGACGCTGCCGACGACGAGGTGACGCTGGCGCACACGGCGAGTGGTGGTGACTACGGGTCGGTGACGGCGAACGTCGTGGTGACGGTGGCCGACGGCGAAACGGTGGGGCTGGTGGTGGACCCGGCGTCGGTGACGGTCGCGGAGGGCGGGAGCGCGAGCTACACGGTGAAGCTGGCGACCGAGCCGAGTGCGACGGTGACGGTGGCGGTGACGGGCCATGCGGACAGTGACCTGACGCTGGACAAGGCGTCACTGACGTTCACGGCGTCGACCTGGGAGACCGCGCAGACGGTGACGGTGACGGCTGCGGAGGACGACGACGCTGTCGATGACGAGGTGACGCTGGCGCACACGGCGTCGGGTGGTGACTACGCCGGGGAGACGGAGGACCTGCCGGTGACGGTGGATGACGACGACACGGTGGGGCTGGTGGTCGACCCGACGGCGGTGACGGTCGACGAGGCGGACGACCCGGAGACGTCGAGCATCGCCGAGCACCAGGCGAGTTACACGGTGAAGCTGGCGACCGAGCCGAGTGCGACGGTGACGGTGGCGGTGACGGGCCATGCGGGCAGTGACCTGACGCTGGACAAGGCGTCACTGACGTTCGCGGTGGCGAGTTGGGAGACCGCGCAGACGGTGACGGTGACGGCCGCGGAGGACGACGACGCTGTCGACGACGAGGTGACGCTGGCGCATACGGCGTCGGGTGGCGACTACGGGTCGGTGACGGAGGATCTGCCGGTGACGGTGGAGGACGGCGACACGGTGGGGCTGGTGGTGGCGCCCGATGCGGTGACGGTCGACGAGGCGGACGACTCGGCGACGCCGAGCATCGCCGAGCACAAAGCGACGTACACGGTGAAGCTGGCGACCGAGCCGAGTGCGACGGTGACGGTGGCGATCAGCGGCCAAGCGTCCACGGACGTGAGTCTGGACACGACGAGCCTTGAGTTCACGACCACGAATTGGAACGAGGCGCAGACGGTGACGGTGACGGCCGGTGAGGACGACGACGCTGTCGACGACGAGGTGACGCTGGCGCACACGGCGTCGGGTGGCGACTACGGGTCGGTGACGGAGGATCTGCCGGTGACGGTGGAGGACGGCGACACGGTGGGGCTGGTGGTGGCGCCCGATGCGGTGACGGTCGACGAGGCGGACGACTCGGCGACGCCGAGCATCGCCGAGCACAAAGCGACGTACACGGTGAAGCTGGCCACGGAGCCGACGGCTGAGGTGACGGTGGCGATCACGGGCCATGCGGGCACGGACCTGACGCTGGACAAGGCGTCGCTGACGTTCACGGCGTTGACTTGGGGGACCGCGCAGACGGTGACGGTGACGGCTGCGGGGGACGACGACGCTGTCGACGACGAGGTGACGCTGGCGCACACGGCGAGTGGTGGCGACTACGGGTCGGTGACGGCGAACGTCGTGGTGACGGTGGCCGACGGCGAAACGGTGGGGCTGGTGGTGGCGCCTGATGCGGTGACGGTCGCGGAGGGCGGGAGCGCGAGCTACACGGTGAAGCTGGCGACCGAGCCGAGTGCGACGGTGACGGTGGCGGTGACGGGCCATGCGGGCAGTGACCTGACGCTGGACAAGGCGTCACTGACGTTCGCGGTGGCGAGTTGGGAGACCGCGCAGACGGTGACGGTGACGGCCGTGGAGGACGACGACGCTGTCGACGACGAGGTGACGCTGGCGCACACGGCGAGTGGTGGCGACTACGGGTCGGTGACGGAGGACCTGCCGGTGACGGTGGACGACGGCGACACGGTGGGGCTGGTGGTGGCGCCTGATGCGGTGACGGTCGCGGAGGGCGGGAGCGCGAGCTACACGGTGAAGCTGGCGACCGAGCCGAGTGCGACGGTGACGGTGGCGGTGACGGGCCATGCGGGCAGTGACCTGACGCTGGACAAGGCGTCGTTGACGTTCACGGCGTCGAGTTGGGGGACCGCACAGACGGTGACGGTGACGGCTGCGGGGGACGACGACGCTGCCGACGACGAGGTGACGCTGGCGCACACGGCGAGTGGTGGTGACTACGGGTCGGTGACGGCGAACGTCGTGGTGACGGTGGCCGACGGCGAAACGGTGGGGCTGGTGGTGGACCCGGCGTCGGTGACGGTCGCGGAGGGCGGGAGCGCGAGCTACACGGTGAAGCTGGCGACCGAGCCGAGTGCGACGGTGACGGTGGCGGTGACGGGCCATGCGGGCAGTGACCTGACGCTGGACAAGGCGTCGTTGACGTTCACGGCGTCGACCTGGGAGACCGCGCAGACGGTGACGGTGACGGCTGCGGAGGACGACGACGCTGTCGACGATGAGGTGACGCTGGCGCACACGGCGTCGGGTGGTGACTACGCCGGGGAGACGGAGGACCTGCCGGTGACGGTGGATGACGACGACACGGTGGGGCTGGTGGTCGACCCGACGGCGGTGACGGTCGACGAGGCGGACGACCCGGAGACGTCGAGCATCGCCGAGCACCAGGCGAGTTACACGGTGAAGCTGGCGACCGAGCCGAGTGCGACGGTGACGGTGGCGGTGACGGGCCATGCGGGCAGTGACCTGACGCTGGACAAGGCGTCACTGACGTTCGCGGTGGCGAGTTGGGAGACCGCGCAGACGGTGACGGTGACGGCCGCGGAGGACGACGACGCTGTCGACGACGAGGTGACGCTGGCGCATACGGCGTCGGGTGGCGACTACGGGTCGGTGACGGAGGATCTGCCGGTGACGGTGGAGGACGGCGACACGGTGGGGCTGGTGGTGGCGCCCGATGCGGTGACGGTCGACGAGGCGGACGACTCGGCGACGCCGAGCATCGCCGAGCACAAAGCGACGTACACGGTGAAGCTGGCGACCGAGCCGAGTGCGACGGTGACGGTGGCGATCAGCGGCCAAGCGTCCACGGACGTGAGTCTGGACACGACGAGCCTTGAGTTCACGACCACGAATTGGAACGAGGCGCAGACGGTGACGGTGACGGCCGGTGAGGACGACGACGCTGTCGACGACGAGGTGACGCTGGCGCACACGGCGTCGGGTGGCGACTACGGGTCGGTGACGGAGGATCTGCCGGTGACGGTGGAGGACGGCGACACGGTGGGGCTGGTGGTGGCGCCCGATGCGGTGACGGTCGACGAGGCGGACGACTCGGCGACGCCGAGCATCGCCGAGCACAAAGCGACGTACACGGTGAAGCTGGCCACGGAGCCGACGGCTGAGGTGACGGTGGCGATCACGGGCCATGCGGGCACGGACCTGACGCTGGACAAGGCGTCGCTGACGTTCACGGCGTTGACTTGGGGGACCGCGCAGACGGTGACGGTGACGGCTGCGGGGGACGACGACGCTGTCGACGACGAGGTGACGCTGGCGCACACGGCGAGTGGTGGCGACTACGGGTCGGTGACGGAGGACCTGCCGGTGACGGTGGACGACGGCGACACGGTGGGGCTGGTGGTGGCGCCTGATGCGGTGACGGTCGCGGAGGGCGGGAGCGCGAGCTACACGGTGAAGCTGGCGACCGAGCCGAGTGCGACGGTGACGGTGACGGTGACGGGCCATGCGGGCAGTGACCTGACGCTGGACAAGGCGTCACTGACGTTCGCGGTGGCGAGTTGGGAGACCGCGCAGACGGTGACGGTGACGGCCGTGGAGGACGACGACGCTGTCGACGACGAGGTGACGCTGGCGCACACGGCGAGTGGTGGCGACTACGGGTCGGTGACGGAGGACCTGCCGGTGACGGTGGACGACGGCGACACGGTGGGGCTGGTGGTGGCGCCTGATGCGGTGACGGTCGCGGAGGGCGGGAGCGCGAGCTACACGGTGAAGCTGGCGACCGAGCCGAGTGCGACGGTGACGGTGGCGGTGACGGGCCATGCGGGCAGTGACCTGACGCTGGACAAGGCGTCGTTGACGTTCACGGCGTCGAGTTGGGGGACCGCACAGACGGTGACGGTGACGGCTGCGGGGGACGACGACGCTGCCGACGACGAGGTGACGCTGGCGCACACGGCGAGTGGTGGTGACTACGGGTCGGTGACGGCGAACGTCGTGGTGACGGTGGCCGACGGCGAAACGGTGGGGCTGGTGGTGGACCCGGCGTCGGTGACGGTCGCGGAGGGCGGGAGCGCGAGCTACACGGTGAAGCTGGCGACCGAGCCGAGTGCGACGGTGACGGTGGCGGTGACGGGCCATGCGGGCAGTGACCTGACGCTGGACAAGGCGTCGTTGACGTTCACGGCGTCGACCTGGGAGACCGCGCAGACGGTGACGGTGACGGCTGCGGAGGACGACGACGCTGTCGATGACGAGGTGACGCTGGCGCACACGGCGTCGGGTGGTGACTACGCCGGGGAGACGGAGGACCTGCCGGTGACGGTGGATGACGACGACACGGTGGGGCTGGTGGTCGACCCGACGGCGGTGACGGTCGACGAGGCGGACGACCCGGAGACGTCGAGCATCGCCGAGCACCAGGCGAGTTACACGGTGAAGCTGGCGACCGAGCCGAGTGCGACGGTGACGGTGGCGGTGACGGGCCATGCGGGCAGTGACCTGACGCTGGACAAGGCGTCGTTGACGTTCACGGCGTCGACCTGGGAGACCGCGCAGACGGTGACGGTGACGGCTGCGGAGGACGACGACGCTGTCGATGACGAGGTGACGCTGGCGCACACGGCGTCGGGTGGTGACTACGCCGGGGAGACGGAGGACCTGCCGGTGACGGTGGATGACGACGACACGGTGGGGCTGGTGGTCGACCCGACGGCGGTGACGGTCGACGAGGCGGACGACTCGGCGACGCCGAGCATCGCCGAGCACAAAGCGACGTACACGGTGAAGCTGGCCACGGAGCCGACGGCTGAGGTGACGGTGGCGATCACGGGCCATGCGGGCACGGACCTGACGCTGGACAAGGCGTCGCTGACGTTCACGGCGTCGACCTGGCGAGACCGCGCAGAGGGTGACGCTGGCGCGGCGACGGTGGTGACGGTGACGGCCGTGGAGGACGACGACGCTGTCGACGACGAGGTGACGCTGGCGCACACGGCGTCGGGCGGCGACTACGGGGGTGACGGAGGACCTGCCGGTGACGGTGGATGACGACGACACGGTGGGGCTGGTGGTGGCGCCTGATGCGGTGACGGTCGCGGAGGGCGGGAGCGCGAGCTACACGGTGAAGCTGGCGACCGAGCCGAGTGCGACGGTGACGGTGGCGGTGACGGGCCATGCGGGCAGTGACCTGACGCTGGACAAGGCGTCACGTTCACGGCGTCGAGTTGGGGGACCGCACAGACGGTGACGGTGACGGCTGCGGGGGACGACGACGCTGGACGACGAGGTGACGCTGGCGCACACGGCGACTACGGGTCGGTGACGGCGAACGACGGTGGCCGACGGCGAAACGGTGGGGCTGGTGGTGGACCCGGCCGGTGACGGTCGCGGAGGGCGGGAGCGCGAGCTACACGGTGAAGCTGGCGACCGAGCCGAGTGCGACGGTGACGGTGGCGGTGACGGGCCATGCGGGCAGTGACCTGACGCTGGACAAGGCGTCACTGACGTTCACGGCGTCGACCTGGGAGACCGCGCAGACGGTGACGGTGACGGCTGCGGAGGACGACGACGCTGTCGATGACGAGGTGACGCTGGCGCACACGGCGTCGGGTGGCGACTACGCCGGGGAGACGGAGGACCTGCCGGTGACGGTGGACGACGACACGGTGGGGCTGGTGGTCGACCCGACGGCGGTGACGGTCGACGAGGCGGACGACCCGGAGACGTCGAGCATCGCCGAGCACCAGGCGAGTTACACGGTGAAGCTGGCGACGAGCCGAGTGCGACGGTGACGGTGGCGGTGACGGGCCATGCGGGCAGTGACCTGACGCTGGACAAGGCGTCGTTGACGTTCACGGCGTCGACCTGGGAGACCGCGCAGACGGTGACGGTGACGGCTGCGGAGGACGACGACGCTGTCGATGACGAGGTGACGCTGGCGCACACGGCGTCGGGTGGTGACTACGCCGGGGAGACGGAGGACCTGCCGGTGACGGTGGATGACGACGACACGGTGGGGCTGGTGGTCGACCCGACGGCGGTGACGGTCGACGAGGCGGACGACTCGGCGACGCCGAGCATCGCCGAGCACAAAGCGACGTACACGGTGAAGCTGGCCACGGAGCCGACGGCTGAGGTGACGGTGGCGATCACGGGCCATGCGGGCACGGACCTGACGCTGGACAAGGCGTCGCTGACGTTCACGGCGTCGACCTGGGAGACCGCGCAGACGGTGACGGTGACGGCCGTGGAGGACGACGACGCTGTCGACGACGAGGTGACGCTGGCGCACACGGCGTCGGGCGGCGACTACGCCGGGGAGACGGAGGACCTGCCGGTGACGGTGGATGACGACGACACGGTGGGGCTGGTGGTGGCGCCTGATGCGGTGACGGTCGCGGAGGGCGGGAGCGCGAGCTACACGGTGAAGCTGGCGACCGAGCCGAGTGCGACGGTGACGGTGGCGGTGACGGGCCATGCGGGCAGTGACCTGACGCTGGACAAGGCGTCACTGACGTTCGCGGTGGCGAGTTGGGAGACCGCGCAGACGGTGACGGTGACGGCCGTGGAGGACGACGACGCTGTCGACGACGAGGTGACGCTGGCGCACACGGCGTCGGGCGGCGACTACGCCGGGGAGACGGAGGACCTGCCGGTGACGGTGGACGACGGCGACACGGTGGGGCTGGTGGTGGACCCGGCGTCGGTGACGGTCGCGGAGGGCGGGAGCGCGAGCTACACGGTGAAGCTGGCGACCGAGCCGAGTGCGACGGTGACGGTGGGGATCGCCGGGCACAGCGGCACGGACCTGACGCTGGACAAGGCGTCGCTGACGTTCACGGCGTTGACCTGGGAGACCGCGCAGACGGTGACGGTGACGGCTGCGGAGGACGACGACGCTGTCGACGACGAGGTGACGCTGGCGCACACGGCATCGGGCGGCGACTACGGGTCGGTGACGGAAGATCTGCCGGTGACGGTGGACGACGACGACACGGTGGGGCTGGTGGTGGCGCCCGATGCGGTGACGGTCGACGAGGCGGACGACCCGGCGACGGAGAGTATCGCCGAGCACAAAGCGACGTACACGGTGAAGCTGGCCACGGAGCCGACGGCTGAGGTGACGGTGGCGATCACGGGCCATGCGGGCAGTGACCTGACGCTGGACAAGGCGTCGTTGACGTTCACGGCGTTGACTTGGGGGACCGCACAGACGGTGACGGTGACGGCTGCGGGGGACGACGACGCTGTCGACGACGAGGTGACGCTGGCGCACACGGCATCGGGCGGCGACTACGGGTCGGTGACGGAGGACCTGCCGGTGACGGTGGACGACGACGACACGGTGGGGCTGGTGGTCGACCCGACGGCGGTGACGGTCGACGAGGCGGACGACCCGGCGACGCTGAGCATCGCCGAGCACAAAGCGACGTACACGGTGAAGCTGGCGACCGAGCCGAGTGCGACGGTGACGGTGGCGGTGACGGGCCATGCGGGCAGTGACCTGACGCTGGACAAGGCGTCACTGACGTTCACGGCGTCGACCTGGGAGACCGCGCAGACGGTGACGGTGACGGCCGTGGAGGACGACGACGCTGTCGACGACGAGGTGACGCTGGCGCACACGGCGAGTGGTGGCGACTACGGGTCGGTGACGGAGGACCTGCCGGTGACGGTGGACGACGGCGACACGGTGGGGCTGGTGGTGGCGCCTGATGCGGTGACGGTCGCGGAGGGCGGGAGCGCGAGCTACACGGTGAAGCTGGCGACCGAGCCGAGTGCGACGGTGACGGTGGCGGTGACGGGCCATGCGGGCAGTGACCTGACGCTGGACAAGGCGTCGTTGACGTTCACGGCGTCGAGTTGGGGGACCGCACAGACGGTGACGGTGACGGCTGCGGGGGACGACGACGCTGCCGACGACGAGGTGACGCTGGCGCACACGGCGAGTGGTGGTGACTACGGGTCGGTGACGGCGAACGTCGTGGTGACGGTGGCCGACGGCGAAACGGTGGGGCTGGTGGTGGACCCGGCGTCGGTGACGGTCGCGGAGGGCGGGAGCGCGAGCTACACGGTGAAGCTGGCGACCGAGCCGAGTGCGACGGTGACGGTGGCGGTGACGGGCCATGCGGGCAGTGACCTGACGCTGGACAAGGCGTCGTTGACGTTCACGGCGTTGACTTGGGGGACCGCACAGACGGTGACGGTGACGGCTGCGGGGGACGACGACGCTGTCGACGACGAGGTGACGCTGGCGCACACGGCGAGTGGTGGCGACTACGGGTCGGTGACGGAGGACCTGCCGGTGACGGTGGACGACGGCGACACGGTGGGGCTGGTGGTGGCGCCTGATGCGGTGACGGTCGCGGAGGGCGGGAGCGCGAGCTACACGGTGAAGCTGGCGACCGAGCCGAGTGCGACGGTGACGGTGGCGGTGACGGGCCATGCGGGCAGTGACCTGACGCTGGACAAGGCGTCACTGACGTTCACGGCGTCGAGTTGGGGGACCGCACAGACGGTGACGGTGACGGCTGCGGGGGACGACGACGCTGCCGACGACGAGGTGACGCTGGCGCACACGGCGAGTGGTGGTGACTACGGGTCGGTGACGGAGGACCTGCCGGTGACGGTGGACGACGGCGACACGGTGGGGCTGGTGGTGGCGCCTGATGCGGTGACGGTCGCGGAGGGCGGGAGCGCGAGCTACACGGTGAAGCTGGCGACCGAGCCGAGTGCGACGGTGACGGTGGCGGTGACGGGCCATGCGGGCAGTGACCTGACGCTGGACAAGGCGTCACTGACGTTCGCGGTGGCGAGTTGGGAGACCGCGCAGACGGTGACGGTGACGGCCGTGGAGGACGACGACGCTGTCGACGACGAGGTGACGCTGGCGCACACGGCGAGTGGTGGCGACTACGGGTCGGTGACGGAGGACCTGCCGGTGACGGTGGATGACGACGACACGGTGGGGCTGGTGGTCGACCCGACGGCGGTGACGGTCGACGAGGCGGACGACTCGGCGACGCCGAGCATCGCCGAGCACAAAGCGACGTACACGGTGAAGCTGGCGACCGAGCCGAGTGCGACGGTGACGGTGGGGATCGCCGGGCACAGCGGCACGGACCTGACGCTGGACAAGGCGTCGCTGACGTTCACGGCGTTGACCTGGGAGACCGCGCAGACGGTGACGGTGACGGCTGCGGAGGACGACGACGCTGTCGACGACGAGGTGACGCTGGCGCACACGGCATCGGGCGGCGACTACGGGTCGGTGACGGAGGACCTGCCGGTGACGGTGGCCGACGGCGACACGGTGGGGCTGGTGGTGGACCCGGTGTCGGTGACGGTCGATGAGGCGGACGACCCGGAGACGGAGAGCATCGCCGAGCACAAAGCGACGTACACGGTGAAGCTGGCGACCGAGCCGAGTGCGACGGTGACGGTGGCGATCACGGGCCATGCGGGCAGTGACCTGACGCTGGACAAGGAGACGCTGACGTTCACGGCGTCGACCTGGGAGACCGCGCAGACGGTGACGGTGACGGCGTCGGAGGACGACGACGCTACGGATGACGAGGTGACGCTGAAGCACACGGCATCGGGCGGCGACTACGCGGACGTGAGCGAGGACGTGGTGGTGACGGTCCAGGACGATGATCGCCGTCATCGTCTTCTTCTCCCTCCGGGATTGGTGGTCGACCCGACGGTCGTGAGTGTGTCCGAGGCGGACGACCCGAAGACGACGGACACCGCCGAGCACAAAGCGACGTACACGGTGAAGCTGGCGACCGAGCCGACGGGGACGGTGACGGTAACGATCAGCGGGCACGCGAGCAGTGACGTGAGTCTGGACACGACGAGCCTTGAGTTCACGACCACGAATTGGAACGAAGCGCAGACGGTGACGGTGACGGCCGGTGAGGACGACGACACTGTCGACGACGAGGTGACGCTGAGGCACACGGCGTCGGGTGGTGACTACGCCGGGGTGACGGAGGACCTGCCGGTGACGGTGGAGGACGACGACGAGGCGCCGACGGGGATCACGCTGAGGGCGGCGCCGGACCGGGTGAGCGAGAACGGCGGAGCGCAGACGATCACGGTGACGGCGGCGGTGAACGGAGCGACGCGGTACGCGGAGGCGAAGACGGTGACGGTGAGCGTGGGCGGCGGCACGGCCGGATCGCCTGCGGACTACGCGTCGGTCGCGAGTTTCGACATCACGATCGCGGGGGGAGCGGGGAGTGGGAGCGGCAGCTTCACGCTGACGCCGGTGGACGACGCGGTGGACGAACAGGACGAGACGATCGGGGTCACGGGCGTCTCCGGGGCACTGACGATCACACCGGAGACGATCACGATCGTGGACGACGACAACGCGCCGCCGGCACTGGTGGTCACTCCGTCGGCGCTGACGGTGGGCGAGGGGGCTGATGCGAAGTACACGGTGAAGCTGGCCACGGAGCCGAGTGCGACGGTGACGGTGGGGATCGGCGGGCACAGCGGCACGGACCTGACGCCGGACACGACGAGCCTTGAGTTCACGACCACGAAGTGGAACGAGGCGCAGACGGTGACGGTGACGGCTGCGGAGGACGACGACGCTGCCGACGAGGAGGTGACGCTGGCGCACACGGCGTCGGGCGGCGGCTACGGGAGTGTGACGGCGGACGTCGTGGTGACGGTGGAGGACGACGACGAGGCGCCGACGGGGATCACGCTGAGGGCGGCGCCGGACCGGGTGAGCGAGAACGGCGGAGCGCAGACGATCACGGTGACGGCGGCGGTGAACGGAGCGACGCGGTACGCGGAGACGAAGACGGTGACGGTGAGCGTGGGCGGCGGCACGGCCACATCGCCTGCGGACTACGCGGCGGTCGCGAGCTTCGACATCACGATCGCGGGGGGAGCGGGGAGTGGGAACGGCAGCTTCACGCTGACGCCGGTGGACGACGCGGTGGACGAACAGGACGAGACGATCGGGGTCACGGGCGTCTCCGGGGCACTGACGATCACGCCGGAGACGATCACGATCGTGGACGACGACAACGCGCCGCCGGCACTGGTGGTCACTCCGTCGGCGCTGACGGTGGGCGAGGGGGCTGATGCGAAGTACACGGTGAAGCTGGCCACGGAGCCGAGTGCGACGGTGACGGTGGGGATCGGCGGGCACAGCGGCACGGACCTGACGCCGGACACGACGAGCCTTGAGTTCACGACCACGAAGTGGAACGAGGCGCAGACGGTGACGGTGACGGCTGCGGAGGACGACGACGCGGCCGACGAGGAGGTGACGCTGGCGCACACGGCGTCGGGCGGCGGCTACGGGAGTGTGACGGCGGACGTCGTGGTGACGGTGGAGGACGACGACGAGGCGCCGACGGGGATCACGCTGAGGGCGGCGCCGGACCGGGTGAGCGAGAACGGCGGAGCGCAGACGATCACGGTGACGGCGGCGGTGAACGGAGCGACGCGGTACGCGCAGACGAAGACGGTGACGGTGAGCGTGGGCGGCGGCACGGCCGGATTGCCTGCGGACTACGCGTCGGTCGCGAGCTTCGACATCACGATCGCGGTGGGAGCGGGGAGTGCGAGCGGCAGCTTCACGCTGACGCCGGTGGACGACGCGGTGGACGAACAGGACGAGACGATCGGGGTCACGGGCGTCTCGGGGACACTGACGATCACCTCGGAGACGATCACGATTGTCGACGACGACACGGTGGGCTTGGTGGTGCGGCCGTCGTCGCTGACGGTCGGGGAAGGCGCGAGCGAGACCTACACGGTGAAACTGGCGACCGAGCCGACGGCGGCCGTGACGGTGGGGGTTGCCGGGCACGCCGGGACGGACGTGGGTGTGGACAAGGAGGCGCTGACGTTCACGGTGGCGACTTGGAACGAGGCGCAGACAGTGACGGTGACGGCTGCGGAGGACGACGACGCTGCCGACGAGGAGGTGACGCTGGCGCACACGGCGTCGGGCGGTGACTACGGGAGTGTGACGGCGAACGTCGAGGTGACGGTGGAAGACGACGACACCGTGGGGCTGGTGATCGACCCGACGGCGGTGACGGTCGCGGAAGGCGGGAGCCGGACTTACGCGGTGAAGCTGGCCACGGAGCCGTCGGGGACGGTGGCGGTGGGGATCGCCGGGCACAGCGGGACGGATCTGACGCTGGACCAGGAGTCACTGACGTTCACGGCGTCGAGTTGGAGGACCGCACAGACGGTGACGGTGACGGCGGGCGAAGACTCCGACGCCGCGAATGACACCGCGACGCTGGCGCACACGGCGTCGGGCGGTGACTACGCCGGGGTGAGGAAGGACCTGCCGGTGACGGTGGAGGACGACGACGAACGGTCGACCGAGGTCCACCTGAGGCTCGACCCGGCGTCAGTCTCCGAAGGACACGAGCCGACCGAGGTTACCGTGACCGCGGCGCTGAACGCGGCGACGCTGCCGACCGACGTCGTCGTGGAGGTGACGGTGAGCCCTGACAGCGCGGGCGCCGAGGACTTCGCGGCGGTGAGGCCGTTCGCGCTCACGATCGGCGCGGGAGCGACCGGCAGCACGGCGGCCTTCACGTTCGCACCGGTGGACGACGTGTTCGACGAGCCGGACGAAACCGTGGCGGTGAGTGGACGCATCACGGCGCCGCCGGACTCGGCGCTGACGGTGAGGCCGGCGGTCCTGACGATCGTCGACGACGACGAGACGCCTGAGATCAGCATCGCCGACGCGGGTGCGGTCGAGAGCGCCGGGCGGATCGTGTTTCCGGTGAGGCTGGTGGGGGCGAGCGCACGGACGATCACGGTGAGCTACCGGACGGCCGACGGCACGGCGGAGGCCGGCGCCGACTACGAGGCGGGGGCCGGGGAGGTGAGCTTCGCGCCGGGTGAGAGCGAACGGAGCGTGACGATCGCGGTGATCGACGACGCGTTGGACGAGGACACCGAGCAGTTTCTGCTGAACCTGAGCGAGCCGGTGAACGTGCGGCTGGCGGCCGAGGTGGTGAGCGCGGTGGGGACGATCGAGGATGACGACGCGGCGGTGACGGTGGCGTGGCTGGCGCGCTTCGGACGCACGGTGACGCAGCAGGTGCTGGCGGCGGTCGGGAAGCGGACGCAGGGCGGATCGGCGCCTGGCAGCCAGGTATCGTTGGCCGGGCACCGGGTGATTGCGGACGCGCTGGTCGTCGGAGGCGGCGAAGAAGAAGGCGAGCCGGCCGTGCTGTCGGGGCGCAGCGGGGACTACCGGAGCATGGACGGGCGGGAGTTCCTGGCGGCGAGTTCGTTCCTGGTGGCGATGGAGCCGGAGGCGGACGGTGTCGCCGAAGAGGCGGCCGAGGGTCTGCGGTGGACGGTGTGGGGCCGTGGCGCGGCGGCCGGTTTCGAGGGGCTGGACGAGGACGGGCGGCTGTCGATCGACGGCAGCGTGTTGACCGGGCTGGCCGGAGTGGATGCGGACCTTGGCGGCTGGCTGGGCGGTCTGGCGGTGGGTCGCAGCGACGGCAACGGTGGCTACGGGTGGGCTGCGGAGGCCGATCGTCCGGCGCGCGAGGGTGATCTGGAGGCGGAGCTGACCAGCGTGTATCCGTACGTGCGGGTGCCGGTGACCGATTGGCTGTCGGTGTGGGGGGTGTTCGGCTACGGGATCGGTGAGTTGCGGCAGGTCGAGGACGTGCGGTTGGAGGAGCAGACGACGATCGGGATGCTGCTCGGGGCGCTTGGGGGGCGCGGCGAGTTGCTGAGCGTGGGCGGGGTGGAGCTGGCGGTGAAGGCGGACGGGTATCTGCTGAGGATGACTTCGGAGTCGACGCCGGTGCTGCC
Organism: Spirochaetia bacterium; assembly: GCA_965208175.1. Classification (GTDB taxonomy): domain Bacteria; phylum Spirochaetota; class Spirochaetia; order SZUA-6; family Bin103; genus CATQHW01. The sequence goes on along the minus strand of CBDBOG010000004.1, from coordinate 1,819,560 downwards.
GATGGTGGAAGCGGACGTGAGGCGGTTGCGGGTGACGGCGGAGGGTTCGGGGCAGGTGAGGCTCGGGTCGGGGTTGATGGTGAGGCCGTCGGTGGAGGTCGGCGTGCGGCATGACGGCGGGGCCGTGGAGAACGGGACCGGGGTGGAGCTGGGCGGCGGACTGAGCCTGGCGGACCTGGGGATCGGGCTGGCGCTGAGCGGCACTGCGCGGGTGCTGGTGACGCACGAGGATCGGGGGTACCGGGAGTGGGGAGCGGCGGGGTCGGTGAGCTTCGATCCGGGCGCGCCGGGGCGCGGGCTTGCGGTGAAGGTGGACTCCTCGTACGGAGCGGCCGCCGGCGGGGTGGAGCAGCTCTGGTCGCAGGGCGCCGCCGAGCTGGGTGGTGCGGCCGTTCCGGTCGGCCGCGTGGGCGCGGAGGTGGGCTACGGCGTGGCCGAGAGCGACTGGAGCGTGCGCCCGTACGCGGGCGTCGAGCTCGCCGGCGACGTGCCCGAGTGGCGGGTGGGCACCCGGTTCGGTCTGGGAGCCCACGACGTGACGGTCGAGGGCAGCGGCACCACAGGCTCGGCTGCCATAGCCGACTCCAACCTCACCATCCAGTACTCCGCGCGCTGGTAGGTCTGCCACGACAGGTTGACAGCAGTCCATGTACTTGATCGCATAGGGTGCATTCCGTCAGCGTGATAGGTCAGGCAGCCATTCGTTCGTTCTCCTGAGCAGGAGAGAGGGGGAGCAGGGCCTCGTGATCGTTGCGGAAGCGGTGGCTCAGATCATATGTTGCGCGCAACATATGATCTGGGCGCGTGGCAGACCTGGACAACGCCGACAGTTGGCGCATCCTGGACTTCTGCCACGCCGCCGATCACCTCGCTGAGGCGTGCAGGATCCTCTATGGGGACGATACGCGGCAGTTCGGGGCTCACTTCAAGCAGTGGCGCGCCAAGCTGCGTGTTGCATCCCAAGTAGTTTCGTCCGGGGATTCCCGGGATGATTCGCCGGCGGGGAGGCCGGAGTTTGTCGGGGAGTGTCGTCAGGGTGGAAGACCGTGACACGGGGATCGGCGGCTGAGAGGGTGTTTCCCGTTTCCTGTGGTTAAGGAACGGGAAGGGGGGAAACGACGATCAAGCGTGGGCGGCGAGGCGCCATCCGTGTGCGGTGCGCGCCAGGCGGCCTGTGGCTTCCAAGGCGCCGAGAGCGTCGCTGAGGGTCTGGTCGCGGACGCGCAGGGCGGCACGGAGGGTGCGATGAGGCGTGGGGCGATCGTGGTGCAAAGCGGCGAGGATGCGATCGGCCAGCGGCGACGGCTCACGTGGGCCGTCCGGGCCGGGGCGCACCTGAAGATGAGCGTGCGTGGCGCCGGGATCAGCGGAGTGCTCGGAAGGGGTCAGCATCAGAGGGATGGGAGGCGGTGCGGGGGCGGCGCGATGCTCGACGGTGAGCTCGAGGCCGGAGCGGGAGCGCGCGAGGTAGAGGTTGGAGTCGCCCCAAGCCCAGAAGTCGCCTGAGCCGCGCAGCGCCTGGCCGGGCAGGTGGGCGCCGTTCTTGCGGACGTGGTGCACGAGCGCCACGGCGGTGCGGGCGGCGCGGGACAGGTCGCGCAGCTCCGAGAGGATGGCGGCAACTTGGCGTGCGTCGTTCTCGTCGGCGCGCTGCAGACGCACGAACGGATCGAGGATCAGCAGCGCGGGGCGAACGGCGGCGACGGTGAGCCGCAGCCGATCGAGGTCCGCTTGGCGGTCCAGGCGCAGGGAGTGCTCGATGATCAGATGCACGTCGAGGTCGGCGAACGCGGCGCCGCGGACGGCGGCCAGGCCGCCGATGCGGTGCTTGAGGTGATGGGGGGCATCCTCGGCGGCGAACACCAGCACCGGGCCTGGGCGCCCCACGGCGAAGCGGCCGAGGCAGCGGCAGCCGGAACCGACGGCGACGGCCAGTTCGAGCGCGAGCCAGGTCTTGCCGCTCTTGGGGGCGCCGCCGATGAGGCCGACGGCGCCGGCGCTCCACAGCGGCTCGACGAGCCAGGGGTGCGCCTCGGCGCTGGGCTCGGGGATCTGCGCGGCACGCACCACGCGCAGCGGTGACGGACGCGGGGCATCCATCAGGGACGCAGCTCGTCGAGGGCTGTCTGGAGGTGCTCGGCGGTGACGGTGCGGGCGTCCTGGAGGGCGGCCGCCGACAGCGCGTAGTGGGCGATGCGGTTGATCTGGCGCGGCAGCCCGCGCGAGCCCTGGAACAACGCCTCTTGGGCGGGCGGCTCGAACAGCGGCAGCTCGCAGCCGGCAAGACGGAGTCGATGGGTCAGGTAGGCGTCGATCTCCTCGCGCTCCAGGCCGCCGATGTGATGGCGCACGACCAGGCGCTGGTTCAGCGATTCGTGCACGGCCATCGACAGCCTGCGGCGCAACTCGGTGAGACCGACCAGCAGCAGACACAGGCGGTGCTCTGAATCCATCGTGTAGTTGGTCAAGAGCCGCAAGTCGTCGAGAACGTCGTTGCGCAGGAATTGCGCCTCGTCGACGACGAGCACGGGCAGCAGCCTGGCTTCCTGGACGAGGCGGGTGATCTCGGCTCTGATGGCGCGGTAGGCGGTGGCGCGCGAGCGTTCGCCGGGCAGGCCGAGCTCCCAGGCGATGGACTTGTACATGTCCAGGACGTTGCCGGTGCTCAGCGAGACGTAGAACACGCGGAACCGGCCGGGATGTAGCGTGGAGGTGACGTGGCGGCAGACGGTGGTCTTGCCGCTGCCGACCTCGCCGGTGAGCAGGCCGATGCCGCGCAGTTCGAGCAGATGATTCAGCCGCGCCTCGGCTTCGCGGCGGGCGGCCGAAGCGAACAGCTCGTCGGCGTGGAGGTTGGTCTCGAACGGGTAACGGGTGAAGGCGAAGTGGCGCAGATACATCAGTCGGGCTCCTGCCGGCGGTCGAGCTTGCGTAGGGCCAGCGGCGAGGGCGGCGGCTGGGCAGGCGGGGTGTCGGACTCGATCTGGCGAGAGGGGCGCACGCGCTTGACCGAGGCGTTGGCGTAGGCGTCCAGGATGGTCGCTTGGCCTGCCTCGGCACCGTTGTGGAGGACCTGCAGGGGCCGGGTGGGCGGAGCGCCGGGGTCGTAGCGGACGGTGACGGTCTGGCCGACCAGCAGCGGGTCCACCTCGTAGAGGCGGCCGTGGAGGCTGAGGGTGCGGTCGTTCATGACGCGGCGTTTGGCCTCGAACAGAAACAGGTCGTCCAGATCGACCGACTCGTCGAGGTAGCGCACGTCGCCTGCGCTCAGCGCCCACTGGTCCAGGGGGGTCGTGCCGCCGAGCCCGCGGTGCGGGCTCTGATGGTATTCGCCTTCCAGGTAGGCCCACAGACGGCGGTTGAGGGCCGCCAGGCTGGCGGTGTCAGCAGGTGTGAGGGAGCTGAGCAACTGGCCGCGGACGGTGCGAAAGAACCGCTCGATCTTGCCCCGCCCCTGTGGCTGATGGGGCCGGGAGTGGATGAGTGCGACGCCGAGCTTGGCGCAGATCAGCGCCAGGTGCTGGGAGCGGTAGTTGGCGCCGTTGTCGACGTACAGCCGTTGCGGGATGCCGCGGCGGATCAGCGCCTGCTTGAACACCGGCAGGAAGGCCACGGTGTTCTCGGCGGGCGCGAAGGCGGCGAACGGACACACGCGGGTAGCGTCGTCGAGGAAGCCGATGAGGTAGCTCTTGCGGCGCCGGCGCCCGTCGGCGACCGCCGGACCGTGCATGACGTCGCTCATCCACAACTGGCCGGCGAAGCGGTAGGCGAACCGGCGCCGGTCGGCGCCGTCACCGGCGTCAGCGCGCGTGCCGGTGAGCCCCTCGGCTTTCAGCAACCGGTGCACGGTGGAGTGCGCCAGGCGCACGCCGTCGGGAAGATTCCCGCTGCCGATGGCGCCGGCGATCACCTGCCGCACCGACCAGGCCGGGTGCGTGGTCTTGAGCGCGATCAGCAGCTCGGCGACTTCGGGCGCCAGCCGCCTGGGCCGACCGAGATCGGCGCGCCGCTTCGGATACAGGGCATCGAAGCCGCCGCGGCGGTAGAGCTGCAGCCAGTCGCGCAAGGTCTCTGCGGCCACGCGCGTGCGCAGCGTGCCCGGGATCGTGTACGGCTGCTCGGCCTTGGCGCGCAGTTGAGCCTTGAGGCCCGGCGTGCCCGGCGGCAACTGGGCCAGATCGCCGATCAAGCGGTAGCGGAACAGCGCCACCTCGCGGCGCAGCTTCTCCTCGGCGTCGTCGTGGTGGTCGGTATCGCGGTGGTTCATGCGGTCCTCCTCGGGGTGGCGGGTCTTCGACCCTGCCGATGGAGGAAAGCTATGGGTCAGCCGCCGCGCCGGAAGGCCCCGGGTGGTGTTGGCGGCCGAACTTGGGATGCCCCCCGGTGATCCGGTGGGGGTGAAATCCGAGCGGCGCCGCCAGCGTTGCCAGCCACCGGTCGGTCAGCGAGCGCAGCGTCACCAGCACCGCATCGGTGCCCAGCCGCGCGCGGCAAGCGGTGATCTCGGCGCGGCAACCGGCCAATTGCGGCAGTAGCCCGATCACCAGCCGCAGCACGTGCTGCACCAAGATCACGCGGCGGCGCACCCAGCGCATCGCGCCCGGCAGCCGCACCTCGTCGCGGCGAATCTCGTCGGACGCCTTCATCAGGCTCGGCGCCTGTTCGGCGTGCACGACCACCTCTTCAAGCCTCCGCAGCGTGCCCGGCAGCCGCGCCGCCAGGCAGTCGGGCAGCAGGCTGAACGTCTGATGGCTCTCCGGGCAGTACCAGCGCGCGATCAGCGTCCCGGCCGGCGTCCTGCGCTCATAGGTGCCGTGGCGCGCGAACGAACAGCCGCCGTCCGGATGATTCGGGCACGGGGCAAGCGTTGCCGCGCGCCACGCTTCGGCGCTAACGTACTGCTCGCCGGTGAGCCCCGTTTGGTAGCGAAGCTGCATCGGCCATGGCCCGGCGGGTTGTCTCCCCGCGCGGGCCTCTTTCTCCTTATCGGGTTCCTCCAAGGATACCTCGTGCGCACCGTTGCCGGCCGTTGCACTCAACGCGCGTACCGGCCTTCCGCGGCTCAGACCGCACTCGCCCGTCTTCCCGTTCGATCCGTCAGCGGATCAGTCTGACCAAATCACCTCGCTCACAGACGATTCATTCCGGGATACAACACTGCGCGAGGGCCGCGTTGGCGAGCTGATCGACGAACTCAATCTGCTGCGCGACGCCGACGGCGACCACGACCGAGACCTGGCTCATCACGGCTCGCGCAAGGTCGTGACCGCGCAGGGCGAGTGGGCGACACCGCTGCTGTTCGGGGTGCTCGACGACCGCTCCCGGTTGGCCTGCCACCTGCAGTGGTACCTGGAGGAGAACGCCGAGAACACCGCCCACGCGCTGGCGCAGGCGATCCAGAAGCGCGGCCTGCCGCGGGCGGGCATGAGTGACAACGGCACGCCGATGACGGCCGCCGAGATCGTCGAGGGGCTGGCCCGGTTGGGCATCGTGCACGAGACGACCCTGCCGTACAGCCCCTACCAGAACGGCAAACAGGAGGCGTTCTGGGCACAGATCGAGGGGCGGCTGTTGGCGATGCTCGAAGGCGTCGAGGACCTGAGCCTGGCGCTGCTCAACGAGGCCACCCAGGCGTGGGCGGAACTGGAGTACAACCGCAAGCGCCACGCCGAGATCGCCCAGACGCCGGCGGCGCGTTGGCTGGCCGGTCCGCAGGTACTGCGCCCGGCTCCCGACAGCGCGGCGCTGCGGCTGACGTTCACGCGCGCCGAAAGCCGCACCCTGCGGCGCAGCGACGCGACGGTGTCGATCGCAGGGCGGCGCTTCGAGGTGCCGAACCGCTACCGCCACCTGCCGCGCATCGCGGTGCGCTACGCGGCGTGGGACCTCACCACGGTGCATCTGATCGACGACGCCACCGGCACCGTGCTGTGCCGCCTCTATCCGCAGGACAAGGCCGGCAACGCCAGCGGCCTCAGGCGCACCCTGGAGCCGATCGGCGATGCGCTGCCGGCCACGGCTGCGGCTGGGGGCATGGCGCCGCTGCTGAGCAAGCTGATCGCCGAGCGGGCCGCCAGCGGCCTGCCGCCAGCCTACCTGCCCAAAGACGAAGGAGACACCCGATGAACCGAACCCTGCTGTCGCTGTACGGTCTGAAGTGGAACCCGTTCGCCCCCGACGTGCCGGTGGAGGCCCTGTACCACAGCGCTGCGGTCGATTCGTTCTGCTGGCGCGTGGAGCAACTGTCCGGGGAAGGCGGCTTTGCGCTGGTCAGCGGCCATCCCGGCAGCGGCAAGTCGGCTGCGCTGCGCATCCTGACCCAACGGCTACAATCCCAGCGGGACCTCACGGTCGGGGTGCTGTCTCGCCCGCAGGCCGGGCTGCACGATTTCTACCGGGAGATGGGCGACCTGTTCGGCGTCGAGTTGCACCCGCACAATCGGTGGGCCGGCGCCAAGGTCCTGCGCCACCGCTGGCAGACCCACATCGACTCGGCCTTGGTGCGCCCCGTCCTGGTCGTCGACGAAGCCCAGGAGACGGCGTCGGCGGTGTTGAGCGAACTGCGCCTGTTGTGCTCGGCGCGGCTGGACTCCCACCTGTTGCTCACCGTCATCCTCGCCGGTGACCAGCGGCTGCTGCGGCGCCTGGACGCCGAGGAGCTGTTGCCGCTGGAAAGCCGTATCCGGGTGCGCCTGAGCATGCCGCGCGCCAGTTCCGAGGAACTGCACGAATGCCTGCGCCACGCGCTCGAACGCGCCGGCGGCGGCGCGCATCTGATGAGCCCCGAACTGTGCGCGACCCTGTGCGACCACGCCGCCGGCAACTACCGCACCCTGATGAACATGGCCGGCGAGTTGCTGGCTGTCGCCGCGCACCGCGAACTGGAGCGTCTCGATGAGAAGCTGTTCCTGGAGACCTTCTCCACGCCCACTCCCGCCGCCCCCGGCGGCGCCGGACGGTGGCCGTGAGTCTGCTGCCCGTCGAGCCGGCCCACCGCCTGGCCTCCCGCCCCGCCCAGCAGCGCTGGCTGGTCACCGATCTGTGGGCCGAGCAGGCAGTCGGTATCCTCGGCGGCGAGCCGAAAACCTGCAAGTCATTCATGGCGCTCGAACTTGCCGTCGCCGTGGCGGCCGGCACACCGTGCCTGCGCCGCTTCGCCGTCTCGCGCCCCGGTCGGGTGTTGGTGTACGCCGCCGAGGACGCTCCGGCGGTCGTGCGGCAACGCCTCGACGGCATCTGCGCCACCGCCGGCGTGGCGCTGCGCGATCTGGACATCCAGGTCATCACCGCCCCCACGCTGCGGTTGGACCTGAGTGCCGATCGGAACAGCCTCACGCACACCGTGGCGGCGCTCACGCCGCGGCTGCTCATCCTCGACCCGTTCGTGCGCCTGCACCGCGTCGACGAGAACTCCAGCGGCGAAATCGCCCCGTTGCTCGCCTATCTGCGCGAACTGCAGCGCCGCTATCAGCTCGCCGTCGTGGTCGTGCATCACGCCAGAAAGGCCGCCCATCGGCTGCGCGACGGCCAAGCGCTGCGCGGCTCCTCGGAGTTTCACGCCTGGGGCGACTGCAACCTCTATCTGCGCCGCCGCGACGATTCGCTCACCCTCACCGTCGAGCACCGTGCCGCGCCACCGCCGGCGCCGATCCCGCTCGTCCTGCGTGCCGACGATGATGCGGTCGCGCTGGCCGTCAGTGATCGGCCGCCACCGCTCACGGGTGCCTCGCCGCCGCTCGATGAACGCATCGTCACCGCCCTCGCCGACGCCTGCTCCGGTTCGCTGTCGGTCGCCGCCCTGCGCTCCCGCTGCCGCGTCCGCAACGCCACGCTCTACCGCCGCCTTGCGGCGCTATGCCGCCAAGGCGTTCTCGTCAAGTCCGCTGCCGGCTACCGACTCGCCGACCAGCCTGACGCTTCCGTTCCCGTCCCCTCTACGTCGTCCGGGAACGGTACCCGGAACTCCACCGATTAGCGCGCAAACAAGGCCATCGATTACCGCGCCCACGCTCAATGGCGAAGGAGCCGGAGGGACGCCGGCTGAACAACGTCCGGGTCGGTGCGGAGGAGCGCCCGGGACCGCGCCGGAGCGAAGAAGCGGGTGCCGTCATGGTATCGCCAAGCGAAGGCAACGAAGCGCGGCGAGAAGGGCAACGAGCAGTCTTAGCGCCCCCATAGTACCGAGGAAGCGGGGGAACGGTGGCCGCGCCGGACCCGGTGGAGGGAAGGAGGGCGTCAAGTCGCAGAACCGATGCCGGGAAACACGGAAGATGCGATGGAATCCGGAAGCGTGTTAACGAAACAGCAGCGGATAGCAGAGAACGCGAGAATCCACCGCGACGTGGCGTTCACGTCGCTGGCGTATCACATGGATCTGGAGTGGCTGTACGAAGCCTACCGGCGTACCCGGAAGGACGGTGCAGTCGGCGTCGACGAACAGACCGCCGAGCAGTACGAGGAGAACCTGGAGCGGAATCTGAAAGCACTGCTGGAGCGCGCGAAGGCGGGAACGTACCATGCGCCGCCAGTAAGGCGGGTGCATATACCGAAAGGGAGGAACGAGACCCGCCCGATCGGGATACCGACCTTCGAGGACAAGGTGCTTCAGCGAGCGGTGCAGATGTCAGTGCCCGCGATCTGGTGGTGGAAAAAGGCTGAGATTCCCGCTTTGCTGTAGGTGAGCGTGAGGAAAGGGAAGAAGGGAAACCGGGCACAGTTGGTTGGCGACCAACCCGGTTTCCCCTCAACCGAGAGCGGTCATCATAGTCGACGGCGAGCAAGAGAGCTACCGGACGCATTGCCTCATCAAAAATCCACACGAACGAAAACCGGTGCCTCATCGAAAGATCCACACGAACGGCCAGCCCACCATGAGGGCTGAGGTCGGAGGAGATGGGGCTCACCATGGGTCAACGCAAGGCGGTCACCAGAGAGATGGCCAACCGGTACCGACGCGCCAGCAAGCGACAGAAGGCGGCGATGCTCGATCAGTTCGTCAAGCTGCACGGCTGCACCCGCCACCACGCGGGGTGGGTGCTGCGCATGTGGGGCAAGACGGTGTTCGAGCGCCGCGACGGCGAGCTGGTCAAGATCGTCGTCGGCCAGCGCCGACCGCGGCGCCAGAGCCGCCGCATCTACGACGATCAGGTCCTCGCCGCGCTGAGGAAGATCTGGTACCTGTTCGGCTGCCTGTGCGGCAAACGGCTGGTGGCCGTCCTGCGCACGCAGGTGGCGGTGCTGGAGAAGTTCGGCGAACTCTCCTTGGACCCCGATATCCGGCAGAAGCTCACCCGCATCAGCGCCGCCACCATCGACCGGCTGCTGCGTACCGAGAAACGCGCCCTGCGCATACGCGGTCGCTCCCATACCAAGCCGACCACGCGGCTGATCAACGAGATCCCGATCCGCACCTTCACCGAGTGGCAGGACGCCCGGCCCGGCGAGGTGGGCGCCGACCTGGTCGGACACGACGGCGGCATCACCGGCGGCGAGCACGCCTTCACCCTGGTGGTCACCGACCGCCTGACCCAGTGGACGGAGGTCCGGGCGGTGCTCAACAAGGCGCAGAAGTGGGTCTTCCAGGCGCTGCTGCTGATTCGCTCCTGGCTCCCGTTCGCCCTGTGCTCCCTGCATACCGACAGCGGCAGCGAGTTCATCAATCACCACCTGCACCGCTACTGCGTCCAGGAACGCATCGACTTCACCCGCTCGCGGCCCAACCGCAAGAACGACAACAACTTCACCGAGCAGAAGAACAACGACGTGGTGCGCCGCCACGTCGGCTACTTGCGCCTGCAGACCGAGCAGGAGGTCGAGCTGCTCAACCAGCTCTACGATCGGCTGCGGCTGTTGATCAACTTCTTCTACCCCTCCCAGAAACTGGTCTCCAAGACCCGCCAGGGCGCGCGGGTGCGACGGGTCCACGACGATCCGCAGACGCCGTATCAGCGCGTGTTGGCCTGCTCGGAGGTGTCCGAGGACCACAAAGAGCGGCTCCGGCGTCAATTCGACACCCTGAACCCGGCCGAGCTGCAACGCGAGGTGGTGCGCCTGCAAGGTGAGTTGCTGAGTCTGGTCCAGCAACGCAGCCATCCAGCCGAGCGTGCCGGCTGACCACCGACGGGGCCGCGTCGGCCGTGCCGTCGCTCAGGAGCGCCGGCGAGCGCTCGCTGACCTCTGCGCCTCAGCGTCACCGTCCGCTGGCGCGGGGGCTTCATCAGGGGGTATCGGGATACCACCCCTGCGCAGAAAACGCCGTGACGGCGATCCTCGCAGGCCGATCGTCTCCGATCTCGGTCGTTTCGGCACCACTCCGGGCCGGACCGGCCCTGTGGGGCTGCTCGCTGACCTCTCGCCGATCGGACCGCACCAGCGTCGACGAGGATGGTGACGGCCGCTGCGATCGGGCACGGAGATCGTCGCTGGGGACGGTGTTCCGGCCTCCTCGTCGCCACGCCAGATCAGCGCTGGGACCCGCCGGTGGTGTCCTGCCGGACGTGGCAGCCGTCGACGACCTCAAGGCTGCTCTCGGCGCGATGCCGAGTTATCCACATATCCACAGGCAAGCACTCCCCCCCTCCCCGCACCCCACCCCCTTTACCGCCGCCTATCTTTCGTGTGGATATTTGCATGAGGCATCCGATTCACTTCGTGTGGTTATTTGGGTGAGGCAATAGGCCGGATCGAAGACGTTCCCGAACGGCTGAACGGCGTGGGCTGTCCGGCGTGCGGCAGCCGGCGGCTTGGGCATCACAGCAGCTACGAGAAGTACCTGTACAGGCGGACGATCGAGATTCTGCGGGTCAAGTGCTGGGGGTGCGGGCGCACGCATGCGGTGCTGCCGTCGTGCTCGCTGCCGGGGTGCTCGGTGGGCACCGCGGAGGTGGAACGCTACCTGCTGGCTCGTGAGCAAGGCTCAAGCCGTCCGCAGGCGCTGGAGGAACTGCGCCGGCGAGGCATGCATGAGGGGTACGGCAAGCAACTGGATCGCCGCTTGAACGTGGCGGTCAACCGCGCCAAGGCGCTGTGGCCGCAGGCGGCTGATCAGCAACTCGGTGGCCTGGCGTGGATCCACGCCGTATGTGAGCCGCTCAGCGCATGCACGCCGCTGCTGAGCCTCAACCGCTTCTGTCTGGCCAACCAGGTGAACGCCGTGTGCTTTTGCCGGTCTTCGATCCTGCTGTTTCGGATGGCGCCGAACTCAGCACGTAATAGAGCCTCTGCCCGGACGGCCGGCGGCTCCGTAGGTTCTGGATCATCACCACCGCAAGGAGCCGAGCATGACCCGCGAAGAACGCGAGCACCGTGAGCGCCAGATCACGGAGTTCCGCTATCAACTGGTCGCCGAGCTGGCCAACCCCTACCTGTCCGGTGCCGAACGCCGCGAGTTGATCCGGCAGAAGGCGGCCGTCGAGCACGAGGTGCCGCTGCTCGGTCGCCGGCGCTACACGGCCAGCTGCATCCACAGATGGCTGCTGCTGTACCGCAAGCACGGCCGAGCGGGCTTGGCCCCCCGCGCCCGCCGCGACGCCGGGCGCTCGCGCGCGATGTCGGACACCGAGGCGGCCGTCCTGTTGCTCTACCTGGAGAACCATCCCGAGCTCAGCGCCGCGGCCGCGCTGCGCACGCTACAGGCCGACGGCAGGATCTCAAGCTACCCGTCAACCTCCGCGCTGTCGCGCCTGGTGCGCTCGGCAGGCCTGCAGCGCCGCGAACGGCAGCGGCAGCTCCACGGCGCCGAGCAGAAGCTGAAGTTCGACTTCTTCGCCCCCCTGGAGTGCGTGCAGGTCGACTGCATGCACGCCCTGAAGCTGCCCGACCCGAACGGGCGCCGCCGCATGGCCATCCTGCTGGCCTTCCTCGACGACGCCACCCGCAGAATCCTCTACGCCTGCTGGGCATGGCGCGAGAGCGCGGTCGCCTTCGAGGCCGGCATCCGCCACATCCTGGCCGCTCACGGGCGCATCGGCAGGCTCTACTGCGACAACGGCTCGCCGTTCGTCAGCACCCAGACTCGCCGCATCCTCGATTCGCTCGGCCTGATCATCTCCCATTCCCGCGTCGGCAAGCCTGCCGGCCGCGGCAAGATCGAGCGCTTCTTCCGCACCGTGCGCCAGCAGTTCCTGGCACCGCTGGACGTCGAGGAGCTGGCCGGCATCGCCGATCTGGACCAGCGCTTCCACACGTGGCTGGAAAGCGAATACCACCGCTCACCCCATCGCGGGCTGGACCGCGCCACTCCGCTTGCGACCTGGTTGAACAGGAGCCATCTGATCGTGCCGCTGGATCCGACCGTCAACCTGGATGAGGCGTTTCGTCACGAAGCGCTGCGCACCGTGCACCGCGACGGCACCATCACGCTGGACAGCGTGCTGTTCGAGTTGCCCGCCACCCTCATCGGTCAGCGCGTCACCCTGCGCTACGACCCCCAGCCGCCGCCGCGACACCGGCGGCTGTTCGTCTTCCACGACGGTCGCTGCCTCGGCGAGGCGCGCAGGGTCGACTCCTACGCCAACGCCCACGTGCGCCGCGGACCGTTCCGTCTCGAACTGGCCGACCAGGACCACGACGATCCCGACGACGACCAGCACGACCCCGCCGGCGCCGCTGCCGCCGCCGACCCGCCGCCGGCTCCGCTGCGCCCCACCACCGCTTCGCTGGCCGCCTCACGGATCGAGCTGCCCACCGATGAACACCCCCAGGAGGACCGATCATGACCTCGCAGCGCGAACTGCTGAGCTTCTTCAACCTCACCGAGCCGCCGTTCTCCAAGGAGATCCCCGTCGACCAGTTGCACCTGCTGCCCTCGGTGCAGCGCCACCTCGCCGCCGCCCAACTGCTGGTCGACACCCGCGGCATCGGCGCCATCACCGGCAAGGCCGGCACCGGCAAGAGCTGTCTGCTGCGCCTGCTCGCCGACCGGTTGCCTCCCGGACTGTACCGTTGCTTCTACCTGTGCCACTCCTCGGTCGGACTCGTGGAGTTCTACACCCACCTGTCCACCCTGTTCGGCCTCCAGCCCAACTACCGACGGGCGGCCATGTTCCGCGACATCAAGGACCACGTGCTGGCGATGAACCACTCCTCCCACGTCCATCCGGTGCTGCTGGTCGACGAGGCTCACCTGCTCAGCCCCGACATCCTTGCCGAGATCCGACTCCTGGTGAACTTCGAAATCGATTCGTTCAACGCGCTCACCGTCATCCTGTGCGGCTCCGAGATGCTCACCCGCAAGTTCGGCCTGTCCATGCTGGAGGCGCTGGCCAGCTCCATCACCGTCACCATCTCGGTCGACACCCTGGCGGCCGACGAGTCGGCCAGCTATCTGGAGCAGCGCCTGCGCGCCTGCGGCGCCGCCCGGCCGGTGTTCACCAAGAACGCCCTCGCGCTCATCCATCAGGCCGCAGGCGGCACCCTGCGCACGCTGGGCACCATCGCCAACGCCGCCCTGCTGAAGGCGTTCACCGCCGCGAGCCATCAGGTGGAAGCCGAGCACGTGCAGCAGGTCATCCAACGGTGAGCGGTCTGCCCACCGTCCCCGTGCACGCCATCGATGCGCAGCCCGACGCCCCCCAGTGGTTGATCCGCGATCTGTGGAGCGCCGCTGCCGTGGGCGTCATCGGCGGCTTGCCCAAGTCCTGCAAGTCGTGGTTCGGACTCGATCTTGCCGTCTCGGTCGCATCCGCCACGGCGGCCCTCGACCGGTTCGAGGTGCTCGCTCCGGGACCGGCGCTGGTCTACCTCGCCGAGGATTCCCTGCCGCGGGTGCGCGAGCGCGTCGCGCATCTGTGCCGCCATCGCGGCCTCGACCTCGCCGCCCTCGACCTGCACGTGGTCACCGCCGCCACCCTGCGCCTGGACCACGACCGCGACCAGCATGCGCTCGACGACACCCTCGGCGCCCTGCGCCCCGCACTGCTGCTGCTCGATCCCCTGGTCCGTCTGCACCGCCTGGACGAAAACTCAGCCGCCGACATCGCGGCTCTGCTGGGCTTTCTGCGCGAGCTCAATCGCCGCCATCAGGTGGCTCTCATCCTGGTTCATCACCTCGCCAAACGCTCTCGGCGCAACCTCGGCCAAGCCCTGCGCGGCTCCTCGGACCTGCACGCCTGGACCGATTCGGCCTGCTATCTGGCGCGCCGCGGCGACGGGCGCCTGCTGCTCACCGTCGAGCATCGCTCCGCCCCCGCGCCCGATCCGGTCCTGTTGCGCCTCCACGGCGGCGGCCACCAGCCGCTTGCCCTGTGCCTCGATGGCCACGCCGCCGCACCGCCGTCGCTCGCTGAGGCGGTGCGCGCCGCCCTCCAGCAGGCCGCGGCGCCGCTGTCCAGAACCGCCCTGCGTCAACGGCTGCGCGTCAACAACTCCCGTCTCGGCGATGCCCTGCTCGAACTGGAACAACAAGGCCTCGCCGTCCGCGACCGCCACGGCTGGCGCCTGCCGCTCTGAAACCGCCCTCCACGCTGACGCCAAGCGTCGCCCCTCCCTCCCGGAGGCCGTTCCCCCGTTCCGCACCAGGGACGCACTTGGAACGGAACGCCTCCAGGCGATCGCCACACACTTACTCACCAGATGTCGGCAATCCCCGCAGACCGGGAATCGTCACCGTACCGCGACAATTCCCGCTTACCAGATCGCGGGATTCCCATCTACCAGATCGCGGGCGCTGACAGCAGATGCTGCTCGAGCCCCTGTACGAGCAGGACTTCCTGGACTGTTCACACGGCTTTCGGCCGAAGCGATCGCCGCACACGGCGCTGGAAGCGCTCTGGAACCAAACGATGCGGCAGCGGGGCGGCTGGGTGATAGACTTGGACATACGGAAGTTCTTCGACACCCTGTCACACTCAACCCTGCGAACGATTTTCGCACAGCGGATGCGAGATGGAGTGATTGCCCGACTGATCGGCAAGTGGTTGAACGCCGGCACGATGGAGGCCGGCTCGGTATCCTATGCCGAGCAAGCAAGGGGCTCCACAGGGCGGCGTGCTGTCGCCGCTGATGAGCAATGTATACCTGCACGAGGTGCTCGACCGATGGTTTGCGGAGGCAGTCCGCCAGCATCTACGGGGGAAGGCGTTCATGGTGCGCTTCGCGGACGATGCAGTACTGGCGTTCACCGACCGGCGCGACGCCGAGCGTGTACTACGGGTGCTGCCGAAACGGTTTGCGAAGTACGGATTGACCGTGCACCCGGAGAAGACGCGGATGTTCCGATTCGCACCACCGAGAGAGACGGAAGCAGCGCCGTGCGTGGAGGGTTTCTCATTTCTGGGATTCACGCACTACTGGGGGCGCTCGCGCAAGGGGAAGTGGATCGTGAAGCGGAAGACCGCCTCTGATCGACTCACCCGCGCGCTGCGAGCGGTGTCAACGTGGTGCAAGAGCCACCGGCATGCGCCGATCCGGGAACAGCAAGCGACCCTGCGGCGCAAGCTGCTGGGCCACTATGCGTACTACGGAATTACCGGCAACGCGCCTTCCCTGGGCTGCTTCCACCAAACGGTGCAGCGCATCTGGCTGAAGTGGCTGGACCGCCGCGGCGGCGGCCGCCTGGGCTGGGCTGGCTTTGTCCGGCTCCTGGCGCGATATCCGCTGCCGCCGGTTCGTGTCGTGCATTCTATCTACGCAGCGAAACCTGCGACTTGAGGAACCGTGTGCGTCAATCGCGCTCGCACGGGACTGTGGGGGCCTGGGGCGGGCAACCGCCTTGGGCTACCCGGACACCCGTCGCGTCCGGCGGACGCGACGGCCGGGCACGTCTGACGTAGAATGGCGCCCGTGAACGACCCGAAACCGACTTCAAGCGATCGAATCCCGGGCGCCCGGCGCCTGACTGCGCGGATCGGCGGCGCCGGTCTTGCAGCGCTGCTGGCCGTCGCCTGCCAGGCAGATGAGGGAAGCGCCGCGGCCGACCTGGACCCCGGCCTGTATGCCGAGATGGAGACCAACCGCGGGACGATCATCCTGCGGCTCGAGCACGAGAAGGTGCCGCTGACCGTCGCCAACTTCGTCGGCCTGGCCGAAGGCACCATCCAGTTCAGCGGCAGGAACCCCGGGCCGTACTACGACGGGCTGACCTTCCACCGCGTGGTCGACGAATTCATGATCCAGGGCGGCGACCCCAAAGGGAACGGCAGCGGCGGTCCCGGCTACCGGTTCGCGGACGAGATCCATCCGTCGCTACGCCACGATCGTCCCGGCACCCTGTCGATGGCCAACGCCGGTCCCAACACCAACGGCAGTCAGTTCTTCATCACCCACGTGGAGACGCCGTGGCTTGACGATCGCCACGCCGTGTTCGGCTACGTCGTGTCCGGTCAGGACGTGGTCGACGCCATCCGCCAGGGGGACAGGATCGAGAAACTGCGCATCCTCCGCATCGGACCGTCGGCTGACGGCTTTCGGGTCGACCAGCGCATGTTCGACGACTTGCGCGGCAGCGCCCCGGAACGGGCCGCCGAGCGTGCGGCCGCCGCCCGTGCGGAGGCCGATGCCGAGGTGCGCCGCCGCTGGCCCGACGCCACGGTGACGGAGAGCGGACTGCGGTACCTGGTCGATAATGCGGGCGAGGGAGAGGAACGGCCCGGGCCCGCCACGTACGTGGAGGTTCACTACGTCGGCAGCCTGCTGGACGGCACGGTGTTCGACAGCTCGCGCGAGCGCGGCACGCCTGCGGTGTTCCCGGTCAACCGCGTCATCCCGGGCTGGCAGGAAGCCCTGCAGGACATGCGCAAGGGCGAGCGGCGCACGCTGATCGTGCCGCCGGAGCTCGGCTACGGAGACCGCGGCGTCCCCCAGGCGAGGATCCCGCCGGGCGCCTACCTGATCTTCGACGTCGAGCTGCTGCGGTTTCCGGTCGATGCCCCCGGCGGACGGTAGCCGCCCGCCGCTCCGCACCCTCGACAAGGCGCAGATCGCGGCCCTGCCGCTCGGCTGGTTTCCCGGCACGATCCACGTGGCCGATTCGGCCGAGGCGGTCGCCGATGCGCTCGCGGCCTTCGACGGCGTCGGCGTGCTGGGGCTGGACACCGAGACCCGCCCCTCGTTCCGGCGTGGCGAGCGGCATCCGGTTGCCGTACTGCAACTCGCCTCCGACGAGCACGCGGTGCTGGTGCAGCTTCGCTGGGCGGGTGTGCCGCCGCCGCTGCGCGCCCTCCTGGAATCGGAACGGATCGTCAAGGCCGCGCAGGCGCCGGCCGACGAGTTGCGCGCGCTTCGCAAGCTCTACCGCGTACAGCCCCGCGGAGTGATCGACGTCGGCCGCATCGTGCGCGATGCGGGATTCTCCCCCTCCAGCGTGCGGGGGCAGGCCGCGCACTTTCTGGGCATCCGCATCTCCAAGAGCGCGCAGGTGTCCAACTGGGCCGAACGCCGCCTGACACCCGCTCAGCAGCGCTACGCGGCCACCGACGCCTGGGTGTGCCGCCGGAGTTACCTGACGCTTTCAGAGCGCGCCGACGGAGCGCCGCGGTGAGCGCGTTGCGCTCCCTGGCGGCCGTGTGCCTGGCGGCCGTCACACTCACGTCGTGCGTGGACATCGAGATGCGCTTTGTCATGCGGCGCGACGGCGCCGGCCGCCTGGAGCTCAGCTATCGCGTCCCGCGGGAAGCTGCCACCCTGATGGACCCGGTCGAAGGCGTTCCGGCCGTGCCGCTGCCGATCGACCGGGCGGACTTCGAGGCGTCGCTCGCCGGCGCGGACGGCGTCCGCCTGCGCCGGTTCCGGCGCACGGACCAGGAGGAAGAGGTGCGCATCGAAGCCCGGATCGACTTCGACAGCATCGACGCGCTCCGCGCCGTCCCGGGGTTCTCGGACCTGCCGGTATCCTTCACGGCCACGGGCGCAGGCGGCGGGGAGCTGTCCCAGCGCGTGGTGCCCGCGCGGCCCGCCCGCGACGCGCCGGACGAGCGCATGGTGGAGCTCGTGCAGGACCTTGCCGGCGACTCGCGGGTGACGTTCGTGGTGGTCGCGCCCCGCGACATTCAGGCGGCCGACGGGGGGACGATCGACGCCGACCGCCGCACCGCGCGCTTCTCGCGGTCGCTGGCCGACTACCTGACGGAGGCCGGCCCGGTGGATCTGACGGTCCGGTGGTAGGGTTGACGCAAGGGCATGCGATGGGCCATATTACGGGTAACCAGCCGCCTGTCGCGGTACAACCGCCTGATATTTCCCTTTAGGCAAAACATCCACTGGAGCTCGGTACGATGGACGTTCTCAAAGACGTGAGGAAGGCGGAGGAAGACGCCGAGAGCATCGAACGGGACTACCGTACCAAAGCCGCCGAGCTGCTTGCCTCCGTGAGCGACAGACTCGACGAACGCCGGCAGGAGCTCACGGCGGAGCTCGATGGCGAGCTGGAACGGCGTACCGCGGAGCTCGATCGCCAGTTCCATGCCGAACGGGAAACGATCGTCGCCTCCGGGCGTCAGCAGCGCGAAGCGGCGGAAACCTCCGCGAGCAGCCGCCATGACGCGGCACTGCAGCTCATCCTGAAGCGAATACAGCGGTAGTCCGCGCGTGGCCATCGCAGACCTCACCAAGGTGGAGGTCGTCCTGCCGAAGGACGACCTGGACAGCGCTCTGTCCGGACTGGAGCGCTCCGGGCTGCTGCACGTCGACGACATCCACGACGGGCTCGATGAAGAGATCGCCGAGCACGAAGCGGAGGCGCCCGTGGCGCAGGCGGGCGCGGCAGGCCGTCAGGCCGACATCGACTTCCTGTTGCAGCTCTTCCAGCGCTTCGCACCCGTCAAGAAGGGGTTGCTGGAGGAATTCTTCGGCTCGCCGCCGCCCCGGACGCGCGACCAGGTCACGCACTTGGTCGAAAGCGTCGACGTGGCCGAGTTGCGCGGCCGGCTGGGCGCAGAGCTCGCCCACTACGACGAGCTGCTCTCGGAGCAGGCGCTCCTGCGGCAGCGCCGGACCAACCTCGAACCCTGGCAGCCGCTCGGCGTGAGCCTGGCGGACTTGTCCACCGGCCGCCACACCACACTGCTGCCGGTACGCATGCAAGGCGGCGCCGACGCCCTGAACGCGGCCGTCGGCGAAGGGGTGCTGGGCCCGTCGGCGGCCTACGCGCCGGTCTCGACCGACAAGCGCGCCAGCTACGGCGTGCTGGCGGTCCTGAACGAGCAGCTCACCGATGCCCAGGACGGCCTGCGCCGGCTGCGCGGCGAAGTGGTCGACCTGCCCGGCGACGACTTGAACCCGTCGGCCGCGCTGCGCGCGACCGACGCCCGCATCGCGGAGATCGACGACCAGCTCACCGAGCTGCGGCGCAGGTTCGTGACCGCTTCGGAGCGTTACCGCGGCGCGATCCTGGCGCACGCCGATGCCGCGTCCGGCAAGCGGGCGGAGCAGGACGCACGGCGCCGGCTGTACTACACGAAGCGCGCCGCGGTCCTCACCGGCTGGGTGCGCAGCGAACACGCCGACCCCCTGCGCCTCGTGCTTTCCCAGACCTGCCCGGGGGCGCGGGCGCGATTCTCGGCGCCGGAGACGGCCGATGATCCGCCGGTCGACCTGAACAATCGTTCCTTGATCAGACCCTTCGAATTCCTGATCCGCATGTTCGGCATGCCGAGGTACTTCGGCATCGACCCGACCCCGTTCGTGGCGGTGGCGATGACGCTGTTCTACGCCGTGGCGCTCGGCGATGCGGGCTACGGACTGCTGCAGGTGCTCCTCTGCCTGTGGCTGATGCGCCGCTACGAGTCGGCCGGCGAGACCAGGCTGTTCCTGCGCATGTTCGTGATCACGGGCATCGCCGCGATCGTGGTGGGCGTGCTCACCTGGAGCTTCTTCGGCGCCAGCCCGGGCATCGAAGGCGGCAAGATCCTGGGGTTCCTGCCGCTGATTACACCGACCAAGCAGATCACGGAGCTGATGGCATTCACCATCGGCGTCGGCGTCCTCCTCCAGCTCGCTTCGATCGTCGCCGGCGTGGTCGACTTCTGGAAGTCCGGCCAGCGTCTGGACGCCGTACTGGAGCGGGGGACGTGGCTGGCCCTCCTGGTAGCGCTGATCTTCTGGATCGCCGTGCGCGCCGCCGGTGCCTCCGCGCTGGATGTTCCTTCCACGGTGCTGCTGGCGGCGGCCGCGGTGGCGGTGATCCTCTTCAGCATCCGGGAGGGAGGGAGCATCACGCGCGTGCTGACGGGCATCCTTTCGCTGTACGGGATCGTCGGCTACTACGGCCTGGTGGCGTTCTTCTCCGACGTCCTGTCCTACATGCGGCTGGGAATCCTGGCCCTGACATCGGCGTTCATCGGCCAGGTCGGCAACCTGATGGGCGGCCTGTTCTTCGCCGCCGGAGGCGGTGCGGCGATGGTGATCGGCGTGCTCATCGGGGTACTCATCATCGTCCTGTTCCATGTCCTGAACCTGGTCCTCAGCATGCTGGGGGCCTTCGTACACTCGCTGCGGTTGAACTACCTGGAGTCCTTCCAGCGGTACTTCGAGGGCGGAGGACGTGCGTTCGCCCCGCTGCGCGGCGAAGCCAAGCACTATCGAATCATCGACACCATATTGAATCGGTGACCTAAGGAGGCACGGATGGAGATCTCTCTCGGCTTTGCGATCGCCCTGCTCGGCGGGGCCCTGGCCGCCGGTCTGGCGGCATACGGATCGTCGGTGGGCGTCGGCCTGGCCGGCGAGATGGCCGGCGGCGTCATCTCGGAAGATCCCGACCGCTTCGGCCTGATGCTGATCCTGCAGGCGCTGCCGGCGACGCAGGCGATCTACGGACTGGTGGTAGCGATCCTGGTGCTGCTCAAGCTCGAGGCCCTCGGCGGCACCGCCCTGGTCGACCTCGACCTGAAGCGCGGCCTGTGGGTGTTCGCGGCCTGTGTGCCGGCGATGTTCGGCGAGCTCATATCGCCGATCTGGCAGGGAAAGGTGGCGGTCGCGTCGATGGGCGCGGTGGCCAAGAAGCCGGACACGTTCGGGCGCGCGCTGATCCTGCCGGTCATGGTGGAGACCTTCGGCTTGTTCGCGCTGATCGCCACCCTGATCATCCTGCAGGTCGCCATCCCGTCCTTTGTCTGAGATGGCCGGCGACAACTTGGTCGAGCAGATCCTGACCGCGGCGCGCGAGCGCGGCGAGCAGGCGCTGCAGGCGGCGCAGGAGGACTACGACGAACGGTATCGGGCGGGGCTGAACGAGCTCACGCGCACCATCGAGGAGCGGCGCGAGCGCGAGAACCGGCAGGCCGAGGACCGGCTGCGGCAGCGGCTGTCGGGGGCGCGGCTGGAACAGAACAAGCAACTCGTGTCGCTGCGCCGGCGGCTGATCGACGACCTCTACCGCGACGCGTGGGATCAGGTGAGCTCCGGGGACGCCTACCGCGCCTACCTGGAAGCCCAACTCCGCGAGCACGCCACGCCCGGCGACCGGCTGGTCGTCTCGCAGCGCGAGGCGGACCGCTTTGCCGGCGAGTTGAGCGGCCTGCTGGCCGATCACGGCGTGTCCCTGGCCGAGGAGCAGGGGAGGTTCCGCGCCGGCTTCATCATCGAGCGCGGCACCATACGCCTCAACTGCACGCTGGATCAGGCGTTCATCGAGCTTCAGGAAGACACCGAGATCGATGCGGCCGAGGTCCTGTTCGGCACGGAATCCGCCGGGAGCGCCTGAGCGAGCGATGCCGCGAACCGAGCGCGACTTCAACTTCCTGACCGGCCTCCTGAAGTGCCGGGAACGCGAGCTGGGCGACGAGTCCCTCGCGCGCGAGCTGGTGTCGGCACGCAGCATGGCCGAGGTGGTCGCGGCGCTGCCGCCGGGCCGCTTCGCCCAGGTCGTCGCGGCCGACCCCACGGACGCCGGCATCGAGCGGGCCGCCACCGAGGAGATGGCGGAGCTCTGGAAGGTCGTGGCCGACTACGCGCCGGTCCCGGAGCTGGCCGATCTGGTGGCCGCCCCGCTCGACCTGCACAATCTCAAGACGGCGCTGCTCGGCCACCTGCGTGGCGAACAGTCGACCGGCCTGTATCAGCCCACCGCACTGGTGGACGACGATGTGCTGGCCGAGGTGGGAGATCTCTCGACCGCCCGCGTGCCGGACCACTACCTGCCCGCCATCCAGGCCGGCCTCGCCGCCTACTACGGCGCTGACCGCTCCCCGCAGGCGCTGGAACTGGCGATGGACCGCTCCCGCAGCCTGCTGCTGGTCGACATCGCCGCGCGGCGGTCGCGCGCCCTGGCCGCGGTACTCGCCGACTGGAGCGACCTGGCCGTGGCCGAGACGATCATGCGCGGCAAGGACGCCGGGCTTCCGTGGCGGGTCGTCCGCTGGGGATCGCACGGACTGCCGGAGCAGGCGCGGCTGCAGGAACTGTTCGACAGCCCCACGGGCGAGTGGGCGCAGATGCGCGTCTTCGCGCGCCCGCTGCTCACCGCCGCCGTGCAGGCGCTGGGCCAGGGTTCAGGCACGCGGGAGACGATCCTGCGGCTGCAGACCGAGCTCACCACGCGGCTGGGAGCCTCCCGCTACGCGCCGGCGTCGCTGGAGTACGCCTACTACTTCGTACGCCGCAAACTCAACGATCTGGCCAGCTTCCGCATCGCCTGCCTGGGCGCGCTGCGCGAGCTGTCGAACGAAGCACAAGCCGCCCGACTGAACCTGGGATTCGGTTGATCATGGCCAGCCCTTCGGAGACGAGCTACAAGATCGCCATGATCGGCGACGCGTCGACCGTGGCGGGCTTCGCGGCCGGTGGCGTGCAGGGCTTCCCGCAGGACCCGGACGATCCTGCGCAGACGCTGTCCGTGCTGACCGAACTGGCGCGGAGCGGCGAGTATGCGATCATCTTCATCACCGAGCAGTTGGCCGAGCCGCTGTTCGACGCCATCGAACGGATAGAGACCGGCGCGGTGCCGGCGATCATCATCGTCCCCGACCAGTCGGGGACCCGCGGCATCGGCTACGAGCGCATCCGCCATGCCGTCGAACGGGCGATCGGCATCGATCTGCTCGGCGCGAGCTGACACACAGCACACCAACGAGAGGGAGAAGCAGGAAATGGCTGGGATCATCACGCGGGTTTCGGGCCCACTGGTGCAGGCGCAAGGCCTGGACAACCCGATCATGTACGAGGTGGTCAAGGTCGGCGACGCTGGCCTGTTCGGCGAGATCATCGGCATCGAAGGCGACGGCGTCTCGATCCAGGTCTACGAGGAAACCGGCGGCATCGGCCCGGGCGAGGAAGTGGCCAGCACCGGCACGCAGCTCTCCGTCGAGCTCGGCCCCGGCCTCATCGAGCAGATCTACGACGGCATCCAGCGCCCGCTGGACGTGATCGCCGGCGACCACGGCGAGTTCATCGCGCGCGGCATTGAGGCGCCCCCGATCGATCAGGAACGCATCTGGGAATTCAACGCAACCGCCGACAGCGGCGAGCAGGTGACCGCCGGGCAGCGGCTCGGCTGGGTTCAGGAGACGGAGATCGTCAAGCACTGGATCATGGTGCCTCCCGGCATGTCCGGCACGCTCAGCGGCCTGCGCTCCGGCTCGTTCACGGTCAAGGACGTGATCGGCACGCTGACCGACGAGCTGGGCACCACCCACGAGCTGCGCCTCGCGCACCGCTGGCCGGTCCGCATCGGACGGCCCTACCGGCGCAAGGTCAACCCCGACACGCCGCTGGTCACCGGACAGCGGGTGGTCGACACCTTCTTCCCGCTGGCCAAGGGCGGCACCGCCTGCGTCCCCGGACCGTTCGGTTCCGGCAAGACCGTTGTCCAGCACCAGCTCTCCAAGTGGGCGGACGCAGACATCATCGTCTACGTGGGCTGCGGCGAGCGCGGCAACGAGATGACCGACGTGCTGCTGGAGTTCCCGGAGCTGACCGACCCGAAGTCGGGGCGCCCGCTCATGGAGCGCACCGTGCTGATCGCCAACACCTCCAACATGCCGGTCGCCGCCCGCGAGGCGTCGGTGTTCACCGGCATCACGCTGGCCGAGTACTTCCGCGACATGGGCTACGACGTGGCGCTCATGGCCGACTCCACGTCGCGCTGGGCGGAGGCCATGCGCGAGATCTCCGGCCGCCTGGAGGAGATGCCGGGCGAGGAGGGGTACCCGGCCTACCTGTCGTCGCGGATCGCCGAGTTCTACGAGCGCGCCGGCAAGGTGATCCCGATGGGATCGGAGGAGCTCTGCTCGCTGTCGGTCATCGGCGCCGTGTCGCCGCCGGGCGGCGACCTGTCCGACCCGGTCGTGCAGGGCACCCTGCGCGAGGTACGCGTGTTCTGGTCGCTGGAGGCGCGGCTGGCCTACGCCCGGCACTTTCCGTCGGTCGACTGGCTGACGTCCTATTCGCTGTACTCCGACGCGATGGGTCGCTTCTACGACACGGAAGTGTCGCCCGCGTTCCTGTCCGACCGCGCCGAGGCGCTGCGCCTGTTGCAGGAGGAATCGGACCTGCAGGAGATCGTGCGGCTGGTGGGCATCGACTCCGTGTCCCCGCAGGACCGGCTGGTGCTGGAGACGGCGCGGTCGCTGCGCGAGGACTTCCTTCAGCAGAACGCCTTTCACGACGTGGACACCTACGCGTCGCTGGACAAGCAGCGCCTGATGCTGCGCACCATTCTGTGCTATCACGAGCACGGCCTGGAGGCGCTGGACCGTGGCGTCGACGTCAACGCCGTCGCTGAACGTCCGATCCGTGAGAGGATCGGACGCATGAAGTTCGTCCCGGAGCAGGAGCGCGAGTCGCTCGACGAGCTTCAGGAAGAAATCAAGCAGGACATCGCGTCGCTCGGCGCCGGTTCCGCGACCGGGGCAGAGCTGGCGGCGACCGAGGGGGCCAGATGATCCGCGAGTACCGTACCGTCGAAGGGCTGGAAGGCCCGTTGCTGATCGTCGACAAGATAGAGGACGTCAAGTTCGGCGAATTGGCCGAAGTCGAGCTTGCCGACGGCAGCATTCGCCGCGGCCAGGTGCTGGAGGCATCCACGGGCCGCGCCCTGGTGCAGCTCTTCGAATCGTCGCAGGGCATCGGTACCGGTGAGGCGACCGTGCGCTTCCTGGGCAAGAGCATGCGCGTGCGCGTCACGCGCGAGATGCTCGGCCGCATTCTCAACGGCATCGGCGAACCGATCGACGACTCGGGCGAGATCGTGCCGGAGGCGTTCCGGGACATCTCCGGGTCGCCGATCAATCCGTTCAGCCGCGACTTTCCGTCGGAGTTCATCCAGACCGGCATCTCCGCCATCGACGGCAACTTCACGCTGGTGCGCGGCCAGAAGCTGCCGATCTTCTCCGGCTCCGGCCTGCCGCACTCGCAGCTCGCCGCGCAGATCGCCCGCCAGGCACGCACGCTGGGCGACTCCGGCGACTTCGCGGTCGTGTTCGCGGCCATGGGAATCACCTTCGAGGAAGCCAACTTCTTCCGCGACGACTTCGAGCGCACCGGCGCCATCGAGCGGGCGGTCCTGTTCATCAACCTGGCCGACGACCCGGTGGTCGAGCGCATCTCCATCCCGCGCGTGGCGCTGACCACGGCCGAGTACCTGGCGTTCGAGCACGACATGCACGTGCTGGTCATCCTCACCGACATGACCAACTACTGCGAGGCGCTGCGCGAGGTGTCGGCGGCCCGCAAGGAAGTGCCGGGGCGCCGCGGTTATCCCGGCTACATGTACACGGACCTGTCGCAGATCTACGAGCGCGCCGGCCGCATCAAGGGCAAGCACGGCTCGATCACGCAGTTCCCGATCCTTACCATGCCCGAGGACGACCGCACCCACCCGATCCCGGACCTGACCGGCTACATCACCGAGGGCCAGATCTTCCTGGAGCGGGCGATCTACCGGAAGGGCATCCTGCCGCCGATCAACGTGTCGCCGTCGCTGTCCCGGCTCATGCAGAAGGGGATAGGCGAGGGCAAGACGCGCGAGGACCATCAGGACGTCGCCAACCAGCTCTTCGCGGCCTACGCGCGCGGCAACGAGATGCGCGAGCTGGCCGTGGTGCTGGGCGAGGCGTCGCTGAGCGAGGTCGACCGCCAGTACGTCACCTTCGCCGACCGCTTCGAGCGCGAGTACGTGAACCAAGGCTTCTATGAGAACCGCTCGATCGAGGACACGCTCCGGATCGGCTGGCGCCTGCTCAGCCTGCTGCCGCGCGGCGAGTTGAAGCGCGTCGACACCGAGTACATCGAGAAGTACCTGGACGCCGATCAGCCCGAACCCGCGGCGGCAAGCGCATAGTTTCGGCAGCGGAGAGCAAGGGAAAGCAGCCGATGGCGATCGCGGTCAGTCCGAACAGGATGGAGCTCCTGCGCCTGAAGAAGAAGCAGGTGGTGGCGGAGCGCGGCCACAAGCTGCTCAAGGACAAGCTCGAAGGGTTGCTGCAGGACTTCACCGAGATCGTGCGCCGCTATCAGGTCTTGCGCCGGGAAGTGGACGCGGAGATCGCCGAGCTGTTCAAGCGCTTCATCATGGCGTCGGCGTCCATGCCGGCTCCGCTCTACCGCGCGGCCCTGGCCTTCCCGGAGTGCGAGGCGCGCCTCGCCATGCGCGAGCGCATGATCATGAACGTGCACGTGCCGGTTTTCGACTTCTCCATCGAAGGCAACATGATCTCCTACGGCATCGACGAGACCACCAGCGACCTCGACGACGCCATGGGCGCCCTGCGCGAGACGCTGCAGCGCATGGTCGAGCTGGCCGAGATCGAGAAGACGATCGAGCTGGTCGCCGACGAGATCGAGCGCACGCGGCGCCGCGTGAACGCCTTGGAGTACGTGCTGATCCCTCAGCAGCAGGAAACCATCAAGTACATCAGCGCCAAGCTGCAGGAGCTGGAGCGCGGCAACATCAGCCGCCTCATGAAGATCAAGGACTTAGTCGCCATGTAGCCCGACCGGAACTGCCAACCGACCGGAACTGCCCCGCAGTTCCGGTCCCTCCTACTGATCCGCCCCGTCAGTCGCAACGAAGCCCGCGCTCCCTCTCGTACCGCTCGATCCCAAGGTCCAACAACCGCTCGATCAACTCGCCATACGGAAGCCCCGACGCCTCCCACAATTTCGGATACATGCTGATACGCGTGAACCCTGGAATCGTATTCAACTCGTTCACCAGCAGCGAACCATCTCCTTGTAGAAAAAAGTCGACACGTGCCATGCCGTCGCAACAGAGGGCTCGGTACGCTGCGAGCGCCATCTCGCGGACCCGCTCGCTCACCGGCGGCTCCAGCTCGGCCGGAATCACGAGCTCGGCCCCGTCCTCGTCCAGGTACTTCGCCGCGTAGCTGTAGAACTCGTGGTGGGGGATCACCTCGCCCGCGACCGAGGCGATCGGATCGTCGTTGCCCAGCACCGCGCACTCGATCTCGCGCCCGGCGATGGCGCGCTCGATGACGATCTTGGTGTCGTAGGCGAACGCGTCCTCGACCGCCGCGGCAAACGCGGCCCGCTCCGCCACCTTGCGGATGCCGACCGAAGATCCCAGATTGGCCGGCTTCACGAACACCGGCGAGCCCAGGGAGCCTGAGATCGCATCCCAAGACGGTCGTGGACCGCTCGCGTACGCGACCCGGAAATCCGCCACCGGGATGTCCGCGCCGACCAGCAGCCGCTTCATCACGTCCTTGTCCATGCCGACCGCGGCGGCCAGCACGCCGGGCCCCGCGAACGGGATCCCCGCGGTCTTCAGCAACCCCTGCACGGATCCGTCCTCACCGTAGGGCCCGTGCAGCACCGGGAACACCACGTCCAGCGTCTGCAGCGCCGCGGGAGCGGAAATGCTCGGGCGCGCCGGGATGGGAACAGGCTGATCGCCTACCCCGAGGGGGATCTCCTCTCCCCCGGTCGGGACCGCGCCGCGCTCGTCCGCGAGCAGGGTCCGGGCCAGGAACGCGTCCGGGTCCTCGCGGCGCCAAGAGCCGTGCCGGTCGATGCGCAGCACCACCACTTCGTGCGCCGAACGATCGACCGCGTTCAGGACATTGAACGCGGACTGGCGTGAAACGTCGTGTTCTGCGGAGCGGCCGCCGTAGATGATGCCGATGCGGATAGCCGAGTCCTACACCACGAAGCCACCCCGCGTCACGCGGTGACCTTCTCCACCAGCGCGGAGACCGTGCGGAAGTTGGCGCGCAGCGCCTCCTCGCAGGCGTCCGGATCCCTGCGATCGCGGCCTTCCGGCACGTAGTGGCTGGCGACCGACAGGAAGGCCGGGCAGCCGTGCTCGTGCAGGTTGCGCAGCACGGTCTCGTAGTCGGTGTGCCCCTGGCCGATCTGGCAGTAGGTGAAGTCGAGCTCCGGGCCGCAATTGACGCGCAGGTCCTTCATGTGCAGCGCGTGCACGTAGGGGCGGACGTTGCGGAAACCGGCGGTGGCGGTGTCGGACTCGCCGCAGTTGACGTTGTCGGCGGGTCCCCACATCAGCCTGATGCGCGATGACGCCAGCCGTTCGGCGACGCGCCGGAAGTTGCCGGTGGTGTTGGTGTAGTTCCACGGCATCTGCATCAGCACCAGGTTGACGTCGTAGCGCTCGGCCTGCTCCAGCATCAGCGTGAACGCCTTCTCCAGCTTGTCCATGTCGGCGCTGCCGATGATGCCGCCGCGCGTGGCCCAGCGCATCGGCCAAGTGGGCGACACACGGCCCTGCGCGGTGTATTCGCCCGGCCAGGCCAGGGTGAACGTGCACACGTCGCGGAAGCCCAGGCGGTCGCCGATCTGCATGCCCCGCACCAGCCGCGCGAGGTGGTCCTTGAACTGCGGATGATCGGCCATCGTGTCGATGTCGAGATCGGCCAGATGGACCTCCTTGAAGACGTTCCCGCCGAACACCACGGGAGTGACCCCGTGCGCTTCCAGGCGCTTGCCGAGGCGGTCTGCCTGCGCGTCGGACAGTTCGCCGATCGTGCCTTCCGCTCCCAGCGAGTGGATCAGGATGTGCTCTGCGCCGATCGCCCGTACCCGTTCCAGGGCGCGGTCGAGATCCGGTTCCGGCAACTCGCCGATGAAGATGCCCAACGTGAATGCGTGCGTACCCATGCAACGAATGGAACATCGGTTGGCCGGCACTCCGCAACCTCCCGCTCCGCCATGACGCGCTCCCCGTGATCTGCAATGCTCGGCCGCATGAGATACGCGTGGACGTGGCGGATCAAGCCGGACCGGATCGACGAGTATGTGCGCATGCACTCGGAGCCGTGGCCGGAGATCATGCGCGAGCACTCCGCGGCCGGCATCAGCGACTACTCCATCTACCGGGACGGCAACCGGTTCTTCTACACCTTCGAGTGCGACGACGTGGAGGCGGCGTTCCGCTACCTTGCCGAGTCCGAGGCGTGCCAACGCTGGAACGCGATCACCAGCACGATGGTGGAGGGATCGTTCGACTTCGAGGAGGCCGAGCCGATCCGGTTTCTGGAGGAGGTCTTTCGCCTGGAGTAGCGCCGCCGCGCCCGCGCGTCAGTCGTTCTCCGCAGGCATGCCGAGCTCCCAGCGCAGCGCGCCGTCCAGGGCCGGCTCCAGCCATCTGAAGCCCAGCTCCGTGAGCCGTGCAGGCACCACGTCCTGCCCGCGCAGGATGAGCTCGTCGCCCATCTCCCCGAACAGCGCGCGGATGGCGATACCTGGCACCGGTGCGAACGCCGGGCGGCGCAGCACGCCTGCCAGCGTACGCGTGAATTCCCGGTTGGCGTCCGCGCGCGGCGCCACCGCGTTGAAGGCACCCCGAGCCTTGTCGTTGCTCACCAGGAAGTGCAGGACGCCGACCGCGTCATCCAGCCCGATCCAACTGATCGGCTGCCGGCCGCTGCCGACCACGCCGCCCGCGCCGGCCCGGAACACCGGCAACAGCCGCTGCAGCATCCCGGCCCTGGGGCTGAGCACCGGACCAAGGCGGGCGTGCGCGACGCGGATGCCCGCCGCCCGCGCCGGATCGGCTGCCCGCTCCCAGGCGGCCGTCACCTCGGCCAGGAAGCCGTCGCCGGCCGACGCGGACTCGTCGACCGTGCCGTCCACGTCGCCGTAGTAGCCGACGGCCGAGGCCGACACCAGCACCGCCGGTGGCCGTTCGAGCCCTGCGAGCGCCTTGCAGAGCAGCCCGGTCGAATCGACGCGGCTCGAGCGTATGCTCCTTCTCCGCGCGGCGGTCCAGCGCCCGGCGCCGATGCTTTCGCCCGTGAGGTGGATCACCGCGTCGAAGCCTTCCAGCGCCCCCGCATCGATCCGGCCGGCCGCCGGGTCCCAGGCGATCTCGTCAGGCACCGCCGGCGGACGCCGCACCAGCCGGACCACCTCGTGGCCGCCGGTCTGCAGAAACGGCGTGAGCGCGCCGCCGATCAACCCGGACGCGCCCGTGATCAGCACGCGCAGCGGCCCTGCCGGCCCGGCTGCGTGTCGTTCCAGGTCGCGGCGGAGCCGTTCGTGGCGGAATCGGAAGATGCGCTCCAGTCTCTTCCCCCACCACGCGCGACCCGGAAGCGCCGAGAGTCCGCCCGGCTCGTACTCGATCCGGTCGGTCAGCTCACAGACCGACTCCCCGGTGGCGCGGAACAGGTGGCGGTGATGCCACGAGCGCCCGGGACCAGCGAGCTGCCGATCCTCGAACGCCACGCCGGGCCGGTAGCCCTCGTGCTGCAGCGTCCAGCACGCACTGATCGGGCCGACGCGCAGGCGCAAGGTGACGCGGTCGCCGTCCCGGATCGTCCCCGTGCGCTCGAGCGTCTCGACCCGCTCGCCCGGCGGCAGCATGCGATCCAGCGCGCCCGGGCGCTCGTGCCAGGCGAAGACGCGCTCGGCGGAGTGGGGGAGCGTGGTAGAACGCTCGTATGTCTCCATGCCGATAACCTACAGGCCGGGCGTCGGCCGGACCACTACGCGGTGAGCGCGTTCCGGCGATTTGATCTTTTCGGCCCGGTTGCCCATACTGCGTCCAGAGACTGCGGCCCCTTCGTCTATCGGCTAGGACGCGAGACTCTCATTCTCGAAAGAGGGGTTCGATTCCCCTAGGGGCTATGCCGAGATCGGCCGCAACTCTATAATCAGAAAAGATTTATGGAGTTGCGACCGGATGCGGTTATCGCGCTTGTTATCACTTTCGGTTGCTGTCAGGGCAAAGAAAAAGCCCGCGCGGGGCGGAGTCCATGACTTGGGAGGGGAAGCACATCGCCTCCGCCATGACCCCGCGCGGGCTCATAGGTTCATCTGTTCGAGCGCGCCCGTTGGCGCTTGCGCCTCATGTAGTCGCGCAGCTCCGCCTGGTCGCCGCGCCGGTCGGTGATCTCCGCGACGGCCGCCGCAGCAGCGGCATGAGCCGCCTGCCGAACCGCGGCCGTCTTGAGGAAGAACCCGAAGCCACGCGCGTCCAGCCGGTCCAGCTCCTCGAACTCTGCGTCGGTCATCTTGCGCCCGCGGTTCGGCTGGATATCCGCGACCTCTTCGCCAAACTTGACGTTGTGCCGGGTCATGCGAGCCCTGCCAGCGCCGCCGCCCGGTCGGCATCCATGCCGCCTTGCACGAGAGAGCCGAACGCACGTGCTCGCCCGCTGATGTCAGACGCGAACAGCCGTTCGAACGAGAGCGCCAAGTCCGGGACTTCGAGCTTCCGCCGCAGTTCCGGCAGCAGCAGGTCCGCCAAGGGCTGAACGGATCCGTGGAGGAAGCGCCGCCAGCTCTCGCGCTGGCCTGCCGCGTCGCCGTGCGCTGCCAGCTCCGCCGGCACGCCACACGCGGCCAACACCGCTTGGGCGGAGTCGGTCCGCAGGGTTGGCAAGGACTCCGGCGGATGCGCTCCGATCCGCTGCGGCCTCCAGTCAGACGTAGGCGCCGCCTGCTTGCCGTCGCCCCATCCTGCCGCCGCGGTCTCTACCAGCACGGTCTTGCCCTTCAGCCCCTGTACGTCCTTCCGCAGCGCGCCCAGGAAGTCGTCATCGCCGTCCGGGTCATCGGTGTCAGGGGTGTCGTCGGGCCCTTGCGGAACCGGGACCACGTGGCCGACCGGCCCGCCGCTCTCGTCTGCAAGAGCATTCTCGATGGCACCGTGCAGGCGGCCGGTGAGCGCAGCCCATCCGAGCGGCCCGACTTCCAGCCCACGGCCTGATCGGCGCGATGGCGTAGCGGCCATGCACGACACCCGCCGCCGGCACCGACGCCCTGGTCTTCGTCGTGCTGGCGCCGTAGGTGACGATCCGGTACCGCCACGTCCGCGGGTCCGGTCCGCCGTAGACGGTCCACGAGCCGCACGGGATGAGCATCACGTCCTGGTCGACCATGATCTCGTGGACGAACTCGCCGCGGCGGATCAGGTCGCGCGCCATCAGGGACAGGATCGCCGGGGTGAGCGCCGCCGTGATGGTGTTCTTCGGCTCGACCTCCGCGACCGCGAACGCCCGTGCGTACATGCCGCTCGCAGCCTCCAGCGCCGCGGTTAGCGCTGGCATCC
The DNA here is from genome assembly GCA_965208175.1 of Spirochaetia bacterium. Classification (GTDB taxonomy): domain Bacteria; phylum Spirochaetota; class Spirochaetia; order SZUA-6; family Bin103; genus CATQHW01. Next base: position 1,787,156 of record CBDBOG010000004.1, on the reverse strand, counting down.
GCGACGGCCGCACCACCTTCGGCTTGCGCCATGAGCGTCTGCAGGATGGCGTCGGAGAAGCCACCGGCCGTGCGCTTCTCTACGCGGCCCCGGAACGGCCACAACCTCATCGTGCCCGCCTCCGCTTGAACGGACTCAGCAGCGCCCCATGGCGCCGGAGTACCTGAACGATGCCGCGGCCCGCTCGGGATCCCAGATCGAGGACCGGTCCGCCTGCTTGTCGAACTTCATCAATGTCGATTGAGGGAAGCTCAGGTCTTCATGGCCGACCATCCGCACGACGGCCAGGTTCGCCACGTCGCTCGGTGCCGCCGGGGCGTACCGCTCGACGGTCGCCACCGCCACCGGGAAGATCAGCGCCAGCAGCTCGCGGCCAGCGCTGCCGTGGACACCCACCACGTCGACCACTTCCTGCTCGGTGATCGTCACGCCGCGGCCTGGAGTCCCGGCCTTGCCGCTCAGGCGAGAGGCGCCGCCCACTGTCACAGCCATACGCGCAGCCTCCGCTCCGGGGTGGCGAGCCTACGCCGCTCGACCTTGCCGGGGTTGCCGCGCGGCGCCCGGTTCACCACCGCTATCGCGTTGAGCACGGCCTGATTCACCACCTCCACCTCCACCTCCGGGTTCTCCGCGTCCGGCTCGATGCTCACCGCGTCCGGCACCACGTCCTCCGGCGGGATCGAGTACAACAGGTCCACGCCGACGTCGGCCGCGCCGGAGTCGATCACCTCCAGCAGGTCGTCGGCGTACTGAGTCGCCGGCAGCTCCTCGACCTCGAACTCCAGCGCCTCCGGGCCGTCGTTCAGGAGGAGCGTGCCGGCATGGAGGCTCGCCAGCGGCCGGTCATAGGAGCGGCCGGCGAGGAGGTTGACTTCGCGCGTCTCACGGATCGCCCGCTCCTGCGCGTCGCTCAGCCCTTCCTCGATCGCCTCCGCGATCGTCTTGCCCAGCTCCTCCTGCAGCTTCTGCCACCGTTCCATCTGCCAGGAGAACGCGCCCGCGTTCACACGCACTTTCCGTCGGCGCCCACGGTCACGGGTCACGCGGTCACGGCCGTACTCGAAGCGGCCGGCGAGCCCACGCCCGCGCGCGCGCACCTCGACCGATTGCGGGTACGCGCCGCTGTCGACCACCCCGATCGCCGGCAGCGTCGCCTTGCGGACGGTGCGACGGTCGCCAAGGAGCTGTTCGTCCTGTGCACGAAACTCGACGCTCAGCTCTGCCGCATCGCCGTCCTGAACCAGATTGAGCACTTGATCATACACGTCGCCGGTCGGCAGCGTGGCGATCATCGAGAGATTGTCCGGGGAGTCGCGGAGCTCCAGGAGCCCGCGGTCTCCGGGCTGCGTGCTGGCGACCACGAGCTCGCCGTCGTGCATCAGGTTGAGCCGAGTCTCCGCGCCGCTGCCCAAGTACTCCGCGAACGCGAACGAGGCGAAGCGCTCGGTCACCGGGCGGCCGTCCGGCATAAGGATCTGCGCCTCGGCGCCGTACACCATCGGCGTCCCGATCAGCCGCCTGCCCGCAGCGCGCACCTCCGCGCGCCGGTGCTCACGGGCACTCATCGTAGACAAGCAGGTTCTCCGAGCCGCTGGCGCCCGGCGCCGGGATGATCCGCGCCCAGAGCGCTTCACTCGCACTCACCTTCACCGTGGCGGTCTCTCTGAGCCCCAGTCGGAACACCGCCCGCTCGTCTGCCGCGGGCTCGTCCGCGGCCAGCCTCAAGAGCACCGCCGGCAGCGGATACTCCGCTTGCAGCGAGTAGGCAACGTCGGCGATCAGGGTCACCCGCTGCCACGTCCCGGTCAGCGCGACAGCTTGCGTCACGTCGATACGCGGACCGCCACCTGCGCGTAGGCATCCGGTTGCACCAGGATCACGTCGCCCAGGAGCACATGGAGCGTGAAGTAGCGTTCGGCCTTCGCGCTCCCGGTGTACACGTCGTCGATGCCGACCTCGCCCCAGTGCGGGCACACGGCCGTGCGCATGCCCCGCGAGCCGCCAGCCATCGACCGGCCCTTGCGGTAGAGGATGGCCTGCTGCACGTGGCTCGCCTTCGCGGGCATCCGCTTGTCCGTCCACCAGCCGCCGTAGCGCTCCATCGCGTAGTCGGAGAACGCGATGTCGCCCAAGTCTTGCCCAGTCTCGTCCCGGAAGGTGCGCGCGCTCAACCGGTAGGTCTCCACGCCCGCGACGATCGCCACGTCCTTGTCGGTGTTGGCCCACAGCCCGTCGATGCCGGCGGTGAACAGCTCCACGAAGGCGTCGAAGTCGGCCACACCCGCGGCCGGTGCCGACGGATCGGTGAGCCGCTGGAAGATGCCGGTCAGGTTCGGCGCGTTGCCGTCGCCGTTGATCGCCTGCGCATCCAGCGCGTCGGACAGTGCGAGCGAGAGGTTCTGCCGGAGCATGCTCTCGAAGTTCGCTTGTCCCACGGCCGCGACGTCCTCAAGCGTCAACTCCAGCCGCGCCGACACGCGCTTCGGGGTCGCCGTGGCGACGGTGATTGCGCCCGCCGTCGCGTCGATGGCGGCCGACTTCGCCTTGGCCGCCGCGGTCTGCGACGTGCTGATGGTGCCCGTGGCGTAGGTGCCGCTCGCCACCCGCGGCATGTCGATGCCGAGCCGGGGCGCGATGCTGTTCGCGAACACCGCGGGCCGGATGGGATCGAGATTGACGCCCACGGTCCCCGGCGCCGGGGTGATGGCACGTTCCTCGACGTTGCGCTGCTCGGTCGGCACGTCCCACAGCTCGATGGGGATGCCGGCGTCGGACACGCCCGCCGCGGCCTGCAGCTCGGCCTCCGCGCCGTCGGTGCGCTTGCCGCGGAGGAAGCGCTCCAGGTAGCCGGTCAACTGAGCCTTGCTGCGCAGATCGATCCGTTCCCGCTGCTCGGTGTCCATCTGGTCGCCGGTGTCTTCCGCGGCGCGCTGCTCATCGGCATCTTCGGCCACCAGGGCCGCCCGGTGCCGCTCTTCGAGCTTCGGATATTCCGCGGTCAGGCTCCGCATCTCGTCCTGTTCGCCGTCGGTCAATTCGTCTTTGGCCGACAGCTCGTTGAGCTTCTGTCGGATCTCCGAGAGCCGGAGCTGTAGGCGTTGAGTGGTCGTCACTGTGCGCTCTCCTTGCGGTCACGATACCGCAACCGGCCAGCTCCGACAATACGCAATTCGTTATCAGGTTATCATTTACTTGTAAAGATCAATTCCTCCGCCAAGTCACGCCACTCCTGCTGCTCGGCGGTCACCGGCGGCCGGTGCAAGTCGATGTGGCAGGTCCGGCACACGGCTTCGAGGTTGTTCTGGTCGAACGGCTCGCCCCCGCGCCCGATCGGCACTTTGTGGTGAACCTCCATGCGTCCCGGACGTCCGCACCGCCGGCAGGTCCAGGCATCACGGTCAAGAACACGTCGGCGAAGCGCGCGCCACCGCCTCGTCTGCCGAGGCTCGCGCAGCTCACGCGATCGCATACCGGACCTTCCGCGGCTGCCGCTTCATCTTCGCTCGGTACCGCTCCGCGAGCCCGGCCGCGATCACTCCAGCGCTCAACGGGTCGATCCGCCCCCGCTGTCGGCCTTTCTCCAGGGCCGGGTTGCCGGAGCCGTCACGCCGGATCGAACTCTCACTGATTGCGTGCGCCATCAGCGCCCGACCCTGCACCACGATGATCCACCGATCGGCGACTGCCCGCTGAAAGGCTCGCACGTCGGCGGATCCGTCCGCCGTGGCGCTCGCGCCCTGCCCACGCCAAACCAGCGGCCAGCGGAGCAGGGCGTCGCTCATGGCGTCCTGCTCCTCGGCCTGGCGGAACCGGTCGGCACCCAGGGCTATCACCGTCTCTCCCTGCAGGTCGTCCGCCAAGTCGCGCAGGAAGCTCACCACGGGCGTTGAGCGGCCGGGGTAGGTGCCGTACCTCACCCAGGGCGTGAAGCTGCCCATAGCGGCGCCCCACGCCGTCCAGCCGGCCACGTTCGGGGAGATCCGAGGTGTCCGGGAAGGCGCCGCGCGCCTCGAACCGCCCGATCCGCGGCCAGATGCACACCGCGGCTGTCATCGACGTGGAGCCGCCGGCATCGAGCCCGACCACCACCGGCCCGCGCCGCTCCGGCTCATCCAGGTCGGCCGCGGCCACCCGTTGCCAGTCCGCCACTGTGCAGATCATCTCCCGCGACGGCTCGCCGGGCCGATTCAGGTCGTGCGCCATGAAGTCGGCCGCGTCCGCAGGATTGCGAGCTGCGAGCCGCGCCCGGTCCTGCATGTACGACCTGCTCTTGATCGTGCCCAAGCCGGGGTTCGCCGCGTGCCACGCGGCCGGGTCCTCCAGGTCGGAGCTCTCGTCCGCCTGATACAGATGCACCGCCACCCCCGGATCGTCAGCCGCCTCGATCAACTCGGGCACGAAAGGCCCGGACCCGAAGATCGACAAGTGAATCACCCGGCCGTCGCGCGCCGACACGGAAGACCTCAGCCCGTTGATCAGGGCGCGATCGCGTTCCTGGAGGAGCCCGGTTTCGTCCACCACCACGTCATCGAAGCCGGACGCATGGCCCGAGCTGGCATCCGCGGATAGCACGTCGAGCGTGCAGTCCGGCGCCTCCACCCGCCCCGGAGCCGGTGAGCGCAGGAAGCGCAACCCCTCCAGGTTCGACGCCTCCGCGATCTCCTGCATCTGCCGCTTCAGCTCGCCGGCCTTCTCCTTGTTCACGGAGCACACCGCACCTCTCCATCCGGGAGAGAACAGCGGGCCCACCATCCGGCCCAGGAGATAGATCGCGCAGACGGCGCTCTTCGCGTTCTTGCGGCCCAGGCACAGGAGGCTTTCGCGGTGCCGAAGCGCATCACGCAGGAAGTCCGCCCCGTACTCCGGGATCTCCATCGGCTGCCCGGCGAGCGGGTGACCAGCAGGAACTACCAGCTTTGCCCGCGCCCAGGCGACGAGCTTATCTACCGGATCATCGCCTTCAACCTCACGCTGTCGCGAGAGGGTTTCCTGATGACTGTGCCGTGCGTCAGCCCGCGATTTTGCACGGCGCCGCCGCATGTACTCACGCTGATAGGCGCGCTTGTCGAAGGGTGCTTTCGTCTCCAGTCGGGGCACGTTAGAGAGTCTAACAGGGTCTTACGCCCCCGCAGCGCCGAAGCTCACCCCGCGATGAACCCCTCGGCGCCCGGCGCTGGCGGCAGGGGTCCCCAGGGGTCAGGAGACCCTTGATCGTCAGTCGCGCAGTTCCTTGATGGCGTCCGCGATCGTCTGCGATGCCATGATCTTCCCGAGGGCGTCGTTGCTCACGGTGAACTCAATACGAAGGCCTGCGCTGTCCTGCTCGAACTTGCGCTCCACGCTTGCGGCCGAGATGTCCTCAAAGTCTGTTGCGATCAGGTTGTTCCTGCCAAATGAGGTGGTCCCGGTCGGTTGGACAGCTCAAGGGGTAGGCTAAGGTGTAACCCGTTGGTTGTCAACCTACCCCTCCTTCGTGAGAAACAGGCGGCGGTATAAGGGGGTGGGGGTGCGGGGGAGGGGGTGAACGAGCCTGTGGATAATGTGCATATATTCCACGGCTCGTGCACCACACCGTCCTCGGATACCCGCTCAGCCCGCTGGCGCCACCTGATGTCCATGTCGGCTATGCCACCTCCTTTTCGAATTCTGGTTCGCCGTCTCGATACGCTTCGCCCGGCGTGCGGCCGCCCAGCGCCGAGTGCGGGCGGACCTCGTTGTACAACTCAACGACACAACGCTCACGTTACCGGTCCCGAGGAGCACGAGGTTGCCTACGCTTGGCATCCGTGGGCTGGGAGGTTGGTCCGAGTCCATAACGTGATTCGACGGCCGACGGGCGCGATAGCGCGGTGCACGATGGTGGACGGCGAGCCTGCGGTGCGTACGCTGGAGATACCGAAATGGATGCTGGACGCGGCGTGTTGCCGGCACATGCGCCGTCGCACCGAACCGGTAACGAGCGTGGACGCTTTGCAGGCGCTACGCACGTTGCTCGCCGAGGTTTCCCCGTCGCGGGGCGGCGACGAGGTGCCTGATTCTGCGGCGGTACCCTCTGCTGGTGAGAAATCAGGAGGCCACCATGGACGCCAACCGTCGCCGAATTCAACCGAACCGTACGCTCGATCTGTTTGCGCCGAGTCCACCGATCTGGGACCACCTTGCGGAGCGGACCCGCCAGCGGGTGGTCGGTCTTCTCGCGCGTGTCCTGATCGCGCACGCGCGCAGCGAGACGCCCGGCGCGGAGAGGGACACGGATGACCGCTGAGAAGGTTGGTGCCCAACACCGGGCACGTAAAGCGGTCCTGTACGTACGTCAATCGTCGGCGTATCAGGTGACGCACAATCGGGAGAGCCAAGCGCTGCAATACGCCATGCGCGAGCGCCTCACACGGCTTGGCTGGTCTGACATCGAGGTGATCGACGAGGATCTGGGCCGCTCCGCGGCCGACGGCACGGCGCGTGCCGGCTTCGAGCGCATGGTCGCCGAAGTGTGCCTGGGCCACGTGGGGGCGGTCGCCGCACGAGAGGTTTCGCGCTTCGCCCGCAACAGCCGTGACTGGCAACAGTTGGTAGAGATGTGCCGGGTCGTCGACACGCTGCTCATCGATCAGGAGGCCGTCTATGCGCCCCGGCTGGGCAACGACCGGTTGCTGCTTGGCCTCAAGGGTAGTCTCAACGAGTACGAGCTCGATCTGCTGCGCCAGCGTTCGCTTGCAGCCCGCCATGCGAAAGCAAAGCGCGGCGAGCTCGTGGTGGCCGCCCCGGTCGGATTCGTCAAGGTCGGTGACCGATTGGAGAAGGACCCCGATCGGCGAGTGCAGGAGGCAATTCGCCTCATCATCGACAAGGTGGCCGAGCTGGGCAGTGTGCGCCAAGCGCTGCTCTGGTTCCTGGAGCACCGACTCGACCTGCCAACCCGGCAGGACAACGGCGAGATCGTCTGGAAGCGCCCACGCTATTCCACGATCTATAAGGTCATCGCCAACCCTGCCTATGGCGGAGCCTACGCCTACGGCAAGACCGGTGTGACCGTGCGCTATGATGGCGCTGGTGCGACAGTGGGCACGCGGCGCAAGACCCGTGACGAATGGCTGGCTCTGAAGCCCGGCACGCATGAGGGCTACGTGGAGTGGGAGCGTGCCGAAGCGATCCGTATGATGGTGAGCGACAACATCCCGTCTGCCGGTACGCGCGGTGCTCCCAAGCATGGGGCGGCGTTGCTGTCCGGGTTGCTGCGCTGCCGGCGCTGCGGACGCAAGATGACCGTCCAGTACACGGGCAAGCACGGCAACATTCCCCGCTATAGCTGTGTCCGCGGCCGGCTGGATTACGGCGAACCGAACTGCATCGGCTTCGGCGGCCTGCGCGTGGATGACACCGTCGAGGCAGCGGTGCTGGCCGCGATCCAGCCGGCCGCTGTTGAAGCGGCCCTGGCCGCCGAGGAACAGACGATCGCCCGGCGGGACCAAGCGCTCGAACACATGATGCGCGACCTCGAAGCAGCGCGCTATGCGGCCGAACGGGCATTTCGCCAGTACGATGCCGCGGATCCGGAGAACCGACTGGTGACTGGCGAGCTGGAATCCCGCTGGAACAACGCCCTGGTCCGAGTCACGGACATCGAGAAGCGGATCGCGCACCACGATGCGGTCGCGCCGCCATCGACCGATGTCGAGGCGGTCTCATTCACCACATTGGCTGCCGACTTGGCCACGGTGTGGGCGGCGCCGAGCACCGACGTTCGACTGAAGAAGCGGATCGTGCGCACGGTCCTCGAAGAAGCCGTTGGGGACATCGATGACGATACCGCCGAGATCGTTCTGGTACTGCACTGGGCTGGTGGCGCCCATACCGAGCATCGCCTGCCCAAGCGTCGGCGCGGACAGCGTAACACCGCCCCGAACGATACGGTCGAAGCAGTACGTACCCTTGCCCTGATCGCAAAAGATGACGTCATCGCCGGGTTCCTGAACCGCAATGGTCTGACGACCGGTAACGGAAACCGGTGGACCCGTGCACGGGTGACCGCCTTGCGCTCGACGTACAAGATCCCGGTGTTCCGTCCTGACGAATCCGGCAACGAGCCTTGGCTCAACCTTCGCAACGCGGCGGCGTTGGCAGGCGTTGCGCCGCGCACCCTGCGCATCGCGGCCGAACAAGGGAGAATCGACGCCCTTCATCCGTTGAGCGACGGGCCATGGCTGTTCAGCCGCGAGGATCTCGAGGGGACCAGCGGTCAAGAGATCGCGAGGTCTGCCCGTGCTCACCGTCTGCACCCCGCGGTACCGGAGACGAGTCAGAGAAGTCTATTTGAGGAAACAATATAGAGAGATGTGCGCTATCAAGATGGGTTGTAGTACTCCATCCAATCATCTATGACCCGCTGCGCCGCGAAGCCGTCGGCCAGCTCGCGCAGGTACACCGCCTCGTACTTCAGCGATCGCCACAGCCGCTCGATGAACGCGTTGTCCAGACACCGGCCGCGGCCGTCCATCGAACACCGGATGCCGGCGTCCTGCAACGCTGCGGTGAACGCGACGCTGGTGAACTGGCTGCCCTGATCGGTGTTGAAGATCTGCGGCGTCCCGTAGCGCTCCAGCGCCTCGCTCAACGCCTCCAGGCAGAACTCGGTGTCCATGGTGTTGCTCAGCCGCCACGCCAGCACCCGCCGCGTGGCCCAGTCCATGACCGCCACCAGGTACAGGAACCCGCCCTGCACCGGGATGTAGGTGATGTCGGCGCACCACGCGTGGTTCGCCCGCTCGATCGCAACACCTCGCAGCAGATACGGATAGACGCGGTGCTCGGGGTTCGCCACGGTGGTCCGCGGCTTGCGGTAGATCGCCTCCAGGCCCAGCAGCCGCATCAGCCGCCGCACCCGGTGCCGACCAACCGTCACTCCCTCGCGCCCCAGGTGGCGCGCCATCTGGCGGCTACCGTAGAACGGGTAGCTCAGATACAGCTCGTCGATGCGGCGCATCAGCCCCAGCGTCTCGGCGCTGGGTCCGCTCGGCTGGTAGTACAGCGTCGAGCGGTTCAGAGCCAGCAGCCGGCACTGAGCACTCAGGCTCAGGGTCCGGTGGTCGCGTTCGGTCATCTCCCGCCGTTGCTGCACGCTCAGCGCCCGAGCCCGCGTGACAAAAAATCGCGCTCCACGGTCAACTCGCCGATCTTCGCGTGCAGGTCATGGATGACCGTCTCCTGATCGGCGTGCCGGGCGCTGGCGCCCCCGGCGAACACCTCCTGCAGACCCTCCAGCGCTTGGCGCTTCCAGCCTGAGACCTGGTTCGGGTGCACCTCGTGCTTGGCAGCGATCGCCTGGATCGGGCGGTCGCCGCGCAGCGCCTCCACCGCCACCTGTGCTTTGAACTTCGCTGTGAACCGGCGCCGTTTCGTCGCCATCTCGTTGGCCCTCCTCCTGGCCAGGGTTACACCTTAACCACCTGTCCAGTTTTCCGGGACCACCTCAAAACAAGGCGCTTCCCAGCGTCCGTAGCGTTCCGTCCACGTTCAGTCACTCGTTTGCCTCCTCGCCAAGTCAGGAGTCTGCCACATCCAGCCACGCCTCGAAGCGTCGAGCGCCGGCGTCCGAGATGCCGTCCGGGCCGACATCCTCTGTACCCCAGGAGAAGGTGCGCATCGCGGCGGCGACGAACTCCTCGTCCGTCATGGCGCGCACGCCAGCTCCTTCAAGCCACCACTGCGCGAACGCGCCGTCATCCCATGCGAGCGCCACCTTTCCGCCACTCTCAGCCAAGTAGGCGCGGAACCGTTCCCGCCACTCCGCGTCACGGTAGGGCACCGCGTCGTCCGCCACGTCCTCGCCGTCGGCCTCGGGCAAATACGAAACGTTTCGTATCTGCCCCTGCCGCCGCGCTGACCACGCGCCGCGGATGCTGCCTGCAAGTTCGACCTCTTCACGGGACAGCTCCCGCGCCGCACGCATCATGTACTGCGCCTGCCGCGTCTCGATGCCGCGTTCCTGAAGCCACGGCAGCCACCGCCCGTGTCCAGCAAGCGCCTTCGCCTCGTTCAGCAGCCTGCCGGCCTCCCACAAGTTGACCGCGCCCATACGAGCGTGGCGCTTGAATCCGTCGATCCGGCAATCGACCTTCGCGCCGATCTGACGCAGCCGCTCATCCTTGCGCGTCGCCAGTCTGTTTTCCTTGGCTTCCATGGTGTGTGCTTCCTCTCCTATACCAGCGTTCCCGCTGGTGAGCCCCTGAGCGAAGCGCATAGCTGGCCCATCCCCAGGGTGCTACGCGCTCGCGGTTGCGGTTCCCGCCGGAGCCGCCCCGTCGCCATGCGCCCTCTCGGTGACTCCCCTCGTGAACACGTCCCGACAGGTCGGACAGCGCGTCGATCAAAGACGCCCCGGCTTCACGTTGCCGAGCCCCGCCGGCCCTGTCCTTTCGCTTGGCCTCGCCGCCTGGCGGTGTCCCCACCGGGTCGCCCGTGGTTGCGGCTTCGTGTCGAATGAGGAACGGCGGCACGGGCGCCCTGATGAATCCGCCGGCCCTCACCTTGCAGGTTGCCTACTCGTGCCCTCCTACGCCGCCGGCCTGGATCGGACCCACGCCTCAACGTCGGTGGATCTCCACCCGACGGCACGCTTCGAGAGCCGAACCGGCGCCGGGAAGGTGCCGGCCTTCGTCAGCCGCCAGATTGTCACGCGGGATAGTCCCGTCAGCTTCAGCACCGACGGCATCCGCAGGATCTGCGGAAGCGGGTCAGCCATCGCAGCGCCTACGGATCAATCGCCGTCTGCGCTTGGTTGAGTTGGTTGCGGAGCTTCGTCGCCGGCATCTGCCGCACCTGCTCCAGCTCGCTCTCGAAGTGGTCTGCGAGGGTCCGCAGCGCCCACTCGACGTAGAACTTGTCCGAGTACCCCGGACCGGGTGTCGCCCCGGTCTTCCGACAGTACTCCTCGATCAGCCGCTGGTGGGCGGCCTTGGTCTGCTCCAGAACGCCCGCGTCCACGCGCGGTTGCCTTCGTTCAGCCATAGTGCGCAAAGAATACTATCTGTGTCGATTGTTGTCAAACGACCCGATTGTGCGTCAAGACCGGGGTGTTGCCCTAGGCCGACTTTTCGCCATAGTCTCTGGGAAAGTCGCAATGCCCCACCCGAGGAGGGGTGGTGTCTACTGGGTGTAGACACTTGCATCGCGGTAGGCGCGGTGCGGAGAGAGTGGGAATCGAACCCACGTCGGGCAGTGTTGGTGCCCAGGCCTTGGAGTATCAGTCCAGCGCCTTACCACTCGGCCATCTCTCCTCCGGGGCGCCTTTTCTTAGCAAGCGTAGCCCACCACCTGCCATACGTGCCCGCTATACACCTGTAGGGCGAACGTATTGCCCCCAGGCCACCATCAGCTCACGGCGCCGCTCGAATAGATCCGACCTCTGATAGGCACCCTCGACTCCCGCGACAACGTGAGCGAGCGCCTGCTCGGCCACCTCGCGGTCAACGCCCTGCTCCGCGGCCCACGAGCGAAAGCTGGTCCTAAAGCCGTGGGTCGTGGCGTCGATGCCGGTCTCCTTCAAGAGCTTGGAAGTCGTCATGTTGGACAGCTCCTTGCCGGTCATGGATGGAAACACCAGCTCATCGGCGCCGCCGCCCGATAGCGCCCGCGCAGCTTCGAGCACCGCCACCGCTTGCCGGGAGAGCGGAACACGATGCACCTTCCCGGACTTCATGCGCTCCGCTGGCACCGACCAGACGCGGCCGGGTAGGTCGATCTCAGACCATCGAGCAAGCCGCGCCTCACCGGATCGCACGGCCGTCAGGACGATGAACTCCAACAGCAGCTTGGTGGCCGGCCATGCCCCGGACGCTCGAACCTTGGCGACGGCCGCGGCCACGTCGGCATGAGGGAGCGCCCGATGGTGGCGTGCTGGAGTCGTGCCGTTCTTCGGCAGAGCCTGCGAGACGGCATCGCCTGCCGGGTTGTCGATCCGGTAGCCCTTGGCGACCGCCCACTTCATCACAACGCCGATCCGCTGCCGCAACCGCCGTGCCGTCTCTCGCTTGGTAGACCAGATCGGCACCAGCACGGAGAGAACGTCTCCGCTGGTGATGGAGCTGATGGGTTTGTCACCGACCCGCGGGAACACAAACCGCTCCATGCTCGACCACCAGATTGAAGCTGTCGCCGGATTCCGCCAGGAGGTTGCATGGAGCCCGTGCACAGCCTTCGCCGCCTGCTCGAAGGTCGGCATCCGCGCCCGCTCCCGCGGGTCGCGCCCCTGGTACACGTCGCGTGCGTTCTCAAGCGCCTTGGCGCGCGCCTCGGCCAAGGTGACGATGGGGTAGGGCCCCAGCCCCACGTTGCACGGCGCTCCGTTGACCCGTAGCCGCTGCGACCAGCTCTTCGCCAGTCCACCGACCGCCCGCGGCTTCACCAGCAGGCTCAAGCCGTGACCGCCGTGCCCGTCGCCGTACCGCCCCGGTCGCTTCACCGTGCGCACGAACGACGCCGACAGCCTCTGCGGTCGCTTCGTCGGTACCTCGGATCGGGGTTCGATTCCCTGTTCTAGTGCGCTTCCGTTATCACTCATGGAATCACCTTTTGGTGATAATCGCCCGAAACTGAGTGAAACGTCAAGCAACGACAGATCGGAGTCAAATCGTTTTTTGTGCGTTACTTATTGGTACCATGAGAAACGGATGGAAACACCGGATTGTTAGCCCTAGGGGCTATAGGCTGCGGTGCGCATCCCCTGCGCACGTGAAAGGCCGACCTCACTCGAAGAGGCCGGCCACGATCTCCACCAGGGACTCGAACACGTTGCCGGCCGCCTCGGCCACCCCCTCCAGGAACCCGGGAGCCGTTTCGGCCGCGGCGCCCGCGACCTGTGCCGCGCCCACCGCTCCGAGGAATGCCAAGTCCGAGCCCGTCCAGAGTAGCGCTTCGGCGACCACGTCGGCGCCCTGCCCGTCACTGCGGACCGCAACGCGGCTGCGCTCCAACCGCCAGATCGCCTCCAGCTCGTGGTGGTCGAACCACGCCCCCTTGCACTTCGTGCAGATGTCGAGGGTGACGCCGGCGCGCGGCACCTGCAGCATGGGTCGCTCGCAGGCGGGACAGGCCAGTTGGGTCTTCGCGCCGCATGCTCCGCAGACAGGGCTGTCGCGGTCCAGGAAGGCGCGGCAGGAGTGGCACTGCGCCGGTGCTTCCGGTCGCGGACAGGCACGCGGGCACGCAGCGCCTCGGGACGCTGGCGGCGGAGGCGCTGGACCTCGCCCAGCTCGAACCACATGCCGCCGCAGCGGCTGCAGTGGTCGAGGATGAGCGGCTGGCCGGCAGACGTTCCGTGCGCGGCCGATCCGTCGATGCGCACCTTGTCCATCTTGACCCCGAGACAGATCGGGCAGGGCCAGCGGGGTTCGCTCATGGGTCCAGCAGCCTCCTCGCCTGATCCTTTTCGGACGCGTGCGCAACGTCGTGGAACACGTACACCAGCACGCCCGACTCGGTGACCTGGAGATCCGCCACCTTTCTCAGCGCGAGCGCATGCAGCGCCTCTTCCGCCGCCGCCGGGGACACCGCCAGCTCTCCGGCCACCTCCACGGCGGTGAGCCGCCCTGCGTGCCGCCCCGCCAGGCGCAGCACCTCCGCCTCCAGCGTCTCGCGCCGCAACGCCTCCCGCCGCTCGCCGCGGACCGGCCCGGCGCCGAAGAACCCGCCGGCACCAAGGTGCCCGGCGATCAGCCAAGCTCCCCCCGTCACCGGCAGACCCGCCCCGATCAGCAGCGCCACGACCGTGGCCAACCCGCCTTGCACGTCCGCCTGCGTGAATCCGAGCAACACGAACAGCCCCACCGCGATCAGACAGCATCCCCCGATCAGCCTACCCATGTTCCGAACCTTTCCGAGCGTCGCGGTCAGGGTACACCGCACTGCCCGCTCCCATCAGCCACAGGCTGCCCTCGGATCACCGGCTCGTGCACGAGGCCCCAGGGTAGGGCGAAGAGGGGGCCGTCAGCGGCCTCCCTTGGCCCTACATGCCCTGTTACCAAGAAAAACTGTTGAGGACGCCGCCAGGGATGATCCGCATGCTTGACCCACATTCGCGGTGGTTTCGCGGCAGTGGCTTCGCCTTCTACGCCGGCTGCTAGTAAGGTACGCCCATCAACGCACAGCACCCCGCCGAAGTGAACACCCTGGATGCCCTGCTTTCCGGGATCGCCGCCGACGCTCCGCTCATCGGCCTGCTCGTCGCCATCGTCGTATCGCTGGCGGTGCTCGCGAAGGGCGCCGACATCCTGGTCGATCAGGCGGTGTCGCTGTCGCGGCGCCTGGGCGTTCCGAAGATGCTCATCGGAGCCACCGTGGTCAGCGTCGGCACCACGTTGCCGGAGGCCGCGGTCAGCGTGCTGGCCGCCGTGCAGGGAGCGCCGGGGCTGGCACTCGGCAACTCCGTCGGGTCGATCATCGCCGACACGGGCCTGATCCTGGGCCTGGCTATCCTGATCGGCCGCGTGCCGACCGAACGGCGCCTGGTAAGCCGCCAGAGTTGGATCCAGGTCTCGAGCGCGGTGCTCCTGGTGCTGGTGTGCGTGCCCTACCTGGCGCTGCGCGGCATGTTCACCGACGGCGGCCGCCTTCCGCAGCCGGTCGGCATCCTGTTCCTGGTGCTGCTCGGCCTGTACCTGTGGCGCTCGATTTCCTGGTCGCGCACCGCACCCGGCGAAGCTTCCGAAGATGCCGCGGACGAGGACGGCGCCGCGGCGCCAACACCGCTCGGCGCGTTGGCGCTGCTCGCGCTGGGCGTGGTGATGGTCGTGGTGGGCGCGAACGTGCTGATCACGGCGGTCGAGGAGTTGGCGACCCGCTTGCAGATTCCCGACGCGATCATCGCCGCCACGCTGGTGGCGTTCGGCACGTCGCTGCCGGAGCTGGTGACCGCGGTCACGGCCGTGCGCAGAGGACACGGCGAGCTTGCCATCGGCAACGTGCTCGGCGCCGACGTGCTCAATGTGCTGTTCGTGAGCGGCGCCGCCGCCGCGGTGACGACGGGCGGACTGGCCGTGCCGCCGCAGTTCTTCTACCTGTTCTTCCCGTCGATGCTGTTCGTGGTGCTGGTGCTGCGGTTCGGCATCAGCCGCACCGGGACGGGCCAGTTCAGCAAGGCGTTCGGCTTCGCGCTGCTCGGCGCCTATCTGGTGACCGTCCTGCTCGGCTACGTGGTTCCGGGCGGCGGCAGCTTGCACGGCTGATCTCAGAGGCCCCACGGAACCCTAAGGAGTCCGCCCGCACCATGCAGACTCGGCGGTCGCCGGACCAGCGATATCCGCGCGGCACACCAGCCTCGCCGGGACAGGGCCGTCCCAACATCCTGTGGATCACGACCGACCAGCAGCGCCACGACACGGTGGGCGCGCTCGGGTATGCCCACGCTCACACTCCGTGCCTGGACCGCCTCGTGCGGGAAGGGGCCGCGTTCACGCACGCCTACTGCCAGAGTCCGATCTGCACCCCCAGCCGCGCGAGCTTCATGACCGGCATGTACCCCAGCCGCGTTCGCCAGCGCCGCAACCGCGCGGCGCACTTCCCCGCGCCGTATGCCGGCGAGCCGACGCTGGTAACGCACCGGCTGGCCGCGGCAGGGTACGAGTGCGCCCTGGTCGGCAAGCTGGACCTTGCCGGGCACCCGCGGGGCATCGCCGAGAACGACTACGGATACGGCTTCGTCCGCTACTGTTCGCGGCCGGACCGGAAGGCAGAGGACGGCAGCTCCTATCACGCCTGGCTGCGAGAGCACGGGCACGACCCTTCGGCGCTGCTCGGCCGGGCGGCCGACCGGAAGCACGGAATCACCCCGTTTCTGCCGCCGGCGCCCACGGCGGACAATGTGCCGGTCGAGCTGCACCACTCCACGTGGTGCGCCGAGTCGGCGATCGAGTTCATCCGCCGGCCGCACGCCGGGCCGTGGCTGATGAACCTCAACATCTTCGATCCCCATCCGCCCTACGATCCGCCGTGGGAGTACTACCGGCGTTTCGACGCGGATGCGCTGCCCGATCCTCCGTTCAGGCCGACGGACCTCGCCACCCGGCCCGGACTGACAGGGGTCGAGTTCCAGACCGTGGCACGGCATCCGGACGAGGACGGCATCCGCAGCCTGCGCGCCGCCTACCTGGCGATGATCGAGCTGGCCGACGCGCAGATCGGGCGGGTGCTTGACGCCCTCGACCGATCGGGCCAGCGCGACGACACCGTTGTCGTGCTCACGTCCGATCACGGCGACATGCAGGGCGACCACGGCCTGGTGCGCAAGGGGTGCCGGTTCTACGAGGGCCTGGTCCGCGTGCCGCTCATCTGGCGCTGGCCCGGACGAGTGCAAGCCGGCCTGCGCAGCGACGCCCTGGTAGAGCTCACCGACATCGTGCCCACGCTCCTGGACGCGGTGGGGCTGGCTCCGGGCCGCCTCGTCACCGGCCGTACGCTGCTGCCGCTTCTGACCGGAGGCGAGCAGGGAAGCCCGCACCGTGACTTCGTCCGAGCCGAGTTCCACGACGCACAGGGCCTCGGCGGCGACGGGAGGCGGATGAGCGTCGCCACCATGTTCCGTGACGCGCGCTGGAAGCTGGTCGTATACCACTCGCACGGCGTCGGCGAGCTCTACGACCTGGAGGACGATCCCGAGGAGCTCGTCAATCTCTGGGACACCTCGTCGCTGGCGGCGACGAAGGCTCGTCTGCTGGAGGAGAGCTTCGCGTCGACCGTCCTGGGCGGCGATCCGGGCCCGCCCCTGACGGAGGACCCGTGGTCATAAGCAAGCGGGTGGTGGTGATCGGCGCGGGCTTCGGCGGGCTGGCGGCCGCGGCGCTGCTGGCCCGGGACGGGTTCGACGTGACCGTCCTGGAGCGCAACGGGCAACCCGGCGGCCGGGCCATGCTCCATCGCGAAGGCGGCTTCTCGTTCGACATGGGACCGTCCTGGTACCTGCTGCCCGACGTGTTCGAGCGGTTCTTCGCCCGCTTCGGCAGCGTGCCGACCGAGCATTACGGCCTGACGCGGCTGGATCCGGCCTACCGCGTGTTCTTCGGCGACGGGGCGCCCACCGACGTGTCCGCCGACCTTGAGGGCAACTTGGCGCTGTTCGAATCTATCGAATCAGGCGCCGCCGAGGCGCTCCGCGCCTACCTGGCGCGCGCCGAGTACCAGTATCGGGTGGCGATGGAGCGCTTCGTGTACCGCGACTACCGCGGCGTGAGGGATATCCTGGACCGGGAGCTGCTGCTCCACGGCACACGCCTGCGGCTGTTCGGCCGCATGGACCGGCTGGTGGCGCGGGCGTTCCGGGACGACCGGCTGCGCAAGCTGTTGACCTACAACCTGGTCTTCCTGGGCTGCTCGCCGAGCCGCGCGCCGGCGCTGTACGCGCTGATGGCGCACGCCGACTTCAACCTGGGCGTGTGGTATCCGGAGGGCGGCATGAACGGCGTGGCGCGCGGCCTGTACCGCCTGGCGCAACGCCAGGGAGCCCGGTTCGTCTTCGACTCTCCGGTCACCGCCATCAGGCTCGCCGGGCGGCGGGCGACCGCCGTCGACTCGGCCTCCGGCAGCTACCCCGCCGACGTGGTGCTGGCGAACTCCGACTACCACCACGTCGAGCAGGCGCTGCTCCCGGCGGGGGCACGCAGCTACTCGGCGCGCTACTGGGCCCGTCGCGTGGTGGCGCCGTCGGCGTGTATCGTCTACCTCGGCTTGGACAGGCGTGTGCCGGCGCTGGCTCATCACAACCTGCTGCTGCAGCACGGGTGGGACGAGCATTTCCGGAGCATCTTCGACCGGCCGGGGTGGCCGGCGCGACCGGCGCTGTACGTCTGCCGGCCGTCGCTGACCGATCCCGCGGTGGCGCCGGAAGGGAGCGAGAACCTGTTCCTGATGATGCCGGCGGCGGCCGGGCTACGGGACGACGACGACGCGCGCGAGCGCTGCCGGCGGCTGATGATGCGCGCGCTGGAGACGACGATCGGGGAGGGGATCGAGGACTCGATCCGCGTGTGCCGGCTGTTCACCCAGCGCGACTTCACCGCCACCTTCAACGCCTTCCGCGGCACCGCCCTGGGACTGGCGCACACGCTGCGGCAGACGGCCTTCCTGCGGCCGTCGCTGCAGAGCAGAAGGGTGGGCAACCTGTTCTTCGCCGGCCAGTACACGACGCCCGGCATCGGCGTGCCGATGACGCTGATCGCCGCCACCATCGCGCGCGATCGCATACTGGCGGCAGCCGGACGGCAGACCGGTGCCTGACCGACGCCTCACCCGCATCTTCCGCCGCGGCAGCAGGACCTACTTCTTCTCCAGCGTCGCCTTCCCGCCCGCGCTGCGCGACGACGTGTTCGCGCTCTACGCCTTCGTGCGCACCGCCGACAACTTCGTCGACCTGCCGCCCGGCCGGCAGGACGCCGCCGGCTTCGACCGCTTCCGGGAGCGCTACGCGTCGGCGGACGCCGGCACCACGGACGGCGATCCCGTCATCGACGCCTTCGTGGAGCTGGCGGCGCGCAAGCGATTCCGTGACGAGTGGGTGGGGGCGTTCCTGGACGCCATGGCGCAGGACCTGACTCAGACCGACTACCCGACCATCGACGACACCCTGGCCTACATGTACGGAAGCGCGGAGGTGATCGGGCTGATGATGGCGGCCATCATGGAGCTGCCGGAGGAGGCGTACGCACCGGCGCGGATGCTCGGACGCGCGATGCAGTACATCAACTTCATCCGCGACATCGACGAGGACCTGGAGCTGGGCCGCACCTACCTGCCGGCCACGGAGCTGGCCGCCGCCGGCCTGCGCAGCCTGGACCCGGAAGAGGCGCACCGCGACGCGCCGGCATTCCGCCGTTTCGTGCGGGCCGAGATCGACCGCTACCTGGACTGGCAGCGTGCCGCCGATACCGGCTTCCACTTCATCCCGCGCCGTCCGCGGGTGGCGATCCGCACCGCCTCCGACATGTACCGCTGGACCGCGGATCGCATCCGCGAGGACCCGCTGGTTGTGTACCGGCGCAAGGTCCGGCCGTCGGCAGCCCGCATCCTGGCGACCATCGCCGCGAGTGCGTTGGGCGGCGGACGTCGATAGACACGTTGCCGGCGACAGAGAAACGGCCGACATTCCCGGTAGAGCCCGTGTACGCCAAGGAAGGTCATCCCGCCCGAACGACGACACCGGCTCCGGCGTACCGGGCGTTGGCCGCGGGCGTCCTGTTCAGCGTCGCCTACACGGCCGTCATCTGGCTGCTCGCCGGCCGGCTGGCAGAGATCCCGCACGCCGAGGACGCAGGCCCGTCGTGGTACTACTGGAAGCTCATCGATCCCACGCTGGCCAGCAGGTTGACCGCCTGGGGCTTTTACCTGTTGCACCAGGTAGCGTTCTGGGCCGTGATTTTCTACGCGCAGCGCACGATCGGGCGCGGCACGCCGCGCTACAGCGGTTCCCTGCGCCTGGCCAACGGCTTGGCCCTGGGGGTCAACGGCTTCTTCATCGCCCTGCGCGTGGTGCAGACGCACCTCTGGTACGACGGCCTGGCGCAGGACGTCTCCATCTGGAGCTCGCTGGGATCGGTCGCGCTCATGCTGGTCTGGGTGCTGCTGATGGAGAACCCGCGGCGCGGCCTGTTCTTCGGGAAGAAGATCGGCTTCCCCAAGCGGGTCATCTCCGTGGCGCGGCGCTACCACGGCTACTACTTCGCCTGGGCCACCGTCTACACGCTCTGGTACCACCCGACGGAGGCCACCAGCGGCCACCTCATCGGCTTCCTGTACATGTTCCTGCTGCTGCTGCAGGGCAGCCTGTTCTTCACCCGCGCGCACGTGAACCGGTGGTGGACGCTGTTCCTGGAGGTGTCGGTGCTGGCGCACGGGACGCTGGTGGCGATCATGCAGGGCGAGGGCATGTGGCCGATGTTCGCCTTCGGCTTCGGCGGGATCTTCGTGATCACGCAGATGCACGGGCTCCGCTGGCCACGCTGGGTGCGCGGGCTGGTGCTGGCCGCCTACGTCGCGGGCGTCCTGGCCGTGTACGGCGCGTTGGGCTGGGAACGGCTCGCCGAGGTGGTACGCATCCCGTTCATCGACTACGCGGCGGTGTTCGCGCTGGCCGGCCTGATCGGCGGCGTGCTGGGCGTGATCCGTCTGATCCGGCCCACGGCGGGAGAGGGCACGACCGCGGTTCCGAGCCGCGAGCGGCAGAATGCCTGAGGCGGCACCTACCGCCGACGGATGCCGATTGGAGGTGGCGGGAATCGAACCCGCGTCCTGAAAGGCACCGCGCAGACGTCTACAGGTTTGTCCGGCGCTTCATTGTCGATGTGGACGTGAGGCCGCCGGCGGCCGCGTCCCATCCAATCCCGCTGTAGTGTTCCCGACGGCCCGCGGGCCTGCCGTCAAGTGAGCCCTGATTTGCAACAGGGTGGCGGTCGCTCAGAGCTGCGCTCCCGAAACCCCGTGGCTGCTACTTTAGGCAGCCAGTGCCAGGTTGTTGTTGGCAGTTAAAAAAAGGTGCCATGTTTTAGGAGAATGGCTCTCCACCTGCAACCTGCGAGACGTTCTTCCAGTCGAGCCCTGTTCACCCCCGTGGAGGCTGTTCACCCCCGTCGTGCGCCGCTTCGTCACCGGCGAGTTCGCGGCGCACCCGTTCTCAATGCACGCTGCGCCTCGCGCTCGTCGTCCCGGCGCCGTATGTCTTGGCGCTTGTCCACGTCGCGCTTGCCCCGGCACAGGGCCAGCTCGACCTTGACCAAGCCACGCACAGTGTAGAAGCGCAGCGGGACCAGGGTCAATCCACGTTCGGACACGCGCCGGCGGAGAGCGATGATCTCCTTCTTGTGGGCGAGCAGCCGGCGCGGACGATCCGGCTCGTGGTTGTAGCGGTTGCCGTGCTCGTAGTGCGAGATGTGCAGTCCATGCAGCCACAGCTCGCCGTTCTCCACGCGCCCGTGCGCGTCCGCGAAGGCGAACCGCCCGGCGCGCATCGACTTGACCTCGGTGCCGGAAAGGACCACGCCCACCTCCAGCCGCTCGACAGGTTGGTACCGGTGCAATGCACGCCGATTGGTCGCCAGCGTGCGCGGGCCGGCCTGCTCAGCCATCGGGCGCGTCCGGCAGGGCGATGACGACCCGAAACCCCAGGTACGGGGTCGCCCACGCAGGCTCCTGCGCTCCGCGCGAGTAGACGCGGATCAGGTCACGCTCGCTCGCCCAGGAGCCGCCGCGTACGACCCGCTCCGCGCCGGCGCGCGGCTGTCCGGCGAACGGCTGCACCGGATCGTCCCCCGTCCACAGCAGATAGGAGGCCGGCGCGTACCACGTGGCCGTCCACTCCCAGACATTGCCGAGCAGGTCGCGAAGTCCGTAGCCGTTCGGCTCGGACACCGGGGCGGGGCCGGGCCCGTGGACCTGTGTGCCACCGACCCGGGTCCGCGCGAGGCGCGCGCCGCCCGTGCCCGAGCCGTTGGGATAGGGCTGGCCCGACAGGCCTCCCCGCGCCGCCCACTCCCACTCGGTTTCGGTGGGCAGGCGCACGATCATGTCTCCGTACGGCCAGGCGCCATCCGACGAAGCGCGCGCGGCGAGCCAGGCAGCGAACGCGGCCGCAGCGTGGTGGGACACGTGCGTGACCGGTTGGTCGAGGGTTCCGGGCGCCGGAATTCCGTCGGACCACGATGCCAGATAGGTCGGTTCGGCCAGCCCTTCTCTCACCAGCCCGGAGGCAGCCTGCGGCGACCAGCGCGGCACGTCGGCCACGAACCGTGCGAACTGGCGGTTGGTGATCTCGGTCTCCGCCATCAGGAACGGCGCGACCGCGCGCAGGTGCGGCTGAAGATCGTGCGCGGCGTCGGCGCGCACGGGGCGATCCACGTCGTCCCCCATCAGCAGTGTACCGCCGGGGATCGGCCGGAAGCGTATGCCGCCGATCGTCACGGCGTCCTGCGACGCCGCCGGATCGGGGGAGAGGTGGGAGGCAACGGCACGCCGGTAGTGCTCACCACGCTCGTGGTACCAGCGCTGCGCCGCCACACGCGGCCTGAGGTCACTCGGAACGGCGGCGGCGAGCCACAGCGGCAGGCCCGTGTAGTCGCGATCCAGTTGCAACAACCGGTCGAACAGGCCGCGAGCGGCCTGTGGCGTCACCGGCCCGCCGCCGGCGGCGGCGGTTGCCGCGGCGCGCACCAGCGCGCCAAGCGCCTGACGGCGGTCCACGAACGGCACGACGTCCCGCAGAAACGCGTATTGAGCGGACGGCTCGGCTCGCGCCAGGGCGCGTCCCGCATCCTCGATGATTCCGGTCACGTGCGGTGCGCCGCCGAACTCCGCGACGCTTCGACGCGCCACGCCGGCCGCGTCCACGAGCTCCAGGTCGGCGTGAGCGGACGCGCGGTTGCGAACGATCAACGTGCCGATGACTCGCGGCGTCACGTCGACCTGCAGCCGTGCCGCGGCGAAGCCGGCGCGCGTGAGCTCCAGGTCGTGCGTCCCCGGACCGGCGTGCACCGACAGCGGCGTGGTGCCCACGAAGCGGCCGTCCAGCCACACGGTCACGTTCGGCGGGGTCGCGGTGACCGCGATACGGCCGCCGGGAGCGCGCAGTCCGGGATACGCCAGCAGCAGGATCAGCGCCAGCAGCAGGATCAGCGCGTAGATACCGGTGAGGTACGCGCCCGGCGACATCCCCAGGAACCGGCGCAGGCGGACCTGGGAGGCGCGTTCGAGATCCGTGTCCCCGGCCGCGGCGACGTGCGCGGCCGGCGGCCGCCGGTCCCGTTTCATCGTGACACCGGCCGAACGCCCGGCAGGGAGCGGTGCCTCTCCGGGTTGCGCAATCTGCGGTACGGAACCGCCCTCATGGGCCACCGTGCGGTTCTTGTGACGTTCACCATCGAGCGGAATGCGCACTCAGGATGGAGCGGCGCCGCTCGAGGTGTCAAAGCACGCCGCCGGACGCGGCTTGCCCGCGTCACCGGCGGCAAGTAGGCTCGCCGCCGTGGCCGCTGCACAGGCTCGCTCCGGACGCGTGGGCTCCGGGTGGCAGACATGGAGCGCGGCGCTGCAGCGCGGCACCGAGCGGCTGCTTACCGGCCGCCGCCGCAGGAAACTGCGCCGCCGGGAGCGTCATCGCCGCCGCAATCCCGTAGTCGACTGGCTGGACGCGATCGGCTCGGCGGTGCTCATCGTCCTGGTCATCAACCAGTTCCTGTTTCAGGCCTACAAGATCCCCTCGCAGTCGATGCGCCCGACCCTGGAGATCAGCGACCGCATCTTCGTGAACAAGCTCGTCTACGGGCCCGAGCTGGTGCCGGGGCAGGTCAAGCTTCCCGGTCCCCGGCGCCCCGGGCGCGGCGAGGTGGTCATCTTCGAGAATCCCACCTACGAGCCGATCGGGCCGCTCAAGGACATCTTGAAGCGCATCATCTACATGCTGACGCTGTCGATGGTCGACATCGACCGCGACCAGTACGGCAACGCCAAGCCTCACATCCTCATCAAGCGCGCGGTCGGCGTGGGCGGGGACCGCATCCGCCTGCGCCGGGGCGAGGTGCAGGTGCTGCTTCCGGGAGCCGACGGATGGAGCGACGAAGCGACGTTGCAGGCTGCGTTCGGACTCGACTACCCGACGCGGCGCAGCCCGATCCTGATCGACTACGACATCCTGCAGGCCGGCGTGACGGCAGAGACCAGGCTGGAGGAGGGGTTGCCCCTGACCGAGCAGGAGCGCGTCGACCTGAACCGCTGGAAGCGACGCGACGGGATGGTGGACCCGGTGTTCAGGGACCAGTGGCGGCTGCGCACGAAGTTGGAGATGGACCCGACCGACCGCAATTCCGCCCGGCAGTGGCAGCTCCGGGAGCGGGGCTGGGTGGTGCCGCCCGGCACGGTGTTTCCGCTCGGCGACAATCGGGACGAGTCGAGGGACGGCCGCTACTTCGGACCGGTGACGCTCCGGCGGGTGCTCGGCAAGGCGATGTTCCACTACTGGCCGCCGACCCGCTGGGCGGCGATCCGCTAGGAGTCTGTCGGATGTGGCGCGTCAGCGGCATATCCGACGGAGTCCGTAGCGGAAGGTGGGGATGGGCCAATAGCGGAGCCGGAGGCGACGATATTGGGGCGGTAGCTCGGCTATCGTCCGCAAGCACCGTCCGATTTGACCGCGATCGGCTCCGATTGGTAGCCTTGGCTCCGGGCAGGGGATGTCAGGACACAGCAAGTGGCACTCGATACGCCACAAGAAAGGCGCCGCGGACGCGAAGCGCGGCAAGCTCTTCGCCAAGCTCATCAAGGAAGTGACGGTCGCCGCGCGTCTGGGAGGCTCCGACGACGGGGCGAACCCGCGGCTGCGGCAGGCCGTGCTGAAGGCGCGCGCGGCCAACATGCCCGCCGACAACATCGACCGCGCGATCAAGAAGGGCGCCGGAGAGTCAGGCGACAGCGAGTTTCACGAGTTGCTGTACGAGGCGTACGGTCCCGGCGGCGTGGCCATGCTCATCGAGATCCTCACCGACAACCGGAACCGCAGCGCCGCGGAGGTCCGCAACACCCTGTCCAAGCACGGCGGAAACCTCGGCGACGCAGGCTCGGTGTCCTACCTCTTCAAGCGGCGCGGCGTGGTGGCCGTCGATGGCGAGCAGCACTCCGAAGACCAAGTGATGGAGGTCGCGATCGAATCCGGTGCTCTCGACGTGGTCGCCGACGACGGCATCATCGAAGTCCTGACCGAACCTGCCGATTTCGACGTCGTGCTGCAGTCGATCCAGACGGCGGAGCTGGCCACGACCGGGGCGGAGATCACCTGGGTGGCCGACGCGCCGCTGGAGCTGCCGCCGAAGCCGGCAACGGCCGCGGTACGGCTGATCGAGCTGATCGAGGACCTGGACGACGTGCAGTCGGTGGCCAGCAACCTCGAACTCGGCAACGTCGAGCTCCCGGAGCCCTCACTCGTCGCCGACTGAGCGCAGGGCATCTTCGGCGACAGTCAGGGCACATTGGCGGTAATCCTGGGCATCGATCCCGGACTGGCCGCTACCGGGTACGGGGTGATCCAGGTCGAGGGCAGCCGCCTGCGCCACCTCGCGCACGGAGCGTTTACCACGGCGCCCGCCCAGGACCGGGGCGGGCGGCTGCTGGCGATTCGCGACGCCCTGGCCGCCGTTCTCGAGCGGTACCGCCCTGACCAGGCCGGCGTGGAGTCGCTGTTCTTCTCCCGTAATGTGCGCTCGGCACTGCCGGTGGCGGAGGCGCGCGGTATCATCCTGATGTGCCTGGCCGACGCAGGGGTGCCCGTCGGCGAACACACGCCGCTGCGCGTCAAGCAAGCCATCCTCGGCCACGGCAGCGCCGACAAGCAGCAGATGAGCGCGATGGTGCGGGTTCTGTTTCAGCTCGGACCTGACGAGCCTCTGCCTCACCACGCGGCTGACGCGCTGGCGGTCGCGGTGTGTCATGCTCACTCCTCACCCCTGGACGAGCGAGCACCCGAGTAGATGTACAACAGCCTGACGGGCACGGTCACCTTCAAGGACCGCGAGCGGCTGTACCTGACGCTGGCGGGCGTCGAGTGGGACCTCGCCATCTCCGGCAGCACCGCGGACGCGCTGCCCGAGGCGGGCTCCGAAGCGAAGGTGTTCACTTTTATGCACCATCGCGAAGACGTCATGAAGCTCTACGGCTTCGCCTCCGCGGCCGAGCGGGAGCTGTTCCTCAAGCTCATGCAGGTCAACGGCGTCGGACCGGGCCTGATCATGCGGATGCTGTCGGCGGCTACCGAGCGCGACATCCGCGCCGCGGTGCAGGCCGGTGACGCCGACGCGCTGGCCCGCGTGCGGGGACTGGGGACCAGGAGCGCACAGAAGATCATCCTCGCTCTGCGCGGCAAGCTGCTGCCGCCGGCCGAGGTGTCCTCCGGGGTCGAGACCGAGCTGATCGGGGCGCTCACGGGCATGGGCTTCAACCAGCGTCAAGCGGCGCGGGCGGTCGCTGCCGCGCTGCAGGAGTCCGAGCGGTCCGGCAGCAGGCAGGATGAGGCGCAGCTTCTGCGCGCGGCCATCCAGATCCTGGGTGCCGGGAGGTGAGCGACCGCATCATGTCGCCCGGAGCGGGGCCGGGCGACGGGGACGAGGTCCGGCTGCGGCCGCGAGCGCTGCACGAATTCATCGGCCAGAAGCAGTTGCGGGAGAATCTGCGCGTGTTCGTCAGCGCTGCCCGCGATCGCGCGGAAGCGCTCGACCACGTGTTCTTCTCCGGACCGCCGGGACTGGGCAAGACCACCCTGGCGGCGATCGTCGCCAATGAGCTGGACGTCGAGTTCCGCAGCACCTCCGCGCCGGCGCTGGAGAAGACCGGGGATCTGGTGGCGATCCTGACCAGCCTGGGCCGCCACCACGTCTTCTTCATCGACGAGATTCATCGCCTTCGGCCGCCGATCGAGGAGTTGCTGTACACGGCGATGGAGGACTACGAGGTGGACGTGGTCATCGGCGAGGGGCCGAGCGCCCGCACCATCAAGATCTCGCTCCCCCGTTTCACGCTGATCGGCGCGACCACCAAGACCGGCCTGGTGTCGGCGCCGCTGTACTCGCGGTTCGGGATCACCGCGCGGCTGGACCTGTATGACCAGGAGGAACTGGAGCAGATCGTCGAGCGCACGGCCTCGCTGTTGTCCATGGAGATGGCGCCGGACCTGAGGCCGCTGCTGGCGCGGAGCTCCCGCGGCACGCCGCGCGTGGCCATCCGCCTGGTGCGGCGCATGCGGGACTACGCGCAGGTATGGGGCGACGGCACCCTGACCGGCGCGATCGTCGACCGCGGCCTGCGCGCGCTGGGCATCGACCGGTACGGGCTGGACCGTACCGACCGGGAGATCCTGTCGATCATCATCGAACGCTACGCGGGCGGTCCGGTCGGCGTGGAGACGCTGGCGGTCTCCCTGGGGGAGACGGCGGACACGGTGGAGGACGTGTACGAGCCGTTTCTCGTGCAGAGCGGGTTCCTGAAGCGCACCGCCCGCGGCCGCGTCGTGACCGATCTTGCCGTTCGCCATGTCGGCGGAGCCGCAGGCAGTCAGGAGGGAACCGGTGCTCGTCCGGGACTTCTCTTTTGAGGTCCCGCCGCAGCTCGTCGCGCAGCGGCCGGCAGGGAGGCGCGGCGCCGAGCGGCTCATGGTCGTCGACCGGTCCCGCGCCGACAACCGGCACACGACCATGGCGGCCCTTCCTGAGTTGCTGCCCGCGGGGTCCGTGCTGGTGCTCAATGACTCGCGCGTACGCAAGGCGCGGGTGTTCGGATCCTCCGAGAACGGCGGGGCGGTGGAGCTGGTCTTCCTGGAAGAGATCGGCCCCGGACGCTGGCGGGCGCTGGCGCGCCGGGCGCGGCGCCAGCGGGTAGGCAAGCGCCTGTTCCTGCCTGAGGACGTCGAGGCGCGCATCGCTGCCGTCCACGGCGACCAGCGCGAGCTGGAGCTGGACCCGCCGGTCGGGGAGGACTACTTCGAACGAAACGGCGCGATGCCGCTTCCGCCGTACATCGAGCGTGCGCCGGACGTGCAGGACGACGCCCGCTACCAGACGGTGTACGCACGCGAGTTCGGCTCGGCCGCGGCGCCGACCGCAGGGCTGCACCTGACTCCGGAGCTCCTCCGGACGATCCGGACGCGCGGAATCGACGTTCAGCGCGTGACCCTGCACGTCGGCGCGGGAACGTTCCAGCCGATCCGCACCGAGCGCCTCGAGGACCACCGCATGCACGCCGAGTCGGCGGCGCTGAGCCGTCCGGCGGCTGCGGCGATCGAGGCGGCGCGGCGCGGCGGCCGCGACGTGATCGCGGTCGGCACCACGGTGGTCCGTGCCCTGGAATCACGGGCGGCCGCCGGTGACCGCTCCGGAGCGCTGGCGCCCGGCCGGTGGCGCACCGACCTGTTCATCCGGCCCGGTTACCGGTTCCGGGTGGTCACGCGCCTGCTGACCAATCTGCACACGCCGGGATCGACCCTGGTTGCCCTGGTGGCGGCCCTCGCCGGCCGCGAGCGGCTCCTGTCCGCGTACGGGGAGGCGGTGTCGCGCGGCTACCGGTTCTTTTCCTACGGCGACGCCATGCTGATCCTGTAACCGGCCGATCCTGTAACCGGCCGATCCTGTAACCGGCCGATCCTGTAACGAAACGGACCTGCCGATAGTCTCATTGGTAATGCCTTCATGGTCCGCACCCGGACGGGATCAGTCGAGTCCGAGGACCGGCCACAGCCGGGAGAACACCTCCTCCGGGCTGCCCGAGCCGTCGACCCGGTGAACCATCACCCCGCGCGCCTGCAACCGATCCAGGGCGTGCCCGTAGGCGGCGAGCACCCGCCGCTGTGTCGCGGCCGCGTCGAATCGCTGCGGGACTCCATCGCGGCCGCGCAACCGTTCCTGGCAGAGTTCGACCGGGCTGGTCAGGAACACCACGACGCCGGGCAAGGGCGAGGCGTCGTTGACCGTCTCGATATAGTCGGCAGGGACATCCAGGCTCTGGTACGCCAGACTGGATGCGATGCTGCGATCGCTGATCACGACGTCTCCGGCAGCGTGGCGATCGAGGATGCCGCCGGCCCCGTGGCAGTGCTCGGCCCGGTCGGCGGCGAACAGCAACGCGAAGGCTCTGCCGGACACCGGTTGGCGCGTCGCCAGCAGCGAGCGGATGAGCTGGCCGATCGGCCCGTCGGTGGGTTCGCGCGTACGGAAGTGGCGCACGCCGCACGCGCACAGGCGGTCGGCGATCAGTCCCACCTGCGTCGTCGTACCCGCACCGTCGAGGCCTTCGACCGCAACGAATCGCGGCAGGATCCGGTTGCCGCTTCGGTCCATCACGCTATGATCGCACCGATCATCATGATCGCACCGATCGCCGTGACACCGACCGGGCACCTCCGCCGTGTCTCCATCCTGGCGCTGCTGCTGGTCGCGCTTTCGGTTCCGGGCCAGTCCGTTCCCGGCCAGGAGGCGGAAGCGCCCGTGTCCGGGGCGAGTCCCCTGAGTGTGCCCGACATCGTCATCACGGGCGAGGATGCGATCATCATCGTTCCGCCATTGCCGGTTCTGCCCGGCGGCAGCATACCCGTGCCGCGGGTCGAGTTGCAGCCGCTACCGTTCCGGCCGCACCCGACAGGGTGCGACGTGAGCGATGCCGCGCCGGTGATCGAACCGGTATGCATCGATCTGTCCGCATTCTCGGACTGGCTGCCATTCTTCCTGGCGCCCGGCGAGCCTCCGATCCCGGAAATGCACGCCTTGGGCATCCTTCATTCCGCGACTCATTCCGAGACGGCACGCGACGACATCAGCGCTCAGAGCAACGGGGGAGACGAGTGATAGAGTTTTTCTTGCGCGGCGGCATATTCCTGTGGCCGATCGGCCTGCTGTCGGTCGCAGCCCTCTACCTGATCATCGAGCGGGCGATCTACTTCCTGCAGTCGCGACCCACTCCGCAGATCCAGGAGGCGCTGACCGCGTTCCTTGGCGGCGAGCCGCCGACGAGCCTGGAGGAGACGCTGGGATCGAGCATCGCGCCGGAAGCGACGCTGGCGCGCGTCGGTCTGGACGCCCAGGGGGCGGACCCGGGCGATGCGCACCGCCGGCTGGAGCGTTCCCTGCTTGAGGTCGTCACCGCCCTGGAGCACAACGTCGCGCCGCTCGGCAGCATCGCCAACGTGGCCACCCTCCTGGGACTGCTGGGAACGGTGGTCGGCATGATCGCCGCGTTCATCGGCATGGGAGGCGTCGCCACGGCGGACATGGGCGGACTGACGCAGGGGATCTCGCAGGCGATGGTCACCACCGCCGCCGGGCTCGGCGTCGCCGTGCCGGCGACGTTCTTTCACCACATGTACGCCAACTACGTGAAGAGACGCACCGCGGAACTGAACGTCACCACCTCCGAGCTGGAGTCGCTGGTGGTGGCCGTCGGAGACGGTGCGGCCGTCAGCGACGGCGCCGAGCAGGTACGGTGAACCGCCGGGGCGCCATCCGGGTCACCGGCAGCGATCTGGGCGTGTCATCCGCCCTGCCGCTGACGGCGCTCATCGACGTGATCTTCCTGGTGGTCATCTTCTTCATGATCAACGCCGTGTTCGCGGTGACCTCGCAGATCCCGGTCGATCTTCCCGACGAACCGGGAGACGCCACCTCGGGCAGCCGCGCCATCATGGTCACGATCGACGCCGCCGGCCTGATCTACGTGGACGAAGAGCCCTTCTACACCGAGGAGCTGACCGACGTGCTGCGCGAGAAGCATGAGAGCGACCCCGATCTCGCCGTCTACGTCAATGCCGACGCCACCCTTCCGTATCAGGTCCTGGTCGACGTGCTCGGCGCGGTCCGAGACGCTGGAATCGGCGCGCTGTCACTGTTGACCGACCCCGAATCCGCGTGAGAGGCCCGCGCCGGCCGGCGTCGCTCGCCGTGTCGGTGGCCGTTCACGTCATCCTGCTGATCGTCGCGTCGCGCCTGTCGGCGCCGACGCCGCCCGTCGTTACGCCGATCGCCGTGCAGATCGTCGTCGAGTCGCCCGGAGACAGCGCGCCGGCCGGAAGCCCGGAGCCCGCGGAGGAAGCGGAGCCGGAGCCCCAATCGGCCGCGGCGCCGGAACCCGCGGAGCCTGAACCGGAACCCGAGCCTGAGCCAGAACCGGAGCCTGAGCCGACTCCCGAACCCGAACCCGAGCCGGAAGAACCTGAGCCTGAACCGGAACCCGAGCCCGAACCCGAGCCCGAACCGGAGCCTGAGCCGACACCTGAACCAGAGCCAGAGCCTGAACCAGAGCCCCAGCCGGAGCCCGAACCTGAACCACCGCCTGAACCTGAACCACCGCCTGAACCCGAGCCGCCGCCCGAACCAGAGCCGAAGCCTGAACCAGAGCCCGAACCGGAGCCGACGCCTGAACCTGAACCGCCGCCGGAACCAACGACCGAACCGGAGCCTGAGCCACCCCCGGAGCCGGAACCTGAACCCGAACCGCCGCCGGAGCCTGAACCGGCCGAACCGGAGCCGACGCCCGAGCCGGAGCCCGAGCCCGAGCCCGAACCGACGCCTGAACCCGAACCGCCGCCGGAACCAACGACCGAACCGGAGCCTGCACCGGACCCTGAGCCCGAACCGGAACCGGAGCCGGCTCCCGAGCCTGAGCCGGAACCTGAACCGGAACCCGAGCCTGCACCTCCGCCGGAGCCAAAGGTCGACTTGGCCAAGCTTGCACGGGAAGCGGCCGCCAAGGCCGCGGCGGATCTTTTCCAGACCACGCCGTATCAGGCCCCCGCAGTGCCCATACCTGACGTGGACACCGGGCCGGTGTGGACCTCGGACCTGACCGTGCCCGGTCCTACGGAGGACGACACGATCGGCCTGGCCGACGCGGCGCTGAACCGCCCCATCGTGTCGTCGGGGCCGGGCGACGAGGCGGGCGGCGAGAAGCAGCGCGGCTGGAAGTGCCCGGAGGTCGTCGGCTACCTGAAGGACGGAAAGTACCCGGAGCGGATGACACGGGAAGGAACCGCCGTCCCCGTGATGGTCCACATGACGGTCAACGCGCGCGGGGTGGTCACCGATGCCTGGATCGAGGAGGACGACGAGTCGGTCTTCCCATCGATCGACATCGCCGCGCGGGCCGTCGCGCGCGACTGCCGATTCGACGCAAGGCTCGGCGCTGCCGATACGACCTATAGGGTGCCTATCACGTTTGACCCCCGCCGGCGGTGATGCAGGCTCGCGAGAAACGGCGGCTTCCCCGCGCGGCGATCGTCACCATCGAGATCACCGTGTTCGTCGGTCTGTTCGCCGCTGTCGTGTTCGGCCTGGGCTATGCGCGCGACCGCCTGGACCGGATGGTCGGCCACCTGCGGGAGCAGGTGTCCGTCCAGGTGGCCGACCGGCTCGGAGCGCGCGTGCGGTACGGTACCGTCGCCCCGTCGGCGCTGCGCGCGCTGCAGGTCAGCGACCTGGAGTTGCTCGGCGCGTCCGGTGACGTGCTGCTGTCGGCGCGCCGCCTGCGGGTTCATTACTCGCTGCGCACGCTGCTGAGCACGCGCAGCGCGGTCGACGCCGTAAGCCGGGTCGAGTTGACCGGCGTCGTGGCGGATCTGCACCTGCCGCGCGACCAGGTCGTCGTGTCCGCCGCGCTCGGTGGACTGGGCGCGGCGGCCGACGACGGCCGGCCTTCGGTCCTGCCGTGGCCGCTGACCATCGCCAACGCGCGCGTCAAGGTCACCATGGGCTCCGACCGCGCCTCGGGCTCTGCCCACGTGGACCTGAGCGAGCTGTCCCTGCGGCTGGAGCCGGACGGCGACGGCGTGCGCATCGTCGACGGCCGCGCCCGTCTCGGTGCGCTCCTCGACGATGTGGCGGGCCACGCCACTCAACTGGATACCCGGATTGGCGTCGATGGACGCCTGGCGCCGGGGCCGGCAGCCTCGCGGGCGGCGGTTCGCCTCGGCGACATGCAGAGCAGCCTGGGCGCGATGCCGGACCGCGAGGTGCAGGCCGGGTGGGACGGGAAGACGATCACCCTGACCACGCTGGCCGATGAGCGCGGGTCGGTGCTCCAGGCGTGGATCGAACCGGAAAGCGGGCTGATCCGCATCGACCTGCGGGCCGAGCAGTTCCGCCCGATGGATCTCTTTCGGCCCGCGGGTCCGCTGGAGCACCTGCGCCCCTGGTTTGAGACCACCGTGACCGGTACGGGTGCGGTCATCGCCGGCCCCGACGGCGTCCTCAGCTACGACGCGCACGTCGACTTCGTCGTCCCGCCCGCGTCGCTGGGCGATCTGCTGAACGGACCCGTGGATGTCGCGCTCACCGTGCAGGGCGACGCGACGACGGCCACGTTCGCCCCCCTCCTTCTGCGCTCGGCCGACGGCGCCGCCCGGTACGACGGAACGGTCGACACCCGCACCGGAATGGCGGTCGGCCGACTGGCGGTCACGGATCTGGATCTGGGCGACCGACCGGTCGACGCGAGCGCCGAGGTTGAGGCTGACCTTCAGGCGCTGCGCCTGACGCTGCGGGAAGGCCTGGCGCGCATCGGCGACGTGGAGGTGACCGAATTGACCGGACCCGTCCTCCTGTCCGGTGGCGCGTCCTACGGGGGCACGCGGACCGCTCCATCTCTGCAGCTCGATCTGACCGGCTCCCCGCCCGATTCGCCTGACGGAGCGGCGAAGGTGACCGGGTCGATCACCCTGGCGCCACAACCGGTGTTCGCGGGCCGCGTCGACTTCGAGAACGTGGACGCGGGTGTTCTCTACGGTCTGCTGCGGCCGCCCGACCCGGACGACTCGGAGAGATCCGTCCCCGCCGAAGGGCTCATCGTCAGCGCGCAGATGCAGGGCTCCGCCGGCCCCGGTCTCCTGTCGTTCGACGTGCCGGCCGCTTCCGTGATCCAGCGGGACGGTCCCTTTCGGGCTCACTTCAGCGCCGTCGCCACGGAGCGGTCGTTGCGGATCGCCGATCTGGATCTCGTGGTCGACCAGTCGATTCGCGCCGCCGGCACAGCCGAGCTGGACGCCGAACGGCTGTCTTTCTCCGGAAGCATCGAGGTGGACGGCGAGCCGCTGCCCGGCACGATCCGCGTCGACGCAGGCGACGGGCTGACCGTGCACGGACCATGGGGGCTGGTGCTGCAACTATGGCCCGGAGAGACGCTGCGTCCGGCTGACCTGTTGGCGCGCATCGCAGCAGCGGAGGCGGGGCGTCCCGCGCCGTTCCGACTGAGCGCGACCGGGTATCCGGTCGCCGTGCTGGGCGAAGGCGCTACGGCTGACGCCGAGCTCGCGGGCACCGTCCTGAACCCGTGGGCGCTCCTCGAGGGATTCGGGCCGGCAGGACCGGGGCACGATGAAGGTTGGGACGCCGCCGCCTCCGGCCTAGTCTTCACCGACTCGCGGCTCGCCGTTCAGAGGCTGCCGATCGGAGCACTCCCCAACAGGCTGGATCTCGATTTCTCGTACCGGGACCAGGTGCTCACCGCGAGCCGCATCCGATTCACGAACGACGAGTTCGACCTCACGGGCAACGGAGTGCTGAACGTGACGACGGAAGGCGGTCTGCGCGCCGCCGGGAACGTGATGCTGGAGACCGGACAGGAGCGCTACGACACCATCGTGGCGCTCACTCCCGAGGAGCTCGATCTCGAAGTGGACGTGGACGACCTGCGGCTGGATCGATTCGCGGCGGTGCCGATATCGGGAACGGCTTCCGGGAGAATCCGGATCATCGGTTCGCTTGCCGAGCCGGTGATTACCGCGGACCTGACCTCCCATGACATCCCTCTCGACGAGGATTACGTGACACTGGCGCTGCATAGCACCTATGACGGGCGCCAAATCGTCATCGACGACTTGGCGGCCGATTTCCGGGACCACCGGATCCGCGGAGTAGCCGGAAGCATCGATACGAGCACCGGAACCGTGGGCCTGGGAGGGCGCTACGAAGGCGAGTACCTGGGGGAACCGTTGTCGCTCGATCTGGCCGTGACCGGGACGGCATCGTTCCCGGTGGGTCCGGCCCCCGAGCGGTCGCTGCCCGTGGAAGCCGTCCTGACCATCGCGGCCACCGCGGTGACGGTCGGCGGCCTGAGCAAGCCTTCCTGGGACGCCGCGGTCCGGTGGGAGGGGGATGGGCTCGCCTTCTCGGGCGGCCCTCTCGACGGCCTCTCGGGCAGGATCGCGACGGACGGAACCTTCGCAGTGGAGGCTTCGGCGCCGTTGCCGCTCCAGGGCAGCGCGTCGGGGACGCTGTCCGGCAGCGACTTGTCCGCGGACCTGTCGATCGCGGCGCTGGATCTGACACTCCTCAACACCCTCATTCACACCACGGCGGTGACCGTCCTCGCCGGCTCGGCCGCCGGAACCGTGCGCCTCCACGGCCCGATCAACGACCCCGCCATGCTTGGCACCTTGCAGGCGACCGGCGTGGTCCTGGAGTCCACGCTGATCCCGCAACGCGTCGGACCGCTTGCGTTTCCCGTGGCTGCCGCCGAGCGGGAGCTCACCGTGGGGCGCACACGTCCGGAACGGGGCGTCGCCCCGGTGGTGGTGAACGGGACGGTGCGGTTCGGGCAGTGGGCGCCGGTCGCCTATGACTTCAGCGTGCAGACCGCGAACGGGGACGGGGTTCCCGTCGACTATCGCTTCGGGCCGATCTCCGTCACAGGCGTCGCCCGGGGCGGCGTGCAGATCACGGGCGATCGGGAGTCCACCCACATCGCGGGCTCCGTCGAGGCCGACCCGGCGCGCGTGTTCATCGACAACGCCGGACGCGGCTCACCTCCAGGCTGGGAACCGTTGACAGTCGAGCTTGCGGCTACCACGGGGCGCGGCGTCGAGCTGACCTGGCCTTCGGAAGAGCTGCCGATCCTGGAAGCGCTGGTCGACGTGGATCAGACCGTTGCGGTCAGCTACGACGGGTTCAGCGGCGACTACACGGTCGTGGGAGACGTGGCGATCCGCCGCGGCGAGCTGTTCTTCTTTGGCCGCACCTTCGTCCTGCGCGACGGGCTCGTCTCGTTCGCCGAGGACGAAGGACGCTTCGATCCGATGGTCACGGTCCGGGCCGAGACGCGCGAGCGAAGCCCGGACGACGGCACGCTGTCGATCTACCTGGATGCGGACTCGCCGCTGAGCGCGCTCAGCCCACAGACCGTGCGGCTCAGCTCCCAACCGGCGCGACCCCTGCCCGAACTGCGCGCGATGCTGGGCGGGCCGTTCGCCGATGGCACGGCGGACGAAGACGTCGACCTGCTGGCTGTGGCCGGCGGCATGGCCACGCAGTTTGGAGTGGTCCGCCCCATGGAGCGGGCGCTGCGCGACTCACTCGGACTCGACCTGTTCAGCATACGCTCGCAGCTCGTGGAAAACCTGCTGCGCACCCCGCTTGGCGTCTCCAGCCCCGACCTGCTCGACAACACGGAAATCGTCGTGGGCAAGTATCTTGGCGATGACCTGTTCTTCGAGGCGCTCGTGCGGGTAGAATCCGACACCGTGTCGCCGGTACCCGAGTTGCGCACCGACCTGGAGCTCAGCCTGGAGTGGGCGACGCCATTCTTTCTCCTGGAGTGGTCCGTCTTGCCGTCCCTCACCAACCCGTTTCAGACCGGCAGCGCGTTGTCGCTGTCATGGAGCTTCAACTACTGATGCGCGCACGCTCGACGCCTCCGCGCTTCCTCCGCGCCCTGCCGGCCGTGGCCGTCCTGCTCGCCGCCGTGCCCGGCACCGCGCAGCAGCCGGAGCAGCAGTCCGAACAACCGGCACGAGCCTGGTATTTCGGCAAGCCGATCAGAGCGGTGGAGTTCCTCGGCCTGAACACGGTCGACGAAGGCGACCTTCGGCCGATCGTGGACCCGTACCTGGGGCAACCCTTCGAGTTGGAACTGTATTTCGAGATGGAGGGCGCGCTGTACGCGACGGAGCTGTTCGAGGTCCTCGAGGCGGACGCCGAAGAAGGGGACGAGGAGCGATCGACGGTCATCGTAGTCCTGTCCGTGCGGGAGCGGCCGACCATCGACGACATCGTCATCGAGGGCGAGCGCCGCATCCGGGAAGGACAGATACTGAACGTGATGGCGTCCGAAGCGGATACGATCCTGAACTCCGGCCGGCTCGAGGATGATCTGGACGCGATCCGCAGCCTGTACGAGGCGGACGGGTTCGTCAGCGCGCGGGTCGAGGCCACGGTCGTCCCCGACGCGGCCGCCAATCGCGTCACCGTGCGCATCTCCATCACGGAAGGCATCCGCACCACCGTGGTCGCGATCGACTTCGTGGGCAACGAGTTCGCCTCGGCAGGCACCCTGAGGAGCCAGATGGAGACCCGGGAACGAGCACTGCTGCAACGCGGGCTGTTCTCCGAACGCGTCTTTCAGCGGGATCTCGACAGCCTGATCTCCTACTACCGGAGCAACGGGTACGTGGACGCCTCCATCGACCGGGTCGAGCGCAGCGTCGAGCATGACGCCGAGGGAGACCAGGATCTGCTCAGCCTCACCCTGCACGTGAACGAAGGACGGACGTTCCAGTACGCGGGCACGGCGTTTGAGGGCAACAGCGTGTTCACCGACGAAGAGCTGCAGGCGCTCGTGCGCCATCGCCCCGACCGCTCGATCAACCTCGATACCGTCGAAGCCGACTTCGCGCGCGTGCAGGACCTCTATTACGAGAACGGCTACATCTTCAACGGCTTCGATCAGGAGCTGATCCGCGACGACGATCAGGGAACGATCCTGGTGGGGGTCACCATCACCGAGCGCGACGGCGCCCACATCGAGAACATCACCATCGAAGGCAACGTCAAGACGAAGGAGCACGTGCTGCGCCGAGAGCTGCCGTTCGAGGTCGGCGACGTGTTCAACCGCACCGAGATCGTCCGCGGCCTGCAGAACCTGTACAACCTGCAGTACTTCACGTCCGTGGAGCCGGGCACTCCCCCCGGCAGCGCACCGGGCCTGATGGACGTGCAGATCACCGTGGAAGAGGGCACGACCGCGGACATCGGCTTCGGAGCCACCTTTTCCGGCGGCGACTTCCCGCTCTCGGGCTTCGTGCGCTGGTCCGAGCGGAACTTCGGCGGACTTGGGCAGACGGTCAG
Organism: Spirochaetia bacterium; assembly: GCA_965208175.1. Classification (GTDB taxonomy): domain Bacteria; phylum Spirochaetota; class Spirochaetia; order SZUA-6; family Bin103; genus CATQHW01. Next base: position 1,749,549 of record CBDBOG010000004.1, on the reverse strand, counting down.
CGTGGACCTGTCGGCGTCCCAGCTCCGTCAGGCGCTGTCGCTGGGCTTCCGCGAGCCCTGGCTCCTCGGTCAACCGTGGTCCGCGGGGATCACCCTGGGCGGCGAGCATTCCGTGGTCCGCGGCGTCGCGCAGGATGTCCTTCACCCGGTGTTCACCGACGCCGAATCGGAGCAGGCCGTGCCCGACCCCTACGTCTCCAAGGACGACTACAGCTCCGGCACGTTGATCCCGGACCAGTACACCATGCAGTACGACACGTTCGCGATCTCGGCGGAAGTCTCCAGCGGCTACCGGTTCGACACCCTGCTCGGCCGCGTCATCGTGCGTGGCGGATTCGGCTCCAGCCTCGAGTTCCTGGTCTACGACCCGCAGGTCAACCGGCCCTTCGACAAGACGATCCGCGACCAGTTCGAGCGCTGGAGCGTGGTCAACAGCCTCTGGACGGGCGTGGCATGGGACCGGCGCGACTTCTTCCTGAATCCCACCGCCGGGACGCTGCTGAGCCAGCGCGTCACCCTGACCGGCGGGCCGCTGTCCGGAGACCGGCACTTCATCGTCCTCGACAGCCAGGCCGAAGCCTTCGCCACGCTGTTCGAGCTACCGGTGTCCGACGTGTTCGACCTGAGAGTCGTGCTCGCCGGCCACACCGGCTTCTCCGTGATCCTTCCCCAACTCCGCAGTTGCGGCGCCGTCAACGACGGCGATCCGGGACTGTGCTGGGACCAGGTTCTGGGCCAGGAAGACCTGCTGATCATCGATGGAACCAGCGTGGGCCGGGGGTGGGAGCCGGTGCTCGACGGCGAGGCGCTGTGGGACAACAAGCTGGAGCTGCGGGTGCCGATCGATCCGCAGATCATCTGGGGCGTCGCGTTCCTGGACGCCGCCCTGCTGTGGGACGACCGCGGCGCCATCGGCAACACGTCGCTCGACGACGTCCACTTCAGCGCCGGCTTCGGCCTTCGCTTCGCGGTGCCGCAATTGCCGTTGCGGCTCTACCTCGCCAAGCCGTTCGCGTTCCAGGACGGCCGACTCGGTGACCCGCCCGGCACCCAGAGCAGCGGCCCGCTGGGCGGCATGAATCTCGTCCTGGGACTCGGCGGCGACACGTTCTGAGGCAGGTTACCGGCGGTCCCCGGGCGGGCGTCGCCATGCTGGCCGGAGCGGCTCGGATGATGATGCGCAAGCGGCGAGGAAAGCTGCCCGCAGCGGCGTGTGCCCTCGTCGCCGCGCTGCTGGCGCTGCCGGCGCCCGCGACCGCCCAGGAGTTGATCACCCGCATGGGCGTCGTCGATCTCGACAGGGTCGTGCGCGCCTTCTACCTCGACTCGGAAGCGTTCCGGGCCTACCAGGCACGGCGTGCGGAAGTCATCGCCGAGCGAGAGGAGATCGAAGAGGAGATCCACATCCTGGAGCTGGATCTCCTCCGCGCACGGCAGGACGGGAACCGCAGTCTGGCGCTGAGGCTCGAACAGCAGGTCTTCGACATGAAGGATCACCTGTCGCAGTACGTGCGCGTGATGAACGACCGACTGCAACGCATGTACCACGACCTGACGACATCGGACCTGTTCATCGGCGAGCTGGCGGAGACGCTCCCCTACGTGGCAGAGGAGCTTGGCTACACGGTGATTCTGGACACCGACGACGTGCTGCACTGGGATACCGACGTCGACCTGACCGACGAGGTCATCGCTGAGCTTGCCCGGCGAGCCGCCCGACGCTAGCGCCCGGGGGCGGCTCCTGGGCGTGGATCTGGGTACGCGGCGCATCGGCCTGGCCCTGTCGGATCCCGCCGGGGTCATCGCCTCTCCGCTGGCGACCTTGCCGGCCACGACCGAAGCGGCGCTGCTCGACGAACTCCTCGGCACCTGCCGCGAACACGAGGTTCGGCTGATCGTGATCGGGCATCCGGTCCGCACCGACGGCACGCCGACGCCGCTCGGCGTGCGCGCCGAACGGCTTGCGGCGAAGCTGACCGCCGGCGGGGTCCCCGCCTGCACGTGGGACGAGCAGTTCACCAGCCGCGCCGCAGCCACCGCGATCGGTCGCCGGCGGCGCCGGGGCGACCGCGGCCGGATAGACCGCATGGCGGCCGCACTCATGCTGCAGGACTACCTCGAGCACGGGTACGCTTGAAGCGGATGAGCGGACGGACCCCCATGATGGGGCAGTATCTGCGTCTGAAGGCGTCGCAGCCGGGTGCGATCCTGTTCTTTCGGCTCGGGGACTTCTACGAGATGTTCGCCGAGGACGCGGAGCAGGCCGCGCCGATCCTGGACATCGCGCTCACAAAACGCAACGGCGTGCCGATGTGCGGCGTTCCCCATCACGCCGCGCAGACCTACCTGACGAAGCTGCTGCGGGCCGGACGCAAGGTGGCTGTCTGCGAGCAGGTCGGGCTTCCCGAGGGCGGGCTGACCGAGCGGCGGGTCGTAGAGGTGGTCACCCCGGGAACGATCGTCGACGAGCGCCTGCTCGACCATGCCAGCAACAACTACCTGGCGGCGCTGGCCGACGGCGGCGCGGCCCTGGCGCTGGCGTGGGCCGATCTTTCCACCGGCGAACTGCGAGCCACCCGCCTGCCGCCCGGCCAGACGGAGCTGTGGCTGCGCGACCACCTGCAGCGTCTGGCACCGCGCGAGCTGATCGTCCAGGAGAGCCTGCTGGACGCCGGCTCGCCGGCGGAGCGCGTGCTGGCGGAACGGCCGGACCTGGTGCTCAACCGCTATCCGGACTGGCACTTCGACGCCGACGGAAACCACGAGATCCTGTGCCACCAGTTCGGCGTGATCGACCTGCGCTCGTTCGGACTGGGGCGCACCGACGCGGAAGTGCGGGCCGCCGGCGCTCTGGTAGGTTTCATCCGGCAGCACGCCCTGCACGATGCTCCCCACCTCGACGACCTCATCGTGGAGGCGGTCGACGCACATCTCCGCATCGACGAGCCCACGCAACGCAATCTGGAGCTCACCGCCAATCTCCTCGACGGCGGTCGCGAGCACACCCTGCTCGCGACCCTGGATCGCACGCGGACTGCCGTGGGAGCACGGCTGCTGCGCCGGTCGATCCTGGCGCCGTTGCGCGATCGGGACTCGATCGAGCGCCGCCTCGACGACGTGGAAGCGCTGTTCCGCGATCAGGCACTGCTGTCCCGCCTGCGCGCGGAGCTGGACCGCTTTCGGGATCTCGAGCGGCTGACGGCGCGCAGCTCCCTGGGCCGGTCCGACGCGCGCGAGCTGCTGGCGATCCGCACCTGCCTGCAGTGCGCGCTCACCGTCGCCGAGCTCCTGGCGGACTGCGTTCCCCGGCTGGCCGCGGCGCTCCGCGTTCACGATGACCACCTCGGACCGCTGCTCGAAGCGCTGCGTGACGCCCTGTGCGACGCGCCCGAAGGCACGGCGTTCAGGGCCGGACACTCCGCGGACCTGGACCGCCTGCAGGCCGCCACCGAGACGGCCGAACGGGAACTTGCGCAGTACGCCGACGAGGTGCGGACGGAAACCGGCATCGCGTCTGCGCGGCTGAAGCACAACCGCGTGCTCGGCTATTTCTTTGACATCACCAAACCGAACCTGAGCCGCGTGCCCGGCCACTTCATCCGCCGGCAGAGCCTTGCCAACTCGGAACGCTTCACGACCGAACGGCTCATGGACCTGGACGCCCGCATCGGACGGGCGCAAGCCGACCGGGAGGAGCTGGAGCGGGCCGGCCTCGTCGCGCTGCGGCAACGGGTCGCCGAGCGGTCGGCCGAGCTGCTGAGACGGGCCGCCGCGGTCGCGGAGGTCGACCTGGCGCAGTCGCTGGCGTCGGCTGCCACCGAGCTCGGCTACACCCGTCCGACCTTCGTGGACGAGGACGTCCTGGAGATCCGCGGCGGCCGGCATCCGGTAGTGGAGGCCGTCATGCCAAGCGGGGCCTTCATCCCGAACGGGATCGACCTGGGGACCTCGGAACGGGTCGTCTTGCTGACGGGACCCAACATGGCCGGCAAGTCCACCTATCTGCGGCAGACGGCCCTGATCGCGATCATGGGACACGTCGGCTCGTTCGTGCCCGCCGAGCAGGCGCGCCTCGGGGTCGTCGACGTCGTCTACTGCCGGGTCGGCGCAAGCGACAACATCGCACGCGGGGAGTCGACGTTCCTGGTGGAGATGGCCGAAACGGCGCGCATCCTGCGTCTGGCGCGCCCGACCAGCCTGGTGATCATGGACGAAATCGGCCGGGGAACCGGCAGCGACGACGGGCTGGCGATCGCCCGCGCCGTTCTGGAGCATCTGCTTTCCGCCGTGCGCGCCAAGACGCTGTTCGCCACCCACTTCCGGGAACTGACGGCTCTGGAGCATCCCCGGCTCGTGAACCGGTCGATGGCCGTCATGGAGCGCGACGGCGACGTCGTGTTCCTGAAGACGGTGGTCGACGGGCCGGCCGACCGCTCGCACGGCATCCACGTCGCGCGCATGGCCGGGATCCCGGGCGGCGTCAGCGATCTGGCCGCGCGGTATCTCGAAGACTCTCCGGGAGCGGACCGCGCGCGGCCGACAGAGCCCCCGGCGCAGACCGAGGCGCCGGCGCAGCCGCCCCTGTTCGACGCCCGCGGCCCCGACGGCCGGGAGCCGGCGCGCGGCGCTGCCGTCATCGACGAGTTGCTGCGGCTGGACCTGGGCATCCTGCGCCCGATCGACGCGCTCAACCTTCTGCACGAGTGGCAGCGGCGCGTCCGGTGAGCGGCACCGCGGCATGCGGCTCCGCGCTGCGAGCGCTGATCACGCACGCGCTCATGGAACGTTGCCTGGCGTGCGGCGCTGCGCTGACGTGCGCCGGCGACTGCCGCGTTCCCGTGTGCGCCGCCTGCCGGTCGCGGCTGGAGGTGATCACGGGACGCCGGTGCCTCACATGCAGCCGCCAGCTCATGTCGGAGACGAACCGGTGCACGCGGTGCCGGAACCGGGACTACGCGTTCGCGTCAAACACATCGCTTCTGGCCTATACCGGCGCGACCCGGCGCCTGCTGTACCACTACAAGTTCAGGGCGCGAACGCGGCTGGCCGACCTGTTCGCCGAAGGCCTGCACACTGCCGGGCTCGTGGACGGGGACAGTCACGTCATCCCGGTTCCGGCTCGACCGCGACGTCCGCTGCAGCGGACGTCGACGAGATTCGACCAGACCGGTCTGATCGCGCGCAGTCTGCGCCGCCGCACGGGTTGCACCGTCCACCACGCGCTCCGCCGCAGCTCCGGGTCGCCCCAGAAGCGGCTCGACTACGATGCGCGATCGCGCAACGTCGCCGGCCGCATCCGTCCCGCCACCACCCGGCCGCTGCCGGCGCGGGTCATACTGCTGGACGACGTGTTCACGACGGGAGCGACCGCGCATGAATGTGCTCTGGTGCTGGCGCGCTGCGGGGTGCGGGAAACCCGCGTGGTGACCGTCGCGCTGGGCTGAGCCGGCCGCTCCGACACCCCCGGCCTTGACCGGCTCGCCCGATCCGCTCTACCTTGATCATGCGCCGGCAAGCCGCACGGAGCGGTGATCCCGGCGGGGTCGTATCGGTGGGAGTCGATGGGTTCGACTCCTTTTTTGTGCCTGAGGCGGTGGCGTGGCTCGCGGGACTCGCGTCGGCCTCGGAGTCCGGATTGTCCGGGGAGGTGAGGTGACAGGTTGTCCGGGGAGGTGAGGAACGGCGACGGTCAGTACGGCGGCGATCGCGACGCGGCAGCGGCCGCCTCGCCGTCCGTTGCGGAACCTGCGGCGCGACAGCACGACGGCGTGCGGTTGAGCGGTTTCGCCGAGCAGGTGCGCTCGGAAGTGGAGCCGGCGGTACGTTCGTACGGCTTTGCCCTGGTGGAGCTGGACGCCGCACGCCTCGCGCGGCGCAGCCTGGTCCGCCTGGTGGTGTACCGGGCCGGCGCGATGACGGTGGACGACTGCGCGGAGCTGGCGCGGGCCGTGCGCTATCGGCTGGCACTGGTGCCCGGCGCCGAAGACGCCCGGCTGGAGGTGAGTACGCCCGGGACCGAGCGCCAGCTCAAGTCGCCGCACGAGTACGCGATCTTCCGCGGGCGGACGGTGGCGGTGCTGGTGGGTGACGACTGGGTGCGGGGCGTCATCCTGTCGGCCGAAGACGGTATAGTAACGCTTCACACCGGCACGGCAGAGCGAGAGATCGAGACAGGACGGATCAGGAAGGGACGGTTGAGCGAAGACATGATTGACCGAAGCAGTCACGACGGACTTGGGGACGGAACCGATGTCCAGTGAGATGGCGCTGGCGATCCGCCAGCTCGTACAGGACCGCGGCATCTCCGAGGACCTGATCAAAAAGACGGTCGAGGACGTGCTGCTCGCCGCCTACAAGCGCCGATTCGGCACGGCCGAGAACGCGGTCATCCGCTTCAACGACGACGAGACCGACGTGACCATCTACGCGCAGAAGCGCATCGTCGCGGTGGTCGACGATCCGGTCACGGAGATCGGACTCGACAACGCGCTGGGGTACGACGACCAGGCGGAGATCGGCGACGAGCTGCTGATCGAGATCAATCCGCGCGACTTCGACCGGGTCTCCATCCAGAGCGCCAAGCAGCGCGCTCGACAGACGCTTCGCGAAATCCAGAAGGACACGCTCTACTCGGAGTATGAGGACAAGCAGGGTGAGATGATCATCGGCTACCACCAGCGCGAGCGGAACGGCGCCATATTCGTCGATCTGGGCAAGACGGAAGGCATCATGCCACGCAAGTACCAGAGCCCGCGGGAGGTGTATCGGCCGAACGACCGCATCCGCGCCCTCATCTACGAAGTGGAGAAGACCCCCACCGGCCTGCAGATCATCCTGTCGCGCACGCACACGCAGTTCGTGCGCAAGATCTTCGAGCTCGAGGTGCCGGAGATCTACGATGGCACGATCGAGATCTACAAGATGGTCCGGGAGCCCGGCTACCGAACCAAGATGGCCGTGTACTCCACCCGCGATGACGTGGATCCGGTCGGCGCCTGCGTCGGCATGCGTGGCGCGCGCATCCAGGCGGTCGTCCGGGAGCTGGAAGGCGAGAAGATCGACGTTCTGAAGTATGATCCCGATCCTGCCGTGTTCATCAGGAACGCCCTGCAGCCGGCGGAGGTCGAGGAAGTGATCATCGTGGACGACGCGACGCGGCATGCCCTGGCCGTCGTCCACGATGCTCAATTCTCGCTCGCCATCGGCCGCCAGGGACTGAACGTCCGGCTCGCGAACCGCCTGGTGGACTGGAACATCGACGTCAAGACCCGCGCCCAGGTCGCGGACATGGATCTGGGCGGGGAGCAGAAACGGGAAGCGGCGGCGCTGTTCTCGGAAGACGAGGCGCAGGAGATCGACCGCATCTCGGAGTTGCCGGGAGTTCCCGAACGCATCGCGGCGGCATTGGCCGAGCAGGGCGTGGAACGCATCGAGGATCTGGTCGAAATGTCCGATGACCAGCTTGCAGCCACCCGCGGTCTGACCTCCGAGGACATTTCGACGATCCGCAACCTTCTCGACGAGACGGTGGAGATCGTCGAAGAGGACGAGGTGGACCAGGTCGACCAGGTAGAGCAGGGGGACGAAGCTCCGCCGCCCGCCGATCAGGCCGACGTGCCGGTCGCGGAAGCTGCACCTGCCGGCGACGTGGCCGAAGAGGTCGGCGGAGCCGAAGAGATCAGCGGTGCCGAAGAGGTCGACGTGGTGGAAGAGGTCGAGGAGATCACCGCCGTCTCGGAACTGGGGCTCGAGCAGCGCGTCACCGATGCGCTGGCGGCAGCCGGAGTCCAGGAGGCCGAAGCGCTCATGTCGATGTCGGAAGCCGAGCTCTCCGGCGTGCCCGGTCTCCGGCCGGACGACGTGGCGGCCATACGGCAACTGCTTGAAGAGAACGTGGTGATCATCGAGGAACCGCCGGAAGGCGACGAGTAGGGGGCGGGCAGCAGAGACATGGCGGAGAAGAACGAGAAGGGCGCGCAGAGAACGCCGGAAGACGAAACGGAGAGCAAGCCCAAGCCGAAGGTAACGCTCATAAAGAAGCGGCCCGAGCCTCAAGCCGCAAGCGACTCGGAGCCCGCCCGGCCGCCGGTGAAGCGGAAAGTCGTCATCCGCCGGCGTCCGATCGAGGTACCGGCGCGCCCGGCGACACCCCCACCGCCGCCCGAGTCGCCTGCGCCACCCAAGCCCCAGCCTCGCAAGGAGGAGGTACCGGTGGCGCGGCCGGCCGCCCCCGCGAAGTCGGGCCCGCGCATCGATCCGCTGCATCAGCCGTTTCAGCTTCCCAAGCGCGACCCGCGGCCGGTCACCCAGCGGCCCGACCGGCCGTCTCCGCCTCCCGGATTCCGGCCACCGCGGGGCTTTCGTCCGCCGCAGGGACTGCGTCCGCCCGGCCAGCGGGGAGCTCCAGGCGGGCCGGACCGGCGCACGCCGGACCGGCCGCTCAACTTCCGGCCACCGCAACCGGGGAGAGGACCGGGAAGGCCACCGATGGGTCCGGGAGGGGGATCGGGCCCGCCGCCCTCTCCCGGGAGAGGGCCGGGGCGGTCGAGGGGCAAGCCGCGCAGGCGCGGCCAATACTCGCGCGAACGGTTCGAGGAACACGCCGAGAAGCTCGTACAGCAGCGTCGCCGCGAGGACGAAGCGGCGGCCGTGCCGGGCGAGATCGACATCATGGAGCAGGTCACCGTCTCCGAGCTGGCGCGCAAGATGAACCTCAAGGCTTCCAGCCTGATCGCCAAGCTGATGGAGATGGGCAGCATGGTCACCATCAACCAGCAGATCGACTCGGATACCGCAACGGTAATCGCGGAGCAGTACAACTGCACCGTCAACGTCGTGTCGCTGTACCACGAGACGGTGATCGAATCCGAACAACCCGGCGACGCAGACGACCGGCCGCGGCCGCCGATCGTGACCATCATGGGCCACGTCGACCACGGCAAGACCAAATTGATGGACGCCATCCGCGAGGCGAACGTCGCCGACCAGGAGCATGGCGGCATCACCCAGCACATCGGCGCATACGCGGTCTCCATCGACCGCGACTCGCCCACTCAGGGCCGCATCGTGTTCCTGGATACCCCCGGACACGAAGCGTTCACGAACATGCGCGCCCGAGGAGCCCAGGTGACCGATATCGTGGTGCTGGTGGTAGCGGCAGACGACGGCACGATGCCGCAGACGGTGGAAGCGATATCGCACGCGCGCGAGGCGGAAGTCCCCATCATCGTGGCGGTCAACAAGTGTGACCTGGAGGACGCCAACCCCGAACGGGTGAAGCAGCAGCTTTCCGACCATGAACTGGTTCCGGAGGAGTGGGGAGGCGACACCCTGTACCGGGAGGTGTCCGCGCTTGCCAAGACCGGGATCGACGAGTTGCTGGAGGCGATCCTTCTGCAGGCAGACCTGCTGGAGCTCCACGCGCCGTACGACGTCCGCGCGGAAGGCCGCGTGATCGAGTCCAAGGTCGACCTGGGTCGCGGCACGGTCGGCACGGTGCTGATCGAACGGGGCACGCTGCGCTCGGGCGACCCGTTCATCGCCGGGGTGTATCCCGGGAAGGTGCGGGCGATGTTCGATGACCTCGGTAATTCGGTGAAGGAAGCCACGCCGTCGCTGCCCGTCGAGATACTGGGCTTCTCCGGGCTGCCGGCGGCCGGCGACCCGTTTCAGGTAACCGCCGACGAGCGCACCGCCCGCACCGTCGGTGACAAGCGGCAGGAGTTGCGCAAGGTGAGGGAGGCAGGATCAGTCAGCCAGATCACCCTCGACAACCTGTACGAGACCATCAAGGAAGGGGAGGTCCAGGAGCTCAAGGTCGTTGCCAAGGGCGACGTGCACGGATCGGTGGAGGCGCTGGTTTCCGCGCTGGAGCGTCTGTCGACGGACGACATCAAGCTCACGGTCATCCACTCCTCGGCAGGGGCGATCAACGAGAACGACGTGATGCTGGCCTCCGCGTCGAACGCGTTGATCATCGGCTTCCACATCCGGCCGACACCGAAGGCGCAGGAACTGGCGGACCAGGAGAAGGTCGAGATTCGCCGCTACGACCTGATCTACGAAGCGGTCGAGGAAATCCGCGATTCCATGGAGGGGATGCTGACGCCCGAGGTGCTCACCGAGTCGGTGGGCGTCGCCGAGGTGCGCGAGCTGTTCCGCATCTCCCGCCTCGGCACGATCGCCGGCTGCCACGTTACCTCCGGACACGTGCGCCGGAACGCCATGGTCCATGTCGTCCGCGACGGAGCGCAGGTGTACGAAGGAAGAATCCTCACCCTGCGCCGCTTCAAGGAGGACGTCAACGAGGTGGAGGCGGGGTTCGAATGCGGCATCCGCATCGAGAACTTCAATGATCTCAAGCAGGGCGACAGCATCGAAGCGTTCGAGACGAAAGAGGTGGCCAAGAAGCTCTGAGACCGGAAGCTCCGAGCATCGTCGGCGCCGGTAGGTAGAGCAGGGACGGAGGGGAACATGGCGAACCAGCGGGGCGAGAAGGTCGGCCGACTGCTGCGCGAAGTGTTGGGCGAGATGATCGTGGGCGGACGGCTGGCCGACCCGCGCATCGATCCCCTGCTGAATCTGACGCGGGTCAAGGTTTCCCGGGACCTCAAGCACGCCGTCGTGTTCGTATCCCATCACGGCGAAGCTCCCGTTGTCGGACCTGCCACGGATGCGCTCAACCACGCCGCCGGCTACCTGCAGGCGGAGCTCGCGCGCCGTATCCGCTTGCGGGAAACGCCAAGGCTGCGTTTCGTGGCGGACTCCTCGGTGGCGGACGGGTTTCGCGTACTGCAGAAGATTCGCAACCTCACCTAGAACACGCGCCTGGAACACGCGGACCGCGAGACGTGCCGGTCAGACGGAATCCGGACGTGGCAGACGTGCCGCAGGGCGGCGGGATGGTCCTTCTGAGCAAGCCCTCCGGCATGACATCCTTCGCGGCCCTCGGGCGCCTGAAACGAGTGCTCGGGACCCGTCGCATCGGCCATACCGGCACCCTGGACCGGTTCGCGTCCGGTCTGCTGATCGCCATGGTCGGCCGATTGACCCGCATCGGCTGGTTGATTACCGAGTTGCCCAAGCGCTATCGAGCGACCATCCGCCTCGGCGAGCAGACGACCACGCTTGATCCGGAGGGGCCGGTAGAGTTGCGAAGGAACCTGCCGACACCCGAAGCGCTGCACGATGCGCTGCCGAGCTTCGTCGGCCGCATACGTCAGGTCCCGCCCGCCTACAGCGCCGTGCACGTCGACGGCGAACGCGCATCACGGCGCGCGCGACGCGGCCTCCCCGTGAAACCACGCGCACGGGACGTGTACGTGGACAGCCTGCGGATCATCGCCATGGACCTGCCCCAGGTGGAGATCGAGGTCGTCTGCGGCAAGGGGACCTACGTGCGTTCCCTTGCCCGTGACCTCGCCTTGGCCGCGGGAAGCTGTGGGCACCTGACCGCACTGCGCAGGCTCTCGGTGGGTGCTTTCTCGGTGGAGGCCGCCGCGCCGGTCGACGCCGTGGGCGAAGGAGACGTCATCCCTCCGTCCGGTTTCCTGCACCGCATCGACAGTCTGGAACTGCGACAGGTGACGCCCGAAGGCGCGCGGCGCGTCCGCGACGGACAGCAGCCGGAGTCCACGTTCATGGTGGGAGCACCGTCCGGCGAGCGATTCTGTGCGCTCCTCAGCGGCCGGGAGCTGCTCGCCGTCATCGAGCCGGGGGACGACCGGCCCTCCGTGCCGGGCACCGGCTGCACCCGTTCGCGCCCCCGGTACCGCTATCGCTGCGTTCTGGCCGCACGGCCGGACGGCGGCGCGGCGGAAGCCCGCGATCAGCGTGGCGCCACACCCATGACGGAGGTGCCCGGGTGACCGTCGCCGACTGGCAGGGACTGGCCGACCGGCCGCTCGACGACGGCGTGGTGCTCACCATGGGCGTGTTCGACGGCCTCCATCGAGGCCATCGAGCGCTGCTGCAACGCGTGCTCGCGCACGGCGCGGACGCGTCCGCGGTGCTGACCTTCGATCCCCTGCCCAGCTCGGTGCTGTTCGGGACCAGCGAACGACTGATCCTGTCGCGGCGTCAGAAGGAACGCGCACTGGAGCGGATCGGCATCCGCCACCTGATCGTCGTTGACTTTTCCCTCAGGTTCAGTAAACTTACGGGGGAAGAGTTCGTCACCCAGTTGCTGCGCCGCGTCGCCGTTCGCGGCGTCGTGGTTGGGCGGGACTTCCGGTGTGGACGACAACGCGACACCGATATCGAACAGCTCCATCGACTGTTGCACCGGCACGGAGTAGGGTTGGAAGTGGTGAATCTGGTCCGCGAGGAGTCGCAAAACGCGGACGCACAGGGCACTCAAGACGGACGGGGCACTCAGGACGGACGGGGCAGCGACGGAGCGAAAGTGAGCAGCAGCGGCATACGGCAGGCGATCGACAGCGGAGACTTCCCCATGGTACGGTGCATGCTCGGAGGGGACTATGAACTGGATGTCGAGCACGTCTCGCCCGACTGCACGGGGGACGGCTTGGTTTTTCCGGCCTCGTCGTTGACACAGCTCCTGCCCCGACCGGGCCGCTATTCGGGGTCCGCCCGCAGCGCATCGGGTAGCAGCGTATCGAGTGGTTGGGACGCCCTGATCGCGGTGGAACACGACCGGATAATCGTTCACAGGGCGGTCGTTCACGGAGCGATTGGCCCCTTGAGCGGAATTCGTTTTGCACGACGGGAATCCTGACGGATCAGGCGGACGGGTGGATCGAGGCAGGATAACATCGAGGACAGGATGGGATTGACCAAAGAAGAGAAAACGGAAATCGTAACCGACTTCGGAAAAGGTGATGCCGATACCGGAGCTTCGGCGGTGCAGGTAGCGCTGCTTACCCGCCGGATCACCCAACTCACCGAACATTTCAGAACACACCCCAAGGACCACGCTTCGCGCCACGGCCTCCAGCGGATGGTCGGGCAGCGGCGTCGGCTCATGGGTTATCTCAGCCGCAAGGACGCGGACACGTACCGGAATCTGCTCAAAGAGCTGAACCTGAGGAAATAGCGTCACCCGGCACGGCGCTGCGCAGAAAGCCGCGGCGCAAGGAAGTAACATGGCACATACCGTTGAATTGAAGGTCGGCGCCGAGACGCTGACACTGCAGACCGGTCGGCTGGCCAAGCAGGCCAACGGCGCGGTCTACGCGCAATACGCAGGCTCCGCCGTCCTGGCGACGGTCTGCTGCTCCGCCAAGGAGATCGAGGGGCTCGACTACGTCCCCCTGCAGGTGGAGTACAACGAAAAGGCGTACGCCTCGGGCAAGATCCCGGGGTCGATATTCCGCCGCGAAGGCAGGCCTCGGGATCGTGAGATCCTGGTGTCCCGCCTGATCGACCGGCCGATGCGGCCGTTGTTCCACAAGTCGTTCAGCCGCGACATCCAGGTGGTTCCCACCGTGATCTCGGCGGATCAGGTCAATCCCCCCGACGTGCTGGCCATCGTGGCGGCGTCCGCGGCGGTCACCGTCTCCGACGTGCCGTTCGAGGGACCGGTCGCCGGGGTCCGGGTTGCCGTCCTTGACGGCGACGTCGTGATCAATCCGACCCACGACCAGATCGAGTCCAGTCAGCTCGACATCGTCGTCGCCGGCACCCGCGACGGCATCACCATGGTCGAAGGGGGTGCCCAGGAAGCCGACGAAGAGACGATGATCTCCTGCATCGAGCGGGCACACGAGGTGATCGTCGAAATCTGCGACGCGCAACTGCGCCTCGCCGAACTCGGCGGCCGGGAGAAGCTGCCGCTGCCCGAGGTCGCCGGCGCGGAGATGGAGACCGAGATCGCTTCCTGGGTGCGTCCGAGAATGGAGGAAGCCTGCTTCGTGAAGGGCAAGGAAGCGCGCTACGCCGCGATTCGCCAAGTGAAGCAGGACACCTTCGAGCAATTCGCCGACCATATCGGCGATACGGGCGGCGATGCGGTCGAAGCGCTGCTGGAGAAGATCGAGACCGATGTGGTGCGCACCTCGATCCTGGACAACCGCGTGCGCACGGACGGGCGCTCGCCCGACGACATCCGCGACATCAGTTGCGAGGTCGACGTGCTGCCGCGGGCGCACGGCGCGGCGCTGTTCACGCGCGGCGAAACCCAGGCCCTGGCGGTCACCACGCTCGGCACCGCCAATGACGAGCTGCGCATCCTGGACGCGCTGGAGACCGACGTCGACCGCAAGAAGCACTTCATGCTGCACTACAACTTCCCGCCGTTCTCGGTCGGGGAGACCGGGCGTCTGGGCACCGGGCGCCGGGAAGTCGGCCACGGCCACCTCGCCGAGCGGGCGCTGGAACGGGTGATCCCCAGCAAGGAAGACTTCCCGTACACGGTAAGGGTGGTTTCCGAGACCCTGGAGAGCAACGGTTCGTCCTCCATGGCGTCGGTGTGCGGCGGCACGCTGAGCATGCTCAACGCCGGTGTGCCGATCACGCGCTCGGTCGCCGGCATCGCCATGGGGCTGATCTCCGACGGCGACCGCTTCGTGGTCCTGTCCGACATTCTGGGAGAGGAAGATCACCTGGGCGACATGGACTTCAAGGTCGCCGGCACCGAGCAGGGCATCACCGCGTTCCAGATGGACATCAAGATCGCGGGCGTCAGCTCCGAGCTCCTGCGCGAAGCGCTCGACAAGGCGCGCGACGGCCGCCTCAAGATTCTGGAGATCATGCGCCAGACCATGGACCGGCCGCGTGACGCGGTATCGGACTTCGCGCCGAAGATCATCACAATGCGCATCGACGTCGACAAGATCGGAGCCGTCATCGGCTCCGGCGGTTCCAACATCCGATCGATCACCGAGACCACCGGGGCCGACGTGAATATCGAGGACGATGGTGTGGTGACCATCTACTGCCGCCGCAAGGAAGGCGCCGAGCGCGCCCAGCGGCTGGTCGAGCAGGCCGTCGAGGAGCCGGAGGTCGGCAAGACCTACACGGCCCGCGTCACCCGCATCATGGATTTCGGCGCCTTCATGGAGATCCTCCCGGGCAAGGAAGGTCTCTGCCACATTTCCCGGCTGACCGCCGACCATGTCGGCCAGGTCGAGGACGTGGTCAAGCTGGGCGACGAGGTGCAGGTGAAGCTCATCGAGATCGACCGCATGGGCCGCCTGAACCTTGCCACGCTGGACGCCGTGGGCCCGGATGTCGAGGACTTCGCGGGCGCCCCGGGATCGCGGCCGGTCGGCGATCCGTTGCGCGACCGCGTCGGCGGCGGAGGCCGTCGCCCCGGTCCGGGAAGGAGAGATCGTTTCGGGCCCAACCGCAGGGATGGGCGCGAACGCAGGGATGGACGCGACGGCCGTCCGCCCCGGTCGAGGAGCATGTCAGGCGGGCGCGGACCGCGTCGCCAGGGCAGACCTGACGACCGGAGACCTGACGACGAGCATGCATCGGATTGATTCAGGAGTTTGAGCTGAGCCTTGGGGCCACGCTGCTGGTGGATCCGGTCGAACACACCGGCACCGCGGCCCTGGGTTTCTGGTACGGCCACGGGTCCCGTGACGAACGTGCCCACGAGCACGGCTGCAGTCATCTCCTGGAACACATGGTCTTCAAGGGGACGCCGACGCGGTCGGCGTCGCGGATCGCTCGCGACATCGATCGGGTCGGGGGCTCGATCAACGCCTTCACCGACCGCGAGACCACCTGTCTGCATTGCAGCGTTCCCGGAGACGCCGCGCCCGCCGCGGCCGAGGTGCTGGCGGACATGGCCACCGCTCCGGCGCTCGATGGCGCCGAACTGACCAAGGAACGCCAGGTAGTCATCAACGAGATACATGCGGCCGACGATTCACCCGACGAGCGCGCCTTCCAGGCGTACGTGGAACGGCTCTGGGGCTCGCACGCCCTCTCACGCCGTATCGCCGCCGACGTACATGAGGTTGCGGAGATCGATCGCGATCGGCTGCTGCGTTTCTTTCGGGAACGGTTCCATCCGTCGCGGCTGGTCGTCTCGGTCGCGGGCCGCGTTGCCGTTGAAGAGGTAGTCGCCGCGATAGACGACACGCTGCAGAGAACCGCGGCGGGGTGGTTGGACGAACCAGTGCTGGACGAAACGGCGGAGTCGCCCGCGGCTCGGTGCTCGCCCGATCATCACGCGGGGGTCTGGCGGCACGAGGACAGGTGCCATCAGACCTACCTGTACGCCGGCCGCCCACTTCCCGTGGATCGAACGGTGCGAAACTACTACGCGCTGACCCTGCTCAGCACCCTGGTAGGGGAGTCGATGAGCTCGCGGCTGTTCCAGAACCTGCGGGAGCGACGCGGGTTGTGTTACTCCATCGGCTCGTTCCGGACACACCTCAGCGACCTCTGGCTGTGGTCGGTGTTCGCGAACTGCGTACCGGAGGCTCGCGAGGAGCTCATCGACGGTCTGCTCGCCGAGTTGCGCGGACTGCGCGCCCACCCGCCGGGCAAGGAGGAGGTGGACGAGGCGATGAGCCATCTGCGCGGCGCCCTGGTCTTCGCCCGCGAGGACATGGAGGCGCGCATGCGCCGAATGGTGTACCAACGGCAGACGTTCGGGCCGATATTAAGTTTTGAAGAGATGGACTCGTACATCCACGGCGTTGCCCGCGAAGAGCTGGAAGCCATGGCCGGGCTGGTCGCGGACACCGATGCCTTCGCACTCGTAGCGTACGGGGGGGACCCAATTGACCATGATGTCGACCCGCAG
Organism: Spirochaetia bacterium; assembly: GCA_965208175.1. Lineage (GTDB taxonomy): Bacteria > Spirochaetota > Spirochaetia > SZUA-6 > Bin103 > CATQHW01. The sequence goes on along the minus strand of CBDBOG010000004.1, from coordinate 1,732,829 downwards.
CCGTCCGACTGAGCCGCCGCTGAGGAACCCCGCCATCCGCGTCAAGCTGGTCGCGATCGCCCTGCTGGCCGCATGCGCGGCGTCCGCCCAGACGTTGGACCCGGCCGCGGCGCTGGCGGAGGCGAAGGCTGCGTTCGCGAGAGGTGACTACGCCGACGCTCTGGGAGTGGTGCGCTCGATGCGCATCCAGACCCCCGGCAGCAGACACCTTCCGGAAGCGCTGCTGCTCGCCGCCCAGGCGGCGCTGGTCTCGGAGCCGTTTCGGGCACGGTTCTTCCTGGACCAGGCCCGCTCCCACCCGCAGACCTCCGACGCCATTCACTTCGAGGTCGCGGTGACGGCGGCAGAGCTCGCCCGGCGGGACCGTCTTCTGGCCGATTCACTGGATGAGCTGCAGCGAGCCCTGCGCCTTCAGCCGGCCGGCATCGCGGGGCGCCGCCTCGATGAGGTGCGGATTCAGGCGGCCGAGCTGGCTCTGTACGAACTGAACGACCTTGCCGCCGCCGCGTACCTGACCCTGCAGGTCGTCCAGCCCACGGCACTCGAACCGGCGGATCGCCGCACCTATGACCGTCTCGTTCGGGACGTTCTGTGGAGCACCATCACCCCGGCGATGCTGGGGCTTCCGGACGGCAACGTCACGGCGATTTCCGTGGATGCCGACGACGTGTGGATCGGCACTTCCAACGGCGGTGTCGCCCGGTATTCGCAGAACACCGGCATCGCCAGCCGCTTCACCGGCGCCAGCACCGGAGGCGAACTGTCCGACACCATTCGCGCGATCGAAGTAGACGGAAACTGGGTGTGGCTGGGCACCGCCGAGGGCTTGTCCGTGTACTCGAAGGCGACCAGCCGCCTCTGGAGAGTCGAACGGTTCAGCGTCGGCGGGAGCGGACGGCCCAACGTCTGGGCACTGGAGGGAATCGACGGCCGCATCGCCGCCGGGACCCTGGGCCAGGGGCTCTGGCTGGCCGATGATCCGGATGGAGAGTGGACACAGGTCGAAGACCCGAGCTCGCTGGTCCGATTCGTGCAGGCGCTGCTGCGACGGGGCTCCACGCTGTACATCGGCACGCTGGATCGGGGAGTTGCCGTCATGGACCTGGAGACGGGACGAGTGCGCCGGATCGATCGCCTGTGGGCCGCGGGGGCGAAGAACATACACGCTCTGTCCTTCGACGAGACCGGGCGGCTCTGGATCGGCGACCACGGCAACGGGCTGTTCAGGTGGGATCCCGACAGCGACGAGGTCACCCGGTTCACCAAGGGGTCGGGTTCCCTGGGCGACGACTTCGTCCTCGCCGCCGCGGCCGCGCCCGGGACGGTCCTGTTCGGGACCCACGGCGGAGGGGCGTACCGGTACGCCCTGAGTGGTGGCGGATGGACTCACTTCGACATGACCGCGGTCGTCGACTGCCCGCCCAGGCACGGCATGGGGGCCAACGAGATCAGGGCGGTGGCGCAGGCCGGGCCGTTCGCGTACTTCGGGACCCAGGGGTGCGGAGTCGCCGTGCTGGCCGACTCGCTGCAGTACGCGGCCGACGCCGCTTCCAACTAGTACCCCATCAGACTGTAGTTTGGGGGTGCGTGCTACGGGAACTCGGCCTTGTGCGCGCTGGTCCGGCGCGCACAAGGCCCGTGTAGCGACCCATGCCACCCGTCGACATCAGTTCGATGGGTACTAGCGCGTTGCCGGTGGATGGCAGGAGCGCAGGCCGTTGTTCGGCGTGATATCGCGCTACGTGGCGCGCGAGTTCCTGTCCGCGTTCCTGGTCGCCTTCCTGTTCTTCTTCTTCGTGTTCGTCGCCAACGTCCTGTTGGTCACCGCGGAGCAGATCTTCGCGAACCAGGTGCCGATCGGGGAGGTGGCGCGCCTGATGCTGTTCTCCCTGCCATTGATCGTCTTCTACTCGGTCCCGTTCGGGACGCTGCTCGGGGCGCTGATGGCGGTCAGCCGCCTCTCGGCCGACAATGAGGTCATCGCCGTCATGGCAGCGGGCATCCCCCTGCGACGCCTGTTCCTGCCGCTTGCCGCCGCCGGCGTCATCCTGTCCGGCCTGTCGTTCGTCTTCAACGATCTGCTGCTGCCGGCCAGCAACATCGAGTTCAGCCGGACCTACCGCCGCATGCTCGCCACCAATCCATCGGTGGAGCTGGAGCCGTTCGCCGTCGAGCGCTACGAGGGGATGGCGATCGTGACCGGAGCGATCGACGGCGGTACCATCGAGGCGCCCCTGATCCTGGACCGGACGGCCACGGGCGAGCGAAGGCTCATCATCGCCGGCAGCGCCTCCTTCGCGGAGAGCACCGCCCAGGACGGTGTCATATCGCTGCACCTGAAGGACGTGTTCTCCCACGTCGCGGACATCGACGAGACGCGGCACGAGTACCTGCGGGCGGACTCCATGGAGTACAACATCCTGCTCCGCGACGTCAGCGGCGCTCTCAGCGCCGCCGGCCCGACCGAGATGAGCTCGGTCGACCTGCGCCGCGAGATCCGGGGCATGCAGGTGCGATTGGAAACCGAAGGGGAACAGCGCGCCGACACGCGGGAGAGCGAACGCTACCGGCTGCTCGCGGAGGTGGCCGCCGCCGAGCGGACCGTCGCGGCGGACCCCGGACGCCTGCCGGACGAGCGCGACCGGATCGCTGCCATCACCACCGGATTCGAGCGGAACCTGCGCCGGACGGCCTCGGAACGCACCGTGCATACCTACCTGCTGGAGCTTCACAAGAAGTACGCGCTACCGCTGGCCTGCCTTGCCTTCATGGCTCTTGCCCTGCCCGCCGGCCTGCTTGCACGGCGGGCAGGGCGAACGTTCGGCTTCCTGGTCGGCATCTGCCTCTGCTTTCTCTATTGGACGCTGCTGACCGTCGGCGAGACGACCTCGCTGCGCGCCGGCTTCGCACCGGCGCTGCCGGTGTGGCTGCCGAACGCCGTCGTGCTGGTGGCCGCAGGCGCGATCGCCGTGCTGAACCGCGCCCGATGAACATCCTGCAACGCATGCTGGTGCGCGCATTCCTGCCCGTGTTCGCGGCGGCCGCCGCCTTCTTCGTGCTGATACTGCTCCTCGTCGACCTGTATCCGAAGCTTTCGGCCTTCGCCGCCAACGAGGTGAGCGTCGCTCAGATCGCCGGCATCGCCGCACTGTACGCGCCTACGGCGGCCCGGTTCGCGGTGCCGATCGGGCTGCTGTTTGCGATCACGTATACGCTCGGTACGATCCAGGCCCGCAACGAGCTGATCGCCGTCCTCGGCGCGGGCATCGGACTGCGCAGCTTCATGAGCCCGCTGCTCCTGGTCGGCCTGATCGCATCGCCGGGCCTGCTGGCCTTCGACGAAGGCATCGGCACGCCCGCCCTGCGCGCCTACAACGAGCGGTACCGCGCGGCTGTCGGCCACTCGCTGTTTCTCAACAACACGGACGTCACGGTCCTGGACGGGGGAGGGCGGCGCGTGTACCGCGCCGACTACTACAACGACCGTGAAGGAGCGTTGCGCGGGCTGACCGTCGTCGAGCGGACGGCGGACGGCCGGCTCGCCAGCCGCACCGACGCCGCGCGCGCCGAGTGGATGGACGACCGCTGGATGCTCTACGACGTCCGGCACTATCAGTGGGACGCTGCCGGAGAGCGGCTGATCCAGGAGAGCATCGCCGAGTCGTCCGACCACTACGCACCCGGCCCCGACACCTTCCGCCAGGAATCCCGCGACGTGGCCGACATGACCCTGCGCGAGGGCTGGACGTGGGTGCGAACGCTCCGCCGCGCCGGATTGCCCTATCGGTCGGCGCAGACCGACCTGTATGCCAAGGCAGGATTCGCCGTCACGCCGTTCGTGGTGTCCGTGATCGCCGCGGCGGTCGGCGGGATGCTGCGGCGCAACGTGCTGCTGGCCAGCATGCTGATCGCCCTGATCGGCTCGGTCGGCTACTTCGTCCTGCAGATGGTTGCCCACATCCTGGCCAAGACCGATGTAATACCGCCGCTGCTCGGCGCCTCACTATCGGCCATGGTCTTTCTGGTGCTGGGCACTGTCATGCTGTGGCGGGCGCGCACGTGAGCTTCCGGATCGACGCACGCGACACGCGCTCGGCCGCCCGCGCGGCCATCCTGACGTTGCCGCACGGTACCGTGAGCACCCCTGCGTTCATGCCGGTAGGGACGAACGCATCGGTGAAGGCGGTCTGGCCGCGCGACCTGCTCGACCTGGGCTTCCGGATGGTGCTGGCCAATTCCTACCATCTCTACCTGCGTCCCGGCGTCGACACGGTTGCCCGCCACGGCGGACTCCACCGGTTCATGGCGTGGCAGGGCAACCTGCTGACCGACTCGGGAGGCTTCCAGGTATTCTCCCTGGCGCCCCTGCGCAACGTGGACAATGATGGAGTGGCCTTCCGGTCTCACCTGGACGGATCGCGGCACCGGCTGACTCCGGAGTCGGTCGTCGATGTCCAGACCGCCCTCGGCAGCGACGTCATCATGCCGCTGGACGTGTGCTCGGCGGCGGATGTCGATCACGCCGGAGCGGAGCAGGCCGCGGAGCTTACCGCATGCTGGGCAGCCCGGGCGGCCGCACGGTGGCGGTGTGGAAGCACGACGACCGACCAGCAACTCTGGGGCATCGTGCAGGGAGGCCTGTTCCCCGACCTGCGCGCGCGGTCGGCATCACAGATCCGGGCGCTCGACCTGCCCGGAAGCGCGATCGGCGGACTGTCGATAGGGGAGTCTGCTGCCCGCTTCGAAGCGACCGTCGCCCACACCGCGCCGTTGCTCGATCCGGAGCGGCCCCGGTACCTGATGGGCGTCGGTAGCCCCGACCTGATCCTGTGCGGAGTCGAGCACGGCGTGGACCTGTTCGATTCCGTGTATCCCACGCGGGTCGCGCGCAACGCGCTGGCGCTCACGCGTGCCGGCACCCTGTCGCTGCGCACCGGGAGCGCCTCCCTTCGTGACGATCCTCTCGACGCCGAGTGCGCGTGCGCGGTGTGCGCGGCACATAGCCGTGCCTATCTCCGCCACCTGTTCAAGGCGCGCGAAATCATGGCTGCGGTGCTGACGACCTACCACAACCTGGCCTTCATGGCGGCCCTGATGGAGTCCGTGCGAGAGGCGATCGCCGCCGGCGGGTTCGCCGCCTTCAAGAGCGGCTTTCTCGACAGGTACCTGGATCGGTCGAGCGCAGACGAACGCCCGTGAGTACCGGTCAGACCGCCCGCGCCGCCGCTTCCGGCGGGACCGAGCGGACGGCGGCCGTGCTCATGGCCTGTACCGCGGCCAGCCGGGCGCTCGGCTTCGTACGCGCGGCGGTGCTCGCCGCCGTGTTCGGAGCCGGCGGCACCGTCGACGTCTTCACCGTCATGTTCCAGGTTCCCAACACCCTGCGCCGTCTTCTGGCCGAGGGCGCCTTCTCCGCCGCACTGGTACCGGCTCTGGCCCGCGACCGCGATCCGCGGGCGCAGGTCGAGCTGGTACGGTCGGCGTTCGGCCTGCAGCTCGCCGTCACCGTGCCGTTGATCGCGGTCGCGGCGATCGCCGCCGCGCCGATCACGCGCGTCCTCGTCGCCTTTCCCGAACCGGAGAAGATGGCAAGCGCCGTCGGGCTGTTCCGCCTCATGGTGCCGTACGCCGCACTGGCCGGGGCGGCCGCGGTGCTCATGGGCGCCCTGCACGCTCGCAACGCGTTCGTGGTGCCCGCGCTCGCGCCGCTGCTGTTCTCGGTCGGCATGATCGCCAGCGTTCTTGTCCTGGCGCCTCGCTGGGGTATCCTTGCGGCTGCCGCCGGAGTCCTGGCAGGCGGCGTACTTCAGCTCCTGTTCCAGGTGCCGGCCTTCCTGCACCGCGGCTTCAGCATCGTGCCACGCCTGCGGTTCGACGATCGGATGCGCCGGGTCCTGCGCGGCTGGGGGCCGGCGGTCGCCTCGGCTCTGGTGTTCGCGGTCATGCAGCAGGTCTCGTTCCTGTTGGCCAGCGGCCTCGGCGACGGCAGCACCAGCGCGATCTACTACGCGGTGGTCTTCTTCCAGTTGCCGCTGGGGGTGCTGTCGGTGTCCGTGGCAACCGCGGCATTTCCGCGACTGGCCGAGATGGCGGCCGACAATCGAACCACGGAGTTGCGCCGCAGCGCGACGGACGGAATGGTGACGCTTGCCGCGCTCCTCGTGCCCGCAGCGGTCGCTTACCTCCTGCTCGGGGACTCCATCGTCCATGCCGCCCTGCAGCGCGGACTCTTTGACGCCGAAGCCACCGAGTTGACCGCCGCCGTGCTGCGCGGCTTCGCCATCGGCTTGCCCAGCGTCGGCGTGTTCACCTTTCTCCAGCGTCTCTGCTATGCGCTGGACGCTCCCCGCCGGGCTCTTCGTGCCGCCATCGTGGTCGCCGTCGTCGACGTGGCCCTGTCGCTGTGGTGGAAGGAGACGGCGCTGGGAGTGGCGGGGCTCGCCCTTGCCAACTCCGCGGCGTTCTCGGCCGGGACGCTGCTGCTGGCGCTGCCTTCCCGCGTCGTGGCGTGGAGAGTTCTGGCACGGGGTGCTCTGCAGGTGGCGGCCGGTGTGGCGCCGGCATGCGCCCTCATGTGGGTCGCCTCCTCCCTGCTGCCCGATCCACGAGAGGGACCAGCCGGCGTGGAGCACGTGGCGTTGCTCGTGGGCGTGGTCGCGGCGGCCGCGCTGGTCACGATCGTGCTGTACAGGCTCGTCGGCCTGCCATTCGTCCGGCAACTCGCCTTGCGGCGTCCCGGACACCCCGAGCCCTGACGCCTCGGAGAGAGGGACTGCGGCCTAGTGCAGAGCCTCGGCCCGCTCGATGCTGTCCACCCGATAATGAAACGGCTTCTCGTTGATCGTGAACTCCAGCACATCGTCGGGGCGGTGATTCCACAGCTCGGCGCCGAGCGGGGACAGATACGAGATCACGTTTCTCGCCGGGTCCGATTCCCACGGACCGAGGATGGTGAAGTGCTCGTTATCGCCGGTGGCGACGTTGGTCAGACGCACCGTGGTCCCGAATGACACCGTCTGATCGTCGACCTGACCGGAGTCGAAGATCTGTGCCTCCTGCAGCTCTTCCTGGAGCCGTGACGCGGAGCTCTTCAGCAGCTCCTGCTTTTCGAGCGCGGCCTTGTATTCGGCGTTCTCGCGCAGGTCTCCCTTCTGCATCGCCAGGCCGATCTCCTTGGAGTTGAGCGGGATCTCCATCTCGATCAGGTGGCGAAGCTCACGCTGCTTGGTTTCGTAACCGCCGCGCGTGACCAACAGGCCGGCGCGCGTGCGTTCCACTGCCAGCGGCTCGCCGACCGACTCGAACTCGGGAAACCGATCCGTGATCTTCTCCTTGAGACGGATCTTGATCGACGGATCCAGGTGCTCGATGTCGGCGACCATCGAATGGACGCGGGTGATCGTGTCCAGGTCTGCCAGGAGGGTAAAGCGGAGCAGGTTGCCGTCCTTGAACAGGTAGTCGTGGATCTGCTTGTTGAGGCGTCGGCCGGCGGAGACGTCGCGCCTGTTCTCGATGTCGCGGTAGGTGAGATCGAGCAGGTGGATCAGCGCGGTCAGGCACTTCTCCTGCCTGGCGGCCACGCTCGTGAACCAGGCTTCGTCTTCGCAGTTGCGCAACAGCCATACGAACGGCTCGCGCAGGTCGCGATAGCTTTCGAACACCTTGGCGACGATCCGCTCCAGTGAATCGAACTCCTTGTTGTTGATGAGGGCGTCCACCAGCAGCCGGCTCGGCTGCAGATAGAAGAAACGGGAGTAGACCGCCGGCCAGTCCGCGACTTCCTCGCGCACGTGCGCGAGGAAGTCCTTGCGCAGCTCATTGTTGTCCAGTGCCAGGAACAATTCCTCCAGATCGTCGACCTGTCCGAGCAGGTCGGCGAACTCGCGGTCGACATCGGTGGCGAGGTAGGGATGCTTCTTGCCGATCTGCTGTACCAGGAGGAAGCTCGCGATCACCTGATCGTTGGCCACCGTGTAGGCCTTCAGGAACCCGCTGAAGTAGGAGAACATCTCGCTGAAGTACTCGGAGTCGGGACTGGCGTTCTGCAGGTAGTCCTGCAGGATGGAGACCCGTCCGAAGAACGACTTTTCCGCCGAGAACTTGTTGAACGTCTTCTCCTCGTAGGAGATCGGAGTGTCGCGCACCACGTACGTGTCCAGCTTCTCCTCGTGGCTGCCGAAGGACGGGTCGGTCTTCAGAATGCGTCGCGCCGCCGTGCTCCACTTGGACCACTCCGAGGCGGTCAGAATACGGGGGACGAGCTCCATCTTGATGCGCTTCATGTCGGCCTGATTGCCGAAACTCCGGATGATGGAACGCAGGGTCGCCGCCGGATCGCTCTTGACGCCGTCCCGCAGCCTGGTGCGGGAGGTGGTGGCCTTCTGCACCCAGAAGTGGTCCCTGGCCAGGATCTTCAGTGCGCTGACGGCCATCTTCAGCGACATCCGGTGGTTGCGTTTCTTGGGAAAGTCGACGGTGATCTCATCATCGTCGATCGCGGAGATTCGCCCTATGCCCCAACTGCGGTGGAACACGAAGTTGCCGGCGTCGAAGGCGATGTGCTTCTCGAAGTCCGCGATCGCTTCCTGGGCGTTGCGCCACGCCTGAGTCAGGTTGGAAATGCGCAGGTACTCGTCCAGATGGCTGTGGCCGGCGTGCTTCTCGGTATACGCCTCGGCGATCTGGGCGCGCGCCTCCGTGTTCTTCGGCTCATAGCGCAGAATGCGCTTGAGGATCTCGATGGTGGTGTCCCAGTCCTCCTTCTCGTAGTAGTGGGGATACAGCGCCTCCAGAAGCGCCACGGCCCGTTCCTCGCTGACCGTGCGGGCGACCTTGCGCTCGAGTTGCAGATAGAACTCCGTATCGTCCGGCCGGTGCTCGATCAGGCGCTCCCACACCTCCTTGATGTTCGCGTAGTTCCGCTTGTTGATATAGCGGTGCAGCGCCTTTCGGTAGTAATTGACCGCGCCGCCTATGTCGCCCGCCTGCTCGCGGTTGCGGGCGAGCACCTTGACGAAGTCCGCCTCCTCGTAGTCGACGCGTATCAGCCGCTCGTACACCTCGAGTTTCGCCGCTTCTTCGTTCTTGTTGTCGTAGCTCTCGGCGAGCGTTCTCAGCGCGAAGCGGTTCTCTCCGAACTCGAGGATGCGATTGCACAGATACTCGACGATATTCCACTTGTGGTTGTCGGTGAAGATGTTCACCAGCAGAACCAGGTTGGAGTCGTCCACCAGTCGGCGGCCGATCGACACGATGCCGGACATGTACAGGGCGATGATGCTGTTGCGATTGCTGCGCAGGTGCTCTTCGCAGAGCTCCAACAGCTCCGTCTCGCAGTCCTCCTTCCTCGCGTCCTCCAGCAGGTTGTCGAGTTCGACGAAGTTGGACGTCACGTAGCTGTTCAGCGCAGCTCGGGTCCACTTTTCCTGATTGAGCAGCTCGGTGACCTTGGTGGTCAGGCTGCCGGCGGCGCCATCGGCCGCGGTCCCTGTCGGTGTGTCCGTCACGGTAGGAGTCATGCTTACCTCGGTTTCGGCGCCTCCATGTGGCACCGGCATTGTTTTCCCATCAGAGGGTGTCCCCATCAGAGGGTGTCTTGTCGTCTCGACTATCGTACGTACTCGTCGTGAACCTGGCGGTCCAGATCGCGGATCTTCGTCAGCACTTCGCGGACGCGCGGCTTCGCTTCGCCGGTCACGATGAAATGGTCGATGAGCCAGAAGTAGTGGTTGAGCAGTCCCGGGGTAACCTCCGGCGGCGCTTCGCCTGCGGCGACCTGTCGTTCCATGGCGAAGATGGTCTGCTTGAGGCGTCCCAGCTCCAGCGGCTTGAGCTCGCGCTTCACCGTAAACACGCCGTGGAGCGTGGCGTATACCGGCAGCCACGAGGCGATCTCCTGACGCGTCCGGCCGGCATGCTCCATCGTCACGATCAGCCGCCGGATGACCGGTGCCTCCAGCCGCTCGAGCTGGATCGACTCGGCTCCGATGAAGAATGCTTCCCGGAACAGCACCCGCGAAAAGCGGTCTTCATTGACCAGCCCGTAACAGTCCGCCAGCTCGGCCAGGATCTCCGGCGAACGGCGCTGCTTTCTGCTTGCGGTCTCCAGGTGTTCGATGGCACTGGCGTAGTTTCCCAAGCCCTTGTAGGTACGGCCGATGCACAGCAGCAGGTCTGCGTCCTCCCGCTCCGGATGCGCCTCCAGGAGGTTGCGGTATCCCCGCAGGCACTCGGTCATCACATACCGCCGGATGTCGAACAACGTGCGCTCCGACATGTCCTCCAAGCGTCCGGCGAACGGCTGAAAAAGTTCCCACTGCTGCTCCAGGTACTCGGCCCGCTCGTACGGGTCGTCGATGGTAGCCAAGCGCGCCTCGCGATCCTGCCAGAACGTCGCGCACTTCAACGCCGACGCGACGCTGGTGAGCCCGGCGTCCAGACGCAGGGCTCGCTCCAGCACACGGATCGCCTTGGCGAAGGCGCCTTCGCGAAAACACGCGTCCGCGCGATTGACGAGATGTGCGACTTCGTTGGCCGTAAAATTGAGTTGCCGCTCGGCCATCCGGATGAATTCAAGTATGCGCCGGGAGAGGTCTCGAGGTCAAATCCTCGTGCCTCCTGTCCACGCCCGCGCAGCGGCGCTACGATGCCGCCATGGACGTCCGGCGGGCACCGAATCGGGTGCGGGTGGCGCCGTCGCTGTTGTCGGCCGACTTCGGCCATCTGGCACGGGCGCTGGCGACCGTCGAGGAGGCGCCTGCGGATCTGTTGCACCTCGACGTCATGGACGGCAGCTTCGTCGACGAGATCACCTTCGGCGCCAAGCTGGTCGCCGACCTGCGTCCCCGCTCCCGGCTGCCCTTCGACGTGCACCTGATGGTGCGGGAACCGGCGCGCCACGTCGCCCGGTTCGCCGATGCCGGCGCCGACCTGGTCACCGTGCACCTGGAAGCGTGCCGTGACGCCGGAGACGATCCACGGGCGCTCCTGCAGGCGATCCGGGACTTGGGAATACGGGCCGGGATCGCCGTCTCGCCGCCCACGCCGGCAGCAGCCCTGGAGCCGCTGCTCGACGTCATCGACCTGGCGCTGGTCATGACGGTACCTCCCGGCGCCGGCGGCCAGGAACTCATTCCGGCGTGTCTGGAAAAGGCGCGGGAACTCGCGGAACGCCGGCACCGGGCACGCCACTCGTTCTGGATCTCCACGGATGGGGGCCTGCATCGCGGCAACGTCGGCTCTGCCGTTGCGGCAGGCATCGACGTCGCCGTGATCGGGTCGGCGATCTGGCGGGCGGCCGTGCCCGCCGACGAGATTCGCGCCATCCGGGCGGCGGTCGATGCCCGCGCCGGCGCGGCGTGAGGCGGAGACGCCACGTGGCGCAGGAACCTCGGGCAGGGGCGGGTGAACGATGAGAGCGGTCGTTCAGCGCGTCTCACGTTGTGCCGTGCGCCCCGCGGGCGAAGCCCCGCGGAGCCAGGGAGCCGGTCTGCTGCTCTACGTGGGGGTCGAGCGCGGCGACGGCGAGTCCGATGCTGCATACATCGCCGACAAGACGGCCGGCCTGCGCATATTCCTGGACGATGACGGGAAGATGAACCGTTCGGTCGCACAGGCAGGCGGCGCGATCACCGTGGTATCGCAGTTCACGCTGGCCGGCGACGTCCGGCGCGGCCGGCGTCCGTCGTTCACGCAGGCGGAAGATCCGGACCGCGCGAACCAACTGTACGAGCGACTGGTGTGCCTGCTCCGAGCCGCCGGACTGCCGGTCAACACCGGGGTCTTCCGCGCCTCCATGCAGGTGGAGTCGTGCAATGAGGGACCCGTCACCATCCTCCTGGACTCCCGCCGGACGTTCTGAGGGTTGGAGAAGCGGGAACGCCCGGGAGCGCCTCCAGGGCGATCCCATGCTGACAGGGGACTGGTGATCCTGTGAATGAGTCGATAGGCTGTGGTCATGGGCCGTCAGGAATTGCTCGCGGAGCCGCTGGCACAGGCCACCCCAGCGGGCTTTACGCTCGACGAGGTAGTGGTGCGCGTGGCGCGAGCGGACGAGCGCGTGAAGTGGGACGCGCTGATGGATCGCCATCACTACCTGGGCTTCACCCGGTTTGCTGGTCGGGGTCTGCGCTACGTGGCCGAATGGAGAGGTCGGTGGGTGGCGCTGGCCGGCTGGCAGGTCGGCGCCTTGAAGTGTGCCCCGCGGGATCGCTGGATCGGGTGGCGCAGCCCGGACATGTTCAGGCGTCTGCATCTGATTGCGAACAACACCCGGTTCGTGGTGCTCGGCGAGCGCGGGGTGTTTGCGAATCTCGGCTCCCGGATGATGAGCGCGATGCTGCGGCGGCTCAGCGACGACTGGCACGCCCAGTACGGCCATCCGTTGCTGGTGGTGGAGAGCTTCGTCGATCCGGCGCGGTTCGCGGGGACCGTGTATGTGGCGGCGAACTGGACCTACGTGGGCGACAGCAAGGGCTATGCGCGCTGCAACGGTCACTACACCGACCCGCACGGCAAGCCGAAGCGGCTCTACGTGTGTGCACTGCGCCGTGATGCGCGTCGAATCCTGAGCCGGCGCGGTGAACTGGCCGACTGCTGGCAGGCGCAGCCGCAGGCGGCAGCCGGCGCCGACATCGACCACCTCAGCCTGTATGAGGAACTGGAGCAGCTCCCGGACCACCGTCGCGGGCAGGGACGCAAGCATTCGATCGCGACCGTGCTGGCCGTCTACCTGCTGGCAGCGTTGTCCAACATGCGCGGGCCGGTGGCCGCCGCCGAGTATGCGCGGGCGCTCGACCAAGAGCAGCTCAGAACGCTTGGGGCGTGGCGGAATCGGCGCACGGGCCGCTACGAGGCGCCGACCAAATCGACCATTCACCGCGTGGTGATGGAAGCGGATACCCAGGAACTGGAAGCGACCCTGCAGCGCTATGCCACGCCGCGGCTGCCGGCGCCCGCAGCGCAGGCCACGCGGCCGGCACTGGCCGGCGACGGCAAGCGGATTCGCGGCGCCAATCGCAACGGCACGCTGCGCTACGAGACCGCGACGCTGGTCGAGCACTCCACCGGCGTGCCGCTGGCGAGCCTGAACTTTCACGACGAGAACGGCGAACTGGCAGCGCTCGGCGCCCTGCTGGAGGTCGTCCCCATCGCCGGCGCGCTGATCACCCTCGATGCGCTGCACACCACGCGTGAGACCGCTTCAAGCATCGTCGAGCAGCATGGCGCCGACTACCTGCTGACCGTCAAGCAGAATTGTCCCGAGACCTACCACGCGCTCCAGACCATGCCGTGGGATCAGGCTGCCGGGCGCTTCTGTGAAGAACCGAAGAGGGCCCATGGGCGCATCGACTGTCGCCAGATCGAAGTGCTGACGCTGTTGCCCAAGACGATCAACTATCCGCACGTCGCGCAGGTGTTCCGCGTGCGCCGGGAGCGCACCGAAGTCAAAACCGACGCCACGAGCGTCACGTACGCCTACGGCATCACCTCGGTGTCCCGTGCACAAGCGTCCCCGGAGCAACTGCTGGCCTGGAATCGCGGTCACTGGGCGGTGGAATCGAAGAACCATCAGCGCCGCGACAAGACCCTTGAGGAGGACGCCTGCCTGGCGCGCAGCGGCTTGGCGCCGGCCAACCGTGCGACCTGCAACAACATCGTGCTGGCCCTGATCCTGCATCGCCGACGCTGGGACAACGCGGCGGCGGCCCTGCGCTACTTCACCCTGCACCGCACGGCAGCCGTCGAGGCGTTGTTGGCTCCCGGCTGACGCTGGCGCACCCTCGCGCCACGCCATCGCCGCCTACCCAGAACGCACCACTGCACCTGGACGCACCGACGCGCGTGGGCCGGTGGTCTGCGCGATCTGACACTCCCCACCACCGACCATCCCCGATCGACACCTCCGTCGGTCACTGTCCTCCGTCCAGTCCGGTCGCCATCCCAGGAACTCCTCCTGTCGCTGACCAAGCATCCCCTGACCAAACGACCCGAGCGTGGGATCGTCCTGGGAGCGCCTCCAGGGCGATCCCATGCTGACAGGGGACTGGTGATCCTGTGAATGAGTCGATAGGCTGTGGTCATGGGCCGTCAGGAATTGCTCGCGGAGCCGCTGGCACAGGCCACCCCAGCGGGCTTTACGCTCGACGAGGTAGTGGTGCGCGTGGCGCGAGCGGACGAGCGCGTGAAGTGGGACGCGCTGATGGATCGCCATCACTACCTGGGCTTCACCCGGTTTGCTGGTCGGGGTCTGCGCTACGTGGCCGAATGGAGAGGTCGGTGGGTGGCGCTGGCCGGCTGGCAGGTCGGCGCCTTGAAGTGTGCCCCGCGGGATCGCTGGATCGGGTGGCGCAGCCCGGACATGTTCAGGCGTCTGCATCTGATTGCGAACAACACCCGGTTCGTGGTGCTCGGCGAGCGCGGGGTGTTTGCGAATCTCGGCTCCCGGATGATGAGCGCGATGCTGCGGCGGCTCAGCGACGACTGGCACGCCCAGTACGGCCATCCGTTGCTGGTGGTGGAGAGCTTCGTCGATCCGGCGCGGTTCGCGGGGACCGTGTATGTGGCGGCGAACTGGACCTACGTGGGCGACAGCAAGGGCTATGCGCGCTGCAACGGTCACTACACCGACCCGCACGGCAAGCCGAAGCGGCTCTACGTGTGTGCACTGCGCCGTGATGCGCGTCGAATCCTGAGCCGGCGCGGTGAACTGGCCGACTGCTGGCAGGCGCAGCCGCAGGCGGCAGCCGGCGCCGACATCGACCACCTCAGCCTGTATGAGGAACTGGAGCAGCTCCCGGACCACCGTCGCGGGCAGGGACGCAAGCATTCGATCGCGACCGTGCTGGCCGTCTACCTGCTGGCAGCGTTGTCCAACATGCGCGGGCCGGTGGCCGCCGCCGAGTATGCGCGGGCGCTCGACCAAGAGCAGCTCAGAACGCTTGGGGCGTGGCGGAATCGGCGCACGGGCCGCTACGAGGCGCCGACCAAATCGACCATTCACCGCGTGGTGATGGAAGCGGATACCCAGGAACTGGAAGCGACCCTGCAGCGCTATGCCACGCCGCGGCTGCCGGCGCCCGCAGCGCAGGCCACGCGGCCGGCACTGGCCGGCGACGGCAAGCGGATTCGCGGCGCCAATCGCAACGGCACGCTGCGCTACGAGACCGCGACGCTGGTCGAGCACTCCACCGGCGTGCCGCTGGCGAGCCTGAACTTTCACGACGAGAACGGCGAACTGGCAGCGCTCGGCGCCCTGCTGGAGGTCGTCCCCATCGCCGGCGCGCTGATCACCCTCGATGCGCTGCACACCACGCGTGAGACCGCTTCAAGCATCGTCGAGCAGCATGGCGCCGACTACCTGCTGACCGTCAAGCAGAATTGTCCCGAGACCTACCACGCGCTCCAGACCATGCCGTGGGATCAGGCTGCCGGGCGCTTCTGTGAAGAACCGAAGAGGGCCCATGGGCGCATCGACTGTCGCCAGATCGAAGTGCTGACGCTGTTGCCCAAGACGATCAACTATCCGCACGTCGCGCAGGTGTTCCGCGTGCGCCGGGAGCGCACCGAAGTCAAAACCGACGCCACGAGCGTCACGTACGCCTACGGCATCACCTCGGTGTCCCGTGCACAAGCGTCCCCGGAGCAACTGCTGGCCTGGAATCGCGGTCACTGGGCGGTGGAATCGAAGAACCATCAGCGCCGCGACAAGACCCTTGAGGAGGACGCCTGCCTGGCGCGCAGCGGCTTGGCGCCAGCCAACCGGGCGACCTGCAACAACATCGTGCTGGCCCTGATCCTGCATCGCCGACGCTGGGACAACGCGGCGGCGGCCCTGCGCTACTTCACCCTGCACCGCACGGCAGCCGTCGAGGCGTTGTTGGCTCCCGGCTGACGCTGGCGCACCCTCGCGCCACGCCATCGCCGCCTACCCAGAACGCACCACTGCACCTGGACGCACCGACGCGCGTGGGCCGGTGGTCTGCGCGATCTGACACTCCCCACCACCGACCATCCCCGATCGACACCTCCGTCGGTCACTGTCCTCCGTCCAGTCCGGTCGCCATCCCAGGAACTCCTCCTGTCGCTGACCAAGCATCCCCTGACCAAACGACCCGAGCGTGGGATCGTCCTGGAGCGCCTCAGGGCGGCGTTGACCGGCGCTGCTTCGTCACGGTAGACTCGCGGCGACACTGGGAGGGTCACGTTGGCGGATTATCGACGCCGCTCCAATCCACCGAACAGAAGCGCGGCGGCGGCTGGGTGCGTATCTGTGTGCGAAGGCCCGGTCCCTGACCCGGGGAAGGAGTAGCAAGCCCATGGCCAACCGTTCCGAATCCGCACTGAGGGCCCGTTCGACCGGCAGCGCCCGTTCGACCGGCAATGGCACCCGCGACACCCTGCACGCCGAACGAAGGCAGGCGCTCGACGCAGCCCGTCTGCAGATCGAAAAACAGTTCGGCAAGGGATCGCTGATGCAGTTGGGGGAGCAGAGCGCCCAGCGCGATCACCCGGCGATCCACTCCGGCGCCATCCTGCTCGATGCTGCGCTCGGCGTCGGCGGCTATCCGAAAGGCCGCATCGTGGAGATCTTCGGCCCCGAGTCTTCCGGCAAGACGACGCTGGCACTGCACGCGATCGCCGAGGCGCAGCGCGCCGGTGGCATCGCCGCGTTCATCGATGCCGAGCACGCCCTGGACCCGGTCTACGCCAAGGGCCTGGGCGTGGACACCGACGAGCTGTGGGTGTCGCAACCCGACAACGGAGAGCAGGCGCTCGAGATCGTCGAGTCCCTGGTGCGCTCCGGCGCGGTGGACATCGTGGTCGTCGACTCGGTAGCCGCGCTCACGCCCCGGGCCGAGATCGAAGGGGAGATGGGCGACTCCCACATGGGCCTGCAGGCCCGGCTGATGAGCCAGGCGCTGCGCAAGCTTACCGCCACGATCGCCAAGTCCGGCACCTGCCTGATCTTCATCAACCAGATCCGCATGAAGATCGGGGTCATGTTCGGCAACCCGGAGACCACCACCGGCGGCAACGCGCTGAAGTTCTATTCGTCGGTGCGACTGGAAGTGCGCAAGATCGAAACCATTCAGCGCACCGGGGAAAACGCGATCGGCAACCGGGTTCGCATCAAGGTGGTCAAGAACAAGGTCGCGCCGCCGTTCCGCCGGGCCGAGCTGGAGATCATGTTCGGCACCGGCCTTTCCTCTTCCGGCAGCCTGCTGGAGGCGGCGCTGCAGGAGAATGTCGTCGACAAGAGCGGAACTTGGTATTCCTACGACGGGGAACGGATCGGCCAGGGCAGGGAGAACGCCAAGGCGTTTCTCGAAGCGCAGCCGGAGACGGCCGCCGCCATCGAGGGCAAGGTACGCGCGCTGCTGTTTCCGGACGCGGCGCCGCAGGCGGAACCATCGCAGACCGACAGTGACGGCGCGAAGGAGGCCTGACGGCCAGCCTCCAGTGGCCGCTCGTCCGGGGAGGGGAGGGAGCGATCAGCGAACGATACTCGGGCGACGCCACCGGGAGCGGCATGTGCTATCGGCTCGGCGACTTCGACGGGCCGCTCGACCTGCTGCTGCACTTGGTGCGGAGCGCCCAGATCAACATCTGGAACATCCCGATCGCCGCCATCACCGAACAGTACCTGGCAGTGCTCGATGCCTCGGACGACCTCGACCTGGAGCGGACCACCGACTTCTACCGCATGGCTGCGACGCTGCTGCATATCAAGTCGCGGATGCTGCTGCCGGTCGGCAGTGCCGCGGGCGGAAGCGATGATGAAGACGACCCGCGCGCCGAGCTTGTCGAGCAACTCATCGAGTACCGGCGGTTGCGCCTGCTCGGTGAGGCACTCTCCGAGCGCTTCGAGCCGCGCGAGTGGCACATAGAGCCGGAACGCCGCGTCCACACGGCGCAGGAGGCCCTGGAAGATGAGGACGACGACGCGGAGATGGACGGATCGATCGCCGAGCTGGTCGAAGTCTATCGCGAACTGCGGTCCGGGATCGGCGATGCCGTGCCTTTCGACCTGCATGACGGCGTGACCGTGGCGGAGAAGGTGACGCTGCTGCGCGAACGGCTGGACCGCCAGGAGCGCGTGAGGTTCGCCGTCCTGATCGGCATGGGATCCGCGGTGGAGCTGGTCTGCGCCCTGCTCGCGATCCTGGAAGTGGTCAAGGCCGGGCGGGCCCGGGTTGTCCAGCACACCCCGTTCGCCGAGATTTCGCTGGTGGCCAGGCGATGAGCGCCGACGACCGAACCTCCCCGCAGGCCGGCGGGGACGCGGTCGCCGTTCGTGATCCGCGCGTCCCCGTCCCCCCGGGGAGATCGCCGAACGGCGTGCACCTGGAGGTCTCCGCGCCGGCCAACGGCTCCGGCAACGGGCACGCGCGCACGACGGCGGTGGATGTCGCGCCCGCAGCCGCCAAACAGGAGGATGGCGGACAGGAGGATGGCGGGCAGGAGGATGCCGCTGCCGAACGCGATGGATCGAACGGATGCCATCTCCCCGCCGGCAGCGCGCCGGTCGTCGAAGCTGCCCTGCTGCTGGAAGGCCATCCGGCGACGCCCGCGCGGCTCGCGCGGATCACCGGCCTGCCCGTTCGGGAGATAGAGCACGCCCTGACGGTGCTGCGCCAGCGCTACGCGGCCCCGGAATTCGGCCTGCAGGTTGCCCGCGTCGCCGACAGCTACTCGCTCATGCCCAAGGCGGAATTGTGGGAACGGCTGCGTCATCACTACGGCACCGACTCCGGCAGGAAGTTGTCGCGTGCGGCCATGGAGACCCTTACCATCGTCGCCTACTCGCAACCGGTGACGCGAAGCCAGATCGAGGCGATGCGCGGGGTTTCCGCCGACGCGATGATCCGGCTGCTGAGCGACCGGCAACTGATTCGCGCGGTCGGGTACAAGGAGGACTCGGTGGGCCGTCCGACCCTGTTCGGCACCACCAACCGGTTCCTCGAGAGCTTCGGTCTGGAGACGATCGATGACCTTCCGAAGCTGGACAAGGTGGAAGAGAGCAGGTTCCGGCGAACCTGACATGAGGCTCAACCTCTACCTCGCGCGCGGCGGCGTCGCTTCCCGCCGCTCCTCCGACGCACTGATCACCGCCGGCCGCGTGACCGTGAACGGCGACCCGGTCACACGACTCGGATTCACCGTCTCCGACGGCGATCGCGTCTGCCTGGACGGAGTTCTCGTGAAGCTCGCCCGGCGCAGCCGCTACCTTGCCCTGCACAAGCCGCCCGGGTTCGTCTGCACCGCCCACGACCCGCAGGGACGACCGCGTGCGGTGGAGTTGGTCGACGGGGACGGAGGGATGGCCGGGCATGGAGGGATGGCCGGGCACGGCGGCCGGCTCTTCAGCGTCGGCCGGCTCGACTATCGATCGAGCGGCTTGCTGCTGTTCACCGACGACGGGCAGTTCGCGGAGCATGCAGCTCATCCGTCCTACGGGGTGGACAAGGACTACCTGGTGCGGACCGCCGGCGGGGCAGCGATACCGGACGACCTCCTGCACGGTTACCGCAACGGCCTTTGGGTGGACGGCGAGCACTACCGGTTGAAAGACTACCGACGCCGTGCCCCCGATGCGGCGCTCCTCACGCTGTCGACCGGCAGAAACCGCGAGATCCGCCGCGTCTTCGCCGACGCCGGCATCGGGCTCGGCCTTGTCCATCGCATCCGGATCGGCCCGATACGACTCGGGGCTCTCGACGCCGGTCACCACCGGGATCTCTCCGAAGACGAAGTCGCATGGTTCCTACGGCTCGAAAAACGGTCGTCGCCATAGACGGTCCGGCGGCCTCCGGAAAGTCCACGGTGGCGCGCTGTGTGGCCGACCGTCTGGGCTACCGCTACATCAGTTCCGGCCTGCTCTACCGGGCGGCGTCGGCCATCGCCCTGCGCGAGTGCGGGGACCCGGCCCGGGAGCCCGCCGTGGTTTCGGCTGTGGCCGCCGCCGATCTGTCCATCGATGTCCAGGGCGTCAGCGCCGCCGGCCGACCCGTCGCCAGCAGGTTCCTTCATGGCGCCGAGGTAGCCCGCTGGCTGCCCACGCATACGGCGATGCGCGCGCTGCGGCTGCACATCAACGCCTTGCTGCACGCCGCGTCGACGCTGGCTCCCTGCGTGATCGACGGCCGGGACATCGGCACGGTCGTGTTCCCCGATGCGGAGACGAAGGTGTTCCTGGACGCGGCGCCCGCCGAGCGCGCGCGCCGCCGGCAGCGCCAGCACGGCGGCGACCTCCATGCCATCGCCGCCGCGATCAACCGGCGCGACGCCGCCGACCGGGCAAAGGCATGGGGCCGGCTTGCTCGGGCCGCCGACGCGGTCCGCGTCGACACCACCGACTTGACCGCCGTCGCGGTGTGTGACAAGGTGGAGTACATCGTGCGGCGCGGAACGTGAATCGCGCGTTCGGCCGCGCATTTTCCAATTGTTGTATTCTCCATCGAGTTCATGTGCCAAAATAGTCCCTCACGCGCGATGGCGCGATTGAGTCGTAGCGAGCAGTCTGGTGAGTGATAGAGACGATCGGGCCAAGGCCGGTCCCGCCGAGGGAAGTCTGCAGCAGCAGTACGTGAACTCCTTCCAGCCGGTGGAGGAAGGACAGTTGTTGACCGGACAGGTGATCGAGGTGGGACCGGAGACGGTCTACATCGACGTTGGCCTGAAGTCCGAAGGCCGGGTACCGGCTTCGGAGTTTACGGAAATGCCGGCAGTGGGGCAGTCGGTCGACGTGGTTCTGCTGCGCAAGGAGAGCCGTTCCGGAGAGGTGATCGTCTCCCGGCGAAAAGCGGAGGAGCAGGTCCTGTGGCGGACGCTCAGGGAGGCCGCCGAGCAGAGGACGCCGGTCCAGGGAATCATCCGCCGCAAGATCAAGGGCGGCTACGAGGTCGACCTCGGCGCCGGCACGCGGGCATTCGTGCCGTTCTCGAAGGTGGACATCATGCGCGTCCGCAACGAGGACGACTATCTGAACCTGCAGACGTCATTCTTCATCGAGCAGCTCTTCAGCAAGGGCCGCGCCAACGTCGTGGTCAACCGTCGCGACTGGCTGGAGCAGGAGATCCGCAATCGGCGGGAGCAGTTCTACAGCCATGCCGAGATCGGCGATGTCGTCGACGGCGTCGTCAAGTCGTTCACCTCGTTCGGAGCGTTCGTCGACCTCGGGGGTTTCGACGGCTTGCTGCACGTCAACGACATGCGCTGGGGTCACGTCGCGTCGCCGCGGGATCTCGTGGAGGTCGGCCAGCAGCTCACGGTCAAGATCATCCGGCTCGATCGCGAATCGCAGAAGGTCAACCTCAGCCTCAAGCACTTCACCGAAGATCCATGGACGACCTTTGAAGAGCGGTTCCAGGTGGGCGATACCGTACACGGCACGGTCACCAAGCTGACCGATTTCGGGGCGTTCGTGGCCATCGCCGACGGCATCGAGGGGCTGGTGCACGTCTCGGACCTGTCCTGGGTGAAGCGGGTTCGGCACCCGAAGGAGATCCTTGCACCGGGCGACGAGATGGAAGTGAAGGTCCTCGCGTACGACATGGAGCACACCAAGTTGTCACTCGGCCTCAAGCAACTCCTTGCCAACCCGTGGGACGACGTTCCGGAACGCTATCCGGTCGGCCGGCGCATCACCGCCCGCGTCAGCAATCTGGTCAGCTTCGGGGCGTTTCTCGCCATCGAGGACGGGATCGACGGACTCCTGCACGTCGAGGACATGTCCTGGACCGAACGGATTGCCGACCCGTCGACGATCGTCAAGGTCGGCGATGAGATAGAGGTGATGGTGCTCATGGTCGACTCGCGCCAGCGCCGCATCAAGCTCGGTCTCAAGCAATTGACCGAGGACCCCTGGACGACGCTGGCCCGTGCCTACAAGAAGGGCTCGAAGATTGCCGGAACGGTGAGCCGCAAGACCGACTTCGGTGTGTTCGTGACCGTCGAAGGCGACTTGGAGGCGCTGATCAGCAAGAACCACCTGACCGCCGGCGAGACCTCCTTCGAAGAGGCTTCCAACGCGCTCAAGGTCGGCGATCCGATCCAGGCGATCGTGCTCGAGATCAACCCGCAGAGTCAGCGGCTCGCGCTTTCCGTCCGCGAATTTCAGCGGCGCCAGGAGCGTGAGGAGCTGGTCCGGTACGCACATACCGACGGCAGCGACGACACCGTTTCGCTGGGCGACCTGATTCGCCGCAAGAACCCGGGGTAGGATAGAGCGCGCAGGCGACGAGCATGATGCCGCGTCCTCACGGGCCTTGGCTCGATCGTGCCGTGCTCTCCACGAGCCGGATGCCATAATGCGTCCGGACATCGTCGCTGCCGATCGCATGACAAGGGCGAAGCTGGATGTGGCCACCCGGGCCGCGGCTACCGACCTGTCGGTGCTGCTGCTCGGTGAACATGGGGTAGGGAAGGCGCTGTTTGCCCGCCTGATCCACGCCTCCTCGGCCCGGCGGGCAGGCCCGTTCGAGGAGATCAACTGCTCTGCGGTTCCCCCGGACCTGATCGACGCGGACCTGTTCGGCTGTGCCGACGGCGGCCCGTCACCGACCTCGGGCATGCATCGGACGGGCCGTCTCGAACGCGCCGCTGGCGGCACCATCCTGCTGGACGCCGTGGACGGCCTGTCCCCGGACATGCAGGCCAAGCTCCTCGGCGTCCTGCAGCACGGCCGGATCTACCCGGTGGACGGCGGCGCGCGGACGGTGGACACGCGCATCGTCGCCGCGAGCGACGTCGACCTGGAGGGCCAGGTGGAACGGGCGGCGTTCCGGCGCGACCTGTTCTATCGGCTCAACGTCCTGCCGATCTACCTGCCGCCGTTGCGGGAACGGCCGGCCGACGTGACCGCCCTGGCGCAGCACTTTCTGAAGCGGTCCTCCGCATCCGCCGGCCGCGGGCCGCTCAAGTTCACGGCCGCGGCGCTCGCTGCGCTGCGCGGCCACAGTTGGCCGGGGAATGCGCGCGAGCTCGCCAACGTCATCGAGCGAGCCGTGATCGCCGTCGGTACGGTGGCCGCCGATTCGGTGATAGACACCCGGCATCTGGATCTTGGCACCGACGGCGCCTTGCCGGACCAGTCCGGCGACGCGTACCATGGAGAGCAACTGAAGGATGCCGTGCGCGCGTACAAGCGCCGCTTCATTCGTGGGGCGCTTGAGTCACATGGCTGGAATCAGACCACTACTGCCCGTTCATTGGGCATACAGCGCACGTATCTGTCGCGCCTGATCAAGGAACTGGAGATCTCGAATCGATGAGCGAAGCGCAGGAACGCGAGCCCTTTCGCATAGACGAAGCCGTCGGCCACGTCATCACCCGGTTCCGGGTGCCCTTGCTGGTGCTGTTGGCAGCCGTGGGGGTGGTGCTGATCGCGATCGTGGTGGTCACCGACCAGCGGCGGGCGGTGCTCGAGCGATCGACCGAGTTGATCGAAGAGATCGAGCAACGCTGGCTGATCGCGTCGGAAGAAGAGCGCGCGAGCCTGGACAGCGAAGTGCTCCCTCAATTGGAGTCGATGGCCGAGCGCCATCGCGGACGCTACGCCGGCAGGCGGGCGCTGCAGCTCGTGGCAGCCCGGTACGCCGAGCGCGGGGAGTGGCAGGAGGCCGCGGAACGATTCACGGAGCTGGCCGACCGGTCCACCGGCTACCTGGCCGCGCTGGCGCTGAGCAACGCCGCGGTCGCGTACGAGGAGCTCGGCGACCGTGATACCGCCGAGAGGCTCTATCGCGACGTCGCAGACCGGTACCCGAATGAAGCGACGCTGGCGCCGCGCGCGCTGTTCGCGGTGGCGCGGCTCGAGGAGGAACGCGGCGATCCTCTGGGGGCGAACGAAGCGTACGTCGCTCTGGAGGCGAAGTACCCCCTCAGCCGCTGGTCGCTGCTGGCCCGCAATCGCGTGATTTACCTCCGGGCCTCCGGCGCGCTTGACGGAAGCTGATCCCCGTACCCGGGCGGGGTCCGGCACGTATCCGCTCGCCTGGGTACCCACGGCAACCGTGATCGCGGCGTGCGGTCTGATCGCGGCGTGCGGCCTGCCGTTTCCGTCGACACTGCCGAGTCCGGAGCGCTGTCCCGCGGAGACGCCCGGAGTGCTGAGCTTCTGCGGCTCCTCCGTACAGCCCCCGTTCCAAGGGTATGAAATATACTACACCATACGAACGGCAACCGAAGGATCTCCCTCGGAGCCGCCTCACCACGACGAGTTGCGCGCCAGATTCGGCCGCCTGTCAGCGGCTGACGGCCGGTCCTGCGACACCGGTCGCCCGCCGCTGATCCGGGCGACCGACGCGGAGCCGAATCACACCGTGCACCTGGACCTGACGGTGTTCCGGCTCACGGGCGCCACCGACACCGATCCGTTTCTCCGGCTTTCATGGCGTTCCGGCGAGATCCATGTCCGCCGGGATGTCGCGGACGAGTTCGGCCAGTGCAGGAGTTTCTCCGACGTGGACGGCTATGAAGCCTCGGACATCGACGTCAGCCAGGCGGCCGCGGCTGCGATCGCCGATGCCGGTGGCGTGATCCATCTCCACGCGTACGCGGTCAGCTACGGATTCGACCGTGGCCAGCCGCTTTACAGCGCTCCGCTTCGGGTGGGCCGGGTGGAGCTGGCGCTGCCGTTCCAGTAGGTGCTGACATACCTGAACATCGCGTTGACCTATGTGGCGGTCGCCCTGGGCTGCGCGATCCTGATGTTCTACGTGCTGAGGCGCGAGATGCCGGGCCGCTTCTGGGGAGCGCTGGTCGTCGGACTGGTCGGCGCCGTGCTCGGCGGGATCGCCGACCAGCTTCTCGCGGGCGTGTTCGAACGGCTCGCTGACGTCAATACGGTCAACCTGTACGCCGCGGGCGGCGCCTCGCTGCTCTGCATCTGGCTGCTGTCCATCAGGCGCCGCCGGTGACTCCGACGCCGCGGACTCCCCGCATCTTCCGATAATCTATATTCTGTCAACCAGCGCGAAGCGCTGGTTGGCAGAATATGACCGGGGTGTGGCTGGGTCACGCGGCGTCTGTCGGCGGCGGTCAGGGGCCTTTACCCCGCTCGGTGAAAGCCGGCGACGCGCGCGGCGGCGCCGAACGACAGGTCCGTGGGGCCGTCGCGGTGCAGCACGTGGTAGCCGAGCCCGGCGATCATCGCGGCGTTGTCGGTGCAGAGCGCCATGCCGGGAAAGAAGGCCTCGAAATCGGGCTCGTCCGCGAGTCGCCGGCGCAGGTAGCGGTTGGCGGCGACGCCTCCGGCGGCGACGATCCGGCGCCTCCCCCGCGAGCGCGCCGCGGCGATCGCCTGGTCGACGACGATGTCGATCGCGGTCTTCTGAAAGGACGCGGCGACGTCCGCAACCCGCTCCGGCGTCGATCGATCGACGCGGAACTGGTTGCGCTGATGGATCACCGCGGTCTTCAGGCCCGAGTAGGACACGTCGAACCGGTGGGAACCGGACCGGATCGACGGCACGGGGAATCGATAGGCTTCGGGGTCCCCTTCTTCGGACAACCGCTGGATGGCCACGCCGCCCGGAAAGCCGATGTCGAAATACTTGGCGACCTTGTCGAACGCCTCGCCGCAGGCATCGTCGACGGTCGCGCCCAACACCTCCCAGCGGTCGAGCCCCTGCACGTCGATCACCATCGTGTGCCCGCCCGACAGGAGCAGCGCGATATACGGGTAGCGGATGTCCCGCTCCATGTGCGGGGAGTACACGTGCGCGCGGATGTGATCCACGGCGACCAGCGGCTTGCCCGTGGCCAGCGCCAGCCCCTTGGCGTAGGAGACGCCGACCAGCAGCGATCCGATCAGACCGGGCCGGCAGGTGACCGCCAGCGCGTCCACGTGCGCGAGCGCGCAGCCTGCCGCCGCAAGCCCTCGCGTGACCACGGCGTCGATCCACTCGACATGCATGCGCGATGCGATTTCCGGCACGACTCCCGCGAACGGACGGTGCGCCTCCACTTGTGAGGCCACCTCGTTGGAAAGGATGGCGGTGCCGTCGCGAACCACCGCCGCCGCGCACTCGTCACACGAGGTCTCGATGCCCAGGATCAGGCGTGGCCTCACGGCGACAGCAGCTCGGAGAGATGGACCAGTTCGAATCCGGCATGCTCGATCTCCGGGAGACGCCGCTCCAACACGTCGAGCACGACGCGGTTGGTCACGTGACCGATGAGGATCGCGCTGCCCTGTACGCAGGCGATATCCATGCCGCGGTCGATCGCGGATTCCACCGTTGCCTCGTCCACGTTCACGTCCAGGAACACGTCTCGGCTGAGGAACGGCACGCCATGCCGCGCGGCCGCCTCCCCGGCCACCGTGTCCGCGGTGGTACGGCTGTCCAGGAAGAACCGGCCCGTGCGCTTGAGGTAGGCCATGATCGTGTCCATGATACGAGGGTCGGCGGTGGCCCGCGAACCCATGTGGTTGTTCACCCCGCGGGTGACCACGGACCGGAAGTGCCATTCCAGAAGGCCGATCACCGCGGGTTCGGCATCGCCGACCCTGATCGCGCCGGGACCCGGGTCGGACGAGCCCTGCGGCTCCATGGGGAGATGCAGGATAACTTCCTTGCCTGCCTGCATCCCGCGCCGGGCGACCTCCTCGCTGAATTCGAGTTGCGGAAGCACCGCGAGCGTCAGCTTCCCGGGGAAGCGCAGATATGCCTCGGCATCGGCGACGTTGTGGCCGGCGTCATCGACGACGAACGCCAGCGGGATCGGGGCTCCGCCGGCGCACGGCCCGTCCTTGTAGGAACGGCCCGTATAGGCCCGGCCCGCGTAGGACGGGCCGGTGGAGGAACCGGGCGTGTCGGGCCGCCGGGTAGCCGCGGCCGGCGGCAGGTGGATGCCGGGCAACGCCGGCTCGACGGCGGGCACCGCCAGGGGGGCCGGCGCACGGCCGCCTCCGGGAGGAATCACCAGGAGGATTCCGAGCGCCGCCGCACATGCTCCCAAGCCCCCGGCGGCACGTACCAGCGTGAGCCGCGATGGACGCTTCTTCGCTGTCTTCTTACGCTTCAAAACACACTCGCTCCGGGGAAGGCCGCGCGGCCGGATCCGCACTCACCGGCCTGTGTCGTGTATCGGCAACGGCACCGCCCGCGTTGACGCGGGTGCGATCCCATTTGTGGATAGGGCGCCGTTCTTGCGGATCGTGGAGATATAGGATCTGGTCCGGCAGAAGGCGGCTACGCGGAGCAGAGCAACGCCGTACCCGCCTTTCTCACCATGCCGCCCGAACCTCGACCGTGACGGTGTGCTCCGGCGCTTGCGTATCGCTCTCCGTGCGGGTCGCACTGAGCCCTAAGGAGACATCGGGCGCGGTCGCCGCTTCCGGCGTCCATCTCCAGCCCAGGCTGTAGTCGCGCTCAGCCGTGGACAGACCGATCCCGACATGCGGGCTCCCGATGAAGCTCCCGTCGAAGGCCGGGAAGCCGTACGCCGCCTCCATCGCCCAGCGGCTCGTCGCCTCGTTGCCCGTGCGGTCCTCCAGGGTCGCCGGCTGGAACAGCGCGTCGAGCCCACCCGTGGCTTGCCCGCCCCAGTCTTGACGGAGGCTGAGCGACACCCCCCGCGCGCTCGCCGGGTCCGGGTCGAAAACGAGCGAGGCCGCATAGCCCCAGTCCTTCAGGTCGCCGTCCCCATGCGCCAGCAGCGTGCGGCCCGAGAGGTCGAGCGAGAGCCCGAGGCGCGGATCGCCCCACTGGAGGCTGCCGCCGAGCTCGAGACCCAATCCGGTCTCGGCATCGCCGCCGTCGTGACGCGCGCCGACCTCAAGCCTGGGCACGAGACGGCTGCCGCCTTCGAAGACCACGCGCCAGCTACCCTCCAGGCCGAGCCTGAGCCGGGTCACGCCGGAAGCCGACGCCGCGAGGTCGCGGGTCTTCTCCGAGGCGGACCGCGTCCAGAGCGCGTCCGAGGTCACCGCGAGCGCGGGGCCGGAGGCCGGCGCCAGCAACTCGCCCCTGAGCCCCGCCGCCGCCATGGACCAGTTCGTGTCCGCGCCGTAGCGCTTGCCGGTGACGGTCTCGAGCGTCACCTCGCCGAAGCCGTAACCGGCCGCGCCCCAGAGCGTAAGGCGGTTCGAGGCCTGCAGTGCGGCGTAAGGGATGGCCGCGGTCAGCAACGCCTCCACCGTGCCGTCGCCCGCGCGCACGGCATCCCGGCAGCGTTCGTCGTTTTCCGCATCACAGGTCTGCGTGCCGGGACGCGGGGTGACCTCGGTGTCGTGGTAGCCGCCCTCGCCCGCGCTCTGCGCGAGCGCAAGGCCGATCAGCCACCGGTCCCCGGCATAGTCCGTACCCAGCAGCGCGGTGGTCGCCTCGCCGTCGAGCGAGAACGTCCCCTCGCGCCCCTCGAAACTCCCCTGTCCCGCACGGCCCCAGAACGCCATGCTGCCGCCCGCGCCGTCGGTCTCGCCGGTCAGCTCGAAGCCCGAGCCCGGCAGCGCCTCGTGCGCCGTCATGGTGTGCCACTGCGTTGCCGGCGCGCCGAACGGGTCATGACCGAAGCCGGCCGGTGTCCCGGAAGCTGCCTGGTCGAACGGGAGCGCCTGGCCCGCGACCGCGCCCTGCATGCCGGGCGTACGCGACGCCGTCATGCGCGCCGCTATGCCCTCCAGCGACTGCTCCGCCACCGTGCGCCCGAACCGCGCCAGCCACGCCGCCGGCATCGGATCGTCGTTCACGATAGTTGCCACCGCAACCCCGTCGGCGATCACCGCGCCCACCGCATCCGACAGCACCAGCTCGAACGTCTCCGGCTCCTCGTCATGGCTGTCGGCGTAGATGACGATCGGGACCTCCTTCGCGGTCTCGCCCGCCTTGAAGCTCAGCGGCGCGCGCGCCCGCGGCGCGTAGTCCTCACGGGCCCGCGCCGACACCGGGGTCGAATCCCGCGTCTGCGCATGAACCGTCACCGTCTCCGCCGAAGGCGCCGACAGACGCACCGTGAACGACATCACCGAGGTAATCTTGCTCTCCGTCACCGTCACGTCGGCGACCGACAGCACAGGATCGTCGTCGTCTTTCACCGTCACTCCGGCTGCATCGTCCGGCGCCGCCGCCACAACGTAACCGTCGCCGGTGGTAACGGACACCGTGACCGTGCCGTCCGGCTCGTCCGCATCGTCGTTCACCGTGGCGACCGTGAACGCCCTCTCCGTCTTGCCCTTCGCGATGACCACTGTCGCCGAACCCTCGTCCGCCGCCGCCACATAGTCGCCGTCCCCGGTCTCCGCGACCGAGAGGCTAACCGCCAGGTCGGCGGCGGGCGCCCGGTCGGCGGTGAGCGTGAACGCCGCGTCCCCGCCCTCGACCACCGAGGCTGCCTTCGCCGTGATCGACACCACCGGCCGCGGCAGGTCGTCGTCCCGCACGGTCACGCTGGCCGACCCGGGATCGCCGACCGTGTAGACGGAAATGCGGTCGGAACGGCCCTTGAGCGTCGCCGTGACCGAACCGTCCGGCTCGTCCTCAGCATCGTCGGTCGTCGTGAGCCTGAACTCGGTGCTGCCCTTCTTCGGTATCGTCACCGTCCAACGCGACCTGTTGTTCCTGATGCCGAATTCACCCGCGGCGGTGACGTCGACGGT
The DNA here is from genome assembly GCA_965208175.1 of Spirochaetia bacterium. Lineage (GTDB taxonomy): Bacteria > Spirochaetota > Spirochaetia > SZUA-6 > Bin103 > CATQHW01. The sequence goes on along the minus strand of CBDBOG010000004.1, from coordinate 1,703,227 downwards.
CACCTTCAGGTCCGCCGACGGGGCGGGGCTCGCCGTCAGCGTGAACACCGCATCGCCGCCCTCGACCACCGAAGCCGCTTTCGCCGCGATCGACACCACCGGCGGCGGTAGTTGGGCGTCCACGATGGTTCCCACCGCAACCCCATCGCCGATCGCCGCGCCCACCGCATCCGACAGCACCACCTCGAACGTCTCCGACCCCTCGCCATTGTGGCTGTCGTCGCGGATGTCGACTTTGAACAGCCTCGCGGTCTCGCCCGCCTCGAAGCGCATATAGTCCCCCCGCGGCCGGTAGTCCTCATGCGCCCGCGCCGACACCGGGGTCGAATCCCGCGTCCGCACGCGAACCGTCACCATCTCCGCCGAAGGCGCCGACAGACGCACCTTGAACACCGTCGGAGTCCAGGAGTCTTCAAGACCATCAGCGGGGAAGACCTCCCGTATCGTCACATCGTCCACCGACAGCACAGCGACGTCGTCGTCCGTCACCGTCACCACGGCCGAATCGCCCGGCGCCGCCGCCACACGGTAGCGGTCGCCGGTGGTAACGGACGCCGTGACCGAGCCGTCCGGCTCGTCCACGGCGTCGCCGGTCGTCGTGAGCGTCAGCACGGCGCTGCCCGTCGTCGGGATGGAGACTGTCCGGCTCCCGGCGGTCACGCCGTAGTCGCCGTCGGTGATGACGGCAACGGTCACCGGCAGGTTCACCGGCGGGGCGGGACTCGCCGTCAGCGTGAACACCGCTCCTCCGCCCTCGGCTACCGAGGCCGCTTTCGCCGCGATCGAGACCACCGGCGGCAGGTCGTCGTCCTGCACGGCCACGCTGCCCGACGCGGGGTCGCCGACCCGGTAGCCGTCTCGGTCCTTGAGCGTCGCCGTGACCGAACCGTCCGGCTCGTCCGCAGCGTCGCCGGTCGTCGTGAGCGTCAGCACGGCGCTGCCCGTCGTCGGGATGGAGATCGTCCGGCTCCCGGCGGTCACGCCGTAGTCGCCGTCGGTGATGACGGCAACGGTCACCGGCAGGTTCGCCGACGGGGCGGGATTCGCCGTCAGCGTGAACACCGCATCGCTGCCCTCGGTCACCGGCGACGCGCCCGCCGCAACCGTCACCGACGGCAGGGGCTGCGGGTCCTCCGGCGCTGCTTCAAGCTTCGTCAGCACGCCGGCAACCTGCGACCAGAGCGGGTTACTGTACGTTTGCGCGTTCGTCCGGGCATCGGCCGCCGTCATCGGCGCAAGGCCCGCATACGACTCCACCCCGAACGCCACCAACACACGACGCCAGCGCGTCACATGCGCCGTGCCGCGCTGCGTCTCCGCCGCACGGGCACGAACCTCCGACACCAGCGCCGGGTCCACGTCCATCACCGTCACCCCGGCCGAATCGCCCGGCGCCGCCGCCACACGGTAGCGGTCGCCGGTGGCAACGGACACCGTGACCGTGCCGTCCGGCTCGTCCGCATCGTCGTTCACCGTGGCGACCGTGAACGCCCTCTCCGTCTTGCCCTTCGCGATGACCACTGTCGCCGAACCCTCGTCCGCCGCCGCCACATAGTCGCCGTCCCCGGTCTCCGCGACCGAGAGGCTAACCGCCAGGTCGGCGGCGGGCGCCCGGTCGGCGGTGAGCGTGAACGCCGCGTCCCCGCCCCCGACCACCGAGGCTGCCTTCGCCGTGATCGACACCACCGGCCGCGGCAGGTCGTCGTCCCGCACGGTCACGCTGGCCGACCCGGGATCGCCGACCGTGTAGACGGAAATGCGGTCGGAACGGCCCTTGAGCGTCGCCGTGACCGAACCGTCCGGCTCGCCCTCAGCATCGTCGGTCGTCGTGAGCCTGAACTCGGTGCTGCCCTTCTTCGGTATCGTCACCGTCCAACGCGACCTGTTGTTCCTGATGCCGAATTCACCCGCGGCGGTGACGTCGACGGTCACCCTCAGGTCCGCCGACGGGGCGGGGCTCGCCGTCAGCGTGAACACCGCATCGCCGCCCTCGACCACCGAAGCCGCTTTCGCCGCGATCGACACCACCGGCGGCGGTAGTTGGGCGTCCACGATGGTTCCCACCGCAACCCCATCGCCGATCGCCGCGCCCACCGCATCCGACAGCACCACCTCGAACGTCTCCGACCCCTCGCCATTGTGGCTGTCGTCGCGGATGTCGACTTTGAACAGCCTCGCGGTCTCGCCCGCCTCGAAGCGCATATAGTCCCCCCGCGGCCGGTAGTCCTCATGCGCCCGCGCCGACACCGGGGTCGAATCCCGCGTCCGCACGCGAACCGTCACCATCTCCGCCGAAGGCGCCGACAGACGCACCTTGAACACCGTCGGAGTCCAGGAGTCTTCAAGACCATCAGCGGGGAAGACCTCCCGTATCGTCACATCGTCCACCGACAGCACAGGATCGTCGTCCGTCACCGTCACCACGACGTTCGCCGTCACCGTCCCGTAGTCACCGCCCGACGCCGTGTGCTTCAGCGTCACCGTGTCGTCCGCAGCGTCGTCGTCCTCACCGGCCGTCACCGTCACCGTCTGCGCACTCCCCCAAGTCGACGCCGTGAACGTCAGCGTCGCCTTGTCCAGCGTCAGGTCCGTCCCGCTGTGCCCGGCGATCCCCACCGTCACATCCGCCGTCGGCGCGGTCGCCAGCTTCACCGTGTAGCTCGCGCTCCCGCCCTCCGCGACCGTCACCGTCGCCGGAGCGATCTCCAGTCCAGGATCGTCGCCGTCGTCCACCGTCACCTCGACGTCCTTCGTCACCGACCCGTAGTCGCCGCCGCTCGCCGTGTGCGCCAGCGTCACCTCGTCGTCGGCAGCGTCGTCGTCCTCCGCAGCCGTCACCGTCACCGTCTGCGCTTCGGCCCACTTCGCCACCGTGAACGTCAGCGACTCCTTGTCCAGCGTCAGGTCCGTGGACGCCTGCCCGCTGATACCCACCGTCACCGTCGCACTCGGCTCGCTCGCCAGCTTCACCGTGTAGCTCGCGCTCCCGCCCTCCGCGACCGTCACCGTCGCCGGAGCGACCTCCAGTCCAGGATCGTCGCCGTCGTCCACCGTCACCTCGACGTCCTCCGTCTCCCCGGCGTAGTCACCGCCACTCGCCGTGTGCGCCAGCGTCACCTCGTCGTCGACAGCGTCGTCGTCCTCCGCAGCCGTCACCGTCACCGTCTGCGCCTCGGCCCACTTCGCCACCGTGAACGTCAGCGACTCCTTGTCCAGCGTCAGATCCGTGCCACTGTGCCCGGCGATCCCCACCGTCACCGTCGCCGACGGCGTGGTCGCCAGCTTCACCGTGTACGTCCGGCTCCCGCCCTCTCCAACCGTCACCTCGGATGGCGTCACCACCAGTCCGGGATCGTCGTCGTCGTCCACCGTCACCACGACGTCCTTCGTCACCGTCCCGTAGTCGCCACCACTCGCCGTATGCTTCAGCGTCACCTCGTCGTTGGCAGCGTCGTCGTCCTCACCGGCCGTCACCGTCACCGTCTGCGCGGTCCCCCACGTCGACGCCGTGAACGTCAGCGTCGCCTTGTCCAGCGTCAGGTCACTGCCCGCCTGACCCGTCACCGTCACCGTCACATCCGCCGTCGGCGCGGTCGCCAGCTTCACCGTGTAGCTCGCGCTCCCGCCTTCCGCGACCCTCACCGACGCCGGGGCGACCACCAGTCCGGGATCATCGTCGTCGTCCACCGTCACCGGCAGGTCCTCCGCCACCCCGGCGTAGTCACCACCCGATGCCGTGTGCGCCAGCGTCACCTCGTCGTCGACAGCGTCGTCGTCCCCCGCAGCCGTCACCGTCACCGTCTGCGCTTCGGCCCACTTCGCCACCGTGAACGTCAGCGACTCCTTGTCCAGCGTCAGGTCCGTGGACGCCTGGCCGCTGATACCCACCGTCACCGTCGCACTCGGCTCGCTCGCCAGCTTCACCGTGTAGCTCGCGCTCCCGCCCTCCGCGACCGTCACCGCAGATGGCGTCACCACTAGCGCTGGATCTTCGTCGTCCCGCACGGTCACGCTGGCCGACCCGGGATCGCCGACCGTGTAGACGGAAATGCGGTCGGAACGGCCCTTGAGCGTCGCCGTGACCGAACCGTCCGGCTCGTCCTCAGCATCGTCGGTCGTCGTGAGCCTGAACTCGGTGCTGCCCTTCTTCGGTATCGTCACCGTCCAACGCGACCTGTTGTTCCTGATGCCGAATTCACCCGCGGCGGTGACGTCGACGGTCACCTTCAGGTCCGCCGACGGGGCGGGGCTCGCCGTCAGCGTGAACACCGCATCGCCGCCCTCGACCACCGAAGCCGCTTTCGCCGCGATCGACACCACCGGCGGCGGTAGTTGGGCGTCCACGATGGTTCCCACCGCAACCCCATCGCCGATCGCCGCGCCCACCGCATCCGACAGCACCACCTCGAACGTCTCCGACCCCTCGCCATTGTGGCTGTCGTCGCGGATGTCGACTTTGAACAGCCTCGCGGTCTCGCCCGCCTCGAAGCGCATATAGTCCCCCCGCGGCCGGTAGTCCTCATGCGCCCGCGCCGACACCGGGGTCGAATCCCGCGTCCGCACGCGAACCGTCACCATCTCCGCCGAAGGCGCCGACAGACGCACCTTGAACACCGTCGGAGTCCAGGAGTCTTCAAGACCATCAGCGGGGAAGACCTCCCGTATCGTCACATCATCCACCGACAGCACAGGATCGTCGTCCGTCACCGTCACCACGACGTTCGCCGTCACCGTCCCGTAGTCACCGCCCGACGCCGTGTGCTTCAGCGTCACCGTGTCGTCCGCAGCGTCGTCGTCCTCACCGGCCGTCACCGTCACCGTCTGCGCACTCCCCCAAGTCGACGCCGTGAACGTCAGCGTCGCCTTGTCCAGCGTCAGGTCCGTCCCGCTGTGCCCGGCGATCCCCACCGTCACCGTCGCAGACGGCGCGATCGCCAGCTTCACCGTGTAGCTCGCGCTCCCGCCTTCCACGACCCCCACCGCAGATGGCGCCACCATCAGCCCCGGATCGTCGTCGTCGTCCACCGTCACCACGACGTCCTTCGTCTCCCCGGCGTAGTCACCACCCGATGCCGTGTGCGCCAGTGTCACCTCGTCGTCGGCAGCGTCGTCGTCCTCCGCAGCCGTCACCGTCACCGTCTGCGCGGTCCCCCAGGTCGATGTCGTGAACGTCAGTGAGTCCTTGTCCAGCGTCAGGTCCGTGGACGCCTGGCCGCTGATCCTCACCTTCACCGTCGCAGACGGCGCGGTCGCCAGCTTCACTGCGTAGCTCGCGCTCCCGCCTTCCGCGACCCTCACCGACGCCGGGGCGACCACCAGTCCGGGATCATCGTCGTCGTCCACCGTCACCGGCAGGTCCTTCGTCACCCCGGCGTAGTCACCACCCGATGCCGTGTGCGCCAGCGTCACCTCGTCGTCGACAGCGTCGTCGTCCTCACCGGCCGTCACCGTCACCGTCTGCGCGGTCCCCCAGGTCGATGTCGTGAACGTCAGTGAGTCCTTGTCCAGCGTCAGGTCCGTCCCGCTGTGCCCGGCGATCCCCACCGTCACTGTCGCAGACGGCGTGGTCGCCAGCTTCACCGTGTAGCTCGCGCTCCCGCCTTCCGCGACCCTCACCGACGCCGGGGCGACCACCAGTCCGGGATCATCGCCGTCGTCCACCGTCACCGGCAGGTCCTCCGCCACCCCGGCGTAGTCACCACCCGATGCCGTGTGCGCCAGCGTCACCTCGTCGTCGACAGCGTCGTCGTCCCCCGCGGCCGTCACCGTCACCGTCTGCGCCTCGGCCCACTTCGCCACCGTGAACGTCAGTGAGTCCTTGTCCAGCGTCAGGTCCGTCCCGCTATGCCCGGCGATCCCCACCGTCACCGTCGCCGACGGCGTGGTCGCCAGCTTCACCGTGTACGTCCGGCTCCCGCCTTCCGCAACCGTCACCTCGGATGGCGTCACCACCAGTCCGGGATCGTCGTCGTCGTCCACCGTCACCACGACGTCCTTCGTCACCGTCCCGTAGTCGCCACCGCTCGCCGTGTGCGCCAGCGTCACCTCGTCGTTGGCAGCGTCGTCGTCCTCACCGGCCGTCACCGTCACCGTCTGCGCGGTCCCCCAGGTCGACGCCGTGAACGTCAGCGTCGCCTTGTCCAGCGTCAGGTCACTGCCCGCCTGCCCCGTCACCGTCACCGTCACATCCGCCGTCGGCTCCGTGGCCAGTTTCACCGTGTACGTCGCCTGGTGCTCCTTCGCAGGAGTCTCCGAGTCGTCCGCCTCCGACACCGTCACCGCCGCCGGGTCGACCACCAGCCCCACCGTGTCGCCGTCGTCCACCGTCACCTCGACGTCCTCCGCCACCCCGGCGTAGTCACCACCCGATGCCGTGTGCGCCAGCGTCACCTCGTCGTCGACAGCGTCGTCGTCCCCCGCCGCCGTCACCGTCACCGTCTGCGCCTCGGCCCACTTCGCCACCGTGAACGTCAGCGACTCCTTGTCCAGCGTCAGATCCGTCCCGCTATGCCCGGCGATCCCCACCGTCACCGTCGCCGACGGCGCGGTCGCCAGCTTCACCGTGTACGTCCGGCTCCCGCCTTCCGCAACCGTCACCTCGGATGGCGTCACCACCAGTCCGGGATCGTCGTCGTCGTCCACCGTCACCACGACGTCCTTCGTCACCGTCCCGTAGTCGCCACCGCTCGCCGTGTGCGCCAGCGTCACCTCGTCGTTGGCAGCGTCGTCGTCCTCACCGGCCGTCACCGTCACCGTCTGCGCGGTCCCCCAGGTCGACGCCGTGAACGTCAGCGTCGCCTTGTCCAGCGTCAGGTCACTGCCCGCCTGCCCCGTCACCGTCACCGTCACATCCGCCGTCGGCTCGGTGGCCAGTTTCACCGTGTACGTCGCCTGGTGCTCCTTCGCAGGAGTCTCCGAGTCGTCCGCCTCCGACACCGTCACCGCCGCCGGGTCGACCACCAGCCCCACCGTGTCGCCGTCGTCCACCGTCACCTCGACGTCCTCCGCCACCCCGGCGTAGTCACCACCCGATGCCGTGTGCGCCAGCGTCACCTCGTCGTCGACAGCGTCGTCGTCCCCCGCGGCCGTCACCGTCACCGTCTGCGCCTCGGCCCACTTCGCCACCGTGAACGTCAGCGACTCCTTGTCCAGCGTCAGATCCGTGCCACTGTGCCCGGCGATCCCCACCGTCACCGTCGCCGACGGCGTGGTCGCCAGCTTCACCGTGTACGTCCGGCTCCCGCCTTCCGCAACCGTCACCTCGGATGGCGTCACCACCAGTCCGGGATCGTCGTCGTCGTCCACCGTCACCACGACGTCCTTCGTCACCGTCCCGTAGTCGCCACCGCTCGCCGTGTGCGCCAGCGTCACCTCGTCGTTGGCAGCGTCGTCGTCCTCACCGGCCGTCACCGTCACCGTCTGCGCGGTCCCCCACGTCGACGCCGTGAACGTCAGCGTCGCCTTGTCCAGCGTCAGGTCACTGCCCGCCTGCCCCGTCACCGTCACCGTCACATCCGCCGTCGGCTCGGTCGCCAGCTTCACCGTGTACGTCGCCTGGTGCTCCTTCGCAGGCGTCTCCGAGTCGTCCGCCTCCGACACCGTCACCGCCGCCGGGTCGACCACCAGCCCCACCGTGTCGCCGTCGTCCACCGTCACCTCGACGTCCTCCGCCACCCCGGCGTAGTCACCACCCGATGCCGTGTGCGCCAGCGTCACCTCGTCGTCGGCAGCGTCATCGTCCCCCGCGGCCGTCACCGTCACCGTCTGCGCCTCGGCCCACTTCGCCACCGTGAACGTCAGCGACTCCTTGTCCAGCGTCAGGTCCGTCCCGCTATGCCCGGCGATCCCCACCGTCACCGTCGCCGACGGCGCGGTCGCCAGCTTCACCGTGTACGTCCGGCTCCCGCCTTCCGCAACCGTCACCTCGGATGGCGTCACCACCAGTCCGGGATCGTCGTCGTCGTCCACCGTCACCACGACGTCCTTCGTCACCGTCCCGTAGTCGCCACCGCTCGCCGTGTGCGCCAGCGTCACCTCGTCGTCGACAGCGTCGTCGTCCTCACCGGCCGTCACCGTCACCGTCTGCGCGGTCCCCCAGGTCGACGCCGTGAACGTCAGCGTCGCCTTGTCCAGCGTCAGGTCACTGCCCGCCTGACCCGTCACCGTCACCGTCACATCCGCCGTCGGCTCCGTGGCCAGTTTCACCGTGTACGTCGCCTGGTGCTCCTTCGCAGGCGTCTCCGAGTCGTCCGCCTCCGACACCGTCACCGCCGGGGCGACCACCAGCCCCACCGTGTCGCCGTCGTCTACCGTCACCTCGACGTCCTCCGTCTCCCCGGCGTAGTCACCACCCGATGCCGTGTGCGCCAGCGTCACCTCGTCGTCGACAGCGTCGTCGTCCCCCGCCGCCGTCACCGTCACCGTCTGCGCCTCGGCCCACTTCGCCACCGTGAACGTCAGCGACTCCTTGTCCAGCGTCAGATCCGTGCCACTGTGCCCGGCGATCCCCACCGTCACCGTCGCCGACGGCGTGGTCGCCAGCTTCACCGTGTACGTCCGGCTCCCGCCTTCCGCAACCGTCACCTCGGATGGCGTCACCACCAGTCCGGGATCGTCGTCGTCGTCCACCGTCACCACGACGTCCTTCGTCACCGTCCCGTAGTCGCCACCGCTCGCCGTGTGCGCCAGCGTCACCTCGTCGTTGGCAGCGTCGTCGTCCTCACCGGCCGTCACCGTCACCGTCTGCGCGGTCCCCCACGTCGACGCCGTGAACGTCAGCGTCGCCTTGTCCAGCGTCAGGTCACTGCCCGCCTGCCCCGTCACCGTCACCGTCACATCCGCCGTCGGCTCGGTCGCCAGCTTCACCGTGTACGTCGCCTGGTGCTCCTTCGCAGGAGTCTCCGAGTCGTCCGCCTCCGACACCGTCACCGCCGCCGGGTCGACCACCAGCCCCACCGTGTCGCCGTCGTCCACCGTCACCTCGACGTCCTCCGCCACCCCGGCGTAGTCACCACCCGATGCCGTGTGCGCCAGCGTCACCTCGTCGTCGGCAGCGTCATCGTCCCCCGCGGCCGTCACCGTCACCGTCTGCGCCTCGGCCCACTTCGCCACCGTGAACGTCAGCGACTCCTTGTCCAGCGTCAGATCCGTCCCGCTATGCCCGGCGATCCCCACCGTCACCGTCGCCGACGGCGCGGTCGCCAGCTTCACCGTGTACGTCCGGCTCCCGCCTTCCGCAACCGTCACCTCGGATGGCGTCACCACCAGTCCGGGATCGTCGTCGTCGTCCACCGTCACCACGACGTCCTTCGTCACCGTCCCGTAGTCGCCACCGCTCGCCGTGTGCGCCAGCGTCACCTCGTCGTCGACAGCGTCGTCGTCCTCACCGGCCGTCACCGTCACCGTCTGCGCGGTCCCCCAGGTCGACGCCGTGAACGTCAGCGTCGCCTTGTCCAGCGTCAGGTCACTGCCCGCCTGACCCGTCACCGTCACCGTCACATCCGCCGTCGGCTCCGTGGCCAGTTTCACCGTGTACGTCGCCTGGTGCTCCTTCGCAGGAGTCTCCGAGTCGTCCGCCTCCGACACCGTCACCGCCGCCGGGTCGACCACCAGCCCCACCGTGTCGCCGTCGTCCACCGTCACCTCGACGTCCTCCGCCACCCCGGCGTAGTCACCACCCGATGCCGTGTGCGCCAGCGTCACCTCGTCGTCGACAGCGTCGTCGTCCCCCGCGGCCGTCACCGTCACCGTCTGCGCCTCGGCCCACTTCGCCACCGTGAACGTCAGCGACTCCTTGTCCAGCGTCAGATCCGTGCCACTGTGCCCGGCGATCCCCACCGTCACCGTCGCCGACGGCGTGGTCGCCAGCTTCACCGTGTACGTCCGGCTCCCGCCTTCCGCAACCGTCACCTCGGATGGCGTCACCACCAGTCCGGGATCGTCGTCGTCGTCCACCGTCACCACGACGTCCTTCGTCACCGTCCCGTAGTCGCCACCGCTCGCCGTGTGCGCCAGCGTCACCTCGTCGTTGGCAGCGTCGTCGTCCTCACCGGCCGTCACCGTCACCGTCTGCGCGGTCCCCCAGGTCGACGCCGTGAACGTCAGCGTCGCCTTGTCCAGCGTCAGGTCACTGCCCGCCTGACCCGTCACCGTCACCGTCACATCCGCCGTCGGCTCGGTCGCCAGCTTCACCGTGTACGTCGCCTGGTGCTCCTTCGCAGGAGTCTCCGAGTCGTCCGCCTCCGACACCGTCACCGCCGCCGGGTCGACCACCAGCCCCACCGTGTCGCCGTCGTCCACCGTCACCTCGACGTCCTCCGCCACCCCGGCGTAGTCACCACCCGATGCCGTGTGCGCCAGCGTCACCTCGTCGTCGGCAGCGTCATCGTCCCCCGCGGCCGTCACCGTCACCGTCTGCGCCTCGGCCCACTTCGCCACCGTGAACGTCAGCGACTCCTTGTCCAGCGTCAGATCCGTCCCGCTATGCCCGGCGATCCCCACCGTCACCGTCGCCGACGGCGCGGTCGCCAGCTTCACCGTGTACGTCCGGCTCCCGCCTTCCGCAACCGTCACCTCGGATGGCGTCACCACCAGTCCGGGATCGTCGTCGTCGTCCACCGTCACCACGACGTCCTTCGTCACCGTCCCGTAGTCGCCACCGCTCGCCGTGTGCGCCAGCGTCACCTCGTCGTTGGCAGCGTCGTCGTCCTCACCGGCCGTCACCGTCACCGTCTGTGCGGTCCCCCACGTCGACGCCGTGAACGTCAGCGTCGCCTTGTCCAGCGTCAGGTCACTGCCCGCCTGACCCGTCACCGTCACCGTCACATCCGCCGTCGGCTCGGTCGCCAGCTTCACCGTGTACGTCGCCTGGTGCTCCTTCGCAGGAGTCTCCGAGTCGTCCGCCTCCGACACCGTCACCGCCGCCGGGTCGACCACCAGCCCCACCGTGTCGCCGTCGTCCACCGTCACCTCGACGTCCTCCGCCACCCCGGCGTAGTCACCACCCGATGCCGTGTGCGCCAGCGTCACCTCGTCGTCGACAGCGTCGTCGTCCCCCGCGGCCGTCACCGTCACCGTCTGCGCCTCGGCCCACTTCGCCACCGTGAACGTCAGCGACTCCTTGTCCAGCGTCAGATCCGTGCCACTGTGCCCGGCGATCCCCACCGTCACCGTCGCCGACGGCGTGGTCGCCAGCTTCACCGTGTACGTCCGGCTCCCGCCTTCCGCAACCGTCACCTCGGATGGCGTCACCACCAGTCCGGGATCGTCGTCGTCGTCCACCGTCACCACGACGTCCTTCGTCACCGTCCCGTAGTCGCCACCGCTCGCCGTGTGCGCCAGCGTCACCTCGTCGTTGGCAGCGTCGTCGTCCTCACCGGCCGTCACCGTCACCGTCTGCGCGGTCCCCCAGGTCGACGCCGTGAACGTCAGCGTCGCCTTGTCCAGCGTCAGGTCACTGCCCGCCTGACCCGTCACCGTCACCGTCACATCCGCCGTCGGCTCGGTCGCCAGCTTCACCGTGTACGTCGCCTGGTGCTCCTTCGCAGGAGTCTCCGAGTCGTCCGCCTCCGACACCGTCACCGCCGCCGGGTCGACCACCAGCCCCACCGTGTCGCCGTCGTCCACCGTCACCACGACGTCCTTCGTCACCGTCCCGTAGTCGCCACCGCTCGCCGTGTGCGCCAGCGTCACCTCGTCGTCGGCAGCGTCGTCGTCCCCCGCGGCCGTCACCGTCACCGTCTGCGCCTCGTTCCAATTCGTGGTCGTGAACTCAAGGCTCATCGTGTCCAGCGTCAGGTCACTGCCCGCCTGACCCGTGATCCCCACCGTCACCGTCGCCGACGGCGTGGTCGCCAGCTTCACCGTGTACGTCCGGCTCCCGCCCTCCGCAACCGTCACCTCGGATGGCGTCACCACCAGTCCGGGATCGTCGTCGTCGTCCACCGTCACCACGACGTCCTTCGTCACCGTCCCGTAGTCGCCACCGCTCGCCGTGTGCGCCAGCGTCACCTCGTCGTTGGCAGCGTCGTCGTCCTCACCGGCCGTCACCGTCACCGTCTGTGCGGTCCCCCACGTCGACGCCGTGAACGTCAGCGTCGCCTTGTCCAGCGTCAGGTCACTGCCCGCCTGACCCGTCACCGTCACCGTCACATCCGCCGTCGGCTCGGTCGCCAGCTTCACCGTGTACGTCGCCTGGTGCTCCTTCGCAGGAGTCTCCGAGTCGTCCGCCTCCGACACCGTCACCGCCGCCGGGTCGACCACCAGCCCCACCGTGTCGCCGTCGTCCACCGTCACCTCGACGTCCTCCGCCACCCCGGCGTAGTCACCACCCGATGCCGTGTGCGCCAGCGTCACCTCGTCGTCGACAGCGTCGTCGTCCCCCGCGGCCGTCACCGTCACCGTCTGCGCCTCGGCCCACTTCGCCACCGTGAACGTCAGTGAGTCCTTGTCCAGCGTCAGATCCGTGCCACTGTGCCCGGCGATCCCCACCGTCACCGTCGCCGACGGCGTGGTCGCCAGCTTCACCGTGTACGTCCGGCTCCCGCCTTCCGCAACCGTCACCTCGGATGGCGTCACCACCAGTCCGGGATCGTCGTCGTCGTCCACCGTCACCACGACGTCCTTCGTCACCGTCCCGTAGTCGCCACCGCTCGCCGTGTGCGCCAGCGTCACCTCGTCGTTGGCAGCGTCGTCGTCCTCACCGGCCGTCACCGTCACCGTCTGCGCGGTCCCCCAGGTCGACGCCGTGAACGTCAGCGTCGCCTTGTCCAGCGTCAGGTCACTGCCCGCCTGACCCGTCACCGTCACCGTCACATCCGCCGTCGGCTCGGTCGCCAGCTTCACCGTGTACGTCGCCTGGTGCTCCTTCGCAGGAGTCTCCGAGTCGTCCGCCTCCGACACCGTCACCGCCGCCGGGTCGACCACCAGCCCCACCGTGTCGCCGTCGTCCACCGTCACCACGACGTCCTTCGTCACCGTCCCGTAGTCGCCACCGCTCGCCGTGTGCGCCAGCGTCACCTCGTCGTCGGCAGCGTCGTCGTCCCCCGCAGCCGTCACCGTCACCGTCTGCGCCTCGGCCCACTTCGCCACCGTGAACGTCAGTGAGTCCTTGTCCAGCGTCAGATCCGTGCCACTGTGCCCGGCGATCCCCACCGTCACCGTCGCCGACGGCGTGGTCGCCAGCTTCACCGTGTACGTCCGGCTCCCGCCCTCCGCAACCGTCACCTCGGATGGCGTCACCACCAGTCCGGGATCGTCGTCGTCGTCCACCGTCACCACGACGTCCTTCGCCACCCCGGCGTAGTTCCCGCCGCTCGCAGCGTGCGCCAGCGTTACCGTGTCGTCCACCTTGTCGGCGTCCTGCACAGCCGTCACCGTCACCGTCTGTGCCTCGTTCCACTTCGCCACCGTGAACGTCAGTGAGTCCTTGTCCAGCGTCAGATCCGTGCCACTGTGCCCGGCGATCCCCACCGTCACCGTCGCCGACGGCGCGGTCGCCAGCTTCACCGTGTAGCTCGCGCTCCCGCCCTCTCCGACCGTCACCTCGGATGGCGTCACCACCAGCACTCGATCGTCGTCTTCCACGCCGACGCTGAAATCGGGCGCCGAGGTCACCCCCGGGTAGCCGCTCACCACGTGGGCGAGGGTGATGGTCTCGTCCTCGCCATCGTCGTCATCCAGCGCGGCGACGGTGACGACCTGCGCCGTGCCCCAGTTGCCCGAGGCGCCGCCGGTGAAGCTGAGCGTCGCACTGGCCCCGGCCGTGCCGCCCGGGGCCTTGACGCTGACCGCGTCCTGGTGCTCCGCGGGCACGTCCACGCGCACCGTCACGGCCTGGCCGGGGTCGGTTTGCAGCGAGACCTCGTACGTACCGGTGCCGAGCTTCGATTCCGCGAGCGACGGCTGGCGGCCCTGAACGTTCACCATGGGGACATCGGGGTCGTCGTCCACGACCGCGAACCTTGACGTGTTATTGGGGGGGAAGGCGACCGCGCAACTGGACACCCCCCGAACTCTCGCACAGGGCAGGAGCTCGGCGATGACCCTGCCGTCGCGCTCGTCGACGTCGTCACCGACGGTTTGCACTTCGTACCGAAAACTGTTGACGCGCCTGCCCTGTTCGTCGGTGAGCGGGAACGCCTTGACGCCGAGATCCCCCGGGGCGACGAAGTCGCCCACTTGCGAGATTCTCAGTCTCACTTGCGGTACGGGCGCATGGTGCTCCCGGTTGGCCACCGCAAAGATGACGAAAGCCTGCTTGCCGCCCTCCGTCACGGAAGCGCGGCCACCACCTGCGTTCAGAATACTCAGGGTCGGGCCGCCATCATCGTCCCATACCTCTGTTTTCGCGACCTCCTTGGTCGGGAGAACTTCGTAGCTCCCCCCGGACGGCCTCGTCACTTCGATGCCGATCTTGCCGCTTGGCTCGTCGACCCCGTCGCCGGAGCTATCCGCCTGTATTTCGACCGGAGTCGTCCGGCGGGCCGGAAACGTGAGGGTGACCGTTCCGGCGCGGTCGCGGACCGAAGTGCTCGGAACGCCGTTGGCGATCACACTGTGGATGACGTCTCCCACCTGCTGCACGTCCAGTACGACGGACAGGTCCTGTCTCGGCACCGGGTCCGCGTACAGGTAGAACAAGGTGGTCTCGCCCTCGACGATCCGATCTTTCTGCGCCTCGATGCGGAGCACGGGCTTGCCGTCGTTGTTGGCGATGACGACGTCGATCGCCGTGCCGGCGAAGGCGACGCCGCCGTCGAGCCCCGGGCCGGCGCCTGTGACGGAGCCGCTGATGGGAACGATCTTCACGGTGCGTCTCGACTTGTCCCTGTTGTCCCGTGCGGTAATCTCCAGCGTGCCCTTGGTGACGCCGGCGCCGCTGAGCTCAAGCGCCGGCTGCGCGGCGCTGTAGGGCGTCGTGGTGAGCAGCCGCACGCCGGTCTGGCCGGATTTGACGGCCAGCGTCGCGTGCGTCGGCACGGTGACCCCCCGGACGCTCAGGGGGATGGTGACGACGTCCCCGGCGCCGAGCGCGCGGGCGAGGGTGAACTCGATCGTGGCCACGCCGCCGTCTTCATAGATCGGGTCCGAGCCGTCCGTGCGCGTCATGGTGAGTCCGGTGGTCTCGTCGTCGTGCACGGCGATGGTGTGGGCGCCGTTGGCGCCGATGCGGTAGGCGTCGTCGGCGACCAGGGTGACGACCACCCCGCCGCGGCGCTCGTCGCGGTTGTTGTCCACGGTCGGCACGGTGAAGTTGAAGACGGACCGGTTGACGGACACGGTGAGGGTGCGGCCGCCTTCCCCGGCCGGCGCGACGTAGTCGAGTCCGCCCTCCTCGGCCACCATGACCTCGACCGGCAGCGGCGTGAGGGGCGCCGGGTTCAGGGTGAGCTTGTATTCGGCGGGCGAGCCTTCGGTGGGGGCGCTCTTGCCGTCGGCGGTGGCGAGGTTCAGCAGCGGCTTGAGGCCCTCGTCGTCGGTGATGCCGATCTCGACCTGATTGTCGGCGGTGTTGGGGTCGCGGTCGATCCTGGCCTCCAGGCCGCCGGAGAGGGTCGTCGCAAGCGCCGTGTCCGCCAGGTCCCCGAAGACGACGGTGAAGGTTTCATGGTCGTCGTCGTCGTCGTCGCGGGCGGTGGCGGTGAACTCGACGGCGGCGCTCCGCTCGGTCCCGTCGGCGCCGGTGAACCTGATCTTCGGAGCGGCCGTCTCGGCGCCCGTCAGGGTTACGCCGTTGCCGGTCGCGGTGAGGACGTAGTCGCGGTTGGCGGCGCCGGCAATGGCGACGCCCGTGCCGCTGGTGATGCTCAAGGGGATTTCGGCGACCTCGCCGTCCACCAGGTCGCGGCCGAGCTCGAGGGTGAGCGATACCGTGCTCGTGGCGTCGCCCTCGATGAGCCTGGTCGATCCGCCGGCGCTCAGGCTCACGGCGGTGGGATTTCCGTCGGCGACCGGAACGCTGGCGCTGCCCGCGCCGCTCTCGATGGTGTAGGCGCCCGCGCCGTCTTCGATGGTGACCGTCACGCTGCCGTCCGCCTCGTCGGTGCGGTCGCGCTGGGTGGGGATTCGGAAGGTGGCGCTCGTGGCGCCCTTGGCGATCGTCGCGGCGGCGGTCAGATACCTGGAATCGACGAAGTCGCCCTGTTGGGCGGCGCTCAGCTTGACGGGCAGCGCTACCGCAGGGGCGATGTTCGATGTGACGGTGAACTCGGCCCGGCCTCCCTCGACGATGGCGCCGCCGCCCGCGATGCCGAGCATGGGAACGTCGCCGTCGGTGATGGCGAAGGTCTGGCTGTCCTCGTTGGCGCGGGCCTTGGCGCCGCCGTCGAGGCCGGTGCCGGACGTGGCGTCGAGCGCTCCGAGGGCGACGGTGACGCCTTCCTTCTCGGCCTCGTCGGCGCTGTCCTGGACCGCGGTGAGGACGAGCGTGGCGATGCGCGCGTGGCCGGCGCCGCCGGTGAAGGTGAGGGTCGGCGGCTTCTTCGCCAAGTCGGTGCTGGCGAGGTTGGCATAGGTCACGCCCCTGGGCTTCGGGCTCGGCGCGCCGAGGGTATAGTCGGCGCCGAAGGTCGCGGTGCCGGTGAAGGCGAGCGGCACGGGCAGGGTCTCGCCGGCGACCAGGTCGCGCACCACCCGAACCTCGATGGTCTTCGCGCCGGAGGCTTCGGAGAGATCGTCATTGTCGGCGATCAGGCGCACCTCG
The DNA here is from genome assembly GCA_965208175.1 of Spirochaetia bacterium. Classification (GTDB taxonomy): domain Bacteria; phylum Spirochaetota; class Spirochaetia; order SZUA-6; family Bin103; genus CATQHW01. Next base: position 1,686,525 of record CBDBOG010000004.1, on the reverse strand, counting down.
GTGGGTTCGTCGTCGGTGATGGAGACGGTGTGCACGGCCCGGCTCCCCGCCTTGGCGTTCACGGCGCTCGAAAGCGTGACGGTGAACGTCTCGGCGGCGCCGGGGTCGTCGGCCGCGTCGTCGGTGACCGTGACCTTGATCGTCGCGGCATTGCCGGCGGCGCCGGCCTTGCGGGTGATGGTGCCGGCGGCACTCACGTAGTCCGCGCCGGCGGTCGCGGTGCCATCGGCGGTCGCCCAGTCGAGGCTGGCGTCGAACTCGCTCTCCCCGAGCCACGCCAACGCCACGGTGAGCGTGCCCGCGTCTTCGTCCACGGTCCGGGCGGCGTCGATGAACGTCAGGGTCGGCAGGTCGTCCTGGTCGGTGATGGTGATGGTCTGCCGGGTGGCGGCGCCCGGACGCAGGGTTGCCGGCAGGGCGCCGAACGCGATGGTCAGGGTCTCGTCGCCTTCGTAGACGGCGTTGTCGTCGGGGGTGAAGTCGGCCGTGCCCTCCTTCTGGCCGGAAGCGATGGTGATGCTCGCGACCTTGGAGTAGTCCGCGTCCTCCGCCGTGCCGTTGGTGTAGACGAGCGGGATGGTGACCGCGGCCGGAGGCGAGAGCGCGGCGCTCAGACGCGCCGTGAGCCTCAGCGTTCCGCCCTCGGCGACACTGCTCGCCGCGGCCGACAGGTTCACCGTCGGCCGCGCGTCGGCAGTGACGGTGACCGGCACGACGACCTGCTTGCCGAGGTAGTCGCGGTCCGCCGTCCCGGCGGGGTCGACGCTGACGGTGACGTCGGCCTTGCCCGCCTGGACGCCGGTGACGTCGACGGCCTGGGCGACGTTCCAGTTCCCGGGCGTGAACGTCAGACCGGTCTTCGACAGCCGGGCGGTGCCGGCGGCGCTGCTGGCGAGCTTGACGCCGACGTTGCCGCCGGGCTTGCTCTCGAGCGTGACGTCGAGGCGTCTCGCGGTCGTGACCGGAACCGACAGGGCCGCGGGCGTGACGCTGAGGCCGGTGCGGTCGTCGTGCACGGTGACGGTGACGCTCGTGGCCGTCGCGACGTCGAAGTAGCCGGCGACGGCGTGGGTGATCGTCGCGGTGCGGGGGCTCTGGTTGTCCTTGCCGTCGTCGACGGCGGTGACGGTGACCTTCTGGGGAACGTTCCAGCGAGGGGAGAGCCAGCGCTGCGCACCAAAGTCGAGCCTCTGCGGGGAGAAGGTCACGGCTGCATCCGCCGAGCTGGGCGTCACGGTGTACGTGTGAGTTCCGACATCCACGCCATCGGGCGGGTTACGGAAGTCGAACGTCGTGTCGAAGACCACCCAGTAGGCGCCCTCCTGGCCTTCGGTCAGCGTGAGGCTGGTAGGCACCACGGTGACGTTGTTGACCGACGTGGCGTCGTTGTCGACGATGCCGAAGGTCACCGCGTTGTCGGACGCGTGTTGCCTGGCGCCACCGCCCAGTCCGGTGCCGGAGCTGCTGCCCAGGGAGACCAGGCGATCGGTCACGTTGTTCACGTCGGCCAGGGAGAGCGTTGCCGATTCCTTGTCCTCCTTTGCCTTGTCGTCGACCGTGGTGAGTTTCAGGACGGCGCTACGGCTGGCGCCGGCGCCGCCGGTGAAGGTGACCACCGGCACCGGCGACGTTCGACTGTCTATCTTCCTGGTCGAGTACCCCACCCCGGGCGCCGCGGTCAGGGCCAGGAGGTAGTCTCCGAGGAACCGGGCGCCCGACGCCCCGTCATTCAGCGCCACCGGCAGGACCTCGCCGCTTGCCAGCGCCCGGGCCAGGGTGATGGTGAGTGTCTTGCTGCCGCCGTTCTCGTTGACGTCGGCGCTGCTCCCGGTGAGGGACACCACCGTCGGGTCATCGTCCAGAACAGGCACGGTCACGCTCTTCCTGGCGGGGTCGACCTTGTAGGCGGGATCCTCCAGCACGGTAACGGTCACCGCGCCGTTGGCCTCGTCCGTTGCGTCGCCCGCGGTGGCGGCGCCATACTCGACGCCGCTGCTGCTGCTGATGGTGATGGTCTGCGTGCCCGCCACGGCGGCCGCCAGAAAGTCGCCGGTCTGCCCCACCTCAAGCTTCACGTCGAGGCCGCCGCCCGGGAGAGAGCCCGCGCTTCGGACGGAAAAGCGCGCCTGGCCGCCTTCCGTCACCTTCCCGGAAGAGTGGCGGGCGATGCTGACGGTCGGTTTCGGCTGGTCCTTGTCCACGATGTAAACGGTGTAATGGTCGTCGTGGCCGTCGCCGGCGTAGCTGTCGTGGGACTCGTAGGCCACCCGCTCGGGCAGCTTGCTGGCACGCACGGTGAGTCCCAGATCCTGCGTGGGCCCCGGTTCATGCTCCCCGTCCGCCAGTGCGGTGATGCTGGCGCTGGCCGATGTCTTGCCGGCCTTGATGACGATGCTGGAGGGCGCGGAGTAGTCGTCTTCGTCGGCGAGACGGCCCGTCGAGTGGTCGACGTCGAGGCCGAGACTGAGGTCGGCGCTCCAGGCGGTGTCGAGCGTGGCGGTGAGGATCACCGACGCGCCTTCGGCCACGGTGAGGTCTCCGTACTCGTCCGGCGCCGGGTCGATGCTCAGCGTCAGCGTCGGCCCCGCCGCCACGCCGGTGTCGGCGATGGTGAGGTCGTGGGTGTTGCCGCCGATCACGCCGGCCGGCAGCGGCGTGCCGAGCGACACCCGCACCACGTCGTCGTCCTCGTCCCGGTCCTCGTTCGTGCCGAGGGTGACGGTGCCGCTGGTGGCGCCCTTCTTGATGGTGACCGTTCCCGGCGCCTCGTAGTCGCTTTCCTCCGCCTTGTCGGCGCCGTGACCCTTGAAGACGAGGGGAATGGTCGCATCGGCGTCGAAGCGCCCGTTGGCGCTGGCGGTGATGGTGACCGGCTTGCCCTCGTCGACGGGGTTGGGGTTTGCCGACAAGCTGACGTCGTGGCCCTTGCCGTCGTCGTCGATGGTGATTTCGATCGCGGTTGCGGTACCGGCGGACAGATTCGCCGGCAGCGGGCTGCCGAGGCTGACGGTGAAGGTTTCATCGTCCTGGTCCTGGTCGCGGATGAGGTCGATCGCGACGCTGGCCTCGGTCGCTCCCTTGGGGATGGGGATACCGCCCGGCGCATCCCATTCACCGGACTCGGCGGGGTTCGTGCCGGAGCCGGCGACGCTGACGGGCACGGTGATGTCGGTGGTGAAGACGTGGCTCAGCGTGGCCTTGACGACGGCGTCGTCCGTGTCCTTGACGGTAGCGGCGGCGGCCGAGAGCGAGACGGTGGCGTCCTCGCCGTCGTCGGTGATGCTGATCCCGACCTTGGCGGGCGTGCCGGCGGCGATGCCCTTGGGCAGGGTGGCGCCGAGCGCGACCGTGAAGCTGTCGTCGTCGTGGTCGGCGTCCTTGACGGTGGCGACGTCGGCGCTGCCCGTGGTGGCGCCCGCCTTGATGGCGATGCTCGCCGGGGCACTGAAATCGGCGGCTTCGGCGCTGTCGCCCGTCTCCACGTCGGCGCTGATGGGAATGTCGACGGCCTTGGCCTGGGCGAGGGACAAGGTGGCGGTGACGGCGACCGCCCCGCCCTCGGTGACGCTCGCCGGGGCGGAGAGGCGCACCATGGTGGCCTCGTCGTCGGCGACCGCGACGCTGGCGCTGCCGCCGTCATCGGCAATGCGGTAGCCCGTGCCGGCGACCAGGGTAGCGGTCACCGCGCCGTCCGTCTCGTCGACCTTGTCGTCCAGCGTCGCCACGGTGTAGTCGGCGCTGCCCGAGATCGAGATGGTGAGGGTCTTGTCCGCGCCGATATCGGCGCCTGCAACGAACGTGCCGGTCTGAGTGATGTCCAGGTTGACGCTGAGCGGCGCGCTCGGCGCCGGCGAGACGGTGACGGTGAAGACGGCGTCGCCGCCTTCGGTGACGTCGTCGCCGGCGCTGATGCGTGCGACGACGCCGTCGAGGATGTCCACCGACAGGCTGTCGCCGTGCAAATCCTGCATACGGGTGCCCTTGGCATCGAAGGTGGCGAGGTCCTGGGTGTCGAGGTTGCTGGTCATCCCGCTGAAGCTCAGGGTCAGGGTCTCGGTGGACTCGTCCTCGCCGTCATCGACGGCGGTGAGCTGCAACCTGGCCACCGGCTGTAAGGTTCCGCGTTCGGCGTCCAAAAGAAAGGTGAGCGTGTAGGGGGCCTTGTCGCTCAGACTGGCGTGTTCCGTATCGTCGCCGAGGACAAGCGCGATGCGGTAGTCGTCGGCGTCGATGCCCTCGCCGCTGACATCAAGCGGGATGCGCACTTCCTCACCCGCCTCCAGTTTCCTGCCAAAACCCAAGCTCCACTCGACCACGTCCGCGTCCTCACCTTCGCGTATGCTGGCAGGAAGCTTGTAATCGCCCCTTGAAATACGCGTAGGGTTCGCATCGACCACGTTGAAGAGGCGCTCGTTCCCCGCGGCACTGATGCCGACTCGGCCGTGGGCCGGGTTGTCCGGGTCGGCCATGAGCCTGACGGTGACGGTTTCGCGCGGCTCGTCCAGTCTGTCGGAGAGAACGTCGAAGACCTCGAACGTACCGGCTTGGGACGGTTTCCCGCCGGACTCGAACACGAAGTGGTCCCGGCAGTTGACCGGTGTGCCGTCGGTATGACGGACCGCCTTCAGGTCCTTCGCCTCCAGGGTGCCGAGCTCCCAGCAGAGGCGAAACGGCGTGGCCGGCAGCCTGTCCGCGTAGCCGGGCGGGCCGGTCAGCTCGACCTCCACCACGCCTTCCCCACCTTCCTTGAACGTGGCCGTGCCGGTCAGGCGCAGACTGAGGTTTTCGGAGACGGGTATGTTGACGTCGTACACGTCCAACGTGATCTCCGGACCGGCGGTCACGCTGCCGTAGCCGCTTACGGCGTGGCTGATGGTGACGGTCTCGTCAACGGCGTTGTCATCTTCGAGCGCCGTGAGGGTCACGGTTTGCGGTGTGGCCCAGGTGGTGCCGTCGAAGCTCAGGCTGACGGGCGAGACGCTGAGCGATGCGTCGTGCGACGAGCTGGGGGTCACGGTGACCGTGCCGCCGGGCTGGGTCTTCAACTCGACGGTATAGGTCGCGCTGGATCCCTCGGAAAGTTTGCCCGAAACGGGTTCGTGGGCTCTGAGAGCGATACTGGAAACCGTCAGGCCGGCGGTCTGGGCGAAACCGGGGGATGCGGCGGACAGAAAGACGACGACTGCGGGCAGCAGGAGGGCGAGGCGGTGCAGCAGGCGGACGTTTCCCTGCCGACGTTTTCCCTGCCGGTCGAAAGATTCGCGCTTCACCACCACAGGCTTGGGGGGGGGGACATGCACACATGCAGCGCCGTTCCGGCTCCGGTATGATTAGGCGCAATGACCCCGCGGACCGTGTCCCCCTCCACCAGATTCGAAAGCGTGATAACACTGGATGCGGCGAACGTCAAGTACGGCCCCGGCGCGACCGGCGAGGTCGGCTACGAAGCGCGCCGCCTGGGGCTGTCGCGCGTGCTGGTGGTGACCGACCGCCGGCTCCGCGACGGGCCGCAGGTCGCCGCGACCCTGACCTCCCTCGACGACAGCGGCGTCGCCTGGACCGTCTTCGACCGCGTTCGGGTGGAGCCCACGGACCGCTCCTTTCGGGAAGCGGTTCGGGCGGCGGACCGCGGCGGCCACGACGGGTTCGTGGCGGTCGGCGGCGGCTCGGTCATCGACACGGCGAAGGCGGCCAACCTGTACCACACCCATCCGGCCGACTTCCTGGACTACGTCAATGCGCCCGTCGGCCGCGGCCGGCCGGTGCCGGGCCCGCTGAAGCCGCTCATCGCGGTGCCGACCACCGCCGGCACCGGCAGCGAGACCACCAGCGTGGCGATCTTCGACCTGGAGGAGCTGCACGCCAAGACCGGCATCGCGCACCGCGCCCTCAAGCCGACGGTCGGGATCGTCGATCCCGACAACACCCGCTCGCTGCCGCCGCCGGCGGCCGCGTGCACGGGGCTGGACGTGCTCAGCCACGCGATCGAGTCCTACACCGCCCTGCCCTACACCCGCCGGCCGGCGCCGTCCGATCCGGCCCTGCGGCCCGCGTACCAGGGCAGCAACCCGATGAGCGACGTCTGGTCGGCCCGCGCCATCGAGATGGTGGCCGCCAACCTGCCGGCCGCCATGGCCGGGAACGCGGCGTCGCAGGCGCAGATGCTCCTGGCCGCCACCTTTGCGGGATTCGGCTTCGGCAACGCCGGCGTCCACCTCCCGCACGGCATGTCGTATCCGGTGTCGAGCAACGTGCGCGACTTCCACCCGGAGGGTTATCCCGACGACCATCCACTCATCCCGCACGGCATGTCGGTGATCCTGACCGCCCCGGCGGTCTTCCGCTGGACCGCCGCAGCGGACCCGCAACGCCATCTGCGGGCGGCGGCGCTGATGGGGGCCGACGTCGCAGGACTCGGCCCCGGCGACGCGGGCGAGGCGGCGGCCGACGCGATCATCGGCCTGATGCGGCGCACCGGCATGCCCAACGGCCTGTCCGGAGTAGGCTACACGCTGGCCGACGTCGACACGCTGGTGCGCGGCACGCTGCCCCAGCACCGGGTGACCAAGCTCTCGCCCCGCCCTTTCGACGAAGCGGACCTGCGGGGACTGTTCGAACGCGCGATGCGCTACTGGTGAGCGGTCAGATCCTGACCGGACGACCCGAAGCCGCCGACTCGTAGCCGGCCATCAGCACCTCCACGTGATGCAGGGCGTCGCGGGCGGTCACCTCCGGGCGTACGCCCGAGTCCAGGCAGTCCAGGAACGCCGCGATGTCCGAACGCTCCTCGCGCGCGAGGGCGATCCAGCGGTTCTTGGCCGGGGGCTGCGTCTCCAGCATCGTCGACGCCCACATCTGCATCGGGTCGTACGGATGCACAGGCGCCGTGGTGAGCACCGGCTCGGTGTTGTAGATCTCGATGTGGGGATCGGACCCCGCGAACGTCGCGAGTCCCTCCTCGCCCACCACGGTGACGCGCCGCTCGCCGACCTGCGGATGGCACGGCATGCCGATGCGGCCACAGCAGGCCGTGGCGATGCTGCCGTCGTCGAGGGTCAGCAGCAGTCCGCCGTAGTCCTCGATCTTCAGCTCGGCATGTTCGGCAAAGAAGTAGTTGCCCGTAACGCCACAGACCGACGTGACGCGCCGACCGGTCAGCCAGTGTATGAGAGCCACCGGGTAGACGCCCATGTCGAACAGCTCGCGCTTGGCGGCCACGTGGGTGAACGTCCCGTCCGAGCCGCGCTCGGAGCGGACGGTGGCCGCCGGGACGGTGCCCGGGCGTCCCTTGGCCATCAGCATGTCGGAGTGCACGGCACCGATGCGCCCGAGCGCACCGGAGCGTACGGTCTCCTTGGCCTCCTGTGCCCATGGCGTATGCACCGTCGTGAGCATCTGCGTGACCACGCCGGCCGCATCGGCGGCGTCGGCGATCGAGCGGGCGTCCTCGACACTGGCCGCAAGGGGCTTGTCGAGAAACACGTGCTTGCCGGCCGCGAGCACCGCCTGCGCCACGCGAGCACGCCGTTCGACGTCGACGCAGCTCACCACGACGTCCACGCCGGGAAGCTCCAGCGCCTCCGGCAGCGGGAGATACGGCACCCCGAGCTCGTCGGCGAGCAGCCGATTCAGCGCCTCCCGATATCCCGGGAGGCCGGGCTCGTCGGCGACGGCGACCAGCTCGCAACGCGGATCGTCGGCGAACTCGCGCGCGTAGCTCTCCAGGTGGGTGCGATTGCCCCCCAGCGCCACCACGCGATGCGCGGCCATCACGGCGCCTCCCGCGACGGCACCGTCCCGAACGGCTCGATGCGGTGATAGATCGAGCCATGAGTTCCCATCAGCACCACGTTGCCGGCGGTGGCGCCTCGGCCCGCGCTGACCGCCAGCAGCGCGCTCTGCCCGCCGGGCCAACGCAGCAGCCATGCGGCTGCGGGGCGCGCCTCCCCCACCCCGTGGTCGCCGTCGGCCGCTCCCGCGAACCAGGCGGAGGCGCAGCGGCGCGCGGCCGCCGCGGTCCGCTCCCGCACTTCGGCGGCGTCCGCGGGATCGTCCGCCTGGACATGCACGGTCAGCCGGAGCGCCTTCGGCGTACCGATCCGGCCGGCGTCGACCGCCGCTCCCACGGTACTCACCAGCGAGTCCCAGTATTCCGCGAGGGGGTCGGCTGCCTTGCTCATCCGGAGGGTCCAGTGCGCTGGTTCGTCTCGTCGTAGAGGCGCTCGAAGGTGCTCGGGCGCATCCCGAAGCGCTTGCAGATTCTGCCGACGCACTTCTCGTCGATCATCGGATGGACCAGAGAGAACGAAATCTGTTGCTTATTCGGACACAGAAGGCGGGTCTGGTATCGGGTGTGCGTCGTCCGCTTCCGCGCACCGGCTGCGATCAGGATGCGTTCCATGTGTTCGGGAGAGGTGGATCGGTACAGGGGACTCAGACGGGCACAGCCTCGTGCCTCTTATCCCATTCCGGAACCGCCAGCAGGTCGGATGCGGCCGTGGGAGGCAAGGACAGGCCACTGGTGACAGGAATCCACTCGATGCCTTCGATGGCGGGGAAGTTGCGATCGCCTGCAGCCAAGGCGTCCGCGGCGATAGGAATGAGCATCTGCATTACCTCCACGACGGCGCCCTCTTCTGTGCTGGAGAGGCCGATCACGAGGTGGTCCGGCCCACTGACTTCGCATGAATACGAATCCCGGGCGTTCTGCTTGACGTGGATGCGGCCGGAAACCACGAGTATCGTGCGGCCTTCAACTTTCGCTGTGATCTTGATTTGGTAGAGCTGCACAGGGTGCTCCCGGAAACAGTGTCGGTCGGCAATGGATTCCTCGTCAAGTAGCGACTCTCGATTGTCTCGATTGACGAACACCCACCGACTACGAGATGGAGTGCTGAACCCCTCGCTCCGGCACTCCGCACTGAACCGACTCCTCCGCGTCAAGAGGGGTCGGTTTCGTTTCAGAGTCCCTCCCTAACCACCGGTGTGCGCCATTCCCGGCCGCTGCGGTAGGCTTCCGTTCTGATGGAACCCAGGCATCGGCTGACGCAGGACCAGATCGACTACTTCGACGCGTTCGGCTTTCTCCTGCTGCGCGGGCTGTTCGACGACGCGACGATGCGACCGGTCATCGATGCCGCCGACGCCCTCTGGCGCGAGGACTTCGGCGGCCGGCCCGATCCCACCGCAACCCTGCACCAGGACCGTTTTGTCGAGCGCAGCCCGGTCCTCATGCCCTTGATCGACGACGCCCGGCTGTACGACAAGCTCGAGCAGCTCCTGGGCGAGCGGTTCATCTTCTGCGGATCGGAGGGCAACCACGGCGTCGTGGGATCGCCCACCGCCCACCACTGGCACGCGGACCGGCCCGGCGCCGCCGAGCTGGGCTACCTGCGCATCAAGGTGATGCTGTACCTCGTGCCGATGACGCAGGACAACGGCGCCCTGCGGGTGATCCCCGGCTCGCACCGCGCGCCGTTCCACCAGGCGCTGCTCCCCTTCGTCCGGCGCCACGTCGAACGGGACCCGCTCTTCTTCGGCGAGCACGGCTCTCACATCCCCGCGCACGTCATCGAGACCAGCCCTGGGGACGCGGTGCTCTTTTCCCAGACCCTGTATCACTCCGTATACTTCAGGATACGCCCGGCCCGGCGATACATCGCGCTCAAGTACGCGAGCTGGCCGCGGAGCTACGCCCAGTTCGCCACGCTGCAGCGCTGGCCCTCCGGAGCTCTCGATCCGGCGCCGCAGCTTCGCGCGTGCGACCGTCCCCGCCTGCGGTCGATGGTCGAGCCCATCCTGGCCGCCGAGCAGGCGGTCGCCGACTGGCCCGCCGACGTGCCGTGGGAGACCACGTAGCTACGGTCGGTGTCGATGCGGCCGGTTGTTGCTTCTCATACCTGATCACGGGCCGTCCGTAACGTCCGCGTCATGGAGAGCAGCGCTACCGACAGACCACTGAGGATGACGGCAAGCCCCAGGTACACGAGCATGCCGGCACGGATGCCGAACGCGTCGGCCACCACCGTGATCGCCAGCGGGACGAGCATGCTGCCGAGTCCTCCGCTGGCGGCGGTCAGCCCCATCGCCTGACTGCGGCGCGTCGGGTACTCCGAACCCGCCAGCGAGATCAAGAGCGGATAGAGCGCCGAGAGGCCGATGCCGGTGATCACGGCGCCGGCGGCAGCCCAGCCCAGGCCGCCGGCCGGAACGGTGATGGTCAGGCCGACCACGGCGACCGCGGCCAACGTCAGGATCACTCGGGCATGGCCCGTGCCCCGGTGCAGGATGCCCACGCCCACGCGGCCCAGGCACAGACCGACCCAGTACAGGGACACGATCCGCGCCCCCTCCGCGACCGATCCGCCGACCCCCGTGACGATGAACTCGCTCATCCAGGCCGCCACGCCCAGCTCGATACCGACGTAGACGCCCATCGCGGCCAGGATCACCAGGAGCAGCGCCCGGCTCCGATCCGGGACGCTCCGACGCCTCCGTCCCTGCTGCGCGGCGCCGCCCGCGCCGCGCGCCATGCCGGTCACGGCGAGCGCCGGGCGGGTGAGCAGGAACAGCGCCACGAGCAGGGTCGCCCCGGCGAGCAGCCGGTACACCAGCCGCCAGTCGCCTCCGCTCTCCAGAAACCACGACGTCGCCCACGTGACCGTGATCCCGCCGACGGCGAACGCGGCGTGCACGAGGTTCATGAGCTGACCGCGCCCGCCGCGCTCCATGGAGATCACCAGTTCGTTGCCGGCCACCTCCATCGCACCGAAGCCGATGCCGAGCAGCGCATAGACCGCGGCCGTGAGCGCGACGCCGGGCCACGCACCGAACAGCAGCAGGCCGAGCACCTCCAGCAGGAGACCGGCCGCCACGGTCACCCGTACGCCGAGCCGCGGCAGCACGAAGCCGGCCGCCGTGGTCGACAGCACGAACGACGCCGACCCGGCCGCCACGACCAGCCCGGCATGCGTGTACGGCCAGTCGAAGGAGCGGATCATCTCCGGGATCAGGGCGCCGATGGCTCCGACCGCGCCACCCATGGCGCCGATGTGCAGCACGAGCGCCGCGAACAGCGATCGGCTCTGCGGGTCGCGTGGGAGCAGGCCGCGTGGCAGCAGGTCGCGGGGCAGCATGGCGGCGGCAACGTAGCACGGCGACACGGAAGCGGCGTGTCCCCGTGGGTCCATGCGGAACGAAGCTGGCGGAGACTCACCAGCACTGAAGAGGAGCCAGAAGTCGGATTTGAACCGACGACCTGTTCATTACGAGTGAACCGCTCTGCCAACTGAGCTATTCTGGCCGGCCGTCGCGCCGCCGGTACGCGCGACGTGCATACTATAGTACGGATCGCCCCGCCGGAGAACAGCATGCAGGCTGAACCCCATCCCCTGCCCGTGCCATAGTTGACGCCGTGAAGCAGAATACGTCCGCGCAACGCCTCGTCTATCTGAACGGGCAGTTCGTTCCCGAGCAGGACGCCCGCATCTCGATCTTCGACAGCGCTCTCATGTACGGGGACATGGTGTTCGAGATGACCAGGTCCTTCCGGCAGGAGCCGTTCCTGCTCGACCGCCACCTGGATCGGCTGTACGACTCGATCCGCTACGCGCAGCTCGACTGCGGCCTGAGCCAGGCGCAGATGATGACGGCCACCGAGCAGACGATCGAACGCAACCGCGACGCGCTCGGCGACTACGACTTCCAGATCATGCACAACGTCACGCGCGGCGGCATGGACCTGTACGCGGAGCTGATCCGCGAGGGGACCGCGCCGGTGGTGACCATCAACGTGATCCCGCTCATCCGCCACATCGGCCGCAGCGCCGACGCCTACGAGCGGGGCGCGCACTTCGTGACCACCTCGCAGCGGTCGGTGCCGGCGCGCTACATCGACCCCAAGGCCAAGAACCGCAGCCGCATCTACTACAAGCTCGCGGAGCTTGCGGCCGCGCGTATCGAGCCTGGCGCGATGGCGCTGCTCACCGACGAGCGCGGCTTCATCACCGAGGGCACCGGCAACAACTTCTTCATGGTGCGCGACGGCGAGATCCTGACCCCGAAACCGCACGACATCCTGCGCGGCGTGTCCCGCGGCTACTGCATGGAGCTGGCGCGCTCCGCCGGGCTCACCGTCCACGAGACCGACATCGAGCCCTACGACGTCCGCCAGGCGAACGAGGCGTGGTACACCTCCACCTCGATCGCGATGGTGCCGGTGACGCGTTTCGATGGCGGCCCGGTCGGTTCGGGAACGCCGGGGCCGATCTACCGGCGCCTGCTGGATGCGTGGTCGGCGAGCGTGGGCGTCGACATCCCCGCCCAGGCCAGGCGGTACGCCGGTATGGTCGACGACTGGAAGCCCTGATGCGGTTCGTTCCGCTGACCGCCGAGCAGCGGCGGTACTTCGACGACCACGGCTACCTGGTCGTCCGCGACGCGATCGCGCCGGAACCGCTCGCCCGCTTCGTCGCCGCCGCCGACCGCCTGGTCGACCGGTGCTACCGGGAAGCCGGCGCCCGCCGCGCCAGCCTCACCAACGTGGTCGCCGCGGAGGCCGATCTCCTGCCGCTTCTCACGTGGCACACCACGGTCCCGCTGGTGGTGCAACTCCTGAGCCACAACATCCACCTGACCAAGTCGCACCTGATCTACAACCATCCCGATCCGCCCACCGCCGGGCAGCCGACCTACTGGCACCGCGACATCGCCAACAGCTCCGACGACCTGGGCCTGCACGGCAACACCCGCATGCAGGTCAGGGTCGCCTACCACTTCAGCGACTGCCCCGGACCGGGATGCGGCAACACCTGGCTGGCGCCCGGAAGCCACGCGCTGGACCGCCCGATGGACCTGGCGCCGGGCGGCACCGATCCCGCGGACGCATTCGAGCCGGAGCTGAATGCAGGCGACGCGTTCCTGTTCGAGAACCGCACCTTCCACCGGCAGGGTCTCAACCTGACCGACCGCACCCGCAAGTGCCTGATGATCGGCTACTCCTACGCGTGGCTGTCTCCCAACGACTACGTCGTGCAGGATCCGGCGGTGCTGGAGCGCGCGCACGATCCGATCGAGCGCCAGCTCCTGGGCGGCCTGCGCAAGCCCAACACCCAGATCGACGACGGTCCGCTGCGCGCGTGGGCGGAGCGGCACGGCGTGCGGCGTGCCTCCGAAGTCGCCGCGGACGCCTGAGAGGCGGTGCCTGCCCGGACCTGCCTGAGCCCCGAGCTCAGCCGGCGACGCCGGCGAAGCCCCAGCGCCGCAGCGCGCGAAGCCAGCGCCCGCGCCGCGGGTCGTCCGCGGGGTTGTCCACCCAGTGCGGCGGGCGCGCGAGCAGGGGAAACGCCTCCAGCAGTTGGGCGTCCTGCCGCGCCAGCACCGCCATCGCATCCTCTTCCGCCGCCGTCGCCGGTACGGCGAAGTAGCCCAGGCTGCACATCCTGCGGTCGGGTCTGCCCCCCCAGCTCGCGTGCCAGACGCGGCTGTCGAACGCGATCACGTCGCCGGGCTCCGAGCGCGCCACGTACGCCGGCACCTCGTCGACCTCCAGCCCCTCGGCGTCCAGGACGCGCGTGTTGTCCTCCTTGATGCCGATCTGCCGCATGCCGGAGTGGAGCGGCTCCCTGTGCGATCCGGGGATGAAGCGCAGCGCGCCGCTTGCCTCGTCCAGCGGCTGCAGGTAGAAGGCGAACTTGACCCCACGCCTGAGGAGGATCGACGTGTCCGGATGCCACTCGGTGCGGTCGCCGTCGAACGAGTTGGAGTTGGCGTAGTAGCCGATCACCTCCCCACCATGGAAGCGCTCGGCGGCGTCGACGAAACGGGCGTCCTCCAGCAGCGAGCCCAGAAACGGCGTGTCCGGTCCCAGGTTGGACCAGTTGAGCTGCTTGCGGATGCCGCGCCGCTCGGTGGCCGCGGCCGCGCGCGCCAGGCCGGTGTCGAACTCGGCGCGCGCCGCAGAGAGCTCATCGGAGCCGAGCACGCCGCGCAGCACGACGAAGCCGAAGGTCTCGAATTGCGCCACATCGCGGTCCGTCAGCATCATGGATTCCCTCGCAGCACAGTGATCGCGGCCATTATGCCGTTTCGGCGCTGTCGGCTCGACCCCCGGCATGCCGCTGCTCGCCGTGCCCGCGATGGGCGCTTCGCAAGCGCTTCCGAGGGCTCCAGCGCGCTCTTTTCGCCCTTACCAAGTAAAACTGGTGCCCGACGCCCTGCCGCGCTCAGCTTCCCTGAAACGCCGGGGCGCCCTTCCCGCCGCGACGGCTACGGCCACGGCGGGGCGGCCCACCGCCGTGCGCGCGACCGCCGCTCCGCTCGATGCGGACCGGTATGGTCGAGCGTTCGTGCCGGCCGCTGCCCGCCCGCTCGTCGACCGCGGTCGCAGCAAGGAACGGCTGGCCATCGACCTTCTTCAGGGCGACGCCGGTAAGCCTCTCGATGCCGCGGAGCTGCGACGCCTCGCTGGGATCGCAGAACGACAGCGCGGTCCCGGAAGCGCCGGCGCGCGCGGTTCGGCCGATGCGGTGCACGTAGCTCTCCGGCTCGTGGGGAAGCTCGAAATTGATGACGTGACTGATCCCGTCCACGTCGAGGCCGCGTGCGGCGATGTCGGTCGCCACCAGCACCCGCGAACGGCCCGCTCGAAACCGCTCCAGCGCGCGCTGGCGGGCGGTCTGCGACTTGTTGCCGTGGATGGCGTCCGCCTCGACCCCCAGCTTGGAGACGTGCTCGGCGACCCGGTTGGCGCGATGCTTGGTCCGTGCGAACACCAGCACGCGGGACAGCCTGCTGTCCTCCAGCAGCTCGCGGAGCAACTTGGGCTTGTCCGCGCTCTTCACGGAGTAGACGAACTGCCGCACGGTGTCCACCGTGGTCGCGGCCGGGGTCACCTCCACGCGCTTCGGCCGGTGCAGGATCTCCGCCGCCAGGCGGGCGACCTCGGGCGGCATGGTCGCCGAGAACAACAGCGAGCGGCGGCGGCGCGGCAACTCCCGGATGATCCGCTTGACGTCGTGGATGAACCCCATGTCCAGCATGCGGTCCGCCTCGTCGAGCACGAAGAAGGCGATGCGGTCGAGGCGGACGTGGCCCTGCTCGAACAGGTCCAGCAGGCGGCCGGGTGTCGCGACCACGATGTCGATGCGCTTCGCAAGGGCCGCCACCTGGGGACCCTGCCCCACGCCGCCCAGGATGACCGTCTGGCGCAGGCGGAGGCCGGCGCCGTAGTCGCGGAAGTCGTCGTGGATCTGGATGGCGAGCTCGCGGGTCGGCGCCAGCACCAGGGCGCGCGGCGTGCGCGGCTCGGCCCGCTCGCGGGCTTCGGCAAGCTGCTGAAGCACCGGCAGGGCAAACGCGGCGGTCTTGCCCGTTCCGGTCTGGGCGATGCCCAGCAGGTCATCCCCGGCCAGGAGCCGCGGGATCGCCTGTTGCTGGATGGGAGTGGGCGCCGCGTAGCCTCGGGCTCGCAGCGCGCGGACGATGGTCTCGGTCAGGCCGAGAGACGAAAAGTTGTTCGATGACAAGAGAAGGTCCCTGTGGAAGAAGATGGCGGCCGATCGGTCACGGCCTTGCAGATCGTCGAGGCAGCGACGCCCGAGACGGGAAGTCGCCAATCAGGAAGTAACTACCACCTCAGGGTCGCACCTGAGCGTGTCCTCCGTCAACTCGACGCCGTGTCCTCCGTCAACTCGACCGCGCGTAGCCGTCGGAGTTGCCCTTGCGCCAGTCCGGCACGTAGCCGCCGGCGGAGCCGAAGCCGTACGACGGGCGGATCTGGTTCTCGGTCCGCCAGGGCCAGCCCTGCCCGCCGATCACGCGGAACTCGTCACCCTTCCCGGCAAGCCACGCCATCATGTGCGCGACGTAGCGCGCCACGAAGTGCCCGCCGTAGTCGGCGGTGCGCGGGTCGAAGGCGGCGTCGTCCAGCCAGTCACGCCGCGGCGGCGAGGTGCGCCAGTAGTTGTACTTGAGCATGCGGCGGCTGCCGGCGGCCACGGACGGCGCCCTGCGGTGCAGGATGCTCTGGTGGTGGATGCCGATGGTGCCGGCCGGGCCGTCGCTCAGCACGCCGCCGTCCGGTTCCCCGGAACGGTCGAACCGCGCCAGGTGGCTGCCGGCCAGGATCTCGGTCGGACCCAGCTCGGGCGGCGTGTCCTGCGGAAAGTAGAACACCTCCACGAAGTGCAACTCCGGCCCGAACACGCAGTCGGCGTCCTGGTGCCAGTTGCCGGCCTCCTCCGGGCACTCCACCCGGTGCAGGCTGGCAAGGATCGGCAGGCCGACCGTGGGCCCGAGCAGCGACCGCATGATCCCGGCGACCCGCGGGTTGAGGAGCACGTGCTCGATGAACCACTCCTCCAGGAAGATCGTCGTCGGCTCGTGGCTTGCCCGGATGCGATCCATCTCCGCCTGCGTCATCCCGTCCGGGACGAAGCCGGGCTCCGCCGGGATCGTGCCGTCGAGCCAGTCGCAGGCGCGCCGGTTGATTTCGTCGGGCACCACCCCGCGCAGCAGCACGCAGCCGTCGCGGCAGAACGCCAGGACCTCCGAGTCGGTCATGGTGGGCTGACAGTCGAAGGTCCAGGAATCGCGATCGAAGCGCACGGGTGCCCCTTTTCGGACGCCGGCCCGCTCAGGCGCCGGCCCGCGCCAGGATGCCCGGCGCGAGGTCGCCGATGGAGGCGCCGAGCCCGTCGTCGTCCCGTGCCCCGGCATTCCCCACGATCCCGGGTGTGGGCACGGGCGTGTCGTACTGGTAGTCCGGCTCGGTCTGCTGGCGCTTCCAGGTCGCGCGCATCTCCCGCCAGGCGCCCATCAGCGTGCGCGGTTCAGGCAGGTCCCCGGCGATGGTGCGGCTCAGCTCGCGCAGGTTGTAGCACGGCACGCCGGCGTACATGTGGTGCTCCATGTGCCAGTTCATGCGCCAGTAGACGAACGTGGACAGCGGGTCGAGCGTGATGGTGCGCACGCACTTGCGGAAGTCGGGAACGTTGTCGCGCAGGCCGCAGTGCATGGGAGCGCCGACGAAGTACTTCCAGATGTTCCCGAAGAAGATCGGGAAGCTCACCAGCAGCGGCAGCAGCCACAGCCCCGACGCGATGCCGGCGACGGTCACCGCCGCGTGGAACAGCAGCGTGATCCGCGCCCAGCGCACGGACTTTGCGCGCTCTTCCGGATGCGCGTCGTACAGCGCCCTCACCCACTCCTCGGAGTTCGGGCCCGTCGTTTCCGGCGAGCTCTCGACGCCGCGGCGGGGGAAGATCCCCAGCGCCGTGCCGACGGTGGTGCGGAGCAGCGGAATCAGCCCCTTGGACTCGAAGCCGCCGGTGATACTGATCGTGCAGAGCTGCAGCAGGTACAGGAAGCGCAGCGAAGGCGTCTTCGGCAGCTCGACCTCGCGGTCGCCGTCCGGATGCAGGGTGTAGCGGTGGTGGTAGGTGTGGCTGAGCGCGTAGTCGTGGAAGTTGAACCACGCCAGCACGCCGTACACGCGCAGGAACAGGCGGTTGAGCCGCTTGGTCCGGAACACGGTGCCGTGATCGAGCTCGTGGCATCCGGAGCTGAAGAAGCTGGTGACCCCTCCGTGCAGCAGGAACGCCAACGCGCACGCGACCCACAGCCGCTGCGAGAACAGGTACCAGGTCAGAAGGCCGGTCCCGGCGGCCAGGGCCAGGTGGCCGACCGCCTGGAAGGCTCCGCGCAGGTCGCTGCGCTGCATCAGGCCGCGCAGCACGGCCGGCTCGATCGGGCTCCGGTACCACCGGACCCGCAGGCTGCGGCGAACGTCGGCGAGCGGCGGATGTACGCTGGACATCGACAGATCCTCCTCGGCTTCCACCGAGCGTTTGCCGTCTCCACTCCCGTGTCAAGACATGCCGGCACGTCCGTGCTATGAGAGGCGGCGTGCAGGCCATCCGGGCCGTCGAGCTGCGCAAGCGCTACGGCGACATCCTGGCGGTCGACGGGGTGTCGATCGCTGTCGAAGCGGGCCAGATCCTGGGGCTGCTCGGCCCCAACGGCGCCGGCAAGACCACGACGGTGGAGATGATCGAGGGGTTGCGCCAGCCGGACGCGGGCTCCGTCCACGTCCTCGGCCACGATCTGCGCACCGACCTGCCGGCGGTGCGGCAGCGCATCGGCGTGCAGCTCCAGACCACCGCGCTCTTTCCGCGGCTCACGGTGCGCGAGGTGCTGGACCTGTTCCGCACCTTCTACGCCGGAGACACGGCCAGCGCCGACGAGCTGATCGAGCTGCTCGACCTCGCCGAGAAGGCCGGCAGCCTGACGCGCACGCTGTCCGGCGGCCAGGCGCAGCGCCTGTCGGTGGCGCTGGCGCTGGTCAACCGGCCGGAGCTGGTGTTCATGGACGAACCGACCACCGGCCTGGATCCGCAGGCGCGGCGGGCGTTGTGGGACACCATCCGCGACGTGCGCCGGCGCGGCGCGACCATCCTGCTCACCACCCATTACATGGAAGAGGCCGAGGAGCTGTGCGACCGGGTCGCGATCATGGACGGCGGCAGGGTCATCGCCGAGGGCCCGCCCGCCCACCTGGTCGACGAGCACTTCAGGGAAACGGCGATCGAGCTGCCCGCCGGCGACGGCGAGCTCCACGCCGTACCCGGGGTCGAGCGCCTGCAGCGCGAGGGTGACGGCGTGACACTGTACTCGTCGGACACCGGCGCCACTCTGAGCGCGCTCACCGCCCTGGCGGCCGGCGGATGCACCGACATCGACGGCCTGCACGTGCGCCGCCCGACACTCGAGGACGTTTTCCTGCGCCTCACCGGCCGCCACATCCGCGACTGACCGCCA
The DNA here is from genome assembly GCA_965208175.1 of Spirochaetia bacterium. Lineage (GTDB taxonomy): Bacteria > Spirochaetota > Spirochaetia > SZUA-6 > Bin103 > CATQHW01. The sequence goes on along the minus strand of CBDBOG010000004.1, from coordinate 1,667,709 downwards.
TGACCTCCGTCGTTCCCCTCTACGTCGCCGCCCAGAAGAGCTTCATGCGCGACCGCATGGCGCTGTTCTGGACCCTCGCCTTCCCCGTCCTGTTCATCCTGCTGTTCGGGGTGATCTTCTCCGGCTCCGGACAGGATCCGGTCACCGTCGGCGTGGTGCGGCCCCAGGGCGCCGGCGGCGTGCCGGACCCCGTGCTGGCGGCGCTGAGCAGCATCCCCGCGCTGGAGGTTCGCTCCGGGACGCGGACCGAGCTGATGGACCAGCTCGGCGACGGCGACCTGCGCGTCGTGGTGGACGCGCCGCCAAGCCTGGCCGGAGACGTGGCCGGAGGCCGGGCGGTGGAGGTCGAGGTGGTCTTCGATCCCACCTCCGCCTCGGCGCGCCAGATCGCCGTGCCCGTGATCGACGCCGCGCTGCGCGAGCTGGACGGCGTCATCCGCCGCCGGCCCGCGCTGATCACGACCCGCTTCACGACCGTCACGGCCGACCGCCTGCGCACGATCGACTACCTGGTGCCGGGAATCCTGGCGATGGCACTGATGCAGCTCGGCCTGTTCGGGACCGCGGCGCCGCTGGTGCAGCTCCGGGAGCGGCAGGTGCTGCGCCGGCTGGGCGCCACGCCGCTGCCACGCCTGGCGCTGCTACTGTCGCAGCTCCTGCACCGGCTGACGATCGCGCTCGCCCAGGTGGTGATCATCGTCGCCGTGGGCCGGCTGGTGTTCGGCGTGGAGATCGGCGACCGGATCGGGCTGGTGGCCGCCTTCTGCGTGCTCGGCGCGCTCACCTTCGTCTCGCTCGGCTACCTGATCGCCGCGCTGTCCCGGACCGAGGAGAGCGTGTTCGGCATCACGTCGGTGCTCAACTTCCCGATGATGTTCCTCTCCGGGATCTTCTTCCCGCTGGAAACCATGCCGGACTGGATCCGGCCGGTGGTGCAGGCGATCCCCCTCACCTACCTCGGCGACGCGCTGCGGCAGACCATGGTGGGCGCGCCTCCCGTGCACGCGCTCGGTCTGGACGCGCTGGTGCTGGGCATCTGGCTGGCAGTGGCCGCGGCGCTGTCCGTGCGACTGTTCCGCTGGGAATGATCGACCTTGAGGGGATCCCCGTCGTCTCGGTCAGGAGCCCAGCGCTTGCAGAACCTGCGGCGGCGTCCGATCCGACGACGCGAAGGGGTCGATCACGCGCACGGCGCCGAACACCTGGCCGTGCTGCATGTCCTCGGTGAGAAGCGCGCGGCACGCGCCGAGCTGGGCGGCTGCGACGATGAGCGCGTCCCACCAGGAAACGGCATGGCGTTCCTGCAGGTTCCATGCACGTTCCAGAACGGCAAAGTCGATCGGGATGGGCTGCCAGGCATTCAGCGCCCGTACGATCCGCTGTGCCTGCGGTGCGGCGAGGCCGGGCTTCAGCTTGCGCGTCAGCGTGGCATACATCTCCTGCAAGACCTGGAAGCTCAACCGGCCACACCGCAGGTTCCAGAGGTGCCGGTACCACGCGTCGGCCCGCGCCTGCTTGATGGGATCCGACGTGTCGTACCGGTAGACCAGGACATTGGTGTCGACGAACACCGAACCGGTCATGTTGTTGCTCTTCCCCGCGTCCGAGGCGTTTCAGCCACGGCGGTCATGAATGCGGATGAGACCCCGGACGATCGTAGAGCGCGTCGCGCGCCGGATAAGGCGCTCCGCTCTCGTTCAGATTCCCGGGCTTCACCGCCAATGCCTGCTCCATCGCGATCTCGTAGTCGTCCTCGCGGCGCCTGATCCCTTCGATCACGTCGGCCAGCCACCCCGAGACGCTGCGATCGTCTGCAGCCGCCCGGACCCGCAGCCACCTCGCGGCATCCTCGGGAAGAGTCACGGTCACGTTCTTCACGAAACTAAATTAGGAGAACACAAGAATCGTGTCAATTCGAGGCGGATCCGGGCGCCATTGATCACTATCCAGTCGCGGCCTCAGTCTGCGACAATCGCTGCAACGTGACCGGCAAGGAGTGACTCATGGGAACAGGCGGCCGCGTGGACGGCAAGGCGGCCATCGTCACCGGTGCGGCGTCCGGCATCGGCCAAGCCACCGCGGAGCTGCTCGCGCGGGAAGGCGCGTCGGTCTGCGTTGCCGACGTCGACGCGGATCGCGGGCAGCAGGTGGTCGACGGGATCGCGGCGGACGGCGGTACGGCGATCTTCGTCCGCACCGATGTGGGCGTGAGCGCGGACGTCCTCACCATGATCGAGCGCACCGAGGCGGCCTTCGGCCGGCTCGACATCATCCACAACAACGCGATCTGGTTCCGGATGGGGGCGGCCACCGAGCTGGACGAAGCCGACTGGGACGGCACCCTGAACGTGGGGCTGAAGGCGGTCTTCCTGGCCGCCAAGCACGGCATCCCGGTCATGCGCAGAACCGGCGGCGGCGTGATCGTCAGCACCGGCTCCGTGCACTCGCTGGTCGGCTTCGCCACCTACACCGCGTACGACGCGGCCAAGGCCGGACTGCTGGGCCTCACCCGCACCCTGGCGATCGACTACGGGCCGGACATCCGCGTCTGCGCGGTGCTGCCCGGCGCGATCCTGACGCCGCTCTGGGGCGACGCACCGGATGAGGACCGGCGGCGCTTCGCGGAGATGGTGCCGGCCAAGCGTCTCGGCACCGGCCTGGACGTCGCCAACGCGGTGTTGTTCCTGGCCTCGGACGAGGCGTCCTTCATCACCGGCACCGCCCTGACCGTGGACGGCGGCCTGCTGGCGCGCACCGATTAGGAGTCGTCCGGCTACCGCCTATCGAGAACCGCCGCGTGGGCGATCAGCGGACCGCGCGGATCGCTCAGATCTTCTCTTCGGCGCACCTTCAGTCCCATTCGTCCTGCGGTGTCCAGCACGCGCTCCAGACCGGAACGGTCCGGGGCGACCGACTGCAGCTCGGCCAGGCGCGCCGACCGGTCCCGCAGCGTAGCATCCAGGTCCATCAGCGCTCGGCGGCATGGCGTTGCGCGCGTCGGGTCGGCCGGACCGCCTACCTCGTCGACGGCGCCGGTCAAGGCGTCCCGCAGGGCGGCGGGCACGTCGCGCAGCGTCCCGATCGGCCAGGTCGCCTCCTGGCAGCTCGCGATCCGGTCGAGCCGCACGACCTCGCGCGCGAACGCACTCCAGGCTGCGCTCCGGTCACGGGCCGTGGCGGCTCCCGTCGAGACCGCAAGTACCCCGCGGGCCAGATCGAGCACGGCCCCGGGAGCGAGCACCTCCTCGAGCTGCGCCAGCTCCACGCGCGCCGTGGCCACCACCGCCGATTCCTGCAGGTGGACGATGAACACCGCGCGGCCGGCCGGCCGCAGCACGCGTCTGACCTCGGCCAGAACCTCCGGCGTGTCTCCGTACTCCAGGGCGAACTGGCCGGCGACGAGATCGAAGTACCCGTCCGCGAATGGCGTGGATGTCATCGACGTGCCGGGGTGGAAAGTGACGCCGGCCGCCAGCTCCCGGTAGCGGCCGCTCACCGTGTGGGCCGGATCGATGGCCGCCGCGTCGACCCCGTGGATCTCCCAGCATGCCTCCCGCGCCGCGGCGGTCTCCGCTGCCGGCAGCGCCACCGCCCCGTTGCCGCAGCCCAGGTCGAGCACGCGTGCGCGGCCCCCGAGCGCGGCCAGCTCACGCCGCCACACCGCTGCAAGCGGCCCGTCGGCGGGATCGCCGTACACCTCCGGCAGGGAGGAAACCACGCCCGACGACCAGTAGCGCGTCCAGGGATCGGACCGGGGCTGCGCGCTCAGCGGATGGACCACTCCCCGACGTGCCGGTACGCGGCGGCGTAGCGCGTGCCGGCCACGTGAGCCGGCTGCCCGCTGTCGATGGAGTCGATCGCGGCGCTCAGCAGCGCGAACACCTTGAGGTTGTTCCTGCCGCTGAACGAAGGCTCCGTTCCGCCCGCCAGGTAGTCGTGCCAAGCGTCGTAGAATACCTGCCACGAGTCGACGTTCCCCAGGTCGGCGTCGATGTCGTCGCGCCGGGCGAACGTTCCGCCGCGCTCGGCGAACTCGTACTCCATCTCGTCGTTGCTCATGTGGATCCCGCGGCAGCGCAGCACTCCCCTGGTGCCCTCGATGCGGAACTCGTAGTGATCGCCCTGCGAGGAGAACCCGCCGTGATAGAGGACGTGCAGCCCGCCGGAGCAGCGGATGAGGGCGTTGACCATGCAGGGGCCGGCGTACACCGACCAGGAGGGGCGGAACCCATCGCAGGCGATGCTCTCGGGTGCATGCTCGGGAAAGATGGCCATGAGGCTGTCGAAGTGGTGGCACGACATCTCGTAGAGCGCCGGCTGCGACAGCGTGGTGAGGTTGAGCGCCTTGTGGCGCGGCTTCGAGTTGAGAAAGGTCACGCTTTCGGGCGTCCCCAGCCCGCCTGAGGCCACGAACCGGCGGACCGCCTGATAGTGCCGATTGTAGCGGACCTGCTGGCCCACCGACAGCGACCGGCCGGCGCGTTCGGCGTGCTCGACCAGCTCTACCGCCTCGTCGAAGTCGTTGGTAATCGGCTTCGCCACCAGCACGTCCAGCCCGGCGTCGACGCAGGATCTGCACTGGCGATAGTGCCATTCCGAAGGCGTGTTGATGATCGCGACGTCCGCCGCCGCAGCCGCGAGCGCGGAATCCAGGTCCCGGAACAGCGCGCTGTCCGCCAACCCGAGCAGCTCCTGCCCCTGGATGAGCGCATCGTCGCGGACATCCACGATGCCCACGATCTCCGCCCACGGCTGCCGCGCGATGCCGGGCGTCATCACCCTGGCGATCCCGCCCACGCCGACGACGATGCACCTTCGTACGCTGTTGCTTGGCATGGCCGCGGACTCTGCACCGGGGCGGCGCCCGCTGCCAAGCCACCGCGCGGTACACTGCCGGCGCAACATGGAGGCCATACCCCACATCGACATCGGCGGCGACCGCCGCATCGAGGAGATCCTGCAGGACCCGGCCAACGCCGTGGTCGATGCGGTGACCTGCGAGACCCTCGGCGGCTGGGTGCCCGACATCGGGCTCACCGCCTACTCCCACCGCAGCATCTACCGGCCACCGGTCCTGGCGCGGTCCGGACTGGCCACCACGCTGGCGCATCGCTTCTGGCGCACCCTCGAGGGGCTGATGGACCACACCGGCACCCGGTGGATCGGCGTGCTCATCTACGACCAGCAGGGCGAGCAATGCCCGATGGAGCTGGAGGTGGCCGGCCGCGCGATGGGCCGGCTGGAACCGATCCGCCACGACAATCGCCGCCACCTCATCGTCGCCGACCGGCCGGTCGAGTTCTTCGGCGGCATGGAGGTGTTCCAGCTCACCGCGCCGGGGCCGGGGACCTACCGGATCGAGGCACTTGCGTTCCTTGCCTCCCGCCCGGAGCCCAACAGCTTCGCGCCGACCATCCGCCACCTCACCGCGCGTTCGCGCCCGGGAGGCGTCGAGCTGCACTTCACCACCGACCACGTCGCAGAAGCCGAGCTGGTCGTGCGTTCCGGCGAGACGGTGGCGGGCCGGTCGCGTTCGGACCGGCGGACCAAGCTCCACGCGGTGGCGTTGGAGGGACTGGCCGGCGGCGACTACCGCTGCGACGTGACCGCCACCGGTATCATCGGCGAGACGGAGAGAGCGTCGCTCGATGTCTCCGTCCGCGACGACACCGCTGCCGCCGTCCTCCCCGGGAGCTCGGTGCAGGAGGTGTCCGTACCGGTCGAGATCGTCGACGTGACGGGCGCCGGTCAGGCGGCGGGCATGCCGGTGACGTTTGGTGTTCCCCTGCCCCGCGGACGGCTCCCGCGGGCACTGACCGGCCGGCTGCAGGCCGGCGGCGTGTCGACCCCCGCCCAGTGCCGGGTCCACTCGCCGTGGCCCGACGGCAGCGCACGCTGGGTGCTCGTGGACGCCGTCGTCCCGGCGCCGCTCCCGCCCGACGGACGGATCGCCGGGTCCGTGCACGTGACGCCCGAGGCCCGCCCCGGTACGGGCGTATACGAAGGCGGCCGCGCCTTCCTGGAAGCGGATCGTCTGCTCATCGGGATCGACCCCGGGCGGCCGGCGTTTCCCTCCGTGCTCGCGAAGCGCGAAGCCGGTGCCAGCGTCCCGCATGCTGCGGCCCCGCCTTCCTCGACCGTGGAGATTCGGCTGGCCAACGGCGCGGCGCTGATACCACGCAGCTCGGCCGCCGTCCAGGAGGAATCCGGCCCCGAACGGAACGTGCTCCGCTACCACGTCGATCACTGCGACCGCGACGGGACCCCGCACCTCAGGAGCACCATCCGCATCCACGGGTACCGCGGCCAGCGCCACCTGCGCATCCAGCACCGGCTGGAGGTGGTGAGCCCGGCGCTGGGGCCGGCCGCCGGCGATCCGCGCGAGACGCCGGTGCCGGTGGAGTCCGGCGCCGCATCGCGCGGCATCACCGAAGCCGGCCGCACAGACGCGACGGCAACGGCCACCGACGTGGCCGCCTGTGTCGGCAGCGGTCCGGGGGAAGAGAACACGCTGCTGGAGGTCTCATCGGCTATCGCCCGCGTCGCGATCCCCGGCACCCGGGCGCTGGTCGCGGACGGACGCCGCCACGAACTGGCCGCGAACGGCCACTGGCGACTGGTTCAGGCCGACGACCGCGAATACCAAGTGTACAAGGTGGCTGGATCCGGCGGGCCGGCCGAGGCTGCGGAGGGCCGGTTCTCGGGCCGACTCCTGCTGGAGACGGAGGACGGACTGGTCGGGCTGGCAGTGCGCCGGTTCTGGCAGACCTGCCCCACGGGGCTGCAGGTCGATGGGGACGGCGCAGCGGTGGAGCTGCTGCCCGCGCTGACGCCGGAGCCCACGGCCGGGCAGCCCTGCGCCGACGCGCCCGATCCGACAGATGCCGAGAGCTGGCACCAGCTCCTCTTCTGGCGCACGAACCGCGGCTACCTCCTCAAGGCCGGACAGGCGCTCACCGGCGAGGTCGCCGTCAGCCTGCCCGGCTCGCCGGAGGAAGCCGAGCGCATCGCCGCCTGGTGCGAGCAGCCGGCGCTGGTGCGCCCCGCGATCGACTGGCTGAACGGGACCGGCGTCCTGAGTCCCATCCGGGCCAAGGCGACCTCGCCCCACCCCCGCTACGAGCGGAACGTCGACCAGGCGTATGACGAATGGCTGCGGGAACGGGACAACCTCCGGCAGTACGGGTTCCTGAACTTCGGCGACTGGTACGGGGAGAGCGGCTGGTCATGGGGCAACAACGAGTACGACCCGGCCTTTGCCCACTACCAGGAGTTCCTGCGCGGCGGCCGGGCCGAGTGGGCGGTGCTGGCGACGGAGGCGGCGCGCCACCTGGTCGACGTCGACACCTGCAACCACTCGTCGGACCCGGCCCAGGTCGGCGGCCAGTACGGCCACATGCCCGGCCACGCCGGCGGCTACCTGCCGGCCTACTTCCGCAGCAAGGTCGCCTGCTCCTGCATGTTCTACTCCCATTCGTGGGTGGAGGGGCCGGTGCTCCACTACCTGCTCACCGGCGACGAGAGCGTGCGGGAGACGCTCGACCGCATCGGCGAATGGATGCTCGGCGGCCGCACCCACGGGGTCATCGGCGGCAGCGTGGTCGCCGACCGGCAGGGGCTGGACGCCTACGACTACGGGCAGCTCCGGGACGCCGGCTGGCACCTCATCCACCTGTGCGCCCTGGCCCGCTGGAGCGACGACCCGCGTTTCATGAACGCCGCGCACCTGGTCGCGGAGCGGCTGCTGGAGCGGCGTACGCCGGGCGGCGGCTGGGAGCGCCTGCTCGGCGAAGGGCACTGCTTCGCAGGCCCTCCCCGGACCCGCGGCGAGGCCAGCTTCATGGTGGGCGTCTGCCTGTCGGCGCTGCGGCGCTACCACGAGATGACCGGCGACGAGCGGGTCGCGACCGCGATCCTGGACGGTGCCCGCTGGCTGGTCGAGCACACCTACGACCGCGACGCCGGCCACTTCCGGTACACCTCCAGCCCCAGCCGCGGCGGCAGCGGCCCGGGCCATACCCAGCAGGTCATAGACGGGCTGGTGTACGCCCTTGCCCTGCGCCCCGACGCCGAGCTCGAAGACATCGTCCGCCACGGCCTGGACACGCTGGGGGGCGAACGCCGCGCCGCCGAGCCGTTGGCGCTCCGCACGCCGGAAGCCTCCAGCGCGCGCGGCGTGGGACCGTCCCTCTGCCACGAGACACGATACGTGCCGACGATGCTCGCGTACCTTCGCGACGGGGTCGCCGCGGAACCTGCCTGAGGCTACCTCCGCACGAACGCCTGGAGCTCCTCTCCCCGGGCATAGCGGTTCAGGTTCTCCAGCGCGAAACGGGCCCGCTTGCGCGACGTCCCGTCCGTTCCGCCGGCCGTGTGCGGGCTGACGTAGACATTCGGCAGTTGGAACACCAAGTGGGCGGGATCGGCCGGTTCGTGGGCAAATACATCGAGTCCGGCCCCGCCGAGCCGCCGCTCGAGCAACGCCTCGTACAGCGCGTGTTCGTCGATCAGCTCGCCGCGGGCGACGTTGATGACGCAGGCCGTGGGCTTCATCAGCCCGATGCGCCGCCGGTCGATGATGTGCCTGGTCTGCTCGGTCAGATGCAGGTGGGGCGAAAGGAAGTCGCACTGCGCGACCACGCGGTCCAGGTCTTCGGGGCCGCCCAGAAGCTCGGGCTGCAGTTCATCGAGCACCTGCTGCTCGATCGGCCGCACGTCGACCGCCAGGATCCGCATCCCGAACGCCCTGGCGCGGCGGGCCAGCAACTGACCGCTGTTGCCGAAGCCGACGATCGCCAGGCTGAGTCCTTCCGGCTCAAGCCCGTTCGGGGAGTAGAGCTCGCCCCGCATGAAGGTGCGCCGGCCCTCCTCGTAGCGGTGCGCGAGCATGAGCAGGAACAGCATCGCGCGGTCCGCCAGGGCGACGCTGCTCAGATGGCCGGGGCAGTGGCACAGCAGCATGCCGGCGTCGAGGATCCGGTCGACCTCGACGTGGTCCAGGCCATTGGTCTGCGCCTGGATGAACCGGACCCCTGCGTTCGCCGCGGCGTCCACCAGATCGCCGCCGATGTTGCCGCCCAGGTCGACGATCACCTCCACGCCCTCGAACTGGGGGCCGGCCTCGCGCTCGGCGTCGAACACCCGCAACTCGTGACTGCCGGAGATGGCCGCCACGACGTCCTCGGCCCAGGAAGGATCGATCCCGGCGGGATGCGGCATGAAGAGCACATTGAGCCGCCGCATCGTCGGTCCCGCGGTCATCTTCTGCCTTCGAAGAACGGACTCAACACGGACCGATAGTCCTCCGTGCTCAGGCCTGAGGGAACCTCGAAGGAGATGCCACCTCGCGGCAGGACCGCTCCGCCATCCACGAGCGCGTACATGATCAGGCGGATCTCGTCCAACGGCTTCCCGCTCGCCAGCGCGCACGAGATCGGGTGGGTGCGGGGCTTGTCGTCAAATGAGAGGTTGGGATCGGCGCCGAGATCCAGCAGCGTCTTCACCTCGTGATACCCCGCGTGTCGCGCGGCCTTGCACAGCGCGGTACCGTCGAAGTCGACCGCGTCGATGTCTTCGTCAAGCTCGTCGAAGCTCCATCCCGAGCGTGGAGACTCAACGATGATCGTGAACGTCAGCCAGTCCTTGTCGCTACCGGTGGTATCGTCATCCGAGTCCACCACCGTGTAGATCATCGAGTACGTGCCCGGCGCTGACGGCGTCCCGTGCAAGATGGAGCCCGACAAGGTGATGCCTGAGACTTTCGGATACAGCGTGTAGATCAGCGGTCCGTTGGCTCGCGTTGCCGTCGGCAGCTTCAGTTCGATCTCGTCGCCCACGACGTAGACCTGGGTTTCGACCTCCTGGTACCCGAAGTGCGGCGTGGCGTCTACCGGTGCAACGCGAATACGGAACACCATGAGCGCGACCACGATCGCCGCCACGGACGCGACGACGATCAGCGCCGCCCGTGCCTTCGCGTACGGCCGCGGTTCCGTGAACTCGCTGATCAGCGCAGTGCCCTCCCGATCCCGAGTGTAGTCACACGGGCCGGCGCCGGTCACTCGAGAAACGCATCGATGGCGGCGGCCGACTCCTCCGGCGCGTCCAGGTCGACCTGGTGGCCGGCGCCCTCGATCACCTGCACCGCCGCGTCCGGGAGCGCGCGCGCCCAGAGCCCGCGGTAACCGGCGGGCAGGACGCGGTCGGCGCCGCCGAACAGCAGCAGCGCCGGCCGGTCCAGCCGATGCAGGCGGCGCGAGAGCCGCGTGTCGCCGACCGGCCAGAGCAGGCGCGCCGCCGCCTCCTGGGCGCGCACCTGCACGACCGCCCACTCCACCGGGTCGGCCGACTCCGGCAGCGCGACGTGGGCGTCCCAGGTGGCCGGGCCGCCACACAGCAGCGCACCCAGGTCTCCCGGCCCCTGCGCGAAAAGGTCGGCCGTGGGGTCGTCGGCGTCGAACAGTCCCAGCGGCGACGCCAGAACCAGCCGGCGCACCGACGCCGGCCATACGCAGGCCACGTCGGCGGCCAGCGCGGCGCCCACGGAAACACCGATCAGGTCGGCTCCGGCGGCTCCGGCCGCGGCCAGCAGGTCGTGGGTCGCCAGCAGCCAGTCGAGGTGGTCGTCGAGCTGGCCGATCGCGTCCGCGCCGGGGAAACCGGGCAGGCTCGGCGCGATCACGCGCCGCGTGCGCGCCAGCCGCTCCAGGAACGGTGTCCAGCGCGGCAGGCCGCCCACACCGGCCAGGAACGCGACCGGCTCGCCGGTCCCTTGCTCCCACACGCGGCAGGACACACCGGCGACCCGCACCGTCCGATCCCGCGGCTCGCTCATGAGCCGTCCTCCCGCGAGTCGTCCACAGGAGCCCGACGGGCGGCCTCCGGCCACCAGTGGTCCTCCCACCGGTCGGTGAACAGGTCGCGGATCTGCGGCAGCACGCGTTCGGCGAACAGCGTCGTATTGTGGCGGGTCAGGCAGCGGTCCATGTTGCCGAAGTGCAGGAGCAGCATGAGCTGGCCGATGTTCAGGTCCACGGCGATTTCCCGCAGCCGCTCCGCCACCTCGTCCGGCGTCCCCACGAGCAGGTAGCCGCGCTCCAGGATCTGGTCGTAGGTGGGCGCCGTGGTGAACTGCGCGACCGGATTGCCCGGATTGGCCTGCCGGGCGCGGAAACGGACCGACTCCTCGGTCGCGTAGCCGGGCGGCACCGCGAAGCGCGGGTTGGTGTGCAGGCAGTTGGTGTAGAAGTACTCCGCCGGCTCGCGGTACATCTCGAGCGCCTCGCGCTTCGTCTCGGCCACGCCGACGAGTTGCAGGTAGCCGGCCTGGAACGGGTTGGGCTCCCGTCCCTGGCGCTCGAGCTCCGCCCAGTAGCCCTTCAGCACGCCGCGGGCGGTGTGGTAGCCGAAGTAGGACAGCGCCGCGTACACGTAGCCGTCGCGGCCGCACATGCGCCACGTGTCCGGTGAGCCGCCGCCGGGGATCCAGATCGGCGGACGCGGGCTCTGGATCGGCCGCGGCCAGATGTTCACGTAGCGGTGCTGGAAGAAGCGCCCCGCGAACGCGAACGGCTCCCGCTCCTGCCACGCCCGTACCACCAGGTCGCACGCCTCGACATACTTGTCGCGCAGCGTGCTGGGATTGCGCCCGTAGGCGTAACAGGTGTCCATGGGCGTGCCGAGCGGGAGCCCGGCGATCAGCCGCCCGCCGGAGATGCAGTCCAGCATCGCCATTTCCTCGGCGACCCGCAGCGGCGGGTCGTACAGCGCGGGCGCGTTGCCCATCACGCAGACCGCGCCGCGGGTCGTGTTGCGGGCCAGCACGGACGCCATCAGGTTGGGCGACGGCATCATGCCGTAGCCGTTGGAGTGGTGCTCGTTGACGCAGACGCCGTCGAAGCCGAGTGCCGCCGCTTCCTCCAGCTCGTCGAGGTAGTCGCGGTACATGGCGCCGCCGCGCTCGGGTTCGTACAGCCGCGAGTCGATGTCCACCCAGATCGACGGATGCGACTCGCGGAAGTCGTCGGGAAGCTCCGCGTACGGCATCAGGTGAAAGAAAAGGACGTTCATCGGTGTGCTCCGCCGGGTCCGGTCAGCGGCCGACCGTGACCAGCGCCTCGGCGATTGCGCCATGCGATTCGCCGTCGACTTCGATCCGCGCGGTCACCAGCCGGCGGATGCCGTCGCCGGCGGCCGGAGCCGTGGCCTGCAGCGCGACCTCCCCCCTCTCGCCTGGCCGCAGCCGCACCGAAGCCGCGGCGCCGGCGCGCCAGCCCGGCGGCGCGTCGAGCTCCGCGGCGTAGGTCGCGTCCCGCTCCAGGTTGTTGCGCAGCAGGAGCCTGTACGTGACCGCCCCGCCGGGCTCCACGGTGGCCAGGTACGGGAGCAGCCGCGCCCAGAACAGGTCGACGTAGTGATCGGCCGGCTCGGCCACCAGGTTGCGGAACGCCCGCTCCTTGCGGGCGATGAAGTCGGCGTATTCGTCGAGCTGCTGCTTCGAGCAGTCGATCACGCCGCCGTGGCCGGGGCAGATCAGCTCCGGGTCGACGCGGCGCATCACCTCCGCGCAGCGCCGGTGCATGCCGAGCTGGAAGCTGTTGCGCAGGACCGTCGTCTGAATCGGCTTCCTGATCGTCTCTCCGGCGCGCAGCTCGTTCGAGAGGAAGAAATTGTCACCCGTGAAGGCGACCCTCCGGCCGTCGATCAGGCCGGCGTAGACGGAATGGAACTCGGTCTGGCCGGGCGCGAAATGGATGTCGAAACGGTACTCCTCCCACGCGAAGCACTCGCCGTCGTGCAGGTAGCGGTCGATGCGGATCGGCCGCGGGTACGTGCACGGCGTGCTGGCCCACGCGGCCGGGTCCTCCAGCACCTGCGCGACCTCGTCCAGCGCCCAGCAGCGGGTGCCGTGGTGGCGCTGCAGGTAGGGAATGCCGCATGTGTGGTCGTCGTGGATGTGGGTCGGCACCACCAGGTCGAGCTCGGTCACGCCGTAGTCGTCGCGCAACTCCTCCAGGTGGTGGGCGACGAAGCGCAGCGACTCCTGGCCGTGGTGCTCGGAGTTGGTGTGCATGTGGGTGGCCAGCGAGTGGCCGTAGTCGACGAACATCGCCTTGCCGGAATCGCTCAGCACCACGTAGAAGTTGCTGCAGGTCCACGGCCCGCCCCACAGCAGGTGGCGGGACAGCGGCTGCATCCTGGCGTCCGGCAGGAAGTGGGAGGTCGGCAGATCCTCCCGCGAGCCGGCCACGCGCAGGCCGTTGCCGAGCGCGACGCAGTCGGCCAGCCGCCGGCGCAGGCGCGCGATGTCGCCGGCGACGTCCGTGATCTCATCCCCGTGCGAAGGATAGGCGACCTGCACGTTCAGCCGGTCCAGCGCGTCGATCGACTCGATCGTGAAGCCGACCCCCTCCATGCCGCCGTAGGCGTACTCCATGGCATGAAGCTGGTAGAGCCTGCCGCCGGTGCTCATCAGGTCCCCCGTGAACGCCACCTGCTGCCCGTCGATCGTGGTGATGAGCATCGAGGAGCCGCGCGTGTGCCCCTTGGCCGGAATGATCTCGAAGCGATAGCCGCGCCACGTGAAGGTCTCGTAGTCCTCCAGCACGGCGTCGACGGCGATGTCTCGCGCTGACGTGAAGAAGGTGTTGCGGTCGTCGTAATTGTCATACACCCGGCGCGTCCGCCAGAACAGCTCGGCCTCCGCGAACAGGTGGCGCTCGTGCTCGGGCACCGCGACCTGTGCGCCCTCGGCAGCAAGGGCCGGCGTGCCCCCGCACTGATCCCGGTGGTGGTGGGTGTGCAGAACCCACTCCACTGTGGCCGCTCCCGTCTCGGCCAGAGCCCCGGCGACGGCTCCGGAGCCGGCATCGATCAGCAGCGCCCGGTCACTGTCTACAATAACGTATATGTTGCAAGTATCGGTGAAGCGGTAGAGGTGCTCGCTCAGTCGCGCCAGACGGGGATCGGCCATGCCCGCATCGTAGTGGGAGCGCCGACCCCGAGCAATCCGCGCGGTCCCATCGGTCAGTCACGCTCTTCACCACCTGAATTCCCGTTCCGGAACGAAACGGGTGACCTTCTTCCAGCGCGTCTCGTCCTGGCGATAGCGCTCCCTGCGATAGAGCGCTCCGTCCCTCCCCGGTGGATCGACGTCGATGACCGTCGTCCCCTTCAGGGTGTAGGTGTGCGGGACCTTCTCGATGTATGCGAGCTCGTCTCCGCTACCCAGGGGAAAGCGCACCGAGACCGTCTGGCCCGGCTTGACCGGACCGGCGGCGCAGTAGCGGCCGTCCCACCGGGCGTTTCGCCGTTCGCCGTCGACCGCGTACACCGCGTCCTCCGGTCTCACGCCTGCGGGGATCCTCACCGCGCAGCTCGCGAGCGGGCGCTTCACCTTCACGTCGACCTGCCCCCTGTAGGGGATGTGGCTGTCGATGTCGGCCCACCGGGAGGAGTGGTTCAGCAGCAGGTTCACCCTCAGGGCATCGGCCTGGTAGTCACACACGCCGTTCCAGATGTAGTAGAGGGCACGCGTCGCGTTCGCCGTGCAGCAGTGCATGACGTTGTTGCCCCACTCGTTGCCCGAAAGCCAACCGCCGAAGGCCCCGACGTGTCGCTCGGCCACCTCGTGCACGGCGTCCGGAGACTCGGTCTCCGGCGGCTGCGCGGGGATGCCCGGACGGCGATCGATCCTCCGCTGGATCCAGGAGATCTCGGTGAGCTGACCCTCGGCATAGTGGTTGCGGATCCAGCGGTCGGCGTCGTCCCACAGGTCTTCCCGTCCGGCCTGACTGATCTTGATGGCCAGGGCGATCATCTCGGCCAGTCCGCAGAGCTCGCAGGTGCAGCGCTTGCTCGCCCTGACCCATTCGGGGAAGAAGCCGACCAGAGGCTCGCCGTATGTCCTGCCCCAGGCGTATCCGCGCCCGATGAAGTCCCAGAACTCCTCGTCGCCGGTCTCCGTCGCGTACTCGGTCATTCCCAGCAGCACGCGGGTGTGGCCGTGGAAGTGGGGGGAGTTGATGAACTCGGCGGTGGCGGCATCGAAGGCGACGCTGTGCAGCGCGGAGCCCCGGAGCAGCTTCCCGGCCGCGTCGAGCGCCTCTTCGCCGCCAAGCGTGCGGTACACCTGCACCAGAGCCTGCCCGATCCACCCCTCGTTGCAGGCGAGTTGGGCATTGTCCACCACGGGGCTGGAACTGACGTCCACGTTCGGCGTGGCCACGATCTTGGCAGCGTGCACGTCGACGGGCGTATCCGGCCCGAAGACGATGTCGGGGAGGTAGAGGTGATCTTCACAGGCGAGACACCGCTTCAACAGCCCGTTCGCCGCGCGCAGGGAGGACTCCTTCCAGCCTTCGTCGCCGGTAAGCTCGTGCAGCAGCGCCGCCGCGGCCATGCGCACGGAGCAGACGATGGGAATGGCGTAGTGGCCCAGACCGGTGGTGGGGTAGAAGTCGAAGAACGTGGTGTCGCTCCAGGGCCGCTTGGGATCGACCGGTTCGTAGAAACAGCCGTCGGGCCCCTGCAAGTGCAGGAGCACCTCGAACCACCGCCGGTCCACGTGGCTGTTGTGGGCGGATCCGGTGATGGTTCGGAGCAGCGGAACGCTCTCCAGGAACTTGGACTGCACGTGGTCATGGATCTGGTGAAACATCATGGGCGGGTTGCGGTAGAACGAAGCCAGCCAGTACACCTCGTAGTCGAGCTCCGGATTCGTGGGAGATGTCATCCCGTTGATCCCCAGGAGGGCGCGCTCCTGGAGGTCCAGAGTGTCCGGCACCAGATCTTCGTAGGACTCTCCCCGGTATTCGGGAAGTTCGAGATCCGGAATGTCGCGGCGGATGTAGTTGATTCCGGTCTCTTTCAGGCCCGGCGCTTCCTGCGCCCTGTAGAGCTTCACGATGAACCCCCGCCGATCGATCTCGTGCCGCCACCGTACCCGGCCGGCGGAGTCTTGTCACTCCTCGATTGAGGTTCGCCTAAGCGGCGGCGGTGCCGCCGACCTCGACCTGTCCCTGGCTCCCGGGTCGAGCTTGCGGGACGTGGCCCATCCATGGAAAATGTCCGCAGATCCGAGGCCGGCGCGTTCCGCAAGGAGTAGCAGCATGCCGCGAAAGTTGATCGCCACGGGCCCGAGCAGGTCGCCGTACGCGATCATCGGATCATCCCCGATCCGGTCGCCCCACGCATGGACATCGCCGGCATGCGAACGCTGAGTCCGGCGGCGAAGAACGCTCTCCCCGAGCGCCGGCTCGGCAACCGGAACGGCGGGATACGCGGACTCTTTCACATCGACCGGTCCACGCGCCACAGAGTGCTCATGAACAGGCAGATCTACCTGATGTATCTGCCGGCGATTCTCACCGTCATCGTCTTCAATCTGTTCACCACCTACGGGCTGAAGATAGCCTGGCTCGATTTCAATTTCCAGGACGGCTTGAACAGTCCCTCCATCGGCTGGGAGTACTTCCGGGTGCTGTTCGGCATGCCACGGTTCTTTCGCCTGATGCGGAACACGGTGGAGATAACCTTCCTTCGCCTCCTGTTCGGGTTCCCGATCGTCATACTCCTGGCGCTGCTGCTCAACGACATTCGCAGCAAGGGACTAAAGAACGTATCCCAGTCGGTGCTCTACCTTCCTCACTTTCTCAACTGGGTGATCATCGCGACCCTGCTCTACCTGGTCTTCAACGAGCACTCCGGGGTTCTGAGCCGTCTGTTCGGCGCCGTCGGCCTGCCCTACGAAGACATCACCTGGAAGCGGGAATGGATCCGCGTCGTCCTCATCGGCAGCGGCATATGGAAGACCATAGGCTGGAGCACGATCATCTACCTTGCCGCATTGTCCGCCGTCGACCCCGGTCTCTATGAGAACGCGATCGTCGACGGAGCCGGCAAGATCACGCAGATGTGGCACATATCCGTCCCGGCGATCTTCCCGGTGATCGCGATCTCATTCGTGTTCGCGATCACCACGATCTTCATGGAGAACCTCACGCAGATCCTCCTGCTGGGCCGCAACATGCCCAACGTCGAGGTGTTCGAGACCTGGATCTACGATTGGGGCCTGCTCAGGGGAAACTACGGGATGGCGACCGCAATGGGCCTGTTCCAGACGATGTTCGGGATCGTCCTGTCGTTGTTCGCGAACTACCTGGTCGGCAAGATCGGCTATGAGGTGCTGTGGTGAGAGCGACGGCCTCCGACAGGCTGTTCTCCGTCGTATCCAACGGCGCGATCATCCTGCTGTCTCTGACCTGCATCATGCCCTTCCTGTACGTGGTCTCCGTGTCGATCACGACGTCGAAGGCCTTCTATCTCGAAGGAGCGCGGCTGATACCGAACGACGTGACGTTTGCTGCCTATCGCTCGCTGCTGGTGGACGCCACGCTGTTCCGGAGGGCGCTGGCCAACACGCTGCTCCTCACCGTGATGGGCACGAGCGTCACGGTGTTCCTGAGCACGATGACCGGGTATGCGTTCTCCAAGAGGGATGTCCCCGGCAGAAAGATCATATTGATCTTCCTCTACCTTTCCGGCTTCTTCGCCGGCGGCCTGATACCCAAGTTCTTCGTGTTGCAGCGCATGGGACTCATCAACACCTACTGGGCGCTGATCATACCGACCGCTGCCGTGTTCAATTACCTGTTGATCAAGAACTACTTCATCATGGCGCTCCCGGAGGCGATCGAGGAGTCCGCGAAGCTCGATGGCGCGAGCACGTTCCAGATACTCATACGCATCGTCATGCCCCTGGCCCTGCCGATCATGGCGACCATCGCGCTGTTCAGCGCGGTGATGTTCTGGAACACGTACATGGAAGCCGTGCTGTTCGTTCCGTCCCGCAAGAAGATGGTGGTCATGCGCCTGTTGCAGAGCATGATCGAGGTCTACAGCGGCGACTTCGCCGAGCAACTCGGGAAGAGCGTCGACATGTCGGACGCGCCGTCCGAGGGATTCAAGATGGCGGCCCTGTTCATCGCTACCGTTCCCATCCTGCTCCTGTATCCGTTCCTGCAGAAGCACTTCGCGAAGGGGATCATGATCGGCGCCGTGAAGGGGTGATCCAGGGATGCTGCGAACTCGTTACGGACATCCGTTACACAGGGGGTGAAGGGCATGCACAGGAAAGCTTGAGGGAGGAGGGACGGGAAGCGTGCCGAGAAGAGCCTCGGAGACAGATCGAATCGACGTACATCGATGCCGAGCATCGGTGACAAGGAGTTGAACGAATGAACAAGAGGGCAGCGATAACGGTGTTGCTGGCCGCTCTCGCCACTTCTCTGCTGTTCGCTTCGGCAGAGGGCGAAGAAGGCGGGGAAGCGGCGGTGCCGCACTACGAATACGTGATCATAGGCCCCGCGCCACAGGCCATAGAGCGCAGCGAGCTCAAGCATTACGATGAGGTCAAGGCCGCGCTCGACGAGAAGATGGCCGCCGAGCTGGGATTCACGATCGACGTGACCGACCTGAGCCAATCGGGCATGGCCGTCAATCAGTTGATCCAGTTGTCCGCCGCCGGCGGCGACCCCATCCACATCGTCCAGGGCACGGGTGAAATGGGCGGCGCCACCGAGTGGGCGCCGATGTGGATCCCGGTGGAAGGTCTCGTGGAAGAGCATGCGCCGGACTACCTGGCGCTGGTGAACGACTACAATCCGCTGTTGCTGGAGACGTTCAGCGACAAGGACGGCAACCTTGCCGGCCTTCCCCACCTGGTCCGCATGCGGGGGCTGATCTACCTGTTCAACCAGGACCTGATCGACAAGCTGGGAGTCGAGCTGCCGCCGCTGCCGGAGGGCAGGTTCGACCTGACGTTCGATCACCTGGAGCAGTTGGGCGAGGCGTTCAACCGCGAAGTGCCCGACGGCATGGGCATCATGTGGTATCACACCTTCAAGACCTTCCTGGGCGCCTTCGAAGACAATATCTCCATGTCGAACTGGAACCCGCAGGGATACGTGAACTATTTCGATCAGGAGGAGGGGATCTGGAAGGATTGGGTCGATTCCGAGTACTACGAGGACTCGGTCCGGCTGTTCGACAAGTTCCTGAAGAAGGGATACTACTGGCACAGCCTCGCCGAGCCGGCCGGAACGGAGCGGGACAGGGGTTTCATCAACGGCACCATTCTTGGGAGAGACGGTCAGGGCTGGTACGGAGGCAACCCGACCTACAAGGAATGGATCGACGAAGATCCGGCCAACGAAACCAAGATCCTGGTCTACGGCGTGGCTTCGAAGAAACAGCCTATCTGGAGCGCCGGATTCAGGGGACTGTTCTTCACCAAGCGGAACACGCAGGAGCAGGTCGAGAAGTACCTGCAGTTCATCAACTGGATGTCCAGGGATGAGGCGAACTACAATCTGGCACGCTACGGGATCGAGGGTCTCACCTTCGAGATCGAGCAGACGGCCGGCGGCGACATGAGTCTCCATATCCCGGAAGCCGAAATGACCGACACCATCCAGGAGCCGTACCAGCTCATGGGCTTCGAGCACCGGTGGCTGCTCGGAAACTACGACCGCACGTATGAACGGGCCGGGCTGACGTTCGCGGGCAATGAGATCCACGACCTGTTCGATGCCCTGAACGCGCAGAACAGCACCATCGAGCCGTACGTGTTCGCGCGCTTCGTCTACACCCCGGAGGAGCAACAGAAGGTCGCGGACTCCTTCGCCTTCATCACCAGCGAGTTCTTCGATGGCGTGCTGATGGACCGGGACATGGACGTCGAAGAGAAGATCGCCCGCGGCAGGGAGATTTACGCCGAGTTCCACAAGATGGGAGGAGGCATCTACATAGACAAGACCAACGAGTACTACCTGGCGAATCCGGGTCTGAGACCGCTCCCGCTCAACTGATCAACTGATCTCGCCTCGGAGTCTGTCGGATCTGTCGCCGAGCGCGGCAGGTCCGACACTCCGGCGCTCGTCAGGGCGCCATCACGTCGATGCCGGCAAGCTCGAACCGCTCGAAGTGCGTGACGTCATACGTCAGGATCCGGTCGAGGGCAGCCTTGCGCGCGCACCGCACGTGGAGCGCGTCGTAGACCGCACCGCTCGTCAGACCCAGCCCGGCGACTTCGCGGAGGACCCTCCAGGTAGTCATCATGTACTATTTATTGTTCTATAGTCTTATATAAGATATATCTTGCCAATTACCCCTTCCGGTGCATTCGAGATCGGGGTGCTGCGTGGCATTCGGTCACTCGCGGTGGATGGGATCGATCCAGCGCACCTCTTCCGGCTCCTCGACCGCCGGGATGTCCAGGTTCACGACGACCGGCTCCTGATCGCTCCGGACCAGGACGCAGGTCAGGGGCCGATCCCTGCTGGCGTTGATCTCCTGGTGCGGAGCGTAGGGCGGCACGTAGATGAAGTCGCCGGGCCCGGCCTCCGCCACGAACTCCAGGCGGTCGCCCCAGCGCATGCGCGCCCTGCCCGACACCACGTAGATGACGCTCTCCAGGGCTCCGTGGTGGTGCGCTCCGGTCTTCGCGTCGGGCTGGATCTCCACTGTGCCGGCCCAGAGCTTTTCGGCGCCCGCCGTCGCTCGATTGATCGCTGCCGCGCGGGTCATGCCCGGCGTCTGCGGGGTATTGAAATCCAGTCTCTCGCTCGTGACGACCCGCACGCCGTGCTGCCGCCAGTCCCGTCCTGCCCGCGCCATCGCCAGGCCGCATCCTACCTGCCCGCTGACCCTGGTGGCGACGCCTCGGCCGCCGCGGCACACTGTGGCATCGTGACGAGCTTCGGTGGGGAACTTCTGCGATGACTCTCGAGGCGCAGGAACTGTTGGCGCGCCTCGGTGCCGGCGAGCCGATCGGGGCGGTTTGTGCGGCTGCCGGCCTCTCGGGGGAAGAGTTCCAGTCCTGGTGGCAGGCGGAGGCGCGCCGCCGCGTCCCCGAGCAGAGCGGAAGCAGGGACGCCGCGGTGGGCACGGACGTCACGATCGACCGCGATCGCTGGGGCATTCCCCGGATCTCGGCTGACACCGATGAGGATCTGTTCTTCGGTTTCGGCTACGCCATGGCGCAGGACCGCCTCTTTCAGCTCGACTATCTGCGGCGCAAGGCGAACGGGCGTCTGTCCGAGGTGCTCGGCCCGGATGGGCTGGAGCTGGACACCGCCGCCCGCACCATCGGCATCGGTCGCATCGCGGAAGCCGAGTGGGAAAAGACCCCGGCAGAGACGCGGCGCCTGCTGACCGCGTTCTCCGGGGGCATCAACGAGTCGATCGCGGCGGCCGGCGAGCGGCTGCCGATCGAGTTCGATCTGCTCGACTACGCCCCGGAGCCATGGTCGCCGGTGGACTGCCTGGCCATCGCCGGCGAGTTTCGCGCCTACCTGACGGTCCGCCTGCCGGTGATCTTCATCCCCGAGCTGGGCAGGCGCGTCCTGGGCGACGGCGCGCTCTACCGCGCCTTCCTGCAGGGCGAGGCGGACGATGAGAGCATCCTGCCGCCCGGCTCCTACCCCGCCGGACCCACCGGATCCGCCGGACCCGCCGGAACGCGGCCGGTCGGCGCGACGGTCGCCGACGCCTCGGAAGGTGTGGGCAGCAACAACTGGGTGATCGCCGGATCGCGATCCACTACGGGCAAGCCGATCGTCGCGAGCGATCCGCACATCGCCTTCGCCGCGGTGTCGTGCTGGTACGAGGTCACCCTCGCCGGCGGCTCGTTCAACGTGACCGGCATGGCGTACGCGGGGATGCCCGCGGTGATGTTCGGGCGCAACGAGCACGTGGCCTGGGGGATCACGAACAACATCTGCTCGCAACGCGACCTGTACCATGAGCGAACGGATCCCGCGCGCCCCGGCATGTTCCTCTACGACGGCCGGTGGGAGCCGGCGCGGGAGCGCTCGGAGACGATCGCGGTCCGCGGCAGCGAATCGGTCACCAGGGCCATCCGCCACTCCCGCAACGGCCCGATCGTGGACGAGCTGCTCCCGGAGTCCGTGCGCGCGGCCGGCCCGGTGTCGCTGCGCTGGCTGGGCGCGGCCCGCTGCGGCTGGCTCACGTCGCTGCTGGCGATGGACCGCGCGACGAGCGTGGCGGGGCTGCGCCGCGCCGTCCGGAGATGGCGGGTGCCGACGTGGAGCCTGATGCTGGCCGATGCGGCCGGCCACACCGGCTATCAGGTCGCGGGCGAGATCCCGGTTCGCACGGTCGAGGAGCGCGGCTTCCGCCCCGGCTGGGATCCGGCCCACCGGTGGCAGGGGGTCATCCCGCCGGAGGGCATGCCCCAACTCGCCGACCCGGAGCGCGGCTGGATCGCCTCGGCAAACAACCGCACCGCCCCGGAGGACTTCCCCCGGTCCCTCTCCGGCCGCTGGGCGAGCGGCTATCGTGCCCGTCGTCTCCGCCAGATGCTCGAAGCATCCGAGCGGCACTCGCCTGACGACTGCGCGCGGATGCACCTGGACGTCCTCTCGCTGCGCGCCGCGACCTGCGTGCCGCCCCTGCTGCACGCCGTTGCCGGGTGTGCCGATCCCCGCATCCGGCGGGCGGCCGAGCGGTTGGCGGAGTGGGACTGCCGCATGGAGACCGATCGCATCGGCGCGGCGATCTTCGAGGTGTTCTTCGGTCACTGGAGCACGCGGGTGGCCGCCGAGCGGTTCCCCGGAGACGCCGTGGCGCTGGTGGCCGGCGCGGTCGCCGGCCTGGCCACCGCACTCCTGAGCGCCGACGAGACCGGCTGGTTTGCGGACGGCCGGCGCGAAGCGGCGATCGCCTGCGCCATGACCGCTGCGCTGGACGAGCTGACCGAACGCCTGGGCGCGGACATGGGCGAGTGGCGCTGGGGCCGCCTGCACCACATCCACCTGCGCCACGTGCTCACGCACCGCGGTGACCTGAGCGCGCTGCTCGACCGCGGCGGCCTGCCGGTGCGCGGCAACGGAACCACCGTGTGCAACACCGGCTTCGATCCCAACTGGGGGGCGGCGATGGGCGCCAACTACCGCATGATCGCCGACTTCGGCGCCGAACCGCGCGGCCTCCTGGCCGTCGACGCGCAGGGGCAGTCGGGACACCCCGGCAGCCCGCACTACTGCGATCAGCTCGCGGAGTGGCTCGCGGGTCGCTACCACGTTCTCCTGCTCGACCGATCCGCAGCCGCACGGCACGCGGTGAGCACGCTCCGCCTCGTCCCCAAAGGGTAGTTCGAACGCTGCCGCTGTCTGGTACGCTGTGTGCGCGATGGGAATCACATCACGCCAGAAGGAACTGCTGGCGCGCACGTGGGTGGACTTCATGCCCATGCAGCGCTTCGCCGACGCGCCGCTGATCATCGAGCGGGCGGACGGCATCTACTACTGGGACGTCGCCGGCACCCGCTACCTGGACGCGATCGGCGGCGTGTTCGTGGCCAGCCTGGGCCACCGCCATCCGCGCGTGCTTGCCGCGGTACGGGAGCAGATGGAACGGGTGACGCTCGCCCCGCCGATGCACGGCGTGGCCGACGTCACGCTGGAGCTGGTCGAAAGGCTCGGCGCGATCACGCCGGGCGACCTGGACTTCGTCAAGACCTTCTCGGGCGGCTCGGAAGCCAACGAGGCGGCCCTCAAGCTCGCCCGCCAGTATTGGAAACAGAGCGGTCGACCCGGGAAGTACAAGGTGATCAGCCTCTACCACGGCTACCACGGCGGCACCTTCGGCGCCATGGCGGCCAGCGGCACCGGCCCGCGCAAGAGCAAGTTCGAGCCGCAGATGGGCGGCTTCGTGAAGGTGTTTCCGCCGACCCACTACCGCGGCCGCTTCCCGACCTGGGAGGAGTGCAACCGCTTTGCCGCCGCCACCGTGGAGGATGCGATCGTCGCCGAGGATCCGGAGACGGTGGCCGCCGTCATCGTCGAGCCGATCGGCAACACCGGCGGCATCATCACCCCCACCGAGGAGTACCTCGCATTGCTGCGCGAGATCTGCGACCGCCACGCCGTCCTGCTGATCTTCGACGAGGTGATCACCGGCTTCGGCAAGACCGGCAACATGTTCGCCGCCCAGACCTTCGGCGTCACCCCGGACGTCATCTGCTGCGGCAAGGGCATGTCGTCCGGCGTCATCCCGATCGGCGCCATCGCCGCCCGCCGCGGTCTCGGCGATGCGTTCTGGGGCTCGGAGCGCGAGGACGTCCACTTCATGCACGGCCACACCTACGCCGGCAACCCGCTGGCCGCCGCCGCCGCCATCGCCGTGATCGACACGATCGCGGACGACGATCTGCTCGCGCGGGCGCGGGACAACGGCGCCTACCTGCGCTCCCGCCTGGAGGCGTTGCACGCCACCGGGGTGGTGCGCGAGGTCCGCGGGCGCGGCGTCCTGCTCGGCGTGGAACTGACCGATCGGCGCGTCGGCGCCGCGCTCGGCCGGCGGGCGGTCGGCGACGGCCTCATCATGCGCACCGACCCGGGCTGGTTCGCGGTCGCTCCCGCGCTGACGGCCAGCCGCAAGGAGCTGGACGCCATCTGCGAACGGATCGAGACAAGCCTCAGGGCGGCGATGGCCGACGCCGGCGCATGACGCCGGCCTGCAGGATCAGCCGAGCTGGTCGGAGATCACGCCGAGTTGCGTGCGCAGGTCTTCGATCTCCTGCTCCCAGAACGCCCGGCCGCCCCATTGGGGGAATGACTCGCGGAAGCGCAGGTCGTGGCGCTGCAGCGCCTGCCACGCCAGGTAGTAGACCATGCGCATGAGCCGCAGCGGCTCGATCAGCGCCACGGTAGCCCGGTCGAACGGCTGGAACTCTTCGTAACCCTCCAGCAGCAGCCCCAGCTCGCGACGGCTGTCGGCGACGCGGCCCGGCAGGAGCAGCCACAGGTCCTGCACGGCGGGACCGACCATCATGTCGTCGAAGTCGATGATCAAGAGCCCCTCCTCCGCCCGATCCAGGATGTTGCCGCGGTGGCAGTCGCCGTGCAGGCGCTGCAGCGCCACGCCGTCGAACAGCGGAGCGATCCGCTCGACGGCGGCGTCCGCCAGGTCGTAGAACTCGGCGTCCAGGTCGGGCGGCACCAACTCCGCCTCGTCCAGCTCATCCAGGAACCGCGAGGTCGACGACCGCGGGGTGCAGGTGATCCGGTGCTCGGCACCTCCGTGCGCGGCGGCGACGTGCAAACGGCCCACCAGCGAGCCGATGCGCAGCCAGTCCTCGTCCCGGTCCGCGTCGAAGGTGCGTCCGTTCCGTTTCGGATAGACGGAGAAGGAAAACTCCTGCTCCCGGTCCGGGCCGGCGGCTCCCACCAGGTGCAGCCGGTCTCCGTCGTCGTCGGCGATCGGCGCCACGACCGGCAGGTCGAGGGCCGCGCACTCGCCGACCAGCCGGTGCTCCTCCTCGATGGCCTCATACGTCCAGCGACCGGGGCGGTAAAACTTGGCGACGTACTGCCGGCCGTCGGCGGCCGCGAAGCCGTACACCCGATTCACGTAGCTGGGGAAACTGGCCAGCGAACCGTCCACGTGGACGCCGATGACCGACTCGATCGCCTGCACCGCCACGTGCGGGGTGAGCAGATCGAAGGTGCCGGCGCTCACCCCCGTCCGCTCATGGGCCGGACGCTCATAACGAGGTGTATCCACCGTCCACCGGCAGCGCGACGCCGGTGATGAACGATGACTCGTCGGACGCAAGAAACAGCGCCGCGTACGCCACCTCCTCGACCGTGCCCAGGCGGCCGAGCGGCTGCATCGCCTCCATCTGCGAACGCCAGGCCGGATCCTCGGTGAGCGGGCGCGTCAACGGGCTGTACACGAACGCCGGGCACAGCGCGTTCACACGGATGCCGCGCGCGCCGAAGTTGTTCGCCATGTCCCTGGTCAGGCCGATGACGCCGTGCTTGCCGGGCGGATACGGATCGTCGCCGGTGCCGAAGAACATCGGCCGGCCCACCAGGCCGTAGATCGAGGACAGGTTGACGATCGCGCCACCGGCGCTCATCGCCTGAACCGCGCGGCGCGAAACCAGGTACGTACCCTTGAGGTTGACCGCCATCACCCAGTCCCAGACCTGCTCGTAGTCCCAGTCTTCCGGAGCGTAGCGCGGCGTGACGCCCGCGGAGTTGACCACGATCTGCAGTCCGCCGAGGGCGGCGACCGCCTCGTCCACGCACCCTTCGGCCCCGCGACCGGTGGAGATGTCCGCGGTGATCGCCACGGCGCGTCCGCCGCCGGCGACGATCGCGCGAACGGTGCGCTGCGCGGCGTCCGCGTCCCGATCGGCGACCGCGACCCGAGCTCCGTGCCGGGCGAACAGGCCGGCGATGCCCGCGCCGATGCCGGAACCGGCGCCCGTGACCAGGGCCGCCTTGTCCACGAGGCGCCGCGCCTCCATGCCGACCGATCATAGCGTCCCCGGTCCGCCGCGTCCCGCTCCGCCCGTGGCTTGCCCCGAGCGCATGCGGCCGGGCGTCGGCTATCATGACGCCGATGAACGCACCCGCACGCCCGCTTCACGTCGGCGTCTGCTACGACCTCGGCCGCGACTTCGAGTCCCGGCTTCGAGCGGAATTCCCCGACACCCGCTTCAGCATCGCACACACACCCGAGGACCAGCGCCGGATCGCGCCCGAGCTGGACGTCATCTTCGGGCAGCTCGACCGCGAGGCCTTTCGGCGCGCCTCGAACCTGCGCTGGTTTCACTTCATCGGCATCGGTTTCGACTCGGTGCTGCGCAAGGTGCCCGAGTTCGCGTCCAGCGGCGTGGCGATGACCAACGCCCGCGAAACGCACGTGATCCCGATGGCCGAGTACACGCTGGGGATGATGCTGGCGCTCGCCCACCATCTCCGCGAGTCGTTCGAGGACCAGACCGCCAGGCGGTGGCGGACCGCGGAGTACCGCGGCCGCATCCTGGAGCTGTCCGGATCGACCCTGGGAATCCTGGCCTTCGGCGACATCGGCCGCGCGGTCGCGCATCGCGCCCTGGCATTCGGCATGCAGGTGTACGCCGTCGACCTGGCGCCGGTTCCCTGCCCGACCGGCGTCACCGCCGTGTGGCCGATCGAGCGGCTGCACGACATGCTTGCGCGGACCGACTGGCTGGTGATCACCGCGCCGCGCACGACCGGCACCGAGGACATGATCGGCCCCGAGCAGCTCCGGCGCCTGCGCCCGGGCGCGCACGTCGTGGTGGTCTCGCGCGGCGGCATCGTGGACGAGGACGCGCTGGTGGCCGCGATCGACCGCGGCCACCTGGCAGGGGCCGCCATCGACGCCACCAGCGCGGAGCCACCGGCGGCGGACAGCCCGATGTGGGACCATCCGCGGATATACGTGACCCCGCACGTGTCCGCGGAGTCGGCGCAGCTCCTGGCACGGCGAGGCGAGATTTTCATCGACAACCTGCGCCGCTACCAGGCCGGCAACGAGCTCCGCTTCCGTTGCGACCTGGATCGGGGCTACTGAGCGCATGGCGGTGACGGCGTCGGTCGACCTGCACACGCACTCGAGCTGCTCCGACGGCAGCGACCGGCCCGAGGAGCTGGTCGAGGCCGCCCACCGCGCCGGCGTCACCACCCTGGCGCTGACCGACCACGACACCGTCAGCGGCGTCGCCGATGCCGCACGCGCCGCCGCTCGGCGCGGCATCCGCTTCATCGCCGGAGTCGAGCTGGCGCTCCGGCACGGCACGCGCCAGATCCACCTGCTCGGCCTCGGTTTCGATCCCGACGCCGGCCGCTCTCACCTCTCGGAACTGCTGGACCGAATCCTGCAACGCCGCGTGGAGCGCAACCTGGCGATGGTCGAGCGGATGCGCCGGCACGGGCTCGCGATCGACTACGCGGACGTACAGGCGGAGGCGGGAGGCGCCAGCGTCGGCCGGCCGCACATGGCCGCGCTGCTGGTCAAGCGGGGCGTCGCCACCAGCACCGCCGACGCGTTTCGCCGGCTGCTCGGCTCCGGACGCCCGTTCCACGTACCGCGCCGCGCCGTGCAACTCGGCGAGGCGATCGAGGCGCTGCGAGGCTCCGGCGGCCACGGCGTGCTGGCCCATCCGGAGGGAGGATCGGCCGCGGAGCTCGAGGCCCTGCTGGACGCGGTATCCGCGGCCGGCGTGACCGGCGTCGAGGCCTATCACCCGTCCCTGTCGCCGCAACGATCGTCGTTGGTACGGACGCTGGCCGGGCGCCGCGGCCTGTTCGTCACCGGCGGATCCGACTATCACGGCGTGCATTCGCCCGGCCGGGCGCTCGGGTTCTGGCACGCAGGTGAGCCCATCCCGCAGGAAATCGCCGGCGCGTTACCCGGGACGGATGGGCAGCCTCGGACGGAGGTGAGGCCACGGCGGCGCTGAGGCGTGCGGCGCGGGCGGCAGCAGCCGCCTACGCGGCGGCTGCCCGCCGGATTGGCGTCGGACTGCTGCTGACCGGCGTGGTGGTGGCCGCGAGCGCCGCGGTCGTCCTGCCGCTCTGGCTGGTCGCCACCCGCATGCGCTCCCTTTACAACATCCTGCTGGTCGCCGCGCTCGCGATCGGCGTGGGAGCGACGATCGTGCGCCGAATCCGCCTCCGGGCAGAGGCAACCGACCTCCGAACGGCGCTCGCCGGGGCCGCCTTCGCGGCGGCGCGCCTGACCGCGTGGGTGGCCACGCTGGCGGCCGCGCCGTTGTTCGTCCTGGCACTGTTCAGCACCGGCGCATACATCGCCGCGATTGCCGTGATCGTCGTCGATCTTGGAGCGATCGGGTTCCTGCTCACCTCGGGCCGGCGCGCCCCTGTCGACGGTCGCGGGTGACCGGCCGCGGCCGGCGCGGGGAGCGGCAGGTTGACCTGTCGTGGCAGGCAGTTATGCTGTTGGACAATCTTTGGCGACATTTGTCCGGTGCCGGCTAAGGTACGAGAGGCAGGTGTCGATAAGGAGAGTGTCGGTTATCTATAGTTCCCCTCCCAGTTTACTATACCGTAACCGGCACTCCCGCAAGGGTTGGCCGGCCCCATGAGGGGCCGGCCATTTTTTCACGACTACGCGACCGTAGCCGGCAGCCGCGTCATGCCGAGTGCGTCCGGACGCCGTGTCGCGGACGCGGGGAATTTGACGGCCCGCGGCGGTGGTCCGTAGTATCGTGACATGCCGCGCGCGCGCCTCCGCCCGCGCACCGCAGCGCTCCTCATCGCGACCCTGTTGTTGCTTTCCGCCGGGGTCGGCACGGGATTGGGCCTTGCCTTCGCGGGCACTCGGAACTTCCGCGGATCCGACATATACGGGACCGACCGTCCCGCCCTTCCCACGCAGATACTGGACCGCAACGACCGGCTCATCACGCAGTTCTTCTCGGTGGAGAAGCGCGAGATCATCCGCTTCGAGGAACTGCCCCGGCATCTGATCGACGCGCTGCTCACCCGCGAGGACCGGCACTTCTACCGGCACCGCGGATTCCGGGTACCGGACATACTGCGCGCGACCTGGACCACCGTGCGCGGCGGTTTCGGAGGAGGCGCCAGCACCATCACCCAGCAGCTTGCCGGCAGCCTGTTTGCCGATCGGTCCGAGATCACGCTGCGCCGCAAGCTCGTCGAACTGTGGTACGCGATCCAGCTCGAACGCTGGCTGACCAAGGACGAGATCCTCGAGCGATACCTGAACCTGGTGTACTTCGGAGAGGGCACCTACGGGATCGAAGCGGCGGCACAGTTCTATACCGGGCACTCGGCGCGCGACATCACGGTTGCGGAGGCGTCCATGCTGGTGGTCCAGCTCAACCGGCCGGGCGGCAACTCACCGTTCACCTATCCGAATCGCGCTCGCGAGTTGCAGGCGAACAATCTGCAGCAGATGGTGGAGCTGGGTTACGTCACCCAGGAGGAGGCCGACCGGTCGCTCGTCCGGTACTGGGACGCCTTCGACTTCACGCGCTCGAACGTGAGCAGCGCGTTTTACGAGCGCGTCGACCGCGCCCGGCACTTCAGCGAGTACGTTCGCCTGCGCCTGGAGGAACTGCTGCTCGGGAAGGTGGACCTGTACCGGGACGGCCTGATCGTCCACACCACGCTCGATCTGGATCATCAGGCGATCGCCAACGAGGTGATGGAGCAGCACCTGAATCGGGTGAACGACCTGCGCACTACCCAGCGCGGCACACGGGTCGCCGTGGCCAAGGACGAGTTCCTGCCCGTGGTGGACCTGTTGTCGCTCGCCTTCGATGTCCGCCGCCTGCGCGTCGGAAACCAGGCGGACCGCATGGCCGGACGGGGGCGGTTCGGCGATGAACTGAGCCCGGCCCTCGACCTGCTCTCGTTGACCTGGGACACCGGACAACTCAAGGCGCTCACCCGGCGGATCCGCGAGGAACAGACGGTGCGGCAGCGACGCGTCGAGGTGCAGGGCGCCCTGGTGTCGATCGAGCCGTCCAGCGGGTACATCCTGTCGATGGTCGGCGGACGTGACCTCGCGCGTGGCAATCAGTTCAACCGCGCCGTCCAGTCGAAGGTGCAGCCGGGTTCCGCATTCAAGCCGCTGTACTACTCCGCCGCCATCAGTTCCGGAGCGGTGACGCCGGCGACCATGCTGATGGACGCGCCGGTCGTGTTCTACAACCCCGACGGTACCCCTTACGTCCCGCAAAACTACCTGGGCGAATGGCAGGGGCGGGTGCTGACGCGAACCGCGTTGAAGCACTCCATGAACATTCCATCCCTCCGCGTGTTGAGCCTGGTCGGCTTCGATGCCGCCATCGACCGGGCCAGCCGGCTGCTCGGGATCGCCGATCCGCTCGAAATCGAGCAAGCGTTCGCGCGCACGTACCCGCTCGGGCTGGGCGTGGTCACGGTGACGCCGCTGCAGATGGCGCGAGCCTATGCCACCTTCGCAAACCAGGGCCGCGAAGTGGAGCCGATCGCGATCCGCTTCGTCACGGACCGGGACGGAAACGACGTGCTGGGGGTCGAGAAGGAGCTGCGTGATCGTCAGCGGGCGGCGGGGGAACGGCTGAAAATCATGGATCCGGCCGCTGCGTACCTGATGGTCGACCTGCTGACCAGCACCGTCCGGTCGGGAACGCTGACGGCGTCGGCGGGCCGGGTCGGCGGCCTCGACTTCCCCATCGCGGGCAAGACCGGCACCACGCAGAACTGGTCGGATGCGTGGACCGTGGGGTTCACCCCGGACGTCGTGACGGCGGTGTGGATGGGTTTCGATGAACCGGGAGAGTCGCTGGGACGGAGCCTGTCGGGCGGACGCGCCGCGGGCACTACCTGGGCGGACTACATGAAGCGAGTCCACACAGGCTCTCCCGTCCGGGACTTCGAGATGCCGGCCACGGGGCTGATCCGGGTCGCGGTCGACGCGCGCTCCGGCCTGCTGCCTTCGGGAGACGAACCCATCATCCACGAGCTGTTCCTGACCGGTACGGAACCGAAGACACGCGACACCCTGTCCGGCGCCGTGACCGCCCGCGGCGACGTGGTGGCGAACAACCTGCGCAGGGCCCTGGCAACGATCGACGTCGATGCGCCGCCATTCCAGGCACCCCTGGACGAACCCTCGCTCGGAACGGGACAATCAAGGCCGCCGGACCCGAAGCCGCTGGACGGCAATCCGCTGCTCGACTGATGAACTCGAACGAACGCCGCTACACGCGCGACCACCATTGGGCGCTACGCCATCGGTCCGGCGTGCGGGTGGGACTGACCGATTTCGCGCAGGAGGAGCTCGGCGAAATCACCTTCGTGCAGCTCCCCGACGTGGGCACCCGTATAGAACGCGGCGCCGCGGTGTGCGCCATCGACGCGCTGAAGGCAGCGACCGAATTGTACGCACCGGTCGGCGGGGTCGTAACCGCCGTCAATGAAAGGCTGCGGGAGCCGGGGGCCGGCCGTCTGATCAACGCCGACGCGGAAGGAGCCGGGTGGATCTTCGAGCTCGGCATCGATGACGCGGCCGAGCTCGACGATCTGCTGGACAGCGACGAATACCGGGGCCTGATCGGGCTTGCAGAGGGCTCCGGCTGATGCAGGTGGAGATCGATACCATCGTCATCCGCAAGCGGGTCCGATATTCCCTCGGCGACCTGTCGTCACTGATGGAAAGCTTGCGCAAGCACGGCCTGCTCTGTCCGATCCTGATCAATCGCCGGTCGGAACTGATCGCTGGAAACCGGCGGCTGGAAAGCGCTCGCCGCCTGGGATGGAAGAGCATCAACGCGATCGTGATCGACAAGGAGTCGGAGCGCGAGACGCTGGAACTCGAGCTGGAGGAGAACGTTCAGCGAAAGGAACTTCGGCCGGAGGAGCTGCGTGAAGCGATCGAGCGGATGCAGCGGCTGCAGCGCGTCAGGTGGTGGCGGCGGGCCCTGAAGGGACTGGCGCGGCTGGCGCGCGCCGTGGTCGTCCGCCCGCTGGGACGGCTGTACGCACGCCTTTCGCGTCGGCGACGCGCCCAGAACGACCCGTAGGCTCATCTTACCTGGTGTACCTGGTTCGGCGCCCTCGCGTCCTGCCGACTCAGCGAGCCGGCAGCCTCAGGGAGCCGGCCGCCCTACCGAACCGGCCAGCGCCTGCCTGCTGATCTCGAACCACAGCGGGCGACCGTGCGGACACCGCTGAGGATCGATCCGAAACGAGCGCTCGAGCAACTCGCGGCCGGACCGATCGTCGATGACCTCCCCGTCCTTGACCGCAAGGCGGCAGGCCAGACCGCTGTACACGTCCCGGTCCCAGTCCTCCGCGGTCCCCGCGCACAGGCGCACGAAGCGACACAGATGTTCCGCCGGCAGACGCGCCGCCGCGGCCGGTATCTCCACGATCGTGTAGCGCCCGCCGCCCCGCGCCTGCAGGCGGAACCCGCAACGCTCGAGATCGTCCAGGAAACCGCGGAGCTCGGTGTCCTCTTCCGGCGACAGCTCGACGGATGGCCCGGCCAGCAGTTTCTGCCGCTCGATCAGGCCACCGCGAAGCTGCTCGTACAGCACGCGCTCGTGGGCGGCATGCTGGTCGACGAAGTAGATGCGGTCGCCCACCTCGGCGACCAGGAAGAGATGGAAGGCCTGACCGAGGTAGCGCATCTCGGCGTCCGGGTCGGGAGCGCGCCCGCGCCACGTCCCAGGGGCCGTCCCCGCGTCCGGACGGGAGGAGGGCACTCCGGGCGGCGATCCGTCCGCTCCCGCCGGAGGAGGCCGGATCAGTGCCGGAAAGACCGGCGGAGCCTCGGCCAGGAACGATGCGGCGGCCGCTGCCGGCCGGTTCTCCCCGGCAGCCGCGCCGCGCTCGGGCTGCGACTGCCAGCTCCGGATCTCCCGCTGCAGCGTCGAGCTGATCGCCCGATGCAACTCGCCCGGACGCCGCAGCCGCACCTCCCGCTTCGCGGGGTGCACGTTGAAATCGACCATCTCGGGATCGATCTCGACGAACAGGTACGCCACCGGGTGGAGGCCACCCGGCAGGAACTCGCCGTACCCGTACTCCACCGCCTGGACGAGCCCGAAGTCGGTGATCCGCCGCCGGTTGAGATAGACGTGGATCCCCGCCCGGTCGCGACGGGCCAGCTCCGGGCGCGCCGCCAGCGCTGCCACTCGCAGGCCCTCGCCACCGCCGTGCACGCAGGCGAAATCGGCCGCGTTCAGTCCCGCGGCCGCTGCCGTCCGATCAAGCGGCGACCCGGCAGGCATTCTCATGACCTGCCTGCCATCGACGGCAAACTCGAACCCGACCTCCGGGTGCGGAAGCGCCTTCTCCAGGAAGGTGCGCCGGCACAGCGCCGTCTCCGCGCCACGGCTCTTCAGGAAACGGCGCCGGGCCGGAAGCTCGAAGAACAGAGAGCTCACCTCCGCAGTGGTGCCCGGGACTCCCGCGCTCGGCCGCACGCCCTCGTCACGGCCGAAACGCACCAGCGCGCGGTGTGCCGAGGCTCCTTCCTTCCTTCGGGAGGTCAGCGTGAGCACGCTGCAGGCGCCGATGCTCGCAAGCGCCTCGCCCCGAAACCCCAGCGTGCGCACGCGTGCGAGGTCGCGGTGGTCGGCGATCTTGGAGGTGGCGTGCCGGAGCGCGCACAGGCGCAGATCCTCTTCGTCCATGCCGGCACCGTCGTCCACCACGCGAATCTGCTCCAACCCTCCCTTGACGACTTCCACCCGCACGTTGGCGGCGCCGGCATCGATGGCGTTGTCGAGCAACTCGCGGACGATCGAATACGGCCGGTCGATGACTTCTCCGGCGGCGATCTGGCGAGCCGTATCGTCTGCAAGGACGCGGATTCGGCCCATGGACGGGAGTGTGTCGGATTCACCGCGCACGCGGAAAGGCCGTCGGCAGTCGGGCCGTCACGCGGTCCGGCCGTCACGCGGTCGGATGGCCCGTCAGAACAGCTCGATCCAGCTCTCCACGGCCGGCGCTCCGACCAGGCCGTCGGCCGCGGGGTCATGGTAGCCGCGGTAGGACAGGATGATCAGCGTACCGCCCGTCCGGTAGCTGAGCGCCGTACCGACCGAGAGATGCTCGGGCTCCGTGAGATCCCCCAGACCGTCGAGCTGGCGCTTGCGGTAGTCCAGGTCGAACGACATCCCGTCGACGCCAAGGTCGCGCACGCCGACACGCCCCTTCACGTCCAGGCCGTTCCGTTGCGCATAGGGAACCTCCGCCAGGGCGCCGCCTGCGCCGGACAACGGTCCGGCCAGTCCAAGGTCCAAGTCGATACGGCGGTCCAGCAGGGAGATGCCGACCCGCGCTGCCCACCCAGTATGGACCAATCCCCCCAGCGCGTCGGACCGTGTCGAGGCCCGCTCCGCGGCTCGCAGCGCGCGGAACTTGCGGTCTCGCTGCCGATCATAGTCGCGATCGAAGTAGACCGGCAGGAAGCGGTCGTCGGTCAGCCGGAGCTGCAGCCCATAGCGGAGGTTGCTGACCGCCGTGCCGGAGAGGCCCACCGCCGTCCCGACCGACCGCGAGTCGATCTCCGAGGTCCCCAGCAGCACCACGTCGCCGTGGGCGGTAGCGGAGAACGACGGCGTGGCGACGACCGGGACCTGGAGGTCGAACCCGAATGCCGAGACGCTGCCCTCTTCGTCGGTGTCCGGGACGTACCGGAACGGATCGAAGTCGGCGGCTGCCACGGCCCCGATCCGCAGTGATGAGAGCAGGGGCATGCTCAGGGCATACATCGGGCGGGCCCAGAGCCGGGCCCCCATCACGTCCAGGGCAGGCACATGGCCGACGACCGTCTCCAGACCGGCCACCGGCACGTTGAACACCGCCCCGTCGATGTCCAGATCCACCCCGAACAGCCGGCGGCCCGGCAGCAGCACGGTGTTCGCGTACTCGCCGAGCAGAAAACCCGTTCCCAGGGTGGCATCCTCGAACGAACCGGCGCGCACCACGAGGGGCTCACCATCACCGCCGTAGCGCGCATGGCGGATGATCGGCAGGAACAGGTCCAGGAACGACCGCCCCGCAATCGATTCGTCCGGACTCCAGTCTGCCTCCCGGATCTCCCACTCGCTGCCTGCGGGTCCGCCGTCGAACCGGAAGCGAAGCTGCGCCCCCAGATCCAGGCTGAACTTGCCTGCGCTGAGCTCCGGCGCGAGGGTCAACGACTGCCAGGTCGCGCCGCCGCCGTCATCATCGGGAATGTGCTCGACGCCGATGCCGAGCAGCGCTCCGATGGTCATGCCGTCGCCGGCGCCTTCGCCTTCAGGGTCTGCGCCCTCCTGCGCCACGCCGACGCGGGCACCGGCGGCACCCAGCATCAGGGCAGCGAGCACGACCCGGACGGCGTGGGAGCGTCCGGTGAAGATCCGAGCAGCGTATGACGTCATCGATGAACCCACCTGTCCGTGGTTGAGTGTCCGCGTTTGAGCATGTATCTGCTATGTTTATCGGCACATATCGGCGCCGAGGTTGCGCGACCGACGCCGGGCGGGAGGAATTCCATGGTCGTCTCCGTGCTGCGCCTGCGCATCGATCTGCCGGGAACGACGTCGCTGAAGGAGAAGCGGCGCGTCGTCGCCTCGCTCAAGGAGCGGGCCGGAACCCGTTTCCGGGTCGCGGCCGCCGAGGTCGCCGCGAACGACGACCTGCGGCGGGCCGTGCTGGCGTTCGCCGCGGTCGCCAACAGCGGCGCTCACACCGAATCGGTCCTCCAGAAGGTGATGCGCTTCGTGGAGGACGCCGTCCCCGACCGTGTCAGCGGGGCGCACGTGTTCACCGAGCACTACGACCCGGAGGACGATTACTGAAAGCCGGACTCAGCCGCCATCGATCACGGCCGGAGCGACCCGGCGCAACGCGGCGTCCAGCCCCGGGCGCCGGGAGCCGATCACGGCGATCGAGCGCAACGTCGCGCCGAAGCGGGCCACGACGTCCGGACCGAACACCGTGTGCGTTCCCGAGAACGGGATCGGATCCGGGCCGTCGTCCGGCTGTACCAGCAGGTCCGTCGCGAAGCTGTTGCGCTCCGGTACGTCGATGAGCACCTCGTGGTCTTCCACGGGGGCGCCAAGCTCCGCCGACGCCGCGGCGCGCAGCCGGCTTTCGACCTGCAGCCGGTCGATCGGCAGCTCCAGGCGGCGATGGGTGCCGCGTCCCGGCTCGAAGCGGACCCGGAACGCCTGCCGATGCAGGCGCCTGGCGTGCACGTCGCCGACCAGCACGAACGCCGGGTGGCGCCTGACGTCGAGCAGCCGCAGGAAGCCGGGGTCGGTCAGGCCGTACAGGTCATCAGCCCGGATCTCCCCGTCCTTCATCCCCAGCAGCACCGCGCGCTTGATCATCGCCGTGGCGATGCGCACGGTCCGGTGCCAGTACACCGCCCGGTACATCAGGTAGCGGGAAAACAGCAGACTCTCCACGGCCAGCGTCCCTTTCTCCGTGATCGCGACACGGCCGCATGCCGTGCGGCGCATCTCCCCGATCACGAAGTCCACGTCCTGCATCCCATACGGCACGCCACAGAAGAACGCGTCTCTGCTCAGGTAGTCCAACCGGTCGGGATCGAGCACTCCGGCCAGCAGCGCCCGCAGGAACGGCAGCCCCGGCGTGGGGTGCGGCAGGGTGACGTCTATGATGGCCGCGACCAGCTCGGGCGGGGCTCCGACTCGCTCGCGCAGCGTGCGCGCCACCTCGCCCTCCTGCACCATCTGCGCGGTCAGCGTCTCGTGCCGGGACACCGCCAGGTCCTTGAGCGAGTGGGCGCTCGGATAGTGCCCGAGGTCGTGCAGCATCGTCGCCGCGAGAAATGCACGCACTTCCTCCGGCTCGATGCGCCACTCCGGTGACCGGTCGGCGATCGCGGCGATCATGCGCCCGGCAAGATGCATCACGCCGATCGAGTGACTCAGGCGGGTGTGCGTGGCGCCCGGATACACCAGATACACCGGGCCGAGCTGCCGGATGTCCCGCAGGCGCTGGAACGGCGCCGTCTGCGCCAGCCGGTACAGACCGGGGCTGAGGTCGATGTTTTGCCACAGGGGGTCGCGCACCGGCTGGGTGAATTCCGCCTGCACCTCGCGCACCACCCGGGCGGCGTCCGACGGCACGGGCCAAGGCTACCACGTTGCGCGGGGGCACGTTGCGCGGGGGCACGTTGCGCACGGATTTGACCCGTCACGCCGGGACCGGATACCGTGCCGCGTGATCCGCTGGGCTCGCCCTGCCCTGCCCTGCGTGCTGTTCGGCATCATGTTGCTTGCGTCCTCCTGTTCGCGCTCCCGAAACGACGAGCCCGCAGCCGACGATGCTCCGGCCGGCGAGGCCCCGGCGCCGGGCTCTCCGCCGGTTGCGGAGGTTTCGCCGACGGCCGATGATCAGCCGGTGGACGACCAGCCTGCCGCGATCGAGTCCTCGGACTTCCTGGCGTATCGGACGGCGCGGCCCCTGCTCCCGGACGACGCGATGATCGGCCCGCTCGCCGATGACCTGGACGCTACCGCGAGCGAACGCGCTGCGGTGCGCACGGTCGATCGGTTGCTCGGAGCGGTTCGGAGCGGCGATCTGCACGATCTTCCGCTGTCCCCCGCGGGGCAGGTGCACGTGTCCGCGACCCTCGACTATCACCTGCGCCGCGGCGTGACTCTGGCCGGATTTCGACTGGGACGGGTCGAACGGACCGGCGACACCGCATTCCTGCGCGCCAGACTGTCCGGGCCGCTCGGCAGCATTCCGGCCGAGGTCTACCTGGTCCTCGAATCCGATCGCTGGTTCGTGGATGATCTGCAGGCCGACTGGGCGGCGCTGCAGCGCACCCAGCCCGCCCCCGATCCGATCCCGTTGCCCCGGCCGGCCGGGTGGAGCCACTTTTGAGCCGGCTGAACGTCCGGCGGACCGGTGTTCCGGCCATGTCCCTGTGCATCCTCGGGCTGCTGCTGTGGCCGTCGTCGACCGCAGCCGGCCAGGAGCTCGACGCCGTTCTCGAGGTGCCGGTTCGCCAGACCGTGGAACGCGCGGCGCAGCAGGCGGCGGAGGTGGTCACGCGCGCGGTGCCGGATCACGTCCACACGATCCTGTACGTCGAGCCGGTGCGGACCGACTCGCAGCGCATGACCCGGCTCGGCGCCCGGGTGCGGGGGGCGCTCCAGATCATGCTGTTGCGGCACTACCGGAGCGCCCGCCTGCTCGACGCCCCGACTTCCGGCGAAGCGCCATCCTCGGCGGTTCGGGTCTCGGTGGAGCTGCAGCCGTTCGATCACCAGGTGCTGGCCGTGGTCAGGGTTCTCGATCGGGATGGCCTGCTCGTCGACGCCGACTGGATCGAAATGCCGCGCTCCACCGGCATCTCCGAGCTGCTGCAACCGGACCTGCTGGATGGGCTGGCCGAAACAGGGACCGTGATCGCCGCCGAA
This sequence comes from Spirochaetia bacterium, assembly GCA_965208175.1. Taxonomy (GTDB): domain Bacteria; phylum Spirochaetota; class Spirochaetia; order SZUA-6; family Bin103; genus CATQHW01. The sequence continues at coordinate 1,628,939 of CBDBOG010000004.1, read as the reverse complement.
CCGGAAGCGCCCCCGGAAGCAGCGGCGGCGCCGGTTGAGGCGGACGGGCAGCCAGCCACCGAAGCACCGCCCCAGGTCGAGGCGCCGCAGCCGGCGCTTGCGGTTGCCGGGGCGGTGCTGAGCCCCCAGGAACCTGCCGGGCCTCCCGCAACCGCTCCGCAGCCGTCCATCGAACCGCCCATTCCCCCGCCCGAGGAGGAGGATGTCCCTCCGGATCCCGTGGAGCCGGTGGCTCAGCCGGCGGCTCCGCAGGGTTTCGAGCAACCCGCCCCGGCGGGTCCACCGGCCGCTCAACCACCGTCGGCCGACGACCCGTACGAGCCGGACGACGTCGCCGGCTACGAGGTCCCGCTGCCGTTGGGGGAGGACGCCCGCTTCGAGCGTACGCTCACCGCCGGCGACCGCGACCGCTTCGAGCTGGCGCTGACCGCACCGTCGACGGTCACCGTGGCCATCGAGTCCGATCTCGACACGCTGATCGCCCTCTACCACGCCGGCAACGCCGTCCCGTTCGGGCTGCACGACAGTGGCTTCACCGGCGAGATGGACGCCGGCGCCTACGTGATCGAGGTGTTGGCCGCCGACGCCTCCTCCTCGGGAGCCTACGCGCTCACGGTCAGAGCAGCGCCGCTAGTCTCCGGGGACGCTGCCGAACCGGCCGGCGACACGCCCGCTGAGGCCGCGACCGGCGCCGGCGGCGCGGAGGCGCTCGCCCAACCGGCGGAGTTGCAGCCCGGCGAGCCCCAGGAACGATCGTTGCGGCAGACGCGGGAGTGGTTTCAGCTCAGCGCGCGGCCGGGACTCTTCTACAGCGTGACGATCCGTTCGGACTCGGACTCCGTGACTGCGAGCCTGCACAACGCGAGAGACGAACCGCCATTCCTGCCGCTCATTCCATCCGACGCCGGCGAGCTGGTGGGCGCGCTGTACCTGGGCGCGGACCCGGCCGTCCTCCAGGTGACCGCCGGGGAGGAGGACCTGGGACAGCGCTACAGCGTCGCGCTCGACGTGGTGACACCGCCTCGGGTGTTCGCCGACCGCGCTTGGGTCGAACAGGCTGACCTCGGCCCCATCAGGCACCACAACCTGCGGGTGTTCGACCGCGATGCCTATCAGATATCGCTTGAGGCCGCTTCGGAGACACCGGCGGAGGTGGCGGTGTTCTACCTGCCGGGCATGATCGACATCTCACCTCAGGAACCCGGTCTGAGCCGCTTCGAGCTGGTACAGGGCGACTACCTGGTCCTGGTCCGGCCTCTCGAGGGAGGCACGGTCGGCCGTGTGTGCTGGCACCTGGCCGAAGGCGCATCGAACTGCGCCTGAGTCGGGCAGTCGGGCAGGCCGGCGTTGACTGCGCCCACGGGCAGGTGTTAGCTTGCATTCAGTTGTGCGGGTCTACGAAGTTACGTTCATTTTCAAACCGGAAGCCGATAGCGTCGATCGTGGTCAGGGGCTGGTCAAGGAGGTCCTCTCCAGGGCCGGCGGGACCTTCCTGACCGAGGAAGACATGGGCGAACGGCCATTGGCTTACGCCATAAAGAAGTCCGACCGAGGTCACTATTTCCACTACGAGGTGGAGTCCGAACCGACCGCCATCCGCGACGCGGAGCGGGCACTGCAGCTTGCGCCGGAGATCCTGAAGTACCTGATCGTGCGCAAGGAGGCGTGAGTTGGATATCAATCACGTGGTCCTGGTCGGGCGCCTCACGCGCGACGCGGAATTGCGGTACACCAACAGCGGCAGCGCGGTGGCCAACTTTTCGTTGGCGATCAACACCCGCCGACGCCGCGACGACCAGTGGGTCGACGAAGCGCATTTCTTCGACTGCGTGGTGTGGGGCAGAACCGCAGAGGCGGTGTCGCAGTACCTCACCAAGGGAAAGCAGGTCGGAGTCGCGGGCGAGTTGCGCCAAAACCGTTGGGAACAGGAAGGCCAGCGGCGCAGCAAGGTGGAGATCGCCGTGCGCAACCTCCAACTGCTCGGGAGTCGCGGTGACGGCATGGGTGGCGGACCGCCCCCGTCGGCTGAGGCTCCATCGGATGCACCCGGCGACCGCATGGGTCCCGATCCGGGTCCCTCCAGAGACTTCGAGGACGATATACCGTTTTAGGCGTCTGCCGGACTTGCCGCGCGAGCGGGAAGGCCGGCAGACTCCGTAGCGATAGGTGGGGATGGGCCGAAAGCGGAGCCGGAGGCGACGGTTTCGGGGCGCCAGGATCGTCTACAAAAGAACACTATCTCGAATTCCGCGTTCGGACCTCAACGGCGATGAGTGAAGTCGACGAGACACGCGCAGCCCGCTCCTACTGGATCGAGGTGATCCTGCTGGCGGTCGTAGCGTCCGTCAGCTACCTGGTCCTGCCGTTGTTCGGACCGCTGCTCTGCCTCGTGCCGTTGCAGGCACTGCTCGTCCGCCGCGGCATCACGGCGTTCGGCTATGCCGCGGCGCTGTTCGGGATCGCCGCGGTGTCGTTCCGTCTGCTCACCGGCTGGGGCGATCTGCCGGAGCAGATCGCCGACGGGCTGATGCGCGCCGAGATCCTGGTGCTGATCCTGACGGTGGGCGGCCTGTACGTCCTGGCATCGGCACGCTTCAGCCAGTACCGGGTGCTGTACCGGCTGCTCGGAGCCACCGTGGCGGCCGGTGTGGCCACCATGCCCCTGATGGCGGGATTCCTGGAGACCGCCAGCCTGGCGGCGGAGTCGTTCCTGATGAACTGGGCGAACAGCGCTTCGACGTCGCTCGGCGACGAACTTGCCACCGACGCGATCGCGGCCGCGCGCAGCATGGCCGACACGTTCCGGGAGGCTGCGCCCGGCATCCTGCGCAGCTACCTGCTGATCTACTTCGTGTTCCTGACCAGCCAGTGGTGGATCGGCACCGCGGTCGGTGCCCGCAGCGCCCGGATGCCGTCACCCTTGCGGCCGGTGACGGAATTCCACGCGCCGGACCACCTGGTCTGGGTGCTCGTCGGCGGCCTTGCCGTGGTGGCGATCGACCAGACCGGAGCGCTCGGAAACGCAGGGCTGGAGCTGCTGGCCGCGATCGGCTGGAACGCCGTCCTGGTGATGGCGTTCGTGTTCGGCATCCAGGGGATCGCGATCATGCGGGTGTTCGCCGGCCGGTACGGGCAGTCCGGCACGACGACCAGTCTGCTGATCGGCGTGATGCTGATCATCGGCCTCTTTGCGTTGCCGTGGCTGTTGCTTATCATCTCCGCGTTCGGAGCTTCCGAGATCTGGGTCCACTACCGCCAGCGCCTGCAGGCCGGCGGCTCGGACTCCGAAGACGATACCGATCGACCGTGACCGGAGCGGCCGTAGTCGAACGAACATGGTCCGGATGGATGCATGAAACGTTACATGAAACGAGGTGCCTCATGAGGGTGATACTGAACGCCGACGTCATCGGACTGGGCGAAGAGGGTGACGTCCGCGACGTCAAGCCGGGCTACGCGCGCAACTTCCTGATCCCTCAGGAGATGGCCCTGCCGCATACCCCGCAGAACGTGCGGGCCATCGAACGCCGCGCGGCCGAGATCGAGCTGCGCAAGCAGCAGAAGCGCCACGATGCAGCCAGCCTCAAGGAACGGCTCGAATCCGAGCTGCTGGTCTTCGAGGTCGCCGCCGGCGAAACCGGGAAACTGTTCGGGTCGATCTCGAGTGCGAACATCGCGGCCGAGCTCGAGAAGCTGGGCTACGGCATCGAACGCCGCCGGATCGACGTGCCCGGCCATTCGCTGCGGACCACGGGCGAACACAACGCCGCCGTGCGCCTCTACGACAGAGAGATGGCGACGCTCTCGATTCGCATAGACCCGTCCCAGTCGTAGCGGCGGCTCCCGTGGCTGACGGAGCCCTGCCCGACTCCGTCCCTCCCCACAACCTCGAAGCGGAGGTGGCGGCGCTCGGCGCGTTGCTGCTCAACGAGGAAGCGCTGCCGGTCGTGCTGCGCTACCTGCGGGCGGAGGACTTCTACCGCCCCGCCCACCGGCGGGTCTTCGAAGCGATCGTCGCGCTCTTCAACCGCAGCGACCCGGTCGACCTGATCACGCTCACGGACGAGCTCGAGCGCGCCGAAGCGCTTGATGCCTGCGGGGGCGCCTCCTACATCTCCGGCCTCACCACCGGCGTCCCTACCAGCGCCAACGTCGAGTACTACGCCAGGATCGTTCAGGCGTGCAGCCTGCGCCGGCGCATGCTGACGCTGTCCGCGGAGCTGTCGGCCGATGCGCACGCCGCGGGCCGCGACGTCCGCGAGGTGATCGACGACGCCGAGCGGCGAATCTTCGACCTGTCCGACCTGCAGCTCGCAGGCTCCTACCAGAGCGCCCGGGAGATCGTCACCCAGACCGTGGACAAGATCGAAGCACTGTCCCGCGCCGGCGCCGCCTACACGGGCGTGCCGAGCGGCTACCCCGACCTGGATCGCCTGACCAGCGGTTTCCAGGAATCGGAGTTCATCGTCATCGGCGCGCGGCCGTCGGTCGGCAAGACCGCACTCGCTCTTTCCATGGCGACCAACATCGCGATCCGGGCCGAAAAGCCGGTGCCGGTCGGCCTGTTTACCCTGGAAATGTCAAGCCATGCCGTGATGCAGCGCGTGCTGGCGAGCGAGGCACGGATCGACTCCACGCGGATTCGCGCCGGACTGCTGAAACCGTCGGACTGGCAGCAGATCACCGATGCCGCCGGCCGCATCTACGACGCACCCCTCTACATCGACGACACGCCGGGACTCCGGCTGCTCGACCTGCGCGCCCAAGCGCGCCGCATGCGCGCCAGGCACGACGTGGGCATCGTCTTCGTCGACTACCTGACCCTGGTGACGTCGGAGCATCTGGACCTGCCCCGCCACGAGCAGATAGCCGAGATTTCGCGATCGCTGAAGGCGCTGGCGCGCGAGCTCACCATACCGGTCGTGGCGCTGTCCCAGGTCCGGCGCGAAACCGAGGGCAGGCGCCCCGCGCTGGCCGACCTCCGCGAGTCGGGCTCCATCGAGCAGGACGCAGACGTGGTGATGTTCCTGCACCGTGACCGCGAGCCGGACGGACCGCAGGTGGAGACCGAGCTGATGGTGGCCAAACAGCGCAACGGCCCCACCGAGGACATCAAGCTCGCGTTCGTCCCCCAGTACGTCCGGTTCGAGTCATTCCAGCACGGACAGTCGGCGGCGTAGGAGTCTGTCGGAGTTGCCGCGCGGGGCGCTACCTCCCGCGTCCCGTATCGGGACTGCCCACATACCGGGCACCGTCCGGCGAGGTCCAGTACCGGTCTCCGGCGCTCACCAGCCACTCGAAGTCACGCCAGACGTGCAGGTCGAACTGATGGGCCAGGGTGTCGGACGACCACGCGCTGAGGGTGCCGTCGGAGTTGACCGCATAGACCCTGCCCCGGTGCACGGAGAGCCGGCGCGCCTCCCGGCCGGTTTCTGAAAGCGGCCGTATGCGCCGCCCGTCCCAGAGCCGCACCCTTCCTGCCAGCGAGAAGAAGACCCTCCCACCGGCTGCGTCGGCCGGCTCGACCGCCACGGACGCCCGCAGGTCCTCACCCGCGGAGACGAACAGCGTACGGCGCCGATCGAGCCCCGGGCCTGCATGGAGCATCAAGGTGGTGCGGCTCCCGGCCCCCGCGTGCACGCCCAGCGAGTACAGCGCTCCCGCGTCCGCTCCGGCGTCCGGGTCGTAGGCCAGATCGTAGACGAAGCTGCGCCGATCGGCCATCGCCACCGTCTCTCCGGTCGCCGCGGCGATGCTCACGATCGAGGAGCCCATCCCGCCGAGGCCGGCCAGCGCGGCCACCAGCGCCGGCCCCCCGTCACGCGCTGCGGCCACCGCGTCGGTCGTGCCCGCGATCCTGACGGCACGGAGCGTCTCGAATACGGTACGGGGCGAGCCGGACGTTCCGTCTCCCGACTCCGCCAGGGACTCCCCGGTGTGCGCGGCGAGCAGCGCGACCTGTCCGGTGCGGTCGACGGCGGCAATCGTCCCGCCGGTAGCGTCCAGGTTCACCAGCGGAGCGGACAACGGTGGCTGCGGTATACCGACGATGTGTTCCGGGAGATGCAGCACGGCGATGCCGGGCTCGTCGCCATCCGACCAGACCAGCACGCGCGCGGGGTCGAGCGCCGTGACCCGCGTGGTGCTCGCCGTACGCTCCCCGAACGGTGCCGCCAACACCCGCGCGGCGATGCCGGTTCTCACTCCGGCAGCGAGCCGCAACGGCGCCCCGCCGACGAAACCGCCGGTCAGGGTGACCAATCCGGCCCGTGTCGCCAGCACCATCGTGTTGCCGGCGACTGCCACGTCCAGGATCGCGAGCCGTTCGTCGCGTACGAGCACGGCAGCCGCCGGTTCGGGATCGCGCAGGTCGAGCGTCAGTATCGTGCCGTCGGGCAGGCCTGCGAACAGTTTCTCGTGGCCGTACGACAGCGCCGTTGGAGTCTGCGCGACCCGCCATGCCGACCGTGTCGCGTCGAAACGGCCCGCGCTGACCGAGACGGTGCGCAGGGACGGACCGGACTCGTCCTCCGCCGCCACCACGACCCGGTCGGCAGCGCCCCAGACTTCCATCGTGCGCAGGCCGGCAATGCGCAGGCGGTCGGTTTCCGCGCCGTCGACCGCATCGACCGATACCAGCCACTCCCCGGAGCGGCCGACCAGGTAGCGCCGGTCGCTGCTCAGGCCCAAGTCGGCAAGGTCCCCGGGCACCCGCAGGCGCTGCAGGATCCCGCCGGTCGCCCGATTGCGATACACCAGGGAACCCGACGGCTGGTAGGTCAACACCGTCCGTTCGTCGCGGGACGTGACCGCGAACGTGACGATGCCGGTGCCGCTCTCCAATCCCGGCTGCCGCTCCCCCGTGGTCGGATCGATGAGCGACAGGCCGTCGACCGACGCCCGCCCGACGAGCAGTGATCCGGCGGTGCGCGACAAACCCAGGAACAGCGGTGGATCGCCCAGCGGAACGGTGAACAGCTCCAGCCCCTGCTCCCAGTCCCAGGCTGTCAGCCGCTCTTCCGATCCGTCGCCGAGCGCGGCGAAGACACGCGGCAACCACGGGTGCACCACCAGCGCCGACGGGACGCCTCCCAGCGCCACCGTGTGCCGGAGCGACCCGTCACGCGCGTCCCATACCCGGAGCGTCCCGTCCACACCGGCGGACACCACGAACGATCCGCCCCGCCACGACGCCATCAGCGTCACCGCACCCCGGTGGCCGGTGTTGAGCTGCAGTCCGGACTCGGGGATGCGGCCCGATGCGCCCACCGTCTGCAGGGGCGCCGAGGTGGCGCCGTGAACGGTCGCTACCAGGCCCGACAGTGCGATCGCGAGGAGGACCGTCCCCCGCGGACACCGCCGTACCCCGCCCGCTGCCGGCGGTACGCCGCTCCGAGCCACGGGATCAGCGGCTCCCTGCAAGGAACAGAATGTCGCTCAGGGTCACCGAGATCGCGAACAGGATCAGAAGCGACACGCCGATGGTCTGAATGCGGTAGACCACCGACGGCTTGACACGGCGGCCCAGGATCACCTCGACGGCGTAGAGCGCGATGTGACCGCCGTCCAGGGCCGGTATCGGCAGCAGGTTCATCAGGAAGAGGACGACGCTGATCACGCTCACGAAGCGCAGGAAGTCGGTGACGCCGGCGGCAAGGCCGATCTGCAGGCCGCCTGCCGCCACCGTGCCCACGTAGTAGGTCAGCCGCAACGGGCCCGCGACGGATTCCTGCACGCCGCCGCCCCCCCGCAGCAGCCGGCCGATCCCCTCGATCGTCACGGCGACCGTGCGCACCACCTCGCGGAGCGCGGTTCCGAACGCCTGCGCGGGCCCCGATTCACGGTAGCGGATCAGCGGGATCCGCACGCGCGCGCCGGCGAGGTCGACGCCCGCGGCGGTCTCCGTGAGCGCCTGCCGCACGGCAAGCTGGCGGCCGTCGCGTTCCACCGTGAGGTCTGCCGGATCCTCGCTGGCGCGGAGCGCGTCGTAGAGGTCGATCGTGTGCGCGACGGCCCTCCCGTCCACGGCCACGATGCGGTCGCCGGGCGCGAGCCCGGCGGCGGCGCCCTGGCCGGACTCTCCGCCATGACCATCGACGGCGCCGATCACCGGGTCGACCCATGCGTAGACGCCGATACGGCCCCCCTGCGTCTGCGGATCGAGCTCGGGCGTGAGGTCGGCCATGAGCTCCCGGCCTGCGCGCTCCACCCGGACTCGCAACCCCCGCTCCGGTGCGGGCGCGACTTCGCGGCGGATGTCGCGGAAGCTCTCCACCCGCCGCCCGTCGATGGCCGTGATGCGGTCGCCGGTCTGCAGCCCGGCGCTGAGCGCCGGCGACGGCCGGTCTACCGGGACCACGATGCGGTTGTCCGGCGTACGGACCGTGAAGCCCGTCCACGCGACGATGGTCAGCACCAGCAACGCGAACACCAGGTTGGCGACCGGCCCGGCGGCGACGATCGCGATACGCCGCCACGGACCGGCGGCGAAGAACGCCCCGTGCTCGGTGAGCCCCGGCGTCCACGCATCCGACCCGCCGCGCAAGACCTCGTCGCCCCGCATCTTGCAGTAGCCGCCGAACGGAAACCAGGAGATCTGATACCACGTGCCGCCGCGCTGCAGGCCGATCAGCCGCTTGCCCCAGCCGAGGGAGAAGATCTCGACGTGCACGCCGGCCGCGCGCGCCGCGAGGAAGTGGCCGGCCTCGTGGACCAAGATCATCACCCCCAGTCCGACCACGCCGATGACGATGGTGAGCACCGTGTCCACGACGTTAAGCTACTACCGCGTAGAACACGGGTGCACCGAGCAGGATGGAGTCGATCGAGTCCATCACCCCGCCGCGCCCCGGAATGTGACGGCCGGAGTGCTTGACGGCGGCGGCGCGTTTGAGGCCCGACTCCACCAGGTCGCCGGCGATGGTCGCGGTCCCGACTGCGGCGCCCAGACCGAGAGCGGCGGCCGGGCCGAACGGCACCGCAAGCGGAAACAGCCTCGTCACGGCAACCCCCAGGATCAGCGCCATGGTCAGCGAGCCGGCGAATCCGGCCGCGGTCTTGTTGGGGCTGACCGGCAGGCCCCAGGGCCGGGCGCGGGTAAGGCGCCCGACCACGTACCCGGCGATGTCGGTGCCGAACACCAGGATGAAGAATGCGAGCAGCGCCTGGCCGGCATGGTCCAGCGACGCAATCTTGACGACGTAGCTGACCAGCAGTCCCGGGTAGAGCAGAACCAGCAGCGCCGCAGACGCTCGTTCACGAAGCGGCTCTGATGCCGGCCGCCCGCTGGGAACGGTGCTGACCACCAGCAGCACGGCGGCGCTTCCTGCCAGATATCCGACCAGCGCATGCTCATCGGCCACGCCAGCGATCTGCAGCCAGGTCACGGCCGGCACGCCGGCGCTCGCGACGATCGCGACGCCGTCACCGAACCGGTTCCGGGTCGCGCCCGGCATGAGCCGCACCACCTCGTGCGCGGCGAACGCGGTGGCCACCATGGACGACACCGCCAGCGCAAGGTGCCGGTGCCCCGGCAGCAGCAGCGTCACCGTGATGAAGAAGGGAACGGCAAGGGCAAACAGCAACAGGCGGCCGGCCGTCTCCCGGCGGCTCTCGGCGTGGGGCGAGCCGTCGGGGGCGGGCCGGCCCGATTCCTTCCGGGCCCCGGAGGGCCGCGAAGCGGGTGCCGCCATCCCCAACCCTCTCCTGGGAGCCGGTGAGACTCCTAGATCGAAAGGATCTCCTGCTCCTTCTGCTCCACGAGGTCGCCGATTTTGGCAATCTGAGCGTCGGTCAGCTTCTGGATTTCCCCCGTCATGCGACGCGCGTCGTCCTCTGAGGTGTCACCGTCCTTCTGCGCTTTCTTGATCGCCTCGTTGGCGTCGCGCCGCACGTTGCGAATGCCGACGCGAGCGCGCTCCCCCGCCGCCCGGGCCAACTTGGCGATCTCCTGCCGGCGTTCGGCGGTGAGCTGAGGAATGGCTATGCGGATCACCTTTCCGTCGTTGCTGGGGTTGAACGACAGGTCGGACTTCTGGATCGCGCGCTCGACTTCCCCCAGGAGAGAGAGATCCCAGGGCTGGATCACGACCAGACGCGCTTCCGGCACGGTGATCGTGGCCACCTGATTCAGGGGCATGTCCTGGTCGTAGTACCGCACCGTGATGCGGTCGAACAGCGATGCGGAGGCCCGGCCGGTCCGGATGGTGCGGAACTCCGACTCCAGCGCCTGAATCGCCTTGGTCATGCGCTTCCTCGCATCCGCGGTCGCGTCAGCCATGTGTGTTCTCCCCAAATTCGGTCGTAGCTGCCTGTCCGCCCATCAATCCTGTCCGCCCATCAGTCCTGTCCGCCCACCTTGAAGTAGCGGAACTCGGCGACGCTCACCTTCTCTCCGAGGCGCTTGCCGAGGCCGGCAAGGACCTGCTTCACCTTCTGCTTCTCGTCCTTCACGAATCCCTGCTCCAGCAGGCAGATCTCCGACAGGTGCTTGCCCAGCTTGCCGCGGACGATCCCCTCGGTGACCTTCTCCGGCTTGCCGAGCGCCTCTGCCTGCGTGCGGAAGATCTGCTCCTGCTCGTCACGGTAGGAGGCATCCACGTCATCCGGTGACAGGAAGCGCGGCGCGAACGCAGCCACGTGCAGCGCCAGATCGTGCGCGGTCTGTCGCACCTCTTCGTCGACCGTTCCGCCGGTGCGAAGCTTGACCAGCACGCCGATCGAACCCTCGCCGTGCACGTAGTCCGCGACATGCTCGCCCGCTGCGGCGTCGACGGCTACCACCGCGCACCGCTTGAAGCCGATGTTCTCGCGGATGCGGGAAGCAAGGCCGCCGATCGCCTCCTGCATGTGCTCATCCGGTTCCTGCAGGGCCTGCTCCAGGGCATGCACGACCAGCGACCGCCCCAACTCCACGAATTGATCGTTGCGGGCGACGAAGTCGGTCTCGCTCGACAGTTCGAGCAGGGCGGCGGCGCCGTTCCGAACGGCTGCGAATACCCGCCCCTCGTCGGCCGCGCGGCCGACGCGCTTGGCCGCCGCAGCAAGGCCCTGCTCCTTGAGCCTGCGCTCGGCCGCCTGCAGGTCGCCGTCCGCCTCGACCAGCGCCGTCTTGCAGTCCATCATGCCGGCGCCGGTCATGGCGCGCAGCTCCTTGACCGCGGCTGCCGTGACGACCGAAGGTCCGGCAGGGCTCACAGGTCTTCGTAGAGCCGGTCTTCGTCGATTCCGGCGGTCTCTTCCACGGTCGGCTGCTCGGCAGCCGTCTCGTCACGCTCGTACTTGGACGGATCGAAGTCGGAGTAGTCCTGATCGGTGAACCGCTCCGGGGCGTCGGGATCATCGGCCTGCAGCGTTTCGCCGAGCGCGACCGTCTCCACCTCGTCCTGTTCTTCTTCTTTTTCCCCTTCGTCCCGGCCGTCGGCGGCCTGCTCGGGATAGCCCGCATACTCCTCGGACATCTCGTCATCCTGCAGGTTCTCGATCACCTCCAGACCCACCTCGTTCTCCGCCTCGACCACGGCATTGGCGATGATCTGCGTGAAGAGGTTGATGGCGCGGATCGCGTCATCATTGCCGGGAATGGGATAGTCGATGCCTTCCGGATTGCTGTTGGTATCCACCACCGCGACGATCGGCACGCCGACGGCACGCGCCTCGTCCACCGCGATGGACTCATTGCGCGTGTCGATGATGAAAACGACGCCGGGAAGCTCCTTCATCTCCTTGATGCCGCCGAGGTTGCGCTCCAGGCGCGCCCGCTCCTTGAGCATCAGCGAGATCTCTTTCTTGGTGAGATTGCGGAACGTGCCGTCCACTTCCATCTTCTCGATCTTCTTGAGCTTCAGCAGCGATCGCTTGATGGTCGAGAAGTTGGTCAGCATGCCGCCGAGCCAGCGATTGTTCACGTAGAACATCTGGCACCGCTTCGCTTCACGCTCGATCGACTGCTGGGCCTGCTTCTTGGTGCCCACGAACAGCACGGACTTTCCTTCCAGCACGACCTGGCGAACCACGTCGTACGAACTCTTGATGGCCGCGATCGTCTTCTGCAGGTCGATGATATGGATGCCGTTGCGTTCGGCAAAAATGTATCTGCGCATCCTGGGGTCCCAGCGCTTGGTCTGATGACCGAAGTGCACGCCGGACTCCAGGAGGTTCTTCATCGTGACTACCGCCACGCTCTCCCCCTTGGTTGGTTTCCCTGGCTGATTGTGGTTATTCCAGGGTATCGGTTTGCTGCAAGATGCCATACAGGGCCTCCAGTGGCAAGCCGACCACGTTGCTGTGCGAGCCGTGGATGCGCTCGATCAGCCGCGCCCCCTTCCCCTGCACACGGTATCCGCCGGCCGCGCCGGCCCATTCGCCGCTCCGCAGGTAGTCCCGGAGCACATTGCTGCTCACCCTTCGCACGCACACGGTGCTCTCGACGCTGGTCTCGTGGACGGAGCCGGTATGGGCGTCGATCACGCACAGGCCGCTGATCACGCGATGCTCGCGGCCCGCCAGCGTTCGCAGAAACCCGGCGGCCTGGCAGGCATCCCGCGGCTTGCCCAGGATTGCGCCGTCGACGTGGATGCAGGTGTCGCAGCCCAGCACGAGCGGCCGGGGCGCCCTGGCCCGGACCGACTCCGCCAGGGAAGGGATGGCTCCCAGACGGGCGCCCACCGCCATCGCCTTGTCGCGCGCGAGCCGGCGGGTGTAGACATCCGGCCGGGCCGACTCGGCGGGCGAAGGCGGCGGTTCTTCCACACCGCTCGGGACCGCGACGAACGGCAGGCCCTCCCGGCGCAACAGTTCGCGGCGGCCCTCCGAAGCGGAGGCCAGCACGATCATTCGCGGCGACATCTGACGCGTGCCATACTAACGGCAGGTTCACGGTGTCCTTTCCCCTGTCCCCCATTCAGTCTCGCAAGAAGAGCCATCTCGACGCGTGCGTCGACGGCCCCGAGGAGGACATCTCCAGCAGCGCGGGGACCGGCTTCGAGCTGGTCCGTTTCGAGCACGAAGCGCTGCCCGAACTGGACCTGGACGAGATCGACACCACGACCGGCTTCCTGGGGGCCGAGCTCGCGCTGCCGCTGATGATCTCCTGCATGACCGGCGGCACGCACCAGGGTCGCGACGCGAACCGTGACCTTGCGATCGCGGCGCAGGAGTGCGGCGTGGCCGTCGGCCTGGGCTCGATGCGCGTGGGGATCGAGAACCCCGGCGTGCTCGACCACTTCGCGGTCAAGGCCGAGGCGCCGGACGTGCCGGTGATCGCCAACCTGGCCGCCGCGCAACTCCGCGAGATCGACCACGGCCGGGTCACCGATGCCCTGGAGCACCTGCGTGTGCAGGCGATCGCGCTGCATCTGAACCCCGGCCAGGAGTTGTTCCAGCAAGACGGCGACCGCAGCTTCCGCGGCCTGGAGGCTGCGATCGCGGAGTTCACCGAGCATTGCCGGCTGCCGGTGATCGTCAAGGAAACCGGCTTCGGCATCTCCGTCTCCACGGCACTCAGGCTGCTGGACGCCGGTGTGGAGTATGTCGACGTGGCCGGAGCCGGCGGCACCAACTGGGTGCTGGTGGAAGCGCACCGTCTGCAGGGCGACGACGCGGTAGCCGCGCGCGAGCTCGCCGACTGGGGCAATCCTACCGCCGCGGTGCTTGCCGCCATGCGCGACGAGCCGCGGCTGTCCGGTTCGATCATCGCCTCCGGCGGCCTGCGCCGCGGCCAGGACCTGGCCAAGGCGGTCGCCCTGGGGGCCGAGATCGGCGCGCTGGCCCTGCCGTTCATCAAGGACGTGTTCGAAGGCGGCGCGGAACGGGTCGCGCAGCGCATCCGGCTGCTGGGGCGCGTGCTGCGCGCGGTCATGCTGCTGACGGGATCGCGGACGCTGGAGGAACTGCGCCGCGCCCGCGTAAGCATCGACCCGGCGCTCACGGCGATCGGCTCGCCGCTCTCCGCCCGGGGGATCGCGTGAGCGGAGCCACGCATCGCGCCGGCCAGGTGTTCGCCGACCAGGTGTCCGCCGACCAGCGGTTCGCCGACCAGCGGTTCGCCGACCAGCGGTTCGCCGAACACCTGAGCGCGATCGAACGGTGGGAGCCCGTGGTGCGGGCGCTGGTGGGCTGGGACGTCGAAGCGGCACGCCGGCGGGCGGAGGCCGCGGGCGCGGGCGCGCTGTCCGGCTGGGCGATCGGCGTCAAGGACATCCTGGACCTGTCCGGGACCCCGACCGCGTGCGGCGTCGACTTCCTGTCACCGGAGCCGAAGCAGGCATCGGCCCGCATCGTCGAGCGGCTGCAGGAGCAGGGCGCATACGCGCTGGCCAAGACGGTCACGACCTGCTTCGCCTACCTGGACCCCGGCCCGACGCGCAACCCATGGAATCCCGAGCACACGCCGGGAGGATCGTCGATGGGCTCCGCGGCCGCGGTCGCCACCGGCATGGTGCGGGCCGCGATCGGCACGCAGACGGTGGGATCGGTGTGCCGGCCCGCCTCGTACTGCGGGGTGGTCGGCTTCAAGCCGTCCTACGGGGCGATATCGACGGGCGGCTGCTTCGCGCTGGTTCCCACCTTCGACACGATCGGCTTCTTCACGCGAACCGTGGAAGACATGACGACGCTCTGGCAGACCGTCGCCCCGCACGGCGCGTCCGCGCCGGACGCGGCGCAGGCTCCCGTGGTCGGGATCGTCCAGGATCTCCTGAGCGGACCGTTCGACCCGGAGATGGCCGCCACGCTCCGCTGGGCCGCCGAACGGCTGCGCGCGTGCGGAATCCCGACACGGGAGCTTTCGCTGCCGGCGGAGATGGCGGCGGTCTACGACAACAACCGCGTGATCTTCGAGGTGGAGGCCGCGCGCGCGCACGCCGCGCTGTGGGCCCGCCACCGGGACGCCTACCCGCCGAAGATGAAGGCGGTGCTGGAGTCGGCCGCGGCCGGCGACTCGCCCGCGCGCTACGCGGACGCCTGCGCGGCCCGCGCGGACGCGCAGGAGCGCTTCGCGGCGCTGTTCGAAGACATCGACGTGGTGCTGGCGCCGGCGGCGCCGGGCGCGGCGCCGCGCGACCTGACCATCACCGGCGATCCGCGCGCCAACCTGCCGTTCACCCACGTGCGCGCGCCGGTGGTGTCGCTGCCGGCCCGGCTCGGCGCGGGCGGGCTGCCGCTCGGCCTGCAGTGCGCGGCGCCGGCGGGATCGGACGCCGCGGTGCTGGCGGCGGCCCGCGCGATCCAGGACGCGCTGCGCTTCGACGCGGCGCCGCCGGTACCGCGAACGGGCGGCTGAAAGGAGCGACCATGCGACTGAACGACGTCAACACCACCGACCTGACCGACGCGATCCGGCTGGGCTGCCGGATGATGTGCAACGTCTTCAACGCCGACGACGGCGACATCCCCTACTTCGGCTCGGAGGTCAAGCCCGAGCCTCAGTTCAGTTTCTCGGGCGCCCACACCGAGTCGCACGTACCGGGACGCCATCTCAACGCCCTGCTCAACGCCGAGGACGCCGCCGGCATCACCGTGCCGGAGGACGCGATCGACAAGCACGCCAACGCTGCGTTCTTCTCCTACGGCGGCGCGTTCGCCCTGCCGCTGAACCGGAGCCGGATCGGCGGACCGCTCGAACTGTTCACCACCCACAACGTGCGCGAGGGATTCCACGCCCTGTACCCGCTGGTGAAGTACCGCGGCTCCGAGCGCGCCCGCGAGCTCGCCGAGCGCAGCATCCGCGAGCTCTTCGAGCTGTTCCGCCCCGACACGGGCTGGGACTTCGACCGCCTGCAGCGCTGCGGGCTGACGGTCCGCGAGGACACCTTCATCACCGGCATCGCCCGCGCGATCGGCCCGCTGGTCAAGTACTACCGGGCGACCGGCTCCGGGCCGGCGCTGGAGCTGGCCGTGACGCTCGCCGCCAAGACGACCGGCGATTTCTTCGGTGAGTCGGGCGCCTACGACCGCGAGCGGTTCGGCACGCACACCCACTCGACCACCTGCGTGATGTCCTCGCTGGCGCAGCTCGCCGACCTGCTCGACGACGCGAAGCTGCTGGCGCGGGTCAGGGCGTTCTACGACAACGGCCTCCGGGAGATCCGCGACGAGATCGGCTGGGTAATCGAGTCCAGCCGGGCCGACGCGGTCCCGGACCGTGGGGAGATCAACAACACGGGCGACATCGTCGAGACGGCACTGATCCTGGGCCGCCGCGGGTATCCCGAGTACTTCGAGGACGCCGAGCGCATCACGCGCTGCCACATCCTGCCGTCGCAACTCCGCGACACCAGCTTCATCGAGGATCCGCCCAACCCCGACGGCATCGACCGGCTGCACCGCGTCGCCGACCGGCACCTCGGCGGCTTCGGGTTTCCGGCGCCCTACGGGCACCAGCCGGTGGACCCGCAGCAGAACGTCAGCTTCAACACCGACATCGTCGGCGGCGGGGTCGGCTCGCTGTGCGAGGTGCTCCGCGAGTCGGTGCGCACCGAGCACGGCATCCACCGCGTGAACCTGCTGTTCGACCGGGAGACCGACCACGTCGCGGTCGAGTCGCCCTATACGCACGACCACCTGCGCGTGACCGTGAAGACCGCCGGGCCCCTGTACGTGCGCATGCCGTCATGGGTGAGGCCCTCGGACGTCGCGGTCGAGCCGGCGCCGCCCCGACTCACCTGGTCCGGCGGCTCACTGTTGATCGCGGAACCCCCGGCCGGCCAGGCCATCGACATCCGCTTTCCGCTCGCCGAGCGCGAGATCGTCCTGCACCACCGGACGCGGGACATCCGCGTGCGGCTGCGCGGCGACGCGGTGGCGGCCATGGAGAACCACGGCGCCGACCTGACCTACTTCGAACCGCTCTGATCGCAGGCGGCGGCCAGCCGCCGCAGCTCGGCGATCTCCTTCGCCCAGTTCTCCGGCTCCGGCGTCTCGAGGATCAGCGGCATCTCGTCGAAGCGCGGGTCCTGGACGATCCACGTGAACGGCTCGCGGCCGATCAGTCCGGCGCCGATCGCGGCGTGCCGGTCGACGCGGCTGCCAAGGTCGCCCTTGGAGTCGTTGAGGTGCCAGCCGCGCAGATGTCGCAGGCCGACGGTCGCGTCGAACTCCTCGAGCATCCGCTCGTAGCCGTCGCGCGTGCGCAGGTCGTAGCCGGCCGCGAACAGGTGGCAGGTGTCCAGGCACACTCCCGCGCGCTCGGGATCGCCGATCCGCTCGATCAGGGCAGCCAGCTCGGCGAAGGTGCGACCGACGTTCGTCCCCTGCCCGGCCGTGCACTCGACCACGGCCGTCACCCCCTCGGTCTGCTCCAGCGTCTCGTTCACGTAGCCGGCGATCTGCTCGATGCAGCGCTCGACGGACAGGGCAGCGCCCTGCTTGGGGGCGCCGGGGTGGAAGTTCAGGTAGCGGAGCCCGAGCATCTGGCAGCGGCTCATCTCGTCCAGGAACGCGGCGCGCGACTTGGCGACCACCTCCGGATCGGAGCTGCCAAGGTTGATCAGGTAGCTGTCGTGCGGCAGCACGTGGTGCGGCGCGAACCCATGCTCGCACAGGGAGTCGCGGAAGGCGGCGGCGTCCTCCTCCGAAAGCGGCCGCTGGTTCCAGATGCGCTGGTTGCGGGTGAACATGCCGATGGCGGTGGCGCCGAGCTCCACCGCGTTGGCCACCGCGTTCTGCACGCCGCCGGCGATCGACACGTGCGCGCCGATGCGCTTCACCGGGTCACCCGTTGCGGATGCTGCATGCCGGGGACTACCCTGCGCGCGTCACCGATGGATGTCCAGGAGTTCGCCGAGTATCAGCGGCAGTCCCGCAAGACCTGGGGGCTGGTCAGGACCGATCACCCCATCGTCTATCCCACGCTGGGGCTGGCCAACGAGGCGGGCGAGGTGGCCGGCAAGATCAAGAAGCTGTTCCGGGACAAGGACGGCCGCATCAGCGACGCCGACCGCGAGTCTCTGAAGATGGAGCTCGGCGACGTGCTGTGGTACCTGGCGCAGATCTGCACCGAGCTGGATCTGGACCTGGACGAGGTGGCCGCGGCCAACCTGGAGAAGCTCTTCTCGCGCAAGGAACGCGGCACGATCGGCGGCGACGGCGACAAGCGATAGCGCGATGGAGGATCTCAAGGTCGTCGTCGTCGGGTGCGGCACGATGGGCGCATCGCACGCGCGCGCCTACCACGGCATCGACGGCTACGAGTTGGCCGGCGTGGTCAGCCGCAGCCCCTCTTCGCGGGAGGCGGTGGCCCGCGAGCTCGACGCCACGCCGTTCGGGTCCCTGGACGAGGCGCTTGCGGCCTCCTCGCCGCAGGTGGTGTCGATCAACACCCATCCCGACTCCCACCACGCCTACGCCATGCAGGCGCTCGCGGCCGGCTGCCACCTGTTCGTGGAGAAGCCGCTGGCCGAGACCGTTGCCGAGGCCGAGGAGATCGTGTCCGCGGCGCGGGACGCCGGCCGCAAGGTCGTCGTGGGCTACATCCTCCGCCACCACCCGTCGTGGCGGACCTTCATCGAGCACGCGCGCCGGCTGGGCCGGCCGCTGGTGATGCGCATGAACCTCAACCAGCAGTCGTCGGCCGAGCGCTGGCTCGGCCACCGCAACCTGATGAGGTCCATGTCCCCGATCGTCGACTGCGGCGTTCACTACGTGGACGTCATGAGCCGCATGACCGGCGCGCGCCCGGTGCGGGTGCAGGCGGTCGGCGCCCGGCTGAGCGCGGAGATCGCACAGGACATGTACAACTACGGGCAGCTCCAGGTGACCTTCGACGACGGCTCGGTGGGCTGGTACGAGGCCGGCTGGGGGCCGATGATGAGCGAGACCGCCTACTTCGTGAAGGACGTGATCGGCCCGCTCGGCAGCGTCAGCATGGTCGACCACCCGCCGGGCGAATCGGACGTGATCGACAAGCACACCACCACCGGCGGCCTGCTGCTGCACGGGTCCGAGACCGACGCCGCCGGCCAGTTCACCACCGCCGACCGCTTCATCGACACCTCGGACGAGCCCGACCACCAGGAGCTGTGCGACCGCGAGCAGCGCTACCTGCTCGACGCCATCCGCGAGGACCGCGACCTGTCCGCCGACCTGCGAGACGCCGTCGACAGCCTGCGCATCGTGCTGGCGGCCGACGAGTCGGTCCGCTGCGGCCGGGCCGTCACGCTGTAGGGCCGATGTCCGCAGAGCGCTTCTTTCGGGCCGCCGAGCAAGGAGACCTCCCGACCCTGCGCGAGCTGGTGGCCGCCCGCCCCGACCTGGTGCGGCTGGATCGCGCGGAGGACGACGAGCACACCGCCCTGCACTACGCGGTGCTCAACCGCGACCTGGCCTGCGCGCGCTTCCTCCTGGGGGCCGGCGCGGATCCGCACAACGGAATCTATCCGCACCGCGACGCCACCTCGCCGCTGACCTTGGCCGAGGACCGCGGCTACGACGACGTGGCCGCGCTCATCCGCGACGAGCTGGACCGCCGGGCCGCGCAGGCGGGCGCCGACCCGGAACGGGGCGACGAGCTGTTCGACCTGATCCGTGACGGCGACCTGGGACACGTCGAGCGGCTGCTGGACGCGGACCCCCAACGCATCGCCGCGGTCGACGCGCAGGGGCGAAGGCCGCTGCACGCCGCCGCCGCGCAGGCCGATCTGCCGCTGGTGTGCTTTCTGGCGGCGCGCGACGAGCGGCCGTCCCAGCCGGATGCTGCGGGCCTCACGCCGCTCGATTGCGCGGTGCTGTCGTTCGGGTGGACGCAGCGCGAGCGGGCGCCCGCGGCGCGGGCCGCGGCGCAGGCGTTGCTCGACGCCGGCGCGGAGCAGACGCCGCGGGGCGCCGCGGCGCTGGGCGACCTCGCCTTTCTGCGGCCGATTCCGAAGGAGCGGCTGCAGCAGGCCACCGGGAACTCCGGAGGCGTCCTCACCATGGCGGTCACCTACGGCCAGCCGGCGGTGATGGGCCTGCTGCTCGCCAAGGGACTGGATCCCGACGAGCGCATCGATCTGCCCAACGTCGAGCCGCCGGCGCAGAGCTCGGGCATGCCGCTCTGGCACGCCGCCGCGTACGGGGAGTACGCGATGGCGGAGGCCCTGCTCGACGCCGGGGCCGACGTGAACGCGATGGTGTACGCCTCCGGCCCCCCCATGGAACGGGCCTACGGGGCGCGCGACGAGCGGATGAAGGCCCTGCTGAGACGGCGCGGCGCGGTCGTCTACGTCGAGACCATCGGCCTGTACCGGGACGTGCCGGCCGCGCGGGACGTCATCGAAGGCCGAGCGCCGGCGCTGACCGACCGGCGCGACCGCACCGCGTACGAGCAACTGCTGTGGGCCGCGGCGTGCGGCGGAGAGCCCGCGATCGTCGAGCTTTGCCTGCCCCTGGTCGAACGGCCACCCGACGACCCGTGGTGGAGCCAGATCCTGCAGCAACCGCTGCGGCTCTGGAACCACGGCCCGCTGGACGGCGAAGGATTCGATCGCACCACCTATCCGCGCTGCCTGGAGCTGATCCTGGCGCACGGGGTCGATCCGGACGTCACCGGCCACCACGGCTTCACGACCCTGCAACACGTGGCGCAGGCCGGTGAGACGTGGGGCCGCAAGGTGATCACGGAGGAGGAGCGCGTCGCGTTCGCGACGCTGCTGCTCGACGCGGGCGCCGGGCTGACCAGGCGCGACCCGCTGCTCCGCTCCACGCCGCTGGGCTGGGCGTGCCGCTGGGGACGCGAGGAGCTGGCCCGGCTCCTGATCGACCGCGGCGCCGCCGTCGACGAGCCGGACGCCGAGGCGTGGGCCACACCGCTGGCGTGGGCGTCCGGGCAGGGCCACGGCGAGTTGGCCGCGCTGCTGCGCCGGCACGGGGCGCGCCGCTGAGCCGGCGCACGTCCGTCACCGCTGGGCGAACTTCCGCGAGGTTTCGGCTATCATCGTCCGTGGCGAACGAAGCACGGCAGCGAGCGCTGTTACCGGGTACGCCGCGAGCACCCGGAGATGCTGGGGAAGGTCAAGAACCGGCCCTCGCCGTCAGGGAGGGCAAGAGGACGTGAACGACCAGTTGATCGCTGCCGGAAATGAGTCCCGCGCACTGCAGGGCGCGCTCCGTCAGTACCGGCAGCCGTCGGTGGCACGGGGCGTCGGCCAGCTTGCGACTTCGGTAGTCCCGTACGTCGCCGGGATCCTCGCCATGGGCGCGATCGCGCAACTCTCCTACCCGCTCAGCCTGCTCCTGGCCCTGCCGACCGCAGGGTTCCTGATCCGCATCTTCATCGTATTCCACGATGCCGGACACGGGTCATTTCTCCCTGTCGGCCGCTGGAACCGAGCCGTCGGCTACTTCGCGGGGATCCTCGCCTTCACGCCGTACCGGTACTGGACCCACATGCATGCCATGCACCACGCCAACGCCGGCGACCTGGACCGGCGCGGCCTGGGCGACGTATGGACGATGACCGTGCAGGAGTTTGCCGATGCACCGCGCATCCTGCGCCTGGCGTACCGGGTGTTCCGGAACCCGCTGGTGCTGTTCGTCCTGATCGCTCCCCTCAGCTTCCTGCTCAATCACCGCTTTCCCCGCAAGCACGCCGGCAGCCGCGCCAACCGGGCCATCATGTGGACCAACCTCGGTTTGGCGCTGTTCGTGGCCGCCATGTCGCTGCCGTTCGGGTTCGTAGACTTCGTCCTGGTCTTCACGCCGGTGTTCGTGGCCGCGTCCATGGTGGGAACCTGGCTGTTCTACGTTCAGCATCAATTCGAGGACGTGTACTGGAGCCGTCGCGAGGGCTGGGAGTTTGCCGACGCGGCGTTGCGGGGATCCTCCTACCTGAAACTGCCGCGGGTCCTGCAGTGGTTCACCGGCAACATCGGCTTCCATCACGTGCACCACCTGAATCCCGGCATCCCCAACTATCACCTGGCGCGCGCACACCGGGAACAGCCGATGTTCCGCCAGGTTCCGGTACTCCGCCTGCGCGATACGGCGAGATGCATGTCCGTGCGCCTTTTCGATGAGACGACCCGGCAGATGGTCGGCTTCCGGGAAGGTCTGCGGCGTGCCGACCTGGCCCGGACCGAAGCGGCTCCGGCGTAGCCCGGCGCTCCCATGCGCCACGCGTGACACCGATGGGGCGTGAGTTCGCGCTGGTCGGCGGTCACGTGTTCGACACCGGCACGACCGGTTGGCTGACCGATCGCGCGGTGCACGTGCGTGGCACGCGCATCGCCGCGGTGGCGCCGGTCGCCGAATTGCCGCCCGAATCGGCCGTCGAGCGCGTGGACGTGGCCGGCGCCTTCATCCTGCCGGGGCTGATCGACGTCCACGTGCACTCCGAGGACTGGCACGCGCCCCTGTACCTGGCCAACGGGGTGACGGCGGTGCGGGACGTCGGCTGCCCGCTCGAGCAGGCGATCGCGCGGCGCGAGGCCTGGAACCGCCCGGGCGCCTGCGCGCCGCGCTTCGTCTGCACCGGCCCGCTGCTCGACGGCGACTCCGGCAAGAGCTGGACCGGCACGGCCGAGATCATCCGCACGCCGCGCGAAGCACGGACCCAGGTGGATCGCCTGGTGGATGCCGGCGTCGACCAGATCAAGATCTACGCGGGACTCGACCGGCCGTGCACGCTGGCCGTGCTGGAGCGTGCGAAGCATCACGGCCGGTTCACCGTGGCCCATCTGCAGGACCACATGCACGCCGCCGAGGCGATCGCCGCGGGGCTCGACGAGATCGAGCACCTCTCGGGGTTTGCCGAGGCGCTGTGGCCGGAGCGGCACGCGGCCGGCGAGCACTGGCTGGACCTGTGGCCGGATCTGGAGCCGGACCGCGTGCGGAAACTGCTGGACATAGTGATCGACAGCGGCACCTGGCTGGCCCCGACACGAATCGTGTGGAAGCGCATCACGGACGCGGGCGACCCGCGCCACCTGCGCCACCGGCAGTTCGCCTACGCCCCGGCCGAGCTGCGCGCCTGGTGGGACACGCTGTACGGCGGGCCCGCTCCGGCAGCCGAGCGCGTGCGCCGCGTGCGCGCGCTGGCCGCCATGCAGATCGTGACCGCGTCACTGGCAGAGCGCGGCGCCCGCATCGTCACCGGCAGCGACGCCCCGTTCTGCCACGTGATGCCGGGGTTCGGCCTGGTGGACGAGCTGGCGCTGCTGGTCGACTGCGGCATGCAGCCGGCCCGCTGCCTGCGCGCGGCGACCCGCGACGCGGCCGAGGCGATGCAGATGGAGGACCGGATCGGCACCGTGGCGGCGGGGCACGAAGCGGACCTCCTCGTCGTCCGCGGCGACCCGAGCCGCGACATCGAGGCGTTGCTCAACATCGAACTGGTGATCCGCGGCGGCACCCGCCTCGACCCGCGGGCGCTGCTCGACGCCGCCGGGGCCGACCGGACGCCCAGGCCGCCGCGGCGATTCTCCGACGACTACTGAGCTCGGCCGCAGCCGCCGCTCAGTCGTAGTACGCCCGTACCCAGAGGTGCTCCTCCGGGCGCGGCAGCAGCGTGACCGGATCCTCCACGCGGCCCACCGGCCGGCGATCGGCGCCGGCGATCCCGGTGCGCGCGTCGCCCAGGTCGTCGCGGCAGGCGTCCGCCAGGTCCAGCAGCTCGCGAACCACCGCCGGCTCCCGGCCGGACAGGTCGGTCGTCTCGCCCACGTCCGCCTCCAAGTCGTAGAGCTCGCTCGCCCCCAGCGCGGCCGGCACCAGCCCGCCGGTGTGGCGGCCCAGGTGCAGCTTCCAGCGCCCGCGCCGCACCGCGTCCAGGCAGCGCGTCGACGCGGAGTAGTAGCAGAACGCCTCGTGGGGCGTGCCGGCGCCCGGCCGGCCGGTCAACAGCGGCGTGAGATCCCGTCCGTCGATCGTGCGGTCCCCCGGTTCCGCCGCGCCGGCCATGCGCGCGAAGGTGGGCAGCAGGTCCATGGTCGTGCAGAGCTCCCGGCACTCGGCGCCCGCCGGCACCGTGCCCGGGCGCCAGGCGATGAACGGCTCCCGCATGCCGCCCTCCCAGGTCGTACCCTTGCCGCCCCGCAGCGGCCCGTTGCTGCCCGTGCCTCCGGTGCGCCGGCGCTGCCGGTCCCGCTCCCGCGGCGTCGGCGCCACGCTCGCGCCGTTGTCGGACGTGAAGATCACCAGCGTGCGCTCGTCGATGCCCAAGTCGGCGAGCGTGTCCAGGATCGCGCCGACGGTGAAGTCGACGTGCGCGACCGCCGCGCCGTAGGGACCGTTGCGCGAGGTTCGCAGGTAGTTCTGCGGGACGTGGATCGGCAGGTGGACGTAGTGGTGGGCGAAATAGAGGAAGAAGGGCCGGTCGCGGTTGTCGTGGATGAACCGCAGCGCGTGCACGAGGTAGCGGTCGGTCAACGACACCTGGTTGGGATCGGCCTCGACCACCCGGTCCTGCCGCAACAGCATGAGCGGCGGCATGCGCCCGATCTCCGGGGGCAGCTCCAGGTCGCAGTGCATGTCGTTCGAGTACGGCAGGCCCAGGAAGTCGTCGAACCCGTGCGCCGGCGGCAGGAACGCGCGCTGGTCGCCGAGGTGCCACTTGCCCACCATGCCGGTGGCGTATCCCTGAGCCCGGAGCAGCGAGGCGATGGTCACCTCGTCGCCAGACAGGCCGATCGCGTCGCCGGGGAACAGCACCGGCAGGTTCCCCTCCCCGGCTTCCAGCCCGACGCGCCGCGGGTAGCAGCCGGTGAGAAGGCCCGCCCGCGACGGCGTGCACACCGGCGACGGCACGTAGGCATCGGTGAAGCGCATGCCTTCCGCCGCCATCCGATCCAGCCGGGGCGTGTCGTGGTCGGCAGAGCCGTAGCAGCCCAGGTCGCCGTAGCCCAGGTCGTCGCAGAAGATGACGATGAAGTTCGGCGGCCGCGGTTTCGCTCCGGTGTCCATCGCTCGGTCCATGCCGTAGGGTATCATCGACTATGGCGAACGAAGCTGAGCAGCAACGGCTGTACCGCGTGCGCCACAGCCTGGCGCACGTGATGGCGCAGGCGGTGGTGGAGCGCTATCCGCAGGCGAAAATGGGCATCGGCCCTCCGATCGACACCGGGTTCTACTACGACTTCGACCTGGGGCCGGACGACGACGGCCGGCCGCGCTCGTTCACGCCGGAAGACATCGAGCAGATCGAGCGGCGCATGCGCCAGATCATCGGTCAGCGCTACCCGTTCGAGTACCGGGAGCTGAGCGACGAGGACGCGCGCACGCAGTTCGCCGACCAGCCCTACAAGCTGGAGCTGATCGACGCGATCCTGGCCGGCGGCGCCGACGAATACGGGCAGGAGCAGGACAACGGCGCCGAACCGGTCCTGAGCACCTACCGCCAGAGCGACTTCGAGGACCTCTGCCGCGGCCCGCACGTCGAGCACACCGGGCAGATCCCGTCCGACGCCTTCACGCTGATGACCGTGGCCGGCGCCTACTGGCGCGGCGACGAGCACAAGCCGATGCTGCAGCGCATCTACGGCACCGCCTGGCTGCGCAAGCAGGATCTGCGCGAGCACCTGCAGATGCTGGAGGAGGCCAAGAAGCGCGACCACCGGCGGCTCGGCCAGGACCTGGAGCTGTTCACCTTCGACGACGAGGTGGGGCCGGGCCTGCCGCTGTGGTTGCCGCGCGGCGCCGTGCTGATCGAGGAGCTCGAGAAGCTCGCCAGGGAGGTCGAGTTCGCCGCCGGCTACGACCGGGTGCGCACTCCCCACCTGACCAAGGAGGCGCTGTTTCGGCGCTCAGGGCACCTGCCCTACTACTCCGAGAGCATGTTCCCGCCCATGGAGATGGAAGGGTTCTCCTACTACATCAAGCCGATGAACTGTCCCTTCCACCACAAGATCTTCGCCGAGCGGCCGCGCAGCTACCGCGATCTGCCCGTGCGCCTGGCCGAGTACGGCACCTGCTACCGCTACGAGCAGTCGGGCGAGTTGTTCGGCCTGCTGCGGGTACGCTCCATGCAGATGAACGACGCCCACATCTACTGCTCGGAGGAGCAGTTCGAGGAGGAGTTCCTGGCGGTCGTGGACATGTACCTGGGCTACTTCGAGCTGATGGGCATCGACCGCTACGAGATGCGGCTGAGCACCCACCACAAGCGCGGCCTGGGCAAGAAGTACGTGGACGACGAACGGCTCTGGCTCAAGACCGAGGAGATGGTGCGCCGCGCGATGCAGCGCTCCGGAGTGCCCTACGCGGAAGTCGCGGACGAGGCCGCCTTCTACGGCCCCAAGATCGACGTGCAGGTCTGGAGCGCCATCGGCCGCGAGTTCAGCCTGGCCACCAACCAGGTCGACTTCGCCGTGCCGCCGCGCTTCGACCTGTCGTTCGTCAACCGCGAGGGTCAGGACGAGACGCCGCTGTGCATCCACCGCGCGCCGCTCGGCACCCACGAGCGGTTCATCGGCTTCCTGATCGAGCACTACGCCGGCAGCTTCCCGGTGTGGCTGGCCCCCGAGCAGGTGCGCGTCGTGCCGATCGGCTCCGACCACCACGATTCCGCCCGCGATCTGAAGGCGGAGCTGCGCAAGCTCGCCATCCGCGCGGACGCCGACCTGGGCAGCGAGCGCATGAACCGCAAGATCCGCGAGGCGCAGCTCATGAAGGTGCCCTACATGGCCGTGCTCGGCGACCGCGAGGTGGCCGACGGCACAGTGGCGCTCCGCACCCGCGCGGGCTCCCGGGAGACCCTGTCCCGGCAAGAGTTCATCGACCGCGTCCAGGACCGGATCGCCACCCGCTCCCAGGAGCTCTGAGCCGTGCGCGCGTGGCAGCGCCGCATCGCCCGGGGAGCGGCACGGTGAGCCGCCCGAACATCGTCGTCATCATGAGCGACGAGCACGATCCGTACATAACCGGCTGCGGCGGCAATCGATTCGTGCACACGCCGAACATCGATCGTCTGGCGGCGCAAGGCGTGCGGTTCGACAACGCCTACTGCAACAGCCCGCTTTGCGTGCCGTCCCGCTTCTCCTTCTGGTCGGGCAGGTACGCCCACGCGGTCAACGCCTGGGACAACGGCTCACCGTTTCCGTCGTCGGTTCCGACGATCGGCAACTACCTGGAGGCGGCCGGGTATGACACCTATCTCGTTGGCCGCAGCCACTTCGTGGGCCGGCAGGGCTTCGGCAAACGTCTTCTGGACTCCTCCTACAGCACCAAGCACCCGGCGCTGAACCCACCGGACCGGTCGCCTTCGTTCCGCCGGGTCCGCGGCAACTCCCACGTGACCGAATGTGGACGCTCGCCCACCGAACCGGAGACCGAGCTGGACCGCATGACCGCCGATTTCGCCGTGCGCTTCCTGGCCGAGCGGGCACGGCGCCGCGGCGACCGTCCGTGGCTGCTCTACGTCGGCTTCTTCCGGCCGCACTTCCCACTCCTGTGCGAGGAACGCTATTTCGACCGGTACCATCCCGATCGCGTGGAACTGCCGGATTCGCGCGACCAGCCGATCGAGACGCAGCATCCGGTCGTGCAGTCCGTTCGCCGATATTTCTGCAACGTAACTATTCAGCCGTGGCGGACGGTCTGAGGCAGGGAGGGATCATGGGGCGGCCTTCGAAGACGGACCTGAGGGCGTCGAGCACGTTGCCGCCGTTCTTGCGGATCGTGGAGATATAGGCTCTGGTCCGGCAGAAGGCGGCTGCACCTTCAGCGCTGCGGAACGTGCCTGAGATCTTCTGCTGAACTTTCATCATGCGCAGGTCCCGTTCGGCCTGGTTGTTGGTGAACGGTACGCGAAAGTCGTACATGAAGGCGAGCACCGATCGCCAGCGGCCGGACAACCGGAGCAGGAGATTGCGCGGTTTGCTCTGCTTCTTGCGGCCCCGCTTCTTGGGCGTACCCGGTGGCGCCGGAGGCGGCGGCGGATTGGCGGCCAGCCCAACGTTGATGATCCTGCGGTACTCGGCGGCGAATCGTCGGCGCTCAGGCCGGTACAGCCGCCGGCGTCCCTGCTGCTGCGCACGGTCCACCGCAGCGTTCATCCTCAGCAGCAACTCCTTGAGTTCGCCCGCCCACGGCTGGCGGTACTGTTCCTCGACGAACGTCAGCTCGCGCAGATGATGGGCGTTGCACAGCGCGTGCCCACACTGATAGCGAAAGTAGATCTGCCAGTGATCGTGCAGCGCGATCCCCGCGAAGTTCGGCAAGATGCCGATGTCCTCACCGGCCTGCTTGCCCCGCTTCGCGTGCTCGGCGTAGTGGGTCAGCCGCTCCGTGCTCGCCACGTGCAGCCACCGCAGGTGGCCGTCGACGCTCATCCCGGTCTCATCGAAGCCGACCACCGGCTGGCCGCCGATCGCTTCACGAATCATCTCGCTGACGCCCGCCAAGTGCTCGGCGCAGGTGGCGTTGATGTTCACCAACGTGCCGACGCTGATCGGGATCGAGAACAGGTCCGCGAACCACTCGGCCGCCCTCTGATACGGCAGCAACCCGTAGTTCTTCAGGTATGCGGCCACCGCTTGCAGCCGCTCGCCGTACTGCACCGGCTGCCGGACCGGCTCAGGGAATGTGGCCACCGCGGTCTTCCCACAGTCCGGGCAGCGTTTGCGCTCGGCGCGGTGCTCGGTGACCTGCGCCGCCAGCGGCGGCACCTCGAACACCTGCCGACGTTCGTAGTCGGCCACCGGCTCGTCGGCCAGCGATCGTCCGCAGCCGCACCGGTCCACCGCGTGCACGGTGACGAGGTCGGGATGCTCACTCTGGCTCAAGGTCGCACCAGGATGGTTCGGCTGACCCCCGTGACGCTTTCCGGTTCGCTGCCGGCGAGAGGCCGTGCGGCTGTGTTGCTTGCGTTCGAAGCTGTCTCGCGACGGCGGTTTGCCGCTGTCGTGGCTGTCCTTCTTCAGTTCCTGGAGTTCCTGCTCCAGCGCCGTGATCCGCTGCTCGTAACGCTCGATGAGAGCCTCGATCAACGCGATGACCGCGTCTCGGCCAGCATCGTAGGCCGCACCTATCTCTTGGCGCGTGAGCTTGAAGCTCGCGTCCATTACGCCCCTCCCGACCGCGAGAATAGACCAGCAATGCCGAACACGTACAGCGCCCGAGACAACTTACAATCTTCAGGTCGTGGTTACGCTGACCCATGGGCTGCCACTACGCCTGAATAGTTACTCTGCAACGAACGGCCACTCCCGGAGGAAACCGTGCGTACCGCGCTGGCGGCCTACTACGGACTGGTCACCTTCACCGACGAGCTCATCGGCGCCGTCCACCGGGCGGCCGAGGCGATCGACGACACCATCGTGCTCTACACCAGCGACCACGGCGAGAACGGCGGCGCACACGGCATGTGGCAGAAGCACTGCTTCTACGAGCACGCCGTACGAGTCCCGCTCTTGATGTGCGGCCCCGGCGTGGCTGCGGGCGAAGTCGTGTCCGCACCCGTCAGCCTCGTGGACGTGCTGCCCACGTTTCTCGAGATCAGCGAGCAGGAGCCCGACCCGTCGCTGCCGGGCACGAGCCTCATGCCGCTGGCAGCGCGTGCCGGCAGCCGGGCGTCGGCGTTTCGCGATCGTCCGGTTTTCAGCGAGTACCACGCCTGGGGGATGGAGCGCGCCGGCTACATGCTGCGCAAGGGCGATCACAAGCTCAATTACTACGTCGGCCATGAGCCGGAGTTGTTCGATCTCGGCGCCGATCCCGATGAGATGACGGATGTGGCCGCGTCCTCGGCATACGCGGGAGTCCGTGCCGAACTGACCGAGGAGCTGCGATCGATCGTCGATCCCGAGTCCGTCGATGACCGCGCACGGGCGAATCAACGACGATCGGGTCTTGCGCGGTACGAGGTACCGCTGCTCTACCGTCAATCTCTGGCCGGCAACGGGTCCTGACGGAACCGCGGTGCGTCGGCAGTGACACGCAGTTACTGTTGGAGGTCCGGAGCACCTGTGGTACTCTGCGAGACGAGGGCAATTAGCTCAGCTGGATAGAGCGCTGGCCTCCGGAGCCAGAGGTCGTGGGTTCGAATCCCGCATTGCCCGTTCCATCGGCAGTCCGGCAGAATCACCCACGTGACTCCTTCCCTCCCCAACTTCCTGCTGATCGTCACGGATCAACAGCGAGCCGATTGGACGGGATACGAACGGCCCGGCGTGGTCGACACCCCCAACCTGGACGCCCTGGCGGCCGGGGGTGCCCGCTTCGCCCGCGCCTACTGCACCGCTCCGGTGTGCGGCCCCTCCCTCATCAGCCTTGCCACCGGCAACCTGGCGCGCCGGTCGGGAGCCATCAACAACTGGAGCCGGCTGCCCCTCACCGCCTCCACCTACTATCAGCGCCTGCGTGCCCTCGGCTACCGCGTCGGTTTCACCGGCAAGATCGACCTGTTCCGGGGCGGCTTCAGCCGCCAGCCGATCGACGACCCGTTGGCGCGGCTGCACGCGGCAGGCTTCACCGATCCCCGGCCGATCGAGAGCGCCAAGACCCCGGCCTGGAGCGATGCGGAGATCGAGCGCCAGCGCGCGAGCGGCGAGCTTGGCCCCTATTCCCGCTACCTCGACGGCCTGGGACTGCTGGAGGCGCTGTGC
The DNA here is from genome assembly GCA_965208175.1 of Spirochaetia bacterium. Taxonomy (GTDB): domain Bacteria; phylum Spirochaetota; class Spirochaetia; order SZUA-6; family Bin103; genus CATQHW01. Next base: position 1,598,427 of record CBDBOG010000004.1, on the reverse strand, counting down.
GAGCACGGCCGCCGGTGGGCGAGCGGCGCCGTCGAAGGCGAGCTCCGCCAGTGGATGGAGAGCGGCGAGCGGTGGGCGCTCTGGAAAGACGGCATCGTGCCGCCGGCGTTCTACGACGACTCGGTGCTCCCCACCGAGCACGGTCTCGACAGCTTCGTGGGTCGCTCCGCCGTCGCGATGCTCGAGGAGTACTTGGCTCGGGACACGCCCTGGCACCTACAGGTGAACTTTCCGAGCCCGCACACCCCCTTCCACCCGCCGCGCGAGTACGGCGAGCGCTACCGCACGCGCCGGATGCCCCCTGCCATCGTGGATGACCTGGCCGGCAAGCCGAGCTGGCAGCAACGCCGCTTCGAGGGCGAGGGGCGGACTCCCGCCGAGGAGGTGGCCAGGGTGCGGCGGCAGTACTCGGCCACCATCGAGCTGCTCGATGACTGGCTTGGCCGGTTCGTCGCGCTGCTGCGATCCCACGGCCGGCTCGACGACACCCTCATCGTCTTCACCTCCGACCACGGCGAGTTGCTCGGGGACCGCGGCTACTTCATGAAGAGCTGCTTCTACGAGCAGGCGGTGCGGGTGCCGCTGGTGATGCACGGACCCCACGTGACGAGCGGGCTGGTGAGCGACGCCCTGGTCGAGCTGCACGACGTGGCGCCCACCTTCCTGGAGCTGGCCGGCACGGCGTTCGCCGATCCGGTCGATGCGGTGAGCCTGGTGCCGGTCCTCTCGGGCAGCCGTGCCGGACACCGCGACTCGGTGGTGAGCGAGTACTACTTCGGGAGGATGGCTCGGGACGAACGGTGGAAGTTCGTCTTCAACGACAACGACCTGCCCGAGCTCTACGACCTGGAGGAAGATCCCGACGATCTGGCCAACGTGGCGGAGGCGCGGCCGGACGTCGCCAGGCGCTTCTACCGCACGCTCAGGGAGCGACTCGGCTAGGCTGCGGGTGAGCAGAAGTCGCGCTGGCGATGCGCCAGCGGCCCTTCAGATCACAGGCTTCGTAGAACAGGCGGAAGCGGCCATCGGCCAGGTCGATCACGCAGGGCTCGGACGCCTTGGCGGTGTCCCATCGCCCCCCGTTGTCGAGGCAGATGCCCGGGTCCTTGCGCCAATCGATCCCGTCGCGGGAAAAGGCGCTGAAGATTCTGCCGTGAAATTTCGATCCCGCCGGAATCTCCGGGGCTGCCACCCATCCGGCGTAATACATCCGGTATCCGCCGTGGCTCAGACGCAATACTTCCGGCGCATAGAGGGAAGATGACTCCAGCTCGCTTTCCTGCGCGACTCGGACGCCCGGCTCCAACTCGAAGTGCAGGCCGTCATCGGACACCGCACTGACGATATTGTGCCCGTTGAAAGCCCCTGGCGGCGGGGCGGCATCGGGAAAGGGCGAAGCGCTGGCATAGAGGCGGTAGCGGGATGGTCGGCCGTCTCGGCCCGGGTCGAGATACAGGCATCTCGGGGCGCCATACGAGGTGTGCTCGCCGCCCAGACGAACGCCTTGTTCGCGTTCCCAGACGAGTCCGTCATCCGAGAGAGCGCTGACGATGGCGCTGCGCACGGCACCTCCCGGCTGCTCGGTCCGCCCCTCGACATACATCCGATAGCCGCCGTCCGGCAAGGGGATCACCTCGGGACTCCAGATATAGTGCGCCGCCCCGTCACCGCCGGCATCCAACCGCACCCCCGGCTCCTTCTGCCAGTGCTCGGCGTCGGTGGAAAAAGAGCTCAAAATGTACCCTTTCGAGTCGGGATTCGGGCGTTCCGGTCCAAAGCCGTGATAGTACATCCGGTATCCCCGGCCCACCTTTATCACGTTCGGGGTAAGGACCCGCTCCGCGTCGAGCGGACCATTCGAGTCGACCGCGACATCGGCATCCTTGATCCACCTGGTACCGGGATCTGCCATCTGGTAGTGGACGGCTCTGGTCATATCGTCGCCGGCCATCGCTCTCTACCTCCTCGGCAGACCTGACGGGCCGTCACGCGTCCGGGGCTCCGAAGACCTCCCTCACCGTCGCCTGTACGGCCTCGCGCGCCGCGCCCTCCAGCGACGGGCGCGGACGGCCCAGCCGGGCATTCGGCACCAGGCCGTGCAGCTCCATCGCCACCTTCACGCTCTCCAGCCAGCCGTGCTTGATGGCCAACTGCAGCCAGCGGTCCTCGTACCGCTCCACCATCGCCCAGGCCGCGTCCATCTCGCCGGCCTGCAGGTGCCCGTAGAACCGCAACGCCAGGTCGGGGCGGAACGGCGCCACCGTGCACAGGTAGGCGGCGCCGCCCAGCGGATAGCCCAGCATGAAGTTGCGCATCTGGCCGCCCGAGATCACCGCGAAGCTCTCGTCGGCGGTCGCACGCAGCAGGTCGTAGTACGCGTAGAACGGATCGCCGTCGTTCTTGATCCCCACCACCTCGTCGCGTGCCGCGAGCTCGCGCACGGTCGCGATCGGATACGGGTCGGGCCACGCGCCCCACACCAGCACCGGGATGCCGGCGGCGCCGCGGATGGCGTCGAAGTAGCCGACCAGCACCTCACGCTCCTGGCCCAGCCACGGGTTGATCTGCACCTTGACCGCGTCGGCGCCGACCGCGTCGGCGTGACGCAGGAACTTCCGGCACTCGTCGATGCTCCAGTAACCGGTGGAGGTCACGAACAGCGCGCGGCCGTCCACGGTGCGCGCGAACAGCTCGGTGAGCTTCCAGATCTCCTCCGAGGACAGGACCGAGAACTCGCTGCTGCCGTAGGTCAGCAGGACGACGGGCACCCGCTGCTCGCACAGCCAGTCGACGTAGCGGCGCATCGCCTCGTAGTCGACCGAGTGGTCGTCAGCGAAGCAGATGTTGACCGGGACCACCGGCCCCTTCAGGCGGTCGACGATCTCGGTGCCGCGGCTCACGACCGCACCTCGCCGGCGTCGTCCCCTGCCCGATAGTGGAACAGCATGCGCACCGGCTCCTCGATCTCCCACGTGCAGCGGCTGCCGGCGCGGATCAGGATCGCCTGCCCGGCGCGGTAGGTGGCGCTGCGGCCGTCCTGGTCGGTGATGCGCGCGCGCCCGGCGATCAGGTAGATCGCCTCGTCGCCGGCATACCGGGACCAGAACGAGCCGACCGTGCTGGTCCACACGGCGATCCACGTGCTGTCATCGGGCGCGCGGTAGAGGTCCCGCGACGCCATCCTCGGCCGGCCGCTCAGAACCTGCTCGGCAGCCATCGGCCACGGCTCCAGGTCATCGGTCATCACGTCGAGCACCGGGATCGGCATTGCCATGCCCCCATTGTCCACCGCGCCTCGCGGAACGGCAACAGATCAGGATTGGCGCGTTCTGTCTCTGCGATGGCTCCATCCGCCAGTGACCGGGACGTGTGTGGTCCGTATGTTCCGACCACAGAGGAGAAAAGGAGAGTCTTGATGAAGATCGTACTGGTTACCGGCGCGTCGTCAGGCATCGGTGAAGCGACGGCCCGGAAGCTCGTCGAGGACGGCTATACGGTCTATGTGGCCGCGCGTCGGCTCGAGAAGATGCACGCTCTCGTGGAACGCGGGGCGACCGCGGTGCAGATGGACGTCGCCAGGGAAGAGGATGTCCGGCGCGCCGTGAAGCAGGTCGAGGCCGAGCAGGGCGGCATCGACATCCTGGTGAACAATGCAGGCTTCGCTCTCTGGGGGGCGGTCGAGGACATCCCGCTGGAAGATGCCCGGTATCAATTCGAGGTGAACCTGTTCGGGCTGGCCCGGCTCACGCAATTGGCGCTGCCCCACATGCGGGAGAAGGGTGCCGGGACGGTCGTCAACATCTCGTCGATGGGCGGCAAGATCTGGTTCCCGTTCGGGGCGTGGTATCACGCTACCAAGCATGCCCTCGAGGGTTGGTCCGATTGCCTGCGCCATGAGGTGGCGCCGTTCGGAATCGACGTTGTCGTCGTCGAGCCGGGCGGCGTCCAGACGGAGTTTGGTGATGTCGCGTTCGGCCCGCTGAAGGAACGATCGGCCGGCGGTGCGTACGGCGAGCGAGTCCTGAAGATGATGAACGGGATCGAGGGGAGGTCCAGACCCATGGGCTCGCCGCCCTCGGTGATAGCCGACACCATCTCGCGCGCGCTCAAGGCGCCGCGCCCCAGGACCAGGTACGTCACCGGTCAAGGTGCGGGCACGTTCCTGTTCCTCCGCCGCTGGACCACCGACCGGATGTATGACCGGATCATGCGCCGGTTCGCAGGCTGAGAGTCCGCGGACATCCGGGGCCATGAGCCATGAACTCGCAGGCCGAGTTCGCACTGAGCCCGGGCTGGGCGCTCTTGATGAACGATGCCGGGATCAGCGCCGAGAACGTGTTGCGGCGGGCCGGGCTGCGTCGTGATCTGTTCACCAGCGGCCGGAAGACGATCACGATCGACGAGTGCTTTGCGCTGTGGGCGGGGCTCGAGGCCGAGTCGGGCGATCCCCTGCTCCCGTTGGCGATCGGACGGGCGATCTCGTTCGAGACGTTCGAGCCACCGCTGTTCGCGGCCACCTGCAGCCCGAACCTGAACGTCGCTGCACGGCGGCTCGCGCAGCACAAGAAACTGATCGGCCCGATGCGGCTGTCGGTGGCTCAGTCCGAGACCGAGACGGGTCTCCAGATCGTCTGGCCTCCGGATGTGCAGCCGCCTCGGTCGCTATCCACAGCCGAGCTGGTGTTCTGGGTGACCCTTGCCCGGCTCTGCACGCGCGCACCGATCCGTCCGCTCCGCGTGACGTCGCCCGATCCCCCGGAGGACGCCGACGCCTACCGCGACTACCTCGGAGTGGCGGTGACGAACGGTCCTGCCTGGACGGTTGCCTTCTCGGCGCAGGACGCGACCCGTCCCTTCCTGACCGCGAATGATCGAATGTGGGAATTCTTCGAACCCGAGCTGCGCCGGCGGTTGTCCGAAACGGCGGCTGGCACATCGCACGAAGAGCGGGTCCGGGCATCGCTGCTGGAGCTGCTCCCCGCGGGCGCCGGGTCGATGGGTGCGGTTGCCCGTGACCTGGCGATGAGCACCCGGACGCTGCAGCGGCGACTCAGCGCTGAAGGAACCACGTTTCGGCGGATCCTGAACGCCACCCGGAGGTCGCTGGCGCTCCACTACGTCTCCGAGTCGGACCTGTCGGCCGGGGAGATCTCTTTCCTCCTGGGCTACGAAGACACCCGCTCCTTCTACCGCGCCTTCCACGCCTGGACCGACCAGACTCCGCAGCTCGCGCGCCGCGGCCGGCTGACCGCAGCCGCGACCATCGGGGCAGACACTACCGTCCCGTCACCGCATCGAGGAACTCGTCGACCGTCAGACCGGCTCGGCCGATGAGACTTCGGAGCGTGCCGCGGGCACCTTGACCTGTACTCCCTCCGGCAGGCGCTACACGGAGCCGGCAGCTCAGGTGTCCGCACGGTCTTCTGCTGTAACGTACGTCCGGATGACGGGGTTTCCCGCTCGGTGGCTGCAGCACGGCTGGCAGCTCCTGAGCGAGTCCGTGACCGGGAGGCGGCTCTCCTTCGCGCTGCTGCTCACCACCCTCGCGGCACACGCCGTGTGCGTCTCCTGGGTCGCCACGGGCGGTGTGGCCGAGGCTGCACGCCTCCAGCTCTACCTGCCGCTCGCCGCATCGGCGGGGCTGGCGGTGGCCATGTTCGCGATGCGCCGCGCCGTGCGGGTCCGGGCCGCCAACGTCGCGCGCGCCGCCGCGGTGCTGATCGCGGTCGCGTTGCTGGACGGACCGCCGGTGTTCGTGGCGGCGCTGCTCGTCGCGCCGCTGCTGATCGAGCCGGCGCTCTACGACGATGACCGGGTCGGCATGGCGCTGGCCGGCGCCTTCTTCGCCGCGGCCCTGGCCCTCCTGGCCGCGCGGGCACCGGCCGGACCGCCCGCGCCCGCGCACTATCTGGCGACGTTCGCGCTGGTCACCGGGCTGCCCGCCGGGCTCGGCTGGGTTGCGGCGTTCCACCGCGAGCGGGCGGTCGAGCTCACCGCGCGCGTGCGCAGCCTGGACTCCACGATCGGGCGCCTGGCCCGCGCGAACCGGGAGTTCCAGGCATACGCCGGGACGGTCAAGTCGGAGAGCGCCGCCGAGGAGCGCAGCCGGATCACCCGCGAGCTGCACGACACCGTCGGCTACGCGCTGACCAACGTCATCGTCATGATGGACGCGGCCAAGGCGCGCGGCCGCGAGGCGCCGGAATCGCTCGACTCCCTGCTGGACGACGTGCGCGCGCAGAGCGAGCTGGCGCTGAACGACACGCGGCAGATCCTGCACCTGTTGCGCTCCGTCGAGCAGTTCGAGCGCAAGGGGATCGACGCCATTTTCCAGCTCACGCGGGCGTTCCAGGATGCGATGGGGCTGTCCGTGGAGTTGCACGTCGGCAATCTGCCGCCGACGCTGGGGCCGCGCATCGATTCGGTGCTGTTCCGCCTGGTGCAGGAGGGTCTGACCAACGCGTTCCGGCACGGCAACGCTTCTCGCGTACGGATTACCCTGTGGCAGGCAAGCGAGGATGTCCGGGTCAGCGTGTGGGACAACGGCAGCGGGACGCCGTCGGACGGAACGGTCAAGGACGGCATCGGCATGTTCCGGAATGCGCGAACGCTTCGCCGAGCTCGGCGGCGCGATCAGGGCCCGCAACGTCCCGGACGGGTTCCAGCTCTCGGGCACGATTCCGTACGCGACAGGAGGGATCATTGGAACGGATCAAGGTTCTGATCGCCGATGACCAGAAGCTGTTCGCGCACGGCATAGAGATCATCCTGCGCACCTACGGAAAGGACGGGATCACGGTCGCCGGGATCGCCGAGAACGGCAGCCAGGCGGTCCGCATGGCGGAGCGCCTCCGCCCGGACGTCATCCTGATGGACGTCCGCATGCCGGTGATGGACGGCACGGAGGCCACGCGGACCATTCACCGGGAGCACCCGGAGATCAAGATCCTGGTCCTCACCACGTTCGACGACGACGACTACGTGTTCAGCGCGCTGGACGCCGGCGCGATCGGCTACGTTCTCAAGAACGTCAAGCCCGACCAGCTCGTGACCGCGATCCGGGCCGTGCACGCCGGCGACTTCTTCGTGTCGCCGGCGGTGGGCTACAAGCTGGTGCGGCGCGCCCAGGAAGGCGTGCAGATGGGCAGGCGCGACGCCGCGCAGTACCAGGGGGAGCTCAACTTCATCCAGTCGAAGTTCGAGCGCCTGACCCGGCGGGAGGCCGAGATCCTGCACCTGCTGCTGCGCGACTTCGACAACCGGGAGATCGCCGAACGCCTGTTCATCGCCGAGCAGACGGTCCGCAACCACGTCAGCGTCATCTACACCAAGCTCGGCGTCGGCGACCGCACGCACGCGAAACGCGCCGCCAAGGACGTCCTCCGCACACCCTGAGCGGTACTCCCGTACTACGTCCGCGACAACGTGACTGGCGTACCATGGCCGTTCGCGGAGCGGCACCTATGATCGGGTGCCGTGGCGGTCATGCTCACGACCAAGAAGGATGGAGCGCTCTCCGCCCAGGGCCGCATGACGCAGGCGGCGTCGACCGCCGGGCTCGGCGCCCGGCTGGAGCGCTACAAGTACTTCTACATCCTGCTGCTGCCGGCGGTCCTGTTCTACTTCGTCTTCAACTACGTCCCCATGTACGGGATCGTACTGGCGTTCAAGCACTACCGGTTCAACACGCCCAGCGCGCTCGGCGACCTGCCGCTGCTCAGCTACATCGGCCAGTTCATGAACATGAAGTGGGTCGGGCTGCAGTGGTTCGAGATGCTGTGGGGAAGACCCGACTTCTGGCGCGCCTTCACCAATACGCTGCTGATCAGCTTCTACCGCATCCTGTTCGGATTCCCGGCGCCCATCATCCTGGCGTTGCTGATGAACGAAGTGCAGCGCAACAGCGTCAAGCGCGTGTACCAGACCGTCTATACCTTCCCCCACTTTCTCTCCTGGGTCCTGGTCGCAGGCGTCCTGTTCGGGATACTCAGCACCAACGGCGCCCTGAACCAGTTGGTCGTCAAGCTCGGCGGCTCGAAGGCCCAGTTTCTGACCGACACCTCCCTGTTCCGGGGCCTGCTGGTGAGCACGGAGATCTGGAAGAGCGTCGGCTGGGGATCAATCATATTCCTGGCGGCGATCGCCGGCATCGATCCCCAGCTCTACGAGGCGGCGACCATCGACGGGGCCGGCCGCTGGAAGAGCATGCTCCACATCACCTGGCCAGGCATCACGACCACGGCCGTCATCCTGCTCATCCTGCAGGTGGGCAACATCCTCAACGCGGGCTTCGATCAGATCCTCAACATGATGAACCCGGCGGTGTACGAGGTCGCGGACATCATCGACACCTACGTGTTCAGAATGTCGTTCTGGGACTCCAAGAACTTCGGCTTCACGACCGCCGTGGGCCTGTTCAAGTCGGTCATCAACTTCGTGCTGCTGCTCGCCGCCAACTGGGGTGCCAGACTGCTCGGCCAGCAGGGACTGTTCTAGGGAGATCCGGGCTCGTGTCAGACCGATTGCTCGGCGTCGATCGCCAGACCCTTGCCGGCTCGTACCGGGAACGAAGACGGGAATATGCCCGCACGCGGAGCCTCGGCGACAAGCTGGCGGACGCCGTCATTCACGGCGCGCTCCTGCTGATCCTGGTGGTCACGATCGTGCCGTTCTACTACATGCTGGTGGTCTCGTTCGCACGCTACGAGGATGTCACAGGCGGCGCCTTCTACCTCATTCCCAAGCACATCGACCTGGGCTCCTACGCGCTGATCTTTGAAGACAACACGATACCGCGGGCGTTCCTGGTCAGCACGGTGGTGACCATCTTCGGCACCGCGGTGAGCATGCTGGTCACCACCTCGGCTGCCTACGCGCTGTCCAAGAAGGGCCTGCCGGGACGCAACGCCATCTTCACCTACATCATCATCACCATGTTCTTCTCGGGCGGGCTCATCCCCCTCTACCTGGTGATGCAGGACCTCGGGTTCGTCGACAGCTACCTGGTGATGATCATCCCGCTGGCCGTCAACACGTTCTTTCTCATCCTCATGAAGAACTACTTCCTGACCATCCCGGAATCCCTGGAGGAGTCGGCGAAGATCGACGGGGCGAACGACATCCTCATCATGTTCCGGATCGTGATCCCCATCGCAGCCCCGATCATGGCGACGATATCGCTCTTCTACGCGGTCAACTTCTGGAATGATTGGTGGTTCCCGATGCTCTTCCTGCAGGATCCCGACAAGTACCCGCTGCAGCTCCTGCTGCGCAAGATCGTCATCGAACAGGAGATGGCGAGCCGGCTGGACCGGGTGTCGGTGATGTTCGGCAGGCACTACTACCGGCTGTCCGTACAGATGGCCACGGTCGCGATCGCGACCTTGCCTATCCTCCTCGTGTATCCCTTTGTGCAGAAGTACTTTGCCAGAGGCATCATGATCGGTGCGATCAAGGCATGAATTTGGACCTTATTCGGGCACATGCCCGAAAGAAAACATAAGGCAGGAGGCTACGATGAGAGGACTCATCAAGCTGCTGGCGATCGTATTCGTCCAGCTACTGGTGGTCGCGACACTCGGCTTCGCGGACGGAGAGCGCATCGAGGTGTCCCTGGGGAGCATCGCCATCGGTGCGGCGTTCCCGGAGGGAGCCGAGGATCCGATGCGCGACTGGATCGAGGAGCGGTTCAACATAACCCTCACTCCCAAGGACTACAACTGGGGAGACATAGAGACCAAGATGAACACCTGGGCGGCTTCGGCGACCCTTCCCGACGTGTTCTTCATGGCCCACATCGGCACCGGCCGGTACTTCCAGTGGATCGAGGACGGTGTCGTCCGGGCTCTGCCGGAAGACCTCTCGGCGTGGCCCGACCTGGAGTGGACGATCAACAACACCGGCGTGCGGGAATACGATGTGGACGGCCGCACCTACGCACTGCCGCGGGGCGGCGCGAAGGTCCTGCCTTCCAGCCACCCGGAGCTGGCGACCTCGAACCTGTCGTGGGGCGGCCGCACCCTGTTCGTACGCAAGGACTGGATGGAGAAGCTCGGCATCGACGACCCGCAGACCGCCGAGGAGTTCATCGAGATGTGCGTGCGGTTCGTCACCGACGATCCGGACGGCAACGGCGAGGACGACACCCTGGGCTTCTCCCTGCGGGCGATCTGGCCCTTCCACAGCCAGACGTTCGGCTACGGATACACCGACGGAATGTGGATCAAGGTGGGCGACGAGTATCACCTGGGCAACACGACCCGAGCGGCTTTCGAGCTGTTCAGCTTCCTGCGTGAGCTCTACCAGCGCGGCGGCCTGGATCCCGACTTCATCCTGAACACGGGCGGCTTCGACTCCGTGGACCTGTTCGCCACCGACAAGGCGGGACTGACCAACTTCCAGTCCGTGCCCGTGCACTACAACGGGTTCGTGGAGCGCTGGAAGCAGTTCAATCCGGACCGGGACTTCTTCGACCACGTGAAAGTGCTGCGGCCCTTCCCGGTCGACGGCTACGACTTCCACGCCATCGGGCGCGCCGGGGAGACGGGCTTCTGGTCGGAGAGCTACATCGCCGGCACCGTCGACGACGAGAAGATGGGCCGCATCCTGGACCTCTACGACTGGATGTACAGCTCGGAAGGCACCATGACGGTCATGTTCGGTGTCGAGGGACAGGACTACCGCATGGATGGCGCCGACATCGTGCCCCTGAAGACCGACGCGGACGGCAACCTGCTGGTCGCCAGCGATCTCTATCCGATCATGAGCGCTGCCGGCGGCTTCTCCTACCTGGTCAACTGGCCCGAGGACTTGGTGCAATACGTCAATCCGAAGTTTCCCGCGGCAGTGCGGGACGCCTCCATCGCCGAGATCGAGTGGTTCCACTCGGTGGGCGGCAAGGACACGCCGGCGATCCCCGCCGTGCAGGCCATCGACGTTCCCGAGAAGCAGAACCTGACCATCGACGTCGGCGCCTCCTGGGCCCGGTTCATTATCGATGACTCCGGCAAATCCAACGAGGAGCTGTACCAGGAGATGATCGACGAGTGGAACGCCAACGGCTACGCGGACGCCGTGGCGGCGATCACGGCCAAGGCGAAGGAGATGGGCCTGTAGGCCCACGCCAACCGCCTGTATCGCCAGGCACACCTTGCGGTTTCGGCCGTACCATCACACGGTGGTGGTACGGCCTTTTCATTTCTGACTCATGAACGCCATCGTCCCCGTCCCCGCATCCCTGCGCGCGTGCCCAGGAACGCTCAGGCTCGCAGGCCCGGTAACGATCGCCGTGCCCGCGGGCCGGAGCGACCTCCGGGCGGTGGCCGAGCTGTTCGTCCGCTCGTCGCAGCCGCTGACGCAGATCTCGTTTCGCATCACCCATGCGGACTCGGGTCAGATCGTCCTGAAGGAAGCGAGCGGGACCGCCGCGGAGGCGTACGAACTGACCGTCTCCTCCGAAGCGGTCGAGATCTCCGCCTCCCACCCGACCGGCGCGTTCTACGGCTTGCAGAGCTTCGCGCAGTTGCTGCCGCTGCACACGGACGCCGCGGCGTTGCCCTGCCTGCGCATCCGGGACCGGCCCCGGTTCTCCTGGCGCGGGGTGCTGCTGGACAGCGCCCGGCACTTCTTCTCCAAGCGGGAGGGTGTTCACGCTCCTGGATACGCTCGCGCGCTACAAGCTGAATCGCCTGCATTGGCACTTCGTCGACCAGGGCTGGCGGCTCGAGGTCAGGAAGCACCCGCAGCTTGCGAGTCCGCAATCCTATTCGCAGGACGACGTGCGGGAGATCGTCGCGTTCGCAGCCGCGCGCGGCATCACCGTGGTGCCGGAGATCGAGATGCCCGGCCACTCGGCAGCGATCCTGAAGGCCATGCCGGAGCTGCGCTGCGACCCGTCGGCCGGCGCCAACGTGTACTGCGCGGGCAACGACCGGACGTTCGCCGTGATCGAGGACATCCTGTCCGAAACCTTCGCGCTGTTCCCGTCCGAGTTCGTCCACATCGGCGGAGACGAGGCCGACAAGACGAGCTGGACCCGCTGCCCCAAGTGCCGGGAACGGATGCGGCGCGAGGGGCTGGCCGGCGTCGAGGAGCTGCAGGGCTTCTTCATCCGGCGGGTCGAGGAGATCTTTCTCAGGCACGGCCGCCGGCTGCTCGGCTGGGACGAGATCATGGACGGCGGGCTCGCGCCCTCCGCGGCGGTGATGTACTGGCGCAGCGAGGAGGGAGACGCGGCGCTCCGCGGCCGGATCCGGGACGCCGCCGAACGGGGCCACCAGATCGTGATGACCCCGCAGACCTGCTGCTACCTCGACTACCATCAGGACGCCAACTGGTTCAATGAGCCGGCCGGCTGGATCGGAACCGTCACGCTGCGCACGGCCTACTCCCTGGAGCCGCTTCCCGAGGGCCTGGCCAGCGAGCATCATGCCAATATCCTCGGCGCGCAGGGCAACCTGTGGTGCGACCGGATCGCGTCCTTCGAGACCGCCGGCTACCAGCTCTTGCCGCGCGCCCTCGCGCTGGCCGAGGTCGGCTGGTCGCCACCGTCCACCCGTGACTACCGGTCCCTCACGGAGCGGATCCTGCTCCATCTTCCCCGGCTTGCCGCGCTGCAGGTCAGCGCGCGCTACCCGGACGGCATCGACTTCCGCTACCGCGAACGCACGCTGACGCTGGACCCCGAGCTGCCGGGAGCGTGCGTACACTTCACCCTGGACGGATCCACGCCGTCAGCCGCGGACCCGGTGTACACCGATCCCCTGCCTCTGGACGGCCCGACGCGGGTGCGCGCCGCGATCGTCCGCGACGACGGCGCGCTCGGACGGCCCAAGCCGTTCCTGGCGTGCGACCTGCTCGACAGCGGACGGATCGCGGTCGCCGCGGCGACTGCGTCCGACCCGGAGCATCCTCCGGCGACGGTGCTGGACGGCACCAACTGGACCTTCTGGCTCACCGCCGCCGAGCGCCCGCCGTTCCCGCACGAGATCGCCTTCGATCTCGGCGCCGAGGAGGAGATCGCCGGCTTCATCTACGAGCCGCGGACCGACGGCCGCCTCGACGGCAACGTCCTGCGGTACGAGCTCCACGTCGCGGGATGCGCCGGCTCCGCGCTGGCGGCGAGCGGATCGTTCGACGGCCGGTGCGAGCCGCGTCACGTGATCCTGGGCCGGCCGGCGTGTTGCCGGACCGTGACGCTGCGCATCCTGGACGCGGCCGGCGGCATCACCGCCATGTCCCGGTTCAGGCTCTTCCGGAGCTGAAACGCGTCGTCCGCCCGGGGCACCGCTTGGCCGTCCGCGGCCATCGGGTAGTATCCGCCACATGTCCTTCAAGTACAGCCTGCAGTGCGACACCCTGGAGTGGGTCGGATACCACGTGCTCAAGGAGCCCGACGTGGTGCTCCGAGCGGCCAAGGAGGCCGGTTACGACGGCGTCGACCTGCCCGGCAACCCGCAGGCGGTGGACGCTCGGGAGTGGCGCACGCGGGTCGCGGACTACGGCCTCGCGATTCCGGAGGTGCTCGCCGCCTGGGGCTACTACCACGCCGGCGAGGAGCGCAACCTGGCCAGCACCGACCCCGCCAAGCGCGCCAGCGCCGTGCAGTACGCCAAGGACGTCGTCGAACTGGCGGCGGGTCTGGGCGCCAGCTACACGGAGCTGTGCGCGGCGCAGCCGGCGGTCCCGCAACTCCCGTTCCCGGTCGAGCCGGTGGCGGTGCTGCGCGACAACTTCCGCCAGTCGATCCGGGAGATCTGCGCGCACGCGGCGCCGCGCGGCATCACCATCCTGCTGGAGCCCCTGAACACCTACGAGGGGCTCCCGGAAGTGCTGACCACCCTGTACGAGGCGGTCAACTACGTCGACGAGCTGGAGTTCGACAACCTCGGCGTGCAGCCGGACGTGTACCACATGAACGTCGAGGAGGGCTCGATCCCGGACGCGCTGCGCTACGCGGGCAAGCGCATCAGGCACTTCCACCTCAACGAGACCAACCACTGCCAGCACGGCACCGGCCACGGCGACTACCAGGAGATATTCAGGATCCTCAAGGGAATCGGCTACGACGGCTACCTGTGCACGTACATGCCCAAGACCACGCAGGCGATCCTGCAGGGCGGCGCGGCCAATCCCGACCGCCCTGACTTGTCCGAGGTCCTGAACGGCCTGCTCGGCTTCCTGAAGGAGACCGAGCGCACCGTCGACCAGTCGCGCGGGTTCTACGAGGCCGAAGGCTTCCGGAATTGACCGAGCGATGAGCCTCGACGCCCGGCTCGCGGAGCTGGCCGAGCGGGGCTACACCATCGTGCCCGACGCTCTGTCGGCAGCGGAGACCGCCGCCACGCGCCGTGCCGTCCGCGAGCTGCTCGATGCCGAGGAGCCGGTGGCACGGTCCACCGGCACGCAGACCGACAACCTGCGCAACGCCCACGCGATCGTCGGCAAGCACCCGCACTTCTACGAGTTCTACCTCAACCCGCCCGTGATGGACATCGTGCGCGCGGTGCTCGGCGACGGCGCGCTGCTGTACGACGGCAACATCCGCGTTCCGATGCCGACCGGGCAACGGGACGCCGCCAAGGGGTTCCAGGTGCACGTCGACCGCGAGGACTACACGGTGCTGCCGTTCGCCGGCGGCACGCACTTCCCCATGGCGCTGAACGTGGTCTGGTGCCTGGTGGACTTCGACCGCCGCAACGGCGCCACCCTGCTCTGGCCCGGCTCGCACCGGTCGTGCGCCGTGCCGGACCCGGACCTGGACCCCGGCGGCGCCGTGCAGGTCGAGGCGCGCGCCGGGTCCGCGATCGTCTGGGACGCCGCGCTCTGGCACCAGGGCGGCATCAACCGCGGCGGCGAGCCGCGCTGGACGGTGATCGGCTACTACCTGCGGCCGTGGCTGCGCGGCAAGACCGACAGCATCCGCATGCTGCCCCCCGCGGCGGTCGAGCGCATGTCCGACGCCGCCAGGCGGCTGGTCGGCGTCACCTCGGCCGCGCCCGACTACTCCGAGGTCAAGGCGCTCGACGACCGGCAGCTCGCGGAGTTGACCCTGGAGCAGCGCACGGTCCTGGGATTCCCTGTCTACTGAAGCCTCCCGCTGCCCTTCGTTGACGCCATTGCGCGGGCGTGCAAGGGTCTGAGCTTCAACTGCGCTTGCAGGCACAACACGAGAGCAGGCGGCGGACCGGCGGTCACTTCGCCCTCTCGAACGGGTGGAGGAATCCCATGACGAACCGGAGACTCATGTCGTGCACGGCGATACTGCTCGGCTTGGTGCTGACGGCACCGGGCCTCTGGGCACAGGACTACCAGGAAGCGCCGGCGCTGGCCGCGATGGTACAGGAGGGGACGCTTCCCCCTGTCCAGGAACGGCTTCCCGCCGAGCCGCTGGTGATCGAGCCCGTCGAGGAGATCGGCCAGTACGGCGGCACGTGGGAGAAGCTCATCTCGTCGGCGGGGCAGACGGCACTGATGACCATCTATGCCTACGACAGGCTGTTGCGCTGGAACCCCGATGCCACGGCAATCGAGCCCAACATCGCCACGAGTTATGAGGTCACCGACGACGGCAAGACCTTCGTGTTCCACCTCCGGGAGGGCATGAAGTGGTCGGACGGCCACCCCTTCACGGCCGACGACTTCGTCTTCTGGTACGAGGACATGCTGCTGAACGAGGAGCTGACGCCCAGCTTCCCCACCTGGCTCACGGCGGGCGGTGAACCGGTCGTGATCGAGAAGATCGACGACTACACCGTCAGGTTCCGCTTTGCCGCGCCGTACGGGCTGCTGCCCGAGTACCTGTCCTATTTCAACCTACCCTTTCGCCCCAAGCACTATCTGCAGCAGTTCCATCCGACGTATGCCGACCAGGACGATCTGGACAAGCTCATAAAGGAAGAAGGAGTCGAACACTGGTACCAGCTCTTCCAGAACAAGGACCAGTGGTACCGGAAGTTCAACCCTGACCTGCCGGTCGTCGAGCCCTGGGTGGTCACCACGCCTCAGCCGGCGACTCGCGTCGTCCTGGAACGGAATCCCTACTACTGGAAGACCGACCCGGCAGGCAACCAGCTCCCCTACATCGACCGCGTCGCGCTCACCCTGGTCGAAGACACCGAGACCATCAACTTCAAGACCATCGCGGGTGAGGCGGACATGCAGTCCAACCGACTGGCGGTCAGCAACTTCACCCTGTTCATGGAGAACCGGGAGGCCGGCGACTACCGCGTGCTGGTCTGGCCACGGGATCTGGGGTCGCACATCGGGATCATGCCCAACCTCAACGTGAACGACGAGGTGCTCGGCAAGGTCCTCCAGGATTCCCGCTTCAGAAAGGCCCTTTCGTTGAGCATTGACCGCGACGAGATCAACGAGCTGGTCTACTTGGAACAGGGAGTCCCCCGGCAGGCCACGGTCATCTCCGGCTCCCCGCTCTTCAAGGAGGAATACGCCAGCGCCTATGCAGAGTACGACCCCGCGAGGGCCAACGCGCTCCTCGACGAGATGGGGCTCACGGAGCGTGACGGCGACGGGTTCCGGCTCCGACCGGACGGCGACACGCTGGCGCTGACCATCAATATCCCGGAGGGCGTCACCGACGACCTGGACGCCATGGAGATCATCACCGAAAACTGGAGAGCCATAGGCGTCAAGGCTGCCTACAAGCCCCTGGAGCGGTCGCTCTTCCGAGAGCGGGTGTATTCGGGCGAAGCCGAAGTCGGCACGTGGCTGCTGGATCGGAGCCAGTACCCCTTCGAGCCTCTCTGGTTCATCCCCACCAGTCAGCACACGTATTGGGCGCCGAAGTACGGCACCTACTACGCATCGAGGGGAACCTCCGGCGAGAAGCCGCCCGCGGAGCTGCAGAGGCTCGTGGACATCTGGGAGGAGATCAAGGTCACGACCGACACCGACCGCAAGAACGCGCTGTTTCAGGAGGTCCTCGACGCCCATCAGGAAAACGTCTGGATCATCGGCGTCGTCGGCGAGACCCCCCAGTTGGTGGTGGTCAAGAACAACTTCCGCAACGTTCCGGAGAAGTCCCTCTACGCATGGTCCGTCGGTCACTACCTGGGACTGGCCAGGATCGAGCAGTTCTTCTTCAAGCAGTAGCCTGCGCGGACAGCGCCCCCGTCGAACCGGCGGGGGCCGCTGTTCTCATCCGGCTCCCGCTGACATGAGCGACCCCTCGCCTGCCCCGCCACTACCGGCCACCGCCATCGCCGGTGCCCGCGGGCCGGAGACCGCCGACCGGCTGATTCATCACTTCGTGGCCCGGACCGCGCCGCGTCTGCGGCTCCCGCCGGAACCCGAGGCATGGATCCAACGTGCCGACGACCTGCGCCGCCGCGCGCGCGCCCTGCTGCTGCGCGGGCACCCCCCCGACGCCGCCGACGCGCCAGTTCCCGTCGAGTGGACGGCGACCCTGGAGCCGTCGCCGGACTACCGCATCCACAAGCTGCGCTTCGAGGGCTACCCCGGCGTCTGGATGCCGGCGCTGCTGTACGAGCCTGCCGCCGTCGATGCCCGCCGGCCGCCGGCTGCCGTCCCGGTCGTGCTCGACGCCGTGGGCCACGGCCCGGCGGGCCATACGGCGGTCTATCTGCAGGCGCGGAGGATCAACCTCGCCAAGCGGGGGCTGCTGACGCTGTGCCTGGAGCTCGGCGGACGCGGCGAGAGCACCAACCTCATCGATCACAACGCACAACTCCTCCTGGACGTGGTCGGCCAGTGCGGTGCCGGCGTGTACTACCTGATCATGAAGCGCGCGCTCGACCTGCTGCTCGGCCTGCCGGCAGCCGACTCGAACCGCGTGGCCATGACCGGCCTGTCGGGAGGCGGGTGGCAGACCATCGTCCTCTCCTCCCTCGACGAGCGCGTCACGGTCGCGGTTCCGGTGGCCGGGCACATGCCCGTGTTCGCCCGCCGCGACCGGGCGGACATCGGCGATGCCGAGCAGCTCCCCGCCGACCTGTGCACGATCGCCGACTACGACGTCCTGTCGGCGCTGATGGCCCCGCGGCCGACGCTGTTCATCTACAACACGTACGACTCGTGCTGCTTCCAGGCGCACAAGGCCGTGCCCGGCACCTACGGGGCCGCCCGCGCCGCGTTCGAGCTGCTGGGGGCGGGCGATCGGTGCGGCCTGCACGTGAGCGAGGAGCCCGGCCACCACTACGGACACGACAGCCGCGCCAGGCTCTACGGGTGGCTCGACCGCCACTTCGGGCTCGATACCCCTTCGGCCGACCTGCCCTGGGAGCACGAGGCGCTTCCGTTCGCCGAGCTCCAGGTCGGCCTGCCGGCCGAGCGGCGCAGTTGGGCGGACATGGCCTCCGACCGGCTGCGCGAGCTTCGCCACCGGGAGGCGGCCGTCGGCGCTGCGCCGGGCGGCCGTGCGATCGACCGCGTCTCGATCGACGCGCTGTTGCGCTGGCAGCCGGCCACGGTGACCGCCGCCTCCGTCGTGGAGAGCTGGTACCGGCCGCCGCCGGACACCGCGCCCGTGTTGCCCTGGGCGGAGCCGCCGCACGGGGTCCCCGCCCGCGGCGCGCTCGTGGAGCAACTGGTGCTGGAGGTGGACGGCACGTGGCCGCTGCCGGCCACCATCGCCCGGCTGAGCGGCGCTGACGAGTGCTCGATTCTGATCGGTGACGGGGCGAGCGCGTGCGCGGGGGCGCGCGCGGACACGACGCTCGGGGAGCGAGCATTCGCGGCCGGCCGGACGCTCCTCCAGGTCGACCTGCTCGGCTTCGGCCGCTTGAGCCCGCAGCCCCAGTACGGCCTGTTGTTGCATGCGCTCGGACGGCCGCTGCTCGGCCTGCAGGTGGCGCAACTGGCCGCCGTCGCCGAGTGGCTGCGCGCCGGCGGCACCGGCCAAGTCACGATCCAGACGTCCGGAAGGGCCGCGGCGGCGGTGGCCCTGTTCGCCGCGGCGCGGGATCCCGGTGCGTTCACCGCCATCGAATCCGGCGGATCCATGCCGCGCACCTTCGACGAGATCGTGCAGTTCCCCTACCGGTTCGACGGCAGCGACCAGTCACTGTTTTGCCACGGTCTGCGCTCGACCCTGGACGTGGCCGACCTGCTGGCGGCCGCCGCGCCGGTCACGGTCCGCGACGGCAGGCTCGGCGTGCTCCGCTGAGGCAGATGCCTGCCATCGGTCCGGAGGCGAGCGTCGAGATGAGCCGATGGTAGCGTTCCTCGTCCGGCGCATCCTCGTGATGATCCCGACGCTGGTCCTGATCTCGATCGTTTCGTTCATCATCATTCAACTGCCGCCGGGCGACTACCTCAGCTCCCACATCGCCCGGCTGTCCGAGACCGGCCAGATCGCCGACGACGCGGAGATCGCCTCGCTGAAGAAGCGCTACGGCCTGGATCAGCCGATGTTCGTCCAGTACCTGAAGTGGATGTGGGGCATCCTGCGCGGAGATCTCGGCCAGTCCTTCGAGTGGAACATGGCGGTCAGCAGGCTGATCTGGGAACGGATACTGCTGACCGTGATCATCTCGTTCGCCACCCTGCTGTTCACCTGGGTGGTGTCCATCCCGATCGGCATCTACTCGGCCACGCACCAGTACTCGCTGTTCGACTACTCCTTCACGTTCATCGGCTTCATCGGTCTGGCGACGCCCAATTTCCTGCTCGCCCTGGTGCTGATGTTCGTCGCCTGGGCCTACTTCGGCCACAGCGTGGGCGGGCTGTTCTCGCCCGAGTACGTGGAAGCGGCGTGGAGCTTCGCGAAGGCGCTGGACCTGCTCAAGCACCTGTGGATTCCCGTGGTGGTAGTGGGCACCGCCGGCACCGCCGGCCTCATCCGCATCATGCGCGGCAACCTCCTGGACGAGTTGCGCAAGCAGTACGTGATCACCGCCACGGCGAAGGGGCTGCCGCAAACGAGGCTGCTCTTCAAGTACCCGGTGCGCGTGGCCATCAACCCGTTCGTCAGCACGGTCGGCTGGCTGCTGCCCGAGCTCATCTCGGGAGCGATCATCGCGTCGGTGGTGCTCAGCCTGCCGACCACGGGGCCGTTGCTCCTGGGAGCGCTGCGGAGCCAGGACATGTTCCTGGCGGGGGCGTTCGTGCTGATTCTGAGCTGGCTGACGGTGGTGGGCACGCTCATCTCGGACGTCCTGCTGGCGTTGGTCGATCCGCGCATCAGGTTCGGAGCACGGGAGGACGCCTGATGGGTGACGTACAGGCGATCCCGGGAGGCCAGGACCCTCCGTCCGGGACCGCGGGTGCCGATTCCCTCGACGAGCGATTCTTCATCGCATCGCAATGGAGTCTGATGTGGTGGAAGTTCAGGCGGCACCGGCTGGCGATCGTCAGCGGCGCGGTGCTCCTTGTCCTCTACGTCCTGGCTGGCTTCTGCGAGTTCATCGCCCCGTATGATCTGACCGAACGCCACCGGAGGTATGTCTATACGCCGCCGCAGCGCATCCGCCTGTTTCACGACGGCCGGATCACGCGGCCGTTCGTCTACGGCCTGGAGCGCAGCGTCGACCCGGAGACGCTGCGCAAGAGCTACTCCGAGAACAGGAGCGCGGTATTCCCCCTGAGGTTCTTCACGCGCGGACACGAGTACCGGTTCTGGGACCTGTTTCCCACCGACGTCCACCTGTTCGGCGTGGACGAGGGAGGGACCGCCTTTCTGCTGGGCACCGATCGGCTGGGCAGGGACATGCTTTCGCGGATCGTGTACGGCTCCCGGATTTCCCTGTCCATCGGCCTGATCGGCGTCACCCTTTCGCTGCTGTTGGGGGTGATCCTCGGCGGAGTCTCCGGGTACTACGGCGGCACGACGGACAACCTCATCCAGCGGTTCATCGAGATGCTGAGGTCCTTTCCGACCATACCCCTGTGGATGGCGCTGAGCGCGGCGCTGCCCGCGCAGTGGCCGCCGTTGCGCATCTACTTCGGCATCACCGTGATCCTGTCGCTGGTCGGCTGGACGGGACTGGCAAGGGTGGTGCGCGGCAAGCTGCTGGCGTTGCGGGAAGAGGACTACGCCATGGCGGCCAGGGTCGCCGGCGCCAGCGAAGGACGGATCATCGCCGGCCACCTGATCCCGGCGTTCATGAGTCACATCATCGTCACCGTGACCCTCGCCATCCCCGGCATGATCCTGGCGGAGACCGCCCTGAGCTTTCTGGGTCTGGGCCTGCGCCCGCCGGTGACGAGCTGGGGCGTGCTGCTCCAGGAAGCCCAGAACGTGCGCACGGTCGCGCTGCACCCCTGGCTGCTGCTGCCGGTGCTGTTCGTCATCGTCACGGTGCTGGCCTTCAACTTCATCGGCGACGGCCTGCGGGACGCCGCCGATCCGTACGCGAGGTGAGCGTGAGCCGGTGCAGGGCCGGCTATGCGCGGGAGGCGTTGCGCAGCCGGGCGTAGATGTTGCCCACCCGGACAGGTTCTCCTCCATTCGCAACCCGATGCCACGTGCATCGAAGTCCGTAAACATCTCGCTCAGCAGTCGGCGCCGCCGTTCCTGGGCTGTCTCGCGCCGTGGCGCACCAGTCCATCCCTGATCCTGCCCACCAACGCTGTTGTCCTCATGAGCGCAGCCCTATCTGGGCGCGGGGACCGGAGCACCGGGTTCGAGCAGCCCTGCCGCGCGCAATTCCGCCCAGAGTGCTGGCGGCGGGGTTGCGCTCGTGCCGGCCAGCGCCTGATCCAGCTCGGCGGGGCTGCAGGCGCCGAAGATCAACGAGGCGATGGCCGGCTGCGCGGCCACGAACTGCACCGCCGCGTGCGGCAGCTCCACCCCGTGGCGTTCGCACACCTGCTGCAGGCGGCCCCTCCGCTCCCGCACCTCCTGCGGCGCGGGAACGTAGTTGTATCGCGTGCCGCCGCGCGGGCCGGTGGCCAGGATGCCGCTGTTGAAGATGCCGGCGCCCAGGACAGGACGCCCTGAGTGCCGCTGGCGCTCCAGGAACGGCAGCGCGCCCTGCTCCAGCAGCGTGTAACGCCCTGCCAGCAGCACGCAGTCCAGGTGCTCGACGAACGGCTCGACCATCGACCAGTGGTTGACGCCGGCGCTCACCGCGCCGATCAGGCCCTGCTCGCGCCAGCCCGCCACCAGCGGCAGGCTCTCCTTCAGCACCTGCTCGGCGAAGCCTTCCGGCTCGTGCAGGTGCAGGATGTCGATGCGCTCCGTGCCGAGGCGGCGCAGGCTGCGCTCGAAGCAGCGCTCGACGCCCGGCGCGCTGAAGTCGTAGTCGAAGCCGCCGGCCACGCCGCCGGAGAGGATGCCGACCTTGGTGTTGAGCACGTAGCTGTCGCGCGGCACGCCGCGCAGGGCGATGCCGAGGCGCTGTTCGGCGAGCCCGTTGCCGTACAGCGGCGCCGTGTCGAAGAACCGCACGCCGCACGTCATGGCGTGCTCGATGGTGGCCACCGACTGCCGCTCCGACACCTCGCCGTGCAGCCCGGTTCCCAGGCCGATCCGCGGCAGGCGCAACCCGGACGGACCGACGGTCGCGGATGCCTGCTGCCCTCGTTCCATGAGCGAAACGTACCGCGAGGCCTCGCCTCAAACCATCCCTCGACGGAGTGAGCGGCCGGGTTACCACCACACCATGGCAACGGTTACCTTCGCACCGCGTCCGGAGGCTGATCATGAAGACACTCGACGAGCATCTTGCCGAATTCAAGCGGGACGGGTTCACCCTCTTTCCGGGCATGCTCGATGCCGCGTGGGTACGGGAGATGCGTGCCGCGTTCGAGGACATCGCCGACCGCATCCCCACCGCGGACGGCAGCCGCCCTTCGGTGTTCGTCGACGTGCTCGAACACCAGCCGCAGCTCGTGCTGCGGGCGCTTGCGCACGAGCGGCTGCTCGACTTTGCCGAGATGGTGGTCGGCCCCCACGTCCAACTCGAATCGATCACCTACCGGCGTACGCCGCCGGAGGAAGCGGCCGACAGCCCCGTATTGGGGTTTCACCGCGACATGTTCGCGTTCTTCCCCGAGGACGGCGTGTACCATCGGCCGCTGCTGTTCAACGCGCTGTCCTATCTCCAGGATCTGACCGACGAGAGCGGCCCGCTGCGCATCATCCCCGGCTCGCACATGCGGGCGCTGCGCATGACCCGCGAGCAGGCCCGGCAGCCGCACCCGGAGGAGGTGATCGTCTATCCGAACGCCGGCGACGTCGCCGTGTTCCACTGCAGCATGCTGCACTCCGGGACGGTCAACCGATCCGCCGATCACCGCTACCTGTTCTTCCTCACCTTCAACCACTCGTGGCTGAAGCACCGCGCCAACTACCAGGGGCCGGTGTCGCAGGCGGTCATCGCCAGGGCGCGGGCGCGCGGCGACCGGCGGCTGCTGCGCCTGCTCGGCGTGGACGACCAGTTCGTAGAGCGCGCCAACTGCGGCTTCCTGGATCCGGACGAAGAGAACTGGCAACGCTGGATCGCCGAAGACGCAGCCGGCCGAGAGACGAGTCGGTCGTGTTCACCGTAGAGCCGCGGTGATGCCGAGGCTCCTGGCGCAGCGGTTCATGCCCTCATCGTGCGAGAACAGGGCCACCCCGCCGGCACTCGATCTCGATCAGCTCGCTCGACACCACCCGCGGGGAACGCCAGCGGCTGCCGGATCGGGTCCTCTCCCAGCAGGATGTGACGCAGCAGCACCGAGGAGTCCAGATACGCTGTCACCGCTCGCCCCGCTCCTCGTCCAGGTGCCGCAACGGATCACGCGACGTCAATGGCGGCAGCCGGCGATACGCATACGGCCGTGCGGCCGGCTGCACCACGCGGACCGCTTCGGGCACGGGAGCGAGCACGGCGACCGGCGTCGTTCGATCGAGGACGGTGACCGACTCCCCCTGCCGCACCCGCCTCAGCTCGGCGCTCAGCGTTGCCTTGAGCCTGGCGATGGCGATGGATCTCATGTGACTACCATATGACTATACAAATGACCTTCAGATAATCATATCAAGCAGCAGGACGCTTGACGTATTATGCGTAACGTCCTATCGTTGATCGGAGTGATCCGATCATTCGAAGACGGCAGGACCCGCCGGCTGTTTGAGGATGACCGGCGCCGAGGTTTTCGAGGGCTCGACTACGATCGGGCTCTGATCCTCCTGGACGCACTTGACGCCGCGCCGTCGCTGGAGCCGCTGCGCACGTTGCAGGCGGTACGCCTCCATGCGCTGTCCGGCCCGCGTCAGGGGGTGTGGGCAATGACGGTGAATGCACGCTGGCGGCTCACCTTTCGGTTTGCCGACGGCGACGCGCACGACGTTGCGATTGAGGACTATCATAGGGGTTAGTCCCAGGGAGATGAGACGTGGCTAGAGTACGAACGCATCCCGGCATCGTCCTCGGAGAGGAGCTGCGGGCGAGAGAGATGAGCGCAAATCAGCTTGCGCTCGCCATCCGCGTACCCGCGAATCGCATCACGTCAATCCTTCGCGGAGACCGGGCGATTTCCGCAGAGACCGCGCTGCGCCTCGGCCGGTACCTTGGCACCGGGCCCGAGTTCTGGATGAACCTCCAGAGCAGGCACGACGTCTCCGTCGTCATCAGCGAACGCGGTGATTTGATCGAGGAAGAAGTCCCGGCGGCCGCGACCGCAGGTTCATGACCTGCAAGGGCTATGCGGCCCGGATCGAATATGACGACGACGACCGAATCTTCACGGGACGGATCGCCGGGATTCGGGATGGTGTGGATTTCCATGCCGACTCGGTGGGCGCTCTGAGGCAAGCCTTCCACGAGGCAGTCGAGGACTACCTGGAAACCTGCGCGAAGATCGGCAAGGAGCCTCAGAGAGCCTACTCCGGCCGAGTGATGTTCCGCGTCAGCCCGGAGACGCACCGCAAGGCTGCCCTGGCGGCTGAACTGTCCGGCAAGAGTCTGAATCAGTGGGCGGAAGAGGTCCTCGACCGCGCCGACGACGACGGATAGGTACGCCCCCCAGGCGACACCTCGTTCACGGCGTGGCTGCCGGCTCGTAGGCCAGGCTGAACACCGTGTCGGTCATCCAGCGCTTGAAGCTGTCGTTGTCCATGAACTGCTTGAACAGCATCGATCTCGGCGTCCTCGTCCGGCAGCATGATGCGCTGCATCGCCTGCTTCTCCACCCGGTAGCTGTCCAGGTCGATGGCGTCGAGGATGCCCTTGGAGAGGTCCTCCTCCTCGGGGGCCGGCAGCTTGGGGATGAGGAAGTTCAGGAAGATCGAGCGCTTCTCCCACTCGGCGTCGGTGTACGGCAGCACCGACGACAGGAACGCGTAGGTGCGCACGAACGCCTTGGCGCCACCCTTGAACTTCACCTGGCCGTCCTCGTCCAGCTCGCTCCGGTAGACCGCCACGCAGGCGTCCAGGATCGGATCGAGCCGGTCGCGGTCCTCCCCGCCCAGGTAGCGCCGCACGAGCTTCTCGACCTGCTCCTCGGCATAGACCTGGGCGCCGTCCAGGTCCGCCTGCAGGTCGTGCAGCTTGTTGGGGTCGGTCTCGTCAGCCAGGATCGTCGCCCGGTAGAAGTCCGCGAACGCGTCGCGGATGGTGTCCGCGTCGTTGAGAAAGTCGAGCACGAACACGTCGTGCTTCTTCTGGTGCGCCCGGTTCAGGCGAGACAGGGTCTGCACCGCCTTGATGCCGGACAGCGTCTTGTCCACGTACATGGTGTGCAGCAGCGGCTCGTCGTAGCCGGTCTGGAACTTGTCCGCGCACACCAGGAAGCGGTAGGGATCCTCCCGGAACCGCTCGGCGATCTGCGACGAGGGCAGGCGGTTCAGCGACGTCTCGGTCACCTTGGCTCCGCCCAGCTCGTGCTCGCCCGAGAAGGCGACCAGCGCCTGGAAGCGGCTCTTGCGTTCGGCCAAGTAGTCGCGGATGGCGTGGTAGTACTGGATGGCGCGCTCGATGCCGTTGGTGACCACCATCGCCCGCGCCGCGCCGCCGATCTTGTTCTGCGCCAGGACCTGGTCGTGGAAGTGGTCGACCATGATCTCGGCCTTGAGGTTGATCGCGTGGTCGCTCCCTTCCACGAAGCGGCGCAGCTTCCTCTGCGCCTTGCGGGTGTCGAACTCCGGATCGTCCTCCACCGTCTTGGCGAGTTTGTAGTAGCTGGACACCGGCGTGTAGTGGGCCACCACGTCCAGGATGAACCGCTCCTGGATCGCCTGCTTCATGCTGTAGCTGTGGAAGGCGTGATGCCTGACCGTCCCGTCCGGCTGCGGGTCCGGGGTCCCGAAGATCTCCAGCGTCTTGTTCTTGGGCGTGGCCGTGAACGCGAAGTGGCTGGCGTTGGGCAGCAGCTTGCGCGACTCCATCACGCGGTTGATCCGGTCCTCGTACGTCTCCTCCTCGCCTGCCTCGCCCGCCTCCGACAGCGCCTGGGTCATCCGCGCTGGTGCGGCCGCCCTGGCTGGAGTGCGCTTCGTCGATGATGATCGCGAAGCTGCGCCCGCGCTGCTCGTTGCCGATCTCGTCCAGGATGAACGGGAACTTCTGGACCGTGGAGATGATGATCTTCTTGCCGCTCTCGATGAACCGGCGCAGATCGCCCGAGCGGTCGCATCTCGTCTTTCGCCTCCACAAACTGCGCGTAGTTCTCCAGGATGTCGGTGAGGCTCCGGCGCGTCAGCACCTCCCGCCACAGGTAGTCGATCGCCAGCCCGTCCGGGTTGGGCGGGTTGCCCGCGCCGTCGTTCCAGCCCCGGTTGAACGGCAGGAACCACGACGCCTTGCCGGCGAGCCGGGTGCAGAACTGCACCTCCCGCTCGTCCACGGCGAAGTGCGCGATGCAGCGCCCGAACTCGAACAGCTTCTCGCGCGGATTGCGATCCTGCTGATACTGCAGCACCGCGTCGCCCACCGTCTGCTTGGTGAGGCTGTTCTTCAGCTCGAACGTGAACACCGGCAGCCCGTTGATGAACAGCCCGATGTCCAGCGCCCGCTGCGCATCGTCCCGGCTGTAGCGGAGCTGACGGGTGACGGTGAAGCGGTTCTGCTCGAATCGCGCCTGCGCGTCCGGGTTGTGAGCCGAGGGCGTGCCGTAGAAGAGGCCGAGATGCAGCGCTCCGTGCTTGATCCCGTTGCGCAGCACGTCGATGGTCCCGCGCTTGGCGATCTCGCCCTGCAAGGCGAGTCAGGAACGCCCGCCGCGTGGGGCCGTCTTCGGACAGCGCGAGCGTCTCGGCGGCCTCCGGCTGGGTGTCGCGGAGGAAGGCCGCGAACTGCACCAAGTCGACGCCGTACTCGCGATCGTAGTCGTGGAAGTTGCCCCCGGTCCACCCCACTCCGCCGTAGCCCGCAGGCGGATCGGCCACCGTGCCCGAGGCCGGCGGATCGCACGGATGTCCCGACAGTCCCGTGCAGATCAGCCGTTCCAGCCCGCGTTCTGTGGTGTCTGTGGTCATGCTATATCTCGACCTCCCGGAGCTCTCCCGGCTCTATCCCCTCCAAGGTGGCGCGGATGTCGTCTACACGCAGCAGGACATCGGGCCACCTGTTGGAGCGTAGTACGATGATCGCCATCGACCTGCGGCTCAGGTTCTGCTGGTACCTCATACTCTGGTCGGTGGTGATCAACAGCTCGTACTCTTCGCTCTCCGCTTGGTCCAGCAGATCACCGTTGCTCAGTTCCGCCCAACCCTTCTCTGACGACGGCATGTTCTGGAATGTAGTCGCGGAGGGGTCCGGGCGTCCCGTGGTCAAACAGGACTTTCAATGCTGACTTTCGCGTCCAGGCTCTTGACCTCGTGTTCCAACACTGCTTTGACCTGCCACTCCTCCACCCCCGGGAACCACTCGAGAAAGTCCTTCACGGTGGCTCCCGCCGCGAGATTGCCGAACAGCGCGGATACCGGCACTCTGGTCCTGGTGAACACCCAGGCTCCGCTGAGTCTGCCGGGCACGCTCTCCACTGCGGCGCACTTGCTCCAGTCCGTCATACGGTCACCTCCTGTTCGACTGTCGAATCTTCGTCCGATTCCCCGGCGCTGCCAAGGCATTCTTCTCCAGGTAGTACAGTCACTATTGATCGCACGTCGAGCTTGCCGGTGACGACGTCCCCGATGAGGCGGGTACGGTATTCGCGAACGAGGTCGATTTGCCGCTGCGCGTGTTGTTTCCCTTCCCCGATGACCACCGAGTTGTGATCTATCGCGTCGGCGATAAGCGCTTGCTCATCCGGGAGCGGACAAGGGGATGGCATCTGCTTGAAATCCTCCCAGTACAGCCGATTGCGGTCCTTGACGATGCCGCGCGAGTACTTGTCAACCTCAACCATATAGGCACTGGTCCGAAAAAGGGAGCCGAAGTAACGTGGATCGTTTCCTGGCAGCGCCCTGGCAACGACGTATGCTGGGCTTACCAAACCATCGACCGGAGTGACGCCGACGGCTCCTTGCCACATTCGCATCATGTTATATGCGATATCCCCCTTGATTGACCGCTTGTAACTGCCGCGATCTGACATCGCTTGTTTTCGGTCTGGGTTTTCGAAGTCGCGCACGCGAACACCCGTTTTCAACGAGACCTCTAGAATCGGAAGGTCGGGGAATCCGACCTCGTTACGCTGAACAAAAAGACGGCCATTTCTAACCACCTCCCAATGGACCGGGACATTGCTCAACCAATCCACTCCTGACGCCTTGTATGACGGATACGGCTCTCCGGTACGTACATCGATCTGGCCCGTGACAGCTTGGTGAATGATGGCATGCTTCTGTTCCTCCAGTGCGCCGGTCAAAACCGGCGAGGTGTAGTGAATGAAAGAGTCATACGTACGAAGGGTTAGCGACCCACGACGGCCCCGAGTCATGCGTGGCAGCCCGCGAGGGCGAAACGAAGCGTTGACAGGGGTACGCGCGGGCTGGGTATTGAGCCGCGAAAGAGAGTCACTTCGGGGTGCCGACGCCGTTGGAGGAGGCGGAAGGCAACACCCGGGACGCCGCCAGCGCGAGGCGTCACGGGACCCTGCGCGGTCCGAGACCCCGAGCACGTGCGGAAACACCTCGCACGGGAACCGGGAGATCCCATCCTCTCCTGTGGCGGATGGCGCCGCAGGACGTGTCGGAAAGTCCAAGGACACACCCCGATGATGTACGGGGATGGGAAGTCGGACAGGTCCATAGTACCAGCGAAGCCCGCGAACAAGGACGGGGGCGGTGGACAGCGTGGCTATGGCGGACCCTACACGGGCACGAAGGTGGAAACGCCGGAGACAGCCAAGGGGACGCCTACGGTCGCGTCGGACGCCGTTGCCCCAACCGCGGAGCGGGTGGAGGGAAGGGGCCTGACCAAGGGGAATCCGCGCCAGCAAAACGCGCCCCGGACACAGCGCCGGGACGGCGCGCCCAGTGCGCTTGCGCGGATACGTCAAGCAGCGCGACAGGATAGGACGCTGCGGTTCACCGCGCTGCTGCACCACGTCTACGAACCGACGAGGCTCCGGGAGGCGTACTTCAGCCTCAAGCGGGACGCCGCACCCGGAGTGGATCGGGTGACGTGGCAGCAGTACGGCAGGGAGCTGGAGGCCAACCTCGGTGACCTGTCGGCCCGCTTGCAGCGGGGAGCGTACCGAGCGAAGGCGGTGCTCAGGGTGTTCATACCGAAGGGCGACGGGCGGCAACGGCCGCTCGGCGTGACGGCGCTGGAGGACAAGATCGTCCAGCGTGCGACTACGGAGGTGTTGAACGCGATCTACGAGACCGACTTTCTCGGGTTCAGCTACGGGTTTCGACCGGGACGCAGCGCACACGATGCGCTGGACGCCGTGTACACGGGCCTGCTGACCAGAAAGGTGAACTGGGTGCTCGACGTGGACATCCGTGGATTCTTCGATGCCATCGACCACGGGTGGCTGGTGAAGTTCGTCGAGCACCGAATCGGGGACCGGCGCGTCGTGCGGCTCATCCAGAAGTGGCTGAACGCCGGCGTGCTGCAGGACGGGACGCGGACGCGCAGTGAGCAGGGGACGCCGCAAGGAGGCAGCGCATCGCCGTTGCTGGCGAACGTCTACCTGCACTACGCGTTCGACCTGTGGGTCCAGCAGTGGCGGCGGACGCAGGCGCGCGGCGACGTGGTCGTCGTGCGCTACGCAGACGACATCGTCGCTGGATTCCAACACCGGTCGGATGCCGAGCGGTTCCGGGCGGAGCTGGCCGAACGGTTCAGCTCGTTTGCCTTGGAGGTGCACCCGGTCAAGACGCGCCTGATCGAGTTCGGGCCGTTTGCGGCCGAGAACCGCAGGCGAGGAGGGCAGGGCAAGCCGGAAACGTTCGACTTTCTCGGGTTCACGCATATCTGCGGGACGAAGAGAAGCAACGGACGGTTCACGGTGCTCAGGCAGACGATGGGTGAGCGGTTGCAGGCGAAACTGGGGCAGGTGAAAGCCGAGCTTCGGGGCCGCCTGCACGATCCGGTTCCGGAGGTGGGACGGTGGCTGCGCTCGGTGGTGGGCGGGCATCTGCGTTACTACGGAGTGCCCATGAACTCGCCGGCGCTGGCCCTGTTCCGCTATCGGGTGGCATGGCTGTGGTACCGCTCGCTGCGGCGCCGCAGTCAGAAAACCCGACTCACCTGGGAGCGCATGCAGCGCCTTGTCGCTTGCTGGCTCCCTGCGGCCCACGTGTACCATCCCTATCCCTTACGGCGGCTTGGCGTCATACCCGAGGTAGGAGCCCGGTGCGGTAGTCCCGCACGCCGGGATCTGTGGAGGGGGTGATCAGCAATGTTCATTCCTACTCCGAAGTGCGCCGGTCAAAACCGGCGAGGTGTAGTGAATGAAAGAGTCATACGTACGAAGGGTTAGCGACCCACGACGGCCCCGAGTCATGCGTGGCAGCCCGCGAGGGCGAAACGAAGCGTTGACAGGGGTACGCGCGGGCTGGGTATTGAGCCGCGAAAGAGAGTCACTTCGGGGTGCCGACGCCGTTGGAGGAGGCGGAAGGCAACACCCGGGACGCCGCCAGCGCGAGGCGTCACGGGACCCTGCGCGGTCCGAGACCCCGAGCACGTGCGGAAACACCTCGCACGGGAACCGGGAGATCCCATCCTCTCCTGTGGCGGATGGCGCCGCAGGACGTGTCGGAAAGTCCAAGGACACACCCCGATGATGTACGGGGATGGGAAGTCGGACAGGTCCATAGTACCAGCGAAGCCCGCGAACAAGGACGGGGGCGGTGGACAGCGTGGCTATGGCGGACCCTACACGGGCACGAAGGTGGAAACGCCGGAGACAGCCAAGGGGACGCCTACGGTCGCGTCGGACGCCGTTGCCCCAACCGCGGAGCGGGTGGAGGGAAGGGGCCTGACCAAGGGGAATCCGCGCCAGCAAAACGCGCCCCGGACACAGCGCCGGGACGGCGCGCCCAGTGCGCTTGCGCGGATACGTCAAGCAGCGCGACAGGATAGGACGCTGCGGTTCACCGCGCTGCTGCACCACGTCTACGAACCGACGAGGCTCCGGGAGGCGTACTTCAGCCTCAAGCGGGACGCCGCACCCGGAGTGGATCGGGTGACGTGGCAGCAGTACGGCAGGGAGCTGGAGGCCAACCTCGGTGACCTGTCGGCCCGCTTGCAGCGGGGAGCGTACCGAGCGAAGGCGGTGCTCAGGGTGTTCATACCGAAGGGCGACGGGCGGCAACGGCCGCTCGGCGTGACGGCGCTGGAGGACAAGATCGTCCAGCGTGCGACTACGGAGGTGTTGAACGCGATCTACGAGACCGACTTTCTCGGGTTCAGCTACGGGTTTCGACCGGGACGCAGCGCACACGATGCGCTGGACGCCGTGTACACGGGCCTGCTGACCAGAAAGGTGAACTGGGTGCTCGACGTGGACATCCGTGGATTCTTCGATGCCATCGACCACGGGTGGCTGGTGAAGTTCGTCGAGCACCGAATCGGGGACCGGCGCGTCGTGCGGCTCATCCAGAAGTGGCTGAACGCCGGCGTGCTGCAGGACGGGACGCGGACGCGCAGTGAGCAGGGGACGCCGCAAGGAGGCAGCGCATCGCCGTTGCTGGCGAACGTCTACCTGCACTACGCGTTCGACCTGTGGGTCCAGCAGTGGCGGCGGACGCAGGCGCGCGGCGACGTGGTCGTCGTGCGCTACGCAGACGACATCGTCGCTGGATTCCAACACCGGTCGGATGCCGAGCGGTTCCGGGCGGAGCTGGCCGAACGGTTCAGCTCGTTTGCCTTGGAGGTGCACCCGGTCAAGACGCGCCTGATCGAGTTCGGGCCGTTTGCGGCCGAGAACCGCAGGCGAGGAGGGCAGGGCAAGCCGGAAACGTTCGACTTTCTCGGGTTCACGCATATCTGCGGGACGAAGAGAAGCAACGGACGGTTCACGGTGCTCAGGCAGACGATGGGTGAGCGGTTGCAGGCGAAACTGGGGCAGGTGAAAGCCGAGCTTCGGGGCCGCCTGCACGATCCGGTTCCGGAGGTGGGACGGTGGCTGCGCTCGGTGGTGGGCGGGCATCTGCGTTACTACGGAGTGCCCATGAACTCGCCGGCGCTGGCCCTGTTCCGCTATCGGGTGGCATGGCTGTGGTACCGCTCGCTGCGGCGCCGCAGTCAGAAAACCCGACTCACCTGGGAGCGCATGCAGCGCCTTGTCGCTTGCTGGCTCCCTGCGGCCCACGTGTACCATCCCTATCCCTTACGGCGGCTTGGCGTCATACCCGAGGTAGGAGCCCGGTGCGGTAGTCCCGCACGCCGGGATCTGTGGAGGGGGTGATCAGCAATGTTCATTCCTACTCCGAAGCAGCGCGATCAACTTCTGCTTGGAGCGGATGTAACGCCAAACGCGCCGGTCTGCGTGTTTAAGGAAACGGACGATCGCCGCTTGCTCTGAGAGAGGCGGCCGAGCGACTGGCATCCCCCCATGAATTGCCAGCCAGCGCGGGGCATCTTCGCCCCAAAAGTCGAGCTGTTGACAGCGTCTATTAGCGGCTTAGAGCGCAGAAGGTGTTCCAGGTATGCTCCTACGTAGGCTCCGCATCGCGGTCGAAGGACGAGGAACTCCCCGACGCAGAGGCCACTGATCGGACAGCGGGCGACTTTTGCCAGATACGGACGCAGCTTGCCAAACAAGACGTCGCCAGCTTGAAAGCGCTTCAGCTGACTGTCAAACGACGAACCCAAGTCCGCCTGAGTGACACGACCCGTCCAGCTCTCCACGTTCTCCAGGGCGACGACAGGGCCGTTCTCTCTCCGAGTCTCGGTCGCGTATTCCAGTACGTTGGTTACGGAAGACTTGAGGCGAAAGATCTCCCAGTGTGCGGGAACCTCGCCCAGCCAATCGACGCCGGAGTCCTTCGTCGTGGGATAACGCTTGAGATAGTCAGTCAATCCGGGTTTTCTCTCATCGACTTTACACCATCGAATGTCGTTCGTTCTTGTCATTCGTCATCGATCATCTCTCTCGGTCGAGCGCGCCGGAGCGGACTCGCCGTCTCGACCTTCCTGTGGCCGCAGCCGGTTGACGAGGCGGCGCAGGAGCGGGTCGGAGAAATCCCTGCTATTGAGCCACCGGACCCGCTCTTCTGGGGACATCCCGGCCAACTCGACACTGAGGCGATCACGAATCTCGCGCGTGGTCTTCACGCAGTCGAACCCTTTCTTGTCTCGCGTGGTCGTCATATTCCTACCTCCCTCGGGCTTCGAATGTCCAGTGTGCCATATCCCATCTCGCGGTTGACCTCGTTGAACGTCCTGATGCGCTGCACATTCACGACGTGCTTGAAATTCCAGCTCACAAGAACATCGACTTAGGCGATTGCGGCGTTGGCGATATGCAGTGCGTCCGGCGGCATTCGCTGAGTCAGCGCCCCACGCCCAATATACTTAGCGGCAAGCACATCCGCCTCCGTAGTGACTTCGAGCGTCTCAATATGTGCGGCGGGTACGCCGAGGAGAACCTCGCGGACGGGCCGGGGCGCGGCTCGAAGTTCCTCCACCACCAGCGGCGAGAGCAGGAGCGTCATCTCGCCTTGAGCGAATCTCTGGATCAGCCGGCGCGAGGGTTCACGGAACTCCTCGTCCTCGCAACCTCCAATGACGGAGGTGTCGACGTAGATGCGGAGCTTCGAGATTGGCGATTGGGCGGTCTCCCCGAGGATCTGGTCCAATAGCCCTTCAGTCTCCTTCTCCTGCACCAAGATGTCGGCACGGATTTCTCCCAGCGTGCGCATCGGCAGCGGGTTGTAGAAGTAGCGTGTGACGCTGATCTCGTAACCGGTTCGGACGCTGTCCGGCCGGTACCATGCGTCAGCGGCGTAAGGCAGGACCTCACGTCGCAGGAAGGCTTCGATGCCGCCAGCCTCCTGCAGCGGGATCTGCTCGGTGTCGCGCAGGTCGGTGTCGGGCTCGTACTCCACAACGGCCGGCCTGCCGTCGATGGTGGCTGCGAACCGGCCGCGCAGAGGATCGGCGTCGGTGCCTCGCTTGTGGATCTTCCTGATGACCGGCGGCGCGGTCTCGCTGCGCTCGCCGGTCTCCTTGAGCTTCTTGATCTCGGCGGCCTTGTAGGCACGGTTGGGGTCGGCTCCCGCAATGCGAAGGGGCCGCTCGACCGTCACCTTCCAGTAGCCGAAGGCGTCGTTGTCGAAGATCTTGCTCTGCTCGGTCTCCTCGAACGCGAGGCAAGTGTCGCAGATGCGGCCGATGTCCTCCTCGCCGAGCTCGCAGTTCTTCTTGCCCAGGTTCTTGCGCAGCGGGCGGTGCCAGCCGGTGGCGTCGATCAACTGCACTTTTCCGCGGCGATGCTCCGGCTTGCGGTTGGTGAGCACCCACACGTAGGTAGCGATGCCGGTGTTGTAGAACATGTTGAGCGGCAGGGCGACGATCGCCTCCAGCCAGTCGTTCTCGATGATCCAGCGACGGATGTTGCTCTCGCCTTGCCCGGCGTCGCCGGTAAACAGGGAGCTGCCGTTGTGCACCTCGGCGATGCGGCTGCCGAGGAAGGTGCTCTGCTTCATCTTGGAGAGCTTGTTGGCCAGGAACAGCATCTGGCCGTCGCTGGAGCGGGTTACCAGGGAGTACTCGGGATCGCCCGCGTGCTCGATCACGAATCGGGCATCGCGCATGTCACCCTTGCCGCCCATGCGCTCCAGGTCGGTCTTCCAGCTCTTGCCGTAGGGCGGATTGGAGAGCATGAAGTCGAACTCGCGCGACGGGAAGGCGTCGTTGGACAGCGTGGAGTGCTCCGGGCCGCCCACGATGTTGTCGGCGGCCTCGCCTTCGCCCTTCAGCAGCAGGTCGGCCTTGCAGATGGCGTAGGTCTCGGCGTTGATCTCTTGGCCGTACAGGTGGGTGGCGACCTCCTTGCCGTGTTCGCGGGCGAGCTGCTGCAGCGTCTCCTCGGCCACAGTCAGCATGCCGCCGGTGCCGCAGGCGCCGTCGTACAGCAGGTAGGTGCCGGAGCTGATCTGGTCGGCAATGGGCAGGAAGACCAGCTTCGCCATCAGCCGGACCGCGTCGCGCGGGGTCCAGTGCTCGCCTGCCTCCTCGTTGTTCTCCTCGTTGAAGCGGCGCACCAGCTCCTCGAAGATCGTGCCCATGCCGTGGTTGTCGAGGCCGGGATGCTTCACCGAGCCGTCGGCGTGGTGCACCGGGTCGGGGCTCAGGTTGATGTCGGACGAGGTGAGCCTCTCGATCAGGGTGCCCAGGGCGTCGGCGCGGGACAGGCGCGGGATCTGGTTGCGGAACTCGAAGTTGTCGAGGATGTCCTGCACGCTGGGCGAGAACCCGTCGAGGTACGCCTGGAAGTCGGCGGTGAGTTGCTGGCGGTTGGCGCGGGCGCGCAGGTCGCTCAGGGTGAAGCGGGAGGTGTTGTAGAACGCCTGCCCCGCCGCTTGGCGCAGGGCGGCGTCCTGCTCGACCACGCCGGCGTCGTCGAGGGCGGCCTTCATGTCGAGGACGGCCTGCTTGCTGCCTTCCAGCACCGCGTCGAGGCGGCGCAGCACGGTCATGGGCAGGATCACGTCGCGGTACTTGCCGCGCACGTACAGGTCGCGCAGGACGTCGTCGGCGATGCCCCAGATGTAGTTCGCGATCCAGTTCAGGTCGCCGTTGCTCATGTCGGCGGTCTTTCTATTCGGTGGCTCGCCCCGTGTCCAGACCGCGGACCGACAGCAACCGCGGCTCTGGCCCGTCCGTCTGCCGCTGATAGGCTACCGTGTTCGCCGTCCCTCGTAGTATGTTCTTGCCGTGATTCGCTCCTGGCGCAATACTGCGAGCGAGAAGATATGGCACGGTGAGCGACCGAACCGATTCAGAGGTCTGGACTTCGACTGCGCAGTCGATCTGTTGCTCGCGCTGAACGTCGCTCAGACGCTGCGCGACCTGAGTCCGCTCAAGAGCGTCGGCCTGCACAAGCTGAAGGGAGCACGCAGGAATCAGTGGGCGATGACGGTGAACGGGCCGTGGCGGATCTGCTTCGAGTTTCGCAAGGGTGATGCCCACAACGTGGAGATCGTCGACTACCACTAGGGAGGTACGAGTATGGACCCGATTTCGCATCCTGGAAGATTGCTCAAGCGCGAGCTCGAAGCCCGCCGCCTGAGCGCCAACAGATTGGCACTTGACCTTGGTGTACCGTCCGGTCGCATCACCGACATCCTGAACGGACGCCGGTCGATCACCGCTGACACGGCGCTACGGCTCGGCCGTTACTTTGGCAACAGCCCTCGCTTCTGGCTCGACCTGCAGAGCCAGCACAGTTTGGCGATGCTTGAGCGAGAGCGCGGCAAGGAGATCTTTCGACAGGTTCACCCCGCCGGCGCCTCCATCTGATCCCACTACGACCAGCCTACTTCTGGCGCTGGAGGCGCAGCGTCGCGGGCGGGTCGACTGCGTGGTCGTCGATGTAGTCGAAGTCGATCTCCAGGCCGGAGCCCGGCCCTCGTGGCATCGGTACGTACCCGTCCGCGTCCATCATGGTGATGTCCGACTTGAGCCAGGGCGGCGGCGTCCATTCCCACGACGGGTTGGAGCCGACCTCCAGGTACTTCGCTGCCGCCGTCGCGCCGCAGAGGTGCACGCACTGGTCGGCCGGCCCATGCGGTTCGGCAGCCATGCCGAATGACTCCGCCAGGTGCACGGTCTTCATGGCCGGGGTGATCCCGCCCTCGTGCCCCACCGCGACGCGGACGATGTCGCACGCTCCCGCCTTGATCCACTCCGCGCGCACGCGGTGGTTGCCTTGCGCTCGCTCGGGGCCGAGGATCGGAGTGTCCAGTTGCTCGGCCAGCCACTGGTACGACGACATGCTGTACTCGTCCATCGGCTCCTCGAACCAGTAGTAACCCAGCCGGTCGAGCTCCCGCCCGATGTACAGCGCGTGCTCCCGGCTGTAGAAGTGCCAGCAGTCGAGCATCAGGTCGATGTCCGGACCGACCGCGTCTCGCACCGC
The DNA here is from genome assembly GCA_965208175.1 of Spirochaetia bacterium. GTDB lineage: Bacteria > Spirochaetota > Spirochaetia > SZUA-6 > Bin103 > CATQHW01. Next base: position 1,561,041 of record CBDBOG010000004.1, on the reverse strand, counting down.
CTCGCACGCCTCTACGTCCCGCTTCGGATCCACCTCCTGGTCCGGGCCGGAGGGAAACCAGGTGTGGAGCTTGAATCCCTTGAATCCTCGTTTCACGCACGCCGCGGCCAGCTCCGCATATGCCTCCGGCGTGTCCAGCGCGCCGCCGCCGAAGGTGCCCAGCGAGCTTGATGCATAGGCGGGCACCTTGTCCCGGTATGCTCCCAGGAGCTTGTGGATCGGCTGACCCAGATAGCGTCCGGCGAGATCCCACAGCGCCAGGTCGACGGCCGCCAGTTCCTGCGGGTGAAAGTCGCGGATCATGCCCTGCGATATCGCCATCCGCTGCCACAATCGCTCGCGGTCGAACGGGTCGTTGCCGACCAGCATCGGCGCTATCACCTGGTCCACCAGGTTGGGACTGGCGCCGAAGGAATAGCCCGCCGCCCCTTCGTCGGTGCTGATGGTCAGCAGCGACTCGAACACGTCGTGCTCAGGTCCGCGAATCGGATGGCCCAGGTCGTCATGGCTGCTGGTCGTGGGATGGAGGAACGTCCTGGTCGTCACCTCGGTGATCTTCATGCCTGCCGCCTCCAGACCTGACTGTCTCCGTGGTGTGCACGCGGGTCAAGGCTGGGACGGCCGGGCGGCCGGCGGTCCGTTGAAGCGCCAGCGCCGGCAGGCCGCTATCGGTAGTGCGGGACCAACCCATGCTGCACGACGAGAATTACAAGCGCCTGTTCGCTTCCAAACTCATGGTCGAGCACCTGCTGCGCGCGTGCCTGCCCGATGACCTGCTGGCCGCAGCCGATTTCTCCGAGTTGGACGAGCTCTCCACCGAGTACGTCAGTGACGAGTTGCGGAAGCGCCACGGCGACACCGTCTGGCGCCTGCGCCTCGGCGGGCGCTGGGTCTATCTGCTGATCCTGCTGGAATTCCAGTCCGAGGACGATCGGTGGATGGCGCTGCGCATCCACACCTACACCGGACTGCTCTATCAGGAGCTGGTGCGCAACGAGGCGCCGGGGATCGACGAAGGGCGGCTGCCGCCGGTGCTGCCGGTCGTGCTGTACAACGGCACCGAGCCGTGGACCGCGGCGTGGCGGATGAGCGGGCTGGTCGCGCCGGGCGCACCATGGCTGGCGTCGTATCAGCCTGCGCAGGGCTACTTCCTGCTTGACCTGAGGCGCGTGGCGGACGACGATTTGCCGAGTCGCAACCTGATGCGGGCGGTGGCGGCGCTGGAGCGGAGCCGGTCGTTCGAGGACGTGCTGCGGGTGCGCGAGGCACTGCAACTCTGGTTGCGGGACCCACGCGCGGCGGAGTTGCAGCGCGCGTTCGTGGACTGGATGCGGCAGATCGCCGAGCGGATGGCGCCGGCGGGCGCAGTCGTGCCGCCGGTGCGGACCCTTCGGAGTAGGAATGAACATTGCTGATCACCCCCTCCACAGATCCCGGCGTGCGGGACTACCGCACCGGGCTCCTACCTCGGGTATGACGCCAAGCCGCCGTAAGGGATAGGGATGGTACACGTGGGCCGCAGGGAGCCAGCAAGCGACAAGGCGCTGCATGCGCTCCCAGGTGAGTCGGGTTTTCTGACTGCGGCGCCGCAGCGAGCGGTACCACAGCCATGCCACCCGATAGCGGAACAGGGCCAGCGCCGGCGAGTTCATGGGCACTCCGTAGTAACGCAGATGCCCGCCCACCACCGAGCGCAGCCACCGTCCCACCTCCGGAACCGGATCGTGCAGGCGGCCCCGAAGCTCGGCTTTCACCTGCCCCAGTTTCGCCTGCAACCGCTCACCCATCGTCTGCCTGAGCACCGTGAACCGTCCGTTGCTTCTCTTCGTCCCGCAGATATGCGTGAACCCGAGAAAGTCGAACGTTTCCGGCTTGCCCTGCCCTCCTCGCCTGCGGTTCTCGGCCGCAAACGGCCCGAACTCGATCAGGCGCGTCTTGACCGGGTGCACCTCCAAGGCAAACGAGCTGAACCGTTCGGCCAGCTCCGCCCGGAACCGCTCGGCATCCGACCGGTGTTGGAATCCAGCGACGATGTCGTCTGCGTAGCGCACGACGACCACGTCGCCGCGCGCCTGCGTCCGCCGCCACTGCTGGACCCACAGGTCGAACGCGTAGTGCAGGTAGACGTTCGCCAGCAACGGCGATGCGCTGCCTCCTTGCGGCGTCCCCTGCTCACTGCGCGTCCGCGTCCCGTCCTGCAGCACGCCGGCGTTCAGCCACTTCTGGATGAGCCGCACGACGCGCCGGTCCCCGATTCGGTGCTCGACGAACTTCACCAGCCACCCGTGGTCGATGGCATCGAAGAATCCACGGATGTCCACGTCGAGCACCCAGTTCACCTTTCTGGTCAGCAGGCCCGTGTACACGGCGTCCAGCGCATCGTGTGCGCTGCGTCCCGGTCGAAACCCGTAGCTGAACCCGAGAAAGTCGGTCTCGTAGATCGCGTTCAACACCTCCGTAGTCGCACGCTGGACGATCTTGTCCTCCAGCGCCGTCACGCCGAGCGGCCGTTGCCGCCCGTCGCCCTTCGGTATGAACACCCTGAGCACCGCCTTCGCTCGGTACGCTCCCCGCTGCAAGCGGGCCGACAGGTCACCGAGGTTGGCCTCCAGCTCCCTGCCGTACTGCTGCCACGTCACCCGATCCACTCCGGGTGCGGCGTCCCGCTTGAGGCTGAAGTACGCCTCCCGGAGCCTCGTCGGTTCGTAGACGTGGTGCAGCAGCGCGGTGAACCGCAGCGTCCTATCCTGTCGCGCTGCTTGACGTATCCGCGCAAGCGCACTGGGCGCGCCGTCCCGGCGCTGTGTCCGGGGCGCGTTTTGCTGGCGCGGATTCCCCTTGGTCAGGCCCCTTCCCTCCACCCGCTCCGCGGTTGGGGCAACGGCGTCCGACGCGACCGTAGGCGTCCCCTTGGCTGTCTCCGGCGTTTCCACCTTCGTGCCCGTGTAGGGTCCGCCATAGCCACGCTGTCCACCGCCCCCGTCCTTGTTCGCGGGCTTCGCTGGTACTATGGACCTGTCCGACTTCCCATCCCCGTACATCATCGGGGTGTGTCCTTGGACTTTCCGACACGTCCTGCGGCGCCATCCGCCACAGGAGAGGATGGGATCTCCCGGTTCCCGTGCGAGGTGTTTCCGCACGTGCTCGGGGTCTCGGACCGCGCAGGGTCCCGTGACGCCTCGCGCTGGCGGCGTCCCGGGTGTTGCCTTCCGCCTCCTCCAACGGCGTCGGCACCCCGAAGTGACTCTCTTTCGCGGCTCAATACCCAGCCCGCGCGTACCCCTGTCAACGCTTCGTTTCGCCCTCGCGGGCTGCCACGCATGACTCGGGGCCGTCGTGGGTCGCTAACCCGAAGTTCCACAGAGGATGTTGCGCAAGGCATTTGAATACATGTAATTAGCAGCAAACGTCAGATGCCGTCCGTGGCTACATCCGAGGCGAGACGCCAAGGAGCTCGAAGCAGCGCTGCTGGAGCGCCGTCGGCTGGGTCATGAGCTGAAAGGTGTCGCGGTCTGCGGCCGCCTGCATGGTGTTCATCGTCAGCGTCCCCAACTCGCTGATCAGGCTGCGGAAGCTGTGCACCGGCAGGTCGTCGGCGGTGCGCTTGCTGGACGCCTTCGCCCGCGCCGCCGGCGAGCGCTGCGCCGGCTGCACCACCGAGGAGCGTTGCTGCGCGGCCGCCTGCGGGTCGTGGTCGTCGAACAGCACCGGCGCCAGCTTGCTGCGCATGTGCCATTCCACGTAGTAGGCCAGCATGCACAGCAGCACATGCGCGCGTACCCGATCGGGGCGCCGGTGGTAGATCGGGCGCACCTTCATGTCGACCGTCTTCAGACTGCGGAACGCGCGCTCGACCTTGGACAGGTCCTTGTACGCGCGCACCGTCTGATCGGCGTCGAGCACCTCGGATTCCACGTTGGAACGCACGATGTACAGCCCGTCGAGTTCTTCCTCTTCGGCGATCTTGTCCTGATCGCGCCGAAACGTGAATGAGTCCTCGCTGATCACGGTGACGAAGTGCTTGGCCACCTTGTGCTGGTTGATCACCTTGCCCACGCGCATGCCGATCGCGGCGGCGCCACGCAACGGCTCCTTGGCGCGCTGGGTGGCCGTCACGATGGGGGCAAGTTTCTGCTCGGTGGCGGCCAACAGTTCCTGCCGCTTGCGCCGCCGTTGCTCGGCCAACACCGGGTTGCGGCACACGATCAGCCGCTCACCCGGGAAGTCAGGACTGCTGATCTCGGCCAGATCCCGGTCGTCGAACAACGACTGCGCCACCTGACCGGCGGCGATGAGCGTGCGGATGGTCGGCGCGCGCAGGGTCGTGATCCAGCGCATGCCGTCGATGCCCTGCAGGTCCTCGCGGATGCGCGCCCCGGTGAGCATGCCGCGGTCGCCGACCAGGACCACCCGCTTGAGCCCGAAGCGGCCACGGATCTTGTCCACCTGCGCGGCGACGGTCTTCGGATCGCTGGTGGAGCCTGAGAAGACCTCGACGGCCACCGGGCAACCGTCTGCGGTGCACAGCAGTCCGAACACGATCTGCGCGGTGCCCTTCTTGCCGTCTCGGCTGTGGCCGCGCTGCGCCAACGGGCAGGTGTGTCCCTCGAAGTAGCTGGAGGTCAGGTCGTACAGCACGAGCGTGTTGTCGCTGAGATGCCGCTTGGCCAAACGCTGCTCGATACCGCGCTGGCGCTGCACCAGCCAGTCCATCGCCTGGTACAGCTCGTTCTCGTCGACTTCGTCCAAGTCCAGCAGGTGGCCGAGGGTGGACACGGCGCTCTCGGGGTGCATGGCGCGGGCGGTGGCGAGCTTGGAGCGGGCGTCGATGACGCGGGCGACGATCATGGCGATGACCAGAGAGCGCAGGCGGCTGGCCGGACGGGCGATGAGGGCAGGGAGGCCGAGTTGCTTGAGGGTGCCGAGGACCGCGGCGACATGGCCGTGAGGGCGGCTGCGCAGGCAGGAGAAGGCGTCTTCGGGATTGACGAGGGTCTCGCCTTTGAGGGCTCTGCGGATGAGATCGATGACGTGGGCGGGGAGGTGGGAGATGTTGCCGAGGGTCTCGTGCTTGACCTTGCCGTCTTCTCGGAAGGTTCTGCGCAGGAGATGGGCATGATAGGTCTTGTCTTTGTAGCGGCGGGTGGTTGTGGCTACGTGGACGGCTCCGTTTCTACTTGGCATCGAGGAGAAGATACTACATATCGAGGGTCGTGTCAACCTAATTAGTGGCTACACCATGCACATTTTGACCCCGTTCGAATGGCATCAAATACCGAAACAGAAAAGAGTTGACCTCGATTTCAGCCGCTGGAACTTCGGGCTAACCCTTCGTACGTATGACTCTTTCATTCACTACACCTCGCCGGTTTTGACCGGCGCACTGGAGGAGATGAGGATGTCGGTGGTGGAACGGGCAGCCGAGTGGCCCAAGCAGTGGCTTCGGGAAGGCCGCGAGCAGGGGATCGAGCAGGGTGTTGACCAGCAACGGGCACTGCTGTGCCGGATGGCGGCGGCGCGCTTCGGCGCCGACACCGCCGCACGCTTGGCCGATGTGTTGGCGCCGATCGTCGACCCGGAACGGCTGGCCGAGATCGGTGAATGGCTGGGAAGCTGCGACACCGCTGCCGTGTTTCTCGCCCGCCTTGATCCCGGATCGCCATCGCGCTGAGCTGCGGCCCGCAGGTTCACCGCTCCGACACCGCCCCGGCAGGGGGTAGTTGAGCACCGAGCGCCGGATGCGGCACGGATTCCAGTCGGCTCGCTTGGCACGCGCCGTGCATCCCGGCTGCGCAGCCGATCCGTGCAGCGTCAGTCGGGCTTCAGTTCCTGCCGGTACTCCAGGGCGGCTTCGATCTCGCGGCGCGTGCGCAGGATCGGTCGCATCCGCTTCTGCGAGGCCAGTTCCAGTTGGTCGGTGACGTGCTTCGATCCCGGACGTGACCAGTTGCCGTAGCCGAGCAGGGCCTCGCCGCGGACCGGGTCCGAGAACTCGACGACGGCGTAGAAGGTATCGCCACTGACGATCTGCGCCGTGCCGTCCGTGAACGGGCTCAGTCCCGAGGCGCGGATCGCCCCCATCTGGCTGGGCGCGCCGTTGCCGGGCAGGTCCAGGGACCCGCGGCGCAGACGCACGACGTCGCCCCAGCGCACCTGCAGGGTGCCGTATTCCCGCTCCAGGTCCTCCGCCGCCGCGTCGAAGGCCGCCACCGCCCGCTCGGGCGCGGCGAAACCGCGTGGCGTGGTCAGGGGCTGGTCCGGGTCCGCCGGGACACGGTGTCCGCCGATCTGCTCGAACTCATCGCCGGCAGCGGTCAGGAAGTGGTGGAACAGGAGCGCGCCGACGCTGTCGTTGTCGGTGGCTCGGTCCCAGCGCCGCAGGAGCCCCGCGGCACGCCGCGCCCGCTCGCCGCCGAACCGCTCTGCAGCCGCGGCCAAGTCATCGACGAAGTGGTCGGCCAGCTCGACGCGGGTCGAGAGCTTCATCGCCTTGAGGTCGGCAAGGCTGATCCTGCCCGCCTGGGAGAGCAGCCGGATGCTGCGCATGGCGCGCGGCGTGTGCATGGGCTCGGGGGCGATCTGCGGCGTCCAGTCGGCGGGGTCCAGCACCATCGGATGCGTGCAGGTCCACGGCGAGTCGTTGCAGTTCTGCACCCAGCCGCCCGGCGGATCGATCACCTTGGGCAGCTCCGCGTAGGGCACCACCGCCTCCGACCAGATCAGCGCGGAGTCGTTGCCCGGCACCAGGCCGCGCCAGAAGCGCTCGTCGGTGGGCTCGCGCAGCGGCAACGCGGCGTTGTACAGGTACATGATGTGCCCGTCGCGGTCGCCGTACATGGTGTTGAACAGCGGGAGCTGCTGCATGGCCATGGCGGCGTGGAACTGCTCCAGGTCGCGCGCCAGGCCCATGCGCCAGAATTGCTCCAGCATCCGCGGCCGGGCGGTGCCGGCGACCCGCAGCGCCACGGCCTTGCCACCTTCCTCCGCGACGACGGGGCCGTGCGCGGAGCGGCGAATGGTCAACGGCTCGGAGTCCACCCTGCCGTCTTCCCGCAGCACCTTGAGCTTCTGGCGCTCCACGGCGAACGGCTGCGTGCTTCCGTCCAGCTCGTAGCCGCGGCCGGTCAGCGACAGGCGGTAGAGGGTGGCCAGGTTGGGAGGGTTCGTGGTCTGGGTCCAGCCGAGGTGCTCTGTGAAGCACTGGCGCAGGACCGGGAAACCGACCCAGACCGCGCCGTAGGAGGTCACTCCCGGCGCCGTGAGCTGTACCTCGAAGTAGGTGTGCCGGTCGCCCCAGTGGAGGTGCGAATTGCTCAGCAGCATGACGTTGCCGGACGCGGACTTGGACGGACCGATCGCCCAGCCGTTCGATTCGCTTGGCGCCGCGCTCGACTCGCTCAGCCGGGACGCCACCCGCTGCCGGCTCGCATACCACTCGAAGTTGATGACGCGCATCGTGTGGGCGAGCACGTCCGCGACGGTGAACGGCACCACGCGGCGGGCAGTTGTGCTGAGCGAGTCGCCCTGAGAGGCCGCCGACGCGTTCAGGCCGGCGACGAAGGCACTAAGCAGCGGCGCGAAGTCCTCGCTTTGTTGAGTGGCCCAGCGCGCGGCGCGCTGCGGGATGCCGTTGATCCTCACCCAGCGGTCATCGTCCAGCCAGGCGGTGCCGTAGAACTCGGCAGCGCGTCCCCGCCCCTGCGCGTAGAGGCGTGTCAGCAGTTCTCCGTGCGCCTCCATCTGCGCGTAGCCGTAGGCGTAGAACAACCCGCGGTGATCCGGCGCAAAGATGTGCGGGATGCCATAGCAGTCCCAGAGTATGTGCGTTTCGTTCACTCGATCTTCACGTCGCCGCGCTCGTCCAGCCAGTCGTACAGGGCCTTGTTGGCCTCCCAGTCGAGGTCGAGCATGCAGGTGCCCAGGATGACGACGCCGTAGACACTCCGCTCGCGGATCATCTCCTCGCATACCTCGAGCTGGCGGCGCATCCCGGCGTAGGACAGCTTCCGCTGGTTGCCGAAGTCGTAGACGTAGATGCACATCAGGAGCGGCTTGTTGCCGGTCAGGCGGCCCAGGCGCACGGCGTAGCCCTTCTGCTCGTCGATGTTCGCGGCGTGCCAGAGCGGATTGAGGAAGCCCGCGAAGTACGGCAGCAGGGGAAGCTGACGATCGTCGTCGAGCGACATCTCGTAGAACGTGGCCATCAGCGGCAACTGCGGCGGGCGCGCTGCGTTCTCGAACTGCAGGTCCGCCAGGTGCTGCGGCGTCACGCCGCCCTCGACGGTGCCGGTCGAGAAGTCGTCGAGCAGGAACGACTCGATGCGCGGGTCCTCCGCGGCCAGCTCCTTGGCCTGCAGCAGGGCGCTCAAAGCCCGTTCGTAGACGACCCGGAACCTGCCGTCCACCCTCTCGTGCATCCCCCACTTGGCGATGATCCGCTTCGCCGCCGGGAGCTGCGTCATCGTCTCCTTCGTCAGCGGCAGGGCGCCGGCGATGAGCACATTGCGGATCCCGGTCCGCTCGATCGCCTGCTGGGTGGTCAGCGTCGAGGTTTCCTCCCAGAACGGATGGGCCTTGAGCTCCTGCAGGTGGTTCACCTGCATGCCCCAGAGCCAGAGGTGGTCGCGTAGCGTCAGACTGCTCATCGGGTCGCCTCCATCGTGTACTGTCATGGTACCCGAATGGGCAGCACGGTCTCGATCGAACCGATCACCCCGCGGAACGCGCTCGTGTTCAAGGCCGTACGGCTTCGCGCGCTGCAGGATGCTCCAACCGCGTTCGGATCCACGTACGCCCAGACTGCCCGGCTCACCGATGACGACTGGCGGCGGCGCGCCGAGGAGTGGAACGGCGAGCGCTCGGCGTCGTTCCTGGCGATGGACGCCGGCGCGCCGTGCGGCATGGTCGGCTGCTTCCTGGACCGCGAGGACCCTGCGCGCGCGCACCTGGTGGCGATGTGGGTGGCGCCGACGCACCGGCGGGCCGGCGTCGGCCGTGACCTGGTCGACACCGTCGGGGATTGGGCGCGCGCCAAGGGAGTGCGCGATGTGCGCCTGACGGTGACGTCCAACAACGACTCCGCGATCGGCTTCTATCGGGCCCTGGGGTTCGCGCTCACCGGAGGCACCCAGCCCTATCCGAACGATCCTGACCTTGCCGAACACGAGATGATCCGGCCCGTCTGAGCGGTCACTCGATCTTCACGTCGCCGCGCTCGTCCAGCCAGTCGTACAGGGCCTTGTTGGCCTCCCAGTCGAGGTCGAGCATGCAGGTGCCCAGGATGACGACGCCGTAGACACTCCGCTCGCGGATCATCTCCTCGCATACCTCGAGCTGGCGGCGCATCCCGGCGTAGGACAGCTTCCGCTGGTTGCCGAAGTCGTAGACGTAGATGCACATCAGGAGCGGCTTGTTGCCGGTCAGGCGGCCCAGACGCACGGCGTAGCCCTTCTGCTCGTCGATGTTCGCGGCGTGCCAGAGCGGGTTGAGGAAGCCCGCGAAGTACGGCAGCAACGGAAGCTGGCGCTCGTCGTCGAGCGACATCTCGTAGAACGTGGCCATCAGCGGCAACTGCGGCGGGCGCGCTGCGTTCTCGAACTGCAGGTCCGCCAGGTGCTGCGGCGTCACGCCGCCCTCGACGGTGCCGGTCGAGAAGTCGTCGAGCAGGAACGACTCGATGCGCGGATCCTCCGCAGCCAGCTCCTTCGCCTGCAGCAGGGCGCTCAGTGCCCGGTCGTAGGCGACCCGGAAGCCGCCGTCCACCATCTCGTGCATCCCCACTTGGCGATGATGCGCTTCGCCGCCGGGAGCTGCGTCATCGTCTCCTTCGTCAGCGGCAGGTGGCCGGCGATGAGCACGTTGCGGATCCCCGTCCGCTCGATCGCCTGCTGGGTGGTCAGCGTCGAGGTCTCCTCCCAGAACGGATACGCCTTGAGCTCCTGCAGGACGTTCACCTTCATGCCCCAGAGCCAGAGATGGTCGCGTAGCGTCAGACTGCTCATCGGGTCGCCTCCGCCGCTATCTGACCGTGTTCGGACGGTCCGGGTCCAGTTGCCCCTTGCTATACTCCGGCGAGCCATGGGCAATCGCGTCAGCACCGCCGCCGGCGTCGGTTCGGCGCCGTCCGTGTCGATCCGCCGCAAGCTGCACCGGTCGCGGTACCTGTACCTGATGTTCGCGGCCCCGTTCCTGTTCTACGTGCTGTTCGAGTACGCGCCCATGTACGGGGTGCTGATCGCCTTCAAGGAGATCAAGGTGTTCCGCGGGCTGGGCGCGATCCTCTCCGCCCCCGGCATCGGCTTCAAGCACTTCGAGCAGTACCTGACCGACCCCTACTTCTGGACGCTGGTGCGCAACACCGTGCTGATCCAGGTGCTCGGCCTGGCGGTCGGCTTTCCGGCGCCGATCGTCCTGGCGATGATGCTCAACGAGGTGCGCGCCGTCGCCTTCAAGCGCGCCATCCAGTCGATCACGTACATGCCGCACTTCATCTCGCTGGTGGTGATCTGCGGCATGATCGTCAACTTCGTCTCCACCGACGGGGTGGTGAACAACTTCCTGGCCTTCCTGGGCTTTCAGCGCACGGCGTTCCTGGTGCGGCCGGAGTGGTTCCGGCCCATCTACATCGCCAGCGACATCTGGCAGCACGTCGGCTGGGGCTCGATCATCTACCTGGCGGCCCTGACCAACGTCGATCCGCAGCTCTACGAGGCCGCCTCCCTGGACGGCGCCGGGCGCTGGCGGCAGCTCCGCCACGTGACCTGGCCCGGCATCCTGCCGACGGTGGTCATCCTGTTCATCCTGGCCCTGGGGCGGATCATGGAGGTCGGCTACCAGAAGATCATCCTGCTCTACACGGGCGCCACCTACGAGACCGCCGACGTGATCGCCACCTACGTCTACCGCCGCGGTCTGATCGAGTCCGACTTCTCCTACGCGACCGCTGTGGGACTGTTCACTTCCGTGATCGGAATCGCCTTCGTGGTGTCGGCCAACCGCATCAGCCGCTCGCTCGGGGAGACCAGCCTGTGGTAGGGATCGCGCGCGCCACCACGCCCGCCGACCGCGTGTTCGACGTCTGCAACACGCTGCTGCTCCTGGTCCTGGCCTTCGTCACCCTCTACCCGCTCTACTACGTGGGCATCGTGTCGCTCTCGCACGGGCACGCCGTGATCCGCGGCGAGGTGAACTGGTGGCCGGTCGGTCTCAACCTGGAGTCGTACCGCGCCGTGCTGGAAGCGCCCTACGTGCTCGGCTCCTTCCGCAACACCGTCTGGTACACGTTCGTGGGCACCGCCGTGAACGTGTCCATGTCCGCCCTGTGCGCCTATCCGCTGGCGATGAAGTTCTTCTACGGGCGGCGCTTCCTGACCGGTTTCGTGGTCGCCACCATGTTCTTCAAGAGCGGCCTGATCCCCCTGTACCTGATGGTGCGCAGCCTGGGCATGCTGGACACCATCTGGGCGCTGGTGCTGCCGACCGCCGTCGTCACCTACTACATGATCATCATGCGCACCTTCTTCCAGAACATCCCCGAGGAGCTCAACGACTCGGCATACCTGGACGGCGCCAACGACATCCAGATCTTCCTGCGCGTCGTGCTGCCGATCTCCACGCCGATCCTGGCGACCATGACGCTGTTCTACGCCGTCCAGCACTGGAACAGCTTCTTCCCCGCGCTGATCTACCTGAGCGACCGGGAACGGTTCCCGATCCAGCTCATCCTGCGCGCCATGGTGATCGAGGGCGACGTGGCCAACATGCAGGTCGAGTTCCAGGACGACGAGCGCATCGTCGACACCACCGTGAAGTACGCGATCATCATGGTCTCGACGGTGCCGATCCTGCTGCTCTACCCGTTCCTGCAGCGCTACTTCGTGAAGGGTATGATGATCGGCAGCCTGAAAGGCTGACCCCGGCCGCTGCCGGCCGGACAACCCAACCCGGAGGTTCTCTGATGAAGAGACTGACCGTCCTTTGCGCCGTGGGGCTGCTGGCCGCCGGCGGCGCGTTCGCCGCTCCCGCGGCCGAAGAAGCCATGTCCATGGAGCCCACCGTGCTCACGGTGGTCCTGTCGGACCGCGGCACCGCCCCGATCAACGTCGACTCGGCCGTGATCGACGCCGTCGAGGAGAAGCTGAACATCCGCTTCGACCTGACCGCGATCGCCGGCGGCGACTACAACGCCAAGAAGCGCACGCTCATCGCCACCGACGACGTGCCCGACATCCTCAGGGTGCACCGCAACGACCTGAACGAGTTCGGCGACACCGGCGTGTTCCTGGCGCTGAACGACATGATCGACACCATGGTGCCCAACTACAAGCGCATCCTGGAGGGGAACGAGCGCGTCCAGAAGACGGCCATCGACGGCGTCTACTACGCGTTCGCGACCACCAAGCACTTCGAGTTCCACCGCGGCATCATCAGCGTGATCCGCACCGACGTGGTCGAGGACCTGGGCCTGGAGCAGCCGCAGAGCTTCGACGAGCTCTACGAGGTGCTCTCCGCCATCAAGGCGGCGTATCCCGAGAGCCACACGTGGACCACCCGCGGCGGGGGACGCAGCCTGGTGCGCAACGCCGCCTACGCCTTCGGCACCGGCGGCGACATGTACTACGACCCCGACCTGGACGGCGGGCGCTGGGCGTACGGCCCGATCCAGGCGCGGTACCGCGACCTGCTGGAGTACCTGCACAATGCCTACGTCGACGGCATCCTGGATCCCGACTTCGCCACCCTGACCACCACGCAGTGGCGGGAGAAGCAGGCGGCCGGCAAGAGCTTCTTCTTCTACGACAACCCCACCTACGGCAAGCGCGCCAACGACGCCATCGTGCCGGTCAATCCGGACGCCTGGTGGGCGCCGACCGAGGTGCTGGCCAACGCGACCGGCAACCGCCGCTCGCTGTTCTACGAGGAAGAGGTGTGGAGCCAGATGTGGGCCGTCGGCCAGAAGACGGAGAACCAGGACGCGATCGCCCGCTTCTTCAACTACGCCTACACCCAGGAGTTCGCCGAGATGAAGGCGTTCGGGCTCGAGGGCGTGCACTGGGTCCGCGACGGCGACGACTACACGTTCACGGACGAGATGCGCGAGCAGTACACCAGCGAGACCGGCGCCTACCTGATCGACAAGTTCATGAACGAGGTCGGCACCGGCGCCTACAGCGCCTTCACGCCCTACATCGACATGCGCCTGTACCGGATGAACTGGCCCGAGTACCAGATCAACTGGTACCTGGAGATGGAGGCGAGCGGGAACTGGGACGACCCGAAGGTGGTGGCCCCGTTCAACGCGGACGAGCGCGAGGAGATCACCAACCTGACGGCGGATCTGAACACGATCGTGCACGCCGCCATCGACAAGGTGATCCTGGGCGACATGAGCCTGGCCGAGTGGGACGAGCTGGTCGCGCAGATCAAGCCGGACGGCATGCGCCTGGAGGAAATCCACAACGCCGCCGAGCAGCGCTACCAGGACAGCCGCTAAAACGACGCGTGCGATCGGTCCCCCGCAGCAGGATCGCCTGCGCGGGGGACCATCCGCGCCGGCTCAGCCTTTCATGCCGGTCAGCGCGATGCCCTCGATGAAGTACCTGCCGCCGCTGGATTCCGAGTACGCCGTCTCCGAGGAGCACGTAGCGCGGTTCTGGCAGGACGGATTCATCGTGTTGCCCGGTGTGCTGAGCGACGAAGAGGTGGCGGCCTACGCGCCCGTGATTCGCGACACCGCCATGGCGCGCTATCGGGCAAACGGGATGCAGCCGGGCTCCGGGGGTGCGTTTCTGCAGACCCTCAACATGCGCTTCGACAACGACGGCATGCGGCGATTCTGTCTGAGCCGCCGGTTCGGGCGAATCGTGGCGGCACTGACGCGCTCGGCAGCGGTGCGCATCTATCACGAGCAGGCCTTGTTCAAGCAACCGGGCGGGACCGACTCGCACTGGCATCAGGACCAGTACTACTGGCCGGTGGCCACCGACCGGGCGGTAGGCTTGTGGACGCCGCTGGTCGACTGCACGGAGGAGATGGGCGCGATGCGCTTCGTGGTCGGCTCGCACCGCTACGGAAACCTCAGCGGTACGCACATCAGCGACGAATCGGCGGAATTCTTCGACGACTTCATCGCGCGCGAGGGACTGCCGGTCCACCAAGTGCCACGCATGATGGCCGGCGACTGCAGCTTCCACCTGGGCTGGACCGTTCACGGCGCCCCCGGCAATCGGTCGCAGGAGATGCGGGAGGCGATGGTCGTGACCTACTATCCGGACGGCACCCGCGTCGACGAGCTGAGCAACCCGTCCCGGGTCGCGGACGCGGAGGAGTTTCTGGGCGGCCGCTCCGAAGGCGAGCTGGCCGACAGCGAGCTCAATACGGTCGTCTACAGCACGTAGCCCCTCCGGGCCGCCCCTGCGCCAGCGTCATTGACGATCTGGGCTTGCGGCGGGAGAATCGAACGGCAGATCCGGTGAGTGCTTCGATCGACGACAGCGTGACGCTGCGGCTCCATGACCGGCGTAAGGTGGACGTGCTGGTCGCCGGCGGAGGCGTCGCGGGGGTGTACGCGGCTCTCGGAGCGGCGGATCACGGCGCGAGCGCGCTGCTGGTCGAGCAGCACGGCTTCGTCGGCGGTCAGGGGACCGCGGGCGGCGTCCATTCCTTCTGCGGGGAGACCCGCATGGTCAACGACCGCTGGCGCGAGATGGTGCGCCGGCTCGGCGCGTTCGGGGGCATTTCCGCCTACCGGCCCAACGGCGACGGGCGCCCCTTCGACTGCGAGAGCCTCAAGTTCGTGCTGCAGGAGATGCTCGCCGAGGCGGGCGTGGAGCTGCTGCTGCACACCCAGGTCCTGGACGTGGAACGTCGTGTCGAGCGGGAGGGCGACCGCGTGGCGGCCGTGGTGCTTGCCAACAAGAGCGGCCTGACCCGCATCGAGCCGGCGATCGCCGTGGACGCCACCGGCGACGCCGACCTGGTCGCGCGCGGCGGCTGGCCGTTCCGGAAGGGCGGACCGGTGCTGATGCCCGGCGACCCGCCGTCGGTCGACGCGTCGGCCGGCCGGCTGCAACTGCCGATGAGCCTGTACTTCACTCTGGTCGACTCGGGCCAGGAGGTGGAGCCGGTGCTGCCGCCGGGCTGCCCGGAGTATCGGGACGACGAAGACGTGCCGATGATCACGGTCATTCCGCACGGCCACCACGTGACCGTGAAGATGAAGGTGATCGGCCACGACGCCACCGACGGGGCGTCGCTGTCGGCGGCCGAGCAGGCGGGCCGGCGGCAGATGATGGGGGTCGTCCACTACCTGCAGACGCAGGGCTTCCGCGGCGCGCGTTACCCCAACCACCGCCTGGCGTGGGTGGCGCCGCACATCGGCATCCGCGAGGGCCGCAGGGTGGAGGCGCTCTACCAGTTGACCGCCGACGACATCCTGGCCGGGCGCCACTTTCCCGACGGCGTGGCGGTGGGCTCCTACCACACCGACTACCACTGGCCCACGGTCGTGCAGCGCGCCGGCACCGGCGTCACCGTGCAGTGCCCGCCGCACCAGATCCCGCTGCGCGCCATGCGGCCGCGGGGAGCGACGAACCTGCTGGTGCCGGGCCGCTGCCTGGGCGGCGACCACCTGGCGACCAGCTCGTTCCGGGTGATGGGCACCTGTGCCCAGACCGGCTTCGCCGCCGGCGTCGCGGCAGCGATCGGGGCCCCCGCGCGGTCGGTCGACACGGTCGACGTAACGGAGCTGCGCGCGCGCCTGCGCCGCGCCGGGGTGCGCCTCGACCTGGCCCCGTACTACAGCTACCTGCGCCGACGGCGCGGCTATGAGGAGCAGGCGGGCGGCGTCGCGGGGCACGCTGTTGCAGCGCCCGCTGTCGCAGCGCCCGTCACCGGCCTGGCGGTCGCCGAGCTGGCCACCGGCGAGGTCCTGATCGCGTACACCGCGGACGGCTCGCTGAGCGTGTTGCGCCGCTACGAGGAGCGGTGGCACCCGGCCGTGGATCTGGGCGCCGTTGTGCCGGCGGAGGCCGCTGCCGAGTTTGCGTTCGCCGTGGCCGACGGCGGGCGCAATCGGACCGAGAATTTCGAGCAGGTGCCGGCCCTTGCCGCCGAGGTGACGGAGTCCGACGATCCGCCGGAAATCGTGCTGCACGCCGGCTCGCGCGGCTGGATGTCGGCGGACGGCGGCCTCCGGTGGCGCGCCCGGGGCGAGACCGCGGGCGGGAGCAACGGCGCCGCCCGCAACGGCGACGCCCGTCCGGAGCCGGCGCGGCCGGAACCGCCGGTGCCCGGAGCGGCCGTCGTGCCCCTGACGCTGACCGGGCACGACCGTACCAGCCTGGAGGTCACGCGCCTGTACGCGGCGGCCTGGACGACCGGCGAGGGCGTGGTACTGGGCACGTCCGGTCCCGCCGGGCCGTGGCGGCAGACCGTCGTGGCGGTCCCCGGCGGCACCGGCCCGTGCGCGCTGGCGGCGACGACGGACGGCGTGC
The DNA here is from genome assembly GCA_965208175.1 of Spirochaetia bacterium. GTDB lineage: Bacteria > Spirochaetota > Spirochaetia > SZUA-6 > Bin103 > CATQHW01. Next base: position 1,544,548 of record CBDBOG010000004.1, on the reverse strand, counting down.
TGCTGGTCTGCGTCGACGGGAACGCCATTCGCTGTCTGCGCCTCTCGCTCGATGCCATCGTCGCGACGGGGGAGCACGGCAAGGCCGCGGAAGCCGCCTGGCACCACGACAGCGCCGACCTGATCGACGCCCTCAAGGAGCGCCAGCCGGCGACCGTCCCGTGACCGGCCGTCCCGCAGCGGCGCGGCCCAATGTCCTGTTCCTCATCGCGCACGACATCTCGCTGCGCTTCGGCTGCTACGGCGACCCGCGCGCCGTCACGCCGCACCTCGACGCGCTCGCCGCCGGCGGCACCCTGTTCGAGAACGCCTTCTGCCAGTTCCCGCTGTGCGCGCCGGCGCGCACCTGCCTGATGACCGGCTGCCGGCCCGACACCGTGCGGCGCCACGAGAACGACGGCACGGAATTCTACGCCGGTCTGCGCCGCCGGCTGCCCTGGATCCGCACCATCCCGGAGCTGCTGCGCGGCGGCGGTTACCACACCGTGAGCCTGCACAAGGTCATGCACGAGTACGACGTCGATCCGCCGAGCTGGAGCGAGCCGCAGTGGCATGCCACCACCGGCGAGGCGCCGGCGTGGTGTCCGGACGACTTCGACTGCCGCGAACGGGCACGGCGATACCTCTCGCCCGCAAATCGCGCCCTGATGGAGGAGCGCTTCCGTATTCTGCTGGCCGCGGAACCCGACGCCGCCACCCAGTTCAAGCGCTGGCGCGGCGGCCCGGTCGAGCGCGCGCCGGTGGACGACGGCGCCTACTACGCGGGCGAGGTCGCCGCCGAAGCGATCCGGGTGCTGCGCGCGCACGCCGCGGATCAGGACGCTGCGCCCCTGTTCCTGGGCGTCGGGTTCTGCAACACCCACCTGCCCTGGCTGGCGCCGGAGCGCTACTGGCGGCTGCACGACGGCACCGACTTCGGCGCCGAAGCGGGATACGACACGCCGCGGCCCGCGCCGCTCGCCGCCGAGCTGGCGGTGGCGGGCAACGAGCCGTTCCAGTACTACGAGCAGACCGACCACCTGCCCGGCGCCCGCGCGGCGTGGCAGCCAACGCCGCAGCAGGCCGAGGAGCTGCGCCACGGCCACTACGCCGCCGTCAGTTACGTCGACGCCCAGATCGGCCGCATCCTGGCCGCCCTCGACGAGACCGGGATGGCGCAGGACACGGTGGTGGCCTTCACCACCGATCACGGCTTCGCCCTCGGCGAGCACCGCCACTGGGGCAAGGGCGTGACGTGGGTACCGGACCTGCAGGTGCCGCTGATGCTCCGCGTTCCGGGCAGCACGGCCGGCCAACGGGTCACGGGCCTGACCGAGCACGTCGACCTCATGCCCACCCTGCTGCAGCTTGCCGGCATCCCGGTCCCCGATTGGGCGGAAGGAAACAACCTGCTGCCGCTCCTGGACGACCCTTCGGCGCCCGGAAAACCGGCGGTGTTCGCGCAGGCGCGCCGCGGTCGTCTGACGGCCTGCTCCACGCGCACCGCCGACCACCGCTACACCCGCTGGCTCGACGCGACCGGCCGCGTCGAGGCCGAAGAGTTCTACGATCACCGCACCGACCCCCGGGAGACAATCAACCTCGCGCCGCACGCGGATCCCGCGCTCCTTTCCCGGCTCCCTTCCCTCGCCCCCCGCGCCAACCGCTGCTCGTGAGCCGACGGGCTTCCGCGCTCGGCATTGGGCTGCTACGCTGACGCCGTGGGCTATCGAGAGGTCCTCACCATCGAGCCGGGCAAGCGCGGGGGCAAGCCCTGCATTCGGGGGCTTCGCATCACCGTCTACGATGTTCTCGAATACTTGGCATCAGGCATGTCCGAGGATCAGATACTGTCCGATTTCCCAGACCTCCGGTCGGACGACATCAAGGCCTGTCTTTCGTTCGCGGCTGATCGGGAGCGCCAATTCGTTTCGGTGCCCACGGATTGAAGTTGCTCTTCGACCACAGATTCGATGCGGATCCATCCGCATCCGATTTGGCGCTCACGTAGCGCCCAGCCATTTGACGGTGAGCAGCGAACGGATACGCTGGAGCCGCAGCGTTCCGGTACGTTACCAGGCGGACGTCGCCGTGATCGGCGGCGGCATCGCGGGAGTGAGCGCGGCCGCGGCCGCCGCGCGCAGCGGCGCGTCGGTCGTGCTGGTCGAACGCTTCGGCGTCACCGGCGGCAACATGACGGTCGGCGGGGTAGCCAACTTCTGCGGCGAGACCGCTGGTCAGGGCGAGGTGTTCGACGAGATCCTGCGCCACCTGGAGCGGTTCGACGCTATCGTCCCCTACGAGCCGTTCGCCTACGGCGGCTGTCAGTCTCGCGTCCTGGATCACGAGATCCTGGCGGTGATCCTGCAGGAGGTGCTGCTGGAGCGCGGGGTCAAGCTGCTGCTGCACACCCGTTTCGTCGACGTGATCGAGCGGGACGGCCGGCTGGCCGAGGCGATCGTGGCCGGCCCCTCGGGGCCGGAGGCGCTGCGCGCCAACCACTTCATCGACTGCACCGGCGACGGGCTGGTGGCCAAGGCCGCCGGCTACGCGGTCGAGAAGGGACGCGCCGAGGACCAGCTCCAGCTCCCGATGAGCCTGATGTTCTTCGTGCGCGAGATGGGCGAGCCGGTCCCCGACCAGCTCCCCGACGGCTGGTTCAAGCCGATCCGCGAGCGCGACGACCTGCCGATGACCAGCCCCAACTGGCCCAACGGTCCGCGCGGCCGGGCGATCAAGGTCAAGGTGCCGATGTTCGACTCCACCGACACCGAGAGCATGACCGCCGCCGAGATCGCGGCCCGCCGCCGCATGCTGGAGGTGCTGTCCTACTTCCAGGCGGTGGAGGGCAAGGACTGGCGCTTCGATCACTGCTCGCCGATCATCGGCATCCGCGAGGGGTGCCGGATCGTCGGCCGGTACCAGTTGCGCGTCGACGATCTGCGCGCCGGGCGCGAGTTCGACGACGCGGTGGCGCGCGGCGTGTTCTACCTCGACGGCCACAAGCCGGACGACGACAAGCGCACCTATATCCTCCCCAAGGACGAGCTGTACGTGCCTCCCTACCAGATCCCCTTCCGGTGCCTGGTGCCACGAGACGGCAGCAACCTGCTGATGGCCGGCCGCTGCATGTCGGCGGACCAGCTCGCGCTGTCGTCAGCGCGCGTCACCACCACCTGCTCGATGATGGGCCAGGCGGCCGGCATCGGCGCGGCGATGGCTGCTGAGCGCGGTGCCGACGCCGCCGGCCTCGACCCGCTGGAGGTGCGGCGGGAGATGGAGCGCCGCGGTGCCCACCTCGCCGTCGACGAGCCGCCGCCGGCGCCTGTGCGCACGGGCTGACCGGCCCGGCGGAAAGCATGCCGGTCAGCCGGCCAGGCTCCTCCCGGCCGGCCAGCTCGTGCCGCCGCGGCCGGCCACATGCCGCATCTCGCTGGCCACCAGGGTCGAGTGCAGCCGGGCGATCAGGCCGTCGCGGCGCACGGCGTGGCCGCGGTCGTTCCAGAGGTTGGTGGTTTCGGTCGGATCGGCTGCCATGTCGTACAACTCGCCCGCAGGCTCCGAGCGCGCCTCGGGATCGTGGTACAGCGCCAGCTTGTAGCGGCCGTCGTGGAACATGGTGCCGTAGATCGGCGGGTCCCAGTAGCCGCGGTTGCCATAGCCGGAGTTGCGGTACATCGTGAGCGCATGGTCGCGGGGTGAGGCCACCTCGCCGCGCGCCAGTGCCGCCAGGTCCTGCGATTCGGGCATCAGTGCGGCGGTCTCGGCAGCCGGCAGCCCGGCGGCGTGCAGCAGGGTGGCAGCCAGGTCGTGCGGCTGCACCAGCTCGCTTACCCGCGCGCCGGCCCGCTCGCCTTCCGGCAGGCGCAGGATCATCGGCACCCGGGTGCAGGGGTCGTAGAAGTAGGCGCCCTTGGTGATGAGCTCGTAGTCCCCGATCATGTCGCCGTGGTCGGACACGAACAGGACCAGCGTGTCGTCCGAGAGACCGCGCCGCTCCAGCTCGGCGAGGATGCGCCCCACCTGCCGGTCGAGGAAGGCGACCGATGCGAGGTAGCCGTGCCGCACCTCGGCCAGATCGCGACCGCCCGTGTGCCTGCCGTAGCGGCGCCGGAACCCCTCCCGCTCCCGCGCCACCGCGCTCGGGACCGGCTCGTGCGCCGTGGTCAGCGGGCGCACCGTATCGATGGCGGAACGGTCCACCAGGCCGCCCGCCTCGGCCGGATAGTCGAAGTACGGGGAGTGCGGATCGAAGAAGCTCACGTTGAGAAAGAAGGGCCGCGCCGGGTCGCGCTCGGAAAGAAAGGCGATGGCGCTCTCCGCGGCCCAGGTGCTGAAGTGCGCCTCCGCCGGATGGTGGTCCTGCGGCCCTGACTCGAGCCGGCGCAGAAACTCCGGATGGTGCTCGCGCAGCCACGCGGCATAGGCGTTGAACGGCGAGTCCAGGTGGAGCCGCGGATCGTTGCACCACTCGTAGCGCTCAAAGCCGTCGTGTGGGTGGCGGCGCTCCGCCTCCACCACGTGCCCGGAGACGTGCAGCTTGCCCACCAGCGCGGTCTGGTAGCCCAGGCGCGCCAGGTGCGCCGGCAGCAGCACCTGGTCGTCCGGCAGCGTGTCGTGCAGCCGGTACACGCCGTGCCCGGGCAGCGGTTTGCCGGTCAGCATGCAGGCGCGGCTCGGCGTGCAGATGGTAGCGTTCACGTAGCAGCGCTCGAACGTTGCCCCGCCGGCCGCAAGCGAATCCAGGGCCGGCGTGGGAATGGCACGGCAACCGTAGCTTCCGAGCGTGTCCCAGCGCTGCTGGTCGCTCATGATGAGCAGGATGTTGGGGCGTTTCGGATCCATGCACCGTGAGCCTGTCGCGCACCCCCGCGGGCGTCAATCGATTGAGCCGCGCCGGCGCCGACGACGGCCGGCCCTGGTTCGGCTTCGTGTCGTTCTTCGGTCCGCGGCCGGAATTGAGCCGTAGCGCCCAGCCCGTTACGTCCGAGGGCCGGGGATCGCCCACTCGCCTCCGCGCATCACCGGCTCGGTGGAGCCGTCGGCGAGCACGCCGTCGATGTCCATGCGGTCCGAGCCGATCATGAAGTCCACGTGCGTGGCGCTGGCGTTGGCGCCCGCGTCCGCGAGTTGCTGCTCCGACATCCCCTCCCCGCCGCTCAGGCAGACCGCATACGCCTGGCCCAAGGCGACGTGGTTGGAGGCGTTCTCGTCGAACAGCGTGTGGTAGAACAGCCGGCCGAGGCTGGAGATGGGTGAGCGGTGCGGAACCAGGGCGACCTCGCCCAGGCGGGCGGCGCCCTCGTCGGTGGCGATCAGCTTCTCCAGGACCTCGGCTCCCGACGCCGCCCGGACGCCGGCAACCCTGCCCCGCTCGAAGGTCAGGCTGAAGTTCTCGATCAGCCGGCCGCCGTAGTTCAGCGGCTTGGTCGCGGATACGGTGCCGTCCACGCGCCGGCTGTGCGGCATCGTGAACACCTCCTCGGTGGGGATGTTGGGCACGAACGGCGTACCGTGTGCGTTCCGGTCGACGGCGCCCTTCCAGACGTGGCCTTCGGGCAGGCCGACGGTGAGGTCGGTGCCGGGCGCGGCGTAGCGGAGCGCGGTGTAGGCCCGCGCGTTCAGGTGCTCGCGCCGCGCCTCCAGCGCGTCGATGTGCCGCCGCCATTCCTCCCGCGGGTCCGGCCGATCCACTCGGCACGCCTGGAAAATCGCGTCCCACAGGCGATCGACCTCCTCGTGGGCAGGCGCTTCGGGGAAGACCCGGGCTGCCCACGGGGCGACCGCGGCCGCGATCACGCACCAGCTCACCCGCATGGTGCTGATGTAGTCGCGCCTGAACGGCTGCATCTGCTCGGATGCGACGCGCATGGCGGTCGCCACGCGCTCCGGGTCCTGATCCTTCAGCAGGTCGGGGTTGCCGCCGGCGACGGTGAGAAACGCGGCGCCCTGCTCGGCGCGCTCCAGCATGCCGCGCACGCGCCAGGCGGGGAACTCTTCGAAGGAGTCGGCCGGCGCGTGCCGGAAGCGCACCAGATCCAGCTCGTCGTCGTCGTAGGAGACGTCCACGTACGGGCAGCCGGCATCGTATGCGCACGCGGCCAAGGCCCGGGTCAGCGCGACGGCCTCGATCGGCGAGCGGATGACCAGCCGCTGTCCGGGCTGCAGATTCAGCCCCACCCCGATCACCAAGTCGGCATACCGCTCCAGGTTGTTCGTCACGGAGCAATGCTAACCCATTCGCTTCGCCGGCTGACAGGTTCGATCGGCTGTGGCTCCGCTTCCGCGGTTGACCGTCAAGGTGAACGAGATGAACCTGAGCTCGTGCTGGTGGTGAATATCCATGAAGTGAAGACTCGGCTCTTCGAGTTGCTCCGCTTGGTCGAGGAGCGCAACGAACGCATCAGGGTGTGCAGAGACGGCAAGCCGGTAGCCGAGGTCGGGCCTATCACCGCGACGGCCAGCAACCCTCTGCGACCGGATCCGCTCCTGTCAGGAGTCGGACTCCGCGAAGATCCCGTCGCACCACTGACAGAAGAGGACTGGCCGGACTCGTAGCGCTGCTGCGCTACCCGAGCATGTCCTTGAAGGCTCCCGCCGGCACCGGCGCCGGCCGGCCGAGCATCCACTGCCACGTCTCGGTGCGCAGCTCCCACTCCTTGTAGTGGTCGGAGGAGTGGTCGACCGGACCGACGTGCGCCCGGATGCGGCGGTGAGCGACCTCCGCGACCGTGGCCGGATCGTGGTTCCAGGTCGGCTCCGTGGGAGCGGTCTGACGGTCGAACAGGAACTTGAACATGTAGCGATGGCGGTCGGTCAGGTTGCGGCTGGCGGCGTGCCACAGGTCGTAATGGGTGATGGCCACGGTCCCTGCCGGGACCGCCAGCGCCACCTGGTCCTTGATGTTGGCGTAGGTCGCCATCCGCTCGGTCGGGGCGTTGCGGAAGTGGGTACCCGGCATGATCATGGTCGGCCCCTGCTCCAGCGGCACCTCGTGCGGGTAGTACATCGCCAGCACGCACCAGACCTGGTGATGGCGCACGTTGGTGCCGTCCTGATGCCAGCTCTGACTGCGCGACCCCGGCTGGTTGACGTGCAGGTGGCGATGGCCGTTCATCACGTAGTCGCTGCCCAGGAGGCTGATCAACGCCCCGCGCACCTCCGGGTGGTCGTAGATCTCGTTCAGCAACGGGATTGAAGCGAGAATGCCGTTGCCCACATCGTCCACCTGCCCGCACTGCGCGGCGATCGCCTCGTTGAGACCCGCCGGAAACTCCGGGTGCAGCAGGTGATAGCCGTGGGTGACGAAGTGCAGCACCTCGTCGTCCGAGAGCAGTCGCGGCGGCTGGGCGCTCAAGTCAGTCATCGAACTCCTCCAGTTTCTCCAGGATGAACTCCTGCCCCAGCACGTCGATCTCGCGGTCGTCGAACGGTGCCCGCTGCTGCGGAAAGTGAACGACCCGCCATCCGTCGACGATGGCGTCGTGGACGTTGCGGTAGGGCAGCTCCGGGGCCTGAGGATCGATCTCGGTGACCGCTCCGGCGACCGGCTCGTGGATGGCGGCGGCCACCAGGTCGGCATAGATGCTCGGGTTGACGGCGTGCAGATACAGCAGCCGCTGGCGCACACGGCAGCGGGAGCCCGGATCGGATGGCGAGGGTGTCGAGGAGGTGGACATCACGGATGCTCGTGCCGGTACCGTACCCAATGGGCGCAGGAAGTACGAGGTCTCCTACGTGTCTCCCGCGAGCCAAGCCGCCCGGTTCGGTCGCGGATAGACGTACTGGTAGTCGTACGTATCCTTGGGAGGAATAGCGCCGAGCTTCATCGGATACTTCGCGACGGCCTCCTCGACGATGTCCACCCCAAGACCCGGCGTGTCCGGCACGATAAGGTAGCTGTCCTCGATCTCCGGCTGGGGGGTCATGACCTCGTACCGTGCCGGGACGTCGTCCTCGCGGTGCTCCAGGATGAGGAAGTTGGGAATGGTCGCCAGGTAGTGGACGGCGGCCATCTCCCCGATCGGACCCAGGGATCCGTCGTGCGGCGCGATCATGATGTGGTGGGCCTCGGCCATGCCGGCCACCTTCTTCATCTGCGACAGCCCCCCGAATCTGCCGGTGTCCGGCTGCGCGACGTCGATGATCTCGCGTTCGATCAGCTCGCGCATGTTGTGGATGTTGGCGACCCGTTCCCCCGAGGCGAGCGGGATGTTCACCTCCCGGGCGATGCGAGCCAGGCCCTCGATGTTCTCCGGCGACACCGGCTCCTCGTAGAAGAGGATTCCGTACTGTTCGAGCTCACGGCCGATCGCGATCGCATCGCGCGTCGTCATCCACGGGACGCCGTGCAGATCGACCATGAGGTCGACGTGGCGGCCCACCGCCGCGCGGATGTCCGGGACCAGCTTCGCGGCATGGGCGATGTTGCCGACCTTGAGCCCGTCGTAGCCGCGCCGGACCCGATCCTCGGCGTCCTCGACCGAGTCGGCGTGGGTGTACACGCGCAACCGATCGTGCATCTTGCCGCCCAGGAGATTCCAGACCGGCAGCCCAAGCGCCTTGCCCTTGATGTCCCACAGCGCCATCTCCAGGGCCGACAGGGCGCCGCCTGCCACCATCCCGGTCATGGCCACGCCCGAGCGCGAGACGAAGAGCTTGTGCCACAGCTTTTCGACATGGAACGGGTCTTCGCCGATCAGGACCGGCGTGAGGTCCTCGACCGCGGCCGCCACCACGCGCGGCCAGCCGCCCCCTTCTCCCACGCCGTGGATGCCTTCATCCGTAAGGACCTTCACGAAGATCCAGCCACGGCCGGTGAGGTAGGTCTTGATCTCGGTTATCTTCACGGGTCGACCTCCTTGCGTGCGGTCAGACCAGCCGGTCGAGCAGCAGCGGCTCCGGCGTGAGGGACGCGAACGCCTCGGCATACCGGCACCGCGCCTCGATGCCCCGCCAGCGGGCGCACGTCGTGTAGAGCTCGACGAGATGCGGTTGCGTCGTGAGCTGCTTCAGCGACGCGATCTTCTGTTCGAACACCTCCGTGATGTCCACGTAGTGGTCGGGAAAGAACCCGACGCGCGCCGCCGTGCCGATGTTCGGCTCGAAGAAGCGGATGTTGCCCCGCTGTCCGGCGATCTGGGCCGCCTGAATCGTGCTCGTGACGGTCAGCCAATGCGTCGGATAGGTCACCTCGTCCTTCCAATGCGTGAGGATGACCGATGGGGCGAAGTCGCCGATCTCGCGTGCCAGGCGGTCGAGGCGCTCCGGCGGCATCCTGAGCGGCCCGTCGCCGTACCCGAGCATCGTGGCCTCGATGCCCATGACCTCGGCACAGGCGAACGCCTCCTTCTCACGGATCGCGCGCACTTCGCCGACGGTGATGTCAGGCCGTTGCTCGTACAGGCGCCGGCTCTCGTCGGTCTCGCCGCGCGTCAGCCAGACGACCTTGACGCGGTCGCCGTCCCGCGCGTGCCTGATCAGGGTGCCGCCCGCGCGCGAACAGAAGTCGGCGGGGTGCGCGCTGACCGCCAGGATGCCTTTCCGATCTGCCAGCCGATTACCCCTTGATATAGAGCTGATCGACGTTGTACCGCCACTCGGTCGGCGGGTTGTTGAGATCGTAGAAGTTGCCCACGGTCGCGTCGGCGACGAACACGCCGCTCGGACCCTTCCCGAGAATGCCGATCGCCCACATGTTCTCGTGGCCCGCCTCTATGATCATGCGCGCCCACTCCTTCTTTTCGTCCTCCGTGGTCGCCGCCATCATCTTCCCCGCCCAGTCGTTGATGTCGAAGACGACCTGTGGAGGGCGTACGCCGGCCGCCCCTTCGGTGTGGAGCCAGATGTTCCACTGGCCGGACCAATAGGCCGGGTACGAACCCTGGCGGTCCAGGTTGTTCACGTAGGGGATGAACTTGGCCGCCGACCTGACGGTATAGAAGTACGCGCCGTTGGCCCGGTGGCCGGAGCCGAGCATCGCCTCCCAGTCGTTGCGGGTCAGCGTATCCCAGCCGCGGTTCTGGCGCTTCATCGTGGTCTTGATGCCGATGTCATTGAAGTAATCCGCGACCAGTTCATGCGTGGCCTCCGGCACCGTGTCCGCGCGGGTGTTGTAGAGGACGATCTCGAAGGTCTTGCCGTCCGGGCGCAGCCGGAATCCGTCGCGATCCTTCTCGCTCAGGCCGATCTCGTCCAGGATGCGGTTAGCCTTGGCCGGATCGTACTCGATGTAGGCCGTCTTGAACGCCTCGGAATACACCGGGGACCCCTCCTTGGGGCCGAACTGCATCGGCGTGGCGAGACCCAGATAGTCCACCCGGTTGATCTCCTCCCGGTTGATGGCGTGCGAAACCGCGATGGAGAACTGAGGGTTCTGGAAGATCTCCGCCAGGACCGGATCCTCGTGCGTCCGGTTGAACTCCAGGTCGAGCTGTTCGTCACCGCCGTGACCGACCACCTGGACCTGCAACTCGCCCGCCTCCCGCTTGGCGAGAAGCTGCGGCAGTATGCCGACTCCGTCCGGCACCTGCCCGGCGGTGATGTCGCCGCCCAGTGCCCGCAGCTTGATGGTCTCGATGTCGTTGACGAACTCCAGGACCCGCCGGTCGACGTAGGGAAGCTGGTTGCCGGCGGTGTCGACCACCCAGTAATAGGGATTGCGGTCGGAGACGATCGGCCCCCCGGTCGGCGCCGAAACCGTCATCCACGGATAGAGCGTCGGCCGGCCGGGATCGTTGATCTCCCATCCCCCGTCGCCCGACATGTGCTGGTGGAGCTGGGTCCAGTTCTCGAATCCGCGGTCCGAGACCTCCTTGTCCAGCTCGGCCTTGTCGCGGTACTTGGCATGAAACTGCCGCATGTAGTGTTCGGCAAACAGCGGCGCTTCATGACCCAGAAGGAAGTTCGAGACGGTGACATGGAACAGCGGATTCGGATCGTCCCAGGCGAACTCGACCGCCCACTGATCGAGCTTGGTCACGCGTGGAGGTTGTCCGTCGATCACCGCGGAGCCGGGCACTCCCACGGCGAGATCCTCGTTGAGGATGACGTCGTTCCACCAGTACATGATGTCGTCGGCGTCGTAGAGCTCACCGTCGGAGAAACGCAGGCCCTCGCGCATCTGCATGACCCATTTCCTGCCGTCGTCGGAGCTCACCAGGTCTTCGATGAGCTGCGGGTAGAACTCTCCCGAGATGCCGTCCAACACCGTGGGCTTGATCGAAGCGTACCCCCAGAAGCCATGCAGATCGTTCTGCAGGTGCACGGAGTACCACGTACCGCCGTACTGACCGATCTCGCTCACGACCTCGCGGACGTGTGGATTCTTCGGTAGCCGCTCTTCCAGTGGTGGCAGGCTGCCCTGGCTCACCAGCTCCCGAAGCATCGGTGCCTCGCCCGATGCCTCTTGCGCCCAGGCCACAGGCAAAACGAGGATCCCGACCGCGAGCAGAGCGGCGAACGCCACCGCAAGCTTGAAACCGCGTCTCATAACGACCTCCACGTGCCGTGGGAACGGCGTTTACATTCTTGACTTGGTAGAACATAAGCCGCGCTCTGTCAACCGGCTTCCAGCGATCGCGGCCAAGGCCGCCACGATGCGCTCCCGCGGCGCCGGCTCGCGAGCCGATGGCTTGACACCAGTTTCATGACCGCCGTACGGTCGTTCGTCCGGATGATCCAGTTTCTCGCACGAAGATTTCTGCTGATGATACCCACCCTCTTTGTGATATCGATCATCTCCTTTGTCGTCATCGAGCTGCCCCCGGGCGACTTCCTGACGACGTACCTGCAGAAACAGGAGGACCTGCACGCCAGCGGGATCTCCGAAGAGATCATCGCCGGCATGCAAGAGCGCTGGGGGCTCGACAGGCCGTGGTACTGGCGCTATTTCCGGTGGATCACCAACTTCGCGCAGGGCGACCTGGGCTTTTCCCTCGATTACATGAAGCCGGTAAACGAGATCGTCGGCGAGCGGTTGCTTCTGACGATGGTGGTGAGCCTCGCCTCGCTGCTCTTCGCCTGGGGCATGGCGATCCCGATCGGCGTGTACTCGGCGGTGCGCCAATACTCGACCGGTGACTATATCCTCACGTTCCTGGGATTCATCGGGCTCGCCGTGCCCAACTTCATGCTTGCGCTGGTGCTGATGTACGTTTCCTACTCACTGTTCGACGCAAGTGTGGGTGGGCTGTTCTCGCGGGAGTATCTGATCGCGCCGTGGAGTCCGGGCAAGGTGATCGATCTCCTCAAGCACCTGTGGATTCCGATGATCGTGGTCGGCACGGCGGGCACGGCCAGCACCATCCGCGTGATGCGGGCGAACCTCCTGGACGAGCTGCGCAAGAACTACGTGGTGGCCGCGCGGGTCGGCGGCCTGAAGGAGATGGCGCTGCTGGTCAAGTACCCGATTCGCGTAGCGATCAATCCCCTGATCTCGACGATCGGCTGGCTGCTGCCCACGCTCATCTCCGGCGCAACGATTACCGCTGTCGTCCTGGGGCTTCCCACTGTCGGGCCGGTGTTCCTGCGCTCACTTCAGGTGCAGGACATGTACCTGGCCGGATCGGTCGTCATGTTGCTGGCAACCGCGACGGTGATCGGGACGGTGCTGTCGGACATACTGCTGGCGGCGATCGATCCGCGCATACGATTCGACTAGGTCCGGAAACGGACGGACTGGCATGGTGGAACGGTCGACGCGCATGACGACGCCGGCGCAGGTCGACGACCGCCGCGATTCGGAGACGCGCTACGTCTACAGCCAGTGGCGCTTGATGTGGCTGAAGCTCCGCAAGCATCGGCCTGCCATGATCTCGCTGTACTTTCTGGTCGCCGTGTACCTGGTCGCGATCTTCGCAGAGTTCGTCGCACCGTCCGATCCCTATCACCGCCTTACCGAGTACATCCTTGCCCCGCCCGTCAGGGTTCGCTTCGTGGACGCGGAAGGGGGATTCAGCCTGCGCCCGTTCGTCTATGGGCTCACCCCGATCATCGACCAGAAGACGTTTCTGCGCACGTACGTGCCCGATACGGAGACGAAGGTGCCGGTGCGGTTCCTGGTTCGCAGCCATCCCTACAAGCTGTGGGGACTCATTCCCGCAAGCGTCCACCTCGTCGGCGTGCGAGACCCCGACGCGCCGTTCTTCCTGTTGGGGAGCGACCGCCAAGGGAGAGATCTGCTGTCGCGGATGATCTACGCATCCCGCGTCTCTCTCTCCATCGGCTTCATCGGCGTGGCGCTGAGCTTCCTGCTCGGCATCTTCCTCGGCGGCGTATCGGGCTGGTACGGAGGGATCGTCGACACGGCCATCCAGCGCTTCATCGAGATTCTCAGGTCGTTCCCGACGCTGCCGCTCTGGATGGCGCTGGCCGTCGCGCTTCCTCCTCAGTGGCCGATCATCAGAACGTATTTCGCCATCACCGTGATCCTCTCCGTCCTGGGGTGGACGGGCATGGCGCGCGTGGTGCGCGGCAAGTTCCTGGCACTGCGCAACGAAGATTTCGTGGTCGCGGCGCAACAGGCCAACGCCCCGACCTCGCGGATCCTGTTCAGACATCTGCTGCCATCGTTCACGAGCCACCTGATCGCAACCGCGACCCTCAGCATCCCGGAGATGGTGCTCGCGGAAACCGCCCTGAGCTTCCTGGGAATCGGCCTGCGGGCGCCCGCCATCAGCTGGGGCGTCATGCTGCAGAAAGCCCAGAACATCCAGAGCGTCGCGGTCACGCCATGGCTCCTGTTGCCCGTCCTCTGCGTGATCGCCGTGGTCCTGGCGTTCAACTTCCTCGGCGACGGACTGCGCGACGCGGCCGACCCCTATCGCTGATGAACGACACGCTGATCGAGGTCAACGACCTGCGGACGTACTTCCCGCTCACCGAAGGCACGGTCAAGGCGGTCGATGGCGTCAGCCTTGCCGTGGAGAGCGGACGATCCCTGGGCGTGGTCGGGGAGAGCGGCTGCGGCAAGTCGGTAATGGCGCTGTCCATCCTGGGCGTCGTGCCCTGGCCCGGGCGCATCGTGGGAGGCGAAATCGTCCTCCACCGCGACGGCGGCCCCATCGACCTGGCCGCGCTCGACCCTCTCGGTGACGAGATTCGCAGGATCCGCGGCAAGGAGATCTCCCTCATCTTTCAGGAGCCGATGACCGCGTTCAGCCCGGTGCATCGGATCGGCGATCAGATCATCGAGCCGATATTGATCCACGAGCCGGACATGGGGAAGCGGGCGGCGCGCGCACGGGCGATCGCGTTGCTGCGCGAAGTCGGCATCCCCAGCCCGGAGCGGCGGATCGACCTGCACAGCTTCGAGTTGAGCGGCGGCATGCGCCAGCGGGCGATGATCGCCCGTGCGCTCTCCTGCAATCCACGGCTGCTGATCGCGGATGAGCCGACGACGGCCATCGACGTGACTATCCAGGCGCAGATTCTCGACCTGCTCAAGCGCCTCCAGCGCGAGCATGGCATGGCGCTCATGATGATCACCCACGACCTGGGGGTCATCGCCGACATCTGCGACCGCGTCGTCGTCATGTACCTTGGCGAGGTCGTGGAATCGGGGACGGTGCACGATGTGTTCACCAGGACGTTGCATCCCTACACAGAGGCGCTGCTGAACTCGATCCCGGATCTGGATACGGAGGCGACCCGGCTGGCGGCGATCACCGGCAGCGTGCCGGACCCGTTCACCCGCGCGCGCGGCTGCCTGTTCGAGCCACGGTGCGGCAAGCCCGAGACCGATCAGGACCGCAACCTGCGGGTGGCCAGCAAGCCGGCGCTCGTGGAGATCGAGCCGGGCCACTTCGCCAGGTGCTTCCTGCACTCCGATGCGGTGGAAGACGGCTGAGGCAACGGATGGATCCGGATCTCCTGCTGAGCGTGCGCGACCTCAGGACGCACTACTTCCTCCGCACGGGCGTATTCAAGCGGGTGGCCGGATACGTGAAGGCGGTCGACGGGGTGAGCTTCGGCGTGCGGCCACGCGAATCCCTGGGGATCGTCGGCGAAAGCGGCTGCGGCAAGTCGACCGTGGCGCGTACCATCATGCGCAGCGTAAGCCCGCGCGACGCCACGATGGCGGGCGAGATCCGGTTCCGCTACGACGATACCGTCGTGGATCTGGCACGGGTCGAAGGCGATGGCCTGCGCCAAGCACGCAAGCGGGTGCAGATGATCTTTCAGGACCCGGAGTCATCCCTCAACCCGCGGATGACCATACGTGACATCATCGGCGAGCCGCTCCTCGTGAACGGGCTGGCGCGGGGCCGTGAGCTCGACGACCGGGTGGTCGAGCTCATGGGGGCGGTCAGTCTTGATCCCCAGCACCTGCGGCGCTACCCGTATGCATTCTCAGGCGGCCAACGGCAGCGGATCGGCATCGCGCGGGCGCTGGCACTCGGCCCGAAGCTGGTGATCGCAGACGAGCCCACGTCGGCTCTCGACGTGTCGGTTCAGGCTCAGGTCCTCAATCTGCTCAAGGATCTTCGGGACCGGTTCTCCCTGTCGCTGATCCTCATCTCCCACGATCTCGCGGTGATCAAGCACGTGAGCGATCGGGTAGCGGTGATGTACCTGGGCTCGATCGTGGAGATCTGCGCAACCGGCGAGCTGTTTCGCCGCCCTCGCATGCCGTACACCGAGGCGCTGCTGTCCGCGGTGACCCGCCCGAATCCGAACGTCAAGGCGGAGCGGATCCTCCTCCCGGGAGATGTGCCCGACCCGACGGACGTGCCGAACGGGTGTCCGTTCCATCCACGGTGCATCTACGCTCAGGAGCGCTGCCGGACGGAGAAACCGCCCCTGGTCGCGCTGGCCGATGACCGGCGACACGACGCGGCATGCCACCTCGTTGACGAGGTCGCCCTGCGCGGCATCCGACCCCTGGGCGATTAGGATTTCGCGAACGGAAAGGTGCCTGCGTAGCCGAGCGCGTCCAGCGTCAGGTCCGGGGTGCTGACGAAACGGACTTCGGGATGCATCGGGTTCTGGTGGTAGTGCAGGACCAGGTTGGCGCGGATGTCGTCCTCCGGGTCGTCCCCGAACTTGGCGCCCTGGTGCGGTATGTGGCTGAAGAACACCACCGCGTCGCCCGCCATCGGGTAGAGGTGCTCCTGCGGCTGTTCGTCGCACCACTTCTGGAAGCGGTTGCCGCGATCCTCGGTGTAACGGACGTGCGGCAGGATGTCGTCGGGGAGCCGGCGGTCGACGTAGCCGGTGAGGAACGTCAGCCGCCCGCGCTCCGGCGTGTTGTCGGTGAGGTAGAAGGTGGTGTTCATGCATAACGCGCGCAGCGGCCGTCCCGCCTCGGACCGGCGCTCCTGGTACTGGTAGTCGGTGAAGTCCATGTGCCACTCCTGCAGGTAGGCGCGCGGGTTCATGTGCGCGCGTAGCGAGCGGAGCTGGCACTGCTTGCCGAGGACGGCCTTCAGGTACGGCGCGACGCTCGGGTGGCCCATCAGCATCCGCGAGCGCTCGGGCGCCAGCTTCAGCAGGCTCTCGAACGCCACGTTGCCGACCGAGTTGTCGATCTCGTTCAGGCCGCGGCGGTGCAGGTCGTAGAGCGTCCCCTTCCACCACGCCACGGCTTCGTCATCGAGCGCGCCCGGCACCAGCAGGAAGCCGTCCCGTTCCAGGTCCGCCAAGCCCGCCGGCGAGTCCCCGTCCACCATCGTCTTTTCTCCTCACCCATGACTGTCGCGCAGACCGGGCTCAGCCGCAACGGCCGGGCGGTTTCGTCCCTTGGCGGCTACGCCGAGAGCACCCGCCGCACCTGTTCCACGTCGACCGAAAGCGCCGCCGCGATCGCCTCCGCATCCTCACCGAAGCCGTGCAGTCGGCGGCTGGCGCGCGCCAGCCGCTGCTCGGCCTGCTCCGCGCGCCGCTCCTGATGCTCTGCCTGCTGCGCCAACAGCATCGAGTCCCGCAGCAGCAGGTCCTCCCCCTCCATGCTGCGCCGCACGTCCTCCTCCGCCATCGCCTCCCGCAACTGCCGAAGCACGAAGGCGCACTCCGCCGGATACTCCTCTTCCTCGATCGTCAGCACGTGCGCGTCACCACGCCCGTTGCCCTTCGCCAGGCCCTGATCGAAGATCGCCAGCACCCGCTCCAACTCGTCGCGCCGCCGGCTCGCCAGCCGCGGGATCTGGATGATGTGGCTGCGGTGATGAATTCCCTCCACCAGCGGATGGCTCGCGTCAAGCTCCCGCCCCGTGCGCCGCTCGGTCACCCGCGGACACACGTCGATCACCGCTTCGTCCGACAGATCATCCAGGGCGTAACCCAGGAAGTAGATCGTCACGATCGGTACGGCCTCGGTACGGCCCGACGGATGGGTGAGGATGTTGTCCGCGCTGCCTATCTGCTGGCCCAGGCAGCGCCGGAAGCGCTCGATCACCGTCGGCGCCTTGGCCTTCTGGATCTCGATCAGCACCTGCCGCTCGCCCTCGGCGCTTCGCACCCGCGCCGCAAAGTCCATCCGCAGCAATGTCAGCGGCGCCTCCTGTTGCGGCGACTCCGGCGTGCGGCGCACTGAAGTCTCCTGCGGGCTCACGCTCAGCGACTCCACCGCCAGCCCCGTGATCCTCCCGATCAGCAGCCGTGCCACCCGCTGGTCCTGCATCAGGTACTTGAACACCACGTCGTAGATCGGGTTGGCAACCTCCATGGACCCTCCCATTGAACCGGCGCCCCGCGCGCTGCGTCAACAAAAGATAGTCAACCAGCCGATGTCACTTCGAGGGCTGTGGTGCCGTCCCGTCAGTCCGGAGACCACGTCGTGGCGCGGATGCCCTGCTCGCCGGCGCCCGCCCACAGCGTCAGGACGCGACCGTCGCGCAGCACGACCGAGCTGGTTCGGGCATCGCGCGTGTGATAGGCCAGGATATAGGGATCCGGCTCCCACGTGTGCCCGCCGTCGGCGCTCACGAGCGCTCGCGGGCCGCCGCACTTGTCCTTGTGGTCGTACGTCAGCACCACCCGGCCGTCGGGCAGCAGCACCGTGTCCGCCGAAACCAGGTGCATGCGCGTGACCAGCTCCGGCGTGGTCCAGTTGCGGCCCAGGTCGCCGGAGAACATGACCGCCTCGTTCTTGTATTTGTCGTCACCGCACAGATTGCGCGACGGGAACGGCCATGCGTCCGGCGCGGCACCCGCGGACGGCGCGCCGAAGTAATCGTCTCGCGTCGCCTGGCGCTGATACCGGGTGGCGCAGAGCAGCTCGCCGGACGGAAGCTCCAGGTAGTTCGATTCGCTGCAGCCCGGGGGCAACACCGTCCAATCGTCCCAGGTCCTGCCGTCGTCGCGCGAGCGCAGCATCACGTCGCCGACGTAGCCCGCCTCCCGCGCCGGATCGTTCCAGGCGACGCCGCAACTCGTCACGACCGTGCCGTCGGACAGCTCGGTGATGCGGCTGCCGTCGCCCCCGCCGCCGTAGCGCATCGGCCCCGGACGGACCGGCCGGGCGGTCCACGTCCGTCCTCCGTCCTCGCTCCGCGCCACGTTGGTCTGCAAGGTGTTCCGCGCGCCGGTCGCCGGATCTGCCGGCCGGATCAGCGTGTGGTACCCCATCAGGTATGTCCCCGCGGCCGTGACGCCGAAGGCAAACGGGCCCGGACGCTGTCCCGGGAGCCTGATCTCGGCGATCCTGGCCCAAGTGCGTCCCTCATCGGTCGACCGATGAATCGACGTGGTGCGGCTTGCCAGGACCAAGCTGCCGTCGGGATGGCGGCAGACCACCACGCCCTTGGTGCCGGCCCCGGCGAAGAACCGCTGCTCGGCGGGCCGCCGCCGGAACACGACCATCTCGTAGTCCTCGATGTAGTCGCCGCCTTCGAACCGGTCGTCCGGCCGCATGCGCACCAGCCCGTTGTCCAGGTAACCGCGCGAGTCCAGGCGGTGCGTCCACAGGTTGGGATAGACGAGGGGCGGACGCCGCAACCCCTCGGGCGTCCAGCGGACCACCGCAATGGCCGGCCTGCGGCTCGACTCGTCCATGCGCCGGCCGTCCGCCGGCGCCATGGCGGGCGGGATTGCCGCCCCCCGGTCGTAGGCCGAGACGATGGTGCCGTCGTCCAGCGCCACGCTGACCGCGCCGCCGCCGGGATCGCAGCGCAGGGGACGAGGCTGCAGCGTGTTGGTGGCTGCGCGGGCAACGCCCAGCACGAACACCTCACTGCCCCAGGTGGCGCCACCATCCGTGCTGATCAACCCCCGGGCTCCGAAGGGATAGCTCGGCTCGGCGTAAGTCCGCACCAACCGTCCGTCCGGCAGCACGACCCTTCCCCGCTGTTCGCGGACGCTGTCAGGCTCGGCGGACGCTTCGGACCCGGCGCCGCCCGTGCCATCGCCGGCGCCGCGCCAGGTTCGCCCACCGTCGTCTGACCGAAACTCCGTGGGCCCGTTCCACAGCACTACCGACCCGCCGGACAACGCCTCGAACCGCACCAGTTCAGCGTCTGCCGCAGCCGGCGAGGCAATCGTGCCGGTCGCGCGCCACGTCTCCCCGAAGTCGTCCGACGACAGCACGGCGATGGCATCGTCGCCTGCGAGCGCGGCCAGGACCCAAGCAGGCGCGAGATCCACCAGCGCCAGGACGGCCCCCTTCGGATGTGGTTCGCTGCGCTCACCGTACGGCGACTCACGGTCCCGCAGGGAGCCCAGGCGCTCCCAAGTTCCTCCGCCGTCGGCGCTGCGAGCCAGCGAGCCGCCGCGTCCGCAGAGGAGCAGCTTCGTTCCCCGCCCGCAGAGCAGTGGGGCGGTGTCACCTTCCAGTACTTCCTGCCGCTCCGCTCGGATGCGCCGGAAGCGCAGGATCTCCCGGTCCGTGTGGTCGCCGAAGATCGGTCGATTCGCTCTGCTCACTCCTCGGGCTCCTTTGCGCTGGGACTCCGTCGACACAGCCCATCGGCGCATGTATTCGCGGTGCACCGCGCGGCGCGATTATGTCCTTGAACGGCACTCGCGCCCATATTCCGCATGGACATCGTAGAGGCACCCGCCGCACGCCAGCGCCGTTTCGCCGACGAGAACGAAGCCATCGCCGCCCGATTGGAAGAACGGGAAGCCGGCCGGGAGCTGGCACCGTTCTACCGGCACGAGTCCCAAGTACACCGCGCCACGGCCAGAGAGATTGAAGTCGGCCATGAGATCTGCGCCGATGCCGCGTGCGGCAGCTGTCACCATTCGTACATGGACCACTACGGAGTATGTCTCAAGCCGGATTGCCTGCTGTGCCGGGAGCAGATCGGATTGCCCTTCAGCCGCTGGACCGGACCGGACGGCTACGTCGTCCCCCACGTTCGCCGCGGCCGAAGACCACGGCGAATAGATCCATCCCGCATCACCGAAGCGCGGCCTGCCGTCGCGGCCGTGGTCCCGGGACACGGGCGCGTCGTGCGCCGAAACCATGTGAACGCGCGTGACCAGCGGCGCCGGCGCGGTGGAGAGCACGCTGACCGGGGTCTTTCCCTTTGCCGGCGTCGACCTGAGCGAGCGGCTGACGGCGTGGGCGGTGGCCGGCGCGGGCCTGGGCGCGCTCACGCCCGAGGGGGCGCGGGCGCTGGACACCGAGCTGACGCTGCTGCTGGCCGCGCTCGGCTTGCGCGGGCGGCTGGTCGATCCCGCCGGATCTTGTCCGGCTACGCCCGCACGCCCTAGAATCGGGGGTGGCAGAAAGCATCGGAAAGGAGCGCGAATGACGCACGCGATGACTCCGGCGCGCCCTCGCAGGCCCAAAGAGGAGACGGCCCGCTTGGGCGATGAGATTTACGAGCGGGACATCAAGGCCCGGGTGGAGGCCGACCACCACGGCGAGTTCGTCTCCATCGACGTGGACAGCGGGAGTTGGGCCATCTCCGACGACCTTCTGACTGCAGCCAAGCGTCTGCGGGAGCAAAGCCCCGATGCCATCGACGTCTGGTCCGTGCGGGTCGGGCATCGGGCGCTGCACCACTTTGGGGGACGGCCGTTGCGGAGACCCGGGTGACCGAGGGGGCCGTCAACTCAGCGTACGAGGCCGTCGTCCCTTGTCTCTGCAAGGCCCGGCAGGGCAGACGTGGGCGATAGAGACCGTGGTCGATACTGGTTTCACGGGCTATCTGACCCGGCCTCCAGCTTTGGTGCGAGAATTGGCTTTGCCCTTCGTGACCAGCGGTTGGGCGACGTTAGCCGATGGCAGCGAGGTGTCCTTCGATACGTATCAGGTTACGGTGCTGTGGAAAGGGCGGCTGAGGGAGGTCTTCGCCGATGAAGCGGACACCACACCCCTCGTTGGAATGCTGCTGTTGGACGGATATGACCTGAGCATCCAAGTCCGGAACGGTGGGCACGTGCTCATACAGGAAAACGCTTAGTTGAGATAGCCGTGCGAGTCCACGCGGCGCGTCCAACATGTCCTTGAACGACACTCGCGCCCACGGTCACATCCTGCAGCACCAAAGGGCAGCCTCGCGTCGCGGCCGTGGTCCCGGGATACAGGCACGTCAATCCGGGGACCACGTCGTGGCGTGGATGCCCTCCTCGCCGGCTCCGGCCCACAGCGTCAGGACGCGCCCGTCCGAGAGCGCGACCGAGCTGGTCCGCGCGTCGATCGTGTGATAGGCGAGGATATAGGCGTCCGGCTCCCACGTGCGTCCGCCGTCAGCGCTCACGAGCGCCCGCGCGCCGCCGCAGGCGTCCTTGTGGTCGTACGTCAGCACCACCCGGCCGTCGGGCAACAGCACCACGTCCGCCGAGACCATGTGAATGCGCGTGACCAGCTCCGGCGTGGTCCAGTTCTCGCCGCGGTCACGCGAGAACATGACCGCCTCGTTCTTGAATCTGCCTTCACCGCACAGATTGCGTGAGGGGAACGGCCAGCCTTCCGCGGTAGCGCCGCCGGACGGCGCGCCGAAGAAATCGTCGCTCGCCGCCGGGCGCTGATAGCGGGTGGCGCAGAGCAGATCGCCGGACGGCAGCTCCAGGAAGTTCGATTCGGTGCTGCCGGGAGGCAACACCGTCCAATCGTCCCAGGTCCTGCCGTCGTCGCGCGAGCGCAGCATCACGTCGCCGCGGTAGCCGGCCTGCCGCAACGGATCGTTCGACGCGGTGCCGCAGCCCATCACGACCGTACCGTCGGACAGCTCGGTGATGCGGCTGCCGTCGCCCGCGCCGCCGTAGCGCATCGGTCCCGGCCGGAGCGGCCCGGCGGTCCACGTCCGTCCGCCGTCTTCGCTGCGCGCGATGTTGGTCTGCCGGACACTGGGCACGCCGTTCGGCGGGTCCGCCGGCCGCAGCAGCGTCGAGTACCCCATCAGCAGGGTCCCGCGGGCCGTGACGCCGAAGGCGAACGTGGTCGCCTGGTTCCCCGGCCGCCTGACCTCGGCGACTTTCGTCCACGTGCGTCCCTCGTCGGCCGAGCGGTGGATGGCGGAGGTGCGGCTGACGAACACCAGGCTGCCGTCGGGATGGCGGCAGACCACCAGGCCCTTGGTGCCGGCCCCGGCGAAGAACCGCTGCTCGGCGGGCCGCCGCCGGAACACGATCATCTCGTAGTCCTCGATGAAGTCGCCGCCTTCGAACCGGTCGTCGGGCCGCATCCGCACCAGTCCGTTGTCCAGGTAGCCGCGAGCGTTCACCCGGTCCGTCGACAGGTTGGGATAGACGAGGGGCGGCCGGCGCAAGCCCTCGGGCGTCCAGCGGACCGCCACGATGGCCGGCCCGTGGCTCGACTCGTCCATGCGGCGGCCGTCCATGGGAGCCATGGCGGGCGGAATGGCCGCGCCGCGGCCATAGGCGGAGACAATGGTCCCGTCGGCGAGCGCCACGCTGACCGCGCCGGCGCCGGGATCGCAGCGCAACGGACGCGGCTGCAACGTGTTGGTCGCTGCGCGCGCGTGCCCCAGCACGAACACCTCGTCGCCCCAGGTGCCGCCGCCGTCCGCGCTGATGACGGCCCGCGCCCCATAGGGGTAGCAGGGCTCGGCGTAGGTCAGCACCACCCGTCCATCCGGCAGCGCGACCCGCCCGCCCCGTGCGCGTACGCCTTCAGGATCATCCGGCCCGGCGCCGGACGGGGTCTCGCCGGCGGCAGTCCACGTGCTCCCGCCGTCGGATGACCGAAATGCCGTCGCTCCGATCCACAACGACAGCGGCCCTCCCGGCGTCGCTTCGAAGCGCGCCGGACCGGCGGCTGCCTCGGCCCCGTCTGCGATCCGGCCTCCGGTCTGCCACGTCTCCCCGAAGTCGCCCGACGACAGGACGGTAATGGCTCCCTGGTGGTAGAGCGCGGCCAGGACGCAATCCGGCGCCAGCTCCGCCAGCGTCAGGACGTGCCCGTTCGGCCCTGCATGCTCGCGGAGGGACCCGAGGCGCTCCCAGGTCACGCCGCCGTTGACGCTGCGCGCCAGCGACCCGGCGCGCCCGCTGAGGAGCAGGATCGGTCCGCGCCCGCAGAGCATGGGTGCCGTGTCACCGGGCAGGACTTCCTGCCGCTCCACGCGGATCCGCCGGTAGCGCAGGATCTCCTAGTCGGAGTGGTCACCCTTTACCGGCATGGCATCACCTCGATGCATACGATTGGCACATCCGCCCCCGCGTGTCACGGTGTGGAACGGAACGCCATGATGGTCGACGTCGAACGTATCTCCCGGATCGGCAGTGAGCGCGCAATCGGCGGCAACAACATCGTCACCCGTGACGGCGTCTGCCACGTCGTGTGGCAGGACGTCAGCCGGGAGGGTTATCTCAACCGGGTGCGCTCCTACCGCTACGACACCCGCCGCTGGACGGAGCCGGTGACCCTCAACGTCGGCGTCGACAACCACGCGCGGCCGGTCATCACCGTCGACCACGAGGGACGGCTGCACGTCGTGCTCAGCGGCCACGGCACGCCGGTCACCTACCGCTGCTCGGCCGGCGTCAACGACTCCTCGGCGTGGACGCCCGAGCAGCCGGCCGGCTCCGGCACCTATCCCATCCTGGTGTGCGACCGGGACAACACGCTGTTCCTGACGATGCGCCCGGAACGGCCCTTCGGCGCGGACCTGTTCATCAAGGAGCCAGGCGAGCCCTGGCGACGCCAGGCCCGGCTGATCCGCAGGACGGAGCGGTACCTGGACGGGTATGCGGCCTACCACAGCCACCTGGCAATCGGCCGCGACGGCGCCCTGCACTTCGTCTGCTACTTCTACGAGGGGCTGGGCACAACCGATCAGCGCGGGCTCCACCAGGCGCTGTGCTACATGCGGAGCCCCGACCGCGGCCTGACCTGGCAGAGGGCGGACGGCACGCCGGTGGCCTTGCCCGCGCAACCCGAGGCCATGGACGTGCTGTATCGGACCAGCGGCCGGCGCCACGAGCCGATGCCTCCTCCGGAAGTGAGCTGCCTGGGGCTGATGGTCGCCGGCGATGGCGAGGTCGTCATGCTGTGCACCTCGGGCGAGGAGCGCACGGGACAGGTACTACTGCACACCCATGGCCGCGGCGGCTGGGATCGGCGGGAGGTCCTCGAGCTGGAGCAGGCCTGGCCGGACATGCGGTCGGTCGCCGGCCAGCTCGGCATGCGCGCCGACGGCAGCCTCTACGCGCTCATGCAACTCAAGCCGGGATCCCAAGGTCCGGGAGGGAAGCCGACGCGCGATCGCGACACGACTGGTGACCGGACCGTGTGGCTGGTGTCGGACCCCGCGCGGGAGCGGTTCCGGGCCTTCCCGGAGCTGGAGCCCGGTACGGTGGCCAACCGACCCGCCCCGGAACCGCCGCTGGGCGCAAACGTGGTGCCTGCCGGCCAGTTGCCCGCCTTCACCTGGTTCGACGGCTCCTCGGGATACCCTCGTGGCCTGCGAAGCTACTTTGAGGACGTCCAGGACTACATCAGGAACGGCGACCTGGTCACCAACAACGTCTACTGGGTAGCTCCGCGTACCCAGCCGCCGTGAGGTGAGCGTCCGCTAGCGCTAGCCGACCTCGCCGCGGACCATGTCCGCGGCCGCCACCATCGCCCGGAGCTTGCCGAAGGCCACCTCGCGGGGCAGGAACCACATGCCGCAGTCCGGAGCCAGATGCAGCCGTTCCTGCGGCACCACCTGCAACGCGTCGCGAATCCGCGCGGCGATGTGCTCGACCGGCTCGATCTCCTGCGTGCCCAGGTTCAGCACGCCGAGGATCACGGCCTTGTCCCCGCAGTGGCGCAGCAGCTCCGGCTGGTGTCCCGGCTGCTCGTACTCCAGGCAGATCTGGTCCGTGCTGGACGCGGCGACAGCCTGCAGGGCGCGCAGCTCCCGGTTGAGCGCCCGCGCCACGGCCGTGCCGAGCGTCTCCTCGTCCGGGTAGTAGTCGCTCCGCGAGCACGTCCGGGTCCGGCCGCCAGAACGAGGAGCTGGGCGAGGTCACCCGCTGATGGCGGATCAGCCAGCGAGGCTTCGCGTAGCTGCCGACGAGCTGCGTCGTCAGCGGCCGCGGCATCGTGGCGCGCCCGCGCCGGCGGTCTGCGCGTCAGCCCGCCGCGTCAGACGCATCCGGCGTAGGCGCGTCCGGCGACCAGGTCGTACTCCGGCTGCGGGGCAGGTCCGATGTAGCGCGACCGGGCGCTCATGTACGCGACCGTCAGGCCGATGCGGCGGTCGGGGCTGGTGTTGGCGTCGGTGCGGTGCATCGCCAGGCTGTGGTGGAACGAGCAGCCGCCCGCCTTGAGCGGGACGGCCACCTCGCGCGCGTAGTCCACGTTCACATCCTCGACGCGGAAGTCCTCCAGGCGCTTGTGCTCGATCACGCCCAGCTTGTGGGAACCGGGGATGAAGCGCATGCAGCCGTTGTCCTCGGTCGCGTCGTCGAGCGCCATCCAGCAGATCACCAGGTTGGGCGGATCGATGGTCGTCCAGTAGGCCGAGTCCTGGTGCGGCGGCTTGGCCGAGCCGACGCGCGGCGGCTTGCACAGGGTCTGGTCGACGTAGATCTTCAGGTCGGGGCCGAGCAGGCTGTGCACGACGTCCAGGATCGCCGGATGGCGGGCGTATTCCCTGAACAACTCGTCGTACCGCGTGAGGTTCCAGACCTTGCGCACGTTGTTGAACCGCACGGGGTCCGCGGGAAGCCGGCCATCCTCGACCTGCGGCTCGATCTGCACGT
This sequence comes from Spirochaetia bacterium, assembly GCA_965208175.1. Classification (GTDB taxonomy): domain Bacteria; phylum Spirochaetota; class Spirochaetia; order SZUA-6; family Bin103; genus CATQHW01. The sequence goes on along the minus strand of CBDBOG010000004.1, from coordinate 1,518,467 downwards.
ACTCGGGCGGGAACGGCACGAGGCCGTTGCCGATGTCCTCCAGCCGCTGGTGCAGGGCCTTGACCTCAAGCGCGGTCAGCATCCCCTCCCTGGGCAGAAACCCCTGGTCCTCGAAACGTTCGACCTCGTCCTGCGTCAGTGGCACGGATGACCTCCTGTCGATTGCATGATCTTCCGGTCGCGAGCAGGCCCGTCAAGCGCTCATGGTTCCCTCACCAGCGCCGCGCGCTGTTCGGCGGTGTCGTCCGGACACGGCCAGTCCGTGAACGGCGCGGTCTCGAACCGGCACGGCCCCGCATCCATGCGCGGATCGCCCTGCTCGCGCAGGACCGCCTCCAGCCGCTCGGCCAGCGCCCGCTTCCGAGCCGTGAACGCCGGATCGCCGGCCAGGTTCCGCATGTGGTCCGGGTCGTTGCGGATGTCGTAGAGCTCCTCCGCCGGCCGCTTGCCGAAGCCCAGCGCGAAGATGTCGTGGACCTCCGCGGCCGCGCGGTTCTCGATCATCCACGCCTTGGTCGGACTCGCATCCAGATCAGCGTAGGCAACGCGGGTGTCGTGCTCCAACGCTTCGCGCGGCGGAGCATCCGCGCAAGGATCGTCCAGCCCTCGAGGGTCGCCCATGGGCCAGCGGTCCGGGGCGAAGTTCCTGATGTAGAGGAAGTCGTGCGTGCGGATGGCGCGGTGCGGATACGGCAGGTTCCGGTCGCGCGCGGTCGCCACGTGCCGCTCCCGGCCGGTGACCGCGTGCGTGCGCTCCGGGCTGACCTGCCCGTAGCCGTTGGAGCCGAGGACGTCCATCAGGCTACGGGCGGGCATGTCCGCCGGCTGCTCCACCCCCGCAATCTCCAGGAACGTGGGCGCGACGTCCATGAGGTTCACCATGTCGTCCGCCACCCGGCCGCCGGGGATCGTCCCCGGCAGCCGCGCGGCGAGCGCCACCTCGCAGCCGATGTCGTACAGGTTGCACTTCCCCCGCGGCACGCCCGGGATCCCGTGGTCGCCGGAGACCACGACCAGCGTGTCGTCGAGCTCGCCGATCTCTTCCAGCATGCCGAGCAGCACCCCGAGTCCACGGTCCACGGCCATGCACTCGCCGAGGTAGTCGCAGACGTCCTCCCGCACGTCGTGCACATCGGGCAGGAACGCCGGCAGGCGGCCGGTCAGCGCGTCGGGGTCGAGCCCCCACAGCGCCTTGCCCGATCCCTTCTGCCACTCGCGGTGGGTGTTGGTCGGCCCCCACCAGTAGCAGAACGGCTGATCGGGCTTCCGGTCCGCCAGAAAGCTCCGGAAATTGCCCCGAACCTCGTCACAGAGCCTTTGCTTGGCCGGCTCCACGCCGCCGGCCTTCGCCGCCCACTCGGTGGCCCGGAACGAGAACTGGTCGAAGTCCCTCCCGCAGTCCTGATAGCGGGTGCCGGTGCCGCCGTAGGGATCGTCCTGCGGCGTGCCCGGCGACCAGACCTTGTAAGAGAAGCCGATGTGGTACCCAGCGTCCCGCAGCAGGAACGGATACGACGGGATGGCACGGTCCCAAACCGCGCCCTGCAGGATGGCGCCCAGCCCGGTCTGCCAGAAGTAACGTCCGGACAGGATCGAGCTCCGGCACGGCGTGCAGCTCGGCGCCGGCACCAGCGCGTTGGTGAACAGCACCCCTTCACCGGCGACGCGGTCGAAGTGCGGCGTGTCGATCAGCGCGCTGAGCGACCGCTCGCCGTGGTGCGCGGCGTACGCGCTCGCGTAGCGGCCCCAGTCGTCGGCGAAGGCAAAAAGGATGTTCGGTCGTCTCATGCCGGGCCCAGGATGGCGCGAACGGCGGGATTCCTCTACTCGCTCCCGGCCGCAGCCGTGTAGAGTCGGCTCATGGCAGCGTGGAGATGCGTTGATGGACTTCGAGCGCGTCCTCCGTGACTTGGTGTTCGAGTTCACCGAGCGCGAGGTTTCCTACGCGCTGATCGGCGGGTTCGCGCTCGGGGCACTGGGAGTTCCTCGGGCCACGATGGACCTCGACTTCCTGGTGGCACGGGACGCGCTACCGGTGGTGGACGAGATCATGGCACGCCGGCAGTACCGCCTGCGCTACCGGAGCGAGAACGTGTCCCAGTTCGTGTCGGATCTCGCTCCTTTGGGTCAGGTCGACTTCCTGCACGCCTTTCGCGAGATCTCGACGGCGATGCTGGAGCGAGCCCCGGAGATGAGTGTGTTTGAGGGGAGCCTGCGCTTGCGTACGCTGCGTCCGGAAGACATCGTCGGACTGAAGGTTCAGGCTCTGGCGAACGACCCCGGACGAGAGCGCCGGGATCTTGCCGACATCGAGTTGTTGGCCGAGCGTTTCGCCGCCGAAATGGATTGGGAACGAGTCCGCGGGTACTTCGCCCTGTTCGAAAAGCTGGAGCTCTACGATGAGATCCGAGGCGTCCATGGCCCCGCTGACCGCTGCTGAGAAGAGCGAGCTCCTGGCGCTCGCCCGGTCGGCAGCGCTGCGGGAGGACCTGCGCGCCATCGCGCACGAGCGCGTCGTCGACGTCGACGACTACATCGCCTTCGCGACGACCGTCGCCCGGCTGTCCAACCACGCCCGCCGCCCCTTCCGCCCGATTCGCGGCAACAACTTCAAACTGTAGTCTCCGGACACCGCGTGGCGTCCGCACGCTTTACCGTGATGCCATCAAAGCGTCATACTGCCAAAGTGAGCAAGGCGACCGTATACCTGGACGACGATCTTCACCGTGCCCTGCGGCTGAAGTCGGCCGAGACGCGTGAGTCCATGTCCGACCTGGTAAACGAGGCTCTGCGCGTCCTCCTGGCGGAGGACCTGGAAGACCTGTCCGACTGGCATGAACGCGGATCGGAACGCCCGGTGGGGTATGAGGAGTTTCTGAAGCAGCTTGAAGCCGACGGCACGATTTGAGATTCGCTTCCTGCCGTCGGTCAGAAAGGACCTCCGCGGCATCCCGAAGCCGACCGTCAAGCGCATTCTTGAGGCGATCGATCGACTCGGGACGAATCCTATGCCGCCGGAATGCAAGAAGCTGACCGGCCACGCTCTCTTTCGGATCCGGGTCGGAGCCTACCGAGTGATGTATGAGATCCGCGGTGACGAACTCGTCGTCATCGTCGTCAAGGTCGGCCATCGGCGCGACGTGTACGACTGACGTTCCAGCTACTCGCCGCCGTCGTAGTTGATCAGGACTTCGATGCCGGTGATCAGCAGCGGCCCGGCGTCCTCGCGGCGCTTCCTCGGCGGCCCACGTGCGGACGTCGAGGCCTGCGCTCTCGCACTCGGCGACGTCGCGTCCCACGCGGATGGCCAGGGTGACCGGCCGGCCTTTCCCCTCGCCTGCCCGATCGAACAGCGCGCGAACGTCTCGGACAAAGCCGGTCATCAGCGGCATCCCGGCACGCCGCTCGTCCGCCCTGAAGTAGTACGCGCCGCGCAGGAAGTCCAGCTCGAAGCCGTCGACGTCGTAGCGCGTCAGCACGTCCTCGATCAGCGCGAGTTGCCGCGCGCACCTCCGGCCGCGCATAGTCCAGGCCCCAGCAGAAGCCGGAACGCCAGTTGCCGCGATGCCGGGGCTCGGGATACGGGGAGCCCAGGAGCAGCTCCGGATGCGCCTTCCTGAAACCGCCGTGGTAGGCCGCGCACTCGGGGTAGTCGTCGTGGATGTCGTTCATGCGCATGCTCGCCCAGAACGCCATGCCGTGCTCGCGCGCGCGGCGCGGCAGCAGCACCAGGGGGTTGACGCCGTCTGCGAGCAGCGCGCGCGTGTTCTCGATCTCGCGCCGCAGGTAGTCGGGCACGCCGTCCAGGGTCTCCAGGTCGGCGCCGAGCAGCGGTGCCACCTCCGACGGGTGGCGATAGGTGTCCCCGCCGGCTGAGATGCAGTAGCAGTAACAGTCCACCTGCGTGCCCGCCAGCTCGTCGATGCCGCGGTAGAAGCCGGCCATGTCGTCGGCGGATCGGAGCCCCCGGAAGTGGATGTCGCCGTCGCTGTTGAACACGATGCGAGGCGCGCGGCGCGCCGGGGCGGCACTAATACGAGCGGGGACGATACCCCTGAGCAGACCGTTTGCAAACCCGGATCTCCCGATGCACAGCAGCCCAATGGCACCATACGTGGTATGGTAAGTGCCATGAAGTCAACCATCGACCGTTCCGGACGCATCGTCGTGCCCAAGGCGATTCGCGAAGCAGCCCATCTGCGCCCGGGCACGGAGGTGCGATTTCGGGTGCAGGGCGGACACGTGGAGATCGAGCCCGTGGCGATGGCCGTCACGCTGCAGCGCCGCGGCTCTCTCATCGTCGCGGTGCCGGAGTCGGATCAGCCGGTTTTGCAGGCATCGGAGGTTGCGGAAACGATCGCGGAGCTCCGGGACGGATCAGCCGCCCCGGCATCTGCCGAGTGAGCGCAGCGAACCGCGTACGAAGAGTGACTCGATATCTGTGCGACACCAGTGCGCTGATCGCAGCCGTGAGCTCATGGCACGAGCACCACGAGCGAACCCGGTCGGAGATCGAGCGGCGGCAGCGCAGCGACGAGCATCTGGTCGTGGCCGCGCATTCGTTGGCGGAGACCTATTCGGTCCTGACACGCCTGCCGGCACCGCACCGCCTGCGGGCGGAGGACGCCATCGCTCTCATCGAGGGAAACTGGCGCGACACCCCGACCGTGCACCTGACCGGATCCGAGATGTGGGGCGCGCTGCGCGAAACCCAGCGGCGCGGGTTGATCGGCGGGCAGATGTACGATGCGCTCATCGCGATCGCCGCTCTGAAGGCGAAGGCAGCGACGATCGTCACATGGAACGTCCGCAACTTCGCCGCCTTCGCACCGAGTATCGCCGTGGTGGCCCCACGGTGATCCGCATAAGCGCGCACGCCGTCAGCGGCCGCGCACGTGCCGCCAGCGGCGTCATGATCGGGAGGCTCCAGAGATGAGCACGCAGAAGAACATCGAGGTCCGACTCGCCGGCACGGGGACGGCCCGCGGCACCGAGCCGCTCACCTTCGGGGTGCCGTTCGCCGACGGTGCGATCGAGCGGGCGCAGGCCATTCGCGTGACCGGCCCGGACGGCCGCCCGATTCCCGCCCAGACCGACTGCCTGACGACCTGGCGGAAGGACGGCCGCCACGTGAAGTGGCTGTTGGTCGACGTGCAGTCCGACGGGCGGATCGAACCGGGCGCAGCGCTCTCGGTCGAGTATCCGCGAGCGGACGAGCCGGCGGCAGACGAATCGGGGCCGTACATCCATGTCGCCGAGTCGGACGATCTGCTGTCGATCGACACCGGCGCCCTGCGGATCGACTTCCGGCGTTCCTTCGACGCGCCGCGGCCGCGCGCAACCCCGGCCGTCATCACCCGCTGCCGGGTCAAGGCCGGGGACGGCTGGCACGACGTGCTGCGCGGCGACGGCCCCGTGGTCTACATGCAGGATGCGCACGGTGCCCGCTACGACTCTGAGTCCTCCGGCTTCGCCCCCGAAGTCGTGCTGGAGGAGGCCGGTCCGCTGCGCGCCTGCGTGCTCATCAAGGGCTTCCTTGCCTCCGCGACCGGCATCCGCTTCTGCCCGTACCAGCTTCGCGTGCACCTGTACGCGGGCATGGCCGACGTGCGGATCTTCCACACGTTCGTCTTCGACCAGGACCCCAGGCGGGTGGAGCTGTCCGCGGTCGGCATCGATCTGCCGCTGGCCCTCGGCGAGCCGCTGCGCGCGGCAGCCGGCAGCGACGGCGCCGCCGCCCATTGGTGCGAGCACTGGGAGACCCTGGCCGTGCTGCAGGACGATGACCGGCGCTACACCGTGCTGCGCGACGGCCGGCCGTTCGGCGCCGGCACGCGCATGCCCGGCTGGGTGTCGCTTACAGGCTCGCGGGCCAGCGCGGCGGTGGCGGTCCGCGACGGCTGGCAGGAGTTCCCGAAGGGGTTCACGCTGAGCGGGCGCGGCATCGACGTCGGCATCTGGCCGGAGGCGTGCGGACGGACGCTTCAGTTCTCCACCCCGTACGAGGAGACGGCCGTCCGATTCGCCGGGATGGAGAAGTCCAGCGCCACCCGCAGCGAGGCCGAGGTCATGGAGATCCTGGCGCGGAACCCGACGGCGCCGCTCAACCTCAAGAGCTTCAACATCCGCAGCCTGGAGGAGGCGCGCTGGGTCGAGGAGATGGTCGAAAAGCATGCGGCCGGGCGGACCATCAGCTACAACGACACCAACACCCAGAACGGCGTGGGCGCCGCGAAGACCACGGAGATCGTCATCCGCTTCTCCGCCGAGTCCATCGGCGACGAGGCGGCGCAGGCGTTCTGCGAGGCCGTCCAGGAACCCCTGCGCGCCGTGGTCGATCCGGCGTACCTGTGCGCCACCGGCGCGGTCGACCACTTCCACCACGCCGGCGACCCGCGCATGGCCGCGCCCGACGCCGACCTGGACGACTACTTCGAGCCGATCGTGGTCGATCCGGTCGAGCGCTGCCGCCTGTACGGCATGATGCGCTTCGGCAACATGGTCTGCGTCCACTCCTCGGCGGTGGGCTGGGTTTACCTGCTCTACAAGGACTCGGATCCGGCGAAGGCGCTCCGCTACGTCGGCCCCTACAACAACGAGGCCAACGACCAGATCATGGGCGTGTGGGGCCAGTACCTCCGGACCGGCAACCCGCGCTACCTGCGGGTCGCCGAGCGATACTCGCGCGCGGTCGCCGACACCGCTTTCGTGCACGCGTTCCCGGGGCACCCGGAACGCGTCGGGGTCATGCACTACCACAACGCGCATCTGTGGAGCGGCGGGTACAGCCCCTCGCACTCCATTCTCTCCGGCATCCTCACCGACTACTACCTGACCGGGAACCGCCGGCTGCTGGAGGTGGCCCGCGAGGCCGGCGACCGCATCGTCCGACTGCAGGAGCCGGCCGGCATCCTGTCGTGCCGGCACGTGGGCCTGCACCGGGAGTTCACCGGCCCGCTGTCCATGCTGCTCGACGTCTACCAGGCGACGTGGGACGAGAAGTACGGCGTGCTCGCCGAGCGCTCGCTGAACTGGCTGCTGCGCGTGGTGCGCGAGCCGGGCATGCTGCCCAACGGCATCGGCACCGGCGGAGAGCGCGGCGACGAGGCGATGGTCAGCCCCGACCACTACCCGGAGGTGGCCTGGGGCAACAAGTACCACCTCTACGCGCCGGCGCTGCGCTGCTTCCCGTCCCGGGCGCTCAGGGAGTTCCTGATCGCCGAGTCCGACTACTGGGTGTGGCGGAGCCCGAAGTCGCTGTTCAACTACGCCTGCAGCACCGTCTGCTTCGGCTACGACCTGGCACACCGGCCCGAGTACGCCTATTACGCGGCCAACCTGCTGCGCACGCACCTGCGCGCGGCGGCGGACGACATCCGCGAAGAGCGGGACTTCGACTTCTCGCTCATGCGGCTGTCGGGCTTCATCCCGCGCCTGATGCGGATCGTGGCCGGCGAGATTGACCGCGACCCCGACGGGTTCGAATCGGGCCTGGCCGCCTGGGTGGCGAAGCGGGCGGCGATGCCCGACCGGCCGGAGATCGAGCGCCCGGACCGCGCTGTGCCGGTGAGCCGGGGCGTGCTGGGCACGGAGCCCCATCCGGGCCGGTAGAGCGACGATGCGACCGACTGAAATGGAGGACTATCTCTTCGACCTGCGCGGCTACATCGTGCTCAAGCGTGCCGTCGACGCCGATCACCTCGCCGAAGTAAACGCGATCGTGGATACCTATCTCGATGTCGAGCCCGATGGATGGCGCGGATGGGTTCATCGCGACCCGATCGACGGTGTGAGACACCTGCACAACATCTTCGAAATGGGTGAGCCCTGCGAACGGCTGATCGACCATCCTTCGTGGATCGGCCACATGCGGCGCTTCGTGGGTGGGGACGACGGACTCTTCATCGACGAATCGTTCATCGACATCCGGACCCGAGGCGGCGCCACGCGCATGCACTCGGGCGCGCACAAGCGGCGCATCCGCACGCAGTTCCGCTTTCACAACAACCAGTTCCGATGTGGGCAGATCAACATGCTGCTGGCGCTCGGCGACATCGGGGATGGCGATGGAGCGACCATGGCGATCCCCGGCTCCCACAAGTCCAATCTGCTGCATCCCGCGTTCGCCGATCCCGAGGGCACGGGCAGCAATCACTCGCTCGACCGCGTGGAAGCGGCCGTGCAGATTCAGCTCGACGCGGGTGATGCCATCGTGTTCGTGGACTGCATGGCGCACGGATCGGCCGAGCGCACGCGTCCCGGCGAACGCCGGATCGCCATCATCCGCTATGGGCCGAAATGGGGCAGCGACCGCTACGGCTACCAACCCTCGCCCGAACTGCTCGCCCGGCTGACCCCCGAGCGACGCAGGATCGTTCAGCCTCTGCCGCCCAAGGTCCCACCCGACGTGCAGCGCGCACGTCAGTGAGGAGTTGCCCGTGATCGAAGATCGCCTGGTCAGGGCCGCCGGCAGCGCCAGGGAACGCGGCGAGTCGATCGGCGCTGCCGCCGGCGAGCGCATTCGCGCGCTGCTGGCGGCGCAGGATCGGGAACACCGGGACCGCGACGGGCTCACCCTGCACGGCTGGCTGCCGGCCGCGCGCCGCTTCGAGCCGCTGATTCGCGAGCACGCGCCGGTAACCGCGGCAGAGATGGCCGGCATGGCCGCCGGGGCCGGACTACCTGAGGAAAAGCTGCTGCTCCTGGCCTGCGCCTACGAGAAGTACATGGGGACCGAGCGCGCTCCGGCGCCGGGGGCGGACGGTCACTCTTCGAGTGAGGTTCGCGGCGCTCACTGCACGGCGCTCGGCGCGGCGGGCGATGCGACGGTCGCCGGAGACGTCATCTGTGGCCAGAACAACGACGAGCTCATGGCCGACTGGCTCGGCGGCGCGGCCGACGTCGTCGTCCACCACACCGACGACGACGGACTGCAGACCCTGATCTACACCCATGCCGGCGTCCCCGCCTACATGGGGATGAACTCGGCGGGGCTGTGCGTCACCTGGATGTACATCGACAACGGCGAGCGCGGCGCCGGCCTGCCGACCTGCGTGCTGATCCGGGAGCTGTTGACCATGAGCCGCCTGGCGGACGCCGTCGATTACCTGGAAAGAACCCCGCACGCGGTCCCCAACGCCTTCCTGCTCGGCCACCCCGAGGGACTGCGCACCGTGGAGGTGTTTCCCCGCAGCCGCATGCGCGTACGTGAAGGGACCACCCTCCTCTGGCATGCCAACCACATTCTGGACCCGGAGCTTGCAGCCGCCGACCGGCAGGCGTCCAACCCGGATGCCACGACCTTCAGCCGCTGCGAGCGGATGGGCGAGCTCTTGTGCGAGCACGACGGAGGCATCGACGTCCGCGCCGCGCAACGCTTCCTGTCCGATCACGGCGGGCGCCACGCGATCTGCCAACATCCGAAGCCGGACACCGCAGCGCCCGGCAAGACGCTGGCGAGCATGGTGTTCGAGCCGGCGGCCGGCATCATGCACCTCGCCTTCGGCAACGGCTGCGAGGAGCCCTTCCGGGCGTATCGGTTCGATCCGTAACGGGGCGGCCCTCCGCCCAGCCACGGGCCCGCCGCAGCTCAACCAGACTCGGCGTCCCCCCGCCGCACCAGGAGGACCCAGTCGCGGACCTCGGCCGGCGGGGGAAGCGTCGCCCTGCCGTCGGCGCCGGCCACCAGCGGTTCGGGGACGCTCCGCTCCGCGCCGCTGATCGGGTCGAAGTAGACCACCTCGTACCGCTCGCCCGCGTGCAGGGCGCCCAGCGTGACGGCGCCGTTGGCGAGCTTCCACAGGGCGTGCATCGGCACGAACAGCACCGCGATCTCCCCTTCAACCCCGGCGGCGTACACCCCCATCCGGTCGTCCGGCTGGTGCGGCTCCACCCACTCCGGATGCGGCTCGAACCGCCACCACGGCAGGCGGGCCAGAAAGCGCGCCGCCAGCCCCACCTGCCGCGCGCCGGGCAGCCCGCTCGCCTCCTGCCAGGAGCGGTCGCCGTAGGCCAGCCCGTGCGGTGACGGGCCGTAGGGCCTGTCCGGCCGGTTGACCTGCCAGATGCCGTGCGCGCCGTAGGTGTGTCCCATGGCGCCGCTCAACATCGACATCCAGAACAGGTAGCGCTGCACGTCCTCGAGGCTGGAGCCATACTCGCCTTCGTAGTTGGCCTCCCCTACCAGCAGCGGCAGGCGCGGCTCGGCGGCCCGCGCGCGCTCGATCATGTCGACCGTGTCCGCCAGCGTGGAGAAGCCAAGGTGCCCGGTCTGCAGCATCTCGAAATCCAGCAGCGACGGATCGTCGACCTGGGCGCGCCCGGAACGGGTCGGATGCACCGTGAACGGCCGGCCGAACGGGTCCAGAGAGCGCACCGAGCGGGCCACGTCCGACCACGCCCTGATGCGCCCCGGATTACGGTAGCGGATGCGCTCCTGCAGTCCCAGCCGCATATAGGCCGTGCCCTCCTCGCTCGTGTAGAAGGGCATCCCCGCCTCGCCCGCCAAGCACCACACCACCGGCAGGGCGCCCCAGCGGGCGACCAGGTAGCGCCAGTGCTCACGCATCGCCGCCACGCCGGCCACGTCCACGAAGAACCCCCAGGCGCCGACGATGCACGGCACGATGCCGGCTTCGACCAGGTGCATGATGCGGCGGTCGGCGGCATCGAAGTACGCGGGGTTGATGCGGGTGAAGCGCTCGTCCCAAGGGAAGCCGGCCTCGTTGCGCCCGCGTTCGTCGAACGGCTCCATGTCCGGGTACAGGCCGGCGACGATCTGCACGACCGTGAAGTGTTTGGCGACCCGGTCGGCGGTGAGCCCGTGCACGTCCTCCGGCCAGCGTAGCCGCTCGGCGAGGCCCATCCACCATGTGTCGGCCAGCCAGAAGAACGGCGTGCCGTCGGCGTGCCGGAGGTGCGTGCGCGACGAATCCATCTCCACCGGGCCGTGGCGGAACAGCGGGTTCTCCGAAGCGTCCTCGACCACTCGCACCGCGCCGGTGCGGCCGTGCAGGCCGCCGTTCCGCGGATCCGAGCACTCGGTGCGGAACCGGTGCTCGCCCGTCTCTCCGGAGGAGTAGCGCGCACGCCACCGCCTCCCACCGGCCCAGAACGCCGGCACGCGCAGCTCGCGCCCGGCCGGGGTGGTGAAGACGAACGTCAGACCGACCTCCCGCCATGGGTTGGCGTACTCGACGGCCGAGCGCAAGCTCCACTCGGCAATCCGGTAACGCCCGACGGCCCCGGTCACGTCGGCAGGTGACACGCAGCCATTCTATACCCGCCCCGAACCCGATGCCGGCGCTTCCCGCCCCCATGCTCCTGCCCTATCGTGTGCGCCATGCTCATCTTCGACGGCGACTACCCGATGGGATCCGCCTGCGCCTACAACGTGGACATCACCCTGCCGATCGCCGAGGTACGGGCCACGCAGCCGGTGGGGCTGGCGGGCGAGGACGTGACCGAGACCCGCGAGCTCATCGCCTCCCTGCCGGAGATGCGGCGCGGGCGGGTGTTCGCGGCCTTGGTGAAGATCGGCGGGCGCATCTACCGTCCGGGGGCGCCGCTGCCCGGCCACCGCATGGCGGCGCAGGCGTACGCGGCGGTGCGCGGCTGCCTGGCCTTCTACGAGGCGCTGGCCCGCCAGGGAGAGATCCGCATCATCGCCGACCGTGCGGCATGGCAGGCGCACGTCGAGGAGTGGCGGCGACACGACGAGGCCGGCTGCATCCCCGGCGACCTGCCGGTGGGAGCGATCGTGGGCATGGAGGGAGCGGACGCGGTGCTGGACCCCGGGCACCTGCGCGACTGGTTCGGCCTGGGGGTGCGCGTGCTGAGCCTCACCCACTACGGCATCAGCACCTACGCGCACGGCACCGGCACCGGCACAGAGGGCGGCCTGCGCCACGGCGCCGCCGAGCTCCTCGACCTGATGGAGGAACTGGGCGTCATCCTCGACGTGACGCACGCGTCCGACCGGTCGGTGATGGAGGCGGCCGACCGCTACGGCGGGCCGTTGCTGGCCAGTCACCAGGGTTGCCGCGCCCTGGTTCCGGGCGAGCGCCAGTTCTCGGACGCCATGCTGATGCGCGTCATCGAGCGCGACGGCGTGATCGGCGTGCCCATCGACACCTGGATGCTGTACCGGCCCGGCGTCGACTGGACCCGCGTCACCCGGCAGCGGCCCTACCGCAAGGACACGATTACCCTGGACGACTACGTCGACCACGTCGACCACATCTGCCAGCTCGCCGGCCACAGCCGCTGCGCGGCGATCGGCGGCGACACGGACGGCCAAGGCGGCAGCCAGGGCGCGCCCAAGGAGATCGACACGGCCGCCGACTTCCAGCGCATCGGCGAGCGCCTGGCGGACCGCGGCTACGCCGACGGCGACATCCGCCTGATCATGCACGGCAATTGGATCCGGCTGTTCGCCGACTCGCTGCCGGGCGACTGACGCTGTATGGCGGGCCAGGTTCGTCTTGCCCGGTTTCGTGGCCGGGACCTGAGCGAGGTCGTCCGGCTCTACAACGAGCTGGTCGCCGGGACTCCGTGCAACTGGCCGGTGAGCGAGGCGGAGTTCGCGGACGAGGTGATGGGGAGCGGCCGCCTTGCGAACGTCGATCTTCCGTTCGATCCTGCCGGCCTGCTCGTGGCCTCCGTGGCGGGAGCCGCGGCCGGCTTCGTTCATTTCCACACGCTCGAGGAGTGCGGGTTGATCCGCTTTCTCACCTTTCCCGAGGGACGATCCGACGTCGGAACCGCCCTGCTTGAAGAGGCCGTCAATCACCTGTGCCGCGCCGGCTGCACGCGCATCGAGGCGTGGCGGATGGAGCACGGGTACCCGTTCTACACGTCCATGCACGGCGGCTGCTGGGAGCAGAGCCACGTCGCCAACCTGTTCCTGGCGAACGGGTTCGAGACCTTCCACCGCGAAGTCGTGTTCCACCGGTCGCTCGACTTCGGCTGCGAGGGTCCTGCGTCGGTGGACGGGTGGCCCGTCGAGAAGTCCGCCGAACGGTTCGGCCACGAGGTCCTGCACCGGTACACGATCGCCGACGGCGGGGTCGAGGCCGCCCGCGTGTCGTGGCACCGCATGAGCGCGCTGTCGCGGCACCCGACGGCACGGGATCACGGATACATCAACCAGGTCGGCACCGCCGCCAGTCATCGCCGGCAGGGGCTTGGCATGACCCTGATGCGGGAGATGCTCATCGACATGCGGCAGGCCGGCCTGCGGGAGGCGACGCTGCACACGATGTTTGACAACACACCCGCGATCGGCCTTTATACGCGCGCCGCCTTCCGCTACGTCGGCACGAACATCATTCTGCGCACGTCTTGCGCGCACCGCGGTACGCCGCACCACGGGAGGACGAACATGAGGACCGTTCGCTACGAGGAGATGCTCCCGCACGAGACCGTGGCCGCGCGCACGGCGAAGCCGGTGGCCTACCTGCCGCTCGGCATCCTGGAGTGGCACGGCGAGCACTGCGCCGTCGGGCTCGACGGCGTCAAGGCCCACGAGCTCTGCATCCGCGCCGCGCGGCGCGGCGGCGGGGTGTGCATGCCGGTGCAGTTCTGGGGCGAGGACCGCGAGACCAACGTCCACGACCGGAACTTCGATCCCAAGGGCAAGCTGGCCGACGCCATGGGGCTGCCGCACGGCTTCATGGCGCCTGGCCACATGAACGGCCACGTGGTCAGCTACCAGCTCCTCCTGCACCACATGCTCTACCAGATCAAGAGCCTGGGCTTCAACGTGATCTTCATGCTGTACGGGCACTATCCGCTGGTGTACGACGCACAGCCGGTCGCCAAGGAGTTCATGGAAGCCAACCCCGGCATGCGCGTGTACGCGGGCATGGAGTCCGACCCGATCCGCGACGCCTTTCCGGAGAGCGAGCACGAGGAGTTCCTGCGGCCGTTCCACGACAAGCACGCCGGCAAGTGGGAGACCTCGATCCTGAAGACGCTGCGTCCGGAGCTGGTCGACCTGTCCCAGATCCCGCCCGAGCCCGGAAGCACCATCGTGTCGATCATCGATCCGGAGTGCGATATCGACGTGGCCGAGGATCCGCGCTGCGACGACCTGGACGAATACGGCGCGAAGATCACGGCCAAGGTCATCGAGGCGATGAACATCATCTGCGACCGGCTGCTCGCCGAGCTGCAGGAAGCGGCGCCCGGCTGACCTCGGTCGAGCCGGCGCCGGCGGGCGTCAGTCGGGATCCAGGGCGGTCACCCGGAAGCAATAGTCGCCCGAGCCCAGCTCGAAGGTGACGCCGCCGTCCTCCGGGATCGCCGCGCCGACGCCCTCCACCTCCCACGGGCGGGGCGACCGCGTCGATCCGTGGCGCCAGACCGGCGCGCCGTGCTCGTCGATCCGGTACGCCGGCAGTCCGAGCGTGGGGACGGTGACCCGGCCGCCCCTCGTAGGTCACGCCGGGCGTATCCTCCGCGCCGGTCTCCACGGTGCCGGAGTCCCAGCGATCGGCGCGGCCCGGGTACAGGAACTCGCGCCGGCTGGCCACCAGCACCCGGTACGCCGACTGACGCTGGGCACGCTGGTCCGATGCCAGGACCCAGTGGAACCGAGGACGCGCGTCCTCGACGCCCGGCGTATCGTTGTAACCGCACGTCAGCTCGCCCGGGCGCACGCAGAGGCGCGCCTCGATCGGGGCGTACGGGTCGGCCGGCCGCTGCCACGGGTCGACGTAGCGGGCAAGATCGCGCAGGGCGATCACCGTGTACTCGTTGTCCGCCAGGTGGTCGACGAACCGCTCGAAGAGCGCGGGCGTGGTGCTGCAGAAGGGATGATCGTCCGGCACCCCGTGCAGGCAGATCACCGCGATCCGGCCATCGCGCGCCGTGCAGACCGCCGCGCTCAGATCGTCCAGCTCCATCGCCGCGCCTCCGATGCCGGCGGACCTGCGGCCGTCGTCGAAGGTGAGGACGACCAGGCGATCGGGAATCGGTTGCATGGAGCCTCGGATCAGCGTGCTCACAGGCAGTGTGGCATGGTTCGCGCATGGACCGTACGACCGGCCGGACGGGGAACGCGCCGTGACGGCGACCGATCTGCGCTGCGGCTACGCGGCTGAGCCACTCGGCATCGACGAGCCGGCGCCGCGGCTCTCCTGGAGCTGGCGGTCGGCGACGCGCGGCGCACGGCAGACCGCGTACCACGTGCTGGTCGCCCGCGCACCCGGCCGGCTGATGCCGGGCGCCGCGGACCTGTGGGACTCCGGCCGGGCGGAAGGCGACCGCGCGGCCGTGAGCTACGCCGGCGCACCGCTGCCCTCCGCCACACGCTGCTTCTGGAGCGTGCGCGGCTGGGACGAGCGCGATCAGGCCACCGCCTTCAGCGCGGCGGCCAGCTTCGAGACGGGCCTCCTGTCGAGCGCTGAGTGGCACGGCCCCTGGATCGCCGGGCCGGAGAGCGTGTCCTCCCCCCTGCTGCGGCGAGAGCTCACGCTTCCCGCGCCGGTGCGACGCGCCCGCTGCTACGTCTGCGGGCTCGGGTACCACGAGCTCTCCTGCAACGGCGCGAGGGTCGGCGACCACGTGCTCGACCCGGCCACCAGCTACTACCACAACGACCAGCCCTTCCCGCTCGGCTCCCGCGTCCTGTACGTGACCCACGACCTGACCGACCTGTTGCGTCCCGGCGCCAACGCGCTGGGCGTGACGCTCGGCCACGGCTGGTACTCGGCCGAAGCCGACGTCCCGCCTTCCCCCGATCACCGCGAGCCGTACGCCGACCGTCCGTGCCTGCTGCTGCAGCTCGACATCGAGCTGGCCGACGGCAGCCGAGTGTCGGTGGCCAGCGACCGGCGGTGGCGCGCCACCAGCGGCCCCGTCGTCTACAACGACTACAACCACGGCGAGACCTACGACGCCCGCCGCGAGCGGGCCGGCTGGGACGACACCCCCTACGACGACCGCGGCTGGGCTGCCGCCTGCGAGGTAACGGGCCCCGGAGGACGGCTGGTCGCGCAGCCCCTGCCGCCGATCAGGGTGATGGAGACCCGCGCGCCGCGGCGTATCCTCCAACCCCGGCCGGGCGTGTTCGTCTTTGACCTGGGGCAGAACTGCTGCGGCTGGACACGGCTGCGCGCGCGCGGCCCGCGCGGCACGGAGATCGCCCTGGCGCACGCTACGCGCGTCTACGAGGACGGCAGCCTGGACCCGCGCAGCAACCTGCATGACGTGGCGAGCCGACACGGCGCCCGGCAGACCGACCGCTACATCCTGCGCGGCGATCCGGCCGGCGAGGAGTGGGAGCCCCGCTTCACCCTGCACGGATCGCGTTTCGTGGAGGTCACCGGCTACCCCGGCACCCCAGGGCCCGACGCCGTCGACGGGCGGGTGGTGCGCACCGCCGCGAGCGCCACGGGCCGCTTCACCTGCTCGGACGAGCTGCTCAACCGCATCCACGCGATGTGCTGGTGGACCTTCGCCAGCAGCATACAGGGCTACCCGCAGGACGCCGCCGACCGCTCGGAACGGGTGGGCTGGCTGGGCGATCCGATCCCGGAGGACTACCTGTACAACTTCGACTGCGCCTCCTTCTGGGCCAAGTGGACGGACGACATCGCCGACTCCCAGAAGGAGAACGGCCACGTGCCCTTGATCAGCCCCGTGCACTGGCGCCGCACCTACGACGCCTACGCCTACCCGGCCCCGGTCTGGTCGAGCACCTACGCGGTGCTGGTGTGGACGCTTTACCGGTTCCTGGATGACGAAGCGCTGCTGGACCGCCACTACGACGGCCTGGTGCGGTTGGTCGCCTGGCTCGGAAGCCTGGCCAAGGAGCACGTGATCGAGCCGGGTCTGGGCGACCACATGGAGCCGCAGCCGGACGGCAGCACCTCCTCGGCGCCCCGGCACACTCCCACGGCGCTCACCTCGACCGCCATCTGGTACTGGGACGTGCGCACGCTGGGGCGGATCGCCGCGATCCTGGGCCGAGGCGGGGACGCCGCGCGCTACGCGGAGCTGGGCGAGCGGATCGCCGCTGCCTTCAACCGCCGTTTCCTGGATCCCGAGCGCGGCGCCTACGCCTCAGGCAGCCAGACCGCCCACGCCATGGCGCTGCAGATGGGGCTGGTGCCGGACGACACGGTCGAGCGGGTGCTGGAGCATCTCCTGCACGACATCACCGTCCGCCACGATTGTCACCTGTCGACCGGCATGGTCGGCACCAACGCGCTGGTCCACGCACTGCCGCGCCACGGCGCCGCCGACGTGCTGTACCGCATCGCCACGCGGACCACCTTTCCGAGCTGGGGATTCATGCTGGAGCGGGACGCCACCACGCTCTGGGAGGCGTGGTCCGACGACCGCGACGAGCATCTCAGCCTGAACATGAAACTGCTCGGCAGCATCGACAAGTTCTTCTACCGGGATGTGGCCGGCATCCGCCCGCTGGCGCCCGGCTTCCGCCGCATCGCCGTGGCGCCGCGCGTGATCGGTCCCGTGCGGCACGCCTCCGCGTCGATCGAGACCGTGCGCGGACCGGCCTCGGTTTCGTGGCGGATGCATGACGACGGCACGCTGCGCCTGACCGCCGAGATCCCCGCAAACGCCAGCGCGGAGATCCGGCTCCCCACCGGCGGGCGATCGGCCGTCCGGGTCGCCGAAGGAAGCCGCCCCGTGTGGCGAGCCGGCGCGTACGTGCCGGGCGCCCCCGGCGTGACCGGTGCGCGGGCGGAGGACGACTGCGTGGTCGTGGAGGCCGGCTCCGGCTCCTACGAGATGACGGTCACGGAGTGACCGGAACGACGTCGCGAATATCCTCAGCGATCGCGGCTATGGAAGTGCGCGGACCGTGCAGTGCACCCAGTGGGTGTCGACGCGGAACTCGGGGCCGCCCTGGCCGGCAGCGCGCAACTCGCGCCGCGCCGCGGGAATACCGAATCCGTAGCGCTGCACCAGGCCGAGCACGCGCATCGCTTCCGCCAGCGTCGGGTTGCGGTAGTCGATCACGCCCGGCCGCCCGAAGTTCTCCGGCGTGAGCGCACCGTACGGGCCGCCCGGACTATTGATCTCGATCCGGTCATCGAACCAGTACACGTGCACGGGCGCGTTGGTGCCGTCGTAGGTGCGGTGCATCACCGCATTGCGCACGAGCTGCTGCAGCGCACCGAGCGGATAGGTCGACCGGCGCGTCTCGGTGGGGGCCGAAATGAACTCCACGGCGGTGCGGTTGTGCGCTATCAGCTTGTCGTCCACCCGGCGAACCAGGTCGGCCACCGGCCCGTCGCAGCGCGCCTCGTCCAGCACCTCGCCGCCCCACTCCCGGCCGGCGATGCGCAGAAACTGCACGTAAGCCCCCGGCAGGAAGTCCTGCGGCCGCCGGCCCAGGACCAGCATGCCGGCCACGCTCGGCACCGGCTCCTCCACCGAGACGATCATCTTCGCGGCGGCCAGGCGTTCCTCCTCGGTGCGGTCGTTCGCGGCCAGCGTCTCGGCGTCGACCGCGGCCGGCAGGTACTCGTCCATGAAGCGCCCCACCCGCAGGTCGTCGATCGTGGCCATCCGGACTGCGGAGGAGTCGTAGTGCGAATCTCGGTACCGGCGCCGCTCGTTCAGGATCCGTTCATCCTGTGCACTGGCAATCGCGCGCCGCGGACCGACGCGAATCCAGGTGCGCCCCCGGCAGCGTACAGGCGGCGAGTCGGAGGGCCGCACGGTTACCACCGCCACCGCCAGGCCGCCCAGCACATGCTTTGCGACGGTCAGGGTCGGCGGCGGTACGATGTTGCCGTCGGTCTTGATATCGGAGAGTTGCAACAGAAGCTGGTCGGTGATGTCGAGCCCGGTGGGATCGCCGGCGTCATCCGCGCCGACGAACACCACCCCCGGACGCCGGTGGTCCGGCAGGTCGTTGGCGAACGCGCACACCGCCTCCCGAATGCGCGCCGCGCTGTCGCCGCGCAGCGACTCCTTGCGCTCGACCAGGTCGGACTCCAGGTCCGCCATCAATGTTTCCAGTTCGCGATCCGAATATCCCTCGGTCATCCTCACCGTGTTGCCGTTGCTATTCATCGCGCGCCTCGGCGGGGCGGTCCTGGAACTGCGCCAGCGGGTAGTGCTCGTACACCATGGGTGTCCTCGAAGAAACAGAACACTTCGGCACGGTCCCGTGGGCCGTCACCACGCCGGCCGCCAGCACGGCGGCCGCTGCCGCTATCGGGAGCAGTCGTTTCACTCCGCGTCCAATAATACTCGACAACCACAAGAAATCGTTCGAGGTCGCAACGGACTCGGAGTCCTTTCTGTCAATAGCTGAACGTGACCTCGAAGTTGACGCCATGCTCGGGGTCGGAGCCCGCACGCCCGCGGCGCTCTCCGAAGATCTCCACGGCCAGGGGCACCGGGAACGCCTTGAACCGGGTGCCGACCCGCACACGGCTCTCGCCGTGACGGAGCCCGCCCTCGGCGAACGGCGTGAGCACCCCGCGCGGCGAGGCGAAGCCGTAGCCGATGCTCGCCTCCACCGAGGCCGTATCGGCGCCGGCGCTCCCCGTGGCCGCCGGCATCTCGTCACGCCACAACGCCTCCGCGCCGCCGGTCCGCGCGCCCCAACGCGGCGTCACCGCCACGGACAGGCCTTGGCCGTCCCACCCCGGGGTCAGCCGGGCGGTCAGGCTCACCCCACGCTCCTGCACGCCCGTTTCCGTGCCGCCAGCAGCCTCCCCCTCGCCGAGTGCGAACCGCCGCGACGCTTCCAGCCCCAGCCGCACCCGCCACGTATCGGCCTGCAACCCGTCGATAGATCGACGTCTCTTACGAGTCTGCGCGGCCGAGTGACGAGCGATACCACCCGATCCGACGCTGCCGCACGGTGCGGTCGCTCTATAGAGCGTCGGGCGGGGTGGTCGCCTCGGCGAACACGAAGTCGTCGGCGTCCAGGTCGGAGACGTCGACGTTCTCCAGCCGCACGGAGCCGGCGCCCTGCGAGCTGAGGTCGATTACCGCGTCGTCACCGTCGGCAGTGATGGTCAGGTCGCTGAACTCGGTGATGCCGGAGAAGTTGCTGAGATCGATCGTATCGTCGCCGTCGGTGAAGTCGTAGATCGTGGTGAGGGTCTGCCCCGCCGCGATGACGAAGGTGTCGTCGCCCTCGCCGCCGTGCAGGTGGTTGGTGCCCGTGCCGCCGTCGATGGTGTCGTCCCCCTCGCCGCCGACCAGGATGTCGATCAGCCCCGCGCCGCCGGTGATCTGGTCATCGCCCTCGCCGCCGTGCGCGTAGCTGATAAGGGAGCCGGTCACAGTGATCGTGTCGTCGCCCTCGCCGCCGGACACCTGGCTGCCGGACAGGTCGTCGTCCCCCTCGGTGCCGAGGACGTTGCTTCCCAGGTCCGGGGCGTCATCGAACTCGAAGATGTCGGCGGTGACGTTGGCGGTCGTCACCCCCTGCAGCGTGATCGTGACGTTCTCGGCATCAGTATCCCCCGGTACCGTGATGATCGATCCGGTGCCGTCCGTGGTCGCGGTGATGGTCAGGTCGTCGAACGAGATGTCGTCGCCGAACGCCGACAGGTTGATCGTGTCGTCGTCGGTGTCGAAGTCCGTGATGGTGTCGCTGCCGTCGCCAGGGGCGAACACGAAGGTGTCGTCGCCGGAGCCGCCGGTCAGCGTATCGTCGCCGGTGCCGCCGTAGATGATGTCGGCGCCGGCGCCGCCGTCGATGGTGTCGGCGCCCGAGTCGCCGAGCAGGATGTCCGCGCCATCGCCACCCGTGGTGGTGTCGTCGCCCGAACCGCCGCGGATGATGTCGTCGCCAGCGCCGCCGGTCAGCGTGTCGGCGCCGGAGCCGCCCAGGATGACGTCGGCTCCTGCGCCGCCCTCGATGGTGTCGTCCCCGCTGTCGCCAAACAGGAAGTCGTTGCCGGCGCCGCCGTCTATGTCGTCATCGCCCGCTCCGCCCGCGACGACGTCGGTGCCGCCGAGCGTCTCGATCGTGTCGTCGTGCTCGGTGCCCGGGACGATGTCCATCCCGGAGGTCCCGGTATAGTCGAGGCCCTCGTCCTCTTCGTTGTTCTGATTGGGATCCGACATCTTGTCCTCCTGTGTAGTCCTACGTCACAGAATACGAAGTACGCTAGGCCTCACCGTCGCTCTCGGTCAACCCGGTGGCGCCGGGGACGGCCTCGTCCGACCGCAGGGGTTCGGCTTCGCGGGTGTTCTTGACCAGGGTGACGACGTTGCACCTTTCCTCGCGCCGGTAGTCGACGGAGTCCATCATCTGGTGCACCAGGAACAGGCCGAGCCCGCCGAGCGCCGTGTCCTCCAGGGACGCGTCGAGGTCGCGTTCCGGGGCGATTCCCAGGTCGAACGGCAGGCTGTCGTCGACGATCACGACCACCAGCGACTCCTCCTCGACCCGCACGATCACCTCGATCCGGTGATGCTCGTCGTCCTCGTACCCGTACTCGATGGTGTTGGTCAGGACCTCGTCGATGGCCAGGTTGACCGCATAGGCGGCGTGCTGCAGGTCGTTGGAGGCGCAGAATTCGTCGATCCTGGCGGCGACCCCGGCGATCTCCCGCAGCTCGTTCGCGAGCGATATTTCCAGCGACTCCCCGTTCACGACAGGACCCTCCCCGGAACGGCTTCCGTGTTCATTCCTCCCTCAGGGAACGGAGGAAATAGTCGGTCAGCGGCTTGGCCAGATAGCTGATCGGCGACCGCTCCCCGGTCTGGACGTGGACCTCGACCGGCATGCCCGGCGTCAGATCCAGACCGCCGGGCGACCGGCTCAGGTCCGGCGCGGCGAAGGTCGGAAACGCCTCGTCGTCGGGGTCGATCGGTCCGCCGATGGCCACCTCCAGCAGGTACCACGACCGGCCGGTCTCCGCGTCGCGCACGGCGTCCGCGGAAACCCGCTTCACGGAGCCCTCGAATTCGGCGGTCGTCCGCGCCGGAAACGCGCTGAACCGCAGCGTGGCCGACTGGCCGGGATAGACCTGGTCGACGTCGATGGGATCGAGCTGCGCCATCACCACCAGGTCCGCGCCGGCCGGCACGATGTGCAGGATCGGCTCGCCCGGACGCACGACCTCGCCGGCCGCGAACACCGTCAGGCCGAACACCTCGCCCGCCACGGGCGCGTGCACGTCCAGGCGGCCGAGACGCCCGCGCACCGCCGCGAGCTTCTCCCGGATCTCGTTCTCCCGCGCCTGAGCCTCGCGTGCCTGTTCCTCCGCCTCCTCGATCTTCCTGGCATCGATCTGCAGGATCACGATCTCGTATTCGGCGATGCGGCCTGCGGCGCGCGCGATCGCGGCGTCGTTCGCCCCCGCCTGCCCCTCCAGGTTCGAGACCCCGCGCTCCAGCTCCAGAAGGACGCTCCTCTGCATCGCTCCCTGCTCGACCAGCCGGCGCTTGGCCGCGAGCTCCTGGGCGATCAGCTCGCTCTGGCGCGCGAGCGAAACCGCCCGTGCCTCGAATCCGGTGATCTCCTCGCGGGCCTGGCGGATCCGCTCGCGCATCTGCGCCACCTCGCCGGTGCGCGCTTCGTTGCGCGCCCGGAACAGCCGCTCCTGGCCGGTCAGGATCTCCTGGATGCGAAGGTCGGCCGCCGCCAGTCCGGCGAGCTCCGGATCCCAGGTCACCCGTTCGGCACCGCGGAACTCGGCTTCCAGGCGATTCCGACGCGCCACCAGCTCGACGTACTGCGCCAGCAGGATCGCCTCCTCCGACCGCAGTAGCGCGTCATCGAGGCGCAGCAGCAGCTCGCCCGTCTCGACGCGGTCGCCGTCACGCACCCGGATCTCCCGCACCGCGCCGCCGTCGATGTGCTCGACCACCTGGTTGCGGCCCTCGGTCGCCACCCAGCCAGTGACGAACACGGCCCCACGGATCGAGGCGAGCACGCTCCAGCCGACCAGGCCGCCCACCAGCACCACGAGGGCTCCGAACCCGAGGATCAGTGCGCCGCGCGCCGACGACCACCGAGTGGATGCCCGGCCCATCAGCCTGGCCCTGCCGGGGCGTCCGGTTCCGGGGCGCGGGCGCCGCGCACGCGTTCGATGGCGCCCGCGATCTGCCGCTCACGCTCTGACTGAGCCTCCTGCGGTGAAGCAGCGGGGGGCGCCGGCGACCCGGGCGGCGCAGGCGGCTCGGACGGAGCGGTGGCCGGCTTCTCCGGCTCCGGTGGCTTCTGCGCAACCGGAATCGGCCGGTTCGGCTTCTCCCGGTCCGGCGGCGAGGCCGCCGGAGTCGGCGCGGCCGGTCTGGGTCCGGCAGCCTTCCGCGCGCCACGGGATGGCTGCTGCCGCCGGGCCCTGGCGGGCACCGGCCGGCCCGCCTCCATCAGGTAGACCCGGTCGCACTGCGCGAAGGCGCCGTGGCGGTGCGCGACGATCACGGCCGCGCCGCCGCGCGCCTTGTGCTCTTTCACCGTGGCGGCGAGGGCGACGGTCCCTTCCGCGTCGAGGTTGGCGTCCGGCTCGTCCATGATGACCACCACCGGGGATCCATAGAACGCACGCGCCAGCGCGATGCGCTGGCGCTGGCCTCCGGAGAGCGCCGCTCCCCCCGCCGACACCTGGAAGTCGTAGCCACCGGGCAGCTTGAGAATCATCTCGTGCGCCCCGGTGCGCTTCGCCGCCTCGACCACCGCCGCGTCATCGGGCGCCGGCGCCATCCGGGCGATGTTCTCGGCCACCGTGCCGTCGAACAGCGTCACCTCCTGCGGCAGGTAGCCGATGTACCGGCCCAGGACCGCCGAGCCGTACTGCTGCAGCTCCGCACCGTCGAGCCGGACCGATCCGCCGAGCGGCCGCACCACGCCCGACAGGGCGCGCGCCAGCGTTGACTTGCCCGACGCGGACGGACCGGCGATGCCGGCGGCCTGCCCGGCCTGCAGGCGCAACGACGCCTGGCGGACCACCGCGAACCGCGCGCCGGGAGGAGCGACCGTGAGGTTCTGAGCTTCCAGGACCGCGCGCGGCTCCGGCAGCGCCGTGCGCACCGGCTCCGGTGGCGTCTCCCGCAGCAGAACCCCGAGCGACCGCCAGGCGACCACCGCCCGCTGCAGCCGCGGCCAGTACCCGACCGCCTGGTCTATCGGAGCGAGCGCGCGCCCCAGCAGGATCGACCCGGCGATCATGAATCCCGGCGTGAGCTCGCCGCGCAGGGCCAGCCATGCCCCCAGCCCCAGCATCATCGACTGCAGGAACAGGCGCAGCGTCCTGGTGATCACTCCGTACAGACCGTTGCGGTCCGAGGTCGCCAGCGTCCGGTCCAGCAACCGGTCGCGCAGCGCCGCCGAACGGGCCAGGACCGCATCGAGCATGCCGAGTCCCTGCACGGTCTCTCCCCCGGCACGCACCTGCTCGATGAAGTGCTCGGACTGGGCGGTCGCCTCCACCGCCTCCCCCTGCAGCTTCCCGGTGCGCGCCTGGTTGATGAGCGCGACCACCAGCAGCAGGCATCCCGAGAACACCGCCAGCACGCCCATCATCCAGTGAAAGGTGAACAGCACGAACAGGAACACGGGTGTCCAGGGAGCGTCGAAGAACGTGAAGGCGCCATTGCTGGATCCGAACCGCTGGATGGCTTCCAGGTCGCGCAGTCCGGTGGCCGGCAGCGCGCGCTCGGCAGGCACTACCGAGCGCTCCAGGATCGCGCGCAGCACACGTGGATCGAGCCGCGCCTGCAGGCGCGCGCCGGCGCGCGCCAGCACCCGCCCGCGCGCGTGATCGAGCACCCCCATCAGCAGGAACAGGAAGGCGACCAGAATGGCCAGCGTGAGGAGCGTCTCCTGCGATCGCGAGCCCAGCACGCGGTCGTAGATCTGCAGCATGAACAGGGGACCGGTGAGCATCAGGAGGTTCACGGCCACGCTGAACAGCGCGCACGCCACGAACAGCCGGCGGCTCTCGGCCAGCGCTGCGCGGATCTCGCGGCTACCGGCTCCTTCCTGCGCCATCAGCCCCCGTTCTCACCCTTCGCCCGCGCCGACTCGCGCGCCGCCCAAGGCGGCATCGGCGAGCGGCACCACGCCGGTGGCCACCTCGAGCTGCGAGGCAGCGGACAGGTAATCGTACACCGCCCGCGCGTAACTGAACTCCGACTGGCGCAGGACCGACTCCGCGGCGATCACGTCGAGCTGGGCGCCGACTCCGGCGCGGAAGCGGAGGATGGCGATCTCGTAGCCGGCCCGCGCCTGCTCGACCGACCGCACCTGGCTCGCGGCGCGCGCGTTCGCTTCCCGCATCGAAGCGGCATGGGCGTGCACCTGGTTCAGCATCACCAGCTCCGCGTGGTGCATGCGGGCGGCCGTCTGGCGCAGCTCCTCCCGGCGCTGCTCGACCCGCGCGTCGCGGCTGAAGCCGTCGAAGAGCTGCCACCGCAACGCCACCCCGGCCGAGGCGGAGACCTGCCAGCGGGGGTTGACGTCCACGCTCCCGAAGGCGCGGATGGTGGGCAGGTACTCGGCCTCCTGGATCCGGATCTGCAGCTCGTCGAGCTGATGAATCGTGCGGAGCTGACGGAGGTCGGAGCGGTGGGTCATGGCGTCCAGCCGGAGCTGCTCCGCGTCGGCGGCCGCCAGCCGGGCGGCACCGGACGCCGCCAGCAGATCCGCGTTGGCGGGACCGTTGCGCTCCCCCGCGGCCAGCCGCAGCGCGCCCAGGTCACCCTGCAGCGACGCCGGCTGCAGGGGGTCTTCGCCCATCGCCACCAGGAGCGTGCCGCGCGCGATGGCGAAATCGGTGCGGACCCGCTGCAGCTCCGCCTCCAGGTTGGCGAACTGGACCTGCAGGCGCAGCAACTCGTCGTCGGTCGCGAACCCCTCGCGGTGGCGCGCCTCCGTGTCGCTCAGGGTCTGTTGCAGGCGGGCGATGCTTTGCTCGGTCAGCCGCTCCTCCTCCTGAGCCAGCAGGGCGTCGAAATAGCGCTGCCGCACCTCGTCCACCAGCGCGTGGGCCGTCCCGCGCAGCTCCTCGCCGCGCAGCCGCTGTTGCCGCTCGGCGGCATCGAGGGCCCGGAACGCGGGAACATCGAGCACGGCCTGATCGACCCGGAGCGACGCGGCCACGGTATGGTCGGGGATGGCGGCACCGGTCGGCGGCGGCGCACCGAACGATCCCACGTAGGAGGTTTCCGCCGAGACCTGGGGAAACACCCCGCCGTGCGCTTCACGGGTCCGCTCCTCGGCGACGCGCACGGCCGCCCCCGCCGCCCGGAGCTGCGCGCTGTCGGCCAGCGCCCGCTCCACCGCCGCGCGCAACGACAGCACCGCCTGCTCCTGTGCGTAGCAGGCGGGAACGGCGAGTCCCATCACGACGGCCGCGGCGATGGCGACCGTCACCGCCGGCGGTCGAGCGGGTGCAGGCATGCTGCGAGGGCCGGTTTCGGGTCGTATGACGGCGTCCACCGGTGTTCCCACATTGGATGATCGGCGCGTGGCGCTGCGAAGCTGACCGCCGTGCCCGGTCAGGCCGGTCGACCGCCGGGATCGCGGCCGCCTATAGTCGCTCGGAGAGGAGTCTCGGACGATGTACACGGTCGCGTTCGAACCGCCGATCCTGACCTCGGAGATGTGGGAGTTCTGGGACGAGAACGGCTACGTGATGGTCCCCAATGCCGTGCCCCGGGAGAACCTGGACGCGGCGATCGCGGCGATCTGGGAGTTCCTGGAGATGGATCCGGACGACCCGGGAACCTGGTACGGGTACCGCCCCCGCGGCGGCGGCTTCTGGCGGTCGCCCATCTCCGCCGTCGGCATCGTCGAGTTCTACCACCACCAGGCGCTGTGGGACATCCGCCAGCACCCGCGGATCTACCAGATCTACGCCGAACTGCTCGGCGAGCGGCGGCTCTGGGTGACCTACGACCGGGTCAACCTCATGCCGCCGGCGCGCGCCGACCTGCCGGAATGGTCGGCCCCGTCCGGGATCCACTGGGACTGCGACACCACCCTCGACCCGGTCCCGTTCCAGGTACAGGGGGTGCTCTATCTCACCGACACCGCCGCCAACCAAGGCGGGTTCCGCTGCATCCCCGGCTTCCACAAGGTGTTCCCGGAGTGGCGCAAGACGCAGCCGGCCGACCGTCATCCGAACCGGTGCGACGGCATCGATCAGGAGCGCTATCCGTCGCGCGGGATCCCCGGCAAGGCCGGCGACCTGTTGATCTGGACCGGCCTGCTGCCGCACGGCAACGGCGACAACACCTCCGACAAGCCGCGGATGGCGCAGTACATCACGATGAGCACCACCCCGCCGGACGACCAGGAGATGCAGACCCGCCGCTACGCCTACGAGGAGCGCGTGCCGATCGCCAACCCGCAGGGCGACCCCCGCGGCCGCGAGAAGCGGCAGCCGCAGGCAGAGCTGACCGAGCTGGGTCAGCGCCTGATCGGCTTCAGGCCCTGGGGCTGAGCAGGGCTTCCGGGATCTCGACCAAGTACACCTGGCTGGTGCCGGTGTGGTCGGAGGTGTACACCACTCGCTCGCCGTCCGGATGGAACGACGGGTGCGGGTGGCCGAACTGCGGCCCGTAGGTCGACTCCTCCACCGTGTCGTCGTCGGCCGGTTCCGTGAACGCCCACTGCGTGCCGCCGTTGGAACTGCGCGGATAACACAGCGGCCGGTGCTCGCCGGTGGCCGGGTCGATCAGGCGCAGCCCGATGTCCGGGCAAGTAGTGTCGCTGACGATCAGTGAGCCGTCTGCGTTGCCGGACGGATGCCAGGCGTTGAAGTCGGCCACCACCCTCGCCTCCTCCTCTTCGACGCCGATCGCCATCAGCGCGAACGGCCAGCGCGCGAAGATCACCTGGTCGGAGGCGCCCAGGAACGACTCGTGGGTGATCCACTCCCGCTTGTCGTGGCGATGCAGGGGTCCGATCTCGCCCCGCCCCACCGCCGCCAGCCACATGCGCTGATTGATGTCACTGGTATAGAGGATCAGATCGCGGTCGGTGGGGCAGACCATCGCGTGGCCGACGTCGCGGGGCGGCTCGCACACCACCGCATGGCCGGATCCGTCGGTCTCGATCGCCACCAGAGCCGAGCGGCCGTCGCGCGCCAAGCCCGTCACCAGGCGTCCGCCGTCGGCCGACAGGCTGCACATGCCGACCCGGCTCCCGCCCGCGAAGGAGGCCAGCACGGTCTCCTGGAGCGTGCGCAGGTCCACCGCTCGCACCTCGCCTGCCACGTTGTAGAACACCCGCCCGCCGTCGCGGGACGGACAGGCCGCGAGACCGTCGAACCCGTGCGCGTCGGTGAGCTGCACCATGTGCCCGGCCGCCTCGTCCAGCTTGAACAGGTTGGCTTCCCCCGACCGGTAGGAGGTCAGGATCATGGCCTCGCCGTCCGGGGTCCACGACGGTATGGAGAAGTACAGGCCGTGGCTCATTGCCGGCCCGTCGGTCATCTGCCGGATCAGCGCGCCGGTCTCTGCGTCGCGCGTTTCGGTGATCTCCACCGGCCAAGTGCTTCCCTTGCTCATGCTCACTCCTCCGCCGTGTCGCAGAATCGCTCATAGCGCTCGTCCACCGCGCCGCTGCGCGCATCGCCGCGGTGGACGTAGATCCCGAACCGGAAGGTCGCCACCTCCGCGCCACCGTCCGCGCCCGGATGGTGATGGGACAGCAGGATCGGCCCGTACCCCGACGCGCCGGCCTCTCCCGGATACCCGGGGTTGTCGGGATGGTCGAACAGCGCCAGCCCCTGCGGCCCCGCCGAACAGGTGCCGGAGTAGTCGATCCAGCGCTCGCCGGCGAACCGCTCGCCGCGGCTGGACTGGCCGGTGGCGCTCGCCATCACGCCGCCGCCGTCGATGAGCGGCCACTTCCCTTCACCGTCGCGGCTGCTGCCGTCGCGGGCGCGCAGGGCGTCGCACACCCGTGCCGAGATCGCGAACGGCCCGCCGCCCGGCTCGGACGGCTCAGGCACCGTGGTCCGCCAGTCGATCAGGCACTCGCCGACGGCCAGGGCGAAGAACCGCAGATCGCGCGTCTCCGTCAGGATCGGCGCGCCTTCGCCGTCGACGTACAGCAGCCGCTGCACGACACGCGCGCGGCCGTCGCCGCCGGCCAGCAGGTCGAACCCCTGGTGCAGCATCTTCCCGCACGGGCCGTACGGCGGCTCGTCCCAGTCGGAGAAGATGTTGGTCGGTCCATCGTCGTGGCCCCCGTAGGCCAGGAACAGCCCGCACTGGTGGGGGTGGTCGCTGCCGGCGCCGCGCAGCACGTTGCCGCACGGTCCCATCAGCGGCCAGACGTAGGGCTTCCAGGAGCCGACGTGGTTGTAGCGGGCGATCCGGGTCCCGCCGGCGTCGATCGACACGAACGACGGGTACTCGGTGACCAAGAGCCGGGCCATGAACGCTACAGCTCCGGGAAGAAGACGTCGACGACGCGCTCGGTGTCGAACGGGTCGCAGCCGTGGTCGCTGGCGAACTTCGCGTGGAGCTGCTGCTCGTACTCGGTCACGGAGGTCAGCGGCAACTCGACCGCGCCGCGGCCCGGCCTCCCCGACTCCGCGGCGGCCATCGAGATCTCGATGTCGGCGCGCGCCCGGCGCGCGTCGTAGCGCGTGGGCCGGTCCTCGGCCACCGCCTGCGCCAGGCTGTCCATCTCCTCGACGATCGCCAGCCCCATGGCGTCGGTCCGGTACCGGGGCCACGGGTTCTCCCAGACCACCGGCGGGTCGGTGTCGATCTGCAGGCGCTCCACCACCTGGATGCCGCCGTCGTCGCGGGTCACGGTGCGGATCGGGTACGCGGTGGCGCGCCCGCCCCCTGCGAGGCGCTGCTCCTCCGTGGTCAGGTGCACGTCATCTTCCACGATGGAGCCGGTGGTCCCGTCGATCTGGAACAGTGTCCTTGCCTTCCGGCCAAGCGCCTGTGCGTGATAGACGTTCGAGTAGGACGTGACGGCGACCGCGCCACTGTCGAACTCCATGGTTTGCAGGTTCCACTCCTCGGTGTCGTAGCTGCGCACGGCGTTGGCGTTCACGCGCGGGATGGGGCTCGCCATGGCCACGCTGCCGACGCGGGTGGCGACCGCGTCGCCCAGGAACATGCGCAGGCTGCTGACGATGTGGCAGCCCTCGGTCAGGAACAGGCAGAACACGCGCAGCACGTCGCCGATCAGGCCCTGCTCGACGATCTGCCGCTTCGCCAGGTGGAGGGGGTCGCGGCAGTACTGCTCGGCCACCTCCAGCTTCACGCCGTTGCGATCGACCGCCTCGATGAGGACATCGCACAGCGGCAGCGTCGTCGCCAGCGGCGTCTCCACGATGATGTTTATGCCGCGCTCGGCCAGGTAGGTGCCGATCGCGTGGTGGGAATCTCCCGGCGTGCTGATCGCGGCGGCGTCCAGCCGCTCGCCTGCGACCAGGTCCTGCACGCGGGTGTAGGCCGGAACGCCGCATTCGGCCGCCACGCGGCGGGCGGTTTCTCCGTTCATGTCGCAGACGGCGGCCAGCTCGAAGCGCTCGGACATCATGCGGATGGCCGGCAGGCGGACGTTGCGCCCGCGCTTGCCCGTGCCGATGAGGGCGATTCTGATGCGTTCGTTCTTCGCCATGTCGTTCAGGCCATGTCCTCAGGGCCGCCAGGTTCGTCCGGGATTGCTCTTCGAGAAGGGAGCCGAGGCTTCGGTGCGGGCGGGCAGCCAGCTCCGGTACGCGTCGCCGCCGGCACCCACCGTCCCGAAGTCCTCGAGGGTGATCCTGGGGAGTCTGTCGGATTGGCCGCGCAAGCGGCAAGTCCGACGGACTCCACAGGCAGGGTGGGGATGGGCCGGGAGCGGCGCCGCAGGCGCCGGTCCCGGGGCGTGGCCGGCGTGTTCGGCCTGCAACACCGCCTGCGCCGGCGACACCTCCGCCGACCGAGCGGCCGGCGCGGACGCCCGGTGGCTGAGCTCGACGGGGTCGATCGGCGCGGCGTCAAGGTCGGGCGCGGGCCCGGCGGCGTCCGGGTCGGCGCGCAGCGTCAGGAGCAGCGGACCGGCGTACACGGAGACCTTGCCCGCGCATTCCCGCTCGCCCGTCCAGTAGCGCAGCGACAAGTCCAGGTCGAGCTCGACCACGTCGCCGGGGCGCCACGTCCGCTCCAGGGCCAGGTAGCAGCCGGGCGTGACGCCGCTCACCGGGCTGCCGTTTACCGACACCGCGGTCTCGGCGGACCAGTACGGAATGCGCAGCTTGAGCGCGCAGGACAGCGGCGCCTCCGGGGCCACGGTCAACCTCACGCGGCCGTCGCGCGGGTATTCGGTGTCCTGGGTCAGGGTGACCGGCGTCTCCCCCACCCGCGCGGTGATCGTCGACGGCCCGTACCAGTTGAGGACCAGCCCGTCGCTGTCGCGCATCAGCGCCCAGTCGCTGATCATGCCGAACCCGCGCGGGCCGTTGGCCGTGCAGCAGATCATCTGCTCGCTGCCCGGCTTGCGCTGCCACTGCACCTGCTCGACCGCCGAGATGCGCCTCCCGTCCATGGGCGTGTCGTAGGTGCAGGGTCCGCCGTCGCGGAACTGGTAGCCGACCACCTGGTTGAGGGTGGAGAGCTCCAGTTCGTCGGCGACGATCGAGTCGCCGGTCAGGCGCAGCATCTCCACGCCGTAGGCGACCCAGGCGACCGTGCAGCAGGTCTCGATCGACCCGGGGTCATAGGGGTTGCCGACCGCACCCTCGCCGGAGGAGAAGCCGCCGTTGTTGTGGCGGTCGTGGCGGAGGATGCTCCACCAGAACCGCTCGACCGTGGTCCGGTAGTCCGCGTTGCCGGTGGCGTAGTACAGCTCGGCCAGCCCGATGAGCGCGTGCAGGCTCTCCCAGCGCGGGCGCGGGGTGTGGTGGAACTCCGCGCCGGCGAGCGCCTCTCGCACGTAGTCGCCGGCGGGCTCGCCGTCGCGGTCACGCAGCCGGAACTCGTCGACGATCGCCTCCGCCATGCGCAGGTAGCCCTCCGTCCCCGTGATCCGGTGGAGGAGCGCCAGGCCGTGCAGCACGGCGTGGTTCATCTCGGTGCTGTACTTGTACGACAGGTCGACGATCGCCGTTCCGGTCTCCAGGAACCGGGCGCAGACCAGGTCGGCGATGGCGCGCGCGCAGCCCAACGCGCGCTCGCTGGTCTCCCGTGTCCTCGAACCAGAGGAGCAGGCCGAGCATCAGGTGGTAGTGGTTCCACAGGTCCCACGTCCACTCGTTGGTGGTCGAATCCCAGAGCGCCAGCCGCTCGGCCTTCGGATACGGCCCCAGGTAGCCGTCCGCCGGATCCTGCGACTCGGCCAGCCGGGCGACGCCCCCGGCGATCCGCTCGCGCAGCGGCGCCGACCCGGTCAGCCGCCAGAGCTGCACGGCGCCGGTCAGGTACTTGCCGGCAAACTCGCCCGACCACGGCAGGTACGCGCGGTACGGCTCCGCGTCGCGGATCTCGAACATCTCCACGATCGCGGGGTTGGTCTCGGGAAGCGGGATCACCCAGTGGTCGATCACCACGTCGACGTATTCGCGGACCACCCCCCGGAGGTCCAGCGACGCGCTCCGCGCTCGTTCCAGCGCCGGCCCGTGCCCGCCCACGTTCAGTCGATCGGACATCTGCACGCGGCCGATCTATCCCATGGCCGAACGGTGGAAGCGCACAGCGGCGGGGGGGGGGTTGCGCTGCGTGCAGAATCTGGCGTAGTATGCGCCGGGTAGCTGGCATGCGATGCTGGTCTTCGCGTCTCTGGCGTCGAGCAGCCGTCGCCCTTGGCCAGCAAGGAAGGGTCATGTTCGGAACCATCGCCCCGACGCAGCCGTACGCGCCTGAGACTCCGGCGGGCCTTGGGCGGTTCGCTGCACGAAGAAATCCGATCCGATCCGCGCAAGGGGTTGACAAGCGGCGAAGGGGTCCGGTCATACTGTCCCCGAGCCCCGAGCCCCGAGCCCCGAGCCCCGAGCCCCGAGCCCCGAGCCCCGAGCCCCGAGCCCCGAGCCCCGAGCGCCATGAGTGCGTGCGGCGCATGGCGGCGCCGGGCCCGGTGTCCATCCTCCCCGCCTGAATCGTCCCGAGCCGCCGGCCGGCGCACGACCCCGATCGGGCTCGCGTCGCCTGCGCTTCCGCGCGGGGCCGTCCTCGTGCTGGTGTTCGCGTGTATGGCGATCCTGGCAACAGCCCCTGCAGCAAATGCCGGGGAGTACGATGACCTCATTGCCGACGTCGAGGGCTATGCGGCCGAGACGCACGAGGGTTCGGACCACGTGCGCCGATGGAAGGAAGTCCTGACCGCGTTCGGCGTGCTCGATGAAGGCCACGATGCCATGACGGCGGCCGAGGCACAGACCTATGCCGACCGTGGGTGGGGGCGATGGGTGCCGGTGGTGGCCGCGCTGCGCGCCCTGGAGCAAGACACGACGCCTGATCCGCCGGTGATGAGCATTGCCGCCGGGGCGGATATCACCGAAGGCGGAGATGCAACCTTCACACTGACAGCGAGTCCCGCTCCCGCATCAAGCCTTGCAGTGAGCGTGACGGTGGCGACGAGCGGAGACTATGGTGTATCCGCCGGCAGCCGCACGGTAACCGTCCCGTCCACGGGCAGCGCGACGCTGACGCTCTCGACCACCGGCGACGCCACTGACGAGCCGGACGGTTCGGTGCGCGTGACAGTGGTCGCCGGCAATGGTTATACGGTAGGTGCCTCTGCGTCCGGGACGATCGTTGTGCGGGACGACGACGATGCGATATCGGACACTACCGTGACCCCGGAGCTGGTCGCCAAGGTCCGGAGCTACGCGGCGGAGACGCACGAAGGCCAGACGCACGTGGACCGCTGGATGCGCGTGCTGGCGGCATTCGGGGACACCAACGGCTACACGCCGATGACGGCGGCGGAAGCACAAGCCTTCGCAGACCGGGGTTGGACACGATGGGACCCGGTGGCCGTTGCGCTGCGCGAGATTGAATCCACGGAGAATACCCGACAATCCCAACAGGATGAACAGGACCAGGACCAGCATCAGACTCTGAATGAGGAGCCGCCTCTGATCAACCTGGAATGCTTCGGCAACTTCGATCCGGCGCATACCGTTTCCAGAAGCAGGAAGAAACTGCGCATCGTCGAGAAGCCACGCGGGACGATGACCATCTTCCACCCCGAAGGATGGGTTGGGTGGTGCGCTTGGCCTGCACCCGAAGGTCTGGCGAACCCCGACAGTACATTCAGAGATTGGGGGGTTAATGCATTTGGAACCCATCTTTTCAAGATATCGTTGAACAGTAGTCGATTCCTTTTCCACACGCACACGGCCTTTGTTGGGGATGACGACGTTTATACCGGCGACCGGGAGCATAATGTCTGGTCGTCTATCTATGGCAAGTCATGGAAGCTGGTCATG
Organism: Spirochaetia bacterium; assembly: GCA_965208175.1. Taxonomy (GTDB): domain Bacteria; phylum Spirochaetota; class Spirochaetia; order SZUA-6; family Bin103; genus CATQHW01. The sequence continues at coordinate 1,484,124 of CBDBOG010000004.1, read as the reverse complement.
GAGGATGATGAATCTCCACCGCCCCCTGATCCATCGATTACCCTGTCTGCCGACAAGAGCGTTGACGAATCAGGGGGGAGCATCACGGTCACCGTCGATCTCGGAGAAGTCAAGACCGCCGATGTCACCGTCGGTCTGTCAACCAAGGTCGGAACGGCCTGTGGCGGAGAGACGGGAACGACTTGCAATACTCCCGACTACGTGCAACTGGACAAGAGTATCGTCACGATTACCGCTGGCCAGAGAACAGGTACGAAAGCGATCACGATCAACGACGATACGGAACGTGAACGACATGGATCTTTGACCTATGAAGATTTTTCGGTCTACGTCGCCTCTGTCGATGGAGTCGATGTCACCGACGGTGACGAGATCGAGATTCGCATCCAGGACAACGACCGCTATATTTTTGAATCGAGAATATATAGATATAGAGCCTCGGAAGGATATGATTCCTTAGATATCTATTTGACAACCGACCTACCATTACCTCACATCCAGAAGCTGGAGTTGGATATTGTTCCTATACTGCCTCATTTCAGTGTTCCGGAGCGTGTTTTCCTTCCAGCAAATCAAAAGAAGGTGAAAGTCCCCGCAACCATCGTCGATGACGGGTTCTATACACCACCGACATCTTTTGAATTGACCGTAACAGCCCAAGGAGAACTTCCTGACGGATATTCCAATCCGCTTGCTTTTGTACAACCGACTTGTGTCGATTCGACTCTACGATCTAGAGCAGTATTATTCAAAGAGCCTTCAAGAAACGACTTCACAATTTATTATACCGAAGCTGGAGTTGGATATTGTTCCTATACTGCCTCATTTCAGTGTTCCGGAGCGTGTTTTCCTTCCAGCAAATCAAAAGAAGGTGAAAGTCCCCGCAACCATCGTCGATGACGGGTTCTATACACCACCGACATCTTTTGAATTGACCGTAACAGCCCAAGGAGAACTTCCTGACGGATATTCCAATCCGCTTGCTTTTGTATATATTGACACTAATAATATCGGCCATTTTATTAATGGTAGTTCTTGTGTCGATTCGACTCTACGATCTAGAGCAGTATTATTCAAAGAGCCTTCAAGAAACGACTTCACAATTTATTATACCGAAGGCTATACACATGATTGCCTGAACCAAACGCCAGCAGAGTTTGGAGATGGAACTGGTCTGTTCAAGATTAGCCCACCCCCCGGCCGTGGAAACGAAAATAGTTATAGTTACCAACTGAACTCTAACACCCTCTATGTCGGCGACGGTTTCGTAAGGCGTTCAAAGTTGAAATTGTCCTACGACGATGATTCCTATCTGGAAGGGTCTGGTTGCGGGCCTTATACCACCATCAACGCCGAAACATCGGCAAGACTCCGGATTTGTGTTACTGAAGACAAACCGGAGGACAATCCACACAACCGATTGAACTGGAACGCCAAACAATGCACCGAGGCCACGACAAACAGGAACGCCGGTTGTGGCCCCGGCGGCAACCAGATCATCATCCACCGGGAATTTTCGGGACAACAACAAGAGGATGCTTGGGTCGACTACTGGTTCTATCCGAGTTTTCCGCCTACATCCGGCAACGTGAAAGTCCGGTACGACTATTCCGGCTACTACACGGGCGAAGGCAAAGTCATCGACGTCCCCGTAGAGGGAATCAAGGAGAGGATACAGCTCACCGGTTCCGGCGATAACAAGTCGGACGGAGACCTGGTCCTGAAATTCTCGGTGATCGAAGGGACAACCTATCAGGTCCATCCCGATGACATGACGGACACAATTGAAATTGCCGAGAACGATCTTCAGGAGTGGATGTACATCAAGGATAGTCTGGGAACCAAGATCGAGGAAGGTAGTAATCTCCGCCACGGAATCCTTGCCATCAATGCGAGAAAGACGCCAAGCGTGGAACCGGGAACATTTACCTTCGATCTGAATGTTGAAGACGAAGACTGTACTCTCGTGGCATCCGAAGATCTCCTCGATGCATCCACGACCGTTGGAGAGGATGACCCTCTCCCGTGTTTCGTTGATCTTCGGAACGATAATGGAACCATGACCCGGGATTCAACAAACCTGGATCGTTTCAGTTTCGATCTTCCATCTACCGGAAATATAAGCACTCTTAGGACCAGCTTTATGCTTAAGGTGGGGCATGATTCAGGGGTGACGGACGACGTCATTCGCTTTGACCCGCAGATTACGTATGACGGATCTTCCGGGGGTGTCCGCAAGTTGATCGAGAACTTCCCTTACGAGATCACTGTCTTCGATGACGATGTATTGGGTCAGGATGATGTTCTATCGGTCTGCTTCTCAAGGGATCAGTTTGACGTCAATGAAGCCAATGGGCCCCTGCAGCCGGTTGTGACTTGGAATAACGAAGCACGGCACAATTACCGAATTCCGGTCACGATCACGTCGAGCGAAGCTGTCGAAGGAGAAGACTGGGACAGCAGTCGCTCTTACAAACACGTCGAAATCCTTGCCGGGGACGTAAATAGTTATCGCAATAACTTTGACGTCGTCCTTCTCGACAATGATGACGCGAGTGAAGAGGACGAGGCGTTGACGCTGACCCTCGGCCCGTTTCCCGAAGGAACTCAGGCCGGCAACTTGGTAAAACAAACCATAAACGGCAGAGACAAGTTTTCCTGTGAAGTTGCGACCACCCCGCCGGATACGATTTCAGCAATTGGAATCATCACCGATGACGGCACATACCGAGATGAAGCCGATGCCGATGCCGAAGCTGATGCAGAGGAGGAGCGCGGAAGAGCCCAAGAGCAGGCGGATATCGCACGAAACGCGCGGTGCCACCCAGTCGATGATCCAGACACGCCGGAAGACGAGTCGGCAGTTGTTCCGGTTGATGACCCAACAACGCCGGATGTGGACGAGTCCGATTGCGTTGCCAACATCACGATGGAGCTGGTAACAACCGAGCTTGTTGAGTATGACAATCTGACGATCGTTGAAGTTGACGGGTCTCATCACTCTCGGGCAGAGATCGATTTCAAGTTGACATCTGATCTGGACTTTTCAGGCGATGTAACACTCTCGATTAATCATGTCGAGAAGTGGAATCGCCTGAGCCCTGGGCTTGTTGAGCCTTACGATCACGACGTGTCTGTTGAACTTTCTCGAGGTGTTACGAAAACTGTTACATCGATCTTGACAGATGTCATTCTGATAAATGACTTCGACTTCGATGGAACGCCTACGCCGCCACCTCTCATCCACAATCAACCAGACGGTCATGTTTCGGTTGATCTAAAAGATAAATCAGGCATCTATACGGGAATCGAGTCAACGCCTCTTCCTCAAATCCACATCAAGGAGAAGGACCCGGTCGAAGTCGCCAATCATGTTCCCACCTCTGACTTTCTCGATAATGAAAAAGAAGGTCCTGATGCGGATATCATTTTCAACATTAACTACACGTCAGCCGATGTATACACTGGTAACCACCGTTTACTCCGTGAATACGAATGGATCGAGATTCCAATCGAGGTCCGCTACACAACTGGAAGAGGCATTGTTGAGAAAGAGAACTATGAGATAACGGCATTCCGGAACCAAGAGAATTTAACTCTGCGTCAAACGGACACGGGGTACGTTGTCCGAATAACAGGGACTTCTCTGGATCCGATACCAGCAAATCGAAATTTCCCTTTCTGCTATTCAACTATTGCAGATCAGATTTGTCTCAACTTTGTTTCCCGTTTCCGGTCGGACGATCCGAAATGGAAGTACAACACGGAGTCCAATAGAACCGAGTTGTCAATCACGCTTGACTATCCCGATCCAGATGAGATTCAAACAAGCACAAATCTTTCTGGTGGATACGAAATGAGTACCACTGAGACTCAATTTGTTGTCGTCGGCCATACACCTGATAGTACTGCAACCCGATCATTTACCTTGTCCGCTGACAAGGAAACCATGAAAGAGCCGGATTCAGGGTACGCTTTCCTGCCATTTGACATGGAGGTCTTCCCAAAACCCACAGGGGTGACGGGATTCGCCTTCTGCGCTGACGGTTCCGAGACGACGGCAAGCTATTATCAGGATTACACCATCGTCACCGATCTCGAGCGTGACATGATGATCAAGCATCCCGATACTGCCAGGCATTTTACCGGTTTTGCCTGGAACGGATCGAAAGGGTGCTCGAAGCCGATCTACACACGGGATCGGTTCAGCACCTTCTATCTGAAAATAGCAGCAGACAGTCATGACGAAGGCGCCGAGAAGATCGGACTTTACGTACAACAGAGGGACCCGAAACCCGATGGGGCGATAGCCGATTCCAACAAGATCGTCTTTACCATCACCAACGATGGTCCGATGCCGGCGGCGTGGCTGGCGCGGTTCGGGCGCACGGTGGCGGAGCAGGCGCTCGACGGCATATCGGGCCGGATGGCGGCCTCGCGCGCGCCCGGCATGCAGGGCACGCTCGCCGGGCAGGCGCTGTCGTTCGACCCGCCCGCCAGTCAACCGGGTACCGGTGACACGGCGACCGGCGCGCGCTCTGGCGACCGCGAGGCGGCGACCATGACGGCGCGCGAGGCGCTGCTGGGGTCGTCGTTCTCGCTGACCGGGCAGACCGACGGCGCGGGCGGCACGATGGCCTTCTGGGGCCGGGCCTCGCAGGCGTACTTCGACGGCACCGAGCGCGGCGACGGCATCGCCCTTGACGGCGAGGTCACCACCGGCATGCTCGGCGCGGACTATGCCAGGGGCAAGTGGCTCATCGGGCTCGCGCTGACGCAGAGCACGGCCGAGGGCAGGTATGCCGCCATCGGCGCCCCGGCCGATGCGCCGGCGAGCGCCGGCGACGGCACGGTGGAGGCGTCGCTGACGGCGGCCATCCCCTATTCGGCGTTGCAGGCGTCCGAACGGCTCAAGCTCTGGGGCGCGGCGGGCTACGGCGCGGGCGAGGTGACGCTGAAGACCGGGGCGGGCGAGAGCCTCGCGGCCGGCACCACCTGGAGGATGGCGGCGGCGGGGACGCGGGGCGAGCTGCTCGAAGCTCCTGCCGAGGGCTCCGGCCCGGCGCTGGCCCTGACCTCGGACGCCTTGTGGACGCGGACCTCGTCGCAGAAGACCCCCGGCCTCGCGGCCTCGGACTCCGACGTGACGCGGCTCCGGCTCGGCCTCGCGGGCAGCTACCACGTCGCGCTCGACGCGGGCGCAAGGCTCGTGCCCAAGCTCGAAGTCGGCGTGCGCCACGACGGCGGCGACGCCGAGACCGGCTTCGGCGTCGAGCTCGGCGCCGGGCTCGCCTGGAGCGACCCTGCGCTCGGACTCACCCTGGATGTCTCGGCCCGCACGCTCCTTGCCCACGAGGACGGCGACCTCGCCGACCGCGGCGTCTCGGCCGCGCTCGGCTTCGACCCCGACCCTGCGAGCGAGCGCGGGCCGTCGCTCAGCCTCCGCCAGGACTTCGGCGGGCGGGCCACGGGCGGGCTCGACGCGCTCTTCCAGCCCGCCCCGCTCGAGGACCGCACCGGTAGCGAGGCCACGTCCCGCTGGACGCTGAAGGCGGCGTATGGCTTGCCGGCCTTCGGCGGGCGCTGGACCGCGAGCTCGCATGCCGGGCTCGCGGTCTCCGCCGGCGCGCGCGACTACACGCTCGGGTGGCGCTGGACGCCGGCGAAGCGCACGTCCGAGCTCACGTTCGGCCTCAAGGCGGTGCGCACCGAGAGCGACACGGCCGAGCCCGAGCACGCCGTCGGGCTCGAGGCCGCCGCGCGCTGGTGAGCGCGCGCGGCGGGGAGACCGTCGTCAGACGCCTCGTCGAGCGCGACGGGCGCCGCACCCTGTGCGCGCTCGATGCGCGCATTCCCGAGCGCACCGTCGAGGGGGCCTGTCTCGCGATCGATCACCCCGCCGCAGCCGCCACGGCCATCCGTGCGCGCAGCCTGTCTGTCCGAGCGAAGGCCGCGCCGTCAGGTGCCGAGGTATTCCGACCAGGATTCCATGAGTGTGCGCCGCTTCTCGAACAGATCGCTGCGCGCGTAAGCCGCCTCGGCCTTGCTCCTGACCTTGTGCGCAAGCGCGGCTTCCATCACCGCTTGCGGGGGTGGGTCCGCTCGACCGGAGCCCGTGGGTGACCGCAAGGACAGCAAGTAGGAAGTCCGGAGTGCCCGGGTGCCCGCCCGGCGCCCGGCGGGAGAGTTGACAAGCCTCGGTCAACACTCTACCAAAGGAGTCTCACGCGCCGGGGGGGTGTTGGAAGTGACCGCACAACCGACGATTGCGTATGATGGTGCACCGGTTGGATTTTCGACGGGTCACCGTAGCCCTTTCAAGAGGGCGCTGTGTGCGATCGGGGCGGGAGGTGTCCTTGAGTCCGACACGGTGTGTGGATTTGCGGCAGGGAGCCATTGCCATCCATGCCGTCAGACCAACCCCGCCGGCTCGTCAGGGTTAGGCACCCCTGAAACCCGCTACAGCGCAATTTCCTCACAGCCGACCGTCCGTTGACAGCCCGCGCGCGTGTCGTTGACGCTGGGGCTGGGAGCGAAGGCACATCGGAGGTCGCACGGTGAGCACACCACAAGAGGGCATCAACAGGCAAGAACTCAAGGATCTCATCGACGGGGTGCACGACGACGAGCTGCCCGCAATCAAGAGGTATCTGCAGTTCCTTCGCTACCTCGACGACCCCGTGGCACGTTCTCTCGCCGACGCGCCGCTCGACGACGAAGATACCGCCGCTGAAGACATCGACGCATTCCGCGAGACCGATGAAGACTTCAGAACTGGAAGCGTCGTGACCCAGGAGGACCTTGAGAACGAGTTCAACCGGAGTCCGTAGAGAAATCCACAGGGGAGGACGCATCCTCCCCTGTGGATCGAGGAAACCGCGAGGGTTTCCGTTCACGTAAGCGGCGTCGGCAGCTCAGCCTCCGACCATCATCAGGAAGTCGTCGAGAGCGCTCTGCTGGATCTCGACGTACCGGTCGGCGCCCAGCGCCTCGTACCCGGCCACGTACTCGTCCCACTGGTCGAACGAAGCGTCACCGATGATGAACTTGGTGCTCCATTCTTCCTTGTACAGGTTCAGCTCGACCGCCAGGTTGGCGGCTTCCTCGCTGGCATCGGTGTCGCGGATGTTGAACAGCGGCAGCACTCGGACGTGCGGCCAGTTCTTTTCGACGGCCTCGTGCGTCTCCCACCAACTGGGTGAGATCGCCTTCCAGACGTCGGCATAGTCGCGGAAGACCTTGGTCGGCAGGTAATTGGGCTTGCCCTGGTCGACTTCCGTCCAGATCCTGGCGATCTGCTCGTCGAGCACCGCGAAGTACTCGCCGCCCTCGCGCCACCAGTTGCCCGGCGACAGGGGAACCTCCTCCCCGGCGTCCAGCGCCTTCTTGCCGTCTTCCACCGCCTGTTTGCAGGCCGCGGCATCCGGGCACTCCAGACCGAAGGTCCGGGTCGCGACGCCCGGCTTGCTGAACCAGAAGTTCAGGAACTTCATGGCGGCCGGCACCACCTTGGAGGTCGAGGCGATCGAGTAGGTCTGCTGCTTGACCATCAGCGGCGTCGTCTTGTACCAGGTGCGGTTGCCGTTGGCGTCCATCGGCGTGGTGGCTCCCTCCACGGCGATCGTCACGCCGCCCTCGGCCGCGTTGATGCGGGCGTACGAGCTGCGCGAGAAGCAGTCGGCCCAGGTGAAGTCGTGGCCGGCGACCACGTCCGGCCACCACTGCGAGTGGTCGCGGGTGAAGATGTCGACGTTGGTCAACCCTTCCGCATAGATCTGGTGCGCGAACATGAGCAGGTCGCGGTACTCGTCGGTGGCCGGCAGAAACTCGAACTCCGTGAAGTTCTCCAGGTCCGTGTAGGTCACCAGCTCGCGCAGACTGCCGGTCTTGGTCGTGAGGCCGAACGCCGAGGTGAACGCCTGCATGAGCGTCCGGTAACTCGACCTGCCGCTCAAGGCGACGCCCGGGCCCGTATTCTGGGCCTTGAACGCCCGCCACGCTTCCATCCATCCATCGGGCGTGTCGGGCTCCTCAAGCCCCAGCTCCGCCATGGTGTCGGTCCGGTAGTTGAGCGACTGGCCGCAGCCGGGCGCTCCCCCGCCGTAGTGCATGCCGATGGCGCCGTACAGGTCGCCCGCGGCATCGCGATAGGCGGCGGTGAGCGACTTGTCGAGCAGCTCGGTCATGTCGGGGCCGTACTCCTCGATGAGCGGATCCATCTTCAGGAACGCGCCCTGCGCACCGTAGATGTTGGCCACACCCGGGTCGAAGATGTTGACGACGTCCGGCAGGTCGCCGCTCGCCATCATCGTCGCGATGCGCTCGTCACGGACGTCCTGCGGGGCCGGGATCCAGTCGATGACGATGCCCAGCATCTCGTTGACGGCCTGCGTCCAGTTGTCGTCGTTGGAAAACAGATCGTCCGGGTGCTGGACGACGAACACGGACACCGGCACGGGGTCGTCCGCCCATGCCCCGAAGGTCACGGTCAACATGACCAGCATGGTGATAATGATTCGACTCTTTCGCACGTTTTTCTCCTCATATCGATCGGATACTGTTTGCTCTGCCGTCCGCGGCTGACAGCCGAACGACGGCCGGAATCTTCGAGAGTCAGAAACCCTCACACTCCCATAGGCAGCAATGACCTCCTTTGTCTTCGTTTTCATGATTATCCCTTGATCGCCCCGATCATCGCCCCCTTGACGAAGTACCGCTGGATGAACGGGTACGCTATCAGCATCGGCAGGGCCGAGATCACGATCACCGCCGCCTTCAGCGACTCCGTCTTCATGCGCGCGCGCAGGCGTTTCAGGTCCTCCACCGTCTCCATCATGGCGGCCTGCGTCTCGGCCATCTCCTGGAGCTGCGTGGTGGCGATCAGGTTGCGCAGCACGACCTGCAGGGGATATTTCTTGACGTCGGAGAGGTACAGGACCGGGCCGAAGTAGTTGTTCCACTGGGTAACCGCGGCCCACAGCGCCACGGTCGCGATGATCGCCTTCGACAGGGGGGCCACCACGCTGACGAAGATCTGCACGTCGTGCGCGCCGTCGATGACCGCCGACTCGATCAGCTCCTCGGCGATCTGCTCTATCGACGTGCGCAGCATGATCAGGTAGAAGAAGCTCACCAGCCCGGGGAAGATGAACGCCCACATCGTGTCGATCAGGCCCATCCTCCTGACGACGATGTACGTGGGGATGATGTATCCCGAGAAGAACCAGGGGAGCAGGAACAGGATCAGCAGCACCCTGCGCGCCCTGAAGCGCCGCCGCGAAAGCGCGTACGCGGCGGGGAGGGTGACCGCCAGGAGCAGCGCCGTGTAGACCGACGTATAGACGACCGAGTTCCTGAATCCTCGTATTACCTCGTCGTACTCGATCACGGCCTTGTAGGTCACCAGGGTGACGGACCGCGGATAGAGAAACAGCGGATTGCGCAGCACCTCCTGCGGGTCGCTGATGGACATGAACACGATCATCAGGAACGGGTACGCCGTGACATACACCAGCAGCAACAGGACTGCTTTGAGGGCGATGTCGAAGACGCCACGCCTTCCCGGGCGGCCGGCGGAGGGCGCTCCAATCGCCGCGTCAGCCACTCCCGCACCCTCTCCGGCGCCCGCCGCTGCGGACGGCCGCCATCAGAAGATCCTCCGGCCGAAGAACCGGCCCGACGCCGCGTTCGCCCCCAACAGGAGCAGGACGTTGACGATCGTCTGCCAGAAGCCCACGGCCGCGCCGTAGCTGTACTGGGGTATCCCACCGTCGATCGCCAGCCCACGCCGGTAGGTATAGGTCTCGATCGTCATCGACACTTCGTACGTCAGAGGATTCTGCAGCAGCAGCACCTTTTCCGTACTGGTGCCGTTCATCAGCGACCCGACGTTGAAGATCAGCAGCACGGCGATCGCCGGCAGCAGCGACGGCAGCGTGACGTGCCACATGCAGCCGATCCTGCCGGCGCCGTCGATCGTCGCCGCCTCGTACAGCTCGGGATTGATGCCGGCGATCGTGGCGATGTAGAAGACCGCCACGAAGCCGGCCGTCTGCCAGATCTGCGTGATGATGTAGATGGGACGGAACCAGTCCGGGTCGATCATGAAGTACTCGGGCTCCGCGCCGAACAGCAGCGCGCGAATCGCATTCACCGCGCCGCTGTCGTCCGGCGTCAGCAGCAGCATGGCCATGCCGATCACGATCGCGTTGGACAGGAAATAGGGCAGCATGCTGACGGTCTGCACCAGTTTCTTGTAGGAGCGGCTCACCACCTCGTTGAGGAGCAGGGCGAACAGGATCGGAACGGGGAAGCTCCAGAGCAGTTGATAGAGGCTCAGGAGCACGGAGTTGCGAATGACCCGCACGGCCGAGGGGGCGGAGAAGAAATCGACGAAATTCTCCAGTCCCACCCACGGGCTGCGGAAGAACCCGAGGAATGGCGAGTAGTCCTGGAACGCCATCACCACGCCGATCATCGGCAGGTAGTTGAAGAGGACGACCACCGCTACCGCCGGCGCCACCAGCGCATAGAGATAGCGGTCCGCCTTGAGGCCGTCCAGGAAGCTGCCCGTCCGGCGTGCGGGCATGCCGGGGGCGAGGGCGGACGACACGGCAGGAGACCTCTGCATGTAAGTGACCGGCGTCCTGCCGCAACGCTCGGCCTCGGCAGAGCGACGCCGCGTGACCTTGTCACGTTTCCGGTGCCGGTGCAACACTACGACCGCTCCGGACGGCGGGAGTGAAGCGATGAGCGCGGTGACGGCACGGGACCGGTTCTGGATCTGGGGGCACGAAGCCGGCAGCCACGACCACGGCGGCGGGCTGCAGTGGACCTCCCGGATGACCCCGGCGGAGGGGGCCTACTACCTGGGGGTCCCCAACCTGATCATGGTCCGCTACCGGGACCGGTCCGGCACGCCGCTGCCGCTGCCGCCGTACGACCAGTACGCGCTGGCGTTCCGGCCGCTGCGCCGCGTGGTGTGGAGCTGCGTGCACGAGGCCGGGGTCACCGAGCCTGAGGAGGTGCAGCGGGTCGTCGACCTGGCCCGCTCCAACCCGAACCTCTGCGGGGCGATGATGGACGACTTCTTCTACGACGCGAACGACAAGCGCGGTCCGGAGACGGCCGTGCACACCCCGGACGAGCTGCGCGGCCTCCGCGAGCGCCTACGCTCGGCGGAACGGCCGCTGGACCTGTGGGTCGTTCTCTATCAGCACCAGTTGCAGCGTCCGGTGCGGGAGCATCTGACGCAGTGCGACGTCGTCAACTTCTGGACCTGGAACGCCCGCGACCTGGCCGCGCAGGAGGAGAGCTTCGGCCGGCTGGAGGAGCTGGCGCCTGGCTCCCGCAAGATGCTGGGCTGCTACCTGTGGGACTACGGCGACCGTCAGCCCATGCCCGTGGACCTGATGGAGCAGCAGTGCGTGCGGGGGCTGGAGTGGCTCCGCCAGGGCCGCATCGAGGGGATGGTCTTCCTGGCGAGCTGCATCTGCGACATGGGCCTGCCGGCCGTCGAGTGGACCCGGCAATGGATCGCCGAGGTGGGAGACACGCCCCTGTAGGGCGAGAGCTACGCTGCCGCCGCCCGTGCGCGCCGCGCCTGTGCCAGATCGTAGCCGGCCTGCCGGCGCATCCAGAAGTCGGCGTTGCTCCAACCGATGCTCTCCAGAGCCAATGCTATCGCTGGCGAAATGCCGATATGGCCGTTCACCAACCGCGAAAGCGTGTTGCGCGCCACGCCGAGCCGCTTGGCCGCCTCGGTCACCGTCCATTCCGAGGCCACGATAGCCTCGCGAATGCTCTCGCCCGGATGGGTCGGATTGTACATGGCCAGTCCGCCGCTACGACAACATCATCCGCATCGGTTGCAGCGTTCGATTGAAGGGATTGAGGACCAGTCCCAGATTCTCCAGCGTGATGACGCCGAGCAGAGCCTGATCGTCTCCGACTTCGCCGAGAACGACCGTTGCGTGCGATGCGCCACACTCGGGCAGCATCAGATAACACTCAGAGACGTTCCGCGCAATCTGCGTGCCATCCGCCAAGCTGAAGAGTTGCTCCCGGATGGGTTGGAGCCCGATGGCCGTCCACACAGGGCGGGGAAGCAACGAATAGCCCGCGCCGCTATCGACCAGAAAACGGACCGTCTCCTCTTTTCCCTCCGGCCCGCGTACGACGCCGTCGATATACGTCATGCCCATCGTCAGACCTCTACCGCGATATCATAGCGCAGCGTGACGCGGCGGACGCGGGGCGTGGTCTTGCCGAGCACGGCGCCGAGCGCGAGCTGGTATTGCACCCACGGCCCGGCGATGAGCGCCAGCCGCTCGCCGCAACCCGCCCAGGGCGACCACGCGGCCGACCGCACCGCGGCCTCGTCGGCGCCGGTCCGCACGCGGCCGCGGACCCAGGTGTCTGCCGGCACCTCGGCCTCCCAGCGCAGATCGATCACCCGCGCCCCGGCCGCCAGACGCCGCACCGCCGACGTGTAAAGCTCCTCCGGCCCCCGGTCGTGCTGGTTGCCCGGCTCGACCGAGCGCATGCCGTGCGGCCCCATGGTCGGCAGCCGCGTGGTGCGGCGGCGGTCGAACCCGTCCGGTCCGTTCCACCAGATCTCGGAGTAGCCGCGGTGGTCGCCCCACACCTTGTGATTGGCCACCACCAGGTCCGTCCAGCCGTTGCCGTTCAGGTCGGCCGCCAGCGATCCGGAGGCGGAGTGCGTGAACAGCCGCGTGCAGTCGTCCGGGGAGAAACCGCGGCCCGGGCGGTTCCAGTAGATGAAGGAGTCCAGGTCGCGCTCGCGCGGCGTCGTGTACGAGGACACGAAGATGTCGGGCAGGCCGTCGTTGTCGAAGTCCGCGATCGACACCGAGTTGCCGGCGCGGGCCGGCAGCAGCGTGCGCCGGTCCTCGCGCAGCCCGTCCGGGCCGTTCCAGTACACGTACAGGAACGCGTCGTCCGGGCCGCTCTCGCTCTGCGTGTGGCCGGCCACCACCAGATCCAGCCGGCCGTCGCCGTCCAGGTCGGCCGCGCGGGCGGCGACCGCGTGGAAGACGCTGAGCGGCCGGCAGCGCTCCATCGAGTAGCCGTCCGGGCCGCCCCACAGGATGAAGCTGCGGTCGGCGGCGATCTGCGGCACGACGATGTCCAGCCAGCCGTCGCCGTTGAGGTCGGCCGCGCACAGGAAACGCGGCTCGTCGTAGAGCACCCCGTCGAGCTCCATGCGCAGGCGGCGCGGGTTGGCGGCGTCGAAGCCGTCCGGCCCGCCGTGGAAGAACAGCAGCTCCGGCTCGCCGAAGCCGCCGAACACCAGGTCCAGGTAGCCGTCGCGGTCCAGGTCCGCGCACACCATACCGTGCGCGTGGGTGGTGGCCAGGCGCACGTCGGGCGCGGCCGGGAAGCCTGCCGGGCCGCGGCGCAGGATGAAGGAGCCGGCGTCATCGCTCACCTTCGAGTACTCGGAGGCATTGCAGATCACCAGGTCGGCGATGCCGCGGTCGAACAGGTCGGAGCTCACCGCGTCGACGGCGCCCGACGCCACGACCTCCAGGCGCCGCGCGGGAGCGTAGCCCCCCTCCCCGCCCCGGTACACGTAGACCGGCACGTCGTCCCGGCTGGTGCGCGCGAAGTGGTTGATCAGGACCAGGCGAGGGTGCCCGCCGTCGGGCCGCCCCACCAGGCAGCGGCGCGCGTCGTGGCTGACCAGGCGCCGCGCGGGACCGAAGCGCCGGTCCGGGCCGCACGCGTATAGCAGCGACTCGGTGGTGAACGAGGCTTCGCTCTTGTGCTGGCAGAGCACCACCTCGGGCCGCCCGTCGCCGTCCAGATCCGCGATCGCCACGTCGCACGCGCCGCTTGAGGCGAGCACTGCCGGCTCCGGCTCGAACCCGCCGCCCGGGCGCCCCCAGAACACCAGCGACGCTTCCTGCCCCTCGCCCTTGCAGGCCACCACCACGTCGACCGCGCCGTCTCCGTCCAGGTCGGCCGCACCCGCCGCCTGCGCGCCGGCGCACGGGAGCAGCGCCCGCTCCTCGACGTTCCGCCCGCGCAGCGCGATCAGCCGCATCCCGGCGGCACCCGGCACCGCCACGTGCGTCTCCGGAAGCTCCACCACGCGCACGCCGGGCGGGGCGTCCCGCACGTACTCGCCCCGGGCGGCCTCCTCCCAGCCCGCGCCGCCCGCCTCGCCCGGAATCTCCGTGCGCTCGTCCCACGACAGCCCGCCGGTGCTGCCCCAATGGATCGCCGAACCGCCGCTACCGTCCAGGACCACCAGGTCGTCGCAGCCGTCGCCGTCCAGGTCGGCGGCGCAGAGCTGCACGGCGCGGACACCGGTGTCGGCGAACCGCTTCGGCTCGAACCCCAGCTCGCTCTGACGGAAAACGCGCACGCGACCGGCGCCCTGCTCCGTCGTGCACGCAAACGCCAGGTCGACGCGGCCGTCGCCGTCGAAGTCGCCGGCCGCCACCGACAACGCGAACGGCGTGGGCAGCACCTGGTGCCGGCGCAGGCTCCAGCCGGCCGGCGACCCGTAGTAGATCGCGGAGTTCACGCCGCTGGAGTTCATGCCGTTGTAGTGGTTGGCCACCACGAGATCGTCGGTGCCGTCGCCGTTCAGGTCGGCGATCGCGCCTCCCATGCCACCCTCGGCCGGCAGTTTCGTGCAAGCGTAGCCGTCACGGCCGTCGAACACGTAGGCCGGCGGACGCTCCCAGTGGTCCTGACTGTTGCAGAACAGCAGGTCCAGGTGGCCGTCCCCATCCACGTCGAACTGGTGGATGCGCTGCAGCACGCCCGCCCGCGACACGTACAGGTTCTGCCCGCCGGCGCCGAACGTGCCGGCGCGGAAGGCCTCGAACCCCTCGGTCACCCATTCGCGCAGCGCCACGGCACTCCGGATCATCGAAGCGCGCCGGATACGGTGTCAAATTCCGCGCCGATTCGCCAGACTCCCGGAACCCATCCCGGAGGACGACCCATGCCCATGCAGGTAAGCGCGCTGACGCCGGTTCCCACCGATCCGGTCGACACCCGATTCCGGCGGATCGCAACGCCGATTCCCGTTCCGGACTCGATTCCGGCGATCGAGCGGCTGCGGGACGCGGAGCCCCGGTCGATGGCCGGGCTGCCGCCGGTCATCTGGCAGCGGGCGCGCGGTTTCCAGATCGAGGACCCGTACGGCAACCGCTTCATCGATCTGACCTCAGGCGCCGCCGCGGCCAACGCCGGCCACGCCCACCCGCGCATCGTCAAGGCCGTGCACGAGCAACTCGACCGCGAGCTGCTGTTCACCTACGCGTTCCCTTCGGATGTGCGCGCGCGCCTGATCGAGCGGGTGGCCGGCCTGCCGCCGCGCGAGCTCGACAAGGCGATCGCCTTCTGCTCCGGCACCGAGGCCAACGAGTGCTGTTTGACCCTGATGCGCCGGCACGGGCTGTCGATCTCGCCCGACAAGCTCGGCATCCTGTCGTTCTCAGGCACCTTCTTCGGCCGCACCCTGGGGGCCCGATTCGCCGGCGGGCAGCCGGGGACGATCGACGCGATCCGGCGCGACCGGGTGTACCAGACCCAGCTTCCCATGCCCGGCAGCCCGGCGTCGCAGGGATTCCATGCCGACCTGGCCGAGCACGAGGTGGACCCGGCCAAGACCGCCGGCATCATCTTCGAGTCGATGGCGAGCATGACCACCACCCCCTATCCCCAGGACTACGTCGACGACCTGATGGCGTGGGCTGCCGAGCACTCGGTGTTGGTGGCGGTCGACGAGATCCAGGTCGGCTGGGGCCGCACCGGGCGGCTGTTCGCCCACGAGCACTACGGGATCACCCCCGACCTGATCGCCATGGGCAAGGGAGTGAGCTCCAGCCTGCCCGTGTCGGTGGTCAAGGGACGTTCGCACATCCTCGACCTGGCCCCGCCGGGGGAGATGTCCAGCACCCACGGCGGCAACCCGGTCTGCATGGCCGCCGCCCTGGCCAACCTGGACGTGTTCGAGGACGAGGACCTGGTGCGGCGGTCAGCCGACCTTGGGGAGCGGCTGGCGGCGTGGCTGCGGCCGATCCGCGAGCGGCACCCCGACCGCATCAGGCAGATCGACGGCCGCGGCCTGTGGCACGCCATCCACTTCCGCGACCCCGACTCGGGCGAGCAGGCGTTCGAGCTGGGCGACCAGGTCGCCATGGAGTGCGTGCGGCGCGGCCTGATGAGCTTCATCACCGGCGGCGGCTTCTACCGCATCGCGCCGCCGCTGATGATCGACGCCGACGCGCTGGAAGAAGCGGTGGGCGTCGTCGGCGCGGTGATCGACGAGCTGCTGGCCTGACGCGCGCCGCTCAGCCGGCGGGCGGCAGCCGCCAGCGGACGACCTCGCTGTGCACGACGAACTGCGCGTCACGCCACGAGTAGCTGGTGACCAGCATGCCGTCGTCCAACTGCACCGTGCGGCCGAAGCCGCCGCCCGAATAGACGCCGGGCGCGGTCTGGACGTCCAGCATCAGGCGGTCGTTGCGGAGATCGAACGCGAAGCCGTCGTGCGTCTCGCGGCCCACCACGGCGCGCACCCCCAGCGGCCGGTGCAGCGCCCGCACGGTGAAGGTGAGCAGCAGCCGCCCGTCGGCCAGCCGCAGGATCGCCGGGTACATCTCGCCTGGTCTTCCGAAGGCCTCAAGCGGCCGGAACGAGCGTCCCCGGTCGTCCGAGGCGTAGAGGATCAACCGGTCCACGTTGTCCGAGCGGCCGAACTCCGGGTCGTCGATCTCGACCGCGAACCGCCCCGCATGCGCAGAATCGAGCCGGGCCAGGACCAGGATGCGTCCCGAGGGTGCCTGCCACCAGACCGCCTCGCCCAGGAACGGGAACGGGTAGTCGTCGCCGAGCTCCTCGATCACCGTCGCGTGCCGCTCCGACCAGGTCGCGCCGCCGTCACGGCTGCGCCAGAGATACGGGATGCCGGTCGAGCCGACGCCCAGCAGCAGCGAGCCGTCGTCGAGCTCCAGCACGGTACGCGTCGTGCAGCTCGAACCGCCGGGCTCCATGCCTTCCGGCTCGGCGACGGTGGTGCTCCATGTGCGCCCGCCGTCGACCGAGCGGTGCACGAAGCTGCGCGTGTAACCGGTCGGATTGCGCACGTCGCGCGACAGGAAGTGGACGGTCATCAACACCGTGCCGTCGCGCAGCACCGTGAAGTACGGCTCGCGGCCCAGCAGCCCGTGACCGGTGGTGAGGTTCTCCGCGTCGCTCCAGGTGGCGCCGCCGTCCTCCGACCGGAACAGCAGGATCTCCTCCCGTTGCCTGCCCTCCTCGAGCTGAAACGGAGCGAACGCCACCAGCAGCAGCCGCCCGTCCGGCAGCCGCGCGATGCACGGCTTGTAGTCCGCCGGCACGCCCACCGGAACCCGCTGGCCGGTGATGCGCTGCCCGGCGAGCGCCCGCGGCGACTCGATCCCGATCTCCACCGTCTCCATGACCACTGAGGGTATACTCCACGCACCGGAGGCGCGAGACATGGCGAGGCTGATCCCGGAACGGCATCCCGAGCTGTTCAACTATCGAACGCTCACCGGCGAGGAGCTCGACACCTTCGACCGGGACGGGTTCCTGCGCCTGGGGCGCACCCTGACCGACCAGGGGCTGGAGCGGATGCGCGCCGAGGCGATGACCGCTTGGGAGGCCGAAAAGGGGCCGTTCGACCCGGACGCCACGTGGCTTGCGAACTCGCTTCTGAGCGACATCCACCACCGCTCGGAGACGGTCCGCCGCTACTACTTCCACGGTCCCCCGGTGGACATCGCCGGCCAGATCATCGGACCGAACGTGAAGGGCGCCACCTCGCAGCTCACCTTCAAGATGCGCGGCAACACCATGCCGTTCCATTGGCACCAGGACAACGCCTACGGCGAGCTGGACCCGTACACGGCGGTGACCTGTCTGACAGCGCTCGACGACGCGGCGGTCGAGAACGGCTGCCTGTGGCTGATCCCCGGCAGCCACCGCCAGGGACAGGCCGACCCGCAGAACCCGGAGGAGAAGGCGGCCCTGCTGCCGATCAAGCTGGAGGCGGACGAGAGCCGCGCCGTGCCGGTGGCGATGAAGGCGGGCGAGGCGATCTGCTTCCACTGCTGGATGCTGCACAAGTCGGAAGGCAACCGGTCCGCCACCCACCGCCGTATCTTGTTCCTGCGCTTTGCCGACGCCGACGCGGTGGAGGTCTACAACGGCGGCGTGCCCCGCCTGGGCCGGCTGCTGCGCGGCACCACCCGCTTCGCCGAGGTCGAAGCGTACGAGGCCGACTTGGTCTGAGGCGAGTCCGCCTCAGCGCCCCCCGGCGCGCTGCCGATCCCGCACGGCGGCGACGATGCGGTCGGCCAGTTCCTCCGGCGGCAAGGTGGCGTCCAGGGTGAGCTCGGCGTTGGCGCGGTACACCGGCGCACGCTGCGCCAGCATCGTGACCACCTCCTGCAGGCCGCCGCCGGCCAGGTTCGGGCGGGTGGCGGCGCTGGCCGGGTCCGCGTCGATCCGCCGCCACAACTCCCCGGCGTCCGCCTCCAGGTAGACCACCAGGCCGTCACGGCGGGCGTGCTCCTGGTTGACGGGACGCATCAGGGTGCCGCCGCCGAAGGTGACCACCGCGTCGTCGTGCGCGCACATCTCGGCCACCACCGAGCTCTCCACGTCGCGGTAGTAGGGCTCCCCGCGGTCCTGGAAGATCTCGGCGATGGTGAGCCCGCAATGCGCCTCAATGCCGCGGTCGACGTCCAGGTACTCCCACCCGAGCCGCTCGGCCACCAGCCGTCCGGCGGTGGTCTTGCCGGCAGCCCGGTAGCCGACCAGCACCACGTGCATGAACACGGATCATAGCGCGGCGCGTGGCACCCAACGGAGAGAGGGCCTATACAGGATCCGCCTTGCAACTAGTCAGTCATCTGGTCATCATTCTGCAGAGGAGGATCACGTGAGCAGAACCTGGCAGGTACAGGTCGCCAAGGCGCGCTTCAGTGAGTTCCTTGAACGGAGCCTTGCCGAAGGACCACAGATCGTGACCAAGCGGGGCGTGGAGACCGCCGTCCTGGTGCCGATCGACCAGTGGCGGCGATTGGAGAGGCAGGCGAAGCCCGACATCAAGGAGTTGCTCCTCGCCCCCGAAGCGCGCACGGATGCGCTGACACCGCCGCGCCCGACTCACCGCCACCGCGCCTCCCCGAGTTCGATTAGACGGACGAGATGAAGCGGTGTACCTGCTCGACACGAACGTCATTTCGGAGTTGCGCCGGCATCGACCGAGGCATGCAGTCGTACGTTGGATCGAGAGTCAGGCAGCCGATCGTCTGTTTCTGTCGGCGGTGACGATCGGCGAGATCCAGGCCGGCATCGAGATCACTCGCGAGCAGGAAGTGGCCAAGGCCGAGGAGATCGAAGCCTGGCTGGAGAAGGTGCTCGTTTCGCACAGCATCCTGCCGATGGACGCGGCCGCGTTCAGGGCATGGGCGCGCCTCAAGCACCGGCAGTCGGACACGTTGATCGAGGACGCCATGATCGCGGCGACGGCCGAGGTGCACGGGTTGACCGTCGTCACGCGCAACGCAGGTGACTTCCGCACCCTGGGGGTAAGCGTGCTCGACCCGTTCGAGCCAACACCGAAGACACCCGCGGCGCCGGCGGAGAGTCCGCCCGCACCGACCGAACCGGCGTGATACCCTCCGCGCGGGAGTGAGCCATGGACGGAGTCGCGCAACTGGTCGACGAGCTGTACATCAACGGATTCGCCATGATGGAGGACGCCATCCCCATCCCCACGATCGAGCGCATCCACGCGTCGTTCCTGCCGATGCTGGAGCACGTCCGCCACCGCGAGCATGAGCTCGGCCACGACGAGCGCGGCGACATCCGCGTCGGCTGCGGGCGCCTGCAGCACCCCAACCGCTACACCCTGCAGTGGCCGTGGGAAGGTGGACTGGCCTGTCCGGAGATCGCCGAGCACCCCACCCTGCTGGCACTGCTGGAAGCGTACTGGGAGACCGACGACTTCGTGGTCACCTGCCTGCACTCCAACACCCCGTATCCGGGGTCCATTCACCAGAACTGGCACCGCGACGCCAAGCTCATGACACCGCACGTGGCCGAGGAGCGGGTGCCGCACTTCGGGGTCAAGTTTCCGCTGGTCGACACCAACGTCGAGAACGGCAGTTTCGAGGTCCTGCCGTCGACCCAGCTCCTGGCCGATCCTGACCGGGAAGACAACTACAACGACATCCTGGAGAGCGGCTCCTACCCGCACCGCATGCGGCTCAACATGAAGCGCGGCACCCTGTGGGTGCAGGACCCGCGCGCCCTGCACCGCGGCACCCCGAACGGGTCCGATAGCCCGCGGCCGGAACTGGTGATCTGCTACACGCTGCGCCGGGTCTCGTCGCTCATGACCCGCCCGCTCTGGGTGGGCGCCCGCGAGTTCGACGAGCTCTCCGAGCGCGGCCGCACGCTGTTCGAGCGGGCGACCATCCTGCCCGAGCGCACGGCCGCCTGACGGTGTGTGCCGTGGACCGGGTGACGCAACTGCGCAACGAGCTGTACATCAACGGGTTCGCGCTGATGGAGGACGCCATCCCCGTCCCCACCATCGAGCGCGTTCACGCCTCGTTCCTGCCGCTGCTGGAGCACGTGCGCGACCGCGACCATGAGCTCGGCCTCGACGAGCGTGGCGATATCCGCGTCGGCTGCGGGCACCTGCAGCACCCCAGCCGCTACACCCTACACTGGCCGTGGGAGGGCGGACTGGCGTGTCCCGAGATCGCCGAGCACCCCACCCTGCTGGCGCTGCTGGAGGCGTACTGGGAGACCGACGACTTCCTGGTGTCCTGCCTGCACTCCAACACCCCGTACCCCGGCTCCGTCCACCAGAGCTGGCACCGCGACATCCCGCTCATGTCCCCGCACGTGGCCATGACGCGGGTGCCTCACCTGGGGGTCAAGTTCCCGCTGGTCGACACCAGCGTCGAGAACGGCAGCTTCGAGGTCCTGCCGTCGACCCAGTACCTGTCCGACCCGCACGTGGAAGGCGACTACGACGACATCCTCGAGAGCGGCTCCTACCCGCACCGCATGCGGCTCAACATGAAGCGCGGCACCCTGTGGGTGCAGGACCCGCGGGCGCTGCACCGCGGCACCCCCAACCGGTCCGGCGGCCCGCGCCCGGAGCTGGTGATCTGCTACTCGCTGCGCTGGGCCGCCCCGCTGCTGACCGGCCGCCGCCCGATCCGGATCGGCGCTCAGGAGTTCGAGCAGCTCTCCGAGCGCGGCCGCAAGCTGTTCGAGCAGGCGAAGATCCTGCCCGACCCCGCGGATGCCTGACGGAGGCTACGGACTCACGACGATCGTACCGTTGTCGCCGACGGCGACGATGCGGCTGTCGCCGGCGGTGACCGCGCCGAGATGCTCGCGGACGGGACTTGCGCTCGCCTGCCAGCGGTCCCCATCGCGGCTGTGCACGATCGTGCCGAGCTCGCCGACTGCCACGAAGCGCTCTCCTGTCCAGGTGACGCCCTGCAGATCCCGGTAGTTTGCGGCGATTCCGCTGTCGAGCGCATAGACCCAACGGTCGGCGTCGGCACTGTGCATGATGGCGCCGCGCTCTCCCACGGCCACGAAGCGATCGCCGTTCCATGCCACGGCGCCCGGAACGTTGCCCCGCTCCCACGGTGGCGCGGAAACGAACGAGAGCGCCTCCGTCCAGCGGTCTCCGTCGGCGCTGTGCACGATGGTGGCGCCCCACCCCGCGGATAGACCTGCCGCCACGAAGCGACCGCCGCCCCAGGTGACGCCACGGAGATTGGCTCCACGGACGAGCCCGCCCGCTTCCTGCCACCGCGTGCCGTTTGCACTGTGCAGGAACGTGACGCTCCGTCCGACAGCGACGAAGCGACCACCTCCCCAGGCCACCGCCTGAGGAAACAGGATCCGGTTGGACGAACGGTCGCTACGGGCCTCCTGCCACCGGTCGCCGTCCGCGCTGTACATGATCTCTCCGAAACCGCTGACCGCGACATATCGACGGCGGCCCCACGTCACGCCGGTGAGCGGCGCTCGCCAGTGCCGCGCGACAGTCACGTCCGACGCGCCCTCCCACGAGTCGCCGCCGGAGCTGTGCAGGACCGTGCCGCCCGAGCCGACCGCAACGAAACGCTCCCTGCCCCAGGCGACGCCGCTGAGATCGTGCAGAACCTCGGCCGCAGCGCTGTCTTCAGACTCCGCCCATCGGGTTCCATCGCTGCTGCGTATGATCCAGCCGCCTGTCCCTACTCCCACGAACCGTTCGCCGTCGGAGGCCACGCCCCGCAGGGTACGGCCCGTCTCGGGACCTTCGGGCACCTCCCCGGCCTGCTCCCAGTGGTCCCCGTCCGGGCTGTGCACGATCACGCCCTTGGGGCCGACGGCCGCGAAGACCTCTCCGTTCCAGGCCACGCTGGAGAGCCGCTCACTGGTAGCGCTCCGCGCCGCCTCCTGCCAGCGATCGCCATCGCTGCTTCGCACGATCACGCCGCGGGACCCCACGGCCACGAAGGTCTCGCCGTTCCATGCCACCCCGTCGAGCCAAGCCTCGGTTGCGCTGTCGCTCGCCGGCTCCCAGTGGATGCCGTCGCTGCTCCGGACGATCGCTCCGTCGTCTCCGACCGCGACGAAGGCCCCGTCGCCCCAGGTCACGTCGCGGAGGGACTCCGAGGTGCCGCTGTCACTCGCCGCCTCCCACCGGTCGCCGTCGGTGCTGTGGATGACTCCCTGCCCGAAGTCCAAGGACACCGCGACGAACCGTCCGCCTCCCCAGGCCACGGCAGTAAGCCACTCCGCCAGCGGCTTGACCTGTGCGCGCTCCCACCGTCCGCCGTCCGGGCTGCGCACGATCGATTCGTTGGCGACCGCCACGAAGATCCCGTCGCCCCAGGCGACGTCATGGAGCCGTTCCGTGGTGGCGGTCGCGCTCGCCTCTTGCCAGCGCTCGCCGTCCGGGCTGTGCACGATCGCGCCGTTCTCTCCGACGGCGACGAACGTCCCCTCTCCCCACGCCACGGATTCGAGGGCTACGGCGGCAGTTCCGGCAGGCGACGTGAAGCCGCGGCCCTGCCGCACCACTCGCCATGGCATCTCCACGGCGTCGCTGACGGCGGGCTCCGCGTCGCTTGGCCGGCCGACCACGATCGTGCCGTTGGTGCCCACGGCATAGACGGCACCCCCTCCCGAGGCGACGTCACGAAGAGGGTCCCCGGCGGCGCTGTCGCGTGCGCGGCGCCACCGGTCGCCGTCGGCACTGTACAGAATCACGTCACCGCCTCCTTGGGGGACGTAACGGGGTTCTTCGCCTTGAGCTCCGAGCAGGGTCGCACGCTCACCTCCGACGGCCACGAATCTCGCGCCGTCCCACGCGACGCCATGGAGCAGCAGAGAGTCGGCGGCACGAGCGTCACTCGCCTCCACCCAGCGATCGCCGTCGACGGAGTGCACGATGGCGCCGTAGCCGACCGCGACGAACCGCTCGCCGTTCCAGACGATGGCCTCGAGCCCGTGCGAAGGGAGCATGGCGACGCCGCTGGCATGCTCCCATATGGCCCCGTCGGGGCTATGCACGACCGCACCGCCGTCTCCTACGGCAACGAAGCGTTGACCGTTCCACGCAACGCCGCGCAGCGTGGCCTCGGTAGCACTGTCGCCGGCCCGCGCCCAACGGTCTGCGTCCCTGCTGTGCGCGATCGTGCCGCGGTCTCCGACCGCGACGAAGCGTTGGCCGCCCCAAGTGACGGCGTTCAACCCGAGCGCATCGGCGTCATCGCCGGCCCGCTCCCAGCGGCTGCCGTCGTCGCTGTGCAGTATAGGCGCACGTGGCCCGACCGCGACGAATCGCCCCCCACCCCAGGCGACGTCCCCGAGCGTCGCCCACGTGGTGCGCTCCAGCGCCTCCTTCCAGAGTTCACCGTCGGTGCTGTGCAGGATCGTGCCCGAATCGCCGACCGCGACCAGGCGGCCGTTGCCCGACGCGACCCCGAGGAGCTCGCGCCGGCGATCGGCCGCAGCGCTGTCAAGCGCCTCCTCCCACACGACGCTGTCGCCGCTGTGCAGGATCTTCCCAAAGATCCCGACCGCGACGAACCGCTCGCCGCCCCAGGCGACGCCCTGCAGATAGCCCTCGGGCTCCGGATCCGCCCGAGTCCAGTCAAGGCCGTCGTCGCTGTGCAGGGACGTGTCGAATCCGACCGCGACGAACCGCTCGCCGTTCCAGACGATGGCCTCCAACGAACGGGAAGCATCGTCGTCGCCCGCCTCCTCCCAGCGGTCGCCGTCGCTGCTCTGCACGATGGTTCCGAGGCCCCCGACGGCGACGAACCGATCTCTGCCCCAGACGACAGCCTGGAGTCCTTCGGACGTCGCGGTCTCGCTCGCCTGCTGCCAGCGGTCGCCGTCGCTGCTGCGCACGATCGTCCCGTCCTGGCCGACCGCGACGAAGAAGCCTCCACCCCACGCGACTCCTGACAGATAGGCTTCGGTGTCGCTGTCGCCGGCATGACTCCAGCGATCCCCGTCGGCGCTGAAGACGATCTCCCCGCCCAGCCCGACGGCCACGAATCGCTCGCCGTCCGATGCGACGCCAAAGAGGCGCGGGAAGTCAGCGGCCCAGGCGTCACTCGCCACCACCCATCGATCGCCGTCGACGGAGTGCACGATCGTGTTCCATCCGACCGCGACGAAACGGCCGCCGCCCCACGCCACGTCCCAAAGCGTGCTCGATGCCGGGTTGTCGGCCGCCTGCTGCCAGCGTTCTCCGTCCGTGCTCCGCACGATCGCGCCGTCCTCGCCGACGGCGACGTACGTCCCTGAGCCGAACGCAACGGAGAAGAGTGACATGCCCGTGGTGCCCTTGGGGGAAACGAAGCCACCACCCCCGTGCACGAGACTCCACTCCAGCCCGGCCGCTTGTTGGCGACCGGGTTCGGACTGTTGTGCCACGCCCAGCGAAAGAGATGAGAGAACCAGGATGGATACCCCAACCAAGCAGCGGATCGAGCCGAACCCGAGACCCAACCTGACGATACCCACGCCACGGAACCTGACGTTCACGCGGCTCACCTTCCTACATGCAGGTGACCGCCGGTGCCAACTCGGCATCAAGGGCTTACCACGATCGTGCCGTTATGCCCGACCGCTACGAAGCGCTCGCCGTTCCATGCCACGTCGCTGAGCCAGTCGAACGTAGCGCTGTCTGCCCTCTCCCAGGAGCTCCCGTCGAGGCTGTGCATGATCATGCCGTCCGCCCCGACGGCGATGAAGCGGCCATCTCCCCACGCAATTTCGGAAAGGAACGAGTACTCCGGAATGAAGCTAGCCACCTCCCACTCGACTCCATCGCGGCTGTGCACGGTTTCGCCGTTGCCCACCGCGACGAACCGACCGTCACCCCAGACGACGCCGGAATACTCGATCCAACCGGACACGGCGGGAACGCTCGCGACGTGCCAGCGATCGCCGTCTTCGCTGTACAGGATAGTCGGGTCCCTGGAGTCGAAGTCCCTGCCGCCGACCGCGACGAACCGATCTTCTCCCCATTCGACATCAAACAGAATCGTTGCGGCCGAGGTCGCGGGATCGGTCGCCTGCACCCAGCGATCGCCGTCGCCGCTGTGCACGATCGTTCCTCCGCGGCCCACGGCGACGAAGCGCTCGCCGCTCGCGGCGACGCCTTCGAGGTTGGTGTCGGTTGCGCGATCACGCGCCGCCTGCCAGCGATCTCCGTCGCTGCTGTGCAGGATGCTGCCGAACCCGACCGCCACCAGCCGGTCGCCGTTCCACGTCACGCTGGTCAGGTAGTCCCACGTCGTGTCGTCGCCCTCTTCCCAGAGCTCCCCGTCACTGCTGTGCAGAAACGTGCCGTCCCCAACGAGAGCGAGGAACCTCCGGCCGTTCCATACGACAGCGGAGATCCCCGGCAACGTATCATCGTTGGCGGTCGCCTCTCGCCAGCGATCTCCGTCGCTGCTGTGCACGATCGCACCGGCGCTCCCGAACGAGACAAGATGCGTCCCGCTCGCTGCAACGCTTCCGAGATCCTGCGACGTGGCGCTGTCGCCCGCGCGTTGCCAGCGGGCGCCGTCGCTGCTGTATGCGATCGTGCCGCGCCAGCCGACGGCGACGAACCGCTCGCCGCTCCAGGTCACGTCTCGGAGATCGACAGAACCCAGTTCATCGATCTGGTCGGCCAGCCGCCAGCGGTCTCCGTCGCGGCTGTACACGATCCGGTTCGGTGCGACCGCGACGAACAGTTCGCCGTTCCACGCCACGCTTTCGAGGAAATCCGAGGTGCCGCTGTCGCTCGCCACCGCCCACCGGTCCCCATCGGTGCTATGCACGATCGTGCCGTCGTCGCCGACGGCGACAAACCGTCCGGCACCCCAGGCCACGCCGTAGAGCGATGCCGAAGACGCACTGTCGGCCGCCTCCACCCAGCGTTCCCCGTCGCTGCTGTGGGCGATCGCTCCCTTGTAACCCACGGCCACGAAGCGGCCCGCGCCCCATGCGAGGTCGCTGGCGAAATTGAGGCGATCGGTCGCGGCTTCCCAGTGATCCCCGTCGCGGCTGCGCACGACCGCACCGTTGATCCCGACAGCGACGAAGCGCTGCCCGTTCCACTCGACGCATCGCAGGTAGTCCTCGTTGGCGCTCTCGGCTGCACGCTCCCAGCGATCCCCGTCCTCGCTGTGTACGATCAGGCCGTCGCGCCCGACCGCGACGAAGCGATCGCCGCCCCAGACGGCATCGTTGATCTCCGCCCCTGTACTTCCGGTCGGAGACGTGAAGCCACCACCCCGCCGCACAAGCCTCCACTCCACTCCAGCATCCGTCGCGGGTCGAGAATCGTGTCCCTCCGCTGCGTCCGGCTGCAGCCTGGATGCGACGATGGTGCCGTTGTCACCGACGACGAAAAAGCGCCGGCCGTCCCAGGCAACCCCGTGGAGCTCATTGCCGGTACCGGTGTCGGCCACGGCTTTCCAGCGGTCGCCGTCGCGACTGTGCACGATCGTTCCGCCCGCACCGACGGCCACGAACCGCTCGCCATCCCAGGCGACGCCGGAGAGCTGGTGCGAGGTCGTGATGCCGAACTCCCATTGCCAGCGATCCCCATCGCCGCTGTGCACGATCGTTCCATACGATCCGACCGCCACGAATCGTTTTCCGCTCCACGCTACCGCACGGAGGTCTTCCGACGTGGCTCCGTCACTCGCCTCCTTCCACTGGTCCCCGCTGCTGCTGTGCACGATCGCTCCGTTCGCGCCGACCGCAACGAATCGCTCTCCGCTCCATGCCACGCCACGCAGGTCTTCCGACGTTGCGCTGTCGCGCGCTTCGTGCCAACGGTCACCGTCACCGCTGTACACGATCGTCCCACCCGCACCGATCGCCACGAACCGCTCGCCGCTCCACGCCACGCCATGGAGGGCTGACCTCGTGGCGCTGTCGCGGGCTCGCGCCCAGTGGTCCCCGTCGCTGCTGTGCACGATCGAGGCGTTCCAGCCGACGGCGACGAAGCGCGTGCCGTTCCAGGCGACGTCAGAGAGCGGCATCACCGCGTCGATGGCGGTGTGGCTTGCCGCCTCCCAGTCGTCCCCGGCGTCGCTGTGGACGATCGTGCCGCGCCATCCGACCGCGACGAGTCGGTCCGGGCTTCCGGCAACCGCCGTAAGCTGCGGCAACACGTCATCCACCGGGCTGCCGGTCGCCTGCTCCCAGCGCTCCCCGTCGCGGCTGTGCACAACAGCCCCGTCGACGCCGACGGCCACGAATCTGTCTCCGCCCCAGGTGACGCTCGAGAGAACAACACTCCCCGGGTCGGTCGCCTGCTGCCAGCGATCACCGTCCGTGCTGTGCACGATCACACCGCTGGAGCCCACGGCCACGAATCGTTCGCCGCTCCAGACGACGCTGAATAGCTGCGACCAACCAACTGAACCACGCTCACTCGCCCGGACCCACCGGTCGCCGTCAACGCTGTGCAGGATCGTGCCACCATCCCCGACCGTCACGAACCGCTCGCCGTTCCAGGCTACCGAGTGCAGGTAGACCGACGCAGCGCTTTCGCTAGCCCGTGACCAGCGGGTGCCATCGGCGCTGTATACGATCGTCCCACTGCGGCCCACGGCCACGAAACGCTGGCCGCTCCATGCCGCACCGGAAAGCCACTCCGATTCCGCGAGGCCATCGTCGGTCGCTTCTTCCCAGCGTTCCCCGTCGTCGCTGTACAGAATGCTGGTTCCAACGGCGACGAAACGATGGTCGCCCCAGGTGATGCCCAGGAGTCCGGCGGAGGAATCGATCGCCTTGATCCAGTGACCTCCGTCATCGCTGTACAGGATCGTTCCCGATCCTCCGACGCCGACGAAACGCCCAGCGCCCCAAACGACGCTGAACAGTGGTTCCGAACCGACGTGAGCGCTTCCGTCCGCCTCCTGCCAGCGATCACCGTCGGTGCTGTGCACGATCAGGCCATCATCCCCGACCGCCACGAAGCGATCTTCTCCCCAGGTGACCTCGTTCAGCGATGCCCCTGTTGCTCCGGACGGTGTCCGAAAGCCGCCGCCCGCTCGCAGCAGTTCCCACTCGATTCCTGCCGTGGATGCCACGACGTGCTGTCCGTCAGCGACCCCATCCACGGGATCATCGGCAAGGGCACCGGCCTCTGCCTGATCCAGCTTCGGCGGCGCGTCCTCGCTCAGGACTTCCGCTTCGTAGGGACCCGCCGCGATCGTCGCGTTCTTTCCCACGGCGAGGAAGCGGTCGCCGGCCCAGGCGACACCGAAGAAGGCATCCGCGGCCTCGCCGTGTTCGAGGCGTTCCCAACGGTCGCCGTCGCTGCTCGACAGGGTCGCTCCTCCCGTCCCGACGGCCACGAAGCGCTCGCCGCCCCACGCGACGTCGGAGAGGTACAAACCGACCGCGACGGCACCATCGCTCGCCTCCTGCCAGCGATCGCCGTCGGCGCTGTGCAGGATGGTCTCGAAGCCGACCGCCACGAAGCGCTCGCCGTTCCAGGCGATCGCCTCCAGCCCGCTGACGCCCGCGGTCGCGGTGGCAGCGGCGCTGGTCCATCGGTCGCCGTCAGGGCTGTGCACGATCGCGCCGTCCCAGCCGACGGCCACGTAGCGCTCGCCGCTCCACGCCACGCCAGCGAGCGTGTCCGACGTGGCGCTGTCGCTCGCCTCCATCCAGCGGTGACCGTCACTGCTGTACAGCACCGCGCCGCGTCCACCGACTGCCACGAATCTGCCATCTCCGGCCGTAACCGCGTTCAGCTCGTGGGCTTCGACGCTACTGCTGGCCTGCTGCCATCGGTGTCCGTTGGGGCTGTGCACGATCGCGGCGCCGCCCACCGCTACGAAGCGCTCGCCGTTCCACGCCACGCTCCTGAGCGCGTCCCACGCGGAGCTTGACCGCGCCTCGCGCCACAGCTCTCCATCGACGCCGTGCAGGATCGTCCCGTCCTCGCCCACCGCAATGTACCGCTCGCCGTTCCAGAAGACGTCGTTAAGCGCGATGGGGTCGGATGACCGGGAAGTCGAGAACGTCCCGCCGCTGCGGACCAACCGCCAACCGGCAACCGGTTCCGTTCGATCCGGGCCTGGGTCCTCCGCCGGCACCGCGGCGCTCCGTGTCTCGGCTGGCGCTGGAGCCGGGGCGGGCTCCCCGTCGGCCACCGTCACGGGTGGACTCGTCACGATCGTGCCGTTCCAGCCAACCGCGATGAAGCGACCGCCGAGCCATGCGACCGACTCCAGCCTGTCGGCGGTGGCGCGATCCCGCACCACCTCCCACCGCTGTCCATCGCTGCTCTGCACCATCGTGTTGCCATATCCGCCGACCGCCACGAACCGATCGCCGCTCCACGCGATGCTCGTGAGCTGACTCCCGTCGGCATGGCCGTCCGAGCCCTCCCAGCGGGCGCCGTCGCTGCTCTGCACGACCGTCCCGACGTCGCCGACCGCCACGAAGCGGTCCCCGGCCCAGATGACGTCGCGGAGCCAGTACGAGCCGTTCCGGGCGACTTCCCATCGATCCCCGTCGGCGCTGTACACGATGACGCCGTCACGCCCGACCGCCGCGAAGCGCTCCCCGTTCCAGGCGACGCCGCTGAGCGTGCTCGAGGTGGCGCTGTCACTCGCATTCACCCAGCGGTCGCCATCGGCGCTGTGCGCGATCCTGCCGTTCTCGCCGACCGTCACGAATCGATCGCCGCTCCAGACAACGGCGTACAGCCCTTCGTCCCACGCGTGCGGCCCCGACCCGGCGTTGTCGCTGGCCTCCTGCCAGCGGATGCCGTTGCTGCTGTGCACGATGGTGCTGCCCCACTCCCCGACGGCGACGAACCGCTCACCGTTCCACGCGACGTCGCGGAGACCATCGTCGGTGCCGGCACCGCGGACCGGCTCCCAGCGCACTCCGTCGCTGCTGTGGAGAATCGCGGCCTCGCCCACCACCACATAGCGATCGCCGTTCCAGGCAACGGCATCGAGCGTCGGCAGCAGATCGTCCTGACCGCTGTCGGTGGCCTCCTCCCACCGATCGCCGTCGCTGCTGTGGAAGATCGCACCGCCCGAGCCGACCGCCACCAGACGGGTGCCGTTCCAGGCCACCCCATGGAACGCATGCAGGGGATGTGCGTCGGGCGCGTCCTCCCAGTGGTCTCCGTCGGTGCTGTACGCCGCGACGCTATTGGTCCAGCCGCCCTTGACCGCTACGAAATGCGTACCCGTCCAGACGACGCTTCTGAGCGACGGCCACGTCGTGCCGCCGGCCGCCGGCTCCCACCGGTCACCGTCGGTGCTGTGCATGATCGTGCCGTCATCCTCGCCGACTGCGACAAAGCGACCGTTGCCCCAGGTGACGTGGTCGAGCCGTTGCGAGGTCGCGCTGTCGCTCGCCGGCTCCCATCGGTCACCGTCGATGCTGTGCACGATCGTGCCCTCGTCTCCGACCGCCACGAACCGGCCGCCACCCCAGGCCACGCGGCGGAGGAGCTCCTCCGTGGCGACCCGTGTCGCTTCGCGCCACCTCGTGCCGTCCGCGCTGTACACGATGGTGCCGCCCCATCCGACGGCAACGTAGCGTTCACCGCTCCAGGCGACGTCGTAGAAGCTGCCATCCGGAACCTGCCCCGCCTTCTGCCACCGATCGCCGTCGCTGCTGTACGCGATGGCGTTCCATCCCACGGCCACGAAGCGGCCGCCGCCCCAGACGACGCCCGAGAGTCCCTCCCGCGTGGCGCCCTGGCTCGCCTCCTGCCACCGGTCGCCGTCGGCGCTGTGCACGATCGTGCCGTCGCGCCCGACGGCGACGAAGCGTCCGTTACCCCAGGCGACGTCGACCAGGACCTGTCCGGTGGTGCCCGCCGCGGAAACGAAGCCCCCGCCCTGCCGCACCAGTCCCCACTCCATCGCGCCAGCGACCGCCGCCACGGCGTCCTGCGGGGCGCCCGTCGCCTCTGCGCGATCCGTCTCCGCGGTGGACTCGCCGGACTCCGGTGTAGCGTCGCCGACCGGCTCGGGCGGGCTCACCACTATGGTGCCGTTGTCGCCGACCGCGACGAAGCGCCTGCCATCCCAGATAACGTCGCTGAGACGGTCATCCGTCGCGCTGTCGGCTGCCCTCTCCCACGTGTCCCCGTCGGCGCTCTGCATGATCACGCCGCCTTTCCCCACGGCGACGAAACGACCGCCGCCCCAGGTGACTCCCTCCAGGTAGAAGAACTCAGGTACGGCGCGCGCTTCCTCCCAACGATCACCGTCACTGCTGTAGAATGCGCCGGATCCGACGGCGACGAATCGCTCTCCGTTCCAGGCGACGCCTGCGAGCGAGTCCGAGTCGGGCGAGTAGCTCGCGCGCTCCCAGCGATCACCGTCGCTGCTGTGCACGATCACCGAGGCGACGGGCAGACCGTCATCGACCATGACCCCGACGGCGACGAGACGGTCCCCGCCGCAGACGATGTCAAGGAGGATCGTCTGCGACGACGTCGCGGCGCCGGTTACCTCCTCCCAACGATTGCCGTCGCTGCTCCGTATGATCGCATCGCCCCACCCGACCGCGACGAACCGGTCCCCGCTCCACGCAACCCCGAAAGGAAGGAGATCCGACGACGGGTCGGCCGTATCGATCCAACGCCGCCCGTCGGTCGCCTTCCGCCAGCGAATGCCGTCGCGGCTGTGCACCGTGCCGCTGCCGCCGACGGCGACGAACCGGTCGCCGCCCCATGCTACGCCCAGGAACTGGCCCCAGAAGTCATCGACTCCGGCTTCTTCCCATGCTGCGCCGTCTCGGCCATGCAGGATCGTGGTGCCATCACCGACCGCGACGAGTCGGCCGTCGCCGTACGCGATCGCGTGCAGGTCCGGCATCGTCTCACTGCTGTCTTCCGCGAGCTCCCAAGCGACACCATCTCGACTGCGAAGGACGGCTCCGTCCCGGCCGAGGGCGACGAACCACTTACCACTCCAGGCGATGCTGCCGAGCAGATCCCACGTCATCCGCCCAGACCGTTCCCAGCGCTCCCCGTCGCCGCTGTGCAGGATCGCCCCGCCCCACCCCACCGCAACGAAACGCGCCCCGCTCCATACGACGTCCATGAGCCGTGTGTCGGCGGCGCCGTCGCTCGCGTGCGACCAGTCGATCCCGTCGCTGCTCCGCAGGATCACGCCGTCATCGCCGACCGCAACGAAGCCTGCGCCGTTCCAGGCGACGCTCTGCACGTCGACCGACGTCGGCGCGTTCGCCGCCGCCCACCTGTCTCCGTCACCGCTGTGCAGGATCGTTCCGCCGTTCCCGACCGCGACGAAACGCGAATCTCCCCAGGCCACGCCGTTCAGCCACTCGGTCGTGGGACGGACGCTCGCCAGCTCCCAGCGATCGCCGTCGCGGCTGTGCACGACCGCGCCGTCCCATCCCACCGCCACGAACGCGTCGCCGCTCCAGACGACGCTCTGCAGGCTGCCGGAGGTCTCGACGTGACGCGCCCTCACCCAACGGTCGCCGTCGCTGCTGCGCACCACCGCGCCGCTCGGCCCGACCGCGACGAAGTGCGTTCCACTCCAGGCAACGCCTTCAAGCCACTGCGACGTGCCGCTGTGAGTGGCGTTCCGCCACCGGTCACCGTCGCGGCTGTGCACGATCGTGCCGTGCCGGCCGACCGCGACGAATCGCCCGGCGCCCCACGCGATGTCGTTCCCGACGACGCCGGTACGACCGGTCGGCGACGTGAAGCCGCCGCCTTGTCGAACCAGACGCCACTCCAACCCCGCGCCGGCGACGGCCGGAGCCTCCTGGACCGGCGCGATGTCTCCCGGCCCGCACTGAAGGACCGGTGCGCCCTGCGCTCCCCAGCAGGAGATGAGCGCGATCGCACCCGCCAGCAGAGCCCGGCCGCCGGTCCCTGCCGTGCGATCTGGTCGCTTCATACGGTCCTCCATCGCCTGCTCCGCGGGCTCATGGGATCGGTGCTGTCGACGTCAACCGAGCCGGCCCCTATGGACCAGTCGCCACGTGTTTCCCGCGTCGCGTTCGGTCCCCGGCAACTCCTGCGGCATAGCTTGGGCGACCACAAGGATCAGGGACACCGCCAGGCAACTGCGGAACCCGACGCGGATGGGCAAGCTGGATCGACTCATGCCGCAGACCGTCTCTTCGCAGATGGCATCGGGACGTGTCAGAACAACGGTCGTTCTCCCGGGCGGCTGGCGGAGCGGATGAGGGCGACTCGGTCCTGGTGGGCGCGCACCTGCGCGTCGACGACGGCCGGATCCCAGTGGGCGAGCAAGGCGTCGCGCAACTCCGCCTCGATGTCCGCGACGTCCGGGTCTCCGGCGCGGTTGTGGAACTCGCCCGGATCCTGCAGCAGGTCGAAGAGCTCCGCCTCGGGATCGTCCCCGCCGGACAGGCAGAGCTTCCAACGGCCGCGGCGCAGCATGGCACGCGGGCGGTCGGTGCCGTGCGCGGTGTGCTCGGCGAACGCCTCGTCGGGCCAGGCACGGATCGCCTCGGCCGAGCCGTCGATCAGGCCGGCGAGGCTACGGCCGTCCAGGTCCAGCCCGGGTGCGTCCGCCCCGGCGGCGTCAACCAGCGTGGCGGTCACGTCGACCAGCGAGGTGCAGCCGGCGATCCGCTCGCCTGCGACGCCGCGGCCCGGCCAGCGGATCTGCAGCGGCACGCGGGCCGACTGCTCGTAGAACGACATCTTGCGCCAGAGTCCGTGCTCGCCGAGCAGCTCGCCGTGGTCGCTGGTGTGCACGACGATGGTGTTCTCGGCCAGCCCGGTCCGGTCCAGGGCGTCGAGCAGGGCGTCGAGCTTGCTGTCGGCGTAGCTCACCAGCCCGTAGTAAGCGGCGCGCGCGCGGCGCACCTGGTCGTCGGTGTGGCCGTGGAATCCGAAGGCGCGCCGCAGCCGCTGCGAGGCCGGCGACAGCGCCTCCAGGTGGCCCGGCGGCAGGTCGGGGAGGTCGGCGTGCTCGGGGAAGTACTGCGAGAAGAACGGCTCCGGCACCACGAACGGGTAGTGCGGTGCGATCAGGCCGACGCACAGGGCGAACGGCGCATCGGCGCCCTCACGCGTGTGCAGATACTCGATCGCGCGCTCCACGGCGAGGTCGTCCGCCTCGATCTCCGGCGTGGTGCCGGGGCCGGTCTCCACCGGCTGCTCCATGGGAGCGTCGGCGTCGACCTCCGCTCCGAAGCGGCGGCCGTGCTCGGGCACCCGCGACCCGGTGCGCGTCACTCCGGACCACGGCTCGGCCGCTTCCGGGACGCCTTCCGCCCACCGGTACACCGGATGCACGAGATCGGCGTGCAGGTCGACGGCGAGCTGGCGCTCGAAGCCGTGCAGCCGGTCCGGGCCGATCAGGTGCATCTTGCCGGACAGCACCGCCTCGTAGCCCTGCGCGCGCAGCAGGTACGGCCACGTGACCGCGTCCACGGGCAGCGCCGTGGTGTTGTCCCACCCGCCGCAGCGGTGGGTATGGCGGCCGGTCATGAACGACAGCCGCGACGGCACGCACAGCGGATTGTTGCAGTAGGCGGCGTCGAACGTGACGCCCTCGCGCGCCAGCCGGTCCATGCCCGGCGTGGCGATGAAGGGATGGCCGTAGGTGCCGGCGAACTGCGCCGCGTGCTCGTCGGTCATGAGGACCAGGATGTTCGGCCGCCCGCCGTTGCGGTCGCTCACGGGCCGACCTCGACGATCTGGAACGACCCAGTCGGTGTTTCGCGAACCGCGCGAGCGATGTCGGGCACGCCGTCGAGCAACGGCTTCAGGCGGTTGTCATCGACTGCGATCACAGCCAGGGGAAGCGGCGAGTGCTCACGGGCCAACCGCTTGTCAGACGTGATCAGTGTCGTGAAACCGTGATCCTGTGCCTGTTTCAGCAGTTCGCTGTTCCGTAACGTGCGCCACTCGTTGAGCACCGCGCTCTCCACCCTGGCTCCGCCTAGCGCCTTCTCCAGCGCCGGTCGCAGGCGAGGAGAAATCCCAACATCGAGCAAGATCTTCATTCATGCGCCGGAGGCGTGCGAGTGCTGGCCGGCGCCATCACGGCGGCGTGACAACTCGGCACCTGCCGCCCGCAGAACCGCTTCGGCGGCTCGCCTGTCGATGCGGAACTCTTCCACGAACTCATCAAGACGCACGCCGTCCGCCAGCCAGTCGAACAGATGCTGAACGGGAAGTCGGCTTCCGCGGAAACACGGCGCCCCGCTCATCCGGTCGGGATCGACCCAGACCGCCTCTTCCAACGTCATTGCGGCTCTCATCGCCTTGGTATCTCCGGTCGCAAGCACGAGTATACCCGGCGCCCGTTGCATTCCGCTCGGGGACCGGCCGGCCACCCGTTACGGCTTGCCCCCGGCTACGCGGATGTTGGCGCAGGCGACGTAGCTTGCCGCCGGGGACAGCAGCCAGACGATCGCCTCGGCCACCTCCTCCGGCTCGCCCGCGCGGCGGGCCGGCACGACCTGCGCTCCCCGCTCCAGGGCGCCCGGGTGGGGCATGGCCGTGCGGATGGGGCCGGGGCTCACCGTGTTGACGCGCACGCCCTCGGCCATCACCTCCTGCGCCAGGCCGATGCCGAAGCTGGTCACGGCTCCCTTGGTGGCCGCATAGTGGACGGCGACCCCGGGCTCGCCGACGTACGAGGCTCCCGAGGAGACGTTCACGATCGCGCCGCCCGTGCCGCCGTGATCGGTCGACATGCGGCGCAGCGCCTGCTGGGTGCAATGCACGACGCCCATCACGTTGACCTGCAGCAGCCGCTCCATGTCCGCCGGGTCCAGGTCGATCACGCGGGTACTCGGCCCTATCATGGCGGCGTTGTTGACCAGCGCCGTGACCGGGCCGAGTTCGCCGTCCACGGTGGCGAACATCTCCGCCACCTCGTCGGCGCGGCCGACGTCGGCGTAGACGGCGATGGCGCGTCCGCCGGCGGCCTCGATCTCCGCACACAGCTCGCGCGCCGGCTCGGGCTCGGTGCGATAGTTCACGCACACGCGGTAGCCGCGCTCACCCAGCAGGCGTGCGGTCGCGGCGCCGATCCCGCGGCTGGCTCCGGTTACGATGGCGACGTCGGCCACACTGCAAACCTCCCGCCCGGCGGTGCTCCACCAGGTGGTCCGAGCATAGCGCGCGCCGATTGCGGTGTCGTGGCACGGACGCTCCGCGAGCCAGCCGGACGCCTGTCCAGGACGCCGAGCTCACTTCGACGTCGAAGTTCGCGATACACTCGGCCCATGGGTGTTGCGGTCAACCAGAGCGCTCCTGACTTTGTCCTGCCGGGTGCGGACGGCGCCCCTCTGCAACTCAGCTCGCTGCGCGGCCGCAAGGTCGTGCTGTTCTTCTACCCGCGCAACAACACGCGGGGATGCACCGCGGAGGCGTGCGCATTCCGCGACGCGTACGAGGAGCTGACGACCGCCGGAGCCGAGGTAGTGGGCATCAGCAGCGATTCGGTGGAGTCTCACCGGGGGTTCGCCGCCAGCCGGGAACTGCCGTTCCCTATCGTGAGCGACCGCGACGGCTCGGTGCGGCGCCTCTACGGGGCGAGCTCGGCGCTGTTGTTCGGCACGACGGGCCGGGTGACGTACCTCATCGATGAGGAGGGCGTCGTGCGCGACCTGTTCTCATCGGTGTTCCGACCCCTGGAGCACGTGCGGCGCGCCCGCGCCTGGGTCGAGAATGCTTGATGACCGGACACGGCCGGCCGCAGGAAGACCGAAGTCGCCGCCGCCGATGGTCCGCACTCCTGCTCGCGCTCGTCGCCGTCGCGGGTCTGGCAGCCATACAGGCCGAGGCGCAATCCAAGGTTCCGCGCATACAGCGTGTCTCCTTCGCGAACAGCCCGGAGCGCGGAGATACGTTCGAGCTCGGCGAGAAGATCGAGGTGACGGTACGGTTCGATCGGACCGTGGAGCTGGCCAACACCACGCTGAAGCTGGCACTGACCGTCGGCGGCAGCACCCGGTACGCGGAGTTCCACTCCATCACCAACGAGCAGGAGTTGAGCTTCTACTACCGGATAGGTGCCGACGACCATGATGCCAACGGGATCAGCATCCCCGCCGGAGAACTCCTGCTCGAACGCGGAACGTTCACGGACTCGGCCGACCGAAGTACCGATGCGGAGCTGACCCATGGAGCGGTGCCGGCCGACGCGAGCCGCAAGGTGGATGGTACCCGGGTCACGGCTCCTCGGATCAACCGCGTCTACCACATAGTCAGCGGCGCACATGCGCGTGGTGGGGCGTATCGTCGCGACCACTCCATCCAGGTGATGGTAGAATTCGACAGAGCCGTCGAGGTCACCGGCGTACCACAGATTGCAGTAATCATCGGGACCAAGG
The DNA here is from genome assembly GCA_965208175.1 of Spirochaetia bacterium. Taxonomy (GTDB): domain Bacteria; phylum Spirochaetota; class Spirochaetia; order SZUA-6; family Bin103; genus CATQHW01. The sequence goes on along the minus strand of CBDBOG010000004.1, from coordinate 1,446,222 downwards.
CGCGCTGGGCGAGGTTCCTCGCTTCCCTCGATTCCGAGACCGGCCTCTACTTCTGCTACACCGTACACCCGGACGATCGAGACACCGACGGGATCAGCATCCGCGCCGACTCTCTGGCCCTCAACGGCGGAGCCATCACGCTCGCAGGTGATGCCGAAACGGCCGCCGTTTTGACCCATGCTGCGGTCGATGGGTATTGGAGGGTGGACGGAGGCGTCACGGCAGTGGAGGCTGTTCTCCAGACGGTCGCGAAGTCCTTGAAACAGGTCACTGACGGCATCCTTGATCTCATCGCGCCGTACCGCACGACCTACTCGTATCCCTCCGAGACGCCATGCCCGGAGGCGAGCTGAACCCTTCAGACCATCGAACCCGTCGCCGCCCGGAGCTCGCGGGCCGGCCTCCGGACGTCTCCGGCGAGCCTACAGCTTCCTCACGGCATCCCCGGCCCGGATCGTTCCGGAGCGGATGACCTTGGCGTAGAGCCCACGGAGCCGCAGCTCCTTGCCCAGAGGCGTGCTGATGAACTTCAAGGCATCCAGCCCGTAGCGGGCCGCGTACTTCTTGCAGCCGGTATGAGGCGTCTCCGTGATCTGGATCACTGCGGCGGCGATCGCCAGGCGGGTCCCCGGAGGCGCGTTGTCCTGGCTCAGATCGAAGTCGACGTAGAGCTGGTCCCCGGCCGGCGGCCAATGGCGCTTCTCCCGGGCCACCAGGGCCATCAGGCGAGCGTTGGCCAGCGTGAGTTGGCGTTCCAGCTCGGCAGAGCCACGGGTCTTCCAGCCGTCGCCTACCAAGCCTTCGGCCACGTCGAGCTCGGCGACATCCGCGACTTCGCGAACGTCCGTACGCGGCCGGCGGACGATCAGTTCCAGCACGCCAGTCGTCGCGGGCGACCGGCGAACCTCGTCGAGTCCGGCGGTGAGCGTTTCCATCGGCACGTGCTTCAGTTCGGCCAATCTCTCTCTCCTCGATCTTCCGGCTACTTGAGGAACACCGAGCCGTCGCCGCGCATGCGGACGTGCGGCGGGTACTCCCACGGCTGATAGGGGTAGCGGTCGACGATGGCGGGATCGAAGTCGACCCCCAGGCCGGGGCCGTCCGGGATCGGCAGGTAGCCGCCGTCGCGGCGGAGCGGGGATTTCAGCATCTCGCTCCGCGGGGGCTCCTCCTCCCAGAGCAGGTACTCCAGGGTGCCGGCGTTGGGGATCGCGGCGTAGAGCTGCAGCGTGGCCGCGGTGACCAGCGGGTTGAAGAAGTTGTGCGTGACCACCTGGGCGTGGTACGCCTCGGCCAGGGTGGCGATCTTCTTGCAGTGGGTCAGCCCGCCGGACATGCCGACGTCGGGGCGCAGGAAGCGCGCGCCCCGCGCCAGCATCTCCTGAAACTCGTAGATCGTGGTCTGACGCTCGCCGACGGCGACCGGGATGCGGCTGTGACGCAGCACGTCGGCGTGCGCGTCGGCGCTGTGGGGAGGAATCGGATCCTCGATGAAATACAGCCGGAAGCGCTCCAGCTCGCCCGCCAGGGCGATGACCTCGCCGGGGTTGAAGTCGCGGTGGAGCTCCAGGATCAGGTCTATCTCCCACCCCACCGCGTCGCGCGCGGCCGTCACGCGCTCGACGATCGTCTGCATGGCCCCCGTGTAGGTCTCCGTGGCCTCTACCGCACCGTCGGGCAGGGCGTCGAACTTAACGGCCGTGAAACCGGCGGCGACGGCGCCGGTGGCTTCCGCGACCAGCGTGTCGACGTCCGGGCTGTCGATGAGCAGGTGCAGCCGGGCCGTGTCTCGCTGCTTGCCACCCAGCAACTGGTATGCCGGCACACCGAAGTGGCGGCCGGCGATGTCCCAGAGCGCGATGTCGACCGCCGCCACGGCGCCGGTGAGCGCCCCGTCGCGGAACGGCTTCCAGTGGAACAGGCGGTTCCAGTGCTGCTCGACGCGCAGCGGATCGGTGCCGATCAACTGCTGCCGGAACGCGCTGACGATGCGCTCGGCGGCGTCCGGATACCCCCAATAGGCGCTGGGTCCGTAGCCGGTGATGCCGGTGTCGGTGTCGATCCGGACCACCAGCCAGTGGTGAAAGAGGAAGGGCTCAACGGATTCGATGCGCACGGGATCTCTCCTGCTTCAGCGCCACTCCTGGTGAGCCTCGGACCAGACGATCCTGCCGCTCAGCGCCATGCCCCGGCTGGTGGCGACGTGGAGCACGATGTTAGCCAGATCCGCGGGCTTCTGAAAGCGGCCGGTCGGCGTCTCGGCAAGGTGTGCTTCGGCCGCTTCTTCCAGGGACTGCCCGTCCGCGGCGGCCCTCCGGGAGACGATCTCCTTCCACATGCCCTCGTAGACCATGCCGGGAACCACCACCGTGGAGGAGATCTCCTGCCCTTCGAGGGCATCGGCCAGGGTGCGCGACAGGTAGTTGAGGGCGGCCTTGCTGGCGCCGTAGGCAGGCGAGGAGGGAATGGGGAACTCCGCGCCCTGCGAGCCGATGTTTACGATGGTGCCGCGCCGGCCGGTCTCCGGGCGCACGGCCTGCGCAGTCATGAGCGCCGCCGCCTGCTGGGATGCCGTCAGCACCGCCTCGACGTTCACGGCGAAGACCTCCCGCCACGTCTCCACCGAGACATCCAGCACATCGTCAAAGTGGGTGATGCCGGCCACGTTGACCAGCACGTCCAGACGTTGCCACCGCTCGCGCGCCGCTGCCACCAGGCGCGCCACCTGCTCCGGCTGGGTGACGTCGCACTCGATCGCGGCCGCGTGCGCCCCCAGCCCGGCGGCCAGCGCGTGCAGCGCCTCGCCGCGCCGGTCGCCCAGCACCACGCGCGCGCCGGAGCCGGCGAACACCTCGGCGACGGCTTGCCCGATCACGCCGGCGGCGCCGGTCACGACCGCCACTTGGCTGCGCAGCGAGCGCCGCGCAGCTTCCCGCCGCTCGGACCTGCCCGCGTCGCCGTCGCTCACCGCGCCGCGCGGATCAGCGCTCCGGCAGGAGCGCCGTCAGGCCGCCGTCGATCACGAAGCTGCCGCCGGTGACGTTGCCGGCGCGCGCGGAGCACAGGAAGAGCGTGAGCTCGGCCACTTCCTCGGGCCGCGAGAAGCGGCCGGTCGGATATTGCGACTCCCAGTCGCGGCGGGTCTCCTGGTACGAACGGTCCGTCTCTGAGGCCATGAGGTGGATGGCCTGCTCCACCAGGGGCGTCTCCACGGAGCCGGGACAGATCGCGTTCGCACGGATGCCGTGCCGGGCCAGGTCGATGGCCTCGCTCCGGGTGAGCGCGATCATGCCCGCCTTGGTCACCGAATAGGCCATGGCGCGTGCCTGGTTGGCCATGCCGGAGACGGACGAGATGTTGACGATCGACCCGCCGCCGGACGCGATCATGAAGGGAACGGCGTGGCGCGCCAGCAGGTACGCCGACGTGAGGTTGACGCTCAGCGTCCGCTCCCAGACCTCGGGCGCCAGGTCCACGACGTCGCCCATGTTGTCGACGACGCCCACCGTGTTGACGAGGTGATCGACCCCGCCGAGGGTGCCCGCGGCCGACGCGCAGAACGCCTGAACCGCCGCGTCGTCGGTCACGTCGACCCGGCCGTGGTACACCGTCGCGCCCTGCCCCGTGAGGGCCGAGGCCAGCTCGGCCAGCTCTGCGGCACGGACGTCGGCCAGCGCGACCGCCGCACCGGCGCCGGCGAAAGCGCGCGCGATCGCCTCGCCGATGCCGCCGCAGGCGCCGGTGACGATGACACTGGATCCGGTGTGATCCTCCACGGAATTCCCGTGTCCCTGACTCATCGTGCGCCCCCTTGCGGCCCCGAGCCGTTGCTGCCCACCTCGATCGAGACGTCGTCGACGTAGAAGCCGCCGGCGTCGCCGAGCGCCACGACGATCGCGGCCAGCGCGGAGTGGTGCCGGTACGTTTCGTCAGGCACCACCGTGGCCCAGGGTTCGCCGCCGCCTCCGGCGTCCGCGTCCCTGCGCCGCGTCGCGACCTCCACGCGCCCGGCGGCCAGGCGGATCGTGGTGAGCCACCACTCGTCACCGACCTCGATGCCGGACAGGTAGGGCACGCTGCGGTTGTCCCGCGCCCAGAGCTCCCCGTACACGGAGTCGCTGCGCAACTCGACGATCGTGTCGGCGTCCTGGTCGTCCAGGCGCAGGATGCCCACCCGCTGGCGGCCCCGGTGGGTGACGGTCAGCTCCACGACCTCGCGCTCCAGGTCGTAGGGGCCGACGTCACGGCGCACGACCTCCTCCAGCCCTCCGACGTTGCGCGATCCGGTCATGCGCCCGCCGTCGATCACGACGTTGTTGCCGAGCGGCCCGTAGCCGACCTGCTCCAGCCACTCGGTGGTGCGCCACAGCTCCGGGATCTGCCGCACCCAGCCGGCCTGCCCCGCCAGCTTGCCGCGGCGGTACTCGGGCGGCGCGAAGTCGATGGTGAGGTTCCGCGACGGGGCGAGCAGCTCGTCGCGGCGCAGGCGGTAGCCGCGAATCTGCGGCCGGTCCTCGGACGCCGTGTCCACGATGTAGTTGACCGCGTAGACGTCGCCTCCCGGCAGCTCCACCCAGTCGCCGTAGCCGTGGTCGGCGTGGGGGCTAGTGTCGTTGTCGATCATCCCCCAGTGGTCGGCGGGCGGGTTCATCCGCGCCTCCGGCCGATTGGGCGCGGGAGCGAGCGCCGTTTCGGGAGACTCGACGAAGAAGCCGAACCAGTGCTGAGGCTCGAATCCGCCGACGCGGTGCACGACCAGCGCCTCGCCGCTGGACAGCAGGCCGGCGTTGACGCGGCCGGCGATCGGCCAGTAGCCGGCAGCGTACGGACCCTCCCAGGTGCCGCCCCCGTCGCGGGAGATGGCCTTCATGCCGGTGCGGGCGGGGTTGTCGTCGCTGCGGATGTACATGACCAGCTCGCCGCCGGGCATCTCCACGATGTCCCCCTCGGCGGCGAGGAACCGCCGGTCCGCGACCACCGGGATCGCGTCCGACCAGGTCCGGCCGCCGTCCTCCGAGCGGTACAGCACCTGTGCCTCCTCCAATCCGGCTACGTGGAAGTGCGTCCCGGACAGGAACACGGTGCCGTCGCTCACCTGTTTCAGGTTGAGGCTGGCGGTCATGCAGCCGGTGCGCTCGGGTCCCGTCCAGGTCAGTCCGTGATCGGTGCTGCGGTACAGCCACGCCTCCCGGAGCAGGCCGTTGGCCGGGTCGAAGCTCCAGTCCCAGGGCATGCCGCGGTGCGCGTACCACCGCTCGGACGGGCCGCGCAGCGTGTCGGTCTTGTTCCAATCACAGCCGAGCAGCAGCGAGTCGTCCTGCAGGCGGATGACCGACCGGCACATCGTGTACCCGCAGTCGGGCCGGTCCATCAGGGTGTCCACCATGACCGGCTCCGACCAGGTGGCGCCCTCGTCCTGGCTCAGTCGCACCACGACGCCGGGCACGGCGCCGCCGCCGTGCCGGTCGGCTTCGGCGTAGGAGCACACGAGCGTGCCGTTGGCGGCGATGCAGACGCTGGGCCACGCCTCGTGGTAGCGGTCGTCGCGCGAGACGGTGAATCGTTGCATAGGTCAGTCTCCTGGATTCGGTTCGTCGAGTCTGGCCATCGAAGGCAGAAGCGGCCAGCGATGGGTGTCGGCGGGCCGCGTCGAGCGCGCCCACGCTTCGATGAGGCGGTTGTCGGCCTCCTTGGCATGGAGCCGGCGTGCGATCGCCTCCGGGTCCCAGCCGTCCATGACGCGCTGCGTCAAGGCGTCCCGGATGTCCGCGCACGCCGGGTCGTCGGCGCGGTCGTGCAGCTCGTGCGGATCCTCGTGCAAGTCGAAGAGCTGCGGCCGATCGCCGTGGTAGTGGACGAGCTTCCAGCGCCCGCTGCGCACCATGCGCTGGAAGACCGGCTCGGACGGAACGTAGCGGTCCGCGCAGTACTCGGCGAACGCCTCGTCGGTCCACGCCTCGGAGGGCGCCCGACCGGCGCTCTCCTCCCGGATCAACGGGAGCACGCTGCGCCCCGGCGAGCCGGGCAGCGGCGGCCCGTCCATCGCGTCCACCAGCGTGGCGGCCACGTCGACCGCGCTGACGACATTCGCGCAGCGCTGCCCGGCGGCCACCACCCCCGGCCAGGACACGATGAGCGGCACCCGGATCGACTCCTCGTAGAACACGTGCTTCCACCACAGGCCGTGCTCGCCGACCATGTCGCCGTGGTCGGAGGTGTAGACCACCAGGCAGCGCTCCCGGAGACCGTTGGCGTCGAGGGCCGCCAGCATCAGGCCGACCAGCTCGTCCACGCGCGCCACCAGGCCCCAGTAGGCGGCGCGGGCGCGCTCCTGCTCGGCGGCGCCGACCGCTTCGATTCCCGTGGCGGAGCGCCACGCCCGGATGTACGGGTGGAGCCGTTCCGAGAACGGCTCCGGATGGTGCGGCGGCGGCACGCGCCCCGCGTAGCGGTCGAAGTCCTGCCGGCGCGCCACGTACGGCGGATGCGGCAGCATCAGGCCGACGCTCAGGCAGAACGGCGCCTCCTCGCCGGCGCGGCGCCTGACCCCGATCCGGTTGAGACAGTCGACCGTGGCCGCGGCCACGTACTCGTCGTGCACCTGGTACGGCGACTGTCCGGCCCCGGCGTGGCGCAGGCTGATCCGCTCCGGCCCGGCGGTCCCGGCCAGCGCGCCCATGTCGTGCGCGGCGCCGCCGATGTGGTTGGCGGCATGGTCGCCGACCAGCCGGTCGACGTAGCCGTGCAACTGGTCCGGACCGACCGAGTGCATGCGACCGATCAGCACCGGACGGTGCCCGGCCGCCCCCATGGCGTGGGCGATCGTCGGCGTGTCGGAGGGCAGCATGTGGTCGTTGGTCCACACGCCGTTCTGGTGCGGGTGGCGCCCGGTGAGCATCGACATCCGCGACGGCACGCAGATCGGCGACGTGCAGTACGCCGCGTCGAACACCGTGCCCGCCGCCGCCAGGGCGTCCAGGTGGGGCGTGTCGACCACGGCGTCGCCGTAGCAGCCGGTGACGAACGAATTGTGCTGGTCGGTGTGGATGTAGAGCAGGTCCGGGACCGGCCGGCGGGTGGGAGCCATGTGGCGCGATACTACGCGCCGCCGCCGCGCGTGCATATCTGACGGCGGGCTCTGGTACCATCGCCTGATGGACGCCTCCCTTGACTTGTACGGCGACCGCTGGCTCAGCGGCAGCCCCACCTACCTGAGCGCCATGGAGCGCTGCACACCGGCATCGGCGCTTTCACCCGACTCCGCCCACGGGCGCTGGCGCCTGCTCCCGTATCGCAGCGCGCCGCTGTCCGGCACGGCGATCGTCGCCGGCCAGGAGACGGAGGCGCCGCCGGTGCGGCTGGCCGTGAACGCCCGCGGGTGGCATGCCATCTCCATCGGCGCATGGCGCCTGAAGTGCTGGTACTTCGGGCTGCACGACGACGCCGGCGCCGCGCAACTGCTGGTGCGCTTCGCGGGCGATCCGACCTTCTCCATCCTGCACCTGCCGACGCAGCCGTTCCCCCGCGATCCGATCGCCGACTGGCACAAGCACACCGGCGGCGAGGAGCTGTCCGAGTGCTTCTGGCAGGTGGCCGAGCTGAACGGCACCGACCTGGAGTTCGGACAAGTGACGTGGCTGGAGACCACCTACGGCGGGGAGGAGCACACCCGCTGCGCCATGGCGAGCGTCGCGTACGTGAAGCTGGTGCCGCTCACCGAGGCCGAGGTGCGCCGCTTCACGGCCGAGCGCACGGCCCCGGCGCTGCCGCTGTACGGCCACGACGACGTGGTCATGGCCCGCTCCAGCACCCCGGAGGAGCTGCGCCGCCACATCATCGGCTACGCCGACTCCGACTTCACGCGCATCTACTGGGAAGGGGCGATGGGCGACCTGGCCTACTACTTCCGGACGCGCTACCGCACGCCCGAGGCCCCCGGACGGGAAGACTTCCTGCACGTCTCGGGCCGTGACGAAGCGGCGTGCTACCGGCGCTGGCGCGCGGCCGGCAACGATCCCATGCGCGTCGCGGCCGAGCAGACGCGCGACCTGGGCCTGGAGTTCCACGCCTGCCACCGGCTGGGCGGCTTCCACCTGCCGCCGCCGCACGACTACTACGATCACGGCGACAGCCTCTACGCCCGCCACCAGGAGTGGCGCGGGAGCGATCGCGCGGGCAACCCGAGCCCGGTGCTGTCGTTCTCCTATCCGCAGGTGCGCGGCCACGTGGTCGAGATGTTCCGGGAGATGACCGCGTACGGGATCGACGGCATCTGCCTGCTGTTCAACCGGCGCCATCCGATCGTGGAGTACGAGCCGCCGCTGATCGACGGCTTCCGCGAGCAGCACGGCACCGATCCCCGCGACCTGGCGCCGGACGACCCGGTCTGGCTGCGCTACCGGGCGGGTGTACTCACCGGCTTCCTGCGCGAGCTGCGCGCGGCGCTGGACCTGCCGATCACGGCCATCGTCATGAGCGGCGAGGCCGAGAACCTGGCCAACGGCCTCGACCCGGCGGCGTGGCTGGCCGCGGGCCTGGTGGACACGCTGGTGCCGTTCACGGACCTGCCGGAGCTCAACATGACCGCCCACCCCTGGCGCGACCCGCGCGCACTGGCGCCGTACGCCCGTCTCACCGCGGGGAGCGGCTGCCGGCTGGCCCCCTGCATCGACCACGGCGGCATGGATCCCGCCGTGCTGCGCCGCACCGCCACCGGACTGGCTGCGCAGGGCGCGGACGCGCTCTTCTTCTGGAACGGGATGGTGGAGCCCCTGATCCACTACGGCCCGGCGTGGACCGCGGCCCGGGACCTCGGGCACCTCGATGAGATCGCCGCCTGGCAGCGCGCCGGGGAGCCGCCGCTGGAGGCGCCGGTGATCGACCTGGACCTGCTCGGCGACTGGGACTGCCGCTACGTGACACCAGCGTAAACGATCGGAACGCGCGGCGTAGAGAACACAGCCGGTCTCGCCAAGCAGGAGCCCTTTAGTGATAATCTCATATCATTACCTCATCGCTGCACGCTGCGGTTGAGGCCACAGGGGGACGACGCCGGGGATGATGGTCCATCGGAAGATGCTGGCGCTGACGGAGGGTGCGCGTGCTCGCATCGCCCTCACCGTGGCGCTGGGGTTGGCGATCTCCGGCACGTTCGTCGCGCAGGGCGTGGTCGTGGCCCTCGTGGTCAGCCGCATCCTGGCCGGCGAGCCGTGGACGGGAGCGCTCGCCCTCGTGGGGGTCATCGCTCTGCTGGCGGCGTTTCGCGCCGTGCTGCTCCGTTGGCGGGAGATGAGCTCCATGCTCACCGCCGCGGAGGTAAAGGTGGCCCTGCGCCAGCGGCTCTACCGCGTGCTTCTTGCCCTCGGCCCGGGGTACCTGGAACGGACACGGACGGGAACGGTGCAGTCCACCCTCGTGGACGGCGTGGAAGCCCTGGAGGCCTACATGGGCTACTACCTTCCGCAGTCCATCGTCGCGGTGGCCGTGCCCCTGGCCGTGGTGGCATACATCTGCGTCCTCAGCCCTCTGGTGGGCGTGGTCGTGCTGGCGTGCGTGCTGGCCGTTCCCCTGGTGCCGCGCCTGTGGGACGGCCTGCTGGGCGAGTACGGCCGGCGGCACTGGCGGGCGTACACGGACCTCAACGCCCAGTTCGTGGACAGCATGCAGGGAATGGTCACGCTGAAAGCGCTCAACGCCAGCGAGCGCCGGGGCCGTGTCCTCCGGAACGCCGCCCGCGCGCTCTACCGGGCGACGATGGCGCAGCTCGCCGTCTCCATGATCCGCAACGGCGTCGTGGGGCTGGCGATGAGCGCGGGCGTGGCGGTGGCCGTCGCCGTGGGCGCGTTCCAGGTAGCGGACGGCGTGCTCGACCTGGCGGGACTCCTCGTGGTGCTGTTCCTCACGGGGGAGTGCTTCCGTCCGTTGGTGGAGCTGGACTCCTACTGGCACAAGGGCTACCTGGGCGTGTCCGCCTCCACCGGCATCTTCGCACTCTTGGAGGCAAAGCCCGAGGTGGCTGACCGCGAGGCCGTGCCGGCGCACCCCGAGCGCGCGAGCACGCCGAATTCCCTCGCCTTCGTGAACGTCACCTTTGCCTACCACCCGGACAACGCGCCGGCGCTCGACGGCCTGTCGCTCGCCGTGGACGCAGGCCAGAGCATTGGCCTCGTCGGTCAGTCGGGGGCGGGGAAGAGCACCGTGGCCGCGCTGCTGCTGCGGTTCTTCGACCCCCAGCAGGGACGCGTGGAGATCGGCGGCGTGGACATCCGCGACTACCCCCTGGAGACGCTGCGAGGCCTGATCGCCGTGGTGTCCCAGGACACCTACCTCTTTCATGGGACGGCCGAGGACAACCTCCGGCTCGGGAAGCCGGAAGCCTCCCCGGGGGAGCTCGAAGCGGCGGCGCGGGCGGCCAACGCTCACGGGTTCATCACCGCGCTCCCCCAGGGGTACCGGACCGTGGTCGGAGAACGGGGAGCGAAGCTCTCCGGGGGTGAGCGCCAGCGCATCGCCATCGCACGGGCGTTGCTGAAGGATGCCCCCATCCTCATCCTGGACGAGGCGACCTCCAGCCTGGACGGCGTGAACGAGAGCGCTATCCGTGACGCGCTGGAGCGGCTGGCCCGGGGACGGACGACCATCACCATCGCCCACCGCTTCTCCTCCGTCGTCCACGCCGACCGCATCGTGGTCCTGGACGAGGGGCGGGTGGTCGAGACCGGCCGCCACCGGGAGCTGATGGAGCGGCGCGGCGCCTATGCCGGCCTCGTCCGGGCGCAGCAGGAGGCCATGTGGGCACCCTAGCGAGCAATCGCCCCGGCAAATGGGAGTTCGCTCCGCGCAGCGGCAGATGGGGGTCCGGGTTCTGGCAGCTCCTCCGCATCCTGCGCCCGTACTACTGGCTCATGGGAATCACCGTGCTCACGGGCATCCTGAACCACGGCTTCATGATCGCCGCCGCCGGGATCGGTGCGTTCATGGTGGGAAGCGTAGCGACGGGGGCGGCGGCTGAAGCGCTCCGTTTCAGCGCCTTCATGCTCGGCGGCGTCGTGGCCGGCAGGGCGGTGGCGGCCTGGGCGGAGATGTGGCTGGCGCACGACTTGGCCTACCGCATCCTGGCGGAGCTCCGCATCTGGCTCTATCAGGCGCTGGACCGGCTGGCGCCGGGCTATCTTCTCGACCGGCGCTCCGGCGACCTCTCCACGGCGGCGATGGCCGACGTGGATACCATCGAGTGGTTCTACGCGCACACGGTGGGGACGTTCATCGTGGCGGTCATGGTGCCCCTGGGGGCGCTCGGAGCCCTCGCGGCGATGCACTGGCTGCTTCCCCTGGCGCTGCTCCCCGCGACCCTGGCGGTGGCCACCGTTCCCTTCTGGTTGCGCAAGCGGGCGGCAGCCCAGGGCCGGAGACTGCGCGAGACTCTGGGCTCGCTGAACGCGGAGGTGGTGGACGGCGTTCAGGGACTGCGCGAAGTCGTGGCCTTCGGGCAGGGACAGCGCTTCCTGGAAGGAATGATCCGGAGCAGCCGGAGCCTGGTGGGCGCACAGGTCGCCCACGGGCGCAGAGCCGGTGGGGAGCAGGCGGTCACGTCCGTGCTCATCACGCTGGGGATGGTGAGCATCGTCGTCGCCGCAGCCTTCCTGGTGTCCTCCGGCTCCCTGCCGCCGGCGCTCTATCCGGTCGTCATCATCCTGGCCATCTTCATCTTCAGGCCGGTGACCGACATCACCGGCATCGCGGAGAGCCTCGGCGTGGTCTTCGCGGCGGCTGACCGGGTGTTCGCCGTGCTGAACGCGCCCGCTCCCGTGCCGGACACGGAGGCGGCTCCGCCCCCGGGCCCGGTGGAGCCCCGCATCGAGTTCAGGGCCGTGAGCTTCCACTACGCCGCGGATCTGCCTGCGGCTCTGGAAGCGGCGAGCTTCTCCGTGGGGCCGGGCGAGAACGTGGCCCTTGTGGGGCACTCCGGCGCGGGCAAGTCCACCTGCATCCATCTGCTCATGCGGTTCTGGGATGTCACGGACGGCGCCATCACCATCGGCGGGCATGATGTCCGGACGTTCCCACAGAGCGCCCTGCGCGAGCTCATCGCCTGGGTGCCGCAGGACGTCTACCTGTTCAACATGACCATCCGCGAGAACATCCGCCTGGCGCGCCCGGATGCCCTGGACGCGGAGGTGGAAGAGGCCGCAAGGGCCGCTCTGGCGCATGACTTCATCATGCGGATGCCCCGGGGGTATGAGACCGACGCCGGCGAGCGGGGGGGCCGGATGTCCGGGGGCCAGCGGCAGCGTATCGCGATCGCGCGGGCGGTCCTCAAGGACGCCCCCATCCTGGTGATGGACGAGGCCGTCTCCAACCTGGATGCCGAGAACGAGCGTCTTCTCCGGGGGGCGATGGCCCGCGTCCGCGCCGGCCGTACCTCGCTCGTCATCGCGCACCGGCTGTCCACCATCCGCAGCGCCGACCGCATCGTCGTCCTGGAGAGGGGGCGCACCGTGGAGGCCGGCCCACACGACTCCTTGCTCGCCGCGGGGGGTGCGTACGCGGACCTGGTCGCCTTCCAGCAGCGGCCGCTACACTGAAGCCGGGAGGATGGGGATGCCCGAGTCCTTCGAGACGTCAGACGTCATACTGGCCACCCCGAAGCGCATCTACGAAGCCTGGCTTGACAGCCAGGAGCACACGAACATGACGGGCGGGAAAGCCGAGGTTTCGGCCGAGCCGGGCGCCTCGTTCACCGCTTGGGACGGCGACATCACCGGGGTCAACCTGGAGCTTTCGCCGTACCGCCGCATCGTTCAGTCATGGCGCTCCTCCCGGTTTCCCGAGGGCGTTCCCGATTCCCGCCTGGAGGTCGAGCTGGTCCGCACCAGAGACCAGCGTGCCGGCATCACCGCCACCATCAGGCACTCCAACGTGCCCGACGGACACGGTGACTCGTGCAAGAAGGGCTGGTCCGAAAGCTACTTCGAGCCCATGAAACGCTACTTCGCCCAGGCCAACAACCGTTATATGCGGCCGTAGGCGAAGCGCGTGGCCGAGTTCATCAGATTCACGGAGCGGCTCGTTTCGTCGGAGTTCAGATACGCCTTCGCCGTCTCCGCCGTCGACCTGACCGGCAGCGGCAGCCTGGACCTGGTCGCCACCGACGCCGACCGGGGCCTCTACTGGTTCGAGAACGACGGCGCCGGCACCTTCACCCGGCACGTCGTCCACCTGCGGACCAACGAGCTGCTGGAGCGGCACGCCGTTGCCGACGTCGACGGCGACGGGAAGCCGGAGATCGTGTGCGTCGACAACCTCAACGGCTGCCTGCTGTCGTTCGGCTTCGACGGCGACCCGCGGGACCTCGACTCATGGAGCCACAGCTACATCACGGAGGGCGGTATCCCCGGCGCCTACGACGTGGCCATTGCCGATCTCGACGGCGACGGCGACCTGGACGTGGCGGCCTCCGGATGGCGCATCAGCAACCAGCTCGCCTGGTTCGAGAACCGCGACGGTGTCTGGGTCAAGCACATGATCGACGACGACGCGCCGGAGGCCCGCGCCGTATGCGCCGCCGACGTCGACGGCAACGGACTCGTCGACCTGGTGGGCACGGCGTCGAAGCGCGGCGAGGTAGCCTGGTACCGGAACCCCGGCACCTCCCCCGACTCGCCATGGACGAAGCACGTCATCGACACCGCGCCCAGGCCCATCCACGGTCACCCCGTCGACATGGACGGCGACGGGGACGTCGACCTGGTGATGGCCCTCGGTTTCGATCATCCCCGGCGCGAGGCCCCGGCGGGCACCCAGCAGATCGTGTGGTACGAGAACGACGGCCGCCCGGGCATCGGCCCGTGGCCCCGGCACGTCATAGCCGAGCACTTCCCCGGGGCCTTCGAGGCGACAGCCGCGGACCTCGACGGCGACGGACACGTCGAGGTGGTGGCCACCGCATGGGGAGAACCCGGGCGCGTGGCGCTCTTCAAGCACCGGGGCGACCCCAGAGGACCCTGGGACATGCAGATCCTCAAGGCCAACTGGGCCCACGCCAACATGGTCATCGTGGCCGACCTGGACGGCGATGGACGGCTGGACGTGGCCGCCTGCGCCGAGCGCGGCAGCAACGAGCTCCGCTGGTGGAGGAACGAAGGACCCGCCTGAGACTCCTCGAAAAAGGGAGGCGCCGCCGGCGCGGCAACCTCCCTCGATGTCTCGAACGCGGCGCCCGGGGCGCCGGAACCTAGGAGTCTGTCGGATTTGACCGACCGAGGCGGCGAAGGGCGAAGGCGGGCTGGGCGGGCGAGTACATGGTAGGCAGGTAGAGGCATCGTGGCGATCGGAGTAAGCTGGCGCAAGCGCTCACACCACGCACCGAGGGCCTATGTCAGCCAAATTTCGAACCATCGATCGCGACACGCCGATGCTCATGCCGGCGTCGATTCAAGAGTGGCTGCCGGAACAGCATCTGGCGCGCTTCGTCGTAGAAATCGTCGATCAGCTTGATCTGAGCGAGTTGACCAGCCGCTACGGAGGCGGCGGCAAGCAGGCGTATCATCCGGCGCTGCTGGTGGCGCTGTTGTTCTACGGGTACGCGACCGGAGTGTTCTCCAGCCGCAAGCTGGAGCAGGCGACCTACGATTCGGTGGCGTTCCGGTACATCACCGCCGACCGGCATCCGGACCATGACACGATTGCGAACTTCCGCAAGCGGTTTCTGGATGAACTGGAGGGGCTGTTCAAGCAGATCCTGGTGCTGGCGTCGGCCATGGGAGTGATGAAGCTGGGAGCGGTGAGCCTGGACGGGAGCAAGATTCAGGGCAACGCGAGCAAGCACAAGGCGATGAGCTGGGGGCATGCCAACGACGTGGAGAAGCAGTTGGAGGGCGAGGTGCAACGGCTGCTTGAACTGGCCGAGGGAGCTGACAGCGAGACGCCCGAGCAGCAGCAGGTGGAGCTGGACATCCCGGCAGAGTTGCAGCGGCGCCAGGAGCGGCTGGCAGCGATCCAGGAAGCGAAGACGAAGATCGAGGAGCGGGCGCAGGAGCGGCACGCGGCCGAGCGGGCGGAGTACGAAGCGAAGATGCAGCGGCGTGAGCAACGCGAGGCGCAGACCGGCAAGAAGGCGGGAGGGCGCCCACCACAGGAGCCGCAGGCAGGACCGAAGGACAAGGATCAGGTGAACTTCACCGACGAACAGTCGCGCATCATGCCGGCGTCGGGCGGCGCGTTCGTGCAGGGCTACAACGCGCAGGCGGCGGTGGAGCACGACAGTCACTTGGTGGTGGGCAACCACGTCAGCCAAGCGACCAACGACAAGCAGGAAGTACAGCCGGCGCTGAACGAGTTGGAGAAGGTAGCCGAGGAGTTGGGCAAGCCGCAGGCGTTGGTGGCGGATGCCGGGTATCACAGCAAAGAGAACGTGGAGCGCTGCGCGGCACAGGGGATCGAGCCGTATATCGCCGGCAGCCGAGAAGCCCACAATCAGCCGTTGGAACAGCGCATGCAAGCGCCGGCAGAGTGTCCTGCGGATGCGGATGCGGTCACGGCGATGGAGCATCGCCTCAAGACGGCTGCCGGGAAGGCGATCTACGGCAAGCGCAAGGCGACGGTGGAGACGGTATTCGGGGTGATCAAGGAGGTGCTGGGATTCCGGCGTTTTCATCTGCGTGGGCTGCAGGCAGTGCGGGGAGAATGGAATCTGGTGTGCACGGCGTGGAATCTGAAGCGGCTGTATGTTCTGGCAGCGTGATCGCACGCTGATGAGAACCCGGACCATGGGCCAGGAATTGGCGCCAGCGATGAAATTGTGGTGAGCATTCCGGGATTCTGCCCACATCCGTTACGTCCGCAGCCTCTGGAGGCCGCGAACCAGAGCGTCGGCGGCGTCATCGCCGGCTATGTCACCGCCGGTCCGGATGCATGAATCCGACAGACTCCTAGGGGCGGATGAACCAGGAGCTCCGCTGCGAGGGGATGATCTCGCCCGGCATCGGCTCGGGCACGTTGCCGAGCCGGTTGTTCTGGATGTAGCTGAACGACGTCTCCGCGTCCCACTCCAGGATGCCCAACTGCCAGAGGTTGTTGGTATGGATCGTGAACGCCTCGTCGTACAGCGCGAGCTGCTTCTCCGGATCCGGCTCCGCGTAGATCTCGTTCTGGATCTCCCGCAGCCGCTTCACGTCATCCGGCGGCTCGACCCCCGACGCCCCGGCGGTGTTGAGCCAGCTCGACCACCCGGGCTCGGTCTCGAAGTTGGTGGCGAACAGGTTCGGGCTCATGATCGGCACCATCGGCGGGCCGACGTAGTAGCCGACGCGCAGGCGCATGTCCGCGTCGTCCGCATCGTTGATCGCCGTATAGGCCGCTCCGTCCAGCGCCTTGACCGCCAGGTTGATGCCGACCTCGGCCCAGTAGCCCCTGATGAGGTCGCCGAGCTCGGGATTCTCAGGCGGCCACGACGGATGGTACAGAATGAACTGCAGCGCGTTGCCATCGGCGTCGACGCGAAAGCCGTCGCGGTCGCGGGCCGCCAGGCCGATCTCGTCCAACATCGCGTTGGCCTTGTCCGGGTCATATTCGATGAACTGCTTGAACATGTCGCGCTCGCCGTGGAAGGGAGGACCCGAGTTCGGGGCGAGCTGGCTGGGCGTGTACCGCCCACCGAACAGCAGGCCGTTGATCTCGTCCCGGTTGATGGCGTGCGACAGCGCAATGCGGAAGTCCTTGTTCCCGTAGAGCTCTGCCTTCACCTCGTCAGCCGTGGTGTGGTTGAAGTACAGCGTGGAGTGGTTGCGCCACCAGGTGAAGGTCTTGACCTTGTAGCCGCCGCGCGCTTCGTTCTGCTTCAGGAAGGTGAAGTTCTTGCCGGGATCCAGGAACGAGCCCAAGACGACGTCCTCCTCGCCCGCGACCACCTTGAGCAGCCACGCCTCCGTGTCGGAGATCAGCGGACGCTCGACGCGGTCGATGTAGGGAAGCTGATTGCCTTCGGGATCGATCTTGAAGTAGTACGGGTTGCGCACCGCCGTCTGCACCGGCGCGGTCTTGGGATCCTGGAACAGCCAGGGAGCCAGCGTGGGACAGGCCGGGTCGCTGACGCCCTGTGACGGGTGACCGACGCAATCCTTGCTGTGATAGAGCTCAGGCCAGCTCGAGAACCCCTCCGACTTCACCAGGTCGTCCAGCTTCTCGCGGTCGGTGTAGGTGGGGTGGAACTGGCTCATGTAGTGCTTCGGCGCGTACTGCGGCACGAAGTACATCCACCACGTCCCGATCATGTTCACGAACGGGCTGTTGGGCAGGCTGAACGTGAACGTCACCGTGTTGTCGTCCACCTTGCTGACGACCAGCAGCTCGTTGTTGCGGGTGAAGTAGCTGATCGGCTCCGGAGTCAGCTCCTTGTTGCTGATCAGGTCCTCGTACCAGAACAGGAGGTCGTCGACCCCGAACGGCGCGCCGTCGCTCCAGCGCATGCCGGGCCGCAGCGTGAAGGTGATGGTGGTGCCGTCCTCGGACACCTCGAACTCGCGGGCGACGTTCGGCAGCGTGCTCAGCAGATCGGGGGAGATGATCGTCAGCGGCTCCTTGGTCATGACCCAGGCCAGCCAGTCGGACGCATCCAGGTTGCGGACCTGCTGCAGCGCCCCGCCGTAGGTGCCGATCTCGGCGACCTCCAGCACGCGCGGCGTCTCGGGCAGGCGCTCCTCGACGGGTGGCAACTCTCCCGAGGCGACCAGGGCGGCCAGCATCGGCGCCTCTCCGTACTGGCCGCTGCGCACGGGCGCGGCCCCGGCTTCCGTCTGGCCGGTGGCCTGGTCCGCGGCCGCAACCAGGGCCAGCGCCAGTGCGAGGGCAGTCACGTTCCTCATACTCTTCTCCTTGAATGAATGCGGAGCATGAGGGCCACGAACGGTCGCGCGAGCCGACTGCCCCGTTCGTTGCCCCATCGTGGGGAGACGGCCGGTACGGTGTCAAACCACGCCGGCCAGCTCCAGCTCCCTGGCGAAGTGGCAGGCGGCCAGATGAGGATCGCTTGAGTCCGCTCCGACCTCCACCAGCGGCGGCTCCTGCTCCCTGCAGATCGGCTGCGCGAAGCGGCAGCGCGGATGGAAGTAGCAGCCCGACGGCGGATTCGCGGGGTCGGCGATGTCGCCGCCGAGCAGGATGCGCTTGCCTCGGGAGCGGGGATCGGGCTTCGGCACCGCCGAGAACAGCGCCTCCGTGTAGGGGTGCCTGGGCATCGCGAACAGCCGGCGCGTGCTGGTCAGCTCGACGATCTTGCCCACGTACATGACCGCGATCCGCTCGCTGAAATACTCGACCACCGCCAGGTTGTGGGCGATGAACAGGTAGGCGAAGTGGTGGTTCTGCTGCAGGTCCTGCAGCAGCTCCAGGATCTGCGCCTGCACGGACACGTCCAGGGCGGATACCGGCTCGTCGGCGACGATGAACTTCGGCATCAGCGCCAGGGCGCGGGCGATCGCGATGCGCTGGCGCTGCCCGCCCGAGAACGCGTGCGGATAGCGCGTCATGTAGACCGGGGCCAGGCGCACCATGCGCAGCAGCTCGGCCACGCGCTCCTCCATCTCGCGCCGGCTGCCGAGCGTCCCGTGGATGACGAACGGCTCGGCGATCGTCTGCGCGATGGTCATGCGCGGATTGAGCGAGGAATAGGGATCCTGAAAGATCATGCCCATCTGGGTCATGACCTCCTTGAGCTCGCTGCGGCCCAGCTCGGGAACGTTGACCGCGGCATCGCCGCCGTCCGGATGGAAGAGCACCTGGCCGGAGGTGGGCTCCACCGCCCGCTGGATGCAGCGCCCGGTGGTCGTCTTTCCGCACCCGCTCTCACCCACCAGCGCCAGCGTCTCTCCGGCGTGCACGGTGAAGCTCACGTCGTCGACCGCCTTGACGACGCCGGTCACCTGCCGGCGGAGCCCGCGGGTGCGCTGGAAGTGCTTGACGAGGTTCCGGACCTCCAACAACGGCTGCCGGTCGCCCATCAAGCTCCGCCTCCGGCGGTGCCCGCCGCGTCGTCCGCTCCACCATACAGGTAGCACGCCGCTGAGTGTCCGGCCCTGACCTCCAGCAAGGGAGGCGCATCGCCGTCGCACACGCCGGGCATGCAGTCCGGACAGCGGGGATGAAACAGGCAGCCGTGCACGCGCTCGACGTGCGTGGGCACCGACCCACGAATCGGCGTGATCTTCTGCGCCGCCCCCTCGCCGAGTTTCGGCACCGAGCCGAGCAGGCCGCGCGTGTACGGGTGCCGGGGCTGGTAGAAGATGTCGTCCACGGGGGCCGACTCCACCTCCTGGCCCAGGTACATGATCAGGACCGTGTCGGCCAGCTCGGCGATCACCGCCAGGTCATGGGTGATGATGATCAGCGCCATCCCCAGTTCCTGCTGCAGGTCCTTGATCAGATCCAGCACCTGCGCCTGGATCGTCACGTCCACGGCGGTGGTCGGCTCGTCGGCGATCAGCAGCCGCGGCCGGCACGACAGCGCCATGGCGATCATGGCGCGCTGGCGCATGCCGCCGGAGAGATTGAACGAGTAGGAGTCGATGGTCGCCGCCGGTTGCGGCATGCCCACCCGGTCCAGCATGTCGATCGCCTCGGCGCGCGCCTGCCGCTTGGTGACCTGCTGGTGCAGCATGATCGCTTCCATGATCTGGTTGCCGACGGTGTGCATGGCCGAGAACGAGGTCATCGGCTCCTGGAACACCATCGCGATCTCGGCGCCGCGGATCTCCCGTATGGCGCTGCCCTGGGGATCCAGGGTCACCAGGTCGACCCGGCCCTGGCTGGGCGAGTCGAACACGATGCTGCCGTCCACGATCGCGCCGTTCTTGGGCACGATGCGCAGGATCGACTGGGTGGTGACGCTCTTGCCGCAGCCGCTCTCGCCGGCGATGCCCAGGGTCTCGCCCGGAGCCAGGTCGAAGCTCAGCCCGTCCACGGCCTTGACCGTGCCCTGCCGCGAGAAGAAGTGCGTCCTGAGCCCGCGCACGCTGAGGAGCGCAGTCCCCGAGGAATCCGGCCGGCGTTCCGCGCCAGCGGAATGCCCGCCGGACTCCTCGGAAAAAGGTGGGGATGGGCCAAGAGCGGGGCCGGAGGCGCCGGTCTTGGGGCGGGAGGCGCGGTCTGCCATCAGACGTTGGCGTAGGGGTCGGCGGCGTCGCGCATGCCGTCGCCCAGGAAGTTGAACGCAAGGATGGAGACGATCACGAACAGCGCCGGGATCAGCAGCCAGGGCGCGTCGGCCAGGACCCGGATGGCCTGGGCATCTTTCAGCAGGACCCCCCAGCTTATGGCCGGCGTCTGCAGCCCCAGGCCGATGAAGCTGAGCGCGGTCTCGCCCAGGATCATGCCGGGAACCGAGAGGGTGAGCGAGGCGATGATGTAGCTGTACAGCGACGGCAGCAGGTGGCGCATGATGATGTAGCCGCGGCCCGCCACGTGGATCTGCGCCGCCACCACGAACTCCTCCTCGCGCACCGACAGGAACTTGCCGCGCACGACCCGCGCCAGCGACGTCCAGCCGACGAACGACAGGATCACGACGATGGCGAAGTAGACCTTGGTCACGCTCCAGTGGGGCGGCAGCGCCGCGCTCAAACCCATCCACAGCGGCAGGGTCGGGATCGAGCGCAGGAACTCGATCAGCCGCTGGATGATCACGTCGAGCGCGCCGCCCAGGTAGCCGGAGACGCCACCCAGCACGATGCCCAGCACGAAGCTCAGCGCGATCCCGAGCAGTCCCACGGTCAGCGAGATCCGACTGCCGTAGATGATCCGTGAGAGCAGGTCGCGGCCGAGCGCGTCCGCGCCGAACAGGTAGCCGCGCCCGCCCGCGAAGCCGAACAGGTGGACGTCGGTCTGCAACAGCCCCCAGAACTCGTACACGTCGCCGCGCACGAACAGCGCCAGCGGATGGCGCTGCTCCGGGTCGATCGCGTACTCCTTGCCGTAGGTGACCTCGTTGATCGTCTGCGTGAGGCCGTACACGAACGGGCGCAGATGAAAGTGCCCGTCCACGTCCACGAACCGCAGACGCTGCGGCGGTTGCAGAACGCGGTTCTGATCGTACAGCCGGCCGTCGTAGGGGGCGATGAACTCGGCGAAGAACGCGCCGACATAGAAGAGCCCCAGCACGCCCAGGGCGGCCACGGCCACCCGGTGCCGGAGGAACTTCCAGCGGATGAGCTGCCACTGCGAAGCGACGAACAGCCGCTCCTCGGACGGAGCCGTGGTGCCGGCCGGAACCGCCGGTTGAGCCATGTCAGACCGCCTCGCGTATGCGTGGATCGAGCCACGCCAGCAGGACATCGGACAACAGCGTGCCGATCACCGTCAGGACGCTGAGGACGAAGATGATGCTGCCGGCCAGGAACATGTCCTGGGTGAGCAGCGCCGACAGCAGCACCGGCGCGATTGTCGGCAGGCCCAGCACGATCGAGGTCAAGAGCGCGCCGTTGACCATCTCCGGCAGGGTGTAGCCGATGGTGCTGACCACCGGGTTGAGCGCGGCGCGGAACGGGTACTTGTAGAGCAGCCGGCGCTCGGTCAGCCCCTTGGCGCGCGCCACCATCACGTACGGCCGGTGCAACTCGTCGAGCATGTTGGCGCGCATGATGCGGATCAGGCTGGCGGTCCCGGCGGTGCCGACGATCAGGGCCGGGATCCACAGGTGCGAGAGCAGATCGACGAACTTGCCCATGCTCCACGAAGCGGTGAGGTATTCCTTGGAGAACAGGCCCACCGCGGCCTTGCCCGTCCACAGGAAGAACAGCCACAGGAAGATCAGGGCGAACAGGAAATTGGGCACCGCCAGGCCGATGAAGCCGACGCTCGTGAACACGTAATCCCGCACGGAATACTGATTGATTGCCGACGTGTTGCCGATCGGAATGGCGATGATGTAGACCACCAGCAGCGAGCTGAAGGCGATCAGGATCGTCCAGGGCAGCCGCTCGTACAGCAGGGTCTTCACCGACTGGTTCCACGCGAACGATCGTCCCAGGTCGCCGCGGGCCAGGTTGGACACCCACTTCCAGTACTGGACGTACACCGGCTGGTTCAGCCCGTAGCGCTCGCGCAGGGCGTCGATCTGCCCCTGCTCGACGATCTGCCCGAACTGCCGGAGACCCGCCACGTAGGTGTCGACGAAGTCGCCGGCCGGCGCCTGGATGATCAGGAACGACAGGATCGAAACGGCGATCAGCGTGGGGATCATGAGAAGCACCCGCCGGACGATGAACTTCAGCATGAACGCCCGGCTATAGTACCGCATCGCAAGGAGAACGGCAGAGACATGGCAACCGTCGCGTTCGTGACCGAGGAGGGCGCCGCTCACCAGGCGCCGTATCGCGAGGCGATCGACAGCATCGCCGCCATCGACCGGGCGCTGCTGATGGATCCCGCCGGCACGACGCTGGAGGAGTCCCGACGCGCCTGCGGGGCCAAGGTGCAGGCCGCCGAGACCTCGGTGGACGATCTGCTCCGCCACGGCGCGCCGGACATGGCGATCGTGACCATGATCGGCGCCCACGCTCCGGCGGTGATCGAGCCGCTGCTGGAGGCCGGCGTGCACGTGATGGCGGAGAAGCCCTCCTGCGTGCATCCCGATCAGTTCGAGCGCCTCGTGCAGGTTGCCGAGCGGCGCGGCGTGCACCTGATGATGGCGTTCGCGCAGCGCCGCGACCCGGTCAAGGTCGACGCGCAGCGGATCATCGCCGAGGGCGGCATCGGATCGCTCTACGCGGTGCAGGCGTCGCAGGTGAGCGACCAGTCGCGCATCCCGGGCAAGGTGGCCACGGACGACTGGACCTTCCGCAAGGCGCTGGCCGGCGGCGGCCACCTCACCTGGCTCGGCATCCACGCCCTGGACCTGATCCGCTGGCTGACCGGCCGGGAGATCGAGGCGGTGCAGGCGATGGCGCCGGTGGTCGGCGGCCAGCCGATCGACGTGGAGGACCTGGCCCTGGTCAACTTCCGCTTCGCCGGCGGCGCGCACGGCTCGCTGTTCTCCGGCTACCTGATGGAGCAGAAGTCCGGCCAGGCCACCATCACCGTGTATGGCGACGCCGGCTGGCTGCGCATCAACGTCGCCGAGCAGGGACGGCTCGAATGGACCGCCACCGGCCAGCCCACCCGCGTGGTGAGCTACGAAGGCCGGGGCGGCGGCTACACGCCGTGGGTGAAGTCTGCTCTGCAGGCATGCACAGGCGAGGCGGAGCCGCCGGTTACCGCGCGCGACGGGCTGGCAGCGCTCCGCATCATCCACGCCGCCTACCGCTCGGCCGCCGAGGGGCAGACCGTGGACGTGCCCACGTGATCCGCCGGCCGGACGCGCTACGCTGATCGGACCGTGACCGCCACCGCCGACACCGACTCCCTGCTGGCCGGGCGGCGCGAAGACTTCGTCGGCCTGACCGTCCGCGAGCAGCACGCCTTCTTCGCCGAGAACGGCTTCCTGTGGATCCCGGACGCGGTGACGCCCGAGCAGGTGGCGAGGATCGTCGAAGAGATGGGCGGCGATGAGGCGCCCAACCGGCTGGAGTACGACGAGCACTGGCCGGCAGGCACCCTCGCCAGGATCATCCCCTGCCCGCCGGTGATTGCCGCCGTGCGCGCCTGCTACGGCGAAGACATCCGCTTCTTCAAGGGCGTGTTCGCGACCTGGGTACAGCAGAGCGAGGACAACCTGGCGCGCGGGCGGCAGATCCTGCACCGCGACTACACCGGCTTCGAGCCGCCTGCGGATCCGCGCAACACGCAGGCGTCGTGGTGCAACGTGGGCTTCTACTTCATCGACATGGAAGTCGGCGAGGGGCCGCTGTGGGTCATTCCCGGCAGCCACCGCTTCGCCGACCAGCAGAACCGCGACTCCCTGGAGGAGCACGCCGCCGCGGCGCGCATGGTGCTGGCGAAGGCCGGCGACGCGGTGCTGTTCCACTGCCGGACCATTCACGCGGGCGGTGTCATGGGGTCCGGGCGGCCGCGGCCGAGCGCGTTCCTGTCCTATCGTCCCGGCTGGGCCGCGCCGCTCTCGCCGGTCGAGGAGTGGCCGGAGGAGGTCATTCGCGGCGCACCGCCCGAGCTACGGACGCTGCTCGCCGGCCAGAACGACGGCGTGCCGGTCGGCCCGGAGGGTATCCTGGTCGTTGCGCCGGCTGACGGCGCCGGGGATTGACCGGCAGCTCGCTGTTCCGCTGTCCCGCCGGCTCACTCCGTGGGCTCATACCGATCGACGACCAGGGTCGGGATGGTGTCGAAGTGGGAGTTCCCACGTCTTCGTGTCGATCCGACCGAACGGCTCGGTCGCCCGCTCGAACTCGGACGCTTCCGCCTCGCTCCATGTTCCCGCGAGATCCGAGAGATCACGCTTCCTCATTCCTTCCCGGAACGACACCGAGCGACTCTGCCAGGATTCTGTTGATCGCGGCATTCAGGCTCTCGCCGTTCTCTTGGGCGACGGCGCGGAGGCGCCGCTCCACCTCGGGCGGGACCTTACGGAGAGAGAACTGATTCATCGCTGTGACTCCATGACATCACGTCATGCCATGTCCTGCTGCCAGCCCTCAATCCTTGGAGGCGGATGTCGCGGTCACCCCCGATTGCCCTTGGAGGTCGCTTGCGACCGTGCCAGAGTAACCGGGCGATGGCCACGGCAGTATCCGTGAGCGCCAAGGAACTGGCGCAGTGGCGGACGGACGGCTTTCTGGTACTCCGTGGGCTGTGGAGTCGCGATGAGATCGCCGGCTGCGCCGAGCGGTTCGCGGCCATCACCGCGGACGGGCAACCGATCCCCGGTCACTGGGACCCCGACCCCGACAGCGACGATC
Source organism: Spirochaetia bacterium (assembly GCA_965208175.1). Taxonomy (GTDB): domain Bacteria; phylum Spirochaetota; class Spirochaetia; order SZUA-6; family Bin103; genus CATQHW01. The sequence continues at coordinate 1,421,380 of CBDBOG010000004.1, read as the reverse complement.
CGCTCCTGCGTTTCCCGCGCATCATGCACCCGCACCGGTTCGACGAGCTGGCGTTGCGCATGCTGCTCGACGCGCGGATCGAGACGGTGCTGGCCGCGCTGATGGACGAGGAGCCGATCGCCGCCCAGTCGATGTTCTACTTCAAGCCGCCGGGCTCCAAGGGCCAAGCCCTGCACCAGGACAACTACTACCTGCGGGTGCGGCCGGACACCTGCATCGCGGCGTGGACGGCCGTGGACCGCTCCGTCCCCGAGAACGGCGGCCTGTACGTCTGCCCAGGCACGCACACGATGGAAGTGGCCTGTCCGGAGGTGGCCGACCCGGAGCAGAGCTTCACCACGCACTTCGTGCGCCCGCCTGCCGGCTTGGCGCCGGTGCCGGTCCGGCTCGACCCCGGCGACGTGCTGTTCTTCGGCGGCAGCATCGTGCACGGCTCGCGCTCCAACGCCTCCGGCCACGAATGGCGGCGCAGCTTCATCTGCCACTATCTGCCGGCAAGCTCCCGCGAGCTGTCCCGGTACTACCGCCCGACGCTTCGCTTCGACGGGCGCGAGTACGACTTCGGCGACGCGAGCGGCGGCGGCCCATGCGGCACGGAGTTCCCCGACGGCCTCGTGCCGGGCCGATGGGAGGAGGTGCGGCGGCTGGGATTGCGCCCCGTCGGGCAGGGCAGCATCCCGGACCGATAGGACGCGCCGAATCGTCCATCACTCGACGTCAACAAATGTCCGTCATCGACTGGGTCCCACACTCCCGCTTCGCGCACAGTAACCCCGGGCGTCCATTCGCTGACCATTAATATGGTCGTGCGTATTTCGCTTGATGCCGTGCGCCCGAAGACTGCGACATCTGCATGCAACCGACGTTGACCTGGATCGATCTGACGGCGAGCGACCGCGACAAGATGCGGCGGGTGCTTGACCTGTTCAGTGAGCAGGGCACGCTCGACGAGATGGGTCTCGGGAGCCTGCGCGACACGGTCTCGGACGCGCTGTTTCCTGGAACGTCGTACATCCAGACGCGGCTTCGGTACGTGCTGTTCATTCCGTGGATGTACCAGCAGCTAGAGGAGAAGCGGGTCAACTCCGCCGAGGTGGAACAGGTCGCGCGGAGCAAGGAGATCGACCTGATCCGACCGCTGGAACGCAGCGATAACAATGAGGGCATCATCGGCATCGTCGCGCGCGGTGGGCTGGTTCGGCTGCCGAGCACGCTCTACTGGAGCGCGCTGACGCGGTGGGGCATTTTCAGACATCCGCAGAGCCAGGGCTGGTACCACTCGCGCTTCGCGTCGCTGGCGGACCGTCACACCGGCGACGGGCGCGCTGACGACCCGGGCGTCGTCTGGAGCCGTGAGCCGAACTGGCATCCCAGGCTGCCCGCGGCCCCGCGCAGGTTTCCCTGGGAGGCGTCGTTCGCGTTGAGAGCCAAAGATGCGGACTTCCTCCGCGGCCGCCTGGAGGAACGATGCGCCGGCACCCTCCTGGCATGGCTGGCCCGAAACGGGTCGGTGGCGCCAGCCGAAGACTTCTGGGACGATCCGGATGCGCTTCGCGCGCCAAGCTGCATTACCAACATTGTGGAGTTGGCGAGGCGCTTCTCACTCCACGTCGAGGGAATGCCGCTGCTCTACAACTTGCTCGTCGCGGAACGCCGCAGCGACGAGCTGGAGACCGAAGAGGATGACTTGATCGAGGCCTATCGCGGGGCACTCGCGGAGTGGGCCGCACGGGAGGCCGCCGAGGACCAGCAATACAAGCCCGAAGCGCTCTGGGACCTGGTCGTCAGTGGCGGTAGAAGCCTCCGGCCTCCGCAACGCCGCTTCATCGAGAACTGGTCGCGCCGGATCCCTGAAGTGGATCCTCGAATGGTCGCGGATGACCGTGAATTGCGGACGCTGGTTACCCAGCGCGAGCTAGGCCTCAAGGGTCCACGGGCGCGGCTCATGAACCCGAACCGCCTGCGGGACTGGGCTCCAGGCGTCGGCGTCGGTCGCATGGACTTCCGCTGGGTTCGCGTTCGGCAGTTCATGATGGACCTACACTAGGGACTTGCCGCCTGATGCTCCTTCCCGACTCGCGAACCGTCGCCTTTGAGCTGATCCGGCCACCAAGCGGCTACGGCCTGGACTTCGCAGTGCTGACCACTTACACGCTCGACTTGGAAGCGTTGCTCGCTTTGCCCGTCTCGCTGCTCTCTCATCCGGACGGCGGGTTGGAGGAACTGCTGGCCGATCCATTGCGGCTGCACCAGGCGATACGGGAAGCCGGCGACCGCGTCCATGTCTTCGTCGACGAGACGGGGATCGCCATTCCGCGGGGGGCGCGGCCGTTGTACTCGATGCTGGAGCCGAGCGTGCATGCCGTGCGCGCCCCGAACGGGGGCCGCTTTCATCCCAAAGTGTGGGTCGCGCGTTTCACTGCCGACTCGAGTGATGCGGAGGATGCAGCGTTACCAGACCTCTTGCGGGTGGCCATCCTGTCGCGAAACCTGACATTTGACCGCTCTTGGGACGTGGCGTTGGCGAGCGAGGCGTCGCCCCGCGGTGGGAAGCGCCGCGTCGCGGCGAGCCGGCCGCTGGGCGACTTCCTGTCAGTCCTACCTCACCTATCCGCAGCCACGACCCGGATGGATCCGGGCGTCGCCGAGCGTGTCCAGGTGCTGGCCGACCAAGTTGCGCGCGTAGCGTTCCCTGCCCCCGACGGGTTCGATTCGCCGATTGTGTTCCGCGCGCTCGGACTGTCACGACACCGCCGGACTTGGCAGCCACCGTCCAGCGGATACCGCACCCTCGCCATAGCGCCGTTTGTCAATCCTACTGGGTTGGACGCGGTAAGCAGGCTGAGCGACAGTGAGCGGATACTCGTGAGCCGGCGAGAGGAACTCGACAAACTGTCGGAAGACGCACTGGACGACTGGAACGAGAGACTTGTCCTGGACGCCACCGCACAGGGCGAGTCGGAGGACGAGGCCGGCCTGGATGGTCCAGAGCCGGTGGTCGGCGCGCGCCCGGCCGGACTGCACGCGAAGATGTTCGCCGTGGAGCACGGTTTCGACGTCACTTGGTACCTGGGTTCGGCGAACCTGACCGCAGCGGCGTTCGCCGGCAGTAACGTCGAGGTGATGGCGTCGATGACGGGACGCAAGGGCCGCAAGGGCGGCGCCAGCGGTCACGGCATCGATCGTTTCCTCGACGGATTCCTGAAGCTGTGCGTCCCGTATGAACGAACCGAACCGCAGCCGCTGGACGCCGGCGTGACCAGCGCGCAGGCGCGCCTCGAGGCGGCTCGCGACGCCCTCGTGAACGCCGATCTGCGCGTGACCTGCGCACCCGAAGGCGATCTCTGGCGGCTGACAATCGCAGGTTCCGCAACACTGCCCGACGACGTCGAGGCCTTCGCCTGGCCTATCTCCATTCCCGAGGGAGATGCCTTCCCAATCGACGCATCACCGAGCTGGAGGGTGCCGGTGGCGTGGCTGACGGCATTTGTCGCCTTCCGCCTGTACGTGCCGGTGCGCGGGGTGGACGACATCCGCCTGACGCTGCGACTTCCCGCGGAAGGAATGCCTGCTGACCGCTTGCACCAAGTGCTCCGATCGCTGCTGGACAGCCCTGGAAAGTTCTTGCGGTTCCTGCGCGCGCTGCTCGGCGGTCTCGACGCCACGACCGACTGGGCGACTGGCGAAGGAGACGATCCATCTCGCGCCGACTGGGGTATCGGAGTTGGTGGCGACACCCTGCTCGACGACCTGGTCCGCACCGCGGCCCGGCATCCTGACCGGCTCAAGCCGGTTCGCAGGTTGATCGACGATCTTCGAAAATCCGATGAGGGGCGGAGGATCGTGCCGGACGATCTGTTCGAGATCTGGACGGCCATTGAAGAAGTACTCGCGGAACCACGCCGGTGAAGCGACCATCCGTCGACGCCAATCTCGAGCGGCTCAAGCCGTTTCAACGGCGCACGGTGGATCACGCTTTCCACCGGCTGTTCGAGGCACAGGACAGCACCGGCCGCTTTCTGGTGGCCGACGAGGTAGGTCTCGGCAAGACGCTGGTCGCCCGCGGCATCATTGCCCGAACCGTCGATCACCTGTGGGACGACGTACCGCGGATCGACATCATCTACATCTGCAGCAACGGGAGTATAGCCCGCGCCAACCTGCCCAAGCTCCAAATCGGCGGCGCCGACGAACAGTCCTTCGCACTCGCGACCCGCCTCACGATGCTGGCAACGCAACTGGCGCCCCGCGAAGGCCAGCCCGGCTTGGCTGGCAGCAGGCTGAACTTTGTCAGCTTCACGCCCGGTACGTCGTTCAACATGGGAAACTCCAGCGGCCAGCGACAGGAACGTGAGGTGCTGTTCGCCCTGCTCGCACCGCTGATCGGTCACCGCACGGCGCTCATGAACCTCTTGCAGGGAAGGATCGCCAACAAGAATGACTGGCGGAAGGGGCTGGCAGGCGAAAGCCGGCCCATAGATGAGGACATCCGCAAACGGTTTGACGCCAGGTTTAACGAGCGCGCGGATCTTCAGGAGGAACTGTGCGAAGTCCTGGATACGTGGTTCCGCCGCTACCGGGAGGACTGGCCCGCCCCGGCGCCGTCGCGGCGCGATCAGGTGACCAAGAAACTGCGCAACCTTCTGGCCGACGTGTGTGTCGGAGCCCTCGAGCCCGACCTCGTCATCCTGGACGAGTTTCAGCGCTTCAAGTCGTTGCTCGATCCGCGTAACGCGGATCGCGATTCCGCGGTGGAGCTTGCGCAGGCGCTGTTCCGGGCCAGGGCCCCCGACGGCAAGCGCGTGCGCACACTGCTGCTCTCCGCAACGCCGTACAAGCTCTATACTGCCGATGCGGAGATCGATCGCGAAGATCACTACGAGGACTTCGTAGCCACGACGCGGTTCCTCCTCGGCGAAGATGATACTCGCGTCGACGCGGTCAAGCATCAGCTCCTTCGCTTTGGCGCGGCGCTGAAGCGCGCCGCCGGCGAACCGGGACAGACAGAGGCGGTCGAGGAGGCGAAGCTCGACGTGGAGGCTTCCCTGCGCAACGTGATGGCTCGCACGGAGCGCGTCGCGGCGAGCGAGGACAGGGACGCGATGGTGGAGGAGAAGCGGTTCCAGGCTAGGATCACCGCGACGGACGTGCGCCAGTACATCGCAGCCGCCGCGCTATTCCGCGCCGTTGGCGACCGCGATCCGATGCCGTTCTGGAAGTCGGCTCCCTACCTGGCGCACTTCATGCGCGGCTACAAGTTCAACGATCTGGTCGACGCCATCAGCGCACCGGACCAGGTTGTCGAAGCGCTCAAGCAACAAGAATCGTCTTTCCTGACCGCCAGGACGCTGCAATCGTGGTCTCAGGTCGACCCCGGGCACGCCAAGCTGCGGGACCTCGCGGGCGAGCTGCTCGACGGGGGACTCTGGCGCCTGCTGTGGATGCCGCCGACGCTGCCGTACTGGCCGCTCGAAGGACCGTTCAAGGGTAAGGATGGAACGACGAAACGCCTGTTGTTCTCTGCCTGGAACGTCGTGCCTGACGTCGTGAGCGCGATCCTGAGCTATGAGGCGGAACGACGGATGATGGGAGACCGCATCGCTTCCTACAAGAAACCGGATGAACAGCAATCGCCGTTATTGAGGCTCACGCAGTCGAAGTCCGGCGTTCTGTCCCGTTACCGGCTCTTCCTCTTGATGCTGCCCTGCCTGCCGTTGGCGGATGGGGCGCATCCGCTTGAGGCGCCGGCCGGACGGGATCGGCGAGCCTGGGTACGGGACCGAGTCGAAGAACTTCTGTCGGACCCACGCCTCCCAGCACCGCAGGGCGGATCCATCGACGACCGTTGGGAGTGGATAGCCCCGCTCCTGCTGGATCCGGAGCTGCGAACTTTCCTGCGTGCTTGGCGTGACGGTGACGGCGACCCTCAGTCGTCGTCCGACGACAGGCCTCTGCCGCAGCCAAATCCGGAAGTCTTCCGTGCGTACGTTGACGAAATGCTTGCTGTCGAGCCACGAGCGCTTGGCCGGCGCCCACCGGGGCTGGCTGACCTGCTGACAGAGGTCGCGCTCGGCTCGCCGGCGATTCTGGCGTCACGCTGTCTCAGGTCGCCGGCGGAAACCAGCGACGACGTCCGACGTCGGCTCGCGGTGAGGATTGCCGAAGCCTTCTGGCATCTGTTCAACCGGCCCGCCGTAATCGCGCTGCTTCGCCAGCTCGCGGCTGATCCTGGGGTCCGGAGCGATGAGGACGCCTATTGGCGGCTCGTGCTCCGCTACTGTCAGCAGGGCAACCTGCAGGCGGTCCTCGACGAACAGTGGCACATGCTCTGGACCAGGAGTCGTGGTCCGAAGACGCCAGCGCCGACGACATCGCCGGAAGATGCGTCGGAAAGCTCGTCCAGGTAGTGAACCCGCTACGTGCTCGGGTCCACGCCGAGTTCTTCCAGGCTCAGAACGGATCCATCGAACGTGAGGCCATCCGTGTACGCACCGTGTTCGCCCTACGCTTCGGCCACATCCAGAGTGACGACGGCGAGTCCATCAGCCCGGATGTCGCCAGAACCGCATTCAACAGTCCGTTCCGCCCCTTCGTGCTGGCCAGCACGTCGATCGGACAGGAAGGACTCGACTTCCACCCCTGGTGCCACCGGCTGATCCACTGGAACCTGCCAGGCAGTCCTGTGGACCTTGAGCAGCGAGAGGGCCGCGTCCATCGCTACAAAGGCCACGCCGTTCGCCGCAACGTCGCCGCTTCCCACGGTTTGGACGCGCTTCGGTCCTGGCGTGTCGGCGATGACATCTGGCGCCTGATCTTTGACCTCGCCGAACAGGCCGCCCGCGACGCCGATGCCAGTGACCTCGTGCCGCACTGGATCGCCCCGGGCGAGCACAAGGTACAGCGCCATGTTCCGCAGCTTCCGTACACGACCGAAGTCGAGGCGTTCGACCGCCTCAAGCGTCAACTCGCCGCCTACCGCGTCGTGTTCGGTCAGCCTCGCCAGGAAGAGCTACTCACGCTGCTAGATCAATCCGTTCTCGATACCGCTCAACTCAGGGACTGGGCGGTCGATCTTGCGCCGCGGGCCAACCAGACGTAGAAGAACCCTCATGTATCCCAAACAGCGCTGGTCCGCTCAATCCTCCGTGACGACCAGCGCTGCCCCGTGCCCGTGACCAGCACCGCCACCGGCACGCGCCGAATGACTCCCCGTGCCTTCCAGAAGGATGAGCCCTGAAGCCACCCCCGGAGCACAAATCCCTCGGCCTCGCCGACATGAAACCCCGGAGTAGCGACTTGGCGTTCCGGGCTGCTCAGTCCAACAGACGCGGGTACGCGCCGCCGAGCGATCCTTCATGGAAGCGGATGGCGTCCTCCGCAAGCGCGGGCTTGAGCGCCGGCGGATCGCCGCGAAACAGACCGCCACGGGCATCCAGGACGCAGGTCCCGGCCTGCTGGTATGGCAGCTCGTCGATGATGGCAGCCGCCTGTTCCAGCGCCGTCCGCCACGTCACTGCCAGCGCGTGGGCGTCGGGCGGACTGCCCTCGAAGGCCAATTGCGCGATCTCCGGCGCCGAATAATGTGTCGTCCGGCGCGCATGCTCCAGGAGGGAGCCGGGACCGAATCCCGGGTCCTTGCCGCAGGCCGCCCACAGCAGGTACCCCAACGGCTGCAGCCGCTCGTGGGAGCTGATCGCGTCGACCCAGTCGCGGACCTCAAGCCTGCCGACCAGGGCCAGCACCTTGTTCGACGCCAGGTCGAATGGATGCAGCGTGAGTCCCAGATCCTCGTGCTCCATGAGCGGAAAGAACCGGAACGCGCTGTCGCGAGCCCATTCCATGCGCACCTCGTCGTGGGCCTTGCGTATGACCGCCTCGATGAAGGCCGGGAGCTCGCGCACCGTCTCGATCCTGTAGCCATGCAACTCCAGGAGCCTCCGGTCGGCAGCGAACGAGGCGTGGACCGCCGCTTCCGCATCGTGAAACACGTCGATGTCGCGGGAGACACGCCCGCTTTTCAGGAGCAGGTTGAGCGCCACCTCGCCGGCCACGTAGCTGACGCCGGCTTCCTTGCGCTGCCCGGCTACGAGACGGCAGATCCCGCGTTGGATCTCCGTGAGAGCCAATCCAGCAATCCTCTGGTTTCGACAAATCCACGGGTGTCGGCGCACGACGCGATCCGGCGCAGCACCATCGTCGCGACGTCCCGTTGCTGCAGATCCAGGTCGGGCTTGAGATCCCACAGGCACTGCGCGCGATAGCGGCCGGCCAGCGCGTGCAGCCGCCGCTCGAACGCCTGCTGGTCCACGATGCCTCAGTCGAAGGCCGGCAGCAGCGGCGCCTGCGCGTCGAACATCTCGTCGCAGACCTGCCAGATCTGGTCCAGCGTGAGGCTGGCGGCGGTGTGCGGGTCGAGCATGGCGGCGTGGTAGACCGCTTCGCGCCGGCGTGACTCGGCCGCCTCCACGGTGGCGAGCTGCACGGCGATGTTGCTGCCGACGATGCCGGCCAGCACGGTCGGCAGGCGGCCGAACGCCACCGGCGCCAGGCCGGCGCCGTCCACGTGGCACGCCACCTCGACGCAGGCGTCCGCCGGCAGGTTGTCGATCAGCCCGTGGTTCAGCACGTTGCCATGGATGGTGGCCGGCACGCCGGTCTCGATCGCCTCGATGATGGCCGACCCGTACTCGTGACTCAGCGGCTGGGTGTCCACCTCGTGGTCGGGGTCGGAGAACTCGCGCTGCTGCTGCTCCCACTCGGCCACCTGGATGGTGCGGCGGCGGATCAGCTCGTCCAGCGGCACCCGGTAGCGGTCGATCGTGTCGCCGCCGTGGTGGATGAAGTACGGCGTGTACTCGGCCTGGTGCTCGGAGCTCTCGGTGACGAAGTAGCCGGTGCGCTTCAGCATCTCGAAGCGCACGGTCCGGCCCAGCCCGTCCGGATCGTCGCGCAGGCGCTCGAACAGCACCGGGTACAGGTCGCGCTCGGCGGTGCGGAACTCGGTGTAGAAGGCCATGTGGTTGACCCCGGCGCAGCGGAAGCGCACCTCTTCCTCGGCGACGCCGGCGATGCCGGCGAGCTTGCCGGCCGTGCCCTGCACGCTGTGGCACAGGCCGACCGCGGGGATGTCGGCGGCTCGCAGCAGCGCCAGCATGTTCATGGCCATCGGGTTGGTGTAGTTGAGCAGCAGGCAGCGCGGCGCGCCGACCGTGATGATGTTCTCGACCAGCTCCATCATCACCGGATAGGTGCGTAACGCGCGGAAGATGCCGCCGATGCCGAGCGTGTCGGCGATGGTCTGGCGCAGCCCGTGGCGGGCCGGGATGTGGAAGTCCTGGTTGATCGTCTCCGTGTCACCGATCTGCACGCAGCAGATTACGTAGTTGGCGTCCCGGATCGCCTCGCGCTGATCCAGAGTGGTGCGGATGGCCACCGGCTTGTCGAGCGCGCGGGCGGTCTTCTCGGCCGCGATGCCGGCGATCCGCAGGCGCTCGGCGTCGATGTCCATCAGCCGGAACTCGGGCGTCCCGATGCCGTCGCGCTGCAGGATGTCGCTGATGAGCTTCTGGGCGAACACGACGCTGCCGGCGCCGATCAGGGCTATGTTGGGCATGGCGGCCCGGAGTCTATCCGGGTTCGCCGGCCTCGTCCCGCCCCACCATCAGGTCGAAGTCGGCGCCCTGGTCGGCCTGCAGGACGTGCTCGGCATGGATGCGCGCCCAGCCGCGTTCCGGTGTCCGTCGGGGCCGCCACGCGCTCCGGCGGCGCGCTAGCTCCTCCGGCGCCACCCGCAGGTCGATCGTGCCCCGCGCGACCGACAGCCGGATCGGGTCGCCGTCGCGGACCAGCGCCAGCGGGCCACCGACCGCCGCCTCCGGCGCGCAGTGCAGGACGACCGTGCCGTACGCGGTGCCGCTCATGCGGGCGTCCGACACCCGCACCATGTCCTTTACCCCCTGCTCGGAGAGCTTGCGGGGGATGGGTACGGAGCCGGCCTCCGGCATTCCGGCCGCCACCGGACCGGCGTTGCGCAGCACCAGCACGTGCTCCGGGCCGACCTCCAGATCCGGATCGTCGATCCGTTCCGCCACGTCGGCCGGCGAGTCGAACACCACCGCCGGCCCCTCGTGCTCGCAGAGCTCCGGGCTGGCCGCCGCGCTCTTGATGATCGCGCCGTCCGGGGCGAGCGAGCCGCGCAGCACGGTGAGCGATCCGGCGCCGCCGAGCGGCTCGTCCAGGGTCCGGATCACCGACTGCCACGCTCCGGGAGGCGCCACGTCCGCCAGCCGCTCGCGAAGGGTACGGCCCTCGACGTCGATCGGCTCCGGGTGCAGCAGCGGCTCCAGCACCTTCAACACGGCCGGCAGCCCGCCGGCGTCGTGGAAGTCCTCCATGTAGCGCGATCCGGAGGGCTTGCAGTCCACCAGCAGGGGCACCCTCGCGGACGCCGTCTGAAGGTCGGCCATCGACAGCTCGACGCCGGCCCGCCGCGCGATGGCGGTCAGGTGGATGATCGTGTTGGTCGAGCCGCCCAGGGCCACCAACACCGTGAGCGCGTTCTCGAACGCCTTCCTGGTGAGGATCCGGTCGGGCGTGATGGGCTCGCGGGCCAGCAGCGCCGCCCGCCGGCCGGAGGCGACCGCGTTGCGCAGCCGGTCCGCGCTCCCGGAGGTGGGCGAGGCGCCGCCGGGGAGCATCAGCCCCACGGTCTCCGCGACACAGGCGATGCTGGAGGCGGAGCCCATCACCATGCAGGTGCCGGGGGTCGAGCACAGTTGCTGCTGCACCTGGCGGAGCTCCTCCTCGCCTATCCTCCCCTCTCGGAAGCCGGCGTAATATCGGCGGCAATCGGTGCAGGCGCCGACCCGCTCGCCCCGCCAGGCGCCGGTGCGCATGGCGCCGGTCACGCACACCACGGCCGGCACGTTCGCGGAGGCCGCGGCCATGAGCTGCGCCGGCACCGTCTTGTCGCAGCCGCCGAGCAGCACCACGGCATCCATCGGCTGCGCCCGGATCATCTCCTCGGTCTCCATGGCCAGGAGGTTCCGGTAGAACATGGTCGTCGGCGAGAACAGGATCTCGTTCAGGGAGATCGTCGGGAACACCAGCGGCAGGCCGCCGGCCTGCAGCACGCCCCGCTTCACGGCGTCCACCAGCGCCGGCATGTGCGCGTGGCAGGTGTTGTAGTCGCTCGACGTGTCGGCGATGCCGACCACCGGCCGCTCCAGGTCGGCGCCGTCGAACCCCTGCGACGCCAGGAAGGCGCGGCGGATGAAGCGGCTGAACGTGGGATCCCCGTAGGTCGTCAGGTTGCGGTCGATGCCGGTCAGGTGTTCGGCCATGGCTACCCTGCCGTGACCGTGATGCGGCCGATCGCCGGCCATCCGGAGGTCCCGGTGGCGCTCACTTCCAGCCGCAGCCGCCAACGCTCGGCCGGCAGCCCGGAGACCGTCACCCGGTTCTCCCCGTCATGGAGCTCCCGCCAGCCGGAGTCCAGGTCCGGCGTCCCGTCGCCGCCCCGGTCCGCTTCCACCATCACCCGCGCGCGCTCGCCGCCGAAGGTGTACTGCTCGACGTCCGCGACGGTGGAGTCCCGGTTCGCGTAGTAGGTGGCGGCCACGAAGGTGCCGTCCACGCGGCGCTTGAGGTCGCCGTAGCCGGTGTCGGTGCCCGGGTGCATGGGGCCGTGCAGCAATTCCGGCCCGCGCCAGGTCCGTCCGCGGTCATGCGAGTGGTAGACGACCGGCTTGCGGGTGTAGCCGCCGCCGATGCTGTGCAGGCCGAAGCCCCACAGCCTCCCCTCGCCCGCCGCGAAGTCGAGCCGGTTGCCGTGCTGGAAGGCCGGATTGCTCTCCTGGTAGAGCCGCGCGCGCTGCCAGAGCCCGCCGGCCACGCCGCCGTCGATCCGGTCGCTGATGTCCACCGGCGGCGCGAACGACTGCCCCATGTCGGTGCTGACCGCCTGCCACGTGCAGCCCGGGTCGCCGCGTTCGCGCCGGGCCGCGTCGCGCAGCACGGCCACGATCGTGCGGTCGCCGACGTACTCGATCGCCGGCTCGAACGTCGCCCGTCCGGCCGGATCGTTCTCCGGCGCCGGCGGAACGATCCAGCTCACGAACCGGTAGCTTCGCCCGTCGTCCCGCGAACGGGCCAGCAGCGTGCCGGATGTGGCGCGGTAGTGGAAGTACTGGAACGCGAAGTAGGCGTCGGCGGGATGCTCCGGGTCGACGAACCAGTCCTCGGTGCCGAGCGCCAGGTCGCCCTCGGCCCCGTCGACGCCCTCGACGCAGACGCGGTCCGCATCGGTCCGCCACGTCATGCCGTCGTCGGTGGAGCGCATCTGCCGGGTGCCGGAGGTGTAGCCGGTCCGCCAGAACTGCAGGACGAGGTCCCCGTTCGGCATCCGGTACAGCCCAGGCTCCGAGTGCGTGTGGCCGTCCTGGTACGGCAGGCCCCGGATCGGCGACCCGTCGAACCAGCGGTCCAGATCGCTCCAGGTCCTCCCCTCGTCCGTGGAGGTGATGAGGTGAATGGCGTCGCGGTCACCCCAGCTTATGTGGGAGACGCCGGAGCGGAGCGCCATGATCCAGCGCCGCTCGTCGACGATGGCGATCATGCACCGCCCGTACCAGGTGTGCGGGACGCCGTCCGCGTCCGTGAACGGGCGCTGCGATCCGTCGACGACCGTCTCGATCGTCTTGTTGTCGAACAGATCGATCGCCGCCTCCACCCGGACCTCGGCTCGGTCCACGACTCCCGGCCAGCGATGCCACGCGCTCGTCCACGTGCGGGTGCGCCCCTGCCCAGGCGGCTCGCCACGCAGGGGTGACTCGATCGACCAAGTGTGTCCGCTCACGGCATGATTCTACCAAAGGCCTTCGGACACGGATGAATTTCTCAGAACCCAGCTTCACGTTCGGCATTGAGGAGGAGTACCTCCTGATCGACCTCAGCACCCGCGATCTGGCCATCGATCCGCGGCCCGAGATGATGGAGGAGTGCCATTCGGCGCTGGGCAACTCGGTCGGCCCGGAGTTCCTGCGCTCCCAGATCGAGGTCGCCACCGGCGTGTGCCACGATCCGGGCGAGGCGCGCGCGCAACTCGCCGACCTGCGCGGCACCGTCGAGCGCGTCGTCGGCCGCTTCGACTGCGCGCTCATCGCCGCCTCCACCCACCCGTTCGGGCGCTGGCAGGACCAGAAGCACACCGCCGCCGCCCGCTACTCGCAGATCGCCGAAGACCTGCGGCTGGTCGCGCAGCGGCTGACCTGCGGCATGCACGTGCACGTCGCCATCGAGGATCCCGAGTTGCGCATCGACCTGATGAACCAGGCCGTCTACTTCCTCCCCCACCTGTTGGCGCTGTCCACCTCCTCCCCCTTCTGGGACGGGGCGGACTCGGGCCTGATGTCCTACCGTCTCTCGGTCCTGGACGAGCTGCCCCGCTCCGGGCTGCCGGACCCTTTCCAGAGCGCCGGCGAGTACGACCGCACCGTCGCCAGCCTGGTGACCGCCGGCCTGATCGAGAACGCCACCAAGCTGTGGTGGGACATCCGCCCGAGCGTGCGCTTTCCCACGCTGGAGATGCGCATCACCGACGTGTGCACGCGGCTTGAGGACGCCTTGTGCCTGGCCGCGCTGTTCCGCTGCCTGTGCCGGCTGCTGTACCGCCTGCGGCGCAACAACCAGAGCTGGCGCATCTACTCGCGCCTGCTGGTCAATGAGAACCGCTGGCTGGCGCAGCGCTACGGGAGCGATCGCGGACTGGTCGACTTCGGCATAGGCGAGGTCGTCCCGTACCAGAAGCTGCTGGCCGAGCTGCTGGACCTGATCGACGAGGACGCCGCCCATTTCGGCTGCACCGCCGAGGTCGAGCGCGCCCGCGGCATTCTGGCCGACGGGACCAGCGCGCACCGACAGTTGGCGATCTGGAGGGAAGCGCAGGCCGCCGGCGCCGACTCCGCCGCCGCGCTCCGTTCGGTCGTCGACTGGCTGGCCGAGGAGACGGTCGCCGGCACCTGACCGGATACAGAATCCATGTTCAGGATTCCCCGCTGGCGTCACTTCCAATAGACTCCATTACGAAAATGTGAGAGGAATGACGCCATGAAGCCGAATCTCGTCCCCTGCCTGATGGCCCTGTGCGTGCTCGGAGCCGGCCAGGCCGCTGCCATCGAATGGGAAGTGTGGCTCTCCGATCAGGCAAACAGCGCCGACATCAGCGCCGAGCGCCCCACCGGAACGTTCGGCAGCCGCATGCTCGTTTACGAGGGCCGCAACCTGATGCTGGCGCCGCCCGGAACGTACGGTGAGGACGATCCGGAGTTCGGGGCGACCGTCATCGAGGCGCACCACGTCTTTCCCAACGCGCTCGCCGAGCTCGGCGTCAACGTCGAGCGCCTGCACGGCATGCTGCCGCATCCATCGCACCGCTACCTGAACGCGAACTTCTTCGGCCCGGGCACCGGCCTGGTCGGGATCATCGACGCGGAAGGACAGTGCACGGCGACAGGGGACGGCCACCGCATCTGCCCGCCGCTTCGAGGCTCCCCGGACGACGCGGCCAAGCTCGCCAAGGCCCTATTTCGGACCACGGGGCCGGAAGGCTCGGCACCGTCGAATCACATGACCTTCTGGAGCGCCGACGGCAGCAAGCTGATCGTCGGGAATCTCGGCGCGAAGCTGCTGGAGCGCATCGACTACGACCGGGAGACCGACACCTTCACCTTCAACAAGACGGCCACGCTCGACTTGGTCGGCGGCCGGGACCTCACCGCCATGGAAGCGCGGGCCGCCCCGACGCTGCCGGCCGGGAGAGTGAGCGGCGAGTACGCAAACTTCCAGTCGCGGCACACCCCGAGCGGCGCACTGAAGGAAGGGCCGGGACGGCCGAACAACGTCGTGGTCTGTCCCATCCCCTCAAGCAACAACCGCCACGTGTACGTGACCTTCGGCGGCGGAGGACTGTTCGTGGTCGACGCGACCACGGAGCCGATGTCGATCGTGGCGGAGTACACGAACGACGTGATCAGCGCCGCCGGCTGCGGCGGCGCCGAGGGGGGCGGATTCATGCACCTGAACGCCGGCGTCTCCGCAAGCGGCGCGGGCGCGGACGACTCGACGTTCATCCTGTATCGGCTGCCGCTGGACTATCCGGACGGCGCGGCTCCCTTCACCACCCCGAACGAGCCGCCGGTCGTGACGTTCCACGAGGAGCAGACGATCGACATCACGGTGGACGTGGAGCTCGCCCAACGCCGCGATGCGCACGGTGTGGTCATGTCTCCCAACCGCCGCTTCCTGTACCAGTTCGACCGGATCCGGAACAACGTGGAAGTGTTCGACATGGGCAAGGTCATCAACGACCCGAACGCCACGCTCGCCGAGCAGGCACGTGCGCATGCGGGCACGCTGGATCTCACCGGGTCGGGCTACTGCGTCGGCGACCCGGCTCCGTTCGTGAACGTGGACGGGCACGGGTACGAGCTCAGCGACGACCCTGCCCCGGACCTGGTGGACATCACGCCGGACGGCCGGCTGCTCATCGTCTCCTTCCGGGGGCCGCACCCGGTCACCGTCAGGCACGCGGCCCTGGGCAGCTGCCCCGGGTTCGGCATCGTCACCCTGGAAGGCGACGGATCGGCCGGCGCCCTGACCCACGTCTTCCGCACCTTCCTGCCCGACGCGACCGGCACCAGGAACCTCAGCGACATCCACGCCGCCGTCGTCCGCATCAAGGGGCCGAACGCGCCGGCGGAGCGGTAGCGCGCATCGAAGAGTAATCCGTGCCGTTAAGCCGTTGCTTCGCGATCTTAGTCCGCTTATGTTGAACCCATGGCGGTAGAGACCTCCGTGAGCCGGTACCTGTCGGTAATCGGCCGCAAGGGTGGCAAGAAGAGCCGCCGGCAGCTCTCCAGCGAGCAGGCTCGCGACATGGTCCGGGTTCGCGAGCTCAGGCGCGCGTTCCGCGAGTACTACGCTCGCTGCTTCTGGTACATGCGCCCGGACGCCGACCTGACGCTGGATGACCTTCCGGAAGTGGTGCGCGGCCTGCGCAAGAACGGCGGAAAGGAAGGGATCCTGCGCGCCGCCAGGCTGTGCCGGTAAGCGAGCTGCAGGGCCGCGTCCTGCGCGAGATCGCCGCCAATCGCAGCCCGGACAGCTATCTGGCCGGAGCGACCGTTCTGCACCGTGCGGATGACAGCCCGCGGTTCTCGCAGGATCTGGATTTCTTCCACGATCTCGAGGAAGCCGTCGCCGTCAGCGCCGACGCGGACGCGCTGACGCTGCGGCGAGCCGGCTACTCGCTGACGTGGGCGCTGCAGACGCCCACCTTCCATCGCGCCGTGATCGAGGTGGCAGGCCAGTCTCTCAAGCTCGAATGGGCCCACGACAGCGCGTTTCGGTTCTTCCCCGTGGAGCATGACGCGTTCTGCGGCTACCGCCTGCACGCCGCCGATGCAGCGGTCAACAAGATGCTGGCGATGGCCGGTCGGGTGGAGGTGCGTGACTTCGTGGACGTCCTCCACCTCGACGCCGAGTACCTTTCGCTCGGCGCACTGGCCTGGGCCGCGTGCGGCAAGGACCCGGGGTTTACCCCGGACTTCCTGCTGGATCATGCGGCTGCCCACACCGCCTACCGGCCCGCCGACCTCGCGCGACTGCACCTGCGCGTGCCGATGGAGCTGCCGACCATGAAGCGGCAGTGGCTGAAAGCGCTGGACCGGGCGCGAGCGCTGGTGAATCGTCTTCCCGACCTGGACACGGGATGCCTCTACCTCGACGAGGCCGGTTCGCCCGCCAGCCCGGACCCGTCGTCCGATCGATTCCGGACTCTCGTACGCCATGTCGGCAGCGTCGGCGGCGCGTGGCCCACGGCCTGCTGATCCAGAGCTGAGCCGCCCGTCCCGTTACCGCTCCGCGACGATCAGCGACTGAAAGCGTTCCTCGTCCCACTCCGCGCCCCAGCCGGGCAGGTCGGTCGGAGCCAGGTGGCCGTCCTCGATGACGGGGGCGTTCACCATTCCCCACTGCTCGCCCTGCTTGCGGAGCGTGTCCGGGGCGTAGCTCATGTACTCGTAGTAGCTGGTGTTGTCGATGCAGCAGCCGAGCGTGGCGTGGACGTGGCCGTACACGCCGCCGGCGGCGTTCATCTCGACCGTGGTGTCGTACATCTCGGCGAAGTGCGCCATCTTCAGCACCAGCGTGGTGCCGTGGCGGGCGTTGGCGCGCAGCAGGTCGGTGGCGCCGTGCATGAGCCACTGGGTGGAGATGCCGATGTCGTGCATGAGCATCTCGTTGGCCATCACCGGCATGTCGAGCGCGCCGCACAGCTCCTGGTAGCGGTGCATCTTCTGCTCGTGGAACGGCTCCTCCAGCCAGACGAACCCGAGCTCCTCCATCACGCGGCCGACCTCGACCGCCTCGCGCAGGTCGTATGAGCAGACCGGGTCGTTGATCAGGTCGAAGTCGGGCCCGACCGCCTCGCGCACCTCCTCGAACAGCGGGATGTCGGCCTTGCCGCCCTTGTAGGTGTGGAACTTGTAGGCGCCGATCCCCATCTCGCGGGCGGCGTCGATGTGCTCGAAGTAGCCGTTGCGGTCCATGTCGCCGCCGGTCAGGTAGCAGGGGAAGCGGTCGCGCACCCGGCCGATCAGCGCGTGTACGGGCAATCCGGCCGCCTTGCCGGCGATGTCCCACAGGCAGTTGTCGAAGTCCCCGAACCAGCCCGGCTTCTGGTACACCCAGCGGGTCCCCTTGTGGAACATCTGGTAGAGCCGCTCGCGGTGCAGCGGGTCCTCGCCGATGGCCATCGACCGCACCAGGTCGACGTGGTACGCGTCCATGGTCGAGGCGGGAACGCGCCCGGTGATGCCTTCATCCGTGCGCACCTCCACGACGTGCTCGCGCGGCTTCGACGCGGGGGTCATGATCGGCTCCCGCTCCGGGTTCACGCCCGCCCGGTACTGGATGCGGTGCAGGCCGGGCACCTGCACGAGCTGCGGTATGCGCTCCGGCCCGCCTCCCTCGGGCAACTCCAGCGTGATCAGCTTGATGTCCGTGATCTTCATCTCATTCACCCTTGATTATTCGCTTCTGCAGCACCGATTCGTTGAAGGTCAGGCCGAAGCCGGGGGCGTCGCTGAGGGTGCTTGCGCCGTCCACCGGCAGGACCGGCTCGTTGTAGAGCTCCTGGGCGCGCTCCAGGTTGCGGTCGGCCAGCTCCTCGTCCGAGAACTCGTGCGGCAGCGTGTTGCTCATGCCCGTGGCGAACAGGTGCAGGCTGGCGAACGAGCGGATGCCGATGGCCGGGCTGTGCGGCATGAGCGGTTTGTTGTGCGCGGCGGCCAGGTCGAAGATGCGCCGCACCTCGGTGGGGCCGCCGGCGTTGAGGATGTCCGGCTGCAGGATGTCGGGATTGGCCAGCAGGATCAGGTCGCGGAAGCGCCAGCGGGTCGCTTCCAGCTCGCCGCACGACACCGGGATCGACAGGGCGTCGGCCACCTGCCGGTAGCCCGGCAGATTGACGTGCGGCAGCGGCTCCTCGTAGTGGAAGGCTCCCAGCTCCTGGAGGATCTCGCCCTGGCGGATGGCGGTGCTGACGGTGTAGCCCCAGTTGCAGTCGAAGCTGAGCGTGCAGTCGTCGGGCAGGAAGTCCCGGCACACGCGGAAGCGCTCCATGTCCGCGGCCGGATCGGCGTCCAGCACGGTCGGGCCCCAGTCCATGCGGATCTTGTAGGCGCGGAAGCCCATCCCGTGGCCGCGCCGCACGTCGGCCAGCATCTCCTCTGGCGCCTTGCGGCTGCCGAGCCCCTGGCTCCAGTAGAGCGGCAGCGTAGTGCGCGCGGCGCCGCCCCACAGGTCGTACACCGGCCGGCCAAGCGTCTTGCCGAGCGCGTCCCAGCAGGCGATGTCGACGGCCGCGATCGCCTGAATGTGCGCTCCGGTGCGGCCGTGGCGGTAGAACAGCCGGTCCCACAGCACGGCCGGCGCGTGCACGCTCATGCCCGTCACGTCCGGGGCCAGCAGGTCGCGGGCCACCGCGACGCCGACGCTCGGATGAGCGCGGAAGGCGCCGATCCCTGTCACGCCGCCGCCGGTGTGCAAGCGGATGAGGATCTCGCCCCCTTCGAGCGCGTCCACCTGGACCCGCTGGATCGCGTCGTGAGCCTGTGCCATCGCGCCGACTTTACAGCACGCCGCCGGTGAGGGGATAACCTCGCCCATGCCCGAACCGCCCCGCTCCCCCCGCCTGGTCGCCCTGCTCAACCCGCGCCACCGGATCAGCGAGGCGGGCATCCGCGACGCGCTCGGCGGCATCCCCGCCGGCGTCGAGCTGCGCACCTTCGCGGATGCGCCGCCGGACGGCCTGCTGCCGGAGCTCGAGGGGCTGATCAGCAACGGCTGGCTGCCGGAGCCTGCGCGGACGCCGCGCCTGCGATGGGTGCAGACGCTCAACGCCGGGCACGAGGACCTGCCGGACGCGCTGGTGTCCTCCCCTGACGTGGAGGTCTGTCACGGCAGCGGCCCGGCCGCGGTGCCGATCGCCGAGTGGACGCTGGGAGCGATGCTGTTCTTCGGGCATCGGTTCCGCCGCATCCTGGCGCACGAGCAGGGCCGGACTTGGCACCGCGACCGGGCGGCGGAGATGTCGGCGTCCGTGCTGCACGGCAGGACGGTCGGCATCCTGGGCTACGGGGCGATCGGCCGGCAGGTGGGGCGCCTCTGCCACATGCTCGGCATGCCGGTCGTGGCCACGCTCGGCCGCGGGGGCCGGCGGCAGCAGCTCACCTACCGGACACCCGGCACCGGCGACCCGGATGGCGAGCTGCCGGAGCGCTGGATCGGCTGGGACGAGCTCCATGGCGCGCTCGGCGACCTGGACTTCATCGTCCTGGCCCTGCGGCTCGACGGGCAGACCGAACGGCTGGTCGACGACGCCTTCCTGCGGCGCTGCAAGCCGCTGGCGGTGCTGGTCAACATGGCGCGCGGCGGCCTGGTGGACCAGGGGGCGCTGTCCGCCGCGCTGGCCGCCGGACGCATCGGCGGCGCCGCGCTCGACGTGTTCCAGACGGAACCGCTGCCGGCCGACGACCCGCTGCGCGACGCACCAAACCTGCTTCTGTCGCCCCATTGCTCGCCGGAATCTCCGTTCTTTCAGGATGAGATCGCCAACATGGTGGCCGAGAACGTGCGCCGCTTCGGAGCGGGCGAGCCGCTGCTCAACGTCATTCGCCCCCGCGCGAGGCCCACGTGATCGAGTCGATCACCACCGAGGTCATCTCCAGCACGTACGACGGGGGCCGTTTGTGGTTCCATCCGCGCGCGTGCACGGTGCCGCACGCCGGCGGCACGAAGCTGGTGATGACCGGGCAGAGCATCTCCGGTTCGGACGTGTTCGGCCACGTCCACTGGATGACGTCCACGGACGGCGGCCGCTCGTGGAGCGAGCCTGAGCCCATTCCGGAGCTCGGCCGCCGGCTGCGCGACGACGGCATCGAGGACGGCGTCTGCGACGCCGTGCCCGAGTACCACGCGCCCACCGGCACCGTGCTGCTGCTGGCGTTCAACGTCTACTACCGCGACGACGTGCTGACGATGGCCGACCGGGAGCGCCACGTCGTCTACTCGGTCCTGGATCCTGCGACCGGCCGCTGGGGCGGGCGCAAGCGGATGCCGTGGGACGAGCCCGGGGCCTCCGCGATGTACACCAGCAACTGCTCGCAGCGGGTGACCCTGGACCACCGGGACGGGGAGCGGGCCGGCGACGTGATCGTGCCGCTGACCTTCGGGCCCTTGGGGCGGACCCACCGCGATGTCTGCACGGTGCGCTGCGCGTTCGACGGCGCCGAGCTGCGCGTTGCCGAGCAGGGATCGCACCACGAGCTGCCGGTCCGCCGCGGCCTGCTGGAGCCGAGCGTCACGCGGATCGGCGACACGTTCTTCCTCACCGTGCGGGCGGAGGACGACCGCGGCTACGTGTCGAGTTCCGCCGACGGCCTGTACTGGCAGCCGCTGCGCCCGTGGTGCTGGGAGGACGGCGAGCCGCTGGCCATGTCCACCACGCAGCAGCGCTGGCTGCCGCACGGCGACGCGCTCTTCCTGGTGTACACGCGTCGCACGGAGGCGAACCGCAACGTGTTCCGCTGGCGCGCTCCGCTCTGGGTCGCGGAGGTGGACCGCGACCGGCTGTGCCTGCGGCGCGACAGCGAGCGGGTCGTCCTGCCGATGAAGGGCGACGGCGTCAGCGGCCCGGACGGCGTGCCGCGCATGGGCAACTTCCACACCACGGCCGTGTCCGCCGACGAGTCGATCGTCACCGCCGGCGAGTGCCTGCCGTCCTCCGGTTACCAGGGAGAGACGCTGCTGGCCCGCGTGCGCTGGAGCCGGCCCAACCGCCTGTTCGGCTGATGGAAGGACGCCGCCTGGTGGCCGTCGGCGGCCACGTCGAGATCGAGTCGTTCGAAATCCCGGAGCCGGGCCCCGGCCAGGTGCTGGTGCGCGTGGCGCGGAGCCAGGTGAGCGCCGGGAGCGAGAAGAACGCCCTGCTCGCGGCGAGCGGCGGGCGCCGGCCGCTGGGCTACACCCTGGCCGGCACCGTGCAAGCCTGCGGTCCCGGCGTGGATGAGTGCCTCGTGCACGACCGCGTGCTGGCGTTCGGCAACCACGGCAGCCACTGGCTCACCGGTCAGGCGGGGCTGTCCGAGCTGCGCTCGTCGCTGCAGCCGATCGAGCACGACGCGGCGGAGCTCAGCGACGAGCAGGCCACCTTCGCCGTGCTCGGCGACGTGGCGCTGCTCGGCATCCGCCGCGCCGAGCTGCAGATCGACGAGTCGGTCGCCGTCTTGGGCCAGGGTGTGGTCGGCCAGCTCACCACCGCGCTGTGCCGGATCTCGGGCGCGCACCCCATCATCGCCGTCGACCTCGACGCACGCAGGCTGGAGCTGGCGCGCGGCAGCGGCGCCACGCACACCGTCGACGCGTCGGTGGACGATCCGGTCGCGGCGATCCGCGACCTGACCGGCGGCGGCGCGCAGTGCGTCTTCCACGCGGCCCGCGATCCGGGCGTGCTGGTACCGGCCATGCAGGCGGCGGGCGACCGCGGCAAGGTCATCCTGGTCGGCAGCCCGCCCGGCACGGTCGAGCTGGGCCTGCAGACCGAGCTGCTGAGGCGCGAGCTGGACATCCGCGGCGTCTACGGGCGCGGACTGGAGGACACCGCCCATCCGAAGTTCCCCTGGACCCGACGCCGCAACCGCCGCGCGATCATGCGCCTGATCGCACAGGGAGCGCTGAACGTGGCCCCCCTCATCAGCCACGTCGCCCCGCCGGAACAGGCGCCACGGCTCTACCGGCAGGTGCTGGAGGGGACCGCGGGCTGGATGAGCATCCTGTTCGACTGGGACTGAACCCGTGTGCCGCAACCAGCCGCAGGCGCCGCACGCACGCGACATCGCCGGAGCGTCGTGGGATCCCGGGCAGTACCTGAAATTCGCCGATCACCGCCTGCGGCCCGCTGTGGACCTCATGGCGAGGATCCCGCTGCCGGCCCCCGTACGCATCTACGACCTCGGCTGCGGTACCGGCAACGTGACCCAAATACTGGCCGACCGCTGGCCGGACGCCGCCGTCGTCGGCATCGACCATTCGCCGGAGATGCTCGAGCAGGCGCGTGCCACCCCGTCGCGGGTGCGTTGGCAGCACGGCGACCTGGCGGACTGGAAGCCGGAGGAGACGCCAGCGCTGCTCTTCTCCAACGCGGTCATTCACTGGCTGCCCGACCATCGGTCGCTGATCGGCCGTCTCTGGTCGCTGCTGCCGCCGGGCGGCTGCCTGGCCGTGCAGGCGCCGATGAGCTGGGAGCTGCCCTCGCACCGCCTCATGCGCGAGACGCTCGCCGACGGTGGCGCGGAGGGCTCGCCGCTGGGCGACGCCGAGCTGCGACGCGCCGTGGCGAGCCGCGGGCTGCACGATCCCGGCTTCTACTACGACCTGCTGGCCACGGACGCCGCCCACGTCGACGTGTGGACCACCGAGTACCAGCACGCCCTCACCGGTACGGACGCCGTGCTGGAGTGGGTCACCGCCACCAGCCTGCGCCCGATCCTGACCGGCCTCGGCGATGCGGACCGGGCAACCTTCCTGGACCGGTACCGCGAGCGACTCGCCCGCGCATACCCTCTCCGCCCCGACGGAATCACCCTCTACCCCTTCCGCCGCCTGTTCTTCGTCGCCCTGCGCCGTTAAGCTCATCCATGTTCATCGCCCTCCGCCGGTTGCTGGTCGAGATCCCGCTCCCGTCCAGGACTATTTCGGTCGTGCAACTTACATTGCGAAGACGTCCAGGAGCTGCTGACGATGGCAATTGACAGATGAGATTCGCTTTGGTTGACGAGGATCGCGTTGAGCCTCGGCCTGGTTTGGTCGGCAAATGCGACATGTGTGGTAGCGCCATGGTCGCTAAGTGCGGAAAGTATGTACGTTGGCATTGGGCTCACAGGCCCCGGTTCGACTGCGATCCATGGCATGAAGCCGAAACTGACTGGCACCTAATGTGGAAAGACGCGTTTCCTCCAGACCGCCAGGAACTTGTGCAGATCGACGAGAACACCGGCGAGAAGCACGTATCCGATGTAAAGACACCAGGCGGTGTTGTCGTGGAAGTGCAGCATTCGCGGATTTCGGAACACGAACTACGCAGTCGTGAGGCCTTTTACGGCGACATGATCTGGATCGTCGATGCCCGCGATGTTGGGTGGATGACTACCAGCGCTCTTGTCTGTGTCGAACCCATAGCGTACGGGTTTAAGATACTTGACAGAACCACTCTGGTAAAACGCTGGTCGTCGGCCGATCGTCCTGTGTACTTCGATAACACTCAGAATGTCTATCATGACAATGTCACCGACACGCTGTGGGTATTGCCGCCCGAGAGACGGATTCCCATATTTGAGCGCACGGTGTGGCGCGTGTTGGATATCGACTCCCTGAAAAATGAAGGAATGATTGCCCCAATTCCGGCGCAGTGGGTGGTTGAAGCCGCAATGAATGGTACGCCAGTACCGCTTGCTCGCTGCGACGAGAAAGACGCATGGCGGTATCGGAGAAACATGGTCGAAGTCGATGGCTCACTGGATAATGAGCGTCTCCAGGCGCAACTCCACATCAATTTACGACACCTACCAGGAAGAAACACCACGCCTCTTGCTTGATAACGATGACGTGCCTCTCTAAGTCTAAGCTAAGATTGTCAGGATAGGGCGGACCCGTGTTTCTCCGCTACTTCGCGCCGCAATCTCCGGACGCGGACGATAGTGAGGAGCTTTGTCGGTATCCTCGTCGGGACAACCGAATCCCTGCCGGTCGACTCTGCCGCTATCGTCGGCGCCCTCCTGATAGCCTTGCCTTGCTCGGCGCTCATCGGCAGGAGACCCGAAAACAAACAGTCTCAGCTCAGTTCAGCGCAGACGGCGGGATACGTGACGGGACCCGGCAGAAGAACGAGCAGTTGGAGTCCTTGAGTGCTCTTCGTGCACGGAGCGACGCTGGGCACGTTCGCCGCGAAGCTCCGTCGCTATCACGAGAACGAGCGACTATATGCAGCGCACGCTCTTCGAATTCGTGCGGAAAATTCCTGACTCAGTGCGATTCATGGTAGCACTTGCGAGCTCGATGAAGTCTCCGGACTGTCAGCGACCTATAGAGTAGTCCTAAGAATTGAACGAGCTCCGACAGCGAGAGTGATACGACCACGGCGCCGCCCTATGCGACAGTGATGAAGCCGGCACCGAGCGCCGCATGAGATCGGCGGCCAACAGAAGGCCGCTGAAGATGTCCAGCCGCTCTGCATCGGTGTTGCAGTCGGCCCACCGCTTGACGTGGCTCGCGCGCAAGAGCTGGCGCACCGCAAGGCCGGTGATCGCGCATCGGCCACCTTTTATTCTCGAACAAGCCGCGGCGGAAGATGTCCTGATCGACTCGCTGGACGGTCAGACGCTCCGCTTCCATCGTCCCGTCGTCCGGGCCAGAGCTTGGGCTGCGCGCGCGACGCAGCAGACGGCGTAGTCTGGTGACGTCACTGACGCTGAGCGCTCGGGGGGCGCCGGTTGATGACAGCGTCGGCACAGACCACCCCGAACCGCGCCAACCCGTCGTGGACGTCGGATCGCCACGTGGCAGCCACGAACTGGGACTCTCTTATGGCCGTGCGCCATACGCGCATCGACGTCTGGCTACTGACGACGGAGCGCCAGCTTGCGATATTTCCCAGCTCAAGGTCGACGCCACGCGTGGCGCGACCCCTTCGAGAAGAGTGATCGTGACCTCCACCAGCATCACCTGTGTCGGCTACTCAGGATGAATACATACGTGTACCTATTGCCTCACCCAAATATCCACACGAAGTGAATCGGATGCCTCATGCAAATATCCACACGAAAGATAGGCGGCGGTAAAGGGGGTGGGGTGCGGCATAAGCGCTAACTTGATGTCCGTATCCGGTCTGAGTATCGTGATGTCAGATACACTGACCGGAGGGCTGACACGGTGGACGAGGACTGGGACCTGCTGGTGTCGTTCCTGCCCAGTGAGTGGCGGGAGTTGGCCGAGGACACCGGCGCGCTGAAGGGGCTGCGCAAGGACAAGTCGGTGGACAACCTGCTGCGCACGCTGTTGATCCATCTGGGGTGCGGGCACTCGTTGCGGGAGACGGTGGTGCGGGCGCGACAGGCGAATCTGGCCGACCTGTCGGATGTGGCGCTGCTGAAGCGCCTGAGGAAGTCGAAGGAGTGGCTGTACGCGCTGTGCGTGAAGCTGTTTCAGGAGCACGGCATCGCGGTGGCGAGCGGAGGCGGCTTCCAGCTGCGGGCGTTTGACGCGACCACGGTGAAGGAACCGGGCAAGACCGGATCGCTGTGGCGCGTGCACTACAGCGTGTGCCTGCCGTCGCTGGCGTGCGACTTTTTCAAGCTCACGCGTACGGAGGGTGCCGGCAGCGGCGAATCGTTCGCGCAGTTCCCGATCCGCGCAGGCGATCACGTGGTAGCCGACCGGGGCTACTCGACGGCGCGCGGCATAGGCCATGTGGCGGATGCCGGCGGGCAACTGATCGTGCGCGTCAATACCGGCGCGTTGCCGCTGCGCACCGTGTCAGGCGAGCCGTTGGATCTGCTGGCCACCGTCACTTCGCTGAGGCGCGTCGGCGTGGCCACGTCGTGGTCCGCCCAGGTCGTGGTCGACGGTGACAGCGCCCAGCCGAGCCGGGTGGTTGTTGGTCGTGTCTGCGCCGTGCGCAAGTCTGCGGCGGCCGTCAGGGAGGCGCAGCGCAAGATCCGTCAGGAGGCAACCCGCAAGGGCAAGTGGGCGCAACCGGCCACCCTGAGGTTCGCCGCGTACGTGATCGTGTTCACCACCTTTCCGGCAGCCACCTTCAGCGCCGCCGAGGTCCTGGAGTGGTATCGGATTCGCTGGCAGGTCGAGTTGGTGTTCAAGCGGTTCAAGTCGCTGGCCCAGTTGGGGCATCTGCCGAAATACGACGACGACAGCGCCAAAGCGTGGCTGTACGGCAAATTGCTGGTCGCGCTGCTGGTCGAGAAGCTGATCCGCCATGCCAGTGCCATTTCCCCCTGGGGATACGACTTGGCGCCGGCAGCGATCACCGAGCGCGTGGCGTGAGTTCAAGTTCGTGCTCAACCAACTCACCCGCAGCATCGAACCGGCGCTGCCGCTGGCGCGGATGATCGACGAGTGGAGGACGATCTCGCGCTCGCTGGCTGAGCCGCCGCGCCGTCGTCTGTCTCAGCTATCGAGTTACTTCGACGGTCGCTGCACTGACCTCGACCAGCCCGATGAGGAAGATGTCGCGTAGCCGAAGCCATCCAGCTCAATTACGTTAGCGCTTATGGTGGGGTGCGGGGAGGGGGTAGTGCTTCCCTGTGGATATGTGGATAACTCGGCATCGCGCCGAGAGCAGCCTTGAGGTCGTCGACGGCTGCCAAGTCCGGCAGGACACCACCGGCGGGTCCCAGCGCTGATCTGGCGTGGCGACGAGGAGGCCGGAACACCGTCCCCAGCGACGATCTCCGTGCCCGATCGCAGCGGCCGTCACCATCCTCGTCGACGCTGGTGCGGTCCGATCGGCGAGAGGTCAGCGAGCAGCCCCACAGGGCCGGTCCGGCCCGGAGTGGTGCCGAAACGACCGAGATCGGAGAAGATCGGCCTGCGAGGATCGCCGTCACGGCGTTTTCTGCGCAGGGGGTGGTATCCCGATACCCCTGATGAAGCCCCCGCGCCAGCGGACGGTGACGCTGAGGCGCAGAGGTCAGCGAGCGGTCGCCGACGCTCCTGACCGACGGCACGGCCGACGCGGCCCCATCGGTGGTCAGCCGGCACGCTCGGCTGGATGGCTGCGTTGCTGCACCAGGCTCAGCAACTCACCCTGCAGGCGCACCACCTCGCGTTGCAGCTCGGCCGGGTTCAGGATGTCGAATTGACGCCGGAGCCGCTCTTTGTGGTCCTCGGACACCTCCGAGCAGGCCAACACGCGCTGATACGGCGTCTGCGGATCGTCGTGGACCCGTCGCACCCGCGCGCCCTGGCGGGTCTTGGAGACCAGCTTCTGGGAGGGGTAGAAGAAGTTGATCAACAGCCGCAGCCGATCGTAGAGCTGGTTGAGCAGCTCGACCTCCTGCTCGGTCTGCAGGCGCAAGTAGCCGACGTGGCGGCGCACCACGTCGTTGTTCTTCTGCTCGGTGAAGTTGTTGTCGTTCTTGCGGTTGGGCCGCGAACGGGTGAAGTCGATGCGTTCCTGGACGCAGTAGCGGTGCAGGTGGTGATTGATGAACTCGCTGCCGCTGTCGGTATGCAGGGAGCACAGGGCGAACGGGAGCCAGGAGCGAATCAGCAGCAGCGCCTGGAAGACCCACTTCTGCGCCTTGTTGAGCACCGCCCG
Source organism: Spirochaetia bacterium (assembly GCA_965208175.1). Taxonomy (GTDB): domain Bacteria; phylum Spirochaetota; class Spirochaetia; order SZUA-6; family Bin103; genus CATQHW01. The sequence goes on along the minus strand of CBDBOG010000004.1, from coordinate 1,393,431 downwards.
GACCTCCGTCCACTGGGTCAGGCGGTCGGTGACCACCAGGGTGAAGGCGTGCTCGCCGCCGGTGATGCCGCCGTCGTGTCCGACCAGGTCGGCGCCCACCTCGCCGGGCCGGGCGTCCTGCCACTCGCTGAAGGTGCGGATCGGGATCTCGTTGATCAGCCGCGTGGTCGGCTTGGTATGGGAGCGACCGCGTATGCGCAGGGCGCGTTTCTCGGTACGCAACAGCCGGTCGATGGTAGCGGCGCTGATGCGGGTGAGCTTCTGCCGGATATCGGGGTCCAAGGAGAGTTCGCCGAACTTCTCCAGCACCGCCACCTGCGTGCGCAGGACGGCCACCAGCCGTTTGCCGCACAGGCAGCCGAACAGGTACCAGATCGTAACTATTCAGCCGTGGCGGACGGTCTGAGGCAGGGAGGGATCATGGGGCGGCCTTCGAAGACGGACCTGAGGGCGTCGAGCACGTTGCCGCCGTTCTTGCGGATCGTGGAGATATAGGCTCTGGTCCGGCAGAAGGCGGCTGCACCTTCAGCGCTGCGGAACGTGCCTGAGATCTTCTGCTGAACTTTCATCATGCGCAGGTCCCGTTCGGCCTGGTTGTTGGTGAACGGTACGCGAAAGTCGTACATGAAGGCGAGCACCGATCGCCAGCGGCCGGACAACCGGAGCAGGAGATTGCGCGGTTTGCTCTGCTTCTTGCGGCCCCGCTTCTTGGGCGTACCCGGTGGCGCCGGAGGCGGCGGCGGATTGGCGGCCAGCCCAACGTTGATGATCCTGCGGTACTCGGCGGCGAATCGTCGGCGCTCAGGCCGGTACAGCCGCCGGCGTCCCTGCTGCTGCGCACGGTCCACCGCAGCGTTCATCCTCAGCAGCAACTCCTTGAGTTCGCCCGCCCACGGCTGGCGGTACTGTTCCTCGACGAACGTCAGCTCGCGCAGATGATGGGCGTTGCACAGCGCGTGCCCACACTGATAGCGAAAGTAGCTCTGCCAGTGATCGTGCAGCGCGATCCCCGCGAAGTTCGGCAAGATGCCGATGTCCTCACCGGCCTGCTTGCCCCGCTTCGCGTGCTCGGCGTAGTGGGTCAGCCGCTCCGTGCTCGCCACGTGCAGCCACCGCAGGTGGCCGTCGACGCTCATCCCGGTCTCATCGAAGCCGACCACCGGCTGGCCGCCGATCGCTTCACGAATCATCTCGCTGACGCCCGCCAAGTGCTCGGCGCAGGTGGCGTTGATGTTCACCAACGTGCCGACGCTGATCGGGATCGAGAACAGGTCCGCGAACCACTCGGCCGCCCTCTGATACGGTAGCAACCCGTAGTTCTTCAGGTATGCGGCCACCGCTTGCAGCCGCTCGCCGTACTGCACCGGCTGCCGGACCGGCTCAGGGAATGTGGCCACCGCGGTCTTCCCACAGTCCGGGCAGCGTTTGCGCTCGGCGCGGTGCTCGGTGACCTGCGCCGCCAGCGGCGGCACCTCGAACACCTGCCGACGTTCGTAGTCGGCCACCGGCTCGTCGGCCAGCGATCGTCCGCAGCCGCACCGGTCCACCGCGTGCACGGTGACGAGGTCGGGATGCTCACTCTGGCTCAAGGTCGCACCAGGATGGTTCGGCTGACCCCCGTGACGCTTTCCGGTTCGCTGCCGGCGAGAGGCCGTGCGGCTGTGTTGCTTGCGTTCGAAGCTGTCTCGCGACGGCGGTTTGCCGCTGTCGTGGCTGTCCTTCTTCAGTTCCTGGAGTTCCTGCTCCAGCGCCGTGATCCGCTGCTCGTAACGCTCGATGAGAGCCTCGATCAACGCGATGACCGCGTCTCGGCCAGCATCGTAGGCCGCACCTATCTCTTGGCGCGTGAGCTTGAAGCTCGCGTCCATTGCGCCCCTCCCGACCGCGAGAATAGACCAGCAATGCCGAACACGTACAGCGCCCGAGACAACTTACAATCTTCAGGTCGTGGTTACGCTGACCCATGGGCTGCCACTACGCCTGAATAGTTACACCAGATCTTCCTCAGCGCGGCGAGGACCTGATCGTCGTAGATGCGGCGGCTCTGGCGCCGCGGTCGGCGCTGGCCGACGACGATCTTGACCAGCTCGCCGTCGCGGCGCTCGAACACCGTCTTGCCCCACATCCGCAGCACCCACCCCGCGTGGTGGCGGGTGCTGCCGTGCAGCTTGACGAACTGATCGAGCATCGCCGCCTTCTGTCGCTTGCTGGCGCGTCGGTACCGGTTGGCCATCTCTCTGGTGACCGCCTTGCGTTGACCCATGGTGAGCCCCATCTCCTCCGACCTCCGCCCTCATGGTGGGCTGGCCGTTCGTGTGGATGTTTCGATGAGGCACCGGTTTTCGTTCGTGTGGATTTTTGATGAGGCAATGCGGTGTATTGACACTCTAACAACAATCGGCGACTATACAGGAAGGTACACTCTCAATTCTGGAAGGTGAATGACTTGCCTCTTGATCGAGCCAACGACGCGAAGAGTCCTACTTCTCATAGCTCACGCTTTCCCATAGAGCTTTCCCATAGAATTGTGCAGTATCGCGGATATAGGTCGGAACAACAATGAGAACTCTTCTGTACAAATATGTTACCATTGATCGATTAGGAACCGAAAGAAGCGGGACCAATTCACACGGGTCTTAAATGCGTTTGGATGCGCGAAGCGAACCTCATGGTCGAAGGATGTAGTCCCAAACGGACATACATCTTCCTCTTGGTTCAGCACTATAGATACGTTGCAAGATTTATGCAACAGGCTGCGGGCGGCCCGGGGCCGTAGATTGGAACGCGCACATTTGGATTCGCGCCTACGGGTCGCGCCCCAGCCAAGGAGATCGTGGTGATGTACTTCCAACGAACTGGTCCTGATATCAGTTCATTCCGACGATGGGTGGAAGCGGTGCTGATCTCCGCAGCCGCGGCGGTGACCATCGAGCTCATGTCCTATCTGATCGGGATGGTGCTGGTCTTCTTCACGCCACACAATATTCAGGTCGAATATGATTACCAAAGCGGCTACCCCGAGGTGTGCTCGGGCCGCAATGAGGGAATCGCTTTTGATGTCAAATTCGAGGGAGCCTACGAGCAGGGAATCATCATCGAGCAATCCGAAGACGGTGAGCAGGTGATGACCTTCAACAACTATTACGGGAATAGCGCTCATGTTGCAGCATTCTGGAAACGTGGCGAGGGACGGTACGAGGTCCCGCCGAACAAGAAGGGGACTTGCTTCCAAGTGAGCGGTTTCCACAAAGACACTCTAACGGGCACGGATTGGACTGCCAGTCACATGGACTTCGGTAGCGACCGAACTTCCGTCAAGTTTCTCCCGCGTCGAGACGTATTCCATATCAGCGCGCATGTAAAGGTAACCCGCTGCAAAGTAGCCGAAGAATCCCAGGATGAAGTCCCCTGTGAGGATATAGAGTGATCGATCGCGGTCGGCAAACGCCGGCGGGTCGACGCGGAGCCGCTACAGAATGGGGTATCAGTAATTGATTTCGCAATCGTGCTTTCCCAAGAATGGCAGGAAGCAGCAGCAGATAGAGGGCGGTGTGCTTTCTCAGTTGCGGAATCAGCGAAGAGTTGCGGAGGAGAGCTGCTTTCTTTCGAGCCTTCAACTCTATGGAACGCTGCGTCGTTCTCTCCCGTGGAGTAGCGGACCGTCGCCACCCGAGACTGTCAATAAGCGGTGCACGGCATCATCCAGGTCTCCCAGGGTCTGGCGCCCCGGAAACGTCCTCCAGGCCGTTGACCGCGGTACTACCGGGTACTACTCTGGTGCCCGGCAGGTTCTCATGGCGGTGAAGTCCTCGATTTCGCTCACCGACGAGCAGCATGCCGTTGCCCGACGGTTGCTCGAAGCGGGGCGCTACGCCAGCCTGAGCGCGGTTCTGCGGCAGGGCGTCGACTTGCTGCGGCAACGACTGGACGCCCAGGAGCTGGAACGTGCGGCGATGCGCGAGTTGCTGTCGCGCCGCCGCCAGGGCGAGTTCGTCAGCGCGCAACAGATGGACGCGCGGCTGGCGCGGGTGATCGCCGACAAACGTCGCGCGCAGCAACAGATCCTCACCTTTCAACCAGGGGCACAAGATGCCAACGACGTCGGCACATGACCCGATCACGAGGCGTTCGTAGCTGTCTTTCAGATCCAACAGGTGCCTATCTTCGGATACAAGATAGTCGGCGGACCCGTCGATTGCGCAGATCAAGAAGATCTCATCGTCGGCATCTGACGGTCGCACCGGGGCAGCGGAAGAAACCACGGTCACCTCCTCGAATGCACCGATGAGATACGCGATCAGTTCCCGCACGCGGTCCGAGGGGCTTCCATGCTCCAGCAACTTCTCGGTGTACTCACGAATCATCGGGCCGCAGTAAAGCCCCACATGCCGTGCAGCGACGCAGAGGAGCAGCCGACGGCTCTGGTTGGGATCGGGGGTCGGAGCGGCGTGCCGCAACCACCGGGAACCCGCGGCGACGATCTCGGTCGTGTCGAGCACGACTCGCCGGACGCTATCGCTCACGCAGTATCGTTCGCGTCAGAACCCAGCAGGTCGCCCAGTGCTCGTGCAAAGTCCTGCTTCTTCCAGCCTTGAGCCCGTAGCCTGTCCACGTCATTCTGGGCCTGCTTGTGGATGCGAGCGGCAGTCTCTTGAATCCGCTGCTGGCGCCCGTCGAAGACCGCCGTCAGGCGACTACCGAGTTGCTGTGGATCCCAGCAGACGAGGAAATCCCATTCACCGAGCCGGCCCCACTGGTTGACGGCCGCGACCCAGCGTCGTGCGGCTTGGTGTTTCGCCGTCGTGTCTTCGTGCGACTGACCCTTGATCTCGAGCACGACGTGGACGCCGTTGCTCAAACGGACGATGAAGTCCGGTTCGTATGCGTGCGGCTCCCCGAAGAGCTCGTATGGGATGCTGAACTCCAGATGATCGTTGCGCGCGTAGCACTCCACCGCACCGCTAGCGGCGAGCTGCTCAAGCTGGAATGTCGCGGCCTGCTCCCATGAGTCCGTGTCGCACGCCACGTAGTTCAGATGGCTCGCGGTGGCGGCCTGCACCGGCCGCACGGTCTTGAAGAGCACTCGCGCGGTGCTGCCGATCGGCTGATCCCGGGTTATTCGCGCTCCAGCCCGAAAGTTGGCTGAATTGAGGATTCGAGACGGGTTCGCGGGGCGGATCGGTGAGAGCGCGGACCTCGGTTGACGCTCGTGATCGGACGAGACGCTGGGTCAGCGATCTGCGGGCCCTGATTCGGCCGCGCGTGGCGATTCGCGGGCTGCCGAGCGAATGGGCCGGACATGGTACGGCCCGTAGCAGAACGCCCGCGAACCGATCGGAGTGGCCCCTGAGCCTCAGCTTGGCGCCCAGTCGAGCGCCGCAAGCTTGCCCCACAGACGCTGCCAATCGGGGGCGGCGTCCTGGGCGATGACGAACGTCAGCCTGCGCCCGTGGCGGACCACGCGGCTGGCCACCCGCAGCACCCGCTCACGCAACCGGCGCAGACTCCAGCCGACGCCGGTGGCCCGCTGCATCACGCACCGCCCGGCGTGCAGCACCTCGTAGGCCAGCAGGTTCAGCAGCAACAGCGTCTCGTTCTGCGCCCGCACGCCTGCTTCTTGCGGCTCGGTGACCGCCTCCAGGAGGCGGCCCCGGTAGTGGCTCTTCGCACGCGCCGACGACGACAGCGCCGGCGCCAGCACGTCCATGAACTCTCCCATGTGCCCTTCGGCCTTGCCCCGCATGCGGTACAGCCCCAGCAGTCGTGCGCCGCTGTAGCGGTGGCGCTTGAGGTTGGTGATCAGCCAGAAGTAGTCGAGGAACAACTCTCCGGGCCGCTCCAACACCACCAGCACCACCCGCCGCGGGTGCGCCCAGGAATCGGCCTGGTAGCGCATCTCGTGGCACCACACCCGCCCCTCGCGCGGCGGACGCCCAGGCGGCCGGCGCAGGTACGGCTCGGCCATGCGGTCCAGCACCGCGTTGTTGCGGATACGCGCCACGTAGTCGATGCGCGCCGACTCAAGGCCCTTGAGTGTCTCGCCGTCGGGAAAGCCGGCGTCCATGCGCACCAGCACCGACTCACACACTCGCCGCACGCGCTCGACCACCGGCCGGATGAACTCAAGCGCCCCGTCGGCCGACCCCACCGCGCCCGGCCGCAGCGTGCCGTCCAGCAGGTCGCCGCTCTCGGCGCAACTGGCGATGAGCGCATGAAACATCCGCTGCCCGTAGTAGCCGTTGTACTGGCTGCCGGCCTGCTGCCCGTGCACTTCGAACGGCAGGCCGTCCACGTCGATCATCAACCGCTTGCGCCGCCGGTCCCCGTTGTCCTTCCACAGCCGGCGCACCGCCAGCTCGATGATCCCCTCGCGTACGACCTCCTGGTTGGTCGGCGCGCTCAACAGGCCCACCAACCGCGACAGCGTCGGCTGCGAGGGCAGCACGCTGTCGGCTTCCAGCGCGGCGACGCCGCGGCGCGTGTCGTTGGCCACCCGCAAGCTCGGGTCGTGCCGCAGCCGGTCCGCGTCGTCCTGGTCGCGCCAGCCCTGGCCGAGCAGCAACAGGCTGGTCCGCAGCAGGTCGGCCAGCGGATAGGTGATCAGCAGCGGATTGCGCGGATCCAGCAGCCGCTCGTCCATCCAGTCGACGATGCCGGTGCGCTCCATGATCTCACGCAGCAGCAGCGCGCCGCTGTCGGCGCTGAGATGGTCCGCCCGCGCTTCGACCTGCACCGAGCCGTTGAAGGTCGTCGAAAAGATCGGTAGAGTCTCACCCACGGCGTGTCCCGTCCTTTGTGGTGGTGTTGTTTGTAACACCTTGACTCTACTGCAAATCGGCGGACGCGCCTACTTTTTCTCCACTCCTGCGCGAATATGCCGGGCTGATAGCGGTTCAGCCGAGGAAGCAGCGGCGGCTCCTCCTGGCTGTCGTCCGGCCTGATCGCCGCGGTCAGAATCCCGGCGATGCGTTGCGCGTAGGTCTGCAGCCCGATTTCGCACGGATGCGCGCCGTTCAGGTCGACACGCTCGCTGACGTACGCCTGGACGATCCGTAGCACCTGCGGGAACAAGATGCCGCGGCTGGCTCGTCCTGAGCCGTTATCGGCAGCCTCGGCAAGCTGGCGAACGACCTCTCGGGCGATCTCGAATGTGATCGTCTGCGGATGGTTCGACTGGTAGTACTGTTCTCGGTTTGCGGTCTCGAAGCCGAATCCGCCGTACGCGCCGGGATGGCCGATCTGATAGCCGACCTGGGGCCGCAGGAAGGCTGCAGTCGGGGTGGTAACCGGATCTATTGCCGTCCGTTCGACCGCCCCGATGTCGCAGACGACGCGGTTGCGCTCCAGCGACACGACGTAGCCTTCGACCACGGGAAACCGGATTTCGAACGCCGCACGCTCGGGAAGTGCCAGAACCTCGTGTTTCGGACGCTCGTCCGTAGGAGTCTTGGCGCCGGGTTCGCGGCCCTTGAACGGAATCACGGAAAAGGGCACGCCGAAGATGTCGACGTACTCCGCGGTGAGCAGACCGGTTTCGGGGTCGGGCGTGTAGTCCATGCGGCGCAGCCCGCGGCCGACCACCTGTTCGCAGAGCAATTGGCTGTGGAAGGCTCTCAGGCCGAGGAAATGCGTCACGTTGTTGGCGTCCCATCCCTCGCTCAGCATGTTGACGCTGACCACGCACCGGATGTGGGCTCCAGGCTCGCCAGGCCGGCCGATGGTGGCGACGACCCTGCGCAGTTCCTCGGCAGCGTCCTTCCGCGTGCCGGTCGGATCGCCGCTCTCGGCCACTTCGAGGAGCTTGGAGTCGATACGAAGCGTGACCTCCTCGTCCGGTTGGTTCCACAGCTCGGGGAATCCATCGAGGCCGGACCCGTAGCTCTTCGCCGGCCGCCGCCTCGCTCTCCGCCCTGACGCGGCCCCGCCGTTCGTGGACTGCTCTGCATCCGGCGACTCTTTATCAGCGACATCCTCCCCCGAGATCATGCGGTGGAAGTGGGTGGCAATGTCGGTGTTGTCGCAGACGACGATCATCACCGGAGGTGTTCGGCCTTGCCCTGGCGCGGCAGCCTGAACGTCGTCGAAGCGCTCCCTCCACTCTCCGGCGAGGGTCAGCAGTGCATCCTGGGCCTTGCGGTACACCACTTCCGGCTTCGGTCTGCCGCCGGAGAGCCGCTCCCCCGCCTTCAGATCCCTGGTGACATGCTCCCACAGCTTGAAGTACTTGGGGTCGGGGCGCCCGGTGTTGTCGCTGGCGGGAAGGCGGGGAATCTTGGTGATGCCGCACTCGATGGCATCGACGAGGCTGAAGTCGCTGACGATCCACGGGAAGGGGGATCCCTCCGGATACCCGCTGCCCTGGATGTAGAACGGAGTGGCCGACAGATCTACGCAGAACTCGATGCCGCACGCGGCGTTGATGCGGTCGAGTCCATTCACCCAGACCGTCGCCACTTCTCGCTCCTCCCGCTCCCGAGCGGTCAGTCGGGCGTCGGAATCGACCGCAGCGGGGCGATAGGCGTGATGACCTTCGTCGTTGAGCACCAGCAACGGCTCGTCATCCCACAGATCGCCCAATCGATTCCGAGCGAACGCCTCCGGGGTCTCTTCGCCGATCCTGCCGACGTTCACGGTACCGACCTTGATCACTTCGGAGTCGGGGCTGAGGCGATGCCAGTTGGTCACCAGCACCTTGCCCTTGGCGAGTTCGGGACGCAACGCCGACGGTACGAGGTCGAACTGCTCGAAGTAGTTGCCCGGCGCGTCCGGACGCAGCACGCGCAGCCGCTCCTTGATGGTCAAGTTCGGGCAGACGACCAGCACCCGCCGAGGAAACCGCGGGTCGCCTGGAGTGACGCCGCGGTTGCAGAATGCCCACGCCATGAGCATCGCCATGACCACGGTCTTGCCACTTCCGGTCGCCATCTTGCATGCGTACCGGTGGATCGGTCGGCGGTCGGCTTGGTGCGGCACGTCTGCGAGCTTGGGAGGCTGCGCAACCTTCGCGGTCCACGTCTCCGGGCGCGGATTGCGCCCCTGGCAGAGTTGCTCGAACTCGCCAACCGCGAGCTTCGGAGTCCAGCGCGGCTTCCTGCCCCGCGCCAGCAGCTCACGCAGATAGATCAGCGTCTCCGCCGCTTCCAGTTGGCAGAAGAACAGCCTCCGAGAGCGGTCTTCCCGCGACCAGTGGCGGAGCAGACGCCTGGTGGTCTGAGAAACACCGGGCCAGCCGGCGTCCCGCCATCGGCGCACGTCGTCGCGCAACTCGTTCACCAGTGGCAAGTCGTCGTGCTCCTCCTCGGTCAGCAACGAGAGCTGGGCTCTGCCCGCACGCTCGGTCTTGAACCAGTAGCCGGCATCCCGACGCCCCGGCTGCTTGACCGGCACTCCGGTGCGAACGTCGTAATACCAGTGAGCATCCGGTTCCGTATAGGGGGAACAGATGATCGGCTCTTCGACCGGCTGCAGGGGGAGTTGCGTATCTGCCATGCTCATCGATCCATGAGAAACGTCGCGATACGGTCGCGCAGTTCCTTCAGTTCGGGGCACAGGCGATACAGGAGCGGAAGATTCCTCAGCGACTCTCCGATCATGATGTCCCGGCCTCCGCTCGCCCGGAGCGGATCACCGTAGGCTTCAAGAAGCGGTTGGAAGACCTCCTCCTTCATTCGGGGATTCGTGCGAGCTTCATCCCACGTCCCGCGTATCGCCTTTCGGAAAGCCGCGCACGCGTACATCTCCACCTCCGGCTGCGCGGGACAACAGATCAGACGAATCCCTCGTTTCCCAAGATCACACTCCAGCCTCCGCATCGCGTCGTCGGTAGCGCGGTCCGCGTCGGGAAAGAAGAACCACAGATCATAGAACCCGTAGAGAACGGGAAGCTGCTCCCGAATCACCGTCATCGCGTGGGGGTATCCCCGAATCCGTGGCTGCCCAGGAGTCGTCACCTTGACGGATGGTCTTCCTGCGTCCGCAACGATCTCCTTTACCAAGGGTTTCAGGATGTAGCCGTTGTAGGTCTGATCTTCCGGAATGACGAGCACTCTCACAATGCGGCTTCCAGCCAACCTTCAGCGAACAATTCCGAGGGAGGACACTTCTCCGCGACCTCCTTGAAGTGCGGTACTTCGGTCAACGGGCGGATCGTGGACTCGCCGGTCTCGTCGTCTCGCTTGCACACGAACGTGGTCTGATAGTCGGCCTCCTGGAGCCAGGCGAGTGTCGCGGGTGAGTGCGTCGTGGCGAAAATCTGTGTCTCGCCGTGTCCGGTGCGACTGCGGAGCAGCTCTACGAGCAGTCTCAGACGGCTTGGATGGATGCCACTCTCGATCTCCTCAATCGTCATGATCCCCGGCATGTCCGGCTGAAAGAAAGCTGCCGTGATCGCAGCAAAGCGTAAGGTCCCTTCGCTCAGAGCGCGCGCGGAGAACTTCCTCCCGTTTTCCCGCAACATGAACAGCGTATCGCCTTCCACGCCCTCCAATGTTCCCACATCTTCCACCTCTTCCGGCCGAAGCTCCTGAAGCCACGACAGGTAAGCACCTTTCGTCCTCTTGTCCAGGCAGATCGCCCGAATCAGTGCGGCGAAGTTCTCCCCGTGCTCACCAATTCTCCGCACATGAGGGACCCGCGAGTACTCTTGAAGCATGGCCGGCACCGGATCGCATCGTTGGATATTCGACAGCAGGCTGACTACCTTGATCGCACGATCGGCGGTAGCAGAGTACAAACTCCCCTCTCCCAAACGTGTCGCGCCAAGGACTACGAATCCAGACGGAGGGTTGGCAACCTGCCAAACGACGGATCGCTCGCTCTCGAACTCCGGGTGTGCCAACGGGAGCGTTGTACTGAACCTCTCCAACCTGGAACCGCTCCCGAATCACCCGTCCTTTCGCCGGCGAAAAGGAAACCAGATACTCCCAACTGTCCGTGAATCTGTCGTCCGAGGTCCCGAACACGGCAATGGTCACTACATCTGTCCCGTAGTAGCTGGCATTGGAGCTACCTCCCCGGATGCCTTCCCAAACCTCGGCGGTGGCACTCCGGGGCTTGCCGTCAAGAACCTCGCTTATAGTAAAACCGTTGCCGATTCCTTGCAGAATGCGGAGTGCATCGAGGAAATTCGACTTCCCGCTGGCGTTCGTGCCGATGAAGAGGTTCAGGCTCCCTAGAGACAGATCGACCTTGCGCAGACTCTTGAAGTTCTCGATGATGATGCGGTCGATCACGTCGACGCGTCCTCGGTTAGTACGCGGAGGCCTTCGTTGCCGCGGGGATCGATCACCTCCTTAGAAACAAGCAGAATCAGGCAGTCTCCGGGACCAAGTTGAAGCCGAGTGCGCGCGCCTGATTGCGAAGTCGGCGCTCATGGCGTTTTCGGTCCTGGTGCTGTTGGCCGAACAGAATACGGTCATCGTAGAGTTCGTGGCGGGTCACGAGGTGGTGGATGATGCGCGCCATCTTGTGGGCGGTGTCGGTGATCGCCTGCGGTGTGCCGACGCGCGCACGTTTGCGGCGAAAGAACTCTCCGAGCGCCGAGTGGCTGCGGTAGAGCGTCTGGGCTGCCATGCGCAGCGCCTGCGCCGCGCGGTTGACGCCGGGACCGGTGTGAGAGCTGATCACCTTGCCGCCGGTGATCTTGGTCTGCGGACACAGGTTCAGCCAGGACGCGAACTGCGAGGCGGTCGGGAACCGCGACAGATCAGGGCCGAGCTCGCTGAACAGGACCAGCGCGGTGGTGGGGCCGATGCCGGGAATGAGGGTCAGGTCGGTGCCGAACAGCCGTGTGAGGTGGGCGGGCACGTTGAACGATTGCGCCGTCGGCTCAGGCGGCTCCGAGGGCGCCTGCGGGGATTGGGGGTCCATGGAGGTCGCGGCCGGCGGTTCGTGCGTCTGCTCAAAGGCGCGGATGCGAGCCTCGATCTCCTGGTCACACTCGCTGACAAGCTGTTGGTAGTGAGCGTAGGTCTGGCGTGCGTGCCGGAGCGTGAACAGATGTTCGGATCGCCAATCGCCCTCCAGCGCCTTGATCAACGTGTGGCGGCTGGCTCTGATCCGCGGGTGGGCCAGCGCCGCCAAGCGCGACGGGTCGCGCTCTCCGGCCAGGATGGCGTCGGTGATGGCCAAGCCCGTGTACCCGGTGAGATCGGAGATCGCGTGATGCACATGGATGTTCATCTGATCGAACGCCTTCTGCATATGCAGCACGCTGCGTGCGGCGGTCTTGACCAGGCCGTCGCGATGGCGCAACAGGGAGCGCACCGCGCACACTTCGTCAGCCGGTCGGAACGAGCCGCGCAGCAAGCCGACCGAGTGCAGGTAGCGCAGCCACTCGCAGTCGGACACGTCGCTCTTGCGGCCGGGCACCGAGCGCACGTGGCGGGCGTTGACCAGCACCACCTCGAAGCCGCGTGCTTCCAGGATCTGGTGCACGGGGATCCAGTACACGCCGGTGGACTCCATGGCCACCGTGTCTACCTCGCAGGCGCTCAGCCAATCGGCCAACTCATGCAGATCGCGGGTGAAGGTCGCAAACGATCGGATCGGCTGCTCGTCGCGCTCGGCGAGCACCGCCGCGTACACCTCGGTGGCGCCCACGTCCAAGCCTGCCGCGTTGGGGTGCACCTGCTGCGGTCGCGCCGAGCGATTGCCTTTGCCGCTCCGTTTGCCTCTGCGGTTGCGTCGTGCCATCAGTCTCTCCTGTGGATGAGCGGAGCGGCCGAGGCGTGAACAAACTGAGCATTCTCCTTACCGGGATGGATCAGCACGTCGACTGCGCCGCATGCAGACCCTCACCAATGACAACGCCACGGGCCTCGGGACCAAGCTTGACAACGGGTTCGCCCCGCAGGGCGCTACTCCAGTGACGCGCCGGCCTACTTCGCGCCCCCTCAAGATTACTCGTCCCAGTCTACGCCCGCGTCCGTGTTTCTCCCATGCCAACGCCGGTCCGACCCGGCCGGTGGGGAAGCTTGACAGCGATGCGCCACGACTGGCCCGTGGCATGGTGGGCCGGGCGCGGAAAGGGCAGGCTGAGGAATCCGCTGAGGGCATCGAACGCGCCTGGCTCGATCAGCCCCTTGCCGCCGAGCGCACGCGCCAGCTTGTTCCACTTGCTCTTGTCGGGAAAGAACGCCTGACAGATGCAGAACGTGCGACCGTCGTAGTCCGTGTCGAGGAACCAAGCTGCGATTCGTTGCCGATCGGTCGGGTAGATGGCGTTGCTCACCGGATCGTAGACATCCATGCCTTCGACCTCAACCACGTATTCGCCATCGTCAAGCCGCTTCGGGCCGACTACGCGCGGAGCGCTGAACACGGTGAAGATCTGGCTGCCCGGCTGGGTCTGCAGCAGATCACCCATTGCCGCGTCGGGATTGATGAGCGCCATGTGCAGACGCAGTTTCGGGTGAGAAGCGTTCTGGATCGCATCCTGCGCTGCGGCGTCGAACCCGAAGCCCGCGAACACCACGTCGTCGTAGCCCGCGCGGTTCGCATGGCGAATCACCTCCTCGACCTGTATCGCCGTAATGTTGCCGGCCTCGGGACCGATGCTCACGGCCACCGTGCCGGACTGGTCGGAGCCGTTCAGCCACTCACCCTCGGCGTGGACCAGCGCCACGCCGGAAGTGGGCTCCAGCCGGCGAAACTTGAGGTTCCGGTTGCCCGCGAAGTCGACGCCGCTCGCCTTGAGCAAGCGGAGGATCTTGTCGAGATGCGCCTCTGCGTTGGCGACCGTCACGTCCGCGGTTTCCTCCTCGGGGAACGTGTCGAGCTCCTCCGGCGCGCCGCCGATGGGCGAGTCCGGTCCCTCCTCCACCGCGATCACGCCTTCCATGCTGAACGGCCCGGCGACCCGCACGGTGTCCTTGACGATCTCCGGCTTGTCGACCAGTTCCTCCATGTCGGCGTTGGCGGCGATGCAGGCGTTCACCTCCTCCATCTTCGCGCGCCACGCGGCGCGATAGGTGCCCAGCGCCTCCTGGAGAGGTTGCGGCCAGTCGGGGTCCGCGTCGAACGGAGCCTCCCACTCCCGCCACTCCCGCTGCGGAATCTTCTCGCGGTAGGTCTCAGCTTGGCGAGCCGTGACCGCCTTGAGCGGCCTGCGAGCGGCGACGGCACTGATCCAATCGGGCGGCGTATCTGGCAGGAGCCAGCGGCGCACGTCCGCGTCGGAGACCGCCGCAGCGCCGTCGCGGCGATGCTTGCTGATCAGCTTCTGGACCAGTTTCTGCTTGAGTTCGGCGGTGACGTTGGCAACCAGGCGGTTCAGCGCGCCGAGCGCGTCAGTGAGCCCGGGTTATTCGCGCTCCAGCCCGAAAGTTGGCTGAATTGAGGATTCGAGACGGGTTCGCGGGGCGGATCGGTGAGAGCGCGGACCTCGGTTGACGCTCGTGATCGGACGAGACGCTGGGTCAGCGATCTGCGGGCCCTGATTCGGCCGCGCGTGGCGATTCGCGGGCTGCCGAGCGAATGGGCCGGACATGGTACGGCCCGTAGCAGAACGCCCGCGAACCGATCGGAGTGGCCCCTGAGCCTCAGCTTGGCGCCCAGTCGAGCGCCGCAAGCTTGCCCCACAGACGCTGCCAATCGGGGGCGGCGTCCTGGGCGATGACGAACGTCAGCCTGCGCCCGTGGCGGACCACGCGGCTGGCCACCCGCAGCACCCGCTCACGCAACCGGCGCAGACTCCAGCCGACGCCGGTGGCCCGCTGCATCACGCACCGCCCGGCGTGCAGCACCTCGTAGGCCAGCAGGTTCAGCAGCAACAGCGTCTCGTTCTGCGCCCGCACGCCTGCTTCTTGCGGCTCGGTGACCGCCTCCAGGAGGCGGCCCCGGTAGTGGCTCTTCGCACGCGCCGACGACGACAGCGCCGGCGCCAGCACGTCCATGAACTCTCCCATGTGCCCTTCGGCCTTGCCCCGCATGCGGTACAGCCCCAGCAGTCGTGCGCCGCTGTAGCGGTGGCGCTTGAGGTTGGTGATCAGCCAGAAGTAGTCGAGGAACAACTCTCCGGGCCGCTCCAACACCACCAGCACCACCCGCCGCGGGTGCGCCCAGGAATCGGCCTGGTAGCGCATCTCGTGGCACCACACCCGCCCCTCGCGCGGCGGACGCCCAGGCGGCCGGCGCAGGTACGGCTCGGCCATGCGGTCCAGCACCGCGTTGTTGCGGATACGCGCCACGTAGTCGATGCGCGCCGACTCAAGGCCCTTGAGTGTCTCGCCGTCGGGAAAGCCGGCGTCCATGCGCACCAGCACCGACTCACACACTCGCCGCACGCGCTCGACCACCGGCCGGATGAACTCAAGCGCCCCGTCGGCCGACCCCACCGCGCCCGGCCGCAGCGTGCCGTCCAGCAGGTCGCCGCTCTCGGCGCAACTGGCGATGAGCGCATGAAACATCCGCTGCCCGTAGTAGCCGTTGTACTGGCTGCCGGCCTGCTGCCCGTGCACTTCGAACGGCAGGCCGTCCACGTCGATCATCAACCGCTTGCGCCGCCGGTCCCCGTTGTCCTTCCACAGCCGGCGCACCGCCAGCTCGATGATCCCCTCGCGTACGACCTCCTGGTTGGTCGGCGCGCTCAACAGGCCCACCAACCGCGACAGCGTCGGCTGCGAGGGCAGCACGCTGTCGGCTTCCAGCGCGGCGACGCCGCGGCGCGTGTCGTTGGCCACCCGCAAGCTCGGGTCGTGCCGCAGCCGGTCCGCGTCGTCCTGGTCGCGCCAGCCCTGGCCGAGCAGCAACAGGCTGGTCCGCAGCAGGTCGGCCAGCGGATAGGTGATCAGCAGCGGATTGCGCGGATCCAGCAGCCGCTCGTCCATCCAGTCGACGATGCCGGTGCGCTCCATGATCTCACGCAGCAGCAGCGCGCCGCTGTCGGCGCTGAGATGGTCCGCCCGCGCTTCGACCTGCACCGAGCCGTTGAAGGTCGTCGAAAAGATCGGTAGAGTCTCACCCACGGCGTGTCCCGTCCTTTGTGGTGGTGTTGTTTGTAACACCTTGACTCTACTGCAAATCGGCGGACGCGCCTACTTTTTCTCCACTCCTGCGCGAATATGCCGGGGTGAGGATCAATTCGTGCCGGGCGAAGATCGGATCGAGCGACGTGTTGCGCGCGATGCTCCTGAGCGTAATGTGCGGCACCGTCCGGCAATCGAACGTCAGCCTCCCGCCACTGGGTTTCCCCTCGCCGTCGACTCCCTCGATCCAGGTCCCGCCCGGGTTGCGCGCCACGTCCTCCGCGTTCAGTTCCCGGAGTCGGTAGTAGTCGAACCTTGCGGTCATTAGCCGATGCTTCGCAAGGGTGAGCGCCACCCGGCTCGTGTCGATAGTGATCCAGCGCCGCCCCCACTGCTCGGCGACATACGCGGTGGTGCCGCTACCGCAGGTGGGGTCGAGTACCAGATCGCCGGGATCGGTGGTCATCAGCATGCAGCGTTGAACGACTTTCCATGCCGTCTGGACGGCATATACGGGGTCTTCTTCGCCTTTGGTGTCTACCCAGACGTTGGAAATCGGCGTGCTGCCCCGGTCTGTCCAGTAGACTACGCCGCCGAGAGAAGCCCCGCCAGCGTCGAACAGACGGTGGGACTCTGCGAGCCGGTTAAGTCCGCTCGGGACTTCGAAACTCCAATGGCGATTTGCGCCACAGCTCTTGACTCGGCCCTGAAACATGTAGTCAACGCTCCGCGACTCCTGCCACTGCTGGCTAACTATCGGAAAGTTAACTCTCGCCCAACGTGCTCCCTGGGTCTGAAGCCGAGACAACGACGCTTCATCGATGCCAGCAACACGACGATGTTCTCCTGAAGGCGAGATCAGAGTATTGAACTTCGGGTCGTCCTCTGGTTCCGAACGCTCTTCGATCAATGGGATAATCTTTGTATTGGGTCGATGCTTAGCGTACCAGAGCAGGTAGTCATTCACCGTGGCCGTAGGAGTAGTCGCGCCCTTCTTCTTGAACACGATGGTGACGACGATGTTCTCTTGTCCGAACACCTCGTCCATGATGCAGCGGACGCGGTGCACGTTCTCGTCGCTGATCTGCACGAAGATGCTCCCGGTGTCGGCTAGCAACTCGCGAGCCATCGTCAAGCGATCGCGCAGGTATGCCAAGTAGGAGTGGACTCCCAGCGTCCAGGTGTCGCGGTACGCCTTGACCATCTCCGGCTCTCGGGTGAGATCCTGCTGACGGTCGCGCACGTCGCGCTGGCCGAGTTGAGGCTGGAAGTTCGACGCGAATTTGATCCCGTAGGGCGGGTCGACGTAGATCATCTGCACCTTGCCGGCGAGATCCTCGCGCTGGGCCAGGCTGGCCATCACCTGCAGCGAGTCGCCGAGGATCATACGGTTGGCCCAGTCCACGTCGTGCTGGTAGAATTGCACGGCCCTGGCGTAGTCGAGTTGCGGGTCCGCGAACAGGTCGCGCTGCACGTCCTGTCGTGCCAGCACCCGGAGGATCGCCTGGGTGGAAACCCGCTCGTGCATATGCAGCGCTACGGGATCGACCGCGAACCAAGGACGTTCCCGCTTGCCGCTCCACTCCAACCACGGCTCATGGCGGCGCAACGCCTTAGCCAACTCCCCGGCCTCCGATTCCGACAGCGGTCGGCGCGTCGCGTCACGCAGCAACTCAGGCAGGGCATCGGCCGCCGCCGTGTCGGGCGCCGAGCGCAGCACCGGCGGCAGATGCGGACTGTAGTAGTGGCGCACCGTTGCCGTCTCCCGAACCTCGCCCTGCGCTTCGAGGCCCGCAGGGGGGATGTTCTTCCGCTTCGCGGCATACTTGATCGAAGCGAAAGCGGCGCCCGAGGCACGCTTGCTGGTGGTTCCCGCGTTCTTCTTAGGTGGCATTCACTCGACCTTTACCCACTTTGCGTAGTGCAGATCAACAGTCGGTACTCCCGGGCCGTCATTCGGTTCCAAGGTATCTGTACGGACAGGGGCTGCGCACGGGACGGGCATCTGACCGATGAGTCTGACCTGCTTGACTCAGGTTCAAGGGGAAAGATCCATAAGACCGTTCTTGAGCGCAGCGACCTGGGTCAGATCCAGGGGTTCTCTCTCCAGCGTCCGGATGGACGGGCCTTCATCGTCCGCGCTGATGCCGATGACGCCGCGGTAGACGAAGAACACGTTCAATACAGAAGTGGTACGCTTTTCTCCGAGGACGGCGACATCATCCTCAATGTTCAGAACGACTCCCTTGCCGAGTACGTCCTGCTCGATCCATGTCCCCGGCAGAAACCTCTCGGTAGACGGCCGCGGATCGTCGGGCTCCGGACCGTCCACCTTCTGTATCTTCGACAAGTTCACATCGGGCACCAGCGTCTCCTTTTCCCCACGATAGTCGACATCCATCTTCGAGTTGCGCACGGCAAGCACTCGTCCATACCCAGAGTAGGAGTGACGAATCCAGTCTCCGGGAGAAAACACGTCTTTGAGCGAGGGAACACGCGTCGGTTTCCGAACCGTCTTCCACTCGGTGATGTGAGGTCGGAAATCCTCGTCGATCTCGTCCCCGTAAGACAGCTTCATCGTGTGCGGCGGTTCGGGCATCACTTCCAGAACCTGCGCCGGACGGTAGCGACCCGTATCGATCCAGCTTCCCGGCCTGACGCGAGGCCGTCGAACCGGACGGAAGGATGTCAGATGCGCCGGGAACCGGCGACGGTTGCGCGGCGGATGAGATGCCGCTTGCAGCAGTGGCTCCACGAAAGCCCGCACAGCCATCAGGGCATCCGCCGGTGAGCTCTCGCCCACTCCAAGTCGGCGCATTGCTGTCAGCGCCTCCGCCCCCAACAGCAGCAGGTCGTCAGGACCCTTCTCCATGAAAGCTAGATAGATGCTGTCGTTGTCGGTTCTTGCGTTCTTGGAGCGTAGATTCGTCCAACACCACGCACGCAGCGCGCTGATTAGGCCCCGTTCGATGTCCAGAAAGTCACGTTCCGAGAATGCCTTGCCGCCGTCAAGCCTGATCGCCACGCGGTCCAGGTAACTGCGGGCGTAGGCGATCTCTTGCTTGTTCCGCTCTCGGGTACTCGCCGGTCTCGTGGGCTGCGCTCTCCATCGGAACGAAGTCTCGACTGTCTCCTCCTTTCCGCTGGTCGTCAGCTCGGCCGGCAGGCGGATCTTCAGTGTCTCTTTCTTCCACCTCGACTGATTCTTCTCCATCAACTTCGTCCGTTCAGGACGAGCATATCAGACCACGACGGCCCGAGCGGCTGCATGCCGGGTACGAGCTGCGCGTTGCGTAGCGAGATTGCCGCCGTCCACGGGGGCGAACGCGCCGGTCATGAACGAGGAGGCGTTCATGCGAGCAGGACCGTCAGGCCCTCTGATCTCTTTCGGGCGGCCCAGAGGGCCGATGGGCAGGCCCGCACAGGAGTTCCTGCGCAGGACGGGGTCGGCCTCCATCCGGTCCCGCAGGGCATCTACGACCTCGGATGCGGCACTGGCAACGTCGCCCGCATGCTGCCCGGCGGACGTCGTCGGGATCGACCACTCGGCTGCTCGAGTAGGCGTGAGCTACCCCGTCGCGGATGCGCTGGCATCAGGGTGGCCTTGGCGGTTGGCGGCCGGACGAGACGCCATCGCTGCTCTTCTCCAACTCGTTCATTCACCGCTCAACCACCGCTCTCGCTGATTACCCGCTTGGTCGCCGCTGCCATCGGGCGGCAGCCTGAAGGTGCAGGCCCCGATGAGCCTGCCCTCGCCGCCGCCTCATGCGCGAGACGCTCGTCGGCGGCACCGGCACGGACGCTACGCTGCAATGGTCGCGGCAACCAGCCTGCCGATCCTGGCCCGCCTCGGCGATGCGGACCGTTCACCTTACTTACTGGAACCGGTACCGCGGGCGGCTCAGGCACGCGTACCCCCGGCCGCCCGACGGCATCACACTCTACCCCCTCCGCCGCCGATTCTTCGTTGCCGCGCCTACACTCTATCGCTGAACCGCACTGTTCAGTCCCCTGACGAAGCGCCGAATCACGCGGTCGTTGACGTGCGATGGGTTCGACGCCTGAATCCGGCGCGCGACCGCCATCGCTCGCCGCCGCGTAAGGACGCCAGCGGCGACCAGATGGACCATGAGGCCAAGGCCGAATACGGTGTCGACGCCGTGGCGTCTGCACAACTTGCGCAGTGCTCCGTCGTTGGTAACGCACGTCCAACCCTTCGCCCGGCACACAACCAAGCAGAGGCGGTCGTTGAATGACACGCTCGACTCGATCTGCGTGGCTTCGAGCATCAGCGCTGTATCGACTTCGACGATCTTGATGCCGAGTCGTATACAGTCCGCGGTCGTCACGCCATGCACCTCGTCGAGGACCGTGGGCAAGACGATCACCTTCCCCACGTGCTGGCACACGAGGTCGAGGATCGCCAAATCGGAGTCGCGGTAGTCGATGAGGACGTCCGCGTCGGCGAGAAGAGCCGTCGGTACGGCATCCATCGCTGCTAGCTCGACCACTCACGTGCCCGGGTCCTCATCTCGTCACGGGTGAGTCTCAGAATCTCGGCGGCCCGACCGAGCGAGATGTGCTCTTCCTCGATCGCTCGTCGCACAAGGCGGGACAGGCGGTCCTCAACGAAGTCGAGCTCGGAGAGGCTCGCAGGTTCTCCCGAGCGGCTCCAAGTCCATGCGAACTCGCTCTTCCGGAGCGCGGCCGGCTCCTCGGTTCTACGCAGCGTCTTGCCGAAGTGCGCACAATGCTGGCCTTGAAACGCACCCCACACGCCGGCCGACTCGCGGTCCGACTCGACCAGCCGATAGAGCACGGTCTTGTAGCTCACGCCGAAGATCCGCTTGACCTTGAGGACACGCACAAGGAGCGAGTGTCCGCGGGTCTCGTCCCATTCAGTCGTGAACGCATGCTCCGGCATCAGGAACTCACTGGCGAAGGCGTCGGCTTCACGTTCCGCCTGGGTCGGGAGATCGGTTTCGTCTCGGCGGTACTCGGACGGGTGCAGCAGCAGGTGGCCAAGCTCGTGGGCAGCAGTGAAGATCCACCGCTCCACAGAAATCCGCTCCCAGGTGTTGACGACCACGGCCGGTCCCCCGTCGCGTGCTCCGACGCTCAACCCGAAGAACGAATCCCGTTTCTTGCCCAGCAACAGGAGCTTCACTCCATTCTCTTCAAGCAGCCCGCAGATGTCGCGGACCGGCTGATCGTTGCCCAGGCCGACCGCCTGGCGCGCAGCCTGCGCGGTCTCCAAAGGATCCCTGGTGTCGTCGGACGGCTGTTCGAACCGGAACGGACGCCGATCCCCGAGCTTATCCTCCAGGCTGGCGTAGGCGAACAACCAGCTCGAAACCTCCGCCAAGATCTGCTCACGCGCATGCACTCGCGCCCCGGCGCGGAACCGCACACTCTCAAGTGGCCGAACCGGTGTGACTAGCTCGCCGACCGGAGCGGCCAGCGCCTTGGCCAGAGCGTCGATGGTCCTTGCGCGCGGGATCACCGCTCCACGCTCGATCTTGCCGAGAGCCACCCGCGACAGCTTGGCCTTCTCAGCCAGTTGTGCCTGGGTCAGCCGCCGATCGAGCCGCAGCCGGGCGACATTCGCAGCGATGGACGCCCCGTTCGCCATTTTGCCTCCTCCCTCTTGACCATATCAGATCCACATGGTATCATATCTACGAAATTAGTCAAAAGGAGAATTTTGCGATGGATGCTACCATCTCGTTCTTCCCAGTCGGCAACGGGGACATGACGCTCGTTGCCACAGAATCGGGTCTCAAGCTGCTAATCGACCTCAACATCCGTTCGGCCGCGGACGACCCGGACGACGATACGCCTGACGTCGCAAAGATGCTCCGTGAGCGTCTTGGCCGCGACGCTGCGGGACGGCTCTACGTCGACGCGTTGCTCGTCAGTCATCCTGACCAGGATCACTGTGCCGGACTCCGCGAGCACTTCCACCTCGGATCGCCCCAAGAGTGGTCCAAGAGCGCAGACAAGATCTTCATCCGCGAGGTCTGGTCGTCGCCAATGGTGTTTCGGCGCGCGTCGCGAAACCACACCCTCTGCGAAGATGCCAAGGCGTTCAACGCCGAGGCGCGCCGCCGGGTCAAGCGGTTCCGCGACGCCTACGGGGTCTGTGGAGACGGCGATCGCATTCTCATCCTCGGCGAGGACGAGAACGGCAAGACGGACGATCTCCTGTCAATCCTCATCCAGATCGACCAGGAGTTCTCGCGCGTCAACGGCAAGGAAGACCCGTCGATGACGGCCCGACTGCTCGGACCGCTCCCGACGACCGACGATGATGACGAGGAAGCGCTGACGAAGAACAACTCCAGCACGATCCTGCGGTTCTCGTTGGCAGGTGGCAAAGTCGCCGACAAGTGCCGATTCCTCACTGGAGGGGATGCGGAGGTCGCGATTTGGGAACGCCTCTGGAAGCGCCACTCGTGGCATCCTTCCTGGCTGTCTTACGACCTGCTCCAGGCGCCTCATCACTGCTCATGGCACAGCCTGTCGTATGACAGTTGGAGTGAGGAGGGTGAGGCTGCCAGGGTTTGCACGGCCGCACGTAACGCACTCTCTCAGGTCCGAGATGGAGCGACGATCGTGGCCAGCAGCAATCCCATCAAGGACGACGACAACGATCCGCCCTGCATCCGCGCCAAGCGCGAGTACGAGAGCATCGTCCGCCTTGCGAAAGGGGAATTTCGGTGTGTCGGCGAGCATCCGTCGGAGCGATCACCCGACATGATGGAGTTCGAAATCGGAGCGAATGGGACTCGGTTGCGGACATCATCCATGAGGGTGTCCACCACCCGCGGTCCCGGCAGAATAGGCCGACAACCACTGCCGCACGGATAGGTCAAGGGTGGTCCGCGACGAAGCTGCACGCGCAGTCCGACGCTCACTCATCCTGATGTCCGCACATCCCTCGGTGTCCAGGGTTGGGGTTCCCGTCGTCGATGAAGCGACCCAGACTGCCGCCGTTGACGTGACCTTCGACGTCAGCCTGCCGAGCGAATGGCAACGGCGTGGCGAGAGTCCATCGGGCGTCCAAGCGAAGGAGGTCGTGCGGTTCGACTTCCCGAGCGGCTTTCCCTTGGCTGCACCTAAAGTATCGCTTCGCCCCGACTTCAGCCGCGACCTTGCGCATATGCAGCCTTGGCTTGCCGACCAGCGCCCCGTTCCATGCATCTACGAAGGCAGGTTGACCGAGTTGCTCCACCAGGAGGGGCTGCAAGCGATCGTCAACCAAACCTCCGAGTGGCTCGAACGCGCGGCTCTCGGCACTCTCATCGATCCTGGCCAAGGTTGGGAACCTGTTCGTCGAGATTCCTTCCAAGACTACATCGTCGCAGATGCAGATCGTCTCCGCCGACTCTTGAGCCGGCCTGGGGGATACAGGTTCTTTCCGTTTCTGTATCTGACAGGAGTCAATCATCCGGTGTTTCTCCATGGAATGATACGGGACCAGACCGTCCATCTGGATCCAAGCGCCGTGCCCGATGTATTCGGGGAGACGCCGATAGGCAACGCCCAACAGCTCCGCCGCGGTAGATCGCTCGCGCTTGTAGTCTGGCCGGTCAGGCAGCACTCTTCCGAGGATCTGCCCATAAGCGACACCTATTTGCCTGAGACAGTCACGGATCTGAGTGAGCTCCGAGAACGTGCTCAACTCTACGGCTGTGGCGCCGGATTGAACAGCGGCCTCAGTTGGCTTCAGACGTGCCTATCGGCGTACCCGCGTGCGGGACCCTTCCCACTGGCGGTGATCCTCCTAGCCCAGCGGCCGTTCCACATTATCGGAAGCGACACCTCAACTGAACTGTGCCCATATGTTACGAGCATCCGCTCACCCGACGTGTTTGCCCTTGGCGAAGCGGAACACGTTCGACCAGCCGCTCATCACCATGCGATAACTCGACGGCTGCTCGTTCAAATGGCGGGCAACGACTCTGCCACCAAACGTCCGCGCTGGGCCCTCCTTGGCGCAGGGAGCCTGGGATCGAAGCTGGCTATCCACCTTGCGCGCGCAGGCAATGCCCCCGAGGTCGTCCTCGACAAGTCGGCGATGACACCACACAACGCGGCGCGTCACGCACTCATCCCGGCGACAGGAGACATGCAGATTCTGTGGATGAACAACAAGGCGACGCTCCTGTGCGACGCACTACGCGGCTTCGGCCAGGAAGCAACGCCCATAGTCGCAGATGCTGTCGACGTGCTGACATCCGAAGCCGACGCAACTCGTGTGTGCCCAAAGCGAACTTGGGCTGTGGTCAACGCGACAGCGTCCGTCACCGTACGCGAAGCTCTTACAGCATCCGTTCTGATCTCCACCCGCATCATCGAAACGTCCTTGTTCGCTGGCGGGCAAGTCGGGATCGTCACCGTTGAAGGTCCTGATCGGAATCCGAACACCTCCAACTTGATTGCGGAATTCTACGCTCTCCAGCTAAAGGACGATACCTTGGCGCGGCTCGTCTTCGATGGAGACAGCACCGTATCTCGGCAGAACATCGGGCAAGGGTGCGGTTCCTTGACGATGGCCATGTCCGACGGGCGTCTTTCGCTTTTCGCAGCCGGTATGGCCGAGTTCATCTTGACGAAGCAACGCGGCGAACTTCCGAATGAGGGCGGCGAGATTCTCATCGCACGGCTGTCCGACGGTGGCATGGGTCTGAGGTGGCATGTCGAGCAAGTACCACCGGCAGTTGTTGTTGCATCCAAGTTTGATGGCATACCCTGGACCGTGCATATCCATCAACGCGCAGTATCGAAGATCGAGAGCGAAACAGCACGCGTACGCACCGTCGAAACCGGAGGCGTCCTCATGGGACGAGTCATAGAGGCATCGCGAGCGGTTCACATCGTAGATGTTATAGATGCACCCGAGGACAGCATCCGTTCCGCGGGGGAGTTTGTCCTGGGAACAAAGGGATTGAGCCGGCAGATCCAGAGCTACTCGGAGGCCGTTGGCTGGTCGTTATACTGCCTCGGGACATGGCACAGCCATCTCTCCGCGATCGGCCCATCTCCAACTGATTTCGCGACTGCGAGAGCGGTATCCTTGGCGCGTATGATTCCATCCGTATTTGTTATACACACACCAAGTGGATTCTGTTCATTTCTTCTGGAGGGAGGTCGCTGAGTGCTTAGCTTCCTGTCATCCTATTTCAATCCGTATAACCGCAAGACAAGGTTACAACCGGCGCTGATGAGCGTGCTTCCCGCTCTCGTTGCTTGTATACTCCTGATTCCCGAGCTTCGTACAATATGGGCGGCTATCAGCGGGATCGTGATCTACGGAGGAGCGTCAACGTTGCTGACCCAGATCGGGCGGGATCGAGGGAAAGCACTTGAGCAGAAGCTGTTTCAGTCCTGGGGCGGCAAGCCATCGACGGCCATGCTCCGACATCGCGATGCCCGGCTCACGAGATCGACTAAGGATAGGTACCGGGCATTCCTTGCTCGTGCCGTTCCGGGACTGCAATTGGCATCTCCGGAAGATGAAGATAGATTCCCTCTCGATGCGGATGCCGGGTATGAGGATGCTACGGCTTGGTTGTTGACTCAGACTAGGGATCGTGTGCGGTTCGGAATACTCTTTCAGGAGAATATCAATTATGGATTTCGAAGAAACACATGGGCACTCAAGCCTTGGGCATTAGTCGTGGATGCGGCAACCATCGTTGTAGTCTTGGTTCTCGCAACAGAGTCCTGGACGGGAGGCGTCGCCACGACGATTCCAGCGGTCGGAACGTCACTCTGGGTGAGCATGGCGTTGACAGTCCTGCACCTACTCGTATACACATTCGTGATTCGATCGGATTGGGTCAAGGTCCCCGCTGAAGCGTACGGGCGGCAACTGCTCGCCGCTTGCGACGTTCTCGAGGATCCACGTCCTTGAGCAGCACGTGTCCTCGCCCCGAAGTATCTGTGTAAATTCGCGGCGCTACGAGGGGCCGAGCGGCGGCATGCCGGGATGCGAGCCGCCCGCGTTCTTGGCGAGGTTGCCGCCGTCGAAGGGGGACGAACGCGCCGGTCATGAACGACGACGCGTCGGAGGCGAGCAGGATCGCCAGGCCCTTTATCTCCTCCGGCCGGCCCAGGCGGCCGATGGGCAGGCCGCGCAGAAAGTTGCTGCGCAGGACGGGGTCGGCCTCCATCCGGTCCCGCAGGCCCTGGTTCTCCACCTGCGCGCAGACGATGGCGTTCACGCGCACGCCCAGCGACGCCCACTCCGAGCTCAGCTCGCGGGTCATCTGCGCCACCGCGCCCATCGCCATGCTGTAGGGGATGTGGTGCCGGCCGAGCGCGGTGAAGCCGGCGATCGAGACGATGTTGATGATGCTGCCCTTGCCGGCCGCGATCATGCGCCGGCCGGCGTGGTGGGTGCAGTGGAAGCGCCCGATCAGGAGATTCTGCAGGGATTCCTGAATCTCCGCGGGGGTGAGCTCCGCGGGGTCGCCGTGGCCGCCCTCCCCGGCCACGTTGCCCAGGACGTCGATGTGGCCGAACTCCCGGTCCAGTGTGGCGTAGAGCGCGTCGAGCTGATCCGTGTCCGAGACGTCGCACACCACTGGAACGACCTTGCGGCCCAGCGCCTCGATCGTCGCGGCCGTGTCCTCCATGCCCGCCGCGTCGATGTCAGCGAGCAGCAGATCGGCCCCGTACTCGGCGAAGCCGATCGACATCGCGCGGCCCATCCCGCGGGCCGCGCCGGACACCACGGCGACGCGATTGGTCAGGTCGAACAGATTGCCAGCCATGTTCAGGTCTCCTTCAGGCGCTCACGCCGTTGACGACGTTCGGGAGCTTCTCGCCCCTGATCGCGGCGGCCACGGAATTGGCGACGCTCGTGCGCAGCGTGCGGCCGGACGGCTCGCTGACGGACGCGACGTGAGAGGTGATCAGCACGTTCTCCATCCCCACGAGTGGGTGGCCGGGATCGATCGGCTCCGGATCGGTCACGTCGAGGGCCGCCCCCGCGAGCTTGCGGCTCCGCAACGCGGCCACTAAGGCGGCGGTGTCCACCAGAGTGCCCCGCGCCACGTTGACCAGCAGCGCGCCCTCCTTCATTGCGCCGATGGCGTCCGTCGCGATCATGCGGTACCGCGAGCGGCTCAGGCACGCGCCCCGACTGCATCACCCTCTACCCCTTCCTCCGCTCGTTCTTCGTCGCCGTGCGCGGCTGAGTCCACGGAGACTGTTGCTTCCCCCTATTGACAGCACCGGACCTCGGCGGTAGGGTCCTTGACCGGAGGGTACAATTATGCAGCAACCGCTGCGCAGAAACGCCGTATCGAGTCTGGGCGTCGTCCTCTTGTTGCTCCTGGCAACCACTCACCCGTTGTTCGCGAGTGCTTCCACCGAAATGGCGGAAGAGGAGAAGCCCGTCATCCAGTTGATGGTCGGCCCCGTACGAATCCCCCTGGCCGCGGACATGTACATCATCCAGGACATCGGTAAACGGATGAATGCCACTATCGAACCGATCAATGGCGACAAGAAGATGCTGCAAACCCTGATCGCATCGCGCCAGGTTCCCGATATAATGTATGGCAATTCGATCATGTCGAGGCTGGAGGCTCTCGACTACGGACCCCAAGGAGTGCTGTTTCCGCTCGATACGAAATTCGACATGATGCCGAACATCAGTCGTTTGCGAACGGAGTACAAGGAGTGGGACGCGGCCATGACGGCCAATGACGGACATCAGTACGTCACGCCGTGGGTTTCGGAGTTCCCTTACTTCTTCTATGCACCCCTGATATCACCCAAGGTGAGGGACTACGGTATAGATCCGCGGACGGACATAGAGACCTTCGATGACCTCTATGAGATATTCAAGATGTTCAAGAACGACCATCCCGACAGCCATCCCTGGGTGACGCGCAGGGGTCTGCGCTCGCATCTCTATATCTTCGGCACCGACCGCCGCTTCTACCTGAATCGTTTCGAAGACAGGTACGTATTCGGACCCATGGAGGAGACCTACCGTCTCATGGTGGAATTCATGGCGAAGAACTATGCCGAAGGCCTCATGCATCCTGATTGGTTTACCATGAACGAGGACCCGTGGCGCGAGAACATGGCAGCGGGCAAGGCCTTCTTCACGGTGGATCAATTCAGGCAGAAGACATCGCTGGGCGGGACTCCTGAAGACGAGTCCAGTTGGTGGATCTCGTTCATCGTTCCGAAATTCCATGGCACCCGCTACTACACCACCGACGACTATACCCACGTCAATGAGAGCATTTGGAAACTAAGCGCCGACACCGAGCATGTCGACAGGATTCTGCCCTTTGTCGATTGGCAATACACCGAAGAAGGTTCCGTGTGGACCATGTTCGGGAACATCGGAGAGACGGCTGAACGAACGGATGACGGTGTGCGCTACCTCGATATCCCGGAAGGGGTCGACGCGGGCACTTGGGCACAGGAACAGGGCATGGTCGTTTTCCGGGGCGCACTCCAGACCAGGGCCGTCTTCTTCAACCGGGCAAGGATAAAGCAGGCCGGAGGGAACCTGCTCGCCCTGGACTTGTGGGAGGCGGACATCGACTATGTGGAGGGCAGCGGTACGGTCAGACCGGCTCATCCGATTCTCACGTTCGCCGACGATGAGTTCGACAGTATCAAGCAGCTACAGACGGATATCGAGACCTATGCGAGTGAGAACGTCATCCAGTTCGTCACGGGGCAACGGCCCCTCAGCGAATGGAATGACTACGTGAACGAACTGAAGAAGCTGGGTGTCGAAGAGGTGATCGAGATCTATTCCGCCGCCTACGACCGCTATGCGGCACTAGTCCAATAGCGGCATCGCATCATTCCAGGGGTGTCCGATCCTGTGATCGGGCACCCCTGTCACGTTAAGAGAGCGGAAGGTTACCGAATTGAACGCGTTTCTCTGTGAGAACTTCCTGTCGTCCGGAGACCCGAACGAATCCGGGTATGTTCAATCGAAGAACTTCCTGCGTCAATGGTATGTTCATGGACCGTTCCCCATGGCTCCTGGAACGCGGGCCGCCGCGGAGTCCGGAGACTGGGACACCGTTCTGAACGAGGAGGCCGTCCCGGACGAGGCGAACCTGAAGCCGGACGTCAAGCCGGTGTCCGATCCCCGCGACATGGTCAGGAACGGCGCATGGATGCGATGGGAAACCTATTGTCTCCGGACCCACTGGCGCTACCCCGAGAGGATCGTGCCGTGCGCGCTGCTGCACGAATGGTACCTGCCGCGGCACCCGGACTTTCCCAAGGCGGTCCTGCCTCCGGGTTACGCTCACCTGCCCATCGAAGCATACACACGGGATGACACGCTCATGCCGTACTGGGTGAATCTGGACCCGTCGCAAACCGGAGACGGCAACCCCCGTGAGCCGCATTGTCCGCGGTGCGACGAAACGGTGGAGATGGAAACGAAGAGCTGCCCCCGTTGCGGCCAGCGCATGGGCGGATACGCGGGATACAGTGCGATAGGCTGGCCACGGAAGGACTCATGGCAGCCTGCTCTGCCGGACGACTACTCGTTCTACTTCATCGCCGCATACGTACATGCCCCTGGCGGGATGCGCCGGATGACGCTGCGGGCGAGCTGTGAGGGCCGCTACAAGCTCTTCCTGAACGGCCGGGAGGTCGGCATATATGCCGGTCCACATCGGTATCCTCAATGGGATCTGGACGAATATGCCGTCGGACTGAAGGAAGGTTGGAACCTGCTGCTCGTCAAGCTGGCCCATGACACGATCTGCGATGATCACCGGTTCTACCACTCACGGAAAGAAGTGCGGAGCGCGTTCCTGGCACGGATGGTCATGCCCGACAACCGACCGGTGACCGTACGGAACTACGCGAAGCGCAACTTCGCTCCTGAGCGGCAGCTTCGCATCACCGTTTCCGATCCGATTCCGATCGGCACCGGAGCGACCGCTCGCCTGCGGCGTTTCCCGGACGGTACCCTTGTCTGCTCCGAATATCGAAGCACGGATGATGGCAACACCTGGACGCCTTGTCCAAACCTTCAGGGAGGTGCAGGCGGATCGTGGGAGTCATCCACACCGGCTGACCCGTCGACTTGGTCCGAGGAGCAGGATCCGGCCACACTGGTGATGGCCACCAACTGCCGGGAGATCCGGCCCGGTCTCTACAGCGGGCGGCTCTGCCGGAGCCTGGACGGCTGGCACACCCGCGAGGTTCTGGATGTCGCCATACATATGGAAGACGCCACGAACCTGGTGGACGAGGGAAACCAGGAAATCGGCCCCGGCAGCATCAGGGGCCTCAACATCGTCGGACTATCCGACGGCACCCTTATCGTGCCGATGTACGGCAGCTTGAAGCAGGACGTCGTCTGGTTCGACTATCGGGCGTTCGGAGGCTACCTGAAATACCCCCAGGAGTGGCCCAGGCAGTTCAAGTACCGCTCCTGGCTGCTGCGGAGCGAAGATGGAGGGCTGAACTGGCATTACTACAGCACCATAGCCGCACTTCCCGAGCTCGGCGACGAGGGTTTCTGCGAACCGAGCGTAACGACTCTGCATGACGGCTCGCTCATGGCCCTGCTGCGCAACGGAGGCAGCGACGACGGTCCCCTGTGGGTGTGCCGCTCATGGGACGACGGCCGCACGTGGTCGTACCCGGTGCGCACCACTCCCACCGGCAATGCCCCCCAAATCCGCCAGATGCCCAACGGGGTATTGGCATGTTCCTACGGTCGCCCCGATAACCGCGTCAGTTTCGATCTCACCGGTTCCGGGCTTGCCTGGTCGCATACGGTCGTCGCGGCCAATTGCTACGGCAACGCTCACATCGAGTTTGCCGTGACGGGTTCGGATACGTTGTACTGCGCCTACGCGGACGATGAGTTTGACGTCCAGGGCAACAGGATGCCACGCAAGGTTCGACAAAAGTACGGACGGCACATCACGGCAGAGAGGCTTTGACATCGCTTGACACGCGCAGTCGGTATCCGGAATCGCGGACATTCACGATGGAAAAACAGGAACTCACCCTAGGCGGTCTGCGCGTCATCCTGAGCACGCCGCGCGTCGTGGCTGAGACGCCCAGAGGCCGTTGCTGGTACCCGGACTTGCTGAAGTTCTCTACCGGCGAGCTCATGCTGAACCACAGTCTGAACGCAGACCGTCACGACAACGAGCACAATTCGCAGGCCGTCCATCTGTCCATCGACGAAGGCCGCACGTTCGATTTCGCCTACGACGTGAATGGATTTCACAACGGCGGCGGCGAGCCGAGAATCAGTCTGCCCGACGGTCGCATCGTCGGCGCGTCGTCCTTCCTGAGACCAGGCCCGTCGCCACAGGGGCAGCGCTTCCTCGCGCACCACTGGTGCTACGACCAGGGCGGCAGGCGCTATGCGGTCGAGCCCTGGAGCGTGGTCGTGGAGGGATTCCCCAGAGAGGTGGATCGTTGGAGACTCTCGAGCCGGACATCATGGACCACGATCAACTGGTTCAGCGACATCCTGATCGTCGACGGCGGTGCGTGGCTGAGCTTGATGAGTCTCAAATACCGTGGCGACGAACGGTGGACCGTCGTGGCCGTGGCTTCCAGCGATGAGGGCCGTCACTGGCAGTATCTGTCTACGGTCGCCGTCCCGGACGATGCGCCACACGGCCTGGAGGGTTTTGGCGAGCCCTGTCTCCTCAGACTTCCAAACGGCGACCTGATGAGCGTCATGCGGGTCGGGCAACACCAGAAGCAGCCGGACCAGTGGCTCACTCGCACCTACAGTAGAGACGATGGCCGTAGCTGGACCGCAATCGACGTTCTTCCCGCGTGGAGCGTGGCGCCGCAGATCTGTCGATTGCACAACGACGTGCTCGTGCTGTCTACCGGGAGACCGGGCATCTATCTCTGGCTCTCAACCGATGAGAGAGCCGCCGAGTGGCACCCCATCGACGTATTGGATTGGCACAACACCGCCCTTGACAGACCATTGCACATCGAAAGGGATCGGATCCTGGGGCCCGAGCCGGCGAGCGCCAAGGGCCAGACAACTTCATATACCGCGATCGTCGAGGTTTCACCGAATCGCATCTACCTGGTGTACGATCGCACACCCTACGGCTGGAAGCCGGTGCCGGCCGAATCCGGTGAGCGCAGCCGGATCTTTCTCCTCGAAGCGGAAGTGCAGCGCATCGCCACAGCGTGAACCGTCATCCTGCCTATTCTCAATCCTTGACCGAACCCACCAGGACTCCTTTCACGAAATACTTCTGGATGAACGGATAGACCACGACGATGGGCCATATCGTCAGAATGATCGCCGCAAACTTGAAGGACTTGAAGAAGCCCGGCCCCACCCATCCTTCGAGAGAGATATCCCGCAAGGGACCCGACTGCAGGTTGCTCTGGAACGACCCGGTGTATCTGCCCACTCGTCCCTCCAGGAGGATCCTCTGCAGTATCAGCGGCAACGGAAACTTCGCGGCGTCGGTCAGGTAGATCAGCGGGCCCGCGTAGTTGTTCCAGCTTTCGACGGCGGCAAACAGTCCGATCGTCGCCAGAATGGGTTTGATGAGAGGCAGGACGATACGCAGGTAGACATACAGATCCCCCGCACCGTCCATGTAGGCTGCTTCTCTCAGATCCGTGCCTATCGTCGACCTGATGTTCGCTCTCATGATGAAGATATACCATGCGCTGAAGCATGCAGGGAGGATGATTGCCAATCTCGTATTGTAGAGCCCGATTCCCATTATGACCAGGAAGCTCGGGATCATGTTCGTCGGAACGAACATGGTCAGCACGATGAAGACGAGTATGACCTTTCTGAACGGCAGCGACTGGCGCTCGAGGGCAAAGGCAGCCGCGCTGGTGACAAGCAGAGTCAGGATGACGGTGAAGACCGCGTACAGTACGCTGTTGACGTAAGCGATTCCGATATTGGTTGCCATCAAGAGGATACGATATGAGTTCAGATGGAGCTCGCCTTTCGGAAAGAGCTTCACGGCATTCAGCGTGATCTCCGCGTATCCGCTTATCGATACCGAGAATATGTAGACGAAAGGAAATATGAAAGAAACGATGAGGAGAAGAAAGAGAAGATGATTGGCAACATCGAATGCCATCGAGCCCGGGTTGTGCCTGTATCTCATCTTCGGTCACCTACCACAAGCTGTTCTCGCTCACTTTCCGACTTATGTAATTGGTCGCGATTACGAGCGCGAGCGCCAGCACCGCATTGAACAGCCCGACGGCAGCCGCGAAAGAGTAGTCCAATCCGAGAATGCCTCTTCTGTAGACGTAGGTGGAAAACACGTCAGCCACGCTGTAGATTCCGGGGTTGGACATGAGAAAGACCTTTTCGAAACCCACGTTGATGAGCTGACCGACATTCAGAATGAGCAGGATGGTAATCGTCGGCGCCAGACCGGGAAGCGTGACATGGATGGCCCTTTGCACCCTGTTCGCCCCATCCAGATAGGAAGCTTCATAGAGCTCCGGATTGATGCTCGCCAGGGAGGCAAGGAAAACGATGGAGCCCCAGCCCATGCTCTGCCACACTCCGGAAACCACATAGAGCGGTCTGAACCACTGCGGATCGTTGACAAAATCGACGGCCCCGATTCCGAGAGCGCCCAGGATCCGATTTACATATCCGTCGTGGCCGAAAAAGCTGTACAGCATGCCGACGATGATCACGACAGACACGAAGTGCGGAAGGTATGTAATGCTCTGGGCGATCGTCTTGAACGGGCGATTGTGGATCTCATTCAGCAGGAGAGCGAGCAAGATGGGAGCGGGAAAACCGAATACGAGACTGTAGAGTCCGAGAAGAAACGTGTTCTTCAGGAGCCGAGGAAAGAACGGGCTCTGCATGAACTGGATGAACCACTTGAGACCCACCCACTCACTTCCGAAGAAACCGTCTACGATACTGTATCGCGTAAAGGGTATGGTGATCGCTCCGATGCTGGGCACGTACTTGAAGATCAGCAAACCAAGAATGGCAGGAAGCAGCAGCAGATAAAGTGCGGCGTGCTTTCGCAGCTGCGGAATCAGCGAAGAGCTGCGGAGGAGAGCTTCTTTCTTTCGAGCCTTCAGCTCTATAGAACGTTGCATAACACCCCGATCGGCCAGCGTACCGCCAGCCGCCCGAAACTGTCAATGAGTGGAATGCCGCGTCCGCGGGCCGAACCTCCCCGTCGACTTCGAGGAAGTGCCCCTCGGCCACCTGGGACCCACCCCCGGCGAGGACCGCTGCTCGGTCCTCACCCGACCCGGTAGTCGCGAGGTTCCAGCTATCGCGAGAACGATGCGCAGGCGAACAAGCCAGCCGATGCGAGGTCCTGAACGAATCCAGGCCGTTGAGCGCGGTGCTACCGAGTACTACCCTGATGCCAGCAGGTCTCTCAAGGCGGTGAAGTCCTCGATCTCACTTACCGACGAGTAGCACGCCTTTGCCAGAGAGCTCGTCGAAGATGTTCTTCGGCGGGCAGGACTACGTTCGACACATGATGATCCGGCTCCTCGATGACCGATCTCCAGAGAGCCGGTCCAGGACGTAGACGCTACGACGGCCCGAGCGCCGGCATGCCGGGGTGCGAGCCGCCCGCGTTCTTGGCGAGGTTGCCGCCGTCGAAGGGAACGAGCGCGCCGGTCATGAACGACGACGCGTCCGAGGCGAGCAGGATCGCCAAGCCCTTGATCTCCTCGGGCTGACCCAACCGGCCGATGGGAAGGCCGCGCAGGAAGTTACTGCGCAAAACGGCGTCGGCGTCCATCCGGTCCCGCAGGCCCTGGTTCTCCACCTGCGCGCAGACGATGGCGTTCACGCGCACCCCCAAGGGCGCCCACTCCGAGCTCAGCTCGCGCGTCATCTGCGCCACCGCGCCCATCGCCATGCTGTACGGGATGTGGTGCCGGCCGAGTGCGGTGAAGCCGGCGATGGAGACGATATTGATGATGCTGCCCTTGCCGGCAGCGATCATGCGCCGGCCGGCGTGCTGCGTGCAGTGGAAGCGCCCGATCAGGAGATTCTGCAGGGATTCCTGAATCTCCGCGGGGGTGAGCTCCGCGGGGTCGCCGTGGCCCCCTTCCCCGGCCACGTTGGCCAGGACGTCGATGCGGCCGAACTCCCGGTCCAGCGTAGCGTAGAGCGCGTCGATCTGCTCCGGGTCCGAGACGTCGCACGCCACCGGAACGGCCTTCCGGCCCAGCGCCTCGATCGTCGCGGCCGTGTCCTCCATGCCCGCCGCGTCGATGTCGGCGAGCAGCAGATCGGCCCCGTACTCGGCGAAGCCGATCGCCATCGCGCGGCCCATCCCGCGGGCCGCGCCGGACACCACGGCGACCCGATCGGTCAGATCGAACAGATTGCCAGCCATGTCATGTCTCCTTCATGTCGGCGGGCTCCACCGCCAGCCCCCAGCCACCGCCGCGCACCGTGAGGGCGTTCTGGGTGATCCGGCGGGTCAGGGCATACATCCGATCACTACCGCGTTCACCGGCGCGAACTGAGTGATGACGTAGTCCGCGTCGCGCACCAGATCGATGAGAGCGTCCTGATCCGTGAACGCGTGCTGGGAGATCACCGAGCACCCGAGCGGCTCCAGGATGGACGTCTCGACGTCGGGCGTCTCCAACGAGTGATCGGTGATGACGGCCTTCTGCATAGATCGCCTGCCGCCTGCGTCTACTGGATTCGGCAGCACCCGTCAACCGCAACGGCTCCGTGCATCCGTGCTCAGGAGGGAGCGATGACCGTCACGTCCGGGAAGTACGTGCGATACCGGGCAGCGTCGCGGGTAACGATCGTATGGCCCTCTGCGGCCGCATGGGCGCCGATGTAGAAATCGGGAAGCGGCGACCTGCGTGTCCCGCCACGGCGGCGATACTCGATGAAGGCGCGTCCAGCCATGAACCCGGTGCTGTACGGCAACGGCAGGCGCACCAGGCTTGCCGGCAGGGCCGCGTCGAGTTGACCCTGGTCCGCGTACGCCATTGCGATCTCGGCGAAAATCAGCGGGTTTATGGCCAGTTGCCGGGTGTTGCCGAGCCGTGTCAGCTGCTCGGACGACCACTCCTCCCAGACCGGGTCGTCCGTCAACACGTCGATAAGGACGTTGCTGTCAACCAGGATCATCAGCTCGATCCGTATCGCCGCGGGTCAGCGCCATGATCTCGTCGGTCGAGAGTCCGCCGGGCAGCCGATGGCGGCGCAGATGATCGACGAGTGCCTGCCCCCGACCCGGAAACGAGTGCGCGGGGATGATTCGCACACCCTCGCCGTCAAGCTGGAACTCCACCTCGGTATGGGGGTACAGCCGGCAGCGTTCCCGCAATTCCTTCGGAATCGTCACCTGTCCCTTGCTGGTGATATGCATGGTAAGAATCTTACCAGCGATTCTTACTTATCGATAGCGCGCCAACGTCGCTCTCCCGCCTTCCAAACAGCCCGCTGCGGAGGCTCCGCGCTATCGCGGTCTGTCGGTCAAGGCGTTCGCTCATCGAGTACACTCGGGCGACGCGAGGTGGTGCGGACGTGAAGGCACAGTCGGCGACGAAGAAGAAGCGCGCGGCGGGCGGGAAGCCGGACGGGGATCTGTTGCTCGGCTGCTTCCGGACCATGGTCACGATCAGGAAGTGCGAGGAGCGGCTGGTCCGGTCGTTCCAGGCCGGCCTGATCTACGGCGGCTGCCACACCTACGTCGGCGAGGAGGCGGTCGCCGCCGGCGTCAGCGCCGACCTGCGCGACGACGACCTGGTGTTCGGCACCCACCGCGGCCACGGCCACGCGCTGGCCAAGGGGCTGGCCCCGGTCGAGCTGTTCGCGGAGCTGTACGGCCTGGCCGGCGGCGCGTCGGGCGGGCGCGGCGGGAGCATGCACCTGTTCAAGCCCGAGATCGGGCTGATGGGCACCAGCGGCATCGTCGGGCCGAGCATCCTGCTGGCCGCCGGCGCCGCCTACACCTTCAAGCTGACCGGCAGCGACCGGGTGAGCGTAGCCTACTTCGGCGACGGAGCGGTCAACAACGGCGCCTTCCACGAGGGGTGCAACATGGCGACCGTGTGGGAGCTGCCCGTGCTGTTCGTGTGCGAGAACAACCTGTACGCCACCGAGGTGCCGTTCGCGACCGTGACCAACGAGCAGAGCGTCGCCCGGAAGGCGGAGGCATACGCGCTGCCGCACGCCGTGGTCGATGGCAACGACGTGCGCGAGGTCCATCGCGAAGCCGCTCAGGCGATCGCGCGGGCACGGGCCGGCGGCGGGCCGACCCTGCTGGAGTGCCGGACCTACCGGCAGCGCGCCCACGCCGAGGGGATGCGCGACTCGGGCTACCGGACCCGGGAGGAAGTCGAGGAGTGGAAGGCCGGCGACCCGATCCTGGCGCTGCGGACCTCCCTGACCGACGACGAGATGGTCTCCGCCCAGGAGCTGGACGCACTGGAGGCCGAGATCGCCGCGGCGGTCGAGTTGGCCAACCAGGCGGCCCTCGCCTCGGGCGAACCCGATCCGGCGACCGTGCTCGACCATGTTGTCGGCGGCCCGGTCGTAGCGCGGTAGGAACCGAGCATGGCGGAAACCAACTACGTCGAGGCCGCGCGCGCCGCGCTGGCGCAGGAGATGGAGCGGGATGACACCATCTTCGTGGTCGGCGAGGGCATAGGCGAGCGCGGCGGCAACTTCAGCACCACCACCGGCCTGTTCGAGCTGCACGGCCCCGAGCGGCTGCGGGACACGCCGATCTGCGAGCGGGGGTTCTCCACCATGTGCGTGGGCGCGGCCATCGCCGGCGCCCGGCCCGTGGTCGACTTCATGTTCATGGACTTCGCCCTGGACGCGTTCGGGGACCTGATCAACCAGGCGTCGCGCATGCGCTGGATGAGCTCCGGCCGCATCAGCGTGCCGATGGTGATCCGCGCCTGCATCGGGCTCTACAAGTCCGGATCGTCGCACCACTCGGGGAGCTTCTACTCGTTCCTGGTTCATCAGCCGGGCTTCCACGTCGCCCTGCCCTCGGGTCCACGCACCGCGAAGGGCCTGCTGACGACCGCGCTGCGCTCGCACGATCCGGTCGTGTTCCTGGAGCACCGGGCGTTGCTGGTGCTGAAGGAGGAGGTGCCGGACGGCGAGTACGCGATCCCGTTCGGCCAGGCCGAGGTCGTCCGGGAGGGAAGCGAGATCACCATCGTCGCCATCGCCGCGATGGTCCCCAGGTGCGTGGAGGCCGCCGCGCTCCTGGAGCGGCAGGGCGTCTCGGTGGAGGTGGTCGACCCGCGCACCGTGGCGCCGCTGGACCTTGCGACCATCAAGGAGTCCGTGCACAAGACCGGCCGGCTGCTGGTGGTGGAGGAGGACTACGCGCCGTGCAGCGTGGCGGCCGACATCGCCGCTCGCGTCGCCGACGAGTCCTTCGACGACCTCGACGCGCCGATCCGGCGCCTGCACTGCGGCTTCGCGCCGGCGCCCTACAGCCCGGTCCTGGAGCACGAGCTCCTCATCGGCACCGACGCCGTCGTGCAGGCGGTCCTGGACCTGCGGGACGAGTAGGAGGGAGCAGATGGCGGTCGAGTTGATGGTCCCGCGGCTCGGCTGGTCGATGGAGTCGGGCGGCTTCGGGGAGTGGCTGAAACAGGACGGCGATGCCGTCGCCGTGGGCGAGCCCGTCTTCACGATCGAGGGGGAAAAGGCCACCGAAGAGGTGGAGTCCCTGGACGCGGGCGTCCTGCACATCCGGCCGGGCGTGGCCGAGCCCGGCGTCGAGCTGACCGTCGGCACCGTGATCGGCTGGCTGCTCGCCGAGGGCGAGGAGGTCCCCGAGGCTCCCCCCGATCCGGCCGCCGAGACGGCGGGCGCCGAAACGGGCGCGGATCCCGGCACGGTGCCGCCGGCAGAGGAGCCTCCCGCCGCCGTTGCCCCGGTGGCGGTGACCGTGTCCCGCGGCAAGCGAGCGGACGGGCAGAGTGCCTCGAGCCCCCGGGCCAGGCGGATCGCGCGGGAGCTGGGCGTCGACTGGCGGCTGGCCGCCGGCTCCGGCAAGGGAGGCCGCATCCGCGAGCGCGACGTGCGCGCGTTGGCGGCGCGGCGCGGCGATGGCTTCGCGCCGGGAGCCGCGGCTCCGCTGCCCGACCTGGGCGCGTGGGGTCCGGTCGAGATGGTGCCGCTGACCGCCGCGCGGCGTCTGGCGGCCGAGCGCCTGAACACCGTGGCGCAGACCGTGCCGATGGCCACGCAACTCGGAACGGCCGACGTCACCCGCCTGGAAGCCCTGCGCGAGCGCTACGCATCCCGCGCACAGGCGGCCGGCGGCACACTGACGATCGCGGCGATGCTGGCCAAGGTGGCCGCCTCCGCGCTGAAGGTGTTCCCGCAGTGCAACGCCAGCATCGACCTGGCTGGCGGCCGGCTGGTCCGCCGGGGCTGCTGCCACGTCGGCATCGCCGTGGACACCGATCACGGGACATCGTTTCCGGTGGTGCGCGACGCCGACCGCAAGAACATGCTGCAGCTCTCGGTGGAAATCGCCGAAATAGCCGAGCGGGGGCGCGCCGGCACGCTGGAACCTGCCGAGACGCAGGGGGGCTGCATCTCGATCTACCAGCCCGGCGGCACCGCAGGAGCCGGCATCGGCCACTTCACGCCACCGGTCAACGCCCCGGAGCCGGCCATCCTGGGCGTGTCGCCGGCGCAGCGCGAGCCGGTGCTGGACGAGGACGCCGGCGCCGTCGTCCACCGGCTGCGGCTGCCGCTCGCCCTGACGTACGACTGCCGTGTGATCGACGGCACGGACGGGATGCGCCTCCTGCGCTGGATCGTCGACGCCCTGGAGGAGCCACTGCTGCTGTCCCTCGAAGGGTGAGCGACCGATCCAGCACTCCGTGAGTGTTTTCAGATTGACCAGAAAATACTCATGAGTATATTCTGGTGCACCTGAAAACGCTCATGTGCAGACCGCTGCCGGGATGACGGATCGATACATCGCCGAGCCGGTGACCTCGGACCTTGCCGAACGCATGGTGTTCGTAGGCGGTCCGCGCCAGGTCGGCAAGACCATCTTCGCCCTGTCGCTGCTGCCGCACGGGAGCGACGAATCCTCACCGGCGTACCTGAACTGGGACTACCTGGCCGACCGGGAAGCGATCCTTGCCGCGCGGCTCCCACCACGCCAGCGTCTCGTCATCTTCGACGAACTGCACAAGTACGCCGGGTGGCGCGGGCTGATCAAGGGACTCTACGACAAGCACCGGTCGTCGCTCTCCTTCCTGGTGACCGGCTCCGCCCGCCTGGACTACTACCGCAAGGGCGGCGATTCGCTGCAGGGCCGTTACCACTACTACCGCCTGCATCCGTTTTCGCTGGCGGAGTGCGGCCGCCGGCCGGACGCGCAGTCGGTCGCCCATCTCCTCCGCTTCGGGGGCTTCCCCGAGCCGTTCCTGCGCGGCGAGGAGCGGTTCCACCGCCGCTGGCTGCGCGAGCACTCGGAACGGGTGGTCCACGAGGATCTGCGTGACCTGGAGCAGGTCCGGGAGGTGACAAGACTGGACTTGCTGCTCGCCCATCTGCCGTCCTGCGTCGGGGCGCCGCTCTCGGTCAATCGTCTCCGCAAGCTCCTGCAGGCGTCGCATGAGAGCGTCGAACGCTGGATCTCGGCGTTCGAGCGGCTCTACCTCTGCTACCGGCTTGCGCCGTTCGGGTCCCCCAGGATCCGGGCCGTCCGCAAGGAGCGGAAGCTCTACTTCTGGGACTGGTCGCGGGTGGACGATCCAGGACCCCGCTTCGAGAACCTGGTGGCCGGTCACCTGCTGAAGTACTGCCACTTGGTCGAGGACACGGAAGGGCATGCGATGGAGCTGCGCTTCGTGCGCGACACCGACGGGCGCGAGATCGACTTCGTCGTGCTCCGCGACGGCCACCCCGAGTTCGCCG
Source organism: Spirochaetia bacterium (assembly GCA_965208175.1). Taxonomy (GTDB): domain Bacteria; phylum Spirochaetota; class Spirochaetia; order SZUA-6; family Bin103; genus CATQHW01. The sequence goes on along the minus strand of CBDBOG010000004.1, from coordinate 1,352,553 downwards.
TCGAGTGCAAGAGCGGAGATCGAAGGGCCGGGCCCGCATGCCGCTACTTCCGCGAGCGGACCGAGATCACGCGATTCTACCAGGTGCACCTGGGAACCGCCGACTTCGGCGACGCCGACACCGATACGAGAGTTCTGCCGTTCTGGACCTTCTGCGTTGAACGGGCCCTGCCGTAGCGGCCGCGTCACTCCGCGGTGACGACGGTACGCTTCTACTCCGGCTCGTCGACCTCGATGACGCAGGCGACGGTGTCGCCGGTGATCACGCGCGGACGGGTGCGCAGCAGCAGCACCCGCCCGTTCTTCGTCGAGCGCACCTCGGCGGCCACCTGGCCGTCCGCGCGGCGCACCACCCCCAGGCGGTCGCCGGCGGCCACCCGGTCCCAGACCGCGACGTCCGGCAGGAACAGCCCGGAGGTGGGCGCATGGGCATCCAGGTTCATGTCGCCCGAGCCTGCGCGTTCGTCCTCGACCAGGAACGGCGGCCGGCCGCTCGGATGGTCGCCGGCCACGATGTCCAGGTAGGCAAGCAGGTTGCGCAGGCCCTGGAGCGCCGCCGCGCAACTCTCCGGCCGGCCGCGCCCCTCGCCTTCCATCTCCACGTAGATCGCCGGCACCCGCTTCTCGCCGGCGGCGGACAGGCTTCGGCCGGGCAGGACGACGGTCCCCCACACCAGGTCAAGCCCGAAGGCGATCGCGGCCTCGCGCTGGGTCGCGCCCAGCTCCGGCCGGATCTGATACCCGGCGAACTGCTTGATGCGGGCGTCGTTGCCGGCCGAGTGCAGGTCCGCGTACAGGTCCGCGCGGGGGATGACGTACTCCGCGAGCGCGTGCGCGATGCGCTCGGTCGGCGAGCCGCCGGCATCGCCGGGAAAGACGCGCGCCAGGTCCTTGTGGTCGTGGCTGCCGGTGCGCGTTCCGGCGGTGAACGCCGGGCCGTTCACGACCGGGATGCCGATGAAGATCCCGGACATCCGCTCAGGCTCGAGCTCCGCGAACAGGTCCTGGATGGCCAGAGCCCCCTCGTACTCGTCGCCGTGGATGACGCCGGTGGCCAGCAGCGTCCTGCCGGGCTCGGCGCCGCGGCAGACCAGCGCCGGAAACGCCAGCGGCTGGCCGTCCGGCAGGTGATCGATCACCAGGGAGGTACGGCTCTTGCCGCCGCGCGGCGTCCGTCCCGGGTCGAAGTCGGCAGCGCTCGCGGTAGCCGTCACCTCCTCCATCGCATCCGACCCGCGGCTCAGTGCGGGATGCCGAGCTGGTGCATGCGGCGGTGGATGGCCTCGCGCGCCTGGTGGAAGGGCCGCTCCAGGTAGGCCAGGTGGTCGGGTTCGCCGTGATGGAAGGTGGTATCGGCGTCGGGCCGCAGGGGTGCGGTGTGGCGCACGTAGTTCAGGCAGCCGTCGATGAGGGTGAGCATGTACTCGGCGGCGTCGCGGTCGAACATCCACCAGTCGCCGCCGACCGCGACGTAGACCGGAGAGGTGTGGGCGAAGATGCCGCGCTGCCAGCCGTCGTGGTGATCGACCTGGCCGTAGCCGGGGCCGCCAACGCGGGCCGCCAGCCAGCTATGGCCGTCGACCTTCACCTTCTCGCGCAGCTCCAGCCGGCGCCGTTCGGGCCCGCGTGCCGCGGCGTCCGCCTGCGCCACCACCCAGCCCTCCTGCACGATCTGCAGCGTGTGGATCGGCAAGATGCTCTCCGCCCAAGCGTGCACCTCCACGGTGCCCGACGCCGACAGCCGCAGCGTATCCCCGATGCCGGCGCCGTCGACGGTGATGCCGATCAACGGGCCGCCGCTCAGGAACGTGCGCCCCTCCTTCACGGTGTCGCACCACGCGCGGTAGGTGAACTCCTGCTGGTCGCCCACCTGCGCGTAGGTCCGGTACAGGCCGATCGGCACGTCGCTGGACATCTTGTCGGTGCCGCCGACCAGGGGCAGCCGGTAGCCGCAGTTGAGGTAGCGGTAGTACTCCAGGTGGTTGAATTCGCCCTGCCTCAGCATCTCCACGCCGTCGGCGCGGCCGGTGGCGATCAGAGCGGCGGGCTCCCCGTTCGGATTGGGCAGGTGCGGGATGATCACGTGGCCGCCCTGCGCGCGGGTCTGGTCGGCCCAGTCGCTCATGGTCACGTCCAGGCTGCCGCCCGGCTCCGCCTCGCCCGGGCCGTCCGAGCACCACGGCATCACCGGCTCCTTGAGGCCCCAGAGGATCAGGTGTCCCAGGAAGTGCTGCCGGTTCTCCTGGCTGACGTAGACGATGTTGTTGCCTTGCTGGTGGACGCTCGCGCCGCCGGTGAACTCCTCGGTGTTGGTGAACAGGCTCCCCCACTGCGACTGCAGCAGGTTGACCACGTTCAGGTCCTCGCCCTGTGACTCGGTGTGGCTGCCCTGCGCGGACAGGAAGTGGACGTGCGAGTCGCCGGAGTACCACCCCTGCGCGTTCATGTCCGTCCAGCGCTTGAGCCGAAGGGTGAGCTCGCGCTGGCCGGGCTCGATGCGGACGCGGGTGCGGAGCGGCTCGTACTCGAAGCCGCGCGCCACGTCGACGATCACGTCGCCACGCGGCAGCCATCCCTGGCAGCGGCCGTCGATGTAGGCGTAGGTGGCCTGGCCCATGCGCACGTCGCCGCCCACGTCGATGTGCCAGGTGCCGTTGTTGGAGTTGACCTGGTTGTGGTGGCCGTGCGGCTGGAAGGGAACGCCGGCCGGCGAGCGGAAGTGCACCCGGCACGGCACCGGCTTGCCGGTGCCCTCGTCGAGCACGGTCACGTGCACCCAGTTGCGGCCGCCGTCCAGCAGCTCGACCCGCACGCGGCCGTCCTCGGCGCTGCCGCGCTCCTGCACGTCGCCCCAGCGCACCTTGCCGAGGGAGCTCCCGCCCTGGGAGACGTCGACGGTGGCCGACGGCGTGGCGGCGATCTCGGTGTAGGCGGGGCTGGAGGCCGGGTTCTGCGCCTCTCCCCAGCCGGCGCGGCCGTCGGCCACGAACGCCTCCGCGTCCCCCTCCGGCAGCGCGTGCACGTAGGTGGCGATGCCGCGGTCGACGGTCACGTCCAGGTCGAACGGCCGCCGGGCCGCCTCCGGATCGGTCAGCGTGACCTTGACGTCGCGCCGGCCCTGTCGCGTGAACGGGTGCTCGTCGACATGGCCGGTGGTGACGCCGGCGATGATGAACGCCGGCCCGCCGGCAGCGGGCTCGATGACCAGCTCCTCGACGACCCGCTCGGGATCGGGGTTGCGCCATGCCCAGAGGAAGTAGGTGGCCGGCCCGCGCGACGCCTCGGTCTGGCGGCGGCCGGCCTCCTCCCAGGGCCCCTGGTAGCGCGGATGCAGGAACTCGCCCTGGTGCTCGACCGCCGTGAACGGGCGGTCGCGAAACGGCGCGGCGATCTCGAACCGCTCGCGGATCGCCACGGCGTCGGCCGCTTCCACGCCGGCGGCGGCGCGGAATGTGTAGGTGGCGACCGGCCGGCCGAGCGGGCCGCCCTCCATGAGCATGCTCTCGGTCAGGGCGTGCGCCAGCACGACCGTGTGGCAGGCGCGGCCGATCGGGATCGTCACCGGCCCCGAGTCCGGCCCGCAGCGGATGAGGCAGCGCTCCGTCGCCGGCTGCCGCCCGCCAACCTCGAACGGCAGGCCCTGAAAGAGCTGCCTGCCGACCGGCGGCTCGTGATCGAGTTGCGGCAGCGCGTCGACGCCCGCGTTGCAGAGGCGCTCCAGTTCGACCGGCTGATAATCCGTCATGCCCACAGCGTAGCAGTCCGTCGGACGTGGCGCCTGCGCGGGCTCAATGCACGAAAGCCCCGGCCGGCCGGAGCCGGTGGGGCTTTCGTGGGCGTGATCGCCGGTGCTACGCGGCGTTGACCGGGATCTGGCGGGCCTTGCTCGCCTCGGTCTTGGGGACGGTCAGCGTCAGCAGTCCGTCCTCGAACGAGGCGCTCACGCCCTCGTGGGCAGAGTCGCGCGGCAGCACGAAGCTGCGCGTGTACGCCGCGTGGCGGCGCTCGCGGACCAGGTAGCCGTCGGTCTTGCGCTCGGCGTCCTTGCCGGTCTTGGCCGAGATGGTCAGCACGTTGTCGTCGACGCTGACCTTCAGGTCCTTCTCGGCGACGCCGGGCAGCTCCGCCTGCACCAGGTAGCCGTCATCCTCTTCGCGGATGTCGACAGCCGGGGCGCCGGTGCGCCAGACCGGCTCGGTGAAGACCGAGTCGAAGATCTGGTCCAGACCGTCGAAGATGCTCAAGCGGCCGGGTCGATACGGTACGAGATTCCTCATGTCGTTCCTCCTGTGGTTGAGGTTGTTTCTCATACCACCCATAAAGCACAACCCGTGCCAACTATTGCATCACAATCGCAAGACAAGTCTCAAATCATTTCAAACAATCGAATTACATCGCAACGACCGGGATTCCACCACATGGTTGCCGGCTCCTCGCTTTCCGATTGTTCGTGTCAATATGATACATCTATGGCCAATATGCTCCTTTATGTACCAAATCGGCCCACTGTTGACTCGATTCCGGGCCCGCGGATCTGCCTGCGCCGATGGCAGATCTCGCGCGACGGGTGCCCAAGCCTCATACTGCCCTCCACATGAGATACCAGGACGTCACCCTGCACGGCATCGAGGAGGCCGTGCCGCAGCCGGACGGCTCGGTGCGGCTGCAGCGGGTCACCGAGCAGCTACGCGCCCGCCTGGAGCCGCCGGCACAGGAGAAGACGCTGTTCGCCGCCGGGGCCGAAATCCGTTTCGTGCTGCGCGGGCCGGCCGCTCGGCTCACCCTGTCCGCGGAGGGCCTGCAGGAATTCCGACCGACGGCACACGTGTTCTTCGGCCCGCTGGCTGGCCGGCCGCACGTCCGTCCGATCGGCACCGAACCCACCACCATCGAAATCAGCATCGGCGACGACCAGCGGCGCGCCTACGACTCGATTCCGGATGACCTGACGGCGGCGATGCCGTTCCATCCGCGCGTGGTGCGGGTCGTGCTGTTCCGCGGGATCTTCGCTCTGCACGACATCCAGGGCGACGTACGCCCGCCCGCCGCCGCCGAACTGCCCGACCTCACCATGCTCTCCTACGGCACCTCGATCACGCACGGCTCGGTGGCGACCGCCTTCCACCTGACCTACGTGGCGCAGGCCGCGTGGCGCCTGGGCGTCGACCTGATCAACCTGGGGGTCGGCGGCGCCTGCCTGTGCGAGCCGGCCTTCGGCGAGCACATCGGCGGACGCGCCGACTGGGACGTGGCGACGCTCGCGCTGTCGGTAAACATGATCGGACGCGGGTTCACGATCGAGGAATTCACCCGACGGACTACTTACCTGGTACAACAGGTAGCGGAAAACAATCCTGTCCGACCGGTCTTCTGCATCACCATCTACCCCTACTACGGCGACTGGTCGAGCCAGTTGGCGGGGTCCACCGCACCGTCGGAGGAGTTCCGGCTGGCGCTGGAGCGCGTCGTCGCCCGGCTGCGGGCGGACGGCACGGGGGCACGCATCGAGCTGGTGCCCGGGCCGTCGATCCTGACCAATCTCGGCGGCCTGTGCGTGGACATGATCCATCCCGGCGATCACGGCATGCTGGAGATGGGCGAACGGCTGGCGGCGCGCATGCGGCCGGCCGTCGAGCGGCTGCGCTCGGCCGGCGTCAACCGCCGGCGAGGAGGAACCCCATGACCAGGCAACGCACGTCTTCCGGCGCTCCCTGGGAGGAGCGCTACGGCTACTCGCGCGCCCTGCGCGTCGGCGACCAGGTGTTCGTGGCCGGCACCAGCGCCACCGGCAGCGACGGCCAGCCGGTGGCCGTGGGCGACCCGCACGGCCAGACGCTGTTCATCCTGCGCAAGATCAAACGGGCGCTCGCCGACGTGGGCGCCTCCCTTGCCGACGTGGTGCGCGCCCGCTACTACGTGACCGACATCGGCGATGCGGACCCCGTGGGCCGCGCCCACGCAAAGTTGCTCGGCAGCGTCCGGCCGGCCATGACCATGGCCGAGGTATCGGGGCTCATGCTGGCCGAGCATCTCGTGGAGATTGAGGTGGACGCCGTCGTGAGGACCGCGGAGGAGGACGGCGATGAATGACGAGTCCGTGCGCGAGCACGCGGCGGAACTGCTGTCCGGTCACGGCGCGCACCTCCCGTTCGAGCGGGCGGTGGCGGACGTCCCCGACCGCCTGCGCGGCGTCGTCCCGGAGGGCGCAGCCTCCTCCCTGTGGCAGCAGCTCGAGCACCTGCGCATCGCGCAGTGGGACATCCTGGAGTTCAGCCGCGATCCCGCCCACGTGTCGCCCGATTTCCCCGACGGCTACTGGCCCGCCACCGCGGCACCGCCCGCCAGCGCCTGGCAGCGCAGCGTCGACGCGTTCCTGGCCGACCGCGACGCGATGATCGCGCTGATCAGGGACCCGCAGGCGGACCTGTGCCGGCGCATCCCGCACGGTACCGGACAGACCCTGCTGCGCGAGGCGCTGGTGCTGGCCGACCACAACGCCTATCACGTCGGGCAGATCGTGCTGCTGCGCCGCCTGCTGGGGTGCTGGTAGCGGCTACGCGAAGTTCAGTCGTTGCCCCAGGGACGAGGGTCGATGCGCCGGGTGCGGTGCGTCACCGGCAGGTTGACGGGCGCGCCGGCGGCGGCATGCGACTCGTGGATTGCGAAGCCGATCTCGGTCGCTCGGCGGATGTGCGGCACGTCCCCCTGCGTGGCGCCCCCGCCGCGCACGGCCCTCGCGAGATCGCGTACCAGGGTCGCGCCGCGCGGCCACGCTGCGTCGGGTTGCGGCAGCTCCAGCGCGGCCGGTGCTGCGGCGAGGCGGTCGGCTCCGCGCCCGCCGGCCGTCGCCTCCCACAGATACGCCTGGTGGGCGTCGTTGACGATCTCCAGGCGGCCGCCGCTGCCGATGACCGAGAAGCCGCGGCCATCGCCCTCCGGCAGCAGCGTCAGCAGCACCCCGTTGTCCAGCCCTACCCAGGCACGGCCCGGCGGGTCGAGGCGGCGCCCTTCGTCGGGCTCGTCGGCCGCCACCGCGTCCACCCGGCCGCTCACCCACAGCGGTTCCGGATCGCCGGCCAGCAGCAGCGCGGTGTCGTACCAGTGGCAGCCGTGGAAGATCAGGTTGGGCGCCCCGTAGCCGACGATGGCCTGCACGTCGCCGACCAGCCCGTCGCGCAGCCGCCGCGCCAGCAGGCCGTAGGCCGCGTCCCAGCGCATCTCCGTGCCGCACGCGATGGCGACGCCGGCTTGCCGGCAGGCATCCAGGGCGGCGTCCGCCTCGGCGAGCGTGGTGACGAACGGCTTGTCGCACAGGACCCCACGTACCCCGGCGGCCGCCGCCTGCGCGATCTGGGTGGCGTGATGGGTCTGCCGGGTGGCGATGCAGACGATGTCGGGGCGAACCTCGTCGAGCATCCGCCCGTAGTCGTCGTAGGCGGCGATGTCCCCCCACGTCGCCTGCCAGGCGGCACGGAACTCGGCGCGCGCATCGGCTCCTCGATCGTAGACCGCCACGACCCGTGTCTCCGGCACCTGGGCAAACGCCGTCGCCCAGTTGTGGGACCCGGGGCGCCGCGTAACCTGACGGTGGCAGCCGGCCACCGCCACGCGCAGCACCGCGCTGTCGCTGTGACTCATGTCATCCCCCTCAACCGAGCATGAGCACGGCGGCGCGCACCGTCAAACGCGCGCCTCGGCTACGCGAAGAGCGTCCGCGCGAAGGCCAGGTCCTCGGCTGCCTGCCGCTCGACCGATACCGCGCCGCTGTACTCGGCGGTGAGGCACACGGTGCCGGCGTAGCCCCGGCGCCGCAGCTCGGCGGCCACGCGCGGCCAGGGGCTGAGTCCCAGGCGGCCGGCGGTCCAGTACGTGGACCACGCGGCGCTCTCGGCCCCGGCCTCGGCCGTCTGCAGCCAGATCGCGTTCTTGAGGTTCACCAGGCGCAGGTGCGGCCAGATGGTGTCGATCGCCAACTCCGGCTCGGTCCCGGCCACCGCCTCGTGCCCGGCGTCCCAGACCGCGCCGACGTGCCGCGGGTCGAAGCTGCCGATCAGGCTGCGCAGGCCGATCGCGTTCGCCACCTGCCTGCCGGCGTGGTTCTGCACGCCCAAGGTCACCCCCGCGCGGTCCAGCACCGGCAGCAGCGCGTCGAACTCGCGCCGGTACCGCTCCTCGGCAGCGGCATAGCTTTCGTCCTTCCGAATCGGCGCCATGATGCGGAGCAGCGGCACGCCGGCGTCCGCGCAGGCCATGATCGTGGACTCGTCCGCGGTCGTAGCCACGCTCCGGATCGGCACGCCCGCGTCCGCAAGCTTCCGGGCGGCCACCGGCAGGTCGCGGTCCGCGCGCTCGGGCGCCACCTGAAAGCCGGGGCGCACCGGCAACTCGATTCCCTCGAATCCCATCCCCCGCACCAGCTCACCGAGCCGCCCAAGCGGCACCGATTTCCAGTGCTTGGTGAACACCGAGAACGCGACGTCAGCCATCGCTATCACCTTACACCCCGGTCGACGAGGGAGGCTTCAGCCGCTGCCGGGCCAGTCGGTGGCTGCCTCACCCCGACGACGATCAGAGCGTTACTCCGTCTTCCCGGACAAACGACACCAGCCAGCGCAGCTCTCCGGTGGGGCGCTCGAACTCCCGGTTGGAGACCACGACCGTTGATATGTAGACGCCGCACGTCTCCAGTACGTCGTAGACGGCTTCCGAAACCGTCGCCTTGGCGTTTTCGGCAACCGGTTCGCGCAAGACAACGACTACGTCGATGTCCGACGAAGGATGGTCGTCACCACGTGCCTTGGAACCAAACAGAGACACTCGCCACAGGGCTGTGCCAAAACGCTGCCTCAGGCCGTCGGCGAGCAACTCCAATGCGTGCTTCTCTGCTTGCTCCAGCGACATCGAACTCTCCGCGCGTGCCCTCAGATCCCCCGATGGTGCCACATCCGCGGCTTGCAGGCGCAAGTCAGCGCGAGGCCAGGCCGCTGCGCAGGCCGTCATCCTCCGTGAGCGACGATCGTCTCCGGCCTGTTGCTCGACCACGGAGCTAATCGCCCAGCAGCTCCCGCGCCGCGCGCTTCCGAGCATCGTGCGCCTCGGTTTCGCCGATCAACTCCGCCAACGCGTCCCGCCGTACCACGTCCCTGTGGAGGAGGGCCCGGCACAGTTCGAAGTCCTTCGGCCTCCCAGCCAGGGCCTTGGCGACCCACAGGTCCTCCGGCGAAAGACACCAGGCAACCACGCCGGCCGTCGCCGGTGTCGCGAACCGAACGAGTCGCTGTACCCATCCGTGCGGCAGGAGGGCCGTCGTCACCGATACGCCATGCACGTAGAAGCCGAAGGTCTCCTGAAACAGCGATGCCTCGCCGATCGATCCATCGATCAGATCGGCCTTGCGGCCGTCGACATCCTGACGCAGCGCGATGTCCGCCTCCACCGAGCGCATCGCCGCCTCAGGAATCCCCTCCTCGATCCAGGCATGAATCGCCTGAGATCCGATGACGATCACCTCATGCTCACCGGCGACGGCGGCGGCCGCCCGGATCGCATGCTCGAACTGCGCGCGGTTCATCGCTGCGTCTCGTCGCGGCGGAACTCCCGATATACGGCAGCGCGCTCCGATGCACTCAGTACGCCCGCGAACGGAGTGACGTGACGAAGGTCGCGATAGTGCAATCCGGGGTTGACCAGCGCGTCTGCGAGTGCATCCAGAGAGCCTTGCAACAGGCGCTTCCACTCGTCGAGAAGCTCGGACGCGCCTGGATGAAGAGCACGCATGCGCAGGAGGTTCGTCTCGGCTCGGGCCAGCGTCTCGGCAGGAGCAGCGCGAAGCCGAACGGCGATCCGTTCGTGCAGGGCCAGGCTCCGGCGGTCTTCCCGCGTCAGGTGCGGAACGAGCGCGACATGGAGGTCGAGACCGGCGGCAGAGGCCAAGCGTTGGAGCGTGCTGAGGCTCGGACGCTTGGTTCCGGTCTCATACGCTGCAATCGTTGGTTGTGATGTGCCGGCCAACTCGGCCAACCCGGCCTGCGTCAGACCGGTGCTTCGCCGCAGACGGGCAACCAAGCTCATCCCGTCAGTATATCCACTTGGATATATCCTTGCCAGCCGAGCTGCCGGAATCCGCGCTCGTTGGCGCCTGTTGGCGAAAGAGGGTAGCAACGCCTGAGTAAAGGTAGTAAAGAGGGTACTTGGGACCCTGCGCGGCGTCAGCCATCGAGGCGCGGTCACCCGCCGGCGACGCCCGTCTCCGCCTCGGGCAGGCGGCGATCGATCTCGTCGAGGCGGTAGCCGAACCCGGGGCCGGCCACGGTGGACAGGTCCAGCCGGCCCCGTGCGCGGCGGTACAGCCCCGGGTGAACGGCGGCTTCGGGAGCGGAGGCGTCTGGATAGAACTGCATGGCGTTCGTCTCCACGCCCATGATGGTCGGCGCGTGCGCCGCCAGAAGCACGTGCGGAATCTGCGCCAGCATCGGGTTGGTCAGGTCCTGCACCATCAGCGTCATGCCGTGAGCGTGCGCCCAGCAGAGGCTGAGCAGCGCGCCGGTCTGGGTCTTGCAGGTCTTCAGCGCCACCCCGGACCAGCCGAGCTCGCGGCCCAGGCGCACCATCTCCCAGTCGTGGGCGCTCTCGTCCATAAACAGCGGCTTGCGCGCCGCCACGCTGCGCACGTCCAGCCGGTCGCGTTCCAGGTCGTACGGGAAAGGCTGCTCCACGTACAGGAGCATGCCGTAGATGCGCGGCTGCTCGCGCAGCAGCCGGTCGAGGATGACGGTCACGTAGGAGGGGTCGGTGACCGTGCAGTTGAAGTCGGCCGACAGCCACGCCACCCCCTCTTCGACGGCCAGCGAGCCTACCTGGACCAGCCGACCGTAGTCCCACGCCTCGTCTGTGCCGCGCAGCTTGACCTTCAGGCAGGTGAGCCCGTCGCGCCGCACCCAGTCGCGCAGCAGCACCGGGTAGCCGTCGTCCGGCTCGCTCCCGTCCAGCTCGGCCGGCTCGACCGGATCAAGCCCCCCGACCAGGTGCCACGCCGGCAACTCGTGATGGCGGGGCCTCAGGAAGTCCTCGGGATAGGTGCCGGCGAACGACACGCCGCTGCCGGCCGCGGGCGTCAGGTAGCGGCTCAGGTCGTGGTTCAGGTAGCGCCGGTTGTAGGTCGCGTACGCCGGCACGCCGTGCAGGACGCCGAACGCGTCGTGCAGGGCAAGGTCGAACGCCGACGCGCACATCAGCGCCGCGAGCCGCGGCATGCGCGCGGCCGGCTCCCGGCCGCGGTTGATCCGCCCGATCAGGGCCGGCAGCCGCTCCTGCAGGAACGCGTGCCCGACCTCCAGCGGGTGCCCGGAGAGCCCGGCATCGCTCCAGTCGGCCGCGATCAGCAGGCACAGATCGCGCATCAGGTCGTGCCGCTCCTGGTAGGGCAGCTCGCCGGGCCACGCCCACTGAACGCTCAGCGGCGTCTCGCCCCACCCGACCGCCCGGCGGCCCGTTGCGTCCTGCACCTGCAGCGACACGCGCACGCAGTTCACGGAGGTCAGCGCTTCGGCGCCGAACTTCAGCGGCACCCGCGTCGTGACCGGCAGCAGGTACATGCTTGCGTCGAACGCCTGGATGTCCGTGTCCATCGACTGCCGAGGTTAGGAGCCTGCCGGCCTCACGATCAAGGCGAGGCCGCTTGACCTATACTGCGGCGCGGAGGAACGGGACATGGAGCGCGTGCAACTCGGGCAGAGCGGGCTGCGGGTCTCGCCGATCTCATTCGGCACCTGGCAGCTCAGCCCACGATTCTGGGGCGAGCAGTCGAGCGAGGAGATCGCGCGGGCCATCCGGCGCGCCTTCGACGGCGGCATCAACCTGTTCGACACGGCCGACGCGTACGGCGACGGCCATGCGGAGACGGTGCTGGGCGAAACGATCGCCGACCTGCCGCGCGACGAGCTGGTGATCACCACCAAGGTGCTCGCCCGCTTCAAGCCCGACGGCTCGCGAGTGCCGGACCTGTCCGCGGAGAACATCGCCGCCCGTTGCGAGGTGTCCCTCGGGCGCCTGCAGCTCGACACGATCGACCTGTACCTGCTGCACGGCTTCGATCCGCTCACACCCCTCGAAGAGACCGCCGGGCAGCTCGACCGCCTGCGGGCACAGGGGAAGATCCGCGCCTACGGCGTGAGCAATCACGGCGTCGAGCAGCTCCGCGCGCAGCGCCGCTTCGGCGGCTACTCCGTCGTGCAGGCGCCCTACAGCATGATCGATCCGGCCGGCGAGGACGACCTGCTGCCGTACTGCCAGGCCGAGGACATCGGCGTGATGGCCTACTCGCCGCTGCACAAGGGCCTGCTCTCCGGCAAGTACCGGGGCTCCGAGACCTTCACCGACTTCCGCGCGCACCATCCCGACTTTCAGGGCGAGCGCTTCGCCGAGCTGTGCGAGAACGTGCAGAGCTTGGGCCCGATCGCGGAGCGGTACGGCCTGTCGATCTACCAGCTCGCGCTGGCAGCGACGGCGCAGCATCCGTCGATCCACACCGCGGTCTGCGGCATCAAGACCGTGGACCAGATCGAGGAGGCGCTCGGTGCCGCCGGCACCGTCCTGTCGCGCGACGACCTCACCGCGGCGCGCGCCGCCGTGGGCCCCGGCTCCCGCCGAACCGCCGACGCCCGCGGCGTCAGGAAGTAGCCCGGCGCCTGTCGAAGAAGGGCAGTATCCGTCACTTCCGCAGAGTGCGGGTCGCTGAAGATGCAGCCTGACATGGACGCCGCGATCGTCGGCGGCGGCCACAATGGGCTGACCGCTGCCTGGTATCTGGCCCGCGCCGGCCTGCGGGTCAGGGTCTTCGAGCGGCGGTCCTTCGTCGGCGGGGCGGCCATCACGGAGGAGCTGTGGCCCGGGTACCGATTCTCGACCTGCGCCCACATGGTGCACGCGCTGGACCCCGGGATCCAGGCGGACCTGCGGCTCGGAGAGCGCGGCATGGTAGCGATTCCTCGCACCGGAGCGCTCGCGCCGATGCCGAACGGCGACTACTGGGGCCCGGCCGGTCACGAGTCCCCACGGAACCTGTCGCTGCAACTCACCGCGGAAGAGGCCGAAGCGGAGCGCCGCTACACGGACATGAAGCGGCGGCTGTGCGAGCTGTTCGCGCCGTACCGCCTGCAACCACCGCCGACCCTCGCCCGAATCCGCGCCGACGCGGCGGAGCGCGGCGACGGCCAGCTTCTGGAGGATGCGCTGACGCGGACGGTCAGGCAGCTCCGCCACCGCTACCTCCCCACCCGCCGGCTGCGCGACCGCCACGCGGCGGAGGCGGCGGCCATCGGCCAGGATCCGGGTGCGCTGGCCCTGGCCTACGGTTCGATCGACCTTGCCGGTCCCGATGCGCGAAGCACACGGCACAACGGCTACATCCAGGGCGGCATCGGAGTCATCACTTCCTTGATGCGCCAAGCGGTCGAGGAAGCCGGGGTCCGCATCCACACCGGTGCCGAAGCGGTCTCCCTGCTCCATGAAGGCGGCGCCGCCACCGGCGTCCGGCTCGCCGACGGCACGGAGGTGACGGCACGCTGCGTGGTTTCCAACCTCGACCCGAAGCGGACCTTCCTGCGGCTGGTGCCGGCTGAGCTCACATCCGCTCAGCTTCGGCGCAGGGTCCGCGCGTTGGTCACGGAGGTGAGCTGCTACAAGCTGCTGGCGGCCGTGGACGATCTCCCGCACTGGCAGGCCTGGGACGGGGACCCGGCGCTGCCGAGCCGCGGCGTGGTCGGGCTGGGCCGCAGCGAAGCGGGCGTCGACGCCGCCTACGCCGACTGCGACGCCGGCCGCCCGCCGGCCGAGCCGATTGTCAACTTCTCGGTGCCGTCGGCGCTCGATCCGACGCTGGCGCCGGAGGGCCGGCACACGGCTTCGGCGTGGATCTACCCCGCGCCCGCCAGGCTGAGGGACACCGAATGGGACACGGTGCGCGATCGGGTTGCCGTACGGCTGGTGGAGCAGATCGCCCGCTACGCGCCGAACTTCCGCCGGTCGATCCTCCACCTGAGGCTGCGGACGCCGGTTGACCTGGAGCGGGAGAACGGACTTACCGACGGGTGCATCTGGCACATCCAGCACGGCGGCGATCAGCTCTTCTGGAACCGCCCGCTGCCCGAGCTCTCCCGCTACCGCGCGCCGTTCCCCGGTCTCTATCTCTGCGGAGCCGGCCAGCACCCGGGAGGCGAAATCTCCGGGATCCCCGGACGCAACGCCGCGCAGGAAGTCATCCGCGACCTGGCCTGAGCAGCGCCGAGTCCAACACGCCGTGCATTTCCTCGGACACGCTGTTTCTGCCCCAATCGAGATGCCCGTTGCTGCCGCCGACGCAGAACAGACCGGCGGAGAATGCCGCCGACCGGAGCCGGTGCGTCCTCGACATCCCGTATTCGGGTGAGTAGCACACGACGCCGCGCACCCCGCAGTCCCGCACGCCGGCCATCACGTCAGGCTGCAGGAACGCATCCTCGGTTCCGGGCAGCAACACCAGGATGGCTCCAATGTCCGTGGCGAGGGTGGCAAGCGAGGCAAGCTCTCGAGGAAAACGTGAGGGCAACCGGAGCTCTGTATATCTTTTTGCATACATAATGACATTGATATTGTCATGCCGGGACATCGTCAGCCCGCGGATCAAGATGCCGGCGTACGGAACCGTTCCGGGACCCCGCAGCCAGGCGGCGAGCCGGCTCGCCCGACCCATCGCCTGACTCCCGGGCACGACCGGCGCCAACCGGGGCGTCCCGAGATCCGCCGCTCTCCTCGCGAACGAGTCGAAGCGATCCGGCGTCACGAGGGCGATCTGATCGATGAAGACCCCATGCTCGTCGACGTTCAGCTCGGGAAACAACCGCTGGAACTGCTCCTCGTACTCGTTCCCCGGTTCCGTGGAATGGACCAGGTTTCTGTAACTGGTACAGCGGAAGGCCTTCCGCAGCTCCGACTTGAGCCGGCGGCACTTCCAGGTGGCCTGCGTTCCCCGGACGACGATCGCCCGCGAGGGCCCCTCGCGCAGGTACTCTATGTACTCCTCGACATCCCCTTCCTGCCAGAACGTGCGCGCCTGGTCTCTGCTCAGAATCAGGTCCCGGGTTGCGACCTGACGGAGCGACAACTCCGCCAGCCGTCTTTCGAGCAACCTGGGAACCTCGGAGTGCCGCACACCGTCCGGCTTCACGATCAGCAGGGCGTGCTCGGTTGTGGTGCGCATTCCGAGGAGCCTAACCCACACGGTGCCGTGTGGAGGGCATCGGCGGCACCGCTGATCACTTCCAACCGGCATTTGATGTCATGATGCGATCATGCGCTCGACTCTGCCGATTGACGACGACGTACTCACTGTTGCCCGCGCGCTCGCACAGAGACGTGGCAGCAGCGTGGGAAGCGCGCTGTCCGTCCTATCGCGCCGTGGTTTCAGGCGAACGGAAACCGACGACACCGGCGAGGTCCCGACCTTTCGGGTCGCTGCCGATGCAGCGCCCATCACCAGCGAGGATGTCCGACAGGCGCTTGCCGACTGGCCCGTGCGCCGAGCTCCGCACTCCGGTTGATGACCGTCCCGGCGCCATGACAGCGTGTAGCCCGCTGCCCATGCGAGTCGAGTTTCAACGCACGCAGATGGAGTTCCCGAGCGCGGAACTCGGCTACCTGCGCGACAGCACCGGCGAGCTGGCCGACATCGACGAGCTGCGTCGCCGCATCGCCGCCGAGGGCTACCTGTTCATCCGCGGGCTGATCGACCGCGATGCCGTCCTGGAGGCGCGCCGCGTCGTGATGGAGCACCTGCAGGAGCAGGACGCGCTGGTCCAGGGCACGCCGCTCATGGAAGGCGTGATGCCGCGCGACGGCAGGAGCGTCGGCATGAAGCGGGTCGCCTACCGCGCGGAAGTGCTGCGCGTGCTCGAAGCACCGGAGTTGCACTCGTTCTATCGCCGCCTCTATGGCGAGGAGCCGGCGACGTTCACCCACAAGTGGCTGCGCGCGGTGGGCAACGAGAAGTTCACCGGCTCGCACATGGACGTGGTGTACATGGGCCGCGGCAGCGAGCGCGTGAACACCGTCTGGATTCCCTTCGGCGATATCCCGATCGCGCAGGGCACGCTGGCAGTGTGCGAGGCGTCGCACCGCCTGGACAGCTTCGCCAGGGTCAGGGAGACGTACGGCAGGAGCGACGTGGATCGCGACCGCACCCAGGGCTGGTTCAGCGAGGATCCGGAAGAGATCCGCGAGCGATTCGGCGGCCGCTGGCTCACGGCGGACGTGCGCGCCGGCGACATCATCACCTTCGGGCTCTACACCCTGCACGGCTCCACGAACAACACCACCAACCGGTTCCGCATCAGTTGCGACGTCCGCTATCAGCCGGCCTCCGAGCCGATGGACGAGCGCTGGGGCGGAGACTCCCCCACCGGCCACTACGCGGCAGCGGCCGTCCCGATGGCCGAAGCCCGCAAGCGGTGGGGCCTGTAGCGCGGTCAGTTGGGTCCTGAGTAGTCGTACCGCCTGAGGCCGGTCAGGTGGTCCTTCGGCGCGGGCACCAGGGGGATGACGTTCTCGATGGGGCAGCCCGCGAACACCGGCGCGCACTCCTGCGCCAGCTCGACGCGGGAGCCCCGCCGATACCACGCGACGGTGTGGATCATGGCGATCATGAAGCGGGTCGAAGCGCTGCGGTTGGGCGTGCCGCGGTGCCACAGCCGCATGTCCCGAATCAGCACCGCCCCCTTGCGGGTACACCCCCGGAGCGGCCCGCGCACGGCCCGCCGCGCCTCGACATGCTCCTCCGGCACCCGGATGTTGTTGCCGATCACCATGAGCGTATCGAGGTGGGTGCCGGGCCACAGCTCGATGGCGCCGTTCTCCTCCGTGGTCCCGCTCAGCGGGACGTTCACCACCAGCCGCGCCGGCGGATGCGCCACGCTCAGGTTCGGCCAGAGCTGACCGTCGTCGACGTGCACGGGCTGCAGCCCGCTGCCGGGGACGTTAGTGTTGCCGGTCAAGGTGTTGTTGAACGCGCCGCGCCCCAGCACCGCGCGGGTCACCTGGCACACGAACGGGTTGGCCATCACGTCGCGGAACACCAAGTCGGCATCAGGGGGCGGGGGCTGCTGGATGTTGCCCCACACGAAGTTGTGCGGCACCACCGGCATGGCGCGGATATTCTCCAGGTCCCGGCTCATCCGCTCCTGCAGCCGGTCGAGGTGGGCGTGGTCGATCACGTCGTCGATCACCACGTAGCCGTCGGCCTGCAGCGCCGTGACGGCCCGCCGCAACGCGGCGTCGCCGAACCGCTCCGCGGCGCGTTCCGCCGCCGTTGGCGTGAGCTGGTTCATCGCTACAGCTCGCGCAGCTTGCGGTTCAGCCATTCGATCATCGGCCCCGTGGCCGGGTCGGACACCTCCACCATGGTCCCGGGAAGCGGCTGGCCGATCAGCGCCTCCACCTCGGCGCGGCACTCGGCCACCACCTGCGGATGGTCGCCCACGATGTTGTGGCGCTCGTCGGGGTCGCGGCCGAGGTCGAACAACTCATCCCCGTCCTCGTCCTCGTAGCCGACCGCCGTGCAGTAGTTCCAGCGGTCGTCGCGGACGCTCGCCCGCGCCCGCGCGTTGCCGGGCGACCCATCCGCCCAACCGGTGACGATCCGCTCCCGGATCGCCGTCATTTCGCCGGTCACCAGCGGCCAGAGATCCCGGCCGTCGGTCCAGCCGCACGGGACGCCCAGCCGCGCAAGAATCGTGGGCATCAGGTCGTGGTTCTGCACCAGCGCCGTGACGTCGCGGTCCGCCGGCCCGCCCGGATGGCGCAGGCACAGGTTCAACTGCGTGTTGAACGGGTGCAGCTCCCGGCCCGACTTGCCGAAGCGGCCCTGGTCGCGGAGCTGGGTCCCATGGTCGGAAAGGAAGACCACCAGCGTGTCGTCGAACAGCTTCAGCTCCTCCAGCTTGTCCAGCAACAGGCCGATCCATTTGTCCACGAACGTGACCTCGCCAAGGTAGAGCGCCTCGATGCGGCGCAGCTCCTCCTCTGTCGCGTCTTCCTGCGCAGCGTCTTCCTGCGCCGCGCCCGGCATGATGAAGTCCTTGCCCGAATAGTCCGGATAGTAGAGATCGGCATACGCCTTGGGCGGATCCCACGGCTCGTGCGGATCGAAGCTGTCGATCCAGAGGAAGAACGGCTTCATCGCGTGGTTGTCGTGCAGCCAGTCGCAGGCCGCGCGGAACACGCGCGCGCAACTGTAGTCGTCCTCCGACTGCCGGTGGCGCTGGTTGAGCAGGTAGTTGACCAGGGTGGCGTGCCGAGGCCAGTCGATCGGCTCGCGCACGTGGCGGCGGAGCTGCTCCTCGACGAGGCGCGGATCGCCGCTCTTCCAGTTGTCCGATTCCTGCCCGCGGATGAAGTCCAGGTGGGCGAAGCCGCGAGAGAAGTTCATGGTCGGCTTGAACATGTGGTAGGTGTCGGCGATCAGGGCGGTGAGGTAGCCGCGCGCCAGCAACACCTCGGCGATGGTGTCCTGGTCGGGCGGGATCTTGTGCCACCCCGGCGCGTGGTGCCAGTGGCCGCGGCGGTCGAAGTGGTAACGGAACGGGAAGCTGCGCCGGCCCGTGAACAGCCCGCGGCGTATCTGCAGCGTCGGCTGGCACTCGCCGAAGGCACGCGTGAAGCGGATGCTCTGCGCGGCCAGGGCATCGAGATTGGGCGTCCGCGCGTGGCTGTACTTCTTCCCTGAGCCCACAATGTCCGCCCGAAACGTGTCCAGGCAGATGCAGACGACGTTCATGTTCGACATGGAGGCGATGGTAGCGCGGCCACTCACGGCGTGCACCGGCGCTCCGCGGCGCACCGGCTGCTATAGTCGCCCCGGACTCCCACGATGAAACCGGCAAATGAGCTCGAGGCGCGCTTCTTCGCCGCCACGCCGCGCTCCCTGGAGCGCTTCACCGCCCACGCCGACGCCACGCCGGGCGGCGTCGCCAAGGGCGCCTACTTCTACCGCCCCTACCCGCTGACCATGGAGCGCGGCGACGGCCCGTACCTGTTCGACGTGGACGGCAACCGATACGCCGACTTCGCCAACCACCACACCGGCCAGATCCTCGGCCACAGGCACCCGGCGGTGATGGCCGCGGTGCGGGCGCAGTTGCAACGCGGCATCGCGTTGGGCGCACCCATGGGGCACGAGACCGAGGCGTGCGCGGAGCTGTGCAGCCGCGTGGCCAGCCTGGAACGGGCGCGCTTCACCAACTCCGGGACCGAGGCCAGCCTGCACGCCATACGCCTGGCGCGCGCGTTCACCGGCAGGAACCGGATCGCCAAGTTCGAAGGCTGCTATCACGGCAGCCACGACTCGGTGGAGGTTTCGGTCGCGCCCCCACTGGAAGCGGCCGGCCCGGCAGAGCGGCCGCTGCCCCACGCGCAGGCGATCGGCATGTCGGCCGGGGCGGTGGCCGACACGATGGTGCTGCCGCTCGGCAACCTGGAGGCGGCCGAGCGGCTGATCGCCGAGCACGCCGCCGAGCTGGCGTGCGTCATGCTGGATCCGAAGAGCGGCGTCCTGGATCTGCCGGCGGACTTCATCCGCGGCGTGCGCGAGATCACCGCCCGGCACGGCGTGCTGATGATCTTCGACGAGATCGTCGGCTTCCGGCTGGCGCGGGGCGGCGCCCAGGAGTACTACGGCATCACGCCCGACCTGACCACGTTCGGGAAGATCGTCGGCGGCGGCTTCCCGGTGGGCGCCTTCGGCGGGCGTGCCGACATCATGGACTGCTACGATCCGGCGGCGGGGCGCGGCATCGGCCAGAGCGGCACCTTCGCCAGCCACCCGGTGACCCTGGCTGCCGGCCTGGCGATGCTGCGCGAGTTGACGCCGGCCGCATTCGAGCACTTGGCCGCCCTGGGCGACCGCCTGACGCGCGGTCTCGGCAAGGCGCTGGCCGCCTGCCCGGTGCCGGCGTCGGCGCACAACAACGGCTCGGCGTTCGCCATCCACTTCCGCGCGGAGCCGCCGCGCGACTACCGCTCGTCGCTCGATGCCGACAAGCGCTGGGTATCGCCGCTGTTCCTGGCCCTGCTCGACCGCGGGTTCTTCCTGGGCCACACCCTGGGGATGTGCTCGATCTCCGTCCCGACCACGCCGCAGATGATCGACGAACTGGTCGATGCAGTGGCCGATGCGTTGCGCGACCCGGCCGTGACGGCGGCCGCGGAGGGCGCCTGACGCGCGTCCCTCAGCGCTTCCCCCAGTCGTAGTCCCGGATCCACCGCCAGAGCCCGGGGTTGATGATGTCGTCCGGGAGATCGGGGACCGCCTCTCCGATCGCCTCCAGGAGCGGGCCGTCCAGGGGGCCGGCCAGGGCGGCGGTCAGGTTGCGCTCCATCTGCTCGTGCGTCTCCATGCCGACCACGACGCCGGTGATACCTCCGAGCGACGCGACGTAGCGGAGCGCGAGCTCCTCGATCGTCAGATCCCCCGCCAGTTCCCCCAGCCGGGTGAGCACGGCGCCCACCTCCGCCATCGGCTCCGGCAGGTCCGGGATGGCCATGGTCACGACGCCCTGCAGGTAGACGCTGCGGGCGAAGATCGCGACCCCGGCCTCCGCCGCCCGCTCCAGCACCCCGGCGCGCAGGAACCGCTGGTCGAGGACGCTCACCGGGTGCTGGATGGCGTCGACGCCGGGCGTGGCGATCGCCCCGAGCGCCTCCTCCACCGAGTACACGGAGACTCCGACCGCACCGATGTCGCCCGCCTCGCGCTTGCGGTGGAGCGCCCCCACGTACGGCAGCGCGTGATAGCCGTGCAGGAGGTACAGCGGGATCCGGTCCACCCGCAGCACGCGCAGCGACCGCTCCACGGCGGCAGTGATCTGCTCCTCGGGCGTCCCAGCCATCTCCGGGCGCGGGCGCGCCTTGCTGCAGATGAAGATGCGGTCCCGCATCCCCAGGTCGCGGAGGGCCCGGCCCAGCACCGTCTCCGCCTCGTTGTACATCGAGGCGGTGTCCAGCGTGTTCACGCCGGCCTCGAACGCCGTGGCGAGCATGTCGTTCACCGTCGCCTGCGACGGCTTGCCGGTGGTGTTGGCCACGCCGTAGTCGAGGCCGAATTGCACCGTCCCCAGCACCAGTGCCGAAATCTCGTGCTCGCCGAAGCGGCGGTACTCCATGTCGCCGGTCACGCTCGGACTTACTCCGCGTCCCCGAGCAGGCGCTGGGCGTTACGGTAGGCGATCTTGTCGAAGACCGCAGGTTCCAGGTTCAGGGTCTTGAGGAACTCCATCAGGCGGCCGTCGACGTAGTCGCGGGCGAACAGCAGTCGGTCCTGGTACCGGATCAGGAACTGCTTGCCGAACTCGGGATCGCGGGAGATGGCCGTCAGGCCGGATCCGGCCGACAGGTCGGCGTACAGGTTGGGATAGGTGTCCAGGAGTTGCAGCACCCGCCCGCCCGGCTTGACCGGACCCTTCGGGTACGACTCGGTCATGCAGCGGTCGTCGCCGGAGATGTGCCCCCAGAATCCGGGCGCGTGGCCGATGAAGATCGTTTCCGGACACGCGGCGACGGCCCGCTCGAAGCTGTCCAGGGAGCCGCCGTACCACCAGTTCGGTCGCGGATAGCGCTGTCCGTTGGGGATCGGGTAGTCCAGGTGGATGGTGATCGGCAGCTTCTGCTCGCCGCAGAAGTGGTAGATGTTCAGGGCGTCGGGGTCGTCGAACAGCACCCGCTGCTTGAGCTCGGACGCGACGCGGATGCCGTGGATCTCCACCGCGGCCTTGATCCGGTCGATGGCGTCCGGGCGCTTCACGTCCGGCATGTAGCCGAGCACGAAGCGGTCCGGGGCCGCCCGGCCGACGTTCAGGACATCCGCAAGCGGGATGCCCACGCCGCCGGGCGGCAGATGGGCATGGTAGCTGGGACTGTAGTCGGTGGCGGGCACCTCCCAGGAGAACAGCCACATCTGGTCGATGCCGTGCTCCTCCATGTTGGCGAGGAGCCGGTCGGCATCGTGGCCGTGCCAGTTCGGATGGTTGTGGGCGTCTATCAGCATGGCGTGCAGGATGCCGGAAACGCCCGGCGCGATAAAGGCCGGATCCCGCGAGCCCGCATTTGCTCGTCCGTAATCGGTGTTCTACCCTCGGCCGGGCTCGGCGCCGCCCGATCGACGACGGCGCGATCGGAGGAACGCATGCCAAGGCTCAAGGTCGTCACCATCGCTCTTTCACTATTCGCACTGCTGCTCGTCCTCGCCGGATGCCGGACGATCGAGCGGCCGCCCGAGATTCCCGTGACGGTGATGACCTACAACGTCTACGTCGGCAGCAGCGCGGACCCGGCACTGGAGACGACGAATCTGTTCCAGATTCCGATGGTCGTCGGCGAGCTGTACGGAAACGTCATCGCCTCCGACTTCCCGGCGCGCGCCGCGGCGATAGCCGCCCTCGTCAAGGAATCGCACCCGCACGTCATCGGCCTGCTTCGGAGTAGGAATGAACATTGCTGATCACCCCCTCCACAGATCCCGGCGTGCGGGACTACCGCACCGGGCTCCTACCTCGGGTATGACGCCAAGCCGCCGTAAGGGATAGGGATGGTACACGTGGGCCGCAGGGAGCCAGCAAGCGACAAGGCGCTGCATGCGCTCCCAGGTGAGTCGGGTTTTCTGACTGCGGCGCCGCAGCGAGCGGTACCACAGCCATGCCACCCGATAGCGGAACAGGGCCAGCGCCGGCGAGTTCATGGGCACTCCGTAGTAACGCAGATGCCCGCCCACCACCGAGCGCAGCCACCGTCCCACCTCCGGAACCGGATCGTGCAGGCGGCCCCGAAGCTCGGCTTTCACCTGCCCCAGTTTCGCCTGCAACCGCTCACCCATCGTCTGCCTGAGCACCGTGAACCGTCCGTTGCTTCTCTTCGTCCCGCAGATATGCGTGAACCCGAGAAAGTCGAACGTTTCCGGCTTGCCCTGCCCTCCTCGCCTGCGGTTCTCGGCCGCAAACGGCCCGAACTCGATCAGGCGCGTCTTGACCGGGTGCACCTCCAAGGCAAACGAGCTGAACCGTTCGGCCAGCTCCGCCCGGAACCGCTCGGCATCCGACCGGTGTTGGAATCCAGCGACGATGTCGTCTGCGTAGCGCACGACGACCACGTCGCCGCGCGCCTGCGTCCGCCGCCACTGCTGGACCCACAGGTCGAACGCGTAGTGCAGGTAGACGTTCGCCAGCAACGGCGATGCGCTGCCTCCTTGCGGCGTCCCCTGCTCACTGCGCGTCCGCGTCCCGTCCTGCAGCACGCCGGCGTTCAGCCACTTCTGGATGAGCCGCACGACGCGCCGGTCCCCGATTCGGTGCTCGACGAACTTCACCAGCCACCCGTGGTCGATGGCATCGAAGAATCCACGGATGTCCACGTCGAGCACCCAGTTCACCTTTCTGGTCAGCAGGCCCGTGTACACGGCGTCCAGCGCATCGTGTGCGCTGCGTCCCGGTCGAAACCCGTAGCTGAACCCGAGAAAGTCGGTCTCGTAGATCGCGTTCAACACCTCCGTAGTCGCACGCTGGACGATCTTGTCCTCCAGCGCCGTCACGCCGAGCGGCCGTTGCCGCCCGTCGCCCTTCGGTATGAACACCCTGAGCACCGCCTTCGCTCGGTACGCTCCCCGCTGCAAGCGGGCCGACAGGTCACCGAGGTTGGCCTCCAGCTCCCTGCCGTACTGCTGCCACGTCACCCGATCCACTCCGGGTGCGGCGTCCCGCTTGAGGCTGAAGTACGCCTCCCGGAGCCTCGTCGGTTCGTAGACGTGGTGCAGCAGCGCGGTGAACCGCAGCGTCCTATCCTGTCGCGCTGCTTGACGTATCCGCGCAAGCGCACTGGGCGCGCCGTCCCGGCGCTGTGTCCGGGGCGCGTTTTGCTGGCGCGGATTCCCCTTGGTCAGGCCCCTTCCCTCCACCCGCTCCGCGGTTGGGGCAACGGCGTCCGACGCGACCGTAGGCGTCCCCTTGGCTGTCTCCGGCGTTTCCACCTTCGTGCCCGTGTAGGGTCCGCCATAGCCACGCTGTCCACCGCCCCCGTCCTTGTTCGCGGGCTTCGCTGGTACTATGGACCTGTCCGACTTCCCATCCCCGTACATCATCGGGGTGTGTCCTTGGACTTTCCGACACGTCCTGCGGCGCCATCCGCCACAGGAGAGGATGGGATCTCCCGGTTCCCGTGCGAGGTGTTTCCGCACGTGCTCGGGGTCTCGGACCGCGCAGGGTCCCGTGACGCCTCGCGCTGGCGGCGTCCCGGGTGTTGCCTTCCGCCTCCTCCAACGGCGTCGGCACCCCGAAGTGACTCTCTTTCGCGGCTCAATACCCAGCCCGCGCGTACCCCTGTCAACGCTTCGTTTCGCCCTCGCGGGCTGCCACGCATGACTCGGGGCCGTCGTGGGTCGCTAACCCTTCGTACGTATGACTCTTTCATTCACTACACCTCGCCGGTTTTGACCGGCGCACAGGAGGTCGAGCTGATCCGGCGGCAGGACCCCGGCGACTTCCTCACCAACCGGGAGCCGAACGCCGAGGAGATCGATCTGGACTACCTCGAGCTCCTCATGAACGCGCTGCAGGCGGAAGGGCTGGACTACCAGGTCGCCGCTAGGGTCCAGAACCTGGACCTGGAGATGCCGATGCTGCGCGACGGCAAGGTTACGGACGTGCGCCTGACCGACTTCGACGTGATCCTGGCCCGGGGGGACGTCGTCGTGTCGCGGCCCACGGCCGCGAACTACGCGGCCGGGCTGCCGATCGCCCCGCTCGGGCTGCACGTCATGCGAGGCTACGTTGCCATCGACGCCACCATCGACGACGTCACCTACCGGATCGTGAACACGCACCTGGAGGCGGTCGATCCGGGTCCCAGGCTTGCGCAGGCACAGGAGCTGGTGGAGGCCCTGGCGGGCGAGGAGCTCCCGGTCATCCTCCTGGGGGACTTCAACACGCCCGCCCCCGATGGAGCCGCTTACCAGCTTCTTCTGGCGGCCGGCTACGTCGATGTCTGGCAGGCCGAATCCGAGGGAAACGGGGCCACCTGTTGCCAGGCGGCCGACCTCGGGAACGAGGCGAGCGACCTGAGCAAGCGGATCGACCAGATCTTCGTGAAGGGCGTGGCGCTGCACCCGGACGGCTCCATCCGGACCCTCACGGTCGGCGACAAGCCGGACGACCGGCTGCCCAGCGGTCTGTGGCCGTCCAACCACGCGGGCGTCGTCGCGGAGTTGCCCGTCGAGTGACGCACTTCGGTGACAGGCCGCGGCAGGCGAGGCACTCTTCTGAGGGGTTTGGACCGGAGAATAAGACGGAATAGAACCGTTCAAATCCGTTTCGGTTACAATGTATTACAAGGAAACAACTTACATGCGCTTGGACGGCATCCTGATCGCGGGAATAAGACAGAATAAGACGGAATAAGACGGATCGTCTGTAACTTGTACCTCATACAACACTTAAGTCTCTTCTAAAGCCATGGCGATCGAGAATAAGACAGAATAAGACAAACGGCCTCATGCCCTGGGATTACTGACGCTTCCACCGCGCGCTACGGCCATGTCCTTCGCTCATCGCCACGCCGAGCATTCTCAAGATTCGCAAGTCGTCCTGGACCTGTCGCTGGGTGGGAGAGTCACCCAGTTGCGGAACGATCTCGCGCAGGGCGAGGCCATCACTCTCCCCATCGAGCAGGGCGACAATGGCTCTCTGGCGCTTGCTTATCTCCCGCTCGACAGTCCTCGGAACGTACGACCCCGGTCTGAAGCGCACGGTCACGCATCCTCCGGCGTCCTCGATCTCCGGCGCCGGCAGCCCGGCGCTCGTGGTCAGTTCCCTCATCTTGATGGTTCCCCGCCCCCACTGCTCGATGACCCCGCGGAGGTAGAAGACGCGCGCGATCAGGGGATTCCAGGGCAGGGACTCGTGGGGCTCGAACAACGCTGCCGCCGTGAGCCCGAAGTGAAGAGCGCCCGAGGACGTCACCTCAAGGCGGTCGTCGTAAATGGCCGCCGCGACCGACCCTCCGCCGATGGAGTAGTCGCGGTGGCAGATGGCATTCGCCAGGGCCTCGCGCAAGGCCGAGGGCGGATAGAGCGGTTCATCTACCCGTTCGAAACGATCGGGCTCGATACGTCCCGCGATGGGAAGGTTCTCACGGAAGAAGCGTTCTGCGCGGCTCAGAAGCGTGAAGGCGTTGCCGTGAACCTGCCGGTTGTCCAGGAACTCGTCGGTGCGAGAGGTGCCGCGAAACCTCGCAACCCGCAGCATGCACTGAGGATATTCGGCGCCCACCCGCTCGGATCCACCGAACAGCACGACCGCTGCGCGGAGCAGGCCGTCGCCGTGGATCAAGCCGAATCCGCGCAGCAGTTCCGACGGATCACGGGTTCCGGGATCTTCTGCCCGCCGACGCCGAATCGCTTCATCAAGGGTACGAACGATCTCGGTGCGATCGAGATCGTCGACCGTCCAGTCCGGAACAGGTTCGTTTTCCCATCGGAGCTGACCATGCAGGCGCTCCAGCAGAACGCGATGGTACTCGTCCCGTGACATCGCCCGGTTGGTATTGCCCACCCGACGCAAGGCTCTCCCACGGTGACTGTAGGGCTGATGCTGCCCCACCGGAACGGTCACCACGACAACCTTCAACTCGCCGCGAAGACGCACCTGCTCGATCGTAGGAAACGCCGGTGGGTCGATCTCGCTCAGCGCGGAGCTGAGCTGTTCGATCGTCCGATCGCTGACCGTCTGTCCGGACACGTGGCGGTCCGGCTGTACGCCGAACAGCACGGTACCGCCGCGGTGGTTCAGCATCGCGCATACCGCCATCGCGCCGGCGACGCGCTCGCCGGTAGATGCCTTCAGCTCCACGGTCTCCGACTCGCCGCCCGCGGCAAGCGCCTTGATGTCGGCGACCGTCATGTCCGTGGCGTACCGAACACGTCGGCATGGCGGCGGAAGATGGCATGCCAATCGTCTGCGTGGTGGAAGCGGATGACGATGTACCCCCGCTCGATCAGGGCCTGCGTGGTGCCGTCGTCCGCGCGGATCTGTTCCGGGCCATCGTGGGGCGGGCCGTCCACGTAGATCGCCGCGTTCGCGTCCCGGTAGAAGAAGTCGGGCTGTGTGAAGTAGCCGGGAAGGTCGTACTGGACATCGCTGGGCAGCCGCGCGCCAAGCTCATCGGCACAGTCGAGCCACCGCTGCTCGAGCTGGCTGTCGCAGCGCTTGCGGAGCTCCTCCAGACGGTCGGCCCGAGCCCCTGCGCCGCCGGCCGGCCGGCACTCCGCACGCGACAGCTCCGCGAGTACATCGCGAATCACGGCGCGATCCAGGTCTTTGTGGTCCGGCTGGTTGCCGTAGTCCAGCAGGCACTGGTAGCACGCCTTGCCGCAGCGGTTCGGCGCCAGGTCTTCAAGGGACTCCGGGTCGTAATGACAGATCTCCAACGCACGGCGTGCCAGCGCCGGCAACACGGACGGATCTTCCGCGATCTGGCGGAGCACCCCGGCGCCGCCTTCGGTCGCCTCGAAGAAGAGGATCTCCTTGCGGTCGCGAATCTCGGGCATGGCCTCGCAGCCGAGCTCGCGCGGCTCGATCTGAAAGTGCAATTGAATGGCCTGCTTGAAGGCTGCCTGCAAGCCGGCCATCTCCGCAGCGGAGCGGTCCACGTCGAACCGCATGACCAGCACGTTCTTGGTGTCCCTCACGAAGGGCACCACGCGGACGGTCCGAGCCTCGGTGGCGGCGTCGTCCTGATCCTCGGCATCGGCCTGGTTGCTCGACCAGTAGCCTCGTTCCAGATCCAGGTTGAAACCGCGCGGCTGCCCTTCGTCATGGTTGGTCCAGCCGAGATTGATGCGGTACAGCTCGGTGGAGTCTCCGTAGCTGAGTCCGAGGATCGGTTGGCCGTCACAGGAGACCTCGGCGTCCTTGCGATCGAGCCGGCCGTTGACTTCCGGGAACCGGTAGGCGGTGACCAGCCGGTACCCGAACCGCTGCCGTTCCTCTTCGTCACAGGTAATCCTCTGAGCGAGCTTGAGGCTCACGTTCTGCATGTGCACGAGTCCGTCGATGCGTGCCGGGGCATCGAGAGCTTGGCCGCAACGGTCGCACACCTCGGTCAAGTTGGGTGCACCCGGTTCGAAGTGAGCGTAGCCGCACGTCGGGCAACGCTTCATCGTGTCGGTGCTGAGCTCTCTGGCATCCTCGGCGGAGTCCGCGCCGAAGTCGAGATTGGCCTTGTACACGCGGTAGCGCGCGCCTTCGTGGTAGATCAGCGCACGCGGGCCAAACTCCGAAACCGCGAGAAAACGCGGCCGCGAGATGTACTCGTCCCGTCCTGCGCTTCCGCGCCGCCCCGGTACGTAGGCCGAGACCGGCAACCGCGGAAAGTTGTAGCCAGGCAGGAATCCTTCCGTCGCGAAGTAGCGGTAAGAGTAGAAGTCGCCCTCGTAGATGCCCTCGGCCTCCGTCAGCAGGCTGATCTGGCTCTCGGCCTGAGCGCGGAGTCTGCGGGAATGATTGCGCTCGGACTCCGGCCGGGAGTGATCGCCGATGATGCCGTGGTGCAGGTCTCGCTGGCGGACGGCGGCACGATACAGGTCGCGCCAGCGGTTGCATGCCTGATCGAAGTTGAGCTCGATCTGGGCGAGCACCTCGTCCACCCATCCGTCGTGGAACCAAGGGGTCTTCACCAGGTCGGAGCGGATGTCCGCGATCACCGGCGCCGCCCGGCTCCGTGCCGCTTCGCGGCGAAGCGGATTGCGCAGCTCGTCGTTGAGCCCGTCCCTGACCGGCAGCGTCAACGCTCCATCGACCGGGTCCAGCTCCAGCACCTCCTTCAGTGTCTTCCCGAGATCGGGCTTCGCCGCCTCCATCCAGACCGCGTGGATGTGAGAACGGATCAGGTCGCGGTTGCGGAGGTCGATGCGTGGGGGCGTTACGGTTCCGGCGACCATCCTGGAAGGCTCGCGATAGAAATACTGATCGTGAGGGCTGCGGCCCGCGCAATACGTGAAGACCAGAGCCGGCTGCCCGCTGCGCCCCGCGCGGCCGCTGCGCTGGGCGTAGTTGGCGGGCGTAGGCGGGACGTTGCGCAGGTTCACCAGGTTGAGTTGCTTGATGTCGACGCCGAGTTCCATCGTCGGCGAGCAGAACAGCAGCGGGAGCGCTCCACCCCGGAAGCGTTCCTCCCGATCTTGCCGGTCCTCCGTGGCCACCTGCGCGGTGTGCTCGCGCGCTTCGAGCACGTATCTGATGTCCACAGAGGTGCGGTAGCACTCGACGAAGTAACGGTTGACCTCGGGTGCCAGCGCTCCTTCGTCGAGCAACCTGGTGCGGTCGAGCGGCCGGTCCTGGCCGTCACCCGGCAGCCATCGCAGGGCGTCGGCGTTGAGCTGATAGCCCGGATCGTCGGTCTTGTTCCCGCCCCTCACCTGCTCCGCGATCCCGTAGCGCTTCAGGGCCAGGAACAGAAAGCGGATGATCCGATCCGTCTCCGTACGCCCAACGCGCTCGCCCGATGCCGCGAACGGTGCAAGCCGTCGTCTCATGTACTGGCCGTAGGCGCCGTAGGACGAGACGAAGAACCCTCGTCGTTCTCCTCTCTTCCGGGAACGCGGCCAAGCGATGACCGCCTCCGTCAGCTCGCGCTCGTCTTCCAGATACCACGCGGTACCCTCGAGCAGTCGCGGCTTTGTCTGTTCGACGAGGTCGTGCTGCTTTCGCGGATCGAGCACATCGACTCTTACCGCGAGTTCCCGCCGCAACGCGTCGAGCAACGTGACAAGCAGCTCCTCCCGCAGCTCGGCAGGAGCCTCGCGGAGTGGCGACGGGACCTGGTTGTCCGCGAAACCGGTGTCCCACAACTCCGTCTCACCCAACAAACCGTCGTCGCCGCTGAGTCCCTCGTATTCGAATCGGAGCAAACCACAGTCCTCAAGGTTGGGGGCCGTCACGCGCCAGCCGCGCTCCAGATCGCGATACAGGAGATACTCGATCACCCTCCGCAACGCATCCTGAGTACTCTGTCGGGCGGGCCCCCGTACATCCGGATCTGACGCGAAGTCATCGAAATCCAGCTCCATCGCATCGAGCACGCCTCGCGACAGGTCACCGTGTCGGAGCCCTGAAGACGGCCCCTGCGCGCAGGCGCGATGAAGGGCAGAGCGCAGCAGGGCTACTTGGACGAAGTCATTGAAGTGCCCCGCCTGAAGGGACGCGTCCTGACGGTTGTCGGTGAAGCTCAAGAGCTTGCGTGCGTCGGACTCCAGGTTCCGATCGTGTTGCAGCTCGATGAGCGACCGTACCGCCAGAATCGTGGTCGCGGTACTTCGGTTGTCGACTCCGAGGGTCGTCAGTTTGAATCTCTCCGACCGCTGGGTCCGTGTGTATGCCACCCCGCATGACGGCTCCAGACAGAACAGGAATCGATCGTGGATCAGTGAGGCGCGAACTCCTTCGCCTTCGGACACGATACTCCCGGCGGAGTTGACGAATACGCCTTCGGGGAGATCCTTGCGGGCATCGGAGCGAACTCGCTCCTCGCCCTTGGGAGCGGTTTCCTTGAAAGAGTCCGGCAAGCGGTCAAGGACCTCGGCGCTGTCAGTAGGCCACGGCGATTCCTCGGAAACGTACAAGTATCCGTCGTGGACACCCTTGTCGTCTTGCCGAAATCCATCCTCACGTGGAAGCAGCAGCCGGCCGGGGCCGTCTTTGACGACCTGGACGCGGTAGTAGGCAGCTCCGCAATGACGGCAGAAAACGAGAGGATACAGGCGCTTGGCCGGCTCACCGGGCTTTGCCGCCTTCTTCGACAGTTCGAGGTAGCGACTGTGTTCGGGCTCCAGCGACGTCCAGACCGTATCTCCGCGAGTCAGGAACTGATGCAGACGAAACGCGAAGATCGGAAAGCGGCTGGACGGATCCTTGCGGAGCGTGGCCCCCGTGAGCAGCCAGCGACGCAGTGTGGCTGCGCACTGAGCTGGGTCGATGTCGATGCTCTCCCCGAGCTCTTCCGCGGCGCTCGGGAGGCCGTCCATCACTCCTCCCTCCAGCCTTCGCGGCGCCTGACGAAGCAACTCGCCGCGTCCCGGCTCCTCGCGGATGCCGAAGGTCGACTCGATCCAAGACGTGACTGAATGGCACCGAAAGGCGTCGTACTCGTTCGGCGGCGGCTCATTCGCGACGACCGCATCCCGTATCTCGGATCGAGTCGACGCGTCCTCGAGGTCGGCTTCCGGCGTCGCGCGCTCCAGCGTCTCACCGATGATCTGATCGGGCCCGAACTCGACGCCGAACAGAGACTGCGCCACGTCCGCTACGGCGCGTCGTTTGTCCTCGCTGCTGCCTTCGCTCGCCATGGTGGCGGAGGTTCCAACGCAGAGCACATCATTGCCGACAGCATGGCGGCAGCGACGAATGAGCATGGCCACATCGGCGCCTTGCCGGCCGCGGTAGGTGTGCAGCTCGTCGAACACGAGGAATCTCAAACCCTGCGCCGCCCTTACCAGCTCTCGATCCTCGCGTCGTGTGAGCATGAGTTCCAGCATCATGTAGTTGGTCAGGAGGACATCCGGCGGGTTGGTGCGCATGGCTTCACGGGCTTCACGGCGTTCCTGGCCCGTGTACCGCGCGAAGCGCACCGGTGCCTGCCCCTCCGGATAGCTCGTATTGATGAACTTCCCGAGCTCCTCATGCTGGCTGTTGGCGAGCGCGTTCATCGGATAGACGATGATCGCCTGGATGCCGCGCCCGGAACCGGTGCGCAGAACGCGGTCCACGATGGGCACGATGTACGCAAGGCTCTTCCCGGAGCCGGTCCCGGTCGTCAGTACGTATGACCGGCCTTCGTGCGCCTGGAGGATCGCCTCGTGCTGGTGCCGGTGCAGCGGCAATAGCGCACCGCGATGATCCTCGCTGGACTCGCGAATGCGAAAGATCCGGGCGCACTCCTCGGTGAGGACTCCCTGCTCGACAAGATCGTCGATCGTGCCGCCGCCGCTGAACGCGGGGTTCAGTTGGAGCAGCGGCTCAGGCCAGAAGCCCTCCGCATCGAGATGATCGTCGACGAACGAACGTATCTGCGGGTCTCTGATCTTGATGAAACTGCGCGTGTAGCTCTTGTAGTCCTCGACCAAGCGTCGTCTCAGGTCGAATACATCCATCTCAGGTCCTTGCGCCTCGCCTTCCGGACTGACTGATGCGTCGCCCCGAGCAGAGGTCGATTTCCTATCATAGGCACCCTCGCTCGACTCGTCGAAGCAGAAGCGTGATTCCCAGCGCCACATGCACGCATCGCCGTAGCTCAGCTCGCCGTGGACAGACGACGTGGGCCCGGACGCGCGACGCTCCACGTAGTATGGTCGCGCCGCGCCCGGTCCTCCGCGGACTGCGCCTATCCCGTCCGTCGAAGGAGAACCCTTACATGCTCAGCGCCATGCGCACGTTCCGCCAACAGCTCGACTCCGGCAAGGTCTGCGTCGGCTGCGGCATATCGACCACCGATCCGTCGGTCACCGAATCGATCGCCGAGCTCTACGACTTCCTGTGGGTCGACCTGGAGCACACCGCGCTCACCTTCGAGTCCATGCAGTCGCACCTGATCGCGGCGCGCGCCACCGCCACGCCGGCGATCGTGCGCGTGCCGTCGAGCGACGTCGCCTGGGTGAAGAAGTGCCTGGACACCGGCGCCGGCGGCGTCATCCTGCCCCGCTCCTACTCGGTCGCGCAGATCCGCGCCTTCGTCGATGCGTGCCTGTACCCGCCGCGCGGCACGCGCGGGTTCGGCCCGCGCCGGCAGTCGCGCTACGGCCGCGACACCGGCCCCGCCTTCATCGAGCAGTCGGACGCCGACGTGTTTCCGGTCGCCCAGATCGAGACGGCGGAGGCGCTGGCCGCGATCGACGAGATCGTGCGCATCGACGGCCTGGCGTCGGTCGTGCTGGGGCCGAACGACCTGTCGGGCGCGCTCGGCCACATGGGCGAGATCGGCCATCCCGAGGTGGTGGAGGCCATGAAGCGGATCCTCGGCACCGCCCGCGACGCCGGGATTTACGCCGGCTCGGGACTGGGCGCGGATCCGGAGATGGCGCAGCGCCTCGCCGGTTGGGGCGCGCAGTGGCTGCAGTGCGGCGGCGACATGTCGCTGATCGACATCGGGGCCGAGGCGCTGTTCGCCCGGCTGGGCGATATCCGGCCGTAGCCCCGAAATCGTCGCCTACGGCTCCGCTTTCGGCCCATCCCCACCTTGGACGCTCCGTTGTCTGCCCGGATCGCCGCTGCCGCGCCGATCCGGCAAACTCCGTAGCGAGCCGAAGGCCCCGGGGATCAGGCGGGGCCGGCGCTGCCGGAGCGGTCGGTGAGCTCCGGAAACTCGTAGGTGACCAGCCCGCCGTCGGAGACCTCCATGCGCACGCGCACGCCGTCGCAGAGCTGGTCCATGTACGCCTCGGTCTGCTCCAGCGACATGCCGGTCTCCATCACCACCTGGGAGACGGTCACCCGCCCGCCGTTGCGATAGGCCAGCCGGAACACGCGGCTGTCCAGCGACCGCCGGCCGAACGGATTCTGCATGTTGAAAGGCGGACGGCGCTCGGTGGCCACCTCCTCGTCGGCGGCGTAGCGATGGACGCCGCCGCGGCCGCGCAGATGCACACGGTCGTCGTCCGAGTCGTCCTGGATGCGGCGGAAGATGGTCGTGCCGAGCCGCAGCAGGGCGAAGGCCAGGAGCACCGGCACCAACAGCGTGAGAAAACCGAACGGTCCCCAAGGGAAGAACGGCATGGCTGTGAGCGAACGTACTACGCGGGCCACGCCTGAGCAAACCGGCCGCGCGGCCCGGCGGACGGTCCGCTACCATACCGGAGTGATCTACCTGGACTGGGCCGCCACCGCGCCCACGATGCCGGAAGCCCTCCCGGCGGACGGGCCGTGGCACGCCAACCCCTCTTCCCCGCACCCCCGCGGGCGACAGGCCGCGGCGGAGCTGGCCTCGGCCCGCGAGCGGCTCGCCTGTGCGCTCGGCGTGGACGCGGCGGAGATCGTGCTGACCTCCGGCGCCACGGAGTCCAACAACCTGATGCTGCAGTCGGTGCTGACGCTGCTGCATCCCGAGCGCGGGCTGCCGCGCCGCGACACGCTGGTGATCGGCGCCGTCGAGCACGACTCCGTCGAGGGGCCGGCAGCGCTGCTCCAGAGGATCGGCTTCCGGGTCCTGCGCGCGCCGGTCGGCGGCGACGGTGCGGTCGACGTCGAACGCCTGCACGAGTTGCTCGACGAGCGCACCTACCTGGTCTCGGTGCAGACGGTCAACAACGAGACCGGCACCATCCAGCCGGTCGTTGAGGCAGCGGCTGCGGTCGCCGATGCCGCGCGGCGCTCCGGCACGCGCATGCTGTTCCACACCGACGCCGTGCAGGCGCTCGGCAAGGTGCCGTTGCCGCTCGGTCCGCACGTGCATGCAGCCTCCTTCAGCGCCCACAAGATTGGCGGTCCGCGCGGCGTCGGGGCGCTCTGGATCCAGGCCGGGTCCCCGGTGCGCTTCATGCAGGCCGGCGGCGAGCAGGAGGGCGGACGCCGCGCCGGCACCGAGAACGTGGCCGGGGCCGCGGGGTTCGCGGCCGCAGCCGGCACCGCGACGTCTCTGCACGATCGGAACGCCAAAGCCGCTGCGGAGACCATGGCGCTCCTGATCGAACGGGTCCGGTCGATGCCCGGGGTGACGCTGATCCCGGCCGACCGCACGACGCGCGACGCCCGGTTCTCGCCCTTCATCCTCAAACTGGCGGTGCCGGCGCTGCCGTCCGAGGTGACCGTGCGGCTGCTCGGCGACCGAGGCATCTGCGTGTCGCCGGGCTCCGCCTGCGCCACCGGATCGCGCAAGCGGCTGCGCGTGCTGGAGGCGATGCGTGTGCCGCTGGAACAGGCCGCCGGGGCGGTACGCGTGTCGATCGGACCACGGACCTCGCCGGACGAGGTGGATGCGTTCGCCTCGGCGCTGGACGCCGATCTCCGCGACGTGACCTCCCGGATCACCGCCCCGGCGACACGGGAGGTCGTCCGGACATGAGCCCGGGCACGCGGGTGTTCCTGGTCAAGTACGGGGAGATCTCGCTCAAGGGAGCCAATCGCCGGCAATTCGAAGAGCGGCTGATCCAGCAGATCCGCCGGCAGCTTGCAGGCACCCCCCACCGGGTGCGGCGCGCCTGGGGACGGCTGTACGTGGAGGACTACCCCGATTCGGCGGCCGTGGCACGCGCCTTGGGCGACACGTTCGGGATCGTCTCGTACGCGGAGGCGCAGATGGTCGCACGTGACCCGGAGCTGCTGGACGAGGCCGCGGTGGCGCTGGCCCGGCGTCTGGCCGCCTCCGCGCCCGCTCCCACCTTCAAGATCGAAGCGCGGCGCAGCGACAAGGAATACCCGGACACGTCATACCGGATCGCCTGCCGCCTGGGAGATCGGGTGCGCGCCGCCATGCCGGCGCTCGGCGTCGACGTGCACGCCCCGGGGTTCGTCTTGTCCGTGGAGGTACGCGACCGGATCTACCTGTACGGCCCGCCGTCGCCGGGCCGCGGCGGCCTGCCGGTGGGCGCGTCCGCCCGCGGACTCCTGCTGCTGTCCGGCGGGATCGACTCCCCGGTCGCCGGCTACCTGATGGGCAAGCGCGGCATGCCGCTCGACCACGTCTACTTCCACTCCTACCCGTACACGTCGGACGACGCGCTGGCCAAGGTGGAGCGGCTGGCCGAGCATCTGGCCCGTTACGTCCCCGATGCTCGCATGTGCACTATTTCATTCACGTCCGTCCTGGAACACATCAAGCAGCGCGCTCCCGACCGGTTGTCCACGCTGCTGTTGCGCGCGTGCATGATGCGGGCAGCGGCTCGGCTTGCGCGCCGTACCGGCGCGGTGGCGCTGGTCACCGGGGAGAGCCTGGGACAGGTGGCGAGTCAGACCGGCGAGGCGATCGCCTTCACCGACTCCACCAGCGAGCTGCCGGTGCTGCGGCCGCTGATCGGCATGGACAAGGAAGAAATCGTGCGCACGGCGCGTGCGATCGGCACCTTCGAGACCTCGACGCTGCCCTATCCGGACTGCTGCACGCTGTTCGCGGCCAAGCACCCGGTGCTCCGCCCGAGGCTGACGCACATGCACGGCGCCCTGCGGGCGCTGGATGCCGACGAGCTGATCGCCGCCGCTGCCGATGGCACCGCGCCGGGCGCGGAGCGGCTCAGTCCTTTGCCGCCGTAGCGGCGGCCGGCTCCTTCTTCTTCTTCGTCTTCGTGCTCGTGTCGGACGTGGGGTCGGACTTCGAGTCGCTCTTGCTCTCGCCGGCGGAGCTGTCCTTGCCGGCGCTCTCGCCGTCCGCCTTGGACGCTTCCTTGCCCTTGCCGTCCTCGTTGCTCTGGCCGCTATCGTCGCTCTTGCCGGAGGCGCGCGAGTCGGTCGAGTAGAACCCGGATCCCTTGAAGATGATGCCGGTCCCGCTCGATATCAGCCGCCGCACCGCGCTGCCGCAGCGCGGACAGTCGGAGAGCGGATCCTCAGTGATCCGCTGGAACTGCTCGAAGGTTCCGCAGGTGCCGCACTCGTACTCGTAGGTAGGCATAGTTACTTTTCGGGACTCATTGTAGCGCCGCTCCGCGACGGCCGGCAAGGAGTCGAAGCCGGCGTCACTCCCTGCGGACCGGTACGCCGCACGCGGCCAGGTGCTCCTTGATGTCGCCCACGGTGCATGTCCCGTAGTGGACGATGGAGGCCACCAGCGCGGCGTCGGCGTGGCCGTCCGTCAGCACCTCCGCCACGTGCTCGACCGATCCCGCCCCACCCGAGGCCACCACCGGTACCGGCAGCCGGTCGGCGAGCATGCGCGTCACCGTCAGCTCGTAGCCGGCCTGCGTGCCGTCGGTGTCGATCGCGTTGAGCACCACCTCGCCCGCACCCAGCTCGACGGCCCGCTGCCCCCACTCCAGGGCGTCCAGGTCGGTGGCGGTGCGCAACCCGTCGATGTAGACGCGGTAACCGCTCGGCATCGCCGAGTCGCGCTTGGCGTCCATGCCCAGGACCATGCACTGCCGGCCGAACGCTGCCGCCCCCTCGGCGATGAGCCGCGGGTTGCGGACGGCCGGCGAGTTCACGCTGACCTTCTCCGCCCCGGCCAGGAGCACCGCCTGCATCTGCTCCAGCGACCCGATGCCGCCGCCCACGGCGAACGGGATGAATACCTGCGCGGCGACCGCGCGCACGACCTCCAGCATGATGCCGCGCCGTTCCGCCGACGCGGTGATGTCGTAGAAGACCAGCTCGTCCACACCCTGGTCGTAGTACGTTCGCGCCATGGCGACCGGATCGCCCACATCCTCGTTGTCCACGAAGCGCACGCCCTTGGTGGTGCGCCCGTCGCGCACGTCCAGGCAGACGATCACCCGGCGCTCAAGCACCGTCCCATTCCAGGAAGTTGGCGAGCAGCCTGAGCCCGTTCCGCCCCGACTTCTCGGCGTGGAACTGCACCGCGGCCAGATTGCCGGCGGCGTACACCGACGCGAACCGAACCCCGTACTCCGTGGAGCCCAGCACGAGCGAGTCGTCGTCCGGGCGCGGGTAGAACGAGTGCACGAAGTAGAACGAGCCGCCGTCCCGGATGCCGTCGAACAGCGGGTGGACGCGATCCTGCCGCACCTGATTCCACCCCATGTGCGGGACCTTCATCCCGTCTCCCGGGCTGGGTTCCGGGAACGCGACCGCCCGGCCGCGGACCAGGCCCAGACACGTCGTGTCGCGCTCCGCGGAGTACTGCAGCAGCACCTGCGCGCCGATGCAGATGCCGAGCAGCGGACGCCCTTCTGCGCTCACCGCGCGCAGCGCTGCGTCCATGCCGCGACGGGCAAGGTCGTCCATCGCCGCGCGCGCCTCGCCCACACCGGGGAAGATCACCCGCTCCGCGTCGAGCAGCGCCGCGGGCTCGGAAGCGACGGTGAAGTCGGTTCCCAGGAAGCGCAGCGCATTCTGAACGCTGGTGCGGTTGCCGGCCGCGTAGTCGACGATGGCGACGCTCACCGGTCGGCCTCCGACCCGACGGCGGGACCAAGCTCTTCGAGATTCAGCATCGCCCGGGCCGCGGCCATCAACTCGTCGTGTCGCATGAGGCCGGCAAGCCTGACCCACGTTCCGTCGGCCCGCAACCGAACGTCCGCCAGCGTCAGTTGTCCGCTTGCAAACGCCGCCAGCAGGCGCGCCAGGTTGCGATCGACGGTACGCATCGCGCCGGCGATGACGAGCCCGTCGGCCGACGCGGTACCCGCCAGCCAGACGTCTTCGGTCGGGAACACCTCGGTGACCAGGTCCAGTCCGGAATCGGGAACCAGCCGGTCGATCGCCCCGGTGAGATCGGGCACCACCAGCAGCAGATCGACGTCCCCTTCCTCGATCGTCACGTCGTCGGGCAGCGAGAACGCCGCGGCGTCGAAGGCGCGCTGCACGCGGTCCAGCGGCAGGTTGGTCATCACCAGCACGTTGCCGCCGGGCAGCCACGCCGCCGCTTCGGCAGACCGGTAGTGCGGAAACGGCGCGGCCACGTAGAACCAGTCGGGACTGAGCAGCAGGCGCGCCGTCATGCCCCGGTCCAGGTCCACGCCCCGCATCCAGATCAGGTAGCCCGGCTCCGGGCCCACGTAGACGCCGGCGACCACGACGGCCAGGCGCTCGAGCAGCCACCCCGGCACCGGCACCTCCGCTTCCTCGACGACCGCGGCAAGCGGGGCGCGCAGCGCCGCCACGTGCGCGGCCACCGCCACGTCGACGTCGGCCGGCATCGCGCCCAGGCTCGCCCGATCAAGAGACGGCGTGCTGGCGCAGGCGGCCATGACCGCCGCGCCGATGGCCGCGCCGATGGCCGCGAACGATCGGGTCCACGCGAACCGGGACCGGAGCCGGGCGGCGCTGCGCCGCGTAGCGGTACGCCGCCTGGTTATGCGCTGGTACAATGTGCGGTGGTACAGGGCATCGCTCCGGGCGAGGACACAGTACACCGATAACGAGATGGTGGAGAACACGACGAAGGCGAAGGCGTCCGCTCCCGACTCCGTGGGCCTGGTGAGCCCGCGCGACCACACGTTCGCCCATCCGCCCAACCCGCTGAAGCTCGACAGCGGCCGGTTCCTGGGGCCGATCACGCTCCGGTACGAGACGTACGGAACCCTCAACGCCGATCGTTCCAACGCGATCCTGGTCTTCCACGCGCTCTCGGGCAGCCACCACGCCGCCGGCTACCACTCCTTCGACGACAAGCGGCCGGGCTGGTGGGACGACATGATCGGGCCAGGCAAGGGCTTCGATACGCGCAGGTTCTTCGTCATCTGTTCCAACTTCATCGGCGGGTGCAACGGCTCCACCGGCCCGTCTTCGCCCCGCGCCGGTGACGGCGGCCGGCCGTACGGGCTGGACTTTCCGCTCATCACCATCGGCGACATGGTCGAAGCGCAGCGCCACCTCGTCGACCACCTCGGCATCGAACGGCTGTACAGCGTTGCCGGCGGATCAATGGGCGGCATGCAGGCCCTGGAATGGGCGATCCGTTACCCGGACCGGGTGCGCTCCGTCGTGGTGCTCGCCTCCACCGCCACCGTTTCCGCGCAGGGGATCGCTTTTCACGCCGTCGGCCGCAACGCCATCATGTCGGATCCCGACTGGAGCGGCGGCGACTACTACCACGGCCCCGCTCCGGCCAACGGACTGTCGATCGCCCGCATGATCGGCCATATCACCTACCTGTCGGAGATATCGCTGGGCCGCAAGTTCGGACGCACCCTGCAGGACCGCGCCGCGTTCACGTACGAGATGTCGGGCGAGTTCCAGGTCGAGTCATACCTCGCGCACCTGGGCACCCGCTTCGTGGAGAGCTTCGACGCCAACTCCTACCTGTACATCACCAAGGCCATGGACTACTACGACCTCTCGGAAGCGTACGGGTCGCTGCCGGAGGCGCTGGGACGGACCCGCGCCACGTACCTGGTGGCCTCCTTCACCTC
Source organism: Spirochaetia bacterium (assembly GCA_965208175.1). Classification (GTDB taxonomy): domain Bacteria; phylum Spirochaetota; class Spirochaetia; order SZUA-6; family Bin103; genus CATQHW01. The sequence goes on along the minus strand of CBDBOG010000004.1, from coordinate 1,312,479 downwards.
CGACTGGCTCTACCCCTCACGCCAGTCGCGGGAGATCGTCAGCGCGCTCATGCAGGTCGGGCGCGAGGTGTCCTACGTGGAGCTGGAAAGCGTCTACGGCCATGACGCCTTTCTGCTGGAGAGCGCCCGCCTCTGCCAGATCGTCCGCTCGTTCCTGGAAAACGTCGCCTCCCCACCCGCTGGCCCCTCCCGCTGAACATGGCCGCAGGCGAACGCCGGCAACACCTGGACTATGACCTGATCGTCGATCTCGTCGAGCGGGGCAGCTCCGTGCTGGACCTGGGCTGCGGCGACGGCGAGCTGCTGCTCCGCCTGCGGGACTTCAAGTCCGTGCACGGACTGGGCGTGGAGATTGAGGAGGCGATGATCTTCCGCTGCCTGGCGCGCGGGATCACCGTCTTCCAGGGCAACCTGAACGACGGCCTGCGCGACCACGCCTCAGGCAGCTACGACTACGTGGTTCTGAACCAGACGCTGCAGCAGATCGACCGGCCCCTCGAGCTGCTGGCCGAGATGCTCCGCGTCGGCAGGCAGGTGATCGTCTCCTTCCCGAACTTCGGCTACCTGGGGATCCGGCTGGCGCTCCTGCTGCGCGGCAGGATGCCGGCCTCGCGGGATCTCCCCTACGCATGGCACGACACGCCGAACATCCACCTGTGCACCCGCAGCGACTTCCTGGACTACTGCCGGGCGAACCGTGTGGCGGTGACCTCCGTCATCGACATCAGGAACGGCCGCCGCATCGGCCCCGTGGCCGCCAATCTGCGCAGCACCCAGGTGCTCTTCATCCTCAGAGGTGACACGGGACCGGCTCCCTCGAATCGGAAGGAGCCGCGCGATCGGCGCCGGGAGTAGTCACGGCCCAGGAACTGTAGTATGGTCACGGCAAAGGAGGCGATTCCCGCCTAAGGAGGCTTATTGGTCAAGGATCTCAGGGTAAACGACATGATTCGGGTCCGGGAGGTGCGCCTGATCGGCGCAGACGGCTCCCAGCTCGGCGTCGTCCCGACAGAAGAGGCGCTCAGTTCCGCGCGGCAGAACGGGTTGGACCTGGTGGAGGTTTCCCCGACGGCTCGCCCGCCCGTCTGCAAGCTGCTCGACTACGGCAAGTACAAGTTCGAGCAGGAGAAGCGCATTCGCGAGTCCAAGAAGCGGCAGCGGCTCACCAAGCTCAAGGAAATCCGGATGCAGCCCAAGATCGACTCGCATGACCTGGACTTCAAGTCCCGGCACATCAAGTCGTTTCTGGACCAGGGGAACAAGGTGAAGGTGACCGTCCGGTTCCGCGGGCGCGAGTTGGCGCACACGGAAATCGGTCGCGCGGTGCTGGATCGCGTGGTGGAGCTCACGCGTGAGTACGCGGTGCTCGCCCGATCGGCGCAGATGGAGGGACGGTTCATGTCGATGGTGCTGAGTCCGAAGTCCAGAAAGTAGACGATGGGTACCAAGGCAAAGACTCACCGCAGTACCGCCAAGCGCTTCAGTGTCACCGCAAAGGGAAAGGTGAAGTACAAGAAGCAGGGGCTGCGGCACATACTCACCAAGAAAGGCAGCAAGCGAAAGCGGCGGCTACGGCGTTCGGGCCTGCTCAGTCCCACCGAGCACAAGCGCATCCGCCGCCTGCTGCCGAACGGATAGAGGCAGAACAGATAGAGGCAGGACAGATAGAGGCATGGCACGAGCGATCGACAGTCACAAGCATCACGCCAAGCGCCGCAAGATCCTCAAGCAGGCCAAGGGGTACTGGGGACGACGCAGCAAGCTGTATCGGACAGCCAAGGATGCGCTGGCCAAGGCGGGCATGTACGCCTACCGCGACCGGCGGCGGCGCAAGGGAGAGTTCCGCCGCCTCTGGATCGCGCGCATCTCGGCCGCCTGCCGCCAGCATGACCTGCGCTACTCGCAGTTCATGCACGGGCTGTCGCGGGCCGGGATCACGCTGAACCGCAAGGCGCTCTCCAACCTCGCGATCGAGGATCCCGCCGCGTTCGAGGCGATCGTCAAGCGGGCCCGGGCGGAACTCACCGCCGTCGACTCATGATCCGCGTGCAGCAGATCGCCGACCTGGAGGCGCGCGTGCTGCGCGCCATCGATCTGATCGAACGCCTGCGCGCGCAGAACCGCACGCTCAGCGCGTCGCTCGAGTCGGCCGAAGCGCGCACGCAGGAGCTGGAGGGGATGCTGGAGAACGTCCGCGGCGACCAGCAGAACGTCGAGGAGATCATCCAGCGCACGCTGAACAAGCTCGACGGTCTGGAAGACGCCTGGGCGGAGATGCAGAAGGACGAGGCGCCGGCAGTGTCTGAAGTGGCGGCCGAGGAGGCGGCGGCTCCTCCCGATCCTCCACCGAGCCCGCCCGGCTCCACGGCCGCCGGCACGGGCCAGGGTCCAGCAGGAGGCGAAGGTTCACTTGGAGGCCAGGGCTCACTCGGAGGCCAGGGCTCACTTGGAGCCGGTGCACCATAGTCGGACAGACTGAGGCACCCGGCACCGCGGTGAGGCAGTAACCGGTGGCCAAGCACCTTGCCGAAGTAGACATCCTGGGCTCCTCGTTCACGATCAAGTCGGACGAGTCCACCGAACACCTCTCGCAGCTCATCGAGCACTTCTCCAGCCGCGTGGCCGAGGCGCGGCGGGCCATGCCGCAGGCGGATTCGCTGCGCGTGGCCATCGTGTCCGGTCTCAACATCACCGACGAACTGTTCAAGGCGCAGCGGGCGGCGTCGGACACACAGCGGGACTCGCACGCCGCCGCGCAGATCGCCACGCGCCTGATCGGGATGATCGATCAGACCCTGATCGACGGCGACGTGCCCGGCCATGGCGCAACGGCGCCCGAACTCTCACCCGCACCCGATCCTGCCGGGCCGCAAACCGCGGCCGGCGATCCTCAGAACGAAAGCCCGCCGCCGACCGCCCGGTAGTCGCATCCTTCCACTTCCACGATGGCAGCCGCCACGCGGTTGCCCAGCGTCGCCGCTTCCCCGGCGCCACATCCGCGGAGCGTCGCGTACAGGTAGCCGGCCGCAAACGAGTCGCCGGCACCGGTCGTATCGACGACCCTCGCCTCCAAGCCCGGCGCGCGCGCGGCGATCGTTCCACGCTCCCACACCAGGGATCCTGCCGCTCCGAGCTTGACCACCACCGCAGGCGCCAGCTCACCGAGGGCGGCGCAGGCCAGCTCGATCTCCCCGGCGGCCGGTGAGCCGGTTACGATGCCGGCGAGCGTGCGCGCTTCCTGCTCGTTGGCGAACAGCAGATCGACCGACCCGGGAATCCACTCCAGCAGCTCATGGCCGCAGTCGCCCACCACCCCCATGTCCGCCACGTCGAACGCGACCGTGGCGCCGCCGGCCCGCGCCGCCGCCGCCGCGGTGGTCAGCGCGTGCCGCGCGCGGGGTGGCCCCCACAGGTAAGCGGTCGCATAGATGCAGTCGCTGCCGGCGATCGCCGCCCGGTCGAGATGATCCATCGAGAGTTCCAGGCATGCCCCGAGGGACGTGAACATCGTGCGCTGGCCATCGGGGGTAACCAGCACCACGGAGGTACCGGTCGGCTGGTGTGGATGCGCGCTCAGCCTGCTGACAACCCCGGCCTCCTCGAGCCGCCGGGAGAGATCGCGGCCAATCGCGTCGTCGCCGATGACGCCGGTCATCACCGGCGGCGGGACAGCGGCCTCGTCTGCCATCCGGGCCAGCCGGGACAGCCAGGCGAGCCCGCGCAAGGTGTTGGCGCAGCTTCCGCCGGGCCGGCGTCCGGGCTGCACGAGGCCGGAGCCGATCCGCGCGGCACGTCCGCCGTCCACCAGCGTCATCGTCCCCGGATGCGCGCCGACACGCTCCAGATGTTCGTGGGACACATGCCCGATCACGTCCATGAGGGGATTGCCCACACCGAACACCGAGTAGTTGGCCACCGTCCTCTCCTGATACGCTCGTCGAGCGGTCATTGTACGCCACCACCGGGCCGCGCACAGGAACCAGTCCAAGGATGCCCCGGAACGACCCCCTGGAACGAATCGTCTTCATCGATCTCCCCCACGTTCCCGACCTGCGGGTCGGTCACTTCCCGATCGATCCGGGCATCCCGCTGCCGCTGGAGATGGACACCGATACCGATGAGGTCGACCCGGAAGAGATCACCTGGGAGTCGATCATCGCCGGAATGCTCAAGGTCCTGGCCTACCGTCCCGGGCACCGCGACGCGGCGTACTTCCGGCGGTTCGTGTGCGCTGCGCGCCCCGGCATCAACGAGGAGCTCACCGAAGCCGGGATCTTCAAGGCACGCAACGGCGACCTGGACCTGGCCGAAGAGTTGTTCCTGGCGCTGACGGGCCTGTTCCCGGAGAACCCGCAGCCCGCCGTGAACCTGGCGCTGACCTACGAGGAACGGGTGCGGTCTGCCCTGCAGACCGACGACCGCGACGAAGCCGGGCGCCGGCACCGCGAAGTGCTGACCGCGTACCGCCGGGCACTGGACATCGACCCGCTGTTCCCGGATGCGCACTTCAACCTGGCCTTCTTCCACTCCGAGATGGCCGACCACGACAGTTGCCGCCGACACCTGGAGCTGTACCTGAAGTACGGCAAGGACGAGGAGAAGCTCCAGCAGGCGCGCTCTCTTCGCGAGGAGATCCACGCCGCCGGGCTCGGCGACGCCCTCTTCCGTAAGGCGGTGACGGCAATCCGTGACGGCCGCGAGCAAGAAGGTATCGAGCACGCGCGCCGTTTCGTCCGCGACCATCCCGAGACCTGGAACGGCTGGTTCGTGCTGGGCTGGGGCCTGCGCCGCGCCAGCGACTACGCGCAGGCTCGCGTCGCCTTCGAGAAGGCGCTGCAGCTCGGCGAGCCGCAGGTGGACACGCTCAACGAGCTGTCGATCTGCAACCTGGAGCTCGGCGATCTGGCGGGATCCGAACGCTGCCTGCACCTGGCCCTGGAGCTTGCCCCCGAAGATACGCGCGTGATCTCCAACTTGGGCGTCCTGCAGTTGCGGCGCGGAGACACGGAAGGCGCACTGGGCTACTTCCGGACCGTACAGGAAATCGATCCCGACGATCCGGTCGCGGCCCGCTACCTGGCCGCCATCGCCGGTTGAGGACGCGTACGGTTCCCGTGTGGTCGCGCGCTCCCGGCCAACGGTCACGGCGGCGCCGGCTGCGCCGCATCGCCGCCGCGGGCGGCATCGACGCCGCCGATGCGGCGGTGCTCGACCGGCTGGCGCGCCGCAACGGCACTCGAAACCCGGTCCGACTGATCGGCGACCGCGAGCTCCTTGCCGCCGTGCTGGCGCGCGCCGTCGACACGGCGGAACGACGGGCCGATCTGCCGGATCCCGAGCGTCAACGCCGGCTGGCGCGCTACTACCGACTCGAAGAGCGGCTGGAACGCCACGCCGCCGGCGACCCGCGGCGCAGGCAGCTTCGGCGGCAGGTGGAGCGGCCGTGCATCGTCACCCCGTTCGTCGCGGCACCCGGTCACCTCCTCGGGTCGCCATCGCGGGCTCCTGCCCCGGCTCCGGCACGACGCACCATGGCCACGGTTCTGGACCTGTCGACAGGCGGCTGCGCGATCTGGCGGCTCGCCCCCCTGCAGGTCGACAGCGTGACCCGCATCGAGTTCGATCTGGGTCCCGAAGCCCGGGTCGTCGCGACCTGCCGGGCACGCCACGTACGGCCTCAGTGGCCGGCCGGCACGGTCGTGCACCTGCAGTTCACCCGCTTGTCCCGCGCACACCGCAACCGGATTCACCGCTTCGTCTACGGTCACGACCGGTGACCGGCCCGTGAACGACCCGCTGCCGCCCGCCCCTGAACCGGGTCGCCATCACACAGTGGAGGCTGCGGAGACCGAAGCTCTCGGCGAGCGGCTGGGCCGCTCGCTCGGCGCCGGCGACGTGGTGACGCTTTCCGGGCCGCTGGGCAGCGGCAAGACCACCTTTGCCAAGGGCCTGGCCCGCGGCCTCGACATCCCGGACGACGTGACCAGCCCCACCTATGCGCTGGTCAGCGAGTATCGCGGCCGTCTGACGCTGTACCACGTGGACTTGTACCGCATCTCCACGGCAGGCCAGTACGCATCGCTTGCCATGGATGAGATGCTGCACGGTCCCTGGATCACCGTCGTCGAGTGGCCGGAGCACGCGCAGCCGCCGATCACGGATGCCATCCAGGTGGAGTTCTCGGTGACCGACGGCGGAGGCCGGACCATCTGCGTGAGAGGCCCGGCGTGACCGCCGTCGCCTTCGACAGCGCCACGCCGGTGATGGGCGTGTGCGTCTCGACCCCTCGGGCCACCGTGGTGTCCTCGCTCTCCGTCGGCCTGGAGCACGGCACGCGCCTGGCTCCGCTGATCGCCGGCGCCCTGGAACAGGCCGGCGTCGGGGCTGACGAAGTGGATCTGGTGGTGTGCGGCATCGGGCCCGGATCGTTCACCGGCACCCGCATCGGCATCGCCACCGCGTTGGGGCTGACCGCCGGCGGACGCGGCCTGATCGGCGTGTCAGGACTGGATGCCGCCGGCCACCGCCTGCGCTTCTTCCCTGGTGTGGTCGTGCCCCTGGTCGATGCCCGCAAGGGCCGGTTGTACGCGGCGCTGTACCGCTCCGGCCGGCGTCTGACCGGCTTCCTGGACGAGAGCCCGGACCGGATCCGGGAACGCCTGCGCGCCTATCCGGCCGTGCTCCTGACCGGCCCGGCAGCGCCGGCGTCGCATGCCGCGTGGCGTGACGACGGCGGCATCGCCCTGGACCCCGCCGCCGGGCAAGCCGACGCCGCCGCGCTGCTCGACGTCGGCGTCCGGCGCTTCTCACGGCAGGCGGTCCGGCGCGTGATTCCGCGCCCCGCCTACCTGCGCCCGAGCGAAGCGGAGCTCGCCCGCCCGGGACCGTCGCCGCCGGCCATGCGCAGACTGCCGTTAGCCGGAGCCGAAGGCGACGGGAATTCCAGCCTGCTCCGGTGTTGAGCGGGGCGCCGCTGACGCGCCGCCCCGCTCGACCCCGGAGCGAACGGCGGGGCCGGGCCAATAGCCGGAGCCGAAGGCGACGACTATTGGGGCGGGGGCGACCACCTGATGAGGTCCTCGACGCGCACGACCCTGCCGGTACGCATCGACACATTGCCGGCGATGCCGGTCAGGATCGCGTTGGCGCCGTCCACGTGCGACGCCGCGCGCGACAGCGGATCGTCCGCCTGCTCGCCGAACAGGTCGTGCAGCATGCGTGGATCGGCGCCGCCGTGGGCGCCGGGCGCGTCCTCCAGATCGACTTCGCGGGCGTCTCCGAACATCGGCAGCACGCGCAGCCGGCGGCTCGCCGCGGCCGCTTCGTGGGCCTGGTCGCCGCCGGCGGACACATAGGACGTCTCCACCTGGTGTGCCTCGATCCGGCCGGCGGTGCCGGTCATGGAGAGCCGGAAGCCCTCCCATGGCGCGTAGGCGGTCAGCGAATAGGTCAGTATCGCCCCGCTGCGCATCCGCACCAGCAGCCCCAGCGTGTCCTCGATGCTGATGCCGTCACCGAACACGCTCTGGTCGCGCAGGTAGCCGTCCTCGTGCTCGGCCTGCAGGTACATCTCGCGCAGCGCATCGTTCCCGGCCAGGTCCAGGGCGAAGGGATCGTCCACGGCGGCGTCGCTGCCATGCGCACGGGCGTAGAAGCGTGTCTCTCCCCGCTCCTCCGCGTTGGCGCGGCCGTAGAACGCCAGGTCACCACACGCCGACACCGTCTCCGGCGCGCTCGCCAGCCAGAAGTTGACCAGGTCGAAGTGGTGCGATGCCAGGTGCACGAGCAACCCGCCGCTGTTGCGCTTGTCGCGGTGCCAGCGACGGAAGTAGTCGGCACCGTGCCGGGTGTCGAGTAGCCACTCGAAGTGCACGGAGGTGACTCTGCCCACGGTCCCGTCGGCGACGGTCCTGCGCACCGCGGTGGCAAGCGGCGAGTAGCGGTAGTTGTAGGCGACCCGCAGCGAACGTCCGGACCGTCTGACCGCGTCCAGGATGGCCTGCAGCCGGTGCTGGTCGATGGTCAGCGGCTTTTCGCTGATGACGTCGCAACCGCGGTCGAGCGCGCCGATGATGTAGCGGTGATGGGTGCGGTCGATCGTGCTGACGATCACCGTGTCGGGACGCTGCTCGGCGAGCATCGCCTCGAAGCGGTCCGGCCCGTACAACGCCGCCTCGCCGCCTCCGGCCTGGCGTTTCATCACCCGGTTGGCGTACTGCATCCGGGTGCGGTTGAGATCACAGAGCGCCACCACCTGCGCGCGATCGGCGAAGTCACGCGCCAGCGCTTCGTAGAAGAAGCGGCCCCGCCCGCCTGCCCCGATCAGGGCATATCGCCGCTTCGGGTCGTCCATAGGCGGTGTACTGTAGCAGGGCGTGGACGTTCTCGACGGCGGTCCGGTCCGCCTGATCTGTCATGAGCCCGGGGACGGTCCCTGGAACATGGCCGTCGACGAGGTGCTGTCCGCCTCGGCCGCCGCACCCGGCGGGCGGCCAACGATCCGGCTGTACGGATTCCGTCCACCCACCCTGTCGATCGGGCGCTTTCAGCCGGTCTCCGATGTGCTCCGGGAGCGGCTTCGGGAGGAGGACGTCGGCCTGGTCCGTCGGCCCACCGGTGGGCGCGCCGTCCTGCATGCCGCGGAGGTGACGTACGCGGTGGCGCTCGGCACGGCCCACCTGCGCCCGTTCGGCAAACGTACCGTGTACCGGTTCGTCGGCGATCTGTTGCTCGCCGGCCTGACCGAGCTCGGAGTTGCCTGCCGGCGCAACCCGGCGCAGATCGGCGACGCGGCCGATCCCGACTGCTTCGGCGCGGTGGGCGAATACGAGGTGGTGGGCCGGTTCGGCAAGCTGGTGGGCAGCGCGCAGATGGTCACCCGTCACGGGGTGCTCCAGCACGGCTCCATCCCGCTTGACGACACCTTCCGGCGGGTTGCGCGCTACCTGACGGCCGCGCCCGCCACGGGCTCGGCCGCCGCGTCCTGGCTTGCGAAGGAGACCGGTCGCCCCACCGACTTCGCGGAGGTGGTGGACCGGCTTCGGCGGAGCCTTGCGGCTGTGCTGGCGCCGGTGGAAGCGTCGCGCCTGGACGCGGCGGAGACCGAGCGCGCAACGGCTCTGCTGACGAAGTTCTCCGGGCCGTCCTGGACGCTGTCGGGCGTTGCGTGACGGCGCCACGCACGCCGGCCGTCCTCGGGGCGCTGCTGACGACTGCGCTCGCCCTCTGCGCGGCGCCGCCCGACCCCGCGGTCGTTTGCCGGCCGGAGGAGTCGCCGCCGTGCGTGGGATCCGCCGGGTTCTGGCGGGACGCTCCGGTCGATGAGCAGGTCGCCTACCTGATCGCAACGATGAGCGACTCGGAGCTGCTCGGGCAGATCCTGGCGCTCGGCTATCGGGGAACGGGTTTCCCGGACGAGCTGCGCACGTGGATCGAGCGGCGCCACCTCGGCAGCGTGAAGATCTTCAGCCGCAACGTGGACGGGCTGGCGGAGCTGGCGGCCGGCGTCGGCGCCATGCAGGAAGCGGCGCGATCCACCCGCCTGCAGGTGCCCCTGCTCGTCATCACCGACCAGGAGGGCGGCTGGGTCCGCCATGTCAAGGACGCCACGTCGCAGACGCCGGGCAACCTCGCGCTTGGCGCCGGCGGGCTTCCCGACGACGCGTATCGGACGGGCCGGTTCATCGGCCTGGAGTTGCGCGCGCTCGGCATCAACATGAACCTGGCGCCGACCGTCGACGTGTATGCCCACGCCGGTGCCGCGGTCATCGGCCCGCGCGCGTTCGCCGCGGACCCGGTGCAGACCGGGCTGCTGGCGGTCGCGTTCTATCGCGGGCTGGCCTCGGCCGGCGTGATCGCCACCGCCAAGCACTACCCCGGGCACGGAGGCGCCGCCGGCGACTCGCACGGAGTCTTCCCGAGCGCGGACGCAGACCTCGCAACCCTCTGGGACCGCGACCTGGTGCCGTACCGCCTGCTGTTCCGCGAAGGCATGCAGGCGGTCATGAACGCCCACGTCGGCTATCCCCGCATCATCGATCCGGACTTGCCGGCCTCCCTGTCCCCGTTCTTCCTGCGTGAGCTGCTCCGCGACCGGCTCGGCTTCGACGGCCTGGTGATCAGCGATGACCTCGAGATGCGCGGCGCTCTCAACACCACCTTCGACACGCCGACGGCCGCCGAGCAGGCAATGCTGGCGGGCAACGACCTGCTCCTGGTCTCCCACACCCCGGAGCTGCAGGAGCGGACCTGGCAGGTACTGCGGCAAGGAATGGACGATCCGGCGTTCCGCGCGCGCGTACGGGAGGCCGCGGCACGCGTGCTGGCGGTGAAGCTGCGCGCACTCCGTTCGCCCGGCGCCGTACCGCTGTTCCCGGCCGGCGACGCGGAGTCCGCCGTACCGGCGCCCGGAGCCGCCGAGTTCTTCCTGGACAGCGCGGCACGCAGCGTCACGGCGATCCGCGGCGCGCACATCCCGTTCCGGGCGGATCCGGCCCGGCGGCTGTTGCTGATCGGCCAGAGCGACGAGTTCCTCCAGGAGGGCCTGCTGCGGTTCCCGCAGGCGGACACACACCGGTTCCCGTACAGCCCGTTCTATTCCTCGCGCCCGAGCGACCGCGAGGCGGTGCGCAACCTCGCCGGCGACTACGATGCGATCATCTTCCTGCTGATGAACTACAACAGCGGCGAGGTGCTGGCCGAGCTGTCGCCGTTTGCGGACCGCGTCCTGGTGGTGTCGGCGCTCACGCCCGTCTACCTGGCCGACCTGCCGTGGGTACGGACGGCGGTGGCGGTATACGGCGCGAGCCGCGACTCCTACCGCGCGGGACTCGCCGTCCTGGCCGGCGACTACCCCGCGGAGGGCCGGCTCCCCATCGACTTCGGACTGGCGCACGGGTCGCCGTGATGCGGTGCCACACGGGCTGGTTCGAGGCCGGACCCCGCCACCGCCGCGCGGTGCTCGAGCGTCTTCTCGACCGCGAGTGGGCGTACGTGCCGCTCACCGCCTGCCTGCGCGAGTCCGCGTCACCCCTGCGGGGCAGGCCGTTCAACCTGTACGCGACGCGCCGGGACGGAGCGATCGCAGACGTCGTGCTGCGCGCCCGCGACGGGTTGCTGCTGGCGGCATTCGAGGACGAGCAGGATCCGCCGTGCGCGGATGGCATCCGCCCGTGGAACGTACGGAACATCCGCGCGCTGCGCGGCAGGATCCACGCCTCCGGCACGCCGCACTCCTGCATGGGGATGACCGCCGACGTGACTCGCGCGGAGCGGCTGCTGGGGCTGCACCCCCGCGTGTGCGTGGACCACGTGCTCATGACCCTTGATCGCGGCGAGGCGAGCACGGGAACGCTGCCAGCCGGGCGCACCGGCGACGGTCTCGACCTGCGACGCGCGACGGTCCGCGACACCGAGCGCCTGCTGGCAATGCGGGAAGCATACGAGCTGGAGGAAGTCGTCCTCGATCCGTCACGGTTCAACCGCGACGACTGCCGCAGGCGGCTGCGCCGTGCGCTGCGCGGCGAGCTGGTCTACGTGGCGGAGCACCGCGGACGTCCGGTCGCCACCGCCGCCACCAACACGCGCGGCTTCCAGGTGGACCAGATCGGCGGTGTTTTCACCATCCCGGACCGCCGCCGCACCGGCCTGGGCACGGCCGTGATGCTCGCGTTGCTGCGCGACATCTTTCACCAGAAGGAGCAGGCGTGCCTGTTCGTCAAGACCGGCAACGTGGCCGCCACTCGCCTGTACGAGCGGCTCGGATTCTCGTCCCGCGGCGAGTACCGCATCACCTACTACCGCTGAGCCTCGCCGGCACGCGGCGGCCGGGGCGCTCGGAACAGGGTGGCGCGGAAATAGGTCCGTCCGTCGTCGAAGTCGAATCGCGGCGGCGGTGAGCCGTTCTGCTCCATCGCCTGGAATATCTTCGGAAGGCCGGTCAGGCGTTCCTCGGCCAGGTCCAACTCCTTGAGAAACTCGCCGATGCGGCGATTGCGCGCAGGCGCCGAGGGGACCGTGGCGCCCGCGCGCAGATGGTCGGGTTCGATCCCCGGCACCGGTCCGGGATAGCTGGTGATCTCGATCCGATCGGGATACCGATACACCTTCGTCGGTTCAGGAGTATCAGGCTGATAGCTGCGGTGATAGATCGCGTTGACCAGCGTCTCGCGGAGCGCTCCCATAGGATAGTCGGCCCAGACGCGCGCCCGGATGCGATCAGGCTCCTTTCTGATGTGTGTCGGCACCAGCCCCTCCAGGTAGCGGAGGGCGTCACGAACCTGGTCGGCAAGACCGCCGCGGAACATGCGCTCGTGCAGCACGTCTCCGGCCGGCCCGTCAGGGAACTCGACCACGTCGATCCGGGCGCCCGGAAACCACTCTGCCGGGTCATCGGCAAAGAACAGGATGGCCACGTTGCGCGGCAGTTCGTGATCGTTGACGCGAGAGGTGATCCGCATGCGGCGGTAGATCTGGACCGCTTCGACTTCCGCCAGCAGGCCGCTCCGTACGTCGTGGAGGTACTCCCGCACCTTCGCCTCGCGCACGTCCTCGACGCGTGCCTGCGACGCCCGCCGGTCGTCCCATGGCACCCGAGCGGTCTGCTCCAGCAGCGACTTCAGCATGCCGTTCGCCCGAGCGTCCACGGTCTCGGCTCCCAGCCGTATCCAGAACTTCGCAGGTCCGCCACTACCGTCGGGCGCCTGATGGGGTTTGGTCTCACTCGCCGGCACCCAGAGCACCAGGATGGTGCGGCCGTCGACCACTGCGGGTGACATCACCGGCTGATACACGGGATCGATGCGATTGCAGTTGCCGCGGATCCATTTCTGCGCCGCCGCGGTCTCCGCTGCCGACAGTCCGCGCGGCGGCAACACAGCGCGTCCCGACCGTTCGCCTACGCCGATCACGACGTACCCCCCGTTGAGGTTGTGCAGGTCGTTCGCGAACGCGCAGATGGTCTTCAACGCCTGGAAGCCGGTGGTCGCCTGATCCCAGCCGGCCTTGAACTCGACGCGGGCGGACTCGACGCCGCGGCAGTGCAGCAGATCGCCCACGTTCACCGGCAGGAGGTCGCTCACACGCGGTCACCGTCGGCGTGAACGGCCGTCGACGCGCGTTTGCGGCGCAGGCGGCCCACCCGGCGCAGCAGGTCGTCGTCCATCCCGTTCGCGCCGTTGCGGACGCCGCCGAAAAACGGCTTCACGCACGCGAGCGCCGCTTCGTAGTCCTTCGCCCGATGCTCGTAGTATTTGGCCAGCTCGACTGCCGCCCCGCGGTCGCGGTGCCGCTCGGCCATGTCGGTCCACAGCTCGACGGCCTCGGTCCAGGCGCCGGCGCGCTTCAACTCTCCTCCCAGCGCGGTGCCGCAGGGAAGCTGCCCGTCCACGTATCCGCGGCGCAGATGGTCAAGTCCGCACGGATCTCCCAGGGCCAGCAGCAGGTGGCCGACGCCGCGCGGGTCCACCGGGACCGTGTCGTCCCCGGCCAACGCCTGATCGATTGTCGCCAGAAGCTGCGCGAGGGTGACGATGTCGCTGTGGTTGTGATCGAACACGACCGGCAGCCGTCCCAGCTCGCCTGTTCTGAGGTACTCGAAGTAGATGTCGGGGACTTCGAAGCCGTCTATGTCCTCGCCGCGATCGATGCCCAGGATCTCCTCCTCCAGGGTCTTCAGCCGGCAGTCGACGGTGATCGACGCCCACAGCCGCCGCGACGGGTAGAGCAGGTCCAGGTGCTCGGGCATGTTGAGGCTGCGTCCGTCCATCAGGAAGCGCGTGGTCAGGATCGTCTTGTCGAACGACTTGCCGTTGAACGACACGAACAGGCGGTACTCGGCCAGCAGGCGCTCGACGTGCTCCAGGAAGGCGGTCTCTCCCGGAAAGTCCTCCAGGAACACCTGCTCCACCACCATCCGGTCGCCCCGCACCGCGGCGATGCCGAACAGGAAGATGACCGTTCCCGCGCCGGCCAGGCCCGTGGTCTCCGTGTCGAAGAAGGCGCAGCGCTCGATCGGAACCGACTCCGGCAGCAGCCGCGGCCGGTCGGCGAGCGGAGAGGGGACGATGCAGACCCGTCGATGCACGTACGGCGCCAGCCGCTGCCAGTCGGCGCCCAGCCGTTCGGGGAGGCGACCGTCGTCGTAGTCGCCGGCCACAAACGGCGAGAGCTCCTCGCCGCCCTCGCGCAGGTAGTCCAGCCGCCGGCGGATCGAATCGCGCAGCGATCCGTTGGTCATCGCCCGATCCCCACCGCCACGGGCTGCGGCGTGCTCATCGCGGCATCGTCCGTATCGTCATCGAGCCAGGTGTCCAGAAAGTCGATCATCAGCTCCTTGGGATCGTGGCTCCCACGGCTCTCGAACGGACCGATGCAGGAGGGGCATCCACGCTCGCAGGCGCAGCCGGCCACCAGGTCGCGGCATCCCCGCAGGATGCGCTCGGCGTCGTCGCGAAACCCCTCGGCCAGCCCGGAGCCGCCCGGATAGGCGTCGTACAGGTAGAGCGCCGGCGCTCCCAGGTCGGGATCGCGCGTGCGCTCGGCGACGCCGAGGTCGCGCACGTCGCAGAGCAGGAACACCGGCGCCACGTTGCGGAGCAGGTGGCCCAGCCGGCTCATCACGGTGCGCCGCTGCCAGTCGGCAAGCGACGCGAAGCGGCGCCCGGCCGCCGTGTCGGCGCCGAGCACGACGGCGACCGCCCGCGTGTGCATCTCGTCGGCGGGCAGATGGATGTCGCCGCGGCCCACCCGTTCGTGGGTGTGATAGCGGATCTTCCGGAAGCCGGTCGGCTGCGTGCGCACCAGGATGTCGCCGAGCACCAGTCCGCGCGCCGAGCGGGTGTCGTCGTCCCGGTGCAGCAGCCTGATGTCGGTACGGACGACCGACTCGGTGAAGTAGTCGGCCGCCACGCGCGCCACCGTGCAGGTCTGCTGCTCCAGGTCCAGGCGTTCGACGCGGTACTGCTCGCCGCCGTGCAGGTAGATGGCGCCGTCGTGCAGCAGCATCTTCGCCGACACCTGATCCATCTCGCCGATCACGTGTCCGCCGCGGGTCGCGTCGACGATGACGACGTTCTGCGCGGTGGAGGTGCGCAGCGACACCTGTTCCGCCGGATAGGCACGGTCGGCCCAGTACCACGAGCCGCCGACGTGGTGGAGCACGCCCTGCTCCCCCAAGTAGCGGAGAAGCTCGGCCACGTGCGGCGTCTCCGCGTCGGCGTCGCGGTAGGGCAGCTCGAATACCGCGCACTTGAGCTGGTCCAGCAGGATGTGGATGTTGTCCGGGTCGACGTGGCCGGACTCCGGGGAGGTGCCGAACAGGTACTCGGGATGGCGGATGACGAACTGGTCGATCGGCGCGGGCGAGGCGATCAGGATCGACAGCGACACGTCGGCCGTGCGGCCGGAGCGGCCCGCCTGCTGCCAGCATGAGGCGATGGTTCCGGGGAAGCCGGCCATCACCGACGCGTCCAGTCCGCCGATGTCGATGCCCAGCTCCAGCGCGTTGGTCGACACCACGCCGCGCAGCGACCCGTCGCGCAGCCCGCGCTCGATGCGGCGCCGCTCGTTCGGGAGGTAGCCGCCGCGATACGAGGCGATGGCATCGGCGCCGCCCGGCATGGTCTTGTCCGGCATGGCCCGGCCGCCCAGCGACTCCCTGACGTACGCGGAGATCAACTCCGTGCGCGTGCGCGAACGCGCGAAGACGATCGTCTTCACGCGTCGGCGCAGCAGGCGGGTGGCGATCTCGTGCGCCTCGTTGACGACGCTGCGGCGGATGCCCTGCTCCGCGTCCAGCAGCGGCGGGTTGTAGAGCAGGAAGTGGCGCTCCCCGGCGGGCGCGCCGTTGCGGTCGATCAGGACCGCGTCCTCCTCGATGATGCGGCGGGCCAGCTCCAGCGGATTGCCGATCGTCGCCGAGCAGCAGATGAAGCGCGGGCGCGCGCCGTAGAAGGCCGCGATCCGCTTCAGCCGGCGGATGACGTTGGCCAGGTGGGAGCCGAACACGCCGCGGTAGATGTGCAGCTCATCGATCACGACGAAGCGCAAGCCGCCGAAGAAGTGGCCCCATTTCGTGTGGTGCGGCAGGACGCCCGTGTGCAGCATGTCCGGGTTGGTGATGACGATGCGCCCCTGCTCGCGCACCCGGGCGCGGATGGATGACGGCGTGTCGCCGTCGTAGGTGAAGGCCGGCACCGGCAACCCGCCCCCTTGCACCACCCCGTCCAGCTCGGCCTGCTGGTCCTGGGACAGCGCCTTGGTCGGGAACAGGTAGAGCGCGGTCGCCAGAGCGTCGCGCAGGAAGTGCGAGAGGATCGGCAGGTTGTACGCCAGGGTCTTTCCCGAGGCGGTGGGCGTCACCAGCACCACGTTGTCGCCTGAGCGCACGTGCCGGTACGCGTCCGCCTGATGGCCGTACAGCCGCTCGATCCCGCGTGCGCGCAGGACGCGCCGCAGGCCGTCGTCCAACTCCGCCGGAAACGGCGCCACGTCGCCCGCGCGCGCCGGCACCACCTCCCAGTGTGCGACGTTGCGCATGAAGGACCGGTCGCTCCGCAACTCGGCCAGCGCCGAGTCCAGCGCCGAGCCCGAGTCCGGCGCGGAGACTTCCCCCAGCATCTCCCCCTCCCCCTACGGACGTTACCCTATCGCCGGCACCACGGCAAAGGCACCGCGGCCGGCCGAACGGTCGCAGAATCGCAGTGCAGTTGAGGTTTTGCGCCTCAATTCGTCAGTGCTGAGAACGCTCCAGACCGGGAAGAGCTATCGATAGCAGCGCGCCGATTCAGGGGTTCGCTACGACCGGGCGGCTCCACGATCTCCTGGATCGAGCGTGATCTTGAGGTTCTCCGATACTCCGGCGAGCAGTTCGTCGAGGGCAGTTTGGTCATCCGGGGACAGATCGCCATCCAGCACCGCACGCACGTGGAAGCGCAACTCGGCGCCTGCGCTCGCCTCCAGCAAGCGGGAGGTCAGTTCGGCAAGATCCTGGATCTGATCCACTTCGAGCACGGCGCCGCCGGTGGGAGGCTTGACCGAATACCGCTCCGAGTCGTCGGCAGGGCGCTCCAGCATCAAGCTCCCTGCCGCGTCGTAGGCGCAGTCGACCGGGTTGCTGCCGGCTGCCAGCCGCAGCCAACGGCTCGCTGTGGATGCCTTGATGGCGTCACGGACGAGCCCCCAGGGCAGCGTCGTGCCGCGGCTCCGGGACAGCCCCTGCGCCAGCGCGATGCCGTTCGTCGTGCCGTCCGACCACGCGCCGGGCAGAGCCGCTTCCACGAGGTCCTGAGGAGCGATCGGCTCCGGCGGAGGATGAAGGACGGCGTTCGCGTCGAGTGCGCCGTACGGGACCGGCTCCTTCCATACCGAGGTGGGGCCGCTGGTGAGCCACACCGTCCCCTGCTGCACGGCGCGATCGACAGCGGCTCGTATCGCGTCCGCGGAGCAACGCGGAATCGTGTACGGCTCGTCAAACTCCTCGTTCGGAACGTGCACGACGCGGCCGCCGCCGAAGTATGCCTGCACGTCAGGCAGCGCCACGGTCAGGTCGCCCTCGGGGCCCGCCCACAGTTCCGGGAGTACGCCCGGCTTCAACAGCGCATCGGACAGGGCGTTCAACTCCGCCTGCTCGGGCAGCACCACCTCGAGCTGCGGATCGTCGCGCGACGCCGCATCCACCGCCTCGCGCCACCAGGTACGCATGCTGCCGTCGGGCCGCACGAGCCGCCCGACCAGCAGGCCGCGCTGCACGCCCTGCAGGACCGTGTCGAGCAGCACCTTCGGCGTCAGCACCTTCGGCAACCGCGGGTAGCGCGCGAACGCCCCGGCCAATTCCTTCACGAAACGGGCATCCTCGTCTTCGCTCCACAGGTCGTAGGGTCCGTCCGGCAGCAACGCCGCCGCGTCCACCGGCGTCTCCTTGATGCGAGAGCGGCCGTCGTTCTTGATCTCCGTGAACAGCGGTCCGCCGCTCGCGGGGAGTCTGAAGGCGTGCACTGCGTTGTTCTCGTTCACGGTCGCCACAACCGCGTAGGCGTGGCGGACTGCCTCGGGAACGCGCCCGCGCGCTTCCTGCAGCCGGCGCCGCAGGCGCTCCTGTTGCACCGCGTCCACTTCGTGGCCCGCCAGTTGCGCCTGCACCTCCTCCCAGCCGAGCAGGTCCCGCACGGCAGCGCGCGCCGCTTCCAGCCCATCGCGCGAGGGGACCGCCAGCACCACCGCGTTGCGATGGACGCGCGGCCGCTCCGGCCCGGTGGTTTCGTCGAGGAACCGCTTGGAGGCCGCGCTCGGCTTGCCCGAGTCCGAGACCGCGTCCGGTCCCAGCACCGCGTACCGGAAGCTGCCGTCGTCGCGCACGTCGCGCGGGGCCGCCGGCAGCAGGTGTACGCCCACCTCCAGAGCCGTAGCGTCTTCGACGAGCGACCTCGTACTGCGAATCGTCTCCTCCAGACGCGCCGCGACCGCCTCCGTGCTGACCCGTTGCGCGCACGCCTCGTCATGCATCTGGCGCAGGTTGGGCCGGTTTCCGAGCCGCCACGACGGCGGCAGCGACTGCGCGGCAGCCGCATCTTCGACTCCGGTGTCCGCGTCGTCCAGGAACCAGGAGATCTCCCGCCACCGACGCAACCCCTTCTCCAACTCTATGGAATCCGGTGCGCGACTTCCCACCAGTCGAATGAGCTCGGGCGTGTACGCCTTGCGACCGATCGGCTGCGAGTGCAGGAACACGGCGACGACCGCCTGCTCGGCCTCCCGGCCGTCCCGTAGCGCGGGCAACTCGTCCTGAATCTGCCGCGCACGCTCCAACTCCGTCTCCAGCAGCGGCGCCCAGTCGGTGCGGTTGCCGTCGTCGGAGCCGCCCTCCGCGGTCGCCACGCCGGCGAGCTCGCGCACCGCCTCCGACACCGGTGGCGTGCCGGGCGCCGCGAGCAGCGCCGCCGGGCCGACCAACGGGCTGTCGTCCCACTTCTCGGCCTCGCGCAGCGCCGTCGCGAGGGTACGCAGAATGCCGCGCGTGCGCTGAAACCCCGCTAGCTGCGTCCAGCTACTGTAGAACACGTCGGTCAGCTCGGGGTGGAACGGAAAGCTGTCGCAGAACCGCTGCTCGGCGCCCGCCCCCTCTCTCGCGGTCGCGTCGTCGAGCTTGGCCAGCCCGCGCACCACGCCGATCACGTGGGAGCGGAACCCGCTGCGATCACGGATGCTGTCCGGCTCGAAGAAGCGCCGGCACAGCACCTCCGTCACGTCCTCCTTGCCGACCGGCAGCACCCCTTCCTCGCGCTGGCGGCGGAACACGTCGAACAGGCCCGTAATCAGGAGCTGACCCAACTCGCCCCGCTGCTTGTTCGGGTCAGTGGCCAGCAGCGACGCCACGATCGCCGCCCGATCCACCTTTGCCACCGCCTGGGTCAGGTACTGGAAGAAGTCGGTGATGCGGTCGCGCCACACCGGATCCATGCCCGCCTTCTCGCGGGCGTACATGAGCACCTCGTCGACCAGGATCAGCGTGCCGAGCCCCTGCCGCTGCGGCCGTTCGATCAGTTCCACCAGCAACGGCTCGGCGGGCGGCGTCTCGCGCTCCTCGTCGCGGCCGGCGCCGTGGATGGCGCGCAGCCCCGCGGAGCCCGCGAGCTGGAACGCCAGCACGCTCCACGGATGGCGCAGCGTCCGAGTCTCCCCGTCCGGCGCACGCACCCCGTCGATGCCGCGCTCGACGTCGATCTTGTCGAAGCAGAGCGCAACCGGGAGCGCCCGCGGCAGGTCGGCGCCGACGTGCTCGCGAAACTCCCGCACCGCCGGCAGGTCCGGCAGCGCCGCCGGATCGCGGAACAGGTGATAGAGCGTGATCAGCGTGTGCGTCTTGCCGCCGCCGTAGGTCAGCTCAAGCTGGCGCACCGCCTTGTCGCTGTTCCCGGCCAGCCGCCCGGCAACGTCCTTCACCAGTTCGCGTAGCGCGTGGGTCGGATAGGTGAGCGTGAAGAACTTCTCCGGTTCTTCGTAGATCGGACGCCGGCCCTGCGCCTGCGTGACCTCGTGCAGGTCGGCCGCAAACTCCGCGAGCGCCAGCTCCCCGCTGCGCAGCTCTTCCTTCAGCCGCACCACCTGATGCCACGGCTTGAGCCGCTTCTGCTTGGCCATCAAGCGCCTCGACCGCTTTGCCCAACAGCGAACAGCAGATTTGTGTCGCCGGCGCCGTGCCGGTCCTGCAGCAACGGATGATCGTCCCCTCGGACGACGGCCGTGGCTCCCTCGCCGTCCGTTGCAAAACAGAGCACGTCTTCCGGCTCGGCACGTCCCAGGAACGTAAGGGAATACGTCGTCACGAGCACCTGCGAAGTGTAGACGGAAGCAAGCGAGTCGTACACGGCATCAAGAGCCAGTGGATGCACACCGTTCTCCGGTTCCTCCAACAGATACACCCGATCGCCGTCCGGCAGATACGCCAGAAGGGTAAGCGCAAGGACCCGGAGGGTCCCAGCGGAAGCCGTCCACGACGGCACTCGTACGCCTGTCTGGTACCGGAGCATCAGGTATGCGTGTCGATCGTCCCAGCGTACGACCGTTTCCACGGCCTTCAGGTCGGGCAACGTCGTCTGTACGTGTCGCAACCACTCGTCATAGTCTCCCGCGTGATTCTCCTTGAGATGCCGCACCACCCAGGGGAGATTGGATCCGTCGGACGCGAAGTGGACGCGGCGTTGGTTCGGCGGACTCTTACGGCGCATCTTGACGGTGTCCAGAAACAACGACTGAATCCGGCTCTTCAAGAGCTGCTTCACGTAGGTGGCGGCAGGAAACTCCGCGGATGACTCAAGCAAATTTCCCAACGTCGAACGCCGCGATCCGAACGACATACTCGTGATCCGTCCCGCCCCGGATCGTTCGGAGACTTCGGTGTGGAAGGTATCCCTGCCCTGCTTCGACTTGCTCAGTATGGTCCGAACGCCACGCCGCTTATCCGTCAATATCGTGTCGGGAACCGCTACTAATGGATCCGGAAACGACAGGGAACGCCGTCGGAGGTCGAGCTTCGGTTCGGACATCAACATGCCCCGTTCAGATTCGATGAACACGCCGTCATCGTCTTCGCTGATCGCCAGTTCGTACCGGAACGCCCGAAAGTTCCTTTCAGGAGGGAGGCGAGCCTTCACTTCCTGGGGCAGATCGAACTCTACGACCAGTTCGAATCCGCCCACGTCATCGGGCCGGCCCCATACCAAGTCCGGAAAGTTGTGCGTGCGCCGCTCTACTGCCGCATCGAGTCCATCGCGTACGACGTCGCTGAGGAAGGCCAATGCGTCGAACAGGGTGCTCTTGCCGCCGGCATTCGGTCCCACCAATACGTGGAAGCGGTCCAGGCGGATGTCCACATAGCGCAGACAGCGATAGCGCAGAGCCTGAACACGGCGGATCATCGTAACCGTACCCTATCACGCCGGCTAAATTTGCGGTGTCCTGCGAACGCGGTGATCACGCGAAAGTCCTCTCACGCCTCGTCCATCCCCAGGTCCATCTGGCGCGGTGCGCGCGTACCGCCGTGGGTACCGACATGGTTCTGGATCGACTCCAGCGTGGCGCGTTCCTCCGAGCCGCCGTCGGCCAGCTCGATCAGCGCCTGCACGACGCGGGCGAACAGTTCATGGTGCCAGAGCCCGCGACGCTCAAGGTAGTCGTCCACCCGGCTCTGCTCGCCGGTCTTCCAGAGCTGCATCAATCTGTGGACGCAATCGATCAGCGGCGGAGGCGAGTCCGCTCCCGGCTCGCCCAGGTCGCGGCTGCGACGTTGGGACCACTGCTTGAGCCGCGCTTCGCCACCCGAGGTTGCGTCATCGTCGTCGCCTTCCTCATCGTCTTCCGACGCCGCCCGCCGGCCACGTGCCAGTAGGTCGAGGCGTCCGGCGAGGTCGGCGTCCGACAGATTGCACGACAGCGCGTAGAGAATGCAGGCACCGGCAGGGGCGGAGCCCAGACCGAAGTCGTTGCGGTGCAGCAGGTAGTAGGTGGTAGCTTCGTCCAGCTCGCCGCTCGCCCCATCGTCGCCCCGCAGTAGGCGGCTCACCACGAAGCCGACCACCATGCGCCGTACGTGGCGCAGAAACTCGGCGACCGTGAGCCGTCCGCCCTGCACGTCCGCCTTGCGCACCACCGGGTGGCGGCTGAACGCCTCCAACGCCGGGCCGGTCGCCGCCCACACGAAGTCGGGTCCCCGGATGCCGGCGTCCCAGAAGTCGCGCAGCCGCTCGGTGACGTTCTCCCGCATCTCGGCGAGCACCGTCCCGTCCCAGCCGGGGCGGGCCGCTGGCGGACGCTTCCGGCACACCACAGATGGAGGCGGAGAGTCTGGCCCCGCCGGCCACCTTGCTCTCCCGTTCCGTCTGAATCGGCCACGAGGCGGTTACGACGAAGCCGGCCTGAATCAGCGCCGACACCAGGGTCTCCCACGCCTCCGGCTGTTTGTTGGCGAACACCACCACCACGCGGCCGTCGTCCCGCAACGCCGTGCCGCAGTTCCGAAACGCACGCAGCATGCCGTCTTCATAGACTCGCCTGGACTGCGCGCCGTCGGCATCGAACCGGCTCGGCTGATCGACCAGCTCGCCGTCGTTCCGGTCGACATCCCACTTCGGTCCAAGTGGTTCGGAGAAGGCAACGTCGATCTCCGGTGACAGCCCGTGCAGCGTGCGCCGCAGCCAGACGTGGAAGAAGTCCATCAGGTCGGAATAGGGAATGGCGTCGTAGTAGGGCGGATCGGTGCAGATCACGTCGAATTGGTCGGAGCGCGGCTCAGTGGCCGACTCCTGTGTGACGCACGGAGCGGGAGCGTCGCCGGCGGCCGCCGCGGTATGCTCGAACACCCGGGCGATCCACTCCACCGCCTGAATAAAGCCTCCGGTGGTGTCCGCCAAGGGACACGACTCGGCGAAGTCCCACACCATGGGCAACGCAAAGCGGGCAAACGCGTGCCCTATCTTGTCCGCGTTGCTCTGCCAAGTCGCCAGAGCACAGCCGCGATCGGCCAGCCTGCTGATCGACGGCGCGAGATACGCCGTCAGCGCTTCGCGCCATTCCTCCGGGTAGGCGTCCATGGAGTCGAAGCTGCGGCGGATCTCGCGAACCAACGTGCCCAGGGCCAGCAACTGTCGATTCGTGAATACGCGCCGCCACGTGTCGAATCCGTAGCGCGGAAGGCCCGATGCGCCACGTGAGTTGGGCGATGGCCGATGCGGACCGATCGGCTCCTCGGGGAGCCCGAACGGAATCTCTTCATATACGCTGGCGAGTTCTTCGTCCTCCACCCGTGCGGCTCGTATCTCGGCCTCGGTCGGCGCGCGGTACTCCTTGCCCTGCTGTCCGTCGACGATGACGGCGGTCATGCGCACGCCGAGTCTTCCGGCGCGGCCCTCGGTGCGAATGTCCTGCGTCGTCGCGATCACCCCGCAGCACGGACAGGCGGCGCCGCTCGCACTCATGGTACCGGCGCCCAGCCTGCGGTCGTGCTCGCGCTTCTGCGCGGCGCTTCCTTTGCCTTCCGGGACGTCCTGCACGATGTCGAGGTCGACGCCCGCCCCGTCCTGCCGGGGCTCCAGCGCAAGCAGGACCCGTTTCTTCTGTTTCCTGCGCAGCCAGCACGTCTTGAGCAGCGGAATCTCCGCCCGGCAGTCGCCGCACCGGACCGTACGCGCCCACAGATACGCCACCGCCGGCTTCGCCACCCAGCGCGGGTTCGCTTCGTCCTCCAGATAGAGCGAATCGAACTCCGCGTTGAGCGCCGCCACCGACACGTGTCCGTCCGCGTCCGGCTGCAGTAGCGTCGGAGGCCGGCACCGATAGCGCACTGCAATCTGCGGCACCGAGCGGCGCCGACCCTTGCGTTGCACCGGCTCGAACTCCGCGTAGGTCGGATAGCATCGGGCCAGCACGGCCCTCGCCGCGGCCAGAACCCGTCGCCCCCGCGCGCGCAGATGCCACGCGAAGTACGCACGCTCGACCGGTGCAACCTCGAGGGGAAGCGCCGCCACCTGCACGGCCTCGCCGTCGCCATGCCCATACCGGACGAGCTCCTCGCGCAATGCGGTCTCGTTCGTCATCCCCTGCGCCTTCAGAAAGGCTTCGAGGAAGTCCCGCTCCTCCAGGGCGAACGCCGGCAACGGCCGAGTCTCGCCGGCCAGTAACCGCGGATAGTGCAGCGTGCAGCGCAGGATGAACCACGCTACCGGGTTGAGGTCCGCTGCCACTGCCTCGCAGCCGAGGCGCATCGCCTCCAGCGGGATCGCGCCGCCGCCGGCGAACGGATCGAGCACACGCGGCGCCCGGCCGCCGAACGCCTGCCCGATCTCGGCGCGGAACCGCGCAAGCTCGCCCTCGTCGTCACGGCCCCAGTGCAGGATGCCGCCGCGCGTCTCCTCCCGCATCCGGTCGCCGGTCGCGCTCGGTACCTTCACCACGTGCCCCGCCATCCGTTCCAGCACCTCCAAGCGTTCCTCGCTGCTGCCCGGGTCCGGCAGCAGCGTCGCCAGCAACGCCGCCCTGCTCGCCGCCAACGGACGCCGCGCCGGCCAGATGTGCAGCGTCGACACGTGCCCGTGCCGCACGTTCTTCTCGTGCACCGAATCCAGCGACACCTGCTTCAGCGGAAACGCAGCCTCGATCAGGCGAACTCCAGCCATTGCCACTAATGCGGGAAGCTTACCGTGGGCAGATGCTTACCGATGTAACCGATTTCCAGAACTCTTGCCGGTCGATCAACTCGGAGATGGATGCGATGCGCGGCCCCAACCATCGCATGCGGCTCATACAGTTTCGGGACGCCGTCAGCGCTCCTGAAGACTCGAAGGTCACCATACCGTTGCATCGTACGCTCGCCTTCGGGATGGATCTTTGGCAGCGCGGGAGCGCCACCATCGCGCCGCCAATCTCGTACGGCGCCATCCAACACGATCAACTTGGCAATGACCTGCTCAATGACTTCCACCGGGAGCATGGCAAGCTGGGTATCCACTTCGAGTCCGAAGTGCAGATGCGGGAAGCAATCGTGCTTCCTGGCCGCCAATTCGGTCGGACTACCGGCCACCGCATTCTGAGCCTGCGCCACGAGGGCGCGGTTCACTTCACTCGCACAGGACCGGTGGGCGATGTTCAACGCCTCGACATCCTCGTTCTGCAGGGTCCCATCTTCTGCCAACCAAATGTGTCGTAACGGCACGCGCACTCGCAACCAGTAGCGCTCGGAGCCCAGGCTGACCGCCGCCGTTCCGAGCAGATAGGACAGCCCCAGCCCAGGCGCCTTGCGCTCCTCGACCTGAAACTCGGACACCTCAAACCGATCCTTCACCGCATCCGACACTTCTGAGTCGAAGGCAACCTTCGTCGAGATGCGCCTAAGAAACAATCGCAGATCACGATCTGCCGCACGGTCATTCAGCCAGTCCGAAAGGGAGTAGCCGTTGGCCAACATGATGCCATAGAGATCGAACGAAGCGACTGTCATCAGCTTCGGAGCGCGTGCGCCGGCAAGCGCTGCTATTGCCCGCACTGTCTGGGCTATTCGGCACATGGCGTCGCTCCGCGTACGCTCCCGGTTGCTTGCAGAGAGCTCGTTGAACACAAGTGTCATGCGATGACGGGTGCCCTACCTTTCGGGCGGAGCGATCAAGGACGCTAGATTCCGTTCGTGCTGATCGAAGAAACCGTCCGGCCAAGAGTCCATCCGCCCGTCTTCACCAATAACCGGCGTCGTGACCCGGGCGGCCACATCCTCCCGCTGAAAATAGTGGAACGTGGTCTGGTCCGGTTTGATGACAGCGTTGCGGACTGCAAGACGTATGCCGTCAAGGATGTGATCGCTGTGAGTCTCCAGGATGACCTGCGCCCCGGTCGCAGCAGACCTCGCCGCCAATTCGGCCAGCCTTGTCTGTCCAGCCGGATGAAGATGCGCCTCCGGATTCTCGATGATCACCAGATCATCCTGATCGACAGCCAGCAGAGCGACGATCACGGGCAAGGCATAACTCAGGCCAAACCCAACGTTGGTGGCTCGGAACGCTCTCGTCGGCGGCGAGTCCTCCAGAAAAAAGGCATAGCTTGCGAGTGCCATGTCGGCGTCCGGGACGGGGTCAACATTGAGCTCGACTCCGGGACTCACGACGCCGAGCCAAGCCGTCGTCTGAGCGGCAAGCGTATCCTTCGCCGTGCCGACGAAACGCAGGGAATCCCGCACCACTCTGTTGCCGTATCGCTCAAGAAACCAGAGAACGTGTTCGCCTTTCGTTCCGAGCGGCGTACCTGACTCAGGTTGATCGAGCAAAGGAAGAGTCTTCCGTGGTCCGAGACGCTCGGCGCCGAGATAGTACATGGCCCACCGATACAGCGGGCTCTCACGAGCGTCGGGGAACCCAGTTCTGCCTTCAAGGTGATGACCGACGGCATCGGTCCGACCAATCTCCACCCTGACCGACTCACCAGGCTGAAACGAACTCTCCAACGTGATCGCATCTTCACGCGCTTCCTCGTAGAGCACCTCAGCAAAAGACCCCAAATCGACCAGATCGCCCTGCCAGCGTAACGTTGCGGGAGCCCCGTCTTCGCGCAAGCCTGATTGGCGCAGCAGAAGCAACGCCTGGACGACGCTGCTCTTCCCCGCTCCATTCAATCCGGCCAGAATCGTAAGCTGGTTGAGGGGAATCGAAGCATCATCGAAACACTTGAAGTTCTTCATACGTACCCGCTCAATCATGCAATTATTCTCCGGACAAGATCCTCGATACGTCCGAAACGAATACGTACGCGGGTCGCCCATTGCGTACCGATACTGATGCTCTGCTCGAACTCATCGTCACCCATCATCTCGAGGAATGCGGCTCGCACCTGCTCTCGCCGTTCGATCAGACGACGTTCGCCACGCCGCTCGGCAACGCGAGCCAGGTTTACCGCCCAGCTCTCGAACAGCGGTTTGTTGATCGGCTTCCGGGTCGTCGCGTCCGGCTGTGACGGCCGGCGAAAGGCATCGCTTCCGAACAGCTCGGACGCCAGCTTCATCGCCGCACGGAAACGCTCACGCAGCAACGCCAAGTCCGCTTCGGTGGCGCGATTCAAGGACCTCATCTCAGCGACGAGAAACCCATCAAGGTCTCCCTTATACTCGGGCAAGCTGCGATAGAAGGCAACGAACCGCAACGCGCACTCGCGATCAGCCATGCGCTTGGGGCTTACGCTCCGATTCGTTGCGACCAGGAATGCCGGCTCCATGGCCAACGCATTGATGAAATCGCGCGCCATTCCCGGATTGAGGGCATGGCGGATCTCCTGCGGCAACAACGGTTTCCCACCGGTATTGATCCGGTTGAAGACGTTGAACATCACCTCAGGCGGCGTGCCGGGTTGAATGATGTGACAATAGAGCTGCGTCTCTTCGATGCGGCGTTGCATGGGGCGCGGCAGGTCGTCATATGAACAGTCGTCGAACGTAAGGTATTCCAGACGCTGCAGCTTTAATTGTCTATCTAGCACAAAGCTTTTCAGAGTATCGAGCCGCTGCAGGCCATCGACGACCTGCCAGTTGTCCCGACTGTCCGCCGCCATATAGAAAACGGGTATCGGGATCCGCAGGAGCAGAGATTCGATCAATCGGCTCTGTCTGGTTCGGTCCCAGATGCCGGAGTTCCGTTGAAAATCAGGATTCAAGTCGATCTCTTTTCTATCGATCCTTCTGATAATAAGATCAACCGTAATGTTCTTTGTGTCGATCTTTATCGTGGTCGGATCGAAGGGATCCTTGATATCGGCATCCGTGTCGGTGGTTCCTTCAAGATTCTCGTGTTCGATACGTTGATCCACAACCTCCTCGTCAAGCGAAACCGGGACACCGTCCGTTCGTTCCGATGTAGATGGATCGTTCACGTTATGCATCTCCAATCCCGCTGGCTGGCCGGCATCTTTGGCCATGATAATCTCCTCATCAGGTCTGCTCCGCAGCCTCGATCAGCGACTGGGCGGTGATGGTGTAGGCGGCGGACTCGCGGCTGCGGGCGAGGAGCTTGGCGAACGGGTCGCGGACGCGCAGCAGACGCGGGCTCGGTGTGGCGCAGTCGAAGACCACGTAGAGCCAGTAGCGTTCGCCCAGGTGGCATGCCTGCTTCCACTCGTTCGCCTCCATCTGAATCGCGCCCTGTCCGGCGCGGCCCTTGACCTCTATGGTACGCGCTTCTTCGCCAGCGTGCAGGGAAAGAAGGTCGAAGCCCGGCCAGTCGGACAGGCCGGCGAGGCGCGCGCGATCGGGCTTCGACACGTCGGTCACCGTCCCGCCGCGCTCCCGCTCCCACGCGGTGGCAATGCGCACGGCGATCTCCTCGACTCGCTGGTCGTAGCGCTCGATCTCCTCCGAGTCTCCGGTCGGTACGGCAAGGGCGCACGCCAGGAAGCGGACGCCGCTGGCGACGATCCGCTCGGCCTCGGCGTCGAGCCGGTCAGGGCGCGCTCCTTCTCCGCGGCGATAGCTCGTTGCGCCCGCTTGACCTCGGCCAGCGTGTCGTCGGGTTCGGTGCCGGTGCGGCGCGCGGTGAGTTGCGAGCGGCGCGCGGCCAGCTCCGCGGCGCGGAGGGAGAAGCCGACGCTGGTTCGGCGCCGGCGCTCGGGCAGTCCGGCCTGCGCGACGGCCCGGCGGTCCGCCACCAGGCGCTCCAGCACCCGCTCGGCGTAGCGCGCCGCTTCCGCCCGCATGCTCACGCCGCGGCCGGCCAGCGGGACGGCGCCCGGCGGCACCTCGGGAGCGCCGCGCAGCAGGAGCAGTGGCTCCACGGCAGACTCGGCGGGCGCCGCGTCGGCGGTATGGCGCAGCCCCAGCAGGCGGCGCTCGACGACCTCACGCCGTTCCCGCGCCGGCTCCTCCGGCTCCTGCTCGACCGACGCCAGGACGAGATGGAAGAAGTAGGGGGCGTCCGCCCGCGGGTCGGTGAAGATCGCGCCGCGTTCGGCATCGGCGCCGAACCTCGTGCGGATCAGATCGGACAGCGCGTCGAACACCGGCTCGCCGGGATGCAGCCAGATGCACGCGGCTTCCGCTTCGGGGCGGCGCACGCACAGGCGCGTGCGCGCCGCGGCCGGGTAGCCTTCCAGGGCGGGGAGTAGTCCGTCGAGCGCGCCGGGACTGCGCGGAGCCAGCGAGAAGTAGCCGTCGAGGTCGCCGTGGACGTCCAGGTCGAGCAGCGCCGACGCCTGCGCCACGAAGCGCCGCACGTAGCCCGGCAGGAGTTGCAGGTAGCGCTCGCGTTCCAGCTCCTCCCGCAGGGCGCCAGAGGGTTCGAGCGGGCGCTCCGGGGCGCCGTAGACGCGCCGTTCCCGGTCGTCGATAGCTTGCACGCGGTCCTCGGTGAGCGCGTTCTCGATCCGCGCGGCGACTTCGCGCTCGCCGGTCAGCGCACCGACCATATACTCCCGCAGCGACACGTTCTCGAACAGCCGTCCGATGACGTCGAACACCTTGTCGGAGTCCATCTGGCGCCGGATCGCGTCGAGCTTGTCGAGCAGGATCCGCAGCACCTGCCCTTCGTGGGTGTCGCCGGCCACGAGGTTGACGATCCGCACGTCGTGTTTCTGCCCGTAGCGGTGGATGCGGCCCATGCGCTGTTCCAGCCGTGCGGGGTTCCACGGGATGTCGTAGTTCACCATCAGCCGGCAGAACTGCAGGTTGATGCCCTCGCCGGCGGCGTCGGTGGCCACCAGGTAGCGCGCGCCGTCCGGCCGGCGAAAGCGCGCCACCTGTTCCTCGCGCTCCGGCCAAGAGAAGAAGCACTGGCGACGACTCACGCCGGAGGAGAGGGGGCAGGGTTTCGTTGCGATTGATGGCTTGCCGGCGGAGTCGGTTTGGATCGGCCAGCTAGATCCTGATGAACCACGGGCTGAAGGTTGGGGTGACTCGTGCTTCGCTCGATGGAGGGGTGAGAGTGCAATGGTGAATCCGTCTTCGAACGTATGGAATCTGATCGTCGATACAGGGGAACTTTACGCCCCCTATGCGTCAGAGACGTTTATACCGCCCGACCTAGATGTTTCCCCGGAAGAGACGGGAGAGATTGCGAAGTTGCGAGAGAGTATCGTCACTGTGGTACAAGAGAGAGCGGTTGAATTCATTACGGGTGAACGCGACATCGATGATGACAGTGAATGGGAGGCGTATTTGGCGGAACTCCTTAGAAACAAGCAGAATCAGGCAGTCTCCGGGACCAAGTTGAAGCCGAGTGCGCGCGCCTGATTGCGAAGTCGGCGCTCATGGCGTTTTCGGTCCTGGTGCTGTTGGCCGAACAGAATACGGTCATCGTAGAGTTCGTGGCGGGTCACGAGGTGGTGGATGATGCGCGCCATCTTGTGGGCGGTGTCGGTGATCGCCTGCGGTGTGCCGACGCGCGCACGTTTGCGGCGAAAGAACTCTCCGAGCGCCGAGTGGCTGCGGTAGAGCGTCTGGGTTGCCATGCGCAGCGCCTGCGCCGCGCGGTTGACGCCGGGACCGGTGTGAGAGCTGATCACCTTGCCGCCGGTGATCTTGGTCTGCGGACACAGGTTCAGCCAGGACGCGAACTGCGAGGCGGTCGGGAACCGCGACAGATCAGGGCCGAGCTCGCTGAACAGGACCAGCGCAGTGGTGGGGCCGATGCCGGGAATGAGGGTCAGGTCGGTGCCGAACAGCCGCGTGAGGTGGGCGGGCACGTTGAACGATTGCGCCGTCGGCTCAGGCGGCTCCGAGGGCACCTGCGGGGATTGGGGGTCCATGGAGGTCGCGGCCGGCGGTTCGTGCGTCTGCTCGAAGGCGCGGATGCGAGCCTCGATCTCCTGGTCACACTCGCTGACAAGCTGTTGGTAGTGAGCGTAGGTCTGGCGTGCGTGCCGGAGCGTGAACAGATGTTCGGATCGCCAATCGCCCTCCAGCGCCTTGATCAACGTGTGGCGGCTGGCTCTGATCCGCGGGTGGGCCAGCGCCGCCAAGCGCGACGGGTCGCGCTCTCCGGCCAGGATGGCGTCGGTGATGGCCAAGCCCGTGTACCCGGTGAGATCGGAGATCGCGTGATGCACATGGACGTTCATCTGATCGAACGCCTTCTGCATATGCAGCACGCTGCGTGCGGCGGTCTTGACCAGGCCGTCGCGATGGCGCAACAGGGAGCGCACCGCGCACACTTCGTCAGCCGGTCGGAACGAGCCGCGCAGCAAGCCGACCGAGTGCAGGTAGCGCAGCCACTCGCAGTCGGACACGTCGCTCTTGCGGCCGGGCACCGAGCGCACGTGGCGGGCGTTGACCAGCACCACCTCGAAGCCGCGTGCTTCCAGGATCTGGTGCACGGGGATCCAGTACACGCCGGTGGACTCCATGGCCACCGTGTCTACCTCGCAGGCGCTCAGCCAATCGGCCAACTCATGCAGATCGCGGGTGAAGGTCGCAAACGATCGGATCGGCTGCTCGTCGCGCTCGGCGAGCACCGCCGCGTACACCTCGGTGGCGCCCACGTCCAAGCCTGCCGCGTTGGGGTGCACCTGCTGCGGTTGCGCCGAGCGATTGCCCTTACCGCTGCGCTTGCCTCTGCGATTGTGTCGTGCCATCAGTCTCTCCTGTGGATGAGCGGAGCGGCCGAGGCGTGAACAAACTGAGCATTCTCCTTACCGGGATGGATCAGCACGTCGACTGCGCCGCATGCAGACCCTCACCAATGACAACGCCACGGGCCTCGGGACCAAGCTTGACAACGGGTTCGCCCCGCAGGGCGCTACTCCAGTGACGCGCCGGCCTACTTCGCGCCCCCTCAAGATTACTCGTCCCAGTCTACGCCCGCGTCCGTGTTTCTCCCATGCCAACGCCGGTCCGACCCGGCCGGTGGGGAAGCTTGACAGGATTGGAGTGAACCGGTATGTGGAGATATGGCGATCTGTTATAGAGCTTCATAAGGACAGCGTTGACGTGTGGACTCCGTTTATCGAGCAATTGCGAACCGTCGGTGGTGGAGACTCTGATGAAGGTGACGTGAATAACGAGGATTGAGGAGCGCCGAGAGCCTCTCGGAATGTCGCAGTCCGCGTTGCCTGGGGCATCGACTACTCCTATGCAGCTCAAGGGCTTCGTTCGAGGTAAGCGGAGTCACGCCGGATACCGCACTTCGTCTGGCACGGGTCACCGGCATGAGCGCCGACTTCTGGCTCGGCTTGCAGCAGGACTGGGATCTCTGGCACGCGACGACACCCGAACGCGCCGCAGCGATCGAGTCTCTGGAACCGTTGCCACAGCCGGCATAGGCCGGCTACCGGCTGCGCAGACGCTTACGGAAGTCGGCCTCGCTGCCGCAGGCGGCGGCAGCCTCGGCGATGACGTGGTCGGGCAACTCGGCGAAGGCCGGCACGCCGGGGAATCCGGCCGAGACCTCGATGCCGCGCGCGGCCAACAGCGCTCGCGCCAACGCGATCCGCCCCTCGGTGCGGCCTTCAGCATGGCTCAGGCGGCGCTGCGAGCCCAGGAACGGGTCGTCGTCCGGCCCGGTTCCTTCCCGCTCCCCGAGCACCGCCCCCACCCGCTCCAGCACCGCGCTCGTCTGAGCCGAGAGCGCCGGCTCGTTCAACGCCGCGTGGATCTCCGCCGCCGTCCACCCCGGAAACGCGCGACTCTGCGCCGACTCCCGATACTCGCCATCCTCAAGCAGGTGAATCGTCAGCCCCGGCCGCAGGCTGCGCGGGCGGCTCGGCGTATCCGCCTCCGGCACTTCCACCCACACTTCCGGGAACCCCCACGCCTCGTACTGCCCCAGCTTGCGCCGCCGCGCGTCGGTGGTGTGGTCCACTTCCAGCACCACATCCGGGATGTCGTGCTCGCCGACCGTCAGCACCGGCCGCGGCAGCCTGGCGCGCGCAGGGTGCAGGTACACCGACTCGTCGGCCTGCATGATGAGGTGAGGCTCGCCGTGCTCGTCGCGTTCGGTCAGGTCGGTGCGGCCGAAGCACTCCACGGGCGCCCCGCGCACCGCGGCGATGAGCCTGACCAACCCGGTCAAGCGCTGCGTGGGGCCTTCGTGATAGGAACTGACCGGATCGCAGACCCACGCGGTCTCCGTGGCGGCGTCCCAGTACTCCAAGCTCATGTCGCCGCGATCGAGTTCCTGTTTCGGCACGTGGATCGGTTTGCAGCCGGGAAACTCCGCCGCCGACGGCGGCCGGTCGCTCAGCGCCGTCTCGGCGGGCGGAAGGAGCGAGCGAACGGAAGCCATGCCGGCAACGTAAGGCTTACCGCCGGCTGATGCAATCGGCCGCCGCGACGGTCAGGCGAGGGCGTTCAGCTTCTCGCTGATGAACTCCGACTTCTCGCGCAGGTCGATGCCGCCGGTCTTCAGCAGCAGGCAGTTGGGGCGGTCCTTGTCCAGCATCACCGTGCCGCCGCTCTCGCCGATCAGCCGCACCACCCGCTCCGCGGAGACGTGGCCGATGCGGGCGAACTCGATCGTGACCACGCCCTGGCGCTCCTTCAGCGACGAGATGGCAAGCCGCCGGCACGCCACGCGGATCTCCGCGATCGCCAGCAGGCTCAGCACCGCGTCCGGCGCCGGACCGAAGCGGTCCTCGATCTCGGCATGCAGCCGCGCGAGCTCGGTCTCGTCCCCGACGGCGGCCACCTTCTTGTAGATCTCCATCTTCTCCATCGGCTCGCTGACGTAGTCGTCGGGAATGAAGCCTGCGTATTCGAGCTCCAGGTAGACGTCCGGCACCTCGACCTCGTCATCGCCGCGCACCGTCGCGATCGCGTCGTCGAGCAGGCGCACGTACATGTCGTAGCCGACCGCCAGGATCTCGCCCGACTGCTCGGCCCCGAGCAGGTTGCCGGCGCCGCGCACCTCCATGTCCTTCAGCGCCACCTTGAAGCCCGAGCCGAGGTCGGTGAAGTCGGATATCACCTTGAGCCGCTTCATCGCCAGCTCCGACAGCGCACGGTCGCGCGGATAGAACAGATAGGCGTATGCGGGGCGGTCGGACCTCCCTACCCGCCCGCGCAACTGGTAGAGCTGGGCGATGCCGAACATGTCGGCACGGTCGATGACGATCGTGTTCACGTTGGGAATGTCCAGGCCGTTCTCGATGATCGACGTGGACACCAGCACGTCGAACTCGTGGCCGATGAAGCGGCGCATCACCCGCTCCAGCTCGTCCTCGTCCATCTGCCCGTGCGCGTGGGCGAAGGACACGCCCGGCAGCAGCCGCTGCAGGTAGACCAGCACTTCGCGGATGGTGCGCACGCGGTTGTGCAGGTAGAAGACCTGCCCGCCGCGGGCGACCTCCTTGCGGATCGCCTCCGCGACCAGCAACTCGTCGAACTCCTCGATGTAGGTCTCCACCGGCAGCCGGTTCTGTGGCGCCGTGTTGATGATCGACATGTCGCGGATTCTGGCCAGCGACATGTGCAGCGTGCGCGGGATCGGCGTCGCCGTGAGCGTCAGGCAGTCAACGGAGGTCTTCAGCTCCTTGAGCCGCTCCTTGTGCTTGACCCCGAAGCGTTGCTCCTCGTCGACGATCAGCAGGCCGAGATTCTTGAAGCTCACGTCGCGCTGCACGAGCCGGTGCGTGCCGACGACGATGTCCACCTGCCCCGCCAGCAGGCCGTCGATCACCTGCTTCTGGTCCGCCTTGCTGCGGAACCGCGACAGCATTTCCACCCCCACCGGAAACGGCGAGAAGCGCTCGGTGAAGGTGTCGTAGTGCTGCTCGGCCAGGATGGTGGTGGGCGCCAGCAGCGCCACCTGCTTGCCGCCCATCACCGCCTTGAACGCGGCGCGCAGGCCGACCTCCGTCTTCCCGAAGCCGACGTCCCCGCACACCAGCCGGTCCATCGGAGCGGCGTCCTCCATGTCCGCCTTGACTTCCTCGATGCAGCGGACCTGGTCTTCGGTCTCCTGGTACTCGAAGGCGGCGTCGAAGCGGTCGTGCCAGTCGCTGTCGGCCGGAAACGCGAACCCCTGCTGAGTGCGCCGCCGCGAGTAGAGCCGCACCAGCCGTTCGGCCATCTCCTCGACCGACTGGCGCACCCGCTGCTTGCGGTTCTCCCAGGCGCGCCCGCCGATCTTGTCCAGCCTGGGCTTGAAGCCGTCGCGGCCGATGTAGCGCTGCACGAGGTTGACCTGCTCGATCGGCACGTAGATGCGCTCCTCGCCGGCGTACTCGACCTCCATGTAGTCGCGCTCGTTGCCGGCCGCGGTCATGCGCGAGATGCCGTGGTACAGGCCGATTCCATAGTTGACGTGCACGACGTGATCGCCCGGACTGAGGTCGACGAAAGAGTCGATCGCGGCGCTCTGCGTGCTGCGCGCCACGGTCTGCGGCAGCCGGCGCTTGCGGCCGAAGATCTCGTTCTCCTGGATGAAGATCACCCGGCAGTCGGGCAGGGCGAAGCCGGCCGAGATGCTGTACGGGAGGATGGTGATCTCCCCGCCGGTGCCGTTGGCGGGTTCGACCATCGCGCGGATGCGCGCCGCCTGGAAGTCGTACACCGCGAAGACGAACACCCGGTAGCCGGAGTCCATGAGCGCCGCGAGCTGTTCGCGGAAGTAGGGAATGTTGCCGAAGAAGGAACGCGGCGGGTCACACGGAAGGTTGAGGAGCGGCTCCGGATCAGGCGCTTCCAGCGCCTGCGATCCGCTCAGACGGGCACGCTCGGCCGGAGCGGTACGCGGCAACGACGCGACGGTGATGCGCCGGCCGTGCCGCTCGGCGACGCGGGCGTAGTCGAGCAGCACGGACTTGGGGCGCGGGCCGAAGGCGCCGTCGCGTTGCGCCCGCCGGTACAGCTCATGCACCTCCCGGCGCAGCGCCTGGAAACCGGCCCGCAGCCGCTCGCCGTCGGCCAGCACCAGGGTGCCGCCGTCGCCCAGCAGATCCACCACGGAATGGCGCTCGGGAAAGCACAGCGGGTAGTACTGCTCCACGCCGGCGTGCTGCGGGTCGCGCTGCAGCGTGTCGAGCAGCTCTTCGCGGAACGGATCGGGGAGCTGCTCGCCGGCGAGCGTGTCGCGGAGCTGCGTGAGCCGATCTGTTTGCAGCGTCACCTCGCGGGCCGGAGCGACGTCCACGCGATCCGCGTGACCGATGGAGCCCTGGGTGAGCGGATCGAAGTGCCGGATCTCGGCCACATGGTCGAAGTCCAGCACCACGCGCACGGCGGCGTCGAGCGCGAAGGGGAAGACGTCGATCACCTCGCCCTTGACGGAGAACTCGCCATGCACGGTCACGCGCGGCACGCGCAGGTAGCCGATGGTCGCCAGTGTCTCCGCGGTGCCGACCGGGTCGACCTCCTGGCCGGTCCGGAACCGGATGGTATGCGCGAGCAGGTGCGAAGGCTCGGGCGTCGGCGTCAACAGTGCCCGCAGCGGCGCCACGGCCAGGCACCGCTCGCCGCTCGCCAGGCGGACCAGCGCATCCGCGCGGCGGCCGAACACGGCCGGCAACGGGGCCTGCCGGGCGTACGGCAGCGTCCCCCACCACGGCAGCTCGACCACCGGTCGGCCGGCGAACAGGCGCAGGTCGTCCGCGACCAGCTCGGCCTCCTGCTCGGTGGGGGTGACCACCAGAATCGACCCGCCGGGAGCGTCCCGCGCGTCGGCCAACAGCGCGGTCAGCACCGACAGGAACGAGCCCTGCGGGCCCTGGATCGTGACCGGCAGGTCGCCGTCGGCGTGGGCACGCAGCACGTCCCGTACCGGCTCCATCCGGGCCGCGCACGAGGTGACCGCCGCCAGCGCCGTGCGCAGTGGATCGCTCATGACCGGGACGGGACTGTGCGGCGAATGCGGCGCCCGCGTCCAGATCCTTGGCGTGTTTGACCGTCGGTCCGGGCTCTGGTACGTTCCGGCGCGGTTCCGAGATGACCCCTGCCGAGTACACCTTCACCTCCGAGAGCGTCGGCGAGGGCCACCCCGACAAGCTCTGCGACCAGATCTCCGACGCGGTGCTCGACGCCGCGCTCGGCGATGATCCGGACGCCCGCGTGGCGTGCGAGGTGTTCGCCACCACCGGCCTGGTGCTGGTCGGCGGTGAGATCACCACGCGTGCCAGCCTGAACATTCCCGCAATCGCCCGCGATGTGCTCCGCGACGCCGGTTATGACGATCCCGCCTACGGGATCGACGCCGATGCCTGCGCCGTGCTCAACACCGTCCACGAGCAGTCGCCGGACATCGCCCGCGGGGTGGACGCGGACGACGACCGGGTGCAGGGCGCCGGCGACCAGGGCCTGATGTTCGGCTATGCCTGCAGGGAGACCGACCGGCTCATGCCTGCGCCGATCGACTTCGCGCACCGCATCATGCGCCGCGCCGCCGAGGTCAGGAAGGCCGGACAGCTCCCCTTTCTGAGGCCGGACGGCAAGTGCCAGGTCTCGGTCCGCTACCGCGACGGCATCCCGGTGGCGATCCCGACCGTGGTGCTGTCCCACCAGCACGATCCGGACGTGGACAACGACACCCTGCGCGAAGCACTGATCGAGCAGGTGATCGGGAGAGCCCTTCCGGGCGAGCTGCTGAACGGCACCGTGCGCTACCTCATCAACCCGACCGGCCGCTTCGTGGTCGGCGGGCCTCACGGCGACACCGGCCTGACGGGCCGCAAGATCATCGTCGACACCTACGGCGGCACGGCCCGTCACGGCGGCGGCGCGTTCTCGGGCAAGGACCCGAGCAAGGTCGACCGGTCCGCCGCCTACATGGCGCGGTACGTGGCCAAGAACGTGGTGGCGGCCGGCCTGTGCAGCCGTTGCGAGGTGCAACTGGCGTACGCGATCGGTGTCGCCGAGCCGGTGTCGCTGCTGGTGCAGGGGTTCGGCACGGCCAAGGTGCCGGAACAGCGCATCGAGTCGGCGGTCCGCGACACCTTCGACCTCACGCCTGCCGGCATCATTCGCTGCCTCGATCTCCGCCGCCCGATCTTCCGGCAGACCGCCGCGTACGGCCACTTCGGCCGGGACGGCTTCTCGTGGGAACGGACCGACGCCGCGGACCGGCTGGCCGCCTGCGTCGACTGAACGCGCCCCGGGCGGCGGTGCGGGTCGGCCGGTGAAGCCGCTCGACTACGTGACGCTGCTGTTCGCCGCGGCGCTCGTGGTCGCGATCTCGACGGCGGTCTACGGCGGCGCCGGCGGACGGACCACGGTGCTCGTCACCGCTCCGGACGTCGAGTACCTGTTCGCCTCCTCGGTGGAGGAGACGATCGCCGTCAGCGGACCGATCGGACAGACCGTCGTCGAGATCGCCGACGGCGGCGCCCGCGTGGTCTCATCGCCGTGCGACAACCAGATCTGCGTCCGCACCGGCCATGTCGAGCGCGCGGGACGCTGGATCGCGTGCCTGCCCAATCGCGTGTTCGTGTCGATCGAGTCCGGAAGCCGGACCGACGTCGATGCGCGCAGCTACTGACGTGTCCCGCCACCGGGCGGACCGCGACACGGTCGCTCTGCTTGCGGCGACGGCGCTGTTCCTGGCGTCCGTCGAGTTCGCGATCCCGAAGCCGGTCCCGTTCGTGCGGCTCGGTCTGGCCAACCTGCCGGTCCTGATCGCCATCGCGCGCCTGGACACGCGGTCGGTGGCGCTGGTGGTGGCGCTGAAGGTCGTCGGACAGGGCTTCGTGCAGGGGACGCTGTTTTCCTACGTCGTGCTGTTCTCCGCGGCCGGCTCGATCGCCAGCGCAACCGTCATGCTGATCGCTTGGCGGGCGCTGGGGGGACCGCTGTCGCTGATCGGAGTCAGCGTGCTTGGCGGGCTGGCCAGCAACGCGGCGCAGGTCGCCGCCGCCCGCTACGTGGCCTTCGGGCCGACCGCGTGGCTGATCGCACCGGCCTTCTTCGCCATCGGCACGGTCTCCTCGGCGCTGCTCGGGGCGTTCGCGCAGCGCTTCGTGCGCACGTCGCGGTGGGTTGCGGAGCTCGGCAGACAGGTCCCTCTCGGGTAGCGCGCGAGGATGGGCCGAAAGCGGAGCCGCAGGCGACGGTTTCGGGGCGCTACGCCGTGCGGGTTACCGTGATCGGGCTGCTCCAGGCGCGCGAGCGGTCCACCTGCGTGACGCGCACCCAGTACGGCACCGGCGCCGCCGTCGGCGCCGGTCCGTCATCGGTCAGCGCGACCTGCGCCGCCGCCTGGCCGTCGGCGACCGGCGACGGTCCCACTTCGACCTGGCACCCGGCGCCCACCGCGGGTACGCGCGCAGGGCTTGCCAACGCCGCATCGACAGAGAAGCCGAAGGTCGCCGGAGCGCTCTCGAAGCGGCACCGGGCAGGTCCGCCACGCAGCGACAGGACCACGCCGGCGTGCCCTCCGGCCGTCGCGGAGCACCAGCGCAGAGAGCCGCCTTCCTGCTCCAGGCAGTCATACGGGCTCTCGAAACGAACCGGCTCGGCCCGCTCGATCTCGGCACCTTCCACGATCAGCCGGCCGTCCCAGACGACGCGCTGATCACGGGCGGTGCCGTACGCCCGCGTGCCGCCCCACAGGAGCCGCAGGCTGCCATGATCGAACGCCGCCACCCGCGCGGCCGCCACGACCTCCGTGCCCCGCAGCAATTCGATCGTCTCGATCGCAGCCGTTCCATCGACCTCCACCTTGACGACCACCGGTTCCGCGGCCGGGATCTCGCACTCGCCGCCCATCGGGACGCGCCCGATCTCCACCCACAGCCGCATCCGCTCGCCGGTGGTACCGTAGCAGCGCCGGGCCTGGAACGCCTCCCAGATCGCTTGCCGCGTCGCCTCCGCGGCGTACAGACCAGTCACGCCGCCCCGGCAGTTGCGCGCCAGGCGCCGCCCCGGGTGGCAGGCACCAGGGCGGCCCATCACCCCGTCCGTGCCGGCGGTCACGCCGACCTTGTACCCCCGCCTGATCGCCTCCAGCACGAACCAGTCGGAGGTCCCGTGCGTGGAGTGGACCTCAAACAGCGGTTCCAGCTCCGGTGCGTGCCGCGAAAGATCGGTCGGACGGCCGCCGGCGTGGAGGTTGAGGAGCACCTCGCTGCCGGCGAGCCGCCGGTGCAGGTCCCCAGCCTGTGCGGCATCCACGGTCGGGTCGGCCGGCCGGTCGCTGAAGAACCGCCCCGAGCGCGGCAACTCGGCGCTCCCGCCCCGGAAGACCAGGTTGCGGTCGCCGCCGTCGGCGGTCAGGGCGCTCCACTCGCAGCCCAGGAACGCCACGAAGCGTCCGTCGTCATGCCAGCGTCGCGTGGTCCGCTGCACCTCCTGCCAGCGCTCGGCGGTCACGTAGTGGTCGTTCGCCTGCTGAGAAGCGAACTGCAGGCCGGCCACGTCGCGGGCGAACGCGAAGTGGTGGTCGAGGGAGTCGAGGCCGCAGCCGGTGTCGCCCTGGCCGGCATGCAGATCCCCCCACAGCAGCCGCTGCGCCGGCGCAGCGGCGTGCACGTGGATGGGATTGGCCTCCGCGCCGAGCGCGCCCGCGCGGGCGCGCAGCACGGCCCGGCCGGCGTCCCCGAAGTGGACGGGCACGCGCCACGCCCCGGCAAGCGCGGTCGGCCAGGCCGGACCGATGCGCGCCGCGGGCCCTCCGTCGCATGCCGCGAGCCGCGGCGGCTCCGTAAGCGCGGCCGGGTTGCCGAAGCGGTCCGTGGCGTGAACGACGGCTTGCGTCTCCCGGCCGGCGACGGCGTCGGACGGGACCACCACGCCGAGCCTGGCCGGCGGACCGGGACGCACGCCGATCGGTGCCGGGTCGAGCATCTGGCGCCAGTCGTCGCCGGTCTCGTCCTGCGCCGCGACCAGAAAGCGAGCGGCCACCGTCGAGCACGTCGGAGCCCGCCACCGCGAGCAGGTCACCAGCACCGTGCCGTGCGAAGGTAGCGAGCCGCCGCACATGGTCACCTCGACGGCGTGGTTCCACGGATTGAAGCGGCTCACTCCGCGATACCGGGCCGAGACCCGCACGTCCGCTCCGGGCGTGGCAACGCGGGCGCTCAGGTAATCCGGCGCCCGCGGTTCGGTCACCTGGAGATCGCCGAAGTCGAGCGGCCAGCGCCACGCGATCGCGAGCCGGCCACCCTCCGGCAACCCGCGCCGGCCGACCGTGACCTCGAATTCTGCCGTGATCGGCGCTCCGGCCGTCACCGGCTTCGAGCACAGCAACCGCGCGCGGCCGACGGTACGTTCCCGCGCGGCGGCGGTCAGCTCGGGCTCATGATGGACGACGTACTCGCCCGGTTGCCCGCTGCTCAGCAGCACGCCCGCACCCAACCGTCGCGCGCGGCCTCGTAGTCCGGGATCTGTCCGTCCACGAACAGCCAGACCCGGCGCAGCCAGGGCGTATTGAACAGCAGCGTCGACGCCAGCGCCTGCAGGCGATCGGCGCCCTGCAACTCGGCGCCCGACTCGTCGAGCAGCGCCGCGGCGCTCAGATCCACGTACAGCGTGTCGCTCCCGAGCGCCAGGAATCGCACCTCGGTGGAGATCGGCAGCGCGGACGCGTGCTCGCGGGCGCGCGGGCCAAGGATCACTTCATCCACCAGCAGGCGGAGCGGTTCGATACGGCCGGCACGGCGGGGAAGGTAGCGGGTCTCTCCCACCAGGTCGCCATCGACGCCTCCGAAGAACAGCACGCGCGAGACGGGCCGATCGCCGACGATCACCGCCAGACAGGACACCGAGAAAGCGACCGCCAGCGCGGCGAGCGTGATCCATCGATGCACCTGCACGGCCGACGCCGCTCCCCGCCCGCGGTACGCGTCGGAGCTGGGCGCTGCGGCCGTCGCGGAACCAGGCGCAGCGGCGGCGCTCCGTGGCTCCGGCGGCGTGCCAGCGGCCGGCGGCACGGACGGAGCGTCACGTTCAGCCGTCGACGGCTCCCCCGCGACCGCCCTGTCGCTGCCACCCGCGGCCTCCAACGCTTGCAGCGCGTCCGACGCGTCGGCGAAGCGTCGTTCGGGATCAGCCGCCGTCGCCTGATCCAGAAACGGCGCCAACGCGGGAAAGTCGGAGCGTTCCGCGCCCTCCCAGCTCAGACCGCGGGTCTTGTCGGGAACGCCCCCGTGCATAAACGGTTCTTGTGCGAGCAGAACCCGGAACACGCTTGCGGCCAGCGCATAGATGTCGTCGGAAGGATCGGCGGCCTGCCGCTGGCCGCGGTAGGGAGCGCAGTACATGACGGTGCCCGGCATCTCGGATACTTCGCCGATCCTGGTCACGCAGTCGAAGTCGGTCAGCACCACGTCGCCGCTCGCCAGCAAGAGATTGCGCGGGCTGACGTCGCCGTGCACCAGGCCGTTGCGATGCAGCTCCTGCAGCGCCCCGCACGCCGTCCGCAACCAGCGGATCGCCAGCGCCTCTTCCGATTCGTCCTCGTGATCCTCGGCCAGTTCCCGCAGGAGACCGGCGTACTCGCTAATGGGCTCCCCCTCGATCCAGGCCATGACGACGGCGAACGCGTTCTCCCCCCAGTCGGGTGCCACCTGATACACGGTGCACAGCGCCGCGTGGTCCAGATGGGGCCTCGCACGCTTGTGAGCGCTCAGAACACGCTCCCCGTTCTCGC
The DNA here is from genome assembly GCA_965208175.1 of Spirochaetia bacterium. Lineage (GTDB taxonomy): Bacteria > Spirochaetota > Spirochaetia > SZUA-6 > Bin103 > CATQHW01. The sequence goes on along the minus strand of CBDBOG010000004.1, from coordinate 1,269,955 downwards.
GCTCGTGGATCACCTTGCCGACGTAAGTGCCGATTGCCTGACTCTTGTGATCTGTCTCGTCCACCTTGAAACTGGTCCCCAACCCGCCCTGCCCAAGCTTGCTGACGATTCGGTAGCGATGACCGGCAAAGTCGACCTCCTGACCCTCCGTCCAGTACCTGGCCGGTGGCGGAGGAGGCTGCGGAGGAGACTGGCCGAGCTGGAGACTGAGCGCATGGTTCAGTTCATCCAGGGAACTCCGCCCATACATGTCCTCACTCGCCCCCCTGTCAAGGGTGGCCGCAGCCTCCCGGCTGTCCTCGTCATCCCGCCCGTGGAACAGCCCCTGCAGCGAAGCGCAGAGCGCGTACACGTCCGAACTGCGCTCGGCTGCCCCTCGTCCCTGCGCCCTCACCTCGGGGGCGGTCACATCGTCCCACCTCTCTTCTGTCGTGCCGGACGACGCGGTGACTTCGGACACGGTGACGTCAGAAGGGATGCGGGCGTACTGGAAGTCGGTCAGGATCGGCGTGTTGTCATGGCGGACCAGAATCGAGCGCGGGGTCAGACCTCGATGCAACATGGCGCCGCCGTCCGCCGCGTGCAGGTCGCGCAGGGCGCAGACCGCGCTGCGGGCAAAGCTCAGCCGCGCGGCGGTGTCCCACGACGGGTCAGCGGCGCGGTCCGCTATGCTTGGCGCGTCCGGATCGGCAACGGCAAAGAACGCCATCTCGTCGTGGTAACCGGGCGCAGCCTGGAAGGAATCGACGATCCGCGGCGCCCACGTCCCCGCATACCGATACAGTCGGTCCAGCGCCTGAAACTCGCGTTGCGCCTTGGCCTCCGCGGTCCCCCTGGGCTCCTCGCTCGCCGACCAGTCGTAGAAGTGCAGGAAGACGCGTCGCTTGCTGGTGGCGTGCTCTCCCCGAAACACCCGACGGAAGCGCTCTGCCTTCGGCGTCTGCAACTCCAGACGCGCGTACTTGCCCAGTCGGCGCAGCTCGCCCTCACTGGCAATCTTGCTGCGCGGTGCCAGACTGCTCGCAGCAAACAGGATTTCGGCATCCGACAACACCTGATGGCGCGCATCCGCTCCAGCCGCCTGCAGGCAACTCTTGAGCGTGAAAAAACGTGCGCCCCGAACCACCTTGGACAGTTCGTCCGCCGGGGCGGCCGGGTGGGTCACCAGGAACACGCCATCCACGTGCGGGAGGTCGGGAAGCTCGGCACGCAGGGTCGTGCCAATCCGCTTTGCCTTGTGCGTGACGAGGTTGGCTGCCTGATCGACGACGTGCTCGTTCCTGCTGATCCAGTCGGCCGACCAGTGCTTGACCTCGATCACGCGGACGCCGGGCGGGCCGATGGCCACCATATCGATCTCGTCCGCTTGGCGCTCCTGGTTCGCCGAGAACCGGAGGTTGGTCAGAAGCCGCCACAGACCATCGCCAGCCGCGCCGATGAGACTCGCCTGGACCCTCGCCAACGCGAGTCGCTCGCTTTCGTTCACGGCGGGGCCGCACGCAATGGGGAGCACGCGGGGCGGGGGATCGTATGGTCCCTGCCCTCGCCCTACTCGGTCAGATCGGGGGCCGCCTCGAACCACTCGATGAATCCGCGGATCCCATCGTAGATGCCGCGCGCGAGGTCGTTCAAGTAAGCCGGCTGCAGCATGCGGCGCGCCTCCACCGGATTGGACATGTAGCCAACCTCCACCAGCACCGCCGGCATGCGCGCGCGGCGCACCACGGCCCATTTCTCCTCCCGCAAGCCCCGGTTCGGCGACCGGTCTCCCACGTGGGCCTCGAGGCCGTCCAGGATCTCGTTCGCCAGCACGACGCTCTCGCGGCTGATCTGCTCGTCCAGCATGGCGTTGAAAATCGGCTGTGCGGCGCTGTCACCGCTCGGCGTCGAGCCGGTGGGAAGAACCGTTCGTTCGTGTTCCTTGGGCAGCACCCAGACCTCGAATCCGGTGGGTTCCGTCCGGAACGCGACCGTGTTCGCGTGGACGGAAACGAACAAGACGATGTCCTCGTCCTCCGGGAGTGCGTCGAGGGCTTCGTTGGCCATCGCCGGACGGTCTTCGAGCTCGACGAAGACATCCTCATCGCGCGTCATCAGGATCCGCGTGTACGGCAACTCCTCGGTAAGCATCGCAGACAGCCGCAGGCCGACGGCAAGTGCGATGTCCTTTTCGTGGATGACGACTCGTCGGCCGTCGAATCGGTGCTCCCTGACCGCGCCGGGGTCTTTGCCGCCGTGCCCGGGATCGATCACGACGGCCACCACCTGCGGCCCAAGGCGCTCGGGACGCGGCGGATCCAGGAGCGCGGCGATGAGCTCGGCGCCCTCGTCGGTGAAGCGGATCGAGGCGCCGTCCCGCGTGACCGGCCCGATGTCCAGGCGGGCCTCGTAGTCGACCACCGCCCACGGCAGCCCTACGCGGAACGCGACCGTGGTACCGCGTTTCACCAGCAGGCCCCGCTGAGACCAGGGATCCCACTCCAGGGTGGAGCCGGTCCGGCTGCGCAGATCCATGAGATCGGTGTCACACCATGCCCCTGACGCCGCGGCGAGGAACACGGCCGCCAACGCCAGGACACACGCAACCCGTGAACGGAGCATACCTCGCTTCATGTATCGGCAGTACCGCACGCCGGGTGCAGGCCGGCTGCCGCCCGGTGCCGCGCCGCGTTGCCAAGGGGGCCGGCCGCCACTACGATCTGCCGCGTGCTCGGGCGAGCTCGGACGCCTCAGCGCCAGGTCTACTCCGTGTCGGACGTCACGCGGAGAGTCAGGGGCATGCTGGGGGGCGCGTTTCCGGATATCACCGTCGAGGGAGAGGTGTCCAACGCGCGCCGGGCGGCCAGTGGCCATCTGTACTTCAGCCTGAAGGACCGCCGCGCCGTGCTGCAGGCGGCGATGTTCCGCACGCAGCTCGCCCGGGCGGACTTCGTCCCGCACGACGGCATGCTGATCCGCGCGCGCGGCGCGGTCGACGTCTACGAACAACGCGGCACCTACCAATTGGTGGTCGAAACGGTGCAACGGGCCGGCACCGGCGATCTGCTGGTGTTGCTGGAGGAGCGCAAGCGCCGGCTGGCGGCGCGCGGCTGCTTCGATCTGGAGCGCAAGCGGCCGATACCGCGCGTGCCGCGGCGCGTGGTGGTGATCACCTCTCCAGCCGGCGCGGCGCTGCGCGACATCCTGAACGTGCTGCGGAGGCGGCATGCCGGCATCGACCTGGTGGTCTTGCCGGCACAGGTGCAGGGAGCCGGAGCCGCCGGCATCATCGCTTCGCGGCTGCGGACCGCCAGCCGCCACCGTATGGGCGACGTGGTCATCCTGGCCCGGGGCGGCGGGTCCCTGGAGGACCTGCTGCCGTTCTCGGACGAAGCGGTGGTCGAAGCGATCGTTCGCTGCGAATTGCCGGTGGTGAGCGCGGTCGGCCACCAGACCGACACCTCGCTCGCAGATCTGGCGGCCGACGTTCGCGCTCCCACCCCGTCGGCCGCCGCCGAGCTGGTGTCCAGCGAACGCTCCGATCTGCTGCGCCGCCTGCACGCCGCCGCCGGCTCGATGCGCAGCAGCCTGGACCAGCGGCGCGAGCGCGTCCGTTTCGCCCTGGAGCGGTTTCAGCCGGCCGGGCTGGAGCGCAGCCTGCGCCTGGCGCTGGCACCGACCACGCAGCGTCTGGATGACGCCGTGACGGCCGCCACGCGTGCGCTGCAGGCACGCGTGCTCGACAGCCGGCACCGCGTGGTGCTTGCCGCGGAGGCGATCCGCTCCAGGTCGCCGCTTGACATCCTGGCCCGGGGCTATGCGCTGGTGACCGCCGCCGACGGCGCCGCGGTCACCGACGCATCCCAGGCGGCCCCTGGCGACCCGATACGCGTACGGCTGCACCGCGGCCGGCTGGCGGCCTCCGTCACCGGCACGGAACCGGTCGCTGCCGGAGGTGGTGATGACTGAACCGGAGACGCGCTCTCCCGGGGCGGGCGAGTCCAGCTTCGAGGAACGCCTTCACGAGCTGGAAGTGCTCGCGGAACGGCTGAAGGACGGCGACGTGCCCCTGGCGGAGGCGGTCGACCTGTTCGAGTGCGGCATGAAGCTGGCCCGCGATCTCGGCGCGGAGCTCGCCAAGATCGAGCGGCGCATCGAGATCATGATCAACGAGCCGGAGTTGGCGGACGGCGAGCCTCAACTGGAGCCGTTCGTGGACGAGGCCCGGGACTCCTAGCTAGCGCCAGTTCCGCGGAAAGCCGACCAGATCTCCGACCTGGACGCCGGCCTCCGCGAAGGCGCCGGCGTTGACTTCCAGCGCATAGCGCGCGGGTCGCCAGGAGCGCACTTCCAGCTCCGAGAACGGCGTCAGCGGCTCGATCTGCAGGATTTCACCGTCGGTGGACAGGAACGCGATCGACAGCGGCAGCGGCGTGTTCTTCATCCAGAACGACAGCACCTGTTCGTTCTCGAACACGAACAGCATGCCCTGCCGAGGCCCCAGCTCGGTGCGATACATCAGCCCGCGCGCCCGTTGCTCCGGGGTGCGTGCCACCCAGACGGTAAACCGCTCCTCCCCGACCCGGAGCCTGACGGTCTCCACCCCGCCCCGACAGGCGACGAGCGCGACGGCCAGCAGACCTGCCAGTGCCGCGCACGCGCACTTCCGGGCTGCCCTCACGTCCGCGAGCCGTTCACGTCCGCGGGTCGTTCACGTCAGCGGGCAGACAGTAGGTGCGCGGTCGGCACGGCCCACCCGACCGCGATTCCGAGGAGTGCGCCCGCCAGAACGTCGCTCACGAAGTGACGGCCGGCGGCGATCCGAAGAATCGCCGCCATGGAAGCCGTTGCGTAGGAGCCGACGGTGAGGATCGTCGTGTAGCGCTCGTCCCAGTACTGGTCGGCGATGGTGCTGATGAACGTGGCGCTCGCAAAGGCGACGGCGACGTGGCTGGACGGAAACGAGTTGGCTCCCGTCCGGTCGGCGGCACGCGCGGGAGAGACGTTCGGGTCGTACAGGAACGGACGCGCACGCCAGACGGCGGCCTTGATCAGGTATGAGCTGCCATAGGTGATGGCCAGCACCTGGTAGTGGCGGGCCAGCACGTCCTGCGCGTCCCGGCGCTCCAGTCCGAACGCCGCAGCGCCGACCGGCACCAGGACCTGGCTGTAGGCGACCATGTCGCTGATGCCGCCGATGAGTGGCTGGTCCGGAAACACCAGCGCCCGGTCCATCGAGGGCAGATCCTCGATGCGGAGTTGAAGGCGCTGCTCCTCCGTCACCGGAGGGACCCGGTTGGCGACCAGGAGCCCGCCGCCCGTGAGGGCCGAGCCCGCCAGAGCGAGCGTCAGGTCAAGCGGCTGAAGCGCGACGGCGCGGCCGGCGCAAAGCAGGAGACCGGTGGCGACGATCCTTCCCGCACGCACGGCGACGTGACGATAGCGGTGTGTCAGCGCACCCGCTCGACCGTACGCTTGAATCTCTTGTACACCGCGTACAGCGGGAAGTTGAGGCGCTGCGATTCCGCCCACTTCCGCAGGTTGGTGCCGCGCTCGGCGCCCCGTTCTGCCAGGAAGTTCTTCAACTCCCGCTCTCCCTTGCGCAGGCGGGCGTAGTTGAACTGGTCCTCCAGCAGTCGCACGAACTCGGTTGCCTCCGTCCGCTCGGGCTCGTCCAGCGGCTCGTCAGCCGGATCCAGGATCTCCGAGACCAGCCCTTCCAGATTCTCCGCCTCGTAGCGGCGCAGCGCCTCTTCGACCCGGACCAGGAACTGGCTGGGGACGAAGGTGATGCGGTCGATCGCGTTCTTCAGCGCAACGCGCTTCCTGGTCGCCATCTCCGAGGCCAGTTCCTTCCTGCCTATCGCGAGGTACGCGACGACGCTGGCTCCCAGCGCGATCGCCAGCTCGTCGATCACCGGGATCGGCAGCCCGCCGCGGAACACATAGGCCATCACGAACATCGCCAGCACGAACACACCGGCGGACGCCAGAAAACGGGGAATGAACCGCTTCTCCGACAACCAGCGGCGAACGGCGGCGTCCACCGCCCGGTACAGCTCATTGCGATACAGCGTGAGGGCTTCGACACGCGGCTCGGTCCCGAAGCGACCTTCCACGGTGCGCTCCGCAAGGGTGCTCTCCAGCCGCTCCACTCCCCGGAACGGATCGAGCAGCAGCGACTCGCCGTCCTTCAGCAGGACGTGAAAGATGTAGGCCGTCGGCTTCTGGGGACCAGCTTGATCGGGCTTCTCAGGCACTGCAATGCTCCGCGCCATCCGGCACGCTTGCCCTGGCAGCCGGCACGCCATCGCATGCGAACCGTCGCCGGCGGCTCACCTGCTCGCTCATCACCACTATCCTACGAATTTGCCGGAATCCCGACAAATCAGGGCGGGTGTGGCCGGTCGGGCGTGACGGTCCGCCTTCCATCCGCGCGCCGGCTCTCATCGGGCGCCTTACCGGCCGATTCATCGGGTGGCCTACCGGCCGATTCATCGGGCGGCCTTCACGCCGCCGCCCCGGCGGACACGTTCCGCCTCGGCGATCACCTGTTCCTGGCGGACCATGGTCGTGTCGCCGGGCGTCGACTGCACCAGGATACCGTGCGCGGCCCCCCACTCGACCGCCTGCTGCAGGTCCTCTCCCTGCAGGAGCGCGCTGACGACGCCCGCGGTGAAGGAATCTCCCCCGCCGGTGCGATCGGCTATGTGCACCCGCTCGCGGACCGGGGCGGTGTACCAGCGGCGAGTCGCGGTTTCATACAGCACCGCACCCCAACTCACCACGTCGGCGTCGTGCGCGCCGCGCCACTGCGTACCGATCAGGCGCAGGCGCGGAAAGTCTGCGGCCACCCGTTCGATGGTGGCCCGGTAGCGCTCCAGCCACGGCTCGAAACGATCGTCACCATCGGGGGTGTCGTAGCCCAGGGCGTCGGCGAGATCCGAGTCGTTGCCGACAAGAAAGTCGATGCTCGGGATCAGGCGCCGATTGATCCGGCGCGCCCGTTCCCGGTCGGGCTCTACCTTGGAGCGGTAGTTGAGGTCCGCGGCGACGAAGGTGCCGGCGGCCCGAGCGGCCTCCGCGGCTGCGATTGCGGTCTGCGCGGTGCGGTCGCCGATCAGCGTGAAGATGCCGCCCGTGTTGAACACCCGCACCCCCTCGCGGGCGAACAGCCCCTGCAGATCGAAGTCTCCCGGCGCAAGCAGCGAGGCGGCGGTGTGGGCGCGGTAGTAGAGCGTCTCCGACGGCAGCACGCCCTTGCCGGCGAACGTGACCGAGATGCCGTTGTGCACCGTGCCCTTGGCGTCCGTGCTGTGGCTGTCTGCAGAGCGCGCGGTGTCCCACCAGATGATCCGGCCCGTATCGACCCCCGCCTCCGCAAGCTGGTTGCCGATGTTGCGGCCGATGTCGTCGGCCACCAGCGCGGTGAGGACGGCGGTACGCAGACCGAACGTCGCCGAAACGCCACAGGCGACGTTGGTCTCACCTCCACCCTGAAAGACCCGCATCGAATCGCGCACACGGGCCAGCGGAACGTCGCGCGGGTCAAGCCGCCAGAGCACCTCGCCCAATGAGACGAGGTCGTAGCGGCACCGGTCGGCTGCGGGCAGGTCGATCACGGGCGCAGACTATCACACGGGCCTGGCACAGCGAGCCGGGCACAGCGAGCCGGGCACAGCGGGCCGGGCACAGCGGCCCGAGCGCAGCCAGGCTTGTGCCGCGCGGTCGCTGCGGCCACCCTCACGGCATGTCTGCCACCATGAGACCACTGTTCCCGATCGGACTGGACCTGGTAGGTCAGCCGGTGCTCGTCATCGGCGGAGAGGACGAGGCGCGGGACAAGGCGGCGCGGCTGCTCGACGCCGAGGCCCTGGTCACCGTGGTCAGCCCGGCGGTGGAGCCGGAGATCCGGTCATGGGCAGCGAGCGGCCGGCTCGTCTGGCTGCGCAGGACCGTGCGGCCGGCCGATCTGCGCGGGCGCCGACTGGTGGTCAGCACGCTGACCGACGGCAACCCCGCCCATCCGGCCGTCGCTGCCTGGGCGCGGCGCGAGCGGGTGTTGTTGTCCACCTATGACCAGCCCGACCGGTCGGATCTGGGGATGCCGGCGGTGGTCAGCCGCGGCCACCTCCGCATCGCCATAGCCACCAGCAACGCCAGCCCTTCCGTCGCCGGGATTCTGCGCCGGGAGCTGGAGCGGGTGATCGACGCTTCCGACCTGGTTCCATTCCTCGACGAGCTGGGCGAACTGCGCCGGGAACTGCGTGATCGCGTTGCCGACGGCGACACGCGCCGCGCGCTCCTCCGCCAGGCGGCGGCCGGGCTGACGGTGGCGGGCACGATCCGGTCACCCGCGGGCTGGCGCGAACGGCTGGCCGATGTGCGACAGAGGTTCCGCATGATACGTTCCGAACCACCTATGACAGGCCCCAAGGTGACAGGCCCCAAGTGATAGACATCTCCCTGATCCGGAATGAGCCGGACGCGGTCCGCGAGGCGCTCCGCAAGCGGATGGACACCGTTGACCTGCAACCGATCCAGAACCTCGACGCTGCCCGGCGTGAGTTGATCACATCCGTGGAGCAGCTCAAGGCGCGGCGCAACGACGCGTCGCGAGAGGTGCCGCGCATCAAGCGCGCAGGCGGCGACGCGACGGAGCTCATCGCCGAGATGCGCTCCGTGGGCGACCGGATCAAGGAGTTGGAGACCCGGCTCGGCACCGTCACGCAGGAGCTGGACGCACTGCTGGCCGGACTGCCCAACCTCCCGGATCCCGATGTCCCGCCGGGCGGCAAGGAGGCCAACCAGACCCTCCGCGAGTGGGGCGAGCGGCCCGCCGCATGCGCGGCCGGCATGGACCACGTGGCGTTCGCAGGCAGGCTCGGCCTGGTCGACTACGAGCGCGGTGCCAAGCTGGCCGGACACGGGTTCTGGATCTACCGCGGCTGGGGGGCGCGCCTGGAGTGGGCATTGCTGAACTACTTCATCGACACGCACGTGGCCGACGGCTTCGAGTTGATCCTGCCGCCGCACCTGCTGAGCTATGGCTGCGGCTTCAACGCCGGGCAGTTCCCCCGATTCGGCGTCGATGACGTCTACTTCCTGCAGGAAGGCGCCGAGCGCGGCGAAGCGCCGTTTCTCCTGCCGACTTCGGAGACCGCGCTGGCCAGCCTGCACGCCGACGAGATCCTGAAGGAGTCGGAGATGCCCAAGCGATACGTCGCCTACACGCCGTGCTACCGGCGTGAGGCAGGCTCCTACCGCACCCACGACCGCGGCACCCTGCGAGGGCATCAGTTCAACAAGGTCGAGTTGTTTCAGTTCGTGATGCCGGATCGCTCCGAGGAAGCGCTGGAAGACATGATCGGCCGGGCGGAGCGGCTGGTGCAGGGGCTGGGGCTGCACTACCGGGTTACCAGGCTGGCCGCCGGCGACGCCTCATCGGCGATGGCGCGCACCCTGGACCTGGAGGTCTACCTGCCAAGCACGGGCAGCTACGAGGAAGTGAGCTCCGCGTCGAACGCTCGGGACTACCAGACGCGGCGCGCCAACACCCGGGTGCGCGGCTCCGGCGGCACCCGCTTCGTGCATACCCTGAACGCATCGGGCCTGGCGACCAGCCGGCTGCTGCCTGCGCTGCTGGAGACCCATCAGAACGCCGACGGTACGCTGACGGTGCCCGAGCCCCTGCGGCCGGCGCTCGGCACGGATCGTGTGCCGACCGGCACGGATCGTGTGCCGACGGGGACTGACAGGCTTCCGCCGGCCTGAACCGGCCAGCCTGAAACGGGAGGAACGATTGGCAGTCGTCATCGACGAGATCTCACGGACGTTCAGCGAGTACCTGCTGCTGCCGAACCTCACCCGCAAGGAAAACGTGCCCGCCAACGTGCGGCTGCAGACCCCGCTGGTAAGCCACGCCGTCGACGAGCCGGCAGCGATCTCACTGAACATCCCGCTCGCCTCCGCGGTCATGCAGACCGTCTCCGACGACCGCATGGCGGTCGCGCTCGCGCGCTTCGGCGGTATCGCGTTCATCTACGGCTCCCAGCCGATCGACCATCAGGTGGAGATGGTGCAGCGTGTCAAGAAGTTCAAGGCCGGTTTCGTGGTCTCCGACTCCAACCTCACGCCGGACGCCACGCTGCGCGACGTGATCGATCTGGCCGGCCGCACCGGCCACACCACGATGGCGGTGACCGCGGACGGGCGGCCGGACGGCCCGCTGCTCGGCATCCTGACCAGCCGCGATTACCGCGTGCACCGGCAGGACCCGGACACCCGCGTCGACACCCTCATGACACCGTTCGACCGTCTGTTGGTCGGCCATGACGGCATCACCCTCAACGCCGCCAACGACCTGATCTGGGAGCACGGCCTGAGCTGTCTGCCGATCATCGACGGCGGGCGGCACCTTCGGCATCTGGTGTTTCGCAGAGACTACGACGACCACCGCGAGAATCCGGATGAGTTGATCGACGACGAGAAGCGGCTGGTGGTCGGAGCCGGCGTCTCGTCGCACGACTATCGCGACCGGGTGCCGCCTCTGGTCGAGGCGGGCGCCTCGGTGCTGTGCATCGACTCCTCCGACGGGTTCAACGAGTGGCAGGCGGACTGTCTGGCATTCGTACGCGAACGGTACGGCGGGGCCGTGAAGGTCGGCGCCGGCAATGTCGTCGAGCCGGACGGCTTTCGCTACCTTGCCGACGCGGGCGCCGACTTCGTGAAGGTGGGCATCGGCGGCGGCTCGATCTGCATCACGCGGGAGCAGAAGGGCATCGGCCGCGGACAGGCAACCGCGGTGCTGGATGTGGCCGCGATTCGGGACCGCTACGCCGAGGAGACCGGACGCTACGTCCCCATCTGCTCGGACGGCGGTATCGTCTTCGACTACCACATCGTCCTCGCCCTCGCGATGGGCGCCGATTTCGTGATGATGGGCCGCTACTTCGCCCGATTCGACGAGAGCCCGGGGCGGCAGATTCGCCTCGGCACGAACGTCGTCAAGGAGTACTGGGGCGAAGGCACCAACCGCGCGCAGAACTGGGCGCGGTATGACGCGGTCAACGGTCAGTTGGCATTCGAGGAAGGGGTCGACGGCTATGTGCCGTACGCCGGCTCGCTCGCCTCCAATCTCAAGCAGACGCTCGCCAAGATCAAGGCGACGATGTGCAATTGCGGGGCGCTGGATGTCCCCGAGCTTCGCCGCCGGGCTCGCTTGACGGTCGTTTCCGCCACCAGCCTGCGCGAAGGCGGAATGCACGACATACTGCAGAAAGAACGCGAGCTGGTAACGGAGCTGTAGCGTCGTGTGCGGGCGCTTTACGCTCACGACCGACCTCGATGCGGCCGCCTTGGCCGCGCTGTTCGGCGCGCAGTCCCGGGTTCGCGAGCTGCGGCCGCGCTACAACATCGCTCCGACGCAGCCGGCCGTCGCAATCCGGGTGGAACGCGGCCAGCGCGTGCTGGATGCGTTGAGGTGGGGGCTGATGCCGGCTTGGGCCCGCGACCGCAGCATCGCCGGCCGGCTCATCAATGCGCGCGCCGAGACTCTGGAGCGGCGATCGGCATTCCGCGATGCGTTTGCCGGACGCCGGTGCCTGATCCCCAGCGACGGGTTCTACGAATGGGGCGGACGCGAGCGCACACCGCACTGGATTCGGCTGCGTGACGGCGCCCCGTTCGCCTACGCCGGTTTGTACGAGCGGGGTTCCGGAGCCGGGGAAGACGACACCGCGCCCGCGACCTTTACCATCGTTACCACCGAGCCGAACGAGCTGGTGGGCACGTTGCACGATCGCATGCCGGTTATCATCGCGCCGGACCGCTACGATCGGTGGCTGGATCCTTCACGAAGCACCGACGAGCTGCGCGCCTTGCTGAGTCCCTATCCGGCGGCGAAGATGACCATGCAGCCGGTCGCACGCACCGTCAACCACGCGCAGGCCGAGGGGCCGGCGTGCGTTCTTCCGGCGCCCGCGCCGCCGACAGGCACGAATGTGAACCTGGAACTGTTCGAGGAGGGGCCCCATGGGCAGACTTGACGACCGCGTCGCCATCGTGACGGGAGCCAGCACCGGCATCGGCCGCGGAATAGCGGTGGCCTTCGCCCGAGAAGGCGCCCGCGTGGTAGTTGCCGACGTGCAGGAGGAGCCGCGGCGCGGAAAGTACCACGAGACCGAGCCGCGCCCGCCGACCGCCGAGTCGATCGACGCCGAGGGCGGCACTGCCGCCTTCATCGCCACGGACGTCTCCTCACCGGCGCAGATAGCCGCAATGGTTTCCTTTGCCGCGGATCGCTTCGGCGGCGTGGATATCCTGGTCAACAACGCCGGCATCGGCATCGTCGGCACCGCGGACCGGCAGACCGACGAAGAATGGGAGAGCGTGATCGACGTCAACCTCCGTGCCCCATTCCTGGCCACCCGGTGCGCGGTTCCCCATCTGCGCGCGTCCGCACACGGCCGCGTGATCAACATCGCCTCCGTGCACGCCTTCGGCGGCAGTTCCGGACCCGCCTACGCCTCATCCAAGGCGGCTCTCGTGAACATGACGCGCGACGCCTGTTTGACGCTCGGGGCGGATGGGATCACCGTCAACGCGATCTGCCCCGGTTACATCGAGACGCCCATCCAGGACTACCTTACCCCGCAGCAGATCCAGGCGGTCCGTGAGAAGACGGCCATGCCACGGCTCGGAAAACCCGAAGACATCGCGCACGCCGCGGTCTTCCTGGCCTCCGACGAGGCGGAATGGGTGACTGGTGCCACGCTGCTCGTCGACGGTGGCCTGATCGCGTCGATCTGAGCCGGCTGCGATGTGCGGGATCGTCGGATATACCGGGCCAAGGCGTGCGCTCGAGCCGCTCCTCACCGGCCTGGCAAGGCTGGAGTATCGCGGCTACGACTCGGCGGGAATGGCGCTCGTCTCGCCGGGCGAGCTGTACGTTTCACGGGCCGTCGGACCGGTCCGTGAGCTCCGGAGCCAGGTCGCCTCGGCCGCGCACGACCGCGTCCCGGCCACCTGCGGCATCGCCCACACCCGCTGGGCAACCCACGGAGCGCCCAGCGAGCGCAACGCGCATCCTCACCTGGACACAACCGGCCGGATCGCGCTGGTGCACAACGGCATCATCGAGAACCATGCCTCAATCCGCCAGTACCTGACCGGGCAGGGGATCGCGTTCGCGAGCGACACCGATACCGAGGCGCTGGTGCAGCTCATCGGCTTCCTGTACGAAGATGGAACCGGCTCCGGCCCCGAGGGTCTGTTGACCGCCGTCTGCGGGGCGTTGCGCGAAGTGCAGGGAACCTTCGGCGTCGCCGTCTCCTGCGTCGAGTTTCCGGAATTGCTGATCGCCGCTCGCCGCGGCAGTCCGCTGCTGATCGGCATCGGCGAGGGCGAGCACCTCATATCCTCCGACGGCGCGGCGATCGTCGAGCACACGAGCCGCGTGGTCTACCTGCATGACAACGAGGTCGTGACCGTCGACGGCCAGACCCTCAATGCCAGCACGATCGACGCCGTTCCGCTGCGCAAGAAAATCGAACGCCTGGAGCTGTCGCTCGAGCAGATCGAACGAGGCGGCTACCCGCACTTCATGCTGAAGGAGATTCACGAGCAGCCGGAGGCGCTGAGGAACACGCTGCGCGGACGTATCGACCCAAGTGGAAGCGGCGTGAACCTCGGGGGCCTGGGAAGCGTGGACTGCTCTCCTTCCCATCTGCGGCGAATCGTAATCGCCGGCTGCGGCACCGCCTGGCACGCCGGTCTGGTCGGGAAATACCTGATCGAGGAAATCGCGCGCGTGCCGACCGACGTGGAGTACTCCAGCGAGCTGCGCTACCGCAACGCGATCGTCGAAGCCGGCACGATTGCGCTCTTCATCAGCCAGTCGGGCGAAACCGCCGACACCATCGCCGCCATGAGCGAGATGCGCGCCAAGGGAGCGACCGTGCTGGGGGTGATCAACGTCGTCGGCTCGACACTCGCGCGCGAGACTCAGGCCGGCATGTATCTGCACGCCGGACCCGAGATCGGCGTGGCCTCCACCAAGGCGTTCACGTCCCAGGTAGCGGTCCTGACCCTGTTCTCCGTCCTGCTCGGCCGCCAGCGCCATCTGTCGGCGGAGCGCTGCACGGAGATCCTGGAGGGCCTGCGCGCATGCCCTCGGGCAATCGAAGCGGTCCTGCGCTCCGACGACGCAATCCGCGAGCTCGTGGCACGCCACATCGACCGTCAGAACTGGCTCTATCTGGGCAGGGGTGTCAACTTCCCGGTGGCGCTCGAGGGTGCCCTGAAGCTGAAGGAGCTGAGCTACATTCATGCGGAGGGCATGCCCGCGGCGGAAATGAAACATGGGCCGCTGGCGCTCATCGATCGCGGCATGCCGGTGGTTTTCGTCGCGCCGCGCGACAACACCACCGACAAGGTCATCGCCAACATCGAAGAGGTTCGCGTGCGTGGCGGCCATGTGATCGCCATCGCCACCGAGGGCGATAGTGCGCTGGCGGCTGTCGCCGACGACGTCGTCTTCGTCCCGAGGGTTCTCTCGCCCTTGTCGCCACTCGTGACCACGGTTCCGCTGCAACTGATCGCCTACCACGCCGCTCTGCAGCGCGGCCATGACGTGGACCGGCCGCGCAACCTGGCCAAGAGCGTCACCGTGGAGTGAGCGGAGCGAAACTCCGATCGAAGCGTGGCCGGCGCCACCTTGGCGGCGCCGGTTTTCATGGCGATAGGAAAGTGCTATACTCCCTCCGGACTCGCCTTGGCAGAGTCCTACATTCCATACAATACGAGGTGAAAACGTGCCCACGCTCATCATCCCCGGTGATGCCAAGGAGGCAGCCGGAATCCCACCGAAGGTCATCGCGCAGTACCGTCGCTTCATCGACCGCCTCCCTGACAAGCAGGTAGGCTTTCTGAAGTTCTCCGCCAAAGAGGACATCAACCAGGGGCGTGAGGCGCTTCTGGAGGCGGCCGCCAAGTCCAAGAAATACGTCAAGATCCGCAAGGCGCGCGGCCAGGACCGCACGCTGCAGTTGCAGCGCTGCACGAAGGCCGAATTCGACAAAGCCAACAAGGCGGCGAAAGCCGCACCCACGACCACCACACGCAGGCGCGGACGCAAGCCGGGCCCCAAGCCCAAGGCCGCTGCTGCGGCAGCCGCGCCGGCTACGGAGGCGCCGCAGCCCTCCGACTCGTCCGAGGGGCAGGCTGAGTCGTCTCAGGACGGGACGCCCCAGGAGTAGATTCGCCAGGAGTGGATCTCGCAGGCATACCGCGCGCCAGCGGTTGCTATCTGTTCCTTGACGCGGCGGCCGAGGTCATCTATGTCGGCAGGGCCGCCGATCTCCGCCGCCGCGTCCGCTCTCATTTCAACACCCACGGCCGCCGGGCGGTTGCCGCAGGAGCGGCGACTGTGGACGTCATCCTGACCCGCTCCTCATTCGAGGCGGGCATGCTGGAGAGTTCGCTGATCCGGCACCACCGTCCGCGGCTCAACCGCGCCGATCCGCTGGATCTGGGGCTGTGGCACGTGCGCCTGACCGAAGGGCCGTTTCCCCGGCTGGAGCGCATTCGCCCCGCCGTCGCCGGGTCCGTCGACCCTGCCCGGGTGTTCGGGCCGTGCTTCTCCTACCGGGAAGCAGAGGACCTGATCGCCGCGGTGAGCGACTACTTCCAACTCCGCACGTGTACGCTCGATGGAGCGCGAAAGTGCGTGCGATACCACGCCGGTCACTGCATTCCCGTCTGCGAGGAACCGCAGCGGGCGGACCGCTACGCCGACGCCGTGGCGCGGGCGGCCGCGCTGCTGCGCGGCGACACGACTGCCCTCGCGCCCCTGCGGCGGCGGATCGGCGACGCGGCCGCGGAGCGCCGCTTCGAGCGGGCGGCGGCGCTCACCCGCAGCCTGCGGATTCTGGAGCGCGGCGCGATCCCGCAGGCGGTGCTCCGGCCCGGCGGCGGTGATGCCGCCGCGGTCTGCGCCCGGCGTTTTGCGGACGGGCGCTGGCTCGCCGCGGCACTGCGGGTTCAGAGCGGCGCACTGGTCACGCTGAGACGGATCGCTGCCGGGGCGTGCGCCACGCCCGCCAGCGCACGCCGCGCAGCACTGGCTCCAGCCACCCACGGCCTGCACCACCCCGTGGTCATCACCGATGCCCCCAGCGGAAGCACGGGCGGCGGGTGGGTGGAACCCGATCTCGCTCGCGGACTGCTGGAGCTCGCGCGGATCAACCTCCTGGATCTCCCCGCGCTGACGGAAGCCGCCTGATCCGCGAACCGCGGAACCTCCGGTCGCGCGGCGTTCCTCCTATCGCCCCGAAACCGTCGCCTTCGGCTCCGCTTTCGGCCCATCCCCTCCTTCCGAACCCGGGATCCAGCGGGTGCCCGCGAGCGGCACTCCGGCCATCGCGGCCGCCTCCACGGTCAGCGCCACCAGATCCTCGCGCTCCAGGTGGTGGACGTCCGACTTGCCGCAGGCGCGCGCCAGCGTGGCGAGCTCCATGGTCAGCGTCGCCAGGTAGTTGCGCACCCGCCGCGCGCCCCATGCCGGATCGAGGCGCTGCTCCAGCTCGGGGTCCTGCGTGGTCACGCCCACCGGGCACAGCCCGGTCTGGCACTGGTGGCAGTGGCCGGGCGCGGTACCCAGGCGATGGTAGTCGGCGGTGGCGTCCACCCGTTCGCCGTCGCGAACGTAGCTCGGACTGTTGCAGCCCAGCGCCATCAGCACCGCCTGGCCGATCGACACCGCGTCCGCGCCAAGTGCCAGCGCCTTCGCCACGTCCGCCCCGGAACGGATGCCCCCGGACACCACGAGCTGCACCTCGCGGGCCGGATCGACCTCTTCAAGCGCCTCCACCGCCTGCCTCACCGCCGGCAGCGTCGGAATGCCTGCGTGCTCGATGAACACCTGCTGGGTAGCGGCGGTGCCGCCCTGCATGCCGTCCAGGACGATCACGTCGGCGCCGGACTTCACGCACAGCTTGACGTCGTCGGGCACGCGGGTGGCGCCGATCTTGATGAAGACCGGGATGCGGTTGTCCGTGATCTCGCGCAGCTCTTCGATCTTGATCGCCAAGTCGTCCGGCCCCACCCAGTCGGGGTGACGGCAGGCAGACCGCTGGTCGATGCCGGCGGGGAGCGTGCGCATCCTGGCGACCCGTTCGGAGACCTTGAGACCAAGCAACATGCCGCCGCCCCCCGGCTTGGCGCCCTGGCCGATGACGATCTCCACCGCGTCGGCGCGGCGCAGGTCGTCCGGGTTGAAGCCGTAGCGCGACGGCAGGCACTGATAGACCAGCGTCTTGGAGGAACGGCGCTCTTCCGGTGTCATGCCGCCGTCGCCGGTGGTCGTCGAGGTGCCCGCCGCGGTGGCGGCGCGCCCCAGCGCCTCCTTCACGTTCGCCGATAGCGAGCCGAAGCTCATGCCGGCGATGGTGATCGGCGTGGCCAGGGTCAGCGGACGCTCCGCGCGCCGCGTGCCCAGCACCGTCCGGGTGGAGCACCGCTCGCGGTACCCCTCCAACGGGTAGCGCGACATCGACGCGGTCAGGAACGTGAGATCGTCGAAGCTGGGCACGCGCCGCTTGGCGCCAAGTCCGCGGATATCGTACACGCCGGTCTCGGCGGCGCGCTGGATGTAGTCGAGGGTGGCCTGATCGTAGTGGTGGCTCACCTCGCCGGGCCACTGCGGCTCCGGGCCGCGTGGTTCAGTCATCGCCATGAGCCGCGCCGGCAAGGCGCTCCGAGTCCGGGCTCCAGTGGTAGAGCTGTTTGGCCGAGGCGACCCGGGTGAACGACCCGGGATCCTCGTCGCGGCCGGCGCGGCCGAGCATCTCCGCGAGCGCCTGCCGGTCCTCTTCGCCCAACGGCTCCACCTGGGCGTCGGCGCCCAGTCCGTGGATGCGGCCGCCCACGTAGATCACCGCCTCGTACAGCGAGTCGCCGAGCCCCGCGCCGGCGTCACCGCAGACGACGATCCGGCCCGCCTGCGCCATGAAGGCGCTCATGTGGCCGACGCTGCCGCCGACGACGATGTCACCGCCCTTCAGGGAGATCCCACACCGGGACGACGCGTCCCCGTCGATCACCAGCAGCCCGCCGTGCGCGGACGCTCCCGCGCACTCGGAGGCGAACCCTTCGACGCGCACCGTTCCCGACATCATGTTCTCCGCCACGCTCCAGCCGACGTTGCCGTGGACGGTGACCGACGCGTGCTGGTTCATCCCTGCGGTGAAGTAGCCGGAGTGACCGCGGACATGCACGTCCAACGGCGCGTTCAGGCCGCAGGCGATGTTGTGGCGGCCGAGCGGATGCAGGATCTCGACCGCGGCGGGATCGGTGAGCGCATGCAGCCGGCGGTTCGCCTCGGTGACCGAGCACTCCGCCAGGTCGAAGGTGAGGGAGGTCTCTAAACGCTCCAAGAATAGATCTCCTCCGGCGCGGGCTCGAACAGGTTGGCGTGCTCGATCCCCGGCAGATGCGCGAGCGTCCGGAACTCCGAGCCGATGGCGACGTAGTCATCGGTCTCCGCGGCCACCGCCGGCTTGCACGCGAACGCGTCGCGCACCAGGACCAGTCGGTCGGCGGTGCCGATCAGGAGCGTGAAGAACCCGTCGAGGTCGGCGAACGCCTCGTCGATCGCCGCCTCTATCGTCGCGCCCTCGCTCATCCGCCACTGCAGGTACCGGCACGCGGCTTCGGTGTCGTTGTCGGTCTCGAACTCGATGCCGAAGCGGCGCAGGCGGCGGCGGATCTGCCACGGGTTGGAGATGGAGCCGTTGTGCACCAGGCAGAAGTCGGCGCCGGCCGTGAACGGATGCGAGTGGGCGGGCGTGACCGCCGACTCGGTGGCCATGCGGGTGTGGCCGACGCAGTGTGAGCCGCGCACCTGGTCCAGGCGGTAGGTGGCGATCAGGTCGCGCGGGTGGCCGGCGTCCTTGTAGACCCGCATGCGGCGGCCGTAGCCGAAGGTGTCGATCCGCTCCGGCCGTGCGGCGATCTCGGACTCGACCGCGTCCGGCGCCGTGGCGGTGGACAGCGTGGCGCAGCGACCGATCGCATCGACACGCGCTCCCTGGAAGCGGCCGGCAAGGTCGTCCCAATCGACCTCGGCTCCGCTGAACAGGCTGTACCGGTAGAGCTCCGGGTCGCCGTCCTCGGAGAACACCGCCAGTCCGGCCGAATCCGGCCCGCGGTCGCCCATGCAGGAGAGCATGGGCGCGACGAGCCGGCCGAGCCGCTGGCGGTCCGCAGGCCGCTTGGCCGCAAAACCGACGATACCGCACATGTCTGAAGCCTCCCCGGTCCGCTAGTAGTACTCGAGGTAGCGGTCGATCTCCCAGTCGGAGACGTGACGCTGGTACTCGACCCACTCCATCTCCTTGATGGCGATGAACTCCCGGATCACGTCGGCGCCCAGCCGATCGCGGAACAGCGGGTCGGCATCCAGACGGTCCAGCGCCTCCCGCAGCGACTGCGGCAGCGTGCCGATGCCCATCTCCCTGAGCTGCTCCAGCGTGTAGTCGTACAGGTTGAGGTTATGCGGATCGCCGGGATCGAGCTTGCGGTCCACGCCGTCGAGTCCGGCCGCCAGCACGGCGGCGGTGGCCAGGTACGGGTTGCAGCTCGAATCGCTGAGGCGCAGCTCCAGGTGGCCGTGCGGGACCCGCACCATGGCCGTCCGGTTGTTGTCGCCGTAGGCGATGTGCGCGGGAGCCCAGGTGGCGCCGGACAGGGCGCGGCCGACGACCAGCCGCTTGTAGGAGTTGACCGACGGCGCCACCAGGGCGGTCAGCGCCGGTCCGTGGTGCAGCAGGCCGCCAAGGAAATGGTAGGCCAGCTCCGAGAGCCCCAGCCCGTGCCGGTCGGATTCGTCCTCGAAGAGCGACGTCCCGTTCCCGTCCGCGATCGAAAGGTGGATATGCATGCCGCTGCCCGTGCGGGTGGACATCGGCTTGGGCATGAACGTGCAGATCATCCCCAGCTCGCGGGCGATCTCTCCGGCGGCCATGCGGAAGAACACGAAGCGATCGGCCGAGGTGAGCGCCTCCGTGTAGGTGAAGTTGATCTCGAACTGGCCGTTGGCGTCTTCGTGGTCGACCTGGTAGACGTCGAAGCCCACCTCCTGCAAGGACGCGACCAGTTTTTCGATGAAGTGCCGGCTGCGCGACAGCCCCTTGTAGTCGTAGCATGGCTTGTCGAGCAGGTCGGTGCCGTCCGCGGGATGGACGCCGCCGTCCTCATCCCGGCGCAGCAGCATGAACTCCGGCTCCAGTCCCGTGTTCAGCGTCCACCCGCGCTCGCCGAGCCCCCGGAGCTGCTCCTTGAGCACATGGCGGGTGTCGTACGGCCAAGGCTGCCCGTTGACCCGCCCGTCGCAGACGATGCGCGCGTAGCCCGGCTGCCACGGCACCAGCGACAGGGTGGACAGGTCGCCCACCGCCATGAAGTCGGGGTCGTGCGGCTGCTGACCCATCCCCCACACGGCGAAGCCGGCGAAGCCGGCGCCGTCTGCGAGCACGTCGTCGAAGTGCGATACGGGCACCGCCTTGGTCTTGGCGACGCCGTGCATGTCCACGAACTGGGCGAGCACGAACTTCACGTCGTGCTGCCGGAGCAGTTGCTGCGCGTCCTCTCGTGTCATGTCCCCACCATGTCCTCTGTCGTCGTTGACCTGGTCAACCGTTCACCGGGCCGGCAGCACCGCCCCCAGGGCCGCGTCGCCCACCGGGCCGCCGCCGCAATCCCGCACGATCGCGAGCAACTCGTCCCACAGGTAGAGCCCGTAGCTGGCGGCGGCCCACAGATGGTAAACCGGACCGCCGGCCGCGTCTTCCTCCCCGTCGACCTCGGCCACGCCTCCGTCGACCGGGCCTCCCTCGACCAGGCCTCCCTCGACCAGGATCGAGCAGGAGACCATCGCCACCCGCGTCATCACGAACGTGCCGGCGGCGCCGCGGAAGTCGTACGAGCATGCCTGCGCCAGCACTTCGAGCGCACGCTCGCCGCACAACAGGAACGCAGCGTCCTCGCGCCGCACCGGCCAGCAGGCAGTTCCGGACGGGGCTTCTGCCAGCCCGTCTTCGGCCGCGTCGGCGTGCGGCCCCTCCAGGAACAATTCGCCGCTCCCCACACGCACGCTCAATCCGCCGCCGTCCGCCCGTGTCCAGCCGTAGATCTCGTCCGGCACCGGGATCCCCTGCGCGCGCGCCCACCCGATGGCATCCGGTCCCTTCAGGCCGATGCGCGGAATCGTGCCGCGGTCCGCCAGGGCGAGCACCGGCGCGATCGCGGCCTCCGCCTCCGGATCCCCGAAGTGCACTGGGCGCAAGGCGCCCTCGCGCAAGGCGCCCTCGCGCACGGCGCCCTCGCGCTCGTCCCAGACCGCGCCGAGGCGCTCCAGACACGCCTGCACGGCGCTAACGCGCGCGCTGCGGCGCACCGGCGGCGGCCTCATGACCTCAACCTCACGCCTTCCGGGTCGAAGAACGGCGTTGCGGCAACCCGCGCCGCAATGATCTCACCGCCTTCGCCCTTGATCTGCAGCGCGGACCCGATTTCCGCCGCGGACTCGGGCACGTAGGCCAGGCCGATCGTGCGCCCCACGGCGCCGCTGCGGCCGACGCTGGTGACCCGGCCGACGATCTCGCGGCCGTCATCGACGATCAGGTGGTTCTCCAGCGGCGCCGGAGCATCGGGCGGCAGCTCGAACCCGGCCAGCCGGCGGCGCCGCGCCTTCGCGGCGATGATCTCGAGGCTCCGCTTGCCCACGAAAAACGGCTTGTCGAGCTTCACCGCCCAGCCCAGATGCGCCTCGAACGGGTCGGTGAGGCCGTCGGTGTCCTGGCTGACGATCAGGTGCCCCTTTTCCAGGCGCAGCAACCGCTGCGCCTCCACCCCGAACGGGACGATCCCGTGCTGCTCTCCGGCGCGCAGCAGCTCGTCCCAGACGCCCGCGGCGAAGCCGGCCGGAACGTGGACCTCGTAGCCCAGCTCGCCGACGAAGCCCACCCGCGACAGGCGCGCCGGCGCCCCCGCCACCGCCCCTTCGCGGATGCCCAGATAGGGAAATGCCTCCGCCGACAGGTCGACGTCGGTGAGCCCGGCCAGCACCTGCCGCGCGTACGGGCCGGCGATGTTGAAGGCGCCGTAGGTGCTGGTCGCGTTCACCAGCGTGACGTCGAGCCGCCAGACCGCGGCCCACCGCTGCATCTCCCGATACACCTGATCGGCGCCCGACGAGGTGGTCGATACGTAGAACCGTTCCGCACCGAGCCGGCCGATGACGCCGTCGTCCAACACCACGCCGGTTTCGTCGCACATGACAGCGTAGCGGGTCATGCCGACTCGCAGCTTCGCAAAGCGTCCGGTGTAGATGCGCTCCAGGAAACGCACGGCATCCGCACCCGAGATCTCCAGCTTGCCCAGCGTGCCCACGTCGATCAGCCCGACCTGCGACCGAACGTCGCGCGCTTCGGCGTCGATGCAGCCCTCCCGGTCCAGGCCCGAGCGCGGATATCGGGCCGGCCGCAGCCAGGTCCCAGCGTACATCATCTCCGCTCCCAGCCGCTCGTGACGGTCGTGCGCGGGCGTGCGCTGGACCGGCGTGAAGCCGCGGCCGGCCAGGTGCGCCATGGGCACGGGGCTGGCGAACGGCCGCGCTGTCGTGAGCCGGGAGTCGCCGAGCGAGCGGCCGGTCAGGCGCGCAAGCACGCGCAGCGCGTTGACGCTGGCGTGCTTGCCCTGGCTCGGTCCCATGCCCACCGTCGCGTACCGCTTGAGCAGCTCCGCATCGTCGTAGCCCTCCTGCACCGCGTGCGCGAGGTCGTCGACGGTCAGGTCCTCGTCGAGGTCCACGAACGCCTTGGCGTGCGGCCCCGCGAACACCGGATACGGGTGACCGGACTCGGACGCGCCCCGATCGGGAGGCCCCTCCGGCGCCGGGTGCGGCGCCAGGCCGAGCCAGGCCGCCGCCGCATGGCCGGCGCGGCGTCCGTCGGCCGCCGCGGTCCCGCCATCCGTTCCGGCCACGCTGCCCGCGGCGAACACGCCGTCCGGCAGCGAGTCCGGCACGTGCCGGTGCAGCCGCTCATCGTACGCCATCGCGCCGCCGGCCTGCCGCAGTAGCCCGTCACGCGGGGAACGGCCGACGCAGACGATGATGCCGCCGCAGGCGACCGTTCGCGCCGCGCCGGTCGGACGGCCGCCTGCGTCGACGGGGCGGATGAGCGCCGCCCGCACGCCGGCGCCGCCCCGAGCCGGCACGGCTTCCACCACCGCGTGGCCCTGGAAGACCGGGATGCCGGCAGCCTCCAGCTCGCCTCGCGGCGGGTGCCCCGCCGCCTCCTCCCGGAGATCCACTACCGCGGCGATGCCGATGCCGCGACCGCGCAGGTCGTCCGCCAGCCGGTAGCCGACGCTGCCGGCGGTCAGCACCAGAGGCTGTTCCGCCGGGCGAACCGCATAGCGCTCCACCAGCCGGCGCGCGGCTTCGCCGAGCATCACGCCCGGCAGGTCGTTGTTGCCGAACACGGCCGGCTGATCCTCACAGCCGGCCGCGACCACCAGCGAACGGGCGCGCACCTTGGTGAGCCTCCGGTCATCGACCAGCGCCACCCACAGGTCGTCGTACACCCCGGCGCAGGTGGTGCCGAAACGGCAGTCGACGCCGCTCTGCACCGACTCGCCGACGCAGCCGTCCAGCCGCTCGCTCGACTCCGCAAGCACCACCTCCGCACCGCTCGCCGCCGCGGCGTTCGCGGCTGCCACCCCGGCCGGCCCGGCGCCCACGACCAGCACGTCACAGAAGGCGTACTCCTTGGGCGACGGCGCCGCGCGGTGGTCGGCGCGGATCCGACCCAACCCGGCCAGACTGCGCAGCGCCCGCTCGTAGAGAGGGAACAGCGCCCGCGGCGTGTGCAGCGCCTTGTAGTAGAAACCGACCGGCGTGAAGGCGGAGAACAGGCCCAGCACCGACAGCAAGTCCCTGCGCACGCCGCCGAGCGTGTTCACCGCGCGCACGTCCAGACCATCGCTCAGCGGCGTCTCGTCACCGCGCAGGTTGGTGCCGGCCGATCCCTGCAGCATCACGTTGGCATCCGCGCCGGACAGGCTGAGCACACCGCGCGGCCGGTGGTACTTGAAGCTGCGGCCGAGCACCGGCACGCCGGCCGCGAGCAGCGCCGAGCTGACGGTGTCGCCGCGCAGGCCACGGTAGCGACGTCCCTCGAAACGGAAGGAGATGGGGCGCGACCGGTCGATCCACTCGCCTGGTTGTGGCGGCAGGCGCCGGCCCGTCGGCGAGCTCATGCCAGCCGGTCCGGCAGGTAGGTCTGCACGACCCGGTCGGTGCCGGTGTCGCGCTCGGCGATGAACCAGGTGCCGCTGGGCACGTGGTACCACCACTCGCGCCGCACGCCGGCGGCGCCGGCCCGGTCGAAGACATACGACGCCCAGCGTTCGTCACAGACCGCGTCGGGGTCGGGCTGCGGGCGGTATTCGCCCCCGTAGTCGAACTCCTGCAACGGCCGTTCGCCGTTCACCGGACAGCGCAGCAGCTTCATCCCAAGCCCTTCATCCCAAGCCCTTCATCTCAGTGGCCGACGGAGGCCGCCCCCTTCTCTCCCACCAGCTCGTACTCCGCGAACCGCGACAGCCGGAACGGCTCGATCAGCGGGTGGGGCTTCCCGTGCGCCACGGTCCAGGCCATGGTCTTGCCGCTGACCGGGGTCGCCTTGAACCCCCAGGTGCCCCAGCCGGCGTCCAGAAAGAAGCCGTCCACCGGGGTCAGCCCCATGATCGGCGAGAAGTCCGGGGTCATGTCGGCCAGACCCGCCCACTGCCGCAGCACCTTGACCCCGCCGAGATGCGGAAACACCGCCAGCACGTGGGCGGACAGCCCCTCGGCAAACTCCAGCGTCGAGCGCGTCGAGTGCACCTCGTACGGGTCCAGCGACGCCCCCATCACCATCTCGCCGCGCGAGGACTGGCTGACGTAGATGTGGAACGACCCGGAGACGACGATCACGTCCAGCCACGGCTTCAACGGCTCGGTCACGCACGCCTGCAGCGGATGGATGACCAGCGGCGTCCGGATCCCGGCCATCTCCGTGATCGCCGGCGTGTACCCGGCGACGGCGCTGACCACCCGGTCGGTCTCGATCACGCCCCGGTCGGTTTCCACGCCGGTGACCCGGTCGCCTTCGAGCCGCAGGCCGGTCACGGGCGTGTGCTGATGGATCTCCACCCCGAGCCGGTCGGCCCCGCGCGCGTAGGCCCAAGCGACCGCGTCGTGCCGGGCGATCGCTCCCGGCGGATGCCAGAGCGCGCCCATCACCGGCATGTCGTGGCCGCAGTCCAGGTCGAGCAACGGGCAGGTGCGGGCGATGAACTCCCGGTCGACCAGCTCGCTGTCCACGCCCAGGTGCTTGTTGACCTCCGCCCGCCACCGCATCGTGCGCACGGCCGAGTCGGTGTGGGCGAGCGTGAAGTGTCCGCGCTCGCTGTAGAACAGGTTGTAGTCGAGGTCGGCCGACAGGCGCCGGAAGAGCTGGACGCTCTCCTCGTAGAAGCTCACCCCCTCCGGAGTCAGGTAGTTGGAGCGGACGATGGCGGTGTTGCGGCCGGTGCCGCCCGCGCCGATGTAACTCCGTTCGAGCACCGCCACGTCGCGCACGCCGTGGTCGCGCGCCAGGTAGTAGGCGCAGGCCAGCCCGTGTCCGCCGCCGCCGATGACGACCGCGTCGTAGCGGCGCTTGAGACGCGCGGACGCGCGGAACATGCGCGGTTCGCGGTAGGTCCGCTGCAGGGCGAACCGGAGAAGTCGATGGGGCACGGTTCGGAGCGGACGGTGCGCCATACCGAGCGTGTTCGGCAAGACCGGGCCGTAACATCGACTCCGGGTTGCCGGCAGGGTCGCCGCGGGAGAGACTCGCCTCATGAAGATCGCGCGCATCGAGACCCATATTGTCCCCGGCGGCATCCGCAACCTCTGCATCGTCAGGATCGAATCGAGCGACGGCCACGTGGGGCTCGGCGAGTCGGGCGTGACCGGCCGTGAACTCGCCGTCCGAGGGGCGGTCAGCCACTTCAGCGAGTTCCTGGTCGGCCGCGACCCTCGGCGCATCGGAGCCATCTGGCAGGAGGTCTACAGGAGTCAGTACTTCGAGGGCGGGCGGGTGCTCACCGCAGCGCTGTCGGCGATCGACATCGCCCTGCACGACCTGGTCGCCCGCTCCCTGGACGTGCCGGTGTACCAGCTCCTGGGCGGCACGCACCGCGACCGCGTCCCGTGCTTCGCGACCACGACGCACGGCTTCGGCGAAGACGCGGTGGCCGACGTGGTGCGGCTGGTCGATGCCGGCTGGCCCTGCGTCCGGCTGCCGGTACCCGTGGACGACACGGCAGGGATCTTCGATCCGCGGCCGTCGATCGGCGCGGCCGCCGACACCCTGATCGCCGCGCGGCAGGCGATCGGCCGCCGCGCCGCGCTCGGCATCGACTACCACCACCGCCTCTCGGTCGCGGAGGCGGCGAGCTTCTGCCAGGCCATGCCACCGGGCACGATCGATTTTCTGGAGGAACCGATCCGGGACGAGACGCCCGGCGCGTACGAGGCGCTGCAGCGCATGACGCAGGTGCCGATGGCGATCGGCGAGGAGTTCGCCAGCAAGTGGCAGTTCCTGCCGTACCTGGAAGCGGGAATCCCGGCGTTCGCGCGGCTGGACATCTGCAACGTCGGCGGTTTCACCGAAGCCATGAAGGTGGTCGGCTGGTGCGAGGCGCACTACATCGACCTGATGCCGCACAACCCGCTGGGCCCGGTGAGCACCGCGGCCAACCTGCACCTGGCAGCCGCGACCGCGCAGTACGCGTGGCTGGAGGAGCGCAGCCCCGAGAAGATCGCCCTGTTCGACCGGGAAATGTTCCCGGTGATGCCGGTGCTGGACGGCGTGACCTACGCGGTGCCCGAGGGGCCGGGCCTCGGCGTCGAGTTCGATACGGAAGCGCCCGTTGCCAAGACCCCGCTGAAGCTCTGGGAGGCCCCGCACCTGCGCCGGCCCGACGGGTCGTTCACGAACTGGTAGGGGCTGCGGCCGACGACGCCCCTCGGGGAGCGGCGCGTCAGGCGCTGATCGCGCTCGCGATCTGCCAGTTGCCGGCGGCGTCACAGGCCGCGTAGTACATGCGCCAGCGGCTGTCGGCAAGGCGCACCAGCGCCATGTCCTCGGCATGTACGGCGTCGACGTCGCCGCTGTCGTGGCCGCCGCCTTCGACGACGACGCTGCCCGGCCCGAAGCGCGCGCCGTCGGCCGAGGTCGCCGCCAGGATGCGCGAACGGTAGCCGCAGAGGTCGACGGCGATGGAGGCGGCCGCGAAGTCGGCGCTGCGGCCGCTGGCAACCGCGTCCGGGTCGTGACTGGGATGCAGCGGCACCTCGGTGCCGGGCGGCACGTCCTGCCACGCCGAGTAGATCATCACCCAGGGAGCACCGGTTTCCTCAGGAGCGGTTACCTCCGCCGCGGTGATGCCGGAGGAGTCCAGCTCACCGGTGCGGCTCGACATGCGCACGCCTTCTTCCGGCGTGAACGACAGCCCGTCCTCGGTGATCGCCGAGTACACGGCACTCCTTCGCGGCGGTCCGTCGTCGGCGCGGAAATGGAACAGCCGGCCCGCCCCCGCTCCGCATGATGAGCCGCTCAGCGGCAGAAACCGCGGCGCTCCGCAGCGCTCGGAGCCGGCGACCCGCAGGCCCGGCTCGACCTGCCAGCGCAGCAGGTCGGCCGACACGGCGCTGGCGATCACCGTCGGCCGATCGGCCGGCCCACGGCCCTCGAAGTACATGCGCCAACCGCCGTCGATCGGCGTGACGCTGGGCGCCAGCGCGCGCAGCGACAAGTCCGGCCGTCCGGGGTCAGGCGCCACGCGGATGCCCGGCTCCACCTCGAAGATCAGTCCGTCGGCGGAGACGGCGCTGAGGATGCAGCCCTGACAGTCGGCGAACGGCTTGTCCGGCCCGACCGCCGTGTAGAACAGCCGGTAGCCGCCGCAGGGCAGCGCGACCACGCCCGGCGCCTGCACCTTGAACCGATCCAGGCCGCGGCTGCCGGCCACACGCACGCCGGGCTCCTTTCGCCACGCGAGCAGGCGGTTCATCGCCCCATCGGACTCCGCTCAGGCGGACTGCCGTTCACCGGGCGGCCATCCCAGGGTCGCCGCTCCGAACGCACGCTCGAACTCGTCGTTGGACGCGTAGCGCCACCCGAACGCCTGGTCCCAGATCGTCGCCTTCTCCATGCACAGGTACATGAACACCCGGCCGTGCCACGGCGCGAACGCCCGGTACATCGTGCGGAACATCCGCACCTTGAGCTCGTCCGGATAGGTGAGCTTGCCGTGCGGGTCGGCGACGAGCTCGGCCTGGAGAATGCGCGTCGGCTCCCCGCGCTGCCGGATCTGCTTGATCACGGGCTTGATGAAGGTGACCGAACCCATGGACAGGAAGGCCACCTCCTCCGGGGCGAACGAGTCGAGCAGCCGCCCGGCCAACGCCGGATACTCGGTGTCCCAGCCGTCGTAGTGGACCATCGGATGGAAGTGGAAGGCCACCATGCGCCCACCGTCAGCGAAACGGCGCGCGGCGGCCAGGCGGCGCTCCAGCGAAGCGGTGAAGTGCTCCTCGTGCTCGATCACGGCAGCGGTGTTCAGCGACCAGCTACACACCAGGTTCGCCGGCACTTGTCGGTCCAGGAAGTAGCTGACGTTGGCCGACTTGGTCTTGAGCTCCAGCAGCACGTTGGGATGCTCGCCCGCGAAGCGGCACAGTTCGTCCAGCATGCCGGCGCGGTTGCCCCACACCAGCGAGTCCGAGGATTGGCCGGTGCCGATGTGGTAGAAGCGCCGGCTGTCCAGCTCGATCTCGCGCAGCTTGCGGCCCAGGTCGCGGTCCACGGCCACCCGGTCGCCGTAGAAGGTCTGGATCGTGCAGTAGCTGCAGCCGAACGAGCAGTTCTGCACCGCGTCGATCGTCTTCAGATTGCAGCACAGGGTGCGGTCGGAGCGCACCGGGCAGTCACCGAACACCGATGTGTCCGCGGGCGCGTCGACGAATCGCAACGGCGGCCGTTGGGGCTTCGCCGGCGGCCGCTCGGGCTTCGCCGGCGGCCGCTCGGGTTTCGCCGACGAGCGGTCGTAGCGGGTCGGTTCGCGCCGCAACCGTTGCAGGTGCTCCCGGAGCGCGGTGATCAGCCGCTTCTTGCGCTCGCGGGGGTTCAGCCGCAGGGGGACCGCTGCCTCAGCGGCAGACCACCACGTGGCGATGTCCGGCTCGCCCCACATCGCCAGGTCGCGGGCCGCTTCGCAGAGCTCCCGCACCTCCTGTACCGTGCACCGGTAGCGTGAGGCGACGTCGTCCACGAACGCGCGCGACGCCGGTTCGAGCCGGTCGTACAGCGTCCCGGGATGCTGCGTGCGCTCGGCCCGCGTGGGCCGGGCGGCGACTGCCTGCGACATGGATCTGACCGTGCGCGACGCGTCCGTTCCCGTCAGTCGGACACCGGCACGCCGTCGAGCTTGCCGTCGGCGTGCATGGCGTTCCATTCGTCGAGGAAGGTCTTGTTCCACTCGGTGGTGAGCGGGTGGTCCATCATCTCCTTGAGCGTGGTCCAGAAGATGATGATGCCGTCCGCTCCCGCGCGCAGCGCCGCGTACGCCACGTCCAGCGACCGCACCAGCGCCGCGGTGACGAAGGGACGCTGCGCCCAGCCGTCGAACATGCACCGGCACTCGCGCACCAGCCGGGCCGGATCGTCGTTGAGCTGCTTGACCGGTTCGCAGAACGGCAGCACGTGTGTGGCGCCCGCCTGCGCGACCGCCGCCGCCTGCGTGAGCGAGAACACCGTGGTGCAGAAAGTCTCCACCCCCTCGGCCGCAAACGCCCGGAAGGCGCCGAGGCCCTGGGAGGTACACGGTACCTTGATGATGATCTGGTCCGACATGACCGTGAAGGCGTGCCCGACATCGATCAGCTCGGCCGTGCTGTGGCCGTCGATCTCCACCACGACCGGCTTGTCGGTCATATCCAGGTAGCGCTGGGTGACTTCCTTGAGCGTCCCGTACTTCTTGACCAACTGGTTCTGCACGACGGTGTTGGTGACGATCCCGGCCGCGCCGCGTTCCATCCACTCGCCGAGGTCGGCCGGGTCGCCGGCCAGCCAGATCGCGGGGCCCCGCCCCTCGCTGCGCGCCTGCTGCGCGGTCTTCATCACGTTCCTCCTCCTGCCCGTTCCGGCTTCGAGCCGGCGGCATGCCAATCCACGGCGCGCGTAGCGTACATGATCGCGGCCAGGATGAGAAAAAGCGCGCCTGCCCCGGCCAGCAGGGCGTGGTCGTCGAGCTGCAGCAGCACGTAGATGCCGGCATACAGGACACAGAGGACGCCGGCCAGCAGCGCGGCGCGGCGCGGCGCGAGCAGCGACCGGGCGTACGCTCCGTTGGTGACCACCACGAGCGCAGCCGCCAGCGCGTAGGCCGCGGGAAAGCCGATGTGCTCGCTGAGCGCCAGTTCCAGCAGGTAGAACAGGCACATGGCCGCGCCGATCAACGTGTAGTGGGCGAGGTGCAGTCGCGCACCGCCGAGCACCTCGAACAGCCACGCGACCCCGAACGTCAGCGCCAGGAACAGCAGCGAGTACTTCAGGCTGCGCTCCGACTGCCGGTACGGATCGACCGGTGTCAGCAGATCCACGCCGACCGAGGCAGTCTCGATCTCCTCGCCGTACGTCGTCCCGCGCCAGCTCTGCGGAAAGCCGCGCCCAAGGTGGGAGATGCGCCACGCCGCGCTGAATCCGTCGTCGCGGAGCTCGCGCTCCGCCGGCAGCCACCCTCCCCGAAAGCTCGGGTGCGGCCAGTCGCCGGTGACCTCCACCGTGGTCGCCTGGCCCGTCGGGGCCACCCGCAGGCTCGCGCTGCCGGCCAGATCCAGCGTCGCCTGGAACGTCAACCCGTCTCGACTCCGCCACGGACCGCCGACCCGCGCGTGGATGCCGGTGCCGCCGGCGCGCAGTCCGGTCCCCGGCTCGAATTCGAGATCCGTCTCCCCCCACCGCAGCCGCGCACCGGTCTGGATGGACCGCACGCCCGACACGTCGAAGGCCAGCTCTGCCCGCTCCCACAACACCTCGTGTGAAGGCACCGCCCACTGCGCGAAGTCCGGCGGCTCGAACGTGCCGGAAAGCACGATGGCCGCTCGATACACCGGCGCCTCGAACAGCCCGCGACGCAGGCGCTCGGTCCTGAGGTCGGCAGCCACTCGGAGCTCGGCGGCCAGGAACGTGGCCACGGCCTCCGCCGGCGCGCGATCGGCATCTGCGGACGGAACCCGGTACGGCACGACCAGAAACGGCCCGGCAAGGCGCTGCACGCCGCCCCAGGTGGATCCCATCTCCTCCACGGCAGCGTCCCGGGTGCTCCGGCGCTCGCGCACCAGATCGCCGATGAGGAGCAGCGGAACCTGCAGCACCAGCGCCAGCCCGCCGATTGCCAGCAGCCGCACCAGCGGCGAGCGGAGCATGCGCTCCAGGCGTTCGATCGGACCTGCGGCAACGCCGTGTGCACCCATGAAGACCTGCCTCTCCCCTCCGGTCGGCCAAGGATGCTTTACATCATAAAGTGCTTTTCAGATATTTGCAAACCCGTCGTCGTGCTCAGAACGCGATCCCGACGTCTACCCCCCACGGGAACCGCAGTCCCGTGTTCACGTTGTCCACCAGGTTCCTCATGCGCGTGTCGAAGCCGGACACCGGACTCAGAGCGAGCTGGTAGCTGATGCCCACGCGCGGAGTGATCGCCACGGGACCCCAGATGAGCCGGTAGCCAACGTGCGCGCCCGCGGTCAGGGTCACGGTCGAGCCGTCAAACGTCTCTTCGGAGTCCTCCGCGAGCGCGCTGGCCTCGAATCGGGCGCGCCCATAGCCGGGCTGCAGCCACGCACCGGCGAACACGCCCGCCGGAGCCGTGCCGTTGATGAAGTAGTTCACGCCCGCGGCAACCGCCAGATACCAGAGGTCGTAGTCCTCCGGCTGAATGTCCGCGAGGCTCGCCAGCGCGTCGAAAACGCCCAGCTTGGCGTTGAAGTAGGTGGGGATGACGAAAATGCTCAGATCGTCGTCGATCGCCTGCTCGAAGGACCCGCTGTAGAGGCCCACCACGGGACCGAGCAGGTTGAGCCCGACGACGGTGGTCTGGTCCTCCGTCGTCTGGCCGAATGCCGGCGTCGCGGCGAGCCCGACGGCGGTCAGCACGAATGCGATGCGATGGACGACTTTCATGCAGATAACCTATTCACCGCGCCAGCACTTTGCAAAGCGCGGCCACCACGGCCTCGACCTGCGCGCGCTCGATGACCAGCGGCGGCAGGAGCCGGATCACGGTCCTGCCCGCGGGCAGCGCCAGCACCCCCTCCTCCATCAGCGACACCAGGTGCGGCTGCGACCGCTCCTTGAGCTCGATGCCGATCATCAGCCCGAACTGCCTGAGCTGCCGCACGCACCTCGGGCGCGATCGCTCGAACAGCTCCGCGAAGTAGGCCCCGGACTCGGCCGCCTGTGCTGCCAGGTTCTGCTCGACCAGGTAGCGGATGGTCGCGTCCGCCACCGCGCACGCGAGCGGATTGCCGCCGAACGTGGAGCCGTGCATGCCGACCGCCGGCTTGACCCTGTCGCTGAATAGCGCCGCCCCCATCGGCAGGCCGCCGGCGATGCCCTTGGCCACGCACATGACGTCCGGTTGCACGCCCGCGTGCTCGACCGCGAACATGCGGCCGGTGCGGCAGAAGCCGGTCTGGATCTCGTCGGCGATCAGCAGCGCCCCGCGCTCGTCACACAGCTCGCGCGCGCCTGTCAGGTAGTCGTCGGCGCCGCGGTGCACCCCGCCTTCGCCCTGGACCGGTTCCAGCACCACCGCCGCGGTGCGGTCGGTGACCGCCGCC
Source organism: Spirochaetia bacterium (assembly GCA_965208175.1). GTDB lineage: Bacteria > Spirochaetota > Spirochaetia > SZUA-6 > Bin103 > CATQHW01. The sequence goes on along the minus strand of CBDBOG010000004.1, from coordinate 1,236,978 downwards.
GCCAGCTTGTCGAGGTTGTTGTACGGCACGTGCGTCACGCCCGGGACCAGGGGCGCGAACGGCTCCCGGTACTTCTTGTTGTGGGTCGCGCTCAGCGCGCCCATGGTGCGGCCGTGGAAGCCGCGCGCGGCGGCGACGATGTCGGTGCGTCCGGTCGCCAGCCGGGCGAACTTGAAAGCGGTCTCGATCGCCTCGGTGCCGGAGTTGCACAGGAAGGCGCGCGTGAGGCTGTCCGGCGCCACCGACACCAGGCGGGCCAGCAGCGCCGCGCGCCGGTCGTTGTAGAACACGCCCCCGCAGGTGATCAGCGTCCGCGCCTGCCGGGCGAGCGCTTCGGCGACGACCGGGTGGGCGTGCCCCAGGCAGGCCACGCCGGTGCCGGCCGCGCAGTCGATGTAGCTGCGTCCCGCATCGTCCCAGACCAGGGCGCCTTCACCCCGCACCAGGGTCAGGTCCCGCTTCGGGTATACCTCGAACGCGTAGCGTCGCTCGGTCTCTTGAGTGTTCATCCGATCCTGGTTCCATGCCCCGCAAGGCCGTCGCGCACCGGGTGTTCGGTGCGTCCGTCGCACAGTATGACCTCAACTTCGCCCTGGGCAATCAAGTCCTTGAGCGCGCGCAGCTTGCGCTTGATGCGCCCGTCGGCCTGCGCTTCGAACCGGTCGAGCGCCACGGCGTCCACCTCGCGCAGCACCGACGACTCGTCACCGGCGTGCTCCAGGAACCCCGGCGCTTCGATGAGCTGAATCACCCGCCGCGCCCGCAGCTCGGCATGCAGCGCCACGACGATATCGTCGTTTTCGGAGTTGATGGCGATGCCGTCCTGGTCGGCGATGGGGATGCTCACCACCGGCGTGTAGCCGCCGTCTAGCAGGGTGCGCAGCAGCGCGCCGTTGACGGCGGCCGGCTTGCCCGAACGGTCACGCTCGATCACGGTGCGGCCTTCGCGCCGCACGCGGATGCCCTTGTTGCGCCGGCCGCGTATCAGGCGGCCGTCCAGGCCGGTCAAGCCGATCGCGTTGACCCCGGCCCTCTGGCAGAGCTCGACGAGCTGGGTGTTTCGCAACCCCGCGTAGGCCAGCATGATCATGTCCAGCGCGCGGTCGTCGGAGTACACGCTGGAGTAGCCGGACACCGAGGTCAGCACCCGTTTCGGTGCGCCCAGACGCTCGGCCAGTTCGTCGCGCAGCGCGTTGGCGCCGTGCACGACCACCGCCGGCTCGGGCAGATCTGCCAAGTCGGCCGCGATTCCCGGCAGGTTGATGGCGCTGCCGCCGCCCACTTTGATGATATTCAGCGTTCAGGTCCTGCCTTGTTGGTCCGGCCGGTCGGTCCAGGCCTTGTCGGTCCGGTAGGTGTGCACCTCGCCGGTGGCGAGCGGCTGCCACTCGTCCACCCCGGAAGCGCCGGATACGCCGCTCGCGGGCAACGGGTCGGAACAGAGTATCAGCCGCTCCGGGGATGCCGAAACATGCATCTGGAAGTAGCCGGGCGAGTCGTTGAAGCGGTTGGTCACCCGGATGGCGTCGGCGTCGGCGATGATGATGTTCATCGCGCGGACGAACCGGGTGCGCCGCTCGATGATCGCCAGCCCCTTGCGCATCGCCTCCGCCATGTCGCCGCGGTCGAAGCGGCGGATGAAGTTGAACACCTTCTCGGCACCGATGCGGCCCTCCTCCTTCATCCGCACGCCGCGCAACTCGCCGTTGAACAGGAACAGCGAGCGCCCGTCGGTGAACGGCATGTTGTTGCGCACCTCGATCCCTTCGTCCCGGAACGCGCTGCGCGCGTGCGCGACGAACAGCCGCGTGCGCCCGTGCGGTGGTGACGGGTCCTCCCAGACCGGCGCGATGTCATGGTAGAGCCGCCATCCGCCCGGGGTCATCCAGCCGCAGCCCCAGCCGTGTCCCTGGTATTCGCTGCTGGTGCGGGCGACCTCCGCGAAGGGCCCCAGGTAGCGCTGAAGGTCGAACGGCTGCGGGGACGAGACCGCGAGCAGGCGGCACACGGGCGGGCGCTCGGCCGCTCAGACGGGGTGCAGGCCGGGAAACTCCAGCCCGGCGCGCTCGTCCAGCCCGTGCATGACGTTGAACGCCTGCACCGCCTGGCCGGCGGCGCCCTTCATCAGGTTGTCCAGCGCGCTCATCACCACCAGCCGGCGGGCGCCGGCGTCGAGCTCGAAGCCCACGTCGCAGTAGTTGCTTCCGGTGAGGATCTTGGGCTCCGGAAACCGGTAGATGCCCTGGCGCTCCTTGACGATGCGGACGAACGGCTCGTCCGCGTAGGCGCGGCGAAGGATGCGCCAGACGGCCTTCTCGTCCAGGGACGCCCCGTCCCCGTCTTCGCAGAGAAACACGTGCGCGGTGGCCAGGATGCCGCGCACCATCTCCACCGCGGTCGCCGAGAAGCTCAGGCGCAGAGCGCCGCCGAGCTCCTGCAGCATCTCGGCCTGATGCCGGTGGCCGGTCGGCTTGTAGGAGCGCACGCTGCCCGACCGTTCCGGGTGGTGGCTTGCGGCGCTCGCCTCGTTGCCGCCCTCGCTCGAGCCCGCCTTCACCTCCACGACGGCCTGCTCGACCACGCCCGCGGCCACCAGCGGGCGCAGCGCCAGGATGGTCGCCGTCGCGTTGCAGCCGCAGCCGGCGACCAGCGCCGCGCCCGGCAGCCGGTCGCGGTGCAGCTCGGGCATCCCGTACACCGCGTCGGCCAACAGTTCCGGACGCGGATGTGGGCCTCCGTACCAGCGGACGTAGGCCTCCGGGTCGCGCAGGCGAAAATCGGCGCTGAGATCGACGATGCGCTCGGCCAGAGCGCGGAACCGGTCGATCCGGTCCATCGCGCGCCCGTGCGGGAGGCACAGGAACAGCACGTCGCACGGAGCCAGCTCGGCGGCCGACACGAACTTCAGATCGGTGACACCGCGCAGGTTGGGATGGGTGTGGCGGACGTATTTTCCCGCAAGCCGCTCGGAGGTGGCCTGCGCTACCGACACCTCGGGGTGAAACAGCAGCAGCCGCAGCAACTCGCCACCGGTGTAGCCGGAGGCGCCGACGATGGAAGCGCGGATCACCGGTTCGCTTGGCTGTGGGGCGCCTGGCTGTGGAGCGCCTGGCTGATGGTGTAGTCGACGATGTGGGCCGGGATGTCGACTCCGGTCGTGTGGATGCTGTTGCTGAACTCCATCGTGTAGTTGACCTCGTTCACGAGCAGGCCGTCGTCGCTCTCCAGGATGTCGACGCCGACCATCCCGCCGCCCACGGCCCGCGCCGCGTTCAGGGCCAGCTCGCTCAGCTCCGCGGTGACCGGCGCACCCTCGGCGGTGCCGCCCAGCGCGGTATTGGTCTTCCAGTGCGCGGAAGAACGGTAGATCGCCGCGATGCACCGGTCGCCGATTACGAAGCAGCGGATGTCGCGGCCGGGCTTGTCGATGTATTTCTGCACGAAGAAGATCGAGTGGTGATAGGAGCCCAGGATGCGCTTGTGCTCCAGGATCGATTCGGCCGCCTCGCGGTCGTTCACCTTGGCGATCAGGCGCCCCCAGGAGCCGACCGCCGGTTTCAGCACCACCGGGTAGCCGATCTCCTCGATCGCCTGGAGCGCGGACTCGTCGGTAAAGGCAACGCGCACCTCCGGCTGCGGCACGCCGTGCTCCTGCAGCGCGACGGCGGTGAGGATCTTGTCGCCACACACTTCGGCGACCTGGTAGCTGTTCACGCAGCGGATGCCCAGGCTCTCCAGCAGGCGCAGGGCGTGCAGCGCGCGCGAGTGGTTGATGCAGCGCTCCAGGACCACGTCGACCTCCGGCCGGCGCTGCAGGTCGAACACCAGCTTGCGGTCGTCGATCAGCGTTACCTCCACGCCGCGGTCTCGGAACGCGGCGAGCAGGAGCTTCTCCTCCTTGCGCACCAGGGAGTGGAGGACACCAACCGTCACTCCTCGAGTGGGGTTCGCTTCGCTCACTCGCCCCAGTCCTCCTCTTCCTCGGGCGCCTCGTCCAGCTCCAGCGGATCGAGACAGACCACTTCCAACTCCGATCCGCACTCCGGGCACTCGATCAACTCTCCCATGACGACGTCGTCCTCCAGCGGCACGTCGGCTTCACACACGGGGCAAGCAGCGGCCATAGGTTCGTCCTCCTTTCCGATAGGTCTACCGCGAAATGCGCCGGACGGCCAAGGGGCCGCACGGTCGGCTTCCCTGGCCCTGCCGCCCTCGATAGGCTGGTCCGTACATGCACGACCCGCACCTGCATCTGCTCGTGGACGATGCCGAGGTGCTGGGCCGACGCGGGCTGACGCGCCTGATCGAGCGGCCGCAGCGAGTCACCCCGGATCCGGTGCTGCGCCCCGAGCGGCCCTGGGAGAGCAATTCCGTATCGGTCTGGGGGTCGATCTACCGCGTCGGCGGACGTTACCGCATGTGGTACATGGGCGCCTACCTGGCGGATGTGCCGTCGGCCAGCCTGTGCTACGCAGAGTCCGACGACGGGCTGCGCTGGGAGCGGCCGTCGCTGGACCGCGTCCCGCAGGCCGGTCCCGGCAACAACCTGGCCCTGATCGACGAGCGCGAGCCCCGCCTGCGGCGGCTCTACCCAGCCACGGTGCTGTACGACCCCGACCGGGATCCGCAACGGCGCTTCGCGTTCATCTCATTCTTTCACGACGTGGCCGGCGGCCGCGGCTACGTGGTCGCCTTCAGCGCCGACGGCGTCGACTGGCAGCTCCATCCGGAGCGGGTCGCGCTGCCCCGCGGCGACCGCACGGCGGTGATGCAGGACTTCATCCGCGGCGGATACGTGATGACCTCGCGCAGCGACCGCGACCTGTCCATCGATCGCCGGGAGCTCGCGGTGCGCCGGGACATCGCGGTGTCGCGCTCCGCGGATCTGCTGTCTTGGACGCCAACGACGCGCGTGTTCGACGCGGACGACGCCGACGATCCGGCGTGCGAGTTCTACGGCATGCCGCTTTTCAACTGGGGCAACCAGTATCTGGGTCTGCTGGAGCGCTACGATCCGACCAACGAGATCCTGGACGTGCAGCTCGCCTCCAGCCGCGACGGCGACCGGTGGGAGCGGGCGTGCGCCCGCGAAACGTGGCTGCACACCGGGCCGTCGGACGCCTGGGACAGCACCTGGGTGGCGATGAGCATGTCGCCGCCGGTCGTGGACGGCGACCGCATGCTGATGTGGTACACCGGCCGGCCGTACGCGCACCGGCCGCTCCAGGGCGCTCCGCTGCGCAGCGCGATCGGGCTGCTGCGGGCGCCGCGCGACCGCTTCGCCGGGTTGCGCGCCGGGCCGGGCGGCGGCGTGCTGACCACCACGGAGGTGACGGTCGGCGGCCCCCGGCTGCTGCTCAACATCGGCGCGGCGGCCGGCCCGGTGTCGGTCGCCATCCTGGGCGAGACCGCGCCGATCGCCGGTTTCGGCCACGACGACTGGGACCGCCGCGTCGAGTCCGGCGTGGACGTGCCGGTGACCTGGGGCGGACGCGACCTCGGCGCGCTGGCAGGACGGCGTGTGCGGCTGAACTTCCGGATCACCTACGCGACCCTGTTCGCCTACCGGTTCGCGGCCGCCGCCGCGTGAGGCCGGCTCAGTCCGACCGGGCGGATGCCCGGCGTGCGGCCTCCAGCCGTTCGATCACCGCCGGGCGCGCCTGACCGGCCCGGCGGAGCGCCTCGGGAAAGGCGACGCGAGCCAGGCGCGGACCCGCGGGCGTCTGGGCGCGCAATGTCATCCCGTAGCGGTCGATGCCCGTCAGCGAGGCTTCCGTGGCATCCGCCAGCCCGGCCAGTGCCTGCACGTACAGCAGGTTGGCGTCGGCATGGTCGTCGTTCATGTGGGCGACGATCCCGTCCGCCGCCTCCGCCAGCGGATCGGCGGCGGCGGCCCGGTAGTCGTCGGCCGTGACCCAGCTCATGTGACCGAAGCCGCCCACGAAGCGGCAGCGCTCGACGTCGAGGAGCCAGAAACCGAAGTCGCTGAAGTCCGCGTAGTAGGACGCGTAGGGATGGCGTTCCAGGTAGGCATCCCGCCGCTTCCCAGGGTCCTCCAGCGGTCGCAGCCGGCCGACCAGCGTCAGGCGTGCGGTGCTGAGCGGATCGGCGTGCTCCTGAGTCGCAGCCGTGATGAGCACACTGGCGCGATCGTCGCCGCGTGCGTTGGCGGTGTGCTCGGCCATCTCCGAGATCAGCACGACGGGGGCGCCGGCATCGTCCGCAACGTAGGAGACGGCGCTCCCGTAGGGGTAGCCGTCCGCGGTCAGCGTGCAAACGGTCGCGCGATCACGGGTGATGGCCAGCGTGCGCGCCAACTCCGCGTCGGACGGGAATGACGCGGGATTGCCAGCGATCGGCGGCCCGCCGCCACCGCCCCCGTGTCCCTCAGCTCGACTCACCTCGTTCGCCCTCCAAACTATTATCGCTCATGGGGGCGCCCGCGCCAGTCGCGGGCGAAGAGTGAGCGGAGCGAACCGCACTCGAAGAATGAGCGGAGCGAATCGCGCTCGAAGAGTGCCGGTCCCGGTTGCCCCGTACGCAGGCGCACGGCAGAGCCGCTTCCGGCCCCGCCCGCAGCGCCCGCACGCACCCGCAGGGGACGGCGTGCGCTGCGTCCTGATCCATGTCTGCCTGATCCATGTGTGATTGCCCGGCATGCGGCCGCCCGTCGATCTCGTCCATGATCTCCTCCCTTGGCTCGATCTGATTAATTCATATTCACATACTTAATTCCACTTGACAAGTCTAATTCAACTTACTTCACTACCCTCGATCACATTCCTTACAGGAGGTCTCTGCATGAGACGCACATTCCTTTTGCTGGTGTCGCTCGCCTTCGTCCTGGCGGCCGGCGGCACGGCGCTCGCCGACGGTGAGGTCAACGTCTACTCGCACCGTCACTACGACACCGATCAGGCGCTCTACGACCGCTTCGAGGAGCAGACCGGGATCAAGGTCAACGTCATTCAGGGCAAGGCTGACGAGCTCATCGAACGGCTGTCCCGCGAAGGCTCGGCATCCCCGGCGGACATCCTGATGACCGTCGACGCCGGCCGCCTGGTGCGCGCCCAGTCGATGGGCCTGCTGCAGCCCGTGACGTCGGCGCTGCTGGAGGCGAACGTGCCGGCCCACCTGCGCGACCCCGAGGGCAACTGGTTCGGCCTCACGCAGCGCGCCCGCGTGATCGTCTACCACCCGGACCGCGTGTCGCCGGACGAGCTGTCCACGTACGCCGACCTCACCCACCCCATGTGGGCGGGACGCATCCTGATCCGGTCGTCGTCGAACATCTACAACCAGTCGCTGCTGGCTTCGATCATCGCCAATGAAGGCGAGGCCGAGGCCGCCGCGTGGGCCGCCGGCCTGGTCGCCAACATGGCGCGCACGCCGCAGGGCAACGACCGCGACCAGATGAAGGCGGTCGCCGCCGGCGAAGGCGACCTGGCAGTCGTGAACACCTACTACGTCGGTCTGCTGATCAACTCCGGCGACGAGTACGAGCGCGAGGTCGGCGCGCAGGTTCGAGTGTTCTTCCCGAACCAGGACGGCGCTGGTCAGGACGGGCGCGGCGCCCACGTCAACGTCAGCGGCGCGGGCGTCACGAAGAGCGCCGGGAACCTCGACAACGCGGTCAAGCTGCTGGAGTTCCTGACCGGAGCAGAGGCGCAGGAGCTGTTCTCCGCCGCCAACCACGAGTACCCGGTGAACCCGGCGGTGAGCCCGTCGCCGCTGCTCCAGTCGTGGGGCGACTTCACGGCCGACGACCTTCCGCTGCACCGGCTGGGCGAGCTCAACGCCGACGCGGTGCGCGTCTTCGACCACGCCGGCTGGCGATAGCTTACGGCCATGCGGCCGGTGCTGGATGAGCGCCGGCCGCATCAGCCCACCCCGTGGGCCGGCGCAGATGCACCGCTGCGCCGGCCCGCGCGGGTCCCTCATCCGTCCCACGCCCTTGCGCTCTTCGCTCAATCCGTCTATATGGACTTAACGTAGCTTGATTTATATGGTACCGGTTCAGGCACGGAATGGCTGACCTGCTGACTGCGCGGCTGCCGAGGACCGTCCGCACCGGTGTCGCCACGCAGCGGACGCGGGGCGGTCCCCGGTCGCGGGTCCCGGTGTCCCGCGGCTGGCTGGCGGCGCCGGTCGCGGTCGCCATCCTGATCGGCGCGCCGCTCCTGGTCGTGATCGCGAATCTGGACGGGTTCCTGTCCGCGGAGATGGGCCACCTGATCCGGACCGTCCTCCCCCGCTACATCGGCACCACCATCGCCCTGGTCGCCCTGGTCGCCGGGCTGTGCGCGATCGTCGGCGTGGCCGCCGCGTGGCTGGTGACCGTGTACGACTTCCCCGGCCGCCGCGCGCTCGGCTGGCTGCTGGTGCTGCCGCTTGCCCTCCCGACCTACATCGGCGCCCTGGCGTACGCCGGCATCTTCGACTACACGGGACCTGCACAGCTCCTGTTCCGGGAGGTGCTGGACATCCCGGCCGGCGCCTACCCCATCCTGCGGGTGCGGGGCTTCGGCGGGCTGGCGTTCGTGCTGGCCACGCTGCTCTATCCCTACGTCCATCTCACCGCGCGCGCGGCATTCGCCCAGCAGGGAGCGACCCTGCTGGAGGTGACCCGCAGCCTGGGCAGCTCCGGCTTCGAGGCGTTTGCCCGCGCGGTGCTGCCGGCAACCCGGCCGGCGCTGGTCGCCGGGGTGATGCTGGTGGTGATGGAGACGCTCGGCGAGTTCGGGGCCTCGCACTACCTCGGCGTCGACACCCTCACGATCGGCATCTTCCGCGGCTGGTTCGGCCTCGGCAGCGTGAAGGTCGCCCTGGCGCTGGGAGCGCTGATGCTCGTCATCGTCGCGTTGCTGCAGGCGCTCGAGCACCGCGGCCGCGGCGCGGCGCGGTTCGGCGATGCGACGCTGCACGATCGCCCCCTGGTCCGGCGGCGGCTGCAGGGCGCGCGGGCGCTGGGCGCCATGGCCGCCTGCTCCCTGCCCGTGATAACCGGATTCGGGCTGCCGGTCGGGCAACTCCTGTGGTGGGCCTCCCGCCGCTTGCCGGGCTTCGACGTGGATCTGGTCCGCTTGACCGGCACCAGCATCGGCCTGGCGGTGGCGGCGACCGCCGCCACCGTGGCGCTCGCCCTGCTGGTCGCGTACGCGGCACGGATCCGCAAGGACCGGATGGTCGGGGCGCTGGCCCGCTGGTCCACGGCCGGCTACGCGGTGCCGGCGGCCGTGCTGGCGGTCGGCATCGCCACCGCCTACACCTGGGTCGACCATCGGTTGAACGACGCCGCGAGTGCCATGCTCGGCTTCTCGCCGGGACTGCTGCTGACCGGCTCCGGGCTGGCGCTCGTAGCCGCCTACGTGGTGCGCTTCTTCGCCCTGGGGTACCACGCGATCGACTCGGGCTTCTCCCGCATTCCGGCGCGCTTCGACGAAGTGGGGCGCGCCCTGGGGTTTCGGCCGGGACGCGGCCTGCTGCACGTCGCGCTGCCCGGCCTGCGTCCCGCCCTGATGACGGCGTCGATCCTGATGGTCGTCGAGATGCTGAAGGAGTTGCCGCTGACGCTGATCCTGCGGCCGTTCCGCCTGGAGACGCTGGCCACCAACGTGTTTCGGCTGGCCGGCAACGAACAGATCATCGAAGCCTCCCCGTACGCGCTGGTGATCATCGCCGTCGGGCTCGGCCCGGTCCTGATCCTCAACCGCCTGCTAGCGGCCGGCCGCGCGCCTCGGCGGTCGCGCTCGACGCCCGTCCATGCTCCGGCGCAGGCGTAACCCTCCGCCGCGCTCCGGCGGCGACCTGAACCTCGACTCCGTCAGCAAGCGCTTCAAGGGCAGCCCGACGCCGGCTCTGGACCGGGTCTCCCTCACCGTGGAGGAAGGCGGCACGACCGCCGTCCTGGGCGAGAGCGGCAGCGGCAAGACCACGCTGCTGCGCCTGGTGGCCGGCTTCGAGGAGCCCGACTCCGGGACGATCGACATCGGCGAGACCCGGGCGGCGGACGGCAGGCACTCGCTGCCGCCGGAGGAGCGCAGCGTCGGCGTCGTCTTCCAGGACACGGCCCTGCTGCCCCACCTGACGCTGCGGCAGAACATCGGGTTCGGCCTGCACCGGTTGCCGGAACGGGCACGGGCGCGGCGGATCGACGAGGTGATGGACCTGGTGCGCGTCGGCGACGCCCAGCACCGGTTCCCGCACCAGGTCTCCGGCGGCCAGGCGCAGCGCGCCGCCATCGCCCGCGCGCTGGCCCCGCGGCCGCGCGTGCTGCTGCTGGACGAACCGCTCAACAACCTGGACGGGCCGCTGCGCGCGCAGCTCATCGAAGAGTTGCGCGCGATTCTTGCCCTGCGGACCACCACGGCCATCTTCGTGACTCACGACCGCGACGAGGCGTTCAACATCGCCGACCGGGTGGCGGTGCTGCGCGGCGGCCGACTGCAGCAGACCGGCACGCCGGAGGAGCTCTACTGGTCGCCGGCCAACGGCTTCGTCGCGTCGCTGCTCGGCAAGACCAACCTGGTCCGGGTCCGCCGCAACGGCACCGGCTGGGTCTCCGACCTGGGGCCGGTCGGCACCGCGCAGCCCATCGACGCCGGCGGGCAGCGGGTGGTGTCGATCCGCCCCGGCCAGGTGTGCGTGTCGGCCAAGGCGGCAAACGGCACGAGCCGCCACGGCACGGTGGTCACCGCGCGATTCCTGGGCGAGGTGCGGGAGCTGACCATCGCGCTGAACGGCGAGCGCGGCCCGCTGGAGGTCACCGCCCATGCCGCCGCGGCAACCCGCTTCAACGCGGGCGACCGCGTATTCGTCTCCCTGCTGCAATAACCTTGCCGCAAGCGCCCCGGTCCCCGTAGAGTCCTCTCATGGTCGCGCATCGAGCCTCGGCCAGCTCGACCTTCGCACGCGGGGGCGCGCCGCCGTTCGCGGGTCCGGTGTCGCTGGAGAACGGCGACCGGCTCACGCGCTGCGAGTTCGAACGGCGCTACCTGGCCCGCCCGGACCTCAACAAGGTCGAGCTGATCGAAGGAGTGGTCTACATGCCGTCACCCGTGCGTGCCGACAGCCACGCGAAGCCCCACGGCGCGATCCTCGGTTGGTTGAGCGTGTATTCCGCGTCCACTCCCGGCGTATCCATGCTCCCAGAGGCCACGGTGCGGCTGGACCGGGACAACGAGCCGCAGCCCGACGCACTGCTGCGTATCGATGCGGACGCGGGCGGGCAGTCTCGCTTGAGTGCGGACGACTACGTGGAAGGGCCTCCGGAGCTGATCGTCGAGGTGGCAGCCTCAAGCGTCGCCCGCGACCTGCACGACAAGCTGAACGCCTACCGGCGCAACGGAGTGCTGGAGTACATCGTCTGGCGGGTCCATGACCGGGCGGTCGATTGGTTCGTGTTGGCCGAGGACGAGTACCGGCCGCTGGACCCGGACAAGGACGGCTTGCTCGAAAGCACCGTCTTTCCCGGCCTCCGTCTGGCCGTGGACGCGTTGCTGGCCGGCGACTTCGCCCGCGTGCTGGCCGTGCAGCAGGAAGGACTCGACTCGCCCGGGCGTGCGGACTTCGCCACGCGGTCGACGTGACTGGTGGTTCGTCCGGGCAGGAAGGCGACGCGATAGACAACGTGCGTACCGTCATCTACGCCGACAACCTCGAAGGCCTCGCAGCGCTTCCGGCCGAGTCGGCCGCACTCGTCTACGTGGACCCGCCGTTCAACACGGGTCGCATCCAGTCGAGGACCACGATCCGAACCGTCCGCGACGAGGTGGACGGCGACCGGACCGGCTTCCAGGGCAAGCGGTATCGAACGATCAAGCTTGGTTCAAGCGGCTACTCCGACACGTTCGACGACTACCTCGGCTTCCTGGAGCCTCGATTTCGCGAAGCCTGGCGGGTACTCAAGCCGAACGGTTCGTTCTTCCTGCATGTAGATTACCGGGAAGTCCATTACTGCAAGGTACTGCTGGACCATCTGTTCGGTCGGGAGTCGTTCATCAACGAGATCATCTGGGCCTACGACTACGGAGCCCGCTCCAAGTCGCGATGGCCGGCCAAGCACGACAACATCTTGTGGTATGCCAAGGACCCGCAGAACTACGTTTTCCGTTATGAAGAGATCGACAGGATTCCGTACATGGCCCCCGGGCTCGTCGGTCCTGAAAAGGCCGCCCGTGGCAAGACACCCACGGACGTGTGGTGGCATACCATCGTCAGTCCCAACGGCAAGGAAAAGACCGGCTACGCGACGCAGAAGCCGCTTGGCATCGTCGAGCGCATCGTCCGCGTGCATACCCACCCCGGCGACCTGGTGATCGACTTCTTCGCGGGAAGCGGAACCTTGGGCGATGCCGCAGCGCGGCTCGGTCGTGACTTCATCCTGATCGACAACAATCCCGATGCGATCCGGGTCATGGCCGAACGGCTGTCGCAGTACGGAGTCGAGTTCGAGGGCCGCGACGATGTCGTCCGGCGCGACACGCAAAAAACCTACATCGTTCCAGCCCGGTGATGGCCGGCCGTAGCATTTCCGATTCGGAACGCACTGTTCAGCCGTGCGGCGCGTGCCGATGACGGCCTTCAACTCGTAGCGCCCGTCGCCGAGCGGGCGCACGCGGTCGGGCCGAGTCGCCAGCTCCGGGTCCAGGTCGGCAGCATCCGGCGGTCGACGCGATGCCCGCGATCGACCCGCGCCGCCGCTGCCGGTCGAACGCCCACTGCAACTCCCCGGCGGCGCTCAGGCTCAGCGAGCCGTCGCGCAGCCGCTCGCGCGCGCCCGGCTGGTCCGTGCACAGCCGCACAGCGCCAATGCGCCGCCCGGCGGCAGCGTCGCTGTAGCCGAACTCGCGCACCGCGTAGTCGAACAGGCTGGAGCAGCCTCGCTGCAGGTAGAGCCGGCGGGCCTCGATCTCGCCCCGGTGGTCGATGATGGCGCCCTGCAGGTGGCGTTCGTGACGGACCAGGGTGCTGGTCTGACGCAGCAGCTCGCGGTCGGAGAGCACGCCGACGGTGGAGGTGATCGCGCGGCGACGGCGGCCGCGGTCTCGCGTGCCTGGCGGATGCAATCCGGGATGCCGACGCCGTCGTAGGGGGCGCCGGCCAGCCAGAGGCCGGGGCTTGCCGCGCACGCGGCGCGGACCCCGGCCAGCCAGTCCGCGTGGCCGACGCGGTAGAGCGGTGTACCGGCCGGCCAGCGGTGTACCAGACTCACCGCCGGCTGTACGGAACGCGCGAACGAGCGACCCAGGGCAACGGAGAGCTCGTCCTGCAGCAGCTCGATCAGCTCCCCGTCGCGAAGGGCCAGCACCTCCGGTTGGCGCCAGCCGCCAAGGAAGCCGCGCAGCAGGACACCGCCGGCCGGCGCCCGTCCCGCCCACTTGGCAGAGCTCCAGGTGCAGGCCAGAAGCCTGCTGTTCTCGTCGCGCGGAACGAGGAAGCCCGACCCCGCCAGCGGGAGCGCCACGCGCGGGTCGCGGTAGCCCAGGGTGACGATGGCCGAGGATGCAGCCTCGGCCCCGGCCAGGAGTTCCGCGAGCCCTGGATTCGCCGTTCTTACCAGATTCGCGGCGGTAGCCGCCGGGGTAGTCACTGCCACGGCCGCCACGGAGAGTGGTTCGCGTCCGCCGCACCTCAGGTGCACCCGGTAGCCGCCTGCATCAGGAACGATCGAGGTGACCGGTGCGGAAACCTCAAGGCAACCGTCCAGGCGCGCCCGCAACGCGTCGACGAGCTGCTGGACCCCGCCCTCGAGGCTGGCGAAGGGACTGCCCCGCAGGTGCGCGATCCCTGCCGGAGCTTGCGCGCCCGGCTGCGTCCGGCGCACCGGAGCACGCAGGGCCGGGAAGGTAGCTTGCAGGCTGAGGCGCCACGGATCCGCAAGGTGAATGCCGGCCAGCAGCGGCTCTCCGAGGACGGTCAGCAACTCCGCTCCATAGCGCCGCTGCACGAACGCGCCCACGCTCTCGTCACCGCTGCGACTCTCCCCCACAAGCGGGTGTGCCAGAGCGCGGATGCGCCCGGGCAGCGAAAGAAGCGGAGAACGCAGGAACGGCGGAGTGCCCTCGCTCGCCTTCTACGACACGTAGATCGACGCCGGCCCGTCGGGCGCCGAAAACCCGGCAGAGGCGATCGACTGGACCCTGGAGGTCGCGGACGGCCGCGTCCTCGACAAGCCGGGGAATCTGTTTCACCACCTGACCGAGCCCGTGTTGTGGGGGACGGTCGACGAGTGGACCGGCGCGCGCGTGGACCTCGATCGAGACGGGCAGATCGCCGCCGTCGCCGACGCCCTTCCGGAGACGGCCATCCTCATGGCGGTGTCGGGCGCGATCGACGGCGCCGCCGCGGAGATGGCGGAAGCGGTGACCGCCTGGAGTCCCACCCTCCCGGACGTGTTCACGGCGCTGGTGGTGATGGTGCCGACCATGAACGAGTACTTCAGCAGTGGAAGGAGTCGCGCTCCGTCGCCGGCGGCGACTCCACGGAGATCAGCTTCGTGGCGGTCAGCCGCCTGTTCGACATCAACGGCATCCTGGCCGGGCTGGATCTGGCCTACGACCACGTCTCACCGCTGGTCGCCGGCGCCGATGCCGACCTGGACTCCCGCATCAACGAGGAATTCACGCAGCTCGTCGGCTACGTCAGCGGCCTCTACGAGGAGCGGGTCGGGCGCCAGTTCACGGCGGCCGAGGCGGACCTGTTCGGCACCGAGGCGCAGGAGTTGGCCACGACGCTGTCGGCGCTCCTGGCCCGCGCCGCGGAGTTGCTCGAGGTCAGGCTGGACCTGGCATAGCGACCGACCGCCGGGCCACGGCCGTGCGAGGGCGACGGCCGCGGCCGGTAGCGACGGAGGCTGGTCTCACGGCGAGGCCGTCTCCTTTTCGTCTGACGGCGTCGCGGACCCGTGCGAAGATCGCATGGAGCTGCATGGGATGGCCGGCTACTCAAGCACCCCGCTGGCGAAGAAGCTCGGCATCAAGCCGGGCTTCCGGATCCGGCCGAAGAACGAGCCGATTCCGTACGGTGCCTTGGTCCGCATCGACGACGCGGACGGGGTGGCGATCTCGTCCCGCTTTCGCGCGAACGTCGATCTCTGGCACCTGTTCACCCGCTCCGAGCGCGAGTTGGCGGACACGCTGCCTCTCGCGATGCGGCAAATCGCTCCAGACGGGATGATCTGGGTGTCGTGGCCGAAGCGCTCCTCCGGCGTGCCGAGCCAGATCGGCGAGGACGACGTCCGCCGCCACGCGCTCCCGCTCGGCCTGGTGGACGTGAAGGTCTGTGCGGTGGACGACGTCTGGTCCGGCCTCAAGCTGGTCATCCGCAAGGAGTACCGGAGCCGGAAGCGCGCCTGACGTTTCAGCCGATCAGAAGCACCTTGGAGCCGGTGACGTCTCCTCGCCGCAGGTCGGCGAGCGCGCGGGGCGCCTGCTCCAGCGGACAGGTCGACACCTCCGGCCGGATCGGCACGTCCGGGGCCAGCGCGAGGAACTCACGGATGTCGCGTCCAGTGACGTTGGCGACCGATTTCACTTCACGCTCCATCCACAGGTGCTCGTGGTAGCGCAGCTCGCCGAGCGCTTCCCGGTCGCGATCCTCCTTGCGGATGGCGTTGATGACCAGCCGGCCGCCGGGCTGCAGCATCGCCAGCGCGGCGATCACCGGGCGCCACGCCGGCGTGGTGTCGATGATCGCTCGCGGCGGACGAGGCGGGTCGTCCTCGATCGCGCCGGCCCATGCCGCCCCGAGTGCAATCGCGGTCTCGCGCGCCCGCGGCCGGCGCGCGAACACGTACACGGGACTCGACGGAATCCGGTGCCGCGCAAGCTGCAGGACCAGGTGCGCGGAGCCGCCGAACCCGGTCAGGCCGAGCGGTTCGCCGTCGTGAATCCCGGCTAACGCCAGCGCGCGGTAGCCGACCGCGCCCGCGCACAGCAGCGGTGCCGCCTCCGTGTCGGCGTACGAATCGGGGATCGGATGAGCGTAGCGCTCCCCGACGGTCAGGTACTCGGCGTAGCCGCCGTCGGCATCCCGGCCGGTCGCCCGGAACGCGGGGCTGAGGTTCTCGTCCGGCTCCCCCGTCGAGCCATGGATCCAGCCGACCCCGACGCGGTCGCCAAGCCGATGCTGCGTGACCCCGGCGCCGAGCGCCGCCACCCGACCGACCGCCTGGTGGCCGGGCACGACCGGCAGGCGCGGCGGCGCGATCCGGCCCTCCACCTGATCCAGGTCGGTGTGGCAGACGCCGCACGCCTGCACGCGCACCAGCACCTCGCCCGGCCCGGGCTCGGGGACCGGGAGCCGGCGCAACTCCAACACCGGCGGGTCGCCGCCGTCGTCGGCGAGCGATCCGGTTCGTGCCAAGACCATCGCCCGCATGGTCGCGCGGCTCATGCCGACGCCCCCGAGGAGCCGGCCGGCGTTAACAGGGTCACGCCGGCCGGCCCTGCCACCGCGTTGTGCCTCGCCAGCGCCACCCCGAGCGCCGCCAGCCCCAACACCAGGTCGACCAGCTTCCACACCCGAATCTCGGCCACGCTGTCCAGGAATCGAGCCTCCTCCAGCTTGGTCAGTGTAATCCAGGATGCCTGGAGCACGTCCTCCATCAGCTGGGGAAGGGACGCTTCAGCCGTGCGGCGCGTGGCGATGACGGTGGTGGGCTTGGCAGAGCAGCCTTAATGCGGAGCTCCGCATTAAGGCTCTAATGCGGAGCGCGGGATAATGCGGAGTAGGTGGCTGGGAACGGCTGATCCGATGGGATTCAGTCAGGTTTAGCGGGGTTTGGCGGGTCGCTGCAGTAGCCGGGACTCCGCATTATCCCGCCCCTTCAAGCAAGGAGGCATTCCATGCTTGAAGACCATCTCAAGTTGGCGAACCCGTGTCGCCGACTCCGTTCTGGGCCGGCGGGCGTCTACGTCGACGACTTTGCAGACTGGCTGCGGGAACGCGGCTATCGGGCGAACACGCGGAGCTTCATGCTGCGCAGTTTGGCCTCATGGACGGACTGGCTCGCCGAGCGGTCGTTCTGTGACGGGGACTTCGTGGCCGGATACGAGGCGTGCCGGACGGAGCTGTGCGAGCACGGTCGGGTTCGCTACCAGCGCAGTCCCAATCGAAACGCACTGGCCGCCGCTGCGGCGTTGATCCGGTTCCTGAGGGAGCGAGGTGTCGTGGCGGTCGCTCAGCAGCCACTGACGCCGAGCGAGCGCTGGCCACTGCTGAAGCAGTTTCGGACGTGGATGCTGCAACACCGGGGCGTGACACCCAGCACCATGGAACGCTACGAGCGCTACGCAGCCGATTTCGTCGAGGCTCTGGGAGTGGTTCCGGCGCACTACAGCGCCGCTGCGGTTCGCGGCTTCGTGATCGCGCGGTCTGACGGTCACAGGGTCAAGACGGCTCAGCTGATCGCGACGGCCACCTGCTCCTTCCTGCGGTTCCTCGCCGCCACCGGGCAGTGCTGCGACGGCCTGCGGTACGCGGTGCCGCGCTTCGCGTCCTACCAACTGGCGGCCACGCCTCGGTTCCTTGAACCTGAGGATCTGCAGAAGCTCATCGACTCGTGCGGCCACGAGGATGAGGCCGGGCTCAGAGAGCGGGCGGTCATCCTCCTGCTGGCCCGCCTGGGGCTGCGCGCCAGCGAGGTCGCCGAGCTGAGCTTCGACGCCATCGACTGGCACAACGGGCGCATCGCCGTCTGCGGCAAGGGCCGCAGCCACCAGTGGCTGCCGCTCCCGCAGCAGGTCGGCGAGGCCATCCTCACCTACCTGCGCCGCGGGCGCCCGCCGTTGGCGGTCCCACAGGTGTTCATCTCGGTGCTGGCGCCACGGCGCCCGATGACTCGACAGGCCGTGTCCGATGTCGTGGGTGCAGCTCTTCGTCGGGCAGCAATCAAGGCGCCCAACCACGGCGCGCACCTGCTGCGCCATTCGGCGGCCACCGCCATGCTGCGCACGGGGGTGTCGCTGGACGGCGTGGCCACCGTCCTGAGGCACCGCTCGCCGAGGACGACCGCCCACTACGCCAAGGTCGACTTCGACCTGCTGGGCGAAATCGCCCAGCCGTGGCCGGGGGTGCGATCATGCTGAGCGGCCACGTAGAGCGCTATCTGGCACTGCGGCGAACGCTCGGGTTCAAGCTGCGTAACACCGAGCGCAATCTGCAGGCGTTCGCACGGTTCGCCACGCATCAGGGGGACACCCAGATCCGCGCCGCCACCGCCGTGCAGTGGGCAGCACAGGCGTCCTCACCGCACGCGCGCCACGTTCGACTTCACGACGTCGTGCTGCTGGCCCGCTTCCTGCACGCCGAGGAGGCGGCCCACGAGGTGCCCCCGGAGCGCTTGTTCCACGTCCGGGTGGTCCGACAGCCTCCCTACATCTACACCCCTGACCAGATCGCCCAACTGCTGGGCGCGGCGCACCGTCTGCGGCGCTCCTACGCGCTGCGACCGACCGGGTATGCGACGCTGATCGGGCTCATCGCGGCCACCGGCCTGCGGGTCTCCGAGGCGCTGGACCTGCGCTTCGACGACCTGCTCCCCAACGCGGTGCTGCGCATCCGCCAGACCAAGTTCGCCAAGAGCCGCCTGGTGCCGCTGCATGCGAGCACGGTCGAGGCACTGACGGCGTACCTGCACGAGCGCCAGCGTGTCGCCATCGCCGACGACCATCTGTTCGTGTCGGCGAACCACCGGCGCATCCCGACGCCGACGGCCAGCACCACCTTCCAGCGAGTGGTCCGGCTCGCCGGCATCGCACCTGATCGGCAGCGCCGACCGCGACTGGTCGATTTGCGCCACACCTTCGCCACCAGATCCCTGCAACGCTGTGCGGTTCGGCGCGAATCGGTGGCGCGCCACATGGTGGCGCTGTCCACCTATCTCGGCCACTCCAGCGTCGTCCACACCTACTGGTACCTGGAGGCGACCCCGGATTTGATGGCTGACATCGCCGCGGCGGGCGAGAGTCTGGTTGCCGGGAGGCTGACATGACTCCCATCGCACCGTTGATCTGCGAGTTCCTGCGCACCTACCTCCCCGTGGAGCGCGGCTTCAGCCCGCATACCTGCGAGAGCTACGCCTATGCGTTCCGCCTGTTGTTCACTTTCGCCGCCGAACGGCTCGGCATCAGACCGTCGGCGCTTCATCTTGAACACCTCGACGCCCCGCTCGTCGTGGCTTTCCTGACCCATTTCGAGGTGGATCGTGGTGGCAGCCCGGCCAGCCGCAACGTCCGACTGGCAGCCGTGAAGTCCTTCATGCGCTACGTCGAGTTCCGTCACCCGGCCGCGCTGGAGCAAGCCAGGCAGATCCTCGCCATCCCCGCCAAGCGCCATGATCAGCCGCTCGTTCGCCACCTGAGCATCGAAGAGATCAACGCGATTCTGGACGCCGCGGATATCACCACCCGGATCGGCATCCGCGACCGCGCCATGCTCCATCTGTGCTTCGCTGCCGCTCTGCGCGTGTCCGAGCTGGTGAGCGCGCAGGTGGCAGATCTGTCGCTGCGGGGAACCGCGAGTCTTCGCGTCCACGGCAAGGGCCGCCGTGAGCGCTGTCTGCCGCTGTGGAAACAAACCGCCGCCGACCTGCGGGCCTGGCTCGCCGTCCGCGGCGAGCACTCAGCGCCGGAGCTGTTCCTGAACGCCACCGACAGGCCCATGAGCCGCGCCGGATTCGAGTACGTCCTGCACAAGCACGTGCGGGCAGCCGTGACCGTCTGCCCCGCGCTGGCGGGACGTTCGATCTCGCCCCACCAGCTCCGCCATAGCTGCGCGCTCACCATGCTTCAGGCTACCGCAGACATCCGCAAGGTGGCGCTGTGGCTGGGGCACGCCGACGTGCGCACCACCGAGGTCTACCTGCGCGTGGATCCCACCGAGAAGCTGCAGGCCGTCGAAGCGGTGCTGCCGCCGGAGCTGCGCCGCGGGCGATTCAAGCCTCCCGACGAGCTGATCGCCTCGCTCCTGGCGCCGGGATAATGCGGAGCGATTCGCGCCTCAAATCCTTGCCAGATCGGACCTTCGGCTACGTGACTCCGCATTATCCCGGACTCCGCATTACAATCGGAGATTCGCGGGATCGGCCCCGCCGCCAAACGCATACGGCACGATGTGGTCTATCTCGATCAGATGTCGTGAGTTGCAGCGGCGCCCGGTCCGCCGATCGACGTAGCTGCAGCGGCCCCCGTCCCGCTGCCAGACCTGTCGCTTGGAGTCGGTCTTCAAATGCACATGATACCCCGGCTGAGCGGCGAACGTTCCAGGTGACCCATCCGTTCCACCCCCTGTTCGGACGTGAGTTCGAGCTCCTGGAGTCCAGTCGGTGTTGGGCCGAGGATCGGGTGTTCTACCGCGATGGTGACCAGGAGTCGCGATCGCTGCCGGCACGCTGGACGAACGCGGCGGCTGACGACCCGTATGTGGCGATCTCGGCGGGTCGATCGCCGTTTCGGGTGGATGATCTGCTAAGGCTTGCGGCACTGGTGGGGTCGTTCGATGAACGGCGTCAGCAGGAGAGAGATGAGGGTTGTGTGTAAAGACAATTCCGCCATGAGTGTAAAGACCATTTTGCCGCTGACGCCAGATCTTATGCACGTAGAAGCTCGTTTATTCGTTATAAAATCTCCTGTTCACTCTGGCACCCCTCTTGACCCGCATCCGAATTGCGGCATAGTTGTTCTAACACTCTGGGAGGAGCCTTTCATGCCACATCACCCAAACGATGCCAAAGCCATCGCCCTGCGCCGCAGCGGCTGCCTGCATCCGCGCCCGCATCAGGTCGCCGACGAACAGTTCATCGACAGCGCCTTCTTCGACCCCCGCGACCTGCTGCAGGTCAAGTACGAGATGCTGCGCCGCGTGCGCGTGGACGGCTACACCGTCAGCCGCAGCGCGGCCAGCTTCGGGCTCTCACGCCCCTCGTTCTACCAGGCGCGGGCCGCCTACGAGGCCGGTGGCTTGGCCGCACTGGTACCCAAGAAACGTGGACCACGCCACGCCCACAAACTCTCGGAGGCGGTCATGGAGGTCGTGCAGCAGACCCTGGCGCAGCAGCCGCGGATGAACGCGGACGCCTTGGCCGAATTGGTGCGGCAACGATTCGGCATCTCGGTGCATCCGCGCAGCGTCCAGCGCGCCTTGGCGCGACAGGAAAAAGGGGGGCGGTCATGAGTACCGTCGCGCTCCCGCAGCAGGCCGCCGCGCACGAGGCGCGCTACGAGCAGTTGCGCGAAGCCGGTACGAATCGTCAGGTGATGGCCAGTCGGGACGGCATGGCGGTGGTGGTCCAGCACGGGCTGGCCGCGTGGATGCAGCTGTGCGCGAAGCTGCCGGCGCCACGGCCGCTGCGCTCGCAGGCGCCGGCAAGCGCGGTCACGCTGCCCGAGGCGGCCTGCGTGCCGGTCGTACAGGTGCTCAGCGCCATGGCGCTGGGCCACCTCCAGGAGGCATCGGCGTGAATGCACTGGCCCATCAGAAGGTCAACGACGGCCACCTGCGCCGCGACGCGTACCTGTACATCCGTCAATCGACGGTGCGCCAAGTGTTCGAAAACACCGAGAGCACGATGCGGCAGTACGCGTTGCGCGATCGGGCGGTGGCGCTGGGCTGGCCGTCCGAGCGGGTGACCGTGATCGACTCGGACCTGGGACAGTCGGGAGCTTCGGGTGCCGAGCGCGCCGGGTTCCAGAGGCTGGTGGGCGAGGTCGGCACCGGCAAAGCTGGCATCGTGCTGGGGCTGGAGGTCTCGCGGCTGGCGCGCAACTCCAGTGACTGGCACCGACTGCTGGAGATCTGTGCGCTCACCGACACGCTGATCCTGGACGAGGACGGGCTGTACAACCCGGCCGATTTCAACGACCGGCTGCTGCTCGGGCTGAAAGGCACGATGAGCGAGGCGGAGTTGCACGTGCTGCGCGCGCGGCTGCGCGGCGGCGTGCTGAATGCCGCGCGCCGGGGCGCGCTGCGCCTATCGCTGCCGGTGGGACTGGTCTACGAGGAGGGCGGCGCCGTGGGGCTGGATCCCGATGCGCAGGTGCGGGGCAGCTTGGAGCATCTGTTTGCCACCTTTAGCCGCACGGGGTCGGCTTCGGCGACGGTCAAGCACTTCCGCGAGCAGGATCTGCGCTTCCCGCGCCGCCCCCGCAACGGACCCCACCAGGGGGAGGTGGTCTGGGAGCCGCTACGGCTGTGGCGGGTGCTGCGCGTGCTGCACAATCCCCGCTACGCCGGCATCTACTGCTTCGGGCGCACCCGGCGTCGCAAACTGGTCGGTGGAGCCATGGAGTTCCGCAAGCTGCCGCGCGAGCAGTGGACGGTGCGGTTGCCCGACGCGCATCCGGGCTACATCAGCGCCGAGCAGTACGAGGCGAACCTGAGGCAATTGCGTGCCAACGCCCAGGCGCATGGCGCCGAACGACGCCAGAGCCCGCCGCGGGAGGGAGCCGCGTTGCTGCAGGGCTTGGTGATCTGCGGGGTATGTGGTCGGCGGATGACGGTGCGCTATCGCAGTGGCAGCGGCCGGCAGAGCACCGAATACGTCTGCCAGTACGAGGGCAACGATACCGCCAGCCGCAGGTGTCAGATCATCACGGGCACCGGGATCGATCGGGCCATCGGAGAGTTGCTGCTGCAGACGGTGTCGCCGGTGAGCCTCGAGGTGGCCCTCCAAGTCCAGGCCGAGCTGGACGCACGCATTCACGAAGCCGACGTGCTGCGCCAACAGCAGGTCGAGCGGGCGCGCTACGAAGCCGACGTGGCGCGACGGCGGTTCATGCACGTCGATCCCGGCAACCGCCTGGTCGCCGATGTGCTGGAAGCGGAGTGGAACGAGAAGCTGCGTGGCCTGCAGCACGCGCAGGAAGAACTCCATCGACGCCGACAGGAGGATCATCGGCAGCTCGGCGCAGAGCAACGAGAGCGGATCTTCGCTCTGGCGGCCGACGTTCCGCGGTTGTGGAACGACCCCAAGACCCCGCACCGCGAGCGCAAGCGCATGGTGCGGCTGCTGATCGAGGACGTCACCCTGACCAGGGGGGAACAGATCATGGTGGGCATCCGCTTCCGCGGCGGTGCGACCCGGTCGCTGAGCCTGCCGCTGGCGCCGCCGGTGTGGCAGATTCGCCAGACACCGCCTGAAGTGGTGGCACAGATCGACGCGTTGCGTGAGCACCATACCGACGCGCAGATCGCCGACATCCTCAACGAGCGAGGGCATCTATCAGGAGACGGCAAGCGCTTTCATAGTCACAGGGTGTCCGATCTGGGGCGTGCCTATGGGCTCAAGAGCCGCTACGATCGGCTCCGTGAGGCCGGTCTGCTGACGTCGCGCCAGATAGCCGATCTGCTCGGCATCACCGTGCAGACGGCCAACATCTGGCGCCGTCACGGCCTGCTGCGAGCCCATGCCTGCAACGACAATAACGACTTCCTCTACGAGCATCCCGGCGACGACCCACCCGTCAAGATGCGCGGCCGCAAGCTCTCCAAACGTCGACGTTTCCCCGAGGTCACGTCGACGGCACGGCAAGAGGTGCAGTGTGAAGCGTAGTCCTTCACCGCCGCCGGAATCGCGCGGCGCGAAGCGCACGGCTTCGCCGTCGAAGTGGCGGCGCGTGCCGGCTTCGTCTTGGCAGCGGCTCGGCGGTCCGTCGCTTCCTGCCGGGTCGGCGCGGGCGCGGAGGTCGGCGTCGGATGCGGCATCCGCTCCGGCGTCGGAGTCGTGTCGGCGGGAATCGCCGCGTCCTGCACCGTCACGGCGTGACCGGGTTCCAGCGCGGCCTGCTCCTTCGCTGCCGGAGCGGGCCCGGATTCGCCCTGTGCCGCTTGGCTTCCGGCGCGCGCCCGGCGCGGCGGCCGGCTCGGGTCGTGGCGGTCGAGCGCCTCCTGCACGATGCGGCCGACGAGCTGCCCCATGCTCATGCGTGGGTCCACGTGCGAGAGCAACCCCCGCAGGTGCTCCAATCCCTGCTGGCAGTCAGCGTCGATGACGGCCTTCAACTCGTAGCGCCCGTCGCCGAGCGGGCGCACGCGGTCGGCCGGCGGTGCCAATTCCGGGTCCAGGTCGGCCAGCATCCGGCGGACCTGGCGCGCGCTCTTGCCGGACGCCTCCTCGACCAGCTTCCGCCTTCCTGCCGCATCGAGCACCAACGGCGGAGCAGGCTCGGAGTGGCTCGGCGTTGCCGTCGGCCCGGCATACGCCACCGGATCGTCGGCCGACACTGCCCCCACGGCACCGTCCCCGAGCGCCGGCGCGATCTCGGCCGGGGCTGACCCCACCGCACCGGCGGCCGGTGCCGAGTCCGCCGCCGGAGCCTCCGCGGGCGATGAGCCCGGCGCGTCGGCCCTTTGCGCCACGACCCCAGTCAGCGCGATCGACGCGATGCCGGCGATCGCCCCGCGCCTCCGCTGCCGGTCGAACGCCCACTGCAGCTCGGCGGCGGCGCTCAGCGTCAGCGAGCCGTCGCGCGGCAGCGTCGCTGTAGCCGAGCTCGCGCACCGCGTAGTCGAACAGGCTGGAGCAGCCTCGCCGCAGAAAGAGCCGGCGGGCCTCGATCTCGGCCAGGTGGTCGATGATGGCGCCCTGCAGGTGGCGTTCGTGGCGGACAAGCGCGCTGGTCTGACGCAGAAGCGCGCGGTCGGAGAGCACGCCGATGGTGGAGGTGATGACGGGGAGGGCGGCGCTATCAGGAGTGGCGATCTTCATGATATAAATATACTACCGGTTGCTAAATGAACCTTCTTGGTCAGTCCAGGACGGGCAGGCGATTCGCGATCAGCGGGCGCTGACGGGGATGCCGGGCGGCCGAATGGGCATCCGAGCTTCCGGGAGGCCGGAAGGGGCGCGTCCGTGCGCTGGCCGGCCACCTCGCAGGAGCGAAACCCCGTCAAGACCCTGCGGCAAGAATCCTCGGTTTTTTCTGCGCGCAGCGCCCGCGGGACGCGTAGAATGCGCTGTGGTCGAACGGAAGTTCTCGGAGCCGCATCTGGCTGCTCTGTACGACCCGTACTGCGGGCGGGAGAGTCGGGGCCGACTTTCGCTTCTACCTGCCGCTGGTGATGTCCGCGAAGGCCGTGCTCGACATCGGCTGCGGTACGGGTGCGCTGCTGCATTGGGCGTGTGAGAAGGGGCACACGGGGCGGTTGGTCGGACTCGACCCCGGCCGGGGGATGCTCGACGTGGCGCGGACGCGCTCCGATATCGAGTGGGCCCCCGGCGACCTGACGACGGTCGCATGGGAGCGGGAGTTCGACCTGGCCGTGATGACCGGGCATGCGTTTCAGCAGTTGGTCGAGGATGACCTGATCCGTGCCTCGCTCGCCTCGATCCATGCCGCACTCGCCGTCGACGGTGTGTTCGCGTTCGAGACCCGCAACCCTCTCGCTCGGGCTTGGGAACGGTGGACTCCCGAGCACGGAGTCGATTTCACAGGCGCTGATGGCGAAGCCGTGCGCCTCGAGAAAGAGGTCGAACCACCAGTCTCAGGCGATATCGTCCGTTTCACGACCACCTATACCAGTGCCGGCTGGGCCCGGCAGGAGCAAAGCTACGGCACCCTGCGGTTCCTCGATCGGGACACGCTCTGGGCGTTCCTCCACGAGGCCGGCTTCGTGATCGAGGAGCAGTTCGGCGACTGGGACCGGAGTCGGGTCCTGGACGCGAGCCCGGAGATCATCACGCTCGCACGTCGGAACTGACGCACGGCACAGCGAGGTCGGCTGCCGCCCTGGCTCATGCCGACGCCCCCGAGTAGTGGCGCAGCCCGCGCGTCCAGACGAACCGCGCCGCGGCCAGGGCGCCGGCCGCCACGCCCCATGCCAGCAGCACGCGGCTGCCGGTCAGCCGGCCGACCAGCGCCTCGGCCGGCACCGTGATGGCGATCGCCACCGGCACCACGAAGGTGAGCAGCATGCGCAGCCAGCCGGGGTAGATGCCGATCGGCCAGCGCGCCGCCTGATACAGATCGCTGAAGATCACCAGGATGTTGTCGATGCGCACGAACCAGAACGACACGGCCGCCATCGCCAGCAGGAAGCTGTAGACGATCGCGCCGCCGGCCAGCAGCATCAGCGCGAACAGCGCCACGTCGCCGGGCCCCACCGCCGCGCCGCGGCGCGCCAGCGCCACCCCCAGCACGGCCAGCCCCAGCGCCGCGTCGACCAGCTTCCATACCCGGATCTCGGCCACACTGACCAGGAACTGCGCCTCCTCCGGCTTGGTCAGGGTGTAGTCCAGGGTGCCCTCGCGCACGTCCTCCATCAGCTTCTGCATGCTCGGCTCGATCACGCCGCCCATCGCCGCGCCCATCAGCAGATACACGCCAAGCACGGCCAGCACCTCGTCCGGGCCCCAGCCCCGCAGCGTGTCGGTATGGCCGAACACCACCATCAGGCCGCCGATCGCCCCCAACACCGCCACGCCGGACTGCAGGACCTGCAGGTACAGGTTCGCGCGATACGCCAGCTCGTTCAGCAGGCCGATCTTCGGAGTAGGAATGAACATTGCTGATCACCCCCTCCACAGATCCCGGCGTGCGGGACTACCGCACCGGGCTCCTACCTCGGGTATGACGCCAAGCCGCCGTAAGGGATAGGGATGGTACACGTGGGCCGCAGGGAGCCAGCAAGCGACAAGGCGCTGCATGCGCTCCCAGGTGAGTCGGGTTTTCTGACTGCGGCGCCGCAGCGAGCGGTACCACAGCCATGCCACCCGATAGCGGAACAGGGCCAGCGCCGGCGAGTTCATGGGCACTCCGTAGTAACGCAGATGCCCGCCCACCACCGAGCGCAGCCACCGTCCCACCTCCGGAACCGGATCGTGCAGGCGGCCCCGAAGCTCGGCTTTCACCTGCCCCAGTTTCGCCTGCAACCGCTCACCCATCGTCTGCCTGAGCACCGTGAACCGTCCGTTGCTTCTCTTCGTCCCGCAGATATGCGTGAACCCGAGAAAGTCGAACGTTTCCGGCTTGCCCTGCCCTCCTCGCCTGCGGTTCTCGGCCGCAAACGGCCCGAACTCGATCAGGCGCGTCTTGACCGGGTGCACCTCCAAGGCAAACGAGCTGAACCGTTCGGCCAGCTCCGCCCGGAACCGCTCGGCATCCGACCGGTGTTGGAATCCAGCGACGATGTCGTCTGCGTAGCGCACGACGACCACGTCGCCGCGCGCCTGCGTCCGCCGCCACTGCTGGACCCACAGGTCGAACGCGTAGTGCAGGTAGACGTTCGCCAGCAACGGCGATGCGCTGCCTCCTTGCGGCGTCCCCTGCTCACTGCGCGTCCGCGTCCCGTCCTGCAGCACGCCGGCGTTCAGCCACTTCTGGATGAGCCGCACGACGCGCCGGTCCCCGATTCGGTGCTCGACGAACTTCACCAGCCACCCGTGGTCGATGGCATCGAAGAATCCACGGATGTCCACGTCGAGCACCCAGTTCACCTTTCTGGTCAGCAGGCCCGTGTACACGGCGTCCAGCGCATCGTGTGCGCTGCGTCCCGGTCGAAACCCGTAGCTGAACCCGAGAAAGTCGGTCTCGTAGATCGCGTTCAACACCTCCGTAGTCGCACGCTGGACGATCTTGTCCTCCAGCGCCGTCACGCCGAGCGGCCGTTGCCGCCCGTCGCCCTTCGGTATGAACACCCTGAGCACCGCCTTCGCTCGGTACGCTCCCCGCTGCAAGCGGGCCGACAGGTCACCGAGGTTGGCCTCCAGCTCCCTGCCGTACTGCTGCCACGTCACCCGATCCACTCCGGGTGCGGCGTCCCGCTTGAGGCTGAAGTACGCCTCCCGGAGCCTCGTCGGTTCGTAGACGTGGTGCAGCAGCGCGGTGAACCGCAGCGTCCTATCCTGTCGCGCTGCTTGACGTATCCGCGCAAGCGCACTGGGCGCGCCGTCCCGGCGCTGTGTCCGGGGCGCGTTTTGCTGGCGCGGATTCCCCTTGGTCAGGCCCCTTCCCTCCACCCGCTCCGCGGTTGGGGCAACGGCGTCCGACGCGACCGTAGGCGTCCCCTTGGCTGTCTCCGGCGTTTCCACCTTCGTGCCCGTGTAGGGTCCGCCATAGCCACGCTGTCCACCGCCCCCGTCCTTGTTCGCGGGCTTCGCTGGTACTATGGACCTGTCCGACTTCCCATCCCCGTACATCATCGGGGTGTGTCCTTGGACTTTCCGACACGTCCTGCGGCGCCATCCGCCACAGGAGAGGATGGGATCTCCCGGTTCCCGTGCGAGGTGTTTCCGCACGTGCTCGGGGTCTCGGACCGCGCAGGGTCCCGTGACGCCTCGCGCTGGCGGCGTCCCGGGTGTTGCCTTCCGCCTCCTCCAACGGCGTCGGCACCCCGAAGTGACTCTCTTTCGCGGCTCAATACCCAGCCCGCGCGTACCCCTGTCAACGCTTCGTTTCGCCCTCGCGGGCTGCCACGCATGACTCGGGGCCGTCGTGGGTCGCTAACCCTTCGTACGTATGACTCTTTCATTCACTACACCTCGCCGGTTTTGACCGGCGCACCGGAGGAAGGTCCATGCCACCCGCAGCCGGTGCACGCTCAGGACCCCACCGCCGCGTACTTGCGGATTCCCAGCCGCCACATGATGCGGAGCAGCAGCAGCCCCAGCACCAGCCACAGCGCCTGCATGCGGAAGCCGGCGGCGACCACGTCCGGACTCAGCCGTCCCAGCGCCAGCTCCACCGGGAACCACACCGCCCACCGGAACGGCAGGTACCAGGTGATCCGCTCCAGCCAGCCCGGAAACAGCTCCAGCGGCGCCAGCCGCCCGGAGCAGAACAACAGCAGCAGGAAGTAGATCTGGTTGATCGCGGCCGTGCGCGTGGTCCAGAACGCACTGAGGGCGAACCCCCAGTCGAAGAAGAAGCGGATGAGGTAGGCAACCACCAGGGCTGCCGCCGCCGGGGCGAGCGTCGCGGCACGGAACTGGAAAGCCGGCCCGAACAGCACCGACAGCAGGACGGCCGCCGGCACCAGGATCACCAGCGTGAGCACCTTGTACCCGAGGTTGTCGGCGATGTCGCCGTGGATGGGATGGACCGGTTTGAGCAGCATCGACGACAGCTCGCCGGAACGAATGCGCCACTCGAACTCGTGGATGATCCACGTGAAGGTGAGCTGGTTCACGACCATCAGGGTGATGAAGTAGGCGGCGAAATCCGCCGCGTCGTAGCCGCCGACCCCGCCGCGCGCCGCGGCCACGGTCCGCCACACCACCAGGTAGACCGTCGGCTCGACGATACGGTTCAGCATCCAGATCGCCAGCTCGACCCGGTATTGGAGCTGCAGCGCAAGCGTCGTCTTCAGGTAGACCCAGTAGACGCGGAGCATCGTCTCAGTCGCGGTCGCGGGGCTGCGGCATTTCGGCACCGGCCAGGGCGCCGGCGAATACCTGCTCGATAACGTCCTCGATCGGCGGATCCTCGACCGTCAGGTCGCTGACCGGCAGGTCCCCCAGCAGCCGCGCCGTGACCTGCGGCGTGTCGGCCTTGGGCACCAGCAGCGTGTGGCGGCTGCCCTCGGAGGCGACCACCTCGCCGTAACCCGACAGGTCGGCGACGTCGCGGTCCAGCTCCACCACGATGGTCTTGTGCGGGGAGAAGCGGCGGACCAACTCCTGCAGCGCGCCGTCGAACAGGATGCGGCCGTGGTCGATCATGACGATGCGGCTGCAGAGCGCCTCGACGTCCGCCATGTAGTGGCTGGTCAGGAGCACGGTGGTGTGGTGCGCGCGGTTGTACTCGGCCAGAAAGGCGCGGATGCGGCGCTGCATGGTCACGTCCAAGCCGATGGTGGGCTCGTCCAGGAACAGCACCCGCGGCCGGTGCAGGAGCGCCACCGCGATCTCGCACTTCATCCTCTCGCCGAGGGACAGATTGCGCACCGGCCGCTCCAGCAGCGGCCCCAGGTCGAGCAGGCCGGTGAGCTCGTCCAGGGTCCGGCGGTATTCGGCGGCCGGCACCCGGTAGACGACCCGGTTGCGCTCGAAGGAGTCGATCACGGGGATGTCCCAGAGCAACTGGTTGCGCTGCCCCATCACCAGCGTGATGCGGCTCAGGAAGGCGCGCTCGCGCCGGGCCGGCACGTGGCCGAGCACCTGTGCCCGGCCTGCCGT
The DNA here is from genome assembly GCA_965208175.1 of Spirochaetia bacterium. Taxonomy (GTDB): domain Bacteria; phylum Spirochaetota; class Spirochaetia; order SZUA-6; family Bin103; genus CATQHW01. Next base: position 1,206,866 of record CBDBOG010000004.1, on the reverse strand, counting down.
GGGATGCAGCAGCCCGGAGAGCATCTTCAGCGTGGTGGTCTTGCCGGCTCCGTTGGGACCCACGAAGCCGACGAACTCGCCCGGCTGCCGGGCGAAGGAGATCTCCGCCACCGCCTCGACGGCGCGGGTGCGGCGCCGGAACACGCTGTGCACGGCGGCGCCCAGCCCGGCCTCCCGTTCCGGGACCACGTAGGTCTTGGTGAGCTGCCGGACGTCGACCGCGAGCATCCGGTTATCTTACCGGGGCGCACGCGAAGACCTGCGTGTCGTAGCACTCCCGGAACCCCTGGCGGACCAGGTTGGCGAGCGACGGCCGCAGAAGGCTCAGGGTCTCCACCATCACGATACGGCAGCCGCGAGCGTGCGCGACGCGGACTCGGGCCGCGATCAGCGCGTTCTGCGCCCCGCGCGACCGGTCCGCCTCGCGCGTCGCGGCCAGGAACAGATACGCGGCGGCGCCGACGACACAGAGGCCGGACGCGGCGACCGGACGGTCACCGTCGAAAGCAAGGTAGTGAAGGCAGTCGTCACGGCCGATCGTTCCCAGGTAGGCGCCGGCAAACTCGCCATGGAGCTCGTTGAGGAATCCCGTCTGGGCGCGCAACTCCGGCGCCTTCAGAGCGCGCACGCGCAGCGCCGTCCGATGCGGGGCAACCGCTTCGGGGGAGCGAGTCAGCGCGATGTATCGCGGACCGTCGAACGGCCGCAGTCCCAGCTCGGGCAGCCACTGCCGGATCTCTTCCATCTGCGGGCACGGGCTCAGCCAAAAGAACCACCGCCTCACTCCGGCAGCGGCGAATCGCTCGACGATCTCCTCTACCTCGCCGCGACTCGCCGGTCGGCTCACGCCGATGAACTCCGCCCGGTTTCGGTTGGTCGAGGGATACTCCGCGGTCGATGACCGGTCGATCGTCAGGAAGCCGCCACCGAGCTCCGCACACTCGGTGCCGGGAACACTCTCGGCCAAGGCACGTCGCGGAGCGTAGAGGTGGCGCGCAACCTCGGCAGCGGTCATGCGCGGCGGCCCGGTCGATGCCCGAAGCATCTATCGATTGACATCAATGCATCAATAGAACTATGTAACGATGTCATGCGTACGACCATCACGATCGATGACGACGTAGCCGCGGAGCTCGCCCGGATCCGCAGCCAGCGCGGCGAGAGCTTCAAGAGAGTCGTCAACGATACGCTCCGCGCCGGGCTCGCGCACGCGTCCGCGTCCCGGCGCCCACGCCGGCCGTATCGGACCCGGCCCGTGTCGCTCGGACGCTGCAGGCTCGACAGCATCGATGACATCCCGCGGGTCCTGGCGATCGCCGAGGGAGAAGCCCACTCGTGATCCTGGTCGACGCCAACCTGCTGCTGTACGCGCAGGTGGAGACCTTCGAGCAGCACGCGGCGGCTCGCCGGTGGCTTGACGATCGGCTCAACGGCGTGGAGCGGGTCGGCCTTCCGTGGCCGTCGTTGCTGGCGTTCGTACGTATCGTTTCCAATCCCCGCGTGTTCGAGTCCCCCCTGGCCGTAAGCGAGGCGTGGGACCACGCCGGCCGCTGGCTGGACTGCGAACCTGTCTGGATCCCGGCTCCCACGGACCGCCATCGGGAGGTACTGGGGCGGCTGCTGAACGACCATGCGATGCCGGCGGAGATGATACCGGATGCCCATCTGGCCGCCCTGGCACTGGAGCACGGTCTGGTGGTGTGCTCCAGCGACCTCGGGTTCGGCCGCTTCCCGGAGGTGCGCTGGGAGAATCCCCTCGCCTGACACGGCGCCGCATCGGCGCCCGAAACGACCAGTCCCCGGCGGCGCCTACCGGGGTCGATCGAGCACGCCACGTCGCACCCGCTCGGTGCATAATGCCGGCCGATGCCCGCCGGAGTCATGCGATCCCTGCAGCGCCTACGCCCCGCGACGGCGCTGCTGCTGGCGGCGGCCCTGACCGCCGGCTGCTTCCTGCTGCCCAGCGAGGAGGCGATCCTGGCGCCGCCGCTGGTCGAGCCGCCGAAGATCAGCTACCGCATCATGATCGTGGAGCTGGACACCATCGAGCGCCGCGTCGTGGTCGGCGGCGCCATCGTCTATCCGACCCAGATCGCGCTGCAGTTCGGGGAACGCTCCGGGCGGCTCAAGGAGGTGCTCGTGCGGCTGGGCGACGACGTGACGGCGGGCCAGGTGCTGGCGACGCTCGACACCGACACGCTGCGCCTCGACGTCGAACGCCAGCGCATCCGCGTGCGCCGCGCGGAGCTCGGGATGGAGCGGACCGAGGCGCTCGCGGCAGACCGCTTCCAGCAGGAGATGGCCAGGCTCGACGTGCAGTTGGAGCGCCTGGCGCTGGATCAGCTTGAAACGGAGCTTGCTAAGTCCACGCTGCGCTCGCCGATCGACGGCGAGGTGGTGTTCGTCACCCGCGTCTTTCCGGGAGAGCCGATCGGCGCCCGGCAGACCGTGGTCCAGGTCGCCGACCCGCGCAACCTGCTGTTCGCCTACCGCGGGCAGCGCGACGACGAGTTCTCGCTCGGCCGGGAGGTCACCATCAACCTGCGCGGAGACACGTATCCCGGCGAGGTGGTGATGACCCCGCGCAACGCGGCGCTCGACGCGCCGGAGGAGATGCGCGACGTGGTGCTGGTCCGCGTCGACGCGCCGCCGGGCACGCTGACCCGCGGCCAGACGGGCACCGCCTCGATGGTGACCGACCGGCGCGAGGACGTGATCGTGCTGCCGTCGGACGCGGTGCAGACGTACGTCAATCGCCGGTTCGTGTTCGTGCTGGAGGACAACCTGCGCATCGAGCGGTCCGTGGAGGTGGGGTTGTCCACGTCGACCGAGGTGGAGATCGTCGACGGCCTCTCGGTCGGCGAGACGGTGGTGCTCCGCTGAGCGCACCGTTGATCGCACGGCGCATCCGCGGGCGAGGCTGGCTGGCGATCGCGCTGGCGGCGGCGGCCACGCTCAGCGTGGCGCTGCTGGCCTCCACGCCCATGTACGCCGACGGGGTGCTGCAGCGGCTGCTCACCCGCGACCTGGAGCGCCAGCAGGCGCGCACCGGGCGCTATCCCGGCACCGCCGTCCTGGAAGTCGACCTGTACGCGCTGCGCCGCAAGGCCGAGCGCGCGCCCTACGTCCGCGAGATCGACCGGGAGCTCACCGAGCGCCTGGTCCCGTCCCTGCGGGTGCCGACGATCGCCGCGATGCGGCAGTTGCGCATGGACTACCTGTACGACATCCGGCCTTCTGGGGACGGCGAGGCCAAGGTGTTCGCCCGCGTGGAAGCGATCGAGGATCTGGACGCGCACGTCGAGGTGACTCACGGCCGCATGTTCGAGCCGGCCCCGGGCGACCCGGCCGGAGACGGCACCGACGTGTACGAGGCGATCGTGACCGCGGAGGCGTTCCGGGAGCTGGAGCTGCAGCTCGGCCGCACCTACCAGCTCCACGATCTGCTCGGCCACGTGCCGCGGCTCAGGATCAAGGTCGTGGGCGTGTTCACCAAGAGCGATCCGCGGGACCTGTTCTGGTTCGGCCGTTTCTCCCGGCTGTCCACCAGCTACCTGATCGACTTCGCCACGTTCGAGCGCCACTTCCTGGACACCGAGGCGCGCAACCTGACGCGCGCCTACTGGCACTACGCGGTCGACTACCACGAACTGACGATCCGCGACGTGCCCCACGTGATGCGCCGCTACCAGGACTACGTGCGCCTGGCGGCGCCCGCCGGCGTGAGCTTCAACTTCGCCATCGCGCCGCTCCTGGAGTCCTACCTGCTGCGGGCGGCCACGCTGGAGCGCACCCTGTCGTTCCTGCAGATCCCATCGGCGCTGCTGCTGCTGCTGTTCGTGGCGATGTTGTCGCAGTTGGTCATCGACGGCGACCGAAACGAGATCGCCGTACTCAAGAGCCGCGGCGCCGCCGGCCGGCAGATCCTCTCCGCCTACCTGATCGAGGCGCTGTTGCTCGGCGCGGTCGGGCTGGTGCTCGGGCTGCCGCTGGCGGTTTTCATCGTGCGGGTGATCGGCGCCTCCAACGGTTTCCTGGACTTCGTCGCCCGCCCGGCGCTGCCGCTGCTGCTGAGCTGGCGCATGCTGGGCTTCGCGCTGCTGGGCGTGGCGATCTTCGTCGGCTCGCTGGTGGTGCCGCTGGTGCGGACCACCGGCGTGTCGATCGTGGGCCTGAAGAGCCGCCACGCCCGCGCGCCGCGCTCGCTGCCGTGGCAGCGCTACCTGCTCGACTTCGTGCTGCTCGGCGTGGCCGGTTACGCGTTCGTCTCGTTCCGCCAGCGCCGCACGATCCAGGAGCTGATCCCCGCCGAGTCGGCGCCGCTCGACCCGCTGCTGTTCCTGGCGTCGACCGCGTTCATCCTGGGCGCCGGCCTGCTGACCCTGCGCCTGTTTCCGATCGCGGTGCGGCTGGCGTTCCGCCTGGGACGGCGCCGGTGGTCGCCGGCCGTGTACGCGGGCCTGGTGCAGGTGAGCCGCTCGCGCGGCCGCGAGTACTTCGCCATGATCTTCCTGATCCTGACCCTGGGCGTGGGCCTGGCATCCAGCACCACCGCCCGCACGATCAACCGCAGCGCCGAAGACGACATCTCCTACCAAGTCGGCGCGGACATCGCCGTGCTGCCGGAGTTTCAGAGCGACGCGCCCCCGGAGACGGCGGACCTGCTCGATCCGCTGGCGGCCCCGGCAGCGTCCGGGGGCGCTGCCCCGGCCGTCCAGTACCGGGCGCCGCCGCTCGGGCCGTTCCGGGAGCTGCCGGGGGTCGATCAGCTCACCACCGTGTTCCGCGCCCCGTCGGCCAGCATGATCGTCCCCGGCAGCTCCCGCGTGGCCCTGCAGGTCATGGCCGTGGTCCCGCACGAGTTCGGCCGCGTCACCTGGTTCCGCAGCGACCTGCTGCCGTCCCACATCAACCACCACCTGAACCTCCTCTCCGACCACCCGACCGGCATCCTGCTGTCGGCCGACCTTCGCGATCGGGGCAACGTGCGGCTCGGCGACCTGGTGCGCCTCACCTGGAAGCGGCAGTTGCCGCTCCAGGCGGTCGTGCTGGGCTTCGTCGACTACTGGCCGTCGTTCGACCCGAACGCCGCCGGCCGGGGCCGCACGCGCACGTTCGCCGTGGCCAACTTCGACTACGTGTTCGCGAAGATGGCCACCGAGCCGTACGAGCTGTGGATGGACCTGGAGCCGGGCGCGCAGAGCGGCCCGCTCTACACCGCCGTGGAGGAGCAGGAGCTGCGCGTCCTGGAGATCCGGGACGCGTCGCAGCTCACCATCGAGGCCAAGAACGACCCGCTCCTGCAGGGCACCAACGGCGTGCTCACCTTCGGCTTCCTCACCGCCGTGCTGGTGAGCGTGACCGGCTACGTGCTGTTCCTGGTGTTCGCGCTGCGCGAGCGCACCCTGCAGTTCGGCCTGCTGCGCGCCCTGGGCGTGCACCGGCGGCAGGTGGTCGGCATGCTGGTGCTGGAGCAGTTGCTGACCGGCGGCTTCGCGATCATCGCCGGGCTGGCGATCGGGCAGCTTGCGGCGGTGCTGTACGTACCGCTTCTGCAGCTTGCCGGCCCCGCCGCCGAGCAGATCCTGCCCTTCCGGGTGGTCGCCTTGCGCGGCGACTACCTGCGCTTCTACGTCCTGGCGCTCGTCATCATGGCCGCCGGCGCCGTGCTCTTCCAATCCCTGGTGCGCCGGCTGCGCGTGCACGAGGCGCTGAAGCTCGGCGAGGAGTAGCGCTGCTCCGGGACTTCCGCAGCGGCCCCGCATCGCGTACAGTGCGGCCGATCGATGGCTGAACCCCACGCCCCTGTCTCATCGCAGGCAGCCCCCGCCGACGCGGCTTCCTCATCGCGGGCGCTGCCGAGCGACCTGCGCCGCCGCCTGCGCGCCGAAACGTGGCAACGCGCCAAGCAGATGCGGCTGCTCTACCTGCTGTTCCTGCTGCCGCTGGCGATCTTCATCGTATTCCATTACTTCCCCATCTACGGGAACATCATCGCCTTCAAGGACTTCCGCATCGGCCGCGGCTACTGGGGCAGCCGCTGGGTGGGCCTGCTGCACTTCGAGGACTTCTTTCGCAACCCGTACGCATGGCGGATCATCCGCAATACGGTGGTGATCAGCACGCTCAAGCTGCTGTGGGGCTTCCCGGCGCCGATCCTGCTTGCGTTGCTGGTCAACGAGCTGAACAGCCAGCCGTTCAAGAAGACGGTGCAGACCGTCTCCTACCTCCCCCACTTCATGTCGTGGGTCATCCTGGCCACGATCCTGCGGGAGATCCTGTCCCCGCAGAGCGGCCCGCTCGCCCAGATCGCGATATGGCTGGGCCAGGAGCCTCCCGACGTGCTCCAGACCGGCTCCCTGTTCCGGCCCATGCTCATCGTCACCGAGATCTGGAAGGAGATGGGCTGGCAGTCGGTGATCTATCTGGCCGCCCTGGCGTCGATCGATCCCGAGCTCTACGAGTCGTCCACCGTCGACGGCGCCAACCGCGTGCAGCGGGCGATCCACATCACGCTGCCGTCGCTGTTGCCGGTGATCACCATTCTGGCGATCCTGCGCATCGGCCGCCTGCTGGAGGGAGGCTTCGACCAGATCTTCAACCTGTACAACCCGCTGGTCTACGAAGTGGCTGACGTCATAGACACGTTCGTGTACCGGCGCGGCATAGGCGGTGAGGGCGGCCTCAACCAGTACGACTTCGTGACTGCCGTGAGTTTGTTTCAGCGCGGGCTGGGGTTGCTGCTGCTGCTCGGCGCCCACAAGCTCGCCCGTCGCCTGACCGGCCAGGGGGTCTGGTAGGTGGCCCAGGCGCCGGGCACGCGGCGAGGCGTCGGAGGATTCGCCTTTGATCTGGGGAACACGCTGGTCATGGCGCTGTTCGCGTTCACCATCCTGGTGCCGTTCTGGATCATGCTGGTGCTGTCGTTCACCCCCAACGAGTGGGCCAACGACCTCGGCCTGAAGCTCTGGACCCGCGAGTGGAGCTTTGCGACCTACCGGTTCTCATTGTCCAGCTACGGTGACGTGGTAACGGCGTACGGCAACTCGATCTTCCGCACGATCCTGGGTACCGCCGCGATCCTGGTCGCCACGGTGGCCGCGGCCTATCCACTGTCGAAGACGCGCCTGCCGGGCAGGACCTTCATGACCGTCGTCGTCCTGATCACCCTGTTCTTCTCCGGCGGCTTCATCACCCTGTATCTGGTAGTCCGCGGCGTGGGCCTGCTCAATTCGCGCTGGGCGCTGATCCTGCCCACCATGGCCAACGGCTTCTACATCCTGATCATGCGCAACTTCCTGATGAACATCGACGACGCCTACGAAGAGGCGGCGCTCATGGACGGCGCCAACTACGTGCAGATCCTGACGCGCGTGATGTTGCCGCTGTCCAAGCCGGTGCTGGCGGTGATCGCCCTGTGGGCGGCGGTCCTCCACTGGAACGAGTGGTTCCATGCCCTGCTGTTCATCAACGACGAGTCCAAGCTGGTGCTCCAGCTCATCCTGCGGCGCATGATGTTCCTGCTGACCTCCGACGAACTGTTCGACATGCTGGACTGGGCCGACCAGCAGGGCATCATCCTGCCCACCAAGGCGGTGCGCGCGGCCGTGATGCTGCTGACCATCGGGCCGATCGTACTGGCCTACCCGTTCCTGCAGCGGTACTTCGTCAAGGGCATTTTCGTAGGCGGACTGAAGGGCTGACGTGATGATTCGAAATCCGGCGCGTTGTCGCCGGTCGCGCCGGATGGCGCACAAGAACCTCCCAAGGTGGTACGAATGAAACGAGTACTGTTCGCGACATGCGCCGCAGCGCTGCTGCTGGCGCCGATGGCCCTGTGGGCCGAAGGCCAGGACGAGGCGGCGGCCGACGTCACCGAGATGACGTGGATGAGTCAGTACGCCGACTCCTACGCCTACAAGGACATGCAGGAACGCTTCGGCGTGACGGTCACCAGCAACGAGATCTTCGAGAACGACGGTGAGAAGCGCCAGGCCATGCTGGCCGCCGGCGAGCAGCCGGACTTCGGCAACTTCTGGGGCAATCCCGTAGAGTTCTATCAGGACGGGGTGACGCGCGCCATACCCAAGGAGTGGATCCGCGAGTACGCGCCCAACCTCTCCCAGATGTACGACAACTATCCGCTGGCGTGGGACACGTGGGAGAATCCCGATAATCCCGACGAGTTGCTGGCGATCAACGGCATTTCACTGAACACGGACGGCAACCTGATGCTGCCGTTCTTCCGCTACGACCGCGCCACCGAGGTGGGGTTGGAGATGCCCGGCTATGACGATGGCAAGGTTTCCCTGGACGTGTACGGCCGTGTCCATTACTACGAATACGACATGACCTGGGACGAGATGGGTGACCTGCTGCGTGGCTTCCGCGACGTCCAGCCCGGAACCGTCGAGATCCCATTGGGCGCATGCAACCTCACCCACTGGTGCCTCAACCAATGGCTTGGAGCGTTCGGGATCCGCGGCGACGGCACCAACCGCGAGGTGGACGGCCAACTCTACTACTTCCATACCGACCCCGGGATGAAGGAGTTCATCAAGGCGTTCGGCGCGTGGTTCGGCGAGGGGCTGATCGACCGCGAGCTCCCCACCCTGAACCGCGACAAGTACTGGGAGAAGGGGCAGGCCGGCCTGTACGGCGTGCAGTCGGAGCCGTATACCAACGCGGGCCAGACCTATGCCATGTACCGCACACCCAACAACATGATTCCTGACGAGGAGCTGGGGCAGCCCGGCGCCGAGGTCGTCGGCATCCCGCCGATCATCGGTCCCGGCGGCGAGCGCGGAGGGCGCGCGTATTCCGCGATCGCCGGCGTCGGCAATTACAAGTTCTATGCCAGCGATTCGGTGTCCGACGCCAAGCTGATCAAGATGCTGGAGATGCTCGACTTCTACATGGGCACCATGGAGGGCTGGATCATCTTCCGCAATGGCCAGGAAGGCGTCCACTTCGACTGGGACGGCGAGCCCTTCGAGTCGTTCGCGCGCGAACGGACGGAGAGCGAGCTCCCCGAGGGCGCGGGCCACGGCCGACTGTCGGTCTACCCGGTGTTCTACACCCTGGACCGGTTGAAGATCATCGCGCCCAGACCGCTGGCAGACTTCCAGAGCGGCTACGCGCTGGTGGACGGCGGCGTCAACGTGTACACCACCCGGTCGCACCGCGCCGACTTCCGCACCGAGACCGAGTTCGAGGATCTGCGCCAGCGCTTCATGTCCACGCTTAACACGATGTGGAGCGAGTTCTTCTACAAGGGGATCACCGGCCAGATCGACGTCGACGCCGAGTGGGACGCCTACGTGCAGGCGTGGAACGATGCCGGCGGCGCCGACATCGTCGCCGAGCTCGGCAAGGCGCCGATCGTCGAAGAGTTCCGCCAGGGACGGTGGGTCTACTGAGACCCAGCCGGATCAACGTCCGGACTCATCCTCATCGGATAAGACGAGGGGAGCGGTCGCAAGGCCGTTCCCCTCGTGCTTTCAGTGTCGGGCCCCGGGTTTTCGCGGATGGACCCGAAGGGTAGTATCGAATCCGAGTTGTCGGCGCATTGCCGCCGGCCCGCGCCTTCGGGCGCACGACAATCCTCTTCAAGGTGGTACCAATGAAACGAGTACTGTTCATGACCTGCGCGGCAGCGCTGCTACTGGCGCCAGCGGCCGTGTGGGCCGAAGGCCAGGACGAAGCCGCGGCCGACGTGACCGAGATGACGTGGATGAGCCGGTATACCGACTCCTACGGCTTCAAGGACATGCAGGAACGCTTCGGCGTGACGGTCACCAGCAACGGCATTTTCGAGAACGACGGCGAGAGGCGCCAGGCCATGCTGGCCGCCGGCGAGCAGCCGGACTTCGGCAACTGGTGGGGCAATCCCGTCGAGTTCTACCAGGACGGCGTCACCCGCGCCATTCCCAAGGAGTGGATCCGCGAGTACGCCCCCAACATCGCCAAGCTGTACGACGACTATCCGCTGGCGTGGAACACCTGGGAGAACCCGGACAACCCGGACGAGCTGCTGGCGCTCAACGGCATCTCGCGAAACACGGACGGCAACCTGACCCTGCCGTTCTTCCGCTACGACTACGCCACCGAGGCGGGGCTGGAGCTGCCCGGCTATGACGAAGGCAAGGTCTCCCTGGACGTGTACGGCCGGGTCTACTACTACGAGTACGACATGACCTGGGATGAGATGGGCGACCTGCTGCGCGGCTACCGCGACGTTCAGCCCGGCACCGTCGAGATCCCGCTGGGAGCCTGCAACCTGACCTCCTGGTGCCTCAACCAGTGGACCGGGGCCTTCGGCCTGAAGGGCGACGGCACCAATCGCGAGGTGGACGGCACGCTCTATCACTTCCAGACCGACCCGGGGATGAAGGAGTTCATCAAGGCGTTCGGCGCGTGGTTCGCCGAGGGGCTGATCGACCGCGAGCTGCCCACGCTGAACCGCGATAAGTACTGGGAGAAGGGCCAGGCCGGCCTGTACGGCGTGCAGTCGGAGCCCTACACCAACGCGGGCCAGACCTACGCCATGTACCGGACTCCCAACAACATGGTCCCCGAGGAAGAGCTGGGGCAGCCCGGCGCCGAGGTGATCGGCATTCCGCCGATCATCGGTCCCGGCGGAGAGCGCGGCGGCCGCGCCTATCAGTCGATCGCCGGCGTCGGCGGCTACAAGTTCTATGCCGACGCCGACGTATCGGACGCGAAGCTGATCAAGATGCTGGAGATGATGAACTTCTACAGCGGCACTGTGGAGGGATGGGTCATCTTCCGTAACGGCCTGGAGGGCGTGCACTTCGACTGGGACGGCGAACCCTACCAGTCGTTCGCCCGCAACCGCGCGGAGAGCGACATCCCCGAAGGTCAGGGGCACGGCGGCATCTCCGGCTACCCGGTGTTCTATCCGTTGGACCGGCTGCACATCATTCAGCCCAAGCCCATGGCCGAGTTCCAGAGCACCTATGCCCTGGTGGACGGCGGTGCGAACGTGTACACCACGCGCGCGTATCGGGACGACTTCTTCAACGAGACCGAATACGAAGACCTGCGCCAGCGCTTCCAGTCCACGCTGAACACGATGTGGAGCGAGTTCTTTTACAAGGGCATCACCGGCCAGATCGACGTCGACGCCGAGTGGGACGCCTACGTCCAGGCGTGGAATGATGCCGGCGGCGCCGACATCGTCGCCGAGCTCGAAAAGGCGCCGATCGTCAGCGAGTTCCGCCAGGGACGGAAGGTCTACTGATCCGACTGGATCACGATCCGGACTCGATCCTTAATGGATCACAGGGGGAGCGGCCGCAGGGCCGCTCCTCTTTTTTTCCGATCGATGGACCATACGCTGTCTTGGCAGCACGCAAGGATGACATCACGATGCCATCCTATGAGGACCACCGTCACGCTTGATGACGACGCCGAGCAGATGATCCGCGAAGAGATGCGTCGCACCCAGCGCAGCTTCAAGGTGACTCTGAATGAAGCGATCCGCAACGGCTTGGCGAAACCCGCTCACGGGCCAGTTCGGACCGCGATAGCCGAGCGCCCCAGCCGGGCGGGTGCTCTATGCCAGCACGATCCGGGCGTCGGCCAGCAGCGCCGGCCGGGGAGCGGCGGCGTCCAGGGTCACCTCGATCCGGTTCGCGCCCGGGATGATCGCGTCCGGCGCGACGGAGGCCGTTGCCAGGTCGCCCTCGCCTGACTGCAACGCAAGCGCCTGACCGTTGATCGCGGCATCCACCTGGCCCACCTCAGCATTCCAGATGCGCAACTCCAGCGCCGCCGATCCTGCCTGCGGCTCCGCCCGCGGATCCTCGCCCACGGTCAGGTATTCCGCGACCGGCCGGCCCGGGAAGAGCTGCCGCGGGTGCTGCGGTGTGAGGGTCGGCACGCGCAGGTAGCTCTCGTGCGGGAAGCCGTCGCCGGCCACCCGCGCCACGCCGCGCACGCTGACGAAGTAGCGCCGCTCGGCGCTCCGGATCGTGTCCATCTGGCCGAGCTGGCGCAGGATGGGGCTGGACGGGTTGAAGAAGTTGTACAGGTACACGCCGTCGGCGCCGGCACGCCAGACGTTGGCGGCACGAGCCCGGTAGGAGGCGTCGCCGCCGCGCGCCGTGAGGAAGGTGCCGGTCTTGACGTCGGCCGTGCCCGGCTCCTGCACGCGCGATTCGTCAAGGGCCGGGTAGACCATGGCGCCGTAGCGGTGTCCCAGCTCGACGGAGGTCTCCCACGGGTTGAGCTTGAGGTAGCCGGCGGGGATCAGCAGGTCCAGCAGATCATCGGCCAGCCACCGTTCGAGGTCCAGACCGATCGCCCGGCAGTAGGGCACCGAGTCCGGCAGGCGCGCCGCCACCAGGATCGGGCGGCCGCGGCGCTGGCCGACCTCCTCGGTCATGCGGCGGATGCGGCTCACCAGGTCGGTCATCAGGTCTCGTTCCACGCCGCCTGCGGGAAAGCCGCGGGCCGGCTCACGAAAGAAGACCGGGTGCCGGTAGAAGTCGAGCTCGATCCCGTCCACGTCGTAGTTGAGGCAGACCTCCTCCACGAACCGGAAGGTCAGCTCGCGCACCTCCGGCTCCGCGAAGTCGACCGCCGACCAGCCGCCGTACCGAGGGCGCGTCTCCGGGGTGGCCAGCAGGTACTCCGGGTGGGCCTGCTTGAAGTCGTTGGCCGCGAACATCTCGGCGGAGTAATCGGCCCCCTGGCTGTCGTGCGTGTCGTTCATGCGCAGCGACCAGAAGAACTCCCTGCCCTGTTCGTGGATGAAGTCGTTCATCACGCACAGCGGATCGATGCCGGCCTCCGCCAGCGCCGCCATCATGTTGCGGTTGTACCACTCGCCTACGACGGTGAAGAGCTGCCCGACCTTGGTCAGGTGCGTGAACATCGTGAAGCCCGAGCACCACGTCGCATAGAACACGGTATCCACCTGCGACCCGGCCAACGGGCCGGTGCGGTACTTGAGCAGCTCCTCCTCGGTCGGGGCTTCGATCAGGTAGACCGGTTCGTTGCCGTCGTTGTTGAGGATGATCCGGCGGCGCCGCCGCTTGAGAGCCTCGCGCTCGGCGCGGAATGCGGCGGTCATGTCGCTGGCTTCAGGCCGGGCCACATGCCGAAGCCCGGCGGGTTGCCCGTGTCCCCGGCGCGCAGCTCGTCCGCGTGGGCGATCACCTTGCGGAAGGCCATGGTGTAGCGCTCGATCACCTCCGCGCGGTCGTGCTTGAACCACGGAACGTGGAAGGTGCGCGCGTGGATGCCCTCCGCCACGGGCAGGTCGTCGGTCGCCTGCGCGTTGGTGGGGGCTCCGCGGCCGTACACGTCCACGTCGCGGAACAGCGGGTGCAGATGTAGCGGCATGTTGATGCCGACCCCGAGGCGCCCTACCCCCTCCGCCGCCAAGGCATCCAGGAAGCGGGTCAGGGACAGTCCGCCCAGTTCCTCGGCCGCGTACAGGCCGTGCGGGTTGTACCAGCCGCCCATGGTGCTGCCGGTAGCCTCGTCGACCCGGTGGCCGCTGATGCCGGGACAGTCGTCGAGCAGGTCCCAGAACCGGTTCATGGCCGACCGGATCTCGCGCTCGCGATCGTCGTAGTGGCGGAGCTGACCGCGCCCGATCGCGGCGTTGAGCTGCTGCATCCGGTACTTGTAGCCGCCCAAGGCGATGCCGGAGCTGCGCACCAGCTCGGGATCGGTGAGCTCGCGTTGCCCCCGCGAGTAGTGGCCCCAGGCGAGGGCGCGCTCGTACATGCCGCGGTCCTGGGTCACCATGACGCCGCCCTCCCCGGCCGGCAGCGCCTTGCCGCTCATCACCGACATCGCCGCGACGGCGCCGAAGGTGCCGACCTTGCGCCCCCGGTACAGGGCGCCGTGGGCGTGTGAGACGTCCTCCATCACGGCGATGCCGCGCGGCTCGGTGATGGCCAGCACCGCGTCCATGTCGGCCGGGTGGCCGCAGTAGTGGACGACGACCACGACCTTGGTGCGCGGCGTCAGGCGGCGCTCCAGGTCCTCGGGGTCGATGCACAGCGTGACCGGGTCGATGTCGGCGAAGCGGACCGTGGCGCCGAGCGACAGCGCCGGCCCGCACGATGCCCAGTAGGTCGTGCTCTGGCATACCACCTCGTCGCCGGCGCGCACGCCCAGGGCGTACAGCGCCGCCTGGATGGAGCCGGTGCCGGTGTTGTGGGCCAGCACGTAGTCCACGCCCTGCCACTCGGCGAACTCGGCCTCGAACTGCTTGGTGACGTCGAAGCCGGACATGCGCCCGGAGTTCAGCACTTCCAGGACGGCCTGCTCGTCTTCCTCGGTGATGATCGGCCAGGTGAACAGGTCGTCCGGGACGGTCGCCGGGTCAAGTGCAGGCGGACCGCCGAGCAGCGCCGGGCGCTGCGCTACGACGGTATCGGTATCAACGGCTGTTGTGGGCATCGGAACCTCCGCGACGATCGTATGACTGAGGCCGGCTCCGAGCAACCGCCCGAGCGCGCTATCGGCGACGGTCGGCGAACTGCTGGACCGTCATGCCGATGTCGCGCGCGATGCGGCGGAGGAGAACAGGTGAGACATCTCGGCCGCGGTGAACGGGCACGGTCGTGCCACGGCCGTCGGCGTGGCGGAACTGTTTGTGCGAGCCGCGTTGGCGCACCTCCTCGAACCCAAGCCCTGCGAGGATCGCTATCACTTCGCGCGGTTTGAGTACGGGCGGCACGCCGCGCTCACGTTACGACGATGGTCCTGGTGCCGACGTACTCGGCCTCCATCGCGGGCTCGCCGTCGTCGAGGAGCATGGAAATGACTTCCTTGAGGTTCTCGGACAACTCTTCGATCGTTTCCCCCTGACTGTGTGCGCCGGGAAAACCGGGGACGTAGCCGACGTAGAAGCCGGTGTCGGGGCAGCGCTCGACGACCGCGGTATAGGTGTGCGCGGGATGACGCACGTCAGGCATCGGAACCTCCGTGGCGATCGTATGACTGCGGCCGGCGACGGGCAACCGGCTGCCGACAACGTCACGCACGGGGTGCCGCATGTGCGTAAGCTTGGCGGCACGGCTGGTCCCGGATCCTTCTTGCGTCCCTGCAGTGCAATACTCTCGGGCGGAGGTGGTGTAATGTGTGCGCTTACACCTGCGAGTGAGCGACTCCCCTTCCGAGCGACGAACGCGGCTGGTCGCTCGAGGACGGCACGACGGACGCTCACCTGGAGGTCGCCCGCCTCCTGATCCGCCATGGGGCGCCGGTCGATGCGATGGGCGGGTCCGATAACACCGTGGGCGAGACGCCCCTGGGTGCGGCGGCCTGGGCCGGCAATCTTCGCATGTGCCGGTTGCTCCTGGACCAAGGCGCGGATCCCAATCACGTTACGGAGCGCGGATTCGACGCCCTGGGTACGGCTGCCGATCACCGCAAGACCGCCATCGTCGAGGCGATGATCGCCGCCGGCGCTCGCTACGAACCACGCCACCTGCTGCAGTGCGGCCTGACGGAGCGGCTCGGCCGCCTGCTCGACCGTGAGCCCGGACGGCTGTATGAACGCATCGACCTGGGCCACTTCAACGGCGAGTCCGGCACCCTGCTGCACGTGGCGGTCAACGAGGGCCTGGAGGAGATGGCGGCGCTGCTGCTCGCACGCGGCGCCGACGTGGAGGCTCGCGACGATAAGGGCAGGACGGCTTTCTGCTGTGCACTCGAGCCGAGCCACGCCGTTCGATCCGACGCTATCATCGACCTCGTGCGGCGGCACGGAGCCCGGATCGATGCCGATGCAGTCGACGAAGACTGCGGACGCCCGGGCACCCGGCCTTCGTGACGCTGGACGCTACTGTCGCGCCTGCGGCCGCACGCCGGGGAACGTCCACCGCGTCAGGCTCGGGTCGGCGTCGGCGCACCGGGTGAGGAGCAGGTCGCGGCGCAGATGGCTCGGGCCGCCGGTCGGTTGGCCCTCGCCGGGCTCGACCGCCAGGCAGAACGCCGTTTCGGCCGCGCTTCCCTCTGCGGCGTCCAGCCGAAGCTGACCGTCGTCCGTGAGCATGAACCGTTGCATCGGTTCGTCCGCACATGCCTTGAGGTAGAGTTCCGCCCCGTCCGCGGCGCCGTCTGCTTCGAGGCATCGGTCGTAGGCCGGCATGTACAGGTGCCCGGCCGACGGATGGCCCACGGTGAACAGTTCGTCGTCCGCTCCGGGCTTGCAGGTGTGGGCGGTCAGCGCGCCTTGCAGATTGAGACTCGCCCGGAAGCCCGGCACGTCCACGCAGTAGAATTCCGGCTCGTCCAGCGGGTCGACCAATTGAATCAGCGTCGGGGATGGCGGCGGCTCCGGCTCCCCCGCACTGTCTTGCGTGGTCTGGGCAGTGCCGAGCGCGGCCGTGAGCATCAGCACCGTGAGAACCGTTCGAGCGCGAGTACTGAGGATCACGGTTCGGATTGCGTCCTTCACCATACTCGGATGGTACAACGCGCCGGCGCAGGCAGGCGCGTGTTCATCGAGATCTGTCGTGCCGCACCCGGCACCAGAACACGTGCGCGCAGGATTCGTTCGGCGATGTCGTGCGGCGGATGCGCAGGCTGTGACTCGTCCGGGGGCCGCCTCGGTGTAGACTGTGTGCCGTCATGGCTCACGACCTTCGCATCGGCATCATCGGGCTGGATTCCAGCCACACGATCGAGTTCACGCGGCGCTTCCAGGCTCCCGACTGTCCCCCGGAGCAGCGCGTCGCCGGCGTCACGGTGACCCGCTGCATGCGCTTCGAGACCCCGTTTCAGGACCGCGCCGGCCTGGACGGCCGTCAGCGGGAGCTGGAGGGCTGGGGCGTGGAGGTCACCGAGGACTTCGACACGGCGGTCGCCGGCGCCGACGCGGTGCTGATCGAGATCAACGACCCGGGCCTCCACCTGGAGTACGTGAGGCGCTGCGCCGGCCTCGGCGTGCCGCTGTTTCTCGACAAGCCGCTCGCTCAGGACCTCGCCGCCGGACTGGAGATCGCCCGTCTCGCGGCCGAGCACGACCTTCGCATCTGTTCCGCCTCGTCCCTGCGGTTCGCTGCCGGGCTCCAGGACGCGTGCGCCGCTCTGCCGGCGCCGCGCCACGTGACCACCTTCGGACCCATCAACCGCGCGGCCGCCGGCAGCTCGATCGTCTGGTACGGCGTGCACGCGGTGGAGATGCTGGTCCACGCCATCGGCCGCGGGGCGATCACGGTCTCGACCCACCGCTGGGACGAGGACGCGATCCTGGTCGTCGAGTACCCGGACGGCGGCACCGGCGTGGTGGAGCTGTTCGTCGGCAGCGGCTACGGCGGCGTGCTGCGCAGCGGCAAGGACGTCGTGCCGTACACCGTCGACCAGGCCGGGATCTACTCGGTCATGCTCAACGAGCTGGTACCGTTCCTGGCCGGGGGCGCAATGCCGGTGCCGCTGGAAGACGCGGTGGAGGTGATCGCCATCCTGGACGCCGCGGAGCGCTCGTCGCAGGCCGGGGGAGCCGCCGCGATGCCGGTCCGGCCCACGCCGGAGGGCCCGGCCTCGTAGGGCGGGAGGGCGTCATCGTGCAACCGCATCAAGACGCACACGCAGTTCTCGGGCCGGGTGGAAAGCGGGCTGTCGAAAATGCTCCTGATCGGGCTGGGCAAGCACGCCGGCGCCCGCATCTACCACCGCGCGATCCAGGACTTCAGCTTCGACCGGATCCTGCGCAGCGTCACCGGCGTGGTCACCGCCCACTGCTCGGTCATCGGCGTCGGCATCGTCGAGAATGCCTACGGCCGCACCGCCCGCGTGGCGGCCGCCATGGGGCCGCGACTCGCGGACTTAGACGAGGAGCTGCTGGTGCAGTCGAAGCGGTGGGCGGCGCGGCTGCCGTTCGACCGGGCTGACGTGCTGCTGATCGACGAGATCGGCAAGAACATCTCCGGCACCGGGTTCGACGTCAGCGTCGCGGGCCGCAAGTACCTCGACCACGAGCCGGCGCCGGACGAGTACCCGAAGGTGCGGATCGTCGCGCTGCGCGACCTGGCCGACCTGAGCGGCGGCAACGCCGAGGGCATGGGCCTGGCCGAGTTCTGCCGCACGCGGCTGATCGACAAGGCGGACCTCCGCATCACGCGCATCAACGCCCTGACCAGCGGCCACTACACCGGCGCGATGCTGCCCATCGACTTCGAGACGGACGCCGAGCTGCTGCAGGTGGTGCTGACCGAGATCGGTCTCACCGAGCCGCCCGACGCCAGGATGATCTGGATCCACAACACCCTGGACCTGGGCGAGGTCGAGTGCGCCGCCGCCTACTGGGACGAGGCGCGCTCCCGCGACGACCTGGACGTGCTCACCGACCCGCGGCCCCTCCCCTTCGACGCCGACGGAAACCTGCCGGATGACCTCGCGTCGCTGTCCCCCGCCGCCCACGACTGAACGCCGGCCGTGCGGCCAGGTGCCGGTCTGCGGCGCTCAGCGACGCTCCAGGCCCCGCAGCACCGCGTCGAGAATCCGCTCGGCGGTGCCGGGCTCGAAGTGGGCCGAGCCGGTCTGCGCCTCGTAGCCGCCGGCGGCCAGATCGTGCCGGAACGGCAGGTAGCCTTCGTAGCCGTTCGCGTAGGAGATGACCATGGCGTCCGGGAAGCGATCGGCCACGCGCAAGCCGAGCTCGGCCAGCACCTCGAAGGGCAGGGCCACCAGCGGCAGATCGCCGATCCGTACCTGCTGGATGCGGACCGCGAACGCGCTTTCCGGCCACCGGCGCGCCGCGTAGGCCAAGTGCAGCGCTTCCAGGTACTCGTCACGCGCCGCCCCCTCCTGTCCCGAGGAGTCAGACCGGAGCCGGTCCGCGGCGGCCTGCAGCCGGGCAGCCGGATCGCCGGTCAGGTCGTGGCGCACCCGTGCACGAAGCTCGTCCCAGGTCACGTCCACCCGCTCGGCGGCGACGGGGCGAAACGCCCGGTCGCCCAGCAGCACCGCGTGCGCCAGGGTCTCGCCGATCCAGCGCCGCGATTCGCCGAGGCGGCGCATTGGTACGACGTCGCCGGCCGCCGCCTGCGCGAAGAACACCGGGCAGCCGTATTCATCGCCCAGCGCGCCTCTCAGGTAGTGAACGAAGTCCGACGATACGAGCAGCGACGTGCTGTCGCCATGCCGGTCACCGGTGACCGTGTGGCAGCCGAAGTGGACGAGCACGGCGCCCACGTCGCCGGAGTCGGCGGCGCGGAACCGCAGCGCCGTCAAGCGGTCGTCGGTGGGGGACAGCTCCGGAGCGGGATCGGTGCCGTCCGGGTAGCGGAAGGTGGTGGCCACCGCGCCGTCGGGCTGGCGGATGCGCCGGTTGTAGTGGACCTGGGGCACGCGGGTGCGCAGCACCTCGACCGTGCCCGGCGCCAGGCGGTCCACCGCTTCCGCGCATGCCTCGACCACCTTGGTGGTCAGCTCGTCCACGTAGGCGGCGTCCGCGTCGTTGATGCCGTTCCATCCCACGTGCGGGCGATAGATCCGCTGCAGTCCCGCCGCCGGCGCGTAGTGGGTGTGCGAGCAGGCAAGCATGATGCGCTCCACCGGGACGCCGGTCCGCTCTGCGACTCGGCCGGCAAGCGCCCGCGCCGCCGCGTCATGCACGCCGACCAGGTCCAGGGTCACGATCAGCGCCGGCTCCCCGCCGTCGGCCTGCCCCTCACCGGCCTGCCCTTCACCCTCCTGCAGGGCGATGCAGCCGGCCAGTATCGGCTCGCTCACACCGGTCGACGGCCCGTCGCGGTTGGCGTAGCCTCCCATCCACACCGGCCGATCCGGCGTGATGTCCCTCGTTGCGCACCCGAACTTCAGCATGAGCCCATGGTAGCAGGCGGGCGGCAGCGCCGTACGAGGCAGTGCGGGGTCGACCTGCGGAGGTGACCGTACGATGATGCCTCATGCGTAACGGCGATCTGCTATCCACCGCCGGCAGCCAGTCGGCGACCAACGAGGGCGGCAACAAGATCGTCACCGTGGGCCGACGCGCGCACGTGACGTGGCAGGACGTCACCCCGGAGGGCTACTTCAACCGCGTGCGCACCCTGAATCTCGACAGCGGCGAGTGGTCGCCCACCTGCACCCTGGGCAGCGCCTACGACGACCACGCCCGCGCGGTGCTGGTGGCCGACGCCGACGGGTTTCTGCACGCGGTACTGAGCGGTCACAACACGGCCTGCACCTACCGGCGCTCACGCGCGGCCAACGATGCATCGGCGTGGACCGATCCGGTGGAGATCGCCGACGGCACCTATCCCGACCTGGTCTGCGGTCCCGACGAGAACCTCTACCTGGCCATGCGCAACGGCGCTCAGAACGGCCTGGATCTCTATCGCCGGCCGCCCGGGGGTCCGTGGCACCACGTCGGCAAGGTCATCGACCGGCTGGTCGACTACCCCGGATACGCCTGCTTCGCCTGCGGCCTCCGATTCGACGGCGACGGCGTCCTGCACCTGGTGTGCGACATCTACGAAGGCACCCACGAGCAGCGCGGCATCCACCAGGCGATCGTCTACCTGCAGTCACCGGACGGCGGACGGAACTGGCGCACCTGCCGCGGCGAGCCGGCCCCGACTCCGGCCCGCCCGTGCGGCATGGACGTGCTCTGTCAGAGCACCGGCCTGCGGCACGAGTCGATGCCTCCGCCGGTTCTGACCGCGCAGGGCAGCATCGCGCTGGCCCCGGAGGGCACGCCCCACGTTCTCTACCTCTACCACCTGAACCGCGCCGGTGAGATGATCCTGGCATCGCCCGACGAGTCCGGCATCTGGCGCCAGCGATCGATCGACGCTTCGCTCCGGTCGGCCTACCCCGGGCACCGCGCCATGTTCTGCCGCGGCACCTTCACCATCGACACGGACGGCGTCTTTCGCGCGCTCGTCACACTGGTGCCTGCCGATCACTCCGGGTGGGACGGTCACCTGCCGACCCGGCCGGGACTGCGCGGAATTGCCGGCGGCAGGGTGCCGGCCGCCGACCCGGACGCCGACAACCCGGTCGTGTGGCTGATCTCGCGCGATTGCGGCGCCACGTTCACGGTCCGGGAAGCCTTTCCGGCCGTGACGGAGGCGCGATCGCCCAAGTACGAGCTTCCGGTGTCGGGCGTTCCCTGGCCGGGAGGCCGCGGGATCCTCTACTTCGACCGCACCTCACGCCCGGTGCCGGGCAATCGGGAGGATCCCGGCTTCCAGAATCGCGTCTACTTCTGCCGGGAAACGGCCTGGTAGCTGGTTGACGCCGAACCGGCCCGGCCCTACCGTCGCCGAATGCCGCTCGAGCTGATCGCCGACCGCCCCGGGCACGCCGTCCTGCGCGAATACGAGGACCCGCCGCTCGCGGCCGGCGAGGTGCGGATCGCGACGCAGTTCAGCGCGGTGAAGCACGGCACGGAGTTCCGCGACTTCCGGTTCGACTCCGCCGACGCCACCGACCGCTGGGACCCGGATCTCCGGCTGCACCGGCGCGGAGAGCCGGCGGTGCCCCGCTTCCCCAAGAAGCTCGGCGAGGGATTCGTCGGCATCGTCACGGAGGTCGGCGAGGCGGTCCGGGCCGTGCAGGCGGGCGACCGGGTCTACGCGCACGGCAGCGTGGCCGACACGCACGTCATCGCGGTGGAGCACTTCTCCCTGCGGACCGTCCCGGCAGAGGTTCCCAACCAGAACCTGGTCTACGACGAGGCGGCGATGTACGCCCTGGGCGGCATCCGCGACGGGCAGGTGCGGCTCGGGGAGCGGGTGGCGGTCTTCGGGCTCGGCGCCATCGGCCAGATGGCGGTGCAGATGGCGAAGCTGTCCGGAGCGCGGTGGGTGGCGGCCAGCGACCCGATCGAGCGGCGCCGCGCCGCCGCAGCCCGCCACGGCGCCGACGTCGTGTTCGACCCCGCGGAGGTCGACGTCGGCCTTGCGATCAAGCAGATGACCGACAGCCTGGGGGTCGACGTGTCGATCGAGACCTCCAGCTCGCATGCCGCCCTGTACGACGCCCTCCGCTCGACGCGCTTTCAGGGCCGCGTCGCCTCGACCGCCTACTACACTGGACCGGCGCAGGGCTTGCTGCTGTCAGGCGAGTGGCACCGCAATCAGCTCACGCTCATCTCCAGCCGGGCCGCGGCTCCGCCGCCGCGCGAGTTCAGTTGGGACGAGCGGATCAAGCCCGAGGTGGTGGCGCTGCTGGAGGAAGGCAAGCTGCAGGCCGGGGACCTGGTCGATCCGATCGTGCCGATGGCGCGCGCCGCGGAGGCCTACCTGAAGCTGAACCGGCACCCCGAGCGCTCGATCAAGCTGGGAATCGACCACACCCTGGGCGGCGCATGAGGCGGGTCACCCACAGCGGCCAGCCGCTCATAGAGCCGCGGCATCCGCTGGGGCCGCACGAGCTGCCGAGCACGCTCCGCTACCTGAACGACCGCTACTTCGACTTCGAGCGCGCGCTGCCCTACCCGCAGACGGAAGATCCCGCGGCGTGGCGCTCCTGGCGCGGCCGCCTGCGCCGCGCGCTGCGCCGCACGCTCGCCCTGCCGCGGCTCGGCCCGGTGCCATGCCCGCAGCCGGTGGTCCTGGAGACCGTCGAATTTGACGGCTACCGGCGCCACAAGCTGGCGTACGAGACCCTGCCGGGCAACTGGGCGCGCGCCTACCTGTTGGTGCCCGATGGTGACGATGAACCGACTGCCCCGCGGCCAGCGGTCCTGTGTCCGCATGGGCACGTCAACGGCCAGAGCCGAGCGGTAGCAGATCCGGAACAGGCGGCCGTCGCAAACGTCGGTGTCCCCTACGCACACGAGTTCGCCATTCGCGGCCTGGTCGCCCTGGCGCCCGAGCACGCCGGCATGGGGGAGCGCGGCGGCGGACCCGAGCACGACGCCAGGAAGAGCCCCGGGCCCTGTCAGGCGCTGTGGTTCCGGCTCAACCACGTGGGCTTGGACCTGACCGGCTTGCGCGTGTTCGATCTGATGGCGGCGCTCAACCTGCTGGCGGCGCGTCCCGACGTCGACTCCCGGCGCATCGGCTGCGCCGGCCTGTCCGGGGGCTGCTGGCTGTCGCAGGTGCTCACCGCGCTGGACGGGCGCGTGCGGGCGGTGGTGCTCTCCGGCTTCTTCACCACCTTCGTGCAGACCGTCTGGCACAGCCACTGCATCTGCCACCACCCCTTCGGCATCGGCCGCCTGTGTGACATGCCGGACCTTTCGGCCCTGATCGCGCCGCGGCCTCAGTTCGTCGAGTCGGGCGAGTCGGACACGAGCTATCCGTATCAGCCCGCGTTCGACATGGTCGCGGACGCGTACGCGCTGCTCGGCGCGCGCGACCGCCTGGGGATCCATCGGTACGCCGGAGGGCACCTGTTCCACGGCGGAGAGTCGATACCGTGGATGGTGCGGCAACTGGATGGCTGAGGGCTGACAGCGGATGAGCGAAGGTCGTACGAGCGCGACGCCGCGAACGATGATCGGCGCCTACGGGACGTGGGCGGCGGGCCTGATGGGCCCCGGTCCCCCCACGAACTCGTTCCGATCCGACCGGTGGACGGATGTCGACGAGTGGCAGCCGGCGGCCCGCGCACGCCTTCTGGAGCGGATCGCGCAGCCCGACTGCGGCGGCCCTCCGCACGCGAGAGTCAGCCGGCAATTCACCTACGACGGGCTGCACGTCGAGGAGCTGGAGTGGCAGCTTCCGTACGGGCCTCCCACCCGCGCGCTGTTCCTGAAGCCCGCGGGCGCGCACGGACCCCTGCCGGCCGTGCTCGCCCTGCACGACCACGGCGGCAACCACTACTTCGGCCTGCGCAAGATCACCCGCACCTCCGACCGGCCCCACCCCGACATGGTCCGGCACCAGGAGCTGGCGTACGGCGGCGTGGGCTGGGCGAACGAGATCGCCAGGCGCGGCTACGCCGTGCTCGTCCACGACGCCTTCTCCTTCGCCAGCCGGCGCGTGCTCGCGGCCGACCTGCCCGGATACGCCGTGCACTCGATGATGGGCAGGGTGCGCCGCATCGCCGACGTCGATCCGTCGGAGTGGCACGGCATGGATACCGCTCCGTGGACGGTGTCAGACGAGGAGCCGGCGAACGAGATCGAGGCATACAACCGCTTCGCCGGCCCGCTCGAGAACCTGATCGCCAAGTCCCTGTTCTGCGCGGGTACGACCTGGCCCGGCGTCTTCAGCGCCGAAGACCAGCGCGCGCTGGACTACCTGTGCGCGCGGGATGACGTCGACCCGAACCGGGTGGGCTGCGGCGGGCTCTCGGGCGGCGGGCTGCGCACGGTGTTCCTGGCCGGCCTGGACGACCGGATCCGTTGCGCGGTGTGCGTGGGGTTCATGACCACGTGGCGGGACTTCCTGCTCAACAAGTGCTTCGTGCACACCTGGATGGCCTACGTGCCGCTGCTCCCGCGCGAGCTGGACTTTCCCGACATCCTGTCGCTGCGCGCGCCACTTCCCACCCTGGTGCTGAACACGCGACAGGACGAGCTGTACACCCTGCCGGAGATGCAGGCGGCCGACCGGATGCTGAATGCCGTCTACCGCAAGGCAGGGATGCCCGAGCGCTATCGCTGCTCCTTCTACGATGGTCCGCACACGTTCGACCTGCCGATGCAGGACGAGGCGTTCGCCTGGTTCGACCGCTGGCTGGAGGCCGGAGGCGACCGTCGTCAATCCGGTACGCGTGCGGCCCACACCTCGAACCAGTCGTCTTCGCTCGAAGACTGAAACACCACCCAGCGGCTGTCCGGGGTGACGCTGGCGTTGGCTTCGAGCCGGTGGCCGAGCACTTTGGGCGAGCGCATCATCGATCGGTACTTGCAGATCGGCGTGGTCGTGACCGTCTTGTCGGGCTCGCGCAGCAGGTCGGCGTCCAGCGCCTCGGGGTCCAGGTGATAGCTTCGATACATCTGGTCGTAGTCCTGCCAGTACTTCTCGTCGTCCAGCACGCTCTCCTCCGGGAGCACGTACTTCCAGATGGTCTCGGCGCCGTTCGAGATCGGCGCGGGCGGCACGGTGCCGGACAGCACGGGCAGACCGGTCAGATAGAACGCCGACCAGCGCGGTTCGACCCCCTCGTCCAGGCGCTGCTGCAGCAACGCCTGGAGCTCGGGCGGAAAGTTGTTCACGTCGAAATCGTATCCCTCGCCGACGACGAACCGCTCGTTCGGAGCGACGTGGGCGTGCACGGAAAGGCCGGTGTGCGGAGGGCACGCGAACCAGCGGTTCTCTCCCGTCTCCAGGTCGATGCGCGAGACGCACTGCACATGCGGTGAGGCGAGCTGCTTCGTGTAGATCCGCTTGCCGTCGAGCGCCCAGTGGTAATACCCCTGACCGTGCCATCGCGGGCTGACGCCGTCGTCGGCGTGATCGAGCCATGCTCCGGTGTCCAAATCGATGATGTGCGCCCCCGACAGGAACAGGTTCGGCAGAACCGGATGCGGGTTGCTGTGCTCGAGATTGAAGCGCCTTCCGTCCCCAAGGACGTTCTCGTGGGCGACTGAGACCTGACCGGATTCCAGGTCGACCCGCAGCATCTCCTGACGGCCCGGGCCCTCGTTCTTGGAGTCCTGGAACTGATTCGGCGTCATGGTCTGCATCAGCTCGTAGTTTTCCTTGCGCGGGCAGTAGTAGTACCGCTCGGAGGCGTCGAAGCTCGCGAAGTACGGGTAGCGGATCGGCTCCGACGGCACGACACGGCGCCGCTCGCCGGTGTCGATGTCCACCTGGATGATCGCCCACGCATCGGAGTCCGAAGGGTCCAGCACGTTCACCCGATGGGAGTAGCGCGCCGCCGCGAAGTGTACGCAGCAACCGCCGTGATGCTGAAAGTACGCGATCAGGGACTCCGGCACCGCCGGTATGGGACCGAGATCCCGCACCTCGCCGGTGATCATGTCGCGCGCCCACAGCGACCGGGTGCCGGCGGCGATCCCGTCCCGGATCTCCTCGAAACCCATGAACACGGCGTACCGGCCGTCGAAGGTCATCAGGTTGTTGTAGAAGTAATTGTTGCGGAAGTGCATCTTCCGGTCGGGCGACAGGCGGACCACCCGCGTGCCGGTAAGGGGGTCCTGCCAGCTTCTCTCCGCCCACTCAAAGGTGAGCTCCGGCGCTTCGGGTACGTTCATGTGGACTCCTCCACGTCGCGTTGTCAGGGCGACCCGGTCGTGATCCAATCTTACCGGACGGGAGGATGGCGGACATGAACGGTACCCTGGACTGGGTGGACGAACCGCATCGCTTCAAGGTTCTCCATGAGGGACGCCTGCTGACGGCGTACAACAAGGGAAACCCCCAGTACGGGGACTTCTTCAAGGCGTTCCCGAACATCGAGCCGGTCCACACCCTTTCGGGCCTGCCGGTCACCGCATCGGGAGCGGCCAACTTCAACCACCACAAGTCG
This sequence comes from Spirochaetia bacterium, assembly GCA_965208175.1. Classification (GTDB taxonomy): domain Bacteria; phylum Spirochaetota; class Spirochaetia; order SZUA-6; family Bin103; genus CATQHW01. The sequence continues at coordinate 1,180,478 of CBDBOG010000004.1, read as the reverse complement.
ATCTTCCTGGGGCTGGGCCGGCTGAACGGGCACAACTTCTACCACGACTGCTATCCGCCGTTCGCGGCGTACCGGCCGTTCCCGTCCGGGGACATCGTCCAGGTCGACGCGCAGGTGCGCGGCGAAGCGGATGCCGTCGTCCTGGCGGCGCGCAACGAGTGGGTCCCCAAGGTGGACGTGCCGCCGCCGCTGCGGGAGTTCTTCGCGCCGGCCGAGGGCACCGATGGGAGCGAACCGGAACGCGTGTGCACGGAGCGCCGCACCGTCCGCTTCGCCCTGGCACGAGGCTGCTACACCATCGACGTCGACTCGGAGTTCGAGGCCACCGACGGCGATCTCCACTTCGGACAGGACGGGCACAGCTACCTCGGCGTTCGCGTCGCCGATGCGATAGACGAGGAGGACGGCGGCCAGGTCACCGACTCCGCCGGCCGCTCGGGGTGCGACGCCATCAACGAACAGGTGGCCGACTGGGTCGACTACTCGGGCTCCCTCGGCGAGCACGCGGTGGGCATCGCAGTCATGAACCACCCGGCCAACCTGCCGACCCTGTTTCGGGCGCGTGCCTACGGGTTCTTCGGCCCCAGCCCGTTCTTCGCCGCCGATCACCGGTTGCCGGCGGGCGAGAGGCTCCTGTTCCGCTATCGCGTCGTCGTGCACGACGGCGACGCCTCGGCCGTCGACCTGCCACGGCTGTTCGACGAGTTCCGGAAAGGGCCGCAGATGTGAAGACGCCTAGCAGCGCCGCAGAGGAGTCTGTCGTATCTGCCGCGCCAGCGGCACGTCCGATAGACTCGGTAGCGGCAGGTGGGGGCCAAGCGGAGCCGCAGGCGACGGTCTTGGCGGTCGGTCCCGGTCGGCCCCGGTCGGTCCAGTAGGAGCTTGACACAAAGCACGGCATCCCCTATTTTGGCATATTGGGGAGTTCGCTTAGCATATTGGGAGTTGGACCGTTCTGGACAATCTCAGATCGTCATGAGCGCGAAGTTAACAAGCGTTTGCCGACATCGGGGTCTTGGCGCACTTCGCAGGGACCGCGGTGCACGATCACGTGCGCGTTTCTTCGACAACAATCAAGCGGATCGCGATCTGCGGATGATGAAAATGCAGCAGAAGACCTCAGGTACGTTCCGCAGCAAGGAGAGCACCGAGGCGTTCTGCAGGATCAGAGCCTATATCTCACAATCCGCAAGAACGGACGTGATCGATGCTCTGAGTCCGTATTCGAGGGCTGCCCGATGATGCCGCCATGCCTACAAAACCGGCCCACCAGGGTGAACATTTACGCGCTGCGCATCTCGCCGTGGCAGGCGATGGGGACCCGTTGATGGCGAGCCGGCTTCGCATCGCCTTCCGCAATACCGGGCGGCAGAAGAAGCGCACCGTGCTGCTGGCCGGTGCCCTCGCCTTTGGGGTCATCGTCGTCACCCTGCTGAACGGCTTCACCGGCGGCGTGTCGCGCAACATCGAACGGACGCTGATCGATGTGATCGGCGGCCACGTCTACGTGAGCGGCACCGAACTCACCGAATCTGAGCTGATCGTCAACGTCGTGCGCGACAGCGACGGCCCCTCGCTTGCTGCCGCCGTCGAGGAGGTGGAGGGCCACATCGCCGAGGTGAACCGCCGCAGCCGCACGCTGGCGACCCTCATCTTCGGCTCCAAACAGTCCTTGCAGCGCCTGGACGGCGTGGACTGGGCGGGTGAGCCGAGCTTCTTCCGAAGCTTGAAGCTGATGGACGGCGCGCTGCCGGCGCCGGATGCGCGCACCGCGCTGATCCTGCCGGAGTCGGCCGCCGAACGGCTGCTGGTGGCGGTCGGCGATCAGGTGTTGGCGCGCTTGGGCACCATCACCGGCCAGCAGAACGTGGGCGAGTTCGTGCTGGCGGCGACGTTCGATGACTCCGGATTCACGGCGTTCTCCGCCGGCTTCGCCCGCCTGGACTACTTGGGAGAGCTGATCGGCATGGGCGCCGGTGAACATCAAATGCTGCATCTCTATCTGCACGACCCGCGCCGCTCCGACCAAGTGGCGGAGGTGCTGCGCGCGCGCCTGCCGACGGCGCCTGCGACCGCGAAAGAGAACGAGCGTGGCGGGCCGCAGTGGTTCGACATCACCGTCAGCCGGCTGGCCGACGACGAGGAACCGTGGGAAGGCACGCGCTACGACGTCACCACCATCGACGACGTAATGTCGCAGTTCTCGGACCTGTTTCGGGTGCTGGACATCGGCAGCTTGGTCGTCTTCCTGATCCTGCTTACGATCACCATGGTCGGCGTGGTGAACACCTTCCGCATGGTGTTGCTGGAGCGCGTGCAGGAGATCGGCACCATGCGGGCGGTGGGCATGCAGCGCAACGCGGTGCGCAGCATCTTCCTGATGGAGGCCGGCTTCATCGCCCTGCTGGGCGCGATCGCGGGGCTGGTGCTGGCCAGCGTGATCATGCTGATCGCGGGGCGGATCGACCTGTCGACCGACAGCCCGTTTCGGTTCTTTCTCGACGACGGCCGGCTCACCTTTGCCGTGCCGCCGCTGACGATGGTCACCAACGTAGCCATCCTGCTGGTCCTGAGCCTGGGCACGGCGTTCATCCCGGCACGCCGCGCCGCTCGCCTGGACCCGGCCGCGGCGCTGCGCAGCGCCGCACGATGAGCGCCTCGGCGTGCCGCCGGCTGCATGATGGCAACTCTTGAACGGACACGCCCGTCAACCGACGCTGAGCGCATCGAAATCGCAGATGTCCTCCGAGGCTTTGCCGTATGCGGCATCCTGTTTGTCAATATCCTGTACTTCAAGGCGCCGGGCAGCATCGGCACGTTCGGCTACGAAGGTACGACTCTCGATCGCCTGGTTGTCGCAGGGGTGCTTGTGTTCGCCCAGGGAAAGTTCGTCACGCTGTTCTCCTTTCTGTTCGGGTGGGGCTTCGCCATGCAGCTCCTGCGTGCTGAGGAACGAGGTCGGACCGCCGCGTTCCCGCGGCTGTTCGTGCGCCGACTGCTGGCGCTCGGGTTGTTCGGGGTGGCGCATGCAGCATTGCTGTCCGACGGCGATATTCTGCTTCTCTACGCGCTCACGGCGCTGTTGCTCGCGCCGATGCGTGGTGCCCGTCCAGAGGGTCTGATCCGTTGGGCAATCGGGATCATAGCAGTATCGACAGTGATAGTTGCGCTGCTATTCGGCGTGTTTGAGCTGGGGCGAGCCTATTCGCCCGAGGCGATGGCTCAAGCCGATACCGAGTTCGCGGACGGCTACCGTCGTACGGCGCAGTCGGTCACCGCTGCCTACCTCAACTCGTCGTTCGTGTACGAGATCGCGGCCCGCGTCGAGACGTACATTCGAAACGCGTGGGTCCTGCTGATTATGAGTCCCACAGTCCTGGCGATGTTCATGTTGGGCTTCGTGGTCGGCCGGCGCGGTCTGCTCTCTGGCGTAGCCGATCACCAAACGCTGGTGCGCCGAGTGTGTGCGTGGGCCTTGGGGATCGGGATGCCGCTGGCGCTACTGGTGGCCGTTGGCGTGAACCGACTGCCGGTGCTGAGCGCGCTGTGGGCATTCTGGTTCAACGGAGTGGCGGTGGGCCCGATCGTGGCCATGGGTTACTGCGCGGGCTTCGCCCTGCTCTGGCAGCGACCCACGTGGCAGCGGCGTCTGCGCCCGTTAGTCAGTTTGGGCAGGCTAGCGCTTACGAATTATCTGCTTCAGTCAGCGATCGCCACCTTTCTCTTCCATGGCTTCGGATTTGGCCTGGCACGACAGGTATCACCGTCGCTGGCGCTGCTGATCGCCACTGCCATCCTGGCCATGCAGTTGGTGATCAGCGGCTGGTGGCTCCGTCGCCATCGCTTCGGACCCGTCGAGTGGCTCTGGCGCGCGCTGACCTACGGTCACGCTCCGCCGATGCGCAGAGTTGCGAGCAGCCATCCCCGGCGAATACCCCTGAAATAGGGTGCCTTTGTTGAGATGATCATGATCAAGGGCTGCGCTAGCCGGACCCCGGGACCGTCCGCGTCCTCAGTCACAATCTGCGCACCCAAGGTGGTGGTGGCGACAACGCATCGGCTTCCCCAGACCAACTCCGCTCTATCCACGGCTGACGGTTCGGCGTGCTGAGAACTACCGCCGAAACCGTTTATCCCGCTCCCGGCATGCGGTTGAACGGCATGCTAAGCTAAGGATATGGAAGTGGATCCGTGACCAATTCATGAAATCCCACAGGCTCCATCGAAATTCCCGCGATTTTTCGCGCGTCACGATACCGAGGGTGACCCAAAACCGGCTTTGACGGAAGAAACGGCGTACACAATTGCGGCACAAACACTTTCACAATTCGCAGGTTGTTCCATTGCGGTGGCGACATATCCAATACTATCGGCTCGATTTCATTGCGTCGAAGCACCTCAAGGAGACGTGCCAGTCTATCTGATGTCGATATGCTTCCGATGTCCGAGTTCGCTTTGTCGACCAAGGTAGAGAACCGCACCGACTGGTCGCCTGTCAAATACCAATCGAGCTTGCTACGGTTCCTCCAGTCACCATAGTACCCAACTACCTTGAAAAAGAGATCAAACTCCTCCATCTTTGCATCGTGCCTGACACTGAACATCTTCTTGACACTGTGAGCGAACGACTTCTCAGGAGATAACAGCGCCAACCTGAGGGTGCGCTCGCACTGCCCGAACTCATTCAACGTCTTGACCAACGATCGCACGGGGCACATATCAGCTCCGCCTCCCGCAGCGTATGAAAACTCCTTATGGTACGGCTCTATGCGAATTGCCGTAAACACCGAAACCTCTGGAATGTCGATATTATGATAGAATAACTGCGTTTCTACCGGCCCCTCACGCAAATCTCTTATCAGTCTGTTGCATTCCAAATCATGTCCGAATCCCGAGTCGAGCTCGACCCTCACTGGCGGCATGCGTGTGTACCAACGAAGGTTTATTGCGTCTCTCTCGATCAGTTCCGTAAGACCATGATAGACCGCCTCATCCATTGAGGTGTGACAGCTAAGTCCTCCACTCTGGGAATAACCAATGTGCGCCTCCCCTGTTTTGTACAGGTAAAAAAACTCCGCAAGTTGCGCAGGAACGTAAACTTGCTCCCCCGTTATCAAACTCGTCCCTGCGATCCACGATAGCGGAGTGTCTTTTGTAAACTGCTGAAACGAGCCTTGGGGAGCATACAGGTCTGTCTGCTCCGGCGCAAAGAGAGCGATGTCCGACGGTCCTAGATGGCGTACACGTGCCTTGGAGAGATCCCGCGACGTACCGAAACGATAGCTCTCCTCGTTAGCAAAATACCTCAGACATGCCACCATCCTTTCAATGCCTTCGCCCATCGTGGACAGAAACGTGTCCGCTAAGCTGTAGCCTTTACCTCCACCATGGATCGTCGTTGAGGCACTGGTATCGAGAGACGGCGCCATGGCAATTCTACCGATCACATGATTGAGATCATACTGATCAACTTGCGCCGTGCTAACGTGAAGCCGGTGATCCGCTCCAAAATACGAGACCACGCGTCTCAGCGGCCCATTCAGTGGACTCAGGTGGGCTCGCAACTCATCGATTGCGGCCTTTTGATCAACTCTTACCATGTACGGGTAGAGTTCTGATCCGTTGTTGATGTGATTGGAACGCAGATTCATAGTAATCCCCTCTATAGAGCTTGTAGCGACTCTTTGGTATTGGTCGGCGGGTGCCGAACACCAAGAGCCCGCAGGAGCCCCAGGAACGCCCTCGGGCGGGCAGCTCCGACAGCGACAGTTTCCGCACCCGGCCAGACGCAGGCGCTATACGAGTTAGGCATCGAATTCGTTGCTGCAAGCCGCCCAGGTGATGGTGCGCATAACCAGGCGCAGGAACAGTCAGTTTCGCGGCCCATCGGATCGAACTTGCTCCCAATAAACGACGGGATCAATACCGTCTGCAAGCGCCCGAGCTGTTGCTTCAGCTTGTGGAAATCCCGGAGCGAGCTCCAGCACGCGTTGAATCACCTCTATGGCTCGCGCAGAATCACCAAGCTGATCATAGGTTATGCTAAGCCGAACGCCGGCCACAACTCGCATGACAATTTCACCATTCTCGAACGCCTTGCTGAAGTGCTTGACTGCGAGCTTGCGATCACCGCCAAATGCATCAGGCGTACTGGCAAAGAAATACCCCAGGTTGAGGTTCGCCATCTGATTGTCTGGATCCAACCTCAACGCCCTGATATTTGCGCCTTTCGCATGTCCCGCAAGAAGCAGCGCACTAGCCGGATTGGCGGCGATCTTCCGTCCGAGTATGGCGCCGTGCAGTGCGTGACCATCGGCAAATGCGACGTTCTGTCTCGCGAACATGTCAATGTATTCCACCGCACGATCCAGAATAGCCACCGCGTCCGAATCGCTCGTATCTAGCAGTCGCGAGTAGGTGTCGTACTCGATTCGAGCGCGAAAGTAGTAGTAGGCGGGTGGATCGCCACGTAACTCATCGCTGCGGACGCGCCACTCCTGCGCATCTTCAAGCACACGCGATTGTTCCGGGTGAACGTCCATCCTCATGAATACGTCACTCTGCAACCGCTCGTATTCAGATAGCAGGTCTTCCGCAGTCCGAGAGAGTTCGTAGTCTTGCAGATCGGTTTCACCACCCGCGTAGCTGACGGAGACCCACGCAATCAGCATCATGATCACGCTACCGAGAGTCTTCATCGTGCCCTTTATCCAAAATCCTTAAAATTAACGCCCCAAACGAAGCCCCGGTCTGAGCGGTTATAGCCGCCCCTTCTATGTGCGCAATCCGATACCCGCGAATCCCATATTTCCAGAGAAATCTCCGCGGGACGCACGTCAAGACACACACAAAGCCCGCATAGTGCAGAAACTCCGCTCCTTGTCCGATCTCTACTACTCGCGCCCGCATTTGCCCGCGGTGCAACTGGCCGAGGGAATGTCTCCTAACGTCATAGTGATAGAGCCCCTGAGGCAGGTCCTGAACATTGTTCACTACTACATACATCTCCCATGGCTGAAGTCCGCCTCCGCTAGGAGTAAAAAGCGGACGGGAAACGACCCTAGATTGTAAGCGCTGACGTGCTTCTTGATGCCGCCCGTCCAATGCAGAAACGTGCTTAAAGCCGCAAAAGGTATTTGCTTGTCGACATAGTCCCGCCGAGCGGATCGCGCCTGGATCACGTCGTCAAGGGTATATGGCATTTTTACGAGGTCTTTCGATAGTGGATAATGACGCACGTTTCGGTATTCTTTGAACATGGAGGGCGCCTTTGCCGTCGCAGCCGCCGCTATCGTCGATCTGGTTGCCTCAAGATCGCATAACATCGCATGAACGAAATCCAATTCGGTCCGCGTACCCCGGTAAGCGCTAGACACGCCGCGCGCGATCAATTTCATCAGTTCGGACTGCTCGCCGGGAGCGAGATCACGAAAGACTTCTGTTAGAGCGCTTACATCATGTCTTGCCACGTACGAGCCTCCTATACTCAATCAGAGGTCGGCCTCTATTCCTCACTGCCGCTAGTCTCGATTTCGTCATTACTGGACCTCTCGCCAACGACCAACGTCGTAGCTAGCAAGGTCACCTCTACACCATCGAATCCCAGAGTGCGCTCAACCGGAACGTCAAGAAAGTCGAACGACGTAACGTGGCGGACTCCGGCGGCGGCCATCAACCGGCCCACATCGGCCATGACACGTCCCAACTCAATGAAAAGACGCCTGTACCCTCTAGGACCCTGAAACGCCATATATCGCCAAGGAACTCCGGCGAAGAACAACGTGCATAACGGCTCGTCTTTCGGATATCCTGTTTCCAAGCACAAGAGGGACCGCAGATGGAGCGCAGCCGGACGACCGATCCGCCTCTCCAACCATAGACAACGCTTTCTGTACTTATAGACGGCACCTCCTAAGAGCACGAATACGTCGACAGCGTATGTCTCCAATTCGGATAGAATGGTAAGAATCTTTCCGACGATGCCGACAGTAGATCTGATCTCCACCTGCATCTGCTCGGACAGCGCCGCGTCGACCGCTTGGCTCCTTGGGTTATAGTTCATTTCCTCCATCCACTCGCATACACGGTCAATCTCCCTCTGGTCCAGCGGTTTATTGGCGCTGAGATGCTGAGAGATGCGCGAATTGCAATGGAACGACTCAGCTTCGTGGATACTTGAAGGATCGTAACGTTCTCGATAGTCCGTGGCGGGAGATCTGGCGATTGTCCCTGCGGATAAAGCGCCAAGTTCGGCTTGGTCTAACAGCCTTACCGTGGACCAACGATCATCCGTGTCGGCTGCGTGAATTGCGCTGTCTTCGGACATGAAACAACCCTCGATAGCGGTTAGTAGAAAGTACTGCGATATGGTCCACGCAGACGCGAACAGGCAGGACAACGCGGAAGAGTCATCACGTTTGCATGCTCAAATCCTAAATCCTCAAGAGAAATATGCAGCGTGCGTCCCAAGAGGGCGCTAGTACCGGAGGCGAATAGATTGAGAATTTCGCTACTAGCAAATCCGGAAGCGATATCGACATGTGCCGAGATCCCGACCCGGGGGCTCACTAACTCGTGTGCTGGTGCCTCACGAGCACCTCGCCCGTTCGAATTCAATTTCTCGTTGTACAGCCAAGATTGTCCGCGATAGTTGAGCGCCGCGTCCTGCTGAATGCTCAACTCAAGGTAACAAGGCGTCTCGCCAGGAACGAAAACCGGCCCCATTGCTATTTCGCTACCGTCCAAATATACGAAAAGCCAGCGCCGGCCTTGATCTATAGCTACATCGTTTGACGTGTGAAGTGCGTCGGGAGAGAAGTGGTCAAGCGCGACGATGCAGAAATCGGACCGTGCGAACACGGACCGTATCTGATCGACATCATGTTCATCACCCTCGACCGGAGTGTAGCTGCCGTCGAATCCGCGCTCAATGAGATGATTTTTGAGTGCATGAGCAGAATTGACGGCCGGCGTTTCTAATTGTGGAGATAAGCGCAGTGCACTATATTCTTCCGGGGATTGCACCGATACCCCACTCAGTTGGATGATCTCCGAGAAACCGAACTCAGCTATATGCATCGCTATCCTGGTGCCGAGGACACCGCCTCCAACGATGCCTATCGTTACGGAGCCTGTAGAATCCGCGAGCCTTCGACCCTTCAAGAGACGAGTGTAGAAATCGGCGACGCTGATAGTTTGATCTATACGGACCACCACTCCACGGGACTCCAAATAGCCCAGCAGATGCGTCAAGTCCGCTTCATTCACTTCTACGAGACCCTGGATATCCGGGATAGTCTTTGCTTCCGAGAGAAGCTCCACAACGTCAGCCAAGACACCACTAGCCCCGACATCCCTTACGATGTCCGAAAACAGCGATCGCTTGCTATGCCTGATAAGAATCTCGTCATTATTACATCGGATAACAACGCAATGGGGATTGAGCATCCATTTTGCGACACGGTCGTCGTCTTGTTCATCCATCACATGATCTCGTCGACAAGCGTTTTAGAAATATCCGATCAGAACAGAAGCGGCCCCGGGGAGCCGACCCTGATAGCTCAACTAGCATGTCCGTCACCCTAGCAGCGCGTCCTTGCCGATGGTAACTCGGGTCGGCACCTCGAGGCACGTTTGACGCGATCGCCAGTGGGTAGTGTGCCTGCTCGCTCCAAGACGAGCACGAGCGCTGAGTCTTCCCGTCAAAGATTGATCAGGCATCACCGTTACACTAGCTCATCGTAACTATTCAGCCGTGGCGGACGGTCTGAGGCAGGGAGGGATCATGGGGCGGCCTTCGAAGACGGTCATGAGTGCGTCGAGCACGTTGCCGCCGTTCTTGCGGATCGTGGAGATATAGGCTCTGGTCCGGCAGAAGGCGGCTGCACCTTCAGCGCTGCGGAACGTGCCTGAGATCTTCTGCTGAACTTTCATCATGCGCAGGTCCCGTTCGGCCTGGTTGTTGGTGAACGGTACGCGAAAGTCGTACATGAAGGCGAGCACCGATCGCCAGCGGCCGGACAACCGGAGCAGGAGATTGCGCGGTTTGCTCTGCTTCTTGCGGCCCCGCTTCTTGGGCGTACCCGGTGGCGGCGGAGGCGGCGGCGGATTGGCGGCCAGCCCAACGTTGATGATCCTGCGGTACTCGGCGGCGAATCGTCGGCGCTCAGGCCGGTACAGCCGCCGGCGTCCCTGCTGCTGCGCACGGTCCACCGCAGCGTTCACGGTCAGCAGCAACTTCTTGAGTTCGCCCGCCCACGGCTGGCGGTACTGTTCCTCGATGAACGTCAGCTCGCGCAGATGATGGGCGTTGCACAGCGCGTGCCCACACCGATAGCGAAAGTAGCTCTGCCAGTGATCGTGCAGCGCGATCCCCGCGAAGTTCGGCAAGATGCCGATGTCCTCACCGGCCTGCTTGCCCCGCTTCGCGTGCTCGGCGTAGTGGGTCAGCCGCTCCGTGCTCGCCACGTGCAGCCACCGCAGGTGGCCGTCGACGCTCATCCCGGTCTCATCGAAGCCGACCACCGGCTGGCCGCCGATCGCTTCACGAATCATCTCGCTGACGCCCGCCAAGCGCTCGGCGCAGGTGGCGTTGATGTTCACCAACGTGCCGACGCTGATCGGGATCGAGAACAGGTCCGCGAACCACTCGGCCGCCCTCTGATACGGCAGCAACCCGTAGTTCTTCAGGTATGCGGCCACCGCTTGCAGCCGCTCGCCGTACTGCACCGGCTGCCGGACCGGCTCAGGGAATGTGGCCACCGCGATCTTCCCACAGTCCGGGCAGCGTTTGCGCTCGGCGCGGTGCTCGGTGACCTGCGCCGCCAGCGGCGGCACCTCGAACACCTGCCGACGTTCGTAGTCGGCCACCGGCTCGTCGGCCAGCGATCGTCCGCAACCGCACCGGTCCACCGCGTGCACGGTGACGAGGTCGGGATGCTCACTCTGGCTCAAGGTCGCACCAGGATGGTTCGGCTGACCCCCGTGACGCTTTCCGGTGCGCTGCCGGCGAGAGGCCGTGCGGCTGTGTTGCTTGCGTTCGAAGCTATCTCGCGACGGCGGCTTGCCGCTGTCGTGGCTGTCCTTCTTCAGTTCCTGGAGTTCCTGCTCCAGCGCCGCGATCCGCTCGATGAGAGCCTCGATCAACGCGATGACCGCGTCTCGGCCAGCATCGTAGGCCGCACCTATCTCTTGGCGCGTGAGCTTGAAGCTCGCGTCCATTGCGCCCCTCCCGACCGCGAGAATAGACCAGCAATGCCGAACACGTACAGCGCCCGAGACAACTTACAATCTTCAGGTCGTGGTTACGCTGACCCATGGGCTGCCACTACGCCTGAATAGTTACAGCTCATCTTTGTTTGCCCAGGATACGGGGTCCAGCATTAGCCCGTTTCCCCAGCCCGTGGTGGTACAAGTCCAACCGCCGTGGGCTGGTACGACCATGGCGGATGCGACTACTTCGCTGATGCGTAGGGCTTCTAGCTTCATGGGCTACCTCCTGTATATGGATTCTATCCGTTGCGGAGAGACCAAGTGTGCTGTCAGTCGCTGCTGCCGGTGACCTGACTCACTCTTCCCTCAGCCAGGACAAGAACCAATCTACCCGTTCGCGTCGGTGTGTCAAGTGGCCCCTCCTGGCTTCCGCCTGGCTTCCGGGCTCCTCCTGGTTCCCGGTCGGAAGCCCGGCGCAACACCTGACAGGCGCGCTCATGCGTGGTATGAGAGGCGTGTGCAGGCGATCCGTGCCGTGGAGATCCGCAAGCGCTACGGCGACGTCGTGGCGGTCGACGGCGTGTCGATCGAGGTGTCGTCGGGCGAGATCCTCGGCCTGCTCGGTCCCAATGGCGCCGGCAAGACCACCACCGTGGAGATGATCGAGGGACTGCGCCGGCCGGACGCGGGGAGCGTTCACGTCCTGGGCCACGATCTGCGCACCGACGTGGCCGCGGTGCGGCAGCGCATCGGCGTGCAACTCCAGACGACCGCGCTCTACCCGCGGCTGACGGTGCGCGAGGTCCTGGAGCTGTTCCGCACCTTCTACGCCGGGGACACGGCCAGCGCCGACGAGCTGATCGAGCTGCTCGACCTCGCCGAGAAGGCCGGCAGCCTGACGCGCACGCTGTCCGGCGGCCAGGCGCAGCGCCTGTCGGTGGCGCTGGCGCTGGTCAACCGGCCGGAGCTGGTGTTCATGGACGAACCGACCACCGGCCTGGATCCGCAGGCGCGGCGGGCGTTGTGGGACACCATCCGCGACGTGCGCCGGCGCGGCGCGACCATCCTGCTCACCACCCATTACATGGAAGAGGCCGAGGAGCTGTGCGACCGGGTCGCGATCATGGACGGGGGCAGGATCATCGCCGAAGGGCCGCCGGCCCGCCTGGTGGACGAGCACTTCAGGGAAACGGCGATCGAGCTGCCCGCCGGCGACGGCGAGCTCCACGCCGTACCCGGGGTCGAGCGCCTGCAGCGCGAGGGTGACGGCGTGACACTGTACTCGTCGGACACCGGCGCCACCCTGAGCGCGCTCACCGCGCTTGCGGCCGGCGGACGCACCGACATCGACGGCCTGCACGTGCGCCGCCCGACCCTCGAGGACGTCTTCCTGCGCCTCACCGGCCGCCACATCCGCGACTGACCGCCATGACCTCCGTCGTTCCCCTCTACGTCGCCGCCCAGAAGACCTTCCTCCGCGACCGGATGGCGCTGTTCTGGACCCTTGCCTTTCCGGTGCTGTTCATCCTGCTCTTCGGGGTGATCTTCTCCGGGTCCGGACAGGATCCGGTGCCCGTCGGCGTAGTGCAGCCCGGCGCCGATGACGCGCCGGACCCGGTGCTGGCGGCGCTGCGCGACATCCCTGCGCTGGAAGTCCACGCCGGGACGCGCGCCGAGCTGATGGACCAGCTCGGCGAGGGCGACCTCCCTGTCGTCGTGGACGGCCCGCCGAACCTGACCGACGACGTAGCCGGCGGCCGGGCGGTCGAGGTCGAGGTGATCTTCGACCCCACCTCGGCGGCGGCGCGCCAGATCGCGGTGCCCGTGATCGGCGCCGCGCTGCGAGAGCTTGACGGCGTCATCCGCGGGCGGCCGGCGCTGATCGCCACACGCTTCACCACGGTCACGGCCGACCGCCTGCGCACGATCGACTTCCTGGTGCCCGGGATCCTGGCGATGGCGCTGATGCAGCTCGGCCTGTTCGGGACCGCAGCGCCGCTGGTGCAGCTCCGGGAGCGGCAGGTCCTGCGACGCCTGGGCGCCACCCCGCTGCCACGGTCCGCGCTGCTGCTCTCGCAACTCCTGCACCGGCTGACGATCGCGCTGGTGCAGGTGGTGATCATCGTCGCTGTGGGCCGGCTGGTGTTCGGCGTGGAGATCGGCGATCGCGTCGGGCTGCTGGCCTGCTTTTGCGTGCTCGGCGCACTCACCTTCGTCTCGCTGGGCTACCTGATCGCCGCGCTGTCCCGGACCGAGGAGAGCGTGTTCGGCATCACCTCGGTGCTCAACTTCCCGATGATGTTCCTCTCCGGGATCTTCTTCCCGCTCCAGACCATGCCGGACTGGATCCGGCCGGTGGTGCAGGCGATCCCCCTCACCTACCTCGGCGACGCCCTGCGGCAGACCATGGTGGGCGCGCCGCCCGTGCACGCGCTCGGCCTGGACGCTCTGGTACTGGGCATCTGGCTCGCCGTCGCCGCGGTGCTGTCGGTGACGCTGTTCCGCTGGGAATAGCCACGCGCAAAATACTCCGTAGCGGCAGGTGGGGATGGGGCCAAGAGCGGAAACGCTGGCTACGGTCTTCTGGGGCGCTACCTCACGCGCGCGGCCCACACCTCGTACAGCCCCTGCTCGCTCGCCGACTGGAACACCGCCCAGCGGCTGTCGCGGGTGACATGCACGTTGGTCTCGAAGCGGCCGGCCCTCATCTTCAGCCGCGGCATGCTGCGGAAACGGCAGATCGGAGTGGTTCCGACCACGTGATCGGGGTTCTCGGCGATCGCCTGGTGCGCCTCCGCTTCGGTCTGGAACTCCCGCACCTCCGGCCATAGCGTCCGTTCGGGCAGATCGAACTTCCAGATGACCTCGGTGGCGGAGGCACTGTTGTGCAGCCCGTCCCACGGGTGGGTCGAGGTGGGACTCACGTCCTGTCCCAGGCTCTCGATGAGGCCGACGTCGACGACGCTGAAGCTGCGCCCGTCGCCGGTCATGAACGACTCGTCGGGCGCCGGTGTCATGTGGATGGAATTGCCCACGTGCGGGCGCCCGATGTAGCGGGTCGCGCGCTCCCGCTCGAGGTCGTTCACGTAGATGGCGTGGCACGCGAAGGGCCAGCCGTGCGAATAGACCCGCGCGCCGTCGGCGCTCCAGTGCTCGTGGGTGCCGCGCGAGCGCAGCTTTCCCTGCAGGTCGAGCCAGCGGCCGGTGGAAAGGTCGACGATGCGCTGGCGCTGCATGTCGACCGGGCGCCGGTAGCGCTCGGTGAAGTAATAGCCCTCCTGGCAGCACATGAAGAGTGACGGATCCACCGGATTGGGGTTGGGATGGCCGACCCAGAACTGGTCCGTTTCGACGATCGTGTCGACGGCCCCCGTCTCCAGGTCGATCCGGTACATCAGGTTGAGGCCGGGCTCCGAACCCAGGATCGCCGACCGCTCCAGAGGCGTCGTGCCGGCAGGCAGGTCGCGGTCCTTCAGCGCTTCGTAGGCGAACGTGTAGCGGTCGTCGGCCGTGCACTCGACGAACACGACAGGCGGCAGCGGGCGGTCGGGCTCGATGCGGGTCTTCGTGCCGTTGTCCAGATCGATGCGGACGATCTCCGGCCGGTCGCCCGAGTGCTCCGCCACGTGCAGCAGATGCGACTGCGGCGAGACCGCCCAGCCGGCCAGGCCATCGCTGCCGTCGTCGAAGACCCGGTACTCGTGGATGCGCTCGGCGTGGCCGCTCTGCAGGTCGATGGCCCAGAGGCAGGACGGCCGGCGGCCCTCCGGGTCGTCGCCGCGCAGCACGAGCAGGGCGCCGTCGCGCGTGAGCGCGGTCGACCGGAAGTAGCTGATGCGCACGTGCAGCCCCTCCTCGGGCACCAGGCGCACCACCTCGGTTCCGGTCCAGGGGTCCTGCCAGCGGCTGCCCGCCCAGTCGAAGGTCACCGGCAACATGGCGACAGGGTAGCAGGTTGACGGAAGGGCGGCCCGCTCCTACGGTCGCTTGCGATGAGGAACACCGATTCGCCCGAGGAGCGCTTCGCGCAGGATGGTTTCGTCCGCATCGAGCACTTCTGCTCGCCCGCCCAGGTGACGGAGGTGCTGGCCGAGATCGATCGCTACATCGCCGAGGTGGTGCCGGTGATTCCCGACACGGACGCCTTCTACGAGGACAAGAGCAGGCCGGAGACCCTCAAGCAGCTCGTCCGCCTGGCCGATCACGACCGGTACTTCCATGACCTGCTGCACCGCGGCGCCATGCCGCAGATGGCGGCGCTGCTGCTCGGCGAGGAGTCTCGGCCCATCAACCAGCAGATCTTCATCAAGCCGCCGGGCGGCCTGAGCAAGGCGACTCCGCCACACCAGGACGGGTTCTACTTCCACCTGGAGCCCTGCTCCGCACTGACCCTGTGGCTGGCGCTCGACGACGTGGACGAGGAGAACGGCTGCCTGCACTTCGTGCGCGGCTCGCACCTGCGCGGCGTGCGCGACCATCAGCGCACGCAGACCCTGGGCTTCTCGCAGGGGGTCCCCGACTTCGGCAACCGGAAGGATCTGGCTGACGAGGTGGCCTGCCCGGCCGCGGCCGGCGACCTGATCGCCCACCACGCGCTGACCATCCACCGCGCCGGCGCCAACCGGGCGGCCGACCGCCAGCGCCGCGCGGTCGGCATGATCTACTACGGCGCAAGCGCCCGCGAGCGCACCCAGGAGCACGAGGCCTACCAGCGCGAGCTCGCCGACGACCTCCGCAAGGCCGGGAAGATCTGATGGAGGGCCGCCGCAGCGACCGGCTCGTCACCTACGTCGAGATCGCGCCGGCGACCGACGCCCATCCGCGCAACGATTCGGCGTCGATCGTGCAGCTCGACGACGGCAGCCTGTTCATGGTCTGGATCGAGATGCATGCCAGCGAGCTCGGCGGCCACGACGAGGCGCCGTCCAGCATCGCGTCCATGCGCTCGACCGACGGCGGCCTGACCTGGGCCGAGCATCGCATCGAGCAGTCGCCGGGCGGCGACATCCACAGCGTCTACAACCCCAGCCTGATCGTCCTGCCGGGTGGCGAGCTGTTGTTCTTCTACCTGCAGTACAACCGACTGGTGTGGAACGAGCCGTTGCAGGCATCGGGCTGCCTGCGGCGCTCGGCCGACGGCGGGCGCACGTGGAGCGAAGAGATCCGCATCTGGGACCACGAAGGCTACGGCTGCGCCAACCACACCTTCACACGGCTGGCCGACGGACGACTGCTGAAGTCGGTCGAGTACCTGCCGGTGTGGGGCTCCTATCCCGCGATGAGCTCCCGGTCGGGCTGTTTCGTGAGCGATGACGACGGCCGGACGTGGCGGCCGCCGGCAAGCCTCGTGCAATTGCCCCTGCGCGGGACCATGGAGAACCACATCGTCGAGACCGCGCAGGGCGGGCTGCTGATGTGCATGCGCAACCAGCTCGGCTCGGTGTTCCTGAGCCGCTCGACGGATCGCGGCGAGACCTGGAGCCTGCCGCAGACCTCCGGGCTGTCCTGCTGTGAGTCGATGCCGAGCCTGACGCGCATCCCCACGACCGGCGACGTGCTGCTGATCTGGAACCACTCGGCGTTCGACCCCACCTACGACCACTCCGGCAAGCGCACGCCTCTGACCTGCGCGGTGTCCACCGATGGTGGAACCACCTGGGACCCACCCAGGGATCTGGAAGACGATCCCGGCATCGAATTCACGAACGTCGCCTGCTCCTACACGCGTGAGGGGAAGGCGGTCGTCACCTACCTGACCTCGCAGATGGAGGACCCGGAGCATCCGGGCAAGCTCGGCCGGGCGGCCATGTCGCTCAAGGGCGCCATCTTCGACATCGAATGGCTCTATGCCTGAAAGGAGCTCGAACGATGACTGACACCACGACCGAGACGCCCAACGACGCCATCAACACCGACCCCGGAGAGGGGTACCGCCGCAACGGCTACGCGGTCGTCCGCGGCATCTTCGACGCCGACCGTGTCGCGCGGCTGCTGCCGATCTGCGAGCGCGTGCTCGCCCAGTGGCGGGAGCGCCCGTTGAGCGACAACCCGCCGGTCGATTCGCTCGCCAACTACATGCGCCACCTGAACAACCCCGCCTACCACCGCGGCCGGCCCGAGGACTTGGCCGCCGTCCTGGACGCCGCGGCGGCGCCGGCCGTGCTGGACGCCGTCGACCGGGCGCTGGGCGAGCCCTCCGTGTTCACCAGCACCAGCATGTACTTCAATCCCGTCGGCGAGCCGCTCGACGGCTTCTGGCACAAGGACGGGATCGGCCCCGAAGCCGACGATCCGCGCGACCACGCCACCGGCAGCGGCCTGCAGGTGCAGGTCGCGCTGGTGCCGAGCGAGGACCTGCAGGTGGTCCCGGGCTCCCACGTGCGCGACTTCACCGACGCGGAGCGTCATATCTGCGTGGACGACGGCGGCGCCAACCGGCGCTCCAACGACATGCCGGGCGCGGTCCGCCTCGCCCTGCAACCGGGGGACGCCGTGCTGTTCAACCAGATCGTCATCCACCGCGGCCGCTACCACCGCGAGCCGCCCCGCCGTACCTTCATGATCAGCTTCCGCAAGCGGCGCGTGACCGAGGCCACGCTGGCCCGGCGGGGGCTGGATCAGTACAGCGATCAGCCGTGGTTCCTGGCCCCCGACTACCTGGACGGCACGGCGCCCGAGACGCGGCGCTACTTCTCGGAGCACACCGCCTTCTACGCCACGCAGTGGCGCAGCAAGCTCGCCGAGATGCTCAAGTACCACCACCTCATCCAGCACCTGCACGACACCGGCAGCCCCTACCCGTTCGCCCCTCGCGAAGCGGCCGACTTCGCCGATTAGCCCTCGGGCGGAGCGTCGGGAGCCGTTGACGGCGCTGAAGCGACGACGACTTCGCTCGTCGCTCGAATACACGGCGCTGGCCGCGCCGGCACTCATCTACCTGCTGCTGTTTCACTACCTGCCGATGGGCGGCGTCGTCATGGCGTTCAAGAACTACAAGTTCAACCGCGGCATTTTCGGCAGCCCGTGGGTGGGATTCAGGAACTTCGACTACCTGTTCACGTCCCAGGACTTCACGCTGCTCATGCGCAACACGATCGGCTACAGCATCGCGTTCGTGGTCACGACCACGGTGTTCGGCGTGCTCACGGCGGTGCTCCTGTACGAAGTCTCCAACCGATCCGCGGTCAAGTACTACCAGACGACGATGTTCCTGCCCCGCTTCCTGTCCTGGGTCATCGTCGGCTTCTTCACGTGGCTGCTGCTCAATCCCGTGATCGGCGTCTTCAACAAGCTGCTGGCCGCCGCCGGCGTGGAGCCGGTGAGCTGGTATACCGAACGCCGCTATTGGCCGTCCATCCTTATCCTGGTGAACCTGTGGAAGTGGATCGGCGTGACCATGCTGTTCTACTACGCCGCGCTCACGGGCATCGACCGCGGCCTGTACGAAGCGGCCGACATGGACGGCGCCGGCCGCCTGCGCAAGATGACTTCCATCTCGCTGCCCCATCTGACGCCCCTGATCACCATCCTGGTCATCCTGTCGCTCGGCAATCTCATCAAGGGCGACTTCGGCCTGTTCTGGCAGATCCCGCGACAGGTCGGCTACCTGTTTCCCGTGACCGACGTGATCGAGACCTACGTGTTTCGCGGCGTGGTCTCCGGCGACATGAACATCGCCGCCGCCGTGGGGCTGTTCCAATCGGCGGCCGGGTTCTTTCTGATCGTCGTCGCCAACCTGGTCGTCAGGCGCATCGCCCCCGACAAGGCCCTGTTCTGAATCTGCATCCCCATGCGCCAGCCGTTCCTGCACCTGCTGCTCATCTCGATGTCACTGCTGTTCGTGGTGCCTTTCCTGCTGATCGTCTCGGTGTCGCTTTCCAACGACCAGGACATCGCCGACCTCGGCTATCGATTGATACCGGCCCGCATCGACGTTTCGGCCTACACCTGGGTGTTCCGCGATCTCTCCACGGTGCTGCGCGCCTACGGCGTCACCGCGTTCCAGGCCGTGGCCGGCACGGCGCTGGGCGTCCTGGCGATGGCGCTGGCCGGCTACGTCCTGTCCAGAACGGACTATGCCTGGCGCCGCATCGTCGTCTTCATCGTCTTCTTCACGATGGTGTTCTCGGGCGGCCTGGTACCGACCTACATCATCGTCACGCGCTGGTACCACCTGGGGAATACGCTCTGGGTCTACATCTTTCCCGTTCTGGTCAACGCGTTCTTCGTCATCATCATGCGCACGTTCTTCGCGCAGTTGCCGGAGGAGGTGTTCGAGTCCGCGCGCATCGACGGTGCCCGCGAGATCACGATCTGCCTCAGGATCGCGCTGCCGCTGTCCACGCCCGCCCTGGCGGCCATCGCCTTCCTGTTCTTCCAGGGCAGGTGGGACGAATGGTACAACACGCTGCTCTATATCCGTGACAAGGAACTCTATACGCTGCAGTACCTGCTGCAGCGCATCCTGCTGGAGTTCGACTACGTGCGCGAGATCGCCGCGCAGTCGCCGGAGATGGAGTTCTATCTGCAGACCGAAGAGATGCCGCTGGAGTCCATGCGCTACGCGATGGCGATCGTGGCCGCCGGACCCATCCTGCTGATATTTCCGTTCTTCCAGCGGTATTTTCGTGCGAGGTTTGACCGTCGGCTCATTGAAGGGGTAGCATCCGAGGCATACCCGCGCCCCACAGGAGGGTTCCATGAACCTGCGCAAGCTGATCGCGCTCTTCGCCACTCTCATCATGATGTCCGGCACCGCATTCGCGGCGCCGACGGAGGAAGCGTCCCAGGCCCAGGAGGTGACGCTCAACTGGCTGGGCATCGGGCCCGGTATTCAGCGCGACGCCGAGGAGGTGTGGGCGCTCTGGAACGAGGAGCTGCAGAGCTATCTGCCCGGCGTTACCGTGGAGTTCGAGTTGCATCCTCCGTACGAATACGCTGACCGGTTCAAGCTGGCGATGGCGGCCAACGAACAGATCGACGTCGCCAACCGCATGTGGATGATGAACTTCTTCCAGGAGATCGACCGCGGCGCACTGATGCCCCTGAACGATCTGCTGGACGAATACGGACAGGGAATACTCGATGCCGTTCCCCAGTTCGCGATCGATACGGTTACCTTCGACGGCGACATCTACAACATCCCGACAAGCTGGGCCGCCGACTGGAGGCCGGGATTCCGGTTCCACAAGGAGCTCGCCGACAAGACCGGCATGGAGGAGAAGAGCCGCCGCATCGCCGATTCCGAGCTCGGCACGCAGGAGGTCTACGATCTGCTGGAGACGTACCTGAAGCAGGCGCAGGATGACGGGGTGCTGGGCACCGGGATCAGCCCCACCCTGTTGAGCTGGGTGTGGGGCAAGGGATACGAAGGCGTCGCGCGCGGCGTCTCGATCAGGCAGGACGGCAGCGACTTCGAGCTGGTCAACATCTACGAGACCGACAGCTTCCGCACCGTGATCGAGGTGGCGGCCGACTGGTTCGCCAAGGGCTACATCAGAAAGGACTACCTCGGCACCGACATCCAGGAGCTCCGCAAGGACGACGGCAAGCCGCTGGGCGAGGGGGCGGTCGTGTGGGTGCACCTCTACGATCCCACCAAGTCCGAGGAAGAGACGGCCCGATACGGGATTCCCATCGTCGTGTACTCGGGAGCCAGGCAGGCGTTCGTAGGCCACAACCCCGGGCCGAACAACCTGGCGATCCCGACCACCGCGAAGCATCCCGAGCAGGCGATGCAGGTCATCAACCTGCTGTTCACCGAGCCGGAGGTCTACTTCCGCCTGACCTACGGAATCGAGGATACGCACTACAGGAACCGCACGGAGCACGACTTCGAGCCGATCGGCTACACCGGCATCCAGGGCTCGGAGGACAGCCCGTACGGGCTGTATCCGTGGGCGGTCGGGAACTTCCAGGACCTCATCCTGTGGCCTCCCGGCACCGACGGCAAGGCGTGGAAGGAGCGTCAGTACGCCATCACGGCCGACGCCCGCACCTCGCCGCTGGTCGGCTTTCCCAAGGACGTGTCCGGGCTGACGACCGAGATCTCCCAGATTCAGGCCGTAGAGCGGGAGATGGTGGACTCGCTCCTGTCCGGCGCTCTTCCGGACTGGGAGGAGACGTACGAGACGTTCATCGAAAAGCTGCACGCCGCCGGAGTCGATCGAGTGCGTGAGGAGTTGCAGAGCCAGATCGACGCGTGGAGAGCCTCGTAGCAACGATCGGACCCGATCCGATCCGCACATGAAGCATGCGCCGAACGCCACTCCCTACGATGTCCCCCCCGACGCGGTCGCCGCCGACGGCGGGCAGGACACCCGGAGTGAGGGACTGCCCGGAGCGCGCCGGCGGAACCATCCCTTCCTCCTGGTGACCGCCGGACTTCTCGGCGAGATCGCCGAGAAGTGCCGGCGACATGACTGGGCGCGCGAGAACCTTCGATCCATGGAGCGGCTGGCGCAACGATGGCAGCCGCCGGAGTTGGCACGTTTCAGGATCGAGCGCAAGGGCTTCACGTGGTACGGCCTGACCCGCAGGCAGACCATCGAGGACGTCTGGCAGACAGCGCTGGTCGCGAAGCTGACCGACAGCCGGGAGCCCCGTGACAAGGTGCTGACCTACCTGCGTCGCATCGCCGATCCGGACACCGGCTATCCGACGACGCGTTGGGCCACCGACTCGACCGCCTATGTGCATGAAGGGGAGTTCTTCACCTTCTACCCCGCCGTCTACGACCTCATGTACGACGACCTGAGCAGGGACGATCACGCAGCCATCACCGAGACCCTGCGGTTGTACCTTCGCACCTGCGAAGCCTGGCACGACGGCGGAACCGGCAACTGGTCGGTGACCGCGAACACCGGTGCGATCCTGTCGAGCCTTGCGCTTGGGGACGTGGCGATGCTGGACCGCTTCATGAACATCCGCAGCGGTTACGTCGACCAGCTCTCGAAGGGTGTCATGGGAGACGGCTGGTGGCTCGAAGGGGCATCGAACTACGGCTATCTCGTCGCCCGGTATCTCGGATATGCCGCCGAGGCCTGTCACAACCAGGGGATCGATCTCTTCCATCTGCGGGTACCGTCCCGGCCCGGCCACCTGAGCCACGACGACTGGCCGAACGGGTGGATGGGGATGAACTTTGACGGTTGGGGACCTCCGGGCGGCCCGGATCGGGGATTGAAGGACCTCCACGACGGCCCCATCCCGATGATGGATCACCACGGATTCGTCGTGGCCAACAGCGACTCACACAAGCTGGCCCCGGGTGACCTGTATGAATTAGCATACTATCGATTCCGTGATCCAGCGTCCGCGTGGATCCTGGCGCACACCGATCGAACGACGGCGTGGCAGTCGTTGGTCTGGGGCGTGCCGAAGCTCCCCGAAGCGGCCGATCCCCGCGCGAACTCCTCCCATGCCAACAACGTAGGCATCACCGCGCTGCGCTCGCGGACGCCGGGCCGGGATGCGGCGGACCAGATCCAGGCGTACGTCAAATGGGGAATCCATGGCGGCTGGCACGGCCACTTCGACCGGACCGCGCTGCTCGCCCTGTCGCGCCACGGCACGGAGTTCTTCTCGCCTCTGGCAAGCTGGTTCGGTTACGAGAGTCCCCTCTACAAGGCATGGGTGCAGCCGTCGATCAGCCACAACGTGGTGGTCGTGGACGGACTGCAGCAGGAACCGGTGCGTTCCGAGCAGCTCCTGTTCCACGCGGGTCAGGCGCTGCAGGCGTGTGTCGTGGAGACACGCGCCCGCTGGGCGCAGAAGAAGCCGTGGGACGTGCGGAACCCCGGCGACCTGGATCCGCACAACCGGGAAAAGATGATCGACTACGGCGAGGCGGCGCCCGTGACCCAGCGCCGCCTCGCGGCGGTCACGGACGACTACGTCGTGATCGCCGACTGCCTGCAGGCACCGGTTGCCCATGCCTACGACTGGCTCATGCATCCGATCGGGTTTCAAGGCGCGCACGCGGCAGCGATACGGTCGGTCCGGCACAGCGATCGTCTGCTCGACGATCCTGCCGGAAGCTACCACCACGTCACCGATTGCGACTGGTTCGAGGCGCGCTCGCCGCTGGTGCATTCGTTTCGGGACGGATCGACCTGGCTCGCCGTCCACTCGGTCTGGCCCGCCAGCCTGCACGGAGCGATGGGTACCTTCCCGTTCCCCACCGCCGAGGTGTCCTATCGAATCGATGGCGACGGCCGCTACCTCGCCGACGGTGGCTTCGTGGCCAACGCCTTCGACGCCCATGCGATCGACGTCGACGTCACCGGCGTGAACGCACTGCGCCTTACCATCTCCCTCGACATGAAGGCCGGGATCGTCCTGCGGACTCATGCGCTCGGCGACCCGCGCTTCGTGACCGCCGGCGGTGGCACGGTTCATCTGGCCGACGTGCCCTTCACCATCGCGGGTAGCGACGGACCGATTACAGGCTCCGAGTCGACTCGACCCACGCTCGGAGCGCATGGCCGGCGGGTCGATCTGACGGCCGCCGGCCATCGCGTGGCCGTCACGGTCGACACGGCATCGCTCGACTCGGCGAGGTTCGTCACGAACCTCGCCGTCGATGGTCGGATCCGGGACATGACGGCCATGCGCAGGACGCTGCTGCTGCGTCAACACGGCAAGGAAGCCCGCTTCCTCAACGTACTGGAGCCGTTCCGCAACTCGGCCGCCATACGCTCGGTACACGCGTCGGGACCGGACGACATCGAGGTCTCGCTCGCTGACGGACGGGTGCATAGTATTGAGCTCACCGGCCTGGAGGCCGGCACGGATCTGCGGGTGTCGCTGAGGGAACATCGAAACGGCGCCCTGATCCGGGAGGAGACGACTGCATGAGCGAGCCGATCCCCGCGGGAATGAAGATCGCGGCGCAGATGAGCGCCGAGCCCACCGAGTCGGACTTCCGCTTCGTACGGCAGATGGGCATCGAGTACGCCGTGGCGTGGACGGGTCCCGAGCACGCCGGCTACGACTACTACGCGAGCCGGCGCGAGCTGTTCGAGAAGCACGGGCTGACGATCTACGGCTTCGGCAACTCCGGCGTACACAACCAGGACGCCATCGTCCTGAACCTGACCGGCCGCGACGCCAAGATCGCCGAGTACCAGCGCCACCTGCGGGCGCTCGGCAAGGCCGGCATCCCCTACACCACCTATGCCCACATGGCCAACGGCATCTGGACCAGCGGCCGCGAGGAGACCCGCGGCGGCGCGTCGGCGCGTGCCCTGGACATGGAGGACGACCCGTGGGGCAGGTGGCAGGACCGGCGCTACCACCTGCCGCTTTCGCACGGGCGCGAGTACTCGGAACAGGAGATCTGGGACAACTTCAGCCACTTCATCCGAGAGGTGGCGCCGGTCGCCGAGGACGCGGGTGTCCTGATCGGGATCCATCCCGACGATCCGCCGCTGCCGATGCTGGCGGGCGTGCCGCGCTGCATCTTCTCGAGCTTCGACGGCTACCAGCGCGCCATGGAGATCGCCGACAGCCCCAACGTCGGCATCTGCTTCTGCGTGGGCTGCTGGCTGGAGGGGGGCGACCTGATGGGCAAGGGGGCGATCGAGTCCATCCGCCACTTCGGCGCGCAGGGCAAGATCCACAAGGTTCACTTCCGCAACGTGAACGCCCCGTTGCCGCACTTCGTGGAGACCTTCGTGGACGACGGCTACGCCGACATGTACCCGGTGATGAGGGAGCTGCAGGCCGTGGGCTTCCGCGGCGTGCTGATCCCGGACCACATCCCGATCATGAGCGACGACGGCCGCGCCGAAACCGCCTACACGATCGGGTACATGAAGGCGCTGCTCGCCCGCGCCGAGGCGGAAGTCCCCTCGACGCGCTGAGGCGGGCGGGCTCCCGGACGCGTCCCGCGTTCGCGCCGTGCGGACCCCGCTAAAGAAACGGATCTACCCTCCGATATACCAGGTATACATGGCAAAAGAGAGAATTCGTGTTGCAGACGAGGTGTGGGTGGCCGCGGCGCTCCTGCACAAACAGCATCCCGACCGCGATGACTTCACGGTCTCCGAGATCAGCCGGCGCGCGGCCGCGGAGGCGAACGGCGCGGGGCCGCTGCGCCCGGGCTTCGTGGTACATGCCTCCCAGCACTGCGTCGCCAGCAAGGCGCCCAATCCCGGGCGCTACCGCATGTTGATCGAAACCGAACGCGGGCGCCGCCGGCTGTTCCGGCCGGGCGACCCCTACCACCCCGACCGCCGGGGCGGAAAAAGCGTCCCGCGCACCGAAGAGCTCCCCTGGGGATACCGCAATCTGGTCGACTGGTACAACTCCGAGTATGTGGGACCAGCCACCATCCCGATTCCGGTCGACCCGATCCTGTCCCTGCTCGACATCGGCAAGTCGCTCCGCTCCACCGAAGCGGCCGACACGCTGGTGCGGCGCCTCCGCGAGTCGAGCCGATGAGCCGTATCTTCTGGGACACGAACCTGTTCCTGTACTTGTTGCAGAGCTTCGGCGAGCCCTCCAGGCGGGCGGCGGATCTCCGCCGGCGCATGCTGGAGAGGGGCGACGAGCTGCTCACGTCGGCGCTGACGATGGGCGAGGTGCTCGTCCACCCCGTCGAGCACAAGAACGAGACCGTCCAGGCCGAGATCGAGCGCGCGATTCCGGCCGGCGCCACCGTGCTGCCGTTCGACGCGCGCGCGGCCCGGCGCTTCGCGGAAATCCGCGCCGCCTGGCAGATCTCCGCCTCCGACGCGGTGCAGCTTGCCTGCGCATCGGTGGCCAACTGCGACCTGTTCATCACCAACGACGACCGGCTGAAGCACACGAACGTCGACGGGATACATTTCGTCCAGTCGCTGCAGCGCACGGTGCTGTGATGATCGATCTGGACGGGACGCGCACATGGACCTGCGCCGGCGGCGAGTGGCGGGTCGGTGACGACAGCCGCATGGCGCCGGTCGACGCCTTCGACGCCAACACCGAGTGCGGCATGCAGGGGTGCCGGTTCGCGTTCGCGACCGACACGTCGTACCGGAACTTCCGCGCCACCTTCCAGGCATGCCACGACGTGGCGCACAGCGACGTCGGCCTGATCTTCCGCGCCGGCAACCGCTGCGACTTCACCCTCCTGCACTTCCCCTGCTGCGGCCAGGGGTACCGCGCACAGCATTTCTGGACGGCGCTGTCGCGCATGGACGCGAACGGCTGCCTGCGCGTCGACCAGCTCGCCATGGTGAACCGCGTCGCCTCCAGCACCCGGATCTGGCACGACGTGGAGGTTGAGGTACGCGGCGGCGAGCTCCGCGCCCGGATCGACGGCCGCGGCGTCTTCGAGCACCGCGGTCTGCCCGACGGGGCGGGCTGCGCGGGGCTGTTCGTCTTCGGGCGCGCACGCGTCCGCGCCGTGCGCATCGACGGCGAGCCGGCGCCGGGCGCCGGCTGGGACGACTCGGTCGAGCAGCCGGCCAACTGGTTCTACCCGGTCGAAGACGCCGCACACGGCGTCTGGCAGAAGCCGCAGACCCTGCTGCAAGCCGGTGACGGAGCGCTTGCTCTCACGTACAACGCCAGCCGACCGGGACCCGCGAGCGCCACCAGCCACCTGATGACCCGGTCCGCCGATGACGGCAGGACCTGGAGCGCACCGGAGGTCACCGGCACCGTGGACGACGATCCGTGGACGGTGCGCGGCACCCTGCACCGGTTCCCCGACGGCCGGGTACGCCAGCTGTCCATGAACCAGGACGGCACGTACGCCCTGGCCGACGTGTCCGACGACATCCGCACCATCGGTTCGCCGCGGCCCCTCGACCTGGGTCCCGTGCCCGACGGCATGGCCGGCCTGCACATGGGTCCCCAGGTGTTCGCCAACCTCGACGACGGCACCGTCGTCATGTTCCTGTACGGCGGCCACGAATCCGGGCCCGGACACGAGCTCATCCACACCTGGGGCGCCGTCCATTGCCGCGCCTTCACCTGCCGCTCGACCGACAACGGCGCCACCTGGTCGCCCCTGGTCAACATCGACCACGCGGTCAACGGCAAGGGGGAGCCGATCCCCGGGTCTCTCGACCTCACCGAGGTGTGCGGCGCCGAGACGGCCGACGGGACGATGATCGCGCTGATCCGGCCGGTCTATTCGCCGTGGATGTGGGAGACGTGGTCCGATGACGGCGGCATCACCTGGACCCCATGCATGCGCGGGCCGTTTCCGGGCTACGCCACGCCCAACATGCTCCGGACCAGCTCCGGGGTCCTGCTGGTCGCCCACCGGCTGCCGATGATGACCGTGCACGCCAGCTTCGACGCCGGCGCAAGCTGGCAGGGGACGATCATCGACAGCTCGATCTGGGTCATGGGATCGATGATCGAGGTGCGGCCCGACCTGGTGCTGTACGTGTACTACGACAGCTTCGAGTCCAGGATGCGCGCCCAGTACCTGAGCGTCGCGGACGGCACGCTGACGCCGGTGCGGCGCGACGAAATCGACTGAACGCGCCTCCCGCCAAGGGAAGGAGTAGCAGATGGACTCGAACACGGGGACGCCTCTCCGCATCGCGGACGGGGCGGGATGGACATTTCTGGGTGACAGATGGACGGAGGACGCGGACGGCGCGCTGTGTCCGCCCGACGACACCGCCGTCGAGCACGTGGCGGTTCGCGACGACGCCGCATACGGCGACTTCGAGGCGACCTTTCGCTTCCGCCTGCGCGCCAGCAATCCGGTCCGGTTCCTGTTCCGAGTGCAGGACAGCCGCCGCTTCTACGCCTTCGACGTGCCGGTCGGCGGCCAGCAGTTCCGTTCGCGGGCGTGCTGGGCGGGCATGGTGATCGCGGACGGCACGCCGCTGCAGCGCTATCTCGGCTTCGGGCTGGTGCCCGGGCTGTGCGCGGTGCTGGGGAGCTGGTACGAGGTGCGCGTGCGCGCCTCGGGCCGGCGCCTGCAGGCGTGGATCAACGACATTCCGGCCGCGGACGTGGAGGACGACACCTACCGGACCGGCCGGATCGGCCTGGGCTCCATCCAGACCCCGTACCCCGAAGCGGCCCGGTTCGACGCGCTGCGGATCGCCGGAACGCCGAGTCCGCCAGGCGCGTGGGATGGGCTTGCGCCGGCCGCCCCCCACTGGATCACTCCGTGCCGGGAGGTCGACCCCGACACCTACCAGAGCTACGCGACCCTGCTGAAGAGCGGTCCCGGACGCGCGACGCTCTACCTTACTTTCGGCAATCCCAACCTCGGCGAGACCCGACGGGCGGTCCTCGTCCGTACCGAGGACGGCGGCAGGACGTGGGAAAAGCCGGAACCGGCTCCACGGGACGGCAGACTGGCCGGCGCGTTCGTCCGCCACGACGGGACCTGGGTGAGCGTGCGGGTCGACCAGGATGACGCGAGCGCACCGCTGCGCTCCTACGAGTCCTCGGACGAGGGTCGGACCTGGCAGGGGCCGACGGTGACGGCGATCGCCGACGGCTGGCCTGCGGAGTGGCAGGCCGGAGGACCGTGGCCGCCGGTGCGGTTGCGCGACGGATCCCTGGTCATGCCGATGATGGTGAGCCCTCGGGACGAGCCGATCCTGCCGACGCAGTGCCAGTACGTGGCGGCCATGGCTCTGCGCAGCGCGGACGACGGCCGCACCTGGTCGGCGCCGGTGCTCTGCGACGCGGATGCGCGCCAGCAGCACCTGCCGCCCGCGATGCTCCGTTACGCCGCGCGTTACTACGAGGTAGCCATGGACGAGGCCGCCCCGGGCGTACTGGTCGGGATCGGCCGGCCGGACCGTGACCCGTACATGTGGCAGCTTCGCAGCGAGGACGGCGGGCGCACGTGGCAGCCGGCCGCCATCGGCCACTTTCCCGGTTTCTGCCCGTCGCTGACCGCGACGCGGTCGGGAGCGCTGGTCGCCACCACGCGCTATCCCCACTTCGCCGCGCATCTCAGCCGTGACGGCGGACGCACCTGGTCGCCGCCGGTCATCGTCGACTACGCGATCTGGGCGAACCAGCACGCGGTCGAGATCGAGCCGGACGTGGTGCTGGTGACCTACATGGGCGACATCATGGAGCACGGAAAGGCCGACAGCCGCATCGCGCGACTGCGCGTGACGGACGACGGGATCACGCTGGACAACTGATCGTCTGCCGGGCCCCATCGGACCCGAGCAAACGAAGGGCCGCCTGCTGCCGAATGACAGCGGGCGGCCCCTGAGGCTGCGTCTTCGGACGCCGGACCCCGGCGCTCCCTAGCTGGAAGCGGCCTTGTACAACTCGATGAGCTCCTCGGCCCCGAGGTTCCTGATCTCGGCCTGGAACGCCGCGAACTCGCTCAGCGGGCGCTTGCCGGTGATGAACAGGATCGACTGCTCCTGGGCGTAGGTGTCCAGGGCGGTCTTCAACTGCGCCTCACGGTCGGCCTGTTCGGCCGTGAAGTTCGTGATCGGCTCCGGCCGCTGCGGGGTCGAGCCGTCGGCCACGTACTGGCGCGCCTCCACCTCGAACTGCGTGTAGTCCGGGTCGCTCTCGATCGTCATGTTCGCTTCCATGCGCGGGTTGTCGATGCCGACGATCGGGACGTTGGCCAAGCTTGTGCGCACGCCGAACTTCTGCAGGAACCACTCATGGTCGGCCAGCGTGCCTTCGGGATTGTACGGGGTCTTGATCTCCGGCGTGAGCCACCGGTACTTGCCGTCGACGATGTCCCAGTATTCGCCGGGCGGGCCGAAGAAGATGCTGTAGCTGTTCTCTTCAACGGTCATGAAGTCCATGAATGCCATGATCTCCGGGATGTGCTCGGACTGCGACGAGATGAGCTTGACGTAGCGGTAGTTGCCGTAGGGCATGGTATTGCGGGAGCGCGCCCGCGGGCCGCCTTCCACCAGACTGGGGATGCGCAGGGCGCTAAACGTCCACTCCTTGCCGGGTCCGTAATCGGGGAGGTCGAACTGCGTGACCGGGCTGAACCAGTTGCCCGACGCCGACCACCACCACGTGAAGAACGATTCGTGGTTGGCCAGCGACTGGCTCCACTGGTCGTAGCTCATGGTGAAGGTGTCCGGGTGCAGCAGTCCCTCCGCCCACAGGCGCGAGAAGTACTCCATGAAGTACTCGTACTCGGCATCCAGCGGGCCGTACTGCCACTCGCGGTTGGTATGGTTGAAGTAGATGCTCTCGTCGGTGTTGAAATTCGCCCCGGCCATAAACAGCAGGACCGAGCGGTCGCCGGTCTGCCAGGCGTTGACCGGATAGGAGTCCGGGAACTCCGCCTTCAACATCTTGAACGCCTCGTAGAGATCCTCCCACGTGTCTCGCGGCAGGTCCATTTTTTCCCACAGGTCTTCGCGGTAAGCCAGCGTCAGCGAGAACGGAATCGGATCGGCGTTGTAGCTGGCGAAGCCGTACTTCTTGCCGTCCTTGGTGACCATGTTTGCGAGCGGCTCCACCTCTTCCATCAGCTTCATATAGCCCGGGAGCAGGTGCGCGTAATCCAGGATGTTGACGAAGAGCCCCTTGTCGCCGAACGCGTCAAGATCCGCTTTCGTGAGCGTCGAGGCGCCAGGATTGAATATGTCCGGCAGGTCGCCGGTGGCCAGCATGACCTGATACTTGGCGTCGATCTCACCGGGAGGTATCTGGATGTCGTTGATCTCGATATTGGTCTGTTCCTCCAGCCAGATGAAACCGGGATGGCCGTCATCGGCGAAGGCGTAGTGGCCGATCGTGGTGTGCTCCGCAATCGTGTAGTCGACAGTTATCTTCTCGGCAAGTGGCAGCGTGACCTGGTCCGGGATGGCACCGGCACCGCTGCCGTCCTCCTGGCCGGCAGCCCAGGCGCCTGACGCGGCCAGCAGCAAAACGCCGAGCGCAGCAAACGTGCGCGCGTATCTCTTCATCGTGATCGTCCTCCTGTGGGAAGCGCCGGCGCGCTCCCGTTGACTGAAGTGTCCTGCCAGTGTACCACACCGGCATGGGAGTGTCGCGGTGACGGAGGCCCTTCACGTCGGCAAGGGGACGCTCCTTGTCCACTGACACTCCCGTAGCGACGGGTACAGCGGGCCGCGGCCGGCTGGCACAGATCCTGCATGACCTGCCGCGCCAGAAGAGCCTGTACCTGATGACCGCCATCGGCCTGGGGATGGTGGTGCTGTTCCAGTACCTGCCGATCTACGGCATGCAGGTCGCCTTCAAGCGGTTCAGCCCCGTGCACGGCATCTGGGGAAGCCCCTGGATCGGCCTGGACAACTTCGAGGCGTTCCTGACCGGCCCGTACGCCGTGCGCCTGATCAGGAACACCATGTGGCTGGGGTTCCTGTCGATCGTCTGGGGGTTCTGGCCGCCGATCGTGCTGGCGCTCCTGCTCAACGAGTTGCGCCTGACCAGCTACAAGCGGGTGGTGCAGACCATCAGCTACCTCCCGCACTTCATCGCCCTGGTGGTCATCATCGGCATGATGAAGGAGTTCTTCTCCTACGACGGCCTCGTCAATCGGGTCGTGGGAAACCTGGGCGGCGAGCAGACCAACTTCTTCATGGAGCCGGGCTGGTTCCGGCCCCTGTACATCGGATCGGCGGTCTGGCAGGGCATCGGCTTCGGATCGATCATCTACCTGGCGATGCTGGCCGGCATCAATCCGGAGCTCTACGAGAACGCCACCTGCGAAGGCGCCAACCGCCTGCAGCTCGCCTGGCACATCACGCTGCCGGCGCTGCTGCCGACCATCATGATCCTGCTGATTCTCAACACCACCGGAATCGTCAACGTCGGCTTCGAAAAAGTATTCCTGATGCAGAACCCGGGCATCTACGAGACCGCCGACGTCATCCAGACCTACGTCTACCGCGTGGGACTGGCCGGCGGACAGATCGGTTACGGCAGCGCCGTCGGACTGCTCAACTCCGCGGTTTCGTTCATCTTCATGATCGTGGTGAACTACGTCAGCCGCAGGACCACGACTTACACCCTCTGGTAGGTGGAGACGGGAAGATGACCGGAAAGGCCAACTGGTTCGACGTCCTGAACGTGACCCTGCTGTTCGCGTTCGCGCTGTTGATGCTGTTTCCTTTCTACCACGTGGTCGCGCTCTCAACCAGCAGCGGTCCCGGGTTGGCCAGTGGGCACGCCAACTACATCCCCGTCGGCTTCAACCTCGATGCGTACCGCATGGTGGTCGAACATCACGAACTGCTCACCTCATATTACAACTCGGTGCGTTACGCCGTGGTGGGCACCGTGATCCACCTGCTGGCTATCTCACTCGTCGCCTACCCGCTTTCCGTCCGCGGCTTCTGGCTGAACAAGCCAGCCACGATGGTGTACGTGCTCACGATGTTCGTCTCGGGCGGTCTGGTTCCCACCTATCTGCTGTACCGCGCGCTCGGACTGATCGACACGATGTGGGTCATGGTGCTTCCCGGGGCGGTGACCGTGTTCCCCGTCCTTGTGTTCCGGACCCAGTTCCGTAGCGTCAGCAGCGAGCTGCGCGAAGCCGCCTACATGGACGGGGCCGGCGATTTCCGGGTCCTGTTCCGGGTCGTCCTGCCACTCTCCAAGGCGATCCTGGCCACCTTCGCGCTGTTCCGCATCGTGGAAATCTGGAATGAGTTCTTCACGCCGTTCATCTACATGAACGACGACCGGCTGCAGCCGCTGACCGTGCTGATGCGCCGCCTGCTGATCACGCTGGAGATCACGGACGTCAGCCGCGACCGCAGCCTGCAGGACCTGCTGCTGGAAGTGGAGCGCGACCCGGTGCCGATCCAGGCGTTCCGCGCCGCGTCGATCATCGTCATGGTGCTGCCGATCATGTGCATCTACCCCTTCATCCAGCGCTACTTCGTCAAGGGCATCATGATCGGCTCCCTCAAGCAGTGAGCAGCGCGGTCTCACGCGCTATACTGGGCAGCGGAGATCCGGGCCATGGGGGTCGATCCGGCGGACACGGTCGCCTTCCTGCGGCGGCGCGAGGCTACCCGACAGCGTGAGTTGGACGCGCGTTTCGACGCGGCGTGGGCGGACTTCGACCGCATCGTGGAGATGATCGTGCGCGAGTTCGCGCCCGCTCGCATCTGGCAATGGGGTTCGCTGCTTCACCGGCCCCACTTCTCCCTGCGTTCCGACATCGACGTCGGGGTGGAGGGATTGGGACCTGCCGAGCGGCTGTTCGAGCTCCATGCGCGCGCCGAGGCGCTGACCGCGTTCCCGCTCCATGTCCTGGAGCTGGAGCGCATCGAGCCGGAGTACGCGTGCCTGATCCGCACCTCGGGCCGGCTGGTGCATGGCGTCCCCTGACCGTATCGCGGCGCTGGAGCTGGTTCGCTCCAAGTACCTGGCGTGCCGCGATCCGGTACGCGGCGAGCTGGTCGCGTATTCGGCCTATCTCCAGCGCATCGCGAGGCACGCACGCGAGTCTGGAGTGCAATAGGTCGGTCGCCCGGGCGGGACCGGCACTCTTGGCGCGCTTCACACCTCCGGCCGATCGGCGCATGATCGCCCGATGAACGCCACGCACCCGTCGATCTTCCTGGGTGCCGAGCCCGGACCCAGTCGCCGCTCCGTGGGGCAGCTTCGCGACACGATCGCCAGTCCCTACGGCGCGCGCCTCTGGGAGACGGTTCGGCAGGGCGCCGAGGACTCCGTCGGGACGGACCCGCTGCTCCCGGGCTCGGCGCTCCGGGGCCGGCCCGCCGAGCAGATCCGGCACGCCAACGCGGACAACACGATCTGCCAGGCGGTGGTGCGGCGGCTGCTGCGCGACTCCCTGGTCTACCTGATCACCGGCGAGGAGCGCTTTCGACAGGACGCGCTCACCCAGATGGAGGCGCTGTTCGACCGGAAACGCTGGCCGCAGTGGCTGGATTTCGCGCACGAGATGTTCCAGGCCGACCTGCGCACCGGCCAGCTCGGCGCCGCCGTGGCGCTGACCTACGACTGGCTGTACGAGCACCTGAGCGCGGCCGAGCGGACGATGATCGTCGAAGGGCTCGACCGCTGCGCCATCCGCCCTTATCTGGCCACCGTCCCGACCGATCCGCACTGGCTGACCCGTCCCAGCAACTGGATGACCGTCGTCGTCGGCGGGCTGGGCATCGTCGGCATGGTGCTCGGCTCGGACCACGACCGATCCGACCTCCTGGTCGAGATCGGGCAGCCGCGCATGGAGCACTACCTGACCGTCCTGGGCCCGAATGGCGAGTTCAACGAATCGGTGGGGTACTCAGGCTCCCTGCAGTACCCGGTCAGGTACTTCGCGGCGCGCCACTCGGCGACCGGCGGACAGGAGGACCGGCTGGCGGCCCACCCCTTTCCGCAGTTCTGCCGCTGGCTGATGCACGTCACCGTGCCGCCGGGCCACACCATCCCCTTCGGGGACTCCCAGGCGCAGGGGCCGCTCCTGATCGGGTACTTCGGGCCGATCGCCTCGGCGACCCGCGACGGGCTGCTGCAGTGGTTCATGGAGACGTACGGGCTCGTGCACGATCCCGCGGCCGACCTGACCCAGGTCGACGTGGTGGACCTGCTGTGGTACGACCCGACGCTGGCCGCCACGCCGCCCGGCGGCGATGCATCGGATGGGAGCGACCTCCCGCTCGGCGCCGCCTTTCCCGGCTGGGGGGGCCTGGTCGCCAGCCGTTCGAGCTGGAACGATCCGGACGCCGTGGTCGTGCACGGCAAGGCCGGCCGCGAGCCCATCCACGAGCACCAGGACGACGGGCAGCTCGTCATCCACGCCGGAGAAGCGCCGCTGATCATCGATCTGGGCTCCCCCTCGTCCTACCCCGCCGACTTCTTCGGCGAGTCCCGCGCGCGCTACTACAACGCCAGCGTCAGAGGCCACAACCTGCTGCAGATCGGCGGCCGGGAGATGCGCTTCGAGAAGCCACTGGAAGGCACGTTCCTTCACTCGGCCTTCGACACGCACGGCGCCGCGTGGTCGATCGACCTCACCGCCGCCTACCGCGACGTGGTGCGGGTGCACCGGCACGTGATCCACCTGCTCCCGGACCTGGTGGCGGTGCTGGACGAGTGCGAGATGACGCGCGCCGAGCCGGTCACGCTGCGGTGGCACACCGCCGACCGTGCCCCGATCGACGCCGACGGCAGTTTCCGGGTGCAGGCCACGGGTCCTCGCGGCCCGGTGCGCCTGCTCGGCCAGATCTGCGCGCTCGCAGGCTCCACCGCCACGTTTCGGCGCGGCGAGCATCAGTACCACACGCCCTACGATCGCACCCGGCTGGACGAGCCGCTGGAGCAGCGCCGGGAGAGCTTCGTGGCGGCCGAGACGAACGCCGGCCGCTGCCGGTTGCTGACCCTGTTCCTGGTCGTGCGCCCCGGCAACGCCCCGCCGGCGTGGCCGCCTGCGCGCGACGACGACGCCTGGCGCATGCCGAGTGACGGCGCCGCGGTCACCGTCTCCGCGACGGACCTGACCGCCTCGGCGGCCGGCGGCAGCGTACGCGTGCCGCTCGCGACGTGATGACGGCCGCCATGACGATGGAGCGCTGCCTGTCGGAGCTGGGGTCCGGCCCCGGCGTGCTCGGCGAACGCCGGCGCGAGGAGCTCTCCCGCAAGGGTTTCGCCCTCTTCACGGGCATCATCGACGCCACGTGGCTGGAGCTGCTCCGCACCAGGTTCGAGGAGCTCACCGCCGCAGAGGGCGAGCGCGCCGGCCTGGAGGTGCATCAGGAAGCGGGCACGCGGCGGCTGGCCGACCTGGTGAACAAGGGGCGGGCCTTCGACCGCGTCTGGTCGCATCCCGTGGTGCTGGCGGCGGTGCGCCACGTGATCGGCGCGCCGTTTCGGCTCTCCTCCCTCAACGCCCGCGACGCTCTGCCGGGCGAAGGCAGGCAGGCGCTGCACCAGGACTCGGACTGCCGCGCCCTCCCGCTGACCGGCTGCAACTCGATCTGGATGCTCGACGACTTCACCGCCGACAACGGCTGCACGCGCCTGGTTCCCGGCTCTCATCGCCTGGGCCGGCCGCAGGACCTGCTGGACGACCCCACCGCACCGCACCCGGAGCAGGAGCTGGTGGAGGCTCCGGCCGGCAGCGTGGCGGTGTTCAACTCGCTCACCTGGCACGGCGGGACGCTCAACCGCACAGGCAGCGCCCAGCGGCGCGGCATGCACTGCTTCTTCGACGTGCGCGAGCGACCGCAGCAGACCGACCAGCGCGCCTATCTGCGGCCGGAAACGGCCGCGCGTCTGACCCCGGCGATGAGGTTTCTGCTCGACGTCGACTGAACCGGCGCTACGAGGCAAGCGGCACGCGCCAGCCGGCCCCGCCCGCGCGGGTCACACGCAGCGACCCCCGGTCGAGCGCGACGCTGACCCGCTCGGCCCCGCTGAAGATCGACCATCCGCCGTCGCCGTCCTTCCAGCGGACCGGCGTCGCCGGCCTGCCGGCCACCACGGAGAACAGCGTCAGCAGCACCGCCCGGTCGGCGTGCAGCGACGCCTCGACGTACGGGTGGCCGTCCTCGAACTTCGTGCCGTAGCAGCCGCGGTCGTACGGCGGGTGGTACCGGTGGCGCGCCGCGGCCACGGCCGCCTCGCCTGCCAGGCTCACCACCCGGCACACGGCTGTCGCCGTCCGGCCGGCCACCCTGAAGCTGCCGTCCGCCTCCGGCGTGCATGCATGAACGGTGTGCCAACGGAGCGACACGTCACGGGGCCCGGTCAACACCGCCTCGTCCAGCACCGCCACCGTGCCGGGCAGCAGGTGCACGAGCGTGCGCACGACGCTGACGGCTCCCTCGTAGATGCCGGTCAGGTCGAACCGGCTCCAGGCGCCGCGCGCCGGATCGCAGTCGGCCGCGGTCAGCTCCGGCACCGGGTCGCCCAGCTCCCGCGTCGTGGCGCCGTCGAGCATCAGCACGTTGTGGCCGGCGGTCCCCTTGCCGTAGTACCGCCCGCGCTCGCCCCAGGACGCGTAGCCGCCGCTGGAGCCCAGGTCGACGATCAGGTGCTCGCTCCCCGAGGCGATGCAGACCTGACCGGCGTCGTAGTCCATGTGATAGGAGGAGGTCTCGCCGCGCGCCCGCATCGCCTCCCAGCCGTGCGCGGCCTTGGCGGACACCAGGCAGGCGGCCCCCGCGGGGTCCCAGTCGGAGCGGCTGATCACGCTCTTGCCGTAGGCGTCCCAGGCCATCGCCAGCGGCCAGCTCCCGGCCGGATCGCGCACCTCGCCGGAGACCGCCAAGGTCAGCAGCTCCAGCGCCAGGTTCGGGTAGCCGTTGACCGGTTGCAGGCGGCGGTAGAACCAGCGCAGCACCGGGTCGTCGCACAGCTCCGCGATCATCCCGATCTGCACGGCGTTGGGCCGCGCCTCCCGACCGCAGTCGCCGAACGGCACGATGTCCC
Organism: Spirochaetia bacterium; assembly: GCA_965208175.1. Taxonomy (GTDB): domain Bacteria; phylum Spirochaetota; class Spirochaetia; order SZUA-6; family Bin103; genus CATQHW01. Next base: position 1,142,924 of record CBDBOG010000004.1, on the reverse strand, counting down.
GCGGCATCACCACGTGACAGGCGTACCAGCGGCCGAAGCGCCCCAGCCGCTCGCGCAGCTCCGGCTCCAGGACCGCCTCGCCGCCGGCCGCACCCCGGCGGTGGTAGCGGAGCGCCTCGAAGAAGCGGATGGCGGTGAGCACCGAGGACGCGTAGAACGGCGACTCGTTGAACTCCCCGTCCGGGCCGAGCGTCTGCAGGTAGGTGCGCTGATAGGCGGTCGCGGCCTCGACCAGCTCGTCGGCATCCTCGATCTCGTCCGCGAGCGCCATGCCGGCGGCGCCCATGCCGCCGACGATGTCCGCGGTCCAGTTGTTGTAGTTGCCCCAGTGCGTGTCGCGCGTGCGGCTGTCCCGCACCCGCTGCAGCGCCCGCTCGCCGATGCCGGCCAGCAGCCAGGCGCGCTGGTCGGGCCGCAGCGCCGGGTAGAGCCAGTCGTAGGCGATCGACAGGTGCCCGAGGTGCGAGCCGATGCGGTGGTCGGCGACCACCCCGCGCTCGGCGTTCACCGGATGCCGCCACTCCGGCCACGGCTCCGGGTCGAACATCCACTCGAGCTGCCGCAGCGCGTCGTCGCGATACTCGGGGCGCTCGGCGATCAGCCAGGCCAGCGCAGCGTCCGTCACCCGCTGCAGCGCCGCCTCCGAGAGCACGTAGTCGTTCTCGTGGCGTTCGATCACCCCGGCGGACCGTCCCGGCATGGGCGTGCTCGGATCGTACGGGGGCAGCGCCGCCCGGCGCTCGACCTCGCCCTGAAGCGTCTGCCAGAGCTCGCGCCCCGGCCCCCCGGCCACGCCGCGTCGCAACTCCTCCAGCGACAGCAGTCCCGGGTACGAGCGGGCCGTCACGTGCAGCCGCGGATGCTCGGGGCTCATCCGTTCCGCCGTGTCCGGATCAGGACACGCGGGCGGTTCGCGGTACGCGCCAGCGGGCGCCGGCGCCGCCGGTGACGTCGAGCGTCTCCCGGCCGATCACCACGCTGACCCGGTCCACTCCCGCGCCGATCACCCACCCTTCGGCTTCCTGCCGCCAACGGCGCGCGTCTCCCGGACGGCCGGCGACCACGGAGAACAGCGTCAGCAGCACCACCCGGTCGGCATGCAGGGACGCCTCGACGTAGGGGTGGCCGTCCTCGAACTTCGTGCCGTAGTAGTCGCGGTCGTACGGCGCGCGGTACCGGTGGCGCGCCGCGGCGAAGGCGGCCTCGCCCGCCAGGCTCACCATCCGGCCGGTCGCACTCGCCTTCCGGCCGTTGACGACGAAGCTCCCGTCCGCTTCCGGCTCGCACGGGTGGGCGGTGTGCCAGCGGAGCGATACGTCGCGTCTTTCGTCCAGCACCGCTTCGTCCAGCACGACCACCGTGCCGGGCAACAGGTGCACGAGCGTGCGCGCGACGCTCGCGGCGCCATCGTAGATGCCGGTCAGGTCGAACCGGCTCCACGCGCCGCGCGCCGGATCGCAGTCGGCCGCGGTCATCTCCGGCACCGGATCGCCCAGCTCCCGCGTCGTGGCGCCGTCGAGCATCAGCACGTTGTGGCCGGCGGTTCCCTTGCCGTAGTACCGCCCGCGCTCGCCCCAGGAGTAGCCGCCGCTGGAGCCCAGGTCGACGATCAGGTGCTCGCTCCCGGAGGCGATGCAGACCTGGCCGGCGTCGTAGTCCATGTGATACGAGGAGGTGTCGCCGCGCGCCCGCATCGGCTCCCAGCCGTGCGCGGCCTTGGCCGACACCAGGCAGGCGGACCCGCCGGGGTCCCAGTCGGAACGGCTGATCACGCTCTTGCCGTAGGCGTCCCATGCCATCGCCAGCGGCCACCGCCCGGCCGGCTCCTGCACCTCTCCTGAGCGGGCCACGGTCAGCAGCTCCAGCGCCAGGTTCGGGTAGCCGTTGACCGGCTGCAGGCGGCGATAGAACCAGCGCAGCACCGGGTCGTCGCACAGCTCGGCGATCACCCCGATCTGCACCGCGTTCGGCCGCGCATCGGGATTGCCGTCCCCGAACGGCACGACCCCGCGCGGCAGTATCACGTGGTAGGCGTACCAGCGGCCGAACCGGCCGACCCGTTCGCGCAACTCCGCATCGAGGCCCGCTTCGCCGTCGGCGCGCCGCCCCCGGTGATAGCGCAGCGCCTCGAAGAAGCGGATCGCGGTGAGTACCGACGCGGCGTATCCCGGCGACTCGTTGAACTCGCCGTCCGGTCCGAGGGTGTTCAGGTAGGTGCGCTGGTAGGCGATGGCGGCTTCGATCAGCTCGCCGGCCTCGTCGATCTCGCCTTCCATGGCAAGGCCGGCGGTGCCCATGCCGGCCGCGATCACGCCGGTCCAGTTGTTGTAGTTGCCCCAGTGCGCGTCGCACGTGCGGCTGTCCAGCACCGGCTGCAGCGCCCGCTCGCGGATGCCGGCGAGCAGCCAGGCGCGCTGATCGGGCCGCAGCGCCGGATGGAGCCAGTCGTAGGCGATCGAAAGCTGGCGCAGGTGCGAGCCGATGCGGTGATCGGCGACCACGCCGCGCTCGGCGTTCACGGGGTGGCGCCACTCCGGCCAGGGCTCCGGGTCGAACATCCATTCGAGCTGCCGCAGCGCGTCGTCGCGGTGCGCCGCGCGCTCGTCTATCAGCCAGGCCAACGCCGCGTCGGTGACCCGCTGGAGCGCGGCCTCGGACAGGGGGTAGTCATTCTCATGCCGCTCCGCGGCCCCGGCCTGCCGTCCCGGCAGGGGCGTGCCGGGACCGTATGGCGGCAGCGCCGCCCGGCGCTCGACCTCGCCCTGCAGCGTGTGCCAGAGCTCGCGCCCCGGCCCGTCGGTCACGCCGCGCCGCAGCTCGTCGAGCGAAAGCAGTCCGGGGTACGACCTCGCCGTCACGTGCAGCCGCGGGTGTTCGGGGCTCATCGGCTCATTCGACCGCGATCCGGTACACCGTGTTGTCGGCCGTGAAGGAAACTTCGCGCGCAAAGTAGCGCGGCAGGTAGAGCAGGATGTCGCCCGAGCCCCGCTCCTCGCGCGCGTAGAAATTGGACAGCGTGAGCCGTTCCAGCTCGCCCGGCTGGCGGTCGTCGATGGTCGTGACCGTGTCGCGCACGACCAGGCCGGTGTCGCGCTCCACCTCGGCGATCACGATCGGGTAGCGCGGGCTGTTGCCGCGCGGGTTGCCCTGGCACAGGTTGCCGAGCCAGAACAGCCGGCCGTCCGAATGGTCGAGAAGCTGCGAGCAGGCGCTCGGCGAGTGGAGCGGCGCGCCCGAGGTATCCGCCCACGGCTGCACCCCGCCGAACGTCCAGCCGCAGTCCTCGGAGATGGCGTACCAGCGATAGCCCGGCAGCTCCGGCCGCACGTCGTTGGAGCCGCGCATCACCATCAGTACGCGGTCCGGCGCGAGCTCGGCGATGGTCGCCTCCAGGAATCCGCGCGTGGATCGCTCCGGGTCGCCGATCACGCGCTCGGACAGGCGCCAGCTCAGGCGAGGGCCGCCGTCCACCCAGCGCCCGTGCAGCATCGCCGAGTCGTGGAAGGTGAAGCCGCCTCCCTTGTTGAGGAAGGTGCCGTCCGGACCCACCGGGCAGATCTGGCACGGCACCAGGATGTCGCCGGCATCGCTTCCGCCGCGCAGCGTCAGCGGCAGGCACGTCAGGTCGCCGAGCATCACCCCGTTCCGGCCGCGCCATACGCCGGGCAGCGGGTGATCGGCGTCGAACGGCACGCCGTCCTCGTCGCTGCCGGCGTGCACGACCGGCTCGTCGACCAGGTCGGTGCGCCCGCCGTCTTCCGACACCGCGTAGTGGAGTTGCCACTGCCGCATCCCCTCCAGCGGCTCGTCGGTGGGCAGCACCCCCTCGACGCGCACGGTGACGTACCGGTCCGTGGCTTGGTCCACGTGGCCCGCGCGCGGATACCGCCGCCACATGCCGTCGGCCCGCTGCTGACCGGTCGCCACCTCGGTCACCGGTCCCCAGGTCGCGCCGCCGTCGGCCGAGCGGCGGAACAGGGCGATGTCGGCGGTATCGGACCGGGAGTGGTGGCTGTGCACGCTGACCAGCTCGTGGCCCGCGGCGCGCGTGTAGTAGGCGCCGCCGGCCACCCCGACGCCGGGTCCGGGGGACGGAACGAACACCTCGCTTGAGACGACCCTCATGGGGTTGACTGTACGCGACCACCCCGCGCACCGCCAGGGATCGCCCATCCGGGCCGTGCGCCCACAGATATGTGGTTCCGTCGATTGACATGCTAAATGCATGTGTACATGCTATTCACATGTACAAGATGATCCAGATCCGCAACGTACCGGAGTCGCTGCATCGCAAGCTCAAGGCGCGCGCGGCGATGGCCGGCATGTCACTCTCCGCTTACCTGCTCGAACAGATCACGGCTCAGGCGGCGGTGCCGACACCACAAGAAATGACGGCTCGGCTCGAGCGGCTGGAGCCGGTGACGCCGCGAGAGACCGTCGTCGAGGCACTGCAGCGGACGCGCGACGAACGGTGATCGTCGTCGATGCCTCGGTTATCGTGGAGATGCTCCTGAACACCGAGGCGGGGATTCGGATCACCCCGCAGATCCACACCGCCAGTGCGACCGTGCACAGCCCCCATCTGCTCGATGCCGAGGTCGCGCACGTCGTCCGCAGGTATGCGCTGGCCGGGGATATCGACGCGCAACGTGGCGCGGAAATGGTGGACGTCTTGCGTGACCTCGTCATCCAACGGCACGATCACCGGCCTCTGCTGGGCCGGGCTTGGGAATTGCGCCACAACGTCGGCGCGTATGACGCGATCTACGTGGCGCTGGCCGAGGCGCTGGATGCGCCGCTACTGACTGCCGACGGCCGCCTTGCCGCCGCGCCCGGGCATCACGCCGAAGTGAGGACCATTTGATACGCCGAGAGAGGCGGCTCAGACGTGCGGGTTGATCACCAACCCGCCGTCGATCAGCAACGATTGTCCCGTAATCATGCGGGCGTCGGGTGAAGCCAGGAAGGCGATCGCCCTGGCCACCTCGAACGGTTCGACGACGCCCCCGAGCGGCGTGATCGCCTTGATCTTGGCCTCGTCCAGCACGCCTCTGGCCACCGCGTCATCCAGGATCGCGGTGCGCACCCAGGTTGGCGCGACGGCGTTGACGCGGATGCCGTGGGCTGCCCACTCCACCGCCAGCGTGCGCGTGAGCGCCTCGATGCCGCTCTTGGCCGCACAATAGGAGGCGCGCAGCGGGAACCCCAAGTGGGCGCCGACCGAGGACATGTTGACGATCGCCGCGGTATCGGAATCGCGCAGCGCCGCGAACGCGGCCCGGCAGCACCGAAACGTGCCCGACATGTGAACGTCCAGCATGCGGGTCCAGGACGCGTCGGTCATCTCCGCCGCGGGCGCCCGGTCGGTGATGCCGGCGCAGTTGACCAGCACGTCCAGTCCACCCATCTCGTCGACCGCCGCCGCGATGGCGGCGTCCACCGCCGCGCTGTCGCGCACGTCAGCGGGCGCCGGGACCACCTTCTGCGTTGCGTCGGCCATCGTGGCCCGCAACTCTTCCGCCGTCTTGCGTGCCGCGTCCGCGTCGCGGTCCACGATCGCCACGGCCATGCCCCGGCACAGGAACTCCCGGCAGGTCGCCAGGCCGATGCCGGCTGCGCCCCCGGTGACGGCCGCGGTGCGCCGCCTGATGCTTTCGGTCGCCATGCCGGATACTCGCCTGCACGGTACCCTCGACGCCAGCGTCTCCGATACCCACGATCCGTTGACCGTACCTGCTTGCCAGACTATGAGTGCACGCGAATAGTTCCTCCCATGGCACAGGTGACGGTATACCTGCCCCGGGACGTGCTGGACGCGGCGCGCAAGCGAGCAAAGGAGCAGAACAGCAGCCTCTCGGCATGGCTCGCTCGCCTGGTACGCCGGGAGAGCGTCGAGAAATGGCCCGGGAGCCTGACGGAGCTGTTGCATCACGGTAGCGCGGACCTGATCGAGCCCGAAGACCCGGCGCCGGAGGATGTCGAGACGTTGCGTTGACCTGGCTGCTCGACACCAGCGTCTGCCTACCGATGATCGATTGTTGCGATGCCGACCTGACGGCGCGGCTGCTCGGCCACGCGCCGGGCTCGATCTGCCTCTGCAGTGTCGTCAAGGCGGAGCTCCACTTCGGAACCCAGAACTCGCGCCGGATCGCAGAGAACCTGCGCCGTCTGGAGACCTTCTTCGAGTCGTTTCCGTCGCTGCCGTTCGACGACGACGCGGCGAAGCACTACGGGACGGTCAGAGCCCAGCTTCGCCGAGAAGGCCGTCCGATCGGGGCGAACGATCTGATGATCGCCTCGATCGCCCTCGCGGGCTCCCTCACGCTTGCCACGCGTGACGTGGACGACTTCAAGCGCGTTCCGGGGTTGAAGGTCGAGGGGTGGTAGCTGATTGACAACCGTGTTTCAGCACGAGAACGAGAACAATCTGGCACGATCGATGTCGAATCGAATCGACATGACTCGACCCGGCGTCCCTTCCAGGTACGCGGCGCCAATCACATCGTCCGGAAGCTGAGACTTCCCTCCCCAGCTCATTGTGTGGTCGAGGCTGTCGCCGCTAACCGGATCGCTATCGCCCATCGTGAAGCCTGGAACGGGTTTGTCTGCAACATCCAGAAGCTCGGCACGAATCGAACCGCCAGTGGCGTTGGCGTTGATACGCAACTGACGATCGGCCCAACTGATCGGGTGGGTTTTCAACACCCCATGGATGTGGACCGGTTCGATCGCTGCCCAGCGATCGCGTTTGAGTGTGGCCAATCCGATCCCGCGCTGCGTCTCGCCGCGACCCGCTTGATACAGAATGTAGATGTCGTCACCGACCTGGATCGGGTTTGCCGGTGTGATGAGCAGTTCGTCCCAGGTGCCCGGTTCGCCGACGGTCAACATGGACTGGCGACCGGCCGGCCGACTCCAGGTGCGTGCATCCCGGCTGAAAGCCAGTTGGCAGTGGATGTGCCGAAAATCCCTCGATTCGCGGCGATTGTACTCGGGAAACAGAGTGCGCACCAGCGCGACGTATCCGCCCGAAACCTTGATCGATGCGCAACGGTCAAACTCGGTGCCGGGCGCATCGTCGTCGTCGGGCACCAGCGCCATCTGCGGGTACGGGATTCTCTCAAGATCGCGTGCGATGCTGATGCCCATTGTTCGGAATTTCGGGCCAATGCGCGGACGCCACCACAGTATCCACGCGTTCAGGTCTTCGTCGAACCCGTGAACGGTAGGCCCGTCCATGCACAGCGCGTGGCTCATGATGGGTCGCGGCCGCCGGGTCCAGGTAAAGCCGTCTGGCGAGTCGCAGAGGTAAAAGCCGCGCCCATTGGGATCGTCCTTCGGATCCGGACCGCCCGGCCACGTGATGGCTCTTTCACCCGGTTCGCGGGGGTGGCGTTCCGAACTCAAGGACAGGTAGCGGCGGTTGGGATCGCCGTCCCCCGGATTCTTGAACACGTTGGCGTTCGGTCCGTCACCGCCGGCCGGAGGAAAGTCCACCAGGTTGTTGCGGGTGCTTCCCTGCCACGGTACGACACCCAGCTCCGGCTTTTCCCAGGTCAGCGCGTCTGCCGAAACCGCGTACGCGCGGCGATAGTTCCACGCCAGGTGCGGGTATTCGTCGTAGAAGCTGGGGTCGTGACAGTGGTACCACAGCTTGAATACCTTTTCATCGCGGTCGTAAAGCCACCCGTTGTGCATCCACACGCCCTCTCCTTCCCAAGGCTTCCGGGCCTGGACGACAGGCTCTGGATGCTTCTGCGGCTCGCACAGCGCCCGCTGCACGCCCTCCATCCTGCGAATGTGCAGGTCGTCGATCAGAAGATAGGTCACCGGCGGATAGAATCCGGTCTCCACGTGCAGTTCCTGCCAGTCGCTCGTGCATGTTGCATCGGACATTTCCGTTGCCTCCGTGTTCAGGGGAATGCGACAGCGCCACGAATCCAGGACGAACGAATTCGGAGTGTGTTGCCGGGCCGCGTGCAGCGTCAACCCGCCGGCGGCCTCATGCGAACTACTCCTTGAGCGCCAGGTAGATCGTCAGTTTCACGCGCGGCGCGTCGCCGCGCACGTCGCAGCGCAGCCGCAGCCAGCCGCCGAAGTGTCGGACCTCCAACTGGTGGAGCCCGATGCCCGGCACCGCCAGCGCCACCCCCTCCTTGTCGCACCAGCCCAGTCCGTCCGGCGATACCTGCGCCTGCACCCGGAACGTGGTGCCGGCATCCAGCTCCGCCACCCGCAGGAACCAGGTCGCCTCGCTCGCCCAGCCGCACTCCATCGGCTCGGTGTCGAACGCCTCCCCGTAGGTCTCGTTCTTCTCCAGGACCGCGGTGTGAAAACGGCGCAGCATCTCACCAGTCCACGCTGACCAGGACCGAGTCCAGGAACAGGAAGTTGCGCACCGGCAGGTGCGTGCGGACGTCGATGCAGAAGTTCAGCAGCCGGTCGCAGCCGTAATACTCGTGGTCGTACACGGGAACGGGCAGATCGCGCAGGTCCATCACCCGGTCATTCACGCGCAGTTCCACGTTGCGGCGCGCGTCGGTGTCGAAGGTCCAGCTCAGGTAGTTCCAGTTGATCTTCGTCGGCACCTCGTTGTGGCAGAGCGAGAACGCGCCGCCGGGCACCTCCCCCCAGTCGTCGGGGTGCACGGTGTGGTAGTCGGTCGGCGTCGGCATGCCGGCGAGCTGCATCTTGGTGGTCACCTGCAGGGAGGTCTTGTACATCCATTTGCGGACGAAGTTGCCCTCGAAGTCGGTGTTGACGTAGCGCAGCGCGCAGTGGTGGCGCTTGCCGTCCGGACCGTCGTTGACGTCGTTGCTGAAGCAGAAGTCGCCGAACATCGCCTCCACCGGGTGGTAGTTGCCGTCCCACTGCTTCGGCCCGGTGAGCGACGGGTCGAACACGGTCTCCGCCTTGTAGGTGAACCAGGTCTCCAGCCGCACCAGCCCGCGTCTGACGTAGCTGACGCGCTTGATGAGCTGGTTCATGTGGTTGACGCGAGGCCGGGTGGCCAGCTTCAGCGAGTAGACCCCGTCGAAGCTGCCGTGCGTGCCGATGTCGAAGAAGGTGCAGGTGGAAAGCTGCGCCGGCCTCAGGTCGCGCACCAGCGGGCGGATGTTGTCGAGGTTGTTGTCGTGATTGCCGCACAGCTCGCACCAGCCGTTGATGCCCTCGTCGAAGTCGTCGAAGAACAGCACCCGCGGCAGCGGATCGAACTTCGCCAGCCGCACGTCGCCGGCGGCGGTGGCCAGGGGACTCACGTCATCCAACGCGGCCAGACCGCCTCGGCCAGGAAGAGCTGCGACTGGCGGGCGCCGCCCGCGCCCCAGGCCGTCCAGCGGTCGTCGGGCGAGAACACCGGGTGCGGATGGATGCAGCGCCACACCGTGTCGTGGCGCGCCAGGGGCCGCATCTCGATGAACGGACCGCGCTTGCGGAACATGCCGATCCAGCGGTGCGCTTGCGGCCACCGGTAGCCTTCCGGCCCGATCGCCTCGGGATCGCGGCGCGCCGACGAGAGGGGTCCCTCGGCGGCCTCCCCTTCCCCTTCGTCCACGAAGCGCTCCAGGTCGCCCCGTCCCTCGAACCAGAGCGGACCGGGGTCGGCGGCGTCGCCCACCCAGAGGTCGGCCTTCGAGTTGCACTTGAAGTGGATGGGCTCGCGGCCGGGGAAAGCCCAGCGGCGCTCCACCCGGTTGACCAGGTCGACGTCGATCATCTCCGCGCGCCGCACGGGGCTCACCGGGACGCCGTCGCGGTCGTGCTGGGTGTAGGTGAACAACTGCGACTCGACGTGGTTGTCCGGCGCCGGATAGTAGTGGTTGACCATCTCGAACGGCTGCTGCGCGAAGATCGGCAGCGGGTCCTGCAACGGCACCAGCCGCTCCAGGTCGACGCGCATGAACCACATGGTCTTCAGCCCGGTCGGCTGCGTGCGCGTGTAGCTGCCGAAGAACAGGTAGGACGGATCGCCGCGGCAGATGAACTGGTGACTGTCGGGCGCGGCGCGATTCTCGGCGCTCGGGCCGTGGTAGACGACCGCCTGCCGCCCCTCCTGCAGGTCGCACAGTACCATCAGCATCTCGCTGCCGTGCCGGTAGCGGTTCTCGTTTCGCGACGGCCACGTCGACGCGCCCTCCGGCCGGCAGCCCAGCACCAGGTAGCGCCCGCAGCTCGACAGGTCGGGGCCGCCCAAGTTGCCGCACCCCGGCGGCGATTCGGCGACGACCTCCTCGCGCAGGGTCTCGATGTCCAGGCAGCAGACGCGTTTCCCGCGGCTGTAGTAGATGCGCCCGCGCACCGGGTCGCAGGTGAGGCCGCCCGAGCCTGCGCCCCCTCCGGGTCGATGCTCGATGCCGGCCAGTACCGGAGGCTCCTCCGAGTCGGTGAGCTGCACGATCCTGCCGGAGCCGGGCTCCACCGAGTAGATCTGCCCCTTCCCCGACCGGTTCGAGGCGAACACGTACCGTTCCGAACCGCCGACGAACCCTTCCTGGTTGTAGTACGGGTGCACGTTGTGGCACGGCGCGTCGGTGAGCTGCACCACCTTCACGCCGGTCGCCGCTTCGCGGTACTCCCGTTTCTCCGACCGAAGAACGTCACCCTGTGCCATTCTCAGAACCCCTCGCTCATCATACCGTGGACGCGGCCCCGGCGCGGCGAACCGACTCGCCATCGGATTTGGGTGTCGGCTGCCGGCATGCGTATGCTGGCGGTGGAGGTAGTGAACGATGCTGACTGACTGGGCGAACGTCACCCGAAGGCCGGCGCGATGCCCGCACTGCGGACGCGCCCTGACGACCCCGCGCGGGGTCGAAGCCAACTACGGCCCGGATCGCATCTGCAGCGCCTGTGCCCTGGTGCCGGCGACGACCTCTGCCGCGCCCAGCCACTCCGTACGAGCGCACGTTGAGGGAATGACCGAGCTGCAGAAAGCGAGCTGAGAGCCTGCGTAAGGGGCGGGAGGGGAGAACCCTCCCCTCCGCGCCGATAACGTCGACTATCCGCCGACGACCGCCTCCCACTGGGCGCGTGCCTCATCGGCCTTGTGCGCCCACTCGGCAAGGAGCTGGTCGCCGCCCCGCTCCTTGTACTCCTGCACGAACGCATCCCATTCGGTGGCTACGTCCTTGTTGCCGAGCAGGAAATCGACAAACCACTTGGTCCTGACGTCGTTGAGCGCACTCTGGATCTGAGCCGCCTCGTCGGACAGCGAGATGAAGTCCATCCACTGCGGCAGGGCTTCCCAGGCTTCGCTCACGAAGTTCTCCCAGACCTCGACCGCGTTTCCCTGTGCCGCATAGTGGTCCCGCGATCGCTCCCAGCGCACGTCGATGTAATTGAGATGCGCCTCATAGTAGCTGCCGTACGTCTCGTACGGCACGATGCCGGCGTTGTAGTGGGTGGTGTTGTAGAACGGTTCGTACATCACCCGCATCGGATCGACCTCGTCGACCGTCTTGCCCATGTAGAAGTAGCCCTTCATCGTATCGAACAGCTTGCCCAGGTCGAAGTCGCTGCGATCGTCCATGGTGTAATGGACACCCTTGACGCCGTACCACCGCATGTACTGGAACTCTTCGGTAAGCGTGTAGTGCAGCACGTCGAGCGCCCGTTCGGGATGCTCGCTGTAGACCGGTATGAAGTTGCCGCGGCGCACGAAGAACGGGACCTCGTGGGTCGTCGCATGGCCACCGGGACCGCGCAGCGGATGCAGCATCTGCGGCATGTGCTGCTCCATGATCGCTTCCGGATGCGCCTGCTTGAACCTGTCCCAGAAGTAGAGGTACTGAGATGGACTGGGGCCCTTGAACGATCCGGCAAGGTGCTTTCCCGCGACCAGATCATCCATGTAATCCCACAGCTCTCCGGTCAACCACCGCGGATGGAACAGACCCTCCTCGGCCAGCGTCTGCACCTCTTCCCAGATCGCCTGGTTGCCAGGTGCGATGGTGGCGTCGAACCAGTTGCCGTCGGCGTCCGTCCAGAAGCCGTCGATCTCCGCTCCATGCGGCTGGAAAAAGTGACGGGCCATATACGAGAACTGCGTTCCACCGTACGTCGGCCAGCCGTATCCCGACACACCCAGTTCCTGCTTCGCACGCCGCATCGCGTGCACCAGCTCGTCATAGGTCTCCGGAACGTCCAACCCGAGCTCGTCGAGCAGATACCCGTTGAAGGCGATCGACCCCCCCGGCCTCTTGGTCGCCCAGCCCGGATGGATCAGGTAGTTGGCGTCAAGGTCGCCGTTCTGCTTGAGGTTGTAGAGTCGGTACACCGGATCGGCAAACAGGATCTCCAGCACCGGGTAGCGCCCCGGGTTCGCGTCCACGATCTCCTTCAGATCGACGATCAGCCCGTCCTTGATCCAATCCCGCCACTGCGCGACCGGAGTCGTCGGATGACCGACCCAGGTATCGATGATGTCACCGATGTCGCCGGACGCCATCCCGGCGATGACCACTTGATAGTCGCCGGCCGTGAACGGCATCTCGATCTTGACGTTGAACGTCTCCTCGATGTGCTGGAGTATGACATCGTTCTCCGCGACATAGTCCCAGTCGATCCGCGTTGTATCCCAACCGCGGTAGTTGCGCGTGATGGTGACCAGCGGCTGCTCGTCGGCACTCGCCGTGCCCTCTTCCGTCGTGCCGGCCGCGAACGCCGGTGCCGCGCCGATCACCACGAGCACGATACCGGCCGCGATAACCATGATATTCCTAGACATGTAGTCCTCCTGTAATGTCCTATCGCTCACGATGCGTCATCGAGGCGCAAGCACAGGCATAGGCTTATCCCTCCTCACTCCTTTACCGCTCCGATCAGAATGCCCTTCGCAAAGTGCCTCTGCAGGAACGGATACAGTATCATCACCGGCACCATCGCGAGCACGATCGTCGTCATGACCAACTGCTTGGGCGGGAGAAAGACACCTACATCCTCGACGAATCGCTGTCCGCTCGCCGTCGACATCACGTAGTACGAGTACTCCAGCACGCGGCGCAACAGGTATACGAACGGCATCAGCGAGGCGTCCTTCACGAAGATGAGAAAACCGAGAATAAGCGATAAGGCGGCAGGGTCGCGACAAGAATAATCAGAACTCGTAATCTGCCGAGATTTCGATGACGTTTACCGCGTGGCGAGCATTCTGGAAGCACCCCGGGAGCCGCCCGTTGCCGGTGAGCACCGGCCGATCATGCTCATCGGCAGTCTCAGGCAGACGCGGCGCTTTCTGCCAAGTCCTCAGGACATACTACTCCTGCAGACTGCGATTGCAGACCGCCAGCCGCTCCCTACAGAGCGGCGACGCGCGCCAGCGCCGTGCCGAACCGCTGATAGTATTCGCCCGGTGGCAACCTCAGCACGAGAGTGTCCCGTCCCGTCTTTGACACCACGGCCGCCTGGGAGATCCACAGGTATAGAAAGCGCTTGCAGCGCATCACCGCCCCGTCGCCAAGACGCAACAGGTTCAGCATCCACGTCTTGAGATTCCAGGCCAAGGCGGCGATCAGAAAGTAGGCTTGGTTGGCCGCGAGCACTCCGGTCGGCACGTGCGACAGCCCCAGCCCATGCTTGAAGTCCTTGATCAGGTTCTCCTGGTTGCCGCGCCCCTGCGCGGTCCGCAGCACTGCCGTGTCGCTGTCCTTCGAGTTGGTCACCACGATGTAGTAGGAGTACCGGCGTAGCCCATCGGCCAAGTACAGCTGTCGGTCGTCCTTGTCCAGGATCGGCGTGCGCTTGATGACGAACCGATACGCCTTCTTCCAGCTCGCAGGTCGAAACGTGATCGAGGCCACCTGCGGCTTGCCCTTGAACCAGGTGTCGGGCTTGCGCTCGACGGTGATCTTGCGCTTGTGGTTCTCCTGCCGCTTGCGCTTCTTGCCGGTGCGGCCACCTTTGTTCATCTGCTTGGGCTCGAAGGACTTCCAGGCGTCCTCGGCAACCGCATGCACCGCCTTCAGCAGATTCCTGTACTGCTTGGCCACGATGAAGAACTCCACTTCCCGCTCCGCGCAGATCTTGACGATCTCCTGGTCGTAGAATCCGGAGTCGGCGCGCAGGCGCACCTGCCGAAAGTGCTCGCTGACCCGTTCGATCGTGGCCGGCAGCGCCCCGGTGGTGCCCGCGCTCGTGTAGGTGTTGCCCTCCCGCAGATCCTGGTACAGCACGTCGCCGGTCTCCGCCAACGTCGCGTACAACACGTTGTAGCACCACGTCCTGTCATGGGCGAAGTCCGCCCCTTCCTTCTGCTCGCCATAGACCTCGTGGTTCGAGGAGTCCCAGTCCAGCGTCGCCACCTTGCGCCGCTTGCGGGGCAGCAGCGCGAAGGCGCGTTGCTGGGCGGTCTCGATGACCTCCCGCAACCTGTGCAGTGGCCGCTGCTCCCGGTCGTTCTTCTTGGGCTTGAAGCGCGCCAGGAAGTCGCCGACGGTCGTCGCATGCGGTGCCTGCTCGGTGCCCAGCACGCGTAGCAGCGCCGGATCGTCGCCCAGGCGGTTGACGTCGTTGAGCGTCTCGCCGCCGCTCAGCAGGTTGTAGACCAGCGTGAGGATGTGATCGGACTCCGCGTACGGCTTGTGGCGCCTCAGCAGCCGCAGGCCGGCGTTGATCGCCTGCGCGATCCCGAGTCGCTCGATGAGCTGGCGAATAATCACCAGCCCCGCGCCGTTCAGCAGCGGAGCGCCGCGATGTTCCTGGACGACCACGCGCGGATTGGCGAAGTGGCCTTGACGCCCAGCGCTGTTATGGTAGCCTTGTTGCTGCATCTGATTGCATCCTCCTTCGGGCTGTCGTGGGGTTGTTTACTTGCTTCCCATTACAGCACTTAGGAGGATTTCTTTCAACCCATCAGGCTCTATCGCTTGTTCTCGGAGAAAACTGTAGTAGTCGTTCCAGTGCCACACCGCTTCGAACAGGAAAATCGCTGCGAACATGGCCTTCGATATGGGGAAGACGATGGTGAAGAAGGTCCTGAACTCGCTCGAGCCGTCGATCAGGGCCGCATCCTCCAGCTCCGTCGGCACGGTGTACGAGAAATAGTTGCGCATGATGATGAAGTGCCCGGTATTGACGATCCACGGCAACACCATCACCCAGAACGTGTCGATGAGCCGCAACTGGATCATCAGGATGTAGGTCGGGATCAGTCCGCCTGAGAAGAACAGGGTGAACACCATCAGCACGTTCAGCGTCCTGGTCCCCAACACGTATCGCTTCGACACGCCGTACGCGAACATCGCGGTGACCAGCACGCTCACCGTCGAACCCACGATCGTCTTCAGGAACGAGACCGACATGGTCTGAAGGAAGATGTCCCGCCCGCCGACGATGATCGAGTAGTAGTACAGGAAGGACGGGCTGCGCGGCGGCGTGAACACGAACTCCTTCATGATGTACTCCCCGTACGGAGTGATCGACACCACGAAGACGTACCACATGGGATAGAAGCATATGAACGCAAAGAAGCCCGCGAAGAGGACGAACGACACGTCCAGCAGATTGAATCCGAGCGCTCGCTTCAGCATGTCTCAACTCAGAAGATGCCCATGACGTTCATCCTTGAGATGAGCTTGTTGGTGACGATCACCGCGATCAGGCCGAGCACGTTGAACACCAATCCCAGAGCCGTGGCCATTTCGAACTTCCCTTGCAGGAGGCCCGACCGATACAGGTAGGTGGAAAGGACGTCGCCGGTATCCCAGACCGCCGGATTGTACAGATTGAACACTTGGTCGAAGTTCGAAGCGAACAGGTTGGCCACGTTGAGGATGAGCAGTACCGCGATCGTCGGACTGATGCGTGGCAGATAGATGTACCACATGAGGTGTCCGCGGTGTGCTCCGTCGCAGATGGCGCTCTCCATGAGCGAGGGATTCACGCTCGACAGAGCGGCCAGGTAGATGATGGTGGCGAAGCCGGCCGTCTTGATGATGCCGGAGACCACCAGGATGAACCGAAAGTACTCTGGTACCGCCAACCAGTGCTGGGGCGCGACGCCGAACAGCCCCACGAACGCGTTGAACGCGCCGGTCGGTTCCGGATCCAGCATCTTGGCGACGATGGCCGCGAACACCACCCACGATACGAAGTGCGGGATGTATACGAGGGTCTGCACGGCGCGCTTGTACCATCCTGCCTGCAGTTCGTTCAGTATCAGCGCAAGCAGGATGACGAACGGAAAGCCGACGGCGATATTGTAGACGTTGATGAGAACGGTATTGGCGATGACCTTGTAGAAATACTCCTGCTGAAACAGCACGGCGAAGTTGTCCAGGCCGACCCATGGACTGGCCAGGATGCCGATCCGCATGTTCAGGTCCTTGAACGCGACCAGCATGCCGTACATGGGCACGTAGCGGAATACGACCATGAACACGATGCCCGGCAGCATCAGCATGTAGATGAACCAGTGACGGCGGACGTGCTTGGTGACGTAGTCGCGACGGCCGGCGAGCCGTTGCCGCGTATCGGCGACGATCATCGGCGCGTGGAGCCGTGCGTCATCGGTGCGCGCGAACCGGCGTCGTTCGTCCCTGTGGCGGACGGGCCCGGAAGGAAACGTGCGGGGCAAGCCAGCGTAAGCACCTCCTCGACCGACGCGCGACGGATCGGATACGTTCTCCCGAGCCTGCCCCTACTCCACAGCCCTGTCAAGCTCTCCTGTCGAGCCGGCGCGAGCGCTCACGTCATCCAGCGCGGCCAGACCGCCTCCGCCAGGAAGAGCTGCGCCTGCCGGCTGTCGCCGGACCCATAGGCCACCCAGCGGTCGTCCGGCGAGAACACCGGGTGCGGGTGGGTGCACCGCCAGACCGTGTCGTGACGCACGTGGGGTCGGATCTCGATGTACGGCCCGCGCTTGCGGAACATGCCGATCCAGCGGTGCGCTTCAGGCCACCGGTAGCCGGTCAGTCCGGCCGAGTCCGGGTCGCGGCGCGCCGACGATTCGGGACCCTCCGCGGCCTCGCCTTCCCCCTCGTCCACGTACCGGTCGAGATCGCCGCGCCCCTCAAACCAGTGCAGGCCCGGGTCGGCCGCGTCACCCACCCACAGGTCGGGCTTGGAGTTGCATTTGAAATGGATGGGCTCGCGGCCCGGGAAGACCCAGCGGCGCTCCACCCGGTTGATCAGATCGACGTCGATCATCTCCGCGCGGCGCACCGGACTCACCGGTATGCTGTCACGGTCGCGCTCGGTCAGCGTGAACAACAGCGACTCGACGTGATTGTTCGGCGCCGGGTAGTAGTGGTTGACCATCTCGTGCGGCTGCTGCGGGAAGATCGGCAACGGATCCTGCAGCGGCACCAGGCGCTCCAGGTCGACCCGCATGAACCACATGGTCTTCAGCCCGGTCGGCTGCGTGCGCGTGTAGCTGCCGAAGAACAGGTAGGACGGGTCGCCCCGGCAGATGAACAGGTGGCTGTCGGCCGCGGCGCGGTTCTCGGCGCTGGGGCCGTGGTAGACGATCGCCTGCCGCCGCTCCTCCAGGTCGCACAGGATCACCAGCATCTCGCTGCCGTGCCGATAGCGGGAGTCGTCGTGCATCGGCCACGGCGATGCGTCGTCGGGCCGCGTCATCAGTACCAGGTAGCGTCCACAGCTCGACAGATCCGAGCCGCCCAGCGGTTCGCACCCCGGCGGCGACTCGGCCACGATCTCCTCGCGCAGGGTCTCGATGTCCAGACAGTAGTAGTGCCGGTCGCGTCCGTAATAGACGCGTCCGCGTACCGGATCGCAGGTCAGGCCGGCCGAGCCGCCGGTCCCGGTGTGCGGGTCCAGGCCTGCCATCACCGGCGGTTCCTCGGAATCGGTGAGCTGCACGATCTTGCCGGAGCCGGTCTCCACCGCGTAGATCTGACCCTTTCCGGAGCGGTTGGAAGCAAACACGAACCGCTCCGAGCCGCCGATGAACCCCTCCTGGTTGTAGTACGGGTGGACGTTGTAGCAGGGCCCATCGGTGAGCTGCACCACCTTCACGCCGGTCGCCGGTTCGCGGTACTCCCGCTTCTCCGAAGGAAGAACGTCACCCTGTGCCATCTGCAGCCCTCCTCCGGTCATCATACCGGGGCCGCCACGGAAGTGCGCCGGAACCCTCTGGACGACGGGTCGCGACGTGAGCCACGCAGGGCCACTTTCGGACCGCGGCGGTGTATACCGGCATGGTACCGTTCGTGCTCCTTGCCAATGAGCGTATCCTGCCCTCCTGTCCCCTCGCCTCACGACACAGGCGCCTACCCGGCTCGCAGCTATCTGTTCCTGGACGACCTGTACGTCGGCCGGATGGACAACCTGCGCCGCGTGACGGGTGCCGTCCAGCACGTGGCCGACGGTCCGGTGCTGGAACCGGAGGCGCCGTGGGAGGGGCTCGGGCTCATCGGCCGCAACTGCGTCCTCTGGGATGAGGAGGAGTCACGCTTCAAGTGCTGGTACCCCGCCTACGACCCGGCTCTTCCCGACGCGCCGGTGGGGGCCAGACGGCGCTGGGCCTACGCCGAGAGCCACGACGGCCTGTCGTGGGAACGGCCGACCCTGGGGTTGACCGAATTCGCCGGCTCCACCTCCAACAACCTGCTGCGCCTGGAAGGCGTCGGCGAGTCGGCCGCCGTCCTGTGGAGCGTCGCCAAGGACGTGTACGATCCCGACCCCGCGCGGCGCTACAAGGCGATCGGCCTGGACCGCCATCCGCTGCGGCCCGGCGAGCTGACCTGGACCGGCCCGGAGGGAGAAGACGAGTGGTACCGCACCCACGGCCGGCACCTGGCATGCGGGGTGTACGTCGCCTGTTCGGCCGACGGGCTGACGTGGCGCCAGCGGCAGGATTGGGCCGGATCCGGTGCCCTGATCACGGACAACACGATCCTGCACGGCTGGGATCCGGCGACCCGGCGCTGGGTGCTGTGGCAGCGGCCGCGCATCATGCCCAAGCACCGGGTCATCGGCGTCAGCTTCTCCGCCGACTTCGACGACTGGACCTTCCCCGAGTGCGTCCTGGCCCCGGACCAGGACGACCCGCCGGGCACGCAGTTCGACCAGCTCTCCACGGTGGCGGCCTCCGACGGCGCCTTCGTGGGACTGCTCGGCGCCTCGGCCGTGGTGCGGGAGGACCGCGGCGTCATGTCGGTTGTGCCGCAGCTCGTCTACTCCCGCGACGCGCGGCGATGGACCAGGGTTGACCGCGAGCCGTTCATCCGCCCGCGGCAGCCCCTCGCCTGGGACGACGGCTGCATCATCCCCTTCAATCCGCAGGTCGTCGGCGACGACGTGTTCCTGTTCTACTACGGCAAGAACGCCGGCCACATCTGGGGGGAGCCCACCACCGACGGCACGCGCGTGACGCGGTCGGCGTTCGGGCTGGTGAAGCTGCGGCGCGACCGCTGGCTGGCTCTGGCTCCGGCCGGCGGAGCCGAGGGCACGCTGACCACCTCCCTGATCGCGTTCGCCCGTCCCGAGCTGCGGATCAATGCCGATGCCGCCGGCGGCGCGATCGCCGTCGAGCTGGTGGATTGCCAGAGCGGGGACGCGGTGCCGGGCTTCAGGCTCGCCGACTGCGACCCGATCCGTGGCGACGGACTGGATCAGGTGGTGAGCTGGGGCGGACGGAGCGACCTGTCGGCGATCGTCGGCACCGCCCGGCGGCAGCCGCGGGTCGGTCGGGGGCTGTTGATCCGGGTGCGCATGACGGGCGACGCCCGGCTGTACGGACTGGCCTGTTGAGGTAGGATCTGTCGGTGGCCAGCTATCGCGTCGGCATCATCGGCCCCGGTCACAAGGGGGTTGAGTACGCGGTCGCGTACCGCTTCCATCCGCAGACCGAGGTGGTCGCGGCGGCCGATCCCGACGCGGAGACGCTGGGCATGTTCTGCGACCGCTTCGGGGTCCCGGGTTACGCCGACTATCGCGAGATGCTCGCGCGCGAGCGGATCGACGTCGCCGCGGCGATCCTGCCGGTGGGCCCCAACCCCGACGTCGTGGTGGGCTGCGCGCAGGCCGGCGTCCGGGCGGTGCAGTGCGAGAAGCCGATGGCGGCCACCCTGGCGGACGCCGACCGCATGGTGGAGGCGTGCCGGGCGAACGGAGTCGCGTTGGCGGTGGGCGACCTGGACCGCAACCTGCCCGAGTACGGCACCGCGCTGGCGTTGATCGAAGCGGGCGAGATCGGCGAAGTGAGCTCGATCACCGCCACCGGCGGCAGCGGGACCGAGTTGTCAGGCGGCGGCTGCCAGGTGCTGAGTCTGGTGCGGCTGTTCGCCGGCGACGCCGACGTCGCCTGGGCGATCGGCTGGATGGCGAACGATGCGGAGAGCGACCACGACCAGGGAGGTGCCGGTTACTTCCGCTTCGTCACCGGTACGGAGGCGGTCCTGCACCGCAGCGCCGACGCCCGCGGCATGGGCATCGAGGCGGCAGGCAGCCGCGGCGTGATCCGCGTCAGCGACAACGTGGTGCGCATGTGGCGCCGCCCGGGCGAGGATCCCGGCGCACCGGCAGCCGAGCGCGACTCCTGGCAGCGGCTGCAGCCGGTCGACGGCGTGTTCCCTGAAGGGTCGATCCGCAACTGGGACAAGGGCAGCCGCGACGGCTGGGGGATTCCGGCCAACCGCCAGGCGGCGACCGTGCAGGAGCTCGTGACCGCGCTCGACGCGGGCGACGCCCCTCTGAGCGACGGCATCAACGGCCGCGCGGTGCTGGAGATGGCGATCGCCATCCGCGAATCGCACCGGCAGGGGCATGCGCCGGTGCGGTTGCCGCTGCCCGATCGGAGCCTGCGGCTGCTCCCCACGAGGACGCGCCTGCATCACAAGAAACCGCTCCGGGGCCGGGAGTGGTACCTCCGCGAACTGCGCAAGCACCTCGGGACGGAGACCTGATTCATCTATTGAGTAAAATTACTCAATAGCGTACATTGCCGTCATGGCGCCGTTCCAGCGCGCTCAGGTGGCGACCCTGACCGAGCGCTTGCGCGAGCCTCCGGAACGGATCATCGCACTGTTCGGTCCCCGTCAGACCGGCAAGACCACGATCGTCGACACCGTACTGCGTCCGACCGACCACTATCTCCCCGTCGACGAACCAGACCCCGCTGGACTCGGCCTCTTGGTGTCGGCGGAGGACAGGGACACGGTAGGGGTTCAGGAGAGACGCGACACGCGGTGGTTGGTGCGCAAATGGGAAGCGGCACGGCTCGACGCGGAACGTCAGCCCGATGGCTGCGTCCTGGCAATAGACGAGGTTCACAAGATCCCGGGGTGGTCAGAAACCGTCAAGGGATTGTGGGATGCCGACCGCATCCGGGGCTGCCCACTACACGTCGTGATCCTCGGTTCCGCGCCGTTGCGCATGCAGTCGGGGCTGAGTGAGAGCCTCACCGGACGTTTCGAGCCGATCGCTGTTCCCCACTGGTCGTTCGCCGAGATGGCGACGGCATTCGGCTTCGACCTTCCCGCCTATCTCTACTTCGGCGGTTATCCGGGCGCCGCCGGTCTGGCGCGTGACGAGGCGCGCTGGCGAAACTACGTGCTTGGCGCAATCATCGAGCCGACCGTCGAGCGCGACCTTCTCGCACTGACCCGGGTCGACAAGCCGGTGCTGCTGCAACGGCTTGTCGAATTGGCCGCTGCCCATTCGGGGCAAGTGCTCTCCTACACGAAGATGCTGGGCCAGCTCTGGGACGCCGGCAATACGACCACGTTGGCACGCTACCTCGACCTGCTGGGCAGCGCCGGTCTGGTAGCCGGCCTGCAGAAGTACACGGGCAGCGCCGTGACGCGTCGCGCATCCAGCCCCAAACTCAACGTGCTCAACACGGCTCTGATGACCGCCGACTCAGGCTACTCCTTCGCAGAGGCGCAGGCGGACCGGACGTACTGGGGGCGCATCGTGGAAAGTGCGGTAGGCGCCCACCTGTACAACACCGCCACTTCCGACATCCGCATACGCTATTGGAGAGACCGTACACGCGAGGTCGACTTCGTTCTGCAGCGTGGCCCCAAGCTCGTCGCCATCGAAGTCAAGAGCGGCCCACCGCGGCGCTCGGATTCGCGAGCATTGGAGGCGTTTGCGGAACGGTTCCGGGGGGCGACCCCGTTGCTCGTGGGTGAGAACGGAATCCCACTCAACGAGTTTCTCACGGCCCCCGCCGCTACCTGGTTCGAGGAGACATGAGCCTGATCGTCCCGCGCACCTGCACCGAGATTGACGCTGCGGATGAGGACCAGTTCCGGGAGCGAGATTCACGGCCGTTGGCATCATATCGAGACGTTCCGGCGTACGTTCTCCTGGGTGATCCCGGCGCCGGCAAGACCACCGCGTTCAGGACAGAATGCGAAGCCTTTGGCGCCGAAGCACTTTCGATCACGGCCAGGGATTTCGCGACGTTCGATCCTGACGACCATCCCGAGTGGCGAAACAAGATTCTCTTCATCGACGGCCTCGATGAGGTTCGCGTCGGCGCCGTCGACGCCCGCACCCCGTTCGATGAGATTCGCCTTCGGCTCGACAAGCTCGGCAGGCCGCGCTTTCGGCTGTCGTGCCGCCACGCGGACTGGCTGGGACCGAACGACCGCACGCACTTGGAGTCTGTCGTCCCCCACGGGTCGGCTGTGAAGGTACTGAGCCTCGATCCTCTCGGGAGTCATGATGTCGCACGATTACTCCACACCCGTTCGACAATACGTGACCCGGAGGAGTTCATCCATCAGGCACGCGAAACAGGAATCTCCGGCCTCCTTGAGAATCCGCAGACCCTGTTGCTGCTAGCGGAGGTGATGGATCGAGAAGAAGCGTGGCCGACGAGCCGGCTGGATCTGTTCGACAAGGCATGTGCGATGGCGATCAAAGAGACGAACGAGGAGCACTCGATAGCGTTAGATCCGAAACCAACGTCCGAACTCCTCGATGCTGCCGGACGGCTGTGCGCTGTTCTCCTGGTTTCCGGTGCTGTCGGATACGCCCGCGTAGGCCGCGATGGCTGCAGCGACTACTTGGAACCCGCGGAGTGCGGATACCCACATCAGGAACTCCTTGAGCGGGCACTGTCCACAAAGTCGTTCATGGCCGATCACGAAGGACGTTTCATCCCCGTTCACCGTCACATCGCCGAGTTCCTTGCCGCAAAGCACCTCTGCCGAGCTATCGATGACGGCCTTCCGGCTCGGCGCGTGATCGCACTGCTCGCCAGCGTAGATGGTATTACGGCAACCGGCCTGCGCGGTCTCTCCGCGTGGCTTGCCGCCATGTGCACTCGCGCGCGTCCGGAACTCATCGAGCGGGATCCGATCGGCGTTGCATGTTACGGCGACGTTCATGGATTCGCACGTGCGGAAAGGGAGAGACTCCTGCGAAACTTGAGTCGCGAGGCTCATCAGATCCATTCCGTCGCATGGACGCAAAAGACGGCAGGAGCACTCGCGACAGCGGACATGGAGCCGGTATTGCGTTCCGTATTGGAGTCCCGAAGCGATGTACCTCCGATGCTTCTAGAGTTCGTGCTGGCCGCGCTCAAGTGGGGGACGCCGCTCCCCGGCATCGCCGATCATCTCTTGCAGATCGCACGCGAGCGACCCCGCCGGTCACAGTTCCAAAGGATGGCCTTGGAGTCCTTCATCCACAACCGCATTGATGGCGACGCCATGGTCCGCGAGTTGCTTCAGATTCTGGAGGACATTTCCGCGGACAGAGTGCCGGATAGCGAAGGCAAGCTTACTACCGTCGCCTTGCGCCGCCTTTACCCTGATAGCATCTGTGCGTCTTCGATCTGGGGTTATCTCAAAGCGATGCGTCGACGGCCCGTAGTCTACAGGTCCTTCTGGCGATCGCTTCTGGTCGATCGCTCGACCGATGCTGGCATCGCGAACCTCCTCGATGACCTTGCTGCAGGTCCCGAACTGAAGCACCTCTTGGTGAGCCGTCGCCTGCAAGACGTGCCATCGGAGCTCCTGGCGCGAGGCATCGAGATCTGGGGAGAGAAGATCGACAACAAGCGCCTGGTCGATTGGCTCATCGCTGGCTGGGTCCCTGGATGTCACCGCCTATCACACGGGACTGCTCGCCGCGCCGGCGTTTGGCTTGCCGGCAAGTACCGGGTCATCGGCGCGGCCAACGAATCGCATGAGGCTGATCGCCGCATCGGCGCTTGGCTCCAAGAGCAGCCGGAAATTCAGAGGGCTGTGGTCGAGGAATACGTGAACAGGTGCCACGGGACTCCCGCGGCGCCCGGCATCGACGATTTACTGCACGGATCGCCGTTGCCCCCTGACTTCCGAATATGGTGCCTCGCACGTGCGGAACAGACGACTGATCGGCGGGTCGCCAAGTTCTTTCTCCGCGAAGCACGCGATCGCGGTGTGTCGATTGAAGTGCTGTGGAAGCGGACGATAGACAACCCGCTATTGCACGATGTGACGAGCGACTTGCTTGTCTGTAATTTACCGCCTGGCTACTTTGATGATCTTCGCGAACGGAAGAGCTATCTCGAAGAGAGCCAGACCCGACGTCGGAAATTCGTCGCACTGGTTCGGTCGAACGTCGACGCACTGCACAACAATCGATGTGGCGTACAGTTGCTCCATGAGCTTGCGCAAGGATACTTTGGGCTTTTCTCAGACATCCAAGAGGAGGATTCCAACTCGCCGCTCAACGACCTCTTGGACAACGACACGGCCCTGATCGACGCGGTGCTTACCGGCTTTCGCGGCACGCCGTTCAGAAAGGACATTCCCGAGGCCCACGAAGTCATCCGCCTGCTGAAGTCCGGCCAGGAATACCTGGTCGCCTTGCCATATCTTGCGGGCATAGATGAGCTTGGCAATCTGCAGCGGCTGACCGCGCGTCGGTTGCGACAGGCTCTCGCGTTGCACTATTGCACCTCGGTGGAGGATCCGCGCAACCGGGAGTGCCGACTATTGGAAACAGACCCCGAGATCGGAGCCGAGATGCTCACAAAGTGTGTGGGCGCCAAGATGAGGAACGGCATGTTCGACTATGTTGCTGCCCGCCTTGCCACCGACGATTGGCGCTCGGTGGCTCGGCGTGTGGTGCTTCCCCTGCTGCGCTCCGTGCCGCTTCGCGCGGCGCTTCCTGTGGCGATGGCGACTCTTGACGATCTTCTTATCGCGG
Source organism: Spirochaetia bacterium (assembly GCA_965208175.1). Taxonomy (GTDB): domain Bacteria; phylum Spirochaetota; class Spirochaetia; order SZUA-6; family Bin103; genus CATQHW01. The sequence goes on along the minus strand of CBDBOG010000004.1, from coordinate 1,117,811 downwards.
CCTTCCGGTTCGCGGACAGGGCCGCGTTGCTGGCTTTGGTTACCCGTAAGCTGTCGCGATCGAGTATGAGCCCGACCCAGCGAGTGCACTGGCTGGTGGCTGAAGTTGTCGGGGCGTCCGAGACATGCCCCGATCGGTTGCAGGCGTTCGTTCAAGGTCATGAGAACCGTGGTGTCCAGCTTGTGGAGTTCCTGTTCGTCGCAGGCTCGCTGCTCGACGAACTGCCCTCACGAACGCTGGCGTGCTTCATCACGTTGGTGGGTCCATTCGCTCGGGTACTTGGAAGCGCGATGACGCCGTTGAGAGGGACGGAGTACAAGGCGACCCGCTCCGTAGAGAAGATGATTCGTTCTCTCGCTGAGCGCCCCGACCGAGAGACGGACGGGCAGTTGGAGTGGCTTGCGACGAATCCGGCAATGGCGCAGTGGCGAGAGATTGTTACCATGACGCTCGATCGGCGGCGGGTGATCCGCGGAGACGCCGCCTACCGCCCTCCCACGGCTGAGCAAGTGTGCCAGACACTGAGCGACGGGCCTCCCGCCAATGCCGAAGACTTGGCAGCACTGCTGATCGATCGGTTGCTTGAACTGGCACGTGGGATCCGCGACGGCAACACGGATGACTGGCGGCAGTATTGGAATGTCGACCAATACGGAAGGCCGCTGCAACCGAGACCCGAGAACGTCTGCCGGGATGCGCTGTTGTCCGATCTGAACCGGCTGCTCCCCGGAAACGTCACCGCACGAAGAGAAGGGTCATATGCCGATGACAACCGTGCCGACATCGTCGTTGGGTGTGGAGGCGTTGAAGTACCGGTAGAGATCAAGAGGAACGGCCATCGGGATCTCTGGAGCGCCGCTCACGACCAGTTGATCGCCAAGTATGCTCGAGCCCCGGCGACGGGTGGATACGGCATCTACTTGGTGTTCTGGTTTGGGCAAGACGATACGCAGCCTCCGCCGATCGGCCCTCCTCCCGCCGGCCCCCGCGAATTGCAGGAGCGTGCGGAAGGGTCGCTTTCGGACGCCGAACGGCGGAAAGTGTCCGTGGTGGTCCTTGACGTCAGCCGGCCTGTGTGACCGACGGCTATTCCTTGGCGAAACCGAACATGGCGGTCACGTCAAGAGCCAAGCCCTCCAACAGCGGCGAGGTCGCTGACTCTCCGCGAGAGAACACGCCGTGTTCCACGCACGCGCCGCCAGCGAGGGTCAGGACGGTGACGGTTTCCAAAGTCCGGATCCACGATCCAGTACTCGGGGATGTCGGCCTCCGCGTGGTCGGCGCGCTTGACCACCAGGTCGCGGTCAGGGTCGTCGGCACTGACGACCTCCACTACCACGTCCGCGCCAAGCCAGAAGCGGTCCTGGTTGCGGGCGTCCGAACGGTCGCAGAGCGCCGCCAGGTCGGGCTCGCGGAACTTGCCCCCTCGCGAACGCGCACGCGCAACCCGGCGAAGAGCCCAAATCCGCCGCGAGGTCCGAGATACGCCTTGAACAGGTCGTGCAGGAACGCAAGGATGGCTTGATGCACGATGGTGGGCATGGGCAGTTCCTCGATCCGACCGTCGGTGAACTCGACCATGCGGCGGGTTCGATCCGTGAGCCACAGGTACTGCTCGTCGGTCCAGTGTCCCTGGGGCGGCATCGCGTCGCACAGGAGGGTGTTCAGCGCTTCCTGAGAGGTCGTTGCGGTCATTGCTTCGTCACATCGAGTCTTCTCTGATTGAGCGTCGATCGTAAAGCGCCGACGTTGCGCCTCACGCGAACGGACCCAGGTCGGGGTCTCGGTCGCGGGTGAAGCTCTTGCCGATCAGGTAGTCGACCTTGAGCTCGACGTCGTGCAGGGCGCGCGATGTGGCGAGCTCGGGATCCGCTTCGTCGAGGGTGACCTCCAGCGTGTTGCGACCGCGGCGCGGCCAGTGGCCGGCGGTGAGCGGAAACAGGTACCAATAGCCGGCCACCCGGTGGCGGGTCCAGCTTATGTTGGCGGTCAGGTTGATACGCCGGCCGCTCGCCGGCAGCGCCGCGCCGTTGAGGCGGATGGTCAGGCGGTCCCGCTCGCTGACGCCCGTCACCCGCACGCGCAGCAGGACCTGGTGGAGCCTGCCGGCGGCGTCCTGGCGGGGCAGGTCGTCGCTCACCAGGAACGTCGCGCGGGCTGGTTGGCCGGCCGGCAGCGGCGCCGGGAGCTGCCGCTCCACGCCGGGCTCCGTCTCCGGGTCGGGGAAGCGGCCGGTCGCCGTGGGGACGAAGTAGACCTTGTCCTTGGCGGCCATCACGTCGGGGTGCGGCAACTCGCGCAGTATCTCGTAGAAGTCGGCGCCGTACGGCCAGGCCGCGTGCCAGTAGGCCAGGTACAGGCCGTCCACGCCCTGGTCCCAGTAGTTGGCGGCGGCCGCCCGCACCATCTCGATAGGCGCCGAGGCCACGCGGTCCGAGTCGACCAGGCGGAGCAGGGCCGCATGCACCCTGCCCGGCGCGCCGCGCGCGGCGGCCACCAGCGGGCGCAGGTCCACGGTCGAGTCGAGGATCTCCGGGTCCCCGAACGCCTCGGCCACGACCACGTCGACCAGGCCGAGGCGCAGCCACTCCGCGACGTCGAGGCCGGAGGCGCTGCATCCCTCGATGCTGGCGGGCACCCGCACGACCAGCTCCCGCCCGGCGCCGCCCGCCTTGACCGTCGTGTGCACCCGCTCGATCCACTCGGTCATGACCCGCCGTCCGGCGTCGACCGCGTCCGGGTGGAAGTACCAGTGGCGGTAGGCGAGCTGCAGCTCGAACCCGTCCACGGGGTAGCGGCCGAGGGTCTCCTCGATCAGCGCGAAGCGCTCGTCGCGCACCTCGGCATGGGCGAAGTCCAGGCAGTGCGCGCCGGGGTGGTCGGGCGGCAGCGCGCCGTCCGCCCCGATCTCCAGATGGGTGTTGGTGAACCGGAAGTCCGAGCAGCGCACGTCGTCGCCGCCGCCACCACGGCCGTTCTGCACCAGCAGCGTCGGGTAGAAGCGCATGCCCTTGGCGTGCGCGCGGTCGCAGACGACCCGCAGCGGGTCGTGCCCGGCGTCGATCAACCCCCCGGCATTGCGGTGAGCCCGGTGGAATATCATGTGCGGCCAGCTCGCCACGTTGTGGCCCCAGAGCTCGCCGACCTCGGTATCGTGCAGCACCGTGCGGCCGTCGCCCAGGCAGAACATCAGCGCGTCGACAGGCGTGCCGGCCAGCTCGTCGACGGCGATCTCGAGCTCGTCCGTCCGGATCGGCGGCTCGAGCTGGTAGATCAGCGGATGGCGGCCGTCGTTGTAGAACATGAGGCGCGGCGCGCCTCGCGAACCAGGCTCCCTCGCCCGATCAGGCATCGGCGGTCGACCAGCGGCGCAGCGCCTCCAGGTACTCCCGGCGCGGCAGCACGCCGTAGCCGCCCGGCTCATCGGCCGGCCCGCCGATCGGCTCGCCGCCCGAGTCGAGCGAGGTGTAGTGGTACAGCGAGTGCAGGAACGCCCCGCGGGCGCCCGCCTGCCGGGCCGCGCTCACCATGCCGATCACCTCGTCGACCGAGTAGCGGTCCCAGTTGCCCAGGTGAAACGGCCCGTAGTCGCGGTTGATGAAGCGGGCGTTGTCCAGCCACAGAAACAGCGGAAATCCGTCCGGCAGGGTGCGGCGGAACAGCTCCAGGGGCGGCGCGTCCAGGATCACCTCGTGCGGACAGGCGCGCTCCGAGCAGATGCCGTCCACCGACCCGTCCGCCACCCACCGCTCCCAGTCCTTGTACAGCAGCAGGTGCGGCCCTCCGGCCATCCTGCCCTCGCCGAACGCCACGCACAGCTCGTACCGGTCCGGCGACAGGCCCACCACGAACGGCTTGCCGGCGCCGTGCATCTGGCTGCCGGTGCGGGTGATCACCTCCGAGAAGTGCTCGCCCTTGATCCGGTAGAACTCCTCGGTATCGTACGGTTCGTAACGGATATTCGCGCCGTGCCGCTCGCGGTAGTCGGCGACCACGCGGTCGGTGAAGCCGAACGGCTCCAGGTGCTCGTCCCAGCCGGGTGTATCGAAGCAGGCGTACCAGCTATGCGAGCGGGTCGACAGGTACAGGCCGTCTATGCCGTAGCCCAAGAGCTCGCCGGTCATCGCCGCCAGCCGCTCCTGCACCTCCGCGTCGCCGTAGTCGGGAATGCCGTGATAGAAGCGCGATCCGTCGCGCGAGCACCAGTACTTGCGCGGCGCCGCGTACCAGATCGGGTCCACCAGGGAGACGTAGTCCCGGCGCACGCACTGGAACTCGTTCCAGTTCACCCAGCCCCAGATCGGCACGCCGTGCCGGCGCGCCGCCTCCACGGCGCTGGCCAGCGGATCGCCGATGTCGAGAATGTCGGCCACGCGGTGCCAGTACTGCGCCGCCGGGTTGTGCGGGTCGACGCAGCCGTGGTCGAACGGCGCCATCGCCTGCGACGGGTAGTACGCGCGGCCGGCCGTGTTGCACCGGTACAGGAAGGTCAGCCCGGTGCCGGCCAGCATCTCGAACAGCCAGTCGAAGTAGTCGCCGTCGATCGGCCCGTCGTGGAACCGCGGCGGATCGGTGGGATCGTAGTTGTAAAAGACGAGGAACCGTTCGGGAAGCATGGAGCATGCTACACGACGGCCGCGATTCTGGTCAGCACCGGCACACGTTGGCGAGGGCGCGCTCGGGCTGCTACCGGAGGCCGCCCCACTTAGACAGTGGAATGTCGTCGACATCGACGGACAGGCACGCTTCGACAGCTTCGTAGAGGTTTTTCAACAGCTCTTCGAAGGACTCCGCTTGCGTTGCACAGCCGGGAATGGAAGGCACCTCCGCCCAGTATCCACCTTCCTCCGCTTGATGAACCACGACCTTGATCTTCATCTCGCCACTCCCTGCTTCCGTTCATGGCACCATCGCAGATCGGAGCGGACACGGTCAACGATTCTAGATCAGCTCCCGGGATTCGTAGACAGAGAGAGGGCGGCAATCAGTGTGCCGCCCTCTCTTGATCAGATCCCGTTCAGGGCTCTGAGTACCGGCTTAGCCTTCGATCCAGTACTGCTCCACGTTGGTGTAGCCGGGGCTCTTCAGGCGCCAGCTCTGGATGACCGTCTCCGGCACGTTGCGGAAGTTGTTCTTGACGATCGCGACCGCCGGGTAGCGGACCGTGCCGATCATCCACACGTTGTCGACGTGGGACTGGATGATGTTCCTGCCGAGAGCGATCCGCTCATCCGGGTCGGCGGTGGTCTGCATCTGCCCGTACCACTCCTGGATCTGCTTGATCTCGGGCGTCGGCTCGTCGCCGGCCTCACCATTGGTGGCGTACCAGCGAGCGTACTCGGGCGCCCAGCCGTGCTGCGCGCCGCTCACGGGCACGTACCAGTTGGGATCGATCGACCAGTGGATGCCAACGGTCAGGTAGGCGTTCACCATGAACTCGCCGGAGGCGCGGCGCTCGGTCCACAGGCTTCGGTCCATCACGTTGATCGCGGTGCGGATGCCCACCGTTTCCCAGTAGTCCTTGATCAGCTCCAGCATGTCCCCGCCGCCGGCTTCCTCGGCTCCGTAGGAGGAGATGATCAGCCGCAGTTCGTCGCCGTCCGGGCGCAGGCGGAAGCCGTCGCCGTCGCGGGCGGTCAGGCCGATGCCGTCGAGCAGCTTGTTCGCGCCGTCAGGGTCGAAATCAGTGTGCACGGGCGCCACGAAGAACGGATCGGCTTCCACCGGGACCGCCTGCCACGGAGTGGCGACGCCCAGGTAGACCAAGTCGCCGATCTCCTGGCGGTCGATCGCCTTGGACATGGCGATCCGGAAGTCACGCTCACCGAACAGCTCGCGCAGCACCGGATCCTCGTGCGTGAGATTGAACTTCAGCGCGTCCGGGATCGGGTTGATCCACTGCCGCACCTGGAAGTCGCCCCTCGACTCGTTCTCGACGAACAGCGTGAAGTTGCTGAAGCTCATGTAGCGCGACTGCATGTCGACTTCACCCGTGTAGGCCTTGATGTTGGCGGCCTCACCGCCTTCCACCACGTCGATCGCCATGCGGTCGATGTAGGGGAGCTGCTGGCCGGTCGTGTCCACCTTCCAGTAGTAGGCGTTGCGCTCGGCGATCTGGCGTTGCACGCCGGTCGCCTCCGAGGCCAGCTTCCACGGGCGGATGGAGGGAAGGTCCTGGTTCAGCGTCACATTGGCCAACTGGCCGTACCGCTGGTTCCACAGCTCGAAGCCTTCGGCCTTGGCGGCCTCGGCGAGCTTGTCCGTGTCGGCGAACTCGGCGTGGAACTGCTCCAGGTAGTGCTTGGGGGCGAAGATACCGTCGCCACGGAAGGTCAGCACCTCCTCGAACAGGCCGTTGGTGTCGGCGAACGTGAAGATGATCGTCTGATCGTCCACCTTCGTCAGGGTGGGCGGCACGGTCTCCACGGTCAGCCAGGACGGGAACACGGGGCTGAGCTCCTCGTTCCCATACACGTTCTCGAACTGGAAGACGATGTCGTCGGCCGTGAACGGCGCGCCGTCGGACCACTTCATGCCCTCGCGCAGGTGGAAGGTGAACTGGGTTCCGTCCTCGCTCACCTCCCAGCGGTGGGCGATGTTGGCGACGACCGCCGTAGCGTCGCGGGCGCGGCGCAGCAGGGGCTCATACCCCATCCGGTCGGCCAGGCGGTTGTCCGTGGGCCGCGTGGCCACGCGCCGCCAGGTGCCGCCGTACTGACCCACCGCTTCCGCGGGGGCAACCACCGCCGGCTCCAGAGGCAGACGATCGGCGACGGCGGGCAGCGTGCCGTCGGCCACCATGGCCTGCAGGACCGGCGCTTCGCTGAACTCCGTGATCGATGCGCCGGTGTCACGCTCGAAGGCGGCGACCGTCGCCCACTGGCCCAGCGGATACCCCACGCCGGCTTGGGCTACGCCCAGGGCGGCCGCCGCGGTCAGCAGGACAGCCGCTACGAAAAAACGAACATAGGACACTTCGAGTCTCCTTGTGGTTGGTGATGTCGACTCGTGTGACTCACGAGTCGATCGCAAAAGAGTAAGCCCAAGGGCGCTCTCCATTCAAGCCTTGTACGGGTCCGCGGCGTCGCGCAGCCCGTCGCCGACGAAATTGAATGCCAGCACGGTCACCACGACCGGGAGCGCCGGCAGCAGCAGCCAGGGGTTCAGCCCGACCACGCTGATGTTCTGCGCCTCCTTGAGCAGCACGCCCCAGCTTATCTCCGGCGGGCGCAGGCCCAGCCCCAGGAAGCTCAGCGCGGTCTCCGCCAGGATCATGCCGGGGATGCTCAGGGTGATGGACACGATGATGTGGCTCATGAACGACGGCAGCAGGTGGCGCCGGATGATGGTGCCCTCGCGTTCCCCCGCTACCAGCGCCGCGGTAACGAACTCCTCCTCGCGCAATGCCAGCAGCTTGCCGCGCACCACGCGCGCCAGTCCGGTCCAGCCCAGCACCGACAGGATGACGGTGATGGCGAAGTACACCTGTAGCTGGCTCCACTCCTGCGGAACAGCGGCACTCAAGGCCAGCCACAGGGGAATCGTCGGGAACGACCGCAACAGCTCGATGACGCGCTGCACGACCGTGTCGGTCAGGCCGCCGTAGTACCCGGACACGCCGCCGAACAGAAGCCCCAGCACCAGGCTGATCGCCACGCCGACCAGGCCGATCGACAGCGAGATGCGCGCTCCGTACAGGATGCGCGACAGCATGTCCCGGCCCAGCCGGTCGGTGCCCAGCAGGAAGATCGTCGCCTCCTCGTCCACGCCGAACAGGTGCACGTCGGTCTCGAACAGGCCCCACCACTCGTACGGATGGCCGCGATGAAAGAGCTTGACGTAGTACCGCTGCGACCGGTCCTCCGAGTAGGACCGGCGCAGCGACCGCGGGTCGATCTGCCGGTCCAGCTTGTACACGAACGGCCGCAGGGAGAATCCGCCTTCGCTGTCGTAGAAATGCACGCGCTGTGGCGGCACGAAGGTGTGGCTGGAGTGCCGCTCTCGCGGATCGTAGGGAGCGACCATCTCACAGAAGGCGCCGAGCAGATAGAGGAGCGCCGTCACGCCGACGCCGACCAGTGCGACCTTGTGCCGGCGGAATTTCACCCACATGAGCCGCCATTGCGAAGCCAGGAAGAGCCGGTCCTCCCCGCGCTCCGACGGCTCGCGCGCCGGACCGGGCGATCGGTCGACTCCGGCCGGTCCCGCCGCGAGAGTCCGGGGCGTCAATTCGCTCATGCGCCGGGGCTCCGGTCAGGCCCCGCGCTGCTCGAAGCGGATGCGCGGATCGATCGCGGCCAGCATGAGGTCCGAAACCATGGTGCCGATCACGGTCAGGCACGCCATGAACATCACGATCGTGCCGGCCAAGAACATGTCCTGACTCTTCAGGGCGGTCAGCAGCATCGGGCCCAGGGTCGCCAGGCTGAGCACGACCGCGGTGATGGTCTCTCCGGAGATGATCTCCGGCAGCAGCCAGGCAACGCTCGACACCAGCGGGTTGACGGCCAGTCGCACCGGATACTTGAACAGCAGCCGCGTTTCACCCAACCCCTTGGCGCGCGCCGTGATCACGTACTGGCGGGACACCTCGTCCAGCAGGTTGCCGCGCATGACGCGGATGAGCGCCGCCGTGCCGGCCGTCCCTACCACGACCACGGGGATGATCAGGTGCTTGAGCAGGTCGATCACCCTGGCGAAGCTCCACGGCGCTTCCATGTACGCGTCGGAGAACAGGCCGATGCCGACGATGCCGAAGTTCTGGTACAGCAGGAACAGCAGAATGAGGGCCAGCAGGAAGTTGGGAGTCGCCAGCCCCACGAAGCCGATGCCGGTGAACAGGTGGTCGGCCGGGGAATACTGCCGCACCGCCGAGTAGATGCCGATCGGGATCGACATCACGTAGGTGAAGACGATGGACGCCGTGGAGATCACCACCGTGAACAGCAGACGCTCCTGGATCAGCGACCGCACCGGCTTCTCGTACTGGAACGACTGGCCGAAGTCGCCGCGCACGAAGCCCCACAGCCAGCGCAGGAACTGGGCGGGCAGCGGCCTGTCCAGGCCGTACTGCGCCGTGAGGGCGGCGATCTCGGCCTCGGTAGCGGTCTCGCCGGTGGCGGCGAGGTTGGCGATGTAGGAGGTCAGGTAGTCGCCCGGAGGCAACTGGATGATGGCAAACGACACGACGGCGATGACGAACAGCGTGGGGAAGAGCAGCAGGAGCCGCTTGACGATGTACTGGGCCATGTGCGGGCGAGGCGGGCGGCGGTGCGGACCGACCGTGATAGAGTGAACGGCCCATGAGCGCCCCGTGTCAAGTTCCGCCTGAGGGCGTGAGCGAAGCGGACCTCACTCGAAGAGTGACCGTCCGCACCACCGCCGAGCTGCACCGCCACTGGAGCGGCCCCCGCAACGTGCTGCTGGCCGGCGACTGCGTGCCGTTCAGCTACGAGCCGCCGCCGGTGGCCGACATCGTCGACCGGCTGCGGCGGGACGAAGAGGTACGCCTGCGCGACCTGTCACCGGAGCGGCCGGACAGCCCCTACTATCGCGAGGACGGCTTCATCGACGAGTTCCGCGCCCTGCCGCTGGAGCGGGTCATGGAGATGCCGTTCGGGCTGTCCCACTTCAAGCTCACCAACTTCACCAGCCGCGGCGACCTGTTCGCCGGGCTGTGGAAGGACGTGATGGAGCCGTGGCAGTCGTTCCTGGGACGCGCCGGCTTCACCTGGTACCGGTGCTACCCGATCGTGTTCATCTCGGGCGCGCACGTTCCCGGCCGCTACCACATGGACGTCTCGCACGTGGTCGCCTGGCAGATCCATGGCACCAAGGTGTTCAACGGCCTGGTCGACCCGTACCGGTGGGCACCGCTGGAGCGCGCCGCGGACCCGGAGTGGCGCACGGGCATGGTCAAGCCGGAGGGGCTGACCTCCGTGGACGTGCTCAGCTACGCCATGCCGCCGGGGACGCTCCTGTGGAACCAGCTCCTGACCCCGCACTGGGTGGACGCCGTCGACACGGTCGCGGGTGAGACGGACGGCGTCGACCGGGCGGCACCGGCCGACCGCGGCGAGGTTGCGGGAACCTCGGAGGTTGCGGCCAGCATCAACCTGTCGCACGGCGGGCTGCGCCTGGAGGGCGAGCTGTCGCCGGCCGGCAAGGCGCTGGAACGCTTCTACCGTGAGCGGCCCGAGCGGCGGTTCTGATTCGACGCCGTTAACCACGAGCGGCGCATCCATGACGGATGCGCCGCTGAATTCTTGATGCGCGCCCGCCGAACGAGCGCACATCGCGAATGTAGGGCTGCGACTACTGGACGCTGTCCCAGGTTGCCTTGGCCTCGGCGAGCTTGACGTTCCAGGCGTCGAACAGCATCTTGCCGCCCGCCTCGTTGTACTCGGCGACGAAGGAGTCCCAGTCGGCCTCCACGTCCTTGTTGCCCAGCACGAACGCGACCCACCACTTGTTCTTGATGTCGGTCAGCGCGGCCTGGACCTGCTGTTCCTCCTCGCTGAGGGCTACCAGGTCCACGTACTGCGGCCAGCCTTCCCAGCCCTCGGCCAGGAACCTGTGCCAGAGCTCGTTCCCGGCCTGGAACTGGCACCACTTCGGCGGCGCGGGTCCCGTGCACGCCGCGCAGCCGCCGCCGTCCCAGACGGCCGTGAACGGCGCCGAGCACTCGACACCGTCGGGGACCGCCAGCGCCCCGTTCGTGCGCTCGGTGCGGACGTCCCTGAGGTGCTTGTAGGCCTCGAACCAGCTACCGGTCTGCGCGAACGGGACGATGCCGTTGTCGTAGTTGGAGGTGGCAGCGCCCGGCAGGAACATCAGGTCCCCAGGACGTTCCACCATGACCTCGGCGAGCGTCTTCCCTGCAACGTCAGGGTTCCACGACTGGTCCTTGAGGAACTCCTCCGCGTTGAAGTCGCTGAAGTCATCCTTGGTGAAGTGGATGCCCCTGATCCCGAACCAGCGCGCGACCTGACCTTCCTCGCTGACCCACCACTCGAGCAGGTCCAGCGCCCGGTCCGGGTTGTCGGAGAAGGCCGGAATGGCGGTAGCCCGGTAGATGTTCAGCGGCACCGCGTCGTCGTGCGCGCGGCCGCCGGGACCGCTGATCGGGTGCAGCCCCTGCGGGAAGTCCGCCAGGGTCGCCCCCGGGTTGGCGGTCACGAACTTCTCGAAATGCGCCATGTAGCCGTCGGGCCGCGGGCCCTTGTACAGGCCGGACAGGTGCTTGCCGGCAACGAGTTGATCGATGTATTCGAACAGCTCGCCGGTCAGCCACCCCGGGTAGAGGAGCTGCTCGGCGCCATGCTCGGCCACCGTCGCCCAGATCGCCTTGTTGCCCGGATCGACCGCCGCGTCATACCAGTTGCCGTCCGCGTCCTGGTGGTAGCCATCCAGCTCCTGGCCGTGCGTCTGGAAGTACAGGTAGTTCAGGCCCTTCCAGTGGGTGCCCTTGTAGGTCGGCCAGCCGAAGCCGGTGGCGCCGAGCTGGTCACGCGCCATCCGCATGGCCGTGATCTGCTCGTCGTAGGTCGCCGGAACCTCCAGGCCGAGATCGTCCAGCATGTAGCCGTTGTAGATGATCGCGCTGTCCGTGATCGGCTTGAAGCGATTGCCGGTCATGAGCGCGTGGTAGTTGTCGACACCCCCGTTCTGTACGATGTTGTACAGCCGGTACACCGGATCCTGGAAGATCGTGTTGATGACCGGATAACGCTCCGGATCGGCGGAGACCAGGTCGTTCAGGTTGGTGAGCAGCCCGTCGTTGATCCAGCTCTGCCAGGTCGGGATCCCCAGCCACGGGTGGCCGGGCCACATCATCACGATGTCCGGCGCGGTGCCGGCGGCCATCGATGCGACGATGATGTCTCCGCTGCCGCCGTACTCGACCCTGAAGTCGATGTTGAACTTGTCCTCGATGTAGCCCCAGACCCGGTCCTGCGCGATCAGATCCGCGTCCCAGGCGGACGAGTCCCAGCCCCGGTACATCATTCCGATGGATACCCGGTCCATCTCGCCTGCGGCCCCTTCGTCCTGGGCGGCGGCGAAGACGTGGGCACCGGCAAGTGCGAACGCTGCTATCAACAGGAGAGACAGCAGCTTGCGTGCATTAGCCATGCGTTACCTCCGAAACGGTACGGTACGCGGTCGCCGGCCGGTCGTCCAGCGTCCGTCCGCGCCGACTCCGGCCACGGTAGTAATCATGGTAGCATGAGAGTATGAAGGTCAGTATCAGCCTCCCGGAGAAGGAAGTCGACTTCCTTGACGAGTACGCCCGCACGCGGCGCATGAAGTCCCGGTCAGCGGTCGTAAGCAAGGCCGTCAAACTATTGCAAACGGAGCAGTTGGGCGACGACTACGCAGCCGCGTGGGCGGAGTGGGCGGCCGCCGATGACAGCGCCGGCTGGGAGCGGACGACCGATCACGGCCTTGACGATGAACGGGTCGGCGGCGATGCGCCGCAGTGAGATCTGGATGGTCGACTTCAGCGTTCCGCGCGGGGCTGAGGCGGCCTTCCGTCGCCCCGCCGTTGTCGTGAGCAACGACGGCGCCAATCGCATCGCGTCCACCCTGAGCCGTGGCGTGGTCACGGTGGTGCCGATCACGAGCAGCGTGGCCCGCGTCTATCCGTTTCAGGTCGAACTGCCGGCTCGCGTCTGTGGACTGCCGCGGGACTCCAAGGCTCAGGCGGAACAGGTTCGAGCGGTGGCGGTCCAGTGTATCGACTCCCGGATCGGTCGCGTGCCGGCAGAGTACATGGACCGGATCGATGACGCGCTTCGCCTGCATCTCGATCTTTGATCGCCGTATAGTCACTCGCACATGAAGGAATACTTCGAGTCCGATCACACCGAAAGCCACGTGCTGCGCTACCGGCGGCTGCGCGTCGAGCGGCAGGAAGTGCTGTTCGGCGACGCCGATCCTCTGCTTTGCCGGCAGGGGGATGCGCTGCTGCTCTGCGGGCGCGGCGGGTCGCTGGCGCACAGCCAGGACGGCGGCGTGACCTGGGCGCAGCTAGCCGACCTGTCAACGCCCGCGGCGCCGGGTGCCGTGGTCCTGGCGCTGGCCACCGGCCGGGACGGGACGCTCGTCGCCGCGGTCCAACGAAGCGGCGCCTTGACGATCCTGGGCGCCGGCAAACCGGCGGGACCGTGGCGGGTGATCGCCACCCTGGACCTGGACCTGTCCGAATCGCCGCGGGCGTGCCTGACCGCACTGGCGGACGGCGCGCTGCTGCTGTGCCTGCCGGGACGCGTCCTGCGCTCGACCGACGGCGGCACGGCGTGGGAGCCCGCGGCCGAGCTTCCGGCCGGATGGGGGACGCTCTACCCGCTGCGGCTCGGCTCCGGCCGGCTGGTCGCCCCCATCGGCGGCGCTGCGGGCGAGATCGCTCTGGGCGAGTCCGATGACGGCGGCGCGACCTGGAACGTGCCGGCAGGATTCGCGCCGCTGCCCGCACCGCTGGCCGAGCTTCCCGACGGCCGCCTGGTGTTGAGCCACGGCATGCCGCACTTCCCGTACGGCGCGCGCGCGATCGTCGGTTCAACCCACGACGACGACGCCGAAACGCACTGGGGAGACGAGGTGTACGTGCTCGCGCTCAGCCGGTACGCCATTCGCGAGAAGGCCCGCCCGGTGCTGGCCGGCGCCGGCGTGAGCGCCGCCACCGCCGTGACCGCGGACGGCGCGATCGTGTCCGCCTTCCACCGCGGCGCGGCGCTGGGGTCGTATGCGCCCACCATCTACGGCCCCGGCATGGACGAGTGGGGCCGCCGGCCGGCGATCGGCGTGGTGCGCTGGACCCCGGAGGGCCTGAAGAAACCGCCGCTGGTGTACCCCAACCTGTGGACCGACAAGGTCGACTCCCGCGGCTACCTGGACAACGGCATGGTGCGCATGCGCCCCGACGACCGCTACGAGGGCGGCGACTACGTCGAGAACTTCGAGATGGTGGCCTACCGGCGCGTGGCGGCCGAGCACCGCTACTTCGCCGGAGCCGGCGGCAAGGGCGCGGTCGTCTGCCGCCATCCCGAGGGCAGCCTGGTCTACTCCAGCCGCGACTGCCGCATCCATCGCTCCACCGACGAGGGCCGCACGTGGAGCTTCCTGGCCGGGATCCCGCTGTCCGGACGCGATCCGGCGGTGTTCGGGTTCGGAGTGACCGGCGCCGGCACCTTCCTGGCGAGCTACGCCGCGCTGATCGATGACGCCGATCCGGCGCGCGGCACGTTCCCCACGCGTGAGCCCCGCGTGGCGCGCAGCGACGACGGCGGACGGACCTGGACGGACTCGGAGCTTGCGCCCCGGCCGACGCGTTACTGCGGTCAGGGCGACGGCAGCCGCATCGTGCAACTCGCCTCCGGCACCGTGATCTGCTTCTGCGGCAACGCCTGGAACGATGCCGCGCTTCGGGCCGGATACGAGGGGGACGTCCTGCTGCGCTCGCACGACGACGGCAGAACCTGGGGCGACTGGACGGTGCTGCCGCCCGGCTCCTGCGAGTCGAACCTCCTGGAGCTGCCGTCGGGCGAGCTGCTCTGCGCGACGCGCTTCCAGCGCGAGTACCTGCACCCGGACCTGTTCGACGCGCCCGCCGCGCAGGGAGGCGGCCACGAGAGGTGGCCTGCGCCCTCGCTCAACCGGGTCGGACCGGGCCGCTACAAGAACGAGGCGATCATGTTCTCCGCCAACGGCGGCTACGACTGGACCACCCCGTTCCTGGTCACCCGCCTGCACATGGTGTCCGCGGATGCCGTCGGCCTGCCGGACGGCCGCGTCGTGCTGACCTACGACCACAAGGACGCCGTCGGCGGCCCCCGCGCGCTGGTCAGCCCGGACGGCGGACGGACGTGGGACCCCGAGCCCTACATCCTGGCCTACCACCCCATGGACGCGCGCACCAGCTCGGTGCTGCTGCGCGACGGCCGCGTGCTGACCCTGTGGGCCGGCGCCCGCGACGAGGGCGTCCACACAACCACGTGGTCCCCGGAGTGACGAAAATGCCCTCTGCCGCGCCCCCCGACACCAGGCCGCCGCGGGACTGGGAACTGGTCTACGTCAGCGATCCGTCCAACGTCTGCAACTACGACTTCGATCCCGGCGACGCCCGCCCCCTGATCACCTCGCATCCTGCCAGGCCGGAAGAGCTCCGCAGGTTCATCGACCACGTGGCCACCAGCGCCGCCGACGTGTTCGTGCAGGAGGTCTACAACGCCGGCTGGACGATGTACTTTCGCTCCGAGCGCTTCGAGTACGACGCGCGCCCGCAGCACCGGCGGTTCCTGCCGATGATGGACGACGGCATCATGCCGCTGCAGGTGATGCTGGAGCGCTGCCGGGAGCGCGGCATGCGCTGCCTGGCCGGGTTCCGGGTCAACGACAACCACGGCGCGCCGGACCAGGGCGGCATGTTCCTGCACCGCAACCCACAGTGGAAGATCACCGACGTGCCACCGGGAGGCGCTTTCCTGCCGGGCAACCGGATGGACTTCACGGTCCCGGAGGTGCGCGACTACCTCTACGGCGTCGTCGCCGAGGTGGTGTCGCGCTTCGACGTGGACGGCGTGCTGCTCACCATGCGCGACGGCCTCTACTTCTCCGCCCCCGGCGGCGACCGGAGTCTGGCCCGCGAGCGGCAGCCGCTGATGACCGGGCTGATCGAGCGGCTGCGCGCGCTGCTCGACGAGCACGGCGCCGCGCGCGGGCGACGGCTGGAGCTTGGCGTGCTGGTGCCGGAAACCCTGGAGGACTGCCGCGTTCTCGGGCTGGACGTGCCCGCGTGGATCGGCGGCGGGCTGGTCGACTTCGTCGCTCCGATGGATTCGTCGTTCACGGACTTCAACGCCGCCTACGAGGAATTCCGCGCTCTCATCGCCGGGACTCCGTGCGGGCTCTATCCCGGCGTGCAGCCGTATTGCTGCTCGCGCGAGAGCTTCGGTCCGCCGGCGACGGCGGAGAACTACCGCGCGCTGGCGCACGCCCTGCGCCACCAGGGCGCCGACGGCATGTCCGTCTACAAC
The DNA here is from genome assembly GCA_965208175.1 of Spirochaetia bacterium. Lineage (GTDB taxonomy): Bacteria > Spirochaetota > Spirochaetia > SZUA-6 > Bin103 > CATQHW01. The sequence goes on along the minus strand of CBDBOG010000004.1, from coordinate 1,101,777 downwards.
TTCCAGAAGCACTGGGGCGGGTTCCGTTCCGGCAAGCGCGGCGCGGAGACCGGCTGGCCCGCGGCCTTCCGCCTGCTGCGCGAGGCGCGCGACCCGCGGCGGGTGGCCGACGGCGTCCGTCACTACACCTACCGCTCGATGTGGGGCGGCTACCACGGCATCAGCCCGTCGGGCACCAACGTGTGCGGCACGGTGAAGGATCAGAAGCTGGTCCTGCCGCGCGAGCCGGGCAGCCCGTCGGCGAGCTACCGGTTCCGGCTGTTCGAAGAGGTCGGGAAGACCGCCAGCGCCACGCTGTTCCTGCGCGCCGTCGGCCTGGGATCGGCCGACCGGATCGCCGTGCACCTCAACGGCACCGAAGTGCCGGCCGGGCAACTTCGCCGCGTGTACCACCGCGAAGGGCGCCCGGCGCAGGCCGGCAGGCCACTCCCGCCGCACACCACCTGCGTCATCGACCTGACCCCCGACCTGGTGGTGCGCGGCGACAACGATCTCACGCTGACGCTGCTGTTCTCCGGAATGGTGGACGTCGCCGCGGTGCCGGACCCGGAGCCGATCGTCGTCGACGAGGTGGACGTGACGATCGTGCCGGCCTGAGACTCTCTTCTATACGAGTCCTCACGAGCAAGGCGTGTGGATTTGGCTCGACTGCAGGGCGGAGAACCCCTGAGCCCCTTCACCCATTCAAGCCCCGCCCTGCTCTCGCGCAGGTCTTGGGGAATCATCTCCTTCGTCACGCAGGCGCCCTTCCCTGCGAAGACGTTCCCGCTCCTCCTTGCGGCCCCGCTCGATGAGAGCCTCCTCCCGTTTCTGCCGTCTGGCGTCGACGATCTCACGTATTGCTTGTCCGATCACGATAGTGCCTTCAGTGACCTCGGCTAAGGCGAAGGCTATCCCGGCTGCCGCCACGCAGATGTTGGCGACGCGCTCGATCCAGTCTTCGCTGTCCGAAAAGAAACACAGGCCCACGATGAGGAGCACTACGTATGAGGTCCCGTACGTGATGCGGTATCGAGGGCTTGTCAAGCGGCGATGTTCGTCGTGTTGCACCAGCTACTCCTGGTGCCAGCTCCGAGCAGCACATGGAACGCTGCTCCTGATCAGCCAAAGATGAGTCGCGTCTCCTGGCTGTGATGCGGCCGGCAACATGATGGGGGTTGTTGTGATTTGAGCCTCGGCACGTCGTTCCTCCTGCCCACCTAGGTTCTTGCCTCTCCAGCCGAGCTGTCAAGGCCGGCCCGCTCGCTTCCGGTACGGCCCGCGGGTCTTCGGCCGCACCCGCTCGTACTCCTCCAGCATCCGCACGATGTCGTCCAGCTCCATGAAGTGGTTGACGACCCCGGCTTACATGGCCGGCGTCACCCGCGCGCGGCTACTCCTTGACAGCGCCGATCAGGATGCCCTTGGCGAAGTGCCGCTGCAGGAACGGGTACAGCATCATGATCGGCAGCATTGCGAGCACGACGGTCGCCATCACGAGTTGCCTGGGCGGAATCCAGCCCTCGTCCTCAATGAAGCGCTGCCCGGCCGCCGAGTCGAAGAAGACCGTCGGTCGCTCCAGCACCCTGCGCAGCAGGACCGCGAACGGCGCGAACGTTGCGTCGCGCACGAAATACAGCCAACTGACCCAGTCGTTCCAATGGTAGACCGCCAGGAACAGCAGGATCGCCGTGACCATCGGCTTGGAGATCGGCAGGATGATGCGAAAGAACGTCGTCGCCTCGTTGGCGCCGTCGATCACGCAGGCATCCTCGAGATCCTTGGGCACCGTGTAGGAGAAGAAATTGCGCATGATGATGAAGTAACTGGTGTTGATGAATCCCGTGACCAGGACCAGCGCCAGGGCCGAGCGGTACAGCCCGAGCTTCACCACCAGCAGGTATAGCGGGATCAGGCCGCCGGAGAGGAACAGGGTGAGGACGACCAGGACGTTGATGAGCCGCGTGCCGGGCACGTGGCGCTTGGTCACGGCGTAGGCGAGCATGGCCGTGACCACGACGCCGCCGCCTGCTCCGACCGTTGTCTTGATAATGGACACGGACATGGCACGCAGGAAAAGCTGCGGGGCGCCGATGATGATGCCGTGGTAGAAGGTCAGGTCCGGGTTCAGCGACGGCAGCAGGATGAAATCGGTGCGGATGAACTCGGCGTACGGCATGAGCGACACCACCAGCACGTACCACATCGGGTAGACGGCGACCACGCCGAACAGGCCGACGAATGCGACCGCGAACACGTCGAACACGTTGAAGCCCAAGCGGCCGCGGAGCATGCCTCCGGTCGTCATTCGAAGATGCCCATCACGTTCATGCGCCTGATGAAGCGGTTGGCACTCAGCAGCAGAATCAGCCCGAGCACGTTGAAGACCAGCCCGAGCGCGGTCCCCTGCTCGAACTTGCTGTTCAGGAGCCCGGTCCGGTACAGGTAGGTGGAGAGTACGTCCCCGACGTCGTACACGGCCGGGTTGTACAGGTTGTACATCAGCTCGAAGTTGGAGCCGAAGAGGCCGGAAAGCTGCAGGATGAACAGCACGGCGATGGTCGGCGCGATGCGCGGCAGGTAGATGTGCAGCATCAGGTGGCCGCGGTGCGCGCCGTCGCAGTGGGCGCTCTCCACCAAGTCGGGATTCACGCTGGACAGCGCCGCCAGGTAGATGATGGTGGCGAAGCCTGCCTCCTTGATCGTGTTGACCATCACCACGATGCCGCGGAAGTACTGGGGGTCCGTCAGCCAGTGGCGCGGCTGCACCCCGAACAGGCCGACCAGGACGTTGAACGGGCCGTCGGGCTCCGGGTAGAGCATGCGCGACACCAACACGCCCATTACCACCCAGGAGACGAAGTGGGGAAAGTAGACCATCGTCTGCACCGTGCGCTTGTACCAGGAGACCCGCACCTCGTTGAGCATGAGCGCCAGGAACACCGTGAAGGTGAAGCCGAAGGCCAGGTTGTAGAGGTTGATGATCAGCGTATTGCGGAGCGCGGCATAGAACGGGGGTGTCTGGAACAGGATCCGGAAGTTCTCCAGGCCCACCCACGGGCTCCGCATGATGCCCTTGACGATGTTGAAGTCCTTGAAGGCAACCAGCACGCCGTACATCGGCACGTACTGGAACACCGCGATCCAGGCCAGACCGGGCAGCATCAGCAGGTAGACGAACCAGTAGCGCCGCAGGGTGAACAGGATCCGCTCCGGCATGGAGCGGGTGGTGCTCGACAGGCGAACCTGGACCTCTGCCACGGTGTGCTCGCCGCCGACCCTACGTTCGCGCCCGGAGCCGGTCAACCGGCCGGCCTGCCACCGCCGGCCCGGTGAGGCTATGATCCGCCCGTCATGAGCACTTCCACCTCCCCCGTGCGTACCGCCATCGCCGGCCTGGGCCGCAGCGGCTGGAGCATCCACGCCCGGCTGCTCGCCGAGCAGCCCGAGCGATTCACCGTGGTCGCGGTCCAGGACCACCTGGCCGAGCGCCGCGCCGAGGCCGAGCAGCGTTTCGGCTGCCGTTCCCACGTCGAGTTCGACGACCTGCTGGCCGACGCCGAGGTCGAGCTGATCGTGGTCGCGGTGCCGAGCCACCTGCACGCTCCGTACGCGATCGCCGCGCTGGAGTCCGGCCGCCACGTGGTCGGCGAGAAGCCGATGGCCACCTCGCTCGAGGAGGCCGAGCGCATGGTCGCGGTCCGGGACGCCACCGGCCGGCTGCTGTCCGTCTTCCAGAACTGGCGCTTCCGTCCCGAGCTGCAGAAGGTGCTCGCCATCGCGGGCGCAGGCGAGCTCGGGCGCCTGGTGCAGGTGCGGCTGGTCAACCACGGCTTCGGGCGACGCTGGGATTGGCAGACCCTGCGGCGCTTCGGCGGCGGATCGCTCAACAACACCGGCGCCCACCTGATCGACGCGGCCCTGACGCTGTTCGGCCCGGGCGAGCCGCGCGTGCTGTACGTGAGCGACTGCGTGCAGACCCTCGGCGACGCGGAGGACCATCTGAAGGTCGTCCTCACCCCCGATCCCGCGGACCCGGATGCCGCAGCGGCGCCGACCATCGACATCGAGATCACCTCCACCTGCGCCTTCGAGCAGCCGATGCTGCACGTCATGGGCTCGGAAGGCGGATTGGTGGGCGGCAACGGCGAGCTGACGTGGCGCTGCGTACGGCCCGGCAGCCGGCCCGAGCGCCAACTGTCCACCGAGCCGACCGGGGACCGCAGCTACAACCGGGAGCAGGTCGACTGGGTCGAGCATCACTGGACGCTCGAAGAGGCAAAGGCCGGCGGCGCCCCGGAGGCCGAGGGCGAGGCCCGTTACTACCGGGAGCTGTTCGGCGCCATCCGCCACGGCGGTCCGCTGCCGGTCACCGCCGAGCAGGTGCTGCGGCAGATGCGCATCATGGAAGAGTGCCGCCGGCAGTCGGCGGTCGCCTGAAGCATGGCCAAAGCCGGCGACGACCTACAGATTACGCTCGGGGTCGAGGAGGAGTTCTTCCTGATCGATCCGGACACGCGCGACCTGCTGGCCGATCCGGACACCGACATCTTCGCTGCCTGCGAACGGAACAGCGGGCCGCACAAGGTGGTCCCGGAGTTTCTCCGCTCCCAGATCGAGACCAACACGCGCATCTGCAGCACGGTGGCCGACGTGCGCGATGCCCTGGTGGAGACCCGCGCCCTGGTGCTGGAGTCGGCTGCCACGCACGGCGCCGCGGTGCTCGCCTCCTCCACCCATCCGTTCGCCGAGTGGACGGAGCAGGCGCCCACCCGCAAGGAGCGCTACGAACGGTTTGCCGCTCTCTTCCAGGACGCGGTGCGGCGCATGCTGATCGGCGGCATGCACATCCATGCGGGCTTCGGCGACGGGGACGAGCGCATCCGGGTCATGACCGCCCTGCGCCGTTACCTGCCGTTCCTGCACGCACTGTCCGGGTCGTCGCCGTTCAGCGGCGGCCGCATGACCGGCTACAAGTCCTACCGGCTGAACCTGTTCGGCGCTCTGCCGCGCACCAGCACTCCCGCTCCGCTGCAGTCGCGCGCGGAGTATGACCGGCTCGTGGACGAGTACCGGCGCCTGGACTTCATCCAGGACGGCAGCGAGCTGTGGTGGGACATCCGGCCGGCCGCGCAGCATCCGACGGTAGAGCTGCGCATCTGCGACATCTGCCCGCGCATCGATGATGCGGTGTCCATCGCCGCGCTCTATGCGTCGCTCATCCGCATGCTGCTGCGGCAGGCGCGGGCGAATGCGCTGCCGGCAGAGCCGCGGACCGAGATCATCATGGAGAACCGGTGGCTTGCGCAGCGCTTCGGCGTGTTCGCGTTCCTGGGCGATGCCGGAGCCGGCGGGCGCATGGACATCGACGAGTACGCTGCGGCGCTGATCGACACCCTGGCCGGCGATGCCGGTGCGCTCGGCTGCGAAGAGGAACTGCGCCGGGTGCGGGACATCATCCGCGACGGCACGAGCGCGGACCGGCAACTGGACCTCTTCCGGCTCCGCCGCGTCGATGGAGCGACGGAGCCGGACGCGCTCCTCTCGGTCGTCGACCAGGTGGTCGCGGAGACGCAGGAAGGCGTTCCGGCCCGTGCCGGATCTCCGTCAGCGTAACGGGCTGACGGTCTGTAGGCGCTAAGCGCCTCCCGCCCGCGCCGCGCGGTCGACACGGGCGAACGCGGCCGCGATGTTCGCCGCCTCCGCTTCGCCCCACGACTCGCGCAACGGCAGTGTGAAGTGACAGGCGACCGCCGCGTGCGCGTTCGGACACGGGAAGACGCGATCGGGGTCGCCCCGGTACTCGGCCGCCGTCCACGGAAAGCCGCTCCGCCTCCCGAATACCTGCCGGTCGCGGAGCCAAGTGTAGGTGGCCGGCAACGCGGCGTAGGTGGGGTTGACCGGCACCCCCTCGGCGGCGACGGCCGCGCAGAAGCGCTCCTTGTCCCAGCCGCCCATCGGGCGGTAGCGCAGCCGCAGGAACCACCAGGACGGCTCGGCGCCGGCGGGCAGCTCCGGGACCTGCACCGACGGCACGTCGGTGAGGCGCTCGGCCAGCGCCCGCACGAACGCGCGGCGGCGCTCGACCGCCACCGGCAGCTTGGCGAGCTGCGCGCGGCCGATCGCGGCGCTCAGCTCGTCCAGGTTGAAGTTGAGCGACGCCAGGTAGTTGCGGCCCGCCGGCAGGGTGTCCCCGAACGGCTTGCCGCGGTCGGCGGCGCCGCGGATCGTGGGGTACAGATCCCCGTCGCGGGTGAACAGCACGCCGCCCTGCCCGCCGGTCGAGTGGTGCTTGCCCCACATCGTCGAGAAGGTGGCGACGGTTCCGAAGCTCCCGACCGGCGCGCCGCCGATGGCGGCGCCGTGCGCCTGCGCGCAGTCCTCGATCAGCGGCACGCCGTGGCGCTCGGCCAGGCGGGCGATGGCCTCGATCCGCGCCGGCTCGCCGGCGATGTGGGCGACCACGATGGCGCTGGTCAGAGGACCGAGGACGTCCTCGACCTGCTCCGGGCCGCAGTTGAAGGAGCCCGGCTCGGTATCGGCCACCACCGGGATGCAGCCCAGCAGCGGCACCGGCATGATGCCTCCCGGGTCGGTGACCGCCGGCACCACCACCTCCGTGAACGGCTCCACGCCGAGCGCCCGCAGCGCGACGTACAGGGCCGCGGTGCCGGAGTTGACCGCGTCGGCGTAGCCGCCGCCGAGGGTCGCCGCGAACTCGGCGCAGTATGCCTCCTCCTCCGGCCCCCCGTACTCGATGGCGCCGCCGGCGGCGATCGCCCGGTCGACGACCCCGAGCACGGCGGCGCGTTCCTCCGCACCGATCAGGCCGCGCTCGGGCAGATCCGTCACCAGCGGCGTGCCGCCGTCGATCGCCAGCCGGTCGGTGGTAATGCTCATGCTCATAGGTCGATCAGTCTACCGCACGCTGCTCCTGCGTAGCGGTTGACAAGGCGATGTACGACGATCCCGCGTTACCCGGCCTTCAGAAAGTCTTCGACGTCGATCCGTGCCGCCCGGAGAATCGCACGGAGCGTTCCTTCCGCCATGTCCGAGGCATGGCGAGGCACGGTGACCTTCCTTCCAGTATGCGCGTGTCGCCACACCTCGTGACTACCCGGGCCCGGCCGATCAAACAGGTAACCGAATCGGCGCAGTCGACGGGCGACGTCCCGGTACCTGAAACCGGCAAGCCTGCCCACTACGGAACGCTTACGGGTATCAGCAAGTCAAGCTTGGTATCGGCGTCGAAGTGTTCCCTCAGAGCCGGCGGAAGCGGATCGCCGTGCTCAATACACGACTCCGCGATCTTGCGGGCAAGGCCCTGAGCGATTTCGGCCGCCTCGGCGACGCTCCGGCCTTCCGCGACCAGTCCGGGAACATCCGCGCTTGTGGCCAGAAAGACCCCTTCGGGCAGCTTCTCGATGTGGAGCCGTATCTTCGTTTCGTTCATTTCTGCTCCCAAGAGTGCCTTCTCACCGGCGTTCGCCAGCCAATTTACGACCTGAACAGGTTAGGCCGGCGCACGCTACGAGTCTACGGCCCAAACAGTGTCGATGCCGTCCATGTTGCGTCAGGAACGTCGCAGGCGATCGACGATCCGGGGGTGTCGGTCGGCCACGTCGTGACGCTCGGCGCGATCGTTCCACAGGTCGAAGAGCTCCGGCGCCGCAGCGGCGCGCTCGATCAGCTTCCAGCGGCCGTCCGTGCGGAGGCGCCAGTCACCGAACGCCGACTCGGCGACGGGCCGAGTGCGCCGGGCGCGGCCGCTCAGCAGTGGCCACAGCGAGCAGGCATCCCAGCCCGGCGGCGGTTCCGCCCCGGCGGCTTCGACGAACGTGGCGGCCAGATCGATCACCTCGACCGGCGCGTCGCTCCAGCGGCCGGCGTCGACGCCCGGACCGGACACCGCCAGCGGCACGCGCACGGAGCCATCGTGCGGCTGTCCCTTGTCCCAGAGCCCGCGCTCGCCGAGCATCTCGCCGTGGTCGGCCGAGAAGGCGAACAGCGTCCGGTCCGACTCGCCGCGCCGCTCCACGGCGTCCCGGATCCAGCCGATCCAGTCGTCGATGCCTTCGATCTTGGCCGCGTAGCTGCGCCTGATCGCCTGGTGGTCGTGCGGCGACGGCGGCGCGCCGACCGGTTCCGGGAAGGCGACGCCGTCGTAGCGATCGAGCAGCTCCCGGCAGGCGTCGAAATACGGGTGCGGGCCGGAGAAGTTCACCTGCAGGAACCACGGCTGACCGGCAGGGAGCCGGTCCAGGAGACCGAGCGCGGCTCGTCCGGTGAAGTCGTCGATCTGGAAGAAGCGGCCGTGCGGGCAGGGCCATGCGGCGATCCCCTTCCCGTCCTCGTCGTGGCGCCGGCGCCGTTCCCAGTCCTCCAGCACGGTCGCGGCCAGGCCATGCTCGTGCAGGAACGCCAGGTAGGGCTCGATCGGCTCGGTCCGGCCGGCGACGGCAGCGCTGTCGCGGTGGCCGGCGTGATCGAGGGTGTCGGTGAATCCCATCCGCCCCAGGAAGCTGGACCAGCCGTAGCGGCCGTGCAGGTGCGAGCGCTTGTGCAGGTCGCTCTTGCCGCACATCGCCACCCGGTAGCCGGCCGCGCGCAGCGACTGCATGAAGGTCGGCAGCGCCGGATCGGCGTCGGCGCGGTTGTCTGGAACGCCGCAGCGGCCATAGCGCAGGCCCGCGGCCAGGCAGGCGCGGCTGGGCGCGCACATCGGGCTTGCCACCCGGCAGCCGCTGAAGGCCACGCCGCGCGCGGCGAGCCGGTCCAGGTTGGGGGTGCGCACCGGCACCCGCCCCTCGTACCCCACCCAGTCCCAGCGGTGCTGGTCGGTGAAGACGAACAGGATGTTCGGGGGTGCCGGGCTCAGGGCTGCCGGCATCCTGACGCGCCGTCGTCGACGATGAAGCGGGCGAGTCTCTGCGCACGTGCCGGCAGCGTCCGGTACAGCGACCGGGGCACCACGCCATGCATCCTTGGCTGCCGGAACCAGGGCGCGTAGTACCCGATGCCGAGCATGATGCGCACCTGGTCGCTGCTGTTGCGGGTGCCGCCGTGCCAGCAGCGCACGTCGCGGATGATGGCGGTTCCCGGCGGCGCACAGATGAACGACTGCCGCATGCGCTCCGGTTCTTCCTCCAGCGTGGGAGGCTTCTGGCGCGTGCGGTGCGTGCCGGGCACGAAGCGGGTCGCTCCCGTTCGTTCGCTGAACTCGGTCATCACGTAGTTGGCGACGATGAACGGGCTCGGCAGATCGAAGATCGTGACCTGCTGCAGCGGGTCCGCGATGTCGTCGCGCAGGTCGGCGTGCAAGTGCTGAATCTCCGCTCCGGGCGCGGAGTAGTCGCCGCCACCCAGCCCGCAGATGTACTCCTCGGAGCCCCAGATCTCATCCAGCACCGGCAGGATCGTCGGCACCGCGATCAACTGCGCCCACTCGGGGTGGTGGAGCTGCAGCCCGTAGGAATAGCGCGCATAGCCGCGGTTCGCCTCCTCGAACGGGATCGCCGCCATCTGCTCGGCCGCCACGCGCCGCGCTCCGGCCTGCGCGAGCGCGAGCTGCTCCGGCGTGAGCGCGTCGCGGATGATGACCAGGCCGTCCCGATGGAACACCGCCGCGGCGCCGGCCGGGTCGCCGGGAGCGAAAGTCTGCAGATCAAGCACGACGATCTCCCTCAGGCGTCCTTGCCGTCGCCGTCCGCGTCATCCTCCGCGTACAGCGCCTGGCCGCGATGCAGCCGCCGCGCGATCAGGGCAGTGCTCAAGCCACCGCGCCGGGTCGGACACTGCGCGGCCAGGTTGCGGGTGACGCCGATCATCAGGTGCTCGCGCTCGGGGCCGTCTCCCCAGGTGTGTCCCTGGGCGACGGCCGCCTCCAGCACCTGCAGGCTGTGGAAATCCAGGTCCTCGCGCACCGTCGCGTAGGCCAGCGTGTCGATCAGCCGCTCCAGGGGGCCGTCGGCGCGCAGGTAGCGGGCGGTCAGCGCGTCCGCGTCGCCCGGTGTGCTGCGGCGGTCCATGGTGTCGAGCAGGCACTCGAGCAGCTCGTCGTGGTCATCGGGCAGCGCGTCGAGGCCGTCCCGCTCGCCCGGCAGGCGAGCCGGAGGCACGTTCAGGAACCGGTCGGCGTGCACGGACAGCGCGGCCTGCACGACCGCCGCGACGGTCCGCGTTGTGGAGTTGCGCCGCACCGCGCGGTCGACGGCGTTGGCAAAGATGAACGTGTGCTGGGCGCTGAACCAGTCGCCCACGTCGTTCGACGCCGAGAAGCGCGCCAGGCGCAGCCCCGCCACGTAGGCGACCACGGCCGACAGGATGCGGGGGGCGGTTCCGCCGGCCAGCTCGTCACCGACCGCCGCCACGACCGCGCGGCCGTCATCGCCGAGCAGGACCGGAAGCAGGCGCCCGGCAACGTCCCGCGCCTGCGCCGCCTCGGCGGTCCCGTTCGCGCGCGCCGCGTCCTCGCCCGCCGCCAGCAGCTCCGGAAGACGCGACTCCAGATCGCGGGCGGCGCTCACCAGGTCGACCGGGTGCCGCCAGGCGCTCCCCTCCTCCTCGCCGCGCGCCGCGGCGATGCGGCCGGCCAGGAGCGCCACGTGCGTCTCCGCGTCGTCCGCGCCCACGTGGTCCATCAACTCGAACACCTTGTTGCAGGAGTCGAGCAGGTGCCCGCCCTCGGCGTAGAGCCGCTGCGCCGCCGCGTCGGACAGCAGGCCGGCTGCGTCGCGCTCGCTCAGGGTACGCAGCGCCGTGGCCAACGTGCGCTCGACCCCGTCCGCGTGGCGGGCGCCGACGAAGGTCGCAAGCCAGCCGGACAGCTCGTCGAGCCTGCGGCCGTCCCCGTCCAGCGCCCCTCGCAGGCGGTGCGGCACCGCTCCCGACGCCTCGGCGGCGATCTGCCGGGTCGCGTAGTACAGAGCCAGGTAGCGCGTGTCGTCGCTCAGGTACGGCGCCAAGTTGGCCACGCAGGTCAGGCGCACCAGCCCCTCGCCCCAGCTCGCCAGCCTGCGGGCGCCGAACTCGGCGACCGTGGCGATCACGCCGGACGGGTCCCGGTCTTCGTCGAGCAGGCCGAGCAGCGCCTTGGCCTGGATCAACCCCACGCCGATGTCGAGCCCGCGTTGCAGCCGGCCGGAGTAGAACGCCGCGTCGGCCTGCTGGCGCGGGCTGCGCGCGACCAGCACCTGTCCGTCGACGATGCGCACGTCGTAGGACGGCACGTCGTCGGCGAACAGGTCGAACGCGCAGCCGGAGGCCAGGTCGAAGCGGGCGTGGTGCCAGTGGCAGGTCAGGATGCCGTCATGGAGCGATCCCCGGTGCAGCGGGAAGCCCATGTGCGGGCAGCGGTTGTCCACCGCGGCGATGCGGTCGCCGTCGGCGAACACGGCGATGGTGACCCCGTCGCCCTCGACCAGGACGACCCCCTTGGCGCGCACTGCCTCGACCGTGCCCGCCGCGACGTACTGCCGTTCGTCGACCAGCGTCTGCTCTGCCATGAGGCGAGTGTACGCCTTAAGCCAGCTCGACGCTCACCTCGCGCAGCGACGGCGTGCTGCAGCCGTCGAGCGAGGTCAGCGTCGCCTGGTACTGCAGCCAGCGCTGCGGGCCGCCGAGCCCGACCACGCCGCCGGGTTGCGCGAAGGTCGTGCCTGCGCCGTCCGCGCCGTGCCACGGCGCCGTGGCCAGCTCCTCGCGCGATGGCGCCCACCGGAGTTGCAGCTCGACCGACGTGTGCGGCGGCGTGTCCGCGATCCAGTCCACCCGCACCGGCCGCCTGCCGGCCAGCTCGTACGGCGGCGAGCGGTAGCGCTCGCACGGTTCACGCGTGAACGCGTTGCCGAAGTCGCGCGGCGTGCTCAGGTGCGGACCCATCCCCGGCAGCCGCACCGGGTGCTCCAGATCGAGACCCTCGGGGCCGTTGTGGAACAGCAGCGAGTCGACCCTGTGGCCCAGGTCGGTGCGGTGGCAGACCGTCAGCACGTCGCGGTAACCGTTGCCGGTCATGTCCACCACCTGGAAGGCGCAGGAGGAGTCACACGGGATCACGGTCGGATGTTCGTAGTCGATGCCGCCCGGCATGCCCCAGTAGATGTGCGCCGGCAGCACGCGGCTGAACTGGGTCGAGTACGCCGGCACCAGCAGGTCGAGGTGGCCGTCGGCGTTCACGTCCGCGACGGTCAGCAGGATGCTGGACGCGTCGGTGCGGTGGTACTCGCCTCGATCCTGCGCATAGCCGTCCGGTCCGCCGTACAGGATGTGGAACCCGGACTCCATGCGGGTGTAGTGCCCCATCACCACGACGATCAGGTCCAGCCAGCCGTTGCCGGTCAGGTCGGCGCAGTTGATCGCCGCGACGTTGCCGTCTCCGCCCAGGTCCAGCTCGATACGGCTCATCCGCTCAGTGGAGAAGCCGCGCGGTCCGCCGTGGTAGACGGCCAAGTGGCCGCGCGGGTTGTAGAACACCACGTCCAGCCACCCGTCGCCGGTCAGGTCGGCCACGCGGGCGTTGCCCTTGCAGTAGGTGGGAAGCACGGTGGAGCGCTCGGCAGAGAAGCCGTCGGGCGAGCCGTGGTAGATCACGGAGGAGGCGACCATCGTCTCCGGCTTGTCGTCGTAGGTGTAGGCCACGCCCAGCAGGTCCAGCCAGCCGTCGCGGTCGAAGTCGCCCACCTGCACGTAGTGGAAGAACTGTCCCCGGCCGGGGAGGAACGTGCAGCGGTCGGGCCCCAGGCCGTCCGGGCCGCCGTGGAACACCCGCAATCCGTCGCGCCCCGTGCACGCCAGGTCGGCGTGGCCGTCCTGGTCCAGGTCGGCCAGGACGTAGGTGTTGGTGCCCCCCGCCGGCAGCTCCAGCCGCCGCCGCGGGTCGAAGCTGCCGCCGGGGCCGCCCGGGTAGACGTACAGCGGAAAGTCGGGATCGTTCTGCGACGGACCGGCCATCGTGTTGTTGAACACGATCTCCGGCCGGCCGTCACCGTCCAGATCGGCGGCCGTGCAGCCCATCGCGCCCCTGGTGGGCAAGGTGCTGACCCGGCCCTCGGAGAGTCCCTCCGGGCCGTTCCAGAAGACGACCGACTCCGTCTCGTAGGAGCGCCCGTCCTCGAGGCGCGAGGCGATCAGGTCCATGCGCCCGTCCCCGTCCAGGTCGGCGGCGGAGAGCCAACTACAGTTCGGCAACGGGAGCGTCTGCCTCACCCGGTCGAGCGCGTCGGCCGACCGGATCTGCACGCCCTCGCGAGTCACGACCAGCAACTCGTCGCGGCCGTCGCCATCGACGTCGGCACAGGCCACCCGCACCGCACCTTGCGTGAACAGCGTCCAGTTGCCTTCGACCTGCAGGATCGTCCGGTCGTCCGGGGAGAACCGTCCGCCGCGGTTCCAGTAGATCTGCACCTGGTTGCCGCCGGCGAAGATCACCTCCCTGGCGCCGTCGCCGTCCAGATCGGCCAACTCCACCTGCATCGCGTAGTGGGTCGGCAGGCGCTGCGGGCAGTCGACGGCGAGCGCGGCGACGCCGGGGATGCCGAACCGCTCGCTGGCGTCCTCGAACACGCGCGGGCGGGTCTGCTGAAAGACGTGCAGCGGCCGCGGCTCGCCGGCGTTGTGGTGGTCCACCCACGCCGAAGGGATGATCAGGTCGGGCAATCCGTTGCCGGTCAGGTCGGCTGCGGCGAAGTCGTAGGCTCCGGCGGTGGGCAACTCGACGCGCTCGCCGGTCAGGCCGCCGGGGCCGCCCCAGTAGACGTAGGACGAAAGCTCCGAGGTGACGCCGTTCTCGGCGTTGATGACCACCAGGTCCAGGTGGCCGTCGCCGTCGATGTCGACCGCCCGGCTCATCCAGCCGCTGTCGTTGGGGAGCTCCCGCCTGCCCCATTCCCCGCCTGGAGCATGCGGCTGCGTGTAGATCCAGGTCGGCCCGCGCTCGTCGTAGCCGTGCGAGTTCGGGAACACCAGGTCGACATGGCCGTCGCCGTTCGTGTCGGTGCGATGAATCCACTCGACGGCGCCGCCGTCGGTCACGTACAGGTTGTCGCCGCCGTTGTCGAACTCGCCTTGCCGGAAGGCGTCGAAGCCCCGGTGCACCCACCGGGACGACGACGGGCGACCTGTTCCTCCCGGAGTGACTGACATCATGCCCATTACGCCTCTGTTGGTCCTGGAGTGCGCGGTCAGCGTTCGCGGCGAGCTGCCAGCAGAGCGCCGATGGTGGCCAGAATAACACCAACGACGGCCAGTCCCCCCACCCGGTCACCACGGACGGCGACACCCAGCACCAGCGCCACCACCGGGATCAGGTAGGTGATGAACGATGCGCGCACCGACCCCGCCCGGCCGACCAGCGTGCCCATGATCCAGTAGGCGACGCCGGTACCCACGACTCCGACGGCCAGTACCGCAAGCAGGGCGGACCAGCCGAAGGAGGAGCCGCCCAGCCCGTACAGGCCGTACGGCGCCGTCCACAGCGCCCCGAGCGCCGTGACACGCGCCATCACTGGCACCGCCCCGTAACGCTGCTGCAGCGGCACGGCCAGGTTGACCGCCACGCCGTAGCACAGGGTCGCGCACAGGATCAGTGCCACTCCGGCGGCGCTGGTGGCTCCGGGCGCAGCCGTCGACCAGGCGATGGCCGTGACGCCCACCGAGCCGACCAGCAGCCCGGCGAGCCGTGCCGGCCGCGGCATGCGCCGCAGCAACGCCGTCGACAGGAGCGCGGCGAAGATCGGCATCGCCCCGTTCAGCATGCCCGTCAGCGCCGAGTTCACCCACTGCTGGGCTACCGGGAAGATCGTGAACGGCACCGCTACCCAGACGAAGGACAGCACCACCACCCGCAGGCGGTCCTCCGGCGCCAGCGGCCGGCGCGCGGCGGGGACCAGCCACAGGGTCACCGCTCCGCCGGCTGCCCGCAGGAAGGTGACCACTCCGGGCCGGAACGCATCCAGGGCAATGTCGATGAGCAGGAACGACGCGCCCCAGATCGCCGATATCGAACAGAACAGCGCCCAGTCGGTCGCGGTGAAGGCTCCGGGGTTGGTGCTCTCCGCGGTCGTGAACAGCCGGTTACGGACGCCCATGCGCGAGCGTCAACGGAGTCCCAGCTCCTCCAGGAGCGGCGGTATCCGCTCCCTCTCCGCTTCGTCCAGCCCACGGAACGGAGCGGACACCGTGTCGTGCTCGATAATCCCCATCAGCTTCAGCGCGCACTTGATTCCGGAGAAACCGGCACCGGCGCTGCCGCCGGCCCGGATTCGGGTCACCCGCGTCGCGGCGAGCGTCTCGTGGTGGCAGCGTGCGGCCGTCTCCTCATCGCCGCTCCGGCTGGCCTCCCAGGCGCCGGACACGCTGCCCGGCGCCAGGTTGGCGATGCCGGGGATGATTCCGTGAGCCCCGAGCCCGGCCATGGTCGCGCGCCACACGGAGCCGACGAACCGGTACAGGTCGAGGTTGCGGCTCCGGCAGAGCATGACGAGCTGCGCGAACGACTCGCCCCCGCCGGAGCTGTCCTTGACGCCAGCGACGGTGCCGTCGGCGGCCAGCGCCGCAATGGTGTCCGGCTCGACGGTCACCTTGACGGTGCTGGGGATGTTGTAGACCCACAGCGGCTGCGCGGAGCGGTCGGCGATCGCCCGGAAGTGGTCGAGCAACTCATCCTGGGTGTTGCTGTAGTAGTACGGCGGGGTCGCGGCGACACCCGTGACCGGGCAGTCGCGCAGCGCTTCCGCGGCGGCGATCGTGGCCCGCGTCGCAGGCGCGGATACGTTGCCGATCACGGGCACGCGGCCGGCCGCCTCCTCCACCACCGTCTCGATCACCAGCCGGCGGGCCGGCTCGTCCAGCGCGGCGAACTCGCCCGTCGTGCCGGCCGCCCAGATGCCGTGGACGCCGCCGCCGATGACGTAGTTCGTGAGGCGCCGCAACGACGCCACGTCGACCTCCCCGTCCGGCCTGAGCGGCGTAAGAATCGGCACGACCACGCCGCGCATGTCCCAGTCGCCGTCTGTTTCGTTCATCGATGTTGCTCCTTGTCTCAGCATGTGTGCGGGCTACCCGCATCTCCTCTGTCGCAGCCGGCCGGCACTATACGCGCAGGTACTTGGCTTTCAGATGCTGGCACCTGGCGTCGCCGAGATCCACGAGCTGACCCATCGGCACTTCATCGGCGACATCACGAACCAGCGGGTCGACATCGTCCGCATCCTGTTCATCGGCGGTGATCTGCCGCAGGTAGCTGGAAACGAGGTCAGAGAGACTCCTGTCGTGGCGGCGCGCATACTGCTTTGCCTTGTCGATCAGGTCTCTATCTATGCTGAGAGCCAGTTTCACGCGATCGAGCATGAACGGCCTACGCGCCATCCATCTCGACGATGCGGGCTATGCCGATCTCGTCGGCCAGCACGTCGAGGAGATCGACGGTGGACGCGTCGAGCGGGACCCCGTCGCGCAGGCGCTCGGCGGCGTTGCGCGACTCGGGCTCGCCGGGCATGAGCACCTCGTCGAAGCCCGGTTGGGTCGCCGAGCTCTTCAGCCACTGCGAGTACTCGTCGACGATGGCCCGCATTGCGTCGGCCCCGCCGAGCGCGTCGGGATCGATGGCGGTCAGCAGGAAGTGATTGCGGAAGCTCCCGGCCATCACGCCGACATGCGAGCCGGACAGGGACCCGCCGAGCAGGTCCGCCATCACCGCAAGGCAGTAGCCCTTGTGACCGTTCACGCCGCCGAACGGGAGGATCCCGCCGCCTCGATAGACGTCGTTGGGGTCGGTGCTGGGGTGTCCGCTGGCGTCGATGAGCATCCCCTCGGGCATGGTCCGCCCGGCGTTGCGGTATACCTGCACCTTGCCTTCGGCGGTCGCGCTGGTGGCGATGTCCATGACCACCGGCCCATCGCCGCCCGGTATGGCGATCGCGATCGGGTTGGTGCCGAAACGCGCCTCGCGGCCCCCCCAGGGCACGACGAACGCGGCATGCACCAAGCCGCAGAAGAGCTGTGCCACCAGGCCGTGCTCGGCGAGCCGCAGCACGTACGAGCCGGAACGCCCGATATGGGCGGCGTTCTTGACGCTGACGGCGGCGACACCGACCGCCCTCGCCTTGCGCTCCGCCAGCTCCACGGCCAGGTACCCGGCCGGCGTGCCCCAGCCCGCGCGGGCGTCGACCACGGCCGTGCCGGCGGTCTCGGATTCGACCGCCGGCAGCACGGCGGGGTCGATCTGGCCCGACTGGACGGCGTCGTGGTACTGGCGCAGGCGCATGACCCCATGCGACTCGAGCCCCGCCAGATTGCCCTCGACGAGGTGGCGCGCCACTACTGCCGCCTGCTCCGCCCCCGTGCCGGTGAATTCGATCACCTCCTCGGCGAAGCGCTGGAGCTCGTCGGCGTGGTACACGGATGGTGTGTCGCTGGTGTCTGGCATGGGTCCCCCGGGAAGTGTGCGGCTCAGTCGAAGATAAGCACGCCGCGCTTGTGGCCGCCGGCGAGCATGTCGGCGTACCCCTCGTTGATCCGGTCGAGGGAGTAGCGCCTGGAGATGAGCTCGTCCACGAGCAGCCGGCCGTTGCGGTAGAGGCCGTGCAGGCGCCCGAACTCGCGGCTCGGATCGGTCGACCCGAAGAAGGAGCCGAGGATGCGGCGCTGATGGACGTGCAGGTCGAGTCCGGGGAACGAGGTCGTGCTCCCGTCCGGTGCCACGCCGACGATGACCAGAGCGCCGCCGCGGCGCGTCGCCTCGTACGCCGCCTCCTGCACCGCCGGCGGTCCCACGGCTTCGAAGGCGTACTCGACGCCCCGGCCGCCGGTCAGCTCCTTCACCTTCTCGTGCGCGTCCTCGCCGGCCGGCACGAAGTGGGTGGCGCCGAACTGCCGGGCGATCGCCTCCTTGGCCGGATCGGTGTCCACGGCGATGATCGGCCAGGCGTTGCTGAGCCGGGCGCCCTGCACGACGTTGAGCCCGACGCCGCCGCAGCCATAGACGGCCACGCTGTCTCCGGGCCGGATGTCGACAGTGTTGAGCGCGGCGCCGACGCCGGTGGTGACGCAGCAGCCGACCAGCGCGGCCACCTCGAAGGAGATGTCGTCGGCGAGGGGCACGCAGCTCTCGACCGGAGCGATGGTCTGCTCCGTGAACGTGGACAACACGCTGAATTGACGAGCGGCTTCGCCGGCGATGCGAAAGCGGGTGGAGCCATCCGGCATGGTGCCGTTGCGCCAGTCCCAGAAGGTCTCGCACAGGCCGGCCTCGCCCCGCAGGCAGTAGTAGCAGTGCCGGCAGGCGGGCGCCCAGTTAAGCGCCACGCGCTGTCCCCTGCGCAGCGTGGTGACCCCCTCGCCGACCTCCTCGATGACGCCCGCGCCCTCGTGGCCGAGAATGACCGGGAGGTCCCGCTCCAGGAGGCCGTGCACGAAGTGCCAGTCGCTGTGACAGAGACCCGCCGCCTTCAGCCTGACGCGAACCTCGCCCGTGCGGGGCGGCAGCAGCTTCACCTCCTCGATCGCGAAGGGGCCGCCGACCCGGTGCAACACCGCCGACTTCATCGTCAGGAACCTATCCCCGCCGGCCGCGCCGCGCAACCTCGCCGGCCGACATCCGGACACGGACGCCGACGTGTCGGCGCCGCCGCGATCCTATTCGGGCAGCCAAGCCTTCGGGGCGATGCCGTCGACGTGACTCTTGACGTCCATGACCACCGGGCGGTTGGCCGCGAACGCCTTGGCGAGGGCGCCCTGCAGGTCGCCCGGCCTGTGGACCGTCAGCCCCATCGCGCCCATCGACTCGGCGATGGCGGCGAAGTCGGCATCCGGAAACAGCCACTGTTTGTCGGACGCCGGCGAGCGGCCCTCGTAGCTCTCGACGCCGTGCTTCTCCTGGTTCAGCGAGTGATTGTTGTTCACCAGGATGACGACGTTCAGATGCTCCTTGACCGCCGTCTCGATCTCGGCGATGTGGTACCAGATGCCGCCGTCGCCGGTGAAGCACAGCACCGGCCGCTCGGGGGCCGCGCACTTGGCGCCCAGCGCCGCCGGCAGCCCCCACCCCAGGGAGCCCGCACAGCGGATGTAGCTCTGGGTGGGGTGCTTGAAGTCCAGCATGGTGCCGGTCCACACGCCCGAGTGGCCGGTGTCGGACACCAGGATGGCGTCGGCCGGCAGGTGCTCGCTCAGCTCGCGGCAGATGCGCTCGGGACGCGCCGGCGCGACGTCGGAGCCCCAGTGCTCCTCGACGCTCTCCTTCCAGTCACGGACGAGCGTGCGCACCTCGGCCCTCCAGGCGCCGCGGTCCGGTCCCGGCTGCGCCGCGTCCAGCATCGCCGCCAGCGACGCCCTGGCGTCCCCCTGCAGCCCCACCTGCACCGGGTAGTTGCGGCCGATCTCCGCCGGATCGATGTCGAGCTGGATGACCGGCGTGCCCTGCGGCGGAACGCGGAAGTCGAGCGTGAGCTGTCCGCCGGTGTGGCTGCCGATGAAGAACACCAGGTCGGCCCGGCACAGGATGCGGTTGGCGCACTCGCGCGAGTAGTTGCCCGGCGTCCCCACCGCCAGCGGGTGGTCGGCCGGGAACATCGCCTTGGCGTTGAGCGCCGTGGCCACCGGAATCGACAACTTCTCGGCCACGGCGATCAGCTCGTCGCGTGCGCCGGAGGCGGTCACGCCGCCGCCGGCAACGATTATCGGCCGGGCGGCGCCGTTCAGCACTCGGAGCGCCTCGGCGATCGCCGCCGGGTCGGCCACCGGCCGGAACGGCGGCACGCGGGTGAACTGCCGCTCCACGACCACCTCGGCATCGAGTTCGCCTTCGGCGATCACCAGCCCGCTGATCTGCTCCAGGTCGAGATGGGTCGGCCCGGGCGTGCCGCTCACCGCGCTGCGGAACGCCTGCCGCAGGTACACCGGCAGCATGTCGGCGGCGTGCACGCAGGCGCTGTACTTGGTGACGGCCGCGAACGGTTTGACGTGATCGACCTCCTGGTACGAGTGGCGCTGCTGGTGGAACTGGCGCTCGCGGCCGGTCAGCGCTATGACGGGCGAGCAGGCCAGGAAGGCGTCCTGCAGGCCGGCAGCCAGGTTGGCGGCCCCGACCGACTGGGCCATCACCAGCGACGGGCCGCGGCGGACGCGCGCGTAGCCGTCGGCCATGTAGGCGGCCGCCTTCTCGCCGTGGGGCTGGATGGCGGTCACGCCCAGCTTGCCCATCTCCAGGATGGCGGGGGGCATGATGTAAGGCATGTAGAAGACGTGCGTGAGGCCGTAGCCGTGGACGGTCTCCGCGACGAAGCGGGCGCCGGTCATCATGGGCATTGCTATGTGATGGGGACCCTTGGCAGGCTTGCCTGTCAAGCTTCCCCACCGGCCGGGTCGGACCGGCGTTGGCATGGGAGAAACACGGACGCGGGCGTAGACTGGGACGAGTAATCTTGAGGGGGCGCGAAGTAGGCCGGCGCGTCACTGGAGTAGCGCCCTGCGGGGCGAACCCGTTGTCAAGCTTGGTCCCGAGGCCCGTGGCGTTGTCATTGGTGAGGGTCTGCATGCGGCGCAGTCGACGTGCTGATCCATCCCGGTAAGGAGAATGCTCAGTTTGTTCACGCCTCGGCCGCTCCGCTCATCCACAGGAGAGACTGATGGCACGACACAATCGCAGAGGCAAGCGCAGCGGTAAGGGCAATCGCTCGGCGCAACCGCAGCAGGTGCACCCCAACGCGGCAGGCTTGGACGTGGGCGCCACCGAGGTGTACGCGGCGGTGCTCGCCGAGCGCGACGAGCAGCCGATCCGATCGTTCCCGACCTTCACCCGCGATCTGCATGAGTTGGCCGATTGGCTGAGGGCGTGCGAGGTGGACACGGTGGCCATGGAGTCCACCGGCGTGTACTGGATCCCCGTGCACCAGATCCTGGAAGCACGCGGCTTCGAGGTGGTGCTGGTCAACGCCCGCCACGTGCGCTCGGTGCCCGGCCGCAAGAGCGACGTGTCCGACTGCGAGTGGCTGCGCTACCTGCACTCGGTCGGCTTGCTGCGCGGCTCGTTCCGACCGGCTGACGAAGTGTGCGCGGTGCGCTCCCTGTTGCGCCATCGCGACGGCCTGGTCAAGACCGCCGCACGCAGCGTGCTGCATATGCAGAAGGCGTTCGATCAGATGAACGTCCATGTGCATCACGCGATCTCCGATCTCACCGGGTACACGGGCTTGGCCATCACCGACGCCATCCTGGCCGGAGAGCGCGACCCGTCGCGCTTGGCGGCGCTGGCCCACCCGCGGATCAGAGCCAGCCGCCACACGTTGATCAAGGCGCTGGAGGGCGATTGGCGATCCGAACATCTGTTCACGCTCCGGCACGCACGCCAGACCTACGCTCACTACCAACAGCTTGTCAGCGAGTGTGACCAGGAGATCGAGGCTCGCATCCGCGCCTTCGAGCAGACGCACGAACCGCCGGCCGCGACCTCCATGGACCCCCAATCCCCGCAGGTGCCCTCGGAGCCGCCTGAGCCGACGGCGCAATCGTTCAACGTGCCCGCCCACCTCACGCGGCTGTTCGGCACCGACCTGACCCTCATTCCCGGCATCGGCCCCACCACTGCGCTGGTCCTGTTCAGCGAGCTCGGCCCTGATCTGTCGCGGTTCCCGACCGCCTCGCAGTTCGCGTCCTGGCTGAACCTGTGTCCGCAGACCAAGATCACCGGCGGCAAGGTGATCAGCTCTCACACCGGTCCCGGTGTCAACCGCGCGGCGCAGGCGCTGCGCATGGCAGCCCAGACGCTCTACCGCAGCCACTCGGCGCTCGGAGAGTTCTTTCGCCGCAAACGTGCGCGCGTCGGCACACCGCAGGCGATCACCGACACCGCCCACAAGATGGCGCGCATCATCCACCACCTCGTGACCCGCCACGAACTCTACGATGACCGTATTCTGTTCGGCCAACAGCACCAGGACCGAAAACGCCATGAGCGCCGACTTCGCAATCAGGCGCGCGCACTCGGCTTCAACTTGGTCCCGGAGACTGCCTGATTCTGCTTGTTTCTAAGGAGTATGCCCAACATCCTGCTCATCATCGCCGACGAACTGCGGGCCGACGCGCTGTCCTGCTACGGCAACCCGATCTGTGCGACCCCTCATCTCGATCGGCTGGCGGCTGCCGGCACGCGGTTCTCCGACTGCGTGGTCACCCAGCCCACCTGCACGCCCAGTCGCGCCTCCCTGCTCAGCGGCTGTTTTCCTTCCGTGCTGAAGTCTCGAATGGTGGGCTGTCACACGCCGGATGATCCGCGCTTCCTGGGACACGTGCTGCAAGCCGCCGGACACCGGAGCGTGTCGATCGGCAAGATCCACCTGCGGCCGCAAGGGGCCGAGCCCGAAGCGGTGGCGGCGGCCATGGCGGACGACGCGGGCGACGGGTACTTCGGTTTCGCGCACGCGGACCTGGTCAACGGGCACGGCGACCTCTGTTTCGGCCGCGACTACGAGGCCCGCGCGGCCGATCTCGGCGTCGAGCTGACCGCTGTTCGGCGAAACCAGCGGGCGCACGACCGGCAGCTCTCGCCGGGCCTTGGGCCGTACCGCTTTCGCCTGCCCGCCGAGCTGCACTCGTCGCAGTACATCGCGGACCGCGCCATCGAGATGCTGAAGGCCGCCCGGCACGACGAGGCGCCGTTCTTCGCTCACGTCAGCTTCCCCGATCCGCACCACCCCTTCACGGTGCCGGAGCCGTGGGATGCGGCGTACGACCCGGCCGACGTTCCGGCGCCGATCCCGCACGGCGGCACCGACATGCCGTCGTGGTACGACCCGATCTACCGCGCTGAAGGGACCGAAATCAACCGCATCACGGGCACGACGCCGCTGGACTACTCGCGCGTCGATGAGGCCACCTGGCGGGCGGTGCGCGCCGCGTACTACGGCATGACGACCTGCCTGGACCACCACATCGGACGTATCCTCGATCAGCTCGAGGCGAGCGGGCTCGCCGAGTCGACGATCGTGTGCTTCGTCGCCGACCACGGCGAGTACCTGGGCGACCACGGCTTCGTGGGCAAGGGCATGCACTTCGACTCGGCTCTGCGCGTCCCGCTGCTGATCAGGGGGCCGGGGATCGAGGCCGGGCGGTGCATCGACCCGCCGGCCTCGACGCTCGACATCGCGCCGACCCTGCTGGACCTTGCCGGCGTCCCCGAGCCGGAAGGAGTGCAGGGCATCTCGTGCGCGGGTGCCCTCCGCGGCACGGGTGCCTACACGCGGAGCGCCGCACTCACCGAAAACGACGACGACCGGTTGCCGGTGCGGATGCGCACCCTGACCACCGCGGACTGGCGCCTGACCGCCTACGCCGGCGGCGCTGACGGCGAGCTGTACGATCGCAACGCCGACCCGGAGGAGACCCACAACCGCTACCGCGACGCCGCGTTCGAGCCGATCAGGCGCGAGCTGGAGGCGATGCTGTTCGAGGAGGTCCTCTGCGCATGTGACCACGCGAACGGTTCCCGCCAGCAGCCGGCGCCGCCCGCCACGCACTGGATCCCACGCCACAACCGGGCGCCGTAGCTCCCGGCGGCCGGCGGCGACGCCCCTCCGACGACGACGTTGGCCCGCAAGACCCGGTGGAATAGGATCGGGTGAGTGGAATCGCCGTTCGTCGCCAAAGGGTCGGCTACCACCGGTTTCGACGCGGGAACGCTGCTGTGGCAGCTCAATCACCCGAAGACCGGCGCAAACCCGTGGTTCCATCCGCTAGCCACCCCGTCCGGCGTCGAGATCACCCGCAACCGTCCCTGGGACCACCCATGGCACCGCGGGCTCTGGTTTTCCTGGAAGTACATCAACGACGTCAACTTCTGGAACGAAGATCCGCGGACCGGCGAGCCGGCCGGGCGCGTGGACCTGGAGTTCACGGGCGCCACGACGACGCCCGCCGGCGGCACGACCGCCGACCTGCGACTCACCTGGCGCGACGCGGCCGGCAAGGACCTGCTGCATGAACGCCGTTTCCTGACGATCGGGCGGGTGGAGTCCGGCTGTTACCGCGTCTGCTGGGACAGCGACTTCACGGCCACCTCCCGATGTGGAGCTGACGCGCACGCCGCGGCTGGACGAGCCCGGCGGCTATGCCCACGGCGGCTATGCCGGGCTGTGCCTTCGCGTCGTCCCGTCGCTGGCCAGGCCGGAATACCTGGGCGACGGCGTCCGCCGCGGACGGGACCTGCACGGCCGCCGCTCCCCCTGGTTGCTGCTTGCCTCGCCGAGCGCCGAGGTCGCCATCATGCAGCATCCCGGGAATCGCGACGCGCCCAGCCCCTGGCACATCTTCGCCAAGGACTACGGCCCGGCGCAGGCCGGCATGGCGATAAATCCGGCGCCGTTGTTCGATGGCGGCTGGCAGCTCACGGCAGGCGACCGGCTGCGGTTCCGCTACGCGATCGTCGTCGCAAGCGGGCCGCTCGGCGGACGGATGGACGCGCTCTATACCGACTACGCCGACGACGCCGCGAGGGACCGGCGGTCTTGAGCGTTCCGCTGCCCGATGTCGACTTCCGCCCGCCGCCGCTGGGCACGAGTCCCCCATCCGTCGGGCTCATCGGATGCGGCGGGATTTCCCGGACGCACCTGCGCGCCTACCGGTCCATCGGACTGGAGGTCGTCGCACTGTGCGACCTTGATGCCCAACTCGCCGAGCGGCGGCGCGCGGAGTACTGCCCCGATGCCGTGGTCTACGCCGATGCCGAGGAGCTGCTCGCCGCGGGCGTCGAGGTCGTGGACGTGGCGACGCAGCCGGCCGAGCGCGCGCCGATCATCGAGCAGGCGATTGCCGCCGGCTGCCACGTCCTCAGCCAGAAGCCGTTCGCGATCGATCTGGCGACCGCCCGCCGCCTGGTCGCCGCGGCGGGTGCGCGGGGGGTCAGGCTCGCGGTCAACCAGAACGGACGCTGGGCGCCGCACTGGGCGTACGCGCGCCGGCTCGTCGCCAGTGGAGCGCTCGGCGCGTTACGGTCGGTGCATCTCCACTTCCACTGGCATTGGAAGCCGAGACACGCCGGATGGCTCGATGAAGGCACGGCGGACGGCTTCCTGCTGCTCGACTACGGAATCCACCCGTTCGACTTCGTCCACTGTCTGGCCGGCGACGCCCGGCCCCGCGCCGTTGCGACCGTCGTGTCGCAGGAGCGGACGCTGAACGGCAGCGCCGTGCCGGCTCTGGCGTCGACGATCATCGACTTCGGCGCATCGCAGGCCACGGTCTCCATGAACGCCGCCGCAGAGGGCTTCTTTGGCCACGGCACCCGGATCGTCGCCGAGCGTGGCATGATCAGCGCCGTCCGCGACACGCCGAGCTCGCAGTCGGTCGTGGTCCGCACGGACGCGGGCGATTACTCGCCCCGCCTCGCAGGCTCCTGGGCGCCCGACGGCTTCATCGGTGCGATGACGGAGCTCCTTGCAGCGATCGAGGAGGACCGCGAGCCCGAGCACAGCGGACGCGACAACCTCGTCACGCTCGACCTGACGCTGCAGGCCATCGCGGCAGCCCGGGAAGCCCAGGCGCCATGAAGGACGACACCGGACCATCCGGCCGACTGACCGGCAAGGTTGCGATCGTCGCCGGCGGCGGCACCCGCAGCGATACGGAGGAGCTCGGCATCGGGCGCGCCACCGCCCTGCTGTTCGCCCGGGCCGGCGCCAGGGTGGTGGTGGCCGACGTGTCCGCCGAGAATGCAGAGCGCACCTGCTGTGACATCATTGCCGAAGGCGGCGTGGCAACGGTGGTAGCGGCCGACGTCAGTGATGCGGCCGCGTGTCAGGCGATGGTCGCGGCGGCTGTCGAGCGGTTCGGCGCGCTGCACGTGCTGTTCAACAACGCGGCCGTAGTCGGCAAGGGTACCGTGGTGACCTTCGAGGACGAGAACTTCGACCGCAACGTGGCGGTGAACCTCAAGGGACCGGCGCTCGCCACCAGGTACGCCGTTCCCGCGATGGAGCGATCCGGGGGCGGGTCGATCATCTACGTCTCCTCCATCGACGGCATCACCGCGCCCTACTCGCAGACCGTGCCCTACTCCCTCACCAAGGGTGCGCTGCACATGCTGACCAAGACCACGGCATCCAATCACGGCCGCCAGGGCATCCGCGCCAACTGCATCGCGCCGGGCCACGTCCACGGCGCTTTCCCCACCCGGCTGATGAGGCCGGGGGCGCGGGAACTCCGCAGGAACGCATCGCCCCTGGGCACCGAGGGAACGCCCTGGGACGTGGCGTGGCTGGCCGTGTTTCTGGCCAGCGACGAGTCGCGCTGGATATCCGGCGTGACGATACCGGTCGACGGCGGCCTGCTGGCGGTAGCTCCGCTGCGAGCCTACTCCTATCTGACCGACACGACGGTGTAGAGCGAACCGGTCGGGACCGCCGCGAACGAACCGCAGAACATCACGGCCACCACACGCTGATCCATGTCATATGGCGAGAGCGGATGCAAGTCCACCGTCCGCGGCGACGTCGTCGAGCCGGTAGCGATCGCGAAGCTCGCGGAGTCCGGGGTGAGCGTGGTCATACTCGAATTCCGGGACGGAGCCATCTTCCTCTGCGGCGAACCCGTCATACCGTCGCAGAAGGCCGCAATAGGTCTCGAAGCCTTCGCTCACGGGTTGCTCCACCGCAGGACAGGCGGGGTTGGCATGCGGTGCCCAGCATAACGCGACCCATCAAGGTCGCCACGGATGACGTCACGCAATCTGGACTCCTCAAGAATCGTCTCTGTTCCGCTTGTGACCCCGTCGCGCGTCAATCCCCGTTGACGCCTCAGGTCTGCCCACGAACGCCGGTGCCCCGCGCGGCCGGGCACGGCTACCGCGACAGCACGAACCGCCGCACAATGCAGCCGACATCACTTGAACTATTTACCTTATAATGCTATATTTACTTCATGTCAAACGTGTCGACAACAAGTCCCCTGACCGGCGTTGCAGGCCTCTCCGACAACCAGCTACTGGCGCAGACCGGCACCTTGGCGCAGCTCGATCGTCAGCTCCAGGTCTTCGTCATCGACCACCTAGTGGAGATCGAGGCGCGCGCGCTGCACCTGCGCCGCGGCTTCTCCAGCCTGTTCGACTACGTCAAGCACGGGCTCGGCTACAGCGACGGCGCCTCGTATCGGCGGATCGGCGCCATGAAGCTGTGCGCGCAGGTGGCAGGCACCCGTGAGCGGCTGCGCGACGGCTCGCTGACGCTGGATGCGGCGGCGCAGTTGCAGTCTGCCTTCGATCGCCGCGATCGTCAGCAAAGGCGGGCCACGCGCGGTGCGGTCCGGCGCCGCAGGCCGTGATGGCTGCGGGGCCGGCCAGGCAGCCGAGCGGCTCGGCTCCGGCGGCGACGTTGGCGCCGGAGCTGGACCTCTCGGCACGAAAGGCGCTGGTGGACGAGGCGGTCGGCAAGAGCTCACGGGAGGTCATGCGGATGCTGGCCGGGGTGGACCCCGACCTGGCGGCGCCGGCCGATCGGCTGCGGCCGCTGGACGCGGAGCGCTGGGAGCTGAAGACGGTCATCGACACCGAGTGCCAGCGTGGCCTGGAGCAGCTCAAGGGGCTGCTGTCACACGTCGACCCACACATGACGATCGGGCAGCTCGTGGGGCGGCGACTCGACCGACACGACCCCGCCCGTCCGTCGCGGCGTGCCCATCGCCCTGCCGGCCGCCGGTCGGCAGGGGCCGAGCGAACTTCGGCGCCGAAGCAGGAAGTGTACCCTTGCGCCGACGCCGACCCGACGCGGAACCGGCCAGAGATCCACGCCGGTTCTGCGGCCTCGACAGCGAAGCCGCAGACAGCACCGGCCCGCAACAGCACTTCGGCGCCGGAGCCGCCGCGAGATACGCCGGCGCACGCGCTTTCGGTGGTACGGCGGCCCGCCAAGCCTACCGCCTCTCCTGCTCCGGCGCCGAAGCCGCTGCGAGATTCGGAGGCGCCGGCGCCGTCGAACAGCGAGCGTTTCCGCGCGGCCGGCGGGCGTCATCGCTTCGGCGGTCACGCTGCCGCCCCTCGGGCCGGGGGATCCGGGCGGCGGCGCGGGGCGCGCCAACCTCAGGCTCTAATGCGGAGCGCGGGATAATGCGGAGTAGGTGGCTGGGAACGGCTGATCCGATGGGATTCAGTCAGGTTTAGCGGGGTTTGGCGGGTCGCTGCAGTAGCCGGGACTCCGCATTATCCCGCCCCTTCAAGCAAGGAGGCATTCCATGCTTGAAGACCATCTCAAGTTGGCGAACCCGTGTCGCCGACTCCGTTCTGGGCCGGCGGGCGTCTACGTCGACGACTTTGCAGACTGGCTGCGGGAACGCGGCTATCGGGCGAACACGCGGAGCTTCATGCTGCGCAGTTTGGCCTCATGGACGGACTGGCTCGCCGAGCGGTCGTTCTGTGACGGGGACTTCGTGGCCGGATACGAGGCGTGCCGGACGGAGCTGTGCGAGCACGGTCGGGTTCGCTACCAGCGCAGTCCCAATCGAAACGCACTGGCCGCCGCTGCGGCGTTGATCCGGTTCCTGAGGGAGCGAGGTGTCGTGGCGGTCGCTCAGCAGCCACTGACGCCGAGCGAGCGCTGGCCACTGCTGAAGCAGTTTCGGACGTGGATGCTGCAACACCGGGGCGTGACACCCAGCACCATGGAACGCTACGAGCGCTACGCAGCCGATTTCGTCGAGGCTCTGGGAGTGGTTCCGGCGCACTACAGCGCCGCTGCGGTTCGCGGCTTCGTGATCGCGCGGTCTGACGGTCACAGGGTCAAGACGGCTCAGCTGATCGCGACGGCCACCTGCTCCTTCCTGCGGTTCCTCGCCGCCACCGGGCAGTGCTGCGACGGCCTGCGGTACGCGGTGCCGCGCTTCGCGTCCTACCAACTGGCGGCCACGCCTCGGTTCCTTGAACCTGAGGATCTGCAGAAGCTCATCGACTCGTGCGGCCACGAGGATGAGGCCGGGCTCAGAGAGCGGGCGGTCATCCTCCTGCTGGCCCGCCTGGGGCTGCGCGCCAGCGAGGTCGCCGAGCTGAGCTTCGACGCCATCGACTGGCACAACGGGCGCATCGCCGTCTGCGGCAAGGGCCGCAGCCACCAGTGGCTGCCGCTCCCGCAGCAGGTCGGCGAGGCCATCCTCACCTACCTGCGCCGCGGGCGCCCGCCGTTGGCGGTCCCACAGGTGTTCATCTCGGTGCTGGCGCCACGGCGCCCGATGACTCGACAGGCCGTGTCCGATGTCGTGGGTGCAGCTCTTCGTCGGGCAGCAATCAAGGCGCCCAACCACGGCGCGCACCTGCTGCGCCATTCGGCGGCCACCGCCATGCTGCGCACGGGGGTGTCGCTGGACGGCGTGGCCACCGTCCTGAGGCACCGCTCGCCGAGGACGACCGCCCACTACGCCAAGGTCGACTTCGACCTGCTGGGCGAAATCGCCCAGCCGTGGCCGGGGGTGCGATCATGCTGAGCGGCCACGTAGAGCGCTATCTGGCACTGCGGCGAACGCTCGGGTTCAAGCTGCGTAACACCGAGCGCAATCTGCAGGCGTTCGCACGGTTCGCCACGCATCAGGGGGACACCCAGATCCGCGCCGCCACCGCCGTGCAGTGGGCAGCACAGGCGTCCTCACCGCACGCGCGCCACGTTCGACTTCACGACGTCGTGCTGCTGGCCCGCTTCCTGCACGCCGAGGAGGCGGCCCACGAGGTGCCCCCGGAGCGCTTGTTCCACGTCCGGGTGGTCCGACAGCCTCCCTACATCTACACCCCTGACCAGATCGCCCAACTGCTGGGCGCGGCGCACCGTCTGCGGCGCTCCTACGCGCTGCGACCGACCGGGTATGCGACGCTGATCGGGCTCATCGCGGCCACCGGCCTGCGGGTCTCCGAGGCGCTGGACCTGCGCTTCGACGACCTGCTCCCCAACGCGGTGCTGCGCATCCGCCAGACCAAGTTCGCCAAGAGCCGCCTGGTGCCGCTGCATGCGAGCACGGTCGAGGCACTGACGGCGTACCTGCACGAGCGCCAGCGTGTCGCCATCGCCGACGACCATCTGTTCGTGTCGGCGAACCACCGGCGCATCCCGACGCCGACGGCCAGCACCACCTTCCAGCGAGTGGTCCGGCTCGCCGGCATCGCACCTGATCGGCAGCGCCGACCGCGACTGGTCGATTTGCGCCACACCTTCGCCACCAGATCCCTGCAACGCTGTGCGGTTCGGCGCGAATCGGTGGCGCGCCACATGGTGGCGCTGTCCACCTATCTCGGCCACTCCAGCGTCGTCCACACCTACTGGTACCTGGAGGCGACCCCGGATTTGATGGCTGACATCGCCGCGGCGGGCGAGAGTCTGGTTGCCGGGAGGCTGACATGACTCCCATCGCACCGTTGATCTGCGAGTTCCTGCGCACCTACCTCCCCGTGGAGCGCGGCTTCAGCCCGCATACCTGCGAGAGCTACGCCTATGCGTTCCGCCTGTTGTTCACTTTCGCCGCCGAACGGCTCGGCATCAGACCGTCGGCGCTTCATCTTGAACACCTCGACGCCCCGCTCGTCGTGGCTTTCCTGACCCATTTCGAGGTGGATCGTGGTGGCAGCCCGGCCAGCCGCAACGTCCGACTGGCAGCCGTGAAGTCCTTCATGCGCTACGTCGAGTTCCGTCACCCGGCCGCGCTGGAGCAAGCCAGGCAGATCCTCGCCATCCCCGCCAAGCGCCATGATCAGCCGCTCGTTCGCCACCTGAGCATCGAAGAGATCAACGCGATTCTGGACGCCGCGGATATCACCACCCGGATCGGCATCCGCGACCGCGCCATGCTCCATCTGTGCTTCGCTGCCGCTCTGCGCGTGTCCGAGCTGGTGAGCGCGCAGGTGGCAGATCTGTCGCTGCGGGGAACCGCGAGTCTTCGCGTCCACGGCAAGGGCCGCCGTGAGCGCTGTCTGCCGCTGTGGAAACAAACCGCCGCCGACCTGCGGGCCTGGCTCGCCGTCCGCGGCGAGCACTCAGCGCCGGAGCTGTTCCTGAACGCCACCGACAGGCCCATGAGCCGCGCCGGATTCGAGTACGTCCTGCACAAGCACGTGCGGGCAGCCGTGACCGTCTGCCCCGCGCTGGCGGGACGTTCGATCTCGCCCCACCAGCTCCGCCATAGCTGCGCGCTCACCATGCTTCAGGCTACCGCAGACATCCGCAAGGTGGCGCTGTGGCTGGGGCACGCCGACGTGCGCACCACCGAGGTCTACCTGCGCGTGGATCCCACCGAGAAGCTGCAGGCCGTCGAAGCGGTGCTGCCGCCGGAGCTGCGCCGCGGGCGATTCAAGCCTCCCGACGAGCTGATCGCCTCGCTCCTGGCGCCGGGATAATGCGGAGCGATTCGCGCCTCAAATCCTTGCCAGATCGGACCTTCGGCTACGTGACTCCGCATTATCCCGGACTCCGCATTACAATCGTAATGCGGAGCTCCGCATTAAGGCTCCTCTGCGCGGCCCCTCACCGCCATCGCCACGCCAAGCATCGGTTAGCGCGACAGCCTGCCGGCGGTTTCGTCGATGACTGTCAAGCTTCCCCACCGGCCGGGTCGGACCGGCGTTGGCATGGGAGAAACACGGACGCGGGCGTAGACTGGGACGAGTAATCTTGAGGGGCGCG
Source organism: Spirochaetia bacterium (assembly GCA_965208175.1). Classification (GTDB taxonomy): domain Bacteria; phylum Spirochaetota; class Spirochaetia; order SZUA-6; family Bin103; genus CATQHW01. Next base: position 1,070,167 of record CBDBOG010000004.1, on the reverse strand, counting down.
AAGTAGGCCGGCGCGTCACTGGTGTAGCGCCCTGCGGGGCGAACCCGTTGTCAAGCTTGGTCCCGAGGCCCGTGGCGTTGTCATTGGTGAGGGTCTGCACGCGGCGCAGTCGACGTGCTGATCCATCCCGGTAAGGAGAGTGCTCAGTTTGTTCACGCCTCGGCCGCTCCGCTCATCCACAGGAGAGACTGATGGCACGACGCAACCGCAGAGGCAAACGGAGCGGCAAAGGCAATCGCTCGGCGCGACCGCAGCAGGTGCACCCCAACGCGGCAGGCTTGGACGTGGGCGCCACCGAGGTGTACGCGGCGGTGCTCGCCGAGCGCGACGAGCAGCCGATCCGATCGTTTGCGACCTTCACCCGCGATCTGCATGAGTTGGCCGATTGGCTGAGCGCCTGCGAGGTAGACACGGTGGCCATGGAGTCCACCGGCGTGTACTGGATCCCCGTGCACCAGATCCTGGAAGCACGCGGCTTCGAGGTGGTGCTGGTCAACGCCCGCCACGTGCGCTCGGTGCCCGGCCGCAAGAACGACGTGTCCGACTGCGAGTGGCTGCGCTACCTGCACTCGGTCGGCTTGCTGCGCGGCTCGTTCCGACCGGCTGACGAAGTGTGCGCGGTGCGCTCCCTGTTGCGCCATCGCGACGGCCTGGTCAAGACCGCCGCACGCAGCGTGCTGCATATGCAGAAGGCGTTCGATCAGATGAACGTCCATGTGCATCACGCGATCTCCGATCTCACCGGGCACACGGGCTTGGCCATCACCGACGCCATCCTGGCCGCAGAGCGCGACCCGGCACGCTTGGCGGCGCTGGCCCACCCGCGGATCAGAGCCAGCCGCCACACGTTGATCAAGGCGCTGGAGGGCGATTGGCGATCCGAACATCTGTTCACGCTCCGGCACGCACGCCAGACCTACGCTCACTACCAACAGCTTGTCAGCGAGTGTGACCAGGAGATCGAGGCTCGCATCCGCGCCTTTGAGCAGACGCACGAACCGCCGGCCGCGACCTCCATGGACCCCCAATCCCCGCAGGCGCCCTCGGAGCCGCCTGAGCCGACGGCGCAATCGTTCAACGTGCCCGCCCACCTCACACGGCTGTTCGGCACCGACCTGACCCTCATTCCCGGCATCGGCCCCACCACCGCGCTGGTCCTGTTCAGCGAGCTCGGCCCTGATCTGTCGCGGTTCCCGACCGCCTCGCAGTTCGCGTCCTGGCTGAACCTGTGTCCGCAGACCAAGATCACCGGCGGCAAGGTGATCAGCTCTCACACCGGGCCCGGTGTCAACCGCCACGAACTCTACGATGACCGTATTCTGTTCGGCCAACAGCACCAGGACCGTAAACGCCACGAGCGCCGACTTCGCAATCAGGCGCGCGCACTCGGCTTCAATCTGGTCCCGGAGACTGCCTGATTCTGCTTGTTTCTAAGGAGCGGTCCGGCACCATCCGAAAACTCCGCCCACGCAGGCCATCGATGCGATTGAGGCGTCGTTCCTCAACGCATCAGGATCGCGGCTCGGGAACATCCGCCTCGTTTGTAGCATGGGGAGCAAGGCGCGTTCCGACCTGCGCGTGATCCTCATCGGAGGATCCTCTCACGTAGGGAAGTCTACGCTCGCGAGATCGCTGGCCGACACACTGGGCTGGCGCCTGCTCGCCACCGACCAGATGGCACGTCACCCCGGCCGACCGTGGCGATCGCCGCCGGAGAGCGTGCCGGATCATGTGGCCGAGCACTATCTCAGTCTGTCCGTCGACGAGCTGATCACGGACGTGCTCCGCCATTACCGGATCAACGTGTGGCCGAAGGTCCAGACGCTGATCCGATCAGCCATCGCCGAAGCATGTTCGGATCGATTGATTCTGGAGGGTTCCGCTTTGTGGCCGGAATTCGTAGCAACGCTGAAACTCGATGGAACCGCTGCCGTATGGCTTACGGCGGGTGACGAGGTCCTCCGACACAGGATCCACCGCGAGAGTCGATATCACTCCAAGTCGACGATCGAACGGATGATGATACGCAAGTTCCTTGACCGGACCCTCGCCTACAACAAGCGGATGATCGACATCGTCGATCGCCATGGATTCCTTCGTATCGACGTGCGCCAATCCGGTGTCGAGGAGCTTGCCGATCGGTGCCTGGCCGGACTCAACAGGTAGCGGTGGGTTGCGTCATCATCGATAGATGGACGACCTCACCGACATCCGCGACCTGTACAACGCAGCCTGGGACGTCGAGGACGCCAGGCTCGAGCGTCATCGACTCGAAGAGGACATCACGTGGCGATACCTGGACCGGCACCTGCCGCCGGCCGGCCGGCTCCTCGAGATCGGCTCCGGCACGGGGGCCTACACCTTTCCGTTGGCGCGACGGGGCTACCGGATCACGGCGATAGATCTTGCCGAGGAACTCGTCGCCCGCTGTCAGGCGAAGGCGGACGAGCTTGGGCTCGGTGACCGCGTCGATTTCCGGGTCGGCGACGCACGCGACTTGAGTGATATACCGAACGGCGAATTCGACGCCGTCCTGCTCATGGGTCCGCTCTACCACCTGGTCCACGAAGCCGATCGGATCGTGGCCTTGAAGTCGGCCCATGCCTGTCTGAAGCCCGCGGGTGTGATCATTTCAGCCCTGATCTCGAGGTTCGCCGTCCTTGGCAGGCTCATCAGGAGAGACCCCGCGTGGATCGAGAACAAGGAGTGGGTCCGGTCGATCATGCAGCACGGTCATCGGCCGCATGACGCCCCCAGAGGCGGCTTCCGAGGCCACTTCGTCCGAACGGAAGAGGTCGCTCCCATGCATGAGGCCGCAGGATTCCGAACCGTTCGAATTGCCGGCGTCGAACCGGTCGTCGCGGCGTACGACGAAGCGTACAACGCGCTCAACGGCACGCGGCGAGATCTCTGGCTCGATCTGCTGTTCGAGGTCAGTGGCGAGCCGAGCATGGTCGCTTCGTCCATCCACCTGCTCTACATCGGTCGAAGGGAGGGATGAGCCGCGACGGATTCGAACCGTCGACCCACAGCTTAAAAGGCTGTTGCTCTACCACCTGAGCTAGCGGCCCCGCACAACATATGACCCGCGGCAGCCGTCACGGTCAACGACTTCCCGCTCTGCTACGTGGCCTCCGCCGGAAGTGTGCCATCTCCGGTGCCCGACCCCGTGTCACCGCCCATCACACAGCGTCCGTTGAGCTTGCTGCCGCCCTCCATCACCAGCTCGGGGGTAGCCACGTCGCCCGTGACGTCCGCGGTCGAGTACAGCTCGACGCCGCGGCGCGCGATCACGTCGCCCTCGATCCTGCCCTTGCAGCGCAGCCGCTCCACCTCCACGCGTGCCGCCACCGTGGCGTGCTCGTCGACGTACAGCGTGCCGGAGACCGTGATCTTGCCGTTCAGGTCGCCCTTGACGATCAGCGCCCGGTCGAAGCTCAACTCCCCGGTGAACTGCACGTCCTCGCCCAGAATCGTGTCGATCGTGCTCTCGTCGAATTCGGCGAGGTGCCGGTCCGACATCGCGCTTGCCACCCGGTCAGTCTGGCGCGTTGCCCGGCAAGCGGCAAGGGCGGCCTGCGCTCCCGACGGGTACGGCGCTCGCCGCCTCGACGGCCGGGTATGCGCGGCTACCTGTCATCCGACGGGTCGTCCAGCCGCCTGGCGATGTTGCGGAACGCCTCCTCCAGTCGGTCGCGCATCTCCACGGTGTGACGATTGAACCGCTGCAGATCGGCGAAGAGCTGCCACGGATCGTTGCAGGTCTGCTCCACGATGGACAGCAGCCGTTGGTAGCCAAGCGGCGCGATGCCGGACTCGCGCAGACGCATCTCGGCAAGAACGCGCCCGACGTAGTGGGTGACACCCTGCGTGAACGCCGCCTCCCGATCGTGCGCGTCCGCGTCCATCACGACCACGTGCAGCTCGAGCCCGGCGAAGAAGTGCTCCCACCGGGCCAGGGGTTCCCGGTCGATGCGGACCGGACAGAGCACCATCGGCAGGCCGGCGATCGTTTCACGGCCCGAATCCGGGCCGAACATGGGATGCGTGCCGAGGATCCGCGCGTCGTCCGGCAACAGCTCGGCCATCAGCCGGCTCGGGTGGACCTTTACCGAGCAGGTGTCCATGACCGTGACACCCGCCGGCAATCTGTCACGGATCCGGCCGAGGACCTGCTCCATCGCCGAGATCGCGACGCACAGGATCAACACCGGGCACTCCAGCAGCCGCTCCTCGGAGACCAGCTCCACGCCGGCCGGGGCGGAACGGCTGCGCCGGGAGTACGCCTTCACCTCCGCATGGTGCGCCAGGCGTTCCGCCCAGAAGGTCCCGAACCTGCCGAGGCCGTAGATGCCGAGCTCCATGCCGTTCACGATTCGCTCGATCGGCGCTCGACCAGCGCCGAGATCTGATTGCTGACCGCGACCAACTCGTCCGCGCCGAGCGTCTCCGCACGGACGCCCGCTTCCACGCCCATGTGCTGCACGACCGCCAACAGGTCGCGCTTGCTCAGCGGGAACGGTGATTCCCGCAAGAGATTGTTGCGCAGCGTCTTGCGGCGGGCCGCAAACGCCGAACGGACCAACGCGAAGAACACGGCCGGGTCCCGGACTCGATCGGCGTCCGCGCGCACGTCCATGGTCACCACGCCGGATTGCACCTCCGGCGCCGGAAAGAACGACCCGGGCTGCAGCTCACCCCGATTGGCGACGGTATAGAACGCCTGGCAGATGGCGGAGAACGACGAGTAGGTGCGCGACCCCGCCGGCGCGCACATCCGGTCGACCACCTCTTTCTGCAGCGTGAACACCATGCGGCCGACCTGTGGCCCATGCTCCACCAGCGCGGCCACGATCGCAGCCCCGCTGCTGTACGGAAGATTGCCGGCAACCCGGCGCGGCGCGCCGTGTGCCGTGACGGCATGTTCGCGGGTGTCGAGGAAATCTCCCGCCACGACCCGCACGCTCGATCCCGAGAACTCGGACTCGAGGTGCCGCACCAGGCCATGGTCGCTCTCGAACGCCACGATGGCGGCGGCCAGCGGCGCGATCATCTCGGTCAAGGCGCCCAGGCCCGCTCCGATCTCCCAGATCAACTCGTCGGGTTGGGCGTCGAGGAGCTCCACGATCTTGCGCCGCGCCCCGCGGTTGATCATGAAGTTCTGCCCCCAGCGCTTCTTCAGGGCGATGCCGGCGGCTTCCATCGCCTGCCTGATATCGGTGGGCGAGTCGTGATTCACGGGGCGTCGTTCATACGGAGATCCCGGGGATGGCGGCGCTGAGCGAAACCCCGGTGTCGAGGATGATAAACGCCAGATTGAGGAGCGCGCCAGCGGCCTCGGACGGAAACGACACCGTGAGCTGACCGGCGACGCCCATGCCGAGCGCGGCCACCAGGAAGACCGTCACGGCGGGCATCAGCAGGGGCGCGAGCAGCACCGACCCCGGGTAGAGAGCGCCAAACGTCGTCAGAACGAGCGGCGCCGTGGCGACCTGGGCACCGACCGAGCAGAGCACGGCCCCGCCGATCCAGCGGACCGGCCCCGGCGCCAGGCGGGCGGCGATCCGAGCACCGGCCAGCACGCCCAGCAGAGCCAGAAACGAGAGCTGGAACGAGAGCTGCGCAGCGGCGCCGGGCTCGATTGCCACCAGCATGAGCGCGGCCAGCGCGATGATCGGCACGGGACGCCGTTCGCGGTCGGTCACCGCCAGCAGCGATCCGACCGAGGCCATCATCGCCGCGCGCGCCAGCGCCGGGCCGCCGGTTGCGATCAGCGCATACGCCGCGGCGACCGCTGCGGCCACCGGCGGTCCGGCGCGCCGCGGCGCCAGCCGCATGAGCACGAGCACGCAGCCGTAGACGATGCCCACGTGGAGGCCGGACAACGCCAGCAGGTGAGACGCACCGGCCCGCCTGAACCGATCGATCACGGCCTGGTCCAGGTACCGCCGGTCGCCGACCAGCACCGCCGTGGCCAGCCCGGCGGCCGGCCCGGCCCGCGCGAGCGCCGCCACGACCCGCTCGCGGAGCGACGCCCGCAGACGCCAGAAACGCGATCGAAACCCGTGTCGCTCCAGGTGCGACGGCCGCCCGACCAGCCGCCCGCGCCAGCGCTCCGGCGGCGCTGCCAGCACGACCGACAGCACTTCTCCCCGGTGCACGGACTCCGCCTCCCGCAGAAACAGCTCCATTCGCTGGCGCGCCGTGGCCCGCAGAACTCCGTCCGGACGGGAGACCGAGGAGACCTGGACCGCAAGCACCGTGCCGCCTCGCGCCAGGGGACGGCTGTCGTCCACCACCGCGCCGTGCAGTACCAGCGGCCCGGATGCGGCGAGCCCGACGTAGGCCGACCGCTCCTCCATCCTCATCCTCAGGACCCCGTTTGCCGCCAGCATCGCCCCGACAAGGGCCGCCGCGCCGCAGGCGCGCAGCGGCGAGCGCGCCCCCACCGTCCCGCACGCCCAGAGAACGCCGCCGGCCGCCGCCGCACCGGCGATGATCCCGATCGCCAGCGGCAGCACGGCCGGCGCCACGCTCAACGCACCCGCCGCGACTGCCGCGGCGACGAAGGACGGTCCCACCTCACCTACCGCAACGGCCGATCCGAACGTGGCGCTTCAGACGGCCGCAATCGCCCGGCGGTTTCCGGCGAAGGGGGGCGTTCGTATCATGTGCCCATGGGGGGAGCCGGAACGCGGGCGGACGCGATCCTGGCCGCGGTGCTTTCGCTGGCGTTGTTCGGCTGTTCGGAGCGTGGCGACCCGCCCGGACCGGCCCGGGCGGTCGAAGCGGCGGATGCGCCCGCGGGCGGTTCCGCGCCGGCCGGGGGCCCCGCGGACACCGAAAAATCCGTCCTGGAGACGATGGCGGACCTGGGATTCGAGCCGGCCCGCAAGGAGGCGCGCGTCCCCTTCGAGCTGTCGGCGATGGACGGCACCACCCGCACCCTGGACGACTACGCGGGCAGCTACGTGCTGCTCAATTTCTGGGCGACCTGGTGCGCGCCGTGCCGGATCGAGATGCCGGCCCTGGAGCGGCTGCACCAGGAGCTCGCCGGCCGCGGCCTCCGGGTCGTCGGTGTCGACATCGGCGAGGAGACCGGCGACGTCCGGCGCTTCGTGGAGGAAACCGGCATCACCTTCGAGATCGTGATCGACCACGACCTGTCGACCGGACGCGTGTACGCAGCTCGATCGCTGCCGATGACCTACATACTCGATCCGGAGGGGACGATCGTCGCGCGGGCGATCGGCGTGCGCGACTGGGACTCCGAACCGATGCGCAGCATGTTCGCCGCCCTGGTCGAGGACGGTTGATGCCGGGGCAGGTTCCGTAGTATCAGTAGCCGCCGACGTTATGGGCCGCTGCTCCGTTGATCCGAGATCCGACCTCTCCGATGTATGACCACGGGCGACGCTGACAGCCACGGGCCCACCGCCACGCGCCCACCGGTCGACCTGTTTCAGAGGTGTCGCGACTATCAGGCGTGGTTCGACGACCAGGTCGGGCAGATCGGCTTCTACCCCTACTTCGCCGCCATTCAGGAAGTAAGGGGCACCACCGCGGTGATCGACGGCCGCGAGTTGTTGATGATCGGCTCCAACAACTACCTTGGGCTTTCCTGGGACCCGCGCGTCCGGGAGGCGGCGATCGCGGCGGTGAAGCGCTACGGCACGAGCTGCTCCGGCTCACGCTACCTGAACGGTACGCTCACCCTGCACGAGGAGTTGGAGGCGGACCTCGCCGACTTCGTCGGCAAGCAGGCCGCGCTCTGCTTCACCACCGGCTACCAGACCAACCTGGGCGCGATCTCCTCCCTGCTCGGCAAGAACGACCACGTCTTTTCCGACCGGGTGAACCACGCCTCGGTCATGGACGGCATCTTTCACGCTTCGGGTCTGCGCCTGGGCACCGTCAAGGTGCACCGCTACGCGCACAACAGCCCCGAGGAGCTGGATCGGGCGTTGAGCTCGGCACCGGCCGAGGCCGGGAAGCTGGTGGTTACCGACGGGGTGTTCAGCATGGAGGGGGACATCGTCCGCCTGGACGAGATGGTCGAGGTCGCCCGCCGGCACGGTGCGCGCATCTACCTGGACGAGGCGCACGCGATCGGCGTGATCGGACCCACCGGCCGCGGTACCGAGGAGCACTTCGGCCGGCCGCTCGCCGACTTGGTGATGTGCACCTTCTCCAAGTCGTTCGGCTCCATCGGCGGCTTCGTGGCGGGAGACCGCGACGTCGTGAACTACATCAAGCACCACGGCCGATCGCTGATCTTCAGCGCCAGCATGCCGCCGGCCAACCTGGCGGCCGCAGCCGCCGCGCTGAAGATCATGCGCGACGAGCCCGAGCACGCGCAACGCCTGCAACGGATCGCGGCGCGCATGATCCGCGAATACAAGGCCCTGGGCTTCAACGTCGACGTCGCCGAGACGCCGATCGTGCCGCTGATCATCGGCGACGACCATCTGACGTTCCAGTTCTGGCACGAACTGTTCCAGGCTGGGATTTACGCCAACCCGGTGGTCAGCCCGGGCGTCCCGCCCGACAAGGCGCTGATCCGAACCTCTTACATGGCGATCCACACCGATGAGGAACTGGATCGGGTGGTTGAGATCACCTCCACGGTGGGACGCCGTCTGGGGATCATCTGACCGTGAGCTTCCCGCCCGTCACGGAGCTGATCCCGCATCGGCCCCCCTTCCTGTTCCTGGACCGGCTGGAGCGGGCCGACGCCGACCTGATCGTCGGCTACAAGCAGTTCGCGCCCGATGAGCCGTTTTTCGCCGGCCACTTCCCGTCGTATCCGGTCGTGCCGGGGGTGCTGCTGGTCGAGTGTCTGGCCCAGTGCGGCGGCGCCGGCATCGCCGCGCAGAGTGACAGGGCGGCGTGTGACAGGGCGGCGTGCGACAGGGCGGCGCGTGACGGCGCCGGCTCGGTCCTGTTCCTGGCGTCGGTCGAAAAGGCCAGGTTCCGGCGGCAGGTACGACCCGGCGACGAGGTCCGGCTGGAGGTCGCCACCACGCGCAGCTCTCCCGCGATGATCCGCCAGAGCGGCAAGGCGTTCGTGGGCGAGGAACTGGCAGCGGAGGCAACGTGGCTCTGCCTGCGCGGATCCGCTGAAGCCGGAGCGTAGCCCCAAGACCGTCGCCCGAGGCTCCGGCTACGATCAGCCGAGGGTCAGCTCGATGCTCTTGAAGAACCGGTGCACGGGCCGGACCGAGTCGCGGTTGCCGTACGCCATGATCATCGGGAAGATGCCCGTCTCGCCGGCACTGTCGCGGATGAATGCCGCCGGCAGCGCGACCTCCAGCGTGGTGGCTCCGTCGGCCTCGCTCACCGCGTGGGCGGTCGCGACCGTATCGGCGACGTCGTGGTGCTTGTGACCCTTCCCCTCCTGCTCGGCGAAGAACACCATCCCGTCCGCTTCGACGTAGCTGAACAGGATCCGCGCCCCGTCCATGACGTCGGACCGGAATCCGACGGCTACCCAGCCGGTGGTGGCCGCGACGGCCGCCGCGTGCAGCGTGTCGCCCACCAGCGCCAGGCTGATCACGATGCCGTCGTACTGCAGACTGACCCCGTACTCGCCCTCCGTGACGGCGCCGTCGACGACCGGCGCGGCCTCCTGCGCTACCAGGACGCCTGCATCCTCCGCCGCCGCCGCGGCCCCGTGATCGTCGTCGTGCGCGCCCGCGGCCCAGGCGAGGCCTGCCAACAGCAACACTGCCATCCAACGCATGGCGCCATGCTTACCGCAACCGGCCATCGCACGCAACCGCCGGCGCCGGGTTTCCACCCGTGGCTCCGGTAGTCGTCTACCTCACCGGCTACCGGCAGCACGCCGGCAAGACCGTCACCAGCCTGGGCATCATTTCCCAGCTCCGCCGCGTGCTGGACCCCGCGACGATCGGCTACATCAAGCCGGTGGGCCAGGAGGTATCGACGCTCCGCGACGGCATGCACGTGGACAAGGACGTGCAGCTCCTGTCGGTGTTCAGCTCCCTGCCCGGATTCGAGCCCCGGCACCTTTCGCCGGTCCGGTTCACGTCGGGATTCACCCGCACCTACCTCGAGTCGGGAAATCGGGAGGCGCTGACCCGAACCCTGGAACGCCGCATCCTCGAGTCCGTGGCATCGCTCGCCGACAAGAAGGTGATCATCGCCGAGGGCTCCGGACATCCGGGTGTCGGCGCCATAGCCGGGCTGTCCAACGCCGACGTGGGAAAGCTGCTCGATGCGGAGGTCGTGTTCCTGTCGGAGGGAGGCATCGGCCGCGCCATCGACACGCTGGAGGTCTACCTGTCGTACTTCCTGCACAAGGGATGCCGGGTGCGCGGCGTGATCTTCAACAAGCTGATCCCGGAGAAGATCCCCACACTGCAGCGATACCTTACCGACGAAGCGCTCAACAGCCGGTTCCCGGGCTTCGGCGGCACGTTGCGCATCCTGGGGTTCATTCCGACCGTCCAGGACCTGCCGCAGCCGTCGATCGATCTGGTGCGAACCTCGCTGCGCCATACCGAGCCGATCGGCGATCCGCGCCATCCCACCTGGCAGCGTCCCTGCCGGACGATCCGCGTCATCTCGCTCCCCGCGCAGTTCCTGCGGCCCGCGCAGGCGATCCGCAGGCGCGACCTCGTGGTCATCAGCGCCAACTCCACGCCGCGGATCCGCAGCATCATCGCCTACCACCGGCAGCTCGGAGCCACACGCGGGATCGGGGGGCTGGTGCTGACTTGCGACGAAGGTGAGTCGCTGGCCCCCGACCTGCGCGCCGAGATCATCGCCGCGGGCCTGCCCACCCTGCTGATCCGCGGCGACTCCGCGGCCATCGAGGCGCGCCTGTTCTCGCTCTACGAGAGCACCAAGCTGCAGGTCTACGACGTCGACAAGGTGCGCGAGGTCGAAGAGCTGTTCAGCGCCTCCTTCGACGTGTACCGCTTCCTGGAGGTCTTCGGCATCGAGTAGGCCTCCCGGTCTATGGTGTCGGCGGAGGGCGGATCATGCATGCGACCGGGCTGCCGCCGGGTGGACGGACCGACTTCGGGGCCATGGGAGCTGACCACGTGCTGGACGTCGGCGGCGACGTTCAGCTCTTCTGCGACGACTTTCTGCTGACGCGGGGCACGGCCGCATCGCGGGACTACCCGGTCAACATCCGGTTCACTCCCGGCAACGCCATCAAGGACCCGGCACCGGTGATGCTTCCGGGACGGGACGCCCCGTGGGAGACCGGCGGCATCTACTGGGTGACGGTCCTGCATGACGGCGGCCGCTTCCGCTGCTGGTACAACACCGGGCGCACCGAGCAACGCGACCCGCGCTACCCGCATCAACGGCCCGCCCGCGAGCCGGGCATGGTCTCGCAGATGATGGTCGCCTACGCCGAGTCCGACGACGGCGTGAACTGGCGCAAGCCCACGCTGGGACTGGTCGAGATGGACGGATCGACGGCGAACAACATCGTCCTGCGCGGCGACATCGACCGCTACGCGGAAGGCGCCTGCGTGTTCGTCGACCCGACGGCGCCGCCGGCCGAGCGCTACAAGATGCTGCACCGCGGCCGGACGCCGTTCGGGCTGCGCGGCGCCTGCTCCGGCGACGGTCTGTCGTGGACCATGTACCCCTGGGGTTACAACATCCCCGGCCTGGACACCCAGAACGTGGCCAACTACGACCCGGTACTGGGCCGCTACGTGGCCTACATACGCTCGAACAGCCTGAAGCGGGCCGGCCGCGACGTCGGCGACCGTCCCGTGCTGCCGCAGGGCTGGGGACGGTCGGTCGCCCGCATCGAGGCGATGCGCTTCGACGGGCCTCACCCCGAGTGGACGCGGCCGGAGATCGTCCTGGCGCCCGACCACGAGGACGGGCTGGACGTCGACTTCTACAACGGCCCGTGGAGCCCGTACCGCGACCTGCACCTGATGTTCTTCTCGCCCTATCATCACTGGAGCGGGAAGCTCGGCCTGCAACTCGCCGTCAGCCGCGACAACCGGACCTGGATTCGTCCCACGCGCATGCCGATCGTGGCCAACAGCGACCAGCCGGGGGCCTACGACCAGTTCCGGATCTACGCCGGACCCGGCATCCTGCCGGCCTCACCGGACCGCGTGGCGCTCTACACTCGCACCGGTCAGGGACCGCACAACGGCGCGGTGGACGCGAGCTACACCCCGGGGCCGTGGCACGCCGCGGGGCTGCGCGACGGTGAGACGCCGTCCGACGGCGGCATGGGGCGGGTCACGTTCGGCCGCGACCGGTTCGTCGGGATCGAGGCCGGGAGCGAGCTCGGCATCTTCGCGACGCGCGAGATCCGCTTCGCCGGGCGCCGGCTCACCGTGAACGCGGAGCCCACCGGCGCGGAGGCGGAGCTGCGCGTGCAGGTGGTGCGGGGAGATTCCACCCCGCCGGCCGGCTCCTTTCCCCGGCACGACGGCCCGCCGATCGAGGGACTGACGTTCGACCGCTGCCGTCCGCTGAACGCGGACGCGCTCGACGCGCCGGTCACCTGGGACGGCGGCGCCAGCCTCGGCGCCTGGGCCGGCACGCCGGTCCGGCTGCAGTTCCACCTGCGCCGGATGAGGATCTACGGGTTTCGTTTCGCGGCGTGACTCTCACCCGCGGCCGGGCCGGTGGCGACCGCGCCGGCGCTACCCGGCCGCGACCAGCCGGCCGTGCGGGTCGTGGTGCGCCGGGTGCTCGGCGCCCGCCTTGCGGCGCGCTTCGCCCTGCTCGTAGCGGTTGGGCATCTCCACAGCCCGCCAACGCAGAAACGCTGCCTCGTGCCGGTCCCGGTTGGCGACCGAGGGCGCTGCCGGCACGTCGATCTCACCCACCGTCAGCGCATCCACCCGGCGCTCGCACGCGACGACCTCGCCCTTGCTGACGATCAGCGTCACGCCGACGTTCGCTTCCACGATCGGGACGCCGTTCTCCCGGGCACGCGCGAGCACGGCCTTGTCCTGGCTTCGCGAGCGCGATCCATAGGACGGGATCAGCAGGTAGCGGGCTCCATCCAGCACCGGAATGCGGGCGATGTCGGGGTTCCAGCGATCGTTGCAGATCAGCACCCCGCACTTCCCGAACGGCGTCTGAAACGCGCGCGAGCGCTTGCCAAGGCGGTTGAACCACCAGTCGTCGTGGTAGCCCTCGGCAAGCTGCATCTTGTGGTACGTACCGCGGATCTCGCCCGCCGCGTCGATGAAGACCGCGCAGTTGTAGACGTCGCCGCCTGAGCGCTCGACCAGGCCGAACGCCAGGCACATGCGCAGCTCACGGGCCAGTGCCCGGAACCGCCCGATCTCCGGGCCCTGCAGGCTCACGGCCGCCTCGTGCATCCGCTCTGCCGGCTGCTCGCCCTCGATGATCGGCATCACCACGTAGCCGTCCAGCGCCCCTTCCGGGGCGACGGCGAGCTCGGCGCCGGCGGATGCGGCCTGGCGGAAGAGATCCTCCAGCCTTTCCCCGTTGGCGGCGACGTCGAACTTGCGGGGCTTGAACGAACATGCGGCGACCCGGACCTGAGTGAACATACCGGCCACGCTACGCGCCGGTCCGGGCCGAATCAAGCGTGGCGCGGGCCTTGCCAGCGCCGCCGCATGCTTCCAGAGTTGCCGCATGAGCCAGCGAACGGAATTCGACCCGCTCAGGCTGCTGGACGCCCTGCATGCCGCAACCGAGCGCGACTGCGCCTTCACCGCCACGACCGCCGAAGCCGCCCGCGAGTGGCAGGCGCGCGCCCGTCGGGCGCTCACCGGGCACCTGGGCTTCCTGGACCGGCCGGCCCCGCCCGTGGAAGCCGAAATCGAGCAGGCGGTCGACCGCGGCTCATACGTCCGGGAGCGTGTGGTGCTGCGCACGTGGCCGGATGCGACCATGCCGGTCTACGTACTGGTGCCGAAGGGCCTCACGGGGCCGGCGCCGTGCGTGCTGGCCCTGCATGGGCACGGCTATGGGGTACGCGACATCGTCGGCCTGTGGGAAGACGGCTCGGAGCGGTGGGAGCCGGACGGCTACCACAAGGACTTCGGCTGCGCCCTGGCCGAGCGCGGCTTCGTGGTGGCGGCGCCGGAGATAAGCTGCTTCGGCGAGCGGCGCGCCGACTACTCGGCCCTGGCCGACGAGCTCACCGGCCCCGAGCCGTCGACCTGCCACAACGCCAACACCTACGCGATCATGCTGGGCGGCTCGGTGATGGGCCTGCGCGTCTGGGACGGCATGCGCGCGGTCGACTACCTGACCACCCGGCCGGAGGCGGACATCGCGCGCCTGGGGGCGATGGGGATCTCCGGCGGCGGCGCGCACACCTACTTCTCCACCGCGTGCGACGACCGCATCCGCGCCTGCGTGATCTCCGGCTACTTCTGCGACTGGCGGCAGAGCATCCTGACCTTCGCTCACTGCACGTGCAACTTCGTGCCCGGGCTGCTGGGCCACGGCGAGCTCAGCGACTTCGCGGGACTGATCGCGCCCCGTCCGTGCCTGATCGAGGCGGGCCGGCGGGACACGATCTTTCCGATCGACGGCGTGCGCGCGTCGGTGGACCGGGCGCGGGCGGCGTGGCGCGCCTTCGGCGCCGAAGACGCGCTGGTCACCGACGACTTCGAAGGGAGGCACCAGATCAGCGGCCGGCTGGCCTACGACTTCCTGGCGCGCCACGTCTGACCGTGCGGCCCCGCGGGGCCGGCACCATGGCTACAGCCGGTAGAGCTCGCCGAACTTGGTGCTCAGGTAGTCGGTGAAGTAGCGCGCGTCGAGCGGCTCGCCGGTCACCCGCCGGCAGATCTCCTCGGCCGGGTAAACGCGGCCGTGGCGGTGGATCCGCTCCCGCAGCCAGGTGAGGATCTCCTCGAACCGGCCGCCGCGCACCTGCTCCTCCCAGTCGGGGATGTCGCGCGCCATCGCCGCGTGGAACTGCGCGCCGTACAGGTTGCCCAGCGTGTAAGTGGGGAAGTAGCCGATGGCGAACATCGACCAGTGGATATCCTGCAGCACGCCGTCGGCGTCGCGCTCCGGGACGATGCCGAGCAGCGCCCGCGACTCCTCGCGCCACGCGTCCGGCAGGTCGTCCACCTGCAGGTCGCCGTCAACCATGCGGCGCTCCAGCGAGAAGCGCAGCAGGATGTGCAGGTTGTAGGTCACCTCGTCGGCCTCCACGCGGATGAACGACGGCTGCACGGCGTTGATCGAGCGGTAGAACCGGTCCAGGTCCACGTCGGCCAAGGCTGCGAAGCGCGGCTGAAGCTGCGGGTAGAAGTGCTCCCAGAACGAGCGGCGGCGGCCGATCAGGTTCTCCCAGAAACGCGACTGCGACTCGCAGATGCCGAGCGAGGTGCCCGAGCCCAGCGCGCTGGTGGCGAGCTCCGGCGCCACGCCCAGCCCGTGCAGGCCGTGGCCGCACTCGTGGATGGTCCCGAACACGCTGGAGGACAGCAGATTGGGATGGAAGCGGGTGGTGAGCCTGCCGTCGGCCGCGCCGAGCGTGGTGGAGAAGGGATGTGCCGACACGTCCAGGCGGCCCGTGTGGGAGGAGAAGCCCAGGGCGGCCAGCAGGTGATCGCTGAACGCGCGCTGCGCGCCCACGTCGTAGTCGCGCCGCAGCACCGCGTCGTCGATCGTGACCGGCGACCCGGCGATCCGTTCCAGCAGGTCGACCAGCGGGCCGCGCAGCGCATCGAGCACGGCCGTGAGCTCGGCGGTGCGCATCCACGGCTCGAACGCGTCCAGCAGCGCGTCGTAGCGGGTGTTGCCGAATCCCAGGTGGTCGGCCTTCTCGCGGGTGAGGCGCAGCGTCTCCTGCAGGTCGTCCCGGAACACGCTGAAGTCCGACGCCTTGCGCGCAGCCACCCAGCTTGCGTGGTTGACGCTGGCCTGGCGGGCGATCGCCGTCACCAAGTCCGTGGGTAGCCTGGTCTCCCGGTCATAGGTCCGCCGCAGCTCGCGCAGGAACGCCCGATCGATCTCGTCGAGGTCGGAGCGCGCCTCCCCGGCAGCGATCAGGTCGCCCATCTCCGGCGCGGTCTGGCGCTCGTGGACCTGCCCCTCCAGCAGCGCAAGCTGATCCGACCGCTCCGCGACCGCCCCCTCCGGCATGTACGTCTCCTGATCCCACTGCAGAAGGCCGATGACGTGCTGCATCAGGTGGATCTCCCGATCGAGCGTGCGGAGGCGGTCCAGCGCCGGCGCGCGGCTGTCGTTCACGAACCCGGGTTCAGTTGGCGCTGTCTACGCGCACGTAGCGGGCGTAGCCGGTGGGCAGGGTGATCTCCTGCCCGGTGTCGTCCTTGCGGAACACCACCTCGGCTTCGGAGATGCCGGACACCGTGATCCTGGTGCCGGGCACGAGGTGATCCTGGTCGAGGCGGCGCATCAGCTCCTCGTTCTCCTCGGCTTCCTCGGTGATGCGCAGGATCGAGGTCCGCTCACCTGCCTGCACGGTGGTGAGCCGCGGAGCGTCGAGCAGCCTCCGCTCATTCGGCGAGCCCGGGAACGGGTTGCCATGCGGGCAGGTGGTCGGACGGCCGAGCCGCTCGAAGAGGTGCGCCTCCAGGCGCGCCGACAGCGAGTGCTCCAGCTTGTCGGCCTCTTCATCCACGTCCACCCAGTCGAAGCCCAGCTCGTCGACCAGGAGGCGCTCCAGCAGGTAGTGGCGGCGGATGGTGCGCTCGGCCTGCCTGGTGCCGCGCGGAGTGAGGCGCACGCCGTCGTCCGGGTCGAGGACGAGGATCTTGCGCTGCTCCAGGCGTTTGAGGGCCTGCGACACCGCGGCGGCCGAAACCCCGATCCGCTCGGCGATGCGGGCGCCGACGACCGGCCGCCGCTCGCGCAGCATCAGATAGATCTGGATGAGGTATTCGTTCGCCGTGGCCGACGAAGAGCTTTGGGCTTTTGCCATGATTTCCGGGGTACCGCCGGCACGGAACCGTGCCTACAGGGTAGCCCGGAGCCCCCACCTGGTCAAACCGAGCCCGGCTGGACGCCCGTCTCCCGGCGGTGCGCGACCTCGCCGGCCTTGATCACGACGCGCGGAGCGCGCAGGGTGCGGAGGTCCTCCAGCGGATCGCCGTCGAGCAGCAGCAGGTCGGCGCGCTGGCCGGCGGCCACCTGCCCGACTCCGTCCAGCCGCAGGTGACAGGCGGCCAGGCTGGTGGCCGAGCGCAGCGCCTCCGCGTTGCTCAAGCCGGCCTGCACGTAGGTCAGCAACTCGTCGACCAGGGCGTCGAAGCGGGTGTCGATCGCCCCGCAGTCGGTGCCGGCGATCTGCGGCACGCCCAGCCGGTGGAACAGCCCGGTGTTGGTCAGCCGGCCGCGCAGGCGCGCGACCGCGCCCACGTCTTCGGGGTTGTAGGTGCTGCCCTGACGCTCGAACTTGGCGGCGTTCTGCAGGGCGCAGTACACGGTGGGGACCACGACGATACCGCGGTCGCGGATGCGTTGCGCGACGTCCGGATCGTAGCGGTACCGGCCCGGCGGCTCGGCGAAGGTGGCATGCTCGATCATCTGCAGTCCCGCATCGATGGCGCGCCGGATGCTCTCGGTGGCGTGGCAGTGCGCGGTGACGTAGGTGCCGTGCGCCGCGGCCACCTCGACCGCCTCCCGCATCAGCTCCAGCGGCAGGTCCGCCTCGTGCGGGCGCGTGCCCGGCGTCAGGCCGCCGCCGGAAGCCATGAGCTTGACGTAATCGCCGCCTTGGCCGAGCTGCCGCTCGACCGCGGCGCGCACCTCCGCTCGGGAGCTCACCTCGATTCCCCCGAGCCAGTGGCAGTGCCCGCCGGGACGCATGAGCGCGTAGCCGCAGCAGATCACGTGCGGGCCGGCCACCCGCCCCGCGTCGATCTCGCGCCTCAGCTCGAACATCGGCTCAGCGGGAGCGGCCAGATCGCGCATCGTGGTGATGCCGGCGGCGAGCGCGACGCCGGCGTTGCGCACCGCGACCCGCCGGCGCTCGGCCCCGTCGACGGCGACGAAGTTCTGGCGCGGCGTGCTGCTGCCGTCCAGGAAGAAGTGGACGTGGGTGTCGATCAGTCCGGGACACAGGTAGAGGCCGCGGCCGTCGATGGTCCTCGCGGAGGCGGGAGGCTGTGACGCTTCTGCGCCCACCTCGGCGACGAGGCCGTCCGAGACCCGCACCGATTGCGAGGGGCGCACGGCCCCCGCCGCCACGTCCACCACGTTCACGCCGGCAATGTGCAGATCACTCATGGTCGCAGCCCTCCCGTCGGACACGCGTTCCCGACTCGATCACTCGATGATGGTATCGGCCCACAGCCGCTCCAGGAACCGTTCCCATGGAAGTATCCAGATCCCGTCCTGCGTGCGGCGTGGGGCGCTCGTGGTGCAGACGACGATCGCGTGACGGGGATGATGCTCCTCGACGTATGCCCGCAGCGGCGCGAGGTCCCGCGGTCCCGGGTCGGCGCCGCCCTTGACCTCGATCGCTATTTCTCCCCTGAGCCCGATGACGAAATCGCACTCGAGTCCCGTCTTGGTACGCCAGAAGCGAACCGGAACGTCGCGCTCGTGGTAGGAGCGGTACGCGAGCAGCTCCATCAGCACGAAATGCTCCAGCGCGCGCCCGAAGTCCTGGCCCGCGGGGCGTTCGATCCGGCGGCCGGTCAGGTGGCCGGCCACGCCGACGTCGAACAGATAGAACTTCGGGGCGCGGGTGATCACGGCGCGGGATCGCCGGCCGCTGAACGGCTCCACGAAGACGCCCAGCAGCGTGTCGACCAGTATCTGGAAGTATTCCCGCACGGTCTTGGAATCGACGCCGCAGTCCCGCGCGACGTTGCTGTAGTTCACCAGCTCGCCGTGGCAGAAGGGCAACGCGTCGAAGAACCGCGAGAACGCGCCGACGTTGCGTGTCAGCCCCTCGTCGAATACCTCCTCCTTCAGGTAGTCGTCGACGTAGCCGGCGAGCGTGCGCCGGTATTGCGCCGCATCGTAGTGCTTCGGCACCAGTCCCCGGTTCAGCGCTCGCAGCAGTTCGAACTCCGGGATCTCCGGCCACGTCAGGGGATGAAGCGCAAAGCGCCACGCGCGGCCGCCCAGCAGGTTCGCGCGCCCGCGCTTCAGCTTCCTGGCGCTCGACCCGCACAGCACGAAGCGGACGCCCGCGTCCTCGATCAGGCGGTGGACCTCGTCGAGCAGGGCCGGCACGCGCTGCACCTCGTCGATGATCACAGGCGCGGCGCGGACGGCGTCATCCAGCGCCAGCACGCGCTCCGCCAGCGTCCATGGCGCCCGCGTAAGCTCCAGCATCAGCCGCGTGTCCAGGAGGTCGAAGCGGGCTGACCCCGGGAACTGCGTGCGCAGCAGGGTTGACTTTCCGGTCTTCCGCGGTCCCCACAAGAACGCCGATTGGCCCTGCGGGAGATCGATGTGGAGGGCACGGGAGTAGAATTCCATTTCGTAATATGATCCGAATTGGTAAGACCAATTCGGAATCTACTCCGAAACAGTTCGATCCGTCCAGCCGTCAGCCGGCCGGAGATCCGTCAGCCCAGGCGGTCCAGGACGTTGCGCGTGATGCGGTCCACCGTGGGATCGCCGCCGCGCAGGCCGTTGCTCCACTCCGTGCAGCCGGCCGTCACCACCGTGCCGCCGCGGGTGTAGGTCCCCATCACGGCCAGCCCCGGCTGCGGGAGCGTGCCGCCGTCGTCGCCGAGGATCGCGCGGCTGGCCTGCTCCAGCGAGGCGTCCACCCGTCCCAGCGCCGCCGGAGCCGTGGCCAGGATCTGGAAGTTCGGGGGCGTGCCGTCGCGCTGGGTCGGAACCGGCAACCCGTCGCGCCACTCGACCTGGCAGCCGTCGCACTCGTAGCCGACGATACGGTCGCGCGCCCCGAAGCTCTGCCCGCGCTCCAGCCCGGTGCCCTCGAACAGCCAGTGCTCGGGCCGGTGGACGGTGTAGGCGTCGGGCCCCTCGTCCATCATGCCGAAGAAGCGGTGGTAGCCGCCGTAGGCGAAGCTCACGCCGGTGAGCCGGTTCTCCGGCCGGCCTATCAGCCGGTGGCACCACATGGTGGTGAGGGTGTCGTGCTGGCCGCTCGCGAAGTGCGGGTCGCGGGTGTGATCCTTGAAGCAGACCAGCGCGCGGCCGTCCTCCTCCGAGCGCACCTGCCACCAGGCGCAGTTGCCGGACAGGAAGGCGACGTTGCCGCCACGGCCGATGTAGTCCTCGAGGTGGTCGCGCATCGGCTTCGACCAGTACTCGTCGTGGCCGACCGAGAGCACCAGCCGGTAGCGGTCGAGAATCTCCGGGTGGATCTCCAGGTCGCCGTTGACCACGTAGTCGATCCGGTAGCCGGCCCGTTCCGCCCAAGCCGCGAACGGCTGCTCCCAGTTGTGCCAGCAGCTCGCCCAGGAACTGAACGAGTCGTAGACGTCGACCCGGCCGGGGCGCCGGTGCAGGCCCAGGGTGACCTCGGCCTGCTGCAGGTTCCAGCAGCCCTCGACGCGGGCGGGCCGCAGGAAGGTGGGGCGGCCGGTGTCCACGCCCCGCTCGGTCAGCGCGGCCGCCATCTCGTCCGTCAGGGTGCGGCCGTCGGTGGTGATCGCAAGCTTCCCCCGGATGGTAAAACGGTAGTCGCCGATCGGCTCGAACCCCGCGAACGGCCGTTCGAACGACACCCGCGTCGCCGGTCCGTCCGGCCCGTAGTACAGCGTGGACCCGCCGTAGCGGTTGTAGGCGTTGTCGGTGTTGGTGGTGCGCTGCAGCAGGATGCGGGCGGTCCGCCCCGGCTCCGCCGACCGGACCACGAACGCCATCGCTCCGCGCACGGGGCGGCCGTCCGGAGCCTCCCCTCGCATCGACACCCGGTAGTAGCCGGACGGCCACTCGCGTCCCACCGTCAGCCCCAGTGCCGGCGGCCAGCGGCAGCCGTGCGAGGAGGCGTCGGCCGGCACCGGATGCTCGCTTCCGGCGATCCGCTCCCGCCGCATGACCTCCTCCTCGCCCGCCCCCACCCGCGCGACCGCCAGCGAGTAGCTGGCCAGGCTGGTCGACACGTGCAATTCGACCCGCTCCCCCGGTGCGATGCTCTGCCGCGACGGGTAGCCGTGCAGGTAGTGGCGGCTCGGCCCGGCCGGTGTCATGTCATCGACGACATGACCTCGTGCAGCTCCCTGGCCGCCGGGTACAGCAGGTGCCAGTCGCCGCCCGAACAGAGCCAGGAGACGCCCCCGTCGATCCAGTGGCGAAGCGCCTCGGGATCGGGGCCGATCGATTGTCCCATCGGCACGCCCGCGGCGCGCGCCGCGTCGAGCATCCGCCCGATGGCGGCGACCACGTCGGGATGGCCGGGCTGGCCCAGCAGGCCCATCGTGCCGGACAGGTCCATGGGGCCGGGGACGATGCTGTCCACGCCCGGGATCCGCAGGATCTCCTCGATCTGGTTCACGGCGTCGATGTGCTCGATCTGCAGGATGACCAGGATCTCGGCGTCGACGTTGGCCAGATAGTCCTCGGTGCTGCGCGCGCTGAAGCGCACGCCGCGGATCGGGCCGAATCCGCGCACGCCGCGCGGCGGGTAGCGGCAACTCCGCACCGCCTGCTCGGCGTCCGCCACGTTCGAGATGCGCGGCATGATGATGCCGGCCGGGTGCATCTCCAGGAACGGCTTGACCACCACCGGGTCGTTGGACGGCACGCGGATGAACGGCGCCATGCCCACGCCGCGGCAGGTGCGGACGTGATTCAGGCAGTGATCGAGCGTCATCGCCGAGTGCTCCATGTCGATCCAGACGATGTCGAAGCCGACCTCGCCCAGCAGCTCGACCACCGTCGAGTCGCTGAGGGTCACGTTGGTGCCGATGCAGACCTCGCCGCGGGCCCACTTGTCACGAATCTTTTCCAATTGGTTCACGGTGGCGGAGCATACCGGCTCGGCGCCGGCTTGATCGACACGTGCGGCGCTGCCACGCTCGATGGACGACGTGAAGCTGATCAACGGAGCGCTGGCCGCCGCCGCGGCCTTGCTGCTGGCGGCATGCGGCGGTCTGGACGACGGTCTGTATGCGCGGATCGTCACGGATGAAGGCCGCGTCCTGGTACGCCTCCACGAAGAGCGGGCGCCGCTGCCGGTCGCCGCCTTCGTGGGGCTGGCCGAGGGGGCACTTGGCCCGGCTCAGTTCTATGACGGATCGATCTTCGAGATCGC
Organism: Spirochaetia bacterium; assembly: GCA_965208175.1. Lineage (GTDB taxonomy): Bacteria > Spirochaetota > Spirochaetia > SZUA-6 > Bin103 > CATQHW01. Next base: position 1,048,002 of record CBDBOG010000004.1, on the reverse strand, counting down.
CTCCGAGCAGCTCGTCATGGCCGGCGGCGTGCGCGGGCGGGCAGTCGCGGCGCCGGACTGGGAGATTCCCGACCAGTTCCACCCGGATCTGAGGCACGACCGGCCCGGCGTGGTGTCACTCCTGACCGAGACTCCGCACACCGGCAACAGCCGCTTCGTGATCACCCGGCGCGCGGCCCCGGAGCTGGACGACGTGTATCCGGTGTTCGGAGAAGTGATCGACGGGCAGGACGTCGTGGACGCGCTGCGCCGCGGCCAGATCCTGAAGCGGATCCGCATCGTGCGCGTCGGGCCGGCGGCGCGCGCCTACCGGGTGGACGGCCCGGGACTCGCCGAGCTGCGCTCGCAGGTGGCCGAAGAGTTGCTGCGCGAGGTCCTCAGGCGCCACGAGGAGGTGCTCGACGAGTTCCGCCGCCGCTGGCCGGACGCCGTCGCCACCGAGTCCGGGTTGCTGTACGTCGTACACAGCCAGGGCGAAGGGCCGATGCCGGACTTCGGGGCAAAGGTCCTGCTGCGCTACACGGGCAGCTTGACGGACGGCACGCAGTTCGGGACGTCCGGGCTGGAGCCGATGGAGTTCACGATCGGCGCGGTGGTCCAGGGCCTCGAGGAGATGCTCCTGGAGATGCGCCGCGGCGCTCGCCGCACCGTGCTGATCCCGCCCGACCTGGGCTACGGAGCCATGGGCGTGCCCGGCACCGTGCCGCCCCGCGCCTTCCTGATCTTCGACGTGGAGCTGGTCGACTTCCGCAACTGACCTGGGTAATGCGCGTGGAGCGGCAAGATCCGGGCGTACGCGGCACATAGTCAGCGCCCCAACCGCCGGTGAAGTCGGTCGTGGACATCGCCACGCCGGGCGACCGTGAGGATCAGTATCACGAGCCGGTCATCCTCGATCGAGTAGCAGATGCGCCGGTTCCCGACCCGGATGCACCAGACGTCGCTGACGCCACGCAGTTTCCTGGCCGTGGGCGGATGCGGTTCGTCTGCCAACCCCTCGATGGCAGCCGACAATCGCTGCCGGACCGTCCGATCGCGAATGCCCCGAAGGTCTTTCTCCGCCGGCCGGGAGAAGACGATCCGGTACGTCAAAGTCCGAGGTCGGCCTTGAGGTCCTCGAACGGCACGCCCCCGTTTGCCCGATAGTCGGCCAACGCATCCAGAGCGTCGAGCAGGTCGAGCCGGTCTTCCAGCGCCTCCAGCGCATCAAGGTCCGAGGGTGACACCAGGACAGCGACCGTCTTGCCGTGCTTCTGAACCCCAATGCGCTCACCGGCGAACTGGACGCGACCGGTGATCTCGGCGAGCTTCTCGCGTACCTCACTGACAGGCATAGCATCAAGCATGGCAGTCTCCGTTTCTGATTTTTCGTACAAAATATCCTATCTGTACGAATGCCACATGGCAAGCTGTCTCCGTTCAGGTGCCGGAACCGGCACGCGCGCGGTACAGGCGGCCGGTGCCGTCGGCTTCGTACTCCGGCACCAAAGCGGGCACGAACACCGCGTCGCCGCGCCGCAGCGTGAGCGTCCCGCCCCGCCAGCGCAGGTGCGCGCGGTCGCCTATCAGCAGCAGGATCTCCGGGCCCTGCGGCGCAAATCGCCCGCCGGCCTCAAGGTCGATGACCGACAGCCGGAACTCCTCGGCCGGAGCCGGATAGACGCGCTCGGCGGGACTCGCCGGCCGCGGCACGATGCGCTCGGGCGCCGCCGGCCTCAGGTCGCTTGCGGCCAGCAGCTCGTCGGCGTCCACGTGCTTGCTTGTGAGTCCGGCTCGCAGCACGTTGTCGGAGTTGGCCATCAGCTCGATGCCGGCGCCGCTGACAAAGGCATGGAGCCGCCCCGGCGGCGTGTACAGCGCCTCGCCCGGCTCGAGCTCGACGAGGTTGAGCAGCAACGCGGCGATCACCGTAGGGTCGCCGGGGTAGTGCTCGGCCAGCTCTGCGAGAAGCGCGCCCTCGGCCGTGTCCCGCGCCGCGCCGTCGACCAGCCGGCGGTGCAGGAGGGCTCCTGCCGCTCCATCGAGCGTCAGCGTGGCGCGAAGCAGCCGCCGGATGGCTTCGGCGGCGTCCTCACGGCCAGCCGGCGCCGCCAGCGCGGCCAGCTCCCCGGCGCCGGCTGCGGTCAAGGCCGCTTCGATCTCCCGAAGCGGCCGGATGCCCGACAGCACGACCATCGGCTCCAGCGCTACCATGACCTCCGGCTTGTGGCCCCGGTCGCGGTAGGAACGGTGCGGCGCGCCGAGCGGAACGCCCGCACTCTGCTCGGCTTCGAACCCGCGTACGGCGCGTGCGCGGGTGGGGTGCGCCTGCACGGACACCGGCTTGCCCAGCCCCAGGACCTTGAAGAGAAACGGCAGCGTCGTGCCGTGCCCGTCCAGCGCGGCACGGCCGAGCGTTTCGGCCGGATGCTCGGCGATCAGGCGGTCCAGCGCCATCCGCCGGGCGCCGAACCGCGCCACCGACGGCGCCTGAGGATGCGCCCCCATCCACAACTCCGCCTCAGGCCGGCCGCTCGGCTTGCGGCCCAACAGGCGGCCGAGCGCAGATCGCGACCCCCAGTCGTAGTGACGGATCGGGCACTCCAGGGGAAGGATTCCGAGCATGCGGGAGTGTACGAAGACGCCGCATCGAGAGGCCACCGGCGCCTTGCCGCCGTGCGCTGATTTCGCCACCCTCACCGTCGCCCCGCATGGACTCAGACCGCGCCCAGGCCATCGACCAGGCCGTGATCGACGCCCTGTCGTCCCGGTCGGCCGATGACGAAGCCGCCGGCGGGCGCCCGCGCCGATCCGGCGACGACCTCGTCGACAAGCGTTCGGGGCTGCGGAGCATCGACTTCCTGGAAATCCTGGAGTCCCAGTACCAGGCGCGCCACCTCGACCTGGAGGCGCGCCGGCTGCGCAACCGCGGCACCGGCTTCTACACGATCGGCAGCGCCGGCCACGAAGGCAACGCGGCGCTCGCCGCGGCCCTGCGCCCCGCCGACCCGGCGTTCGTCCACTATCGGTCCGGCGGCTTCTTCGCGCAGCGTGCCAAGCAGGTAGCCGGCCACACCCCGGTGTTCGACGTGCTGCTGTCCCTGTGCGCCAGCTCCGAGGATCCGATCGCCGGCGGCCGCCACAAGGTATTCGGCAGCACGGCCCTGTGGATGCCGCCGCAGACCAGCACGATCGCCTCGCACGTCCCCAAGGCCATGGGGACCGCCTTCGCCATCGAGCGGGCCAAGCGGCTCGGGCTCGTACAGTCCCTGCCGTTCCCGGAGGACGCCATCGTGGTCTGCACCTTCGGCGACGGCACCCTGAACCACGCCTCCGCGCTGGCCGGCATGAACGCCGGCGCCTGGGCGGCCTATCAGAACCTGCCGATCCCGATCCTGTTCGTGTGTGAGGACAACGGCGTCGGCATCTCGGTGCAGACGCCGCCCGGCTGGGTCGAGCACGTCTGGCGCTCCTACCCGCGCATCACCTACCTGAAGGCGGACGGCTGCGACATCGTCGACACCTTCCGGCAGGCGCACGCGGCGGTGGAGGTCTGCCGGCGCCAGCGCGCGCCGGTCTTCCTGCACCTGGAGCTCGTGCGCCTGCTCGGCCACGCCGGGGCGGATCTGGAGATCGCCTACCACTCACGCGAACGGATCCGGGCGGCGGAGGCGCGCGACCCCGTGCTCGGCAACAGCCTGCGCGCAGTCGACTTGGGTCTCGCTCCGGCGCGAGCGCTGCTGCGGTCGTACCTGCAGATCGGCGACCGGGTGCGCGCGGCGGCGCGGGAAGCCGAGCGGCGGCCGCACCTGACGAGCGCCGCCGAGGTGGCGGACCCCATCGCCACGGATCGTCCGTTGCGGGTGATGCGGGAGGCCGCGCGCGCCGAGCACGCGAAGGAGCGCGTCGCGCTGTTCGGATCCGAGCGGCGGCTGCCGGAGCGGCAGGGCCCTCAGCACTTCGGCCGCCTGTTGAACTGGGGCCTGCTCGACCTCATGGCCAAGTACCCGCAGATGGTCCTGTTCGGCGAGGACGTGGGCCGCCGCGGCGGCGTTTACGGAGTCACCACCAAGCTGGCCGAGCGCGCCGGCTCGGCGCGCGTGTTCAACACCCTGCTCGACGAGCAGTCGATCCTGGGGCTGGCCATGGGAGCCGCCCACGTCGGCCTGCTGCCGGTCCCGGAGATCCAGTACCTGGCCTACTACCAGAACGCCCAGGATCAGATCAGGGGCGAGGCGGCGACGCTCTCGTTCTTTTCGCAGGGCGGTTTCCGCAACCCGCTGGTGGTCAGGATCGCGAGCTGGGCGTACCAGCGGGGATTCGGCGGGCACTTCCACAACGACAACAGCATCGCCGCGCTGCGCGATCTGCCGGGCGTGATCATCGCCAGCCCGTCGCGCGGCGACGACGCGGTGGGCATGCTGCGCACTGCCATGGCGGCGGCGGTCACCGACGGACGCGTGGTGCTGTTCCTGGAGCCGATCGCCCTGTACCAGACCCGCCACCTGCACGAGGAGGGCGACGATCTCTGGAGGTTCCGGTATCCGCCGCCGGGCGACGCGGTCGAGATCGGGCGGGCGCGCGTCCACGCCGCGGACGATCCGGACCTGACCATCGTGAGCTGGAGCAACGGCCTCTGGCGATCGCTGCAGGCGGCGCGCATCCTGTCCGACCGGCACGGCATCGCCGCGGAAGTGATCGACCTGCGCTGGCTGGCGCCGATCGACACCGAGACGGTGGTCGCGCACGGGACCCGCAGCGGACGCATCCTGATCGTCGACGAGGGACGTGCCACCGGCGGTGTGAGCGAAGGGCTGGTGGCCGCCGTCGTCGATGCGACCGCCGACGCCCCCGCCCGGCCGGAGATCCGGCGCTACTGCGGGGAAGATTCCTTCATTCCCCTGGGACCGGCCGCCGAGCACGTCCTGCCGTCGACGGACGGGATCGTCGCCCGCGCGGTCGACCTGGTCCGCCGGGAACGGCGGCAGGCGCCGGCGCCCGAGGCAGCCGAGCCGGAAACCGGCCGGGGCGCGACCGCGGCGACGGCAGCCCGGTGACGACCGGCGCCGGCACTCACAGGCGGGTCGTCGTGATCTGCCCCGGCCGCGGCAGTTACGGACCCGTCGACCTGGGCTCCCTGTCCCGGCCGCTGCCGGACGCGTCGCGGGGGGCGTTCCGGGAGGTCCTGCGGGCGGCCGACGCACGGCGCGCCGACGCCGGCGATCCGACCCTGTCGGCGCTCGACGGCGCCGGGCGGCTGACCGCCGCCCACAGCGCGGGCGAGCACGTGTCGCCGCTGATCCTTGCCTGCACCGCCGCCGACTTCCTGCGCCTGGAGCGGGAGCGCTGCCACGTGGTGGCCGTGGCCGGCAACAGCCTGGGCTGGTACTCGGCGCTGTTCTGCGCCGGCGCGCTGACGCTGGCGGACACCATGCGCCTGGTGGAGACGATGAGCGGCATGGGCCGCGACGGCCTGATCGGCGGCCAGCTCGTCTACCCGGTCACCGACGATCGCTGGCTGGACGACGAGGATCTCACCCGGCGAGTCGACGCCGCGCTCCGCGACGCGCGCGCGGCCGGGCACCGGGTAGGAGACTCCATCCGCTACGGCGGCTACCGCGTCCTCTGGGGCGACGACGGCGGCATCCGCGAGCTGCGCTCCGGGCTGCCGCGCCACCAGTCCGGCGAGCGCACCTACCCGCTGCATCTGCACGGCCACGCGGCATTCCATTCGCCGCTGCTGGCGGACAACGTACGCCGCGCGGTGGAAGCCATCGCCGACACGGTCGACTGGCGGGCGCCCGAGGTCCCGCTCATCGACGGGCGCGGCCGCCAGTGGTCGCCGCTCGCCACCGACACCGGCGCGCTCGCAGAGTACACGCTGCGCACGCAGGTGACGTCGACCTTCGACTTCACCGCCTGCGTGCGGGTCGCGCTCCGGGAGTACGCTCCCGACCTGCTGGTCTGCCTGGGCCCGGGCGACGCGCTCGGCGCCCCGGTCGCGCAGGTCATCATCCGGGAGCGCTGGCAGGGCATCGGCGACCGCGTCGCCTTCCTGCGCCGCCAGCAGGACGACCCGCTGGTCGTGTCGTTCGCCCGCGACGAGCAGCGGCGCCTGGTCACCGAGGCGTAGTCGGACCCGGAGCAGCGACGCCAACCACGAACGCGCCACTCCGGCCCAATGCAGTGCATTGCAGTGCATCGCCGCCGATTGACATAATCGGTCCTCCGTGATAGCCGGGTAGGGTCGCCCGGCGCCTCCCGGTGTGGCGCCAATCACGGGCGCTCAGAGGAGGACTCGCCATGACGAATCGGCTCTTGGCGATCGCCATCGCCCTCACGACCATCACGACGTTCGGCTTCGCTTCCGGCGAGGAAGAAGGGGCAACGATGGAGGAGACTCCGCTGGTCTGGATGTGGGGTGTCCGGGCCGTCTACGGGGACAAGACTCCCGAGATGATCCCGGAAGCCAACGCGTGGGTGGAGGAGAACTTCGGGTTCCACGTGCAGATCGGCGCGGTTCCGGAGGGATCGACGGCGGATGAGGCGCTGCAGCTCCTGATCGCGCAGGGCGAGATGCCGGACGTGATCATGGGCACCAGCTTCTTCACCCTGGGCGACTTTGCGACGCAAGGCAGACTGCTGCCGCTCGACAAGTACTTCGACGATCCCACCAACTACCCCGTGTACTCCCGCACGCCGCGCTCCTATCTGGCCAAGTACGTCGTCAACGGCCAGGTGATGGCGCTGCCCGGCCGGGGGTGGCCCGTCGACCTGGGCCGCGGTCCGGTCACCTGGCACAGCAACGCGTGGATCCAGCGGCTGGACGTGATGGAAGCGCTGGGGATTCCCAAGACGCACGACGACCTGCTGGAGAACCTGCGGGCCATCCGCGACGGCGACTTCCCCGACCTGGAGGGCAACCAGCCGGAGGGATTCGCCATGTGGATCCCGGAGGTGGCCGTCCAGAACGTCATCTACTCGCTGAAGGGCGCCGGCTGGGAAGTCGACGACCAGAAGCGGCTGATGCCCCCGTGGGCATCGGTCCAGACGCGTGAAGCGTTCGCCTACCTCAACCAGCTCTCGCGCGAGGGGCTGCTGGACCCGGGGCAGTTCTTCTACGACGTCGGAAAGTTCTACGGCAAGCTCAAGCCCGCGTCGCTCGCCTACGCGGCCGGCGGCACGCACCTGGCGTCGCTGATGCACGACACCGTCGGCGCCCTGATCAGGGAGCACGGCCAGGACAGCGCCATCGCCCAGGAGGGGCTGGCCAAGCAGCACGTGTCGCTGGCTCCGCCCGTGCACGACGCGCCGGGCCGCATCTACAACATGCAGCCCGCGCCGGTGATGATCTCCGCGGAGGCGCCCGTGCCGGACAACGTGCTGTCCTACCTGCACTGGAGCCTGACCGAAGAGGGCTACATCTCGGCGTCGCACCAGTCAGGCATCAGGGGCGTGCACTGGGACTTCACCGACGGTCCGGACATCTGGAGCCTGTTGCCCGAGTGGGTCGGCTACAACGCGCAGAACCCGCACAAGGACGACCGGCCCAGCGCGATCTCGCAGTCGACCTGCTTCACCCGCTCCCTGGAAGCGGGCGAGTGCAAGCCGATCCTGGCGCCGTCGCTGATCGTCTTCAGTCAGCCGTCCTACGCCAGCGTCCAGTACCTGTTCCCGCTCAGCGTCCAGGACAAGGCCAGTCAGGGCTTCATGATGGGGCTCGACGGCGGCCCGGCGTGGGCGCCGCGCCTGGGCGGCTTCCAGCCGCTCTGGGCCGAGGTGACCAGCCCGATCCCGTCCTATGCCCAGCTCACGGAAAAGGCACCCCCGCTGGAGGAATCGGCGATCATCTCCGCTCAGGAGCGCCTGACCAACGCGGTGGCGCCGCTGATCACGGCGGAATCGGTAGACGAGTTCAACCGGTTGTACGACGAGTTCATCGACTCCGTGGTGAAGCTGGCCAACTGGAAGGCGATCTACGGCGCCAAGCATGACCGCTGGGTCGAGTGGATCACCGCCAATGGATTCGACGACCGGGACAGCCTGCTGACGGTGACGCCGCTGCCGGAGTGGAAGGAGGTGATGGGCTGGTAAGCCCACGCTGAACCGGACGCGATAACGACGTGGATGCCGGCCTCGCCCGAGGCCGGCATCCACACTTGGTCGGGCACACTTTGGTCGGGCAGGAGGAGGGAGCGGATGCTCGCGCAACGACACATCGCAACCGTGCCCGAGCGGCTGTTTACCGTTGCGAACTACGCGGCGCTCGGCCTGTTTGCGCTCATGACCGCCTACCCCTTCTGGTACGTCATCCAGGTTTCCGTCACCGATCCGCTCTACGACTACCGATTCTCGCTGCTGTGGCCGCGCGGCTTCTACTACGCCAACTACGCCAAGGTCTTTTCCAGCTCCGGGATCGGCCAAGCGTACCTGATCAGCATCCTGCGGGTGGTGATCGGCGTGCCGCTGATGGTGCTGGTGACCGGCGGTGCCGCGTTCGCCCTCACCCAGAAGCAGCTCGTGGGTCGCAACATCATCATCCTGTACTTCTTCCTCACCATCTTCTTCAGCGGCGGGCTGATCCCGACCTTCATGGTGTACCGGAGCGTCGGCCTCCTGGACACGTTCTGGGTTCTGGTGCTGCCGCTCATGTTCAGCGTCTGGACGATGATCGTGATGAAGACCTCGTTCCAGACCCTTCCCTACGGGTTGACGGAGGCGGCGCTGATCGACGGCGCCCACTACGGCTACATCTTCTTCCGCATCGTCCTGCCGCTGTCGATGCCCATGGTGGCGACGCTGTCGCTGTTCACCGCCGTGACCCACTGGAATGCGTGGTTCGACGGCGCCTTCTTCGTCCAGAACTGGAGGCTGAAGCCGCTGCAGACCTTCCTGCGCACCTACGTGCTGGAGTCGGCGTGGCACGCCAAGGGCGTGTATCGCGGCGCCAATCAGGAGATCCTGGATCAACTGGAGCGGTTGACGCCGACCTCCCTGATCTACTCCTTCATCGTCGTCGGCACGGTGCCGATCCTGATCGTCTACCCGTTCATCCAGCGCTACTTCATCAAGGGCGTGCTGATCGGATCGATCAAGGAGTAGCCCGCGCGCCCGCCGGACTCGCGGTCGGAAACAACCGGTCCGCGTTTCCCCAGAAGATGTCCTCCACCGCCGAGTCGCCGAGCCCCAGGCCCCAGCATGCCCACTTCAGCGAGCGCAGGTGCTCCAGCCCCACCAGCGCCGGCATCACCGCGCCGTCGCGCGCCCCCCAGATCGGGTTGTCGGCCTCCAGCACCGCGAAGGAGCTGCCCGCGGCCACGTAGCGGCCCAACACGTGGCTGCAGGGATAGTCGCTGCCGTACAGCAGGCGGTCGTGGCCCATGATGCGGATGATCGCCTGGTGAGCGGTCGGCTCGCAGTTGACGCTGGTGTCGAAGAACAGGTTGTCCAGGTCGGTCAGCTCGGGGAGCCCGGCCAGGTTGTTCTCCGGCTGGAACCCGCGCGCGGAATGGGACAGCACCAGCCGCATCCCCGGATAGGTGGTGCAGTAGTGACGAATCCAGTGGATGTTGGACGGATGGCCCACCGCCCGCTCCTTCACCAGGTGCATGTTGATGATCCAGCCCTCTTCGTCCGCGACCCGTACAAGCGGCTCCGGCATGTACTCGGGAATGTCCGCCTCCCAGGTCGGCTTGCGCGCCGCGTAGGTGTGGTAGGACTTCAGCCCGATCGCGCCGAGCCGGCGCACCTCGGACCGCACCCATTCCGGGTCGTCGTCGGGCCTGGCGAAGAAGTAACTGCAACAGGTGCCGCCCGAGCGCCGCGCCTGTTCCGACGACCAGGCATTGGCCGACGCAACAAGGTCGGAAGTGAACGAGAACGGGATGAATGCCGCCTTCACCTCCCTGCCCGGGTGCAGCAGCTCGCAGCCGGGCGCGACGTCCTCGAACCGCGTCGGGATGGCGATGCCGACCGCGCCTTCGATGGTCGCCTGCGCATCCCAGATCTCGAAGTGCGCGTCGAACACGCGGTCCGGCACGAACGAGTGCAGCTCGCGGTCGAACAGCTCGCGCGAGCGCTCGACGATCTCCTGCTCGGTGGTGGCCATGGAGCGTAGCAGGCCGCGCCACCGCTTCACTGTCAAGCTTCCCCACCGGCCGGGTCGGACCGGCGTTGGCATGGGAGAAACACGGACGCGGGCGTAGACTGGGACGAGTAATCTTGAGGGGGCGCGAAGTAGGCCGGCGCGTCACTGGAGTAGCGCCCTGCGGGGCGAACCCGTTGTCAAGCTTGGTCCCGAGGCCCGTGGCGTTGTCATTGGTGAGGGTCTGCATGCGGCGCAGTCGACGTGCTGATCCATCCCGGTAAGGAGAATGCTCAGTTTGTTCACGCCTCGGCCGCTCCGCTCATCCACAGGAGAGACTGATGGCACGACACAATCGCAGAGGCAAGCGCAGCGGTAAGGGCAATCGCTCGGCGCAACCGCAGCAGGTGCACCCCAACGCGGCAGGCTTGGACGTGGGCGCCACCGAGGTGTACGCGGCGGTGCTCGCCGAGCGCGACGAGCAGCCGATCCGATCGTTCCCGACCTTCACCCGCGATCTGCATGAGTTGGCCGATTGGCTGAGGGCGTGCGAGGTGGACACGGTGGCCATGGAGTCCACCGGCGTGTACTGGATCCCCGTGCACCAGATCCTGGAAGCACGCGGCTTCGAGGTGGTGCTGGTCAACGCCCGCCACGTGCGCTCGGTGCCCGGCCGCAAGAGCGACGTGTCCGACTGCGAGTGGCTGCGCTACCTGCACTCGGTCGGCTTGCTGCGCGGCTCGTTCCGACCGGCTGACGAAGTGTGCGCGGTGCGCTCCCTGTTGCGCCATCGCGACGGCCTGGTCAAGACCGCCGCACGCAGCGTGCTGCATATGCAGAAGGCGTTCGATCAGATGAACATCCATGTGCATCACGCGATCTCCGATCTCACCGGGCACACGGGCTTGGCCATCACCGACGCCATCCTGGCCGCAGAGCGCGACCCGGCACGCTTGGCGGCGCTGGCCCACCCGCGGATCAGAGCCAGCCGCCACACGTTGATCAAGGCGCTGGAGGGCGATTGGCGATCCGAACATCTGTTCACGCTCCGGCACGCACGCCAGACCTACGCTCACTACCAACAGCTTGTCAGCGAGTGTGACCAGGAGATCGAGGCTCGCATCCGCGCCTTTGAGCAGACGCACGAACCGCCGGCCGCGACCTCCATGGACCCCCAATCCCCGCAGGTGCCCTCGGAGCCGCCTGAGCCGACGGCGCAATCGTTCAACGTGCCCGCCCACCTCACGCGGCTGTTCGGCACCGACCTGACCCTCATTCCCGGCATCGGCCCCACCACTGCGCTGGTCCTGTTCAGCGAGCTCGGCCCTGATCTGTCGCGGTTCCCGACCGCCTCGCAGTTCGCGTCCTGGCTGAACCTGTGTCCGCAGACCAAGATCACCGGCGGCAAGGTGATCAGCTCTCACACCGGTCCCGGCGTCAACCGCGCGGCGCAGGCGCTGCGCATGGCAGCCCAGACGCTCTACCGCAGCCACTCGGCGCTCGGAGAGTTCTTTCGCCGCAAACGTGCGCGCGTCGGCACACCGCAGGCGATCACCGACACCGCCCACAAGATGGCGCGCATCATCCACCACCTCGTGACCCGCCACGAACTCTACGATGACCGTATTCTGTTCGGCCAACAGCACCAGGACCGAAAACGCCATGAGCGCCGACTTCGCAATCAGGCGCGCGCACTCGGCTTCAACTTGGTCCCGGAGACTGCCTGATTCTGCTTGTTTCTAAGCCGAAGTTCCACAGAGGATGTTGCGCAAGGCATTTTAATACATGTAATTAGCAGCAAACGTCAGATGCCGTCCGTGGCTACATCCGAGGCGAGACGCCAAGGAGCTCGAAGCAGCGCTGCTGGAGCGCCGTCGGCTGGGTCATGAGCTGAAAGGTGTCGCGGTCTGCGGCCGCCTGCATGGTGTTCATCGTCAGCGTCCCCAACTCGCTGATCAGGCTGCGGAAGCTGTGCACCGGCAGGTCGTCGGCGGTGCGCTTGCTGGACGCCTTCGCCCGCGCCGCCGGCGAGCGCTGCGCCGGCTGCACCACCGAGGAGCGTTGCTGCGCGGCCGCCTGCGGGTCGTGGTCGTCGAACAGCACCGGCGCCAGCTTGCTGCGCATGTGCCATTCCACGTAGTAGGCCAGCATGCACAGCAGCACATGCGCGCGTACCCGATCGGGGCGCCGGTGGTAGATCGGGCGCACCTTCATGTCGACCGTCTTCAGACTGCGGAACGCGCGCTCGACCTTGGACAGGTCCTTGTACGCGCGCACCGTCTGATCGGCGTCGAGCACCTCGGATTCCACGTTGGAACGCACGATGTACAGCCCGTCGAGTTCTTCCTCTTCGGCGATCTTGTCCTGATCGCGCCGAAACGTGAATGAGTCCTCGCTGATCACGGTGACGAAGTGCTTGGCCACCTTGTGCTGGTTGATCACCTTGCCCACGCGCATGCCGATCGCGGCGGCGCCACGCAACGGCTCCTTGGCGCGCTGGGTGGCCGTCACGATGGGGGCAAGTTTCTGCTCGGTGGCGGCCAACAGTTCCTGCCGCTTGCGCCGCCGTTGCTCGGCCAACACCGGGTTGCGGCACACGATCAGCCGCTCACCCGGGAAGTCAGGACTGCTGATCTCGGCCAGGTCCCGGTCGTCGAACAACGACTGCGCCACCTGACCGGCGGCGATGAGCGTGCGGATGGTCGGCGCGCGCAGGGTCGTGATCCAGCGCATGCCGTCGATGCCCTGCAGGTCCTCGCGGATGCGCGCCCCGGTGAGCATGCCGCGGTCGCCGACCAGGACCACCCGCTTGAGCCCGAAGCGGCCACGGATCTTGTCCACCTGCGCGGCGACGGTCTTCGGATCGCTGGTGGAGCCTGAGAAGACCTCGACGGCCACCGGGCAACCGTCTGCGGTGCACAGCAGTCCGAACACGATCTGCGCGGTGCCCTTCTTGCCGTCTCGGCTGTGGCCGCGCTGCGCCAACGGGCAGGTGTGTCCCTCGAAGTAGCTGGAGGTCAGGTCGTACAGCACGAGCGTGTTGTCGCTGAGATGCCGCTTGGCCAAACGCTGCTCGATACCGCGCTGGCGCTGCACCAGCCAGTCCATCGCCTGGTACAGCTCGTTCTCGTCGACTTCGTCCAAGTCCAGCAGGTGGCCGAGGGTGGACACGGCGCTCTCGGGGTGCATGGCGCGGGCGGTGGCGAGCTTGGAGCGGGCGTCGATGACGCGGGCGACGATCATGGCGATGACCAGAGAGCGCAGGCGGCTGGCCGGACGGGCGATGAGGGCAGGGAGGCCGAGTTGCTTGAGGGTGCCGAGGACCGCGGCGACATGGCCGTGAGGGCGGCTGCGCAGGCAGGAGAAGGCGTCTTCGGGATTGACGAGGGTCTCGCCTTTGAGGGCTCTGCGGATGAGATCGATGACGTGGGCGGGGAGGTGGGAGATGTTGCCGAGGGTCTCGTGCTTGACCTTGCCGTCTTCTCGGAAGGTTCTGCGCAGGAGATGGGCATGGTAGGTCTTGTCTTTGTAGCGGCGGGTGGTTGTGGCTACGTGGACGGCTCCGTTTCTACTTGGCATCAAGGAGAAGATACTACATATCGAGAGTCGTGTCAACCTAATTAGTGGCTACACCATGCACATTTTGACCCCGTTCGAATGGCATCAAATACCGAAACAGAAAAGAGTTGACCCCGATTTCAGCCGCTGGAACTTCGGTCTAAGGAGCGAACGGCAATACCGGCAGGTTGCCCTGTGACCGTTCGACTCGTATGATTGACTCACATGGGCATACCCGCGGCTGAAGTCGCCACCGTGCTTGGCGGTCGGCGGATCCTGGGGCGTCGCGTGCAGGACGGCCGGGACCTCGACGAGCTGGTTCGCGAGGGCGTTCCCAAGCCCGCTCTGGAGCGGCTGGTTTCGCTGCTCGCGGAGCCCATGAGCGGCGATGGCACTACCCTCCGCATCCGTCTGCGAAACAAGATCGTACCGCGTGCGACCTACCAGCGTGTCGAGCGCTTCAATCTGCAGGTCTCCGAAACCACGGAGCGACTCGCCCGTCTGTATGCGCTGGCCTCCCAGGCGTTTGGCAAGCCGGCGGCCGCAGCGCGTTTCATGATGACCCCGCATCCGGAGCTCTCCGGACGTACGCCGTTCGACGTCGCGCTTACCGAGGTGGGCGGACGAGAGGTCGAGGAGGTCATCGAGCGGGGCCTGCATGGGTTACCCGCCTGAGGGGGACAAGCGCGTATACCGCATCGTCAGTGTCCGGTATCCACCGTTCGACGGGGGCGGTGCATACCGATGGGGCAGTCGCTGGGTCAGCCCGGGGCGTTCCGTGGTGCATGCGGCCGAGACCTTCGCGCTCGCGGTGCTCGAGAACCTCGTGCATTGGCAGACCAGCGCGCTCCCGCGCGATCTGGTCTGCGTCCGAGCGACGATTCCCGGCGAAGTTGCGCAGGAATGGACCGGTGCCCTCGACCCGGAGTCGCTGACGCCCGGCGACTACCGCGCGACGCGTCTCATCGGCGACGACTGGTACCGGCGCCGGGAAACCGCCGTCCTGTGGGTTCCGTCCGTCATGTCCCCATACGAAGCCAACGTCCTCGTCAATCAGCGACACGCGGACTTCTCACGGATCGTGGTGGATGAGCCGGTCCCCGCTCACCTGGATGCTCGGCTGCCACGCCGCGGTTGACGGCACGACCGTGAAAGGCTAGCGTGAACGCTGCGCCGCTTCAGGAGGCTGCGATGGCTGAACGCACGACCGTCGACGCTCCCGCCCGCCGTCCGGCACGCGTACGGAACACGCTTGAGACGATGGTGCGCCAACGCTGGCTGTACCTGCTGCTCGCTCCCGCGATCGTCGCCGTCTTCGTCTTCAGCTACCTGCCGATCTATGGCCTGACGCTGGCGTTCCGGGACTTCAACGCGGCGCTCGGCCCGTTCGCCAGCCCCTGGTCGAAACCGATTCTCTACAACTTCTGGTTTTTCCAGGACCCCGAGTTCTGGTACGTGCTGCGCAACACCGTGCGCATCTCGGTCGTCAAGTTCGTGTTCGGCTGGCCGGCACCCATCCTCCTGGCGCTGCTGCTGAACGAGATCCGGCACTCGGGATTCAAGCGGACGGTGCAGACGGTCAGCTACCTCCCCCACTTCCTCTCGTGGGTGATCATGGCCGCGGTCACCTACCGGATCCTCGATTACGAGGCGCACAGCCCCGTGAACGTGATCATCGGTTTGTTCGGGGCGGAGCCCGTGGCGCTGATGGCGGATGAGAAGGCATTCATCCCGATCGTGGTGATCACCGCCATCTTCAAGGAGATCGGCTGGGGAACGATCATCTATCTGGCCACGATCGCCAACATCAATCCCGAGCTGTACGAGCAGGCGGACATCGACGGCGCCGGCAAGCTTCGCCAGACCCGGCACATCACGCTCCCCGGCATGGTGCCGATCGTCTCCATCCTGCTGGTGCTCGCCATTCCCGGCATCCTGCAGGCAGGCTTCGACCAGCTCTACAACCTGATGAACCTGTCCACCCGCAGGATCGCTTACGTCACCGACATCTACGTGCTGCGCCTCGGCCTGGTGCAGGGACAGTACTCCGCTGCGACGGCGATCGGCTTGGTGTACTCGGTGCTGGGACTGGCGCTGGTGCTGATCGCCAATCGGATCTCGAAGAGCTCCTACGGCCACGGCATCTGGTAGCCGGCCGCCGGGCCGTGGTCCGGCAGCATGCGGTCCCCGTCCCAGCGCACCAGACCGAAGCGCAGCACGCCGAAGAAGGAGCGGGTCTTGTAGATGTGCAGGCTCCGCTCCCGGTCGGCCCAGCGGAACAGCCACTTCGTGGTGCTGAAGGTGCGCGGCGGCGTGCCGTGCCAGTCGAGCGGATCGCCGGAGACGTGATAGCGGATGCCGCGGAGCTGGTAGACCAGGTACCAGAGGCCGCCGCGGCGGAAGACGCAGCACGACTCCAGCGGCGTGCGTTGCTGCCCGTCCGGCTGGTAGTGGACCATGCGCAGCACCGGGCCCCGGTCCTGCCAGTGCAAGAGGTCGTCGCTGGACGCGGCGGCGATGCACGGCACGTCGTCGTCCGCGCGCGCCGTGTAGTACAGCAGGAACCCATCATCGTGCTCCAGCAGGAACGGATCGCGGCAGTCGTAGAAGTGCGCGTGCGGGGCGTTGCGGTCGAACCACGGGAACAGTGCGGCGTCCAGGACCGGTCCATCCCTGAACCGCTCCCAGTCGTGGAGATCGGCCGAGCGGACGATCCCCAGGCGCTGGATACCGTGCCGGTCGACGCCGGCGTAGGCCATGTGCCAGTACCCGCCCCGCCGCACGACGTGCGGCGCCCAGACGTGCGTGCCGTCCCACGCCCCCGCGTCCGCATCCGGCTGCAGGGCGTCGGCGCAGGTGCGCCACGCGAACAGGTCGGGTGAGTACGCGTGGCCGATGGTGCTGCCGGCGGTGGTGCCCACGCCATCCCAGAGGTCGTAGCGGCGGTAGATGAAGAAGTAGTGCCAGCCGTCCGCGGCGCGCACGATGCAGTGATCGTTGACGCCGCCGTCGGCCGGGGCGTAGGCCGCCAGCCGGACGTCGCCGTTCACGTCTTCGGCGGGTCTTCGGCGTCGTCGTCGGCGCGGCGGATGACGATGTTGCCATCCTCCAGATCCACGCGCACGCGGTCGCGCCCGGAGATGGACAGCGCCTGCAGGTGATCGCGGGGGATCTGCAGCCGCCCTACCCGGTCGATGACCACGTATTCCCGGTGCGAGTCCGCCTCCTCCATGTGCAGGGCCGGCCGCGCGACCTGCGGGTCGCCGCCGTCCTCGCCCGCGGCATCGCGTTGGCGGATGAACTCGCTGGAGGTCCGTCCGTCACGGATGGCGACCACGCGGCTCACCGCCTGCGCCACGGCGCGGTCGTGGGTGACGATGACCACGGTCACGCCCAGGTCGCGGTTCACCTCCCGGAACGTCGCGAGCAGATGGCGGGCGGTCTGCGAGTCGACGTTGCCGGTCGGCTCGTCGGCCAGCAGCAGCGGCGGCTCGTTGGCCAGCGCCACCGCGATCGCCACCCGTTGCTGCTCGCCGCCGGAGAGCTCCATGAGCCGGTTGCCCGCCCGGTGGTCGACGCCGACCTGCCGCAGCAGCTCCAGCGCCCGCTGCCGCCGGGGCCCGCGGCGGCGCGCCAGCAGCATCGGAACCTCCACGTTCTCCGCCGCGGTCAGGTACGGAACCAGGTTGCGGGCGCTGTTCTGCCAGACGAAGCCGACCGTCTCGCGCCGGTAGCGCACCAGGTCCTGGGGACTGAACTTGAGCAGGTCGGCGCCGCCGACCTCCACCGTCCCCGCCGACGGACGGTCGAGTCCCCCCAGGATGTTGAGCAGGGTCGACTTGCCGCTGCCGCTGGAGCCGATGATCGCCATCACCTCGCCCGCCTCGATCTCCAGGTCCAGCCCCTGCAGGGCGACCACCTCGACCTCTTCGGTCTTGAAGATGCGCACCAGGTTCTCGCAGCGCACTCCTGCGCCGCGCATTCCTGCGCCACGGATGGCCGCGCCGCGCGGGCGCGGTCCGGCACCGGCGGGGCCGGTGGCAGCACCGGCAGCGGTGCTCATGGGGCGGCCCCCGGCACGGCGGGATCCGGCTCCACGACGCGGCCGTCGCGCAGCGACACCCGATGGTCGGCCATGTCGACTATCGCCGGGTCGTGGCTGCTCATCACCACCGTGACTCCCTGCTCGCCGGTGAGCTCGCGCAGGATGCCGACCACCTGCAGCCCGGTGTGCGTGTCCAGCTCCGCGGTCGGCTCGTCCGCGAACAGCACCTGCGGGCGGTGGGCGAAGCCGCGCGCGATCGCCACGCGCTGCTGTTCGCCGCCCGACAGCTCGCCCGGCCGGTGGTTCATCCGCGAGCGCAGCCCGACCATCGCCAGACACTCCTTGGCGCGCTCCTCCCGTCCGTTGCGGTCGGCGCCGGCGATGCGAAGCGCGAACTCGACGTTCTCCAGCGCCGACATGGCGGCGATCAGCGCCACCGACTGGAACACGAACCCCATGCGCAGGCGCCGCAACTCGTCACGCTCGGGTTCGTTGAGCGCGGTGATTTCGGCGCCGTCCAGCAGCACGGCGCCGCTGGTCGGTTGGTCCAGTGCGCCCAGGATGTTGATCAGGGTGGTCTTGCCCGACCCTGACGGCCCGTGCAGGACCGTGAGCGTCCGCGCCTCGATCGCGATGCTTACCCGGTCCAGCGCCGTGACGAGGCCGCTGCCCGCCCGGTAGCTGCGGGTGACGTCGACCGCCGTGATCATCGCCCGCCGGCGGCGGCTTCCCCCGCTCCGTCGCTCAGGCCGTACGCCTCCCAGGTGTCTGTCAGATCGACCACCGCACCGGTCGAGCGCGCTTCGTCGATCCCGAGGGCGGTGACGCAGGCGACCAGCCCTTCACGGCCTCCGGACATCATGGGACGGCCGTCGCGCAGCCGCCGGAGACAGTCCCCGAACTGCGAGTCGTCGCCGCCGCCGTGCTGGCCCGCGCGCACCACCTCCGTTCGCTCCCACGGCAGTCCCTCCCAGTCGCCGGTGTATCGGATCGGCGCGTACTGGAAGAATCCCCAGTAGATGTCGCCCTCGATGCATCCCCGCTCGCCGACCAGGTACATGCGGCGGCTGGGGCTTGCGGCGTTCTGGTTGCTATGGAAAGTGGCGCGGATGCCGTTGGCGAACTCGATGATCACCACCTGGTTGTCGACGATGTCCTGCGCCGAGTTGAAGCAGCACAAGTCCAGGTCCTTGCCGCGCGTCAACTCCGGCTCCGACTCCGGCTTCGGAGGCAGCGGATCGAGCTCCAGGCGGTGGGCGCAGTCCAGGTCGCAGTCGCGGCAGTACATCGGCGCATCGGAGCGGGGGGTGAAGAACGACCGGCCGCCGAACGACGCCACGCGCCGCGGCAGCGAATCGGCGAACCAGCACAGGATGTCCAGATCGTGGCAGCACTTCTCCAGCAGATAGGTGCCGGTGAAACGGCGGAACCGCCGCCAGTCGCGGCGGAAGAAGGCTCCTTGCGCGAACGGCAGGTTCTCGTTCGCTTCGATCGACATGATCGGACCCAGGTCACCGTCGTCCAGGCGCTGCTTGATCCCCCGGTAGAACGGCGCGTAGCGCAGCACGAAGCCGACGATCAGCTCGCGGTCGGCCGCCTGCGCGGCGCTCCAGATCGCCCGGCAGTCCTCGGCCGTGGTAGCCAGCGGCTTCTCGCAGAACACGTGCTTGCCGTGCTCGAAGGCCGCCACGGCCGGCTCGCGGTGGGCGTGGTCGGGCGAGCCGACGATAACCAGGTCGACGTCGTCGCGGCTCACCACCTGATCGATGCCGTCCACCACGGCCGCGTCCGGTGCGTGCTCCCGTTGCGCCTGCAGCGCCGCCTGGGGGTTCGGGTCGTACAGCGCCGTTATCTCGACGTCGTCGGCGTGCGCGGCATGTCGGAGCAGCGAGCGCCCGCGGGCGCCGCAGCCGATGGCGCCTACGCGGAACGGGGAATCAGCCATCGTCGAGGGCCCATCGTGCCATGCACCCGTCACCGGTGACCATGCGCCGCCTCGCCTCGGGCGGCACCTGGACTCAGGGAGCCAGCAGTTGCATCGGCGCGCACTCCACCACGCACGCACGGCAGTCGCCACCGTGCCGGGTTTCCAAGTCGCCCAAGGTGTCGTCCCAGGTCGTATACGAGGCAGCGCCGGGCGGAAAGTAAGAGGCGACGTCGTGCCGATTCAGGCCGGGCGAGCAGACGATCAGCCGCCGGCCCCCGCATCGCGTCCGCGCCCGCCACGGCGTAGCCCTCCATGCCCTCGCCGCCCAGGTAGTGGAGCGCCCCGCCGTCGACCGCCGGCGTGGTCACCACCACCGTGCCGCCTTCCGCCACCAGCGTCTCGTTGCCGAAGAACGCGACGTTCAAGGCCATCAGCGACTGCACCCAGTCGATGTCCTTGGGGTAGGCGTTCAGCACCGCGACGTCGTAGCCGCCCGCGGTCGGCGTGGCATACCGCTCGCGCGCCGACGCGCACGCGCTGCGAAACACGGCATCAGGGTCGCCGGCGAACAGGTCGGCGATCCCCCGCCGCGCGGTCATCACGGCGTTGATCGCAAAGTCGATCCCCACCTTCGCCCCGATCTCCTGCACGTACTCCTGGAAGCGGTTGCCCTCGATGCGGGCGACGCCGGCGTCGAACTCGGCGATCCGCTCGATGTGGGTCTCGTGCAGCGCGCGGATGCCGCTCAGGCCCACCGTCACGGTCTTGTAGCCGCCGCCGAAGCCGGCGAAGTCGTGCGGGGTGATCCCACCGATGCTGATGCGGAAGTCGCAGTCCAGGTAGCTGCGGTTGATCGCGATCGGCACGCCGTTGCTGGTCCGGCCCAGGTCGGCGAGGTTGTCGTACGGGTTGTGGTAGACCACCTTCAGCCGCTCGGCGAGCGGCGCGCCGATCTTGCGCACCACGTCGCCGCGCACCGGCGTACGGTGGGCGCCGGAGGCCACGAACACCCGGATGCCGTCTTCCGGAACACCGGCGGCCAGAAGCTCGTCCACCACCTGCGGCAGGAACTCGTGCACGGGCGTCGGGCGGGCAATGTCGTCCACGGCGATGCCCACCCGCCGCTTGCCGCGCGCCAGGAGGCGGAGCGGCTCGCTGTCCAGGGGCGCGGCGATCCTTTCCGCTATCGTCGCCGGCGGCGCCGGCGTCGCGCGCATGCGCAGCACGTCCACGTGCCATGCGTCCGGGAACGACAGCTCCAACTCGCCGTCTTCGAACCAGGCGTTCCAGGGGATCGTGACCGTCATGCCGCTTACTCAGACCGTCGGGACCGCTCCGCCGCGCTTCATCTCCGCCAAGGCGTCCTCCATCACGTTCAACGCCTCGTCCAGGTCGGCCGTCGTGTGCTGCACGGAGAAGCCGTGGTGGATCGGGCCGCCGCCGTAGTCGTGCAGGTAGACGCCGCGGTCGTAGCACCCCTTGATGAACCGCAGCATCACCCGCTTGTCGTGACAGAGGCAGTCCTCGTACCGGGACGGCGGCGTGGTGCGCCCGAAGATGACGGTGAACCGCCCGCCGGACACGGGCGCGATCATGTTCAGCCCATGGTCGGCGATGATGCGCTTCAGGCCGCGATCGAAATGGTCCTCCAGCGCCTCCAGCGTGTCGTAGAAATACGGCTTGCCGGTCTCCCGCACGAACGCCAGGGCCGCGAGGATCGGCACGGGGTGGGCGTTGAACGTCCCGGAGTGCTGCACCGGGCCGACCGGCTGAAAGAGGTCCATGATCCGGGCGTCACCGGCGAACGCGGACACCGGCAGCCCTCCGCCCAGCGACTTGCCGATGGTGGTGACGTCGGGGGTGACGCCGTACTCGGCCTGCGCGGTCAGGTGGCGCGTCTTGAACGCCGACTGGATCTCGTCGAAGAACAGCACGATGCCGGCCTCGGCAGTGAGATCCCGCATGCGCTTCAGGTAGGCGGGTTCGGGTCGGATCGCCCCCCAGTTCCAGTTCACGGGCTCCAGCATGAGCGCGGCCGTCTCCTTGCCGTGGCGCTCGACCACCTGCTCCAGGGCGTCCACGTCGTTGTGCGGGATAGGGACGATCAGGCGCGCGAACTCGCGCGGGATGCCCGGGGACTCCAGGTACGGCTGCGTTCGATTGCGTGCCAGCCGGTCGGCCGGGGGATGGCCGCCGATGTAGATCAGCTCGTGGTAGCCGTGGAAGTGGCCCTCGATGCGGATGATCCTGTCGCGGCCGGTGTGAGCGCGGCAGGCGCGGATGAGGTGCAGCGTCGCCTCCGATCCGGAGGAGCAGAACCGCACCCGGTCCGCCGACGGAACCGACCGGCAGACCAGCCGCGCCAGCTCCTCGTGGTGGGTCGTTTCGTAGACGGAAGGGAAGCCGATCCGGGCCGCGGTCGCCAGGGCGTCCGCGATCGCAGGATGGCCGTGGCCGAGCAGTGCCGCGCCGTGGCCGCAACACAGGTCGATGAAGGTGCGGCCATCGATGTCGGTGATGCGGCCGCCTTCGGCACGCGCGACGTACATGGGCGTGCCGAGCGCCTTGTTGACCCGGGTGGAGGAGTTGACCCCGCCGGGCATCACCTCGGAGGCGGCGCGGAAGTGCTCGGCAATCAAGGATCGTTCGGCAATCGAGCCGGATGGGGTTCGGGCGTTCATATATGGTAACGATGCCGCGTGACCTGATGGTCACCGCGGAGGATGCAGCGTAGCATCCACTCCCCCGAGCGTTCCACGGCATGCCACGCATCGAGCACGATTACACGCAGGAGCCGTACGAGATCCACACGATCGCACTGACACCGACGCGCGACAGAGGAGGATGACGATGGCCAGGACCACAGAGAACGACCGCGGCGCGCAGCATGACCCGACGGCGCTCGGACGCGGCTTCAGGCGGCGCGTGCGCGGCGGGCCGCCGCTGCTCGGCGCGATGGCGGTCGAGTACCTGCGGCCGTCGCTGGTCAAGATCTTCCGCAACGCCGGCTTCGACTTCATCTTCGTCGAGAAGGAGCACGGCATGTTCGAGGGCAGCGAGCTTCCCGACTTCGTGCTCTCTGCCCGCGACAACGGCATTCCGGTCATCTCCAAGGTCGGCGAGCTGAACCGATCCGAAGTGGCGCGCCTGCTGGACGCGGGGGTGGTGGGCATCCAGCTCCCGCGCACCGAATCGGCCGAGCAGGTGGCCGAGCTGGTCGATCTGGTCAAGTACCCGCCGCTCGGCAGCCGCGCCGGGGCACCCGGCTACGGCGGCGCCGACTACACGTACCCGCAGGACGACGCCGACTGGCTGCGGCGCAGCAACGAGGCGACCGCCGTGATCGCCCACATCGAGACGATGGCCGGCCTGGAGCGCGCAGCCGAGATCGTCGCGACGCCGCACCTGGACATGGTGTACGTGGGCCCCTACGACACGGCGATCTCTCTGGGGCATCCTGGCGAGTACGATCACCCGGACATGAGAGCGGCGCTCGGCACCGTGCTCGACCTGTGCCTGCAACACGGCGTTGCGTTCGGCACCACGCCATCCGGGCCTGACGCAGCCGCCGATTGGGTCGGCAGGGGCTGCCGGTTCTTCGAGCTCGTCGACGAGCTGGCCCTGCTGCATGAAGGCGCGCGGGCGGCCGTGGCCGCGGTATCAACCGGAGCCGCGGTATCAACCGGAGTAGAGTAGAGCCACCATGGACAACGGGCACACCGGCACCACGAATCCCCTGAGCGACGAGCAGGTTCGGCAGTTCATCGCCGACGGCTACCTGATCCTGCAGCCGTCGCTGCCGCGCGAGCTGCACGAATCCATCCGGCGGCGGCTCGACAAGTCGATCCCCGACCGGGCGGGCAACCCCGGCAACAACATCCTCCCGCTGGTGCCGGAGATGCGGCACGTGCTGAAGTCCCCGGAAGTGCACGGCGCCCTCCAGACCCTGCTGGGACCGGACTACCTGGAGCACCCGCACCGTTTCTGTCACGTGGAGGAGCCTCCGGAAGATCCCGGACTGGATCGCGCCGCAAAGCTCGCGGCCAACTGCCACCAGGACTCCTACACCCCGCTCGCGCGGCCGCGTCACCACCACATCCGCTATGCGCGGGTCATGTACTACCCGCAGGACACGCCCGATTCCCTGGGCCCCACCCACGTGATACCGGGGACACACCTGAACACCACCCTCAACGAAGCCGAGCGCGGGCGGCCGCTGGCGGTTTCCGGGCCGGCCGGTACGGTTTCCATCACCCACTTCGACGTCGGCCACGCGGCCGGCATCAACCTGAGCGGCCAAAGGCGGTTCATGGTCAAGTTCATCTATCAGCGTGCGTCGCTGCCGCAGCCAGACGGCCGGGCGGGACCCGATCACCTGTGGAGCGACCCGGAGCGCTACGGTGGCGACCGGATGTCGCTCGCCTGGTCGCATCTCTGGGACTGGCTTCGCGGCGCCGGAGACCGCTACGCGAGCCTTCGCAACGGCGCATTGCCCCACCGCCAGCCTCGCGTCGGCGTGAGCGCGCTGCTGTCCGCGTTGGAGCACGACCGCCCGGACGCGGACCGGGTGGCTGCAGCCGAAACGCTGGCGACCCTGGGAGGGGATGCGGCGCCGGCGGTCTCGGCCCTGATGAGCTGCCTGAATCGCCGTCCCGACCCGGTGCGGGTGGCGGCCGTCTACGCACTGGGAGCGATCGGCGGGCCGGCGGTCTCCGCGCTGATCGAGTCACTGCGCGGCCGCGGCGACGCCGCTTCGATGATGCGGACACGGATGGCCGAGCAGCATCGCCGTCACGGCTCGATCGAGAGCGCGCTGCGGCTCGACGACGCCGCCTATGCCCTGTCGGCAATCGGCACCGCGGCGGTCCCTCCCCTGCTGGACCTGCTGGAAGGCGGGGACGGGTGGGCGCGGATGAACGCCGCGTTCGCGTTGGGCGAGATGGACCGGCAGGCGCTGGCGGCCGTCCCGGCGCTGATCGGCGCGCTGGAAGACCCGTCCCATCTCGTGGTGCGAACGGTGGCGGATGCGCTGGGCGCCATCGGTGCATCTGAAGCGGCAGCGCCGCTGGGAGCGCTGTTCCGGCTGAACAGGACCGCATGGGAAGAGGAGGAGATGAGAACCTGGAGCGTGCGCGACCAGGTGCGCGTGAACGCCGCCACGGCGCTCGCTCGCCTGGGTCCGGCCGCGTCCGCCGCGCAGGACGACCTGATCCACGCGCTCGACGACCGCTGCGGTCAGGTCGCGACCTACGCGGTGGAGGCGCTGCGGCGCATCGGATCCCCGGCGGCGCTGGCCGCGGCGATCGGCCTGCTGACCGCAGAACGGTGGGACCCGTCGATCACGCCGGCCAACGAGTTCTGAAGGGAGGCGACCGGGATGCGACTGAGGGACAAGGTGGCGATCGTGAGCGGTGCCGCCAGCGGCATCGGCCGTGCCTCTGCGCGGTTGTTCGCCGCCGAAGGGGCAGTCGTGGTGGCGATCGACATCGACTCGGCCGGCCTCGATGAGACCGCGAGCGCCGGGGACGGCCGCATCGTTCCGATCGCCGCGGACGTGGGCGCCGCCGACCAGGTGGAGGCGGTCGTCGAGCGGACGCTGGGCGAGCATGGCGCCCTGCACGTCGTGTTCAGCAACGCGGCGATTCTCCGGGACGGCTCCGTCGTCGATCTTCCGGAGGAGGACTGGGACCGCATGTTCGCCGTGAACGTGAAGGGCGCGTTCCTGCTCGGCAAGTTCGGCATTCCCGCCATGATCCGCTCCGGCGGCGGCTCGTTCATCATCACCGCCTCCGCGAACAGCTTCTACGCCGAATCCGACATCGCCGGGTACTGCGCAACCAAGGGAGCCGCGATGCAGCTCACCCGCGCCATGGCGCTCGATCACGGCCCCGAGGGCGTGCGCGTCAACTGCATCTGCCCGGGGTGGATCGAAACGCCGATGTCGGCGCCGTTTCTCAGCGAACGGCCGGAGAGCCGGCGGTTCGGAGAGCAGATCGCGCCGCTGGGCCGTATAGGGGTCCCCGAGGACATCGCCCGGGTGGCGCTATTCCTGGCCGGAGACGAGTCGGGCTTCGTCACCGGAGCCGCGTACAACGCCGACGGCGGCTGGACCGCCGGCTTGGCGAAGGCCGTCGCCCTTGTCTGAAGGGCGCATGCCGGCCGCCGGCAACCCACCTTCAGGACAACGCCAATCGACCAGGTAGCGCTTCCGGCCCTGATCGGCGCCGGCGTCTCCCTCGCCGCCAGCATGCTGATCGTCGTGACCCGACGCTGGCACGGCCGGCTCAGCCTGGACAGCCTGAGCGGCCCCCAGAAGGTCCAGCGCACCGTGGTGCCGCGAATCGGCGGCGTCGCCGTGTTCGCCGGCTACTGGGCGGCCACGCTCGCCGCGCCGCCGCCGATCCGGGGCGAGCTGATGATCCTGGGCGTCTGCGGCCTGCTGGCCTTCGGAGCCGGTCTCGCCGAGGACTTCACCAAGAAGGTCTCCGGCACCATGCGCATGTCCGCGACACTGCTCGCGGGCCTTCTGTTCAGCCTGGTCACCGGCCACGTGGTCGCCCGAGTGGAGATCGACTTCGTCGACCACCATGCCCTGGCGTACCCCTGGATCGCGATCCCGTTCACGGCGTTCGCAATGGCCGGCATCGCCCATTCGGTCAACATCATCGATGGTTTCAACGGCCTGTCGGCCGGCGGCGTCC
Source organism: Spirochaetia bacterium (assembly GCA_965208175.1). Taxonomy (GTDB): domain Bacteria; phylum Spirochaetota; class Spirochaetia; order SZUA-6; family Bin103; genus CATQHW01. Next base: position 1,021,708 of record CBDBOG010000004.1, on the reverse strand, counting down.
TCATCATGCTGGCTGCGTTCGGCGTGGTCGCCCTGCAAGCGGGCGACCACGGGCTGGCGGCACTCGCCCTGCTCGTCGGCGCCGCCGTCGCCGGCTTCCTGCTGGTCAACTTCCCGCGCGGCCCGGTCATCATGGGCGACGGCGGCGCCTACCTGGTGGGCTTCCTCCTGGCCGCCGTCGGCGTCATGCTGCCGCAGCGCAATCCCAAGGTGTCCCCATGGATCGTCCTCGTGGTGCTGGGCTACCCGGTGTCGGAAACGCTGTACTCGATCCTCAGAAAGACCCTCCACAAAGGCGATGGCCCCGGCCGCGCCGACAAGGCCCACCTGCACCACCTGATCTACCGCAACCTGCGCCGCGGCCTGCGCGGCACCACAGCCGCCCGCTACGCGAACCCGGCCGTCGGCGCCCTCCTGTGGGGAGCGATGGCCGCCAGCCTGGTCTTCGTCAGCGCAGCCCCGCACACCCGCGCGTGGGCACTGCCCGCCCTCGGGGTGCAGGCGGCACTCTACCTGGGCTCATATCGCGTAGCCGTGCAGGCCCTCCGCCGCAGGTATCCACGGTAACTGACCGGTGCGCGAGGTCAGCGAGCGAGGGGAATCGAACCCCCGTCACGAGCTTGGGAAGCTCGGGTAATGACCATTATACGACGCTCGCGTTGAAGGCACACAGTGTACCACGGGCGTGGCAGGTCAGTCGATGGCGAAGCGCTCGGCCGGCCGGCGATCGACCTGCCGGTCCAGGACGGTCAGCACCAGTGCCGCGTCCCGGTGGGTGACGAAGGGGACTGCGAGCGGGCCGCCCTGGGAGCGCGTCTCCAGCAGCACGACCGGGTCCGGCTGGTCGGGGATCTCCGCGGTCAGCGTCAGGTCCACCAGGATCGGGTACTGCTCCACCTCGTACTCGTACATGCCGAACACCAGGTCGTCGCTCTCCGGCGCAGGGCGGGTGATACCCACCTGCAGGACGGTGCTGTGCGGGACCTCGGCGCCGCCGTCGGGGGACTGGAAGACCACCGTTCCCGGCAAGGCATCGGTGCCGCCGGCACGGACCGTGAACACGAAGGCGTGGTTGCGTTCGGCCAGCGCGGCAAGGGCGGCGACGTAGGTGGTGCCGATGAAGTAGGGAACCTCAACCAGGTCGCCCTGGGGGCCGCGGCTCACGGTCACCAGGATCGTCAGGCCCTCGGCGACCTCCGCGCCCGGGTCCGGGCTCTGTCCGAGGATGGTACCGGGCGGCCTGGGATCGGTGATGCGCGGGCCGTCCTCACGGATCCTGATTGGCGACTCGCCGGTAGCCGACAGCGTCTGCAGCTCCAGACGCACCTGGTCAATGTCTCTGCCGAGGTAGTCGCCGACCTCCGGGACGGCCCGGCCGCGGCTTACCACCACCGTGACCGGCCGGCCGGCCTTGACCAGCGAGCCGGCCTCCGGGGTCTGCGCCACCACGTGCCAGATCGGCACCTCCGACGTGAAGCGCCCCTCCACGCGGGCGACCAGTCCCTTTTCCTGAACCTGCGTCATCGCCGCCAGCAGGTCCTCGCCGATGATCGCCGGCACCTGCGTCTCCTCCTCCCCGCGGACCATGGCGAAGAACGTGACGGCGGCCGTCGCGATCAGGACGGCCGCCGTCAGCAGCGCCAGCGGGAACGTCACGACGGTGGTGCCGCGTGGTGTATCGCTCACGTGAACCGTGCTCCTGCAAGTTCCCCGCGGCCGTTGACGAACGACTTCCAGTCCATCGCGCGCCGGCCTTCGAGCTGCAGCTCGGTGACGCCCAGGGTGCCCCGCGCCGTATGCACCAGAATCCCCTGGCGGCCATCCACGCGAGCGACCTGCCCCGGCACGCCCGGCGGAAGATCGACGCTCAGGTGCGCGGCCAGCAGATTGAGGCGCCGCTTGCCCAGCCGGCAGTGGGCGCGCGGCCAGGGATCGTAGGCGCGGACCATGCGCTCGATCACGGCCGCGTCGTGGGCGCTCCAGTCGATCCGGCCGTCGGCGGCTGCCACTTTGGCGCAATAGGTGGCCTGTTCCTCGACCTGTGCCCGCTCCGAGACCGTCCCCCGTTCAAGGCCGGCCAGCACCTCGACCAGCAGGTCGGCGCCCGTCTCCGCCAGCGCCTCCGTCAGCTCTGCGGTGGTTTCGGCGCCGTCCAGGGGATGGATTCGCGTGGCCATGATCGGCCCGGAGTCCAGGCGCCGTACCACTCGCTGAATGGTGACGCCGGTCTCCCGGTCGCCGGCCAGGATGGCCGCGGGAATCGGCGCCGCGCCGCGAAACCGGGGCAGCAGCGACGGATGCACGTTCACGGCACCGCGCCGGAACCGGTCGAGAAACCGCTGAGTGAAGATCATGCCGTACGCGGCCACCGCCAGGACATCGGCGCGCAGGCCGGACAGGTCATGGGTCGCGGCGTCATCAAGCCGCTCGGGAGCGATCACCGGCAGCCCCAGGCGGTCGGCCTCCTGCCGGACCGGTGCGGGTGTCAGTCGGCGGCCGCGCCCGACCGGCCGGTCCGGAGCAGTGAGCACGCCGCAGACCTCGAACCGTTCGGCCACCGCCACCAGCGCCGGCACCGCAAACCGGGGCGTACCGGCGAACAGCACACGCATGATCACCCCGCTACGTTGCCGCCAGAGGCTCCGCCGCGTGCGCCGGGAAGACATCCGCCAGTGAGCCGAGCCGGGGGATTCGCTCCGTGCGTCCGAGGATCCGCAGCATGTGCCAACCGGTCACCTGATTGGCGCTCAGCACCGGCTTGCCGACATCCTGCTGGATACGCGCCAGGCGTCCCGCCAGTCGCTGGCCGCTGCAGCCGATGAAGATGGCCTCGGCTGCCGGCCGGTCGGCCGCCATGGCCATCTCCGCCATCGCCTGCGGCGGCACGATCGAGTGATCGTCCGGCAGGTGCATCGACTCGCTGGCCACCACCGCGACACCGTGATGCTCGATGAAGCTCACGAACATCGCCTCGACATCCGCCAGGTAGGGGCTCGCCACGGAGATCCGCCGCACGTCGAGGGCCTGCAACGCGGCGACCATCGCGGTGCTGGTCGTGGTGGCCGGCAGATCGGTTGCCGAGGCGATGGCGTCGGCAAGACGCCGGTCTCCGCCGGGGCCGCGCACGAAGCTGATGGTGGTGCAGTAGTAGGCGATGCCGTCGGGCCGGTAGCGCAACACGCGCCGCGCCGCCTCCTCGACGGTGCCGCCGTCCGCGATCGCGCGGCCGAGGACCACGGTATTGGGACCCGGCAAGACCGGATGCGAGGCGGTGACCAGGTCGACGTCCGCCGGCAGGTAGCGGGCGAAGTCTGCACACATCGCCTGCTTGTCGCGGTCGACCCAGGCGTCGTCGGGCCAGACGCCAGCGATGGTGAGACGCTTCACGCCAGACCCCAGCGGTCCAGCGCAGCCCCTTCGAGCCGGCGGAAGGAGAGGCGTTCACCGATGGCGCCGGCCCGCCAGATGTCGTTGCCGGCGACGGTGATCTGCTCCTGATTGCGCACGACGGTGGCAAAGACGTTGCACGTCAGGTACCCCTCGCTCGGCGACAGCAGGATGTTGTTGCGGTCGTAGAACAGCGCCAGGTCCACGACCGCCTGCCCGCCCAGGCTGCGCTGCGCGTCGGCCGGCAGGCGCGTCCCGGCCGGCAGGTGGAAGTAGCCCACGTCGCCCTTTGCGGGCACGATGCTGCCGTTTTCGATGCCCGGCGGCTCGGCGGGAAACGCCGGCACCAGGGCATAGATCTCATTGCTGGCGTACTTGGCGTGATACACGTCCCCTTCCTGCGGGAGCGCTTCCCACACCGCACGGCAGGTGCGCGGCGCCTGCTCGTCGAGCAGCGCGGCGACACACCCGATCCCGCGCTTGCGCAACGTGATCTCGATATATCTCGGCATGCGCTCGCTCATTGGGGACGCGGCGACCCGGGATAGTCGGCGAGCAGCGCCACACGCTCCCGTTCTTGCAGATGGTCGATGAACAGCCGGCCGTTCAGGTGGTCCAGCTCATGCTGGATCGCCCGCGCCAGCAACCCCTGGGCGTTCACCCGGAAGGTGCGGCCCTTGAGATTGGTCGCCTGCACGCCCACCCGGACCGGACGAGTAACGTCGGCACGCTTGTCGGGGATGCTCAGGCAGCCCTCCTCCGCGGTGTCCTCTTCGATCGAGGTCTCGACGATCTCCGGGTTGATGAAGACGCGCTCGCGGTCGTCCCGGACCTTGGTGATGAACACGCGCAGCGGCCGGCCGACCTGCACGGCCGCCAGTCCGATCCCTTCCTCGGCGTACATCGTCTCGAACATCGCCCGGACCAGATCGCGCACCTCGTCCGGGTCGGTCGGCACGGACCGCACCTTCAGGCGAGGGTCAGGGTACGTGACCAACTCCAGCATCCTCCCCGATTCTACAGCACGGCCACGGGGTCCGGATCGAGCTCCAGGTGCACGCCCGGCTCCAGCCGCAGCCCGCCCACGAGGCGCCGCACCGTGGCCAGGATGGGGCGCATCGCCGGCGCGCGCACCAGCAGGTGGTGGCGGTGGTTGCGCGCCACCTTGGCGATCGGACAGGGCGCCGGCCCCAGCACGTCCACGCCGGCGGCCGCGATCTCAGGCTCCGCAGCCAGCGCCTCCGCCAGCCGATTGATCGCACCGGCGACCTTCCCTTCGTCCCGGCCCCGCACGACCAGGCGGACCAGGCGCACGAATGGCGGAAAGCGCTGATCGCGGCGAGCGGCGAGCTCGCCGGCCATGAACTCCGCGACGCGCCCGGCGGCCGCATGGGCGATCGGCGCCGCCTCCGGATGCGCGCTCTGGATGTACACCTCCCCGTCGGCGGCGGCCCGGCCGGCGCGGCCGGCCACCTGCACCAGCAGCGCGAAGGTGCGCTCCGCGGCGCGAAAGTCGGGGAGGCGCAGCGACGTATCCGCGTCGACCACGCCCACCAGCTTGACCCCGGGCAGGTCCAGCCCCTTGGCGACCATCTGCGTGCCCACCAGCACGTCGATGGAGCCGTTGCGAAGCCCTTCCAGCAGCTCCGCGAATCTGCCACGGCCGCGAACGGAGTCCGCATCCGCACGCTCGATCCGCGCATCGGGCAGCACCCGCCGCAGCTCGACCTCCACCCGCTGTGTCCCGAAACCGGCGTAACGGACGTCCAGCGAACGGCATTCCGGGCACGAGCGCAGCGGCCTGGTCCGGTAGCCGCAGTAGTGGCAGACAAGCGCCCCCGACGGCCGGTGCATGGTCAGCGTGACCGAGCAGCGCTCGCAGGTCATCGCGTAGTCGCAGGAGCGGCAATGGAAGAAGTGGGAGAACCCGCGCCGGTTCTGGAACAGAATGCTCTGCCGGCCCTCGGCGTGCACGCGGCGCAACGCGTCGGTGAGCTCCGGGCCCAGGACGCCCCGGTTCGGCATGCGCTGCACGAGGTGGATGCGCGGCGGCGCGCCGCCGCCCACCCGGTGCGCGAGGTCGTAGCGGCCGATCGCACCGGACTGCATGCGCAGAAACGCCTCCGCCGAGGGGGTGGCGCTCCCCATCACCAGGCGAGCCCCCTCCATGCGGCAGCGGTGCGCCGCCACCTGGCGCGCGTGATAGCGCGGGCTGGCGGAGGCCTTGTAGGAGCCGTCATGCTCCTCGTCGATGACGATCAGGCCGAGCTCGCGCACCGGAGCGAACACCGCGCTGCGCGCCCCGACGGCGATGCGGGCGCGGCCGTGCTGCAGCCGCCGCCACTCGCTGAGCCGCTGCGACGGCGTCAGACCGGAGTGGATCACGGCGACCAGGTCTCCGAAGGCGGCGGTGAAGGCCGCGACCACCTGGTGGGTCAGACCGATCTCGGGAACCAGGTAGATGACCGAGCGGCCTTCGGACAGGGTGCTGCGCGTCGCCTCCAGGAACACCGCCGTCTTGCCGGAGCCGGTCACCCCGAACAGGTAGGAGGTGCCGGTCTCCCGCCGCCGAATGCCGGCGAGCGCAGCCCGCTGCGCCGGCGTCAGCCGATGCGAACGGGCGACCGCCGGCTGCACGGCGTCCTGCAGCAGCGACTCGCGCCGGCCGCCGGGGACGATCGCGGCCAGCGCCTCGCCGAGCGAGCACAGGTAGGTGTCCGCCATCCAGCGCGCCAGCGTCAGCATGCGGCCATCGACCAGCGGCTCGCCGTCGACGATCCGCGACAGCGGGCGGACCTCCACCCCGGCCGGCGGCCGATCCCGGGCGGCCACGACGAATCCGGTCAGGGTGCGGCCGCCGAACGGCGCGGTGGCGCGGGCGCCGATCGGCGCGCCGTCGCCGTCCTCGGGCAGCCGGTAGGTGAAACTCCTGTCGATCGGGAGGTTGAAGGCCAGATCCACGAACCTGGACACGGTCAGGCTCCCCGCATCTACGTTTGGTCGAGATGGGCGCGCAGCCTCTTCAAGTCCTCCCAGACCGGCGCCCGGAGCGACGAATCGCGCAGCACGGCGCTGGGATGGTAGGTCACGAACAGGGGGAGGCCGCGGTGCTCGTACCGCCCGGACCGATGCTCAGCCAGGGTGCGGGTCACGCCCAGCAGGTGGTTGGCGGCCACCCGGCCCACGGCGAGCAACGCCCGCGGACGCAGCACGTCGATCTGGCGCGCCAGGTACGGCATGCAGGCGGCGACCTCGTCCGGGCCGGGATCGCGGTTGCCGGGAGGCCGGCACTTGACCACGTTGGCGATGAAGCAGTTCCTGCGGCGGTCGAGCTCGATCGCGGCCAGCCATCTGTCCAGGTACTGGCCGGCCGGCCCCACGAACGGCCGGCCGCTGCGGTCCTCGGCCGCGCCGGGCCCCTCGCCGATCACCATCACCTCCGGGTTTGGCACGCCCTCGCCCGGGACGGTAGTGGTACGGCCCTCGGACAACCTGCAACGCCTGCACCCGGACACCTCGTCGCCGATGGCAGCCAGCGCCTCCACGGTCGATCCCCGCTGCGTCCGCGGAGCATCCGCGGGCGCGGTATCGCCGCCAAGCTCCCGAGCCGACTCTTCCGCCGGTGTGCGGGATCGGAGCACGGGGACCGCGTACTCCCGCTCGCTGCGCGTCTGACCGTCGAAGTAGTCCTCGGCAAGCCGCAGCAGTCTCCAGTACTCGGCAGTCACGTCACTCATCGGCGGGACCCCGTTCACGATCATACGGCAGCGCGCCGGCCAGCGGCGGATCGCCGGCGTAGCACACCCGTTCAAGGAACAGCCCCCAGGCCGGCGCGGTCTGCCCCACCCGCTCCCGCCGCGGCGCGGCGAGCAGCTCCGTCACTCGCGCCCGCGGCGCCGCGTTGTCTTCCCTGCACTCGGCTTCCAGCGCCAGCATCGTCCCCACCAGGCTGCGCACCATTTTCCAGAGAAAGGACTGGGCGGCAATGCGGAACACGATCAGAGGTCCATCGGCAAAGAAGGACGCCTGTACGACCCGCCGCAGCGACGATCCGGACGCGCCGGCGGCCGCGAAGGTCGTGAAGTCATGCTCGCCGACCACCGCCGACGCCATCCGGTTGAGCGCCTCCAGCCGCAGCGGCCGGCGCACCCACAGCGTGTACCGCCGCAGGTGCGGAAGCTGCCGGCCCGGCAGCAGCTGGTAGCGGTACACCCGCAACCGCGCCGAGCGCCGTGCGTCGAACCCGTCCTCCTCTTCCCGCGCGTCGACCACCCGCACGTCGTCGGGAAGGTAGGAATTGAGCGCGCGCGGCAGGACCTCCGGTGTCAGGCTGTCGATCCCGGTGCGGAAGCTCACGACCTGGCCGAGCGCGTGAACGCCGGCATCGGTCCGGCCGGCGGCCCGGACGGGCACGCGGCCGCCATGCATGCGGGCGAGGGCCTGTTCGAAAACGCCCTGCACCGTCCGCTGCCTGTCCTGGATCTGCCAACCGGCAAAGTCGGTCCCGTCGTAGGAGACCGTTGCTCGAATAGTGCGCGTCAAGCGATGCGGCCGGTCAATCGCCGGCGTGCGGTGGGTTGCCCTGGATGATCACGACCGCGATGGCCGCTTCGTCTTCGTGCGACAGCGACACCATCACGTCCGTCCCGCCCGCCGCCGCAAGGGCCCTGCGCGCGGTGCCGATCACGCGCAGCACGGGCCGGCCGCCGGGCTCGTTGGTCACGATGATATCGCGCAGCGCCATGCCGCGCAGGCCGGAACCCAGCGCTTTGCCGAACGCTTCCTTGGCCGCGAACCGCGCCGCCAGCGACAGCAGTCCGCCATCCGCCCTCCTCCGGCACTCTGCCAGTTCATCGGGATGGTAGAAGCGCTCGAACAGGCCGGGCCACTCCTGCCAGCGACGCAGGCGCCGCGGATGGACCACGTCGATTCCCAGCCCCAGGATCACCGCAGGGTCCCTCCGTTCACCGCTTCCAGCACTCTGACGGTATCGACGGCGGCAGCCACGTCATGCACGCGAATGATATCGGCCCCCCCGGCGAGGGCAAGACAGCCGCCGACGATCGACGCGGTATGCCGACCATCAACCGGCCGGTCCCCCAGAACCCTCCCGAGAAATGACTTGTGAGACAGTCCGACCAGCACGGGCCGGCCCAGCCGGCGGAACGCGCCGATACCACGCAGGATCGCCAGGTTGTCCTGGACCCGCTTGCCGAAGCCGATGCCGGGATCGACGATGATCCGGTCTTCGCGCACGCCCGCGGCAAGGGCCCGGTCGATCGCGGCCTGCAGCTCGGCCGTGACCTCCTCGATGACCGCGTCGTAGTGGGGAGCGCACTGCATGGTGCGGGGCGTGCCGCGCATGTGCATGAGCACCACGGGCACCTCCCGCTCGGCCGCCAGCGACCGCATGCGCGGGTCGGCCAGAGCGGACACGTCGTTGATCAGATCCGCGCCGGCATCGAGGGCGCGTTCGGCAACGATCGGCTTCTGCGTGTCGATCGAGATTGCGACGTCACAGGCGGCACGCAGGCGCTCGATGACCGGCAGCACCCGCCGGCATTCGTCGTCCGCAGAGACGGGATCGGATCCCGGCCGGGTGGACTCGCCGCCGACGTCGATGATGGCGGCGCCGCGAGCGGCCATCGCCTGGGCGTGCCGGCACGCCGCATCGGCCGATTCGTAGCGGCTGGCGGGGAAGAACGAATCGGGCGTGCGATTGATCACGCCCATCACCGCCTTGCGGCGCAGATCCAGGACACGTTCGTCACCCGCTGCCGGCTCTGACGGGTCGGTGTCGTGCCAGAGCAACCGCATGGAACGGTCAGCGGACGAGCGCCCGTCCCGGCCTTGTCAGCACGGCACTCGGAGCCGCGGGGCTCTTATCCCTTCTTGTGGCGATTCTTGCGCAGCTTCTTCTTTCGTTTGTGCGTAGCGATCTTGTGCCGCTTGCGTTTACGACCGCAAGGCATCAGCGCTCCTGTTGGGGGTATCCATGGGCGATGTGAGTATCGGCAGGATGCCGAGGGCCTGTCAAACAGCCGCGCTTCCCGGTTGCGCATGCGGGCTGGCACGCCACCGCACGCTCCGGTTCCTTTCGGGCTCCCGACCCATGCCCGGGCGTTCGTTACCCAAGCGGCTCAAGAACGACGTTGATGTTCTCCTCATTCAGTTCTTGCCAGGCTCCCGTTGCGATGTCGATGATTATCGGGAGCAGTCCTCCCAAAACGTCGAGGACCACCCATAGGGCTCCGGTATGCGTCTGAAGGAGGTACGTTCGGTCGGCATAGCCTTCCTTCCGAAACACAACCGTATGGCTTGTCTTCGTAGATAGCTTGATCACTGCTGGCGTGCGCCCCACGAGATTGCCGTCAACGTACACGTCAGCGCCGGCAGGTTGTGAACCAATGGATACTGGTGGCGACGTATCGTTGAAGATCGTCGCGCATCCAAGCACGCCAAGGGCAACAGCAGACAGAACAAGCCACTTTGTGAGTGTGAGTCGCTTCACGGATGTACTCCTTTGTGGGCGGCCTTCCCCGGCCATCCACGCCCCGCCCGCGGGTCCGTGCCCGGCCTTGCGCCACAATCCTCGCGCAACCGTACCCAGCGGGAGGGTGCCTTTGATGGAATCCTCATTCACGAAGCCCGCGTCAGCCGTGCGTTGCCATGCCGCGCCGCGCCTGCCAGACCTCGCCGCGCTGGGTTTGTAGCCCATCGTCCATACGGGTGTCAATCATAAATACGTATAATTCTGCTTTATTTATATCTACTTTATGGTAACTATTCAGGCGTAGTGGCAGCCCATGGGTCAGCGTAACCACGACCTGAAGATTGTAAGTTGTCTCGGGCGCTGTACGTGTTCGGCATTGCTGGTCTATTCTCGCGGTCGGGAGGGGCGCAATGGACGCGAGCTTCAAGCTCACGCGCCAAGAGATAGGTGCGGCCTACGATGCTGGCCGAGACGCGGTCATCGCGTTGATCGAGGCTCTCATCGAGCGTTACGAGCAGCGGATCACGGCGCTGGAGCAGGAACTCCAGGAACTGAAGAAGGACAGCCACGACAGCGGCAAACCGCCGTCGCGAGACAGCTTCGAACGCAAGCAACACAGCCGCACGGCCTCTCGCCGGCAGCGAACCGGAAAGCGTCACGGGGGTCAGCCGAACCATCCTGGTGCGACCTTGAGCCAGAGTGAGCATCCCGACCTCGTCACCGTGCACGCGGTGGACCGGTGCGGCTGCGGACGATCGCTGGCCGACGAGCCGGTGGCCGACTACGAACGTCGGCAGGTGTTCGAGGTGCCGCCGCTGGCGGCGCAGGTCACCGAGCACCGCGCCGAGCGCAAACGCTGCCCGGACTGTGGGAAGACCGCGGTGGCCACATTCCCTGAGCCGGTCCGGCAGCCGGTGCAGTACGGCGAGCGGCTGCAAGCGGTGGCCGCATACCTGAAGAACTACGGGTTGCTGCCGTATCAGAGGGCGGCCGAGTGGTTCGCGGACCTGTTCTCGATCCCGATCAGCGTCGGCACGTTGGTGAACATCAACGCCACCTGCGCCGAGCGCTTGGCGGGCGTCAGCGAGATGATTCGTGAAGCGATCGGCGGCCAGCCGGTGGTCGGCTTCGATGAGACCGGGATGAGCGTCGACGGCCACCTGCGGTGGCTGCACGTGGCGAGCACGGAGCGGCTGACCCACTACGCCGAGCACGCGAAGCGGGGCAAGCAGGCCGGTGAGGACATCGGCATCTTGCCGAACTTCGCGGGGATCGCGCTGCACGATCACTGGCAGAGCTACTTTCGCTATCAGTGTGGGCACGCGCTGTGCAACGCCCATCATCTGCGCGAGCTGACGTTCATCGAGGAACAGTACCGCCAGCCGTGGGCGGGCGAACTCAAGAAGTTGCTGCTGACCGTGAACGCTGCGGTGGACCGTGCGCAGCAGCAGGGACGCCGGCGGCTGTACCGGCCTGAGCGCCGACGATTCGCCGCCGAGTACCGCAGGATCATCAACGTTGGGCTGGCCGCCAATCCGCCGCCGCCTCCGGCGCCACCGGGTACGCCCAAGAAGCGGGGCCGCAAGAAGCAGAGCAAGCCGCGCAATCTCCTGCTCCGGTTGGCCGGCCGCTGGCGATCGGTGCTCGCCTTCATGTACGACTTTCGCGTACCGTTCACCAACAACCAGGCCGAACGGGACCTGCGCATGATGAAAGTTCAGCAGAAGATCTCAGGCACGTTCCGCAGCGCTGAAGGTGCAGCCGCCTTCTGCCGGACCAGAGCCTATATCTCCACGATCCGCAAGAACGGCGGCAACGTGCTCGACGCCCTCAGGTCCGTCTTCGAAGGCCGCCCCATGATCCCTCCCTGCCTCAGACCGTCCGCCACGGCTGAATAGTTACACTTTATGTATCTTTTGTGCAGGACGTCCGGTGGACGGATCTTGTGTGCCACCTGCCGCCGCGACCGTGCTATGGCTCAGTCAACCCGTTCATCCTATCAAGCCGCGCAGGGCATGGTGGTCATCAGCGTGGATCCAGGTCACGCCGGGCAGTGACCGGAAGAACGTCATCTGGCGCTTTGCGTAGCGTCTCGTGCTCCGCCTGACCGCCTCCCACACGTCTGCCATCTCCGTTCCACCGGCCGCGAGCTCCCGGTAGCCGATGCCGCGTAGACCTGGACAATCCGGAGCATAGCCGCGCGCCAACAGGTTGCGCACCTCCTCGGCGAAGCCGGCGGCTCGCATCGACTCAACCCGCGCGTCGATCCGAGCCACCAGCTCCTCGCGCGGGCGCTGCAGCCCGACCAGCCGGAAGCGGCCGGGATCGGCCGGGCGGACCGGCACCCGGAACGACGAGAGCGGTCGGCCGGTGGCGGCCAGCACCTCCAGCGCGCGCACGATCCGGTAGGTGTCGTTGGCATGGATGCGGCGCGCGGACTGCGGGTCGGCTTCCTGCAGTTCACTTCGCAGCGCCTCTCGGCCCTCCGCCTGCAGCCTCCGCGTCAGCCGTGCGCGAATGTCCGGGTCGCCACGCGGCGACTCCGGCAGTCCGCACACCAGGGTGCGCAGGTAATACGCGCACCCGCCGGCGACGATCGCGCGGCGTCCGCGGGCGCCGATGTCGCGCAGCGCGGCATCCGCGCAGCGGACGAAGCGGCCGGCGTCGAACTGCTCGTCGGGTTCGGCGATGTCGATCAGATGGTGGCGGAACCGTTCGCGCTCGGCGCGGGTCGGTTTTGCGGTGCCGATGTCAAGATGGCGGTACACCTGCAGGGCATCGGCACTGACGACCTCGTCATGCTCCCCCGCCACCGCAGCGATCGCTGCCGACTTGCCCACGGCGGTCGGACCGAAGATCACCGGCACCGGCCGGCGCATGTCGCAGGAGGCTCAGTGGCCCGGGAGGCCAGGTGGCCGGGAAGGCTGCGCGTCGACTACAGGTTTGTGCGCTCTATCTCGTAGCGGACCTTCTTGGTGAGGATCTGCTTGACGGCGGTGGACACCACCTTGCCGCCGTTCTCCTCCACGTCCTCGTCGGCGGCAAGGCTGAGCTGGTTGGCCCGGCGCATGGACGCCGAGCACAGCTCGTAGCGGTTCGAGTCGTCGGCTATCAACAGGTCAAGAGGCAGAATCATCGCCGCATAGCGTACGCCATCGAGCGCGCCGCCGGCAAATCACCGGCGCCGGCACATCGGATCAGTCGAGCAGGCTGCGGGCGCGCAGCGCCTCGATGATCTTGCCCACCACGGCGTGTTCGTCGAGCTCCTCGGTGTCCACGACCAGGTCGGCCTGCGACGCATCATCGATGTCGATGTCGTACAGTCGCAGATAGCGGTTGCGATCGCGGCGATCGCGCTGATCGGTGGCGGTGAGCGCGGCCCCATAGGACATGACTTCCCGAGACGCGATGCGCGCCGCCCGCGTCTGCTGAGTCGCCTCCAGGTAGACCGACAGGTCCCGGTCCTCGATCAGCCAGATCGCCAGCCGCGTGCCGAGCACGCATCCCCCGTCGGCAGCGAGTTCCATGAGTCTGCGATCAAGGTCGTGATCGACCGACTGGTCGTAATTGGCGCGTTCCCACAGTTGCTCGAAGCTCACACCGCGCTCGCGTGCCAGGTCGCGCAGGGTGAAGTTTATGTGACGCAGGCCCAGGCGCTCCGCGACCATGCGGGAGACGGTCGAGTTGCCGCAGCCCGACTTGCCCGAGATCGTGATCACCAGGTCACTACCGCACTCACTCTCCGAGTGTGATTCGCTCCGCTCATTCGACATTGCGTAACTGCTCGCGCATGCGCTCGACATTCTCCTTGACCGTCAGAACGTGCCCGTCGACCTCCGCCGCTGACGCCTTCGCGCCGATCGTGTTGGTCTCGCGGAGCAACTCCTGGCAGTAGAACTCGAGCTTCTTGCCGTGCGGGCCCTCGGCGGCGGCCATCCCCGTGCGCATGCCGGCGAGGTGAGCGCGCAGGCGGCTGAGCTCCTCGGCGACATCGGAACGAGCCAGCAGCAGCGCGACCGCCGGCACTACCCGGTCGGCGACGTCATCGGCGGACAGCAGCCGTTCCATGCGCGTCTGCACGTCCCGCTCCAACCGTTCCTGCCACTCCGCCGCCAAACCGGAGAGGGCTGCCGTCTCCTCCTCCACCCGGTCCAGGCATGTGGACAGATCGGCCTCCAGCTCCGCTCCCTCCCGGTCGCGTTCGGCGTCCAGGCGTTCCAGACAGCACTGCGCGGCCTCCAGCACGCCGGCATGAGTCTCCGGGTCCGGTCCGCTCCCGTCGGATTCTGCGTCTACCACTCCCAGGCCAAGCCGGCGGTCGGCTTCCAGAATGTCCCGTACGGTTATCTCCTCGGGTGCGCCGGCCGCGCGCGCGATCGAGCGGAGCAGCTCGGCGGCCGCGCTCGCCCCCTCGGTGCTCACCCGCGGCCGGGCTGCCGCCCCGGTCACGCGGATCTGCAGCTCCACGCGCCCGCGCGACATCCGGCCGGAGACCAGCGCCCGCAGCGCCGACTCCGCGGCGCCCAGCTCCTTCGGCACCGACACGCTCACGTCGAGAAACCGGTTGTTGTAGCTGCGAGCCTCGGCGGTGACGTCGACGCCGTGCACGTGCCGCTCCGCACGCCCGAAGCCGGTCATGCTCTTCATCGCGTTCGGTCTGCCCACAGGAGCCGTTCGCGCAGACGTGCGCCGAGCTTCCAGTTGTCGCCCGCTCCCATGGTCACGAACACATCTCCGGGCCCCACGGAACGCTGCGCGAGCTGCACGGCATCGCCGTCGTCAACGCCCGGCGTGTACGCGACGGACGGATGGCGGCGGCTGACCGCCCGAAACAGATCCTCACCGGTGACGCCGGAGTCGTTGCGTTCGCGGGCCGATGCATAGATGTCGTGGAGTATGACCCGCTCGGCGTCGCCGAAAACAGTGGCGAATTCCTCGAGCAGCCGGCCGGTACGGGAGTAGGTGTGCGGCATGAAGTCGACGACCAGCGGCCGGTCCCCGAAGAAGCGCCGCAACCCGCTCAGGGTCACGCGGATCTCGGTCGGGTGGTGCCCGTAGTCCTCCACGAAGGTGACGCCGCCTGCCTCGCCGACCACCTCGCTGCGCCGACGCGTCCCGGAGAACCGGGACAACGCGCGCGCCACGGAAGCCGGCTCGGGCGAGCCGCCGCGGTGACGGCGGTGCAGGGAGGTCGCCGCCGCGACGGCCAGGGCGGCGTCCTTGGCGGAGTGGGCGCCCGGCACGCGCAGGGTGAGCTCTCCAGGTACCGCGGCGAGCCTGAACACGGTCCGGCCCGCTGCCAGGGTGACGCCGTCCATTCGGAAGGCGCCCGGAGCCGTGCGTCCCACCGGGGTGCGCACCACGTCGGCGCGCTCACCGGCGACGGCCGCCGCGACCGTGGCCGCGCCGGCGTCGTCGGCGTCGTAGACCAGCTCACCGCCGGGCGGAAGCCGCCGGCACAACTCCACGAACGCCGCCACCGTGTCGTGGTAGTCGGCGAAGTAGTCCACGTGCTCCCACTCGACGCCGGAGAGCACGATGCGGTCGGGGTGGTAGTGAAGGAAGTGGCGCCGGTACTCACAGGTCTCGGCCGCCAGGAGCTCGGTGCCCCGGTTGAGCGTGCTGCGGTCGCCGAAGCTTGCAACCGGGCTGCCCACCAGCACCGTCGCCGGCAGCTCCAGGCCGTCCAGCAGGGTCCCCAGCATCGCCGTGATCGTGGTCTTGCCGTGCGTGCCGCACACCGCGACGGCTTCGCATTGAGCGGAAAGCGCGCCCAGCGCCTGCGGATAGTTGGCGAGCGGCAGGCCGGCGTCCCGAGCCGCGCGCAGCTCCGGGTGGCGGTCGGGGTCGTAGGCTGCCGAGTAGACGACGAGGTCGGCACCGCGCACGTTGCCGGGGTCGAACGGGAGCACCGGCACGCCGATCCGCTCCAGGACCGGGGTGGTGAAGAACGGTTCGTCGACGTCGGAACCGGTGACGACGGCGCCACGCGCCTGCAGCACTTCGGCGAGCGCCGCCATTCCCTGTCCGGCAATGCCGACCAGATGCACCGCGAGCCCGCGGACATGGTCGAACCGGGAGGCGATGGCATCGTCCGGGGCCGTTCCGCCCCGCTGTCCGGACTCGCGCCGTTGCAACTTATCTCCTAGGGGAGTCGAACCCCTGTTGCCGGGATGAAAACCCGGTGTCCTAACCGCTAGACGAAGGAGACAGAAAGAATTAGCCGATGCGCTCAGCAGCGCGCCGACGGAGCAAATGTGCAACCCGCGCTCATGTTCTGTCAAGCTCACGATCCCCGTTTCCCGGAGAACCGGCCACCCTTATGTTGCGTTCGTATTGGAGGTTCTCACCAGGCGCCGCGCCAGTCGGGACGCCCCCCTATCGTTCCGCGGATGACCTCCATGCAGGTCATCCGCGGCTTCCCGAACTTCGCCAGCGGCCGGTAGCCGACCGCGCAGCCCGGCATCTCTGCGCGCACACGCGCTTCGAACAGGGCGGCGTTGAACCACTCGACGGCCGAGCCGTCGTACTTCGCGGTCGTCCGAAACCGGCCGGCATACTGCCGCGCGTCGGCCACCATGATGTCGACGATCTCCAGCATGCCGCGCTCGTGCAACAGTCCCAGCAGGGTCAGTGCGCTGTCGATCGCGTCCCCGGACAGCGCCATCCGGCCGTCGGGCGGGCACTGGAGCAGGCTGTCGGGCACGGCATCCGTCGGAGGCGGGACCAGCCGCTCGCCCATGCGCAATCCGCGGTAGAGGTCCTGCCAGAGACGACAGGCATGTTCCTCTCCCACGATGGCATGCAGGCGCTCGGGCAGGGAGGCGGAAGGGCCGTGGAGCACCTCGCGCAGCAGCCCGCCGCCGATACCGTACCGACCGGCGAGAGCACGGGCCTCGGCTGCCGGGAGATGGAGCAACCCCTCCACCAGGTAGCGGCGACCGCCACGCCACTCGACATGGTCGGCCGGCAGGTTGTCGAACAGGTTGCCGACGTGGGCGTGCAGTATCCGGCCCCGCCACGAGGCGAGTGCCGGCGCCGGCGAACGCAGATCGAGTTGCAGATAGCCGATCCGAAGCGCGCCATGTCTGTCCCCGAGCGCCGCACGGACCGCGCCCAGCACCTCCGGCGACAGGTCCGCCACCAAGTAGCACAGCTCGTCCAGCCCGACCCGCCGGGACGCCGCGGCGCGGCTCAGCTCCTCCACGAACAGGCACGGCCCCTCCGCCCCGGAGGCGCCGATGCTCAGATACGCCAGTTCCGGGCGCGCGCCCGACTCCCGGCCGTCACGCACCTGCCGCAGCGCCGAACAGAAGCGCTCGGCCCGCTCGCGCACCAGCGGCCGGATCAGATCGGGAGACCCGCCCACGGCATCGCGGTAGTCGCCTCCGCCGGCCGCCATGTAGCGGCCGGCATGCTCCCAGAAAGCGCGGTTCAACCCCCAGATCGGGCTGCGCCGATACGGGGTGAAGCCCCCGATCGGAAGGTCGCCGTCTCCCTCGCCGGTGATCGCTCCGGTCAGCAGCGGCCGGAACTCCGCATCCAGCTCGTGAGCCGGCCCGGCCTGTGACAGGTCGACCACCACCTCGCGCTGCCGCTCCGGCAGGTACTCGCGCAGCGCCACCGCCGGCCGCAACCGCCCGCCGGCGCCGGATGCCACCCACAGCGAGCGCGGCTCGCGGATGCCGGCCGCCCGACAGGCGCGGCGCAGGGCGGCCCGACCGGCCCGCACCTCGGCTGCGCGGGCGTTCAGCCCTCGTTCGACCCGCGCCAGCCCGTCCACCCGTGCCGGTGTCATCCGCAGTTCGTCCCGCGACCAATGGCGACGCGTGCGGCGGAGGCGCGTGCCTGCGAGGGCGCTACCCGTCGGCCCGTGCGGCCAGCGCGATCAGCGCGTCCCATCGGTGCAGACTGGACTGCGCCGCATTCCTGGCGTTGATCATGTCGTGCTGTCTGCGGATCGAGGCCGGCCACCGGCTCTTGATGTACGACATGGCGGCGATGATCTCGTCGTCGGTCAGAGTCTTCTGATAGGCGGGCATCGCGGACCGGTAGGAGGGCCCGGCGAACCGCTGCATGCCGTACTTGGTCATCTCGAACAGCGCCTGATCGGGGTGGTGCCAGGTATGCCCGGTGGCGTCGTGAGGAGGGGCCGGCATCAGTCCGTCGGCGCCCCGCTGCTGCCAGTTCGGCTGTCCCTCCAGGTTGACGCCATGACACTGCGCGCAGGCGACGCGATAGATGTACCTGCCCTCTTCGACGACCCGGCGATCGTCGGGACGGAACAGGGCTCCCGCCGCGGTCGGCGACGGATCGCGCTCGGGCCAGAAGAGCACGAACGCGCCCGCCCCGGCACCGATCAGCACCACCAGGGCGCCGGCCAGGACCAGCGGCCGCTTCCTGTTCCCGTCCCGCTTGCCGGCGTCCCGGCCCCGCTTCACCGCCCGGTCCCCGGCGCGCTCGCCAGGTCGTCCAGGATCGGGCACTCCGGACGTCCATCCCCCTGGCAGCGCTCCACCAAGTGGTTGAGCGTGTCGCGCAGGCCCTGGAGCTCCGCGATCTTGCGGTCGATGCCGCGGACATGGCTCCGCGCGATCTCCCTGACGTCGCCGCTGGCGCGGTGGGGGTCGTCGTACAGCGCCAGCAACGCGCGGCAGTCCCCGATCGAGAAGCCGAGCGAGCGGGCGCGCGCCACGAAGGCGAGCTTGTGGCCTTCCGCTTCCGGAAAGTCGCGGTAGCCGTTCGCCTTCCGGTCCGGGGTGACCAGACCGATCTCCTCGTAGTACCGGATCGTCTTGGCGGGCAGACCGCACGCCTCCGCGACTTCGCCGATGTTCACGACTGCACCCTCCGGAACCTATAGAAGACATTCCAGTAACTGGAAGGTCAACCCCCTGCGAGATGAGCGCCCGCGACCGATTTACGGGTGGCACGCGTGGGTCGTAGAGTCTGCTGCACCATGACCGAGCCGACCCGGACCGTGGTCGACCTCCTGCGGCGCGCGGCACCGGGAGATCTGGCTGACAGGCTGCGCGACGGACCGGGCTTCGGCGCGAGGGTCGCAGGGCGCCTCCTCTCCTGGCGCCCACTCGAGGAGACCGGCGGGGCCGGCGATCGTACGCTGCTCAGGCTCGCGTCGGATCGCGGGCTCGAAGCGGCCGTGCGCGTTCGCGTCGAGCCTGGGGCCCGCTTCGCCGTCTATCAAACGACGCTCACAAACATCGGTGCCGCCGCTCTCCAGCCGGTCACCGCCCTCTCCCCGCTGCTGCTGTCGATCGGCGACATCCGCACCCCACCGCGCGTGATGAGCTCCGCCGGCGGCGGCGACCCCGGCTGCGGCTATCCGCCACGCGGCGCCTACTGGACGCGATGGGACCTCCTGCAGTTCCCCCACTCACGCCACGGTGTCGAGCTGTCGGCGGAGGGCGATCAATCGTCCGCCAAGGACCTGCCCATCGTCTTCGTCAGCCCCGGCATCGAGCCGGATGGCACGGGCTTCATCATCGGGCTGGAGTGGTCCGCCGGCTGGACGATGAGCGTCCGCTACGAGCCGGATGCCCAGGTCCTGGTTGCCGAGGCGGGACCGGCGGTGAGCGACCTGGTGCTCGCGCCCGGCGAATCGCTCGAGCTGCCGCCGGCCCACGTGATCTTCTTCGACGGGGGGTTCGAGCAGGCGACCAACCGGAGCCGCGGCTACATCAGGCAGCACCTCACTCCACGCTACGAAGGACGCCAGGTGGTGCCGCCGGTGGCCTACACCATCTGGCCCGGCATCCAGGCGCCGTACACGGACCGCGACATCTACCCGCAGATCGACACCGCCGCGGAGCTGGGCGTCGAGGTGTTCATCGTCGATGACGCCTGGTACGAGGGCCGGTTCCCCGGTGGATGCGGCAACTGGTACCCCGACCCCGCCAAGTTTCCCGACGGGTTGGAGCGGGTGGTCGACCGGGTCGAGGAGCAGGGCATGCGCTTCGGGCTGTTCATCGACGCGGAGGCCGAGCCCGGCACCTGGATCCTGCGAGAGCACCCCGAGTTCTTCTATGAGCCGGAGCTCGGGAGCGCCTGGACCCCGCACCGCCGGCTCTACAACTTCAGTCTCCCGGAGGCCTGCGACCACTACCTGGAGCTCCTGAGCGGCCTCATCGAGCGCTACCACGTGCGCTACCTCCGCTGGGACTACAACATGGACGGGCACCCCATCTTCCAGAGGGTGGACCCGACGTTCAAGGTGAAGTTCGCCCACCTCGCGGGGCTCTACCGGGTCTGGGAGACGCTTGCGGAGCGGCACCCCACGCTGATGCTGGAGTGCTGCGCCGGAGGCGGCCAGCGTCTGGACTTCGGCACCATGCGGCGACACCACGCCTGCTGGTGCAGCGACAGCAACGCCCATCCCCACCTCTACCACGCGATGCAGGCCGGCGGTAATGCGTTCTTCCCCGCCAACTACCTTGGCAGCTCCCTGGGGTGGCCGCCGAGCAAGGGCCTGCGCGGCCGGCCCGTCATGGCGCTCCACCCCGACGCGAAGCTCACCGATCTCTCGTTTCTGAGCCGCATGGCGGGCGAGCTCTTCCTGCACGGCACGATTTCCGAATGGCCGGCCGCGGCCAGGGAACGCGCGCGCCATTGGATCGACGTCTACAAGCGGGTGCGCCACCTGTTGATGCTCGACTACTACCGGCCGCTGCCCCAGCCCCAATCGGAGGCAGACTGGAACGTGATGCAGTTTGCCGCGGGATCCCATGAGGGCATCGTCTTCGCCTTTCGTGTCGCGGGGGAAACGCGCGAGCAGCGCATTCCCCTGCAGGCCGTGGACCCGGCGGCCCGCTACCGGGTGACAGACGAGGGCTCCGGCGTAGGGGAGAGCCTGACAGGTGAGCAGCTGACCCGCGGGCTGTCGGTCGCGCTGCAGCCGGAGTCGGCCAGGCTGCTCTCCTATCGAGTGGATTCACGAGGAGATGCCTCGCCGACGCTCCTGCCGGACAGTACAGTGTAGGCGTGCCAAACAGAGCCCGCGACTGGCTCGCACAGTCTGAGCGCAACTTGGCCCAGGCGGTGGCCTCTCAGACGGAGCAGCGCCACGAGTGGGCGTGCTTCGCCGCCCACCAGGCCGCAGAGCTCGCGGTGAAGGCGCTGCACCTGGCTCGTGGCCAGGAGGCGTGGGGGCACGTCCTGACACGGCTGCTGGCCGATCTCCCCGATTCGCCAGCGGAGGACCTGGTGGAGCGGGCACGCGTGCTGGACAACTACTACGTCCCGACCCGGTACCCGAACGGACACGCTGAGGGGCCACCCTTTGAACACTACGGCCCCCGACAGAGCGCGGAGGCAATCGAGCATGCCAACCAGATCGTTGAGTTCGTCCGTACTGCGCTGGCCTGACGCCGACCAGGTTCATGCCGCCGTCGTCGCCTGGACCGCACACACCTGCCGCCAGTCACCGGATGTGCGCGCCGTCGGCTACTTCGGCTCCTACGCGCGGGGCGACTGGGGCGTCGGCAGCGATCTCGACCTGTTGGTGCTGGTTGACGGCGACGCGAGCTGGCACGGCAGGACAGAGGATCTTCCCGTACCGGCAGAGGTCACGGTCTTCACCGAGCGCGGCTGGCACGACCGGCTGGCCCGCGGGGATCGCTTTGCAAAGACCCTGGTCGCTGAGACCGTGTGGGTTACAGAACCGCCACCAAGGGGCGATGAGCCTGGCTCAGCCAGCCTTCACTCCGTCTCCAGTTCCTCTTGACCTTCCGGTTCCTGGAAGGTGGACGCTAGGGAATCCATGACGACTACCGATCCGGTCTGCGGCATGACCGTCGATCCGAAGGCGGGCACCCCCTCGGTGGAGCATGCCGGGCAGCGGTACTACTTCTGCTGCGAGCACTGCATGCATCGCTTCGCGGAGGCTCCGGAGCAGTGGCTGGACAACCGGCCCGCGCCGCAACCGGAGGCACCGGCGACGCCCGGCACCGGCTACACCTGCCCCATGCATCCCGAAGTGGTGCAGAACGAGCCCGGAACCTGCCCGCATTGCGGCATGGCGCTGGAGCCGATCGCACCGCAGGCGGACGACGGCCCGAACCCGGAACTAGTCGACTTCCGCCGGCGGCTGCGCATCGGCGTACCTCTGGCGCTGGTCGTCTTCCTGCTGGAGATGGGCCCGCACCTGGGCGTGCCGGTGACGGAGTGGCTCGGCGCCCGCCTGCACTCATGGCTCCAGCTCGTCCTGGCAACGCCGATCGTCGTCTGGCTGGCGAGCCCCGTGTTCGAGCGCGGGTGGGCGTCGGTCGGGAACCGCAGCCCGAACATGTGGACGCTGATCTCCCTGGGAACCGGAGCCGCCTACCTGTTCAGCGTCGTGACGGTGCTGGCGCCGGGGCTGTTCCCGCCGTCGATCCGTGGCGCGCACGGACTGCCGCCGGTCTACTTCGAGGCCGCGGCGGTCATCCTGGTCCTGGTCCTGCTCGGTCAGGTGCTGGAGCTGTCGGCGCGCGAGCGCACCGGAGACGCCATGCGGGCGTTGCTGGACCTGGCCCCCGCCAGCGCCAGGGTCGTGCGTGACGGCCGGGAGGAGGACGTGCCCCTGGAACAGGTTCGGCCCGGCGAGCAACTCCGCGTTCGGCCCGGTGAGCGCGTTCCGCTCGACGGCGTGGTCCTCACCGGCCACAGCTCCGTGGACGAGAGCATGATCACGGGTGAGCCGATCCCGGTAGAGAAGACGGCCGAGGACGCGGTGACCGGCGGCACGTTGAACGGGTCCGGCTCCTTCGTGATGCGCGCCGAGCGGGTCGGCGCCGACACCCTGCTCGCCCGCATCATCGATCTGGTCGCGCGTGCCCGGCGCAGCCGCGCGCCGATCCAGGCGATGGCGGATCGGGTCGCCGGCTGGCTGGTCCCCGTGGTCGTCGCCGTCGCCGCGGTCGCATGCGTCGCGTGGCTGCTGCTCGGACCCCCGCCGGCGCTGTCCTTTGCCGTAATCGCGGCGGTCAGCGTCCTCATCATTGCCTGCCCGTGCGCGCTCGGGCTGGCCACGCCGATGTCGATCATGGTGGCGACCGGCCGGGGCGCCCGTTCCGGGGTGCTCGTACGCGACGCGGAAGCCCTGGAACGGCTCGCGGAAGTGGACGTGCTGATCGTGGACAAGACCGGGACCCTGACCGCGGGCCGGCCGTCGCTGACCGACGTGGTCCCCTCCCCGGATTTCGAGGCCGACCGGGTCCTGGCGCTGGCCGCCGCGCTGGAGCGGGGGTCGGAGCATCCGCTGGCGGACGCCGTCGTGGCCGGCGCCGCCGACCGCGGGATCGAGCGCCTCGACGCCGATCCCGATCGCTTCGCCGCGGTCGCCGGCAAGGGGGTCCGCGGCCGGGTCGGCGGACACGAGGTCGCGCTCGGCAACGCGGCGATGATGCGGGACGCCGGGGTCGATCCCGCACCGCTGGAGCAGGTCTCGAACACGCTCTCTGCAGCCGGGAAGTCCATCCTGTTCGTGGCCGTCGACGGGGAGCCGGCGGGCGTCATCGCGGTCGCGGACTCGGTGAAGAAGACGACGCCCGGGGCCATCGCCGCGCTGCACGCCGGCGGGCTGCGGATCGTCATGGCGAGCGGCGACAACCGGCGCGCCGCCGAGGCGGTCGGGCGCACGATCGGCATCGACGAGGTGCACGCCGAGCTCGGACCGGAGGAAAAGGGCGAGCTGCTCGACTCCCTGCGCGCCCGCGGCCTGAGGGTCGCGATGGCCGGCGACGGCGTGAACGACGCGCCTGCCCTGGCCGCGGCGGACGTCGGCATCGCCATGGGCACCGGCACCGACGTCGCGATCGAGAGCGCCGGAGTCACGCTTGTGCAGGGAGACCTCGACGGCATCGTTCGCGCTCGCCGCCTCGCTCGCGCTACCATGCGCAACATCCGCCAGAACCTGTTCTTCGCCTTCGTCTACAACGCCGTCGGCGTGCCGGTGGCCGCCGGTGTGCTGTACCCGATCTTCGGCGTACTGCTGTCGCCGGTCATCGCCGCCGTGGCGATGAGCCTGTCGTCGGTGTCCGTGATCGCCAATGCGCTGCGGCTGAGGTCGTTCGAGTGACCCGGCCGTCAGCCCCCCTCCGCTGCCTGTCGGTTGTCCTCCTGCTCGCGGGTGCCGGGATGGCGTGGGCGGATGACGTGGTAGCGACCATCGGCGAGGAGTCCGTGCAACGCGCCAATCTCCTGACGATGGCGTCGTTCTCCCTGGAGGAGACCGAGCTCGAGCGCCTGCGCTGCCAGGTTGAAGCGGACCGGAGCCACGCCGAGGTGCTGCAGACGTTTCTCCGGCAGCTCGTGCATGAGCGCCTGCTCGACCTGGAGGCCGCCCGCACCGGCATGACCGTGCAGGCGATCCTCGGGTCGGTGTACGAGTCGGTGCCGCCGATCGAGGACGCCGCGGTCGAGGCGTTCTACAAGGAGAACCAGAGCCGCATCCCGTACGCGCTGGGGGCCGTGGCGGGCCAGATCCGCGACTTCCTCAGGCAGCAGGCAGAGCAACAGGCCGAGGCGGAGTTTCTTGGCGTCCTGGAACAGCGGTTCGCCGTCGACTACAGGCTCGAACCCTTCCGCGTGGACATCGCCGCAGACGGCTTCCCAACCCTCGGACCGCAGGATGCGCCGGTGACCATCGTCGAGTTCTCGGACTTCGAATGCCCGTTCTGCGCCAGGGTCCAGCCGGCCCTGCAGCGCGCCAAGCGCGAGTACGGGGACAGGCTGCGGCTGGTCTACCGCCACTACCCGCTGGCCAACATCCACGCCAACGCGCAGAAGGCCGCCGAGGCGTCGCTCTGCGCCGGCGAGCAGGGGCTGTTCTGGGAGATGCACGACCTGATGTTCGCCGAGCAGACCACGCTGTCGGTGCCCGATCTCAAGGACAAGGCCGGGCGGATCGGTGTGGACCGCGCGGCGTTCGACGCGTGCCTCGACTCCGGCCGCCACCACGAGACGGTGCGGGACGACATCCGCGCCGCCGCCGCGGCGGGGGTGACGGGGACACCCGCGCTGTTCGTGAACGGTCGCCCGCTGGCCGGCGCGGCCCCCTTCGAGACGATCGCCGCCACCATCGACGACGAGCTGGAGCGCCTGGGCGCCCGGTGAATCTCCGGGCGCCGGACTCCCCGCGTCAGGCTGCCTTCCGGTACTCCTTCAGAAAGCCCTCGAACAGCGTGCGGTGCTGCTCCTCGTCAGCCATCAGCTTGATCGCCAGGTCCTGGGTGACGTAATCGACACCCTCGCACTGACGGATGATCCGGTCGTACTGATCGATGGCGGCGTTCTCGGCCGTGATCACGCCCTCGATGACGCCGATGACGTCCGTGGTCCGGGCGGGGGGCTGCAGCGCGTCCTGCGACAGGCTCAGCGCGAGCGAGCCGGGAACCGTGCCGCCCAGCTGCTTGATCCGTTCGCCCAGATCACGCGCGTGCGCCAGCTCCCCGTCGACGTCGGCGGCCAGGGACTTCTTGATCTCTTCCGCGCGGACGCCGTCCAGGACGATGGAGTTGGCCAGGAAATTGGTCACCGTCTCCAGCTCCATGCAGTAGGCTTTCGTCAGTTCCTCGATAATCGATTCGCGTCCCTCTATGTTCATGATCGATCCTCCTCACCCACGATTGGGCGATGTTATCCGTATTCAACGGCTCTCGTGAGGAGCATAAAGGTTTTCGAAAAAGGAGGCAAACACTGGATACATAGAGAGATATATTCCAATCCTAATTCACATTAATGAAAGGTGTTTATTTCTGTTCATTTACGCTGTTTCTTGCCGTTACGCACATGCTATGATCCGCTGATCCGAGCCGGGCAAAGATCGGGACTCTCGCCATCGACGACATCGAGCGGCCCGGCCTTGACGCGCCGACGCTCGATGACATCGTGAACGAGGTCGCCGACCGGGACGACCAATAAGGGGAGGCGGCTACCTCCTTCACCAGTCTCGACAACATTATGCCGGTGGGGCATAATGTCTGTGCAGCATCATTATGCCGATCCGTCTTCCGTTCCTGAACCGAACGCGCGAGCTGTCCCGGCTTCGGCGCGCCCTGTCACGGCCGGGCGACTCGCTGATCGTCGTCTATGGGCGACGCCGCTGCGGCAAGTCCCGCCTGCTGCAGGAGGCTCTCCGCGAACGCCGGCACGCCTACTATCTGGCCGACCTCAGCGACGACAGCATCCAGCGCGCAGCCCTCGCGGTCGAAGCCGACCGGCTCGTGCCCGGCTTCTCGGCGGCCACCTATCCCGACTGGGCGGCGTTCCTGGAGACGTGGTGCGCACGGGTTCCCGCGGACGCCTGGCTGGTGATCGACGAGCTGCCGTATCTGGTACAGGCCGATCCGGCGCTGCCGAGCATCGTCCAGCGCCTGGTCGACACCCCTCATGCGCGGCCTCTGCGGTTGGTCATCTGCGGTTCCTCACAGCGCATGATGCACGGTCTGGTGCTGGACGAGACCGCGCCGCTGTACGGCCGCGCTGCGGAGATCATCAAGGTCACGCCGATGCCTCCGGCCGCGTTGCCCGAAGCCTTGGGATTCGCACCGGAGCAAGCCGTCATCGCCTACTCGGTCTGGGGAGGGTTGCCCCGCAACTGGGAGCTCGCCGCTGACTACCCCAGCACGGGGGAGGCGCTCGCCGCGCTCATCCTCGATCGCAACGGCGTGCTGCACGGAGAACCGCCCCGCCTGCTGCTGGACGACATGCGCAGCGTGGTTCAGGCCAACTCCCTGCTCACGCTGATCGGCTCCGGTTGCCATCGCCTGAGCGAGATCGGCGGGCGCGTCGGCCAGCCGGCCTCGAACCTGAGCCGTCCGCTGGCGCGTCTGATCGATCTCGGCTATGTGCGCCGTGAGCTTCCGTTCGGCGAGAGCACGCGGTCGACCAAGCGCAGCCTGTACCGGCTGGACGATCCGTTCCTGTTGTTCTGGTACCGCTTCGTTGCCCCGAACCGGTCCCGGCTGGAACACGACCTGATCGAGCCGGTGCACACCGAAGTGTTGGCACACCTTTCCGGCCACGTAGCCGAGGTGTGGGAGTGGTTGGCGAGGGCTTCGGTCCCCCGCCTCAAACTTCACGGCATCGACTGGAATCCGGCGTCCCGCTGGTGGGGCCCCGGCATCGGCGGTGCTCCGCTAGAGTTCGACGTGGTGGCCGAGTCCACCGATGGGCGGCACCTGCTGATCGGTGAAGTAAAGTGGTCGGACCGCTCCGACCCGGAGCGCGTCGGCGCGGAGCTTGTACGCAAGGCACAACGAGCTCCTTTCCGCAAGGGAAGACACGTGCACTACGCCCTGTGGCTGAAGAGCCCTCACGTCGAGCTTATGGACGGAACGCCGGTCATCGGACCGTCCGCCGTGATGCCATCGCGCCGAGACCCGTTCCGATGAACGGGAAGCGTCACTCCGTGCCGGCCACACTGCACCCGTCCGCCACCAAACGGTCCTCCGGTCCAAGACCGGCTGCCGTGAGGACCCGCTCCAGCCGTCGCCAGGCGAAGATCGGCATCATGTGCACGCCGGCCACGCCGGGAGTGGCGCGCAGCCGCCGGAGCAGCTCGACGGTGTAGCGCATCCCCTCCTCGGCCGCTTTGCCGCGCGCATCCGCCTTCCGCAGACGGTCGAGCAGGGCATCGGTCTCCGCGTGCGATCCGGTGAAGCCGACCAGGAACAGCCACGTGCGCAGCGACAGCGGCGAGGTGATGACCGGCACGCCGCAGACGATCGGCGCGGTCACGCCGAGCCGTTCGACCTCGGCCAGCCAGCGAGTGAACCGGCCCCACAGGAACGGCGGCTGCGTCAGGATCACCTGCGCGCCGGCGTCGATCTTGCGCTGCATGCGGCGCGCGCGCGCCGCCGGCCCGGGCAGGATCGGGTTCTCGACCGCCCACAGCGGCTGATCGGGATGCGCACGCCGGATCGCGCGCAGGATGCGGAACGAGTTCTGCGGCAGCAGCCAGCCGAGCTTCACGATCCCGAACAGGCGGCGCACCAGGCCGCCTCCCGAGAGCACCAGCAGCGCCACCGAACCGCCGGCGCGCGCCGCCGCCACCCGCCGCGCCACCATGCCGGCGGTCCGCAGGCTGGCCGACACCGTGAACACCGGCTCGGCGCTCTTCGCCAGCGCCCCGGCGATGCGCCGCTCCAGCGGCTCGCGCGGACCGCGCGCGGCCGGCTTGCGGCGCGCCAGCAGGTCGCGGAAGCGGCCGACCAGCGGCAGGTCCGGCAGCGTCACCGCGTCGACCAGCCCCTTGTCCAGCAAGCGCCGGTAGGATCGCGCCTGGCTGGCCTGCGTCTGCTCGACGGTGATCACGAAGCGGCCGGTGGCGAGCCGCTCCAGCGCCGAGCCGAGCCGAGCCCGATGGTCACTCGTCGGCTTCTCGTCCTTTGCCATCCGCTGCTCAGAGGTACGGATACAGCTTCGTGGGGTCGTAGCCGGGGATGAACAGGTCGTGCGGGCGGCCGGTGACGAGCTCGCCGTCGCGGACGAACCCCTCGGGGCGGTCGCGCAGCACGTCGACCAGTCGCGATCGCCACCGATGCAGCTCCGCGCCGCCGGCGGGCGCCAGGTTGTGCAGCTCCGCCGGGTCCTCGTCCAGGTCGAAGAGCTGCTCCCGGCCGGTCTGCGAGTACCAGACGTACTTGCGGTGGCCGTCGGTCAGGTAGTGCTGGCCCAGGTCGTAGGCGTACTGACCGGCGTGCTCGCCGTGCAGATACTCGCGCACCGTCTGCTCCTCGCCGCGCATGACCGGCAGCAGGCTCCTGCCGGTCACCGAGTCCGGGACCGGCGTGCCGGCGATGTCCAGGATCGTCGGCATCAGGTCCTGCAGCCCGACCGCCGCCTGCGACACGATGCCGGAGCAGAGCGGATCGCGCTGCGGGCCGCTGACCAGGAACGGCACGCGCGCCGAGCCCTCGTATGGCCAGCACTTGCGGAACATGTGGTGGTCGCCGAGCATCTCGCCGTGGTCGGCGGTGAACAGGAACACCGTGTCGGCCAGCTCCGCCTTCATCACCTGCAGCAGCCGGCCGATCTGGTCGTCGATGAAGTTGATCATCCCGTAGTAGGCCGCCTGGCTGCAGCGGCGGTCGTGCTCGTCCAGGTCGATGTACCAGGCGTTGGGATCGACGCCCTTGCGCGGGACCGGGCCGCCCGGCATGTCGAGCGCCCAGTCGCCCACCGGGGGCTCCGGCAGGTCGCGGTCGATATAGCGGTCGTAGTAGTGGCGCGGCGGCGTGAACGGCGGGTGCGGGTCGATGAACGACAGGTTGAGGAAGAACGGCTGCGCGTCGTCGCGGTGCTCCAGGAAGTGGATGGCGCGGTCGACCACCCAGAAGGTGTGCAGCAGCTCCTCGGGCAGGTGGTGCGGCCGGCCCACCCAGGCGTTGGAGGCCACCCCGTGCGCGTAGCCGGCGTGCTGGTCGCGAACGCCGCGGTCGGCCAGCCACTCGGCGTAGTCGCCGTTGTTGCTGCTGTCGGCGATCTGCACGTGCTCGAACCCGTAGCGCCAGCGGCTCGAACCGCGGCCGCGCACGTGGCTCTTGCCGATCATCTCGGTCTGGTAGCCGGCGGCGGTCAGCTCGCCGGCCAGCAGGTGGGGCGGCGCCCAGTCGGGGTCCGGCCCCATGCCCACCGCGCCGTTCGCCGCCGGCGCCGTGCCGCTCATCATGGTGCGGCGCGCCGGCACGCAGCTCGGGCACTCGGCATAGGCGCGGCTGAAGCGCGCGCCCGTGGCGGCAATCCAGTCCAGGTTGGGGGTCTGCAGCACCGGGTGGCCCTCGATGCCCAAGGCGTCGCCGCGGTGCTGGTCGGTCAGGATCAGGACGATGTTGGGTCGGTCGCTCGCCATGGCGCAGGTAGCTTAGCTCATCGGTCCGCTGATGCCTGATGTGGCCGCCGCCTGACGGCGCTGGCGCAGCGCCTCGAACAGCAGCGCCGCTCCCGCCATGGCGACGTTGACGGAGTCGGCGTGGCCCAGCATCGGGATCGACACGGCCGCGTCGGCCCCGCGAAGCCACCCCTGATCCAGCCCGAACTGCTCGTTGCCCAGCACCACGGCGACCGGCCCGGTCAGGTCGTGGTCGGTGTAGCAGCGCTCGGCGGCCGGCGTGGTGACGACCGTGCGCACCCCGCGCGCGGCCAGCCAGCGCCGCGTGGCCTCCGCCCCGGCCTGCGCCGCCGGCACCGTGAACAGCGTGCCGACGCTCGCGCGCACGACGTTGGGGTTGAACAGGTCGGTGACCGGGTCGCAGACGATCAGCGCAACGGCGCCCACCGCGTCGGCGGTGCGCAGCAGGGTGCCCAAGTTGCCCGGCTTCTCGATCGCGGTGGCGACCACGTAGAGCGGGTCGGCCGGCGGTTCCGGCAGTCCGTCGATCGTCCAGTCCGGAATCGGCGCCACCGCCAGCAGGCCGTCGGGCCGGTCGCGGTACGAGAGCTTGGCGAACACCTCATCGTCGGCCGGGACCAGCTCGGCGCCGCAGTCCCCGCGGGCGCGGTCCAGCAGTGCCGGCTCGTTGCCGCCCAGGTAGAACGCGGGACAGTGATAGACCGTTTCCAGCGGCAGCCGCGCCTCCACGGCGCGCAACAACTCCCGGTAGCCCTCGATCAGGAACGCCCGCTCGCGATCGCGCGCCCGCCTGCGGCGCAACCTCACCACGCGCTTGACGCCGGCGTTCTGCATGCTGACCACTGTCGGACGACCCACGGGACAAGTATGAACCCCAGGCGCCCGCGCCGTGCACGGACGCCAGCGCTACACTGGCTGCCATGGCACCCGTTCGCATCCATCCCGAGAACCCCAGGCTGTTCGAATACCGCGGCCGCCCGCTGGTCCTGCTGACCGCGACCGAGCACTACGGCGCGGTGCTCAACCGGCCGTTCCGGTTCGAGCGCTACCTGCGCGACGCCGCCGCCAACGGCATGACCCTGACGAGGCTGTTCATGCTGTTTCGAGAGCTGCAGACGCCGATCAACCCGGCCTCGACCTGCAAACCGGCCAGCCCCGACTACGTGGCCCCGTACGCGCGCACCGGTCCCGGCTTCGCGCTGGACGGCGAGCCTCGCTTCGACCTGGACCGCGACGATCCCGAGTTCTACGAGCGCCTGCACGGCTTCATCGGCCTGGCGGACGAGCTGGGCGTGGTGGTCGAGGTGGTGCTGCTCTCAAACACCTACGGCGACCCGGTCTGGCGGCTGAACCCCCTGCACGCCGACAACAACGTCAACGGGCTGCCGGCCTGCCCCTCCCCCGAGTACCTGAGCATCCGACACCCTGCGCTGTTCGAGCGTCAGCGCGCGCACGTGCGCCGCATCGTCTTCGAGACTCGCGGCTACGACAACGTCATCTACGAGATCTGCAACGAGCCGGGCGGCCGCGCGGTGCCCACCGAGGGGCCGCTGGTGGACGAGGTCAACGAGTGGTTGGACCATCTGATCGCGGCGGTGCGCGACGCCGACCACGCCGGCGCCGACCGGCACCTGATCGCCGGCCAGGAGGCGTTCGTGGACAAACCGTTCCGGCAGACCCTCGACCGCAGCTACGACGCGATGGACTACGACGTGGTCAACGTCCATCCGCTGCCGGGCACGCGGCTGCGCGGCGCCGACCATCACCTGGGCGACTTCATGAGCAAGCAGCTCCGGCTGCAGGCGTTCCGGGACATGACCCTGGCCGCGCACACCGAGTCCAAGCCGCTCAATCACGACGAGGACAACGTCGCCAGCCAGTACCGCGACCCTGACGGCTGGACCGTGCACCGCAAGCGCGCCTGGGTATCCCTCCTCTGCGGCGCCCACTACGACGTGATCGACTTCTCCATCCAGCCGTTCCTGGAGGAGGGCACGCCGGACGCGCAGGAGCACCTGCGGTCGTGGTTCCGGCACCTGTCTGCCTACGTGCACGGCCTGGACCTGGTCCGCAGCCGGCCCCTTACGGAGGCGCTGTGTTCCGCGCCGTCGCACACGGTCGCGGTGGTGTTCGGCGTCCCCGGAGCGGACTACTCCGTGTACGTCGCCGACGCGCGCGAATACCGCGGCGTCCGCGACCTGGAGGACCAGCCCCCGGCCGAAGATTCAGACGAGGCCGGGACGGCCATCGGCGGAGCGCTGCTGCTGGATCTGCCGGAGGCAACGCTCGCCGTGACCAAGTTCGACCCGACCACCGGGCGATCCGTGCCGCTGGCGCGCCTGCAGGGGGGACCGGCCACCCGCATCCACCTGGAGCCGTTCCACCACGACGTCGTTATCCGCGTCACGATCGACAATCCATGACGCAGCAGCGTTGTGCTCCGGGTGCGTCCGCGGCGATCAACGGGTATGCTGCACGGGCTCCCCGGTGAGGCGAACGCCATGAAGCTGATTCTGATCGGGTGCGAGTACGCGGGCACCACGACCCTGGCCATAGCCTTCCACGAGCATGCCCGCGCCCACTTGGGCATCGACCTGGGCTCCATCCACGACCACTGGAAGATCCCGTACACGGTCACCCACTACCCGGACGAGATCACCGAGGAGGAGGCTGACCTCTACCTGGCCCTCTCCACCCGGCAGAAGGAGGCGTGGCAGCGCCACAACCTCTACTACCACACCGTGGCCGAGCACGGGGAGCCCGACGACCTGCTCATCGTCGGCTTCTACATTGAGGACACCATCTACGCCGATCTGTACTACGGCTACGGCGGCCCCGGAGAGGCCGGGGACCGTGCCGGCAAGCACGCGCCGGCGATCGAGGGGCGGATCGTCGCCCTGGCGCCGGAGACCGTGCTCGTGCATGTCAAGGCCGGCCCGGACGTGATCCGGCGGCGGATGCGCGAGCGCCCGCACACGCGGCCGGTCGTGCCGGAAACCGACGTCGAGCTGGTCCTCGACCGCTTCGCCGCCGCCTTCGCGGCATCGAAGATCGCCAACAAGCTGGAGATCGACACCGGCGGCGCCACCGTCGAAGAGTCCGTGCACGCCCTGGCCGCGGCGCTGGAGCCCTTCCTCACCGACGGGGACCGCGCGAAGCGCGCCGCCGTCGCCTCCCCATGAGCTTCATCGCGCCGGCCGAAACCCAGGAGGACCTGGCTAGGCGCTACAAGGTCATCCTGCGCCGGCAGACCCTGCGCCGGTTCCTGCGGATGCGCTCGTTCTACGTGCTGCTGTCGCTCTCCCTGGGGCTGCTGATCCTGCTCAAGTACGTGCCGATCTACGGCGCGCTGATAGCCTTCAAGGACTACAACGTCACCAAGGGCATCCTGGGCAGCCCGTGGAACGACTTCGCCCACTTCAGGCGGCTCATCACCGACCCGTTCTTCCCCCGCGTGGTGTGGAACACCTTCTGGCTGAGCGTGCTGCGTATCGTCTTCGCCTTCCCGGCGCCGGTGATCCTTGCGCTCCTGCTCAACGAGGTGCGCAGCGCCGCCTACAAGCGGACGGTGCAGTCGATCAGCTACCTGCCGCACTTCATGTCGTGGGTGGTGCTAGGCGGCATCTTCCGGGAGGTGCTCTCCCCACAGCGCGGCATCATCGGCTACCTGTTCACCCTGGTGGGGCTGGAGCCGATCCCGTGGCTGACCAACGTCCCCACCTTTCGCGGGCTGCTGGTCGTGACCGGCATGTGGCAGAGCGTCGGCTGGGGGACGATCGTGTTTCTGGCCGCGCTGTCCTCGGTGGACCCCGAGCTGTACGAGAGCGCCGAGATCGACGGCGCCGGCCGCTTCGCCAAGGCGGTGCGCATCACCATACCGGCGATGGTGCCGGTGATCGTCATCCTGCTGCTGCTGCAGGTCTCCAAGGTGCTGGACGAGGGCTTCGACCAGATCTTCAACCTGTACAACGAGCTGGTGTATCCCGTCGCCGACGTGATCGACACCTACATCTTTCGTTCCGGCATCCGCGGCGCCCAGTACGAGTATGCGGCGGCCGTCGGCCTGTTCCGCAACGTGGCCGGCCTGTTCATCGTGCTCGCGGTCAACGAGGCGGTCAGACGCCGCAGCGAATTCGGGCTCTGGTAGAGGGGGACACCGATGGCGGTCGTCAGAGGCAGGGAATCGGTCGGCAGCCGGCTGTTCGACGCCGCCAACGCGGCACTCTTGTTCGTCCTGTCTCTCACCTTCATCTATCCGTTCTGGACCATCATCCTGCAGGCCTTCTCGCCGCCCGAGGACCTCTATCGCCTGGGCCTGCACGTCTGGATCAACGACTGGCGGCTGGAGGCGTGGTCCTACGTGTTCCAGGAGGAGAGCGTCGGCCTTGCCTACTTCAACACGATCTTCCGCACGGTAATCGGGACCCTGGCCACGCTGCTGGTGACCCTCACCGGCGCCTACGCGCTGTCCAAGCGCAACCTGCCGTTCCGCGCGTCCATCACCGCGGTCTATCTGATGACCCTGTTCTTCTCCGGCGGCCTGATCCCCTTCTACCTGCTGATCAAGAACCTGGGGCTGATCAACACCCGCTTGGTGCTGATTCTGCCGCTGGCGATCCAGGTCTTCCACATCATCATCGCCCGCAACTTTCTGATGACCATCGACCAGGCGATGGAGGACTCGGCCGTGATCGACGGCGCCGGCTACTGGCGGGTGCTGTTCCGGATCATGATTCCCCTGTCCAAGCCCGTGATCGCCGTGCTCGCCCTGTGGAACGCGGTCAGCTACTGGAACGAGTGGTTCCAGGCGATGATCTTCGCGTCCAAGAAAAACCTGCAGGTGCTGCAGATGATGGTGCGCGAGATCCTCAACCGGGAGGCGCTGATCGACCAGGTGGAGAACTTCATGGCGCGCATGCTGGAGGACCTGGGCGAGCTGGGGCTGGCGCGCATCCCGCCGGAGTCGATCAAGGCCGCCACGGTGCTGATCACCATCGGCCCGATCATCCTGTTCTATCCCTTCATCCAGAAGTACTTCGTCAAGGGGGTCATGCTGGGATCGCTGAAGGGATAGCGCTCCCATTGAAAGGGGCGCCCGCAGGCGCCCCTTTCAGCAAACCGGTCGGAAGAATCCGGTTACGGAGGCGTGACGGCTCCGGAGCGGATGTCCGCGACGGTCGGCGCCATCTCCAGTTCGTCCAGCAGCTCGCGGCCGCCGGCGTTCATCCAGGTCTCGACGTAGGCCGGCCACTCCGCGTCGATGTCCATGTCGGTCGTGATCGCCCGCCAGAAGAAGTCGTTGCGGATGGTGGTCAGCGCACCGCCGCGCTGCGCCTGCAGCTCGTTGTAGCGCGTCTGGTTGAACAGGTCCTCGCGATAGGCGCGCTCGGAGGTGTTGTACCTGCCGCCGGCCTTGCCGAACCACTCGTTGTCCCGGTTCGACCATTCGTCGCGGTTGTACTGCAGGATGCCCTCATGCGGCGAGTAGGCGTTGTAGTACAGGATGCCCTGCGTGCTTGAGTAGATGCCGCCGCCCTGGCGCTTCTCGTCACTCGGGATCTGCCGGGAGGCGAACGGCTCGCCTTCCCAGTTGAAGTGCATGCCGGGGATGCCGTAGTAGGCGATCACCATGCCTTCCGGATCGTAGTTGGTGTAGTCGTAGATCTGCAGGATCAGCGCCAGCTTCTCGTCGGACACGTCGTGGCGCACCACGAACGCTCCGCTGGCGGCGGCGATCGGCATCGCCTTGTTCTCCATGCGGCAGCGGCTGTCGCCGAACGGCGAGATCGGCATCAGCGTGGTCAGCCACCTGGAGTTCGGATCCGGGCCCTGCTGCACGTTCTGGGCGCACAGGTCGGGCCGGTTGCCCAGCTCCACGCCGCGTCCGCACGCCCTGGTGCGCATGAAGGAGCCGACCTGGCCCTGCACGATCTTGTTGGTGAGCAGGGTGTTGTCGACCGCCGGCAGCTCGGAGTCCATCAGCCCTTCCTGCCACCACTGCTGCAGCTTCTCCAGCGCCGCCTTGCTGCGCGAGTAGGTAGCGTCCTTGACGGTGCTGCCGTCGGTCTCCAGGTAGTTGTCCACCTCGTTGACGCCGTAGCTGTAGAAGACCAGGCCGGCGCCGCTCCAGTGGATGAGCGACTGGCCGCGCCAGCCGAAGGCGATCGTGTCGTCCTGGCCGTTGCCGTCGAAGTCGCCGCCCGCGAAGGAGCGCAGGATGGTCTCGAGCTGATCCCAGTCGTACTGGTCCAGCCACCGCATGTAGGTGCCGGGCGCCGCCGTGGGCGCCAGGTCCTCCAGCGCGTCGGCGTTCAGCTCGGCCGGTGTGAGGCCGAGGCCGGCCTTCTCCAGCCAGTCCAGCCGCATCTGCGGCAGGTAGCCGCACCCGTCCTGGTAGTCCTCACGCCGGGGGATGCCGTAGTATTCGTCGCTCGACCCGGGAACCAGGCCGTAGAACCAGGAGCCCGCGCCCAGCTCGTTCATGGACTTCACGTAGTTGGGCATGTGCTCCTCGATCATCGAGCGCGGGATGGAACGGAACGCCCCCTTGAGATACCACTCCAGCCGGTTGAAGCCCCACGTGTACATGGCGTCGGGATGCTCATCGGAAGCGACCCGCAACGCGTTCTGCTCCCCTTCCCGGTAGTCCGCCAGGGTGTTGATGAACTTGACCGGGAACATCTCCTCCAGATGCTGCTGGATCGGGTTGTCATCGACGATGTCGGTGCTGTACAGCCCCAGCCAGCTTATCTCCATCGGGCCCGCGGCCCCTTCTTCCTGTCCTTCAGCCAGCGCCCCCGCGGCGCCGAGCAGAAGGAGCGGAAGCACGAGGCCGATCGTCAGTGTCTTTCTCATGAGACACCCCCTTCGTAGGATTGTTAGCCTGTGAGCCTACACCAACCTCGCCCGGAAAACACGACCATGCTCATCCACTGGGCTCGACTGGAGATCTGATGGACGACAACGGCACGGACCGCAGCCGCGCGACCGCGGACGCGCCGCACGTGGATCCCCGGCGATGGGACCGCTACCGCGGCGTACTGGCGGCGAGCGGCGCCGGCCAGGCGGAGCTTGCGGAGTTCGACCGGGTCAGCCGCCGGCGGTTCCTGAGCACGGTCGGCAAGGGCGCCGCCCTCGCCCTGGGGATCTTCGGCGCCGGCCCCATCGCCGCCGAGCGCGGCCTGTTCGGGCGGGGGCTCCTGCCCAGCGGGTGGGAGAACATCCGGGATGACGGGATTCCGAAGCCGGACATGGTCATCCACTCCGAGCATCCCTTCAACGGCGAGCTCCCCGTGCACCTGCTCGACGACGCGGTGACCCCCACCGCCCGCCATTTCGTCCGCAACAACGGCGGCATTCCGGAGCGCGCGCGGAGCAAGGACCTGCGCGGGTGGGCGCTGCGCGTCGACGGAGAGGTCGACCGTGAGCTGTCGCTGACGTTCGAGGACCTGTACTGCCTGCCGCAGGTCACCATGCAGATGGTCCTGGAGTGCGCCGGCAACGGACGCAGCCTGTTCGAGCCGCAAGTGCGCGGAACGCAGTGGATCCGCGGCGCGGTCGGCTGCGCCGAGTGGACGGGCGTGCGGCTGCGCGACGTCCTGGAGTCCGCCGGTGTCAGGGACGGCGCCGTGTACGTGGCCCTGTACGGCGAGGACGCCGCGCCCGACGGCGGCGAGCCCTTCTCGCGCGGCATACCGATCGCCAAGGCGACGGACGAGCACACCCTGATCGCATTCGCGATCAACGGCAGGCCGCTGCCGGCCGCGCACGGGTTCCCGGCGCGGCTGTTGGTCCCCGGCTGGATCGGCAGCTCCATGCAGAAGTGGCTGACTCGGATCCATGTCCTCGATCGCGTGCACGACTCTGGGAAGATGAGCGGCTACTCCTACCGCGTGCCGGCCTACCCGGCGGCGCCGGGGGTCAAGCCACCCGAGGAGGACATGCGGATCGCCACCGCCTGGATCGTCAAGTCGCTCGTCACCCGGCCGCGCGCGAACCTGCAGACCCGCGCCGGCGAAGCCGTGCAGGCCGGCGGCCACGCCTGGGCTGGCGAGAACGGGGTGGAGCGGGTGCTGGTGTCGACCGACTTCGGCATCTCCTGGAAGGAGGCGTCCCTGACCGCTCCCGCCAACCGGTACGCCTGGCATCACTGGCAGGCCGACCTGACCTTCCGCAACCGGGGCTACTACGAGATCTGGGCGCGCGCGTTCGACGACACCGGCAGCGCGCAACCGTTCCGGCAGCCGTGGAACCCGAAGGGCTACCTCGGAAACGTCATCCACCGGGTTCCGATCCTGGTGGCCGCATGAGTATCATCGGCACCAAGAACATCGGAACAAGCACTGACATGAACCAATCTCCCCTCGCTCCGGTGATCGCCGGAGCCGCCGGGCCCGAGCTCGGCAACCGCCTGATGTACGAATACGTGGCCCGCCACGGGCCGCGGCTCTCGCTGCCGGACACGGCCGCCGAGTGGCAGACCCGCGCCGCCGAGCTGCGCGCCCGCTACCTGGAGCTCTACCTGCACGGTCATCCGCCGGACCTGCTGGCCGAGCCGCCGCGGGTGGTCTGGGGCGACACGCTCGAACCCTCACCCGAGTACCGCATCCGCAAGCTGCGCTTCGAGGGCTACCCCGGCGTCTGGGTCCCCGCGCTCCTCTACGAACCGGCCACGCCCCTGGGCGGCGAGCGCTCGACCCCGGCGGTGCTGGACGTGAACGGCCACGAGCCGCGCGGCATCGCCGTCGAGCACAAGCAGGCGCGCTGCAGCAACCTGGCCCGCCGGGGACTGCCCGCGCTCAGCCTGGAGATGCTCGGCCGCGGCGAGATGACCAACCTGGCGCCCCACAACCACCAGCAGCTCCTGGACCTGCTGGGCCAGGCCGGCGCCGGGGTGTTCTACCTGACCATGAAGCGCGCCCTGGACCTCCTGATCGATCACGAGCTGACCGACCCGGCGCGCGTTGCCATGACCGGGCTGTCCGGCGGCGGCTGGCAGACCATCGTGCTGTCCGCCCTGGACGAGCGGGTGAGCTTGAGCGTGCCGGTCGCCGGGCACATGCCGGCGGCCGACCGGCGCGACCTGGCAGACGTGGGCGACGCCGAGCAGTTGCCGGCCGGCATGTGCACGATCGGCGACTACGACGTGCTTTCGGCGCTGGTGGCGCCGCGCCCGGTGCTGTTCATCTTCAACCGATACGACGACTGCTGCTTCCAGCCGCACAAGGCGGCCTCCGGCACCTACGAGGCGGCACGCGGCGCTTACGAGCTGCTCGGTGTCGGCGACCGCTGCGCCCTGCACGTCGGCACCGATCCCGGCCACAACTACGACCTGGGCAACCGCCTTGCCTTCTACGCGTGGTTGAACCGCCACTTCGGCCTGGACGTGCCCGAAGGCGAGCTGCCGTACCGGGACGAGCTCTACCACGAGCGCGACCTGTGGGTCGGGCTGCCCGAGGAGCGCGCGACCTTCGCGACCCTGGCCACCGACCGCCTGCAGGAGCTCCGGCGACGCGAGGCGGATCAATCCCGCGAACCGACCCGCGAGGACCTCGACCGGGTGATCGGCTACCGCGACAGCTCCGTGACCGCCACCACCACGCAGGCGAGCTGGGTCTGGGTCCGCGACGGATTGGGCGTACGCGTGGAGGAGATCACGCTGCAGGTGGACGGCTTCTGGCCGCTGCCCGCCCGCCTGGCCGTCCCGGACGGCGGCGCCGGCTCCATCGTCAGCATCGGCTCCGTCCCGTCCGGCGCGGCCGGGGACCCGGAGTTGTGCGCCCGCGAGGCGGGACGGGCGTTCCTGCACGTCGACCTGATCGGCGCCGGCCTGCTGTCCGCCTCCCAACCGTACGCGCTGCTGCTGCGGGCGATCGGCCGGCCGGTCCTGGGGGTGCAGGTGGGTCAGCTCGCCGCCGCTGCCGCTTGGAGCGCCGACCGGCTCGGCAGCCCGGTCCAGGTGCAAGCCGCGGGCCGGGTCGCCTCCATGGTGGCGCTGCTGGCCGCCGCGCGCGATCCCGGCGCCTTCGCCTGCGTCACCACCGACGGGCTGCCCTACTCCCTCGACGACCTGGTCGAGTCGCACGTGGACCCGAACGGCGGGGAGTATCCGCTGTACTGTTTCGCCATGCGCGAGATCCTGGACATACCCGACCTGATCGAGCTGGCGGGCGAGC
This sequence comes from Spirochaetia bacterium, assembly GCA_965208175.1. Lineage (GTDB taxonomy): Bacteria > Spirochaetota > Spirochaetia > SZUA-6 > Bin103 > CATQHW01. The sequence goes on along the minus strand of CBDBOG010000004.1, from coordinate 981,805 downwards.
TGCCGATCACCGACCGCCGCCACGGCCCCCTCACGGTGAGCGCCCGATGACCCGCTACCTGGTGACCGGCGCGGCCGGCAACCTGGCGCGCCTGCTGGTGGAGCGCCTGCACGCGGCCGGCAAGGAGGTCACGGGCATGGACCGCGAACCTCCGGTCGTCCCGGGCGTCCGCTTCGAGCAGGCCGACATCACCGACAGCGCTCGCATGGCGAAGCTCCTCGACGAGGTCCGGCCCGAGTGCATCCTGCACATGGCGTCGCTGTTGACCCTCTCCTCGGAGGCCGACCCGCCCACCGCCTGGCAGGTCAACGCCAACGCGTCGGTCGAGCTGTTGCGCATGGCCGCCGAGCGCGGCGTGAGCCGCTTCTTCTTTCCGAGCACCCTCGCCACCTACGCGGGCGAGCTCCCCGATCCGCTGCCGGAGGACCAGCCGCAGTGGCCGTCCACCATCTACGGGGTCACCAAGGTCGCGGTCGAGCGCATGGGCGTGTACCTGTGGCAAACCGCCGGCCTGGACTTCCGCGCCGTGCGGCTGCCGGTGGTCGTGTCGCCGTACGCGCCGCCGGGCGCGGTGAGCGCCTATCCCTCGCACGCCTTCCTGGCAGCCCGCCGCGGCGAGGCCTTCGTGTACCCCGCCCCGCCCGATCTGCGCGTGACGACCATCTACGTGCGGGACGTGATCGACGGCATCCTGGGGCTGGTACACGCCGACGGCGCGCTCCTCACCCGGCGGGTGTACAACCTGCACGCCTTCTCGCCCTCGACGCAGGACTTCGCCGACGCGGTGAGCAGCCGCGTTGACGGATTCCGCTACCGCTTCGAGCCGCACCGCGACGTGATCGCCATGCTCGGCACCATCCCGTCGGTCATGGAGGACGCGAGCGCTCGGCGCGACTGGGGCTGGAACCCCCGCTTCGACCTGGACGCCTGCGCCGACGACCTGGCGCTGCTCATGGATGCCTGACCGCGACGCCGTCGGGGCACCTGCGGTATCTTGACCCCATGAGCAGCGTTGCGACGACGGCTGCGCCGTCCAAGCCCGCCTGCGCACGTACGCTCGACGCCGCGCAGGTCGACTTCTTCTGGGAGCACGGCTTCCTTCGCGTCGAGCAGGTGTACACGCCGGCGGAGATGGACGAGCTGGACGCGGAGATGGAACGGCTGATGGTCGAGTGGGCGCGGCTCGGCCCCGGCTGGAGCGGCGACTGGCGCAAGGCGTACATGGACGCGGAGACCGAGAAGAAAGCCAACCTGCGGGCGATGCACGATCTGTGGCTGTACTCGGCCGCCTTCGCGCGGGCGGTCACCAACCCGCGGCTCGTGGGAGCGGTTGCCGACCTGATCGGGCCGAACGTGGAACTGCACCACTCGACCATGCACGTCAAGCCGCCGTCCACCGGACAGCCCTTTCCGCTGCACCAGGACAACGCGTTCTACGTGCACGGGAACGAGCGCTACGTGGACGCGCTGATCCATCTCGACGACACCTGCCACGAGAACGGTGAGATCAGGTTCCTGGACGGCTCGCATCGCCGCGGTCCCCTGGATCACATCCGCCGCACCGCGACCGGAGAGCGGTGCACGCCGCACCTGCCCACGGACCTGTGGCGGCTGGCCGATACCGTGGCCGTGCCGGCGGCGCGCGGCGACGTGGTCCTGTTCGACCTGTTCACCATTCACGGCTCCTACCTGAACCAGACCGACCGCGCGCGCCGCATGGTCCGCGTCGGCTACCGCGACCCCGACAACCGCCAGGTGCAGGGGCAGAGCGCGCTGCGTCCCGGCTGGATCGTCGCCGGCAAGCGGTCGCGGGCGCCGGGGGACGAGCTGTTCGACAACCAGAGCATTCCCGCCGACCGCGACCGGTAGCGTCCCAAGGCATCGGAGCGTTCGTTCGATGGTACGCGTCGAAGGACTGATCAAGAGGTACGGGCCGGTCCAGGCCCTGCGCGGCGTCTCCTTCACGGTCGACCGTGGCGAGGTCGTGGGGCTGCTCGGCCCCAACGGCGCCGGCAAGACGACCACGATGCGCATCCTCACCGGCTACCTGCCGGCCACCGCCGGCCGGACGCTGGTCGACTCCGTCGACGTCGCGGCCGATCCGCTGGCTGTCAAGCGGATGGTCGGCTACCTGCCCGAGTTCGCGCCGCTCTACGCGGAGATGCTCGTGTACGACTACCTGCACTACGCGGGGTCGGTGCGCGGCATGCGCAAGGCTGACCGGCAACGCCGCATCGGCGAGCTGGTGCCGCTCTGCGGGCTCACCGAGGTCATCCACCGCCCGTTCCGGGAGTTGTCGCGCGGCTACAAGCAGCGCGTCGGGCTGGCGCACGCCATGATCGGCGACCCGGATCTGCTGGTCCTGGACGAGCCCACCGCCGGCCTTGACCCCAACCAGATCGCGGAGATCCGCTCGATCATCCGCGCGGCCGGGGAGTGCAAGGCGATCATCTTCTCCACGCACATCCTCAGCGAGGCGGAGAACACTTGTGACCGCATCGTCATCATCGACCGCGGCACCGTGGTCGCCGACGGCACCGCCGCCGAGCTGACCGGCGGGCGCTCGCTGGAGGAGCGCTTCCGCGAGCTGACCACGGCCGAGGGCGAGCCGCAAACCGGCGACCCGGCCCCGGAAGCAAAGGCCTCACGGCGTCGGGCGCAGCGCAAGCAGCACGCCCGGAGGAAGCTCCGCTCATGAGTCGCGCCGCCCTGTCGATCATCGGCCGCGAGCTGCGCGCCGCGTTCCTGGCGCCGATCGGCTACATCGTCGCGATCGTCTTCCTGGTGATGACCGGCTGGCTGTTCATGCAGCCGTTCTTCCTGGGCGGGCGCGCCGACCTGCGCCAGTTCTTCGAGCTGCTGCCGCTCACCCTGGCGCTGATGGTGCCGGCGGTGACCATGCGCGCGTTCGCGGAGGAGTTCTCGACCGGCTCCTACGAGGTGCTGGCCACGCTGCCGGTCACCCACCTGGACGTCCTGATCGGCAAGTTCACCGGCGCCGTCGGCTTCGTCGTGCTGGTGCTGGCGCCGACCGTCCTGTACCCGATCGTGATCTCGCGGCTCGGGGACCTGGACTGGGGGCCGGTGATCGCCGGCTACATCGGCGCCGTGCTGCTCATCGCGCTGTACTGCTCGGTGGGCATCCTTGCGTCCGCCCTGACCCGCAACCAGATCGTCGCGTTCGTGATCGGCCTGGCGATCTCGGTGAGCCTGGCACTGATCGACGACCTGCTGATCTACGTGCCGGGCCGGATCACCCAGGTGGTGCAGCACCTGGGAGCGGACTACCACTTCCGAAATATCGCCCGCGGCGTGCTCGACTCCCGCGACCTGGTCTACTTCCTGTCCGGCATCGCCGTCTTCCTGACCGGCACCGGCTTCGCCCTCCGGCGGCGGCCATGAAGCACGACACCGACGCACGCTCTGCATGGCGGCTCGCCGACCGCCTGGTGCCGCCGCTGCTCTGGCTGGGGGCGGTGGTGCTCCTCAACGTCGCCTCCACCACCCTGTTCTTCCAGGCCGACCTTACCGAGGGCAGGGTGCACTCGCTGGCGCCGCAGAGCATCGAGGCGGTCAGCCGCCTGCGCGAGCCGCTGACGATCCGCGCATTCTTCTCGACCGACCTGCAGGCGCCGTTCAACAACATCGAGCGCGCGGTGAAGGACCTGTTCGACGCCTACGCCCAGCACGGCGGCGAGTTCTTCAACAGCACCTTCCACACCATCGGCCACCCCACCCGCGACGGACCGGAAGCGCAGGAGACCGAGTCGCTCGCGCGCGACTACCTGATCTACCCGATCCAGGTGGAGCAGGTGGACCGCACCGAGGTCGTCGTGCGCTCGGTGTTCTCCGGCGTGGCGATCGTGCACGGCGACCTGGTGGAGACGATCGGCGCCCTGACCAGCACCGACGGACTGGAGATGCGGATCACGGAGGCGATCGGCCGCCTCACCGAGCGGGTCAGCGTGCTGCTGGCGCTCGAGGAGGACATCGCCGTCCGGCTCTACTTTTCGGGTGAGCTGGCCGCGCTCAACCCCGGACTGCAGGCGCTGCCGGCGGCGGTAGGCGGGATCGTCGAGGAGCTCAATGGCGCGTACTTCGGCAGGCTGGCCTTCACGGCCGTCGACCCGTCGGTGTCCGGGCTCGATCCCATGGATGCCCTGCGCCTGCAGCTCACCCCCCTGGGCTTCCGCACCGCGGACGGCGAGGAGCGTTTCGCGTACGCCGGCATCGTGCTGTACTCGGAAGGGAAGACGCTCACGCTCAACCTGATCGAGACCACGCCGCAGGGCGCACGCGTCGCCGATCCGGAGACGATCCGGCGGTCGGTCGACAGCACGCTCAAGGGACTGCTCGGCAGCCAGCCGGAGATCGGCTACCTGGCCGACTTCGGCACCCCTCCCTATCGCGGCAACCTCACCGAGGGACGGCAGCCGGTGATGACCGACCTGGCCGACCTGTTCGTGCTGCTATCGCGCGACTACCAGTACCGGGGCCTGCTGCTTGCCGACCGCGAGATTCCGCCCGACCTGCGCACGCTGCTGATCGTCTCGCCGCAGGAGCCGCTCGGCGAGTGGGCACTGTTCCAGATCGACCAGCACCTGATGCGGGGCGGCGCGCTGCTGGCGTTCGTCGACACGCACTCGATTTTCACCACCCAGACGTTCACCGGCGGCAGCTCGCTGCAGATCCCGCGCCAGACCGGCCTGGAGGAGCTGCTCGCTCACTACGGGGTGCGGGTGCGCCCCACCTACGTGCTCGACGACGAGCAGGCGTTCGTGCAGGTACAGCCGAACGAGCGCGGCGGGGTGGACGAGGCCCGCATCGCCTTCGTGCCGATCGTGCGCCGCTCGGAGATGGACACCTCGTGGCCGCCGCTGCAGCGGCTGGACGACGTCCTGGTGATGAACGCCTCGCCGGTGGAGCTCACCGACACGCAGCCGGACGCGCGCTTCGTGGAGGCGCTGCGCACCTCCGTCACCGCCTGGGAGGTGCCCGGAGGCACCGACCTGATCGACCCCCGTGCCACCGCGGCCCCGCCGGCCGAGGAGCGGGCCGCAAGCCTGCTGGCGGTCTACGGCGAGGGGCGGTTCACCAGCTACTTCGCCGACCGCACCCCGCCGGTGCGGCCGGTCGACGAGGAAGACGACGAGTCAGAAGGGGGAACGCTGCTTTCAGGCGACGCGGTGCAGGCCGCGCCGCAGGTGGTGCCGGAGAGCGCGCCCGGCGCCCGGCTGTTCGTGATCGGCACCTCCACCATCCTGGGAAACGGCTTCATCGAGGCCGGGCAGCAGAACCCGAACACGATGCTGATCCACAACCTGGTCGACTACCTCTCGGGCCAGGAGGACCGGGCCGCGCTGCGCGGCCGCGGCGGCCTGGTGCGGCGGCTCGGCAGTTTCTCCACGGACATCCAGAGCGCCGTGAAGACCTTCCTGATCGCCGGACCGCCGGCCCTGGTAGCGCTGGCCGGTGCGGCGCTGTGGCTGTGGTTGCGCCTGCGCCAGCGCGGCATACAGGCGCGCTTCGGACCGGCGGCTGCAGGCGCCCGGGCAGGCGGGAGCTCGTCGTGAGCCTGGCCGTTCGAGCGCTGTTCCGCTACGCGCTGCCGCTGGCGATCATCGCCGCCCTGTCGGTCTACCTGGTCTTGCGGCGCGACGACCGGCTGCACTACGAGCTGCCGGTCGTGCCGCCCATGGCGGAGGCCGCTGTCGACCGGGTCGAGGTCGAGCGCGGCGATGCGCGGGTGGTGCTCGAGCGCACCGAAGACGGCTGGCTGATCGACGGCCCCGGGTATCCCGCGGAGCCCAGGATCGTCGACGGCATGGTGCGCGTGGCGGCCACCCTCACCCTGAGCGACCTGATCGCCGAAGAGCCGACCTACGGGCGCTACGGCCTGGACGAGACGGAGGCCATCACCGCCACCTTCCTGGAGGGCGCCGACCGGCTGCGCGTGCTCAGGATCGGCAAGCGGGCGCCGACCTACAGCCACACCTACGTGCTGATCGACGACGATCCGCGCGTGTATCAGGCGACCGGCGATCTGACCCGTGCCTTCTCCACGCAGGAGCAGGTGTTGCGCGACAAGTCGATCCTGAGCTTCGAGACGGCCGACATTTCCGCGATCTCGGTACGGACCGCGACCGGAACCCTGGAGTTGCGGCGCGGCGTGCCGCCGACGCAGGAGGAGTCGGTGACATGGAGCGCTGTCGGCGGCGGCGACCGCGATCCCGAGGCGATCAGGCGGGCGCTGGACCGTCTGGCGGGGATGGTGGCCACCCGCTTCGTCGAAGCCGTCCCGGAGGCCGCGCCGCTGGTAGACGTGGAGTTTCGCGGTGCCGAGACCTCGCACCGGCTGACGATCTACCCGAAGGCGGACAGCGCGCACGTGGCGACCTCGTCCGACATCGACGGGCCGTTCGTGCTGCTGCCGGTGCTGCTGAACGACGTGTTCGCCGCGTTCGACGTGGTGTCAGAATGAGCGAAGAGACTCGGCACGCGGCCGCGACGGACCGCGAGCACGGCGAGCGCATGCGCGCGCTGCAGGCCGAACAGCGGGCCAAGGTCGCTCGCGCGTCGAATCCGGACCGCGGGCTGGTGCTGGTCCACACCGGCAACGGCAAGGGCAAGTCGAGCGCCGCCTTCGGCGTCGTTGCGCGCGCCCTCGGCTGGGGAAAGCGCGTCGGCGTCGTCCAGTTCATCAAGGGCACCTGGAAGACCGGCGAGCGCCAGTTCTTCAGCCGCTTCCCGGACCTGCTGGAGTGGCGCACCACCGGCTCCGGATTCACCTGGGACACCCAGGACCGGGAGGCGGACATCGCCACCGCGCGATCGGGACTGGACGTCGCGCGCGAGATGATCACCGGCGGCGATCTCGACCTGGTCGTCCTGGACGAGATCAACGTGGTGATGAGCTACGACTACCTGCCGGCGGACGAGGTCCTGCAGTGCCTGGAGGCGCGCTCGCCCCGCACGCACGTGATCCTGACCGGCCGCGGCGCTCCGGCGGAGCTGATCGACCACGCCGACCTGGTGAGCGAGATGGTCGAGGTCAAGCACCCGTTCCAGGCCGGCATCAAGGCTCAGCGCGGCATCGACTTCTGAGCAAGCGGCCGATCGCCTGCCTGATCATCGGCTCGGCGCGCCCGTCGAACCGGGAGCGGGCCTGCGGCTCGACCTCGTAGCCGCCCTGCGCGTAGGCGGCCGGCGGCGGCAGGTAGCCGAGGTCGCCGTTGGCAAGTCCGGCGATGATCGTCCGCTCGTCCGGATAGGCCGCCCCGATGTCGAGCGCGGTCTGCGCGAACAGCTCGCCGGGAACGCCGATCACGGTAATGGCTCCAGTCCGGATCGCCTGGATCTCAGCCGTTGCGTCCTGGGACGACGCGGAACGGAACTCGGGGCGCATCGGCAGGCGGATACACTCCGACCGGATTTCGAGGCGGCCTCCGTCCTCCAGTTCCGCACGCTCGGCGGCGGTGGCGATCTGGGCAGCGAGCAGCCGCCCGATCCGCTGAAAGAGATCCCCGCCCCGCGCGCGCGACCGGTTGAGATGGGGCAGGAAGTCGAAGTCCACGTCGCCGCCCGCGCCGAATGCGATCAAGGCGGTGCATCCGGGGTGCATCCGCTCCAGGCTCAGCATGGCGTGACCGAGGAAGTCCGCGGAGATTCCGGCCGGCGGATGGGACCCGCGGGTGTCGTTGTGGCAGCCGACCGCGGTCAGCAGGGCGATCGGCTCGCCGTCGAGCTCCTCGATACGGAGCACGGTCAGGTCGCGATCGACTGGTCCGTCTTCGAACTCGACGCCGCGCAGCGGCAGCCACGACGACGGCACCTCGCGGCGCAGGGTGAGCACGGTCCCATCCCCACACAGCAACCGGCGGTTCCGCGCGATGCCGTCGAGCGTCGCGGACGCGGCGCCGATGCGAGCCTCCCGCATGCGGCCGCCGGCGTCATCCACGGCTTCCGCAATCCGCTCGACGACGTGGGAGCGGAACCGCTCGTCGATGTCCGGACCGGCGTGGTTGTGCGTGCACGCGATCATCACCCGCCCGGCCGGAATGCCGGTCCGCTCCTCGACCAGCCGGCGGGCCTGGTCGACCCATTCCCCATCCAGTCGGCGCAGGTCGCAGACGACGATCGCCGCCGTGCGTTCCTCGAACCGGAGGGCCAGGGCGCGAACGTGCAGCGGTTCCAGCACATGCGCGTTGCCCGTCACTTCGGGCGGCACGGTGATCGGCAGTCGCGCCGCGCCCGCCCACAGGCGTCGCCGGCGGGAGGGGATGCCTCGATACCAGCGAACATAGTCGGCCCGTTCCCCGTGCGCGAAGAACCGCGCCGGATCCCGGTGCAGCGCCTCGATGCTCCGAGCCACCATGGGCCGCGAGCTCACGGCGGTCACCGTCGCCGAGCCCAGCCCGCAGGTACGCACGATGCCGGCCGCTTCCAGCTCCCGGCCCATCGGCGTGCGGTCGAAGTACGGGTACGGCGGCGCCTTGGCGAACTCGCTCCAATACGGCTCGATGAAGCGCGACTGGATGTAGTGGAACATCGTGTTGACTTCCCAGTCGACGCCCAGCAGCACGCAGATCGCATCCAGATCGTAGAAGCGCTGCCAGGGACTCTCGTGACCGAAAGCCAGCTCGCCCCAAGGGCTCGGGCGGCCCTCACCGCCCGCGTGACCGGACGTGATCTCGTCCGCCTGCCGTCCGATCGCGGCGACGCTGTGCGTGGGACTGTCGCTGCGGCGTGCCTCGGGGCGCAGCCTGAGCGTCTCGGTGATGCGCCCAACCTCGGACGGCGAGCGGGCCACGTTGAACGGCGGCCGAGGGCCCTGACCTGCGTAGACGATGGTCGGCACGCAGACCGTGCCCTCGGGCCCGACCACGTCCAGGAACGCGTCGACGACCGCGTCGGCCCCTCCCTGCACGTACCCCATGCTGCTGAGCGAGCTGTGCACGTAGACGACGGCACCGCTGCCCACCTGGACTTGCCGCAGCGCGCCAACGATGTCCTCGAACGTGACCAATGGCCCGTCCGGTATTCTCCCGCCCGCCATGCTGGCTACTCGCCGGCCGCCAGCGCCTCTTCCTCGGCCTTGATGGTCTTTGAGGCGGTGGCCCCGGCCTCGTCCTCTTGGCGGAGCTCCTCGATGCTGCGCACCGGCAGCCGCGCCGCCCCTTCCCAGTCACGGGTCGGCAGGCGCGGTTCCCAGCGAACGCGCTCGCGGGCGGCGGCGATCGCCGTGCCGTATTGGGGCAGCCACTCAGCTTGGGCGATCAGCAGGTCGTCGACCATCTGCGCGATCTCCGGCGGCGTGCACACGGCGCCGACCAGCGGGTCCATCATCATGGCCTGTACCAGCAGCCGGTCGTCGCCGCGCATCGCGGCCTCGACCGCAAGCCGCTGCACGGAGATGCTGACGTTGCAGACGGCGGCGCAGCCGAGCGGAAGGTCGCCCACCCGCGGGATGTGCAGGCCGGTGCGGTCGACATAGCCCGGCACCTCGACGCAGGCGTCATCCGGCAGGTTGGTGATGCAGCCGCGGTTCTCGACATTGAAGTGGCCGCGGTAGACGCGTCCGGTCTCCAGCCCCTCCAGGATGTAGGAGCCGTGCTCGGTCGAGCGGTTTTCGGACGCGTACCGCTCCGGCGGTTCGGCCATCCAGCGGGGGAAGTCCTCCTCGAACCAGTCGCGCCGCTCGCTCGACACGCGCAGGTAGCCGCCGGTCTCGCCCAGGATCCAGGAGCTCATGTCGATCCAGTCGCGGATCTCGTCCGGGCGCTTGCGGAACCACGGCACGTACTCGCTGAGGTGGCCGTTGGACTCGGTGGAGTAGCAGCCGAAGCGGCGCAGCATCTCGATCCGCACCTTCTCCGTCTCGCGGTAGACGGGGTGGCGCTCGTATGCCGCAAGCAGGTCGCCCGACACGTCGCGGCCGCGGTGCAGGAGCTGGATGTACCAGGTCTGGTGGTTGATGCCGGCCGCGCGGTAGTCGAGCTCGTCGGCGGGGATGCCCAGCGCGTCGGCGATCTGCGTGTGGCCGCCCTGCACGCCGTGGCAGAGGCCGACCGTCCTCACGCCGCCGTAGCGGTTGGCCGCCCAGGTGAGCATGGCCATCGGGTTCGAGTAGTTGAAGAACCGGCAGCCGGGCTCGGCCGCCTCGCGGATGTCCTTGCAGAGCGCCAGGATCACGGGGATCCCGCGCTGGCCGTACATGATGCCGCCGGCACACAGGGTGTCGCCAACGCACTGGTCGATGCCGTAGCGCAGCGGCACTTCGATGTCCGTGGCGAACGCCGGCAGTCCTCCGATGCGCGCGGTGCAGAACACGTAGCGCGCCCCGTTCACCGCCTCCCGCTGGTCCAGGGTTCCGGTGAGCCGCACGCCGTCCAGGCCGTTGGCCTCCAGGTCGCGCCGCACCAGGCGCTCGACCATGGACAGGTTCTGCTCGCTGATGTCCATGAAGGCAAGCTCGATGCCTGCGAACTCGGGTACGGTGAGGATGTCCCCCACCAGCTTGCGCGTGAACCCGATGCTGCCGGCGCCGATGAAGGCGACCTTGAAGGATGTGGAGTCGGAGGGGCTCTGATCACTCGACATGCCGGTATCCTGTGCCGGACCGCTCCGGGCGTAAAGGCACGCCGCGAGAGCCCCTCGCCTGTATTTGGATCATGATCCACATTTCAAATGTAAATATGGACCATGATCCACATTTCGAATAGGATCCCGCCATGTTCCCCAGGCTTCTGGAGGCCAGCCGGCGCAACTCGTTCTTCCTGTTCGGTGCGCGCGGCACGGGCAAGACCACCTGGATCCGGGATGCGTTCGACCCGAACGCGTCAATGTACGTCGACCTGTTGGATCCGGAGATGGAGGACCGGTACCGGAGACGCCCGGGCCTGTTGGAGAGCGAGGTCAGAGCGCTCCCCGCATCGGTGGAGTGGATCCTCATCGATGAGGTGCAGCGGGTGCCGCGGCTCCTGGACGTGGCCCACCGGCTGATCGAGAGCACCGGCCGGCGGTTCGTGCTCACCGGCTCCAGCGGCAGGAAGCTCCGGCGCGGGGCGTCGAACCTCCTGGCCGGGCGGGCGTTCGTGTACAACCTGTACCCGCTCACCGTGTGTGAGCTGCAGGATGGGTTCGAACTCGACGACGCCCTGCGTTGGGGGACCTTGCCCAGGATCTACTCGCTGGAGGGCGCGGAAGAAAAACGGGCGTACCTCCGGGCATACGCCCTGACCTACCTGAAAGAGGAGATCGTCGCCGAGCAGTTCATCCGCAGGCTCGATCCGTTCCGGGAGTTCCTGGAGATTGCCGCCCAGTCGAATGGCGCAATCGTCAACTACACCAACATCGCCAGGGACGTGGGAGCGGATCCCAAGAGCGTCATCTCCTACTTCAGCATCCTGGAAGACACCCTGGTCGGCTTTCTCCTGCCCTCCTTTCATCGCTCGATCAGGAAGCAGCAGACCGCCAATCCGAAGTTCTACTACTTCGACACCGGCGTCAGACGATCGCTGCAACGAACGCTCGACGTGCCGCTCCGGACCGGGACCTACGAGTACGGGAAGGCGTTCGAGCACTTCGTCATCACCCAGATCGTGCATCTTTCGCGATACCGCTTCCCCGACTGGAGACTCTCCTACCTTCGGACGGGAGCGGGGGTGGAGATCGATCTCGTGATCGAGCGCCCGGGCATGCCCGCGGCCCTGATCGAGATCAAGTCGTCCGAACGTATCGATGAGCGGGATGTCCGGAGCCTCGCCCGTTTCACCCGTGATTTCTCCGATGCGCTGGCGCTCTGCATCAGCAGGGATCCTACGAGAATGCGGATTGCCGATATCCTGTGCCTGTACTGGCGAGACGCCCTGGGGGAGCTTGAACTCGGGTGAGTCAGGAACGTGTCAGTCCCTGTCATCGTCGAGCATCTCTTCCAGCAGATCATCATCGCGGCGCAGTGGCGCCAGCACTCGGCCCACGGATGTCGGGCTGAAGCCGACCGCGCGGCCGATCTCCTCCGCCGACGGCATTGCGCACTGCGCTCCTTCGCGCGTCACGCACAGGCCCGCCGCGGCGACGGCCCGCCGCAGCGCGTCGATCGGTTCCCGGCCGGTCGCAATCGACGCCGCGAACACGCCGGCGAAGCAGTCCCCCGCCCCCACGGTGTCGATCGCCCGAACGCGAGACGCGGCTTGGCGATGCGCCCGCCGTTCGTCGGCCAGCACCGCGCCTTCGGCACCGAGGGTCAACAGCACATGAGAACAGCCGAGCTCGGCGACCGCCCGGCGCGCCCCTTCGGCAGCCGACTCGCCGGAGCGTTGCGCCAATAGAGCCTCCAGCTCACCCGCGTTGACGACGAGGTAGTCGGCCTGCGCGATCGCGGCCCGTTCAGCCTCGCCGACCGAAGTCAACGCGGGCGCTACGTTCCACATCACCGCAGCGCCGCGTTCGCACGCCAGCGCGATCGCCGCCGTCGTCACGCTCAGATCGATCTCGTTCTGCAGCAGCACGACGTCGTTCGGCCCCACTCCGGCGCAGAACCCTTCCACGTCCAACCGAAAGGCGCCGTTGGCGCCGGGCGCCACGGCGATCTGGTTCTCTCCGCGCGCGTCGACGTAGATCAGCGCCACCCCGGACCGCTCGTCTGCGAGTACGGCCACATGGCCCACGCCCACGCCAGCCGCTGCCAGATCATCGACGCGCGCCCGGCCGTACGCGTCGTCACCGACCGCGCCGCGCAGTACGCAGGACGCGCCGGCGCGAGCTGCCGCTACCGCCTGATTCGCACCCTTGCCGCCGGCGGTCTCCGCAAACCGGGCGCCGCCCACGGTCTCTCCGGGCTCCGGCAGACGCTCGACGTAGGCGACCAAGTCGGTATTGATGCTCCCGACCACGCAGATCGAACCCATGACCGTCGGTGATGGTAGCCTAAGTGCGTGGATGTCCGCCCGCTCAGGCATGTTGCACCGCTCAACCCTCGGTGCCGGACATTTGGGGACGAGCTTGAGCAGCCGTGATAGCGTTATAGTAGACGCGGCGCCGGAATACAGCAGACGGCGGCACAGATGTGGACGCCCTTGCCATGGCGCTCTATCCTGAGATGCAATGAAGGATTTCCTGGATCACATAGTCATCGATCCGGAACAGCGCTCGGGAAAACCGTGCGTTCGTGGAACCCGCATCACTGTCTACGACGTTCTCGAATATCTGGCGGGAGGAATGTCAACGGACGAGCTTCTCAGTGAGTTCCCCGAACTCACCAGCGATGATGTGCAGGCAGTCCTGCAGTTCGCCGCGGCACGGGAACGACGGCTGGCCTCAAGCCACGGGTGAGGCTTCTTCTCGACCAGAATCTCCCACGAAGTCTCCTGCTGACCTTGGGCGACAGGTTCCCGGGTTCCGAACACGTGATCGGTCTTGGACTGGACGACTCTCCCGACTCACAGATCTTCGACTACGCGGGACAGAACGACTTCACGATCGTCTCGAAGGACAGCGATTTCCGACAACTGAGCTTCTTGCACGGGGCACCGCCCAAAGTCGTGTGGCTGCGCGTCGGGAACTGCACGGTGCGAGAGCTTGCTGCATTGCTTACCGAGAACGAGCATCGACTATTGGAGTTTGAGACGGCTCCCGAGAGTCTCCTGATTGTGGAGCGTCCGGCCCCGTAGGAGCGGAGCTTGTCGTACGGCGGTTCCTCGCAGTACTTCCATGGGTCCGCGTCCTCCGCATACGGACGAGACGCGGATTCAAGCCCCGCCGATGATCGCCGCCGGGGTGGAGTATCCGGCGGTGACATGTGCCACCAGCCACTCGGGCGGGTCGTTGCGAGGCAGGGTCAGCGCCGGCTCGCCCTTGCAGCTCAGGCGATAGAGCAGGCGCGCGTCGTCGATCGAGTCGATGTTCTCCTTGAGCCGCGGGACGTTGTGCATCGTCATGTAGTTGTCCCACAGCGTCACGTCGCCCGGCACGTGCGGGTGGTCGTAGCGGAACTGCGGCTGCAGCACGTGCGCCTCCAGCTCATCGAGGAAGGTGCGCGACTCCTCGGGGGACAGCCCGTCGACTTCCACCGGCGGGCGTATGCGCGGCCGCGAAGCCCAGATCGGGCTGTGCAGCCCCTTGATACCGGAGCGCGGGTTGGTGCGCACCAGCGGCGCCAGCCAACCGTCGTCGCCTTCGTTCAGCCGGCGTCGTACCCGCGTTCGCTCCAGCAGTTCCTGCCGCTCCGGCGGCAGCGCGGCGAACGCCGCGGCCGTGTCCGCAAACGCGGTCTCGCCATTCAACGGGAGCGTCGTGCGCAGCCGCATCAGCTCCGAGTCGGAGCCTTCGAAGTAGCGGCTTGCCAGCCCCTCGCCACGTTCCGGTCGCTGCACCCACGTGCGGCCGGGCGCATCACGCCGCACCGGCATGTGATGGACCAGGAACATCGACACGTAGATCGGCAGCAGTTCGTACTCGATGTCGGTATGCCAGGAGCCGCCCACGCTCGTGGTGACGCTCCCCCGGCCCGCAGCCCCGCCCCGGAAGTTGGCCACCACCAGAACCGCCGGCGACTCGTGCGGGAGGCACTGCAGGCGGCCGGGGAACGCCGCGTTCACCGACGCCGCGCGTCTCTGGGCGAACGGCACGGTCTCGATCGGGCCGTCGGAGGCTCCATCGGCCTGGGCGGGCTTGCCCCCGCGCAGGAAGTTGGTGGGATGCGGAACCGGCGCCCCCCAGTGGTTGGCGAAGCGCTCGAAATCGGCCAGTGAAAAGGAATCCAGATCCTGACCGGGAATGCACACGATGCGGAACTGGCTCAGCGCATCCAGAAGGAGGGACACCTGTTCGGCATCGAGCTGCCGCCGCAGGTCGACACCGAGCAAGCGCCGCCCGGCGCCGCTGGCGGCCAGCGGCCCCTCGCTGTGCGCCTGCGGCCCGAACCGTCGGCGCAACTCCCGGTCGAGCTGCGCCGGTTCCATCAGGCCGCCGCGGAGCCGTGCGTTCGCCGCGCTCACCGCCGGCTCCGCTGCAACGGTGGTACCGTACCCATGAACTCTCCAAACCCTACCCTCATTCCCGGCGGGGCACTACCATCGTGTGACAGGCTCACGCGTCCGGCACCGACGGGCTCTGCCGCCCGATCCGGTTGACGCTGCGCACCGCCTCGCGTTTACATCATGTGGAGTTGTATACGTGGGAACGGTAACCGTGTCGTTGCGACTGCCGGAGTCCGAGGTGTCGCGGTTGGAGAGCACCGCGCAGGCCATGGGGGTCGACCGCTCCACCCTGTTACGGTGGGCGGTCAGGCGAGGCGCCAGCGCGCTCCTGCTTGAATGTGCGTGCGATGCGTACCGACGTGGGGAAGTGACGCTCTCGCGCGCCGCCGAGATCGCGGGCTTGAGCCTCCGTGACCTGATTCTCAGGTTGCGCGATCAGGACGTGGAGTTGAATTACGGTCCGGAAGACCTGGCCGCAGACCTGCAGCCGCTGTGACGGTCGTCGCCGATGCCTCTCCACTGATATTTCTGGGGAGGATTCGGCAGCTTGCCCTGATTCGCCGTGTCCTGGGAGACGACGTCGTCGTCCCGCAGCAGATTCGTGAAGAAGTGTTGGCGACTCCGCTCGACCGCGCCGAGTCCGTTGAACTGCATCGGTTCCTCGCGGCGGCACGCGTAGAACGGGTCGACAGCCCCCGTGATTTTGCCGCGGGCATGAGCCGTGCCGACAAGGCGGCGATGACCTTGGCCGTCGGACTCAAGGCGGATCTGCTGCTGACTGACGATCGGACCGTTCGTCGACTGGCTACGGTCGAAGGCGTTCGAGCGCTCGGCACGCTCGGCGTACTGCTGCTGGCGCTGCGGCGGGGACTGGTGGACGGGGCAGAGGTGCGCCGGCTGATCGACGACCTCGTGGGCTCTCACGGCTTCCGCATCGGGGTCGAGCTGTATGCGGCGGTGATTCGCGAAATCGATGCAACGACATGACAGAACGAGGCAGGCCGTTCTACTACGGATGGGTGATCGTCGCCGCGTTCTTCGTGCTCAACGCGGCAGGCCAGGCCAGCGGCACGCTCAACTTCGGCTTCTTCGTCATCCCGATGGCGGACGAGCTCGGCCTCTCGCGGCAGGCGATCGGCTGGGCGCAGACCATGCGCCTGTGGGCGAGCGGCCTGAGCGGCATCCTGATCGGCCGCTGGCTGGACCGCCACGGACCGCGCGGGCCGATGCTGCTGGCGATCGTCGTCGCCACCGGCGGGCTCTTGCTGCTGGCCCGCGCGGAGTCGCCCGCAGTGCTGTTCGGGGTGCTGCTGGGCCTGGGCATCACTGGCTGGACGGCACCGGCCGGCGGCGCGCTGATCGCCACGGTGCCGGTGTCCAAGTGGTTCATCCGGCTGCGCGGGCGCGCCACCGGCATCGTCCAGCTCGGCCTGGGCGTGGGCGGCGCGCTATTCGTGTCCCTGACCCAGGTGCTCATCAGCAACCACGGCTGGCGATCGGCCTGGGTGACCCTGGCGTGGCTGTCGGCCGCGACCGTGCCGCTGGTGCTGCTGCTTCGCCGCCAGCCGAGCGACATGGGACTGGAGCCCGACGGGGGGCCTCCGTCACGGACCGGACGAGCCCATGCCGACCGCGCCTTCGCAACGGGCCCTCACGATTCGTCCGAGTCGGTCCAGTGGACGCTGCGAGCGGCGATCCGCACCGCCACCCTGTGGAAGCTCAGCGCCGCGTTCGCGATCCTGGGGTTCCTGCTGGGCGCAGCCAGCGTGCACCGCATTCCGCACTGGATCGAGCTGGGCTTTCACCCGACGACCGTGTCGCTGGCGTTCGCCACGGACGCCGGCGTGGCGACCGTCATGGCGCTGGTGGCGGGCTTCGTGGTGGAGCGCCTGGACGCCCGGATGGTCGGACTGGTGTCGTGCCTGTCGTTCTGCGTGGGGGTCGCGCTCATGGCGGCGGCGCAGTTATGGGCGGCCGGGCCATGGACGCCCTTGCTGTTCGCATCGACGGTGACGTTCGGCTGCGGGGTGGGCACCTACATGGTCGTCCAGGGGGTGATCTGGGCGCAGTACTACGGGTGGCAGTTCGTCGGCACCATCCGCGGCGTGGTGCTGCCGTTCATCTTCCTGGCCAGCGGCCTGGGCGCCCCGCTCGCCGGCGCCCTGCGCGATGCCTCCGGGAATTACCGGGGCTCGTGGCTGCTGGTGAGCGGGCTCGCTATCGTCGCAGCAGCGCTGATCCTGAGCGCCCGCCGGCCGCGGACTCCGCAGTCCGGCGGCGACGGATGACGTTTGGTATCGAGGCTACTTCGGAGCCGCCTGCGCAGTAGATGCCTCCATTCCGAACCGTTCGGCGGCCTCCAGGGTCTCCCGAACGTCGTCCCAGGTCGTGGTGTGGTTGATGATGCAGAGTCTGAGCGCGAACGTCCCATGGAGCAGGGTCGACGACAGGAATGCCCGGTCTTCCCAGAACACGCGGGCAAGCACCTTTCGGTTGATCTGTTCCAGGTTCCCCTCGTCCAGATCGGCACCCGCCGGGTTGATCCGGAAGCACACGATCCCCAGGGATATCGGAGTCAGCATCTCCAGAATCGGGCTTTCGCGAACGTAGTCCTCGGCGCGCACGGCAAGTTTCATCCCCTTCTCCACCGCGCGCCGGAATGCCGCCATCCCGAACGTCTGGATCGACATCCACACCTTCAAGGCGCGGAACGAGCGGCTCAGTTGAAGGCCGCGATCCGAGATGTTCGGGTGGTTCGCACCCCACACCGTATCCTGGAGAACATCGTGGTGCACCTCGAACGCGTGCTCGAGGGTGCCGGCGTCCTTCACGAGCAAGCCGCCAACCTCGTACGGTTGGAACAGCCATTTGTGCGGGTCCAGCCCGACCGAGTCGGCCCGCTCGATCCCGCCGAGGAGCCGCTTGCCCTGCTCGGTCACCGACGCGAAGCCGCCGTACGTGGCGTCTATATGCAGCCAGATGCCTTCCGACTCGCAGTAGTCCGCCACCGCGGGCAGCGGATCGATGGCTCCCGTGCTGCTCGCTCCGGCGTTGGCGCATATCGCGATGGGGTCGAGCCCCGCGGCGCGGTCGTCGGCCACGGCGCGCGCCAGCAGTCCCATGTCCAGGCGGAACTGCTTGTCGCTCGGCAGCAGCCGGATGCGATCCGGTCGGACGCCGATGATCCTGGCCGCTCGCACATGCGCGCTATGGCTCTGGTCGCTCATGTACACGGTCGCCCGCTCGGGGTGGCCGGCCGCTTCGCGCGCCGCCACAAAGGCGTCGACGCTGGCCGCCGAACCCCCGCTCGTCAACAGACCGCCCGCGCTCTCCGGGTAGCCGATCCAGCGGCGAAACCAGTCGACCACCACCAGCTCGACCTGGGTCGGACCGCTCGCGACCAGCCAGGTGCAGGCGTTGATGTGCGCGGCGGCCATGAAATCGGCCAGCACACCGGGCCACGTGGGCGACGAGGGGACGAACCCGAAGCACCGCGGGTGATCCAACCGCGTCGCGAACGGGAGAATCCCGCGCGCCGCCTGTTCGATCACCTCCATCGGCGGACGGCCCTGCTCCGGGGGTTCGGCCATCAACTGATGGTCGAGTGCCTCCTTGAACTCCCCGTCCCAGGCGCGCTCGCCGGGCAGGCCCTCGATGCGTTCCACCAGAAGCTCCGCCGTCCGACGGGCCAGATCGAGCATCAACTCCGGCGCCATCGTCAGGTCACTACTCATCGATTTCTCCTTCCGATAATGGGGCGGGTGATCGATCCGACCACCGTGGTCGGAAACAGCGTGTCCCACATGGTGAGGCTATCTCGCGCCGGACTCCGGCGGGTGCTCGAGCTCGCGCATGACGTAGTCCTTGGGGGAGAGCTCCTCGAACGGCTCCTTCTCGTTGGGCGTCCCGACGATGGTCACCATCTGGTCGTTGCCGGAAAAGGCGCACCAACGCACGCCGTTGGTCAGCACGTGCAGCACGCCCGGGTGATGGAAGATGGGAAAAGTCTCGTGGCCCGGCCGGAAGTAGAAGACGCGGCCCTGACCGCGGTGCCAGACCGCGCCGCTGCGGAACACCTCGCCTCCCTCGAACCAGCTCACGAACAACAGCTCGTCCGGATCGGGGATGTCGAAGAACTCGCCGTACATCTCCGCGTTGGGGATCTCGATGAAGCGCCCGCAGCCGCGGGTGATCGGGTGGTTGGGGCTCACCACCCACAGCCGTTCGCGCTCGGCCGCCTCCCGCCACGTCAGGCTGCAGGTGGTGCCCATGAGGCGCTTGAAGATCTTCGAGTAGTGCCCGGAGTGCAGGACGATCAACCCCATGCCGCGCAGGACTCCTTCCTGCACGCGGTCGACGATGTCGTCGCGCACCTTCGCGTGGGCGGCGTGGCCCCACCAGATGAGCACGTCGGTGGCGTCCAGCACCTCCTCCGTGAGCCCGTGATCGGGCTGGTCGAGGGTGGCGGTGCGCACCTCAAGCCCGTCCTGCGCACGCAGGTGGCCGGCGATCTGCTCGTGGATGCCGTCGGGGTAGATGCTGCGGACGAACTCGTTGTCGTGCTCGTGGACGAACTCGTTCCAGACGGTGACGCGTACGCTCATGGTTTCAGATTCCTCCTGGCACTACCTGCCCGCACACCAGTGGCCACGCGCGGTTGCCGGTCAGCTTGCCGTTGCGAATGTGGTAGCCCTCCGCCGTGACCTTCGCGAAGCGGGTCGCGTCGGGGCGGGGGCGGTCGAACTCGCCCAAGCGGGCGCGAGCGTCGATGTAGTGCAGCGCCCAGCCGCATCTGGGCTGAGCGCTCTCGTTGGGGCCGGTGGCGTGCAGGACCCAGCGGTCGTGCACGGCCAGGTCGCCGGGTTCCAGGGTGATGACTTCCGCCGCGTCCAGCAGCTCGCGCGCGAGCCCCTCCGGGCCCAGGTCGTCGAAGTCGAAGCGGCCGTAGCCGGCGGCCTCCGGCCCGGCGTCCAGCGGGATGTAGTGGAACGGCCCGTTCTCCTCGGTCACCGCGTCCAGGGCGAGCCAGCAGGTCACGGTGCGGCGGTCGAACTGGAAGAAGCCGTCCTGGTGGAAGCGGTTGGCGCCGTGGTACGGCGGGTCGTCGTTGAGGGCGCCCTTGGCGAAGATGTGGTCGAACCAGAGCCTGGCGTCGGGGGCCAGCACCTCTCTGAGCACCTCGGCGATGCGGGGATGGACGGCCGCCCGGGCGAATGTCTCGTCGCAGTCGGCCAGCCCGTTGATCTGGCCGGAGAAGGCAGCCCAGGCGGTCCCGTTCGACACGGCCTGCCGGCGCTCGGCCGGATCGACAGACCGGCGGCGCTTCGGGTAGATCCGGTTCTGGCGCCGCAGATGGCGAGAGGAGACCTCGATCTCGGGAAAGTCGGGGAGCCGGCGGCGGACCTCGTTGAATTGCGCCGTCGGGTCCGGTGCGCCCGGCATCGGATGCTCGGCCTCGATCCGCTCGGTCTCCTCACGGTAGCGGCGCTGGTAGGCGTCGTGGTCGGCCACGATCGCGTCGGCGCGCTCGTGGAGCTCCGCCACCTCGGAGGGTTTGAAGGCTGCCCGCACCACCATGAATCCCTTGCGCGCGAACTCCCTGTCGGCGACCTCGTGCAGCTCCATGCGATGTCCGCCTCCTGCCCGACTGTACCCGATCAGCCGCCGACCGGCCGTTCCCACGTGGGCGCCTCGCCCGGGGTCGGCGAGTTGGCGAAGATGCCGCGCGCGATCACGGCCTCACGGCCGCCTGCTTCCGCGACCTTGCGCCCCTGGTCGGCGTGGGCACGCGCGTCCGCCTCCTCCGGGTCGACGATAGCGCGCAGACGGCGCTCGAACCCGCGCAGAGTCTCGGCGTGCTCGGGCCGGCCGGCCAGGTCGTCGACCTCGTCCGGGTCGGCGGCCAGGTCGAAGAGCTGCGGCCTCATCCCCACGTAGTGGACGTACTTGAAGCGGCGGTCGCGCAGCAGGTAGACCGCGCGGCGAAAGCCCACGGCGTGGTGCTCGGCGAACACCGTCCGGTCGCCGTCCCCGGCAGCGGCCATGGCGAGGAGGTCTTCTCCCGGCAGCGGCCCGTCGGAGCGCCACTCGTCCGCGAGCGGGCACCCGGTCGCGTTGAGGACCGTGGGGAAGCAGTCGACCAGGCTCACCGGGGTGGCGACGGTGCGGCCGGCGGGCACGTCGGGGCCGGCCATGATCAGCGGCACGGCGGCCGACTCGTCGTACATGGTCAGCTTGCCGGTCAGCCCGCGCGCGCCCATCGACTCGCCGTGGTCGGACGTGTAGAGGACGCGCGTGCGGTCCTTGACGCCGCAGGCGTCGAGCGCGGCCAGCACGCGGCCGATCTGCTCGTCCAGGTGGGTGCACGCGGCCAGGTACGCCCGCCGGTAGATCGAGAGTTGCTCCGCGGACAGCGGTTCGTTCAGGTTCAGGACGCCGCGCACCCCGTCGATCGCCGAGTGGTCGGGCCAGTCGGCCTGCTCTTCCTGAGGCATCGGCCGGATCGCGCCGGGGTCGTAGCGCTCGAAGTGTTGCGGAGGCCCGACGTAGGGCGGATGCGGGCAGACGAACCCCACGAACAGCACCCACGGACGGCGGTCGCCGGCATGGGCGTGCAGCCACTCGACGGCGTTGTCGGCGTTGCGGACGTCGTAAGCCAGGTAGCTCGACTCGCCGGGGCCGGCATCCAGCACTCCGGCGCGCGCGTTGCGGACCGGTGGATCCTCGCGCAGGCAGCCGAGCAGGTCGCCCTCCCCGTCCACCAGGTGCAGGGGCTCGATCTCGCGCGCGAAGCCGTTGTCGTCGCCGCCGCGGAAGTGCAGCTTGCCGATCGAGTCGCAGGTCAGGCCGCGCCGGGCCAAGTGGTGGCCCCAGCTCGGCACGCGGCCGTCGTACCCGTGGGCGTTGTCCCAGTAGCCGTTGTCGTGCACGTAGCGGCCGGTGGCGAGCGAGGCGCGCGCCGGCACGCACAGCGGGCAGTTGGTGTAAGCGGACGTGAACCGGGTGCCGCCGGCGGCCAGCCGGTCCAGGTTGGGGGTGATGCCGTCGCCGCCGTAGCAGCCGGTGCCGCGCAGGTTGTGCTGGTCGGAGAGAATGAACAGCAGGTTGGCGGGTGGGACGGCGTGGGATTCTGGCACTGCGGGCGTCGCGCTCAGGCGCTACTATACCGCCTCCATGGCCTCCTTGAACCGAACCGTGCAGATCCGCGGCGATCTGGCGCGGCAGTACGACGACGTCTACAGCGACGCGGCGCTCGACGCCATCGTCGCCCTGACCGAGCTCAACGAGCCGCGCCTCGACCTGATGCGCCGGCGCATCGCCCGCCGCGCCGAGCGGGCGCGGGAACGGCGCCGCATCGACTTCCTGCCGGCCGGCGCCATGATCGCCGGCGCGGACATCGCGGTCGCGGACGCCCGCGCCGGCCGCTTCACGGGCAGCGCCATCCCCGACGACCTGCAGCGGCAGTGGATCCAGGGCACCGGACCGGGAGCCAAGCCGGACGCGCCCCTGCCGCGCAGCATCCGCAACGTCGCTTACGCGCTTCTGTCCGGCGCCGACGGCTGGATGTTCGATGGCGAGGACGCCCTGGGGCAGGTGACGACCATGTCGCTGGACAACCAGCGCAACCTGCGCCTGGGCATCGCGCGGGCGCCTGCGTTCCTGGCCGCCGCCGAGGGCGTCGCGGGCGAGATGAACGCGTGGGCACAGGGGTTCCTGCAGCGGCCGGTCATCGACGACTGGCGCGCGCAGCTCGACTTCACCACCACCATCTTCCGGGCGCGCGGCCTGCACCTGGACGACCGCCACGTGCGCATGGCGGACGGCACCGGCCTCTCGGCCTCGATCGTCGACGCCGCCCTGTACGTGGCGGCCAACCACGCGGCGCTGCGGGCGCGCGGCGCCTCCGTCGTCCTCTACCTGCCGAAGATCCAGACCGCGGAGGAGGCGGCCTTCTGGCACCGGCTGCTCGGCGCGCTGGAGGGACACTTGGGATTGGCCGCCGGCACCGTGAAGACCTACGTCCTGGTCGAGCAGCTCGAAGCCTCCTTTCAACTGATGGAGATCCGCGCCGCGCTCGGCGAGCGCTTCGTCGGCTTCAACACCGGCCGCTGGGACTACATCAACAGCGTCGCCGACGCGATGGCCTGGGACGGCCGCTTCGTCAATCCCAACATCGACGCGATCACGATGACCTACGGCTACATGCACGCCTACGAGGACCGCGTCCGGCGCGCCGTGAACACCCCCGACGCGGCAGGAGGCTTTGCCCTCTGGCAGGGCGGCATGGAGCCCAACATCCCGGTCGGCTCGGCGGAAGGGGTGGAGGCGTCGATGGCCAAGGCGGTCGCCGGCGCGGAGCGCGAGCAGCAGGCCGGCGCCAGCGGCAAGTGGGTCGCCCACTGGAAGATGGTGCACATCGTGCGGCCGGTCTGGGAGCGCGCCGGCGAGCCCAATCAGCTCGGGCGGGATTTCCCGCCGCTCACCTACACGGACGCGGACGCCGGCGGACTGCTGGAGATGGAGCCCGCGCCGCGCACGATCCGCGGCGCGCGCGACCTGTTGAGCGTCGCCCTGCAGTACGGCAACGCCTTCGGCCAGGGCATGCAGGCGGCGGCCCTGAAACCGGCCGACCACTTCGGCGACGACGACGTGCTCTACCTGATGGAGGACATGGCGACCGGCGAGATCCGGCTGAGCATCCTGTGGGAGTGGCTGCACAAGGGGGCGGCGCTGACCGATGCCGACCCGGAGCTGGGCGTGGACGCCGGCGCGCGTTTCGACGCCGGTTTGTTCGCCCGCCTGCTGGACGAGGAGTACGCCAAGCTGCTGGCGGCGGCCGACCGCGACGTGCACGAGGACTCGAAGACCACCACGCTGCCGATCGCGCGCGAGATCGCCGACACCTACGTGGGCAGCCCGCTCAAGGCGCCGTGGTACATCGACCTGCTCAACCTGAACCTGAACAACCACGATCTGGCCGAGGCGCGCGAGCGCATCCGGCGCTACGTCGCGGAGTTCGGGCGCGACGGCACGCGCATCACCGGGAACCTGGACTTCGTCTGATCCGTGACCGTCTATCTGGCCCGCCATGGAGAGACGGTCTGGAACGCCGACGGGCGGTACCAGGGCCGGCTCGATTCGCCGCTCACGGACACGGGCCGTGCGCAGGCGCGCTCGACCGCGGAGACGATGCGCGGCCGCGGCGTCGCGCGCCTGCTGTGCAGCCCGCTCGGGCGGGCGCGGGCGACCGCGACTGTGGTGGAGCGCGCCATTGGCCTCACGGCCGAGATCGATGCCGACCTGGCCGAGTCCGACATCGGCCGCTGGGAAGGACTGACCCGCGCCGAGGTGGAGGCGGCCTACCCCGGCGAGCTGGCCCGGCGCGAGGAGGACCGCCTTCACTACCGGCCGCCGGGCGGCGAGTCCCTGGCCGACATGCTGGTGCGTGCACACGCGGTGGCCGGCCGGCTGGATGAGCGCACGACGCTGATCGTCGCCCACTCCGCCATAAACCGCGTCGTGGTAGCCGCCCTGATCGGCTGGGAGGACCGGATCGCGGACATCTACCAGCCGCACCACGTGATCTACCGCATCGACCGCGCCGGCGGCTCCATGGAGGTGGCCCACCTGCTGGACGGCGTCTCACATCCCGGCCCGTATACGGCCGGCTGGAGTTGAGCCCGACGCCGATGGACGACCGCATGATCGTGTTCACCCACGACGGCCTGACCTTCATGTACCGGGTCGGCGGGATCGCCATCCACGACGGCCGCGTACTGGTGGAGCAGGCGGTCGGACAGGGCTTCTGCTTCCTGCCCGGCGGCCGCGTGGAGTTCGGCGAGAGCGCCGTCGAAGCGTTGCGACGGGAGGCCTCCGAGGAGCTGGGGGAACCGGCGACGGTCGGCCGTCTGCTCATCGTAGCCGACAACTTCTTCGCGCTCGACGGAAGGCGTTACCAGGAGGTCAATCTCTACTTTCTGATCGATCTCGACGAAGACTCACCGACTCGCGGCCGCGACGGCAGGTTCGCAGGTACCGAGTCCAGCATCGTCCTCGAATGGATCTCCGTGGATGAGCTGGAGCAGGCGAATCTCAAGCCGACGTTCCTGCCCGAGCACATCCGCACCCTGCCGAACGCGCCGCTCTACATAATCCGCGACGAACGCGAGACGCCTCCTCCGTGACACGGGCGGGCAGTCACGTCCGGCTCCTCCTGGGCACTACCAATCACCGCAAGATCCGGGAGTGGCGCCACATTCTGGGCCGAGTTGCCGTGGAGCTGGTCGACCCGCACCAGTTGGGACTTGCGGTCGACGCAGCCGAGACCGGCGATACCCCGGAGGAGAACGCACGAATCAAGTCAATCGCGTATTTCGACGCGTCAGCGATCCCGGCGTTCTCGCTGGATGCCGCGCTACGCATCGAGGGACTGCCCGACGATCAGCAACCCGGCGTTCATGTGCGCCGGATCGGCGGCGGCGCTTCGGCGACCGACGCCCGGATGGTACGCCACTACGGCGCGTTGCTGCGCGGGCTTGGCGGCGATGCCACAGGCGTCTGGACTTTCGGCGTGGCACTGGCGTGTGACAGGGAGCACGTACACACTCAACGGCTGACGTTCCGGACGACACTGGTCGCCAGACCCAGTCCGGTGCTGGATCCCGGAGCTCCCCTGAATTCGCTCCAGTTCGACACGTCGACGGGCAAGTACTTCTCGGAAATGACTCCGACCGAATACGCACATAGGTTCGGCCATGGCTCGGGCCAGATCGTCAGGTTCATCACTCGTCATCTCGTCGCCCGTACGCCCATTTCGGCCGGCAAACGGAGGCCCTCGATCCCTCGGTGAGATGAAGCGCCACCGCCGCGGACCCCGTATATGGGTGTGAACGGAACAGCACGACCACGCGAACGGTATGTCCACCCAGACCCTCACGATCCGCGACCTGCCGGCCCACGAGCGGCCCCGGGAGCGCCTGCGCCTGTCGGGGGCCGGCCAGCTCTCCAATCCGGAGCTGATCGCCATCCTGCTGCGCACCGGGATCACGGGGCAGAACGTCATGCAGCTTTCCGCGCGGCTGCTGTCCGAGTTCGACGGTCTGGCCGGGCTCGCGCGAGCGTCGTTCACGGAGCTGTGCGCGCTCGACGGGGTGAGCGAGGCGAAAGCGTGCCAAGTGCTGGCGGCGCTGGAGCTGGGCCGCCGCGCGGCCGGCCCCGCGCCCGCCGACCGGCCGGCGATCCGGGATCCGGAAGACGTGTACCATCTGCTCCGGGCACAGATGGCGCACCTGGAACAGGAGCAGCTCCGCGTTCTGCTGCTCAACACCAAGCACGAAGTGCTGCTCGTGCGTGAGGTCTACCAGGGAACCGTGTGCGCGGCGTCGGTGCGCGTCGCGGAGGTGCTGCGGCCCGCCATCCGCGAGAACTGCCCGAACGTCATCGTGGTCCACAACCATCCGTCCGGGGACCCCACCCCGAGCCCGGAAGACACCTCCGTCACCCGCCGCATCCGCGAGAGCGCGGAGCTGCTGGACATCGCGTTGCTGGACCACGTCGTGATCGGGGCGCGCGGATTCGTGAGCATGAAGCAGCGCGGGCTCGGATTCGACGGCGTAGGCGGCCTGTGACGCTTGCGATCCGCGGTTGGGATCATGCCGTGCGCCGCTCACGGGTGTAGGATCGTGGCGATGCCCCGGAACTCAGGAGGCGAGCGATGAGCGCACTCGGACAGGTCGAGAAGCTGTTGACGACCATGACGCGAGCGGAAAAAGCGCAGGTGCTGCAGTGGGTCGCGCGCGATGTGGGCGATGCACTACCCGGTATCGAAAGCACTCCGGGAGTGTGTGGAGGAGAGTCGTGTATCGTCAGAACCCGAATCCCCGTCTGGATTCTGGAGCAGGCACGTCGGCTTGGTGCCAGCGAAGCGGATCTGCTTCACGCGTATCCGACCCTGCGAGCGGCAGACCTGACCAATGCATGGGCATACGTGCGTTCCCGCGGACACGAGATCGAAGACGAGATCCGCGATAACGAGAACGCCTGAGTGGCACGCCTGTACGCAAATGAGAACTTTCCGCGACCGGTCGTCGAGGAGCTTCGGCGTTTGGGCCATGACGTGCTGACCATTCAGGACACCGACAGGGCGGAACAAGCCGTGCCTGACGAAGAAGTCCTTGCATTTTCCGTACGCGCGGCTCGTGCCGTTCTGACCTTGAACAGGAAGCACTTTGTTCGCTTGCATCGAGACAGACCCGAACACTCCGGCATCATCGTCTGTACCTTCGACCCGGACTTCGTCGCGCAGGCAAAGCGAATTCACGCGACGATAGCGTCGGAGTCGGAGTTGACTGACAAGCTGCTCCGCATCAATCGACAGCCATCTGGCCGCCGATGACCGCCAAGCCGTTGCTGCTGGGAAGCTCGAACCCCGGCAAGATCAAGGACTGGCGGGCCATGCTCGACCATCTGGCCCTGAAGATCTTCGACCCGGTTCAATTGGGACTCACTGTCGACGCCGTCGAGTCCGCGGATACGGCTGAGGAGAACGCCCGGATCAAGGCGCTGGCGTACTTCGCAGCGTCAGGTATCCCGGCGTTCTCCCTCGATGCGGCGCTGCGGATCGAGGGGCTGCCGGCCGAGCGACAGCCCGGCGTTCACGTGCGCCGCATCGGCGGCGCGGAATCGGCGACCGACGCCGAAATGGTCGACCATTACAGCGGCTTGGTGGGGGAACTCGGCGGGCGCGCTGCCGGCGAATGGACCCTCGGAATCGCCCTGGCGCCCGACCGAGGCCACGCGTACTCCGAACTCTTGACGAACCGGACGACGTTCGTCTCCACGCCCAGTCGGGCGCGGGTTGCAGGTCATCCGCTGCAGTCGCTGCAGATCGATCCGGTCACCGGCGTGTATTTCGCCGAGATGACGCCGGCCCAACACGCAATCCGGCTCGGCGAGCGCTCGCGCCAGATCGTCCGCTTCATCACCCGCTACCTCCCCGGGTCTGTCGGGCGTTCGTAGAGGGTCGGGCGATGCGGCACGCCTTCCAGTTCTTCGACCAGTGTTCTTCCGACTGGACGTGCCCGGCCCGGACGCTCTTGCAGACGTTCGACCGGAACTCCTCTGCCGGGAATCCATGCGCCGCCCGTATCACGACTCCCTCCCTCGCGCCGCCCAGCGCCGACGGCTCCGCGTGAGCCCCGCTCACGAAGTCGCGAAGGTCGCCGACGTCGGCGAACGTCCCCTCGAACAGGATCGGGACTACCGGATCTCCCGCTCCTGCGCGTAGCTCACCATCGCGCGGAACGAAGAGAAGCCATCACCGGCCTTGCGAAGTGCGAACGCATGGAACGTCTCGTTCTCGGGAACCGCCTCGTATTCGATGCTGCGCACTCCATAGATGTCCTCGCCGTAGAGAAACACGTCGCGCTCGGTCACCTTCCAGGCATGATGCTTCTTGACCATCGCCATCCACTTTTCGGTCGAGGGAGCGGACACGCTGCGCGCGTACGCCTGTCCCCGGTGGAGCAGCGTGTTGCCCCCGTCCAGCTTCTCGGTCACGACGATCGGGCGGCCGGTGAATAGCGCCGGGTCGGCCAGCTCGTCACCGTCCCTGGGCTCCCCCGGCGAGTACGGCCAGTACGGCGTCTTCGGATACTTCAACACTTGGACCATGATGATGAGAGTCGCGTATTCGCGTTCTATGAGTTTGGGAAGCTATGCGAGCGACGGTGCCGCCCGACAGAGCAAGCGGCAATTATACGACTGACGACGGAAGAATGGTCAACGGTGACCTCGGCGATGTCATCATGAGGGAGAACTCCGACACGCCGGCTCGGCCGCTATTGAAGGGGTTGCCGCCCATCCTCCCCGACGGTCCGATCCGTGCGTTGGTGCTCGGCTCCTTTCCGAGCGTCGCATCCCTGGAGACCGGGCAGTATTACGGACACCCTCAGAACCGGTTCTGGCGCGTGCTCGCCCACTGCCGTGTGATCGGGCATCACGCTGCGCCGTACTCGGAGCGTGTCGCCGCGGTGCGACGCCACGGCCTGGCGATCTGGGACCTGTACGCCCGCGTGCGGCGGCAGGGGTCGGGCGATGACCGCATCCGGGACGCCGAGCCCAATCCGGTCGGAGCGCTGCTGGCCGAACGGGGTCCGTTTCCGATCCTGCTCAACGGACGCCGCGCACGGGAGTGGCGGCGGCACTTCGGCGAGCTGCAGGCCGAAGTCGCCGAAGTGCCGTCGACCAGCCCCCGGCCGCTGCACTGGAACACACGGGAATCCCGCTCGGCGGCGCTTGCCGAGTGGCGCGCCGCGCTGCACGCCGCAGGTATCCCGACATCGCTCCAGGCCCCAGACTCCTCCAAATGAGCACCGTCCGGTGCGTCGAGGCATCCGATCTGGCGGCACTCTCCGCTGGGTTCCCTGAATCTCCAGGAGCGCCGGGAAACCGCCATGCCCGGCGCCTGCGGCGGCAACGCGCCGGCCTCATCACCTATCTGGCAGCGTGGGATGGCCAGGCACCGGTCGGCCACGTCTACGTGCGGTGGCCGGTGGACTCCGCGAATCTGACCGATCAGGGCAGAAGCCTTGGATGTGCCGAGATCGGCGATCTCCTGGTTCTGGAACGGGCACGAGGGCGCGGGATCGGGCGGCAACTCATGGAAGCGGCGGTGGAGCTCGTCCGCGAACGGGGAGTCGGCCAGGTGGGGCTCGAAGTCACCGCCGTCAACCCGCAGCAGGAGGCCGCCCGTGTGCTGTACCGAAAGCTGGGCTTCGAAGAATCGTCATTTGGACGGTTCACTTCGGGCTACACCTACTGGGACGGCGACGGCAACCCGCACAGGGACGAGGAGCTCCATTGCTACCTGGTGAAGGAGCTGTAGCGCCGACTACGTTGAGCCACCCGGCATCGACAGTTCCCCGGCTCGCTCGATCAGCTCGCTCAGAACGTCCAGATCGACGTCGGCGAGCGTACGGAAGGTGATGCTGCTCCTGCCCACCTTCGCCTTGCCCAGCCGATCGGCGTACGCCTCGGCCAGATAGCGCCTGCCGTCGGCCGCGTTCACGTACACGCTGTAGTAGTTCTTCTGCCGCGCCAGGCCGACCAGGAACCACTCCACGCGCTTCTTGTCGGAGCGCACGTACGACATGTCCCCGTAGCCGATGATCGTCTGCTCGCTGCCGCCCCAGAAGACGCCCGCCCACACGCAGCAGCCGTGGCCGGGCAGCGCCGCCCTGATCCTTTCGTGCAGCGCCGTCATGTCGGCGCCCGTTTCCTCCGGCAGCGACGCCAGATACTCCTCCGGAGGCGTGTCCACACGTTCCATGGCCGCTACTCTACCCCGCCGCCGGTCCGTCGAGCGGCGGCAGCCCGAGCGCCCGGACCGCCCACGGCAGCGCCGTGAGGAGCTGCTGCTTCTGGACCACTCGCACCCGCGGCGCCGTCGGGATCACCGGCTTGCCGGCCCGCTCGGCGAAGAAGCCGCTGATCACGGCCGCCAGCGGCCCCGCGTGCGGCAGAATCTCCTCCGGAGCCGGTCCGCCCTCGGCGTCCAGGCTCGGCAGCCAGCAGGCGATGTCCACGTCCCGGTGGGCCAGCACGGTCTGGTTCCAGTCGACCAGCAGCGCCCGTCCGTCCCGGAAGCAGATGTTGTCGCTGCGTACGTCCAGGTGCGTCGGGCACGGCCCGTCGAGCTCCGCGCCCTCGGCGGCGGCGGCCAGCACCGGCGCGCTATCGCGAAGCCAGCGCTCGGTCGCCAGCCCCAGCGACAGGAACGGCGCTGGCTCCGCGGCGACGCGCCGCCAACAAACGGAGAGTCGCGGATCATCGACGACGAGCGGCGTCAGCGCGCTCCCCCCATCGGTCGCGTGCAGCCGCGTGAGCGCATCGAGGACCTGATCGACCCGCCGGTCGTCCCACGGAGGAGGCCACCCGCACCCGCTCAGGTCCTCCAGCAGCAGCAGCGGGCGCTCGCCGTCATCCCAGCCGAGCACCTCCGGCATGAAGTCGCCGTCGATGCACCCGTACACCCGCTGCTCGTCCCGGAGCCATCCCGCGGTCAACTCGTCGACGCCGATCTTCGCGAACACCCTGGCGCCGTCCTCCAGGGTCACGATCCAGCGCTCGGCGGGCGTGTAGCCGCCGGCAGCGTGGCGAAAGCCGGCGGGCCGCCGGCCGGTCAGATCGCCGATGCGCGCGGCATCGGCGGTACGCGGTCCTTCCATGGCGAACTCTACCGGCGCGCTGCGGTGCCGTCACCCCACCGCTCACGCGGCATCGACGACGGTGCCGGCCACGAAGCGCTGTCCGCCGTCGTTGAAGTAATAGACGATGAGAACCCGTCCGTCGCGCATCGCGGCCGCATGCGGATAGCCCAAGTCCAGCGTTCCTCCGTCCCGCCGGATCACGTGCTCGGGAGCCTCGCCGGGAGCGCCGCATTCGGGCTCCAGCACGCGCGCCCGGATGCCGT
Organism: Spirochaetia bacterium; assembly: GCA_965208175.1. GTDB lineage: Bacteria > Spirochaetota > Spirochaetia > SZUA-6 > Bin103 > CATQHW01. The sequence goes on along the minus strand of CBDBOG010000004.1, from coordinate 950,356 downwards.
AGGGCTCGCGACGGTACCCATAGACCAGCAGGACGTTGCCGGAGGGAAGCGTGAGGGCGAAATACGGATAACCCCACACCTCCTCGCGCTGCGGCTCGCTCCAGGTGCGGCCCTTGTCCGTGGAGCGCACCGTCCACAGATACCCCCCGCCGTGCCGCTCCTCCATCTCCGAGCGCACGAATCCGACCAGATCTCCGGCCGCGGTCTCGATGACGCTCCACTCGTTGAAGGCCATGCCCGCCCTGCCGGGTGGATTCGGCGCGGCCAGGCCGCGAAACTCCCATGATCTTCCGCCATCGCCGGAAGCTACCAGAATCGAACCGACTCCCCGCCCCTGCACCGGCAACACCAGATCGCCGTCGGCCAGCTCGATGGGAAACCCGCGCAGGTGCACGGGCGCGTGCAAGCCCGAATGGAGCGGCGGCAGGCCGGGAATCTTGCCGACCCAGGCCGGCCCCTCCCAGTCATCGCCCTGGTTGGCGGACCTCCAGACCTCGGTACCGGCGCTCAGCGACGGCCAGTGCGACTGCTTCCGTTGCAGACTGTCCGCCATTTCGCTCTGACCGTCGGCACGAAGACCGGTGATGAGGGAGGCGACCTCCGAGCTGACTCCGTCGACCAGCAGATCGCGCGCGGCGTACGGAACCAGTTCCTGCCGGTGAGTCACGAACAGCAGGGTGCCGTCGCGCATCAGGCCGGCGACGGCGCACTGGCCGCCGCCCATGAACACCCGCGGCGGTGACCACGACCGGCCGCCGTCGGCCGAACGGATCAGGCACTGCTCCGTGGTCGGATGGACGTGCATCATCACCTCGGGCGTCCAGCAACGGTGGCGGCGGAACACGACCCGCAGCTCGCCGTCCGGAAAGCAGACCACGGCCGGCCCCGGGCCGCAGTAGTAGCGGTCGTCCCGGTACAGGACCACGTCCTCGACCTTCTTCAACATGAACCCTGTCCCGTTGCGCTCACCTGCAGCTTGATCTCGGCATCGTTGTCAGCAGCCGCCGCGATGGCGCCCGGAACGTCGTCAAGTGATGCGACCGAGGAGACCAGCGACTCGATCTCGATCCTGCCGCTCGCCACCAGCGTCGCACCCACGGAGAACGCGTTGCTGCCCAGGCGGAAGCTCCCGGTGATCTCCAACTCTCGGGTCATGACGAGGTGCAGCGACGCGCTCGTGGGAATCGGCAGGTGGCCGATCTGCACCACGCGGCCGCCCCGGCGCACGTTCGCAAGCGCCCATTCGAGCGAGGCGGCCGCGCCGGCCGCCTCGAACACCACCGCAGGACCGCCGCGCGTCAGGTCGGAGATCTCCGCCGTCCCGGACGCGTCCGTCGGATCGAATGCGTGATCCACGCGGCTCGCGGCGACGGACCGCGGATACGCAAGCGGATCGCCGACCGCGACGAACGAGGCTCCCGTGGCTTTCGCCACCGTGGCTACCAGTTGCCCGATGGGACCGCCGCCCGAGACCACCACCGGCCTGCCCATGAGCGCGCCCGCCCGCTGCACGGCGTGCGTGGCGATCCCCAGCGGCTCCAGCAATGCGCCCGCCGCGTAGCTGACCGCATCCCCGAGCCGGTAGCAGTTGGCAGCGGGCACGGCAATCAGCTCGCAGAACGCGCCGTCGACCGGCGGGTCGCTGGCGGCGCTACCGTAGTAGCGTGTGGACTCACAGAGGTTGCCGCGGCCTTCGCGGCACACCTCGCAGCGCAGACACGGTTGAGCGGGGTCCACCGCCACCCGGTCTCCGACCGCGAACCCGGCCGCGTCCGACCCGACCTCGGCGACCTCTCCCGAGAACTCGTGCCCGAGCACGAACGGTCGCGTCGGCGTGAACGGACCGACCTTCCCGGTCTGGAAATAGCGCACGTCGCTGCCGCAGATCCCCACACGCTCCACCCGAACCAGCACCTGGTCCGCAAGCGGGCTCGGCACCGGACGCTCCTCGCGTCGCAGGTCACGGCTGCCGTGCAGCACCCATGCGACCATCAGTCCTTACCCCTCATTTGCGTCAGAAGTCGCGGGCGTATCCCGCGGTCCAGCCCCCATCCACCACCAGGACGTGTCCGGTGATGTAGGAGCTCTCCGGTGCCGCAAGGAACAGCGCTGCGTTGGCGATGTCCTCCGTCTGAGCCGGCCGCCCGAGGGGAATGTGGGCCATGAGCTCGACGGCCGATTCGTTCAGCTCGCCGGACTCCCCGTAGAACAGACCGCGCGTCGCTTGCGTAACGGTCGACCCTGGAGCGATGGCGTTGACCAGAACGCCGTGCTGTCCCCATTCCAGTGCCATGGCTCGGCTGAAGCCGATCAGGCCCGTCTTTGCCGCGATGTAGGCCGATTGCAGCCGGAACGGCACGATCCCGCCGACCGATGCGATGTTGATGACGCGGCCCGACTGCCGAGGGATCAGCGCCCGTGCCGCCACCGCCCGGCTCACGCGGAAGGTGCCGGTCAGATCGACGTTCACGATCTGGTTCCAGTCCTCGATCGAGACCTCGTCCGTCGGAACCCGATTCGACGTGTTGACTCCGGCATTGTTGACCAGGATGTCGATGCGACCGTGTTCCGCCAGCAGCTCGGTGACGACGCGATCGATGTGCTCATCACTCGTGACGTCCAGTTCCATCGATTGCGCCTTCGGCCCGCCGGGGGGATCCGCCGCAAGCCGGTCGGCAGCGGCGTCGCTGTAGACGACGTGCGCGCCGTTTGCGGACAGCGCGTCGGCGATGGCACGGCCGATGCCCTGCGCGGCTCCCGTAACCAGTGCGACCGTGCCGGCCAGGTCCACCGTCATGTGCCTGCGCCCTCCCCGTTCATCAGCCCTTGAGCGAGCCGATCAGGACGCCTTTGACGAAGTACTTCTGAAGGAACGGATACACCATCAGGATCGGCAGAACGGCGATCATCACGGCAGCCATGCGCAACGACAAGGACGTGATCGTAGAGTAGTCGGTGATGAACCTGCCCATCAACTGCTGCGCCGCTGCCTGCACCGTCTCCTGGTTGAACGAGTCCGAGAGATCCGCCGTCATGATGCCCATGAGATAGGTCTGCACCGGCCGCAGGTGCTGACGGGTGACGAAGAAGGCGCCGGCGAACCAGTCGTTCCAGTGACCGACCGCCACGAACAGCGAGATCGCGGCGAACAGCGGCTTCGAAACCGGGAACACGATCCTGAAGAGCACCACCAGCTCGTTGGCGCCGTCGAGCCGGGCCGACTCCTTGAGGCTGACCGGGATTTCCTGAAAGAAGGTCTTCATGACGATCGCGTTCCAGATATTGAACAGCAGCGGGATCACGTAGACCCAGAACGTGTTGATCAGCCGCAGATCGCGGAGCTGCAGGAAGTACGGGATGAGCCCGCCCGAGAAGAACATCGGGATCACCATGTAGACCATGATGTACTTGCGGCCCGGGAGACGCCGCTCGGCCAAGCCATAGGCGACCAATGCGGTGACGAAGACGCCGCTCGCCGTGCCGATGACCGTCCTCGTCACGGTGACGACGTACGCCCGCTGGATCGCCGCGTTTTCCAGGATGACCCGATAGTTGACCAGCGTGAAGACGCGAGGCCAGAGCGTGATGCCGCCGCGCATGCTGTCCGTCCCGGCGTTGATCGACAGCACCGTCATCATCACGAACGGGTAGAAGCACACGAACGCAAGCGTCGCGAGCACCGCGTAGTTGGCGACGTCGAACCAGCGCTCGCCCGGCGAGTGAACGCGCATGTCCGTTTACCACAAACCCACGTGGCCCACGCGGCGAATCGTCCAGTTGGCGATCAGCACGAGCACCAGGTTGATCCATGCCAGCATGAAACCGATCGCGGTAGCGACGCTGTACTGCGCCTGGGTAAGGCCGAGCCTGATCAGGTACACGTCCAGGACGTTCGACACCTCCAGGTTGGCAGGGTTCACCAGCGGATAGATCTGCTCGTACCCGGCGTTCATGATGCCGGGCAACGAAAGGATGAACAGGATGCTGACGGTGGGCATCATGCCGGGGATGTTGATGTAGCGAATGCGGGCGAAGCGGCCGGCACCATCAAGGAACGCAGCTTCGTGCAGTTGCGGGTCGATGGTGGCGATCGCGGCAAGGAAGATGATGGTACCCCAGCCGATCTCCTTCCAGATCGCGCTGGCCACGACGATCGTGCGGAAGTATTCCGGCCGGCCCATGAAATTGACCTGCGGGAATCCCAGTGTACGGACGGCCAGATTGATCACGCCGGTGTCCAGCGCCAGCATGGTGTAGAGGATGTACGCGACGACGATCCATGAGATGAAGTGCGGCAGATAACTCAGGCTCTGGATCGTTCGCTTGAACCGGCTGTGCCGCACTTCGTTGAGCAGGATGGCGAGCACGATGGGGGCCGGAAACCCGAACAGGAATCGGAAGGTGGTGATCAGGATCGTGTTCTTGAACGACTGCCAGAAGTAGCCGTCGGTCAGGAAATAGAAGTACTTGAAGCCGGCCCACGGGCTCTGCCACATGCCGAGGTGGATCTTGTAGTCGCGGAAGGCGATCTGCAGGCCCAGCATCGGCATGTAGGCGAACAGGAACAGAAAGACGACGCCGATCAGGATGAAGGCATAGTGCCATCCGTACAGAGACAGGACGCGCGCGGCCTTCGCCGGAAGCCTGCGCGCCAGGGTGCGTTCCACCGCCCGGTTCGAGGTCGGACCGATGGCTTTCATCCGATCTTTGCGTCGGTCCATGGCGCCTGCGAAACGGAGATGCCTCACAGTTGACGCGAGGAGGCTCCCGGCGGGAGCCTCCTCTGCTGGTCGCCGCGGGCTCGAAGGTGCATCGAACGGGTTCGATGCCGACTGGTACTAATTCACCTGCTCAGCGAGCGTCGCCGACCACTCCTCTTTGACCTGAGCCCAGCTTCCCTGAAGCTGCAGTTGATCCTGATAGGTGCTCCAGGTGCTCTCGAACTCCGCCGGCGAATCGGCGCCGATCAGCTTCGCGAAGAACTCGACGTCCAGCCTTCCCAGGATCTCGGCATTCTGCTGCCAGAGCCCCTCGGCCGGCATCTTCAGGTTGTCATACGGCCTGGCGATGGAGACGTTCGGCTCGTCGTAATAGAAGCGGTGCATGTCGAAGATCCAGTTCAACGTCTCGCGCAACTCGCGCGGGCGGAAATAGTTCATGTCCTCGGATTGCATACCCAGCGGATTGGATCCGAATCCCAGGGTCTTGATCTTGTTGTAGTCGCCCGCGAACAGCGCCTCCCTGAGCTCGGCGTCCAGGAAGGTCATGTAGGGCGCACCTTCTTCCGAGTCGTAGTCCCAGGTCACGCCGCGCGGCCCCTGGATCAGCTCCCAGTCCCGGTTGATGCCGGTCTCGTACGCGTAGTCGGCGAAGCGCGCGACCGCGTCCGGGTTCTTGGCATTCGTGGTGATCAGGAGCCCGTTCGATCCGTACGGGTTGTAGGTGATGTTCACCCCCGGCCGGCTCGCCCCCGGAGCTTGCGGATAGTCGATCAGGACCATCTCGGTCGCCGGGGTCACACCCGCGGTGACCGTCTGCCAGAAGCCCCACGCCCAGTCGCCGATGGCCGCGACGCGGCGGCCCATCATCTTCTCCCGCAGGGTCTCGTTCTTCTGCGACAGCGCTTCGGGATCCAGCAGCCCGTCGCGATACAGCGCGTTCACCCACTGCAGCGCGGCCTTGGTCTGCGGATGATCCCGGTAGTGGATGAACTCGCCGTCGTAGTCGTCGAAGCCCATGCCGGCGGTAGACACGCCGAACGTGTTGAGCATCACGTTCCGCATGCTCAGGTCCTGCCCGCCGGTGATCGGCAGCACCGGAAGCCCGTCCTCCGTCGTCAGGCCGGCTGCCTGCACGGCGCGCAGGTAGCGCTCCACACCCTCGATGGTCGCCAGGTCGTCGGTCGTCATGTCGACCGCGGCGAGGTAATCGGGATGAACGGCCCAGACGGCAGCGGCCCAGTAGCCCCACGGCTGGTTGGGATCCTCGTAGACGCTCCCCGGAAAGTGGTAGATGTTGCCGTCGGTGTACCGCCAGAAATCGATCACCTCCGGCGACAGCTTGGCGATGTTCGGGTAGTCGGCGTTGTCATAGTACCCGTCCAAGGGGATGACGACGCCGGCTTCCAGCAACCGCTGCAGCCAGACGAAGTTGCGTTGCGAGGAGCGGATCACTTCCGGCCAGTCGCCGCTGGCCAGCCGCAGGTTGAATGCGGTCTCCACGTCGCCGGACTCCGTGTAGGAGAAGACCCAGTCGATACCGCTCTCCTCGGCCATGAGTGCGCCAATCTTGGTATCGCTCCAGCGCTCCTCGGCCTTTCCGGTCGCTCCGACGCCGATGGTCGTGGTCCAGATCGTCACCTCGACCGGTCCCTCGGCCATCGCCCCCGGTTCTTCAACTCCGGCGGCAAACGGCGTCCCCGCCACGAGCACCGCCATCAGAACGACGATCAGCCTCGTTTTCATGCGTCACCTCCCGTGTGAGTCGGCGGCGCCACCGCCGTGTCTCGGCCCCGGGCGCCGCAATCGGCACACTATGAACCCCCTTCGCTTCGGTGGCAACGATGCATCGGATCGAGCACGCGTCGCCGTTTCAGCAGCGTCGGTGCCGGTACTGGACCCACCGGGCGGCATGCGCTTCACTGTGATCAGGAGGCGCAGTGGGACACGCGGCGTGGGCGCATGCGACGGCGCGCGGCTGGACCATCGGCAACGACTGCCTTCAACTCGAGTTGGAGCGAGCGCACACGGGCGGGGTGGCGGTCACGTCACTCGCTCGGGTCGGTGGCAGCGGCGTGCGGGCGCCACGCAACTGGGCTCAACCCGGTGCAGCCGCTGGGCCATGGATTCGTTGCGCAGGCGAAGCTCGCTTCGGCCCCCCGGAGCGTCGCGGCATGCCGTTGGCGGGGAGCGAGTCTGTCCAGCTTCCCGGCGGTGGCATCGAGCTGAGTCTCCGGTTTGGCCACGCCGCCAGCGGTGCGATTCTGATGCAGTCGTTGCGCTGCTTTCCGGGCCGCTCGACGATCGAATGCACGACGCGCCTGCAGAACACACGCGGGTCGGTGCCTGCGATCTGCGCCATCAGCCCGGTCTCCATCGCACTTGCGGATGCGGGACGCCGGTTCGTCCTTTGGACGGCCGCGGCGGACGAAACACACGGCTTCACCAAGGCCGCTACGGCGGCCGGTGCCCGCGAAGAAGACGGTTGGATCGTCCTCGAGGATGCGGAGAGTGGCGAATCCCTGCTTCTGGGCGGAGACCTGGGCACGGGAATCCTGCGCTTTGCCGTCAACATCGAGCCCGCCGAAGGAGGGGTGCGCGTCCGCGCGGGTGCCGGTCCGCCGGCGAGCGGGCGCGCAGCGGATCCCGATGGCACGCTGGCGCCGGCCGTCGGGCGTGCGATCGAGGCTCCTCTGACGTTCCTCACGCTCGCCGGCGGCGGTCCCGACGAGGTCGGCAACGAGGCGTACCGCTACCTCAAGCGACACGTGATGCCATCGCCGGTGCCCGATACGCCGGCGGCCGCCTATTGTGTGTGGCTCACCGACCCGGACAGCGAGAGGATCGTCAACGAGGAGTTGTCCTTCGCGATGCGCATGGGCTTCGACGTGTTCTATCACGACGCCTCCTGGGTCGCAGGCAGCTCGACGGTGCCGGGCATGAACGACTGGGCACAGGGGCTGGGAACCTACGAGGAGAGTCCGGAGAAGTTTCCGCATGGGCTCGCCGAGCTCTCGCGCCGCGTCCGCGCGGCGGGAATGAGCTTCGGCCTCTGGGTAGACCCCGGCATGGTGGACTCGCGCAGGGTCTCGACCGGGGAGATCCCGCAGGCATGGGTGGCGATGCGCGGAGGCAAGCCGCTGGAAACCAACCACCCTTCGCTGTCGCCCATGACGCAGCTCTGCCTGGGGTGCCCGGACGTGATCGCCGAGGTCAAGGAGAAGCTCACCGCAATCATCGAGCGGTACCGACTGGAGTGGATCAAGTGGGATCCGTCGGGCACGGTCAGCCACGCCTGCGATCGCGCCGACCATCCGCATGGACCGCAGAGCGGCACGTGGTCGGCGTACGCAGGCCGGGCGGAAATCATGACACACCTGCTCGACCGGTTTCCGCACCTGATCGGCTTCGAGTGCGATCCCTCGCTGCGGCACAGCCGAACGAACCCCGGGCCGCGGACGCTGCTGCCCGGCGGCTACACGAACGAGTTCATCACCGGGCCGATGATCGCCCCGTACGTGTGGGGTTCCCTGGCCGGCATGGCAACCATGGAGGCCGCGACGCTTCCGCAGATCGTCTCCGGATGGTGCTCCGCCTCCACGCTCGACTACAGCCTGAGGCGCCATTTCACGCATGGCGTCTCGTTCGGCAACATCAACGGCATGCAGGCGCAGCTCCTCTCCCACGCGCCGGCGGGCTACCTCGAAGCGTTCAGGCGCAACCTCCTGAACTTCAAGCGCTACCGCCATCTGCTGACCGGAGACGTGTGGCATCCGCAACTCGATGACCCGGAAGGATGGGAAGCGCTGCAATACACGGCGGAGGACGGTTCCGAGTCGGTCGTGTTCGTCTTCCGCCACCCCGGAGGCGCAGAGCGCAACGTCGTACGGCCGAAAGCTGTCGATCCCGAACGCGGTTACGTTGTCGAGCGTCTGAACGACCGGCCGGGCCGGGAGGAAAGGCACTCCGGCGAGCGGCTGCTGCATGACGGTATTGTCGCCGCGCTCCCGGACCCGTGGCTGGCGGCAGGTGACGGCCTGCCCCCCGGCGAATTCGAGGCTCAGCTCGGATTCGGCTCGGACATCCTCCTGATCAGCCGCGAATCGACATGAGCGCCGCTGTGGTACCGCGGATTCTGGGCATCACCGGCACGGTCCGGGACGCCGGTTTCGTTCCCCGGTCGGCGTCTGCCCCGGCACCACGCCCGGCAACGCAACGTACTCCCGACGTCGATCTCAAGCGGATGGCCGAGTGGTCGCTTCACTACCTGATCAACACGCCGCGGCCGCACCTCGGCTACGAGCCGGTCTTTCAGTGCCACCCGCTCAAGTGCCCGCCGGTGCCCGGCGGTCACGACGTGATCGTCCCGTGTGACACCGACGCCCGCATGGAGTGGGAATGGTACTACATGCGCGAGATCAGCGGCTCCGACGCGGGACGGGACGTGGAGCAGGCGTTTCATCGCCGCATGCGCGCCTATGTCGAACGCGACGGCACCGTGCTGGCGCCGCCCGGCTGCTACAACGAGGCCGACATACACGCCAGATTCGAGCGAAGCGACTACGTCTACCACGTGTGGGGCGCGACCAAGATCCTGCACAGCCTGGCGCTGGAGTATGTGCTCTCTGGCGATGCCGAGACGAAAGCGACCGCCCGCGCGGTAATGGAGAGGCTGCGCGGACTGGCGCGATGGGAAACACACGACGGTACCGAAGCGTGCTGGCTCCCGGGCGGCATGACCGCCGTCAAGCCGGACGGCTCGCTGCTCGACAGCGGATGGCGCAAGCATCCGGCGCCGGTAGTGGAGCCGTTGCTCACGTACTACCGCGCTACCGGAGACCAGGACGGCCTGGCCTTCGCCCGGGCGTACGCAGAGGGGATCGTGAGAGGGCTCCAGCCGGACGGCATCCGCTTCAAGGCGGATGGCCGCTTCGACGAGCTGCTCGGGCATAGCCACGCGACCATGCATGCCCTCTGGGGAGTCAACCACCTCGGCGTCCTGACGGGGGAACGGCGCTACGTCGACTTCGCCCGCAGGGCATGGAATTGGATGCTGTCGCGCGGAACCGGGACGGGATGGTTCCCGGCGATGCCGGATTCCTGCAACGAAACGTGCTGCGTGTCCGACATGATTTCGCACGGCGCGCTGTTCGGTCACGCAGGCGACGCCGAGCACTTCGATTACGTCGAGCGTTATCTGCGGAATTACATCAACACGCTGCAGTTCTTCATCACCCCCGAGTTCGAGCACTACTACCGCGATATCAACGCTGGGACGGACCCCGCCGTCGTCGCCGGCGGCCTGCGCCAGCTCCGCAAGTTCCAGGGCGGCATCATCGGCGGTTCCGGGCTCAACGACTACGAGAACGATCTGCTCGGCAACGTCTCCGGTTTCGAGATGTTCGGGTGTTGCGCGCCGGAGGGGATGCGCGCCATTCACACCGCCTGGTCCCACACGATCGAGCAGCGCCATGGGTCTCCGTGGGGGCCGGACGGGATCTACGTGAACATGAGCTTTTCGCGCGAATCGCCGTGGGGCGACGTATGCTCGTTCTTCCCGGACGACGGGCGCATCACGGTCAAACCGAAGGTCGATGACCTCTTCTACCTGCGCCCACCCCATTGGGCGCCGAGAGAGCAAGTATGCGCGTTCACCGGGACGCGACCGATCCCGACGCGCTGGTCCGGTGACTACGTCCGGTTCGATGCGAGCGCAGGCGCGGAGATCACGATCACCTACCCCCTGGTTCGGTTCCATCACCAGGTACGCGGGCTGTGGCCGGCTACGGCGCCCGGCTTGTCGATGAACTTCGATTGGCTCGGCAACATGGTGACAGGTGCAAGTCCCAAACCGGAGAAGACGCCGCTGTTTACCGGCACGCCCCGTGTCCTGCCGGCGCCGCCGCTGCCGCCATGACCGAGAGCGGCGCACCCGTCGGCTGATCATCCGGCCCCTCTCGCTTGGGTAGTTCCGCCACCGATCGTTTTCGGGCACGCTATCCCTGCCGTGCACGATGTCGAGACGATCCGGACGAGGACGTGCCGGTGTGACAGGAGACGGAGCTGAGCACCTACCGCGTCGCCCCGCGCGGCTTCAGCCCGGAGCAGTGGCGGGAGTTCCGAGAACGCGGCATCGTGATCCTGGAGGATGTCCTGACCCCGGACGAGGTCGCCCACTACCGCGACGCCGTCGACCGGGTGTGCGCGCGCGAGCCCGGCTACGTGGAGGGCACCACCGACTACCGCGTGTCCAACGCCGTGGAGTCCGACCCGGCGATCGCGGAGCTGATCGACCATCCGCGCCACGTCGGCTACGCCTACGACCTGTACGGCGAGATGCTCAAGATCATCCGAAGCGACATCTTCGTGCGGCCGCGCGACACCGACAGCAACATGTGGCACCCGGACAGCCCGCGCGCCACGCCCTACCGGGTATTCGCGCCCGAGCTGCCGCTGCGCATGAGCGTCGGCTACTGGCTCACCGACCTTCCCGCGCCGCGCATGGGCAACTTCGTCTTCCTGCCCGGCAGCCACCGGCACCAGTACCTGGACCGCTACTACTCGCATGAGCCCGCGCCCGGCGAAGAAATCCTGCGCGTCCGCGCCGGCACAATCACCGTCTACGACGGCAACCTCTGGCACCGGGTCGAACCCAACCACACCGGCGTGGTGCGCAAGAACATCTTCATCGCCTACTGCCCGTCGTGGGTCTGCGCCGGCGACCGGCTGCTGTCCGACCCGGAGTGGCTGGCGACCCTCAACCGCGAGCAGCGCATCATCATGCGCAGCTACCCGCATCCGCACGACTACACCAATCCGGCGGCGGACGACTTCCCGCTGTTCCTGGACCGGGAGACGGGCGCGGACACCGACGCCGACGTGCCGGAGCGCATCCCGCTGCGCCTGCGCAAGCGACGGACGGCCGCCGAGCGCTTCACCACCAACGGACGAGGAGGACACCGATGAGCGAGAACTCACGCGGCCAGCAAGATGGTCAGCGCGACCAGCCCAATCACGGACTGCGCGTCGCACCGCGCGGATTCACCGACGCGCAGTGGCAGGAATTCCAGGAGCAGGGCCTGATCCGGATCGAGAACGCGCTGTCGCCGGACGAGATCGCCTGCTACCTGGCGGCCGTCGATCGGGTGGCGGCGGCCGATCCGAGCTACCGGCCGGGGCAGTCGCTGCGCAAGGAGAACGCGGTCGAGCTCGATCCCGCGATCGCGGAGCTGATCGACCACGACCGGCACGTGGGCTACGTCTACGACGTGTACGGGGAGATGCTGAAGCTGCTGCGCAGCGACCTGCGCATCCGCGCGCGCGGCACCGGGCGCAACGCCTGGCACCCGGACAGCCCGCGCGCGCTGCCGTACCAGGTGTTCTCACCCGAGCTGCCGCTGCGCATGAGCGTCGGCTACTGGCTCACCGACCTGCCCGCGCCGCGCATGGGCAACTTCGTCTACGTGCCGGGCAGCCACCGCAGCCAGCACCTGGAGCAGTACCACACCCACGACAGCGCGCCGGGCGAGGAGATCCTGTGCGTGAAGGCCGGCACGCTGACCATGTACAACGGCAACCTCTGGCACCGGGTCGAGCCCAACGAGACCGACGTGGACCGCAAGAACTTCTTCCTCTCCTACTGCCCGAGCTGGGTCACCGCCGGCGACCACTACTTCTCCGACGACGGCTGGCTGGCCACGCTCACCCGCGAGCAGCGCATCATCATGCGCAGCTACCGGCACCCGCACGGCCTGACCAACCCGGACGCGGAGGACTTTCCGCTGTTCCTGGACCGGGAGACCGGCGCCGACAGCGACCCCGAACCGCAGACGAACGTGCCGCTGCGCATCCGCAAGCGGACCACGGCGGCCGAGAAGCGGCTGGCCGCCGCCGGCCTCGCCTGATCACCCACACGACGGAGGCACACCAATGCGAGCGATCTTCACCGGCATCGAGTACGCCGGAAAGACAACGAAGGGGCACCTGCCGTGAGAGCCATCTTCACGGGCATCGAGTACGCGGGGAAAACGACCCTCATCAACCTGCTCGGCAGCTACTACGAGGAGCGCGGCCTGCCCGCGCACTACGACGACCACTTCAGCCTGCCCGACCGCACGCTCAGCGAGGAGTCGCGGAAGCTGCTGCTGGACGCGCCCGACGACATGAAGGAGCGCTACCAGCGCATGCAGATCCAGTTCCACATCGAGTTGATCGAGTTCATCCAGAACCCGTTGTTCGGCGGCTGGTTCATCGAGGAGGCAGTGTACTGCGACATCTACGGCGACGATCCCGACAGCCCCTACTACCGCCGCTACCGGCACATCAAGCAGCGCGTCTACGAGGCGCAGATCTTCGAGCGCCGCCTGCCCGACGTGGTCCTGTTCCACCTCACCGCCGACGACGAGGCGATCCGCCGGCGGATGACCGACGCCCCCCACGAGCACCAAGTGATCCGCGAGCCCGACATCGCCCGCATCAAGGAGCGCTTCGCCGAGGAAGTCGAGAACTCCCTGTTCCGGAAGGTCGGCCGAGTCGTCACCATCGACACCACCGGCCACACGCCCGAGCAGTCCCTGGACGAGATCCTGCTCGAGTCCGAGCCCATGGTCACCTTCGGCGAGCTGGCCCTGCGCGCCCTCCCCGTCCCCGGCGGCAAGCAGCAGGTCGTCTACCGCAACGGCGTCCGCACCCTCGTCCCCGCAACCTCATGAGTTGGGAGTCGAGGATCCCGGTTCAGATCACGTCGATGGAGAGCACGGCGCGCCTGATCGCCTGCTTGGGCAGACCGTGGGTGCCCATGTCGCGGGTGAAGTCGGAGGCCGAGTAGATCACGTGCAGCCTGCCGTCGCGCTGCATGGTGGAAGTGTACGAGCAGCCGGGGCCGGTGTGGAAGCAGAACGGCGGCTCCCAGTGGCGGCCGGTGCCGTCCAGGCTGAGCATCACGTGGGTGACTTGCGGCTGGCCGTAGGAGCCGCGCCCGGACGCGCAGGCCAGGACGCCGTTCGGCAGCACCTGCAGCCGCGGCTTCACCGCCGGCCAGCCGATCGGCTCGGGCGCCGCCCAGGTGCGCCCGCCGTCGCGCGAGCGTGACTGCCACAGCGGGGAGTCCGATCCGGTGCGCATCACGCACAGGATGTCGCCGTTCGGCAGGATGCGCAGATCCGCCTCGTCGAACCCCTCGTCCACGGCGCGGTCGCTGACCCCGTACACGGGTTTGATCTTCTCCGGATCGAACTCCTCCACCAGCTCCCACGACCTGCCGGCGTCGCTCGACCGCACGATGAACACGCCGAAGCGGTACACCCAGACCGAGCCGTTCGGCCTGCGGATCCACTCCGACTCCGGCAGGATCTTCGCCCACTCCATCGCCGCCAGCAGGTCGCCGCCGTCCACCTCCAGGATCGTCGAGTAGACTTGGTAGGACGCACGGCCCCACGTCATGCCCGACACCTTGAACGGCACCGTTTCCAGCAGCCGGCCGTCGCGCGAGGCGCGCTGGAACCGGAACGTGGGGTCGTCCTGCTGGAACTGCACGTGCATGTGGCTCTCGGACCGGTCGTAGCCGACGTCGTGCTGGAGCTGGGTGTTGTGCCCGATGTGCACGATCGTGCCGTCGCGCAGGTAGCCGAGCGAGGTGCTGAAGGTGTCGCTGATCCGCCCGGAGACCGGATCGCGCGACAGCAGCTCGAAGTCGTCCGGCGCCGGGTGCCAGGTGTCGCCGTCGTCGCACGACTCGATGACGTTGACCGGATCCTCGGCGGCCATGTGCTCGCCGCCGTGCCGGGAGCGCGAGTAGAACAGGATCAGCCGGCCGTCCAGCTCCAGGAGGCAGGGAAAGTTGACGATCTCGCCCGCGTCCTCGACCCAGGTGTCGATCCGCTCGACCCGCACCGCGACCGTGCGTCCGTCCCGTCGATAGGTCGCCTCCGTGATCATTCGCCTGCCTCCTCTATAGCCAGCGCTTGAACCATTCCACGGCCCACTCGAAGTACTGCATGGTGAACACGTGGTGGCCGGGCGGCCGGTGCACGAGGAACCGCTCCGGCACACCGGCCTGCTTATACACCCCGCTCACGTAGTCGACGAACTCGTCGACGCCGTCGGCGGGCATGTCTTCGTCTTCCAGCGGCGCCACCATCATGAACGGGCGCGGGGCGACCGCCGCCGCGATCAGTTGCGGGTGGTCGAAGTAGCGCAGCATGTGCGGGACGAAGCAGAACGAGGAGTGGCGCCACACCAGGCCGTGATCGATGTTCGCCCGCAGGGTCCCCAGCCCGCCGGCGATCGGCGCGGCCGTCTTCACCCAGGGGGCGGCCACCATGCCCAGCCACGACGTCCAGCCGCCCAGCGACATGCCGGTGAGCCCGATGCGGCCGGGATCGACGCCGTCCAGCGCGCCGAGCACGCGCGTGGCGCGCACCGCCTCGTCGGCGACCACGGCAACCTGCGACCGCCCGAACGGCAGGAGCAGCCGCTGCTCCTCCTCCCACGCTTCCACGGTGCCGCGGCGAGCCGTCGCCCCCTTCGGGGTGAAGGTCAGCACCGCGAAGCCGCGGCGCGCCATCTCACGCCCCCAGCCGTACAGAGGCCCCCTGTGTGGGGTCTTGCGGTGGTACTCGGGGTGCGCCACGTCCTCGGCCGTGCTGGCGGTGCCGTTCGTGCAGATGACGCCGGGCAGCGTCCCGGCAGGTTCGGCCGGCAGGATGGCGATGGCGTGCACGGATTCGCCCAGACAGTTGCGGAAGGTCAGCCGGGTGAGCGCCAGGCCGTCCTCGACCACGGTGGCGGCGGTGGTGACGTCCACCTCCTCCGGGATCGCGTCCAGGCCGATCAACTCCCGGAACCTGGCCGGGACCTCCTCCAAAGGCAGCGGACTGGGAAACGCCGGCTCGATGCCGGCCATGCGTGACGCCATCGGTCGAAGTATACCGGCTCGACCCTCCGCTTCGCCGGTAAGAAGGGCAGGCCGCGGCGTGTCCTGACCACATGCCTGTCTCGACCACCACACGCCGCGCGTCCGTCGCCTGCGCGATCCTGTTGCTTGCCGGAGGCCCCGCATGGGCGGCCGACGAGTGTACTCCGTCCACGCAGCTCCCGGTCCCGGAAGAGGTTACCCAATCCCTCAACGGCATCCCCTTCCTGCTGCACCCCGGACAGCTTTCGCACGGCGGTCCGCCGCCCGACGGCATTCCGTCGATCGACCTGCCCACGTTCTCCAGCGTGAGCGACGCGGACGGCTGGCTGGAATCGGACGACCTGCTGATCGTCCTCACCCACAAGGGCGTCGAGCGCGCCTATCCGTTCCGGATCCTCACTCACCACGAGATCGTCAACGACACGGTGGGCGGCGATCCGATCGTGGTCACGTACTGCCCGCTGTGCGGGTCCGGCATCGCCTACGAGCGCACCATCGACTGCGAGCCGGTCGAGTTCGGGACCAGCGGCATGCTGTTCAACTCCAACCTGGTGATGTACGACCGGCGGACGCGTTCGCTGTGGATGCAGATCGGCGGACAGGCGGTGTTCGGCAGCATGAGCGGCCAGCGGCTGACCCCGGTCGCCGTCGACGTGGTGCGCTGGGGCCAGTGGAGCCCGCATCATCCCGACGCGGAGGTCCTGGACCGGGGAGGCGGCTACCGGGACTACAGTTACGATCCGTACGAGGGGTACGACACCGACTACTCGGTCTGGTTCCCGGTGCAGAACGTCGAGGACGGCCGCTTCCACCCCAAGGCGGTGATCTTCGGGATCGAGGCCGGCGGCATCCACAAGGCCTATTTCGAGGACGCCGTGATCGAGAACGCACCGTTCGACGACCCCGTCGGCGATACCGTGATCCGCGTGGAGCGCGACGCCGCGGGGCTGGTCACCTTCACCGACCTGGCCGACGGCAGCGTGCTGGCCAAGGAGCGCGACTTCTGGTTCGCGTGGTACGCGTTCTACCCCGACACCGAGATTTACGCCCTGGCGGAGTAGCGCGATCGCCGGGGCCCCATGCGGTCCATAGTGCTCAAGTCACGATTGCCGCCTGACGATCCATAGATATGCACATGACAGCTCGGCGACAGAGCCAGGCGACGGTGTGGCGCAGGCGCGTGGCGTTCCTCGTTACTGCGCTGGTGGTGATCACCGCGGTCGCGCTTGGCGCCATCAACATCTGATTCCGGCAGGCTGACCGGACCGCCGACGCACCACGTCGCGGCACGAAGGCGAAGCAAGACCCTGGCCGACGGCGCCGTCGAATCACCCCCACGCACGCTGCGCCGCGCGCCCCGATGTGGCACGCTTTCCGCGCGATGGATCGCGCAGCGTTGCAGGCCCGCCTGGCAGGGCCGGTCGCCTACCCACCCACCCCGTTCACGCACGACGCTCCTGAGGCTCCGGTCGATCTGGACGCCTTCCGCCGCCTGATCCGCCGCCTGGTCGATCACGGCGTGCCGGCCATCACCCCGTGCGGGGGGACGGGCGAGTGCTTCTCGCTGTCGATGGACGAGTGGCAGGCGGTGACCGCGGCCGCCGTCGAGGAGGCCGGCGGCCGCGCGCTGGTGCTCGCCTCGGTGAGCGGCTCGATCGGCCGGGCGATGGCCCAGGCGCGGGTGGCCGAGCGGCTCGGCTGCCCGGCGGCGCAGATCACCATGGTGGACCCGATGTTCGGCATGACCGGATCCGGCGCCGAGCGCTACAACCGCGCCGTCGCCGGATCCGCCGACATCGGCTTCATGCTGTACCGGACGCCGGCCGTGCCACTGAGCGTCGAGTCGGCGGGGCGGCTGGCCGGGCTCGGCAACGTCGTCGCCGTGAAGGAAGAGTCGGGAGACATCCAGTGGTTCCGCTCCTTCATGGCCGCCCAGCGCAAGACCTCGCCCGATCGCCGGCTTGCCGGCGTCTGCGGCGGCGAGGGACTCTTCCCGTACTGCGCCCTGGAAGGAGCCCGCGCCTTCTCCACCGGCGCCGTCAACCTGGCGCCGCCGCTGTCGATGGATCTGTGGCGCGCAACGAGCGACGGCGACCGCGAACGCATCGGCGCCATCCAGGAGCGGCTCGCGCCGCTGGCCGCGCTGCGCGCCGGACCGGGGCGGTCGATCCCGGTGGTCAAGGAAGGACTGCGCCTGCTCGGGGTCTTCCCGTCGAGCGCATGCCGCCCGCCGCTGTCGGCGCTGGACGCCGCGGAGAGCGCACAGGTGGAAGCGATGCTCGCCGAGTGGAAGACGCTATGAACTGTTCTCAGTGGCTACCGCCACCCACAGCGAAGGCGTGAGCGTGACCTCCGCGCGAAAGCCGTGCTCGGCGAACAGCGCCTCCAACTCTTCCTTGCCGTAGTACAGCTTGACGATCCGATAGGTGCTGCCGTCGGCCAGGTCCCGCCCCTGCGCCCCGTCCGCACTGGTCTGCTTGTCCGGCGACGCAGCCGAGTCCACCGCGAACGCCCGGCCGCCGGGGCGAAGACAGTGCCGCAACAGGTCGAAGAAACCGCCGAGCCGCTCGTGCGGCACGTGCGACAGCCAGAACGTGAACGACACCAGGTCGTAGCGCTGCACGGGCCGGTACGCGAACAGATCCGCGACCTCGAACACCACGCGCGGGTCGTGCCCGACGCGCTCGAGCGCCAGCTCGATCACCTCCGGGGAGGCATCGACGGCCGTCAGGCGGCGCGCCTGCCGAAGCAGGTGCGCGGTCCAGAGCCCGGTGCCGCAGGCCAGCTCCAGCGCGTCGTCGACCTCGCCCAGGGACTTCAGCCTGGTGCGTGCGGCCTGGATCTCCGCCTGCCACTGCGCCCGGCGAGCGTCGCCTTCATCGTAACGGCCGCGCTGGTAGAACCAGTCGTCGTACTCGGGCGCGCGCCGGCGGTAGTACTCGACCTGCTCCCGGAGCAGGCGTGCCTCATCACTCACAGGCACCTCCTTCCGCACATACGATACCCGGCGACAACCGCTATCATCCCGTCGATGTCCATGCACCGCCGATTCGTGGTCGCGATCGCGCTGCTGGTCGGGATCACGGTCGTCGCCACGCTGGGGTTTTCGCTGATCGAGGGCTGGCCGCTCGGCGACAGCCTGTTCATGGCGGTGATCACCATCTCCACGGTGGGCTACGGCGAGGTGCATGAGCTCTCACGGACCGGCCGGCTGTTCACCTCCGGCCTGATCGTGGTCGCGGTCATCACCATCTGGTATTCGGCCACCTCGCTGGTCGCATACCTGCTGCAAGGGGCATTCCTGCCCGGATGGAGGAGGAGACGCATGGATCGAGCAATCCGCAGGCTCAACGGCCACTATATCGTGTGCGGCGCCGGCAAGTTCGGACGGGAGGTAGCCGCCGAGCTCGCCAGAGAACAGGTGCCGTTCGTGATGATCGACCTGGATCCCGACCACTGCGAGTGCGCCGGCGACGACTCGCTCCTCTTCGTACAGGGCAACGCCGAGGAGGACGAGACCCTGTTGGCCGCGGGTGTCGAGCGTGCGGCCGGGATGGTGTCCGCGCTGCCCAACGACGATACCAACGTGTTCGTCGTCCTCTCCGCCCGGCAGCTCAATCCGGCGCTGAAGATCGTCTCGCAGGCGACCGAGCGGCAGACCATCCGCAAGCTCACGAAGGTGGGCGCGAACAGCGTCGTGTCCCCGTACCGCAGTACGGGCCGCCGCCTGGCGGACTCGCTGCTGCGCCCGTCGCTGACCAGGTTTCTGGACGAGGTGCTCGATCGCGAGCGCCGCTCCCTGCAGATCGACGAGGTGGCCGTGCCGGACGGTTCACCGCTGGCCGGGAGCACCCTGCAGGACGCACGGATTGCCGATCACGTCGGTGCCATGGTCGTGGCCATCCACACGGTGGATGCGATCCACGGCGAGGAGGCAAGCCCCACCGCCGACACCGCCACACCGGTGGCGGGTGTCACGGTCCGGCCCGGCGACTCGCTGGTGGCGGTGGGCACCGACGCGCAACTCGCCCGGCTGCGCGAGTTCGTCAACGGGACGGCATGACCTGGACTGACCGGAACGGTCAGCCCAAGTTGAGCAACTCCCGTCCGTTGCCCCCGAACACCGCTTCGCGCAGCTCCTGCGGGAACCGCGCGGCCGTGGGCGTGGGCTCGTCCCAGTCCCAGTGCGGGAAGTCGCTGGCGTAGACCAGCACCTCGCCGGCATGCATCCACCGCAGGAACGCCGCCGCGTCCTGCCTGCGTTCGGGAAGCTGCAGCGGCTGGGTGCCGACGCGGATGTGCTCGCGGAAGTACTCGCTCGGCAGGCGCTTCACCCACGGCGTGTACTCGCGGGTGGCCTTCCAGTCGGCGTCGAAGTGCCACAGCAGGCCCGGGATCCACCACGTGTCGACCTCCACGAACAACCACTTGAGGGTGGGATAGCGCTCGAACACCCCCTCGCAGATCAGGCTGGCCGAGTGGGCCTGGGCGATCTGCGGGCGGGCCATGCGCATCTCCAGGTAGTACGACGGAAAGCCGGCCGCGGTCGGAGGGTTGGTCGGCCCCTGGCCCTCGCACCCGAAGTGGGTCACGATCGGCAGGCCCTGCTCGGCGGCGGCGGCATGGATGGGGTCGTAGCACCGGTTGCCGAACGGCGCGCGCGCGCCGGCCGGCATCATCACCGCGGCCGCCGACGGGTGGGGCCCGAGCCGCTCGATCTCGGCCGCGGCCGCCTGCGGGTCGTGCACGGGCACGGCGATGGTCATCAGCAGCCGCGGGTCCTTTGCGACCCAGTGCTCGAGCGTGTAGTCGTTGAACGCGCGGCAGAGCGCCGCGGCGTAGTCCAGGTCGGGAAGCCCGGCAGCCGAGTAGACCGACGATCCGGTCAGCAGCGCCGCGTCGATCCCGTACGCCTCCACGTGGTGCTCGATCGTGAACTCCGCCAGGTCCGTGTCCGACTCGACGGCATGATCGACCCGGAATGCCAGGCCGCTGTTGTTGCGCATGTTCGTGTACGGGTACTTGGGCAGCATCGGGCCGAAGTCCCTGATGCTCTCCACGTAGCGGCGCGGCAGGTACGGGAAGATGTCCTCGACCTGCCGCCACACGTGGTGGCAGTCGCAATCGACCACGTACGGGGCCACCTTGCGCGCGCGAGCGGGCGCGACCTCCGCAGCCTGTGCGGTCGTGACCGCCGGCCGATCGGCGACGGCGGAGTCGGTGGCGGTAGCGGTAGCGCTCGGTGTCATCGCCATGAACCCTCCCTCTGCTGGTCTTCCTTAGGGCGCGTGCAGTATGACCTGATCGCCGCGCACGCTCACCCGGTAGGTCTTCGCACAAAGGCGCGGGGCGTGCAACGCGCAGCCGGTCTTCAGATCGAACTCCCACTGGTGCGTGGGACAGTGCAGGATCTCGCCCTCGCGCTCGTAGCGAAAGCGGCCGGGCGCGTCGCCGGTGACCAGGGGTCCGACGAATCCGCGGGTGAGCTTGCCGCCGCGGTGTGGGCAGAGGTTCCGCAGCGCGACCAGCTCGCCTGCCACGTTGAACACGCAGACGGCGTGCCGGCCGCCCACGTCGATCTCTCGGCGCGCGCCCGGCGGCAACTCCTGAAGCTTGCAGACGGCCACCTCACGCGGCTTCGGGCGGTCGGCCGACGCCCGCGTGACGGGCATTGCACGGTTCTCCGGCGTCATCGCGCGCCGGGCATGGACGCGGAGCCTTCCGGTCCTGACGCTAGGAGTCTGTCGGATTTGCCGCGCCAGCGGGAAGGCCGACAGACTCCGACGCGGAAGGCTGGGCTGGGCCGAAAGCGGAGCCGTTCGCCGCGTGCCGTCCTCGGCAGGCAACGGTTTCGGGGCGCTATCCGTCGAGCGGGCGCACCGCCTTTACAGCTCGCACTGCCCTCACAGCCGCAGGTTGGCGCTGACGGTGGCGCTGTGCTCGGTCGCCGCGGCGATGTGGGCTCGTTCGTGCTGCGCCTCCAGGTTCAGGGCCAAGTCGTCGGTGAGCGTCAGACGGCTGCCCCACCGATAGGTCGACGTGCCCCCGTCGGCAAGAGTAACAGCCCCGTATGGCGTCAACAAGCCGGGCACACCGTCCACCTCCAGACCCTCGTAGCCCAGCTCGGCGTCCACGCGCCCCTGGCGGGAGATCAGCTCCGCGGTCGGCACGGAGGCGATGGATTCCACCGGCTCGAAGCTCGGCGTCACGTTCAGGAACGGCCCGAAGCCGTCGCGGTCGGAGGAGATCCGAACCAGCCCGCCGGCGGTCCACTCTCGCGAGGTGTCGTCGATCGGAACCAGCGCGCGGCCGTGGGCCTCCAGCGTCAGGCCGACCGACTGATCCTCGTAGCGAAAGCGGCCGCCGAGCTCGACGCCCGCGCCGCTGGCCGCGTCGCCACCGTCGTACCGGACTCCCGCCTCGAGCGTCGGGATCAGGTACACGCTGTCGTTGACGGGCTGCTCGTAGGTCCCCTGCAGCATGACGCGGCCGCGCCACGTGACCGTGTCCAGGTTCGGCATGTCGCCACGCGTCCGCTCCACCCTGAATTGGCCGACGTTGCCTTCACCTCTGACCGCCACGCCCACGCGGGAGCCGGGATCGTGCCCGGGGCTGTCGATGACGTTGACGTTCCATCCGATCGCGCCGCTCAACAACGACGAAGATCCGGCGTGCGGACGCGTCTCGCCCGGCTCATCCCGGTCGGCCATCGTCGCCTCGCCCACCCCATAGGTGGCGGTCGCCCACCACCACATTCCGGGGAACAGCACCCAACTGAAGTACGGGGAAGCGGTGATCATGCGATGGTCGAGGACGCCTCTCTGGCCGTCCTCCATTTTGAATGTGGTACTCGCCTGCGAAACGCCTCCGGTCAGACCGAGCAGCAGCTCCCGGACGGGCCGTACGTCGAACCCCAGATGCCCGCTGATCACGTCGCCGTTCCAGTCGACGCCATCCTCGCTACTGCCCAGACTCCGGTAGTCGCCACCCCCGGTGAAGCCGAAGCCCCAGAGCGCGCCTACCGCTCCGTTGACCTCACCCGACTCCCCGATCAGCAACGGAGTCCCGTCGTACGAGATCAGCCGGCGGTGGCTGAGCTTCGGCAGGCCGTACTGCACGACATCGGACGATTCCAGCCGCTCCATGGTCGCCTGCAGCGAGCCCACGGTGTCGACGCGGCCGGATACCGCATCGACGATACCCCAAGTCGTGGACTGAGCGATCTTGGGGGCGATGGCGTTGCCGGCCGTCGAGTACCGGTCGTGCCGATCGGTTTCCTGCGCACCGGCCGCCACCGCTCCCAGCAGCACCAGCGTCATGATGATAGCCAGCGGCGCCGGCCCACCAAGGTGCGTTCGAGTGTCGTCACGTGTCATCGAGGTCTACCTCCTGGTGCCACGGGTCTACTCCCAATCCTCATTTTCGGCACACCCAAGCCAGCGATTGACCGGCTGCGAAGCGCGGATCATGCCCATCCGCGCGCGCGTCGTCGAGAGGGGTCAAGCGGACGCTCACGCCAGGTAGTCGTGAGCGATCTCCGCGTAGCCCTCCGTGTAATCGCACTCCAGGTAGCCGGCCGCCCCGCAGCTCGCCGGCGCGAGCGCCGTCAGGTCGCAGTCCGGGGCCGGTTCCAGCGTCACCGTGCCCCGCCCGCGCGCGGAGAAACGGACCGCCAAGTCCTGCATCGTCCCGCTGCAGTCGATGAGCTGCCTGAGTGCCGGGCCCGGGCCGTCGGCGCGCGGGATCACCTTCAGCCGCCATGACGGCGCCAGCGAAGGCAGCTCGCCGGCCGGGACGACCTGGTCCGCCGTCGAGGCGATCCGCATGACCCGCACGCCGTCCAGGTGCGCCTCGGTCACCATTGTGCGCCCGTGCCGCCGCACCGTGACCTGCGCGAACACCTTGGGCGTCCCGTAGATCTCCCGTCCGGCCGCGATCCCGGCCGGACCGTTGTGCAGCACGTGTGAGCAGAACCAGCCGTCCGTGCCGGCGAACCGGCAGCCGAGCATCAGGAACGCCTCCTGGAAGCTCCCGTAGCTGGTGCAGAACCCCACGTCGATCCCGGCGGCCATGCACGCGCCCTGCGGATCGGCGGTCAGCGGCTCCGGCAGGAAGCGCTGCACCGCTTCCGGCGCCGCGCGGAACGGCACGAGCTGCAGCGTGACGTTCCGGTAGTGCGCCGGCGGCGGCGGGTAGGCCCGGAACGGGGTCAAGGGATGATCAGCAGCTTGCCGCTGGTGGCGCGGGACTGGATGTCCCGGTGCGCCTGCGCGGCATCGCGCAGCGGATACCGCTTGTGGACGCGGACGTCCAGCTCGCCGGCCGCCATCCAGCCGAACAGGTCGTCGGCGCGCGAGTGCAGCTCGCCCTCCTCCTGGACGTAGTGCGTGAGCGTCGGCCGCGTGACGAAGTACGATCCCTCGTTCAACACGCGCGGATCCAGTGAGGTCACGGGACCGCTGGCGTTGCCGTACAGCACCAGGTAGCCGCGCGGCGCCAGGCTGCCCAGGCTCTGCTGCCACGTGGCCTGAGCCACCGAGTCGTAGGCGACCTGCACGCCGCGTCCGCCGGTCAGGCGCATCACCTCGTCCTTGAAGTCCACCTGGTCGTAGCGGATCACCTCGTCGCAGCCGGCCCCGCGCGCCAGCTCCGCCTTGGCGTCGGAAGAGACGCAGCCGATCACGCGGGCGCCGCGGCGCTTGGCGATCTGTGAGAGGAGCAGCCCCACCCCGCCGGCCGCGGCCAGCACCAGGCAGGTCGCCGACGACGACAACGGATAGGTGGAACAGGCCAGATAGTGGGCGGTCAGGCCCTGCAGGAACGCGGCGCCCGCGGCCTCGGTCGTGATTCCCTCCGGGATCGTGACCAGGTGCGCGGCCGGCACCAGCGCCAGCTCGGCGTACGAGCCCGGCGTCATCACGTAGACCACCCGGTCGCCGGCGGCCACGCCCGTGACCCCGTCGCCCACCGCGTCGACGACGCCCGCGCCCTCCACGCCGGGCGTGAACGGCATCGGCATCGGGTAGAGGCCGCTCCGCTGGTAGGTGTCGATGTAGTTGACGCCGGCCGCCTCGACTCGCACCCGCACCTGGCCGGCGGCCGGCTCGCCCGATTCGATGTCCCGGTAGGCGAGCACCTCGGGACCGCCGCTCTGCTCGATCACTATCGCCTTCATGGCGCGCGATCCTACTTCATCGCCTGGCCGAACGATGTGTCGATGCCCGTGTAGCCGTCCACGTAGCGCTTGTGCCGCGCCGGCAGCGCGTCCACGAACGCCCGAGCCGTCGCCGGCAGCTCCCAGGGCGCGTCGATCACGTCGCTCCGGCTGCGGAAGCCGACGCCGCAGGAGAGCCGCGTGCGCTCCTCCCGGTTGGGGAAGGCGCCGTGGAAGGTGCGGTCCGCGAACAGGATGCAGTCCCCGGGGTCCGTGAACAACGGCACCAGGCCGGGGATGTCGAAGTCGGCGTAGCGCTCCTCTTCGGCCGCATCTTCGCGGACGAACGTGTACTGGTCGGCGGTGAGCCTGAATCCTTCCGGGCCGGTCCAGCCGACGCGGTTGGAGTCCTCTATCACGCACAGGCCGCCGTGAATGGGGCGCGAACCGGTGACGTAGAACCAGGTCCCCGACGGCCAGGAGCCACGATTGAGCACCTGCCCGCTGTCGAGCGGCGGATCGTCGGTCTGCCCGCGCCAGTCGGTGTGCCAGGCCACCGTGGCCGAGCCGGGCCGGCGGATGATCGCCGCCGAGCGGTTGAGGCACATCTCGCCGGTGCCGAGCAGCGCGCGCGGCAGGTTCATGAAGCGGTCGTGGTCGAGCAGCGCCCACGCCTCCGCCGCCTCGTCGAACCAGGCGTGGTAGGTGCGGCTCTCACCCGGGCCGAGCGTGCGGTCCGGGTCAACCACCCGCCACACCTCGCTGCACAACACGTCGACCATGGCGGGAGACAGCACCTCCTTGGCGACGCAGAAGCCGTGCTCGGCGGTGCAGGCGACGATCCGGTCGAGCCGGTCGGCGTCGAACTCGTACTGGTAGCCCAGCTTCGGCTTGCGGACATCCGCGGCATCGATGGTCATGGTCGCATCCTCCTGCTCGTCATTCGATCGGATCGAAGAAGGTCACGTCGGCGCCGAAGTCGTCCATCGCCGTGACCGCATCTCCGCGAAGACGCACGCGTATGTCCCCGGCCGGGTTCCGCATCGTCATCTCCTGTTCCGTGAGAGGATACGCGATACGGATCGCCCGGTCTGTCGCCGGCGCCGCGAAGAACAGCCAGCCGCATGTGTGGCGCGGCCGGTCCGAGCCGGAGACCTCGATCGCCTCAGGGCTGACCCAGGGAGGGAGGCGCACGAACAGCGGTCCGGGGCGCTTCAGCTCGACGCTCACCGCCGGATGCGTATAGGGCGAGCGGACCCTGATCGCGGGCGTCTCGTGATCGAACAGGAGATTCACCCGGTGCCCGGCCGTGTCGTGACGGGTCGCCTCCCCGTAGACCTCGCAGAGCGAGCCGACCACGCCGCCCACGATGTCGGAGTTGAACTTGACCTCGGCGACGCCGACCGGGTGGTGACCGTAGGGCGCCGGGAGTCCGAACGATCCGGCGATCCTGCGCGCGACGTCGCGCTTGCCGTCGGAGCCCTCCGGATTCGCCGGCTCGCGGATGAACGAGACGTCGCGCAACTGGCTGGGCAGCAGGTGGCAACGCAGGATGCGCTCAGCGTCATGGTAGTAGTCGAGGTGGCCCCAATGGCCCAGGATCAGGGCCGTCTCGACGATGTCGCCGGTGTTGTTGGCCTCGCCCCGTCCGTAGTTCCTGCCCGGATTGGTGGTCTCGATCGACCAGCCGACCTGGTCCCGGATGCGCCGCAGGCCGTTGTCGTAGAACGCCTTCACGCGCGCCAGCAGGGGTGCGTCGCCCGTCAGGTCGGCCAACTGCGCCAGCGACGACATCGTGCAGGTGGTCGAGTGCCCGTGCAGGCCGTGAGCGGCCTGGTACTCGCCGTTCTCCGGGAAGAACTCCGCGACGGCCTTGTCCTTCAGGACGATGGCAAGATCCAGCGCCGGACCGTACCCGGTAGCCCGGAAGTACTTTACCAGCGGGCCGATGGTTCGGCCGAGTCCGTTCAGGAAGCTCGACGGCTTGACGATCGACAGCCCGTGCTCGTCCTGCAGGCGCGCATAGTCCCATCCGTCCGCCGGGTCCCAGGTGCGGAAGATCGCGTCGATGGAGGCCTCGGCCAGCTCGCGCGCGGCGCCGGAGTCGCGGAACCTGACCAGGGCGTACAGCGCGTGGAACCCTTCGCGAATCTGGGTCGGCAGGAAGTTGACCAGCGGCCCGCCGATCCGCTGCCGGTTCAGGGGCAGGGGCACGGCTCCCTGATAGGCGAAGAACGCGGCGCGGGTGAGCGTGTCGATCGCCTGCTCGTCGATGCGGATGCCGAGGGCGTCCTCGGCACTCAGCAGGGCGTTGAGAAACCGGCCCGGGACCTGTGCCTCCGAGTGGTGGCAACTGAAGCTCATCCGGGCGTCGGGCAGGGCCAGGATGTCGAAGAACGGGATGTCGCCGTCGTCCGCGTTGAACAGGCGGCACATCGTCCGGCAGCCCAGGCGGATGGCGCCGGCGATATCGGTGGTGTTGACGTCCTTCAGCTTCGCCATCAGCCGTCGCCGTAATCGATGAGTGTCGCATGCCAGCCGGCCTGGCGCCGTGACCAGTAGGCCTCCGTGAGCCGGGTGGTGACGGGCCCCGGCGTGCCCGCGCCGACCGGCCGTCCATCGACCGTGGTCACGGCTATCAGGCCGCCGGCCGTCGACGTCACGAACACCTCATCCGCGGCATGGACGCGGGCCGGCGGGATCGGCTCAGTCGCGCACGCGATGCCCATCTCCGCGCACAGCTCCAGCACGGTGCGGCGGGTGATCCCGTCCAGGACGCCCGCGGCCGGCGTCGCCAGCCGGCCCTGTTTCACGATGAACACGTTGAACCCCGGCCCCTCGGCGACATCGCCGTTGCCGTCCACGACGATCACCGTCTCCGCGCCGGCGTCGTACGCCTGCATCAGACCCAGCTCGAAGTCCAGCCAGTGGTAGTGCTTGACCGTCGATTCGATCGTCTGCGGCGGCACCCGCTGGATGTCGCTGATGTGGGCGCGCAGTCCGCGGCGGCGCTGCTCCTCGGGCGCCAGCCAGACGTACGGCAGGCAGAACGCATGGAACTGGTTCGCACACCCGCGGATATCACGGCTGCCGGCCGGCAGCCGTCCGCGCGTCATCACCATCTGCACGTAGGCCTTGCGGAAGCCCGTGCGGCGCACGCACTCGGCCAGGATCTCGTTGCGCTGCTGCCGGTCGTAGGGACAGTGCATGCGCAGCCGCGCGATGTTGCGCTCGAACCGCTCCTGGTGGTCGTCGAGCCGGAAGAACGATCCGCCCCACACCGACACGGTGTCCTGGTTCGCGTCCGAACGCAGGAAGCCCAGGTCCAGGATCGGGATCCGCGCCTCGCCGATGGGCCGGTAGCAACCGTCGATGAACGCGATGCCGTCCTGGTACGTGCCGGGCACGATCAGATGCGGCAGGTCTGGGCGCCGTCGACGACCACCGACTCGCCGGTGACGTACCTCGCCTCGTCGGAGGCCAGGAACAGCGACAGGTGCGCCACGTCCCACCCCTCGCCCTGCTTGCCGGTCGGGCACAGGCTGTCGCGCCGCTGCATCATCGCCTCCACGTCGCCGCCGTACGCGTCGGTGAGCGCCGCCACCACGAACGGTGTGGCCATCATGCCGGGCAGCACGGCGTTCACGCGGATCCCCTTGGCCGCGTACTCGACCGCAACGTCGCGGGTGAAGGCGATCACCCCCGCCTTGGAGACCGCGTACGGCAGGGACAGCGCCGGCAGGGTGCGGATCGCGTTGATCGAGGAGATGTTGACGATGGCGCCCGCTCCCTGCCGCTCCATGTGCGGCACGACCGCCTTGGCCATCAGGAACATGCTTTTGAGGTTGACCGTCAGGGTGGTGTCCCACGCCTCCTCGGTCGTCTCCGCCAGACCGCCCGCGATCTCAATGCCGACGTTGTTGTGCAGGATGTCGATCCGGCCGTAGCGCTCGATGCACGCGCCGGCGATCGCGTGGCAGGCCGCGGCGTCGCTCACGTCGGCCTGGAAGGTGGACGACTCGCCGCCGGCCTCGGCGATCATCCGCCGGGTCTCCTCGGCAGGACCCGGGTCGCGGTCGACCAGCAGCACGCGCGCCCCTTCGCGGGCGAACACCAGCGCCGTGGCGCGGCCGTTGCCGATGCCGGCGCCGACCGAGCCGGCACCCGTGACGATCGCGACCTTGTCCTGGATACGTCCGGCCATGGGCGCCAGCTTAGGCCGTGAGCGCTTCGCGCGGAACCGCGGCGACCACCGAGTAGTTGGGGTCGCAAACGTTGCCGACCCGCAGCTCCAGCACCTGCGTGATCCAGACCAGGGCGTCGGTGGAGTCCATGCCGTAGTCGGCGGCGACCCACCTGACCAGCTCGGTGGTGGCGATGCGCGTGGCGTCCTCCAGCGGGCGGGCGCTGCCGATCACCATCAGGTGCGTGTCGTTGGTGACGCGCGGCCAGTCGATGGCCTGCCCCTTGATGACCTCGAACCGGCAGACCAGGTTGACCGGCACCTCGCAGGCGACGCCGCCGATCTCGCCGTGGCCCTGGGTGGCGTGCCCGTCGCCGCAGAAGAGCAGGCCGCCGTCGTTGCGCACCGGCAGGTGCAGGGTGTTGCCCGCGCAGGTCTCCGGGCAGTCCATGTTGCCGCCGTAGCTCGCCGGGGTGAGCGCGTTGATCGCCTCCAGCTTCGGGGCGGTGCCGATGGTGCCCATGAACGGCGACAGCGGACGGCTGAGCTTCCCGAACCAGACGCGGCCGTCGCGAATCGGCACCTTGCGCACCACTTCCGGCAGGGCGTCGGTGAGCATGGCGGTCGCCGTGGTGCCGGTCAGCAGGCCGAAGCGCGGCACCAGCCCGGTCATCGCCCAGTCGCGGGTGATCTCGATGTCGTCAATGTGCACCAGCAGGGTGTCGCCCTCCTCCACCCCCTCGACGTAGACCGGTCCGGTCTGCGGATTCAGGTACGGGTACTCGCACACCTCGGAGTAGTGCTGGGACTCGTCGACCAGGCGGTTCTCGAAGCAGTCCACGCAGTGGATGCGCACCTGCTGACCCGGCTGCACGCGGGCGACCACCTCGTGATCGGCCGAGTAAGTGTAGCGATAGGACCCCGGCTGGCGAATGTCGATCATGGGGAGTGACGGTATCACGGCTCGAGGCCTCTCGCCCCGCAGTCGAAAGCGCGAGCGCCGAATGATGCGTTTCCTCTGTCGATGGCCCCCGAGGTGCACCGGCCGCACGACAAGCTGTTTCGCACCGTGTTCGGCGACCCCTCGGAGACCGTCGGCCTCTTGCGCGCCTATCTGCCCGAGCCTCTTGCCGCCGAACTGCAGTGGTCCAGCCTCACCGTCCAGGACGCCACGTTCGTCGACGAGCAGTTGCGCGACAGCCAATCCGATCTGCTGTTCGCGGTCGAGCGCGCCGCCGGCGACCCGCCCGCCTGGCTGTACGTGCTGCTGGAGCACCAGTCACAGCCTGACCGCTGGATGCCGTTCCGGCTGCTGAAGTACTGCTGCCGCATCTGGGACCGGGACCGCCGGATGCACCCGCGGGAACGGGGACTGCGACCGATCATCCCGTTGGTGCTCTACCAGGGCCTCGGCCGCTGGCGGCACGCCACGGAGCTCGCCGAGCTGTTCGCCGTTTCGGTACGCGAGTGGCCGTGGGTGCCACGGTTCACGCACCTGCTGATCGACCAGTCCTTCGTTGGGCCCGACGACGTGCGTGGCACGTTGCGAGGCCGTATCGCGCAACTCTTGATGATGGCGCCGTTTCGCCACCGGCAGGAAGCGCTGCGGAGGGCCGTGCACCTGCTCGCGGAGTTGCTGCCGACCGGTGGTCGGGATGCCGCGCGCACGTTCGTCATGTACCTATTGGCGACGCAAGACCGCGACACGGCACGCACGTTCGGCGAAGATCTGGGCAAGGCGGTGTCGGAACCGGGAGGAGAGCTGATGACCTACGCCGAGGAACTGATCGCCGAAGGCCTCGAGAAGGGACGCCAGGAAGGCGAACTGAGGGGCCGGGTAGACACGATAGAGAAGCTCGTTCAGGCCGGCGTGCAGTGGTCGGTCATCGAGTCGGCTACCGGCGTGGACCGGGACGCCTTGCGGGCTCTCAAGCAGCGACTCGAGCGGCTCGAGATCGGGAGCGACGACGCTGACCGCTAGACGCGCAGGAGCGGTTGCAGGTTGGCCAGGACCGCGTCGAGCTCGCGATGGTCCTCGTCGTCGAGCTGGGGGCTGCCCGGCACGCGCGTCGCGGTGGAGCCGAACACGCCGCGACGCACCAGCACCTCCTTGCAGGCGGGCAGGCCGAGGAGGCCGAGCAGGTTGATCAGCGGCAGCAGCCGGTTGAAGACCTCGCGCGCCCGCTCCCGGTTGCCGGCCTGCCAGGCATCCCAGATCTGCACGTGCACGTCGGTCAGCTCCGTGGCCGGCATGAAGCCGGTCGCCCCGCGGCGCAGCTCCGAAAGCATCCAGCGGCCGTGCGCGCCGCCGAACACGCCGCTGCTCACGGCGCCGCAGCGTGCGACGAGCGCGCTGATCTGGTGCGCGCTCGGATCGCTCTCCTCCTTGACGTACTCGACGTTCGGGATGTCGCGGAGCAACCCCTCGATGAACGCGGCGTCCATGCCTGCGTGGGTGTGCTGGATGAACACCGGCCGGCCGGCCGCCTCCGCGATCGCGCGGTAGTACGAGAGCAACTCGTCCCGGCCGGGCTGCCCGGGATACGGCGGCAGCGCGATCACGGCATCCGCCCCGCAGCCGGCCGCGTGTGCGGCGTGTTCGGCCGCGGCACGCGGGTCCGGGGCGGCGACGCCCGCCACCACCGGCACTCGGCCGCCGGCCTGCCGCACCACCACCTCCACCGCGGCGTGCCGCTCGGCGTCCGACAGGTACTGGAACTCGCTGCCCAGCACCGGAAAGACCAGCCCGTGCGTGCCGGCCTCCACGCTGAAGTCCACTTCCCGCGCCAGCGTCGCCATGTCGATCGAGCCGTCCTCGGCGTACGGCGTGAGCACCACCGGGAAGATGCCGCGCATCGGCTCACTCATGTCGGTCCGTCCAGCCGTGAGATCTCATCCTGCGGGAATGATGGCAGGGGGACGCGGCGGTCGCCAGTGCGAAGGATGACATCGGTACCCTGATGCACGGCGCCGATGACCGTCGCGGCGATGCCGGCCTCGCGCAGCGCCCGCGCGGCGCCACCTGCCACGTCCGGGGGAGCGGTGAACAGCAGCGCGCCGGAAGCCAGCAGGCCGAGGGGGTCGATGCCGAGCGCGTCGCACAGCGCCCGGGTGGCCGGCTTCACGGGAAGCCTTGCGGCCTCGATCTCGATGGCCACCCCCGAGCAACGCGCCAGCTCGTGGATCCCCTGCGCCACGCCCCCTTCGGTGGGGTCGTGGGCGGCATGAATGGCGAACCCGCGCAGGACCCGTCCCTCCGCCACCACGCTGATCCCCGGACGGTCGAGCCAACCTGCCACCGCAACGTACCCGGCGCCGAGGATGGCGCGCACGTCGGGCCGCTCGCGGGCCAGCAGGGTGCTACCCTCCAACGCCACCCACTTGGTCAGGACCAGGGCATCGCCGACCTGCGCACCCGCGCTGGACCAGGGCTCGCCCGCCAGCGCCCCGACCGCGGCGCCGGCCACCACCGGGCCGGCCACGGCGGCGGTCACCTCGGTGTGTCCGCCCACCCAGGCGACGCCGGCTCCGGCGGCAGCGGACGCCAACTCCGCGAACAGCGCCTCCAGGGCGGCGCGATCGGTCCCCGGCGGCAGCAGGATGGTGGTGGTGAGATACCGCGGCTCGGCCCCCATCGCCACCAGGTCGTTGCAGTTCACGGCCACGGCGTAACGGCCTACCTCGCTGCCGGCCAGCGTGATCGGATCGCTGGTCAGCACCAGGCGCTCGGCGCCGGTCACGACCGCCGCGTCCTCGCCCACCTCCGGGCCGATCAGGACGCCTGACTGCGGGCCGGCGCCGGCGGGGAGCAACGGCGCCAGCAGCCCCGGATCGAGCTTCCCCAGGGGCAGCGCCGGACCGTCGCCCGTCGCCGCTTCGCTCACGCCGGCTCGCCGTCGACGCGGTGCTCGCGGATGTAGTCCCAGTCGATCCGGTAGCCCAGGCCCGGATGCTGCGGCACGCGCACGCAGCCGTCCGTGTCGAGCGGGTCGCAGAGCTCCTCCAGGTACGGCTCCGGGGTCTCGTAGTCGACCCCCGGCGCCAGCAGGCCGCGCTCGTAGTAGCGGCACGTGTCCTCGCTGGTGGCGCCGAGCACCTGCAGATTGCCGAAGCCGGCCATGTGGATCTCCAGGCGCACGCCGAACGCCTCGCACAGCGCCGCGGTCTTCAGGCAGCCGGTCACACCGCCGCGCAGCACGTCGATGCGGCTCATGTCCGACGCGCCGCGCCGGATCCACTCGGCCCGCGTGTACAGGCTGCCTGCGGCGATCTCCGGCGCCAGGATCGGGATCTCGAGCTCCGCCGACAGTTTCTCGTAGGCGGCCACCTGGTACTCGTTCATCGGGTGCTCGTACCAGACGAAATCCAGCTCCTGCAACCGTCGCCCGACCCAGATCGCATCCTCGTACGTCCGGTAGGTGCCCCACACGTCGAAGCTGAGCTCCATGTCCGGCCCCACCGCGTCGCGGACGGCCCGGCAGCAGGCCACGTCGTGCTCGACGTGCGACGGCCGCCCCGGATCGGCCCGCCCGGTCTCCGGGTCCCAGAAGTAGTAGGGATGGATCTTGTAGTGGCGGTACCCCTGCCGCTTGCACGCCAGGGCGTGCGCGGCATACACCTCGGGCGGCCCCACGTTCGGGTAGGTGCTGGCGTAGGCCGGGACACGGTCCCGGCAGCCGCCGGCCAGCTTGCAGACCGGCACCCCGAGCGCCCGGCCCTGCAGGTCCCAGAGCGCGTTGTCCAGCACGCTGAGCAGGTGCTCGGGGATGTTGGCGACCCACATCCAGCGCCAGAAGCGCTCCCGGTCGAACGGATCCTCGCCCACCACCAGGTCGCGGATGCGCCCGGTGAGAACCGAGCGGTCGGCTGCCTTCAACCCGGCCTGGTCACCGTGCCCGGCGCCGCCGAAGTAGTAGCCCTCGGCTCCCTGGTCCGTGATCACCTTGGTCACCGTCTGCAGCGCATCGGTCTCCGGCCGCAACTCGCCGTTGTGGAAGCCCCGCCGCCGCACCGTGAACGGGATTACCTGAACGTCGCTAATCTTCATCTGGTACGCTCCTGAGTGGATGAATCAGACTCCGCGCCCGAACCCGGGGTCAAACGAGACGGCCCCATGCACCTGATGGCCGCGGTGGTCGAGAACCTGGTCAAGCCCGCCGAGCCGCGCTACCGCGACAACGTGGTCCTGCGCGGCCTCGACGAGCTCTGGATCGAGGTCGAGCGCGCGTGAGCGGGCCGGCCGCGGGCGAGCGTGTCCGCGTGGCGACCTTCTCCGGACCCGGTAGCAGTCCGGTCATACGCGAGGTGCCGCTGCCCGCGGTCTCCCGCAAGGCCGCGCTGATCCGCATCGCCGCCTGCGGGGTGTGCGGAACCGACCTGCACATCCTGGCCGGACACTGGCCGAAGCCGCTGCCGTGGCCGTTCACGCTCGGCCACGAGCTGGCCGGCGTGGTGAGCGCCATCGGCCCGGAGCTGACCGAGGACCACATGGGCCGGCCGCTGGCCGTCGGCACCAGGGTGATGCTGCCGCCGCTGATGCCGTGCGGGAGCTGCTACTACTGCGTCCACTATCCGGAGACCGCCAACAAGTGCCTGACGCCCGTCTACTACGGCCGCTACCTGGGCTACGAGCGTCCGCCGCACCTGTGGGGCGGCTGGGCGGAGCAGGTCTACGTGGACCTGGAGGAATTGCCCGGCACCAAGGTGTACGCGCTGCCGGACGACATGCCGCTGCGCCTGGCGACGCTGGCCGAGCCGCTGACCTCCTG
This sequence comes from Spirochaetia bacterium, assembly GCA_965208175.1. Lineage (GTDB taxonomy): Bacteria > Spirochaetota > Spirochaetia > SZUA-6 > Bin103 > CATQHW01. The sequence continues at coordinate 915,618 of CBDBOG010000004.1, read as the reverse complement.
CGTGCGGGCGCTGAAGCGTGCCGCGCGCGCCGGCGGCTTCGAGCCGGGCGCGACCGTGGTCGTGCAGGGCTCGGGACCCATCGGCGTGCTGGCCACGGCGGCGGCGCAGGAGATGGGCGCAGGAAGGGTCATCGTGGTCGGGGCGCCGGAGCGCCCCCGCCTGGCGCTGTGCCGCGACTTCCGCGCCGAAGCGACCGTCTGCCTGGACGACCACCCGACGCCCGCGGCGCGGATCGAGGCGGTGCGGCGGATCGCCGGCGGCTTCGGGGCCGACCTGGCCCTGGACTGCAGCGGCCACCCGTCGGCCGGCCCGGAAGGGATCGAGATGCTGCGCGACGGCGGCACCTACGTGGAGATGGGCCAGTTCACGGACGCCGGCTCCATCGACACCAACTGGCACCGCATCTGCACCAAGGACCTCAACGTCCTGGGAAGCTGGGGCTTCACGGCCGACGACATCGCCACCGGCATCGACCTGCTGTACCGGGCGCGCGACCGCTACCCGTGGCTGTCGATGCAGACGCTGTTCCCGTTCACGGAGCAGGGCATCGCCCGGGCGATCGACGCCGCCCGGCGGATGCGCACCGTGAAGTCCACGATCGTGCCCTCCCCGGACCTGCTCGGCCTCGCGGACGCCGATCTCGCCGACGTCAACCCCTGAGCCGTTCGCGTGCCAGCGCGGCGCCGGCCGCGAGCGCGCGCAGCTTGGCACGGGCGACCGGTGGCGACAGCGGCACCAGTCCGCAGTCCGGGGCCGCCTGGATCCGCTCGGCCGGCAGGTGGGCGGCCGCGGCCAGCAACCGCCCGGCCACCTCCTCCGGGCTCTCGACCTCATCCGTGCCGTTGCTGATGCAGCCGTACAGCACCGTCTTGGACGGGCAGCGGCGCAGCAACCCCGGGTCCAGCCCGGCGGCGGCGAACTCCAGGGCGACCTGCGCGACGCGGCTGCGCTCCAGCTCGGCCAGGATCACCGGATAGCTGTCGACGATCGGACGCGGCACGCCGGGCATGGGGTAGCTGTAGCAGACGTGAACGGCGCTGGCGGCGTGGCGGATGCCGGCGGCGGCGCGGTCGAGTGCCTCGATTCCCCACGTGCGCACCTTCTCCGGGTACCGGCTGAACACCGGCTCATCGAACTGGACGACTGCCGCGCCCATGCTGTCCAGCTCGCGCGCCTCCTGGTCGAGCGCCGCGGCCACCGCCATCGCCATCGCCTCTTCGTCCCCGTAGTGCTCGTCCAGGGTCGAGTCGACCACGGTCATCGGGCCGGGCAGCGTGACCTTCACCGGCCGGTCCGACTCCGCCAGCAGGAACCGCAGGTCGTCGGCCAGGATCGGCGCGGTGCGGCGGACCGGCCCCACGCACCGCCCCACCTCCGCCAGCCGCCGGCGGTTGCGGGTCCACTTGCGCGCCAGGGTCGTGTAGTCGAAGCCGGCCAGGCGGGCGGTCACGTAGGTGAGGTACGAGGAGCGGCGCTGCTCGCCGTCGCTGATGACGTCGATGCCGGCGCGGATCTGGTCGTGGACGGCCAGCCGCACCGCGTCGTCCTGCGCGTCGCGCAGGCGCCGGCCGGTCAGGCGCCAGCCGGCACCGCTGCCGTGCAGGCGCGGCGCAGCGTCTCCCAGCGGCGCTTCGCCCACCAGCCACGCCGGCCTGGGCATCGAGCCGATGACGGTGGTCTGGAACGGCCGTCCGCTCACCGCGCGCAGCCCACCACTTCCGGTTCCCCCATGGATGCGCCTACTGTACCTGCTCGCCGTGCACAAGATCATCCTGGACACCGACATCGGGGACGACATCGACGACGCGCTGGCGCTGACGTATGCGCTCATGTGCGGGGAAATCGAGCTGCTCGGCGTCACCACCGTGTTCCGCGATACGGTCCGCCGGGCCGAGCTTGCCTGCTGCGTGCTGGAGGCGCTGGGACGCCGCGACGTTGCGGTCTACGCGGGCCTGGGCAAGCCCCTGCTCGACCCGGCCGAAGAGGGCAAGGAGGCGATCGCGGCGCATCGGCCGCGCCAGATGCAGGCGATCGAGCGCTATCCGGCATCGACCCGGCCCGCCGCCCGGCGCGCCGTCGACTTCATCGTCGACACGGTCATGAGCGGCGACGGCGACGTCACCCTGGTGCCGATCGGACCGCTGACCAACATCGCGTGCGCCTTCGCTCTCGAACCGCGCATGGCAGACAAGGTCAGGATCTGCCTCATGGGCGGGTGCACGCACCGCGCCCAACCGGAGTGGAACGCGCTGTGCGACCCGGAGGCGGCGCGCATCGTGTTCGGGACCGGCGTGCCGATCACGATGGTCGGCCTGGACGTGACCGAGCGCTGCCGCATGAGCTACGGCCAGGTGCGCGCCATCGGCGCGGTGGACCGACCGGTCAACCGGCTGTGCTTCGAGCTGATCCACCTCTGGGGCGGTGACGATCCGGAGCCCCGGCCCCTGCTGCACGATCCGCTCGCGGTCGCCATGGTGTTCGATCCCACCTTCTGTGAGACCCGGCCCATGCGGATCGAGGTGGAGACGAGGTCCGAGCGCCTCAACGGGGCAACGGTGCCGGCGCGAGCCGGTGACGCCGATCCCAACGCCGAGGTGTGCGTGGCCGTGGACGCACGGCGCTTCATGGACCACTTCGTCAAGGCGCTGACTTCGTGAGCCAACCCCTCGACCCCGCGGGTGCCGAGGAGGCGCTGATCCGGGCCGCGCTGGACGGCGACGATGCCCGGGCGGACGAGATTCAGGAACGGGTTCCCGAGGTACGGCGGGATTCCCTGGCGTGCGCTTTGTTGGTGGCCGAACCGGGAGCGGCGGACCGGCTGAACTCGGCGAGCATGAGCACGGCGGCCGACCCGACCGGCTGGCCGCCCCTGCTCCTGCTGTGCAGTTCGCGTTATCACACCGGTGACGCCACGGTGGCCGCGGCGCGCCTGGATCTGGCGAGCAGGCTGCTGGAGTTGGGCGCCGATCCCAACGCCGGGACCCGTGAGGCCGAGACCGTCCGCGGCTACCGCACCGTCCTGGGCGCCGCCGCAGGCCGCGCTTGCAGCGCACCGCTGGTTCGCATGCTGCTGGCCGCGGGAGCCGACCCTGCCGACGGCCCGACGCTCTACGAGGGCTGCGCGATGTGGGAGGCCGTCCGCCTCCGCGACCGCGACAGCCTGGAAGCGCTGCTGGCCGCGGACCCGCCGCAGTGGCACGTCTGCCACGCCCTGCCGCAGAGCCTGCAGTACTCCGACGCGGAGTTGACCGGCCGCCTGCTGGAGTCCGGCGGCGACCCCAACTGGACCATGGGCGCGTGGGGCTTCGGCGGCACCTGCCTGCACGAGGCGGTGGTCCTGGACGCCGGCCTGCCCGTGATCCGAGCCCTGCTCGACCACGGCGCCGAGGTGAGGGCCCACGACCGGGACGGGCGCACACCGCTGGCGCTCGCCGTCGGCCTCAACCGCGACGGGGCGGCGGCGTTGCTGCGGCAGCGAGGGGCGCGGGAGAGCGACGTGAGGGAGGCCGAGCGCTGGGCCGGCGCCTGCTTCGCCCATGATCGGGAGCGGGCCGACCGGATCCTCTCGTCGGACGCCGTGACCCTGCGGCCGGCCGATCACCTGTGGGTCTGCCGGGCTGCGCGCGGCGGGGACTCGCAGGCGGTCGCGCTGCTGCTGGCCGGCGGTGCCGACGCCCGCGCGGTCGATGACGACGGGCAGGCGGCGCTGCACCTGGCCGCGCTCGCCGGCGACGTGACGGCGTGCCGGTCGCTGCTCGCCGCCGGCGCCGATCCGCGCGCGTCGAACTACGCCGGCCAGACCCCGCTCGACTGCGCGTTGAGCGTCCAGGATCCCACGACGCGCGCAGCGTTGGCGTCCTTGCTACGTGGTGCCGGGGCGAGCCCGAGCACCCGGAGCTACGACGACCCAGCGTTCGCCGCGACGTTCGAGCGCGCCGCGGACGCCGTCGTCGACGGCGACGTGGACGCGCTGCGGGCGCTCATGGACGAGAACCCGGAGCTGGCCACGGCGCGCTCATCCCGGCCACACCGCTGCACGCTGCTGCACTACCTGGCCGCCAACGGCGTGGAGGGCGAGCGCCAGAAGACGCCCGCCAACGCCGTCGAGGTGATCGAGGTGCTGACCGGCTCCGGCAGCGACCCCGACGCGAGCTGCTACACCTATCGGGGCGGCCCCGGCGAGACCACCGCCGGGCTGCTGGAGGGCAGCGCACCGCCCCGGGACGCCGGGTTGACGCTGCCCATGCTCGCGGCGCTGGCCCGCGGCGGCGCGCGGCTGGACGAGACGTACACGCTGCTGGTCCGGCTCTACGCGGCCCTGCAGGCCGCCGATGCCGCGAGCACCGAGGCGGCCGTCGACGCGTCCCCGGAAGTCGCCGGCCGAGCGCTGGTTGAGAGCGTCACCCTGGGGGCCATCGCGGTCATGCGCGTCCTCCTGGACGCCGGCGTGGACGTCGACAGCAGGCGCAGCGACGGCACGACGGCGCTGCACCAGGCCGCCTTCGCGGGGAACGCCGAGCTGGTCGAGGAGCTGCTCGCGCGCGGCGCCGACCTCAGCCTGCGGGACGCCGTCTACGACGGCACGCCGTCCGGCTGGGCTGAAGCCGGCGGGAACGAGGACCTCGCAAAGCGCCTCGCCGCTCGGTCCGGGTAGGTCGGATGGGCGATACTGGACTCGAACCAGTGACCCCTAGCATGTCAAGCTAGTACTCTAGCCATCTGAGCTAATCGCCCTGAGCCGCAACCCTCCGCGCGCGGCGGCCCGCTGTCAAGCTTCCCCACCGGCCGGGTCGGACCGGCGTTGGCATAGGAGAAACACGGACGCGGGCGTAGACTGGGACGAGTAATCTTGAGGGGGCGCGAAGTAGGCCGGCGCGTCACTGGAGTAGCGCCCTGCGGGGCGAACCCGTTGTCAAGCTTGGTCCCGAGGCCCGTGGCGTTGTCATTGGTGAGGGTCTGCATGCGGCGCAGTCGACGTGCTGATCCATCCCGGTAAGGAGAATGCTCAGTTTGTTCACGCCTCGGCCGCTCCGCTCATCCACAGGAGAGACTGATGGCACGACACAATCGCAGAGGCAAGCGCAGCGGTAAGGGCAATCGCTCGGCGCAACCGCAGCAGGTGCACCCCAACGCGGCAGGCTTGGACGTGGGCGCCACCGAGGTGTACGCGGCGGTGCTCGCCGAGCGCGACGAGCAGCCGATCCGATCGTTCCCGACCTTCACCCGCGATCTGCATGAGTTGGCCGATTGGCTGAGGGCGTGCGAGGTGGACACGGTGGCCATGGAGTCCACCGGCGTGTACTGGATCCCCGTGCACCAGATCCTGGAAGCACGCGGCTTCGAGGTGGTGCTGGTCAACGCCCGCCACGTGCGCTCGGTGCCCGGCCGCAAGAGCGACGTGTCCGACTGCGAGTGGCTGCGCTACCTGCACTCGGTCGGCTTGCTGCGCGGCTCGTTCCGACCGGCTGACGAAGTGTGCGCGGTGCGCTCCCTGTTGCGCCATCGCGACGGCCTGGTCAAGACCGCCGCACGCAGCGTGCTGCATATGCAGAAGGCGTTCGATCAGATGAACGTCCATGTGCATCACGCGATCTCCGATCTCACCGGGTACACGGGCTTGGCCATCACCGACGCCATCCTGGCCGGAGAGCGCGACCCGTCGCGCTTGGCGGCGCTGGCCCACCCGCGGATCAGAGCCAGCCGCCACACGTTGATCAAGGCGCTGGAGGGCGATTGGCGATCCGAACATCTGTTCACGCTCCGGCACGCACGCCAGACCTACGCTCACTACCAACAGCTTGTCAGCGAGTGTGACCAGGAGATCGAGGCTCGCATCCGCGCCTTCGAGCAGACGCACGAACCGCCGGCCGCGACCTCCATGGACCCCCAATCCCCGCAGGTGCCCTCGGAGCCGCCTGAGCCGACGGCGCAATCGTTCAACGTGCCCGCCCACCTCACGCGGCTGTTCGGCACCGACCTGACCCTCATTCCCGGCATCGGCCCCACCACCGCGCTGGTCCTGTTCAGCGAGCTCGGCCCTGATCTGTCGCGGTTCCCGACCGCCTCGCAGTTCGCGTCCTGGCTGAACCTGTGTCCGCAGACCAAGATCACCGGCGGCAAGGTGATCAGCTCTCACACCGGTCCCGGCGTCAACCGCGCGGCGCAGGCGCTGCGCATGGCAGCCCAGACGCTCTACCGCAGCCACTCGGCGCTCGGAGAGTTCTTTCGCCGCAAACGTGCGCGCGTCGGCACACCGCAGGCGATCACCGACACCGCCCACAAGATGGCGCGCATCATCCACCACCTCGTGACCCGCCACGAACTCTACGATGACCGTATTCTGTTCGGCCAACAGCACCAGGACCGAAAACGCCATGAGCGCCGACTTCGCAATCAGGCGCGCGCACTCGGCTTCAACTTGGTCCCGGAGACTGCCTGATTCTGCTTGTTTCTAAGGAGAGACCCACGAGATCGCGCTGATCTCCGCCGCCAGGTCCACGTCCTTCTGCGTGACGCGGCCGCCGGCGTCGTGCGTGTTGAGCCGGACGCGCACCGTGCTGTAGACGTTCCACAGCTCCGGATGGTGGTTCGCCGCCTCGGCCGCGAAGGCGATGCGGACGATGAACGACACCGCCTCGCGGAAGCTCCCGAACTTGAACTCCCGCTGCAGCGCGTCGCCGTCCCGGCTCCAGCCGGCCAGCCCCTGCAGGGCTCCCTGGATCTGATCGTCGGAGAGCGCGGTTGCCATGCCCGAAGCCTACCCCCACACCTGGCGGCTGTCCAACGACACACGAGCCTTGACCGGGAGCGCCGAAAGTGGTATGTGATATGCCGTTGGGCGTCCGCGTCCAGCCCGATCCCCTGTAGCTCAGTTGGTAGAGCGGGTGGCTGTTAACCACCAAGTCGCATGTTCGAGTCATGCCGGGGGAGCTACAGGTTGCGCGATGCGTCGGATCGTGGTCAATCCAGGGATTCTTGGCGGCAAACCGATCGTGGAAGGCACTCGACTCAGCGTCGAGCACATTCTCGGACTGCTTGCTCGTGGCATGCCGCAAAGCGAAATCGTCGAGTCCTATCCCGAATTATCCATCGACGACATCCAAATCGTGGTCCAATACGCGACCGACTCGCGACGAGATGATGGGCCTGTCACTGACGGCCCAGTGAAACACGATCCGTGAATGCCGGTCCGATCCCGCTGAGGCGTCGCACCGCATCGACCGTACTCGGCGCTCTCGCGGCGGTCCTCATCTCCGTGCTGGCGACTGCCGGCTGCAGCACGACTCCTGCGCAGGGAGCCGCCGCCCCCCTGGCCACCGCGATCACGCACTCGGCAACCGTGCGGGTCCAGGCCGAAGGCAGCGCGGAAGCCGTACCCGACATCGCCGTCCTCGGCATGAGCGTCGAGGTCACCGAACCCTCCGCGGGCGCGGCGCGAGACTTGGCGGCCCGGTTGACCAAGGCAGTGATCGACGAGCTCGGACGGCAGGGGGTGGAGGAAGACGACATCCGCACCAGCCGGTTCAGCATCGACCCCGACTACCAGTACACCAACGACGGCAGACGAATTCTGATTGGCTACCGGGTCATCCACGCGCTGGCGGTCACGCACCGGGATCTGGACACTCTCGGAGCCGTCATCGACGCGGCTTCGCGGGCCGGCGGCGATGCGCTGGCATTCAACCACATCGCGTTCAGCCACGCCGACCCGGAGCCGCATCGGCAGGCAGCGCGCCGCGACGCGGTCGACCGGCTGCACCACACCGCCCGGCAGTTGGCGGAAGCCTCGAACCGCGAACTGGGTCCGCTGCTCGAAATCAGCGAAGAGGTCTCACCGGACTACGGCCCATTCCAGAGCTTCTCGGCGGGCGCCGCAATGCTGAAATCCGAGGCGGCCGACACGCCGATCAGCGTCGGCACAGACGTGATCCGAGTTACCGTCCGCGGCGTGTTCGCCTTGCGCTGACTCTACTATATGCTGAAGTTTGTGCACTGAGTTAATGACACCGGACAGGCACATGCACGAGCTCCATCAGGACACATTAGACGAGATCATCCGGCGCATCGTGGCCGTCGCGGAGCCGGAGAAGATCATCCTGTTCGGTTCCGTCGCGCACGGAGCAACGAACCGCCACAGTGATGTTGATCTCCTCATCGTCAAGGACGGCGCACACCGGCGCCGTCTGGCCACGAGCATCTACCGCAGTCTTCGCGGTGTGGATGCAGCCGTCGACGTGATCGTCGTCACGCCGGACGACGTAAAGCGCTATGGGGACAGCCACGCCCTGATCATCAAGCCCGCATTGAACGAAGGCAAAGTCGTCTATGAAGCCGCCTGAGCGCTGCTCACCGGATGATCCACGCGAGTGGCTCAATCGCGCGAGAAGCAGCTTGGCGATCGCGAAGAACCGCGTCACCGGCGTGTACCTGGAAGATCTGTGCTTCGGAGCTCAGCAGGCCGCGGAGAAGGCTATCAAGGCGGTGATGATGAAACAGAACATCGACTTCCCCTACGTTCATGATATAGGGCGGCTGCTGACACTGCTGGAGGAGTCCGGGATAGAGATCCCTTCCGCAATCGCCCGAGCTGACGAGTTGACACCGTACGCGGTAGACACACGCTACCCCGGAACGGCAGAGCCCGTTGACGAGGAGCAGTACCGAGAAGTCATCGAGACAGCGGAGTCCGTTGTCCGCTGGGCCCAGGATCGGCTCCGAGTCAGATCGGGCCCACCGCTCAGCTCTTCATCAGGCGCTTGACGTCCTCGCGGACGTCTCCCTCCACCACGCCCAGGTCGTTGCGCATCTCCTGCAGCACGGACCGAAAGGACCCTTGCTCTTCCTCGCGGGTGATGCTGCGGCTCTGCTCGACGACGGACACGAAGTCAGCGAGTGAGCTCACCAGCTCCCGATTGCCGACGAGGGCGGTCATCCGTGCGTAGTTGCGCATCTCCTCGATCTCATGATCGTGGATCACACCGTCGTCGTCGGCTTTCGTGACACACGCGATGGTGTCCTTGTACAGCTCCAGCTTCTGCCGAAACAACTCGACCCGATACTCGCGTTCGGTTTCCGAACGAACCTGAAAGTGGATCGTCACTCCGACCGAAGCCACGACCAGGACGACGGCGATGATTGCGGCGAGCAGCTCGATTGTCAGGTCGCTGACGTGTTTGGAGAACAGCACGTGGACGAGAATGGACGCGGTTATGACCAACGCTACCGCGAGCACGACCACGGCCAACGTCGAGGTTGATCTCTTTCCCAATTTGGAACGAAGCCTCCTGAACCAGCCGCTGCACGAACACCGCATGTGCCGCGCAACTATGGTCAGCGACGGATGTTACGCAGGATCGGGCCGTCGCGGCAAGCAGGATCCGGGCAGCGCCGGCTCCTGCTTGCATCACGCACCTCCCACCCCTACCATCCTGCGCCGAATGTTCAGAACCAGAGTGATGGCCGTCGTGCTGGCCTCCGTGCTCGCATTCCTGGGCACAGCGCCGACGCTGGCCGCGGACGAAGGCGGCACTTTCAGCGTCATCCGAAGCTACGTGCGCGACCACGCCACATTGGAACACGCACAGGGCACGATCAGCGCCGGCACCCTGGAGGGAACCGTCACCACCCACGCGAGCAGCGGCGAACCGTTCACCCAGGGCGAGCACAGTCTCATCAGGTGCGTGTTTTACGCCAAGAGCACCGCGGAAGGTGTGAGCCTCGAAGCGCCATGTACCACCACCGATGCATCCGGCGACCGGTGGTACACCCTGTCGCACCGAAGCGCGGGCGACATCGCAGCGGGTGGCGGTGGCGAGGGCCGCTGGATTCTCATGGGAGGCACCGGCAAGTACGCCGGCGTGACCGGCACCTGTACCTACGACACCTCGTACCTGACGCAGGACCGGGTGGTGACGGTGGGCACGTGCGCCTGGGAGAGGCGCTGAGCAAGCCGAGCAGAGCGAAGCAATCTGTGGCCGACGCAACCATCCACGAAGGACAGATCCTGACCGGCCCGCTGTTCAGCGAGCCGATGCTGGTGGAGACCGTCCGGTCGGACGGTCCGGGCACGTGGATCGCCGGCCTAGTCGGCCAGCAGTCCGAACGCTTCCGCCGGGTCACGCTCACCGCGGACGACATCGCAAGCCTGACCATTGCCGACTCCCAGCTCTCCTACGACGGCGACGGCAGGCTGCTCCGCCTCGGCCTCCAGGCGTACTCGCTGGGCATCGCCTACGAGTTCGAGCCGTACTTCGGACTCTCCATCTCGCGAGTGGACCCACTGCCCCACCAGCTCGAAGCCGTCTACGAGCACCTCCTGAAGCTGCCGCGCGTCCGCTTCCTGCTCGCCGACGACGCGGGCGCCGGCAAGACCATCATGGCCGGCCTCCTGATCCGCGAACTCAAGCTGCGCGGCCTCATCGAACGGACCCTCGTCGCCTGTCCCGCGAACCTCGCCTTCCAGTGGCAGCGCGAGCTCAATGAGAAGTTCGACGAGAAGTTCGTCGTGCTCAAGGGCGGGGACATCCGCGACCAGTTCGGCGTCAACCAGTGGCTGGAGCAACGGCAGATCATCACCTCGCTCGACCTGGCCAAGCGCACGGACATCCTGCCCGGCTTGGCGCAGGTCCGCTGGGATCTGGTCATTGTCGACGAGGCCCACCGCATGTCCGCGCGGGACGAGGCCCACAAGAGCCAGCGCTACCGCCTCGGCGAGCTGCTCCGCGACAGCGCCGATCACGTACTGCTGCTGACCGCCACCCCACACAAGGGCGACCAGCAGAACTTCACCCTGTTCCTGCAGCTCCTCGACCAGGACGCCTACGCCGACGTGAAGTCGATCCGGGAGGCGATGGAGCACCGGCGCGCCCCGTTCTACCTGCGCCGCACCAAGGAGGCGATGGTCTACTTCCCGGAGCGGCAAGAAGACGGAGCGTGGACTGCCAAACCGGTGTTCACGAAACGCATCCCCCGCACCGCCGACTTCGCCATCGACGGCGCCGAGTTCGAGCTCTACCAGGCGGTGACGCGCTTCGTGAAACGGCAGAGCCACCGCGCCGCCGCGGAAGGCGACGACCCGCGGGCACGCGCGGTCGGATTCCTGATGGCGCTGTATCAGCGGCGCCTGGCCTCCAGCACCCACGCGATGCGGCGCAGCCTCGAAAACCGCGCGCGGCGTCTGGAGGAGGGACTCAAGCGCGCCCACGACCTGCTGCGAACGGCCCCGCCCGACATCCCCGATCAGGAGGAGCTCGACGAGCTGGAAGAAGCCGAGCGCGAGCGGCTGGAGCGGATCCTGGAGGCGTACACGCTGGCCGGCAACGCCGATCAGGTCCGGGAGGAGATCGCCGAGCTACGCGAGCTCGCCGAGGAAGCGAAGGCGGTCGAAGACTCCGGCAGCGAAGCGAAGCTGACCCGTCTCCGCACGATCATGCAGGACGAGGGCTTCTTCGACCGTCCCGACCAGCGGCTGCTGATCTTCACGGAGTTCAGGGACACCCTCGACTACCTGATGGATCGCCTCAAGGCGTGGGGATTCAGGGTGGGGTGCATCCACGGCGGCATGAAGCCCGGCTCGCGCGACGAAGCCGGAACCAGGCTCCACGCCGAGCAGCAGTTCCGCGAGGGCGCCATCCAGGTCTTGGCCGCCACCGAGGCAGCCGGCGAAGGGATCAACCTGCAGTGCTGCCACATCCTCTTCAACTACGACATCCCGTGGAATCCCAACCGCCTCGAACAGCGGATGGGCCGCATCCACCGCTACGGACAGCAGCTCGACTGCCTGATCTTCAACTTCGTCGCGACCAACACCATCGAGGGCCGGGTCCTGCAGCGGCTGCTTGACAAGCTCCAGGAGATCCGGGACGCCCTCGACGACGACGCGGTCTTCAACGTCGCGGGCGAGGTCCTGCCGTCCGCGCACGTGGAGCGCGTGCTGCGCGACTTCTACGCCGGCAAACTGGGCGAGGAAGACTTCGAGGACCGCCTCCTGAAGGACGTGGACGAAGACCGTTTCCGGTCCATCTGCCAGACCGCGCTGGAAGGGCTGGCCGCGAAGAAGCTCAACCTGAACATGCTCATCGAACGCCGAGCCCGCGCGCAGGAGCGGCGGGTGGTTCCCGAGAGCATCGCGCGCTTCATCACCGAGTGCGCCGGAGACGCGGCCCTGGCTCTGAGGCCAGTAGGCACCATGGCGCATACGTTCGATCCCGGTCGCACGCCATCGGCGCTGAAGAAGCACGCGCGCGACCCGGACTGGAAGCTCCCGGATCTCGCGGCACGCTACCCGCGCCTGTCGACGGACCGGGAGACCGCCGAACGGAACAACCTCGAATGGGTGACTCCGGGACACTCCCTGTTCGAGGCGTTGCGCCGGCACAGCCTCGAATGCGGACAGCAGTCGTTTGCCCGCGGCGCCTGCTTCCACTCGCTGGCGCACGCGGCGTCGTCACGTCTCGACTTCTACCGTGCTCGCGTCGTCGACGGCCTTGGAAGGGTGATCCACGAACGCCTGTTCGCCGTGGAGCTGACGAGGGACGGCGCGCCGTCCCTCCGCGGGCCGGACGTGCTCGGCGACCTAAGCCCCACGCCGGCGCCGGAGGCCCTGCCGGCCGTTGCATCCCTCCCGGAAGCGACCTCCTGGCTCAACGAGCACGCCCTCACGCCGTTCCTTGACGAGGTCCGCACGGAACGCATAGCCGAGATCGACCGCGTCGCCGAGCACGTCGAGCTGTCCCTAACCGAGGTGCTCCAGCGGATCGACGACGAGATCGGCCGCGCCCATGACGAACTGGAACACGAGATCACCGGCGCCGAGGGACGCCTGGCTCAGGCCGAGTCCCGCCATGCCGAGGTGCTGGCGCGCAGGGAGCGGCGGCGCGAGGAGCTCGGCCGCCAGCGGGCCGTCACGCTGCAGGGCGTCGAGCGGCTGACCGGCGCGCTCATCCTCCCCCACCCCGAACGCGAGACCCTGGACGTCCGCAAGCTGCGCCCGCACCCTGAGACCGAGATGACGGCCATGCGAATCGTCATGGAGCACGAGGCCGCCCGCGGCTGCCAAGTCTACGACGTGCACGAGAAGAGCCTCGGCTACGACGTGACCAGCCTCGACCTGCAGTCGGGCGAGTTGCGCCTGATCGAGGTGAAGGGACTCGCCGGTCCGACCGGCAGCATCCTGCTCACCCCGAACGAGCGCCGCGTCGCCGAGGACCGGCGCGACTGCTACTGGTTGTACGTGGTCACCGACTGCGCAACCGCGCCAACACTCCAGGACCCGATCAGCGATCCCGCCCGGTTCCCCTGGCACGAAGTCACCAAGGTCGCCCACTACTACCTGAGCGTGAACGCCCTCAAGCACCCGACGGAGGTCCGAGAAACCGGACCCCGCTACGATGGGGGCGCCAGGTTATGAACGAGCAGGGACTCGACCCTGCGGTCCTCGACGAGATCGTGCGCCGTATCGTCGCGGTAGCGCGGCCCGAAAAGATCATCCTGTTCGGCTCCGCTGCGCGCGGCGAGATGGGCCCACACAGCGACTTGGATCTGCTCGTAATCCAGGATTGTCCCAACCGGCTCGACGCGATGGCGCAGATCTACCACGAGCTCTACGGAGTCCGAGCTGCGGTGGACGTCGTCGTCGTCACTCCGGACGACGTGGAGCACTACAAGGACAGCCACGCCCTGATCATCAAGCCTGCGTTGCGGGAGGGGAAAGTGATCTATGCCGCCGCGTGAGCGCTTCCGCCCGGACGACTCTCGCGAGTGGATGAATCGAGCCAGAAGCAACCTTGCCAAGGCGAAGACGCGCATTGTCGATGTCTACTGGGAGGATCTGTGCTTCGATGCCCAACAAGCTGCGGAGAAGGCAATCAAGAGCGTGCTGATCCACCATGGCGTCGAGTTCCCCTATGTGCACGACCTAAATCGTCTGTTGGCACTGCTCGAAACGCGCGGCTTGGCGATCCCGGACGCCGTCCGTCGAGCTGCGGATCTCACCCGATACGCCACGGTTACCCGCTATCCTGGAGTTCCCGAGTCGGTCTCCGAGGCGCAGTACCGGGAAGCCGTCGCGAGTGCCGAGGCGGTGGTCCACTGGGCAGAAGAGCGGCTGCAGTGAAGTGCGCCGGAAGGCAGATTCCTTCCGGCGCCTCGGCAGAGCCGGTCGCAAGGTGGCCTCGTCGACTCCGGGGCAGCTTCGAGGACCGACCAGGGACATCGCGTGCCAATGCGTCCGTGAGTCGTGCCAGCGCCGCCGGGTCCCGCGCGGTGGTGACATGCCCGCCACGGTCCGCCAAGCGAACCGGGAGTAGAGTGTTGACACTTGGGCGTACGTCACGTATACTCCGATGAAGATCGCCGTACTGCCATGGAAACCGTCATCGACATCAGGGCGCTTCGTCAGCGTATCGGACTCACGCAGAAGCAGTTGGCCGAAGCCGTCCAGGTCACGCCCAACACCGTCGCACGTTGGGAACGGGGCGAACTCGCCATGTCTGCGCCCATGCAGGATCGGCTTGAACGAGTTGCCAGCTCCCATCGGTCGGGGTCGGTGGTTACCAGATCCTCAGCCATCACGCTGGACCCGCATCACCAGGCGATCCTCGACGCCCTCAACGGGAGACTGGATCCGAAGGCATTTGAAGAGTGCGCCACGGCCTTGCTCCGCCAGGAGTGGCCGACGCTGGTCCCGGTAGGTGGAGGAAGGGACGACGGCTTCGATGGCGCGGTCGCCGGTCGGACAGGCGAGCCGTTTCCGCTGATCGTCACCACCGGCGCGCGGCTCGTCGACAATCTGTCGCGCAATCTCGATCGGGCAAGCCTCCGATGGAATTTCGCGAGCGCGTTGTTTGCCACGTCGAGGCGAATCACCGCCACCATACGGCACAGGCTCTTCGAAGCAGCTCGCGCCCGTGGGGTGAAGCTCCGGCAAACCTACCATCAGGACTGGTTTGCCCAGCGTCTCTATCGAGAGCCCGAATGGTGCCGGCGGCTCCTGGGCGTTACGGGGAGGCCCGCTGCGTTGAGCCTGTTTCCCGTCTCCTGGCGACCGATGCTGGGCGATGCAGTGCTTGGCCGCGAACGGGAGATGAGCTGGCTGCAAGAGCACGAAGGTGATTGCCTGCTTGTAGGCGAGCCGGGGTCGGGGAAGACGTTTCTCCTGAGGTCACTGGCGCTGCAGGGAGATGCGCGCTTCCTGGTCGATCAGGACCGCACGCAGATCGCAAACGACCTGCGGAGTCTACGGCCGGCGGCCGTGATCGTGGACGACGCCCACGTCAGACCGGATCAGATCGCGGAGCTCGATCAGATTCGCAGCGAGGTAGGGGCCGAGTTCCGTATCGTCGCAACAAGCTGGCCGGGGGCAGCCGATGCCGTTCGTAGCGCGCTCAAGATCGGCAGGAACGCCGAACGGCAGCTTGGTCGTCTCGATGCCGACACGATGATCGAGATCATCAAATCGATCGGCATACAAGGACCGGACCGTCTGCTCTGGGTCATCCGCAAACAGGCCGCCGGTCGACCCGGCCTCGCTGCCACGCTGGCTCACCTGTGTCTCGCTGGAAGCGTTCAGGACGTGTTCAGTGGCGATGCCCTCTTGGCCGAACTTGCCCGCGGTATCGACTGGATGATGGATGACGCCGGCATGAGCTTACTGGCGCCATTCGCGCTTGGCGGGGCCGCCGGAGTCCGGCAGGAGCCCGCCTCCCAGCGCCTGGAACGGTCGCTGTACTCCGTCCATCGCGGTCTTGCGAAACTCGCGGCCGCCGGCGTCATCCGCGAACGGGAGAATAGGGCAATATCGGTCGAACCGGATCCGATACGCTGGATCATCGTGAAACGAGTGTTCTACGACGGTCCCGCAGCGCTCGATATCGGCCGGTTTCTGGAAATCGTCGAGGACCGTCAGGATGCACTCCACACGCTGATCGGAGCCCGCTCTCGCGGCGCCGCCATCCCTGATCTGGAAGACCGGCTCGAACTGGCAGGTTCGCCGGAACTGTGGGCGGCGTATGCGCGGCTTGGGCCGGTGGAAGCGCGACACGCCCTGGGAACCCACCCCGAGTTGATCCACGAGATCGCCCGATCCGCCCTGCTCAATGCTCCCGAGACGGCGATCCCCATGCTCCTCGACCGGATGGTCGACGACCGGGGCCGTTTAGGCCAGTCATCGGAGCAATGCATCGATAAACTGGAGGAGTGGACGAAGGGTAGTGAGTCAGACGGAGCGCGCATCATCGAACGACGGTCAGCGCTCGTGCGGGCAACGGCAGCTTGGTGGAAGCGAAGTCGCAACGGAGAGCCGGCCATCCGCACCTTCTGCGTAGCTCTATTACCGGGAGTCGACTATTCGGTTCTTGACCCAGGGATCGGAAACACGATAACCCGCAAGAGCCGGATGCTGAGCGATAACGATCTTCGGGCACTGGTCGAGCTTTGGCCAGAGGTTCTGATTGTGGTGCGGGAGTCGGAGCGAGTTCCATGGCGCGAGCTGTTCGATCTCATGGGAGCCTGGCTCAGGCCCGAACTACGGTTCTTCCCGCCTGTCAAGTTCGACCGTACTACCGACGACATACTGCGCACCTTCGCGAACACGATGATCGAGGATCTCGCGACGATTTCGCGCCGACATCCTGGTGTGCAGCATCGAATCGGGAGGCTCGCTCACGACATCCCCAGGGCTCCTGAATTGTGCCTGGACCCACAGTTCGAGGTTCTCTACCCGTCGGAGTCGACCGATCCTGAGGATCGGAGACGCGAACGACGTCAATGGTACGATGAGCTCGTCGAACTCGCGGACAACTGGGCGAGCCGTCCGCTGGAGGATGTCGCGTCGTTCCTGAAGTGCTGCGAAGATGAGGCCCATCTGGCAGGCATCGACCATCGCCGCCTGTCGCCGGACTTCTGTGCGCAATTGGCTCGACGCGTATCGGATCCGGTGGCAGCAGCCGAAGCGCTCGTCAGTCATGCGCTCCCCGCTGCGCTGGTTACACCGTTCTTGCGTAGAGCCGCCGTCGACTGCCAACCCGGATGGACGCGCCTCACGCGTCGGTTCCTCGCAGCGGATGAATATCGCTGGATTGCCGTGGAGACAGTACTGAGGCAACCAGCGGCACCAAGCGACCTGTTCGCTGCCGCACTCTCTCGGGCAGTCGACATGCCGCACCTGGAGGACTTTCTGGGGACTTGGTGTGATGAGATCGCCGAGCCGGCGATCAGATCGATGCTGCAATCGAACGCTCCTCGGATCGCCGTCGCCACCGCGGTCAGCTACTGGCGGGAGCGGCAAAGGGATGTCCCCGAGTCGCATCGTGCTGCGTGGCGATGGGCAGTTCTGCGCTCGGCACGGGACGGAGGACGTATTGGGCAATCCACCGACTATTGGCTTGGGGAGATTCTGTCCGACGACAGCGACCTTGCCGTGGACTGGCTCGTGTCGAACATGACCGACGACTCTTATTCGCAATGGATGACAAGTGACGTGGCAAAGACGGCGACCAAGTCGCTGGGACAGGTACAGCGGCAAGACGTTCTGACTCGGTTGGACGCTGCTGGTGCGGTTTACGCAGTGCCCGAGGTGATCAAATCGCTCGTGCACGGCGACCTCGGTCTCTACCGTCAGTTGCTCGACTCGACGTCACTGAAGGACCATCACCTCGATCCGCTGGAGGGTAGTCCGGACGCCACGTGGCGGCTATTGGCAGTAGCGGCTTTGGATCGGGGCTACTCGGTGCGCGACATCTTGGACGCAACCACCGGCGGAATCAGAACTTGGTCCGGCCCGACGAGCGCAATGTGGGCGGCAGAGCGCCGCGAACTCGAGGCGCTGCTGAACGACTCTGATGTTCGGATCGCGGCAGTCGGACGCGCAGGCATGGAGTATGCGAGCGCGCGAGAACACGACGCCTCACTCCGAGAGACGACCGCCGCTGTCGAGGGTCGCCCGTGATTCCGGGAGCCTGCATCAGCTGACACTATGGAAAGAGAAAAGGTTCGTTCGAGCACCGTTTATTCAATAGGATACGACACGAGCTCGAAAGCACTTGAATTGGAGTTCCACGGTGGCCGCATATACCGCTACCACCATGTACCGTCAAGCGTCTACGCGGCTCTCATGAGAGCCCCTTCCATCGGATCCCATTTCAACAAACACATCAAGGACAAGTATCTATTCACACGCCTAAAGTAGCTACAGCATGCGTATTCACCAAGTCAGCGTAAAAAACTTCCGGTCCATCAAGGACGCCACCCTTCCATGCGATGATCTCACGGCGTTGGTGGGACGAAACGGTTCCGGCAAGTCCGCGTTTCTAAACGCTCTTGACCTTTTCTATGACTCTTCTTCAAGAGTCACCCCAGAAGACTATTACGCGGAGGACACCTCTAACGATATAGAAATTGCAGTCACCTATTGCGAGCTCAGAGACGACGCCAAGAGGCTCTTCTCAGCATACATCGACAACGACTCATTGACTGTAGCTAAGGTTTTTTCGAGCAGAGATGGAACCGCCTCTGGGAACTACTATGGCATCAAGCTACAGAATCCTGACTTTGGGCCTGTTCGGAACGCGGGCGGCAAGATGGATATCCGCCACGCGTACGACCAACTGCGGACCAACCAAGAATACTCGTCTTTACCGGTAGCGCGATCTGCGGACGCAGTGCTCAACACTTTAGCCCAATGGGAGACCGACAATCCGAACCCCTGTTCGCCTCAACGCGACGATGGGCAGTTCTTCGGCTTCAAGCAAGTAGCTCAAGGGTACTTGGGACGCTATACGAGGTTCGTCCGCATACCTGCCGTGCGCGATGCTCGAGAAGACGCTTCAGACACGAAAGGCTCACCAGTTACAGAGATAATGGACCTTGTAGTACGAAGTGCATTAGCATCCCGCCGAGACCTGCAGGACTTCCAACAGCGGACTCAGGATGACTACAGGAAGATACTGAACCCGGAACGGCTCACGGAATTGCGTCGCCTGGAATGCAGCCTGTCTTCGACGCTCGGGTCATTTGTTACAGACGCTAGCGTGCACCTCCAGTGGTCGGAGTTCGATCAAATATCAATTCCCATGCCTCAAGCGCTTGTGAAACTTCAGGAAGACGGTTACAGGTCTGCCGTCGAGAGAACGGGACACGGACTTCAACGGGCATTCATCATCACAATGTTCCAACATCTCTCCGCCGCTCAGAGGACCGACGGAGCGCAAACCAGCGCACCGGGTGAAACCGAAGATAACGCTCTTCCCAGTCTTGTCTTAGCGATAGAGGAGCCGGAGCTCTATCAACATCCCAGTCGCCAGCGCCACTTAGCGGCAGTACTATCGAACCTTGCCATCGGTGCTATACCCGGCGTGTCCGAGAAAACACAAATACTCTATACGACGCACTCTCCTCTGCTTGTTGGCGTGGACCGTTTCGCCCAGATCCGTGTCATTCGAAAAGTCTCGTATCAAAGTGATAAACCGATGATCACGCAGCTCAAGAGAGCGGACATGGATCAGGTTGCCCGTGAATTGTGGTGCGCGTCAGTATCGAGACAGGATGAGTATACGGCCGAGACTCTACGGCCCCGCCTTCAAGCTATCATGACTCCCTGGATGAACGAGGGATTCTTTGCGAATCTGGTGGTTTTGGTTGAGGGTGAAGACGATCGAGCTGCGATTCTTGGCGTTGCAAGCTCAATGCACCACGACTTCGACAGCATGGGAATTGCCGTGATTCCGTGTTTCGGAAAGAACAACCTAGATCGACCACTAGTCATCTTTCGGCAACTGGGCATCCCGATCTTCGTCGTCTGGGACAGTGACTACTGCAGCAATAACGCAAGCCCGGAGTCCAACAAATACCTATTGCGTCTCCTGGGCGAACCGGAGGAAGATTGGCCCGCATTTGTTCGGGAGTCCTGCGCTTGCTTCAAGTGTAACTTGGAAAAGACTTTGGAGCATGAGATAGGAAGAGACCTGTTCGATGAACTGCTCTCGAACGCGAAGGCCGAGTATGGAATAGAGAAACGGGAGCAAGCTCTGAAGACCGCCACAGTAATCCAACGAGTGGTTGAAGACGCGACTTCCCGAGGTAGCGTCAGCGATTCACTGAACAGAATAGTCAGTAGCATTGTACGACTTGATAGATAGGTGGGAGCTAAAGCATTACTGTGGTGCTTCAAGGATCGATCAGAGGCTTTATCAACGCCCCTCTTGGAGCCTCGCGTGATGACGCTCCTTTTCAGAAGTTGGTCGCCGCGAGCGATCTTGAATTGTGCGGTGGCTTAGAGTTCACGACAACCTGTCGAGTTCGGCGGAGGATTTCGTAGCGTGATCCCGCGAACCTGTAGACGTCTTGCAGAGGTCGACTTTCCCATTCCGGAAGTGTCGGAACACGCTGCCCGGGAGAAGTCAATCCGCCATGGACACCCTGCGACGCTGCATTTGTGGTGGGCACGGCGACCGCTAGCTTCTTCTAGGGCCGTACTTCTCGCGTTGCTCCTTCCGGATCCGTGCGACCCCGAGTGCCCAGAGGCGTTTAGGCATAGAGCACGCGAGATCCTGAGCGATGTGCATCGACGGCCGGAGTGCGACGCTGATCTGCGCACTGAGTTGCTCTCGTTCATTGGGGAGTTCGCGAACTGGGACTTGGCAGCGGACGAGATCTACTTACGGGTTGCACGCAATTTGATTGCGGCAGCGCATGGCGGCGCGAAGCCGCTCTTGGTGGATCCGTTCGCTGGTGGCGGCTCGATTCCGCTGGAGGCGCTGCGCCTTGGATGCGAGGCGTTCGCCAGCGACCTGAACCCGGTGGCGTGCGTAATTCTCAACACGATGCTTGAGGACATTCCGCGCCACGGCCCAGCGCTGGCGAATGAACTTCGCGGCGTCGCAGCGGAGATCAAGCGGGAGTCCAATCGGGTACTGGCCGGGTTATTCCCGTCTGACGCCGACGGGGCTACGCCGATCGCCTACCTGTGGGCGCGAACCGTTCGCTGTGAAGCTCCTAATTGCGGTGCGGAGATACCGCTGTTGCGCTCGTTCTGGCTGTGCCGGAAGGCCTCTCGCCAGCGGGCACTGCGGTATCGAGTGGAACGTCGGCGGGGCGGGGCGCCAGTGGTCGAGTTCGAGGTGTTCAGCCCTCAAGCGGACGACGAGGTAGCGGGTGGCACGGTTACTCGGGCCAGAGCGACCTGCCTGTGCTGCGCCGCGGTTCTTCCGCCCGAGCGGGTGCGAGCGCAGCTTGCGGCGCAGCGAGGAGGCGCTGACGTGGTCTTCGACGCTGACGGTAGGCGCACCGGTGGGGCGCGAATGACGGCGGTGGTGACGCTGCGGCCAGGTGAAAGCGGACGACACTACCGGCTCCCGAACGATGCTGACTTCGCTGCGGTGCGCCGGGCTCACGAGCGGGTAATCGCCATACTCGACGAATGGGAGCGGAGCGGCAGACAAGGGCTGCGCCCGATACCGGATGAGCCGACTCCCGCCGGCGGCGGCTCGGGAGCCGGTCGGGCGTTCAGTGTTCAGCGCTACGGAATGCTCCATTGGGGCGACTTGTTCACAGTGCGCCAGAAGGCGGCTCTGGCGGAGTTGGGCCGGGTGGTCTCAAGAGTGGAATCGTCACCTGCCTCACGTTTGGTTTCGGCGTTGAGCATAAGTCGGCTTGCAGACATTGCGAACTGTCTCTGTCGCTGGGAAAACACGAAGCATCAAGTACGGAATCTTTTTACTCGACAAGTGATCCCGGTAGTCTGGGACTTCGCCGAGGCGAGTTTCGTCGGAGCGCAAGCGGGCGATCACTCAACCACTTTGAGCACGATGGTTCGGGTCGTTAATCAATTCGCCACAGGCAAGCTCGAACTGGGCCAAGTACAGTGCGCCGACGCGACCGACCACCCCTTGCCCGACCAGTCCGCATCGGTTTGGTTCACTGACCCGCCCTACTACGACGCCGTTCCCTACGCCGATCTCTCCGACTTTTTTCTCGTCTGGCTCAAGCGCACGTTGCCCGGTCATCCGCTGCTGCAGGACCCGTTCGATCCGGACAATCCGCTCTCCCCGAAGACGCGCGAGGCCGTCCAGGACGAAACCAAACGTCAGGACGGCAGGCCCAAGGACCGGGAGTGGTTCGAGGAGACGATGGCGAAAGCGTTCGCCGAAGGCCGGCGAGTGCTCGCCGATGACGGCGTGGGATGTGTCGTCTTCGCCCACAAGACCACCGAGGGTTGGGAGGCGCTGCTCTCCGGCATGATCCGGGGCGGCTGGACCATCACCGGGTCGTGGCCGATCGCGACGGAGATGGCTACACGTCTGCGTGCCCGTGACTCGGCGGCACTCGCCACCAGCGTGCACCTGATCTGCCGACCGAGGCCGGAGGACGCCCCGATCGGCGATTGGGCCGACGTGCTGCGCGAGTTGCCGCGGCGCGTCGCCGACTGGATGGAGCGCCTGCAGGGCGAGGGCGTCCGCGGCGCCGATCTGGTGTTCGCCTGCATCGGCCCGGCCCTGGAAATCTACAGTCGCTTCCGGGCCGTGGAGACCGCCGAGGGGCGCGCGGTTGGCCTCCCGGAGTACCTGGAGAAGGTGTGGGAGGTGGTCGGCCGCGCCGCCCTCGAGACCGTCCTCGGTACCGCCGAAGCGCAGGCCCGCAACGGCATGGCGGGGGCACTCGAAGAGGATGCCCGCCTGACCGCGCTGTTCCTCTGGACGATGCAGACCACCGAAGCTGCCGGCGACAACGCCACGAGTGGGGACGACGAGGAGGAAGCGATCGCCGCTGCCGCCGCCAAGGGGCTCAACCTGCCGTTCGACGTGGTCCGCCGCTTCGCCCAGCCGATGGGGATCGACCTGGACCGCTGGACCGGGCGCATCATCGATCAGGCCAAGGGCGTCGTGCGCCTGCTGCCGGTCGCCGAGCGCGCCAAGGACCTGTTGGGCGAAGCCGGCGCTGACGCTGCCGCCGACTGGATCGAAGCCGATCCCGAGTCCGGCCTGCAGCAGTCGCTGTTCCCGGAGTGGGACGCCACGCCCAAGCGCCCGGTACGCCGGGGTGGCAGGAAGGGCATCCTGGACGGGGACGCCGAGCTACAGGCGGTCGACGCCACCACGCTGGACCGTGTCCACGCCGCCATGCTGTTGCAGGCGCACGGCCACGGCAACGCGCTGCGGGCGCTGATCAAGGCCGAGCAGGATCGCGGCCCCGACTTCCTGCGCCTCGCCAACGCGCTCTCCGCGCTCTACCCGCGGGGCAGTCGGGAGAAACGCCTCCTCGACGCGATGTTGCTGGCCGTACCGAGATAGCGAGAGGAAGACCAATCGAAGGCGACGCACATGTCATCATTCTCAAGAATCACGTTCGATCCTGCCGTCATGAGCGGCAAGGCATGTATTCGGAATCTGCGAGTTACGGTCGGAACCGTCGTAGGTCTGCTGGCGGCGGGTCGAACGCCCGAGGAGATTCTGCTGTCGTATCCGTATCTCGAACGTGACGACATCGATCAGTGCCTGGCTTACGCGGCGTGGAGACTGGAAGAGCGCGAGGCTCCCCCTTCACACGACCTCTGCATGAAGATCCTGGTCCACATGAATCTGTCGCCGTTCTGGGTAGCCGTGTCGCGTAGCCGCCGCAACCGTGACTGCCGAACAGGAGTCGGGTAGATGCTCAAGAAACTGACCGTGCGAGATTTCAAGTCGCTGCGCGACGTGACGGTCGAGCTCCCGCGGCTGGCCGTTCTGTTCGGTCCAAATGCCGCGGGCAAGAGCAATCTGTTGGACGCGATCCAGGCGCTCTCGTGGATCGGTAACGCACGCACCCTGTTCGATGCGCTCGGCGAGCCGCTTCCGGTGCGAGGATACTCATTCGAAGCATTCTCGCTTGGCCCGTCGGGGTTGCGGGAAATGCTGCGTAGAGGATCGGCGAAGTTCATGCTGGAAGCCGACCTGACCGCCGAAAAGGCGACCTATCGCTACCGTATCGAACCGGAATTCGAGTTCAGGTCCGGTCAGCTCAGAGTCGCGGACGAGTACCTTGCCCAACTGAGTGCCGCCGGCCAGCCGAAGGGGGCGGCGGCGATCGAGCGGGTCGGCTCCAACCTCCACATCCGTCGCAAAGGGAAACCGGCCCACCCTCGGCAGGAGCCGGTCGGTTTGAATCACTCCGTGCTCTCGGATCGAAGCCTGAGCGGTGCCGGGTATCCCTGGCTGGAGCACGTTCGCGCGGAATTGCTCAACTGGCGCACCTACTACTTCGAGCCGCGCATGGAGATGCGGACGGAAGAGTCGCCGGCTGACGTACCCGACATCGGCATTCATGGCGAGTACATCGCGGCGTTTCTCTACAAGCTCCGCGCCGACCAGCCGAAGCACTTCCAGGCCGTCTCGCGCGCGTTGCGCTCGATCGTGCCGAGCATCGAATCGCTGAGCGTCGAGCTGGACGAGCGGCGTGGAACGCTGAATCTGACGATCCGCCAGGCTGGGATCGAGTACTCCTCGCGAGTGTTGTCAGAGGGCACGCTCCGCGTTCTCGCGCTGAGCACCATCGCCGTGAACCCGTGGGGCGGCTCACTGCTCGCGCTCGAGGAGCCGGAGAACGGCGTTCACCCCCGGAGGCTCGAACTGATCGCTCAGCTTTTGTTCTCCCTTGCCGAACAGCGCCGCCGCCAGGTTGTCCTCACGACCCATTCGCCATTGTTTGCCGATGCCATCCTGCGGTTGAAGCGGCAGGCATCCGAGCCTGACGACATCGGCCTGTTCAATGTCCGCCTCGGCTCGCAGGGGACGGTCGTCGAGCCGTTCGACACCAGCGGACCGCTGTTTCGCGATACCGAGATCGCCGAGGCGCTGGCGAGCCGGACCGAAGACGGCCTCTTCGAGAGTCTGATTTTGCGCGGACTCGTCGATGAGTGACCGGATCGTGATAGACCTCTTCGTCGAAGACCGCGCGCACGAAGAGTTCCTGAAACCGCTGGTGACGCGGATCTCCGGGGAAAACGGCATCGACGTGTGGGCACGTGTCCGCTCGGCCACCGGCGGCCATGCCCGCGCATTGGCCGAGTTCAAGCTCTACCAGCGCATCGTCGCCCTGAGTCCCTCGACCGTCGTCGCGGCCGATCTGGTGGTCGTGGCCATCGACGGCAACTGTTCCACGTTCGCCACCGCACGGCAACGCCTGCATGACGCCGCTGTGCCGTCGATGAGGGACCGGATCGTCGTCGCTTGTCCCGATCCACACGTCGAACGCTGGTACGTGGCGGACCCTCAGTCGTTCGAGACCGTCGTTGGCAGCCGCCCAGATGTCGGCAGCAGAAAGTGTGTGCGAGACCACTACAAGCGAGTCCTCGCGGACGCGATCGCTCAGGGCGGACATCCGGTCATACTGGGAGGTGTGGAGTTCGCCGCAGAGCTGGTGGCAGCCATGGACATCTATCGAGCCGGCCGAAACGATAGCTCTCTCAAGGCTTTCGTCGACGACTTTCGAGCCGGGCTGCGCCGAGCGCCACGGAGGACGGAGGAAAGATGACTACCGACAACGACCTGCTCAAACGAATCACCGTCCGTCCCGATGTCTTTGGAGGCAAGCCCATCATACGCGACATGCGGATTTCGGTGGAGCTCATCCTGAGCTTGCTGGCACAGGGAGTCACGACGGAGGGTATTCTGGACGACTATCCTGGACTGGAGCGGGATGATATTCGCGCCTGCACGGCGTATGCCCACGCTGTCGTCGCCCGGGACTCGTCAGACGCCGTTTCGCGGTTTCGAATTCATGAGGTTCCTAGTGCTGGAAGCAGAAGCGGCCGTCACGCCGTCGTATGGTGGTAGCGACTGATGGAACCCTGGTACCGGGTCGTGACGCTGCGAAGGGAAGTACGGGAAGGTCGCTCGTTCAGCCCGGACGAGTTCGCGATTGCCCTGGAGCAGGTCGTCGCCGGCACCGCTCCCGAGGATTATCGAGATCCGGAGCAGTTCTTCTCTCGGACCTGCTTCACGCGTGCGCTGAAGGAGCATGCCGGCATGGTGCTCCGGCGGCTGTCCGGCAGGACCGAGAACACGGCGCCGGTTCTCACCCTCATCACCCAGTTCGGCGGCGGCAAGACCCACACTCTCACTGCGCTTTACCACTTGGCGAACGGCGGGCCGGCCGCTTCGGGGTTCTCCGGCGTAGCCGATCTGCTAAGTGACGCCGGCTTGGCGGAGGCACCTGCGGCCCGTGTCGGCGTATTCGTCGGAAATGCCTGGGATCCGACGCAGGGACGGGAGACGCCCTGGATCGATCTGGCTCGCCAGCTTGCGGGCGATGAGGGCGTCGCGGCACTCGGGAGCGCGGCGCGGACCACGCCGCCGGGGACCGAAGCCTTGGCGAGGGTTTTCGCCGCCGCGCAGGCGCCCGTGCTGCTGCTGTTCGATGAGGTCCTCAACTTCGTGAACCGTCACCGCCCTATGGCAGAGGGCTTCCACGCGTTCCTGCAGAACCTGACGGTGGCCGTCACCGGTACCGACCGCGCCGCTGCGGTGGTCAGCCTGCCGCGCAGCCAAGTGGAGATGACCGATTGGGACCAGCAGTGGCAGGACCGGATCACCAAGGTGGTCCGGCGCGTCGCGCGCGACCTGATCGCCAACGACGAGTCCGAGATCAGCGAGGTCGTGTGCCGGCGCCTGTTTGAGGACCTCGGCAGCAAGCGCGTCCGCAAGAACGTCGCCAAGACCTACGCGGACTGGTGCTTCGAGCGGTCCGCTCGCCTGCCTGCCGAGTGGCTTGCCGTGGACACCGCAACGACGGAGTCCAAGGCGAGGGAGTTCCTGCGGAGCCGGTTCGAAGCGTGCTTTCCCTTCCATCCCGCGACCCTCTCGGTCTTTCAGCGCAAGTGGCGCGCACTCACCCAGTTTCAACAGACCCGTGGCGCGCTGGCCATGCTGGCGCAGTGGATTTCTTGGGCCGCACGCCAGCAGTTTCAGAAGGCGCGCACCGAGCCGCTCATCACGCTCGGGTCGGCACCGCTGGACATTTCCGAGTTCCGCGCCGTCGTCCTGGGCCAGTTGGGCGAATCGCGGCTCGACACGGCCATCGACGCCGACCTCGCCGGCCCAGCGGCGCATGCCAACGCGCTGGATGTCGACGCCACCGGGGCGCTGCGCGACATCCACCGCCGCGTGGGCACCGCCATCCTGTTCGAGTCTTCCGGCGGGCAAGTGGACAAGGTGGCTCATCTGCCCGAACTGCGCTTCGCACTCGGCGAGCCCGAGGTGGAGACGACCACCATCGACACTGCCGCCACCGCCCTGGAAGGGGCCGGCTTCTTCATGCGCAAGGTCGGTACGGATGGCTATCGCATCCATCATCAGGCGACCCTGAAGAAGGTCGTCAGCGACCGCCGGGCATCGCTCGACGAGGAGACGGAGATCAAGCCGGCCCTCCGCAAGCTGGTCGAGACGGAATTCAAAGCCGGCGCGACGCTCCCGGTCGTGTTCTTCCCGGAGGAGAGCGCTGCGGTCCAGGACTCGCCGCGTCTCGCGCTGATCGTCCTCGACCCGGATGACGAGTGGGCGGCGGACAACGGTGCCGGCGAGCGCATTGGCAGTTGGACCAGTCAGCGCGGCGACTCACCCCGGCTGTACCCGGGCTCTCTGGTCTGGTGCGCGAGGAAGCCGGGACGGGAACTGCGCCGCAAGATCGAGCTGTGGCTCGCCTGGCAGCGGGTGGCTCACGAGTTGACGGAAGGGGTTCTCGGCGCCGAGTACGACCGCGCGGAGCACTCGCAGGTCCAGACGCAGGTGAGGGAAGCGCAGAACGCAGCCAAGGACGAAGTGTGGGCGAGCTACCGCTTCGTGGCGCTGGCCGACGCGCAGGAGCGGCACGGGCTCAAGGTCATCGATCTCGGGGCCGGCCACGCGAGCGCCGGCGAGACGCTATGCGGCCGCATCATCAGTGTGCTCAAGACCGAGGCTCTGCTCAACGAGTCCGTGGGGGCCGGCTACCTCGACCGCAACTGGCCCCCAGCCTTCAAGGAGACCGGCGCCTGGCCTCTGACGAGCCTTCGCCAGAGCTTCCTCACCGGTGCGCTGACGCGGCTGACGGATCCCGACGCGGTCCTGCGCCGCCAGATCGTCGCGTCTGTGGCGAACGGCGACTTCGGACTGGCGTCCGGCAGCAAGGACGGCGGCGGCTTCGAGCGAGTCTGGTACGCCGAGATGATCGCTCCGACGGAAGTGGCGTTCGAACCGGATGTCTTCCTTCTCAGCAAGGCGAAAGCCAAGCCTCGCACCGCGAGCCCTGGCGATTCGCCGGGCCCGCAGCCCCAGCCGTCCACCAACCCGGGCCCCGGCCCCGAACTCAAACCCGCCATCACTCCTCAGCCGGCGCCTGTCCCCTCGGAGACCACCCTTCGGCTCGCCGGCACCGTGCCTCCCGAAATATGGAATCGCCTGGGAACCAGGCTCCTGCCCAAGCTGCGGTCCGGCCAGCACCTGACGGTTGGCATCGACCTGTCGGTGACCGTCGATTCACAGTCTGCAGGCAGCATGGAAGCCGATCTGCAGCAGATCCTGGCCGACCTCGGTCTGACCGATTGGATTCGCGTCGACGATGTCAGCCGGAGGGGGACGGTGTGATGGCCGAGAAACCGACGCCGCGCGATGACTCGCGAGATGATCGGGACAGTATCCGCGCGATTTCCGTGCGCGGCTTCAAGTGCTTCGCGGCGGAGAGTCGGATCGAGATTCGTCCGCTGACGATCCTGGCGGGCGCAAACAGCTCCGGGAAATCGAGCATCATGCAACCGTTGCTGCTGATGAAGCAGACGCTCGAAGCCACCTATGACCCCGGCGCACTCTTGTTGAGCGGCCCAAACGTGAAACAGACGGCCTTCGAACAGCTCGTTTCGCGCCCGCCGAACGATCGAGGCTCCCGCACCTTCAGCGTCTCGATCGATGCGACGGGTGGCATGATCCACAGGATCACGTTTGCGGCTGATGAGCATGGCACCATCGACATAGCGGACGAAACGATCGACACGGGTTCGCGGAACATACGGTTGACTGTGGATCGCTCGGGAACGGACCTGCATGAGGATCATACCGCGCTCATTTCACATGATCTTCCGCGGCCTGTGCAATACCAGACGCCTCCCGGTTTTCGATTGGCGATTCGCAGAGATCGCTGTTTTCTGACCTTTGTCGTTGAACCTGAAGATGGCGACGGTCCAGTCATGGCCGCTCCGTCCCACTCTGTGCTCATAGCCAAGGAATTGCGGGAATTGATCCATGTGCCCGGATTGCGCGGCAATCCTGAGCGCATACATGGCAAGACCACATCCGACCCCGCGTTTCCCGGCACGTTCGACAGATACGTCGCGACTGTCCTTGCGGACTGGCAGAGTGTCGACGATCCACGGCTCAGGCTCCTCGAAGCCATGCTCGCAGACCTTGGCTTGACCCGAGAAATTTCTGCAAGACGCCTCAACGATACGCAGTTGGAACTGCTGGTCGGTCGGCTTCCTGAAACGGACTCGGATGGGACCGATCTTGTGAGCATCGCCGACGTGGGCTTCGGGGTCTCGGAAGTCTTGCCGGTGCTCGTTGCCCTCCTCGTTGCTCAGAACGGACAGCTTGTGTACATCGAACAGCCGGAGCTGCACCTGCACCCGCGAGCGCAATATCGACTGGCACGAGTCATGGCGGAAACGGCAAAGCGTGGCGTCAGGTTGGTAGTGGAGACCCACAGCGCGCTGCTGCTGCTGCAGGTGCGAACCTTGATGGCAAAGGGACGCCTCGAACCCGAGTCCGTGAGGTTGCATTGGTTTTCCCGCGCCCGCGAAGATGGCATGGCCTCCATCCAGGGTGCTGACATGGACCAGAGCGGGGCATTCGGCGATTGGCCGGAAGACTTCGCGGACGTCGAGCTGTCGGCAGAGGGCGCATACCTCGACGCGGTGGAGACACGCATCCCATAGAGATGGCAAAGCGGGAGCGTCGCAGCTTGGTGATCGATGCAAATGTCGCCCTCTCTGCCGGTGAATCGAGGTGCCCGATTTCAAGCATCTGCCGCAGATTCCTGGTTACGATGTTGGAAGTTGGACACTCAGTCGTCATGACGGAGGAGATTCGGGCAGAGTGGCGCCGGCATCGATCCAGTTACTCGGCGAAATGGCTCACGAGAATGTACGGCAGGAAGCGAGTACACGACGCTGTCATCGAGCCAAACCGCAATCTGCGACGGAAGGTCAAGACCGTCCTGCTCGGCGGTCAAAGGAGTGCGGCTGAGAAGGATCTGCATCTCATCGAGGCGGCGCTCGGGACCGACCGACGGGTAGCTCCAAGATGAGCGCGCCCGCGCAGCATTTCGAAGTGCGGCCGGAAGCGTACGTGAACTCAGCCCGATCGTGTGGGTCAATCCCACGCACCAATCGGAGAGCCCTCTCGACTGGCTTCGGAACGGAGCAAAGGCCGAAGAGTGCCGTCAGTTGGGCCTGTGATCTGGGGCGTGGCGTAGCTTCTCTGCTACTTTGGAAGTACTCCCGCGTCTGTGCCTCTACGTACGCTCGGCCGAGTTCCATCGCCCGATCTATTTCAGGTCGGTGGCCATGGTAGTACGCCAGTGCGGCATGCACTTCGGCCAACGTCAAGTCGTATTCCTTGGCGATCTGGACAGGATATCTACCTTGCTGCTCGTGCCACACGACGATGTCTTCCACCGTGATCCGGTGTCCCGCAATACGCGGCTTCCCACCAGAGATGCCGGGCGTCACCACGATGTGTCGACCGGTCCGGTCCCCAGCGCCGGTGCATGAGGCTGGACCGCCCACGGCTACCCCTCCGGCCGGCAGGCTGCGGCGATGGCCTCGATCTGCTCGGCGTCGAGCTGGCCGTCCGCGGCCGCCGCGTTGGCGCGCGCCTGCTCGGGGCTCTTCATCCCCGGAATCGGACAGGTCACCGCGGGATGGGCCAGCGTGAACTGCAGGGCCAGGTCCAGCATGCTCTGTCCCGGCCGCAGAACGCCGCGCAGCCGGGACACGACGTCGAGCCTGGACAGGAACGTCTGCCGCCCCGACCCGCCCGCGTTCCAGCCGCTGCGCACCATGTCGTCGAACCGCGTGGTCTCGTCGAACTTGCCGGTCAGCAGGCCCTGGGCGATCGGCCCGCGCAGCAGCACGCCGATGTCGTGGTCCCGGCAATGGGGCAGGATGTCCCGCTCGGCCGTGCGGTTCAGGATCGAGTAGTTGATCTGGCACGCCGCGCACTGACCGTTCACATCGAGCGCCTTGAGCGCGGCCAGGTCGTTGGTGGAGATCGCGTAGTGGCGGATCTTCCCCTGCTCCTTGAGAAGCTCGAACGCCTCCACGAATATCTCGGGACGCTCGGGCGAGCCGACGTGACACTGGTACAGGTCGATCGTGTCCATTCCCAGCCGGTAGAGGCTCGCGTGGCAGCACCCGATGATGCTGTAGATGCTCTTCAGCCCCGGCGGGTCGTCCTGGCGGCGGGCCCAGTTGCCCACCTTCGTGGCCACGTATCCGGCGCTCCGCCGGTCGGCGAGGGCCTTGCCGAGCAGGACCTCGCTCTGACCCAGGCCGTAGGAGTCCGCGGTGTCGAACAGGTTGACGCCGGCGTCGAGGGCGGCATGGACGGTGCGGATCGCCTGCCGCTCGCTCACCTCACCCCACTGGCCGCCGATGCCCCAGCAGCCCATCGATACCGCGCTCACGTCCCATCCGGTTTTCCCCAGCCGTCGGCGCTTCATGGGCTGCTATCATATCCGACGTGGCCGATGCGCTCCCTGCGACCACCGCCTTGCCCAGCCCCCTGAGGACGCTGCGACGCGCTGCAGTTGCGCTGTTGGCATCGGCCGTCGTGATGGGTTGCGCGCACGAGACCGACAGTGCGGAAGAGCTCAGGGACGCCGCGGACCGCGGGGATGCGGAGGCGCAGTTCCACCTGGGCTGGATGTACGCGAGCGGCTTCGGCGACTTCGAGGAAGACCACGCCGAAGCGCTCGGATGGTATCGCCGGGCTGCCGAACAGGGGTTGGCTCGGGCTCAGAGCTACCTTGGAACGTGGTACGCGCACGGCACCGCCCTGGAACAGGACTTCACCCAGGCCGCAACTTGGTGCCGGCGTGGCGCCGAACAGGGCGACGCCGACGGACAACTCTGCCTGGCGATGCTGTATGCCGGCGGATGCGGCGTCGAGCCGGACGGCACGGAGTCCGCGCGGTGGTATCGACTGGCTGCCCGCCAGGAAGAAGGGGAGGCTCAGGCCAGGCTCGGCGACATGTACGCCACCGGTGAGCGCGGCGTCGAGCAGGATCCCGTCGAAGCCGACAAGTGGTACCGGCGAGCCGTCGAGCCTGGCACCTATCGCCCCACAAGAGTGGCCGGCGAAGAGCTCTTCTCCGGCCGGTTCATACTGTTTCACCTCTACGTGCTGGCCCGCATGTACCAGGGCGGCACCGGCGTGCCCCGGAACGAGATCGCGGCATACAAGTGGCTCGACATTGCGAACCGTTGGCGTGCCGATGACTCCGGCACGACGACTCGCGGGACCGCACAGCGGGAGCTCGACGATCTTGCGCAGAAGATGACGAGTGAGCAGGTGGCCGCGGCACAACGCGCGGCCGATGCGTTCATCGAAACCTACCGGATCGGCTCGTACGAGGTCTGGCGCAACATGGCCGTTACGGCATCCATGGAGGCCCGGGAACAGCGAGTGTTCGCAACATTCAGGTGGTACCCGGCCATTCGCGTGTGGTATCCGGTCGTTCGCTGGTGGTGGCAGGCGACGGCGGCCATTCGCGCGACGCTCTCTCCTCCGGTCCTCCCGGACGCCCTGTTGGCGACCGGGAGCAGCGGCACGCCGGGCTGCATGGCAGGAGCGACCACCTCCGCGAGCGACGAAAATGAACACGGCTGAAGTGTTCGAGATGGTCCGCAGCGGCGAGGACTCGACGCTGGAGTTCAAACGGGACGACGTGTCGAACCACGACCTGGCCAAGGCGCTGACCGCGTTCCTCAATCTGGAAGGGAAGACGGTGTTGTTGGGCGTCGAGGACGACGGGAGCATTGCCGGCATGGCACGCGCTCGTCTCGATGAGTGGGTCAGCGAGCTGTGCCGAACCAGGATCGAGCCCCCGGTCATTCCTCTGCTGTCCTGGGCTAGGGATGCCGAGCCGGGTCGCGACGTGCTCGCCGTCCGTGTCATGCGTGGACCCGACAAGCCATGTGCCCGTGTCGACAACGGCGGCAGAACCTACTACATCCGCGTCGCCAGCGCCTCGCGGGAAGCGAGCCGTGAGGAACTGGAGAGGCTGTACCAAGCATCCGACCGCTTGCGCTACGGCCAGAAGCCGGTCCCGGGCGCCGGCCTGGACAACGGCACGGAGCCCGAGCTGATCGAGGAGGAGCACCGCTTCACGGTCCGGCTGTGGAAGAAAGCCTCGGCGGCAGATCCCGCTCGGACTGGTTCCGGCACATGACCTCGGCCGCTCGTGGACCAATCGGGACGGTCACGCTCTCCTGGAGTGGCGCGAGGCGCGGTTCTGCGAGTATCGTCGACCATGACCATAACCATGACCGACGAACAGCGCTTCTTCTTCGACCTGCGCGGCTGGATGTTGCTCCCGGCGGTCCTCTCGCAGCAGGAGATCGACGCCGCCAGGGCGGAATGCTACGCCCCGGAGGGGCGGGGAGACCACGACGAGAGGGGCTATGAGGGGGAGCTGCAGAAGCTCCTCGATCACCCGGCCATCGTCGACATCCTGCACGACATCCTGTCCGACGATCCGTTCCTGAGCGACGACGCGTACGGGTTCCGGTGCGAGCAATCGTTCATCACCGTGCGGCCGCCGGGCTGGAGCAAGTCCGAACGGAGCGACAACGGCCTGCCGCACGTGGTGCGCCCGCCGCAACGCGCCAACGCCATGCGCTATCAGGTGCAGGGAGGCAAGATCTTCTCCGGCCTCACGCGCGTGGTGTGGGAGCTGGAGGAGGTCAAGGAGGGCCAGGGCGGCACCACGTTCCTGAGCGGTTCGCACAAGACCGACTTCCCGTACGGCGGCCCCGACCCGACGACGCCGAACATCGGCGGTTCGCCGTGGGAAGCACAGATGCGCGCCGTGATGGACGGCTACAGTTGCCCCGCCGGCTCGGTAGTCATCTTCACCGAGAGCCTGGTCCACGCCGCCAACGACTGGACCAATCCGGACAACCCGCGCTGCGCGGTGTTCAACTGCTACAACTCGGTCTGGGCGCAGTGGCACCGGCTCGGTCTCGATCACGAGCTCATCATGCGCATGCCTCCCAAGCGCCGCACCCTCTTCCGAGGGGTCTGGGAGATCGGCAGCGACACAACCTACAGCACCGAGAACCGCACCCTTTGAGCGAGCGGCACTCGCGCCCGTCGGCGCTGGCGATCACCGACCTGCGGGTCACCAGCCTCACCGGGACACCGTTCAACAGCTCCCTGATCCGCATCGACACCAACCAGGGGATCAGCGGCTACGGCGAGGTGCGGGACAACGCCAGCAAGACCTACGCGCTGATGCTGAAAGCCCGCCTGCTCGGCGAGAACCCGTGCGATGTCGACCGGCTGTTCCGCAAGATCAAGCAGTTCGGCCACCACGGCCGGCAGGGCGGCGGCGTCAGCGCCGTGGAGATGGCGCTGATGGACCTGGCCGGCAAGGCGTACGGCGTGCCTGCCTACGCCCTGGCGGGAGGCAGATTCCGCGACCGCGTCCTCTGCTATTGCGACACCACCCCCTCCCCGAGCGGCCGCGAGATGGGCCGCCGGCTGAAGCAACGCATGGAGATGGGCTTCGGCTTCCTGAAGATGGACCTCGGGATCGGCCTGCTCGACGGCCGCAGCGACAGCGTGATCGCACCGCCGGGGATGCTCGACAACCAGGCCGTCATGCATCCCTTCACCGGCATCCAGATCACCGACCGGGGCATCGACCTGCTGTGCGAGTACGTGGCGGAGGTGCGCGAGGAGGTCGGTTACGAGGTCCCGCTCGCCGCCGACCACTTCGGCCACCTGGGCCTGGAGTCCTGCATTCGACTGGGGCGGGCGCTCGACCGATTCTCGCTGGCCTGGTACGAGGACATGCTCCCCTGGCAGATCACCGATCAGTACCTGCGGCTGTCGCAGGCGGTCGCGACGCCGATCTGCACGGGCGAGGACATCTACCTCAAGGATGGCTTCGCCGACCTGTTCCGCGAGCGCGCCATCGCGGTCGCCCACCCCGACCTGGCGACGGCCGGCGGCATCCTGGAGACCAAGAAGATCGGCGACGCTGCCCAGGAACGCGGCATCGCCATGGCGATGCACATGGCCATGACGCCGGTGGCGGCGCTGGCGGCCGTGCACTGCGCGGCTGCCACGGAGAACTTCCTGGTCCTCGAGAACCACTCGGTCGACGACCTGGAGCGCTGGAGCAGCCTGGTCGAAGGACTGCCGGTTCCCCTCATCGAGAATGGACACATCGACGTGCCGGAAGGTCCCGGCCTGGGCTTCACCGACCTGAACCGCGACATGCTGCGCGAGTGCGTCGACCCCGGCGAGCCCGGCATCTTCGAGCCTACCCCGGAGTGGGACGGCGAGCGCTCCGGCGACCGCCTGTGGAGCTGACCCGGTCAGAGGGATGACCCGCAGAAGCGGAGGTCAGTACGCTCCCGACGGGATCCCCTCCCACTACCTGGTCCTCCGAGAGTACGCACAGGTTCATGTTGCGGCGGATTGACTCGGAGCGGTTGGCGCCATGCGCGCTTCCTATTGCAGCGACTGTCACGTCGTCTTTAGCTGATCGGCCTGGACGTGTCGCAGCTATCATCATCGCTGGGCCATTCTCGTTCTCGCCAATGGTCCCCTCACGTCCCCTGGCATGGTACCGTGCCGGATCTGTCTATGAGTGATCCTTCAACCTGCGGCGCAATTCTCGTGGTCATCGATGGCTGCCGCCCCGACGGCATCCAGCAGGCCGATACGCCGAACATCGATTCCCTCACTGCGCGCGGGGCCTACACGTTCAATGCGCAGAGCGTCGTTCCATCCTCCACCCTGCCCTGCCACACCTCGATGTTTCGCGGCGTAACCCCGGCACGCCACGGGATCACTACCAACACCTGGGTTCCCATGGTGCGTCCCGTGCCGAGCATCGTCGAGGCTGCCCGCGCGATGAACCGGAAGACGGCGTTCATCTACAACTGGGAGCAGTTGCGCGACCTGGCGGCGCCCGGTTCTCTCGATTTCTCCTATTTCACGGACAACTGCGATGACCGGGAGGGTGACCTGACCATAGCCCGGATCGCGGCCGAGCACCTGGCCGCCGAACAACCTGATTTCTGCTTCGTCTACCTGGGGGTCGTGGACATCGCCGGCCACAACCATGGCTGGATGTCCGCGGAATACATCGAACAGATCGCCATCGCCGACCGGGCGATCGGAATCCTGCTGCGGCAACTCGAAACAGCGAGCCTCCTGGACCGCTACTTCATCCTCGTGCAGAGCGACCACGGCGGACACGAAAAGACGCATGGCACGGACATGCCCGAAGACTTGACGATTCCGTGGATCGCTGCCGGCGCGAAGGTCGGTCAGCGCGGCGAGATCCAGGGACCGGTACGTATCTTCGACACCGCGCCGACACTGGCTCGGGTACTCGATCTGCAGTTGTCGGCGGACTGGGAAGGCAAGCCGATCACGCAGATCTTCTGAGCTTGTCTCCTGCGGCCTCAGGCCCACCATCTGGTCGAGCGATCCCTCTGAGGTACAATCGGCCAAGGCGAAGGTCGAGAATGGACGGGTGTGAGGTCGGACCGGTGGGGCTCCAGTGACCGCCTGTGGAGTTGATGCGCGGTGCGCATCTGGGACGTCCATCCCGGTTACCTGAACCGGGACAGCCTGCTGGGCGAGCACCGCGAGCTGCA
Organism: Spirochaetia bacterium; assembly: GCA_965208175.1. Classification (GTDB taxonomy): domain Bacteria; phylum Spirochaetota; class Spirochaetia; order SZUA-6; family Bin103; genus CATQHW01. The sequence goes on along the minus strand of CBDBOG010000004.1, from coordinate 878,722 downwards.
CGGCGTCGCCGCGATCCTCTCCCAGGGTCTGAAGGGCTATGCTGCGCATCCGGAGACGCGGCGATGGGCCGGCCTGGGCTGGGCGCTGCGCCAGCGTCACCGGCTGCTGGCGGCGGAGATGGCCTTCCGCGGCTACCGGGACCGCACGCCGGTGCGGCTGCGCTCCGCGCCCGGCCGCTGGCCGGAGCGGTTTCTCGATCCGCCCGGCCGGCAGTTCGAGCTGCTCGCCGGCAAGTACCACGGCCGGGAGCCGGGCCGCATCCCGCTGCCGCGCACGTCACACGAGCTCTGGGCTCAGCACAAGTACTCGGTCCTGGCACGCTCGCAGGCGGTGTACCGCGACCTGGGACGGCGGGTGGCCGGCCGGCGAGGACGGGACGGCTTCGACGAGCTGGCGCTGGAGCTGACCACGCTGCTGCGCGAACCGCCCGATCCGGGCAACCTTAGGAACACCGTCCAGCACCTGTGGGGATACTTCGACTTCAGCACGTCGAAAGAGTCCGCCGAGCGCATGTCACTCCGCAGAACCTTCGGCGCCGTGCAGCGCCGCTGCCGGAGCGAGCCTCAGCCCTACCTGCTGGCGCAGACGGCGCTCACCGAGCTCGCCGTATGGCTCGCCTGACTCCATGACCCGTACGCCGGACGCCGACCCCTCGCCTTTCTGGGAACAGACCTACCGGAACGACAGTGCTGATACCTTCGGTCGCCCCAGCTCCGAGATCGTGTCTCTGGCAGAGCGACTTCCGGCGGGGGCGTCGGTACTGGACGCGGGTTGCGGGGAGGGCCGCAACGCTCGATTTCTGGCCGCTCGCGGGTTTCAGGTGGACGCCTTCGACGTGTCGGCGGCGGGAATCGGCAAGCTCACCCGCATGGCTGCCGCGGACGGAGTGCACGTCAACGCATGGGCCGACGACCTGAACACCTTCGAGTTCTCCCGCAGCTACGACCTCATCACTTCTCACGGGGTCCTTCACCTGCTTGAACGGGACGCGTGGTCGAGGGTGATCGCTCAAATGAAGGACCATACTCGGCCCGGCGGCGTCAATGTCGTAGCGGTGTTCACCGACGAGATCCCCCCTTCCGTTGACTTGGCGCCGTTCGTTCGAGGGCTGTTCGAGGAGGGAGAGCTGGCCAGGATCTACGCGGGTTGGCGTCAAGAACAAGCCACGTCATACGTGTTGGAGGACGAGCATCCCGGCGGAGTCCGCCACCGTCACGCGATAGACAAGGTCGTCGCCTGGAAGGAGTGAAAGGAGGTTCGCAGCGCCCACAACACGAAGGCGTACTCCTCGGCTACTTCGTACAGCGCGTCGAAGCGCCCCGAGGCGCCGCCGTGGCCGGCGCCCATGTTGGTCTTCAGCACCAGCGGGTTGTCGTCCTCCTTCAGCGTGCGCAGCTTCGCCACGTACTTCGCCGGTTCCCAGTAGGTCACCCGCCAATCATGCAGGCTGCCGGTCACGAACATGGCCGGATAGCGCCCAGCCTTGAGCTGATCGTAGGGCGAGTACGAGCGTATGAGCTCGAAGGCTTCCTTGTCCTCGATGGGATTCCCCCACTCCGACCACTCGCTCGGGGTCAAGGCCAGCGACGTGTCGAGCATGGTGTTCAGCACATCCACGAAGGGCACGTGCGCGACGGCCGCTCCCCACAGTCCGGGCGCCTGGTTGACGGCCGCACCCACCAGCTCGCCACCGGCGCTGCGGCCGGCGCTGGCGATCCGGCCCGGAGCTGTAAGGCCCTCGGCGATGAGATGTCGGGCGATGTCCACGAAGTCGTTGAACGTGTTGGTGCGGCGGTCGAGCTTGCCGGACTCGTACCAGTGACGGCCAAGCTCGTCGCCGCCGCGCACGTGCGCGATGGCGAAGATCATGCCGCGGTCCAGCAGCGACAGGCGTGACGGCGAGAAGAACGGCGGCACGGCGTTGCCGTACGCGCCATATCCGTACAGATAGAGCGGGGCGGTCCCGTCTCTCGGTGTTCCCTTGCGGTACACGATGGAGACCGGAACGCGCACGCCGTCTCGCGCCGGAGCCATCGCGCGCTCGGTGACGTACGACGACGGGTCGTATCCGCTGGGGATCCGTTGCACCTTGCGCTCCCGCAGGGCGCCGGTTTCCAGGTCGCAGTCGAACACGGTGTTCGGTGTGACCAGCGACGTGTAGTGGAGCCGAACGGTGCGCGCCTGGAACTCCTTGTTGGCGCCGATCTCGACGCTGTACGAGGACTCCGTAAACCGGACGAGGAAACTCGTCCCGGCCCGGTCGATCAGACGGATCTGATCGAGTCCGTCCAGTCGTTCCTGCACGGCGATGAAATCCGCGAAGGCGGCGAAGTGCCGGATGTAGCGCTGGTCCGAACCGGCTACGAGCGTCTGCCACGTGGACTCGGAGGGATCGTCATCAGGCGCGGTGACCAGGCGGGCGTTCTTGTGGGTGTCGTTGGTCTTGATGACGAACCGGTCGCCCTGGTGATCGACGTGGTACTCGTGTCCGGTGCGGCGCGCCGAGACGACGCGCGGTTCCCGGATGCGGTATTGGCCTCCCGCCTCGAAACGCGCATGGTAGTAGAACGGACCGTCCTTGATCGGCACGTCGGCGTCATCCGGTTGCTCGCGCGCCTTGAGTTCCGCGTAGAGCGTCTCGACCAGCGCGCGGCGCGGCGCCATGACCGCTTCGAAATAGTCGTTTTCCGCTTTCAGATAGGCGAGAACGGCCGCGTCATCGACCGTCGGGAAGCCGTCATCCCTGAGCCAGCGATATGGATCCTCAACCGTTATGCCATGTGCGGTGTAGGACGATGGTCGCGCTTCGGCTACCGGCGGGGCCGACGCGCCTGGTCTGTCGGTTTCGTTCATGTGGTTCCTGTGATCGGCGTTGCGGTGTCAGCTCTCGATCGCCAGGATCTCGCGGCCGAGGCGCATGGAGCGCGCGGCGTCGGCGACCGTGCACTCGGGCGGAGTCTCGCCGCGGACGATCGCGGCGAACAGGCGCAGCTCGGGCGCGTAGCCCCAGCGCTCGAACTGCGAGGTCGCCGCGCTCGGCAGACTGCTCATCGCGTCCCAGCGAGCGACCGTGGACACGTCCGGGCCGGGGGCGCTGCCCCCGGTTGACGGCGCGGGCATCTCCGCCCTGCCCGCGTAGCTCTTGCCGGCGGTCAGGGTGACCTGCTCGAAGTCGCTGCAGCGCAGCATGCCGGTCTCCGACTGCCACTCGATGCAGCACCAGCGGCCCAGGATGTGCATGTGGTTGGAGGCCTCCAGGACGGCGATGCACGGCGCGCCGCCGCGGGCGCCGGCGCCGTCGAAGGTGGCCACGTAGTAGAAGCGGCCGCCCGCCTCCGCCTTGCGCACGTGGGGCCGGGACAGCCGGCCGGCGAGGTAGGCCAGCAGGTCGGCGGCGTGCACGACGTAATGCTGGAGGAACTCGTCGCCGTCCTCGGCCCCGCCCAGCCACCAGCGCACCGACACCATCCGCGGCGGCGCGAACTGCCCGCCGTCGATGAGCGAGCGCACCCGCCGCACGCCGGCCGTGTAGCGGTAGTTGAACCCCACCTGCACGTGCACGCCCGCAGCAGCCGCCGCCGCGGCCAGCTCCTCGGCCTGCCCGGCGGTGGGAGCCGGCGGCTTCTCCATCCACACCGGGTAGCCCATGGCGACCAGCTCGCGCCCGACCTCGAAGTGCCCCTCCGGTCCGGTGACCACCAGCACCGCCTCCAGATCCTCCGCCTCGCACATGGCCCGAAAGTCGGTGTACACGGCCTTCGCGCCGAAGCGGCGGGCGTAGCGCTCGGCGCGCTCGCGTTCCAGGTCGCAGGTGGCGACCAGCTCGATCCCGGCGGGCTGCAGCGACGGATAGATGCGCTCGCCGCCGTGGCGCCCGCAGCCGACGAACCCGACCCGCACCCGCTTGGACGACATGGAGCCGGAGGATACCCTCGATCGGCATGATCCGCCTCGGAAGCAAACTCGCCCCTCCGGGCTCCGAGCCCGCCGGCCCCGACCGCGGCATCGGCCGCTCGCACGCCATTCACGTCGAGGACCTCGACGCCTTCGCCCGCCTGCACCGCGAGAAGGGCTACCGCGCCGCCTACTGCCCGCCGGTGTCGATTGGCGACGCCGACCGCCTGCGAGACATCCGCCGCGCCTTCGAGGCGCAGGACGTGCTGATCGCCGAGGTCGGCGCGTGGCACAACCCGCTGCACCCCGACCCGAGCGAGGCGGCGGCCGAGCGGAAGCGTCTTGCCGAGGGGCTGGCGGTGGCCGAGGAGGTGAACGCGCGCTGCGCGATCAGCCTGATCGGCTCGCTGGTCACCGCGGACGCCAAGATCTGGCACGAGCGCAACATCGGCGACGAGGCCTTCGACGCCGCGGTCGAGGTGGCGCGCGCGATCATCGACGAGGTGCGCCCGCGGCGCGCGTCGCTGGTGTTCGAGATCTACCCGTTCAGCGTCAACGACACGCCGGCCAACATCCGCCGCCTGCTCGACGCCGTCGACCGCGACCGCTTCGGCGCGCACATGGACCTGGTGAACCTGGTCAACTGCCCGCGCGCCTACTTCGGCAACGCCGCGATCCTGGCCGAGAGCCTGAGGCTGTTCGGCGACCGCATCGTCTCCGCCCACGCCAAGGACGTCGCCATGGCGCGCGGCGAGGGGCGGTCGATGACCGCGGCGATCTCCGTGGTCCTGGAGGAGACGCGGCCCGGCCTGGGCGGCATCGACTACGCCGCCTACCTGCGGGGCCTGCACGGGCTGCCGCACACGGTGCCGCTGATGCTCGAGCACCTGGAGGACCAGATCGCCTACGACGCGGCGGCGGGCTACATCCGAGGCGTGGCCGCCGCGGAAGGCATCGACCTGGAGGCGTCCGGGTAGGTCGGGCGCGCTACGAGCCGACGTCGGTCCAGGTACGCTCGGCCGCCGAGCGCAGCACCGCGTCGCACACCACCTGCGTCCGCTGCGCGGCGGCGAAGTCCGGGCAGGGCGTGGTGCCGTCCCCCAGGCCGCGCAGGAAGTCGGCGACCTGGTGGATGAAGGTGTGCTCGAAGCCGAGGGTCATGCCCGGCACCCACCAGTTGGCCATGTAGGGGTGATCGCCGTCCCACACCTGGATGGTCCGCCAGCCGCGCACGTGGCCGTCGTCGCGGTGGTCGAAGTACTCCAGCAGGTGCGGGTTCTCGAAGTTGAAGGCGAACGATCCCGCCTCGCCATTGATCTCCAGGTAGTCCTCGTTCTTGCGCCCGCGCGCGTAGCGGGTAGCCTCGAAGGTGCCGAGGGAGCCGTTGGAGAAGCGCGCCAGGAACGCGGAGGCGTCGTCGATCTCGACCGGACGGCGCACGCCGGGCCGGTCCTGCAGCTCGCGCTCGGTGACGAACGTCTCCGTGACGGCCGCGACCGCGTCGATCGGCCCGTTCAGCCACATGGCCTGGTCGATCGAGTGGGCCAGCAGGTCGCCGGTGACGCCTGAGCCGGCGGTCGCGCGCTCGAGTCGCCAGAGCGCCGCGCCGCCCTGCGGGACGTCGGGACTGATGGTCCAGTCCTGCAGCCAGCGCGAGCGCAGGTGATAGGGCCGGCCGATCCGCCCCTCGTCCACGAGTTGCCGGGCCAGCGCCATCGCCGGCACCCGCCGGTAGTTGAACCAGACCATGGTCGGCCGTCCGGCAGCCTCGGCGGCGGCCACCATGTCCGCCCCCTCCTCCGCGTCCATGGCCAACGGCTTCTCGCACGCCACCATCTTGCCGGCGGCCAGCGCCGCCAGGGCGATCTCGCGATGCGAGCTGTTCGGCGTGCAGATGTCGACCAGGTCGACGTCCGGCCGCTCCACCACGCGGCGCCAGTCGGTGTCCGTCTCCTGCCACCCCCAGCGCGCGGCGAAGGCATCCAGCGCCGCAGGCGTTCGCGCGGACGCCACCCTCAGCACCGGCTCGAACGGCAGGTCGAAGAAGCGCCCGACCTGCCGGTAGGCGTTGGAATGGGCGCGCCCCATGAAGCCGTAGCCGATGATCGCGACGTTCAGCGGTTCGGGCATCGTCAGCTACTCGTGCTTGCTTCGTTCACGAGCTCGCCGCCATGAAGAACGGATGTTCCGATCATCTTCCGGCACGCCACGCGAGCGGTCTTCCTGCCACCCACCATCTGGAATGTATGCCATGTCGGGCATGACATCCATCCGCGCCGGGCGGACGAGCACCGCTCCTGGTGCGCCGTTTCCAACATGGCTGCGCGACAGGCGCGGGCTCGTGACCAGGAATGCGGAGACGGCCGCCGAACGGCGCTGAAACAGGACGCCGTTTGTTGTTTCAACTCATTTATATTTCTATATTTATTTATGTCATGCCTCGCCGCCGAAAGCAAGGTCACGTCCACCGTATCCGGCCTCTCCGACGATCAACTCCTGGAGCAGACGGGCAGGCTGGCTCGCCTCGATCACCAGGTCCATGTCTTCGTCATCGATCACCTGATCGAGATCGAAGCGCGACGCGTCTACCTGCGCCGCGGCTTCTCCAGCCTGTTCGACTACGTCAAGCGCGGACTCGGCTACAGCGACGCCGCCACGTGGCGCCGGACAAGCGCCATGAAGCTGTGCACGCGGATCGACGGCGTGCGCGAGCGGCTCTGGGACGGCTCGCTCACCCTGGACGCGGCGGCGCAGTTGCAGGCCGCCTTCGAGCGCCGTGAGCGCGGGCGAACACCCCAGACGCCCGGGACCGGAACACGATCGGCTCTGCGGCCGCCGGCGCGCTCGGCCCAAGGGAAGCCGGCGCCGGAACCGAGGACGGTCCCGGTCCTGGACGTGTCGGCGCAGAAGGCGCTGGTGGAGCGAGCGGCCGGCAAGAGCACGCGGCAGGTGGCGAAGATGCTGGCCGAGATGGATCCCGCGCTGGCGGTTCCGGCGGATCGGGTGCGGCCACTGGGCGAGGGGTGCCGGGAGCTCAAGGCGGTCATCGACGCGGAGTGTGAGCGCGGGCTGGAGCAGCTCAGGGGCCTGCTCTCACACATCGACCCGCGCATGACCCTGGGGCAGCTCGTCGGGCGGCTGGTCGACGAGGGGCTCGATCGCCACGACCCTGGCCGTCCCCCGCGCCGTGGGCGGACCCGCGGCGCTCCCGCGGGTGTCGGCCGACCGGCGGCGAAGGGAACGAGTTCCGACGAGATCGCGGCTTCGGCGCCGAAACGGTCCACGATGCACGCGGGCGCCACGACTTCGGCGGCGAAGTCCCCGGCAGGCTCATGCCACGGCGTCCCGTCGCCGGCGTTGCGACTCGCGCAGCCGGCCGGCACCGGCAACTCTCCCGCGAACAGGCAGCCGAACGCGGACCGCCGCGCGACTTCGGCGCGGAAGCGGACTGAACTTGCCGGCGCTTCGGCGTCGAAGACAGAGCGAGGCTCGACCCGTCCGGCCACTTCGGCGTCGAAGCGATCCGTCCCGGCCGGCATCACCGGCGCCTCGGCGCCGCACACGCAACGGGACTCGAACGGTCGGGCGCCTGAGGCCAAGTGTCAGAGACGGCCGGCCCCCATCGCGACTTCGGCGCCGAAGCAGCACGCTCGCGCCCGTCGCGCCGTTCCGGCGGCGGTCAGGCGAGAGGTCTGGCTGCGCGACGGGGGCCGCTGCAGCTACGTCGACCGGCAGACCGGACGACGCTGCGCGTCACGGCATCTGCTGCAGATCGATCACGTGTTCCCGTACGCCCTGGGAGGCGGTGCGGAGCAGGACAATCTGCGACTTCTGTGTCACGCGCACCATCGCGACCGCCATGCGGAGCCGACTTCACGGCGAGCGCCGCCCGCCTGAGCGTCACGGACGCGCCGGCGAACATCGTCAGCTTCGAACGCCGCTCGAGATCCTGAAGACCCTCCGATCGCTCACTCGGGCGCGGCCGGCCGCGCGGTGGACCAGTAGCGCGGCAACAGGGCGTCGATGGAGTCGATCGAAGCCGAGAAGGTCACGTCGTCGATCCGCAGACTCGAGGGGATCGCCTGCCTGTCCGCGAGCTCGCGGCTGGCGAGCTCCAGGGAGGCCGTCCACGGCCGCTCGATCACGAACGGCCGGGCGCGCGGCGCCTTGGCGACCACCTCGGCCACGGCCTTGCGGATCATGCGGCGCGCCTCCGCTGGCGCCACGGTGATCGACGACTCGTGCGCGATGTCCTCTTTCACGATCAGCGTGCGCAGCTCCGGCCCGAGCAGGGCCGCCGCCTCCTCGCAGGCGCAGCGGCCGCCCGTGACCAGCCACAGCGGCACGTCATGGCTGCCGGCGATCAGGGCCATCATGCCGATCTCGCCGAGGGTGACGCCGTTGACGCTGAAGCGCTTCCAGACCGCCGAGCTCATCGTGTGGGCGAGCAGGCCGTTCGGCGTGCCCGCCATGGAGTGGTAGCCGAGCAGGATTACTCCGTCGAAGGTCCCGTCCAGTCCGTCGAGCGGATTGGGGCGGCCACGGCCCATCACGTAGCGCGCCCCTTCCGGCAGCCGCTCGGCGATGAAGTTGTCGCCGCTGCGGTGGCCGTCGAGGACCATCACCTCGCCGGCGCCGCCGTCCCGCGCCCCCAGCACCGCGGCGGCCACCTCGTCGCTGAGCAGGCGGCGCGAGCGCTCGTAGTCGGCGTCGCTGCCATCCGGCGCGGGACGGCACTCGTGCCAGCCGTTGATCCCCGCCACCCCCTCCATGTCGGTGATGACATAGACCTTCCTCACGCGGGCTCTCCAGCGTAGGACGACGCGTCATGGCCGCAGAACGTGCTGGAGTGGGCGGGGGCCATGAGGCCGTAGTCAATGATCGCGACGCTCAGCGGCAGTATCATGCTTGCCCCGGAAGATACTACACTCGACCGGCCTCGAGACTCGTACTCCATCCATGGTCTCCGATCAGAAGTGAAGCTCCCTCATGCGCATCAGGCTCTGGTTGAACAGGAGAAGATCACTGGCTACCTGCTCGATTCGGACCATCGTTACGGCGCGAGCAAGGCCCGCTACTTTACAGGACTGGGATTTCGTCGGGACGCGTGGGAGGTGCTCGCAGCAGCGTTGCGCGAACACGGTCAGCGCAACGAGGTAGCTCGGGTGAGGAACACCGGCTACGGCCCGCGCTATGAAGTCGATGGTATACTTCGCGTACCCGAAAACCGGCGCGCGCACGTACGTACTATCTGGCAAATAGACGAGGGGCACGTCGTGCCCCGCCTCATCACGGCTCATCCACTGGGGGCAGACGAATGATCAAGGAACACGACTGCATCGTGCTGACTCAGGACATCCCGGGCGAGGGCCTGCAATCGGGAGACGTAGGCACCGCCGTTCACGTGCATCGTGACGGGACAGCCTATGAAGTCGAGTTCATGACGCTCACCGGTGATACCGTCGCCGTGGCGACGGTGCTACCCTCACAGCTTCGCCCCGTGAGCAGGAAGGACCTCGCCCATGTCCGCGAGCTGGCGACTCATTAGGCCAGGATGAGGATGCAGCTCATGACCGAAGAGCAACGCTACCTGTTCGACGCGTTCGGGTACTTCGTCGTGCCGGACGCCGTCACCGGCACGCAGATCGAGGAACTGCGAGCCACGTTGCGCGTGCCCTCCGAGCAACTCGACCCCGCCGGCCGGCCCGCCGGGCCCCTCCACTGGTCTCAGGCGTGGCGCGACCTGCTTGACCTGCCCGCGCTGAGCCCTATCCTGGAAGAGCTGATCGGCAACCACGAACGCCCCGTCGACGGCGATGCGTCCCTGCCGACGTTCCGCATCGACCACGTCAACGTCCACACCCACGTGCGGCAGGGGTTCCCCGGCGGCATGCTGCACGGCGGCTGGAAGACCGCGGGCGGCTCCCAGTTCTTCCGCTACCACGACGGCCGCTTCTTCAACGGCCTGGTCGCGGTCGCCTTCGAGCTCCACGACACGAACGTGAACGGCGGCGGCTTCTGCTGCATCCCCGGCACGCACAAGGCCAACCTCCCGCTCCCGCCGCAGTGGCAGGACCTGAGCAAGGGCATCCACCCTAGCGTGCAGCGGGTGCCGGCGCGGCCGGGCGACGCGATCGTGTTCACCGAGGCGCTCACCCACGGGACGCTGCCGTGGACGGCGAACGCCGAACGCCGGACCCTGTTCTACAAGTTCTCCCCGCACGGGACCTCGTGGAGCGGCGCCTACTTCGATCCCGACGACTTCCGCCACTACCCGGACATGGACGACCGCAAGATGGCGATCCTGGAAGCCCCGAACGCGCGCTACGCCACCCGCCCGACGCGCCCCGAGCCCCTGGCGCGGAACGTCGGCCGCTCGTGAGCGGACGCCTCGCCTGAATCCGGGGAGACGCCGATGAACCTCTGCATGATCGGCCACGGGATGATGGGCGTGTGGCACTCGGAGGCGGTCACCGCGGAGTCCCGGCACGTCCTGGTGGGCCGCCGGCCGGAGCCGACGGCCGAGTTCGCGGCGCGCTACGGCTACCGCCGCTGGACCGTGGACCTGGAGGAGGCGCTTGCCGATCCCGCCGTGGACGCCGTCATCGTCGGCAACCCGAGCGAGCTGCACGCCCACACGGCGCTGCGCTGCCTGGCGCACGGCAAGCCGACCCTCGTGGAGATCCCGATCGCGATGAGCTATCCGGAGTCCGAGCGCGTGGTGCTGGAAGCGGAGCGCCGCGGGCTCCCGCTCGGCGTCGTACACCCCATGCGCTTCCGCAGGGAGCGGGCGGAGCTGCGCGAGCGGCTGGCCGCGGGCGAGGAGCACATCCGCCACTTCCACGGCCGCTTCTTCATCCATCGCCTGAAGAACATCGGCGCGACCGGCTACCACCGGAGCTGGATCGACAACCTGCTGTGGCACCACACCACCCACCTGCTCGACCTGGGGCTGTGGATGCTGGCGGTCGAGGGCTCGCCGGTACGCTCCGTGCAGAGCTTCATGCCGGCCCCGGATCCCGGCACGAGCATCCCGATGGAGGTCGTCCTGCTGGTCGAGACCGAGGCCGACCAGAGCCTGCTCTGCTCCGGCTCCTACTACTCTCGCGAGCGCCTGTACGACACCATGATCGTCACCGACCGCGACTCCTACCGCCTGCAGATCCTGGAGAACACCCTGACCACGGGCGCCGGCACGCGGCGCATCGAGACCGAGCAGGAGAACTGCGCCCGCTGCACGATCGACTTCGTCACCGCGCTGGCCGAGGGGCGCCCCCCCGCGGTGCCGGGCCGCTCGGTGCTGCCGACCATGCGCATCCTGCAGGACGTGCAGGACCGCTGGGACGCCGTGCACGGGCGCCGGTCGCTGCCGGGCCGGCCGCTGGACCCAAACGGTCGGAGTAGGAATGAACATTGCTGATCACCCCCTCCACAGATCCCGGCGTGCGGGACTACCGCACCGGGCTCCTACCTCGGGTATGACGCCAAGCCGCCGTAAGGGATAGGGATGGTACACGTGGGCCGCAGGGAGCCAGCGAGCGACAAGGCGCTGCATGCGCTCCCAGGTGAGTCGGGTTTTCTGACTGCGGCGCCGCAGCGAACGGTACCACAGCCACGCCACCCGATAGCGGAACAGAGCCAGCGCCGGCGAGTTCATGGGCACCCCGTAGTAACGCAGATGCCCGCCCACCACCGAGCGCAGCCACCGTCCCACCTCCGGAACCGGATCGTGCAGGCGGCCCCGAAGCTCGGCTTTCACCTGCCCCAGTTTCGCCTGCAACCGCTCACCCATCGTCTGCCTGAGCACCGTGAACCGTCCGTTACTCCTCTTCGTCCCGCAGATATGCGTGAACCCGAGAAAGTCGAACGTTTCCGGCTTGCCCTATCCCCTCGCGCTGCTTGACGTATCCGCGCAAGCGCACTGGGCGCGCCGTCCCGGCGCTGTGTCCGGGGCGCGTTTTGCTGGCGCGGATTCCCCTTGGTCAGGCCCCTTCCCTCCACCCGCTCCGCGGTTGGGTCAACGGCGTCCAACGCGACCGTAGGCGTCCCCTTGGCTGTCTCCGGCGTTTCCACCTTCGTGCCCGTGTAGGGTCCGCCATAACCACGCTGTCCACCGCCCCCGTCCTTGTTCGCGGGCTTCGCTGGTACTATGGACCTGTCCGACTTCCCATCCCCGTACATCATCGGAGTGCGCCCTTGGACTTTCCGACACGTCCTGTGGTGCCATCCCGCCACAGGAGAGGATGGGATCTCCCGGTTCCCGCGCAAGGTGTTTCCGCACGTGCTCGGGGTCTTCGACCGCGCAGGGTCCCGTGACGCCTCGCGCTGGCGGCGTCCCGGGTGTTGCCTTCCGCCTCCTCCCACGGCGTTGGCACCCCGAAGTGAGTTTCTTCGCGGCTCCATACCCGGCCCGCGCGTACCCCTGTCAACGCTTCGTCTCGCCCTCGCGGGCTGCCACGCATGACTCGGGGCCGTCGTGGGTCGCTAACCCTTCGTACGTATGACTCTTTCATTCACTACACCTCGCCGGTTTTGACCGGCGCACCGGAGGCGAAATGATGGTCGAAATCCTCGACCCCGAGCGTCCGATCGTCGATCCGCATCACCACCTGTGGAGCGGCGACGGGCGCGGCCCCTACCTGCTGGACGACCTGTACGCCGACGTGCGCTGCGGCCACAACGTGGTGCAGACGATGTTCGTCGAGTGCCGGACCCACTACCGCCGCGGCGGCCCCGAGCACCTGCGGCCGGTCGGCCAGACCGAGTGGGTGGAAGCGACGGCGCGCGCGTCAGCGCACGGACCCGCCCCGGAGATCGCCGGCATCGTCGCCTTCGCCGACCTGACGCTGGGTCCGCGCCTGGAGGAAGTACTGGACGCGCATGCCGAGGCGGCCGGCGGCCGCCTGCGCGGGTTCCGCTACTCCCTGGCGCACGGAACGCACCGCGCGGGCACCGAGAACGCGCCGGGGCCGGCCCCTGCCGGGCTGGCGGCGGAGGAGCCGTTCCGCGACGGCGTCCGCCTGCTCGGCCGGCGCGGGCTGACCTACGAGAGCTGGCACTTCCACTACCAGATGGACGAGTTCATCGCGCTGGCGCGAAGCGCCCCGGACACGCTCATCATCCTCGACCACTTCGGTACGCCGCTCGGCGTCGGGCGCTGGCGCGGCCGGCGCGCGGAGGTCTTCGCCGAGTGGAAGGCGAGCATGGCGGAGGCGGCGGCCTGCCCGAACATAGCCGCCAAGCTGGGCGGCATGGCCATGTTCGACAACGGCTTCGGCTGGGACGAGCGGGAGGAGCCGGTCACCGCAGAGGAGTTCGCAGCGACGCAGCGCGACTACTACCTGCACGCCATCGACTGCTTCGGCCCCGAGCGCTGCATGTTCGAGAGCAACTTCCCGGTGGAGAAGGCCTCGGTCTCCTACCGCGTGCTCTACGACGCCTTCAAGCTGATGACCGCCGATTTCTCCGACGCCGACAAGGACGCCCTGTTCAGCGGCACGGCCCGCCGCGTCTACCGCCTCCCGCCGGTCGAGTCGTAGCGACGGTCAGCCGGGGGGCCCCGCCGAGTCGGGCTCCGTCGTCCCCGCGCCCGCGCCGCGCGGCTCGGCGTCCACGGCATGTTCCACCGCGGCGGCGAACGCCTCCACTTCACCGGCCGAGGTCAGCCGCACGAAGCGGATGTGCGACCAGCGCGGATCCGACTGGTACGCCAGCATGCCCCGCCGCTTGTGGGCGTGCTGGGTGACGATCCAGGCGAGCAGCGACTCGTGCTTCTTCCAGACCAGGAACTGCGGCCAGAACCGCTCGCAGTTCGTCCCCCACAACAGCTCGCGCGACCGCCAGCGCCGCCAGGTACGGCGCAGCACGCGCCTGAGCAGCAGCGCCATCGGCAGGTCGAGCCAGATCACGGCGTCGAGGCGGTCCCAGAACGCCCGTTGCGAGTGGCTCAGGTAGGAGCCCGCGACCACCCACCGCTCCCCGCCGGTCGCCTCGCGCATCCGCCGGTCGAGCTCGCCGGGATCGAGGTCGTGGAGCGAGACCCAACCCGGCTGCCAGTTGAGTGCGTCCAGCTCCACGAACCGCGCGTCCAGCGCCTCGGCCAGACGCCTGGCGAGCGTGGACTTCCCCGATGCGCTGTTGCCGACGACGTGGATGCGCCGGCCTATCGGGGAGATGACTTCGGTGTCGTGCACGGCAGGGCGACGGAGTCTGCCTGCCCGCCCGCGGCGGCGCAACCCGGCCGCCGCGCGACCGGCTACCTGCCGAGCTTTGCCCGCAGGACGATGCAGGGCTTCCCCAGCTCGGAGCCGACGTAGTCGCCGCGGTGCGGAACGACTTCCGTGAAGCCCTGCCGCATCCAGAACCGAAGGGCCGGCACATTGGCCAGGTAGACGCGGGCCAGGGCGAAGCGGAAGCCGCCGGCGGCCAGTTCCCGCTTGAGGCGGGCGATCACCGCCATGCCGACACCGCTCCGGCGGAACCGCGGCCGGATCGCCAGGATCGAGAGCCACGCGTCCCCCGGTGCGGGCACGTCCTCCATGAGATGGAGGTAGCCGGCCAGCTCGCCGGCCGGGCCGGCGTGGATGCTCCGCATGCGGAAGCCGCGCTCGCGCGACGCGTCCGCTTCCGAGCGCGCCACCAGCTCGGCGATCTCGCCCTCCGGCACCGGGGCGAACGACGGGTCGAGCGCGGCGGCGTCGGCGCACTCCAGGAACGCCGCGTGCAGCGCCGGCGTCTGCGCCGCCGTGACCGCACGCACGGCGGTCTGCCCCTCCGACCAGACGAACGGCACCATGGCGCTACCCTGCCCCGTCAGACTCGCCGTGCAGCCAGCGAAGGCCGCCCGGCCACCCGCGGTCGGCCATGGACAGGACGGCGCGCGTGTAGCCGTTCACGCCGGTCACCGGGTAGTCGTACCGCGCCGCATCCTGGACGTGGTAGTTGGCGATCCCGGCCGCCGTGAACTGCTCCGGGTTCGTGTACCACGCCTCCGGGCCTGCGTGCCGCTTCACCAGGCCAGCATCGTTCATGAGCTCCCAGGTGGTCGCGGGCGCGCCGTCGTCCGTGCGATAGACGACGCCGGAGCGCGAATCGACCGCGCCCCATTTTCCGGAACGATGGACCTCCACGATCACGTGCCCACTGTACGCGGCCTGCAGATCGAACAGATACACCATGCGGCACGGAAACCCCGCAATCTGATACAGCGCACACCCGACCCGGGCCACGTCCGAGCACCAGTCGGATCCGCGCTCGATGATCTGCTCTTCCGTCCCTCCGAACCTCATCGCCGACAGTCCGCCGGCCAGGCTCCTGTCAGCCAGGCCGCGTGTCAGACCCGCGATGGTGGCGATCCGCTCCTCGGAGTCGCCCGCGGGCGATCCAGCCTGGGCAAGGAAGCGCTCCAGCCCCGGACGGGATCCGGCGACATTGGCGATCGATCGACCCGTGTAACTCTCATAGAGATAGCGAGCGCTCTCATCACAGAGTCGGATCATGCTCGCCATGGTCGCCCGATCGGCGCTTGCCGGCGCATGCGGGTCGTTGTCGAGCATGATCCGGTAGGCACTGCCGAAGGCCTTCGGTCCGGTGAGCGCTGCGAGGTTCATCGTCCCATCCGCTGACGCAATCCTGGCTCAGTCCAGGTACGGCCGCGCCTGTGTGCGGAACATGCGCGCATAGAGGCCGTCGGTCTGCATGAGCGACGCGTGGTCGCCCCGTTCCACGACGCTACCCCCATCCATCACCACGATGTCGTCCACCAAGCGGGTCAGACCCAGGCGGTGGCTGACAACCAGCGCCGTGCGCCCCGCGATCCACGTCCGCACGCGCTCCCAGATGTCCCCCTCGGCGGCCGGATCCACCCCGTAGGTCGGCTCGTCCAGCACCACCAGCGCGGCGTCGGACCGGTAGAAGGCGCGCGCCAGCGCCAGCCGCTGCCACTCGCCGCCCGACAGGTCTTGCCCGCCGGCGAGCTCCTTCGACAGCGGCGTCCGCCACTGCTCCGGCAGCCGTTCGATGCGTTCGCCGATGCCGCTCTGCCGTGCCGCGGCGCGCACCCCTTTCAGGTCGTCGACGGGCGCGGCGGCGTTGCCGAACCAGACGTTGTCGAAGGCGCTCACCGGGAAGCGGCAATGGTCCTGCATGAGCGCGGAGACGTGCGCGCGCCATTCGTCGGCGGGAAACTCGGGCAGGGGCCGGCCGTTCCAGCGCACGGTGCCCGTGTCGGGGTCGTACAGGCGACAGGCCAGCTTGACGAGGGTGGTCTTGCCGGAACCGTTGGCGCCGACCAAGGCAACCGATCGACCGCGAGGGACGCTGAAGCTTACGCCACGCAAGGCGTCTTCCTGCGCGCCGGCGTAACGGAACGTGACGTCCTCGAACACCAGGCCTTCGGCCGATTCCGTTCTGACGGCGGCCGGCCGGTTGCGCAGGCCGTCGTCCATGTCCAGCACGTCCTGGATGGCTCTGACCCGCAGACCTTGGGCATGGAGCTCGACAAGCGACGAGATCAACATGAAGAGGCCGTTTCGCAGGTGGAAGACCGATCCGATGTAGAGCGCCAGGTCGCCGGCGGACAGCGTTCCGCCCAGACCCTGTTCGACGACGAACAGAAACGCCCCGCCGACGCCGACGGCCGACAGCAGCGACCAGCGGAGCACCGTTCGGCGGCCCCGCGCCCGGAGGCGAAGCACGTCGCGCAGTGCGCCGTCGAACATCGCCTGCCAGCGCCCCAACAGCAGACCGCCGATGCCAAGCAGGCGCGTCTCCTTCGCGTATTCGAGCCCCCCGAGCATCCGCTCGTGGAAGTGCATGCGCTTTGCCGTTTCCGCCTGCGTTCGAGTGAGTGACCATTCCCGATCGGCGATCTGGTGTTGCACGTACATCGAGGGCGCGATTGCGGCGACCATGAGCAGCGGCACCCACGATGCCAGCGTGGCCGTCAGAGCCACCAGCGGCACCACGGTGAGCAGCCCGATGAGCACGTCGTTGAGCAGCTTGCCGAAGTAGTCGATGCTGGGAACGGCCTCGACCGCCAGGTTCAGCCGGCTTGCGAATTCGGGGGTTTCGAACGGCCGGACGCCGCGCAGCCTGCGCACGGCGCTCAGGATGAGGCGCTTCGTCCCACCGACGACCCTGTCGCGGAAGGTGCTGGTCTCGAACGACAGGATCTGCTGCATGGCGTCGAGCACCACGTTGAGCACCAGAAACGCCCCGACGGCCGCGGTCAGGACGCCTGGTGAGCGGAGGATCTCCGCCAGACCGATGCCGCGATCGGAACCGGCGATGCCGTCGATGAGCAGCTTCTGGATGAACAGCACCGCGGCCGGCGCCGCTCCCCCGACCACGTTCAGCAGCAACAGCCGCATGAACCCGCCGGGCGCCTGCCGCATTGCCATCGCGAGTCCGTGGGCAATGCTCTGCAGCCGCTGGTTCATGAATCGTTCCCGTCTCGATAGGGGCGTGCCTGCGTCTCGAACATTCGAGCGTACAGACCGCCGGCGTCCATGAGCGATGCGTGGTCGCCGCGTTCCTCGACGCGGCCGCCATCCATCACCACGATGTCGTCCACGAAGCGGGTCAGCCCCAGTCGGTGGCTGACGATCAGCGTCGTGCGCCCCGCAATCCACGACCGGACACGCTCCCAGATGTCCCCCTCCGCGGCCGGATCCACCCCGTAGGTCGGCTCGTCCAGCGCCACCAGAGCGGCCTCGGAGCGGAAGAAGGCGCGCGCCAGCGCCAGCCGCTGCCACTCCCCTCCCGACAGGTCCTGCCCACCCGTGAGCTCCTTGGCCAGTGGCGTCCGCCACCGCTCCGGCAGCCGTTCGATGCGGTCGCCGATGCCGCTCTGCCGCGCCGCAGCACGCACGCCGCTGAGGTCGTCATCGGACGCGGTGGCGTCACCGAACCACACGTTGTCGAAGGCGCTCACCGGGAAGCGGCAGTGGTCCTGCATGAGCGCGGAGACGAGCGCACGCCACTCGTCGACCGGAAGCTCGGCCAGCGGTCTGCCGTTCCAGCTCACGGTACCGGCGTCGGGGTCGTACAGCCGGCAGGCCAGCTTGACGAGGGTGGTCTTGCCGGAACCGTTGGCGCCGACCAGGGCGACCGATTGACCGGGTGGGACACTGAAGCTCACGCCACGCACGGCGTCTTGCTGCGCACCGGCGTAACGGAAGGCGACGTCCTCGAACAACAGGCCTTCGGCCGACTCCGTTCGGACGGCGGCCGGCCGGTCGCGCAGGCCGTCGTCCATGTCCAGCACGTCCTGGATGGCTCTGACCCGCAGACCCGCCGCCTGGAGTTCGACGAGGCAGTGCAGGAAGCGCATCAGGCCGCGGCGCAGATAGAAGATCGACCCGATATAGAGCGCCAGATCGCCGGCGGACAGCGTCCCTTGCAGCCCCTGCTGCACGACGAACAGGAACGCTCCACCAACGCCGGCCGCCGACAGCAGCGACCAGAGCAGCACCGTGCGCCGGCCCCTCGCCCGAACGCCGAGCACCTCGCGCAGCGCACGGTCGAACATCGTCTGCCAGCGCCCCAACAGCAACCCGCCGATGCCAAGCAGGCGTGTCTCCTTGGCGTAGTCGGGAGCAGTGAGCATCCGTTCATGGGCGTCCATCCGCTTTGCGGTCTCCGCCTGCCCCTGTTTGAGCGACCATGAGCCGTCCTCGACCCGGTTCTGGACCTGCATCGACGGAGTGACCGCCGCGATGATCAGCAGCGGCACCCACCAGGCCAGCGTGGCCGTCAGCGCGGCTACGGGAACAACCGCGAGCAGCCCGACCATCAGGTAGTTCAGCGCGTTGCCGAAGTGATCGATGCTCGGGATGCTCTCCACCGCAAGGTTCAGGCAGCGTGCGAACGCCGGCGTTTCGAACGGGCGGATGCCGCGCAGCTTCCCGAGGCGTTCCAGGATGAGACGCTTCGTTCCGGCCAGAATCCGGTCGCGAAATGTGGTCTCCTCGAAGTCGACGAACTGCTCCACGAAGTCGAGGATCAGATCCAGCACCAGGAATCCCGCGATCGCCGCGGCCAGGAGGGACGGCGTGCGGAGGAGCGACATCAGCCCGGGATCGCCCGTAGAGCCGGCGATACCGTCGATGATCACCTTCTGGGTGAACAACACGGCCGCAGGCGCCGCCCCCCCGACCACGTTCAGCAGGAGGAGCCGCGTGAACGCGCCGGGAGCTTGGCGCACCGCCAGCACGAATCCCTGGGCAACGCTCCGCAGTCGTTCGTTCATGGCAATCGTGCGATTCGCTGACCGCTACAGTCCGCAGGCTTCCTGGGCCAGGTAGTCCCATTGGTGCACGTAGGTGACGCCGTCGATCACCAGCCGATGAGCGTGGGGCAACTCCTCTGCCCAGGTCATCTCGGTACCACCCGTCCGGTGGGGCGGCTGATCCAGCTTGCCCCAACGGTTGCCGTTGTACCTCCGGGACAAGACCGTGCGGCCGGCGCGGTTGAGGTACGCCAGGACGAGCACATCCGAATCAGTTGCATCCGCTTCGATATCGAAGACGCGCATGCACTCGAACTCCCGGCCACCGATGCGGCACTCGAACACGCCGCTCGAGAACAGGCGGGGAGCCTCGCGGCTCCGTTCGAACGTCCCGTCCGGCCGCTCGGTAAGGTACCCCCTGTCCTCGACCAGGCGGTCGATGGACCCGAAGTTGTGCTCCCAGCTTTCGTCCAGGAAGGTCTGCAGCTCTCTCGTACCGTCACCCCTCCTGGTAGCCTCGAAGGCCAGCCACTGCACCTCCTTCTCGTCCAGCCGGCCCCAGACCCTGGTCCGGCCGTACTCCTCATCCGGCGCATGGTTGCGCGGGACGAGACCGGCCCGGTCGGGGAACGCCTGCTCGTCGACCTCGATCTCCACGCACTCCCGTCCGTGGATGATGGCCGGCCGACAGGCTGCCATCGCAGTGTCCTCGGTCAATACCCACGAGCCGTCGCGGGTCTGCTCGTATTCCGCCCACCGCACCCGTTCGCCGATTTCCGGCACGATGAACCACCATGCCAGCTCGCGAAGGTCGATGGAGAACGGCTGCCCCGTGCTCCTGAAGACCGTGATCTCCGGGCGACGGTCGGGAAATGGCCGTTTCGCCGTTTTCTTGCTCTCGACACGCATCGTAATACCCCTCCTCGTCTTGGTGATGCCCAGTTCGTTGCGCACGCGGTCGCGGCCGTGAGACAGCCGCCGCTTGACCGTGCCAGGCGGACAGCGGTGGCGGGCGGCTATCTCGGCGATGCTCATGCCGTCCAGGTAGAACGCCTGCAGCGCCCGCCGCTCCTGCTCGGGGACGACCTGCAAGGCGTCGACCACGTCCTCCGCCGACCGGCGCCGGCGCGCATCAGCGATCCCCAGCCGGTTGACGGTCCGCGCGAACTCCTCCGGCTCCGCGATCCGCTCCCGCCGCTGCCTGGAACGCAGGCGGTCGCTGCAGCGGTTCCGCGCCACTTGGTAGAGCCACGCGCGCACGTTCTTCGGCTCCTGCACCCGCAACGCCGACCACGCCCGCATGAGCGTTTCCTGCAGCACGTCCTCGACCGCCTCGCGCGATCCCAGTCGATCGCGGACGAGCGCACTCAGCGGTCGCTCGTAACGCCGGACCAGCGCGACGAACGCGTCCTTGTCGCCGCTCCGGATGCTCCGGGCGAGATCCTGATCGGTGTGGTCGGTGCGATCCATGCGCGGTTCCATCGGTCCGTTCCGGCTTCATCTCACAGGGCGCGGTTCAAGGGCAAAAGGTTCACGCTTCGAATGAGGTTCGCTACGCTCACTGGCCCGCTCGCAGCCGAATCGGGGTAAACTGGACCAGCCTGACCGGAGGAATAGCTCATGTCCGGACTGACCGAGCGACAACTCGCCTTCTTTCGCGACGAGGGCTACCTCCTCGTCGACGACGCCGTCGACCCGGCGGTGCTCCAGCCGTTCTGCGCCGAGCTCGAGGAGAACATCGACGCCTTCGCGCGGGCCGCCCTGGCCGACAGCCGGCTGTCCGACGCGCACGAGGACGAGCCGTTCGAGCGCCGGTTCCACGCGCTGGCGCTGCAACTCGACGACCCGGCCCCCCTGCTGGACCTGGGCCGCGGCAAGCAACGCACGCCGGGGATGTTCAGGATCTACACCTGCCCCTCCCTCCTCGACATCGTCGAGTCCGTGATCGGGCCGGAGATCCTGGCTCATCCGCAATTCAACGTCCGCGCCAAGCGGCCCCATCAGGACGAGGGCGTCGTGCCGTGGCACCAGGACCTGGGCTACCTGCAGCCCGACGCCGAGGAGACCTTCATGGTCAACCTCTGGATCCCGCTGGTCGACGCCACGCGGGAGAACGGCTGCATGGAGGTCATCGCCGGCAGCCACCGCGCGCCGCTGATCGGCCACGAGCGCGGCATGGGACCGGCGGGCAACTTCAAGGGCGTTGTCGACGAGCAGCTCCCCGACGGCGAGCACGTCCTCTGCCCGGTGCGCGTCGGCGGCGTGCTGCTGACCCAGCACAAGACCATGCACCGCTCGATACCGAACGTCTCCGACCACATCCGCTGGAGCCTCGACCTGCGCTATTCGCACCCCGACCTTCCCACCGGCCGGCAGCAGGTGCCGGGGTTCATCGCGCGCAGCCGGAAAGACCCGGCGTCGGTCTGCCCTTCGGCCGAGGAGTGGGTCCGAATCTACGAATCCGCAAACGCGCCGGCCGGCACCTGAGCGTCCGGCCCGGCCGGCCTCGACCACATTCTTGAACCGCTCGAGCGGCCCGATCCTACGGTGCAAGGATGAGAGAGAATATGGTAACATGTGGGCCCGGAGTTGGCGTAGCACGTCTATCCCAATCTCCGAGTGAGATACTGGAGTGAAGATGAAATTGACGGCAGTTTATGTGAAGGTTCCTGAAGGTTACATCGGGTTTGTGGAAGAACTACCGGGAGCAAACACGCAAGGAAAAACCTTGCAGGAAGCTCGCGACAATATCCTAGAAGCGATCGAGATGACGCTTGAGGCGAACCGCATCTTGGCCCAAGAGTCTATAGACGACACTCAAGACGTGATTCGGGAGCCTGTCAACTTGCAGGCATGAAGAGGCGAGACCTCATTCGTCACCTTGAACAGAACGGCTGCCAACTACTCCGAGAAGGAAGCAACCACACCATTTTCGTCAACCGCAGAACTCGGAGAGCCTCGGCAGTGCCGAGACATCGTGAATTGAACAGATTCATCGCCCTCAAAATCTGTAGAGACCTGGAAATCGCGCCGCCATGATCATCGTGTGCCGAGCACGGCCTCAGCCGGCTTCGACGACCTTCTTGAGTTGCTCGAGCTGGACGCCGTCGGCGCTGCGGATCGCCCGCCGGATGAGTGGCGACATCACCAGGAGCAGCAGCCCGCGGAAGCGGCACTCGGCCACCAGCGTCACGCGGGTCGCGGCGTCACCGGCCGGCTGCAGTTCGTAGGTGTAGTCGGCGGTCACGCCGCCCTGAACCGACCGCAGCACGATCGAGCGCCCCGCGTCGCAGCGGGCGATGACCGACGTCCGCTCCGCGTTCCGGGCATGGAAGCGGATCTCCGTGCCCGCCGCGGTCTCGCCCAGGGCCTCCATCCGGTCGACGCCGGGCATCCACCGGTGGGCGTTGCTCCAGTCGGTGAGGGCCTGCCACACCTCCCCTGCGGGTCTCTCGATCGTCTCCGCGACTGCAAACGTCGATGCCATCCGTTCCTCCTTTCACGCCCACCGTACGCGCGGCGTCGAGTCCCGTATTGTATGGACTTCACCCGCTCACCGTTCGGGGACGAATCCCGCCGCATCGTCGATTTCGTCCGCGCTGAAGGCAGCGCGCTGGGCCGCGAGGTACCGCGACGGAGGCACGCCGGTGTGGCGCTTGAAGTCCCGGATCAGGTGCGCTTGGTCGAACCAGCCGAGTTCGGCGGCACGGTCCGACCAATCGACCTCTCCACGCACGTCGATGCCGGCCAGCAGGCGCCGCATCCGCAGCAGCCGCGCCAGAGCGCGGGGACTGAGCCCGACGATTCGACCGAGCTCGCGGTCCAGATGTCCATGGGAGACGCCGAGCTCGACGGCGATGTCGGCGATCGGCCGCCTCGGCTCGGATTCCAGCATCGCCACCGCCTGCTCACAGCGGTCGAGACCCGCGACCTCGCCCTGGTTGGCCGCGAGATGGTCCGCCACGAAGTCGAGCATCTCCTCCGGGCGCGTGCACGCGAGCAGACCGGCCCTGAGGTCAGCCGCCGCCGGCCACGCTGATTCCAGGTCGATGGTGCGGCCGCGGATCGTCGATGGACGGACCCCGAACAGCGCCTCGCAACCGACGGGGGTCGACACGATGCCCACCGCGAACGTCTCCCCGGTCGGCTCGTTGATCGCCGGGCGGTCGTGAGGTCCGATCAGAAACCCGCGATCGGCTCGCAGCGTCGGGCCGTCGCCGTCGTTCGGCGTCTGGAGGATCGGATCGCCCAACACGAAGACCGCCACCGAGGATCCGGTCGGCGCGATCTTCTCGCGGGCGTAGGTGATCTGGCCTCTCGCGTACCAGATCGATTCGACCAGGCGGCCGAGCGGGTGTGCCGGCCGATGGCTGCGGAAGTCGAACTCGCATGGCCCAGTGTCCGCCGGCGGAGGTCCGGCATTCTCGGCCTCGGATCGATGCAACGCGTTCCCCTTCAAGATCATCGGCGGCGCCGTTCTCCGATTCGCGTCCCGACACGGACGAGCATCCCGGCCATCCGTGCCGGGTCGTTCAGCGGGTGGAAGTGACTCGACTCATGCCGCTCGGTAACCCATCCCCTCGCCGCGGCGATGTCGAACGAATCCTGGTACTGCCCGGTGAGAAGCACGTATCCGTGATCTCGCTCCGCCGCTCCGACCCCAATCGGTATCGGCTTCATAGACGCGGAGCGGCGTAGGCCGCAGTTCCTCGACGAAGCACCTGCGGATGTCCGCGCGCACGAGGGTGGACTGCAAGTCCGCCTCGCTCCAGAGAACCGGCAGCATGCCGGAGCTCGCCTCTGCTCGAAACGCAGCGAGCGCCTCCGGAGGAAACTGATCGAAACGGCTCTTCCCCTGTTCGGGCAGATCGCAGTCCACGAAGATCATGGCTGGCGAAAGAGCCATGTCCACGCGCAGCGCCGGAAGCAAGGCACCGGCTCCGCTGTGCGCCACCAGGAACACATCCGGATCCGCCACGTCCGGAAGCTGGTCCGCGATCTGATCGACGTGCAGCCGGACATAGCTTCCGGCACGATCCGCCGGGCTGGTGATCCGCGGCGTGATCGCAGCGCAGCCGATCGATGTCAACGCTGCCGCCGTCGGCTTCCAGAACAACGGTCCGACCAGAGGGCTGTGAATCAGTATGAAGGTCATCTCATGGATGCCACGCGTATCGCGTCAAGCTCGTCGGCTGAGAAAGCGCCGGCGTCGTACAGGTTCAGGTACTCCTGCGAGACGCTCTGGCCGAAGATCATGGGATCGTCCGTATTGAGTGTGACATCGACACCGTGGTCGACGAGCACGCGCACGGGGTGTGATGAGAGGCTGAACACGGGCGCAATCTCCCGCGTGATCGGCTCGATCGAGATCATGACGTCTCCGCCCGGATGACGCGCTCAAGGCGCTGCACGACCTGCCTCATCTCGTCCTCGGGAACGGCAGCGTACCCGAGGTGCAGGCCCGGGCGCGCGCCCGGGCCCAGCCAGTAGGGGGAGAGGGGCCGCAGGGCGAGGCCGGCGCGGCGGCCAGCTTCGGCGACGGCGCGGTCGTCCACGCCATCGGCGAGCCATCCCGCGACCTGCATGCCCGAGTCGGTGGACGCCGGCTCGATCGCTCCGGCCAGGTGCTCGCGCAGCAACGCAAACAGCAACGCCTGGCGCTGCGCGTAGCGGTTCCGCATCCGCCGGACGTGGGCGCCGTAGTGACCGGAGTCGATGAACTCCGCCAGCGCGGCCTGCACCGGCTGCGGCGCCGTCTGCCCCGTGTTCCGGACCGCGTTGGCGAAGGCGTCCTGCAAGCCTTCCGGGACGATCAGGTAGCCCACCCGCAGCGCCGGCAGCATGGTCTTGGCGAAGGTGCCGACGTAGACCACCCGGCCGTGGCGGTCGAGTCCCTGTACGGAGGCGATCGGCCGGCCGCGGTAGCGGTACTCGCTGTCGTGGTCGTCCTCGATCACGAAGGCGCCGGCGCGTTCCGCCCAGTCGAGCAGCAGCAGGCGGCGCTCCAACACCAGGGTCGACCCCATGGGGTACTGGCACGAAGGCATGATGTAGACCAATCGAGCGCCGGGGCAGCGCTCCTCGCCGACCTCGACGTCCATTCCCTGCGCATCGACCGGTACCGGTTCGATCAGAGCGCCCGCGGCGACCAGCGCCGCCCGCGCGCCGAGGTAACCCGGCTCCTCCAGCCATGCCCGATCCCCGGGATCGAGGAGCAGGCGCGCGGACAGGTCGAGGGCGGCCTGGGCGCCGGTCACGACGATGACCCGTTCCGGGGAGCATTCCACGCCGCGCGCCGCCGCTACGTAGCCGGCGATGGCGGAGCGCAGCCGCGGGTCGCCGGCGGCGTCGGCGTATCCGAGCCGTTCCATCTCCGGCGAGCGCGCGTGGCGGGCCACGATCCGCGCCCACGTGCGATGCGGGAACGCCGCGATGTCGGGCAGTCCGGTCTGGAACGCGCCGTGGGCAAACGATCCCCGCGGCACGCCGGACAGCACCCCGCCCCGCTCGGAGAGAGCGCCAGGCCCGGTGGCGGTTGACGAATCCGAACGCCCGCCGGCGTCCTGCCGATTGCGCGGCAGCGACCGGCGGATCACCTGGGCGTCCACCTCCGCGACGCAGGTGCCGGCGCCGACCCGGGAGGAGACGAAGCCCTCGTCGGCAAGCTGATCGAAGACGGCGATCACGGTGTTCCGCGCGACACCCAACTCGCTCGCCGCCGCCCGGGTCGAGGGGAGTCGCGTGCCCGGCTCGAGCCGCCCGGACAGGATGGCCGCCCGCAGGTTCCGGTAGATCTGCCGATACAGCGGCTCCCCAGAGGCGCGGTCGGGCGCGACATCCGGGGGCAACTGGTGGATATCTCTCATGGGCACAAATGGTTCTATAAGATAGACGATATTGGATCTTTTTCTGGTATCAAAAGCGATGGTATCTGACAGGCACCTTGCTTGTGGAGAGCTGCCTGCAGGGATGCGAGGAGGTGCCCGTGAACGACGCAGCCGAGATCTACGCCCCCACCGAGCGCAGCCGCGTGCGCCGGAGTCCGAAGCGCGCCGCGTACGACCGCGACACCGTGCACGCGATCATCGACCAGGCACTCGTCTGCCACGTCGGCTTCGTCGCCGGCGGCGCGCCACGGGTCCTGCCCACGGCGATCGCACGCATCGGCGAGTGCGTGTACGTGCACGGCAA
The DNA here is from genome assembly GCA_965208175.1 of Spirochaetia bacterium. Taxonomy (GTDB): domain Bacteria; phylum Spirochaetota; class Spirochaetia; order SZUA-6; family Bin103; genus CATQHW01. Next base: position 852,407 of record CBDBOG010000004.1, on the reverse strand, counting down.
CCGCCACAGCGCCATGCTGCGGGCGCTCGCGAGCGGCGCGCCGGCGTGCATCACCGTCACCCATCTGGACGGACTGGTCGTGGCCCGCTCCGCGTTCCACTCCTCCATGAACTACCGCTCCGTGGTCATCCATGCGTGCGGACACGCGGTCCACGGCGCGCGCAAGCGCCGCGCCCTCGACGCTCTGGTCGAGAGCCTGATCCCGGGACGCACCGGCGATGTGCGCCCGCCGACCGCCGAGGAGCTGGCCATCACCTCCGTGATCGAGTTCCCGCTGGAGGAGGTGTCCGCCAAGACGCGCTCCGGACCGCCGGTCGACAGCAAGGCCGACTACCTCCTGCCCTTCTGGGGAGGAGTCGTGCCGCTGCGCACGGTCGCTGGCGCGCCCGCAAGCGACGATGCCGCGGTCCGCGCGCGGGTCGCGCCGCCGCCGTACCTGGCCGGGGAACATGCCAACGGGGGCCGCTGACGGCGAGGGCCCGTGCGCGGCGGCTTGCCCACCTGGCCGACATCCTGGGCGCACCCTAATGCGTGGACACTGCGAGTCTCCTCCGCTACGGTGCGGAACCGCGACCGAGCCGCGGGGAGGGGTTGCCGTGAAACTTGGATTCGTCACGTACCAGATCGGTGCCGAGTGGGACGTGCCCACGCTCATCAGCATGTGCAACGCCACAGGCATGTCCGGCGTCGAGCTCCGCACCACCCACGCGCACGGCGTGGAGGTGGAGCTGAGCGCGGCCGAGCGCGCGGAGGTACGGCAGAGGTTCGCCGATGGCGGCGTGGACATCGCCGGACTGGGCAGCGCCTTCGAGTACCATGCCGTCGATCCGGCGGTCGTGCGCGAGAACATCGACGGCACCATCGCCTACGCGAAGCTCGCCGCCGACCTGGGCTGCCCCGGCATCAAGGTGCGGCCCAACGGCCTGCAGACCGAGGCGGGCATTCCCGAGGAGAAGACCCTGGAACAGATCGGGCTGGCCGTCCGCGAGTGCGCGCAGGCAGCCGCTGACCTGGGCGTCGCGGTCCGGGTCGAGGTGCACGGCCGCGAGACGCAGGAGCCGCGCCGGATGCGCACCATCATCGATCACGCCGACCACGACAACGCCTATCTCTGCTGGAACTCGAACCCGGGCGAGCCCGTGAACGGCTCCATCGACGAGGCCTACGGGCTGCTGCGCCACAAGATCGGACTCGTGCACATCAACGAGCTACACACCGACTACCCGTGGCGCGACCTGTTCGCGAAGCTCCAGCGCGACGGCTACACCGGCTACACGCTGGCCGAGATCCAAGGCAACGCCGACGGGGAGCGCCTGCTCCGCTACTACCGGGCGCTCTGGGAAGCGTACCAGCCCCCGGCTACCGCCTGATCGTCTCCGCACGTACCGTGCCGGCGTAGAACTTGTAGCGCTGGTGCTGCCGCAGCCCCAGCTCCTCGTAGAACCTCGCCGCGGGCGTCGTCCTGTTGGCGATCAGGGAGATGGAGGCCTTCGTGCCTCCGAGCGAGTCGAGCACGTGGCGGATGAGTCCGCGACCGCGCCCTGACCGCCTCCGATCGGCCCGCACGAACAGTTCCTGAATGTAGTAGTTGACGCGGTTCCGCCACGGGTAGCAGTAGCCGAACATCGCTCCGGTCACCTCCTCGCCGTCGAGCGCCATCAGGCAGTGCTCGGGGTCGAACCGCCAGAACCGTTCGAGATAGGTGAGCGCCTGTGCAGCACTCCAGGACTCCCGGTACGGCGGCTCGGCGAACACCTCGCGGAACAGCCGCGCGCAGTCCTCCAGGTCCTCCCGCGCGATGGGACGTATCACCGGGTCATGGAACGTCAGGCGACCGAGTCCCTCGCTGCCGCAAGGGCGGCATAGCAGCGTTCCGCCGCATCCCAGGGATCGTAGTCGGGACGCTTCCAGATCATGGCGCTCACCTCGGCGGTTACCGCGATGTCCGTGCGGTGCCCAACCACCAGGCGGAAGTACTCGCCCAGGTCCAGGCTCCCCTCGCCGGGAAGTTGGAAGACGACGTTGCCGTCGGCGTCGAGGTACCCGTCCTTGACGTGGATGTGCACGGCGTGCGGCAGGCACAGATCGACGCTGTGCCGGAGATCCATCCCCTGTACGTGGAAGTGGCTGATGTCGAAGTTGATGCGCAGCGCCGGATGATCGGTCCGCTCCATCAGCCAGACCGCCTTCTCCGGAGCGTCCAGGGCGCCGCCGACATGCGGCTCGGCCGCAAGGATCACGCCGTGCTCGCGGGCGATGTCTGCAAGCTCCAGCAGCGAGGCCGCGATCCGCTCCCGCCCTCCGTCCCATGGGGGGCTCGAGCCCGCGGGCGGCGAGCTGAACACCGCCGGTCCGTCGTCCAGCCACAGGTCGCGGGCCAGGCCGCAGATGGCCCGGAACCGCTCCAGCATCGCCGGCCGGCCGGGCCCCTCCCCGGCGAGCGGCAGGAGCGCCATCACCGCCGACAGGTCGAAGCCCAGGTCGCGAATGGTGCCTGCGAGCCGCTTGCGGTCCTCGCGGTCCATCAGGTCCGGCGCGGTCGCCCAGCCCTCCTCGCCCATGATCTCGACCGACTCGTAGCCGAGCGCGCGCAGCCGTGGCAGCGCCTCGTACACGTCCAGCTTCTGCATGGCGTAGGTGCCGTATCCCAGCTTGATCGGATTGCTCATGCCGCTTCCTCCATGCGCGTGCGCTCGGCGTGCAGCAGGCTGATCCAGTGCTGCATATAGCGGCCGTGGTCGTGCCAGGTGCGGCCGGAGACCAGGTTGCCGTCGACCGCCCACGGCTCCTCGGAGTAGATCCCGCCGCACACCTCCAGGTCGAACCGGCACTTGGGCACGCACGCCATCGTCCGCCCCTTCACCACCCCGGCGTAGGCCGGGATCTCCACGCCGTGGCAGACCGAGGCCACCGGCTTGTCGCGCTCGAAGAAATGGCGGGTGATCCGCACCAGGTCCGGGTCGTAGCGGATGTACTCGGGCGCCCGGCCGCCGGAGAAGAACAGCCCGACGTAGTCCTCGGGCCGCACGTCGGCGAAGGCCACGTCCGCCTGGATGGTGTAGCCCTCGTACTCGCGCGTGATCTCCCAGCCGCTCTGCGGGATCTCGTGCAGCACCATCTGGTAGCGCCGCCGCTCCGGGCCGGCGACCACCGGCCGGAACCCTTCCTCCTGCACGCGCAGGAAAGGATAGAGCGTGTCCACCGTCTCGGTGGCGTCGCCGACGATGATCAGCACGCCGTCTGCTTCTGTTGCCATACGAGCCTCCTCCGCGCTCTTCGAAGCCCAAGCGTACTTCGGCGCCGAAGCGGATGGCGAGCGTGCCCCGCGGGCGGTAGACGGTCCGCGCGCCGCAGCCTATCGTCGGCGGGCGCACCACCACCCGATATGAATATCCTTATCACCGGCATCACCGGCCGCATCGGCGCCAACATCGCCCGCCACTTCCTGGACCGCGGGCACGCCGTGCGCGGCTTCGTCTGGCCGCAGGACCGCCAGAGCGCCAAGCTGCGGCAGCTCGGCGCGGAGATCTTCGAGGGCGACCTGGCCCGCTCCGCGGACGTGAACGCCGCGATCGCCGGGCAGGAGGTGATCCTGCACCTGGGCGCCGCCTTTCAGGCCGGCGGCCCGTTCACGCCGGAGCAGTATTTCGACACCAACGTCAAAGGCACGTTCAACGTGCTTCAGGCCGCCTCCGGCCTGGGCTCCTCGCTCCGGCACGTGATCGTCTCCAGCACCGACGCGACCATGGACAAGTACCCGGAGGACGGCATCGACGAGCCGATCGGCATCGACACCCTGCCGCTGGACACCACCGGCTGGTACGGGTACAGCAAGATCCTCACCGAGCACCTGGTGGACCGCTATGTCCGGGACGAAGGCATGCCGGCGACCGTGTTCCGCTACAGCTTCGCCTTCGGCGCGGGCGAGATGGTCAGCTTCCCGCAATTCCACCTGCGGACCTTCATCGACCAGCTCGAATCGAGCTCCGATGAGGATGCGCGGGAGGTGCTCGCTGCCATGCGTGCCGTCTATGCCGGCGAGCCCCACCTGATCGTCGCCCGCGACCGCCGCGGACGGCCGTGGAAGAAGCACACGGTGGAGGTGCGGGACATCGTGCACGCCTACGAGCGCGCCACGGGCAACGCGAACACCTTCGGCAGGGTCTACCAGCTCGCCTCCGGCCGGCCGATCACCTGGGACACCGTCGTCCCCTACCTGGCCGAGCGGCTCGGGGCCCCCTGCTCGACCTTCGACCTGCCGGTCACGCCCACCTATTACGAGCACGACCTGTCGGCGGCCCGCCGGGACTTCGGCTACGACCCTCCGTTCTCGTACCGGCAGATGGTCGACGACGCCGTGCGCTTCGCCCGCGACGGCGCGAGCGACATCATCGCCACGAAGCTCTGAGTCCGCTCCTCACGCTGGTCCCGGCGCTGGACATCCAGCGCGGGCTCTACGACATTCCGAGCGGCCCGCGGCGCTTCCGCGCCTACCTGGACGCGATGACCGGCGGGCGCGGCGACCTGAAGCTGCCGCTTCCCCTGTTCAACCCGATGGGCTCCGAACACGTCGCGGCCGTGCTCGACCGGCTCATCGGCGCCGGTGCCGAGGACACGGCGCGCGAGGCGCTGTCGCGGGTGGCGGACCGGCTGTCCGAGAACGCGCTCGGGGGCGCGGCACGGATCGCTCTGGTGGTGGCCGACGACGCGGGCGGCGGCTGGACCGACCGATTCCTGTCGGACGAGCAGGTCCGCTTCCAGGGCCGGGCGCTCCGCAAGCGAGGCTGGGCCGTCGCTGTGCTCTGGACGGGGGATCCGCCCCACGCGCACGCCCCGGAACGGATCGAGGCCGCCACGGTCGAGGCGGTGTATCGACTCGCCTATCAGCGCAGGCACGGCGAGCCGCGGCTGCTGCGCGACCGCCTGCTGCAGGAAGGGCTGGCCGGGAGCTTCGGCGCGGTACGCGGGCACCGACTGGATCCTGCCGCGCTGGCGCGAACGGCCGAGGTGATCGGCAGGCACCTCGATTCGGATCGGCTCGCTACCTGCTTCGCCTGCCTCTACGGCGACCAGGCGGCCGGCCGGGCCGGATATGATCCGCTCGGGCTCGCGCCCTGGGCCGGGCTAGCCTTCGCTGCCGAGGCGGTGGCGGCCGCCGGCTGCGATCCCGTGACGGCGCTTGAAACCGGACCGGGGACAGCGCTGCCGGCGTTGAGTTGAGAGCCTCCGGACGCCTGGCAGGCCTCGGGTGGCCGGCGGTCAGTCCTTCTGCTCGGCCTTCTGGATGAACTTCTGCTTGGCGAAGTCGCTCACGCCCTCGGCAGCCTTGGCCGCCTGCTCCCACTCGCCACGCTTCTCGTGGTAGTGCATGGCCTTGTAGGGCTCGGTGTCCTCGGCCAGCTCGCCCGTGTTGCCGATGTTCGGCGAGGCGAAGGTATGGGTGGAGTAGTCACGCGGCGCCTCGGCGCCGCAGTCCGGGCACGGTGTCCGGGCGGCCTCTGGGCTGTCCGAGCTGAACAAGAGCTTCTCGAACAGCCGCTCGCAGTTCCTGCATCGATACACGTACACCGGCATGGGTTTGGTCCGAACGCGAACCGGGCGCCAGCATATCAGGGTCGGCGGGCCCGGTGTCACTACCATCATCACCTCTTGAGTCGCGATGGTTTTGAAGCAGCAGCGAGGGGCGTGCCTTCAATGTTGACGAGGAGCGCCAAATTCCCTGCGGAACCCGGTATCGGATGACGCCGGGGACTCCGATCGGTAGGATCCGACCGGGAGCGGAAGGCGCCGGAAGAGGTGTACGTGAACATTGAACTGATAGCCATACTGATGGCCATCGTCGCAGCGGCTATCGCTCTCGGCACCGCCATGCTCGCTTCGATACGCGGCGTACGGCATGAGGTGCGAGACCTCCGTGGCGAAATGAAGGCCATGGAGACCGGCCTGCGCGGCGACGTGACCACGCTCGACAGCAGCCTGCGCCGCGAGCTGAAGGCGACGGAAAGCAGTCTGCGCGACGAGATGCAAGCCGGCTTCAAGGAACTCACCTCGCGGGTACTCAACCTCGGAGACCGGCTGTCCAAGGTAGAGGGAATCATCGAAGGGGTATTCTGGGGCGCCCGCAACCAGCACGCCGACAAGCCAGGGGAAGGAGCCGCGTAGCGGTTCGGGGCCGGTCATCCTTGCGGGGACGCGGATACGGCATCCTTGCTCACCGTGCGATACCACACGTGATCGAAATTCGGGCCTGACACGAAGCCGGTCACACCGGTGCGCCGCGCGATCTGGTCGGTCTGCTGGAACATGATCACGTACGGGCCCTCGGTCTGCAGGCGCCGCTGCAGGTCCAGGTAGAGCTGCCTCCGCCGTTGCGGATCGAGCTCGTCACGCGCCTCGATCACCACCGCGTTGAGGTCTTCCCGAGCCCACGCGTTGCGCCAGGCGAGCACTCCGGTGAGCTGCGCCTCCGGGCGGTTGTCGGGGTTGCGCGCGAAAGCGTCGGCGTTGGCGTGCGGGTCGACGTAGTCGGGCGACCACGGGGCCAGGATCAACTCGTGCTGCCGCGCCCGGTACTGCGGCCAGAGCGCGGCCCCCTCCTGAGTCACCACCTGCGCCTGGATGCCGATCCGGGCCAGGGTCGCCCGGACGGACTCCGCGATCGCCGGAAACGGCGGGCTGTCGAGCGTGTCGAGGCGGACCGCGAACCCGTCGCCGTGGCCCGCCTGCGCGAGCAGCGCGCGGGCGCGCGCCAGGTCGAGCCGGTACGGCGTCCCGGTGTGGGCCGCCCACAGCCCCCGCGGCCAGAACGCCTGATGGACGATGAACTGACCGGCAAGGAAGGACTCCGCCATGCCGTGGTAGTCGCCCTTCGGGTAGTCGTCGACGGCGACGCCGGCGGTGCCGGCAAGGAGTTCGATCAGGTCGGGCGTGAGGTCGCGGGACAGGTCGACCGCGCCTGCCTCCAGCAGCAGCCGCTGCTCGGACGGCTCGGGTACATGGCGCAGTATCACCCGCTCCACGCCCGGCGCGCCGTGACGGTAGTCGCGGTTCGCCTCGAGAACCACGGACTCGTTGGCCTGCCAGCCCGCCAGCCGGAACGGACCGGAGCCGGCGCTGTTGGTCTGCAGCCATGCGTTGCCCAGGTCGCCGTCCCGCTCGTGGGCCAGGACGAGCTCCCGGTCCACCACTGACGCCACGCCGGCCGAAAGGGCGTTGAGGACCAGCCCGGGCGACAGACCCTCGGCGATGGTGATACGGACGTGACGATCGTCCACCACCTCTATCTGCTGCGCGACGTTGTCCGCGCTCCAGCCGAACTGGGTGATGATGAAAGCCGGCGACCGGTCGAGCAGGACCGCGCGCTCCAGCGAGAACTCGACGTCCTCCGGGCGCACCGGGTTGCCGGAGTGGAACGTGAGGCCGGCACGGATCCGGAAGGTGATGGTGCTGCCGTCGTCGCTCACCGCATGGCTCTCGGCCACGCCACCGGTCAGCACACGCGGGTTCTCCGGCTCGAACGTCATGATCCGGTCGTAGACGTTGGCGATGAGCTCGCCCGCCGTAATCTCGAATGCCTCCGCGGGATCGAACGTGAGGATGTCCGCGATGTCCTTCGCCATCACCAGGGTGTCCCGCGGGGTCTCTGCCGATGCGGGCTCGGCGGCGAGGGCGAGCATGCCCAGCAAGGCGATGCACGGACCCGAGATTCGGTATGGGGACACGTGCGGAGCCGTCATTGGTCGAACGGGTTGCCCATGAATCGCTCGAAGCACAGTTGCTCCGGGTGAATGCCGATCGAGAGGCCGTGCTCCCGCGCCGCGCGGATGCTCTCCGGCGCGTCCTCGCCCATCTCCATGACCCTGCCAGGATAGACGACCTTGATCACCCGGTCCCTCTCGACGTGGAAGTACCAGCCGGGCGATTCCAGCCGGTCGGCGACGACCTCCAGCAGGGAGTCGACGTCCTCGTCCGACACCTCGATGTTGCAGAACGTGACCTCGCCCCGCGCTCCCTCGCTCTCCAGACGGCCCCTCGACCGTCCCGTCACCTCGACACGGTCCCAGATGCCCCTGTCGCTCCGCAACGACTCCGGGATCAGCACTCCCTTCCACTTCATCCCGCTCACTTCCGGATGGTTCAGTCTTCGATCAGGCGTTTGCCCATGCTTACGACGTCGTCCTCCGCGTAGCCGATCGAGCGGTAGAACGCGACGAGGCCGGCGTTCGATCGCCTGATCTGCAGGCTGATCTTGGGACATCCCATCGCGCGCAAGCGCGCCTCTGCCTGCTCCATCAGGAGACGGCCGAAGCCCCGGCTCCGGCAGTCGGCCGCGACCGCAAGGTAGTTGACCCAACCGCGATTGCCCTCATATCCCACCATGATCGTCGCCACCAGCCGGCCCTCCGTCGATCCGACCAGGAACAGGTCTCGCTGGATGCCCAGCTTGCGGCGGATGTCCTTCACCGGGTCGTTCCAGGGCCTGACCAGCCCGCACTCCCGCCACAGGGCCACCACGACGTCCTGATCGGACTCCCGGTATGGGCGGACCTTCAATTCATTCACCGCTCGCCGTTGCATCCGGACGACTCAGAACTCCGCGCCCTGTTCCTCGGTCGCTGGCATCCACGACTCCACATATTCGTCTCCCAGCTTCAATCGGGTGAGATACAGTACTTGGCCCGTGTGCAGCTCAAGGTGGCACATGGTCTCGTAGATCGCATCCAAGGTCATGGTGTCGAATCCCTGGATTCTTTTGGGTGCGAGAAGATCGGAGACGCTGATACGAGAGTAGACCTCTCTTACCCGATCGAGAACGTCGTTGAATTCGGCCTGGAGTTCATCCTTGGGGACTCGCTCCAGGAGGTGGAATTCGGTGGGACGATCCCGCACATCCGGCTCGCCGCCCATCGCCGAGATCGCCCATTGGCGCAGATTGCCCATCAGGTGCCGGATGATCATGCCGATCGGATTGCAGCCAGCTCGCGGCGCCCACCACACGTCATCGGTCCTCAGCTGATCGAGGCAATGGTTGATCTTGTCCCGTGCGTGGTCGATCTGGTACGCGGATCTCGCCATGAATGCCAATGACACGTCGCGCTGCATAGATCTCTCCTCGGCTCGATGGTCACGGCCCGACGCCTCGTCGTCCGCCTTCATGGAGTCCGGGCGCAGATCGGGGCGCGGTCTGGCAGCACGCATCGCTCGCGCCGTCCGGTCGAGCTCCACCAGGATGTCGAAGCGCCGGGAAATGGCCTCAGGCGACATGTCCCGTGACACGCCACGACTCCTGGCCTTGGCCTCCTCCGCGCCGCTCACGGCGCACTCTCGAGCTGTTCGACATCGCCCAGATCCTGATGGCGTCCGGCTATCTTCTTCATCGTGATCAAACCGTCGACGGAAACCACCGTTACGAGCACGCCATCCAACTCGTAGGTCTCACGGCTCTGCCACACCTCCCAAAGAAAGTCGGGCAGCAGCAGCAAGTCCACGGTCAGGACATCTTTGCCTATCGCCTTGGATACGCGAAACACGCTCCGCTGCCGTGGACGTCCTGTATCGAAAGGGATCAGCCCCCCTGGAATCGTAAAGCCGGCGCTCCCCAGGACGTCGCGAGCAGCTTCCAGATCCTGACTCCTGATCAGCAGATCTATATCGCGAGTAAGTCGTGGATATCCATGGAGGACCACCGCCATCCCTCCGCACAGAGCGTACGGCACGTCGGCTCGGCTCAACGCGCCGACGATGCCGAAGAGCTCCTGCTTCAGGTCCATTGACAGACGCTGATCCCCTGCTTTCAGTTTGTCAACTCGCCATGGTGACCGCTCTGCGCGTTCCGATCTGGTGACGGCAACCCTCCAGTCGGCACCGAGTCGACGTTCACCGGACGCTGCGTCGATGCAGGCTCCGCATGCGATGATCGGCGCATGCGCCGTTCCGTCGCCCGATCGTCCGTGGTCGTCGCAGCCGCCGCCCTGTTCGGCGTCCTGTTGCCCTCCTCCGCCGCCGCGGGCGGTGACCCGGAGCCGATCCGGCTGAACGTGTACGCCGCCTCCTCGCTCACCGACGCCTTGACGGCGATCGGGCGAGCCTTCGAGGCAGCCAACGACGACGTCGACGCAGCGCTCGTTTTCGCCGGCAGCCAGGTGCTGCGCCTGCAGATCGAGCAGGGCGCGCCGGCAGATCTGTTCGCGTCGGCCGATCGCGAGCATGCCCGTGCACTGCACGACGCGGGGCTCCTGCGCGGCGTCCGATCCTTCGCGGTCAACGAGCTGGCGGTGATCGTGCCTCTGGACAATCCCGCCGGCATCGAGTCCTTCGGCGACCTGGCCGCCGCCGAACGGCTGGTCATCGGCACCGCGAGCGTCCCGGTCGGCCGCTACACCCGTGCGGCGCTGCGCCGCTCCTCCGCGGTTCTGGGCGCGGAGTTCGAGGCGACCGTGCTGGCGCACGTGGTCTCCCTGGAGAACAACGTGCGGCTGGTGCGGGCCAAGGTGGAGTTGGGCGAGGCGGACGCCGGCATCGTCTACCGCACCGACGCGGCGGCGTCCACGCGCGTGCGCACGATCCCGATTCCCGCCGCGTTCAACGAACGGGCCGAGTACGTCATAGGCATCGTCCCCAACGGCGGCGGCGCGGAGCCGGCCGAACGATGGATCGCCTTCCTGCTCTCCCCGGAGGGCCAGGCGATCCTGCACGCGCACGGGTTTCTGACCCCCTTTTGACATCACGCGACAGGTGAGATGTACAATCTGCAATGAAGACCACGAGGCGGCGCGGGTTGCCGCCATGGCTCGGGTTCTCCATCTCCGAGGAAAGATCGATGCGCATGACCCTGTTGATTGCCGCGCTGCTTGCGCTGTCGTTCGGGCTCGTCCCGCTGGCGGCGCAGGTAACTTCCTGTAGTGCCTATTGCGATGGTTCCGAAAGGAACTGCGTTTACAAGGACGCCGGAGAGTTGGAAGACACCCACATCGTGAACAGATTCATCCGCTCCGTCGCGGCCGGGGACCAAGGCGGATTGGCAGAAATCGTCTCGTTTCCGCTACCGAGAAACTATCCGCTTCCAAGCATTCAGACAGCGCAGGAGTTCGTGCAGCTCTATGACGAGATGATCGATGAGGAGTTCACCAGGACGATCGCGGCGTCAGATCAATACGACTGCGGCCGGCAAGGATGGCGCCCACTCTCCATCGTACGCAGCGATGCGAACGAACCCGAGCGGGGTGGAGTCCCACTCGTATGGTTCGATGCCGGTGGCAACGTTGCGAGGATCTGGCATGAGACCGAGATCGCGAGCCGAAGGCGCACGCAGCTCGTTGAAGTGGAGCGAAACCAGTTGCATTCCAGCCTGAGCGAGTATGTCTATCCGGTCCTGGAGTGGGAGACGTGCACGCACCGCGTCAGAATAGACGATCTTGGAAATGCGTTCAGATATGCTGCCTGGAGGGTGGATCGATTCCGGAACGACGAGCCGGATATCGTGATGACGAACGGTGAGCTTGTCTCGGAAGGCACCGAAGGACATCGTTATTTCATTTTTCAGAACAGTGAGTACAAGTACCTCGTCTATGCCGGTTCCCCGTACTACCGCGACTTTGCGGGATTCGTCCAAGTCTTCAGGACCGCCGCCGAACCGCTATTGGACGAGACGGGAGACAGGAGAACGACGGTCGAAGACTGGCACGTGCGCGTCCAGGAAGTAACGAGAGGGCTGTTTCATGAAGAACCCATACTGGATGAGCCCGTTGTGAATAGAGAGGACAGAGGGACAAGAGGCACTTACACGCGGATTTCCTCATGCGGTGAGTGAGAGAACTGACCATCTTCCCAGCCCCGTGAGACGACGCATGCGTCCGCGAGCCGCGTCCCACGTGGGCGCCGGCACTGCACCGTTCCTGCTGGCGGTGCCGATGCTGGGCCTGCTGGTGCTGCCGGTGCTGGCCCTGGTCCTGGCCACCTCGCCGGCCGATCTGGCCGCCGGTCTGCGCCATCCGCTGTTCTCACCGGCGCTGTGGCTCAGCGCACGCACCAGCGTCATCGCGTTGGTCGTGGTCCTGGCCGCCGGCACGCCCCTGGCATGGTGGCTTGCAGCCGCCCGCGCCGGCCCTACGCGCGCGGTCGAGCTGCTGATGAGGCTGCCGATCGTGATCCCGCCCGCCGTCGTGGGCATCGGCCTGCTGGCCACGTTCGGGCGGTCAGGCGTGCTCGGCCCGCTGTTACAGGCGCTGGGTCTGCAGGTGCCGTTCTCGGCCGCCGCCGTGGTGCTGGCGCAAGTCGTGGTGGCAGCGCCGTTCTACGTCCAGTCGGCAGCCGCGGCGTTCCGGCGGGTCGACGCCGACCTGCTGATCGTCGCCCGCACGCTCGGCCAGCGGCCGGCCGGCGCGTTCCTGCGCGTGACGCTGCCGCTGGCCATGCCCGGCCTGATCGGCGGCGCGTCGCTGGCGTGGGCACGCGCGCTGGGCGAGTTCGGCGCCACGCTCCTGTTTGCCGGCAACCTGCCAGGGGTGACGCAGACCATGCCGCTGGCGATCTACACGGCGCTGGAATCCGACGTGCGCGTGGCGCGCGCACTGTCGCTGGCGCTGGCCGTGCTGGGACTGGGGCTGCTGCTGGCCCTCCGCCTGCTGCCGGAGATCTGGACCCGGCGCCGCAAAGCGGCGCGTGCACAACGCGGCGCCGCGGTAGTGTCGGCCACACGCCGGCAGGAGCGGCGCCCCGGCCGGCCCGAAGCCGCCGCGGAAGGCGCTGCCGATTGGCAGGTGCGGATCTCCGCCCGCCTGGGCTCCTTCCAGTTGGACGTCGACCTGCACGGTGGCGCCGCCCCGGTCGCTCTCATCGGCCCGAACGGCGCCGGCAAGACCACCCTGCTGCGGCTGATCGCCGGCGTCCACCGTCCGGACGCGGGGCTGATCCGCGTCGGCGGCGAGGAGCTCTACGACTCCGAGCACTCCCTCATTCGGTCCCCGGAGGAGCGCCGCGTGGCCTACGTGCCGCAGGGCTTCGGGCTGTTCCCGCACCTGAGCGTGGCGGACAACGTCGCCTTCGCCCTGCACGCCGCCCGCCCTCGCCCGCTCCGCGCGGAGCGCCGCCGCGCCGCCGCCGAGCTGCTGGCCGGCATGGGCGCAGCCCACCTCCTGGAACGCCTCCCGGAGTCCCTCTCGGGTGGCGAACGGCAGCGCGTCGCCCTGACACGCGCGCTGCTGGTCGACCCGCTGCTGCTGCTGCTCGACGAGCCCCTCTCCTCACTGGACGCGCAGGCGCGCCAGACGCTGCGCGCCCACCTGGCCGATCACCTAGCCAAGCGGGCTCGGCCGGCGATCGTCGTCTCCCACGACGCCCGCGACGTGCTGGCCATGAACGCCGACGTCTACGCCATCGAGGACGGCCGCATCGTCCAGCACGGACCGGCCGCGCGGATCGCCGCCGATCCGGCCACCCCGTTCCTGGCCGAGTTCTTCGCGAGCTGACCGGCGGCCTTCTTTCGGCCTGGCTCCGCCGGCGCTTGATTCACCCCGTCCCCGGCGCGCAAGGTTCCGGCCGATGGCCCGCACCACGCTTCGCATCAGCGAACCGATGCCGGCGCCGCATTGGGCGCTGCTCGAACGGCAACTGCTCGACGCGATCACGGACGCCTACCTGGAGTTCTACGACCGCTACTTCGACCCGCGCGGCTACCTCAAGTGCGTGCCACGCTGGGGGGCGCTGGACGGCGCCGACGACGCGGCCGAGAACGTCGACGGCCTGACCGACCTCTACGCGCTGGGCGCGCCGCAGGTACTGCTGGACCGCTACCGCACCGGCATCAACGGGCACATCCGGCAGTACACGGAGGCGCGCTCGCCTTCCACCGAACTGGCGCGGGACGGCATGTACTTCCGCGAGTTCCCGACCAGCATGGACTGGCTGCACAACGGCGAGGGCTACCACCCGCTGTTTCAGGAGGGGCTGTGCGACCCCGACGACGCCGCGTGGCAGGCGCGCATGCGGCGCTTCGCCGGCTTCTACCTGGGCGACGACCCGCTGGCCCCCAACTACGACCCCGAGCATCGCGTCATCCGCAGCCTGATGAACGGCAGCCGGGGGCCGGTGACGCGCCGCGCGGAGCTGGCCGACTGGGCGGGCGAGCCGTTCGAGCCCGGCCGCTTCAGGCCCAACCGCTGGCACCGAACCTACGAGGACTACCTCGAGCACTTCTCCACCTACCGCAACGTCGCCGGCGACAACCCGTGCAACCTGAGCGCCACGGCGATGGCCTTCCAGACCTACCTGTTCTCGGGCGAGGAGCGCTATCGCGACTGGATCCTGGGCTACGTGGACGCCTGGGTGGAACGCATGGCCGCCAACGACGGCATCATCCCCTCCAACGTGGGGCTGGACGGCGTCATCGGCTCCGCGGCCGGCGGGCGCTGGTGGGGCGGCACCTACGGCTGGAGCCACACGCTCACCGGCGGCCCGGTGGTGCGCCACACGCCGCGCCACCTGGGCCGCAGCATCCACGGCTTCGCCATGGCGATGATGCTCACCGGCGACCGCGGCTACCTGGAGCCGTGGCGGACCATGGTCGACCGGATCAACGGCCTCGCCCGCACCGAGGGCGGCAGGACCGTCTATCCGCAGATGCACGGCGACGACGGTTGGTACGCCTGGTCGTCCGAGCCGTTCCAGCACGCGACGGGCGAGCTTCGCTACTGGAGCCGCCCCGTGGGCGACCTGGGCCGCACGCCCTGGCTGGCCTACCTCGCAGGCAAGGATCCCGGCTATCCGGTGCGGGTGCTGCAGGACGAGCTTGCGCGCGTGCGCCGGCAGCTCCGGGAGATGGACGAGGACCCCACGACGCCCGACACCCGCATGTCCGAGAACCCCAACGGGCTGAACCCCGCCAACGCGCAGGCGCTGGTGGAGCTGATGGCGGGCGGGCTCGGCGACGGCCTTGCCTCGGGCATGCCGCTGCACGCCTGCGTACGCTACTTCGACCGCGGCGCCCGCCGGCCGGGCATCCCCGCGCAGGCGGCGGCGCTGGTGGAGGGGATGACCAACGGAACGCTCGATCTGACCCTGGTCAACCTGGACCCCGGCCGGCCATGCTCCATGGTCGTGCAGGCGGGCACCTACGGCGAGCACCGGTTCGTGGACGCTGCCGTCGGCGGCGCCACGGAACGGGTCGGCGCGTCGGCAGTCGACGTGAACCTGGATTCCGGCGCCGGCGCGCGCATCTCGTTCACGCTGGAGCGCTTCGCGGCGCGGCCTACCCTCGCCCCGCCTTGGTGAATACCCTGCCCTGGTGAAGCACATGCAAGGAACGGCGGACGCGGTAATCATCGGCGGCGGCATCATGGGTGCTGCCTGCGGCCACTTCCTGGCCAAGGCCGGCATCGGCTCGGTGGTGCTGCTGGAGCAGCGCACGCTCGCCGCGATCTCCACCGGCCACTCGGCAGCCAACGTGCGCTGCTCCTACTCCAACAAGGTGACCGTGGAGCTGGCGCTGCGCGCCATGGACATGTTCGAGAACGACCGGGAGGAGCTGGGCGGCCCGACCGGCTTCCGGCGCACCGGCCAGCTCATCCTGTACGGCCCCGAGCACGTGGAGATCGGACGGCAGGTGCTGGCCAACGAGGACCGGTTCGGTACCGGCACGCGCGAGATTTCGGTCGACGACGTGACCGAGATCGCGCCGCAGCTCTCCACCCACGGGATCGCCATCGCCTGCCACCAGCCCAGGGCCGGCTACGCGGACCCGGTACGCACCACGCGCACCCTGGTCGAGGCGGCGGAGCCGTTCGGGCTGAACGCGCACGAGGGGGTCGGCGCGCGCGGCATCACGACGGCCGGCGGACGCGTCACCGCAGTGGAAACCGATCAGGGCCGCATCGACACGCCGCTCGTGGTCAACGCCGCGGGGCCGTGGGGCAGCCTGGTCGGGGCCGCCTCGGGCCTGGGGTACTCCATCCGCTGGAGCCGCGAGTCCGACCTGGTGATGGAGCTTCCGGCCGGCTTCGGGGCGCTGCCCATCGTCGCCGACCCGATCTGCCACATCTATTTCCGGCCGCACGGCGACGACGGGCTGCTGGTGGGACTCGACTACCCCAAGGAGCTGGAGCCTCTTGACATCGACGACTACGGCACCGGCCTGGATGACAGCACGCGCGCACGGATCGAGACCGGTCTGTTTCTCAGACTGCCGCAGCTCCGCGGCGCGCGGCTGGTGAAGGGATGGGCGTCGATCTACACGATCACCGACGACTGGCACCCCGTGGTGGGCGCGGAACCGGAGCTTGCCGGCTACTACGCCTGCTTCGGCGGAAGTGGGCACGGCTTCAAGCTGGGCGCCCCGATCGGCGAGTCGCTGGCGGCCGAGATCACCGGCGGGACGCCGCGCATCGACCTCCGCGCGCTGCGGCCGACCCGCTTCGCGGAGGGCGAGCCGATCACGTCCGCTTGGGGATCGGGCAACCGGGCATGAGCGACCGCTCTCGGCCCGAGCTCGATCCCGAGATCCGCGAGGGACCCGTGAGCCGGCACGTCGCCGGCACACCGGGAGCGCCGACGACAACGCCTCGTTCGACGATCCGGCTGGGAGTCGTCGGCTACATGGGCCCTGAGAACGCCCACCCCTTCTCGTGGTCGGCGATCGTCAACGGCAGCTACAACGCGGACGTGATGCCGCTCTACGCCAACAAGCGGATAGCGACCTACCTGGACGCCAACCGCGACTCCCTCGGCATCGACGGAGCCCGCGTCACGCACGTCTGGACGCAGGACCGGGTGATCTCCGAGCGGATCGTCGCCGCCAGCCGTGTGCCGCACATCGCCCACGAGCCGCGGGCCATGGTGGAAGCGGTGGACGCCGTTCTGATCGCGCGTGACGATCCGGAGAGTCACGCCGCTCTGGCGCAGCCGTTCCTGGATGCGGGCATGCCGGTGCTGGTCGACAAGCCGCTGGCTGCCACCGAGTCCGACCTGGCCTTCTTCGCCGATCAGGCGCGCGCCGGCCGCCTGATCATGTCCTGTTCGTCGATGCGCTACGCCCCCGAGGTGCGCGTGCTCAAGGAGGCGGCGGCAACGCTCGGCCCGGTGCGCCTGGTGGCGGCCGTCGGCGTCAAGGACTGGGTGAGCTACGGCGTGCACGTCCTGGAGGCGATCTGCACGGTGCTCGACGACCCGCGCGCGCTTCGCGTCCGCCTCGACTCGTTCGGGCACGGCGAGGTCGCGGAGATCGAGTTCGACGGCGGCGCCATCGCGACCATCCATCAGCTCCGCAACACCGCGCCGACGATGCAACTGCACCTGTACGGCGAAGGTGGTTCCCGTTCCGAGGAGCTGGACGGGCTGTTCGCCGCCCATCGCGGCATGCTCCAGCAGTTCATCCGCTCGGTCGCCGAGGGCAAGGCCAGACTGCCGTTCGAAGTGACCCGCAACGTGATCGGCATCCTGCTGGCCGGCCTGCACAGCAAGGACCGCGACGGAGCCTGGGTCAAGCCGGCCTGATCAGGCTCGGGCGGCGGCCTCCACGCGGTTTCTGACCCTGGTCGGATCCGTGAGGCGGGCGAAGCCGGGGCTGGCCACCAACCCTTCGATCCGATCGGTCACGTCGCCGGCGCGCAGGGCGTCGGCGATCTCGGCGAACACCGGGTCCATCGCCTCCGCGTACTCGTCGATCACCTCCTCGGTGTGCGGCAGCGACACGAACATGCCGCCGGTGGACAGGAAGCCGCGCTGCAGCATCAGACGGATGTAGAGCGTCACCAGCTCCTGTGACTGCTCGTGCTCGAAGCGCACGTGCGGGTGCTCGTCGATGTCGCCCTCGCGGACCAGCGGCACGCCGTGCCGCTCCGCGGCGCCCAGCACCGCCGCCAGGTAGCGGCGGCCGATGTGCCCGCAGTGGGCCGGCAGATCGATGCGCATCATCTTCTGGAGCACCGCCTTGGCTGCCACGAAGCCGACCCCCTCGGTCCAGTAGGTGCTGGAAATGAACGACCGGTGTGCGCCCTCCATGCCGGCGGCGGAGCCGATCACGGCGGCCATCGGATGGCCGTTGCCGAGCGACTTGGCGAAGATCGCCAGGTCCGGCTCCACGCCGTAGCGCAGGTGGGCGCCGCCGCGGGCCAGGCGCCAGCCGAGCGACACCTCGTCGAACACCAGCAGCGCGCCGACGCGCCGCGTCTCCGCGCGCACGTGCTCCAGGAAGCCGGGCGGCGGGTGGTGCATCCGGCACGGCTCCATGACCACGCCCGCCAGGCGGTCGCCGTGTTCGGCGATCAGCCGGTCGAACGCCTCGACGTCGCCGTAGTGGAAGGTCAGGTTGGTGCCGCGCAGCTCCGGCGGCACGCCGACCGGCTCCAGGCCGGTGGCCAGGTGTCCCTCCAGCGCGTCGTCGCCGCCCACGTTGGCGGCCAGGTACCAGTCGTGCCAGCCGTGGTAGCCGCAGATCGCCAGCAGCGAACGGCCGGTGGTGGAGCGCGCGATGCGGGCGCCGATCGAGCAGATCTCGCCGCCGGAACGCGCGTAGCGGACCTTCTCCGCCCAGGGGTGGAGCTCGCACAGGAGCTCGGCGACCTCCATCTCCTCGCGCGAGTTGAGCATCGAGTAGCTGCCGAGCGCCACGCGCCGCATGACCGCGCGCGTCACGTCGGGGTCGCGGTAGCCGAGCGCGGCGGCGCCGATACCGTGATGGCCCACGTCCCGGAACCGCCGGCCGGACTCGTCCCAGACGTCGATGCCGCGCGCTTCGCGGAAGTACGGCGGCCATGCCCCCGGCGCCATGTTGTCCGGGTTCTTGGACTGGAGCTGCGTGCCGCCGGGGATGAGCTCCTTGGCGCGGGTGAACAGGCGCTGGCCGAGCTCGGGATCGTCCTCCTCGAAACCCAGCAGGCGCATGGTGTTGTCATGGAAGATGTCGGCGAGATCGCGCTCGTCGAGGTTCATCAAGTCGGCGGCGGTCAGCACGGCGCGGATCCCCTCGATGCCGACCTGCGCGGGCGTCTCGTCCGGGAAATCCCACCGCTCGACCCGGTCGGTGACCACCCAGGCGAAGTTGGTCCCCAGGCTGATCGATCGGCCGCGCTGATGGGAGATCGGGTAATCGGTGCCGAACAGCAGCCGGCGCGGACCGAACTCGCACAGGATCGCCACCAGCGCCTCCGGCTCGCAGATGGCCGAGGTGTCGAACCAGACGTTCTCCAGGCCGCGCAGTGAGCCGATGCCGGCGACGGTGTTGGGCGCGTAGAAGCCGCGCGCCGCGTGCGCCAGGACCAGGCGTGCGTTGGGGTAGCGTTCGCAGTGCTCGCGCACCTCCCGCTGGTTGCCCGGATCGGCCAGCGCCGCATCGCGCATCAGGTGCAGGGTGATGAACCAGCCGCGCTCGTGCGCCTGCTGCCACACCCATTCGGGCAGGAACTGCGACGGCGCCGCCTGCCGCGGGTCGCCGGGGCCGGTGGCGTAGCACCAGTAGACCTTGAAACCGCCGATCGCCGGCTCCGCCAGCGCGTCGATCCCGTCCGGGTCGCACTCCGGCGTGGCCAGCAAGGCGGCGCGGATCCCGTCGTGGCCGCGGATGGCCTCCACGACGAAGCGGTTGACCTCCGCCGTGTCCGACGAGCGGTTGGGATACGGCAGGATCAGCGCGCCGTGCAGACGGTCCGCGCCGCCGACGAGGGTGCCGACGTGCGACCGCCACTCCTCGATGCCGCTGTCGGCCGGGCCGGGCGCGATGAAATCCGGGACCGGATCCAGGTGCGCGGTGCGGTAGATGTGCGCGTGTCCGTCGGCGATGCGCTCCGGCAGCCGGCCGACCAGCTCGGCCAGCAGCGAGCGGTCGGCGTCGGTCTGGTGCCAGCCGTGCCGTGGGGGTGTGCTGTCCATGCGGTATCTCACGCCCGAAACCCGCCAGGCGTCAACGGTGGCCGCCCGCGCGGGCGCCGCCGGCCACCGTTGACCCTGCACCGCCGGCCACGGGAAGCTGCCCGCATGAGCGAGCGGCGGATCGACCGCGACCGGTTCCTGGAGGAGGGATACCTGGTCGTGCGCGAGGTGGTCCCCCCCCGGCGACCTGGAGGCGGTCCGGGAGGCCTACGAGCGGCTGGTGGACGTGCAGCGCGGGATCTGGGCGGAGACCCGCGCGGACGGAGACCCGCCCGGGGGCATGTGGGAGACCCACCGCCAGCCGCGGCTGCATCTGAGCCGCCGGCCGCTCTCGCAGCGGATCGACCGCAGCACGGCGCGGGCCGTCGAGGTGTGGCTGAACGAGGGCGCGCACGGCGTCTCCAGCGCCCTGCTCGACCTGCCGGACGCCGCGGTCACCGAGATGATGATGATGTGCAACCCGGTGCGGGACCACGGCCCGGCCGAGTGGCACCGCGACATGTACCCGCCGATCACGGCGCCGCTCGCCAACTACAACGAGGACGTACTGGAGAACGGCCCGCGCTACGTGCAGTGGAACATCTCCCTGTACGCGGACGACGTGCTGTGGGTGGTGCCGGGCAGCCACGTGCGGCGGAACACCGCGGAGGAGAACGCGCAGCTCCGCGCCGACCCGCGCGTGCCGCTGCCGAACGCCGTGCAGACCCGGCTGCAGCCCGGCGACGGGGTGGTCTACATCCTGCCGATCCTGCACTGGGGCAGCGCCTACCTGGCCAGGCGGCGGCGCTGCATCCACGGCGGCTTCGCGCACTACGCGCAGGACCGCGACCAGTCGTTCCTGCCGCACCTGTCGCCGGCCGCGCGCGCAGCGTTCGAGCGCTGGACGGAACGCACCGACCGGGCGTTCGAGCACACCGAGGCGGCGCTCCGCGCCGCGATGGCCGGGGACGCAGCGGCGTACCGGACGGCGCTCGATGAAATCCATCCCGGCCGCGGCCCGCAGGGGCAATTGCTCTTCTCCATCTACCTGAGCAAGCAGGCCAAGTACGTGCTGGGCAGCAAGCGCCCCGCCGCCGTGCGCTGGTCGGACACGGAGCGGGACTTCGCGACGAACGCCCACCCCATGACCCTGCATTGGGGCACGCGCATGGCGGACCGCTTCACCACGGAGGAAGCGGAGCGGATGTTCACAGCGTTCGAGCCGCTCGACGCGGCCCTGCAGGCGGATACCGAGCAGCTCACGCCCGGCTTCCAGGGCGCCGCCTCCATCTACCGGTTCGACGAGCTCCCGGACTTCACCCTGGACGACTTCTACCGAAGCTGGCGAGCGGCGTAACGCCCGCGATCGGAACGCTCGATGCTGAAGGCCGGTGACCGCATCAGGGTGGTGGTGTCCAACATCGACGGGACCCCACGGCGTTCATGGACCGCCGAGATCGAGGCGGTGGACGAGAGTTCCGTGCGCACGATCACCCGCATCGGCAATCCGGTCAGCGGACCCAAGGGCGGCTGGGCCGACAAGTCCAACAGCCGGGCGTTCTACTGGTTCTCCCGGCCCTACAACCTCGTGGAGATGTACAACGCGGCCGGCGCCCTGACCCAGCTCTACGCCCACATCGCGAGTCCCGCACGGCTCGTCGACGGCGAGCTGCGCTACACCGACCACGAGGTGGACGTGGTGCGCCGCCGGGGCAGAGCGCCGTTCACGATCGACGCGGACGAGCTGGAGCAGGCGCTGGCCGGCCACGGCGCCGCGGAAGAGTTGCGCGCCAACTGCTACCGGGCCGTGGACGAGGTCACCCACCTGCTCTGGTCCTGGGACCCGCGAGGGCCGTTCGCGACCGTGCGCTGACCGTGGCGTGAGAGTTGGCGACCGCATCAGGGTCGTGGTGTCCAACATCGACGGCACGCCGCGGCGCTCATGGACCGCGGAGATCGAAGCGGTGGACGACGAGGGCGTGCGCACCCTGTCCCGTATCGGCAATCCGGTCGCCGGCCCGAAGGGCGGATGGGCCCACCGATCCAACACCAGGGCGTTCTACTGGTTCTCCCGGCCCTACAACCTGCTGGAGCTGTACGACGAGGCCGGCGCCCTCACCGAGCTCTACGTCCACGTCGCGAGTCCGGCACGGCTCCTCGGCGGTGAGCTGCGCTACGCCGACTACGAGCTGGACGTGGTCCGGCAGTGGGGCACGGCTCCGTTCACGACCGACGCTGACGAGTTCGAGCAGGCGCTGATCGGCCACGACTCGGCGGACGAACTACGCGCCACATGCCATCGGGCGGTTGCCGAGGTCACCGCCCTGCTCGGCGCCTGGAACCCGCGCGGGCCGTTCGCGCCCGCAGCCTCCCGCGACCTGGGCGGGGAGACACGCGTCCTGGAGTTCGGGAAGCGAGAACCGGGGAGAGCATACGTCGTCCGACCCGGGGCATATGCCGTGATCGCGGACGAGGCCGGACGGGTGGCCGTGATGAGAACGCCAACCGGATTCCATCTTCCCGGCGGGGGAATGGATGCCGGCGAAGCACCCGAAGAGGCGCTCGCCAGGGAGGTGCATGAGGAGTGTGGCCGCGGCATCGTCGCCGGATCGCGGATAGGAGATGCGATCGAGCACGTGCACGCGGTCGGTGAAGTTTCTTCTCAAAGCACTGCCGGTTCTTGCGCGCATGGCTTGCCGGCGATGTCTCGAAGCCTGTGGAGACCGGCCACACGCTTCACTTCGTTACGCCAGGCCGAGCTTGCGCTCTTCTGAGCCACGCGAGTCATCGATGGGCAGTGGACGCGGCCGTCAACACCGTTCCGTAGCCTTGCCCATCGTCGTTCCCGTCCCCTGACTGCTTCGGCCATGCCAGGTCGACGGCGAACCGGGCGATCGGCACGAGCGGCAGCCTCCGAGTCTGGTCCTCGGTGAACCACTCGCAGCGGTCGGTCGATCCGTCCCGCTCGGCACGGACGTCGAAGCTGCCAGGCTTCACCTCGTAGATCAGGCCGACGACGTGGAACGGGTCGTACGGACGCTCGGCGGTCCGTTCGAAGACATGGGAGAAGACCGCGGCGACGCGCGCATCCCGGATGTCCGTGATGCCGGTCTCCTCCTCGAGCTCGCGGAGGACCGCGTCGTCGGGGTCCTCCCCCCACTCGACGCCGCCACCCGGCATCGTCCAGAGCCCCTCGTCCAGCAGACCGGGACCCAGGCGGGCCAGGAGCAGCCGGCCCGACGGGTCACGGCACAGCGCATACGCCCCGAGATACCTGCCCCGCCCCTCGCCGTCGGCCATGGACGCAGTCCCGTCAGTCCCAGTCGATGCCGGCCGAGCGCGAGATCGCCGTCACCGCGGCCACCGCGGCGGCAAACCGGTCGGCGGGAAGGTGCTCGATGTAGGCGTGGACGCCCGGCCGGGACGCCTGCAGCCGGGTCAGGTAGGCCGCCTGGTCCAGCATGCCCACGCCGATCTCGGCCTCCTCGAAATGTGGCAGCAACGCCTCCACCAGCGTGAAGTCCTTGACGTGCGCGCTGACCGTCCAGCGTCCCAGGCGGTCGAAGCTGTCGGCGATCAGCGCGCCGGTGTCGTAGGCCTGTTCCAGGCTGCCGATCAGGTTGACCGGGTCCTGGTTGAAGCCGAGCGCGGGCGAGTCGACCGCCGTGATGAACGCCTCGATCCGCTCAGGCGAGTACAGCGGGGACACCACGCCGCCCTCTACCGCCACCAGCACCCCCTCGCCCTCGGCCACCGCGCACACCTGCCGGGCGCTGTCCACCAGCCGGTCGAACACCTCCCGCGACCGGTTGCGCGGATGCGGCAGCCAGGCGCCACGCGGGTTCAGGCTGCCCGGCCGCAGGTAGGTGGTCGGAGAGCCGAGCAGCCGCGTCAGCCGGCACATCTCCTGAACGAACCGCACCGTGCGCTCCCGCTCGGCGCCGTCCTCGCTGACCAGGCCGCCGCCGTAGTTGCCGGCGGTCTGGCCGGCGGCAATGCCGTGGCGGTCCAGGATCTCCCGGAAGCGGGCCGCCTCCCCCGGTGTCACGGAGTCCGGGTCGTCCGTGCGCGCGTTCAGCGCACGCAGCCCCAACGCCGCGGCGGCGGCGGCGGTTTCGTCGGTCAGGGCGCGAAAGTCGCCCGCGTGATAGCCCGCGGCACCCAGAAGCATGGTCCCTACGGTACAATGCAAACGGCGCGGCGAGCGCGACCGAGGAGGTGTGCCGATGTCGTCGTTACCGATCTGGCCGGGGCAGGGACGCGTGCCCTATGTGCCTCTGCCGCGGCGGGACCCGGCCTACACCGGCAAGATCGTCGTCACCCAGGAGGACGGAATCGTCGAGGATCTGCCGTACGGCCGGTTCGTGAAGCTGCTGTGTGAACAGACCACCGGCGACGAGCGCTTCACGGTGGGCGAACGGATCATCGCGCCGGGAGCGAGCAGTGACCGGCTGGAGGCCGACAGCGAGGCCGTGCACGTGACCGCAGGGACCGGCACGCTGCGCGTCTGGCTGGACAAGCCGCCAGGGCGGCAGATGGACATCCCGCTGCAGCCGGGGCTGGAGGTGGTGATCACCGAGGGGACGCGGCACCAGTGGATCAACGACCCGGGTGCCGAGATGCTCACCGTGGTGACGATCTCGCACGAGCCGTTCCCGGCCTACCCCCACCACTACCCGGCGATCTTCCAGGCCGGCGAGGGCAACGAGATCCACCAGCACGACAACCGCGTCGAGGGCTTCTACGTGGTGTCCGGCCCCGGATCGATGGTGATCGCCAACCCGGACAACACCGACGTGCAGACGGTGGTCGTGCCGCCGCGCGCGGTCGGCTTCAAGCCGCTGTACGTCTACCACCGGCAGTTCAACCACGCCCCGCCCGGCGGCGACCCCTGCTACTGGATCCACAGCATGGTGGTGTTCACCCACCGCGGCTCGCGCATGCCGCAGATTCACGTCCGCCAGCACGAGCTGGACGGCATGACGCCGCGCTGGGAGCATCCGACCACCTGAAGGGTGGAGGACGATGGTGAGCGGCATCATGAGCGAGTCCGCGGAACCGATCCTGCTCGACGACGCCCGGATGCAGCACTTCATCGACCGGGGCTACGTCACGCTGCAGTCCGCGCTGGCGCGCCCGTACCACGACGAGCTGTGCGCGACGCTGGAGCAGGTGATCGCCGCCGAGGGCAATCCCGGCAACAACCTCCTGCCGCGCATCCCCGAGATCGCGCTGATCCTGGAGGATCCGCACGTGACCGGAGCCCTCGCCAGCATCCTGGGGCCCGGCTACACCATGCACGCGCACCGCTACTGCCACGTGAACCCGCCGGGCCGGCAGCCAACCCGCATCCACACCGACAGCCCGCAGGACTTCTTTCACCGCGACCGCTGGGCGCTGATGTTCTACTACCCCCAGGACACGCCGCCCGAGCTGGGGCCGACCGGCGTCCTGCCGGGCAGCCAGTTTCACGCCGAGCGGCCGGACGGGATCCCCATGAGCAAGCTCGCCGGGGACGCCGGCACGTTCGTCATCGTCCACCACAACATCTGGCATCAGTCCACCCTGAACGAGTGCGAGCGCAACCGCTTCATGCTCAAGTTCCTGTTCCGGCGTACCGCCGAGCCGGCCGGCCCGGCCTGGCGCTGCGCGGACCGAAACTGGGGCGCGCCGGACCCGATCCGGCAGGCGATGTGGGCGTGGCACAGCCACGGTGAGGCGCCGCGCCCCGGCAACGGGGGCACGCCGGCGCTCGCCGCACGGCTGCACGACGACCGTGAGAACGAACGTCTGCAGGCCGCCTATCGGCTGGCCTTGAACGGCAACGGCCTGCCGGCTCTGGCCGCGGCGCTTACCGGGAAGGACGACGTCGCGCGCCATGCGTCCGCCACTGGCCTGGCCGCGGCCGGAGCCGCCGCGGTTGACGTGCTGCATGCGGCCCTCGACGACGAGCGCTCGGAGGTGCGCCGGATTGCCGCCGCTGCTCTTGGCGAGATCGGTCCCGGCGCGATCGACGCAGCGGCCGGCCTGGAGGGACGCCTCGCCGACGACGACGGCGAGGTCCGGCAACGGGCGGCGCGAGCTCTCGGCCTGGTCGGCGCCGGCGGTTCGGTGCCCGTGCTGGAAGACGCCCTGCAGGACCGGGACGAGCACGTCCGCGAGCACGCGGCGGAGGCGCTCGGCTTCCTCACCCGCGGCACGGATCGTGCGGTCGCTCGCTTGGCAGAGACGCTCCACGATTCCGCTCGCTACGTGCGCGGTGCTGCCGCCGAGGCGCTCCGCTTCATCGGCACCCCCGGCGCCACCGAGCGGCTGCTCGACTACCTGGCGGTGTCCCGCTGGTGCCCAATCACCACCAGAGACAGCCCGTATTGAGTCGGGAAGAATCGAACGCGCACACCGACAGCCGCTTCAGGACGTTGACCTGGATGATCGGCGTCGGGTTCGCCGTCGTCACGTCACTGACGACACTGTTCGCCCTGCTCTCCTGAGCTGCGACCGTACCCATGCGCCCGACCCCGCAACAGCCACGCCGCCGATTCCGCAGACTCCGGCACAAGCTTGTGGTAAGGTGCGTTCTCCCAAATAGGATGGATCGAACATGGCGCAAGAACAGAGCACCTCGCTGACCTTCGCGGAGGAGATCATGCTGCTCCTCCTGGACGACCAGAGTGGGCGCTTCGAGCACCTGTCAGGGTCGACGATACGGTATGCCCTTTCCGGCGCCGTGCTGATGGACCTGGCGTTGCTCGACCGGATCGACACCGACCTGAACGAGCTCGTGCTGCTGGACTCCACGCCGCTGGAGGACCAGATGTTCGATCCCACTCTCGCGGCCATCAAGCACGCCGGGCAGCGGCACGACGCCCGGTACTGGGTCGAACGGATCGGCGACCTCTCCGACGACATTCGTGAGACCGCCCTCGACCGGCTCGTGGAGCGCGGAATCCTGGAGCGCAAGGAAGACCGGTTCCTGTGGGTGTTCCGGTCGCGGCGCTACCCGCTGATCGGCGGCAAGGCCGAGCGGGAAGTGAAGCAGCGGATCATGGGCGTGCTGTTCAGCGACGAGATCCCCGAGCCGCGCGACATCGTGATCATCTGCCTGGCCAACGCCTGCGGGATCTTCAAGAAGCTGTTGTCCCCGCGCGAGCTCGAGCGTGCGTCCGAACGCATCCAGCAGGTGCGCAAGCTCGACCTGATCGGTCAGGCGGTATCCACCGCGATCTGGGAGATCGAGACTTCGCTGGCCACCGCCATCATCCCGTACATGTAGGCATCCCGTACCTGCAGGCCAGGCCGGCGGAGATCGTCAGCGCGTCATTACCTCGCCACGGACGTAGTCCCCCTCGTCGGACAGCAGGAACCGCGCCACCTTGGCCACTCCGGCCGGGTCCGCCAGGACCTGGTTGCGCGGTTTGCCGCTGGCGTCCATCGCCTCCTCGGCGCGGCGCTTGAGCGGGGTGTCGACGCTGCCCGGCATCAGCAGGTTGAGCCTGATGCCGTCCTCCGCCAGCCGCGGGGTCAGTGCCTTCGACAGTCCGTAGACGCCTCCCTTGCTGGTCGCGTAGGGCACCGATGAGCTGCCGGAAGCGATCCCGGCCCCCGACCCGAGCAGGATCACCACCCCAGAGTGCGACGCACGCAGCGCGGGCAGCGCGTGCTTGACGCAGAAGAACGAGCCGTAGACGTTCACTTCCACCGTGCGCGTCCAGTCGGCCGGGTCGATCTCTTCGACCGGCACGGCCGCCGCCTGCAGCACGCCGGCGGCGGTGACCAGAGCGTCGATGCCGCCGATCAGCTCCTCCGTGGTCCGAGTCAGCGCGCGCACCTCTTCCTCGCTGGTGACGTCGCAGCGCACGAAGTGGGCGGTGCCGCCCGACGCACGAACCGACTCGACCGTGCGTTCGGCATCCTCGACGTTGACGTCGGCCACGACCACCGCAGCCGGCGGCGCACAGGCGATGGCGATGGCGCGGCCAATGCCGGTCGCGCCGCCGGTGAGCAGCAGCCGCTTGCGGATCTCCATCGGTCGTACTCCCCCTACGCCGGTACGCGGGCGTACGCGGTGACATGCGGCGGCAGCACGATCAGCCGCCCCGACGCGGCGGCCTCCCGGCGCAGCCGCTCGGCCAAGGTCTCCACGGCCACCTCCTCAGCGGTGGCGATGCCGAAGGACTCGATCAGCGGGAGCAGGCTGGCGAAGCCCTGTTGCAGGTACTGGTAGCCGGCCCAGTCCGGTCCCCCACCGGCCGGTGCCTCCAGATTGGCCACCGGCGACGGCAGGCCCGCCTCCACGAAGGCGCCCTGCAGCTCCAGCCCCATGCCGATGTTGGCCCCCGAACGGCGGAACACCTCCAGTCCCCATTCCACGAGCTTGTTGACGACCGGCGTCTCCGGATGCGCGATGGTCTCGTACAGCGTCATCTCGGCCTCCTGAAAGGCGACGATGCCGCCCGCGCGCACATGCGCGGCGAACCCGCTGAGCGCCTCCGCGGGATCGCCCAGGTACATCAGCACCAGGCGACCGGTCACGGCGTCGAAGTCGTCCGGGAGATCCAGAGTGCGTGCATCACCCGCGATGAACTCGACCTGGGCGTGGCCGGCCTGCTCCGCCCGTGCCCGCGCGGTGTCCAGGATCTCCGGGTTTACGTCCACCCCGGTCACGGAGCCGTCGGGTCCGACCAGCTGCGCCGCCGCGAAGGCCACGTCGCCGGCACCGCTGCCGACGTCGAGCACCTTCATACCGTCGCCGACACCCGCGTCGCGCAGCATCCGCAGCGTCATCTTCTCGTACAGGTGTGCCTGCTCGATCAGGCGCTCGGTCTCGCCTTCGCTCCGCCCCATCGTGTAGGTCGCGTCCCGTTCCGCCGTGGCCATAAGTCCCGGCAGTGTATTCGCCGCTCTTCGCCGATGGAAGGACCGGTATACTCGCGGACATGGCCCCCTACCAGAACCGCTGCCGCGCCAACCACGTCGCCGAGTGGAGCTTCCGGTCCGACGTCGAGCGCGCCGACCCGTTCAACGAGATCACCCTCGACCTGATGGTCACCGGCCCGGACGGGCACGAGCGGGTGGTTCCGGCCTTCTGGGCGGGGGGCTCCGCGTGGGGAGCGCGCTATGCCTCTCCCACGCCGGGCACGCACCGCTGGCGCACGCGGTGCTCGGACGCGGGCGATGCCGGCCTGCACGGACTTGCCGGCGAGCTCGAAGTCACCGCGGGCGAAGACGAGCCCAATCCGCTGCTCCGGTACGGCCCGATCCGGGTTGCGGCCGACCGCCGCCACCTGGAGCATGCCGACGGCACCCCGTTCCTGTGGCTGGGCGATACCTGGTGGATGGGGCTATGCCGGCGGCTGCGGTGGCCGGACGACGTGCGCGAGCTGGCCGCGGACCGCTCCGCCAAGGGATTCAACGTCATCCACCTGGTGGCCGGGCTGTACCCCGACATGGATCCCTTCGACGAGCGCGGCGCCGGCGACGGCGGCTTCCCTTGGGCGGAGGACTTCGCCACGATCAACCCGGCGTACTTCGACGCCGCCGACGTGCGCATCGCCCACTTGGTGCGCTGCGGCATGGTGCCGTGCGTGGTCGGCTTCTGGGGGTACTTCCTGGACGTGGCCGGCGCCGATGTCCTCAAGGCGCACTGGCGCAACCTGATCGCCCGCTGGGGCGCGTACCCGGTCGCCTGGTGCGTGGCCGGCGAGGCGCTGATGCCGTTCTACACGAGCGAAGCCAACCGGGAGATGAAGCGCAGGATCTACCGCGGCGAGCCGTGGCTGCCGGCCGACCGGCGCGCGGTCTGGTCCGACATGTCGCGCTACATCAAGGCGACCGACGGGCACGGCCGGCTGCTGACCATCCACCCGACCCGCGTCGGCACTGACCAGGTCGACGATCCGTCCACCATGGACCTGCACTGGCTGCAGACCGGCCACAACGGCTATCCGGCCACCGCGCAGGCGGTCGACATGATGGAGAAGGCGCTGGCGGCCGAGCCGCGCATGCCGGTGCTGGACAGCGAGGGCAACTACGAGATGATCCGCGGCACCAACCGCGACGACATCCAGCGGTTCCAGTTCTGGTCCACCATGCTGGTGGGCGCGGCCGGCTACAGCTACGGCGCCAACGGCATCTGGCAGGTGGACCGCAGCGACCGCCCGTACGGCGCATCGCCGCACGGCACGACTTGGGGCGGACGCCCGTGGGACGAGGCGATGTCGTTCCCGGGATCCACGCAGGTCGGCGTCGGCAAGCGGATCCTGGAGCGCTTTCCGTGGTGGCGCTTCGAGCCGCACCCGGAGTGGGTCGATCCCGCGCAGGACGCGGAGGACCGTCACCAGCCCTACGCCGCCGGCATCGACGCCGGGGTGCGGGTGATCTATGTGCCGTGCGAGGTGATGAAGCCGGTGGCCGCGTGCGAGCTGGAGCCGGGCCGGACGTACCGCGCGGAGTTGATCGACCCGTCCACCGGTGAGGCGCATGACCTGGGCGAGGTCCGTGGCGATGCCGGGGACCGCTGGGCGATGCCGCAGACGCCGGCCTTCCACGACTGGGTGCTGGTGCTGACCCCCTCGGGATCGTGAGCCTGCCCGCGTGACGGCCGACGCCAGCGGCCGGAGCGCCGGCCTGCTCGACGCCCTCTACTACGGCCATCTGCACGGCGGCGCGCGCCTGCGGAGCATCTTCTCCGGCGACGGGCTGCTGCAGCGCTGGCTGGACGCGGAAGCGGCGCTGGCGCACGCACAGGCGCGGGTGGGGCTGATCCCGGAGGATGCGGCCCGCGGAATCGAGCGCTGCGCGCGCGCCGACCGCTTCGATCAGCGCGAACTGGGCGACGAGATCGCACGACGCGTGCACCCCCTGGTGCCGGTGGTCGAAGCGCTGGGCCGCGCGGCGGGCGCCGACGCCGGCGGTTACGTCCACTGGGGAGCCACCACCCAGGACATCATGGACACCGCCTCCGTCCTGCAGCTCCGCGATGCCGCTCCCGTCGTCGATGGGGCGGCCGCGGCGGTCGAGTCGGCGCTGTCCGAGCTGGCGCGCGCGCACCGCGACACGCCGATGGCCGGCCGCACGCACGGGCAGCACGCCGTGCCGATCACCTTCGGGCTGAAGGTGGCGGTGTGGCTCGACGAGTGGCGGCGCAACCGCGACCGCTTCAAGCAGTGCCTGCCGCGCGTGCTGACCGGCCAGCTCGGCGGGGCCGCCGGCACGCTGGCGACCATGCCCGAGCACGGCCCGGAGGTGCGGCGGCGGATGATGGAGCGACTGGGGCTTGGCGACCCGCCCGTGGCGTGGCACACCGCCCGCGACCGGATTGCCGAGTGGTGCGCGGCGCTGGCGTTCCTGGCCGGCACCTGCGGGAAGATCGCGCGCGAGGTGATCGCGTTGCAGAAGGACGAGGTGGGCGAGCTGGCAGAGCCGCACGAGACCGGCAAGACCGGCAGCTCGACCATGCCGCACAAGCGCAACCCCATGCTCAGCGAAGCGGTGATGGCGCTGTGCCAGCTCGTGACCGGCGGCGTGGGTCAGGCGTTCACCGGCCTCCTGCACGAGCACGAGCGCGACATGGGGCCGTGGCAGGCGGAGTGGCGCTACGTGCCGGACCTGACCGGCGCGGCGGCCGGATGCCTGCAGCTCACCGCGCGCGTGCTGTCAGGGCTGACCGTGAACGCCGGGCGCATGCGGGAGAACCTGCACCGGTCCGCCGGAGCGATCTGCTCCGAGGCGGTCATGATCCGGCTGGGCCGTTCGATCGGCCGGCAGCGCGCGCACGCGCTGGTGCACGAGATCACCATGGACGCCTACGAGAGCGGGCGCGATGCCGGCGACGCCATGCGAGCCGACGCGCGCATCCGCCGCCACCTGGACGCGGACGAGCTGGACCGGCTGCTCGACCCGGCGAACCACCTCGGCCATGCCGCCGCGATGGTCGACGGCGTGCTCTCAGCCGGCTGAGCCGCCCGTCACCGCGCGCAGCCCGTCGAGCACCTCGTCGACCGACATCACGTCGCCGAGCTCCAGGTCGATGTCCATGAGGTTCACCTCGTGGAACAGCTCGCAGCGGTCTCCCACCGCCTGCCGGGCGACGATCAGGTGGTAGCTGTCGGCGCCGTCCCGGCAGGTCGCGTACACGCAATGGCTGGTGCTGACGCCGGTGATGATGAGCGTGTCGATGCGCAGCGCGGCCAGCATCTCGTGCAGGTTGGTGCCCTTGAAGCAGGAGGCGTAGCTCTTGCGGAATACCTTCTCGTTCGGCCTGGGCGCGAGCCGGGAATCGATGTCGAACACGGACAGGTCGTCGGGGTCGACGCGCAGGGTGAGCTTGCGCTTCTGCGGACCGTGAGGATCGGCAGGGTCCCAGGCGGCCGTGGAGAAGAACACCGGCACCGAGCGGGCGCGAGCCTCGTCCACGATGCGGACGGTCGATTCGACCACGGGATCCATCTCGCTTCCCATCTGGTACGCCGGCTCCGTCCAGAACCGGGCCAGGTCGATGACCAGCACGGCCGGGCGGCTGCCGAATCCGGTGCGGCCGCCCCACCCCCGCGCCTCGTACCGGGAGCGCAGATGATCCAGGTGGCGCAGCACGCCTTCGCGCAGCGGTTCGGGCAGGCGCATGTCGCCGGCGCCCGCGTGCGGATCGTTCGGTCGAGCCTGGGACATGGGCGTGAGGCTCGCACGCGCAC
Organism: Spirochaetia bacterium; assembly: GCA_965208175.1. Taxonomy (GTDB): domain Bacteria; phylum Spirochaetota; class Spirochaetia; order SZUA-6; family Bin103; genus CATQHW01. The sequence continues at coordinate 819,882 of CBDBOG010000004.1, read as the reverse complement.
CCGGCGAGGACAACCGGGAGAGGCGGCGGAACACGCTTCCAGGCTCGGTTGACCGGCCCGTCATATAATCGCGATTATATTAGCGGACGTGCCATGCTCTCTTTCAAGGTGACGACCGTCGGCTCTTCCTCCGGCATCATCCTCAGCAAGGCGGCGCTGGCGCAGTTGCGGGTGCGCAAGGGAGACACGCTCTTTCTGACCGAAGCTCCGGACGGCGGCTTCAGGATCACCGCCTACGATCCCGACTTCGAGCGCCAGATGGCGCTCGCGGAGGACATCATGCACGACGACCGAGAGGTGTTGCGAGCGCTGGCAAAGTGAGCTCCGATGAGCCTGGCGCGTGGCGCTGGGTTCAGCCGGGCGTCGTGTTCGCCGTCCATGACCGTCAACTCGCCGAGCATGGCGGGATGGACGGAGTCCGCGACGCGGGAGCGATCGAGTCCGCTCTGGCCCGCCCGTTGAACCTGGCCGGCTACGGCGCGCCCGATGCGGCTGCGCTGGCAGCGGCGTACGCGTACGGCCTCGCAAAAAACCACGGCTTCCTCGACGGCAACAAGCGTACCGCCTGGGTCGTCGCGCGCCTGTTCCTGGCGGACAACGGCCTGAGCCTCGCCTTCGACCCGCCGGATGCGATCAGGACCATGGAAGGCGTCGCTGCCGGCGGCATTGACGAAGCCGCGCTCGCCGACTGGTTCCGCCGGCACATCAAGACGTAGAGTTCCCCGGTCGGGGCCGGGAAGGGATGACATCCCGCGCTCGGCCCGCGCCGATTACGGAGGAATCGCCCATGGCTGTAATGGTGAGCGAACGGACGATCGAGGCGCTGCGCGGGTTCGACAGCCCCACGGTCATGAACGCGGTCGAGCGGTTCGCGGTGCGCGACCGCACCGCCGGCTACGCGAACCTGGACCTGAAGTGCCTGTTCCCGCAGCGGCCGCCGCTGGTCGGCCACGCGTTCACGGCGATCGCGGACACCACCACGCCGGCCGATCCGCGCCCGGACCGGCTCACCGAGCTGTTCGAACGGATCGCCGCCGCGCCGCAGCCGAGCGTGTACGTCGTCAAGCACGTCGGCCAGGACCGGCTGCGCTCGTGCTTCGGCGGGGACATGACCGCGCGGGCGTTGCAGCACCTGGGCGCGGCCGGGATGGTCACCGACGGCGGCGTGCGCGACCGCGCCGGGATCGAGCGGCGCGTGAGGGGCTTCCAGCTCTTCGCCGCCGGGCTGGTCGTCTCGCACGGCATTCCGGCGATCATCGACTTCGACGTGCCCGTGGAGATCTGCGGGCTCACGATCAATCCGGGCGACCTGCTGCACGGAGACGAGAGCGGGCTGCTGACCGTGCCCGCCGAGATCGCCGATCGCGTCCCTGAGCAGGCGCAGGCGGTGCTGGACGTGGAGGCCCCGCTGTTCGAGCTGCTGGAGCGCCAGGACGTGTCGCTGCAGGAGCTGCTCGACGCGTACCACGTGCACTGACCATGGACCACAGCACCTACGACTGCGCGCCCACACTGGCCGACTCGCAGGTCCTGGAGTTCTGCAAGTACGGGCACCTGATGCTCGAAGGGGTCGTCCCGGAGGAGATCAACGCCCGCTGCCGCCGCTGGCTGGATGACCATCACGCCGGCGACGGGCCGGCCGAGCTGCAGGAGCTGCTCGAAGAGGAGTGGTTCTTCGAGGGCGTGGTCCGCAACCCGGAGGGCGCCGGCGCCATGCGCTCTCTACTGGGCTCAGATTACGTGGAGCCGACTTGGCTGACCTACTTCAAGGGGGTCGGGCCGGCCGAGGCGAACCAGTGGCACATCGACGGCGGGTCCCGCTTCGGCCCGGAGCTGGACGTGCTGAAGTGGTTCTACTACCCGGCCGACTCGCCCCTGGAATCGGGGCCGACCGAGTTCGTGCCGGGCTCACACCACGTCTACAACCAGGTGCGCTTCATGGCCCACTACGGCGAGATCGGCGGCACCTGGAAAGCGGTCGCGCCGGCCGGCTCGATCTACGTCACCGCCTACTCGCTGTGGCACCGGCGGGCGCGCGCCACCTGGGACGGCGTGCGCTACATGGTGACCAGCTCGGCGTGGCGCACCAAGCCTCCACAGCATGACTGGGTACGGGAGCCGGAGTTCGACGTCAAGGCGGCCGACTACACCTCGACCGCGCCCCGGTTCGGGGAGCAGGTGCGCGCCGCGCACGACAACGCCCGCATGTTCCTGTGGCTGTGCGGCCGGGCCCAGGACTTCCAGCCCGCCGCCGGCCCCTCCTGGCCGCAGTCCACGCCGGGCAACCGCGCCCGCTACGGCGCCCCCGGAGACCGGCTGTCGTGAAAAAGATCTGGGAGCCGCTCGTCGGCATCCTCGTCTCCGCCGCGTTGGCGGCCGGACTCCTGCTCGCCGGCCTTATCGGCGTCAGCACGCTGTGGGGGGCCGATGTCCCGCACGTCAAGTGGGGCTACGGAGGCGACACCGGTCCGGCGCACTGGGGCTCGCTCGATCTGGCGTTCGCCACCTGTGCCGCTGGTTCCGAACAGTCGCCGATCGACCTCACCGGCGCGCAATCCGTCACGCAGCCTCCCATCAAGCTCGACTACAACCCGAGTGGAGCTGAGATCGTCAACACCGGCCACACCATCCAGGTGAACGTCGCCCCAGGCAGCGGCATCATCATTGACGACATTCGCTACGAGCTATTGCAGTTCCACTTCCACCGCGGCAGCGAGCACACCGTGGCCGGCGTCCGGTTCCCGCTGGAACTTCACCTTGTTCACCGCAGCGAAGACGGCGCGTTGGCCGTGATCGGGATCCTGTACCGCGAAGGCGCGGCCAACGAAGCGCTCGCCCCCATCTGGAATCTGCTGCCTGCCGAGCCGGGCACGGCGACAGCGTTCCCCGACACGGTGGATGTGTCCGCCCTGCTGCCGGAACGCCGCGATACCTGGCGCTACGCGGGATCGCTGACCACGCCGCCTTGCACCGAGGGCGTGTCCTGGGTCGTCATGACCACCCCAGTGACCCTGTCGCCGGCCCAGATCGAGACGTTCTCGGCGCTCTACGGCGGCAACTATCGGCCCGTGCAGCCGCTCAACGAACGCACTCTTTTCCGAGACCGAAATTAGCCTATCCCGGCTGCCCGCACAGTCGTGCCGACGAAGCGTCCGGGTTTGACTTCACCGGCCGGGGACGGAACCTTCCCGACATCGATGGAGGACAGCATGCGGCACGGACAACGAATCTCGCACGGTCGATTCATCGCGCTCCTCGTGGCGGCGGCTCTCGTCGCCGGTTGCGGCAGAGGCTTCATCCCCGAGCCGACCTACCAGCCAACGGCGATTCCGGAGGACATCGCCGAGCTGTTCGAGCTGTCTGGGAACGCGGCCTCCGACACGGTGTGGATCTTCGAACAGGGCGGGCCCCTGCACTTCCTCGACCCGAACACGTCCGACTATTTCCACAACTATAGTGATTACTAGGACATACAGTTCGTTCACATGCACCAGACCCTTACCCTCAATCACGAGCTGGCCCCCCGCCATGAGGAGTTCACGCTAGCGGAGCTGCAGGCAGAGGTGGACGTGAGCGTCGAGATCCTGCATCGGGCGATCGAGCACTTCCGGGCTCAAGACAAGCGCGTGGTCGTCATTGGACACTCCTATGGGGCGTTCCTCATGGCCCGCTACCTGTCGCACCATGGTCCGGAAGCGGCAGACCGGTATCTGATCATGGCCGGCCGGCTGGACATGCCGGAGGAGGTCGTCAACGGATCCCTGATGGGAATGCCGTACCTCTTTCAGGACGGCGTTACGCCGATTCAGGTTCCGTTTTTCTTGCCGCCCACCGAACGGAACCGCGATCAGGCACTGATGGAGATGCGAATCGCCGGCGCCACGGGACACGACCGCTATACGGAGCGGCTCGCCGAAACCGATCTGCAGAAAGTCATCTATGTGTATGGAACGCTGGACGACACAGTCGGGCGGCTGACCGAAGACGAGGTCGGGTTCCTGGAATCCGCAGGCGCCACGGTTATCCCCATCCAGGACGGAGGCCACGCGTCGATGTTCGAAGACGTGGATGTAATGCGGAGTCCGGGATAATGCGGAGTCACGTAGCCGAAGGTCCGATCTGGCAAGGATTTGAGGCGCGAATCGCTCCGCATTATCCCGGCGCCAGGAGCGAGGCGATCAGCTCGTCGGGAGGCTTGAATCGCCCGCGGCGCAGCTCCGGCGGCAGCACCGCTTCGACGGCCTGCAGCTTCTCGGTGGGATCCACGCGCAGGTAGACCTCGGTGGTGCGCACGTCGGCGTGCCCCAGCCACAGCGCCACCTTGCGGATGTCTGCGGTAGCCTGAAGCATGGTGAGCGCGCAGCTATGGCGGAGCTGGTGGGGCGAGATCGAACGTCCCGCCAGCGCGGGGCAGACGGTCACGGCTGCCCGCACGTGCTTGTGCAGGACGTACTCGAATCCGGCGCGGCTCATGGGCCTGTCGGTGGCGTTCAGGAACAGCTCCGGCGCTGAGTGCTCGCCGCGGACGGCGAGCCAGGCCCGCAGGTCGGCGGCGGTTTGTTTCCACAGCGGCAGACAGCGCTCACGGCGGCCCTTGCCGTGGACGCGAAGACTCGCGGTTCCCCGCAGCGACAGATCTGCCACCTGCGCGCTCACCAGCTCGGACACGCGCAGAGCGGCAGCGAAGCACAGATGGAGCATGGCGCGGTCGCGGATGCCGATCCGGGTGGTGATATCCGCGGCGTCCAGAATCGCGTTGATCTCTTCGATGCTCAGGTGGCGAACGAGCGGCTGATCATGGCGCTTGGCGGGGATGGCGAGGATCTGCCTGGCTTGCTCCAGCGCGGCCGGGTGACGGAACTCGACGTAGCGCATGAAGGACTTCACGGCTGCCAGTCGGACGTTGCGGCTGGCCGGGCTGCCACCACGATCCACCTCGAAATGGGTCAGGAAAGCCACGACGAGCGGGGCGTCGAGGTGTTCAAGATGAAGCGCCGACGGTCTGATGCCGAGCCGTTCGGCGGCGAAAGTGAACAACAGGCGGAACGCATAGGCGTAGCTCTCGCAGGTATGCGGGCTGAAGCCGCGCTCCACGGGGAGGTAGGTGCGCAGGAACTCGCAGATCAACGGTGCGATGGGAGTCATGTCAGCCTCCCGGCAACCAGACTCTCGCCCGCCGCGGCGATGTCAGCCATCAAATCCGGGGTCGCCTCCAGGTACCAGTAGGTGTGGACGACGCTGGAGTGGCCGAGATAGGTGGACAGCGCCACCATGTGGCGCGCCACCGATTCGCGCCGAACCGCACAGCGTTGCAGGGATCTGGTGGCGAAGGTGTGGCGCAAATCGACCAGTCGCGGTCGGCGCTGCCGATCAGGTGCGATGCCGGCGAGCCGGACCACTCGCTGGAAGGTGGTGCTGGCCGTCGGCGTCGGGATGCGCCGGTGGTTCGCCGACACGAACAGATGGTCGTCGGCGATGGCGACACGCTGGCGCTCGTGCAGGTACGCCGTCAGTGCCTCGACCGTGCTCGCATGCAGCGGCACCAGGCGGCTCTTGGCGAACTTGGTCTGGCGGATGCGCAGCACCGCGTTGGGGAGCAGGTCGTCGAAGCGCAGGTCCAGCGCCTCGGAGACCCGCAGGCCGGTGGCCGCGATGAGCCCGATCAGCGTCGCATACCCGGTCGGTCGCAGCGCGTAGGAGCGCCGCAGACGGTGCGCCGCGCCCAGCAGTTGGGCGATCTGGTCAGGGGTGTAGATGTAGGGAGGCTGTCGGACCACCCGGACGTGGAACAAGCGCTCCGGGGGCACCTCGTGGGCCGCCTCCTCGGCGTGCAGGAAGCGGGCCAGCAGCACGACGTCGTGAAGTCGAACGTGGCGCGCGTGCGGTGAGGACGCCTGTGCTGCCCACTGCACGGCGGTGGCGGCGCGGATCTGGGTGTCCCCCTGATGCGTGGCGAACCGTGCGAACGCCTGCAGATTGCGCTCGGTGTTACGCAGCTTGAACCCGAGCGTTCGCCGCAGTGCCAGATAGCGCTCTACGTGGCCGCTCAGCATGATCGCACCCCCGGCCACGGCTGGGCGATTTCGCCCAGCAGGTCGAAGTCGACCTTGGCGTAGTGGGCGGTCGTCCTCGGCGAGCGGTGCCTCAGGACGGTGGCCACGCCGTCCAGCGACACCCCCGTGCGCAGCATGGCGGTGGCCGCCGAATGGCGCAGCAGGTGCGCGCCGTGGTTGGGCGCCTTGATTGCTGCCCGACGAAGAGCTGCACCCACGACATCGGACACGGCCTGTCGAGTCATCGGGCGCCGTGGCGCCAGCACCGAGATGAACACCTGTGGGACCGCCAACGGCGGGCGCCCGCGGCGCAGGTAGGTGAGGATGGCCTCGCCGACCTGCTGCGGGAGCGGCAGCCACTGGTGGCTGCGGCCCTTGCCGCAGACGGCGATGCGCCCGTTGTGCCAGTCGATGGCGTCGAAGCTCAGCTCGGCGACCTCGCTGGCGCGCAGCCCCAGGCGGGCCAGCAGGAGGATGACCGCCCGCTCTCTGAGCCCGGCCTCATCCTCGTGGCCGCACGAGTCGATGAGCTTCTGCAGATCCTCAGGTTCAAGGAACCGAGGCGTGGCCGCCAGTTGGTAGGACGCGAAGCGCGGCACCGCGTACCGCAGGCCGTCGCAGCACTGCCCGGTGGCGGCGAGGAACCGCAGGAAGGAGCAGGTGGCCGTCGCGATCAGCTGAGCCGTCTTGACCCTGTGACCGTCAGACCGCGCGATCACGAAGCCGCGAACCGCAGCGGCGCTGTAGTGCGCCGGAACCACTCCCAGAGCCTCGACGAAATCGGCTGCGTAGCGCTCGTAGCGTTCCATGGTGCTGGGTGTCACGCCCCGGTGTTGCAGCATCCACGTCCGAAACTGCTTCAGCAGTGGCCAGCGCTCGCTCGGCGTCAGTGGCTGCTGAGCGACCGCCACGACACCTCGCTCCCTCAGGAACCGGATCAACGCCGCAGCGGCGGCCAGTGCGTTTCGATTGGGACTGCGCTGGTAGCGAACCCGACCGTGCTCGCACAGCTCCGTCCGGCACGCCTCGTATCCGGCCACGAAGTCCCCGTCACAGAACGACCGCTCGGCGAGCCAGTCCGTCCATGAGGCCAAACTGCGCAGCATGAAGCTCCGCGTGTTCGCCCGATAGCCGCGTTCCCGCAGCCAGTCTGCAAAGTCGTCGACGTAGACGCCCGCCGGCCCAGAACGGAGTCGGCGACACGGGTTCGCCAACTTGAGATGGTCTTCAAGCATGGAATGCCTCCTTGCTTGAAGGGGCGGGATAATGCGGAGTCCCGGCTACTGCAGCGACCCGCCAAACCCCGCTAAACCTGACTGAATCCCATCGGATCAGCCGTTCCCAGCCACCTACTCCGCATTATCCCGCGCTCCGCATTAGAGCCTTAATGCGGAGCTCCGCATTACGATTGCTGTGCAGAGAATCTCCGAAGCCTTGCGGAACTAGGCCGGCCCGGCGACGTTGGCGTCCGAGGCCGGCATCAGGATGACACCTCAGGACCGCAACGCGGCCCGTCGGGGGCATCGCATGCTCGACGGCATCCCGGTCTGGGGCGAGCCGGACGCCGGGGCGGTGGAGCAGATGCGCCGCTGCGCCACGCGGGCCGAGCGGACGGCGCTCATGGCCGACCACCACCTTGGCTACGCCGTGCCCATCGGCGGGGTGGTCGCCTACGCGGACCGGATCAGCCCATCCGGAGTCGGCTACGACATCTCGTGCGGGAACAAGGCCGTGCTGTTGGACGCCGGCGCCGCGGAGATCCGCCGCAACATCCGCCCCATCATGGACGACCTGTGGCGCACCCTGTCGTTCGGCATCGGGCGCAAGAACCCGGAGCCGGTCGACCACGAGCTGTTCGACGACGACCCGGCCTGGGACATCCCCGATGCGGCCGCGCTCCGCGACCTGGCGCGCTCGCAACTCGGCACGATCGGCTCCGGCAACCACTTCGTCGACCTGTTCGCCGACGAGCGGGACCGCGCCTGGGTCGGCGTCCACTTCGGCTCGCGCGGCCTCGGCCACAAACTGGCCACCCATTTCATCAAGGCCGGCGGCGGCACCGACGGCATGAACGTCGATCCCGTGGTGCTGGACGCGGGCAGCGACCTGGGGCGGGAATACCTCGCCTGCATGCATCTGGCGGGGCGCTACGCCTACGCCGGCCGCGACTGGGTGTGCGCGCGCGTCGCCCGCCTGCTCGGCGCCCGCATCGTCGAGGAGGTGCACAACCACCACAACTTCGCCTGGCGGGAGCGCCACTTCGGGCAGGACCTGTGGATCGTGCGCAAAGGGGCGACCCCGGCCTTCCCCGGCCAGCGCGGCTTCGTCGGCGGCACCATGGGCGACATCTCGGTAATCATCGAAGGTCTCGACGGACCCGAATCGGAGCTCGCCCTGCGCTCGACCGTCCACGGTGCCGGGCGTGTCATGTCCCGCACGCAGGCGGCCGGCAAGTCGCGGTTCAAGCGCGGGCGACGGATACAGCTCACCGAAGGCAAGATCAGCCGGAAGATGATGCAGAAGTGGCTGGACCGGCGCGGCGTGGAGCTGCGCGGCGCCGGCACCGACGAGTCCCCGCACTGCTACAAGCGGATCGAGGAGGTGCTGCGCCACCACGACGGCACCATCCGCGTCGTGCACGTCCTGGAGCCGATCGGCGTCGCCATGGCATCGGCGGACGAGATCGATCCCTTTCGGGACTGACCCGCAGAGAGGACCCATGCGCATTCGCGACGTCACCATTTCCGCATTCGAGGTCGACACGGTCACGCCGCTGATCGACATGGCCCGGGTCGGACACAGCAGCACCGCCCGCTGGCACCCCCGCCACGGCTCGGGCGGCGCCACGTGGTGGCGGCGCCACGCGGCCGCGACCGGAGCCGGCCGCCGGAGCGAGCCCGTGCACGTCATGCATGTCCTCACCGACGACGGGCTGGAAGGCGTGTGCACGGTCGGAGACGTCCGCTACCGGGTCATGAGCGAGCGGGAGCTGGCGCAGCTCCGCGAGCTGGTCGTAGACGAGGATGCCGCCGACCGCGAGGGGCTGGACGCCAAGCTGCACCGGGCGGCGCGGTTCGCCTTCACCCGCCCCGGCTGGGCCGGCGCCTTCGACAACTGCCTGTGGGACATCGCCGGCAAGGCGGCCGACGTGCCGGTGGCGGACCTGATCGGCCGCGCGCGCCCGGCCTGCCCCGCCTACTACAACAGCGCCGGCACCACCGCCGAAGAAGCGGTCGAGGACTCGCTGCGCGCGCTGGCGGCCGGGTTCACCGCGGTCAAGGACCACTTCGCGGCCGGCGCCGCCGAGAACTGCCGCTGGTTCGCCGCGGTGCGCCGCGCGGTGGGTCCCGACACCGCCCTCATGCACGACGCGGCCGAGAACGGCTACACCTACGCCGAGGCGCTCCGGGTCGGCCGCTCGCTGGAGGAGCACGGCTTCCTGTGGTTTGAGGAGCCGCTGTCCGACCGTGACCACGCCGGCCTTAGGCGGCTGTGCCAAGAGCTGACCGTGCCCGTGCTGGCGCCGGAGACGCTCATGCACGACCGGGAGCTGTGCGCGCAGTGGCTCACCAGCGGGGCGGTCGACACGCTACGCGGCAACGCCCGCCACGGCGTGACGCCGCTCCTGCGGCTCGCCCGCATGGCGCGCGAGCGCGGCACCACCGTGGAGCTCAACGGTCCGGGCGGCCTGTTCGGGATCGTGCACGCACACCTCTGCTGTGCGATCGGCAACACCCGCTACTACGAGTACTTCCCCGGCGGCTCGCGTGACGAGGCCGGCAAGGAGATCGGGCTCCTCAACCCCGCCGTCCCCGCCGGCGGCAGCATCTCCCCGCCGGCAGGACCCGGCTGGGGCGCCGAGTGGGACTGGCCGTATTTCCTGCGCCGGCGCGTGGCCGTGCTGTAGGATCGGCGCATGGAGATCGTCGGATACAGCTATTCGTTCGGACCCATCACCGGCCCCAGGCCGATCGACAACGCCAGGGCCATTCATTGGTTCCACGAGCGCGGCATCACCTCGCTGGAGCTGTACGACCCCTGGATGGAAGACGAGGACGAGGTCCTCCGGGTCGAGGACGCCATCGCCGCTACGGGAATGAAGGTGCTGATGTGCGACGTCAACTGCCACGTCGGCTTCCGCGACGCCGGCGAGCGTGCGGCCGGCACCGACCGCTTCCACGAGCGGCTGCGCGTCGCCGCCCGCCTGGGCGCCGGCTCCATCCTCATCCTGCCGTCGATGCCCGGCTGGGACAGCGATCTGACCGCCGAGGAGCTGCGGGAGTGGCTGTACGCGGCGGTGGAGCACAGCCTGCCGGTGGCGCGCGAGCTCGGCCTGATCCTGCTGGTCGCCAACCTGGGGTTCCGGGGCGACGTCTACGGCGGTCCCGAGTGGGTCATCGACGCCTGCGAGCGGCTGGGCGACCAGGTGCGGACCGTCTATGACGTCGGCAACTTCGTGATGGCCGGCTACGACCCGGTCACGGCGCTCGACCGCGTGTTCCCGTACACCGTTCACGTGCACGTCAAGGACTGGTTGCCGCTGGATGCCGAGCTGCCGGGAGCCTCCTGGAAGGGAACCCGCGACGGTCCCTGGTTCAAGGCGGTCGACCTGGGCGACGGCGTCGTGCCGCTGCCGGCGGCCGTCCAGCGCCTCCGCGAGCTCGGCTACGACGGCACCGTCTCCCCCGAATACGAAGGCCCGGAAGAGCCCTACGCCGTCATGGACCACGCCATCACCTACACTCGCGAGGCGTTTGCAGCCGGGAACGCGTGAGCCGGTTGCGCTACAGCCATCACGCCAAAGAACGCATGATGGAACAAGGGATCACCCGTCAGATGGTCGAGACCGCGCTATCGGTTCCTTTACTGGGTCGCGACATGAGGAGGCCCGCAGTGCAACTTCGGTACGACTCCGAGGCAGACGTTATCTTCCTCACTCTTCGCGCGGCCGAGGGAGGAGAAGCGGGGGGACAGCGCTTGGACGACACCCGCGTCGCGCACTTCGATCAAGCTGGTCGTGTGTTCGCCTACGAGTTCCTGAGCGTCAGTCGAGGCGTCTCGCTCGCTGGAATCGATGTGAAGGATGTAGGCCGCATCCGCGAAGCGATAAAACCGGTTACCCAACTCGCCGTGGCTTAGCCTCCGACAAGCTCATTCCGCGTCGTCCCGGTGGCGCCTGAGCCACGGGATAGCGAATTCGACCAGCGGACGCACCGGCAGGAGCGTGCAGCGGGCCTGGCCGACACGTCCGGTGCGCGTGGCCGTCTCCTGGCGCTCGAACGCGGCGCCCGCCTCGTCGAAGTCGTCCTCGTCGATGTCGGGTTCGCGGTAGCTCACCCACTCTCGGACGCCGTCCACCAGGATCGGCGCGCCGGCCGGGATCGTCTCCTGGTCGTCGCCGAGCGCACGCCGCTCGGCAAGGTGCAGCATCGTGTTGTTCCGATGTCCGACCTTGCGCCCCACACCCAGCAGCAGGACGTGGCCACCCAGCTCGTAGATGGCGGACAGCGGCGATCCTTCACCCATCGGGTCCTCCAGCCGCTGTTCGGCGACGATCCTTGCGGCCTGCGGGCCGAGCGCCGCGAACGAGCAGGACGGATGATCGCTCCGGACCGCTCCGGGCCAGCTCCGGAACAGCTCCGGAATGACGCCGATGCATCGCGTCGGCGTGACGGCAGGGGCGAAGGCGGGCATGGTGGCCCGGATCGTGTCCCACCACGCGGCAGGCGCCGGCGGACTCCGCCACAGTGAGGGATCGGACAGGTCCCCCGAGTGAGCGGGCATGACCAGCGTCCCGTCCGCGCCGACCGCCTGCAGCAGCGCCCGGATCACGGCGACCGGGCCGCCGCAGACCCACCCAAGGGCGCTCAGCGAAGAGTGGACCAGGACGACGTTCCCCTCGCCTACTCCATGCGCCCGCAGATCCTCGGCCAGGGACTGCTCCGTGACCGGTTCCGTCCCCTGCGCGGCGATTGCGTCCTGTTCGCTCACGGGCTCCCGGTCGCGGTGCCGGCGGCTGGTTCCTGCGGAACTCCCGGCTGCGCCGGCTTCGCGGGCTGTGCCGGCTTGTCCGGGTACGTCTGCATGAACATGCCGGTCCCGCAATTCCAGCCGGGCTCGCTCTCGATAACGCCGCTGGCTTCCACGGCTCCCGACCCGACGCCGGCCGCCCGCTTCCACAGAACGTCGTCCACGTAGATCGCCACCGTGACGTTGCCGAGAGGCCGGCTGTTGCGCACCCGCAGCCGGACGAACGTCTCCCCGCGAACCCGCTGGGTCAGGCTCCAGGGCGTCTGCTCGCGCCGATAGCTCCGGAAGTCGGTTTCGCCACTGTGCAGCTCGATGTCGGCCAACCCCGTGCTGGACGTCACCTCGTAGCGCACCTTGACCACCGTCGGTCCCCAGACGCAGTTGTGCGTGACGTCCGTGACGCAGGACCCCAGCAGCAGCGCCAGGCCGGTCATGACGGCGGCCGGCACCGCTGCCCGCGGCACGTGGTCGGCGGGGCGTCGGAGCACGGCGATGCTCGGCAATCTCATCCTGTACCAAACGTACCCCATTCGGTCGGTCGAGGCACTCCCGGCCTGATCCCGGCACGCGCCGCGGCGGAGTTTCCCTCCGCGGGCATGGACGCATACCATCCGAGCATGCGCGTAGACGGGAGGATCATGAACCGATGGGAGCCGTGAAGATTCGAGCCGAGGGGCTGGAGGCGTTCTGCATCGAGGCGATGCGGCGCGCGGGCTTGAGCCAGCAGGACGCGGAGTTGTCGGCCCGCGTGTTCGTCACTACCGACACCTGGGGCACTTTCACCCATGGCACGCGGCAGATCCGCGGGCTGATGAAGAACGCACGGCGCGGCCGGCTGGTGGCCGACGCGCAGGAGCGGATCGTCGCCGAGGGCCCCTCCTGGGCAATCGTCGACGCGCGGGACGGCATGCCGCCGGCCATCTCCTTCCGGGCGGTCGAGATCGCCATCGCCAAGGCGCGCCAGACCGGCATGGCCTACGTCGGCGTGCGCCGCTCCAGCCACTACGGCGCCGCCGGCTACTACGCCAACATGATCGCCGAGCACGGCATGTTCGGCATGTCCATGTGCAACGTGGAACCGTGCATGACCGTGCCGGGCGGCAAGAGCCGCATCCTGGGCACCAACCCCATCGCCTGGGCGGCGCCGACCGGGACCGAGCGTACGATCATGCTGGACGTGGCCACCAGTGCGGTGGCGGCGACCAAGATATTCGCGGCCAAGAACGAAGGGCGATCGATCCCGGACACCTGGCTGGTGGACGAGGACGGCGTTCCCACCACGGACCCGACCATCTTTCCGGAGGCGGGGGCGCAGCTCCCGATGGCCGGCCACAAGGGCTACGGGCTGGCGGTGTTCGTGGAGATCCTGACCGCGGTGCTCACCGGATCGGCGATGATGAGCGGCGTGCATAGCTGGGTATCCGACGATCCAGAGCCGTCCGACCAGGGGCACGCCTTCATCGCCATCGACGTGGGCGCGATCATGCCGGCCGCCGAGTTCCACCAGCGCATCGGCGCCATGAGCGAGGAGATCGCCGGCGCGGAGATGGCGCCGGGCCATCGCATCTTCCTTCCCGGCCAGATGGAGTGGGAGCAGCGCGAGCGCGCTCTGCTGGAAGGGATCGAGATGCCCGAGGACGTGCTGATTAGCCTGCGTGGGCTGGCCGAGGACTCGGGCATGGACCCCGCTGACTACGGCATCGACCTCGGCGGCTGAGGCGGTCGCCGCGACCGGGGCAATGCTCGCCGTCGTGCCGGCCGAGCCTTCAGACTCCAGTACGCAAGCGGTATACCCAATGGGGAGACGGCTTGTGGACAACATGCCACGCGGTGCGAATCTCGATGCTCCGGACCGTCGCGACCGTCGTGAGCGGTGAAGCCGCGCCTGCATCCTGACCGGCGAACACAGCTACACCCACGGTCAGTAGGGCCACTGCCACGGCATCCACGGGTTCCGGACCCACGAGTCGATGCGGTCGGCGGCATCGAGGTCGACGGTTACCTATTCTTCCAGGACCGGATCGGGCAGCGAGCATGCCGGAAAAGCCGAGAAATCGGCCCTCAGGGTCTTGACGGCAATGTGCGCCTGCGAGGTGGCACGCCAGCGCACGCTGCGGGCCCTCTCGGCCTCCCGGAAGCTCCAGCGCCCTTTCGGCTGACCAGCGCCCCCTTCAGCGCCCGCTACGCGCGAGTCAACCGCCCGTCCCGGACTGGCCGAAGAGTTCCATTTCGCAACCGGTATTACATTTACTCCATGAAGACCGCCACTCTTGACGCTCCTGCCCGCGCCGCCGTCACCTCCACCGTCGGCGCCCTCTCCGTTGCACCTCGCGACACCTGATCGAGATAGACCACATTCGGCCGTATGCGATGGGCGGCCCCACCGATGCTCGGAACCTCAGGCTCTAATGCGGAGCGCGGGATAATGCGGAGTAGGTGGCTGGGAACGGCTGATCCGATGGGATTCAGTCAGGTTTAGCGGGGTTTGGCGGGTCGCTGCAGTAGCCGGGACTCCGCATTATCCCGCCCCTTCAAGCAAGGAGGCATTCCATGCTTGAAGACCATCTCAAGTTGGCGAACCCGTGTCGCCGACTCCGTTCTGGGCCGGCGGGCGTCTACGTCGACGACTTTGCAGACTGGCTGCGGGAACGCGGCTATCGGGCGAACACGCGGAGCTTCATGCTGCGCAGTTTGGCCTCATGGACGGACTGGCTCGCCGAGCGGTCGTTCTGTGACGGGGACTTCGTGGCCGGATACGAGGCGTGCCGGACGGAGCTGTGCGAGCACGGTCGGGTTCGCTACCAGCGCAGTCCCAATCGAAACGCACTGGCCGCCGCTGCGGCGTTGATCCGGTTCCTGAGGGAGCGAGGTGTCGTGGCGGTCGCTCAGCAGCCACTGACGCCGAGCGAGCGCTGGCCACTGCTGAAGCAGTTTCGGACGTGGATGCTGCAACACCGGGGCGTGACACCCAGCACCATGGAACGCTACGAGCGCTACGCAGCCGATTTCGTCGAGGCTCTGGGAGTGGTTCCGGCGCACTACAGCGCCGCTGCGGTTCGCGGCTTCGTGATCGCGCGGTCTGACGGTCACAGGGTCAAGACGGCTCAGCTGATCGCGACGGCCACCTGCTCCTTCCTGCGGTTCCTCGCCGCCACCGGGCAGTGCTGCGACGGCCTGCGGTACGCGGTGCCGCGCTTCGCGTCCTACCAACTGGCGGCCACGCCTCGGTTCCTTGAACCTGAGGATCTGCAGAAGCTCATCGACTCGTGCGGCCACGAGGATGAGGCCGGGCTCAGAGAGCGGGCGGTCATCCTCCTGCTGGCCCGCCTGGGGCTGCGCGCCAGCGAGGTCGCCGAGCTGAGCTTCGACGCCATCGACTGGCACAACGGGCGCATCGCCGTCTGCGGCAAGGGCCGCAGCCACCAGTGGCTGCCGCTCCCGCAGCAGGTCGGCGAGGCCATCCTCACCTACCTGCGCCGCGGGCGCCCGCCGTTGGCGGTCCCACAGGTGTTCATCTCGGTGCTGGCGCCACGGCGCCCGATGACTCGACAGGCCGTGTCCGATGTCGTGGGTGCAGCTCTTCGTCGGGCAGCAATCAAGGCGCCCAACCACGGCGCGCACCTGCTGCGCCATTCGGCGGCCACCGCCATGCTGCGCACGGGGGTGTCGCTGGACGGCGTGGCCACCGTCCTGAGGCACCGCTCGCCGAGGACGACCGCCCACTACGCCAAGGTCGACTTCGACCTGCTGGGCGAAATCGCCCAGCCGTGGCCGGGGGTGCGATCATGCTGAGCGGCCACGTAGAGCGCTATCTGGCACTGCGGCGAACGCTCGGGTTCAAGCTGCGTAACACCGAGCGCAATCTGCAGGCGTTCGCACGGTTCGCCACGCATCAGGGGGACACCCAGATCCGCGCCGCCACCGCCGTGCAGTGGGCAGCACAGGCGTCCTCACCGCACGCGCGCCACGTTCGACTTCACGACGTCGTGCTGCTGGCCCGCTTCCTGCACGCCGAGGAGGCGGCCCACGAGGTGCCCCCGGAGCGCTTGTTCCACGTCCGGGTGGTCCGACAGCCTCCCTACATCTACACCCCTGACCAGATCGCCCAACTGCTGGGCGCGGCGCACCGTCTGCGGCGCTCCTACGCGCTGCGACCGACCGGGTATGCGACGCTGATCGGGCTCATCGCGGCCACCGGCCTGCGGGTCTCCGAGGCGCTGGACCTGCGCTTCGACGACCTGCTCCCCAACGCGGTGCTGCGCATCCGCCAGACCAAGTTCGCCAAGAGCCGCCTGGTGCCGCTGCATGCGAGCACGGTCGAGGCACTGACGGCGTACCTGCACGAGCGCCAGCGTGTCGCCATCGCCGACGACCATCTGTTCGTGTCGGCGAACCACCGGCGCATCCCGACGCCGACGGCCAGCACCACCTTCCAGCGAGTGGTCCGGCTCGCCGGCATCGCACCTGATCGGCAGCGCCGACCGCGACTGGTCGATTTGCGCCACACCTTCGCCACCAGATCCCTGCAACGCTGTGCGGTTCGGCGCGAATCGGTGGCGCGCCACATGGTGGCGCTGTCCACCTATCTCGGCCACTCCAGCGTCGTCCACACCTACTGGTACCTGGAGGCGACCCCGGATTTGATGGCTGACATCGCCGCGGCGGGCGAGAGTCTGGTTGCCGGGAGGCTGACATGACTCCCATCGCACCGTTGATCTGCGAGTTCCTGCGCACCTACCTCCCCGTGGAGCGCGGCTTCAGCCCGCATACCTGCGAGAGCTACGCCTATGCGTTCCGCCTGTTGTTCACTTTCGCCGCCGAACGGCTCGGCATCAGACCGTCGGCGCTTCATCTTGAACACCTCGACGCCCCGCTCGTCGTGGCTTTCCTGACCCATTTCGAGGTGGATCGTGGTGGCAGCCCGGCCAGCCGCAACGTCCGACTGGCAGCCGTGAAGTCCTTCATGCGCTACGTCGAGTTCCGTCACCCGGCCGCGCTGGAGCAAGCCAGGCAGATCCTCGCCATCCCCGCCAAGCGCCATGATCAGCCGCTCGTTCGCCACCTGAGCATCGAAGAGATCAACGCGATTCTGGACGCCGCGGATATCACCACCCGGATCGGCATCCGCGACCGCGCCATGCTCCATCTGTGCTTCGCTGCCGCTCTGCGCGTGTCCGAGCTGGTGAGCGCGCAGGTGGCAGATCTGTCGCTGCGGGGAACCGCGAGTCTTCGCGTCCACGGCAAGGGCCGCCGTGAGCGCTGTCTGCCGCTGTGGAAACAAACCGCCGCCGACCTGCGGGCCTGGCTCGCCGTCCGCGGCGAGCACTCAGCGCCGGAGCTGTTCCTGAACGCCACCGACAGGCCCATGAGCCGCGCCGGATTCGAGTACGTCCTGCACAAGCACGTGCGGGCAGCCGTGACCGTCTGCCCCGCGCTGGCGGGACGTTCGATCTCGCCCCACCAGCTCCGCCATAGCTGCGCGCTCACCATGCTTCAGGCTACCGCAGACATCCGCAAGGTGGCGCTGTGGCTGGGGCACGCCGACGTGCGCACCACCGAGGTCTACCTGCGCGTGGATCCCACCGAGAAGCTGCAGGCCGTCGAAGCGGTGCTGCCGCCGGAGCTGCGCCGCGGGCGATTCAAGCCTCCCGACGAGCTGATCGCCTCGCTCCTGGCGCCGGGATAATGCGGAGCGATTCGCGCCTCAAATCCTTGCCAGATCGGACCTTCGGCTACGTGACTCCGCATTATCCCGGACTCCGCATTACAATCGTAATGCGGAGCTCCGCATTAAGGCTCCTCTGTCATGCCCACCACCGCCATCGGCACGCGCCGCACGGCTGAACCGTGACTCCCGGAGGATAAGCCCGAGGCCACCGCGGTCGCACCTCTTTCGGTCTCGCCCACACGAAATCCTGAAGACCCAGACGATCAGGCATAGCCGCCGGCCATGACTCGATCGAGGTGGGCATGGACGTAGCTCGCCTTGCCCTCGCGCACCAGCCGATCGGGCGTGAGCCCGGCGAATCCCGGCAGAGCCTCCGAGCGGAACCAGGCATACGCCACCAGCGCAGAGCAGCCAGCGCAGTCCTCGACGCGGCGAATGATCCCCACCATCTCCCGGAGGCGGGTCTGCGTCTTCTGTGCGCGGATTCGGTGGACCGCGACAACGCGTCCCGGCTGAGTCCGAGCGTGTCGGCGATTTCAGCTTTTGTCGTGCGCAGCGCGCCCGCGATCAGCGTGGGCGACAATGCTTGATCCTCGACAACCTCCTGGATTTGCATGCCGATCACTTCGAACCGTGTACATACACTGTCACGCCGAATCCTGCCACTTCCAGCGATCCTGTGTGGTCATTCGGCAACCTCGGCTCAGGTTCGATGTACGACGCACGACTTTGACGCGCGGGTCCTTGCGGATGCTCCCTGGCTCAGTCGGTGGAGACCGCAGTCCCGGTGGCCGTGACCATCAGCATGAGCATCATCTCGCCGTCGCTGAAGGCTTCGTAGTCGACGGAGACGCCGACGACCGCGTCACCTCCCTTCTGTTCCGCCGCTTCAGCGATGCGCTGCAGGGCCTTCTCGCGCGCGTCGCGAAGCTCGGGCTCGTAGTCCGCGGGGCGGCCGCCGACGAGCTCCTGAATGCCGCCGAGGAGGTCCTTCAGCGTATTGGCGCTGATGATCGCCTCTCCCGTGACGATGCCGTGGTAGTCGCGTATGCGCTTGCCCTCGATCGTGGGAGTGGTGGTCAGAATCATTGGTGGCGTCCGTATTCGTTGGTGGGGTTGCGGTAGATCGAGTGGTAGTGGCCGCCCTCGGCGCCGAGCGAGCCTCGGGTCGAGAACTCGATGAGGAGCGTCGGGCCCTGGATGCGGTAGTGGACGGAGCCGGACCCGTCGGTGCGTCCGTGCCAGGCGAAGCGCACGTCGGGCAGCTCCGCTTCGATCTCCGCCAGCCTGAGCGCAGCCGCCGCCGGCGGCATGACCTCCACCCACAGGCCGATCAGATCGAGGAGCTGCCGCTGCCGTTCGGCCGGCCAGCCGGAGACGCGACTCCCTTCGACCGGTGGGGTCACACCGTCGCGGCCGGCCCCCGCGTACAGGTCCCGCGGCCGGCCGCCCACGACCGCGGCGTCCCGCTGCTCGCCGGACAGGGCGACCAGCAGGGCCACGCCGCCCGCGGCGTACCCTTGCAGCGGCGCCATCTCCGACCCGTCCAGCACGAACGCCGCCGGTTCGATGCCGATGAACGACGGTGACATGCTCATGACGCCGCCGGTCACGGCGACGTTGATCGCGAGGTGGTGGCCGCCGAACTGCCAGCTCCAGTCGCCCGCCGCCGACGGCTCGCCGAAGAAGGCCAGCCAGTAGTTGTCGGGGTGCCAGCCGAGCCGGGACGCTCGCGAGGCATCGGCCAGCACGGCCTCCGCGGCGATCACGCCGTATACCAGTTCGGCACCCGCGCGGCTGAGAGCTGTCGTCAGGAAGTCATGCAGGGCGGCCCGCTGCGTGTCTTGCAGGTCGCCGATGCGCACGCCGTTGCGCTCGAACCCGGCCATGCCGGCGGGCAGGTTCGACCAGTTGACGATCAGCGGGCTGTCCGGCGGCAGCACGGCGGCGCGAACCTGTACCGGATCGAGGGTCTGCAGGAACCGGTCAGCCGCGGCGGCCGCGGCCGCGACCTCGTCCCGAGCCGACGGATCGGCGATCGCTGCGGACGCTGCCCACAGCGCCACGCCGGCGGCCAGCAGGGCGGTCCGCAGCCGGCGGGAGCTCACCGCGCGCTCGGCGGGGGCTGCAGCAGCTCCAGCGGGATGCCGTCGAAGTCGTTGAAGTAGACGGCGAAGCCACCCGTGTTGCGACCCTCCTCGATCGCCACCGGTTCGCCCTTGAAGCGCACCCCCTCGGCGATCAGCCGGTCGTACATCGCGTGGATGTCGTCGACCATGAACGCCATGTGGGCGACGCCCGGACGGTTGGTGGCGGTGTCGATGGGCGCGCCGGCCGGGTGGAGGTACTGCACCAGCTCCAGGTGGTGGCCGCTCACGTCCACCGGACAGTCGGGGATGCGCAGCATCGCCACGTCGATGTCCGCGTCCGCGTACGCCACCAGGCGCGCCGTGTAGGGGTTGGCCCCCCGCTGCCGGTGGACGAGCTCCATGCCGATCAGCCGGCAGTAGAAGTCGATGCTGCGGTCCAGGTCGCGGACCGTGTAGCTGAAGTGCCAGAGGCCCGTTGCCACCGCGCTCATATGCCCTCCAGATCGGTTTTGGCCAGGCTTGGTTTCGCCAGTACCGGCTGATCGCCGTCCCACTCGATTTCGCTCAGGAACACCCCTTCCTCCAAGACGATCTCGTCCTCGTAGGTGCCCCGGTAGCAGAGCCGCCCCTGACGGCGGTTCTCCAGACGCGACTGCTCCTTGCGCGTCGTCGACAGGAACCAGCGGCCGTCGCGGCTGAACACCTCGCCGGCGTGGAAGTGGCCCAGCAGGTAGCTGCCGGTCCCCACCCGCCAGTAAGTGCCGCCCTGCAGGAACCCGGTCGGCCGGTCGCTCACCGCGTGCCACGTCCCCGGCCCGAGCGTGAAGAACAGGTGCCACATCCCGTCCCGCTCGATCACGCACGGCGACTCCAGGCCGATGGTGCCGCGCAGCATTGGCGGCGAGCGGAACACCGGGCCGAGTTCCACGAAGGTGCGGAAGTCGCGCGTCGCGTTGAGGCCGACCGCGACCTGCCCCTCGCCCGCCTTCGACTTGAAGAAGATCAGGTACAGCCCGCCGGGCCGCCGTAGCACGCAGACGTCCTGCGCCGCTCCTCCCGGGTTCGGCCCCCACGACGGCAGCCCGAAGGCGGGGTTGTCCCCATCCTGCGCCCAGGCCTGCACGTCGTCCGACCACGCCAGGCTCTGGTGGTCGCCCCCTTCGCCGCGCACCTCGTAGAGCATTCCCCAGCGTCCCTCGTAGCGGAAGCAATACGGCACGCCGCGGGTCACCTTGTCGAACGCGCCCTGTGAGGGGAGCAGCAGGTTGCGGTGGAAGGTCAGCGCTCCAAGGCTGTCGCCCCTGGCATGGCCGATCCCGACCTCCGGGCTCTCGGCCGCCGCCTCGTCCAGGCGGCCCGCCTCCATGTGCCGGCGGTAGGCGTCGATCCGGCTGATGTCGCCGGTTACGTACAACAGGTGCCAGCGACTCCCGTCCCACAGGAACTGGTGATCCGCGATGTGGTACGGGGCGGGCGGGCGGTAGACGTGCGTCGTGACCTCGTAGAAGTCCGGCTCGTCGGTGCGGAAGAGCTGCCGGTGCAGCGCCAGGAAGCGCTCGTCGAACTCGTCCGGCCCCAGCGTCGGCTGCAGGTCGGGGTCGTCCGCGAGCAACTGCGCGGCTTGCGGCGCGCCGTGCGGGATCAGGACGCGGCTCATACCCGGTAGGCGAACAACGTGGCCGCGAACATCCTGATGCGGATCACCACCGTGGAGCCGGCCGCCTCCAGGTCGCTGTTGCCGTTCCAGGTCACCTCACGGTCGGCCTCGTCGCCGGTCAGCGGATCGCACGCCTCGAACGTGTAGCCGTCGAGGCCTTTCACGTCCGGGTTCAGGCGGGAGGGGATCGAACGGATCAGCTCGACCTTGATCCAGCCGCCGGCCCGGCAGCGGTAATTGAGGCGCAGGGGCCCGCCCGAGCGGGTGATCGTTGGGATGGTGAAGCGCCCCTCCGTCTCCGCGTCGAAGCCGGCCAGCCGGTGCGGGCGCCAGCGCGCCCAGCGGATGACCCCGTTCGCGCGCGGCATCGTGTCGCCGGCGTTGTGCAGCCAGGAGCCGGCGTCGTACGGGACTGCCCACCAGCCGTCCGGCAGGGTGATCAGCCCGACGCCCCACGGCCAGGCGATGCCGGCCTCGTCGCTGCCCGGCGGCCCGACCGGGATGGCCGGCCGGCGCTCGGGCCGGGTCCAGTACAGGCCGTCGCGGCTGAAGGCGAGTTGCGCGTCGCCGTCGTCGCCGATCTGGTGGTAGACCTGCACCACGCCCGCGTGCAGGTCGGCCCGATCCGGATAGGCGAAGTAGTACATGCCGTAGAACGAGGTGTCCGGCGGGTCTTGCGGATCGGCGGTGAGCACCAGGCGCGACAGCGGCCAGCGGCGGAAGTCGGCGGTCTTGGTGATGCCGATGCTGCGGCGCCCGGTGCCGCCGGGACGCACGAAGGCGAAGTAGCAGCCGGTCGCCGCGTCGTAGCCGGGCGCGATGCCGCCGTCCGCGGGCATATCGGCCAGCGGCTCTTCGATCACCGTCCACCGCAGCCCGTCCGGAGAGGTCCACCCCTCAAGCCAGTTGCGGTTGACGATGCGCGGGCCATCGTAGGCCGCGCCCGCGTAGTCGGCCGCCGCCATGCGTCTCTGCCACTCGCCCGACGGCAGCAACTCGTTCGTGTCGGGATCGAAGTAGCCGCCGGCCATCCGCATCGCCTTGAAGCGCTCGGCCGGTTCGGCTGTCGGGTCGATGAACATCCCGCAGTGGGCCGGCCCGTTGGTGACGTTGTCGGCGCGGCCGCCCACCGGCGTCTTCTCGAAGCGGTAGCCGTCGGCCGAGCGCGCGTAGCGCAGCGCGGAGCTGCCGTCCGGCGGGAAGGAGCCGTACAGGATGTGGTAGTCGCCGTCGTGCCAGGCCAGCACGTTGTGCAGCCCGCCGCCGCCCTCCACCGCGGGGTCGGAGCGGATCAGCGCCTCCGACTTGCTGGCCGGCTCGACCGCCAGGCGCACCCCGACCGGCGCGTCGAACAGCTCGTAGCGGCCGTCGCGGGTGACCCCCCGGTTGCCCGGATGAACCTCCTCCCAGTCGATCAGCGGGTTCCACGCGGCGCGCGCCTCGCGCGTGCGCAGCGTCTCCCGCCCCTGTCCTTCGTCCCGCCACTCGCCGGGCCGGAACGCGTACGTCCCGATGCCGGTCAGCCCCTCGGTCATGAGCCGACCTTACCGCAGATCGCTTTATCGCATCGCGCCCGCGGTGCTACCCTGCGAACCCGGATGAGCAGCTCCACTTGGGGACCTTCGGCGTTCCGCGCCCGCCGGACGGGACGCAGCCGTACGCGGCGCCTGCTGAGCACGGTCGGCCTTGCGGCACTCACCGCCGGTCTGGTGCTGCTGGTGACCTTCACCTCCGGCGTGCAGGACCTGGACGAGGTGATGCTTGCGATCGGCGCCGCGGTCGCCTCGCTGGCCGCGGTGGTGGCCGTGAGCTCGGTGCAGAGCGAGCTGGCATTCCACGAGGCCCCGCGGCTGGAACGGGTGCTGAGCGAGCAGGCCGCCCGGCGCGGACAGCCCGCGGTGCCGACGCCGTTGACGAAGATCACCGCGGAGCTCGAGCTCTCGCAGACCAGCAAGCGCTACTACCGGCGCGTGTTCCTGCCCCGGCTCGCGACGGTCGCGTCCGGTCTGGTGAGCACTGCCGACCGCGGTCGCATCCTCGACCGCATCGAAGCGCTCGGACGGCCCGGCGACACGCTGGCCGATCGGCTGCCGGAACGGCTGACACGCCGGGGTGTCCCGCTTGCGCAGCTCGCGGGCGTGGTGCAGGAGCTGGACCAGGCGGATGCGGAGCACATCACGTGACACAGGAGTGACCGAGTGAGCACAGAGTTTGGACGGACCAGCGGCACCACGCCGGGGTCCATGGACCTGAGGAGGGTCAGCGAGACCACGCAGCGGGCGGTCGAGGAGGTCGGGCGCTTCATCGTCGGCAAGGACGACGTGCTGCGCCAGATCCTGATGGGACTGCTGGCCGACGGGCACATCCTGCTGCAGGACTTCCCCGGCCTGGCCAAGACCATGATCGCGCAGTCGTTCGCGCAGGTGCTGGACATCCACTTCACGCGCATCCAGTTCACGCCGGACCTGCTGCCGGGCGAGATCACCGGCGGCTACATCTACAACCAGCGCGATGCCGCCTTCGAGTTCCGCAAGGGCCCGGTGTTCGCCAACCTGCTGCTCGCCGACGAGATCAACCGCGCCACGCCCAAGACCCAGTCGGCGCTGCTGGAGGCCATGCAGGAGCGGCAGGTCACCGTCGAAGGCGAGCGCTTCGCGTTGGAGAAGCCGTTCGTCGTCATCGCGACCCAGAACCCGGTCGAGTTCGAGGGCACCTACCCGCTTCCGGAGGCGCAGCTCGACCGCTTCATCATGCGCACCAGCATCGGCTACCCGAGCGCCGACGACGAGTACGAGATCCTCAGGCGGCGCCAGGAGCGCAAGGAGGACACGGTCGATCTGACGCCGGTCGTCTCCCACGAGGAGCTGCTGGCCATGCAACTCGCGCTGGAGGACGTTCACGTCTCGGAGCCGATCGGCAAGTACATCGTCGACCTGACGCGGGCCACGCGCGAGGACTCCAAGGTGCAGGTAGGCGCTTCGCCGCGCGGCGTGTACGCGCTGTTCAAGCTGGCGCGGGCGCACGCGGTCCTGGACAACCGCGACTTCGTGACCCCGGAGGACGTCAAGGACGTGGCGGTGGTCGCCCTGGCTCACCGCATCGTGATGAAGCCGGAGTACTGGGTCCGCGGCATCTCCGACGAGTCGATCGTCACCGACGCGATGAACGAGGTGCCCACACCACAAGCCGAAGCGTGACCGGGGCCGGAGCGTGACCAGGACCATAGGGTGATCAGGGCCATAGAGTGACCAAGCACTTCGGCTCCCGCTTCGTCGTCTACCTGGCGCTGACCTTGGTCAGCCTGGTGTTCGCGGCTCTGCTGCGGCGCATCGAGCTGGTGATGATCGGCACCACGTTCGCCGTGGCGATCGTCGCCGCGCTGCTCGGCGACCGCCAGCCGCGCCTGCGCTTCAGCCACAGCATCTCCCGGCTCACTCTGTTCGAAGGGGACGAGGTGGACGTCGAGTTCACCGTCCATGCCGGCACCGCGGTGCCGATCGCGGAGGTGGTCGATCCGCTGCCGGCCGGCGCCTCGCTGGTCTCCGGCCGCAACGGCGTGATCGTGTCGCTCGGCCCCGGACAGACCGAGACCTGCCGCTACCGCCTGCGCATCGACCGGCGGTCCCGTTTCACGCAGGGGCGGCTGTTCCACCGCGCCTACGCGGGTTCCGGCATGATCATGTGGGAGGCGGAGTGGAGCGACCCCAAGATCTGCACGGCCTACCCGCGCGTCGACTCCGTCAGCCGGCCGGTCCGGCCGTTCCACACGCAGGTGAACGTCGGCAACTACCCCTCGCGCGAAGCCTCCGAGGGTCTGGAGTTCGCGAGCATGCGTGAATACGTGCCGGGCGACCGGCTGCGCACCGTGAACTGGCGCGCCACGCAGCGCAACGGCCGCATGTACGTCAACGAGTACACGCGCGAGCGCAACGCCGACGTCGTGCTGCTGCTGGATGCATTCGAGGACGCCGGCGCGTTCGGCTCCACGGTGCTCGACCAGGCGACCCGGATCGTCGCGTCGCTGGCGCGCTACTTCCTGACCGGCAACAACCGCGTGGGCTGCATCGAGCTGTCCGGCCTGCTGCGCTGGGTGAGCCCCAACCTGGGCACCCGGCAGCAGTACCGGATCCTGGAGTTCCTCACCGACGTGCGCGCCCGCGAGAGCGACGTCGACCGCGACATCACCAAGGTGCCCCGCCAGATCCTGCCGTCGCAGGCGCTGATCGCCGCCTTCACCCCCCTGATCGACGTGCGCTTCACCGACACGCTGCTCAACCTGGCCAGCCGCCGCTTCGACGTGGCCGCGGTGGTGATCAATCCCGCGCTGGCGCTGGCGCCCGTCTACGGCGCCACACCCGGCGAAGCCGCGGCGGTGCCGCTGTGGCGCATGGAGACCGACACCGCATCCCGCCAGCTCGCCGAGGCCGGCGTGCCGATCATCCGCCTGGAGCCGGACGAGCCGGTCGAGCTCCTTGCCGCCCGTATCGACGCGCTGCGGCGCCGACGGCTGCTGCTGCAATGACCCGGCTCGTCCTGCTCGGGCTGCCGCTGGTCCTCGGCGCGTGGAACCTGTCCCTGGCGGGCATCACCATGGGCACGGTGCTGGCATCGCTGGCAGGCGTGGCCGCGGTCGTCTACGGCGCCCAGCAGCACCGCTCCGGGTTCATCACCGCCGGCGTGTTCGCGCTGCTGGTGGCGCACGCCGGGGCGCTGGTGACCGCAGGCACGCCGGTGCAGGTGTGGCCTGGCCTGGCGTACGGGCTGGGGCTGCTGATGATCATGGAGGCGTCCTACGACCACCTGACCATCCTGCGCGGCCGCGCCGCCGGCCGCCGCTACGCGGTCAGGCGCGCCTATCTGACGAAGGTGGGCATCGGCACGGTGGTCGCCGGCTTCGTGGTTGCCCTCCTGGGCGTCGGGTACGCGCCGCGTCTGGCCGACCAGACGGCGCCGGCGATCTTCTGGATCGGCGGACTGAGCGTGGTCGCCCTGTCGGTGGCGGCGCTGATGCTGCTGCGCTTCTGGCTGAAAGAGCGGTCCGCCACGGAAACCGACAGCGGCGGCGAAACGTAGTAGACTCCGCGTGTCCGGTGGGCATCCGCGCCTGCCGGGCGTGGAGGGGAAGGACATGCGAAGGACGACGCACAGGCGATTCGCATGGTTGGCAGCGGCAGTCGTGTCGCTGAGCGTATCGGGGCTTGCCGTGGCGCAGGACAACCCGCAACAGGACCTGCTCGCGGCCTTCTACGGGCCACCGGACCTGACCATGCTCACCTACTACAGTGCCGGCTGGACCCATCTCGGGTTCGACGAGGAGTATCCGAACCTCCTCGCGCGGCTGAATCAGAGTCGTGATCCGGAACGCAACAGCTTCTCGCATGGCTGGGGAGCCCTGGTCACCTACGGACAGTTCGTCGCTATGCTGGAGAGCAGCCACGCAGGGACCGCAAGCACGCGGAACAGGCGGTCCGTGGAGCTGTCCAGCGACGCGCTGTCCCTGCAGGTCGGCTACGCTCCGCTCAAGCTGCCGGCTGCCATCGGCTTCGTCACCGCCGGTGCAGGCGTGCAGACGGTGGGGCTGCGCGGCTATCCGGACAACCCCGGCAGTTTCGACGCCGTGGTAGTCGGCGGAGACTCCCGGGCTTTCTCGGTCAGCACCAACACGCTCGTGCTCAGGGCCTCGGCCGGCTTCGAGCTGGCGGTGCTGCCGCCC
Organism: Spirochaetia bacterium; assembly: GCA_965208175.1. Taxonomy (GTDB): domain Bacteria; phylum Spirochaetota; class Spirochaetia; order SZUA-6; family Bin103; genus CATQHW01. The sequence continues at coordinate 792,671 of CBDBOG010000004.1, read as the reverse complement.
GGCGACCCCTGGGGAGTGCACGCCGGCCTCATCGCCGGTGTCGCTTACGCGCCCCTGGAGCCGACATACCGGCTGTTCGGCGGCGCCGGCCTGCTCGACGGCGCCCCGGTGCTGGTGGGCCGCAAGCCCAAGCTCACGCCTTGGTCATTCAGCCTCAGCCTGCTCGTGGGAGTGGGCGGCGGTTTGTAGCGAAGCGGCTCAGACCGCCAGCGGGGCGGCGCGCTTCATGGCGCGCATCCGGTTGAAGTACGTGCTACCCGCGACCTGATCGCGCCACTCGGGCCATCCCTCCTCGGCCGCCGGATCGGCGCGGCTGCGGGCGATGAAGCCCGGCAGAAAGTCCGGCTTGCGCGGATGCTCCATGCCGGCCTGGTGGTAACGCAGGTCGATGCTCCAGCGGGTGTGATCGCTTCCGTTCATCAGCGAGCGGTGATAGGTCAGGTTGCTGAAGAACAGCACGTCGCCGACCTGCATCGGCAGCGTCACCGGCTCCCCGAACCGCGTGGGATCGTCCAGCGGCCGCAGCACCTTGTGGTCGGGGTCGATCTCCGCCGCGTGGTAGCCGTGCCGGTGGCTGCCGGGAATCACCTGCATGCAGCCGTTGTGCGCGTCGGCCGGCACCAGCGGGAACCACACGCTGACGATCCGCTGGGCCGCCGTCTGCTCGCCGAAGTAGTTGCTGTCCTGGTGCCAGAGCACGGTGGTGCGCTTGTCGTTGGGGATCTTCGGGCGGACCGCGATCATGCCGGTGGCCTCGATCTCGCCGCCGATGACGGACTCGACCACGTCCAGCACGCGCGGGTGTGCCATCAGGGCGTGCAGCTCGGGGGTGACCACGTCTGCATCCCAGCTCCTCCGCTCGTGCTCGCCGCCGAGCGCGGCGACCGCCTGCTGCCAGCGCGCGACCATGGGGTCGTCCCCGAACCGCGACGGCAGCCGGCCCTGCTCGCACAGGTCGTCGATAAGCCGCCCGGCCGCCTCCAGGATCACCCGCAGGACCGGGGCGAGGTCCTCAGGCGCAAGCAGCCCTCGCAGCAGGAGGAAGCCGTCCCTCTCGAACGCGTCGCGATCAATGCTCGCCATCCTCTCCCTCGCCATGACCCGTATCCGCCGATATTACGGCACGGCCGCGCATGTTACGATCCACGCCCCTCGTGCTCGAGACGGTCATCGGCTGGATCGGCGACTTGGTGACAGCGACCCGGGAACGCTACGCGGTCAACCCGTACGTGTTCCTGGCGCTGTCCGCCGTCTGCGGTCCCCTGTTCTACTACTCCCTGTTCCGCATGGCGCGCGCGCTCCGGAGCGACCGCAAGACGGTCGGGCGCTGGAGCCTGGTCTTCCTGGCGGCGACCGTCATCCCCTACCTGTACGTGCTGGTTTTCGGGCGCAACCTGCCGTGGTGGGTGTACGGCGTGCTCGTCGCCGCGGTCGGCTGGGGCGTGTATCAACTCGTCGGCAAGCTGCGGGCCGGCCGACGCGGATCAGGGTCCGTCAGATCCTGAGGAGTCGTGCCGCGTTCTCGCCGAGCACCTTGCGCTTGGCGGTGTCGCTGATGTCGGCGGTGAGCACCTTGGCGATCTGGCTGCGCGGGTCCATGAGCGGGATATCGGAGCCGAACAGCACCCGGTCCTCGCCCCCCTCGGCGACCAGCTCCTCGATCACCCCCGGCGTGCGGAAGGTGGAGCAGGTCTCCAGGTAGACGTTCCGGTATCCCTGTGCGGCGGCCAGCGCCTGGCCGCGGTACGGCTGCACGTTGCCGGTGTGGCCGGACACGAAACGGGCGCCGGGGAACAGCGGCGCGACCACGGACAGGTACTTCGGGTGCCCCTGCCACTCCTGGCCGGTGTGGCTGATCACCGCCAGCCCGCGATCGTCAGCGAAGCGGTAGATCGGCCAGTAGCGCTCGTGGTCGAGCGACCACGGCGCGTACGGCGGGTAGATCTTGATCGCGACCAGGCCCAGGTCGTCGGCGGCGCGGCGGAGCTCGGCGGTGATGTCCGCTTCCGGAAGGTGCGGGGACACGAAGGAGAAGCCCAGGAAGCGGTCGGGGTGGGCGGCGCAGAAGGCGGCGGTCTCGTCGTTGGCGCGTACTCCGGTCGGATGATAAATGTTGAACAGGCAGGCGCGGTCGACGCCGGCCCCGTCCATGGCGCGCAGCATCTCGTCGGCGGTGGCGCCCATGCCGGTGTGGCCGTGAAAGTCGATGATCACGCGTCTATCCCCAGCAGTCCTTCGAGCGTCCCGGCCAGCAAGGCCGCGCGGTCGCCGTCGGACAACTCGATCGTGCGCAGGAAGTGGACGATGGGACCCATCGCGTAGCGCGGATACCACGATCCGTAGAGGAGCCGCGAGGAGCCGAATTCCCGGCAGAGCGCCTCCACCCCGCCCAGGGGCTCGTAGCGGCTGAGCTCAAGATGCATGCCGTCGACCGCGCGCAACATGGCCGGCACGAAGTGCTGGTGCGTGGGATGGGCGCCCACCACGATGCTGCGCAGGCGCGGGAAACCGTTGAGCGTGCGCACGATGTCATCCGGTGCCAGCTCCGTCAGGTCGATCACGGCGGGCGCACCGATCTCGGCCAGCCACGTCAGCAGCTCGCCGTACAGCCAGGGAGTGAACGGCGAGTACACCCGTTCGCCCGCGCAGATGCGCACGCAGGTCAGGTCGCCGGCCGCGTGCCGCTGCTCCAGCCGCTCGATCGAGATGGGCGTCGGCATTCCCGTCCACTGCGGGAACAGGCGATCGTTGCGCCATTCGTCCAGCTCCTCGTCGACCACGACGCCGTCCACGAACGGCTCGTGGCTGTTGGGGTGATGGATCAGCGCGCGGCCGACGCCGTGGCGGTCCATCTCCGCCAGGAGCTGCGCGCGGTCGCGGAGCGGCGAGAGGCTCACCTTGGTATCGCCGACGGCGATGTTTGCGTCGAAGACCGGAGGACTGTCCATGTTCTGCACGATCGGCGGGAACGATACCAGATCCGCGCGCGACGGTCAGGACGTCCGGCGCGTGCTACCGCCCCGGACGCGACGCCTACCGGCGCCGCATCCGGCCCATCCCCACCTGCGGCTGCGGGGTCTGTCGGACTTGCCGCGCGGGCGGCAATCCGACAGACTCCGCAGCCCGGCGAGGAACCTGTCCATGAAGTGCGTGATGCTGATGTTCGACTCCCTGAACCGCCACATGCTGCCGCCCTACGGCGGCAACAGCGCGCCGCCCGTCCATGCGCCCAACTTCGCGCGGCTGGCCGAGCGCACCGCGGTGTTCGACCGCTCCTACATCTGCTCCATGCCGTGCATGCCGGCGCGGCGGGACCTGCACACCGGCCGCCCCAACTTCCTGCACCGGAGCTGGGGGCCGATCGAGCCGTTCGACGACTCGGTGCCGGACTTCCTGCGCGAGAACGGCGTCTACACGCACCTGTCGTCCGACCACTACCACTACTGGGAAGAGGGCGGCGCCAACTACCACGCCCGCTACCGGAGCTGGGAGTTCTTCCGCGGTCAGGAGGGCGATCCCTGGATCGGCATGGTCACCCCGCCGCCGGCCGGCAGCGCCCTGGGCCAGAACGCCTCCGACGACCCGACGCGGGCGCAGGATCGCGTCAACCGCCTGTTCATGCGCACCACCGCCGAGCTGCCGCAGTCGCAGACGGTCGCCGCCGGCATCGACTTCATGCGCCGCAACCGAAACGACGACAACTGGTTCCTGCACATGGAGACCTTCGACCCGCACGAGCCGTTCTACAGCAGCCGCGAGTCCAAGGACCGCTACGCCGATCACTACGCGGGGTGGCGCGCAAAGAACGGGCCGCTGTTCGACTGGCCGCGCTACGACTACGTGACCGAGGACGCCGAGCTGGTCGACCACATGCGCCACGAGTACGCGTCCCTGGTGTCGATGTGCGACGCACGCCTGGGTGACGTGCTGGACACCATGGACGAGCTGTCGCTGTGGGACGACACGATGCTCATCGTCTGGACCGACCACGGCTTCCTGCTCGGCGAGCACGAGTGCTGGGCAAAGGTGTGGGCGCCCTACTACGAGGAGGTGTCGCACACGCCGTTCTTCGTATGGGACCCCCGCGCCGGCGTGCGCGGCGAGCGGCGGGAGGCGCTGGTGCAGCCGTCGATCGACCTGGGGCCGACGCTGCTGTCGTACTTCGGGTTCGAGCGGTTCGACGACATGCTCGGTCGCGACCTGGCGCCGGTGCTGGAGCGCGACGAGCCGGTGCGCGACGCGGCGATCTTCGGCCAGCACGGCGCGCACGTGAACGTCACCGACGGCCGCCACGTGTATTGGCGCGGCCCCGTGGACGTCGACGACCAGGAGCTCTACGACTACACGCTGATGCCGGCGCGCATGCGCACGCGCTTCGGTGCCGACGAAATGCGCGACGCGACGCTGGCCGATCCGTTCTCCTTCACAAAGGGGCTGAGCACGCTGCGCATCCCGACCCGGGTGCGCTTCGGGGCGGAACGGGGCCGTCATGCCGACCGGAACCAATCACGGCTGTTCGACCTCCAGAACGACCCCGGTCAGACCTCGCCGCTCTTGGACGAGGCGCTGGAGGCGCGCATGATCGGTCACCTGGTGCGGCTGATGGGCGAGGCGGACGCCCCGCCCGAGCAGTACCGCCGGCTGGGCCTGGCGCCGCCGGCCTGACCCGGTCCGGCCGGCGGCGCCTCAGCAGAGGTCGATCCGGTCCTCCCGGTTCGGGACGATGCACAGGAACTCGAACGGCGCCTGCTCCACCTCGTAGGAGTGCGGCGTGCCGCCGGGAATGAGCAGCACGTCGCCCTCCCCGACCTCGTGCACGGTGTCGCCGACCGTCACCCTGGCGCGGCCGCGGACCACGTACTGCTCGTGCTCCACCAGGTTGGTGTGGCGCGGCATGCCGCCGCCCGCGCCCATGGTGAACCGCCGCATGGCGAAGTTGGGCGCGCCGTCGTCCGGCCCGATCAGCACCGCCGTCTCGGTCGCGGTGCCGGCGGCCACCGGCGCGCACGGCACCTCGGTCGAACGCTTGACGACCCCTTGCGTTGCCATGAGCTGAGCGTAGCACGGGCGCGCGTCCCCCTTGCGACCGAGCCGGCCGCTCGACGGCGACGAGCCGCCGATGGGATGATCCGCCGCACACACGGGAGGGCCACATGGCGACACTGATTTTTCACGGTCACGCGTGCTGGGAGGTGCAGGGCGAGCACCGCCTGCTGATCGATCCGTTCCTGTCCGGGAACCCGGTGGCCGACGTCGGTCCCAAGCACTTCGACACGCTGGACGCGATCCTGCTCACGCACGGCCACGGCGACCACATCGGCGACGCGGAGCAGATCGCGCGCGCCACCGGGGCGCTGATCGTGGCCAACTACGAGATCGCCTCTCACTTCGGTGACAAGGGCCTGGACACCCACGCGATGCACATCGGCGGCGGCTGTCACTTCCCCTTCGGCTTCGTCAAGCTCACCATCGCCCACCATGGATCGACCGGCCCCAACGGAGAGGCGCTCGGCAGCCCGACCGGTATCCTCCTGCACGCGGACGGCAAGCGGGTGTACCACGCCGGCGACACCGGCGTGTTCCTGGACATGCAGCTCATCGCCGAGCTGAACGGGCCGTTCGACGCCGCGATGCTGCCGATCGGGGACAACTACACCATGGGGATCGACGACGCGGTCAAGGCCACGGAGTTCATCGGCGCACGCATGCACCTGCCGATGCACTTCGGGACGTTCCCGCAGATCGACGTCGACGCGCAGGAGTTTCAGCGCAAGGCGGCCGCCGTCGGACAGGCGGTCACGGTTCTGGAGCCGGGCGGCAGCTATGCCATCCCGTGAGCCGCCATCCCCTGAGCCGACCAGGATGGCCGAGCGCTACGAGGATCTCGGGGTCACCACGGCCCGCCGGTCTCGGGCGAAGCAGGCGGCGTAGTGCCCGCCCGACCCGGAGTGCCCGCCCGACCCGGATCGATCGTCTCGGCCAGGAAGGGCTGCAGGCGCTCCAGACCATACAGCGGGATTGACACGATGCCGTCGTCGCGACGCATGCGATCGGCGTAGACGCGCACCATCACCGGCGGCCGGTAGCGCTCCGCGAAGACGACCAGGCTCCGCAACCGTCCGGTTTTCCCCGCCTTGACCTCCAGCGGCACCACCCGACCGCCCGCTGCCACCAGGTAGTCGACCTCCGCGCTGCTGTTCTTCTCCCGCCGATGCCAGTAGAACAGCTCCGGCCGTTCGTACGGGCTGCGATGCGCCAGCAGCTCCTGACCCACGAACTGCTCGGCAATCGCTCCGTCGTCGATCCGCATCGGATCGCCGTCGAGGAGTTGCTCGGTGGCGCCGCTCAGGTTCTGCATCAGACCGACGTCGACCATGAGGAGCTTGTAGTGGCGGTCATCTGCCTCCGCGCCCAGTGGAAGGCCCGCCCCCGAGGTAGAGCAAATGCGATGGACGACGCCGGCGCGCGCCAGCAACTCCACGGCCGAGCGCAGATCCCGTGATCGGCTGTCCGGGTCGACCTTCGAGTACATGAACTTGCGTCCGACCAGGCGTGCGGCGTGCAGGAACACCCGATCCAGGTGATGGTGATGCGAGGCGCGGGCGTACTTGCCGAAATCGTCCCGGAACGTCTGCGTGATGGCGCCCTGCACGCGGGTCGCCCGCGCGACGCTGCCGGTCTCCACGTACTCGGCGACCACGGCCGGCATGCCGCCGAGCAGCAGATAGGTTCGCAGCAAGCCGATCAGGTGCTCGTGAACGGCCGAGCTCGTGCCGGTGGCGAGCGTCCTGGAAGCCTGCAGCGAGGGCTCCTCGCCGACAGCCGGCAGGAACTCCGAGAATGACACCGGATGCATGAAGAGCGGCTGGATTCGGCCGACGGGCATGGAAATCCGTTCTGCCTCCAGCGCGAACTCCAGGAGGGATCCGGCGCCGATCGCGTGCAGCGCGGGCATGTCCTCGTAGAAGTAGCGCAGTGCCACGACGGCAGCCGGGCACGCCTGAATCTCGTCGATGAACAGCAGGGTGCGGCCCGGCTCGACCGGCTTCCCTCTCAGCACGCCGATCTGGTCCAGGATCTCCTGTGGTTCCAGGGTGTCGAAGCAGCTCCGGTAGCGAGGTTGCCGCTCAAGGTTGATCGAGGCAACGTCCGCGAACCTTCGTTCGCCAAGAGCCGTGACCGAGTAGGTTTTGCCAACCTGACGGGCGCCACGAATCAACAGGGGCCGGCGCCGATCGTCCTCCGCCCAGGCGTCCAGCACACGGTCCACAGCTCGCCGCAGAATGATCGTCGGCCTCCGTGCGACACAGCGTACCGCGTTGAATGGCTTAAATCAAGGGCATTTTTAACCACGGAGTGGCAATAATATTACCATATTATGATCATTTCTCCGTCCAACGACGTATTGGACGTCAACAGCTCAGACGCAGCCGGGGTGCGACCTGCCATGAAGGAGCGGGTAGTCCGGCTTGTCGGCCGGCTCGCCGGTCCAGCGGGAGCGGGCGCTCATGTAGTGCACGGCCAGCCCGCGCCGCCGGTAAGGGGTGCGGTTCGGTCCCGAGCGGTGCAGCAGCACGCTGTGGTGGAACGAGCAGCTCCCGGCGCGCAACGTGATGGGCACCTCCCGCGCCAGGTCGATCGCCTCGTCCGGCACCTGCATGTCGGTGCGGTCGCCCACCTGCCACTCCTGGCTGTGGTCGCGGATGCCTTGCCGATGGCTTCCGGGGATGACGTACAGGCAGCCGTTCTCCAGCGTGACTTCGTCCAGCGCCATCCAGCAGGTGGCCAGATCGGTCGGTTCGATCTTGAAGTAGGCAGAGTCCTGGTGATACGGCTTCTCGACTCCTCCGGGCGGCTTCATGAAGGTCTGATCCCCGAACAACATGATGTCGGGGCCGAGCAGCGCGGTCACGACCTCCATGACGCGGGGGTGCCGGGCGTACTCCATGAAGAACGGATCGTGGGGCGCCGCCCCGTTGATCTTGCGCAGCGTGTCCAGGGAACGGCCCTTGTCCCGCGCGCCGGGCTCGTATTCGAGGTTGGCCTCCGGGAACGGGACCCGCCCCTCGGCGATCGCCTCGATGTGCTCGCGCGTCTCCTGCAGCTCGTCCGCGGTCAGCACGTCCTCCACCACCGTGAATCCGTCCCTGCGGTACGCGGCCACCTGCTCGCTCGAAATCCTCATGCTCTCAAGCTCCCCGTCAGCCGATTATCGCAGACCGCGGGCCGAGATTCACGCCGGCAGGTAGCTGACCGGCAACTCGGCGCCCACGGTCGCCAGCCCCAGCGTGTACTGATAGACGTTGATGCGGAAGTCGGGGTTGATGCAGGTGTGCAGATAGGCGCGTTCGGCGCTCACGCCGTAGTCGTCGACCAGCCAGCGCATCAGGTCCTCGACCGCCTGGTCGACCAGCACGGCCAGCGGGGCGCCTGAGCGCAGCGCGACGATCGAGTCCGGTTTCAGCAACCGGATGAACGGGATGCGCGTACCCTTGATCACCCGGCAGCGCGCCTGCACGACCGCCCGCGTCTCGTCCGCGGTCCCGTAGTACTCGGTGTCCGCCTGGCTGGCGTGCACGTCGCCCAGGAACAGCAACGCGCCGGGGTGGTAGACGTTGAGCTGCACCCTCGTCCCCACGGCGATGTCGCGCGAGTCCAGGTTGCCGCCGGAGATGGTCTGTCCCGTCGAGGTATTGAGCGCCTCCCGCTCCGGGGCGACGCCGATGCAGCCCACCATCGGCCGGGTCGGCCACAGCCGCTCGCCGTCCAGGAAGGTGCTGCCGTCGCGGTGCTCGAACACGCGCACCGTCCACCGGTTCAGCTCCGGCCAGCGGAAGTCGTCGCCGATCTTCGTGCGGTCCGGTCCCCAGTTGGTGTAGCCGGTGGGCTGCAGGTCGATCGACTCGATCTCGACCTCCAGCAGGTCGCCCGGCTCCGCGCCGGCCACCGCGATCGGCCCGCCGATCGGGTTGCTCTTCGGCGGCGTCGAGCGCCTGGTCGGCAGCGACGGGATGCGGTCGGCCATCTCCGGGGAGGTGACCAGCCCGGAGCCGGCATCCTCGGTCTCCACCTGGAAGCTCTCGCCCTCCTGCACCGTGATGAGCGGCTCGTCCGCGACGAACTCGTAGCGCATGGCCTGCGCTCGCCTGATCCTCTGCATGCCGCCCACGATAGCAGTTGAGCCGGCGACCGCGCCGGACCTATGCTGGCGCGCGTAGTCGCGAACCTTCGCGACTCACCGAGCACACGGAGACTCGAAGATGGCCTGGCAGGAGCGAATCGGCGTCGATGCAAACGTGATGACAGGCAAGCCGGTCGTGCGGGGCACTCGCTTGGCAGTGGAGTTCATCATCGAACTCCTGGCGCAGGGATGGTCCGAGACGGACATCCTGACGAACTATCCACAGTTGCGGAGCGAGGACATCCGCGCTTGCCTGCACTACGCGAGCGACGTGCTGCGTTCGGAGAAGGTGTTTCCGATTGGGGCTGCGTGAGCCCACCAGCACGTGGACATCCTTGCTGACGAAAACGTGCCGGGTGCCGCTGTAGCACGGCTGCGCAACACAGGACACGACGTGTCATGGGTATCAGAAGATGCGCCAGGCACTGCCGACCCGGATGTACTCGAACGTGCGTCGAAGGAAAACCGCTTGCTCCTGACATTCGACAAGGACTTCGGTGAGTTGGCCTATCGCGCCGGCTTGAGGGCGCCTGCGGGCGTCGTACTGCTTCGACTCCCCAGCATGCCCCCCGACGAGGTATCCCGATTCATAGCCGATAGCCTTACGACGCAAGTGGACTGGAAGGGGCACTTCTCCGTGGTCACCGAGCTCGGTATCCGCATGCGCCCGCTACCGCGTCGCTGACCGACCGCCAGCGTTCCGGAGCAGGCGGCGACCTCGCTACCCACCGCTCCGCGGATGCGGTTGAGTCCGCGACCGCGCCGGACCTATGCTGACGAGATGGAGCGAGTGAAGTGCGCGGTGATCGGCGCCGGCTGGTGGGGGACGACCTCGCACGTGCCGGCCCTGCGGGACAATCCTCACGCCGATCTGGTGGCGATTCAACATCAGGACAGGGAAACGGCGGAGCACATCGCCCGCGACTTCGGCGTGCCCCACGCCTGCACGACCGCGGAGGAGGTGCTGGCGATCGACGGCCTGCAGGCGGTGGCGATCAGCTCGGTGCCGAAGCTGCACTACGAGCAGGGCAAGGCGGCGCTCGATCGCGGCCTGCACGTGCTGATCGAGAAGCCGTTCACGATCCGCGGCGAGGAGGGCCGGGAGCTGGTCAGCCTGGCCGACGCGAAGGGGCTGCACCTCATGGTGGGCGCCACCTACCACTTCACCCGCCACTGCCAGGAGGCGCGCCGGGTGCTGCGGTCAGGCGGCATCGGCACGGTACGCATGATCAGCATCCTGTTCACCAACCTCACCCAGGGCCTGTACCGCGGGCTGGAGTGGGACCAGGCGATGCCGTCCGAGGACGAGGCGCGCTCCGAGCACCAGCGGCCCTACCTGGTGCCGGGCCAGACCTCGTACAGCGACCCGGCGATCGCCGGCGGCGGCCAGATCTACACGCAGGTCTCCCATCCGGCGGCGTACGTCAGCTACCTCACCGAGCGGCAGCCGATCGAGGTGTTCGCCCGCTTCGAGAACGACGGCGCGGCGGTGGACGTCTACGACGCGCTGGTGATCGTGCTCGACGACGGCACGCTGGTGAGCCTGGCCTCCAACGGCGCGGCGACGGCCGCAAAGATGCACTACGAGCTGCGCGTGCACGGCACGGGCGGCGTGCTGGAGCAGGAGCTCTGGAAGGGGACGCTCACCGTGGACGGCGCAGACGGCCTCACCGAGCACGAGCCGCTGGAGGACACCTACCCGGTCGGCGGCCCCTCCGCGAACCTGATCGACGTGGCGCGTGGCGCCGCGGAGAACCTGTCGCCCGGCCGCCACGGCGCGTTCGGCTCCGTGGTCAGCGAGGCGGCGATCGAGTCCGTCCGCACCGGCCGGCCGGTTTCGTTGTAGCGCCCGAGGGTTACGCGGCTTCGTGCAGGCAGGCGACGAAGCGATGGTCCGCAGCAAGGACGATCAGTTCATCCTTCAACCGGAGCAGACCGAACGGCTTCTTGCGGTTCTGTCGCGCCTGCGGCCGCTGCCCGAAGACTTCCCGGACATCGATGCCGATCTCCCGCCACTCGACGACGTCGATCTCAGCGAAATGGAGACCGCGGCAGAGAGCTAGGAGTCTGTCGGATTCATGCATCCGGACCGGCGGTGACATAGCCGGCGATGACGCCGCCGACGCTCTGGTTCGCGGCCACCAGAGGCTGCGGACGTAACGGATGTGGGCAGAATCCCGGAATGCTCACCACAATTTCATCGCTGGCGCCAATTCCTGGCCCATGGTCCGGGTTCTCATCAGCGTGCGATCACGCTGCCAGAACATACAGCCGCTTCAGATTCCACGCCGTGCACACCAGATTCCATTCTCCCCGCACTGCCTGCAGCCCACGCAGATGAAAACGCCGGAATCCCAGCACCTCCTTGATCACCCCGAATACCGTCTCCACCGTCGACTTGCGCTTGCCGTAGATCGCCTTCCCGGCAGCCGTCTTGAGGCGATGCTCCATCGCCGTGACCGCATCCGCATCCGCAGGACACTCTGCCGGCGCTTGCATGCGCTGTTCCAACGGCTGATTGTGGGCTTCTCGGCTGCCGGCGATATACGGCTCGATCCCCTGTGCCGCGCAGCGCTCCACGTTCTCTTTGCTGTGATACCCGGCATCCGCCACCAACGCCTGCGGCTTGCCCAACTCCTCGGCTACCTTCTCCAACTCGTTCAGCGCCGGCTGTACTTCCTGCTTGTCGTTGGTCGCTTGGCTGACGTGGTTGCCCACCACCAAGTGACTGTCGTGCTCCACCGCCGCCTGCGCGTTGTAGCCCTGCACGAACGCGCCGCCCGACGCCGGCATGATGCGCGACTGTTCGTCGATGAAGTTCACCTGATCCTTGTCCTTCGGTCCTGCCTGCGGCTCCTGTGGTGGGCGCCCTCCCGCCTTCTTGCCGGTCTGCGCCTCGCGTTGCTCACGCCGCTGCATCTTCGCTTCGTACTCCGCCCGCTCGGCCGCGTGCCGCTCCTGCGCCCGCTCCTCGATCTTCGTCTTCGCTTCCTGGATCGCTGCCAGCCGCTCCTGGCGCCGCTGCAACTCTGCCGGGATGTCCAGCTCCACCTGCTGCTGCTCGGGCGTCTCGCTGTCAGCTCCCTCGGCCAGTTCAAGCAGCCGTTGCACCTCGCCCTCCAACTGCTTCTCCACGTCGTTGGCATGCCCCCAGCTCATCGCCTTGTGCTTGCTCGCGTTGCCCTGAATCTTGCTCCCGTCCAGGCTCACCGCTCCCAGCTTCATCACTCCCATGGCCGACGCCAGCACCAGGATCTGCTTGAACAGCCCCTCCAGTTCATCCAGAAACCGCTTGCGGAAGTTCGCAATCGTGTCATGGTCCGGATGCCGGTCGGCGGTGATGTACCGGAACGCCACCGAATCGTAGGTCGCCTGCTCCAGCTTGCGGCTGGAGAACACTCCGGTCGCGTACCCGTAGAACAACAGCGCCACCAGCAGCGCCGGATGATACGCCTGCTTGCCGCCGCCTCCGTAGCGGCTGGTCAACTCGCTCAGATCAAGCTGATCGACGATTTCTACGACGAAGCGCGCCAGATGCTGTTCCGGCAGCCACTCTTGAATCGACGCCGGCATGAGCATCGGCGTGTCGCGATCGATGGTTCGAAATTTGGCTGACATAGGCCCTCGGTGCGTGGTGTGAGCGCTTGCGCCAGCTTACTCCGATCGCCACGATGCCTCTACCTGCCTACCATGTACTCGCCCGCCCAGCCCGCCTTCGCCCTTCGCCGCCTCGGTCGGTCAAATCCGACAGACTCCTAGCCGCCGGCGTCGACCGGTCCGTAGCGGTAGGTGATGTCGACGGCGTCGATCGCGCTGGGCAGGTCCCAGGCCAGCCGGAACACCAGGGACAGCTCGCGGGACTCGCCGGGATCCAGGCGCTCCTCGAAGAAACAGAAGCACTGGATCAGCTCGACGTGGCGCTGTGCGGCCGGCGGCGTGTAGGCGTGCGTCGCCATCACGCGCAAGGGCTCATCCGATGTGTTGCGCACGGCGAACGTGGCGCGGGCGGTCTCGCCGGGCCGCACGCGAAGCTCCGGTTCGGAGACGACCGCGAACTCCAGCGGCAGGCCGTCGGCCACCAGGGCGGCGAGCGTCACCGGCAGATCGGCGTCCCAGCCCATGATCACCCGCCACCGTCCGCTTTCCCGGATCAGGTCCACCGTCTCGGTCACTTCCACCACCGGCAGGCGGCCGGCGCGCGCGTCGGCGCGGATGCTGCGCACCACGTCCCGAGGCGACTCCGTTCCGCCGAACGCGCCGTCCGCCTCCGTGGCGTGCAGCAACGCGTTCAGGTCGCCGTCGGCGGAGTTGGGCAGCCTGGCGCGGATCGTCACCCGCGCCTGATCGCCGGTCACGTCGGAATCGGCCCCCAAGAAGCGTATCGCCGCCGCCAGGGCGTCGACCCCTGGCTGGAACGCCTCCGGGAACGGCGGATTGACCTCCACGAACTCTTTTAGGGTCCGCTCGGCCCGATCGGCCGCGGAGGCAAGCTCGTAGAGCCGCTCGCTGTGGCGGGCATAGCGGGCGCGCAGGAACCGTTCGGTCACCTCCTGCGGTGAGTCGGGCAGCGCCACGGCGACGACCAGTGCGGCGGTGACCAACACCATCGTTGCGGTCAGGACGATGAAGGAGGCGCGCCGCAGGCGCGACAGCGTCAGGTTTCCCATGGGCGTGGCGACATCCTACACTGCCGCCACGATGAAGCACTTCATGCTCTCCACGAGGATTTCGTAGTGGCGGCGCTCGACGGCACCGCTGCCATCGTCACGGGCGCCGGCACCGGCATCGGCGCCGCCATCGCCGCCGCGCTGCACGGCGCGGGGGCCGCGGTGACCCTAATCGGCCGGCGGCCGGAGCCGCTTGCCGACGTGGCCGGTCGGATCGGCGGCGACCGCGTGCACTCCTGCCCCTGCGACGTATCGGACTACGACGCCGTGCAGGCCTCCTTCGCCGAAGCGGCCAACGCGCACGGGCCGGCCACCATCCTGGTCAACAATGCCGGCATCAACACCAATCCCCGTTCGGTTTCCGGAGTGTCGCTTCCGGACTGGGACCAGACGGTGGCGGTAGACCTGTCGGCCGTCTTCTACTGCGTGCGGGTCGCGCTGCCGGCGATGCGCGCGGCAGGCGCCGGGACGATCGTCCACATCGGCTCCACCGCGGGACGCTGGGGCTCGAGCCTGGCCGGCGCGGCCTACAGCGCGGCCAAGCACGGCGTGATGGGACTGAACTCGGTCATCAACGACGAGGAGTCCCGCAACGGCATCCGCTCCACGGTCATCCTGCCCGGCGAGGTGGAGACGCCGATCCTGGACCGGCGCCCGGAGCCGGTGAGCGCCGAACGGCGCCAGGCCATGCTGCAACCGGAGGACGTGGCTGCCGCCACGCTGCTGGCCGCCACCCTTCCCGACCGCGCCTGCATCACGGAGCTGGTGATCAAGCCTCGGGTCTCGTACGCGTAGCATCCGGGACCGCGTGGCCGATCCCTTCGAAAAGTTAACTTTCATATTGACTATGTGATGAGGTATGCTTACTTCACACGGTGATGGTGGCCTCCCGCGCGAAGAGTGAGCAGAGCGAACCTCACTCGAAGAGTGACGAACGGAGCCCGGTTCACTACGTTTTGGGGGTGCGGTTCCTCGCGGCGTTGACGCGCGCGGCCACCCAGCCGGGGCGCGCCTTCGACCCGAAGGACACGCCGACCTTCTCCATGTTCGCCGTGCTGGTGCTGGTCTTCGGCGTCACCGCCGTCGGCGAGACCCTGATCCTGTGGCACGCCCGCTCGCCGGTCATGCGGGAGATCGCCCTGGTGGAGGCGCGCCACATCGCCGAGCGCGCAGCCGTGTTCAGCGGCGAGGATCGTATCCACGAGCAGCAGGCCCGCGCGTACAGCCGCCTGATCGCGCCGTCCACGCCGGGCGCGAAGACGCTGCGTGTGATGCTGGCCTCGGCCGCGTTGCTGGCCGCGCTGGGCATGACCTGGGTGGCGTTGATGGTTCTGACACAGTTCTTTGGCGGCGAGGAGCCGATCGCCCCCGACCGGCCCCGCGCGTCGATACGCCTGGTGGGCGCCGCCTTCGTGCCGCTCGCCGTCCGGCGGCTCCTGTCGGGGGCCCTTACGTTGGCGACGGACGCGGAGTCGGCCGCCAATGTGACCACCGTCGCGGAGTACCGCGAATTGATCGTCGCGCGCTTCGACCTGGCGTCGCTGGCCGGCTGGAACCTGCCGGGGATCGTCGAGCGCTTCGCGGTACTGCTCACCGATCCTTTCAGCCTGTGGGCGCTGGCGGTGCTGGCTGCCGGCACCGCCGTGCTGCTGCGCCTGCCTGCGCGGCGGGCGCTGGCACAGACCGCCTGCATCGCCGTTCTGTGGGCGGTCGTGGACGCCGCGGTCGGCGGCCGGCTGGCCATCCTGGCGTGATGGAGACCGAAACATGAAACGAAGAACCAGCCTGCTGCTGCGCTTCGCGGGCATCGCGGTGATCCTGCTGATCGTCGCCAGCTTCGCGCTCAGCCGCCTGTTCCGGAGCGACCCGCTGGCCGAAGCCGTGCCGGTGGAGCTGGAGGAGGCGGTGGTCACCGCCATGCAGACCCGCGTCGTCGGGAGCTGCACCTTCCGTTCGCGGCGCAGCGTGGAGGTCACTTCCGACGTGGGTGGACGGGCGATCGCCATTCCGGTCCAGGTAGGCGACCCGGTCACGGCCGGGCAGACGCTGGTCCGCTTCGAGCAGTCGGAGCTGCGCAACGCGCTGGCGCAGGCGCAGGCGTCGCTGCGCGAGACCGAGCTCGGTCTCGCGCACCGGCTTGCCAAGCTGCGCGCCACCATCGTCTCGGCGGAGCGGACGTGGGCTGACCGCGTCCGCTCCCTCGAGCGCAGCCGGACCCTGCACGGCAGCGGCACGGTGTCCGACGACCAACTGGCGCAGGCCGAGCAGTCCGAGCGCGACGCCTTCGATGCGCTGCAGAGCGCCCGCGCCGAGCTCAACCTGGCGGCCAGCCTGCCGGTCGACATGGAGCCGCCGATGGATGCCGGGGGCGATGCGCGCATCATCAACGACGATCCCGCCGTGATTCAGGCACGGCTCGCCGCCGCACGAGCCGCGGACGACCTGCGCCAGGCGACCGTGGTGGCGCCGCTCGACGGCACGGTGACCAAGCTGGAGGCGACCCTCGGCAACCACCTCGGAGCCGGCCGGCCGGTCGCCACGGTGGAGACTCTGGACGACATCCTGGCCGGCGTGCAGATCGACGAGGTCGACATCGGCAAGATCCGACTCGGCCAGGAGGTGCTCCTCACCACCGAGACCCTGCGCGGCGCAGAGCTGCTGGGGACGATCACGCTCGTGCCGCCGAGCATGGAGCAGACCGGCAACGTGCCGCTGGTCACCATCGACGTCGACGTCGACGAACACAGCCTGCCCGATGGGGCGCGGCTGCTCGCCGGTTCCTCCTGCCGCGCGCGGATCGACGCCGAGTTGAAGCAGGAGGCGACCGCCGTCCCCTACGCCGCCCTGCTGGAGCGGGCCGGGGCCACGATCGCGTTCGTGGCCAAACCCGTCGAGGGAGAGGAGGGCCAATACGTCCTGGAGCGCCGCGAGGTGGAGATAGGCGTGTCCACCCCCAGCCAGGTGGAGGTGAAGGAGGGCATCGAGCCGGGCGAGATGGTCGTGGTCGGCAACCTGGCGCTGCTGCGCGACGGGCTGTCCGTGATGGTCGAGCAGGAAGCTGAGCCGCCCGCCCCGGAGACCGACGACGCGCAGGCCACCGACGGCCCGGCCTCGGATGAGGCTCCGCCAGAAGGCCGGCCGGCTGACGAGGCGTCCACGGAAGGGTCATGATCCGCTTGGCCGGCATCACCAAGGTCTACCCGATGGGCGCGGACGTCACGGTCACCGCCCTCGCCGGAGTCGACCTGTCGATCGACGAGCACGAGTTCGTGGCGGTCATGGGCCCGTCCGGATCGGGCAAGTCGACCCTGATGAACATCGTCGGCTGCCTGGACCGGCCCACCGCCGGGACCTACGAGCTGGCCGGCTCCGACGTGTCGCGGATGTCCGACCACGAGCTGGCGCGCGTGCGCAACGAACGCATCGGCTTCATCTTCCAGACCTTCAACCTGCTGCCGCGCATGACGGCGCTTCGCAATGTCGAGCTGCCCATGATCTACGCGGGCGTCCGGCGCCGCGACCGCCGCTGGCGCGCCACCGAAGCCCTGGAACGCGTCGGCCTTGGCGACCGCGTGCGCCACCGCCCCACCGAGATGTCCGGCGGCCAGCGCCAGCGCGTCGCCGTCGCCCGCGCGCTGGTCAACTACCCGTCGATCGTGTTCGCGGACGAGCCCACGGGCAACCTGGATTCGGCCACCGGCGAGGAGATCATGCAACTCCTCACGGACCTCAACGTGTCAGGAGCCACCATCATCCTGGTCACCCACGACGCCGATGTCGCCGCCTACAGCCGCCGCGTGATCCACCTGCGGGACGGCCTGATCACCCGTGACGAGCCGGTCGCCCGGCGGCCATCGAGCGCCCCCGCGGCGGAGCCGCAGTCGTGAAGGTAACCGAAGGCATCCGAGAGGCGTTCGACACCGTCCGACACAACAAGCTGCGCACCGCGCTGACCATCCTGAGCCTGGTGATCGGCGTCGCCTCCGTGATCGCGGTGATGGCGATCGGCATCATGGGACGCCGGGCGGTGATGGAGGACGTCGCCGCGCTCGGCGGCGCCCTGTACTGGATCGAGCCGGAACGCAGCGACAACTGGTGGGAGCGCGGCGAGAAGCGGCGGCAATACCTGCGCGACTACCACGTTGCGGGCATCCACGACCTGGTGCGCGACACGAGCTGGCTCACCCCGCTGGTGCGCGGCGAAGCCACGGTCGGCTTCCGCAACACCGAAGAGGACGCGCAGCTCTTCGGGGTGGGTCCCGAGTACGGCGATATCTGGTCCCCGCCCCTGCTGACGGGCCGTTTTCTGGACGAGGACGACCTGCGGACGAAGCGCCACGTGATCGTCCTGGGCAATCGCACCGCGGGCGCGCTGTTCGGGGATCCCCGGAGCGCGGTGGGGGCCACGGTGCAGGTCGGCCGGCTCCACCTGCAGGTCATCGGCGTGCTGGACCAGCGCGGCCTCAGCTCCGCCGGCGACGGCTCCGACGACCGCACCGCGTACCTGCTGTACGACGTGTACAGCACCATCCACGAGTGGGGGGACCTCGGGCCGCACGTCCCCGAGGTGACCATGCGTGCCCGCGACAGCGCACGCCTGGCCGAGTCGATCACGCGCGTGCAGTTCTTCCTGGACCGGGTGCTGCCCGGCTCCGACTCGCTGCTGCCCTTTGCCGTGGAGACCGACCAGGCGCGCATCGAGACGGAGGGTCAGGTGCTGGACATCATCACCACGGTGGTGACCCTGGTCGCCGGCATCTCGCTCCTGGTCGGCGGCATGGGGATCATGAACATCATGCTGGTCTCGGTCTCGGAGCGCACCCGCGAGATCGGGCTGCGCAAGGCGGTCGGCGCCCGCGACGGCGACATCATGGGCCAGTTCCTGATCGAGTCGGTGGTGATCTGCCTGCTCGGCGGGACGGTGGGTGTGATCCTGGGATTCGGCGGTACGCTGGCGGTGGCGGTGGCGCTGGGCTGGAGCCTGCTCCTGCCGCAGGTGGCCGCGGTCGGCCTGGGCGTCTCGATCGCGATCGGCCTGTTCTTCGGCGTCTACCCGGCCAGCAAGGCCGCCCGCCTGCCACCGGTGGTGGCACTGAGCCGCGAGTAGGGCCCCGGCACCCCCGCATGGCACTGCGCATCGCCCGACCCGCCCCGCCGACCGGCAACCCGCCGGCGCGCCGGCGCTTTCTGCCGGGCATGCGTCCCGGGGCGCTGGTGTTCGAGGCGGCGGCCGCGGTGGCTACCAACCGGTTCCGCGCCGTGCTGGCGGTGCTGGGCATCACCATTGGCGTGGGCTCGGTGATCGCCATCGTCGGTCTCGGCGACGGCGCCAAGGTCGTGGTGCGCGACGCGATCTCCAGCTTCGGGGCGGGCTCCCTGATGGTGATGCCCGACTGGCGGGCGCGCGACGCCGACGGCGAGCGCTACGAAACGGAGTACATCACCATCGAGGACGTGGAGCAGATCAACGCCCAGGCCGACGCGGTCAAGGCGGTGACGCCCGAGGTGATGATCAGCGGCCAGACCGTTCGCTACCGCGACCGCTCAAGCGACACCGACACGACGCTCTACGGCACGCTGCACTACTACCTCGCGGCGAGCACGGTCAGCGTGGCGCAGGGCCGCTTCCTCAACCCCGACGACGAGCGCCTGCAACGCAAGGTGGCCGTGATCGGTTCCGCGGTCGCGGCCAGGCTGTTCCCGGACGGGTCGCCGCTCGGCGAGTTGATCTCCGTCGGCACGTGGTTCGAGCTAGAGGTGGTCGGCGTGCTGGCCCCCGAGGAGCAGGGGCTTCTGGGAGTCACCAGCTTCGCCGGGTCGGTCGACGACCGGGTGTTCGTGCCGGTGTCGACGCTGCAGCGCCTCACCGGCTGGCAGGGGATCTTCTTCCTCTGGGGTCAGGCGGCCAGCCTGCGCCAGATCGACGAAGCCAAGCAGCAGATCCTGGCGATCCTCGACGCCAACCACGGCCGCCACGACGGCCGCCACCGCAAGTTCGTGGTGGAGGACATGAACCAGCTCCTGGAGACGATCGACAGCACCACCGGCACCATCACCACCATGGTCTCGCTGCTGGGCGTGATCGCGCTGGTGGTGGCCGGCATCGGCGTGATGAACATTATGCTGGTCTCCGTGCGCGAGCGGACGCGGGAGATCGGCACGCGCAAGGCGATCGGCGCCCAGCAGGCGTCGATCCTCAATCAGTTCGTCGCGGAAGCGGTGCTGATCTGCGGCGGCGGCGGGCTCGCCGGCATCGGCCTGGCGGCGGCCGCCATCACCATCGTCGCCGAGGCGACGCAGTGGCCGGGGCTGATCTCGCTGGCGACGGTTCGGCTGGCGTTCCTGCTGGCGTTCGGGACCGGCCTGGCGTCCGGGCTCTACCCGGCCAGCCGCGCCGCGCGCATGGACCCCGTGGACGCGTTACGCCACGAATGATCCGCTACTGCAACACGGAACGTGACGTGGGCGTGACGCGGGTCACCTGAATGGTGTCCCGGTTGATCAGCTCACCCGCGCGGGGGCTGATCGTCTCCTTCCACTCCTCGTCCTCGTACACCGCATCGTAGAGGCGCTCCCGCTCCGCTTCCGACTCGAAGCGGCGGATCCAGATGTAGGTGGTGTCGTCCTCCTCGCCCCGGAAGCTGCCGGCGATCACCATCCCACGCGCCACCTGGAAAGGGATGATCGTCCCCTCCATGAGGCTCAGCCATTCGTCCATCTTGCCGGCTGCGACTTCGTACCGTCGAATCTCGTAAAAGGCCATGGCCGGTGATGCTATCCCAGCGTGATCGGCGCCCGCCAGAGCTCCGGCAGCGTGTGGTCGTCCGGCACCGACGCGTCGCGATAGGTGGGGATCAGCGCCCAGCGGTCACGGCCGCTGACGTTCGGGTGGGAACCGTGCAGCAGACGGTCGTGGAAGAACAGCGCGTCACCGGCGGCCATCGGCACGGACCGTAGCGCGGCGGCGCCGAACGCCGCGGCCACGTCCTCCTCCGACACGCGGTTGCCGAACCCTTCGGGGCCGTGGTCCCGGTGATGGTCCCAGGCACGGGCGTGAGACCCGGCCACCACGCGCAGGCAGCCGTTGTCGATCTCCGCGGGATCCAGCGCGACCCAGGCCGATACCTTGTGCGCTCCCTTCCAGTAGGGCCAGTCCTGGTGCCAGGGAGACGCCGCGGTGATGCGGGACGTCTTGACCACCGGCTTGACGCTCAGGAACTCCACTTTCGGCCCGATGATCGCCCGCACCGCCGCCCGCATGGGATCCCCGGTGCAGACCCGCAGCAAGTCCTGCGGCGCGCGCTCCGGCCCGAGCACGAGCACGCCGGTCCGGTCGATGCCGTCGGCGAGCACTCGCGCCACCACCGCGCGAATGGCGCGCGCCTGCTCCGCGGACCACATGCCGCGCACCAGCAGGTACCCGTCCCGCTGAAACGCCGCGGCGTCGGTTTCGCTCATGCCGTGCCTCAGAACCGCCGTGACCAGCCCTCCGGCCAGCGCTCGACGACCACCTTGGTCTGCGTGAAGAACTCGATGGCGTGCTTGCCTTGGCCGTGCAGGGTGCCGAAGAAGCTGTCGCGCCAACCCGAGAACGGGAAGAACGCCATGGGCGCCGCCACGCCCAGGTTGATGCCGATGTTGCCGACGTCCGCCTCGTGCCGGAAGCGCCGGGCGGCGGAGCCGCTACGGGTGAACAGGCACGCCATGTTGCCGTAGCGGCCGCTGTTCACCAGGCGAATCGCCTCGTCCACGTCGGCCACCTCCATCACGCCGAGCACCGGTCCGAAGATCTCGGTTCCGGCGACGGTGCCGGCCGGCGGCACGCCGCGCAACAGCGTCGGTCCCACGAACGATCCGCCGGCGTGGCCGCCGACCGTGCGGCCGCGGCCGTCGACGACGACGCGAGCCCCCTCGCCTGCGGCGGTGCCGATCAGCCCCTCGATCCGGCTGCGGCTCTCCCGGGTAATCACCGGCCCCATCTCGACGCCGTCGTCCAGGCCGTTGCCGACCACCCGCGTGTTGGCGATCTGCCCCATCGCGTCGGCGAACGGGTCGGCGGCTTCGCCCACCGTGATCGCCAGCGAGGCGGCCAGGCAGCGCTGCCCGGCGCAGCCGAAGGCGCTGTCCGCCGCGATCGTGCACGTCGCGTCGATGTCGGCGTCCGGCAGGACGACGATCGGATTCTTGGCGCCGCCCTGCGCCTGCACGCGCTTGCCGGCCGCTGACGCGGTCGCGTACACGTGTTTGGCGACCGGCGTGGAGCCGACGAAGCTCACCGCCCTGATCCTCGGGTGCTCCAGGATCGCGTCGACGACGCCGCGGTCGCCGTTGACCAGGTTGGCCACGCCGGGCGGGAACCCCGCCTCCTCCAGGAGCTCGAACACGGCGCGCATGGTCAGCGGCGTGCGCTCGGACGGCTTGATGATGCAGGTGTTGCCGCACGCGACCGCATACGGGAAGAACCAGAACGGGATCATCGCGGGGAAGTTGAACGGGCAGACGATCGCGCACACGCCGACCGGCTGCCGGACCATCAGCTCGTCGATGCCTGAGGCCACGTCCTCCAGGAAGTCGCCCTGCATGAGCGTCGGCGTGCCGCACGCCACCTCCACGTTCTCGATCGCGCGCTTCAGCTCGCCCACCGACTCGGCCAGCGTCTTGCCGTTCTCCTCGGTGATGATGCGCGCCAGCTCGTTGGTGCGCTCGTCCATCAGCGCCTTGAGCCGGAACAGCGGCTGGATGCGGTCCTCCACCGGCGTGTTGCGCCACTCGCGGGCGGCCGCCGTGGCGACCTCCACCGCCGCGTCCAGGTCGTTCGCGGACGACAGCACGACACGGCCGATCGCCGCGGCCGTGGCCGGGTTGTGGACGTCCAGGAGGTCGGCGCCCCCGGACCGCTGCCATCCGCCGCCGACGTGATTCAGTGCCGTAGTCATCCCGCCGACGGTACCATGCCCGGCACGGGCAGATGAACGATCCGGGCACGGATGACGCACCGAACGCGGATGACGACGCCTGGGCGCGCGGCCTGAGGCTCTACGCGGCCGGCGACCACTGGCACGCGCACGAGGCGTGGGAGGCGCTCTGGCTACGCCGGAAGGGCTCAAGCGAGGGGGCGTTCCTGCGAGCGGTCATCCAGGTGGCGGCGGCGATGGTGAAGGCGGAGCAGGGCAACATGGTGGGTGTGCGGAAGAACCTCGGCAAGGCGCGCGCCAACCTGGCAGGAGCGCCCGAGCGTTGCCGCGGGATCGACACCCGCGCGCTTGCGACGGACTGCGATCGCTGCGCCCGCCACGCCCAAGCGAACGGCGGTTCGTTCGACTGGCGCTTCAAGCCGGGTATCAAACCACTTCCCAGGGCATCGGCGTCCGTCCGGCGAGGTCCCGACTCCCATGGATGACCGCCAGGATGTACAGGTGGTCAGGCCGACCAAGTACATGATGCGATAACTTTGAAACAACAGTTCCCGTACGTCGGTGCGCTGAGCTTCCGGCACCTGACGTCCAATGTGCGGATGCGAAGCCAACCTCCCGGTGGCTTCGACGATCCTGTGAACGAATCTTCGGGAGTAGAAACGCGAGTCCCGCGCGATGTGGTCTCGAATGTCGCGAAGGTCGTCTCGTGCGCTATGCGACCAGCTAAGGAGTCTCGCCAAAATAAATTGGTCGTTTACTCCTGTCTGGGAGTCAGCATGTAGTTCCATTCGCCGTGAAACGTGTCACGCTTGAGGTTCAGCGCCTGCATCTGTTCGTCGCTCACCGACTGCCCCGTCGGGTAGCTGTTGTGGTCCAACTCCGAGCGGATCGTCAAGCCGCTCTTGGTCCTCGTATGCCCGATCAGGTTCACCACCACCTCCCGGCTCACCAACGGCCGCCCACGCCAGTTCTCGGTGATGTGGCAGAACATCCGATGCTCGATCTTGTTCCACTTGCTCGTCCCCGGCGGAAAGTGACACACCGAGATGCGTAGCCCGGTGGCGTCGGCGAACTTCTGCAGCTCCACCTTCCACAGCCGACTGCGGCTGCCGTTCGAGCCGCCTCCGTCGGCGGTGATCAGTAACCGCTTCGCCAACGGATAGGCCGCCCGGCCCATACGGAGCCACCACCGCCGCAGCGTCTCCACGGCGAACACCGCCGTGTCGTGATCCTCACCGACGCTCACCCAGCCGCTGTCACGGGTCACGTCGTAGACCCCGTACGGGATTGCTTTGCCCAGCTCCTTGTCGACGAAATCGTGCACCTTGACCCGCTCCGGTTGGCGCTTCGGACGCCACTCTCGGCCGCCGTTGTGAAACGCCCCTATCAGCTCCTTTTTCTTGGTGTCCACAGAAACTACCGGTTGCCGCAGGGCCTGAAAGGCGCGCACTCGACGGTTGATTTGCTTGAACTGCGCGTCGCGGTCGGCATGCTGGGCGCCCTCCAGCGTCTTGCGGTTGGCCTGCAGGCTATAACCCAACTCGTGCAGCAGCCGGTTGACGGTCCGCTCGCTGACCGGATGACCGGCGGCAGTCAGTTCCGCGGCCAACCGCGCGGCGCTGCTACAGGTCCACAGCAACGGCCCCATCGGATCGCCTCGGGTGACCGGATCGACCAGCCGTTCCAGCGCCCGCGCCAGCTTCGGGTCGCCGGCGGTCAACGGCTTGCGGCCCGCGCCCGGTCGTCGCAGGCGCGCGGTGTCGGGTCGCGCACCGGCTGTTTCGTTGGCATCAAGTTCCTTCAGCCCGGTGTGAATGGTGGTGCGTGACAGACCGGTGGCGGCGGCCACACAGGCGATGCCGCCGCGGCCCATCTGGCGCGCCTCGACCGCCGCCCAGCGTCGCCGAAGGCGCTCGTCGAACCACGGATCAAGGGCGGCGAACTTGGTCTTGACCGCTTCGGTGAGGACGGGGTTCACTGTCGCTGAGTAGATTATCGGCTCCTCCTTTCGACCACTTTATTTTGGCGAGAGCCCTAACTCTCACCTTCAAGCAGCTCGGCCTTTACGCGATCGTGCGGCACTATGCGCTGAGCCTCGACGTCGGCGATGCCCTGCTCGATCTTCTGCTTCACGTAGAGCTCGTACATCAGATCGTCCCACGTAGCATCGTCACGAAGTCGTTCGATGACCGCTTGGGCTGCTTCCTTGACGGAGGACACGGACCCTTATTCTCTTGGCAGGGCCCGGAATGTCAACCGGCGATCGCCGCCCGTTACCGCTGGCCGCAACGTGCGGCGGCTGGAGGAGCCTATGCGGACCGCTGCGTATCGGGACAACCTGCTGCCTGATCTCGCAAGGCTGGCGAACCGCCATCTCGGTCTGCTGACGCCCGGCTGGGAGCTCACCGAGCGCCAGTTGGCTTCGGTACTTCGCGACCCCTTGCAGTACGGGCCCTACTTCCGCGAGGAGCCTCAGCCCGGCGCCACGGAGATCGTATGCGCCATGGACGGCGAGCGGCTTGTCGCGACCGCGGCTCTGTGGCTGCCTGACCGGAGCGATCCACGCTGGTCCGACGGGCGGTTGCCGAGCGACCGCCGTGATGGGGCCGAGCTCCTGTGGCTGCTGTCCGATCCTGCATGCAAGCGCGGCCTCCGCACCCTACTCGAAGCGGCGTGCGGACGGGCGGCCCGCGTGGGATGCCGCCGCATCAACGCCGGTGAAGGCTGCGGCGTGTGCCCGGCACGGTACGGCGTGCCGGCCTCCTGGGCCCACCTCGGCGCAGGGCTCGGGGACCACGGATTCGCGGTCAGATCGCAGTCAACCATGATGCACGCGCGGCTGACGGACCTGGACGACGACGCCCCGGCGGACATCGACGGTCTGATCCTGGAGTGGCGGGAGGATCCGGAAGTACCGGAGTGGGAGCTCGTCGCCCGGCTCGGCGGCCGGCAGGTCGGCGAGTGCCTGGCTTGGGGGTTGAGCCGCCACGTCGCCGATCACCCCGAGTATCGGCGCTGGGTGATCGTCGAATGGATCGAGGTCGCCGAGTCACATCGCCGGCGGGGGATCGGCCGCCGGCTGGTGCGGGAACAGATGCGCGCGCACGCGAGCCGGGGCGGCACGGATGCGCTGCTGCAGGTGCACCTGCCGGACCGGGACGCCCTCCGTTTCCATGAGGCGATGGGGTTCTCCGTCATCGAGACCGGGACGACGTACCGGAAGGACGGCCTGTAGGGCGCGCCTTCCGCGGATCGTCGTCAGCCAACCCGGGCGTCTTCCGGCACCGCCGGCACGCGCAGCAGCAGCACGCCGCCGATCGCGAACAGCACCACCAGGCTGAGCACGCCGGTGCTGGTGTCGCCGGTGAGCTGCGCGAACACGCCGACCAGCAGCGGTCCCAGGATCGCGGCGAACTTCCCGAATATGTTGTAGAAGCCGAAGAACTCGGCGGCCGAGTCGGCGGGAATCAGCCGCGCGTAGTAGGAGCGGGAGAGCGCCTGGATGCCGCCCTGCGAGGTGCCCACCAGCAGCGCGATCGCCCAGAAGGTCGGCACCTGCGCGGGCACGGGGAGGCGCGGAATCGCGAACGCCAGCGCGGTCACCACGATGTAGACCCCGATGCCGGCCAGCAGCATCGTCCGCGGCGAGGTAAGCGAGGCCAGCCTCCCGAACAGCAGCGTGCACGGGAATGCCACGAACTGGACGACCAGCAGCACCACCAGCACCGTCTGCGCCGACATCCCGATGTCCGTGCCGTAAGCGGTCGCCAGCTTGATGATGGTGCCGACGCCATCGATGTAGAAGAAGTAGGCCAGCAGGAACAGCATCACCGTGCGGTAGCGGCGGATCTCCCGCACCACGTTCACGACTCGCTGGATCCCGTCGCGGAATGCGTCGATGACGCCGCGCCCGGCTGCGGGCAGGAAGTGGACCTGCCGCACGTGCCGGAGCATCGGCACCGTGAACGCCAGCCACCACACCGCCGCGATCAGGAACGCGATGCGTACTCCCCATCCGTCGATGCTCAACCCGAGCTGCGGCAGGCCCATCATCACCGCCATGGCCACGACGAACGGCAGCGAGCCGCCCGCGTACCCCCAGGCGAAGCCGGCGGAGGACACCCGGTCCATGCGCTCCGGCGGGCTCACGTCGGTCAGGAACGCGTCGTAGAAGACGTTGGCGCCCGCGAAGCCGATGCCGGACACGACGTACAGCGCCAGGGCGGCCAGCGGCCGGCCGGTGACGGCGAACGCGATCGCGCCGGTGGCGGTCACCCCCAGCGCGAAGAACGATGCGAAGAGCCGCTTCTTGCGTCCCTCGTAGTCGCCCATGGGGCCGAGTCCCGTCGCCAGCACGGCTACCACCAGCGTGAACAGGCTGTTGGCGAACGCCAGCCAAGCCGTGGAGGTGGCGCCCGGAACCCCGGCGGCGATCTCGGTCTTGAAGAAGAGCGGGAACACCGCGGTGGTGACCGCCAGCGAGTAGGCGGAGTTGGCCACGTCGTACAGGACCCAACTGCGCTCGCCGCGGCTGAATCTGTCCCGCATGGTCTCGGTCAGCCGGCGCGGGCGTCGCGCACCCAGGACAGGAAGCGCTCCGCCGGCCAGGTGTTGGCGATCGTCTCTGCCGGAACCCAGCCGCCCTGGGCGAGCTGCACCCCCCAGCGCATGCGGTCGAACTCCCGCACGTGATGGGCGTCGGTGCTCATCGCGAACGTGACGCCCGCCCGCGCCGCCTGCCGCAACAGCGCCGCGTCGGGATCGAGGCGAGGCAGCCCGCTGTTGATCTCGATCGCCGTGCCGGTGGCGACGGCGGCGTCGACGATCCGCTCGAAGTCCAGATCGACGGCCGGCCGCTTGCCCATCATGCGCCCGGTGAGGTGGCCGATGACGTTCACGGCAGGGTCCCGCATCGCGGCGATGATGCGCTCGGTCTGGCGCTCCCGCTCCAGCTCGAACCCGGAGTGGACGGAAGCGACGCACCAGTCGAAGCCACCTCGGAAGGCGGCGTCGTAGTCCATGCCGCCGTCGGCGGCGATGTTGAGCTCCACCCCGTGCAGGAGCCGGATGTCGGGGTGCCGCTCCTGCTCCCGTGCGAGCCGGCGGCGCTGTTCCAGCAGGCCCTCGCGGCTCGCGCCGTTGCGGCCGAGCGCCTCGGCATGGTCGGTGACCGCCAGGTAGGCATACCCGCGCTCGCGCGCCGCGCCCACGACCTCGGCGAGTGTGGACACTCCGTCCCCGGACAGGTCCGTGTGCAGGTGCAGGTCTCCCCTGATGTCCGCCAGCGACACCGGAGGCGGCAACCGGCCCGCCGCGGCGGCATCGACCTCGCCTGCCCCCTCCCGCGCCGGCGGCGGCACGAACGGCAATCCCAGCCGCCCGTAGATCCCAGCCTCGTCGGCGACGCAGACCGGCGCGCCGTCCGCGTTCGCAAGCCCGTCGGGGTCCAGCCGCAGGCCGCGCCCGGCCGCCCGGCCGGACAGCTCCTGCACGTGTCGATCGGAGCCGGTGGTGAGGAAGAGCGCGACCGCGAACCGCTCCGCCGACACCACGTCCAGCCGCACCGGCAGCCCGCGATGGGTCATCAGCGCGGCGCCGGCCGGCACCGTCTCCACGACGCGCGCGTTGGGCAGCCCGGCGAACCGGCGCAGCACCGGCGCCGGATCGGCAGCGCCGGCCACCAGCCGAGCCTCGCGCACCATCGGCAGCAGGCGGCGGAGCTCCCCGGACACCTGCACCCGCTCCACTCCGGCCACCTGAGCCAGCTCGGCAGCGAAGCGCTCGGCGACCGGCATGACCCGCGCGATCGGCCAGGCGTCGCGCCCCGTCTCCACCAGGAACCGCTCGCCCCGCGCCAGCGCCGCCTTGACGCCCTTGCCCAGCCCCGGCAGCGCGTCGACCGCGCCGCTTGCCAGAGCGTGCTGCAGCCGGTCGAGGGAGTCGATGCCCAGCTCGCGACGCAGGCGGGCAAGCGTCTTCGGGCCGACGCCCGGCATGCTCACCAGCCGCTGATACTCCGGTGGATAGCGCTCCCGCAGCCGCTCCAGCTTGGCCATCGTGCCGGTGTCGACGTACTCGCGGATCTTGCGCGCGATCGTCGCGCCCACGCCCGGCAGCGCCACCAGCTCCGCCTCGGTCATGGCCGGCAGCGCGGCCCCCACCTCGTCGCGCAGGACGGCGAGCGCCCTCCCGTAGGCGCGCGCCCGGAAGGACTGAGCGCCGTCGTCGAGCACGGTGAGCGTGCGCAATTCGTCCAGCGCCTCCAGTATCGCGTCCGCGGAAACCCGGCCCTGAAGCTCCGGCACGCGCACAGCCTACCAAAGCCGAGCCCACAGGCGACGCGTTTTGGGCGATAGTGTCCGCCGTGGCGAGCAGGACGCCGGCGGAGACGCTCGACGTCGACGGGCGCGAGGTGCGCGTCTCCAACCCGGACAAGGTGTACTTCCCGGAGGCGGGCATCACCAAGCTGGAGCTGGTCCGTTACTACCTGGACGTAGCCGAGGGCGCTGTGCGCGCCGTCTACGACCGGCCCATCGTCCTCAAGCGCTACGTGGACGGCATCACCGGCGAGGGCTTTTTCCAGAAGCGCGCGCCGGCCAAGCGCCCCGACTGGGTGCCGACCGTCGAGCTGCGCTTCCCGTCCGGCCGTACCGCCCACGAGCTGGTGGTCACCGAGACCGCGCAGCTCGCCTGGATGACCAACCTGGGCAACATCGACCTGAACCCGCACGCCGTCCGCACCACCGCGATGGAGCAGCCGGACGAGCTTCGCATCGACCTGGACCCCTGCCCGGGCGTCCCCTGGGAGGACGTGCGCCGAGTCGCCGCCGTCACCCGCGAGGTGCTGGAGGAGAATCACCTGGTCGGGTGGCCGAAGACCTCAGGGTCGCGCGGCATGCACATCTACGCCCGCATCGAGCCCCGCTGGGGCTTCGCGGAGGTGCGCCGCGCGGCGCTCGCCGTCTCCCGCGAGGTGGAGCGGCGCGCCCCGGGCCTTGCCACCAGCAAGTGGTGGAAGGAGGAACGGGTCGGCGTGTTCCTGGACTACAACCAGAACGCCAAGGACCGCACCATCGCCGCAGCCTACTCGGTGCGGCCCAACCAGCAGGCGATGGTGTCCGCCCCGCTTACCTGGGACGAGGTGCCCGCCTGCGACCCGGCCGACTTCACGCTGCGCACCATGCCGGCGCGGCTGCGCGAGGCCGGCGATCCGGCGGCGGGCATGGACGAGCATCCGGGGTCGCTGGAGTCGCTGCTGGAGGTCTCCGCACGCCACGAGGCGGAGGGGCTGGGCGGCGACGCGCCCTGGCCCCCGCACTTCGCCCGGCAGCAGGGCGAGCCGCGCCGCGTGAACCCGTCACCCCGGCGCAGCGGCCCCTCGCCCACCGGCCGGCGCCGCTCGGCCATGCCGCTGATCGTGATCGCCCAGGCGAAAACGGAAGCGGAGGCGCAGGCCGGCCTGGACCGCTGGCGCGCGCGCCACCCGGAGGCGGCGGCCTGCCTCCAGCCCGACGACGTCCTGGTCGACGCGATGCGCGGCCGCCACTCGATCTGGACCCGCATTCGCGTCAACCTCCGCCACGTGCCGGAGGGCGAGCGCCCCCCGCAGGAACCGCCCGATCCCGACTACGACCCATCCGTCGAATGGAACCCGCCGAGCGGCAATCCTTGACATGCTCGGTAGCCAACCCGGCCCTTGCGGTGCCGAAGGAGCCGACGTCCAGTGATCACCGACTCTGATAACAACGCCATGCCAGCGAATACCGCCAAAGGTGACTCAGCAGCCGATCGGATGCCCGTCGAGGAGTATTCCGCCGAACGCAAAGCGGAGTTTCTGCTGTCCAACGCTGTCGATGACTTGGACTACGCCTGGGCAGTGCGGGAAGTCCGGGAGCTCGGAGTAGACCCTGAGGACGTACCACACGAGCGCCCGAGAGCCGAGTGAGGGGTGGCACCGCCCTGTTCGACGCCGACATGCCTTCCTCGATCGCCTCGGCGAGTCCCGTAATCGACAGGCAATGCGGACATGAGATGAGAGGGACAGATTCGTGTCGAGGCTGAGCAACCGGCTGCGGCAGGTGGAGACTCAGGACGCACAGCTTGCGGCCGACCTGAGGCGGGAAGTGGAGGCGCTGCCCGCGCGACGCGCGTTCGGCCTCAACTTTGAGCGTCACATCCCCGAGACGGTAGAAGCTGCCGAATCGGCCAGTGCGCGGGGGGGACAAGGCCCGGTTCCTGCCGGAGCACGGCGAGAAGCCGAGCAGCGTCGATCTCCGGCTGTCGGGTTGTCCGGATTCGCCGGACCGACGGACTATTCTCCTCTACACGCACGAGAGCAGAGTCGACGCGATCTACATCGATTCCCCTTACTTACAGAACCGGCGCGCGGAACTGCAAATACAACGATACTCCGTCAACGGCGACGATGCCTACCGCCACTCCAAATGGCTCGCGATGATGAAACGGCGGTTGAAGCTGGCGAAGCGACTTCTCAACCGGGAGTGCTCGGTCTTGATCGTGACAATCGACGAAAAGGAATACCTGCACCTTGGGTTGCTGGTGGAGCGGTTGTTCCCCGGGAGCCCTGCGACCAGAACTCAGATGGTGAGCACGAAAGTCAATCCGGCCGCAGTCTCCCGCGGTGGAGCATTCGGCCGAAGCGATGAGTACGTTTTCTTCGTCATGCTCGGCACCGCTGCGAAAAATGACCTGACGTGGCTTTAGAACCGATAACTGCGATTGTCGGCACGCAACGGACGACTTCGGCCTGGATTGATGAGAGCACGTTCGTCAGTCACAACCCTATCCAAGCATAGCGCAGCGTGGCTGTCAACCCGCCTTCGGCACCGATGACCGGCACGCGGCAGTTTCACGTCCTCGGGCAGGTTGCGGACGAGCTGGAGGCGAGGGAGGAAAGCATGCTGAAACCGTTGCGAACGATAGGGATCTTTGTGGATTTGTAACTATTCAGCCGTGGCGGACGGTCTGAGGCAGGGAGGGATCATGGGGCGGCCTTCGAAGACGGACCTGAGGGCGTCGAGCACGTTGCCGCCGTTCTTGCGGATCGTGGAGATATAGGCTCTGGTCCGGCAGAAGGCGGCTGCACCTTCAGCGCTGCGGAACGTGCCTGAGATCTTCTGCTGAACTTTCATCATGCGCAGGTCCCGTTCGGCCTGGTTGTTGGTGAACGGTACGCGAAAGTCGTACATGAAGGCGAGCACCGATCGCCAGCGGCCGGACAACCGGAGCAGGAGATTGCGCGGTTTGCTCTGCTTCTTGCGGCCCCGCTTCTTGGGCGTACCCGGTGGCGCCGGAGGCGGCGGCGGATTGGCGGCCAGCCCAACGTTGATGATCCTGCGGTACTCGGCGGCGAATCGTCGGCGCTCAGGCCGGTACAGCCGCCGGCGTCCCTGCTGCTGCGCACGGTCCACCGCAGCGTTCATCCTCAGCAGCAACTTCTTGAGCTCACCGGCCCACCGCTGGCGGTACTGTTCCTCGACGAACGTCAGCTCGCGCAGATGATGGGCGTTGCACAGCGCGTGCCCACACCGATAGCGAAAGTAGCTCTGCCAGTGATCGTGCAGCGCGATCCCCGCGAAGTTCGGCAAGATGCCGATGTCCTCACCGGCCTGCTTGCCCCGCTTCGCGTGCTCGGCGTAGTGGGTCAGCCGCTCCGTGCTCGCCACGTGCAGCCACCGCAGGTGGCCGTCGACGCTCATCCCGGTCTCATCGAAGCCGACCACCGGCTGGCCGCCGATCGCTTCACGAATCATCTCGCTGACGCCCGCCAAGCGCTCGGCGCAGGTGGCGTTGATGTTCACCAACGTGCCGACGCTGATCGGGATCGAGAACAGGTCCGCGAACCACTCGGCCGCCCTCTGATACGGCAGCAACCCGTAGTTCTTCAGGTACGCGGCCACCGCTTGCAGCCGCTCGCCGTACTGCACCGGCTGCCGGACCGGCTCAGGGAATGTGGCCACCGCGGTCTTCCCACAGTCCGGGCAGCGTTTGCGCTCGGCGCGGTGCTCGGTGACCTGCGCCGCCAGCGGCGGCACCTCGAACACCTGCCGACGTTCGTAGTCGGCCACCGGCTCGTCGGCCAGCGATCGTCCGCAGCCGCACCGGTCCACCGCGTGCACGGTGACGAGGTCGGGATGCTCACTCTGGCTCAAGGTCGCACCAGGATGGTTCGGCTGACCCCCGTGACGCTTTCCGGTGCGCTGCCGGCGGGAGGCCGTGCGGCTGTGTTGCTTGCGTTCGAAGCTATCTCGCGACGGCGGCTTGCCGCTGTCGTGGCTGTCCTTCTTCAGTTCTTGGAGTTCCTGCTCCAGCGCCGCGATCCGCTCGATGAGAGCCTCGATCAACGCGATGACCGCGTCTCGGCCAGCATCGTAGGCCGCACCTATCTCTTGGCGCGTGAGCTTGAAGCTCGCGTCCATTGCGCCCCTCCCGACCGCGAGAATAGACCAGCAATGCCGAACACGTACAGCGCCCGAGACAACTTACAATCTTCAGGTCGTGGTTACGCTGACCCATGGGCTGCCACTACGCCTGAATAGTTACGTGGATTTTCTGTAACTATTCAGCCGTGGCGGACGGTCTGAGGCAGGGAGGGATCATGGGGCGGCCTTCGAAGACGGACCTGAGGGCGTCGAGCACGTTGCCGCCGTTCTTGCGGATCGTGGAGATATAGGCTCTGGTCCGGCAGAAGGCGGCTGCACCTTCAGCGCTGCGGAACGTGCCGGAGATCTTCTGCTGAACTTTCATCATGCGCAGGTCGCGTTCGGCCTGGTTGTTGGTGAACGGTACGCGAAAGTCGTACATGAAGGCGAGCACCGATCGCCAGCGGCCGGACAACCGGAGCAGGAGATTGCGCGGCTTGCTCTGCTTCTTGCGGCCCCGCTTCTTGGGCGTACCCGGTGGCGCCGGAGGCGGCGGCGGATTGGCGGCCAGCCCAACGTTGATGATCCTGCGGTACTCGGCGGCGAATCGTCGGCGCTCAGGCCGGTACAGCCGCCGGCGTCCCTGCTGCTGCGCACGGTCCACCGCAGCGTTCATCCTCAGCAGCAACTCCTTGAGCTCACCGGCCCACCGCTGGCGGTACTGTTCCTCGACGAACGTCAGCTCGCGCAGATGATGGGCGTTGCACAGCGCGTGCCCACACTGATAGCGAAAGTAGCTCTGCCAGTGATCGTGCAGCGCGATCCCCGCGAAGTTCGGCAAGATGCCGATGTCCTCACCGGCCTGCTTGCCCCGCTTCGCGTGCTCGGCGTAGTGGGTCAGCCGCTCCGTGCTCGCCACGTGCAGCCACCGCAGGTGGCCGTCGACGCTCATCCCGGTCTCATCGAAGCCGACCACCGGCTGGCCGCCGATCGCTTCACGAATCATCTCGCTGACGCCCGCCAAGCGCTCGGCGCAGGTGGCGTTGATGTTCACCAACGTGCCGACGCTGATCGGGATCGAGAACAGGTCCGCGAACCACTCGGCCGCCCTCTGATACGGCAGCAACCCGTAGTTCTTCAGGTATGCGGCCACCGCTTGCAGCCGCTCGCCGTACTGCACCGGCTGCCGGACCGGCTCAGGGAATGTGGCCACCGCGATCTTCCCACAGTCCGGGCAGCGTTTGCGCTCGGCGCGGTGCTCGGTGACCTGCGCCGCCAGCGGCGGCACCTCGAACACCTGCCGACGTTCGTAGTCGGCCACCGGCTCGTCGGCCAGCGATCGTCCGCAACCGCACCGGTCCACCGCGTGCACGGTGACGAGGTCGGGATGCTCGCTCTGGCTCAAGGTCGCACCAGGATGGTTCGGCTGACCCCCGTGACGCTTTCCGGTTCGCTGCCGGCGAGAGGCCGTGCGGCTGTGTTGCTTGCGTTCGAAGCTGTCTCGCGACGGCGGTTTGCCGCTGTCGTGGCTGTCCTTCTTCAGTTCCTGGAGTTCCTGCTCCAGCGCCGTGATCCGCTGCTCGTAACGCTCGATGAGAGCCTCGATCAACGCGATGACCGCGTCTCGGCCAGCATCGTAGGCCGCACCTATCTCTTGGCGCGTGAGCTTGAAGCTCGCGTCCATTGCGTCCCTCCCGACCGCGAGAATAGACCAGCAATGCCGAACACGTACAGCGCCCGAGACAACTTACAATCTTCAGGTCGTGGTTACGCTGACCCATGGGCTGCCACTACGCCTGAATAGTTACGATTTTCTGATTAAGAAGCTCGACCCGGAGCCGTCCGACCTTGGAGACGCCTATACGTCGGACGACGGACGCGATGGTTCAAAAATGCTGGTAGCAGGGGATCTCGGAGGATGGACGATTCCCGATAGAGACGAGAGTTTGCCCCGGCGCGAACCGAAGTCGGGATCATACGAAGAAGCTCCGAATCAGTGGCGCAAGCCCGCGCGTGGCGAAGGGTAAGCGCTGCCGAGGGTCGTACGTGTAGCGCACGACGGGCGGCGGCCCTTGGGGGTCGCCGCCCCGCTTGCTCAGGACACGTGCGGTAAATGATCCATTCATTGAGGCTCTTCCGGGTTTCGTGTGGATGACAGGTCGGGGCCTTGGTTCTGCGGCAGCAAGGCTACGCTGGCGCTATGCGTGACAAGGACCCGTGCAAGAGGTTCTGAACATCAAGACGCCCTGGCGAGTTGCAGACGTGGAGCTCAATGAGGCGGGCGAGGTGGTTGTGCGGTTACCCTCCAGTGGGGTGCCGCGCGCTGGGCGATGACGAACGTCAGCCGCCGCCCATGGTGGACCACGCGGCTGACCACCCGCAGCACCCGCTCGCGCAACCGGCGCAGACTCCAGCCGGTGCCGATGGTTCTGCTCCATGACCCACCGAGCGGCGTGAGGCACCTCATAGGCCAGCAAGGTCAACAGGAACAGCGTCTCATTCTGGGCCGCACTCCTGCTTCCTGCGCCCGGGCGCCGGCGCCCAGACGGCGGCACCGGTAGTGGCTTCTTCGGGCGGCGCACCGACGACCAGAGCCGGCGCCAACACGTCCAGCAACTCCCCCATGTGCCCCTCGGCATTGCCGCATGCGGTACAGCCGCAACAGCCGCGCGCCGCTGTAACGGTCGCCGGCGCAGCAGGTCGGCTATACCGCGTCAGAACGGGCGGCTGGTGCCGTCGGCCAGGCGGGGCACGGGCCGCAGGCTGGCGCGGTCGTCGCACGGGAAGCGGGCGGCCAGCCGCTCGTCCATCTCGATCCCCCACCCGGGCCGCTCGTTCACGTTCACGGCGCCGTTGGAGACCTCGGGAATGCCGGGGAACAGGTCCTCCTCGGCCTGGGCGCGGAACGCCCATTCCTGGATGCCGAAGTTCGGGACGTGCAGGTCCAGGTGCACGTTCGCGGCCATGCCGATGGGTGACACGTCGTTCGGTCCGTGCCAGGCGGTGCGCACGCCGAAGGCCGCGCACAGGTGCGCCAGCCGCAGCGCCGCGGTGATGCCGCCGTAGGTGGAGACGTGCACGCGCACGAAGTCGATCAGCCGCTCGCTGACCAGCGGCTCGACCTCCAGCGGATGGACGAACAGTTCGCCCATCGCCAGCGGCACCGCGCACTGCCCTCGGAGCATGCGGAAGTAGCCTAGATCCTCCGGCGCCAGCGGATCCTCCAGGAAGAACAGCCGGTACGGCTCCAGCGCCTTCGCCAGCCGCACCGCATCGATGGGCGCCAGCCGCTCGTGGATGTCGTGCAGCAGCTCGGCCTCCGGCGGCAGTCCGGCACGCACATGCGCGAACATTTCCGGCACCCGGAGCAGCTTTTCGCCGGGATCGAAGAACGCCGAGCCGCTGCCGCCGGCGTCCGCCAGGCTGCCGGCCGCGCTCCCGACCCGGCCGGCGTCGACTCCCTCGTAGCCGCCGATCTGGCAGCGGATGTGGCGGAAGCCCTGCTCCCAGAACGCAAGCGCCCGGTCCAGCACCTCGTGCGGCTCGCTGCCGTCCGCGTGCACGTACACCGCCGCGGTGCCGCGGCTGCGGCCGCCCCAGAGCTGGTAGCACGGCAGCCCGGCGGCCTTGCCCTTGATGTCCCACAGCGCCATCTCGACGGCGCTCACGGCGTTGTTCAGCACCGGGCCGTTGCGCCAGTAGCTGTCGTGCATGGCGCTGTGCCAGAAGTCGGCGATGGCCTCCGCGTCGCGGCCGATCGCGAACGGCTTCACGTGCCGCTCGATCGCGGCCTCGACCGCCCGGAAGCGCTGCGTGAAGGTGCCGCAGCCCCAGCCGTAGAGGCCGGGCTGGTCGGTGACGACCTTGGCGACGACCAGCGGCATGCCGGCCGGCTGCACGGCGTAGGTGACGACGTCGGCAATGCGCATGACGTCAGACTACCACCGACGCGGGTCAAGCACCGCCGCCAGCCGTGCCGCGAGTGGATCCAGCATGGTGCGCACGCGCCTCAGCCGGTTGGGACTGCCTGACGGTTACCGGAAGCCTCGTTGACGAACGTCAGAAAACCATCATCGCCGAACTGCCTTGTGGCATCGAGCAACTCTATTCCAACCACCTTGCCGTCCGGTGAGAGATCGATGTTCAGACTGTCGCTCACCTTGATCGTGTCGACTTCGGAAACGGGCTCTGTAAAGCGTATGTATCCGATATTGTAGCGCGGGTCATAGGTGACTTCCATGATCCTCTGCTCCTCTACTGATCAGTAGAACTTCGTTATTACCGTTATGACAGTCCAATCTTGGTCTTCCTGAACCGCATAAGCCTCGACTTGTTTGGCGGCGTATGCTCGTCCGCGCCAAACTCCTCCGAACGCGTAGTTGCGTCGAAAACCCATCCGTCCGTGCTTTGCTGGAAAGCGTTCGCCCTGGAGCACGGTGGCGACGACTTCCTCCTCGGAGGCACCCCGCTCGATCATGCGCTGCCGAGCGTGAGGATGAAGCCTCACTGACACACGCGAGAGTGTAGCACCAGTTCACAGCCGGGCGCAGGCGGTCGGCGCTGCTCACGCTACGCCGCGTTGCGGATGTTGGCGCGGGTCCCGTCCAGGTCGAAGCAGTCGTACTGGTTGTCGCGCATGATGCGGGAGGCGACCTGCATCGCCTGTTTCTCGGTCAGGTCGCCGTCGGCGACCTCGGCTTCCAGCGCGGCGCGGATGCCCCGGCGCGCCTGCATGGCATAGGCCATCGCGCTGGTGGGCCAGCCGGTATCGCCGCCGAAGGCGAACAGCTTGTTGATCGGCGCCGCGTGGATGAAACGGCGCACGAAGTCGCGGGAGCTGTAGGGATCGATGCTCCACGCCCAGCAGAGATCGACCCAGATGTTGCGGTAGTGCTTGGCCAGCGCCACCAGCTCGTCACAGTAGGGATAGGCGATGTGCATGAGCACGAACTTCGCATCCAGGTAGCGGGCGAACAGCGCGCACATGTTGCCGGCGGGAATGAACTCCACCGGCATCCGGTCGTTGCCGGCGTAGTAGCCGGTGTGGATCTTGAACGGCAGGTCGTGCTCGATCGTGAGCTCGACGCCGCGCGCCCAGCACCAGTCGCCCAGGCAGAGCCAGGTGTCCAGGTCGACCTGGGCCTTGGGGCGGCGGAGTACGGCGTCCAGGGCGACGGCCGCGTCCGCGTCGCTGCGCTCGCTCCAGTTCAGCGTGCGCGCGTACGCGTGCTGGGCCTTGACGGCGATCGCGCACGGCGCGTGCTTGGCGAAGATCGCTTCCATGGCACGCTTCAGCGACGGCAGATCGGTCACCTCGATCCCGGTCTCCGCGTGGATCGCCCGCGGATCGACGTCGCCGCGGCAGAAGCTGAACCAGGAAAGGTCGTACAGGAAGAAGTCGAGCCCGGAGGAGTCCGGCGCGCACTCCCAGAGGCCGTCGTCGGTCTGCACCTGGTCGAGGTTGGCCACGTCGTGCAGCAGGCGGTAGCGCTCGCCGGGTGCGCGCAACTCGGCGGTCCTGCCCTGCGCGGCGGCCAGGCCGTCGGCGGTCAGCTCGTCCAGGCCGTAGGCGTGCCGGGCGATCAGGCTGACCGCCTCGCCGTAGCCGGTAAGCTGCGTCGCCCGCCATGCCGTCTCGACTCCCCGAAACCGGTCGGCGATGTCCGGATCGGAGGCGTCGAAGAGGCGCTGCATGGCCTCCTCGGAAGCGCCGGCGGTGCGCAGGTCAGCCCCCACGTAGTTGCCGAACAGGTCCTGCAGGATGTCGGGGCCGTCGTCCACCCAGGCCGGCTCCCGCTTCATGTGCTCGTGGGTGTCGACCAGCGGCGTCTCCTCGATGTGACTCGCCAGATCCGTTGCCACCGTTGCCTCCTTCGCGCGGCCGGCCGCGCTCGGCGACGGTAGGCGACCTGTCCCAAGGGGTCAAACGCGCCGGTTCCGGGAGACCCTCGACGACATCCGGTTCGACAGGCACGATCTGGCCATGCCGATAACCCGAACGCTGGTACGCACCACCTACCTGGAGATCACGGCCGACGCGCCGCTGCGGCCTCCGTCGCGCCCATGCCCCGACTACGAGCTGCGCCAGGCCGTGGCGATCACGCCCGACTTCGCCCGTTTCCTGTACCGGGGGGTCGGTTACCCCTGGAACTGGACGCGGCGCGTGGGGTGGAGCTACGCGAAGTGGGAGCGCGACCTGGCCGACGGGAGCAGGGAGTATTGGGTCGCCTACGTCACCGGTACCGTGGCCGGCTACTTCGAGCTGGTGGACGAGGGCGAAAACGGTGTGGAGGTCCGGCAGTTCGGGATATTCCCGTCGTTCACGGGCCGCGGCCTGGGCGGCCAGCTGCTCTGCGACGCCGTGGAGCGCGGGCGCACGATCGGCAGCGGACGCGTCTGGCTGCATACTTGCACGGCCGATCACCCGCACGCCCTGGCCAACTACCGGGCGCGCGGCCTGCAGCCCTACAAGGAAAAGGAAGAGTACCAGGACGTGGAAACCGGCGCCGAACCGTGGCCCGGAGCGTTCGAACTTGAGTAACACCACCGGGGTTTGTGTGCTATCATTAGCACATGAGATTGCACATAGCGCTCGCCGATGATCTGGTAGCCGAGCTGGACCGCCGAGCCGGCGCGCGGCGGCGTAGCGCGTTCATCGCACAGGTGGTCAGGCGAGCGCTGGAGGACGAGCGGCGCTGGGACGACATCGAAGCAGCACTCGACACGATTTCCGATACGGGCCACGAGTGGGACGCAGATCCGGCGGACTGGGTCCGACGCCAGCGACAGGGAGACGTTCGACGGTCCGGATAACGCATGGCTCGCCTCCTGCTGGACTCCACCGTCCTCATCGACGCATTGCGCGGCCGACCGACTGCCGCGCGCTTGCGCAGCCTGCGCCGAACCGGGGTCGAACCTTGGGCCTGCGTGATCTCGGTGGAGGAAGTCTGGCGTGGGCTGCTCCCCGGCGAAGAACAGACGGCGCGGCGGTTGTTCAATGGGCTGCGGATCGCGCCGCTCGGAGTCGCTGAAGGCGTACGCGCCGGGGGCTGGC
The DNA here is from genome assembly GCA_965208175.1 of Spirochaetia bacterium. Lineage (GTDB taxonomy): Bacteria > Spirochaetota > Spirochaetia > SZUA-6 > Bin103 > CATQHW01. The sequence continues at coordinate 752,472 of CBDBOG010000004.1, read as the reverse complement.
GGCGGGAATTCTCCCTGCGGGGAGTTACGCTCCATCAGGCAGACTGCCTGATCGCCGCAGCCGCCGTCGGCATCGGGGCGCCCCTCGCAACCGCCAACGTCGACGACTACCCCATGAGCGAGCTCGATCTCCTGCCATGGCCGGCCGGCTCGTAGAGCGGCCGTCACCTTCGATCCTGCTCAGGCGCCAAAGATCGTGCTCAGCTCCACCGGCAGGGTCACGGCGAGCTGATCGTACGTGCACTCGCGCGGGCTCTTGTCGAGCCGCCAGCGCACGAGGTGGGCGGTGTGCCGGAAGCGGCTGCCCTGCATGTGGTCATAGGTGACCTCGACCACCCGCTCGGCGCGGAGCGGTACCCAGCTCTGGTCCTTGCCCTGGCTCCACCGGCTCATGCCGCCCGGTCTCCGACCGGCCGGCACCCGGCCGGGCCGGCCCTCCGCGGCGCCGGCGGCTTCGATCCAGCCGTGCCAGGGATGGCCGTCGATGCCTTCGCGCAGCGGCGCGAGCTCCGCGACCAGCTCGCGCCGGTAGGCTTCGCGGAAGCTGGCCGCGACCCCCACGTGGTGGAGCTTCCCCTGGTCGTCGTACAGGCCGAGCAGCAGCGATCCGACCATGGTGCCCGGTCCGTTCTTGTGCCAGCGCAGCCCGGCTACCACGCAGTCGACGGTCCGCTTGGGCTTCACCTTGATCATCGAGCGCTTGCCCGGTTCGTAGCGCCCCGCCGGATCCTTGGCCATCACCCCGTCCAGGCCGGCACCCTCGAAGCGCCGGAACCAGTCGTCGGCGACCGCCCGGTCCCGCGTCATGGGCGTGAGGTGCAGTGGCGGCGCACAGCCGGCCATGACGCCCTCCAGCGCCTCGCGCCGTTCGGCGAAGCCGGCCGCTGAAAGGTCGGCGTCGTCCGTGGCCAGCACGTCGAACGCCACGAACGCGCCGGCGTGCGCTCGGCCAGCATGGCCACGCGCGATGCCGCCGGGTGGATGCGCTGCTGCAACGCCTCGAAGTCGAGCCCGGAATCGGTGGCGACCACGACCTCGCCGTCCAGCACGCACCGCTGCGGGAGGTGCGCCGCCAGCGGCTCCAGGAGCTCGGGAAAGTAGCGGTTCATCGGCTTCAGGTCGCGGCTCTGCAGCAGCAGCTCATCGCCGGAACGGAACACCAGGGTCCGGAACCCGTCCCACTTGGGCTCGAAGATCCAATGGTGTCCGTCAGGCAGGGCGTGCATGGCCTTGGCCAGCATCGGCCGCACCGGCGGGGGCACGGCCAGCGCCGCGAGCGCGTCGTCTTCGCTTGGCATCGGCGCCTACGCGGGCGCGGAGGCGGCGGCAAGCCAGCCACTCACCGCCTGAAGCGTCAAGCCGGCCAGCGAGTCGATCACCCGGTCGGCATGATCGAATGCCCAGCCGCGCGTGACCGGATTGGGCACCGCCACCGTGTAGATGCCGGCCGCCTTGGCCGCCCGTGATCCGTTCGGGGAGTCCTCGAACGCGACCGCCTGCGACGCGCTCACGCCGATGCCGTCGAGCGCGGCCAGGTAGACGTCCGGCGCCGGCTTGGTCTGCCGGACGTGGTCGCGGCAGCGGATCGCGTGGAAGGGCTCCAGTGCGCCGATGCGCTCCAGGTGGCCCTCGACCCAGCGGCGCGAAGACGACGACGCCACCGCCAGCCGCAGTCCCGCCGCGACCGCCGCCTCGATCAGCTCCGTCACGCCCGCGCACGGTCCAAGGCGCGCGTCGGCGGCGTGTTTGCGAACGCGCACCTCTTCCCGGACCGGCTTGAGGTCCACGCCGGGCCCGACGAGCCGCTGCAGGTGATCGTACGGATCGACAATGGAGCCCACGCAGCGCTGCCAGAGCTCCGGCGGGAGGTCGTGGCCGTGGCGGCGGTACGCCTCCTGGATCGCCGCCAGCGAGGAAGACTCGGTGTCGACGATCAGGCCGTCGAAGTCGAAGATCAGTGCGCGCAGGGTCATCGTTGCTCGCCGCGGATCCTAACCGGCGCCGGCGCTCGCACGAAGCAGGCCCGCGACCGTTAGGATCGCCCGCATGTCGCGTCGGACCGGGACGGGCGGCTACGGGGAGCTGCTACGCACCAATCGAGCGTTTCGCCTGCTGTGGTTCGCGCAGATCGCCAGCCTGTTCGGCGACTGGTTCAACACCATCGCGTCGGCGTCGCTGCTGGCGCAGCTCACCGGCGCCGGCGCGGCGCTCGGCGCCCTGTTCGCCATCCGCATGCTCGGCGCGTTCGTGGCCAGCCCCCTGGCCGGGGTGCTGGGCGACCGCTTCAACCGCAAGCGCATCCTGATCGTCACCGACCTGCTGCGCGCCGCCGTGGTGCTGGGCTTCCTGCTGGTCCGCACGCCGGGTCAGGTGTGGCTGCTGTTCGTGCTGACCGCGGTCCAGGTGGGCATCAGCGGCGTGTTCTATCCGGTGCGGGTGGCGATCCTGCCGGAGGTCGCCCCCCGCCGCATGCTGGGCGCGGCGAACGCGCTCACCTCGGTGACATGGTCGACGCTGATGACGGTCGGCGCCGCGGCCGGCGGCGTGTTCGCCGGGCTGTTCGGCATCCAGGCGGCGTTCATCGTGGACGCCGCCACCTATGCGCTGTCCGCCGTGCTGCTGGTACGCATGCCGTACACGCCCCCGAGACGTTCCGCCGCCCCCGACGGCCAGACGGCGCGCGTGGCGTCGGCCGTGCGCGCCGGCGCCAGCGCGTATGCCGACGGGCTGCGCTACCTGTGGCGGCAGCAGCGCGTGCTGGCCGTGGCGCTGCAGAAAGGCTTCCTGCTGTTCTTCTTCTCCGGGTTCCAGGTCGCGAGCGTCGCGATCGCCGGCGCGATCGCCGTCGGGCAGGGCGACGAGATCGCGCTGGGCCTGCTGTTCGCCGCCGGCGGAGTCGGTTCCGGCCTCAGCCCGGTGGTGGCGCGCTGGCTGGTCGGTGACGACCACCGCGCCATGCGGCTGACAATGCTTGCCGGCTACGTGTCCATGATCGCGGCCTTGGCGCTGGCCGCGCCGCTGGCCAGCTTCGCGCTGGTGCTGATCGGCTCGACCCTGCGCGGCGTCGGCGGCGGCCTGGTCTGGGTCTTCAGCACCCAGCTCCTGCTGGAGACCGTACCGGAGGAGCTGCGCGGCCGGGTGATCGCCACCGAGTACGCAGCGCTCACCCTGCTGGGCGCCGCCGGCTCGGCCGGAGTGGGCGCGGTGCTTGAGTGGGCGTCGATCCCGGCCGCCCTGTGGGCCATGGCCGGCCTGGTCGTGGCGCCCACCCTGCACTGGGCGGCGGTCGGCGTCCGCGGCGCGACGGACCCGAGGGAGCCGATCCGCGAGACTCCGTAACGTGTATCCTCGGACCATGAAGATCGCCGACCTCAAGCTGACCACGTTCCGCTTCCGGACCCGGACCGTCCGTGACTACGAGGGCCATCCCCACATCGGCGACGAGCACTGGGCCACCAACCGTCTGCTCACCGTGATCACCGACGAGGGGGCCGAGGGCTACTTCATCTGCGGCGGCTGCACGCCCGAACTGGTCGAGGGGCTGCTGAAGCCGGCCCTGATCGGCGAGGACCCGTTCTTCCGCGAGATGCTGCACCAGCGCATGCAGCGCATCGGCAAGCTCACCAGCCTGGGCGAGATGGCCATCGGCCAGGTCGACAACGCCCTGTGGGACCTGGCCGGCCGCACGCTCGGCATCCCCGTCTACAAGATGCTCGGAGCCGCGCGCACCAAGGTGCTGGCCTATGCCAGCACGATGCCGGGCGACGACGTCCCCGGCGGCCTGAGCACCATCGACGAGTACGCGGCGTTCGCCGAGCAGCTCGTCGCGCAGGGCTACCGCGCCGTCAAGCTGCACACCTGGATGCCGCCGATCATTCCCGAGCCAGACGTCAGGCACGAGGCTGCGCTGTGCGCGGCCGTGCGCGAGGCGGTCGGCCCCGACATCGACCTGATGCTGGACGCCCACCACCACTACGACCGCCACGAGGCGCTGTACCTGGCCAAAGAGTGCCAGCGTCTGGGGTACATCTGGATCGAGGAGCCCATGAACGAGTCGCGGCTGGCCAGCTACGTCTGGCTGCGCAGCAAGCTCGACGACCTGGCGATCTGCGGTCCCGAGCACGCCGAGAACGGGGCGCTGACCCGTGTACAGTGGGCCGAGCGAGGCGGCTGTGACATGCTGCGGGCGGCCGCCGGCTCCGGCGGCATCACGCAGATGATGAAGACCATCCACTTGGCCGAGGCCTACGGCATGCGCATGGAGGTGCACAGCGGCGGCCCGGACAACATGCACGTGCTGTGCGCGATGGGGATCAACGGCAAGTACTACGAGCGCGGGCTGGTGCACCCGATGCGCGACTTCGAGGTCCCCTTTCCGTGGCAAAAGAGCCACTACGACCCCCTGGACGCCGACGGCTACGTGCACGTGCCGGAGCGCCCCGGCCTGGGGGACGACATCGACTTCGACTTTATTGCAGCGAACGAGGTGAGTGCCTGATCCATGGCCGACTCCCCGCCGGTTGAGCGAGCGGTCGACGGCGCCGCCGGGAGCGACTACCGGCGCATCCTCCGGCGCCAGACCATCGCGCGGGCGCTGCGCATGCGCTCGTTCTACCTGCTGCTGTCGGTGTCTCTGGCCATGGTGATCCTGTGGCGCTACGTGCCGATCTACGGCATGAGCCTGGCGTTCAAGGACTTCAGCCTGCACAACGGCTGGCTCGGCAGTCCCTGGAACAACTTCGACCACTTCAAGCGGATGCTCACCGATCCGTTCTTCGGCCGGGTGCTGTTCAACACCGTCTGGCTGAGCATCCTGCGCATCCTGTTCGCATTCCCGGCTCCCATCGTCATGGCGCTGCTTCTCAACGAGATGCGCTCGCCCTGGTACAAGCGGACGGTGCAGAGCGTCAGCTACCTGCCCCACTTCGTCTCCTGGGTGATCCTGGGCGGCATCTTCGCGCAGATCCTCAATCTCAAGCGCGGGCCGATCGCCTGGACCTTCGTGCAGCTCGGGCTGGAGCCGATCAACTGGCTGACGCACGAGCCCACGATCCGCGGCCTGATGGTGGTCACCAATATATGGCAGAGCGTGGGCTGGGGAACGATCCTGTACCTTGCGGCGCTGTCGTCGGTCGATCCCAACCTCTACGAAGCGGCCGAGATCGACGGAGCCAGCCGCTTCCACAAGGTGCTGCACGTCACCTTGCCGGCGCTGGTGCCGGTCATCACCATCCTGCTGCTGCTGCAGGTCGGACACCTGTTCGACGATGCCTTCGACCAGATCTTCAACATGTCCAACGCGTCGGTGATGTCCAAGGTCGACATCTTCGGCACGTTCATCTACCGGTCCGGCGTGGTGAACGCGCAGTACGACTACACCATCGCGGTGGGCCTGTTCCAGAACGTCGCCGGGCTCATCGTGCTGCTGTTCGCAAACTGGTTGGTTCGGCGCATGGGCTACGGCGCCTACGGGATCTGGTGATGCAAGCGGAACCATGCCCGCGGTCATAGGCAAGCGGTCGGCCGGCGGCCTGATCTTCGACGCCTGCAACTACGGGCTGTTCTTCCTGCTCAGCCTGACCTTCATCTACCCGTTCTGGACGATCATCATGCAGTCGTTCTCCTCGGCCGAGGACATCTACCGGCTCGGCTTCCACCTGTTTCCCCGGCGCTTCAGCACCGAGGCGTGGGTCTACGCGGTCGAGGAGGAACGGGTCGGCCTGGCCTACTTCAACACCATCTTCCGCGTGGTGGCGGGAACGGCATGGGCCGTGTTCGTCACCTTCACCGGCGCCTACGCCCTGTCCAAGCGAGACCTGCCGGGACGGCGGGTGCTGACCACGATCTACGTCCTCACGCTGTTCTTCAACGGCGGCCTCATCCCGACCTTCCTGCTGGTACGTGGGCTGGGGCTGATCAACACGCGGCTGATCCTGACGATCGCCATGGGCAGCGCGACCGTGATCGGCGTCAACGTCTTTTACGTCATCATCGCCCGCAACTTCCTGATGACGATCGACCAGGCGATGGAGGACTCCGCGGTGATCGACGGTGCCTCCTACTGGCAGGTGCTGTGGCGGATCATCACGCCGCTGTCCAAGCCGGCCATTGCCGTCATCGCGCTGTTCTCGGCGGTGGCGCACTGGAACGGCTGGTTTGACGCCATGGTGTACTCGCGGAGCCGGGATCTGCGCGTGCTGCAGCTCATGATCCGCGACCTGATCGCCGACCTGCGGGTCGCGGTTCTGCAGGACTGGTGGGAGCAGATGCGGTTGGCCGGCATCGACATCGAGCCATTCCCGCCGGAGGCGGTGCAGGCGGCCACCATCGTCATCACCATCGGGCCGATCATCTTCATCTACCCGTTCATCCAGAAGTACTTCGCCAAGGGGGTGATGCTGGGGTCGCTGAAAGGATAAGCCGGACCCGGCCCGGGCCGCCGTCGGGGATGACCGATCACGTGCGACGCACGATCGACGCACGATCAACAAGGAGAAGACATGCAACGAAAGTCTGTCGCCATAGCGCTCGGGCTGCTCCTGACAGCGGGCTGGGCGTTCGCGGAGGGCCAGACCGACCGGCTCTCGTTCACCACCGACGAGCACATGACCATCTCGTGGGGCGGCCTCACCTCGGACATGGCCGAAGAGAACAACGCCGTTCAGGAATTCCTGGAGGACAAGTTCAACGTCACCATCGTGACCAAGGGCGTGTCACGCTCGGACGAGGACGCCAAGCAGCTCTTCATGTCCTCGGGCGAGTATCCGGAGGCGTTCTACACCTGGATCGACATGGTCGACTGGTACCACAAGGGGGCGTTCCGCAACATCCCGCGCGACATGATCGAGACCTACGCGCCGCTGCACTCCGCCTACCGGAGCCAGCAGGGGCCGCTGGCCTGGGGCGTGAGCCTGGCGCCGGGGACCACCGACGAGTACATGAACATCCCGCGCGGGGAGCATTACCAGCACCACTGCGACGCGACTCTGATCATGCGCCTGGACTGGCTGGAGCAGGTCGGCCTCAACCCGGCCGAGCTGGACCCCAAGGCGCCGGGCTGGGACCGCGCCGGGGAGATGGTCGACCTTGGCGAGCCGACGGCCCCTGATACGTACTTCTGGTGGGCCGGGCACTTCGACTGGGACGAGATGGAGACCGCCATGTACGGCTTCCGGGATGCCGACTTCAACGGCAACGGCAAGCGTGACGAGATCCCCTACGGCACCATCGGCGATCACGGCGGGTTCCAGGGACGCGAGTGGCTGTACCACTCCGGCCCGGCGGTCCCGTTCTGGGCCTACGGCCTCAACGACGTCGACAACTACCTGGACATCGAGACCGGGCTGACCGTCAAGGTCGACATCGCCAGCCAGTCGCGCGAGGCGCTGAAGATCCTGCAGCGCTGGTTCGCCGACGGCATCCTGGACCCGGCGCTGCCGGCGGTCGGCCGCTCCGAGTGGCGCCAGCAGGTTCGTGCCGGGCTGGTCGGCATGTGGGCGCGCGGTCCGTGCGGCCTGGCGGCCTTCACGGGCGGCAACGACGACTGCACGATCATCCGCAGGGACGCCGTGCCCGACGCGCGCTTCGTGACCATGTTGCCGGCGTACGGCCCCACCGGTGAGATGCGCTGCCAGTGGGACAACCGCTCCACGGTGCTCAATCCGCACGAGGGCTTCAGCGTCAAGACCGGTGTCTCCGACGAGAAGCTGGCCCGCATCCTGCAGATGTACGACTACATCAACCACGACCCGGAGGGTGTGCTCGCCGTCGGTTATGGGGTCGGCGGCCCGTTTGCCGAAGACCAGAACTATGCCTGGCTGGGCACTCCCGGTGACTGCAGCGTCGCCCAATTGGTGGGAACCCCCACCCTGGAGCGGCACAGCAACGGCACCAGCCTGGTCTACACCGCCTATAGCTGGCACGACCTGTTCTGGCAGTGCCCGCAGATGAAGCCCGGGATCCCGATCGAGGCCGCCGGCGGGGCGACCATCAATTCGGCGCAGGGCTTCAACTGGGCCATGATGCTGCGCGAGCCGTACCCGATGGAGATCGCCGTGCGCGACCATCGCGAGGACATCTTCAACCGCACCGAGTACGTCAAGCTCTGGGCCCGCTACGGCGGCAACCTGCAGACCTTCCGCGAGGAAACCTGGTGGAAGTGGGTGACGGACAGCTCGATCGACATCGACGCCGAATGGCCCGGGTTCGTCGAGCAGTGGCTGGCCAACGGCGGCCAGGAAGTCATCGACGAGTTGCAGAAGGCGCCGCTGGTGGCGGACATCCTCTCCGGCGCGCTGCCGATGCCGACGAACTGACCGGCTCCGAGGCGGTCTGAGCCGGCCGGGCCGGCTCAGCCACGTTGGGACGGCGGGCGCTTCGGTGCTCGCCGTCCTTCTCTCTTTACGACGGCATTCCCAGCTTGGTGAGCTTGGGGGCGATCACGACGCGGCAGTAGCCGGCGCGGCGATTCTGGTTGTAGTAGTTCTGGTGGTAGCGCTCGGCCGGGTAGAACGCCTCCAACGGCACGATCTCCGTCACGATGGGCTTGCGGAGCCGTTCTCCCGCCTGCTCCTTGGAGCGCACGGCGATCTCGCGCTGCCGCTCGTCGTGGTAGCAGATGATCGACCGGTACTGCGTGCCGACGTCGGCACCCTGACGGTTGAGGGTCGTCGGGTCGTGCGCCTTCCAGAACACCTCCAGAACGTCCGCGTACGACAGCGTGTTCTCGTCGAACTCGATCTGCACCACCTCGGCGTGACCGGTACGGCCCGTGCACACCGCCTCGTAGGTGGGGTTGCGCTGCTTGCCCCCGGCGTAGCCGGACATCAGCCGCCGCACTCCGGAGATGCGCTGGTAGACCGCCTCCACGCACCAGAAACATCCGCCGCCCAGCGTCGCCGTCTCCATTCCTCGCCTCCCTGCCGTGCGGCCGATGCTATAGTCCGCCCCGGACGATGACCAGAGCGACCCTGCGCGTGCATCGGGCGCATGGCGGCAACTGACGACCCGGCGGCCGCCCCGGCCGTCGACCGGCGCAGCCGTTCCGCCAAGGCCGCGTTCATCGTCGAGGCGCTCGACGACCTGGTCGGCGACGTGCCGATCCCGCTCCGCCACCGTGACCCGTTCACGCTGCTGGTGGCCGTGATCCTGTCCGGGCAGAGCACCGACGCCAAAGTGAACCAGATCACCCCGGCGCTCTTCGCCCGCGCATCCACTCCCGCGGCGATGGCCGTGCTGCCGGTCGCCACCATAGAGGACATCATCCGGCCGTGCGGGCTGGCGCCGAGCAAGGCGCGCAGCATCAGCGAGACCTCCGGCATCCTGCTGGAACGGCACGGCGGCCGGGTGCCGCGCACGCAGGAAGAGCTCGAGGCGCTGCCCGGCGTGGGTCCCAAGACCGCGCAGGTGGTCCTGGCGCAGGCGTTCGGCGCGGACGCCTTTCCGGTGGACACCCACATCCACCGCCTGGCGTACCGCTGGGGGCTGTCCCCGGGCCGCAGCGTCGCGCGCACAGAGCGCGATCTGAAGCGCACCTTCCCGCAGCGGCTGTGGAGCCGCCTGCACCTGCAGATCATCATCTTCGGCCGCACCCACTGCCCGGCACGCCGCCACCGGCCGGCCGACTGCCCGATCTGCAGCGTCGTCGGCCGCCGCGGCCTCAAGCCTTCCTGACGCAGGCTTCGTCGATCAGGGCGGAGGTGGCCCGCCAGTGGTCGTCTCCCAGCGCCGCTTCGTGCAGCGAGGCGAGGATCCGGTCGAACGCGTCCTGTTGGCTCATGATGCCGGTTCCACATCGATTGATGACCGACCGGCTACGCCACCGCCTCACAGTACGTCAGCTCCCAGCCATGGAACACCAACGCCAGACCCGTGAATCGCACTCCGGGAAACTGCCGCGCCAGCCGCTCCTCCGCCGCGTAGCGCTGCAACTGTGCGGTCGCCGAGCTCACCGCCGCCGTCACGGCGGCCTCGTCCGCCGGCTCGCTACGCTTCAGGTACTTCAGCTCGATCAGGTAGCCGCGCCGCAGGTGAGGATAGCGCGCCACCAGCGGCTCCAGGGCGATGTCCGCGTGGCCCTTGCCCAACTCCGCCTCCGAGCGGAACACATAGTAGTCCGCCACGCTCAGATAGGCGGCCAGGAATCCCTGGATGACTTTCTCCCCCGCGATGTAGTCTCGGATCCCCGTCTGCCGCGCGATCGCCTCGCTCAGGAACTCCAGCACCGGCCGCCACTCGCCCTCGGTGGCCATCCGCAGCATCAACTGCTCGAATCGGACCAGATTGACCGAGAACACCTCCACGTCGCGGTAGGCATCGCGCAGGTAGCCGTACATCAACCGCTTCACGGTCTGGTTGGGGATCGCCAGCCGCGGCATCACGCCCTGCACGTCGCGGATGCTCAGCAGCCCGAAGTAGTGCATCAGGGACAGAAAGTTCTCCGGCCTGGTGAGGTCCTTCAGTGGAAAGCCGGGCTGGATACGGGTGTCTGCCTGCTCCGAGCCGATCACGTCGCGCAGCAGGTCGAAGTTGCCGTTGAGCTGTCGGCCGGTCACCAGCAGGTGGCGCAGCTTTCCGTAGTCGATGCGCACATTGGTGTCGATCAGGTACTCCGGCACCTCCCGGTTCGGGATCGAATGCTTCAGGTAGTAGAGCACCATGTCAGTGTTGTACAAGTCGGTTTCGGCTGCCTTGGCGAACCGGTAGCCGTCGTACCACTGGCCCATGATCTCCATGGCGGTGTCGGCATCCTGGTTGAACACGCCCAGGTCCCGGTAGATCTCCACCAAGCGCCGCACCTCCTCCTCGGTGAAGCCGACCATCTCGTTGAAGTCGGGCTCCAGGCTGATGTTGGTGCCGATGTTAAAGCCTGAGGTGACGTCGTCCATGGTGATCGGCGACACCCCGGTGATGAACAAGCGCTCCAGGCCGCCGCCGCTGCGATCGGCGCCGCCCTTGAGAGCGGCGAAGAAGTTGCGGTAGAAACCGCCGCCGTGGGTGAAGGAGTGGTACGCCTCGGCGCCGTGGTAGGCCAGCACGGTGTTGGCGAAGTTGTCGTACTCGTCGATGAGCACGTACAGCCGGATGTCATGGTCGCCCGCGTACAGGAACAGCTCGCCGAGCTTGTTGGCGATGGAGGGCGGATCGAGGATGTCTCGCACCGCCGCTTCGGGAAACAGGTCGGGATGGCGCCGCAGCCTCCCCCGCAACTCTATGAGACAGTAGGTCTCGAACTCCCGCTCCAGGGTTTCGAGCTTGTCGTTGACCATCGAGAAGTTGAAGCGCAGGGTGACGTAGCGGCTCTGTTCCCCGGTCGGGTCGGAGCCGATGTCGGTGCCGGCGAAGGTGGCGGCGAAGCCGTCCGCCCAGAAGCGGTCGTAGTAGTTCTCCAGCAGGGAGACCCACAGCGACTTGCCGAAGCGGCGCGGGCGGATCAGGAAGGCGTAGCGCTCCTGCTCCAGCCGGCGCAGGAAGCGGGTCTTGTCGACGTACAGCCAGCGGTTGCGGCGGATGCGCCGGAAGTCGGCCTCGCCGTAGGGAATGCGCGGGTACGCGGGAGTCTCGTCCACTGCCGGAAGACCTTTGCGGTCGTCACTCTATCGGTTTTTGGAAACGGCCGCTCAAGGCAAGCGACGAACCGTACGAGTAGTACCGAGTCGGGGCGGTGTTGGATGGCCTGCCGTCATCAGTGGAGCCGTGGACACGGTTCGAGAGCCCCAGCGCGCAGCGCAGGCGGGCCGGCGTTCGAGCTTTATGTCGAATCCGTCCGGGACGGCGCGGCTCAGCTTCCGGCTCTTGCTCCCGGCGCCCGAGGCGGCGACGCTTCATCAAGCACGTGGGCCATCAACGAGGGGATGCCGGGCTCGTACTGAACCGGCGACCGCTGACCTGGGGGGCACCAGACGAAGCCCAGGCGCTGCAGGGAAGCCAGGGCCGCCTGCAGCGACCCGGTGCCCGGGTTCGGGCCGAGGCCGTCGGCGATGGCGAACTTCAATTCGGCGTAGCTCAGCGTCGGCGCGGAACGAAAGCGGGAAGCCACCCGTTCGGCGACTCCCAACCACCCCGATTGATCCAGCTCGAGATACCGATCCTGGTAGGCATCGCCGGCGGCGGCAGTGCTCAGGCGTCCGATGCCCAGCCGCCCCTTGCCCAGACGGTTCCAGAAGGACGCATCCATGGCGGCGAGATGCGCCGGAAGGCCCGGCGTGCCAGCCAGGACCAGCAGGAATGGGGCGTTCGCGCGGACCTCCTGACTGACGTTCAGCAGCAATTGGCCGACGTCCCGATCCAGGACATGAGCCTCGTCGAGCAGGACGACCAGGGGTTTCCTGCGGCACCGGGCCGTCAATCGCACCGTCAGGTTCTGCGCTGACGGCCCGGATGACGCCCACTCGGCCTCTCCGACACCCGCGATGCCAAGCTTCCTGGGCAGGATGCTCTTGAGGCCGGTGGCCGGCAGCAGAGCATCGACCAAGGCCTGTTCGGTTCGTATGAGACTTGGCGACAACCGCGCGACGCCCACGCCGCCGCCGTCGCGGCATTGCTGCTCGAACCAGTCGAGCAGCACGGTCTTGCCATTGCCGCGCGGCCCCATCAGCGCCACGTCATGAGGCGGTGACGCGCCGCGAGCGAGATCCGCCAGGCACAGGTTCATGATCGCCTGCTCCCGCTCGCGTCCCGTGAGCGCCGGCGGAGCAACTCCCGTGCCGGGTTGGAATACGCGCAACTCCGGCCCCTTCACGCGAGCACGCTAACCCAGCGAGCCGACGCGGGCAATGATCAGCGCGGTGACGCCGTAGCCGTCCGCAGCCGTCGCGCTCAGCCGGCCCCGTCAGCCATGAATACCTCGGCGTCCGGGACGATGGACGAGTACGGCAGGCCGGGATTGGCGAGCGCGTCGCGGACGATGCGGCGGTTGAAGTCGTGCACGTCCTCCGAGGTGAGATAGTCGTCGACCGGCATCCAGAAGCACTCCTCGATCTCGCTGGCCTGGATGACGATCTCGCTGGTGAGCGGCGCCAGCCGGCAGACGATGTACAGGTCGGAGTGATCGAAGGCCCCGGTATGGCGGTGCCTGATCGAGTTGATCGCAAGGAAGCGCGTGCGCACGCCGGTCTCCTCGAACACCTCGCGCATCACCGCGTCGGCCAGGTCCTCGCGGTGGTGCAGCAGCCCGCCGGGGAGCTTGTAGTAGGGCCGACTCATGTCGCCCCGGAAGCGCTCCGAGACCACCAGCACGCGGCGCCGGTCGTCGACCACCACCCCGCCCGCGCCGACGTAGTGTGATGGATTCGGGTAGACGAAGCTGTCCGGCGCCGGCGCCAGCGTGAGCGTGACCGCCTCCGGCCGCGCGTGGTGGAAGGTGAAGCCGGCCGCCGCCGCGACCGGGATCAGCGCGGCGGCATGCAGCGGCACTTCCAACCACAGCACCTTGTGGCCGGGACGCCAGGCGGGCAGCGCCCGGCCGAGCTGCTTCTCGAACTCGGACGCGGTCGCCGGCAGGCTGCCGGCGTCGATGATGAAGTCCCCGTAGCGGTTGCGCGCCCCGGCGAGCCCGTCGGTGGATGCTTCCGTCGCCATCCGCCGCAGTGTACCGGTACTCCGGCAACCTTGCCCCCTCCCCTGCCCCGGCGTACGTTTGCTCGGACCCGTGCCGGCCGGGCGCGGGAGGGGGACCGATGGCCGAGCAGGGCAGCACCGAAGTCGTATCGCGTGGCCGCGCTGGAAAGCGCGCCTTTACGGAGATCAGCTCGCGCACCTGGGAGCATCCGGCGGACCGCGCCGCGCTGAACGCGCTGAAGAAGATCCCGGGATTCGACGAGCTGCTGCGCAAGTTCATCGGTTCGACCACCGAGCGGTCGCTGCGCCTTCTGCACCTGGCCTCCGCGGTGCGTGTCAACGACCGGCAGTTCCCGCGCATCAACGTGCTGCTGCAGGAGGCAAGTGCTTGCCTGGACGCCGAGGACACGCCCGAGCTGTACATCGTCCAGCATCCGATCCTGAACGGGACCATCATCGGCGTGGACAAGCCGTTCATCACGCTGACCAGCTCCATCGTGCACACGATGAGCGACGACGAGCTGATCGCCGTGATCGGCCACGAGCTCGGCCACTGCCTGAGCGGGCATGCCCTGTACAAGACGCTCCTGGCCATGCTGCTGCAGGTGTCGCTGTCCTATGTGCGCGTTGGCCAGCTCATCGTGCTGCCGATCCTGCTGGCGCTGCTGGAGTGGGACCGCAAGAGCGAGCTGAGCGCCGACCGGGCCGGCCTGCTGGTCTGCCAGGAGACCGGAGGCAGCTACGATCTGCTGATGAAGCTGGCCGGCGGCGGCGACACCAGCCAGCTCAACATCGGCGCGTTCTTCGAGCAGGCGGAGGAGTACCGCAAGGACTCCGGCTTCCTGGATCAGGTCTACAAGGTGCTCAACCTGCTCGGCCAGCGCCACCCGTTCGCGGTGCTGCGCCTGACCGAGCTGAAGACCTGGGTGGACGCCGGCTCCTACCAGGCGGTCCTGGACGGCGACTACGTGCGCCGCGGCCAGGAGCCGGACGACGCGGCCGCCGACTTCAAGGAAGCGGCCGGCAGCTACCAGGACGGGTTCGAGAAGGCCAAGGAGACCGTCTGGGGCGGGATCGACTCGATCAAGGACACGCTGGACGGGCTGTTCAAGCGGCCGGAAAGCACATCCGGAAAGGGCGACTCGGAATCCGGCTCTTCGCGCTGAACGGCCTCAGAGGCTGGCGTACAGCTTGCTCACCTCTTCGATGATGGTCTTGAGGTAACGCCTGCCCGCCTCCGGCGTGGCGGACGCCGGGTCGTCGGTATAGCCGGGGCCGATCCCCCAATCGCGGTTCTGCTGCGTGGCGGTGCCCGGCTTGCCGGCCGGCAGGCCGATCTTCTCGCGATCCACGACGTGCAGGTCGTCCAGCACGTCCTGGCGCACCAGCTCCGGGCGGATCGCCATCACCATGGCGGTCTCGAAATGGCCGGCGTGGCCGGGGAGCCGCTCGTTCTCCAGGCCGCCGGCCACCAGGGCCGCGCGCGCCACGTCCCAGTAGGGGGCCGCATGCACCTTGCCCGGCAGCCCGTAGCGGTTGACCGCGTCCTGCGCGGCGACCTGGTTGGCGGCCGTGTTGCCGCCGTGGCCGTTCAGCAGCAGGATGCGCCGGTAGCCGGACAGGCTCAGCCCTTCGATCACGTCGCGGGTGGTGGCCAGGAACACGTCGGACTGCAGCGACAGCACGCCGGGATGGGGGCGGTGATGGTGCGAGTTTCCATAGCAGACGGTGGGCGTGACCACCACTGAGGCGCCGGTCGCCTCGGCGCTGCGGCGGGCGACCGTGGTCACCAGCAGCGTGTCGGTGACCACGGCCAGGTGCGGGCCGTGTTGTTCGATCGACGCCGTCGGCACGACCGCCAGCGAATCGGCGGCGCGCTCGCGCGCCTCCTCACGGGTGAGCTCGGCAAACAGGGTTAGCATCGGTCCTCCATTCCCATCATTATGGCCGACGATGAAGATCCACGCCGCCACCACTCTCGGCTTCTCCGCGTACGGGCTGGAGACCGCGCTGTCCCAGTTGGCCGACGCCGGATTCAACGAGGTCGAGATCAGCCACATGGGCAACTTCTGCGTGCACCTCCCCCACCCGGACACCACGGCCGAGGCGGTGGCCGACGCCCTCGACCGCAACGGCGTGCGGCCGATCGCCTGCAACATCTCGCTCGGACGGTGGGAGCCCGAGGGGCGGGACCGCTTCTTCGACTACACCGACTCTGCCGACGCGCGCGAAGCGGTCGCGCTCGGCCGCTGGTACCTGGAGCTGGCCTCCCGCCTGCGGGTGCGCACGGTGACGATGAGCACGGCCCGCCGGCAGCTCGACGAACGCGAGTGGCTGCGCCACCTGAAGGGGGCGGCGCGGGCGTTCAGGGAACAGGCGAGGATCGCCGCTGACCTGGGGTTGCACATTCACCTGGAGGTGCCGCACCTGTTCCAGATCACCGACTCGGTCGAGCACGTCAAGGCGATGTTCGAGGAGGTCGACCACCCCGCGGTAGCCGCCACCGTCGACACCAGCCACTGGGGCGTGATCGGCTACGACCCGGACGACCTGTTCGGCTTCCTGGGCGACTGCCTGCGCCACGTGCACCTGCGCGACGCGGCCGGTAGCGACACGCGGGACTTCCGCCAGGACCTGGAGCTGACGCCGGGCCGCGGCACCGCCGACTTCGCCGCGTTCCGGGAGGCGCTGCAGCGGACCGGCTACCGGGGCACGGTGTCGCTCGACTTCGAATACCGGATGCCGGACATCCCACACATCAGAGGCGAGTTCGACTACGGGCTCGCCGCGCTGGCCGACGCCGGCTGGCGGACGGACGGCTGACGGACGCGCGCGATGACCATCGCCACCTGGAACATCAACGGCATGCAGGCGCGGCTGGGCTTCGTCCGGCACTGGCTGGCGGCTCGCACCCCCGACCTGGCGCTGCTTCAGGAGCTCAAGCTCCCGGACGACCGCTTCCCGCACGACGAGATGCGCGAGGCCGGGTACCGCGCGCTCGTGCACGGCCAGAAGAGCTGGAACGGCGTGGCGGTCCTCGCCCGGGAGCAGACGGTGCGCTCCGCCGAGGTCACCTGCCGCGGCCTGCCGGGCCTGGAGGAGCAGGGGGCGCGGCTGATCGGCGTGCGGGCCGAGATCGACGCGCTCGGCGTGCTCGACTGCGTGTCGGTGTACGTCCCCAACGGCCGCACCGTCGAGCACGCGGAATTCGGCCACAAGCTGGCCTTCCTTGACGGCCTGGTGAGCTACGCGGAGCGCGAGGTGCGCCCGGATCGGCCGCTGGTGGTCGGCGGCGACTTCAACCTCTGTCCGGCCGCCCTGGACACCTGGGACGAAGAAGCGTGGCGCGAGAAGATCTTCCACACCGCGGAGGAGCGAGAGCGCTTCCGGACCCTGCTCGGCCTGGGTACGGTGGACCTGTTCCGCGCGCTGAACCCGGAGCTCCAGCAGTTCTCGTGGTGGGACTACCGCGCCGGAAACTTCCACAAGAACCTGGGCCTGCGCATCGACTTCCTGCTCGCCACGCCGCCGCTCGCGGAGCGGACCACGGCGGTCACGATCGACCGCGACTACCGCAAGAAGAAGGACGGCATGATCGCCAGCGACCACGCGCCGGTGATCGCCGAGGTCCGCTCGACCTGAGCGGAACGATGAACGCCGAGGCCGCCGGACACGGCGGCGAGATCCGCACGGGCATCAAGTTCGGCCTGCTGTCCGGGCTGGCAGGCATCATGTGCTGCGTGTCGCCGGTGGTGCTGGTGCTGCTCGGCATCGCCACCGCCGCGGAGGCGGTCACGCTCGGCGACACCCTCTACTACGGCTACGCGTGGCTGTTCCGCGCCTTCGGCTTGGCCGTCGCGGCCACGGCGGTCGTTCTGTACCTGCGCCGGCGGCGCATGTGCACCCTGGCGGGCGCCCGCCGTTCGTGGCGGCTGCTCGCCGTCCTGGTCGTGGCCGCCGTCGCCACCTACATCGGGCTGTTCTGGTTCACCAAGTACCTGGGCATCTGGTTCGCGTAGCGCCGCCAGCGGTGTCTCAGCTATCCTGAGGCTGCCATGAGGGACCTCCTGGATCGTATCGTCATCGATCCAGCCCGGCGATCGGGGAAGCCGTGTATTCGCGGGACCCGCATCACCGTGTACGACGTCCTCGAATACTTGGCGGGAAGAATGTCCGCGCACGAGCTTCTGGCTGAGTTCCCCGAACTTGCCCGCGATGATGTGCAGGCGGTCCTGCAGTTCGCCGCGGTTCGCGAACGACGCTTGGCCTCCAGCCACGCGTGAATCGTCTCTTGGAGTTTGAGATGGCTCCCGAGAGTCTCCTCATTGTCGAGCGTCGTGGTCCGTAGCGGTCAGATCGTCGTAAAGCCTCCGTCCACCAGCAGGTTGTGGCCGGTCACGTACGCGGACGCGTCCGAGGCCAGGAACACCACCGCGCCCTTGAGGTCCTCGTTGTCCATCATGCGGCCCATGGGCACCCGCTTGTTGTAGCGCTCCACGAACGGGCCCGCTTGGCCGGTGTAATAGCCGCCGGGCGAGATGCAGTTCGCGCGCACCCCCTGCTTGCCGTAGTAGTTGGCGACGTAGCGGGTGAAGTTGATCATGCCGGCCTTGATGAAGTTGTAGTTCGGCGGCTGCACCATCTCCGTGTCCTCGTACAGAGACGGATCGTTGCCGACCACGCCGTAGATGCTGGAGATGTTGATGATGCTGCCGCCGCCGGCGGGCACCATCGAGCCGATGAACGCCTTGCAGATGGCGTAGAGCCCGACCATGTCGCCGGCCGCCGAGCGCTGCCAGGCGTCGATGGTCTGCGTCTCGAAGCTGCCGGCGGTTGCATCGCGCACCAGCGCGCTGTTGACCAGCACCTCGACGTTGCCGAAGCGCTCGATCACGTCGGCGTGGAAGCGCCCGATCGCATCGGCGTCGCCGATGTCCAGCTCCATGCCGTGCACCTCCGCACCGGTCTGCGCGGCCAGCGCCGCCGCGTACTCCCGGTTGCGCTCCAGCGACCGCGAGGCGGTGATCACCCGCGCGCCGGCCTCCGCCAGCGCCTCCGAGATGCTGCTGCCGAACAGCGGCCCCGCGCCGGCGGTCACGACCGCCGTCTTGCCGCGCAACGAGAACCTGTCAAGCACACCCATGGCGCCATCCTGCGCATTCGCGGCAGGAGCGTCCACCGAAGGTGACGTCCACCGTTCCGACGGCACCGCCCAACGCGGGTCAGGCTTCGAGAGCAGGGCTCGCGCCGGCCGCCACCCGCGCGATGGCGTCCATCTTGCGGGTGACGTCCGGCGCGATCTCGTCCTCCGGTACGTGCTCGGCCAACTCGTGGACGCTCCCGTTCGCGACCAGCACGTCGAGCTTCCGGAAGAAGACCGCGAGAATGGGGGCCAGAACCTGCTCGCCCGCCCTGAGTTCGGCGTCCCACGGGGAGGCCGTGCCCTTCGCAGCCAATTCCGCCTCCACCTCCGCGATCGCGCCCCGCATCGCCGCGCTTCTCCGTTCGACTTCCGGCGGCGCGAACAGGGAGCCCAGCCGGTCGACATCACTCGACTCCGTGGCGTATGCCTCCAGCGTACGCTTGGTGCACACGTAGTTCCCGATCTCGCGCCGCTCCCACACCAGGCACTCGACCGGAGCGAGGTCCGGCGGCCCGTCCGGCACGCGGTCGAACACGGCGATCCCGCGCAGCGTGGGGACCGCTTCCCGCAATCCCTGGTAGTGCCGCGTCACCTCGCTCGGGTTGTTGGCGACGTAGCGCACGAACGGCCGGGCCAGCGCTTCCGATGCGGCCTCGTGGCCGAGCCGCCGCGCGAACGCCTGCAGCACCGCCAGATCGGTCGCACTCCGCAGGTAGAGGACCCAGCCGGTCTCCCGCGCCTGGAGGTACTGCTCGAAGCCGATCTCGGTGAGCGCCTGCAGCGCCTGGCTGCCGCGCTGATCGATGCGGTGCGGCGCGCCCACGAAGGCGACCACCGTGTCCCGGCCCGCCGCCTCGTTGAGGAGAACCTCCGAGTGGCTGGCGGCGATCACCTGGCAGCCGGTGTCGCGCGCGACCTCCGACAGCAGGTGGTAGGTCTGGCGCTGGCGCAGGATCTCCAGGTGCGCGTCCGGCTCGTCCAGGAGCAGCAGCGAGCCCGGATTGGCGTACAGGTAGGCCAGCAGGAGCATTGTCTGCTGCAGGCCCCGGCCGGCCGACGACAGGTCAAGCGCCGTGCCACCCTCGCGGTAGCTCATCGTGATCTCGCCCCGCTCGGGAAGGTATCGGGGCGGCTGGAGCTCCGCCCCGAACAGCCGGCGGATCCAGGCGACGAGTTGCTCCCAGCGGTCCTCGCGCTCCCGGTGGATGGTGTAACAGAGGTTACGCAGCACCTCGGCGGTCCGCCCCTCGCCGATGCGCACGTTCACGGAGCCCGCGTCGAGCCGTGCCTCCGTCGCAGCGAGGCCGGACATCGGCGGCAGGAACGCGATGCGCACCTTCGCGGCCTCGTCCGGCACCGCCATGCGCTCCGGAACCTCGCCGCCGACCCGCAACGGCCGGCAATAGAAGGACTCCTCGTTGGCGTAGTCGAACTCCAGGCCGCAGGTCCACGCGCGGTCGTTGGTCACGCCCTCGACGACGATGTCGATGCGGATGTTGCTGGTCCGCTGCCGCCCCTCCACGGTGCGCACGTCGCGTACCCGCAGGTTGCGCCACAGCAGGTTGGCCTCCGGGACGGGGATCGAGACCAAGTCGCGCCGGTTGACCGTGACACCCGGACGCTTCTCCGGCGTCTTCCGGCCGGCCCGCCGCTCGTTCCAGCGCTTCAGGCCGACGTCCCAGAGCGCGAGCGCCTGCATGGCCGAGGTCTTGCCCGAGTTGTTCGGGCCGATGAAGACCACGGGGTTGCCCAACTCCACCACCAGCTCCCCGAACCGCTTGAAGTTCCGGACCGTGAGCCTGGTCAGCATGCAATACCTGCGCCGTGGTTTGTGGCACACGATAGGACGTTTCCCTGCGAGCCGATAGGCTCAGTAGACACGGCACGGCCTGCTCCACGCCACCCGGACAGCCAGCGCTGAGCGAACTTCGGCGCCGAAGTCGCAATCAATCCTGCACCGGTGGGCGGCCCCGGCCGCGAAGCTGGTCGGCTGGCCCGTTTGCACCGCTACTTCGGCGCCGAAGTAGCGCGCGGCGGGTTGCTCCACTCCGCGGCGGCGATGCGGGAGGCCTGCCGTTGCAAACGTCGATTGCTCGGTCAGCCAACACGGGACATCCAGATCCGCCTGCCTCACAAGTCATCCAGCCAAGGATGACCGTGAACGTGACGCCGTAGCGCCGCAGCAAGCCACTTGCGGCTCTCGGGATCGAGAAGCGGTGCCGAGCGGCCGAAGTCGGCGTGGTCGTTCGGGCCCGGGTCTCGACTCTTGTACAGCAGGACGATTTCAGGCCGCAGATATGGCACTCCGTCCGCCGAGCGGGCGGAGATCCACTTCGCGGGCCGTGTGATGGTGGGGTCACGCCGGAATAACCATCGCTCGCGGTCGTACTCGTTGAGCAAGATCTCCAGCGCCTGCTCCTCGGGCCCGCGGCCATGGATCTCGTGCACCGGCAGGGTCAGCAACTCGCCGGGGAGCCAGGAGACCCGACGGTGGTCCACCACCTTGCGCAGGCTCCATCCGGCGAGGTGCTCCTGCAACACCAACTGGTCGTGACGGTACAGGGCGATCTCGATGTCCTTGTGGGGACGGGTGAGGCGGCCAACGAACAGATCAACGGCCCAGCCGCCGGCCACCCACCAAGGCCTGCTGAACCCTTCGAGCAGCGAAAGGACTTGCCGGGGAAGGGCGAAGCCGTCGGGGGCGTCGGCCGGGACGTCTCCGCTCACGCCGGTGACTGCTGCAGGAACGCTCGCAGCATGCGCGCCATCTGCGGCTCGTAGAGGGGGGCGTAGGCGGTGAACTCGCGCAGGTTGCGCGCCGCCTCCTCGGCAGGGTCGAAGCGGCCGCCCATCAGCTCGTAGTCGCCGGCCAGCTCCCGGTTCCAGACGCGCAGCTCGTCCAGGGTGAGTTGCGGCTCGAACTGGAAGCCGTAGGACGGCCCGTAGCGGAACGCCATCGGGAAGCGCAGCCAAGCGCCGTCGCGGCGCAGCATCGTTCCATCCGCCAGCAACTCCCCGCCTGCCGGGACGGTGAAGCGCTCGCCGTGCAGGGTGGGTACCAGGGGCACGGCGATCTCCCGGAACACGGGATCGGCGGCGCCGGCCGCCGTCACGTCGATCTTGCGAAGGCCGAACTGGTAGCCGCCGGTGGGGGCGACCTCGCCCCCCAGCGCCCGCGAGAGCAACTGGGCGCCCAGGCAGATGCCGAGGACCGGGGTCGGCGGGCTGCCGGTGGCGGCCGCGCGCAGGTAGTCCATCTCCTGCCGCAGCGCCGGCAGGCCGTCGTTGGCCGACATCGGACCGCCCAGCGCGACGATCAGGTCGATCTCCGCCAGATCCGGAGCGTCCAGTTGCTCGAACCCCGGCGCTTCTCGATACAGCGGCACCGGGATCAGCCGGAAGCCGGCCTCCTCCAGCACCGCGGTGAAGTTGACGCCCAGCGTCTCAACGGCCTCGTGCTGGATGACCGCGGCGCGCTTCCCCCTCGCCTGTTCCATCGCCTCCTCGTCACTGCCGTCGACCCCTTACTCCAGGAGCCGCCGCAGGCGGCCATGCTACCCTGAGTCCAGCACGCCGACGGAAGGAGACGCAGGATGTACTCGATCGGGATGGCGCTCAAGCTCAAGCCGGGACAGTACGCGGAGTACAAGCGGCGCCACGACGAGCTGTGGCCGGAGATGGAGCGCATGATGCACGCGCAGGACGTCAGCATGGTGATCTACCGGCACGAGGAGTGGCTGTTCATACACGGCACGGCGCCCACTGAGGAGCACTTCGGGCGGACCGGTACGGACCCGATCACGCCGAAGTGGAACGAGTACATGAAGGACGTGCTGCAGGTCGACGAGACCGGCGACCTGATCGTCCACGAGCTGCCGCTCGCCTTCAGCTTCGGCGACTTCGCGTGAGGTCGCCGCACGCCGCACAAGGAGACCCACTCCCATGAAGTTCCTGTTCGCCGATCACTCGGACATCTTCGAGCCGTGGGGCAGCGTGGGCTTCCGCGCCAGCGCTCCGCGCGTGTTCGCGCCGGCGCCGCCGATCCCGTTCAACGTCAGCCACACCCGCCGCCTGCCGGACGGGTCGTACGACGTCATCGGGCACAGGGTCGGCACCCGCATCCCCTGGCAGATCTACCGCGCCTCCACGCGCGACGGGATCCACCTGGAGAACATCCGCATCGTGCACGACGAGCCCGGCAACCACTGGGGCTACAACGCCCGCTGCCTCTACAGCCCGGAGCTGGGCCGCTACATCTACACCAAGAACACCTCGGACGACTCCGGGTTCACCATGCACATCTTCCACAGCGAGAACGGGGAGGACTGGACCCCGTACGAGCACAACCCGGTGTTCAACGAGGGCGACAACTGGGGCGGCATCTGGAGCTCGGCCGCGCAGCGCTTCATCCTCACGCCCAAGGGCATCCAGCGCTACGAGCACAAGGCGGTCAACGAGCTGTTCCTGAACGCCCGGCGCGTGCTGACGGTGCGCACCAGTCCTGACGGCTTCACCTGGACGCCGCAGATCGCCAGCGACTACAAGGTCGACAAGGAGGTCGTGCGCGGCATGCGCATCCTGCACGCGCCGCTGCTGTCGGCGGAGTACCAGCTCGAGCAGAACGAGTGGGATCCGCCCGACATGGAGTTCTACAACGGCCACCCGTTCGTCTACGAAGGCCGCTACTTCATGGGTGTGAACAACTACTCGGGATCGTTCACGGAGCCGGCCTGGCCGCCGGTGCGCTCCGACGGCCACGGCGCCGGCGGCGCGCTGGGCAACGAGCTGTGGACCAGCCGCGACGGCCTGACCTGGAACCGGCCCAACCAGCACGGCGGCAACGGCATCGGCGGCACCCACGACCCGATGCTGATCGGCGACCGCGTCGTGTTCCGCGGGCCGAACTCGGCCGACGGCGTGCCGGTGGACCGGTTCACCTACGTGACCGGATGGTCCAACAGCCACTTCACCACTGCGTCGCTGGTGATGGGCTCAGGCGGCCTGTTCCTGAACGTCGCGGTGCCGGGCGAGGGGGTCGATAACGCCGCCAACGAGAACTACGTGCTGGCGGAGCTGATCGACGGCGCCGGAAAGGTGATCACCGGCTACGACCGCGAGGGCTGCCAGCTCCAGGGGCCGCTGAACCAGTTGCGCCATCCGCTGCGCTGGCGGGGCAA
The DNA here is from genome assembly GCA_965208175.1 of Spirochaetia bacterium. Lineage (GTDB taxonomy): Bacteria > Spirochaetota > Spirochaetia > SZUA-6 > Bin103 > CATQHW01. The sequence continues at coordinate 728,596 of CBDBOG010000004.1, read as the reverse complement.
GGACGGCAGCGAGCTGGCCGGCGAGAGGGTGCGGGTGCGCATCTACCTGCGCGGGTCCGCCGTGTACGCGCTGACCTCGCCCGATGCCCAGAGCGACTACGACACCGGCAGCCCGTACGTGGCGGTCACCCCGCCCCGGCCCACGCGCCGTCGCAACAGCACCGGGAACTAGGAGAGCAACGATGAAATCCGTTCATGTGACGGGCCCTGGACAGATCGAGGTCGTCGACGGCCCCGAGCCGGCACTGGAGGCCGACCAGGTGATGCTGCGGCCGGTCATCGCCACGCTGGCGCGCGACGACGTGCGCCGCGTGTACGACGGCGCCGGCGGCGGCTACCCGCTGCCGGCCGGCGCCAGCGCCCACGAGCTGGTGGCGCGCGTGGTCGAGGCCAAGTACAACGCCCGCGAGTGGCGGGAGTACCAACCGGGCGAGCTGGTCGCGTTCTACGGCAGGCAGGCGATCGGCCTGGCGGAGACGGTGGTCGTCCCCCACTCGGCGGTGTACTGGCTGCCGCCCGCGGAGGACCCCGACCTGCAGGCGGTGCCCACCGCCCGCCCGCTCGGCCAGGTGATCGAGGCATGCAACACCTTCCCGCCGCTCACCACGGCGTGCGCGGCCGTGGTCGGGCAGGGCTCCTCCGGCCTGCTGTTCGACGCGCTGCTGGCGCGCATGGGGGCCGGCGTGGTGGCCGGCATCGACACGCAGCCGGAGCGCGTCGCGGCTGCCGCGCGCTTCGGTGCGACGCTGGCACTCGTGCCGGATGCGGACACGGTGCGGCAGGTGCAGGACGCCAATGGCGGCTTCCTGGCCGACGTGGTGGTGGAGACCTCGGGCACGACCGACGGCCTGCGGCTTGCGGTCGAGCTGGTACGCCCCGGCGGCCGGCTGCACCTGTTCGGCGCGCCGAACGAGTCCCCGTACCACCTGGACGCCGCGGCCCTGACCGAGAAACGGTTCGAGACGCAGGCATCCGGCGCCGGCATCGAGGACGCGACCCCCTACTGGTCGCCGTACGGCGCAGCCATGAACCTGGTGCTGCGGGGCGAGGTGGACACGCGGCCGCTGCTGACGCATCGGTTTCCGCTGGAACAGGCCGCCGACGCCTTCGAGCTGGCCCGCTCCGGCGACGACGGCGCGCTCAAGGTGAGCATCGACTTCGGCGATGACGGCTGAGCTGACCGCTGCGCAGGTCCGCCACTTCGACACCTTCGGCTTCGTCGTCCGTCCGCAGCTCTTCACGCCCGCGGAGACGGAGGGGATCGTGGCCGCCTTCGAGGCGGTGATGGCCGAGGACCGTCAAGGCGAGGCGTTCCGCGGCGACAAGCGCCACTCCGTGGTCTCCTGCGCCGAGCGCCACCCGGCGCTGCGGGCGCTGATCGACGATCCGCACATCGTGCGGCCGATCGAGCAGGTGTTCCGGCAGCCGATCATGTGGTGGGGCTCCGACGGCAACTATTACGTGGGCGATACCGCCTGGCATCCCGACGGCTGCGACCTGGAGCTGGCGCTGCGCCGCATCAAGGTGTCGCTCTACCTCGACCCCGTGGACGGCGACACCGGCGCGATCCGCTTCATTCCGGGCTCGCACCGCAATCCCATGCACGGCGAGCTGGAGGTGCTGCAGGTGGAACGGACCAGGCAGGTCATCGCCGAAGGCCGCGGCGATCCGTCACAGCTCGACGAGTACCGCGAGCGCGGCTTCGACGTGGAGGCGGCCGATCCGGCGTTCGGCGTCGAGCAGGACTCCCTGCCGTGCCAGGTCGTGGCTTCGCGCCCCGGCGACGTGGTGTTCTTCGATCAGAACCTCTTCCACGCTTCCTTCGGCGGCCGCTCGGGCCGGCGCATGTTCACGCTGTGCTACTGCACGGTCCCGGAGGACGAGCCCGCGCGGGCCGACATGCAGCGGTCGTACGAGGGCTCGCACCGCGCCGTCAAGGCGCTGTCATACTCGGGTGTCACGCCGGAAGGCGACGGCGTCCACCACCCGGCGGTCCTGCACACCGACCGTCCCGCGCTGCGCCGGCTGACCGAGCCGCCCGTGGAGCGGGGCTGGGTCTGACGCGGGCTTGGGCCCTGTTCCGCTCACGTGACGCCAAGTGACGGCGTCGAGCAGATCGTGATCACCAGATCTCCTCGACGAACCCGGTATGGACTCTTCGCCGACGGGGTCACGAGGTAATTCCCGCCCCGCGGATAGAGACTGCGGAACGCCTCCATCGCCGTGGTGGTCACCCGTTCGGGATCGATCTTGCACTCGAACAGATCGACGTGGTCGCGCGGGCGGCGGACCACGAAGTCCACTTCGCGGCGTGACTTGTCCTGCCAATAGAAGACGTCCTCGTCCCGGTGCCGGAACCTCAGGGCGTCCAGCACCAGATGCTCCCACAGGAGGCCGCGATCATCGTCCCTGATGCTGTCCCAACCCTTCTCGCTCGCAACGAAGCCGGTGTCGAACGCGTAGCACTTGGGGCGCCGGACGATCTCGCGCGTGCCGCCGCCGTGGAACGGCGGTACCAGATGGACCGCGTGGGCGATCTGCATCGCCTCGATGTGCGCCCTCACGGTCGGCCGGCTCAGCTCGCTCAGGCTGGCCAGCTTGCTGTAGTCGAGCTGCCCTCCGCTCTGTCGCAGCAGCAGCCGAAATAGGGCCAGGAAGCCCTGGCGATTGCGAATGGCAAACAGCTCCAGCATGTCCCGCGCGTAGAAGCTGTCGACCCACTCGCTGCAGAAGTCCGGCCCCGTGCGGTCCGTCAGCAGTGCCTCCGGCAATCCGCCGTGCAGCAGGCGGCGGTCCAGATCAGGAACTCCGAACGGTTGGGCACACTCCTCCCACAGGACCGGACACAAGTGAACGACCTGCTTGCGACCGGCCAGGGAGTCGCGGAACTTGCGGGTCGCGGCCAACGTTGAGGAGCCCGTGGCCAGCACGCGGAGTTGCGGATACTCGTCTGCGGCGATCTTCAGCAACCGGCTCGGATCCGCAAGGCGATGGACCTCGTCGAACACCAGAACCGTTCCTGGTCGCCGGCCGTCGAGAAACAGCTCCGGATCGGCGAGGGCTCTCACCACGGAGGGAAGGTCGCAGTTCAGGTAGATCGGCTCATCCGGCAGCATGTGCGCCAGCGTCGTTTTTCCGATCCGGCGGACGCCGGAGAGCCAGACGATCGTGCGATCGGACCATGCCTGCTGAATGCGGTTCAGCCAGAGTGCGCGCCTAACCATAACCGTACTTTACTTATAGACGCCTGAATGTAAAGCATCAGCACCGAATGGTCGCCGCGAGATTACGGGAGGGTACTCCACCCGGCGGCATTCTCGCTCAAGAGACGGGCGGCCGGTGCTGTATCCAGGGGCGCGCGGCCTCGAACGCCGCCGATGCGGCGATGACCGACGCCTCGTCGCCCTTGCGGCCGACGATCTGCAGGCCGATCGGCAGGCCGTCGGCGGAGAAGCCGGCCGGAACGGAGGCCGCCGGGTGCCCGCTGGCGTTGATGGGCATCGTGAACGCGCCGTTGAAGTACTGGTCCGGGAACTCCGAGGCTCCCGAGACCTCGCCCGGGTAGGTCCCGTTGCGGAACGCCGGGAATCGCGCCGTGGGTGACAGCAGCAGGTCGTAGTCCTCGAACAGGTCCGCGAAGTCGGCCCGGAGGCGGTCGACCATGGCGAGCGCGCGGGCGTAGTCCGCGGTGGTGACCCGCGAGCCGTGCTTGAGGAAGAACGTCGAGTAGCCCATCAGCCGGTCGCCGTCGGACTCGTAGAGCTTCCGGTAGCGGTTGAAGGCGTTGGCCGTCATGAGCGCTCCGTAGGTGTCGTACGGAGGGTCGAGTTTCAGCTTCGACTCCACCACGTGGCATCCCAGCTCCTCGAACGCGCGCGCCGCGCGATACGTCACCTCCGCGACCTCGGGATGCACATCCGCGAAGCCGAAGTCCGGACTCCACGCGACGCGCAGGCCGGCGATGCCGCGGTCTGCCGCGGCGAGGTAGTCAGCCGGCTCCTCCCGTAGCGAAAGCGGGTCGCGCGCGTCGTGCCCGGCGAGTACCTGCAGCAGCAGCGCGGCGTCTCGCACCGTGCGGGCCAAGGGGCCGCTCTGCGAGAAGATGTTCGGCGTCGGCGCCGGTGGTGCGCCGCCGTAGAACGACACCCGGCCCTGCGTCGGCTTGATGCCGTAGATCCCGCAGAAGTGGGACGGAATGCGGATCGAGCCGCCTCCGTCGCTGCCGGTCGCCAGCGGGCACAGGTACGCGGCCAGCGCCGCCGCCGCCCCGGCGCTTGACCCGCCGGGCGTGTGATCGGGGTTCCACGGGTTGCCGCCGTCCGGGCCGAGCAGGTTCTGGCACGTCCCCACGAAACCCAGCTCGGAGGCGTTGGTCTTGCCCAGGATGACGGCGCCCGCCGCCCGTACCCGTTCCACGACCGCGTCGTCCCGCTCCGGAACGCGGTCCTCGAACCACACCGACCCGCTAGTCGTGCGGATGCCCGCGGTCATCTGCGTGTCCTTGATCGGGATCGGCAGCCCGTGCAGAGGGCCGAGCGCCTCCCCACGCTGCACCGCCTGCTCCGCGGCCCTGGCCTGCTCACGGGCCACGTCTGGAGTGAGCAGAAGGAAGGAGTGCAGGCGCCCATCAAGCCGCTCCACGCGGTCCAGGAAGAGCTCCGTGAGCTCCACCGGCGAGACCTGCCTGGCGGCGATCAGCCGCAGCAGCTCCGTGGCGGACGCGTACGCCAGTTCGTCATGCCTCATGCCGGGCATTGTCGTACGGACGGATCCCGCGTTGAGATGCGCGGGTGCCTGTTACGACCGGGAGGCAGCTCGCCTGGCTAGAAGCACCCGCAGGCGGCGCCGTGAGCGCAGCCCCCGCGCGAGACGGCCGGGTTGTCCATGCACACGTCGGCGGCCTCCTCGGCTCCCGTTGCGACCATCGGCGCGTTGAAGACACGCTTGACCGGCGCGTCAGCCGGAGTGTCGCCCAGGTTGAGCCCGCCGATGTCGCAGAGCTCCTTCCAACTGGAGAGCATGGCGGTCATCGAGTGGCTGACTTCGACGGTCTGGCCGTTGGTGGGGCAGTGATAATCGTAGGCTGGCATGGTTCCTCCGCGCGTGATTGTCTTCGCGGAAAGGCTGCGGCGTCAACGCCAACGTGGAAGGAAGGTGTCGGAAGGTCGCCGAGCCGTCTGAGCCGAAGCCCGCCCTCGAGTCGAAACACGACTGCCGGGCTTCACCTGAATGCGACTGCTCTGTAGCGGGCCGTTTGCCTGCACGGCCATCTCACCTGTCCATCGGCTCAGCTACCTCCGCGGTTGCTTCGAGGTTGTCAAGCCCGAGCTCCCCTCCCTTCAAGGTGCAGCCCGGCGGCCCTCCGACACTTTGAGTATCGGCATCGGCCACGGGAACCTGTAGCCCGGCTGGGCCAGTTTTTCGGCCGATCAGCTCAGGGTCCAGCCGCCGTCCACCACCAGGCAGGTGCCGGTCACATAGGAGGCGTCGTCGGATGCCAGGAAGAGCGCCGCGGAGGCGATCTCGCCCGGCTTGCCGAGCCGCCGGATGCTGCGCACCGCCAGCGCCTCTTCGATCGCGTTCGGGTTCTCGGCCAGCCGCTTCTCCTCGACCTCGGTGCGGATCCAGCCGGGCAATACGGCGTTGACGCGGATATCGTCCGGCTGGAAATCGATCGCCATCGAGCGGGTGAGCTGGTTCATCGCGCCCTTGGAGGTCAGGTAGGCCGCCGCGTTCTCCCAGACCACCAGGCTGCCGACCGAGGAGACGTTGACGATCGCCCCGCCGCCGCGCGAACGCAGATGCGGGATGGCCAGCCGGCTCAGGTAGTACACCGATCGCACGTTGACGCGGAGCTGCCGGTCCCAGGACTCGGGGTCGAGATCCTCGGCATTGTAGCTGTGGCCCTCGTCCACCGCGGCGGCGTTGTTCACCAGCACGTCCAGCCCGCCGAACTCCTCGACGGTACGGGCGACCAGCGCGTCCATCTCGGCGTCGACGCCGACGTCGCAGCGCACGAAGATCGCGCGCTGACCCCGCTCCCGGATCGCGGCGGCGATCTCCTCGCCCAGATCTTTCCGCCGGCCGCTCACCACGACCGAGCCGCCTTCCGCGGCGAACCGTTCCGCCGTCGCCCTGCCGATGCCGGCCGTGCTGCCGGTCACGATGCACACACGTCCTTCCAGTCGTCCCGTAGCCATGACGCCGAAGTATAGCCGGCGCCGGCGCGATATGATCCGCGGCATGACGCCCCAGCCCCATCCCTCCGGACCGAGCACTGCACCATGTCCCTGAACGCGATCACAAGCTCCCTGCCCGCGGGCGAGGTCGCCGTGCTGGCCGGCGCCGGCTTCCGCGACGGGGTACCGGCCCGCGAGGCGCCGACTGGCTGGGCCATGGGGGTGGCGCGCCGCCCCGACGGCGACCTGATCGTCAACGACTACTGGGGCAACCGGATCTGGCGCATCGACCGCGAAGGCATCCTGCACCTGTTCGGCGGCGACGGCATCCCCGGGACCGAGGGCGACGGCGGTCCGGTCGCGGAAGCGCGCTTCCGTGAGCCGCACGACCTGCACCAGGACCGGCACGGCAACCTGTACCTGTCCGACTTGGGCAACCACACCATCCGGCGTATCGACTACCGCACCGGCATCGTCACTCTGGTGGCGGGCAACGGCCGGATCGGGCGCGGCGGCGACGGTGGGCCTGCGGTCGATGCGGAGCTCGACTGCACGTGCGGGGTGGCCGTCGACGCCGACGGCAACGTCTACCTGTCCGACGAGTGGGCCTGCAACATCCGCCGCGTCGACGCGCGCACCGGCCTCATCGACCTGTTCGCCGGCTATGCGGCCCGCCACTATCCGTCCGAGCAGGGCGAAAGCCGCCCGTTCGCCGGTGCCGGCCTGAGCCTGATGGGCTACCACGGCGACGGCGGCCCCGCCTCGCATGCCGCCTTCTACCACCCCGAGCACCTGGCGTTCGACTCGCGCGGCCACCTCTACGTCTGCGACAACTCCAACGATCGGGTCCGCCGCATCGACATGCGCACCGGCATCATCACCACGGTCCTGGGCAACGGCCAGCGCGCCTCCAACGGCGACGGCGGGCCGGCGGTGGAGGCCAGCACGCTGATGCCGGACGCGATCTGCCTGGACGTCCACGACAACCTCTACGTCGGCGAGAAGTACGGCTTCCGTATCCGCAAGGTGGAGGCAGCCACCGGCATCGTCACCACCCTGGTCGGCAACGGCGTGCCCGCGTGGGGCGAGGAGGGGCTGCACGGCAGCCGGACGGGCTGCAACTCCGTCGAGGCGGCGATCTGGGCCGACCCGGACGGCACCGTGCTCTGGGGCGACTGCTCCGGCCGGCTGCGCCGCTACGACGGCACGACCGGGATCGTCACGACCGTCCTGGGCGGCACCGGCGTCGGCGACGGCCGGTCGGCGGGCAGCGCCTTCCTGCGCGGCCCGCTGGGGATCGACGTCGCCGCCGACGGCTCCATCTACTTCGCCGACCGCTGGAACCAGCGCGTGCGCCGCATCGACGCCGCCAGGGGCATGATCACGACCGTCGCCGGCAACGGCGCCCGCGCCTACGGCGGCGACGGCGGCCCCGCGCCCGATGCCTACCTGGGTAACCCGACCGACGTGGCGGTCGACCGCCATGGGCGGGTCGCCATCGCCGACAGCCGCCACCATCACGTACGCGTGGTCGATGAGCGCGGCACGATTCGCGCCGCCTGCGGCATCGGCCAGCCCTGGGACAAGGGCGACGGCGGGCCGGCGATCAGCGCCGGCGTCGTGATGGTGATGTCCGTCCGCTACGGCCCGGACGACGCGCTCTACTTCGGCGACGCCGTGGGCCGCGTGCGGCGCATCGACCCGCAGACCGGCATCGTCACCACGGTGGCCGGCACCGGACTGCCCGGCTACTGCGGAGACGGCGGCAAGGCCACCGCCGCCCGCGTCGGCACGCCGGAAGCGCTCGCCTTCGGCCCGGACGGCAGCCTGTACTTCGCCGACAGCGTCCATCACGTCATCCGCCGCGTGGCTCCGAACGGGATCATCGACACCGTGATCGGCGACGGCACGGCCGGGCAGGCCGCAGACGGGAGCGACCCGCGGCGCGCGCGTATCGACACCCCGCGCGGGCTCGACGTCGCCCCGGACGGCACGCTGTTCTTCACCGACTCCGGCAACCACCTGATCCGCTGCTTGACCGCGGCCGGCGGGCTGCGCACCCTGGCCGGCTGCGGCGAGGCCGGCGAGACCGGTTCCGGCACGGCCGCGAGCGCCCGCTTCAACCACCTCGGCGGCATCCGGCGCTACGGCAAGGACCACCTGCTCTTCGCCGACCACTTCAACAACCGGCTCAAGCTGCTCCGCTGGCGGTGAGCGCGGCCACGCGCGTATGCTCGTGGCCGCGAGGTAGAGACATGGCGCTGTTCCCCACCACCGTCGTCGGCAGCCTGCCGCGGCCCGAGTGGCTGCGCGAGCTGATCCTGGACCGCAAGGACGGCCGCATCACCGAGGAGGAGGCCAACCCCCACCTGGACCGGGCCGCCGCCATGGCGGTCTCCCTGCAAGAGCGCGCCGGGCTGGACGAGGTCACCGACGGGGAGTGGCGGCGCGAGAGCTACGTCAAGGTATTCGCCGAGCGGGTGCGCGGCTTCCGCAACGACCTCAACATCAGCAACATCCCCTACCCGGCGGTTGTGGAGCCGATCGAGTACTACCGGCCGATCGCCGCCGAGGAGGTGGCGTTCGCGCGGCCGCGCACCACGCGGCGACTCAAGATCACGCTGCCGGCGCCGTACATCATCGGCCGGCGCATGTGGCACCCCGACCACTCGCGGGACGCCTATCCCCGGCGCGAGGACCTGATGGAGGCGGTGGTGCCGATCCTGCGCCGGGAGATCGAGGCGGTGCGCGCCGCCGGCGCCGACGTCGTGCAGCTCGACGAGCCGTGGCTCGCCGTGATGGTCGACCCGGAGTTTCGCGCCGGCGAGGGCATCGGCGATCCGGAGCCGGAGATGGAGCGCTGCATCGACCTGCTCAACCGCACCCTTGCAGGGGTATCCGGCATCGACACCGCCATGCACCTGTGCCACGCCCATTTTCAGCACCAGCACAGCACCGCCGGCTCCTACGACCTGATCATGCCGGCCCTGGCCCGCGCGCGGGTCGGAACCATCCTGATGGAGTACGCCACGCCGGACGCCGGCGGTATCGAGTCGCTGGCCGGCTTCCACCGGGACGCGCGCCTGGGGCTGGGTTGCGTCGACCACTGCGACGAAGCCATCGAGGCGCCGGAGACGATCGTCGCCCGTGTGGAGGCCGCCATGCGCCACGTGGACAAGGAGCGGATCGTGCTCAACCCCGACTGCGGATTCGCCCCGTCGGTGCAGAACCCGATCCCCGTCGACGAGGCGTACCTGAAGCTGAAGGCGATGTGCGCGGCCGCCGGGCAGCTACGCCTGCGCCATCCGGCATGATCCTGCCCGCATGATCCACGAGCGCGTCGACCTGCACAACGTCGCCGAGTTGCGCTACGAGGGGCGCCGCGGCGGCTACCGGCTGCAGCGCTTGCCGGAGTCGGTGCGCAGGGCGCTGAATCCCGGCGCGCAGCTCTGCGTCCTGCAGCCGGACAACGCCGAGATCCGCTACGTGGCCACGGGACCGTCGCGAGTGACGCTCTCTTCGCACGGCCAGACCCGCGTCAGCGTCTTCTTCGGTCAGTTCGACTCCTACCAGCGCGCCGTCGTTGGCCGCGAGCCGCAGACCATCGAGGTCCTCCCCAGCGAGGCGCTCGAAGCCCTTCCCCACCGCTACACCGCCGGCATGCCGTTCTCCCCGCGCGTGGTGCGGCTGGTCCTGGGCGGGCCCGAGCGCGACCCCCTGCTGCTGCACGGCGTCGAAGGCGAGGAGATCCGCCCGCCGGCGGCGGACGAGCTGCCGTCACTGCGCCTGCTCACCTACGGCACCTCGATCACGCATGGCTACTTCGCCGAGGGGCCACACCTGACCTACGTCGGCCACGCGGCGCGCCGCCTGGGAGCGGACCTCATCAACCTGGGGGTGGCCGGCTCCGCGCACTGCGAGCCGGAGATCGCCGACTACGTGGCGGAGCGCACCGACTGGCACGTCGCCAGCTTGGGCCTGTCGGTGAACATGCAGGGCTTCCCGATGCCGGAGTTCCGGCGGCGCGTCCAGTACCTGGTCGACCGCGTCGCCGGCTCCGACGCCGGCCGGCCGGTCGCCTGCATCACGCTCTGGCCCTACTACCGCGACTTCGGCTGGGAGCCGCCGGGCGAGTACGGCGGCACCCCGGAGGAGTACCGCCAGGAGCTGCGCGACGCGGTGGCGGCCACCGGCCACGCGAACGCCCACCTGCTCGAGGGACCGGATCTGCTCACCGACATCAGCGGCCTGAGCGCCGACCTCATCCACCCTGCCGACTACGGCATGATGGAAATGGGCCGGTGCCTGGCCGAACGCCTCTCCGCGCTGCTGGAGCGCTCCGCTTAGCCGGCGACCGCCTCCACGGCCGGCTCCAGCAGTCCGGCGAGCGCCGCGATGGCGGCGTCCATCTCGTCCGGGCGGTTCCAGCCGAAGCACAGGCGCATGCGGTCGCGTCCCGACACGCCGTCGGCGGCGGTGCGCGGCCCCGGCGCGAACAACACGCCGTTGGCGGCTCCGCGCTCGCTGGCTTCCACCGCATCCGAGCCGTCGAGCATCTGCACGAACACGAACAGGCCGCCGGACGGGCTGGTCCAGCGGGCGCGCCCGCCCAGGTGCGTCTCGAGCGCCGCCAGGATCGCGTCACGCTTGGCCTGCAGGAGGCCGCGTACGCGGCCGATGTGGTCGGCAAGCCCTCCGCTCTCGGCATAGCGGTGCACGGCCATGGCGGTGAACTGACTGACGGCGCCGACGCCCTTGACGGCCATCATCCGATCCATCAGGTCCGGGGCAGCGGTCACGTACCCGATCCGCATGCCGGGGCCGATGTTCTTGGAGAACGAGGCGACGTAGATCGTCCGGCCGCTGTCGTCGAGCGAGCGGATCGCCGCCGGCACCTCCCTGCCCTCGAAGGCCAGATCGACGTAGCAGTCGTCCTCCCACACGGGCACGCCGTAACGGCCGGTGATCTCGCTCACCGCCTCGCGCCGCGGCATGGACTCCACCCAGCCGAGCGGGTTCTGGAAGGTCGGCACCGTGTAGACGGCCTTCACCCGCTTGCCTTCGTCCAGGGCAGCCTGGATCTGGTACTCCAGCGAGTCCGGCAGCATGCCGTCGTCGTCCGACTCCACGCCGCGGATGTCGGCGCCGAAGCGGCGCAGGATACCGAGCGTGCCGGCGTAGGTGAAGTCCTCGACCAGCACCACGTCGCCGGGATCGACCAGCGCCTGCGCGACCAGGAAGTTGGGCTCGCTCGACCCGGAGCCCAGGAGGATGCTGTCGGCGTCCACCGTGAATCCGCGCGTCTCGGCGAGCCGGCCGGTCAGCCACTCGCGCAGCGGCGGGTAGCCGAGCGGGTGCGGATAGTGGGCCAGGCTGCGGCCGGCGACGGCCAGCTCCTCACGCAGGCACTCGACCAGATCGTCGAGCGGCAGCGAGTCGGGATCGGGATAGGCGACCCCGAAGTCGTACAGGGCCGTCGGATGCGCCGTGCGCGCGACCGGCTCGCTCGGCACCGAGCGGGCCAGCAGATCGTCCCACCCGCAACACTCTGAACTCATCGGCGATACCTCCGTTCGGGCATACTAACGATCGGCGCCCGCCGCCGCGACCACTCGATCGCGGCTGGGACCATGCAGGAGGCTGATCGGATGAAGTACGGACAGGTGAACGGAGTCGGCAAGCCCGTGGCGCGCATCGTGCACGGCACGACCATGCTGACCACGGACGCCCTGGAGCAGGGCGTGAACCTGCTGGACGGCGTGTTCGCGGCCGGCGGCACCACCTTCGACTCGGCCTGGAACTACGGCGGCGGCGAGTGCGAGCGGGTGCTGGGCGCCTGGATGAAGCGGCGCGGCAACCGCGGGCAGGTGGTGATCATCACCAAGGGGTGCCACCACAACCAGGACCGCGACCGGGTCACGCCGGCCGACCTGACCTCCGACCTGATGGACTCGCTGGTCCGGCTGCGCACCGACTACCTCGACCTGTACCTGCTGCACCGCGACGACCCGAGCCTCCCGGTCGACGCGATCGTGGCGACGATGGCCGAGCACCATGCGGCCGGCCGCATCCACGCCTACGGCGGCTCGAACTGGAGCGTCCCGCGTATCGAGGAGGCCAATGCCTACGCCGCGCGCCACGGGCTGCCGGCGTTCGCGGCCTCAAGCCCCAACTACAGTCTGGCCGTGCAGCTCCAGGCGCCGTGGGCGGGCTGCCTGTCGATCGGCGGACCGGAGGCGGCCGGGGACCGGGACTGGTACCGCCGCACGCAGCTCCCGGTGTTCTCCTGGTCGAGCCTGGCCGGCGGCTTCTTCTCGGGCCGTTTCGGCCGCGACAAGCCGCGGCCGGACTCCGGCCGGGAGGAGCTTTCCGCCTCCACGTACTGCTCGGACGGCAACTTCACCCGCCTGGAAACGGCGCAGGCGATCGGCCGCACGCACGGCGTGTCGGCCGCGCGCGTCGCCCTGGCCTACATCATGCAGACCGGCCTGGACGTGTACCCGATCGCCGCCTCGGCGACCCCCGAGGAGTTCGCGGACAACGCCGCCGCCCTGGACCTGAAGCTCGGCGCCGAAGAGATCGCGAGGCTTCAGGAGGCCGGTCCGCGATAGGCTCATCGCACCCTTGACCGGGATTACTCACGGCATCACTCTGGAAGTATGAAGACCTCAGTGGATATTCCGAAGCAGGTCCTTGAGGAAGCGATGCGGCTCACCGGCGCCAAGACCAAGCGCGAAGCAATCGTCACGGCCGTCGCCGACTTCAATCGCCGCGCGCGGTGCGCCGCGTTGACCCGCTACCTGGGAACCTGTGACGACCTGATGTCCCTGAAAGAGCTTGAGGAGCTGCGCGGAACGCCGTGACCCTGATCGATACGTCGGCGTGGATTCACAGTCTGCGGCGTGACGGTGACCCCCAGATTCGCGAGCGCGTGGCATCGCTTCTGGTGGCGGGAACTGCCGCATGGTGCCCGATCGTTCGCACGGAATTATGGAACGGCGCTCGCGGCGGCCGGGAACTGAGGATACTCCGCGAAATGGAGCGCGACCTCCTGGATCTGCCGCTGACACCCGCGGTCTGGGCCACCGCAGACGAACTGGCGCGTACGTCCCGTGCTCGTGGGATCACGGTGCCGACGGTCGATCTCGTGGTGCAGGCGTGCGCGAACCACCACGCCACGTCTCTCCTCCATGCGGATCAGCACCTGCGCCTGCTCGCAGAGCTGTAGACGCAGGCTTCTACGTCCCTTCGACCTCGACCCAACCGCCCGTGTCGCGGGACCTCTCGGCGGCCAGGCCCACGCGGTGCAGGCGGGCGACGCGTTGGCGTCCCGCCTCGCCCTCGGAGCCCGATTCGATGCAGTCCAGGAAGGCGCGCACGCACTCGTGCATGCCGGGCAGTCCCAGGATCGGCTCGATCGGCGGGCAGGTTTCGATCGTCCAGGCCGGGCTGTCGGCACTGCGCCGTCGCAGACCGCCCGTGAGCAGGTCGACGCGCACGTCGCCGGCGGTACCGGTGACCGCAATGCGCATGTCGGGGCCGGACACGGCACCGGTGTTGACGGCGAAGGTTCCCCAGCAGCCGCCGTAATCGAGCTGCATGGCGCTCTGCGCCTGCGCCCGGCCGGCCGATCCCGAGCCGTCCATGGTCAGCACGCGCGCGGCGGTCCTGCCGAGCACCCGGTCGAGCGGATCGACGTACCACGGCGCAAGGTGATCGACCTTGCAGAGGTCCTCCTCCGGCAGCGCGCCCCAGTCGGACTCCAGCCGCACCTCCGCGAACTGCGGGATGCCCACCGTCCCGTCCGCGACCAGCTCCGCCGCGCGCCGCACGACCGGCAGGAAGCCAAGCTCGATGTCGGCGTGCGTGGGAGCGGGCGCGGCCTCCAGGCGCTCGATCATCGCCGGCATCTCCTCCCGCGTGGCCGCCAGTGGCCCCTCGTAGAGGACGGCCGTTCCGGCATCGAGCGCCGCGCCGATCGCCTCCGCGTGCGCCGCCTCCGACACGGCCACCATCACGCCGTCCACGGCGGTGCCTGCCAGCAACTCGCCGGCGGATGCGTACACCGCCACCTCCGGCCCCAGCTCGCGCCCGGCGCGCTCCCGGGTCTCCGCGCTGGGCGCCGCCGCCGCCACGACCCGCGCGCGTCCGTCGGCTTGGAGCGCCGGCACGTAGGCGGTGCGCGTCCAGCCGCCGTACCCGATCAGCCCGATCCGTATCTTCTCAGCCATCGGCCGCAGCTTACGGGACGGGTCCCCGCTTGGGTACCGGCCGGACGCCGTTCTACGCTCTGCCCATGCCGCCTGCCACCCGTTCGCAACTCTACGCGGAACTCCGGGACCTGGGCCTCCGGCCCGGAGCGGCGGTGATGATGCACAGCAGCCTGAGCGCGCTGGGACCGGTGGAAGGCGGCGCCGCGACCGTCGTCGATGCGCTGCTGGCCGCGGTCGGTGACGGCGGCACGCTGCTGGTGCCCGCCTTCCGCGACTCGGTGTGGGGCGACCCGGCCGAGTTCACCAACAGCGACTGCGACTGTACCAGCGCCGACGGCCTCTGCCCGAGCCGGCAGCGCGGGTTCCAGGGCGTGATCCCGGAAGAGGTGCGCCGCCGGCCCGGCAGCCTGCGGAGCTGCCACAAGACCCATTCCTGGGTTGGCCTGGGAGCCCGCGCGCGCGACCTGCTTTCCGGGCACCGCGCGGCGCCCAGCTCGTGCGGCGCCGGCAACCCGTTCGAGCTGCTCGGCGACGACGACCTCGTGCTCACCCTGGGCGTTGGCGTCGACCGGGTGACGCTCTGGCACTTCTACGAGGAGGTGTGGCTCCTCCCCTACGCCGGCCACCTCTGGCCGGCCGAGCGCCACCTCAACAACACGGTGCCGGGCCTGCGCCTGCAGTACGAGCATCCCGGCGTGCTGCAGGACCTGTGCCGGGCGGCCGGCATCCTGGTCACCGGCCCGGTGGGCAAGAGCACCTCCGGCCTGATGTCCGTCGGCCGGTTCCGCCGCTTCATGGCCGCCGCGCTGGCCGACGACCCGTGCTGCCTGGTGCTGCGCCCGCCGGACCGCCACGACGGCGACCTGGCGGTGGATGCCCTCCGCAAGGCCGCCGGCATGCTGCGGGCCTGGCGGCGCACGGACCCCGACGCACCGCCCGTCCGGCCCGCGATCGAAGAGCATCCCCTGGCGCCCGTGCCGATCCCGGACGCCGCCGCTGCCGCCCCCGGCGCGGGCGACCTCACGGTGCGGGAGGACTGCCCGGCGTTCGCCGGCTACCACGCGGCCGGCGGGATGCGCGTGCCGCTCTGCCGCGCCAACGGCCGCCATCCCGGCCTGTTCCGGCGCGGCGGCGCCTTCGACCGCCACGGGGTCACCACCTGCGGGACGTGCGGTTGGCACGCCCGCTTCCCGCCCCTACCATCCGGCGCGTGATCAAGTACACCGGCGACCACGCCTACCAGGACCATGACCGCGAGTTCTTCGAGCACGAGTTGGCGTCCTTCGTCCCCGACAAGGTGTTCGACTGCCACGCCCACCTGTGGCACGGCGACGCCTACGCCGCCCCGCTGCCACCGGGCTTTCCGGCCGACATGAACAGTGACGACTACCTGCGCCTGAGCGGAGAGGTGTTCCCGAAGCGGACGCTGGGCGCCTGGTTCCTGCCGAAGCCGGCCGTCAGGCACCGGGAGCAGACCCTGAGCGTCAGCGAGTGGGTCGGAGCGTCCCTGGAAGGCAAGCCGACCTGCCGCGGAGCCTTCCTGGTCAAGCCCGAGGACGACCCGGAGTGGGTGCGCGAGCATGCCCGCCGGCTCGGCCTGCGCGGGCTCAAGTGCTACCACACCTTCTCGCTGCGCACGCCGACTCTGGACTCCGAGATCCCGGAGTACCTGCCGGAGGCGGTGATGCAGGTCGCCCACGAGGAGGGGTGGTACGTGACCCTCCACATGGTGAAGGACCGGGCGGTCGCCGACCCCGGCAACCAGCACTGGATCCGCACCTACTGCGAGCGCTACCCGGACATGAAGCTCATCCTGGCCCACTCGGCGCGCGGTTTTCAGCCGTCACACAACTTCGAGGGGCTGCCGGCGCTGGCCGACCTGCCGAACCTGTACTTCGACTCCAGCGCCAACTGCGAACCGATGGCGCACGTGGCGATCATGCGCATCTTCGGCCACGACCGCTTCATGTTCGGCACCGACTTCGGCGCCGCCAGCCACAGCCACGGCCGCCACTCCGCGGTCGCCGACACCTTCTTCTGGGTCTACGACGACGCGCCGGTCTGGAAGGAGAAGCACATGACGATCAAGCCGGTCTCCATCGTCCTGGAGCACCTGCGCTCGGTGAAGTGGGCGTGCTGGGCGGAGCGGCTGACCGACCGGCAGGTCGAGGACGTGTTCTGGAACAACGCCGCCCGCCTGTTCGAGCTCTAACTCTAACGAGCGCCGTCTGACTCAAGGACCAGGACCCAGTCCTGGAGGACCGGCGGGTTGGGCGACTGCCAGGCGCCGTCCGCGTCCGGGACCGCCGCGCCGATCTCGACCTCCTCGCCGGTGACCGGATCGAAGAAGTACGCGTGCCACGTGGCGGAGCGATCGAGTCCGGTCACCCGCACCCGGCCACTGTAGGCGGCGCTCGCGTGGGCGAGCACCGCGGGGTCTCGGCGGTCGACCGGGTCGACGGCGCGGTCGCGCTCCCGTTGCCGCATCACGTCGAACATCACCTCGCCGGCCAGACACGGCACGAAGACGACGTACAGCCGGCCCGGGATGCCCGCGACGTACGGGGCGATGCGGTTGCCCGGCCCCTGGTGGTACTCCAGGCACTCCGGCAGCGGCCGCAGCTCCCACCAGCGGAAGCGGGAGAGGAACCGGGCGGCCAAGCCGACCTGGGCCGAGCCGGGCAACGCCGCCGCCTCCTTCCACGTCACCCGGCCCCATGACTGGCCGTGCGGCGACGCGCCGTACGGATCGTCCTGCGTGCTCACCTGCCACAGGCCGTTGGCGCCGTAGGTGAACCCGTAGGCGCCGCTCAGGATGGACGACCAGTACATGAACCGCTGCACGTCGGCGAAACAGGTCGCGCGTATGCCCTCGTAGCACGCCTCCGACATGACCACCGGCTGGCGCGGCGCGGCGCGGACCTCCTCCTCGATCATGTCGGCATTGGTCGACAGGGTGTGGAATCCGAAGTGGCCGGTCTGCAGCATGTTCACGTCCAGCAGGTCCGGCTCGTCCACCATGCGGCGTCCGTAGAAGGTGGGATGAACGGTGAGCGGCCGCTCGAACGGGTCCTGCTGCCTGACGTGGTGGAGCAGGCGCGTCCATCCGGCGCGCAGTTCGTCCTCGGCCGCCTCGGCGCGCGCTGCGTCCCAGTCGGCGCCGGTGGTGTAGTAGCGGCTGGTCGCCTCGCCGGCCAGGCACCACACCACCGGCATGGCGCCGTAGCGCGCGATGAGGTAGTCCCAGTGGCGGCGGACCGACTCGGAGCCGCAGAGCTCCAGGTAGTAGCCCCAGCAACCCACCACGCACGGCACCAGCCGCGACGTGACCAGGTGGGCGATGCGCTCGTCGGCGCGGTCCCAGTACGCGGGGTTGGGCCGGCCGAGGGCATGGCCGTCGTCGCTCGCCCGCGTCCACGGGTGTCCGGCCTCGTTCTCGGCGCGCGGGTCGAACGGCGGCTGGTCCGGGTACAGCCCGGCGACCATCTGGACGAGGGTGAACCCCTTGCGGGCGCGGTCGGCGGTCAGCCACCGGAAGTCGTCCGGCCACGTGAGGCGCCGGGTCAGCCCCATCCACCACGTGTCGCCCAGCCACTGAAACGGCGTGCCGTCGGCGTGCTCCAGGCACGGGTGCCCGGCCGCACGGCGCAGCGGACCTTGCCGGTAGAGCGGATTGTCACCGTCGTACGGGATGACCTCGACTTCGCCCTGCCGGCCGTGCAGATCCGTGTCGGCGGTGTCGCTGCACTGTGTCCTCCACGTGTGGACGCCCGGCAGCGGCGACGCGTACCGGAAGGACCACCGGTCCCCGCCGCGCCAGAAGGCTGGCACGCGGCGCTCGCGGCCCTGCGGATCGCGCACCAGCGCGCTCAGGTCGATCTCCGCGTACGGGTCGAGGCGGTCCACGCCGGACTCCACCGACCACTCGGCCACGGTGTTGGCCGCGCACCGGTGACGGGTCACCGCCACTCGCGGGCGAAGCTGAACAGCCGGACCAGGCGTTCGTGATCGGCGTCCGGCAGGCGGGGCTCCTCCAGAGCCCGGATGTTGGCCTCCAGGTGGTCGAAGCTGCGGGTGCCGGTCAGCACGGTGGAGACCCCCGGATGGTCGGCCGCGACCTTCATGCCGGCGGCCACCACCGACTCGACCGGGCCGTGCACGAGCCAGCCGAGAGGATCGTCGTCCGGCACCGCATCCGGCGCCAGCGATCCGTCCGCCTTCCAGGCCGCGATCCGCTCGGCGAGTTGCTCCGGATGCGGCAGCAGGTAGCGCGCCGGCGACATGTTCATCACCGCGAGCCCGTGCTCGGCGGCCAGCGGCAGCGCCCGGTCGCGGGCGCACTGGTTGAGGATGCCGTAGCGCAGCATCGACACGTCCCAGAAGGACGGATGCCGGGTGACGGCGTCGATCGTGACCTGGTGCTCCAGGTCGTCGCCCATCCGCTCACTGAAGCCGGCCAGGCGGATCTTGCCGGCCTGCTTGAGCCGTTCGATCGCCGGTCCGTGCTGTTCGTGGACCGCGTCGTAGTCCTCCGGCTTGAGCCCGTGAATGAACATGACGTCGACGTAGTCGGTCCGCAGCCGCTTGAGACTGGCGTCGACCGCGTCCTCCAGCGCCCGCGGATCGCCGATCAGGTCGCCCTCCACCGGTTCGCTGTCGAGTCCCGTCCACTGCGAGTACGCCCACTTGGTGGACAGCAGGTAGCTGTCGCGCGGCACGCCGGCCAGCGCGGCGCCAAGGAACAGCTCGCTGTCGCCGTACCCCTGCGAGGTGTCGATCAGGTTGATGCCGTGATCCAGGCAGCGGCGCAGGAGGCGCGTCTTGTCCGCGTCGGAGATGCTCGCCTCAGTGAACGTCGTAGGGCCACCGGTACCGAAGCCGAGCAGGCTCACCTCGATACCGCTGCGCCCGAGGGTCCGATAGTGCACGGCGGCAGCGCTATTGTTCGGGGGTCATCAGGCCGAGCGCGGCTCGCTGCGGATCGGCGATGACGGCGATGCGCCCCACGGTCGCGATGTCCGTGGCGGGCATCAGCACCGAGCCGCCGCCGGCCTCCGCCGCCGCGACGGCAGCGTCCGTGTCGTCGACCTGCAGGTACGTGCCCCAGTGCGCGGGGTGGCGCATCTCCATCAGGTGCTCGGGCATCTTCATCACGCCGGCGACCGGATTCTCCCCCGCCATGACAACCGTGTACTCGACGCCGTCCGGCATCGGGGCGGTCTCCGTACGGACGTCCAGCAGCGCGGCCAGGAATCCAGCCGCCGCGGCGGGATCGCCGGTCAGGATCTCCGTCCAGCAGAGCGCGCCGTGCTCGGCCCGGATCTGCGCGCCGATGCTGCCCCGCGGCTGCCAGAGCGACACGACGGCGCCGGTCGGGTCCTTGATGGTCGCCATGCGGCCGGCGTCGAACACGTCGAACGGCTCGGCCAGCACTTCCCCGCCGTGCTCGACGGCGCGCACGGCGGTGGCGTCGGCATCGTCCACCGTCAGGTAGACGTTCCAGTGCGGGGGAACGCCCATCTGCGCCTCCTCGGGCGGCTGCGTGTACATTCCGGCCACGCTGGCTCCGTCGATGGTAGCCGTCGTGTACAGCCGCTCGCCGGTGTCGTCCACCGGCATGTCGCGGTAGCTCCAGCCGAACAGGCGGGCGTAGAACGTCTTGGCGGCGTCCTGATCGGTGGTGGACAGGTCGACCCACGACGGCGTCCCCTGCAGATAACGATCGATTCTCATGTGTGCGTTTCCTCTCCCATGGCCGGTGTGACGTCGAAACCGAGCTTGTCCGCGTTCTCGCGGATGCGCTCGTCCCAGCACAGCAACTCCAGCTCGGTCACCAGGCTGCGCACCAACAGTGCGGTGGAGAGGTGAATCGCATCAAGCGAGCGAATCGGCTCGCTTGGAAACCGCGCCGGGACCGTTCCACGACCTCACGGTCGATCGAGAACACGATCCAGTGATCGGTGGCCGCAAGGAACTGCTCCCGCATGCTCTTGACCATCTCCGCTTCCAGTTCGCCGACCGCTTCCGCGCGGTGCAGGACGCGGTCGCACTCGATGAGCGTCAGGTCGGAAGTGATGACCACGTCAGCGGCCAACAGCCGCTCGCGGGCCGCCTCACCGCGTTTCTCGCCGAGGAGCCATGACAGGACTGCGCTTGACTCCGCGTAGAGATTCACCGTTCGCCGCGTTCCTCATCGAGCAGGCGCGTAGCGCTGCCTTCAGGAAGCACGCGTGGCATCCTGGGGTACAAGTCGGGCCGATTGGGAGCTCCCACGCGTACCGTTCCGGCGCGCGCGCGTTGTGCCAATCCCGGGAACCCGGCCGCCTCGGGTGTGACCGACGGCTCGCGCAGTTCGGCGACCACCTCGCCCCGATCCGTCACCAGAATCCGTTCGCCCTCGCGAACCATCCGGATGTGCTGACTGAGCCGATCCTTGAGCTCCCGAATCCCAACCGTACGCACGCCGGCAATGTAGCCTCACGAGGCCACACGGTGCAAAGCCAAGGCTGTCCGCGGCGGTGGGTCTACATCAAGTCGTCGACGTCCAAAGACAGACCTTTCGCCAACGCCTTCATTGTCGACAGGGAACCGTTGCGGCTGCCCCCTTCGATCTGTGACAGGTACGCGGCGCTGATACTGGCACTCGCGGCCAGTTGTTTGATGCTGAGACCTCGGTACTCCCGCCAGACGCGAACCGGGCTTTCACCGCCCAGGATGCGATCGCCGAACCCGGCCGGAATCATCTCATCCGTACCCGCTTCGAGGCGCTCTTTCGCGCGATCGTACGCGCGGATGTCGGCGACGTCCTCGGCGGCTGCGCAGAGCTGCTCAAAGTCCTCGATCGCAAGAACCACCATGCGCTCTCCGCTGGGGGTCTCGATCACCTGTGCCGAGGGAATCATGTGCTTCTCCTAACGATAGATGCTTCCTCGCGAGCCGATTTCGAGAACCTCCAGTACACTGCCGTTCACGTCGAAGAGGGCCCGCCAGTTGCCGACCCGAAGCCGGAAGCCGTCTCGACCTCTGAGCTTCATCACGTGATGAGCGTGAAGGCATGGCTCGGCTGCGTAGTCAGCGATCCTGGCGCGAATCCGTTGCGCTTCGTTGGCCGGCAGTTTCCGAAGAGCATTCAAAGCCTGTTTGCTGTACGCTACCACGTACACAACAATAGCGTAGCTCAGCGCTCGCCACCCCGACAAGCAACGCCGAGTCCGCGGTCGCCACGTCCGGTAGACGGAGGTGTTCGGTTTCGCCGCCACGCCGAAGCCCTGCCGGCTATAATCGAGCCCTCCCGATGGCCTCCGATCAGCCCCTCATCGTCCAGGGTGTCGACACGCTGCTGCTGGAGGTGGCCAGCCCCCGCTTCGAGGAGGCGCGCTCGCGTCTGCTGGCCTTTGCGGAGCTGATCAAGGCGCCCGAGCACGTCCACACCTACCGCATGACGGCGCTGTCCATCTGGAACGCCCGTTCCGCCGGCGTCGGGGTGGAGGACATCATCGCCACCCTGCACGAGTTCAGCCGCTACCCGGTGCCGGACGCCACCGTCGTGGAGATCAGGACCCACGCATCGCGCTTCGGCAAGCTGCGGCTGATCGCGGACGACGACGGCTTGATGCTCGAGTCCCGCGACGACGAATCGATCGAAATCGCCCGCCGCAACCGCGACGTCTCCAAGTGGCTGGGCGACCGCACCGGCCGGCGCACGTTCCAGGTCGACGCCGAGCGCCGTGGGCTGCTGAAGCTGGCGCTGGTCCGTGCCGGCTTTCCGCCGGATGACGAGGCGGGCTACACCGCCGGCACCCCGCTGGCGTTCGAGTTGCGGGAGACCACCCGTGGCGGCGTGACGTTCCGGCTGCGCGACTACCAGGACGAAGCGGCGCGCGCATTCGAAGACGTCCGCCACTCCGCCGGCGGCAGCGGCGTCATCGTGCTGCCGTGCGGCGCCGGCAAGACGATCGTGGGGCTGGCCTGCATGCACGCGCTGCAGACCACGACGCTGATCCTGTGCACCAGCGTCACGGCCGCCAAGCAGTGGATTGCCGAGACGCTCGACAAGACCACCCTGACCGAGGAGCTGATCGGCATCTACGCCGGCCCGAAACGCGCGCTACGGCCGCTCACCGTCGTCACCTATCAGATGCTCACTCACCGCAGCCGCAACGACGAGCCGATGGTCAACCTGGAGGTATTCGACCGAGCGGACTGGGGTCTGATCATCTACGACGAGGTGCACCTGCTGCCGGCGCCGGTCTTCCAGATCACCGCCGCCCTGCAGGCGCGGCGCCGGCTGGGGCTGACCGCCACCCTGGTCCGCGAGGACGGGCTGGAGGAGGACGTGTTTGCCCTGATCGGGCCGAAGAAAGCCGAGGTGCCCTGGCGCGAGCTGGAGCGCCAGGGATGGGTGGCGACCGCGCACTGCACGGAGATGCGCCTGCCGCTGCCGCCGGCGCTGCGCATCGAGTACGCCGCGGCCTCCCCGCGGCAGCAGTTCCCGCTCGCGGCTCAGAACCCGGACAAGCGAGCGCTGGTGCGCGCCCTGCTGAGCCTCCATCGCGACGACCGGATCCTGGTGATGGCGATGTACGTCGACCAGATCAAGGGCGTGGCGGACGCGCTCGACATGCCGGTGCTCACCGGCGCCTCGTCGCAGAAGCGACGCGACGCGCTGTTCCAGGCATTCCGGGACGGTGAGATCCGCTGCCTGGCGGTCAGCAAGATCGGCAGCCTGGCGATCGACCTGCCGGACGCCAACGTCGCCATCCAGATCTCCGGCACCTTCGGATCGCGCCAGGAGGAGGCCCAGCGCCTGGGCCGCATCCTGCGCCCCAAGCACGACGGCACGCAGGCGCACTTCTACTCGCTGGTGAGCACGGCGACCGTGGAGCAGGAATTCGCGATGAACCGGCAGCGCTTTCTGTGCGAGCAGGGCTACGAGTACGCCATCGCCGACGCCCCGGACCCCGAGCGGGTGACGACCTCGTCGGTGGCCGAGGCGATCGTCGCAGCCGGCGGGACGCTGCGGGAGCCGAGCGCGTGAAGCTGCTGGACGTCGACTGGCACGCGGTCTTCGACCTGCTGCCGAAGTGGGAGGCGCTGTCGGTCGAGCAGCGCCGCCTGCTGATCGATCGACGTGTGGCCGATCATGGGACCAGGAAAGCGGACGGTCGGCTGATCGACGACGGCTGGCTGCAGCGGGTCGGTTCGAGGAGCGGCCGGCGCTTCCGGGTGCCGCGGCCCCGGTGGTTCTGGCTGAAGCTGTTCCGCGAGTTGTCCCGCGCCATGCCGCTGCCCGACGAAGCCGAGTCCGGCCGGGACGCCGGCGCCGCAACGCTGGAGCACTACCTGCTGCAGCATTACACGGCTCCCGAGATCGAGCGCATCGTCCGCAGGGGCCCTGGCGTCACGCGGTACGGGCTCGCGCGCGACATGCGCCGGCTGGACTGGTGGCGCCAGTTCCTGGACTGGGACGGCGAGCGCCCGGATTCGGTATTCGATCCGCGGGGCCGCTGGCAGGAAGCGCCGCGGACCGTGGTTACCACGGCCAAGGAGCTGATCGAGGCGGTGGTCGCCCGCGGCGGTCCCGTCGCGCTCATCGATCTGCTTGAAGCGGCCGGCGACAGCTCGGACCGCGACGAGCTGGCCGCCGGACTCGACTTCGCGTTCCGGGATGCGCTGCTGCTGATCGCCGCCGACGCGGCGATGATGCCGTTCGTCTGCATCTGGCCGCCGATCCTCCCCCGTCTGCAGCGCGGCCGAGCCGCGTCGCCCCGCGAGGGTACGTTCCGCGACGACGAGGTGCTGTGCCGGCCGTTCCTGATCGAGGACATCTCGACGGTGCTGCTGGAAGCGATCGCCGAACCGCCCCGACTGAAATCCGGAACCTACCACCTGTTCGTCCGCAACCTCCGTTCGATCGGCAACGCGCTCTCCGACCTGCCAGGGTGGATCTCCCCCGAGTTCGCGCCGCTCTGCCGGGAACGGCGCGCTGCACGGGCCGCGCACTTCGCCATCTGCCTGCGAATGGCCGCAGCGCGCGGCAACTCCGGCACCGGCCGCACGCTGGTGGTGACCGACGACGGCCGCCGGTGGCTGACGCGGCCGACCAGGGAGCGGCTCCGGCAGATACTCGACCGGCTGCGCGAGGACGCCATGCTCGACCCCGGGGACAGCCTGGGTTTCGTCGATCCGTGGTACGCCGAAGATCCCGATGCAGTGCCGCTGGACCTCGTCCCGTACGTCGAAGGCCTTGGCTGGTTCTTCACCACCAGTCCGAGCCGCGGTGTGGTCGATGCCTTCCGCACGGTCGGACGGGATTCGGTCCTCGACCTGCACGCGTTCGTCCACTTCCACGCGGAGGAACGCAATCATCTGCTGAAGCACGGCCACGTCATCACCTACGAGCAGATCCTGGACTCCGAACGGCGCGAAGAAGCCGAGCGGATCTGGGGATCGACGCTCCTCACGTTCTTCCACGAGCGCCTGCTCCCGCTCGGCGGCGTCGCGCTCGGCCCCCTGACCGAGGGCGACGTCGGCTTCCGCATGACCGACATCGGCCGTTATCTGCTCGGCGAGGCTGACGACTTCGAGCTCGACGTGCCGACGGATAGCGGCGACGTCATCGTGCAGCCCAACTTCGAGATCGTCTTCCTGTCGCCCTCACCGATCGACCAGGTGCGGGCCCGCGCGTTCGCGGCGCCCACCGCCGCCCTGCAAGGCCCGAAGTCGGTGGGGACGTTGTTCACCATCGACCGTCGGTCCGTACAGCGCGCCGTGACCGCCGGCCAGGAACCCGCGCAGGTGATCGCGGCGGCCGGCCAGCTCTCCAAGCAGCCGTTGCCGGCGAACGTCACCCGCCAGATCCGGGATTGGGCGGCCGAGGTGCGCTGGATCGACGTCCGCCTCGCCCTCGTGATCGACTGCGGCGACGCGGAAACTGCCGCCCGCGTGCTGGCGGCGGTGGGCAAGCGCGGCCGTCTGCTCTCGGAGAGCGTCGTCGAGCTGGTCCAGGGCACCGACCTGACGCCCGCGGTGCGCCGCAAGCTCATCAGCCGCGGCGTCTTCGTCCGCTCCTGAAGCTGAGCCGACCCCGGACGGCCTTCCGGCCTGGACTTGATGCCTTCTACAGCGAATCGTCCACGGACTCACCCTGAGGAGTCGGGGCACCGCGACGCGGCAGCACGATCTGCGACACCAACCGCTGCGGGATGGACTGCATGTGCGGGTCTCGATGGACCAGCACGGCCTTGGCGGCGTGGGCGCAGCCGGCGATGATCGCGTCGGTCAGAGGCAGTCGCTCCGCAGCCTCGCGGCGCAGCGCGATGGCGCTCTCCGCTACCGCCCTGTCCACGGCCAGACTAGACGTGAGTTCGTCGACATACTCCCGGAAGGCGCGATCGATCTCCCGTTCGTCCTCGATTTCCGCCTGCAGGCGCCAGCGCAATTCCGCCAACGTGAGCACGCAGATCGCGATTCGGTTGCGGGAATCCTGCCAGAGCCCATCGACGATCTCCGCGCCGGGCTCGTCGAAGTAGTGCGCGAGAACGGCAGACGTATCCAGCACGTGGGTGACGGCACTCACCGAGGCTCTGCTTCGCGGTCTTCGCGCCGGCGCTCATCCATCAGCCGGTCCACGGCGCTGCCCGCCTGCTTCGCGTACCTGGCACCCCGACCGCGCAGGGCGGACGCGACACGAGCGATATTCGGCAGCACGCGCACCTCGATCACGTGTTCACGATCCGTTTGAACCCACTCCAGCCGTGTCCCGGGCTCCATCCCCTCCATGGCCACGATACGTGCGGGAATGGTTACCTGATTCTTTCCTGTCACCCGTGTTACCATGGACTCAGTGTAGTCAAGGGGATCGTGATGTCAAGGAAGTGCTAACCCGTCGTAGAAGCGGTGCGTTTGACACACGTTCCCGCTCGCACTAGCGTGCGCCGGGCCAAACGCCCTCTCCCGCATGCGCGAGTCTCCCACCATGTCGTCGACCACGCACGAGAAGCCCGCGGCCGACCCGAAGGCGACGCGCCGCTTCGATCGACGGCAGACCCTGGAGCGCGCGTGGCGCATGCGGGACTTCTACGCCCTGCTGGTGCCGGCGGTGACGCTGCTGATCGTCTTCAAGTACATCCCCATGTACGGCGTCGGCATCGCGTTCGTCGACTACAACATCGTCAAGGGCATCCTGGGAAGCACCTGGAACAATTTCAAGTGGTTCAGTTGGGTCTTCAACGACTACTTCTTCTGGCGCGTGCTGCGCAACACGGTGATCCTCAGCCTGCTGCGCCTGGCGATCGGCTTTCCGGCGCCGATCATCCTGGCGCTGCTGCTCAACGAGATCCGCAACGACCCCTACAAGCGCGCGGTCCAGTCGGTCAGCTACCTCCCGCACTTCCTCTCCTGGGTCGTCCTGGGTGGCATCGTCAGGGAGCTGCTGTCGATGCAGACCGGCGCCGTCCCCTACCTCATGGCTCTCGTCGGGCTGGAGCCCGTCAGCTTCCTGACCAACCTCCCGACGTTCCGGGCGCTGCTGGTGACGACCGGGATCTGGCAGGGCGTCGGCTGGGGCTCGATCATCTACCTGGCCGCGCTGTCCGGGATCGACCCCGAGCTGTACGAGAGCGCCAGCGTCGACGGCGCCAACCGCATGCAGACGGCGCTGCGCGTCACGCTGCCGGCCCTGATCCCGGTCATGACGATCCTGTTGCTGCTGCAGATCGGCAACATCCTGGAACAGGGATGGGACCAGATCTTCAACCTGTACAACGACGTGGTGGTGTCGGTGTCCGACGTGTTCGAGACGCTGGTCTACCGCTCCGGCATCGAAGGCGCGAAGTACTCCTACGCCACCGCCATCAACCTGTTCCAGAACGTCGTGGGGTTCGTGCTGCTGATCGCGGCCAACCAGATCGTGCGCCGCTACAACGAGTACTCGATCTGGTGAGCGTTACGTTGACGCGCTGCACCCGAACCGGTACGGTCGCCCCGGCGTTCGCCGCCCCGCCATGACCCCCAAGCGATACCGAACGATCGATGGCTGACCTCCCCACCGAACGACGCGAGCAGGCGTCGGCGTCCCCCGCCCCGAGCGTGGGCGTTTACGACAGCCTGGGCACCGAGGAGGAGCGCGCCGCCTTCCTCAAGCAGATCCTGCGCAAGCAGACGGCACGGCGCGCGTGGCGCATGCGGGACTTCTACGTCCTGCTGGCTCCGGCGGTGGTGCTGCTGTTCGTCTTCAAGTACATCCCCATGTACGGGATCAGCATCGCCTTCGTCGACTACAACATCGTCAAGGGCATCCTGGGAAGCACCTGGAACAACTTCAAGTGGTTCAACTGGGTCTTCAACGACTACTTCTTCTGGCGCGTGCTGCGCAACACGGCGATGCTGGCCGTCCTGCGGACGATCTTCTCCTTCCCGGCGCCGATCATCCTGGCGCTGCTGCTCAACGAGGTGCGCGTCACCGGGTACAAGCGCACCGTGCAGTCGATCAGCTACCTCCCGCACTTCCTCTCCTGGATCGTCCTGAGCGGCATCGTCAGGGAACTGCTGTCGATGCAGAGCGGCGTGGTCCCCTACCTCATGGAGCAGGTGGGAATCGAGCCGTTCCCGGTGCTGACCGCCCCGGAGCTGTTTCGAGGCCTGATCATCGCCGTCACGACCTGGCAGAGCGTCGGCTGGGGGACGATCGTCTTTCTGGCGGCGCTGTCGGGGGTGGACCCCCAGCTCTACGAGAGCGCAGCCATCGACGGCACCAACCGCTGGCAGAACGCCATCCACATCACGATCCCGGCGCTGGTGCCGGTGATCACGATCCTGTTCCTGCTCAGCGTCGGCAACATCCTGGAGTTCGGCTTTGACCCGATCTTCAACCTGTACAACTCCAACGTCTACGAGGTGATCGACGTGTTCGAGACGCTGGTGTACCGCTCCGGCATCGAAGGCGCGCGCTACTCCTACGCCACCGCCGTGCAGCTCTTCCAGAACGTGGTCGGCTTGGTCGTCCTGGTCGGGGCCAACCAGATCGTGCGCCGTTACAGCGAGTACGGGGTCTGGTAGGAGATACGCATGGCGAATCCACTGATCAGAGTGACGCCGCTCGGTCGCGCGTTCGACGTCGCCAACTACGTGTTCCTCGGACTGTTCGCGCTGTCGATCCTGTATCCGTTCTGGACCGTCATCACCACCTCGCTGGCGTCGCCGGTGTCGTTGCCCGGCCGGGGGCTGCACCTCTGGAACGACGAGTGGCGTACGGAGGCGTGGAGGTTCGTGTTCAAGGAGAACGCCGTCGGGACCGCTTACCTGAACACGCTGCACCGTGTCGTGTTCGGCACTACCTTGACGCTGTTCGTCACCTTCTGCGCCGCGTACGCGCTCTCGAAGCGCAGCCTGCCCGGTCGGGGGGTGATCACCTTCCTGCTCGTCTTCACGCTGTTCTTCTATGGAGGCATCATTCCCACCTACCTCCTGGTACGGAACCTGGGCATGATCAACTCTCGCTGGGTCCTGGTGGTCATCCCGGCGATCAATGCGTTCAACATCATCATCACGCGCAACTTCATCATGACCATCGACCAGGCGATGGAGGACTCCGCGGTGATCGACGGCGCCAGCTACTGGCGCATCATGTTCAGCATCTTCATCCCCTTGTCGCGCCCCGTGCTGGCCGTCATCGCGCTGTGGACGGTCGTAGCCCACTGGAACGCGTGGTTCGACGGGCTGATCTACATCACCGACAAGGACAAGCGCATCCTGCAGCTCCTGCTGCGCGCCATCGTGCAGCGCCTGCAGGGCTTTCAGACCGACGAAGCCATGCAGCGCCTGGTGGAGGAGCTCCGCGCGCAGGGGATCGAGCCGGACTGGGCGCGCATCCCGCACCGGTCGATCCAGGCCGCGACCACGCTGATCACCATCGGCCCGGTGGTGCTGTTCTACCCGTTCGTTCAGAAGTACTTCGTCAAGGGCGTCATGCTGGGATCGGTGAAAGGATAGCTCCGGCACCTTCGCTGTAGAGCCACCGAGCTTCGGCCGTGCTGGAGCGGTCCTGTTCGTCGGAACAGCGCACACCGGGTAGGAGGCGGGGTCGCCCCCGCCGTCCCCCCACACCACCGTCCGTACGGTTCCGTATACGGCGGTTCACGAAGCCATCCGCCAGCGTCGATGCCGTGAGAGAAGACTCACCAGTCCATGCTCGGCGAAGTAGCGCTTCGGCAACGCCGCGTTCATGTGCGACGCTCCCGCGTTCCACCAGGGTCCGTGCCCGTTGGAAGCTGACAACCAAGCGCGATCCTCCGCGAGGCCGGCCTGTATCAGCTTCGTCGCCCGCGTGCGCGGCCGCTTCCACTGCCGCCACTGTACGCAGCGAAATCTCCGACGGATCCATTCGTCCAGTCGGTCGAACGTCACCGCGACCTCCGCGCCTTCCGTGCAGGTACTGGACTTCGAGTCTTTAGGCCCTCTCATCCAACGCGGCTGCCTCCCATGCGGTTCCTGTTCGTCGGGCCAGCGGTTTGTCTCCGGCTTCCTTCAGATCCCGCCTCGCGGCGGACACCCTTGCCTTCAACTCACCGTTCCCCCTGCCGGGTCGGTAGAGGACTTGGATTACTCGGCGCACTCCGCACCTCCTGGCGAAAGCCCATGCCGGGCGCAACAATGACGAAGGGACGGCCATGACGGCCGTCCCTTCTCAGATCTGAGCAGCCAAACGACAGGCTGCTCGTACCGGATGCTTGCGCCTACTTGTTAGCGACGCACCCGGAATCACCGCAGGTCACGCCGACGGAGCCCAGCTCTGCGACCGTGTACTGCAGCTTGTTCAATTCGGCGTTGATCGCAGCCATGCCGGCAGAGTTGAGCTGCCTCATGTACTTCGGCCACTCGGCATCGATGTCGAGATCGGTGGTCATGGCCTTGTACATGAACTCGCCGTGGATGGTGTCCAGAGCGCCCTTGAACTGCGCGCGCAGCTCATTGTGGTCCGTCTCGTTGAACACGTCCTCCTTGTACATGCGGATCAGGTGGGTGGTGCCGCCACCGCCCGGACCGCGCCACTGGTTGTAGGTCTTGAGCGGCTCCCACTGGGTGTTGCCGGGGAAACCGTCGCCGTACAGCCGCGTGTAGTACCCATTATTGGTGAAGTAGTGGGCTATGCCGTCGCCAGTGAGGGCTGCCCAATCCGCGGTGGCGCGGACCGCCACGCCGCCGGCGCGGGCAGCTTCGATCCCGTCGTCCGCGCACATCGGTGCGCCACCCTCGACGTTGTAGTGCGTGCCCTCGATCCCGAACAGCTGAAGCATCATGCCTTCACAGGTGCTGTTCGCGTAGTCGAAGATCTGCAGGATCTTGGCCAGCTTCTCATCGGAGACGTCATGGCGGATCACGAACCACTCCCCGGGGCCGCCCAGCGGCAGCGCCGTGTTCTCGTGACGGAGCCCGTAGGTCCCGTCCGGAGCGGTCACCGCATGCACCATCAGCTCCTGAAAATCGGGGTTGTTGACACGGGCCAGACAGCCGACCACCGGATTGGCATTACCCTCGGGAGTATTCCAGCATCCCTGGGCGCCGCGGCCGTACATCGCGACCAGACCTGCGCCGACCTTGTCATCGAACGCGGCACGGTCGAATGCCGGAATCTCGCTGTCCAGGATGCCCTTCTGGTACCAGCGCTGCAGGACCTTCAGGGCCTCCTTCACGTTGTCCCAGCCGTAGTGGATGGTGGCGCTGCCGTCGGCGGCCTCGTGAACCCACCAAGACTCCGAGGCGACGCCGTAGGCCTGGCACACCGCACCGAACGACCACCAGTAACACGGCCTGCCTTCACGGGGCCAGCCGCTGTAGCCGATGGTCCGGCCGCCGCCGACCGGGTCGGCCGCGACGATCGCTTCCAGTGCCGCCTCCACGTCGACGATGTTCGGCGTGTTGTAGCTGATGAACCAGTGGCCGGGGTCGAACCCGGGATTGCTGTCGAGCACGCCTTCAGGACTCTCGGGGCTCGACTCCATGTCCTGGGACACGCCGAGCGCCCCGCGTGCGCCGACCAGGCCCAGCCAGTCGTAGCGGAAGTTGACCGCCGCGCCGGCACCGGCCTGGTGCGCATAGCCGCGCGGGAGGCCGCGCAGGGAGGTCGGATCGCCGGGGACCGCAGACATCATCCAGGCGCCGGGACCGATCGTGTCCCAGTCGCGCGCCAGGTTGGGCGCGTGCTCGCGGATCATGTCGATCGGGATCGGGCGATACGCGCCGGCGGCGTACCACTGGTCGTGATTCGTCCAGGAGTACATGGCGTCCGGATGCTCGTTGGCGCCGATCATCAGGTCGATCGTCTCCCGCGGGCGGCGGGCCAGGTTGGAGTCGACGATCTTGATGTTGAACATCTCTTCCAGGGCGCGCTGTACCGCGTTGCCCTCTTCGACCGCGTCGCCGTAGATGCCCTGAAAGCTGATCTCCATCGGATCTTCGGCGGTCGCCACAAAGGCGGACCCGAGGACGAAGCCCAGGGTCAGTAACGAGATGAGCAGTTTTCTCATCGTTCTGCGAACCTCCCTTTCACGTGGGATTCTTATGAGATTGTGCCCATCGGCCCGACGAGCCGTCCGGGCATCCTGGAGAAACTATCCGTCGACCGCTCCTTCCGTCAAGGCGCACGCCCGGCCGGCCGGGCTCAACCGGACCGCAGACGCACGAGGAATCGGTCCAGGGCTTCTCTGAGGTCTTGTCGCAACGCCATCGCCGTTGCAGCCAGAGCGGTGATCCGGTCGGCATCGAGCTCGGCGTCGTACGCGTGACGAAAGAAGTGGCGGAACCCGCGCAGCTCGTTCAAAACCGTAGCCAGCCCCTCGCTGAGGAACGCGGGTCGGACGCCGACGATCTCCGCCTTCATCCGGCGCAACAGATCGACGTGATAGGTCGGGCCGTCGATCTGGTTCTCGAACGCCCGCGCGATCAGCTCGAACAGTTGCTCGCAGGCGCCGTAGAGATTGTGCAGTTGGTAGGCCAGCGCCTCCACCTGCACGGCCGATGGCGAAGCGCCGACGCTGCGGTCCCCGATCTTCGCGAACACGCGGTCGACGATCTCCCACTGATCCTGCAGGTCCCGCCGCAGCAGCGCCAGCCGCTTATCATCCAACCTGGACTCCGTTCCGCCGAAACAGCTCCGGAACCGGGTGACGGTCCAGGTCGATCACGTCCACCACGCGTCCGGAGGCATCCTCGACCAGGCGCATCACGGCAAGCGGATCCCCTCCGTGGATCGCCACGTCCACGTCCGAGTCGGCGGACCAGCCGTGCTTGCGTGTCAGAGAACCCACGACATAGGCGCGGCGGACACCGAGCGTGCTTGCCTGCGCGCGAAGCGCGGCCGATACCCGCTCCAGGAGCTCGACCCGTTCCCGCTCCAGCCGATCGCGGCGGCGGCGGATCGCCGCGTCGAGCACCGACGTGTCGAACGCCATGGCAGTTCCGCTGACGAGTCTACTCCGTGCCGCCTCGGCACGTCAGTTGCGGTCGTTGTAGCATCATGAGAGGCGCTCTGTGTCGTCCATTTCCATTTTGAGCGTCATAACGGAATCTTGATGGACATTTCGCACATTGTGCGCCATGCTGGGGCCACCTCCTATGTACGCCCGCCTCTACCGGCCACCGGCCGCAAGCTACTTCCTGTTCGGTCCGAGAGGGACGGGAAAGTCGACGTGGCTTCGCGCCCGGTATGCCGACGCGCTGTGGATCGACCTGAACGACCCCGAGAACACGCGCTTCTACGGCGCTGCCCCCGAACGGCTGCGAGCGTCGATCACGGCGAATCCGTCAAGCCGGCCGATCGTCATCGACGAGGTGCAGCGGGTGCCCGAGTTGCTGCCGGTCGTCCATCAACTCATCGAGCTCGACAAGAGCCTGGTCTTCGTCCTCACCGGCTCCAGCGCTCGCAAGCTCCGGCGCACCGGCGTCGATCTCCTGGCCGGAAGGGCGGTGCTGAACACCATGCACCCCTTCCTGGCGGCAGAGCTTGGCGGCAGCTTCGATCTCGATCAGGCGCTGACGTTGGGAACCCTCCCGCTCATCGTGGACGCCGCCGACCCGCACGACACGCTACGGACCTATGCGGCTCTGTACGTGCGCGAGGAGGTGCAGGCAGAGGGGCTGGTCCGCAATGTGGGCAACTTTGCCCGCTTTCTGGAGGCGGTGAGCTTCAGCCATGCCGCCGTCTTGAACGCCTCCAACGTGGCGCGGGAGTGTCAGGTCGAGCGCAAGGTGGTGACCGGCTACTTGGGCGTACTTCAGGACCTGCTGCTCGCGTTCACGCTGCCGGTGTTCACCCGCCGCGCGCGGCGGCGGATGAGCGCCCATCCCAAGTTCTACCTAGTGGACGCGGGCCTGTTCCGCTCGCTCCGGCCCGTCGGTCCGTTCGACCGACCCGAGGAGTTGTCGGGAGCGGCCCTGGAAGGCCTGGTGGCTGAGCACTTGCGTACCTGGATCGCCTACGCCAAGACCCGCGACACGCTCAGCTATTGGCGCACGCGCAGCGGCAGCGAGGTGGACTTCGTCCTGTACGGCGAAAGCGGGCTGTACGCGCTGGAAGTCAAGAACAGCGCGACGCTCCATCCGGGAGACCTGACCGGCCTGCGCTCGTTCGCCCAGGACTATCCGGAAGCGACTCCGATCCTGCTGTATCGGGGACGCCGCGTCCTGGAGCGCGACATCCTGTGCCTGCCGTGCGACGCGTTTCTGCGCGAGCTCAATCCGAAACGGTCGTTCGCCGCGGTGGTCGACGCCGCCTGAGCCAACGCCTCCAGTCGTCAGGCGAACGTTGGCTGACGGGTGCGCGACCAGACCACAGCGCTTGTCCGGCGGTGCGCTACACTGTCGCCGGCCATCCATGAAAGCACTGCTCAAGGAGGCGGCGGGCCCCGGCCTGACGCTGGCCGAGGTGCCCGTGCCCGAACCCGGCCCGAAGGAGGTCCTGGTCCGCGTCATCAAGGCGGCGGTGTGCGGGACCGACCTGCACATCTACCACTGGGACGAATGGGCGCGGAGCGTCGTCGAGCCGCCGCTGGTGCTGGGCCACGAGTTCGTGGGCGAGGTGGTCGCCCTCGGCCCGGGCGCGACGCTGCACCGGGTGGGCGACCGGGTCTCGGGCGAGGGGCACATCACCTGCGGCCTGTGCCGCAACTGCCGCGCTGGCAAGCCGCACCTGTGCCACCTCACCAAGGGGGTCGGCATCCACCGCGACGGCGCCTTCGCCGAGCTGGTGGTGATGCCGGAAAGCAACCTGTGGCCGATCCACGAAAGCATTCCGACCGAGATCGCCGCCTTTCTGGACCCGCTGGGCAACGCCACGCACTGCGCCCTGTCGTTCGACTTGGTGGCCGAGGACGTGCTGATCACCGGCGCCGGGCCGATCGGGGTGATGGCCGCGGCGATCTGCCGCCACCTGGGCGCACGCCACGTGGTGGTCACCGACGTGAACGACTACCGGCTGGACCTGGCGCGCCGCATGGGCGCCTCCCTCGCCGTCAACGTGACCCGCGACTCGGTGGAGGACGCCGTGGAGCAGCTCGGCATGTCGAACGGCTTCGACCGCGGCATCGAGGTGTCCGGCAGTCCGGATGCGTTCCGGAGCATGCTGGCCAACATGTACAACGGCGGCCAGATCGCCCTGCTCGGCTTCCTGCCGTCCTCCACCACCATCGACTGGAACCAGGTGATCCTCAAGAGCCTGCGCATCAAGGGCATCTACGGCCGCGAGATGTACGAGACCTGGTACAAGATGACGCAGATGCTGCGCAGCGGCCTGGACGTCTCGCCGGTGCTGACCCACCGGCTGGCCCTGGGCGACTACGAAGAGGGCTTCGCGGCGATGGCCGCCGGCCACTGCGGCAAGGTCGTCCTGGATATCAAGGAGTAACCGCCATATGGCAACCATCGACAGCGTGATTGGGCCGACCCTGGAGCAGATCCGGGACAACGGCCTGTACAAGGACGAGCGCGTGATCACCTCGCCGCAGGGCGTGACGATTCAGGTGGGGTCAGGCGAGGAGGAGGTGCTGAACTTCTGCGCCAACAACTACCTCGGACTGTCGAGCGACCCGGCGGTGATCCACGCGGCGGCCGAGGCGCTACGCACGCACGGCTTCGGGCTGTCCTCCGTGCGCTTCATCTGCGGCACCCAGGACCTGCACAAGCGGCTGGAGCAGGCGCTGGCGCGCTTCCTGGGCACCGACGACGCCATCCTCTACACCTCCTGCTTCGACGCCAACGGCGGCCTGTTCGAGACCCTCCTGCAGGAGGGCGACGCCGTACTCTCCGACGCGCTCAACCACGCGTCGATCATCGACGGCATCCGCCTGTGCAAGGCGGCCCGCTACCGCTACGCGCACGCCGACATGGACGACCTGGAGGAGAAGCTGAAGGAAGCCGCCGGCGCGCGGCTGCGGCTGATTGCCACCGACGGCGTGTTCTCCATGGACGGCGACATCGCCCCACTGGACCGCATCGTCGAGCTGGCGCGCGCGCACGACGCGCTGGTGATGGTCGACGACTCGCACGCCACCGGGTTCATCGGCTCCACCGGCCGCGGCTCGATCGAGCACTGCGGCGTGCTGGGCCAGATCGACGTCATCACCAGCACGCTCGGCAAGGCGCTCGGCGGCGCCTCCGGCGGGTTCACCGCGGCGCGCGGGCCGATCGTGGAGCTGCTCCGGCAGCGCTCGCGTCCCTACCTGTTCAGCAACTCGCTGCCGCCCTCCCTGGCCGCGGCCGGCCTGGCGGTGCTGGAGCGGCTGGACGAGACCACGGAGCTGCGCGACCGGCTGGCCGGGAACACCGCCTACTTCCGGGACGCCATGACGTCAGCCGGCTTCGACATCCGGCCGGGCGTGCATCCGATCGTCCCGATCATGCTGTACGACGCACGGCTGGCACAGGCGATGGCCGCCGACCTGCTGGCCGACGGGATCTACGTGATCGGCTTCTCCTATCCGGTCGTGCCGGAGGGGCAGGCCCGCATCCGCGTGCAGATCTCGGCCGCGCACGAGCGAGCCCACCTGGACCGGGCGATCGAGGCGTTCGCCCGCGTGGGCCGGCAGCACGGCGTCATCGAGTAGCCGGGCTACCGCTCCCAGTACTCCTTGAGCGCCGCAAGCCCCTCCCGTGCATCGTCCGCGTCGATGCCGGAGTAGGCGAAGCGCACGTACATCCGCTGCTCGCCGGGCAGCGCGCGCCCGAAGTGGGTGCGGGAGCAGAACGACACCCCGGTCTCGCGGAGCGCGTCGGTGCGGAAGGCCTGCGGGTCGCCGTAGCCGAGACGCCGGTAGACGCCGGTGACGTCGACGAACAGATAAAAGGTGGCGGTGGCGCGATGGACGCTCACGCCGTCGATGGCGTTGAGGCCGTCGACCACGACGTCACGCCGCTCGCGGAGCGTGGCCAGGATCTCGCGGGCGCCGGACTGGTCGCCCTTCAGCGCCTCGACGCCGGCGTGCTGGATGAACCCGCAGGTGCACGACTCGTGGTTGGTGTTGAGCGTGTTGATCAGGTCGATGACGCCGGTCGGGCCGATGGCGGCGCCCAGCCGCCAGCCGGTCATGGCGTAGGTCTTGGAGAAGGTGTAGCCGATCACCGTGCGTTCGACCATCTCCGGTTCGGAGACCAGGCTGCGGCTCGAGCCGCCGTAGCGGATGTCGAAGTACGGCTCGTCGGCCAGCACCCACAGGTCGCGCTCACGGGCGATCCTTGCCAGCCAGGCGATCTCGTCGGCTGACGCGTCCGCGCCGGTCGGGTTGTGCTGGGCGTTGACGATTAGCACACGGGTCGCGTCGCTGAGCGCCGCTTCCACCGACGCGCGGTCGATGCGGAAGCCGTCGGCCTCCTCGACGTAGGCGTAGG
This sequence comes from Spirochaetia bacterium, assembly GCA_965208175.1. GTDB lineage: Bacteria > Spirochaetota > Spirochaetia > SZUA-6 > Bin103 > CATQHW01. The sequence continues at coordinate 691,326 of CBDBOG010000004.1, read as the reverse complement.
GGCGCCCGCGTCCCCCCAGGTAGTCGACCTGCGACTCGTAGATCGGGTAGCCGGGGTTCGGGTACACCACCTCCTCGTTCGGGTTCATGACGCTCATCAGCAGCTTGCCGATGATCGGCTTGGCACCCGGCTGCACGGACACGTGCTCGGGGCCGTAGCGCACGCCGCGGGCCGCGCCGATCTCCTCCGCCAGCGCTTCGCGCAACTCCGGGATGCCCGGAGCCGGGGTGTAACCGGTCTTGCCGTCCCGCATGGCGCGCTCGGCGGCTTCGATGATGCTCAGGGGCGTGCGCAGGTTGATGTCGCCCAGGTGAAACGGATAGACGCGGTGGCCCTGCGCCGCCCACGCGGCGGCGTCGGCCGATACGGCGAAGGCGGTCTCCGTGCCCAGCCGGCCCATGGCCGACGCCGTCGGCCTCGACTGACTAGACGGAGGTGAACCCATAGCGCTCCACTACCTGCTCGTCGATCTCGACCCCCAGGCCGGGGCTGTCCGGCACCGTCACCCAGCCGTCGCGCTGCTCGAACGGTTCGGGCACCAGCTCGTGCTGCATCGGGCTCGGCACCGGCTTGAGCTCGAAGACGATGTAGTTGGCGCCGGTCGCGGTCGCGTGGATGGAGGCGGCGGTGTTGATGGCGCTGCTCCACGAGTGGGCGTTGAAGAACAGGTGCGCCTGCGCGGTGAGGTCCATCACCTGCTTGTAGCCGGTGATGCCGTCGGCGCGGCCGGGGTCGACCAGGTAGACGTCGGCCACGCCCAGCTCGATCAGCCGCCGGTAGTCCGACGCCTGCCAGGAGCGCTCGCCGGCGCCGATCTGCGTCTCGATCGCCTCCCGCAGGTGCACGTAGGCGGCCACGTCGGTGGGCTGGAACGGGTCCTCCAGCCAGCGCAGCCGGTACTCCTCGAACGCGCGCGCCATGCGGACGCCCGATGCGTAGTCCCAGCGGGTCTTGTTGCCGACGTCGACGATGAAGTCGACGGCATCGCCGATCGTCTGCCGGACGGTGCGCACGTAGGCGATATCACGCTTGGGGTCCACGCCGAGCGCGGCGTCGCCGGCCTTGCCGAAGCCGACCTTGACGGCCGTGTAGCCGTCGTCGGCATGCGCGGCCAGCTCGTCCGCCAGGTCCTGCAGGCCGGCCTTCGACGGGTGGGTGCTGGCGCAGGCGCGCAGGCGGTCGTGCACCTTGCCGCCGAGCAGGCGGTGCACGGGCTGACCAAGGATCCTGCCCTTGAGGTCCCAGAGGGCGACGTCCAGGGCGCTGACCGCGAAGTTGGCCATGCCGGTGTCTCCGTACCACCAGTCGTGCGCCTTCATGGCCGCGAACAGCGCGCCGTTGTCGAGTGGGTTCCTGCCGAGCAATACGGACGGTCCGAGTCCCTGCTCGATCAGGATCTTGACCGCCAGCGCCGCTTCCGGCCACTGCGAGATGCACTCGCCCCAACCGACGTGGCCGGAGTCGGTGGTGATCCGCGCCAGCGTGACGTGGCGCCACATCATGCGGTCGTTGGGCTCCTGATAACGCTGCGGATAGGCGCGCACCTCGACGATCTTCATTTCAGCTCATCCCGGCCGGATCAGTCCGGCATGAAGGAGCCGCCGTTGACGTCGGTGGTGGCTCCGGTGATGTAGGTGTTCGCATCGGAGGCCAGGAACAGCACCGCGCGCGCGATCTCCACCGGCGCGGCCAGCCGCTTCAGTGGGATCACATCGACGGTCGCCTGCTGGTCCTCCGGCGGCAGCATGCGGATCAGCCGCGTGTCCACGGCGCCGGGCGCCACCGCGTTGACCAGGATGCCGTCCGGGGCGTGGTGGCGGGCGAACCCCTTGGTCATCGAGATGACCGCGGCCTTGCTGGCGGCGTAGACGGTGACGCGGTGCATGCCGCCGGTGCGCGCCCCGACCGAGGTCATGTTGACGATGCGGCCCCAGCCGGCGCGCCGCATCGCCCGGCCGGCGGCTCGGCTCAGGAAGTACACGGACTTGAGGTTGGTGTCCATGATCCGGTCGTAGTCGGGCTCGGTCATGTCGGGGATGTCGATACGCGGGCAAATCGCCGCGCAGTTGACCAGGATGTGCACGGCGCCGTGCCGCCGCTCGGTCTCTTCCGCCACGCGGTCACATTCGGCCGGCTTGCTGACGTCGGCGGCGTTGGCGTCGGCGGCATGGCCGGCGTCGCGGATGCGGGCGGCCTGCGCCTCGGCCAGTTCCCCCTCGATGTCGCAGACCATCACGGCCGCCCCCGCGCCGGCCAGCGTCTCGGCGATGGCCGCGCCGATGCCGCGTCCCGCTCCGGTGACGATCGCGACCCGGCCGTCGACGCGCATGTCAGCCCCCACGAGGCTGCCCTACGGCGCGTTGGCAAGCAGGAAGTCGCGCATCAGGATCGTCTCCGACACGTTGTCGACCTCGTTGTTGCGCTCCCAGTCCTGCCAGACGTACTCGACACCGACCCAGCCCCGGTAGTCGGCGGCGTCGAGCGCGCGCAGCACGCCCGCATAGTCGATGACGTTCTCCGTGAACTTGACCTGCAGCCGCCCCTTCGCCGCGCCGCGGGCGTGGAAGTGGGACGCGTGCGGGACCAGCTTCTCCGACTCGCTGTCGGGCAGGCCGTCGCGGGTGAAGTGGGTGTAGTCCAGCGTCAGGGTCAGCCCCGGCGTCATCTCCACCAGCCGCAGCGCGGCGTCCGGATCCGGGACGATGGAGCCGACGTGCGCCTCGACGCTGACCGTGACGCCGGTGCCGGCCGCCCGGTCGAGGCGCCACGACAGCTCCTCGGCGGCGCGCGCCAGCGACGCTTCGGCCGATTCCCCGTCGAACTCGATCCCCGGCAGGATGGTCATGTGGCTGGTCTCGCAGAGCTGCACGAACTCCAGCGTGCGCTCGAACAGATCGCGCGAGCCGCGCCGCTCGGCGGCGTCGGGGTGGTTGACGGTCATGGTGTCGAAGCCGGCGGTCTGCAGGAAGATGTCGGCGATCGCCAGCCCCTTGCCGGTCACCCGGGCGACCAGGTCGGCCGAGGACGCCTTGGGGTCGGCCAGCACGTGGCTGGGATACAGGTGCGAGCGGTCCTCGAACAGACCGATGTCGACCCCGGTCAGCCCCAGCATGGCGATCAGCGTCAGCGAGTCGTCATGCGACAGCAGGGGAAAGGTGAAATCCGCGCCGGCCAGTTTCAGTTCGATGCGGACAGTCTACCCCAGGTCGCCCTCGCGTGCATCCACCCGAGCGCTCTCAGGGGCGGAACACGATCCGAACCCTCTCCTTCGTAATCCGCGCGATGTACGGCGGCTCATCCGACTCCAGGATGAGCCGATTACGCGGCAGACAGCCGAGTGCGCAGTTGCTCCTCGTACTCGATGGCATCCCGCACACGCTCGCCGGCCAGTCCATAGTCGTCAGCGAGTTGATCCACGGCCTCCCCACCAGCGTGACGGTCGTACAACGCCTCCGTCGGGATGCCCGTGCCGGTGAGGCACGGCCGGCCGAACTGAACGGATGGGTCGATCTCGATCGTCTTCGGCTCCTCCGACTCCAGGTCGTCCGCCGGAAAGGGAAAGAGCTTCGCCGCCCCCCCCGCCGGGTGCCTGTCGATTCTCCGTAGGGCAGCCTGCAAGACTTTGTCGAGCAGGATCTGCTGGTCAGACGTGCTCACGTTCGTCAGCAGGCCAGCCACATGAGCAAACAGATTGTAGCCGTCCGTGAGCATGTCCCGCTCAGCCAGCGGATGATCGGAGCCCCAAGCTTCCGACAGGATTGCGATCGCCGTTCTGACCTTGAACAGCGTGACTCGATGGCGCCGCCGCACCGAGTTCAGAACGTGTAGCTCCACGAGATTGCGGAACGACAGCATGCGATGCTCGGAGTCGTCCAACTGCAGCACTCGCTCGAAGCGGCCCGCTCCGGTCGTCGTGCCAAGAAACCAGGCACGGACGGTTGCGACGGGAGCCACCACGTAGCGGGCGGCATCGGCGAACGTGTAGGCCCCCAGTGTCGACACGTCGTTCATCCTGAAACCTCGTGGTTCGCCATGGTATCAGACAGCAATGCGGTGTCCCCTGCTCTGGCGCCCAACCACGTTCAGAATGGCGTCAGCGCCGCCTTGTAGCTCAGGCGCAAGGGATGTCTGGGCGCGCCCTCCTTCGTCGTCCCGAAGCAGCACGGCATGCCCGCGTTCCGCGCCATCGCGATCACCGCGTCCGCCCTGTCCGGGCGCCGCACCCCGTTGTTGCCCCACGCCAGAACAACCCTGTCCGCTGACGACAGCGCGGAGCGGATCGCGGCGTCGTTTCCCGGCCCCACCGGATCGTCCGCGTCCTGCAGGCCTTTCGGGTCGGTTGACACCAGCGCGAACAGGTTCACGACCTCCAACGCCCCGAATCCCCAGCGCCGCGCGAATCCGACGCACCTGCGAACGGTCGGGTCCGTCCGAACCTCGTCCGCGATGGACGGATTCAACATGATGAACACAACGCGCCGCGCGGACGAGCCAATCTCGCGCCGCAGAACGTAGCGGAATTTCCGGTCGGCGGAGAAGTCCGCCGGGTTCATCGTGAAGTCTCTACCAGATCTCGGTCAGGTCGATCCGTACCGGTCGGCCGGTGCGATTCGCCGTGCAGGCGACGTCGATCCGCTCGGCGTGCTCGCCCGAAGCGCGGTAGATGGCGTCCTCCAGCACGTACTGGTGCACGACGCGGCGCTCCGCATCGACGATCCAGTACTCGGCTACTCCTGACTTCTGGTAGAGGTCCAGCTTCAGGCCGCGATCCCGGTGCGCGGTCGAGGGCGAAAGGATCTCCACCACCAGATCGGGGGCGCCGTCGATTCGCTCGCGGGTGACCACCGACGCGTTCGGCCCGAGCACCACGACCAAGTCCGGCTCGACCACGTCCGTGTCGCTCAGCACCGTCGCCACGGGCGCCGGAAGCACTTCGCCCAATCCCGTGTCTTCGATATGGCGGCAGAGTTGCCGTAGCAGCTTCTTCAGAATCCGCTGGTGGGACACGAAAGGTGCTGCGCTCACGTAGTGATCTCCATCGATGATCTCGTGCCTGCGTCCGTCCTCGGGAAACTGCAGGTAGTCCTCGTAGGTGAGCTTGGTCTTGCGGTCGACGACGATCGCCATGAGTCCGTCAGCCTACCACGCGCGCTCAGCGCAGCGGCGGGGTGTGGATGGCGAGCAGCTCGACCTCGGCGTCGGCTTCGAGCGAGTGCTCCAGGCCGGGCGGGATGGAGACGCCGCCGCCGGCGCGCAGCTCGGTGGCCACGCCCTGGCAGAGCAGCCGGGCCGCGCCGCGCAACACGTAGGCGGTCTCGGTCTCCACGGGATGGGTGTGCGGGTCGATGCGCCCGCCGGCCGCCACCTTCACGCGCATCAGGCTGAACGTGCCGGCCGGATGGGCGGCTCCCGGCTGCAGGTCCTTGATGTCGATCGGCGGGAACAGCGGGTGCGCCTGCCACGCGACGGCGTCCGAGTCGAAGAAGACCGGCGCGTCCGCCCGGCTCACCGTCCGGCCGCCCGTTGCACGTCGCGATCGGTGATCTTGCCGCCCGGACCGGTGCCGCTGACGGTGCCCAGGTCGACGCCCAGTTCCTCGGCCAGCCGCCGAGCCCGTGGCGATGCAGCCGTTCTCCGCGAGACCGGCGCGGATGGCGGCGCGGCCGACGGCGTCGCGGCTGGCCCCTCTGCCGACGGCGCGGAGGACTGCGACCCGGCAGTGCGCGCGTACGGATCGACCTCCGGGACCGGCTCGGCCGGATCGCCCACCAGGGCGACGATGGTCAGCGGCGGCACCTCGGTCCCGGCGGCGATGAGCTGGCGGCGCAGCGTGCCCGCGGCCGGCGCCTCCACCTGCACCAGCGCCTTGTCGGTCTCTACCTCGCAGATGGGCTGCCCCTGCTCGACCCGCTCCCCCTCCTGTACCAGCCAGCGCTCGACGGTGGCGACCTCCGTCGTTTCGTCCAGCTTGGGGATGACCGCTTCGACCATGCGCGTCAGGCAAACACGTCGGTGGCCAGCGCCGAAGGCGGCGGATAGGGCGCGGCGATCGCCGCCTCGGCGGCGCGCTCGACCTCGGCGCGGGCCTCGTCGCGGATGCGCTCGGCCTGCGCGGCGTCCAGCGCCCCCTCGGCGATCACCTGCTCGGTGAAGCGGGGGATCGGATCGGTCTCCCGCCACTTCTCGCCACCCTCGCTGGAGCCGCCGGCGGCCACGGCGCTGTGCCGGGTCCAGCGGACGGTCTTGGCCTCGATCAGGGTGGGGCCCTCGCCCGCCCGCGCCCGCGTGGCCGCCTCTGAGGCGACCGCGTGCACGGCGTCGTAGTCGCAGCCGTCCACGTGCACGCCCGGCAGGCCGAATCCCTTGGCCCGGTCGGAGATGCGCGGGACGCTCACCGCCTGCGTGTAGTGGGTGGAGATCGCGTACTCGTTGTTCTCGCAGATCAGCACCAGCGGCAGCTTCCAGAGCACGGCCATGTTGAGGGTCTCGTAGAACACCCCCTCGCAGGAGGCGCCGTCGCCGAAGAAGGCGACCGTGACCGCGTCGCCGCCGTCGATACGCGTGGCCAGCGCGATGCCACCGGCCATCGGGATCTGCCCGGAGACGATGGCGTTGCAGCCGAACAGACGGTCGCCGACGTGGCTGAAATGCATGGAGCCGCCCTTGCCCTTGCACAGGCCGTTCTCCTTGCCCAGCAACTCGCCCATCATGGCGCCCACGTCGCAGCCGGCGGCGATCGCGGCGCCGTGGCCGCGGTAGGTGGCCAGCACCGTGTCGGTCGGCCGCAGCGCCGCGCACACGGCCAGCGCAGTCGCTTCCTGGGCGATGTACGGATGGGTCGAGCCGCGGTAGCGGCCCTCTCCGTACAGGCGCACCGCCGCCTCCTCGAAGTGGCGGATCAGCCACATGCGGCGCAGCACCTCCGCGCGCTGCTCACCCGAGGTTGCCTCAACCCAGGGCACGGCATGCCTCCACGATCTCGTCCGTTCCCGGAAACACCTGCGCCTCCAGCGGCTGGCTCGCCGGGATGGGATTGTCCAGCGCCGCCACCCGCCGCACCGGCGCTTCAAGGTGATCGAAGGCCAGCTCCGTGATCTGCTGGGCGATCTCGGCGCCGACGCCGGCGGTCTTGTGTGCCACGTGGGCGATGGCCACGCGACCGGTTTTTCGCACCGACTCCACGATCGTGTCGATATCAAGTGGGGCCAGCGTGCGCGGATCGATGATCTCCACACTGATGCCGTCCGCGGCCAGCGCGTCGGCGGCCTCCAGCGCGCGCGGCACCATCGACGCCAGCGCCACCACGGTCACGTCGCTGCCGGTGCGGACCACGTGCGCCTCCCCAAAGGGGATCAGGTACTCCTCTTCCGGGACCTCCACGCGGCTGGGGTAGAGGCTGATGTTCTCCAGGAACAGCACCGGGTTGGGGTCGCGGACCGCGGTCTTGATCAGGCCCTTGGCGTCGTAGCCGTTGGAGGGCATGGCGATGCGCAGGCCGGGCACGTGCATGAACCACGCCTCCAGGCTCTGCGAGTGCTGGCTGCCGAAGCCGAGGTTGGCGGCCACCGGAGCCCGCACCACCAGCGGCACCGAGACCTGTCCGCCCCAGAAGTAGCGGAGCTTGGCGGCCTGGTTGACGATCGGGTCCATGGCGAAGGTGACGAAGTCCATGAACTCCAGCTCCGCCACCGCCGGCTTGCCGGCCACCGCCAGGCCGACGCAGAAGCCGACGATCGCCGCCTCGCACAGCGGCGCGTCGCGTACGCGCTCGGCGCCGAACTCGTCCTGCAGGCCGCGTGTGACCCCGAAGACGCCTCCGTAGTGGCCGACGTCCTCGCCCATCACCACCACTCCGGCGTCGCGCCGCATCTCCTCCCGGAGCCCGGCATTGACCGATTGCGCGAAGGTCATCTGCGCCACGGTTGGCGACACTGGCGAGGGTCGCTACCGGCTGTCAAGGAGTCTGCCGGCGGCCTACAATCCGGCCCGCTATGGCGACCATCACCACGCAACGGCGCCCCGGCGGACGTCTGGAGGTGCTCTTCGACCAGCCGGGATCGAGGGTGAACACCTTCTCCACCCCGGTGCTGGATGAGTTGGAGCGCCTGCTCGACGACATCCACGCCGACCTCGACATCCGCTCCGTGGTGTTCCGCAGCGCCAAGCCGGGCTGCTTCATCGCCGGCGCCGACATCGGAGAGCTGCGAACCCTCATCCGACCCGAGGTGGCGGACGCTTTCATCGGCCGAGGGCAGCGCCTGTTCAGCCGACTGCAGGCCCTGCGGGTGCCGACCGTCAGCGTCATCGACGGCGCCTGCCTCGGCGGCGGGCTGGAGTTCGCCATGACGACGACATGGCGGCTGGTCTCCGACGACCGCCGCTGCGCCCTGGGCCTGCCGGAGGTGACCCTGGGCCTGATTCCCGGCTGGGGCGGCACGCAGCGGCTGCCCCGGCTGGTGGGGGTCGCGGAGGCACTGCAGATGATCTGCAGCGGCCGGCCCGTGGACGGACCGCGCGCCGTGGAGCTGGGACTGGCGACCGCCTGCGCGGCGCGCCAGGACCTGGACCGAGCCCTGGACGAGCTGATAGCTGCGGCACCCGCGCCCGACGGGCCGGATCTGCGCCAGCCGGCGCCGGCGGTCAGCGACGAGCAGGCCGAAGAAGCCAGACAGCTCGTCGCCCGTGGCAGGCTGCACGGTGAAGCGCCGCTGGTCGCGCTGGACGTGGTCGCCGGCACGGCCGGGACGGCGATGGCCGCCGGCCTGGACGTGGAGCGGGCGGCGTTCGTCGACCGGGTCCGCAGCCGCGCCGGGCGCAACCTGATGCGGATGTTCTTCAACCGCGACCGGCTGCGGAAGGAGCACTGGGGCATCGCCGCCGACCCGCTGCCGGTCGAGCGACCGGCGGTGCTGGGCGCCGGCACCATGGGGTCCGGAATCGCCTGGGCGCTCTGCGACCGGGGCCTGCCGGTCACCGTGAGAGACGTCGACCAAGGGCGACTCGAACGGGGCATGGCGGCGGCCCGAGCAATGTACGACTACCCGCTGAAGCGCGGCCGCATGACCGCGGAGGACGTGGAAGCGAAGCTCGCCTGCATCAAGCCGACCGCCGACCCGGCATCCTTGGCCGGTGCGGACCTCGTGATCGAGGCGGTGACCGAGGATCCCGACCTCAAGAAACGGGTGCTCCGGGAGCTGGAGGGGCTGGTCGGCGCCGATGCCGTCATCGCCACCAACACCTCCTCGCTGCCGATCGACGAGCTGGCCGGCGTGCTGCAGCGGCCGGAGCGGTTCGTGGCCGTGCACTTCTTCAATCCCGTGAACCGCATGCCACTGGTCGAGATCGCGCGCGCGCCTCAGACCACGGAAGCGGTGCTGGCGACCGCCGTCGCCCTCGCCCGCAACCTGGGCAAGACGCCGATCGTGGTGGGCGGCAGGCCGGGGTTCGTCTCCAACCGCGTGCTGTTCCCCTACCTGCTGGAAGCCCTTCACCTGGCGGATGACGGCGACGGGATCGACGACCTGGACGCCCTGGACCGCTTCGCCATCGAGTTCGGCCTGCCGATGGGGCCGTACCGGCTCATGGACGAGATCGGCATCGACGTCACGGTCAGGATCGCCGACTCGCTCCAGCGCTCGTTCGGCGACCGGTACCGCTGCCCGGAGCTTGCGCAGGGGCTGTCCGAAGCCGGCATGCTCGGCCGCAAGAGCGGCGCGGGGTTCTACGCCTACGCCGGCCGCGACGCGCGCCCCAATCCGGACGCCGTCGCGCTGCGGCGTGCGGGCGAACGCCGCCCGGCCGTCGTCGACGACCTGCACCGCTGCCTGGCGCTGATGGCCAACGAGGCGAGCCGCTGCCTGGAGGAGGGCATCGTCAGCGAGCCGATGCCGCTGGACATGACCATGATCTTGGGCACCGGATTCCCGCAGGACCGCGGCGGCATCCTGGCACACGCCGACGACCGTGGCCCGGACCGGATCGTCGCTCTGCTGGAAGAGCTGCGCGGACGCCACGGCGAGCGCTTCGCGCCCTCCATGTACTTGCGCCGCCTGGCGCATTCACGAATCCCGTTCTACGCCGATCTCCACACGCGTTGTTGACCATATGTTCTTGTCCCCAACATGTTTATGCCCAACAGAAGCGCTACTGATCCCGTGTGCGCTATCCGGTCAGGGGCACGCACGGACCCCACACACTCATTTGAAAGGAGTCAACCGATGGCCGTTAATGTAATGTACCGATGTCGACTCGGTTCGTCCGACAACTGAATGGACCACGCACCCAGCATCCAATCCCCCCGCCGCACCGTGGCTTTTCGTGCCTTGAGCCTCGGCGCCGGCGTCCAGAGCTCAGTTCTGGCCCTCCTCCTGTCTAGATGTGACAGCCGTCTCGCCAGCTTGGGCTACCCTAAACCCGACGCAGCCATCTTCGCCGACACCGGATGGGAGCCAGACTACGTGTACCGTCATCTCGATTGGCTTGAAGAGGAACTCGACTACCGGCTCATTCGCGTCTCAGCAGGAGATCTCAAAGCTAACCTCAAGCGCGGTCTTACCGCGTCGGGCCACCGCTTCGTCGACGTACCACTATTCACCGTCGACGCCAGCGGCCGGAAAGGTATGCTGCGACGCCAGTGCACAAACCACTACAAGATAACGCCGATCTATCGACGCGTGCGGACTCTCGCCGGGGGCCAGCGTGGTCGGCCTTTCCCAAAGGACACGCACGCCGAGATGTGGCTCGGAGTGTCTCTCGACGAGGTAGGCCGCATGAAGCCAAGCAGAGAATCGTGGGTCTATCACCGATGGCCCTTAGTCGACCTCGGCATGACAAGACGTGATTGTATTGACTGGTTCAATGCTGAGTACCCCGGAAGGTTTCTGCCTCGATCAGCGTGTGTCATCTGCCCATATCGCTCCGACCAGCATTGGCTCGAACTGAAGACAACTGAGCCACAGAGCTACAGAGAAGCTGTAGAGTTTGATCGTTGGCTACGTCGCCGGACTACGAATCCGGTGAGGCGGCTTTTGAACGACCGCCCATATCTCCATGCCGAACGCCGTCCATTAGAAAGCGCGATTGAGGGATTTCGCATGCGCTCCTCAGACGTCGATCGCTTTACCGACGAGTGCGAAGGATTGTGCGGCGTTTGACACTGAAGCACACTCTTGACCATTAGCCCGCACTACCCTCTATATCCCTACCAGCGGCAAGTCTTTGACGACATTGTTGCTGCACTGTCTTCGCACGAACGTCGAGCTGTCGCTCATCTTCCCACCGGTGCCGGAAAAACAAGAGTCGCCGCTCACACGGCCTGCCACCTCCTCAACGCCCGAGATACCCCAGACGCCCTAGTCATCTGGCTAGCGGCTACGGAAGAATTATGCGAACAGGCTGCTGAACAGCTCTCTCACGCATGGCGACTTCTTGGACGACGTGACGCATCACTCCACCGCCACTGGGGTAGTCGATCACTCGACCTGCGCCATCTTCCCGCGGGGTTCTTGGTCACCGGCCTTGCCAAACTACGAGCTGCGGCGTTCTCCGACACCCCTTTGCTTGCCCACCTCGCAAGCTGCACGGCCGCCGTTATCTTTGACGAGGCCCATCAGGCTGTAGCCAAAACATACTCCTTCATCACCGAGCAACTGTGCAGCGTTCGGCCACCGCTCCTTGGCCTTACCGCAACGCCGGGCCGGACCGCCCATCTCACCGCTGCCGACTATCGACTGGCCGAGATGTTCAATCACAGAAAAGTCTCAATCGACCCGAAAGGCTACGGCAACCCGATTACCTACCTCATTCAGAATCGATACTTGGCCGACCCCACGTTCCTACCGATTGACTTCCAGTCCGACACCGCCATCCCGGACCCCGAGTCGGGCACGGACTATACCGTGCAAGACCTGGACACCATAGGCCGTGATCAACGACGTGTGTTGACAATCGTCGAACTTGCTGAGCGCTCCGTCGCCCGGCACCCTCGAACCATCGTGTTCTGCCCTTCCGTCAGAAGCGCAGAGAAGTGTTCCCGGCTTCTTCAGGCCGAGGGGATAGCCGCCGCACTAATTACGGCTGCCACTCCCAGTGACGAGCGGCGAACGATCACCGATGCGTTCCGCGACGACAGTAAAGACCACATGGTGATGTTGAACTATGGTGTCCTCACGGCAGGCTTCGACGCACCTCGAACTCGTTGCGTCATCATCGCCCGGCCAACAACGTCGTTAGTGCTATACTCGCAGATGGCCGGCCGAGCGATGCGTGGCCCACGCTCTGGTGGTAATTCAAAGTGCGAGATACTAACAGTTTCAGACACAAATCTCCCCGGGTTCGGGTCCGTGACTGAAGCGTTTGACAATTGGGAGGAACTATGGACGACGACCTCGCCGCACTAAAGAACGCTGACCGCAACCTCTTTCCGAGCAACTTCACGATCCGTGCTCTTCGGGATAGCCGTTACCACAACACCGCGTACGCGATCGCCGAACTCATCGACAATTCCATCGAGGCCAACGCGGAGCAGATCGATCTCCTCTGCATGGAACAACCCCAGCAAGTCGGGACGCAGACGCGGCGTCGGATTACTGAAATCGCTGTACTTGACGACGGAACCGGGATGGACGTGAGGACCCTCTTTGATGCCCTTAAGTTTGGGGGAGGAACACGACACGCTTCGACCCGAGGAATCGGCAAATATGGTATGGGCCTTCCCACCTCCTCGATGTCGCAATGCAAGAGAGTAGATGTCTGGACTTGGCAACATGATCTGGACTCCGCTTGGCACTCCAGTATCGACGCTGACTCAATTGAGCACGGAGATCATCTCGTTCCTCTACCTGACCAGAACACACCGTTGCCAGAAACCTGGATGCGGGCAGCTAGTGACGCCATTCTCACGAGCCGTTCCGGAACAGTGGTCGTATGGAGTAAGCTCGACAAGATTCAGTGGAAAACCGGTCGCACGATCATCACCAACACATCCCGGGAGGTTGGACGCATACACCGGCATTGGATTGACGCTGACCTCACAAGAATCCGAGCGGCATCCTTCCTCGCGAACCGACCGAACGAAAAGGACGATGACACCCGCTTTGTTGCGAACGATCCTTTGTATCTCATGCAGCCTTCTTCTACGCCTTCGCCTTGGGACGCAGAACCAATGTTTGAGCCGTGGACTAGCAAGCCATATACTACCACCGTCGACGGGAAGGAGGTTACCCTTGACGTCAGGTACTCCATCGTGAAGGCAGACGCGCTGCTGACTTCGCGCGCATCCGTAAGACCGGGAGACACCGAACACGGAAAACATGCTCGCCACAATATCGGAGTATCGGTGGTCCGCGAAGACCGTGAGATCGTTCTCGAAGAGGCGTTCCGACGCGAGGGGGGCAGTACCGAGAACCCCAAGAATCGGTGGTGGGGATGCGAGGTGCATTTTCGACGTGATTGCGATGAATTGTTCGGAGTCGACCACAATAAACAAATGGTGGCCAACTTTACGCAAGCCGCGAAAACGCTAGCACACGACGACCGCCCTACTCAGGTTATTCTTGATGAGATCGGAGTCGAAGAAGACATCATCTACAGAGTCGTAGGCGAGATTCGGGATCAAACGCGGGCCATGATCAGCAGGATCAACAATCTGTTCGAACAGCGGCGGCCTGATTCACGGAACGGGCGACGTCGAACCGCTGCAAGAAAAGCTGCTCGGACCGCTACCATTGCTGATCGTGACGCCATATCTGCTGGCACGGAGCGTCCGACCAAGACTGATAGAGACCGTGCGAACATCTCAGCGAAGGACAGAATAGCCGGCCTTGCGGAGCAGTTCAAGGAGTCCGGACAGACCGATCAAGTAGCATATAGTCTTGCAAGAATGTTGATCCGAGAGGACCTCGCATATCAATTCAACTCCACACAGCTTGACGGCTTTCAGATGTTTAACGTCCGGTCTAACCAAGGGATCCTTCATATCAACCTGAATACCGACCATCCTATCTACGATCTGCTTAGGCACATCGAGGGCCGACTTCGGAGTAGGAATGAACATTGCTGATCACCCCCTCCACAGATCCCGGCGTGCGGGACTACCGCACCGGGCTCCTACCTCGGGTATGACGCCAAGCCGCCGTAAGGGATAGGGATGGTACACGTGGGCCGCAGGGAGCCAGCAAGCGACAAGGCGCTGCATGCGCTCCCAGGTGAGTCGGGTTTTCTGACTGCGGCGCCGCAGCGAGCGGTACCACAGCCATGCCACCCGATAGCGGAACAGGGCCAGCGCCGGCGAGTTCATGGGCACTCCGTAGTAACGCAGATGCCCGCCCACCACCGAGCGCAGCCACCGTCCCACCTCCGGAACCGGATCGTGCAGGCGGCCCCGAAGCTCGGCTTTCACCTGCCCCAGTTTCGCCTGCAACCGCTCACCCATCGTCTGCCTGAGCACCGTGAACCGTCCGTTGCTTCTCTTCGTCCCGCAGATATGCGTGAACCCGAGAAAGTCGAACGTTTCCGGCTTGCCCTGCCCTCCTCGCCTGCGGTTCTCGGCCGCAAACGGCCCGAACTCGATCAGGCGCGTCTTGACCGGGTGCACCTCCAAGGCAAACGAGCTGAACCGTTCGGCCAGCTCCGCCCGGAACCGCTCGGCATCCGACCGGTGTTGGAATCCAGCGACGATGTCGTCTGCGTAGCGCACGACGACCACGTCGCCGCGCGCCTGCGTCCGCCGCCACTGCTGGACCCACAGGTCGAACGCGTAGTGCAGGTAGACGTTCGCCAGCAACGGCGATGCGCTGCCTCCTTGCGGCGTCCCCTGCTCACTGCGCGTCCGCGTCCCGTCCTGCAGCACGCCGGCGTTCAGCCACTTCTGGATGAGCCGCACGACGCGCCGGTCCCCGATTCGGTGCTCGACGAACTTCACCAGCCACCCGTGGTCGATGGCATCGAAGAATCCACGGATGTCCACGTCGAGCACCCAGTTCACCTTTCTGGTCAGCAGGCCCGTGTACACGGCGTCCAGCGCATCGTGTGCGCTGCGTCCCGGTCGAAACCCGTAGCTGAACCCGAGAAAGTCGGTCTCGTAGATCGCGTTCAACACCTCCGTAGTCGCACGCTGGACGATCTTGTCCTCCAGCGCCGTCACGCCGAGCGGCCGTTGCCGCCCGTCGCCCTTCGGTATGAACACCCTGAGCACCGCCTTCGCTCGGTACGCTCCCCGCTGCAAGCGGGCCGACAGGTCACCGAGGTTGGCCTCCAGCTCCCTGCCGTACTGCTGCCACGTCACCCGATCCACTCCGGGTGCGGCGTCCCGCTTGAGGCTGAAGTACGCCTCCCGGAGCCTCGTCGGTTCGTAGACGTGGTGCAGCAGCGCGGTGAACCGCAGCGTCCTATCCTGTCGCGCTGCTTGACGTATCCGCGCAAGCGCACTGGGCGCGCCGTCCCGGCGCTGTGTCCGGGGCGCGTTTTGCTGGCGCGGATTCCCCTTGGTCAGGCCCCTTCCCTCCACCCGCTCCGCGGTTGGGGCAACGGCGTCCGACGCGACCGTAGGCGTCCCCTTGGCTGTCTCCGGCGTTTCCACCTTCGTGCCCGTGTAGGGTCCGCCATAGCCACGCTGTCCACCGCCCCCGTCCTTGTTCGCGGGCTTCGCTGGTACTATGGACCTGTCCGACTTCCCATCCCCGTACATCATCGGGGTGTGTCCTTGGACTTTCCGACACGTCCTGCGGCGCCATCCGCCACAGGAGAGGATGGGATCTCCCGGTTCCCGTGCGAGGTGTTTCCGCACGTGCTCGGGGTCTCGGACCGCGCAGGGTCCCGTGACGCCTCGCGCTGGCGGCGTCCCGGGTGTTGCCTTCCGCCTCCTCCAACGGCGTCGGCACCCCGAAGTGACTCTCTTTCGCGGCTCAATACCCAGCCCGCGCGTACCCCTGTCAACGCTTCGTTTCGCCCTCGCGGGCTGCCACGCATGACTCGGGGCCGTCGTGGGTCGCTAACCCTTCGTACGTATGACTCTTTCATTCACTACACCTCGCCGGTTTTGACCGGCGCACTGGAGGATCCAGAGGACGAGAACGACCCTGCCTTTCAGGCTATCGTTGCGATACGGCTGCTGCTGTCGTCATGGGCGAGGATGGAGGATCAGACCGAGTCGAGAGATGATCGTACCCGAATTCAGCACATAGCCATGGACTGGGGTCGTCAGGCAGACAAAGTCATAAGCCAACTCAGGGACAGAGACGATTAGCTGTGCGCGACTTGCCCGGGAACATCATGGTTCGCCTGTGTGCCGGAGCCAAGGAGCTATTCGTCGCTGCGCCGTATATCAAAGCGGAAGCCCTTACGAGGGTCTTGGCAGACGTTGACCCTGAGGCGAGAGTTGTCTGCGTTACTCGATGGAATCCCCACGATCTGCTATCAGGTTCGTCTGACCTTGCATGCAGGCGCATTGTGTTGGATAGGGGAGGATCTTTTAGTCTACACCCGTTTCTTCATGCTAAGTACTACCGCATTGATGACGCGATTCTTATTGGCTCCGCTAACGTGACCTCCTCGGGGCTGGGCTGGTCCCGCCAGTCAAATCTGGAGATTCTGTGCCATCCCGGCGCGGACTTCGACCCCTGTTTCTTCGAACACGATCTTCTTATGTACGCGAGAGAGATCGATGACGAGGAGTTCTCTCGTTGGGAGTCGATGGCCGGCGTCGCGTCCGAACGGTCTTTGAGCCTACGTTTGCAGCCCAGGCTGGATACCTGGCGTCCGGCGACTCGGGATCCTGCGAACGTCGTACTGGCGTACCGAGGCAGGGAAGAGGAGATCGCGTCATATGACGAGCAGCGCTCGGCGCTTCGCGACCTTCAGGCTCTCGCGGTTCCTCGTGACTTGACGGATGACCAATTGCGGAGTTGGTCGTTGACGTGCTTGCTCGCTTTACCGTTCACCGGTGCCGTAATCCGTTTCCGCGACCTGGATGCATCCAGAGCTTCCCGGCGGCTGGCCGACGCATTTGGGCTGGGCATAACTGAGGCACGGCGAGACATGGAAGCCGTACAGAGCTGGCTTGTCCTTCTAAGCCCAAAGACTCCCTCGAACGATTCTTAGGTAGCGCTCTGCCGTTGGATCGTATCTGGGCGGTGGGGCACGACGGATGGGAGGATGGCGTTCGCCATAGGCTGAGGGGTATAGCGTAGAGTTTCAGGTCAGACTCGTAGACCGTGCGGCGTAACGAGCGCGCCGCACGGTCTACGAGTCTGACCAACCCGGCGCGCCGGCCGCGGCTCAGGCGTACGGGTCGGCGGCGTCGCGCAGGCCGTCGCCGAGGAAGTTGTAGAGCAGCACGGTCAAGACCACGAAGATGCAGGGGATCAGCAGCCACGGCTGACTGGCCACCGCCTGGAAGTTCTGGGCGTCCTGCAGCAACGTGCCCCAGCTCACCGCCGGCGGTTGGATGCCGAGGCCCAGAAAGCTCAACGCGGTCTCCCCCAGGATCACCGCCGGAATGGCCAAGGTCAGCGACACGATGATGTAGCTCAGGAACGACGGCAGCAGGTGGCCGAAGATGATGGTGCGCTCGCGCACGGCCGACACGACCGCGGCCATGACGAAGTCCTCCTCCCGCAGCGACAGGAAGCGGCCGCGCACCGCGCGCGCCAGCCCGGTCCAACCTACCAGCGACAGGATCAGCGTGATGGCGAAGTAGGTCGTCACCACCGACCAGTCCCTGGGTACGGCCGCTGCCAGCCCCATCCACAGCGGTATGGTCGGAATGGAAGACAGCAGGTCCACCAGCCGCATCACCACGCGGTCGACGATGCCGCCGAAGTAGCCGGCCAGCCCGCCGAGCAGCACTCCCAGAACCGTGCTGAGCAGCACGCCCACCAGGCCGATGGAAAGGGAGATCCGCGCCGCGTGCAGCACGCGCGAGAACAGGTCGCGTCCCAGCCGGTCAGTGCCGAACAGGAACAGCGGCGCATCCTCCGCCGCCGGCACGAACAGGTGGCCGCTGGCCTTGAACAGTCCCAGGAAGCGGTACTCCTCCCCGGCGCCGAGAAAGCGCACCGGATACCGCAGCTCCCGGTCGAGCTGGTAGATCTTGCGCATCGTGTACGGGTGGCGCTCCACCTTCAATCCGTACACGAAGGCTCCCGGCGCCCCCTCCTCGCCGCCGCCTCCGAACCGGATCAGGTTGGGCGGCGCGTTGAGGTAGCCGGGAAACCGGGTGGTCACCCCGTACGGCGCGACGAAGTCCGCGAACAGCGCCAGCAGGTAGATGACGGCGAGCGCCGGGCCGGCAACCACGGCCAGCCGGTGGCGGCGGAACTTCCACCACATCATCCGCCACTGAGACGCGACGAAGTAGCTCTCGTCGTCGGTGCGCGTGCGCTGCTTCACGACTCGATGCGGCCGAAACGGATGCGCGGATCGACCCACGCCAGCACGATGTCCGAGATCAGATTGCCCACCAGCACCAGGATGCTGAGGATCATCACGAAGCTGCCCGCCAGGTACATGTCCTGCGCCAGCAGCGCGCCCAGCAGCACCGGGCCGGTGGTCGGCAGGTTGAGCACGATGGACGTGATGGTGGCGCCGGAGATGATGGCCGGCAGCAGCCAGCCGATCCCGCTGATGATCGGGTTGACGGCGATCCGCACCGGATACTTGAACAGCAGACGCCCTTCGGCGACGCCCTTGGCGCGCGCGGTGACCACGTATTGCTTGCGCAACTCGTCCAGCAGGGTGCCGCGCATGACGCGGATCAGTCCCGCCATCCCCGCGGTGCCCACGACCACCACCGGCGCCCAGAGCCGCTGCAGCATGCTCCACACCCGCGCCAGACTCCAGGGAGCGTCGACGAACTCGGGCGCGAACAGCCCCGTGATCGCGACGCCGAAGTAGCGGAACGCGATCCACAGCAGCACCAGCGCGAAGAGGAAGTTCGGGATCGCCAGCCCCACGAATCCCCAGAAGGTCCAGAAGTAATCGAAGAAGGAATACTGGCGCACCGCCGAGTACACGCCGATCGGCACCGCCGCCACGTAGGTGAAAATGAGCGTCGAGATGGTTACCACCAGCGTGAGCCCGAGCCGCTCGCCGATTACGACGGACACCGGCCGGTCATGGGCGAAGGACCAGCCCAGGTTGCCGCGGAGCAGGATGTTGCGCAGCCACAGCAGGTAGCGGGTGTAGACCGGCTGGTCCAGCCCGTAGTACGCGGAGAGGTTCGCGGCCTGGTCGTCGGTGATCCGGTTGCCCTGGAGCTCCAGGCGCAGCATGTACGAGGTGAGATAATCTCCCGGCGGGAGCTCGATGATGGCGAAGCTCACCGCCGAGAGCAGCAACAGGAGCGGCGCGAAGGCCGCCACCCGTCGCACGATGTATTGAAGCATCGGCCCGCCGGACTCGGCGCCGTCAGGCCGATGCCGCTACGGCCAGGTCAGCTCTCGTAATAGAGCTGCTCCGAGCTGTAGATCACCCACTGCGCCACGCCCTCCAGAAAGACATTGCGCAGGTCCTGGTTGACGATCAGCACCGTCGCCGTAACTATTCAGCCGTGGCGGACGGTCTGAGGCAGGGAGGGATCATGGGGCGGCCTTCGAAGACGGACCTGAGGGCGTCGAGCACGTTGCCGCCGTTCTTGCGGATCGTGGAGATATAGGCTCTGGTCCGGCAGAAGGCGGCTGCACCTTCAGCGCTGCGGAACGTGCCTGAGATCTTCTGCTGAACTTTCATCATGCGCAGGTCCCGTTCGGCCTGGTTGTTGGTGAACGGTACGCGAAAGTCGTACATGAAGGCGAGCACCGATCGCCAGCGGCCGGCCAACCGGAGCAGGAGATTGCGCGGCTTGCTCTGCTTCTTGCGGCCCCGCTTCTTGGGCGTACCGGGTGGCGCCGGAGGCGGCGGCGGATTGGCGGTCAGCCCAACGTTGATGATCCTGCGGTACTCGGCGGCGAATCGTCGGCGCTCAGGCCGGTACAGCCGCCGGCGTCCCTGCTGCTGCGCACGGTCCACCGCAGCGTTCATCCTCAGCAGCAACTCCTTGAGTTCGCCCGCCCACGGCTGGCGGTACTGTTCCTCGATGAACGTCAGCTCGCGCAGATGATGGGCGTTGCACAGCGCGTGCCCACACTGATAGCGAAAGTAGCTCTGCCAGTGATCGTGCAGCGCGATCCCCGCGAAGTTCGGCAAGATGCCGATGTCCTCACCGGCCTGCTTGCCCCGCTTCGCGTGCTCGGCGTAGTGGGTCAGCCGCTCCGTGCTCGCCACGTGCAGCCACCGCAGGTGGCCGTCGACGCTCATCCCGGTCTCATCGAAGCCGACCACCGGCTGGCCGCCGATCGCTTCACGAATCATCTCGCTGACGCCCGCCAAGCGCTCGGCGCAGGTGGCGTTGATGTTCACCAACGTGCCGACGCTGATCGGGATCGAGAACAGGTCCGCGAACCACTCGGCCGCCCTCTGATACGGCAGCAACCCGTAGTTCTTCAGGTACGCGGCCACCGCTTGCAGCCGCTCGCCGTACTGCACCGGCTGCCGGACCGGCTCAGGGAATGTGGCCACCGCGGTCTTCCCACAGTCCGGGCAGCGTTTGCGCTCGGCGCGGTGCTCGGTGACCTGCGCCGCCAGCGGCGGCACCTCGAACACCTGCCGACGTTCGTAGTCGGCCACCGGCTCGTCGGCCAGCGATCGTCCGCAGCCGCACCGGTCCACCGCGTGCACGGTGACGAGGTCGGGATGCTCACTCTGGCTCAAGGTCGCACCAGGATGGTTCGGCTGACCCCCGTGACGCTTTCCGGTTCGCTGCCGGCGAGAGGCCGTGCGGCTGTGTTGCTTGCGTTCGAAGCTGTCTCGCGACGGCGGTTTGCCGCTGTCGTGGCTGTCCTTCTTCAGTTCCTGGAGTTCCTGCTCCAGCGCCGTGATCCGCTGCTCGTAACGCTCGATGAGAGCCTCGACCACCGCGATGACCGCGTCTCGGCCAGCATCGTAGGCCGCACCTATCTCTTGGCGCGTGAGCTTGAAGCTCGCGTCCATTGCGCCCCTCCCGACCGCGAGAATAGACCAGCAATGCCGAACACGTACAGCGCCCGAGACAACTTACAATCTTCAGGTCGTGGTTACGCTGACCCATGGGCTGCCACTACGCCTGAATAGTTACCCGTCGCCGGATTGTAGGTGACGTTGATCTGCGGGATGGTGTCGTAGAACGTCTGCTGGTAGCGGTCGACGACCTCCTGATCCCACGGGATGCCGGGGCCGATGCCCAGGCCGAGGTCGTACAGCTCCTGGAACCATGCCGGCGGCTCCTCGCCCTCTTCCCCGCCCGAGTTGTACCACTGCCGCCACGGCGGGATGTGCCCGATCAGGTGGTGCTTGGCATGGCCGAATGCGTGCAGGGTGGTCGCCTCGTTCCACAGCGTGTCGATCTGGTACTGGTTGGCGTTGCGCCGCTCGATGAACAGTCCGATCTCGACCACCTCCAGCGTCGTGTACAGCCCGACCGCGCGGTAGTGCTCGGCGATCAGCTCGTTGGCGGGCACGGTGTCCGGCAGGTGCGCGGTCACCTCCAGGTTGATCTCGAAACGCTCCCCGTCGGGTCCCAGGCGCCAGCCGTCGCTGTCCCGCTTGTCCAGTCCCACGGCGTCCAGCAGCCGGCCGGCCTCGTCGGGATCGTAGGTCGCGGGGACCCACTCCGGCGGCGAGGCGAAGCCGTAGTACACGGCGTCGATGATCTCGTCGCGGTTGATGGCCAGGTTCAGCGCCTGCCGGAAGCGCAGGTCGCCGGCGACTTGCCGCCAGACCTCGTCCTCGAGCGCGAAGTTGAACGCGTGCACGACCGGGTTGTAGGCGACGCCGGAAGTGACCGCACGGTATCCGTTGGATTCGTTCTCGCGATAGATCGGCAGCGATGAGATCTTCGCCAGCTCGTCGGCCAGGTCCACCTCTCCGGCGATGATCTTCAGGCTGGCGCCCTCGGGGCCTTCCACCTTGGTGCTGACGATGCGGTCGATGTACGGAAGCTGGTTGCCGGCGGCGTCCACCTTGAAGTAGTAGGGGTTGCGCTCGAACACGGTCTGCGTGGGCGAGGTCGAGACGACCACCCACGGATGCAGCACGGGGATGTCCACCACGTCCGGGGTCTTGCCTTCCCACGGCGTGAGCATCTTGAGCTGGAACAGGCGCGACCACTCGTCGGCAAGCAGGTCGGCGGCCGCCACCTTGGCGGCCAGCTCCTCGGCGTCGGCGAAGTCGGCGTGGAACTGCGAGAGGTAGTGCCTGGGCTGCAGGAATCCGGTGTAGTCCATCCACGGCTTGTTGATCTCGTCGAGGAAGCCGGGCGTGGACTCGGAGAACGTGATCCGGTAGGAGTAGTCGTCGATCACCTCCAGCTCGTATACGTCACCGGTGGGCAGGAGCTCGGAGCGGAACCGCGAGCCGATGTTCGGGGTGAGCTGCTCGTTGTGCAGGATGTTCTCGTAGTGGAACGTCACGTCCCCGGTCGTCACCGGTTCGCCGTCCGACCAGCGCAGTCCGCGGCGCAACTGGAACGTGAAGGTCGTCCCGTCCGGGCTGATCTCGTAGCTCTCGTAGATGTTGCCGGTAAGCGGATGCCCCATGCTGATCCAGCCGGGCCGCGCCAGCAGCGTCTCGATGGTCATGAAGTAC
Source organism: Spirochaetia bacterium (assembly GCA_965208175.1). GTDB lineage: Bacteria > Spirochaetota > Spirochaetia > SZUA-6 > Bin103 > CATQHW01. The sequence goes on along the minus strand of CBDBOG010000004.1, from coordinate 668,670 downwards.
ATCTCGGGCGCGAAGTTCGGCGCCAGGTTGATGAGGCGCACGTCGCCGCCGTAGGACCCGATCGCAAGCTCGTCGAGCATGCCGTCGGGGGCGGCGCTGCGCTCCAGCGTGAGCACCAGCGGTTCGTCCGGGAGCCGCTCGTCCACTGCCGGCAGGTCGCCCGAGGCCACGCGCTCGGCCAGCATCGGCGCCTCCTGGTATTGGGCGAATGTCACTGCCGTGCAGGCCACGAGCAGCGCGAGGATGGTCAGAACTCGATTCACAGCGTTTCCTCCATGGGTGTCTGTGCGATGGCCGCCGATCCTACCATGCACACGGGGAGCGTCATCGGCGGCGCTAAGCGGGCAGCGGTACCCGGATCAGCCCGCCGGCTCCCGGCCCGAAGTCGGCGGCGGCGTCCGCCACGGGGTTGCCGTCCGCGTCCAGCACCCGGGCGGTGTAGCGGGCGACAGCCGGAATCATGTTGCGCGCCGCGATGGTGACCGCGCCGCCCGAGCGCCACGCACGCACCCCGTCGAGCGTCTCCAGCGCGCCGACCCAATCCGCCTCCGGCGCGTCCGCAAGGCGGTAGGTGATGCCGCCGTAGCGCGCCAGGATCGGATCGACGTCGAGCGCTTCGGCCAGCATGTACATGCTCAGGATGGCGCCGTACTTGGTCGTCCAGTTGCCGCGATAGGGCCACGCCGGCAGCACGTCCTCGGTGCCTCCGCCCAAGCACGCGGCGTCGAACTGCGTGTCCGGGTTGAACGCGTGCTGCGCCGGCACCCGCGCCTCGGACTGGTAGTGGGCGTTGAGCCAGAGGCGCTTCTCTTCGGTCAGGGAGCTCTGCACGCCCTGGTGCAGCAGAGCGCGGGCGCGTTCGAACCACTCCGCATCGCCGGTGTGGCGCCACAGCCGCAGGAATTCCGTGGCGCCTTGGGCATAAACGAGGTTGTTGGTCGAGTACTTGATGTCGACCGTGGTGCCGCCCACCGTGCGGTAGTCCCAGCGGCCGAGCGGCAGGTCGCCGAGCCCGTCGGTGCAGGCGTTGAAGTGGTACTGCCAGGTGGCGAACCAGCTCGCCGCGACTTCCGCCGCCGCCAGCCAGCGCCGGTCGCCGGTGGCGTCGTACAGGTCGTTGTGGGCGGCCAGCAGCGCGTGTCCCTGGCGCTTGTCGATGTTGTAGAAGTCCATCTCGGAGCCGGCGAACACCGTGAACCGCTCCATCACCTGCAACGCCAGCTCGCCCAGCGCCACGGCGTACTCCAGGTAGCGCTGCTCGCCGAGGTCGCGGGCGGCGCGCACGTAGGCCCAGATCAGGTAGATGAAGTTGGTGGCTCCCCGCTCGCTCGGCCTGGCGAACACGACGTCGGCGGGTCGGCTCTGACGCTCCGTCCAGCGCGAGCGCTCCCAGTAGAGAAGCTGGATGCGGCGGGCGGCGGGCTCGCCGCTCGTGCCGTCGATGCGGCCCGGCACGTCGCCGTCGGGAAAGAGCTCCATGATGTGGTCCAGGGAGCCGCGTACCGCCGCTTCCCAGCTCGCCGGCGGTTCGCTGCCGTGGCTCCGCATCCGTTCGGCGCAGCGCAGGTACCAGTACAGTCCCTCGCCCAGCGGCCCCATGTCGATGCGTCCCGGGTCGTAGTAGGTGCCGAACGTGTCGAGGAGCCCGGCGTGGTCCTCGTGATAGGTCGGGTACAGGATGCCCAGCGGCGACATGCCGTGCTCGGCGAGGAAGTCCATGGTGTCCACGGCGACCCGCACCGCGTCGTCGTCGCCGTGCTGCAGGCCGTGATCGAGCGCGGCGTGGGCCACCAGCCCGGCCATGCCGGACCAGGAGAAGCCGACGAACCGGTGGAAGTACTCCTTGGGAAGGAACCGCCCGCCGCCGGTCGGAGCGTCGCCGTATACCCAGCGGCCGACGTAGAACACGCGGTAAGTGCGCCCGCCGCGCGCGATCTCCTGGATCAGCCCGTGGTCGTCGAGCGTGGTGCGCAGGCGCATCTCGTAGTCGGCGCGCAGCGTGTGCGGCGGATTGGTCGGCGAGACCGGGTAGAGCTGCCGCCACGCCGCCGACATCGCACCGCAGTAGCCCGGCCGGTACACCGGTCCCGGCCGGCGGTCGGCGTTGAACAGGTAGAGCGTCTTGGCGTGGCAGTCGCCGTCGTCCAGGGTGAGCCGTGCGTCGCTGTCCAGCAGCAGCCGGCGGCCGAAGACGGCCGACTCCGGAAGCTGGTGGACGGCTTCGTAGCGGCCCGACTCCGGGTCCACCTGCAAGCGCACGCTGGCCGTGAGGTCGTCGGCCCGCTGTTGGGGCGCCACCCAGCCGGCACAGACCCGCTGCGCGTCCTCGACGCTGAACCCGGCGGGCACGGTGGAGGCGGCCTCCGGGAAGTCCTCGCCCAGGTAGTGGCACGCCTCGGCGGTGGGGTTGCCGTCATACAGCAGTCCGGGGTGCAGGGTGTGGCGCGCGGCGCCGGCCGCGATCGGCAGCCGGCTGGTGAGGCGCAACTTGACCCCGCTCAGCGTCGGCCCGCGGTAGCGCCAGGTCACGGACACCTTGCACAGATCAGGGGCGCACCGCTCGACCGCGGCGTCGCAGTACAGGGCGCCTACCGCCCCGCCGCGCCCGCGATCCCGGATCTCGAAGACCCCGCCGGCACCGCTCGCATCGTGAGCGGCGGCAACCGTGAAGCGCTCCGGCAGCAGGGTCTCGAAGTCGAAGTTGCGCGCGCGGTCGCCGGCTTCGTCGACGCGGCGGGGATCGGCGGCCCCGTCGGTCTGGCGGATGTCGTCCACCAGGATGAAGCCCCAGTCATCCTCCGGGTAGCGCGGCGCGGCGTGCCACCCCCACGGCTCCACGGGCGCGTAATCCAGGATCTGCAGGTAGGCCTGCCGGCCGCGGAACTCGGCCACGTCCCAGCCGCGCCGCACCAGCTCCAGGTTGCGCTCGCCGGTCGCGGTGCGCGCCCGCTCCCACCCCGCGGCGCCGTGCACGTACAGGTTGAGGCAGGTGACGTCCGCGAAGTCGCCGCCGCCGATCAGGAAGTCGATGCCGTCGCCGGCGATCGTGAACACCTCCGACTGCAACTCGCCGATCAGCGTGCCCAGGTTGCGGTTCTTGCTGTTGACCAGCCGCCGCCCCTGGAACCCGGTGACCGGTTCCTGCCCCGGGAACGCCCCGCACGCCGGCGCCATCCCGAACGCCGTCCCGTTGGGGCGCACCTGGCCCGTCTGGTGGACGTTGAACGGCGCCGAACCCGGATCCCATGCGCCGGCCACCGGATGCCATCCCCGGTAGCGGTTCTGGCGGATGTCGATGCTGGCGACCAGCTCGATGCCCGCAGCCGCGCCCGTGTCGCGGGCGGACCCGATCGACCACCTCAACGTGGCATCGGTCGCCATCAGACGGACGCTGCCGGCGAGATGACGACTTCCGGCTCGCTCCGTTCCCGTGTCATCCCCAACTTCTGCCAACGAGGGTACCAGACGGCGATGTCTGCCAACAGGCAGCACGGGATCGGCACCCGGATCTTTTCAAGCACCGAAGCCGGAGGTAACGATCCTGTCATGCGTGCTTCCTGGTCATACGGAGCGCAGTGGGAGCCGGCAGCCCGGGATGCCGGCATGAGGAGGACCCTTTGAACACGCACGGACTACCACTGACCGGCCTCGCCCGGCTGCCGCTCGTGGCGGCGGTGGCCCTGTCGACAGCGGCGCTGGCGACGCCGACGAGCGCATCGGCGGAGGCTTGTTCGATGCGTGTCCTGCGGGCGGGTTTCTATGCCCATTTCTCGCCGGTCAGCTACAGCGCCAACCGGGAGCCGGGGAGCGCCGGTTTCGACATGCACCGAGGTTACGAAGCGGACCTGCTGACCGCACTCGAGGCGATGGACGGCGCCGGCATCTCATTCGAGCGACGCGGAATCGCGGAGTGGGATGGGATCTGGCTGCGGTCGGCGGGCGCGGAATTCGATCTGGTCGGGGGCGGCATCACCATCCTCGAGTCACGCACTCGTGACGCATCAGGCGCAACCCGGGTCACGTTCACGCCCGGCCACGTCGAGTTTCGCCAGTCGCTACTGGTGCGCTCCGCGGACGCGCGCCGGCTGGCGGAGTACCACGACCTCACGGCGGATCTGCGAGTCGGGGTGCTTGCTGGCACCACCGGAGAAGCCCGCCTCCTGCAGATTGTCGGCCTGTCGGATCAGGAAGGCGTGCTCGCCACCGGCACGCACGTCGAAAAGCCATCCGGCACCGTGACGGCCGACGGTAGCGACCGTTACACGATCCGAGCGTCCGGGGCCAGCCCCACAGTCGCCGACCGCAGGCGGATCGTTCCACCTGTCAGCGGCATGCCGCAGGTGATCGTCTATGGCGATGACGCCAGCGAGCAGACACTGCTGGATGCGTTGCACACCGGCGAGATCGATGCACTCGCGCGAGGCGTTGTCGGCAACCGCTACGCGGCGGACGCATCGGGCGGCGACTTCACGGTCACGGCGCTCGACTCGGCGATCGAGCTCGGTGGCTTCACGCTCTCCGCCGACGAGCAGGAGCTGGCCGACTGCATCGGGGCCAAGATCGACTGGCTTACCGATGGGGGCCGCATCGGCTACTCCGACTGGATCGACGACCCCAGGGTTTTCCTCGACCGCGCTCGCCTCTGGCGGCCCGGAAGCGCCGAGTGAATGCCACGCGCCGCAGACCGGCGCCCGCGTGCTTGGGGTCGCGTCAGGTCATCGCGGACACGGCGATAGCCAGCGGCGCATCAGGGGTGATGCAGACGGCGCCGGAGAAAGCGAGCGTGCGGCCGTCCTGACGGAAGGCGACATCGACGCCGCCCACCTGCACACCGGTTACCGCGGCGCCGCCGGCCCCCACCAGTCGGTCGCTGGCGAAGGTGGACAGCGGCAGCTCGCCCGATTCGACCTGCAACCTGATCTCCCCGGCTTCCAGCGTGCAGGTGCCCCAACCGGAGCCCAGGCTCCAGAAGGCCGTGAACGGCGTGTCGTCCACCTTGGGGCTGAAGCCGACGTGGCCTCGCACGGCGTCGAACTCGAAGCCGGAATACGCCAGCAGCAGCGAGAAGGCGGCCATCGACCGCGCGTAGTTGCTGCCGCACTCGATCTCGTTCCAGGGATTGCGGCGGCTGCCGTCGTAACGGTCGCGCACCGCGCACACCAGCTCCACTCCCTCCGCCAGCATGCCCTCCTGGATCATGTGGCCGGCCGCCTGGTACTCGAAGCCGTGCATGGTCTCCTGGGCATAGGTAATCGGCACCACCGGCAGGGCGCGCGGATAGGAGCAGATGATGGTGCCGGCCTCGTCATCCACGGCGTACAGGCGGGCCGGATTGAAGTGCTCGCGGAACGAGCGCTTGAAGTTGTGGCGGTAGATGGCCGCCAGGGCGGTGCGGGTCTGCCCGCGGTCGAAAATCTCGCCCAGGCCACAGACGTTGGCGTGCCACTGCGCCAGTACCTGGTCGATCGCGCACCCCTCGGCCACCTGGTATTTGATCTGGCCGTGCTCGTCGTCCCAGTAGTTCCACACCTGCGAGCGCCCGCCGCGGTAGCGCTCCGCGGCATCGCCGACCTCATACGCCTGCAGGATCGAGCGGTCGGCGAGGTCGATCCGCTGCTGATAGTACTCGCCGTTGAACAGGTTGGCGTCCGTCCACGCCTTGCCACGCGCGAACAGCGCCCGGTACTCGGACGCGGTGTCCGGCTCGCCGAGGTGCTCGGCCATCTCGGCGCCCGCGGCCAGCGCCGCCAGGTAGAAGCCGTTGAGCCAGGAATTGGGGCCGAACAGCTCCATGTCCAGCGTGTGGTGCTGGCGGCCCTCCAGCACGCCGTCGCGGTCGGCGTCCCAGCGGTCGGGATTGCTGTCCGCCCAGGCGAACGAGATGTTCCGCTTGATGGTCTCCCAGTGGCCGCGCAGCCACGCCGAGTCGCCGGAGATCTTCCAATCGCGGTAGGCCTTGATCACCCCGCCGAACTGGCCGTCCGCGCAGGGGCGGAAGCCGAGCCGCTCCCGCCCCAGCGGCAGTTGCAGGCGGAAGGTCATGCCGCCGTCGGCGCCGGCGTTGTAGCGGAAGTCGGCGTCGCGCATCGACCGCTCCAGGTCCGGAAACAGGAACGGCAGCGCGTACGCGTAGTTCCACACGTGCGTGCAGCTCCCCTCGCAGCAGCCCTGCTCGACGCGCACCCCCTCGAAGCCGTAGAAGGTGCCGTCCTCCAACCGCAGCACCGTCGGGCTCTTGAGCACCGACAGGGTGGCGGCCGCGGCATCGAGAACGGCGGGCGGAACGCTGGATGCGTAAAGCGCGTCGCGGAACGCCAGAGTGTGATTCCACAGCCGCTCCCACTCGCGCAGACAGTAGGCGGCGCTGGCCGCGGAATCCGGAAAGCGGGTCGCGTAGTGGTTGCGCCACTCCGCGTGGTCGAACGCCGGCGGCGGCTCGTCCCGCTGTTCCTGCTCCACCCCCACGGGGTGCCAGTAGTTGACGCAGTTGGGGTAGCTCCAGGTGAGCACGAAACGGGCAGCGCGCGTTTCGCCCGCAGGGACGCCGAGTGTGGCCGCCAGCACGCCGGTGTCGCCCCCGCCGAACCCGTGCCCGGCCTTGCCGGGCTCCGCATAGCTGCGATTCTCGAAACCGCCCGGCGCGGTGAAGTCGTGCCAGTAGATGGTCAGGTCGTCGAACCACATGCCGCGGAACCAGCACTCCTGATAGCTGACACCGGGGCTGTCGGTGGCGACGGTGAGGTCGCCGGCGTTCGGGTGGTCGCAGGCGATGCCGCTCGCCGCCAGCGTGAGCAACTGCGCGGCGCCGTCGCGCCCGGCGCGGTTGACCGATCCGGCGCGGGCCGGGTTCGACACCGCCAGCGCGACGGTGTAGTCCAGGTCGTCGGCGCCGGGATTGGTCACCTGCACCTCGAAGCAGGCGGCCGGAATGCTGGAGTCGTCGGCGTTGCCGGGGATGAAGGGGTTGATGGCGCGCAGGGTGACGGTGCCGGGGAAGGTCCCGTCCTGAAAGGTGAGCGTGGCCACCGGGAAGGTGCCTTCGAATTCGACCTCGGCAAAGTGGGGCAGTCCTCCCAGGGACGCGCGCGTCGGGCCGAAGCCGAAGCTGTGCAGCCAGGTCGAGCGCAGGCTGCCGGAGAGCGGGCCGGTCAGGTCGCCCTGCAGCACCCGCGCGTCCACCACTTGGCCTGCGCGCTCCGCCTTGACGGCGAAGTGGCTGAAGCCATTGACGCTGCCCTTGGCGGGCCGGTTGAAGATCTCCCAGTCGATCAGGCGGCCGTTGCCGGCCAGGCCGATGCAGCCGGAGCCGATTCCACCGAGCGGGAACGAGATCTCGTTCAGTTGCTCGCCGCGGTAGGTGAAATGGGCGCGGGTGGCCTCACTCAGGGGATGGTCGCTCATGCCGCGGCATCGTGGGGAGAAACCACGCCGGCGGCAAGCTCGCGCCGTGGCTGCCGGCACCATGGTCGGCGTCGACACCGCCATCGTCGGGCTTGCCGCAGACGCGGCGTTCCGACAGACTGCCGCCTCAGGACATGCCCGCCGAACGCGCCGTGATAGCCGCGGCCTGCCGCACCCCGATCGGCGCGCTGGGCGGCGCGCTGGCCGCGCTCCCGGCGCCGCGTCTCGGCGCGGTGGCGATCGGCGAGGCGGTGCGCCGGGCCGGCGTAGCCCCGCACGACGTGGACGAGGTCTTCATGGGCCAGGTGCTCACCGCCGGTGCCGGCCAGGCGCCGGCCCGGCAGGCGGCCATCGGCGCCGGGCTTCCGGAAGCCGTTCCCTGCACGACGGTCAACAAGGTGTGCGGGTCCGGACTGCAGGCGGTGATCCTGGCCGCGCGCGCCGTGCTGGCCGGCGACGCCGCCATCGTCGTGGCCGGCGGCATGGAGAGCATGTCGAACGCCCCCTACCTGCTGTCAGGCGCCCGCCGCGGCTTCCGCTACGGCCACCAGCAGGTCGCCGACAGCATGATCGTCGACGGGCTCTGGGACGTGTACAACGACTTCCACATGGGGGATGCCGCCGAGTTGATCGCCCGCGAGTACGGCATCGCGCGCGCCGCGCAGGACGCCTACGCGACGCGCTCCTACCGCCGCGCGCTCGATGCGCAGCGTAGCGGGCGCTGGGACGCCGAGATCGTGCCGGTCGCGGGGAAGCCCGGCGACCGGCCGGTGACGGCGGACGAGGAGCCCAGCCGCGCCGACTTCGACAAGATGACCACGCTGCGTCCCGCGTTCGCCGCCGACGGCACGATCACCGCCGCCAACGCGTCGTCGCTCAACGACGGCGCCGCCGCCTGCGTGGTCATGACCGGCCGCCGCGCGGCCGAGCTGGGCATCACCCCGCTCGGCACGATCGTCGCGCACGGCAGCGTGGCGTCCGCCCCCGCCCGCTTCCTGGTAGCGCCCGCGCAGGTGATACCGCCGATCCTGGCACGGGCCGGCGTGGCGATCGACGACGTCGACCGGTTCGAGGTCAACGAGGCGTTCGCCGTCGGCAACCTGGCCGTGGAGCGCGACCTGGGCATCGACGGCGATCGCTGCAACGTGGACGGCGGCGCCGTGGCGCTGGGCCATCCGATCGGGGCCAGCGGCGCCCGCATCCTCACCACGCTGCTGCATGGTCTCGCCGCCCTGCCGGGCCGCCGCGCCGCGCGCGGCGTGGCGGCGCTGTGCATCGGCGGCGGCGAGGCGTGCGGCGTGGTCGTCGAGCGGGAGGCGGCATGATCGAGCTGTCCGGCGTCGAGCGCTTCACGCAATCCGCCGCGGAGGTGTGGCGACGGCTGTCCGACCTCTCCTTCCTGGCCGGCGCGATCCCCGGCTTGTCGTCGCTCTCCAGCACGAGCGAGGACCACGTCACCTGCAGGGTGAAGCCGGGGCTGTCGTTCCTGACCGGATCGCTGTCGACCACGATCGATGTGCAGGAGCGCTCGGAGCCACGCTTGGTGCTCGGCATCCGCAGCAAGGGGATCGGATCGATGGCGGCGGTGACCACCACGTTCGAGGTGGGCGAGGCCGGAGAAGGCGCCGGCGTCACCTGGACGGCGACCGTGGACGAGCTCGGCGGGCTGCTGGGGCCGGTAGGCGCCGGACTGATCGAGGCGTCCGCCGGCAGAGTGATCGCCAGCGCGTGGGAGGGGTTCCGGGCGCAGCTCGCCGCACAGGCGTAGCGCTCAGCGGTAGGCCTCGTACTCCTTGCCGAGCACGCCGGCCGCCACCTTGAGCTTGAGGATCTCGTCCGTTCCCTCGTAGATCCGGCACACGCGCACGTCCTTCCAGTGCCGCCCCGGACGGAACAGCTCCGAGTAGCCGCGTCCGCCGAACACCTGCATGGCGCTGTCGGCCGCGCGGAACGCCGCGTCGGAGGCGAACAGCTTGGCCTCCGCCACCAGCAGGTCCACGCGCGCCATCAGGGCAGCGTCCCCGGGGTTTTCGTAAGCGGCCTGCTTGGCGTCCGCCGCGGTGTGGATCAGGCTCTCCGAAGCCTGACGCGCCAGCTCGATCGTGGCGATGTGCTCCTGCACCAACTGGTGGCGGGCGATCGGCTTGCCGTGCTGCGAGCGCTCCTTGGCGTAGGCGCACGCCTCCTCCAGGCAGTCCTCGATCACGCCCAGGCAGCCGGCCGCCACGCTCAGCCGCCCGGCGCGCAGGGTCTGCATGGCGATGGTGAGCCCCTGCCCCTCGTCGCCCAGCAGGTTCTCCACGGGCACCGGGTAGTCGGTGAGCTCGAACATCGAGGTGTCGCTGGTCGGCAGCCCCACCTTGGCGGTCATCATCTCCCGCTCGATGCCTTCCTGGTCGGTCGCGAGCAGAAAGGCGCTGAACCGCCGCGCCTTGTCGGCCGCAGGATCGCCGGTGGGCTCCGGGTAGGCGAACACCACGATCAGGTCGGCGATGCTGCCGTTGGAGATCAGGTACTTGACGCCATTGAGCAGAAAGCGGTCGCCCTCGCGCCGGTAGGTCATCTGCATCTCGCGCGGATTCGAGCCGGCCTCGGGCTCGGTCAGGCCGAACGCCATGATCGCGCGGCCGGCGGCGGTCTCCGGCAGGACCCGACGCCTCTGCGCCTCGCTCCCCCACTCGATCAGGACCGTCTGGCCGATCGAGCAGTGGCCGGAGAACAGGGTGCGCACGCCCGTCCCCTCGCGGCCGATGCGCGCCAGCGCGTCGACGTAGGTGCGGAGGTCGGCCCCGCGCCCGCCGTAGGACACCGGCACGTTGAGGCCCATGATTCCGTGCTTGCGCGCAAGCTCGACGGTCTGGTCGTTGAAGCGGTGCTCCAGGTAGCAGAGATCCTCGACCGGACGGACCTCCTGGCAGAACGCCTCGACGTCGGCCAGCAGCCTGTTGCGGGAATCGGTGTCCATCGTCACTCCGTTACCGAATATCGGCGGGATCGGCGCAGGCGGCCATTGGGCATGTCCCGGGCCGCGTCCGCCGCCTCACGCATCCGCCGCTTGCAGCAACTCCCCGAGGTCGGCCGCCAGCGCCTCGACCTGCGCCGCTGCGTGCTCCGTGCACAGGAACAGCACCTCGTAGGCGGACGGCGGCAGGTAGTGTCCCCGCTCCAGCAGGGGCCGGTGCAGCGCGCCGTACCGCTCGACCGCCGCCGCATCGATGCCGTCGGCGCGGCGCGGCAGCTCTCCCGACGCAAGGTAGAGCCAGGCGATCGAGCCGGCCCGTCGGATCTGCACGTCGCCGCGGCCGAGACCGGCGATCGCGGCGTCGAGACCGGCGCCGAGCCGCTCCAGCCGCTCGTACGGCGGGTCGTCGCGCAGCGCCTGCAGCGCCGCTATCCCGGCCGCCATCGAAAGCGGATTGCCGCTCAGAGTCCCGGCCTGATAGACCGCGCCGTCCGGGGCCAGCAGGTCCATCAACTCCGGCGCCCCGGCCACCGCACCCAGCGGCATGCCGCCGCCGATCACCTTGCCGAAGGTGAGCAGGTCGGCGTCCAGGCCGAGCCCCTCGGCGTAGCTTCCGTACCGCAGCCGGAAGCCCGAGATCACCTCGTCCAGGACCAGCAGGGCGCCGGCGCTGCGCGCCAGCGAGGCCACCAGGCGGAGATATTCGGGACGCTGCACCAGCAGCCCGTTGTTGGCGGGCAGCGGCTCGATCACCACTGCGGCGATCCGGCTGCCGAACTCCGCGAACACGGCCCCGATCGCCGCGTCGTCGTCGAACGGCACAACCACCGTGGTCGCCGCTACCGCCTTCGGCACGCCGGCCGAGTCGGCGATCGCCTGCGTGGCCAGCCCGGAGCCGGCCTTGACCAGCATGCCGTCCGCATGGCCGTGGTAACCGCCGTCGAACTTGACCACCAGCTCCCTGCCCGTGGCCGCTCGGGCGATGCGCACCGCGGTCATGACCGCCTCGGTCCCGGAGCTCACCGCGCGCATCCGCCGCCGCCCGGACACCGCACCCAGCACCAGCTCGGCCAACTCCAGCTCGCGCTCGTGACAGGCACCGAACGACAGCCCGTCCGCCGCTGCGCGGCGCACCGCCTCCACCACCGTCGGTGACGCGTGGCCGTGGATGAGCGGCCCCCACGACAGGCAGTAGTCGGCATATGCGTTGCCGTCCAGGTCGATGCAGCGGCTGCCTGAGCCGCTCCGGAAGAAGATCGGGTCGCCGCCGACCCGGCGAAACGCTCGCACCGGGCTGTTGACGCCGCCGGGCAGCAACTCGATCGCCCGCGCGTACGCCGCCCGGCTCAGTCTCAGATCAATGGATTCCACGTGTCCTCCCAGTATACTGCCCGCAACCCCGGTCGAAGACTCGGCCGTCCACGCTGGAACCCTCCGCGCCAGGAACACTCCATGCATGAACGCCCACTGCCCGATACCACCCTGGAACTGACCGCCCCGATGCCGGCGCCGCACTGGGCGCTCCTGGAACGCCGGCTCATGGCCGCCCTCCCGGATGCGATCGAGGAGTTCTACGCAAAGTACTTCGACGAGCGCGGCTACCTGCTGTGCTACCCGCGCTGGGGGGCGCTGGACGGCCCCGACGACGCGGCGGAGAACGTCACCGGCTGGACCGAGCTCTACGCGCTCGGCGGACCGGAGCGGGTGCTGGATCTGTACCGCCATGGCATCGAGGGCCACATGCAGCAGTACACCGAGGCGCGCACCGTCGAGTGCCCGCTGGCGCGCGACGGCATGTATTACAAGGAGTTCCCGACCAGCTTCGACTTCGTGCACAGCGCCGAGGGCTTCCACGGCCTGTTCCAGCAGGGGCTGGCCGAGCCGTGGGACCCCACCTATCAGGCGCGCATGCGCCGCTACGCCGGCTTCTACATGGGCGAGGACCCCGGCGCCGCCAACTACGATCCCGAGCACCGCCTGATCCGCAGCGTGATGACCGGCAGCCGGGGCCCCGTCCTGCGCCGCACCACCCCCATCGACTGGGGGGGCGACCCGTTCGAGTGCGAGGGCCGCTTCACGCCGCTCCGCTGGCACCGCACCTGGCAGGACTATGTCGATCACTTCTCGATCTACCAGGACGTGACCGGCGACACCCCGTGCAACCTGGCGGTCACCGTGGTGGCGCTGAACGCGTACCTGTGCACGGGCGAGGCCAAGTACCGCGACTGGATCCTGGAGTACGCGGACGCGTGGGTGGAGCGCGCCGACGAGAACGGCGGCATCGTCCCCAGCAACGTCGGCCTGGACGGCACCATCGGCGGCGGCGCCGGCGGCCGCTGGTGGGGGGCGGTGTACGGCTGGGACCACAAGGCGTACTTCCGCTCCCTGGCGCCGTACGGCTTCGGCAACGCGTTGCTCGTCTCCGGCGATCAGCGCTACGTGGAGGTGTGGCGGCGCAACATCCAGGCGGTCAGCGCCCACGCGAAGGAAATCGACGGCGTGCTGCAGTACCCGCAGAAGCGCGGCGACGACGGCTGGTACGAGTTCACGCCGGAGCCCTACGACCACGGGGCCCTGGAGATCTACTACTGGTCGATGGCGGAAGGCGACCGCGCGCTGGCACGGCGCAGCCCGTGGGGTGCCTACCTGTCGGGAGACGACCCGGACTATCCCGTCGCGGCGCTGGCCGGCGAGCTTGCCGCGCTGCGCGAGGCGGTGCAGCGCATGCGGGAGGACGAGAGCACCCCGGACACGCGGCTGTCGGAGAGCATGAACTCCATGAATCCGGGCGCCTGCATCTGGCGGCTGGTGGAGCTGATGCTCGGCGGCCTGCCCTCACGGCACATCGGCGTCGCATGGCACACCCGCGTGCGTTACTTCGACCTGGACCGCGGCCGCGCCGGAATCCCGGAGGACGTGGCGTCGCTGGTCGACTCGATGAGCGACGACGAAGTGACCGTCACGCTGGTCAACCTCAGCCCCGCACGCCGCCACGCACTGGTGCTCCAGGCCGGCGGCTACGCCGAGCACCAGTTCACGGCGGTGGAGGCGGACGGCAGCGCCACCCCCCTCGACGAACCGGCGATCACCGTGCACCTGGCGCCGGGCGCCGGCGCCCGCCTGACCCTGAAGATGAAGCGCTACGCCAACCAGCCGACGCACGCGTTCCCGGGGATTCGCTAGGCCCGCCGGTCAGCCGAACTGCTGCGGGATGACGCCGCCGCCCTTGAGGTCGGGATAGGGCAGCCAGCGGGCGCCGTACAGGTCGCCCTCCGCGTCGAAGACGCGGCCGTCGCCAAGCATGTACTGGTTGGGGGTCGACGGCTTGAGGCCGGACAGGTACTGCGGCAGGCGGTCGCGGTCGGCGGCGAGCTGCCGGTGCACGCCTTCCCAACTGAACCCGTCGAACAGCGCCGCGCGCATCCGGCGGCAACGCTCGGCGTGGCGCGGGTCGCCGGCCAGGTTGGTGGTCTCTCGCGGGTCGTCCTGCAGGTCGAACAGCACCGGCCGGCCGCCCTCGATCTCCACGTACTTCCAGTCGCGGTCACGCACCAGCCGCATCGCCTGGTGCGGCTCGAGCTCCTTGCTCTCCGTCAATCCGCGGACCCGGTTGCCGTAGGCGTAATACGCACTCGGGGCGTAGCGACGGGGTGCCGCGTCGCTCACCGGGTCGGCCAGCAGCGGGCTCAAATCCACACCGTCCAGGTCCGGCGGGATCGGCAGGCCGGCCAACGCGCAGGTGGTCGGAAACAGGTCCAGCAGCGACGCCGGATGCGCGACCCGCGCGCTGCCCGGCGCGATGCCCGGCCCCGACATCAGGAGCGGGACGCCCACTGACGGCTCGAAGTGGACGGTCTTCCCCCACAGGCCGTGGTGGCCGGCCATCTCGCCGTGGTCGCTGGTGTAGATGACGATGGTGTCGTCGAGCAGGCCGGCGGCATCCAGCCCGCGCATCAGCTCGCCGATGCAGTCGTCCACGAAGTCCACGCAGGCGTAGTACGCCTCGCGCGCGCGGAGTTGCTGCTCGGCGGTCAACTCCTCCCCCACCTCGTCGGCGAAGCAGCGGCGCGCGTAGTCGTCGAGCCCGTCCGGGAAGTCGGCCGGCAACTCCGCCGGCGGCACGCGGTCGCGGTAGCGCCGGATGTAGCGGCCGGGAGCGGTGAACGGCGAGTGCGGGCGGCTGTAGGAGGCGCACAGGAACCAGGGTGTATCGGGCTGGGAGTCGTGGTGCTCCAGCAGGAAGGCCAGCGACTCGCGCGTGACCACGTTCTCCTGCAGCAGGCTCTCCGGGATCTCCGTGACGCCTGCGCCCGAAGCCCCGGCGTAGACCGGGAAGTAGTCGATCGGGTCGATCTGATGGCCCAGCCCGTGGCGCAGGTCGCCGTACGGGCGGTGCTGGAACCCCTGCATCTGGTCGGCGCCGCCGAAGTGCATCTTGCCGACCAGGCAGGTGCGGTAGCCGTGCGCGGCGAAGTGGCCGGGCCAGGTGACGTGCTCGGGGAAGATCACCCAGTGGTTGTTCCAGGCCCCGCAGCGGTGCGCCTCCTTGGCGGTCATCAGGCACATGCGCGACGGAGTGCACACCGGGCTGGCGCACAGCGCGGTGTCGAACTGCACCGCGTCGGCGGCGATCGCGTCCAGCGCCTGGGTGCGCACGATCGGGTCGCCCGCGAACCCTGATACCAGCGGCGCATGCTGATCGGTGAGCAGCAGCAGGATGTTTGGCCGCCGCGCTGGCCGGGATGCCATCAGGCCGGCCCGAAGTACTGGTTGAACTTCTCCGCGTAGTCTTCGCGCACGGGGCTGAAGACATCGAGCGCCTTCACCGGCCCGTCGATCGGCCGCGCGCTGTGCGGGGTATCCGGCGGGATGATGAACATGTCCCCGGGCTCGCAGATGCGGGACTCGTCGCCGATGACCAGCTCCATGCGGCCTTCGATGAGCAGGCCCCCCTGCTCGTGCGGGTGCTGATGCATGGGCACGAAGCTGCCCGACTCCATCTCCAGGTAGGAGAGCATGATCCGCTTCCCGTAGGGCGTGCGCGCACGCACGCCGGGCACCAGCTCGATCGATTCGTAATCCTTGATCCTGATGAACGGCATGGTGCAGACGGTGGCATGCGAGGACGCCCTGGGTCACCATGCCACAAGGGCTCCATTCGTTGACAAATGGTGAGGACCCCTGTAGCCTCCCACATACCAACGCATTGTTGACAAATTAAGGACAATGCCGCTCTCTTCGATGAGAGTCCGGGCTACTCGAGCGGAGTCGAACACCTGCCGAATCAACGGTGAGCTGGTTCTGGAAGGGGCACCACACAACGACGTGCTCCCGGGGAGGGTGATACGGAACGCGGGGTGACAACGATACCCATCGATGCCGGCGCGCTCGTTACCTCACAGAAGGGGTCTCTCCGCAAGCGTCTCAAAGATCACAGATTACTACTGCTGATCTTTCTCCCCGGCCTCATTCACCTGCTTGTCTTTCGCTACGCGCCGATGGTCGGCCTGGTCGTTGCCTTCCAGGACTACAGCCCCTTCCAGGGCGTCCTCAGGAGCGAGTGGGTTGGGCTGGCGCATTTCAGGGAAATCCTCGAGATGCGCCAAGTGTTCACCCTCATGTGGAACACTCTCATGCTGGGAGTGTATCGCCTCGTTTTCGGATTTGCCGCTCCCATCCTGTTGGCACTGGTCATCAACGAGATACAGCAGCCCACGTTCAAGCGGGTGTTCCAGACGGTCAGCTACCTACCGTATTTCATCTCGAACGTCGTGGTCGTGAGTATCGTGGCCACCGTCCTGTCGCCTTACAGTGGTCTGGTCAACAGGATTCTCGGGCTCTTCAACATCGAGCCGATATATTTCATGGTCCAACCGGGTTTCTTCAGACCCATCTACACACTTTCCGAAATCTGGAAAACCGCCGGCTGGTCCGCAATCATCTATCTGGCGGCGCTGTCCAACATAAGTCCCGAGCTGTACGAAGCCGCATACTCAGACGGCGCCGGCAGACTACGACAGGCTTGGCATGTCACGCTGCCGGGGATTACCCCCACCATCATCATACTCCTCATCCTGAACATCGGCGCTCTCTTTGGCGCAGGCTTCGAGCTCGCTTTCCTGTATCAAAACAGCTTCAATCTCCACCATTCCGAGATCTTGGACACATATATCTACAAGATCGGTCTCGCCGGAAGTTTCGGGCTGCCGAAATACAGCTTTGCTGCCGCGCTTGGCATCTTCCAATCGGTGATCAATATCACATTTCTGTATGGCGCGAACCTGCTCGCGCGCAAATACACCGAAGAGAGCCTCTGGTAAGCCGATGACTCGAGTCGGAAAGTCTTCAGCCACCGATGTCGTGATGAAGTTTCTCTTCTACACGATATTGGTGCTGTTCGGCTTCATTTGTGCATACCCGTTTCTGAATATGATCGCGGTGTCCTTGAGCAGTCCGGCGTATGTGGTCGCAAACAAGGTCTTCATCTTTCCGGTAGGCACACAGTTTGCCAATTACAGGATTCTGGTGAAGGATGCCTCGTACATAAGATCTTACGGTAATACGATACTATATACAGCCCTCGGGACCGCCAGCGCGCAGTTCTTTTCCATCGTCACCGCCTATCCGCTGTCGAGGAAGACGTTTCCGTTCCGAGGCGTCTTCATGAAGCTCATCGTATTCACGATGTTCTTCTCCGGCGGACTCATACCGACCTTTCTCGTAATAAGAGGGATCGGCATGTACAACACGCTCTGGGCCATAATCATTCCCAATGCACTGGTTGCCTGGAATGTGATAATTCTCAGAACCGCGTTCATGGCAGTTCCAAACGAGCTTGCCGAGGCAGCGGTCATTGACGGTGGGTCGGACCTGCAGGTCCTCACTCGCGTCGTCCTACCGCTGTCGGTTCCGACCATTGCCGTGATCGCCCTCTACTCATCGGTAGGATTGTGGAACGATTTCTTCACTCCGCTCGTGTATCTGAACGACAGCGACAGGTGGCCGTTGTCGGTGATGTTGCGTCAGCTCGTCCTGTCGGCGACCGGATTGGCCGAACAGCACAAGTTGGCGGAAGCAAACGAGGAGTACATCGTCGAAGCCTCCTACAAGGCTACCGCTCTCATAATCTCAACATTACCGATTCTGATGGTATATCCATTCATTCAGAAATACTTCGTAAAGGGGGTGTTGGTAGGTTCAGTGAAGGGCTAAGCGGAGAGGTGACGTGGATAGGGGACGACCGAGGCTGTGTCGCATGTGCGCGTTGCAGCCAAACCGATCGGTCGTATCTCAGGATTACGTATCGGAAACGTAACAAGGAGAAGACTATTGAAGGGTAACAAACTCTTTCTCGGGAAGCTGATCGTCGGCCTTCTGTTGTCAGCGGGTACGGCCGGGTCCGTTTTCGCGACGGCGACCCAGGAGGCCGCGGCATCAGACGAGCCGATGGTGATAACCGCCATGATGATGCAGCACCCGAACAACCCGTGGACGATGGTCGGTGATTCGATCGTGTTTCAGGAGTTGGAGAAGAGGACCGGCATCGATTTCGAGTGGCAGGGAGTCCCGGCAGAGGACTATCCAGCGCGACTCAGCACCGTGATGGCCACCGGGGAATTTCCTGATCTCATCCAGATATTCCCGAAGGAAGGTCAGGTGTATGGGCTGCAAGGCGCCTTCGAGCCGGTAAACGAGCTCGCGAGAATGTACGCGCCGACGTACTACGCGGCTATCCAGGATCCGATCAACCGATTCTACAACGCCGACGAGGCGGGTGACATATACACCGTCGCCTCCCTCATGGATCCACAAATGGACATGGGAGAAGCGGTGTTGGGCTACGTCTTTGTCGATTATCGCAAGGACATTCTCGAGGACATGGGAGAAACGGAGCCCACTACCCTCGAGGAATGGAAGGCTCTGTGGAGCAAGGTCAAGGACGAAAGAGGTCTGATTCCGCTAACCACCCGGTGGAGAGGATGGCTGTACCAGTTCCTGATCAACATGACCGGGATCGTGCATGAGCCGCAGTACAACACCTTTCTCGAGAACGACGTGTATCACTACGGTCCGATCGACGCCAGAGCCCGATGGGTTGTCGAGCAGTTGCATGAGCTCTACGCCGAAGGACTCCTGGATCAGGAGTTCGCGACGATCCAACACGCGCAGTGGGAAGAGAGAGTGACAGCCGGACAGGCGTTCTCGATGATCGAAGGGTTCGGAAGGATCGACTGGGCTAACGGCCTCGGTCGCGAGCTGAATCCCGATTACACCATGTGGGGCGCGTGGCCGGTGCAAGGCCCGTTCGGAGTGGAACCGAAAGTCGTCGGCGCCTATATCGGTCCGGGCTTGTTTGCCAACCAACCGGGGTGGGGCATCAATCCCAACATTTCCGATGAGAAGAAACAAGCCATCATGGGCGTCGTGGAATTCCTGAGCTCGCCTGAGGGCTCGGAGCTTACCACCTGGGGAGTCGAAGGCGAGACATTCGCGATCAACGACGGAAAGCGCGAATACATCGTCGAGAATCCAAGTGAGTACGGGGTCAGGACTTCCTACGGTGTCTGGCCGGTGGTGGACGCGATCTACATGGAATCCTACGATGCGGCCAACCGGCCCCGCCATCCGGAAGGGCAGCACGCCTACGATAACATCAGCTTGAAGATGGCGACGAAGCCGCATCCACCGGTGGTTTTCAACACGGCGGAAGCCGAGAGGATCGGCGAGCTCTGGGCAGCCATAAACACCTTGCAGCTGCAGTACTACGACAAGTTCACCGTCGGAACGCTCGACATCGACAGTGAGTGGGACACCTTCATCAGTGATATCGAGGATGCCGGTGTTGAAGAGTTCATGGCGATCATGAACACCGCTTACCAGCGGCAGAAAGCTTTCTTCGGTAGCTAGAGGCTTTTGGCGGGCGCTTCCTTCGGGAAGTGCCCGCCGTTCCTTCATGAAAGAGCTACGGGCGATCTGCTCGCACCAGTTTGAAGCCATTCTCCTCGGCGATTTCAAACCGGAGAATGTCGATGTCATGGTGGATGAGGTCGCGCAGGCGAATTTCAACGCCATTCAGTTGTGCGTGAAAGCTCCCGGCGTTCTCTACTACCCCAGCAAGATCGGAGTGGTCCACGACTACTGCAGGGAGTACGATCTTCTCGGCGAGACCCTGCGCAAATGCCATGCCGCCGGACTCGAGTTCCACAGCTACTTTCCGGTAGCGCTTGCCGGCGGCTGGGCCGGGAACGAGTACCGATTCGACAACAACGGGGGGATACTCGCGGATCACCCCGAGTGGGCCACGATCAACCATACAGACGGCAGCTACGAGCCCAGCCACTTCGGCTGTCTGTCGAATCCCGAATTCCTCGACTACATAGACAAGCTCGTCGAGGAGCAGTGCATGAGCTACGGTATCGACGTCCTGATACTTGATTTCATTCGTTACAACGCCAGGTGTTTCTGCGAGAGCTGCAAGAAGAACTATCAAGAGATGTTCGGCGAGAAGCTCCAGTATGAGAACGTGCAGTACTGCGATACCTACACACAGAAGGACGTGCCTGGCGAGCTGGAAATCGAGTACCGCTGTCTGACTGTTCATAATGCGGTAAAGCGCCTTTCCGATACCGCGCGGCGAGCCGCGCCCGACGTCAAGGTCGCGGCGTACGTTTTCCCCGTTCCGCGAACCGGTCTCCTACGGATATTTCAGGACTGGTCGCGCTTCTCGAGATATCTGGATGCGATTTTCATCATGTACTACGACACGTTCAGCATCGATAATCTCAAAGCGCTATTCCCGATTCACAGGGACGCAACCGACCGTCCAGTCTTTCCGGGAACCATAACCATGCGAGCCCCGGCGGTGTACAGGAGCCGAGATACTCCGGAGTTCCATTGCTCCTTCCTCGAAGAAACGCGGCGGGCTGGCTTCCCGGGGTTCTTTCTTTTCAACTACGAAACGCTCTTCAGAAGGCCGCCGGGCGAGAGCCTTGGCAAGGTGATTCGGCCGCCACAGGTCCCCGAAGATCTAGCTGCCATCAAGGCCCGGATACTTGACGAGCCGGCGGAGCCCTTCTTTGGCATTCGCAACGGATAGCTCGACGAGATGATCTTCTTTATGGGATTACACCGGTGTTGTTGAACCAGGATCAACTGGACGAGTTCCACCTGAGGGGCTTCGTTGTGAGTCCTGTTCCGGTTCTCGACGAGGCTGAGGTCGACGAGCTGCTCGCAGAGCTTCAGCTCGTCGTGGAGGGCAAGTCTTCCAGGAAGCCGGTACTGAACCGAAACCTCGTCGACGGAACTACGGGGTACGGCGATTCACGGCAGACCGCGAAGGAAGTTCGTCAGGTCGTCAATATCTGGGAGGCCAGTGAGAAGTTCTTCGAACTGGCGCGTAATCCGCAGATCACCGGGACCGTCGCCCGGATGTGCGGCAACACCCCAATTCTCCGCATCTGGCACGATCAGATCATTGCGAAACCCGCCACACGCGGTGATCGCGTCGGCTGGCATCAAGACTTTCTGGCATGGCCGATCATCGAGCCGGGAGACCTCGTCGGGGCGTGGGTGGCGTTGGATGACGTCGAAATCGAGAACGGCTGCATGTGGATGGTGCCGGGGTCCCATCGCTGGGGTGCGGTTCGACCGCGAACCGGCGATGCCCTGGAGCCTCTGTACGATGAAGCCTTGCTCCCCGACGGGGTGGAGGTCAGGCCGGTTCCGGTGCAAGTCAAGAGAGGGCACGTCGCCTTTCACCACTGCATGACCTGGCACGCCTCTCCCGAGAACGAGAGCGAGCGCCATCGTCGAGCGATTGCGATTCACTACATGCCGGGCTATACGATCTTCATGCCTCGGGGGCGATCGCACGCCGTTGGCAAGCACGTGACCGTGAAGCCGGGGGAGATCCTGGAAGGCGATGGCTTTCCGGTCGTCTATGAGAACAAGAGGAATCTCCAGGTGAATCTCGAGCGATACACACCGAGCCATCTCGATGGAAGCTCGATAGGATGAAGGTACGGGCGTGAAGGGGACCATGATGACAGATCAGGGGATACCAGAGGCAGCCATCAACCGGCTTCTCGTAGAGAACCCCGCGAGACTCCTTGCCTAGCTCTCAGGAGAGTGAAATGGCGTCCCGGCCGATGCGGAATATCAGTGCGTACGAAGAATCCACACCAATACTGGAGGCCCCGGACGAGCTCCGTAGAGCGGCGGCAGAGAGGGGTTATCTCTTCTTTCGCAAGTTGATACCACCGGCCGATGTCCTGGGATTACGTCGCAAGGCTCTAGCGGTCACGGCACGCCATGCGTTTCTCCGCCAGGGTAGCGATCTTATGGATGGCATAGTTCGAGATGGGGCGAACCTCTCGGAGAACGACTACCAACCAGAATTCATAAGCTACTACAGGGACCTGCTGCGAATCCGCACTCTCTACGTCCTGTCGCATAGCGAGCATGTACTGCGGATCATCCGTCAGCTTGTAGACAGTCCCATTCTCATTCATCCCCGCCATCTCTATCACCCGATGTTTCCCGGCAGGCCGGACCACACCACA
This sequence comes from Spirochaetia bacterium, assembly GCA_965208175.1. Classification (GTDB taxonomy): domain Bacteria; phylum Spirochaetota; class Spirochaetia; order SZUA-6; family Bin103; genus CATQHW01. The sequence goes on along the minus strand of CBDBOG010000004.1, from coordinate 646,746 downwards.
CACCCACACCAGGACTTTGGTCCAGTCCGCGGAACGCCCGACACGTGGACGGTCTGGATTCCTTTGGGAGACTGTCCCGCTAATCTCGGTGGAGGTCTCGCAGTGGTTCCCGGGTCGCACTTGGGCCCGTTGATGGAAGACGGTCAGGAACGCCTGAGAGACGACTCGGATTTGATGAACGAGTGGGCGTGGGGCCAGACCGCCACCGGGGACGTCTTGATGTTTCACGGCATGACCATCCATCAGGCGAGGGACAATGAGACAGACGACCGTATCAGGATTGCCACCAGCTTCCGATATCAGGCGGCGAGCGATCCGGTGGACGAGTATTCGATGAAGCCACATATGCGCTGGATGGAATGGGACGCCATATATGACACATGGGGACAAGACGATCCCCTGAAGTACTATTGGTCAAGCCTCGACTTGGACGTCAAGCCGCACTGGAAGGCCGCTTCCGCCCAATGATGGCTACATCCAGGCGAGCGCTCGAGGAGATAATCCCCACCCCTCGAGAGATAGTCAGACGCGAAGACAGCGTGAAGTCGTACTCGCACGATGCCGTCTACTCCATTCATGTGTTGGGCACTGAAACCGACCAGCTCGCCTTCGCGATTAGCTACCTCGGGAGAAATCTCAAAGAGAGATTCGGAATACACACCATCCGCTCGAGCCAATGCGAGGGGCTCCAAGACCATGACATCCTCATCTGCAACGATCCGGCCTTGGTGCAGGGTGCCGTCGGAGTCGCGATCGAGCCTGATTTCTTCGCTACCCCGAACGCTCGAGAGCAGGGCTATGCCATCGACAGCGGCGGGGGGCACCCCGTGCTGCTCTGCGCCGCCTCCGATCAAGGTTGCCTGTACGCGGTCACGACCCTGCTGCAGATGTTCACGCCGGCGGACGACCGGGTCGCACTGGATTCGGTGCGAATCAGGGACTACCCCGAGTTCCGTCTGCGAGGGAACAAGTGGACGATATGGTGCGAGATAGGGGTGTGGTCATACGACTGGGGTGACGGCATGGGGGCTTTTCGCCAGCGCATCGTCGAAAAGCTCGATTTGTCGCTTCAGTACAAGATCAACATGCTCATATTCGATGGCTTCGGTTGGGATGTGGCCGTGTTCCCGGAATACGCATCACTGATGAAGGAGCTAAACCGCGAGGCGCGCCTACGCGGCATATCGCTCATGCACACCGGCCAGAGCTCCGGCTTCTGCTTCAAACGGAACATGATCGATACGCGTATCTATCGGGGTGAGGTACTCGAGAACAGGGAACACTATCCGGACGGTGAGAAATATCGGTGCATCGGAGAGGACATGTACGCCGGCACCTGTCTTTCCAACAGGGAGCTGATCGATCGGAATCTGCGGAGTATCCGAGACTTCGTCCAGAAAGTGGAACCGGGTTCCCTCTACGTCCATCAGCTCGATGTCCTGGATCTTCCGCAATCGATGTGGGACTCACGCTGCCGGAGATGCCGGGCACGATGGCCAAACGACAGGCTTGATGCCGAGGATGGAATGGCAGGCGCCTACGCGGAGTACTACGGCGAGGTGATTGCAGCAATACAGGAGGTACGGACACCAGGTTACGACGCCGAGACCGACTGCCTCATTATGCTCATCAGCCCAGGGTACCTGGACGCCGTCGCCGTCGACGACGAGCACTGGCAACGTGCGCTCCGGTACTGGTCGAAGGCGAGCGCCCTGATCGAGAACACGGCGAACGTATTCCTTGGCTTTCGCGAGTTGTTCTTCAATCACGACGGCGGCAGCCGAAGGATCGCCGAGCTGAAAGCCGCAATCGAAGGATCTGGCAACGGTCACCGTGTCGGCATCATCCATTTCTACGGTGGCGACGGCTGGCAGAGCGAGCATCTGTTTCTGCCGACACCTGCGCTCAACTACGTATTCAGCGGCGCCGACATGCTGCTTACGGCCAGCGGCCACGCCTTTCAGGAGCCGCAGCAGCTCTTCAATGCGGAGTTCATGTGGAGTCCCCTGCACAGCCCGTACCGTCTCGATACGGAGCCCGAGAACTACCGGGATTTCCTCGATCTGTACGACACGAGCAGGCGTGGCGATCTGAGGCCGAGTCGAATCTACGGCGCTGCTGGCTTTCTCGAACTTGCCTGCAGCAAACTCTACGGCCACGCGGCCGCAGCGGCGCTCGCGAAGGTATTTGCACTCAGAGGAGAGTCCGGCAAGCCACCGATCCCATACCTGAGGAGCACCGAGCTCCACACGACACCCGGCCCGGATGGGGCTCTACAGCCGTGGATCGGTTTCGCCGACCGCAGGGAATTGCCGGAGCTGATCGAGGCAACGAATACGTTGGACGAGATGGTGCGAACGACCTCGGAGGCTCGAGATATCCTCGACGACGTGGCCTCCCATCAGGACCTCGCGTCTCTGCGGGATTTCATGGCAATGGGCGTCGAGTACATCGGCTATCTGGCCGCGTACGTCGAAATCTACCAGAAGGTGGTGCGACCGGAGAGCACCGATCACGATTTGGAGAGTGACATCCGGAGCCTGGCCCAGCGAGTCGATTCGGCGGCAGACAGGAACGAGCGATCGCGGCGGACCCCGCTGGATTACCTGGATGGGGCTCTGTCCGGAAGAGACATCATCGTGCGCTTCGTTCGAGAGAACCTCGATCTCATGTCAGAACAGATACGGAGGAGATGATACGATGACCGGCAACAGCGTGTCAAATACGAGCTCCCTAAAACTGATCCCCACTCCGCAAAATGCGCAATTCGTCGACGGGAATCACAAGACCTATTCCAGAGACAAGGTCTATACCATAAGCGTCATGGAACAAGAGACGGCGAAGCTCCGCTTTGCCGCGCACTATCTCAAAGAACAGCTCGAGGAACAGTTCGGTCTGCACTTCAACGTTCAATGGCGTCAGATGCCGAATCACGAAGAAGACATCGTTGTCTACAGCAACCCGACCCTCCAAGACACGCATCTGCCGCTCGACCTCGGTGTGTTCGATCGGGAGAACGCGGCCGAACAAGGATACCTAGTCCGGAGTGAGCCGGGACAGCCGGTCTGCGTCTGCGCGCAAAGCGACCAGGGGTCTCAGTATGGGATAGCCACTCTCACTCAGCTGTTGTCAGCAACGGACGGACACGCCGTGTTACCGAATGTCCTCATCGAGGATTTCCCCCAGTACCGATACCGGGGCAATCGTTGGCTGATCAAGGTCGAGCAGACCAACTGGGGCTACGACTGGGGAGACGGCGGCGGCGCCCTTCGCGAGCGCATTCGCGAAAAGCTGGATCTGGCCCTGCTGTGCAAGGTGAACGTCATCATTTTCGACGGATGGGGTTGGGGACTCGATGCATTCCCGGAGCTCGCCGGCTGGATGAGAGAGTTCAACCGGGAAGCGAGACTGCGCGGCATCCACCTCATGCACAGCGGGTTTGGCTCAGGAATCGCCGGCGGGTTTCGGGACAGACCGCACCGGCATCGCGGCCAAGTACTCGAAAACCGGAGAGAGTATCCCGATGGCGAAATCTACCATTGTATAGCCGGCCAGCGGTACTGCGCCACGTGCCTGTCCAATGAATCGCTGATGGAGCTGCGACTCGACGACATCCGGACGTTTGTGCAGGAAGTGGAGCCCGGAGCCCTCTACATCCACCAGCAAGACGAAGGGTTGACGCCGGAAACATGGCTGCAACGCTGCCCGGATTGCCGGAAGAACTGGCCGAGCGATGAAATGGCGGCCGCAGATGGCATGGCGGGCGCGTACGCCTACCTCTACGACCGCATGACCGAAACGGTCCAGAGTGTGCAGAACGACGAGTACACGGGTGCCAAAGACTGTCTGATCATGCCGATAAGCCCCGGTTACCTGTCCTACGGATTGGACGACGAGGAATGGACGATCGGGCTTCGATATTGGTCCACTTTGAGCCGGCTCCTGAAGCGTCGTGAGAACGTCTTTCCCGGGTTCCGCGAGATCTTCATCAACCACACGGACGACCGCCGCAGAGCTCGCCAGCTGAAGGAAGCGTTCAACACCAACGGTGAAGGGCAGACATACGGGATCATGTTCTTCTACGGAGCCGATAGCCACCACAACGACAAGCTCTTTCTGCCGGTGCCAGCGTTGAACTACATCTTCGAGGGCACGGACATGCTCCTCTCGCCGTGCGGGCACTCCTACTCCGAGCCTCTGCAGCTTCTGAACGGGGAGTACATGTGGAACCCACACTCGAGCGGATTCTTCAACATCGAAGAGAAGCCGGAGGATTTTTCCGGCATCAAGAAGCTGTATTTCGCGTGTCAATACAACGAATTCCAACCGGAAGCCCTGTTTCACGATTTCCTGGGGACTGCCTGCGCAAAGCTCTACGGCAAGGAGGCCGGAGCGGTCATGCACGAGATGTTCCGTATCGAGGGCAAGAATCATGAGCCTCCCATTCCCTACCTCGATAACAGCGGACTCATTCGCGGAGAAATGAGGGGCGCGGAGGCCGAGGGAGGCCGTAGGGAAGGCAGCGTATTTCAGTACTACAACTGGCCGTCCGAGGCTCCGGAAGAGAAGCGGGATCTGATTCGAGAAAGGATACGCGAATCTCTTGCAGCGACCGTCAAGGCATCAGCGGTACTCGAAAGAGGTCTGCAGAAGGAGACTCTGGAAGAAAAGGGCCGCAACTATATCCGGTGGTATGCCAGCTCCTTGGAGGAAGGGGTTCGGTACGTCGGGTATCTCTACAGGTACGTTTCCCTTGTCGACGAGGCGGATCGCGGGCGATCACCCTCGATCGCGAGTGACACCAACCTTCTCTTGGGTGAGCTAGCTGAACGAAGGGAGTACAACCGGCGGTCGAGACTTCAGCCGGTAGACTATGCCGGAGGAACACTCTCAGGCCGAGAGGAGATCATCGACTTCGTAGAAGCGAATCTGAAGAAACTGCTCGAACACGTTGAAGACAAACAGGGGGCCTCCGATTGAGCACAACATTGCTATTCGTACCACGACCCAAACAGGTCGTCCTGCGATCAGGATCGTTCCTGGTGTCGACAGATCAAGCGATCGTCATCCCCGCCCAAGAAAAAGCAGCGATGTTCCCGATCGCAAAACGGGTTCAGAGAATCGTGGCAGAACACTGTGGAATCCGGCTTCCCGTCGCGCTCGCGGGGGCCAACGACCGCCCGAGACGCCTGGCTTTCAAGAAGAATCCCTCGCTCGCCGACGATACCTATCTCCTGACCGTCGACGGCACGAAGATCGAGGTCGAATACTCCGAGCCCAGCGCTGCCTTCTACGGCGTCAGCACCCTTAGCCAGATCGTTCGTCAGAGTGGGAAGCACATACCGTGTCTCGAGATCCGTGACCATCCGGATTTCGAGGTTCGGGCCGCAATGCTGGACATCAGCAGAGACAAGATTCCAAAGCTGGAGACGCTGTTCGATTTCGTCGATTTCATGGCCGGCGTCAAGCTGAATCAGCTTCAGCTCTACATCGAAGGGTTTCCCTTCGCTTATCCATCCTTCCCGCAGGTTTGGCGGGCCGAAGACCCGTTGACCGGCGAGGACATCATCGAGCTGGACCAGTACTGCAAAGATCGATTTGTCGAGCTGGTGCCGAATCAGAACAGCTTTGGTCACATGGGTCCATGGCTTTCCCGGGGGGAGTTCGTGCACCTTGCTGAAGAAACGGAAGGCAAGGTCGCGTTCGGCAGACACTGGAAAGCCGTCCTGAATCCACTCGATTCGCGATCAATCGATTTTGTCAACACAACGTACGAGGATCTTCTGCCGAACTTCTCCTCCAAATTGTTCAATGTCGGCTGCGATGAGGTTGCTCTTGGGCAAGACAAAACGAAAGAGGCATGTGAAGAAAAAGGGGCAGGCAGGGTATTCATCGACTATGTGAAGAAGATCTACGAGCTCGTCCAGCGGCATGGGAAAGAGATGATGATGTGGGGTGATGTCTTCTTCGAGCACCCCGAGGTGTTCGACGAGCTCCCAAAGGATATCGTCGTCCTGGATTGGGGCTACACCCATGACTTTCCCTATGACGATCATGGCACGTTGCTGGCAAGCAAAAATCAGCCGTTCTACGTCTGTCCCGGAACGGGAAGCTGGAGGAGCATTACCGGCAGAACGAACAACACGCTGGAGAATCTGGTGAACGCGACCGCCAACGGGAAGAAGCACGGAGCACGAGGGTGCCTGATTACCGACTGGGGGGACCGAGGGCACTGGCAGTACCTTCCGATCAGCTACCCGGGGTTTGTCTACGGTGCCGGTCTCTCGTGGGGCGTCGAGGAAAACGGGGACCTCGACATCGCCGCGTGTTTGGACGCGTTCGTTTTTGAGGATAGGGCCAACGTCATGGGCGCCACGATGCTGGATCTCGGGAGGTACTGTCTTCGGGAGAGCAATCCCGGGATCTTCGGCCCCAACATCTTCAGCATACTGAACGGATTGACACCCCTGAACGATTCGAAGTCCGTCGAAGGCGTGCGGGCGAGAGATCTTCTTGTTCTCGAGGAGTATATTGTCGCGCTGTCCGACAGGCTGGATTCCGCGCGAATGGGCTGCAGGGATGCGTCTATCGTGCGCAGAGAGCTCGGCAACGCAACACGGCTGTTACTCCATGGCATCAACCTTTCGCGGCTGAAACTCTCCGCCACGGGACAGGATACCAACGTGGCGATCGATCCGGCAGACCTCGTGGACGACATCTCGGAGATAATGAGCACACATGTTGTGTTGTGGCTGGAGCGGAACAAGATCGGCGGACTGTCGAGAAGCATGTATCCGCTGGAGGAATGGCGAAGAAAATACGTAGAGATCGCAGATTGAGCGTGGCGTCAGGGTTTTACCGGGAAGTAGACCGTGTACGGCTCGTCAATGATCTCGTGGAGCGGTTTGAATTTGATGCCTCGCTCCTGACCGCTGGTGCGATATCCTGTCAGCCACCTGCCGTGCTTCCGCTCGTTGTCAGGTAGTAACATGGCGCCGGGCTCGTCTTGGTCGCCCCGCAGCGTGTGCTCCGTCTCACAGAGCCCGGCGAGGACGACGGGACCATCCATAAAAGCGACCGTCTCAGGCTCGTCGGGAATAGCGCTCGACGTCAACCGTTTTGGCAGCTCGACGCGTACCGAGTCCGTGTGCCACGTGCGCGACAGGGAGTAGAAACGCGGCGACGGCTGTTCGATCGTCTGCCGCGCGCCGTTCAGCAGCACCGTCGGGTGATCGCACACCCAATCCGGAACACGGAACTTCAGGTCCATCTCGGTTGGGACATCGCAGGTCACCGCGATGTCGATTGCCCAACGCTCCGGCCGGTGGGAGAGCTCGGCTTCGGTGTCGAACTCCATAGCCAGAGTCACCTGCTTGCCGTCGACCGTGGTCCTCAATCGAGACGGAATGTACTGGGAGACGACAACTTCCTTCTCGCGGCCGTAGTAGATGTATGCGTTGTGCGCCGTGTGCGCTTGTACCAGCGTGCCGTGGCAGCACCAGAAGTCGTGGGTTGGCGTGCCCCACTTCTTCCGTCCTCCCGCTTCCAAGGGAAGGAAGTAGGAGATCATGCCGGTGTAAGGATGCTGCTGCGCGAGGATACCGTTGTAGAGGTTCCTCTCGATGTAGTCGGCGTACGCTCCATCGCCTGACCACCGGAACAGGTAGTCTGCCAACCGAATCATGTTGTATACCGTGCAGTGCTCCTGAGTCGCGCTCCCGCGGCGTGCCGCGAACTCATAGGGTGGCGTCCACACTTCTCCTGATGTCTGGCCGCCGGTGCAGAATGTGCCGCGAGATGCGACAGCGCATTCCCAGTAGCGCTCTACGATGCTCCGCCAACGCCCATCGCCGGTGACTTCATAGGCACGGGCCGCTCCGTGTATCTCGGGGATCGTCGTGTTGGCGTGCATGTTGGTGAGAACATCCTTGGACTCCAACAAAGGATCGAACAGGCGGGCGCGGGTATAGCGCTCCAAAAGATCCTCGAGGTGCTCCGCGCCGGTTGCACCGTGGAGGTTGGCCCACACTTCAAGCATCCCGCCGGTTTCGATGTCGAGGATGTCGTCCATCTGGTCGCGTGAGAACTGACGAGTCCAGGCATGGAACCACCTCGATGCGTTCTCCAGGACGGTCAGTGCTTCGGCGCTGGAGGCGTACCGGAAGGCGTCGAACAGCCCCATGAGCGTCTTGTGGACGACGTAGTGTGGTACCGCGACGCGTACTCCCGAGGCGGTCCAATCCATGTATTTCTCAGGTATGGAGAAGACCCATTCTCCGCCGTTCCTTTCCTGACATGTGCCAAGCTCGGTGACTACCCGGTCGAGTTTGACTTTCAGCTCCGTATCGCCCGTCGACGCATAGACTCGTGACGCAGCCGAGAGCCAGTGCCCGAGGAAATGCCCTCGTACCTGGCAGGTGGGTGTTTCCCACCCCCAGTGCGGGTCATCTTGCGGCTCTGGCGTCTTGTCTCTGAAGATGTCGATACCGGCTTCGAAAAAGTGGTTCTGGAGGAGGTTGCCCGTCTTCAGGCTCTTCAAGTAGGCCAGATTCACCTCGAATCTCTTGTGAAAGAGGCCGGGCTCGAGGCGCACGGCACCCGGTGCAAAGCTGCAGTATCTCTCGCTCGGACGTTGCGGCGCAGGCATATTCGGCTCAGGGACCTACGTTGGGCCGCCGGCCGTCAGCTCTTCGACCGGGTACTCGAAGTAGGTGGCGTTCACCAGTTGGTGGAGCGTGCGGCAATGCGCAAGCACGTCCCGCAGCAGTTCCTCGCGATCCTCACGGCGCGGCCACTCGTCGTGCACGAGGGCCGTCAGGCGGCCGGCCGTGTGGTGCGCATCCCCGCCGGGACGTACCGGCGGACCGGGGCCGATGGCGATGAGCGCCGTTGCCGTGTCGTCGAGCGCCCTGCGGAGCGATGCGGGCAACAGCGGGTCGGTGACCAGCAGGTCCATGACACGGGCCGGTTCGACCGAGACGCTGCCGAGGCGGTTGTAGGTCTCCAGGGCGTGACAGCACCGCAGCAGGCTGGTCCAGTCGGCGTCATCCGGCTCGCCGCTGATGCGCTCGGTGGCGAGCTGCGCCAGCAGCAGGGAGGCGGAGAGCTGCGCTCGCTCGACGGCGCGCCCGAGCTGCATGAAGCTCCAGCCCCCGTCGCGGTACATGGTCGCCGCGGCCACTCCCGACAGGGTGTCGACCTCCTCCGCGGTGCGCGCGTAGAAGCTCTCCGGAGAGGTGCGCCAGATGTTCTGGATCTCCAGGTCGCGGACGCGCAGGTAGGTCCGGTTGAGACACGTCCACACCTCGGCGCTGATGCATTGCCGCATCTGGCGGGCGTTCTCGCGGCCGAGCGCAAGGCAACTCCAGACGGAGTCCGCATGCAGGCGCTCGAAGGTGAGGTCGTCGGCCAGGGTGTAGGAGTCCGCCAGCGTGTAGTCCTCGCTGTCGAACGCTTCCAGGCTGCCCTCCGGCGGCTGCCGGCCGATGCCCTGGTAGATGCGGTGCCAGCCGAAGCGGATCTCCCGCACCGGGCGGTCCACCAGCGCCTCGGTCTGCAGCCGCAACAGGCGGCAGAGGTGCTGCGCGCGCTCGAGGTAACGGCTCATCCAGTAGAGGCCCTGGGCGCTGCGCGCAAGCATGCTCAGTCCCCGAGCACCCAGAGGTCCTTGCCGCCGCCGCCCTGGCTGGAGTTCACCACCAGGCTGCCGCGGCGCAGCGCAACGCGGCAGAACGCGCCCGGCACGATGCGGGTGCGGCGGCCGTGCAGGATGAACGGGCGCAGGTCGACGTGGCGCGGCTCGAAGCGGCCGTCGATCAGGCAGGGAGCGCGCGACAGCGCCAGGGTCGGCTGGGCAATGAAGTCAGCGGGATCGGCACGCACCTGGCGGGCATACTCGTCGCGCTCGCCCGGCGTGGCGTGCGGGCCGATCAGCATCCCGTAGCCGCCCGACTCCCCCACCCGCTTGAACACCAGGCGCTCGATGTTGTCCAGCGCGTACTCCAGGTCCTCCGGACGGCGGCACAGGTAGGTCTCGACGTTGGCGATCAGCGGCTCTTCGCCGAGGTAGTAGCGGATCATGTCGGGCACGAACGCGTAGACGCTCTTGTCGTCCGCGACGCCGGTGCCCGGCGCGTTCGCGAGCGTCACGTTGCCGCGCCGGCAGGCGTCCATCAGGCCCGGCACGCCGAGCAGGGAGTCCGCGCGGAACTCCCGAGGGTCGATGAAGTCATCGTCCAGACGCCGGTAGATCACGTCGACGCGGCGCAGGGCGTCCGTCGTGCGCATATAGACGCAGCCGTCGCGCACCACCAGGTCGCGGCCCTCCACCAGCTCCGCGCCGAGCTCGCCGGCCAGGAACATGTGCTCGTAGAACGCGGAGTTGTAGACCCCGGGCGTGAGCAGCGCGATCACGGGATCGGAACGGCCGGCGGGCGCCAGCTCGCGCAGCGTGGTCAGCAACACGCGCCCGTAGTGCTCGACCTCCCGCACGCGGGAGCTGCGGTAGAGGCGGCGGAAGTTCGCCTTGACGGCCTTGCGGTTGGCGATCATGTAGGAGACTCCGGACGGCACGCGGAGGTTGTCCTCCAGCACCCGGAAGCCGTCGTTGGTGCGCACCAGATCGGTGCCGCAGATGGCGACCCAAGTCCCGTGGGGCGCCCGGAACCCGCGCATCTGCGCCCGGAATTGCGGGCAGCCGTACACCATGCCCGACGGGACGACGCCGTCGGCCACGACGCGGGCGGTATCGTAGATGTCGGCGAGAAACAGGTTCAGCGCCTTCAGCCGCTGCGTGAGGCCCGCCTCCAGGTGCCGCCACTCATCCGCCGCAAGCACCCGCGGCACGCAGTCCACGGGGATGATCCGCTCCTCTGCCTCGGCGTCACCGTAGACGGTAAAGGTAATCCCTTCGGTGGAGAACGAGCGCGTCACCCGTTCCTGGATGCTCGCAAGCTCCTCGACGGGCAGGCGGCGCAGTTCCTCGTGGAGCGCCCGGAAGTGCTGGCGCGGCGCGCCGCCGGGCAGAAACATCTCGTCGTAACATGCCTGGTCGACATCGTAGGAGTCGAAGTCCAACGCCGAGCCCTACCTCGTGCGCGCTACGATGACGCAAGCAGCCGGTCGTCGCTGCGGATGTCGAGCGGCCAGTCCCGCCAGTAGTAGCGCAGGGGATCGTCGGCCGCCCAGCCGGCGTAGATCTCCTCCCAGCCCGCCCACCCCATGTGCGGCATCAGCGAGTAGTGGTGCACGGGCGTGCTGCGGCCCTGATAGCGAAAGTCGCAGGAGAACCTGATCCGGTCGGGCGACCGGTTGTCGCGCGCCTGGTGGACGGTCAGGCTGTGGAACAGCAGCACGTCGCCGCACCGCAAGGGGCTCCAGCGCCACGCCACGTCGCCGGCCGTCTCGAAGTAGATCGTGCCTGCCTCGACCGGGTGCAGGCCGGCCCGATGGGACCCTGGGACGACCGCCAGGCCGCCGAGCTGTTCCGGGCAGTCGCCGAGCGGGATCCAGGCGGTCCACACCTCCGGCGACGCCTTGATCGGCCGGTGGTCCTGGTGGGGCGCCGTGGTGATGGACGGCCGGCTCGGGAATACCGTCCTGACGATGTTGCGCGGATGCGCCAGCACCGACTCGCCCAGCACCGTCTCCAGAGCGCCGATCAGCTCCGGACGGACCGCGAGCGCGTGCACGGCGCGCAGGCGCAGCAAGTCGTTGTAGTAGGCTTTGTACTCCGGCGTTGGGTTGCTCTCGTGCACGAAGGCATTCTGTTCGGCGACGGCGTCACCGGTCGGCGTCCCGGACTGGAGCAGGCCGTGGTGCGCGGCGACGGCAGTGACCTCCTTCCGCACGGTCAGCACCGCGTCCGCGGGGAGCAACCCCGGAAGGTACAGATAGCCGTCCTCCCGCGCCGCGTCCGCCCAACCGTCTTCGGCCACCGTGCGAAACGGCGTCACGGCCGTCATCGCCGCCATGCTCATACCGTGCTCCTTCCGCTCAGGCGTTCCAGACCGACTCCCACGCCCCGCTCCGTGCCGAGCGGTAGAGCGCGAGGGCGGTCCGCATCTCTCCCAGCGCCTTCTCCGGAGGCGCCACCGGCGGCTTGCCGTCCAGCACCAGCGCCGCGAAGTCCTCGAGTTCCGGCTTGAACGAGTGAAAGTAGCCGTGGTCCCCCGGCAGGGCCTGCCCGTCCGGATGGTCCTCGTCGTACAGCTCGACCCCGCCGCCTTCGAAGCCGCCGCGGATCAGCACCTCGCCCTTCGTGCCCATCACGCGGAACCACGGCATGTCCGACAGGTTCGCCGGCGACGTCAGCGCCAGGAACGATGCGATCACGCCCGACTCGAAGCGCAGCAACGCCTGCGCGAGCGACTCGCCGTCCATCCCTCCGATCGGCCTGCCGGTGCTGCCGACGACTGCGTCGATCTCTCCCAGCCAGACGCGCAGCGGCCTGATCCAGTGCGCGCCACCGTCGATGACCACACCGCCGCCGGTACGCTGCAGGTCGAAGCGCCAGGGACGGTTCCCTGGATACCAGAACGGATCGAACCGGCATTCGAACGCGGCCTGCGCAGCGATCACTTCCCCCACGGCGCCGTCCCGGAGCAGGCGTTCGACCGCCACCACGTCCGGCCAGTACTGGGAGTTCTCGCCGACCATGAACGCCTGATCGGCCGCGGTGCCGGTGGCAAGCACGCGCTCGGCCGTGGTCAGGTCCTGCGCGATCGGCTTCTCCAGGAGCACGTGCTTGCCCAACGCGAGGGCCTGCTCGGTCAGCGCCTCGTGCAGGTCGTGGGGCGTCATGATGTCCACGGCGTCGAAATCGACCGTCGCTGCCGCCTCCTCGATGGTCGCGAACGCGCCGACGCCGTACTCCTCGGCCAGCGACTCGGCGGCTTCTCGCTTGGGATCGATCGCCGCCGCGATCTCGATGCGGTCGATGGAGCGGATAGCCCTGGCGTGGTAGCCGGCGATCGCGCCGCAGCCGACCAGGGCCAGCCGCACGCTGTCAGCCATGGACCGATCGTGTCATCCGGGACTGGCGCGTGGCAACGGCCGGGATCAGCCGGTGCTCGGTCGACAGGGTCAGCCTCATGGTTCCAGGTGCGGAAATTGAAGCGCCACGGACACCGGCATAGTATCAAGGCGCGATGCCGACACCTCAGGGAGATGCGCTGCCGGTGATCCCACGGCCGGCCGAGATGGTGAAGCAGGAGGGCGAGTGGCTGTTCGGCCACGAGCTGCACGTGAGCATCCCGGACGAGTCGCTCGCGGAGGTGGCCTCCCACCTCGCTGGGGAGCTGGACGCAGCCGGAAACTGCCGCACGTACGTCGCCGGCCCGGGGGCGGGCAACGACGTACGCATCGTCGGATCCACCGAGCTGCCTGCCGAAGGCTACCGCCTGACGGTCGCCCCGGACGGCGTGGAGCTGGCTGCCGCGGCGCCCGCGGGGGCATTCCACGGGGTGCAGACGCTGCTGCAGCTCGTCAGCGGCGCCACCAGCCGGCGGGTGCCCGCGGTGCGCATTGTCGACCGTCCCCGCTTCGGGTGGCGCGGTGTCATGCTGGACTGCGCCCGCCACTTCTTCCGGGCCGCGACGGTCAAGCGCTTCATCGACCTGGCGTCGCGCTTCAAGCTGAACCGCTTCCACTGGCACCTGACCGAGGACCAGGGCTGGCGTCTCCCCATCGACGGCTATCCCGAGCTGCTGCGCGTCGGCAGCAGCCGCCGCGAGTCGACAGGGGACGGCACCCCGCATGGCGGCGCCTTCACACCCGATGAGATACGCGACGTGATCCGCTACGCGCGGGCCAGGCACGTCACCGTCGTGCCGGAGGTCGAGCTGCCCGGCCACTGCGCCGCGGCCCTGGCCGCCTATCCGCACCTGTCCTGTACCGGCGGCCCGTTCGAGGTGGGCACGACCTGGGGGATCTACAAGGACGTCTACTGCGCCGGCAACGACGACGTGTTCGCGTTCCTGGAACGGGTGTGGGACGAGGTTCTGGATCTGTTTCCGAGCCCGTACGTGCACATCGGCGGAGACGAGGTCCCAAAGGATCGCTGGACGGCGTGCTCCAGGTGCCGGAGGCGCTTGCGGGACGAGGGCCTCTCCTCTCCGGAGGAGTTGCAGGCCTGGTTCGTACGGCGCGCCTGCCGCTACCTCCGCGAGCGCGGCCGCACGGTAATCGGCTGGGACGAGGTGCTGGAAGGGGACGGTCCGGGCGGCGACACGGTGATCATGGCGTGGCGCGGAGCCGACCGCGGCATCGAGGCGGTGCGGCGCGGCCACCGGGTGATCATGACCCCCAACCCTTCGACCTACCTCAACTACACCCCGTACGACCCGCCGCGGCCGCCGGGGCATCAGACGCGGCGGCTCTCCCTGGAGACCGCATACGCCTTCGACCCGGTGCCGGCCGAGCTCGACGAGCAGGAGGCAGGCAGGATCATGGGCTCACAGGCGTGCCTCTGGACCGAGTACGTGGAGACGCAGGCCGACATCGACGAGCTCACCTGGCCGCGCCTGTGCGCGCTGGCCGAGGCGGCGTGGACCGCGAGCGAAGCGCGCGACTGGTCGGACTTCCAGGCCCGCCTCGCGGGGCAGGAGCCGCTGTTCGAGCAACTCGGCGTCGCGCGCACCGCCAACTGGTAAGAGCGCGCCGGCCGGTTACCCCTCCAGGGACAGCAGGAAGGGGTTCTCCAGCGCCTCGACGATCCAGCGCAGGAAGCGCACGGCGTCGGCGCCGTCGATCACGCGGTGGTCGTAGGAGAGCGACAGCGGCAGCAGCAGCCGGGGCTCGAACTCCCCGTCGCGATGCACCGGCGTGACGCGGGAGCGTGACATGCCCAGGATGGCCACCTCCGGGTGGTTGACGATCGGGGTGAACGACGTGCCGCCCAAGCCGCCCAAGTTGGTGATGGTGAAGCAGCCGCCCTGCATCTCCTCCAGGGTGAGCTTTCCGGCGCGCGCGCGCGCGGCCACCTCGCCGATCTCGACCGAAAGCTCGGTCACGTTCTTGCGGTCGGCGTCGCGGATCACCGGTACCAACAGGCCGCGGTCGGTGTCGACCGCCACCCCCACGTGGGTGTAGCGCTTGAGGATCACCTCGCGGCTGGCCATGTCGACGCTGGACGCGAAGCGGGGAAAGACCCGCAGGGCGCCGGCCACCACCCGCACCGCGATCGCGGTCATGGTGAGCTTGCCGCCCGCCTCCTGCACGCGCGGGCCGAAGCGCTTGCGGAGCTGCTCCAGGTCGGTCACGTCGGCATCGTCGTGCTGGGTGACGTGCGGGATGGTCGTCCACGAGGTGGACAGGTGCACGGCCGTGGTACGGCGGATGCCGCTCATCGGCTCGCGATCCACCGCTCCCCAGCGGCTGAAGTCGGGCAGCGGCGGCGGGGCCGCCGGGCCTCCGCCCGAGGCTGCCGCCTCCAGCAACGAACGCGCGGTGCGCACCACGTCGCCGGACAGGATGCGGCCGCCGTTGCCGGTGCCCTGCACCGAGGTGATGTCGACGCCCAGTTCGCGCGCGAAACGGCGGGTGTTCGGAGTGGCCGGGATCGGCCACTCCGGCAGGTTGAACTCGTCGGCCGGCGCTGGCGCGGAGGGCGCTCGAACAGCCGGGGCCGGCAGCGTCACGGGTGGAGCCGAGGCCGGCGTCGGTGCGGCGACAGCCGCAGGCTCCGCGGCGGGTGCCGATGCAGCCGCGGCTGGCGGCGCGGCAGCGGGTTCCTCGGCAGGAGCAGCGGCCGGATCGCCATCCGGTTCGCCACCCGGGTCGATGGTGGCGATCACCTGCCCGACGGCGACGGTGTCGCCTGCCTTGACCGGCAGCGAGGCGACGACACCGGACTCGGTGGCCGGCACCTCGATCACGGCCTTGTCGGTCTCCAGCTCGATCAGCGGCGCATCCGCCGCCACCGTGTCTCCCGGGGCGGCCAGGACGCCGGCTACCGTGCCGGAGTCGACCCCCTCGCCCAGCACGGGCAACTTGATCTCTATCGCCATCTCACCGATCCATCTCAGGCGGACAACGGGTTGCGCTTGTCGGGATCGACGTCGAGCCGCCGGATGCCGCGCTTCAGCGCGCGCTCGTCGATCGCCCCCTCGACAGACAGTCGTTGCAGCGCCGCGAGTGCGATATAGCGGGCACTCACCTCGAAGTGGTCCCGCAGGCCGGCGCGGGTGTCGCTGCGCCCGAAGCCGTCGGTTCCGAGCCGGGCCACCGGCCCCGGCAGATGGTCGGTGATGAGCGCCGGCAGCACGCGCAGGTAATCGGTGGCGGCGACGAACACGCCGCGCTCGCCGGCGAAGGCGCGCGCCACGTACGACTGCCGCGGCTTCCGTCCCGGATGCAGCACGTTGTGCCGCTCAGTCTCCGCGATGTCCCGGTAGAGCTGCTGGTAGCTGGTGACGCTCCACACGTCGGTGGAGACGCCCAGGTCCGCGAGGAGCGCCGCCGCCTGCACCGCCTCGTTGAGGATGGCGCCCGAGCCGAGCAGGTGCGCCTTGGGCAGCTTCGCGTCCGAGTCGCCGGCGCTGAACCGGTACAGGCCGCGCAGGATGCCCTCGCGCGTGTCCTCCACGGGTTCCGGGATCGGCGGCATCGGGTAGTTCTCGTTCATGACCGTGAGGTAGTAGAAGCCCTCCTCCTGGTCTACGTACATGCGCCGGATGCCGTCCTCGATGATCACCGCCAGCTCGTACGCGTAGGTGGGGTCGTACGAGCGCAGCGTCGGCACCGCCAGCGCGGCGACGTGGCTGTGGCCGTCCTGGTGCTGCAGGCCCTCGCCGTTGAGGGTCGTGCGGCCGGAGGTGCCGCCCAGAAAGAAGCCCTTGCAGCGCATGTCGGCAGCCGCCCAGATCAGGTCGCCGATCCGCTGGAAGCCGAACATCGAGTAGTAGATGAAGAAGGGGATGGTATTCACCCCGTGCGTGGCGTAGGCGTTGCCGGCGGCGATGAAGGACGAGAACGATCCCGCCTCGGTGATGCCTTCCTCCAGCACCTGGCCGTCCTTGGCCTCCTTGTAGTAGAGCAGGTTCTCCCGGTCCACCGGCTCGTAGAGCTGCCCGACGCTCGAGTAGATGCCCACCTGCCGGAACAGCGGCTCCATGCCGAAGGTGCGCGCCTCGTCCGGGACGATGGGAACGACCAGCGGCCCGATCTCCTTGTCGCGCAGCAGCTTGGTGAGGATGCGCACGAATGCCATGGTGCTCGACGCCTCGCGGCCGTCGGTGCCGTGCAGGAACTCGGCGAACAGCTCCACGGGCGGCGCCGTGAGCGGTGCCGCGCGCGCGGCGCGCGCGGGCAGGTAGCCGCCCAGCTCCTGGCGCCGGGCGCGCAGATAGGTGCGCTGGCCGCCGTGCTCGTCGGGCAGATAGAAGGTCGCCGCGGCCGCTTCCTCGTCGGAGATCGGGATGTCGAAGCGCGAGCGGAAGGCGACCAGCTCGTCCTGGTTCAGCTTCTTCTGCTGGTGGGTGATGTTCTTGCCTTCGCCCGCCTCTCCCAGGCCGTAGCCCTTGATCGTCTTGGCCAGGATCACGGTCGGCGCACCGGTGTGTTCGACGGCCGCCCTGAACGCCGCGTGCACCTTGGCCGGATCGTGGCCGCCCCGGTACAGCTTGCGCAGCTCGTCGTCCGAGTAGTCCTTCACCAGCTCCAGCAGGCGCGGGTCGGTCCCGAAGAAGTCCTCGCGGATGTAGGAGCCCGGCTCGACAGTGTACTTCTGGTACTGGCCGTCGACGGTCTCCTCCATGCGCCGGCGCAGCAGCCCGTGGGGGTCGGCGGCCAGCAGCGGGTCCCAGTCGGAGCCCCAGATCACCTTGATCACGTTCCAGCCGGCGCCGCGGAAGGCGGCCTCCAGCTCCTGGATGATCTTGCCGTTGCCGCGCACCGGCCCGTCGAGCCGCTGCAGGTTGCAGTTGACCACGAAGATCAGGTTGTCCAGCCGCTCGCGCGCCGCCAGCGTGATCGAGCCCATGGACTCCGGTTCGTCCATCTCGCCGTCGCCCAGGAAGGCCCACACCTTCTGCCGGTCGGTCTGCTTGATGCCGCGGTCCTGCAGGTAGCGGTTGAAGCGCGCCTGGTAGATCGCCTGGATCGGGCTCAGCCCCATGGAGACGGTCGGAAACGACCAGAAGTCCGGCATCAGCCACGGGTGCGGGTAGGACGACAGGCCGCCGCCCGGAGCCAGCTCGCGCCGGAAGTTGGTGAGATGCTCCTCACTCAGGCGGCCCTCCAGAAACGCCCGCGCGTACATGCCGGGCGCGGCATGGCCCTGGAAGTAGACCTGGTCGCCGCCTTGCGGGCTGTCCGGCCCGCGCAGGAAGTGGTTCTGCGCCACCTCGATCAGCGTGGCAGCCGACGCGAAGGTGCTGATGTGGCCGCCGATGCCGTCGTCGCTCTTGTTGGCACGGACCACCATCGCCATGGCGTTCCAGCGGATGATGCTCTTGTTGCGCCGCTCGACGGCGCGGTCGCCGGGATACGGCGGCTCCCGGTCCGGCGGGATGGTGTTGACGTAAGGGGTGTTGGCCGTGAACGGCAGATCCGCGTCGACCGCTTTCGCGTAACGGTGCAGGGTGCGCAGCACCTCGTGCAGCCGCTCGGCGCCGCCGGTCCGGTAGACGTAGTCGAGCGACTCCACCCACTCGCGGAGCTCGACATCGGAGGCCTCCCCGCCATTGCGGCCGTGCGCGACCCCGGGATCGACGGGGCGCGACGCAGCCGGCGGCTCCGTTCCATTGCCGATCCCTCGGGATGCGGTTGCGGCGGAAGCGGCCGAACCGTGTTGCGGGAGATCGACCCTCCGGGTCGGGTTCTCTGCCACCACGCGGAAAGATAGCCCAAACGGCCGCCCGATTCCACCATCCCGCCGGACCGGACCGGCAGCGGCCGCCTTGCCGGGGCAGGGTCCGCCGATCTACGTTGAGGCGTCATGCACACGTGGAACGGTCTGAACGTCGACGACCGCGACTGGTCCGCCCTGAGCGAGGGGGAGCGCATCCGGCAGATCGAGCTGGAGGGCTACCTGATCGTCCCCGACATCCTCTCCCCGGAGCACCTGGAGACGCTGCGCGCCGAGACCGACACGCTGCCCACGGAAGGCCGGGACTACAGCGAACGGCAACGCGGCTGCAGCCGGGTGCACCTGCGCAGCCCCGTCCTGGCCGAGCTGGTGACCCATCGGCCGACGCTGGGCCTGCTGGAGCGTCTGTTCGGCGACCGAATCCTGTGCCTGCACAACGTCACCTACGACTGTTCCGAGCCCGGCACTCCGGGGATCAGCCTGCACACCGACGGCCAGCCGTACGGCTCCACGATCTTCGGCTACGAGGGGAGCTGCCCGATCACGGTGCGCGTCCTCTACTACCTGGACGACCTGACCATGGACGTGTCGCCGTTCCGGGTGATCCCGCGTTCGCACGTGTGCATGCACGCCGATGCCCACCCGTACAAGCGCTACACCACTCATCCGGAGCAGGTGGTGGTCCCGTGCCGGGCGGGCTCCGCGCTGTTCCTCAACCACCGCACGTTCCACGGCACGCTGCCCAACACCGGCACGCGGGCGCGGCGCATGGTCGCGATCGCCTACCGGCCGGCCTGGGCGGGACCGATCGCCGAGGTTCCCATGGCCACCGAGGATGAGCTGGCCACGCTCCCCGCGTCGGTGCGGCCCTACTTCAGCGACTCGAACGCCCGCGAGTTCGACTTCGCGGTGGGCAACAAGCCCGAGGGCATGGCTGACAACGCGCCGGGGATGGCCCCCAGCCGCTGGTCACGGACCTGAGGCCGCACGCCGCGCCGTCCAGGTCACGCTGCCCGCGCCGAAGCCGTCCACGAGCTGCTCTCCCAGCCTGAGCGTGCCGGCCATGGTCCCTGCGACCGCGTCGAAGGTGCCCTCGAAGCGATACGTCAGCCGGGCGCCCTCGGTGGCAAGCACGCTGTCGAGCATCACCGCGTAGCCGTCGACCCGGCCGGACAGTTCGCCGGCCGCCCGCGTCCCGCGGTGCCGGCCGCGGATACGGTTTCCGCCGGTCGCGCCCGTCAGGCTGAACCGGTGCCGGGCGCAGCCCGAGACGAAGCGGACGTCCACCTCCCACTCGCCGTCGACGCCGCCCGCCGGCGGGTCGACCGGACGCGGCTCGGTTGCGCCGCCGAGGATCTCCACCAGCCGGCGGGCGGCCACCTCCGCGTCCCCTTCGACCATCGACACCGGCCGGACCATGAACTCACAGCCGTCACCCTCGGCATGCGACAGGATCGGCGGCGAGCCGGCGCGCAGGGCCGCTCCGACCTGTCCGGCGGCCAGCGGCACCTGGTCGGGATCCCAGGAGACCATCAGGATCGGATACGGACTGCGGCCTCCCGACTCCCGCACCTCCGTGCGCACGCCCCCGACCGGGGCGAGGGCGTCCGCGATCCGCCGGTACCATCCGCGCCAGCGCCCGAATTCCGCGTCCAGGTCGCGGCCGTCAGCCAGGTGCTCGACCGCCGCCAGCATGCCGGCGATCTCCTCCTTGCTGACCTTCATCATGCGGCCGAAGGTCCCGTGCGGGGCGCAGTGCATCCACGCGGCCTGCACGAGGTCCTCGCGGCCCAGCAGGAGTCCCGCGCCCTGCGGTCCCTGCAGGACCTTGCCGCCCGAGTAGCAGACCAGGTCGGCGCCGGCGGCCAGCCAGCGGTTCGGCACCGCCGGCAGCTCGGCCGCCGCGTCGATCACCACCGGCGCCCCATGCTGCCGGCCGGCAGCGGCCAGGTCCTCCACCGTCACGGACTGGGCGGCAGCCGCGCCGGCCCACATCGCCACGAGCGCGGTGCGCGGGCCGACCGCCGCGCGCAACTGGGCTGCGGAGTCCACCGGGACCAGCCGCACGCCGACCGCGCGGATGGTCTGGTCGAACACGGTGCGTGACTGCAAAGGCATGACCACCTCGTCGCGCATACCGTCGAGATCGAGAAGCTGCACGGCCCGCTCGGGGTCGCCGCCGGCCACGCACGCGCAGGTGGCCGCGGTGAGCGCGCCCGCCGCGCCGCTGGTGACCAGCGCCGAGGGAACGCCCAGCAGCCCGGCGATCCGCTCGCCGGCCCGCGTCATGAGCTCGTCGATGACCACCGAGCCGTCGGCCGCTTCTGCCATCGCCCGCCGCACCTCCGGCAGCATGGGCGCGCCGCCGTGGATGGACTCGGTGGCCGTCAGGTCGACGTAGGTCCGAACCCCGAGCCGGGCATAGATGCCGCGGCTATCCGTCACGCTCCCAGCGCCGGCAAAACCGAGCCCTCCGGGCTCGCTTGTGCCCCCATCCCCAACCTCCCTGGGACCGTGTCTGGCCCGCCGCTAGCGCGGCGGCCCGCCACGCTCCCAGATCCGCGTGTCCGGCTTGAACTGGCTCCAGGCGAACCAGAACGCCTCGTGCGCGGCGGCGTCCCGCTCGCCGATGAAGGCACGCAGCCCGCTGCCGTCCAGCTCCAGGCGGACGCCGCCCATCTCCACCGCCACGCCCTCCTTCAACGCGATCACCGCCGGCGCCACCGGGAAGGCGATCGGACCGTCCGGGCCTGCCACGCCGAGCACCCGCTCCTGGATGGGCAGGCGCTGGTCGACGTCGCCGACCGGGAAGATCGGGCCATGGTCGTCACGGCCCCGGAGCGGGTCCAGCGGATAGGCGCGAAACCGGTCCAGGATCGTCGTCTCCGGGTGCCGGCGCTTCCAGTCGCCCCAGGTGGAAGTGACCACCGCCACCGGCGTCAACACCACGCCGGCGTCGTACAGCGGGCCGGACAGCGCCTGGCCGGTGAAGGTGTCGACTGCCGACCACGTGCTGCGGTCGTACATGAACTTGTTCGAGCGTGACAGCAGACCGGAGGTGCGCAGCACGGGACTGAAGCCTTCCACGTCGTCGGTGAAGTACGCCTGCGCGGACCCGCACAGCGTGCAGTACGGCATGCCGAAGCGCCGGCCGCCGAGCGTGTCGTTCACCATCTCGTGCACTTCCATCATGTTCTTCGGGTAGGCGCGCGCCTCGCCGTTGATGACCAGGCCGAACACCAGCCGCTCGTCCGGATACCAGTCGCCGCCGGACGCGGAGGTGACGGCCGGATCGTCGATCGCGGGGATGCAGCCGCGCAGGCAGCGGGCCTCCGGCGTGGCGTGCAGGCGCTCGTCGATCGCCACGCCGCCCCAGCCGACCAGCCGCCAGTCTACGATCGAGTCCTCGTCGGTGAAGAACGGCTCCCACAGGGGCTCGATGAACCGGAACAGCCGCCACTTGTACTCGCGATAGCCGGGAAAGGCCGGCAGATCCCAGGCGATCAGGCGGTTGATCATCGTCAGGCGTCCGTCGTCCTCGGGCGCGAGCTCGGTTTCGGTGAGCGCCACAAAGGCGGCCCGGACCGCCGTCAGCATGTCCCGGTTCGAGAACGGGAACAGGTCGGTCAGCAGCCACAGCACGCGGGGGTCGCCGGCGGCGCCCAACCGGTCGATCGCCTCGATCGGCCCACCGGGGACCGTGCGGTCGAACAGCGCCTCCAGGCCTTCGGCGACCTCGGCCGAGACCGCTCCGTCCGGCACGGCGGGGGCGGTCGGTATCAGGCTGCCGGTCGGCCCGTAGAGCTGGGGCGGCGATCCGGTCCCTTGCCCGCCCGCGGTCTCCCCACAGCTCAGCAGCGCCAGCGTCACCGGAAGCATGGTCAGCGCCCGGAACGCGGCTCGCGAACGTACTCCCCGGTAGACAGCCATGCGCGCGACGGTAGCGCGGCTCCCTGGAGGCGTCAAAGCGCGGAGCCGCAGTCCGAGGTTGCCCTGCGCCGAACAACCGGAACACTCGAAGGCGAGATGAGACACACACTCGTGCGATGGTTCGCAGCGGCTTTGGTGCTGCTGGCAACGCAGGCGGCATTCGGCCTGCCGGATCTGGGCGGGCGCACCGTGGTCGCCGTGACCGGCAACGACTACGTGCCCCTGAACTTCGTCGATCCCCGGACCGGCGAAGCGGTCGGCTGGGAGTACGACGCTGTCAACGAGATCTGCCGGCGGCTCAATTGCGCCGTCGACTGGCAGGTGACCGCCTGGGACGCGATGATCGAGGCGGTGCGCAACGGCCAGTTCGACGTGGCATGGACGGCATCACCATTACCGAGGAGCGCGCCGAGCGGGTGGACTTCTCCATCCCCTACCTCACCTCGCAGCAGTTCATGCTGGTGCGCGCGGACGAGGAGCGCTTCACCACGCCGGGGGAGGTCGCCGCCGACGAGGATCTGCTGATCGGCTCGCAGGCCGGCACCACCAACTTCTACGTGGCCGTCTACGACATCCTGGACGGGAACGAGGACAACCCGCGCATCAAGCTGTTCGACACCTTCGGCGCCGCGGTGCAGGCGCTGATCATCGGCGACGTGGACCTGGTGCTCATGGACGCGGCGAGCAGCCGCGGCTACATCGGCGCCAACCCCGACGCCCTCAAGACCGTCGGCGAGGCGCTGGGCACGGAGGACTTCGGCTTCATCTTCACGCCCGGCTCCGACCTGCGCGAGCCGTTCGACGAGGCGATCCGGGAGCTTGCCGAGGAGGGCTTCCTGGAGGCGCTGAGCGTCAAGTGGTTCTTCGAGTACAGCCCGTAGAGGCCGGTCGGACTCTCGACCTGCTGCCGTGAACAGGGGCGCCGCCGGCACGTCGCGGCGGCACCTGTTGCCGGTCGCGTCCCTCTCCCGCCTGCCCTACTGGCTGCTGGCGATCATGCTGCTGGGCGTGCTGGCGGTCTGGTCGGTGGTGCGGGAGGAGGACTACCGGATCATCTTCCGCGCGGTCAGCCGCGGGATCGTCACCACGCTGTACGTGTCGGTGATCGCCTACGTCGCGGCGGCGGCCGTGGGCCTGCTGTTCGGGCTGATGCGCGCCTCCCACCGTCGGGTGCTGCGCGAGGCGGCGAGCGTCTACATCGAGGTGGTGCGCGGGGTACCGATGCTGGTCATCCTCTACTACGTCGCCTTCGTGGCGGCGCCGGCGGCGGTGGTGCTGATCAACCGGCTGGCCGAGCCGCTGATCGCCGCCGGCTGGATGGAGCCGTTGAGCGTCCGGCGCGTCGACTTCGTCTGGCGGGCGATCATTGCCCTCACCATCGGCTACAGCGCCTTCCTGGCCGAGATCTTCCGTGCCGGCATCGAGGCGGTGCCGCGCGGGCAGTTGGAGGCGGCGCTGTCGCTGGGCATGAGCCGGCGGCAGGCGATGCTGCACGTCGTGCTGCCACAGGCGGCGCGCACGGTGCTGCCGCCGCTGGGCAACGACTTCGTGGCCATGATCAAGGACTCGGCCCTGGTCTCCGTGCTGGGCGTGGGGGACATCACCCAGCAGGCCAAGGTGTACTCGGCCTCCTCGTTCCGCTTCTTCGAGACCTACAACACCGTCGCCTTCCTCTACCTGGTGATGACCATCGGCCTGTCGATCCTGGAGCGGCGCCTGCGCCGCCACGTCGCGCACGAGCGGTAGCCGGCGCCGCTGACCCCCTCCGTCAGATTCCGAGCAGCTTGCCCGCCAGTCCCCAACCGCTGATCCCCGCGAAGACGACCAGGATCGCCGCCGAGATGATCGCGCCGACCAGCATCGGAGGGCGCGTCCGGTAGGCGCCCGGCAGCTTGAAGTTCAGGTAGAGCGCGCCGAGCATCATGAGGGCGATCGACAGGTTGGCCAGCACGAACCCCGCCACCTGCGTGAGGATGTCGAACGGGATGTTGAGCCAGACGATCACGAAGGTCGTGACCAGCAGGTACGCGCTGACGTACCGCCGGATCCGGGCGTAGTCCCACGGCCGGTCGGGCCAGATCGCCTGGAAGAACTCCTGCAGCACGCGCGAGTAGATCTCGGGAAACGCCTGCAGCGTCCCCCACAGCGCGGCGACGATGCAGACGTAGTAGACCCAGATCAGCGATCCGTGAATGGCGCTCCAGACGTGGCGCTGCTCGGTGAGCAGGCTCCAGCCGGCGAACTGGCTCTGCAGCGGGTACAGCACGGCGGCGCCGGAGATCATGAACGCGCCCGTCACGATGAACAGGACGACCGCGCCCATGCCGACGTCCCACCGCAGCGGCGCGACGATCCTGCGCATGCGCGCCACCTGCTGCGGGTCGTCGGGCAGATAGTCGATCCGGTCGCGGGTGAACGCGTGGCGGCGAATCGCCTCGATGTCCTTGTGCCCGGTCATGCCCCAGCGGTGGATGCCGACCCAGTTGGCGTACACGACGTAGCCCATCGCGGTGCCGCCCACGTAGGCGAACGCGGTCGCCATGGTCAGCAGCGGGTTCTGCACCGCATCGCGCGGCGCCCACTCCGGGAACTCGGGCAGCCGTCCGAAGCTCAGGCTGCCGATGAGCGCCTCGCGGAAGTCGGGACGCACCATCAGGGTGCCGGCGATGGTCCCGAGCACCAGGATGCTGCAGATGACCAGTTGCTGCTTCTCCAGTTTCTCGAAGGACAGGCGCAGGCCGAACGCCAGGGCCAGGGCGATGAAGCCGCAGGTGATGAGATTCTCGTACGTCAACTCGGGGACAGCCGCCGGCAGCACGTCCTGGAGGAAGAAGTGGAACAGGTCCCCGACGGGCTTGGCGATCGGCACCCAGGCGAGCGGAGCGCCGATCATCTCCATCGCCCCGATCGCGAGCAGCAGCCAGCCACGCGGGCCGGGCAGCCGCACCAAGCGGTGACCGATGTGCTCGCCGCTCACTGCCGTGTAGCGGCCGAGCAGGTAGGTGACGAAGATCCCCTTCACCACGCAGCTCAGGAGAACCAGCCACAACAGCCCGTAGCGCGCCCAGGCGCCAGCGCGCACGACGACGATGGTCTCGCCGGCGCCGATGCTCACCGACGCCACGATCGCCGCCGGGCCGAACACGGCCAGCAGCCCGATGATCTTCTTCAGCGACCACGGTTGCGCGAAGACGCCGCTCGGCGGCGGCACCTCGACCTTGTCGATCAGGATGCTCCCGGACGCTGGTCGTACGGGATCCAGCCCCGCTCCGGGCCGGGCGGGCGCATTCGCTCGTAGCGCTGGCGGATGCGGTTGAACTCCGCCGCGGAGCGCACGACCGACTCGGGGTCGCGGGCGCTCTGCACGACGAAGTCCGCCTCCGGCGGGTAGCAGGCGATCTCGGCGTCGGGCCGCTCCCAGGTGAAGTCCTGCGGCGCCTCGCCGACGTTGTTGGGCACGCCGGCGTGCTGGTAGCGCAGGTCCAGGCTCCAGCGCACCACGTCGGTGTAATTGGGCGTCGAGCTGTGCGGCGTGACGTTGGTCAGCAGCAGGACGCCGCCGAGCGGCACCGGCACCGCGACCGGCGTGCCGGCCTGCGGCAGGTCCCCGTCATCGATCGCCAGGTAGCCGTTCGGGCCCTCCGTGTAGTGCCGCACCACGCCCTGCCGGTGGGCGCGCGGCAGCACTTCCAGGCAGCCGTTCTCGACGGTGGCGTCCACCAGCGGGATCCAGCAGGTCACGATCAGGTCCCGGTCGCAGTGCGGGTTGAAGTAGCCGGAGTCCTGGTGCCACGGCACCACGCCGCGCGCCATGCCCGGAATCTTCGGACGGACCCGGTAGACGGAGGAGGCGACGATTTCCGGACCGATGAGGGACTCCACCACCCCCAGCAGGCGAGGATGCGTGATGACCGCGAACAGCGCCGGCCCGCTGTGCCCGCCGCCGCCCCGGCCGATGATCGGCCCCAGGATCTCGTCGGTCTCCGCGTAGATGCGGGACAGGCGCCGCTCGAACGGCTCCTCCTCGTACAGCCGCGACAGCTTGCCCGCGGCCTGCAGCTCGACGGCGGTCTGGTGAATGACCTCCGTGAACTCGTCGCGCAACGGCTCCAGGTCGGCCGCCGCGAAGACGTCCGGCACCATCACGTAGCCCTCGCGCCGGAAGAACTCGACTTGACGCTCGGTGAGTGCGCTCACGTCCACTCCTCACTTGACCTCATGTCTATACAATCGGTACACAACCTGTGGGATCATCTTATCCTCGCTTTCCAGGAATTGACCACAATGGGACAAGTGAACTTCAGGATGAAAGACGAGCGCCTGGCTCTCATAGACCGGGCCGCCGCAATTCGCGGCGTGACACGTACGGAATTCGTGCTCCGGTCGAGCGAAGCGGCGGCGATCGAAGCGTTGAGCGATCGCCCGGTCATCGCGCTTGACGATGAGGCGTACGATGCCTTCGTGGCGGCGTTGGATGCACCGGTCGAACCGAACGATCGCCTGAGGGACTTGGTCACGCGCCGACCGTTGTGGGAGCGATAGCCGCTCCGGAAGCACTTGCCGCGCGGCACGACGTGTCCCGCTTCGACTGCGGGGTGCCGGGCGTCAATGCCTGGCTGCAACGCAAGGCCCGGTTGAACGAGTCGAAGGGTGGCGCGCGGACGTACGTCGTCTGCGCGCAGGACCGCGTGATCGCCTTCTACAGCCTCGCCGCCAGCTCGGTGGAACGGCGGCGAGTCTCTTCACGCGTGGGCAGAAGCATGCCTGAACCGATCCCGGTGATCCTGCTCGGACAACTGGCGGTGGACTTGGGCTACCAGGGCAGAGGGCTGGGATCGGACCTGCTGTTCGATGCCGGCAGGAGAACCTTGGCCGCGGCGGGCGTGATCGGAGCACGGGCCATCGTCGTTCAGGCGCTCGACGAGCAGGTGGCGAGGTTCTATCGGCGCCACGGCTTCACGCGATTCTCGGACCGTGAGCCGCTCATGCTGATCCTGCGGACTTCCGAGCTGAGCGCGGCGATGGGCGGACACTCGATCTGACGGCGGACCGGTCAGGTCGAGAACGCGCGCAGCACGTTCTCGGTGATGCGGGAGACGTTGTTGCCGTAGCCGCACCATCAGGTAGAGTCCTCGCGCCGGAAGAACCCGACCCGTCTTTCAGCAAGTGCGGTCATGTCCGTACCTCATGCCTCCAACACCTGCAGACCTTCGGCCCCGGCCGCGTGTGCAAGCCGCTCATCGAATGCAGTGAATGCAACGATGATGCCTTCGGCCTGCCGGCGCAGTTCCAGCGCGGCCGCCAGATGGACAGCATCGAATCCACGCAAGGCATGCGCGATCGCCAATTCGCCGGCGAACTTCTCATCGAGCTCGATGATGGCGAAGTCCAGCCATTGCTGCTTGAATGCGCCTGTCACCAATTGAAAGCTCTCAGCGTCGAAGTCGCCTTCACGCCGGCGACGGGCCAGCGCAGCGAGCATCTCAGGATACGCCACGCGAGACGTGGCAAACACGTCCGTCTGCTGCGCCCATCCATGCACCGCCTCACTGTGCGTCTCGTGGACGTATAGCTTCACCAGACTACTGGTGTCGAGATAGAGAATCATCGACGATCCCTGACGATCGTCTCCGACACGGGGCGCCCCCGTACCGGTACGCCCGTGACTCCCGCCGGCCGGCCTCCGTTCCAGTGCAGGGCACCACGAGCTGCGAGAGCCTGGACCGCGCGGCGCGTGGCGTCAGTACGCCGCACCCGATCGGGAGCGTCGATCCGCGCCGCGTCGAACCCGCCCCAGCCCTCGGACTCCGCCTCTGCCAGCAGTTCCCTGATCAGGCTCAGTGAGAGGAGTCGAGCCTGTCCCCTGGCCGGTTGCAGCTTCCCGTCGGGCTGCCGCCAAATGAACCGGTAGCCGTGGGAGCGAGACCCGTCGTCCTGGTTTACGTATACACCCCATTGAAACGCCAACTGCCACCCGGTGCCCGTTCGCTCCGGATCGTGCGCCTTCACTTCGTGTTCGGCTTTGAATCGTACCAATCGCTCCTCCTCGCGGATCCGATGTCGTATCAGCACATCAGTGCATGGATGATATGCACATCAGCGTCAGCGTACCACGGCGCGAGCCTGATCAGGTCGCGAACGCCCGCAGGACGTTCTCCGTGATGCGGGAGACGTTGTTGTCGTAGCCGTTCCAGGAGAGGGCGCCCCGCCAGCAGATGGCGCCGGCAGAGAACACCGCTCCGCCGTTCGGGTACTCCAGGTAGGCCATGTCGGCGCG
This sequence comes from Spirochaetia bacterium, assembly GCA_965208175.1. Taxonomy (GTDB): domain Bacteria; phylum Spirochaetota; class Spirochaetia; order SZUA-6; family Bin103; genus CATQHW01. The sequence goes on along the minus strand of CBDBOG010000004.1, from coordinate 617,731 downwards.
CACGAAGCGGTGCGGCGAGTCCGGCCGTTGCGGGTCGTCCGGCCTGGCGCCGTCGCGGCCGGCCATGAACCAGAGCCGCTCGTCGATCATGGGGTTGGCCAGCGCGGTGTCGAAGCCGACCGACGATGCCAGCAGCAGCGTGCCGGGCGGGGAGCCGAGCTCGGCCTCCACGCGGTCGAACTCGTACCCGGCGGCGCCGTGCCGGACCTGCAGATTGGGGAAGTCGCCGATCGGCTCGTCTTCGCCCACGCCGTCGAAGATGAACGCCACCCGCGGATCGCGGCTTGCCGGCACGCGGTGGAACGGGACTCCGGCTCCGAACTCGGCGCCGGCGGTGCCGACGCCGACCAGCAGGTTGGGCGGCCGGCCCCGGTTGCGCCAGGTGCCGCCCGGCTCGCCGGTGGTGCTGTGGTAGCGCTCGGCCGGGTGCACCTCGAACGGCCCAGCTCGTCCCCCAGCGCCGCACTTCCAGCACGTGCGGACGATTGGGATCGATGCTGGCCACGCCGTACAGGCCGTTGCCGGACAGGTACATGAAGCGGCCGCCGGCGTCCAGGTACGCCCCCAGCGCATCGAGCATCGGCCCGGTCCAGTATTCGTGATGGGAGCTGGAGATCACCACGCGGTAGCCGTCCAGCAGCGCGGACCCCTCGGCGTGCAGGTCGTGGTCGGTCAGGAAGTCGGCCTCGATTCCCCTGGCGTCCAGCCAGTCCACCAGGTAGAGGTCGGCCGGAAAGCGCGGCGGCACGGCCATCGGGCGGTAACGGAACTTCGGGCGCATGGTGAGGTTGGGCTTCAGCCAGGAGCCGTACATGACGCCGGAGCCATCGGGGTGCCGGTCGTACGGCCCGTACAGCGCGTTGTCGTCGATGTAGCGGTAGACGTCTCGGGACAGGGAAGGATCGGCGAACGGGGCGTTCGAGGTCCAGGCAGGGTCCGCGCCCTCCCGCCACGCCCCGGGGCCCAGGTCGGTGTAGTTGCTGTAGCACTGATAGGTGACGGTCGACATCAGCACCGCGATGCGAGAGGTGCGGCGCCCCCGCGGCGGCCGGACCACGAACGGCACATGCTCCTCGTGGCGCCCGTCCGGGGTGGTCAGCCACGCCGCGTAGACGCCGCTCGGCAGATCGTCCGGGACCTGCAGGGCGAAGTCCTCCGCCCAGCCGGCATCCTCCAGGTCGTCGCGGTGGAAGTGGATGGCGCCGTACTGCTCCGGGGCGAGCCGGAAGCAGGTCTCCTCGCCGCGGAAGTTGTGGCCGGTCACCGCGCGCGCCGGCAGGTTGACCACGCGCCCGTGCCGGCCGTTGCCGGACACGTCCCGCGCCAGGGCGGTGTCGACGTCGCGCGAGAAGTCCCACGCGCCGGCCAGCTCGCCGGCCTCGGCGAGCGTGGTGAGGTCGTCCGGGCGGTCGGCCCACGCCCGCAGCCGCTCCCCGGTCACCGTTCCGGCCAGCAGCCGCGGGCGGTCGATGCGGCCGTCGAAGTGGTGGGCGTGACCGCCGGCCGCATCGCGCGCTCCGGCGAGCATCAGCGCGGCGCCCGGAGCCGGCAGGATGGAGCCCGCCGCGAACGCCACTTCGGCCGGCGGATCGTCGGGCCAGGCACGTACCGGCCGGCGCCACGCGGTCCCGGTTGCGTCCGCCCCGTCCTCCCGGATCCTCAGCGACAGGGCCAGCAGGTACCACGCCCAGCGCCTCATCGGACCCAGCCGGGCGACCACCTGCCCCGCGCCGATGACCTGCAGGTCGCCCTCGGCGGAAAGCGCGAGCGCCCATCCCGTGCCGTCCACCGGCGTGCCCTGGCCGGCGATCACCTGCGGCGTCCCGGCCGCCGGATCGGTCGCCTGCACGAAGGCGCAGAAGCTCACCTCCCGGCTCAGATCGACGCCGACGCCGTCCAGCGCGATGTCGACGCAGGAGCCGCTGCGGATCGTCTCGCGCTTGCCCGGCCTGCGGCCGTCGATCGCGGACGGCACCACGCGCTGCTTGAAACCGGGGCCGCCGGGGTTGGTGTCGCCGTGGATGAGCCTGACCAGCCGCACGTCGTAGGCGGGCTGCTCACAGCTCACCATGAACCGGATGCGCTCTCCCGGAGCGGCGCCGGGCCGGTCGCTGTAGCCGACGAGCGTCATCGCCGCCGGGCGCCGCGCGCCGCTTCCGCCAGCGCGCGCAGGAAGCCCGCCGCGCTCTCGCGGTCGCGCGACGGGTGCACGGAGAGCCGGATGAAAGGCATGCCGCGCAGCTCGCCGTACCCTGCCCCCATCCGCCGGCGGCCATCCGCCGATGCACGTCGGCCAGGTCGATCGCCGCGGACGTGAAGGCGATCACCGACACCGCGGGCGAGGCCAGCAGGCGGAAGTCTGCGATGCGGCCGATGCCGTCGGCCAGCACGCTCACGAGGTCGATCAGGTGGGCGGTCGACCGGCGGTAGCCGGCGCGTCCCAGGTGCTTCATCACCGCCCAGGCGCCGGCCGCGCGGCTGCCCGGCTTCGTCGACGACGTGGTGTGGATGAGCGTCGACTCGGTGGGGATGGCGTTGAACAGCGACGGGTCGCGGACGATGAAGAAGCCGGTGGAGATCGGCATCAGACCCAGCTTGTGGCCGTCGGTCATCATCGACGTCACCCCCGGCAGCGTGAAGTCGAACGGCTCGACCGGGTGGCCGAGATCGCGCTTGAACGGCAGCATGAAGCCACCGAACGCGGCGTCCACGTGCAGCCACAGGCCCTTGCGCTGCGCGAGATCGGCGAACGCCTCCACCGGCTCGATGGTGCCGAAGCCGCCTGCCGGCGCCGAGCAGACCAGCCCGACGGTGCGCGGCGTGATCGCCCGCTCGACGTCCTCGATGCGCGGCACGAAGCCCTGCCGGTCCACGTCCACCTCGGCCAGCTCGATCCCCATCAGCTCCGCGCCCATCCGGAAGCTGAAGTGCATGGTGACCGGCGCCACGATCTGCGGCCGTGCCTGTCCGCCGTGCGCCCGCGCCAGCCGCATCGACGCCAGGTTCGACTCCGTGCCGCCGGTGGTGATGAAACCCGCTCCCGCAGGCTCACCGAGCAGCGACGCCACCATGCGCACCGCCTCGCGATCGAGCGCCACCGTGCCGGGCTGCTGATCGGCCGCCCACTCGGCGAAGTACGTGCTGCGCATCAGCTCGTCGAGCTGGTGCGTGATCGGGTGCGGGATGCCCGAGTAGGAGTTGCCGAAGTCCCGGTCGACGGCGTAGGGGTTGCGGCCGAGCCGCTCGCGGATCCCGCCGACCACCTCGGCCTCCCCGGCCCCTTCTTCCGGGAACGGCGTCACCGGCGCAGTGACGACCGGCGTCCTGCCGGCCGGCTTGTCGAACTCCTCGGTGATCACGAGTTAGCCCGCATCATCATCACGCCCCAATACCACCGTCACTGGGGATCCGGCACCGCTCCCCAACACCACACCCTTGCCTTCACTTCCCGTGTCGACCATCATACGCCACAATCGGTCTCGTGTTTCCCCGGCAGACATAGATGGACACTCACTATACCCCCCGTCTATTGGCACGTCAGCTCGTAGCCTCCGCGCCAGATCTCCGCCCCTCCCTTGTCGCCGACCTATGCGCGGGAGGCGGCGACCTCTTGCTCGAGGCTTACGCCACTTGGCCAACCGCCGATTACGCTGCTGTAGACATCGACCGCCAATCTGTACAACGTTTACGCCGCCTACGCCCCGGTTGGCACGTTGGCCGCTGCGACCTCACCAACCCGTACTCCCGAGCCAACTCGACGGTGCTGAGACGCCTTCGTCACCGGGTTTCTCTGCTGTTACTGAATCCTCCATTTAGCTGCCGCGGCGGTGCTAAGTCCATTGCCACTACCGAGGCCGGTCCCGTCCCGTCCAGCACAGCTATGTTCTTCATCGTCACTTCGCTTGCTTACCTTCACCCTTCTGGATCCGCCTTGGCCCTCCTCCCCGCAGGCGTCCTTCATAGCGAAAAAGATCGTGCTGCTTGGGATTACATTAATCGTCGCTACAGCGTGTCCGTCGTCGCAACTCCAAAACCTGGCGCCTTTCCACGATCGTCGGCAACCACCGCTATTGTACGCCTTTCCCCCAATAATAAACCCCCGACTCCACACTCTCAGACTGCACCATCAACGCTAACAAGGCGACGCATTCATGTTCACTTGACAAGAGGATGTCAACCGCTATTCCGACTACGAAACCAGTCCACCGGACCCACACTGGTCCACTCCACTGATCTGCGCGACGCCAAGGTTATCCTCAATGGTCGTCGAGCTATGAGTGCAAAACGCGCTATTGCTGGACCAGCCGTCCTGATCCCTCGCGTCGGTCATCTCACCACGACCAAGATCGCCATTTATAGTGCGGTTACGCCCGTCGCCTTGTCAGATTGCGTCATCGCATTAGCAACCGACTCCCTTTCCGACGCCCACGAATTGAGAAAACGACTGCTATTCGCGTTCTCGACCCTACGCGCGCAATACGTCGGCACTGGAGCTCCCTTCGTTACCCTAGACAGACTATCGCACGCCCTCGCATCCCTGGATATAAACGTCGATGCCACCTGACACCAATCGACTCCACGCTCAGAGAGCCCCTGACGCTTTGGTTCTCTCCAAACTTCAATTTCTTGCCGATATCCATATCTGGCCTCTGCGTACCCATCTCAACCCGCATCGATGGCTTGACAATTTCCGCCCTACAGAACGACCATATGCCGTAAACATCCTCAACGTCTTCTTGTACTTATCCAATCCCATAGTCGACACCATCTTTCGGGCAACGGTCCACGCAATGAGTGCCGCTTTGACGTCACAAGCCACCTCCCTCGCCAATGCCAAAGCCCTATGGCGCCGCTACCTCTCGTCCGTAAAAGTAACCTACGTCGAAGGAGAGCAGCCCAATCCCACGGACAGTGGCCTATTGTTCGCGCGAAAGGCAAGACAAGTATTGAACATACCTCAGACTCAAATCGCCAATCCACGTGACGCTCTGAACGAGCTGGTGCAAAGTCCTAAGACGCCTATCATGTTCGTAGACGACTTCGTCGGCAGCGGAAACCAGATGGTCGCAACATGGCATCGAAAGTACCAACTCGCCTCTGGCTACGAAACATCGTTTTCTGAGGTGTCACACGCGGACACTCATCTCGTCTACGTACCGCTCGTTGCAACCCGGACTGGCTTAGCCGCCCTCAACACCAGTTGTCCTCAGCTTATGACAAGACCAGCATACTCGCTCGACAGCCGTTACAGCTTGTTGTCAGATGACTCCGTACTATGGCCGACCAACCTCCGAGAGAACGCCGCCGACGTTCTCTACCATGTAAGTCGTCGCGCCGGCATCGTCGACAGCCTTGACTATAGCTGGAGAGGATTTCACGACCTTGCGCTCGCCTTGGCGTTCGAGCACTCTGTGCCCGACGCTACCTTACCTCTTATCTATTGGGAGAAGAACGGGTGGAAGCCACTAATTCGCAAGACATAGGCGGTCCCGACGGCGATCAAGGAGGCACCGACTTTCGCAAACAGCTAGCGGAAGTCTTTTCGGGATACCGCGCCGAGTGGTTGGGTTCTGAGCTCTTTCAGCTATTCACCGAGCCTTCGTATTTTCCCCAGCTAATTACATCCCATCCGTGTTTCCTAGTCGGCGGCCGAGGTACAGGCAAGACGACAGCGCTTCGTTGCCTTTCCTACCAAGGTCAGGCGCTGCTCCCCAACGCTATCCCCGGCTCCGAAGGCAATCGTATGCCCTTCGTCGGTATGTACCACCGCGTCAACACGAACCGCGTACGCGCATTCGCTGGTCCCGAGCTTCGCGACGACCAGTGGCTAAAGCTGTTCGCGCACTACGTCAACATGGAATTCTCTGAGCTAGTTTTCCAGTTCCTTCAGTAGTACACAGCCCGTTTTCCTGAGGACGAGCAAGTCCCGCCCGATGCCCTAAGCGAGTTCGCCACCTCTCTGCATCTCCCCGCGTCCTCCACACTCCAAGAGACACACCGACACCTCAAGGCATCACGACTTCGGTTTGAGGCAATGATCAACAACGTTGCGGATAACGACCTGCCGCCCCTATCCCTGCAGGCTGTTCCGATCGACGAACTGCTACGCGCAGTGAACCACCTTCCTCAGTTTCGCCCGACCTCCTTTTTCTTTTTGCTGGACGAGTACGAAAACTACAGCCCAGACCAGCAGCGCGTTGTGAACACACTGATTAAGCACTGCGGCGAGCTCTACTCTTTCAAGGTAGGCGTCAGAGAGTTCGGATTCACTCAGCGATCCACGCTCAATGAACACGAACAACTGTTACATCCCGCCGATTACCGCCTAATTGACATCACCACGCAGCTAGATGGCGATTTTTCGCGCTTCGCTGCCACCGTGTGCGCTCGACGCATCAACTCCATTTTTCACTCAGATCGCAGTGATATGCGCGATCTGTTTCCAGATTTAGCACCCGAGGAAGAAGCCATTCTACTTGGCGTTGAACCCGTTGTTTCCAAAAAACGCAAGGATCTCTCTTCATCCGACTCCTTGACTCCCGACCATAGGAGATGGTTGACATCTGTGCATCCACTTGAGGCCTATACACTTTTTTTGCGCGCAGAATCCGAAGGCCTCACGCCGACTGAAAAGCTCGACTCCGTCCTGCAGAATCAGCCTAAGTGGCGCGTGCAATACGGAAACTATAAATACGCATATCTGTTCGCCATAAGGAGGGGCAAGCGAGGAATCCGAAAACATTATTGTGGTTGGTCGGTATATTGTCAGCTGGCGTCCTCCAACATCAGGTTCTTACTAGAGCTCGTAGACCAAGCGTTCTCACTGCACGCCGAGTCAGTTTCCGAGCTAAGTGAGGTATTGCCTAGCAATCAGACGAAGGCAGCTCAAATTACTGGCCAAAAGTACCTTCGTGAGCTAGAGGGATTGTCTCTTAGCGGAGCTAGGATAACGCGGTTCTTGCTGGGTCTCGGAAGAGTATTTCAGATAATGTCGGAGAACCCTATCGGGCATACTCCCGAGGTCAATCAGTTCGAGTTGTCAGCTGATCTGGAACCGGGATCACGGCGCGAGATGGTAACCGGGTTGCTGAGGGACGGGATAATGCATCTGGCGTTGCGGGGATATCCGGCGAGCAAGCTACAGGAATTGACGGACGTAAGGCAGTTCGACTACACGATACACCCTATATTTGCCGCATTTTTCGGGTTTAGCCATCGGAGGAAGAGAAAGATCAAAATCTCCGACGACGATTTTGCCAACTTGGCAGACAACCCGAGAAGAGCGATCGCGGACCTCCTGCGCGACCAGCGACGGGTTATAGACGATGACCTTCCCGAGCAGATGCAACTGTTTACCGAGTTCTACGCACCGTTGCACCATGAGGCTGCATCGTGAACGAACCGATTTTCACATCGGTGTATCCCGATTTCGGCCAATTACAGCCTGCCGCGAACAGTCTGTACGTTACGGGGACCTCAGTAGAGGAGCGGAGCCACCATACTTCGCGGTGGGAGTCACGGTGCTCGGAGGTAACATTTGCACGTGTAGTATACGAGCATCCCTTTCGGGCGATAGTCTCTATGGGCGGCGAGGAGGTCGCGACGTTGCGGCTGAGGAGCCTTAGAGAGATCGTCGGTTTTCTCGATGAGTACTCGCCCCTGTCCGTCTATCTGGACATCACCGGGTTGGAGCACCGGGTATGGGCACCGCTGCTTCGCGGCATTAGAACGAGGTCTAATCCAGCGTTCTGTGTCTATGTGGAGCCCGGCGACTATCGGTTTAGCTCGTCACCTACCGAGGCTACGATTTTCGATTTGAGCGAGAGTATACAGGGAATCGAGCCGTTGCCGGGTTTCGCGTCAATCTCGGGAGCGACGGATGAGGATGCATTGTTCGTTCCGATTCTCGGCTTCGAGGGAGCGCGATTTTCATTTGCTCTTGAGTCTGTGCAACCCGATCGCGAACGAATCCATCCGATAATTGGCGTCCCCGGTTTTCGTCCCGAGTACCCGTTCTACTCCTACTTGGGAAATCGGCTGCCCTTGCAGGAGACCCGAGGCTGGCAGAATGTAAGGTACGCCCCGGCGAATTGTCCCTTCTCGCTGTATCAGGTTCTTTCCGAGCTTGCGGAGAGCAACCCCGGACGGCCGCTAAAAGTCGCTCCGATTGGGACCAAACCACACGGACTAGGAGCACTATTATATTATCTCGATCATTCCTCGACGACCGAAATACTATACGACCACCCGATACGGAAGGCGAGACGTACCGTTGGCGCGTCTAGGGCATGCGTATATGACCTTTCACTATTGCCGGCAATTCGACCCGAACGCGGTGCACGAACGTATGAGTGACGGCCTTGAGTTGCGGGTGAAGCGTCTTTCGCCCGTTGCCGTAGTGCCGACCCGTTCCTACCATGGCGACGCAGGCTGGGATCTGTTTGCCGCTGAGACGGTTGTGATCGCTTCGGGCAAGTGGGCGACTATAGCGACCGGGGTCGCGATAGAACTGCCGCCCGGGACCGAAGGGCAGATTCGCCCGCGTAGTGGGCTCGCTAGCGAGAACGGAATCTTCGTGCTTAATTCTCCCGGGACGGTGGATGAGGGCTATCGTGGCGAGATCAAAGTGATTCTGGCCAATCTTGGAGCTAAACCGTTTCGGGTAACCACAGGAGTTCGCATCGCGCAGTTGGTGGTACAGCGACGACTGCAGATAGAAATTCTCGAAGTCGACCGTCTTTCGGAGAGCTGTCGGGGAGAATTCGGGTTTGGGTCAACAGGAATGTAGTTCGGAAGTGCGAGCTCAAAAGCCACGCGGTTCGATCAAACGTTCTGTGCAGCAATTCGCGGATGACCCCGATGTCCGTGGCTATGGTTCTCTCCTGTCTGCGATGGTTCGGACGTGGTTCAACTGTCTGGAGAACCACCTCTGGCGATCAAGGGAGTGGCGTGTGTATTACTCAGCGCAGCTCAGTAGGCTGCAGGGTTGGCGGATCTCGGGTTCAATGCCGACACCGAATCTGTCGGGCCACGACATCGACCTACATTGGAGGTCCCATCTGGAATGATCGATGCATCATAGCTGGAAGTAAATCGCTATGCACTGCATCGATAACGCCGCTGCACTCTTCGACCAATGCTGAGACCTTGTCGAGCTTACCGACGATTATGAGTTGCATCTCGATTGGGGGAACGGGGACTTCCATTGCCATAAACCGATCTTCCTTTAGGCGAACACGGTTCGTCGATCCTTCGCTTGCTCGCCGACAGAGATCAACGAACTGGTCAGTGCGCGTATACCACGCGAGGTAACTTGGCAGGACAACTCTTTCGTCGATCTCGAAGCACGGGAAGTCGTTGCTCACGAGAGCGCCGTCCAACTCCTTCGGCACGATTCCAAACGCGCCATGCCGCGCGTCGATACGGGAAATCAGAAGCTGTCCTTCGGTGGCGCGGATCTGACGGCGCGCCGCAATGTCGGCACCTTGCACCTCGGCTCGCAGAGTTAGCCCGGGTTATTCGCGCTCCAGCCCGAAAGTTGGCTGAATTGAGGATTCGAGACGGGTTCGCGGGGCGGATCGGTGAGAGCGCGGACCTCGGTTGACGCTCGTGATCGGACGAGACGCTGGGTCAGCGATCTGCGGGCCCTGATTCGGCCGCGCGTGGCGATTCGCGGGCTGCCGAGCGAATGGGCCGGACATGGTACGGCCCGTAGCAGAACGCCCGCGAACCGATCGGAGTGGCCCCTGAGCCTCAGCTTGGCGCCCAGTCGAGCGCCGCAAGCTTGCCCCACAGACGCTGCCAATCGGGGGCGGCGTCCTGGGCGATGACGAACGTCAGCCTGCGCCCGTGGCGGACCACGCGGCTGGCCACCCGCAGCACCCGCTCACGCAACCGGCGCAGACTCCAGCCGACGCCGGTGGCCCGCTGCATCACGCACCGCCCGGCGTGCAGCACCTCGTAGGCCAGCAGGTTCAGCAGCAACAGCGTCTCGTTCTGCGCCCGCACGCCTGCTTCTTGCGGCTCGGTGACCGCCTCCAGGAGGCGGCCCCGGTAGTGGCTCTTCGCACGCGCCGACGACGACAGCGCCGGCGCCAGCACGTCCATGAACTCTCCCATGTGCCCTTCGGCCTTGCCCCGCATGCGGTACAGCCCCAGCAGTCGTGCGCCGCTGTAGCGGTGGCGCTTGAGGTTGGTGATCAGCCAGAAGTAGTCGAGGAACAACTCTCCGGGCCGCTCCAACACCACCAGCACCACCCGCCGCGGGTGCGCCCAGGAATCGGCCTGGTAGCGCATCTCGTGGCACCACACCCGCCCCTCGCGCGGCGGACGCCCAGGCGGCCGGCGCAGGTACGGCTCGGCCATGCGGTCCAGCACCGCGTTGTTGCGGATACGCGCCACGTAGTCGATGCGCGCCGACTCAAGGCCCTTGAGTGTCTCGCCGTCGGGAAAGCCGGCGTCCATGCGCACCAGCACCGACTCACACACTCGCCGCACGCGCTCGACCACCGGCCGGATGAACTCAAGCGCCCCGTCGGCCGACCCCACCGCGCCCGGCCGCAGCGTGCCGTCCAGCAGGTCGCCGCTCTCGGCGCAACTGGCGATGAGCGCATGAAACATCCGCTGCCCGTAGTAGCCGTTGTACTGGCTGCCGGCCTGCTGCCCGTGCACTTCGAACGGCAGGCCGTCCACGTCGATCATCAACCGCTTGCGCCGCCGGTCCCCGTTGTCCTTCCACAGCCGGCGCACCGCCAGCTCGATGATCCCCTCGCGTACGACCTCCTGGTTGGTCGGCGCGCTCAACAGGCCCACCAACCGCGACAGCGTCGGCTGCGAGGGCAGCACGCTGTCGGCTTCCAGCGCGGCGACGCCGCGGCGCGTGTCGTTGGCCACCCGCAAGCTCGGGTCGTGCCGCAGCCGGTCCGCGTCGTCCTGGTCGCGCCAGCCCTGGCCGAGCAGCAACAGGCTGGTCCGCAGCAGGTCGGCCAGCGGATAGGTGATCAGCAGCGGATTGCGCGGATCCAGCAGCCGCTCGTCCATCCAGTCGACGATGCCGGTGCGCTCCATGATCTCACGCAGCAGCAGCGCGCCGCTGTCGGCGCTGAGATGGTCCGCCCGCGCTTCGACCTGCACCGAGCCGTTGAAGGTCGTCGAAAAGATCGGTAGAGTCTCACCCACGGCGTGTCCCGTCCTTTGTGGTGGTGTTGTTTGTAACACCTTGACTCTACTGCAAATCGGCGGACGCGCCTACTTTTTCTCCACTCCTGCGCGAATATGCCGGGGTTAGTCCTTTGCCCCACAGTCTCACTCTGATCTGCTTGTAGGTTTGGTCCGGTTGGGGCGCAATCCATTCATCTGACTTTCTCAGGAACGCTGAGATAGGACGGCGCTGCCATTCGACTACTTCGTCTTTCTCAAGCACTGACTTTATGCCTTCCAGAACGGCGAAGATTCGGCGCTCCTTGTTAAAGAGGGATTTCAGCGTCTGTTCCGGTGGTCGATGATTGATCGTGCCGCCCGAGTACGGATTCTTGAGATCAAGATTGCAGGAAACGACGCGGCCTTCCGCGTCACGCTGGATCAATTCTCCAGCATCTACCTTCCAGGCCTGTTTGTTCTTAGTGCGGTAGTTCCACCAGGAACGGCAGGCGCGGAACTCTTCGTATAGGAGTGGCACGGTCTTGGTGTACTTCCTTCGCCCGCCCGGTAGCGGATGCTCGTAGCACCATATCTCCCGCGTTGGGCCCGTGGTGTCGAAAAAGATCAAATTGGTGGGTATGTCGCTATAGGGCTCGAAAACGCCCGGCGGCAGCCGGATGATGGTGTGCACGTTGAAACCCTCCAGCAAGTCCGCCTTGATGCGCGCCGACACACCGTCGCCGAACAGCGTGCCGTTCGGGACGACCACCGCTGCGCGGCCCCGGCCGCCGCGCTTCAGACGGCGCATGATGAGTTGCAGGAACAGGAGCGCCGTCTCCGCGGTACGGCGGTCCTCCGGGAAGTTGCTGAGGATGCCGCGCTCCTCTTCGCCGCCGAATGGCGGATTGGTGAGGATCACGTCGACGCGCTCGGCCTCGCCGATCTCGGCCAGACGGAAGCGCAAGGAGTTGTCGGGATCGATGCGGGGCGCATCCACGCCGTGCAGGAGCAGGTTCATCTGCGCCAGCAGGAAGGGAAGCGACTTGGCCTCGCCGCCGAGGATGCTGGCGTCCTGCAGGATCTCACGCTTCTCCACGATGTCGGCCTGTCGCTCCAGATGCGTGAACGCTTCCACCAGGAAGCCTCCGGTGCCGCACGCCGGGTCGAGCACGATCTCGCCGAGCTTGGGCGCCGTGGCCTCCACCATGAAGCGCACCACCGGGCGGGGCGTGTAGAACTCGCCTGAGTCGCCGGCTGCGTCGCGCATCTCGCGCAGTAAGGTCTCGTAGAGACGGCCGAGGACGTGGATCTCTTCGGACGAGTCGAACCGGATACCGTCCACCAAGTTGACCACGTCGCGCAGCAGGTAGCCGCTCTCCATGCGGTTGGAGAACCCTCGGAACACGGTCGCCACCACGTCTCGGCGGTCGCGCCGGCCGTCGTCGCCGCGCAACCCGCGCAGGTAGGCGAAGAGTCCCGGGCCGGACGAGCCGTTCGGGAGTACCGTCTCCTCCGCGGAGAGGAAGGCAAGCAGATCGGCGCCGGTGATCCCGTCGGCGGGAGCCGCCCAGTCCCGCCAGCGCCACGGTGCCTCGACGACCGGCCGATAGGAGCGGCCGGCGAGCCCTGCGCGCGTCTCCTCGATGCGCTCCATGTCGTCGAGGAACTTCAGGAACATGATCCAGGTCAGCATCGGAAGCCGGTCGAGGTCGCCGTTCAGCCCCTTGTCCTTGCGCATGATCTGGCGTGCCGACTTGATGATGCGGTCGAGCCGCTGGGCAACGGTCAGCGGCTTGGCGCCAGCCTTTTTCTGGATCGTGAGTCTTGGCACCTACACCCTCGCGCGGACGATCGGATTGATGAAGCAGATCACTGGATCGGCTCACGCCTTTGAGGCAGTCCTAGTTCGGCCCGCTCAGGAAGACGGTCATCCGCGCACGCCGGTCCCTCCGAGAAGAATGTGTCCCATGCGCGGGCCACGGGGGAAAGCACGAGATCCGGACCTACCACGCGTACGGAGACCTGCCGCACTCCACGCGGAAAACGTGCTTCAGCAGGAAGAAGAACCACCTGACTGCGATCGATCTCGAGGACTCGGCCGGTTAGCATGGCGCTCCCATACAACTCTATACGATTCAGGCGACGTACAGCCGGCGCTGCAGCTCGTCGACGGCGCCGCGCAGCCGGTCGCCGCCGCCGAAGCGAGCCGCGAGCTCGATCACGTTGCCCCACTCGTTGAACGGGGGAACTTCGAGGATCTCCGGCAGCTTGAACTGGGCCGCTCCGTGCTCGGCGTACTTTTCGACCAATGCGTCGAGCACCTGCCGGGCGTCGGGGCCGTAGCGCTCGAAGAACCCTGCCTCCTCCCGCTTCAGGCGCTCGGCGCGTTCCCGACGGGTGCGGAGCGGCGCGTGGTAGGCAAGATGGCAGAGCAGATCGAACAGGTCGGCATCGGGCTGGCCGGCCGCCTCCGCCAAGGTAGCGAGGTCGATACCGCGTTCATCAAGGCGCGCCACGATCACCGACCGCCGGTCGGCGTCGAGCCAGTCCCGATGCAGCTTGGCAACGTCCGGATAGAGCGTGCGCAGCTTGTCGCCGGCGTAGTCGGTCAGTTGCCGGACGGAGAGCTTCTTCCCGTCGGGGTCCAGGTCGTACACCAGATGGCGGATGATCTCGACCTGTCCTCCGTCCACGTAGTACTTGCGCGACGGTTCCCCACTCGGCTCCTTGATGTGGCGCCCCGGAAACTGCTGCTCATACCCGCCATCCTCGGCTGTGTCGGTCTCGTCGACGACCTCGCCGGCGTCGTCGATCGTCTCCTCCCGCTCATGGACCGGTTCGCCGTCGAAGTCGGGATCGGCGAACTTCTCGGTCGCCGTGCCGGTGTAGTCGATGATGTTGAAGGCGAGCTTGCCGTAGTCGGGGCGTAGCCGCGTCCCTCGGCCGATGATCTGCTTGAACTCCGGCATGGAGCTCACGGCGCGGACCAGGACCACGTTCTTGCAGGTCGGGGCGTCCACGCCCGTGGTCAGAAGGTGCGAGGTGGTCAGGATCACCGGGGTCGTGGTTTCCACGTCCTGAAAGCGGGAGCGATGGGAGCTCCCGACGTCGCCTTCGTCCGTGGTGACCCGGCAGACGTAGTCGGGATGCTCCCTGACGAGATCGGTGTTCAGCGCCACCAGCGCCCGGCGCATCTCCAGGGCGTGTTCCTGGTTCACGCAGAAGACGATGGTCTTCGCGAAGGGGTCGGTCTGCTTGAGGAAGTCGGTGAGATGGCGGGCGATGGCTTGCGTCCGCGCTTGCAGGGCCACCAGGCGCTCGAAATCGCGGGTGTGATACTCGGCATCCGGAATCTCGCGCCCGTAGCGGTCCAGCTCTCCCTTGGTCGGCCGCCAGCCAGAGGCGTCGTAGTCGGTGATGACGCGGTGGACGCGGTAGGGAGCGAGGAACCCATCGTCGATCCCCTCCGCCAAGCTGTACTGGTAGATCGGATCGCCGAAGTAGTCGTAGGTATCGAAGTTGTCCTCTCGCCGCGGAGTGGCCGTCATGCCGATCTGCACGGCCGGCTCGAACCACTCCAGGATCTCCCGCCAGTTGCTGTCGTCGCGGGCGCTGCCTCGGTGGCACTCATCGACGATGATCAGATCGAAGAAGCCCGGCGGATACTCGCGGTAGAGGCCGGGGCGATGTTCGTCTCGGGCGATCGCCTGGTAGATGGCGAAGTACATGTCGCGGCTCTTGACCGCCGTGCCGGAGATCTTGTGCCGCGCGTCGGCAAACGGGCTGAAGTCCTTGGCCATGGGGTCGTCGACGAGCACGTTGCGGTCCGACAGGAACAGGATCTTGGGGCGACGGACGGCGCCCGCACGATTCCAGCGAGCGGACCAGAGCTTCCAGCAGATCTGGAAGGCGATCGCGGTCTTGCCGGAGCCCGTGCAGAGGGTAAGCAGGATTCGGCGGCGGCCCTGTAGGACGGTCTGTGTAGCCCGGTTGACGGCGATCTCCTGGTAGTAGCGAAGGGGCCGCGCAGGGTCGGGCAACGTGGGGGTGAGCAACCTGCGGGCGACATCGTCTTCAGCGATCCCCTCCGCGGCTCGAAGGCGGTGCCACAGGTCGTCGGGCTTGGGGAAGGCGGCGACGGTGCGTTCGATGCCGGTGGTGTAGTCGAACTCGATGATCTCGGTGCCGTTCGTCGCGTAGGCGAATTTCAGGCCCAGGATCTCGGCGTACTCCTTGGCCTGCTGCATACCGTCGCCCGCGAGTCGGTAGTGGGCCTTGGCCTCGACCACGGCGATCGGGAAGTCCGGGCGGTAGCGCAGCAGGTAGTCCGCGCGCTTCTGGGGGCCGCGCCGCGCCTTGCCGCCGGTGAAGAGGATGCGGCCGTCGGTGAAGGTCCGCTGCTCGTTGATCACGTGGGGTGCGTTGTCCCACCCCGCCGCCTGGAGGCGCGGGACGACGAACCGCCGGCAGGTGTCGGCTTCAGTCATGAGCGGTCGCTATCGTAATTGGATGCACGCGCGGCAGTCCGCATCCTGACCAGCTCCTTGCGGATGTCGTGAGCGACTTCCTCGACCTCGCGAGCCACGCGCGGCTTGAGTCCGATCTCCTGCTGCAGGGCCGTAGTCAGCGGCAGCAACCGATCCGCGGCCGACGAGCCCTCAATCGCTCTGAGAGCCCGCGTCGGCCCGAGCTGAGCGCTCAAGACCAACAGGGTACGAAGGGAGAGCGCTGAGAGATCCTCGGCCCCCGCCAAGCAGCTCAGAGTCGTCGACAAGGCGCGCTCGCTGGCCGGCACGTCACCAAACCGCTGACTCCTGATCTGTGTGTAGAAGGCCGTCATGAAGCCCATCAGGCGCTCGACGGTGTCAGAGGTGTCCCGCCGTCGGCGTCGGAGCAGGCAATAGATGTTGTACAACGGCTCCGCGAACCTGTACCGCTTGCGGCGCGGGGTTCCGCCTTCCTCCGATACGAGCCCGCGACCGATGAGCCGCTTCAGTTGGGCGCTGCAGATGCTCGAACCCAGTCGAGCCCGTTCGGCGATTTCTCGCGTGGTTGCCGGTTTCCACAGCTCTGCAAGGGCGACGCACACGCGCCGCTCCTGCGGCGCGAGCACATCGAGATGGCTCTTGAAGTACTCCGTGTGCGCGTCGATCAGGTTGAGCAGATCCTCCATGAGCCCATGGGGCGCGCGGGCCGCGCTGAATGCCGCCGCGATCGAGATCAGCCGGGGACTGCCGCCCGTAAGGATCTGCACAGCCCGGTTCTTCCCCGTCGCGGGACGCTCGCCGGACACCGCCCGCCAGAGGGTGCTGCATTCGGTCTCGTCGAGGGGCCGCAACTCGATCACCCGGAAGAAGTCGTACAGCGCTCGATCCGGCCGTTCGATCTCGTCGAAGCGGCTCATCGCGGTCCCCGACAGCATGATCCGCGGCTCGGTCTGGAGCACTTTTCGCAGTCGCCACCCCGCGTCCGGGTCCAGCATCCCCTCAAACATCGTGTCGAGGCTTTCGACCACGAGCAGCAGCCGCTTTCCTGCACGGTCGGCGAAATCGAGCAAGGCTCCCAGGCAACGCTCTGCCAGGAGCCGGTCGTCTTGAACCGCGCTCAGGTCCTCGCGGGAGCGTCCCAGATCCGCGGCCCAGTCCGGTTGCGGCGCCTGATCGGCCAGACGGGAAAGGCACTCCAGCCAGAACTCCCCGCACGTGCTGACCCCGTAGCTCTCCTCCGCGAACGTGATCGGGAAGATCCTGGACGAAAGTTTCGGGTTTCGGCGTGACTCGATAGCGACGCGGAGCATCAGATTCGTCTTGCCGCTGCCGCGGGGACCGATCACCATCAGATGCTGATTGGAATTGCCGGTGTTCTCGCCCAGCGTCTCGACGATCGACTCGAACTCGCTTGCCCGTACGCAGAACGACGCCACCAGATCGTCCTCGGTGAGAAACCCAGGATTGTGCTTCTTGGTGACCATCGGCAATGGCATAACCGTTTGCAACAATATCGTTGCAAACGGATCTGTTGTCCAATCGGCCCGATCAGCCGTGAGATGGAATGCGGTCGCGCTGGAACGAACCCTACCGCAGCGACTCCTCCCTCGTCCGCTATACTTCGGCCATGAGCCTCGACTTGGATCGAAGGCAGAGCAGCCGGCCGCGCGGGGATCCGAGACCGACAGCCGACATGGCGGACAGCGGACGCTTCGTTTCAGAGTACTTCACGAACAAGGGTACGCTGAAGCAACCCATTCCCTCTCTGCGAAAAGCACTGGACCAACTCGGCCCGACCGAGGGCGAAGGCCTGTAGGGGACGCAGGGTGTCGACGTGACGGAGCGGCCTGAGCTCACCACCGACCTGGAGCGCTGCAGGGCGGACCTGGAGCGGAGCGGCTACTGCCTGTTGGCGGACGCCCTGACTCCCGCCGAGCTGCGCGAGGCTCAGGAGCGCCTGACCGCGCAGGCCGCCGCCGAGCGGGAACGGGGCGTGGCCTACATGGACGGGACGCCCGACAAGAACTGGGGCGCTTTCGCCGACGCCGACGGCACGGTGCAGCAGGACCGCTTCACGGTGGCGGCCGGCGGCGTGAGCCAGCGCCTGTTCATGCTGCTCAACAAGGGACGGATCTTCCGCGACATCGTGCTCATGGAGCACGCCCTGGAGCTGGCCGGGCACGTGCTGGGCGATCACTACCAGCTCTCCTGCAGCACCGCCAACATCATCGGCAAGGGGGCCGCGCCCATGGAGCTGCACACCGACGCGTGGTGGATGCCGCCGCCGGTGCCCAGGGGCCGGTTCGGTCTGCCGGTGGGATCGATCACCCGTGCCGAGGCGGGCGAGGTGCGCGACGGCGCCGCCATGATCGCGCCGCCCGCGGCCCTGAACAGCATGTGGCTGCTGGTGGACTTCCACGGCGACAACGGCGCCACGCGCGTGGTGCCCGGCAGCCACCTGAGCGGCCGGCAGCCGAAGCCGGGCCTGTATCGGGAGGAGGACGTGGTGCCGATCGAGGCGCCGGCAGGCACGGCGATGTTCTTCGAGGGCCGGCTGTGGCACGGCTCCGGCACCAACCGCACCGACGAGCCGCGCATGGGTCTGCTCAACACCTACTGCGGCCCGCAGTTCCGGCCGCAGGAGAACTACACCCTGGGCCTGATGCCCGAGGTGGCCGCCGAGGCTCCGCTGCGCCTCAAGGAGCTGGTCGGCTTCAAGGTCTGGAACGGCTACGGCCGCTTCGACGCGCCGGCCGTGGAGTTGATCTCGGACGACCAACTGGTGGGCGAGCTCACTCCGAGCGACGCGGCCTCCGGCCGCTACCGTTCCAGGTAGTCGCGCGCCCAGCTCCCGCCGGCGGCGCCGCTGCCGGGGGACCGCCACAGCGCCTGCACGGCCTCACCGGCGCCATACTCCTCGAGGGACGCGAGCAGGAGCTCGTGCAGCTCGGCTACCGTGCCGCGGTTCGCCAGGGCGACGTCCCGTTCGGCACGCGGATCGGCCGCCAAGTCGAAGAGTTGCGGCGCGCCGTCCGGGCCGACCGGCGCGTAACCCCAGGTGCCGGCGCCGGGGAACGGCGTGCGGGCGCGCAGGAACGGCGTGCTGGCGCGGGCCGGAACCCGATCCGGGGTCTCGGCTGCCGGCCGGATGTGCGCCGCGGTGATCACGTGGTCGCGCAGCGAACCCGAACCGGCGAGCAACTCGGCGGCGAACGATCTGCCGTGCAGCGGCTCGGGCGGGGCGATCTTCACGCCAGCCAGCTCGCACAGGGTGGGCAGCAGATCGAACGGCTGCGCCAGCAGGTCGAGCCGCACACCCGCCGGCACCGGGCCGGCCTGGGCGCGGCCGGCGATCAGGCACAGCTCGTCGCTCAGCACCGGATAGAGCGGCCAGAACCGCCCGTCCTCGTCGACGTGGCTGCTCTTGCCGCAGCAGCCGTGCTCGCCGATCGCCATGCCGTGGTCGGCCATCACCACGACCAGCGAGTTGCGCCACAGGTCGAGGTCGTCGACCTTCTCCAGGATCCGCCCGATGTGGCGGTCGACCAGCTCCGCCTCCGCGGCGTAGTGGGCCCACAGGTTGCGCAGCTCGGCGGTGCTGTAGTGGCCGGCAGGCCCGTAGTTGGGATGCAGCATCGGCGGCCCGTCGTAGTCGGGATCGTAGCGCCGCACCAGGTACTCGGGCGGGTCCCACGGCTCGTGCGGATCGAAGAAATCGACCCACAGGAAGAACGGCCCCGCGCGGTAGTTGCGCTCCAGCCAGGTGGCGGTGGTCGCGGCGGTGCGGGCGCAGAAGGTGTCGGCCTCGGTGCGGATGGCGTTCGTCCACTCGTGCAGATCGACCAGCGAGCCGCCGAAGGTCTCCGGGAGACGGCGCGTCTTGGCGCGCGGCATCGCCGGGCCGACCGGGTCGTTCATGTGCAGCAGGGTGAGGTCCCCCTCCTGGCCGCGGTGCTGGTAGCTGCCGTGAAAGCCCACCTGCAAGCCCGCCTTGAACAGGTGCGGCGTGTCGCAGATGAGCTGCGTGAAGTAGCCCTGCTCGGCCAGCAGCGTGGCGATGTGGTTGCCGGTGCTGTGGCTGATCGGCTGCCAGCCGTAGTGCGGCCAGCCGGCGCGCCCGCTGGCGAAGTCGGTGCGGTGCGGGATGGTGGGGAAACTGCCCATGGTGAGCCCGGTCAGCTCGGTCGCGCGGTCGTCGGCGAAGCGGTCGAGCGCGGGTGTGCGCACCGGCCGCGCGGCGCGGCTGCCGAGGTTGTCGCGCCGGAACGTGTCGGTGATCAGGACGATGATATTGGGGTGGTCGGAGGCTGCCACGGGAGCCGAGTCTACGCGCCCTGTCTCCGGATGGGCAAAGCGCCCGCCGTGAGTCTACTCAGCGAGCCCCGAGCACAGGTCCCCGCTGGTCACACTCGGGCACCAGAACTGTTCGATATAGCGTACCACCAGCTCCGTCGCTCCTTCGTGGCTGACGTAGGGGACGCGCGCCGGGTTGTACATGCAATCGGTGAGATCGCGGATCAGGTAGACCGGAATCCCCCAGCGCACCAATTGCTTGATGGCGAAGCTGCGATTCAGCACGCACATGTTGGTGTGCACCCCGGCGATCAGCACCGTGTCGATGCCGCGCTGCCGGTACAGTGCAAGAAGATCGAGGCCGTCGTCGCCGATGGCATCGCGGTCGCCGTCGATCCATACCCCCGCGTGCTGACGCCGCCAACGGCGGGTGCCCTCGACAGCCGGATCGCCGTCCGTGTCGGAGGAGACGCTGCCGTCGATCGGCAGCGGCGGATCGGGGTGGGTTCGTTCGGCCGGCGCGGCTGCCGGCGGCGCCTGGAGCACGCGCAGCCGCGCCGGGTGATCGGCGTAGAACGGCATGGTGCTGGAGGGTGCGTGCACGACCAGCATGCCCCGGTCGCGGGCCGCGCGGGCGGTGCGGTCGATGCGAGGCACGAGACGCTTCAGCCGTTCCTGGGCGCCGCGGCACCAATGGCGGTCCCATACGTCGCACAGCAGGAGCGCCGTGCGCTCCGGGCGCAATTCGACCGGGCGCATGAGGACGATCCAATGGCGGTAGCCGCGCTTGTCCAGAGCAAGCTCGCCCTCGCGGACGGTGACGCGCATGCGGGTGGGACGGCCGTCAGGCGCCCGATTGCGGAGCGTCGAACACGGCGTCGACATCGGTGGCGAACCCTGTCAGCGACGGCGACGTGGCAGCCTCGCCGCGCGCGAACGCGCCGTGCTCCACGTAGCTATCGCCTGCCAGCACAAGGACCGTGATGGTCTCGTCGCGCGGGTCGGCGATCCAGTACTCCGGGATGCCGGCCGCCGCGTAGTCGGCGCGCTTGTCCACGAGATCCCGATCCGAGTCATCCGGGCTGACCACCTCCACCACCAGGTCCGCACCCAACCAGAAGCGGTCCTGACGGCGCGGATCGGAGCGGTCGCGGAGGAGCAGCACGTCGGGTTCGCGGAACAACCCCTCGCGGACGCGCATGCGCAGCGCGGCGACTCGGGCAACCCCGCCCCGCGGCTCAAGGTAGTCGCGGAACTGCAGGTACAGGAACAGGAGTACCGCCTGATGCGTATCGGTGGGCATGGGCAACTCCTCGACGCCACCGTCGGCGAGCTCGATCAGGCGGTTGGTGTGGTCGGTGAGCCACAGGTACTCCCGGTCACTCCACGCGCCCTGGGAGGCAGAACGTCGCAGAGCAGTGAGGACAGCGCCTCCTGCGGGGACGGCGCCGCCGGTCGTTCTGGCGTCGCGGCCACACGTACTCCTAACGTGACCGGGAAGGGCCGTCAATCCCCCGTGCGGCAGGAGCAACGCCGGTATCCGTCAGGAGTGCACACTCCGCCTGCAGCCACATTGGGCGACGCTCGCGGTGCAGTAACCGTTCCCTATACTATCGCCTCCGCCGAGGTACGCGATCGTCCATGCCACCCAACATCCTCTGGATCTGCACCGACCAGCAGCGCTACGACACGATCGGCGCCGGCGGCAACCCGCACGTCCGCACGCCGCGGCTGGACCGCCTGTGGCGCGAAGGCACCGCGTGGACGCACGCGTTCTGCCAGAGCCCGATCTGCACGCCGAGCCGCGCCAGCTTCCTGACCGGGACCTATCCCAGCACCTGCCAGAACACCCGCAACGGCAACGCGCACTACCGCGGCCGCTACCCGCTGGTCACCCGGCTGCTGGCCGGCGCCGGCTACGACTGCGGCCTGATCGGCAAGCTGCACCTGGCCGGCGCGTACGAGCGGCCGGAGCCGCGCGGCGACGACGGCTACCGCTACTGGCGCTGGAGCCACGCGCCCCGCGACGGCTGGCCGTCCGGCCACGCCTACGCCGACTGGGTGCGGGCGCAGGGCCACGACCTGGGCGAGCTGATCAAGGACCCGGCGGGCGTACCGGCGGAACTGCACCAGACCACCTGGTGCGCGGAAGCCGCGATCGACTTCATGCGCAAGCGGCGCGGCGCCGACACGCCGTGGCTGGCGACGGTCAACATCTACGACCCGCACGAGCCGTTCAACCCGCCGGCGGCGTACCGCGCCCGCTTCGACCCGGAACGGATGCCCGGCCCGCTCTTTCGCCCGAGCGACCTGGAGCAGCAGCGGCGGCTGCGCGCCGTCGACTTCCAGAGCGAGGCGCGCGACCCGTCCGGCCCGCTCGACATCGCCCATCCGGTGCTGCCGTACTACCCCGGCCGCGACTCTGCGCAGGAGGCCGACGCCGCGACGTTCGCCCGCGACGCGAAGACGTTGCAGGCCGCCTACTACGCGATGATCGAGCTCATCGACGATCAGGTCGGGCGCATGCTGGACGCGCTGGAGGAGTCCGGCCAGACGGAGGACACGCTGGTGATCTTCACCAGCGACCATGGCGAGACGCTCGGCGATCACGGTTTGATCTGCAAGGGCTGCCGATTCTACGAGGGACTGGTGCGGGTGCCGCTGATACTTCGCTGGCCGGGCCGCGTCGAGTCAGGCAGGGCCACCGACGAGCTGGTCGAGTTGACCGACCTGGCGCCCACGCTGCTGGCGGCGGCGGGGCAGCCGGATCCGCCCTGGATGCAGGGCCATTCCCTGCTGGACGGCGGCGCGGGCCGCGAGGCGGTGCGCAGCGAGTACTTCGATGCCGTCGACGCCCCGGACGGCAGCTACGCCACCATGTACCGCACGCGGACGCACAAGCTGGTCGTCTACCATGGCCACGGGCTCGGCGAGCTCTACGACCTGGAGGCCGATCCGGGCGAGTTCGACAACCTCTGGGATGAGCCGGCCGCAGCCGGCGTCAAGTCCGATCTGCTCGTGCGCAGCTTCGACGCCTCGATGCGCGCCGCCGTCGACGTGGGTGAGGAACGCATCGGCCCGATGTAGCCGCTCCGTCAGTCGCACGCCGTCGCTACGGCGAGCGCCTGGCACACCAGATTCATCTTGCGACCGTCCAGCGCGCCCACGTAGCCGCGCAGGTGCGACCGCTCGACGGTCTGTACGTGGTCCAGGTTGACCGCCGACTCCCGCTTGAGGCCTTCGTCGACGCCGACCCGAACCTCGCTGGGAACGCCGTGAATCGTGGACGTGATCGGCGCCACGATCACGGTACTGAGCATCGGGATCACCTCCTGGCGGCTCAACACCACCACCGGACGGCGCTTGTCCGGCTTGCGGAACTCGTGCATCCATACCTCTCCGCGGTTCACTCGGCTGGCCATCAACCGTCCTCCGGCCAGGCCCCACGGTCCGCCCAGCCGTGCAGCTCGTCCGCAGCGACGCCCCGCGCGTAACCCTCCCGATAGCGGCGTGTTATCTCCTCGGCGCGCTTGCGGCGGAGGTAGGCGGCCGCAGCGCGGCGCAGGACAGCGGATCTGCCCTCTCTCCGGACCTCTTCATCGGCATCCAGCGCAGACAGAAGCTCCTCGTCGATGGTGACCTGTATAGCTTTCATACATCATTCCTGTATGGACTGATATACAGCATAGGTAGGCTGTTCATGTGGGATCAAGCCGGTGCCCGAAGCCGGCACGCCGACGGTCCGCCCGGACGGTATGGGCCGCTCGCTAGGAGTCTGTCGGATTTGCCGTGCCAGCGGGAAGGCCGACAGACTCCGACGCGGAAGGTGGGGATGGGCCGAAAGCGGAGCCGTAGGCGACGGTTTCGGGGCGCTATGCGCCGCGCGCCCGGGACGCGAAGATCCGCTCCACCCGGCCGGTCACCAGCATGAAGCCGATGAGCGCCAGCCATACCACGAACGCGGCGCCGGAGACCCGGTGCACGACGATCACGGCGTGGATCCACACCAACTGCATGGCCACGCCGACGATCGCCGAGCCGGGCGCGATGAAACGCAGCACGTCGCCGATCCGCCACATCCTGAGGGCGGCGGCGATCAACGCCAGTCCGGCCAGGCTGAACCCCGCCTTGCCGGCGATCCCGTGCACGGCGTCGGCGGCTGCCGGAGCCGGCGCGACCACCGCCAGCACCACCGCGCAGGCCCCGGAAAGACCGGTCACGAGGCCGGAGCCGGCCAGAAGGAGCGGCACCGCACGCGTGCCCAGCCGCTCGCGCATGATCCAGGTCCGCAGCAGGTAACGGGCACCGACGGCAAGCATGATGCCCGACAGCAGACGCGCCGCCCCGCCGACCCCGTAGCTGCCCCGGGCGGCGCCGATGGCGGCCAGCGACTCCGCCAGCGTCGGCAGGTCGGCGCCCGCGGCCACCCGGCCGGCAACCGCCACCACGGTCGCGGCCGCCGTCAGCAGCAGCCACCAGCCCGCTCTACGGGCCGCGGGGTCCGGCCCTGGGTCCATGCTCATCTCCATGCTTCGCGTCCTCCTGCCACGGGGCGAGAGACGCAATTAATATACGTTAATCCTGTTAATGGCGATTGCCGCCGGCGGGAAAGCCTATCTATCCGTCCGCCGAGTCCGCCCGTTTCGCCACGGCCGCCAGCATCCCGCGGAAGATCAGGAGATGCGGCAGGTAGAGCACGTACCAGTACAGCAGTCCGCCGAGCCCCATCGGATCGAAGACCGCGGTCTGACGGATGCTCGCCCCTTCCGCGCGGGGCGTGACCTCGAAGTGCAACCAGGCTCGGCCGGGCAGCCGCATCTCCGCCTCCAGCGACAGCACCCGCGGCGCATCGCACGCGACCACCCGCCAGCAGTCCACCACGTCGCCGGCGCGCAGCTTCTCGGGGGTCGCGGCGGCCTCGCTTCATCCCCACGCCGCCCAGCATGCGGTCCACCCCGCCGCGCAGCCGCCAGAGCGCGTTTGCGTGGTACCAGCCACGCCCCCCTCCGATCTTCTGGATAGGGGCGAACGCCCGCTCCGGGGGAGCGGCCACCGTGACCGCCCGCGAATCGATCAGGCGGTTCCCGAACCGCGTGCCGGCTCCGGAGCCCCGCCTGCCCGCGGACGTCGACAGGGCATCGGACCAGCGGGTCGCGACCAGGCGTGCATCCTCGTCCGCCAGAGCCTGACGAATCGCGTCGCGATAGCCGCGCGGCCGGACCGCGAATCCGTCGAGCGCGCTCCGATCGCGGACGACGCTGGGCATGGTGATGCTCTCGATCAGCTTGCGCCCGACGCGCGCGAAGATCGGCGTCACCAGGCCGAGCCACAGGCTGGAGAGTTGCGGCGTCAGGACCGGCACCGGCACGAACAGGCGCCGCAGCCCCCGCTGGCGTGCGTACTCCTCCATGAGGCCCCGGTACGACGTGACTTCCGCACCGCCTATCTCGAACACCTGCGACCCGTCCAGCGGCAGGTCGAGCGCCGCCACCAGGTAGGCGATCACGTCGGCGATGGCGATCGGCTGCGCCTCGACCGATACCCACCGCGGCGTGATCATCACCGGCAGCCGCTGCACCAGTGCGCGGATCAGCTCGAACGACAGGCTGCCGGCGCCGATGACGACGGATGCCCGAAACTCGACGGTGGGGATGGCCGAGCCGCGCAACAGCTCTCCGACCCGCAGGCGGCTGCTCATGTGCGCGGACGCGCCGGCGCCCGCCTCCCGCGCGAGCTCATCGGGGCGCGCCAGACCGCCCAGGTAGACGATCCGGCGCACGCCGGCATCCTGCGCGGCGGCCACGAACGACCGCGCCGCGCGCTCCTCCTCCTGCTCGAAGTGCCCGCGCGACCCGAGCGAGTGCACGAGGTAGTAGGCAAGGTCGACCCCCGCCATCGCGCGCCGCATGCTGTCCGCGTCCAGCACGTCGCCGGCGACCACCTCGGTGCCGGCTCCGAAGCGACCGGCGGCCAGCTCGGGCCGGCGCGTCACGCAGCGTACGCGCCGGCCGGCGCTTTCCAGGGCCGCTACCAGCCGGCCGCCGACGTAGCCGCTCGCCCCGGTCACCAGAACCGGTGCGGGTGGTCGCGTTCGGCCGGCCACCGTGGCGCCTATTGGCGGATGAAGTACTGCTCCGCCGCGGTCAGTCCGATATAGCGTCCTACCAGCGAATCGAAGATCGACTCGTCCGGCACGTTGCGGAGGTGATTCTTCACGATCAGAGTTTCCTTCACTCCGCCGACCAGACCCAGAACCCAGATGTTCTCCGCCTGCAACTCCAGGATGCGATGGAACAACTCGTTCTTCTTCGCGGTGTCCGGCGTCTGCTTGATCTGGTCGTAGGCGCGCAGCGCCTCCTTCATCGCCTCCGGCGGTTCCTGACCCTCGGCGCCTCCGCTGTTGTACCAGACTCCCAGGTCGGGCCCGAAGTCGCTGCCTGACGATGACGCGATCAGGAAGAGCGGGTTGCTCGGATACATCATGAAGCCCATCTCCCACACGTTGATCTGCGTCTCGTTGGCGTTGCGCCGCGCACGATAGGCGCTGCGCTCGGTGTGGTTTGCGTTGGCCTTGATGCCGATGTCGCCCCAGTACTCGATCACCAGTTCGATGGAGTCGATGGTGGCCGTCTTCTCACCCGGAGAGTCGAGCAGCAGGGACAGGGTGTCGCCGTCCGGACGCAGCCGGAAGCCGTCGCCGTCACGTTCGGTCAGCCCGATCGCGTCGAGCAGTTGATTGGCTCGGTCGGGATCGTAGTCTGCGTACGCCGCGGCATACTCCGGCTTGAACAGCGGCGACAGCGCCACCACGGTCGCCTGCCGCGGCTGGCCCTGGCCGTCGAACACGAGCTGATTGATCTCCTCGCGATCGATCGCCAGCGACAGCGCCTGGCGGAAGCGCAGATCCTGGAACAACTCGCGCAGCACCAGGTCGGGAGTCGACTGGTTGAAGAACAGCGCGGCGTCCGAGCCGATCCCGGTAGGCCACTCCAGGATGCGATAGTCGCCCCGCTCCTGGTTGTCGTAGAACAGCGTGAAGTTGGCGGGATTCAGATAGCGCATCTGGAAGTCGAACTCGCCCGCCATGGTCTTCAGGTTGAGCGTCTCGGCCGTCGTGGTGATGGCGACGGCCACCTCGTCGATATAGGGAAGCTGGTTGCCGGCCTGATCCACCTTCCAGTAGTAGGGATTGCGTTCGTACACCGTCAGCGTCGGGGAGTCCTCGAAGGAGGTCTTGACCGCCCACGCGTTCAACACCGGGTAGTCGTGGTTCTGTGCCCGATACCAGTCGCGCTTGTTGCGGAAGAGCTGGGTCCAGTCCTCGAACCCGGCCTCCTTGGCCATCGCCTGCACCTTGTCGGCGTCGGTGAACTCGGCATGGAACTGCTCCATGTAGTGTTTCGGCGCGAAGATGTTGCCACGGGTGGTGGCAAAGTCGTTCAGCAGCAGCCCCGGCGGCGCGGCGAAGGTCCAGCTCACCGCCGTGTCGTCGATCTTGTTGCCGACGGGCAGCTCGCCGGCCACCAGCAGCCAGCCCGGCTTGCCCGGCGAGAGGTCGTCGTTGCGCACGAAGTCGTCGAGCCAGAAGACGATGTCGTCGGCCGTGAACGGCTGGCCGTCGGACCACTTCATGCCGGCGCGCAGATGCATGGTGATGGTGCGGCCGTCTTCGGAGAACTCCCAGTCGCGGATCACGTTCGGGATGATCTGATCGGCGGGTCGGTTCCAGCGAGCCGCGAAGTCGTAGGTGGCGTAGCTGTACACGCCCAACTGGCTCTGCGTCGGGATACCGAAGGTCCAGCGGCCGCCGTACTGGCCCACCTCCTCGACGGTCTGGATCACCATCGGCTCCGCGGGTAGCCGTTCCTGGACCGCCGGAAGCGTCCCCTCCTGCACCATCGCGGCCAGCGCCGGTGATTCCTGGTACTGCATCTGTGCCCAGATGCCCGGTGCGGCGAGGACCAGACCGAGCAGTACCGCCACGCACGACATGAGTTTCCGGTTCGTCATGGATCCCTCCAGTTGAATCCGCAAAACGTTGCACGCGCGCGGGATGAGGTCAAGGTCAGCGGGAGGCAGAGGCAGCAGCAAGGCCTCTGCCGGCGTCCGGTGGACGGCGTGATCGGATCGTTGCAGAATTTCGGCCGCGCTGGCGGTACGGGACGCCGCGCGGCGGCACACCCATGGGACGATTCATCGGCCACAGACTGCTGCTCATGGTACCGACGCTGCTGCTTATCTCGGTGGTGTCGTTCGTCATCATCCAGCTCCCGCCCGGTGACTACCTGAACACCTACGCCGCCAACCTGGAAGCCAGCGGCGACCTGGTCGACGCAGCCACGCTGGAGGCGCTGAAGGCGCAGTACGGACTGGACGATCCGTTCCACGTCCAGTATCTGAAATGGGTTTCGGGGTTCGTGCATGGCGATTTCGGCCACTCCTTCGAGCAGCGCCGTCCGGTGGGGGAGCTGATCGGCAGCCGCCTGCTGCTGACCGTCGTGATCTCGCTCTCGACGCTTCTGTTCACGTGGGTGGTGGCCATCCCCGTGGGCATCTACTCGGCTACCGCCCAGTATTCGCTGAGCGACTACACGGTGACGTTCCTGGGGTTCGTCGGCCTGGCAATCCCCAACTTCCTGCTCGCGCTGATCCTGATGTACGTCGGCTACCGCTACTTCGACATCAGCGTGGGCGGGCTGTTCTCCATGGAGTTCATCGATGCGCCCTGGAGCTTCGCGCGCGTGCTCGACCTGGTGAGCCACCTGTGGATCCCGATCATCGTGGTCGGAACCGCGGGGACGGCGGGACTGATCCGCGTGATGCGCGCCAATCTGCTGGACGAGTTGCGCAAGCAGTACGTGATCACCGCACGGTCGCGCGGCGTGGGGGAAACACGGCTCCTGTTCAAGTATCCGGTGCGCCTGGCCCTGAACCCGATCGTGAGCAGCGTCGGCTGGCTGTTGCCGGAGCTGATCTCGGGCGCGGAGATCACCGCCGTGGTATTGAGCCTGCCTACCACCGGGCCGCTGCTCCTGCGCGCCCTGCTCAGCCAGGACATGTACCTGGCCGGCACCTTCGTCATGTTCCTCGCCGCTTTGACGGTGATCGGCACGCTGGTCTCGGATGTCCTGCTCGCCGTCATCGACCCGCGCATCAGGTTCGGCCGCCGTGGCGACTGATGCGCGCATCGGTGCGGCGGCGACCGCGCGCACCGCCGCCGAGGAGCGGCTCTACCTTGCCTCGCAATGGCGGCTGATGTGGCTGCGCTTCCGGCGCCATCGGGTGGCGGTGGCTGCCACCGCCATGGTGGCCTTCCTCTATTGCCTCGGCGCGCTGTGCGAGTTCGTCGCTCCGTACGGCCTGAACACCCGGCGCGTGGAGTTCGTCTACGCCCCGCCGCAGCGCCTTCACGTCATCCACGAGGGGCGTCTGCAGGCGCCGTTCGTGTATCGGATGACGCGGGAGGTGGATCCCAAGTCGCGGCGCAAGATCTATAGCGAGGACCGTACGACGCCCTACCCGGTCGAACTGTTCACCCGCGGCGAGAGCTATCGCTTCTGGGGGCTGTTCGACACCGACCTGCACCTGTTCGGCGTCGCCGACGAGGCGACCTTCTTCGTGTTCGGGACCGATCGGCTGGGCCGCGATCTGTTCTCCCGCATCGTCTACGGCGCCCGGATCTCGCTCTCTATCGGCCTGGTCGGCGTCGCTCTGAGCCTGATCATCGGGCTGATCCTGGGCGGGATCTCCGGGTACCTCGGGGGCGTGACCGACACGGTCATCCAGCGTGTCATCGAGCTCCTGCGCTCGTTCCCGTCCATACCGCTGTGGATGGCGCTGAGCGCCGCGGTCCCGGCCGAGTGGCCACCGTTGCAGGTGTACTTCGCGGTCACCATCATTCTGTCGGTGCTGGGCTGGACCGGCTTGGCGCGCGTGGTGCGCGGCAAGCTCCTGTCGCTGCGCGAGGAGGACTTCGTGACCGCCGCGGTAGTCGCCGGCTCCTCGGAAGCGGCGATCATCGGCCGCCACCTGTTGCCGTCGTTCATGAGTCACATCATCGTCACCATCACGTTGAGCATCCCGCACATGGTGCTGGCGGAGACCGCGCTGAGCTTCCTGGGCATCGGGCTGCGGCCGCCGGTGACCAGTTGGGGCGTACTGCTGCACGAGGCCCAGAACATCAACGCCGTGGGCCTCAATCCGTGGCTGCTGATCCCGGCGTTCTTCGTGATCATCGCGGTGCTGGCGTTCAACTTCGTCGGCGACGGCCTGCGCGATGCGGCCGATCCGTACGCTTAGGAAGCGTCGCGCATGAGGAAGAACGGGTGACGCTGCCGGTCTGGAACACGCGCCGGGGGCATCTCCGGGAGGAGCTGTGGCGCATCCTGGGCCGGCCGCGGGCGACCGTGGAGCCGGCCGGCGAGGTGCGCGACCGTATCGAGTGGGACGGCGTGGCGGTCGAGAAGCTGGTGTACGAGAGCGAGCCCGGTCAGGCGGTGCCCGCGCTGCTGTACCTGCCGACCGCGTGCCCGCCGCCGTTTCCGGCGCTGGTGCTCGGCATGGGACACGGCGAGAGCAAGACCACGCCCGGCCCGCTGCACGCGGGACCGCTATTCGCCCGCCTCGGCATCGCCTGCCTGTGCGCGGATCCGATCGGCGAGGAGGAGCGCAACCGTACGGGCCACCGCGGCACCCGCGCGCACGACGCGGCCGACGTGTCCGCCCGCTCCCGCGGCGCCGGCCGCAAGATGATCGGCAAGATGGTGTGGGACCTGATGATGGGGCTGGGCTACCTGGCCACGCGCCGCGACGTCGATGCGCGGCGGCTCGGTTGCGCCGGGGTCTCGCTCGGCGGCACCGTGGCCGGTTATCTGCTGGCGCTGGACGAGCGGCTGAAGGTGGCGATTCCCGCCGGCTGGTTCTTCCGGCCGGAAGACCGGGAGATCGGCAAGGACTGCTCGCGCATCCCGGCCGAGGAGATGCAGCAGGTGATGAGCAACGGGGAGCTGCTCGGACTGGCGGCTCCGCACTGCGCCGTGCTGGTGGCCAACGGCGACGCGGACACCGTGATCGACAAGCAGGGCAGCGGGATGGTCGCGGTGCGCGGTCTGGGCGCGAGCCTGGAACAGGCGCAGGGGATCTACCGGCTGTACGCAGGAGCCGAGGGCCGCATCGGCGCGCTGCTGGAGCCCGGCGGGGGGCACCGCCACTACTACCTGGCCAGATCGGCGCTGCTGTGGGCGCACGCGCACCTGCAGCCGGCCGGCATCTCCGCGGCCCAGCTCCTGGAGCTGCCGGAAATGCTGTACGGCGACTGGGCCGACCGCTGCGGGGTGGCGTTGGAGCCGCTGTACGGCACGCCGCTGCACTTCCGCGGACTGCGCCTGCCGGATCTGCAGGTGCGGCCCCTGCCGGACGCGGACCGGCGCTGCCTGGAGCCCGGCGAGGTGGGCACGGCGCGATTCACCCTGGAGGGATGGCTGGACGGCGTGGTCGCGGAAGCGGCCGGCTGACACAGGAGGAGGACGACATGGCTGAGGTCAAGCACGGACTGGCGAACTACGATCCGCGGTGGGAGCGCGGGACACGCGGCAACAGGGGCGACGTATTCGCCGACGCGGAGGTGTTGCTGGCCTCCGACTTCGAGGGCGCCAACGGCTGCAACTTCCGGGCGCTGGCGCCCGGCCACTACGCGGTGGACCTGGAGAAGGAGCCGGGCACGCACCGCTTCGGCGGCTTGGGCTACTACGTGTGCGTGGGCGTGCGCAACGAGCTGCCGCGCGGGCGCCGCGTGCGGCTGCGCCTGAACGCCCCCTTCGAGGGCACCTGGGGAGAGCAGTCGGCCAGCTTCCAGGTGCGGCGCGCAGGCGTATGGAGCGAGATCGCGAGCGGCGACATCCACCGCGTGCCGGAGTTGCCGGACTCCCTGGACCTGGACCTGACGCTGCCGCCGGGCGGCGCGGAGCGGGACGGGACGATCTTCCTCAGCAACTACCACTGGTGGCCCTACACCGAGATGCTGGACTGGCTTCAGACGGTCGAGTCCGGCACGGTGCGGCGGATCGGCAGCAGCTTCCAGGGCCGCGCGGTGTACGCCGTCGAGTTCGGCGATCCCGGCAATCCCACCATGGTGCACACGCAGACGCCGCAGCCTTCCGAGATGGGCAGCCTGGCGTGCCGGGCGCTGATCGACTTCCTGGGAACGGGCAGTGCCGCGGCGGACGCCATCGTGGAGCGTTTCCACGTCTGCTTCATCCCGATGACCAACCCGGACGGAACCGTGCTCGGCTACGGCGTCAGCGACTCGCAGGGGCGCTTCCCGTACCTCGAGGGTATTCAGGGCGCCGAGCACCTCCCGGAGTCCACCCCGGAGGTCAACAACGTCTGGCGCTACCTGGAGGAAAAGCGCCCGTGGCTGTTCTGGGAGTGGCACTCCAACCACTGGAAGCGGCGCCCGGGCCACATGCTGCTGCGCTACCGCCCGGAGTGCCTGGCGGACGACGCACTGCGGGACATCTGGTTCGACATCGATGACCGGCTGCTGGCGCTGCCCGACACCCATCACGGCAACTGGACCGGTCACGAGGAGGGGCTGTACCAGTCCAGCCTGGGCTTCCAGGCGGTGGTCCGTCTGAACGCCATTTCCTGCATGGTCAAGCAGCACGACAAGTTCCCCCTGGAGCAGAGCCGGCGCCACGCCATCGCCTGCCTGCAGGTGGCCGCCGACGCCTGGCGCGGGTGAGTGCAGCCCGGCGCCAAGCTGCGCCCGCGCCGACGTAAGTCCAATGGTCGGTGCCGTCCGGGCAGCGATGGTTGAAAACATTAGGATGTTTCGTTAACGTGATTGGACGGTGGATGAGCGCGAGGGAAAGCGACGTGTCGTTGCCGACGCCTCGCCTCTGATCGCCCTCGCCAAGCTTCAGCGCCTGCGGCTCCTGAACGACCTCTACGGCGTAGTCCTGATCTGCCCTGCGGTGAAAGGCGAGACTATCGACGCCGGCAGAGCTGTCCGTGCCGGAGGTGTGGAGCAGATCGAGACAGCGCTGGAGGATCGATGGCTGCGTCCCGTTCGCCTGACTGCACACGAACGGGACATGATCGAGCGTCTTGCCGGACGCACGCGCCTGGGGCGCGGCGAAACGGAGTCCATCGCGTTGGCGAGCGCACGTCGCCTGCGGCTGATCGTCGATGACAAGGAGGCTCGCAGCGTGGCCGCGGCTGCCCGCGTAGAGCATCTGGGCACGGCGGGCACGCTGCTCGAAGCGCACTTTCGGCAGCGCCTTGACTTCGGCGAGTTGGAGGCAGCTCTCAGCGATCTCGCCGATGTTCTGTGGCTTTCCCCGGCCGTCGTCGTCGAAGTGCTGAGACTCGCACGGGAGGAGAAGAAGTGAAGAAGGAACAGATGGTAGGCACCCGGATCCCGCTGGAGCTGGTCCGCGAGTTGGAGCTGATCGAGAACGTCGAGCAGTCCGATCGCTCGACCACGGTGCGCCGGCTGCTGTCACAGGCCATCCGGCAGTGGAAGCTGGAACACTACGTCCGGCTGTACGCGGACGGTAAGCTGACACTCGCGCGGGCGGCTCGGGATGCCGGGGTCTCTCTGTGGGAGATGATGGACCACGCTCGCTCCAGAAGGGTGTCGGCCCAGTATGACGTCGAAGACCTGCAGCACGACGTGGGAGTCCTGCGGAGGAGGTCCTGAGGAGGAGGTCCTGAGGAGGAGCCTGAGCGAACGGTGATCGCAGGCAGCGCCGCCTGCGCCGTGGCCAGCCTCACCGCAGCGCGGCACGCGATCATGCCGGCGCGCATGGTCGCGCTCGCCCGGTCGGGGCGCTACGCTACCGCATGCGCGTGCTCGTCACCGGCGGCAGCGGCATCGTCGGCAGCTACCTGCGCCGCGCCCTCGCGCCAGCGCATCTGCTGACCTGCTTCAGCCGCACGGCGCCCGCGGAACCCTGGGACGCCTGGATCCGCGGCGACCTGATGGACTCTGACGCGCTGCGCCGCGCCACGGCCGGCCATGACGCGGTCATCCATCTTGCCGCGGTGCCCGGACCCGGCAGAGCGGACCCGGCGGACCTGCTGACGCTCAACGTCATCGGCACGGTCAACGTGCTGGAGGCGGCCGTCTCCTGCGGGGTCGATCGGGTGATCCTCGCCTCCTCCGCCGCCGCGACCGGCTTCTCCTTCCAGACCCACGACATCTCGCCGCGCTACCTGCCGATCGACGAAGCGCATCCCGACGCGCCGCAGGACGAGTACGGGCTCAGCAAGCTGCTGGCCGAGGCCGCCTGCAAGCGCTACACCGACCGCCACGGCCTGTCCACCATCTGCCTGCGGATCAACCACAACTGGTGCGTGGACACCGCCGGGGCCGAGGTCGCGGTGCGCTGCGGCTGGGCCGGCCGCGCCGACATGACCCGCCAGCGGCTCTGGGGCGAGCGCTACCGGCGCGCGATCCACGAGCCGGACGGCGCGTGGCCGACGCCCGGACCGCCGCCGCCGCGCAACCTGCTGTGGGCGGTGACCGACCTGCGCGATGCGGCTGGCGCCTTCGGCCTCGCGTTGGGCGCTACCGGTCTCCGGCACGAGGTGTTCCTGATCGCCGGCGCCGACACCTGCAGCCTGATCCCGACGCCGGAGCTGCTGGGCCGGCACTTTCCGAATGTCGAGCGGCGCGCGCCGCTGGCCGGGTTCGACTCGCCCTTCAGCTCCGCCAAGGCGGCCGAGTTGCTGGGCTACCGGCCGCGCTCGGGGTGGCGCGGTAGCGACTTCGACGCCTGGTTGCAGGCGCAACCGGAGGAACCGAACGCATGAGCGAAGAGACGGCGCCGCGCTGGACGGGCGGCGGCTGGGTGCTTCCGGGCGCCGCGGGCGACACGCCGGTCATCGACGCGCACTACCACATCTTTCCCCGACTCGGATCGCAGCCGCGGGGCATCGCGCCCGCGCTGCGGCTGAAGTTCTGGCAGTACCACTCGCGCGAGTGGGTCGACTTCTGGCGCACGGACACCGGCGAGCACGTCACCGACCCGCTGCTGGAGTTCGGCTCGCACTCCATCGCGGACATGCCGGACGTGGGCTTTCACCTCACCGACCACGGACAGGCGGAGATCACGGTCGACGGAGTCGGCTATCGCATGCAGATCTACCCGCCGAGCCTCACCAACAACGAGGCGACGCCCGAGCGGATGGTGGGTGAGATGGACCTGGCCGGCGTCGACGTCGGCGTCCTGCAGTCCGATCACGTCTACGGCGACCTCAACGAGTATTACGCCGGGGCGTCCGCGCGGTACCCGGGCCGTTTCGTCGCACTGGCGCAGATCTGGGAGCCTGCGGCGAACGACCCCGGCCGGCTGGCGCGGTTGCGAGCCGGCTTCGACGACCTGGGCATGCGCGGCCTGTACTTCAGCGTCGAGCCGCTGTCGGTCATGCAGGTCGACCGCTCGCTCAACGATCCCACCTTCGACGCCCTCTGGCGGCTGGTCGAGGAGCGCGGGCTGCCGGTGTTCTGGTTCCTGGACGACCGCGCGCTCGACCGCGTGGGCCTGTTCATGCGCCGGGTCGCCGAGCTGGACGAGTGGACGCGGCGCCACCCCGACGTGCCGTGCGTGATCACCCACGGCCTGGTGCCGGCCGCGATCATCCACCGGATCCGCGTGCCGGAGGAGCTGCTGCGCGTGCTCGACCGCCCGCAGGTGCACGCGGAGCTGCTGATGCCGGCCAAGTGGCCGGACTACCCGTACCCGGAGGGGCAGAAGCTGCTGCGCGAGCTGCGCGACCGCGCGGGGGCCGAGTCGCTGCTGTGGGGAAGCGACAGCCCGTACGGGATGTCGCAGTGGTGCACCTACCGGCAGTCCCTGGACTTCATCCGCGTGCACTGCGACTTCCTGTCCGCGGACGAGAAGGCGGCCATCCTGGGCGGCAACGCAGCCCGCATGTTCGGCCTGGAACGCGCGAAAACGCCGGCCTGAGGCCGCAGCCCGCGTGCCGTTCCTGCTCACGCCCCCGCGGTCACGGGCACCGGCCCCGGGCCGCATCAGCCCGGTCCTGGTCGAGCTCCGGCAGCGCCTGCTGACCTGGCTCCTGGACACGGCCGACGCCGTCCCCCGCGACCTGGACGCGGTCGAGTGGACCGGCTTGTTCGGACCGACCTCTACCGCAGTGTAACCCCCCAGGCTGCTTACGCCGGCAATGTGCTCGCCGCAGCAGCGGCCTCCGTCCATGCCATCACCCTTTCGAGGACTTCTTCGCTCAAGTCATCGCAGAAGTCCACGATCCGGCATCGATCGAACAGCAAGCCCGCGTCGACCGCTGCACTACGCCAGCGAAGTCTCGACATCGCCTCCGCAACGAAAAACATACGGACCGGGGGCACCACCGGTGACGAGCGAAGCCACTTCTTGCAGAAAGAGTCGGGCTGAAGCTGAGTCAGCGTATCTCTGTAGTCGGTTCCGGTCTTGCACTGCCCGAAGGCGATGAGCTTCCCCGCCCGGCAGTCGGCGAAGTGTTTCCAAACGACGACATCCAGCTTGCCGTCGCGTTCCGATGGTTCAGCCTCCTCACGATTGTCGAAGCCGTCGCCTTCCTGCAGGCGCCGGCAGAGATCCTCGACCTTTCCCCGAAAGCCCGACAGCCCGGAACCGGTACCAAAGACAAGGTGTTCAGCTCGGGCGCCGAGATACTCACGCCCGACATCTGCGGCGACTTCCTCCAAGAGAAGCGCGCCGTCAATGTCCGCATGTTTACGGGCGCTCTTCATATTGAGTCTTGTCGCCAAGAGCAGGTACCTGTATACCATGTGCCGGTGGTTGCGCTCATCGACAGCCAACTTAAGGGTCTTGCCTCGCTCATCGATCGCGTAAGGATAGCCACCGCGACACGCTTTCCGACGCCGCTCCATCTCCATGTACGCTGCCTCGACGACCTGCGGAATCTCGTCCTCTTCCGGCACGCCCTCTGAATAGTCATTCTCTTCGAGGCGGTTGAGGTCAGCACATATTGCGGTTTGCGAAGCGATCCGATACTTCCAGCAAACCAATTCCGCGAAGTCTGCCAGTTCGTGCTCCGCTGCACGTGCCGATGGCAGATCTGGCCACTTGAACACTCAATCGGTCTCCGCGTTGCGTCGATTCCTGTTGCGGCGGCCTTTCCGGCTCATTTCCTCATAGAGGTCGTTCGCGAGGTCTGCCACCGTATCCGCGATCCTCAACAACTGCTCAGAACCGTCGTAGCCCGTGGAGAGCAAGCCGCGCGCCTTCTGCAGATTTCGCTTGGACGCAAGCAATGACTCCTCGAAAACAGTTGACGACGGACGACTCAACTCAAACGCGAACTCGAGGCTGTTATCGTCACGGAGCGCCGCAACCGCCTCCTTGTTGCTCAAGACCGACTCGAGTTGGCGAAGGTGCGGGTTCTGCGTCTCGATGACAGGAGGCATCTTCTGCTGTTTGCTTCCGTACATCCAAAGAAGGAGTTCACGGAGCTCTTCCTTCTTCTCAGCGGGAACAGGATCCTGCTGTTCGGCAGTCTCTGCCTCCAATCCGATGAATTCGCTTATACCGGCGTAATTTAGTCCTGTGTACAGGTGAGAGAACGAAAAGTGGTTACGCCAACGGTCTTCGCGATTGAATACCTTCATCCGCTCGGCCTGTTCGATGACCATCAAACCGCGGTACAGTCTCTGCACGGTCCGGTGGGTGTCGCCGATCTGCTTGGCGATGTCTTCAAGCGCGATGGCGAAGCTCTTGTGGACCTCTCCGATATATCGAGCTTTCGCGTAGCTGCTCCACTTGGCCGGTCCGTTCACGTGCTTGAAGCCGAGGTGCCGCCAGGAGTCCTCGCGCGTCCCCAAGACCACGGGAAGCTCCTTGAGGGCTTCCTTGGCCGCTTCCGGGACACTCGGAGTATCGGTCATGAGGCCCTCCGAGACTGCGGGATCATCCAGGAGGACCTTGACTGCGGCGAGACGGCGGTTGCCTTCGATAACGACGTTCTTTCCGTCCTCAGGCGTCACTATCAACGGTTCGTGCCGGAAAAAGCCGCTGGCCGCGATGGACATCACCAGCTCCCGTACGTCCATCGCCTCGCATAGCACCCGTATCACTTCCTCTTCAGGCGAGTTGCTGGTCAGCCCGAACTCGGGAAGCCGAGGATTCTTGAAGTCGAACGTCAGGTCCGAGACCGCCATCGGCTCGATCGCATCGGTATTCATCGAATCCTCCTTCTTCTAAGCCGAAGCTGCCGCGGCCGGACGTGCGTCGGATGGCGCCACTTCCGCGGGAAGGCACACATGAGTCGGCGCGATCATCAATTCACGTGTCTCTGTCTTTTGCTGGAAACTATACCGTATTGAGAGACGGCGGACCGTACAGGACGCGTACAGATCACGGATTCGGGGAACGTCGTCGTAGGACATAACCCAACTGAGCGTATGCTGACGCTGCATGTAGCGCGCAAGCTGTCCGTGATCCCCGTCCCTGTAGTGATTCAGGTAGAGACGGTTCCCGTTTGAATGATACGGGGGATCGAGGTATGCGAAGACCCGACTCCTTTTCCGTCCACGAGGTAGGCGGTGGACCAGGAACTCGCGGGCGTCCAGGTTGGTGACATGAATGCGCTCGCGTCTTTGCCATATCGCGACTACGCGCTCAGCCAACGCTGCGCGGTTGAATCGGGCATCGATTCTCCACTTCCCGCTTTGCTCCCGACCGCCGATTGGCGCGGCCCGAAACAGCACGCCCGACCGATTGCAGCGATTGAGGTAGAAGGTAGCAAAGCCCAGCTCGAACCCTTTGCTGGTATCTCCTCGCCGATAGATCTCTCGCTGCTTCTCCCACTCCGCAACGCTGAGCGGAACGGACAGGATGGATTCCACGAATCGCTCTCGCTCACCGAGAACAGCATTCCAGAAAGCGATGATTCGCCCGTCTAGGTCGTTGATACGTATTTCCGATACCACCTTTTCGCGAAGAAGACGAAGCGCGGCGCCGGCGCCACCGGCGAACGGTTCGAAATACGAACATCCGTGCAGGTCGTTCAGTTCGATCGTCCGTGTCAGGAAGCTTGCGAGCGATGCCTTGCCTCCTGGATACCGGAGAGGGCTGTCGTATCTCATGATTGGTGACCGTGCGCGAGATCGCGCGCCGCGGTGCAATCCCCCACGTCCATACTGTAGCGCAGGCGGACGCAGCCCCGCTTCAGAGGCACGCTGCGAGCGCCTGGTGCAGCACCGCGCCTTCGCTGTCGCGCGGGTACGGCAGGCCCATCGTGTGGGCGATGGTCGGCGCCACGTCGACGATCCACGCGGTCCGCTCCATCCGGTAGCCGCGGTGATAGTCGGGGCCGGCCATCACCAGGAAGCCCTGCAGTGAGCCGTTGCCCCGCGCGGCGACCGGGAGCTGCCGGCCGTGGCTGCCGGCCAGCGCCGTCTGCGTGAAGATCACGTCTCCCACCCGATCGCCCCACAGGCCCAGGCTGCGGCACTCCTCGCGCCTCAGCGCCAGGTTGACCAGCCGCTCGCCGCCGGCCGGCTCGCGGTAGTCGAGCAGCAGGTCGATCACGCGGGTGCGCACCCGCTCGAACTCCGCCCCCGGCGCGACGATGCCGTGCGGCTCACGACCGCGCAGGTTGACGTAGACCTCGTTCAGCGACATCGGCACGGCGAGCGTGCGCGTCCAGTCGACGCGCTCGATCCAGAACGGGTCATCACTGCGGGTGCGGCGCCCGGGCGTCTCGGCGACCGTCTGCCGGTCCATCCCGTCCGCCTCGTCCTGCCAGACCAGGAGGCCGGCGTCCGCGAACAGGTCCACGATCGGCAGCTCCGCGTGGCCCGGCACGAAGCCGTGGTCGGAGACCACCACCACGGCGGTCCGCTCGTCGGCCAGCGCGGCCACGGCGCCCACGAAGTCGTCGGTGATGCGGTAGGCCTCGTCGATCAGGCCGGCGTACGCGCGGTTCGTAACGGGATTCCCGGTGACTCCGGCGTCGGCGCGGCTCAGCCACATGTGCTCGACGTTGTCCGGGATGTGGGTCTGCGTGAACAGCAGGTCCCAGTCGCGGCCCGCGGTCAGGTGGGCAGCCGCCCGGCCCAGCCAGTCGCCCTGGTAGCGGCACAGGTCCAGCACCGCGCGCTCGCCCGCCGCGCCGAACCGCGTCCCCATCCGCGCGAAGCCCTGCTCGGTGTCGCAGCCGCCGATGTTGGGCAGGAACGGCCCGACCGCCTCGGTCAGCTCCGAGGCGAGCGCGGCCGGGTGCGTCCAGTCGCCGTTGGGCGGAAAGACGTTGGTGCTGTACAGGGTGAGCTCGCGCGCGTCCGGAGACAGCGCCAGCAGCGCGAACCGCACGTGGCCCTCGGTGCCGGAGCCGGGGTACCGCACCGGCAGCCATGCCGACCACTCGCCGGGAGTCAGGCTGGCCAGCGGTCCGGATGCGTCCGGGCCGTCGGTGATCAGCACGCGTTCGTACTCCGAGCCCGAGCCCGTCGCCAGGGCGTGCCAGCGCACCCACTCGGGGCCGTAGCGATCCTGCAAGCGGCGTCCCTCGATGATCTGCCGATCGGCGATCCGCCCCAGCTCGATCGGGAACTCCAGCGGCGTCACCTCGCCCGCCGGCAGCGAGCGCCAGCCCGTGGCCGGACGCGGGGTGATGCGCGGCACCCCCTCCGGCGCGGTGGAGAAGATCTTCGGGATCTCCAGCGCGTGCCGGCACTCGTGGATGTGGCAGCCGTCCACGACGACGTCGGCGCCACGCGCCGGCAGGCCCCCCGGGTACTTGAGCAGCACGCTCTTCCGGCCGGCGCGGGCGGCGGTCTCCCACAGGTACTCCGCCCGGCAGGACTCGGTGGTGAAGCCGTTGGTGGTGCGCGACAGCGGGTCCCCCGCGTGGTGGACCCGGAACTGCGGGATGCCGTGCGTGCCCACCCAGGCACCGGTGGCCAGGCTGGTCCAGTTGGCCGGCGTCAGCGTCGGGACCGCGACGAAGGCGTTGCGCGCGTACGTGCCCGCGGCGATGAGCCGCGCCAGGTTCGGCATGGCCCCGGCGGCGATCAGCCGGTCCGCCCACGGCTTGATCAGCCCGTCCAGGCCGATGACGATGGTCCGTTCGGTCACGCGGTCACACGTGGAAGCCGCCCAGGATCCACCAGAGCTGGATGTAGTGCGGCGGCGAACCCAGGCAGAACCGCCGGCCCGTGCCGACGTCGCGGCAGCCGTAGCAGGAGCCGTCGGGGTCGCGCATCGCGTCCATCCATCCCGCCAGATACCGGTAGTGGTCGGTGCCGGTATAGACCTCTTCGCCGGCGGCCAGATCGAACATGCGCATCGCCACCGCCAGC
Organism: Spirochaetia bacterium; assembly: GCA_965208175.1. Taxonomy (GTDB): domain Bacteria; phylum Spirochaetota; class Spirochaetia; order SZUA-6; family Bin103; genus CATQHW01. The sequence goes on along the minus strand of CBDBOG010000004.1, from coordinate 576,478 downwards.
GCCCCGTTGGCGCGGATGTCCACGTGCTCTCCCAGCTCCTTGATGTGGCGGATGTCCCGGTGCTCGTGCTCGTACCGCCACGACTCGTCGGCCAGGAAGGCGTCGATCGCCGGGCCTATCGTCCCGCGCAGATGCTCCGTTCCGGTGGTGGCCAGCAGCAGGTGCATGCGGACGGCGGTCACGAACGGGAAGTCGAGCGCCGCCCCCGGCACCAGCCCGGCGCGCACCCAGTCGACGATCGGTCGCGCCGCCTGCCAGTACTCCGGGAACTCCTCACGCCACAGGAAGCTGGCCAGCGCCACCCACTCCGGGGTCATGTGGTGCAGGGCGGCAGGAGCCCCGAACCAGGCGCCGGCCTGCATGCGATCGAACGACGTGCGCACGCTGGCGGCGAACCGGCGGTCGCCGGTGAGCCGGTGGTACACGCCCAGGCAGTACAGGACGATCGGGTTGGTGTAGGTGGTGTCGGGCCGGGTCAGCTCGTCACGCCAGTCGATGGGCAGACCGCGGTAGACGGGAAACTGGCACCAGCGCCCCACCGACCACAGCGCGCCGTCGACCCGCTCGGCCAGGATCCGCTCCAGCATCGCCTCGGCCACGTCCATGCAGCGCTGCCGGCCCAGCAGGTGGCCGGCGATCGCCAGGGTGGCGGCCAGCTCCGCCCGGTAGGCGGTGCTCTCGGCCCAGAGGGCTTCCGGCGGCACGTAGCGCCAATCGCGCACGCGACCGATCACGCGGTCGCAGATCGCCTCCGCTGCCTGCCGGCGCGCGGCGTCGATCCGCTCGGCTGCGCTCCCATCGGGCCGCATGGCCCAACCATACCACCTGCGTCACGGCATCATGGTTCGGATCTCCTCCGGACCCCCGTGTGAAGGCGCGCCACGCAGGGAGGTTTGCGGATAGGGTTGGGTCCGAAGCGAGGGACCGACCAACATGGACGCCGACACGAGCGACAAGAACCTGGACTACCTGTTCGACCTTCGAGGCTACCTGGTCCTCAAGGGTGCGATCGGCCGCGACGATCTCGCGGAGATGAATCGCTGGGTGGACGATCACTGGTCCTGGGTGGAGAACCCTCCGGTGGAGGCCGCCGAGGTTGGCGAACAGGTGCGGCCTGACTGCTGGATCGGCCACGTCGAGCTGCACAGCTACGGGCCGGACGACGGCGTCAACTTCCAGAACATCGTGGAAGGCGGCGCGGTGTTCGAACGGCTCATCGACCATCCGGCGTGGCTGCCCCTGGTCACGCGCTTCATCAATCCCGTCAACAGGCTCTCCATCCACGAGAACCTGCTCAACGTGCGCGGTCCGGGCGGCTTCCTCTACATCCACTCCGGCGGACACATGCCCATCAGCTACATGACCTTTCGCCAGCGCAACACCGGCGAGTGGATGGTCGGTCAGATCAACGTGATGATGGCGCTGCACGACATCGGCCCCGGCGACGGTCCCACGGTGCTGGTTCCGGGCAGTCACAAGGTGACCGAGGTCCATCCCCGGCTGGCAGTCGACGGCGCCCCCATCGCCGCTGCCAGCCACGAACGGGAGGCGGCCGGCACCGCGCTGGGCATGCAGGAGGTCTATCTGGAGGCCGGCGACGCCCTGCTGTTCACCGACGCGGTCACGCACGGCTCGGCGCGGCGGACCGCAGCCGGCTACCGCCGCACCGTGCTGTACCGGTACTCGCCGCGATTCGTGCGCACCCGCTTCAACTACGAGTTCTCGGAGGCGCTGCTGCGCCGCCTGACCCCGGAACGGCGATCGATCCTGGAACCGATTCCGCCGCGCCGCCCTCCTGAGTAACATCCATCACCGCCTGACGTTACCTGATGGGCGATGCGGATCGGCGATCGTCGGCGGCGGCGCCTTGCACCGCCTCGCCCGCCATGCCACGATCATGGGCGTTATGTCTACATCCACAGATTCGGATCCGACAGAAAGCTTCGCTCGTAGAGGGCCTCGCAGGCTCCTCATCGCCCTGATCGGCATCGCCCTGGTGGCGCCGATGGCAGTCGCCGACACGGAAGACTGCAACGGAATCGGCCGCGAGCTCGTGTTCGCCGGCCTGGACTGGGGCAGCGCTCAGCTCCACAACCACATCGCCGGGCAGATTCTCCAGACCGGGTTCGGTTGCGACTACACCGACATTCCGGGATCCACGATCCCGATGGTGCAGGGACTCGTCCGCGGCGACGTCGACATCAACATGGAGATCTGGTTCAACACCGCGCCGGACCTCTTCCATGAAGCGGCCGAGGCCGGCGACGTGCTCGACCTGGGCTTGAACATGAGCGCCGCCGAGATGTCGTTTCTGGTGCCGCGTTACGTGATCGAGGGCGACGCGGAACGGGGCATCGAGCCGATGGCGCCGGACCTCAAGTCGGTTGCCGATCTGCCGATGTACGCGGACGTGTTCACGGACCCCGAGGAACCCGACAAGGGGCGCTACTACAACTGCATCATCGGCTGGCAGTGCGAGCTGACCAACAACAAGAAGATGGCTGCGTATGGCCTGGAGGAGCACTTCACCAACTTCAAGCCCGGCGCCGCGCCGGCGCTGGACGCGTCCATCGTTGCCGCCTATGAAAAAGGCGAAGCGTGGCTCGGCTACTACTGGGGCCCCACCACCATCCTCGGCCTCTACCCCATGATTCAGCTCGAAGAGCCCGAATGGTCGGAGGAGTGCTGGGAAGGCGAGCGCGGCTGCGCATTCCGCCCCTCGGTCGTCAACGTCGCCGTGAGCAAGGGGTTCGCCGATAGCGCGTCCGAGGGGATGGTCGAGTTCCTGCGCGCCTATGAGGTGGACCAGATGCTGGTCAGCTCGTATCTGGCTGAGCAGAGCAATACCGATGCGGAATGGGCAGACGTCGCCCGTGAGTTCCTGGCGAACGAGGCCGACATATGGACGGCATGGGTGTCCGACGAGGTCGCCGGCCGCATTCAGGCGGCGCTCAACTAGAGACAAGAAGTCACCGGATCGCCGCGTGACCCACTTGGAGCGGGGGCAGGGATGCCCCCGCTCTCCAATGGTAGCGAGTAGCCGCGGCTCGGATTCCTGAGTCATGCAGAACTGGTTGCGCGAATGCGCCGGCAGTCTTGCCGGGATATTCTCCGCGTTCCCGGAAGGCTGTCAGATCCCGCTCCGCGAGTGGACCAACGACGGCCTGAAGTTCCTGGTGCGCAATTTCGGCCGCACCTTCGACTCCCTCAGCGACCTGATGCTGTTCGTGTTGCGGCAGGTGGAGTTGTCACTGCTCGCGCTACCCTGGTGGATCGTCGTCGTGACGATCTGCCTGATCGCGTGGCTGGCATCGCGCAGCCGACTGCTCGCGGTGGGGCTGGGTGCCGCCCTGATCTTCATTGGCATGATGGATCTCTGGGAGAACACCATGCGAACGCTGTCCATGCTGTTCCTCGCCACCACGCTCACCGTGATCGTCGGTATCCCGGTGGGCATCCTGATGGCTACCAATCGTTGGGTGCGCTCGCTGGTCAGCCCGGTCCTGGACGCGATGCAGACCGTGCCCCCCTTCGTCTATCTGATCCCGTTCATCTTCTTCTTCGGTCTCGGCAACGTAGCCGCAACCTTTGCGATCTTCGTATACGCCGTCCCGCCGATCATTCGGCTTACCAACCTGGGCATCCGCCTGGTGGACCGCAACGTGGTGGAAGCAGCGGATGCGTTCGGCGCCACCGGCAGCCAGATCCTGTGGGGTGTGCGCATGCCGCTGGCGATGCCCAACATCATGGCGGGGGTCAACCAGACGATCATGATGGCGCTGTCGATGGTGGTGATAGCATCGATGATCGGCGCACGCGGCCTGGGGCGGCAGGTGCTGCGGGGGCTGCAGAACGCCGACGTGGGCATGGGCCTGGAAGCGGGCTTGGCGATTCTTGCGTTGGCGATCATCTTCGATCGCATTACGGCGGCGTTCGGCGTGCGACTCGACCCCACGCAGACGGTAAAGGCGTAGCTGGCATGGGCGACCCCAGCGACCTCGACCGCACCACAGGTTCTCCGAGCGACATCGAAGTAACCCACCTGTACAAGATCTTCGGGCCGCGTCCGCAGGAAGTGATGGCGCAGGTCTCCGCTGGCGTGAGCAAGGAAGCCATCCTCGACCGCACCGGCCATACGGTCGGGCTCGACGACGTGAGCCTGCGCATCAGCGGGGCGAAGACCTTCGTGGTGATGGGGCTGTCCGGCAGCGGCAAGTCGACCTTCGTGCGCTGCGTGAACCGGCTCATCGATCCGACGGCGGGGCAGGTGCTGATCGACGGCGCCGACGTCGCGGAGATGGACGCCGCGGAGGTCACGGCGCTGCGGCGCACCAGGATGAGCATGGTGTTCCAGAGCTTCGGACTGCTCCCACACCGCAACATCGTCCAGAATGTCGCGTACGGCTTGAGGGTCCGAGGCGTGCCCAAGGAGGAGCGGCTCGAACGCGCCGCCCGTTGGATCGAGGTGGTCGGGCTGCAGGGTTACGAGCGCATGCGACCGCGCCAGCTCTCGGGAGGCATGCAGCAACGGGTCGGTCTGGCGCGGGCGCTCTGCACCGACCCGGAGATCCTGCTGATGGACGAGCCGTTCAGCGCGCTGGACCCGCTGATCCGGCGCGACATGCAGGACGAGCTGGTCCGCCTGCAGCGCGACCTGCGCAAGACGATCGTGTTCATCACCCACGACCTGGACGAGGCACTGCGGCTCGGCGACCACATCGCCATCCTCAAGGACGGCAAGGTCGTGCAGGTCGGCGCGCCCATCGACATCATCACCAACCCGGCGGACGATTACGTTGCCGAGTTCGTGCGGGACGTCAATCGTGCGCGCGTGCTGACCGCCTGGGCGACGATGGAGAGAGTCTCCGCACTGGACGTGGACACCTCGCCCGACAAGGCACTGGCCGAGACGAGCGGCAACGGCCGGAGAGTCGTGTTCGTGACCGAGGGGGACAGCCGCTATCGCGGCTACGTCGAGGTCGACGACGTACCGGATGCCGTCGAGCGCGGCGACTCCGATCTCAGAAAGGTCCTGCGCGACAACGCCCCGACGGCCCAAGGAGACCAGTCACTGGACGATCTCCTGGGGGTCGTGGCCGACAGCCGCCTGCCGATTCCGGTGCTGGACGACGAACGCCGCCTGATGGGAGAACTGACCCGCCAGCGGACGCTGTCCGCCCTTGCCGGCGATTGCGAGCTGGAGAGCCCGCCGAGCGAGTAACTCGTGCACCGGCTTACGAGGAGTCGTAGCCGAAACAGCCCTCGAAGCAACGGTACCGTGCGCACATCCGTCTGGCCGCGGCGATGACCTGAACTCCGCTACATGCTACCGTGCTCGGCGGCCTTCTCAGCAGCCGGTGTCACCAAAGCACGATGAACGTCTTGACCCTTCACCTCAGGAACTTCAAGCGGTTCACGGACTTGAACCTCGATCTCAGCTCCCGTACCGGCCCACCCAAGCTGGTGTTGCTCATCGGTGCGAACGGCAGCGGGAAATCATCCGTCTTCGATGCTTTCGAGTTTCTTTCCGGTCCGTCCAAAGGACTCCGCGACTACTACACGAGCTACTTCAAGAAGCAGCCGGATGCGGACATGTCTGTTGCCTGTACGTTAGGCGGAGGAGTCAGTGTTCAGCGCACCGATGACCAGAGCGTCGCCGCTCCACCCGGTTGGGACGCAGCGACGGCGTTCTATGGGCGCAGCTCCTTCCGCACGGTGCCCGAGCTCACCGCAAGTCAGCCTGCTTCCGTAGACCTGGAGAAGGACTCGGATCGGCCACAGCGATTCATCGAGCAGGATACACGATTTGCGACGGACGTTTCTCAGATTACCGAGCAGATCCTCCACGAGATCTGGGGTGAGCCGTTCGATTCCGAGACGATGAAGGCACGCTATGTGGACCCCATCAACGAAGCGCTCGAACGCGTCTTCAGTATCAGCCTGGAAACCGACCTCCGTCTCCGCAAGCTCATCCCGGCGTTGTCCGGCAAGCCGCCGGACATCCGATTCCAGAAAGGCAGCTCCGAGGTCCACTACGATCTACTCAGCAGCGGTGAGAAGGAAGTATTCAACATCATATTGAACCTCTTTTCACGTCGCGAGCACTTCTCCAACGCGATCTACTTCATCGACGAGTTGGATGTCCACCTGCACACGAGTCTGCAGTACGCGCTCGTCAAGGAGATCGTGGAGCACTGGATCCCGGAGAACTCGCAGTTCTGGACAGCCAGCCACTCGCTCGGCTTCATCGACTATGCCAACAGCAGCGACGATGCTGCGATCCTCGACTTCGACGATCTCGACTTCGATCAGCCTCAGACGCTGCATCCGGCAGCAAAATCAGAGCACGTTTTCGACATCGCAGTGCCGCGTAGCTCCGCGCTGAAGGTGTTCCCGAACAAGCGGCTGATCATCTGCGAGAATACGGATGCCCGACTGTATAACGCCATGGACCTTCCCGAACTCCTGTTCATCGGCGCCCGAGACAAGAACTCGATCGTCATCCAAACGCGCGGGTCAGATGAGTACCACGGACTGATCGACCGTGATTATCTTGGAACGGAGGAAATAGCCGAAGTCGTTCGCCGCCACGCTGCTCTTCATGTCCTCGGATACTATTCGATCGAGAACTATCTCTATCATCCCGAGAACATCGCCGAGTTGAGTCCGACCGGGTACGAAGAGTCGGCCTATCGCGAAGCGCTCAGAAGCTGCATTGCCACGGTCCGCGACCGTCTGTTGGTCAACCTGCGCGGCAGTCGTGGAAGCTACGAGATCATACAGACGTTCTCCAACGAACTGAAGGAGCAGGCGGTTGCCGAGATCGAGACGGCGACGGCGTCGGATGACTTCGAGACCTTTTATCCGTTTCTGGACATGAAGAAGAACCGCCCGACCGCGTATCTGGCGGGATTCAATCTGCGCCCGCTCGATCTTTCGGCAACCCGATGGATGCGCGATGCGATTGCGCCGCGGGTCGCCCGCCGCGCGTAAACAGCGGGCGGCACAGCGCTGCAGTCATGACCATGTGGCGGTGAGCTCGCCGACGCCGAAACCGGCGGGCATGTCCACGAACGCGTGGCGCATGCGCTCGGCCTGGAAGCCCGGCATGAAGCCCTCCTCGTCGCCGCTCAGCCGCTCTTCCATGGGCGCGAAGCGCTGCCACAGGAGATCGGCTTCCTCGGCGGTGAACCGTTCCGCGAATCGTGGGCCGTAGTTCAGCGTAATCGGGTGCTGGGTGGCGCTTGCGGCCGCCACCCGCTCGGGAACGGTGGACCGCAACTCCGGTCGTTTGCACAGGCGGATGAACAGCGCCGCCTTGGTCAGGAACACCGTCTGCAGCAGCTTGCCCTTCTCCGCCACGCCGGGCCGCAGCTCCGACAGGGCCCGGTCGTAAGCTGCGGCGTCGCCGGCCAGTGCCGCGCGCAACGCCGCCTCGGCACGGTCCTTCTTGGCGTCGCTCGCGCGCTGCCAGCGCCGGAAGATCTCCTGCGCCGGCGGCTGCAGGTGAGCGACGAACGGATCGCCCTCCCGCAGCGCGAACGGTGAGAAACCGCCGTGCACGGTGCGGCGCAGCCGGGCGCTGTAGTTGCTGCCCCAGTGCAGGATCGGCGTGATGTAGACGACGCCGTCGCCGGCACGCAGATGGGTCTGCACGGCGTCCGGCAGCGGCCGGCGGTCGTCCTCCAGCAGCAGGCGGTTCTCCCGGTCGGTGTTCACGCGCACGTGCGTGCCCGGCATGACCCACAGCACGTCGTCGTCGTACAGCGGGATGTTCCACTGGATGTAGGCGGGGCCGTTCTCGACGATGTCGTCGATGTAGCCGCGCAGGGGCGCGGTGTCGATCGGGTGGATGTCGCGGTGCCAGTTGGCCGGGCCGTGGTCGCGGACCGGGCTGCACATCATCATCAGCTCGGTGGCGCCCGCGTCCTCGACGCCCAGCAGCCGGTCGGCCACCGCGCGCAGCCGGTCGCGGGTCCAGATCTCGATTGCCGCCGCGCAGCTCCCGTCCACCTGCGCGCCGAGCTCGCGCGACAGGTGCAGCCGCGGCTGCCGCGCGGTCTCCCACATGCCGCCGGGCGGATCGCCGGGTGCGCGCTCGGCGGCCCACACCGCCCGCTGGCGCTCCACCAGGGTCTCGTAGGCGCGGCGCACCTCAGGCAGCCGGGCCGGCTCGATCACCTCGGGAACGACCAGGTATCCCTCGCGGAGGAAACGGTCGCGATCGACGTCCGCGGCGAGGCCGTTGCCCGCCGTGCCGTTCTTAGGTGCCATGTCTCAATTCCTCCTCGGTCCGTCTCGACTCGTAGTCACGAACCACGCCGCAGTTGCTCCCGGAGCTCGTCCCTGATCCGCCGGTGGGCGCCGTCGGACCACAGATCCTCGAGCTCGTCGGGGTCGCGCTCCAGGTCGAAGAGCTGCCCCTCGCCCGTGCCCGGATATTCGACCAGCTTGTAGCGCTCGTCGCGCACCATCAGCAGGTGCCCGACCGTCTGAAGCAGGGAGCTGGCGGCGTGCTCGGAATGGACGTAGCGCCGCCGCGCCGCGTCCGCGCGCCCCTGCAGGTGCGGCAGCAGCGACACGGCGTCCATCTTCGCCGGCGACGCGGCGCCGGCCAGCTCCAGCACCGTGGGGCCGATGTCGAACCCCTGCGTCAGGGCGTCGCAGGCGCGGCCCCCGTGGAAGCGCTCGGGGCTCCACACCACCAGCGGCACCCGCACCGACGAGTCGTACATGTTCCACTTCCCGACCAGGCCGTGGTCGCCCAGGCAGTCGCCGTGATCGGAGGTGAAGATCACCGCCGCGTCGTCCAGCAGTCCACGCCCTTCCAGGCGCTCCAGGATGCCGCCGACCTGTTCGTCGATCATGGTCATGTTGGCCAAGTAGTAGGCGCGCTGCCGGTGGCGCTGCCCGGCCGGCGCCACCGGATCGAAGGCGATGGAGTCGACCATGCGCTCGACCAGGCGGGCGCGCAGCGCGTGCAGGGTCGACGGCTGCCGGTCGATCTCCGCCTGCGTGGCCGGCAGGATGGGCAATTCGCGCTCCAGGTAGGGCTGCGCGTAGCGCTCGATCGGGTCGTAGGGCGGATGCGGGCCGGGAAAGCCGATCTGCAGGAACAGCGGCTCGTCGCCCACGTCCGGCGCCCGGTCGATCCAGCGCCGCGCCAGCCCGCCCACGAACACGTCGGGATGCAGCTCCTCCGGCAGCCGCCACTCGAAGGCGCCCTGCCGTTCGGCCACGTCCGGCCACGCCTGATAGAATGGCTTCTCCGGACGCTCCAGGCCGCGCACAGCCAGCGCCTTGTCCCACTCGTCGTCGAACACGTGCGGATTGCCGCTGCGCAGCGGCTCCGCACGGCCGCGCTGCTTGTTCTCCACCACGAACCGCTCGTGGAAGCCGTGCATCTCCGCGTGCGGATCGGCGTGCATCTTGCCGATGCTCACGCAATGATAGCCGGCCGCGCGCAGGTCGTGCACCCAGGTGCGGGGCCACGGATCGTTGTTGCGCAGCGCGCCGGAGGAGTGCGGGTAGAAGCCGGTGAACAGGCTGGCGCGCGACGGAACACAGGACGGCCCGGTCACGTGGCACTGCGAGAAGCTGACTCCCTCGCGCACCAGCCGGTCGAGGTGCGGCGTGTCGACGTGGGGATACCCCAGCGCGCCCACCGTCTCGTAGCGCTGCTGATCGGTGATGATCAGGATGATGTTGGGACGGCGGGCTCCGTCTGGAGTGCTCATTGCGGCGACAGCATCGCCGGTGCGGCCATTTTCTTCCACCCGCCCCAATACCCACCCTTTCGGCTCGGAATCTGTCGGTCCTTGCCGCTCACGCGGCAAGTTCGACAGACTCCGAGCCACACACATCATGGCAAAGGGACAATCAACTCGGACGGCGATCTCGCCGACCCGCGCCGAGAACTACGCTGAGTGGTATCAGCAGGTGGTGCGCGCCGCCGACCTGGCGGAGCTGTCGCCGGTGCGCGGCTGCATGGTGATCAAGCCGTGGGGCTACGCGCTGTGGGAGAACATGCAGCGCGTGCTCGACGGCATGTTCAAGGCCACGGGCCACACCAACGCCTACTTCCCGCTGTTCATCCCGCTGCGCTACCTGGAGCGCGAGGCCGAGCACATCGAGGGGTTCGCCAAGGAGTGCGCGGTGGTGACCCATCACCGGCTGGAGCCGGGCCCGGAGGGCGGGTTGGTGCCGGCGGGCGAGCTGGACGAGCCGTACGTGGTGCGGCCCACCAGCGAGACGATCATCGGCGAGATGTACGCCAAGTGGGTGCAGTCCTACCGGGACCTGCCGATCCTGATCAACCAGTGGGCGAACGTCGTGCGCTGGGAGCTGCGCCCTCGCCTGTTCCTGCGCACCGCCGAGTTCCTGTGGCAGGAAGGCCACACCGTCCACGCCACCGCCGAGGAGGCGGTCGAGGAGACCCTGCGCATGCTCGGCGTGTACGCGGACTTCGCCGAGCAGTACATGGCGATGCCGGTGCTGCGCGGCGAGAAGACCTTCGGGGAGCGCTTCCCCGGCGCGGTCAACACCTACGCGATCGAGGCGATGATGCAGGATCGCAAGGCGCTGCAGGCCGGCACCTCCCACTTCCTGGGGCAGAACTTCGCCAAGGCGTGCGACATCAGCTTCAGCGACCGCGACGGCGCGCTGGTGCACGCCTGGACCACCTCGTGGGGGGTGTCCACGCGGCTGGTCGGCGGCCTGATCATGACCCACGGCGACGACGACGGCGTGGTGCTGCCGCCGCGCCTGGCGCCGCAGCAGGTGGTCATCCTGCCGATCTACAAGGACGCCGAGCAGCGCAGCGCGGTGCTCGGCGCCTGCGACGCGCTGAAGCGCGAACTGACGGAATCCCGCTACGCCGATGAACCGATGCGTGTCCAGATCGACGACCGCGATTTGCGCGGCGGCGAGAAGAACTGGCACCACGTCAAGCGCGGCGTGCCCATCCGCGTCGAGATCGGGCCGCGCGACCTGGGCGCCGGCGTGGTGTCGGTGGCGCGCCGCGATCAGGCGCCTCGAGAGCGGCAATCGCTGCCGCGGGAGCGCTTCGCCGCCGAAGCGCCGGCGGTGCTCGGCCAGATCCAGGACGGGCTGCTGGAGAGAGCGCGCGCGTTCCGCGACGGCCACACCGAGCGGGTCGAGGACTTGGGAGCGTTCGAGGACTACTTCCGGGACGAGGAGCGCTCCGGCTTCGCCATCGCCCCCATGGCCGCCGAGGCCGAGGAAGACGGCGCGTCCCAGGAGCTGCTGAAGCGGCTGAAGATCACCCCGCGCTGCATCCTGGGCACGGCGAGCGATGACGGAGTCGCCGCGCCGGCCGGCCGGCCGTGCGCCTTCACCGGCGCGCTCGGCGCAGCGGACGTGGTGTTCGCCCGCTCGTACTGAGTCGCCCCGACGCTGCGCAACTCAGGCCGCAGGCTCGTGGCCGCGGCACCGGGACACGGCTGCCGAACGGTCCTGAACAACCTTCGTAGACTTGACTTAAATCATTTATCGTATGATACTTACGTCATGTCAACGCACTCCTCGCACGCCGCGGTCACCTCCACCGTCGCCGGTCTGTCGGATGACCAGTTGCTGGAGCAGACCGTCAAGCTCGCAAGCCTTGACCACCAGATCCATGTCTTCGTCATCGATCACCTGTGCGAGATCGAAGCTCGCCGCGCCTACTTGGACCGCGGCTTCTCCGGCCTGTTCGACTACGTAAAGCGCGGGCTCGGTTACACCGACGCCGCCACTTGGCGGCGGATCGGCGCCATGAAGCTGTGCGCGCGGCTCGACGGCGTGCGCGAGCGGCTCTGGGACGGCTCGCTCACGCTGGACGCGGCCGCCCAGTTGCAGGCCGCCTTCGAGCGGCGGGAGCGAGAGCGATCGCGCCAGGCGCGCGGGACCGTGGCCGGCTCGGCTCTGCGGCCGGACGGCTCGGCGCGGTCGGTGCCGGCACCGTCGGCCCAGGGGAATCCGGCACCGAAACCAAGCCCGGGACCGGTGCTGGACCTGTCGGCGCAGCAGGCGCTGGTGGACCAAGCGGTCGGCAAGAGCACGCGCGAGGTGGCGAAGATGCTGGCCGACGTGGATCCCGCGCTGGCGGTGCCGGCGGATCGGGTGCGCCCGCTCGGCGAGGGGCGCTGGGAGCTCAAGGCGGTCATCGACGCGGAGTGTCAGCGCGGGCTGGAGCAGCTCCGGGGACTGCTCTCGCACATCGATCCGCGCATGACGCTCGGGCAGCTCGTGGAACGGCTGGTCCGCGAAGGCCTCGACCGCCACGACCCGGCTCGTCCGCAGCGCCGTGGCCGCGCCCGCAGCGCTGCCGCGGGCGCCGACCGACCTCCGGCAACTCAGCCGAACGCGAGCTCCGACAGGGCTGCCGCGTCGGAGCCGAAGCGGTCCGCCACGCACGCGGAGGTCAGGGCTACGGCGGCGAAGACGCAGCCGGCAAGCTCATGCTGCGGTGTGCCGTCACCGGCGCAACGACCCGCGCAGATAGCCGGCGCCGACAGCATGCCCGCGAACAGGCGGCTGAACGCGGACCGCCGCACCACTTCGGCGCCGAAGCGGACTGACCGTACCGGCGCCAAAGCGGTCCGCTCCGCCCCGCACCGGCGCTTCGGCGCCGAAGACGCAACCAAACTCGGACGGTCGAGCGCCGTCCGCAGGAAGCGGACGGCACGGGCGACCGACCTCCACAGTTCGGCACCGAAGGAGGGTGCACGGGGGGCCGGGCCATTCCGGCGGCGGTCAGTCGAGAGATCCGGCAACGCGACGGGGGACGCTGCCGCTACGTCGATCCACGCAGCGGACGCCGATGCCCGTCACGGCATCTGCTGGAGATCGACCACGTGCTCCCGTACGCCGTGGGCGGCGGCGCCGAGCCGGACGATCTGCGATCCCTGTGCGGCGCATCACCGCGACCGCCATGCTGAGCCGACCTCGCGGCGAGGGCCGCCCATGTGAGCGTCCTGGACGCGCCGCGCAACATCGTCAGCCGTCGATCGCCACCCGAACTCGAGACGACCCACGTGCCACCCACCCTGCTCCCACCGGGCGTTCAGCGCTCTCAATCCCCGTCTATTAATTAATGTTCATTAACATTTTATTACAAGATAAACCTTCCTCCCTTCGCCGCCTCGGTGTCCGAAGATGGGTTGGTTCCAGATCCCCTGGACCTCTCTCGCGATCTCCATAACCGTCCGAAAAAACGACTCCGCCGATCCCGGATGTTCCTGGACTACTTGACGCCGGGCGTTTGCGGACGATCATTGACGGTAGGTGAGCGTACCGGCTTCCGGACCTCCGACTCCGGGCACGCCACCGGAGTGAGGGAGTAAACGCGATGGCTGAAACGGTCACCATGACGGTCAACGGCTGTACATCAGAGCACCAGGTCGAGCCGCGGCGATTGCTGGTGCACCACCTGCGCGACGAGTTGCGCCTGACCGGCACGCACGTCGGTTGCGACACGTCGAGCTGCGGAGCGTGCACGGCGATCGTGGACGGCAAGGCCGTCAAGACCTGCACCATGCTGGCCGTGCAGGCCGACGGCGCCGACATCACCACGATCGAGGGGCTTGCCGACAACGGCACGCTGCATCCGCTGCAGGAGGCGTTCCGGGAGGAGCACGGCCTGCAGTGCGGCTTCTGCACCCCCGGCATGATCATGACGGCGGTCGACCTGCTGGAGCGCAACGACACGCCGAGCGAGGCGGAGATCCGCCACGCGTTGGAAGGCAACTACTGCCGGTGTACCGGCTATCACAACATCGTCCGTGCCGTGCAGCGCGCTGCCGGCACCCTGACGTAGGAGGCGGTCATGGCTACGGCACAAATCGGCAAACCGGTCCGGCGCGTCGAGGACCAGAAGTTCATCACCGGCGCCGGCCGCTACACGGACGACATCCAGCTTCCCGGCATGACCTGGTGCGCGTTCGTGCGCAGCCCGCACGCGCATGCCGCGATCGATAGCGTCGACACGGCAGCAGCCGCCGCGGCCCCCGGCGTGGTCACGGTGCTCACCGGCGCCGACGTCGAAGCTGACGGCCTGGGCGGCCTGCCCTGCGCGTGGCAGGTCGACTTCAACACCGGCGAGCCCATGAACGAGCCGCCGCACCCGGTGCTGGCGTCCGACACGGTGCGCTACGTCGGCGACGGGGTCGCCTGCGTGATCGCCGAGACCCTGGAGCAGGCGCAGGACGCCGCCGAGCTGGTCGAGGTGAGCTACCGCGAGCTGCCGGCCGTGGCGTCGGTCCCGGAGGCGGTCGCCGACGGGGCTCAGCAGATCCACGCGGAAGCGAAGGGCAACCTCGCCTTCATCTGGGACCTGGGCGACCCCGAGGCCACCGACGCGGCCTGTGCGAACGCCGCCCATCTCACCACCCTGGAGTTCGTCAACCAGCGGCTCATCCCCAACGCCATCGAGCCGCGCGCCACGCTGGCCGACTTCGACGCGGCCTCGGGACGCTCCACGCTGTACACGTCGACGCAGAACCCGCACACGATCCGCGCGGTCATGGGCGGCGTGCTGGGGCTTCCCGAGCACAAGTTGCGGGTGGTGGGTCCGGACGTCGGCGGCGGCTTCGGCAGCAAGATCTTCCACTACCCGGAAGAGGCGGCCGTCACCTGGGCCGCCCGCAGGATCGGCCGGCCGGTGAAGTGGACGGCCTCCCGCACCGAGAGCTTCATGACCGACGCGCACGGCCGCGACCACGTCACCACGGCCGACTTGGCGCTGGACGCCGACGGGAAATTCACGGGGCTGCGGGTGCGCACGCAGGCGAACATGGGCGCGTACCTGTCGCTGGTGGCATCGGCGATTCCCACCTACCTGTACGGCACGCTGCTGCAGGGCCAATACACGACCCCGGCCATTCACGTCGAGGTCACCGCGGCCTTCACCAACACCACCCCGGTGGACGCCTACCGCGGCGCCGGCCGGCCGGAGGCGACCTACCTGCTGGAGCGGCTGGTCGACACCGCCGCGCATGAGACCGGCGTCGACCCCGCGGAGATCCGCCGCAGGAACTTCATACCGCCGTTCGACGGCGTCACCGAGCCCGGCTACGAGACGCAGGTGGCGATGGTCTACGACAGCGGCAACTACGGGGGCGCCATGGACCGGGCACTGGAGGTGTTCGACCTGCCGGCGTTCCGCGCCAGGCAGGCGGCCGCGCGGGCGGAAGGAAAGCTGCTCGGCGTCGGCTTCTCCAGCTACATCGAGGCGTGCGGCGTGGCGCCGTCCAAGGTCGCCGGCGCCCTCGGCGCGCGCGGCGGCTTCTACGAGAGCTCGACCGTGCGCGTGCAGCCGTCGGGCAAGGTGACGGTGTTCACCGGCACCCACTCGCACGGACAGGGCCACGTCACCACCTTCGCGCAGGTGGTCGCCGACGAGCTGGGAGTCCCCATGGAGGACGTCGAGATCGTGCACGGCGACACCGACATGATCCCGATGGGCAACGGCACCGCGGGCTCGCGCAGCATCGCCGTGGGCGGCAGCGCCATCCACGTGAGCCTGGGCAAGATCAAGGAGAAGGGGGCGCAGATCGCCGCCCACCTGATCGAGGCGTCGCCCGAGGACCTGGAGTATGTGGACGGCGGCTGGAAGGTGCGCGGCACCGACCGCGGCATGAGCTTCCAGGAGGTGGCCGCGCAAGCCTACACCGTGCACAACTATCCCGACGGCGTGGAGCCGGGGCTGGAGTTCACCTCGTTCTTCGACCCCGAGAACTTCACCTTCCCGTTCGGGACGCACATCGCCGTGGTCAAGGTCGATGCCGACACCGGCCAGGTGAAGCTCAAGCGGTTCGTGGCGGTCGACGACGTCGGCCGGGTGATCAACCCGCTGATCGTCGACGGCCAGGTGCACGGCGGCATCACCCAGGGCGTCGGCCAGGCGCTGCTGGAGGGCGCCGCCTACGACGACGCCGGCCAGTTGCTCACCGGCTCCTACATGGACTACGCGATGCCGAGGGCGGACGACGTCCCGTCATACGAGGTGGACCGCACCGAGACGCGATGTCCGATCAATCCGCTGGGCGTCAAGGGCGCCGGCGAGACCGGCACGATCGGCTCCACGCCGGCGGTCGTGAACGCCGCCGTCGACGCGCTCTGGCATCTGGGCGTTCGGGACCTGCAGATGCCGCTCACCCCGCAACGGGTCTGGCGCGCCATGAACGCCAACGGAGGTACCACGTGATTCCCGCGACATTCGCGTATCGACGCGCAGGATCGGTCGACGAGGCGCTGCAGCTTCTGGGCGAAGCCGACGGCGACGCCCGCCTGCTCGCCGGCGGACACAGCCTGCTGCCGGCCATGAAGCTGCGGCTCGACCGGCCCGGCACCCTGATCGACATCAGCCGCATCGACGAGCTGTCCGCCATCAAGGAGAGCGGCGGCGGCGTGTGCATCGGCGCGGCCGCCACCCATGAGCGGATCGCCGGGTGCGACCTGGTCGGAGCGCGGGCGCCGCTGGTCGCCGCGGCCGCCGCCGTCATCGGCGACGTGCAGGTACGCAACAAGGGCACCATCGGCGGCAGCGTCGCGCACGCCGACCCGGCGGCCGACTACCCGGCCGCGCTGCTGGCGTCCGACGCCGTGATCCACGTGCGCGGCTCCAGTGGCAGCCGGCAGGTCGCCGCCGCCGACTTCTTCGTCGACCTGTACGCCACCGCGCTGGAGGAAGGCGAGATCGTCACCGCCGTGGAGGTGCCCGACCAGGGCGGCGCCGGATCGAGCTACCAGAAGTTCCCGCACCCCGCCTCACGGTTCGCGGTGTGCGGGGCGGCCGTGGCGGTCGCCACCGACGGCGGCCGCTGCACGGGCGCGCGCGTGGCGCTCAACGGCGTGGCCGCGGCGGCGTTCCGGGACGCCGGCGTGGAGGCCGCCCTGCAAGGGGCGACGCTCGATGCCGCCACGATCGAGGCGGCATCGGCCAAGGCGGCCGACGGACGGGAGCTGCTCTCCGACCTGTTCGCGGACGAGGACTACCGGCGCCACCTGGCCAAGGTGTTCGTGCGCCGCGCGCTCACCGCCGCGGCCGGTTAGCACCTCCATAGGGGTCGCGGCGGCGCCCGACGGCGCCGCCGGCGGCCCACCGGCTGGTGCCGGAGGAACGATCACCATGATGACGGCCGAGCAGCGCTACCTGTTCGACCTGCACGGCTATCTGCTCGTGAGGAACGCGCTCTCCGCCGAGGAGCTGGCCGCGGCGCGGGCGGCGGCCGAGCGCTACGTAGCCACCCCTCCCGAGCAGTTGCCGGACGGCTTCCGCGTCGACGGCAAGCGCTACCTGAACGGCTTCGCGTTCGATCCAGCGCTGGAGCGGCTGGCCCTGCATCCGTCGACCTGGCCCATCGTCACGGAGCTGACGCGCGGGCGCCCGCGGCTGGCCAGCGGGACGCTGCAGGTCGACGACGCCTCGGACGGCGCGTCAGAAGCCATGCGGCTGCACTGCGCCCGCGACGACTTCGGCTGGGACGCGATCCGCTACGAGGTGCGCGACGGCCGCATCTTCTGCGACCACACCGTGGTGTTCCCGTACCTCAGCGACGTCCACCCGGGCGACGGCGGCCTGCTGGTGGTGCCGGGCTCCCACAAGTCGATGTTCGAGCGGCCGCCGGAGCTGTTCAACAACGGCACGATCGAGACCCTCGACGCGCTCCCGGAGGGCGTCGTCAACATCACCCCGCGAGCCGGCGACATGGTGGTCATGAACGAGCTGGTCACCCACGGGGTGCTGCCGTGGACCCCGCGCGACCGCGACCGAGCGCGCATGATCCTGGTCCTGCGCTACGTGCCGCAGTACCAACGCAACCGCGACCTGCCGGAGGCCATCCAGCGGCGCCTTTCCCCGGACACGCTGGAGCTCACCAGCCATGCCGGCTACCAGGACGTGAAGGAGATCGTCCGCCGCGACACGACGGCGAGCTAATCCCGCCAGCCTAACCCGCTGCCTCGGCGTGGCCGGTCACCCAGTCGACGAACTTCCGGCGCATGATCGGCGAAAAGGCGTGTCCCACGTCCGGGTCCACGAAGTGCTCGGCCTGCCCGCCGCCGGCATTGATCAGCCGCACCGTCTCAGCGTTGGTGTCCGCCGGGCAGTCGGTGTCGAGACCGCCGTCGATGAACAGGACCGGTCGGTCGGTGAACCGGTCCGGGTGCGACTGAGTCGCGTACTCGGCGCACCAGTGGTCGCACCAGGTGCCCCGCTGCGCCTGCCGGCACCACTCGTCGGCCTGGAAGAAGCTGGAACGTCCCACTACCGACACCATCGAGACGTAGGCCCTGTTCTCGGCGAACACCATCTGCGCGATCAGCCCGCCCATCGACGTGCCAGTTACCTGCGGCTGCCGGGAAGAGCTGCCGGGCAGTGCCATGACCGCCTCCAGCAACCCCGCTGCCTCCCGGCGGGTCCGGTCCATGGCCTGACAGACGAACGCCCAGCCGTTGAACTGGGCACGAAACCAGGCATCGGTCCTGCGCTCGCCGTGCTCGTAGCAGTCGGGCGCCACGACCAGGAAGCCGGCCGACGCCAGTTGCACGAGGGACTGGTCCGGACTCTCCACAGCCCCCTTGCTGCCGGTCCACCCATGGTAATGGACCACCACGGGAGCCGTGCGGAGGCGCGTGTCGCGCAGCACGATGCAGGGAATCTCCGCAATCTCCTGTCTCGCGATCTCGATCATCGCCTCGAAGACTGCCACAACCGCCGCTGCGGCTGCACGGCGGTCAGTCGTCGGGGTAAAGGAGGGTCTTGATCGAGCGCTTGGCGATCACCCCGTCGAACGCCTCCTGCCAGCGGGTGAGCAGCAGGCGGGTGGAGATCGGGGACAGGTCGATCGTCCCCGACGCCAGGAAAGGCCATCGTGCGCTCACACAGGTGAATCGGTCAGAATGATCCGCTGACGGATCGAACGGGAAGACGGGCGAATGCCGTCTGGGCCGAGAAGCCCGGCAGGGGCGTTGAGGGCATGGCCGGGGAACGCTGCGGAGACAGCGAGCTCTCCCAGGTTTCCTGGGCCACCCGCTCCGCAGGCGTCCGCGCCGAAAGCCTGATGCCGTCACGCTCCGGGAATCCACCGGCGTGGTTGACTTGTGTGCGCGGCGATCCCGCGTTCAGGCTATGCTCGGCGGCATGTGGCCCGCCACTATTGCCACGGTCGGCGGCGTTCGCCGTCGCCGTTTCGGTTCCCGTCTCCGCGCAGCGCAGCACGGCGACGGTCGTCTACCGGGGCGGTCGTCGGCATGACCGTCTTCGGCGGGTTCTTCGGTCACTTCGGCATGGCGCTCTCGGCTGCCGACCTGCTGCCGCGCGTCACCGCCCTGCTGGTCGGTGAGGACCCGGCGGAGCTCGGCGACCGGGGCTGGCGGGAGGCGCCCCAGGTCACGCCGATCGGGTTCAGCCTGGACAGCTTCTGGTCCGTGCAGGCGTTCGTGATCGAAGCCCGGGCGGACCGGGAGGTAACCTTCGCGGTGCGCAGCCGCGCCGACATCGCCGCGCAGATCGTCGACGTCGCCGGCAACTCGCTGGCGGAGGCCGACGAGAAGAGTTCCGGAACCGAGTCGATCACCGCTACGCTCGACGGCGCGCCGCCATTCTTCCTCCTGGTCGAGCAATTCTCCGAGGACCCGGAGCAGGTCACGGTGGAAGGCGACGCGCCGCTCACGCCGCTGAACGACCCGGATGACGGCATCGTCCTGGCCGTGCCCGGCCGGCAGGCCGGCGCCGTCGACTACCCCTACGACCTCGACTACTACCTGCTCCCGCTGAGCGCCGGGGAGGTCGTACGCGTCAAATCCTCGCCTAAGCGTGGCGACGGCGCCATGAGGGCTTGGGGCCAAGATTCTGAGCGGATTCCGTGGCGACACCGGCAGGATGCGAGGCGGTGCGTTGGGGAGAAGTGCGGATTGTGAATGCAGCAGCGCAGACGTGCCGCGCCACGGGAGGGTCGGTAGCCTGCCCGCCCGCGCAGCGCTCCCGACGCTGGCGCGTGGGGCCGGGCGCTGATGCCGGCCAGAAGGCGGTGGAGCGTGCGGCGACCGTGCCCCGCTACCCGGCGCGCGGCCAGGGCTGTGAGTAGGTGGCTTGGGTGGCCAGTTTGAACCGTTCCCAGACCGTGTTGATGCGCGCGATGGCCGACTCGCACGCGCACAGCCGTAAGCGCATCATGCAGTTGTTGCGATTCATCCGCCCGGCCACGTGCACCATCAGCAGCCGGTAGCGCTTGAACCGCGCCGTGCGCTCGGTGGCGCTCAGGCACAACCCGCGAATCGCGCTGGCGATGTTGTAGCTCAGGATCGACAGCTTCAACCACGCCGCGTTGACCGCAAATCGCTGGCTGGGCATGTGGCCGGCCGCCAAGCCGTTCTTCAGTTCGTCATGGACATGCTCGACGGTGCCGGCCTTCTCCCGGTGCCACCGCAGCAGCCCCGCTGCATCCTTGGTCGACGGTGGCGATGCTCAGCCGTCGGCCGTGCTGCTCATGGAGCGCGGCGATGTTGCGTACGCCGCCTGCCTGCACCTCTTGCAGCCCCGCCACGGCGCTGCTGCTGGGCACGATGAAGCTCAGTTGGCTCTCCCGCGACGGACGCTGATCCTCCAAGCCCTGGTCGTGGAACTGCTCCAGGAAGTACCGCAGCGCCGTCGCCTTCGGCGCCCGGTAGCCCAGGCCGCGCTCCAGACAGCCGTCGTCGGCCAGCAGGCCGATGTCATCGGGACACTCGCCGCCGATGGTCTGCAGGAGCAGGACGCTCTCGATCATCTGCGCCTCGGTGAAGCCCCGCTGTCGTTTGCGCAGCGCCAGATGGATGTCGATCAGATCGGAAAACCCGAGCGAGCGGAACGCGCGGGAGGTCGCCAGGGCACCGGCGTGGGGGCTGGAGGCCTCCTGGAGCGGGTTTGTGTCGAGCAAGAAAGGCGTCTTGGCCAGAAGAGGTAACCGAGCAGGCATGACACCCGACAGCATAGATTTGGTATAGAACGACGCCAACCCCTCAACGCCTCAAATCCTTTGTCCGCCGAGCACTCTTCACATGGAGCGACGCCCAAAGCGAGGATTAGGGCCCGGACACCGATACGGCACCAGCCGCCGCCAGTCAACACATGCCGGTTTCAAACTGAGACACTACCGAGTGCGGGAACGGTGCGGTTGACCATGAGAGGTGGCCGTCCAGGCCGCCGTGCGATTCTGACGGCGGGGGGGGTTGCGCTGCGTGCAGAATCTGGCGTAGTATGCGCCGGGTAGCTGGCATGCGATGCTGGTCTTCGCGTCTCTGGCGTCGAGCAGCCGTCGCCCTTGGCCAGCAAGGAAGGGTCATGTTCGGAACCATCGCCCCGACGCAGCCGTACGCGCCTGAGACTCCGGCGGGCCTTGGGCGGTTCGCTGCACGAAGAAATCCGATCCGATCCGCGCAAGGGGTTGACAAGCGGCGAAGGGGTCCGGTCATACTGTCCCCGAGCCCCGAGCCCCGAGCCCCGAGCCCCGAGCCCCGAGCCCCGAGCCCCGAGCCCCGAGCCCCGAGCCCCGAGCGCCATGAGTGCGTGCGGCGCATGGCGGCGCCGGGCCCGGTGTCCATCCTCCCCGCCTGAACCGTCCCGAGCCGCCGGCCGGCGCACGACCCCGATCGGGCTCGCGTCGCCTGCGCTTCCGCGCGGGGCCGTCCTCGTGCTGGTGTTCGCGTGTATGGCGATCCTGGCAACAGCCCCTGCAGCAAATGCCGGGGAGTACGATGACCTCATTGCCGACGTCGAGGGCTATGCGGCCGAGACGCACGAGGGTTCGGACCACGTGCGCCGATGGAAGGAAGTCCTGACCGCGTTCGGCGTGCTCGATGAAGGCCACGATGCCATGACGGCGGCCGAGGCACAGACCTATGCCGACCGTGGGTGGAGTCGATGGGTGCCGGTGGTGGCCGCGCTGCGCGCCCTGGAGCAAGACACGACGCCTGATCCGCCGGTGATGAGCATTGCCGCCGGGGCGGATATCACCGAAGGCGGAGATGCAACCTTCACACTGACAGCGAGTCCCGCTCCCGCATCAAGCCTTGCAGTGAGCGTGACGGTGGCGACGAGCGGAGACTATGGTGTATCCGCCGGCAGCCGCACGGTAACCGTCCCGTCCACGGGCAGCGCGACGCTGACGCTCTCGACCACCGGCGACGCCACTGACGAGCCGGACGGTTCGGTGCGCGTGACAGTGGTCGCCGGCAATGGTTATACGGTAGGTGCCTCTGCGTCCGGGACGATCGTTGTGCGGGACGACGACGATGCGATATCGGACACTGCCGTGACCCCGGAGCTGGTCGCCAAGGTTCGGAGCTACGCGGCGGAGACGCACGAAGGCCAGACGCACGTGGACCGCTGGAAGCGCGTGCTGGCGGCATTCGGGGACACCAACGGCTACACGGCGATGACGGCGGCGGAAGCACAAGCCTTCGCAGACCGGGGTTGGACACGATGGGACCCGGTGGCCGTTGCGCTACGCGAGATTGAATCCACGGAGAATATCCGACAACCCCAACAGGATGAACAGGACCAGGACCAGCATCAGACTCTGAATGAGGAGCCGCCTCTGATCAGCCTGGAATGCTTCGGCAACTTCGATCCGGCGCATACCGTTTCCAGAAGCAGGAAGAAACTGCGCATCGTCGAGAAGCCGCGCGGGACGATGACCGTCTACCACCCCGAAGGATGGGTTGGGTGGTGCCGTTGGCCTCCACCCGAAGGTCTGACGAACCCCGACAATACATTCAGAGATCTGGTGTCTGACGGATGGGATCACCATCTTTTCAAGATAGTGCTGAGCACTAGTCAATTCCTCTTCCATACACATACGGCCTTTGTTGGGGATGACGACGTTTATACCGGTGACCGGGAGCGGAATTTCTGGTCGTCTGTCTATGGCAAGTCATGGAAGCTGGTCATGGAGGATGATGAATCTCCACCGCCCCCTGATCCATCGATTACCCTGTCTGCCGACAAGAGCGTTGATGAATCGGGAGGAAGCATCACGGTCACCGTCGATCTCGGAGAAGTCAAGACCGCCGATGTCACCGTCGGTCTGTCAACCAAGGTCGGAACGGCCTGTGGCGGAGAGACGGGAACGACTTGCGATACGCCCGACTACGTGCAACTGGACAAGAGTATCGTCACGATTACCGCTGGCCAGAGAACAGGTACGAAAGCGATCACGATCAACGACGATACGGAACGTGAACGACATGGATCTTTGACCTATGAAGATTTTTCGGTCTACGTCGCCTCTGTCGATGGAGTCGATGTCACCGACGGTGACGAGATCGAGATTCGCATCCAGGACAACGACCGCTATATTTCGTTTGAATCGAGAGTATATAGATATAGAGCCTGGAAAGGAGATGATCCCTTAGATATCTATTTGACAACCGACCTACCATTACCTCACATCCAGAAGCTGGAGTTGGATATTGTTCCTATACTGCCTCATTTCAGTGTTCCGGAGCGTGTTTTCCTTCCAGCAAATCAAAAGAAGGTGAAAGTCCCCGCAACCATCGTCGATGACGGGTTCTATACACCACCGAGACCTTTTGAATTGACCGTAACAGCCCAAGGAGAACTTCCTGACGGATATTCCAATCCGGTTGCTTTTTTAGATATTGACGCTAATTACGACCATTATGTTAATGGTAGTCGTTGTGTCGATTCGACTCGACGATCTGCAGCAGTATTATTCAAAGAGCCTTCAAGAAACGACTTCACAATTTATTATACCGAAGGCTATACACATGATTGCATGAATCAAACGCCAGCAGAGTTTGGAGATGGAACTGGTCTGTTCAAGATTAGCCCACCCCCCGGCCGTGGAAACGAAAATAGTTATAGTTACCAACTGAACTCTGAAACCCTCTATTTCACCGAAGGTTTCATAAGGCGTTCAAGGTTGAAATTGTCCTATGACGATGATTCCTATCTGGAAGGGTTTGGTTGCGGGCCTTATACCACCATCAACGCCGAAACATCGGCAAGACTCCGGATTTGTGTTACTGAAGACAAACCGGAGGACAATCCACACAACCGATTGAACTGGAACGCCAAACAATGCACCGAGGCCACGACAAACAGGAACGCCGGTTGTGGCCCCGGCGGCAACCAGATCATCATCCACCGGGAATTTTCGGGACAACAACAAGAGGATGCTTGGGTCGACTACTGGTTCTATCCGAGTTTTCCGCCTACATCCGGCAACGTGAAAGTCCGGTACGACTATTCCGGCTACTACACGGGCGAAGGCAAAGTCATCGACGTCCCCGTAGAGGGAATCAAGGAGAGGATACAGCTCACCGGTTCCGGCGATAACAAGTCGGACGGAGACCTGGTCCTGAAATTCTCGGTGATCGAAGGGACGACCTATCAGGTCCATCCCGATGACATGACGGACACAATTGAAATTGCCGAGAACGATCTTCAGGAGTGGATGTACATCAAGGATAGTCTGGGAACCAAGATCGAGGAAGGTAGTAATCTCCGCCACGGAATCCTTGCCATCAATGCGAGAAAGACGCCAAGCGTGGAACCGGGAACATTTACCTTCGATCTGAATGTTGAAGACGAAGACTGTACGCTCGTGGCATCCGAAGATCTCCTCGATGCATCCACGACCGTTGGAGAGGATGACCCTCTCCCGTGTTTCGTTGATCTTCGGAACGATAATGGAACCATGACCCGGGATTCAACAAACCTGGATCGTTTCAGTTTCGATCTTCCATCTACCGGAAATATAAGCACTCTTAGGACCAGTTTTATGCTTAAGGTGGGGCATGATTCAGGGGTGACGGACGACGTCATTCGCTTTGACCCGCAGATTACGTATGACGGATCTTCCGGGGGTGTCCGCAAGTTGATCGAGAACTTCCCTTACGAGATCACTGTCTTCGATGACGATGTATTGGGTCAGGATGATGTTCTATCGGTCTGCTTCTCAAGGGATCAGTTTGACGTCAATGAAGCCAATGGGCCCCTGCAGCCGGTTGTGACTTGGAATAACGAAGCACGGCACAATTACCGAATTCCGGTCACGATCACGTCGAGCGAAGCTGTCGAAGGAGAAGACTGGGACAGCGGTCGCTCTTACAAACACGTCGAAATCCTTGCCGGGGACGTAAATAGTTATCGCAATAACTTTGACGTCGTCCTTCTCGACAATGATGACGCGAGTGAAGAGGACGAGGCGTTGACGCTGACCCTCGGCCCGTTTCCCGAAGGAACTCAGGCCGGCAACTTGGTAAAACAAACCATAAACGGCAGAGACAAGTTTTCCTGTGAAGTTGCGACCACTCCGCCGGATACGATTTCAGCAATTGGAATCATCACCGATGACGGCACATACCGAGATGAAGCCGATGCCGATGCCGAAGCTGATGCAGAGGAGGCCGAAGCTGATGCAGAGGAGGAGCGCGGAAGAGCCCAAGAGCAGGCGGATATCGCACGAAACGCGCGGTGCCACCCAGTCGATGACCCAGACACACCGGAAGACGAGTCGGCAGTTGTTCCGGTTGATGACCCAACAACGCCGGATGTGGACGAGTCCGATTGCGTTGCCAACATTAAAATGGAATTGGTAACAACCGAGCTTGTTGAGTATGACAATCTGACGATCGTTGAAGTTGACGGGTCTCATCACTCTCGGGCAGAGATTGATTTCAAGTTGACATCTGATCTGGACTTTTCAGGCGATGTAACACTCTCGATTAATCATGTCGAGAAGTGGAATCGCCTGAGCCCTGGGCTTGTTGAGCCTTACGATCACGACGTGTCTGTTGAACTTTCTCGAGGTGTTACGAAAACTGTTACATCGATCTTGACAGATGTCATTCTGATAAATGACTTCGACTTCGATGGAACGCCTACGCCGCCACCTCTCATCCACAATCAACCAGACGGTCATGTTTCGGTTGATCTAAAAGATAAATCAGGCATCTATACGGGAATCGAGTCAACGCCTCTTCCTCAAATCCACATCAAGGAGAAGGACCCGGTCGAAGTCGCCAATCATGTTCCCACCTCTGACTTTCTCGATAATGAAAAAGAAGGTCCTGATGCGGATATCATTTTCAACATTAACTACACGTCAGCCGATGTATTCACTGGTAACCACCGTTTACTCCGTGAATACGAATGGATCGAGATTCCAATCGAGGTCCGCTACACAACTGGAAGAGGCATTGTTGAGAAAGAGAACTATGAGATAACGGCATTCCAGAACCAAGAGAATTTAACTCTGCGTCAAACGGACACGGGGTACGTTGTCCGAATAACAGGGACTTCTCTGGATCCGATACCAGCAAATCGAAGTTTCCCTTTCTGCTATTCAACTATTGCAGATCAGATTTGTCTCAACTTTGTTTCCCGTTTCCGGTCGGACGATCCGAAATGGAAGTACAACACGGAGTCCAATAGAACCGAGTTGTCAATCACGCTTGACTATCCCGATCCAGATGAGATTCAAACAAGCACAAATCTTTCTGGTGGATACGAAATGAGTACCACTGAGACTCAATTTGTTGTCGTCGGCCATACACCTGATAGTACTGCAACCCGATCATTTACCTTATCCGCTGACGAGAAAACCATGAAAGAGCCGGATTCAGGGTACGCTTTCCTGCCATTTGACATGGAGGTCTTCCCAAAACCCACCGGGGTGACGGGATTCGCCTTCTGCGCTGACGGTTCCGAGACGACGGCAAGCTATTATCACGATTACACCATCGTCACCGATCTCGAACGTGACATGATGATCAAGCATCCCGATACTGCCAGGCATTTTACCGGTTTTGCCTGGAACGGATCGAAAGGATGCTCGAAGCCGATCTACACATGGGATCGGTTCAGCACCTTCTATCTGAAAATAGCAGCAGACAGTCATGACGAAGGCGCCGAGAAGATCGGACTTTACGTACAACAGAGGGACCCGAAACCCGATGGGGCGATAGCCGATTCCAACAAGATCGTCTTTACCATCACCAACGATGGTCCGATGCCGGCGGCGTGGCTGGCGCGGTTCGGGCGCACGGTGGCGGAGCAGGCGCTCGACGGCATATCGGGCCGGATGGCGGCCTCGCGCGCGCCCGGCATGCAGGGCACGCTCGCCGGGCAGGCGCTGTCGTTCGACCCGCCCGCCAGTCAACCGGGTACCGGTGACACGGCGACCGGCGCGCGCTCTGGCGACCGCGAGGCGGCGACCATGACGGCGCGCGAGGCGCTGCTGGGGTCGTCGTTCTCGCTGACCGGGCAGACCGACGGCGCGGGCGGCACGATGGCCTTCTGGGGCCGGGCCTCGCAGGCGTACTTCGACGGCACCGAGCGCGGCGACGGCATCGCCCTTGACGGCGAGGTCACCACCGGCATGCTCGGCGCGGACTATGCCAGGGGCAAGTGGCTCATCGGGCTCGCGCTGACGCAGAGCACGGCCGAGGGCAGGTATGCCGCCATCGGCGCCCCGGCCGATGCGCCGGCGAGCGCCGGCGACGGCACGGTGGAGGCGTCGCTGACGGCGGCCATCCCCTATTCGGCGTTGCAGGCGTCCGAACGGCTCAAGCTCTGGGGCGCGGCGGGCTACGGCGCGGGCGAGGTGACGCTGAAGACCGGGGCGGGCGAGAGCCTCGCGGCCGGCACCACCTGGAGGATGGCGGCGGCGGGGACGCGGGGCGAGCTGCTCGAAGCTCCTGCCGAGGGCTCCGGCCCGGCGCTGGCCCTGACCTCGGACGCCTTGTGGACGCGGACCTCGTCGCAGAAGACCCCCGGCCTCGCGGCCTCGGACTCCGACGTGACGCGGCTCCGGCTCGGCCTCGCGGGCAGCTACCACGTCGCGCTCGACGCGGGCGCAAGGCTCGTGCCCAAGCTCGAAGTCGGCGTGCGCCACGACGGCGGCGACGCCGAGACCGGCTTCGGCGTCGAGCTCGGCGCCGGGCTCGCCTGGAGCGACCCTGCGCTCGGACTCACCCTGGATGTCTCGGCCCGCACGCTCCTTGCCCACGAGGACGGCGACCTCGCCGACCGCGGCGTCTCGGCCGCGCTCGGCTTCGACCCCGACCCTGCGAGCGAGCGCGGGCCGTCGCTCAGCCTCCGCCAGGACTTCGGCGGGCGGGCCACGGGCGGGCTCGACGCGCTCTTCCAGCCCGCCCCGCTCGAGGACCGCACCGGTAGCGAGGCCACGTCCCGCTGGACGCTGAAGGCGGCGTATGGCTTGCCGGCCTTCGGCGGGCGCTGGACCGCGAGCTCGCATGCCGGGCTCGCGGTCTCCGCCGGCGCGCGCGACTACACGCTCGGGTGGCGCTGGACGCCGGCGAAGCGCACGTCCCAACTCACGTTCGGCCTCAAGGCGGTGCGCACCGAGAGCGACACGGCCGAGCCCGAGCACGCCGTCGGGCTCGAGGCCGCCGCGCGCTGGTGAGCGCGCGCGGCGGGGAGACCGTCGTCAGACGCCTCGTCGAGCGCGACGGGCGCCGCACCCTGTGCGCGCGTCGGTGGACAGGGCGCGGGCGGCGTGGCGGGCCTTCGGCGCCGGGGACGCGCTGGTCACCGACGAGTCCGTGCAGCCCGTGGCCGCACTCGTGGATGGTCCCGAACACGCTGGCGGAGAGCAGATTGGCGTGGAAGCGGGTCTGACGTCCTCGTCGACTCGACCTAGATCGACCCATATGTGAGTATCGACCACTACGATTCGCCCGACACGGTCGAGGACGACGACAGCGGAGGCGGTCTGTTCGGCCTCAACGCCGAGCTGGTCTATCGCGCCGAGGAGGACCGTACCTACCGGATAGCGATCGATGACGCCGATGGCGAGACCGGCGGCTACACGCTCACCGTCGTTGCGGAGACCGGCGAATAGCGCCCCGAAACCGCACTCCGCCGGGTAATCTCCTTCCCTCGATCCAGTCCTGTCGACCCCGAATGGGGGTGCCTGCCCGCAACGGGACGGAATCAGGCAGCCAAGGGCGGCTCCAGCGGCCACTCGCAGAGCACCCTGACCGTCGACTTCGGCCTGGGCGAGGCGAGCGTCGACGTGGTGGAAATCGACTGGCCCACCGGCTTGCGTACCCGCTGGCGCCGAGGCGCGCGCCGTGTCGGAATCCGGGGTGGGTCGACCGCCCCTGGCGCCGGCGGCCGCAGCCGGCCGATCATCCGGCGGCATGAAGCATCGAGTATTGACCCTGGCGGCGCTGCTGGTGGCCGGCGCCGGCACGGCGCAGCCCGCGTGCCTGCCGGATTGCGTGGGCGCGAACCTGTCCGGCGCCTACCTGAGCAGTGCCGACCTGTCCCACGCCGTGCTGATCGGCGCTGACCTTGCCGGCGCCAACCTGTGGCGTGCGGACCTGTTCAGCGCGGACCTGACTGACGCGATGTTGAGCGATGCAGTACTGATGTTAGCGTTCCTGGGCGGCGCTGCCACCCTGAACGGCGCCGACCTGAGCGGCGCTGACCTGCGGCTCGCCTACCTGGGCGGCGCGTACTTGGGCGGTGCCAACCTGAGCGGCGCCGATCTGACCGACGCGTTCCTGGGATTCGCGAACCTGGGCAGTGCCGACCTGACCGATGCGGACCTGAGCAGGGCGAACCTGATGGGTGCGAACCTGGGCGGCGCCGACCTGAGCGATTCGCACCTCCGGCGGATTCGTCCTGCCCAATTCCGCCGTGCGCGCGCCTGATGCGGCGTGGATTCGGCGCGACCGTCTTGCGTCCGTGCCGCAGGAGCAGCAGGAGCGCTTTCTCCCGCTGTGCCCCGATTTCGCAATCGAGCTGAGATCGCCGAGCGATACGCTTGATGCCGCGCAGGCCAAGATGCGCGAGTACCTTGAAAACGGCCTGCGGCTTGGCTGGCTGATCGATCCGTTCGCGCGCCGTGTGTACGTCTACCGGCCCGGCGCCACCGTCGACGTGTTGGACGATCCCGATGGCGTCGACGGCGCCCCGATCCTGCCGGCTTCCGTCTCGATCTCAGCCGCGTCTGGTAGGATCGCCGATCGGGGCGGTGCTTCACGAGACACTACCCGCACGATGAGCAGTGCCACCCGGCGACGAAGGTCCATCGCAAGGCCGGAGAAAGGCACCCCCGTGGAACATTATGGGCCGTCAGGAGCCGGAATCGACCTTGTGAAGGTTGACGGACGCCCTAGCGTCGATACATTGCCTCATGTGCTTCGAACGAGGGTCGCCCACGAGCAGCGAAGCACCCCCTGCCGGTCAAATCGAAGGAGCAGAAGACATGCACCGTGAACAAGGACCGTCCGTACTGACTCCGCCGGGGGAAGAGTGGCCGCTCCTGTTCAAACACACGTTCGACATCCGCGGATCGGGCTTCGAGGCAATGGTCGCCATCGACGGGGCGTTACTCGCCACCATCACTGAGGGGCACTGCTGGCTGGACGGCGTGTTCCCGTATCAAGTCTCGGAGGGGGATGAGTCCCTCCGCAAGGCGTACGAGAACCTCACGGTGTTCATGACCGGCACTCTGACCGACCTCGCCGGGGAGTCGGAGAACTTCGACGAGTTCGAGAAGAAGGTCCAGTTCTTCGCCAAGCACCCGGGCGATCCCGTGGCATTGTCGGCGTGGAAGAAGGCGCGCCGGAAGATACGCAATGGTGCCGAGAACGCTCCCGACATCAAGCACCGCGATTCGAGCGGGTGGGAGCCCTCCGTCATTGCGGTCGACCTCACCGATCTCCGGGACAACACGATTTCGCTGCCCGCCGTACTCGCAACCGTCCCACTACGAGGGGAGCTCGCGGCTTGACCAGTGGCGCTCGTGACCTTCCGGGAGGTGGCGAAGGCGCTTGCCGTCTGCGCTCCCGGACACACGTTGCGAGTGACGCCGCATCGCATCAAGGTCTACTACAAGGGGACGCGAGGCCCTTCTACCGAACGGCGGCCACGGACCCCATGAGATCAAGACGTACCAGGTGAGGAAGTGTGCCAACGTCCTCGGGATCTTCGAGTGCATGGAAAGAGAAATCAGTGGCCTCGGAAGGAACCTGAGAACGTAGCACTCGTGCGGGCCGGCGCACCAGCCGCCGGAGACATCTTGCCGCTCAGTCGTCCGGGTAGAGCAGCGTCTTGATCGAGCGCTTGGCCATCACGCCGTCGAACGCCTCCTGCCAGCGGGTGAGCGGCAGGCGGGTGGAGATCAGCGGGGCCAGGTCGATGGCTCCCGACGCCAGGAAGGCCATCGTACGCTCCCAGGTCTGCCACGTGTGGCAGATGGAGCCCTGGACGCGGAGCTGCTTGATCACCACCGCGTCCAGGTTCACCCGGATCCGCACGCCGAAGATGCCCACCTGCGTGTAGGAGCCCTCGCTCTTGAGCAGCTCCAGGCACTGCTCGGCGCCGCCGGCCGCCCCCGAGCACTCCAGGGCGACGTCGGCGCCGTAGCCGCCGGTCAGGTCGGCGACGACCTCGGCCGCGTCCTCCCGCTCCACGTCGAGCACGAGGTCTGCGCCCAGGCTGCGGGCGCAGTCGAGCCGTACGGCATCGGCGCCGGTGCCGAGCACCAGCACGCGCGCGCCGCGCACCTTGGCCAGCAGCAGCGCCATCAGCCCGATCGGGCCGGGACCGGTCACCACGACCAGCTCGCCCGCCTTGATCTCGGTGAGCTCGACCACCGCCTGGTAGACGCATGCCAGCGGCTCGCTCAACGCGGCGACGGTGGAGTCGATGCCCTCCGGCACCCGGAAGAGGATGCCCTGCCGGGCCGCGCAGTACTTGGCGAAGCCGCCGTCGATCCCGCTGCCCAGCCCGGCGCGGTCGACGCAGAAGAACGGCGCGCCGGAGCGGCAGTAGCGGCAGATCCCGCACAGCCGGCCCGCGGTCGGATTGACGATGACGCGGTCGCCGACGGCGAAGCCGGCGACGCCGGTCCCCGTCTCGACGATCTCGCCGCACACCTCGTGGCCCATGACCACCGGCGGATGGATCACGTACTCGCTCTTCAGGATGTGGATGTCGGTGCCGCAGATGCCGGCGTTGTGGACCTCGATGACCACTTGGCCGGGACCCGCGGTGGGCTCCGGGACGTCCAGCAGCTCGACGTTGCCCGGCTCCGGGCGCGTCTTGACGACCGCCTTCATGCCGCCGCAGGCAGCTCCTTCAGCACCTCCCGCATGGCCGCCAGCGCCCGGTCCAGGTCCTCGTCGGTGTGGGCGGTCGACAGGTAGATCTTCTCGTACGGGCTGACGAAAAAGCCTCGCCTGATCATGCCGACGCCGAAGCGGAACGCACGCTCCTTGTCGGCGTAGAGCATGCTCTCGTAGTTGACGATCTCGTCCGCCTCCGTGAACAGCACCTGCAGCACCGGTCCGTCGCCGCCGACCAGCAGGGGGATCGAGAACTCGCGCCCCATCGAAACGACCTCGGCACGGATGCGGTCAGCCATCGCGTCGAGCCGCTCGTAGGTGCCGGGCTCGGCCAGCACGTTCAGCGTGGCCAGGCCGGCCGCGGCCGAGAGCGGGTTGCCGTTGAAGGTCCCGGACACGAAGGTGCGCTGCGGGTCGTCGAGCGCCCGCCACGGATTGACGGTCTCCAGCACGTCGGCGCGGCCGCAGACCGCGGCATTGGGGTGGCCGCCGGAGATCGTCTTGCCGTAGGCGGCCAGGTCCGGCACCACGCCGTAGCGCTCCTGCGCGCCGCCCCAGGCGATGCGGAAGCCGGTCACCACCTCGTCGAAGATGAGCATGATGCCGTGTCTGGCGGTGAGCTCGCGCAGGGTCTCGAGGAAGGGCGGCTTGGGGCGGATGCAGCGCTGCAGCGGCTCCACGCACACCGCGGCCAGGTCGCCGGCGTGCCGCTCGATCAGCTCGCGCGCCATCTCCGGGTCGTTGAACGGCGACAGCAGCAGGTCGTCGGGCATCGCCTTCGGCAGGCCGGCGGCGTCCGGCGTGGCGCGCGGATACGCGCTGGGCGCAAGCGGCTTGGCGCCGTGCAGGGCGAAGTCGCTGACGCCATGCCAGCCGCCCTCGAAGCGCAGCACACGCCTGCGCCCGGTGAAGGCGCGCGCCATGCGTACGGCGAAGGTGACGGCGTCGGAGCCGGTGGCCACGAAACGGATCTTCTCCCCGCATGGCGAGGCATCGACGATGCGCTCGCCCAGCTCGATGACCTTCCGGTTGACGCCGAAGTAGGTCGTGCCGCGCTGCACCTGCTCGGTCACCGCGGCCACCACCGCCGGGTGGCAGTGGCCGAGGATCATCGGTCCGCTGCCGTTCAGGAAGTCGACGTACTCGCGCCCGTCCGCGTCGTAGAGCTTGCTGCCCTGCGCACGAACGAACACCATGGACGCGTCGTCCGGCAGGTGAAACTCTCCCATGGTGCCGCCGACGAAGATGCGCCCGGCACGCTCCAGTAGCTCCGCTTGAGACATGCCGCACCGTAGCACGGCCGGCAGGCCCGGGCGACGGTCAGCGGGATCGCTTCTCCCGCGCTTTCTCCTCCGCCCACAGCCTCTTGGCCTCCTGCACCGTGACCTGCGTGCCGTCGAACACGAACGGCTTGCGGCGCCGCATCTTGGCGACCACGCCGTCCATGACCTCGCGCGCCGGGAAGGAGCCGCTCCGCTCGGCCAGCAGCATGCACACCACGACGGTGAACAGCAGGTCGCCGAGCTCCTCCTTGACGTTCTGCCGATCGCCGTTCGCGACGGCGGCCACGAGCTCGTCCGCTTCACTGCGGATGTACTCGACGTACTCCTCTACGGTCCGGACCGTCGTCCATGGACAGCGGTCGATCACCTTGCGCGCCGCATCCGCCAGGGTCGCGAAGCTGTCGGTCACGACCGCCGGCCGTCGAGCAAGGTAGTAAAGAAGCCCCGTTCCGACTTCGTTTCCGCACGGCGCATGCGCCGACCCTACCACCATCGGATCGGTGTCCCCAGCTCGGCGTGCTGGCTGCTCGTGTGCAAGGGCCGAAGCGGCAGCAAGACTGGCTGAGCAGGGCACTACCGAGTCGATGGGACTTTCAGCCGCACGGGTATTGCGATACATTCTCGCGGCAGGACGCGCCCCGTCCTGTGTGCACTATTGACGGGGTCCCGTCCTTGAGGGGAAGCCCAAACGAAACCGGGAAGAGGCGCGCGCGAACGCAAGAGCCCGACTACATCTGTCACCATACGCTTGGATGACGCCAGCCTTGAGTTGATCGACAGATTGGTCGAAGCCGAGATATGCCCCGATAGGGCGTCCGCGGCAACATTTCTAATCCTTGCGGCCATCAAACAGAACGGCGGCGCGATCCGCGCTGGTCTTGATGATATCCGCAGGACCAAGGAGGCTCTGCGCGATATCGGGATGGCAAGCGGTGCGGCCGAAAAGGAGATTCGCTCACGTCGGCACGAGATGGCCGAGCTTGCGATAGCGGTGGCGCGACACGAGAGAGTACGCAATAGCACGATTCTGGCCAGCCAGCGATTGTCCGAACGTAAGCACTCCGCGACCGGGGTAGTCGAACGAGTCGAGGCTTACGTGAACGGGCTCGCGAACTCCCCCAAGGAGTTCCGCAAACGGGTGGAAGAGTCTCGCGTCAGAGCCGATCGGTTCAGAGATGACGTGGAGCGTCTGGAGCTGAAGGCTGCGGACTCCACACGGCGCGGAAACAAGACCGGCGCGGCCGGCGTATTGACGGGCACCGTGGTCGCCTCACTCGGCCCATCGGTTGCGGTGGCGGTGGCGACGACGTTCGGCACGGCTTCCACGGGAACCGCGATCTCCGCGTTGTCCGGGGCGGCAGCGGCGAACGCCGCCCTGGCTTGGCTCGGCGGCGGCGCACTGGCAGCTGGTGGCGGAGGGATGGCCGCCGGGAGCGCTCTATTGGCGCTCGCCGGCCCCGCCGGCCTGACGGTGGCCGGGCTCGCCTTGGTGGGTGCGGCCGTCTACAAGCATCGCCGGAACCGAAAGTGCGCGCAGGAAGCACACGAACGGCGAATCAACGTAGAAGAGGAAACCTCCTTGCTCAGGGCGGCGGAGCGAGAGATCGACCGGCTTGAGCAAGAGATCGGGAGGTGCTCAGACGGATGCGGAGCCGACGTCGACTGGCTCAGTGAACACTCCCCATGCAACTACGCCATGTTTGACGACCACCAGAATACGCGGCTTCGGGTGCTCATCAACAACATCCAAACGCTGGGCGAACTGCTCGGCAAGGGAGTGACCGTTGCAGCGGCCAGATAGCGACCGTTCCACTCCGCACATCCAGACGCAAACGGCAGCCGCGTGGGCCACGGCCGATGCCTCCGCCCGCGAAAATGCCCTTGACGACGCCTTGGCGCGGCAGGATCAAGCGCTCCGCGACGCCCTGCGAGAGATGCAGGCCGTCGAGGATTTCGTTGGCGCTCCCAAGCACATCCTCGGCAGCGATAGCACCAAACACGGCGAGATTGCCGAACAGGTCCACGTCGGAGTCCGCCGGGCACTCGATGTGCTGCACCAGCGGGCGCCCACGGCGACGTTCGAAGGCGTGGATCGCCTCGCTCCCGTGGACTATGTCGATGGAGGGGACATCCAGTCGAAGTACTACGACAGCCTGCGCGACACCCTCGACGGGATCGCATCGCATGCTGAGCAGTACCAGGAGTTCACGGCCGCAGGCGGCCGCTACCACATGCCACGGGACCAGTTCGACCAGCTCACTGAACACAGGCAACGCGGGACGATGGACGGTCTCTCGGAGCGAGGACTCGAAGGGGTACGAAGACGGGTCGAGTCGCTACAGCGGGAAACGGGTCGCCCGGTGGACGACCTCATAGGCCCCGGCGAAGCGACATACAACGAAGTGCAGCCGGGACGTGTCCGCGAGACCCTGGAGGACCGAAGGAACGTGCTCGCAGAGCAACACGAAGATCTGCAGGACGTGGCGCGCCGCTCCTCTGGTTCGTCACTCGACGATGCGGCGCACAGCGCGGGCATCGGCGCGGCAGCAGGCGCCGGCGTGCGTTTCGCGCATGCGGTCCGCACCAAGATGAAAGCCGGCAAGAATCCGTTCCGGGGCGAGTTCTCCGGCGAGGACTGGCAGGACGTCGGGTTGGCCGCGGCCGCAGGCGCCGGCCGCGGCTCGGTGGCGGGCGTCGCAGTCTACGGGCTGACCAACGCTACCGATTTGGTCGCACCATTCGCAGGGTCGCTCGTGAGCGGCCTAATGGGCATCGGGAACCTGCTCAGCCAACATCGAGCAGGGACGATCGACGACTCACAGTTCGTCGATCTTGCGCTTGTGGTAGCCTCCGAATCGGCGATCGTCGGCCTGTCGGCCGCCGCCGGGCAAACTGTCATTCCCATTCCGCTGCTCGGTGCCTTTCTCGGCAGCATTGCCGGGAAGGTCGTCGCAACAGCGCTCCGGGACGTCCTCGCAAACACTGAAACACCGCTGGTGAAACGGGTCGAGGCGTGGGAGGCGCAGGCGAGCGCTTCGGCCTCCAAAGATAAGGAGCTCCGCATCGCATTAGACAAGATCGATGCTCGGTTCGGACGGCTGACGGATCTGGCGCGCGTCGCGTTCGATGAGGGGGTAAACGTCGAGATGAGGTTCGCGGCGAGCGTCCGCATGGCGAAGGCCGTCGGCGTTCCGGCCGACCGGATCCAGTGCTCCAAAGCCGATACCGACAGGTTCATGTGCGAGTAGTCGCTCGACTGCGCGCCAGAAGCGCGCCCGCTTCTCCTCCGCCAACAGCCGCTTGGCCTCCTCCACCGTGACCGCGAGCCGTCGAACGCGAACGGCTTGCGGGTGCCGCATCTTGGCGACCACGCCGTCCATGACCTCGCGCGCCGGTACCCTCCGATCTGCTCAACTATTCCTCTGTCGAGCCGTACTTCCTAAGTGCGTCAGGAAACCATTCGACAAATCTGGTCGCAGATCGGTACGTCTCATATATCTCTGCGGAAGTCTTCTCAAGCGAGAAACTGCCAAAGTCCTGATGCACGATCCGGTTGCGCTCACGGCCGATCTCGATGAACGCTTGGATGGACGACGACAGGTCGTCGTCCTCATCGACCACTGACTTCATATACCTGCCGAACGACTCGCCGAACATGCTGAAGAACCGGTTGGCGTTCCGGCTGTTCCAGTCGAACCAAGTATGATACTGTCGTTCGACGACCCGCTTCCTGATTAGCCACGTCACGACATGATCGCTCGACGTGACCTCCTGTACGAAGAACACAACCGCGTTCGTAAGCTGTTGCTCGAAATGGCTCGCCGCCGCCAACAGCAGCGATTTTCTGAAATTGCCGTCCGCCGTGTTACGCATCGACACCTCTCGTTGTTCGTCCAGGAAAGCAACGAGATCGGCGAACTCTCGGTGCAATACGTCGACAGTCGTAGACGCTTCCATCGTGCACCTACAGCGTGCCGACGATGGCTTCGGCTCTACCCAAGCGTTTCTCGACGTTGGCCGTACTGGTCGTCCCTACGAGAGCCGCGCTGGAGAACTCCTCATCCTCCTCGAGCGCACGAACTCTCTCTGCCCTCAGAAGACCTTCAACGGGCCGGTGCTCGGTGAATGCTCGCTTACATGAAACCGCAAATACCGCCTCATACAACGCGATGTTGAATCGATTGTTCCGCTTGTTGATGAAGGCGTCTGACGGCAGCCCTGAACATGACTCGAGGAACGACTCAAACAATCTTTGGTAATACTGGTTTTTCTCCGATTCATTTGCCTTGCAGATGTTGGAAAACCTGTTCAGAAACTTCACCATTGACGGCGCGTAGTGGCGGCCTTCGACAAGCATAGCGAACCCGCGAAGCAGGATTTCGATATCCTTCATGTGCAGGTCCGGCGCCTCCGCTCCCAACAGCTCTCGCCACTTCTCGCTCTTCGCGTTGATCCGGTAGAGCATCCTGTAGAACTCCGAATGATACATGCTCGTACGGATCTCCTGAGGTTTCAGGTTGACACCGCCCGAGTTTAGACGATTGAACACCTCGAACATCGACGAGTCGTCGCCGGAGGGAGCATTCTGTTTGACCACGATATTGCGGATCGGACGCAAGTCAAGCTGAGACCGATAGTCGCCGAGCGTAGCATAGTTGAGACCCTTGAACTTGTTCTCTCGATCCGGAAGCGATCCGGTCAAACGAAGATTGAACGTCCGAAAATAGTCGTCGTCGTGCAGCACCTGCTCGGGAATGCCGCCTTCCAGATCGAAAATGCGGCGAATATCGGCCCGCTTTTCCTTTCTCGGAAAGCGATTCTTGACAAAATAGTAAATCGACATCAGTCGTTGCTGACCATCGATCACGAGAAACCTGTTGCGTTCCTGTTCGTACAGAAAGAGCTGTGGGACCGGGAGACCCAGGATCAGCGACTCGATCAGTCGAGACGCTCGTCCGATGTCCCAAACGAAGTTGCGCTGGAATCCCGGGATTCGCACCGATCCGGAATCGATGAAGCTGCACAGGGTCATCACGTTGAAATCGTTCGGAGATGCCGTGATGTCATATTCGTCGATCTGCAGTTCGTCCTTGTCTTCTGCGTAGTCGTCATACCAGTCCGCCCGGCCGTTCTCGTCCATGTGCCTCTCCTCGCGACGCGATTACCGCGTGGTGACGGTGATCGGTACCCCTTCGACGTGATAACGCCGCTCCGCCCGGTTGTCAACAATCAGGTCGGTCACCAGCACGGTGTCCGGGCCGACCGGGATCAGATCCTGCATGCCGGCGTGGCGGTGGCCTTCTTCGGCGCGGTAATGGAACACCTCATCGGTCCAGAGCGAGCCGGCGCCGTCCGGGCTGAACACGACGCTGCCGTCAGGGCGCGCCCGGAACAGGGCCAGCACGCCGGAAGCGGTGCGCTGCAGGCGCGGATAGATGCCGGTGATCAGGCGGTCGCCGACGTGGATGCGCTGCGGATCGGTCCAGGTGCGGCCCGCGTCCGCGGACCACGTCATCAGCACCGGCTGATCCAGGAACTCGCGGCCGTGCGGATCGCGGGTGCCGTGGATGCCGGTGCGCATCACCGCGATCAGGTCGCCGCCCGGAAGGACCAGCAGGTCGCTCTCGTTCTGTCCCTCGCTGGTCAGGTCGGGCCGGTAGCTGACCGTCGACCGGTACCGCCAGCTCCGTCCGCCGTCGCTGGACTCGACCAGGATCACCCGCGTCTTGATCCACTCCGGATCCAGTTCAAAGGCCACCGGCGAGTCCTCGCGGATCAGGTCGCCGTCCAGGTATCCGTACATGGTCAGCAGCAGCCGGCCGTCGTCGAGCTCCACCAGGCCGCGCACGGGCAGGAACTGCCGGCCCAGCGGCACGTGCACGGATGCGGTGATGTGTTCAACCGTGGCCCAGTCGTCGGTGGAGCGGCGCAGCACGATCTGGCCGTGGCCGGCCAACGGGTCGTCAATCCGGCAGGAGACGCCGCCGGAATCGGGGCCGAGCACCGCGATCACCGTGCCGTCGCGGAGCTGGCACTTCGCCTCGCCGAGCTGCGGGCACGGCCGCCATGTCCGGCCGCCGTCGACGGAACGCTTGTCGTTGAGCACCCAGGTGCCGTCGCGAGTGGCCAGCATGTTCGCCGCGTTGATCGCGACCGGCCCCAGGTCGATACGATCGCCGGCCGTGACCTCCAGCGCCGGGATGACCGGTCCTTGACCGCCGCCCGCCGTCACCGGGGTGGGCCGTTCGGCCGGCTCCGATCCGCCGCGCCGTGCCGCCTCGCCGCCGTCGCACGCCAGGCGGAAGCCGGTGCTCAGCAGGCGCATCAGGTTCGGCCCCTGGTTGAAATTCCCCCACGCGTCGGCGCCGGTGAGTACCTGCGGGGAGTTGAACGCCGACCCCATGGCCATGAACCAATCGCGGTCGGCGCAGTACTCCCAGACGTTTCCGTGCAGGTCGTGAAACCCCCACGGGTTGGCCGGATAGGAGCCGGCAGGCAACGGATGGCCGATGCGAGACAGCGCGAAGTTCATGCGGCGCACGTCCGGATGAGGCCCCCACCAGAAGAGGGCGTCGGTGCCGGCGCGGTTGGCGTACTCGTACTCGTTGATGGTCGGCACGCGGTAGGTCCGGCCCTCGCACTCGGACAGCCAGGCGCAGAAGGCCGTGATGTCGCCGTCGTCCACGCCGGTCACCGGCAGGTCGTCGCCTGCGAACGCATCCAGGTGCCAGGTGTCCCCCTCGTGCAGGCGGCGGTGGATGTCCATCACCACGCCACCCGGCTGCCGGTGTCCGGTCGCGGCGACGAAGCGACGGTAGACGGCGTTGGTGACCGGCAGCTCCGCCAGGTAGTACGGCCGGGCGAGGTCGGACGGCTCCGGGACGCGCGGCCGGTTCAGCGCGAACGCCGCGTCGGGCTTCCCGTCCCGTGCCTGCTGCTCGCCGCGGCGGCGCATGCTCGGCACCCAGGCGTCGTACGGGCGCGGCTCGACCCGCAAGAGCCGCAGCCCCACCGAGTTTACGAAGCTGGCCTGCGGCAAGGGTTCGCTCACGCCCGCACCGAGCCCGAACCGGCACCCACCGAGCCGGGCGACTCCAGCCCGATGCGGTGCACGTCGATCGGCCGGAAGCCGAGCGCGAACGCCGGCGACTCGGGCCGCAGCCGGAAGTCGCCGTTCGCGTAGTCCATGAACAGCGGATCAGCGAACACGGAATGGCGGTCGAAGCCCAGCGCCCGCCACGCGTCGAACGACCCCTCCGGCACGCCGTTCACGACCGGTGTCTGCCCGGCGGCCGGCCAGTACAGATTGTGGTCGCACTCGGCGAAGGCGCTGCGGGTCTGCTCGGTAGTGTTCAGCAGGGCCGCATCGCGCGTCGTGTAGAAGACGACGTTGCGCACGAAGCGGTTGCCGGAAGCCCCCTGACCCTTCGTCCAGCCGCCGCCGATCTGCAGGTCGGCCTGGCTGGCCAGCGCGTCCACGAAGACGTTGTTCTCGATCAGGATGTCGGTGGGGTTGCCGACCGGCAGCGACACGCCGCCCAGCACCGTACCGGAGACGATGTTCCCGGAGACCAGGATGCTCATGCCGGTGTTGTCCGAGTAGATCCCCCAGTTGAAGTACGGCGTCCAGATCCTGCCGCCGGCCCTGGTGCCGCGCACGTAATCGCGCTTCATCGGCGTGCCGTAGGCGGCGCAGCCGATCACGTCCCGGATCAGGTTGTTGCGGATCACCAGGCCCTTGTTCAGATCCGGTTCGTCGGGCAGCACGAACCACGATTCCGACATCACCGCGGCGGTGTCCGCGCACTCCAGTCCCAGGCGCTCCATGCGGTTGTACTCGACGGTGATCCGCCCGAAGCCGTCCTTCATCATCACCGCCTTGTCGGAGGTGTCGTGGATGAGGTTGTGAGCGATCACGTTGTCGACGCTGTTCATGGCGAACACCTGGATCGCGCCGCAGCGCTTCTTGATGGCGCCGTTGTGGTGGATGTGGTTGTTGCGGATCACGTTGCCGGTGAAACGCGGGTACTCGCGGGTGCGCTCGGCCACCACCTCGCGGTCCATCCACGTGACGGTGTTCTGCTTCGAGTTGCTGGCGACCGACACGCCGCACGCGCCGGCGTAGGCGAACTCGTTGGAGGCGATGGTGTTGTGGGCGTTGGGTCCCTCCAGGTGGACGCCGTCAGCGCCGACGGCGCGGAAGGTGTTGCGCTCGATCCGGCACCGCTCGGCGTGCTCGAGGTGGACGGTTCCGCCGCGAAGTCCGGGCGAGTGGAAGGTCTCCGCGTGCTGATGGTCGGGAAACGGCGAGCGGGTGTGCGCGAAGGTGAAGCCGCGTACGTGGATGTCGTGCACGGGGTGTGCGGCGGTGCCGCGCAGCTCGAAGATGCGGTCGGTGACCGGCGCGACCACGGTGCCGTCCTCGACGGGGCCGCCGGGCGGCCAGAAGTAGACGGTGCCGGCCTCGGCATCCAGGCACCACTGCCCGGGGCCACGCAGCTCTTCCAGCACGTTCTCGACGACGAACCGGTTTCCCACCGTGAGCTCGTGCTTGCCGTGGTGGGCGAACCGGGTCAGCGTGATGGTGCCGGACTCGTCCACGGACTCGACCGGGATGATGTCGTTAAGCCAGCACAGCCACGGGTGGATGAAGACCTCCGCCTGCCGCGGCGTTGTCCACCGTCGAGGTGGCCGCGGCGGCCCGCAGCGGAAGGTGCGCGGGTATTCGTCTCCTTCGGCCTTCGGCAGCACCTCGTCGATGAACGCCCAGCCGCCATAGCGCGGATCGGCGGGATCGCGCGCCGGCCAGCGCGCCCGGACCTGGCGCCGGTCATCGTGGAAGAGCTGCCGGAACATCGTTCCGGGCGGCACCGCGCACTGCACGATCGAGCCGCGGTACTGCTCCCAGCCGGCGAGCGCCCGGCCGCCGCTCAGGACCGGCCGCTCGCCCGGAAACGCGGCGTAGGTGACCGGATGCTCCGGCGTGCCCGAGTCGCGGGCCTCCAGGGCCAACGGCTCGCTGAACCGATAGATGCCGCTCAGCACCAGCACGTCGACCGGTCCGTCGATCCCTCCCTGCGCCCTGAGATCCCGGATGGCGTCGCGTGCACGGGTGAGGGTCGCGAACGGCCCGTCGGCCCCCGGGCCGCGGCGCCCGGCCAGCGCCGGCACCCTGCCGCTCCAGCGGTTGTCGCCGAGAGTCGAGACGTAGATGCACCGGCCCGACCGTGTGGTTCCCATCACCGCGGTAACGGTCCATCATCGCACGGCTCGGCCTCGGCAGTGACGCAACTCTGCCGCCCCTCAACCGGCGACACCGATCTCGCACTACCTGGTTGGAACTTGCAGTTCCGGAACCGGCGTTCATATATTGCCAACAGAGATGAATTGACGAACGACAGGAGGACTTCCGTGGAAGAAGTAATAGGTCCTTCGACACCGGAGCAGAGAGGCTCCGGGAAGTTGGCGATGTTCCCGGATGGCGCCGATCGACCGCAGGCTATGCGCTACGAGTACCGGGAACTCCTCACGCCGCGCATGATCCGGGACGTCCTTGCCGCCCTCACTGCGGTCGTGGCCGTGTTCACCATCATCGGCCCCATCAGCACCTTCGAGCAGCTGTCCACGCTCCGGCGACTAGGCTACTGGTCGCTTTGGTACTTCGTCGCCTGGCCCGTTTGCTTCTGCATGAGCGCCGTGGCGCTGTACTGGCTGCGCGACAGCACGCCGCGGACGGCTACCATCGGCCTGGCAGGCGCCACGCTGCTCGCGGCCGTTCCCGCCACGGGTGTCGTCTGCACGATCGATCAGCTGCTCCGGCTCGAGTGCGTGGGAGGACTGTCAATCACGTACCTTCGTGTCCTGGCCGTGCTGATGCCGGCGACGCTCCTGATCCACTTCATCGCCCTGCAGCGCGTCAAGCTGAACGGAGCTCCGGATCGACCGGAAGCGACCGAACGGCATGCGGCTTCCAGCCGGGCCGACGATGCCGAAGTCGCCCCCCATCGCTGCGACCACGGCCATCTGCCAGCCGTCGCGCGCAACGCCGATGCGGCCGCTGCGCCGGAGGCCGGGTCGAGCCGCCAGCAGCTCACGGGAAGCGCCGTACGGCCGGCAGCCGGCGCCGCCGCGACGCCGCTGACGCGGCCACGTTCGATATTCGACCGGCTGCCGCGCAAGCTCGGCACCGACCTCATCTACGTCAAGGTCGAAGATCACTACGTCAAGGCATTCACGCCCGCCGGTTCGGGCCTCATCCTGATGAAGTTCGCGGATGCGGTGGCCGAGCTCAGCGCCCACGGCCTGCAGGTGCACCGCTCGTACTGGGTATCACGGCGCTACATGAAACGCGTGATTCCGAAGGACGGGCGAACGATCCTGCGGCTCACCACCGGGCAGGAGATTCCGGTGAGCCGCACCTATCTGCGCGCCGTTCGCGCTGCACTCGGCGACCCGGAACCGGACAGCGCCCGGTAGCGCCGAGTCGCCGCGCCGGCCCAACGGCGTCCGGTAGCCCGGCAGGCGGCTCCGGTTCCCGTCCGCCTGCCGGACTACCGGACGATGACTTGCTCTCCGGCGTCCAGTCCGCGCGCGATCTCCGCCTGGCTCGCCGTCACCAGCCCGACCTCGACGGCCCGTTCCTGCTTCTCGCCGTCGTCCAGCACGTACACGTAGTCGGCGTCCAGATAGCTGCGCACCAGGTTGCGCGGGATGACCACCACGTCCTCGCGGCGCTCCTCGGTCAGCACGACCCGGACCGACTGGCCGAAGGAGAACTCCGGCGGCCGTTCGAGCATCCGGATGCGGATCCGGTCACGCGCCGCGGGCTCCTGCGTCAGCCGCGCAGGCCGCATCGACGACGGCGTTTCGATCACCCGGCCGCGGTGTTGCGCCTTCTCGGAGCCGACGGTCAACTCGACCTCCACGCCGAGCTCGAAGCGGTCGGCCTCGGCGCCGCGGTACTCGACCACCAGCGCGGCCGGGTCGGCAAGCCGTACCACCGTCACGAACGGGTCGAGGTGATCGCCCGGAGCGGCCGGCAGCGTGTAGGTGACGACGCCGTCCATGGGAGCGCGCAGCTCGGTGCCGAGCAGATCCCGGCGCGCGGCCTCCAGGTGCAGCGCGGCCAGCTCCACGTCCAGGGCCGCCAGCTCCGTCTCGATGCGGTCGGCGCCGGTCGCCCGCGCCCGCTCGTGGTGCAACTCCGCCTTGCGCAGCGCGATCTCCCGCTCGCGGAGTCGAACCCGCAGATCTTCGTTGCGCAGCTCGGCCAGCAGGTCCCCGGCGCGCACGCGCTCGTCGAACTCCACGGCTATGCGAAGCAGCCTGCCGCCGCCACGCTCGAATGCGACCGCGCTCTGCGTGCGGTAGGTGACGTGCCCGGTCACCACCACGGTCTGCTCGATGGTTGTGCGCAGCGCCGGAACCGTCCGGTAGGTGATCACCGCCGGGCGGACCAGCGGC
Source organism: Spirochaetia bacterium (assembly GCA_965208175.1). GTDB lineage: Bacteria > Spirochaetota > Spirochaetia > SZUA-6 > Bin103 > CATQHW01. Next base: position 531,620 of record CBDBOG010000004.1, on the reverse strand, counting down.
GGCGCCAGCGGCTCCTCCTCGCGCGGGAACAGGCATCCGGAGAGCGCCGGCAGGAGGGCCAGCCATGCCGCCGCCATCCGCACCCTCGCCGCGCCCGACCGCATCACTCCTGTCCCAACCGGATGGCCTGGTGGATCCGGAGCCTCCCGATCAGGCCGCTCACCACTAGCGCGCCAGCGATGAACGTCGCCGCCGCGATCACATAGAGACGGATGAAGTCGCTTGTAAGGGCAACGACGCGCAGCGGCGGTACGCGTTCGGCGGCGGTTGCCACCACCTGCATCGTCGGCACGAAGATCCTGGCGGCAACCGCGCCCAGCACCACACCCACGACCACCGCTGACAGAGCCACCAGGAATTGCTCCCACGCCGCCATGGCAACCACGCGGCGGCGCGACAGTCCGATCGACCGGATCACGGCCAACTCCGCCTGCCGGGAGCGGAGCGAGATCGCCGCGGCGATGACGAAGGCGGCGGCGGCGACCCCGGTGACCAGCAGAAAGCCGATCGTGAGCGTGCCGTTGAGGCCGAGCATCGCAGGCTCCCGCCGCGCGGCGCTGACCTGAGCGCCGGTGTCGGTGACCGCGCTGATGCGCACGCCCGCTCGGTCGATGCCGTCCAGGATGGTGCGGTTGTCGACGCCCCTCGCACGCTCGGCCCACAGCTCATACGGCTCGATCTGCATCCTGGCATGCACGTACGCCAGGTTGGCGACCACCAGGTGGTCCCGGTGCGGGTCGTACGCCGGCCAGAAGTCCACGAACGCGGCTGCATGGCCGGCAAGGGGCGCCTGGCCGGCCCAGGCCAGGCTGACCGGAGCGCCGAGCTCGATGCCGTACGCGCGCTGCAACGTGGTGGAGAGGAGCATGGCCCGCGGGTCGGCGGCCAACACGTTGAGGTAGTGGTGGCGGTGCGCGGGCAGCAGGCCGGCCCGGAACCAGGCGACCTCCGCGAAACCGTCCGGGACCACCGCCATCAGCTCGACCACCGTGCCGCGCCCGCCGCCGATCACGGCGGTCACCCCGGAGCGCCGCAGGACGCCGGTGACCCCTTCGATGCCGTCGATCCCGGCGTAGCGCCCCAGGTCCGGCTCCGCGTACCGGTAGCCGGCGGGACCGCCCGCGGCTGCAGCGGGTTGCCTGCTCCACAGCGGCTCGATGACGAGATCGGCTCCCGCGCGATAACGGATGCGGTCCTCGACGGCGGCGTTGACGGTGCGCGCGGTGATGCTGAAGAACGCCCCGAACGCGAACGCCAGCGTCAGAAACAGCATCACGCTCATGCGCTCCCCGCCGCCACGGCCCAGGCGCGCCAGCGCTCCATACCACGCCGGGCTCCAGATGCGGCGGCCGGACGTGAAGACAAGACCGACCAGGTACGGAAAGAGCGCCACGAACAGCAGCGCGACGCCCAGAGTGAACAGCGTGGCGCCCGCGAACAGCAGCGGATCGAGCGGGAGATCGGCGCCGGCGGTGCCGGTCCGCTCCAGGACGGCCTCTTGCGCCGAGGCGCGCAACAGGCCGTACAGCGCCACCGCGATCAGCGCTGCCCCGGCCGCGGCGGCCCGACCGTTGCGCCCGGCCTCCAGGGTCCCGGCCGCGACGGCGCGTTCCTGTTGGCTGACCCCGTGCACGATGGTACGTCGCGTATGTCGCAGCGTGGAGCCGAGCATGGCCAGGAGGAACAGCAGTGCTCCCGCCGCTCCCGCACCGCAGGCGCCCGCGTCGACCGTCACCGGCAGCGCCTGGCGCTGCACGAAGTTCAGGAACCCCGCCGACGCGCCCACCAGCCGGCTGAGCACCAAGCCCGCCGGCAGGCCGATCATCAGCGCCACCACCGCCAGCAGCGCGCCCTCGACCAGCGCGCGCTTCGCGAGCTGGCCGGCGTGCGCGCCGCGGCCGATGAAGGTGGCAAGCTCGACCCGTTCCGACTCTACCCGCGCGCGGGCGATCGCCTGCGTGAACAGCAGCAGCACCACGAGCACCGGCACCTGCAGGAACCAGAGCGTCAAGCGCAGCCGGTACGCCCGCTCCCGATAGGCGGCGAGCGTGTCCCGGAACGCCACCCGCCACCGGAGACCGATATCCGCGGCGCGGCGGGCGTAGGCGTCGATCACGCGCTCCACCCGCGGCAGGTCGCCGACGGTCAACTGATGGTAGTCCATGGCGTAGTGCCACTGCGCCACCTTCAATCCCTCGGAGCCCGCGTGCAGCAACTCCCGCCGGAAGCGTCCGTCGTCGACCAGGAAGCTGTCGTCGTAGAAGCGCGGCGGCAGGAACCAGAACGGATCGCGCTCATCGGCCAGCGTGAACACGCCGACCACCGTGACTGCCAGCGGCCCCGCTCCGTCGGGCGACGGCCGATCGAGCTCGTACGTGGCGCCGAGCCGCAGGTCGAGCTGCGCGACGGCGCGCTCGGTCACGATCGCCTCGTACGGCCCGTCCGCTGCAGCGGTGGAGCCGGGACTGCCGAACATGCGGCCGCGGGTGATCCGCACGTGTTCGGCAAGGCCGGACAGCGCCTCAACCTTGATCAGCCGCCGCGCGCCCGGCCGCCCGCGGGGCTGGAAGAACACGGGGCCGAGGGTGAGTTGCTGCGTCCCGGCCAGCAGGCCCAGTCCCAAGTCGCCGACCAGCGGCCCGATCGCCGCATCGACGGCCTGGTACCGCGCGAAGCCGTCGCCGCCGCGCGCGCGGCGGGAGAAATCGAGCTCCGCGTGGATCCGTCCTGGGAACGTCGCTCCGGCGTGCTGCAGCCCCTCCAAATCGGCGCGCAGCAGCTTCTGCAGGACCCCGCGCGTGTAGATCGGGACACTCGCCACCGCGGCGACGCAGAGAACCGCCGCCAGCAGCAGCGACGCGCTCAGCGCCGCGCTGTGGACCAGCCGTCTGAGGGCGAAGCGGACCATCCTCGACCTGCCGATCGGATCCCGCGCCCGCGACCGGTCAGATCATCGGGGGGACGCTAGTACCCCATCAAACTGGAGTTTGGGGGTGCGTGCATTGGCACCGGTCGACCTCAGTTTGATGGGGTACTACTCGCCCAGCCGGAACGGCGGATAGCGGTCAGTCGTCAGCAGGAACGCGTAGGCGGCGACGCGGAGCCCCCAGCGCATGAGGCCCTCCAGGTACTGGAACATCCACGTCGGCAGCTTCCCCGTGATCAGAACCGCGAACCAGCCGAGCACGACTACCACGACGCTCACCGTACCCAGCACGCTCAGCACGATGTAGTGCGGGATGGCGAGGAACCACTTGAACAGCGGCAACACGCGGTTGAGATCGTTCTTCGCATCCGGGTAGTCGATGTCCACCGTCACCGCCTGCCGCTCGTCGGTGGACGGATAGTCGTCTCTCAGCAAGAGGAGGAAGGCGTTGATCCGGGTGGTGAACCGCGCCACCTCCAGGTTCCAGTCGAACCACCAGCGCGGGTACTTCTGGCGAAACAGGATCATCAGCGCCGTGGCCAGGAACAACCCGATCGCGCCCACCAGCGCCTCGGTGCGGCCGAAGTCCCAGCCGGGGTCCGCCTGGCCGGTCTGGGAGGATCCGGTCACGAGGGCACCGATGATCAGGATCGGTATGGCAAGAAGGATCCGCACCAATACCGAGAGCCGGTCCCGCGGCCCGTCGGGATACGCCACCGAGAGCCGCGCCGGATACGCCTGGGACGCGTTGTCAGCCACTTCGTCATCCTCCTGGAGCGATCGAGACCCGGGCCTGCGGCTTCCCTCGACTCGACGGCAACGCCTGACGTTACCGTACGTTACTGTTGGGTGCCAGCCGTCAGCCCTTCGTGCGCACCGTGATCGGCAGGGCGCTAACGTGGCCGATCCGCTCGCCGCCCTGCATGGTGATCTCGTCCACGTACACCGCCAGCAGCGTGTCCGGCCCGATCAGCGCCATGCCGTCCATGCTGCCGCCGCCCCGTTCCGTCCGGTAGACGACCTCTTCCGTCCACACCGTGCCGGTGCCGTCCGGGCTGAAGATGACACTGCCGTCGGGGCGCGAGCGCAGCACCGCGAGCACCCCCCGGGACGTGAGCACCGACCGGGGCCAGATGCCGGTGACCAGCCGGTCGCGCACGTGGATCCGCGACGGCTCGCTCCAGCTTCGCCCGTCGCAGCGCGACCAGGCGCACAGCAGCGGCTCGTCCAGGTGCTCGCGGCCGTGGCGGTCGCGGTAGCCGTGCAGTCCGGTGCGCATGGCCGCGAACAGGTCGCCCGACGGCAGCGCGATGATGGTGGTCTCGTTGGCGCCCTCGCGCCCCATCTCCGGGTGGTTGCAGATCGTCGCCCGGTACCGCCAACTGCGCCCGCGGTCCTCCGACACGACGGCGATCACCCGCGTCTTGTAGGCGCCGTCGACGATCGGGAACATCGGGTTGTCCTCGCGCACCTGGTCGCCGTCCATCCAGCCGTACAGGCCCATCAGCAGCGTACCGTCCTCCAGCTCGACCATGGCGGCGTCCGAGCCGAACTGCACCCCCAGGGGGATCTCGATCGGCGCGTCGAAGGTGCTGACCGTCTGCCAGTCGTCGGTCGAGACGGTGACCCGCATCGTCCCGAAGCCGCCGGACATGCCCTCGAAGTCCCAGCCGGAGGAGCGCGCGCCGGGGCCCGTGCACTGGATGATCGTGCCGTCGCGGAGCTGCAGGGCGTTGAACGCCAGCATCGTGCACGGCTCCCAGGTGGCGCCGCGATCGTCGGAGCGGCGGTCGTTCATCAACCAGCGGCCGGACCGGGTCACCAGGAACGAATGGATCTGCGTGCCGGTTGTGCCGAAGTCGAGCGTCTCTCCGAGCGTGATCGAAAGTGGGGACAACTCCGGTCCGGCACCTCCCGCCAGCACGATCGGCCTGCCGTCCGCGCTGCCCGGCGCCGGCACCTCACCGGCGTCGCAGCAGATGCGGAAGCCGATCTCCAGGGTGCGGCGGGTGATCGGCATGTGCGGCATGAAGGTGCCGCGCACGTCGACATAGATGTCGGCGCCGGTGAGCGTGGCCGGGTAGTTCCAGGCGGCGCCCTTCTGCACGCCGCCGGGCCGGCCGATCTGCTCGCAGCACTCGGCCACGTTGCCGTGCAGGTCGTGGAACCCCCACGGGTTCGGCGGATAGAAGCCGACCGGCGTCGGATGGCCGATACGCGACACCGCGTAGTTCATGAAGCGCGGATCCGGCCGGTCGCCCCACCAGAACAGGGTGTCGGTGCCGGCGCGGCAGGCGTACTCCCACTCGTAGACCTCGGGCAGGCGGTAGGTGCGTCCCTCCGCCGCCGACAGCCACGCGCAGAACGCGACCGCGTCCATGTAGTTGACGCCGGCGACCGGCTGCTCGTCGGACGTGAATCCGTCGCGCTCCCAGGCCTCGACCCCCTCGCTGACCTGGATTACGCCGGAGAAGCCCTTGCCCGTCTTCACGCGGTCGATGTCGAAGAGCTCGCCGCCCGGCGTGCGGTGGCCGGTCTCCGCCACGAAGCGGCGGTAGAGGCCGTTGGTCACCGGCACCTGCGCCAGGTAGAAGTCGCCGGGGAGCTCCACCCGGTGCGGCAGCGGCGGCCGTTCCAGGCCGCCGGACACCTCGACGGAGGCGGTCTCGGCGTCGGCGAACGACGGGGTCCACGCTTCGAACGCGGCGGCGCCGACGCGGATCATCTTCAGTCCGAGCGTGTTGACGAAGTGCTGGGCCGGCTGCATGGGACCTCCTCGACGGGCTGCGATCGCGTTCCGATCGCACCTATAGGCTGAACGCCTTCACGCGGTTCAGGGTACAGGTGAACGCGGGAGCGTCCTCGTACTCCAGCGTCAGCTCCGAGCGGACCTGCTCGAAGCGTGCGGAGCCGGACCAGGAGTCCACCTCCAGCGTCAGCCGGTCTCCCTTCCGTTGGTACGTCCCGCTGGACACGTTCCCCTCCGTGGACACGGTGACCTTGTCGTCCCTGAACGTGAGGCTGATCTCCGCGGTGGCGTCTCCGTCCCGAGCGGCGCAACTTCCCGACCACGTGCCGATCAGCGGGTTGGAGCACGCGAACAGGCCCAGCGACAGGCCGGCGATCACCGGCAGCCACCGCGCCATCCACCGCGCCACGACGGGTCAGACTACCATTCGGAGGGAACGTGGTCATAATGCTCGCGATATGGATGCCGGCTGGCGGCAGCTCGACACGGCGTGGTACGCGACCGACATCGTGCACTGCGAGCTCTGCGGGCAGATGATCGCCGGCCGCGTCTGGGTGGTAGAGGAGCGCGGGCGCGTGAAGCGGTTCTGCGGCCCCGCCTGCGAGCGCATCCACGCCACGTACTGGGTGCCGCGCTACGAGCGGGTCGGGAATCCGCCTCCCGAGCGCACGTAGGGGCCGGAGGAGCGGGGCCGATGGCGTATCGCATGGGCATCGATACCGGCGGCACCTTCACCGACCTGGTCGCGGTCGACACGGACGGCCGTGGCCTGCTGCACATCGCCAAGGTGCCCTCGACGCCGGCCCAGCCCGGCCGCGCCGTGTTCGACGCGCTCGCGCGCTCCGGCGTTCCGGCCGAGGAGCTGTCGCTGCTGGTACTTGGCACCACGCTCGGCATCAACGCCGTGCTGGAGCGGCGCGGCGCCCGCGTGCTCTACCTGACCACGGACGGCTTCCAGGACGTGCCGTTCATCCAGCGGATCGACAAGAAAGACCCGTACGACCTGCAGTGGCAGAAGCCGGTGCCGTTCGTCGCGCGCCGCGACTGCATCGGCGTGCGCGAGCGGGTGGCGGCCGGCGGCGAGGTGCTCGCGGAATTGACCGGCGACGAGCTGGAGCGCGTCGCCGGCCTGGTCGCGGAGCGGCTCGCCGAGCATGGCGGGGCGCCCGCGCGCGGCGCGGCGCTGGCGGTGAACCTGCTGTTTTCCTACGTGAACCCCGAGCACGAGCGGCGCCTGGCCGAGTTCCTCCGCCGCCGCTTCCCCGACCTGCCGGTCTCGGCCGCCTGCGCCATCGCGCCGATGTGGCGCGAGTACGAGCGCGGCAGCACCGCCATCCTGGACGCCTATCTCAGACCGCGCATGTCGGGCTGGATCGAGGAGCTGGAGCAGGGCCTGGGCGAACGCCGCTTCGGCGGCGCCCTCACCATCATGAAGTCCAACGGCGGACAGGTAGCAGCGGCCGCGGCCAGGGAGTTGCCGGCCCACACCATGCTGTCCGGACTGGCCGGCGGCGTGATCGGCGGACGCTACTTCGGAGAGCAGGCCGGCCGCCGCGACCTGATCACCTTCGACATGGGCGGCACCAGCACCGACGTGGCCCTGGTGCTCGGCGGGCAGATCTCCTACACGACCGGCTACGAGGTCGAGTTCAGCCTGCCGGTGTCGGCGCCCAGCGTCGACCTGCGCACCGTCGGCGCCGGCGGCGGCTCGATCGCCTGGATCGATGCGGGCGGCATGTTACGGGTGGGGCCGCAGAGCGCCGGCGCGACGCCGGGCCCGGTCTGCTATGGCCACGGCGGCGAGCAGGTGACCGTCACCGACGCCAACCTGGTGCTCGGCCGGATCGATCCCGGCTCCTTTCTGGGAGGCGAGATGCGGCTCGATGCCGCGGCCGCCCGTCACGCGATGGAAGAGCTGGGTGGCGCGCTGGACATGAGCACGGAAGAGACCGCTACGGCGATCGTCGATCTCGTGAACGAACAGATGGCGGACGCCATCCGCGTCCTGACCGTTGAGCGCGGCATCGACCCGCGCCGCTTCGCGCTGGTCGCCTTCGGTGGCGCCGGCCCCCTGCACGGCGCGGCGGTGGCCGCGGCTCTCGGGATGCGAGAGATGATCGTACCTCCGCACCCGGGACTCACTTCCGCGTTCGGGGCGCTGGCCGCCGATGTCCGCGTGGACAGGCGCGCGACACGCTTCCATCGGTCGGACCTTGCGGAGGCCGCCGAGATCGACGCCACCCTGAAGCGCCTGCAACGCGAGGCGATGGCGGAGGCGCGCGAGCAGGGATGCGCCGGCGAGCCGGTCGTGCAGCGCTCGATCAGCATGCGCTACGCCGGCCAGAACTACGAGCAGGACCTGCCCGTCCCCCCGGGACCGGTCACCGACGATGCCCTCAAGGCCCTGCTCGACGACTTCGGCGAGGCGCACCGCCGCTTCTACGGCCACCACTTCCCTGGCGAGGTGGTGGAGATCATCCATTTCAACGTCACCGCGCTCGGCGCCACCGCCACGCCCGCCCTGCCCGAGCTGGCGCCGGGTTCGCCGCCTGCGCCGCGCGACCGCCATGCGGTGCGGATCGGCGCCAGCGCCCATCCCGCCTGTCCCGTCTACCGGCGTGACGCGGTGCCGGCCGGCTGCACGCTGACGGGCCCGCTGATCGTCGAAGAACTGGACTCGACGACGCTGGTCCCGTCCGGCCACGCCCTGTCGGTGCTGCCGGACGGCATCTTCCGCGTGGCGCTGCCGGAAGGCGCGGCAGCGGCGTCCACCGCGGACGCTGCCGGCACCGCCGCCGAAGCGGAAAGGTGGGGATGGGCCAAGAGCGGAGCCGCAGGCGACGGTGTTGGGGCGCTCGATCCGGTCACCCTGGCCATCATCGACAACCGGCTGGCCAACATCACGCGCGAGATGGGCACCGCCATGATGCAGGCGGCCTACTCGCCCATCTTCAGCGAGTCCAAGGACTTCTCGTGTGCGGTCTTCGACGCCGAAGCGGAGCTGGTCGGCCAGGGCGAGTTCTGCCCCGCACAGCTCGGCGCGATGACGCACACGGTGCGCTGGACGGTCCGCGAGATCGGCGCCGGGAACTTCGCGCCCGGCGACGTGGTCATCCACAACGACCCGTACCGCGCCGGCTGCCACCTGCCCGAGCACCTGCTCTTGAAGCCGGTGTTCGACGGCGACGAACTCCGCCTGTTCGTGGCGGTCATCGGCCACGTCGCCGAGATCGGCGCGATGGTGGTCGGCTCGTTCGCGAGCAACGCCACCGAGGTGTTCCAGGAAGGGCTGCGCCTGCCCCCCGTGAAGCTCATGAGCCGCGGCGAGCACAACCGCGACATCTGGCGCATCGTCATGGCCAACCACCGCACGCCGCGCGCCACTTGGGGTGATTTCCACGCCATGCTGGGCGCCCTGAACGTGGGCGAACGGCGGTGCCACGAGCTGTTCGCCCGCTACGGCGCCGCCGCCGTGCTGGCCGCGACCCGCCAGCTCATCGCCTACTCCGAGCGCCTGATGCGTGCCGAGATCGCCGCCATCCCCGACGGCGAGTACGATGCCGAGGAGGTCCTGGAGGACGACGGCATCACCGACGACCCGTACGTCATCCGCGTCACCGTCGTGGTACGCGACGGCGGCGTCCTGGTCGACTTCACCCGCTCCGACCCGCAGGCGCGCGGCCCGATCAACGCCACCTTCGGCGTCACCGCCTCGGCCACCTACAACGCCGTGCTGCAGGTCACCGGCACCCACATCCCGCGCAACGCCGGCTGCTACCGGCCGATTACGATCATCGCGCCGCCCGGCTCGATCGTGAACGTGCGCTACCCGGGGCCGTCGGTAGGCGGCAACACCGAGACCCAGCCCCGCATCGTCGGCGTGATACTGCGCGCGCTGGCCGCGGCCGTCCCGGAACGGACCATGGCCTCCGAGGGCGCCACCTCCTGCAACTTCCTGTTCGGCGGGGTACACCCGGGCACCGGCGAGTACTACGCCCACTACCACTTCGAGGCGAGCGGCTGGGGCGGCCGGTCGGCCACCGACGGCAACAGCGCCCAGAACCACATCCACGGCAACTGCCGCAACACGCCGGTGGAGATCTTCGAGACGCTGTTCCCGTTCCGGGTGCTCTCCTACGGCCTGAACCGCGACTCCGGCGGCGCCGGGCGCAGGCGCGGCGGCCTCGGCACCCGCCGCGACCTGCTGGTGACCGGTGGCGACGTCACGGTGAGCATGATGATGGACCACGTGAAGAGCGGCGCCGTGGGGCTGTTCGGCGGGGCCACCGGGGGCTTGAGCGGCGTGTGGGTACGGCGCGCGGGCGAGCGGGAGCTCCTGAGCTTTCCCGAGGCCTTCGGCGTCGTCAGCCCCTCGAAGTTCGCCGACGTGGTGGTGCGCGAGGGCGACCGGGTCCGCATCGACTCCGCCGGGGGCGCCGGCTACGGCGACCCGGCCAAGCGGGACGCCGAGTTGGTGCTCGCCGACATGCGCGAAGGGTTCGTTTCGGCCGAGGCCGCAGCGCACGAGTATCGGGTGGCGATCCGCCCCGGACGCGACGGCACGCCGGTCGTGGATGAGGCCGAGACCGCGCGTCTGCGGGCCACCGCCTAGCCACGCCATATGCACCCGGTTCCTCGGTGATCATGACGCTTCCCAATCTGGCCTCTCCTGCGTATCCTGGCACCTATGAGGTAGTCATATGACACATCCCCCGGCCGATCCCCGCCTTACCTGCAAAGTCCGGGACACGCATGCGCACTTGGTCCCCGCGCAACCGGCGGCGAAGGCTCTATGCGTCACTCTCGCCCTCGTTCTCTTGTCGCATACTGCCGTGAGCCAGGAGACCGCAATCAACGTCGCCGTCCTGCCGCCTGCACAAGAGCCGTTCTCGGTTCTCGGAGAGCAGGTGTACGTCGCAGCACGCGCCGCAGAACAAGACCTGTCGATCAGCGGCGGCTCCAACATCGTCATACACAACGTTGCCGCTCAGTGGTCTCCCGACGATCCGGGCACGTTGGCGTCCATTCATGACCAGCTCACCGCTGCAAACATAGACTTCTTGATCGGCGGTTACACGCCGGAAGAATCGGCCGCCTTGGACGCCCTCGCAAGCAAGTGGCGCCTACCTACGGTGCTCCTCACTCCGGCGAGTCGGTCGGACGCATCCTCGGGCTCATCTGATCTCGTCCTGGAAATGGGCGACACTTTGGATCAAGTTTACACGTCGTCCGTCATGAATTGGGTGAACCAACACGTGAGAAACTCGGCAGACCAGGAGCGGACCACCATCGCCATCCTGTTCGATTTCGAGGACGATGCGTCTTATCGCTTCGGAACCGACATAACCCCGCAAGCATTGTCAGAATCCAGCCTCACGTTAGCCGAAGTCCCCTTCTCCCGGCCTAATGGCCCGAATTACACCTTCGCGATTGACCAGGTAAGGCGACTCGACCCGGCAGGGGTCATCGTTTCCGGATCCCCCCTGGACGCGGCGAACATAATCCGAAAACTTGGGACGGAACTTGATGTCCCGATCTTCATAGCAGCACCTGAAGGCTGGTCTGGCCAGACCGCCGCGTTCGTCCACGGAGCATATTCTTCCACTGCTAGCGACTTGCCAGACGCACCTTCAAGCGTGTACTACGGTTCTCAGGTATGGTCGGACCCCACAGAAGAGATCATCCAGCTCGCCCGGCGGTTTCGCGAGGAACTCGGTTGGTCAAATGGGGCTATCAGCAGCCAGGCGATGAAGGCATACGACGCGGTTCGAGTAATCGACGAGATACAGAGCACGGGGAGTACTACAGAGTCCAAACCTTGGGACTTCGGTCAAGACATTGCCGGGTTTACGACGAACTTCTCGATAGAGGGCAATCGCCTAACTGCTCCATACCGACTTACGGAGTTGAACGCTGACTCGCTGTCACTTGTTTCGCCGTAAGAAGCAGATCCTGCTCTCTCCTATAGCATGAAGTACAGATGCGCTCAGAAGAACGATACATGTAAGTTGCATGAGTACGACTTTAGAATAACGAATAACGGAAGGGCTATAAGAAAGGCTACAGAAGAGGAAGATCCAACCGGCACACTTGTAGTCGAGCTTACAAAGGAGATCGTCTTTCAGAATTGGGTGACCCGGCTGGATCCCGATTCAATCCAAGGAGAAATGACAGAGAATCGTGCGGGATATCGGGTCCGTTTCTCGAACATGGGACGACAGGCCGAGTTTCGTTTTGTTATCCGTTCTCCGGGGATTCTAGCCAGTCATCCTTTCCTTACGAATGCCAACGTTCCGTTTGGAGGAAACTGCCCTCCTCTTGGACCATACCCTCGGCGGGAGTGCTCTTCACTTCCGGGACCGTGAGGCGGCGCGATGACTCGTGGGAGTCCCCGGAGATGACGGCGATCGTATCGTGAAAGCGGGCATGAAGGACGTTCCCGCGGAGGGGAGGTCCATTCGCATTGAGGACGGCCGGCTGGCCGGCAGGACCGCGCTGATCACCGGCGCCGGCAGCGGCATGGGACGGAGCGCCGCTGAACTGTTCGCGGCCGAGGGTGCGCACGTCGTGGCCGGCGACCGCGACGCGGCGGCGGTCGCCGCCACCGCGGCCTGTATCCGCGCCGCCGGCGGGTCGGCGCTCGGCGCCGTGGTCGACGTCACCCGCTCCGCGGAGGTGGAGGCCGCCGTGCAGTCGGCGGTGCGGACGTTCGGCGCGCTGCACGTCCTGTACAACAACGCCGGCGTCTGGCTGCCCGACGACGGCCCGGCCCCGGACCTGGACGAGGCGGTCTGGGACCGCATCATCGCCGTCAACCTCAAGGGCGCCTTCCTTGGCTGCAAGTTCGCGATCCCCCACCTGGTCTCCGCGGGCGGCGGCTCGATCATCAACGTCTCCTCGATCTCTGCCCTGCGCGCCGGCAAGGACATCTACGACGCCTACGCGGCCAGCAAGGGCGGCGTCATCGCCCTCACCCGCAGCGTCGCCAGCACCTGGGGGCCGAAGCGGGTGCGCGCCAACGTGATCTGCCCCGGCTCGATCGACACGCCGATGACCCGCGGCTCCTACGAGGATCCGGCCGTGCAGCGCTTCTGGCGCGAGCGCACCGCGCTCGGCCGCGTGGGCACGCCGGACGAGGTGGCGCAGACCGCCCTGTGGCTGGCCTCGGACGAGTCGTCCTACGTGTCCGGGGCCGTCATCGTCGTCGACGGCGGTTACATGACGAGATGAGCGCGCAGCGCCTGGCCGGCAAGACCGCGGTCGTGACCGGCGGCGGCGTGGGCATCGGCCGCGGCATCAGCGAGCGGCTGGCAGAGGAAGGCGCCCGCGTGGTGATCGCCCAGCGGCGGCTCGCCAAGGCGCAGGAGGCTGCCGCGGCGATCGCCGACAGCGGCGGACAGGCGCTGGCGGTACGGAGCGACGTGACCGATCGTACCCAGGTCGACGCGCTGATGCGCTCGGCGCTCGACTGGACCGGCGGACTGGACATCCTGGTCAACAACGCCGGCCGGTCGGGGATGGCCAAGTTCAGCTCCTTCATGGAGATGAGCGAGGATCTCTGGGACGAGGTCCTGGACGCGAACCTCAAGGGCGCGTTCCTGGCCAGCCAGGCGGCGGCACGCCACATGATCGAGCGCGGCGCCGGCCGGATCATCCATGTCTCCTCGGTGATGGGCCTGATCGGCGAGGAGTTCGCCGCCGCCTACTGCGCCGCCAAGGCCGGCGTGATCGGGCTCACGAAAGTCATGGCCCTGGAGCTCGCCCGGCACGGCATCACCGTCAACTGCATCGCCCCCGGCTTCATCCAGACGGAGACCGTGCAGCCGATCATCGACCTGATGGAGAGCCCGCGGAGCCCCTACACCTACACCCGCACCACGCCCCTCGGCCCCGGCACCCCCCGCGACGTCGGCGGCCTGACCGTATTCCTGGCCTCCGACGAGGGCCGTTTTTTCACCGGCTCCACCCTCACCCCCGACGGCGGCCTCCTCGCCTACTGATCCGCGGCCTTGCGGGCACGAGCGGTCGGCGCTACGTTGGTCACGTGACCGTTGACGGTCGCAGGCAACCACTCCGCTCCATCATCGGGTGGCTGAGCATGTTCTGCGTCGTCCTGGCCGGTTGCGGCGATCGCGCGGCACTTCGCGACGCCGCGGGGAAGGCCGAGGACACCCGAGCGTACGGGATCGAGTGGTACGCGGGAAGCGTTGAATCCGCATTCGAGTTGGCGCGATCTCGGGGTACGCCGGTACTGCTCCACTGGTGTGCGGACTGGTGTCCGCCCTGTAGCACCCTCAAGACCACGGTTTTCAACCGCCGGGAGTTCATCGAGCGGACACGGCTGTTTGTCCCGGTAAGCGTCGACGGGGACGATACCGGCGCGCAGAAGCTGGGGGAACGGCTCGAAGTCGTGGGCTATCCGACCACGATCGTGTTCTCCCCGGATGGCCAGGAGATCACACGCGTTCCGCTCGGGCTGGACCTCACGCGTCACTTGAACGCGTTGAACATTGCACTTGAGGCCATCCGGCCGGTTGCCGCAGCTTACGATGCTGCGTTGAAGGGCGCCGCGACCAGTGCCGACTATCGCCTGCTGGCGTACTACTCATGGGCACAGGACCACGAACGGCTCGTGCCCAAGGAGCAACTACCCGACACGCTGAGGCACCTGCATGGCCGCATTCCCGATGAGCTTGCGGTGGAGCGAGCGCTACTGTTCTTTCACTATCTGAACGCGTACGGGAGCGTGGCGCGCGAGGAGGAAGTGAATCCGACGCTGCCCGCGGAGGAACGCCCGGCGGCACAGCAGTTGATGCTCGAAATCCTCCAGGATCCCGTCCTGGCCGCGGCCGTTCAAAATGATGTCGTATATGGAGCCTGCTCGCTGCTGCCGATGATCTCGCAGCCGGGTGATGTCGGGCGGAGGGACCTGGAGAGTGCGTGGGAAGCCGCGATCCAGCGTGTCCGCAACGAGCCCGAGACTTCTCCACCCGATCGCGTCTTCACGTACGTCGGCGAGATCTGCCTCGTCGGCGCCCGGCAGCCCGCGGAAGCACCGCCTGCCCCACTCGTTCGAAAGGCCCGCGGTGCGGTGCTGACCGCTGCGCGAGACACCGTTGACCCCCATGCCCGGCTGGCGCTGTTCGGCAGTTCATCGTTGTTGTTGGCGGCGATCGGAACCACCGGTCGGACTTGGGATTACGTCCTTGATGAGGTCGAGGATTCGCATGCTTCCGACTACGTCATGTCCGTCCTAGCCGCACTCTTTGAGAGCATGAATACTGAGGAAGTGGCGCCGGATGAGAACAGCAAGACCGCCGACATGGCGCTGGACTGGGGGCAACGGGCGTGGAAGGCGGCGTCCGGACCTGCCACCCGATTCGGCCTTGGCACGAGATACGTGCGGTCGTTGCTATCGCTGACTCCTGACAATTCGCGTCTCATCGAACGGATCACGATCAAGGTATTCCGGGAACTGAGCGGCGAGCCGGACGCGTTCTATCACAGCGTCACAGATTCGATGGAACGCCTGGAAACAGCGCTTCATGAGTGGAACGCGGAGGGCGAGCACGATGCCAGCTTGGCAAGAATCCGTGTCGAGGTCCTGAAGGTCTGCGCGACGGTTCCGGCCGGCGACCCGTCGCGGACCAACTGCGAAGCCTTCCTCGCCTCGCTCGACGGCGACGCTACACGGTAACGGCCATCGGCTGCCTCTCCCTCATCGGCGTCTCCGTTCTCATTCGTCGATTGTTCGGCGACATGGTGCCACCGCCAATCATGCCTTGCAGCGACCGTGTTTCAGGGTCGATGCCCCGGCATGACCCTGGGCGAGACCGCCCTGAGCTTCCTCGGCGACGGGCTGCGCGACGCCGCAGACCCTTGCAAGCCATGAAGCGCCGCGCCGGTCGCCGCCGAGGTGTCGCACGAGCCCTGGCCGCCGCCCTGCTGCTGACAGCGGTGGCGGCGCCATTCGCGCAGGCGCAGAGTGGACCCGCACTACCGGCGCCCCCGGCATCGAAGCCGCCCGGCCCCGCTCCGCTGCCTCCCTTTCCCCTGCCGCCGCCCCTTTCGACGGAGGCGATGCCCAGCCGTGTCGACGCCCGCGCCTGCCTGGCGCACTTCGTCGAGCACCTGCTGGAGCACACCACCTCCCCCGGCAGCGGACGCATCGGCTTCTACGCCAGCAACGGCTCCGGCGTGGGCGTCGGCGACCTCGACGGCGCGCTGGACATCGTGCTTGCCAACCTGGCCGGCCCCAATACCGTCCACTGGAACGAGGGCTTCCTGCGGTTCCGCGTGGAGGTGCTGCCGGTGGGTGCATCGCGGGCCGTGCATCTGATCGACGCCGACGGCGACGGCCGGCTGGACCTGTTCTTCACCCACTCGGTCGCGCCGCCCACCCTCTGGCTGAACGCCGGCGCCTCCGGTGGGACGGAATTCGTGCGGGCCGACGCCGGCGTACGGGAACCGCTCTATACCGCCGACTGGGCCGACTTCGACGGCGACGGAGACCTGGACCTGGCGGGCGCCACCTACGACGCCGAGCTGCACTCCGTGGCTCCGGGCGCGACCGGCGGCGTCTTCGTGTACCGCAACGGCGGCGACCCGCGCGCGGCCGGCGGACTGTTGCGGCTCGACACCCGCCTTGCCACCCGCTCGCTGGCATTGGCGGTGCTGGCCAGCGACCTCGACGGGGACGGCCGCATCGACGTCGCGGTCGGCAACGACTTCTTCCTGCCCGACTACGAGTGGCTCTGGTCGGCCGACGGCTGGTCCCCCGGCGGCCTGTTCGGCCGCATGGCGCACAACACCATGAGCCTGGCCGCCGGGGACGTGGACAACGACGGCCACACGGACCTGCTGGCCACCGACATGAAGCCGTACGCCACGGACGCGGAGTCGCGGAGCGCCCGGGAGCCGCTGCAACTGGCGCCGGCGCCCGACCCGGCGCAGATCGACCGCAACGCGCTGCAGCTCGCCCGCGGTGACGCCTTTCACGAACGGGGTGCCGAGTGGGGGATCGACGCCAGCGGCTGGAGCTGGTCGTCGAAGTTCGGCGACCTGGACAACGACGGCTTCCTGGACGCCTACATCGTGGCGGCGCACATCGTCTGGCCGGACGGAACGCCGTCATCGCTTCGGACGCCGCCCCTGAATCACCTGATCACCGTGACCCGGCACACGCGCCCAGACGGACACTGACCCCGGTCCACGATCCGGTCTTCCTCGCCTACCGACCGGGGCCGCTTCTTGAGCGACCACTCTCACCCCCGACCTCGCCTGCTGACCGTCCAATACCTCGCAACATTGGAACCGAACCACTTATACGGCAATGTTGTTCCATGAAAACCACCATCGACCTGCCTGATGCTCTGTACCGGAGGGCAAAGATCCGCGCTGCTGAGCGCGGCACCACGCTGCGCGCACTGCTCACGGAGTCGCTGGAGGTCCATCTGCTCCAACCGGCGGGGCCGGATCCGGAGCTTCCGCAACGCGATCGCATCCGCACCGACGAGCGCGGTTGGCCCATTCTCCAACGGGCGCCCGGCGACACACGAGTGATCACCGATGATTTCATCAACCAGCTCCGGGAAGAGGAAGGGGTGTAACCGGTCGTGCCGTTCCTCCTGGACGTGAACGTCCTGATCGCCCGGATCGACCCACGTCACGAGCACCACGAGCGGGTCGCCAACTGGGAACGCGACAATGCGGCGGAACATCTCGTGACATGCCCGCTCACGCAGAACGGTTTCGTCAGGATCTATGGCCATCCGCGATACCCCGGCGGGCCGGGCTCGCCAGCCGAAGCGATGGTAGAATTGCGCCACCTCCTCAGCCTGCGTACCCACTGCTTCATCTCCGATTCCCTCTCGCTGTCCGATACAGGAGTGTTCGGGTCCCTGACCGGGATCACGCCGAAGCAGCTCACCGACGTATACCTGCTTGGTCTGGCGGTCAGTGAAGGCATCGACTTCGCCACGACGGACTCCCGGATTCACCACGAAGCCGTCGTTCGCGGCAAGGACAGGCTGCACGTGATTCCGAAGCCCTGAGGCTTTGCTCGACCACCACGAGCACGGCGCGCGGTGGATCGAGGGATTCCGTCGGTAATATCCGACGGCCTCATTGAAGCGACATTCTTGGCGAAGCACAAGAAGCGCACGGACGCCACGGATTCTGTCGGTGACTTCCGACGGCCTCATTGAAAGCGATGCGATGGACCTGGGAAGATTCGGCCCCGGGCGATTCAAGCTACGCGACCGACGCGATATTATCTCTGATGATGCGCGGATGCCGTGCCGCAATACGCAAGAGAGCGAGCGCTGGACCTTCGGGCACTGCTCTGTCTTGTTCCCACGTACAGAGGGTGTGCACGGTGATGCCGAGGGCATCTGCGAATTGTGCTTTCGGCAAACCGACGAAACGACGTAGCGCTAGCACGTCCTCACCGGACGTTATCTGACCGGCTACGAGACGCCGCCTCAGACTGGCCGGTATCGCGCTTGCAAATTGCTTATCGGTCAGTTCGGGTATGTCCGTCACCGGATCGCATCCACGTATGATTGGAGCATACGAGTTTCTCTTCGGGTAGCCCACCGAGCACTGATGACTCGGATCGTTTCTATCGACTGGAGGTGCCTGTGTCAATCACTGGAACGAAGGCATCCGGCGTTCTATCGTACACTTGGGGTTGGCGTTGGGGGAACTGTTCATGGCACAGTTACCGGAGACCATTTCCGTCAGGGATCTGAGACAGACGACGGCCTCGGTAGTGAAGCGAGTGCAGTCTTCCGGGCAGCCGGTCATGATCACCCGGCGCGGGCGGGCGGCGGCGGTGCTGCTGAGCGCGGACGCCTACGAGCGCAGCGAGCGAGAGCGCCACGTGCTCCGACTCCTGATACGCGGCGAGCAGGAGATCACAGCAGGAGTCGGGCACGACCTGGATGACGTACTGGCAGAGGCGGATGCGACTCTTGCACGCGAACCGGCCTGACGCGGGCGGCGGCCGGCGCTAAGATCAACGCCATGCCACGCGCGCTTGTAGCCACCGCCCCGCGAACGCCCGCCCTGATCGAGTATCAGGAGCCGGAGCTCGGCCCCGGCCAGGTCCGCCTGCGCAGCGTCCTGTCGGTCGTCAAGCACGGCACCGAACTGCGCGGATTCCGAGCCGACACCCGCGACGCGACCGTGCCGTTCGACCGCAAGCTGCGGCTGCACCTGCCCGGCGATCGGCGTAACGCCTTCCCGCTACCGCTCGGGCACCAAGTGGTGGCTCGAGTGGTGGAGGCCGGGCCGGGAGCCGAGCGGTTCCAGCCCGGCGACTTGGTGTTCGGTCCGCTGCCGGTCCGGGAAACCCATACCGTAGCGGAGGAGATCCTGCAGGCGGTCCCCGCCGGCGCCGATCCGGAGGCGCTGGTGTGCTGGGACCCGGCTTCGGTGGCGCTGTGCGGGATCCACGACTCCGGCATCCGCGTCGGCGACCGCGTGCTGGTCACCGGCCTGGGCGCGATCGGCCTGATGGCCGCGCAGCTCGCCCGGCTGCAGGGCGCGGGCTGGGTGGCGTGCTCGGATCCGATCGCCAGGCGGCGCGATCTGGCGGCCACGCACGGCGCGCACCTGGTCATCGATCCCACCGCCGAGGACGTGGGGCTGACCGTCAAGCGCCTCACCGGCGGCCAGGGCGCCGACGTGAGCGTCGAGGCCTCCGGCAGTTACGCCGCGCTGCACGACGCCCTTCGGGCGACCGCGTACGGCGGCACCGTCGCCTCCCTCGCCTACTACACCGGCACGGCCGAGGCACTGCACCTGCAGGGAGAGTGGCACCGCAACCAGCTCACGCTGATCTCCAGCCGCAACGTCAACGACCCGCTGCGCGCCGACCCGCGCTGGGACAGCGAGCGGATGCACCGGCAGGTGATCGACCTGCTGGTCAAAGGGAGGCTGCGCGCCGACGGCCTGCTCGACCCGATCGTGCCGTTCGAGGAGAGCGCGGAGGCGTATCGCGAGATCGAGCGCAATCCGGACGCCGGCATCAAGCTGG
This sequence comes from Spirochaetia bacterium, assembly GCA_965208175.1. Taxonomy (GTDB): domain Bacteria; phylum Spirochaetota; class Spirochaetia; order SZUA-6; family Bin103; genus CATQHW01. The sequence goes on along the minus strand of CBDBOG010000004.1, from coordinate 511,904 downwards.
CCATACACCACCCGTAGCCGCCGGGCGGCCCCGGCTCATTCCGCGAGCACCGCTTCGAGATTGACGCGTCCCAGGAGCGCCGCGTCCGCCGGACGCTCCAGGAAGGGCGCCACGTCGCGGGCCAGGGCGGCGGCGTCCAGATCGGCGAGCCGCGCCCGGAGCAGCCCCGGCCAGTCGGCTGCCCGGTATTGCCCGGCGCCCTGCGTCTGATCCAGGGCATGCTGGAGGAGCGGCAGATTCGGCCGGACCGGCGGACGCCGCGACCGGTACCACACCAGGTCGAACCAGTCGCGACCCTTCGGATAGCCGCGCGTGAGCAGCGCATGCAGCTTGCCGGCCATCAGCGACGGAAGGTCGTAGTGACGGATGACGAACGTGAAGTGCCGGGTGATGACGGTGCGCTGCATCGCCGCGCCCGCGGGCGGACGCGTGTCGATCTCGATCTTGACGGAGAGCTTCTGCTCCCTTTGACCGGACAACCCCGCTTCCGCCAGGAGGGACGCGGTGCGGACCCAGGCGACCTGCACCGGCGTGCGCTCGATCCATCGAACGGCACTGTCGAATCCGGCGAGATCGAGGTCCCTCTTGAGCTTGCGCAGCCAGCGCACGGGATCGTACCCGTCGGTCAGGATTTGCGAGAAGTCGAGGTCTTCGGAGAAGCGCGGCAGGTCCTCCAGAAACCGCAGCGCCGTTCCGCCGACGAACGCGATCGCTCGCGACGCTTCGCTCTCATGCAGGGAGCGCATGATAAACGCCTGCAGATACTCGCGGAGGGAGTTGAGCCGGCGCACCGGATCGTCGAAGCCCAGCGCCGCCTCCAGAGCGCGGTCCTTCACAGCTCCACCCCGCCGTCATCCGGCGCGTCGCAGCATTCGCGCCACACCTGCACGGCGCGCAGGATCCTGGGCTTCCCCATCCGCTGCGCGTATTCCCGGAGCCGGCACCGGTCGATGCCTTCCCCCTGCTGAAACCGCATCTCCACCATCCGCGGGAGGTCCCACTCCCCGCTGTTCAGGTGAAACAGATCGAGCAGCGCCTTCTCAGGGGCAGCGATCACCACGTCGGAACCGGCGATCGAAACGGTCTGGTAGCCGAAGAAGAAGCTCCTCTTGATCGCGTGGTAGGCGAACGCCCCGAACGGATTGTCGAACCTCCGCGGCGTGCGCGTGGTGACGCTGGTATACGAGGACACCGCCTCCGGGATCAGGCCGTAGAACCCGAGCGCCCAGAGCCCGCTGACGTACGAGGGAGAGTACAGCGCGTTGGCCAGGGCAGCCGACGACAGCGGTACCCGGCGATAGCGATCGGCGAACGTGTACATGCCGCGGCGGAGCGGCACCAGCTTTCCGGCCCGGCTCCAGCGATGCATCTGGTTGACGAGGTTCCCATGCGGTTCCTCCGTGAGTTGCGCGACCGTAGCAAGATCGAAGAACGGCAAGGATCCGAGAAGGTCGAGGGCCGCGTCCAGGCGCATGACGTTCGTTTCCGATACTACACCATATTGCCTATTTTCGAAAATAATTTCAGGAAGGAGCGAGGTCAGACCTCGGCGAGGCGGCCGTCCAGTTCGATCAGTCCCTTCATGACGGCCCAGGCGTTCCAGAACCAGAGCGACTCCCCGATCGGCCGGCGTCCCAGCACGCGGTCCGGCGACTCCGGGCAGACCGGTCCGTCCGGCAACACCGCCGCACGCATCGCCCGGCCCGCCGCGCGCGCCTTGGCCAGGTACTCCGGTTCGCCGCTCGCCGCGTGCAGGTCGAGGAGCAGGCCGCACCAGTTGGCGGCGTGTCCGGTCACGGTGCGCTGGTAGAACGGCTTTTCGATCACCGCCGGCGTCACCGGCTCGGTGGCGACCACGCTCCGGTTGCCCCAGTGCAGCTCCCGCCCGAAGAGCACGAAGTGGTTCTCCACCCAGCGGCACACGCCGCGGGCGAGCCGCTCGTACGACGGGTCCTCGTCCCGATGGGCGACCAGGAAGCGCGCGGTCCACACCGCGTCCAGGTGGCTGACCGAGCTGTAGCGCGGGCGGTCGCCGAAGTCGTCCACGTAGTAGCCCTCCCAGCGCATCGTCCGGAGCGGATTGGCGACCAGCCACTGAAGCCCGCGGCGGGCGGCGTCGCGCCAGGCTGCGCGCGGGTAGACGGCATCGAGCATGCGGAACAGGCGCACCATCTCGATGGTCTGCGAGGTGTAGTCAGCCCCCGGGTCCGGCTCCCCCGATTCGGCCTGCACCCGCCACGGCCAACTGCCGTCGGAGCGCTGCGAGCGTTCCAGCGCCTCACCGGCGACGACTGCGGCGTCGAGGTAGGCGTCGTCGCCGGTGCGCTCGTACGCCCACAGGTAGGTACGGGCGATGGTGGCCACGCCGGGCAGCGAGATCGACCCTCCCTCGGCGTGGCCGCCGAGTGTCCCGCGCGTGAGCGTGGTGGCCGGCAACCCGCCGTACGCCCACGCGGCGGGCGTGCGATGCTCCAGGGTCCAGTCGATCATCCGCAACGCCTCGCTCAGCGCCCGGTCGGGACCGACGGCACAGTCGGCAGCGGCCTCCCAGTCGTGGTAGAGCAGCCACCCCTCCACCCCCACCTCGAACTGCGAGGGATAGGAGCTGCCGGAGACGGCGCCGAAGTCGTTCATGCTGGAGTGCCACAGGTGCACGGGAAGGGCCGGCCGGTGCGCGTTCGGGCTGCGCACCGAGACCAGGTACCCGGCGATCCGGTCGACGCACGCGCGGATCGCGTCCCGATCGGCCGCCGCGTCCGGCTCCGCAGCGCCGTCCCTGTCCGACCCGTCATCGGCAACAAACTCGCAGCCGCGCTTGAACACGATCTCCCGAATTACCCCCATGCAGCGGCCGGCGGCATCCAGGGCCTGGATGCGCAGCGCGCACGGCCCCACGGCCACTCGGTCCCAGACCGGAGCCACGTCGAGCGCCGGCCCCAGCCCGTCGACCGTCTCGCACCCGCCGCCGTGCACGATCTGCAGCCGCCAGCCCGCCACGGACCGCGCCTGTGCCGCGTCGGCGATCGTGGGCGTCACCACGAACGGATCGAGGTGGCGCATCATCGCGCCGGTCACGGTGTCCCACTCGACCGTGCCCACGCGCGCCCCCTCCGCCAGGGTCAGCTCCGGGAAGCGCAGCAGGCTGACGGGGTGGGCGTCCTTCACGAAGTTGTGTAGGAGGCTGCAGCCGATCTCCTTCCCGTCCGCGTCGAACGCGGCGATGTCGTAGCGGATGATCCCGCTCGCCAGTCGGTCCCACACCGGCGCCAAGTCGGCCTGCGCCTGGGCCGCGGCCACGACGACCGGCTGGTCGCACCCCGGTCCGGCCAGCCGGACCTCGTAGCGCTGCGGGACCGGCGCCGGGTCCGGCCCCCAGTCCGCCGTCTCGGCCCGCCAACGCAGGACGAACGGGGCCGTAAAGGGCGGTCCCGCCTCCATCGGACGCCAGGACTGCGGCAGGCCGTCGTTCAGCGGGAACAGTTGCACGCGGAACCGCGGCAATCGGAGTTCGGTCATCGGTGCCTCCACCCAGGCTGTGTCAGGGTAGCAGGCCCGTACGATGGGTGGCGGCGATCGCGCACGCCGTCTGATCCGCGACTCCAGCCTCTGCCGCGAATACGCGCCAGTGCGACACCGCGTCCTGGACCTCGCGCAGGATCTCCCTGGCCCTGCCGCGCTTCATGGCGGCGTTCTGGGCGCACGCGACGAAGTCCCCGGCCGCGAAGCTGTCGCGCTTGCCGTTCAGGGTCATCTGGTGCGTGCCGGTCCAGCGTCCGGTCGGGTTGTAGCTGTAGGTAACGTCGAAGGCGGGAGCGAGCGACCAGCGCCCCGAGCGATCCATCAGGAAGGCGATGTTCTTGACGTGATCATCCTGATTGCGGGCGACGATGTTGAATGCCATGCGCCGGAATTGCTCCTCCACGGCTTCCTTGGACAATTCGAGCCGGTCGATCACGCGCAGCGCCTGTTCGTAGGAGTAGGCGCCGGGCTGGTTGAAGTCGTAGTGAGCCATGGCGCACAGCGACTGCATGTGCAGCTTCCGGCCCGCGTCCGTTCGGTCGAAACGCCGGGTCATGAAGTGGTTGCGACCGTTCTCCCGGAGGATCCGGCACTCGTTCATGTGAATCCCGGCTGCCCGTGCCATGGAGTGGTAGGCGTACTCGATCAGCCCATATCCCTTCGGGTCTTCCAGTTCCCGGTCCCGGTTGCCGGCGACGCCGTCGAACTTGAGCAGCCAGTGGGTGAACCCCTCTCCGGCGGCGATCTGCCCGGAACGGATCTCGTCGGTCTTGGGATTCCAGGCGATGATCGCCTTGGCTCGTGCGCCGCCCGCCGAGGTACCGACCCGCAGAATGTCGTGCAGAGCCTTCCTGCGGCGAGGCGTTTCGAATGAACCCGCAAGTTCTGCGCGCCGTGTGAGGATCTCACTCGCCAGCTCCACCAGTGCGGCCACGTCGATCTGGGCAGCCTCCCGCTGTGTCGGTCCGAGCGCCGGGGCGAACTCCAGCGCTCCCATGCCGCGCGTGCCGATATAGCAGAGCCGCTCGACGGAATTGAAGTCGCCGGGACTGCGGCCCTGCCTGGCGAGCCATGCGTCGATGAGCGCGTTGCCGAACCGGTCGGGAAGCGAGTCGGCAAGCAGCCCGGGCAGGCCGGCGAGCGTCTGGCGCGGCAATGCCGGGAACGAATGGATCCCGTCGGAGAGCGGCATCGTGAGCGGCGCGACCTGTCGGCCGCTCGGGATGAAGGACGGCTCGTACTCGAAGTTGGCAATGCCGCGATCGTCGTCCCAGCTCACCGCTCCGATCGTTCGTCCCCACAGTCTCACTTCGGCCACCGTCATGCGTCATCCTCCCACCTCCATTCGGGAGACGGTTCCCGTATGCCTGACGAGCGGGATGAGGCTCGCTGCCGCACCTTGCCGCGCAGCCTGACCTGCTGGATCGGGCTGACGGGCGGCTCGGGAACGAGGGCGTCGAGATTGTCCAGGAGCCTGAGCGCCCGCAGGATTCTGATGAGGTTGGAGGCCTGAGCCGACTTCCCCTGCTCGATACGCTGCACGGTCGGCGTCGAGACGCCCGCCTCCGCGGCCAGCGCCGACTGTGTGAGGTTCTTGTTCAGCCGCTGGCGGGCCATGCGGCTGCCCAGCTCTCGGAGGGCCGCGCGATCTGACGTGTCCGAAGATATTCTCATAATCATTCGTTCTTGATGTGCAAACCGGATATAGGTTATTCAAGATATCATATTTGGCTTTTTGATCCAATGCAAATTTGGACACGTTGAGAGTCATTTATGATGCCTCACAAGGATTTAATGCATATTAGACGTCAGTTTTGACTTATTTCTGACTTCGGACTGCAGAATGGCAATCGGCGAACCGGCGTGACGGGCCGCTCTCGCCCGGCGGCTACCCCTCGGCCATGCGACGCAGCGTCTCGCGGGCGTGGTACCGCACGCGTTCGTGATCGTCGGCCAGACGCCCCTCGATCGCCGCCGTCGCCGCGGACGTGGAGCGCAAGTGGGCAAGCGCGGAAACGGCGTTGAAGCGCACGAACGGCTCCGGGTCTCCGAGCGCCGTCGTCACCGCGGCACGAGCATCCTCTGCCGCCTCGCCCCAGGTGGTGAACGCCTCCAGCGCGTTGTGCCGCACCCATGGATCCTCGTCGCGGAGGGAAGCACGAAGGTCGGGGAGCGCCGCGAGCGCTGCCTGCCCCATGTCACCAAGGGTGTCGGCGGCCGTCGCCCGGACCCACGGGTCGGCGTGACCGAGCGCGCGGCGCAGCACCTCCACCGATCGCCTGCCGCCCACGCTGAGCCCGAACGGCGCCAGCTCGCGCCGCTCGCCGGTCGAGCCAAGCGCCTCCCGAAGCGCGGCGACGCCGGCCGGATCATCGCCGAGACCGAGCCGGTATGCCGCGTCGAGCGCGTCGGCCTCGGACGCGGAATCGAGCTCCGCGGGCCGGCCGCGGTGCGGCGCGACAGCGGTGACGCTCCGTACGTCTTCCCCGCGGAGCCAGCCCCACAACGCCTGCCAGATGAGCGGGTGTCGATACAGCTCGCGTCCGGGTTCATCCGCCTCGACGCCGCCGGACTCGAAGGTGCCGGCGCCCGCACCGGTGGCCCAGCTCGGCACCACGGGATCGCCACGGCGCCGGAACATCAGCTTCACCATGAACCGGGGCCGCGTGCCGAGGTTGACGGTGGCGCGATGCCACAGGTTGAAGTGGCACAGCGCGACGGTGCCGGCAGGCAGCACCAGGTGCATCTCGTGGCGGTCGTACCGGTCGTGCAGGTGGCGGTAGTAGTGGGATCCCGGCGCGATCCCGGTTGGCCCCAGCTCGGCGGTGACCTCGTGCGGGTAGTAGAACGCCAGCAGCACGCGCGGACGATGATGCCGGCGCCACGGCCGGCTCCAGCCCAAGAACCGCCGGAAGCTGCCGTCCTGGTGGGGACGCTGGGAGCCGGCCGCACCTTCGGCGGCGGGAGGAGTGACGTGGCCATGCCGGTGGGTGAACAGCCGGTAGCCGCTGCCGAGCAGGCTGGCGAGCGCGCCGCGCAACTCGGGGCGCTGCACGACCCCCCGGAGCGCCGGACAGTCGTAAAGGAGATCGTCCTCCGGCTCCCCGCCGACTGCCGCGGCGGCGAGATCCCGGCACGCGTCCCCGTGAACCGGGTCCCCCGGATCGAGGTGCACGAGGTGGAACCCGCGTACGACGAACGACTTCACCTGGTCGTCGCTCAGCAGGTGGCCGCTCGGCGCCTGCGCGGCTTCCACGGTGGGGATCATAGTTTGTAGGGGTCTGCAGCGTCGCGAAGACCGTCGCCGACGAAGTTGAACGCCAGGACCGAAACGATCACGAAGATCGCGGGAATGATGATCCACGGAATGATGTGGCGGACGATGATCGAGCCGTCCTTCGAGCCGGCGATCGCCGCCGCCTGCACGTAGTCCTCCTCGCGCAGGCTGAGCACCTTGCCCCGCACCACGCGTGCCAACCCCGCCCATCCCACGATGGACAGGATGATCGTGATGGCGAAGTAGACGCGCACCTGCGGCCACTCGGCCGGCACCGCCGAACGGGTGCGCTGCGGCGGCGCGTAGACGAGGTCGGGATGGCGCCGGTCCAGGTCCTGCGTGGCTTCATCGCTCGTGGTCAGGTTGAACACGATCACGCCGGTCATGTCCTGCCGCGGCGGCAGCAGCATGGTGCGGTAGCCGTCCGCGTTCTCGTTCTCCTTGTACACCGTGAATTGCTCTAGCGTCGTTCGTACACCTGGAAGTCGGCGTCGCCCTGGATGATCGCCAGGTCCACCACCTCCCGGTTCGACACGAACGTGCGGTGCACCCGATCGATGTAGGGAAGCTGGTTCCCGGCCACGTCGACCATGTAGTAGTACGGGTTGCGCTCCAGCACGTACTCGCCCGCGCTCGGCTCGGCCACCGGCATCCACGGAGAGAAGACCGGCATGTCGAAGGTTCCCTTGAGGCCGCCCGAGATGAACTGGCCGCGCCACCGGCCCGGGTCGACGCTCGGGCTTGCATCCGCTGCGTCGTCCGGCTTTCGGTTGACTCCCTTGGCGGCAAGGGCATAGCCTGAGCGGCCAGACACGCAGGGCGTTGCCGCCTGAATTGGCGGGTCCGTCCCGATCGGAACAGGAGGCACAATGAGAACCACAGCAGCAGTCCTGCTCGCACTGCTCGTCGCCGCCGCTACCGGACTCGCGCAGATGGGCGAGGCGCCCATGCTGGCCGCCCGCGTCGCCTCCGGGGAGTTGCCGCCGGTCGCGGACCGCCTGCCCGACGACCCGCTGGTGGTCGAGTCGGTCGAAGGGATGGACCTGGAGATCGGCACCTACGGCGGCCAGATCAACGTCGTCCACATCGGCAGTTGGATCGGCAATGACGCCTGGCGTTCGTCCGGCACCGAGCCGCAGCTCCGCATCGCTCCCGACCAGAGCAACTTGGCGCCCGGGGTCATCCGCGCATGGGAGTGGAGCGAGGACGGCAGGACCATGACCGCCCATCTCCGCGCCGACATGAAGTGGTCGGACGGCGCGCCCTTCACGGCGGACGACTACCTGTTCTGGTACGAGGACAGGCTGCTCAACGAGGAGCTCACGCCGTCGATCCCCGGCAACTTCCGGCCGGGCGGCGAGCCGATGGTGATGGAGAAGGTGGACGACACCACGATCCGCTTCCGCTTCGCGGTGCCGTACCGGAGCATGTTCTCCACCCTCCTGGTCGGCCCGGACGGCGCGATCAACTACGTGCGGCCCAGGCACTACCTGTCGCAGTTCCACATCTCCCACAACGAGGACGCGAACGACGACGCCAAGAAGGCCGGGTTCGACACGTGGGTGCAGCTCTACAACGAGCGCGACAAGCAGTTCGTCTCGGTCAACCGCGGCAACCTCGACCTGCCGGTATTCAACGGCTTCAACCTCACCGAGCTCGGCACCGACGTGTTCGTGTACGAGCGCAACCCGTACTTCTGGCAGGTGGACGCGGCCGGCAACCAGCTCCCCTATGTCGACCGGATCGTCAGCCGCAAGATCGAGAACCTGGAGGTCTACTACGGAAAGATCATCGGTGGCGAGGTCGACTTCGCCGGCGGCGAGAACTGGGTGCACAACTTCAACCAGTTCCCGCTGCTCAAGGAGTACGAGGAGTCGGGCAACTACCGCGTCGTGCTGCGCAAGGCGACGCAGAACAGCCCGATCTACAAGCTGAACCGCACGACCCCCAACGAACAGGTGGTCGAGCTGTTCAATGACGTGCGCTTCCGGCGCGCCCTGTCGATCGCCATCGACCGCGACGAGATCAACGAGGTGATCTACTTCGGCACCACCGTCCCGGCGCAGCTCACCGCGAACCCCACCTCCAGGCTCTGGACGGAAGAGAACGAGCGGGCGTGGGCGCAACACGATCCGGAGCTGGCCAACGCGTTGCTCGACGAAATCGGGCTGCAGTGGGACTCAAGCGGCAAGTTCCGGCTGGGAAATGACGACAAGCCGATCACCTTCCAGCTCGAGATCCCCGCCTGGGAGGGCCAGCAGATCGTCGACCTGCACCAGATCGTCATCGAAGCATGGCAGGAGCTGGGTCTGGTGGCGACCATCAAGACCTGGGGCCAGGACGTCTACTACCAGCGGGGCGGCAGCAACCAGTGGGACGTATGGGCCTCCGGCAGCTCGGGCACCACCGACTGGCGCTTCATGATCGATCCGGGCGGTTTCATCTGCCCCGGCCCCGGCAACTACTGCGGCGATTACGGCATCTGGTTCCGCTCGGACGGCGCCGAAGGCCCCGAGCCGCCGCAGGAGTTCAAGGACGCGTGGGATCACTACCAGGCGATGAAGCAGTCGGCGAATGACGAGGAGTACGTCCGCCACGGGTCGGCGATCATGGACTGGCAGGCCGACCAGATCAACGCCATCGGCACCGTGTCGCAGCATCCGGTGGTACTGATCTTCCGCAACAACCTGAAGAACGTGCAGCTCGACCCCAAGCACCACGGCTGGGACTTCGCGTACACCACGCCGTTCTTCCCGGTCGCCTGGTACCTGGAGCCGCCGCTGATGCCCGTACAAGAGGTGCAGTAGCCACAGCCGAGACCGATCCGGCTGACGCTGACGGGTCCCTGTCCATCGGGCGGGGACCCGTTCCTCATGACGACCGATGAAGGACTACATCGTCCGCCGCCTGCTGTACGTGGTGGTGGTCCTGGTCGCCGTGGCGGTGGTCGGCTTCCTGATCATCGAGCTGCCGACCGGGGACTTCGTGACCACCCTGATCGCCCAACTGGAGGCGAGCGGCCAGCGCGTCGAGATCGAGGAGGTCGAGCGGCTGCGGCAGCTCTACGGCCTGGACAGCCCGGTCTACGTCCGCTTCTTCAAGTGGGCATCGCGCCTGGTGCGCGGGCAGCTCGGGGTGTCGCTGGCGTTCAACCGGCCGGTGAAGGAGCTGATCCTGGAGCGGCTGCCGGTGACCATCGCCCTGTCGATCGCCACGCTGCTGTTCACCTACGTGGTGGCGATCCCGATCGGCATCTACTCGGCCACCCGCCAGTACTCGTTCACGGACTTCGCGCTTACCACCCTGGGATTCATCGGGCTGGCCACGCCCAACTTCCTGCTGGCGCTCGTGTTGATGTTCTTCTTCTTCTCCTGCTGCAGCGTCTCCATCGGCGGCCTGTTCTCTCTGCAGTACGCCGCCGCCGACTGGAGCCTGGGCAAGGTCTGGGACCTGCTGAAGCACCTGCCCACGCCGATCATCGTGATCGGCACGGCCGGCACCGCCGGCGTGATACGGGTGATGCGCGGCAGCGTCCTGGACGAGCTGCAGCGCCAGTACGTGATCACCGCGCGCGCCAAGGGCGTGGACGAGACCACGCTGCTGTTCCGCTACCCGGTGCGCGTGGCGCTGAACCCGATCGTCAGCACCATCGGCTGGGTGCTGCCGGCGATCGTTTCGGGTGAGGCGATCACCGCCGTGGTGCTGAGCCTGCCCACCACCGGCCCGCTACTGTTGAACGCGCTGCTCGCCCAGGACATGTATCTGGCCGCGACCATCGTCGTGCTGCTCACCGTGCTGACGGTCATCGGCACGCTGCTCTCCGACATCGTGCTGGTGACGCTCGATCCCCGCATCCGCTACGAACGCGCCCCCGGCACATGACCATCCGACGCAGGCAAGCCCGCGGCGAGACGGCCGCGGACGAACGCTACTTCGTCGCGTCGCAGTGGCGGATGATGTGGCGCAAGCTCACCAGGCACCGTCTGGCCGTCGTGGCCGCGGCGGTGCTGGCCATCGCCTATCTCGTCGCCGCGTTCGCGGAGTTCGCCGCCCCCGCCGCCGCCGGCACGCGCAACAACGACTTCATCCATGCGCCGCCGCAGCGGATCCGCTTCTTCAGCGAAGAGGGCCTGCACCTGCAGCCGTTCGTGTATGGCCTGATCCAGACCCGCAACATGGAGACGATGCGGCGGGAGTACGCCGTGGACCCGAGCCGGCGGCATCCGCTGCGGCTGTTCGTCCGCGGCGACCCGTACGAGCTGTGGGGGGTGATCCCGTCCGACCTGCACCTGGTCGGCAGCGACGAGGGGCCGGTATTCCTGCTCGGCGCCGACCGCCTGGGCCGCGACGTGCTGTCGCGGGTGATCTACGGCGCCCGCATCTCGCTGTCGATCGGCCTGGTGGGCGTGGCCATCAGCTTCGTGCTGGGCTGCCTGTTCGGAGGCATCTCCGGGTACTACGGCGGCGCCGCCGACTTGGTGATCCAGCGGGTGATCGAATTCATGCTGTCGATCCCGACCATCCCGCTGTGGATGGCGCTGTCGGCGGCGCTGCCGCCGAGGTGGCCGCCGGTGCGCATCTTCTTCGTGATCACGGTGATCCTGGCGATCGCCGGCTGGGCGTCGCTCGCCCGCGTGGTGCGCGGCAAGCTGCTGGAGCTGCGGGAGGCGGACTTCGTGCTGGCGGGCCGTATCGCCGGCCATGCCGACGGTGCGATCATCACCCGGCACCTGCTGCCGTCCTTCATGAGCTACCTGATCGTGAGCGTCACCCTGTCGATACCCGGCATGATCCTGGGCGAGACGGCTCTGAGCTTCCTTGGCCTGGGGCTGCGCGCTCCGGTGGTAAGCTGGGGCGTGCTCCTGCAGGACGCGCAGAACTTCCGGGCGGTGGCGATCCATCCCTGGCTGCTGTTCCCGGCGCTGGCGGTGATCGTCACGGTGCTCATGTTCAACTTCCTGGGCGACGGGCTGCGCGACGCCGCCGACCCGTACAGGCGATGATGCGCCGCGCCGGTCGCCGCCGGGGTGCCGTACGAGCCCTGGCCGCCGCCCTGCTGCTGACAGCGGCGACGGCGCCATACGCGCCGGCGCAGAGCGGACCCGCAACACCGCCTCCTCCGGCATCGAAGCCGCCCGCCCCCGCGCCGCTGCCTCCCTTTCCTCTGCCCCGGCCCCTGTCGACGGAGGCGATGCCCAGCCGTGTCGACGCACGTGCCTGCCTGGGGCACTTCGTCGAGCACCTCCTGGAGCACACCACCTCCGCCGGCGGTGGACGCATCGGCTTCTACGCCAGCAACGGCGCCGGCGTGGGCGTCGGCGACCTGGACGGCGACGGCGACCTGGACATCGTGCTGGCCAACCTGGCCGGTCCCAATACCATCCACTGGAACGAGGGCCTCCTGCGGTTCCGCGTGGAGGTGCTGCCGGTGGGTGCATCGCGGGCCGTGCATCTGATCGACGCCGACGGCGACGGCCGGCTGGACCTGTTCTTCACCCACTCGGTCGCGCCGCCCACCCTCTGGCTGAACGCCGGCGCCTCCGGTGGGACGGAATTCGTGCGGGCCGACGCCGGCGTACGGGAACCGCTCTATACCGCCGACTGGGCCGACTTCGACGGCGACGGAGACCTGGACCTGGCGGGCGCCACCTACGACGCCGAGCTGCACGCCGAGGCTCCGGGCGCGACCGGCGGCGTCTTCGTGTACCGCAACGGCGGCGACCCGCGCGCGGCCGGCGGGCTGTTGCGGCTCGACACCCGCCTTGCCACCCGCTCGCTGGCATTGGCGGTGCTGGCCAGCGACCTCGACGGGGACGGCCGCATCGACGTCGCGGTCGGCAACGACTTCTTCCTGCCCGACTACGAGTGGCTCTGGTCGGCCGACGGCTGGTACCCCGGCGGCCTGTTCAGCCAAATGGCGCACAACACCATGAGCCTGGCCGCCGGGGACGTGGACAACGACGGCCACACGGACCTGCTGGCCACCGACATGAAGCCGTACGCCACGGACGCGGAGTCCCGGCGCGCCTGGGAGCCGCTGCAACTGCCGCCGGCGCCCGACCCGGCGCAGATCGACCGCAACGTGCTGCAGCTCGCCCGCGGCGGCGTCTATCACGAACGGGGGATCGAGTGGGGGATCGATGCCAGCGGCTGGAGCTGGTCTTCGAAGTTCGGCGACCTGGACAACGACGGCTTCCTGGACGCCTACATCGTCAACGGCATGATCGCCGTGGAGCTGTTCGAGCATCTGCCGGGCGACGAGCTCGTCGAGGAGAACCAGGCGTTCCGCAACGTACAGGGCACCCGCTTCGCTCCCGCCCCGGAGTGGGGGCTGGGCGCGCGCCAGAGTGGCCGCGGCATGAGCATGGCCGACCTGGACGGCGACGGCGATCTGGACATCGTCATCAACAACCTGGCGACGCGGGCGCGGCTGTTCGAGAACCGGCTGTGCGGCGGCGACCACCTGCAGATCGACCTGCGCTGGCCTGGCGCCGCCAACCGCTACGCCGTCGGCGCACGGGTGCACCTTGACACCTCGACCGGCAGCTACCTGCGCACCGTGCGCGCCGCAGGCGGGTATCTGTCCGGCGACGCGCCGCGCCTGCACTTCGGCGTCCCGCCGGGCAGCCGGCTGATGGCGGCGCGCATCGTCTGGCCGGACGGAACGCCGTCATTGCTGCGGACTCCGCCCCTGAATCACCTGATCACCGTGACCCGGCACACAGGCCCGGACGGAGGCTGACCGCAGTCATCGGAGCGGGTTGATGTACACTTCGGCTGTCGGACACCGGCATCCCAAGAGGGTAAGACATGGCAACGCTGACGGTTGAAGGATTCGTCGAAAACGGCCGTATCCAGCTACGCGATACGGTCACGCTTCCGGAACACACCAAAGTTTACGTCGTCATTCCGGATGTCGAGGCTGCGCCGATAGCTCGAACGTACAGTCCACGCCTACGCCACCGCGAACAAGCCCGAGACTTCGCCAAACAGGTGACGGAGGCGGCGGATGTCGAGCTATGACGCGACGCGTTATAACCCCCCGGCTCCCTTGGCTCAGGTCGCACTGCGTCGGTTGGACGACAACGCGACGGTCACCGATGTGCCGTTGCTCTTGGATACCGGCGCTGATGTTACCCTCTTGCCCGTCCTAGCTGTCGAGCGACTGGGCGCGCAGCAACTCCCGGACCAACGCTACGAACTCATGGGCTTCGACGGAAATACCAGCACGGCTCCCGTCGTGATACTCGACGTACTCTTCCTGAGACGAGCATTCCGCGGCCGGTATCTGCTGATCGAGGAAGAGCGCGGTGTAATGGGCCGAGATATTCTCAATCATCTGTCCTTGCTGTTGGACGGCCCTCGGCAACAGTGGCTGGAGCATGTGCACCAGCCGGCCTGACTCGGTCCTGAGCGCCCCGGATGCCCCGCTCCTTGACACGCATGCGGCGATGTCCAAGCGTATGCGGACACGGAAGATGACGTAGGCTCGCGGTCACGGTCGGCGACGTCGCTCTCCGCGGCCGGCTCACGGGCGAAACCTACTGCGTCACGTCCGAGGAGGGAGTCGCATGTCTGCACTACGCAGAGTATTCGTAGCGTCACTGGCGTTCCTGTTCGTGGCCGCGGGGCTGTTCGCCAGCCCGCAGTCCGATGCCGCCATGGCGGAGGGACCGGTCGAGCTCACCATGCTGCTGCATGAGTGGCCGAAGGATCCCATCAAGACCGAGTGGCCGATCTGGGAGGAGATCACGACGCGGGCGAACGTAGTGATCGTGCCGCACATCGTGCCGCAGTCGGAGTGGCAGGAAAAGGTACAGGTGCTCCTAAACTCCGGAGACATCCCGGATCTCCTGCCGACCGTTCGCGCGCCTGACTCCTGGCGGTACGGCCAGGGCGGCGTGCTGCTCAACCTGAGCGATCACGAGGACAAGATTTCCAACTTCACGGCCTTGGTCGAGACCTTCGGCTTCGGGGGTGAAGTGGACAACGTGCGCGACGTGAACGGCGACCTGTACGGCATTCCGGCGTTCTCGGAGGTTGCCTTCCAGGGACACGCCTGGCTGGTGCGCATGGACCTGGTGGAGAAGCACGGCTTCACGTGGCCGCCGGAGAACCTGGACGCGCTCACCGACATGATGACGACCATCCAGGCCGCGGAGCCGGAGCTCAACTTCGGCTACTCGAACAAGCTCGGCATGGGACTGATGCTGACCCTCTGGGGGCCGCTGTTCGGCGTCATCGGCAACGACAACGACGGCATGATCTATGACTGGGAAGGCGACAGTTGGTACCACGAGCCCACCTCGGACGACTACCGGGCGCTCCTGACGTACCTCAACAGCCTGTACGAGGCCGGCCTGTTCGATCCGGAGATACCCACGCTCGAGGCGGCGCAGTGGATGGAGAACGTGGCCAACGGCCAGTACTTCCTGGCCTCGGACTGGTCCGGCAACGCGATCCGCTACACCGAGGGCGGCAAGGCCAACTACGGCGAGAGCTTCAACATGATCCCGGTGCTGCCGCCGACCGGCCCTGCCGGGATGGTGCACAAGGCCCGGAACAGGATGAGCGATTCCCTCATGGTCACCCCGGCGCGCATCGCGGACGACGGCAAGCTGGACGCCGTCCTCGGCTTCATGAACTGGATCTTCAGCGAAGAGGGGATCACCCTGATGACGTGGGGGACCGAGGGCTACACCTACGAGACGGTCGACGGCACGACCCGCTTCACGGAGGAGTTCCTCCTGCCGAACGGTTCGGTCAACCGCGACAAGTTCTCCAAGGACACCGGGTACAACATGATCTACGGACTCTCCCGGTTCCAGCCGGCCGACAAGCTCCTGGCCTGGAACGTGGGCTCCGCCGGCCCGCAGAAGGACTACTACGACGAGCTGTTCCAGCTCGACATCGTGCCGGCCCAGGATCCGGTGGTGAAGCTGTCGGCGGATGACACCGAGGACGCCAACCTCGTGGTCGGCAGGCTCAAGGGCTACACCGACGAGATGATCTCCCAGTTCATCTACGGCCGGGCGTCGATCGCGGACGGCTGGGATGCCTACGTGGAGGAGGCCAAGAAGCTGGGGCGCGACGAGCTGGTCGATCTCTACAACGCGGCCTGGCAAGGAGGTTAGGACGTATAGCCGGTTCGGCTGAATCGGCGTACGATTCTCCTGAATCGCGGATGCCCCTATGAGCAAGCGGCCGGCACCGTCACCCCTGGCGGTTCCGGCCGCTCCTTTTCGATCATGATCCAGACCACGGAGCAGGACCGGAGACGAGGACCCGCCCTGGCGCGGCAGGGAAGCGGAATCCGCGCACTGGGCGCGGCGGTGAGCAGGGACCGCCTGCTCTATCTGCTGCTGGTCCTGCCGGTGGCGTTCTTCGTGGTCTTTCACTACGTCCCGATGTACGGGTTGAGCCTGTCCTTCCGGCAATGGGTGCCGGGAGGCTCGATGTTCGGCGGGCGCTGGCGCGGCCTGCACTACTTCGAGTCCTTCCTGACCGATCCCACCTTCTGGCGGGCGTTCAGGAACACGATCATGCTGAGCGCGCTGAACCTCGTCGTCGGCTTCCCCATTCCGATCGTGTTCGCGCTGCTGCTGGAAGAGGTGCGCAGCCTCCGGTTCAAGAGAGCGGTGCAGACCGTGTCCTACCTGCCGCGGTTCGTGTCGCTGGTCGTGGTGATCGGGCTGACCAAGGAGTTCCTCTCCCCCAACAACGGCCCGGTCGCGGCCCTGTTCACCTACCTGGGGTGGGAGCCCGTTCACTTCCTTGCGGAGCCGGGATGGTTCCGCCCGATCTACATCGGCACCGAGATCTGGCAGTGGACGGGGTGGCAGGCGATCATCTACATCGCCGCGCTCGCCAACGTGAACGTCGAGCTGTACGAGTCGGCCGCCCTTGACGGCGCCGGCCGGTTCAAGCAGGCCCTGCACGTGAGCCTGCCGCAGATGATGCCCGCGATCGTGATCATCCTGGTCCTGCGCATCGGTCACATACTGGCCGTCGGCTTCGAGAAGGTGCTGCTGCTGGACAACCCCCTCATACGGGAGTCGTCGGAGATCATCCAGACCTACGTGTTCCGCATGGGCATCCTGGGCGGCCACTTCAGCTTCTCCACGGCGGTCGGATTCTTCGACGCCGTGGTCGGGCTGCTGATGGTGATCACGGCGAACTGGTTCGCCAGGCGTTTCTCCGAGACGTCGCTCTGGTGAGGCAGGAGGCACGATGATATACGGCGGCGGTTCGGCCAGGACCTTTCGGACGTTCAACACGGTGCTGCTGCTGGGCGTGCTGGTCGCCACGCTCTACCCGCTCTGGCACGTGCTCATGGTCTCCTTCAGCGACCCGCTGGCGGTGATGGGCGGACAGGTGTCGCTGCTCCCCGTCGGCTTCGAGCTGGCGTCGTACGAAAGCATCGTCAGCGAGCCGCGTTTCTGGACCGGCTACGCGAGCACGCTCAGGTACACCGTCTCGGGCGTGCTGGTCAGCGTGATGATGACGACCGCCTGCGCCTATGCGCTCTCCAAGAAGCGGCTGAAGGGAAGGACGATCCTGATGGTGCTGATCATCGTCACGATGTTCTTCAACGGCGGCCTGATACCGCGCTACCTGCTGGTGCGGGGACTGGGCCTGTTCGACACGCTGTGGGCGATCGTGCTGCCGATCGCGATCGTGCCGTTCAACATGATCCTCATGCGGGTGTTCTTCGAGCAGCTCCCGGCGAGCCTGGAGGACTCCGCCAAGATCGACGGCGCCAACGACATCCAGATCCTGATGCGCCTGTACGCGCCGCTCTCCAAGCCCATCGTCGCCACCATCGCCCTGTTCTACGCGGTGGACTACTGGAACCTCTGGTTTCCGGCCCTGATCTATCTCAACGACCCCAACCTGCACCCGGTCACCCTGTTCCTCAGGAACATCGTCGAGGGCGCGGAGCTCAAGCTCAAGAGCGGCCGGGTCGACCTGGACAGCCTTGACGTCTACCGGTATCAGGACGTGATACCGAGGACGCTGAAGTCGGCGACGATCATCCTGGTCGTCGTGCCGATCCTGCTGGTGTACCCCTTCGTGCAGCGCTATTTCGTCAAGGGGATCATGCTCGGCTCGCTGAAGGGCGGCGCCCTGTAGCGAAGTTCACGCGGCCCCGTTGCTCAGGCGCCAAGGCTGGCCTTGGCGGCGTGGCGCGGGTAGCGGGCCCAGACGGAGGCCAGGTGCATGAGCAGCTCCCTGGTCAACGCCTCCCGGCGCTCCGCGTAGCGCTCGTCCGCGAACAGGTTGTGCCACTCGTGCGGGTCGTGCTCCAGGTCGTACAGCTCGCCGCGCACCCGGTCGGTGTGGTTCACCGCCTGCGAGAGATCCTCGGCGAAGTACAGGATCAGCTTCCAGGTCTTCGTGCGCCACAGGTAGGCGGGACCGCTCTGCACCGTCTCACCGCCCACGCCGTGATACTCGGCAAAGCCGCCTCTGCGGCAGGGTAGCTCCAGCAGGCTCCGCCCCGGGAGTGTTCGGTCGGGGGGCTCGCCGGTCACCTGCAGCAGCGTCGGCAGGACGTCGATCAGCTCGGCGCAGCGGTCGTCCACGCTGCCGCGCCGGTCCTCCGGGACCCCGGCGCCGGCGACGATCAGCGGCACGCGCACGCTGCCCTCGTACAGGCAGTACTTGCTGAACAGGTGCAGGCGGTCGCCGAGCATCTCGCCGTGGTCGGAGCAGAAGATGACGAAGGCGTCCTCCAGCTCGCCCGTCTCCCGCAGCCGGCCGAGCACGCGGCCGAACATGTCGTCCACGTAGGAGCACATGGCGTAGTAGCGCAGCGTCGTGCGCCTCCGCTCCCGACGATCCATGTTCGCCCAGCGTTCCCGCAGGTCCATGCGGCCGCTGGTCGGCAGCGGAGCGTGCTCATGCGGCATGCAGTGCCGGGAGGCTCCGTCGGCCCACGGCGGCAGCGGGCGATCCGGAATGTCGTCGAGCCGGTAGAGGTCCTCGTAGCCGGCAGGGACGTTGAAGCCGGCATGCGGCTGGTCGAAGGAGAGGTAGAGGAACAGCGGCCGCTCCGGATCGCGCTGCTCGTCCAGAAAGCGGAGCGCCTGCGCGGTGCCCCACCCTTCGCGGTGCTCGCTCGCAGGAACCGTGCTGGTGCAACCGATGTAGCCGGCCGCGTTCTCTCCCCCGTATCCGTAGGGGGCGATCTCACGCCTGAACCTGGCGAATCCTTCGGGGTCGTCCTGATCCTGGTGCAGCATGCCCGGTTCCGCGTGCACGGTGTGCCGGCTCTCGGTGTGGGTGCGCACCTCGAACCCGCGCCGCGACGGCCGCGGACCGGGGGCACCGGGAACTTCCGCGTACCAATGGGTCTTGCCGAACCCGGCGGTCTGGTAGCCCAGCCGGTGGAGCCGCTGCGGAATGACCGGCAGCGGCAGCTCATCGTCGGTGGGGATCATCTGCGCGTTGGCGCGGATGCCGCACTGCGACCCGTACAGGCCGGTCATCATCGAGTAGCGGCTCGGGATGCAGCACGGCACGTTGCACACCGCCTGGCCGTAGCGGATGCCCTGCGCCGCGAGCGCGTCGAGGTGCGGCGTCCTGACCACCGGATTCACGCAGCCCAGCGCGTCCCAGCGGTGCTGGTCGGTCATCAGAAAGATGATGTTCGGACGCCTGGCATTCGGCACGGGTGTCCCCGGTCAGTGAGACCCGGCGATCCAGCGGACGATCTCCTCGTCCGCGAGGCCGCCCTGCTCGATCCTGAGGTGCTCCGGCTTGCCCAGCGCCTGGTAGAGCCTGGACACCCTGCCGGCGGGAAACCGGCCGCCGGCGTTGTGGATGCAGAGCCTCGCCGGAGCGGCCAGCGCCAGCGCGGTGTCCAGTCCTCCGGCGCGCCGGATGAGCGGGATGAAGGAGCGCTCGATCCACGCCTCGTCGTCGTCGGGGTCGAAACCGTCGACATCGGCGACGGTGGACCCGGTGCTCGCTGCCACGCCCCTGGCAAGCAGGCACCAGATACCGGCGTCCTTGAAGCCCGCGAGGTCGATGGCCTCCGTACCGGCGGCATGCCGCAGGTAGGCGAGCGCCGTCAGGATGTCCTGGATGCGCTCCATGGCGACGGTCCGGTTATAGGTCTGGAAGAAGCGGCGCTCCTGCTCCCTGCGCACCAGCTCGTCCCGGCCGTTGCTGCCGGGAGCCGCGAAGCATTCCGCGACCAGCACCCTCCGGCCTTGAACGACGAGCTGCCGGACCAGCGGGGCGCAGAAGCCGCTGTCCAGGTCGACCAGCGCCTTCGAGCCGTCCCCGTGCACCAGCAGAGCGGCGCCGGTCGGCGGCGTGCCCTCCGGCGTTGCCTCCACCGCCGCTACCCGGTCGCCGATCGGGTGCCGGGAGAGCTGCACGGCGTTCAGGACGATCCCGTCGATGCGGACCTCCCCTGTGCGGGCGACGGAGAGGTCGCTCGGCTGCGGCAGGGATGCCAGCAGTGCGTGCTCGTAGAGCGGGCCCATCGCATCGCACCAGCTCCGAACGCCCGCGGCATCCCGCGGGGACAGGTCTTCGATCGTCCGCACCGCTTCCGACAGCAGGTTCTCTCGAAGAACCCGGTCATCCATCTCCCGCTGCGGGCGCTCGGTGCCGTAGAACACGAGCGCGTCGCGCAGCCAGCCTGTCGCGCGCCGCCTGGGCCGCTCCCGCAGGGACCGTGTGTCGTCGGTTCCCAGCAGCCACCTGCCGAACCACTCGTACACGGCCGCCCGGGTCTCGCCGTTGTAGTTGTGGCCGGCGGCGACGTGCACGAAGTCCACCTTCTCCGCCGCGCCGAACAGATCATAGACCTCCCTGATCGGGGGAACGGCGAACGTCGGCGCTTCGCGGGTGAAGTCGTCGGTGGCCGATGCCAGGAGCAGCGGACGAGGCGCCGCCAGCGCGGCGATCTCGATGTTCGAGGTATCGATCCGGAGATTGGGCGCGTTCTCGCAGATGCAGCCGCCCTGCATGTTCGGGGACACCATGCACACCGGCGCCGCGGCCGCGACGCGGTCGTCCACGGCCGTCAGCAGGAAGGTCTGGGTGCCGCCGCCGGACGCTCCGGTACAGCCGATGCGGTCGCCGTCGACGTCGGGCAGGGCCTGCAGGAAGTCGAGGGAGCGGATGCTGTTCCAGAGTTGGACACCCGGTGCGTTGATCCCCCAGAGCGCATCGTCCGGATGGCTCCCCAGGAACATGGAACCGTCCGGCGCGCGCCGGGCGCGGAAGGCATGGTCCACCTGGTGACTGTCCAGGTAGCCCACCATGTCGTAGGAGAAGACGACGTACCCTTGGCGCGCGAAGGTGGCGCACCGCGCCGGCACCGAGCAGGCATCCGAGTCCTCCAGCCTGCCGTGTGTCCAGTGTCCGTGCGGGCAGAGCACGGCCGGGCGCGGCGTCCCCTCCTCCTGCGGCCGGTACAGGTTGCCGGTCACGAAGAATCCGGGCCGGCTCTCGAAGTACACCTTCTCGGTGGCGTACCCGTCGTGCTCCACCCTGCCGAACACCCGTGCGTTCAGCGGATGCCGCTCGGGCAGGGGCCACAGGCCGCAGCAGCAGAGGATCCGCCGGCGCAGGTAGCCGGCTCTCTGCAGCCACTCCTCCCGGTCGGTGCAGGGTGAGAGCTCGAAATGGGAATTCTCGTCGAGCACCCTTCCGATACGCGCGTCATCGTGCGTGTCACCCGCGGCCAGTCGCGTCAGCGGTGCGCGGTCTGCCATGGCTGATGTCCTCCTCGGTGACGGCTCCGCCGCCTCAGTCCCTCAGTGTGGTCTCGGGATCCAGATACGGCCAGTCCGCGGGCGGCGTGCCGAAGTCCGGGATCTTCAGGAGCTCGCCGCCGCGTTTGGCCGACTCGTGCGCCACCAGGCCGGGGGCGTTGTAGCGGGCTGCCTGCCACACGTTGTTGGGCGGCAGCTTTCCCGAGCGCAGCGCCTCGATGAAGTCGAGCACCAGGAACTGGTGCGAGCCGAAGTGATCGTTCGGCAGGCCGACGAACTCCTTGGGGATGCGCTCAATCGGATGCGCCGCGGAGACGCGCAGATGTCTTCTGCCCAGGTACTCCCGCGGCAGATCGCCGAGGTTCCCCTCCGTGATCTCCACGCCGTCGTCATGGGCCATGAGGCGTGAGACGTCATCGTGCCGCTGCTCCAGGTACTTCTTGCGGTAGTCGAAGACGCCGTCCACGGGGTTGTCGGCCACCTGCTCGAAGCGCGTCCACACCGCGTCCCCGTCCGCCATCCCGCCGTCCATGCGCGTCTGCTGCTCGAACGCCCCGCGCGTGCCGAGCAGCGTCACCCGCAGGGTCCCGTGCCCGACCCTCCTGAATTCGTTGATCCGCGCCGTGCCGCCGTCGGAGGTCCGGAACAGCGCCGACTGGTTGCTGAACGAGTTGCCCCAGTGGCTCAGGTTCGGGTCGAAGATCCCGTCCGGGTGGCGGTCGACCTGACCGAAGCAGCTCACCTCCGTCATCCGCCGGAACGTGATGCCGAGTACCTGCGAGGTCGAGTGGGTCGGGTAGAACATGGGCGGCAGGCTGGCGAACGGTCTCCAGTCGTCGTTGCTCAGCCAGAACGATCGGTAGAAGTGCGCCATGTCGTGGTAATAGCCGCCCTCGCCGTAGACGAAGTCGCCGAGGTCGCCATCCGCGTAGCGGCGGCGGCAGAAGGCGCTGTGCGGATGGTAGTAGCCGGTCTCCCCGAGCATGTAGACGAGCCCGGTCGCCTCCACCGTGCGCACCACGTCCGCCAGCTCGTCCAGGGTGACCGCTACGGGCACCGCCGAGTAGACGTGCTTCCCGGCGCGCAGGGCATGCACGACCTGCGGAGCATGGGTCCAGCGCTGCGTGAACAGCGCAACCGCGTCGACGTCGCTCCGGCAGAGCTCGTCGAGCGAGCTCACCGTCCTGGTGATGCGGTGCTGCCGGGCGACCTCGTGGAGCCGGGCCGTCCTCACGTCGGCCAGCACCACCTCGTCCACGTCGGGATGGGCCGCGAACAGCGTTACGAACTTCCGGCCGAACTTGCTGACGCCGCAGAGGCCGATCTTGAAGCCCACGCGCCCGTTCCTTGCCCTGGCGGGCTGTCTATGCGCCCACCTGCGGCGGCCAGGCCCAGTCCGCGAACCGGTCGCCGATCGCCGCCTGCCCCGCGTCGCCTTCGTGGAGCACGATGCGGTAGCGGAAGGTCGCCGTCGCGCCGGCTTCGAGGGTCCAGTCCCCCCGCTCCTGGTAACTGGAGCGGAAGTCCGCCAGACCGAACGGATTGGCGGACAGCAGGCCGTAGGCGCGTATGTGCCAGAAGGTCGGATAGTGCGGATTGCGCGGATGGTCGAACACCGCGATGCCCACGGTCCGCGGCTCGCCCCGCGGGTCGGCGAGCGTACCGAAGTAGTCCACCCAGGGGGCGCGCTGACCCCAGCACTCTCCCTCCCCGATGCCGCCGGACCCACTGACCATGGTGCCGCCGCGCGTCTCCTTGATCGCCTCCGGCACGCGCAACGAGACGATTCCGCCCTCCTTGGTGTCGCCGAAGAGAACGGCCCCGTGGGCGGCCCGGAACCCGACTGAAATGTCGATCATCCGCAGCCGCTCCGGGGTGTTCCAGAAGACCAGCGTTCGGTGCTCGTCGACGACGGGGTCGCCGGCGGCGTTCTCCCAGCAGAGCCGCTCGGCGATCCGGCCGAACACCGGGCCGCTTTCGACCGCGTCCAGCGCCACCCGCACCTGCCGGCCGTGGCCTTCCGCCTCGCTCCAGAAGTCGACGCCGTTCACCAGGCCGTGCGCGACCCAGCAGGAGCGGTGATGGACGTGGTCGGTCTCCTCGTGGGCCACGTCGTCGGCGAGCGGCCACGCGCGCGTCATCGGAATGCCGTGCGGACCGGCGATCGGGTGCAGCACGGGGCGTACGTCGCCCGGCGTGTAGCGGTAGCTGCACCAGAGAGCGCCGCCCATCAAGACGTCCAGGGCTCCGTCCCGCTCGTCGATGGCGACACCGCCGGCCGCCGGAGCGCCGCTGCCGTCGAGCGTCAGCTCGCCCCCGGCATCCAGGTCGGTCACGATGCAGGCGGCGCGGTCGCCGGTTACCTGGCATCCAGGCGGCGCCGCGCCGTCAGGGGCGTCGAACCAGGTCGGGCACCAAGCCCGGCGATGCGGTCCGGCGCGCAATGTCACTTCACTCATACCGTACAGGATAGCCAACGTGCCAAGGCCTTGTCGGGGTCGGCGATCTCCGCCACGGACCGGTACCAGTAGTCCTCCCAGCCCACCTCCGGCAGGCTCGTGAACAGCATCAGGTTGAGCGGATAGGCCTCGCTGTCGGTGCAGCGCCGGAAGTCGTCGCGGAACAGGAACACCGGCTTGTCCCACGCGATGGCAAGCCCCAGCTCGACCATCACGCCCTCGTCCGGCGGGCAGCCGTTGACCACCGCGAACAGTCCGTCCGCCTCGCGCACGTCGCGCAGGTCGGCCTGACCAATGCGGTACGCCCAGCCGGCCGTGGTGCGGTCGATCTGGTTGTTGCGCGCGAACGGCTCCCACACGTCCGCCCCCGCGGCGGTCAGCGCCTCGACCAGGACCGCCAGCGGTCCGTCGCGCTGCTGCGCCGAGAACCCGTAGGGGTTGGCCAGATAGAGGCTCTTGTGCTTCATGACCCGCGCGGCGTCAGCAGCCGCAGAGAAGGAAAGTAGGTCGCGAAGCGCGATTCATCCGCGGTAGCCAGGGTCCAGCCCATGACCTCCGCGTGGGCACCGATGAAGAAATCCGGCAGCGGCGTCGCCGGGGCGTCCTTCCCTGACTCCTGTCGCCGGCGGTCGCGATACCGCCGATATGCCGTCGCGCACGCCTCGGCGGCCGCAGCCGGAATGTCCGTGATCTCCACGCCCCAACTGCGAATGCGCTCCGCTGCGGTCGCAGGGTCCGCCTCCCCCACGCAGATCTCGGCAAGGCCGACCGCGTCGACGACGCCGCCGCGCGATGACACCGCGTCCGCGATCGTCCTGCGCGCCCAGTCATGGAATGCGGCCGTCGGGTCGGACGCGTAGATGACCACCACGTTCGTGTCCAGCAGTGTCACGGCTCTCGTGTCAGGCTCCGCAGCCGATCCCACGACAGCTCCATGTTCAGCGGCGATCGCGACATCGCTTCCAGGCACTCCTCGCGGCCCATCCGCGGGCCGGCCTCGGGCTGTTGGAGCTTGACCAGGAGGTAGCGGCCTTCGTCCTGTTTCTGCACGTCGAAGACGTCTCCCGGCTGTGCGGTACGAATGACGATGCGCTTCTTGGCATCCGCTCGTGCCGTGCTCATGGTGGGACTGTCCCACCCGAGTCCGGCGGCTGTCAATTCTCGGTCAGCCGTTGCAGGCGCAGGACCTGCCGGGCGTGGTCGGACAGCGAGTCCCAGAGGTCGCTCGGGAAATGCCCCTCGGTGTACGTGTGCTGCCAGGAGTTGAACACCCAGGGACGGTTCATCGCCATGCACAACTCGTCCCGCGGCCGGACGGACCGGTTCGGGGTGCCGCGGTGCAGCACGCGGTTGTCGTGCACCCACAGCGCGCCGCGCTTGAGGTTGAGCCGGCGCGAGCGGAAGGTCGCACCGTCGTTCGGCCCGCGCCCGAGCAGATCGTCAAGCTCTCCGGGCAACTCCTCGTCGCCGATGTACTGCGAGCACGGCATCACCTCGAAGCTGCCGTTCTCCTCGCTCGTGTCGACCAGCGGGAACTTCACGCCGACCTGGTAGGTCGGCACGCGGACTCCCGGGAACGGCGATGCAAGGCCGTCTCGGTGCCAGCGCTGGTAGTCGGTGCCGGGCAGCGGGATGTTGCTGTCGAAGTGGGGCCAGACGTAGTCGGCGCCCAGGACGGCTTCCAGGAACGCCACCAGCGCCGGATGCTCGAAGATCTCCGGGTCCACGAACGGCCGGCGGAACGGCACGCGCACGTTGTACCGGCCCCATCCGCGGTGGGGGTTGGGGCCCTGGCGCTCGATGTCGGCATTGCGGATCGGCGTCCACGCCTCCTGGATGCGGTCGAGCGTGTCCTGCGCGATCAGGCCGTCGAAGACCACGAATCCGTTGACCCGGAACTCCGTGATCAGGCGGCCGACGTCATAGCCGGCGATGATGCTCATCTCGGTCCTCCCTCGTTGCCGGGATCCTGGAACAACGGAAGCTGCGCGTCGACGGCCGGTTCCGGCCGGCGGCGCCGTTCCGCCCGGCTCGCCTCGCGGAGCGCCTCCTCGATGTCCTCGACGAAGCCGGACAGGCGGTTCTCCAGCGTCCGGCCGAACAGCAGGCGCCGCTCCGCGTGGGTCAGGACCAGCCGTTGCCGGGCGCGGGTCATGCCGACGTAGAACAGCCGCCGTTCCTCCGCCTCATCCGCATCCGCATCCCGATGAACGGGCCGATACGGCAGCAAACCCTCCTCGCAGCCGACGATGAACACCACCGGAAACTCCAGCCCCTTGGCGGCGTGCAGGCTCATCAGGGTCACCCGATCCGCGCGCTCATCATACCGGTCGGTCTCGCTCTGCAGCGCCATCGCCGTCAAGAAGTCCCGCAGGCGGGAGCCGAAGGGGCCGGCGGCGTGTCGCACGCGGGCGATCCGTTCCCGCTCGGCGGCGTCGTACTCCTTGGCGCGAAGCTCGCCCCAAGCCGTGGCCGCGGCCCGGACGAGCGCTTCGACGGATGCCGGTCCAGACGCGCCCGCCGCGGACGAGATGCGGGACAGCGCGGCCGCCACTTCCGCGTCGCCGGGCGCGTCCCGGACGCCGACGGCGACCCGTGCCCGGTGGGTGCCGCTGTCCGGCGACACGGTCAGCCACAGGAGGGACAGGATCTCGCGCACCGGTTTCCGCTCCGCCGTCGCGGCGCCGCCGGTGGTCTGGTACGGGATGCCGGAACGGTCGAACGCCTCTTCGAGCAGCTTCGCCTGGGCGTTGAGCCGGTACAGCACCGCGAAGTCTCCGAACGCGTGGTGCTCGGCCGGGCCGTCGCCGTCGACGCGGCCCGAGTCCAGCGAGAAGTAGCTGGTACCGCCCACCAGACGCTCCACCTGGTGGACGACGAACTCCGCCTCCGCCCGGTCGGTGGCCGCCCGGTGCACGTCCACCTTCACCTGCTCCGCGAAGTCGGCGAACAGCGCGGTGGCCTGGCGATCCGGGTTGCGGGCGATCACCTGCGCAGCCGCATCGAGGATCGCCTGCGGGGACCGGTAGCTGCGGTCCAGGTGGAGCTGCCGCGCGCCGGGAAAGTCGCGGGCGAACGACAGGAAGTAGCGGTGATCTGCCCCGCGAAAGCCGTAGATCGCTTGGTCCGGGTCGCCGATCACGCACAGGTTCGCACCGCCTGATACCAGCAGCCGCAGCAGCCGGTGCTGGGCTGCGTTCAAGTCCTGGTACTCGTCCACGGAGATCCAGCGGAATCGCCGCTGCAGGGTGTCGAGAACGGCGGTATCGGTCTCCAGCATCTGCACGGCGCGGCAGATCAGGTCGTCGAAGTCGAGCGCGCCTGCCTCCGCGAGCGCGGCGTGGTACCGGTCCCCGATCGCCGGCAGATCCAATGGAAGGCGGTCGCCGCCTCCGCCGGGCGGCTCGACCGCCGGTTCCCGATCCAGAAGGTTCTTTGCGCTGGAGATCGCCTCCAGCGCCCGCCGGATCTCCGCGGTAGACAGCTCGGGGACGCTCTTCCTCAGCAGCGCGCGACGGTCCTCGTCGTCGACGATGGCGAAGGTGCTCGCAATGCCGGCGGCGACGCCGAACTCCCGGAGCACGGCGGCGCCGAGCTGATGGAACGTGCCGACGGTGATCCCGAGCGGCCGTCCGTCCCCGAGCAGCCCGGCGAGCCGTTCGCGCATCTCCTCGGCGGCCTTGTTGGTGAAGGTGAGCGCCAGCACCGAAGCGGGCGGAACGCCCTGCGACTCGACCAGGTACGCGATGCGCGCGGTCAGCGTGCGCGTCTTGCCGGTGCCCGGCCCGGCGACCACCGCCAGCGGGCCATCGACGTGCGTCACCGCTTCCCGCTGCGCGGCGTTGAGCCCGTCGACCCAGCGAACCGGCGGGCGAGGCGGCGGTGCGGACGGCGCCACCGCAGCGTCGCCGTCCGGTCCCGGATCCTCCACTTGAGGCTCGTCGAGACGGACGTCGCGGGTACCGGGGCTCCGCGGCTCTTCGGGCGGCGCGGCCGGCCGCTGCGTTTCGGCGGCGAACATGCCGAGTTGGAACACCGACGCCCGGTCCGCATCGCCGTCGAACAGGCTGATCACGCCATATTCGCCGTCGTACCCGCTCCGCGTCCGCACCTCGCCGGCGCGCATGCGGCGGATGCCCTCCACCAGCAGCGCATCCCCGGCCGCGGCTATGTCCTCCAGCGGCAGGTGCTGCAGGATCGCCAGCTCCGGTCCCAACCGTCTCAGCAGGCGGTGATACTCTGCCTGCACGCGCTTGGAGCCTGGGCCGACGCCCATCATTTCGGAGAGCGCCTCCGGCAATGGGACGAGGCTGGCAAAGGGCCCGGCGGCATCCGGCCGAGCGCCCCGTGGGCGGTCGGCCAGCTCCTCCATCCGGTGGTAGACACCGACGGTAACCGGCTTGCCGCAGGCCGTGCAGCGGCCGGCGTGGGCGATCGTGGTCTCCGGCTGCCAGCAGACCCCGCACTTGCGGTGCCCATCCAGGTGGTACTTGCCCTCCTCCGGGAAGAACTCGATGGTGCCGCGATAGCCGGCCGCGTCGCCGCCGGCGAGCGCGCCGAACAGCGCGTCGTAGCTCAGTTCGGTATCGAACACCGTGGCCTCCCGCGCCAGCTTCGGCGGCGAGTGGGCATCGGAGCTGGAGATCAGCGTGTAGCGGTCCAGCCACGAGACCCGCCAGTTCATGGGCGGGTCGGAGGACAGGCCGGTCTCGACCGCGAAGATGTGCGGCGTCAGGTCGGCGAAACACTCCTCGACCGAGTCGAAACCGGACCTGGAGCCCAGGATGGAGAACCACGGGGTCCAGATGTGCGCGGGAATCAGGTGGCAGCGGCCGTCGGTCGCGATCACGATCTCCAGCAGGTCGCGGCTGTCCAGTCCCAGGATCGGCCGTCCGTCCGAGCGGATGTTGCCGATCTTCTCCAGTTCCGCCTGCAGTCTTGCCGTTGTCTCGAAGGAGGGTGAGAAGACGATGTTGTGCACCTTGCGGGTGCGGTCGTGCTTCTTGTAGATGTTGCTGATCTCGCCGCCGATCACGAAGCGGACGGTGCCGCGGCAGGAGGGGGGCACCTCGTCCGCCACCGCCGACTCGAGGTCGGGCTTCAGGCGGAACAGCCCGTCCTCGGCCGGATCGAGCTTGTCCCGGACCTCGGCCAGCCACCCCGGATGGGCGATGTCGCCGGTGGCGACCACCTGCACGCCCTTGAGCTGCGCCCACTTCCACAGGTGCTCACACGTCAGGTCCCTGCTGGTGGCGCGCGAATAGTGGGAGTGCAGGTGCAGGTCGGCGACCAGCTTCATGCAGCGACCTGCCTCATGCAGCGGCCTGCTTCATGACGCCACCGGAGGCCGGATTACTTCCCGGGGAGGACTCGAACCCCCACAACAAGAGCCAGAATCTTGGGTGCTACCAATTACACAACCGGGAACCGCGTGCCGAAATTATCAAGAGCCGGCCGGTCGGTCAACGTAGACGGCTGCGTCTGCCGGCAACGGCGCGGCGCCTCCCCAGGTGATCACGGTGGAGCCGGTGATCCCGCCGTCGCTCTTCTCCTGGTCCAGCGCGCGAAAGGCGTCGAGAAGCGCGCCGGCCAGGTCGTCGTCGACCGAGCAGAGCACGGTGTCGGCCATTGGCCGGCTCCGTTCACCTCCGGCAAGGCCCCAGTTGGAGACGATGGCGCGCATCCCTTCTCCGCGCATCGCCCGCAACCCGTGCGGCGTCATCGGGCCCGCCGGAAGCAGCACCGTGGCAACGCCCTTGCCGGCGAGATCCTGCACCAGGCGAAGAATCTCGCCCTCGTCCCGCGTGGATACCAGTCGGCGGTGATCGATCGCGGCGCTCCCGCCACCCTCACCGTAGCCTTCCCGAAACGCCGCGACCAGCCTCTCGTCCCGTCCCCACACACTGATGACGCCGATCGTGCCGGCCGGTTCGAGGATCGCCAGCAACCGGCCCGCGTCGCGGTATCCGTCGCCGCGCGCGAAGCGGATCTCGGTGACGTTCGCGGGCAAGCCCGCCGATGCCGATCCGGCTCCCGCTGCACCCGAGCCGGCTTCCTGCAGCCGAATGGCCACGAACTCCATCGCGGAGAACATCGGCGCGATCTGGTGTATTTCCAGCGCCAGCAGAGGCCCGACCACCACGCCGCGATAGGAGCGCTGACCAAGAATCTCCTCCAGCTCCCGCACGGGCGTCTCGTCAGACCGCGCGCGGCGCACCTCGAAGCGCCGGCCCACCTGGCTCCCGACCGGTGCCAACCGGTCGGGCAGAGAGCCGCCATCGAGCGCGCTCCAGAGCGGCCCTTCCAGGAACACCAGGTGCGGCGCCGTCCGGGCGCAACCGGTCACCGCCACCATCGCCGTCGCCGCGGCCACCGCGACCGCAGCCGCGCGGGCGCGGCCCGTCATGGACTGCCGCGCATGGCCCGCAACGCGAAACCGCCCGCCCCGGCCGCTGCTGCCGCGAGCGCGCCCGCGGGAGCGCGGAAGCCGACCGCGTACAGGTGCGACACCTCCCCCGCGAACAGGATGGCCGCCACCGCGACCAGCACCGCCGCAAGCGGACGCTTCCTGCGCGTCCAGGCAAAGGCCAGGACGACGATCGCCGCCGCACGAAGGGTCGGCATGATCAGAAGCTGCATCGGACTTGGCGGAAGCCGTCCTGCGGCCAGCTCGATGGCCGTGAAGAACGCGATGAATCCGGTCATGGAGGCCAGCACGGGCAGTGCGTCATCCCCCGCGCCGCCGCCGGCATGCCGGTCCGCCGTCCCCCCGCCGCGGCGGGCCGCGCGCGCAATCGGCAGCTCGACCGCCAGGGCGGCGATCGCCGCCATTCCCGCCGGCAGCACGTACCCGGTCGTGGTCAGCCGGGCGAACAGCGCCACGGGGGCGTACGAGGAGCCGAACCAGCCGGTGACGATCCCGGCGCCCAGGTATCCCGGCAGCGCCAGCAGGCCTCCGATCAGGAACCGGCGCAACAGGACGATCGGCACGCAGGGCGACCGCTCGCGAAGCAGCGCGCACGCGGCGTAGAACGTCAGCGGCGTGACGGCCAACAAGTACAGGCTCATCCCGGTCGGCTCATTCCCACTCGATGGTGGCAGGCGGTTTGCTGGAAACGTCGTACACCACCCGCCCGACCTCCGGGACGGCGTTGGTGATGCGCGATGAGATCTCCTGCAGGTCGTCTGCCGCCATGGGATAGACGTCGGCGGTCATCCCGTCCTCCGACGTGATGGCGCGGATCGCGACCACCGATCCATAGCGGCGCACGTCGCCGGCGACTCCCACGGACTGGACCGGAAGCAGCACACAGAACGCCTGCCAGATGGCATCGTAGAGGCCGCGGCGGCGCAGCTCCTCGATCAGGATGCGGTCGGCGCCGCGCAACGTCCGGCACCGCTCCCTGGTCACCTCGCCCAGTATCCGCACCGACAGACCCGGGCCCGGGAAGGGATGGCGGCCCACCACGCGCGCGGACAGGCCGAGCTTCCGGCCCAGACGGCGCACCTCGTCCTTGTACAGGTCCGCGAGCGGCTCCACCAGCACGCCGGAGCTGCGCTTGGCCTCGATCAGGGGAGATCGCACGTTGTGGTGCGACTTGATCACGTCCGCGTGCGAGCCCACGCCCTTCCCCGACTCGATCAGGTCGGTATAGAGCGTTCCCTGCGCGAGATAGGCGTCGGCGACTCCCAGCCGCTCGAGCTCGTCCATCGCGACGCGCACGAACTCGTCGCCGACCGCCGTACGCTTGCGCTCCGGGTCGGTGACTCCGGACAACGCCGCGAAGAACCGGCGTGACGCGTCCACGGCGTGGAGGTTGGTGGCGCCCAGCTCGCGCAGGCTTGCCATGACCTCCTCGGTCTCCGCGTCGCGCATGAGTCCGGTGTCCACGTACAGCAGGTGTACCTGATCGGGCTCCAGGATATGCAGCAGCAAGGCCGCCACCACCGCCGAGTCGACCCCGCCGGAGATCAGCGTGACCACCGGTGCCGCGCCGACCTGACGCCGCACGCGGCCGGCGGCCGCATCCAGGAATCGATCCATGTTCCATTCACGCCGTGCCCGGCACACCGCGGCGGCAAAATTCGAGAGGATGCGGGTGCCGAACTCGCAGTGCGAGACCTCCGGATGGAACTGCAGCCCGTATGTCATCCCGCCGTCCTGCATCGCGGCCGGGTGTCCGTTCTCCGACACCGCCAACGTCGTCATGCCCGCCGCCCGTTCGATCACGTCGCTGTGGCTCATCCACGACACGAAACCGTCCTCGACCCCGTCGAACAGAGGGCTGGACTCGCGGATGTGGACGCGGGACCGTCCGTACTCGCGGGTCGCTCCGGCCGCGACCCGGCCGCCCGAGTCGGTGACCAGCCGCTGCAGGCCGTAGCAGATCCCCAGGATCGGTACGCCAGCCGCATGCAGCGAGGGATCCGGCCGCGGCGCCGACGGCTCGTACACCGAGTGAGGAGAGCCGGACAGGACGATGCCCTTGAGGTCGCGCAGCAGATCGCCCTCCAGCGGCTGGTCGCCGGGCACGATGATGCTGTACACGCCGGCGTCGCGGATACGCCGGCAGATGAGCTGAGCGGTCTGGCCACCGAAGTCGAGGACGAGGATCGTATCCATGGCGCGTCAGCCGGCCCGGACGTCGAGGGCGCCTCGCAGCGCCGCCGCCCGTTCGCGATGCCGGGCCGCTACCGCTAGCGCCCGCTCAGCAGCCATCCCGCAATACCGGCCGGGATCGCGCAGCAGCTCCGCCGCGCTTGACCCTTCGCGCCCCACCACGACCCGCTCCAGCAGCGCCCAGCGGTCACGGTCACCCTCCAGGGCGTCCGCCACCGTGCCACCCGCGGATCGCGCTTCGGCAGCCGCCTCACGGACCACCCGGTGAGCATCGGCCACGCCGGCACGCGCCAGCGCGACGTGGGCGGCCTCCGCCACGACCGCGTCACCGCCCGTGCCCACGGCGTCCGCCATGCGGCGCCGGTCGACGTGCAGCGAGCCGACGACGCGCAGCGTCCGGTTCACGGCGGCGGTGAATCCCGCCAGGTACTCACCCACGAACCGGGCCGACGCGGAATTGGTCAGGTCACGCTGGTGCTCGGAGATCTGATCCATGAGGAAGGTGCCCACCCGCGGCGAGAATGTCTTCCACAGGCTCTTGACGTGCTCGCTGTTCCAGGGGTTGCGTTTCTGGGGCATGGTCGATGAGCCCACCTGAGACGCGTCGAACGACTCGGCGACCTCCGCGATCTCGGTTCTCTGGAGGTTGCGCAGGTCATCGGCCAGATTGGCGAGCACCCCGAACGCCAGGTTGATCTCCAGCAGCAGCCGGACGAGCGGCTCCGCCGGCACGATCTGGGTGGCGTGCGCCGCGGGCGCCAATCCCAGCTCGGCCAGCACGCGCCGCTCCAGCTCCAGGGGGTCGTCGACCAGCAGTGCGGTGGCGTTGTAGGCGCCGACGGCCCCGGAGAGCTTCCCGGGCAACTCGCCGGCCGCCTGCAGGATGCGAGGCAGCACGTCGTCGAGGCGTGCCACGAACGAGGCGACGGCGAAGCCGAAGGTGATCGGCACCGCATGCTGGCCGTGGGTTCGCCCCACCTGCAGCGTCGCTGCCTCCGCCTCCGCGAGATCGGCCAGGCGATCGGTCAGATCGAGCAGCAACGGCACCACCACCGCGCGGACCGCTCCGCCGATGCGAAGCGCGGTCGCCGTGTCCTGTATGTCGAACGACGTGGCTCCCAGGTGTACCAGGTGGCGGACCGACTCCGGGAGCCGCCGCTGCAGCACGTGCACCACCGCGCGCAGGTTGTGGCGCGTGACCTGCTCCTCGGCGTGCACCTCCGCCGGGTCGATGGCGGAGGCCGCCGCGTCGAGCGCCTGCTGCAGCTCCTCACCGCCTCCCCGCCGGTACCGGACGGCATCGGGAACCATGCGGACGAACTGCCGCAGCAGCGCGATCTCCACGCGCGCGTAGCAGCGCACGGCCGCTTCCTCGCTCAGAAAGTCGGCCAGGCGGTCGAAGGGTTCCCGGTTCTCCAGGTAGTAGCGATGATCGAGCGGCGAGAGATTCCGGAAGATGCTCCGGCTCTCGCCACTGTCGGCTTTCATGCCTCACTGTGCAGGCGGTTCCGTCACCATGTCAAAATGGGAAGGTGAAAAGCGGCAAGGTGATGGTGCGAGCGTGGCTGCTCGTGGGGAGCGCCGCTGCCGTGCTTGCCGGATGTGGCGGCGCGACGGACGCGGACAGAGCCGCGCCGGCCAGCGTCGCCGCAGGCGCAACCGGCCTCGAAGCCGGCGGCGCGAAACCCGACGACTTCGCGCCGCCGCAGCCCGCGCTTGGGTCCGGCCTCGATCAGATCGCCCTTCTGACAGCCGCACTGGACGACGATCCCGGCCAGGAGCAGATCGCCGCGTTCCGCGGCGCCGGCTCGGTGGACGGTCCGATCCGGGTCGGCGTGATCGACTACCAGGACGACGGCGTCAGTTGGCGGATGATCTGGGAGGCGGAAACGCAAGCCCTCGACCCCGACACCCTGCAGATCGCCCTGGTCGACCTGGTCGCCGATCCGACCCCGGAGATCGTGGTCCTCGGGACGGCGGGCTCCGACCGGCAGACGCTGGACGCCTATCAGATCGTCCCGGCCCCCCAAGGTGCGGCCGGCCAGGGTGCGGCCAAACAAGGTGAGCATGGATTCCGGCCGATCGCCCGCATCGCCGTCCACGGCACGCTGACGATCGAAGACCCCGGGGACGGACGACATGCCGGCGGCGAAGAGCGGGACGAGGACGCTGCCGCGCTTCCACTCGTCGCGTACGTGAAGGCGCCGGATTCGGAGAGCGGGCTCGACCTGCTGCGCCTGACCTATGGGTGGGACACGGAGCGCGCGCGGTACGTGCTGCTTCGAACCGAGCCGGTCAGCGCGCCCGCCGACCCCGAATCGCGGCTCCTCGCCCTGTATTCCACCCCCGGCGTCGATCCGTACGAAGCGTTCCTCGCCGGACCGTGGTACCGCGATGACCCGTCCGGCCCTGACGACGCCGGCGGTCCCCGGGAGTTGATCGTGTTCGCACCTGACGAACGCCTGATCTCCCTATACGACGGCGAGATCCTGGAGCAGCTCGAGTGGGTCGCGTCACACCGTCCACTGCTCGCGCATCTGGACGTGTGGACCCGCAACCTGGCGATCGAGGTCATCGCCAGGACATTCGGCATCGAGGCGCAATCCGCCGCGGAGATCCGGATCCAGGTCCGCGGCCACGACCCGTACGCCGGGGTCAGCTCCCGCACCTACCGGCGGCTGACTCCGGCCGCGCAGGAGACCCTGCTTGCCGCCCGGATCCCTGCGCCCGTGGCGGTATTGAGCGGTCACTACCGGTCGGCCGACGGCCTTTCGCTGGAATTCCTGGGCGACCGGTTCGTCTGGGCCGACGGCGCTCAGGTCTTCGAAGGCGGATTTGCCCTTCGCGGCCGGCTCCTCTCCATGAAGATCGTCGGTCCGCGCGGGACCCATCGGGGCTATCTCAGCTTCCTGATCGACTACGCGGAAGAGTCCTCATCCGATGGGGTCGAGCGCTCGCTGCGGCTGACGCCCGTTGGACCGGACCCTCCCCGCGCGCCAGCCGGCGGAGCGAAGGTGCTCCACCTGCACCAGGTGCAGCCGGTCACGGACCGGAGTCGGCGAGATACGGAATGACGTCCCCGTCATAGCCGATCGCCTGCACCCGTTTCAGCAGCAGCTCGGCCGCCTGTCGCGTGGCCACCGCGCCGACGAGCACCTGCACGAGATCGCCCTTCTGACGCGTGTGTACGGGAAACTCCGCGTCGCGCAGGGCGTTCACCATGTGCCGGGCGTTGATCGGGTCCCTGAACGAACCGACCCTCAAGGCGTACCGCGCGCCCCCACCGGCCGCGGTATCCTGGGGGGTGGCCGGCTCTCCCGACGCAACCGGCTGCAGGCCGGCCAGCGGCGACCGTGCACTCCCCGCGTCGGTCGGGTTTGGCGGCACGGAGCGTGCATCCACCGCCGGCCGGACCACGGGGAGCGCCGGCAAGGAGGACGGGACCAGCCCATCAGCCAATCGCGCTGCGTCGAACAGCCCGAGAGGCGATGGAAAGGTGCGGACCGGACCACCTCCGCCATCCGGGTTCAGCAGGTCGAGCGCGATTTCGAGCTCCGGCGATGAGCCCAGCGCGGCGAGACGACGCAGCCGTTCCTCGAGTTCCTCGAACCTCCCGGAGTGGACGTCGAGACGGATGAGCGCCAGATGAGCCGCCGGAGCGTACGGCCCGTCCGCAGACCGCGCCAGTGAGGCCGAGAACGCGCTTCGTGCGTCGTCGTCCCGCCCCGCGGCGAGGTGCAGGCGCCCGAGCAGCAGCACCGCGCCCGGGAAGTCCGGGTGAGCGGCGTCGTCCACGAGCGGCTGCAGGGCGGACAGCGCGCGATCCAGATCGCCCAACTCCAGCGCCACTCCCGCCAGGGCGAGCCGATGCGCAGGGCTCGCGGGTACCAGGTCGGATTCCAGCAGGACCTGCGCCTGCTGCAGGCGGCCCCGCAACTGCGCGTCCCACGCCGCTTCCAGGTCGGCCGCGGCCGCCCGGCCAACCAGAAGGGTCAGCGATAGGACCGGGATCGCGAGCCATCGCGCGTTTCGCGCGGCCCCTCGGGTTGCCATCCCCCTCCGCTTCCATTGTCGGCGGACGAGGCCCGGCTCTACATCCGGGACTTCAGGCCGCGGAAGAAGCGGTAGATCGACAGACCGCCATACGTGATCAGGCCCGCTCCGGCCAACCAGAGGACGATATCCGGGAATCCGGCGATGGCTGCGGACAGGATGCCGAGCACGCCGGCGCCGGCGACCACGAGCCCGGGGCGGCGATCGTCTCTGCTCGTGGCGAACGCCAGGCCGCCAGCGGTGACCAAGCCGCCGACGACGATCCCGGGCACTCCGGTCAACGCCCCCATCACGAGCAGGCCAACGCCGCCGGCGGCCGCCGTGAAGCCGGCCACCCCCTGCCTGGAAAGCGTCTCACGCGGGACGATGTCATTCATGAGCGCACCCCCATGCCCGGCAATATACTCAACGTCCGCCGCGCCGGCGACTGGGCGCGCACCTGATCGACCGGCGAGGGCGACAGGAACGATCTCGAAGTTGGGCTGGATGACCGCCTCGCCCGGGGTGCGACGGTTGGTCAGGTTGGTCCCGAGATGGAGCCGCTTGCTTGCTCCGCTCGGCCGAAGCGCGTCACACTGACGCCGACGGTGAAGAACCGCAGGGAGGGCGTCACGCCATCGAGGAGCTTCGCGGGTGCCGCCGTGATCGGCTGCATCCTCACTCTCCTGGTGTCCTGCGACGTCCACCAAGACCCACGGCCGTGCGCTGCGTACTTCCTGGAGAACCGGCTCTACGCTGCCGCAAACGGGGCTGAGGGGCCTCCCTTCCCGTACCGCTTTTGCGTCGCACAGAGCGGCGAGGCGACCTACTCCTTCGCGCTGAGCGATGCCCGGAAGATCGTGCATGCCGTGTTCGCGCTGGAGTTCAGCGACTTCGAGAAGTCGGAACAAGGGGCAACCGCCACGTACCAGCGATCGACCTTCCGAGTGATCACCGACTTTGCGGAGGGCAATGCGTTGAGCAAATGGCTGAGCTGTCGTGACGGGATACGGTCGCGAACGACATTCGTCATCGATGACTGCGAGGAAGTGGACTTCGACAGTATCGTTCGCATCGGTCCCGGCGAGCGTGGCGCCCAGGATGCGGAGTCCTTTCCCTGCGGGATCAACGTCGGACCCGATCACGTTCGGGACCATGACGGGGACGAGGTTCCCGAGGACGTGTATTCGGGAAGGAGGAGTTCACTGACCGGCATGATTGAGCGGGGCGCGCGGATGTCTCTCTACACGGACGAGAGGATCAAGTGGGTCTACGTGCCCGAGATCTTTTTCCGGGACCTGACGTTCTCCTCGGAGCTATCCTCCTGCGGAGACGATCGCTGAGGCCGCCGGCCGCAGGTCGTTCGATCGCTCCCGCCCAGCACCTCACTGCCGTCGAAGCAGGCGCTCGGCGGATGGGCGAAGCCGGGGGTGGTCAGTCGGGAGCGAACGAAGACAGCGCGGCCCGCTCACGGTATACTGCGGCCCCAGTCTTGAAACGGTTCCTCGTCGCAACGATCGTCATTCTGCTCGTCATCGGCCACGCCGTGCCTCAGGAAGAGTCACGACCGGACCCCCAAGCCTATGTTCTGGGCGACCAGATGCTGGCCCTGGGCGCCAGCTTGGTGTGGCCGCTGATCACCTACCTGCCGACCGATCAGATCGATGGCTCCAGTCTCACCCGCACCAACCTTTCGCCGGGGGGCAAGCTGTCACTGAACTGGAACGCGTTTCTCGGTCCGCGCCTGACGATCGGAGCCGAGGTAGGGGGCATGTTCACGATCGATCGGCACGGGGAGCCGCTGCTGATGGTGCCCGTCACCGGCAGGCTCGGCTACCAACTCAGCTCGGAGCTGTTCGGCCTGGGTCATTTCGACCTGCCGATCTTCGTGAATGCCGGCGTCGGGTTCATGAAGCTGAAGGACCTGTTCAACGTTAACCTGACCCTTCGGCCGGGCGCATCGGTCTTCTATCGCTACGATCGAAACTGGTCGTTCGGCGGCTCGATCAGCGTCTGGTTGATGTTCGAGCCGCTCTGGGGCACGGCGAGCGCGGGATCGGGTCCGGGCTTGGCCGCGTTCCTGGATATCTCCCCGCAGATCGTCTACCACTTCTGATCCGCGGATGGCACTTCTGATCCGGAGGGCACTTCTGATACCGATGGCAGCGATGGGAAGCCGATGGAGACTGAAGGGGACGACCTTCCGCCGCACGCTGGCCGGCGCTGCGGTAGCGGCGCTGGCGTTCGTTCTTCCGGGATGTCAGGAGCCCGTCACCGGCATCTTTCACGAGCTTGCCCATCAGCAACCCACCGTCGACGGGAATCTGGCCAACGACCTCACTATCGGCGGCATCGCGCGCTGGGAAAACCGCTACGTGGTGGCCGCCGGCAAGCTGTGGTCCCGGCCCGTCGGCACCGAGGGCGATCCGGGCGAGTGGGTCCCGATGAGGACCACGTTCGACGATGAAGACAGGTCCGCCGTGATGCTGCCCCTGGTCCGATGGAAGCCCGCCGGCGGCGGGGCATCGCTGCTCGCGGGAGCGCTGCTCGATAACGACGATTTCGCACTGCTCCACGCGGACGGCA
The DNA here is from genome assembly GCA_965208175.1 of Spirochaetia bacterium. Classification (GTDB taxonomy): domain Bacteria; phylum Spirochaetota; class Spirochaetia; order SZUA-6; family Bin103; genus CATQHW01. The sequence goes on along the minus strand of CBDBOG010000004.1, from coordinate 472,676 downwards.
CCCAGATCCGGGACGACCGGGTCGCCTGGAAAACGGTCCCGGTTTCCGAGGTGAGCGGCCGTGAAGTGGTCGGCCTGTTCACGCCCTCCGACGAATCGGTGTTGTTCGCGGTCATCGCCAAGTCGAGAGGAGAAAACCGGACCTACACGCTTCTGAGCGCTACGGACCGGTCGGCGGGGGCGCCGGACTTCGCCGTCGAGGTCGACGACCTCAGCCACCCGGTCCAAGCGGTCGCCACCGACGGCAGCGACACCTACTGGGCCGTCTCCGGCAACAAGCTGTACACCGGGCCGCTCGGCGGCTTGCGGCAGTCCGACACCCCGTCGCCGGAAGATTCCGAGAGATTCCGCAGCGTGATTCATGACGGATCGAATACCCTGATATTGACCGGCAGTACGGGGACGGTGTGGCGTTCCGTAGACGGGGGGCAGACATGGCCCGACAAGAAGGAAATCAGGGCGGAGGACCAGGCCGTGCCCTTGTGGGGCGCGGTCGCCGTGCGCCGGACGGCGCTCATCGGCACCGACGCTCATGGCTATTACACGGCGTCTCTGGACGGCAGCTTCGAGGTCGAGCGGCCGAAGCACACCACCAAGGCGATCTACGACGCGTCCATCCTCACATTCTGGATGGATCCCGACTGGATGGATCCCGAACCTGACGGCGACAAGGTGTTCGCACTCACGGCCCGTGACGGCCTGTGGACCACTCGTGTGAACTCCGGTGCAGTGCCCGAGCCGGAGCGCTGGGAGTTGGAGTAGCCGTCTCCCGCCGTCTGGAAGACAGGCCGTACCCTCAGCGATTCACGCGTACGGTGACTTCTCGTCCGTCCCGCACCACGCGCATGTCGAACGAGCCCTCCTGCCTGGCGTTGATCAGCCGGTAGAAGTCACGCAGGCCGCGGATCTCCTCCCCGTCGATGCGGACGATCACGTCCTGGGGCCGCAGCCCGGACTCCATGGCGGCACTGCCGGAGATCACTCTGAACACGAACGCGCCCGCTTCCGGCAGCGCCGCCCGAGCCTGTTCCGTCAGGACCTGCAGCGCCTGGACCCGTACGCCGGGCCAGACCGTCCCCGGCCGCGGCTCCTCCGCTCCCGGCCACACCACGACGGCCCGCTCGATACCGTCGCGCATCAGCCGGAACCGCGCAGGCTGCCCGGGTTCCAGCGCGACGATGGCGCTGATCAGATCGTCGCTGTCGGCGACTTCCTGTCCGGCGACTTCCAGCACCACGTCACCGGGGCGCAGTCCCGCGCGCTGGGCCGGCTCGCCGTCGTAGAGGTCGAAGAGGACGGCGCCCGAGCCCCCGGGCGTCAGGTATTCGACGATGTCCGGGTCGGCCGGGCCGGCAAGGACAATGCCGAGCCATGCGTAGCTGACGCTTCCGTCCTCGATCAACTGGTCGATGACCCGCTTGGCATTGTTGATCGGCAAGGCGAACCCGACCCCCGCCCAACGGCTGCCATGCGCCTGGATCCAAGTGTTGATGCCTACCACGCGACCCGTGATATCCACCAGCGCGCCACCGGAGCTGCCCGGGTTCATGGTGGCGTCGGTCTGGATGAAGCTGCTGATGTTGCCGACTTCGCCTCCCGAACGGCCGACCGCGCTGACGATGCCGAGCGTGAGCGTGGCGTCGAGGCCGAACGGACTGCCGACGGCCAGCACCAGATCGCCCGCTCGCAGGGTGTCGGAGTCGCCCAGAGCGGCGAGCGGCAGCTCGTCCGGGGCCCGCACGGCCACCACCGCCAGGTCCATGCGGGTGTCGGCGCCGACCACCTCCCCCGGAAAGCTGCGTTCGTCACTGAGCGTCACGACGATCCGCTCCGCAGACCTCACCACGTGGTAGTTGGTAAGGATGAAGTGCCGGTCGCCGTCACGGCGCACCAGCACCCCGGATCCGACCCCGGGCACCGGCATGAGGCTCGGGCGGGAGTCGCGGTCCCGGCCGGCGGCCACGGTGTCCAGCTTCACCACCGACGGCGTGACCGATTCGGCCACGTGGCGCACCGCCTGCTGCAGGTCGATCAGCACGGCCGATGTCGGGCTCGATGTGTCCGCGGTCGGCGCGGCCGCGTCCTGTGCAGTGAGGGTCGCGGCCGCCGCCAGCAACAGTGCCGCGCCCGGCAGACTCCTCAGATTGCGCAGCCCCCGAAGACGGTATCCGCAGCTCACGGGTGTGTGGTCAGCACTTCGGCGCGGTCGGGAAGAACGGCCACCGTGTGCTCGAAGTGAGCGGCACGCTTGCGATCGGCGGTGACGACGGTCCATCCGTCGTCCAGTACCTCGACCTCCCAGGTGCCCTCGGTGATCATCGGTTCGATCGCCAACACCATGCCGGGCTTGATGCGGGGGTTGCTCCCCGGGGACGGGTAATTGGGCACCTGCGGATCCTCGTGCGGGGAGAAGCCGACGCCGTGGCCACAGAACTGCCGCACGACGCCGTATCCACGGGCGCTCGCGTACCGGTAGACGGCGTTGGCGACATCGCGCAGGCGGTTGCCCGGGACGGCCGCGGCGACCGCCTGCTGAAGGCACTCGCGCGTCACGTCCAGCAGCGACGCGGTGCCCGGTGCAACGCTCCCGACCGGCAGCGTCAGTGCGGCGTCACTGAAGCAGCCGGAGCGGTCCACCCCGCAGTCGATGCCGACGATGTCGCCCGCTGCCAGCCTCCGCCGGCCGGGGATGCCGTGGATCACCTCCTCGTTGATGGACACGCACAGCGTCGCCGGGTAGTCCAGGTAGCCCAGAAACGCGGGCCGGGCCCCCCTCGCCTCGATGTGTGACCGGGCGATGTCGTCGAGGTCGGCCGTGGTGACTCCGGGCTCGACCCGCTCGGCGACCAGCCGCAGCGTCTCCGAGAGGATGCGCGCCGACTCGCGAATGCCCTGCAGATCGGCTTCGCTCTTCAGCCGGGTCATCGCGGGCGCGCCGGCGTCCGACGCACGGCGCGGGCGGCCGGGAAACCGGGGAGAGCCGCCCGGCCCCGATGAGGAGCGGCGGCGGCGGCGGCCTCGTGCGCTCACCACGCCTTCCCGGACGTGCTCACGCCACCCGCTTCCGAACACCGTCCAGCACGCCGTTGACGAATCGGTACGAGTCGTCGGTGCCGTACCGCTTGGCGATCTCCACCGCCTCGTTGATGACCACGGACGGGGGGACATCCCGCTGATGCATCAGGCAGTACACGCTCATCCGCAGAATCGCCAGGTCGACTCGGGAGAGGCGTTCCAGGTCCCAGTGCTCGAGCTGCCGGTCGATGCAGCCGTCGACGGCCTGCAGGTTCTCGATGCTGCCGGCGACCAGCAGCCTGGCAAAGGCGCAGGCTTCGTCACTCAGGGAGTCGCGCTGCACGGCGTCCATCCACGACAGGTCCACGACGTCGGCGACCGAGCCCCCGCACAGGTCGTACCGGTACAGGGACTGCACCGCGAGCACGCGGGCACTGCGGCGGCCGCTCGCATCACGCACGACGGCTTGCTCAGGAACTGCTAGCACCCCATCAAACTGTAGTTTGGGGGTGCCGTGCTACTTGAACCGTCGACATCAGTTTGATGGGGTGCTATGCCGAGCAGATGGCTTCGAGGTTGTCGGTGACGACGTCGACATCAGCCCGATCACGCAGTTCCGTGATGACTTCCTGGACCACCTGCTGTGAGGTGCTCACCTGACGGTTGGTCGCAAGCAAAGCGGTGATCTGTCCGCGCACCGTCTGCGAGGAGCGCGGCGTCACCGGGTCGTCCAGGGTGAGCAGGCGGGCGTCGATGAGGTCGGCAACCCTGAGGATGTGGAGGCCGACGTGGGACACCACCACCTCGCTGGTCTCTCCGACCTCCAGGGAGAACACGGTGTCCAGAAACTCCGCGCCCAGGGTTTCCAGTCCGTTGGGATCGTCCCGGCGAAGGTAGCGACTGCCGAGCTCGCCGCCGCTGTAGCGGGAGTTCCCATCGTCGGAGTACTTCACCACCAGTTCGTCGAACGAAGCGCCGTCGCGCAACTCCGTCAGCGCCTCCTCCGCGCGCTCCCGTGCCCGTTTTGCGGCGGCCTCGTCCAGACCCTGGGTTCTGAAGTGGATGTGGAGCACCAGCGCCATCTTCGGCTGAACGAATTGATGGACGTTCATGTCGTAGTACTCGGCGATCTGTGCCTCCGACGGAAGCTCGACCGCCTCCAGCCGGCCCGGATGCATCTGCGCCGCCAAGCGCTCCGTGATGGTGATCGCGGTGAGTCGGTCCCGATACTCTTCCGGGGTCAGGCCCATACGCTGCTGGATGACCGCCCGCCACGCCTCATCCGTATACGGCTGATCGACGCCAAGCTGCTGTTCAACCTGCCTGCGCCGCGCGACCACCTGTTGGTCGATTTCGGCTTCCGTGGGGATCAGGCGCCGTTCGGCGGCCTCCTGCTCGATGAGGAGCTCGTCGATGAGCGCGTCGAGCACCGTCCTGCACTGTGCCGAATTCAGCGCATCAAGCCGATTCTGGCGCGCCACCATGCTGGCGTACGCCGTAAACTGAGGCGAGGAGATGATCTGCGGCTTGTGCAGATCCAGGGTGGCCACCGTTCTGGCGATCGACTGCGGCCAAGCCGCCGCGGCGCTCATCAACGCTATGCCGGCCGCGGCCAAGGCCACGGCCCCAAGCCCTCGTCCCCGCGCCGTCTGAGCGCCGTGCCGTATGAACAGTTGCCTCATACCTTCAGGATACTCCCTCGCCTTCAGAATACTACCTGGCTGCCGGTCATGCCTGCATGACCGGTTCGCGCAGGCCGACCCGCTCCTTGAGCTTCTTCACGCCGGCAATCCGCTCGTCCAGACTCAGCGCCCGCTCCAGGTAGCGCCGCGCCGCCCCCAGGTCCCCTACCTCGGAGTAGATCTCGGCGATGCGCTTGCAGAAGAACGCCGACTCCCGGTCGGACAGGTTGAGGCGGATCAACTCCTCGATCCAGCGCACGGAGTCCGCCGTCGCCGCTGTCCCGGCCATCTTGACGCACGCCACTTCCCGCAGGCGCTCGACCACCTCCGCGATGAAGTGGCGGAAGTAGGGACGGCTTGCCTCTGCGTGGTAGACGCGCATGTAGTACTCGCACGCCTTGCCGTATGCGCCGTCACGCTCCAACGCCTCGGCCAGCAGGTATGCGCAGTCCATGAAGTCGTCATAGTCGAGCAACGCCGCCAGATCGGATTCGATGTGCTCTTCGAGCTGACCGAATGTGGCAAGCGCCTCCCGGTCGCGTGAGCGCATCAGGTCGTACAGCACCAGCTTGGCCAGACTCACCGGATCGGCGCGGGCGCGCAGGAACGACCGGTAATCGAAGCGGCGCCGGCGCAGCGCGTGGCCGTACAGCCGATCGTAGTCGCGGCGCCGTTCCGGGTCGCCGAGAACGCGGTACGCATCGAGCAACCGTCGCATGCGCGACTCCGCCTGATCCTCGGCGAGCACCGTGAGGTCGGGATGCAGCTCCTTGGCGCGCTGGCGGAAGCAGCGCTTGATCCGCTCCTGTGAGTCCTCCGGGTCGGCACCCAGGAGCCGGTAGTAGTCCTCCTCCCTTCGGCTGTGGTTCGCTGCACTCACCCGTCACTCCGCGCTCAGGGTAGCCGCCGGCCGTCCGGCGGTCAAATTGAGCTGCCGCCCATCGACGGGTACACTGAGTCCCCGCGCATGTTCCCGTTTCTGATCAAGAAGGCGTTCTTCGACATGTGGGACAACCTGTTCCGCATCTTCGCACTGAACCTCGGATACGTGCTGATCATCAGTGGAACCGGCTTTCTGCTGAGCGCCGTTCCGCAAGCCCAGCTCGCCTACTTCGCCGTCCTGGTACTGGGTTCGGCCGCGCTGTCGGTGTTCACCATGGGCACGGCGGCGATCGCCAGCGATCTCGCCGACTACAAGACCCCGGAATGGAAGATCTTCCTGGACGCCATCCGCGCCCGCTGGCTGCCGGCCGTGCTGCTGGTGATCATCAACGCAGCGGTGTTTCTCTTCCTGCTGGTGATCGCCGTGCCCGTCTACACCCAGTCGACCATCGGCCTGGTCGCGCTCGGACTGCTGGGCTGGGCGGCGGTGTTCTGGTTGCTGTCGCTGCAGTCGTTCTTCCCGCTCATCACGCGGATGGGCGATCCGTTCGGCAAGACGCTCCGCAAGTGCTTCACGGTGCTGTTCGACAATACCGGGTACACGGTTGGGCTGTTCATCGCGCTGAACGTGTCGGCTCCGTACCTGCTCGGACTGTTCCTGCTGCTGTTCCTGGGGGCGCCCACCCGGCTGCTGGCGTTCGGATCGCCGATGCTGCTGCTGCCGGGACCGGCCAGCGCGGTGCTGTTGCTGACGGTCGCCTTCAAGCTGCGCATGTACAAGTACGACTTCCTGGAGACACGGCAGCAGGCCAGCGCCGATCAGGAAGGCGAGGATGCCGGTCAGGTCGAGCAGGCCGGCGGCAGCGATGCCGGACGGCGGCGCCGCCGGGTTCGGATACCGTGGGACGCGCTGTTGGCCGAGGATCGCGAGCAGGTAGGCGTGCGCACGCTGCGCGGGATGATCTTCCCCTGGAAGGAGTAGATTCCGCGCGTCCGCTCAACCGACGCGCAGATTGGCGCCGATCGCCCGCGCCTCCTCCGGAGACTTCAGCACGCCGGAGTTCTTCAGGTACATGCCCTCGTGCTCCATGGCGCGCATCAGCTTTATCAGGGCGCGATTGGAGCCGAGAAAGGACTTGGCCACGAACGCATAGCACCGCTTCCCCTGTATCAGCCCGGCGCCGGCCAAGAACGGCGCCACGCGGGCCGGTATCTTGCCGGTGATCGACAGCGATTCGGTGCCCACGATGGCGTACTGGTGGGAAGTCAGCTTCGTGTTGACGTCGCGCGTGCCGTCGACGACCTCAACCTGATGGCCCTGAGACTCCAGACCCGCTCCAAGGGCCCGAGCCAGCGCCAGCAGGCTCTGCCGGTTACGGTCAGCGAAGAAGACTACCCCCACGCGCATACCGGCAGTGTGCCGCACCATGACGCCGTTCGGCTACGCCCCCTCGGCGTACGCCACCTCGGCGTCCGCCACCTCGGCGTCCGCCACGGTCGCGTGCTCGCGCTCATCGCCGTGGCGGCGCTCGCTGCCGCCTGCCGGCAGGAGCCGGCGGGGCTCGCGCCGCGCCACGTCGCAGTGCTGAGCGAGGACCAGGTGGCGGCGCCGCTGACGCTCGCGACGGTGGACGACGAACTGCACGTGCTGTTCGCGAGCCTGGACACGCTGACGCTGCAGCTCGCGCGGCTCGATCCCCGCCGCAACCGGCTCACCGTGGAGACCATCGATGCGGTCGGCATCTACCCGTCCGATCTCACCGCGTTCGGGGTGCACGCCTACGCCGTGCACGTCGGCCGGCAGCACGTGATCTACCTGGATCAGCACCAACCCGATGCGCTGATCCCGAAGTGGGTCCATCGGGACGCGGACGAGGACGGCTGGTGGGTGACTTCCCCGGTGTTCGAGGGCACGCCGCGCGCGCTGATGCCGCAGGATTCGGGCGATCTGCTGCTGGTCACGGCAACCCCGCACGGTCCGGCGGTGGTCGAGCTGTCCGCGGTCTCGGGCTCGGGCAGACACCGGCCGGAGGGGATGGCCGATCACCCGCGCCTCGTCTGGCCGGTCCCGTGCGCGGGCAGCGCGTCATTCGTCGCGCCTGCGGCCGGCGCCTCGCTGGTCCGGCACCGCGGTGACGGATCGTACCAGCCACTCCTTGACGGCGTCGGCGCGCACTTCGCCGGGTGCGCGGACGGGATCCCGTACGTTCTGTGGCACCTGCCATCGTCGAGCGAGGTGCTGTTTGCGCCCGTGGCCGACGACGGACTGGGCCCGACGACCGCCGTGACGCTGGCGATCGGCACCACATCTCTGTATTTCCTCCCGCGCCCGGCTGGGTTCAGCTTCGTGATCGACGAGTTCGTGATCGATGACTCGGACGATGAGCCTGGCGGACGTCACCGGATAGCTCTCATCCATCCCGCAGACGAACCGGGTCAGCAGGGCACATACCGCAAGTCGGTGCTGGTCGATCCAGCCAGCCCGCAGGGATTCTCGGCGGCCCATCTCGAGGAGCTCCTGGTCATCGTCGAGCGGCGGTCGGGCGAGCGCCAGGAGGCTACGGCCGGCTTGCAGGCCGCGATCTTCGCGCTCCCGTAATACCCGAGCCGCCTCTTGCCGGTCAGGCGCGGGGGGGCGCGCCGGATGCCGACCGCCGATGATGGGTTTCGGCGGCGTGCAACCGCGCCTCCGAGTGCATGAGCGCGTGGCGGGCCGCGTCGAGCGCCACGGGCTCGCCGGTGCGTTCCCGCTCCATGTGCTCGTGCGCGGCGCGGCGCGCCTCCCGTGCCCGCGCCAGGTCGATCTCGTGGGCGTGCTCGGCCGCGTCGGCCAACACCACCACGTGGTCGGGCTGCACCTCGATGAAGCCGCCGCCGATGGCGATGAAGGCAGGCTCCCGGCCGGCGACCCGCACCTCCAGCGCTCCAGGCTTGAGCGCCGACATCAGCGGCGCGTGGTTGGGCAGGATGCCGAGCACGCCGCTGGCCCCCGGGACGATGATCATCTCCACCTGCTCGTCGAGCACGCGGCGCTCGGTGGTGATCACCTCCAGGCGCATCGATCGCTCCCGCGGCCGCTCACGCCGCCTCGCCCTGCTCGGACCGCTCGATCACCTCGTCGACGGTGCCGGCCATGTAGAAGTGCTGCTCGGCGATGTGGTCCAGCTCGCCGTCCAGCAGGCGCTTGAATCCGGCGACGGTGTCTGCCACCTGCACGTAACGGCCGGGCTGGCCGGTGAACTGCTCGGCGACGAACATCGGCTGCGAGAAGAAGCGCTGCATCTTGCGCGCCCGCGCCACCACCAGCTTGTCGTCCTCCGGCAGCTCGTCGACGCCCAGGATGGCGATGATGTCCTGCAGCTCATTGTAGCGCTGCAGCACCTGCTGCACGCCGCGCGCCACCTGGTAGTGCTCCTCGCCCACCACGCGCGGCTCCAGCGCGCGGCTGGTCGAGGCCAGCGGGTCGACCGCCGGGTAGATGCCCATCTCGGCGATCGACCGTTCCAGGTTCACGGTCGCGTCCAGGTGGGCGAAGGTGGTCACCGGCGCCGGATCGGTGTAGTCGTCGGCCGGCACGTACACCGCCTGCATGCTGGTGATCGCGCCCTTGGTGGTGGAGGTGATGCGCTCCTGCAGCTCGCCCATCTCGGTGCCCAGGGTCGGCTGGTAGCCGACGGCGCTCGGCATGCGGCCGAGCAGCGCCGACACCTCCGCGCCGCTCATGACGAAGCGGAAGATGTTGTCGATGAACAGCAGCACGTCACGTCCCTGGTCGCGGAAGTGCTCGGCCATGGTCAGCCCGGTCAACCCCACGCGCAGCCGTACCCCCGGCGGTTCGTTCATCTGGCCGAACACCATGGCCAGCTTGTCGATGACGCCCGCCTCCTCCATCTCCTTGTAGAGCTGCGTGCCCTCGCGCGTGCGCTCGCCCACCCCGGCGAACACCGAGTAGCCGCCGTGCTCGCGGGCGAGCGACGAGATCAACTCCTGGATGATGACCGTCTTGCCGACCCCTGCGCCGCCGAACACGCCGACCTTGCCACCGCGGGTGAACGGCGCGACCAGGTCGATCACCTTGATGCCGGTCTCGGAGATCACCTGCTCGGTCACCTGCTCGCTGAACTGCGGCGGTGGCCGGTGGATCGGCAGCCGCTCGGCCTCCGCGACGGCTTCGCCGCCGTCGATCGGCTGGCCCAGCACGTTGAAGATGCGCCCCAGCACCGTTTCGCCGACCGGCACGGTGATCGGGCCGCCGGTGTTCTCCACGGCCTGGCCGCGGCGCAGGCCGTCGGTGGCGTCCATCGCCACGCACCGCACCTGGTCGTCGGAGAGGTGCTGCTGCACCTCCAGCACCAGCGGCTCCTCGCCGTCTGCGGCCTGCACCTGCAGGGCGTTGTGGATCGCCGGCAGCTCGCCGGCCGGAAACTCGACGTCGACGACCGCGCCGATGACCTGGGTGATGGTGCCGGTGGCGCTCTCTGCCATGTGCTCCTCCGCTTTGAGTCCTTGTCGCTCGCCTACGAGGCCAGCGCTTCGGCCCCACCGACGATGTCCAGCATCTCGGTGGTGATCCCTTCCTGCCGCGCCTTGTTGTACGACAGGGTCAGCTCGTCGACCAGTTCGTCCGCGTTCTGGGTGGCGTTGCGCATCGCCACCATGCGCGCAGAGTGCTCGCTCGCCAAGCTCTCCAGGATCGCCTGGTAGATCTGCAGCTCGGTGAAACGCGGCACGATCGTGTCCACCAGCTCGGCATAGCCCTGCTCGTAGATGTACGGGTTGGTCTGCTCCGGCGGATCGCCGTGCAGGAACTGGGCCAGCACGCGGCTGCCGGGGTCGCCGGTGCGGACCGGCAGCAACTGCCGCACGATCGGCTCCTGGCGCAGCACGTTGATGAAGTCGGTGTAGGCGATGTAGACGCAGTCCACCTCGTGCGACAGGAAGGCGTCGATCGCCACGCTGGCGATCGGCGCCACGTCGCTCTCGGACGGCCGCGCCGGCAGGTCGACGAACTCGGCCAGCAGGTCGTGGCCGCCGCGCAGCAGCAGGTCGCGCCCCTTGCGGCCGACCGCGATCATCCTGGCCTGGAAGTGGTTGGCGTCGACGAAGCGCAGCGCCGCGCGCATGACGTTGCCGTTGTAGGCGCCGGCCAGGCCGCGATCGCCGCTCACCACCACCAGCGCCGCCGTCCTGGTCGCCGCAGGCTCGGTCAGCAGCGGATGGTGGTCGCCGCCCACCATGGCGGTGAGGTGCATCAGCACCTCCCACGCCTTGGCGGCGTAGGGGCGGGAGGCGAGCGCCTGTTCCTGCGCGCGCCGCATGCGCGACGCCGCCACCATCTCCATGGCGCGGGTCACCTGGGCGATGTTGCGCACGCTGGTGATGCGGCGCCGGATCTCGCGGACCGATGCCACGTCTGCTCAGGCCCCGTCAGCCGCCTGTCCACCTGCAGCGGACAGGGCGGTCGGTCGAAAGCGCGTGCCGAACTCCTCGAGCGCCGCCTTCAGCGCCGACTCCAGGTCGTCGGTCAGCTCGCGGCGGGTGCCGAGGTTGATGCGGATCTCCGGGTGCGTGTTGCCGATGAACTCCATGAGCTCGCTCGCGTAGCGCTGGATGTCGGTGACCGGCACCTCGGCCGCGTACCCCTCGGTCACCGCGTAGATGGCGATGACCTGGTCCTCCACCGGCACCGGCTCGTACTGCGGCTGCTTCAGCAGCTCGGTCAAGCGCAGCCCGCGCTCCAACTGGTCGCGGGTGGTCGCGTCCAGGTCGGAGCCGAACTGGGCGAACGCCGCCAGTGAGCGAAACTGCGCCAGCTCCAGCCGCATCCTGCCGGCCACCCGCTTCATCGCCTTGGTCTGCGCGTCGCCGCCGACCCGCGACACCGACAGCCCGGCGTTGACCGCTGGCCGCTGGCCGGCGTGGAACAGCTCGCCTTCCAGGATGATCTGCCCGTCGGTGATGGAGATCACGTTCGTGGGCACGTAGGCGGACACGTCGCCCGCCAGGGTCTCGATCATCGGCAGCGCGGTCAGCGAACCGCCGCCGCGCGCCTCGGACAGGCGTGCCGCCCGCTCCAGCAGGCGCGAGTGCAGGTAGAACACGTCGCCGGGGTAGGCCTCGCGGCCCGGCGGCCGGCGCAGCAGCAGCGACACCTGCCGATACGCCCAGGCGTGCTTGCTCAGGTCGTCGTAGATCACCAGCGCGTCACGGCCCTGCTCCATGAAGTACTCGCCGATCGCGCAGCCGGCGTACGGGGCGATGTACTGCAGCGGCGCGGGCTCCGACGCCGACGCCACCACCACCACGGTGTGCTCCAGGGCGCCGCGGTCGGCCAGCGTCGCCACCACCTGCGCGATCTGCCCCTGCCGCTGGCCGATCGCCACGTAGATGCAGATCAGGTCGCCGCCGCGCTGGTTGAGGATGGTGTCGATGGCGATCGCGGTCTTGCCGGTCTGGCGGTCGCCGATGATCAGCTCGCGCTGGCCGCGGCCGATCGGCACCATGGCGTCGATCGCCTTGATGCCGGTCTGCACCGGCGTGTCCACGTTGTCGCGCTCGATCACGCCGGGAGCGATGCGCTCGATCGGATAGCGCTCGGACAGGTGCAGATCGCCCTTGCCGTCGATCGGCGCGCCGACCGCGTCGATCACGCGGCCGATCAGCTCGTCGCCCACCGGCACGGAGGCGATCTGGCCGGTGCTCTTGACCGTGTCCCCTTCCTCGATGTGGTCGTAGGGGCCCATGATCACCGCCCCGACCGCGTCCCGCTCCAGGTTCAGGGCGATGCCGGCCACCCCCTGCGGGAACTCCAGCAGCTCGGTCGCCATCACGCCGCTGAGGCCGGAGATGCGAGCGATGCCGTCACCGACGCTCATCACCGTGCCGATCTCGCGCCGCTCCAGCGGCGGCTGCCATCCCTCGATCTGGCTGCGCAGTTGCTGCGTTATCTCATCGACTTTCATCGCCATCGGTTCACTCAACCCCCGTTCCGGTCGGTCTGTCCTTCAGGTGGCCCGCCGCAGGGTGCTGTCGAGCTCGCGCAGCCTGGATGCCACGCTCCCGTCGATCACCTCATCGCCGACGCGGATCACGAGCCCACCGATCAGCTCCGGGTCGACCTCGAAGCGCACCTGCACCTCCGGTCCATATCGATCCCGGACCGATCCTTCCACCTGCTGGCGCGCGGCGGCATCCAGCTCCACGGCGCTCGCCACCGTGGCCGTCTGCGCGAGCGGTCCGGCCGCGGCCATCCGCTCCAGGTCGGCCAGCACGCGCGGCAGCAGCGCCACGTCGCCGTTGGTCAACAGCGTGCCGCAGAAGCGCCGAACCGCCGCCGGCGCATCGGCCGGGATCAACCGCTCCATGCGCCGCTGCCGGTCGGCGAACGGCGCGCTGCGATCGTCGAGCGCGCCGGCCAGCGAGCCGTCGGCGGCCAGCGCCGCGCTCATCGCGCGCAGCGATCCGAGCCACTCCTCCAAGGCGATGCCGAAGCACGCGGTCGCGTACTTCTGCGCAAGCTCACCGGGGCTCACGCATCCTACCGATGTCGGCCAGCGCGCGGTCGACCAGCGCCCGGTGCGCGGCCGGGTCGACCGCGTCGGCGATCACCTTGCGGGCGATCAGCAGCGCCAGCTCCCCGGCTTCGCGCTGCAGGTCGGCCGCCACCTGCTGGCGCTCGCGCTCGGCTTCCTCGCGGGCGCGTGCCTTGATCTCCTCCGCCTCATCGCGGGCCGCCTGCAGCACATCGCCGCGCATGCGCTCGGTGGCCTCCGCGGCCGCGCGCGCCTCCTGCTGCGCCTCCTCTCGGGCGGCTGCCAGCTCGCGCTCGAAGGCGGCGCGCTGGCCTTCCGCTTCGTTCTGGGCCCGATCGGCCGCTTCCAGCCCGTCCGCGATCCTCTGCTGGCGGCGGGCCAGCATCCCCTTCACCGGCTTGTACAGGAACAGCCGCAGGAGCACGACCAGGATGATGAAGTTGGCCGCATAGGCGGCCAGTCCGATCACCGAGACTCCGAGCGCTTCCATCGCCTACGAATCCAACCGGGGCATCGCTAGAGCACGAACAGGATGATGAGCGCGATGACCAGGGCGTAGATCGCCACGGATTCCGCGAAGGCCATGCCGACCAGCATGTTGGTACGGATCATCCCCTGCGCCTCCGGGTTGCGGCCCAGCGACTGCAGTGCGCCGAGTGCGGTGAGGCCGATACCGATGCCGGGGCCGAGCGCGCCGATGCCGATGGCCAGCGCGGCGGCCAGCAACTTGAATGTCTCTGCTGTGAGCTCCATGGGTGCGGAAATTACCAGACAAGCCCCGCGCCGCCAAGCAGGCGAGCCACGGTCCTGTGCGACGCCGCGTGGACGCCGATCAGTGCTCGTGCTCGCCGGCGGCGACCGAGAAGAACACCAGGGCCAGCAGGAAGAAGACGATCGCCTGGATCAGGCCCACGAAGATCTCCAGGCCGAAGAACACGACCAACAGGCCCAGCGGCACCAGGCTGGAGATCACGATCAGCACCACCTCCCCGGCGAACACGTTGCCGAACAGCCGGAAGGAGAAGGAGACGATCCGCGCCAGCTCGCTGATCCCCTCCAGCACGCCCACGAACAGCTCGATCGCCCAGGTGGTGAAGCCCTTGCGACGCAGGCCGCCCAGGGGCAGGAAGTTCGACAGGTAGCGCGCGCCGTGCGCGCGCAGCCCGAACCACTGGGTCAGGATCACCGTGATCAGGGCCAGCGCCAAGGTCAGGTTGAGATCGGACGAGGGAGCGCGCAGGAACGGCACGATCACCACGCGGTCGAGGTGCCCGTCGTGGTGCTCGTCAGGGTGCAGCGGCTGCAGGTCCTCGAAGTCGCCGCCGATCAGCTGCACGCTCGGGATGCCGGCGAACCCCGTGGCCTCGGGATCGGCGCCCTTGTAATGCGAGTGGGCGGGCCCGATCGCCCCCAGGAACGGGGTGAGCAGGCTGAACATGTTGACGACGACCAAGTACAGGAAGATGGTAGCGACGATCGGGAAGAACGTCTCCGCCCAGCGCTTCGGGGCGGCGTCCTTCACCAGGTTGTCCAGGCCCTCGATGAGGCCCTCCACCACGTTCTGCAGACCGCCCGGCCGCTCCTTGAGGCGCCGCCCGAAGAAGAAGGCGAAGATCACCAGCGCCGCCGACAGCACGAACGAGGTCAGCACGGCGTTGGTGACGTGCTTGCCCAGCCCGATCGGCTCGGCCTTGACCTCGATCGCCGCCATGTCGTGCTGAAAGACCAGGAACCCGACGGCGACCACGGCGGCCACCGCCAGGACGATCAGGAGCGCCTTCACTGGCCCGCCGCACCCCCGCTGGCGGTGCCTCCTGCGCCCGCGTCGGTGGCGTCCGCCTGCCCGACGGTCCCGCCCGCACCTTCACCTTCGGCGGCGTCCGCCTGCCCGGAAGCGTCGCCGGTCCCTTCGGTCTGCGGAGCATCGGTCACGGCGGGAGCCTGAGCCGGCCGCACCCACCACTGGCCCTCCTCCTCCTGCAGTGTCTGCTGCGCCCGTTCCAGAAAGGCCCCCTGGTCGGGCGTGCGGTTCAGCCACGCCAGCGCGAACGCGGCGACCAGGAACACGGCTCCCAGTATCGACGTGAACTTCGTCAGCACGTTGCCGGTCCGGGAACCGAACGGCGAGGAACTCTCCCCGCCACCGAACATGCCGCCGATGCCGCCGCCCTGGTCGTCCTGGATGAGGACGATCAGGACCAGCAACACCGCGCTGATGATGAAAACGACCAGTATGATTATTCCGGCGAGCGCCATTCCGCATCCATTATAAGGGCAGGGCCGCTAAAGGGGCACTATCGCCGCGAACGAAGCCGCCTCCAGCGACGCGCCACCGACCAGCAGGCCGTCGACGCCGTCCTGCGCAAGCAGCGCCGCGGCGTTGTCCGGTTTCACCGAGCCGCCGTACTGGATGATCAGCCCCGCCGCGGCCTCCGCGCCGGCTGCCGCGGCCACCGTCGCGCGGATGTGGGCATGCATGGCGCGCGCATCCTCCGGGGTGGCGGTGCGGCCGGTGCCGATGGCCCAGACCGGCTCGTAGGCCACCTGCAGCGACGTCCGGCCGAGGTCCACCTGCGGGACCACCGCACGCACCTGCCGCGCGACGATCTCCTCCGCGCGCCCGGCGTCGCGCTCGTCTGAAGTCTCGCCCACGCACAGGGTGACATCCAGGCCCGCCTCGCAGGCGCGCCGAACCTTCTCCAGCACCATGTCGTCGGTGTCGCCCAGGCCGTGCCGACGCTCCGAGTGGCCGACGATGACCAGCCCCACACCGGCGTCGGCCAGCATCGCCGCCGCCACTTCGCCGGTGTAAGCCCCTTCGGCGGTGGCCGCCACGTCCTGTGCGGCCAGCAGCACGCCCGATCCGCGTATCGCGTCGCGCACCACGTCGAGCGCCGTGTACGGCGGCGCCACCGCGACGCGCACGCCGGGCGGGGCGCGCCCGCCGGTGTCGAGTTCCCGCACCACCGCGGCCGCCAGCTCCCGCGCGGATGCGCGCAGAAGGTTCATCTTCCAGTTGCCGGTGATCAGCACGCCGCGTTCGCCAGCGGCGGACCGGCCGGAGTCATCCATGGAGCGCCGCCACGCCCGGCAGGATACGGCCTTCGAGCAGTTCCAGCGACGCGCCGCCGCCGGTCGAGACGTGATCGATGCCGGCGTCGATGCCAAGGGCCTGCAGGGCGGCCACCGAGTCGCCGCCGCCGACCACGGTGTGCGCGGGGCTGTCGACGACGGCCTGGGCGACCGCCAGCGTGCCGCGCCGGAACCGGTCGATCTCGGTTACGCCCATCGGGCCGTTCCAGAGGACGGTCCCGGCGGTGGCGATCCGGTCACGGAACGCGCGCGCGGTCCGCGGGCCGATGTCCACGCCGGCCAACCCGTCCGGAATGTCGCGGGTGGCGACCGGAACTGCGTCGCGTGCCGCCGCGCCAGCGTCGATCGGCGGCGCGGCAGCCACGTGATCCGCCGGCAGGAGCACCGGCACACCCCGCGACGCAGCGGCTTCGAGGATCTCGCGGGCGGTGCCGACCGCATCCTCCTCCATGAGCGACGCGCCTACGGTCACGCCCTGAGCGGCGAGGAACGTATAGGCCATGCCGCCGCCGATCAGGATGGCGTCCACCTGCTCCAGGAGACTGCGCAGGACGTCGACCTTGGAGGACACCTTGGCGCCACCCACCGCAAGCACGAAGGGGGTGGCCGGATACGTCAGCAGGCTGCTCAGTTCTTCCACCTCACGCTGCATCAGCAGTCCCGCGCCCTTCGCATCTGCCGGCATGAGGTCCGGGACCCCGACGGTCGAGGCGTGTGCGCGGTGCGCGGCGCCGAACGCGTCGTTGACGTAGACTTCTCCGAGCCGCGCCAGACGCGTCGCGAAGCCGTCGTCGTTGGCTTCCTCGCCGGGATGGAAGCGGACGTTCTCGAGCATCATGACCTCGCCCGCGCGAAGCCGGGCGGCCGCCCGCTCCACCCCGTTCCCCACGCAGTCGTCGGCCGCGTGCACGGGGCCCGTCAGCAGCTCGCCGAGCCGCTGCGCCACCGGCGCCATGCGCAGCCGCTCCTGGCGGCTGCCTGCCGGTCGGCCCAGGTGGCTCAACAGGACCAGCCGCGAGCCGTGCTGATCCAGCACGGCCCGGATGGTCGGCAGCGTAGCGCGGATACGCGCGTCGTCGGCGACCCGCCCGTCGGCCAGCGGGACGTTGAAGTCCACCCGCATCAGGACCGTTCGCTGGCGCAGGTCCAGGTCGTCCAGGCCGAGCATCCGGGATGCCGCGGGCACGCGGGATGCCGCGCCGTCGCTCACGCGGAGCGATCCTGCTGCGATTCGTCCTCCGGGTCGCTGCGCAGGACGATCTTCACCCGCGTGATGCGACGCCCGTCCATCCCCTGGATCACGAAATCGGCCTCGCCGTACCGCTTGGTTTCGTAGATCACCGGAATCTTCCCGAACAGGTCGAAGACGAACCCGCCAAGCGTATTGAACTCGTCGACCGGCAACTCCAGCGCCAGGCCGTGGTCTTCGAGCTCGTCCAGGCTCACCCGCGCGTCGCACAGGTAGACCCCGGCCCCCAGCTTGAGGACCTCCTCGCTCTCATTGTCGAACTCGTCCTGTATGTCACCGACGATCTCCTCCAGCACGTCCTCCATGCAGGCGATTCCGGAGGTTCCGCCGTACTCGTCCGTGACGATCGCAAGATGGACCCTGCGACGCTGGAACTCGTGCAGCAACTCGTCGACGCGCTTGCTTTCCGGCACGAAATAGGGCTTGCGCATCGCCTTGCCGGCATTCACGACACTGTCGTCATTCACGACACTGTCGTCGTTCATTACCCTGTCGTCATTCCGGCCGTTGCCGACGATCTGGCCCAGCAGATCCTTCGCGTACAGCACGCCGATCACGTCGTCGACGGTCTTGTGGTACACCGGCAGCCGGGAGTGGCCGCTCTCCGTGATGGTTTCCATCAGCTCCTCCGGCGTGGCATCGACGGACACGAACACCACGTCCGGTCGCGGCACCATGATGTCCTTGACGGTCGTCGAGGAGAGCTGCACCACGCCGTCGATCATCTCCCGCGCGTGCGGGCCGAGATCGTCGAGCCTGCGCTCCTCGTCCGACGGCTTGCGGAGAAGCCGGTCCAGGATGCTCATGAGGCGGCGCAGGATGCCCATGGCAGAGACTCCAGGAGCCGACGCTGCTCCTGCAGCATCGGCTCGTCCGCGATGTCGCCGTCACCGTGGTCCCGGCCCAGCAGGTGCAGGATGCCGTGCAGCAGCAACTCGCGAATCTCGGTCGCCTCGGAAAGGTTGCGGCGCCGCGCCTGCCGTCGGGCGGTGTCGAGCGAGATCACCACGTCGCCCAGTATCGAGTCGCCCAGCATCGAGCCGTGGCCGACGGTCAAGTCCTGTTCGAAGGACAGCACGTCGGTCGGCGCGTCGATTCCGCGGAAGCGCAGATTCAGGTCGCGCATGAACCCGTCGTCGCACAACAGGACCGACAGCTCGGCCGAGCTTCGGCCGAGCGCGTCCAGCGCGCCCTCGGCGAAACGAACCAGCGCTGCCCGGTCGCCGCCGGCGGGAGCGCGCACATGGGCGGCCACGCCGAGCTCCACGCGCCCGGACTCCACGCGCCCGGACTCCACGGGGCCGGGCTCAACGGGCCCGGGCTCAACGGGCAGGGCGCGCGGGTCGCGGGCGCTGCCAAGGGTGGCCGGCGGGCCGGTACTCGGAGGTTGCTCGGGATCTTCCATCATCAGGACGCTGGCATCACGACGGGCGCTGGTCCGCATCGGCCGGCGCGGTCTCGTAGGCTTGCACGATCTTGCGCACCAGTGGATGACGTACCACGTCTTCCCTATCGAAGTAAATAAAACCAATTTCTCCGACGTGTGCCAAGAGCTCCGTGATCTGCAGCAGCCCACTGTCACGGCGGCGGGGCAGGTCGATCTGGGTGATGTCTCCGGTGATCACAATGCGCGAACCCTCGCCCATGCGCGTCAGGAACATCTTCATCTGCTCACGGGTGGTGTTCTGCGCCTCGTCGAGGATGACGTAGGCGTCCGCCAGCGTACGTCCGCGCATGTAGGCCAGCGGCGCCACCTCAATGGTGCCGGCCTGCTCCATGCGGCGCAGCACGTCGGTGGGCAGCAGCGCCTGCATCGCGTCGTACAGGGGGCGGAGGTACGGCTCGATCTTGTGCTCCAGGTCGCCCGGCAGGTAGCCCAGGCTCTCGCCGGCCTCCACCACCGGCCGGGTGATGATCATCCGGCGCAGTTGCCGGCTGCCAACCGCGCGCAGGGCGTCGGCCACCGCCAGATAGGTCTTGCCGGTGCCGGCGGGGCCGACCGCGATCACCAGGTCACGCTTGGCCATCAGGTCCAGGTAGCGCATCTGGTTGGCGCCGCGCGGCGCGACCTGGCGCAACCCCTTCGGGATCGACAGGTGCCGGTCCGTACCGGCTATGGCGGAAGGTTCCTCCATGCGCCGGTAGATCGAGCGGATCACCTCCGGCCCCGGTTCAAGCCCCAGCCGTGCGCGGTCACGCAACTCGCCGAGCAGTGCCGCGAAGGTCTTGCGGGTCGCTGAATCGTCGGTAGCCAGCATGATGCGGTTGCCCTGCGAGTAGACCGGGCTGCTCAACAGCTCCTCGAGAACCCGCAGATTCCGGTCGTTGGCTCCGCACACGTCACTCAGGACACCGGCATCGTCCAGGACGACCGCGAGCGGCTTCCCCATATCGCGACGGCCGCGATCGTAGTCTCAGCGATCCTCGATGTCGAGACCCTGGCGATCGATGCGGAAGACCGAGTACAGCTCCGGGATCGGCAGCCATCGGACTTCCACCGAGAGGGCCGGCGTCCAGACGATGCGCGGCTCTTCCCGGTCGGTCTCGGGGTTGTACTCCACGTGCTGTTCCGGCCGGCCCTGGTAGGCCAGCGACAGGTTCCAGTCGCCCAACCGGTGCAGCGCCTCGATGCGCAGCGACTCCAGCTTGAACGCCGAGGCGATCCGGTCTTCGGAATTCAGGAAGTTGAACGACCGCGCCAGATCCACGATCGGGTTGACCCACCGGTCGCCGGCCTGTTCGGCCGTGTCGGGCAGGTACCGGTACAGGTGACGATTGACCGAGCTCGACCTGAAGGAGAGGTCGAGGAACCGGTGAATCCGGACGCCCAGCCGCAGATCGAACGAGAGCGAGTTGTCGCGCACGAACGCCTCCGGGTCGACGGCGAGCTGCGTCCGCACGCCGGCATCCAGCCGTATCCGGTTCTTCCAGAGCGCGATCGTCCCCGTGTCCAGCCGGTATCCGACCGCCACTTGCGTCGCCCGCAGGCCCGGCTGGCCGTCGGGAAGGGGATCGCCGAAGGGATCGAGCGGCTCACGTACCGCCGCGGTCACCGTACCGGTCACCCCGTAGGCATTCGCCTGGGTCCGGAGGCGCTCCAGGCGCTGTTGCTCATCCAGCCGGAACGACTGGCTCACCGACGCGCTCGAGTTGATGCGCACGCTCCCCCGTCCATCTATCGGGGTCGGCTTGAGCTGCCCGGCGTCGGCTCCGTCCGCCTGCTCGGCAACGCCGCCACGCACCGCCATGGAGAACGCCCCGGCATCCGCTTCCACGCGGCCGTCGGCGGCCAGCGGGCGTGGCGGCAGGTCGACTCCTGCGCCCACGCGGGCGCGGATGCCGGTGACCGCGAACGCCGCGTCTGTCCCGGCTCGGTGAGCAAGGACCCTGTCCCGATCCCACGCCGGGCCCCGCACCAGTGGATCGCCGGTGTCTGGATCCAGATGCACATCGTGCAGCAGCAGACCCAGTCCGTACGAGAGGCTTGATCCCGACCACGCTGGCACGGACCGCAGCGGCCGCAGGCTGAGCGTGTTGTTCAGCCGCAACCGTGCGCTGGTCCGGCTCAGGTCCGACTGGGTCAACTGCTCGGCGAGTTCCGGATCGATGCCGTCCGCCTGTCGGGCGTGCACCTGGTAGCTGGCCGTCTCGACAAGCGCGCCGCTCAGTCCGACGATGCGGTCGAGTGCAGAGACGGTGTAGCTGATCTGTCCGTTGGCGCGCGTATCGACGCGCGTGTGGAGGATGTCCAGATCGACCTGATCGCGCGTGGCGACCGGCCCGTCATCGAAGCGGTGATCGACGGACACGACCGGACGCAGCGAGTAGCCGACCTCGGCGGCGAGCAAGCCACCATCGGCTGCCCAGCGGAACAGCGACCCGGAGGCGACCGCCGCGACCGCCGGCAGCGTGAGCGTCTCGGGATAGTAGAAACGGCGGGTAGGCGACGCTGCCTGCAGCCGGTCCAGCGCCGATGGCACTCCGGCCGACGGCGGCTCGGTGCGGCTGCCCCAGAGCCAGCTTGCCGAGAGCGTGGGAAACGTCAGCGTCCGCAACGCCGGGGTCGCGAGCAGCGGATGCAGAGACAGGTCGCCTCCGAGCCGCCACTCCAGCCGGTCGCGCGGGGGCGGGGGGATCAACGGACCCTGCGGCAGGCCCAGCAGTCCCCCGGTCGGCAGGTCGTGAGCCCGACTCAGGAAGTCCGTGGTGAAGCCCGGATCGGAAAACAGCTCGAAGCTGCCCTGCACCGATCCGAGCGTGCCGCGGAGCGTGACTTCCGTCTCCAGCCCGTAGCGCAACGGAACTCGGGCTCCCAGGATCGTGGTGGTGTCCCAGTGCGAGACCAGCTCGCCGTCCGCTCCGCGCAGGTACGGCGTGTGGCCGACACCCGAACGAGCGTCCGCGACCAGCGCGCGGGACGCGGCGACGCCCCCGAACAGCGACAGCCCGCCGAATCGCCCCTGCACCCCGCCAAAGATGCCGAGGCGGCTGTAGACGTCGACCATCAGCGCCAGCACGTCGGCGTCCGCCGCATCCGCTGCCGCGCGGATCGGCAGCAGGAACAGGCCGCGGCGCTCGTCGGCGTAGCCGGTCTCGCCCGCGTTGCGCTGCAGAAACGACACCGAGACGTCATCGGCCGGTTTGCGCCCGGTCAGGTAGGTGGTCGTCTGCAGGTAGAGGCCCTCGCGGCTGCGCTGCCCGACCGCCGGGTGAAACAACAGCCTGCCTCCCGGGCGGAGAAAGTACGGCAGATACAGCACCGGCACCTCGCCTACGTGCAGGAACCCGTTGCTGACCGCCCACTCCTCGGGCGCCAGGATCCACAGCCGCTCCGCTTCGATCCGGTAATCGGGGTCGTCGGGATCGTCGGACGAGGTGACGGTCGCCTGCTCCATCACCACCGTATCGTCGGCCCGCCGCGTGATCGCCTTCCCGGAATAGGTGAAGGTCACGTCCTGATCGGCCGCCTGCTCCGCCACGGCTTGATCGACCTGGCTCGATCCGTCGTAGAAGATCCCCTCCCATCGCTCGGTATCGACGGACAGGCTCTCCCCGCGGAACACCTCCGAGCCGTCGTCGGTCGTCATCGTGTACTCCACGGAACCCGATGCGGTGAGACTGTTGCGCTCGTCGTGGTACGTGATCCGGTCGGCCTGGATCCGATGACGCGCACCGGTGTCCCGGTCCACGGCGGTGACGACGACCTCGCCCTCCAGCACCAGCGTCGTGTGGCCGATCTCGTCGGAACGGTAGCGGGCGGAGCGCGCCGACTCCACCGAGATCTCGCTGACCGTTTCCTCCACGGACGCTTCTTCCGGACTCGGCAGCCCGTAGTGCTCGCGCAGCCGCTGCTGCCGGACGGCCCGGTCACCGCCGTCCGGCAGACCGAGCTGACGCAGCCACGCGGCAAGCTCCGCGGCGCGGGCCGTGTCGATATCGATCGGCAGGGTCTCGGCGAACAGCGGATCGTCGCTGGTTGGCGGCGGGCTCTGGGCGACCGCCGCCGCCGCAGCCACTGCCAGCAGGACCGCCAACGTGCGGCGAACGTTCACAGCACCTCCCGCAGGTAGCGGCCGGTGTGGCTGGCTTCGTGTCCGGCCACGTCCTCCGGAGTCCCCGTCGCAACCAGGCCACCGCCGTTACTGCCTCCTTCCGGGCCGAGGTCGATCACGTGGTCGGCCTGCTTGATCACGTCAAGGTGATGCTCGATGACCACGACGGTATTGCCCTTGTCGACCAGCCGCTGCAAGACGGACAGGAGCTGGCGCACGTCGACGAAGTGGAGCCCGGTGGTCGGCTCGTCGAGGAGATACACGGTGCGGCCGGTGTCCCGCCGCGAGAGCTCCAGGGACAGCTTCACGCGCTGCGCCTCGCCCCCGGACAGGGTCAGCGCCGACTGGCCGAGCCGCAGGTACCCCAGGCCCACGTCCTGCAGCGTGCCGAGCCGGCGCGCCACCTGCGGGACGTGCGTGAAGAACTCGGCCGCCTCGGTGACCGACATCCGCAGCACCTCGTCGATGTTCCGCCCCTTGTAGCGGATCGCCAGGGTCTCGCGGTTGTACCGGCGCCCTCCGCAGACGTCGCAGGTCACGAACACGTCGGGAAGGAAGTGCATCTCGATCTTGATCTGGCCGTCGCCGGCGCAGTTCTCGCAGCGGCCGCCGGCGACGTTGAAGGAGAACCGGCCCGGCCGGTAGCCGAGTGCACGCGCTTCCGGCAGGGCGGCGAACAGTTCCCGGATCGGCGTGAAGAGCCCGACGTACGTGGCCGGATTGGACCGCGGCGTACGGCCGATCGGCGCCTGGTCAATCTCGATGACCTTGTCGATGTGCTCGCAGCCTTCGACGCCAGCGAGTCCCGGTGGCAGCCGCCGGTCGTCCAGGGCCGCCCGCAGTGCGGGCCCCAGCAGGTCGGACACCAGCGTCGACTTGCCCGACCCGGAGACGCCGGTGACCACGGTCAGCGTTCCCAGCGGCAGCCGTACGTCCAGGTCGCGCAGGTTGTTGGCGGCTGCGCCGCACAGGGTCAGGCCGCCTGTCGGCCGCCGTCGTTGCGGCGGCGTGGGAATCGCCTCCCGCCCCGCGAGGTAGCGTCCGGTCACGGACCGGTCGTGCTCCTGCACCGCGCTCGGCACCCCGCACGCCACCACCCGGCCGCCGTGTTCGCCGGCGCCGGGGCCGAGATCGACCAGATAGTCGGCGCTGCGCAGCGTCTGCTCGTCGTGTTCCACCACCAGCAGGGTGTTGCCGCGATCGCGAAGGCGGAACAGCGTGCGCAGCAGGCGGTCATTGTCCCGCTGGTGCAGGCCGATGGTCGGCTCGTCCAGCACGTAGAGCACTCCGACGAGCGCCGAGCCGATCTGCGTGGCCAGGCGAATGCGCTGCGCCTCGCCGCCGGACAGCGTGGACGCGCGGCGGTCCAGGCTCAGGTACGAAAGCCCGACGCTCGCCATGAACTCCAGGCGGTCGCCGATCTCCTTGACGATCTGCCCCGCCACTCGGGCCCAGTCGCCGCCGCTCTCCTCGGCCACGCGGCGGACGTACGCCATCGCTGCCTCCACGGACATGGCGGTGACCTGGTCGATGCTGTGGCCGGCCACTTCCACGGCCAGCGCTTCCCGGCGCAGCCGCCGGCCCCCGCACCCATGGCAGGGCTGCTCGCGCATGAAGCCCTCCAGCCAGCGCTTGACGTGATCGGACGCGGTCTGCAGGTAGCGGCGCTTGAGCTCCGGAATCACGCCCCGATAGGTGGTCGCGTAACGGTAGCTGGCCTTGGTGGCGGTTCGGTGCTCGACCTGGATGCGGTCGCCGGCGCCGAACAGCAGGGCGTCGAGGACGACGGGCGGCAACTCGTCCAGCGGGGTATCGAGCCGGAAGCCCCAGTGCCGGGCGAGCGCCCGGAACAGGGACCGGGTCCACTTGGCACGGGGGTTGTGCGTGGCGATGCCGCCCTCGTCGAAGGATTTGCCGGGGTCGGGAACGATCAGGTCGCGGTCGAATTCGAGGCTGACGCCCAGCCCGGAGCAGTCGGGGCAGGCGCCGTGCGGGTTGTTGAACGAGAACAGCCGGGGCTCGAGCTCCGGGAACGGCGCGCCACAATCCGCGCACGAGCTGGTCTGCGAGAATCGCTGCTCGACCGGTACGCCGTCGCCGTCGCCGTCGAGCAGCACGATCATCCGCCCGGAGCCTACCTCCAGCGCCGTTTCCACCGAGCCGGCCACCCGCTGGTGCAGGTCCGGCCGGCCGATCAGACGGTCGACCACGATCTCGATCGTGTGCGCCGTGTTCCGGTCCAGCTCCGGTGCATCGTCGAGGGAGTGGATGCGGCCGTCCACGCGCACCCGCACGAATCCCGCCTTGACCGCGTCCTCGAACACGGCACGGTGCTGTCCCTTGCGGCCGCGCACCACGGGCGCCAGCAGAATGATCCGCGAACCTGCGGGCAGGGAAGCGATGGCGTCGACGATCTGGTCGGTCGACCGCTCGCTGATGGCCGCTCCGCACTCCGCGCAGTGCGGGCGGCCGGTGCGGGCGAACAGGAGCCGCAGGTAGTCGTAGATCTCGGTCACGGTGCCGACCGTGGACCGTGGATTGCGTTGCGCCGTGCGTTGCTCGATCGAGATCGCCGGCGAAAGGCCGTCGATGAAATCGACGTCCGGCTTGTCCAGCCGTCCCAGGAACTGCCGCGCGTACGCCGACAGGGACTCGACGTAGCGCCGCTGCCCCTCTGCGAACACGGTGTCGAACGCGAGTGACGACTTGCCCGAGCCGCTTGGCCCCGACACGACGATCAGCCGGTTGCGCGGCAGGTCCAGGTCGACCCCCTTCAGGTTGTGCTCGCGGGCGCCGCGGATGACGATGCGGTCGGTTCCCCTGCGCGCGCCGTCCGTGCCGGCCGTCCCGTCGGCGTTGGTGCCGTCAGCGACGGAGCCGGACGATCGTCTTGCCATGTCCACCCTCGTCGGCCGGGGCATCCTGATAGTCGCTGACCGCGGAGCTGTCGCGCAGATACTCCCGGATCGCGTGCCGCAGCACGCCCTGGCCGTGGCCGTGCACGACCGAGAACTCCGCCATGCCCCGCATGACCGCGGAGTCGAGCTGGCGCTCGACCTGCTGCAGTGCCTCCTCCGCGCGCATGCCGCGGACGTGCAGCTCCAGCACCGGCTCCGCCCGGTTCACCAGCTCGACACGGGCGCTCGTACGGCGAGAAGGGTGCGGATCGGTCACGACCAGCTCGGTAGCGCGGAACTCACCGCGGATGGTGTCGGTCTGCACCACGTAGCGGTCGGGATACCGGTCCGGCCGGTGCCGGCGCACCACCCGGCCGGCGGCACCGGTACGACGGATGAGCACGCTGCTGCCGGGCGCCAGCGGAGCACCGTCCGCCGCGGCACCGTCGGCGGCGTCCAGCGCCGCCAGCGCATCCCGTTCCGCCTGCAGGCGTTGCTCGACCGCCCGCGGTGCGGCGCGGGCAGCCGCGTCAGCCGCTGCTGCGGCGGGGCGGGCGCGCTCGCCGCGCGCCTCCGAGGCGCCCGCCTCCGAGGCGCCCGCCTCCGAGGCGCCCGCCCCCGAGGCGGCCGCCCCTCCTCCCTCCGCTTGGGCGGTCGCGCGCACCGATCGGATGGCGCGCTCCACGTCGCGGCGCGCCTCGGCCAGAAAGCGGCCCAGATCGCCGGCCGCCCGCCGGTGCTGCTCGCGCTCGCGCCGCGTGAGCGCCGCACGGTCCGCTTCCAGCTCGGCCTCCCGCCGGGCAAGCGCGGCCGCGCGCTCGCGCAGCTCGCGCTCCTCCCGCTCCTGCTCCCGCTGCCGGCGCGTCAGCGCGTTGATGATCCGGCCCTCCTCGGTACGCCCGGCGTCCAGCAGCTTTGCGGCGCGCTCGATCACGGCACCCGGCATCCGGTGACGGCGGGCGATGTCCAGCGCGTGGCTCTCGCCCGGCATACCCTCGATGACCCGGTAGGTCGGCCGCAGCGTGCGCGAGTCGAACTCCATCGAAGCGTTGGCGACGCCGCACTCGGTATAGGCGTACACCTTCAGCGCCCCGTGATGAGTCGTGGCCATGGCCGTCACACCCGCGGCCAGGAACCGGTCGAGCAGCGCCCGCGACAGGGCGATCCCTTCCTCCGGGTCGGTGCCGGTGCCCAGCTCGTCGATCAGCACCAGCGAACGCGCGGTGGCGTCCCGGACGATGGCGGCCAGATGCTCGACGTGCGCGGAAAAGGTGGACAGGGAGGTGGCGATCGACTGCTCGTCGCCGATGTCGGCGTAGATGCCGCGGTAGATCGGCAAGGTCGAGTCCGGACCGGCCGGGATCTCCATTCCCGCCTGGTTCATCAGGCAGAGCAGCCCCACCGTCTTCAGGCAGACCGTCTTGCCGCCCGTGTTGGGCCCCGTGATGACCAGGATGTGCGCCTCGGGCGGCATGCTCACGTCCAGCGGCACCGCCGCCGCGCCAAGCTCGGGATGGCGAGCTCCGTGCAGGGCCAGCGGACCGACCGGTGCGGCGACGGCCGCGTGTGCCCGCGCGTAGCGCGCCCGTGCCTGCACGCAGTCGAAGCGCGCCGTGACCGCCGCAGCGCGCTCCAGGGACGGCCGCTCCCGCGCCACGGCGCCGGTCAGCTCGCGGAGGACGCGGCGCACCTCGGCCGCGTACCGGTCGCGGGCCGCCACCACGGCGTTGTTGGCCTCCACGTCGCGGAGCGGCTCGACGTAGAGCGTGGCGCCGCTTGCCGACACCTCATGCACGACGCCGGGGACGCGGGCGCGGTGAGTCGCTTTCAGCGGCACCACGGTCCGACCGTCGCGCTGGGTCGGCACGCTGCCGTTGAAGCAACCGCGCAGGGCGGGATCGGCCATCAGCTCCCCGGCCGCCGTCTCGATCTGCATCTGCAGCCGCCGCAGGTCGCGCTTCACCCGCGCCAGCTCCGGGATGGCGTGGTCCTGCACCGTCCCGTCAGCGCCCACCACCCGCCGCACCTCGGCAGCCAGCGATCGCAGCCCCGGCAGCTCGGCGTGCAGGCCGTACAGCGCGGGGCGTTCGACGGGATCGGCGACCTCGGCGAGTGACCCGCGGATCGACTCCGCCGTGCCCGCAAGCCGTCCGACGGCCGCCAACTCCGCCGGATCGAGCCACTGCGCCCCGCGCCGCAGGCGGCCGAGCGACACGCCGATCTCCGGCAGGTCCATCTCGGGCACACGGAAGCCCGACTCCAGCAGGCGCCGCAGCTCCACCGCAGGCTCCCGTTCGGCCAGCACCGACTGCGGGTCGTCAAAGACACGGCTGGCGAGCACCTGGCGCCGTCCTTCCTCTCCCGCACAGTACTCGGCGACCTGCGCCAGCACGCCCGGCAGGCCGAGCAACTCCACGGCCCGCGCCTGGCCGCCTGCCGGACCCTCGTCCGGGGGTGTCGGGCCGGTCATGCGTGCGCTCGCTCGCGCTCTCGATCGAGCACTTCCCGCAGCAACCGCAGGTAACTGTCGTAGCGGTCGGGATGGATCTGGCCCGCCTCCGCCGCCGCGCGCACCGCGCAGCCCGGTTCGCCGTCGCACAGGCAGGCGCTGTACTCGCAGCGCAGCAGCCAGCGCTGGAAGTCGCGAAAACGGTGGCGGATGTCGCGCGCCTCGATGGCGCCCAGCTCCAGCTCGCGAATGCCGGGACTGTCGATCAGGCGCCCTCCGTCGGCGAGCTCCAGCAGCTCGGCACGGATCGTCGTGTGCACACCCCGGTCGAACTTGCGCGACACCGCGCCGGTGCGCAACTCCAGGCCGGGATCCCAAGCGTTCAACAAGCTGGATTTTCCCACCCCCGACTGACCGCACATCAGCGTCAACGCCGAGCCCAGTGCCGCCCGCGCCTCCGCCACTCCCTCACCGGTGACGGCCGAGCACGCAAGCACTCGGTAGCCCATCCTCCGGAAGTCGGCGATGCGTTCAGCCACCGCCGCGGGAATGCCCAGGTCGGCCTTGTTGAGAATGATCAGGGACTCGACGCCGGCATGCTCGGCGGACACGAGCAGGCGGTCGATGAACCGCGGACGGAACGGGGGCGAGCGCGGGGCGGTCACGCAGACCACCTGGTCGACGTTGGCGGCAAGCACCTGCATCGCGCGGTGCTTGCGGCTCCACCGATCGATCTGCGTCGTGCGCTCCAGCCGGTTCAGGATCCAGCCGGCGGCGTCCTCGTAGGGATCGGGCTCGATCTCCAGGAAGTCGCCCACGGCGATCGGTGCATGGACGCGCTCTTCGACCGCCAGGGTCTTTCCCTTGATTCGGCAGCGTATGAGCGACCCGTCCACGCCGACGTCGTAGACGCTGCCGCCGCTGCGGTGCACCTGTCCCGTGATGATGCTCACCGCGCGACTGTCGCCCAACGGCCGTCGGGCGCGCAAGGCGTGATACGGTGACGGCGATGACCCAGGCGGCCCCCTGCGCCGTACCCACCTGCCCGGCGCCGGCGCTCACCGGCGAGGATAGCTGCCATGCCCACGTCGCGGACGAGCAGGCATACCAGCGGCGAGCGCGACGCCGCTTCGCGGAAGGAGCCGACCTGACCCACGTCGACGTGAGCGGGGTACGGGTCCGCGACCGGCACATCCGCGAGCGACGCCTGGTAGGCACCCGCCTGGTCGGAGCCACGCTGGAGCGGGTGTCGTTCGAAGGATGCCATCTGAGCCTGGTGTTCCTGCACGACGCGGTGCTGTCCGAGTGCCGCTTCGTCGGCTGCCGGCTGGCGGCGGTGATCCTGGCGGGCAGCGAACTCAGCGACTGCCATTTCGACGACTGCGACGTGCAGCGCTGCAACTTCGTGGCCGCGACCATCTCCCGCACGCTCTTCGGTAGCTGCGACCTGACATCGTCCCGCTTCATCGGCGGCACGCTGCGGCAGGTCACGATGGACGACTGCAACCTCTATCACGCGCATCTGGAGCTGGCGGACCTGGGGGATCTGGCCACACCGGGCTCCAACCTGGCCGAAGCGCATCGCCGCTGAGCGGCCCGAAACCCGCGATGACCATCTCCACGCATTTCGCGGTCGGTGGCTTCGCCACCTGTTACCTGATCGGGCCGGACGCCGGCGGCTACAGCGTCCTGGTCGATCCCGGCTACCTGAACGCTGCCCTCGTCGGCCACATCGAGCAGCGCGATCTGCCGCCGAGTGCGGTAATGCTCACACATACTCACCCCAGCCACTGCGCGGGCGCGGGCGCGATCCAGAAAGTGTTCGGCGCCGAGATCTACGCCGCCGCTGCCGTCGCCGAGCTTCCCACCACCCTCGTCGCCGGCGGGCAGACGCTGCGCATCGGCGCGCTCACCTTCGAGGTGCTGTCGACGCCCGGTCACACCGAAGATTCAGTCTGCTATGCGCTGCCACCGGTGATCTTTACCGGCGACACGCTGGCGGCCGGGGCCATCGGCAGCGCGGCGACGGCGGAAGGTCGGGCCACGCTGCAGCGGTCCGTCCGCGAGCGGCTGCTCAGCCGTGCCGACCACGAAGTCGTGCTTCCGGGCCATGGGCCGCCGACCACGATCGGCATCGAGCGCCGGTTCAACGTCCACTTGCGGGACTGACCATCCGCAGGCAGTCGACCACGTCCGGCGCCGCCCGGAACCGCTCCGGCAGCGGAGCCCGGAACCGACTGGGCTCCTCCGCGCCCGGTAGCCGCAGCCGCAGCGAGGCGGAATGCAGGAGCATTGACGCGTGTAGCAGCATCGACGCCGGCTCCGACCGGCGCCGCTTCCCGTACACCACGTCGCCGGCCACGGGACAGCCGAGCGCCGCCAGGTGCACGCGCAACTGGTGGGTGCGGCCGGTCACCGGGGCCAGGAGCACGAGCGAACGTCCGTCCGCCAGTCCGCCGAGCAGCCGGTAGCGGGTGATCGCCGGCCTGCCCCGGGCGGCCACCGAGAACCGGGTCCGGTCGCGTTCGTCGCGACCGATCGGCAGGTCCACGGTGCCGCCGGCTTCCGGCGGGCGTCCGTCGACCACCGCCAGGTATCGCTTGTCCACGCGCCGCTGGGCGAACTGGCGGGTCAACGCCAGATGCGCGTGCGGCGATTTGGCGAAGACGATGACTCCCGAGGTCTCCTTGTCCAGCCGATGCACCACGCCCGGCCTGGCCGGCTCGTCCGGAAATGCGTCACGCAGCCGGTCGCAGTGGCCGAGCACGCCGTTCAGGAGGGTGCCGGTCCGGTTCCCTGCCCCGGGGTGGGTGACCACGCCGGAAGGCTTGTCCAGCACGATGGCGTCGCCGTCTTCATGGAGGATCGACAGCTCCATCTCCTCCGCCACCGCAGTCAGCGGCTCCGGGTCGCGGTAGCTGACCGCCACGCGGTCGCCCTGGCACAGGCGCGTCGCCAGCTTCGCGGGACGGCCGTTGACGGTGACCACGTCGACACGTGCCCGCGCCTGGCTGCGGGGAAACAGCCGCAACCCGGTCGCCAGATAGCTGTCCAGCCGCGCTCCCGCGAAGCGCTCGTCACCGACGAGCGTTTCCGACGACCTCACGGCACCTGCCGGTCGGCAGGTGCTGCCGCGCGCATGTCGGCGTCGATGAGCGCGATCACGACCGACAGCGCCGCCGCGCCGATGACGATCCCGAGCATCTCCGACTCCGTGAGCGTCGCACCGCCGCCGATCGGCCGGAACGGGAACGGCCGCACCTCTTCGGCAAAGCCGTGCGCGACGTAGCGGGTATAGTCGTACAGTAGCCGGACGCCGAACAGCGTCAGCGGCAGGGAACCGATCGCCACCACCTCGGCGCGGCGCAGCGCGTGCGCCCAATCCGGGAACTCGGAACGTTCGTACGGAACCGGTTCGAGCAGGGCCGCCGCCCCCTCGCCAGCACCAGCCGGTTCCTGGCCCCACGCCGCGCCGGCCACGGCTCCGATCAGCAGCGCCGCTGCCAGTCGGCTCATGGCCGGACGTCTCATCGCCGGTTGTCTCATGGCTCGGGCCGCGACCCGAGCAGCGCCGTGCCGAGCCTGATCAGCGTCGCGCCTTCCTCGATCGCCAGCTCGTAGTCCTGCGACATGCCCATCGACAACACCCGGGCTTCCGGGTGGTCGCCGAGCAGGCGTTCGTGGACCGCCCGCAGCCGCGCGAACGAGGCGCGCACCGCCGCCTCGTCGTCCGTATGCGCGCCGATCGTCATGACTCCGGCCAGCGACAGATGCGGGCAGCCCGCAGCGATCTGTTCCGCGGCCGCAAGCAGGTCATCCGCAGCCGGAAAGCCGGCCTTGGTCGGCTCGCCGGAGGCGTTCAGCTCCAGCAGGATCGGCATCGTTCGGCCGAGCACCGCGCAGCGCCGCTCCAGAGCGGCAGCCGTGTGCACGGCATCTATCGACTGCACCGCGTCGAACACCCGTGCCGCGTCCCTGGCCTTGTTGCGCTGCAGGTGACCGACCAGGTGCAACTCGTACGGCCGCGGGCGGTCGCCATGCTTGCCGGCCGCCTCCTGCACCCGGTTCTCGCCCAACAGATCCAGTCCGGCGGCGACCGCGGCCAGGGCGTGATCCACGGGGAAACTCTTGGTCACCGCCATCACCCGGACCGAGTCGGCAGCCCGCCCGGCGCGCGCGGCAGCCGCGTCCACGCGCTCCCGTACCGCGTCGTAGTTGTCGCGGATTCGCCGCGCCCGCTCCCGTTCGGCCGCCCCCGTGCGCGTGTCGGCCATGTGCGCCGTCAGCGGAGCCGGCTCTCGGCCGGCCTTGCGCGGCCTGCGACCGGCGCCGCGGCCGCACGTCCCTGCTGCGCCGCACCGCCGGGCCGGGAGGCCGCAGCACCGTGGAACGAGCAGAAGTACCGATGGAACCGGTAGTCCCCGGTGAGCTCCGGATGGAACGAAGTCGCCAGCATGGCGCCCTGGCGCACGGCCACCGGACGCCCGTCGGGCAGGGCGGCGATCACCTGAACGGCGGAGCCGACGCGCTCCACCGCCGGCGCCCGGATGAAGATGCCGCAGAACGGCGGCGGGCCCAGCTCCCGGACATCCAGGGACGCCTCGAAGCTGGCCACCTGGCGGCCGTACGCGTTGCGCCGCACGGCGATGTCCATCAGCCGCAGCGGCTCCGGACGCGGGTCCAGCACCTCCGCGGCAAGCACGATCATCCCGGCGCAGGTACCCCACACCGGCATGCCGCCGGTCAGCCGGTCGCAGAGCGGCCTTGCCAAGTCGAACGTATGCAGCAGGTTGATGATCGTCGTGCTCTCCCCGCCGGGGATGATCAGCGCGTCGACCGCTGCGAGGTGCGCGGCGGTACGCACCGGCGAGGCCGGCTGGCCGATGGCGGCGAGGGCATGGAGATGCTCACGGACGTCGCCCTGCAGCGCCAGGACGCCCACCGCCATGTGCTACCAGCCGCGTACGGCGAGCTGCTCCCCTGCGGGGATCGCCGCCATCTCCAGCCCGCGCATGGGCTCTCCCAACCCGCGGGAGACCTGGGCCAGGATGTCCGGATCGTCGTAGTTGGTCGTCGCCTTGACGATCGCCTCCGCCATGCGCTGCGGGTTCTCGGACTTGAAGATCCCGGAGCCCACGAACACGCCGTCGACGCCGAGCTGCATCATCAGCGCCGCGTCCGCCGGCGTGGCGATGCCGCCGGCGGCGAAGTTGACCACCGGCAGCGATCCGTCCGCGCGCAGTTGCGCCACCAGCTCGAACGGCGCCTGCATCTCCTTCGCGAATGCCGACAGCTCGCTGTCGTTCAGGCCCTGCACCCGTCGGACCGCCTGCAGCACGGTGCGGGCGTGGCGCACCGCCTCGACCACGTTGCCGGTGCCGGCCTCTCCCTTGGTGCGGATCATGGCGGCCCCTTCGCGGATGCGCCGCAGCGCCTCACCCAGGTTCCGGCAGCCGCACACGAACGGCACCGTGAAGTCGTGCTTCCACACGTGATTGTCTTCGTCAGCCGGAGTCAGGACCTCGGACTCGTCGATGTAGTCGATCTCCAGGGACTGCAGGACCTGAGCTTCGACGAAGTGGCCGATACGGCACTTGGCCATGACCGGAATCGTGACGGCGCGCTTGATCTCCTCGATCTTGGTCGGATCGGCCATGCGCGCCACGCCGCCGGCCTTGCGGATGTCGGCAGGCACCCGTTCGAGCGCCATCACCGAGACCGCGCCGGCGTCTTCGGCGATCCTGGCCTGGTCGGCGGTGACCACGTCCATGATCACTCCGCCCTTCAGCATCTGAGCCAGCCCGGTCTTGACCGTCCACGTACCGGTATCCTGCATCTCACCCGCCATAGCGAACTCCTCTCACCGGCCGGATCCTGCTCCGGCCCTGGGAACGAGAGTATACGGCCAAGCATCCGCTCCGGCCTACTGCCGACCCGACGCCGCATCCGGCGCGGTCCGGTTCAGTCGAGGACGGCGTCAGGCCGGCGTTCGCTCGCCGGCAGAGGACACGACTCCACCCGCCCGAACCACGCGCGGCGGCGGCCGGCGACGAACCGGTAGACCGCCGCGCGCAGTGGACGGGGCATCAGCAGGGTGCCGGACGCCAGGAGGCCGAACCGTCCTCCCATCAGTTGCAGCGTGCGTACCACGGCGTCGGCGGCCCGCAGCGTCCGCGGCCCCTCGATCAGCACGACCCAGTCGTCCTGCGCCCGATCCGCAGGAGTCAGCAGCCGGCGGGCGGTCACCCCGGCGAGCGGAGCGACCCGCAGCCGACCGGCGGTGTCCCCCTGCAGCACGATCCGCGACAGGCGCCGGCAGAGTACGCAGTCGCCGTCGACGAACAGGATCGCGAGGCCGTCCGCCGCGGCTCGCGCCTTCACGGCAGCCAGCGGGGCGTCGTCGCGCCCGCGATCACCGCCAGCTCCCGACCGTCGAGATCGAACACGACCACCTCGGGCTCAGGGAACGCCACGCCCAGCCGGGATCTCTGCGCCGCCAGCAGGTCGCCACCCGGTGCGAATACGATCTCCCGGTACGTGAGTCCCGGCGCGGCGGCCAGCGCCTCGGTCTCGAAGTGCGGCCCGCCGGCGTCGGTTGCCAGCCACACCTGCTCCCCAACGACTGCTGCGCGGATGAACGCGAAGCGATCGCCGCCCGGCGCCCACACCGGCGCGCGGTCGGCGCCGTGCTCGGGCCCGAGCGCGCGTCGCACCGTGAGGTCGGCCAGGTCGATTGCTATCAGCAGGTCCACGGCCCGGCCTGCTGCGCCTTCGCGCAGGTCGGAGGTGAGGATCTCACGCGCTCCGGGGCGCCACGCCGCCGGAGCCGCGGCCCGCGTCGGTACGAGCACCGTCCGGCCATCGGCTACGTTGACGACGCGCAAACCCCCTTCCACGGGCGACACGAACGCCACCCACGCTCCGTCGTCCGACCAGCGCGGGTCGAAGCCGATCACTTCCTGGTCCATGAGCGGCCACAGGTCGCCGGTGGCGGGATCCAGCAGCCAGGGACGCGGCGGCAACGGCAGCCGACGCCTCGAGAAGACGATGGTCTCCCCGTCGGGAGCCCAGCGGGCCGCACTGCACTCCGCCCCGCCGCAGCCCAGCAGCTCGCGCCGACCGCCCTCGGAGTCGACCAGCCAGAGATCAGCGGCGAACACGTCGGTGCCCAGCGTGACGACCAGCGACCCGCCGTCCGGCGACTGGTGAAAGTCGCGCACCGGCCGCTCGAACGACGCCAGTGTCCGCTCGTCGCCGGGCTCCGGCCTGCCGCCTGCCGCCTGCCCCGCGGTCGTGGCCACGACTCTGGCGGCGATCCGCGCCCGTTCGGCCGCTCCGTCGGCCACGTAGGCGATGCGCAGCGCTCCGGTGTCGAAGCTCCACTCGACGGCTCCGCGCAGACGGCGTCCGGACGCTGCCCGCACGGACCGGTCGAGCCGCACCGTGTAGCGCGTGCGCGCGGACAGCGTGCGATCCGGGTCGAAGCGCACGGTGCGGCTGCCCCAGCGCAGCGATCCCTCGACGGGAGGCTCGATCGCCAGGGTCGACGAACGCGCGGCGGTATCGATCGGCTCCGAGAACCGGATCTCGATCGTCGCCAGCGTGGAGACGTGCTCGGCCCCGTGCGCCGGCGTCATGGAGACGACCTGCAGACCGACGCGGTCCCCGAGGGCCGCCGCCACGACCGCGACGACCGCGGCCACGCCAAGCGTGACCAGCGCGTGCCGGTCCAGGGCCCGCATCGTCAGTAGTAGAGATAGGGAACCGGCGGTGGTTCGATCGGCTCCACGTCCACGGCGACCAGGATCGGCATCCGTTCGCCGCCGATCTCCGCCACCGTGAAGCGGCCCCTGACCGTCAGCCACTGGTCGTCGGGCACCAGGGCGAGCTCCGCGGCCTCGGCAACGATCGCGATCGCCATCGCGTCGGCCACGCAGCAACTCAGCAGAAAGCGGCTGAGACGCACCTGGTCCGGGCGGAGCGCGGAATCGCGTGACACGAATCCCGTGATCCGGGCCTCCTGCCCGGCGAACCGGTCCGGGTCATCCTCAACGTGAAACTCCACCAGCCACTCCAGCATCGATCGACCCAAGGCCTCCGCGGCGGCGCTCCGCGTCGCCCTCCCCGCCGGCGTCGACTGCAGGGCGGTCGGCGGGAGGCTGGCCACGGCAACCTCCCGGTTGCCGAGTGCCGCCGAGCCCAGCGGCTGCTCCGGCGCCAGCCCGAAGGCCACCGGAAGCGCGAGCACCGCCAGGGCGCTCCAGCGCACGCGCACGCCGTGCCCGGACCGCCCGGCATGCCGGGCCCCGCGCCAGGCGGTTCCCGCCAGCGCCAGCGCCATCGCGCCGAGGCCGGTCACCGCAATCCAGGTGAGCCACGCGTAGCGCTGGTTGATGTAGTAGACCAGCGTGCCGGACAGCAGGCGGTGCAGCAGGATCGCGACGATCCCGTACAGCACGACCGCCGCCAGCAGCCGCGGCCGGTCAAGCCCGCGCATGCTCACGCCCAGGGCACCAGGTTGTGCACGATCAGTGCGGCCGCGAACGTCAGCACCAGCGGAAGCGCGACCAGGTAGACGACCGCCCTGGTGCGGAAGACGCTCAGGAACAGCAGGGTGCTCTTGACGTCGACCATCGGTCCGAACACCAGGAACGCAAGTATCGATGCCGGCGCGAAGGTGGTGGTAAACGCCAACGCAAGAAACGCATCGACGGAGGAGCACACCGAGAGCAGGTAGCCGAGCCCCAGCATGGTCGCCACCGACGCCGCCCCGCCGCGGCCGATGTCCAGGAGGACCGACTGCGGCATCACCGTCTGCAGGAGGGCGGCCAGGCCGCACCCGATGACGAGGTAGCGACCCATGTCGAACAGGTCGGCCGAGCCATGCAGCAGGGCGTCGCGGGCGAAGGATCCGATGCCGCGCCCGCGTTCCGGAGCCGACCGGTCACGAGGGCCGTGATCGTGCTCGTGATGGTGCTCGTGATCATGCTCGTGATGGTGATGGTGCGCGTGGCCGCTCCCGGCAGGGGAGGCCGCTCCTTTCACCCCATCGGAGGCCAGCAGGATGTCTTCCCGACCGGCGCGGCGAAACGCAGCGGCGACCGCGACCGCGACGACCAGCGTGAGCACCAGGCGGGCGATGAGCATCCAGCCGAATCCGAACGCCGTGGCCGTGCTGGCGATCACGACCGGGTTGAGGACCGGCGCGCCGAGCAGGAAGGCGATCGCGACCGGCGGCGGGAGTCCCTTGCTCAGCAGCCGGCGGACGACCAGCACGACTCCGCACTCACAGACCGGGAATACCATCCCGAGCACCGCGCCGGCGAGCACGCCGGCACCGGTCCGCGCCGGCACCCATCGGGCCAGCGTCCGCGTGCTCACCGCCATCTCGATCACGCCGGACAGCAGTGCGCCGATCGCCACGAACGGCACGGCCTCGATGAAGATGCCGAGGAAGATGGTCGTGAACGCCTGCAGCCGGTCGGCCCAGGTCACCGGATCGAACGCCTGCTCCGCGGTCGGCGTGCGCAGCGCCCGGCCGGCGAGCGCCGCGCCCAGCACGACCGCCCCAGCGCCGACCGCGAACAGAAACCAGCCGCGGAGCGAACGCCGTGCCGCGGCCACGGAATGGGTGCTCATGTCGTGATGGGCGGTGACGGGTTTGAACCGCCGACCTCCTGGGTGTAAACCAGGCGCTCTCCCAACTGAGCTAACCGCCCGTGCCCGCCGTTCCCGGCGGACTCCATTGTGGAACGCCCGGCGTGTGGCGGTATAGTGGCAACGGATGACCGTGGTCGTACGTCTCCTGATCGCCGCGGCAGCCGCAGCCGCCGTGACGGCGGCCGTCGCCCTGGCCATCCAGGAAGAACCCGCCGCTCCGGAGCGTTTCGTACCGTTGCGCGCTCCCGCGCGCCCCGACTACCCGGGGCTGTCCCTGCGGGGAGTGGTTGCTCCCTGGCGCGTCGCCCTGCAGATCGGGCACCTGGACACCGACCAGTACCCGCCCGAGTTGGAGCATCGACGCACGGCGACCGGCGCCAGCGCCGCCGGCGTGGCTGAAGTCGACGTCAACAGAGTCGTGGCGACGGCAGCCGCCGAGCTGCTGCGCAAGCAGGGCGTCGAGGTGGTACTGCTCCCGGCCACCGTGCCCCCGGGGTTCGACGCCGACGCCTTCGTGGCGATCCACGCCGACGGGGGCGGCAGCTCCGGCTACAAGGTCGCCCCTCCGTGGCGGGCGTCCCCCGCGTCCCGACGTCTGAGCGCCCTGCTGCGCGAACACTACGGCGCGGTCACCGGGTTGCGAGAAGACCTGAACGGTGTGACGTACAACATGCGCGGCTACTACGCATTCGGCGGCCGGTACCGGCACGCCATCGCCATCACCACGCCGGCGGCGATCCTGGAGATGGGCTACCTCACCCACGCTGCAGACCGGGCGTTCCTGACCGGCCAGCCGGACGTGGCCGCACGCGGCATCGCCGGCGGCGTGCTGGCGTTCCTGGCCGAACACGAGCCGATGGACCCGACCGCGGTCATCCCACCGGCCCCGACCGTGCTCTGGCCTGCCCGCAGAACGGTGCCCCTGCATGCCGCACCGACACGCGAGTCCACCGTGCGCTCCTACCTGCGGCCGACCGATCTGCTGATGGCGATGGGGAAGGACGGTGACTGGTACGACGTTCGCGTCCGCGGCAGTTACCGGGACTTCGGCTGGATCCACGCAGACGATCTGAGCCTGGACGGCCGGTAATCTTGACCCCGCACTAGGCGCGTGGTAGTGGACCCAACCGTGGCTCAGGCATCCCGGCGGCAGGAATCCCGGGTGCTCGAATGCAGCGTGCTGGTTCTGAACAGCTCGTACACCGTCCTGCGCCTGGTCAGCGCGCGGCGCGCTTTCGTGCTGCTGGTGCGGCAGGCCGCAGAGGTGGTCACCACCGACGGCGGCCGCTACGAGTCGTTCGACTTCGCCCGCTGGACGGATCAATCCGGCATCCTCGCGGCGCGAGGCGACGGTCACCTGGACTGGGTCCACACGGCGACGCTGACGCTCGCGGTGCCGCGCGTCATCAGGCTGACCGACTACCACGGCTTCCCGCGCCAGGGGGTGGCGCTCACGCGGCGCAACGTGTACGCCCGCGACGGCAACACCTGCCAGTACTGCGGCACGCGCCTGGCCGCTCGGGCGCTCACGATCGACCACGTGATCCCCCGCTGGCGCGGCGGCACGGAGTCGTGGTCGAACCTGGTGACCGCGTGCATGCCCTGCAATACGCGCAAGGGCGGCAGGACGCCGCGTTCGGCCGGCATGCAGCTCATCCGCAAGCCCGTGGAGCCGCGCCGGAATCCGCTGATCCTGCTGCGTCTGCAGAGCCCGAAGTACGACTCCTGGCGCGTCTTTCTGAACGAGCCGGCCGACCAGCGCAGACCTGCCCTGGCCGCCGTGGAGACCTGAATCGGCTGCCCGTCTTCAGTAGGTGAACTGACCGACGCCGAACACCATGCCGGCGCTGGCCGGCACCAGCACGACCCGGTCGCCCCGCTTCAGCCGGCCTTCCGCCTCGGCCATGACCATCGCGGCCGGAATGCTTGCCGACACCAGGTTGCCCAGCTTCGGGAACACCTCGCTGTACACCTTGCCGTTCCGGATTCCCGCGGCCCTGCCGGCGCGCAGGTAGGCAACGCTGGAGGCGGCGTGCGGGAAGTAGATGTGCGGGGCGTTCAGGTCGCCGACCGTGCGCCGGACCAGCGGCAGCAGATACTCCTCCGCCCGTGCGAACAGCTCGTGACCGTACGCCACGAACTTGTTCACGCCGTTGAGCGCGATCCGGTCCGACAGCTCCACGAAGTCCTCGTACCCGTCCAGCGGGATATTGCACAGACCGCACAGCTCAGGCACGGAGTGGTAGTCGAAGCGCCACTCGGCGTCCGACGCGGTGACGATGGTGGCGGTCGCCGCCTCGCCGATGGTGTAGGTCGGGAACGTGTATTCGAGCTGCTCGAGACCCTTCACCTCGAAGTTCTCAGGGTACCCGTGCTCCTTGTAGTTGAACTCTCCGTTGACGATCATCGCGGTGCGGATCGTCCCCGACCGCAGGAACCGGTACGAGATCTCCAGCGCGCGCATCCAGCTCATGCAGGCATCGGCGATGTCGAAGCACGAACAGGTGAGGCCCGTGGCCTGCGCGTAGAAATAGGCGTTGGCGGGCTCCAGGAACCCCTTGCCCACCCCGCAGTAGATCAACAGATCGATGTCGGAAGGCGCCATCGCCGCCTGCTCCAGAGCCTGCAGTATCGCGTCCCTGACCAGGTCGCTGGCGCGCTCGCCCCGCTGTACGTCGCGCACGTAGCGCGTCACCGACCCGGTGCGTTTCAGCAACCCGCGCACCAGCCGCTGGTACTTGCGCAGCACCTTCGGGTCGACGCCGTTGCTGCACTGCTGCAGCAACGTGACGATCTCGTCATTGGTAACCAGCCGGGAGGGGTGTTTGAGCGAGACGGATGCAATGCGCATGGACAGCGGATGCACCGGCAGCGGCGATGCGCTACCGTGAAGGCCGAAGCCTACCACGCCGGCGCGGGTCGCGACACCCCGCGGCCCTCGGAGCGAATTCCATGGAGTCCACCCCGTCACCGAACGCTGAACGCCCCGGCGCAGCCTTCGCCGAGCTGTACCGGACCGTCTGCCGACTGCGTGCGCCGGACGGCTGTCCCTGGGATCGCGAGCAGACCCCCCAGTCGATGCGGACCATGCTCCTGGAGGAGGCGTTCGAGGCCATCTCGGCGATCGATGCCGGCGACGATGACAACCTGAACGAGGAACTGGGCGACGTGGTGCTGATCGCGACGATGATCGCCCGCATGAAGGAACAGGAGTCCTCCTTCGCGGTGGCCGACGTGCTAACCGGCGTGGTCGACAAGCTCCGCCGCCGCCACCCGCACGTGTTCCCGCCCGCCGGCGGCCGGACGGACGGGGGCTATCCCACCGATGCCGACGGAGTGTTGCGCCAGTGGGAGCGGATCAAGCAGAGCGAGAGGCGCGAACCCGAGCCCCGTTCCTCCGCGCTCGACTCGGTCGGCTCGTCACCCAGCCCACTCCGCCATGCCGTCGACCTGCAGTCCGCCGCCGCCACCGTCGGGTTCGACTGGGACGACGCCCGTCCGGTGTTCGCGAAGGTGGCCGAAGAACTGGCCGAGGTCGACCAGGCGGCCGGGATCGAGCCGCAACGCACCGAAGAGGAGCTGGGCGACCTTCTGTTCGCGGTGGTCAACCTGTCCCGCCACCTGCGGGTCGATCCGCTGCTGGCGCTGAACGGCGCAAACCGGCGATTCCGACGCCGGTTTCAGGAAGTGGAGCGGCGCGTGCGTGAAACCGGCGCCACCCTTGGCGAGCTGCCGTTGGCGGAGCTCGACCGCCACTGGAATGCGGTCAAGCGTGACGAGAAACGCATCGCCCCGCCCGCACCCGGACGCAGCAACGCCAGCAGCATGCCGACCGCCAGCAGCCCCGTCCACAGAGCGGAACCGCCGTAGGAGACGAACGTCAGCGGAATGCCGGTGATCGGCATGATGCCGCTCGCCACGCCGATGTTGACCAGCACGTGGGTGGCGAACATGCCGATGACGCCGGCGGCCATCGCCACGCCGAAGTCGTCGCGTGCACGCCGGCATATGGCGATCGATCGCAGCAGGATGACGGCGAACAGCCCGAGCACCAGCAGCGAGCCGCGGAATCCCCACTCCTCGGCCAGGATGGAGAAGATGAAGTCCGTGCTCTGCTGGGGCAGGAACTGATAGTGGCTCTGCGTGCCCTGCAGATACCCTTTCCCGGCCAGCCCGCCCGACCCCACGGCCGTCTTCGACTGGATGATGTTCCAGCCGGCGCCGCGCAGATCCGCCCACGGCTCCAGGAACGCCGCCAGGCGGACGATCTGGTACGGCTTCAGAACGGACCGCACCAGCGCCGCCCCTGACACCCCGCCCAGTACGATGGACGTGAGGTAGCCGACCCAGTACAGCCAGCGGCTGCGGCTGAGCCGGTAGCCGATGAACGCCAGGCCGACGATCGCCAGCAGCGCCACGGCGGCAAGGCGTACGATGCCCGGGTCGAGCAGCGCCGTGGCGACCGTGCGCAGGATGCCCTCGGGGTTCAGATCCGGCAGCACCGCCATGGCGAAGGTGACCACCGTCGCGCCCAGGATGAACGCCAGATGGCGAATCTCCGCTCCTGAAACCAGCGCTGCCACCAGGAAGATCGGCACGTAGACCATCGCCGTGCCCATGTCGGGCTGCAGCAGCACCAGCCCGACCGGCAGCAGCACGATCGCCAGGCCCAGCGCGAAGCGCGGCAGCTCCTTGATGCCGTTGCCGATGCCGGCCAGGTAGGACGCCAGGAACAGGATGGTGGTGAGCTTCGCGAACTCCGACGGCTGCACGCCGAAGTCGCCGATGCCGATCCAGGCGCGGGCGCCGTTCACCTCCCTGCCGAACAGGGCGGTGGCCGCCAGCAGCACCAGCCCACCCGCGTACAAGGCGGGAGCCCCCGCCTGCAGCCAGCCCGGCCCCGCCGCGGCGACCACGGCCAGGAGCGCGAACCCGGTCAGCGCCCAGACGATCTGCTTGATCCACTCGCGGGACACCGACTCGCCGGTGGAGTCGACGCCACTCGAATAGATGAACAGGACGCCGATCGCCACCAGGGCGGCGGTGGCGCCGAGCAGCGGCACCGCCCGCGCCCCGTCGCCGCCGGTCACGGTCGCGTACCGCCCCGGCGGTCAGCCAGCAGCTTCCGCATCGCCGTCGTCCCCTTCTCCCTCTTCTTCGTCTTCTTCGTCCGGCCTGGGCTCGCCCAGCAGGTTGTACATGGTGGTATGGGGCTGCAGGTCGTCTATCGCCTCCTTGTAGTCCAGCCCGGTGAACATGCCGTGCAGCAGCACGTTGGTCGCCTTCGGCGCCCACCACTCCCAGTAGTCGGTGGCTTCCGCCATGACGACGACCACGTACTGCTCCTCCGCCGGCGCGTCCGCAGGCGCGAAGGCCGCGAACCAGGAGTGCTTGCGCTCCGGCCCGTCGGCATCCAGGGAGCGGGTCTGGGCCGTGCCCGTCTTGCCGGCCGCCTGCACCGCCGGTGTGGTGATCGCCACCGCCGGGGTGCCGTCGGTCACCGTGTAGCGCATCGCCTCGCGCACGAACGCGAACGTCTCCGGCTGCACGTCGACTTCCAGTAGCGGTACCGGCGACGCTCGCTTGACCAGCGATCCGTCGCCGCCGTCACGCACCTCCTTCACCAGGTAGGGCCGGTAGACGACGCCGTCATTGGCGATCGCCGCCACGACGTTGGCGATCTGCAGCGGGGTCGCGGTGATGAACCCCTGGCCGATCGACATGTTGATGGTGTCGCCGCCCACCCACGGCTCCCCATGCTGCCGCTGCTTCCAGGCGGGAGTGGGCAGGATGCCGGCCTGCTCGCGCGGCAGCTCGATGCCGGTGGGCCTGCCCAGGCCCAGCGCCCGCGCGTAGTGGACGATGCGCTCCACTCCAAGCCGGTGGCCGACCGTGTAGTAGTAGATGTTGCAGGACTCCGCCAGACCTTCGCGCAGATCGACCCAGCCGTGCCCCTCCGGCTTGTGGTCGTCCCAGTCCCCCCTGCCCAGAAAGAACTTCCCCGTGCAGTTGATCTGCTCCTCCGGCGGGACAGGTCGCTCCTCCAGCACCGCGATGCTCATGATCAGCTTGAACACCGATGCCGGCGGGTACATCGCGTGCACCGCCCGGTTGACGAACGGGTGGGTCGGATCCTGCAGGGCGCTGCGCAGCGCCTGCACCCCGCCGCCGCCGCGGAACGCACCGGGATCGAACCACGGATAGGAGACCATCGCGACGATC
Source organism: Spirochaetia bacterium (assembly GCA_965208175.1). GTDB lineage: Bacteria > Spirochaetota > Spirochaetia > SZUA-6 > Bin103 > CATQHW01. The sequence goes on along the minus strand of CBDBOG010000004.1, from coordinate 428,444 downwards.
TCGCCGGTGGTCGGCCGCAGCACGACCACGGAGCCGATGCGGCCGGCCAGAGCGTCCTCGGCCAGGCGCTGGATGCGCGCGTCGATGGTGAGCACCAGGTCGTTGCCCGGTACGGGCGGGCGGCCCTCTCGGGTGCCCAGGTCCCGCTGGAGCGCGTCCACGGTCCGGTAGCTCAGCCCCGATGTCCCTCGCAGGCGCGCGTCATAGCGCTGCTCCAGACCGCTCTTGCCGATCGTGTCGCCCTGGCGGTATCCGTCGTTGTACAGGACCTGGAGCTCCTCGACGCTGATCTCGCCCACGTAGCCGATCACGTGCGCCAGGGCGCCGAGGTCGCTGTAGTCGCGCACCGGCTCGTTGCGCCAGGACACGCCCTGGAACCGGTGGATGTGCTCGCCGAGGTAGGCCACGGTCGGAAAGTCGGCGCCCGAGAGGACCTCGATCGGTTGGAACAGGTGGCTCTCGTTCAGGGGCACCTGCCCGGCCATGTACTCCGGGTCGATGTCGAGCGCCTCCGCGAGCGAGGCGAGCAGCGCGTCCAGGTCGTCCCGGTCGCCCGGCACCAGCGCGGGGGTGACGTCGATGGAGAACGCCGGCCGATTCGCGACCAGCGGCCGCGTAAACGATCCGTCGTAGATCGCTCCGCGCTGCGCCGGCACCACGGTCTCGCGCTGGGCGAACTGCTTCGCCAGTTCGTCGAACTCGACGCCCTTGATCACCTGCAGCACGAACAGGTAGAGCGCCAGGCCGCCGAGCACGCACAGCAGCGCGATGCGCAATGCCGCAAGGCGGGAGACCGGGGCGGAATCGTCGGCGTGGGAGCCGTTCAACGTCGCACCCGGACGCGCCGCACCTGGTTCGACGCGCGCTCGCGCATGCCCGGCAGCACGCTGAGCAACACGTACATGGCGGGGGCGGCCACGGCGTTCAGTCCCGCTTCGATCAGGAAGCTGGTCAGGAACGCGGAAGGTCCGATCCCGTAGCGGCTGGAGATCCAGGGGACGGCCAGCCCCACGGCCGCGAGCGTGACGGCCTTGAGCACCGTGGCGGCGATCGACACCGCGGCCGGCAGCAGCAGCCAGTCGACGCTGATCAAGCCTTCCATACGGCCTACCACGTACCCTACCACCGTGCGGGTCATGGCGGTGAGCCCCAGCGGGGCCAGGCTGATCGTGTCCGCAATCAGGCCCGAGGCGAACCCCGCGATCTGGCCGGGCATGCTGCCCCTGCGCATCGCCATCAGGGCGACGATCACCAGGGCAAGGTCCGGCTTGACGCCGGCGACCGCCACCCACGACAGCAGCGTCGAGCTCAGCAGGGAGGCGGCGGCGGCGAGCACCGTCGTCGCCAGGACGACGCGGACGTCACCCATCGACCGACTCCGCGGTATCCAGCACCAGCACGTAGTCCAGGCGGCCGAACTCGACCAGCGGCTGCACGATCACCTCGATCGTCGACCGATCGTCACCGTCACGGTGCTCGACGACCCGGCCGATGTAGATGCCGCGCGGATAGAGGCTGCGCATGCCCGAGGTGATCACCAGGTCATCGATCGCCAGGTCCTCCGCGGCGATGCGCGGGACATAGCGCATGACCAGCCGGTTGCCCGCCGGATCACCTTCGATCAGCCCGTCGCGCTCAATGCGCTGCAGGCGTGCGGCGACGTACGAAGAAGCGTCCAGAATCGGCCGCACCATCGCCGTGAGGGATGAGACAAATTCGACCCGCCCGACCAGCGCCTGGATGCCGCCGGCATCGGCGACCACCGTGGCATCGACACGAACACCGTGCCTGCGGCCGCGATTGATCGTCACCGTCTTGAACAGACTCCCCGGGTCGCGGCCGATCACCTCCGCCGGAATCACGGTGGGAGCGGCGGCGCGGGGAAGGTCGAGCAGCGCGCGCAGGTTGCGGTTCTCGACCCTGAGCTGTACGTTGTCGCGTTGCTGCTGTTGCATCCTCAGCAGCTCGGCGCGCAACTCCTGCAACTCCGCCCTGCTTCGGCCGAGCTCCCCGATCGCGGCGACCGAATCCGCGACCCAACGAACGCCGGAACTGATGCCCGCCTGCACCAGTGACAGCAGCCCCACGTGCCCGGGCGGGGGATTCAAGCCCACCAGCAGCAGCGAGCTGATCAGCAGAACCGCGAAGGTGACGCCCGAACGGCGGCGGCTGACGAAGGGGCGTACCTCGGTCACGGACGCGTACTCAGGTCAACTCCCCGGGACCGTCATGATCCTTACCGGTACTGCCGGCGTTGGCTCATCCCGGTTGTCTCGAAGTACTTGCCGGCCCCGAGCGCAACGCACAGCAGAGGTTGCTCCGCGACGATCACCGGCACGCCGGTCTCCCGACCGATCAGGCGCGGCAACCCGCGCAGGAGCGAGCCGCCACCGGTCATGACGATGCCGCGCTCCACGATGTCGGAGGCCAACTCCGCCGGCGTGCGCCCCAGCGCCCGCTTGATCTCCTCCAGGATCTGGCGCGTGGGCTCCTGCAGCGCTTCGCACACCTCGATCGAGTCCACCTCCAGCCGGCGCGGGAGGCCGGTGATGGCGTCGCGGCCCTTGATCTCCATGCGCACGATCTTCTGGTCCGGGTCCGCGTTGCCGATCTTGATCTTGATCTTCTCGGCCGTTTCGAGGCCGATCACCAGGTTGTGGACGGTGCGCACGTGCTTGATGATGGCTTCATCGAACTCGTCGCCGCCGATACGGATGGCATTCGACACGACCATGCCTCCGAGCGAGATGACCGAAACTTCCGTGGTGCCGCCGCCGATGTCGCAGATCATGTGGCCGGCCGGCTCCATGATCGGCAGATCGGCGCCGACGGCAGCCGCGATCGACTCCTCGATCACGAACACTTCGCGCGCGCCGGCCTGCTCGGCGCTCTCCTGCACCGCCCGTTTCTCCACCTCGGTGGCGCCGGCGGGGATGCCGATCACCATGCGCGGCTTGACGAACCAGCGCCGCGGGGCAACCTGCATGATGAAGTGGCGGATCATCTGCTCGGTCATCTCGAAGTCGGCGATCACGCCGTCACGCAGCGGGCGCACCGCCTCGATCGTGTGCGGCGTCTTCCACAGCATGCGCTTGGCATCGGTACCGACGGCGACCACCTGCTTGCTTTCGTGGTCGATGGCGACCACGGACGGCTCGGTCAGCACGATGCCCTTCCCCTTGACGTGCACGAGGGTATTGCAGGTGCCCAGGTCGATGCCGATGTCTGAGGAGAAGTTGTTGAACAAAGCCATCAGGCAGAGTGTACCTCCGTGTCGTGGTTGGCGCTATCGCGGTGGGCGCTATCGCGGTGGGCGCTATCGCAGGCGTTCGATCGCGCGGCGGTGGTTCGGATCCAGCGCCCGCGCGGCGCGCCACTCCGCGAGCGCCCGGTCGGCGTCGCCCTGCTGGGAGTAGATCTCGCCCAGATAGAAGTGGGCATCGGCGGCCCGCGCGTCGCCGGCGATGATCGCCCGGTACTGCTCTTCGGCCAGCGGCAGTTCGCCGAGCGCACGGTGGACCGCCCCCAGCTCGTACCGCGCCCGCTGCGCGATCGCGATGTCGTCGGTGAGGTCGATCGCCTGGATGAGGTTCCGCCGCGCTCCGTGCACGTCGCCTTCATCCATCAGCATGGTGGCCATCTTCAGATGCAGCAGGTCGGACGGCCGGCGCGTCAGCGCATGACGGAAATACTCCAGACCGCGCGGGTCGCCGAGCTCCGTATACGCCAGCCCCAGGTACTCGTAGGTGTCCGCCCCGTCGTAGCCGAGCGCCAGCGAGCCCTCCAGGTAGCGCACCGCAAGGTGGTAGTAGAAATAGCCGCGGTGAAAATAGGCTTTGCCGAGCGCGTACTGCGCGGCCGGCTCCGCCACGGCGATCCGCGAATTCAGCAGCGCCCGGCGCAGCGCCACGATCGCAGTCGAAAGGCTATCCGCGGCGGACACGCCGCGTGCGCCGTCGCCGCCCGACCCCGGGTCGCCCGATCCCGGGTCGGGTGATCCAAGGTCGGCGATCGCCGCGTAGAGGGACGCAACGCCGCGGATCAGGTTCGCCTCCGCGTCGAGCGGCCGTCTGACCAGCGTCAACTCCGCGGCCTCCACCGCCTCTGCGTAGCGCCCATCGCCGACGAGCACGCGCATGTTGACGTCCCGGTCACGCCGGAGCCAGGCCGCGACCGCGCGATCGGCCCGCAGCAGGACACCGGCGACCACGACGCCGACGACGAGGAGCACCACGAACAGTGCGCGACGCCGTCCCGCTGTCCGCCGCCGGCGGCTCCCGGCCGGCTGGTATCCCCATCTCGGCGCCGGACCGTATCGCGGCGCCCCGGAGGAAGTAAGAGGAGGCGGGCCCGTAAGCCGGGTTCTGTTCACTCCGACGCGTACCGGGGCGCCTGCGCGTCCCGGCCGCCACCGGGGCGGGCCATCATTCATCTGGCGCACGCGGCGGCGCCGGAGGGCGCCGCCGCGGCACTCGAGCAGCCTACCCGCGGGCCCGAGGACGGCATCCCCGGAGGGACCGCCCTCACGTGGCGAGCAACCCGACCCGCTGCTTGGCTTTGCTCCGGGCGAGGTTTGCCATACCTCCGGCGTCGCCACCGGAGTGGTGGGCTCTTACCCCACCGTTTCACCCTTGCCGGACGCGCCGTCCCTTGCGGCACGGTTGCCCGGCGGTCTGTTCTCTGCTGCACTGTCTGTCGCCCGCGCGTTGGCGCGGACGCCCGGGGATTACCCGGCACCCTGCTCTTCGGAGCCCGGACTTTCCTCCACGCCCGAACCGGACGCGGCGATGGCCGGCCCGCCTCCTGTCGCCTTCACGGTAGCCGATCATACCAGGAGTGGCCAGCGGGCGGGCGCAGGACCGTGACCCGCGTCAGGGGTTCAGGCGTCGTCGGACGCGTGGTCGCCGGACGCATGGTCGTCCTCGGCTTCTTCGGTGGCATCGTGACCATCGCCGTCTTCATCGTTGTCGTCGTCGGTCACGTCGAGGTCCAGGAACAGCTCCTCCTCGTCCTCGAGCTCCTCGTCTCCCTCCGCATCCGCGAAGAAGCCGGGCTCGTCATCGAACACGTCGATCTGCACCTCCGACTCGTCCTCGGCCGGCGCATCCTCGTAGAAGACGATGCGCCCATGCGTGCAGAACAGCACGTCCTCGGCGCGGCGCACGCGGTTGACGAAGTGAGCGGGCAGGGTCATGTAACACCCGGTGCAGACCTGTGCCTGCAACGGGACGATCCCGTACCCGTCGGTCATTCGGACGATCCGTTCGAACTTGAACAGCAATTCCGCATCCAGACCGGCGGCGATCCCCGACTCTTCCGCCTGCAGCGCGGCCAGCCGCTGTTCGCGGTCGGCCAGCTCGACCTTCATGCGCGAGTCCTCCTCCTGGACGACGCCCTCCTGCTGCTCGATCAGCTCCGCTTCGCGGGCCAGCTCCTCGGACACCTGGTCGAGCCGCTCTTCCTCTTCCTGCAGCGCCCGGCGGTAGTCCATCTCGCGCTCGGAGGCATCGCGGATCTGCTTGTCCAGCGCTTCGTACTCGCGCTGCGTGCGGATCTGGTCCATCTGGCGCTCGTACTCCTCGCGGATGCGCTCCGATTCAACCGCATCGTCGCGCAGCCCGCCGATCCGCTTCTTGGTCGATTCCTGCTCCTCGTTGCGCTCCAGGTAGGTCCGCTTGAGCCGGTTGAGCAGCTCGGTCTTGGTGGCGAGCGACCTGGGCAGTTCCTCGATCTGCGCCTCGATCTCGTGCTTCTTGTGCAGCACGTCCTGCAGCGCCCGCAGTTTGTCCAGAGCGTCCTGAACCGCCGACGTCCCGTGGTTCGTCCGCTCGATGGGTACGGCTTCGCTACTCACACCGTCCTCCGGTCATGTGGGCCTCCGGTCATGTACTGCCTCCGTCATGTTCGCCTCCGTCATCGGCGCCTGTCGCCTCACTCGTCAAGATAGTCCTTCAGCCGCATGCTGCGCTTCGGATGGCGCAGGCGCCTGAGCGCCTTCGCCTCGATCTGGCGGATGCGCTCGCGCGTCACGTTGAAGTGCAGCCCCACCTCTTCCAGGGTGAGGGAGTACCCGTCCTCCAGGCCGAAGCGCATGCGCAGGACCTCCTGCTCGCGCTCCGGAAGCGTGCTCAGAACCTGCTGGAGCTGCTCCTGCAGCAACCGGAACGCGCTGGTGGTGGACGGGTTCTCCACGTCCTTGTCCTCGATGAAGTCGCCGAGGATCGAATCCTCTTCCTCTCCGATCGGCGTCTCCAGCGAGATGGGCTCGCGCGCGACACCCTTGACCGCCTTGATGCGCGCCGCGGACCAGTGCAGCCGCTCGGCCACCTCCTCGTCGCTGGGCTCACGACCCAGTTCCTGCATCAACTGCCGCGACTCGCGCACCACCTTGTTGATCTGCTCGATCATGTGCACGGGTACGCGGATGGTCCGCGCCTGATCGGAGATCGAGCGGGTGATCGCCTGCCGGATCCACCACGTGGCGTACGTGGAGAACTTGTAACCCTTGCGGTACTCGAACTTCTCCACCGCCTTGATCAGGCCGATGTTCCCCTCCTGCACGAGGTCGAAGAAGTGCAGGCCACGGTTGGTGTACTTCTTGGCGATGCTGACCACCAGCCGGAGATTGGCCTGGATGAGGCGGTCCTTGGCGCGCTTGAGCTGGTACTTGCCCTCTTCGAGCCGACGGTGCATCGCCAGCACCTCGTCGGCACGGTGCTCGAAGGCCACCTCGATTTCACGAATGTCCGACTGCCGGCGCTCGTACTCGGCCACCAGCGCGCGGATGCCGTCGGCCTGCATGCGGATCGCCGCCTCCAGCTTGGCGCGTTCCGCCGAACGGGACAGCTTGCGCTTGACGGAGCGGAGCTCCCGGGGCGTGCTGATGCGCAGCCGGCGCTCGATCCGCTCGCTCCTGCGCTGCAGGGAACCGAGCCGCCGGGCAGCGTCCGCCAACCGGTTCGACAACAGTGTGATCTCGTCCTGGTGCAACTCCACCTTGGCCAGCGATGACTGCAGTTGGGCGCGCAACTCGGACAGGCGCTCGTCCTCGAAGATGAGGCCTTCCTCGTCGACCAGCGTCTCCTTGTACTCCACGTAGGCCTTCAGCAGCGGGTACATCTCCTGCACGGCTTCCCGGTAGCAGGCGTTGAGCCGGCGGCGGTCGGCCATCAGCTCCGAGATCTCCTTCTTGGTGCGGTTGTGCTCCCGCGGATCCTCGGTCGAGCGTGCGCGCTCGGCGATGTGGTAGAACGCCGGCAGCGTGGCGCCACAGCTCTTGATCACCTGGTGGATGACGTTTTCACCCATCTCCATCCGCTTGGACAGGATCACCTCCTGTTCGGCGGTGAGCAGGTTCTCCTTCCCGATCTCCCGCAGGTACAGCCGGATCGGGTCGTCGACCGCGGTTTCCCGGTCGTTGTTGTAGACCAGGCGGCGCTTCGCCGCCGCGGCGGCCTGCCGCAGGTCGTCCTCGGTAACGTCGTCGCCGGCCTCCTCATCCTCCAGCGTGACGTCGTTCTGCTCCAGCAGTGCTGCCACCTCGTCGATCCGGTCGGAGTTCACCAACTGGTCGGGGAGGCGGTCGTTGACCTCCTCGTAGCTGATGCTCTTCTTCTGCCTGGCGTACTCGAGCAGCTGAACGACCGCGGGATCAGTCAACAGGTCCGACATCCACCCTCACCTTCTTCAGTTTCTCCAGCTCCGAATCGAGGTAGATCTTCTCCTCAAGCAGCTCCCGGACCGCCGCGCCGGGCGGCTCGTCACCGCCGCGCTCGGCGCGGCGCATGCGCGCCTCGATGTCACGGCGCCGGTCTTCCAGTGCGCGAGCCTTCAACGTGCGCGCCCCGTCGTCCAGCACTTCATCCGCGTTGACCGTGAACTCCTCCTCCGAGAGATTGCGTATGACCAGCGAGCGCAGCTCCTCGGTCTGCAGCCTGCCGAGCAGGCCGTCCGGCGACTCGTCGCCCTGCCGGGCGCACTCGGCAAGCGCGACGAACAGCTCGTGCGCCATCGGATCCTGCAGGTCGTCGGACCGCAGCCGCCGCTGCACGCGGTCGAACCGGTCCCGGTTGGCGGCGGCCGCCAGCATGTAGGTCATCTCCAGCGAGCGCCCGACGACGCCACGTCCGCCACTCGGTGCGCCCGTCCGCGCCGCCGGGAAGTCGTGCCGGCCCGTTCCCGACGACGCAAGCCGGCGGTAATCGCGCACGATGCTGTCGCTGCCGACCTCCAGCAGGTCCGCCACGTCGTGCAGCAACGCCTCCCGCTTCAACTCCGAGCGCACATGGGTGAGATAAGGGAGCACCTCCCGGAATACCTGTTCCTTCGCGTCTGCCTGTCTTAGATCAAGCGCAGATGTAGCCAGTTTGAGAAGATACTGGAACGCCAATATAGGGGATGCGAGGGCGGTTTGCAACCGGTCGCCTGCATTCTGCTGGATATAATCGGCAGGGTCCAGACCGGCCTGGAGCGGAACCACGGACGTGGAGAGCTCCGCGTCCTCCAGTGTGGCGATGGCGCGCCGGGTGGCGTTCGCTCCGGCCGCATCCGAATCCATCACCAGGCGCACGTCCGTGGTGTAGCGCGCCAGCAGCCGAGCGTGAGTTCCGCTCAGGGCGGTGCCGAGCGGCGCCACGGCCGCGCTCCCGGCCGCATCGAGGGCGATCACGTCCAGGTAGCCCTCCGCCACGTGCACGGCGCCAGCGTGCTTGATGCGTTCCCGCGCCTCTGCCACGCCGTAGAGCACCTCGCCCTTGTGGTAGTAGGCGGTCTCCGGCGTGTTGAGGTACTTCGGTCCGTCCCCCATGGCGCGGCCGCCGAAGGCGACCACCTCGCCCCGCGGCGTGGAGATCGGGAACACGATGCGGTCGCGGAACAGCGCCAGCATCTCCCCGGCAGTGCTCGTGAACAGCCCGGAACGGGCCAGGAACTCGTCGCCGTAGTGGTGGGAGCGCAGGAAGCGAAGCAGCCAGTAGCGGTCGCGCGGCGCATAGCCCACGCGGTAGCGTTCGAGCGACTCGGACGAGAATCCGCGGTTGGCCAAGTGCTCGCGGGCCGGCGCGGCTGCGGCGGTGTGGGTCAAGATATGGCGGAAACTGTCGGCCAGGCGCCGGTACAGCTCCAGGTAGCTCTGCCGCTCGCTGCCCTCCGAGCCCGCGACCTCCTCCACCTGCATGCCGGCACGCTCGGCAAGCAGCCGGAATGCCTCCGGGAAACTGAGCTTCTCCAGCTCCATGACCAGGCCGAGCATCGAACCGCCCTTCTGGCAGCCGAAGCAGTAGAACAGGTTCCGCTCCGGGGTGACGGTGAAGGAGGGGGTTTTCTCGGTATGAAAGGGACACAGCCCGACGAACCGTCGGCCGCGGCGCTGCAGGCGTACGTAGTCGCCGGCGACCGCGTCGATCCTCAGTCGATCGTTCAGCTCCGCGATCTGGTGGGAGGGAATCACGGGCTCATGGGCGTCGCTGCAACGCGGGTGCCCCTCAGCCGGCCACGCCCTTCAGATAGAAGTACTTGGCGTCGTTGTGCTCGTCGAGCTCGCGGGAGAAGTGGTGCTCGCCGGTGTCCGGATCCTTGAGCACGAAGTACCAGTAGTCGCTCTCCGCCGGGAAGAACGCCGCCTGCAGGGCCACCGTCCCCGGATTCGAGATCGGCCCCGGCGGGAGCCGGCGCCGCTTGTAGGTGTTGAAGGGGGAGTCGACCTCCAGCTCCTCGTGCGTGATCACGCGCGGATGCTCCCGGCCCTCCACCTCGGTGAGCACGTAGGCGACGGTGGCGCACGACTGCAGCCGTGCGTTGGCGGCCAGGCGGTTGACGAACACGGAAGCGATCAGCCCCGCTTCCTCGGGACGCTGGTACTCGCGTTCCACGATCGACGCCAGGATGATCGTGTCGTGCAGCTCGGCGGGGTCGATGCTCTCGAAGTCCGGCCGCACCTCGGCGAGCCGGCGGAAGAAGTTGCCGACCATGCTGCGCACCACGCGGTCGGCCGGGTAGCCGCGCGGAAAGCGGTAGGTGTCCGGAAACAGGTACCCCTCCATGCTTTCAGCGCGGATGCCGAACTCCGCGATCAGCGCCGGGTCGGCGACCGCAGCCGCGAAGGCGGACGCGGTGGTCACGCCCCGTTCGTCGAGCCGTTCGGCGATGCGGCGCACGGTCCATCCCTCCGGAACGGTGACGGTGATCTCCTCCTGACGGCCCTCCAGCAGCAACGCCAGCACCTCGCGGGCGCGCAACGACGGGGACAGCGAGTAGTGGCCGGCGCGTATCCGGCTGTCGGCGCCCTGCAGGTACGCCAGAATCCGCAGCGCCAGCTCGGAACGCACCAGCCGCTGCTCCTCCAGCCGTGTGGCCACCTTTCCGAACGGCTCGCCGGGGTGCACGGTGAAGGTGACCGCAGCCCCCGTTTCCGGCTCCTCGGGAGGCCCGCTCAGATACGATGCGGCCAGCGCCGCACCGGCGACGAGCACCCCACACGCGAGGCCCAGCCCGATCGCGATGCGCTTCACGCGATACCCAACACTCCCAGCAGGAGCGAATGTATACCCTTCACCGCCGGAAGCGAAAGGTTAGGACGTTCCAAGCCCCATGACGGCGCCGCAGGCGCCGGGACTACCCGTTCCCGGCATGGAGCGCGTCGGAAACCGATGCGGTCCATGCCAAAGGAGGGGCTGGGCCGCGAGCGGCGCCGACAGGCGCGGCTCGCGGGGCTGGGCTGGGCCGAGGTCACGGCGCCCGCGGCGCCGTGACCTCGGGGCCGGTCAGCGGTTCCTCGTGACGGCGCGAGAGCCAGTAGTCGATCTCGACCGCGTGCCGTACCGGACCCTGGCCGATACCGGGACACGATGCGGCAGCCTCCGACCACGCATCCGGGGATGCCAGGTTCGCATCCCAGAACGGGAAGCTCCGGCACTGCAGAGGTCGCGATTCGTACACCGTGCAGGCGCCATCTTGCCAGAGGCTGCAGTCGAAATTGGCCTTCTCGGTCAGGCTCAGCCGCTCGAATCCGCCGATATCCACGGTGCGGCAGTAGCGGGCGGTGAACTCGGCAACGCTCAGCGCCTTCGCCCGAGCCAGGGCCTGCAGGTCACGCTCCGAGAGGAAGACGTACCCCGGCTCGAGCCGGCAGCAGCGCTGGCACCGGGTGCAGTCGAAGCGCAGTCCGCCGTCGGCGGACGTCCGGTAGAACGGCTCAGTCACGGCAGATGGGGTCACGGGAGATGGGGAGAGAAGGATTCGAACCTTCGAAGGCAATGCCAACAGATTTACAGTCTGCCCCCTTTGGCCACTCGGGAACCTCCCCGCTGTCGGAGCGCCGCATGCTCGCTCAGCCCGCCTCCGCTGTCAATAGCCACGGCGCTCGCCCGGCGCCCGGTCAGCCACCTGTCGGGATCGAACCGACGACCTCGAGATTACAAATCTCGTGCTCTACCGATTGAGCTAAGGTGGCGCTGCCCGTCTCCCCCAAAACGCGGTGTACCCACTATGGAGCGAAGCGTGGGATGGGCCAAGAACGGAGTCCGAGGCGTGGGTCACGGGCGCCCCGGCGACAGGTCCGGGCGGAGCACCTGCGCGCCATCCAGGAACACCGGCACAGGCTTGCGGTCTCGGTCGCCGCGATAGGTCATCAGCAGCCGGATGATGCGGCCCGGCTGACCCTCCACGACGGCCTCCTGCACGCAGAACAGCGGCACCTCCGCGAATCCGCCTTCGCGCGTCGCGGTCGCCGGATTCGCACGCGTCAGATCGGGTGTCAGCGAGAAGATGATGCTGACGATGTCCTCGGGCGCCACCCCGTTACCGTCGAGCACGGACCGGAGGAGCCGCAGGCCGGCCGACCGAATCGCTTCGGCGTCGTTGGCGCTCACCTGGATTGCGCCCCTCACCGCTACCATCATCTCTCCAGAACCTCGGGCCACGCATGCACGGACATGGTCGGCTCACGGCCGATCACCGTCTCGCGCGGTACAACCGTCACGTTATGTGGGCCACGATATACTGTCTGGCGTGAAGATCGCCATCACCCTGCTGACGATCCTCGCGCTGGCGGTCGCCGCGTTCTTCGTCGGATGGGTGGAGCTGTCGCTGCCGCCCGGCACCTACGGCGTCGCGTTCACGAAGTCGGGAGGTTGGGACGAGGAGGCCATCGCACCGGGCGGCATCACCTGGCGGTGGGAGCGGTTGATTCCGACCAACATGACCCTGCACCTGTTCGACCTGACCCCGCGGGAGGTGCAGCGCCGCGTGGCTGCGCTCCTGCCATCGGCGGAAGTGTACGCAGCGGAGATCGGCATCGACCCGGCGGCGCTCTCCTATGACCTCGGCGTCACCGTCCGGCTGCAGCTTCGCGCGGAGCACCTGGCGCCGCTGGCGGCGACGGCCGAGTTGCGCCCCGATACCCTGCCGGCCTGGTACGAGCAGGCCGCCGCCGCCGCCGCCGCCGCTGCGACCGAAGCGCTGCTGGCGGGCGAGGCGGTCGCGGCGGTGACGAACCCCGGAAGCCTGGAGGAAGGCGTGCGGCGCCGGCTTGCCGCGCGCTTTCCCGAGCTGGAGATCATCGACGTCGAGCTGGTCCCGCACTCGGTTCCGGACCCGGACCTGTACCGGCACGCGAAGACGGCGTTCGACGAGCGCGTCGATACGCAGCAACGGGCGCGCCTGGCGGTGGTCGCCGATCTGGCATTCATGCGCGAGCAGGCTGCCCAGCACGCCGAGCTGTTGGCCATGCTGGGCAGCACGCTGGCCGAGTTTCCGGAGCTGGTGGACCTGTTGAGCCGCTCATCGGCCGACCTGCTCGGACAGGTGCTGGGAATGGCAGAGCCGGACGGACGGTAGCCGGGGGCCGCGGCCGCCGCGGGACCGGGAACCTACCCGGGCCGCGGGCCGATCTCGTGCACGGCGAACGACCGGATCATCAGCAACGCCCCCTCCGCCATCGTCACGCGCATGGGCGACGCGGTGATGACGTTGCTGACTCCGCCCTCCCCCGGACGCCACCGCAGCCCGTCCAGCGGCCAGCGAAGACCTGCCGAGCGTTCGATCGCCGCGCCCCCCGACAGCGGCAGGAACGACACGGTCTGGCCCACCCAGCCGAACCAGGCGGCCGTGCCGCGAATCGCCTCCACGTGTTCATGGGAGGTGATCCAGCAGATAGGCAGTGTCTCCCGCTCGAACAGCCCGGCGATGAACAACAGGTGATCCAGTCGGCCGCCGCCGCCGCCGGCGATCACCACCCGGTCGCAGCCGAGCTCCTGCAGCGCATGCAGCCCGAGCTCGGTGTCGGTATGATCCTTGTCCCGCGGGAAGCGGCGCACGCGACCGGCGGGGAGCCGTTCCGCGCGCACCGAGTCCATGTCGCCGACGATCAGGTCCGGCTCCACTCCCAGCGACAGCGCCAGATCGTAACCGGAGTCGGCGGCGACTATCGGCCCCACCGTCGTCAGAAAGGGCTCCAGGTCGACGCGCGCGGGGCCGTACCCGCCGGTGAGAAGCAGACCCGTCAGCGACATGCCGGCGTCCCGAGCATACCGCCACCGGCGCACCGGGCGCCACGCCCGGCCGGAGCATCGGCGCTCCGCTCACCGCCGCTTTCCGGTACCCTGCACGCGGCCTGGGGATGAGTTCGGAAGACCGACGGGAGGCGCCCGGGATTTCGCTGCCCGCTGCGGTGGAGCGCTTCGCCCGCGTCCTGATCGACGCCGGGCACGCCGCCTACCTGGTCGGCGGCGCGATCCGAAACCTGCTGCAGGACCGGCCGACCGATGACTGGGACATCGCCACCGACGCGACGCCCGGCCGCGTGCAGGGCCTCTATCCCCGCACCATACCCACGGGCATCCGCCACGGCACGGTGACGGTCCTGCTCGGCCGCCGCCGGTTCGAGGTCACGACCTTCCGCACGGAGTCCGGCTACTCCGACGGGCGGCGGCCCGATGCGGTCCGCTTCGCCGGAACGATCGAGGAAGATCTGGCGCGGCGCGACTTCACCATCAACGCGATCGCCGTCGACCTCGCTACCGGCGTCCTGCACGATCCGCATGGCGGGCGCGACGACCTGGCAGCGCGGCGCCTCCGTACCGTCGGCAGCGCCCGCGAACGCTTTGCGGAGGACGGACTGCGTCCGTTCCGCGGGTGCCGGCTGGCCGCGGAGTTGAACCTGACCGTCGACGGGCAGACGGTGCGGGCGATGCGCGACGCGCTGCCGACCGCTCGCAGGGTTGCGGTCGAGCGGGTCTGCGAGGAGCTGCGCCGCCTGCTGCTTGCGCCGACCCCGTCGGTGGGCCTGGGTCTGCTCGAACGGTCCGGACTCATGGAGCTGTGTCTTCCGGCGGCAAGCGCCACGGCAGCCAGCCCCGCCGGCCGGGGAGCCCGCTACGCCCGCATCGATGCGGCGCCGACCGACGCGCCGCAGCGGCTGGCGATGCTGCTGGCGCCCGAGGACGCCGCCGACGTACCGGCCGCCACTGCCCGCGCGCAGGCGGCTCTGACCCGCCTGCGCTTTCCCCACGCGGTGACCCGGCGGGTGGTCACCGCGATCGGCAGTCTTTCGATCCCGATCACCGCGGACAGCTCCGACGCCGCCATCCGCCGCCTGCTGGCCGCCGTCGGCCGCGCTGCTGCCACGGACGCGATCGCCGTCCGCCGGGCGATCGCGAAGATCGACGCTCCGCTGGCCCGGCGGGTGTACCGCCAGGCGGCCGCGGCGCAGGCGCTGACGATCGGCGAGCTCGCCGTCGACGGCGCCGTGCTGCAGCGTGAGCTGGGCCTTCGCCCCGGCCCGAACATCGGACGGCTGCTGCGCGCCCTGCTGCGAGCGGTCCTTGCCGACCCGGCCGTGAACGACCGCGCCCGGCTGCTGGCCGTCGCCCGGGCGCTTCAGGACGAGGCGGCAGATCCCCCAGCGCCTGACTCGTCGGAAGAAGCCTCCGCCGCGACGAGTTGCGCGTAGGCGATGCGGGCGACTCGCTGTTCGGCCTGCTTCTTGCTCTTGCCCTCCGCCGGGCCATACGGCCGCCCGTCGACGACCACGTCCATCGAGAACACCTGGTCGTGGTCGGGCCCCCGCCGCTCGGTGACCCGATATTTGGGAAAGGCGCGAAAGCGCTTCTGGGAGAGCTCCTGGAGCAGCGTCTTGTAGTCCTGGCGGTGGCGGCCGGCGATCACGTTCTCGATCTCTTCGGCGAAGACACGCTCGACAAACCGCTCGGCGGCGTGCAGCCCGGAGTCCAGGAAGCATGCACCGATCAGCGCTTCCAGTGCGTCCGCCAGCAGGGCGCTCTTGCCGCGTCCGCCTGACCGCTCCTCTCCACGGCCCAGAAGCAGGTAGCGGTCCAGGGAGAGCTGCCTGGCGATCTGCGCCAAGCTCTCCTCGCTCACCACGACCGACTTCACACGTGCCAGGTCCCCTTCGGGCTTCCCCTCCAGCCGGCGGTACAGCCCCTGGCTGACCACCAGGCCGAGTACGGCATCCCCCAGGAACTCCAGCCTCTCGTTGCTGGCCACGCGCGCTTCGGCGGCATGCGAACGGTGGCAGAGCGCAAGATTCAACAGGCGCTCGTCGCGAAAACGGACGCCGATGCCACGCTGCAGGGATCGCAACTCGAACCGCCGGGCGGGAGACACCGATCTGAGATCGGCGTCCGGTCCAGCGCTCCCCGGCCGAGGACCACGGGGGCGGGGACCACGGCGCGCAATGCGCCACTCACCACGCAGGACCTTGAAGCCGCCTCCGAGTGCCGGCACGAGCTTGCGGGCCATCAGCCCGACGCTGCCATCAACCCGGCGGAGGGGCGTGACCGTGAACGGGGCACCCACCGCTATCCACCGAGGCGCACTCCGCCGCCGCGAGAAGCTACTTGATCTGCGACTCGATGTAAGCCAGCGCGTCCTTCACGGTCTCGAACTCGTTCGCCTTCTCGTCGGGGATGGTGATGCCGAGCTCTTCCTCTATCGCGTAGACGAGCTCGTACGTGTCCAGACTGTCGGCACCGAGATCCTGCCGAAACGAGGACTCGAGCGTGATCTTGTCCTCCTCGATCTCCAGCCGATCCGCGATCAGCTTTTTCATCTTGTCGAAGAGTTCAGCGTCCATGTTCGCATCGCCTCCAGGGAAGGGTTGGGGTCAGGCGATTTCCGCCGTTTCCAGCACCGGCTTTCCGCGATAGTGCCCGCACTTGGAGCACACCCGGTGCAGCAGGACCCGATTGCCGCATGTGCCGCACTCGACGACAGACGGTGCCTTGATCCGCATGTTGACGGCGCGTCGGCGCCGGCTGCGGGCCTTGGAGGTCTTGCGTGCGGGTACAGCCATCTCAGTCCTGTGCCGGGAAGCTATTGCTAACGTGGCATGGTTGTCAACGCCGCGCTCCGTACTCCCCGTACTCCTGCCGGGAGACGGGTGATCGGCCCTCGCCCGAAGGAGAAGGCCAGGCTCGCTCAGGTACTCGGTATGCGGCGCACCTGATCGATGCGCCACTGCGGAGGCGTGGTTTCCGACTCGTACGGAATGCGCTTGCGGATCCTGGCGCTGCGCCGCCCGCGTCCGGCCCGCACGATGGCGAACACGCCGCCGCCGACGTAGCAGATCTGCTCGCCGGGCTCGAGCTGTTCGCCCTCACGGATCGCGCTCAACACGCACTCGAAGTGAGCCGGGGCCTCGGTTTCGGGATGCACCAGCGCAAGCGTCAGATCGTCCACCGGCTCCGAACAGAGCGGACAACGCGGCGGAGGCGGATTCACCGGCGAGTCTTGCGCGGCGCGTCTTCGGTCAGGAGCTGCGCCAGATAGCGGATGGCCCGCTCCAGGTACCTTCGGTCCCTGATCTTGCTGCGTAACTCGACGCGCCGGGCCAACGTGCGGGACGCGCCGCGATGGGCCAACGGCTGCAGCCCGGCGGGCACGTAGCGGAGCCCGTTCCTGTCCAGCCCGAATCTTGGCTGGCGCCGCCGCAGGCGCGAGCGGTACCACACGATCGGGAATGCCCTGACCACGCGGCGCAGGGCGCGGCGGCGCCTGCGGCCGGACGGCGTCACAGGGGTTCCCCGTCGGCGCCGAATGCCGACTCAAGATGCAGCGGCGGCTGTCCGGAGCGCAAGAGCAGGATGTCGAACCGCGGCCGGAACCGCTGCAAGCTCGGGCTCCGGGCCAGAAGCGCCGCCGCCGTGCGGACGATCCGCAGCCGCTTGCGGTCGTTCACCACGGCCGCCAGATCGGCGGCGCCGAAGCTGCCCCAAGCCTTGACCTCGACGAACACGACGCTGTCGCCGCGGCATGCGACCAGGTCGATCTCCCCCACCCGCATGCGACCCATCCGCATGCGAACATTGCGCTCGACGATGCGGTAGCCGCGCTCCCGGAGGTATGCGGCAGCCTGACGTTCACCGATTCTACCCTTCTGGACACTGCTCACCCGGTCCTGTCGATGTGATCGGCGCGGCTCGGACGCCTTCCGGGCCGCGCCGTCCATCGGTACTACCGATGTCTGCATACAGTATCGTCAACATTGAAGCGCGGGTTTCGCGCTATCGCTTCAAGTCGACCCCGGGGGCGTCGACGGGGCTCCTATCGCTTGCGGATCCGGCGCTCCGGCACCTTCGCTGCCTTGCCCACCCGATCGCGCAGGTAGAAGAGCTTCGCGCGGCGCACGCGGCCCCGGCGCGACACCTCGATCTTGGCGATCTTGGGCGAGTGCAGCGGGAACACCCGCTCCACGCCGACGCCGTAGGAGATCTTGCGGACGGTGAACGTCGAACTGACGCCCGAGCCCTTGCGAGCGATGCAGGTGCCTTCGAACACCTGGGTCCGTTCGGTCTTGCCTTCGATGATCTTGAAATGGATCCGCACCGAGTCGCCGACTCCGAATTCCGTTGCATGAGACCGCGTCTGGTCGGTCTCGACATCCCGTATCAGTTGCTCCATCGTTCGCTCCTTCGTAGCAGGTCCGGACGCAGGCGGGCCGTACGCTGGGCCGCCTGCCGGCGGCGCCACTCCCTGATCCGTGCGTGGTCTCCGGACAGCAGTACCGGCGGCACCGGCACGCCGCGGAACACCGCAGGTCTAGTGTACTGAGGATATTCGAGAACGTCGCCCTCGAAGCTCTCTTCCGCGAGCGAGTCCGCCTGGATCACCCCGGGGACCAGCCGCGCCACGGCCTCGATGACCGCCATCGCCGCCACCTCGCCGCCGATCAGCACGTAGTCTCCGATCGACACCTCATCCTCGACGAACAGATCGACCACGCGCTGGTCGATCCCCTCGTAGCGGCCGGCCACGAGCAGCAGCTCCCGCCCCTCCGCCGCCCAACGGCGCGCCAGATCGCGATCGAACGGCAAGCCTGCGGCAGTGAGGTGAATGGCACGTGGCCGTACCGTGCGCCGGCTCACCACCGATTCGATCGCGCGGCTGACCGGCTCCGGCTTCAACACCATCCCCGCGCCTCCACCGTAGGGACTGTCGTCGCAGGTACGGTGCGGGTCGTGGGCGTAGTCGCGGATGTCGACGGTCTGGACATCGATAAGGCCGCGCTCGACGGCGCGGCCGACGATGGATGTCGCCACGAACGGGGTCAGCAGCTCCGGGAAGAGCGTCAGAACCGTGAACGTCATTCGATGACCGCGTCGCTGGCGAGCTCGATGACGCCGGCGTCGGTGTCCGCTGATCGCACGTACTGCCGCCGAAAGGGAACCAGCACGGTGCGGCCGTCGTCACGGACCGCCTCCAGCACATCGCCGGCACCCGCCTCCAGCACCGATCGCACGGTGCCGATCGGCCGGCCGTCCTGGCGGACCTCGCATCCGGTCAGATCGGCCAGGTAGAACTCGTCGGGTCCCAGCGGCGCCGCATGGCGACGCTCCACCCAGATTTCCCGCCCGGCGATCTTCGCGGCCGCGTCCCGGTCGTCCACCCCTTCCAGCTTCATCAGCAGCGTCGGCGCGGACAGACGGAACGACTCCACATCGTAGCGCCGCGGCGGCTGTCCACGGCCTCGCAGCTCCACCTCGTGCATCGCCGGGAAATGATCGAGCTCGCCCGAGAGGCTCTCGAAACGGACGAATCCCTGCACGCCGTGCGCCCGCCGGATGCGGCCCACCGCTATCCGTCCGTCCTGCGGCGCGCTCCGAGCGGCCTCAGCGCTCCGAGCGCCCTGAGCGCTCCGAGCGCCCGTACCGCTCCGGGCGGCCTGCCCGTCCATGGCTTCAGTCGATGATTTCGAGCACGACCCGCTTGCCGGTCTTGGTGCCGGCGGCGCTGAGAATGGTACGGATCGCCTTGGCGATCCGGCCCTGCTTGCCGATGACCTTGCCCAGGTCGCCATCGGCCACCTTCAACTCCACAATGGTCGACTTCTCGCCTTCGACCACGGTGACCTCGACGCCGTCAGGCTCGTCTACCAGGGCGCGAGCGACGAACTCGACCAACTCCTTTTCCATCGTTCACCTCCACCGTTCGCTCCGTGCCCGTCACACGTGCGGCATGTCACTCTGCGGATGCCGGGGCCGATCCGTCTCCGATCTCCTCACCAGCGGACTCCCCGCCAGCGGATTCCCCGCCAGCGCCAGCGGACTGTCCGCGGGCCTGACGGTTGAGAATGCGTCGGACGGTCGCCGATGGCCGGGCGCCCTTGCCCATCCACTCCCGCACGCGCGCCTCGTCGAGGCTGGCCTGCGTGCCTTCGGGCTCGGTCGGCTGATAGCGACCGAGCTCCTCGATCACCCTGCCGTCTCGCGGCCGCCGCGAGTCCATCACGACGATTCGGTAGAACGGCCGGTTTCTCGTACCGTGTCGCTTGAGCCGGATCGCTACGCTCATCTGTTCGCTCCTGTGTGGTGTCCGCGTCAGCGGCGGAAACGCTTGCCGCCGCGGGTCGCACGGGCGGGCTTCACCCCGCCACCGGCGCCGCCGCGCGCCATCTTTCGCATGGCCGCTGACATCTTGTCGAATTTCTTCAGGAAGCGGCTGACCGCCAGCACGGTCGTGCCGCTTCCGCGCGCCACCCTGCGCCGCCGTGACGGACCCAGGATGCGGTGATTATCGCGCTCGGCCGGGGTCATCGACAATATCATGGCCTCTTCCGTGCGCAGCACCTGCTCGTCGATCGCGCCCTCCGCCATGGCCGCGCGCGCGCCGGGGATCTTGTCGATCAGCGCATCCAGGTTCCCCATCTTGCGCAAGCCGCGGATCTGCTCCAGGTAGTCGGCCAGCGTCAGCGTGTTCGCACGTACGCGCCGCAGCGTCCGTTCCGCCTGCTGCTGATCGATCACCTGCTCGGCCTTCTCCACCAGGCTGACGACGTCACCCATCCCCAGGATCTGTCCCGCGAACCGTTCCGCGTGAAACGGCTCCAGATCCTCCAGCCTCTCCCCGGTGCCGATAAAGCACACCGGCTTGCCGGTGACTCCCTTCATCGACAGGGCCGCTCCGCCCCGCGCATCCGAGTCGGTCTTGGACAGGATGACGCCGGTGATGCCGATGCGTTCCTCGAAGCCGCCGGCCACCGTGGCCGCGGCCTGCCCGGTCATGGCGTCGGCGACCAGCAGGGTGCGGTCGGGCTCCAGCACCGAACGCACCTGCTCGAGTTCCCGCATCAGGTCTTCGTCTGCCTGGCTGCGGCCCGACGTATCCACGATCACCGTGTCGTGCCCGCCCTGTTGAGCGTGCCGGAGCCCCTCACGGGTCACCTTGGCGGCGCCATCGGCCCCGCGGAGGCCGGCGGCAGTGTAGACATCGACGCCGATCGTGCGCCCCAGGAGCTCCAACTGCTCGACAGCCGCCGGCCGCGCGCGATCGGCGGCGATCAACAGCGGCCGTCGGCCGTCGGCGGCCAGGCGCCGGGCCAGCTTGGCGGCGGTGGTGGTCTTCCCCGAACCCTGCAGACCCACCATGAGAATCCTCGCGGGCGGCTTCAGGTCGCGCAGTTCGAGCCCGGTGTCGCCGCCGCCGAGCATGTCGGTGAGACGCTGGTGCACCGTACGCGTGAACTGGTCGGCGGCCGATACGCCCGACACGCGCTGATCGCCGATCGCCTCTTCAACCGTCCGGTTGACGAAGCGACGGACCACGCGCACATTCACGTCGGCTTCGAGCAAGGCGTTCCTGATCTCGTTGACGGCGTCGCGAATGTTGCGTTCCGTGAGTTGCTTGCGCGTGGTGACGTTGCGCAACACGTCGATCAGGCGGGAACTCAGGCTGGTGCGCATGCGCAGGGAGGCAATATATCGACCGCTTTTCCAAGCTGTCAATGAAACTCGGCACCGCGGCGAAACTCGGCACCGCGGCCAGGGCGGCCATGCTAAGGTGGCGCTCCTCTATGCGAACCCGGCTGTGGAACGCGCCGGCCGCCGTCGGGCCGGCAATGGCGACGCCGGCAACGGCGATGTCCGTCCTGGCGATGATCGCCGCGCTGTCGATCCTCGCCGCCTGCACCCGCGAATCCGCGGGCGACACGGATCTCGCACCCGTGCTGGACCCCGCCGAGCAGCGGGAACAGATCACCTCCCTGCAGATCCGCACCTTCGACGAGATGTGGACCCTGCTGCGTGACCACTACGTGTACGGCGACCTGCACGGAGTCGCCTGGAACGAATTGCGCGAGCGGTACCGGCCGGTGATCGTCAACCTCCTTTCGCGCGAGGACTTCCCGGCGACGGTCCGGCAGATGCTGGACGAACTGCCGCCGCTGGCCGCGCGCTGGGAGACGCGCATGGAGCGCATCCAGCAAGAGCTGGAGGATCCTTCCGCCTATGAAGGGATCGGCGCCTACGTCGCCTACCGCGAAAACCCGGAGCCGCGCATCATCCTGCTGTCGGTGATGCCCGGATCTCCCGCCGACCGATCCGGTCTGCGCCCCCACGAGGCGGTCACGGCGGTCAACGGCATTCCGGTGCGGCGGGAGGAGGGCCCGGATGCGGTGTCCCGCATCCGGGGACCGGCCGACCAGCCGGTGATCCTGCGCGTCAACTCGGTCGACCGGGAGCCGCGTGACGTGCAGGTGATCCGCGGCCGCGTGCAGCTCGCGGAGGTGCTGAATCCGCTCCAGTACGGCATCCTGGATCCGGGCCGCGTCGGCTACCTGCTGTTTCCGCGCATTTCCTCCGACTCCCTGGTCACGGAGACGGTCCGTATCCTCGAGGCGCTCGCGGAAGCCGGGGACATCGGCGGCATCATCCTGGACCTGCGCATCGCCAGCGGCCTGCGGTGGCCGCTGGTGCCGCTGTTGTCGCTGTTCTCGGACGGCGACCATGGTGAGATCTACACGGCCGAGGGCTCGCAGCTCATATCCGTCGACGGCTACGACCTGAACGGTTCGCAGGCGGTGCCCCTGGTGGTGCTGGTCGGACCGGACACCGAGGGGCTGCCCGAGGTTCTGGCCGCCGCCCTGCAGGCGCGCCGCCGCGCCACCGTGGTCGGCCTGCGGACGCCCGGCAACGTGGAGAGCTTCGTCGACTTCGTGCTCCCGGACGGCTCCCGCCTGACCGTCATGACCAGCGCCTACCAGTCGCCGTCCGGCCGCGAGGTCGGCATCGACGGAGTGCGGCCGGACGTACCGGCATCGCTGGACTGGGACGAGGTCTCGGAGCAGACCGACCCGGTCCGCAACACCGCGCTCACCGTGCTGCGGCGCGGCGTCGGCTGAGGGGTGTCCCGATGAGACGAAGGGCGGTCGCTCGCGGCGCGCTCCTCATCGCCGCCGCGGTCGGCGCCGCGCTGCTGGTCGACTGCCGGCTGCCCGACACCAGCGAGCAGAGCTCGCTGATGGGAGCCCTGGAGCGCAAGTCCGGAAAGATCGTCTACATGGGCATCGACGCCAACATCTACGTGGCCAATCAGGCCGGCGGCGCCACGAAGGAGATCACCACCGACGCCGGGCAGTCGGAGAGCGCCGCGCGCATCTACCAGACCCCGATCTGGTCGCCGGACGGCAAGCGGGTGGCGTTCGTGGGGATAGACTCGTTCCAGGGCCGCACGTCCGGCCGCGTGCTCACCGCCCGCGCCGACGGCAGCGACGCGCGGGCCGTCTCCACCGGCGGACGGCTGCCGGCCAATCTCTACTGGTCGCCCGACAGCCGCCGGCTCAGCTTCCTGACGGCCGGATCGGGCGGCGGGGGCTTCCTGCTTCTGAGCTGGCAGCCGGGCAGCGCCGCTCCGGTGCAGACGCTGGACGCCGGCCGGCCGCTGTTCTGGGCATGGGCGCCCGACAGCACCGGCGTGACCGTGCACGCGGGGTCGGTCCGGACCTCCGGCCGCCGGGTGTCCTTCCTGCAGGTCGGCGCGGCCGTGGTCGAGAGCGGCCTTCCGCTTCAGCCCGCCGAGTTCCAGACTCCGGCCTGGTCGCCCGACGGTTCGGGAGTGGTGCTGGCGACGGTCGCCGACGGCGGCCAGACCGACCTGGTCATCGCCCACCCCGAGCAACGGGATCGTCGCGAGGTGATCGCCACCGCCCGCGGCGCGGTTACCTTTCTCTGGTCTCCCGACGGCACGTCGCTCGGCTACATCGCCCGCCGCCAGGAAGTCGAATCGATCGTCAGCCGGCTGCACTTGCGCGACGTCGCGACCGATGCCGAGACGATGCTCGAGGAAGACGACGTGTTCGCGTTCTTCTGGTCCCCGGACTCCAGGCGCGTCGCCTACTTCGTCCCGTCGATCCAGTCGCTGAACGAAGGCAGCGACCAGACCCTGGTATTGGCGCTGCGCGTCTACGACCGCGAGCGGCGATCGTCGGTGGACATCGATACGTTCGTACCCACTCCGCAGTTCGCGGCGGTGATCCGCGTGTTCGACCAGTACGGTCAGGCCGCGCGGATCTGGTCTCCGGACAGCCGCAACATCGTGTACGCCGCGCTCACCGACGAGGGGCCGTCCATCAGTCCGTCCATCATGGTCGCGCGGGCCGAGGGCAACCTGGTGCCGCGCAAGATGGCGCCGGGGCTGATAGGGTTCTGGTCATGGCAGTGACGAACCGGAAGCCGCGAGTGCCGCATCGACCGGGACGCCGCACGCTGCAGGCGCTCCTGCTGCTCCCCCTGGCCGCCGCCCTGCTGGTGTCCTGCTCGGTGCGGGGCGCGCAGATGTCGCAGAACTCCCTGCTGGAGCGGTTCGAGCGCAAGTCGGGGCTGATCGCGTTCATCGCTCTGGACGGCAACATCGCGACGGCCGACCAGACCGGCGGCCGTCTCACGCAGCTCACCGATGACGCCGGCAGCCGCGAAGGCGTACGCCGCTGGTACTCGTCTCCGACCTGGTCGGCACGGGGCCGCCGCCTCGCGTTCGTCCGTTTCGACCAGCAGACCGACGGCAGCCTGCAGACGGCGATCCTCACCAGCGACTCGGGCTCCCGCAATCCGCAGGTGGTATGGGAGAGCGGCTCGCTCGCGCCGGTGTACCTGTACTGGTCCCCGGACAGCCGCTGGCTCAGCGTGCTGTCCCAGCGCACGGCGGAGGACGGCATGGAGCTCGGTCTGGTGGATCCCGCCGGCAAGCTGAGCTACAAGCCGCTCGACACGGGGCTGCCACTGTACTGGGCGTGGGACCCGGACAACCGCTTCATGCTGGCCCACGTCGGCGGCGGCACGACGTCGGGCGGTCGCCTCACGCTGCTGGACGTCCGCGGCGCAACCGGGAAGCGCAACTTCAACGTGCGCCCGGCACGCTTCCAGTCGCCGCAGGTGTCTCCCGACGGCGAGCGCATGCTGTACGTGGACAGCGAGTCGGGATCGGCCCAGCTCGTGCTGCGGGACATCGAGGGTCCGGGGCTGGACGTGCTCAAGACCGTGTCCGGCAGCGCCTTCTTCAGCTTCTCCCGCGACGGGAGGCGCGTCGCGATCATGGAATCGTCAACGCCACAGCTCTCGGCCGACGGCACACTGCGCGTGCTGATGCCGGGCCGGCTGGACCGCCCGGTGGAGCTGGAGGAGCCAACGGTGATCGCCTTCTTCTGGGCTCCCAACAGCCGCCAGATCGCCTATCTGGTACCGGTGAGCGCGGCGGAGCTCCAGCAACTCGTGGTGGAGCCGGTGTTCGCCGCCGACCCCGAGCAGATCTACGTGCACCTGCGGGTGATGGATGCCCGCTCGGGAGAATCCTGGAAGGTCGCCACTTTTCCGATCACGCGCGGCAGCCTGGGCGCCCTGCAGTTCTTCGATCAGTACACGCGCTCCGGGAGCATCTGGTCGCCGGACGGCAACTGGCTGGTGTTCTCCGCGGTCGCGCGCGGCGGCTTCCCCGGCATCTTCCTGGGATCGGCTTCGGGCAACCTCGAACCGCGCTTCGTGACCCGCGGCGACCTGGGGTCCTGGTCGATCCGGTAGGGTCGATCCGATAACGACACCGCGCGGAATCGGTCCCCCGGGTGAGACTATCGGGAGGAATCCGCCGAAGACGCGGGGTCGGCTCCGTCCCGAGGGCCATCCGAGTCGGGCGCGTGCGGTTCGTTGCCGTTCGCGCCGGGCTTCGTGCCGTTGTGGCCGTTCGGTCCGAGGAGCTCCAGCACCTCGCCAGTATTGAGCTCGTTGCGCTCCAGCAGGGCGTCGGTAAGAGCCATCAACTCGCCCCGGTGATCGCGCAGCAACCGCTCCGTCCGATCCTCAAGATCCTGCCAGAGGCGGTTGACTTCCGGCGGCGGCGCGCCCGCCGGAGCGCCCAGCCCGTCGGCCATGCTGGAAATCCATCCTGTCGGAGGACCGAAGTAGCCGAGTGAATACAGATGTCGGAAACGGTCTCGCGCCTGACGGTAGTCGCTGTAGGCGCCGGTCCACTCCTCGCCGTACACGATCCGCACGGCGGCGTGTCCGCCCAACGCGACCATGATGTCGGCGACGATCCGGCGCAGCGGATACGAGTACTGCTCCACCTCGTCGAGCGGCAGCATGAAGCCGAGCGTCTGGCCGCGCGCCAGGATCGTCAGGTGGCCGATCCGCTTCTCCGGGAGCACGTAGTGCACGACCACGGCGTGTCCGGCCTCGTGCACGGCGATGGAACGGCGCTGTTCCGGATCCATCTCCTCGATCGGGTTCTCCATGCCCGCCAACTGGTGGATCAGCGCACGGTCGATGTCGCGCTGTGTGACCACGTTGCGGTGCTCGAACAGGGCGATGCGTACCGTGTCCTTGGTCAGCGCCGCCATCATCTGCGCCGGTGAGGCGCCGGGCGTGTTGGACACGATCGCCTCCACATCGACCGAGTCGTCGTGGCGGATGGTCGACAGGTAGCCCTCGACGATGGCGCGGCGACCGGAGCGATCAGGGAGTCCCACCTCGATCATCTGATCGAAGCGGCCTGGCCGCGTCAGCGCCGGGTCCAGGACGTCCGGGCGGTTGGTGGAACCCATGAACAGGACGTGCCAGTTGCGAGCGGGCGGCTTCTTGCCGCGGAGTTGATAGAGCTTTGCGACGATGCGCTCCTTGAAGGAACGCTGATCGACGCCGTCCATCTCATAGAGCAGTCGCGTCAGGGCGCCGGTGCCGCCGCCACCGAACATCCCGCCGCCGGCGAACACATTGTTGTCTCCCTGCACGCCGCCACGCGATTGTCCTACCGCGTCGATCTCGTCGATGTAGGCGATGCAGGCGCCGTAGCGGCGGGCGTACTTGCGTGCCTTGCGGATAAACCAGATCATTTTCAGGACGTCCACGCCCACGAACATGGCCCGAAACCCGGAGCCTTCTATGGAGATGAACGCGACCCCGGCCTCGCCCGCCATCGCCTTGGCGAGCATGGTCTTGCCGGTGCCCGGTGGGCCGTACAGCAACAGGCCGTTGATGTAGCGGCCGCCCATCTGCACGAACTCCCTGCGGTCGGCCAGCAGGCCCAACCATTGTCGGACCAGTGCCTTCAGGTTGGGCTGCCCCCAATAGTCGTCGAATGTGATCGACTTGGGGTCGGTGGGCCGGACCTTCTCCACCTTGGATCGGGCCATGAACCAGAAAATGGCGACGAACTGGATGATCGCGTAGAAGATCGCGAACAGGAGCTGCACCGCAAATTGCAGGATGGCGAGCACCGTGTTCTGGAATGTCGGATTGGTGAGGGAGAAATAGATGAACGCCGCGATCGGCAGGATGGCGTAGAACTTGCGCAACGCCATCAGCAGCTTGCGGCCGCGGCTCTGCTGCGCCTTGATGACATCGATGCGCTGCTTGACCAGGTCAGGGACGCTCACGCCCTGCCAGAACCTCTCCCGGGAGGGCTCCGGCCCGGCCCCTTCCTGTCCGTGCGAGTCCGACGATTCCTCCGGCTGCGGTTCGTTTCGTTCCTGATCACTCATGTGCTTTGTCTTCTGCCTCTCCGATGATAGGCCCGTCCGCTGGCGCAGGCAATTCGGCCTGCCCGGCAGAAGCCCCTGCCCTTGCAGACGACGCGGCGCGCACGGTCCGTACCACTACTACGCCGGAACCGGTTCGCGCTCGGCGCGCTCCGGCATGCGCAGGGTCACCAGCTTGGAGACGCCCGGCTCCTCCATGGTAACCCCGTACAGGTTCGCGGCGGCGGCGATGGTGCGCTTGTTGTGGGTGACGATCAGGAACTGGGAGTCGTGCGCGAACTCTTCCAGGAGCCCGACGAAGCGGCCGATGTTCTCGTCGTCCAGCGCGGCGTCCAGCTCGTCGAGCACGCAGAACGGTGACGGCTTGACAGAGTACATGGCGAACATCAGCGCCACCGCCGTCAGCGACCGCTCCCCTCCGGACAGCAGTCCCACGTTCTCCAGCTTGCGGCCGGGCGGCTGCGCCAGGATGTCGACGCCGGCCTCCAGCACGTCCTGACTCCGGAGCTTCAGCTCGGCGCGGCCGCCGCCGAACAGCCGGCGGAAGATGTCCCGGAACGCACCGGCGATGGCCTGGAAGGAGGCTCCGAACCGCTCGGCGGATTCGCGCTGGATCTCTTCGGTCACCCGTTCCAGGTCGGCGCGCGCCTGGCTCAGGTCCTCGAGCTGCCCGGTCAGGAACCGGTAGCGCTCGGCCACCTCCTTGAACTCCTCCGGAGCGAGCAGGTTGACCTGCCCGAGCCCGCGGATCCGTTCCCGTAGCCGGGCCAGTCGGTCGCGCAGCTCGCGCGGCGTGGCCTCGATCTGCTCGAGCCGCTCGGCGTGCTCTTCCAGGCGCTGGGAGTGGGTCTGCGCGAAGGTGTGGCGGATGGCCTTGTCTTCCGCCTCCACCTCGGCGAGCTCCACCCGAACTCGCTCCAGCGTCTCCTGCGCCTGCCGCAGCCGCGCCGAGCGCTGCTGCGCGGCCTGGTCGATCCGGTCCATCTCGCGGCGATGCGCGGCGAGCTGCGCCGAGGCGCGGCCCAGCTCCCTCTGCAGCCGATCATGCTCCCGGTCCAGGAACGCCTTCTCCCGCTCGCGATCGGAGGTGCTGGACGCCAGCGCCCGGATCGCCTCCGCGGTCTGGTGTTCCTCCGAGGCCAGATCCGCGCGGATCTGGCGCTGCTCGTCGAGCTGCCGCTGCGCGGCGGCGAGCTGCCTGCGCAGCGCGGCAGCCTGTTCCTGCGCCCGCGCGGCGGCCACCTGGCTCTCCTGCACCGCGTCGCGCAACTGGCTCTGCCGTTCCGCGCGCTCGCGATTGTCCCGCCGCAACTCCTCGCTCTGCTTGCGGAGCTCGGCGATCGCCCAGAAGGTCTCTCCCATGTCACGGTCGATCGCCCGCTTGTGGGTGACGATCCCTTCCGAAGAGATCAGCTCGTCGAGCAGCGATCCGGTGGTCTCGCGATAGCGCGCGAACCCCTTCATCAAACCCTCGGCCGCCTCCACCAGGTCCCCGAGCCGCCGCGCGAGTTCCTCGGTGTCCATCTGCGCTGCCGAGACCGCGAGCCGGCCGAGGTCATGACGGAGCCGCGCAAGCGACTCGGCAACATCGTTGCCGAGCGCTGCGGACGGGGTGGACTCCATCCCCTGGCCCAGCCGCTGATCGAGCTCGGTGACGATCTCGTCGGTGACCTTGCGAAGCTGGTCGCGCAGGCCGTCCAGGCGCTGTTCGTGCGATGCTGCCCGCGCGGCTGCATCGGCGATGCGCCGCTCCGTCTCGGCGATCTGCGCGCCCACCGCCGCGGCATCTCCACGGTCGGCAGCCGCCTTCGACTCCGCGTCCGCGGCATCCCGTTCCGCTTCGGTCAGCCCGGCACGAGCGGTTTCGACCTCGGCTTCCAGGGCGCGGATGCGCTTCGCGAGCGCCTGGTCGCGGCTGTGGTACGAGTGCATGCTCGCTTCCAGCTCATCGACGCGCTCGCGGCCGAGCCGTATTTCGCTCCCGGCCCCGCTCATTGCGGTGGCGATCTCGTACAGGCGTTCCTGGGACGCAGCGCGCTCTTCCTCCAGGCGCTCCACCGCGGCCCGATGATTGCGCGCGCTGGTCGCGGCCGCGTCGATCTCGTTCTGGACCTCGTCCCGCTTCTGCGTCTCCCGCGACACGCGCTTCTCGATGCGCTGGCGGCGATCCCGCAGGGCGCGCAGACGCAGCAGCTCCTGGTCGCGCTCGACGTCGAACGCCTGCGCGCGCAGGGAGCGGTAGCGCTCGGCAGCCTGCGACTGCACGCGCAGGGTCTCGTAACGGCGCTGCACCTCACGCCGGACGTTCTCCACCTGCGCCACGTTGGCCGCCGCCTGCTTCAGCTCGCGCTCGGCTTCGACGGCGCGGGTGCGGTAGGACAGGATGCCGGCCGCCTCCTCGAAGACCTCGCGACGCTCCTCGGGCTTGTCCGAGAGGATCCGGTCGATCCTTCCCTGCTCCAGCGATGCGTAGCCGGAGGTGGCAAGACCGGTATCGGCAAGCACCTCGCGCACGTCGCGCAGCCGGCTCTGCGTATTGTTGACGAAGTACTGGCTCTCGCCGGAGCGGTACAGGCGGCGCTTGACGCCAACCTCCGCGGAGTCGATCGGCAGCCGTCCGTTCTCGTTGGAGAACACCAGCGTGACCTCGGCCACGCTCATCGACCGCCGGCTGCCGGCGCCGTCGAAGATCACGTCCTCCATGCGCTCGGCGCGCAGAGAGCGGGGCGCCTGCTCGCCCAGCGCCCAGCGGATGGCGTCGACGATGTTGCTCTTGCCGCAGCCGTTCGGTCCGACCAGCGCGGACACGTCGGGGCCGAACTCCAGTACCGTGCGGTCGGCAAAGGACTTGAAGCCGAGGAGTTCGACCCGCTTCAGTAGCTGCCCGCTCATGATGTGAGCACAGCGCACGCGTTGTGGGCTTGCCTCACCGACGCTACCATCGCGGTCGAATCAGCGTCAAACCGGGAGGGGGAACGATCGTCTGCGGCATCGACGAGGCAGGCCGGGGGCCGCTGGCGGGACCGGTCACCGCCGCGGCGGTGATCCTGGGGGACCCGTTTCCGGACGACCGCCTGGATGACTCCAAGGTCGTGGACCCGCGGGTCCGCGAGGAACTGGCGCCGCTGATCCGCGGACGCGCCCGTGCGTGGGCCGTCGGCTGGGCGTGGCCGGAGGAGATCGACCGCATCAACATCCATCACGCGACGCTGCTGGCGATGCTGCGCGCCTGCCGCGGGCTGAACCTCGCGCCGGAGCTGGTGCTGGTCGACGGGCGCTTCACGCCGGCCCTGGGAGCCTCCTGCCGGGCCGAGATCGACGGCGACGCCCGCATCCCGGAGATCATGGCGGCATCGATCCTGGCCAAGACCGCGCGCGACCGCTGGATGGCCCGGTACGCCCGCATCGACGGCCGCTACGGCTTCGATTCGCACTTCGGGTACGCCACGCGCGCCCACCGGGAGCGGCTGCGGCTGCACGGACCGTCGACGATCCACCGGCGCAGCTTCAAGCTCACATAGGAGTCCTTCGGATGTGAGAGTGAGCGCCACATCCCGATGGACTCCTGTGCGAAAGGCGGGGATGGGCCAAAGGGGCGCCACAGGCGCCGCTCTGGGGCGTTAGTCGAGCTCGATCTGCACCAGTCCGTAGGCGCCGATCCAGGACGGATCCAGGGTGATCGTGACCCGTCCGGCCGCGGCCTCTGCCGCCACGGGGCGGGCCGCCGCCACGTCCGGATCGTGATAGCGCGCCTGGCGCACCGAACGCCCCGCTAGAGCCTCCGGCGTGCGGAGCGTGATGCGTGCCGGCCCGCCTGCGAACCGCGGAAACGGGATGGGGTCGTCGTGGCCGATGCTCCCTCCCACCGGCACCGCCAGGGTCTGCGCCGCGTTCACGAGGTGGACCACCAGGGAGTCCCCGCACTCGGAGACGAAGACGGTCGCCAGCACGCCGGCGGGCAGGTCCTCGATCTCCAGATCGGCACCGCCCGTCAGGCCGCACAGGAACGCGACCAGCTCGTCGCGCAGGCGCTCGTGCGCGGCCGGCACCGGCTGCCACGGCAGGCGTGCCTCACGGCCGCCGTCGACCGGGCGGGCGATGCGCTCGACCGGCTCCAGCGCGTAGTCGCCGGCCACCCGCACCAGCCGGCCGGCGCCGATGCGGGCGGTGACCGGCGCCGCACCGTCCGGCACCGCCGCGAAGGAGGCGATCTCCCAGCAGCGGCCGAGCGCCCGGGCGTCGCGAGCGGCGCCGCTCTCGTCCCTGCTGCCGGTGGCGCCGGTCCATACCAGCGTGCCGCCGGCTTGCACGAACCCGCGCAGCGCATCGAGCTCCGCGTCGCTGAGGACGACCGCCTCGTTGAGGACGACCACGCGGTAGAGCGGCAGCCGTGCAAGCTCATCAGGCTGAAACAGGTCGAACGGCACGTTGCGCCGGTAGCATGCCTGCGTCCAGGCGATCAGCCCGGCGACACTTCGCTCTTCGGCGTGCTCGTACAGGTCGCGGGTCGGGCGTGAGTCGTAGAAGCCCAGCGACGCCACCCGCTGCACCCGGCGCAGCAACTCGGGATGGGCGACCTCGAAGCGGCGCAGCCGCTTCTCGGCGTGCTCCAGGGACCGGCCCTCCGGCGTCGCCAGGTACAGGTGGCCCCAGCTCATGGCCAGCGCCCAGCAGAAGCGTACGGTGTCGGGACGGTCGGGGTAGAACATGCTCATCGGCGGGATGCCGCGCCAGCGGCCGACGGCGAAGCGGTGGGCCGCCTCGATCGCCCAGGCGCACCACGAGTAGCGGACGATCGTGGAGTAGTCGTTCTCCTTGAAGATCCAGTCGAGGTCAGGCAGATCCTCCAGCGAAATGCCGTGCGGGTCGCGGTGCAGCACCCGCTCGCTGTAGTTGGGCCGCAGCGGGCGGATGCCGAGCCCGCGGTAGTGGTCCGCGACCGCCTGGTGGAAGGCCGTGGTGGAGGACGTCCGGAACCGCAGCCAGGCGACGTAGGACGGATCGTCGTGGTCTCCGTGCCAGCGCTCCCAGGCGGGCCCGGGTTCCGGGAGATCGTGACCGGTCTGCTCCCGGAACAGGCCCCGACAGATGGGGCAGGCGCAGGCGTGACCGGCGCCGAACCACTCGACGTCGTCGGTCATGATGCCGTCGATGCCGGTCGCGTAGAGCGTCTCCAGGTAGGCCAGGTAGGCGCGCCGGTAGTGGGGATTGTTGAAGCAGAACGTCCAGCCTTGGTAGTCGTAGCGCCCCGGGTAGGCCGAGCGCGCCCAGTTCCCGGTGCGGCCGTCGATCTGCCGCCAGCTCGACAGCCGCACGCCGTCGATCAACGGATCGGCGTCGCAGTCCTCGCGCAGGTGGGGCCACGACGCCAGGCTCGACCCGCGCGTGCGGAGCCATTGCTCCACCCGGCGTTCGCCCGCTTCGTCGATCGGGTTGTGGGTGAGATGGCTGGAGTGGTGCTCGGTCACGCGAATGCCGGCGGCGTGGCAGGCGGTCACCACGCGCGCCAGCGTATCGGTCAAGAGATCCCAGTGGCGGCGAAAGGACCAGCGGAAGTGGGTGGCGCTGAAGGTGATGACGTGGTTGATGCCGACCTCCGCGAACGCCTCCGCCTTGCGCGCCAGGTCGGCGTCGGTGTCGTGAAAGATCTCCTGGTCGTTGTACCAGAAGAAGGCGAAACGCGTGTCCCACGGGTCGAAATGCTTCATGATGGGCGGCCCAGTCTGCCGGCAGCGAGCCGGCCGGGCAACACCGGCACGCGGGCTGAGGAGGCGACATGGCGGAACACATCCGGTTCGAAGAGGGACTGATCGGAGACGGGTTCTCCTACGCGTTCGGGATATCGACCGTCGACCTCACCGGCAACGGCTTTCCCGACGTCGTGGCGATGGACACCGACGTCGGCCTCTACTGGTTCGAGAACGACGGCAGCGGGCGCTTCACCCGGCACGTCGTCCACGAGCGCGCGGGCGAGTGGCTGGAGCGGCACGAGATCGCCGACATCGACGGGGACGGCCGGCCGGAGATCGTCAGCGTGGACAACAAGGGCGGCAGCCTGCTGTGGTTCTCCTTCGACGGCGACCCCCGCGAGCGCCGCTCGTGGACGCACCACTACATCACCGACGGCGGCTTCCCCGGCGCCTACGACCTGGCGGTCGCCGACCTGAACGGAGACGGCCGGCTGGACGTGGCCGCCACCAACTGGCGCATCGGCAACGAGGTCGCCTGGTTCGAGAACCGGGGGGACCGGTGGGTCAAGCACACCATCGAGGAGGGCATCGGCGAGCCCCGCACCATCCTGGCCGTCGACTTCGACCGCGACGGCCGCATGGACCTGCTGGGCTCGGCCGTCGCCGGCAACCAGGTCGGCTGGTACGAGAATCCGGGCGATCCGGCGCGCAGGCCGTGGACGAAGCACGTCATCGACACCTCACCCCAGCCCACGCACGGCGGCCCGGTGAACATGACCGGCGACGGTCACCTGGACGTCGTCATGGCCCTCGGCATGCGGCCGCTGGAGGGTGCCGGCGACGTGCCGCACCAGGTCGTCTGGTACGAGAACCCCGGCGATCCGCGGCAGGTGCCGTGGCGCAGGCACGTCATCGCCGAGTCCTTCCCGCAGGCGTTCGAGGCCGTCGCGGCGGACCTCGACGGCGACGGCCGGATCGAGGTGGTGGCCACGGGATGGGAGGATGCCGGCCGCGTGGCCCTCTTCAAGCACGGCGGCGACCCGCGCGGGCCATGGAGCATGCAGGTCCTGAAGGAGGAGTGGACCGCGGCCGACCAGGTGATCCTGGTCGACCTGGATCGGGACGGCCGGCTGGACATCGTCGCCGCCGCCGAGCGCGGCAGCAACGAAGTCCGCTGGTGGCGCAATCTCGGCCCCGCCTGAGGCGGCCGGGCCCGTCCGTCAGACCGTGGCGAGCGCGGCGAGCAGGGCCTTCATGTAGCCGATCGAGAAGGCCAGCCCCTGGTAGGCGCGGGTCTGGTCGGCCGAGGCATCCGGATCGCCTTCCAGCGCGAAGATGTGGTCGGGGCTCAGGCAGCCGTCGAAGCCTACGCGGCGCAACTCCAGCAGGATCTTGAACATGTTCATGTCGCCGTCATCGAGCAGCACCTCCTCGTAGGCGCTGGAAGTCATCAGGCTGCCACGGATGTTGCGGAAGTGCACCATGAAGATGCGGCCCTTGCGCCCGTAGTTGTGGATCTCCTCCAGCACCAGCGGCAACCCGCCGGCCTCCGCGCGCGTGCCGCAGCAGTAGAGATAGCCGACGTTGCGGCTCGGGAACGCGTCGATGACCCGGTGGAACCCCAGCGTCCCCAGCGGCGCGTCCGCCAGGGGCAGGTCGGCCGGGTGCACGCCGATGCGCATCTCGTACTCCTCCGCGATCGGCACCAATCGCTCGAAGGCGCGGCAGAACTGTCCCCACCAGGCGTCGAGCTCGGAGCGGTCGGGGGGTTCGTCGTACCCGAAGTGGGGCCAGTAGGCCATGCGCGCCCGGCGCTTCTCCTCCTCCGGCCGCTCGGGCGGGCGCCTGCCGGTCAGCCACACGCTCTTGCCCGAGCCGCGGTAGCCGCCGCGGTGCACGGAATCGTAGAAGGTCACCAGGTGGTTGAAGTTGTTGCCCTCGAAGCGCTGGAAGACGAGCCGCAGGCCGGCATCGCCGTAGGCGCGCAAGGTGCGCTCCACCGTGTCCAGCTCCTTCCCGGAGCCCTCCCCGCCGCCCATGAAGCCGGCGCTCATGTCCGGCAGGAACACGCTGTTGACGTCGAGGCCGAACGACCGTACGCGCTTCTTGAGCGCAGATAGCCCGTCGAGGGGCGGACAGCCCAGGTCGACGCAGTCGACGCCGAGCTGGACGATGCGGCGCAGGAAGCTGTCGGACAGCTCCACCGACCCCATGGAGATGCGGATCATCGGCTCAGCACTTGAGACGCAGCACGGCGCGCATCCGGTCGGCGATGATGTTCTCCTCGCCGTCCTCGACGGTGTAGAAGAACACCCACAGCGTGGACTCGGTGGGCGACTGCACCAGCACCGACGGCCTGCCGACGTACAGCTCCTCGGCGATCTGGCGCGCCGTCCTGCCGAGCGCCGCGGTGTCCAGCTCGACGACCAGAAACGAGCCGTAGAAACCGTGGGTGACCATGTGAGGCTCCAGCCGCACGTGCGGGAGATCGCACAGCGCCTGCTCGACCACGGCGAGCTTGCGGTCGATGGCGGCGAAGCGGGCGGCGTGGTCGGTGGCGAACCAGCGCTCGACGGCGACGGTCAGGGCGATCACCTGCTGGCGGTCCAGCTTCATGGAGCGGCCGATGCCCATGGCGCCGGCCGGCATGGTGAAGCCCTGCGCGGCGACCGCCTCGATCAGGCCGCGGTCGCCGCACACGAAGCCGCTGGCGTTGGGGCCGCCGAAGTACTTGCCGCCGAACACCACCAGGTCTCCAGCGGCCGCGCACCGCCGCATGAAGTCCAGCGGGTAGATGTCCGAAGCGGCGTCGGCGATCACCGGCACGCCGCGCCGCCTGCCGATGGCGTGCGCCTCCTCCAGCGGGACGATCTCGTCCGGGCCGGGCATCTCCGGGTAGAGGCCGGTCTGGTCGCCCAGCGGCGGCCAGGGGTACCAGATCGCCACGGTGTCGCCGGTGATGCCGGCCTCCAGCTCGGCGGCGTCGCAGCCGTCCTCACGCCCCACCTCGACCAGCCGCGCCCCGGCGGCGCGCAGGCAGCGGTCGTAGCTGTCGGAGTGCCGCTTCTGCACCACGATCTCGTTGCGCAGTCCCGCGGCGTCCGGCAGGCGGCCGATGGCCGCGGGGTCGGTCCCGGCGATGCAGGCGGCGGCGCTCAGGGTCACGCCGGCGGCGCCGCCGCAGGAGATGTAGGCGGCCTCCGTCCCTACCTGAGCGGCGATGGCGTCGCCGCAGGCGCGCAGCAGATCGTCCATCTTGACGAAGCGGCCGCTCGCGGCCTCCATCGCCTCCCGCACGAAGTCGGGCGGACCCGACCCGCCGACCAGCGTGCCGGTGCCCACGGCATTGACGGCCGCGGGCACCCCCAGCTTCCCGTAGATCTCTTCGGCATTCATGCCTGTTCCTCCCTCGCCTACCCCACCACGGCGAGCGCGGCGAGCAGCCCCTTCAGGTAGCCGATCGAGAAGGCCAGCCCCTGGTACGCGCGATTCTGGTCGGCTGACGCATCAGGATCGCCTTCCAGCGCAAAGATGTGGTCCGGACTCAAACAGCCGTCGAAGCCCACCCGGTGCAGCTCCAGCAGGATCTTGAACATGTTCATGTCCCCGTCATCCAGCAGCACCTCCTCGTAGGCGCTGGAGGTCATCAGGCTGCCGCGAATGTTGCGGAAGTGGATCATGAAGAGGCGGCCCTGCCGCCCGTAGTTGTGGATCTCCTCCAGCACCAGCGGCAGCCCGCCGGCCTCCGCGCGCGTGCCGCAGCAGTACAGGTAGCCGACGTTGCGGCTCGGGAACGCGTCGATCACACGGTGGAAGCCCAGCGTTCCGAACGGCGCGTCCGCCAGGGGCAGGTCGGCCGGGTGCACGCCGATGCGCATCTCGTACTCCTCGGCGATCGGCACCAGCCGCTCGAAGACACGGCAGAACTGCCCCCACCAAGCGTCGAGCTCGTCGCGGCCGGGCGGCTCGTCGTGGCCGAAGTGGGGCCAGTAGGCGATGCGCGCCTGGCGCAGCTCCGCTTCCGGCCGCTCGGGCGGGCGCCTGCCGGTCAGCCACACGCTCTTGCCGCTTCCGCGGTAGCCGCCGCGGTGCACGGACTCGTAGAAGGTGACCAGGTGGTTGAAGTTGCTGCCCTCGAAGCGCTGAAAGGTGAGCCGGTAGCCTGCGTCGCCGAAGGCGCGCAGGGTGCGCTCGACGGCGTCCAGCTCCTTCCCGGAGCCCTCCTCGCCGCGCATGAAGGCGGCGCTCATGTCCGGCAGGGAGATGCGGTTGACGTCCAGGCCGAACGACCGGATGCGCTTCTTGACGGCGGTCAGTTGGTCGAGGGGAGGACAGCCCAGGTCGATGCAGTCGACACCGAGCTGAATCGCGCGCCGCAGGGAGCTGTCCGAGAGGTCCCCGCCGCCGCTCGAGATCCTCATCATGGCGCGCCCCAGCGTAGATCAGAAACCGGTGTCAAGTCTCCGCAGAACCAGGCCGACGCACCTGCCGGCAGCGTGGGGCACGTCAACGAGGTCCCGCACTCGGCCCGAACACGCGCGGCCGGAAGTCCTCGCGATTGGTGATGCTGGCGCTGCTGCCGGTCGCGCGAATCACGTACAGGCCCTGCCGTTCCGCATGAACGTCCGAGGATTGATCGGCCTTTAGAT
Source organism: Spirochaetia bacterium (assembly GCA_965208175.1). Taxonomy (GTDB): domain Bacteria; phylum Spirochaetota; class Spirochaetia; order SZUA-6; family Bin103; genus CATQHW01. The sequence continues at coordinate 390,852 of CBDBOG010000004.1, read as the reverse complement.
AGGCGACGGCCCCATACACCCGCTTGCCGGAAAACTCCGGGGCCAGATCCTGGAAGTCGCGCAACAGCCCCAACAGGTGATCGACGTCGCGCACCTTGAGGGTGGTCTTCACCTCCACCGCCACGACCTCCGCACCATTCAACGCCACGATGTCCAGTTCCCACTCCCGCGCGCCGCCGCGCTTCTTCAGGTTGGTCATCGTACGCTCGACTTCGATGCCGCGCTGTCTGAGCAGTGCGATGAGATCGCCCTCGACCAGGGCTTCCATCAGCTTGCCCCACTGACCGTTGAACAGCTCATCCAGCTTGCGCAGGCGCCGGTCGGTCTCCTGACCTTGTCGCTTCAGCAGTTGATCGGTCTCCTGCATCCGCCGATCCGTCTCCTGCATGCGCCGGTCGGTCTCTCTCTGGCTGTCCGACACCTCGCGCAGGATGTTCCAGATCTCCTGCGGGGTTGCCGGTCCTCGTCCCCTCTCCCGATCCGCATCAGCCACGGGTATTCTCCGTATCTCTCAACTCTGCGCGTGGTTCTGTTCGTTCCTGGTTTCCGACGGTGATCGTCGCTCCCTGCCTCTACTCTACCGGCCAGCGGACACCGTGTAAGCATCCATGCCGGCGAACGGAACTGAACCGACTCGTTCCTGATGACACAGAGACGGACGTGTGTTCCGTACCGCTTTCCTCGGGCTCGACGAGGTGGTCCTGCACGACGAGCCCACGGGCTGTACCATGGGCGTTCGCGAGCTGACGGAGGTTGGCGTGTACACCGAAGGGATCCGGCTGGAACCACGGCCGCGGCCGCTGCTGTTCTACGACGCGGGCGAGATCGAGGCGATCCGCGAGCTGGCCCGGCAGGAAGGGACTTTCCAGCACCGCCGCTACCAGGCGATCGTCCGGGACACGGACGAGTGGCTGCGCAGGCCGCTCGCCATCCCGGACAAGAACGCGGAGGGCAAGTGGCTGGGCCTCTACATCTGCCCGGCCGACAGCACGGGCCTCATCTACGATCCCCACGAGCCGCACCGGCACACCTGCCCGAAGTGCGGAGAGGTCCATACCGGCGGCGTGTACGACCAGACCTGGCGCGCCTATCAGCACGCGAAGATCGCCGGCGCGGCCGAGGACCTGGCGCTCCGGTACGCGGTGGGCGGCGAGGTGCGGTTCGCGGAGGCCGCGGCGGCGATCCTCTGCGAGTACGCCGACCGGTACGACGCCTACCCGGTCGAGCAGTTCTCGAAGGTCGGCTCGCAGACGCTGGAGGACGGCTTCTTCGCGCTGCACGTGGCGTCGGCCTACGACCTGATCCTCGACTCCGGGGCGCTCGGCGGGGAGCGGCGCCGCCACGTGGAGGAGGACCTGCTGCTGCCTACGGCGCGTCTGATCGCCTCGGTCGACGCCGACATCCACGAACCGCTGCCGTCGAACTGGCAGGCGCTGTGCACGGCCGCCATCGGCGCGCTCGGGTTCGCGCTGCGCGACGAGGAGATCGTGGACTTCGCGCTCAACGGGCCGCTGGGGTTCAACGCCCTCCTGGAGCGGTCCGTGCGCTCGGACGGACTGTTCTGGGAGGGGTCGATCGGCTACGCCATCGGCACGATCGGCGACATTCTGTGCCTGACGGAGGCGGCGTGGCACTCCGGGATCGACCTGTACCGCCACCCGCGGGTGCGCGGGCTGTTCGCGGCGCCGGTGCAGATCGGCTTTCCCGACGGCACCTATCCGGCGGTCGGAGATGACCACTTCGGCAGGTCCCTGAAGGAGGTGTTCGGCACGCTGGCGGAGGTGTACTACGCGCGCACGCGGGACGAGGACGTGCGGCCGCTGCTGGTCGCCGGGCGCGTGTCCGAAGGGGACGAACGCGCGCGCGGGCTGCGCCGCGGGTACGTCGCGCCGCTCTGGCTCACGCCCGTGTGGCAGCCCGAGACGAGTCCGCCGGTGCGGGAGAGCGTCAACTTTCCCGCCAGCGGGTACGCGATTCTGCGCGCGCTCCCAGCGGGAGACCGCGCGGAGGAGGTGCAACTCCTCTTGCAGTACGGGCCGCACGGCGGCGGGCACGGGCACCTGGACAAGCTGAACGTCGTGCTCTACGCCAACGGGCGGGTGCAGGCCCCGGACCTTGGCATCTGCAACTACAGCCTGCCCGAGTCGCACAACTGGTTCCGGCAGACGGTCAGCCACAACACCGTGGTGGTGGACCAGGTGTCCCAGCACCGCATCGGCGGCGAGTTGCAGCGCTTCGAGGCCGGCCCGCGGGTGCAGGTGGCGGACGCGTCGGCCCACGACTACCAGCACGGGGTGCGGATGCGGCGGACGGCCATCCTCGTGGACGGGGCCTTCGTCGTCGACCTGTTCGGCGTCGGCGGCGCGGGCCCGAACCGGCAGCGCGAACGGCAGGTCGACTGGGTGTACCGCAACTTCGGCGAGCTGCGGGTAAGCGCGGAGCTGGCCGTGGACGAGGGGCCGCTGGGGAGGGACAACGGCTATCAGCACATTCGCGACGTCCGTCGCGGGATCGCGGACGAGACCTGGAACGCGACCTTCGCGAGCGAGGGCCAGGGCGTGCGGATGACGATGCTGGGGGAGCAGGGGACCGAAGTGATCGCCGCGACGGCACCGGGGACGACCCTGGAGGAGCGGCTGGACGTGCTCTTCGCGCGGCGCCTGGCGCCCACGCCGCACGCGCGCACGCGCTACCTGACGGTGATCGAGCCGTTTCGCGGTCAGCCGGCCATCGGTGACGTCCGGGAGCTCGCGGTGAGCCCGGAGCACCGGGGACTGGAAAGCGATGCGGCCGGGCTTGTCGTCGAGCGAGGCGGCGCCACGGTGTACGTCGCGGTTTCTTACGCCTGGAAGCCGTCGCCGACCCGCTACGGCGAGATCGCGACCGATGGGGCAGTGGGCGTGCTCTGCGCAGGGGATGGCGGGACGATCGAGTACCTGTACGCGGTGGAGGCGACGCGCATCGAGTGGGGAGGATTCGCGCTGCGCGCCGATGCGCCGCTCACGCTCCACCTGGAACGCGATGACAGTGGCGAGTACCTGCTCGACAACCTGAGCGACCGTGACGGCACGGTAACGGTCGACGGGATCGGACACGCCGACGCCGCGCTGACGGTGGCACCGCGAAGCCGCCTGCGCATCGCCCCACGATAAACGGAGCCATGTTCGAGCTGAAGCCGGATCGCACGACCGGCGCCTTCGCCTTCGACACGGACGTGATGGCCGGGCGCATCGAGCCGGCGGGCGCGTACCACGGCGTCGGCAGCCTCATCGACAAGCGAACGGGCCGGCAGCTCATCCATCCCGACTACTCGGCGCTCAACCTGTTCCGCCTGTTCGCGCACCACCAGGCGATGGGGCAGCCGCGGTTCATGGAACGCTCCATATCGGCCGCGGCCGGCGGGGTCGAGATCCGCTGGCCGCCCACCGCCGAGCACCAGGTCGATCTGGTGGCGAGGTATACCGTGCCGGAGGCGGACGCCATCGACCTGCGGGTCACGGCGCGCAGCCACGGCACCTACGCGGGATACGAGCTGTTCCTGCCCAGCTACTTCGACCCGGCGCTACGCCCGCGCGTGTACCTCAGGGGCAACCGCTACGGCGAACCGGAGGGCGAGCCCGACCTCGTGGTGCCCATGGTGAACGACGTCTTTCGCGGCACGGTGCCGGTGTTCGCCCGAGACCCGCACGCGGCCCGGCGCTGCGTGGACGGACGCTGGAACCGCAGCGAGACGGACGCACCCACCGTGCAGATGTGCCCGGTGCGGTACTACGCCCACTGCCTGGCCTTCCTCACCGACCCCGGCGAGCGGCTGGCGGCGGCGCTGATGGCGCGGCCGCGGGACTGCTACGCCATCAGCACCCGCTACTTCGCCGAGAACCAGGCCGACCGCATGGCCCCCTACAGCGCCTTCGACCTGTCCCTGTTCGGCAACGACCTGGTGCCCGGCGACGAGGTCACCGTCGGAGTGCGGCTGGCGCTGCTGCGGCTCGACGGCGACCTTTCGCGTCCCTTGCAGCACTACCGCTCGTTCGCGGAAACGCGGGCTGCGAGCCGGTGCTGAGTCGGTCCGGCGCGGCTGCGATTGACAGCGGCCGGCCCGAGCCGCTAGCGTGCGATCTCTTGGTGGCGGCGGAGGACGGCCCGCGCCGATCTCCGCATGGGAGGACGCGAGGGAGTATGCGGACGTGATCGCCCGGCCGGCTCGGATCCAGGAGGCATACGAATCCGCCCTGCGGAACGAGAAGTGGCGGAGAGCGAAGCGCATGTACGCGCTCTACCTGCTGTTCCTTGCGCCGCTGGTGATCCTGATCATCTTTCGCTACGTCCCCATCTACGGAGTCGGCCTCGCGTTCGTGGACTACCGGTACGCCAAGGGCATACTGGGCAGTCCGTGGAACGGCTTCGAGCACTTCCGCCAGCTCTTCGAGAACCCCTATTTCGCCCGGCTCTTCCGCAACACCGTCATCATCAGCGTGCTGAAGCTCGTCTTCGGCTTCCCGGCGCCGATCATCCTGGCCCTGATCCTCAACGAGGTTCAGAACTCCGCCTTCAAGCGGACCGTGCAGACGATCTCCTACCTGCCGCACTTCCTCTCCTGGGTGGTGCTTTCCGGCATCATCATCGAGATGCTCTCGCCGCAGCGCGGCGTCGTCGGCTACATCTACACGCTGCTGGGCATGGAGGCGCCGGTCATCATGTACTCGCAGGGGCTGTTCCGGCCGATGCTGGTGATCACCGCCATGTGGCAGGGCGTCGGCTGGGGGACGATCGTCTACCTTGCCGCCATCGCCGGCATCAACCCCGAGCTCTACGAGTCGGCGACCGTCGACGGGGCGAACCGGCTGCAGATGGCGGTGCGGATCACCGTTCCCTCACTCATCCCGGTCATCGTCGTGCTGTTCATCCTCAACGTCGGCGGCATCATGGAGGCCGGATTCGACCAGATCCTCAACCTGTACAACCCGCTCGTGTTCGAGGTGGCGGACATCATCGACACCTTCGTCTACCGCAGGGGGATCCTGGAGCGGCAGTACGACTACGCCACCGCCGTGGGCCTCTTCAAGAGCGTCCTCAACGTCGGCCTGCTGGTGGGGGCCAACATGATCATCAGGCGCTTCAGCGAATATGGGATCTGGTAGAGCCTTCCACGCGCTGCACACGTCGTTCGGCAGCCGGCTGTCACGCGGCTGCATGTACGTCTTTCTGACCCTGTTCGCCTTGTCGATCATCTACCCGTTCTGGGTCACGCTGCTGACCTCGTTCTCGACCGTCGAGGAGGTCACCTCCCTGGGCTTCAAGTTCTGGATCAGCGAGTGGAGCTTCGGCGCGTACCAATTCGCCTTCTCCGAGTACGGCAACGCGCAAGTCGCCTACTACAACTCCATCTACCGGACGGTGCTGGGAACGCTCGTCGCCGTCGCCATGACGCTGCTGGCCGCCTACCCGCTCGCCAAGCGCAACCTGCCCGCGCGCAACCTGCTCACCATCGTGCTGCTGATCACGCTGTTCTTCGCCGGCGGGCTGGTCCCGAACTACCTGCTGATCCGCCGGCTCGGCCTGATCGACACCCGCTGGGCGCTGATCCTGCCGCTGGCCGTCAACGGCTTCTACATCATCATCGCCCGCAACTTCCTGATGACCATCGACCCCGCGTACGAGGACGCGGCGCTGGTGGACGGCGCCGGCTATCCGTCGATCTTGGCCCGCATCATCGTGCCGCTGTCGAAGCCGATCATCGCGACGCTGGCGCTGTGGACGGCGGTCGCACACTGGAACTCGTGGTTCGACGCCCTCATCTACATCCGCAGCGAGCGCAAGATCGTGCTGCAGACCCTGCTGCGGCGCATGATCCAGCAGATCCAGGAGGCGCTGCTGGGGGTGGACCGCTTCAGGGCGATCGAGGACCTGCCGACCCTGCCGACCGAGGCGGCTCAGGCCGCGCTGACCATCCTCACCATCGGCCCGATCGTGTTGCTGTACCCCTTCCTGCAGAAGTACTTCATCAAGGGCATCTTCATCGGCTCGCTGAAAGGCTGACCGCCCGCGGGGCCGGATACGAAGCGAGGGGATAGCCGCGGACGGCCATCCCCTCGTGTACTGCGAGCGTTCGCGTTCGTCAGCCGATCGCTACCACCACTTCTCGTTCGGACCGGCGGCGTATTCGGTCACGCCGTTCCTGAACTTCTCGTAGACGGGAGCCTTCAGCCACTCGTCCAGGATCGCGGCGCCGCCGAACTTGAGATAGTCGGCGACGTACCCGTCCCACACGGCGTCGTCGTTGATGTCGACTTCGCCCACGACCGCCTTGGCCGAGAACTCGCTCGTCAGCGTATTGAGCACCTCGCCGTGCTCGGAATACAGATCGGCCAGGTTCGTCTCGCTCTTGGAGTCGAAGCGGTACGGCAGCAGCGTCCGCGCCATACCTTCCGGCGCCAGGATGTGGTCGGTGAGGAAGCTGGTGATCATGGGAGCGTTGTTGAAGACGATGCGGTCAACCGACGCGCTGGGCGGGTAGGAGTTGACGAACGGACCCACGGTCGGCTCGCCCGCGGTCGGGGTGATGTCCTCTTCCGCGCGCCGGACCGGGGTCGAGTTCCACGCCTCGCCCGACCAGTCGAAGTGCACGCCTTCCTTGCCGAAGCGCTGGTGGACCCAGTCCTCGGCGGTGCCGTAATAGGCGGCGTCGACGATCTGCAGGATCACCTTGAGCTTCTCGTCGTCCACGCTGGCGTTGACGTACTGGTTCATGTTGTACCAGGGGCTGGCGTTGTAGGCGCCGCCGCCGCGGTACCCGGTCGGACCGATGGGCTGAAACAGCGGGACCTCCGCCTTGCCCAGGTCCTCTTCGGGCACGAAGCTGTTGGGCGGATACGCCATCCGGTCCTCGCGGCCCGAGTACCAGTAGTGAATGCTCTGCGATGCGGTGAGCCCCGCCTTGACCTTGTCCCACGCCTTGGAGCGATCGATGGTCAGGAACTCCTTGTCGAGCAGTCCGTCCGCGTACCAGCGGGCCATGAGCTGCAGGTACTGGCGGTAGTTGGGGCTGATCTCCTCGGTGTAGAGCCTGCCGTCCACCAGCGTGTTGCGTCTTCCTTCGAGCTGCGCCTGAAACGCGCCGGCAATGGGCGACTGCAGCCAGCCGTACCGGGGTCCGCCGCCGCCGCCGAAGGGGATGGTGTCGTTCTTGCCGTTGCCGTCGGGATCACCGTCGCGAAAACCGATCAGCATCTGCTCGAACCAGTCCAGCGTGGCGCTGCCGTCCGGGTTGGGCCAGTAGTGGATCCTCCCGTACTCGTCGATGGAGACCTTCGAGCTGTCGTAGTCCGAAAGGGTCGCGCCCACGTTGGCCGCCCAGTCGGTGCGGAAGGCGATGAAGAAGCCCATGCTGACGTTCTGCGCGGAGAACCCCTGGATGCCCAGCACCTCTTCCTCGGGATTGTCCGGGTTGCGGTCGCGCAGCCAGCCGTCGGGGTACTCGGAGTCCATGCGCTGGGTGTAGTTGGGCATGTGCTCGCGGATCATGGCTTCGGGAATGGGGCGGATGATGCCGTCGTTGTAATGATCAATCGCGCGGCCCCACAAGGCGCCCGTGTCAGGGAACTCCCCGGAGGCGAGCATGATCTGCACCTTCTCACCCTCGTTCGAGCCGATCCCGTTGCCCTGGATGTCGACGTTGAAGCGTTCCTCGAAGTGCCTGGTGGCCCAGGAATCTCCTTCACCTTCCTCGCCCATCTCGCCGACAGCGCCGTAGGGCCCAGCCCACGTGATCACCATCTGGTCCGCTGCCGCGTCCTCAGTCCCGGCGCCGAACACCGTGGGAGCCAGTAGCAACGACAGCGCTGCGGCGATCACTCCAATGCGTGCAAATCTCTGCATCACGCACCTCCTCGAAGAATTGTTGACCGATCGGTACAACGTACCTGAATCAAACGAGACTATGTAGAGGTATGCCGGCACGCTGTCAAATGAAACGCCCGGGCCGGGACGCCGGATGCCGCCCGAGCGCCGTCAGTCCGGGCGCCACCTGGTGGCCGCGGCATGGACGATTCCGTCCGCTTCCACGAAGTAGTAGGTGGTGAAGATGCTGCCGTCGGGCAGCTCCACCGACAGCGGATATCCCAGGTCGCCCGGGCAGTGCTGCCCGAGCGGGTTCCCCCATGCCGCCACGGCGTCGTCCCGCAGCACGACCTCGTTCTCCAGGTCCCAGCTCCTGCCGCCGTCGCTCGACAGCACGGCGCGTATCCCCATGGGGTCGCGGCGATAGCCGTAGGTGCACAGGATCCTGCCGTCGGACAGCTTCAGCAGATGCGGCGGGTAGCCCCAGATCCCGTTCTTCACGGCACGCGACCAGGTCCGGCCGCCGTCGTGCGACCAGCTCTCCAGGAGATACCCCGTGGAATCGGTGCGACGCCCGGCGGTGGAGTCGTCGCGAAGGTGGGCAAGGACCGTCCCCGGCGCCGTCTCGACCACGGCGAACTCGTTGCCGAAGCCTCCCCCCGGGACTTCGGCCAGCTCGCACGTGCTCTCCCCGATTACGCGGATCACGTAGGTGCCGTGGACGTCGCGGCGCGGGCCCTCGGATGGCGCCCTGACGGCGTCGACGATCTTGTCCTTTTCCCAGCCCAGGTCGTAGGCAGGCACCAGGACGGTCCCATCGGCCAGGTGGGCCGACCGCGCAAACGACAGCAGGCACACCGCCCCCGGCACCGCCCACTCCCGGCGCTGCCACGAGCGTCCCCGGTCGTCCGACCACTGCACGTACAGCCGGTTTCCGCCGACGATGAGGTCGTCGGTGGCGGAGTCCGGGCCGTAGAAGACCGCCAGTCCCATCTCGTGCGCCTTCGCCCGGTCTGAGGCCGGCCACACCTGCCAGCCCACCCCACCCGCGGCCAGATACCTGCCGCCGGGCATGACGGCTTCGAAGCGATCGTGCCGCTCGCGGGTGGAGGATCCGGGCCAGTTGGAGGGAATGGACGGATCGTCGCTCTCCGACCACGTGTCACCACGGTCGTCGGAGACCAGCGTGATGCGCTTCCCGAGCGCGTAGTGCTCGACCAGGGGGGAAGCCTGCACGACGACCGTGAGCCTGCCGTCGGGGAGGAGGGCCGGCAGCGGCCAGCCCGTGTAGAGGCCCTCTTTCTTGTACACCATCACGTGTTTCATGCGTCCCTCCCTCAGATCGCGGGTCAGTCCGGCCGCCACCTGGTGGCCGCGGCATGGACGATTCCGTCCGCTTCCACGAAGTAATAGGTGGTGAAGATCGTGCCGTCGGGCAGCTCCACCGACAGCGGATACCCCAGGTCGCCCGGGCAGTGCTGCCCGAGCGGGTTCCCCCACGTCGCCACGGCGTCGTCCCGCAGCACGACCTCGTGCTCCAGGTCCCAGCTCCTGCCGCCGTCGCTCGACAGCACGGCCCGTACCCCCATCGGATCGCGCCGGTAGCCGTAGCTGCACAGGATCCTGCCGTCGGACAGCTTCAGCAGGTGCGGCGGGTAGCCCCAGATCTCCGTTCGCAGGGCGCGAGACCACGTCCGGCCGCCGTCGTGCGACCAGCTCTCCAGGAGATACCCCGTGGTGTCGTCGCGCAGGTGGGCCAGGACCGTGCCCGGCGCCGTCTCCACCAGGGCGAGCTCGTTGCCGAAACCTCCCCCCGGGATCTCGGCCAGCTCGCACGTCTGGCCCCCGATCACGCGGATCGCGTAGGTGGCGTGGACGTCGCGGCGCGCGCCTTCGGGCACGTTGACGGTCTCGATGAGCCGGTCCTTGTACCAGCCCAGGTCGTAGGCCGGCACCAGGACGGTCCCGTCGGCCAGAGGCGCCGAGCGCGGGAACGACAGAAAGCGAACCGCCCCCGGAACCGTCCACTCCCGGCGCTGCCACGACCGTCCGCGGTCGTCCGACCACTGCACGTACAGCCGGTATCCGCCGACGATGAGGTCGTCGGTCGCCGGGTCGGGGCCGTCGAAGACCGCCAGTCCCATCTCGTCCGCCTTCGCGCGGTCCGATGCCGGCCACACCTCCCAGCCGACCCCGCCGGCGGCCAGGTACCTTCCGCCCGGCAGGATGGCTTCATGGCGGTCGTGCCGCTCGCGGGTGGAGGATCCGGGCCAGTTGCAGGGAATGGAGGGATCGTCGCTCTCCGACCACGTCTCACCGTGATCGTCGGACACCAGGGTGATGCGTTCCCCCAGCGCGAAGTGCTCGACCAGGTGCGAAACCTGCACCACGACGGTGAGCCTGCCGTCGGGGAGCAGTGCCGGCAGCGGCCAGCCCGTGTAGACGCCCTCTTTCTTGTACAACACCGAGTGCTTCATCGCGGCTACCTTCCCGTTAACCCTGAGCGCTGCGGGATCCTATACTGGCGCGGCCCGGAGCCCGGCGCGAGGAGGACCCCTGTGAGCTCGGACGCTATCACGCTCTGGCCCTATCCCGACATCGAGTCCGACGATCCGCTGCCCGCGGGCCGCACGGCGGAACGGCTGCGGCAGGACGGCGCGGAGGACGTGGCGCGGTCCGTGGAGGAGTGGAACGGGGACGCAGCCTACCGGCAGCGCATGGCCGCCTACCGCCGCTGCACCCTGGTCATCCGTTGGGACCGGGTGCCCGGCGCGTGCTGGGCGCTGAACATGCCCGAGGGCACGCTCTCCTGCCAGTCGGAGCCGGAGCGCCGCATACCGGCGCGCGGCGGCATTCAGCCCTGGGACTTCACTTGGGAGACGCGCGGCGACCGCTCGTGCAGCATCCGCTACCGGAGCCCGGAGCCGGCCGCCAGCCTGGAGTGCCGGTTCGTTGCCGGTCCCGACCGGGTGGACTACCGGCTGACGGTGCGCGTCGACGCAGGGCCGCCGTGGCCGGACCTCTCTTGCCACGCCTGCTTCAACCACTGCTGGGCCGCAGGCTTCGGCAGGGAGGCCTTCGTCCTGCACCGGGACCGCCTCACGCCGTTGCACGCGATCCCGAATCCGGGGCGGATCTGGATCCGCTCGGTAACGCTGGCCGAAGAGGAACGCGAGGCAGAGCTCAAGCGCCAGGCCATCACCCGGCTGGGACGGGAGGCGCCGGATGAGAAGATCCCGCTGCACGGCGCGCAGGGGAGGTTCATCGCGACCGAGCGCGGCGGCGACGACCCGCTTACCGTGGCGATCAGCTCGCCCCATGCGACCGCGCTGAGCTGGTCCTACTGGCCGTGCACGGACATCGATCTGTCCTTCGGCACGGTGACGCCGTCGGTGCCGAAGACGATCTCGGGGAGGATCCGTTTTCTCCGCGGGCGTCTTGCGGACGTGGTGGAAGAGCTGCGCGAGCCCGCGCTCACCACTCCCGGGAATCGGGCACCGTAATCCAGCGTCCGTCCTCGGCGATCGACTGCTGGCTGACCAGGCCGGGGACGGTCATGTCCATCGCCTCGTGGATGCCGATCCGCGGCGGCGTGCCGGTGCGGATCCCATGCACCCAGTCCAGGATCTCCAGGAGGTCGCCGCCGCCGTGGCCGGCCGTGCGCGCCAGCTCGCCGTGGACGCGCCACGCTTCCGGCAGGAACGACCCGGCCACCTCCTCCAGGTCCAGCCACGTGTTGGCGTCCGGGGAGCGCGACCGCAGCCAGACGCGGTCCCGTTCGCCGGCAGCGCGGGCGGACTCGTAGCATCCGTCCGTGCCCTGGAGCTGGAAGTTCATCATGGAGTGCGGCCGGTCCGAGAGCATGTCCACGCGGATCTTCACCAGCCCGCCCGAGCGCATGCGGCACAACATCACGCAGGAATCCTCGTTCTCGTACTCGTCGCCGCGCGGGTCGCGGTAGTGATGGCCGCTGCCCGCGCAGCACACGCTCATCACCCGGTCGCCGGGCATCCACTGCAGGATCGGCCCCAGGCTGTGGGTCCCGTAGGTCACGCCGTTGATCCCGGTCTGCCACCGCCGCCGCCACCGGGTGACCTCGTTCAGGCCCTTGAGCTCGTGGAGATACTCGCCTTCGGCATAGTACGGGGTGCCGAACTCGCCCCTGCGCACCATCTCCTGCACGATCATGTTGGGCTTGGTATAGGTGACGTTCTCGCCGAGCATGTAGCTCGCCCGGCTGGCGCGGCACGCGCGCACCAGGCGCCGGCACTCGTCGATCGAGACGGCTGCGGGAACCTCGCTCAGCACGTGCACGCCGCGCTCCAGTGCCGCGACCGCCTGCTGAGCGTGCAGGGGCATCGGCGTGCCGACGATGACCGCGTCCAGCTCCGAGCGCTCGATCATCTCGTCGTAGTCCAGGTACGCCTCCGACGCGCCGAGCTCGTGCCGCGCGCGCTCCAGGCCGTCGGCATCGATGTCGCACACCGCCGTGATCCGCACGGCGTCCAGCAGCTCGAACGCGTGGCGGAGCCTGCCGCCCCGGCCGGCCGCGCCTACGATCCCGACGCTGACCGCTTCCAGAGCGCTCATCGGCTCCTCGCGTCGAGCTGGCGCATGATCTGCTCCCAGCGGCCCGGCATGTCGCCGCGCGTCATGTCGGGCGCGAAGCCCAGCGACAGGTAGAGGGCGATCGCCGGCAGCCTGACGTCGTCGGTCGTAAGCGACACCGACTCGTAGCCGCGCCCCGCGAAGAACCCGAGCACGCCCAGGCACACCGCGCGGCCGAGCCCCCGCCCGCGGTGATCGGGGTGACAGGCCACGTAGTCCAGCACGCCGCTGCGTCCCACCTCCTGCCAGGAGGCGAAGGTGGAGGCGACGATCCTGGTGCCGCAGGCGACGACGCGCGAGCCTTCATCCCGCTCGGGCTCCGCCAGGTAGTCGGCGACTCTCCCCACCGTCCACCCCTGGAAGCCGCTGGCGTCCAGCACGCCCGCGATGCCATCGCTGTCGTCCGCCCGGCACTCGCGCAACTCATACCCCGCGCGCACCCGCGAGCCCGAGAGCCGTATCAACCGGTCGTGGCGCATGCTCATGCTGAGCTGCTGTGGAGGGTAAGCGGGCTCAGCGTTCATTCCCTTGATTCTAACCGCCTTGCCCTCGATACTTCCCGTCCTCGACGACGCGAAGCGACCCCTGGAGGACACCATGGCGCTCATCCACGCTGCGAGCAACGACGTGTGGGAGTTCGAAACGGAGGAGTTGCGCGGGTTCATCCAGCCCTACGGCGAGCGCCACGGCGTCAAGGAGGTGCTGCACAAGCCCACCGGCATCCAGGTCGTGCACCCGAAGTTCGACGTCTTCAACCTCTTCCTGCTGTTCTCGACCAACCACTGGATGGGCCAGGCGCGCCTGCTGGAGCGGTCGGTACGCGCCGACGGCGATTCCCTGGAGGTCCGCTTCGAGCCGAACGAGGAGCACAAGGCCGACCTGACGGCGACCTATCACGTCAAGGAGCCCAACATCATCGACCTTCAGGTCACGGTCCGCTCCCACTGGCCCTATCCCGCCTACGAGGTCTTCCTGTCGAGCTACTTCGACACGTCGATGGTGCCGCACGTCTTCGTGGCGGGCGGCCAGTTCGCCGATCCGCCCGACCAGGACCAGTGGATCGCGCCGGTCCTGAGCGACGTGTTCGTCGGCACCGGGCTGGTGTTCGCGCGCGACCAGCACGCGGCCCGCCGCTCGACCGACGGCCGCTGGGACCGCATCTGGGGCACCTACCAGTGGAACCCCCAGCGGTTCTATGCGCGGCCGCTGATGTGCCAGACCGACCCCGACAACCGCGTGGCCGCGGTGCTCATGTCACGCCCGGAAGACTGCTACGCGGTGATCTCCGGCTACGACACCCCCAACCTGACCGATCACTTCAAGGACCAGAACCCGCTGTACCTGTCGCTGTTCGGCGAAGATATGGTGCCGGGCTCCGGGCGCACGGTGCGGGCACGCTTCCAGGTCACGGAGACCGACGCGTCTCTCTCGCCGCTGGTGCCCCTGCACGACGCCTTCCTGGCCGAATGCTCCGGTGGCGGGTAGCGCGGTGCAGCGGTTGCGCATCGCCGTCGTCGGCGTCGGCACCTACGAGCACTCCCGGGCACGCGGCTACCTGGCGGTCCTGACGCAGCTCGACGACCGCTACGACCTGTGCGCCCTGTGCGACAGCGGAGCCGAGGCGCTGCGCACCGCCGGCGAGCTCTTCGGCGTGCAGAAGCGCTACGACAACGTGACGGAGATGCTGCGCGCCGAGTCTCCTGACGTCGTCTTCGTCCTGGTGCCGACCGACGGCCAGATCGTCGTGGCGCTGGCCGCCGTCGAGCACGGCTGCCACCTCATCACCGAGATCCCCTACGGCGACACCCTGGCCCACGGCGACTTCCTGAGCCGTGCGTGCGAGGAGCGCGGCCTGTGCTGGGAGATCGCCGAGAACGTCTGGCGCTGGCCTCGCGAGCGGCTGAAGCGCCTGATCGTCGAGCGGGGCCTGCTGGGCACCCTCAACCACGCCCGGCTCTGGTACGCGTCGGGCAGCTATCACGGCTTCAACGGGGTGCGCAAGGCCATGGGCCTCGACCCGCGGCGGGTGCTCGGGTACGCCCAGGAGCTGCAGGTCCCCCCCTACGCCACCTACGGCGGCGCACGGCAGACCACGCGCTGGTGGGAAAGCGCCGTCGTCGAGCACGAAGGCGACGTGACCTGCCTCTACGAGATGCCGCCCGGGGGAGCGCGCGGCAGCCACTGGGACATCGAGGGCACCGCCGGCTACCTCTCCGGCAACGGGATGACTGACGACGAGCTGGTGCTCTACCGCGACGGCAAGGCGGTGCGCTACCCGTTCGTCGACGTGCACGAGCAGGCCGGCGACCGGCAGGTCCTGACGGCGGTCCGCGTGGACACCGACCCGCCGGTGGTCTGGGAGAATCCCTTCACCGGCCACGGGATCGGAGAGGGGCTCTCCGCGGACGACGACGTCGCCAAGGCGTCGATCCTGACCAGCCTGCACCGGGCGGTGACCGAGGGCGGCGCGCCGGAGTACGGGGCGGCGGAGGCCCGCAAGGACCTGGAAGTGTGGATCGGCGCGCGCGAGAGCGGGCTGCAGGGATCGCGCTGGATGGATCTGCCCCTGGTCGAGCAGACCGAGCTCGAACGGCGGCTGCACGAGCGGTACGTGGAAACCTACGGGGCAGATCCGATGACGGACGCGGCGCGCCTGCTCGACCGCTCCTTCGGGCGCGAAGGCGTGTTCTGGACGGTCGCCGGGTGGCTGTGATCCATCCACGGTAACGAAATGGGCGCGTGATTCGATCACGCACAGGAGGTTCGAAAATGGCAGGTCAGCTTCTCTCCGCGCATGGGTGCGGTCGCTCCACCGCGTACCCGCAGGAGAACAAGATCGTCACCCTCGGCGACGCCGTGCACGTCGCCTGGCTCGATTCGGTCGCCGACGGGTTCCGGGTGCGGATCCGCACCCTCGACCGCGCGAGCGGCACCTGGTCAGAGACGCACACGATCGGCGAGGCGTACGACAACCACGGCGGTCCGGCGCTGGTGAACGACAGCCAGGGGTATCTGCACGTCGCCTACTACCCGCACCACCACGAGATCCGGTACCGCCGCTCCCTGCGTCCCAACGACGCCTCCGCATGGACGGACGAGGAGTTGATCGGCGACGGCTACAGCTACCCGAAGCTCGCCGTGGGCGCCGACGACGAGCTGCTGCTGAGTTGCCGGCAGAGCTTCCTGACGCGTGAGCGCAGGCTCGGCCATGACCGGCCCTGGGATCTGCACCTGCTGCGCAAGAGCCCCGGCGGCTCCTGGAGCGAGCCGCTGGTCCTCGCGAGCTCACGCCATCCCAACTACGCCCACTTCGGCGAGTCCTACGCCTGGGCGCCGGACCGCGTCGGCCTGCACATGACGATCCGTTTCCACGAGAAGTCGGACGCCGAGGCATACGGCCGCATTCAGACCGTCGGCTACCTGTTCAGCCCCGACGCCGGGCGCACCTGGCAGCACTCGGACGGGACGCAGGTGGCCCTGCCCGTGACGGCCGAGACCGTCGACGTGATCGCCGCCGGCGGCCTGGACTACGGGAGTGCCCTGCAGGCCGGCGCGTTGGCGGTGGCCCCGGACGGCGCGCCCTGGCTGGTCTACAGCGAGTGGGCGGCCGGCGGGGGCACCAACACCGTGTGCACGCCCGCGGGCGACGGGAGTTGGCGCCGCGTCGTCCTGAACGAGCAGATAGAACTGGAGCCGGGGCGCTGCTTCGGGCTGGCGCCGAGCGTCGTGTTCGACGCCGCCGGCCGGCTGGTCGGGGTCGCGACCACGGAGAACGTCGCCGACAAGGCTCCCTGGGGCGATGCGGCCAGCGAGGTCGTGCGCTTCGTGTCCGCCGACGGCGGCGCGACCTTCGCCATGGAGCAGTTGAGCACGACCGATCCGGACACCGCGCACTGGTTCCCGCACCTGGAGCGCCCCCTGGGGATCGTGCCTCCGCCGGCCTCCCCCGGCATCCTCTACCAGGAGGGTCCCTCGGGCGAGGGCCTCATGGACATCCTGTCGAACCGGGTGATATGGGTGCAGTGACGATCAAGAGCGGTGACTCGCCTTTGATGCCTAGATCGGCAAGCTGGTCGACAAACCTACGGGCACGTCCCCGACCATCCCGCCTGCGGACAGTCGCGACGGTCGCGCTGGCTGGAGGGTACCGTCGGCTGGTGAAGGAGCCATCGATCTCTGATCGCAATCAAAGCCCCGCGATCCGCGCGATTGAACCCGCTTGAGATCCGGGGCGGGGAACGGCGGCCGGCGTCCCGTTCGGGGCTGCCGGCCACTCTGATCCCCGTCATCTGCTTGACCGCGGTGCCCCTCCCGGACCGAGATCCCATCCGGAGCACGCCGCTGCCACCAGGCAACCGCAACAGCCCCTGACAGCCCGCACCGAAGCGGGGCCGCCCACCGTGTTTGCAGCGCCGATTTGAAGCGCCCGCGCCGCCGTGCGCGCTGATAAGGGCATGAGCCCGAGCCGACCGCACGACAAGCACTTCCGCAGTATGTTCGCCGACCCCGCCCGCCCGGTCCGCGCCTTCGCGGCGACCGTCGACCCGATTCAGTTCCGGCTCGACCACCGCCGTACCTGATGGCCGACGACCTCGCGCAGCCGCACGACAGCCTCTTCCGCGCCGTGTTCGGCGATCCCGCCGAGGCGGCCGGCCTGCTGCGCGCGCATCTGCCCGAGGGGGTCGCCAACGGCTTGGACTGGTCCACGCTGACCGTCGAGAAGAGTCACTTCGTGGCCCCCGAGTTGCGCGCCACCGAGTCCGATCTGCTGTATTCGATCCGGCGCCGCGCGGGCGGCCGACCCGCTTGGCTGTACGTGCTGCTGGAGCATCAATCCACCAGCGAGCCCAGGGAACGGTGGCTGCGCCTGCGCCTGCGCCTGTTGCGCTACTGCTGTCGGATCTGGGAACGCGACCGGCGGCGCCACCCCGACGAGACCGAGTTGCGCCCCATCGTGCCCCTCGTGCTGTATCAGGGTCGGGGCCGCTGGCGGCATGCCACCGAGTTCTCCGACCTGTTCGCCCGCGAGGTGCGCGCGTGGCCCTGGCTACCGCACTTCGAGCATCTGTTGATCGATCAGTCCACCACGCCCCCGGAGGAGGTGCGTGGCACGTTGCGGGGCAGGCTCACGCAGCTCATGATGATGGCCGTGTACCGCGCCACGGGGGGCTGGCCCGCGCTGCAACGGGCGCTGCCGTTGCTGGCCGAGTTGGAGCGCCGCGGCGGGATGGAACAACTGGCCATGTTCGTGATCTACGTGCTGGCCACGCAGGACGAACCGATGCGCCGCAGGTTTGCCGAGGAGTTGCACCGGCACGTACCGGGACCGGGAGGAGACGCCATGAACTACGTCGAGGAGCTGATCCAGGAAGGCCGTCAGAAGGGCCGCCTGGAGGAAAAAGTGGGCACCATCGAGGACTTCCTTCGCGCCGGTGCATCGTGGTCGCTCATCGAATCGGCCACTGGAATGGACCCGGCCGCGTTGCGCGCGCTCAAGCAGCGTCTCGAAACTGCTTCCACGGCGACCGAATCGAATGAGACATCTGCCAGCGGCGCCGAAGATACCGAGTGAGTGAGTCACCTTCGCGTCGCCTTCCGTCGGCACGCTGCATCTCAGCGCACGGGTGCGGTCGCGCCACCGCGTACCCGCAGGAAAACAAGATCGTCACGCTCGGCGACGCCGTGCATGTGGCGTGGCTCGACACGGTCGCCGAAGGGTTCCGGGTGCGGATCCGCACCCTCGACCGCGGCAGCGGCACCTGGTCTGCGACCCACACCATCGGCGAGGCGTACGACAACCACGGTGGCCCGGCGCTGGTGAACGACAGCCAAGGGTATCTGCACGTCGCCTACTACCCGCATCACCACGAGGTCCGCTACCGCCGCTCCCTGCGCCCCGGCGACGCCTCGGAGTGGACGGACGAGGAGCTGATCGGCGACGGCTACAGCTACCCGAAGCTCGCCGTAGGCGCCGGCGACGATCTCCTCCTGAGCTGCCGGCAGAGCTTCCTGACGCGTGAGCGCAGGCTCGGCCACGAACGGCCATGGGAGTTGCACCTGCTGCGCAAGAGCCACGGCGGCTCCTGGAGCGAGCCGCTCGTCCTGGCTCGCTCCGGCTATCCCAACTACGCCCACTTCGGCGAGTCCTACGCCTGGGCCCCGGACCGTGTGGGCCTGCACACGACGATTCGCTTCCACGAGAAGTCGGATGCCGAGACGTACGGCCACATCCAGACCATCGGCTACCTCTTCAGCCCCGACGCCGGGCGGACCTGGCAGCGCTCCGACGGAACGCAGGTGACCCTGCCCGTGACGGCCGAGACGTTCGACGTGATCGCCTCCGGCGGCCTGGACTACGGGAGCGCCCTGGAGGCCGGCGCGTTGGCGGTTGCCCCGGACGGCACGCCGTGGCTGGTCCACAGCGAGTGGTCGGCCGGCGTGGGCACCAATGTCCTCTGCACGCCCACGGGTGACGGGAGCTGGCGCCGAATCGTCCTGAACGAGCGCGTGGAGCTTGCGCCGGGGCGCTGCCTCGGGGTGGCGCCGAGCATCGTGTTCGACGCAGTGGGCCGGCTGGTCGGAGTCACGACCACCGAAGACGCTGCCGACGAGGCTCCCTGGGGCCATGCGGCCAGCGAGGTCGTGCGCTTCGTGTCCGCCGACCGCGGCGCCACCTTCGCCATGGAGCAGTTGAGCACGACCGATCCGACCACGGCGCACTGGTTCCCCCAACT
Source organism: Spirochaetia bacterium (assembly GCA_965208175.1). Lineage (GTDB taxonomy): Bacteria > Spirochaetota > Spirochaetia > SZUA-6 > Bin103 > CATQHW01. The sequence continues at coordinate 371,671 of CBDBOG010000004.1, read as the reverse complement.
GGAGCGCCCCCTGGGGATCGTGCCGCCGCCGGCCTCCCCCGGCATCCTCTACCAGGAGGGCCCCGCGGGCGACAGCCTCACGGACATCCTCTCGAACCAAGTGATCTGGGTGCAGTGACGCGCGACGATACCGCTCTTCGAGGCACTGCTTCAGTGGATTCTTCGATTCGGGGTGTTTGTTGAGCACCGGAGCTACAGAAGGTCTCCGTGAAGATCGCGATCGGCAAGGGCCTTGTCAGCCCAAGAAACGATGCCCACAATGAGAACCATGACTCGCCCGATGTTCCTCGTTCTTGGGATGGAGGACGGAATCACCCCTGTTCTGGGAAAGAACGAAGTTGTGGCTGACTCCTACACGATTTCAAGCCACGCAATTCTGGTCCTAGGTCAAGAATACGTAACGTCAAAGCAGATCGCCAATTACTACGGCATAGGCGAGATCGGTCTCAAGACCGGCATCGTGGTCAAGTTTGGCGGATACTACGGCTGGGCGCCCGAGGAACTCTGGGAAAAGGTTGCGGAATGGCGGCACTCCGAATCCTGAAGGGACCTTCCCCTGGGCCTGGTTCTTCTGACGAAGGCGATGGTGACTTCGATGCTCGGCTCCGGAAGGTCGAGAACGCGGTGTCGAGGATCGAGGCCCACCTGGAGCATATGGCTACGCGGGCATGGATACTCGGCGGCGTCCTCGGCGGTATGGGCGTGGCTGCCGGAGTCGCCGTCGGGATCGCTCAGATCATCTCGAAGTAGCCGTATTACCTTGCTCAGACAATCCTTCATCTGCTATGCTCTGCATCGCTTTACCATCCGTTCTGTTGGCTTCGCCCAAAATCGATCTTCCTACGTGTTATCATTTGGTGGCTATGAATTAATTCAGCAAGTTTCTAAAGAAAGGACCTGTTGACGCTATACTATAAGACAGTAGACCTTATACACCGTTGCCGGATAGACTCGGACGCATGGAATCGTGTGCGGATCGTTTGCGCCCGCCTCAATGGTCGTTGTTGCATGAAGGCTTCGTTTGCCGCGGGTAGATCGGTCTGCCTACTAAACAGGCAGGATTGAGGGAGAAGTCATGATCACCGGCGCACTCAAATCCAAGGTGGACAGCATCTGGAACACGATGTGGTCTGACGGCATCTCGAATCCGCTCTCGGTCATCGAACAACTCACCTATCTGCTCTTCATCAAGCGGCTCGATGAACTACACACCCTGAAGGAGCGTAAGGCCGCCCGCACCGGCAAACTCATCGAGGATCCGATCTTCACCGCCAAGCAGGACAATGTCCGCTGGTCGCGCTTCAAGGAGGCTGCGCCAGAGCAGATGTTCGACACCGTCCGCGACGAGGTGTTCCCTTTCATCAAGGCGCTCGGGCAAAAGGGCGAGGCGGACGGCGAGGGTAGCTCTAGCTCGACGTACAGCCACCATATGGAGGATGCCCTCTTCATGATGCCCACGCCACGCGTGCTGGCCAACGTGGTCGACCAACTCGACGGCATCGACATGGCCGACAGCGACACGAAGGGCGATCTCTACGAGTACATGCTCAGCAAGATCGCCACTGCCGGACAGAACGGCCAGTTCCGCACGCCACGCCACATCATCCGTCTGATGGTCGACATGACCGCCCCCACGCCAAAGGACGTGATCTGCGACCCGGCCTGCGGCACGGCGGGCTTCCTTGTTGCCGCGTCTCAGCACCTGGTGGAGCACCACAGCGACACCATCTACAAGGACGCCGCGGCGCGCCGCCACCTTCACGAGGACACGTTCCACGGCTACGACTTCGACAACACCATGCTGCGCATCGGCAGTATGAACATGCTGCTGCACGGCCTGGAGAACCCAGACATCCGCCACCGAGATTCGCTGGCCGAGACGGACGACGATGACACGGAGGCGTACTCCCTCGTCCTCGCCAATCCGCCGTTTGCAGGAAGCCTCGACTACGAATCCACCGCCAAGGATCTTCAGCAGGTCGTCAAGACAAAGAAGACCGAGTTGCTGTTTCTCGCGCTCTTCCCCGCCTGCTCCAGCCTGGCGGTCGCGCCGCCGTCATCGTTCCAGATGGGGTTCTCTTCGGGTCGAGCAAGGCGCACAGGACTCTGCGCACGATCCTGGTCGAGGAGCAGAGGCTCGACGCCATCGTCTCCATGCCCTCTGGTGTCTTCAGACCATACGCCGGGGTCTCCACCGCCATCCTGCTCTTCACCAAAACCAACTCCGGTGGCACCGGCCACGTGTGGTTCTACGATATGCAGGCCGACGGCTACTCGCTGGACGACAAGCGCACGCCGCAACCGAACAACACCGACCTTGCCGACATCCTCTCCCGGTGGCACAACCGCGAAGCGGAGCGCGTACGGACACGGGCGGACCAGAGTTTTCTCGTGTCCAAGGACGAGATCGTCAGTAACGACTACGACCTCTCCGTTGACCGATACAAGGAAGTGAAGTTCGAAGCCCCCGAATACGATACACCGAAGGTGATTCTTGAGCGGCTGGCCGAACTGGACGAGGAAATTGCTACTGGGCGAGTGCAGTTAGAGAGGTTGTTGGGGTGAGGTGGAAGGAGCACCCCATCGGCGACTATGTTACCAGATGCCAGACTTGGAACCCAAGATCAAGCGGCACCGGACACCTCAGTTACATCGACCTCAGTTCTCTGGATAAAGAAACTAAGTCCATTGCCTCAATCGAGATCCACGAGTGCGCTTACGCCCCTAGCCGGGCACGTCAGCTGGTGGAAACTGACGACGTTCTCGTCGCAACCGTACGTCCAAACTTGAATGGGGTCGCCCTAGTTGATGATGCCCATCATGGCATGACTGCATCGACTGGCTACTGCGTACTCCGTCCCAATAAGCTCAAGCTGGATTCAAGGTTCCTGTTTCACTGGGTCAAGACTGGCATGTTTGTGCAGCGGATGGTTTCCGTCGCAACGGGGGCGAACTACCCGGCTGTGTCGGACGCCAAGGTCAAAGCTTCGAAGATGCCACTCCCGCCCCTCGCCGAGCAGAAGCGCATTGCGAGGATCCTGGATGCGACGGACGGCTTGCGGGCCAAGCGTCGCGAGTCCCTCGGCCAGATCGACAACCTGATCCAATCCATCTTTCTCGATATGTTCGGCGACCCCATCACCAATCCCATGAGATGGGAGGAAGCTTGCTTGCGGTACTGCTCGACATGCTGGTGGCGAGTTTCACACCAGTCGAGGTCATTCAGGCCCAGGCGGTTGATGGTTGCCGCCACGCTCTGCCTCCGGTGTTCGTCGAGGGTAGCGGCAGGGTGCACGCGAAACTCCACGATACCCATCACGAACCAGTCGTCTTCCCGCGACTGTGCCACTTGGCCGCGCGGGCGGCCTCGCGTGCGTGCCGACGGTTCGCCAACCAATTCCGCGATGGCCCACGAACCCGGCTCCCGAACCTCCCGGTTGAACTGAGCCGGTTCCGGCTGTGGCGTAACTCTTATCACGTCTACCCGGTGGCTCGCTTCTTCTTCAGTGACTCCCGGAAGTGCCCCCAGCCCGCGAGAAACGGATCAGAGTCGGAAAGAACCTTGATCAGTTCCCGGCCCACGGCCTCAACCTCATCGAGCGATGGTTCGCCGCCGCTGAGCAGCTCCCGAGCTTGCAGGACAACCTGCTCGGCCTCGATGCTTCCACGGTCGGTGATCAGATCGAACGCCTCGCTCGTGAGCCAGTGGCCGACCGCACCCCGCCGTTCATACATCCCGCGCCGGAGCACGACCTCGGACTCGGTCTCCAGGTCAAGATCGAACCAGGCGTCTCGCTCTTCATCGAACCAGGCCTCGGCGGAGGAAAGCACCAGCGGGGAGTGTGTAGTGACCACCAATTGCACGGCTTCCGGGGTGCCCAGTTCTCGCATGGCGCCGGCCAGGGAACTCAGAATGGATCGTTGCCATCGCGGATGAAGATGGCTCTCCACTTCGTCTACCAGTAACACGACGCTGTCGCACGGCTCTTCGCCGAGTTGTTCGGCGGCCAACCGGTGTTCACGCCACGCCAACGTGAGCATGTAGGCCAACGCCACGACACGGCGGACGCCGGCGGACGCGTGCAGAATGGGAATCGCTTCGGCGTAGCCCGTGCGTATGGTCGGGATGTCCCTGGGGTCGTCGATGGAGATGCGCGACAGACTTCCCGGTTCGACACGGACACCGGTCCCATCGGACGCCAGCGATTCGATCACCGCCTTCATGGTGGCGTGGCTGTCATTCTGCGCGCTGATCCAGGCAGCCCAGTCCATGATCAGACCGTTGCAGATCGGGACGCGCCTGCCATTCTCCTGTGTGTACGCCCCGTTCCAAACCTCGTCCTGAGTAAAGACCTGCGCCGGGCGCCGTGGGGAGCCGTCGGCGTCGCGTCGCCTCCAGTAGTTGCGAGCCGGGTCCCAGAACGAGAACGAACCGTCCGTGTGCGCATAGATCACCAAGCCCGGCAGCAGCGGCCGTCCGGAACGCACCACCCACGCTTGATCTCTCGGTACGTATCGAGCCTCGTACTCGGCTGTGGTGTTTCTTGCGCGCGCACGAAACCCGATAGTCGCGTCCTCGCCCGCCGTCGCGGGTCGAGCCGCGTACCCGGCGTTCATGTTCGGATTTACTTCCTGCGGCCACTTTCGCGTGAGCGCCCACCAGATCACATCCAGCAGGAAGCTCTTGCCCAGTCCGTTGTCGCCGGTAATGAGATTGAGCCGCGAAGCGAGCTCCATCTCCATCAATGGCGCCGGACCGACGTTGCGGAGGCGCAGGCACTCAATCATGGCACCAGTCCAGATTAACAGATCATGGGGATCGGGTGGCCAACCTCAATCTGCGGTGCAACGGAACCACCTCACGGCGAGGGGGTCCGAAAGGCCGTGCGCGCCGATGCCGAAGCTCCGGAGGCGTCGCGGCAGGTGACGCGTACTTGGTAGACCTCGCCGGGGTCAAGGTCGCTCAACACCACCCGGTGGTCGACGCGGGACTCCGGGTTGACCGTTCGGAGCCATTCCCGAGCGCCGCGCCTGCGGTGCTCCACCGAGGAATCGGACGGTGCCGAGGTCTGCCAGCGCAGCAGGACCGAGCGCGGCGGCGTCGCCGATCGGCCGGCCCACACCGACTCCTTGCCGTCCGGCAGGTGCGCCGGAGCGAAGGGCACGCCCAGCGCCAGGCACAGCTCCAGCGGGTCCTCCGACACCGCAATCGGGTGCATCGCCAGCGTGCCGGCCACGGGTGTCTCCAGGGACAGGCGGCCGCCGATCTCCTCGATCGGCACCGCGATGCCGTTCACGGTCGCGCTGGTGGCCGAGCCCGGCGCCAGCGAGACACGGCCCGAGCCGCGGCAGGAGACCTCCGCGAGGTCCCCGGCAAAGTGCACGCCGACGGCGGCGATGCCCTTCTCCACCTCGAGGATCTTCCGTCCCCGGTACGTCAGCCGCGTGCCGCCCGTCAGGCCGGCCTCCGCCACCCGCCCGCGCTGCACGGAGACGTGCGCGGCCTCGCCGTCGGTGCGCACGCTCCCGCACGCACGGGGTCCCGCGGACCGCGCCAGCAGCACGACATCCTCGCGCGCGCCGTCGGCCACGCGGCAGCCGGCGGCCTCGTGGGACGGCACCGGTGCGCCTCGTGCGGTGACCGGCAACGCGGTCACCTCCGGCGGGTCCGAGCCCGATCTTGCGGGATACAGGACGACCGTGAACGCGACCGGCCGCGCCGACCGCTGCACGAGCGTCACGTAGGGCCCTTCCTGTGTGCCGGCGGGTGTCGAGATCGGGCCGGTGTCCTGCTCCAGGGTCTGTCCGTCCTCCGGCAGGCAGGCCGCGAACAGGCGCGCCCCTGCCTGCTCGTCGGTGGCGATCACGCCGGCGTCGGCGTCGACCGCCAGCTCGGTCGGTTGAAAGTGGCCGTGCCAGCGGTACTCGTGCGTCCCGCCGGCGCCTTCGAGGACGTCGTGGATGACCCAGTAGCGCGGCTTGACCAGCAGCACCGCCCGGCGGTGCTCGACGCCGAACCGCTCGTAGGCGCGGCTGACCGCGGCGGCATGGTCGAAGCCGGGCAGGCTCTCCCACGTCTGCAGCCGGCCGCCGTTGGAGAGGTACGCCTGGCTCTCCCCGTCGACCATGACCGTGTTGGAGGAGCGGGTCTGCATGTCCCAGCTCCGGAACTCGGACGCCTCGTAGCCGTGGGTAGAGCCGCTGTTGGACAGGTAGGCCCGGCCGTGCGCCCAGACGCCCACCGACAGCAGGTCGGGGTGCGTGTCGATCACGTCGGGGGACGCGTTGTAGCTCATGATCAGGTAGAGGTCGTCGGGTTCCCAGCCGCTGCGCATCACCAGCAGGCCGGTGTGCGGCAGGACGCGCGACGTGCGCTCCGGCGGTTTGCCGCGACCGGTCTCGAACCACCCGAAGTCGCTCCGCTCGGGAAACAGGTCAGCCGCCTCGCCCAGCACCGGCACCATGGAGTCTTCCGGCAGGCCGCCCCAGCGCTCCTCGTCGAAGCGCGACACGTAGCTGCGGCCGCCGCCGAACGAGGCGTGCCCCACCGGCGGGTACTGGCGTAGCGGCGTGAGCACGTACATCGACCACTCGTACATCCGCTGCAGGGCGTCCGGCCACTCCGGCGGGACCGGCTCGCCGGCCTCCCGCAGCGCCCGCCAGGCGACCGCATACTCCAGGATCGCGCTGAAGTGGTACTCGCTGCGCTCCCAGTACCCGCCGTCGCCGAGCACGCAGTCGCGCATGTTCTGCGTGAACCGCTCGACGGCCCGCTCCTTCCAGCGCGCGGAGTCCCTGAACCCCGGCAGAGCGAGCGCGAGCTCCAGCAGGGCCACCATCATCGCCACTTCCCAGTTGTGGGCGACGTGGGTATCGGACACCGTGTACAGGAACTCCGCGTGCTCGAGCAGTAGCTTGAGAAACGTCACGCGGTCCGCGTCGTCCAGGGCGTCCGACCGGCCGATGGTCCGGTACAGGTCGAGGGCGATTGGCACCCTGCCCGCGGCCATGAGAGCCTGCCAGGGTCCGTTGTAGCCGTACCAGGTCACCGGGCGCTGCGCGGGCGGCCGGGCGTCGGCGTGGAAGGCACGCACGATGTCCATCGCGCCGCGTGCGTAGCGCCCGTGGCCGGTCGTGCGGTAGGCGGAGACGAGCGGGTGCATCCAGAACCAGCGCACGAAGCGCGATTCCGCGCACGGGTAGTCCCAGGCGTGCCAGTCGATGCGCGGTCCGACGTCCAGCACCTTGCCGACGAACGCGATCCGGCCGCGCATGATCGCCTCGGCGTCCTGCACGTCGCCGGAGCACGCGTCGTACCAGTCCGCCGGGAACCGCACGTCCCGTGCATCGCTCAGGACGCAGGCATCCAGGTGCTCGGCCAGCGCGCGCTGCAGGGCTGCCGCGCCGCCGCCCGACGCGGACTCCCGCACGGCCCGCAGGTGGGGCTGACCGGTATCGAGACGCGCCGCCAGCTCCCCATCCGACAGCTCGGACCGGGTGGGCAGGAACCGCAGCCGTAGCAGGCGTTCGCGGATCTCGGGGTCCATCGGCTTCACAGCCAGTGCGCGACCGGCCAGAGGGTCGCCGAACGCGAGAACGGCGCGTCCAGCAACGCCTCAGTCTCCTCGATCGGGTCGTGGCCGTACCGGCGCACGAATTCCGCCTCGATCCGCTGCTCCAACTCCGTCGGGCCGTCCAGAGGCAGGCTGACCCACCGGTTGCCCAGCCGGGCGCTCTCGCGCACGGCCAGGCAGATCTCCCAGTCCCGGAGGCCGCTCCGGGCGCCGTAGGGAGGCGTGCCCCCCTCGGTGATCGCCCGGTGCAGGCCGACCAGGATGCTCGCCTTCGCCACGTCGTCGGGGTCGCCGATGCCGTAGCGGATGAAGGGGTTCTCCCACACCAGCGGCGGATCGAGCTCGACCCGCATGGAGTCCAGCACCCGCTCGCCGCCGGCCTCCCGGTAGTGCTCGGTGATCTCCGTCGTGCGGCCGTCGCGATACAGCGTGACCCGATTGCCGCTGACGTGGCCGCGGGTTCCCTCCACGTCCCAGCCAACGGGGAACGCGTGGCGGGCCGACGGGAAGATCCGCGGCGGCTTCTCGAACAGGCAGATCACCCCGCCCGCGAACTTCACCAGCCCGTGGTCCCACTGCACGGTCGATTCGGGCTCTCCGCCGTAGGCGACGTACGGCTCGGTCTTCACCTCGCCAGAGTAGCCCAGCACCTCGGTGGCGTCGGCCCCCAGCAAGGCGCGAACCCCGCTGAAGCCGTGGTACTGCCCGGTCAGGTAGCGCAGGCGAGCGTGGGTGAGCTCACCCAGGAGGTCGGCGTCGATGACCATTCGCTTCATCCGCTCCACCGGCCACAGCCACACCTGTTCGGCGGTCTCCCACAGCACACCCGACTGCCGGCACGCGTCCTCGATGGCCGCGGCGTACCGCCGGGTCAGCGCGATCGGCACCTCGGTGATGACGTGGGCGCCGTTACGGGCCGCGGTCAGTGCCATCACGACGTGGGAGTCCTTGGGCGCCAGGCTCAGCACCACGTCCGGACTCTCTGCGGCGAACAGGTCCGCCTGACTCCGGAAGCGGGCCGGCCACGGGTAGAGGGCAGCGATCTCGGCGAGCACCTCGGCGCTGCGGTCACAGACGGCTGTCAGCTCGTAGTGGTCGGTCAGGCGGGCGATCGTCGCCAGGAAGTGGCGGGCGCGCGAGCCGGGGCCGGCCCCCAGGCCGATGACCGCGATGCGCAGCCTCTTCATGGGGATAGGCTCTGCCCTGTCGGCGATCCGGCAGGCATCGCCGGCATCGCGGTTACGCTACGTCCAGGGTCTTCCGGTCCAACCGGTACCACGACACATCACCGTCATCGAGGACTCCGCGAATGGGAGAGCCGTGCTTCGATCGCCTCGAAGCGCTGGTTCGCCGCGGCGACGAAGTCGGCGAGTCTCTGCGGCAGCTCCAGCACCTCGCGGGTCAGCAGGCGAACGCGCAGCGCCTCTACCCACTCCGGGTGCTCGTCCAACACGCGAACCAGATCCTGGATGGAGTTGATCGTCATCGCGGTAGCCATCAGATACCTCAGCGTGGCGCGGCACGTGCGTTACAGATCGCCGTGAACGTCGGGCAGGTAATATAGCGCTTTCCGCCAGATGTCCGAAAGGAGCTCTCGCGATCGTACGGATGATCGCCTTCGAACCAAGCCGGCGTCGCGTGGCACCATTGAGAACATGATTCGCGTTGCCATCTACGGTGCCGGATCGTTCGCCAACTCGTGCCGGATCCCGAACCTGCGGTGCATCGACGGAGTCCGCATCGTGGCGGTGTGCGACGTCGACCCGCAGGCTCGCGAGACGACCGCGCGGCGATTCGCCATTCCCCGCGCGTACGCCGACGCCGGCCGGATGCTGGAAGCCGAGACGATCGACGTGCTCTATTCACTCGTGAATGCGGCCGACCGCACCGACGTCGAAGCGCGCGCTGCGGCGCAGGGCATCCACCTGTTCAGCGAGAAGCCGCAGGCGCTGTCGATGAAGGTCGCCCGCGCCATTGACGCTGCCGTGCGCCGCGCGGGGGTGCTGAGCACCGTCGGCTTTCGTGAGCGCTACCGCCCGCTGTTTCAGGAGGCCCGCCGGCTCCTCGCCGGACGCAGGATCATCCACATCAACTTCCTCTCCGAGGGGACCACCGGGGCACGGGATCCGGAGCGTCTCAGGGTCGGCGTCGATGGATCCGAGGAAGGTCGCGACAGCTTCACGCGAACCGGCGGGAGCGGGCTGGGCTGGGGAGTGCACGCGCTCGACTGCGCCCGCTACATCAGCGGCTTGAACGTCGAGACGGCGCAGGCCTTCTACTACCATCCGCCCGGCTACCGGCAGCCGCTGTCCTACTGTTACCACTTCCGCATGACCGGCGGCGCGACGATGACGATGACCCTGGTGGACGGCGTCGGCACCGCGCCCCCTGGCAACTGGTTCACGGTCCTGTACGAGGGCGGCCACCTTGCCCTGGACGGCTATGACCGTATCGAGCGCGACGGCGTCACGGTCTTCCGCGGCGAGCCGTTCGATCCGTGGGCGGCGCAGGACCGGGCGTTCGTCGACGCGGTGCGGACCGGGGATCAGTCACTCGTTCTCAGCGACTACCATGACGGGCTGTCGACGCTGGCGCCGGTGCTGGCCGGGTGGGAATCGGCGCGCCGAGGCGGGCAGTGCATGGACGTGGCAACATTCAGCCGGGAGGAGGACTGATGGACGGCGCAGCACCGTGGCGGGGACCGGCATCCGGCTGGCACGGAGGAGCTCCGGACGGGGACACCCACGTGGTGCGCTGGGACCCGGCGGACGGCGCGCTCTCCCTGGCGTTTCCGGAGGCGGACTGGACGGCGTTTCGGTCGCTGCACCTCGACGTGTCTTCACCCCGCCGGACCGCCGAGCGCATCCTGCTGGAAGTCCTGGACCCCGGCGGGGCCTGCCTGGGGTCGACCACCTTCTGCGTGGACTGGACGGGCGACAATCCGATGCGGCTGTGGTTGGACAACATGGAGCCGCGCGGTCCGCGCGACCGCTGGGCGGCGGTGGCGGGCATCCGTCTGTCGCGCCGGAAGGCGGGCATGTGGCCGACCGAGCTCATCACAGGCGCCGTGGCCTGTTCCGCGGACGCTCCGCGGTGGGACGTCAACGAGAGCGACACCGTGATCGAGCTCGGCTGGCACGAACAGGGCGTCCGGCCGTCCGAGTGGCGCGTCGTGCCGGATGCCACCGCGGTGCCGACCGGCACGGTCTTCTACCGGGCGCCGCAACCGGGCACCGACCACCGGCCCGCCCGCGAGCTCCCGCGGGGACGGCCGGCGGAGCTCGCGAACGGCGGACCCACGCCGTGGCTGGGCTTCGGGTATCTGCAGGCAGAAGAGCCGGGCCGCCTGACGCTGGAGCGCCGGTTCGACCTCCCGGTCGGCGAGTACCGGGAGATCATGGCGAAGCTGCTGTGGGACCGCGACGCCGAGCTCGAAGTCACCGCACTGGTGGATGACGGCCGTCCGGTCACGATCACCGGCGGCGAGCGCGGACGGGAGGGATTCGGCCAGTGGATTACCTTCGGCACCGACCTGGAGGGCGCGCGCATCCTGCGGTCGGTCCGTATTGCGGTTGCCGAAGGCCCGGACCGGCGTGTCGAGGGCCGCGAGATCGGCGCGAACCTGTTCTGGATCCTGCTGCGCCGGCCGAGCGCGCTGGACGACATGCCGCTGCGGACGGTGACGGTGCGGCTCCAGCACACCGAAATCTGGCCGCTCGATCTCTGCGCGACGGCGCGGCGGGAGGTGCGCTCGGTTCCGTTCGCGGAGCCCCCGGCGTCCACCACGCCTGTGGGAGACCCGCTGTCCGACGGGATGCCCTTCGGCTTCCTCATCCGCCGCGACGAGCTGCCCGCGCTCAGGCGGCGGGCGCACGGCCCGCAGCAGGCGATCTTCGACCAGATACGGGCCGAGGCGGACCGCGGTATCGCCACGGAGCTGACGGACCGCAACTACTACGGCACGCTGTTCGGCGGCGGGATCGGCCATCCCAAGGGCCTGCGCGGGGCCGGCATGCGGGTGTACGCGCCGGTGGTCGCCGCCACCCACCTGATCACCGGCGAGGAGCAATACGCAGTCGCCGTCCGCCGCTGGATACTGCGTGCGGCGCACAGCGACGACTGGCGCGCCGAGCACGGCGGCTGCCTGGACCGGCCGCAGGCCGGCGAGAGACTGCCCTACTGGGACAGCTTCATCGGCTGGCATCCGCGCGGCTTCGCGGGCTCGCTGAACCATCCCTTCTGGATCGCGGACGCCGCCCACGGCATCGCCGTCGCCTACGACATGCTGTACCACTGCTTCAGCCCGGAGGAGCGGCGGACGGTCGAGGACTCCTTCGTCCGGCTCGGCATCTACCTGCTGGCCGACAAGCTGCGCGAGCAGCACTCGTTCTACAGCAGGATGAACCAGGGCGTCCTGTTCGCGCTGCCGCTGCTGATGCAGACCGCCTTCCTGATGCGGCGTGACGGCCGCTACGGCGAGCTGTACCGGTTCGCCCTGCAGTTCGTTGAGGAGTTTGGCCGCACGCCGTGGAACGCCGAGGGCGTCTGCGGCGAGGGGCCCGGCTACGGCGTCGGCACCGTCGGGCTGTACGTCGAGGCCCTGTCGGTCCTGGCCGCCTGCCGCGGCACGGAGATCGCGGAGGTGATTCCCGAGCCGCTTCCCCGCGTGCTGGAGTACCTCACGCACATGCGCTCCACCTGGGATGTGCCGGGTTTGGATGGGCGGCCCCACTTCCTGGGGCTCAGCGACGGCAGCGAGGCGGAGTGGATCGGCCCGGACGTCCTGGCCTTCTTCGCCGGGCGGCTGCGCGATCCGGTGGCGCGCTACTTCTGGGAGGAGCGCTTCGGCGCCGGCACGGCACCCGCCAGCCTGCCGGCGCTGCTGCACCTGGAGGCCGCTCACTCTTCGAGTGGGGCTCGCTCCGCTCGCCCGGCCGCGCCTGAGCTGCCGCCGGCGGCCGTCTACCGCGATCAGCCGATGGCCTTCCTGCGTACCGGGTGGCGCACCGGCGACAGCCTGGTCATGCTCAACAACATCCGCGAGATCACCGGGCACGGCCACCGGGACCGGCTCAGCGTGATCTTCGAGTACGGAGGCGAGCAACTCCTCCTGGATCCGGGCATGATCGGCTACGCCGACCCCTCGGGCGCCCTCTACAAGGGTACCGCCTGCCACAACACGATCACCTTCGGCGGCCGCGACCAGCGCGGCGGCCTGGTCGCCCACGACACCGCGATCACCGACTTTCGGAGCACCTCGGGCGACCGCTGTCCGGGCGACCCCGCCGGCGTCGACTGGGTCACGGCCGACGCGACGGCGGTGTACGAGGGAGCACGGCGCGTGCGCCGCCACGTCGTCTTTCTCAGGCCCTGCGTGGTGCTGCTGCTCGACGACGTGCAGTCGGAGCGGCCCGAGGAGGTGTGGCTGAACTTCACCGTGCTCGGCCCGCTGCGCGTGGAGGGAATCCGGGCGGTGTCCGAGACGGGGCGCAACCGATTGGACCTGGCCACGGTGGCGGACCAGGAAGTCTCCACCGAGACGTCCCTGTGGGGCACCCATTGGTCCGCGGTGCCTTCGTATCGCCTCGAACGGCGGCTCCCTGCGGCGCGCCGCGCCGTGCCGTTGACCGTGCTCGCGGCAGCACCGGCGGCAGGGCCGGCGCCGGACGTGGAGACGGCCGCGAGGCACGGCTGGATCGGCGCGCGGGTCCGGTGGGTGGATGACGAGGGCGTTCACCGCGAAGAGTTGTGCGTGCGGCGGACCACGGGAGAGGCCGGCGAGACCGGCGACGGCGCCTTCGGCATCGTCACGGACGGGGAGGCGGCGGTCGTGCGCAGGGCGGCGGATCGCGTGCGCGGCGCCATGCTGCTGGGCGGCTCCCGCCTGTCGGTCGGCGGGCGGGACATCGCCCTGCCCGCCGAGCGGCCCGACACCGCCCTGCGGGGCGTTACAGGGGTGTCTTGATGCGATATCGGAAGCTGGGCAGAACCGGCCTGGAGTGCTCGGAGATCGGGCTCGGTGCCGCGCAGATCGGCATTCGCTCGGTGCCGGCGTCAACCGCCGAGCACGTGCTCCGCACGGCACTGGAGGTCGGCGTCAACTTCATCGACACCGCCGCCATGTACGGTGAGAGCGAGACCAGGATCGGCCGCTACCTGCCGCGGGACGCCGACGTGATCATCGCCACCAAGTGCGGCGACTACGAGGTGCTGGAGGACGGGACGCCGCGGATCGTCGTCGACTACTCGCCGGCATCGATCCTGAGGATCGTCGACGAGAGCCGGAGGCGGCTCGACCGGGACGTACTCGACATCGTGCTGTTCCACGGGCTGCCCCGCGGCGACTACGACGCCGACGCGGCCTTCGACGCGCTGCTGGAGGCGAAGTCGCGCGGCTGGGCGCGCTTCGTCGGAGTCTCCGGCGACGGTCCCGCTGCCGCCATGGAGGCACGCCGGCGCCCGCTGGATGCGCAGGAGCTCACCTACAACATCCTCTATCTGGAGGCCGACCGGGATCTGCTGCCGGCCCTGCGCGAGCGCGGGATGGGGGTGATCGTCAAGCGGCCCATCGCCAACGCCGCCTACCTGAGCGCGGAGCGCCCGGCCGCCGGGTTCGGCGAAAGCTGGGACCTCGCGCAACGGTTGGGACTACGAGAGCTGGCCGGTGAGATGCCGCTGGTCGAGTTCGCGCTGCGTTTCACCCTGTCGCGGGCCGACGTCGGCACCGCCATCGTCGGCACCACCGACCCCCGCCACCTGCGGACCAACGCGTTGATCTCCGACGGCACCCCGCTGCCAGCCGACACGCTGGCCAGGATCAGGGACGCCTACGACGCTCGGGTTCGGGGTTGAGCTGGTCGGGTGTCCGGGACGTGTCCGGCCAGCCGCGGCGGGTCTGCTCGCGGGCGCGGATGAAGCGGATCGCCTTGTCGAAGCTGGCCAGGAATCCGCCCATGTCCTCTTCGAAGATCATGATCGAGTGGCGCTCGAAGTTGGCATCGTCCCCGCGCTTCTTGCTCTCCACCACGTTGAGATAGATATCGCCCGCCCGGTTTTCCTTCACGTTGAAGAAATAGGTGCGATTGCCGACCGTCGTCCGGCTCGAAAAAAGCTCGCCTCGTTGACCCACGGTACAACCGTAGCACGCCGGGCACGATGTTGACAGGAGCACGAGGCGGCCCTACCGTGGGCTGGCGTCGCGCCTGTCGTATAACGGTCAATACCCAAGCCTTCCAAGCTTGAGATGGCGGTTCGATTCCGCTCGGGCGCTTCGGCCGCGATGAGCCGCAGAACGGAGAACGCTCCTTTCCAATGCCTGCGCTGCGGCGCCGACGTGCAGCCGTCGACCGACGGCAGCTACCGCAACCACTGCCCGTTCTGCCTGTACTCCCTGCACGTCGACCTGGAGCCCGGTGACCGCCGCAGCCGCTGTGGCGGGCTGATGCAGCCGGTCGGACTGCGCCGTAGCGGCCGACGGCCGCAGATCGTGCACCGCTGCAGCCGTTGCGGCGGGGTCAGGGTCAACCGCGTGGTCGAGATCGGCCGCCAGCCCGACTCCGTCGAGGTGATCGTCACCCTGCCCCCGGACGACGGTCCGTACGACGGCCGCGGGCGCCGCTGACATGAGCCAGCGTCTCCATGTCACGCAGAACCGGGTGTGCTCCTGGGAGTACGCCTCCGACCATTCAGGCGCGGATGCGTCCGATGTCGAGCTGGACGTCCTGATCACCGGTCCCGACGGCCGGGAGCTGACCATACCGGCGTTCCAGGCCGGCGCGGGGCGTTGGGGCGTGCGCTATGCCTCGCCGGCGGTGGGCCGGCACCGGTTCGTCACCCGCTGCTCGGACCCCGGCGACGCGGCGCTGCACGGCCGCACCGGCGTGATCGAGGTCGAGCCGGCTCCCGTTGAGGCCAACCCGCTCTACCGGCACGGGCCGCTGCGGCGCGTGGACCCCGGTGCCCGCCATCTGCGGCACGCCGACGGGACGCCGTTCCTGTGGCTGGCCGATACTTGGTGGATGGGTCTGGTGCACCGCCTGAGCTGGCCGGAGGACTTCCAGCGGCTGGCCGCCGATCGCGCCGGCAAGGGCTTCTCCGTCGCGCTGCTGGTCGCCGGCCTCCACCCGGACATGCCGCCGTTCGACCCGCGTGGCGCCAACGAGGCCGGCTTTCCCTGGAGCCAGGACTTCGCGGCGCTCAATTCCGCCTGGTTCGACGCCGCCGACCGGCGCATCGAGCACGTGGTCGAGCTGGGCATGGTGCCGGCCATCGTCGGCTCCTGGGGCTACTTCATGCAGTTCGCCGGCGCCGAGGTGCTGCGCCGGCACTGGCGCAACCTGATCGCCCGCTACGGCGCCTGGCCGGTGGTGTGGTGCATCGCCGGCGAGGCGCTCATGCCGTTCTACACCTCGGAGCTGTGGGGCGACCTGCACCGCGCCCGGATGGCCCCCGCCGAGCCGCCCTCGAAGCGGCTGCTCGAGCACCAGCGCACGGCGCGCGCCGAGTGGACGGCCATCACCCGTTACGTTCGCTCCGCCGATCCGTACCGCCGCCCCGTCTCCATCCATCCCAGCTCCGGAAGCTGGTCGCTCGACCTGGTGGAGGACGCGTCGCTGCTCGACCTGGACATGGCGCAGTGCGGCCTGCATGACGTGATCACGGCGGCGCGGGTCATGCAGGAGCTCGACACCCGCCTGGACGCCTGCCCCCGCCTGCCGCGGCTGCTCGGCGAAGGCTGCTACGAAGGCGAAGGCGGCTGGAACTGGGAGAACGTGCAGCGCCTGCTGTTCTGGGGATCGATGCTCCGCGGCGCGGCCGGCCACACTTACGGCGCCAGCGGCATCTGGCAGGTGAACACCCGGCAGGATCCGTTCGGCCACGACCCGCGGGTGTTCGGCGACGCGTTCGACGACGATCCGTGGGACGTGGCGATGGGGTTCCCCGGCTCCGCCCAGGTGGGGCTGGGCAAGCGGCTGCTGGAACGCTATCGCTGGTGGCGGTTCGGTCCGCATGCCGAGTGGATCACGTGGGCCGGCGGGCACTACTACGACCCGCTCGCGGCAACGCTCAAGCCCCTGGCGGCGGGGATCCCGGGCGAGGTGCGCGTGATCTTCGTCCCCACCCGCTGTATCGTCACGGTCTGCGGGATCGAGCCGGGCACCTGCTACCGGGCGTCGTGGTTCGACCCGCGCCGCGGCAGCGATCACGACGCCGGGACGGCCGCGCCGGACGGCGAGGGCTGCTGGCAGCCGCCGCGGCCGCCGATCATCCAGGACTGGGTGCTGGTGCTCGAGACAGAGAACGCGAGGATAGGGTGATGACCGGAGCGGATCGCAGCGGCGGAGGGTTCCTGCGCGAACCCCTGCCTACGCCGGCAGCGTGGGACGGAGCCGAGCTGGCCGGGAGCGACGACTGGGTCATCGGGATGTCGCCCCCGCAGGCAGCGGAGCTGGCCGCGGCCGGAGCCGCCGCGCGCCGGGCGACGGACGGAGACGTGCCGTTCGCGGTGACGCGCCGCGACTTCCCGCTGCCGACCGTGGCCGGGCTCTGCGACGACATCGCCGGCCGCCTGGAAGGGGGGCGCGGCGTCGTGCTGCTGCGCGGCTTCCCGGTCGCGGAGCACACGGACCGGGAGCTGGAGCTGCTGCTCTGGGGGCTGGGCACCCACCTCGGCGCCGCCGAGCCGCAGGACCGCGACGGGCTGCTTCTGCACCGCGTGCAGGACACCGGCCGCGACATCGGCGACGGCGACGTCCGCTACTTCCAGACCAGCCGCGACCTGACCTTCCACAACGACGGCGCCGACGTCTTCATGCTGCTGTGCGTGCGCACCGCCGCGCGCGGTGGACGCAGCCGCATCGTCTCCAGTGTCGCCGCCTTCAACCGCATCGTGCGCGAAGCTCCCGATCTGGCCGTGGTCCTGCAGCAGCCGTTCCACTTCGACCTGCGCGGCCAGCAGCCCGCCGGCGCCCCGCGGGTTCAGACGGTGCCCATCTTCAACTTCCACCGGGAACGGCTGTGCACGCTCTACAAGCGGCAGTACATCGACTCCGCGCAGCGCTTCGCGGAGGTGCCGCCGCTCACGGCCGGGCAACGGGCGGCGCTCGACCTGATGGACACGGCCTGCGACGAGCTGGCCCTCGAGTTCGCGATGCATCCGGGCGACGTGCTGGTCGCCAACAACTACGACGTCCTGCACGCCCGATCCGCCTTCGCCGATGCAGGCGGCGACGCCGGCCGGCTGATGCTGCGCCTGTGGCTCAGCCTGCCGGGCGGCCGCCCGCTGCCGCCCGCGTTCGCAGCCACCCGCGAGTTCCGGCATAGCTACGCCCGCCACCGGGCATGGGACGAGGCTGCTCGGAAGCAGGGCGCCGCTCAGCAGCGGATCTGAGCCGCCATCATCTCCGCGACACCGTGTGAGGTGATGAAGGAGCGGTGGCGGGCCAGCGGCCCGCGCGGCAGGTCGCCGGCCCCGCTGACGTCCTGACAGGTGATGTGGTCGGGAACCGAAAGGCCAACGCAGCCAAACCGCCCCAGGCGCGGGTAGCGGTTCATCATCAGCGTCCGTGCGGCGGGAAGGATCCGGTCGCGCGGGTCGTAGTAGACGACCGTCCGCTCCGCGAGCCGGTGCATCTGGTCGAACCGGTAGCTCCGGCCTGCATCGCCGCGGCTGGTCAGGGTGACGCCGCCGGAGCCGATCGACGCCTGTGGCACATCTGCGCCGGCCAGCAGGCAGCTCCGGAACGGAGGCCGATCGTGCCCGTCCGCGACCGCGCGGGCGACCATGCCGGCCAGCAGGTGATGGCCGAACGACTGCACCAGCAGATGCAGCCGGCCGCCGGCGGCATCGCGCAGCGCCGCCAGCAGACCGGACCCCCGCGCGAAGAAGGCGTCCCCGGACGCATACGCCTCGTCATCCTCCGACCACGGCCAGCCGCGGTCCGGCCAGGAGAAGAGGACGATCACCCCCACCGGTCCCCGCGGTCCGGCGACGTAGCGGTCGTGGAGCTCGCGCAGCAGTCCCAGCCGCAGCCCCGGCAGCCACAGGCGGTGTCCGTGGATGAAGAACAGCACGTCGCGGTGCGCGTCGCCCTGCCGCCCCAGGTCCGCACGGACGGCCGCGCACAGGGCGTCGGCCTGCAGCGGCGCCGGCCGGTGTTCGCGGCGGCCCAGCGCCGTGAACGGCACCGCCGCGTGACGGATCGCGCCCGTGGGGTCCGGCCTGGGGTGCCACGCATCCACCCTGCCGTCCGGCCGAACGCGCCGATTGGTGACGATGTGGTGCGAGAGATCCGGCCGCCCGGGCGCAGGGCTCCTCAGACGGCGTTCACGCGGCGCCGGCGCCCAGGGCGTCCTGCCGCGGGTCCCAGCGGGCGGTCTCCAGGTGGTGCAGCAGCGCGGCCGTGGCGCGCGGCGTTGCGACGCGGCGCAGCGCCTGCACGGCGTAGCCGCGCACGTAGTGGTCTTCCTCGTCCAGGGCCCGCTCCAGCGCCGGGACCGCGCCGGCCGCCGCGGGTCCCAGGCGGGCCAGCGACAGCGCGGCGTTGCGCCGCACGACCGCGTCCGCGTCCTCCATGGCCGCGGTGAGCTCCCCGGCGGCACGGCCGGCGGCCGCCTCTCCGCTCGCGGTGCTGCCCTGTCCGGCGATCCCCAGCGCATCGGCGGCCAGCGTGCGCACGTCGGACGACTCGTCGCGGAGGCGCGCGCCGAGCGCCGGCACCGCGTCGCCGGCGGCCCGCCCCGCGTCACCCAGCACGTCCACGGCGCGGGCGCGCACCTCGGCGTCGTCATGGCCGGCGGCCTCCATCAACCCACCGACGCCGGCCCGGCCGAGCGGCCCGAACCCGTACGCGGCGCGCCGCCGCACGACCGGATCGCTTCCGGTCAGCGCGGCCAGCAGGGCGGGAGCACCGGCAGCGCCGGCGGTGCCCAGCCCGTAGGCCGCGGCCAGGCCACGCCACTCGTCGGCGTGGTCCAGGTCACGCTCCAAGGCACGCACGTCCGCCACCGCCCCGTCACCGTTGGCGGCGGACTCGCCGCGGAACCACCGCCAATGATGGCGCCACACCCGCTGCCGGTCGCGGGTATCTGAGCCCGGCTCCTCCGGCCACGCCGCCTGCGACGCGTTCCAGCTCGGCCGCACCGGCTCCTCCATGCGCGCGAACAGGAACTTGATCATCAGCCGCGTATCGCCACTCCGGTTGGCCAGGCCGCGGTGGAACAGGTCGTAGTGGACGATGGTGACCGTGCCGGCCGGCCCTTCGAGCGCCTGCTCGGCGTCCAGCCCCGCTCCCTCGGTCAGGTACTGCGAGCCGGGCGCCACCGCGCTCGGACCCATGTCGAGCGTCGTGTCCTGCGGGTAGTAGAAGGCCATCGCCCAGCGGCAGTGGTGGTGGCGGCGGTTGCCGTCCACGGCGTAGCGGCTGTTGTGCAGACTGTCCTGGTGGATGGTCTGCGCATCGCTGCCGGGCCGGTTGTCGTGCATGTGGCGGTGCAGGTGCAGGTAGTAGCCGGCGCCCAGGATGCTGGTGAGCGCCCCGGCGACGCGGGGATGGTCGAACACCCGCCGCAGCTCGGGTATGCGCGGCAGCGCGTTGTTGAGCGGCGAACGGATGCCGGCCTCCTCGCAACGGCGGATGTCCTCCAGGGCGCGCTCCCGAACATGCCGGTGAAACGCCTCCGGCAGGTCGAGACGAAACGTCAGGTAGCCGCGCGTGACGAACTCCCGCATCTGGCGGTCGTCCAGCAGCACCGGATCCGCGGTCGTGCCCCGGTCTGGCACGCTCTGATCGAAAGGCATCGCTCCTCCCATGCGCGGACCGCGGTACCGGTCCGGACACGGTGACAGATTACCGCATCACCGGCGTTCCCGGCCCAAGGGACTCCTCGTGATACGATTGGCTCCGAGCACATGGATACGGTTGTCGTTCAGCCCGACGCACTGCACCGGCTGGTGGCGCACGTCGCGTCCGCGGTCGGCACCCCCGCGCAGGCCGCCGACACGCTGGCGGCGCACCTGGTCGGCGCCGAGCTTGCCGGCGTGCACACGCATGGCATCTTCCACATCCCCAAGTACCTGGGGGAGATCGAACGGGGCGAGCTGGTGCCCGGAGCCGAGCCGCGCGTGCTGGAGCGTGAGGCCGGCCGCCTGCTGGTGTCCGGGGAGCTCTGCTTCGGCCAGGTCGCCGCCGAGTATCTGACCCGCGAAGCGATCCCGCAGGCGCGGGAGGCCGGCGTGGCCGTCGGCGCTCTGGTGCGCGCCAACCACATCGGCCGACTCGGCCACTACGCGGAGCTGGCCGCCGCGGAGGGACTGATCTCGCTGATCTGCGCGGGAGGATTCGCGGTCACCGGCGCGCGCGCCGCCCCGTTTGGCGGCCGCGACCGGCTGCTGGACACCAATCCGTTCTGCATGGGCTTCCCCGCCAGCCGCGAGGCGCCCGTGGTCATCGACTTCGCCACCACCGCCTTGTCCGGGGTCAAGGTGGCCAACGCGCAGGCGCGCGGCGAGCGGCTGCCGCCGGCCAGCATCGTCGACTCCGCCGGGCGCCCCACCACCGATCCCGACGACTTCTTCGCCGGCGGCGCGTACCTGCCCTTCGGCGGCGAGGCAGGCGGCCACAAGGGGTTCGCGATCATGCTGGCGGTGGAGTTGCTCGGCCGGTCGTTCACCGGCGCCGACGCGTACGCGGTGCCGGATGAAGGCGTGCCGCTCATGAGCCACCAGGGGGTGACCTTCTTGCTGCTGCGCGCCGACCTGTTCCAGCCGCTGTCGGGGGTGCTGGCCGGCAACGACGCGCTGCTCGCCGCGATCCGCGAAAGCGCCCCCGCCGCCGGCAACGACCGGGTGCTCTACCCGGGGCTGACCGAGGCACGCGCCCGAGCCCACCGGCAGCGCCACGGCATCCCGATCGCACGCGACATCTGGGACCGCTTCGCCGACTCGGCGGCCGGGCTCGGCATCGATGCAGGCGACGCCGGAGTGGCATCCGACTCACGATAGCGGCTCGGCGACCGCGTTCCGGCGGGCGGAGGGATCGATGGACCACGATCTGGAGATGCAGCGCTACCTGTTCGACCTGACGGGGTTCCTGGTGATTCCCGGCGTCCTGGGCCGGGGCGAGCTCGACGAATTGAACCGACTCATCGACGCCCGGCACCTGCCGCCGCCACGGGAGGAGATCCGCTTCGGGATAGCTCCGGGCAAAGTGCCGCCGCTGGCGGGATTCCTGGAGTGGGGCACACCGTTCTGTGATCTGCTCGACCACTCCGGGATCATGCCGTTGTTGCAGACCACGCTCGGCGACTGGTTCCGACTCGACCGCCTGTTCGGCATCAACATGGACGCCGGCATGGACTTCGGCCAGCTCCACGGCGGCAACGCGCCGTACTCGCCGGGCGAGTCCTATCACGTGCGCGACGGCATGATTCAGAACGGCTTTACCGTCGTGTCGTGGAACCTGGTGGACACCGGGCCGGCGTACGGCGGGTTCTGCTGCGTTCCGGGAAGCCACAAGAGCAACTTCGTCCGTCCCAACCCGGTTTCCGCGTTGACGCACGGACACTGGGAGATGATGGACGGTGACGACCTGGCTCCCGGCGTGGTGATACCGGAGGCGCCGGCTGGGTCGGTGGTGCTGTTCTCCGAAGCGCTGACACACGGCACCGCGCCCTGGAAGGGCACCCACCGGCGCCGCACCCTCATCTACAAGTACTGCCAGTCGCACATCGCCTGGTCGACGCGCCGCGTGCCGCCGCCTGCTTCGGTGCCGCTCACCCCGCGGCAGCAGATCCTGTTCCAGAATCCTGCCAACCGCGGCGCGGCCACGTCCATGGTATGCTGATGCGGCCCTCGTCTTCCGAAGACGGATGTGCCCTCGACCGTGACGATCTCAACCGCGCTGAGGCTCGCGCCCATGGCTCTCTTCTTCTGCGTGGCGGCCGGCGCGCATGCCGACGCACCGTCGTGGCTGCATGAGGCCATCCGCAAGGAGAACCCCGACGAACTCGGGTACCGGGTGTTCGTGGACCTGGACTGCCCGATCGGGCGGGAGGACGTCGAGCGGGTTCTGGACGCCACGCTGGCGCGCGGCGCACTGACGAAGTCCCAGTACGGGCTCGTGGAGCTGCACCTGCGGATCGTCGTGTCCTGCTTCGCGCCGGACGAGGGTGAGCTTGTCTTCAGTCAGGAGATACACTTCAGTCCGCCCTGGGATACCGACCGGCCGGAGATGGTGTACGACTGGAACTTCGGCCGCTACGGAGTCGGCGGCCGCACGTTCATCCTGCAGAGCGTCACCCGCAGCGTCGAGGACGCGATCGCGGAGTACCTGCTGGCGAACTTCGGTTAGCTCCCCAAGACCGTCGCCGTCGGGTCGGCGAGGATGAGTCCGCGGATCTCTGAGTCGAGGCCGTCGGCGGTCGGGCGCGGGCTGGTGTAGAACGCGCAATAGACGGTGCCGTCGGGGAGCGTCACCATCGACGGGTAGGCGCAGTCACCACTGTCGCCGGCGTACAGGCTGCCCAGGACCTGCCAGGTCGCTCCCGCGTCCCGGCTCACCGCGCAGCCAAGGCCGAACGCCTCCTCGGTTCGTACGCGGTAGGCGCACAGGATGGCGCCGGACTCCAGCGCGAGCAGCGCCGGCGACTGGCCCGGCATCGGCGTGGGCTCGAGCTCGCTCCAGGAGAGCCCGTCGTCCTCGGACCAGGCGCAGTACAGCCGTTTCCTGGCGTTTGCTCGCACCACCGCCAGCAGCCGGCCGTCGGCCAGCCGCAGCAGATCGGTCTCGCTCGGCCGCAGGGGCGAGGACGGGTCCGCGGAGACGAACGAGTGCTCCCGCCACGAGCGGCCGCCGTCGTCGGAGCGGACGATCGCCAGGACCCGCTGCAGCTCGTCGGTACGGTCGGCCGGTGTGCCGTAGAACGGGACGATCAGCGCGCCGCCGGCCAGCTCCTGGATTTTCCCGTAGCAGAACCCCCGGCCGGTGGCGCTGATGAACGGCATCTCGAGCGGCGGCCCGTGCGGACGCCACGTCCGGCCGCCGTCCTCCGAACGGATGAAGGCGCCGCGCGCGAAGAAGGCGCCCTCGCCCGCGTCTCCGGCTTCCTCCGCGCCGAGGTGGCGGGCGCGCACGCAGTGCAGCAGCAGGCTGCCGTCGGCCAGGCGGGTCAGGCCGTGATGGGTGAACACGTCCCACCCCGGCTCGGCGACCACCGGCCGGCGGAACGACCACGTCAGCCCGCCGTCCTCCGAGCGGGCGACCCAGACGGCGCCGTCGTCGGTCTTGTGGTGGTCGGGGCCGACCTTGTAGGCGACCACCAGGCCGCCGTCTTCCGTGCGCTCGAGCGACGGCCACGCCCGGTGGGCGGCGCCGGGGCCGGCGGCTACCGCAACCTCGCGGATGACCTCGATCGGCCCCATCACCCGCTCCCCGCGACCTCCGCCCGGTGGTAGATGCCGCTGACCCAGTCGTGGTGAAAGAAGTACAGCCCGCCCGACTCGCCGCCCACGATCAGGTCGGGGGTGCCGTCGCCGTCCCAGTCACAGGCGGTCACGTGGCTCTCGTGCTGGGAGACCTTGACCGGCGTTCCCCGCTCGTCCCGGATCGGCCGCGGTCGGTCGAACCGGGGCTCCGCGTTGTTGCCCACGTTCTCCATCACGAAGGTGTACCAGCACGAGGAAACGATCAGGTCCAGGGTGCCGGTGCCCGTCCAGTCGCAGGCGGCCAGGGTGGCCGCCGGCTCCCTCCAGACGCCCGGCAGCCCCTGCGGAAACGGCACGCCCTCGGCGTCGGCGAGCGCCTGCCCGATGTCGGCGTTCATGATTACCGCGCCGTCGGCGAAGCACAGCGGCACCGGCGGCTCCAGCACCCGTGCCCCGTCGGCGCCCGGCCCCTGCGCGAAGATGCTGACCCTGCCCTTGCTGTCGACCGCCACCAGCTCCATGCGGCCGTCCCCGTCGAAGTCGGCGGCTGCCGGACCCTTGCGGAAGCCGAACGGGTCGTGGAGCCCGCGGACCCCAAGCTGCAGCCATGTTTCGTAGCGGTTCTCCGCCGGATCGTAGCCGCGCAGCCAGACCAAGCGGTTGCTGTTGTTGCCGACGATGATGTCCAGCCTGCCGTCGCCGTCCCAGTCGCAGACCAGCGGCTTGAGCTGTCCGCACGGGCCCTCGGAGTTCTGATCTTTCATCAGGCCCTCGCGATACACGCGTACCGGTACGCCTCCGGCATCGGTGACCCGTTCGGGCTGCGCGTACGCCGGCGCATCCCGCGTGCCGCGGTTCCGTACCAGGGTGATGTAGCCGGCCAGGTTGCCGCACACCAGGTCGAACGCCCCGTCCCCACGCACGTCGATCGGATCGCCCTTGACCATCCCGCAGTGCTTGACCTTGCTGGCCTCGCCGAGCAGCGGGCCCGAGTCGCGAAAGCTGTCCGGGTGCCACGGGTCGTCGCCGACTTGCCGGAAGTAGCGGAATCCGTGATCGCTGTACCAACTCGCGCGCAGGCAGCCGCGAAACGCGGCGTCGTCGACGAAGCGAAAGCCGAACGCCATGTCGTCCCGGCTCCACGGCAGCGTGCCGTCCAGCATGAGCTCGGGCTCCGAAGCCGAGCCGACGTTGCGCCACACCTCGATCCACGGTCCGTGGAACCGCTCCACGTGACAGCACAGGAGCTCCAGAGCGCCGTCGCCGTCGACGTCGGCCACGTCGAAGCTGAGCGCCCGCCCGTTGGTGAAGTTGCAGGTGCGCCAGTCGGCGAGCTTGTTGTCCGACCCGAAGATGCGCCCTCCCGAGATCGGAAACGGGCCGGATCGAAAGCGCCAGTCGCCGCCTTCCGGGTCCCGGCCGTCGTTCAGCATCAGGAAGATCTGCTCGCTCTCGGAGCGGTGCCGCTTGTCCTTCGCGCGCGACCCGATCACCAGCGACGGACGCCCGCTGCCGTCCCAGTCGACGGCCCGCACGTGCAGGTACCGGCCGACGCCGAAGTCCTCCGGGAACGGCACGCGGCAGGCCAGCTCCAGCTCCGGCAGGCCCGCGGCGTCGCGCGTCCCGAGGTTGCGGTACACCTTGATGCCGCCGCGGCGGCTGATGGTGACCAGGTCCGGCCGGCCGCTCCCGTACCAGTCGAAGGTGTCGCAGCTTATGTAGTCCTCGCTGATGTAGCCGTGCCGCGGCTCCGAGAATCGCTCGATGTTGCCGTTGAGCTGCTGCTGATCGACGCCGCCGGCCGACAGCCGCAGCGGCGGCGCGAAGCGAGGCTCGGCGTTGCTGCCGATGTTGCGCCAGAAGAACACCGCCCCCCACGGCATGCCGATCACGTTGCTGTGGTGGCACGCGCACAGAACGTCGACGAGGCCGTCGCCGTCCCAGTCCACGGCCATCGGAAACGGGTGGCGGCCGGGAGCGTCGAGCGGCTGCCAGCGCGATCCGTTGTAGGCGAGCTCCTCGCCCACTCCCACGATCGGCAGGTGCGGCGCCGCCGCCATTCTGCCGTCCTCGGCACGGAGCGAGCACTCGATCGACCACGCGCTGCCGGCCGGCGCGGCGTCGACCATCCATGCCACCCAGCCCCGGTTGGAGTGATACAGCGTCTCCGCGAACTGCACCGGATACTCGCGCGTGCCGTCGGCCGTGCGCCGCTTGACGACGATGGTGTGCGGATCGACCAGTCGGCTCGCAGAGCGCGCGCCGAGGATGGGAGCGAAGTCGATCTCCATGCGCACCGGCGTCGGGAGTCCCGCGCGGGGGTCGACCTCCACGTTGAGGTCGGCTGAAAACGAGGTGTCGTGCATGACTCCTCCTGGGTCAATGAGAAGAATCGAAGCGAGGGGGATGGACCGCCGGTCCTCCCCCTCGCCTGAAGCCGCCTGCGGGGCGGCAGCCGGCTACGGGCCGATCACCTTGTTGCCCATCTCCAGCTCGGGAACGATCGGCGCCTTCTTGAGCTCGGCGAGCAGCGCGCTGCCGCCCGCATTCATGAAGCGCTCGACGTGGCCTTCCCACTCGGCGTCCAGGTCGCCCTGGCCGGTGATGATCCGCCACATGAACTCCGAATGAAGCGTACCCATCGCGGTGCCGTACTGCTGGCGCACCTCCTGGAAGTCGGTCTCCACGAATACGTCGTAGCGGTACGGCCTGTTCGACACCCAGGACCATTTGCCGGCGGTCAGCTCGGCGTTTACCGCGGTCTGCTGCGGGTCGCCGGCGATCTCTGGAAACCAGTCGGGCACGTTGTAGCGGAACGCGTAGATGCCGTCCGGGTGCGGCGGCCGCTGCGATCCGATGCGCCCCGCGAACGAGTAATACGGCTCGCCGGCCCACTCGAAGTGCTGGCCCTCGATTCCGTAGTGGATGAGGATGAAGCCCTCGCGGGTCCAGTTGGTCCAGTCGGCGATCTCCAGGATCTTGGCGAGCTTCTCGTCGCTGACATCCGCGCGCACGCCATACCCGCCGGAGACGACCCACAGCGGATAGTCCCACGGCGCGCCGGCGAAGCCGTCCGGACCGGTGAATCCCGGCACGACGGCCACGTTCGCCTCCGGATCACGCATCAGGATGTTCATCGGCGGACGCGTCTCGTTGCCGAAGCCGATGCCGTCGGTCCAGATGCCCGAGCGCCCTTCGCCGATGAGGGCCCAGGCGTCGTTGTAGCCGAAGTCCGGGAGCTGCTGCGGGATCAGCTTGTCCGCGTACCACTTGGACAGGGTACGCAGTCCCTCCTTCCAGCGGTCGGAGGTGACCCCGAGCCTGGTCTCACCGTCATCGAAATACGTCCACCAGTACACCCAGCCGTCCACGCCGAACGCGCCCGAGATCGGCCGTATGCCGCGGTGGGCGGCGGTGACGGCGTGCGCGACGGTGTCGTTCTTGCCGTTGCCGTCCGGGTCGCCGTCGCGGAACGCGTACATGATCGTTTCCAGGTCATCGATGGTGATCTGCGCGTCGTAGAACTGGTAGCGTCCGTCGAACTGCGGGTCCTTGCCGCTCGGCGTATAGTCGATCAGCAGCGACTCGTCGAACGGAATGCCCACGTTCTCGATCCAGTCGATGCGGATCTTCGGCAGGTCGCTGACCCCCTGACCGTTGCCCTTGTAGGCGGCCAGCACGTACACGGACTCCGCGTCTTCCGGCGCGTTGGCCATCAGCCAGATCGCCGGGTACTTGTCGTAGTGCTCGGTCATGTTCGGCGCGTGGTCGCGGATCATATGCTTCGGGATCGACCGCATGAGGCCGTCCTGATACATCTTGAGCGGGTCCTGCCCGCGGATGAACTCGCCGACGTCCGGCAGCTCGCCGGTGGAGACCAGCAGATTCCGTTCGTCGGCATCGTTGAGGTCGACCTGCTTGAGCTTGAGGTCGACGCCGAAGCGCTCCTCGATCATGGTCACCACCAGCGCGTCCTCGGGCACGCTGTAGGTCCACGATCCGATCCATTCGATCTCCATCGGCCCGGAGGCTCCCTCTTCCGTCGGCGCCGCGCCGGCGATCGTCGCCGCGAGCAGCAGCCCCGCGAACAGGAGACCCGTCCCTTTTCGTCCGTATCTCATGTGTTCCTCCCCATGAGCGTTTCGTGGGTATGGCACCCACACCGTGCGACAGCGCACCGCTGCCGCGATGGCCCTATCCCGATTCATGTCAGTCCCGATTCATCTCATAGGCCCGGCCTCCCTACTTGAGCGCCCCGATCATGATGCCCTTCACGAAGTATCGTTGAAAGAACGGATACACCAGGATGATCGGACCGATGGTGACCAGCACGGTGACCGCCTGCACCGATGCGGGCGGAAGCGTGATCTCCATCGGGATGTTCAGCTCCTCGAATTCCTCGAAATTGCGCAGCAGGTTCATCATCTTGTGCAGCAGGAGCTGCAGCACCCGCTTGTTGCCGTCGCGGATGTAGATGAGCGCGTCGAACCACGCGTTCCAGTGCATGACCGACGCCCAGAGGGCGATGGTGGCGACGATCGGCTTGGCCAGCGGCATGACGATGCGGGTCAGGATCGTCACGTAGCCGGCGCCGTCGACCAGCGCCGCCTCCTCCATCTCGTCGTCGATCGCCATCAGGAAGTTGCGGGCGATGATGACGTACCAGACGCTCAGTGCCTCGGGAAGGATGTACACCAGGCGGGTGTCGATCAGGCCGAGGCGGCGTATCAGCAGGTAGGTCGGGATCAGGCCGCCGGAGAAGAACAGGGTGATCACGAAATACAGCATGATCGGCGTGCGACCGGGCAGGCGGACCTTCGCCAGCGGATACGCGGTGAGGAACGTGACGGCCACGATCGCCCCCGTGCCCAGCACGGTCCGGAAGACGGAGTTGTAATAGGCTCTCCCGATGGACACCGATTGCGCTTCGAACACCCACCGGTACGGCTCTATCGTCCAGGTCGCATTCCAGAACTTGAGCCCGACGTGCTGGATCTCCATCGAATTGGAGAACGACGTCAGCACCAGGCTCCAGAACGGATAGAAGAACAGGAACCCGGCCACGAGCAGCAGGACGTAGTTGCAGGCGTCGAAGACGCGGCTGCCGGCGCCGCGCGTGTAGGTCTGCATCGGCTACCAGATCCCGTACTCGCTGAATCTGCGTATCACCAGATTGGAGCCGATGAGCAGCACGATGCCGGCGACGTTCTTGAACAGGCCGACCGCCGCCGTGTAGCCGTACTGCGTGCCCAGGATTCCCCTTCGGTACACGTAGGTATCGATAATGTCGGCCTTCTCGTACACGACCTCGTTGTAGAGGTTGAATATCTGGTCGAAGCCTACCTCCAGCAGTCTGCCGAGGCTCAGGATGAAGAGGATCACCATGACCGGCACCAGCCCTGGAATGGTGACGTGAACGGCCTGCTGCAGGCGGTTGGCGCCGTCCATGGCGGCGTTCTCGTAGAGCCCGGTGTCGATCGATGACAGCGCGGCCAGATAGATAATCGACCCCCAGCCCACGCCCTGCCAGATGCCGGTGACGATCAGCAGGAGCCGGAACGTGGGCGCGTAGGTCAACAGGTACACCGACTCGGCCCCGAACAGCCCGAACAGCCACGGCACGACCCCGTAGGTGGGATTGAGGAGCTGCCGGACCAGCAGTCCCAGCACCACCCAGGAGACGAAGTGGGGCAGGTACGACACGGTCTGGATGGTCTTCTTGAACGCAGTGTTGCGGATCTCGTTCAGCAGCAGGGCGAACACGACCGGCGCCCCGAACGCGAAGACGAGCTGGTAGACGCGGATGATGATCGTGTTGCGCAGCACCCGCCCGAAGAACGGATCCTGGAAGAAGAGCTTGAAGTAGGCGAAGTCGTTCCAGGGGCTGCCCAGGATCCCCTTGACGTAGTGGTAGTCCGTGAAGGCCATCAGCAGGCCGTAGATCGGCAGGTACTTGAAGACGAACGCCAGCGCGATGCCCGGCAGCAGCATGAGGTAGAGGACCCGCATGCGCTGCGCCCTGCTCCGGCGTTGGGCGCGCAGGAAGTCCCGCAGCTCGTGACTCCCGGACCGCGAGCGGAACCGGCCGAGGACCGCGGGTTTGGTTGCCGACTGCGGCGGCGTCAGAGGTACCTCCGTGGTGCGTGGACGGTCCACTCTACGGCGATTTCGAGCCGCCGGTCCAGACGCGGCCCACCGCGCTACGGATGCAGGCTGAGCTCCGCCAGATGGATCGCCGACGGGCGGCGCAGCGCGGCCCGATCGCCCGTGCCGGATGCGCCGGCGTCGCTGTCGACGGGACTGGAGTAGTAGGACAGCAGACCGCGGGTCGGAGACAGCTCGACGAACCCGGGGTACGAGTTGTCCCCGGCGCTGGGGAGCTCGGCCGCTTCCTGCAGCCGATCGTCCGTCAGCCAGTAGAGCGCCGTCACCGGGCCGTCCGGGGCGATGTGCTTCCTGCCGCCGACCAGCACGTTGCCGCCCCAGCGAGCGAGCAGCGGACCGCCGATGTTGCGGTCCAGGTCGCGCCCGGTCCATGCGCGGTACGGCGCTCCGGCCCGGCACACGCGGGCGGGCAACTCGGCGGCGCGATTGCGGACGATCGCGAGCAGGGAGCCGTCCGGCTCGAACAGGAACGCCGTCTCGCCGCCGTACTCCTCCTGCACGACGCCCACCTCCGTCCACGAGAAGCCGTCACGGCTTGCCAGCAGCGTGGCCTGCAGCAGGCGGAGCTCGTCCGCTTCGTTCCCGTGCGCCGTGGGCCGCTTGCGGCGCCCGCACAGGTACGCCACCCCGTCGCGGCTCACCGCCCGCCAGACGTAGTAGCCGGCGGTGCCCTCCATGGCGCGCGGCCCGTGCCACGTGGTGCCGTCCTCGGTCCATGCGCAGAAGCCCTGGTGCTGGTCGATGTCGTACGCAGCAGGCGCATCGGGGCCGACGCGCACCGCCCCGGAGATCACGAACAGGCGTTCGCCCAGCGCCAGGAAGTGTGGGTCGCGCATGTCGCGCTCAGGCACGGCGAACGAGTGCACGCGCTCCCAGCTCACGGCGTCGCTGCTGGCCAGGACCACGATGCGCGACGTCGGGTAGATCATGTGCCCGTCCGGGCAACTCCGGAACGTAAGGTAGTAGCGCCCTCCGTAGGTGCAGAGGTCGGTGAACGCGTTGTGCATGCCGTCGTCGCAGACCACACGCACGGCATCGACGCGGATCCGGTGCTCCATCAGGTTAGCTACACTTTCTTGTCAACGCCAGCATCTTTGAGAATCCCGTTAGCGGTATGGCGTTTGACTATCTTACGTGGTACGGACACTTTCCTTCCGAAAGAGTTCTTCCATATTTCGTGACTTCCAGAGGGCTGCTGGCTCTTCGGAAGACGTTCAAATCCAGTTCCTCTAATCAACTTGACGACTATCCTGTAGTAGTTGTTCGCCATACGTCGCCTTCTTTTCGTACTCCCATGCGCGCTCTGTCTCGTGGTACATCAGTTCCTCCTCACCGTGATTGGCAGCAATCAATTCGGGTACGAGTGCAATCATGACTTCCTGGAACTCGTCCAACGACGCGGCTTCGATGTGAAGTCCAACGATATTGCTTTCTGACCAGAATATCTGGTTCTCCTGGTCCCATTTGGCTTTCACCCAGAAGGCCGGCTCTTTCTTCATGTCTTCACTCCTTCCTATTTCTCATCGTCCCCTTTGATCAGGAGTCTTCGGCCGTCGGACTCCAGTTTCTCAAAGTCTATGCCCCCGCGCCTTGTGCTTCACTATACGCTGTACTGCCGTCATCACTCGGGCGGCGTCCCAGGTCGGGGATGTCGAGCAGCTCGCCGCCCCGGAGCGCCGACTCGTGGGCGACGATGCCCGGCACCGTGTAGGCGGCGGCGTTCCACACGTGGTTGGGCGGCTGCGTCCCCTCGTGGCAGGCGCGGACGAAGTCGTCGACCAGGAACTGGTGGGCGCCTGCGTGGCCGTTGGGCAGCCCGGCGAACTCGCGCGGCAGCCGCTCCACCGGGTGGATGGGCGCGGAGCCCAGGTGCGTGCCGTCGCGTGACGTGACGGCCCCCATCTCACCGCGGTCGGCATCGGCCGGCTTCTTGCGGGCGGTCAAGAGATCGGAGACGTCCACCACGTCGTCCATGCTCTTGGCCAGGAACCGCTGCGAGCCCACGGCCTCCTCGAACGAGCCCTCGGTCCCGAACAGGCTCATCCGTACCGCTCCGGGGTGGCCGATGCGGCGGAACTCGTTCACGCGGCAGGCGCTGCCGTCGGACATCGCGAACAGCGCGACCTCGTTGCTGAAAGTGTTGCCGTACTCGTTGTTGGCCGCTTGGTACACGGCGTCCTCGTGGTGGTCGACGAACCCCTGGCAGGACACGCGCGTCATGCGCTCACCGGTCACGGACATGATCTGGCTGGTGGAGTGGGTCGGGTAGTACATGGGCGGCGCGCCGGCGCTCCAGCGCCAGCGTTCCCCGCCCCGCCAGCGGGCCACCTCGTACAGCCCGTGGTCCCAGTCGTGGTAGTACTCGCATTCGGAGTAGACGATGCTGCCGAACGCCCCCTCGGCATGCTGCCGGCGGCAGTAGATGACCGCCGGGTAGTAGTAGCTGGTCTCGGCCATCATGTAGATGCAGCCGGTCTCCTCCACCGCCTGCACCAGCGCCCGGCACTCGTCGAGCGTCCGTCCCGCCGGCACCGCCGACCAGGCGTGCTTGCCCGCCCGCAGCGCCTGCACCGCCTGCGGGCCGTGCAGCCACGGCTGCGTGATGATGACGGCGGCATCGAAGTCCGAGGCGCACACCTCGTCCAGCGACGGGAACGACTCGGCGATCCCGTGGCGGGCCTTGTTGTCCTCGAGCTTTTCCGCATCCAGATCGCAGAGGGCGATCCGTTCGACCAGCGGGTGCGCCTTGAACAGCGGGATGAACCCCTGCGCAAACGCCCCGGTCCCGACCATCGCGACGCTGATTCCCATCAGACTGATCCCTTTGTCGCGGCTCCAGCTACTTGAAACCTCAAGGAGCTACCAGCGCATGTTGATGTTCTTGACGCGAGTGTAGCTCAGCAACTCCTCGAACGACTCCTCCTTGCCGATCCCGCTCTGCTTCCAGCCGCCGTAGGGCGCGCCGAGGTAGCGGCCCGACGAGTTGATCCACACGTAGCCCGCCTGCAACCGCTCGGCGGCGCGCATCGCGGCGCCGAAGTCGTTGGTCACCAGCGACGCCGTCAGGCCGTACATCACGCCGTTGGCGACCTCGATCATCTCGTCGAAGTCGGACCAGCTCATGATCGCCATCACCGGGCCGAAGATCTCCTCGCTGCCGATACGCATCTCCGGCCGTACGCGGTCGAACACGGTGGGCTCGATGAAGAAGCCTGAGGCGAGCTCCGGCGCGGACGGCGGACCGCCGCCGGTCAGCAGCTCGGCGCCCTGTTCGCGGCCGGAGGCGACGTAGCCCAGCACCCGCTCGTACTGCGGCCGCGACACGATCGGCCCCATCTCGACGTCCTCCAGCCACGGCAGGCCGATCGGGATGGCGGACGCAGCCTTTACCAGCTCGGCGCTCACGCGCTCGTGCAGCGAGCCGTGCACCAGCACCCGCGAGGTGGAGGAGCACGATTGCCCCTGGCGGTTCATGTTCATCGCCGCTACCGCCTGCGCCGCCGCCTTGGCCGGGTCGGCGTCGGGGAAGATGACGATCGGGTTCTTGCCGCCGAGCTCCAGGGTGACCTCCTTGAGGCTCTCGGCAGCCTCGCGGGCGACGCGGCGCCCGGTCTCCACCGAGCCGACGAAGCCCACCCGCGCCACGTCCGGATGGCGCACCATGGCGGATCCGGTGGGGCCGTCGCCGGTCACGATGTTCACCACTCCCGGCGGGAAGATCTCCGCGCACAGCTCGCCCAGCTTCAGGCTCGACAGCGGCGCCTGCTCCGGTCCCTTGATCACCACGGTGTTGCCGGCGGCGAGCGCGGAGGCCGCCTTCTCGGCGCAGAAACGGAACGGATGGTTGAACGGGTTGATCCGGGCGACCACGCCGTACGGTTGACGCAGGGTCAGGTTGAGGTGTCCCTGCTCGCGCGACATGGTCTGGCCCTTCATCTCGGTGACCAGCCCGGCGAAGTAGCGCAGGGCGTCGGCCGTCCAGGCCATGTCCCCGCGCATGCCGGAGATGGCGTTGCCGCTGTCCACCGCGTCCATCAGCGCCAGGTAGCCGGCGTTGCCCTCGACGGCATCGGCCAGCCGCCGCAGGCAGTCCGCGCGGCGCGTCACCGGCAGCGCCGCCCACGCCGGAAACGCGGCCCTGGCGGCGGCCACCGCCCGGTCCACGTCGTGCTCGTCGCCCAGCGGCACCGAGCCCAGCAGCTCGCCGTTGGCGGGATTGATGCTGGTGATCGTCCGCCCAGACCGGGCGGCGACCCATTCGCCGCCGATGAACAGTCCCCGTGGCTCGAATGCCAGGTCGGGCGCTTGCATCAGGGCACGATTGCGGCGCGCAGCACCGTGCGCTCCGACGCCTTGCGGAACGCCTCGTCGAGCTCATCGAGCCCGAACCGGGCGTCGACGATCCGCTTGAACGGAAACCGGTCCCGGTTGGCGACCACGAAGTCGAGCGCCTGAATCAGGTGCCGCGGATGGTAGTTGTGGACGCCGCGCAGGGTGATCCACTTCTTCACCAGCACGTTGGCGTCGATGGTGACGTCGGCGTCGGGGGTGACGATGCCGCCCAGGGTGTAGCGGCCGCCGACGCGCAGCATCTCCAGTCCGTCAGGGATCACGGCGGCGGCGCCGCACACCTCGATCACGGCGTCGACGCCGTCCGGCGGCGCCAGCTCGCGCACGGCGGCCACCACGTCATCCGAGCCACGGCCGGAGACATCGATCACGGTGTCCGCGCCGAACTCACCGGCCGCCTCCAGGCGGTCGCCCACGGCGTCCAGGCCGATCACCCGCCGGGCGCC
This sequence comes from Spirochaetia bacterium, assembly GCA_965208175.1. Lineage (GTDB taxonomy): Bacteria > Spirochaetota > Spirochaetia > SZUA-6 > Bin103 > CATQHW01. The sequence goes on along the minus strand of CBDBOG010000004.1, from coordinate 336,713 downwards.
GCGCGTCCTGGCGATCGCGCACGCGTACAGCCCCAGCAGGCCCAGCCCCTGGACGGCCACGACGTCGCCCATGCCGATCCGCGTCGCCTCCGTGATCGCGACGACGGTGGCGACGCCGCAGTTGATCGGGGTCGCCTCCTCGTCGCTCAGCTCGTCGGGGAGCTTCAGGATTCCCGTGCCGGGCAGGACGTAGCAGTACTCGGCGAAGCCGCCCAGGAAGTGGGGATCGTCGGCGACCAGGTCGTGGCCGTACTTCCGCACGCCCACGGACTTCTGCGGCAGGTCGTGCACCTCGCGGTAGTAGGAGGGGCCGTGGTGGAAGTACTCGGTCCAGGTGATGCGGTCGCCGACCGCGACGGAATCGCCGCGCAGGTCGCTCTGGATGTCCTCACCGAGCTGATCGATGACGCCGATGATTTCGTGGCCGAGGATCCCCGGGCACGGGTTGGGACGATGCCCGTGGTAGGAATGGATGTCGGAGCGGCAGATGGTCGACATCGTGACCCGCACCAGCACCTCGTCGCGGCGCGCCGCGCGCAGCGGGTAGCGGCGCACGACGAACGGCGTGTTGGGAGCGTCGTAGACGGCGGCGCGGGCCGTGCGCGGGGTCAAGAGCGAGTCCTCACTCGGTCCCGTTGATGGCGTAGGCGAGAATCTGGTGGTTCATCAGTCGCTCCGACCGCGCCCGCGCCCGGTAGCCGGCGTTCAGCGGCCGGCTGAGGATGAACGGCACGTCGCGCTCGGACAGTCCGCCGTGGGTGCGCAGCCGCTCCCCGTGCAGGTCGGCCAGGTCGTGATCGGCGCGCCCCATGCCGACACAGTAGTCGGCCGTGGAGATCACCACCACGTCCCCCTCCACGTCGGCGGGAAGATCGAACCGCCGCGCCGCCTCCTCCCGTTCCAGCACCTCTTCGATCCCCTGCAGCGGGCGAACGAAGTCGGCCACGGCGCGCGGCCGCACGCCGCCGAAGCAGTAGACCCGCACGAAGCCGCCGAGCGATCCATGATGGCCGACGAAGGCGTCGGTGATCGGGCAGATCACCCTGGTGCGGCCCGCGCCGAAGCGCTCGTCCAGCAGATCCTGCAGGTAGACGATGTTGTAGCTGCCGTCGGCCGCGCACTTGTCCCTCATGCCGTGGTCGGCGGTCAGGGCGACGGTCGCGCCCAGCGCCTCCAGCCGCGCGAACCGTCGATCGAGCGCCGCGTGGAAGGCGAGCGCGGCGGGATGGTCGGGCGCGTACTTGTGCTGCACGTAGTCGGTCAGCGACAGGTACAGCAGCGCCGGCGGATCATCCCGCTCCAGGAAGCGGATGCCGGCGTCGAGCACGAACAGCGACAGTTCCTCCGAGTACATGTCGGGGAGCGGCTGGCCGACGAATCCCAAGGCGTCCGTGATGCCGTTCTCGGCGCCGGTGCAGCGGTCGGCGTGCTGGGAGGAGAAGCAGACGTTGCCGGCGGCGACGTCCAGGCCCTTGCCGAGCTGGGTGCGGAGCTTGTCCTTGGCGGTGACCACCACGGTGCGGGCGCCGGCCTTCGAGAGCACGTCGAACACCGTGCGCGAGCGCATCAGCTCCGGACCGGTCATGACCACCGCCTGGCCGGTCGCGCGGTCGAGATAGAAGTTGCCGGAGATGCCGTGCACCACCGGCGGCGCGCCGGTGGCTATCGACATGTTGTTGGGACAGGTGAAGCTGGGGATCCCGCAGTGCGCGATACCGCTGAAGCCGGAGCTCATGTAGCGGGAGACAGTGGGAATGCACCCGGCCGCCCGTGCCGCCTCGAAGTACTCCGGGTCGCCGCCGTCGACGCACACCACGGCAACCGGAGCGTCCGGAACCCGGTACCTGACCCCGTTGAGTTCTACCCGTTCAGCGGCCAAGTACACACCCGCTCAGACAGAGTCCACTCCGTCGACCGTGACGATTGCCGCGCCTGTTGTCAAGCAGGCGTGGTCGAGTACGTCGCCGATCGGGTGGCGGGAATGTCGCATCATCCCTTGATGGAGCCGATCATGACGCCTCTCGCGAAGTACTTCTGGACGAACGGGTAGATGCGGAGCACCGGAACGCTGGCGACGATGATGAGGGAGAACTTGAGCAGATCTTCTCGAATCCCACGTTCATACACGCTCTTGAAGAACGCCGGTTCGCCCATGAACAGCACTGGCTCCATGCCCAAGGACTTGATGAGTTGACTGATCGCGCCAAGACGCGGCGACAGGAACTGAAGAATCAGGTAGAGCTGGTAGTTCTCCCGGGCCCGGGACCGGTCCCATACCACTACCCTATACGCATGGCCTGGGGGGCAAGGACGTGTACTCCGCGGACTCCGCGGTGGGTAACCGCCGAGATCAGGCTGGCAAGGACAGGCTACGCCTGGCGGTGCTCCGTACTGCAGTTGCATGGCGCACGGCCTCCCGCGCTGACGGCTTGTCAGCGGACTCGCCGGGGTAACGGACCGCAACGGCGTACACGTTGAGGATCTCAAGATGCGGGCGAGCGTCCTCCCAGGCCCCCGCGAGCGGCAGTAGCAGGTCCAGGAGGGCAATCAGGTTATGAGTCCTGCCAAACGTGATGGATTGCTCTTGGAGAATAGCCTTCAGGTACTTCTCAGCGCATTGCTGCGCGTGGAAGCAAGCGGCCTCGTAGTTGGGGTTCTTCCTCGCCCGCAACTCGCGGCCAGCGGTGGCGAAGTCGCCCTCGGCTTTATCGATCCACTCACGGGTGAGCGGATTCATAGAGCACTTCCCCCCGCTTCACGACCTCCTTGAGGAAAAAGTCGTTCCACTGGAGGCGCTGATGCATCTCCTGTGGAGTCCTCACCACGAGGTCCACCGGGATTCTCGACCTTACTCGGCGCACGATTTCGATGGCCTGCGCGACACCGCTGCCGCTGTGCTCCATGATCACGAGCAAGTCAACGTCCGAGTCCTCCGAAGGCGTGCCGTAGGCGTGGGAGCCGAACAGAATGACCTTCTCGGGCCTGAACTCCGCGCCGATGCGCTGCGCGACGGCGTGGATCTCTGTTCTGGTCACGCGCACGCTGGCATCCTACCACGCCGCGGGCGTGCGTCGCGCCGGAGTGCCGGTACCGGTTCGGGCGAGGCGCCTCGCTCAGTCGTGCAGGCTACGAACGTAGGCCAGGTTGCGGCGCATTCCCTCGCCCGGCTCGGGCAGCTCCGGGTGCCAGTCGGTTATCCGGGCCGAAATCGAACGCGGACCGCCGATAGCTGGAACGGTTCGACTCGACGGCCCCTGTTCCATGTTCGCAACTGCGGATCCGTCGCTGTGGCAGGATATTCCCCAGGCTGCGCCAAGCGCTGCTACCAATATCCGGGGCGACGGTGGGCATGAGCCACAGCCACGACTACGAGTCGAGCAGGCTCGACACGGTAGACAAGGCTGTAGGGATCGCCGCTCCGTGCGCCAACCGGTGGGAGAGAAGACCGAGATCTTCAGCGGCAGGGCGTGGCTACCCGCGGGGCCTCGCGCGATCTGGTTCGCACTCCCGCCCGCCAGTGGTACGAGGCGCTGCCGGTTGGCAACGGCCGCCTCGGCGCTATGATCACGTGGCGTCCGGCTCCCGGTAGCCGGCCTCGGCCCAGACCTCGCGGGCGAACTCCTTGGCCGCATCCGAGGGCTCGACGTGGCCCAGGATGCTCGGCAGCGGCTGGCCCGGACCCGCCCGCGCCGGATCCGGCGACCAGTGGTCGTCCTCGTACGCCTGCCGCTCGGACTCCTCGCGCAGGTTGGGCACGCTGACGGTCCTTGAGTCCTCGAGCGCCGAGCGCCAGGCCAGCACCCCGACCAGGCTCATCTCCACCCCGCGGTACACGTCCAGATAGGGCTGCGTGCCGGTGCGGATCGCGCGCGCGAACAGGAAGCTGGTGAAGAAGTCGCCGCCGCCGTGGCCGGCCCGCGTGGCCAGGTCGTGGTGCTCGGGGAAGTCCGGCACGTACACGGTCTCCGCCGGCGCGCCGGCCGGCTTGTCGAACGGCTCCCGCCGCAGGCGCACGGCGGCATGGTTCCCGTGGCGGCAGTTCTCCATCAGCCCGCCGGTGCCGTGGATGCGCACGAAGTTCTGGTGCCCGCGCAGCCCGCCGTGCAGGGACTTGACCACCGCGTCGTTGTCCATGCGGCAGATGATGAGCCCGGCGGTGTCGCTGCGGCGCACGTGCATGGCCTGCGTCGGGTCGTCGGCCGAGTACGGCACCACGAAGCCGTTGACCTTCACCGGCCGCGTGTCGGTGATGTACATGACCGGCGCCAGCGAGTGCGTGCAGTAGTAGGTCGCCGGTATCCAGTTGCGCCAGTGGTCCATCCCGAAGCTTCGCCCCGCCTTGGTGCGCGCGCTGTCCGGGTGCACGTACTCGCCCTCGCCGTACAGGAAGGTGCCGACGGTGCCCTCGCGGTACAGCCTGCGCATCTCCTGGTTGTAGACCATGTACGGGTAGTTCTCGGCGAACAGGTAGATCCTGCCCGTCTCCTCGACCGCACGGATGAGCGCCACGCCTTCGGCCGGCGTGTGGCACGCCGCGCACTCGCTCATCACGTGGCGTCCCGAGCGCAGCGCTTGAATCGCGAACGGCGCGTGCTCGTGGAAGTGGTTGGCCAGCACGACGGCGTCCATGTCGTGCTGGAGGAACCGCTCGTAGTCCGTGTAGGTCGTCACCGCCGTCCCGCGCGCCGCAAGCTCCCGGCGCTCCTGCTCCAGCCGCTCCTCCCAGGTGTCGCACAGCGCCACCAGACGCAGCCCGGTCGCCGCTTCCGACCCGCGCGCGAACGTCCGGCCGCGGCTCACGCCGACCACGCCGATCCTGATCGGTTCCTTCGGACTCACGTCGTTCCCCTCCAGGCGACCCGTAGGGCGGCGATCACGCGGGAGGCGTGCACAGCGAAATTGCGGACACCGCCGGGCTCACCCCTTCGGTCCGGAGCTCCACCCTGATCTGGACGTTGCGTCGCAGATGGACGACCTCGCGCCGTCGCACCGGCCGCCACGCCCCCCAGGTGTGGTCGGGCTCCGGGTGCTCGCCGGTGCGAACCGACACGTCCACCCGCGCGTCCGGCCTTCCTTCGGCGTAGCCGACCGTGCCGAAACCGTTGCCGCAATACCACAGGCGATAGACCTCGTCGACGACCTGTATCTCCGGGTACTCCACCATCATGTCATCCCACGCCGGCCCCGGCGACGGTTCGAGCACGGGATCGACCGGCGAGCGTTCCCATTCGATGCCATCCAGGCTCTCCGCGTAGCGTATCCGGTAGTCGGGCTTGGCAAAGCTGTACCACATCTGGAACACGCCCGCCTCATGGCGCACGAAGCAGCGCGAGGTGACGCTGCGCGGGGCGCCGTCGCTGAAGTCATCGCCGAGCACGGGGTTGCCCTCATGCTTGCGCCAATGCAGGCAGTCGGACGAGGTGGCCAGGCACAGGTGGATGTTCTGGTGGCCGTCGGGGTGGATGCGCGCGGCCGTGTACCACATCCACCACTCGTCTCCGACGCGAATGATCGACGGGACGACCGCTCCCCCTTCATCCGGCGCGCCGGGGCCGCCACGCTCCAGGATCGGATCCTCGCCGCAGCGCGCCCAGGTCGTCCCGCCGTCCCGCGACTCGGCCAGCCCCAGCGCCCAGGTCGTGCCGGCACCCGGGAACCCCCAGCCGGTGTAGTACATCAGCCACCGTTCGCCGGTAAGCGGCACCACCCGCGGCTGGTTGAGCAGGTTCCCTTCCCAGTCGTCCGCCCGCGGGCGCAGCACCGGCGAGGCCGGATGCTCCAGCCAGGTCACCGGGTCGTCGACCGGCGCCTCCGCGAAGCCGATCCCCTCGCCTTTCCGCCCGGCGTAGTACATGCGGTACCGGCTGCCATCCGCGCACGGGACGATCGACACGCCGTTGGTCCAGGTGTCCCACGGTCCCGAGTCGGCAGGCCCGTAGATCGGGTTGCCCCGGCGCTTGACGAACCGTTGCGGTGCCGTCCACTGCTCGATCCAGTCGAGCTGCACGCGCCCCGCCGGCGACCGGTACGGCGCCGACTCGAAGCGCCCTCGCCCGGCATACCTGGCCCCGGAGCGCACCAGGCGCAGGCGACCGCGCCCGTCGATCTCCAGATCGGCCCGCTTCCCCCGGCCGGGCTCAATCAGCACCGCTCGATCGTATCCGCGCTGCGTCCAGCGGCTCGACGCTCCGCCGCCGGACCGGTCGCGAGCGCCGCGATCCCCGCCTGTTAGTCGCCTCTCGGACACAGCCACGCACGGCCGACGTATCCGCCTACCCCTTTATCCCGGTCATCGTAATTCCCTGTATGAAAAACCTCTGCCCGATTATGAAGAGCACGAGAATCGGTATGATGCTCACGACACTACCCGCCATCAGCAAGTCCCAGCGAAATATCTCCCCGCCGCCGAACTCCGCGAAATAACCCGTCAAACCTACGGTCAGCGTCATCTTGTCGCGACTGCCCAGGTAGATCACCGGCCTGATAAGCTCCTCCCACCGCCACATGAACGTGAGCACCCCCAGCGTGGCCAGTGCGGGCTTCGCCAATGGAAGAAATATCCGCCCGAAAATCGTGAAGGGACCGGCCCCGTCCATCGCCGCGGCGTCCTCAAGTTCCTTCGGGACCGTAAGAAAGAACTGACGCAGCAGAAACGTACCGAACGGGTTCCCGAAAAAGTCGGGCAGGTACAGCGGAATATGGGTATTTATCACTCCCAGCGCTCTCATTACGAAGAATATCGGGATCAGCGTGACCTCCCCGGGCAACATCAACGTAGACAGCAGAAGAGCGAATATGAGATTCCTCCCCGGAAACCTCAGCCTGGCGAACGCGAACGCCGCCAGCGCACTGCTCAAAACCACACCTGCCGTGGACAGCAGACTCACCTTGAAACTATTGAAGACGAAGCGGCCGAACGGCATGACGACGAATATATCCGTGTAGTTGCTCCACCTCCGGACGCGGGGAAACCACTTGGGCGGGAAGCTGAATATCTCGGCAACACTCTTCAGGGACGCGGACAGCATCCACAGGAAAGGCAGCAGAAAGGCCAGTCCGACCAATATCAACAGCACGTAGAAGAACAGATTGACGGCCGCCCTTCCCGCCAACTGGTTGCGGCGGTTCGACGCAAGCGACGACATGAGATTATCGCGCATCATCCTTCGGCACCTAATAGTGCACCCAACTCTTTCTCAGTCGAAACTGAATCAGAGTGAAGAACATCACGATGACGAACAGCACGACACCGACCGCCGAGGCGTACCCCATGCGGAAGTCTTCGAAGGCGCTCACGAAGACGAAGTAGCCCAATGTCGTCGTCGACCATCGCGGCCCACCTTCCGTCATGACGTATATCTGCGAAAAGACCTGCAGCGAATTGATGGTACTCACCACCGCCACGAAGAACGTCGTCGGCGATACCAGCGGCAGCGTAATGTGCAGAAACCTCCTCCACGCGCCGGACCCATCGATCTGTGCCGAATCATACAAATCCTTGGGGATGTCCTGCAAGCCGGCAAGGAATATCATCATTCCCACGCCCAGACCCTTCCATACGCTCATGATCGACACCGCGGGCATGGCCCACGCGGGATCGGTCAACCAACCGGGGCCCGATACGCCGAACAGGGTTTTCAAGCCGTAGTTGATCAACCCGAATTCCTTTCCGTACATCATCGTCCACAGCAGAGAAATCGCCACTACCGAAGAAACCACGGGGAGGAAGTAGGCCGTTCTGAACGCGACAACGCCTTTCAGATCGCGATTGACCAGCAATGCCAGAAGCAGGGAGAGTATCGTGTGAGCCGGCACGTAGAGTATGGCGAAGTAGATGGTATTCCACACCGCCTTGGGGAACAGCGGACTCGCGAACAGCCGCTGGAAATTATCAAGCCCGGCCCATCTGGGCGGAGAGAGGACATCGTATTCCAGGAAGGAGAAGAAAACGGCCGCCACCATCGCGCCCAAGCTGAAGAAGATCAGGTAAAAAACGGTGGGAAGGACAAACAGATATGCTACACCGGCGTTCTTGATGTTCCTCCTGGCAACTGCCCTTGAGGTGGTATTCGAATCTGCCACGTGGGTCTCCCGTGCCATGCTCGCGTGCTCCGGAGCTCAGGTTCACCTACGCATATACATCGAAAGGTACATGAGCACCCCGGCGGGAATGTTCCCGCCAGGGTGCATGTTCTCTCGACGATATGAACGAAGAATGAAGTCTATCTCGAGAGCGCTTCGTTGATCGTGGCGGTGGCCTCCGCTGCCGCCTCCTCCGTGGTCACGTGTCCGCCCCTATACGATCTCACCATGTCCGAGAAGGCTCGCCGGATTTCCGGCAGCGTCCGTATGCCCACATCCCAATAGGGGGGACGCGCTCCATATACCTCGACGGTTTCCTGCACGACTCCGATATTGTGGGGCGTCATGCCTTCCTGATCTGCAGTCCACACATCAGCGAGGGCCTTGTTTCCGGTGAAATTGCCGCCAAGTATGAGGTTGTCCACACTCAGATTGTTGTAGTACCACTTGAAGAACGCCCATGCCTCTTCGGGGTGTTCGGTATTTGCCGATATCGAATGCGCGGGGTCGCCGGCCAGGGTTATCTTTCGTCCTTCGGGTCCCTCCGGAAGCAGCGCAATGTCCCAGCGAAAATCCTCTATTTCCCTGAACCTCTGGATATTGTAGGCCGAGTTCGGTCGCAGGGCGACTTTTCCGGTGAAGAACAGTTCGCCCAAGCCGTCGGCCATCTCCGGCGTCGGTGCTACCCCATGCTTGTGGATCAGGTCACCATCGTACTGCAGTCCGGCCAATGACCCCGGAGAGAGGAGGTTCGATTCGGAAAAATCCTCGGTGAGGATGGTCCCTCCGAACGATTGTATCAGGGCATGAATCCAATAGTGGTTGCCCGGCACGATTCCCCACTGGTCGGGGGTCCCATCGCCGTCTTCATCGACCGTAAGCTCCTTGGCGACCTCCAGCAGCTTGTCATAGTCCCACGTCGAGTCCGGATAGGGTATTCCTGCGTCATCGAAAATGTCCTTGTTGTACATGAGGACACCCGTTCCGACCATGGAGTACATGCCATAGAAACCGTCCGCCCCTGCCACGTATCCGCGATTCCAGCTCTCCTCGAAGAAGCCGTTCTTGTCGATGTCTCCTCTTTCGAGAAAGGGCGTCAGATCAAGAAGGTGTCCATTGGCGACGAATGCGCCCTTGTAATCGGCCGCCATCTCCATGATGTCCGGGTCGTCACCGGACGCAAACAGTGTCTGCAGCTTTTGCCAATACGTCGACCAGGGAAACATCTCGAATTCGATCTCGATTCCGGGATGCGCCTCGTTGAAGGGTCCTACGATATGATTCTCGTAGGTGTCTACAGACTGACTGATCCACGACGTCATTTTCAGAGTAACCGGTTCCGCCGCCGCCGCTTCGGTCTCACCGGAGGCAAAGCCAAGAACGGCCACGTTCATCAAGGCCGCGAAGCACACAGGAAAGATCAGTGCGTTCAATCTTCTCGTATCCGTCATAGCGTCTCCTTGTCGGGATTGTCCCTGATTGCCGGGATCCCCTGATTCTGGCAATCCGTGCATGTCAACACAGTCGCCTCCTCCGAGCACAGTTTCGGTTGCGCAGACCAGGAATTCGGCATCACCGCGATCGTGCGCGTGCCGGGGGGGGTGTCAAGAACCGCCGCACGGCTGCACCCGCCACCACGCCGGGTGGCTGCCGCCCATGTGGGGCGAGAGCGTGCGGCGTTGCCGCGGTCCGGTGGACAGGCGGCCTGTTGACACCAGTTCGGCGCGACACCCACACTCTGCCTCTCCGGATGCCCATGGCATGAGGTTGAGGTGAGCGCGCAACCGACCACCACCGGGGCCAGGCCGGCACTCACCGCGGCAAAGCCGTCGCTGATCTCTCTCATCCGCCGTGACCGGGCGTGGATCATCATGATGATCCTGCCGTTGCTGTACTTCGCGCTGTTCCGCTATCTGCCGCTGTACGGCATGGTGATCGCGTTCAAGGACTACTCGGTCGGGCGCGGCATCTGGGGCAGCGAGTGGGTGGGGCTGAAGTGGTTCCTGCAGTTCTTCGACTCCATCTATTTCTGGCGCCTGGTGCGCAATACGTTCCTCATCAGCTTCTACATGCTGCTGTTCGGCTTCCCGGTGCCGATCCTGTTCGCGCTGTGCCTGAACGAGGTGCGGTCGGTCGGCTTCCGCCGCACCGTGCAGACGGTCAGCTATCTACCCTACTTCATCTCGGTGGTGGTCGTGGTCGGCATCATGGTGAATTTCGTCTCCATCAACGGCGGCATCATCAACGTCATCATCGCCCGCCTGGGCGGCACGCCGGTCAACTTCATGAACGAGGTGGGCTGGTTCCGGCCGATGTACGTGCTCTCCGAGATCTGGCAGGACTTCGGCTTCGGCTCCATCATCTACCTGGCGGCGATCGCCGGCATCGACGAGGAGCTGTACGACGCCGCCGAGGTCGACGGCTGCTCGCGCTGGCAGCGTATCCGCTACGTCACCCTGCCGGGGATCAGCGCCACCATCATCATCCTGCTCATCCTGCGCTCCGGGCGCATGTTCACGGTCGGCTTCGAGAAGATCCTGCTCATGTACTCCGGGCTGACCTACGAGGTGGCCGACGTCATATCCACCTACGTGTACCGGCGCGGCATCCTCTCCGGCGAATACAGCTTCGGAGCCGCGGTCGGCCTGTTCGACTCTGTCATCAACGTGGCGTTCCTGCTCCTGTTCAATCACATCGCCCGCAAGCTGTCCGACACCTCGTTGTGGTGACCGGCGAAGCTCGATGACCGCGACGACGTTCCGCAGGACCGCAGGGGACCGGGGGTTCGACCTTGCCGTGCACGTGATCGTGGTGGTCGCCTTCGTCGTGACGCTCTATCCGTTCCTGTACGTCGTCAGCATGTCGTTGAGCGATACCGACGCGGTGCTGCGCGACGAGGTGTGGCTGCTCCCGAAGGGACTGCAGGTCGACGCGTACCGGGCGGTGCTCATGGACGACCGCATCTGGCGCAGCTACTACAACACGATCTGGTATACGGCCGTGGGCACGCTGTTCAACCTGGTGTTCACGGTGATGGCCGCCTATCCGCTGTCCAAGCGGAAGTTCTTCGCGCGCAACTTCTTCATGGTCGCGATCATGGTGACGTTCCTCTTCCAGGGGGGCATCATCCCGACCTTCATCATCGTCGCCAGGCTCGGCCTCTACGGCTCGCGCTGGGCGATGGTGTTCCCGGCGTTGATCTCCGTGTACTACCTGGTCATCTGCCGGACGTTCTTCCAGCAGCTCCCCGAGGACCTGTTCGAGTGCGCGCGCCTGGAGGGAGCCGAGGAGTGGCGCATCGTGTGGAAGATCGTCCTGCCGCTGTCGCAGCCGATCGTCGCCGTCCTGGCGCTGTTCTACGGCATCCAGCACTGGAACAGCTTCTTCCCGGCGCTCCTGTATCTGCCGGATGCCGACCTGCATCCGATCCAGATCTACCTGCGGCGGGTGGTGGTCATGTCGCGGCTGGAGACGCTGCTGCAGCACGCGGATACCGGCGACTTCGAGGAGGGCGTGCTGGCCATGATCAAGGTCAAGTACGCCGTGATCGTCGTGGCCATCGCGCCGATCGTCATGCTGTACCCGTTCCTGCAGCGCTACTTCGTGAAGGGCGTCATGATCGGGGCACTCAAGGGATGACGGACCGATACGCGCCGCGATGCGCGGAACCATCGAGCGCAGTTGAGGAGGTGGCTTATCGCAACAACCGCAGCCTGATCGTCAACCGACAACGACCTGACAAATCTGACAAGGAGTCATGCACATGAAACGCTCGAAACTCTGGATCACCGCGGTCGCGGTGATCGTCCTGATGGGGATCTTCGGGATCGCCAACGGCTACGCGGCATCCATGGCCGAGGGCGCGGCGGAGACGCCCTCGATCACCGTCATGGTCAACTCCGGCGCGGCGGCGCACCACCGCCCGGCGAGCAACGACCTGCCGGCGTACCAGGCGCTGGAAGAGAAATCCGGCATCCACGTCGAGTGGAACGTGATCGAAACCTCCAACTACCGCGAGGTGCTGCGCGCCCGGCTGGCCGCCGGCATCGACCTGCCGGACGTGATCGACCTCCCGAGCGGCATCGGCGACGTCTACGACTACGCGCTCGACGGGCTGGTCATCCCGCTCAACGACCTGATCGCCGAGCATGCGCCCAACCTCAGCCGCTGGTTCGAGGAGTACCCGCTCCACAAGGCGTCCATGACCAGCCCGGACGGCGAGATCTACGCGATCAACCACTTCGTGCTGCCGAACACGCTGTCGAAGAACCTCATGCACAACATGCTCTGGCTCGAAGCCGTGGACATGGATACGCCGGAGACGACCGATGACTTCGTCGAGCTGTTGACCGCCTTCCGCGACGGCGACCCCAACGGCAACGGCGAACGGGACGAGATCCCGCTGGTTCCGACCGGCAAGAGTGACATCAACATCATCGGCAACGCGTTCGGGCTGCATCTGGCGATGTACCTCCCCTACACGGTGACCGACGGCGCCGTCTCCTGGGACTACGAGAGCGACCGCTACCGGGAATACCTGGAGTACATGAACCTGCTCTACCGCGAGCAGCTGCTCGACCAGGAGTACCTGACGAACAACAGCGGCACGACGCTGGAGAAGGTCGGCAATGACCGCGCCGGCACGGTGAGCTTCTGGAGCACGTGGGCGTTCGTCTTCAGCCGCTCCCACCCGCATGGAACGCCGGACGGCGAGACGCCGATCTTCAACGTCCCGCCGCCGCTGATCGGGCCGCACGGCGACCAGTACTTCGAGCGGCGCATCCTGTCGGGAGGCAGAGGCCTGGTCATCACGCGGGACGCCAAGCGGCCCGACTGGGCCATGCGCTGGATCGACTTCGTGCGCAACAGCGAGGAGGCGATCACCATCCAGAACTGGGGCGTCGAGGGGATCACCTACCGCGTGGTCGACGGCAAGAAGGAGTTCATACCGACCGACGAGGACGTATCCCTGAACGAACGGTTGCTGAGGATCGGAGCGGGGCAGCCGCCCTACCCGCACCTGCAGGTCAAGCAGGCGTGGATCAACCGCTTCCCCGGCTGGATCTTTCCGCTAGACGAGAAGCTGCAGCACTTCTACATCGAGCCGTTCCCGCCGATCGCCAGCACCAAGGAGGAGATCGACACCATCAACGAGGTGCGGGGCGACCTGGTCACCTACTACAACGAGATGAAGGACAAGTTCATCGTCGGCCAGGAGTCGATCGACGAGAAGTGGGACGAGTACCTGCAGACCGTCGCCCGCCTGGGCAGCGACCGGTTCGTGCAGGTCTACCAGCAGAAGTACGACCGCTACCTGGACATCGTCGGAGGCAACTGACCCTTCCTTCCCGCGCGGCGGCGCCATCGCCGGCGCCGCCGCGTGCCTTTTGAGGTCGCCGAGTGCGGGGTGGCCGTTACTCCACTCGCACCTTCAGTCCGTTGAGGTGGTTCCACGGGATTCGCCCCTCGTGCTGCAGTCTCCCCACCACTATACCTGGAGCAATTCCCTGCTCCGAGGCGAATTGCCGGACAGGGCCTTCGCTGAAGCATGCGCTCCCTTCCACGAATCGGGACCAGCTCTCGGAGCTGCAGAGAAAATCCGCTGCCCACGAATTGGCCTCGGCCTCCAGTTCCTCTCCCCCGCCATCCGGACCATCCACGAACACGGCCTTCTTGCTATGGAGCACCAGGTGCGCTGCCTCGTGAAACAGGCTGAACCAGAGGTGATCGTCGCTCTTGTGACGGGCGCTCAGCTCGATGATGGCGGCGCTTGGCGACAGCCACCATGCTGCACCGCTCAAGGCCGTCTTCCGGAACGGTTCGACCAGAGCCAAAGCTACACCCGCGCGATTGCACAGCTCAGCCGCTCTCGTCAGCCCCTCTCGGATCGGCGATGCCGTGAGCCCCCGTATCTCCCTCAGCGAGCGCATGAATCCGGCTCGATGGTAATCACCACGCTGCTGGCGCTCAGTCTCGAGCTCGCCCAGGCGGAGCCATGTTGCGAGGGCCTTCTTGTCGCTCTCAAAGCTGGGCGAGTGTCGGTAGGCGACGTTCGGCATGCGGTACTTGACATGCCATGCCGCGACAGAAGCGACTCCAAAGAAGGACAGCAGCATCGGCACCGCGTCCGGTTGGGAGGCTGGACGATCGATCACACCCCGCTTGGCAAGCTCGTTGATCGGAAAGCCTCGCACCCACGATACCGCCTCTTCGGTGCCGTTGGTTTTGAGCTCAGCTTCCCGGGCTTGATGAAGGCGGTATGCTGATTCGACTCCCAGCCAGATGTCCGCATGGACGTCGAGCACTTTCTCAAACTGAAGTGCGGTAGCCGGCTCCAGAGGAGCCTTTCCAGCGATGATCTCACTGATCAGTTTCGGTGAGCGCGCACACCGGCGGGCGAGCTCGGCCTGCGAAATACCGCGCACTTCAAGGTGCTCCTTCAACAGCCATCCCGGAGGGACGGCGTAGTCCGGCTCAAAGCGATTCGTCATCAGCTGTCACTTCCTCCATCAGTGGTAGTCGATGACCTCGACGATTCTGATCGCGGTCACGCGGTCGGTATCGACTCCACCGTCGTCACGGCGTGGCAGAGGTTCGTGCGCCGGCTCGAACACCAACCGATAGGGATGCACGAGATCTACGGCGTATTGCTCATCACGATCACCCCGAAGCTGATGCCGGCGCACCGGCGGCCGGAACGGAACCATCGAGAGCGTTCGCGCGGCATTCAGCAAGGCAATGCGCATGGCGATCGTTCGCGCCATCCGGTCTCCGTACGCACGCTGAAGCATGTTCAACGAGTTGAAGGTCTTGGCGAGCTTGCGTGTCCGAAAGACGATCTCCACCCAGCGAACCGTTTTCGTTACCCATATCGTAACGAAAACGGTGCGAATATGTCAACCCGTTCCGAGTCAACGACGGATCGGCTTGGTCTGCGCTCCGGTGAGTCAGTCCACGGGGGCCAATCCGGTCAGGTCGATCGGGTTGCTCCACGCCTTGCGGCCGTGCGTGTCCAGCACCTCCACGCGCACCCAGTCGGCCTCCCGCAGCCCCAGCACGGCGTGCTCGACGGGGTGCGCCGGATCGGTCGGACCGAGCGGGTAGTCGGCGCCGACGATGCTGCAGACCGCCGTCACCCGCAGCGCGGGCGAGCAGCTCACCTCCAGGCGATAGGGCCGATTGGCCGACTCCGGCTGCTCGGACCGGGTGACTCGCAGCGAGCGGATCTCCGGCCCCGTCGTGCAGTACGACGCGCCGCGTTCGAGCGCGGCGACGATCGCCTGCGGCGAGCGGTCGGCCGCGCGCACCATCGTCCAGCCCTGGAACAGGTCGTCGCCGTGCAAGGGACTGCCGTGGCAGTCGTCGTTGGCGATCGCCGGCAGCGGGTGGCCGGCGTGGTCCATCCAGTCGTCCCAGATGATGCCGGCCTCGCCCCGGCCCATGCGCTGGCACACCGTATTGAACACCTCGATGCCGGCCAGCCCGGTCAGCGGCACGACGTCGCGCCGGACGTTGATGCCGCTCCAGTGCGGATGCGCTACCCACACCGAGCCGCCCTGCTCGCGCACCGCGTCGATCACGTGCTGCGGCGGCATGCGCTGGGCGTCCACGTCGTCGGTCATGTTGTAGGCCAGCAGGTGGTACTGCGGTCCCCCGAACGGGTTGTCCGGATGGATCTCGGCGCCCTGGACCAGCGTCATCCCCTCCGGGACCGGCACGCTGTTCACGCGCGTGATGCGGTGGTGGTCGGACAGGCACAGGAAGTCGTAGCCCTGCTCCCGGTACTGGGCGACGCGGGGGCCGGGCTCCACGTGCCCGTCCGACTCGGTGGTGTGGGCGTGCAGGTTGCCCTTCAGCCAGACGCCTGCTGCGTCGGGTCCGAAGGGATCGATCAGGGACGGTGAAGACATGTTGTGCAACTCCTCTGCGGCCTCATTATCCTCTCCGCGGGCGGCCGGTGCCAGACCGAGCGCTGCACCACGCCACGGAGAGGGGAAATGAGCCTGTTCGACTTTCAGGTCGTCCTGCTGAACCTGCTGTACGCCGTGATCGGCGGCGCGGGGGCCATCCTGTTCATGTACGTCGGTTTCAAGGTCCTGGACCACGTGACCCGGTTCGACACCAACGATCAGCTCGCCGACGGCAACATGGCGGTCGGCGTCGTGGTCGCCGGCATGTTCGTGGGCATCGGCGTCGCCGTCGGGCTGGTGATCGGCCTGGGGCTGAACTGAGGATCACGATCGCATGCGCGCCATGCGGCTGCTGACCGCGATCGCCGCGCTCGCCCTGGCGGGGTTCGCCGCCTTGCTGGTCTGGCACACTTCGATGCCGGGCGAACCGCCAGCCGCCACCGAGCCGGCCCCGGCCCCCAACGAACCTCCGGCCGCCCAGCCGCGCGGCCGGCTGCCGGTCGAGGACGAGCAGTGGACGACGCGCTTCGACGACCACTTCCGCAAGTACTCGAAGCGGTTCTTCAGCGTCGCCTTCGACTGGCGCTGGTTCAAGGCACAGGGAATCACCGAGTCGGGCCTGCGCGTGGACGCCACGAGCTGGGTGGGCGCCCGCGGGATCATGCAGATCATGCCGGCCACGTTCCAGGAGATCGCGGAGCTGTCGTCGCTGCCCCTCAGCGACACCGAGGATCCGGCGCAGAACATCGCCGCCGGCGTGTTCTACGACCGGCGCCTGTACGACCTCTGGGACGACATCCCCGACCGCCGGCAGCGCCTGGCATTCGCCTTCGCCAGCTACAACGGCGGCCGCAGCCGCACCCTGCGGGCGCAGGACCGCTGTCCGGCCGAGTGCACGCACTGGCCGAACGTCCAGGCATACGTGCCCGAGGAGACCCGCAACTACGTGCAGAAGATCATGCGCCTGATGGCTGCCGACCTGTAGCACGGTTCGTCGTGACGGCGCTCCCCGCGCGGCGCGATCATCTGCTGCTGCCCCACGACCACGCGCTGTGCTGCACCCTGAAGGCCGCCCGATCTCCGGTTGCTCCGATCACGTAGAACACGTCGTAGTCGAGATCGGCTGGACCGTCGGTACTGCGGTCGATGAAGTGATCGCCGTAGTTGTCCCGCGTGAGCTCAGTCGGTTCGCCATCCGCGGACACGATCCGACCCTCTCGAAACGCCACGGCGATCTTCGTGTCGTCGAGTGACGCGTCAAACGACAACTCGATCGAGGGGCAGGGCGCGTCATCGTCGACGATGACGCCGAACCCGATGCTGCCCCGCGCGCCGAAAATCGGACTTGGGGCGATGAGGGCACCGCCGGGATTGGACAGCTCGACCTTGAACACCTCGTTCCGTTCCATGGCGTCGTCCTCGATGGTCGCCACCGTGAGCGTTCGGCTGCTCTGGCCCGCCTGGAAAGTGAGCGTGCCGCTCCCCGCCGTGTAGTCGTCCCCCGCGGCGGCACCGCCTACGGCAATACCTTCCGCCTCGGCGGCAGTGAGGTCGGACGTCGCCCGGTCGACCGTCACCGCCCCGCTCGCCGGCGGCGACAGGATCACGTCGAAGACGAGCGGCTCGCCTTCGAGCACCTCTGCAACCGGGTCCACCGACAGCATCGGCTCCCGGGAGTCGGGTGGATCGAACGGGCCCGGATCGTGGAACGGCTCTCCTCTGCACGATGCGACGGTAGAGACTCCGAGCTCGGTCGAGCTGATGACGATCGAACCGCCAACACTCAAGGGGTCGGACAGGTCAGGCGCGAAGTCCCACGTACCCAACACCAGGTCCGAAGGCCGTTGATGCTCTCCATATTCGTACACCGCCACGTCAGGATCGGCCGCTCCAAGACAATCCAACAGGGCGGCGATCACCTCTCCGGCGAACGCATCGCCAGCCGTGGCCGTCGTGGTGCACGCCGTATAGGCGGCCAATTCCGCACCCTGCAGCTTCTGACCGTCGCGCTCCACCCCCGTGACGCTGACCGTCACCGTGGCGCCGGAAACGGTCACGTCACCCGTGAACACCACCCACGTCACCGGTTCGCTGCCCGGTGCGCTGGCGGCCCGAGCCGCAGCCACTCCCGGCCCAGGTTCCGTGAACGTCACCGCCGTGAACGAGTCCTCGGTAACATCGAGATTGACGGCGGTCCGCCCTGCCGTCGCTCCATAGTCTCCAACGAAGCCGGCCGGGGCTGCATCCCGCGGGGCAGTCCCCGTACAGGCGACTGACCCAAGTGTCAGCGCACAACCGGCGACGACGACACGAAGAGCGGCCGAGCGTACCGCAGATACTCGAACGCCCATGACGCTGACCTCCTGATCTAGTTGGTTCCGGACCTACGCTACCCGGCCGGCACCCGCCTTACCACCGGGCGCGGCGCTCCGGTAGCGGGTCCGCCGTGAACGCCATCCGGTCGGTCAGCCGGGACAGCATCTCCAGCTTGACGTCCGTGTACGCCGGATCGAAGAAGCGGTTGCATGCCTCCTCCGGATCCTCCTCCAGGTCGTACAGCTCCCCCTCCCCGCGGCCGTGCGCGACCACCAGCTTGTGCCGGTCCGTGCGCACCATGGTGACGTTCGCGCGCATCTCCGGATCGGCGAACATGATGCTGGAGTTGTAGTACTCGCTGTACACGTCCTCCCGCTGCGCCATGATCGGCTCCCCGCCGGCGAGTTGCGGCCACCAGGAGCGGCCCTGCATGCCGGCCGGCACCGGCAGCCCCGCCGCCTCGGCGATGGTCGGCGCCAGGTCGGCCGCCTCAATGAGCACGTCGCTGGCGCGTCCGCCGCCGATCGTCCCCGGCAGGCTGACGATCAGCGGCACGCCGACCGCCTGTTCGTAGAAGAACGGCCCCTTCAGGTAGATGCCGTGGTCGCCGAGCATCTCGCCGTGGTCGGAGGTGAAGATGACCAGGGTGCGGTCGCGTTGGCCGGTCTGCTCCAGCGCGTCCAGAATGCGGCCGACCTGGACGTCGATCAGGTCGACCATCGCCCAATAGGCGGCCCGCACCAGGCGGTGGTTGCGGTCGGTGAGATGGCCATAGCGGAACGCTCCGGGGACGTTGTAGGCGCCGACTTCATGGAAGCGCCGCTGGAAAACGGGCTTGTCGTGCAGCTCGCCGGGTCGGTACGCGGGGAGCGGGATCTCGTCGAGCCGGTCAAGGTAGCGGGCCAGGTAGTCGGCCGGCGGGTCGAACGGATGATGCGGGTCGAACGGGTTCATCGACAGCAGCCACGGCCGCCCGCTGCCGGCGTTGGCCTGGATGAAGGCGATGGTCTTCTCCGCGCACCAGGTGGTCTGATGGTGCGCCTCGCCGATGCCGACCTGGACGAAACGCGACCCCTTGAAGGGCTGGGCACGGTAGGGATAGGGCACGCCCCGCTCGATCAGCCAGTGGGCGTAGGCGTTGGTCGCCGAGTAGTCCTCGGGGTCGCGCCAGTCGGGAAACGGCTTGGGCGACCACTGGAAGTAGTGGTAGCCGTCGTCGCGGCGCTCCTCGCTGATGAAGCCGGCGGCGGCATCGGTGGCGCCGGTGTGCAGCTTGCCCACCAGCCCGCAGTGGTAGCCAGCGTCGGCCAGCAGCCGGGTGACCATCAGCTCGTCGGCCGGGATGGTCTGCCCGTTCTGGCGCATGCGCGTGGTGCGCGGGTAGCGCCCGGTCAGGAAGCTGGCGCGGCTGGGGGCGCACAACGGGTTCTGCACGAAGCAGCGATCGAAGCGCACGCCGCCGGCCGCCAGCGCGTCCAGGTGCGACGTGCGGACGAACGGGTTGCCCGCGCAGCCCAGGGTGTCGCGCCGCTGCTGGTCGGTACAGATCCAGAGGATGTTCGGTCGCTCGGGCATCGGGGGCGAATGATAGCGCGCCGGCCGCCGGTCCCACGCCGTGGTACAACACCTGCATGTCCCCGCCACGCCACGTACTGATCACCGGCATGAGCGGCCTGATCGGAGGACTGGTCGGCCGCTCGCTGTCGTCCCGCTGCACCGTGCGAGCCCTCAACCGCTCCCCGGTCGACGGCGTCGACACCGTCCGCGCCGACCTCAACGATTTCGAGGCGATCCGGCCCGCGTTCGACGGCATCGACACGGTCGTGCACCTGGCCGCCTATCTCGGCGAGGATCCGGCCGGCCATCTGTCCACCAACGTCACGGGCACCTACCACGTATTCGAGGCGGCCCGCGCCGCCAGCGTGCGCCGCGTCGTGTACGCCAGTTCCGGCGCGGCCATAACCGGATACGAGGCGGACGAGCCGTACCGGGCCATGGTCGAGGCGCGCTGGGACGACGTGCCGGCCGACCCGCCGGCAGTCACCTCCGACCATCCGGTGCGCCCCAACGGCCTCTATGCCGCGACCAAGGTGTTCGGCGAGGCACTGGCCCGCCACTACGCCGATTCGCACGGCCTGTCCATGATCTGTCTGCGCATCGGTCGCGTGCTGCCCGGCGACCGGCCGCGGGATCCGCGCGAGGCGGCCGTCTACCTCAGCCACCGCGACGCCGTGCAGGCGGTCGAGCGCTGCATCGACGCCCCCGGCGACCTGCGCTTCGCGATCCTGTTCGCCGTCTCTGCCAACCGCGGCCGCTACCGCGACCTGGAGCACGCCCGCCGCACCATCGGCTTCGTCCCGCAGGACGGCGTCGACTGGCCGCCGTAGCCGGGGGCGCCCTACACGCAGCCGGGGAAGCGCCGGCCGCGGATGGTCACGTGATCGCCCGCCTCGCCCTCGAACCGGCAGCGCGCGCTGGCGTAGTGGGTGGCATAGCCCCAGCGTGGCCGGTCGGTCAGGTTCGGCCTGCTGGCGTGCAGGATCAGGCCGTGGTGGAAGCTGCAGCTCCCCGCCGCCAGCTCGACCGGCCGCGCCTCCGGCGGCTCCACGCCGTCGACCGGCTCGTAGCGCCGCCACGTCTCCTGGTCGGTGACGCCGTCCAGGTGGCTGCCCGGAATCATCCACAGGCAGCCGTTGGCGATGGTCGCCTCGTCCAGGGCGCACCAGCAGGTGACCATCCGGTCGGGCGGATCCAGGTCGAAGCCCAGCGGTGTGTCCTGATGGAACTTCTGCCGTGACCCGACGCGCGGCGGTTTCATGAACAACTGGTCCTGCGCCAGCACGAGGTCGGGGCCGAGCAGCGACTCGATGACGTCGACGATCCGCGGCTGCCGCGCATGCGTCAGGAAGACGGGGTCCTCGAACGCCATGTGCGACATCTTGCGCAGCGACGCGGCATAGCCGTCGGCCCGCATCTCTCCCGCCTCCACGAGCGGCTCCACCTGCCGCTTGGCCTTCTCCATCGCCGGCGCATCCGGCGCCGCCAGCTCGCGGATGCGGCGCCGCACCGGCTCCAGGCTCTCCGTGTCGAACAGCCCGTCGACGACCAAGTAGCCGTCGCGGCGGAACCGCTCGACCTGCTCGGCGCTCAGCGCTGCCATCGCTACGACTCCTCGACCACCGGGTTGGTGAGCGCGCCGATCGACTCGATCTCGATGGTCACGCTGTCGCCCGGCTGCAGGAACCGTGGCGGCTTGCGGGCCGAGCCCACCCCGTGCGGGGTGCCGGTCATGATCACCGTGCCGGGCTCCAGCGTGGTGCTGCCGCTCAGGAAGGCGATCAGCTCCGGCACGTCGAAGATCATGTCGCGTGTCGTCCAGTCCTGCATGGTCTCGCCGCTGACGACGCTCTTGATACCGAGCGCGTTGGGATCCGGGATGTCCTCCGGCGTCACCAGCGCCGGCCCGAGCGGACAGAAGGTGGCGAAGGTCTTGCCCCGGCACCACTGGCCCCCGCCCCACTGCAACTGCCAGTCGCGGGCGCTGACGTCGTTGCCACAGGTGTACCCAAGGACGTAGTCCAGCGCCTCGGAGCGCGTGACGTTACGGCACGGCCGGCCGATCACCACGGCCAGCTCCGCCTCGTAGTCCACCTGGTCGCTGCGCAGCCGACGCGGCAGCACGATGTCCCCGCCGGGATCCTGCACCGCCGACGGCAGCTTCATGAACAGGATGGGCTGCGCGGGCACCTGCGCTCCCGACTCCTCCGCGTGCTTGCGGTAGTTCAGCCCGATGCACAGCACCCCGGTCGGCACCACAGGCGCCAGCAGCCTCGCCCCTTCGACCACCGGCCCGTCCGCCGCGTCCAGCGCGATTTCCCACGCCCGCCCGGCGGCCGCAGCCGGCCCGTCGTCGATCGTGACGATCGACCCGTCGTCCCGCTGCCGGCCGTACCCGACCGCCCCGTTTCGCTCGTAGCGTACGATTCTCATGACGGGCCCATACTACGCTATCGCCGCAGCCTTGGCGTCCGATGGGCTATGCGTGTTGACACGAGACCACCCGCCGGTTACTCTCCGATCACAGTGCACCCATGGACAGGATGGATGAATCGTCTGTTTCTATTTTCATTTCGGAGACGGCATGGCAAGGGCACGGCATCCCAAGAAGGAGGTTGAGGAAGCACTTGCCGATGCCGAGGCCGCTGGGTGGACGGTGATGCCCACCGCGACAGGGCACCGTTGGGGACACATGCGTTGCTGCGAGGCCAGTAGATCAGGATGCGAGGCTTCGGTGTGGTCAACTCCACGGAATCCTGGGAATCACGCGAAGCAGCTCCGTCGCGCGATGGAACGGTGTCCGCACTGCTGAGTACGCACCATAGGTATCAAACATGGCTGTCTACCACTTTACTCTGATTGTGGAAGGCCCTGACCTACAGACCGACACGGCCATCAATGCCCTCTTCGACGCCGGCTGTGATGATGCGCTCGTGGGGCGGGCCGACGGGATCCAGTACGTCGATTTCGACCGGGATGGGCCGAACCCGGAGACTGCCATCCTGTCGGCTATAGCCGATGTCGAACGCCTGCCCGAGGTCGAGGTGATTCGGATCGCCGGCTGCGGGCTAGTCTCCATGGCGGACATTGCCACGCGCACGCGGCGCAGCCGCGAAAGCATACGCTTACTGGTCACGAACGAACGCGGCCCCGGAGGCTTTCCCGCTCCCGTGACGGACCCCCGTGCCCGCTACCGACTGTGGCGATGGTCGGAAGTTCGCCGCTGGTTCGAGACCAACTACGACAGCAGCCGCGTCCAACCGCACGATCACGGCTACGAGCAAGTGGCTGCGGCAATCAACGCGAGCCTCGAGCTGCGCCACTACGGTCGCTCCATTCGGCCCGAACAGCGGGCGAAACTTCAACAGCTCATCGGCATCTGACACTCGTTCACGACCGACGTCCCCTATCGGAGATGACATGAGAATCTCGGAACGAGGCCAGATCACTATTCCCAAACACCTTCGAGACCGATTCGGGCTGAGCCCCGACGTCGAGATCGAGATCACTCCCACCGACCGCGGGCTGTTGATTCACAAGCGAACCACGGCGGAACACCCCGTCGACCGGGTCTATGCCGTGCTGGGCAAGACCGGGAGCACCGACGATTACATCGAAGAAATCCGCGGACGGTGACTACCGCAATCGACACCAACGTGCTGTTGGACGTGTTTCTGGCCGACGAACGGCACGGTTCGACGCCGAAGCAGCGGTTGCGCGAGGCGTATGACGCCGGCGGGCCGCGCGAACGAATTCTTTCTGACTCCTGGTCGGCGCCCATGCACTCGCGGCGGCCGATCGGTTCTGACCCGCGATCGTGGGTTCTATGGTTTCGTACTTTCCCGAGCTCAAGGCTGCGTAATCACAGATCCATGGGATTCCGAGACGTAACCTGCCGCTCCTTCAGCCGGCCAGCCAAGCGGCGCGGCGCCGGTGGGCGGCGACGTATTGGTAGTCGTAGTCCGGGTCCTCCTCGACCGGGATGGCGTTGCCCTGCGCCGGGAAACGCTTGATCGCTTCCTCGTCCAGGTCGACGCCGAGTCCGGGGCGGTCGGGAACCAGAATGTGGCCGTCCTCGATCACCGGCTGCCCGGTCATGACCCCGTAGCGCTGCGGGACGTCGTTCATCAGGTACTCGTGGATGAGGTAGTTCGGAAGCGTCGCGAGCAGGTGGATGGCCGCCATCTCCGCCACCGGGCCGAGCGAGCCCTGGTGCGGGGCCACCATCACCTGGTGCGCCTCCGCGATTGCGGCCAGCTTCTTCATCTGCCACAGCCCGCCGAAGCGGCCGGTATCCGGCTGCACCACGTCGATGATGCCGCGTTCGATCAGCGCGCGGAGCGCGAACAGGTTGGGATACGCCTCGCCGATCGCGATCGGCAGGTCGACCGCTTCCGCCACCCGCGCCAGACCGTCGATGTGCACGGCCGACACCGGATCTTCGTAGAACAGCAGGCCGTAGCGCTCAAGCCGCCGGCCCAGCGAGATCGCGTCCGCAGGCGTCTGCCACGGCCCGCCGCCGGCATCGACCATCAGGTCGATCTCCGGCCCGTACTCCCCGCGCAGCTTCGCCACGCGGCTGATCGCATCCCGCCAGCCGAACAGCTTCATCGCCGTGAAGCCCCGGTCGACCAGCTCGCGCGCTCGCTCCTCGTCGAACGCGTGACCGTAGAGGCGGATGCGGTCGCGCATCTTACCCCCGAGCAGGTTCCAGACCGGCGTGTCCAGGGCCTTGCCCTTCAGGTCCCAGAGCGCCAGCTCGATGCCGGTGATGGCGCCCGAGCCGACCACGCCGGTCATGCCGTGGCCCTGCGTGGAGGCGAACAGCTTCTGCCAGATCCGCTCGATCAGGAACGGGTCCTCGCCGACGACCAGCGGCTTCAAGTCCTCGATCGCGGTCTGCACGACCCGCGGCCAGCCCCAGCACTCGCCGACGCCGTACAGCCCCGTGTTGGTATGGACCTTCACGAACAGCCAGTGGCGCCAGCCGGCCCGCTCGGGCGTGCCGCCGTACACCAGGAACGTGCGGACGTCGGTGATGCGCATGGCGAGCCCACTATAGGCGATGCCCACCGGCAGGGGCGCAACGCTCCATGCAGAGCGGCCGAGTGAGAAATCAAGGATGATGGCACGACGATGAACAAGCAGGACCGAACGGAAACACGGTGAGCGGCTTCGTCGGCTACCTCCTCAACGCGACCTACGTCACCACCGGCGCCGATGGGCGCGCAGTCGTCCACCTGTACGGCAAGCTCCAGGATGGCCGCCCGTTCCTCGTGCGCGACGACCGCGCGGTCCCCTACTTCTACGTCGAGCACTCGGACCGGGTGCGGGCAGGAGCCGCAGGCGCCCGTCTCGCGCCGACTGAGCTCCGCACGCTGCACGGCGCCCGCGTCTGCCGCGTGGAGCTGGCTCACCCCCAGGAGGCTCCGCCGCTACGTGAGCGGCTGCACCGCGCCGGCCTGCGCACCTACGAGGCTGACGTCCGCTTCGCCTATCGCCACCTCATCGATCGAGGAATCCGCAGCGCCGTGCGCATCGACGGCAAACCCGCTCCCCTCGGCGGAGGCTTCTCCCGGACCGTCCTGTTCCACGAGCCGAGGCTCCAGCCGGCGGACTGGACCCCGGAGCTGGCCACGCTCTCACTCGACATCGAGACCGATCCCAAGGCGCAGCAGCTCTACTCGGTGTCGCTCTGGGGATGCGGGGCGCGGGAGGTCCTGCTGTGTTGTCCGGATGAGGCCGCGCGCGCCGCGTGCCCGAGCGGCGCGACACCGTGCGCGGACGAGGGGGAGCTGCTTACCCTCCTCTGCCGGCGGATCCGCGAGCTCGATCCCGACGTGCTGACGGGCTGGAGCATCATCGACTTCGACGTGCCGGTGCTGATCCGGCTGGCAGCGGCGGCCGGCGTGCCGCTGGAGTTGGGCCGCGCGCCGGGCGAGCTCCGCCAGCGCGGCGGCGGCGCGCGCCGCTTCAGCGACTCGGTGTTCATCCCGGGCCGGACGGTGCTCGACGGCATCCGCCTGCTGCGCGCGGTCGGGGTGCGCCTGCCGGACTACAGCCTGGAGACCGCCTCCCGCCATATCCTGGGCGAAGGCAAGACCTTCCACGCCGCCGATCACGCCGCCGAGATCCAACGCGCCTTCGAGCGGGATCCGGAGCGCTTCGTGCGCTACAACCTCACCGACGCGCGGCTCGCCTTCGACATCCTGGAGAAGCTGAAGCTGGTGCCGTTCACGGTGCAGCGCAGCCTGCTCACCGGCATGCCGCCCGACCGCGCCGGCGCCTCCATCGCCGCCTTCGACTTCCTGTACCTGTCGCGCCTGCGGGAGCGGGGCGTGGTGGCCCCCACCGTCGGCGTCACGCAAGGCGAGAACGGCACGGAGGCTCGGCAGGGCCAGCAGGGCGGCCACGTCCTGCCCTCGCAACCGGGGCTGCACCGGAACGTGATGGTGTTCGACTTCCGCAGCCTGTACCCCAGCATCATCCGCACCTTCCAGATCGATCCGCTCGGGCTGATCCGGGAGCCCGTTCCCGACGGGAGTGAAGGCGAGGTCATCCGCGCCCCGAACGGCGCCTGCTTCCGCCGAGCGCGAGGCATCCTGACCGAGTTGCTGGACGCGCTCTTCGAAAGCCGCGCACGGGCCAAGGAGGCGGGCGACGCGGTGGCCGGCAACGCCATCAAGCTGCTGATGAACTCCTTCTACGGCGTGCTAGGCACGCCGTCGTGCCGGTTCCACGACCACCGGCTCGCGAACGCGATCACGGGCTTCGGCCAGCACTTCCTGCTCTGGGCCAAGGATTGGATGGAGCGGCGCGGCCTCAGGGTGCTGTACGGCGATACCGACAGCTTGTTCGTCGCGGCGGACGAGGACGATGCAGCGGCGCAGGGAGAGCGGCTGGCGGAGGAGTTGACCGTGGACCTGGCCCACTACGTCGAGGAGACATGGCGCGTTCGGAGCGCGCTGAAGATGGAGTTCGAGACCCTGTTCGAGCGCCTGTTCCTGCCTCCCCTGCGCTCCGGCGAACGCGGCGCCACCAAGCGGTACGTGGGCCTGTCCGGCGGCCGGTTGCATTTCACCGGCATGGAGGTCGTGCGCAGCGACTGGACGGAACTCGCCCACGAGGTCCAGCGCGAGCTCTACACCCGCCTGTTCGCCGGCGATCAGGTCGACGACTACCTGCGGCAGGTGATCCACGAGGTGTCAGCGGGAAGGCGCGACCGGCAGCTCGTCTACCGCAAGTCCCTCCGCAAGGAGGCGGGCGAGTACCGGGCGCTTCCGCCGCACGTGGTAGCCGCGCAAAAGCGGGGCGCCCCCGCCGCGGGAGAGCTGCGCGGCGTGATCGAATACGTCATCACGGTCGAAGGCCCGGAGCCGGCCGGCAGGCAGGCGTACCTTCCGGACTACGAGCACTACATCGAACGGCAAATCCGCCCGGTCGCCGAGCCCGTGCTGCGCATCCTGCGACGCGACTTCGACGAGATCCGCCGCAACCAGCGCCAGTTGGAGCTGTTTCCCGCGTAGCTGGCGCTATCCGCCGGTGATGGGCGAGGTGGACGAGGTTGCGACGACGAGGGACAGCGAGCCGATCCACGGGGTTCTGTTGCGTGGTCACCGTGACCGTGGCGGTACCCTCGACGGTCTCTCCGCCCGGTCTCGCCGTGATCGTGGCCGTACCGGCGGTGCCGGCGGTAACCGTCGCGGTGGCGCCGGTCTCGTAACCCTCGCGGAGACGGCGTTCGCCAGCGATCTTCGCCACTGCCGAATTGCTTGTCGTCCAGTACACGATGCGCCCCCGGGTGCCGGCCACCGCAATTTCATTGTCGTTGGCGTCCGCGACCCGCACACTCATTGTTGCCGTCTTCCCTGGCGCCAGGCTCACCGAAGACGGCGAAACCTTCACGGAAGCCGGTTGCTGGGACACGCGCACCAACAAGATCGCTGGGCTCGCGCCCGTCGAAGTTATTTCGAATTCGCCTCCTCCCCCCTCAGTCGCCGTGACCTTCAGGCCACCTGTCACGCGCTCGAGGTCCACCGTGCTGCCCGGATAGGTCAAGCCGAACCAGCTATAGGACGCTTCGGAGTCCACTTCGTCGTTTTCGTCCAGAACACGCACGGTCACCGTCTTGGAGTCGCCGAGCGCCGTGAAAGTCAGCGAATTCGGCGAGACCTCCACGCGTCGCCCGGTCGGGGTCACGGTCACCGCGGCCGTCCCCGTCACGCCGTCGTTCGCGGTCACCGTGACCGTGGTGGTCCCGGCCCCGATCGCCTTTACGCGGATCGTCTGTCTGAGCCCGCCGGATACCGTTGCCACGGTCTTGTCCTCCGAGGACCAGCCCAAGGAGTTGGGACTGATTTCGTCTCCGTCGGTGTCGAGGACGCGGATCGTCAGGGTCTCCGTGGCGCCTATCTCGGTAAAGCTCACCGAACTTGGCGTGAGCTCGACCTTGGCCGCGGCCTTGGCCAACACCGTGACCTGGTTGAAACTCCCGCAGTTGTTGGTCGTGTCGGATTCGTTCGCGACCGCGTCCACGCACGCTTGGTAGAGGTACGTACCAGGGGTCGACGGTGCGGTCACGTCCACCGACTCCTTGCTGTGTTTCGAAGCGTCCAGCGCCGCTATCGCGTCCGTGCCGACGGGCGTGGTGGTTTTGTCCCCAGACCTTGACTGATGATAGCGCAACGTCGTCGCCGCCGAAGCAGCGTCGCCGGCATTCCGCACCGTCGCCGACAGGGTGATCTGCGCTCCGACGGCCGGATAGCTTACCGAAGGGAACCCCCACACCACCAGCAAGTCCGGTTGCGGCCCCCGAACCTGCGGCTCCGGCACGGTCACCTGCACCGATGCGGAGCAGTTGTTCGTCGTATCCGACTCGCCGGTCACCGCGTCCACGCACGCTCCGTAGTAGTACGTCCCAGGCTTCGACGGAGCCGTCAGAGCCACCGACCGGGTACTGGTTCCCGCAGCGGCAAGCCCGTCGACCGAGTCCGTGCTCACCTCGGTGTCGGACGTCGTGATCGTCGCGTCGGTCGACCGGTAGTAACGCAGCGTCGTCGACGCCGCCGCTCCGCCGCCGCCGTTCTCGACCGTCGCCGACAGCGTGAATGCCGCACCAGCCGCGGGGCTGCTGTCGTCTACCGAGGGCGACCCCACCACCAGGTCCGGCTTGGGCGCCGGGACCGTCACCGGCACCGACGTCGAGCAGTTGTTCGTCGTGTCCGATTCGTCGGTCACCGCGTCCACGCACGCCCCGTAGTAGTACGTCCCCGGTGTCGACGGCGCCGTCAGATCCACGGACTGACTGCTGGTCCCCGCAGCGGCAAGCCCGTCGACCGAGTCCGTGCCCACCTCGGTGTCGGACGTCGTGATCGTCGCGTCGGTCGACCGGTAGTAACGCAGCGTCGTCGACGCCGCCGCTCCGCCGCCGCCGTTCTCGACCGTCGCCGACAGCGTGAATGCCGCACCAGCCGCGGGGCTGCTGTCGTCTACCGAGGGCGACCCCACCACCAGGTCCGGCTTGGGCGCCGGGACCGTCACCGGCACCGACGTCGAGCAGTTGTTCGTCGTGTCCGATTCGTCGGTCACCGCGTCCACGCACGCCCCGTAGTAGTACGTCCCCGGTGTCGACGGCGCCGTCAGATCCACGGACTGACTGCTGGTCCCCGCAGCGGCAAGCCCGTCGACCGAGTCCGTGCCCACCTCGGTGTCGGACGTCGTGATCGTCGCGTCGGTCGACCGGTAGTAACGCAGCGTCGTCGACGCCGCCGCTCCGCCGCCGGCGTTCTTCACCGTCGCCGACAGCGTGAATTCCTCACCCGGCGCGGGGCTGCTGTCGTCTACCGAGGGCGATCCCACCACCAGGTCCGGCTTCGGGGCCGGGACCGTCACCGGCACCGATGCCGAGCAGTTGTTTGTCGTGTCCGACTCGCCGGTCACCGCGTCCACGCACGCTCCGTAGTAGTACGTCCCCGGTGTCGACGGCGCCGTCAGATCCACGGACTGACTGCTGGTCCCCGATGCGGCAAGCTTCGCCACCGTGTCCGTCCCTACCGATGTGTCCGCCGTCGTGATGGTCGCGTCCGACGAGCGGTAATACCGCAGGGTCGTCCCCTCCGCCTCTCCATCACCCGCGTTCTTGACCGTCGCCGACAGCGTGAATGCCGCACCAGCAGCGGGATCGCTGTCGCTCACCGACGGCGACGTCACCGTCAAGTCCGGATGCTTCGGCTCCGGCACCGTCACCTGCACCGATGCCGAGCAGTTGTTCGTCGTGTCCGACTCGCCGGTCACCGCGTCCACGCACGCCCCGTAGTAGTACGTCCCCGGCGTCGCCGGTGCCGTCAACTCCACCGACTGACTGCTGGTCCCCGATGCGGCAAGCTTCGCCACCGTGTCCGTCCCTACCGATGTGTCCGCCGTCGTGATGGTCGCGTCCGACGAGCGGTAGTAGCGCAGCGTCGTCACCTCCCCCTCTCCATCACCGGCGTTCCTCACCGTCGCCGACAGCGTGAACGCCGCACCAGCAGCGGGATCGCTGTCGCTCACCGACGGCGACGTCACCGTCAAGTCCGGATGCTTCGGCTCCGGCACCGTCACCTGCACCGATGCCGAGCAGTTGTTCGTCGTGTCCGACTCGTCCGTCACCGCGTCCACGCACGCCCCGTAGTAGTACGTTCCGGCCGTCGTCGACGCCGTCAGCTCCACCGACGCACCCGCGCTCCCCGACGCGGCAAGCCCCGCGATCGAGTCCGTCCCTACTGATGTATCCGCCGTCGTGATGGTCGCGTCCGACGAACGGTAGTAGCGCAGCGTCGTCGCCGGAGACCTTGCGTCGCCCCCGTTGCTCACCGTCGCCGAAAGCGTGAACGCCGCACCAGCAGCGGGATCGCTGTCGCTCACCGATGGCGAGATCACCGTCAGGTCCGGATCTCCCTGGAGCTCCGTCACGGTGGTCTGCACCGTGACCTGCACCGATGCCGAGCAGTTGTTCGTCGTGTCCGACTCGTCCGTCACCGCGTCCACGCATGCTCCGTAGTAGTACGGACCGGCCGTCGCCGGCACCGTCAGCGAGATCGACTCCGCGCTGCTGCCGGCAGCCGCCAGCGCCCCCACGTCGTCCGTCCCCACCTGCGTGTCCGCCGTCGTGATCGTCGCGTCCGACGAACGGTAGTAACGCAGCGTCGTCGCCGGAGACCTTGCGTCGCCCCCGTTGCTCACCGTCGCCGAAAGCGTGATCGTCGCCCCCGTCTCCGGACTCGTGTCGTCCACCCCCGGCGTTCCCACCTCCAGGTCCGGGTACGTCGGCTCCTCAACGTCCACCTTCACCGATGACGAGCAGTTGTCGGTCGTGTCCGACTCGTCCGTCACGGCATCCACGCACGCTCCGTAGTAGTACGCACCAGCCGTCGCCGGCACCGTCAGCGAGATCGACTCCGCGCTGCTGCCGGCAGCCGCCAGCGCCCCCACGTCGTCCGTCCCCACCTGCGTGTCCGTCGTCGTGATCGTCGCGTCGGTCGACCGGTAGTAACGCAGCGTCGTCGCCAGAGACCTTGCGTCGCCCCCGTTGCTCACCGTCGCCGAAAGCGTGATCGTCGCCCCCGTCTCCGGACTCGTGTCGTCCACCCCCGGCGTTCCCACCTCCAGATCCGGGTACGTCGGCTCCTCAACGTCCACCTTCACCGATGACGAGCAGTTGTTCGTCGTGTCGGACTCGTCCGTCACGGCATCCACGCACGCCCCGTAGTAGTACGGACCAGCCGTCGCCGGCGCCGTCAGCGAGATCGACTCCGCGTTGCTGCCGGCAGCCGCCAGCGCCCCCACGTCGTCCGTCCCCACCTGCGTGTCCGTCGTCGTGATCGTCGCGTCGGTCGACCGGTAGTAACGCAGCGTCGTCGCCGCAGCGGCTCCATCGCCGTCGTTCCTCACCGTCGCCGAGAGCGTGAAGCTCGTCCCGGTGATCGGACGGCTGTCGCTGACGGACTCGTCCGTCACTGTCACGTTCAGGTCAGGCTGGCCTTCCAGGTCAGGCGACTGAACGGGTTGCTCGTCCTGCACGTCAACCTCGACGGATGCCGAGCAATTGTTGGTGGCGTCCGACTCGTCCGCTACCGCCTCCACGCACGCCCCGTAGTAATGCGTCCCCAGCGTCTCCGGCGCCGTCAGATCCACCGAGTGGCTGCTGCTTCGGGCAACGGCCAACGCCGCCACCGTGCTCGTGCCGACCGGTTCGTCGGATGTCGTGATCGTCGCGTCCGTCGACCGTTAGTAACGCAGCGTGCTCGCCGGCGCGCTGCGGTCACCGTCGTTGCTCACCGTCGCCGAGAGCGTGAAGGCCGTCCCGGTGACCGGCTGGTCATGGCTTACCGACGGCGACTTCACCACCAGATCCGGTCGTTGCGGTTCCGGGACGGTCACCCGTACCGACGCAGAGCAATTGTTCGCCAGGTCCGACTCGCCGGCCACCGCGTCAACGCACGCCCCGTAGTAGTACGCCCCGGGGGTTGTCGGCGCCGTCAGGTCCACCGAATGGCTGCCGCCTCCCGAAGCGGCCAGCACCGCCACGGCTTCCGTACCGACCTCCGTGTCCGACGCGGTGATCGTCGCATCCGTCGACCGGTAGTAACGCAGCGTGGTCGCCTCCCCTGCGGCCCCGCCGGCGTTCCGCACCGTCACCGAAAGCGTGAACCCGGTCCCGCCGGCTGGAGAGCTGTCGCTCACCGAAGGCGCGGTCACCTCGAGGTCCGGCTGTTCCGGTCGCTTGGACACGGTGGTTTGTACCGTGACCTTGGCGCCGGTCGAGCAGTTGTTCGTCAGGTCCGACTCGCCGGCCACCGCGTCAACGCACGCCCCGTAGTAGTACGTCCCGGGGGTTGTCGGCGCCGTCAGATCCACCGATTCGGTGCCGTCGCCGGAAGCGGCCAGCGCGGCCACCTCGTCGGTGCCGACCTCGGTGTCCGATCGCGTGATCTCCGGGTCCGCCGACCGGAAGTAGCGCAACGTCGTTGCCGCCGCGGCTCCATTGCCGGCATTGCTGACGGTCGCCGACAGAGTGAACCGCCCGGCCGGTTCCAGGCCGGCATCGCTCACCGATGGCGACGTCACCAGCAGATCCGGGACTCTGCCTTCTCCAGGGGATCCGATCGGCCCTTGGCAACTTGCCAGCGCACCGCAGATGAGCGCGACCAGAAGAATCCCGTTGCGTCGTTCTTCTCGAACGTTGAGAACGTTGTTCATGTCGTTCATGTTCCTCAAGCGTTGATCGCGAACCGCAGCGTCTCCGGGTTCCGTCGATGATAGGGTGTCGTGGACGGATTTGCCAGCGCATCTGACGCCCCTCACGCCTCCGGCAGCGGTTCACCGCACAGCTACGGACAGCCGTCTGCAACCAAGGGAATCCCCGGAGTTTTGCAAGAGGCTCATGTGACACGATCCGGGCTGGATCATCTCCGCTCCGCGGTACGGCTCCATGTCGAACGCGAGGGGCTGCGGCCGCTCTCCGTGCGGACCGGAATCCCCGTCGGGCAACTCCGCAGCCTCATGCAGGGCCGCGCCGCGCTGAGCACCACCCTGGAACGTGTCTCCACCGCGCTCGGGCTGGAGTTCTACGTCGGACCGCCGCGCAAGCCGGACTCGGCCCGCGCGCGCAGAGGCTATGAGGGCCAGTCGGTCCGCGAGCGTCCCGCCTCCGGCGAGGAAGCGGCACCCGCGTGGGCGATGAAGCTGCAGCGCGAACTGCGCGCCGGCCTTCGGGAGGACCTGGCTCGGGTGCTGGGCGAGCTCACGGACGCCAAGCGCGAGCTCCGGCGTCCCAAACGGCCGGAGACCGGCTCACCGGGTGCTGGCGATTGAGAGCCGCTCGCCCGTCCAAGGTGGCAGACGAGGTTCGCGGAAAAACACCGTAGCGTAAGCAGCCGTCCAGCCAAGCCCCGACCGCCTGACTGCCTGCGACGCGTGCCTGCCGAGTGGCCGGCTCAAGCGCCAGCGCACGAGCGTGCATTGATGAGGTGTGAGCCCGAGCCGACCGCACGACAAGTACGCCCGCAGCGTCTTCTCCAACACCCGGGACGCCGCCGGCCTGCTCGGCGCCTGCGTCCCGGCGCCACTTGCCCGGACACTGCGCTGGTCCACGCTCACCCTGCAGCCGGGCCGCTTCGTCAGCCCCGACTGGCGCGACAGCGAGGCCGACCTGCTCTTCTCCGTCGAGCGGGAGGCGCCCTCCGACGCCCGTCCTGCTCTACGTGCTGCTGGAGCACCAGTCGTCGCCCGACTCGTGGATGCCGTTGCGAATGCTGAACTACTGTCTACAGGTCTGGCTCCGCTGGCGGAGCCGGCACGGAGGCGAGCACCGCTTGCCGCTGATCGTGCCGCTGGTACTCTATCAGGGAGCCGAACCGTGGCAGTACGAACGGGAGTTCGCAACGTTTCGCCGATGCGGAGCCAGCGTGGCGTAGGGTGCCGCGCTTCGAGCACCTGCTGATCGACCAGACCAAGCGCTGACCACGCAGCCGGACGAGTACCGGCCGCTGTTCGTCCGGGCGCTACGCCGCAACGTACCCGGCCGCGGAGGAGACGTGATGAACTACGTTGAGCAACTGATAGAGCGAGGCCGCCGAGAGGGTCGTCAGGAAGGAAGACTGGAGCTGGCTCAAGCCATTGACGGCCTGCTCGAGCGCGATGTTCCGTGGTCCATTATCGAAGCCGCCACCGGCATCGACGAGGCCGGCTTTCGCGACCTCAAACGACACGCCGCGACGTTGCGCCGTGCCGGCCGGCTGGACCTGGAACTGGACCAGGACGGCCTCTCGGAGTTGCGCCGCCAGCGGTAATCCTGGTCCATGGTTCCGCCGCGTACCCGAGCTGAACGCTGCGCGGGCTATGGGATAGACTGCGGCGGTCCGGTCCCGCGCCTCACGGCCGGCCGTGAGAGATCCCGAGCGGGACCCCCGTGAACTGAGGAGAACCCCATGTCAGACGCAGCCCTCCTGGAGGAGCTCAGGAAGATCGACACGCCCACGGTCACCAACGTGGTGGCCACCTACCCCGGCAACGACCTGTGCCTGGAGCTGTACCACCCCTGGGAGGCGAACTGGTACACCGACAACCGGCTGTCCTGCTGGTATCCGGAGCTGGGCCCCGTGGCCGGCTACGCGGTCACCTGCGTCTACGGCGTCGCGGACCCGGGTTACTCGGCGCTGACCCTGCTGGACGTCCTGGAAGCGACGGACCGGCTTGGCACGCCGTCCATCTTCTGCTTCGAGCAGCGCTTCCCGCCGCACCTGGCCGACAAGGTGGGGCTGGCCGGGGGCAACATGACCTCCGCGCTGCGCGCCTGCGGCGCGGTCGGCGCGATCAGCAACGGCCCCTCGCGCGACATCCACGAGATCCGGCCCATGGGGTTCCAGTACCTGACGCGCGGCGTGTGCGCCGGCCACGGGCCGCAGGCGCTGCAGGCCGTGCAGGTGCCGGTGCGCCTGTCCGGCATGGACGTGGCGCCGGGCGAGATCGTCCACATGGACGAGAACGGCGCGGTGAAGTTCCCCGGCGACCGGCTCGAAGAGGTCGTCACCAACGCGAAGAAGCTGCTGGAGCACGAGGAAGACCGGGTCGGCCGCCTGCTCCAGGCCCGCGGCTTCGAGGAGGTGCGCGCCATCATGGGCACGCACCAGTACGCGAAGAAATAACCGCCGCTCAGCTCACCTCGTAGGAGCTGGCGGTGTAGTTCACCGACTGGCCCGGCTCCAGGGGCACCACGGCGGTGCCGGGGCTCAGGAACGCCACCTGACGGGTCAGCTCGTCGATGTCGGCCGGCTGGCCGAGCTCCTGGCCGTAGTGGCAGGGGATGACGACGTCGGCGCGGATCAGGCTGGCGGCGCGGGCGCCCTCGCGCACGCCCATGGTGTACTTGCCGCCGACCGGCAGGATCGCTACCTGCGGGCCGTACATCTGGCTGATGAGCTGCATGTCGCTGAACAGGCAGGTGTCGCCGGCGTCGTACACGGTCACGCCGTTGTCGTAGGCCATCACGAAGCCGGCGGTCGCGCCGCCGGTATGGTAGAGCACGCCCTGCGGCAGCGGGTGCGGCAGCACGTGGTCGGAGAGCGAGTGGGAGTGGTGCGCCTGGGTCATGGTGACCTCGACGTCGGCCACGGTCACCGAACCACCCGGATTGAGCGGCAGCAGGGTGTCTTCACTCAGGCCGACGGCCTTGGCCACCTCGCACAGCTCGTAGTGGCTGATGAACGTCGCGCCGGTGCGCCTGCAGATCTCGTAGCTGTCGCCGATGTGATCGGCGTGGCCGTGGGTGGCCAGCACGATGTCGGCGGCATCGACCTGGTCGCGGCTCAGCGTGGTGGTGGGATTGTCGTCCAGCCACGGGTCGAAGTAGCTGACCGTGCCCCGGTCCGACTCGAAGCGAAACGACGCGTGGCCGATGTAGGTGATCGTGATCTGTGCCATGTGGTTCTCCTTCACGCCGGGATCGGGCCGGCGCATCATCGTGCGGTAGCCGTCCGTGATGGCATGACCTCCACATCGACTACACCGAAGGTGGTTTCTGTATCGGAATCCGTGACCCCAGCGTCCGCAAGGCTGGTAAGGTGGAAGGCTCGAGCGTCGCCGACGGACATCTGCGGTTCGGGCACCGGCTCACCGTGCTCCTCCAAGCTCTCGATGTGGAGCGAAATCGCCCGGCGTATGGTGGCTCGAACGTCATTCATGGACGTTCCGGTGGCGATGCAACCAGGAAGGTCGGGCGCGTATGCACCGCAGTTGTTGGGCGTTCTTTCGAAAACGACGGCGTACTCGAGTTTCACCTTCGTCCCTCCCTGAGGCCGGCCGGCCTCAGTATATTCAACCCGAGAATAAGCGATAAGGCGGCAGGGTCGCGACAAGAATAATCAGAACTCGTAATCTGCCGAGATTTCGATGACGTTTACCGCGTGGCGAGCATTCTGGAAGCACCCCGGGAGCCGCCCGTTGCCGGTGAGCACCGGCCGATCATGCTCATCGGCAGTCTCAGGCAGACGCGGCGCTTTCTGCCAAGTCCTCAGGACATACTACTCCTGCAGACTGCGATTGCAGACCGCCAGCCGCTCCCTACAGAGCGGCGACGCGCGCCAGCGCCGTGCCGAACCGCTGATAGTATTCGCCCGGTGGCAACCTCAGCACGAGAGTGTCCCGTCCCGTCTTTGACACCACGGCCGCCTGGGAGATCCACAGGTATAGAAAGCGCTTGCAGCGCATCACCGCCCCGTCGCCAAGACGCAACAGGTTCAGCATCCACGTCTTGAGATTCCAGGCCAAGGCGGCGATCAGAAAGTAGGCTTGGTTGGCCGCGAGCACTCCGGTCGGCACGTGCGACAGCCCCAGCCCATGCTTGAAGTCCTTGATCAGGTTCTCCTGGTTGCCGCGCCCCTGCGCGGTCCGCAGCACCGCCGTGTCGCTGTCCTTCGAGTTGGTCACCACGATGTAGTAGGAGTACCGGCGTAGCCCATCGGCCAAGTACAGCTGTCGGTCGTCCTTGTCGAGGATCGGCGTGCGCTTGATGACGAACCGATACGCCTTCTTCCAGCTCGCAGGTCGAAACGTGATCGAGGCCACCTGCGGCTTGCCCTTGAACCAGGTGTCGGGCTTGCGCTCGACGGTGATCTTGCGCTTGTGGTTCTCCTGCCGCTTGCGCTTCTTGCCGGTGCGGCCACCTTTGTTCATCTGCTTGGGCTCGAAGGACTTCCAGGCGTCCTCGGCAACCGCATGCACCGCCTTCAGCAGATTCCTGTACTGCTTGGCCACGATGAAGAACTCCACTTCCCGCTCCGCGCAGATCTTGACGATCTCCTGGTCGTAGAATCCGGAGTCGGCGCGCAGGCGCACCTGCCGAAAGTGCTCGCTGACCCGTTCGATCGTGGCCGGCAGCGCCCCGGTGGTGCCCGCGCTCGTGTAGGTGTTGCCCTCCCGCAGATCCTGGTACAGCACGTCGCCGGTCTCCGCCAACGTCGCGTACAACACGTTGTAGCACCACGTCCTGTCATGGGCGAAGTCCGCCCCTTCCTTCTGCTCGCCATAGACCTCGTGGTTCGAGGAGTCCCAGTCCAGCGTCGCCACCTTGCGCCGCTTGCGGGGCAGCAGCGCGAAGGCGCGTTGCTGGGCGGTCTCGATGACCTCCCGCAACCTGTGCAGTGGCCGCTGCTCCCGGTCGTTCTTCTTGGGCTTGAAGCGCGCCAGGAAGTCGCCGACGGTCGTCGCATGCGGTGCCTGCTCGGTGCCCAGCACGCGTAGCAGCGCCGGATCGTCGCCCAGGCGGTTGACGTCGTTGAGCGTCTCGCCGCCGCTCAGCAGGTTGTAGACCAGCGTGAGGATGTGATCGGACTCCGCGTACGGCTTGTGGCGCCTCAGCAGCCGCAGGCCGGCGTTGATCGCCTGCGCGATCCCGAGTCGCTCGATGAGCTGGCGAATAATCACCAGCCCCGCGCCGTTCAGCAGCGGAGCGCCGCGATGTTCCTGGACGACCACGCGCGGATTGGCGAAGTGGCCTTGACGCCCAGCGCTGTTATGGTAGCCTTGTTGCTGCATCTGATTGCATCCTCCTTCGGGCTGTCGTGGGGTTGTTTACTTGCTTCCCATTACAGCACTTAGGAGGATTTCTTTCAACCCATCAGGCTCTATCGCTTATTCTCGGTTCAACCATGTTCCCGGTGGTACGTCATCGCCCAGATGGCCTGCGATCGTCACCGTGCCCGGCTTCTCGGGGTGACGGAACTGACGATGGCTACCGCTCGTTCTGACATGCCGCCAACCATCCCGCTGCACCAGGCGTATGGCATCTCTCACTTTCGCCAAATCGAGTTGAGGTTCCCGTTCACGCCGGCAGCGGCCGGCGCTCGATGTAATCCAGACTCTGATGCCGGAAGTAGGTGTCGTACAACTCCGCGTAGTGGCCGCCGGCCGCGGACAGCGATTCGTGGTCGCCCTCCTCGATGATCCGCCCGGCGCGCAGCACGACGATGCGGTCGGCGTGCCGGACCGTCGACAGGCGGTGCGCGACCACCACCGCGGTGCGGTCGCGCAGCACCTCGTCCAAGCCCTCCTGGATCAGCGCCTCGGTGAGCGGATCGACGCTGGCGGTGGCCTCGTCCAGGATGATCACCGACGGGTCCTTGAGCAGGACACGCGCCAGCACCACGAGCTGGCGCTGCCCCATGGACAGGCTGCGGCCGCGCTCGCTGACCGCGGTCGCCAGCCCGTCGTGCAGGGTCTTCACCCAGTCGCCGCCGCCGATCCGCCGCGCGGCGCGCTCCACCTCGTCCTCGCCCGCATCCGGCCGCCCGTAGCGGATGTTGTCGGCCACCGTGCCGTTGAACAGGAACGGCATCTGGGTGACGAAGCCCAGGTGAGACCGGAGGCTCGCCAGGTCGAGGCCGCGGATATCTCGGCCGTCCACCAGGATCGAGCCTCCCTGGAACTCGTAGAAGCGGGCGATCAGCCTGGTGATGCTGGACTTGCCGGAGCCGGTGTGGCCGACCAGTGCCACCGTCTCGCCCGTGTCGATGGCCAGCGAGAAGCGCTCGAACACCGGCTCCCCCTCCTGGTAGGCGAAGTCGACGTCGCACAGCTCGATCCGGCCCGAGAGCGACCCCACCGGCTCCGAGCCGTTCTGACGGACCGTGGGCTCGGCGTCGAGCAGCGCGAACACCCGCTCGCCCGCCGCCAGGCCGAGCTGGAGCTGGCTCCAGAAGGAGGCGATGGAGGTGAGCGGGAACCACAGCAGTCCCACCCCCTGCAGGAACAGGTACCACTGCCCGATCGACAGCCCGGACGCCGATACCCGCACGCCGCCCAGGTAGGCCAGCACGCTGGTGGCCACGCCGGCGATCGCGAACAGCAGCGGGAAGATGCCGGAGAAGACCAGGCCGGCCCGCCAGTTCAGCCGGTAGGAGGCGTCGTTCACGCCGGTGAAGCGGTCGTAGATCAACTGCTCCTTGCGGAACGACTTGGCGACGGCGATGCCGCTCATGGTTTCGTGCACGTGGGCGGTAAGGTCGCCGAGGGCGCGCCGCGACTGGGTGACCGTGCGGCGCGCGACGTGCCGGAAGCCGAGCGCGACGCCGACGATCAGCGGCACCAGCAGCAGGGTCACGCCGGTCAGCAGCACGTCGACCGTGAACAGGTAGGCGAGCACCAGCGCCACCAGCACCGTCTGGCTGACCAGCTCCATGGTCAGCGACACCACCTCCGAGAACGCCTGCGAGTCGGAAGCCACGCGGCTGACCACCTTGCCGGTCGGGTTGGCGTCGTAAAAGGACAGGTCGTGGCCCATCAGCGCCGCGAACGCGTCGTTGCGCAGCCGCTCGACCACGCCGCCGATGGCGCGCGACCCGGACGCGCGGCGATGGGCGTTGAACAGCCAGCTCAGCGTGTTCAGGCCGATGATCGCCCCCGCGGTGCCGAGCACCCAGCGCAGCTCGACCGGCGCCCCGCCGCCAAGCTCCGCGCTCATGCCGTCGATGGCGCGGGAGACCATGATCGGCAGGAGCGTGCCGCTCACCGCGCCGGCAAGGATCGAGCCGCACACCAGCAGGATCCGCCTGCGCTCCGGCCGGAACCGGGCCAGGATGCGGCGCACCAGCTCCCGGTCGCTGTACGAGCGGTCGTACGCCTCGGCCTCGATGCCATCCATGAGGAAGCCCATCAGCCGGTCTCCGGGACACCGTTCGGCGAAACGGGTGCCGCCCGTCCGGTCAGCGGCGGCAGGTCGAGGTCGTAGCGGCTGAAGATGCGCCGGTAGTGCGGGGAGCCGGCCAGCAGCTCCGCGTGCGTGCCGTTGGCCACCAGCCGCCCGCCGTCCAGCACCAGGATGCGGTCGGCCCAGCGGATCTGCGACAGCCGGTGGGTGACGATCAGCGTGGTGCGCCCGCGCTGGATGCGCGTGAGGGCGCGCTGGATCTCGTCCTCGGTGGCGCTGTCGATGGCGCTGGTGGAGTCGTCCAGGATCAGGATGCGCGGGTCCTTCAGGAACGCGCGCGCCAGCGCCAGGCGCTGCCGCTGGCCGCCGGACAGGGTGACGCCGCGCTCGCCGATCACGGTGTCGTAGCCGTCGACGAACGAGGTGATGAACTCGTCGGCTGCCGCCGCGCGCGCGGCGGCCTCGATGTCCGCCCGCGAAGCGCCGGGGTGGGCGAAGGCGATGTTGTCCGCGATCGAGCGCGAGAACAGGAACACGTCCTGCTCCACGCTGGCGATCTGCGACCGCAGGCTTTCGAGGTTCCACGTACGCAGGTCGATGCCGTCGACGCGCACGCTGCCGTGCGTGGGGTCGTAGGTGCGGTTGACCAGCCGCGTAAGCGAGCTCTTGCCGGAGCCGGTCTGCCCGACGATCGCCACGGTCTCCCCGGCTGCGAGGTCGAGGTCCACTCCGGTCAGGACGGGGCCGCTCCCTTCATAGCCGAAGTTCACCGCCTGGAAGGAGATCGCCCCTTCGATCGGCGCGCTGACGCCGGCGGCATTCTGGTCGATGCCCGAGGTCTGCCTGAGCACCCCCAGGATGCGCTTGGCGCCGGCGATGCCGCCCTGCAGCATCGAGAACGAGAACGCGGAGATGAAGGTCGGGATGCGCAGCGCGTGCATGAGCCCGACGAAGGCGATCAGCCCGTCCAGCCCGATCACGCCGCGCTGCAGCGCCAGCACGCCATGCAGCAGCGCCAGCCCGGCCAGCGCGCCGTAGATCAGCATCGGGACGTAGAAGCCCTCGATCCGGTTGGAGCGCACGAACAGCTCCTTGAACGCGTTCACCGTGCGCCCGAACCGGCCGCGCTCGAACGCCTCGCGCACCGAGACCTTGACCACCTCGATGCCGGAGATCGCCTCCTCCAGCGCGGCGGTCATCTCGCCCTGCGCGCGGCGCTGCTCGAACAGCACCGGCCCCAGCCGGCGCACGAACGCGCGCAGGGTGATCGCGAATGAAATCGCGTACAGCACCGGGACGAGCATCAGCTCGGCGTCCAGCAGCAGGATGTAGACGATCGGGGTGATGAAGCCCATCACCATGTCGCTGATGAACAGGATCCCCGGATGGATCATCATCGACAGCATCCGCGAGTCGTCGGTGGCGCGGGCCACCAGGTCGCCGATGCGCTGCCGGTCGTGGTAGGTCTGGCTCTTGCCGAGCAGGTTGCGGTAGAGCTCGTCGCGCGCGTCCCGCTCGATCCGGTGGGCAAGCGTCAGGGTGCAGGCGTTGGCCGCCATCGACAGGCACGCGTCGCCGAACAGCACCACCACCAGCCACAGGC
Organism: Spirochaetia bacterium; assembly: GCA_965208175.1. Classification (GTDB taxonomy): domain Bacteria; phylum Spirochaetota; class Spirochaetia; order SZUA-6; family Bin103; genus CATQHW01. Next base: position 294,565 of record CBDBOG010000004.1, on the reverse strand, counting down.
ACGCCATGAGGATCCCGGCCGCCGGCGCCGCAGGCGATCCCGGCTCGATGATCTGCGCGGCGACCCGGCCGACCATGATCGGCGCCAGCCCGTACGCCCACCAGGCGCCCGAGTGCAGCACCGCGGCCCCCGTGGTCAGCAGCGGATAGCGGCGCAGGTGGGACAGGATCCAGCGCGCCGCCGAGCGCGTGTCGTACGGCCGCGCGTCCAGCGGACGCGCGTCCACCGGACGCCGTTCCCGGCGCGAAGGCACCTTCTCCTCCGTCCCACCGGGACGCCACTCGCTCGCCACGTCATCTCCCCCGTGCCGGCGCAACGCGCGGACCGGCGCCGGCCTGTTCGGCCGGTCGCCTCGTCAGCGGCTCAGGCGCTCCCGGAAGTCCGCCTGGCGGGTGCAGGCCGCCGCCGCGGCGGCGATGACGCGCACGGGCAGATCGGCGAACCCCGGCACGCCGGGAAAGTCCACGCCGACCGCGATGCCGCGGGCCGTCAGCAGCTCGCGCGCCAGTTCCGCTTGCGCTTCCGCCCGTTGCGAACGGAGCAGGGGATCGTCGTCCGGGCCGGTGCCCTCCCGCTCGCCCAGCGCCCGGCCCATCCGTTCCAGCACCGCGCTCGTCGCGGCCGAGAACGCCGGCTCGTTCAGCGCCGCGTGGATCTCCTCCGCCGTCCAGCCGGGGAACGCCCGGCTTGCCGCAGACGGCCGCAACGCACCCTGTTCCAACAGGTGGATCGTCAGTCCTGACCGTCTCCCCCGCGGGCGGCTCGCGGACGGCGCGTCCGGCACCTCCACCCACACCTCCGGGAATCCCCACCACTCGTACTGCGGCAGCTTGCGCCGCCGTACGTCGGTGGTGTGATCCACTTCCAGCACCACGTCGGGCGGGTCGTCCTCTCCCAGCATCATCGCCTTCGCCCCCGGCAGCCGGGCGCGTCCCGGATGCAGGTATACCGACTCGTCGGCCTGCATGATGACCTGCGGGGCGCCGCGCCGGTCGCGCTGCAGCAGGTCCATGGAACCGAAGCACCTGATCGGAGCACCGCGCATGCGGGCGATCAGGGCCACCAAGCCGGTCAGGCACCGCGACGGCGACTCGTGATACGGACTGGCCGGCTCGCACACCCACGCGGTCTCGCTGGCCGCGTCCCAATACTCGAAGCGCAGTTCGCAGTCATCCAAGTCCTCGCGCGGCAACGGGACAGGCGTGCACCCGGGGAACTCGGCGGCGGTCGGCACCTTCGCGCATGGCGGCGCGACGTCCACGGTGGGACTCAGCACAGGGGAAGGAGAGGCCACGGTCCGCGCAATGTACGTGGCCGGTGCCAACGCATGCAAACGCTCGGCGGCACGACTCGCCGCCCCGGCCGCCGGAGGGGTATTATCGGTCGGGCGGTGAGGAGTTGACCATGCAGACACAGGGGCTGACACGGGAACTGACGCGGAACCTGACGCAGGCTCAGATCGACGAGTACCACGAGCGCGGCTACATCGCGGTCGAAGGGGTCCTGCCGGACGAGCAGGTGGCCGAGATGCAGCGGGTCACCGACGACTTCGTCGAGCGCTCGCGTGAGACCACCGAGCACACCGACGTGTTCGACCTGGAGCCGGACCACACGCCGGAGGAGCCCAAGCTGCGCCGCATCAAGGAGCCGCACCTCGTGCACGAGGCGTACGATCGCGCGCTGCGCGACGAGGGCATCGTCGAGATGTCCAGCCAGCTCCTGGGCACCTGGGCGGTGCGCACGCACGGCAGCAAGCTCAACATGAAGTCGGGCGAGTTCGGCAGCCCCGTGGAATGGCACCAGGACTGGGCCTTCTACCCGCACACCAACGACGACGTGCTGGCGGTGGGCCTGGCCATCGACGACATGACGCGCGAGAACGGCTGCCTGCTGGCGATCCCGGGATCGCACCGCGGCCCGATCCTGGACCACAACCAGGACGGCGCCTTCGTCGGCGCGGTCACCGAGCACGGCTTCGATGCCGAGGACGCGGAGGCGATCGAGGTGCCGGCCGGCGGCATCTCCATCCACCACGTCCGCACGCTGCACGGGTCGCTGCCCAACGCCTCGCAGGCGTCCCGCCGCCTGCTGCTGCTGATGTACTGCGCGGGCGACGCCTACCCGATCTGGATCGCGGGCGGGCAGATGAGCTGGGACCAGTACCGCGCCACCTTCGTGCGCGGCGAGGCCTCCAACGAGGTGCGCATGACCTCGACCCCGGTGCGCCTGCCGCAGCCGCCGCCGATCCGCTCAGGCTCCATCTACGAGACGCAGCGCGAGCTGAAGGGTTCGACCTTCAGGTAGAAGGTTTCGACCTTCAGGTAACCACCACCCCGGCCTGCAGCGCGGACTGCGCGGCCGCCAGGCGGGCGATCGGCACCCGGAACGGCGAGCAGGACACGTAGTTCATGCCGTGCCGCAGGCAGAAGTCGATCGAGGCGGGATCGCCGCCGTGCTCGCCGCAGATGCCCACCTTGAGCTCCGGCTTGGCGCTCCGGCCGCGCTCGACGCCGATCTCCACCAGCGCGCCGACGCCGTCGGGATCCATCACCTGGAACGGGTCGTGCTCCAGCACGCCCTCGGCGACGTACTCCGGCAGGAACACGCCCGCGTCGTCGCGGCTGTAGCCGAAGGTGAGCTGCGTGAGGTCGTTGGTCCCGAACGAGAAGAAGTCGGCATGCCGGGCGATCCGCTCCGCGGTGAGCGCCGCGCGCGGGATCTCGATCATAGTGCCGATCTGGTAGGGAACGCGGGTTGCCGAGCGCGCCAGCACCGCCTGCGCGGCCGCCTCGGCATGCTCGCGCAACCGGCGCAGCTCTTCCTCGGTGCCGACCAGCGGGATCATGATCTCGGGAAGCACCTTGATGCCCTCGGCCGCCTCCTCGCAGGCTGCCTCCATGATGGCCTGCACCTGCATGTCGTAGATCTCCGGATAGGTGATGCCGAGCCGGCAGCCGCGGTGGCCGAGCATCGGGTTCTGCTCGTGCAGGCTGTGGATGCGCGCCTGCAGGCGTTCGAGCGGCACGCCGGTCTTCCTGGAAAGCTGCTCCATGTCTTCCTGCGTCCGCGGAACGAACTCGTGCAGCGGCGGATCGAGCAGCCGCACGGTCACGGGAAAGCCCGACATGGCCCGGAAGATGCCGCGGAAGTCCGCTCGCTGCAGCGGCAGCAGCCGGTCGAGCGCCTGGTGCCGCGCGTCAGCGTCCTCCGCCACGATCATTTCCTGGAAGATCGCCAGCTTGCCCTCGTCGAAGAACATGTGCTCGGTGCGGCACAGGCCGATGCCCTCGGCACCGAACTCGCGAGCGGTCTGGGCGTCGCGCGGCAGATCCGCGTTGGTGCGGACCCCGAAGCCGCGCGGCTGGCCGGCGAGCTGCACGCGGGTGCGCACCTCGTCGGTCCAGGACAGGAACTCCGCCAGCGTACCCGAGATCTCGGGCTCCGTGAGCGGCGCTTCACCCAGGAACACCTCGCCGGTGGAGCCGTCGATCGTCACCCAGTCCCCCTCGCCGAACCGCACCGGCCCCACGCTGGCGGTCTTGGCGGTGATGGCAAGCGCCGTGCAGCCGGCCACGCACGGGGTTCCCATGCCGCGCGCCACCACCGCGGCGTGCGAGGTCATGCCGCCGGTCGAGGTCAGGATGCCCTGCGCGGCGACCATGCCGCCGATGTCCTCCGGGGACGTCTCGCGCCGCACCAGCAGCGTGCGCTCGCCGCGGGCCGTCCACTCCTCGGCTTCGTCGGCGGTGAACACGGCGCGCCCGGTCGCGGCGCCGGGGGACGCGTTGAGGCCGGTGGCGACCGGCTCCCCCAGCTCGCCGCGCCGCGCCGGATCGATGCCGGGGTGCAGGAGCTGGTCGATCTGCTGCGGCTCGACCCGCTCGATCGCCTCCTCGCGGGTGATCAGCCCTTCGCTCACCATGTCCACGGCGATCGTCACCGCCGCCGCGCCGGTGCGCTTCCCGGACCGGGTCTGCAGCAGGTAGAGGTCGCCGTGCTGGACCGTGAACTCCAGGTCCTGCATGTCCCGATAGTGGCGCTCCAGGCCCGTGCGCACCTCTTCGAGCTGCCGGTACACGTCGGGATGGCGCCGGCGCAGCGCCGTCAGCGGCTCGGGTGTGCGGATGCCGGCCACCACGTCCTCGCCCTGCGCGTTCTGGAGGTACTCGCCGTAGAACACGTTCTCGCCCGTCGACGGATCGCGGGTGAAGCAGACGCCGGTCCCGGAGTCTTCGCCGGAGTTCCCGAACACCATCGACTGCACGTTGACGGCCGTGCCGAGCAGGCCCTTGATGTCGTTCAACTGGCGATAGCGGATGGCGCGGTCGTTGTTCCATGACCCGAACACGGCGTCGATGGCGCCCCAGAGCTGGTCCAGCGGGACTTGCGGAAACGCCTCGCCGGTGTGCGTGGAGTAGATCTCCTTGTAGGCGGCGATCACCTCGTCGAGGTCGGACTCGTCCAGGTCGGTGTCCTCGGTCACTCCCTTGCGCTGCTTGGCCTGCTCCAGCGCGTGCTCGAACGCGCCGTGCGGGACCTCCCGCACGACGTCGCCGTACATCTGGATGAAGCGCCGATAGGCATCGCGGGCGAAGCGGGGATTGCCCGACTGGGCGGCCAGGCCCTCCACCGCGGCGTCGTTGAGACCCAGGTTGAGAACGGTGTCCATCATGCCCGGCATGGACTGCGCCGCCCCCGAGCGAACGCTCACCAACAGCGGATCGCGGGAGCCGCCGAGCGTGCGGCCCATCAGGGTTTCCAGGCGCTGCAGGTGCGCGGTCACCTCTTCACGGAGCCCGTCCGGGTAGCTGCGCCGGTTCTCGTGGAACGCCGCGCACACCTCGGTGGAAAGCGTGAACCCCGGCGGCACCGGGATGCCCAGGCTGGTCATCTCGGCCAGGTTGGCGCCCTTGCCGCCGAGCAGCTCCTTCATGTCGGCCCGCCCCTCGGCGGACCCGTCCCCGAAGAAGTAGACGTACTTGCTCTCGTTCTTGTCCTGTGCCACGTGCGTGTGCCCTCCCGGTGTGCTGCCCGTAGGAGAAAGGCCAAGCCGTACCGTGTCAAGCTTCCCCACCGGCCGGGTCGGACCGGCGTTGGCATGGGAGAAACACGGACGCGGGCGTAGACTGGGACGAGTAATCTTGAGGGGGCGCGAAGTAGGCCGGCGCGTCACTGGAGTAGCGCCCTGCGGGGCGAACCCGTTGTCAAGCTTGGTCCCGAGGCCCGTGGCGTTGTCATTGGTGAGGGTCTGCATGCGGCGCAGTCGACGTGCTGATCCATCCCGGTAAGGAGAATGCTCAGTTTGTTCACGCCTCGGCCGCTCCGCTCATCCACAGGAGAGACTGATGGCACGACACAATCGCAGAGGCAAGCGCAGCGGTAAGGGCAATCGCTCGGCGCAACCGCAGCAGGTGCACCCCAACGCGGCAGGCTTGGACGTGGGCGCCACCGAGGTGTACGCGGCGGTGCTCGCCGAGCGCGACGAGCAGCCGATCCGATCGTTTGCGACCTTCACCCGCGATCTGCATGAGTTGGCCGATTGGCTGAGCGCCTGCGAGGTAGACACGGTGGCCATGGAGTCCACCGGCGTGTACTGGATCCCCGTGCACCAGATCCTGGAAGCACGCGGCTTCGAGGTGGTGCTGGTCAACGCCCGCCACGTGCGCTCGGTGCCCGGCCGCAAGAGCGACGTGTCCGACTGCGAGTGGCTGCGCTACCTGCACTCGGTCGGCTTGCTGCGCGGCTCGTTCCGACCGGCTGACGAAGTGTGCGCGGTGCGCTCCCTGTTGCGCCATCGCGACGGCCTGGTCAAGACCGCCGCACGCAGCGTGCTGCATATGCAGAAGGCGTTCGATCAGATGAACGTCCATGTGCATCACGCGATCTCCGATCTCACCGGGTACACGGGCTTGGCCATCACCGACGCCATCCTGGCCGGAGAGCGCGACCCGTCGCGCTTGGCGGCGCTGGCCCACCCGCGGATCAGAGCCAGCCGCCACACGTTGATCAAGGCGCTGGAGGGCGATTGGCGATCCGAACATCTGTTCACGCTCCGGCACGCACGCCAGACCTACGCTCACTACCAACAGCTTGTCAGCGAGTGTGACCAGGAGATCGAGGCTCGCATCCGCGCCTTCGAGCAGACGCACGAACCGCCGGCCGCGACCTCCATGGACCCCCAATCCCCGCAGGTGCCCTCGGAGCCGCCTGAGCCGACGGCGCAATCGTTCAACGTGCCCGCCCACCTCACGCGGCTGTTCGGCACCGACCTGACCCTCATTCCCGGCATCGGCCCCACCACTGCGCTGGTCCTGTTCAGCGAGCTCGGCCCTGATCTGTCGCGGTTCCCGACCGCCTCGCAGTTCGCGTCCTGGCTGAACCTGTGTCCGCAGACCAAGATCACCGGCGGCAAGGTGATCAGCTCTCACACCGGTCCCGGCGTCAACCGCGCGGCGCAGGCGCTGCGCATGGCAGCCCAGACGCTCTACCGCAGCCACTCGGCGCTCGGAGAGTTCTTTCGCCGCAAACGTGCGCGCGTCGGCACACCGCAGGCGATCACCGACACCGCCCACAAGATGGCGCGCATCATCCACCACCTCGTGACCCGCCACGAACTCTACGATGACCGTATTCTGTTCGGCCAACAGCACCAGGACCGAAAACGCCATGAGCGCCGACTTCGCAATCAGGCGCGCGCACTCGGCTTCAACTTGGTCCCGGAGACTGCCTGATTCTGCTTGTTTCTAAGGAGGAGGAGGAGGAGGAGGAGGCGTGAGGCCGGGCGGGCAGGCCGGCCCAGAACGGCGAGGTCAGAAGGCGGCTCCGGTCGGGCCGAGTATCCTGTGTTGGACTATGGCGAGCTTCCCTCCCGTCCCTCACGAAGGCTGCGTGCTGCGTGTCTTGATCCATGCACCCCAATCCAAGCCGCCAGCTCAACTCACACTTGCTCCTCAAACTCGTTGAGCCCGCCGAGCGGCTCTTCGATGTTGTCCATTTATGCGTTCATGACATCATCGATCAGTCACAATCTGCGCTCGACGAAGCGCGAGTTCTGAGATTTGCTGCTTTATGACTCGATCCGAGAAGAAATAGGCCATCCAGTTAACGAATGCGATCCACAGATCGTTTGCGGAAAATCGTTCGCCGACGAGTCTCTCCAGGCATGACTGCGAATCGGCTCGCGTAAGCGTCAAATCCTCGGTAGATCTGAGCAAGATCTCGGCGATCGGTATGGCGGCGAGCAGGGAACGGATCGCGTCTCGGAACTCGTCCTCTCCCAGCCCGGGCGGAAGGTTCGATCTCGCCACGTCAGCCAGAAGAGTTCGATCGGCAGTCACCACGTATCCGCTGGGCGGTCGCGTGTAGAAGTGATACGCGTACTCGGGCCGGCGGCTGCTCGGAAACCAGGGCGCTTCGAGATCCACTGACGCTGTTGCCGAACTGGAAAGAATGTCGGCCAGCCGGCGGGCCGTCTGCGCCATGCCTCGCGTCGCCACGCGCTCTGCCTTCGAGATCTCATCGAGCGTAGAGACGACCGCCGAATCATCGACATTCGTCTCGACCAGCACCTCGATGTTGCTGTCATGGCCACGCTCGCCCAGCCCCGCAAAGGTCACGTTGGAAGAGCCGGCGAGACACCGGTTGCCGGCGATGTAGAGCTTCGCGTGCAGCCTGTCGACCAGCGAGAGACGGAAGTCGCCACGTTCCTCAAGGAGATCCAGAATCTCCGGATCGGATATCCCCGCAGCAACTTCACGAGGAAGCCAACGGGTAACGCACCGGAGGTGTACGTCCGGTGGCAACACTTCGAGCAGCGATCCGAGCGCATCCACTTTGACGAACGGCGCAATGACGGCGACGCTTCCCACCGCGCGCTCAAAGAGAACGCGAATACGGCTTCCCTGCGTACGACCAGTTTTCGCCACGACCCCTATACCAAATCTGTAGGATCGACTGAACCATCGTCCTCGTCGAAGAACGCCTCTGCATATCTTCCCCACTCCACCCGTGTGTCCCGGACGCGGCGCCGATCCCGATCGGTCTGCTCCTCCTCATAACGAGCCCACGAGTAAATGAGAACGCGGAACGCCGCGGCGGCCTTCCTGAGCCGCTCCCGAACCTCATTTTCCGTCATTTCTTCGACGTCCGGATGCATGATATCGTAGAGGTACGAATGCACTGGATGGCTGCTATTGAGGGCGACTTGAATCACGTTTGGCAACGATTCGACATCGAAGAAGGCCGCGCTGGACTGGAACGACTGGATCCAACGCACCCGGCTCCGCGCTCTGATGGTTTCGTCTATTCGTTGCAGAGCATCCGCCTCGTCGAGATGATGCTTGCCGACGAGGGACTCGACTTGCGCCTCCCTGTGTTCGGCCTCCGTGCCTGACTCGGCGACTCTCTCAGATTCTCCCTCGTAGCCTTCCTGCATTCGACGCCTGATTGCGGCCGTTGCCTTGGCGTCCGCCTTCTGGTCTTCGTCAAGCTCATGACGCCGACCGCGGCGCTGTCGAGCCTGCCGAACGCGTGAACGCATCGCAGTGATCGCACGGTCAATCTGACGACGAAGGTCCAGAAGATGAGTTCGGTGGTCCCCTTCCTCTTCCATCCGGCGACGGACATCACCGGCTGACTCTTCACCGGGAAGCGCTTCTCGCCGCCAGTCGTATCGAGCGAGCCGCTGGAATGTCATCGTACCCTGCTTGTTGTTGGTGACGCCGAACACTTCGTCTAGCTGAGTAGGAAAGTCGACCTCCACCGTCCACCAGCGCTCCCTCGGATCATCGCCGCTGACCCAGGAGTCGTCGAGCTGGATTTCGCGGTGTGCTCGCATTAGCGAGACCCCCATATTCTGATCCGCATGCTTCCCCCATGGAGCGTGGCCAGCGTCCCTACCTCTCCACTCATCGGGCCAGTCCGCTTCCGGAGCTAGCGAATCGCGCACATGATCACGAGCGTAGCTCGCCCTGACTCGGACTTCGTACTCCTGACCCTTATACCTCACGGGCACCGCAAACGGGCTGGCGTCCAATTCTGTGAACATGGGACCAGGCCCGAATTGCTCTGGGCACGATGTTCCAGTCATGAGATATAGCGGATCGTTCGGCCTCACTTCGACGATGGCCGCTTTCTGGACTTCGATCGACCCCTCGTTCTCGTGTATGGGTACGCAGACGATGGTGCGCCGTGGTCCTATTTCACTAGCTCTCGAATCGTCAGAACGCAGCCGCTCCGAAGAGTCCGCGAGGAAACGGCGATAGATCCGCCCGAGCAGCGTCTCCGTGTGCTTGAACGTCGTCCCTGCCTGCCTCCATTCAACGCGGTCGAGGTCGCTCCAGACCACGAGTGTACCAGAGTCGCTGAATCCGCTACGACTGGCATCTCGATATTCGTCGGGAATAGGCTGTAACTCCGGCTCCGGAATCTCTCTGGCGCCACGCTCCACGTCGTCTATCGAAAGCCAGGTACGGAGAGCGTTCGTGACTCCTGATTGCCAGGACCATACGTCCACGCGCCTTGCCTGCGACATCGATGAGTTCGGAAGCCCGAGTCCGAACCGCCCGATTCCCCGTCGTTCCCGACGAGTTCCATGGCCGTATCGCAGGCTCCCCCTTAGTGTGTCGGCGTCCATGCCTTCACCGTTATCGAGTACGGCCAGCTCGCGGAGGGTGAACCTTCCCGTGTGATTGTCCCGCCTGCTAATTCCAAATATCTCGATCTCAGTCGCTCCGCTCTCGATAGAGTTGTCGATGAGCTCGGCCAGCGCATGCGTCGTGGACTTGTATCCGCTGTCGCGCATTGCCTCAACCGTCATCCTGGAGTCGATGATCGAGAAGCTGAGGTAAGCTTCGGACTCGTTCACTGCCATACGTCCTCCCAATTCAGGAACGCTGCCGCCAAGTCGCCGAATCCCGGCAGGCCGGGATCGACGACGGTTACGATTTCGCATGCGTCCGTGCCCCCAGCCTTTGGACCGCGGATTGCGCGACCGACCATCTGGCTGTATAGCACGAGAGACCTCGTCGGACGGGCGATGACCACCGCACTCGCCTTGGGTGCATCGAAACCTGTCGTCAACACGCCGTAGTTCACGAGAACCATCGGTTCCTCCGCATCCGACTTGAAGGTCCTGATGGCCCGATCCCTTACACGTTGAGGGGTCAAGCCGGTGACCACCTCGCTTCGCACGTCGCGTGCGACGAGAATCGACGTCAACAGTCGCCCATGCGCCACGGTCGCGGCGAAGACGAGGATGCGCCGGTGACCAGCGCTGAGCAACTCGTCGATTGCTGCGAGCACCGCTGTCACGTACTGTTCGCTCATCGACAACCTGTCCACGATCGCCTCAGGAATGTCCAGGACGTCCGAAAGCCGCGCTAACTCACCATCGTTGACATCAAGTCCAGGGTCGGCAAGGAGCGTGCGAAAGATCGGCCGCGCAAGAAATCCGTTCTCGACGAGATACTCGATCGGATTCTCACCTGGCACCTCAAGCGTCACTTTGTTCCCGGCGAAGAACTCAGCAAGCTCACCATCCTTGTCGATGTCCGCCCACGTCCGCCCAGGCGTAGCCGTGAGCCCCAGCAGCGCGCAACGAAAGTCCAGCGTAAGCTCGCTCACAATTTCCCGGTAGGTCCGGGCAACACTCTGATGTGCCTCGTCGAAGACAACGAGGCGCACCCGTGAAGAAAGACGGGCCGCCCAACCGGGGTCGCTCCGAGACAGCACCGCCCAGCCTTTCGCCAGTCCGACCGCAAGGAACCCATCCCCAAAGTCGTCGAGCTCTGGCATGCGGTCTCCCCACATGGCACCCACCTGCAACGGCCGCGTCCCAAGATAGGTCCATGCCTCTTTGAAGGCGACTACCGCCTGCTCGAGCAGCTCCTTGCCCGATGCGAGCCAGACTACCACCGAAGGGTCATGACCACGTAGCGTCGCCGCTACAACGTGCATCGCCGTCCGCGTCTTACCCACACCCGTAGGCAGATGAAGCACCGCGCGGCGTTCATCCGCGGCGAGCATGGCAGCAAGTGTACGAACAGCAGCTCTCTGGTGATCGAACAATCCGTACTCGGGAGTGACGCTCGCCGTGGAAGACGCCCACGGTCCTACGATCCGCTCCTCCACCAAGCCAAAGAACTCACGTAGCCGCCGTATCTCGGCATCCGTCCAATCACTCGCGCCGACCGCATCAACTCTCCGCCCGACGCGCGCCTCCAACTCAGCTCGTTTCTCGGCCGGCATCAAGCTCACCACCAGCTCGCGCTCTCTCCGATCCCCCAGTACTGCGTCCAAGTCAATGATCGTCCGCGCGACACGCCGCAGCTTGTCCCCGCCTAGGCGCCCCTCAAACACAGCGTCCAGCACAGACAGGACACTTGCATCCAGGAGTCGCCGGGCATCGCCGTCCGAGAGCCCTTCCAGGAACCGCGAGAACGTCAGCCCGGGGCCACCCAACACTTCCCTGTCACCGATCAACACCTCGGCATGTCCGTAGACACGCCAAACCGCGTCTCGTACCGCGGAAGCCTAATGCTTTCCACCTCCCGATTCAGAATACCAGCGAGCTCCTTCCTTACTTCATCCTCGGATGACTTGAATGGCTTACAAGCCAAGTCGCCCCCGAGCGCATTGAACAGCAGTTGACGAGCAACCCTCTGATTTTCCTTTGCGGTCAGCATACGCTCGTTGACACTGTCCCAGAGCAACCCCGTCCACGGAACGTCCGCAACGTCCGTTGGAGTTCGTCCTATCGCCTCCATCGCCTCTGTCGGACTCAAGCCTGCGCCTGACCGAAAGTCCCACAAGACGCGCCCGATCAACATCAATCCGACAGGTCTAAACAGTAGGTTACCGCCACTCTTGCTCCTGTACTTGCCTGCCACATTGTCACCGGGAACACTATCCCTGAGCTCTGTGAGTGAACTAAACTGGCCGCACAAAGCGTCCCAGAACGTGCTTGCTCTCTGGAACCAATCATCGACGTCAGACTCCGTAGGCCGCCACCTCTTGAAGTCTTCCCAGCCCCGTCGACGGTCACGTAACACAAGATCCAAGACATCATATACCGTGACCACCGTCGTCAAATTAGTCCGATCCGTAGGCTTCATTGACTTCGACATTCCCATATCTACCTTGTCCACAAGCAGCGGATGCTCTTCCAAAAGTCTACGCGTAACGATTGCGATGATGTCGTCCTCGTCGAGTGCGATAATGTCACGTTTTTGGACTGGCTTAGCGTATCGGTTCAACGTCGAAAATAGGCGTCTCGTTCGCTGGAAACCAGCCGGATCATCGTCCCGCCTGCTTGCGACAACTCCCTTGACGAAGATCGTGCATACTTCTTCCTCTCCTAGTGACGCGTTACTGCCGATGGCTTCCTTTATGCCCTTCACACGATGTTGTCCGTCAATCGCAAACAGCGTCTCATCTCCGCTAAGTTCCAGAAACCCGATGGTTTCCTCAGTGTTCGCCGGAGTTTTCACGTCACCTCTGCGCGTCACCGATATCTCGTGCCAATCCGGGCTGCCGCCATAAGTGCCGACCACGATCGCGTTGAATAGTCGCTGTTCTTGACCGAGCAAGTAGTCAGTGATCTTCACGGAATTGTCAGTGAGTCCCCGTTGCAGCCAGTCCTTCAAGGACTTACTCGTATGGATATCATCAACAACACTTACCCGCGATGCAATAGCCTCCATGCTCATAAAGGAAATATAGTATACCCAATCACCCATTTTTGCTCTGAGAGCGGGCAGGAAGAGCGGCGCTTGCTTGTCCATCATCAGAACGCTCCACGTGCTTGTTGCACTTCTCCGGTGAATTGTGAATTACAAGGAGGAACAAACGCATTGAGCAATTCGTCCTCCGTATCATCGAGCACGTCTTCGTCAATGGTGGAATAGAAAAACGATAGGTGAGCGCTGTACATTCCGAGAAGTCGAATCACTTTTGGTCTTCTGATCCGCTCTCTGGTCAAATAGTCACCAAAGCGCTTACGGAGGTTCTTCGCCTTGCCGATGTACATGAGATATGAGCATGTCGAATGGCCTGCGATCCCAGGCTGTATCATGAGGGAATAGACTCCGGTCGTGGTGGGCACGTCGGACCTGCGGTGGCTGTTCAACGCGACACTGCGCCAGCTCAGACGCAGGTTGCATGTTTTCCACTGATCCGGCCAAAGGCAAACGGTCCATACGTGCCTCTGGTATTCGTCCTGCGATGCAACAAGATCCGCGGATGAGGTCATGATCTGCGTCCGGTATCGAGCTATCGATCAAGCACAGGTGAAGAGTGGAGTTCGTGACGGCCTCATGAGTTCTGCACTACAGTGCACACACCGTGCACGGTACGGTGTCATCGTCTTGGTCGAGCGCGTCGGCGAGCGCTTCGATCAGTGGCACGTTGGGCCGTGTCTTAGCCGCACGGGTCTTCGCGGCCGCGTGACGCTCGAGGATCTCGTCGCGTCGTGACATGAGCTCAGGGAGTGTTTCGCCGCCGGACCACGTGTACTGTCTGCCTCTCATGGCCCGGCTGCCGAAGTCGGCGTCGCGGTCAGCTCCGGAGTCGCGCAATACCTTTTGCTCGATGGCGACCGCGCGATCGAAGAGATCAGGGTGCCGTTCGGCCAGTCCGAGCCATTCCACTTTTCGCTGGTAGAAGCAAAAGTAGCAGCCTGATCGTGTTCTCCACTCATAGTAGGCGGGGACGCCGATTCCAGCGTCCGCGAGAATCCGCATCACGCCATCAGCATCGATCCCATTCTCGATGAACGGAAACAGGGTTCGGATGTTGGGCTTGGTGGAGATGTAGCCCTTCCGATTCGATTCGTCAGCGCGAATCGCTACATAGGATAGAGCCGGAGCGTCGCCGATCCAAGCCTCGATCGGCTTGATCTTAAGATTCTTGGTACACCACCGCATTTGGGGGGAGGGCAACGTGCCGCGGAACACCTCGAACCAGTGATCGAAACCCCGCCGGTCGTTAAGGCGGACAATCGGCTTCCCTAGGATCACTTCGAGTCGCGTGAGGTATTCATAGGTCTCGGGAAGTTCTGCGCCGGTATCGCAGAAGAAGTACTCCAGGTCAGGCACCTTGTTCCGTAGATAGACAGCCAGAGCGCTGGAGTCCTTGCCCCCCGAGATACCGCAGATGTGGCGCACTGCGTCAGGCATGCTTCTCCCTCCGTTCGGTAGAGTCGGCTGATGTTCGTTCATCAACTTCGGACTGCGCAGAAAGGAGCCGCTCGCCGAGCAGAGCAAGCAGGGCACTCTGAGCACGCTGTGGAGAGCCGCTGATACCGGTCAACTCATCGACCGTTCTGTCAAGGGCATCTTCGACATGGCGGCGTTGATTCCGGTCGATTGCCGCCAAGCGGATGTGCTCCCTCCCATCTGAGCGGGTGACTGTCACACGAAGCGCGTCGAACGGCCCGCCGCCGTGAGCGCGGTGCTGCGTGTGGAGCGCGACAAGCCGCTGAAACGCGGCGACCCGCTGCGGAAGATCGCGTTGGAAACGCTGCAGATCCTGTTCGGTCCATTCAGCCGGAGCCTTCTGAACCACGACCGTGGCGATGGCGGAGACCCAGTCAGCGTCGCGGTCCATCGCGTCGTTCGCCAAGGCGCCTACGAACGATCGCACCGACGGGTGGAGGACTTCATCCTCAAGCCCAGCAGCTTGGCCGGACAACGCCCTCCGTGTCGTCTCCACGCTTGTTTCAAGAAGAAGATCGAGGAGCTTGGTGATGAGTCGATCGTAGCACGCTGTAAGTTCGTGGAGCGCGGCGCCGACACCATCGACATAAGCTTCAGCGTCTGGGTAGGTCTCTATGTCGGCGTCAACCGGATCGAACCCGAGCGCCTCGGGGAGGGTGCGGAAGAGTAGCTCGTCCGGCTCGATCGCGGCCACGAGCGTATCCCGCGCCTTCAATGTCGGCGTGCTGAGACGGCCAGTGTGCCGAGTATAGAATTCGAGACGCCTAATCCGGGCAACCAGATGTCCAACGATGGCGAGTACGTTGGCGACCCGGTGCTTGCGATACCCTGGACGTACCCCGAGGCGCTCGGCAAGCGCAGCAACGACCTGCCGGCGAGCTCCCGTGGTGTTGGCGAAGTGCTTGACTTCGAAGTGACCGGGGTTACGAACCATTCTTTCCGACAATTCCGGCGTCAGCAGCGGCTTGAAGGTGCCATGCTCGTAGATGGCGATCTTATCGCTGAAGGCGAGCAACGCCACGGTAACGAATACCGGAACGACTCCCCCTTTCATCCCTACTGGGGGTAATAGCAGTCCGGCATAGACATCCTCAAGGTTGATGCGCCGGTTCTTCGCGCGTCTGAACTCTCCTGTGAGGATCTCCCATGCGCGCAATAGGGAGGACTCGTCAGGCTTGCGAAAGACCATGATGTCATTACGGGCATCGGGTCCGTGGAGTCCGGTCCGTTCCAGGAACGCCCGATACATGGCCACTTCTGGCCCGTAGCCCTTGAACCCGAGGTCCGGTTCGGAACCGTGTTCGATCATGGCTTCGAGCAGCATGCGTCGGGCCTTGGCTCCCTGAGAAGTGAGGACGGCGCGGTTGAGCATCTCGTTGGGGATCGAAGGTGTGGCCGGATACGCGCGATCGGCAGCCGCCGATAGCGCGGCGCTGCCGCGGCCTCCGTCCAGCGGCGTCTCGCCGGAGGCGTCGAGCAGGACCCAGTCACATGCCTCGGAGCTGAACGCGGCGTTGATGGCGCGTTCCAGGGCGGCCTTCGTCTCCGCCAGTCGTTCGCCGAGTTCTCGCCGCGCCACCCAGTCAGCTTCGACGGCCGGATCCGTTAGCGCGACGACAACTGACGCAGCCTCCCTGGCCGCCCGGTCGAGCTCACCCACGTCATGTGGCAGCGCGGCCACGACCGGCTTGCCGGCAACCGTCGACCGGGCAATGCTTGGCGGCGACCGGTCCGAGCCGACGACGAGCAGCACCTCGCCATCATGCGGAAGGAAAGGGTCGAGCGGCTCGACGCGCGCCGAGCCGTCGACATAGCGTCTGCGGAATATCCGGAGCACGTCGTATTGCGCGCTGTGCCGTGCCGCTACCGCTGGCACGGGTGGGTCCACCTCCGATAGAACCTCGACGAGCGACTGCCGCTGTACGCGCTGACGAGCTGCCCCCAAGAGACGGTGAATGTCGATGTCGGTCCCTTGCCAGATGCGGTATTCGTCTGCGAACTCCCGGTACGTGACGAGATCGGCTGCTTCCAAGGCGGACAGCGTGTCTTCGACTTCGGTGTCGGCGAGGGCGAGTACCTGAGACGATGCGCGCACCGTTCCCGTCGTCGAAACCAGGTTGAGCAGAGCCACGGCCTTGGCCAACCGCGTCTGCCGGCTAGAAAGTCCGTGGGCATCGCGAAGGCGAACTGCGATCTCTGTCCATCGGCTCGCCCGACCGTGGGATGATCCTGCAAGTAACCCGCTGGCGACGAAGTAGTCATAAACGGCATCCAGACCAAGGAACGGAAGCGGCCCACGGGGGGGCAACTCGGTGGTCGCCAGGAATGACGCAGCGCTTGCGGGCTCCGGGCCAGTCAGAAACGAGAACAGTGTGCGCTCGTACTGTCCGTAGCGGCTGCACAGCTCGGGCAACACCATCGCCACAAGGGGGTGCAGGGGATAGCAGGCGGCCACGACCTGCGAGTCAGCGAGATCGAAGATGCCGAGCGACTGCATCTCCTGAGCGTGGTGCTCGGCCCAGCGGGCGATCCGGCACTGCAGACCCCGGTCACCGACCTCGAACACCGTTCCGATCAGAGCACGTGTCGCTCTGGCCGACCCGACGAAGGCGATGTCCTCGAATCGTCCGCGCACCTTGGCCCACTCACGTTGCTGCGGGTCGTCGGAGGCGGTGAGATACTCTTCGAACGACAGGTGCTGCAACGTCAGCACGAAGATAGGTAGACCCGATCCCTGTCCTGCCTCGGCCAAGAGCTGCAACAGATAGGGGTCGGCGCCCCGGCCGTCCCCGATAGCTTCCAGGTTCTTGCCGAACTCGTCGATGATCAACAGCAGTGGAGCCTCCTCTGCCAAACATCGCGCGATCTCGACCAGAGCAGGCGAGGAAGGTCCGGTCCGCCGGGGATCGCTCGCGGCTGCGTCTTCCAGTGCCCCTCTGAGCGTCCCGGCCTCCCGGAATTTGCGGACGGAAGGGATGTTGCCATAGGTGCGGCGGACGCCCAGGTGGAGCGCACGAAGCACGGTGTGGTTGAGCGGCTCGCGGTTGGCGGTTACCAGACTTCGATGGAACCCCGTTTCTTGGGTCCGGTGACGCTGGTGGGCTTGCCGTACCAGCTTCGCTACCGACGGAGAAGCTTGGTCAATGAGGCCCCAAGCGGTCTCTCGTGTCGCGGTCGGCGGACCGAAGGCAGCATCCAGCAGCAAAGCGAACGACGACTTGCCCGAGCCGAACGGTCCGGTGAGTGACCATGCCCCTCCTGCGTGGCCATTGGCGGCAGTTGAGGCGACTCGCTCTACGGCGTCGAGTGCCTGTGCGGTGATGACGTATCCGTCGAACGGTTCCGCTTGGCCGGCGTCGCGCTCAAGGTTCGCCGACCGGGCGAATCGACCGCGCACGGAGACATGGTCCGCGAGGACGGGCATCACTGCCTTCCTCGCAAAGGCGCTCGCCATGAGCCGACCAGCTTCACGGTCATCTCGAAACCTCGTGTCCATAGTAGCGGTCGAGAATCCCATTCGCGACACTACCAGGATCTTGCGACCACGAAACCTGAGTCGCTCCGGGCGTGGGGACCAGCGCGAGCGCGTCCGAGTCGTCAATAGCCGGCTCGAGAGCTGCGAGCAACTCGCCTTCGGTCAGCTTGAACACCTTTCCAGGGGCTCCCGGCTCATGAGCGAGGCGACTGATGGTGGCCGTGGTCCCACCGGTGTCGACGCGGGCGAGGTAGTTCAAGGCAGCATACGCGACGATCGCTGGCGGGAGGGTAGGCTTCGGACCGGTCGAGAACCGGTACCGATTCGTAGCGGTTGAGCGCCGGATCAGGTTCAGTTCCCGAAGAGGGCAATCGAGAAGATCATCGATCGCGGTCCGCCCCGACTGTTCCGCGGGCGCGTAGGTGCGCAACAGAGCGCTGACATCCTTCCGGATCGAGCTTGGGTGTGGGGTCGCCCAGTGTGCGGCGACCTGGATCTGAACCGATGCCTCCAAGTCGTCGTCGGTAAACTCGACTGCATCAAATTCGTTGAACGCGAGCCACCACACCGGCAGGAGGGAGCAGGGCGCCAACAGCAGCCAGTGCAGCAGCCACAGCGTCCCCGGATCCTCCATATACTGGTCCCAACCTGAGTCCCCGAAGAGACTGCTCCCCAAGGCAGTGGGGACAAGGTCAGAAGCCCGCCGATCGGTTGACCGTGCCACCTTCTCGATCAGCTTGGCTGCGAGCCCCCAGAAGCGGATCGCCTGAACCATGTTCTTGCCGACGCCGATCTGCACCGGGGCGTCCACTCGGCCGAAGACACCCGAGTCCTGTGCCACGAACGTGTATGCCTTCCGAAACCAGCCATAGCGGGGGTGGAAGGTCTCGTGTCGGGCGAACGTCCTCTCGGCCGCGTCTGCCAGTCGCACCTATGCGCTCTCTTGGGTCATGGCCCGCACATACTTAACGGCAGAGACGGCTCTGTCGATTGCGAAGTCGATGTCTTCCTCCGTCGTGAAGCGTCCCAGACTGAATCTGACCGACTCGAACGCCGCGTCGCGCGGAACGCCCATGGCGAGCAATACCTCGGACGGCTCAATCGAGCCGGAGTTGCAGGCGCTGCCGGTCGACGCTGCGACAGGATCCAAGTTGGCGACGACTGCATCCGCGTCGGCGCCCTCGAAGCGAACGGCAGCCGTGTTCGGGAGCCGGCGCGTGATGTCGCCGATGTCGAGGACGCCGGAGAGTCCTGACTTCATGCCGGCGGTCAGCCGGTCGCGGAGCTCCGCGACACATGCGGCCTCGGCCGCTCGTTCCTCCACAGCGATGCGGGCGGCGGCGCCGAACCCGACGATACCGGCGACGTTCAACGAGCCCGATCTCAATCCCCGTTCGTGCCCGCCACCGTGGATGATCGGCCGGAGTCGCCGCAGGCTACGCGCGGTCCCGACCAGCGCGCCGGACCCTGCCGGACCGCAGATCTTGTGGCTACTCACCGACACGAGATCCGCGCCCACCTGTTCCAGGTCAAACCCCAGTCGGCCCGCCGACTGCGTGGCGTCGCAGTGGAACAGTGCTCCCCTCGCATGCGCCAGCTCGGAGACCTCCATCACCGGGTTCAGGACGCCCGTCTCACTGTTTGCCGCCATCACGGAGACAAGCAACACGTCGGTGCCGATCAGGTCCCCCAACGCCTCAAGATCGACGAACCCACCTTCAGTGACTGGAATGAAGTCCAGCTTCGCCAGTCCCTGCTCGTCGAGCCACCTTGCCGTCTCGCGAACCGATGCGTGCTCGACTGCGGAGATCAGAATCCTCGGGCGATCTGCCGGCGCGCCTTCCACCGCCCCTCGAATCGCCAGGTTGTTGGATTCGGTCGCACCAGCCGTGAAGACGACGCCTGATGGGCGACCGCCGACCATGGCGGCGACGTGCTCGCGGGCTTCATCGACCGCAGCGGCTTGCCGCTGACCGAATCGGTGAGTCGAGGAGGCATTACCTGTCTCTTCCGTGAAGACCGGCAGCATGGTCTCCGCGACTCGAGGATCAAGTGGCGCCGAACCGTTGTAGTCAAGGTAGACCCCTCGTACGAGCGCTGCGCTACACGGGAACGAACCCGATGTCGCGGATTGACTCTGGGTCATCACCCCCATCTCGATTCCACAAGCTCGGACAGGTGCTCCTCCGAGTGTACTCGGTGGCACTCGACGACCTCGGCAGTGCGCCGATCTGTAGCGGCTCCACGTTCACCAGCGACCTGGACGGCCTGGGCCGGCTGGCTCAGTGAGTCCCCAGTCACCACTGTTGCCATGGAGTCGATGCAAGTCTACATGATCCCGCTGATGCAGATCCGGGAAGCCTGGACGAGGCGCTCAACGGGAGCCGAGTGCGACAGGCGCTCGGACCAGAGAGGAGAGGCTACCTCCACTCGTTGAGCGACCCTCAAGGTGAAGGATGGAAGAACGGAGCCGCAGAGGTCTCCCCAGTGCAACTCTTTCGTTGAAGACGAGATGCGGCACCCTTGGCGCCGCATCTCGTCACTCAGGTCACGTAGGCTTCCAGGTATCGGGCGCGCGCAGAGTGGCAGACGTGAGGCCGCACGTTGCTGCCAGCGTCGAGATGGTGACCTCCGGCCGTGACTACTACGCCTTTACCCCCACTACGCTACGTAAGCTTCCAGGTATTGCGCGCGGGAAGGATGGCGAAGCTGGCGCAGCGCCTTCTTCTCGATCTGGCGGATGCGCTCCTTGGTCAGGTGGTAGCGCAGCCCGATCTCCTTCAGGGAGAGCGGCCGGCGCCCCTCCAGCCCGAAGCGGTGCTTGATGATGTCGGCCTCACGGTTGGTGAGCGAGCGCAGCACCGTGGCGATGTCCTCGCGCAGGGACCGCATCAGGGTGCTGTCGTCCGGGGCTTCGCCCCTCGGATCCTCGACGAACTCCGACCGGTTGGCGGATTCGGAGTCGGCGTACATCGGCGCGTCGAGCGAAACCAGCTCGCGGGAGATCGAGGTCAGCTCCTCGACCAGCTCCGGCTTGAGTTGCAGACGCTTGCCGATCTGCTCGGCCGTCCCTTCCTTGCCGGTCTCGCTCTGCACTTCCTTGCGCGCGCGGTCGATCTGCACCAGCTCGTTGGCGCGGTTCAGCGGGAGCCGGATCAGGCGGGACTGCTCGCACACTGCCTTCAGGATCGCCTGCTTGATCCACCATACGGCGTAGGAGATGAAGTGATAGCCCTTGTCCACGTCGAATCGGTCGATCGCGTGCAGGAGTCCGATGTTCCCTTCGCTGATCAGGTCCAGCAGCGGCAGGCCCTGATTCTGGTACCGCTTGGCGACGTTCACCACGAACCGGAGGTTGGCGCGCGCCAGCGCTTCCTTGGCGTCATTGTCGCCCGCCGCAACCTTGCGGGCCAGGTGCTCTTCCTCTTCTCTGGTGAGCAGCGGAATGCGATTGATCTCGCGCAGGTATCGCGCGAGAACGCTGTCATCGCTGGATGTCTCTCTTGCCATCTTCTCTTACCTCGTCACCATTGGAGCAAGATGCGTGCCAATTCGAGCGGTTCGTCCTGAAATGGTTATTTGTTTGCAGGCACGATCTTTGCGGTCAAGACGGTCGATCGGCACGACAGCCCCATGGGTCACAATGACCCGCTTGTCCAAGTAATCGGCATCAGTTCGTGTCAGATTTACCCTGCACCGGCGGGGCAGGCGCAATCCCTCGATCGGTCTTGACGCTCCCGAGGGGCGTCCGTATATTCGGCAGCGATCACAATCACAACGCGCTGCGGCCCCGGCCGGCGCTACACCACTCATCAATACAGCGAGGAATTCATGAAGATTCAGCCCATCGGTGACAGAATCCTGGTCAAGACTGTCGACGCGGAGACGCAGACCTCGGGCGGTATCTACATTCCGGAGACCGCCCAGGAAAAGACTCAGGAAGGGGTCGTGCTGGCAATCGGCGACGACGAAGAGATCAAGGTCAAGACGGACGACAAGATCATCTACGACAAGTACGCCGGGACCACGATCAAGGTGGAGGGTGAGGAACAGCTCATCATCAAGGCCGCCGACGTGCTCGCGGTCGTCAGCTAGCCCGCGCGGCTGCTAACCGCGCGGCCCTGCACGCGCCAAGGCCCGCTTCTTTCGGGGAGCGGGCTTTTTTCGTGCCTGAGTCCGTGCTGTCCGTTCGCGGACGTTGTCCGCGGCCCGGCACCCCGATAGGATCGATCCGGCAGGTGGAAGGCACAGACATGCACGGCTCGGGGATGGATGCGTTCTTCTCTCGCGTCGAGCGGGTCATCAAGACGCTCCTGAAGCCCGACGCAGACTCGGACCGGCGGAGGACGGACAGGTTCTACTCCGAGGCGTGGGAGGAGCTGGAGGAGTATCTGCGCACCGGCGCGGAGCGCCCCCGTGGCGACGATGGCGCAGCCGGCACGGGCGGCGCGGGGGGATCGGCCGGGTACCGGCAACGGCCGCAGGCGGCCGCACAGGACTACCGCAACCTGGAGCTGGAGCCGGGCACCGACTTCGCCACGGTCAAGCAGGCATACCGGCGGCTGATGCGCACCTACCATCCCGACCGCTACGCCGACGATCCGGAGCGGCAACGGGTCGCGACCCAGATCTCCGCGAAGCTCAACGCATCCTTCAACCGCATCCGCGAGGCATCCGAAGCCTCGTAACCGCCGGCCGGGGCCGTCCTACGGCTCGGCTTCGATCCCGTACTCGGCCAGCTTGCGGTGCAGGGTCTTGCGGCCGATGCCGAGCACCGCGGCGGCCTTGGTCTTGTTGCCCCGGTGGGCTGCGAGCGTGTAGCGGATCATCTCACGCTCGGCGTCCTCCACGGTGCTGCCGATCGGCAGGCGCACGTACGCATCGCCCGCCGGCTGATCGGGTTGGCCCGGGATCAACCGGGCGGCGCTGCCGGCCGCCGTCCGCACGAACGCGTTCGTCGCGTCTTCGCGAACGTGCGGCGGCAGGTCGGCCGCGGTGATCACGAATCCGCGAGTCATCACCACAGCGCTCTCGATGGCGTTCTGCAGCTCCCGGACGTTACCGGGCCATTCGTAGTCCCAAAGCCGCTGGTTGGCATCCGCGTCGAAGCCCTCGATCTCCTTGCCGTTCTCGGCCGCCAGGTTCTTCAGCAGCGCGGCCGCCAGGATCGGGATGTCCTCGCGCCGCTCGCGCAGCGGCGGCACGCGGATGTTCACCACGTTCAACCGATAGAACAGGTCGTCCCGGAACCGGCCGGCGGCGGTCTCCGCCGCCAGGTCGCGGTTGGTGGCGGCGATGACGCGCACGTCCGCCTCGATCGTCTGCTCGCCGCCGACGCGCTCGAACGCCCGGTCCTGCAGGACACGCAGCAGCTTGATCTGCACGGCCGGGCTGATCTCACCGATCTCGTCCAGGAAGATGGTGCCGGTGTGCGCCAGCTCGAAACGCCCCCGCTTGAGGCCGGCGGCCCCGGTGAAGGCGCCCTTCTCGTGGCCGAACAGCTCGCTCTCCAGGAGGGTCTCCGCCAGGGCCGCGCAGTGCACCTTGATCAGCGGCTGCTCCGCCCGCGGCGACAGGCGGTGGATCGCCTCCGCCACCACCTCCTTGCCGGCGCCGCTCTCGCCCGTGATCAACACCGAGGCGCGGCTGGGCGCCACCTGCTCGATCATCTCGAACACCCGGTGCATGGCGGCGGTGTTTCCGAGCAGGTCGCGCGACGCCTCCTGCCGCTCCAGCTCGCGGCGCAGCTCGCGGTTGGAAAGCGTCAGCTTGCGCTCGGCCAGCGCGCGCTCGACCAGCAGGCCCAGCCGCTCCAGGTTGACCGGCTTCTCCAGGAAGTCGTAGGCGCCGTCGCGCATCGCCTGCACGGCGACCTCCACGGTCGCGTGGCCGGTGAGGATGATCACCCGCACGGTCGGGTGGCGTTCGGCGACCTGCTTGAGAAGCTGGTCGCCGGACAGGCGCGGCATGCGCAGATCGGCGATCACGAGGTCGATCTCCTCGTTGGCCAGCACGCTCAGCGCCTCCCTGCCGTCCGCCGCCGTCATCACCGCGTGACCGTCGAACTCCAGCGCCCTGCGCAGCCCTTCGCGGATGTTCCGCTCGTCGTCGACGACCAGGATCGTGGCTTTCATTTCGCGACCGCCTGATACTCCACCATACGCCGGGCGCGGGGCGAGACCGGAATGCAGACCCGGAACGTCGTACCGGCGCCGGGCCTGGAGGACACTTCGATGTCGCCGGCGTGCTCCTTGATGATCTTGTAGGTGAGCGTCAGACCGAGTCCGGACCCGAACTCGCGCGTCGTGAAATACGGTTCGAAGATCTTGTCGGCGATGTCGTCGGGAATGCCGGTGCCGTTGTCCTGCACGGTGATGCAGATGCGCTCGCCGTCCAGCATCGTGCCCACGGTGAGCGTCCCGCCGGCCGGCATCGCCGCCTTGGCGTTCTTGACGATGTTCAGAAGCGCCTCGCGCAGCAGCCGCTCGTCGATATGGGCGGGCGGCAGCCGCGACGCCAGCTTCTCGACGACCTCGATGCCGCTCGCGCTCAGCTCCGGGCGCAGGAACGCCAGCAGCGGATGCAGGACGTCGTTGATGTCCCCCTCGCGCAACTCCGAGTTCATCGGCCGCACGGCGAACAGGAAGTCGACGACGATCTTGTTGAGGCGCTGAATCTCCTCGGTCATCGTGCTCAGGCTCTCGTCGATCTCGGCCGGCACTTCCTGGCCGCCGCCCAGCGATCGCTGGATGAGCTGCAGGTGGATGCTCATGGACGTGAGCGGGTTGCGGATCTCGTGCGCGACGCCGGCCGCCAGCGTCGTCATCGACGCCAGGCTTTCCGCCCGCCGCAGCCTCGCCTCTTCCGAGCGGCGCTCGGTGATGTCGTCCACGTGCACGAGGCTGCCGTCGATGCGGCGGTCGCGCACCAGGGGAACGATGGTGATCTCCAGTGTCGCCGCGTGCGCGCCTTCCAGCGTGAACTCGCCGTCCAGGACCCGGTCGGAGCCGATCAGCGTGTCGCGCAGGAACTCCGCCACCTGCTCGTCGTCGACGACCTGCCAGACCGCGCGGCCGGTCAGCTCGTCGTCGACGAACGGCAGCATGCGCTCCACCGCCTTGTTGATCAGGCGGATGCCGTGCGCCTCGTCGAGGACGATGATGCCTTCGGTCATTGCCTCCAGGACCATGGCCAGCAGGTCGTTCTCCGCCGACAGGCCGCGCAGCAGCGTGCCGGCCTGCATCGGGTCCAGGCGGTCGAGCCGCTCGATCGCCTTCTGGTAGAAGCGGCTCATGTGCGCCTCATCGGCGGTTCGCCGCCGGCGGCCATGCCGCGGGCGATGTCGGCGACGGTGGCCTCGGGGTTCATGTTCATCGTCTTCACCCTCCATGCCGCGTCATCGAGGAACCGGTACCAGCGCTCGATGCGCTGCACCTCGGCGACGCGTTCGGGCGACCTGAGCAGGGAACGCAGGTGCTCGGCACAGGACTGCAGGAACGCGAAGCTTTCATCGCGGTCGGCCGGCACGGCGATGCCGGCGTCATCCCAGGCGCCGCCGGCCAGGGCAGTATCGCAGAACAGCGCCGCCGCGCGCTGCAGGTCGGCTGCGCCGGCCGCGGATGTGCCAGCCGCTGATGTGCCGGCCGCACGCCGGCCGGCCAGGTAGTCGGCCACCGACGCGGCGTCCGCCTCCGGGTCGCCGAACACCTCCCCGATCACGCGGCGCTGCTCGGCCGCGCTGCGCTCCGCGAACCGGTAGCGGGACAGCCGCGACAGCAGGGTCGGGATCAATGCCTGTGGCGACGGCGCGGTGAAGATGAAGTGCGTGCGGGCCGGCGGTTCTTCCACCGTGCGCAGCAAGGCGTTGGAGGCCGGCTCCGGCAGCCAGCGCCGTACCTCCACGATGATCACCTTGACGCCGGGCGTCGCCACCCGCGCCCAGGTCTCGATCGCGCGCACGGCGTTCACGGACACCGCCTCCAGGTTCGCGCTGCGCGCCAGGTCGCCGGCCACCTCCGCCGTGCCGTCGGTGCGCAGCGCCTCCAGCCGCTCCTCCAGCTCCGCCACCCGCGGGCGCAGCCGTCGCAGCCGCGGCTCGGAGCCGGCCCACAGCAGCTCGTCGAAGCGGCGGGTCAAGGTCCGCACCGAGCGCACGAACAGCGCCCGCGTCGCGGCCGTGTCGGACCTGGCGAGCGCCGCCGCGGCGGCGGCGATCTCCGCGGCGAAGTCGCGCCCTCCCAGCATCAGGACGTGCGGGTCCTGACCCGCCCGGTGGCTCCCGCACGACGGGCAGCGACAGCCCGGCTCGCCGTCCGACCGGCAGTTCAGCACGCGCCCCAGCTCCAGCGCCGCGGTCAGCTTGCCGGCCGCCGGCGGCCCTTCGAACAGCACCGCCGGCGCCAGTGTTCCCTCCCTCACCGCCCGGCGCAGGCGGTCGGCGGTGCCTGCGTGGCCGATCAGGTCAGCGAACATCGGCTGGGCTCCCGGTCGCGGGCGGGCCGATGCCGAGCGTCTGCTCGGCGAACTGCGCTGCCACGCTCGCCTCGAGCAAGCCGGCGGCCTCGGGGAACCACGGCTGAGCGTGCATCCCGGCGATCGCCAGGGCGCCGATCACCGCCCCTTCGGCGACGCCTAGCGCCAGGCCGAACAGGTGGTCGAGCTGTTGCAGGCGCAGGGTCCGCGATACGCGCTGGAGAATGTGCTCGAGGAGCTTGAGCACCAGGTAGGTGATGAGAAACAGCACCAGGAAGGCGACCACCTTGTTCCAGAACGATTCACTGCCGGTAGCGACGTCGACGTAGGCGCTGGCCGGCACCACCAGGACGGCGGCCACGGCGATGCCGGCGACCACCGCGGCGACGCCGAACGCCTCCGCCACGAAGCCGCGGGTCGCGGCGCGGATCGCCAGGATCAGGGTGACCAGGATCAGCACCACGTCCAGGGTACCCAGCCCGGCCAGGACGACGGCCAGCCGGTCCATGAAGACCGGAATCTGATCGCGGAGGTCCTGCAGGAACTCGGTCATGCCCTCATCACTCGGTGATCCTCGATCACTCCGTGATCCGGTACTGCAGGCCGGGCAACGCCAGCCCGGCCGCCCGCAGCGTGTGCCGGACGACCTCGGCGGTGGCGCCCGGCCGATCCAGCGAGCGTATCGCGGCTGACATGCGGGCGCGGAGCCGATCGTCCGCCAGGCGGCGCGCGCACCGCACCAGCCCGGACGCGGTCTGCGCACCGGGCTGCAGGACCAGGGCCGCGCCCGCGTCCGCCAGCAAGCGGGCGTTGACGATCTGTTCGCCCCGGCTCGAGGACCGCGGCAGCGGCACCAGCACGGCGGCCGTCCCGGTCGCCGCGAACTCGGCAAGGGAAGTCGCCCCGGCTCGGCTCACGACGACGTCCGCGGCCGCCAGCACGTCGGGAAACTCCTCATCGAAGTAGGGCTGCGCGCGGTAGCCCGGGTCGTCCACGGCCTGCCCGCCGTTCTGCCCGCCGGTCTGGTGGACGACCATCCAGTCGCGTGTCAGCTCCGCCCTTGCTTCGCCGACCATGTGATTCAGCGTTGCCGCGCCCAGGCTGCCCCCGACTACCAGCATGATCCGGGTCCGGTCTCCAACCCCAAGATACCGCCGCCCGCGCCCCGGGTCGCCCGCGCGCATCTCGGTGCGCACCGGCAAACCCGTGAGCCGGGCGCGCGCGGGCAACGGCAGCGTGGCGGACGACGACGGCCAGGACAGCAGCACCCGCCTGGCGACCAGCGAGATGATCCACGTCGCCAGACCGGCCGTGCTGTCCGACTCGTGGGTGACGACCGGGATGCCGAGCAGGGCCGCAGCCGCCGCCGGCGGCACGCTGGCGAAGCCGCCCTTGGCGAACAGCACGCCGGCCCGCTCGCGGCGCAGGATCCGCACCGCGCCCAGGACGCCCGCGCCGGTGCGTCCGATGTCGGTGACGTTGCGCAGCGAGGCATACCGTCGCAACTTACCCGCGGGGAGCGCATGGAACTCGATGCCGGCCGCACGCACCAGCCGCGCCTCCAGGGCGCCGTGGGTGCCGAGCCAGAACACGTGCAGGCCGTGCGCGCGCAGCATCCGCGCCACCTCCAGGCCCGGATTGACGTGCCCGGCGGTGCCGCCGCCGGCCAGCGCTACCGTAGCGCCCGCTACCGTCTCCGCCCGCATCGTCCGTTCCCCCACCGCCGCCCGCGCCGAGTGCTTCTGGGCACGGCGCTCTGCCTGCTGCTGCCGGCCGTCATCGGGGCGGACCCGGCCTCGGCGTGTCTCCCGTCGGGCCGGATGGTCGCCGACGACGGACGGGAGTTCCCCGCCGTGCAGCGCGCGGATGGCGCGCTCGCCTGCATGCCGGCCGACACCGCGCTCGGCCGGGAAGTGCACGAACGGTTCGCCGCGCTCCTCCCCAGCCATGCGTTCGAGTCCCGTGGTGAGCTGCCGGCCAACGGCGCCACGACCGCCGACCTGTACGAGGCGCTGCACGCGATCAGCACCCTGCAGGGCATCCGGTACTTCTCGGTCCTGCACCGGGGCGAGCGGGTGTTGTTCAAGACCGCGCATGCCATCGACACCCACGGCGCCGCCCTGCCCGACCCGGTCCCGGCAGCCGGCGGCCGCGGCGAGGCGTTCGCGCTGGTCGACGACGCCTCCTTCGGCAGGGCGCCATACCGGCTGGAGTACCGCACCGCGGACGACGCCATCCTGCTGATCGTCAGCAACCCGCTGCCGCTCAGCGTCCTGAGGATCCGTCTGATCGACTCGGATCGGCTGCTGATCGCGCTGCTGATCGCCCGCTCAGGTTCGTCAGGCACCGGGCAGCCCGCCGCGGACCCGGAAACCGGCGGCACCGGGGCGTGGACGGTGTACGGACTGGTAGCCGCGCAGGCGCCGAACGTCCTCGAGCGCTTCGTGGAGGCGTCGCTGCGCAGCCGCCTGGCCGCCATGCAGGACTGGATCGTCGCCAGAGCGGCCGCGGTCGCCCGGCCGGGGAGCGGCACCGGCTCAGAGGCCGGCGCCGGCGGCGCCGGCGCCGCGCAAGGCTAGCTGCGACAGCCCGATCAGCGACCCGATC
Source organism: Spirochaetia bacterium (assembly GCA_965208175.1). GTDB lineage: Bacteria > Spirochaetota > Spirochaetia > SZUA-6 > Bin103 > CATQHW01. The sequence continues at coordinate 265,798 of CBDBOG010000004.1, read as the reverse complement.
AACGCGCCGAACAGGTTGATCCACTTCAGGTGCCTGGCGATGACGGTCAGCAGGATGCGCTCCACGTCGCGCACCTCAAGGCGATCGATCCGGTCGATCACCAGCCGCTCCACGTCCAGCGCGGCCACCATCGCCGGCACCTGCTCCACCAGCAGGCGCTCCGCGCGGCTGGCAACGGCGTCGTCCAGGGCGGCCTTGGCGCCCGCGTCGAGGGCAAGCAACTCCGCCAGGGTCACGTCCCCGGAGTCGGCCAGCCGGTCGATGGCGCCCGCGATCTGCGCCGCGACCGACCGGGCGGTCCGCTCGTCGGACAGGTAGCGCAGCAACCGTTGCGAGATCTCGTCCACCGTATCGCTCGCCGACACGCCGAGGAAGCGGGCCGCGAGCTCGGCGATCGGCGTCTGTCCGTGCTCCTCCAGGAACCGCTGCAGCACGGCGTCGATGAGCGCAGCGACCGGTCCCGCGGCCGCGGCCCCCCACAGCTCGCCGATCCGCTGCTCGGCCGCATCCGGGAGCACGTCGGCCAGGGGCCGCTCGCGGGCCGATGCCAGCCACTCGCGGAGCGACTCTTGCATGTGCGCCAGCACCTCCGGGTCGTCGGCGGTGTGCTCCAGTTGGCGCAGCGCGTCGTCGACGATCTCCGGCATGCGTTCGGCGAGCGTGCGGTCGTACTGCGCGGCCCCGATGAACAGCTTCTGCATCAGGTTGAGCCGATCCAGGATGTCGCGCAGCAGCAGCCTCCCACGCGTCTCCAGCTCGCCGCGCATGGCGGGCCGCCGCAACCACCGGACCAGCTCGCGCATCAGCGACGGCACGATCGCAGGCAGCATGGCGGCCACACGTTCCGCGACGGCCGGCGGCAGCAGATCGCCGACCGTCGCCTGCGGCCGCTCGGCGACGCCTGAGACGGCGCGGCCGATCTGCCGTCCCACCTCCGGCTCGGCCAGCCTGGGAACGAGTCGGCCGCTCACGAAGGCCGACAACGTAAGGTCATCCGCCACCTCGCTCAGGCGCTGGCCGCCGGCGCTCTCCACCGCGCGCCCGACCAGTCCCCGCAGCGCGTAGATGAAGCCGCGCGAGCCGAACAGCCGGTGCAGCAGCGCCGCCAGCCCCTGCTCGATCTGCGGCCGAGCGCCCTGCACCGCGCCCGCCAGCTTCCGCACCGGCATGGCGAGCAGCTCACCTGAGAGCGACGCAAGCTGAACGCGCAGGCGCGCGGTGAACTCGGGCCGTTGCAGATGAGCACGGATCGCGTCCGGCGTGAGCAGCTCGCGCGACACCACGCTGGCGATGCTCCGCGCGAGCTGTCCCCGCTGACGGGGGATCACTCCCGGTGTCAGCGGCACCGGGATGCCGAGGACGCGCTTGCGGGTCAGCGGTCGAAAGAGCATCCGGATCGCCACGAAGTTCGTCGCGTAGCCGATAGCCGCACCCATGAGCGGCGGCACCGCCCAGATGCGAAGCCAGGCGACAACCTCATCGAACGGAACCTCAGCGAACGGAATGTTCAACGATCGCTTCCGGCAGAGCCCGTCTCCGCGTGCGCACTCCCTTCGGTGAGGCCGGACACCTCGGTAAGGAAGGCCCCGAACGTCCAGCCGCGCAGGCCGTTGTGGTTGACTTGGTACCAGTAGTCGGTCTGCCCGTTGATCTCCATCGCATCGGGCGTCCGCGCGAGGATCTCCACGCGGGCTCCCTCCGTCAGCGACAGCAGGATGCGTCCGGTCTGATCCGGCTTTTCCCGCAGCCGCAGGCCGTCCACGTCGACCACCGCCCATCGGATGGACATCGCCAGCACGGGCGTCGGCGGCAGCACCAGCGCCGGCTCGATCTTCGGCGATCCGCACGCGCCGAGCCCGAGGGTCAGAGACAACAACAACGCCGCCACGCCCGCCGGGCGCATGCTCATCGTCGCGACCCGCGGCGCCGGCGCCCGCCGGACCCGGCGCGCCCCGCGCCCGCCTCCGCCTGCCGCTGCCTCGCGGGCCCGCCGTCCTTGAGGCGATCGATCTCGTCGCGCAGCACGGCGGCCCGTTCGAACTCCAGCTCCTCGGCCAGCTTCAGCATCTCCCGCTCCAGCGTCCGGATCAGGTCGTCCCGCTGCTCGGGAACCTCCACGTCGTACTCGCCCCGGTGGATCTCCAGGTCGCGCGCGGCGGCATCGCGCTTCTCTTCCGACTTGCGCACCAGGAGCTGCTGGACCTCCTTCCTGACGCTGGTCGGCGTGATGCCGTGGCGGCGGTTGTGGTCCGTCTGGATGGCGCGGCGCCGTTCGGTCTCCGCGATCGCCTCGCGCATCGCCTCCGACTCGGCGTCCGCGTACATCAGCACGGTGCCGTTCACGTGGCGGGCGGCGCGGCCGATGATCTGGATCAGCGAGGTCGCGGAGCGCAGGAATCCGATCTTGTCGGCGTCCAGGATCGCGATCAGCGACACCTCGGGCAGGTCCAGCCCCTCGCGCAGCAGGTTCACGCCGACCAGCACGTCGTACTCGCCGGCGCGCAGGTCGCGCAGCAGCTCGACCCGCTCCACCGTCTCCACCTCGGAGTGGAGATACCGCACGCGCAGCCCGATCTCCGCCAAGTACGACGACAGGTCCTCCGACATGCGCTTGGTGAGGGTGGTGACCAGGCAGCGCTCGCCGGCATCGACACGGGCGCGGATCTCCCCGTACAGGTCGTCGATCTGGCCCTCGCTCGGCCGGACGTGGATCTCGGGGTCGAGCAGCCCGGTCGGCCGGATGACCTGCTCGGCGACGCGATCGGAGAGCTTCAGCTCCAGCGGCCCGGGGGTGGCGGAGACGAACAGCACGCGGCCGACCAGCGCCTCGAACTCGTCGTAGGTGAGCGGGCGGTTGTCGAGCGCCGACGGCAGGCGGAAGCCGTGCTCGACCAGCGCCTGCTTGCGCGAGCGGTCCCCCTCGAACATGCCGCGGAGCTGCGGCAGCGTCGCGTGCGACTCGTCGACGATGGTCAGGAAGCCCTCGGGCAGAAAGTCGATCAGGACGCCCGGCCGCTCGCCGGGCTCGCGGCCGCTCAGGTGCCGGGAGTAGTTCTCGATGCCGGGGCAGTAGCCCATCTCCTGCAACATCTCCAGGTCGTACTCGGTGCGGGTCGAGAGGCGCTGCGCTTCCACCATGCGGTCGGCGGCGCGCAGCTCGGCCAGCCGCTCCTGCAGCTCGTCGCGGATCTGCGCGGTGGCGGCCCGGATGCGCTCCTGCGGCGTGACGAAGTGCTTGGCCGGATAGATGGCGCAGTAGTCCAGCTCGCCGAGCGCGGTGCCGTTCAGCGGATCGACCCGGCGGATGCGCTCCACCTCGTCGCCGAAGAACTCGATGCGGACCGCCTGCTCGGAGTAGGAGGGAAAGATCTCCAGCACGTCGCCGCGCACCCGGAAGGTGGACGGGGCCAGCACGGCATCGTTGCGCTCGTACTGCACGGCGACCAGGTCGCGCAGCACCCCGCGCAGGTCCACGGTGTCACCCAGGCGCACCTGCAGGCGCATCTCGCGGAAATCGCGCGGGTTGCCCAGCCCGTAGATGCACGACACGGTGGCGACGACGATCGTGTCGCGGCGCTCGACCAGGGAGGTGGTGGCAGACAGGCGCATGCGCTCGATCTCGTCGTTGATCGACGCGTCCTTCTCGATGTAGAGGTCGCGGGAGGCGACGTACGCCTCCGGCTGGTAGTAGTCGTAGTAGGAGACGAAGTACTCGACCGCGTTCTCGGGGAAGAAGTCCTTGAACTCGCGGAAGAGCTGCGCGGCCAGCGTCTTGTTGTGCGAGAGGACCAGCGTCGGCCGCTGCAGCGCCTCCACGATCTTGGCCATCGTGAAGGTCTTGCCCGAACCGGTGACGCCCTTGAGGGTGTGGAAGCGGCTGTCGCCGGACAGGCCGGCGACGATCGCTTCGGTGGCGTGTTGCTGATCGCCGGCCGGCTGGAACGGCGCGTGGACGGCGAACCGGTTCACCGGGATCGTTCGCTCAACGTGACGGACTTCCGCGGCTCGCAGGGGTACGGCGCGCCTCTACTCAGGCGATCGTCACTCACGAGAGCGTTCACTCAACGTGACCGACAGCTCCCGCAGGCGGCCGTCACGCTCCACGACCACCGTCACCGTCTCGCCCGGCTTGTTGTCCTCCAGCGCGGCCAGCAGCTCGCGATAGCCGCTGACCTGGTGACCGTCCACCTCGACGATGATGTCGCCGCCGGCATAGAACACCCGTTGGCCCCAGCGTACGGGTTCGGTGCCGCCGCGCAGGCCGGCCTGAGCCGCGGGCGAGTCGGGCTCGACCACGTGCACCAGCAACCCGTCGCGGCGCGTCAGGTCCAGCGCCCGCGCCAGGCGCGCCGAGATCGGCACGCCGCGGATGTCTATCCAGCCGCGCCGCACCGTACCGGTCTCCAGGAGCTCGGGCAGCACGCGGCGGGCGGTGGCGATCGGGACGGCGAAGCCGATGCCGACCGATGCGCCGGTGGGCGAGAAGATCATGGTGTTGATGCCGATCATGAGGCCGCCGGCGTCCAGCAGCGGCCCGCCGGAGTTGCCGGGATTGATGGAGGCGTCGGTCTGGATCATCTGCTGGATGATGCGGCCGTCGTCCGTCTCCACCGGCCGGCCCAGTCCGGAGACGATGCCGGTGGTCAGCGACCGATCCTGGCCGAACGGGTTGCCGATCGCCAGCACCTTCTGGCCGACCCGCAGGTCGGTCGAGTCCCCGAACGGGATGACCGTCAGCGGCGTGCCGCCCGGCTCGAAGCGGATCACCGCCAGGTCGTTCTCGGAATCGGCGCCGACGAGCGCCGCATCGTGCTCGCTGCCGTCCCACAGCGTGACCGTCAGGCGGGTGGCGTTGCGGATCACGTGGTGGCTGGTCAGCACGTGGCCGTCGGCGTCGATGATCACGCCGGAGCCCGAGTCGGAGCGGGGAATGGGGCGATAGCGGAAGACCACGCTGCCCTCGGCCGAGACGTTGACCACCCCCTCGTTGAGGGCGTCGTAGATGGCGATGTTGTTGCGCTCGTCGGCCGAGTAGTAGCGCCCGCCTGCGACGCCTTCCGTCCACTGCACCGGCTGCGCCGGAGCGGAATCCGCCCACGGCTGCGGGGCGTCAGGCTCCACCGGCACGCGCTGCGTGTGGCGGGCGATCAGCATGCCCAGCCCCAGCCCGGCGACCGTCAGCGCGGCCGCGACCGCGACCGCGCCCAGCAGGGGCCCGGCACGAACGCCGGTGCCGCTCACGGTGACGCCGCCCCCGAGAGCTCGTCCCAGACGGCGCGCCGCCTGGCGACCTCCTTGTAGTGGTCGGTCTGCGACACGTTCAGCGGGTTGGTGAACGTCAGCATGTCGAGCGGCTGCTCGGACGCGGAGCGCCGGTTCCAGTCCCGCAGTCCGTTCATGGCCTCCGGGTCGTGGTTCCAGGTCGGCCGCTCGTTGGGCCGGGTGCGGTTGAACAGGAACTTGACCATGTGCCGGCGGCGGCCGGAGCGGTTGGCGGCTGTGCCGTGCCACAGGTCGTAGTGGGTCAGCGCGAAGGTGCCCGCCTTCACCACCAGCGGCACCTGGCCGCGGATGTTGGTGTAGGTGCGCATGCGGTCGGTGGGCGCGTTGCGGAAGTGGGTGCCGGGCACGATGATCGTCGGCCCCATGTCGGCGGTGACGTCGGCGGGATAGTAGAGCCCCAGGAACCGGTCCAGGCCGACGCCACGCCGGTTCTTGCCGTCCTGGTGCCAGTGCATGTACGCGGTGCCGGGCTCCTTGCAGTGCCAGTGGCGGTGCGCCATGACCTGGTAGTCCTCTCCCGCCAGGCTGGTCAGCGCGCCATGCACCAGCGGATGGTCCAGCACCTGGTGGAGCTCCGGGACCGCGTCGGTGATGGCGTCACCCGGGTTGCCGTCCATGCCGTCCAGCGTCGCGGCGATCCGCTTGTTTACGCCGGCCGGCAGGTCCAGCTCCAGCAGGAGATGGCCGCGGATGATGAAGTCGACCACCGCCCGGTCGTCCAGGAGCGTGTCCGGCGGCGCCGTCGCGATCGTGCTCATTCGACCACCTCCATCTTCTGCAGCACGAACTCGTAGCCGACCATGTCCAGGTCGTCGTCGTCGTAGTCGGCCTGGTGCAGCGGGAACTGCACGACCTGCCAGCCGTCGCACACCGCGTCGTGCACGGATTCGTACGGACACGGCGGCGGATCGACCTGCAACTCGACCGCGAAGCCGGGCACCGGCTCGTAGATCGTGAAGCCCAGGATCGGCGACAGGATGTTGGGCGTCTGCGCGTGGATGTACATCAGGCGCTGCTTCGGCCGTGCCGTCTGCCGCGTTCCCATCGCTGCCCCCTCCTGGCCCCACAGATCATAGGTCCCGCGCCGTTGCCGGGACAAGCGGCGGAAGGTACCGTGGCCGCCATGGCACAAACCCAGGTCATCGCCACCGAGCCGGCGGTCGACGGCAACCCGGGCATGGACTTCGCCGAGGAGCGCATCGCCCTGGCGTGCGCGTTCCGATGGGCGGCACGCTACGACCTGCACGAATCGGTCGCAAATCACTTCAGCCTGGCGGTCGACGATGCCGGCACGAAGTTCCTGATGAACCCGCGCGGCCGCCACTTCTCGCGCGTCAGGGCCAGCGAGCTGCTGCTCCTCGATGCGGGCGACCCGACGACCATGGAGCGCCCGGACGCGCCCGACCCGACCGCCTGGGCCCTGCACGGCAGCATCCACCGCAACGTGCCGGGCGCCCGCTGCGTCTTGCACGTGCACTCGAAGTACGCCACGGCGCTGGCATGCCTGGACGACCCCACGCTGCCGCCGGTCGAGCAGAACGCGATGCGCTTCTGGGGGCGGGTGACCATCGACGACCAGTTCGACGGCATGGGCCTGGACGACGAGGCCGAGCGCGTCGGACGCCTGGTCGGCGACAACCCGATCCTGCTCATGCGCCACCACGGCGTGATGGTGTTCGGCCCGACGGTCGCGCAGGCGTTCGACGACCTCTACTACTACGAGCGCGCCTGCTGCACGTACCTCATCGCCCTGCAGACCGGCATGAAGGTGCGCGCCGTCTCCGATCGGGTCGCCGCCAAGACGGAGCTCCAGTGGCGGGACTACCCCGACCTGAGCCAGGACCACTTCCGGGAGCTGGGCGCGATCCTCGACCGGGAAGACCCCTCCTATCGCTCCTGACCCGCCCGGCATGGTGCTGGAGGTCGCGATCCTGGACGTGAAGCCCGGCCTGGAGGCCGACTTCGAGGCGGCCTTTGCCGAGGCGCAGGCAATCATTGCCAGCATGGACGGCTACGTGTCCCACGAGCTCCGCACGTGCCTGGAGAAGCGCAGCCGCTACCTCCTGCTGGTGACGTGGCGCACCCTGGAGGACCACACCGTCGGCTTCCGGGGTTCCGACCGGTACCAGGAGTGGCGCAGGCTGCTGCACCACTTCTACGACCCGTTTCCCGAGGTCGAGCACTACGAGCCCGTGCACGGCGCCCCGTGACCGGCGCCGCCATGTCACGGGTCTTCGGCGACTACCACGTCCGCATCGATCCGTGGGAGGTCGACTACGGGGACCAGACGCCGCTGGAGTCCCGGAACGATCGGCCGCGCGAGCACGTCGACCACGAGGTCGAAGTGCCCGATGACGCATGGGAGGCGATCGTGCCCCCGGCTCCCGGCTCGTTTCGCGACCGCGTCGTGTTCGTCGACGGGGTCCGCAGGCTCGACGCCCGGGTGCAGGTCCGGCAGGACGAGACCCTGATCTTCGGCGGCTTCGGCAGCCATGCGGTCGGCGCTGCCGTCATGCGTGACTCGGCGGCCGACTTCGGCGAGATCCGCGTGTCCCGGACCATGGTGCTGGGGGGTGGACTCCCCCTGCCGGCTCCCGTGCAGGTTCGCGACGATCTGGTGTATCAGCCCGAGAGCACCCCCAGGACGGAGGTGGACGGGCCGTTGCGGCACATCCAGGACTCGATGCGGACCGCCGAAGCGGCCCTGGCCGCCGATCTCGCAGACCCCGACACGCTGGTCATCGTCGACGGCCCGCTCAGCTTCGTGCCCGAGCGGCCGGAGCAGGCCGTCGGCTACATCAAGCGGCTGCACGACCTCTACCTTCCGGGCCGGTTCCTGCCGCTCATGGCGACCCTCCCGGCGGGCTCCCGGACGCCCCTGTTCGCGATTCGCGGCGACCGGTCCGGGTTCGCCCGGTACTCCTGGTTCCAGCGCCTCGGCGACCCCGCGCACGGCGCCGTCGAGCTGCACGGTCTGGTCCGCCTGGAAGTGGGTGCGTCCTCGGGCGTCGACGCGGCCCGCCACCTGGCCGATGCCGCCACCGCCTGGCTGCCCGGAGTCGCGCCGCAACGATCCAGGGACCCGCGGTCGCCGCAGAATCTCCTGCCCATCGGCGCGCTGGAACAGCAACTCCGTGCCCGTCTCGGCGACGCGCGCCTGATCCGGCGCTGGATCGAAGCCCTGGTGGCACGGGAGGCCGCGCATGAGTGAACGAAGCTGGGAGTCCCCGGTCGGCGTGGTGCTCGGATCGGAGGACGCCGGTCCGCTCGAGTTCTGGGTCGGCGTCAGCGAAGGGCGCTTCCTGCAGCTCGACGACCTGGTGACCGTCGAGGCGGTCGTCGACGGCGAGAGCGTCAGCTTCTTCGGCATCGTCGACGTGGTCCGCAAGCGCTACGAAGGCGCGCAGTTCGACTCGGACGCGTTCCGGGCCTCGGAAGGGATTCTGCCGGTGGACGTCTCCTACGCCGCGCATGTGCAGGTGACCCGCATCGACCCGGAGGTGTTCGTCCCGCCGCACCCCGGCAGCGAGGTGCGCATCGTCCGCGGAGTGGAGTTCCGGCGCGCCCTGTTCATCGACCGGATGGAGCGCAAGGTCGCCATCGGCGGCACGCGCGCCGGCGAGACGGTCTACGCCAACCTCGACTTCCTCGACGGCGAACGGGGCGCGCACGCCTCGATCAGCGGCATCTCCGGCGTGGCCACCAAGACCAGCTACGCCACGTTCCTCCTCTATTCGCTGTTTCACTCCGACGCCCTGGGTCGGGACGCGGCCAACGCGCGTGCGATCATCTTCAACGTCAAGGGCGAGGACCTGCTGTGGCTGGACAAGCCGAACGCCAAGATCGACGAGGATGCAGCGGCCAGCTACCGCGCCCTCGGCCTGAACGCGGGACCGTTCGAGGACGTCGGCTTCTTCGCCCCGACCCGGCGCCACGGCGAGGTGCTCATCCCCGAGGTCGGCAGCCGCCACGAGGGTGTACGGGCGTACGCGTGGACGCTCCGCGAGTTCGCCCGCAACCGCCTGCTGCGCTTCATCTTCGCGGAGGGCGAGGACGCGCGCTCGCAGCTCTCCTTCCTGATCTACCGGGTCGAGCGCGTGCTGGAGCGCGCCGCCCGCGCGGGCGACCGGAACGATCCGGGCATCACCGTGGACGAGGCGCACCTCGCCAGCTTCGACGACCTGATCGAGCTGCTCGACACCGAAGCGCTGGACCAGATGGCGCCGGCCGCCGCGTCCGGCACGCTGGACGCCTTCCGCCGGCGGCTGCACGCCGCCGCGCAGCACATGGGACACCTGGTGCGCGGCGACCGGGAGACGGTGCGCCACCGCATCGACTGGCAGGCGCACCAGGTCACGGTGGTGGACATCCACACGCTGCATCAGACCGCGCAGATGTTCGTGGTCGGCGTCCTGCTCAAGCGGATGCTGCAGGACAAGGAGCAGCAGGGCACCGCCCGCCCGCTGGTGTTCGTCGTGCTCGACGAGCTCAACAAGTACGCGCCGCGTTCCGGCTGGAGTCCAATTCAGGACGTCCTGCTCGACATCGCCGAGCGCGGCCGATCGCTCGGCGTCTCGCTGTTCGGCGCCCAGCAGACCGCGAGCGAGGTGGAACGCCGGGTGGTGGCCAACGCGGCGCTCAAGGTGGTCGGACGCCTCGACGCCGCCGAAGCGGAACGGGGCGAGTACGGCTTCCTTACCCAGGTCGCCCGCAAGCGCGCCACGATGCTGTCACCGGGCACGATGATCGTCACCCAGCCGGAGCTGCCGACCCCGATCCTGCTGAACTTCCCGTTCCCCTCCTGGGCGACGCGCCAGAGCGAAGTGAAGGACGCCGCCGGGGACGAAGACCCGTTCCTGCGCGCGTGAGGATCTCCTCGTGAGGATCGTGCACACCAGCGACTGGCACGTCGGCCGCCGCTGGAAGGGCATCCAGCGGCTGGACGAGATGGAGGCGGTCATCGACAACCTGGCCCGCTTCATCGAGCGGGAGTCGATCGACCTCGTCCTCCACTCCGGCGACGTGTTCGACAGCCGTAACCCGGCGGGCGACTCGGAGCGCCTGGTCAACGAGTTCCTGGTTCGTGTCGGCCGTGCCGGCGCCCGCACCGTCGTGATCGCCGGCAATCACGACGATCCGCTTCGGTTCGACGCGCGCGCGCTGCTGGGGGCGGGCGCCAACGTGCACATTCTCGGCCGCCCCCGGAGCGCGAGCCGCGGCGGGACGTTCCTGCACGAAACCCGCGGCGGCGAGCAGGCCGTGGTCGCGGCGCTGCCGTTCGCCTCGCCCGGGATGTGGGTGTCCGCCCTGGATCTGACCGGGGACGAGGCGTCCGCGCGAACCCGCTACGCGCACCTGTTCCAGCGAGCGGTGGAGAACCTCTGCGCCGGGTACCGCGACGACGCCGTGAACCTGCTGATGGCCCACACGCACCTGGAGGGAGCGGCCTTCGGTGACTCGGAGCGCCGCGTCCACCTGTCCGAGGACTGGGCCGCGACGCCGCAGACGCTTCCGCCGACCGCGACCTACATCGCGCTCGGCCACATCCACAAGCCGCAGAAGGTGGCCGGCATCCTGCCCGCCTGGTACGCCGGATCGCCGCTGCAGCTCGACTTCGGCGAGGTCGGCCAGGAGAAGACCTTCGCGGTCATCGAAGCCGCACCACGCCGCCCGGCGCGGGTCGAGCACGTGCCGTACGAAGGCGGCCGGGCGCTGCGGGACATCGAGGGGACGCTGGACGAGTTGGAAGACCATGCCGGCGCGAACGGTGACGGCGCCTGGCTGCGGGTCACGGTCAAGCTCGACGAGAAGGACCCGGACATCAACCGCAAGGCGCGTGAGCTCCTGCCGACCGCGCTGGTCGTACGCGTGGACCTGCCCGAGTCCGAGATACCGGACAGCGACCGGCCCGACGCCGGGGCGCCCGCGGCCGAGCTGTATGCCGCCTACCACCGGCGCGCTCACGAACGGGAGCCCGAGCCGATGGTTCTCGACACGTTCGGGCACCTTCATGAGCGGGCCCGCGAGGAGTCTGTCGGACTTGCCGCGCCAGCGGGAAGGCCGACAGGCTCCGACGCGAAAGGTGGGGATGGGCCGAAAGCGGAGCCGAAGGCGACGGTTTCGGGGCGCGAGGACGCGTGATCGATGCGCCCGATCCAGCTCACCGTCGAAGGACTGACCTGCTTCAAGGAGAAGCAGGAGATCGACTTCTCCGGCCTGGACCTGTTCGCGATCTCCGGTCCCACCGGCGCGGGCAAGTCGACGCTTCTGGACGCCATCCTGTTCGCGCTGTACGGCGAGGTCCCGCGCGTCGGCAAGCACGACCTGAAGGAGATGATCTCGGCGGCACGGGAGCGTGTGAGCGTCCGCTTCGACTTCGCGGTCGGGAAGCGACGATTCCGGGTCGCCCGCGCGCTGCGCCGCAAGGGCGCGGCTGCCGTCCGCCTGGAAGAGCACGACGGGACGGACTTCAACACCGTCCTCGCCGACCAGGTCCGCCCGGCGTCCGCGGAAGTGACGCGCCTGCTCGGCCTGGACGTCGACGCGTTCACCCAGGCGGTGATCCTTCCGCAAGGGGAATTCGCGAAGTTCCTGAAGGCCGATCCGCGCAAACGCCGCGAAATGCTGCGCACGCTGCTGCGGCTCGACGTGTACGAGCGCATGCGACAGGCCGCTCAGGACACGTCGACCCGAAAGAAGCACGAGCTCGACGCGCTGGAGCAACGCCTCCGCGAGGAGTACGGCGGCGTCTCCGAGGCGGCGCTGGCAGCCTTGCAGCGTGAGTTGCAGCAGGCGGCGACGAAACTCGAAGAGCGACGCAAGGAGAGCGAAGCCGCCGAGTCCCGGCTGATCGAGATCCGGGATCGACACGCGAAGACGCTCGAGCTCCTGAAGAGCGAGGCACGGCTGGCGGAGCTCCACGGCAGCGCGCCGCAGATCGACGAAGCACGGCGGGAATTGGAGGCGGCACGCCGGGCTGAAGCGTTGATTCCGCTGATCGAGGGAGCCGACCGGGCCGCGCGGGATGCCGACCACGCAAGGAGCGCGGCGATGGGCGCCCGGAAAGCGAATGAAGCGGCCGCGCGCGTCCACGAGGAACGCGAGCGGGAGTTGGCACAGGCGCAGGAGCAGATGAAGGAGACTCCCGCCCTGCGTGACCGCCTCGCGAACCTCGACCGGATACTCGGACGCATCCCCGAGCTCACGAGGCTCGATACCGAGGTCGGCAGGAGACGCACCCGGATCGAACAGCTCGATCAGGAGCTCGAACAGGGTCGCGAGCGCCTGGAGCAGTTGGCGGATGAAGCCGCGCGACAGCAGGCCTCCGTGGGAACAGCCCGCGCCGAGCTCGACACCATCGGGTACGACGCCGAGCTCGACGCCACGCTCGATCAGGTCCGCGAGACGGCGACGAAACTCGCGATCGCCCGCAGGCAGTTCCAGGATGCGAAGCCGGAACAGGAGCGGCGGCGCAAGACGCTGGATGGGCTGGCCGTCGAAGTCGGGCGGCTCACGGGCCAAGCGCGAGACAGAGACGATGCCCTCCACGACGCGGAGCAATCCGTGGAGGCTGCGGAGGAGGCACTGCACGCAGCCCACCGTCAGGACGCGGCCAACGACTTGCGCGGATCATTGGCAACGGGGGCCCCGTGCCCGGTCTGTGCGCAACTCGTGGCAGATCCGCCGGCGGCCGATCTGCACCCCGACGTCGCAGCCGCCCGCTCCGGCCGCGACGAGGCCAGCACCACGCTGCGGCGCGCACGCGACGATGCGCAGGACGCTCGCAACGCGCTGGTGGGGACCCAAGGCGACGTGCGCGCCGCTCAGGAGGCGCTGACCGAAGCGGACAGCACCATGGACAAGGCGCGTGCGGACATCCGCCAACTGACAGCCGACATCCGGGAGGCCATCGGCGGCAGCGTGCCGGTCGACGACGATGCCGTCGTGGCCTGGTTTCAGCGACAGATCGAGACGACCGCGACTGCCCGCAGCTCCTTCGAGGACGCCCAAGGTCGTCTTGAGACGGCAGAACTCCACTTGACCGACCTGGGCCGTAGCGAGCAGACGACGCGCAGCGAGCTCGACCGAGTACGAAACGAGCAGCGCGAACGGATCGCGGAAGTGACCGCGGACGAGGAGCGCCTCCGGGCCGTGCGAGCCGAGATCGAAGGGGTCACCCAATCCACCGACCCCGGACAGGAACGGACCGACCTGTCCTCTCTCATCGATGATCTGGAAGCCGGACACCGGGAGGCCCTGTCAGCGGATGCGGAAGCCCGCCGCGAGTTGGCGACGACCCAGCAGGCCCGTGAGGACCGCGAGCGAGCCGCCGGGGATGCTGACCGGGAAGCGGCGGCCCGGGGCGAGCAGCGTGATCGACACGTCGCCCAGGCACGTTTCGACAGCGTGGACGACGTCCGTAACGCCGTGCGGGACGATACCGCACAGGCCCGATTGGGCGAATCCGTCGCCGACCACGAGCGCGATCTGCACGCCACCGAGCTGCGCGTCCGCGACCTGCAGAACGACCTGGGTGGCGAGCGGGTCTCGGACGAACAGCTCGATGATGCGAGTGCCAACGACCGACGGATCAAGGGCGAAGTCGAGGACCTCGTCACGAGGAACGCGCATCTCGGGCAGCAGGTCGAGACGATGAACGAGCGCCTTGCGCGGGCTCAGGCACTCCACGAGCAGTTGCAGGCCATGAGAGACGACCATCGCCTGTTCAGCGGCCTGGCCACCGATCTCCGCAGCGACCGGTTCCAGGCGTACGTCCTGGAGGACAGTTTCACCAAGCTGGTACAAGGCGCATCGGACCGGCTGTTCACGTTGTCCGGCGAACGCTACTCGTTGACGTTCCAGGAAGACCAGATCCTGGTCGTCGACCACGACAACGCCGACGAGACGCGCATCAGCGACACGCTGAGCGGCGGGGAGACCTTCCTCACCTCACTGTCCCTGGCGCTGGAGCTCAGCAGGCAGGTGCAGGACGCGGCGGGCGCCGTGAACCTCGACAGCCTGTTCATCGACGAGGGCTTCGGCACCCTCGACCCGGATACCCTCGCGACGGTTTCCGAGACCATCCAGAGCCTCCAGGTCGCCGGCCGCATGGTCGGCGTCATCACCCACATCCCGGAACTGCGCTCCGAGTTCTCCCAGCAGATCCAGGTAACCAGGCATCAAGGCTCCTCCACGGTCCGGGTCATACGGGATCTGTAATGGAGGCGGGCTACCCGTCGCGCCTTGACCCATGAACACGATTGGTTACTCACTGAGGACGGAGACGTGAGAAAGCTGCGCAACATTCATCCTGGAGAGGTACTCAAGGAGGAGTTCCTTGAACCCCTGCATGTGGACACCCAGCGCTTGGCACAGGCGACCGGCATGTGCCAGGCCGCCATCGCCGACATCATCCAGGAGCGAGGCAGAATCACGGCTGACGCAGCGCTTCGACTGGGGAAGTTCTTCGGCACGACGCCGCGGTTCTGGCTGGGCCTGCAGGATGACTACGATCTGGAGGAGATCGCCGACGAACTGGACGCGATTGCGAGCATCGCCTGACCCGATCACCCTACTGATTCGTACCGGCCACCGGGGCAGCCCGGACATGCCCCGGCCATGGTTTCAGCGTTCTGATCCGCGGCGCAGCGTCAGCCGCAGGTAGTCATCGGTCGCTTCAAACTCGGGGTCCACGCCGTTGCGGGCGCGCATCAGCGGCATGATCCGGTTGCGCACGCCCATGCCACGCGCATCGGCATAGTTGTAGTCGCGCAGCACCTCGGAGATGAGCAGATTGCGCGGTGCACGCTGGCCGGCGATCATCTTGGCGACCGTCATGCCGTTCTGCAGGGCGCCGGGGCTCACGATCTCCATCCGATCGACGTAGCGGACGACCTCCACTTCCTCATAACGCGTCCAGTCGCGATGGGTCAGCGCGTTGACGACGCCTTCGCGCAGCGCTTCGAGCGGGTAGTGCCAGCGCCGTTCCCGGCGCATCGACTCATCCACCGCGCCCGGCTCCTCGGAGACGAACGGGCGCATCGCGTCCGCGAGACGCTCGATGAGTCCCTTCTCGACCAGTTCGCGCCCGCCTGGCAAGTCCCGCCAGAGGCCGGTGAGCGGCCCCTCGATCACCTGATCATCCAGCGCGTCGTACGCCTTTTCCCGCCCCTTGAAGCACATCCAGCGTACGCCGGCATGGCGCAGCAGGCGGCGCGGACGGTACCCGAACAGCAGCAGCCCGGCGATCGTGCACGCGGGCGGGCCGGCCTCGCGTTCCACCATGAAGCCCAAGGCGCACAGGCGTTCGTGCCACGCCGCTTCATCCTGCGGCTCGCTCGGCTCTCCCACGATCGTGGTGAGGTAGTCTGCCAGGCGTTCCCGGCTGAGATGGGCAAGGCCGCTGCCCGAAACCGGCAGCATCTCCGTGTGCAGCAGGCCGCCCGTGGCGAACAGCCGCGCCTGCTGCTCCCGGGTGGCCAGCCGCGATGTGCTGCCGACGCGCACGTAGATGTCCTCGCGGCCGCGCTGCCGGACCACGTACGGCTTGACCGGACCCTGCGTGACCGTGACGACGGCGACGCGGCGATCGGGGGCGACCGGTACCTCTTCGTAGAACGGCAGCAACAGCGGATGGACCATATGGCCGAACACCGTGTCCATGACCCATCGCTCCAGGCCCGCGCGGCGTATCCCGGAAATGGTCCCGTCGTCCTCCACGCCCAGCAGCACGCGGCCACCTTGGAAGTTGGCCAGCGCTGCCACCTCTCGCGCCAGTTGCTCGGGCCGCAGCTCGTCCCGCTTGAACTCGACGCCCGAGTTCTCCCCCGCCTCGATCAGCTCCCATAGCTCCTCACGGGTCATCCGCGGCCCCCCCAGTGCGCGGAGCCGTCACGGGGATGCCTCGACGAGGGCGGCCTCCAACGACATCCCAGACCACGTCGGGAGGGTAGTCGACCCCACGCAGCCGGTCATAACACCGATCATACCGCGCGGCCCCTGACAGCGAGGCCGGTGTACGATGGCGGCACCATGGCACGCCGCGAACCGACGATCCTCAAGGATGGCCTGTACTCCCGGAAGGGCCGCGCTGGCGGGGAGACAGGTTGTACTTCTCCGACGTCCTGGCCGGCACCGTTCACCGTCTGGGCCTCGATGGAGACCTGGAGACGATCGCCGCGGTCGAAGAACTCCCGTCAGGGCTCGGCTGGCTGCCGGACGGCACCCTGCAGGTGGTCTCGCTGCAGGACGGCAGGCTGATCGCATGCCGCGACGGACGCACCGCCGCCGTGGCCGAGATGCGGCGGATCACGGGGTTCCCCTGCAACGACATGGTGATCGACCGCGCGGGCCGCGCCTACGTCGGCAGTGACGACACGGACTTCGACGAGGGGCGGCTGCCGATGCCCGGCAACATGCCGCGCCTGAGCAGCATCGCGCTCGTGGAGCCGCCGGCGCCCGGCGCCGCCTGGGACGCCCCGCGTCGGGCGCGGATCGTCGCCGACCGCGTGACCTTCCCCAACGGGATGGTGGTGACCCCCGACGGCGCCACCCTGATCGCGGCGGAGACGTTCGCCGGGCGCCTGACCGCGTTCGACATCGAACCGGACGGCTCGCTCGTCAACCGGCGCGTGTGGGCCGACCTCGGCGTGCCGCCCGACGGCATCACCCTGGACCGGGACGGCTGCCTGTGGGTCGCCGTGCCTTACTACCGCTACGGAGAGACCGGCGGCTACCTGCGCATCGCCGAGGGCGGCGAACTGCGCGACCGGATCGACGTGGCCGGCTACAGCGCTTTCGCCTGCACGCTCGGCGGACCGGACGGGACTATGCTGTTCCTGTGCGAATCGACGGTGCTGGGGCAGCCCCGCAGTCCCGGCGACGGGCGCATCCGCATGGTCGAGGTGGATGTCCCGGGCGTCGGCACGCCGTAGGGACAGTTGTCCCGACCTCGATGAGGCCAGGCTGTCGCGGTTCAGCGTACCTGCGGCTCCAGCGAATCACCCTCTGACACGAGCGTACGAGTCCGTTCATCCAGAACGCGGATCGCTCCCTGGATCACGTCGACTTCACGTTCCTCGAAATATGGCTCGCCGCACTGCCTGCAGATCCACGCGGGGACTGAATCGAAAACTACGTGATAGCCGTTTCGGTCGATGTTGAACGGAGCTGTGGAGCGGCGCATTGCCCCTCGACAATGAACACAGTTCATGAAGTTCTCCTCGTGCGGCGGTCTTGCTCCCATTCGTCCGTCGAAGGAAGATAAGCCGTGATGATGGCGAGATAGTCCGTCTTGGGTGAGCAGACTACATGGATGCTGCGGTTTCCGTTACCCCGTCCGTAAAGCAGACAACTGTGGCCGCGGGCGTCCTCCGGATAATCCTCAATGAGTTCGCCGTGCTCGACGATCATTCGAATCTCGGATGGCGTGATCATCCGCTCCGACCGTGCCATCTGCCGGACTGCGTGCGGCAGGAAGAGCAGACGGTGTGCAGCGGCGCTCCTGACCCGGTCAAGGATCCCATGCACAGGCTTCTCTAATTCGGTCTTGGCTCTCGATCTGACAGGCCACTACCTGAGGCGACACCATGAACGAACTGGCGATCTCGTAGTCATCGCGGCCGCTGTCCACCAGGTCGAGAACGCTCTGCACCGGCGCCAGGAACTCGGCCGCAAAGGCACGGCCTGCAGCTTGGCGTTCGGCATCGCGCAACTCGTTCACCACGGATCGCGGCGTATCCGGGCAACACACAGCATCGCCGATCGCCCGTGCAAACGCGAAGTTCTGCGCTTGTAGCGTCCACTCGGACGTCTCATGATCGCGTAGATGGACATGGACGCCCTGCTCGTCACGGGCGACGAGGGCAAAGACGCCCGGAACGGCAGCCGTGGCTGCAAAGTTCTCAGCCCCGAGCTTCTTCGCGATGACTTCGGTCGAAGTGAATCGCTCACCCGGCTCCGCCGTGATCTCGGCCCGCAGTGCCCGCGCCGCACGGTACCCGGCCGCCCAACTACGCTCCTGATCACTCCACTGCACCTGACGCCTGATCCGTTTCGCGATGTCGCCCAAGTCCGGCAGTCGGGACTCATCGCGCGGTCGGTCTTCCGTGTGGCGCACCCACTCCAGTAGCTGACGTGCGCGCTCACGACTCTGCGTACTGACACCCGCCAGAAGCTCGACAAGCGCCTCTTCGGAGAACAGGTCGCCAGCGTCTTCGATGACTCGAGCATCGGTGTCCGAGATGAGATAAGGATCTACTCCCAAGGCACCTGCGGCTTCGCAGAACGCGCGCTCATCCGGGTCATTTCGCGAGTCGGATACGCGTGACCATCGAACGGCCACCTCGGACTCATAGACCTCGCTGCGCGACAACTGGTCGATCACCCGTTCGATGAACTCCGCCAAGGTAGACTCCGCATGGTGACGGGACAGCACTTCGCTGCCGGTCGGCCATCCGGCGACTTCAAGGGTGGAGCCGTCACACTTGAAGCTCAGATCCGGCAGGGCGAACCCCGTCCGGTAGTGCAGGATCCGATGCTCGCGGTCCCTGCCTCCGAAGATCGACCACCAATCGGTCGCCAACCCCTCAGCGAGGTAGACCGCAGGGACGGTGATGTGCTTGAACGTCGTCTTGGAGCCGGGATCGAAATGGAGACAGGCGTTCTCGCCATCGACGAAGATCTGAAGATTGCACAGCGTGGCGCGCTCCTCCGCCGAGGCGTTGGCGCCTCCGCTGATCCAGTCAGTCGACAGCCGCACGGCGATAGGCCTTTGAGAGCACTGGGCGCTTCCGTATGCGCCGCGGACGTTTCAACCTTGAGCCTCTCCTCGACGAGTATAACCCTCGACAGGTGGCGCGGGGTGGACTACCGTCACCTCCCATGCTGACGCAGGAACAGGTAGAGGCGTACCGCAACGACGGCTATCTCCGGGTCTCCAACATCTTCACGGACGAGGAGCTTCGGGAGCTGGAGCGGGAGATGGACTTCATCGTCGAGGAGTGGTGGGGAGAGGACAGCATCGGCTGGAAGGGGCCGTGGCGCGACCACTACCTGCCGGAGGGCGAGCAGGAGAACACGCGCGCCGTGTTCATCGCCAATCCGCAGTTCTACTCGGCGGCCTGGGGGCGAATCATCTTCCACCAGCGGCTGACCGAGTGCGTGCGCGCCCTGGTCGGCCCCGCCGTGCAGTGGCACGGCACGATCCTGCACGCCAAGCCGCCGGAGCGCGGCACGCCGTTTCCCATGCACCAGGACTACCCGTTCTATCCCCACGACGGACCCGACTTCGTCGACTGCCTGCTGCACCTGGACGACTCGCCCGAGGCCTCGGGCTGTCTGCAGGTCGTTCCCGGGAGCCACAAGCAGGGCCCCCTGGAGCACATCACCGGCGATCACACCCGGCCCTACCTGCCGCCGGAGCAGTACCATCCCGACAAGACGCCGTCGGTGGCGGTGCCGGCCATGGCCGGTGACGTGATCTTCTTCAGCTACCTGACCATCCACTGGTCGGACATGAACACCACCGACCGCTGGCGCCGCTCGGTACGGATCGGCTTTCACGAGGCCGGCATGCGGCCGACCTTCGTGGAGCCGACGGAGCCCTACAACAACTTCGTGGTGTCCGGCCTGAAGCGCCGCGGCAAGCAGAAGGGCCTGACCTACAAGGTGGTGGGCCAGGGCCAGGAGCAGCACCTCAAGAAACAGCCGGCACGCACGTAGCCGGGCAGCGCACCGTCCCGGCCGTCCGCGCCCCATGGCTGCCGCAACGCCACGCACGCGTCCCAACGTCGTCCTCTTCCTGGCCGACGACCTGGGCTACGGCGACCTGAGCTGCTACGGCAACGCCATCCTGTCCACGCCCCACGTCGACCGGCTGGCCGCCGAGGGCGTGCGCTGCTCCCAGCACTACAGCGGCGCGCCGATCTGCGCGCCGGCGCGGGCCGCCTTGCTCACCGGGCGCTACCACCACCGCTGCGGCGCGCTGAGCGTGGAGTCGAACCGCGGCCTGGACCGCATCGCCCTGCACGAGCGCACCATCGGCGACGCGTTCGCCGCCGCCGGCTACCGCACCGGCTACGTGGGCAAGTGGCACAGCGGCCTGCACGATTCGAGCTACCACCCGAACCGGCGCGGCTTCGCGGAGTTCGCCGGGTTCCTCGGCGGCATCATGGACTACTGGAACTGGTTCCTGGACTACAACGGCAGTCCGCGCCGCGCCGACGGCCGCTACCAGACCGACGTGCTCACCGCGGAGGCAGTCGACTTCATCCGGCGATGCGCGGCGGCGCCCGGTGCCTCCCGGCAGCCGTTCTTCCTGGTAGTCGCCTACCACGCGCCGCACGCGCCCCTGCAGGCGCCCGTGGAGAGTTGCGCGCCGTTCCTGCAACGCGGCGACCTGAACCCCGCGCTGGCCACCCTGTACGGCATGGTGGCGCGCATGGATGAGGGCATCGGGCAGGTCCTCGATGCGCTCGATGCCGCCGGCTGCGCCGACGACACCGTGGTGATGCTGACCAGCGACAACGGCCCGCATCTCGGCCCGGACCGGTATGGCGGTCGGCGCCACAGCATGAGCCGCTACAACGGCCCGTTTCGCGGCCAGAAGCAGGACGTGCTGGAGGGCGGCATACGCGTGCCGGCGATCGTCCGCTGGCCGGACGGCCTGCCGGCCGGCGCCGCGTGCGACGAGATGATCCACTTCTGCGACTGGCTGCCGACGCTGGCCGCCGCCGCGGGCGTCACTCCGGACGGGCTGCCACTGGACGGTTGCGATCAGCTCCCACGGCTGCGCGGCACCACCCCAGCCGGCGCCGCGCCGCGCTTCTGGCAGTTCAACCGCTACGACCCGGTGCCGCACTGCAACCTGGCGATGCGCGACGGCCCCTGGAAGCTCTACTGGCCGCGCATCCCGGAGGCGATGGTCAAGCTGCAGGAGGACAACGTGGCGGTGCGCGACCTGATGTCGCGGGCGCACTTCGAGATGGCGGTGCGCAACCCTCCCGTGGAACGCACGCTGTCGGCGCCGGAGGAGCCGGAGCTGTACCACATCGCCGACGATCCCTGCGAGGCGCGCAACCTGGCGGCGGCCCACCCCGACCGTCTCTCCCGCATGCGGATCGCGGCGGAGAACTGGTTCGCGTCGGTGGAGGCGGAGCGCCGCGCGAACGTCAGCGACTGACAGCGGTCGGCGCACGCCCCGTGCGGGACGGCGCTATTCCTGCGCCGGCAGAGGCAGGGATGAGCCGATGTCGAGCTGGCGAGCACAGCGGGCGAGGGTGGTGTCGTACGTGGCGAGCCGGGCGCCGGCGGCCTGAGCAGCGAAGAGCAGTGCGGCGTCCACCCAGCCGACTCCGGTGCCGGCGAGGCGGAAACGGCGAATGAAGTCGTGCAGCTCGCCGGCGGCGGCCGGTTGGCACCAGTCCAGCGAGTGCATCAGCGCCTGGTTCTCGGCGGACAGGCCGCCGAGCAGCAGCTCACCCACCACGTACGGGTGCACCAGGGCCTGCCCGCTCGTGATCCAGTCCCTCGCGGCCAGCCCCGACTCCTCCCCCCGCAGAAACCCGAGCCACACGCTCGTGTCGATAAGTACGGTCACTGCCGGCCGCGTGCCGCTCGCCGGCGCGTTACGGGCTGCAACTCGGGCTGAGACCCGAACGCCGCGGTCAGCCTGCTGCGCCGCTCGGCGTTGATCAGTTCCGTCAGACCGAGCTCCAGCACCGCGGTCTTCGTCTTGCCGGGATGGATCGCCATCGCCTCGCGAACCAGGTCGTCGTCGAGGTTGATGGTGGTCTTCATACGGCTAGCCTAAGCCTGATGACCCATATCGATCAACGGATACCATCCTTACTTATTTCCATATTGATATGTACCATCGTCGCCGACCGCCGTCGTCCGGCTTGCCTGGTGCGCCCGGCTGCGATACCCTGCGCGTCGATTCCATCGGGCAGGCTCCCAGGCCGGCCCATGCACAAGGAGTAACGATGAAAGTCACCGTAGTACGGAGCGCGCTCGCGGCTCTGGCGCTGTCGCTGTTCGCCGGGGGCGCGGCCTTCGCACAGATGACGTACCAGGAAGCGCCGATGCTGGCCGCCATGGTCGAGGCCGGCGATCTGCCGCCCGTGTCGGAGCGGCTGCCGTCCAATCCGCTGGTGGTCGAGCCGTTCGACTCAATCGGCACCTACAGCGCCGGCCCGATCCGGATGATGGACGTGTCGGACCGCATGTCGATCGGCCTGCGGGTACGCCACACCGGCCTGTTCCGCTACAACCAGACGGCGAGCGCGTTCGAGGCCGACCTGGCCGAGAGCCATGCGTGGTCGAACGAGAACCGCACCCTCACCCTGAAGCTGCGCGAAGGGCTGCGCTGGTCGGACGGCGAGCCGTTCACGACTGCCGACATGCTGTTCAAGTGGGAGCAGGACATCCTCAACGAGGAGCTCTCGACGCGCGGCATCGACGCGTTCTTCACGCTGGGCGGAGCACCCGCTGTCTGGGAGGCGCTGGACGACCAGACGCTGAGCATCACCTGGGCCGCCCCCAACCCGGTCGCCATGGACCGCTTCGGGCGCACCCACTTCTCCGGAGACAACGTGCTGTTCCAGCCCGCGCACTACCTGAAGCGGTTCCACGCCGGCTTCAACGAGGACGCCGCCGCGCTGGCATCCGAGCTCGGTTACGAGGACTGGGTGGCGATGTTCCGGGCACATGGCACGCAGGGCTACACCCAGTCCGCGGTGATCATCGGCCGCCCCTACATGGACATGCACACGCCGGAGCTGATCGAGAGCGATCGCGTGCTGCTGGTGCGCAACGCCTACTACCACCACGTCGACACGGCCGGCAACCAGCTTCCCTACGTCGACCGGCTGGAGGTCAGACACGTCGGCGACCTGGATCTCTACCACCTGAAGGCGTCGGCTGGCGAGGTCGACTTCGCCGCCTACTACGCCAACGCACCCAGCCTGCCCACCTACAAGGCGGGCGAGGCGCAGGGCGATTACCAGACGATCATCGCGCAGTCGCTGCGCACGGCGGAGCTGGTGCTGTTCATCAACCACAACATCGACGAACCGGTGCTGACCGACCTGTTCAACAACCGCGACTTCCGCGTCGCCCTGTCGGTGTCCCTGAACCGCGACCAGATGAACGAGATCGTGTTCTTCGGCATGGGCGACCCGCACCCGGCGACGCCGCTGAACACCATGGAGTTCTTCGATCCGGCCTGGTACAACGACAACCTGGTCTACGATCCCGACCGCGCCAACGAGCTGCTCGACTCCGTCGGGCTCGCCAAGCGCGACGCCGACGGCTTCCGCGTGCGCCCCGATGACGGCGCGCGTCTCAGCCTGGTGATCGAGATCGGCGTCCTGGAGGGGCCGAAGCAGCAGATCTGCGAGCTGATCTCCAACGACTGGCGACAGGTGGGCATCGACGGTGCCTGCAAGGTGATCGACGGCGCCCTGCTCCGCGAACGGCTGGACACCAACCAGACGGCGATCGCGGCATGGCACCTGGGCCGCACCACCCTGCTCGGGCGCGGCACGCCGGACGAGTTCGCCTTCGAGCGCTGCACGGCGAATAGCTGGGGCCGCCAGTGGTGCCTGTGGTTCGTCACCGGCGGCGAGATCGGCATCGAGCCCCCTGACGAGATCAAGGCGCTCAACGAGCGCTGGCAGTCGTTCAAGCAGGCCGCCACCGGCACGCCGGAAGCGGTCGAGCGCGGCAAGGCCTACTACGAGTACTTTGCCAACGAGCTGCCGATCATCCCGACCGTCGGGCTGGCGCCGCATCCGGTGATCATTCACAACCGCATGAGGAACATTCCGTCGGACAACATCTTCTGGGGCTCCGACACCAACTTCTACGCCCCGTACAAGCCGGAACAGTGGTACATCGCGGAGTAAGCGAGCCTCCGATCCGGACATGACAAACGGGAGAATGGGTGGCGTGACCCGCCGCCCATTCTCCCTTTCCTTTTCGCGCACATGAACTACACCACCTACCTGCTTCGCCGCCTGCTCTACATGGTGGCGACCCTTGCGGTCATCACCGTGGTGATCTACATCGTCATCCAGTTGCCGCCGGGCGACGCCGTGGACACGATCGTCGCTCAGCGGGAGGCGGAAGGCGACGTGGTCTCCGAGGCCGAGCAGGCGGCGCTACGCCACCAGTACGGCCTGGACCGGCCCCTGCCGGTGCAGTACGCCGACTGGATGGTCAAGTTCCTGTCCGGCGACATGGGGCGCTCGATCCGTGGCGTCCCGGTGAACGACCTGATCTCCGAGCGCCTGGGCGGCACCATCATGCTGTCGCTGATCAGCATCATGTTCACCTACCTGGTGGCGATCCCGATCGGCATCTACAGCGCCACCCACCAGTACAGCCTGACCGACTACGGCCTGACGACCCTGGGCTTCATCGGCCTGGCGATGCCGAACTTCCTGCTGGGGCTCATCCTGCTGTACGTGTTCTACAAGCTCTTCGGACTCAGCATCGGCGGCTTCTTTTCGCCCGGCATGGAGGTGGAGCCGTGGAGCGTGGCCAAGCTGCTGGACCTGATGAGCCACCTGTGGATACCGGTCATCGTGATCGGCACGGCGGCCACCGCGGGCACGATCCGGGTAATGCGCGGCACGCTGCTCGACGAGCTTGGCAAGCAGTACGTGATCACGGCCCGCGCCAAGGGGGTCGCCGAGCCCCGCGTGATCTTCAAGTACCCGGTGCGGCTGGCGCTGAACCCGATGGTCAGCGGGGTGGGTGGCATCCTGCCGGAGCTGATCAGCGGCGAGACCATCGTCGCCATCGTCCTGGGCCTGCCGACGCTCGGCCCGCTGATGTACACCGCCGTGCGGGCCCAGGACATCAACTTGTCCGGGAGCGTACTGATGGTGATCAGCGCGCTGGCCGTCCTCGGCGTCCTGATCTCGGACATCCTGCTGGTGGTCGTGGATCCGCGCATCACCTACGAACGCAAGGGCTGACGTGGCCACCGACACCGCCGCGTTGCAGGGGGCCGGCGCGGCCGTGACCGCGGAGGAGCGCTACTTCATCGCCTCGCAGCGGCAGCTCATGTGGCGCAAGTTCCGGAAGCACCGCATGGCGGTCGCTGCCGGCGTCGTACTGCTGGCGGCCTACCTGGTGGCCTTCACGTACGAGTTCTGCGCCCCCTACGGCTCGCTGACCCAGCACGCAGGTTTCGTCCACGCGCCGCCGACGCGCGTCCGCGTGATCGACCCCGACGGCCGGCTGCGGCTGCCGTTCGTCTACGGACTGACGGGCCAGGTGAACATGGAGACCTTCCAGCGCGAGTTCGTGGAGGACCGGGCGGTGATGCACCCGGTGCGCCTCCTGGTCCGCGGCGAACCGTACCGCTTCTGGGGCGTGATCGACGCCGACCTGCACCTGTTCGATGCCGGGGACGGCCGCGTGTTCCTGCTGGGCACCGACGATCTGGGCCGCGACGTGTTCTCGCGCGTGCTGGCCGGCAGCCGGGTCAGCCTGACCATCGGCCTGGTGGGCGTGCTGATCAGCTTCGTGCTCGGCTGCCTGCTCGGCGGCATCTCCGGGTACTTCGGCGGCGTGCCCGACCTGGTCATCCAGCGCCTCATCGAGGTCTTCAACTCCATTCCCGGCATACCGCTGTGGATGGCGCTGAGCGCGGTCATCCCGGTGAACTGGCCGATCCTGCGCACCTACTTCACCATCACCATCATCCTGTCGGTGCTGGGCTGGACGGGCGTGGCGCGCGTGGTGCGCGGCAAGCTGCTGGAGCTGCGCGAGTACGAATACGTGAGCGCCGCCCGGCTGGCAGGCACGCGCGCGGGGAAGATCATCACGGGCCACCTCCTGCCCGGCTTCCTGAGCTACCTGATCGTGAGCCTCACCCTGGCCGTTCCCCGCATGATCCTGGGCGAGACGGCGCTGAGCTTCCTTGGCCTGGGAATCCAGCCGCCGGCGGTGAGCTGGGGGACGCTGCTGCAGGGGGCGCAGAACGTGACCAGCATCGCCATCTACCCGTGGCTGCTGACGCCTGCGCTGTTCGTGATCGTGACGGTGCTGCTCTACAACTTCGTCGGCGACGGGGTGCGCGACGCCGCCGATCCCTACGCCATGACCGGCAAGGGATAGCGTCGTGCGCGCCTTGCCGCCCGGGCTGACCGCCACTACCCTGCGGCGATGAGTTCTCAACGCGTAGCCGTCATCGGCGCCGGCGGCAGGGGCCGGTCGCTCGGCAACCTGATCGCCAGCCGTCCGCGGTGGGCCGACATCGTGGCGGTCGCCGAACCGCGCGACGACTACCGTGAGGACTTCGCGCACACCCACGGCATCGAGGAGCGCCACCGCTTCCGCGACTGGCGCGACCTGTTCGCCGCGTCGCTCCCCCTGGACGCGGTGCTGGTCACGACCATGGACCGCGACCACACCGAGCCGTCGCTCGCCGCCCTGGCCGCCGGCCACCACCTGCTCATGGAGAAGCCCATGGCGCCGTCGCTGGAAGAGTGCGAGCGCATCGCGGCGGCGGCCGCCGACTCGCAGGCGATCACGGCGGTGTGCCACTCGATGCGCTACGGGCGGCCCTTCCGGATCCTCAAGGAGGTCGTGAGCTCCGGCCGCATCGGCAGCGTGGTCACCGTCGATCACCTGGAGCAGGTCCAGTGGTGGCACCAAGCCCACAGCTTCGTGCGCGGCAAGTGGGGGAACGAGGGGCGCTCGTCCTTCATGCTCCTGGCCAAGAGCTGCCACGACGTCGACTACCTGGCCTACCTGGTGGACCGGCCGTGCCGAGCGGTCAGCTCGTTCGGGTCGCTCAACTACTTCCGTTCCGAGCACGCCCCTGCCGGCAGCGGCGAGCGCTGCGTGGACTGCGACATCGAGCCCGACTGCGTCTATTCGGCGATCAAGCTCTACGCCGATACCGACCGGGACGGCGGGCCGGTGAGCTGGCTGACCCTCGACCACAGCCGTGAGGCACAGTTGCAGGCCATCACCGACGGCCCGCACGGCCGCTGCGTGTGGCGTTGCGACAACGACGTCGTCGACAACCAGGTCGTGGCGCTGGAGTTCGATGGCGGGGCCACCGCCACGTTCACGATGACCGGCTTCACCGCCGTCGGCGGCCGGCGCACCCGCGTACACGGCACGGAGGGGGTCGCCGAATTCTCCGAGGACGGCATCGAGGTGCGGCGCATGGGCGAGAACGTGGTCGATCGCATCACCATCGAGCCGGAGTCCGGCGGCCACGGCGGCGGAGACCGCCGGGTGGTGGACTCGTGGCTGCGGGCCATCCATACCGGCGACCGCTCGTCGGTCGTCACCGACGTGGCGGTGTCTCTCGACACCCACCGCATCGCGTTCGCCGCGGAGCGCTCCCGCCTGGAGCGGCGGGTCGTGGAGCTGGACTGAAATGGCGCAGATGCAGCGACCGGTTCGCCTGGGTCTGATCGGCTGCGGCGGCATCGTGCGCATCGCGCACGCGCCGGGGTATCAGTCGATCCCTGAGTTGGTGCAGGTCACCGCGCTGGCCGATCCGGTCGGCGACAACCTGGAGCAGATGGGACAGATGCTGGCCGTGCCGCCGGAGCGGCGCTACGCCGACCATCGGCAGATGCTGGAGCACGCCGAGCTGGACGCGGTCACCATCGCCACGCCGCATCACATGCACGCCGCGCACGCGACGGACGCGGCGGCGGCGGGCGTGGCGGTGATCTCGGAGAAGCCGATGGCCACCTCCGTGGAGGAGGCGCGGCAGGTGCTGGCGGCGGTGGAGCGCCACGGTGTGCCCTACGCGGTGGTGCACAACTTCCTGTTCGCGCAAGGCTCGGAGCGCGCGCGGGCGCTGCTGGCCGAGGGCGCCGCGGGCACGCCCTTCTACGGGCGCGCCAAGTCGCTGTTCAACAAGACCGACGACCGCGCCGACCCGAAGCGGGAGTGGCGCGCCTCGCGCGCGGCGGGCGGCGGCGCCATCAACGACACCGCCTACCACGAGATCTACCTGCTGGAGACCCTGGTCGGCTCACCCGTGCGCTACGTCGAGGCGCGGGTGGCGACCGCGCACTTCGCCTTCGACGTGGACGACCTGGCGCTGCTGCTGCTGGAGCACGAGAACGGCGCGCTGTCCACGGTGTCCACCTCCTGGTGCGTGCCCGGCGGCGACGGAGGCGAGACCGCCAACCTGGCCGAGGTCCACGGCCCAGCCGGCGGCGTGCGCGTCATGCGCCGCGGGCGCGGGCTCTGGCAGTACGCGCGCAGCACCGCGCAGTGGCAGGAAGTGGCGCTGCCGCCGCAGCCGACCTGGGCGGAGAGCGGCCACGGGCGCTACTTCGCCGCCACCTTCGACGCCCTGGCGCGCGGCGCGCCGCCGCCGATCGGCGGCGCAAAAGCCCTGCACAACCTGCGCATCGTCGCCGCCGCCCGCCG
The DNA here is from genome assembly GCA_965208175.1 of Spirochaetia bacterium. Taxonomy (GTDB): domain Bacteria; phylum Spirochaetota; class Spirochaetia; order SZUA-6; family Bin103; genus CATQHW01. The sequence goes on along the minus strand of CBDBOG010000004.1, from coordinate 237,097 downwards.
CGCCACCGCCGAGCGGCGCGCCGTGGACCTGCACGCGACCGACGACTGATACCCCATCACGGAGAGAGAAACCCCATGAGACCGTACATCGACTGCCACAACCACATCGGCCGCACCCTGAACCGGCTGCCGCCGACCGGCCAGAGCACCGCCATGTGCCTGGCCCGCTTCGCCGAGACCGGCGTCTACGCCTGCCTGTCCATGCCGACCGCCACCGGCGGCCTGATCCTGCGCGGGCTGGAGGACATCCGCGACCAGAACCGGGTGATCGCCCGCGCGCGCCGCGACTTCCCCGAGCACGTGCCGCTGGGCCTGGCGCTGGTCGAGCCCTGCCTGGGACCGGTCGCCGTGGACGAGGCGGAATGGGCGATGAGCGAGTTGGGCCTGCACGGCATCGTCTCCCACCCGCCGGTGCGCGAGGCGTGCATCCCGTTCGTGGAGATGGCCGCGGGCCGTGGCGGGCTCTGCAACGTACACATGCACGATGCGGTGTTCGGGAAGGTCGCGCGCATGTTCCCGTCCGCCACCTTCATCACCCACGCCTCGAGCCACGCCGCCGAGTCCTTTGCCGGGATGGACAACGTCTGGTTCGAGGTCGTGCAGTACCCGGACGAGCGCGGCAGCCTGTGGGACTTCGCCAAGCTGGCCGACCGGGTGGGGCGCGAGCGCATCATCTTCGGCGCCGACCTGCCCTACTACGACTACCGACTGCTGCAGCGGATCATCGAGGAGGCGCCGATCGACGATGACCTCAAGGACCGCATCGCCCACAAGAACATCGTGGAGCTGATCCGCCAGTACAACCCGGACTGGCAGCTCCCCGACGGCCCGCCGCAGTCACCGCGCGTCTACCAGCCCGACGAGCTGTGGGCCGTGGACCCGGAGAAGCCCGATCGGCTGACTGTCTACGGCTGAGAACCACGCAGCCGACGCTGTCGATCTGGGCTTCACGGTCCCCAGCGCTCTGCGGTTGGATGGGATCAGCCGGATCAGGGAGGCTTCCACCACCGAGGTTCCAATCCCGGCGTCAGATCCATGCGAGCGGTCGGCACAGGTCGCCACTCCCTTGCGCATTGCTTGGCGTCCGCCTTGGCGTCTTCGCCCAGGGCGTCGTACAGCGGATCGTGGAGGAAAGACGATCCGCCATAATTTCCCGAATCAGGGATGATACCCTCACCGTAAACGTCATCCTCGAAACGACTTGTTCGCGCCGCATACATCAGCCACAACCACATATAGCCTTCAGCCAGCTCGTCCAGGTCGTCGGGATTCTCCTCGTATAGCTCGGCCACTTCCCGCATCGACCGCGCCCAGCCCTGATTGGCGGACCCCAAGTACCAGCGGATAGCCTCGTCTCGGTCCTTGGGAAACCCGCGCCAACCGTCGCTGTAGTAACGGGCGATCCGCTCCTGCGCGTCAGGATGGCCAGCCATGGCCGCTACGAGATACCACCGCGCTGACTCCCGCGTACTCTTGTCCACGCCGTACCCGCCCGAATAGAGCTTGGCTACCCTCACCGCCGCGTCGATGTCGCCGGCTTCGGCGCGCTTGATCGAACGGTGCGCATCGTACCGCTGGAACACCCCGATGCCGACGATGGGCACGACGAGCAGGAGAGCCAGATACAGGAACAAGAAAAACGTCTTTCTGCGTCGCCGGCGTGGCAGTGCCGGCCCGGCGGTTACAGTGGCAGCACCGGCGCTCCCGGCATGCTTGCGTTGGTTACGATGGAACGCTTTGATTCGCTGTCGCGAGATCTCCTTCGCGGTCGGTTCGGGAGTCGGGGGTGGCCGAAGGCGCGCTATCGCGGCTTCGATCGGGTCAGCGTCGTCCGCTGGCTTGGTTTTCACTGGATGTTGCGCGCGGGCTGTGGGCGCCACTCACCGGCAAGCCGCTTGGCCATTCTCTTGGCGTCCTCGCCAAGAGAATCGTACACGGAGTCATCGATCATCAAGGAGGCGGACCAGTACCATCGACCCTCATGGATGATGCCCTCGGCGTACACGTGATCCTCGTAATTCCGGGACGCGTACACCAGCCACATCCACATATATGATTCGGCGAGCGCTGTCTTGTCCTCAGGATCCTCCGCGTACATCTCGGCCAAGCCGATCATGGCCCCGGTCAGCCCCTGATCGGCGGACATGCGGTACCAGCGGATAGCTTCGTCCCGGTTCTCGGAAAACCCCTTGAGCCCATAGCGGTACAGCTTACCGGCATCCCGCTGTGCAACGGGGTGCCCCCGCTCGGCTGCAATGAGAGTCCACCGCCCAGACTCCCGCTCGTTCTTCTCGACCCCGATTCCCTCCGAGTAGAAGTGAGCCACTCGCATCGCCGCCCTGATGCCTCCGGCTTGGGCGAGCTGAATGACGCGCTTCGCCTCGTACCTCTGAAAAATGGAGATACCGATGATGGGGAGAATCAGGATCAGTGCCAGCGGCACGAGAAAGCTGAGAAGCTTCCTCCTCCGGCGCCGTGTCAGCTCCCGCTCGTTCATATGCTCAGCACCTCCCCGATGGTACAAGCGCAAGAGCTACGGGCAGGATGGAGTGAGCGGTACTACTCCTTCGAATGGGCACGTTCCAGCGTCCCTCTACCCGCAGCGTGGATACCGCTCGGCAGGCCATTGAGCGAAGCCCTGACTGCGGCTGTCAAGCCATCTTCACTCGCTTCTTGCACGTCTTCGGACGATTTCGGCTTCGGAGCGCGGGCGTCGATCATTTCGATGAGGTCGTAGGCGTGGTGCCGGAAATGCCGGCGACCACGGATACCGCACACGGCCTTCCGAAATCGAGACACTACCCGACCAAGCGGACCTGCCTGTCGGCACGCTCCCGAGCACGCAGATGCTTGCCGGAGCGCGGAGCGGTCACTACCATCGGATGAGCGAGCGTAGCTGTGACCGAAGGTAACGGACGCCGCGAACCGGCGACCCCGCAGGAAATCTGGGAGATCCTCCGCGATGTCTCTGCAACGCAGCAGGAGACGGCGCGCCGCATGCAGGAGACTGATCAACTGCTGAAGCGCCAGACGCGGGAGGCAGACGGACGCGCGCAGGAGGCCGACCGGCGCCTCCGCGGGCTCGATGAGCTGTTCAACGACCAGTGGGGCAAGCTGATGGAGGCGCTGGTGGAAGGCGACCTCGTCAGGCTCCTCCGGCAGCGGGACATCGCGGTACATCACACCGTCACCAACCCGCGGCAGGATTACGGCGAGCGGCGCTGGCAGTTCGACATCGTGGCCATCAACGGCGAAGAGGTCGTGGTGGTGGAGGTCCAGACCACCCTCAGGGTGCCCGACGTCGATCGTTTCATCGGGCGCTTGCACGAGTTTACGGAACTGATGCCCGAGTACGCCGGCCACCGGATCTACGGGGCCGTCGCCTACCTGAAGGCATATCAGGAGTCGGACGTGCGCGCCGAGCGGCTGGGCCTGTTCGTGATTCGCGCCACCGGCAGCAGCGCCAGCATCACCAACCGGCAGGAGTTCACGCCGCGCACGTTCGGCCCCCGGAGCACGGCACCCGGTCGCCGGTAGCCAAGTTCCGGGGCCACCACCGCACCGTGGACTGCCCGGAGGCCGTGTGCTCAGGATCGTGCCCACCGCCTCGCCGTCGACCGTCTTACCCCAATATTGTTGCTTTAGGGGGTCACCCCACAATACGGGGCCGTCCACTGGCGCTTCGCGGTGGACAGAGGGCCTCGATGTCGGACGTGGTAACGGCTCATCTTGCGTTTGACGCCGCGGGGCTTTTGCTGTCCACGGCTGGAGACCACCCGTTCTTGCAGAATCTCCTCAAGGACCATGCGAGCGAGGTGCGTGCTGCGGCCCGCCGGGGGGAAAAGCGCCGGGGTTCTGGATGCGGCGCCGAATGACGCGTACGGCGTGAACGAACGACAGGCGATCCGGATCCTCGTCGGCTTGGCGGGCGGCGGCGTGGATCAGACGCCGTACGGCGTAGTACGCCATCATCAAGCCGTCCACTTCCTGACGAACCAGCTCCGGGGTCTTGCTGCGCAGCACGGCGCCGGAGCCGAGCAGATGGGTCTTGACCTCGTCATAGGCGTTCTCGCTCTCCCAGCGCTCGTGATAGAGAGCCGCCAACTCGGGGGCCGGGGCACGCTGCGGGTCAAGCAGCGTCGTGGCAAGCCGAAACACCTCTGCGGCTCCGTCGATGCGGTACTCCACGACCCGGATCGAGCACTCGCCCGTGCTGCGCCTGCGGTCGCGGCCACTGCCGCGTACGATGCTGCGAAACGACCCGTCGCCATGACGCTCCAGGACCGGCAAGCATACGTTCGCCTTTACCCGCCACAGCAGATGTGCACCGGTCTGCGTCGCCTGTCGCCACAACGGGAATCCGAAGTAGTACCGGTCGGCCAACACCAGCATCCCGGCGCGCACATGGCTGAGCAACGCTTCGGCCTGCTCGGCCTCCGAGTCCCTCAGCGGCCCCCGATGCCAGGCAAACGCAGCCCGAGTACCCCGTTCCACCAACGCGGTCAGCCGCACCTGGGGAAACCCTGCCTGCCCCCGCCCGGCTCCCGGCAGCCCGAACGCCTCCCGATTCTCCGCCTCATCCGGCACGTCCAGCGTCGATCCGTCGAACGCCACCAGCCGCAGCCCCCGGTACCACGCCCCCCGCGTCTGGCGCTCGGCGACCAGCCCCACCTGCGTGCGGCACAACGCCTCGAACGGTTCGGTGCCCAATCGCGTCCGCGCCCGCGAGATCGACGACTTGCCCGACACCCGCACCGGCACGCCCGACGTCATCCAGCGCAGCCCGTCTACCAGGCAGCGCAGCACCTCGCGCGCCGACACCGACCGAAACAGCCCCAACGCGATGACGTAGTACACCATCACCTCCGCCGGCAGCGACCGCTGTCGCTTACTGCGCCGTCCGCTCTCCTCAAGCGCCGCCTTCACCTGCGCCAACGGATACACCTGCGCGATCACGCCCACGCTCAGGTAGTCCGACAGCCGCGCTCCTCCTGGCAGCACCGCCTGCGTACGCGCCATGACACATCCTCCATCAGAAAGGATCTGCCACGATACCAGCCCTTGAACCTTAAAGCAACAGTATTGCGATTAGTCCGAAGTTCCAGCGGCTGAAATCGGGGTCAACTCTTTTCTGTTTCGGTATTTGATGCCATTCGAACGGGGTCAAAACGTGCATGGTGTAGCCACTAATTATGTTGACAAGACCCTCGATATGTAGTATCTTCTCCTTGATGCCAAGCAGAACCGGCGCCGTCCACGTAGCCACAACCACCCGCCGCTACAAAGACAAGACCTACCATACCCCATCTCCTGCGCAGAACCTTCCGAGAAGACGGCAAGGTCAAGCACGAGACCCTCGGCAACATCTCCCACCTCCCCGCCCACGTCATCGATCTCATCCGCAGAGCCCTCAAAGGCGAGACCCTCGTCAATCCCGAAGACGCCTTCTCCTGCCTGCGCAGCCGCCCTCACGGCCATGTCGCCGCGGTCCTCGGCACCCTCAAGCAACTCGCCCTCCCTGCCCTCATCGCCCGTCCGGCCAGCCGCCTGCGCTCTCTGGTCATCGCCATGATCGTCGCCCGCGTCATCGACGCCCGCTCCAAGCTCGCCACCGCCCGCGCCCTGCACGCCGAGAGCGCCGTGTCCACCCTCGGCCACCTGCTGGACTTGGAGGAGGTGGACGAGAACGAGCTGTACCAGGCGATGGTGCGAATCGGCAGGGAAAGTGACCCCAAGTCGGCATTCAAAACGACCCCCCTGCTCGGGTTGGTAGGTAGTCGTAACATCGGCCGAGTGTGAAGTCAACGCCGGCTCGGGGCTGCGGCGCCCGGCAGCCGTGAGCACGGTGGCTGAGAGCAGCGGTCGTGGTCGTGGGTCGGGATTGGCGGACAGATCTGGTGAGTGGCCGCGAGGCAAGAGAGCGTCGACCAAGGGAAGCGGCGGACGGACCTCCCGCCGTGGGCTGGCGGTTGCCGGTGGTTCTGTCGGGTCGGCAGCCGCAGGCGGTTGCACGCAGGCAGGAGCCGGCCGCGAGCCTGCGGGCGCTCGGTCGATGTCCGGATGGCTCCGACCACCGAGGCGCCGACGGAGCGGGCCGCAGCCGGGGCTGACTGATACGGCGTCGCTACCCGCATGCCGGGGGCGGCGGCATGCGCGCGGCGATGGCGATGATCCGCATCGGCAACTCCTCAGAGACGGCGGATCGGCCACATGCGGGTCCAGCGTCCGAATACGCGGCTGCAGCCGTCGTTGGTCGGCCCGGCTCCACCGACTGCGAGGCTCACAGCCGGGGAGATGACTGGGCGCCCCGGCGGTCGGCGCCGCGAGCCTGGAGCGGCCTCGGCCATCGAGATACGCATCGCCGCCGGTGGGGTCCACGCGGCGCATCTGGCTCCCGGAGCGTCGAAACGAGGTGTGAGCCGAAGAATCGGCGTGCGAGGATCGTCGTCACGGCGTTTTCGCCGGCGGGGTGGTATCCGGATACCCCCCCTGATGAGGCACCACGCCGACGGCAGTGACGCCCAAGCGCCTGCGACGTGGTGAGGTTCCGGCTCTGTGCGAGCGGGGACCTCCGCGGTGATCACGGCGATTCGGGCAGCGACAGTTCGCGTGACCTGCGCACGAAACTGTCCATGCGGTAGCTCTTGCCTTCGATGACCAACTTCGTCGCCCGGTGCACCAGGCGGTCCATGCAGGCGGAGGCCATCAGCGGGTTGGCGAACACCAGCGGCCACTCGCTGAAGTCGCGGTTGCTGGTGATCACCGTGGCATGACGCTCGTAGCGCTGGCAGATCACCTCGTACAGATCCTGCTGCTGGTGCTCCGGCAGCGCCTTGAGTCCGAAATCATCCAAGACCAGTAGCGCCACGTTGGCAATCTGGCGCAGCCGGCGTTCGTAGCTGCCGTCGCCGCGGCCGGCGTGCAGCCAGTCGAACAGGACGCTGGTGCGCTCGTAGGTGACCTCGTACCCCTTGCGGCACGCGAGGTGGCCGAGCGCCTGAGCGGCGTGGCTCTTGCCGACGCCGGACGGACCGACCAGGAAGACGTTCTCGGCGCGCGCCACGAACCGGCAGGTGGCCAGTTCGCGCAGCGTCGGCGCGTGGATGGTCGGGTTGAAGGTGAAGTCGAAGGTCTCCAGGGTCTTGTCCGGGGCGAGGCCGCTTCGGCTGAGCCGGCGGGCGAGCTGCTTGAACTCGCGCCGCTCGACCTCGTCGCTGAGCAGCGTGTCGAGCAACTGGGTGTAGCTCCACTTCTCGGCGATCGCCTGCTGCAGGCGTTCGGTGAGGGTGTCGAGCATGCCGGCGAGCTTGAGGCGGGTCAGCTTGGGTTTCAGCAGCGCGACCTCATCCATGACGCTGCTCCTGCGCGGCGGCGGTGTGGTTGGTCTGCGCCGGGACGTCGAAGTAGCCGAACTGACGTGCACACCGGAACTGGATCTGCCCGTTGGTCGGTTCGGCGGGCAGTTCCTCCGGCAGTCGGTCCAGTTCGTGGACGAGGATGTCCTTGACGCTGCGGTAGGTGGGCGTGGCGAAGCGCACCGCCCGCCGGCAGGCGACCTCCAGCCGCGCGGTGGTGTAGGTGTCGGCCAGTCTGATCAGCGCGCGCACCGGTCGCAATCCGTCGACCGCCCGGTCGGCGAGGATCAGCTCGGCGACCAGGGCCACCGACGGCCCCAGACGTTGCGCCCACTGCACCAGCCCCTCGCTGGTGAGACTCAGGTACTGCTCCAGCTCCGGCGGGGCATGCTCGGACTTGCGCTTGACCTCCCACGGCCGCTTGGCGCGCTGATGGGCGGTGACCTCCTGGTGGTCCAGGAAGATGCGCACCGTGTGGGAGTTGCCCATCGCCAGCACCCGCGTGCCGATCAGGCGGTGCGGGACGCTGTAGAATGCCTTCTCGAACTGCACGCGCCAGTCCGGGCCGACGGTGAGCTCCTTGCACGTCACCTGGTCCCACCGCCGCAGCGGCAGCGGTCGCATCGCGATCGCTTCCTCGGTCTCGAACAGCTCGCGCGGCGTGCGGCCGACTTTCTGGATCACGTGCGGCTCGTAGGTGTCGCGGTTCCAGCGTTCGAGCGCCTCGATGAGCTCCTGAGCGTAGGGCACGTCGCGACCGCGCTGCTTGTGCTCCTCGCGGAACAGCGGCAGGAAGTTCCTCTTGACGTATTTCACGTCATTTTCGACACCACCCTTGTGTTCGGGCCTCCGCGGCAGACAGGGGGAGATCAGGAACCCATAGTGCTCGGCCAACTCCCGATAGGCGCGGTTGACCAGCGGGTCCTCGAAGGAGGCGACGATGATCGCCGCTTTCAGGTTGTCGGGCGTCACCTTCTCGGACACCCCGCCGAAGAACTCGAAGGCGTGGATGTGGCAGGCGAAGAACGTCTGCTGCTTCTGGTTGAAGACCACCTCCCGGTAGGCGAGGCGCGAATGGCGCAGGCGCCCGCAGAACATCCAGGTGCGCCGCCGCGAGCGCGTGGCGGTGTCCCAGGTCAGCCCGAGATGGCCGAAGTCGACCTCCATGACCTCGCCGGGCTTGGTCTCGCGCCGCATCACCGGCCGCACCGCCTTCGGAACGTGCCGGTGGATGTAGCGCCGCACGGTGCTCTCGGAGTACTCCACGCCCTTCCCCGTCAGCAGCTTGTGGATCACCAGGAAGCTGTAGTGCTCCTTGAGCCATCCGTCGATCCGCTCGCGGTGAGCATCCAACGGGTGTGCAGCGCCGCGCTCGGCCTGCTGCTGTTCGTGGTACCGCTCGTGGAGCTGCCGCTCGCCGGGCAGGTCGGCGGCATCCAGCCAGCCTTCCTGCTCGGCCAGCTCGCGCACCCTGCGGATCACACTGCGGTGCTTGCCGGTCTCGCGCTTGATCGCCTTGATCGACTGGTTCATCCTCAATCGCCGCACGATCTCTTGCAGATCCATCGTCGACGTCCTCCTCGCCATCTGACCCCCCTCACGTGGTTCGTGGTTGCTTCACCCGAACCGTCGGTCGTGAGGGGGGTCGTTTTCTGTGCCGAGAGGGGGGGCGTTATGAATGCCGACCGGGGGGTCGTTATGAATGCCGACCGGGGGGTCGTTTTCGATGCCGACCGGGGGTCGCTATGAATGCCGAGGGGGGGTCGCTAACCTTGCCGGTTTCCAGATGGACTGGCTGGTGCAGCGCCAGCGCGGTATCGAGCAGCGTTTGGCCAAGCGGCATCTCAGCGACAACACGCTCGTGCTGTACGACCTGACCTCCAGCTACTTCGAGGGACACACCTGCCCGTTGGCGCAGCGCGGCCACAGCCGAGACGGCAAGAAGGGCACCGCGCAGATCGTGTTCGGACTGCTGTGCACCGCAGACGGTTGCCCGGTGGCCGTCGAGGTCTTCTCAGGCTCCACCAGCGATCCGAAGACCGTCGCCGCGCAGGTGGACAAGATCCGTGGCCGCTTCGGGCTCAAGCGGGTGGTCCTGGTCGGCGACCGCGGCATGCTCACCGGGGCGCGCATCCGCGAGGACCTGCAGGGCATCGACGGCATGCGCTGGATCACGACCCTGCGCGCGCCGACCATCCGCACGCTCATCGCCGCCGGTCAGGTGGCGCAGTCGTTGTTCGACGACCGGGATCTGGCCGAGATCAGCAGTCCTGACTTCCCGGGTGAGCGGCTGATCGTGTGCCGCAACCCGGTGTTGGCCGAGCAACGGCGGCGCAAGCGGCAGGAACTGTTGGCCGCCACCGAGCAGAAACTTGCCCCCATCGTGACGGCCACCCAGCGCGCCAAGGAGCCGTTGCGTGGCGCCGCCGCGATCGGCATGCGCGTGGGCAAGGTGATCAACCAGCACAAGGTGGCCAAGCACTTCGTCACCGTGATCAGCGAGGACTCATTCACGTTTCGGCGCGATCAGGACAAGATCGCCGAAGAGGAAGAACTCGACGGGCTGTACATCGTGCGTTCCAACGTGGAATCCGAGGTGCTCGACGCCGATCAGACGGTGCGCGCGTACAAGGACCTGTCCAAGGTCGAGCGCGCGTTCCGCAGTCTGAAGACGGTCGACATGAAGGTGCGCCCGATCTACCACCGGCGCCCCGATCGGGTACGCGCGCATGTGCTGCTGTGCATGCTGGCCTACTACGTGGATGGCACATGCGCAGCAAGCTGGCGCCGGTGCTGTTCGACGACCACGACCCGCAGGCGACCGCGCAGCAACGCTCCTCGGTGGTGCAGCCGGCGCAGCGCTCGCCGGCGGCGCGGGCGAAGGCGTCCAGCAAGCGCACCGCCGACGACCTGCCGGTGCACAGCTTCCGCAGCCTGGTCAGCGAGTTGGGGACGCTGACGATGAACACCATGCAGGCGGCCGCAGACCGCGACACCTTTCAGCTCATGACCCAGCCGACGGCGCTCCAGCAGCGCTGCTTCGAGCTCCTTGGCGTCTCGCCTCGGATGTAGCCACGGACGGCATCTGACGTTTGCTGCTAATTACATGTATTCAAATGCCTTTGCGCAACATCATCTCTGGAACTTCGGACTAAAGGCTGAGTCCGTCCGGTTACTCCAATAGAGCCTTGAGCAGGGCGTCGGGGGCGTCGGCGTAGAACTACAGATTGATCTTCGTGGCCATGTCGTCGGACAGGTCAAACAGTTGCCTTCGGGCGGAGACGGGAACCAGCACCGTAGCGGCTCCCTTCTCGACAGCAGCTTCGACGATTGCCACAGCGTTGGCGAGTGGTTCTACCGAGCCGCCGAGATTGAGCGCGCCGACGACGATTCCAAACCGCCCTTCAGGCTCTTCTCGAGCAGGGCGCCCCACAGTGCCAGGAGCGCCGGCAGCCCAAGAGGCGCTCCCGAGTGATCGTGGTCCATGGCGCGAAGCTGCACGGAGAACTCGTGCGCACGCGGGGTCGCGGTCGCCTACCAGCTCCCGTACGCGGGTGTACAGGTTCTACTCGGCATAGCGCGTGCTCTCGCGGAACGCTTGAGGAACGGGGGTTCAGTATCCTGACGCCGTTTCGCGGCTCGGAATCGAACTCGCCGAGCACCAGCAGTTGCGGCATGAGGCGGCGGAGGTGGGCGATGACCGGTTGCCAGGTCGCGTTCGGATCGCTCCAGAGAACGGCAGCCGGTGCGTCAGTATCGTTCGGGTTGTGTCGCGCCGCGGGCTGCAAGGGACACCGCCAACGCCTCGATCACGGTGACGGCCGATTGATCGTCGGGAGCCATCACGCAGATCCTGCCCGCTCGGGAGTCGCCGCGTAGATGGTCAGAAGCAGCTCGGCGTCGTCGATGAGCCGATACCGCGGCTCCTTCCCCGACAAGCGCAGGCTGTTGTCTATGATCACGGGAACCCCTTCGCCGCGCCTGTCCATGATGTTGGTGCGATCTGTAACGAGCCAGGGTTCGTCCGGAGCCGGGCACGTAGCAAGCAGGCTGCACACCGCTTCGTTACGAGCCGATTGCCGATAGCGAAGGCTGTCGATGGCCAGTGAGTTCGCGATGGCTCCTGGCGAGTAGATCTCCAGGCGATCCTCGAACATTCGAAGTCGAATCTTGGACCCGTACACGGAGTAGTCTCGATGGGCGACGGCATTCGCCACTGCCTCGAACACCGCGGCAATGTCGTATTGAGGAAGATCAACTCGGCCCACCGTCTTGAAGGCCGCGATCTTCATGTTCTTGACCACGAAGCGGCACGCTTCCACGATCTGCCGATCCAGCGGTCCGCACACGTCTGCAGCGTCGAGCTGGTACGGGCCCTCACCCGAGCCGGCGCGGATCTGTTCACCCCGGTAGGCGACCGCCTGCACGTAGGCGTTGGGAAGCCAGCGGCGGGGATCCTCGCTCCCCATCAGCACCCCGGCGACCGTCGGCCGCAGGGTTCCTTCTTCCGACAGGCCAGCGAGCCCGAGTTTGCGAAGAAAGGTGTCCCGATCAACATCGGAGCGCGGCGTCCGAAATCGCTCCCACAGATCAGGTGTCAGATTCTCGATCCTCGCACCTTCAACGGTCTGCTCATCGAACCGGATCACCCTGGTCTGGCTGCGCTGCTGAAACATCCGCGCGAGGTATTCCGTAGACATGGGCCGCTTGGAGTCCGCGACGCGGTGAAGGAAGCCGGCGGGGCTGCGGTGGACGAACAGACTGCGCGGAACGTCGAGCTTGATCACCGCTGCCTCTTCCCCGCCGTTGGTCGGAAGCCGCAGCCGCCTCAGGGCATAGTCTTCCAGCGGTGGATCGATCGAAGCTGCGCACACTTCCTTGACGAAATCCGATACCGTGTCGAGGCGCTCGGTGGGGATGCCGATGATCTCCCGCGTACGGTCCGCGACACCGAACACGATCACGCCGCCGCGACCGTTCGCGAACGCCGCAAGCTCATCGGCGAGGGAATCTCGGTGCGGCCCGGAGATCCGATCACCCGCGAAACGGACCTCCTTGAATTCGAGGAACGTGCTCTCGCCGAGGCGAATCGTGTCGAGTAACTCCTTCGTGTTATCGAACATGCGTCGGTCCCGATCTTCTGCGCATGGTCGATTTCAGATAATCTTCGTCGGCGTCGAACTCACTCATTGCCTCTGCTCGTTCAATTTATCAATAAGTGACTTCAATTCCGCAAATGACGGATAACGATACGTCTTGCTACCCAAGCGAATTCCGCTTCACGCGTGCCATCTACGAGCATTTTGTATTGCCAAGAGACGTTCCGACATTGGCTTATATCCTATGAATCGGTCTCATGTCGCCGGCGCGTCGGGCAGCAAGCGTGCCAGAGCCTTCACCACCGATTCGGCGCCATGACGTTCCGCGCCCGTTCATTTGGAGGCTTTTACACGATGCCTTGGAACCTGTCAAGCGGCTCATACGGTATTGCGCATGTGATCTGATTACTCAAGACTCCTTGACCCACAACCTGTCACTACTGGTCTATCTTGGACCGGTAACGTGGCAGGAGATTGGAGACTTTACGCGGCGAGCTGGTGGTGAGTGGGTGACTGTGGTCACTCCCTGAAGTCGATCCGGACCTCGCGCAGCCGCGGGGAGCGACAGCCGTAGAGCGATGTGAACGTCGCCCGGTACTGAACGAAGCGCGTCGAGGGCCACAGGTCGGGAATCGCTGTACCCGGCCGCTCGAACATCGTGCCCTGGCCGCCCGGGCCCATCCACGGCGCCTGTTCCAGGTCCTGTTCACCCTCCGCGCACCGCACCTCGAACTGCAGCGCGGTCGTGTCCGGCACCTCGGCCTCCCAGGCGATCCGGGCGGGACGCCGGCTCCCGGTCTCGTGCGGCGGCGACGTGTAGCGTTCGATCGGCTCGCGCGTGTAGGCGTTGCCCGGCAGGCGCGCGTTCAGCCGGTGCGGCCCCATGCCGGGCAGCGGCGTGGTGCGATCGTTCGAGAGTCCGTCCGGGCCGTTCCAGAAGATCTGCGAGTCGACGACGTGGCCGACGTCGTTGCGGTGGCAGGCCACGAACAGGTCGGTCCAGCCGTTGCGGTCGAGATCGATCGGCAGCGCCTCGAATCCCGCGTCGGCGTGCAGCTCCAGCGGGTGCTCCAGGTCGAAGCGGTCCCCGAGGTTCCAGAAAATCTGGATGGGCACGACCCGCGTCAGGTCGGTCGAGTAGGCGGGGACGATCAGGTCCAGCAGGCCGTTGTTGTTGAGGTCGGCGACCGACATCTGCCCGGGCGAGAACCCGCCCTTGTAGTCCTGGGCGTTGTGCCAGCCGTAGCCGTCGGGGCCGCCGTAGAAGATCGTCAGGGTGTCGGGCTTGCGGTGATAGTGGCCGGAGCTCGACACCACCAGGTCCAGCCAGCCGTTGCCGTTGAGGTCGGCCGCCGTGTTGACGCCCCCCTTCCAGTCCTTCCACATGGGGATGCGTTGCGTTCGCTCAAGTGAATACCCGTCCGGTCCGCCCAGGTAGATCAGGACGTAGCCGCGCTTGTCGCCCACGAGCACATCCAGGTACCCGTTGCGGGTGAGGTCGGCCAGGTAGCCGGTGGCGCCGCAGAACGTCGGGAAGATGTCGTAGCGGTCGGGGCTGAAGCCTTCCGCCGAGCCCCAGAAGATGCGCGAGGAGTTGGCGAACGTTTCAGGCTTGTCGTCGTACGTGTGGCTGAGCGCCAGGATGTCCAGGTAGCCGTCCCGGTTGAAATCGGCGACCTGGACGCACGGCAGGAAGCACGGCAGGTCGTAATGCCGGTCCGGACGGAACCCGTCGGGACCGCCGGGGAACACGCGCACGCCTGTCATCTTGCCGAAGACCAAGTCGTTCCAGCCGTCGAGGTCGAGGTCGGCGATGGCGCAGTCACCGCACTCGCCGCCCACCGGCAGCTCCTGGCGGCGGTGCACGCCGTAGTCCGCCTTGGGCCCGCCGAAGTAGATGTAGGAGGGAAGCGTCGGGCTGGTCTTGGCGTGCCCGGTCATGGTGTTGCAGAACACGATCACCGGCTCGCCGTCGCCGTCCAGGTCGCCGGCGGCGACCCCCTCCGCCCCCATCGTCGCCACCCGGCTGCAGCGATCGGGCGAGAAGCCGTCGGGGCCGTTCCAGAAGATCGCCGAGCGGGTGTTGAAGGTCTCGTCCTCCTGGTACTTGCTGGCGATCAGCTCCGGCCGGCCGTCGCCGTCCAGGTCCGCCACGTGCGCCCAGTGCGCGAACTTCAGCGGCAGGAACTGCCTCACCTGGGTCAGATCGTCCGCGCTGCGGATCTCGATCCCGCGCAGCGTGGCGACGATCAGCTCGTCCCGGCCGTCGCCGTCAACGTCTCCGGCGGTGGCGTAGAGGTCACCAAGGTGGAACTCGCCGCTGAGCCCCTCCATCTCGACCACCAGGTGGTTGTCCGGGCTGAACCGGCCCTCGTCGTTCCAGTAGATCTGCACCGTGTTGTTGCCGCAGAACAGGATCTCCTGCCGGCCGTCGCCGTTGAAGTCAGCCAGGAAGACCTGGGTCGCGGTGTCGGTCGGAAGCCCCTGCGGCGTCGGGTCGAAGCCGTCCTCCGTGCCCCAGTAGAGGTAGGAGTCGATCCGGTACTCGAACTCGTGCCGGTAGTTGGCCACCACCAGGTCGACGTGACCGTCGCCGTTCAGGTCGGCCGCGGCCACCGACCGCGCGCCGATGCCGGTCAGCCCGTACTCCCGGCCCGCGTCCTGGAAGCTCCGGTCCGGGCCCTGCAGGTAGACGTGCAGCGGCAGCGGGCGGCCGGGGTTGTGGTGGTCGACCCACGCGGACGGAAAGACCAGGTCCAGGCGCCCGTCGCCGTTCACGTCGACGGCGGCCACGTCGTATGCGCCGACCGTCGGCAGGTCGGTCCGCTCGCCGGTGAGTCCGCCGGGTCCGCCCCAGTAGATGTGGCAGAGCAGCTCGCACGACACGCCGTTCGTCGAGTTGACGATGATCAGGTCCTGGTAGCCGTCTCCGTCGAGGTCGACGATCCGGCACATGTCTCCACTGTCCGTGGGCAGCTCGCGCCGTTCCCAGTCCGAGCCGTCGCCGGGGCCGGGCTTGTAGATCCACGTCGGGCCGCGCTCGTTGTAGCCCTGGGCGTTCGGCAGCACGATGTCGACGTAGCCGTCGTTGTCGACGTCGGTGCGGTGGATGGTCTCGATGATCCCCTGCGCGTTGACGTACAGGTTGCTGCCGCCGTCCTCGAAGCTGCCCGCGGCAAACGCCTCGAACCCCCGGTGCACCCAGAACTCTTCGTTCATGTCTCCCCGGTCTTTCTGCTGAGCACCCTACCTTACCGGCCGATACCTGCCTGACCGGGAACAGCTTGCTACGGCACTGCCTTCTGCGTCATGGTCGATCGGTTCTCATCCTGACCGTCGCGCGGCCACGCAAGGAGGAACGAGATGAGACTGCAGGTGCCGGGCTCCGAGTCGATCGTCAACGTAGGTACTCAGAAGCAGCTCTTCATCGATGACTACATCATCGAAACGACGCGCTGGGTCACGCCCCGGCAGACCGAGGCGGCGCGCTGGATCCAGCCTCCGGCCCACGCCCGTCCCGACCTGGACGGATGGAGCGAGGGCACGGACCGCATCCAGGGCGACGTCCCCGGTCACCTGCTGCGGGCGACCGCCTTCGTCCGGCGCACCATCCATCAGCCACAGCGTTTCGCCGGCAATCCGATCATGAAGCCGATATACCCGTGGGAGGGGGAGTCCGCGCCGTGGCCCGCCAACATCACGTGGGACGAGGAAGATGGGGTCTGGAAGATGTGGTACAACGGCCTGACGGTCGTCGACGTGCCCGTACGGAGGCACTACTACCGCTTCCTGTATGCCACCTCCCGCGACGGCATCGACTGGGACCGGCCGACGCTGGGTCTGGTCAAGGACCCCGCGGGCAACGACACCAACATCATCTACCAGGGCAAGGGCCAGTACGTCCTCAAGGAGGCCGGAGCCGCTCCGTCCCGGCGCTACAAGATGGTGTACTCCACCGCCGACGGCGGGGTGCAGCACCCGATGGTCCAGTACTCGCCCGACGGCCTGCGCTGGGAGCCGGCGCCCGGTCCCTACGACCACAACCGCGGCGACGAGAACCTGACGATCCTGCACGACCCCGTGAGTCACAAGTACGTGGGCTTCTGCCGCCCGGTGTATCCGCGTCCCACGCTCGTCCACCGCACCGAGCGTTCGATTCTGCGCATGCAGAGCAACGACCTCATTCACTGGTCCACGCCGGTCCACATCATCGACCGGGACAGCCTCGACGACCTGGACATCGACTTCGAGGCGATGGCCCCGATGTTCTACGAGAACATGTACCTGGGCTTCCTGCGGGTCAGCCACACGGCGCCCAACTTCATGGAGAGCTGGCTGGCCCACAGCCGGGACGGCTTCCACTGGCAGCGCATGCGGACGGCCTCATTCTTCGAACCCGGGCAGGCCGACGATTGGGATGGGAAGTCGATCACGGTGAGCCGGGCGCCGATGCGGGTCGGCGACGAGCTCCGGGTCTACTACACCGGCGTCGACACGCAGGGGAACACCGCGGTCGGACTGGCGACGCTGCGCCTGGACGGTTTCGCCTCCATCGAGTCCCCGGCGAACGACCGTCACCCGAAGAACAATCCTCCTACCCTGACGACCAAGCCCCTGTTCTCGCCCGGGAACCGGCTGACCGTGAACGCGTACGCCGTCGACGGGTCGATCAGCGCGGAGCTGATCAGCGTCGACGGCCATGTCATCCCGGGGTATTCGGCGGAGGACTGCGACACGTTCAGCGGCGACAGCCTCTCCCACACCTTCACCTGGAACGGCAATCCCGACGTGAGCCGGTGCCTGCCCATGCGGATCCGTTTCTACCTGGAGCGGGCCCGCCTGTACGCGCTGCAGTTGCCGCAGGCGTAGAGCGGCAGCACTGAGGAAGGTGGGCGGCCGGCCAAGGCAGGTGCCCTGACCGGCCGCCGCGCGCACGAAAGACCGAAGCCTTCAGGAATGGGGCGCTAGCCGCCCTCCCCCATCATGAACGCCCTGACGTCGGTCGTGTTCTCGTACGCCGCGATGATCTCGTCGTAGCCGGCGTCACGCAGGTCGGCGAGATAGGAGTCCCAGGTCTCGGCGACGTCCACCTTGCCCGTGATCGCCTCGACCATGTAGGTCTGGGCGATGACGTGCTGCTCGGGCATGTACTTGGCGAGCACTTCGCTGATGTCGGTCTCGTTGAAGATGTCGAACCGTCCGAAGATCGCCATCTGGTCCCGCTGGTTGGCCTCCAGGTACTCGTTGAAACCCTTGTAGGTGGGTTTCCACCCCAGCCGCGCGCGATCCAGCATGCCCCACACCGCGTCGAACCCGGCCACGCCTTCCTTGTACGGGTCGTCGTACTCCTTGCCCGGGATCGCCGAGATCGCCGAGTTGAACGGTTCGCCCGCCCAGTCGAAGTGCCGTCCCGGCTCACCGAAGTAGGCGTAGACGCTCAGCTCGGGGTCGAGGTTGATGTCGTCGATCATCCACAGGATGCGCGCCAGCTTGTCGTCCTGGACGTGGGCGCCGACAAAGGTGAAGTAGGCGTTGGTGAAGTAGCTTCCCCGCGAGACGCTGCCGCGGTACTGGCTCTTGCCGTTCGCCCCCACGACGAACGGGGCCAACATCAGCTTGGACGTCGGTATCGTTTCCAGCACGTTCATGGGAGCGCGTCCCATGAAGGACGCGTTGGACGGATCGGCGTACACGATTCCCGCATCCTGGGCGCCGAACATCCCGGCGGCCCACTTCTGGTGGCCCGTGAGGGTGTGCTGGCCGGTGATCGCGTCCGGGTCGATCGCTCCGGCATCGTACAGGTCCTTCATGTACAGCAGGTACGCCCTGAAGCCATCGGTCGCATACCACATCTTGAGCTCGCCGTTCTCGTAGTGGTTGTAGTCGTCGCCGAACTTGCCGATCGTGCCGTGGGCGCCGAGCACCGAGTCGATCAGCAGGGTCGAAACCCCGAAGGTGTCCTGCTCGCCGTTGCCGTCCGGGTCGTTCTGGGCGAAGGCGACCATGATGTCCTTGAACTGATCCAGCGTGAACGGCTCCGTCGTGTAGTAGAGCCGGTCGGCCGTGTTGACCAGCTCGCCGTTGGGCTCGATGCCGACCGCCTCCAGCCAGTCCAGGCGATACCAGTTGGAGTGGGCCGGAAAGTCCCGCTCCCGCAGCGCCCCGAAGCCGATGTAGGCGCCGGCATCGTCCGGTGCCACGTTGAAGCTCCAGCCGTTGTACTGATCGAAAGCGATCGAGACCTTCGGCGCGTACTCCTCGATCATGTCCCGCGGAATCGAGCGGATCATGCCCTGCTCGTACGCGCGGTTGTGATCCAGCCGCACGACGCCGGTGTCCGGCAGGTCGTTCGCCGCCGCCAGCAGGTAGAACTTCTCCGCGTCCTTGTAGTTCATGAGGGACGGCTCTATCAGATCGACGTTGAAGCGCTCCTCCAGCATCTGGTGCAGGAAGCTCCCCTCCGGGAATCCCCGGTCGTGGGTTCGGCCCAGCCACGTGATCTGCATGACCTCCGGCTCGGCGGACTGCGGCTGTGAAGCCGCCGTTCCCGCCGCAAACACGCAGATCGACGACAGCGATGCCAGCGCGAGCACGGCGACCGCTCTTCTGACCATGTGATTCATTGCGTTCTCTCTTTCCCTTGTATCGCGAGCCCCGGTGGCGCGCCCTGTCCGGCGGCACTCCGGGTCTCTCATCGACGTGAGTCCGCTCGCCGACGGCGGCGACTCATCCCTTCAAGGACCCGATCATCACCCCCTTCACGAAGTATTTCTGCAGGAACGGGTACAGCAGGACGATGGGACCGATGGTGAGGATCATCGTTCCCGCGACGACGTTGGCGGTGTTGATCTCCGTCTCGGTCTGCGCCACGTAGTCGTTGAGAATCTGCTCGTCCTGGCGATGGTGCTCGATCAGTCGCTGCAGCAGATACTGCAGCACGAGAAACCGGTTCCCGGTCAGGTAGATGCGGGCGTAGAACCACTCGTTCCAGTGAGCCACGGCCACCCACAGTGACACCGTGGCCAGCAGCGGCATCGACAGCGGCACCATGATGCGAAACAGAATGTACGGGTAGCCGCCACCGTCCACGAGCGCCGCCTCTTCCAGCTCTTCGAGATGGGCGGCCATCAGGTAGTTGCGCATGATGATCATGTAGAAGACGTTGAACATCTGCGGGAGCACGAGGACCCACAGGTTGTTGAGGAGCCCCAGCCCCCGGATCAACAGGTAGGTGGGAATGAGCCCGCCGCTGAAGAACATCGAGAACACGAAGTAGGCCGTGATCACGGTGCGCCCCGGCAGGCGGCGCTTCGACAGCGGGTAGGCCGCGAACAGACAGGTGATGGTGGTGAGATAGACGGCCACCACTGTCCGGAACAGGGTGTTGCGGTAGGCGATCAGGATGAGTCCGCGGTCGAAGATGTAGCGGTAGGTGTCCATGGACCAGTGGGTGATCCAGAGGCGGAACCCCACGCCCGATATCTCGCGCGGACCGGAGAACGAGAGGAGAAAGGCGTCCCAGAACGGGTAGAGGATCGTCGCCGAGAACGCCAGCATGAAGACGACGTTTGCCACGTCGAAGGCCGCCTCGCCAACGCTCCGCCGTGCCATACGCGCGCCTACCAGAGGCCGTATTCGGTGTAGCGCCGGGCGAGGTAGTTGGCCGAGATCACCAGCACCAGGCCCACGACATTCCTGAAGAGCCCGACGGCGGCCGCGTAGTCGTACTTCAGCTCGACCAGACCGACCCGGTACAGGTAGGTGTCGATGACGTCCGCCACGTCGTACACCAGCGGGTTGTAGAGGTTGAAGACCTGGTCGAAGCCGGCGTCGAGGATCTGGCCCATGCGCAGGATCAGGATGATGGTCATCAGCGGGTACAGGGCCGGCAGGCTGATGCGCAGGGCCTTCTGCAGGCGGCTGGCCCCATCCACCTCGGCAGCCTCGTACAGGCTCTGGTCGACGCCGGCCAGCACGGCCAGGTAGATGATCGCCGACCACCCCACGCCCTGCCAGACCGAGCTGGCCACCAGGATGGCCAGGAACCCCGCCTTGTCCGTCAGCAGGCTGAGCGACTCGCCGGTCATGTTGGCGATCAGCACGCCGAATACGCCCAGCGACGGCGACAGGAGCTGCTTGATGAGGCCGCCCAGCACCACCCAGGAAATGAAGTGCGGCAGGTAGGAGATCGACTGCATGGTGCGCTTGAAGGGCAGGCTCATGAGCTGGTCGATCAACAGCGCGAAGACGATGCTGGCGGTGAAGCCGAAGGCGAGCTTCAGGAAGCTGATGATGAAGGTGTTGCGCATCACCCGGTGGAAGCCGGGACTGGTGAACAGGAACTGGAAGTGCGCGAAGTCGTTCCACGGGCTGCCGAACACCCCGTGCTTCATGTTGTAGTCCTTGAAGGCCACCAGCAGCCCGTACATGGGGGCGTAGTGGAAGATGGCCCAGTGCACGACCGGAACGGCGAGCAGCAGATAGAGGAACCGCATGCGCACGATGCGGTCGCGGGTCGCCTTGTCGATGCCCGGAAGAAACCTGCGCGTGCCGGCGTCGGGACGGGACCGGTCGAGCACCGCCATCAGCGCACTTCGGCGGGGGCCGGCACTCCGGTCAACCGCGCCGCCGGTCGTGCTGTCACCACGCGCCTCCTCCCGACCGCCTTGAGGTCGGGGAACGTCCGCCTGCAGCCCCGCCGAGGCGTCCCGGCCGGCAGGTCCCGCCGGCGACGCGCTCGAGCCGTTACATCGTAGCCGGTGCCGTGAGGAGGTTCAACGGCAGGGACGAGTCATGACGGAAGTCCGCCGAGGAGCCGGAAGGAGTACAGCCTGGCCTCCCGCAGGTAGAAACGCAGGCGCACCGTCTGTCCCGCGAGCTCCTGCAGGTCGGACCTGCGGGTCCAGGAGATCTGCAGCTCGAACCCGTTCCCGGTCAGACCATGGCATTCACTGCACGTGTAGCCGGGAATCTTCTCACCGGCGGCCGTGACCACCTCCGCCTTCAGCAGCCCCCGCCGGGCGTCGGCGTTGACCTGCAGCCGCCGGCCCTCCACGACGAAGGGCTTGGTCATCAGGACGCCCAGCTCATCCCCGGCCGTGCGAGCGACCAGCCGGCCCCGCGGCAGCCGCGCCACCCCGATGGCGTGCTTGGAGCTGGGGGAGGCGGGCGAGACATTATGGCAGCCCACGTGCCCGGTGTAGTAGATGCGCAGCTCGTCCCCGTAGGGAATGAGCGGCACGTGGGCGCCGGAGATCATGCCGCCGTCGAAGTCGCCCACGTAGCCCCGCTCCAGGAAGACCGGACGGTTCGCCAGCCGCTCCCAGCGGATCCCGTCGCGGCTGAACGCC
This sequence comes from Spirochaetia bacterium, assembly GCA_965208175.1. GTDB lineage: Bacteria > Spirochaetota > Spirochaetia > SZUA-6 > Bin103 > CATQHW01. The sequence goes on along the minus strand of CBDBOG010000004.1, from coordinate 215,293 downwards.
AAGTGCAGATCGAAGGTCTCCGGCTCGTCGGGCGTCCCCGGCAGGCGGCGCGTCCCCCACGAGTGGAAGACCTGCAACAGCCCGATGTAGAGCCCCTCGTAGCGCGTCACGTCCATGTTGTAGAGCCGCGGCGGGTCGAGCTCATCGGGACGGATCACCACTTCGGGAAGCGACCAGTGCACGAAGTCGTCGCTGACGCTGCGGGCGATCCTGCGGTTGCAGCCGATGTAGCGGCTCCTGCCCTGGGAGATGCGCAGCGAGCGCATGGGCGTGTAGGGAAACACCTTGAGGTGGCGGTGGACGTAATCCTCCGTCTCCCAGCGCATGACGTAGTCGGACTCGTCCGGGAACCGGGGCCTCGAGGTCCGGTCCTTGCATTCGAACTTGTCGCCGGTATGGAAGTCGTCGATGTACACGTTGCGGTCGGGGAACCCGAGCTCGTCGGGGTCGTAGCTGAAGTCCAGGGGCAGGACCGTCGGCCGGCAGAACAGCACGTACTTGCCGAGCCGCTCGTCGTACAGGAAGGAGTTGGCGCCATCCCGCGAGTTGGGCACCACGGGGCCGCCCGGATAATCCGTCCAGTGGACGCCGTCCGGTGAGAACGCGGCGAAGACGCGGCCGCCCGGGTTGGTGCGCTTGGTCAGCATCTTGTACCGGCGCGACGGATCCGATTCGTGGCCGTCCTTCAGGACGAACCCGCAGCCCTCGGACTGGAACAGGTTGTTCGCGGTCGACCCCCGGTACTCGATGATGCCCAGGTCCGGACACTCCCAGTCCAGCCCGTCCTGCGACACCGAGTACGCGCCCCGGTACATGTAGCTGTGCACGCTGTCCTGGTGATACCCGGACGGAAACGTGTCCAGGTTGGTGTCGACCAGGGTGGACCAGAGCTTGAAGAGGCGCTCCTCCTCGTCGTACATGACCGACTGGCAGACCATGCTGCAATCGCCGACCACGGGATGGGAGTCGATGATCGGATTGCCCAGGTATTTCACCGGCAGCTCGGGAGAGCGCCTGATGTTCCACGCGTCGTCGACCACGTAGTCGTCCAGCAACAACTGGGTGGAGCATCCGAGGCTCAGAGGTGGTGAGGTCTGCTGTTCGGCCTGGATCATCGTGCGCCTCCCGGACCCGATTTGAGGGCTCGAAGTGTATCCGGCATCGCAGGTGGAGCCAATGTCGGGCATCGCCTCATCGAACATCTGCGCGAACGGAGGGTAGACAACCGGTCGAATGCCCCCTATCACGATGGGCAGCACTGCCTGATGGCAGGAAGGAGACAGAGATGGCAACGGAGAGTCAGCGACGCGTCGAACCGTATCCCGATCCGCCGATGGAACGGCAACGGCTCCTCATGGAAACCTATGAGTACCGCATGCCGTTCAACTACCCGAACGTCACGGTCAACCGGCGCTACCTGAAAGGCATGGAGTTCCATGGCGTGGAGATGAACCCGATCAACTCGATCGGCATGGACCAGGAGCACCTGCCCCCGGACAACATCACGATCGAAGAGGACGATCCGATCGTCCGCGTGGTCGTGATCGGATCGGCGTGCACGCCGCCCGGCTGGGTGCAGGTCGAAGCCTTCCCCACCGCCGACTTCCACAAGCCGGTGGACGTCCCCGGCACCGCGGCGACCCGGTTCCGCATCAACAACCTCTGGGGCACCCACCTGCGCTACGACGCATGGGCGGTGGAGTCAGGCGCAGACATCACGGACAGCCGGGGCCGCACCTACGATCCGCTGCCGGAGGCGCGCAAGGCGATCCGGCCCGGCCTGCGCAACTACGACATCAAGGCGCACTACCGCGAGAACCCGCTGGTCGGCATGAGCTGCGCGATCTTCGAGATCCCCAGGTCCCCCCGGGTGATCATCACCGGCGGATCGGAGATCTGCGCATGGAGCGACGACGACTTCCCGGATGACGTGCACTACTCGTTCACGATCATTCGTACGACGCTGGCCGTGGGGGGATAACGCGCTCCAGTTCGAAGCCGGAGAACACCGCGCGGCCAAGCTCACCCTTCGCCGAGTAGGCGCTCGCGAACACGCCGACGTCCTGGGCGTCCGCGGCCGAGCTCACCCGAAACTCCCGTGCCGCGCGCCAGCGCGTTCCGTCAAGGCTGGTCCAGGCGGCGTAACGCTGTCCCGTACGCCGAATGCGAAACCAGATGGGGTACCGCACGGGAAAGTTCTCCTTCGTGTCCAGCACGCCGTCGCCGTCCAGATCGGCCCCCCAGTAGGGAAGACCTCCGTACTTCGGGCAGACGCAGAGCATCAGGTAGCCCGGGCTGACGGGCGTTCGGGCGATGCGGTTCCTGACGATCAATCCGGCGGCTGCATAAGGGCCGCTCGGATCCTGGCTCTCCAGGAGTACCGACGCGGCGAAGTCGCCACTCACCCGCATGTAGGCGCTGGCGAACTCCGCGCCGGTTGCGTGCCAGGCAGTGGTCAGTCCGCCACCTGCCGTCACCTCGATGCGCTCGCCGAAGCGGGAGAGACGAGCTGGCGCGTTGGTGAAGGTCAGCCACGGCCACTCCCGACCGCCGATCCTGGCGGGGCCTGCCTCCTCGCCGGGCACGATGGATAGCGCGACCTCACGCTCCTCACCCGCGTCGAGCGTGACCGTGCTGGAGCACCGCCCGACCCCATCGACCTCGAGCGGCACCTCGACCGACCCGCTCTCCCCGCCGACGTTGCGCACCACGACGCTGAAGGTCCGACGGCCGCCGCTTCCCGGAACCACCCGCACCGGCTCCAGGAACCGAAAGCGCGCCGGCGTGGCGGCGATCCGGGTCGTGGCCACGCACTCGGCCACCCGGACCTCGTGGAGTCCGCCCTTGTAGAGGCGCTCCGTCCGGAATCGCACCGTCCGCGACTCGCCCTCGCCCAGCCACAGCCACCGGTCGCCGGCGGGCTGGCCGTCCACGGTCACGACGGTCTTTACGAATCCGGCCCGGCCCTCGTTCGAGAGAGCTGCCGACAGGGACAGCTCCCGGCCGGGATCGGCCTGCGACGGCACCTGCAGGTCGGAGTAGCGGCAGGGCCCGCCGGCCGGCACGATTGCGCCGTTCGGAACGCCGTCGGCTATCGCCGCTTCCACGCCTCCCCTGCCGGCAAGTCCGGCCAGATCCACGGCGCCGCACGACTCCCCCTCGACGCTCACCAGCGGCCCGGCAACCGCCGCCTCGAAGCCGGCCAAACGCACGTCCCGTGAATCCCGGATCAGGACCGGGGGGCCCGTACCGGCGCCATCCACCTGCAGCCCTTCGACCCTGAGCCGCCGGGAGTCCTGGAACAGCATCCCCGCCTCGCTTCTTGCCTCGTGACCGATGCGCACGTTCTGCAGACTCAGGCCATCCACGAACCGCCCGTGCAGCCACGGCGCTCCATCCGCGGGGTCCTCCAACGTGACGTCACGCAGCGTGATGTTCCGGATCGGCGCGTCGGCCAGGCCGTGTATCCGTGAAGGCGCGTTCACCTTCGCGACATGGATACGCTGGAATCGGAGGCCGTCGACGACGCACCGGCTGACGTCCATCGACGTCAGGTCCAGCAGGCCGGTCACCCCATCCCCCCGGATGTCGTGCACGTGCACGCCCTCGATGACGCGGCGCGGCGTCTCGGCGTACGTAGGACGCATCAACTGCACGCAGAACAGCGCTCCGGTGTTCTCCAGCCGGCAGTCCGCTATCTCGATGTTCTGGAAGACGCCGTGCGTCCCGGTTCCGATCTTGAACGCCGGGTGAGTGGTGTCGCGGATGCACACGCGCCGTATCGTGATGTCGCGAGACACGAATCCGCATTTGGGACGAGTTGCAAACTCGTAGCGGTGGCTGTCGTTCTTCAGACAGACCGGATCATCCCCGCTGCCCGCTATCGTGACGTCCTCGATGAGCACGTCCTGGCAGCAACACGGGTTCAGCCCGTCGGCGAAGCTGTTCAGGATCTGCACGCCGGCAACCGTGACGTGCCGGCAGCCCCAGAAGGTAACCGCCCATCCCGCCGAGTCGACGACCCTGATCCCCTCCACACGAAGGTTCCGGCAGTTCTCGAATATCAGGGGAAGGGGCCCCCGATGCCCGCCGTCCAGGGCCAGGTTGCCGTCGATCGTGCCGCTGCCCAGGATGTGGACGTCAGCGGCGCCGATCGCGTGGATGAACGCGAACTGCGAGCCGGTGTGACGCACGTAGCTGTCCGGCGCCGGAGCGACGAAGTGCCGCATGTCACGGCTGGCGACCAGGGAGGCGCCGGCTTCCAGGTGCAGGGAGACGCCGCTTCTCAGCATCAGGCTGCCCGACAGGTACTCGCCGGCCGGCATGCGCACCTGGCCGTTGCTGCGGCCGGCAGCGTCGATCGCCGCCTGGATCGCCGCGGTGTCGAGTGCCTGCCGGTTCCCGGCGGCGCCGAAGTCGCGTACGTTGCAGATGGTCATGAGTGGAGGCCGACCTGCCCGTCAGTCGAGACGTGATGTTACGCCAGGTCATCGAGCGGCACCATTGCCAACGGGAAGCGGCGCGGCGTCCCCCGTCACCACGACCGTCATCGGCAGCCTGCCGAGACCAGCCTGGCTGGTCCGGGACGACGACATCCGGCTCTGGCGACTCACCGGCGAGGCTCTGCGCCAGGGGAAGGATGACGCGGCCCGACTGGCGATCCGCGACCAGGAGACCGCCGGCATCGACGTGATCACCGACGGCGAGCAGCGCCGCATGCACTACATCAGCCGGTTCGTCTCATCGCTGTCGGGGATCGACGCGAAGCGATCGAACTATGCCGACGTGGAGGAGGGGACGGTGAACCGGGCCTCTCCCGTCGTGACCGGTGACGTGAGCCGCAAGCACGCACACGCACTGGAAGACCTGCGGTTCCTGAAGGCGCACACCGACCGGCGCGTGAAGATGACCATGCCCGGACCGATGACGGCGATGTACTGGCTCACCAACGAGCACTACGCCGCCGAGGCGGACCTGGGCATGGCGATGGCGAGGGTGCTGCACGAGGAGATCCTGGACCTGCAGGCGGCAGGATGCGACGTCATCCAGCTCGACGAGCCGCAGGCGATCCGGCGTCCGGACGCGTTTCGCGAGTGGGGCCGCGCGGCCCTCGACCTCGCTTTCGAGGGAATCGAGGCGACCACGTGTGTCCACTTCTGTCTCGGCTTTCCGCCGGTCGGCGACACTCCGACGGTGCGGGATCCGGCGATCGTCTCAGCCCTCGCCCGCATGCTGCCCGACATCGGTTCGTGTCGGGCTCGGCAGCTCGCCTTCGAGTGCGAAAGCAGCCGTATCGACCCGGAGTTCTTCCTGGGACTTCCCGAAGACAAGCAGGTCGTCTTCGGTCTCGTGGACGTCGGCTGCACCGCGGTCGAAGATCCTCGGCGTATCGCGGAAAGGATCAAACGCGCCGTCGCCGTGCTGGGTCGGGACCGGGTGTGGGCCGCGCCCGATTGCGGGCTCGTCTGGCTTCCGATCGACACGGCGAGGAAGAAGCTCGGTACCCTTGTGGAGGGCGCCAGGCTGGCATCCCGATGACCCGCTTCCGCCGCACAATCCCGAGAGTCGATGCCTCACGGCCGTCGCGATAACCATCTGTTTACCGAACTGCATCTCGCTGCGAGTGGCGGACGGACACAGGGCGACTCGATTCGTCTTCATTGGACGACTCGTCCGGATCTACCTGTTGCCTGGACCTCTCGTCTCGTTGCAACGTCGTCCTCGCGCTCTGTCGGGCCCTCATCTTGGCGGTTTCGACATCTTCTACAGGTATCCACTCGTCGTTCTCCACAGACTCAACGAGATCGCGCTCGTCTTCGTCGAGATACTCGAATTGTCGTTCTTCAGCTTCCCGCATCAATTCCATGCCTTCCGCAAATCATAGCGTGATCCAGCACAGGTCGCCGTCGCCGTAGCGGCGGTGCTGGACGGCCTCCAGCAGGTGATCGACGGTGACGCCGTCCGAGCACTCCAGGTCGGCGATCGTGCGCGCCACGCGCGTGATCGCGTGGTAGGCGCGGGCGGACAGGCCGAGCTTGTCCACCGCCTCGCGCAGCGCGGCGCGGCCGGCCGTGTCGAGCGGGCAATGGACCTCCACCGCCCCGGCCGGCAGTTCGGCGTTGCGCTCCCAGCCCATGCCGCGGTAGCGGTGCCGCTGGCGCTCCACCGCCTCCGCGACGCGCGATGCGATCTGCGCGCTGCCCTCCGGCGCCGGCGCCTGCAGGTCCGCCGAGCACGGCGGCGACACCGGCACGCGCACGTCGATCCGGTCGAGCAATGCCCCTCCGAGCCGGCGCCAGTAGCGGTGCACGTCGGCCGGCGAGCACAGGCAGACCGCGGCGTCCCGGCCCAGGTTGCCGCACGGGCAGGGGTTGGCGGCGCAGATGAGCTGGAAGCCGGCCGGGTAGCGCACCGAGTAGCCGGCCCGCACCACGGTCACCTCGCGCGACTCCAGCGGCTCGCGCAGCGCCTGCAGCAGCGCCGTGCGGAACTCCGGCGTCTCGTCGAGGAACAGGACGCCGCCGTGGGCCAGCGACGCTTCCCCCGGGCGCTGCATGCGGCCGCCGCCGATCAGCCCTTCCAGCGACGCGCTGTGGTGCGGCGTGCGGAACGGCGGCCGCGTGATCAGCGACGCGCCCGCGCCCAAGGTACCGGCCACCGAATGCACGCGCGTCACCTCCAGCGCCTGCCGGCCGGTCAGCGGCGGCAGGATGCCCGGCAGGCGCCGGGCCGCCATGGTCTTGCCACTGCCCGGCGGGCCGAACAGCAGCGCGTGGTGGCGCCCGGCCGCGGCGATCTCCAGCGCCCGCTTCAGCCGATCCTGGCCGCGCAGGTCGGCGAAGTCCCCGTCAGCCGCTACGCCGGCAGGTGAGTCGGCCGAGGCGGCGCTGCGTCGTCGCCGTGCAGCAAGCCATGTCTCCGGGCGCGCCTCGCGGAGCGTCTTGACCGCTTCGGCGAGCGAATCGACGCCCACGATCGCCCCTTGGCCCAGCGCCTGCGCCTCCGCCAGGTTGCTGCGCGGCACCACGAAGCGTTCGATGCCGCGCTCCAGCCCGGTGCCGACCGCGGCCAGCACGCCGTGCACGGGGCGGACGTCGCCGCGCAGGGTCAGCTCGCCGAGCACCATGATCCCCACCTCGTCGTCCCAGGGGACCTGACTCGAGGCGGCGATCACGCCCAGCGCCAGCGGCAGATCGAAGGCGGAGCCCGACTTGGGGACCGCGGCCGGCGAAAGGTTGATCAGGATGCGGTCGTCCGGAAACGACAGGCCGCTGTTGCGGATGGCGACGCGGATGCGGTCGCGTGCTTCGCGGACCGCACCGCCGGGCAGACCGACGATGTCCACCACCGGCATCCCGCGCCGGATGTCCACCTCCGCGGTCACCAGAACGCCGTCCACACCGATCGGGGCGTGGCAGGCCACACGCGCCAACATCTGTCGCTCTCCTCCGGGCGCCGCTTCGCACGGCTTCCGTCATGGAGGAGAGCGATCCGAGTTCGGTGGCGCTTTAGCTCGGGCGCCGTCGCCTGCGCCCGGCGGCGATCGTCTCCTGGACCAGCCGGTCACAGGCTTCGTTGAGTTCGACGCCGGCGTGGCCGCGCACGCGCCGGAACGCGACCCGAAGGCCGCGCCCCTCCAGCGCCCGCTTCAGCGCCTGCAGCTCCTGCCAGAGCTCACGGTTCTTGACCGGAGACCGCGCCTTGGTCCTCCAGCCGTTCGCTTCCCAGCGAGCGATCCACTCGCTGATGCCGCCCTCGACGTAGCGCGAGTCGGTGACCACCGTCACGTTGCCGTCGGCCCGCTCCCGCGCCAGCCGCAGCGCTTCGATCACGGCCTGCAGCTCCATGCGGTTGTTCGTCGTGTCGGCCGCGTAGCCCGTGTCGCGCGCCTGCCCATCCGCCGTCTCGGCCACGTAGGCCCAGGCGCCGGGACCCGGATTCCCGAGGCAGCCGCCGTCCGTGTAGATGGTCACGGACCGGCCGCCGGCAGGGTCACCACCGCGCAGGTGCCTTCGGTACCCCGCTCCAGCCCCAACGAGCCGCCGTTATGCTCGACGAGCGCACGGCTGATGTAGAGGCCCAATCCGTCGTGACGGGGCTTGGTGGAGTAGAACGGATCGAACACGCGCGAGCGTCCCGGTCCGAGCGGGCGGGCGCCTGAATCCTGGATCTCGATCACGATGTCGTTCCCCCGTTCACGGGCGCTCATGATAATCCGCGAGCGATCACGAACGCCCGCCTCCTCCGCGTTCACCAGCAACTCGGCGAGAGCCCGCGACAGCTCGCCGGGATCGCAGGCCACGGCCAGCTCGCCCCCGTCGGTCAGCTCCACCCGCAGGCGACTGCGCCGCCCGGCGCGCCGGTACGCCGCCGCGAACAGATCGGAAACCTGCACGGCGACGACCGCGCCCCCGGCCCGGGTGCCCTCATCAAGCCGCCGCAGCGCGGCGAGCACCGTCTGCGTCGTTTCGCGGAACCGGCGGATGCTTTCGAGCGCGCCGCCCGGCAACCGCAGCGGAGCGGCGGCCGGCGATCGGGACCCGTCGCGCTCGGCCTCCAACTCGGCCTCCAGAGCATCCAGGACGCCCGCGGTCGCGGTCATGGAGCCGCCGAGCGACCGGTGCAGCGCGCGCGTCAGCACGCGCAGATCGCGCACCCCGCGCGGGCCGCCCCCGCCGCCACGCCCCGATGCCTGCGCGGGCGCCGCGCCGCCCGTCCGGTCGAACGCGCGCACCAGAGCGGCATGGAGCACGAGCAACGCCACGAACAGCGGGCTGAGCACCAGGAACGCGGCGACTTGGTCGCGCAGCCCGTAGCTGGCCTCGATCTGCCGCTGCGGGTAGTCGCCCGCGACCGCGACGACCAGCAGCAGGAGCGCCAGGACGATCGCCGTCGCCCAGAAACGGTTGATCCCGCGGCGCTGGTCGACGCCGGGGATGTGCCGGGTACCGACCAGGAAGAACGCCGGCAGCGGCAGCAGCAGCAGATCCGCGATCGCACCGGCGGGTACGGGGACGACGCTCTCCGCAACGTCAGCCGGAAGGCGCAGCAGCAGGTACGCGGGCAGCGACACCAGCATGCCGCCGATCGTCCAAAGGACGGGTTCCCGCGTGTGAGGTCTCCGCGCGCGGCGGTACGCCCTGATCAGCAGGCCCAGGGTGATCACCAGCGCGACCGCCGTACCCACGTCGGCCACGGTGCCCGCGAGCTCGTGACGCGCCAGCCAGCCGGGGTCTCCCCCGGCCGCCGCCGAGAACGACGCGACGTGGAACACCGCTATCAACGCGGGAAAAACCAGCCCGCCCGCGACGGTGAGGATCCGGAGGCGCCGCGACAGGCGGCTCTGCGGCATCGCCAGGATCGCCATGGCCAGGAGCCAGGGAGTGAGCGTTCCTGCCTGCGCCAGCAGGTGAGTGAGCACGGACTCGGAAGAAAACGGGCGGGTGGCAACCGTGACCGCGTGCGTGAAGGCCGCCAGCGACGCCATCCGGCATGCCGACCGGTAGGAAACGCCACCGGCCAGGAAGTAGCCGGCGGCCAGCATTCCGGCTGACACAACCGGGATGAGCACGCGATCGAGCGCGCGGACCGGTACGCCGGCGACCGCACCACCGAGGCGGACCACCGGTTCGACGCCGCCGATCAGGCGTACCACGTAGAAGACGCATACCGCCGCCGCCAGCGTCCCGATGATGATCAGCCGCTGCTGCCGGCGCCACTCCCTGCCGGACACTTCGCTCAAGGCGACGGCTTTCATGTCGTTACGGCCCGGTGCCTGTTTCCGCCGGCGGCGCGACGCGCCGGCGCGGGACACTCGCCGCGGGCGATTGGACCTGAGCTTGACATCGCGTCCCGAGTGCGCTTACCTCAAGCGCATGGCGGCGTAGCTCAGTTGGTAGAGCAAGCGGCTCATATCCGCTGGGTCAGGGGTTCGAGTCCCTTCGCCGCTACTTTTCCCGTACAGAGACCCGGGGCGTCAAGATCCCGGTTAATGCGCTCCGATTGCCGACAGGGCTCCAACTGCCGGCAGGTTTCGGCGCGCGAACGCCGGCAACGAGGCATCGGGGAGATGTCGGGTACCTGCCACGACACAGCCGGGTGCTACACAGACGGGTGATCGTGGCAGGGCCGACCGCACTGCGATGAGGAATAGCAGGGGCAGGATTCGAACCTGCGACCTCCGGGTTATGAGCCCGACGAGCTGCCAACTGCTCTACCCTGCGTCTTCTTGTCTAACGAGTAGGATACCGTGGCTGGCGGCTCCCTGTCAAGCAGGGGCCGCAACGGCTACCGACCGGCCGAGCGGATCGCTCTCCGGTCGCGCCTGGTGTGCTCAGCGCTTCTGTTGGGTCTGGATCTTGCGCAGCTTCTTCAGGCGCTTGCGCTCCATCGCCTTGCGCCGCTTGTTGCGAACGGTCGACGGCTTCTCGAAGTACTCGCGCCGTTTCCACTCGCGGACGATCCCTTCCTTCTCGACGATCCTCTTGAATCGCTTCAGCGCCTTCTCGAGTAGCTCCTCTTCACCGACTTGTACGAACGCTATGACTCGATCCTCCTTCGCGGGCCGCCGGCGCAGCGCCGAACAACTCCGCAGTCCCTCATGATAGCGCGAGACGCAGTCGTGTCAAACCGCGTGTCACCCTTCATCATCGGCACAGGTCGAGCACAACCATATGCAGCCGGCGTTCGCCGTCCGAGTAATCCGGTTCCAGCCGGTACACCACGTCCACGGTGTCGCCCGGGGCGAACTCTCCTGCCCGGGGGCCGGCGCCCCAATACAGCGCCGGCCATCGATACGCTCCGGCATCCAGCAACAGCCTGCAGTGCTCGGAGGCACGGCCGAACAGGCTCACCTCCGACACCTCGAGTCCGCGCGTCCTGAGCGCCAGCGGCCCGTTGCCGATGCCGGTCGGCTCGACCGCCGCGACGAGTCGGTCCAGTGCCGGCGTCAACTCACGGGCCGGAACCTCGGCATCCAACACCCGCGCCGGGTCGCGCCTGCCGCGCGCGGCGCCCGGGCGCGGGCCGGACCAGCGCCGGCGCAACTCGGTGAGCGCCTCCGCAGGCGCCATGAAGCCGCCGGCGCTTCGGTGGCCGCCGCGCGAAGTGAGCAGGCCGTCCGCGTCGGCCAGGAGCAGCAGCGCGTTCGTGCCACTGTCGGGGCTGCGGATGGAGCCGGAGATGGAGCCGGCATCGTGGGCGACGACCGCCACCGACCGGTCCAGATAGCGGCTCAGTCGGTAGGCGAGCGGTCCGGTGAGTCCGCGCGCCAGTTCCCGATCGTCGACCACCAGACAGCACGCCTCCGGGCATTCGCACGCGAGTCGGCGCGCCCCGGGCAGCAACCGGTTCCAGGCAGCCCCGCTCTCTCGCCTGCGGCGCGCATCAAGCTCCTGCATGCGATCCGACAACTCCGCGCACTCGCCCCGCTCCCGGCTCACCAGCAACTGCACGGCGTGATCGCCCTCGCCGTAACGGGCGGCCGAGCCGATCACGGGATTCAGGGTGCGGCTGACCTGATTGGCGGTGGGCACCGGCACGGAGCGTCCCACCCGCAGCCACAGCTCCAGAAGCCCCGGACGGTCGGACCGAGCCAGCATGTCGAGCCCGAAAGCGGTGATTCGCCGGCTCTCGCCGGTGAGCGGCATGCGATCGGCGAGCGTTGAGAGCATCGCCAGATCATAGGGAAGCTGCGCGGCGGCCAAGGGGTCCGCGCCGCCCTCCTCCTGCGCCTGACGCACCGCCTCGGCGAGCTTCAGCGCGACCGCCCCGGCCGCCAGGACGTCCGACCCCCTTCGTCCCGAGAGCGCGGGATTGACCACCAGCGCCGTCTCCGGGAGCGAATCGAGCGGCGGGTGATGGTCGACGACGAGCACGTCGATGCCGCTCCGGGTCGCTTCCCGAGATTCTGCCGGCCCGATCGAGCAGTCCACGCAGACCACGAGCGCCGCACCGGCGTTGAGAGCCTCCCGCACCCCGCCGTTGGGCACGCCGTGGCGTCCGCCCGGCGGAATCCGCCATCGCACCTGAGCGCCTGCCCGGCGAAGCAGCTCGACCATGATCGCCGTCGCGGCGATGCCGTCCACGTCCGGGTCGCCGTACACGAACACCTGCCGGCCCGCGCAGCGTCCGATACGCTCCACCGCGGCCCGCATGCCGTCGATCCGAACCGACGGCAGCGGGCCGCGCCCGAGAAACGCATCCACATCCGCCGCCGCCGTGATGCCCCGTCGTACCAGCACCGCCGCAAGAAGCGGATCCAGGGTGTGCCGGCCGGCCAGCGCGCGGACCGTGGAGGACTCGGCGCTCGGCAGCGTCCAGCCGCGGGCGGTGTCCCCGTTCACGCGGCGCCGCCCAGGTCGGCCGTCTGCAGCGGAAGGTAGGCCGCGCCCCCCGGCAGCAGCTCCGACTGGAAGAGCACCAGCGAACGGAACGTGCCGCGTGCCGGCGGCAGACGCAGCCGGCAGAGGCGTTCCCCCGCCTGCCGCGGAACGCGGCGCACGCGCGCCAGGGTGACGTGGGCCAGGAACCTCCGGCCCTCGCTCGCGCCAAGCCGCAGGCGGAGCGCCCCTGCCAGCGCGCCCAGCTCGTCGGCGCCGTCCTCCACGCCGAGATGCACCACGCGCGGCCGTGAAGGCGACGGCAGCAGCCCCAGCCCCGTGAACGTCGCCGCCACCGGTGCCGCCTGCCCGGCGACCTCCCGGCAGATCCCACTCAGCCTGCCCGCCTCCTCGTCATCCACCTCGCCGACGAAATGCAGCGTCACGTGCAGATCGGCCGGGGCGATCAGCCGCGCGTCCGGCAGCTCCGCGCCGACCGCCGAGCGCCACGCCGCCAGGCGGTCCCGGGCGCCGTCCGGCACCGGCAGGCCGAAGAACACGCGCGCCATCACAGAACGCCCATGCCGGACTGCAGTGCCGTCAGCGGCGCATCGAGCGCGCGCTGCACCATGCGATACATGACGCTGGCCAGCCCGCGGTCGTCCTGCAGGCGCACCGCCGCGGCCCGGTCCGGAGTGAGCCGTTCCGTGTGGCTGAGGTAGGCGCGCGCGCCCGGGCTGAACGCCGCATCGGCGGGAGACGAGCAGTCCGCGCAACGCATGTCACCGTACCGATCGGACAGGTAACCGGGTACCGACGGCGCCAGCGCCCGGTCGCACGCCGCACAGACGTCCAGCTCGGGCTGCAGGCCGGAGTAGCCGAGGTAGCGCCAGATGAACTGGACGGACAGGGCGCGCTGTGCGTCCCGGTCGGACGAATGCAGCGCCAGCAGGCAGCCGAGCAGCAACCCGTACAGATCGGCCGCATCCGCCGCGCCGGGCGACCGGAGCACCACCTCCGCCCACAGAGATGCCGCGAAGTAGCGCGGCACGCTTGCGCGAATGCCCCCGAACTCGTCCCGGCAGGTGATCTCCGTGATCTTGTACTGATCCTTGACCGGATCGCGGTACAGGCGCAGGTCGGCGTGTATGAACAGCAGCGTGGTCAGGCGCAGGCGGCTGGTCGTCTTGGCGGCCCCGTACGCCATCGCGCGCACCAGCCCGAACGAAGGGCTGAGGAACGTTACCAGCCGGTTGATCTCGCCGACCGGAGTCGTGCGCAGAACGAGAGCCGGCGAGACGAGGTGACGGCGCGTCAGGGCACGGGCACGAGCGATTCCGCACCATAGGAGGTTGGCGCGACAGCGACAAGCTCCTATGGAAGGCACGGCTGGGCGCACAGCGCTGCCACAGGCAGCGGTGTGCGGGCGAGGGGGTTGGCGCGACAGCGACAAGCTCCCTACCTTGCATGCATGCCGCCGTTTCCGCCAGGGCAGGTCGTCCCCGCGGCACGCACGCTCCCCAACCGCCTGGTCGTGCTCCCCCTGACCGGCAAGCCGATCTTCCCCGGCATGCTGACGCCCTTGGTGGCATCGCCCGGCGCCCAGACCGCGACCGTCAGCGCCGCGCTGGAGCTCGGTGGGTTCCTCGGGCTGGTGCTGACGCGCGACGTGGATGACGAACAGCCCGCTCCCGACCGGCTGCACGGGGTGGGAACGGCCGCCAAGGTCGTCCGCAAGATCAATCTGCCCGACGGTGGGCTGAACGTGTTCATCTCCACCATCACCCGCTTCCGGATCGCGAAGGTCCTGGACGCCGGCCCTCCGCTGGTGGCTGCCGTACAGCCTCTGGACGACACGAACCTCGACAGTGACGAGGTCCAGGCCCTGGCGCGGGCGCTGATCTCGGAAATGAAGCAGGTATCCGAGGGCAACCCGCTGTTCTCCGAAGAGATGCGGCTGAACATGGTGAACATCGACCAGCCGGGGAAGATCGCGGACTTCCTGGCGTCGATCCTGAACATCGACCGCCAACAGCAGCAGCGCGTCCTGGAGGAGCTGGACGTGCGCGAGCGGATGGAACAGGTGCTGGTCTTCATCAAGAAGGAGCAGGAGCTGCTGAAGATCCAGAAGCGGATCCAGGGCGAGCTGGAGGAGAAGATCTCCAATAGCCAGCGGCAGTACTTCCTGAAGGAGGAGCTGAAGGCGATCAAGGCCGAGCTCGGCATGGCGGTCGATGCCAAGACCGACGAGTACCAGCGCTTCAAGGAAGCCTTCGAATCGCTCCAGCTCGAAGGCGAGGTGGCCGAGCGCGTGTCGGACGAGCTGGAGAAGTTCGCGCTCATGGATCCCAGCTCGGCCGAGTTCGTGGTCACGCGCAACTACCTGGACACGATCGCCACGCTGCCGTGGGCGGACCCTGCGCCGGAAGAGATCGACCTGAAGCGCGCCGCCGCCGCGCTCGACGCCGACCACTACGGACTCGACGACGTCAAGGAGCGGATGCTCGAGTACCTGGCGGTGCGCAAGCTCAACCCCGCAAGCCGCGGCTCGATCCTGGGGCTGGTGGGTCCGCCCGGCGTCGGCAAGACCTCGATCGGCCGCTCCATCGCCGGCGCTTTGGGCCGCGAGTTCTTCCGCTTCTCCGTGGGCGGCATGCGTGACGAGGCCGAGATCAAGGGCCATCGCCGCACCTACGTGGGCGCCATGCCGGGCAAGATCATCCAGGGATTGCGCATCGTGAAAGCGCGCAACCCGGTGTTCATGATCGACGAGATCGACAAGCTCGGCATGTCGTTCCAGGGTGACCCGTCCTCGGCATTGCTGGAGGTGCTCGACCCCGAGCAGAACGCGGCGTTCCGCGACCACTATCTCGACCTGCCGTTCAACATCTCCGACGTGCTGTTCATCGCCACCGCCAACACCCAGGACACGATCCCGGCGCCGCTGCTGGACCGCATGGAGATGATCCGCCTCTCCGGCTACATCGACACCGAGAAGCTGGAGATCGCCCGCCGCTTCATCATCCCCAAGTCGCTCTCCCGCGCCGGACTGGACCGCGGCTCGGTGCGCTACCGGCGCGCCGCGCTGCTGAAGATCGCCGACGGCTATGCCCGTGAGGCGGGCGTACGCAACTTCGAGAAGGCGCTGGACAAGATCCACCGCAAGATAGCCCGCACCGTGGTGGAGACCGGTCCGGCCTCGGACACGGGTCAGGCTTCGGGCAACGGAAGCTCGGCCAACGGCGCGCGCTTCGTGATCGACCGCGATCACGTCGGCGACTACCTCGGCAAGCCCTTGTTCCGGGACCACGACCGGCGGCGCTCCATGCGCGTCGGCACCGCCACCGGGTTGGCATGGACGCCGCTTGGCGGCGCCGTGCTGACCGTCGAGGCGGTGGGCACCAGGGGCCGAGGCGGCTTCAAGCTGACCGGACAACTGGGAGACGTCATGCAGGAGTCGGCCAGCATCGCCTATTCCTGGACCCGTCAGGCGGCGCGGCGGCTCGGCATCGACGATGCCTTTTTCGACGAGCAACGGATCCACGTGCACCTCCCGGCCGGAGCCACCCCCAAGGACGGGCCGTCGGCCGGCATCACCATGGCATCGGCGCTGCTGTCGCTGGCGTGCGGAGCACGGCTGGCCCGCTCGCTGGCCATGACCGGCGAGCTGTCGCTGGTGGGCGACGTGTTGCCGATCGGCGGACTCAAGGAGAAGGTGATCGCTGCCCAGCGCAACCGCATTCGTGAGATCATCGTCCCTCGGGCGAACGAGATGGATCTCGCGGACATCCCCGAACGCGTACGGCGCGGCATCAGCTTCCATCCGGTCGGCACGATGGAACAGATCGTCGAGATCATCCTTTGACCGGCCGCCGCACAGGGTTCGGCCTCGGCGGCCCGGTGTGCCCCCGCATCCGGATCTGTCTCATGAGGCTTGGGAGGGCGTTGGCGATGGCCCTGGCGACCGCAGTCACACTGTCAGCCTGCGCGGGACCGGAGGAACCGGCGCCGCTGCACGCGGCATTCGGTGTCACGCTGGAGGAGTTGACGGCTCTGATCGAGCCGCTCCCGGAATCCGTGCGGGAGCGGATCCTTGCCGAGCCGGCCGTGTTCCTGGACCTGATGGCCAAGACGCTCGATCAGCCGGCCGACCTGCTGGTGCTGGTCGACAAGGAGCACGCGCTCGCCGAGGACTACCGGCCTGCCGACCTGGTCGGTCTCGACGGCCGGGGCCTCACGGTCACGCGGCCGTCCATGACCCTGCGGGCCTTCGTCCTGCCCGACCTGGCCGCCATGACGGCGGCGGCGCGCCTGGCCGGCACCGACGTGACCATTTCTTCCGCCTATCGCTCCTACGCCCGCCAGGATTTCCTGTTCGACTACAACGTGGAGCAACTTGGCCTGGAGCAGGCGTCGACCCTGGTTGCGAGACCCGGCCACTCCCAGCATCAGCTCGGAACGGCCGTCGACTTCGGAAGCATCAACCTGCGTTACGGGGAAACGCACGAGGGACAGTGGGTGCTGGCCAATGCCTGGCGCTTCGGATTCTCGCTCTCCTATCCGCAGGGGCTGGAGGACGTCACCGGCTATCAGTACGAACCGTGGCACTTCCGGTACGTGGGCCGCGCCGGCGCCGAGCTGGAGCGCCGCTTCTTCGGCGTCCAGCAGGTGTTTCTGTCCCACTACCGCCACCTGATGCCCGCCCTGCGGGCTGCCGCGACAGCCAGCGTCGATTCCGCGTCCGGACGGTGAGCGACCTCAGGGACACGCGGGAGGATCGTCAGCGCTCCGGGCCAGTTCTGGTCGAGCGACTGCGGCGACAGGCGCGGCCGACCTACCGGTTGTGCAGACGCCCGCGGAAGTCGGCCTCGCTGACGCAGGCAGCGGCGGCTGCAACGATGGCCTGGTGGGGCAGCTCGGCGAAGCCGGGCACGCCGGGGAATCCGGCCGACACCTCGATGCCGCGCGCCGCCAACATCGCCCGCGCCAGCTCGGCGCGTTCCTCTGCTCGGCCCTCCGCGTGACCTTCCGCCCGGCTCCGGCGGCGTTGCGCGCCCAGCAGCGGGTCGTCGTCCGGCCCGGTGCCTTCCCGCTCCCCGAGCACCGCTCCCACCCGCTCCAGCACCGCGCTGGTCCGCGCCGAGAACGTCTCCTCGTTCAGCGCTGCGTGGATCTCCGCCGCCGCCCAGCCGGGAAACGCGCGGCTCGCCGCCGCCTCCCGGTACGCGCCGTCCTCCAGCAGGTGGATGGTCAGCCCCGAGCGCCGGCTCCGCGGACGGCCGGACGCGCGCGCCTCCGGCACCTCCACCCACAGCTCCGTAAACCCCCACGACTCGTACTGCGGAAGCTTGCGCCGCCGCACGTCGGTGGTGTGGTCCACTTCCAGCACCACGTCAGGGAAGTCGTGCTCGCCGATCGTCAGCACCGGCAGCGGCAGCCGGGCGCGCGTCGGATGCAGGTACACCATCTCGTCCGCCTGCATGATGAGGCGCGGCTCGCCGTGCTCGTCGCGCTCGGTCAGGTCGGTGTGGCCGAAGCACCTCACCGGCGCCCCGCGCACCTGGGCGATGAGGCTGACCAACCTCGTCAAAAGGCGCGCGGGGCCTTCGTGGTAGGAGCTGACCCGATCGCAGATCCAGGCGGTCTCGGTGACGGCGTCCCAGTATTCGAGGCGCACGTCGCCGTGGTCGAGTTCCTCCCGCGGCAGGCGAACCGGCTTGCAGCCGGGGAAGTCCGCTGCCGTCGGCGGCTGGGCGCCCGGCGCCGCCTCGACGGGCGGCCGGAGCGTGCGAACGGAAGCCATGCCGGCAACGTACGGCATTTCCGCCGGCTGCTGCAACCGAATTGGCTCACGGCAGGTCACGCCCACCATCCGCATGCCCGCAACGGCGCCCGTACGGCCCTCAGGGACACGCCAGCACCTGCGCGGACACCTTCACCGAACCCTGCCTGAGCAGCCGGCAGGGCCGCGCGGTGGCGTCGACCACCGTCGACGGCACGGGAGAGCCGAGCTCGCCACCGTCGACGATCAGGTCCACCGATGCGCCGAAGGCGGCCACGATCTGGCTCACCCGCGAAAGCGGGGGCAGCCCCGAGCGATTGACGCTGGTCGAGAACAGCGGCGCGCCCACGCAGCGGGCCAGGCGACGCAGGAACGGATCGTCCGGCACGCGGACCCCGACGGTTCCACCGCGGGCACGCGGGAAGACGATGGTCAGCGCTCCGGGCCAGTAGCGCAGCAGGCGTTCGGGAAGCTCACCGGTCACCCCGCAGCGCCACAGCCAGCTCCGGTCGGGAATCAGCACCAGGAGCGGCCGGTCCTCGGCCCGGCTCTTGGTCCGCCGGATGCGCGCCTCGGCCGCCGGAGCGGCGCCGATCAGTCCGTAGATCGTGTCACCGGGCAGGATCGCCAGTCCGCCACGGCGCAGCACGCGGCAGCAGATCGGCATGACCCCGCGGTGACGTGCGGGCAGCACGGTGGCGGCGCGATCGTTCATCGCCCTGCGATCGTTCACGGAACCTGAGTCGCACATAGAGCAGCCCTCCCACGGCCAGGCCTGCCAGAAGAAACGCCAGGCGGGGCGCCTTCGGCGGCTCGCTCTCCGTCACCACGGCGCCCACTTCGTAGAACGAGGATCGTTCGCCGGTACCCTGCAGGCGGATCACCCGCTCGCCCGGCGCATACAGGCCGAGATCCCGCGCGTACAGCCTGATCAGATCGGGGCTGGTGGACAGCGCGTCGAACTCCGCCTGCAGGTGCTGGTTGATCTCCTGCAGCGCCTCCACGTTCCGTTGCAGCGCTTCCCGGTGCTCCTGCATGCGGTCCATCGCGATAGCGACGGTCACCAGGTTCAGGACGGTGTACACGAAGTAGGCGGTGACCGCGCACGACAGACCGCGAAGCATTCCCATCCCTACCGTTGTGCCCCCTACCCTCTTGATGGTCGGCACGGGCCCGGCCCGCGTTGAGAGCGGAGGTGCGACCGGTTTCCGTTGACACCACAGCCGGCGGCAGGCTCATACTGGAGGAAGCCGCCGGCCAGGGAACGGCCCCGGCGACGCTCCGGACATGCCACACGCTGCCGACCCGCACATCGCGGACAGCCCACACATAGCGGACGGGGACCGCGCCTCCGAACCCGCAGGAGCCATCGACGCCGGCGGTGGGGTCTGGGTCAAGCGCTGGTCGCTGTCGGTCGCCGGCACCGTCGGCCCGTTGCCGCTGGCGGCCGAGCTGACGAAACCCGGACGGGAGGACGGTGCGGGAGATCCGGAGCCGGGCGCCGGCATGCTTCCGGCCGGCATCGAGCGGGAGTTGCGTGCCATTCGCTCGGCGATTGACGACCTGCGGCGCGAGGTTCGGGAACTTCGTGCCGGTCGCGACGACTCGGACTGAGCGCCCACCGTTCCAGCGGGCCGGGAACGTCACTCCCGGTACGGCACGCTCAACTCCTGCAGATCGCGAGTCAGGAAAGACTCCGCGAACTCCGCCCGTGCCTCGCCGACCAGTTGCCGGAGGTCGCGCTCGGTGTAGCGCGGACTGTAGTGGATCAGTCCCATGCGCCCCACCCCGGCGGCGCGGGCGATTCGGCCCGCCTGCTGCGCCGTGAGGTGCTTCTTGGCGCCCGCGTCGGCGGCAAGGTCGGCACAGAACATGCCTTCACAGATCAGCAGGTCGGATCCGGCCACGAACGGCGCCAGACCGGAAAAGGCCGCCGTATCGGTGACGAAGCTGAAGGTGCGTCCGGGGCGCGGCGGCCCTACCACGGTCTCCGGTTCCACCACGGTGCCGTCATCCAGCGTCACCGCTTCGCCACGCTGCAGCGTCGACCACAGCGGTCCGCGTGGAACACCGGCGGCGACCGCCTGCTCGGGATGAAACTGTCCCGGACGAGACTCCTCCACCAGCCGGTAACCCAGGCAGGGCTTGGTGTGCCGCACGCGCAGCGAGTCGATGCGGTATCCGTCACCCTCCACGACGGTGACGTCGTCGTAGAACTCGTGCACGATGATCTCGTAGTTGATGTAGATGTCCAGCACGCGCAGGGTCTGCTCGACGTACTGCCGGATGCGCGGGGGGCCGTAAATGTACAGCGGCTCCGACCGATCGACCTGCGACGACAGCGACAGCATTCCCGGCAGTCCGGTGACGTGGTCCGCGTGCGTGTGAGAAATGAAGATGCTCGTGATCTTCTTCCACTTCAGGTTGAGACGGCGGAACGCGATCTGCGTGCCCTCGCCGCAGTCGAACAGCAGCAGGTCGCCTTCGCGTCGCACCAGCACGGAGGTCAGGCCGCGGCCCGGCAGCGGCATCATGCCACCGGTGCCGAGGACGAAGATATCGAGGTTCATGCGCAGATGGCAGTAAGGTGCTTAACCACCCAGGGTGGCCGGACGCGGGAGTATAGGAGTCTGTACGAGTGCCGCGCAAGCGGGAGTCGTACAGACTCCTATACCGGTGGGGATGGGCCGAAAAGCGGCGCCGGAGGCGACGGTTTTCGGGGCGATAGGAGTCTGCCGGATCGCCATGCAAGCGGCCGTCGCCGGCCACCGGGGCGCACCCGCCGGACTCCGTCGTGACGGGATCGCCGCTTGCTCGCTCGCTCCGGCACACCCGGATCCTGGCGGCCATCCGCGCCTTCTTCGCCGACGCCGGCTACCTCGAGGTGAGCACGCCGCTCGCTTCGCCCACGCTGCTGCCGGAGCCTGCCATCGAGGTGTTCGCGACGCGGCTGCATCGCCCGGTAACGGATAGCGCCCGGGACGAGGGTCTGTCGCTGTACCTGAGCCCGTCGCCGGAACGCCACATGCGCCGGCTCATCGCCCTGGGCTCGGGGCCGATCTTCCAGCTCGCCCCCGCGTTCCGCAACGGAGCTGAGCTGGACCGTACGCACAGTCCGGAGTTCACGATGCTGGAGTGGTATTCGCCCGGCAGCGAGTATCTGACCGAGGTGGCCCGGTTGGAACGGCTCGTGTCGTCGCTGCCGGCCGAGGCTCCGCTGCCGGTCCCGTTCGACCGCATCACCGTCCGTGACGCCATGTTGAGGGCCTCCGGAATCGATCTGGACGCCGTCGACGACCGGGACCGCTTCCGTCGCGCGGCGGAGTCGGCGGGCGTGCGCACCGCCGGCGACGACACCTGGGAGCAGGTATTCAACCGCGTCTGGCTGGCCGCGGTGGAGCCGGGCCTGCCCGACGACCGCGGTACGGTCGTCTACGAGTATCCGCGCCGCGTGCCCACCTTCGCGCAGCCGATCACGGATACCCCGTACTGCCGGCGATGGGAGCTGTACGCGCGGGGACTGGAAGTCGCCAACTGTTTTCAGGAAGAGACCGACGCCGAACGGCTGGCTCGGGTCATCGAGGGGGAGGATGCACGCAAGCGTCGCATCGCCATGATCCTTCACCCCCCCGACCGGGCGATGGCCGATGAGGTACGTGGCGGCCCGGAGATCTGCGCCGGCGTGGCGCTCGGCGTGGAACGGCTGATCATGGCGCTCGATCGGCGGCAGGAGATCAGCCAGGTGATCCCCTTTCCGCTGCACCATGCGGTCCGGCTGTGATAGGGTCCGGGCGGTTCAAGGCGAAATGAAAGCAGGCGCTATCGACAAGGGAATACACGTGCTGTTCCGGGGAGACCCCTACCAGGTCACCGATCGCGAGTTCGTCAATCCGGGCAAGGGATCGGCATTCGTCCGGCTGAAGCTCAAGCACGCACGCACCGGACAGGTGATCCGTGAAGTGATCAAGTCGCATGAGACGGTCGAGGAAGCCGACGTGGAGGCGCGGGACGCGCAGTATCTGTACTCGGATGCCGACTACCTCGTGTTCATGGATGTCGGTTCCTACGACCAGTTCAACGTTCCCGCAGCCAGCGTCGATGAGAGCGTCACCCGCTTCCTGAAGGAGGGCGAGTCCTATCAGGTGCTGATGTGGGGCGAGGATCCGCTCGCGGTGCAGCTTCCGCTGAAGATGAAGCTGGAGGTGACCGACGCGCCGCACGCCGAACGCGGCGACACCGCCACGGGCGCCACCAAGCCGGCCACCACGGAGACCGGCCTGACGCTGCAGGTCCCGCTGTTCATCAAGACCGGCGACCGCATCGTCGTCAACACGACCACGGGCGCGTACGTCGAACGGGCCTGATCCCACCCATCACCGGCGACCGCGCAGCCCCCGTCGAGCCCCCTGGAGAGGGAGCACCGTCGGCTGCCGCGTTGCGGGCGCACGGGCTGCTGCACAAGCGGGTCGTCCTTCCCTGGGCCGGGGGAGACCTGCAGTTCTGGTTGTCGCAGTCGCTGTTCAGCGGAGACGACATCGATACCGGTACACGCGCGCTCCTGGATGCGATCGCCGAACGTCTCGGTGACCTGCCGGTTCGGCGCGCGCTGGACCTGGGCTCCGGAAGCGGGGTCATCGGGGTGGCGCTGTCGCGTCTGTGGCCGCGCGCGCACGTCACCCTGAGCGACCGAGACGCGCTGGCGGTCTCCGTCAGCGCTCTCAACGCACGGGAGAATGACGGGTCCCGTGCCGCCGCGATCGGCTGTCTGGGGGTTCCTGCGACCCGTGGCCCGTTCGACCTGATCGCGGCCAATCTGCCGGCCAAGGTGGGTGAACCCGTGCTCCGCCTGCTGGTGCGCCAGGCCGCCGCCGCGGCTCCGGAGGGCCATCTGGCCCTGGTCGTGATCCGGCCACGGCAGGACGTGGTCGAGCGAGCCCTGCAGGGGCGCGCGCGCATCCTGCACCGGCGCGAGCTGCGGGCGCATACGGTCCTCGTGGCCGAGACGGCCATGGCCGCACCCGGCGACCCTCCACCCGGCCAGGACGAGCTTGCCGCCTACCTTCGGGGCGACGCGGAGCTCCGCTACGGCGGGCAGGCCGTGCGGCTGCAGACGGCCTGGGGATTGCCGGACTTCGATGCCGTCCCCTACTCCCTGCGCGCCGCCGAGCCGCTGGTGTGCGCCAGTGCCCTGGGGCCTCGCGTGCTGATCTGGAATCCGGGGCAGGGGCTCACCGCGTGTGGCCTTGCGGCGACGGAAGGCGCGCGGCCGGCGATAACCGTCGGCAGCCGCGACCTCCTGCAGATCGAGACTGCCCGCCACAACCTTCGGCACCACGGCGTCGCCGCCGCCGGCTTGCACGCTCCGTCGATCGCCGACGCCACGGGAGCCGGCCCGCGCTGCAGCGCGCGCTACAGCGCCGTGGTCGCCACGCACGGCGAGACCGACGGCCCTTGGTGGCGATGGATACCCGAAGCCGTGGACGCGTTGCTGGCGCCCGAGGGCCGCCTGCTCCTGATCGGGTCGAGCACCCCCGTCGACCGGGCGCTGCGCTCACTGCGTGAGCAGCGCTCCCCAGGTGAGCGGCATGCTTCGCGTGGGCAGCACTCTTCGAGTGGAGGCGCCGCGACCTGGATGGTGAAACGGCAGGACCGGCGCCGGCGCGGCTACCGGGCCGTGCTTCTGCAGCGCCGTGCCCGGCAGCGCTCCCGGGATTAGCGCCTCGAAACCGTCGCCTGCCGAGGACGGCGCGCGGCGTACGGCTCCGCTTTCGGCCCATCCCCACCTTACGCGTCGGAGTCTGTCGGCCTTCCCGCTGGCGCGGCAAATCCGACAGACTCCTACCGCGCGCCTGGCCGGCGGCCGTCAGCCTTCCGAGCCCCGCCGCTCCTTGCGCAGGCGCTCCGCCCACTCGCTGTCCGGGTAGCGTTCGTACAGCCGATCCTGCAGGCGGTTGGCTGCCCGTTCCGCGCCGTTGTTCCGCCACAGCCCCACGGCGTAATAGAGCGCCTCGGCAGCGACCTCGACCTGGCCGGGGAACCGCAGCGCCACGTTCGCAAGCTCGTCGGCGGCCGCCTGTTCGCCGTCGGTCTCGACCATGAGCTGAGCCCGGCGCAGGTGCGCCTCCGCCTGCCTGCCGCCGCCGGCCACCGCGACCTCCGAAACCACGCGATAGGCATCGATCGCGCGCTGCGGCTCACCGTCCTGCCGGTAACGCTCGGCGAGCAGGAAGTACCCGTCGTCCCGTTCCGGCCCCGGGCTCAGATCGGGGAGCGCCTCCTCCAGGATCGAGACGGCGTCGCGCGGCTGGTCCGGCTGGATCAGCATCGCGTAGTCGTACAGCACGCGAGCGCGTACCTCGGCGGGCAGCGTGGCCTCGTCGGAAACCGCGGCAACCAGATAGTAGCGCCTGGCGCTCGCCGCGCCGATCGCCTGAAGGCTCGCGCGCAACCCGTCGAGCGCCCGCTCGCGAAGGCCGGTGTCGTGGGCGGCCAACAGCGTACGCCAGTGGAGATCGGCGGCGTCGGCGTGGCGGCCGAGCGCCTCCGCCGCCGTCGCCGCGGACGACAGCGCCCGCCGTCCGGGCCCGTCCTCCCCGGCGTCCGCCGCGACCTGCTGCAAAACCTGCAGGCCCGCTTCCTCCTGGCCGTGCGCGATCAGGTACTCCCCGTACCGCAGACCCGCTTCCGCCGCCATGAGGCCGGCCGGCGCCCGCTGCCGCAGCTTCTCCAGGGCGGCCCCCGCCTCGTCGGTGCTGCCGGCAAGGAGCGCACCCTCCACCAGCATGTACAGGACCTCCTGCGCCAGGTCGACGCCGCCGGTCTGCCCCGCCGCCACTCCCTGTACCGCGCGGACTTCCCGCGATTCGATGGTCCCGAGGGCAGTGACGAGAAGATCACGCGCCTGATCGGGCCGGTCCATGCGCAGTTCGCTGAGGGCGGCGCGGTAGAACGCCGACGGCACCTGGGCAGCCGCGGGAAACCGCTCTGCGAACGCCAGGTACGCGTCGCGCGCCGGATCGTAGCGTCCGCCCTGATAGTGGGCGGCGGCATACAGGTAGGAGGCTTCGACCGCGACCGCCGCATCGGGCGCCTGCGCCGCCACCGCCAGAGCGGTGTTCGCCTCGTCCGACCGCCTCAGCCGGTAGTACACGCGACCCAGAGCCAGGTGGCGATACGGTTCCCAGACGCTGGCGCCGTGCCCGTCGCGCAGGTAGGTCAGCGCCTCTTCGTACGCTCCGGCGTTGTACAGCTCCGCTCCCAGAGCCAGGCGGGCACGCCACTTGAGCTCCCCCGACGGGCCGGCGTCCACGACCTCCCGGTAGAACTTGGCGGCGCGCCTGTGCTCGCCGCGCGCGCCGTAGATGCGGCCGATGCGATAGATCGCCTCCAGCGACTCGGGAGCCGACCCGAATTCCCGCAGATCCGCGAGCACCCGGAGCGCAATCCTGTCCTGGTCGACGGCGACCGCGGCATCGGCCACGCGCAGCAGCCCGGCCATCGACACGTCCCCCGGACCGGCGGCAGCCAGCATGGCGGTCGAGTCGGTTGCCTCCGCCACCCGCCACAGCCGCTCCCAGGCGTCGAGCGCCGCCTCCGTGTCCTCCAGCGCCTCCCGCGTCTGCGCCAGGATCTGCAGCGCCTCCGTGATGCGCGGGTGATTGGGAAACCGCTCCGCGAAGTCCTCCAGCGCGGTCGCGCCCTCTTCCAGCGCCCCGTCCTCGATCAGCAGGTAGGCACGGTTCAGGACGGCGCGCGCCGCCAGGCCGGCGTCCGGCCCGTCACCGGCATCCTGCAGCGACTCCAGCCCCGACGCCCGCTGGCCGGTCTGCAGGTAGGCAAGCGCGAGGTAGTAGTCGGCCCGTTGCGCGTCGCCCGGATCGAGGCCGCCGCCCAGCGCTGTCGTCAGCTCGGTGACCGCGCCCGCCGGGTCGCCGAGCTGCAGCGCCGCCTCACCCTTGACCTGAAGGAGCCGGGCGGCGAGGTCGGCCGCGTGCCCTTCCTCCAGCGCCGCGTCGGCCCACTGTGCCGCCGATGCGAACTCCTCCATGCTCAGGTACAGGAACGGAAGGCGCCTGAGCGCCGCTCCCGCCAGGGGACCGGAGGGGAACAGTTCCAGGTACCGGCTGAAGCGTTCCGCCGCTGCAGCGGGCTGCCCGGCCAGCAGCGAGGCATCGGCCTGCGCGTACAGCGCCTGCGGCGCGCGGGGGCTGCCCGAATGTGCCAGCACGATGCGCCCGAAGGTCTCCGCCGCCTCAGCATAGCGGCCGGCCTGGTAGGCGAGCTGTCCCGCCCGGAACAGCGCGTCGGCCTGCTGCGATGCCGGCAGCTCGCCGACCAGGGCCAGGTAGGCGCGCTCGGCATCTTCCGCGCGGCCGTCCTGCTTCAGTGCGGTGGCGTGCAGCAGCAGGGTGCGCCACCGGTACTCCGGGGGTGTGTCAATGCGCTCCAGTTGCCGCTCGGCCCGCTCGACCGCCTCGGTCGCCCGCCCCTGCTCCAGGCGGATGGCCGCCTGCCAGTGGCCGAGGACGGCGACGTGCTCGGAGTCCGGGAACAACCGGGCGAACGACCCCAGCAGGTCGTACGAGTTCGCATGGTGCCCCAGATGGTAGTGGGCGAGGGCGAGCAGGAAGGTGGCGTCCGCGCGCAGCTCCGAGTCCGGATGGCGTTCGGCCAGCGTGTCGAACGACTGCACCGCATTGGAGAACAGACCGTCGGCGAAGGCGTCGGCGCCCCGTTGATAGAGCTCGCGGGCATCCTGAGCGGCAGCCGGCAGGGCCAGCGCCAGGAGCAGGGCCACCCGCAGGGCGCGCGTGACCGGCGCGCTCCGTTCGAGGAAGTACGTCAACTCAGGTAGTGACGAGCTCTTTGGCCGGCTGGGCGGCGCGTCGCTTGCGGAACACCAGCCGATCGTCCTTGACGTCGACCGTCACGCCGCTGCCGGGAGGAAAGCGGCCGCGCAGGATCTCCAGGGACAGTGGGTCTTCCACCTCTTTCTGGATCAGACGCCGCAACGGCCGCGCGCCGTACTTCTCGTCGGAGCCGTTGTCGATCAGGTAGCCGCGCGCGCGCCGGCTGACCCGCAGGTCGATGTTCTGTTCCGCGAGCCGCTCGCCGACCTCGCCGACCAGGCGGTGCAGGATCTTGTCAAGATGCTCGCGCTCCAGGGCGTGGAAGACCACCACCTCGTCGACGCGGTTCAGGAACTCGGGGCGGAACAGCCGTTTCATCTCGGCCAGCGCCGAGGACTTGATGTCGGCGAAGCGCATCGCCTGCTTCTCGGTGCGGAAGCCCAGCGATCCGTCCTGGATGATCTCGCGGGCGCCCGCGTTCGAGGTCATGATCAGGATGGTGTTGCGGAACGACACCGTGTGGCCCAGATGGTCCTGGAGCTGCCCCTCCTCCAGCACCTGCAGGAGGATGTTGAACACGTCGGGGTGCGCCTTCTCGATCTCGTCCAGCAGGATGACGCTGTAGGGCCGGCGCCGCACCTTCTCGGTAAGCATGCCGCCTTCG
The DNA here is from genome assembly GCA_965208175.1 of Spirochaetia bacterium. Classification (GTDB taxonomy): domain Bacteria; phylum Spirochaetota; class Spirochaetia; order SZUA-6; family Bin103; genus CATQHW01. The sequence continues at coordinate 187,678 of CBDBOG010000004.1, read as the reverse complement.
TCGTAGCCGACGTAGCCGGGCGGCGCTCCCACCAGCCGCGACACGTTGTGCTTCTCCATGTAGTCGGACATGTCGACCAGGATCAGCGACTCCTCGTCGCCGAACATGAACTCCGCCAGGGTCTTGGCAAGCTCGGTCTTGCCCACGCCGGTCGGGCCCAGGAACACGAACGAACCCATCGGCCGCTTCGGTGACGACAGGCCGGTGCGTGACCGGCGGATCGCCGCGGCCACCACGCTGATCGCCTCTTCCTGGCCGACCATGCGCTCATGCAGCTCGTTCTCGATCTCCAGCAGGCGGCGCGACTCCGACTGCGCGATGCGCGCCAGCGGCACGCCGGTGATCTCGGAGATCACGCGCTGGATGTCCTCCGGCTCCACCAGCCGCTGCTCGCCCTGCGTGGTCTGCGCCCACGCGCGCTCCTGCTTGTCGAGCTGCTGGCGCAGCAGGCCCACCTTGTCGCGCACGGCGGCCGCCTTCTCGTAGTTCTGGCTGTTGACCAGGTTGGTCTTCTCGACCATCAGCCGCTCGATCTCCTGGTCGAGCTTGACCAGCTCCTTCGGCCGGGCGCTGTTGTCGATGCGGCTGCGCGACCCCGATTCGTCCAGCAGGTCGATCGCCTTGTCCGGCAGGTGGCGGTCGGAGATGTAGCGGGCGGAGAGGGACGCGGCCGTCTCCAGCGCTTCGTAGGTGTAGACGACGCCGTGGAACTGAGCGTAGCGGTCCTTGACCCCCTTGAGGATCTCCACCGTCTCGTCCACGGAGGGCTCGTCGACGAACACGGACTGGAAGCGGCGCTCCAGCGCGGCGTCGCGCTCGATGTACTTGCGGTGCTCGGCCAGCGTGGTGGCGCCGATGCACTGCAGCTCGCCGCGCGACAGGGCGGGCTTGAGCATGTTGGAGGCGTCGATCGCCCCTTCGGCGCCGCCGGCGCCGATGATCGTGTGCAGCTCGTCGATGAACATGATGATGTTGCCGGAGGTGACGATCTCCTTCATCACCCGCTTCAGCCGCTCCTCGAACTCGCCACGATACTTGGTGCCGGCCACGAGCGACGCCAAGTCCAGCGTCAGCACGCGCCGTCCGTGCAGGACGTCGGGCGCGGTTCCGTTGACCACCTTCTGAGCCAGCCCTTCGACGATCGCGGTCTTGCCGACTCCCGGCTCGCCGATCAGCACCGGGTTGTTCTTGGTGCGCCGCGCCAGGATCTGGATCACCCGCTGGATCTCGCGGGCGCGGCCCACGACCGGGTCCAGCTTGCCCTCGCGCGCCAGCGTGGTCAGGTCGCGGCTGAATTCGTCCAGGGTAGGCGTGGGCTTGCGGGCGGCCGTCTGCGTGCGCCGCTTCGGCGTCCCGGAGCTCTGCCGCGTTTCGCCGAGCCCGTTGATGCGGATGATCGCCTCCCTGAGCTGCTCGGGGGACACGTTGCGCTGCGCGAGGTAGCGGTACGTCGCGCCGCCCTCGTCGCGCGCCGCGGACAGGAGCAGGTGCTCGGTGCCGACGTAGACGTGGCCCATGTTCTTGGCTTCGTGCGTCGCGCCCTTCAGCACCGTCTGGGCGCGTTCGGATACCTCAATGTCGCCGAGGATGAGGCCGCCCTTCCCCTGCGTCAGGCTGCGCTCGATGTCCCGGCGCATCTCGTCGATGTTGACCTTGACCCGCTGCAGGGCCTTGACCGCCACCCCTTCGCCATCCTTGAGCAGCGCCAGGATGATGTGCTCCGGGAGCAGCTTCTCGGCATGACACCGCTTCGCCTCTTCCTGCGCTCTGAACGAGATGACCTTCTGGGCGCGCTGGGTCAGGCCCTTCCACATCATGTCCTGCCTCCGTGGTTCACAGTTCCCGGGGAGCTTTGAGCATCGGTCGCGATGCACTGCCTGCAGCAGAGTATCGCAAAGGACGCCCCACCGATCAATCAGCGTTCGGACCGCCGGGATCGCCGCCGTTTCGTCCCACCCCGTACCTGAGCCGCGCCACGGCGCCGCGTGCCGGGAGCAGATGCCGCGCGTAATGGGCAGGCATGCGCGGCGACTTCCAATCGCCGGCCTGCTGCATTCCGACGAGGTCCGCCCCGGCCGCCGCCAGCGACTGCGCCGACCCGACCCGCAGCGAGTGCCCCGACACCCGGTCGACGATGCCGGCATCGGCAGCGCGGCGCACGATGATCCGGCGTATGGATCGCACGTCGAGCCGGCCGCCGGCAGGGCCTCCCGTGCTGACGCGCCGGAACAGCACGCCGTCGTCGGGAGCCATCGCCTTCTCCCGATAGCGACGCACGGCTGCGACTGTCGGGCGCCCGACGAAGCGCGTGTGGACGCCTCGCTCCTGGTCGGTTTTCGAGTGCCGCACCGTCAGGGTGCCGGTACCGTCCGGTTGCTCAATCAGGTCGGCGACGTCCAGCGCCGCAATCTCGGACACGCGCAGGAGCGCGTCGCTTCCGACCCGGATCAGTGCGCCATCACGGAGGCCGGCGACTGAGCCGTCACGCTCGGCGATCTCCGCGACCCGATCGGCCCCGCCCCACTCCACACCCCGGACCTGACCCCGTCCCCTGTCGCGGCTCGCCATGGCAATGGAGCGCATGACCTGCCGGACCGCTTCATAGGCGGTCGGGTTGTCAGCCCCGAGGGCGCGGTGCGCTGCCGCGATGCTGGTGCGATCCATACGCACGGTATCCGCCGACCGCCCGGCTTCCGCCCGTTCAGTGAGGAAGGCCGACACGGCAGCGGGATCCGCCGGCACAGCCTGAGCCCCGTGACGGGAGGCCCACGCCTGCCAACGCTCCCAGCCCTTGCTGTAGGCACGGCCCGTGTTGGCGCGCTGGCGTAGGTGGCGAAAGACGCCGCGATGCGCCCCATGTCGGCTTCGGAGACGCCGGCGCACAGAGAATCCGCGTTGCTGATGCTATCTATGTTGTCCTTCATGGCCGAAGGATGCCGTCCTGTCCGCCAGCGCTCCAAGTGAGCCCGATCGCATCGACGCCCCGCGACGAGTTCACACGCAACCCTGCCCTGGATCTGCAACTCAGCGTCTGAGGAGGTCGACCGATTGGGCGAAAGCAAACTCGGACTGACCGCCCGAGTCCATCGCCAAACGGTCTACCGACCCCTCGGTTTCGCCACCCAGCAGACCACATCGGGTGATCGCAACAACTTCGCACGGTCGACGGCGCCTCGAACCACCATGAAACAGATCATAGCGCTGAGCCGCGTCCGATAACCGCAGCTATCGGACACCGGAGCCCGCTCGGACTACGTCAGCTCCTGCCGCCGAGAACGCCTGCTGTTGGAAGGAGGCGCTGCGCCAATGAGATAGGAGTGGTTCGGACCGCGAGACAACACACAACAACAAGGAGCAATCCCATGCAGATAACGAGATGTCGGAGGGATATACGATGTTTGACATGAAGCGTAAGTCGGGGCGAATCCGTCTGATGACGTTGGTTGTGCTGCTTGCGAACAGCGCATCTACCGTTGCAATTATCAGTTGCAATCAGGCGATTGTACCGAGCTCTGACCCTGACCACAGGACGAGCACTGACCCCGTGCGGCCGACGCCACCCGTGCCCCCTTCAGACGATTACGGCGATCGTTCGCTGGTATTGGCATCGAGTGAGATACGTGCCCCCGTGGAGCAGATTACTCTTGGCAACGGTCAGGCTACTCTAAGCTGGGAGCCCGTAGACGGCGCCGCCGGTTATGTGGTCGGTTATTCGACGGGTAGCGGATGGATCTGGAAGGATTCAAATGGCGCTGGCTTTGTCTGCGCAAGTGCGACTTGCTCTGAATATACGATACGGGGACTATCTAACGGTCGTCATTGGTTTGTCATCTATTCCTACCAATACGTAGACAACACAAGGCGATTCTCTTCCCCCAGTAGTTCCTGGTCTACCCGACATGTCTTGGGATCGTCGTATAAATGCTACGACGGCGCCGGGATCCTATCAAGCGACTACACGCAAACATCGTCATGCCGGACCGATCATCTTTGGCAATCGTCAACGCTTTGCGGCGGTATATCAGGCGCTCACAGCAAGGCCGAATGTGCGTACAGGAAACTCGGCTTCTATTCATGCACAGAAATTGCAGATGTTCCCATGGGCGGCGTGTTTGTCGACTATACTCAAGCAAACTCGATGAACTACGCCTATGCAGCATGCTTGAAGCTGAAAAATGACGTGATCGCACACTATTCTACTACGGGCTCCGCTTCTTCTATAGGAACCGCCCGTGCCTTGCAACGCTCCGGAGGGAATGCGGAAGTCCTCTGGAACGTTATCAAGTCTGCATGGCAGAGCAGTGGTAGCAAACCTACATTCTTTGCAATTGATTGCCGGATAACCGGTGACACCCTTCGCTTGGTAGCTGTTCGAACAATGATAAACGAGATAGCTACTGCGACTACGGGGAGCGGCGCGGCAATGGTTGAAAAGGGTGTGCAGCCAGTTCACCGGCGCTGCATAATGCCCTATAATGTTCTCCGCAACCGGCCCTATGCTTCGGCAATAACACCGCGGCCGCTCCCGCTAGCATACGTACCTGCGCCAATGGTACCGGTGGAGTCAACGACTTATTGTCCGGGCGATCTGACCCGGAGTGGCTTGAGGTGCATTTGTACCGGCGGACGGGAACGGAGTGGGGATTCGTGCAGTTGTCCCGCCGGGAAAACCTGGAACGGCTCGCAATGCCAGACAACGTGCCCTGTCGGGCAAACATGGGACGGCAACCAGTGCACGGTGCAGATATGCTCCAAGAGTTGCCCCGACGGGATCAAAAGGTATCCGTGTAACACAGCGGCGCCGTCATGCCCAACTTGCACCAAGAATTGCCCCGACGGGTCGAGTCAGCCCTATACGTGCGGTACTACGGCGCCGTCATGTCCGACATGCGGAAAGAGATGTCCCAACGGAGATACCCTTCCGTATACGTGCGGCACATCGGAACCGTCTTGCCCAACTTGCACAAAAAGCTGCCCCGGAGAAACTATTACGTATACGTGCGGAGAAACGGAGCCGAAATGTACTCTCGTTCCTTGTGAGTATTTGGGAGGTGCTCTAGTGCCGCGCGAAGAATGCGAAAAGATGCGTTGTAGGGTTAAGCCGTGGGACTGCTGAGGAGCGGGAGAACAAGAAGTGTCGAGCAACGCCAGCGACGCTGTGAGCTCAAAGCCCCCGATCGGTGTCCGCTGACAGGAAGGCCGGGCTGTTGGGAAGCGCTTGTCACCGATGGCACCCCCGGCAATAGGTGCTCCCATCCCGAGGCGGGAAATCAGCAGGTGTTGATGCGCAGGAGAGAACGCAAAGCGTCCGGGCTTGGTCAAGTCTAAGCTGACGCGAGGCGCTGCGATGGGCGGTGGTCGACCACATCCGGGGGGATGGCCGCGGGTGACTTCGACATGCCCGCGGAGTTCGAACCGTAGAGAGAACGTCGTTTGTGGGCCTTCGTAGCAGATTTTCTCGACAACTTACGGAGGAGAATAGCCGTGCGTGAAGCGATCCGCGGTGTCACGAGTGCGCGCGACCTAGGTGCCGCGGTGGCGCGTCGGCGCATCGGAGCGTGGCTAGTAGTGTTGATAGGATCGTGTTTGGTGCTCGCCCCTTTGGTGTGGCCGGAGCTGGTGACCCCGGCGAAGGTCGCAGAGGTAGTGGCGCGTGTGAACGGCGACGCTATCACGACCGCCGAGCTTCACGCGGCGGTTGCGCTCGCTCTGGAACAGCACGAGCGCAACCGCCGGCGTTGCCAGATCGACGCGGACCGCGCCCGCGATGATGTGATGCAGTTGGCCTTGCAGGACCTAGTGCGCGCGCGGTTGCGCGCACTTGAAACCGAACGTACCGGGGAGACCATCGAAGCGTTCGTCGCGCGTATCCGGACGGCCGCGGCCGTTACGGACCGCGAAGTTGAAGCGTACTACGTCGGCAATCGTGCGCAGATTCCCTATCCGCTTGCCGAAGTGGCACCGCAGATACGAGCGTATCTTGAAGGCGAGGCGGCAAGCGCTGCTCAAGATGCGGCATACCGGGAGTTGGAGCGGCGCTTCGTGGTCAAGCGCCTGTTAGAGCCGCTACGCTACAAGGTGGCCGCCGACGGGTTCGCGGCCTACGGGCCGGCCGATGCGCCGGTGACAATCGTCGAGTTCTCCGACTTCGAGTGTCCCTACTGCGCCCGTTTGCTGCCGGCCCTGGAGCAAGCTAAGCGGCAGTACGCCGGCAAGCTGCGTGTGGTGTATCGGCACTACCCGTTGACCGGCATTCATCCGAACGCCTGGAAGGCTGCCGAAGCGGCGCTGTGCGCCGGCGAGCAAGGCCGATTCTGGGAATTGCACGACTTGATGTTCGCGGAACAGGAAGCCTTGACGGTCGCTGACTTGAAGGCGAAAGCGGCGCGCTTGGAATTGAATGGCGAAGCGTTCAACCAGTGCCTGGACTCTAGCCGGCACCATGATGCCGTGCTGGCTGACGTGCGCGCCGGCGATGCTGCCGGGGTATCGGGAACCCCTGCCATGTTCGTCAACGGAGCGGTGCCGTTCGCAAAGTTGGCCGCAATCATCGACGACGAACTGATCCGCGCTGCCGCCGCCACTTCCGGAGCGCTGGATCGAGGTCCGCCACGCAGATCGTCAGCCAGACCCGGCGCCAATCGGCGCCCCGGATGAACCGGAGCACCTGACGGAGCCGTCACGCCCCGCCGGCACGGTGGCGCACCGTGAGGGCATCGGTCGGCGGTCATTAACCGCCCGACTCGGTTGCAGCTTGGCGACGGCGCCGCGCGCGTTCTGATAAGATCGCGAGCTTCTTGCCCTGATAGTACCCACCGTATGCCCCAGCGCCTGTTAACTCGGCGGTGAACTCGCGCACGCTCTTGGAGGTCCAGGCAGGGGACTGTTGTCGGGCTCCAGCGGTGATTGGCTCCAGCAACGCGTTCAGATCCGACACCCAGCGTGGAGTCGGTGTCGACGATCCGTTTGGGTGTCCGGGTAGCCCAGGGCGGTTACCCGCCCCAGGCCCCCACAGACCCGTGCGAGCGCGATTGACGCACACGGTTCCTCAAGCCGCAGTGTTCGCTACGCGGTAGATGGAATGGACGACGCGCGCGGCCGGCAGCGGGTACCGCGCCAGCTAACCGGGCAAATCTCACCCAATTGAGGGGCCGGCCGCCGCGGCGATTCAGCCACTTCATCCATGTGCGTTTCACCGTTTCGTGAAAGCAGCTCATCGAGCGCAGGTTTCCAGTGAGCCCGTAATACGAGTAGTGGCCCAACAGCTTGCGCCGCAGCGCCTGCTGCTGTTCCCACAGCGGTGCATGCCGGTGACGCTTGCACCAAGTGGACACTGCCTGTAGCGCACGGGTGAGCCGGTCGGATGCGGTCTTCCGATTCACGATCCACTTCCCTGTGCGCGAGCGTCCCCAGTAGTGCGTGAATCCCAGAAATGGAAAACTCGCCCCATGGTGCGCCGCCTCGTTCTCGCCCGGTGGCAAGAACCGGAACATCCGCGTCTTCTCCGGGTGCACGGCCAGCCCGTACTTCGCGAACCGTTTGGGCAGTACCCGTAGCACTCGCTCGGCGTCCTGCCGGTCACTGAATGCCAATACCGCATCGTCCGCGAAGCGTACCAGGAAGGCCCGGCCCCGCAGACGCGGCTGGACTACCGCCGTAAACCAACGGTCGAGTACCTCGTGCAGGTACACATTACTCATCAGCGGCGAGAGCACCCCGCCCTGGGGAACTCCCTGCTCACTATAGGATACCGAGCCGTTCTCCATCACGCCGGCGTTCAGCCACTTGCCAATCAACCGGGTGATCACTCCATCGCGTATCCGCTGCGCGAGAATCTCTCGCAGAGTGGTGTGTGAGAGGGTGTCAAAGTACTTGCGTATATCCAAGTCTATCACCCAGCCGCCCCTCTGCCGCATCGTTTGGTCCCAGAGTGCTTGCAGCGCCGTGTGCGGCGATCGCCTGGGGCGAAAGCCGTGCGAACAGTCCTTGAAGTCCTGCTCGTACAGAGGCTCCATCAGCATCTGCACTGCCCGCTGGAGCACCTTGTCCTCGAACGTTGGGATGCCGATCGGACGGGGCTCCGCGCCCTTCCCTTTCGGTATCTGCGCGCGCCTTACCGGCGGCGCACGGTAGCTCCCCGACTTCGCCCGTTCCAGCAGTGATTCCAAATTCTGTTCCAGGTTTTCCTCGTACTGCTCGGCGGTCTGTTCATCGACGCCAACTGCACCGTCCTTCCGGGTTCGCCGGTAAGCCTCGTGCAGCCATTCCAGATCCATGTGATATGCCAGCGACGTGAATGCCACCTCGGGGTGTATTCTCGCGTTCTTCGCTATCCGCTGCTGTTTCGTTAACACGTTCCCGGATTTCATCGCATCCTCCGTGTTTCCCCGCATCGGTTCTGCGACTCGACGCCCTCCTTTCCTCCACGGGGTCCGGCGCGGCCACCGTTCCCCCGCTTCCTCGGTACTATGGGGGCGCTAAGACTGCTCGTTGCCCTTCTCGCCGCGCTTCGTTGCCTTCGCTTGGCGATACCATGCCAGCCCCGCTGTTTCGCTCCGGTGCGATCGCGGGTGCTCTCCCGCACCGGCCCGGACTTTGCTGTGCCGGTGTCCCTCCGGCTCTCCTGTCATGGAGCCAACGAGCTCTCCCAGGTTCCTGGGCCACCCGTTCCGCATCTGCCCTGCTCTCCGACCCCGGCCGGGCCGTCGTGCCAAGCCTGTTTGGCACTCCGGTGCTGCCCCCGCTGACCTAACGACGAAGGCCCCAGCGATCATGTTTCTTTCGAGGTTCAATCACACGGCTTCTGCGGTCGCTGTCTACGCTTCGCCCGCGGGGTCGCCCCCGCCCAGGCGCAAGACTCGCTTCCGGCTGCCGGCTACGCTCTACCGGGTGGGATTGGCTACCCACAGGGCGGCTACGAGAGGTTTCTTACGTTCTCACATCTTCCCTCCTCTCCCAGGCTTGGCCTGGCGCGATAGGTCTCAGACTGAGCGATTCGACGGGGTCTGAGGTAGCCTGAGCGGCAGGCGCGGGGCGGGCGGTGACAAAGTGTCACGGAGCGCGGCGCTGGCGGCGGAGGTGATTACGGGGGAGGAAGGGCAGCGCTCCTCTGGGGTAGGGTTGACGGTAACCCTCCCGCAACCCCTGAACCGCCAGAGGAGCGAGCCCGATGACCGTCACACTATCGCATAACTGCCAGCGCCCCGCCACGGCCAAGGATCGTGGATCGATCGATCAGATCATCTACGAATTGAGCAACGACCTGCGCGTGCTCGGCGAGCAGACGCGGCCGGAGCAGGACTTCGAGAGCTTCGAGCGCGCCGTGCATGAGCGCTTTGTGGCCGCCGAGCGAGCGGTGCTGGCCGGCGAGCTGCAGCGACTGGACGTGGACGTGCCTGAGGTCACGATTGGCGGGCGCTGCCTCCGGCGCGTGCTGCGGAGCACCGAGACGTACCTGAGCGGAGTCGGGCCGATCACGGTGCAGCGTACGTTGTACCGCACCGGCAGCGAGCCGGCGGTCGTTGCCTTGGAGCTGCGGGCGGGGATCGTCGCCGGGCACTGGACGCCGCTGGCGGCGCGTCAGGCGAGCCTGCTGGTCGCGCACATGACGCCGCAGGAGAGCGTCGACACGCTGCGTGAGTTGGGCAACATGAGTCCGTCCAGGAGCAGCCTGGACCGGCTGCCGAAGCACCTGAGCAGCCGCTGGGAGCAGGAGCGCGAAGGGTTCGAGGAGGCGCTGCGTGCAGCCACGCAGGAGGTGCCTGCCGGGGCGGCCACGCTGGCGGTGTCGCTGGACGGGGTGATGGCGCCGATGAAGGATGGAGATCGGCAGGCCAAGCGAGCGGCAGCGCAGGAGGCGGGCCGAGCGACCAAGGGGCCGGCCGGGTTCCGGGAGGTCGGGTGCGGTACGGTGTCGTGCTACGACGGCGACGGCGAGCGGCTGGGCACGTTGCGGATGGGGCGGATGCCGGAGGCGAACAAGGCGAGGTTGAAGCAGATGCTGAGCGCGGAGGTAGAGGCGGTGTTGGCACAGCGGCCGGATCTGGAGGTGGTCAAGCTGGCCGACGGCGCGCGCGACAACTGGAGCTATCTGGACGAACTGGCGCCACAGGCAGCCAGCAGCGTGACGCTGGTGGACTTCTTCCATGCCGCCGAGCAACTGCGAGCAGCCGTCGATGCCGCGTACGGCGAGAACGACCCGTGGGGACGATCCCAGTACGAGAAGCATCTGCATGTGTTGCGCCACGATCATGACGGCGTGGAGAAGGTCATCCGGTCGCTGCGGTATCTGCGCGACAGGTACCCGCGGCGCAAGCGGATCGGCCAGGTGCTTGGCTACTTTCGGCGCAACCGCAAGCGGATGGACTACGCGAGGGCGGCTGAGCGCGGACTGCCGATCGGCTCCGGGGTGGTGGAAGCGGCGTGTAAGACGCTGGTCACCGAGCGCATGAAGCGATCCGGGATGCGCTGGCGGGAGGCCGGCGGGCAAGCGATCCTGACGCTTCGAGGATGGGCGCAAAGCGACCGCTTCGCGGCAGCGTGGTCGCTACTGTCGGCAACCTATCGAGCCGAAATCTTGCTCCCCGATCAGATCGAGTCCGTCCATGGTCATGCCGCCTGACTCCTCAGTTCCAGACCTACACCCATCCGTTTGCCACCGCCTCCCGGCCGCCGCATGCGGTGAGCAGCCAATGGTTCGTCGGACTCCGCGTGCCTCACAAAGGGGACAGTACTTGGTCTTGACCGCTTCGATAAGAACGGAGTCTATCGTTATGACGAGCAGATCATTGGCTCCAATTTATTTTGCGAGCGCCATAGTGAGCCGTCGCGACACTCATCAGCACACTGCACCACCACAAGCACGGCTATTCTCCTCCATCGAAGTCAAAGATATCAAAAAAATCTGCTACAATGTCCCGCAAACGACGCTTTCCCTTGCGCATCAACACCTCCTCATTTCCTGCGTCCGGATGGGAGCACCTGTTACCGGGGCGCCATCGGTGACAATCGCTTCCCCAACAGCCCGGCCGTCCTGTCAGCGGACACCGATCGGGAATAGGCTTTGCGACAGCAGTGTCGCTCGCGTTGCTCGACATTTCTTGTTCTCCCCTTCCTTCAACACTCCACAGCCTAAGCCTACAACGCATTCGTTCGCATTCTTCGGGCGACGTTAAAGTACCTCCTAAGTACTCACAAACAACGAGATTGCACTCCGGCTCGGTTTCTCCGCACGTATATGTAAGGGGCTGTCCATTGGGACAGTTTTTCGTCGCGCTGCACTACGGTCGGAAGGCTCAGCCCCTCTCGATCTTCACGACACGCCACGACAGCAACCTAGCAGCATGTCTGAAAGATGTCAATAGGCAGTCCGGGCGGGCGAACGTCCCGGGTGTCGTCACGTCAGCGCTGTCGGAGCGACTCGACCGGCCGCAGACGCGCCGCGTGCAGCGCCGCGATCGCCGCCGCAACGGGCCCCGGATCGGGGCGTACCGGTAACCGTTCCGAGTAGAAGGAGCGGCAGGTTATTGCTGGATCCGTTTGGGGGGTGCAGGACGAGGACAGTGACTTGAGGAAAGGCCATCACTGTCCGCCGAAACTGATCGGAGAAGAAGTTGTGTCCGATAGCTGCGGTTATCGGACACTGGCAGGGACGTGGAGAATTTCCGCTCCCACTCAGCGCTGCCGATCATGCCGGCAACGTAGCAGTACGCTCAGAGGTTGTCAACAGGCAGTAGCATGGAGGAAATTGCGCTGTAGGGATCGCTGACAGCCGATCCGGGTCAGAGGGATGACCTGGGGTCATGGGCGAGGCTCTGGACAGGGTTCGAGACGGCTCATTCGGGGACAGGAGATCGGCGGCAGGGCGTGATCCGGCTCCGCGTGGTCGTGGAACAGGGCGATCTGCGGGCCGCACGTGTGGGCAGGGCGCACCGCTGCCGGTGCGGTACCGGTGCGGCTGCTGTCCGTGGGCGGCGCTCAGGCGCTTTTGGTCAGGCTGCGCAGGTGCTCGCGTTGGCCGGCTGCGATACGCCCGAGCGCCATGGCCAGCATGATCGACAGCGCCAGCGTGCAGTGCGAATCGGCAGGGAAAGTGACCCCAGGTCGGCATTCAAAACGACCCCCCTGCTCGGGTTGGTAGGTAGTCGTAACATCGGCCGAGTGTGAAGTCAACGCCGGCTCGGGGCTGCGGCGCCCGGCAGCCGTGAGCACGGTGGCTGAGAGCAGCGGTCGTGGTCGTGGGTCGGGATTGGCGGACAGATCTGGTGAGTGGCCGCGAGGCAAGAGAGCGTCGACCAGGGGAAGCGGCGGACGGACCTCCGGCCGTGGGCTGGCGGTTGCCGGTGGTTCTGTCGGGTCGGCAGCCGCAGGCGGTTGCACGCAGGCAGGAGCCGGCCGCGAGCCTGCGGGCGCTCGGTCGATGTCCGGATGGCTCCGACCACCGAGGCGCCGACGGAGCGGGCCGCAGCCGGGGCTGACTGATACGGCGTCGCTACCCGCATGCCGGGGGCGGCGGCATGCGCGCGGCGATGGCGATGATCCGCATCGGCAACTCCTCAGAGACGGCGGATCGGCCACATGCGGGTCCAGCGTCCGAATACGCGGCTGCAGCCGTCGTTGGTCGGCCCGGCTCCACCGACTGCGAGGCTCACAGCCGGGGAGATGACTGGGCGCCCCGGCGGTCGGCGCCGCGAGCCTGGAGCGGCCTCGGCCATCGAGATACGCATCGCCGCCGGTGGGGTCCACGCGGCGCATCTGGCTCCCGGAGCGTCGAAACGAGGTGTGAGCCGAAGAATCGGCGTGCGAGGATCGTCGTCACGGCGTTTTCGCCGGCGGGGTGGTATCCGGATACCCCCCCTGATGAGGCACCACGCCGACGGCAGTGACGCCCAAGCGCCTGCGACGTGGTGAGGTTCCGGCTCTGTGCGAGCGGGGACCTCCGCGGTGATCACGGCGATTCGGGCAGCGACAGTTCGCGTGACCTGCGCACGAAACTGTCCATGCGGTAGCTCTTGCCTTCGATGACCAACTTCGTCGCCCGGTGCACCAGGCGGTCCATGCAGGCGGAGGCCATCAGCGGGTTGGCGAACACCAGCGGCCACTCGCTGAAGTCGCGGTTGCTGGTGATCACCGTGGCATGACGCTCGTAGCGCTGGCAGATCACCTCGTACAGATCCTGCTGCTGGTGCTCCGGCAGCGCCTTGAGTCCGAAATCATCCAAGACCAGTAGCGCCACGTTGGCAATCTGGCGCAGCCGGCGTTCGTAGCTGCCGTCGCCGCGGCCGGCGTGCAGCCAGTCGAACAGGACGCTGGTGCGCTCGTAGGTGACCTCGTACCCCTTGCGGCACGCGAGGTGGCCGAGCGCCTGAGCGGCGTGGCTCTTGCCGACGCCGGACGGACCGACCAGGAAGACGTTCTCGGCGCGCGCCACGAACCGGCAGGTGGCCAGTTCGCGCAGCGTCGGCGCGTGGATGGTCGGGTTGAAGGTGAAGTCGAAGGTCTCCAGGGTCTTGTCCGGGGCGAGGCCGCTTCGGCTGAGCCGGCGGGCGAGCTGCTTGAACTCGCGCCGCTCGACCTCGTCGCTGAGCAGCGTGTCGAGCAACTGGGTGTAGCTCCACTTCTCGGCGATCGCCTGCTGCAGGCGTTCGGTGAGGGTGTCGAGCATGCCGGCGAGCTTGAGGCGGGTCAGCTTGGGTTTCAGCAGCGCGACCTCATCCATGACGCTGCTCCTGCGCGGCGGCGGTGTGGTTGGTCTGCGCCGGGACGTCGAAGTAGCCGAACTGACGTGCACACCGGAACTGGATCTGCCCGTTGGTCGGTTCGGCGGGCAGTTCCTCCGGCAGTCGGTCCAGTTCGTGGACGAGGATGTCCTTGACGCTGCGGTAGGTGGGCGTGGCGAAGCGCACCGCCCGCCGGCAGGCGACCTCCAGCCGCGCGGTGGTGTAGGTGTCGGCCAGTCTGATCAGCGCGCGCACCGGTCGCAATCCGTCGACCGCCCGGTCGGCGAGGATCAGCTCGGCGACCAGGGCCACCGACGGCCCCAGACGTTGCGCCCACTGCACCAGCCCCTCGCTGGTGAGACTCAGGTACTGCTCCAGCTCCGGCGGGGCATGCTCGGACTTGCGCTTGACCTCCCACGGCCGCTTGGCGCGCTGATGGGCGGTGACCTCCTGGTGGTCCAGGAAGATGCGCACCGTGTGGGAGTTGCCCATCGCCAGCACCCGCGTGCCGATCAGGCGGTGCGGGACGCTGTAGAATGCCTTCTCGAACTGCACGCGCCAGTCCGGGCCGACGGTGAGCTCCTTGCACGTCACCTGGTCCCACCGCCGCAGCGGCAGCGGTCGCATCGCGATCGCTTCCTCGGTCTCGAACAGCTCGCGCGGCGTGCGGCCGACTTTCTGGATCACGTGCGGCTCGTAGGTGTCGCGGTTCCAGCGTTCGAGCGCCTCGATGAGCTCCTGAGCGTAGGGCACGTCGCGACCGCGCTGCTTGTGCTCCTCGCGGAACAGCGGCAGGAAGTTCCTCTTGACGTATTTCACGTCATTTTCGACACCACCCTTGTGTTCGGGCCTCCGCGGCAGACAGGGGGAGATCAGGAACCCATAGTGCTCGGCCAACTCCCGATAGGCGCGGTTGACCAGCGGGTCCTCGAAGGAGGCGACGATGATCGCCGCTTTCAGGTTGTCGGGCGTCACCTTCTCGGACACCCCGCCGAAGAACTCGAAGGCGTGGATGTGGCAGGCGAAGAACGTCTGCTGCTTCTGGTTGAAGACCACCTCCCGGTAGGCGAGGCGCGAATGGCGCAGGCGCCCGCAGAACATCCAGGTGCGCCGCCGCGAGCGCGTGGCGGTGTCCCAGGTCAGCCCGAGATGGCCGAAGTCGACCTCCATGACCTCGCCGGGCTTGGTCTCGCGCCGCATCACCGGCCGCACCGCCTTCGGAACGTGCCGGTGGATGTAGCGCCGCACGGTGCTCTCGGAGTACTCCACGCCCTTCCCCGTCAGCAGCTTGTGGATCACCAGGAAGCTGTAGTGCTCCTTGAGCCATCCGTCGATCCGCTCGCGGTGAGCATCCAACGGGTGTGCAGCGCCGCGCTCGGCCTGCTGCTGTTCGTGGTACCGCTCGTGGAGCTGCCGCTCGCCGGGCAGGTCGGCGGCATCCAGCCAGCCTTCCTGCTCGGCCAGCTCGCGCACCCTGCGGATCACACTGCGGTGCTTGCCGGTCTCGCGCTTGATCGCCTTGATCGACTGGTTCATCCTCAATCGCCGCACGATCTCTTGCAGATCCATCGTCGACGTCCTCCTCGCCATCTGACCCCCCTCACGTGGTTCGTGGTTGCTTCACCCGAACCGTCGGTCGTGAGGGGGGTCGTTTTCTGTGCCGAGAGGGGGGGCGTTATGAATGCCGACCGGGGGGTCGTTATGAATGCCGACCGGGGGGTCGTTTTCGATGCCGACCGGGGGTCGCTATGAATGCCGAGGGGGGGTCGCTAACCTTGCCGGTTTCCATGCAGCGCAGCCGCATCTTGGCCAGCCCGCGGATGAACGGGTCGTCGAACCCGAACGAGCCTGCCAGGCGGCTGTTGACCCGCTCCACGGCGCTGCGCTGGTCGTAGTGATCCTTCCAGGCGTAGCTGGAGCGCGCCACCGGGGTGAACACGCGCCGGTCCTCGCTGAGCGGTATGCGCACCGCCGTGCCCACCGGGCACTGCTGCATCCCCTTGCACTCGGCGCCCCTCGCGCGCGCCGGGCAGCGGAACTTCAAGGTGTTGCGATCGCGCTCGAAGCCGCCGTAGCTCATGCTGCGTTCGGTCCCGGTCTTGTAAGCGTCCGCTGAACCCCACCTTACGAAGGCTGAAATAGCGAGACATCGTCCCTGACAGGAGGGACGAAATGAGCGAAAAGCGCGGACGGGAATATTGGAGCCGACAGGTCGCGGAGTGGCGGAGCAGCGGTCTGTCGAAGAAGGCGTACTGCGAGCGGCACGGGCTGCCGTATTGGTCGCTGTGCCGCTGGGCGGGCAAGGTGGCGCAGCCGGCGGAGGCGGAGAGTCATCGGCTGGTGGAACTGGGGCGGCTGGCCGGGGTCGACGTGGGCGCCGAGCAGCGAGCGGCCATCGAGTTGGTGGTGGCCGACCGGTACGTGCTGAGACTGTGGCCGTCGGTGCGCGCCGGGCATCTGCGCGAGGTGCTGGCGGCGCTGGAGGACGTGAGGTGATCCGGCTGGAGCTGGGGGCGGCGCGGATCTTCGTGCGGCCGGGAGCGACCGATATGCGCAAGCAGATCAACGGGCTGGTGCTGGTGGTGCAGGAGCAGATGCAGCTCAGCCCGTTCGAGACGGCGCTGTTCCTGTTCTGCAACGCGCAGCGGCGGGTGCTGAAGGCGGTGTACTGGGATCGGACGGGATTCTGTCTGTGGATGAAGCGGCTGGAGAAGGGGCGGTTTCCGTGGCCACGAACGGTGGCCGAGGCGCGCCGTGAGATCGGCGTCGAGGAGCTTCGGATGCTGCTGATCGGGATCGATTTCTGGCACACGCACGAGGAGCTGCGGTACCGGGAAATCGCCTGAGGGGAGTTGACAAGATCAGTGTATTTCGTGCTACTGTATCGACATGTCCAGCGCATCAGCGGTCGCCGAAGAACGCGATACGTTGCGTGAAGACAATCGCCGCCTGCTCCTGGAACAGGACGAGCTGACGGCGAAGAACGGTGAGCTGATCACCAGGAACGATGCGCTGGACGCGAAACTTCGGGAGCTGAACAAGAAGCTGGATCTCTACGAAGAACAGGTGGCGTGGTTCAAGACCAAGCTGTACGGGCGCGGCACCGAACAGCTCACCGCCGCCGAGCGGCTGCAGATCCGGCTGTTCGATGAGATCGAACAAGCCGCCGGCAGCGAATCCCCCGAGGACCAAGCGCCCGAGGATGAGCCGTCCTCGGATCAGGCGGCCGCCGAGGTGCGTGCCGGTACTCGCAGCCGCCCGCGGCGCAGACCGCTGCCGCAGGCGCTGCGGCGGGTCGAGCAAGTCATCGACCTGCCCGAGCAGGACAAGCAGTGTGAGTGCGGCCACCGCTTGGTGCGCATCGGCGCGGACACCTCCGAGAAGCTCGACGTGATCCCGCCGCAGGTACGGGTGATCCGCACGGTGCGGCCCAAGTACGCCTGCCATCACTGCGAGGGCTCCGGCGACGAAGAGCATCCGGCGGTGCGGATCGCGCCGCCGCCGGCGGCGCTGATCCCGAAGGGGCTGGCCTCCGAGGGGCTGTTGGCGTTCATCGCCGCGGCGAAGTTCTGCGACGCGTTGCCGCTGTACCGACAGGAGCGGCAGTTCGCGCGCCTCGGGGTCGAGCTGTCACGGCGCACGATGTCGGACTGGATGATCGCTGCCGCCGGCACCTGCCAGGCGCTGATGGAGGCGTTGCTCGACAAGCTGCGCTGCGGACCGATTCTGCAGATCGACGAGACCACCGTGCAGGTGCTCAAGGAGCACGAGCGCGCCAACACCGATCCGAGCTACGTATGGGTGGCGCGCGGCGGCCCGCCTGATGAGCCGGTGGTGGTGTACCGCTATGAGCCCAGCCGCGCCGCGCGGGTGGCGTTCGGGATCATCGGCGATTACCAGGGCTACGTGCAGACCGACGGGTACGACGGCTACGCGCGCCCGTGTGCGCAGCCCGGCATCGTGCACGTGGGCTGTTGGGCGCACGTGCGGCGCGCCTTCAAGGAGGCCGCCGACGCGCTGGGCAAGGTGTCCAGCCGCGCCGGAGCGGCGCTGGTGGCGCTGGGGTTCATCGCCAAGCTGTACCGCGCCGAGTCGCAACTGTCCAAGCACCGCGATGAGGACCCCGAGCGGTTCGTGGCCGCACGGCGCGCGCAGGTGCAGCCGGTGCTCGACACGTTTCACGGCTGGCTGCAGGCCAAGCGCGACCAGGTGCTGCCCGGCTCGGCGCTCGGCAAGGCGCTCGCCTTCGCGTTGGGCGAGTGGCCGAAGCTGATCCGCTATCTGGAACACCCGCAGTTGAGGCCGGACAACAACGCCTGCGAGCAGGCGATCCGGCCGTTCGTGGTGGGACGAAAGAACTGGCTGTTTTCCGGAAGCCCACGCGGAGCCGAGGCGAGCGCGATCCTGTACAGCCTGATCGAGACCGCCAAGGCCAACCGGCGCGAGCCGTACTGGTATCTGCGCGAGCTGTTCGAGAAGCTACCCCACGCGCGTACCCGCGCCGACTACCTCTCGCTCCTGCCGACTGCGCGTCCACCGCCGGCTTCATAGAGCCTGGGTTCGCCGGTCGCTTACCCGGTCTTGGGACAGACGCAGGAGACCTCGCCGTCGAAGGTGTAGACGACGTTCGTCTGCCCCTCGACCACCTTGCTGCTCTCGCCGTCCTGCCAGCAGTTGCGAATGTCGATCACGGGCTTGATCTGATGCTGGTCCCACAGGCGTGTGATGAGCTTGCCGTCGTCGTAGCCCTTGTCGGCGCTCAGGTGCCCGCAGCGCTCCAACACGGTGGGGTGGCGCTGTTCGATCTGATCGATCAGCCGCAGCGCCGCCGGCTGCTCGGCCGCCGAGGCCTCGGTGACCTCGAAGGCGACCGGCAACTCGTAGGTGGTGTCCACCGCCAGATGCAGCAGGAAGCCGAACCAGGAGTGCTTGTTCTTGCCGCCCTTGACCCCCCAATCAGCATCCTGTTCCCGCCGCCGGTCGCGGTGCTCCTGGCGCTCATCGTCGTCGTCGTACGTGGGTGGCCCGTTGGCCTGCGAGTGCAGTTCCTTGCCGTCGATCCCCAGCGCCTGCCCGAAGTCCGGCAGCATCTCCTGCACCAGGTCGGCGGCGTCGTGGAAGATCTGCTCGACCTCGTGCTCGTGGTCGAACAGCCGGCGCTGGAAGCGGGTGTAGGCGCATTCGCTGGGCACCGCCTCCAGCCCCTTGAACACGTCGAACCCGCACAGGTGGCGCAGTTGCAGGTTGCGCAGCAGTTCGCGCCGCAGCGCGGCGATGCTCGGATGCCCGAACACGAAGGCGGCGATCAGGGAGTTCCACATGGGCCGCACCGGATAGTCGTCGCGGCCGTGGCCGCGTTCGGCTTCCAGCGTCTGCATCAGCGGCTCGTCCGGCAGCGCGTCGAGCACCAGGCGCAGGCGCTGCAGGTCGCCCAACTGATCGATGCTGTCCCAGCAGAACAGTTGCGGACGTGGTAGGGTTGCCATGGGTGACTCCTGGTTCGTTGTGGTGCTCGTCAGCATAGACGAGTTTCGGCCTTGAGTCACCCTATTTTATTGGTGGAGTACAAGTTACTCTCATATTGAGGTCCGCGCGCTGAGAGCGGACGACCGGTCATGGGGTAGACGAAACTGACCCCCTCCTATATCTTATTGCCACCATTGGACTTGGAACAGCGCAATTGGCTCGCATGCTGAGCATGCTGGGATAGAGGCAGACAGACAAGCAAACACACAAACACAACTGGAACACAGGCAAGTCCCCCCGGCGCGGCCGGACTGGACCGGCACATGGGCCGCGAGTCGTCCCGCTCCGCGCGATCGAAGCGGAAGAGACACACATCAGGCATCAGCGCTGTCGGAGCGACTCTACCGGCCGCAGGCGCGCCGCGTGCAGCGCCGGGCGCACCGCCGCGATCGCCGCCGCAACGGTGGCGGCCGCAACGGCGGTCATCAATTGCCCCGGATCGGCGCGTATCGGTATCTCCTCCAGGTAGAAGGAGCGGTCGATGAGACGCATGGGCGCGCCGGCACCGGACAGGAGCTGCGCCAGGGCGTTGACCACCTGCTCCAGCACCGCCAGCAACTCGTTGACATTGACCGCCACCGCCAGCCCCAGGGCCACCCCGGCTACGCTGCCGGTGGCGCCGCTGATTAGGCCCACGGTCAGGAACGCCATGCCGATCTGGTCGCCTGAACCGCCCATGGCGCGTACGTATGCCATCTCGGAGCTCCGCTCCAGCAGCAGCATGCGCAACGCGGAGGCGACGTTGACGGTGGCCACCAGCGCGATCACGGCCATGATCAGGGTCAGCCACACCTTGGTGGCTTGAAACGACCGGTACGCCGAGCGTTGCAGATCGTACCAGCCGTACAGCCGCCCCTCCGCCGGCACCAACGCTCGCAGGCCGGCCATCAGCGTACCCGGCTCCCCGAACGGATCGCGGACCTTGACGCCGACGAAGCGGGCGCCGCTTGCGCCAAGCTGTCGGGCGGCCGTGGCCGCCATGAACGCGAACGCACCGTCGAGCTGCTGATACCCGGACCGGTACACGCCGGCGATCCGCACCAGAGCGATGCGGCGCGCGCCCTGGACGAACAGCCCGACCCGGTCGCCGGTCGTCACCCCCAGCGTGTCCGCCAACTCCCGGCCGATCACCATGCGATCGTCCTTTCCGAGATCGAAGGCACCCTCGACCTCGAGATAGCGCCGCAGACCCGGGTCGCGCTCGAGCAGGTCGGGACTCACGAACCGTACTTGCACCCCGGTGCGACGCACGTCGCTGATCAGCAGCCCGGGGCTGCGCAATTCGGCCTCGACCAGCGTTACCCCGGGAACGGCGAGCACCGATTCCAGCAGCGCACCGACGTGCCCGTCGTGGCCGTCCGGGACGATACGCGCGTGATAGGTGTCCACCTCCAGGAAGCGCCCGGTAATCCCCTGGATCATGCCGTCGGCCACCACCAGCACGACGATCACCGGCACCAGGCTCAGGGCGATGCCGAGAGTGGTGCCGGCCACGCCGGGGCCGCCGCGAGCATGGCCACGGCCGGCCATCGCGAGGCCCAGCCAGGGCGCCACGGGCAGCGTCATCGCGTGCGGGCGCCGGCCGGCGCCCGCGACTCGCACGCCCCCTCGACGAGCACGCCGTCGGCGAGCGTCAGCACGCGGTCCGCCCGCATGGCCAGCTCGATGTCGTGCGTCACCAGCAGGCAGGCCGCGCCGCGGTCGGCAACCAGTGCGAACAGCAGGTCGGCGACGGTGCCGGACGCGCCCCGGTCCAGGTTGCCGGTCGGCTCGTCGGCCAGGAGCAGCGCCGGCTCCGCCGCGAGCGCGCGCGCGACCGCCACGCGCTGCTGCTCGCCCCCGGAGAGCTCGACAGGGTTCCGGTGGCAGGCATCGCCCAGCCCGACCCGCTCCAGCATCTCTCGCGCCACGGCGGACGCTGCCGCGTGCGGCCGGTTCTGCAGGCGCGAGGGCATCAGCACGTTTTCGAGCACCGTGAAATCGCGCAACAGGTGGTGAAACTGGAAGATCAGGCCCAGCTTGCGCCGCTGCAGCGCCAACTCGACCTCGTCCAGGGCCGTGAGCTCGGTGCCGTCCAGCCGCACCGAGCCGGACGTGGCGCGGTCAAGGCCGCCAGCCACGTTGAGGAGGGTGCTCTTGCCCGAGCCTGAGACCCCGGTGACCGCGACCGCGGCTCCCGGGGCGAGCTCGAGATCGATGCCGCGCAGCACCAGGGCGTCGCCCGCCCCGCGCCCGTAGCGCTTGGTGACCCCGCGCATGACCAGGACCGGACCGCTCACTCCCGCGCCTCGCGCATGATCCGCTCCGGCGTGATGGAGCGCAGCCAGCGCCCGGCCGCCAGCGCCGCGGTCAGTCCGGCGCCGATCGCCACGGCGCAGGTGAGCACCGCTTCGTGCAACAGCACCCGGTTCGGGATCTCGTCGAGGTGGAACAGCGATCGTGCCGGGAGCGCCGGCTGAAGCGGCGGCCGTGCCGTGAAGTGCCGGGCCGCCTCCAGCAACGCGCTCGTCACCGACTCGGTAAGCCGCAGCAACGCGGTCAGATTGTCCGCGATCGCCAGGCCGGCCGCCAGACCGCATGCCACGCCGATCACGCCACCCGCCGCTGCCTCCACGGAATACGCCAGCCGCAGCATCGCCGGGGTCGCCCCCAGCGCGCGCAGCACGCCGATCTCCTGGCGACGCTCCTGGATGCGGCGCCGCATGCCGTGGAAGACGTTGAAGGCGACCACCACGAACACGAGCGCGATGAGCGTCGACATCAGCAGCTTCTCGGTACGAAGCGCGCCGTAGAACGCCTGGTTGAATTCCCGCCACGTCCGCACCGCGTAGCCCCGGTCCGGATACGCGCCGGCAAGGATCGCGTCCACCGCTTCGCGCGCCGCCGAATCGCGAAACCGGCTCGCCAGCTTGATCCCGTACTCGAGCGGCAACTCCCCGCCCCCGACCTGCTCGGCGGTGGGCAGCGAGGTCACGGCCCAGTACAGGTCGAACTCCGTGAAGCCGCTCTCGAAGATGCCGGCCACCTTCAGCGACGCGATGCCGGCAGCGGTCGGCAGGGCGCCACCCGTCGTCCGGTCTATCAGGTATACCGCGACCGTGTCGCCGACGCCGACCCCGAGCCTGGCGGCTGCTCCCACGCCGATCTGCACGGTGCCGGGCTCGAGCGGCGCCGCACCCAGGCCCAGCTCCTGTGCGAACGACGGCTCGCGGACAGCGACGTCGGCCGGCACCGCGCGCAGCGTCATCCCGTGCCGGAAGCCGCCGGCCGGCCGGCCGGCCAGCGTCGCGACGTCCGCGAGCGGCGTGACGGTACGCACCGATGGATGCTCCTCGATGTCCCGGAGGACGGCGGCCGAGATGGGTTCGTGGCCGTCGCGGCTGAGCCGCAGGTGGAACGAGCCGATCTCCACCAGGTCCTCGATGTAGCCGAGCTGCAGGCCGTTCATGATGCCGAGCACGCTGGTCAGCATCATCACGCCCGCGCCCATGCCGACCACGGCGAGCGCCAGCGAGGCGCGGCCGCGGCCCGGGCGTCCGCGCAGGTGGACGCCCACCAGTGCCAGCGCCAGTCTGACGTCGCCGGCCACGGATGCCCGAACCGGCCCGCGCTCAGCGCTGCGTGCCGGCACCGTCATCGAACACGCGTTCCCGGACCACCTGTCCGTCCCTCAAGACCTGCTCGCGAACCCGCGTGTCGCCCCGGAAGTGCACGCGCAGATAGGGGGCTCCGTCGCGGTAGTAGTCGGCCTGACGGGTTGGTTGCCCATCGTCGTCCGACGGCCACTCATACGTCGTGACCGACACGATCTCATCGTTCTGCTCGAACCTGACCGCGCGCAGGCGATCGTCCGGGGTGTCTTCCGAAGCCGACCCGGCCTGCGGGTCCGTGACGTACTCGTACTCCCACCGCTCTTCGCCGGCATCGGTCTCCCGCCGCGTGGTGACGATCCGTCCGGCGGCGTCGCGGTGGTGCCGGACCAGCTCGACCTGCCGGCCGCCCTCGGTGGTGACCGCTTCCAGAACCCGGCCCGCCGCGTCGAAGCGGGAGGCCGTCCGCCGGTCCAGCGCAGGCTCGATCCTGGTCTCGCCCACCAGGAACCCGTCGGGCGAGCGCTCGAGCTCGCGAACGGCATGCAGGACGTCGCCACGCCACTCCTCGACCTCGTAGCGCTCGCCGGCGAGATAACGCGAAACCAGCCGGGTCGCCCCGGAGGTGACGGCCTCCTCGACCAGCGTCCCGCCGGCGAACACGAAGCGGACGCCCAGCCGATCCGCCCCCGGCTCGACACGGGCGAAGTCACGGAGCTGACCGGTGGCGGCCAGCTCGTAGGTCGCGGTCTGCAGCACCGCACCGTCGCTGCCGGTCACCACGACCCGTACCATCCGCGGCTCGTACGCATAGGCGGCACGGCTGGCCAGCACCCCGCGGTCGTACTCGCTCACCTCCGTGAGCTTGCCCGTGTCGTCGAAGCTTCGTTCGGCGACCAGCATCCCGTCCGCGTAGTCGGACTCGGCGATCAGCGTGCCGCCCGCATCCCGCAGCGTCACCCACCGCCGGACCTGGCGGCCGCCGTCCAGCAGGAGCCGCTCCTCGCCGGCCCCATCGCCACCTTCCGCCGCTCCGCGATGCACCAGGACGAACCGGTGTTCGGCGGCGGCAGCCTGCGGGATCTCCTCGAACTCTATGCCGATCTCGTTCGAGCGGTAGTAGACGTCCCTGCCCGCGGCGGTCTGCGCCGGGACGGAGACGACCGCCGTGACCGCGAGCGCCGCCGCGAGCGCGGGCAGCGACCGGCGCATCACGCCCGGCGGCCGTCGCCGAGCAGGCCGGTGACGTAGGTTGCCGGATCGAACCGGGACAGATCCTCCATCCGCTCGCCGGTGCCCACGAAGGAGACGCCCAGCTCGAGCTGGTGGCAGATGTCGAGCACCACTCCGCCCTTCGCCGTAGCGTCCAGCTTGGACAGCAGGATGGAGTCCACCCCGGCGCCGTCGCGGAAGGTGCGCGCCTGATCGAAGGCATTGCGGCCGGTCGTGGCATCGACCACGAGCAGCCGGTGCAGCGCGACCCGGCGCCGCTCGGCGATCCGCACCAGCTTGCGCAACTCGGCGTCGAGTCCGGCGTTGGTATGCATGCGCCCGGAGGTGTCGGCCAGCACGATGTCGACCGAGCGGGCGGTCGCGCTGTCGATCGCGTCGAAGAGCACGGCGCCGGCGTCGGCTCCCTGCCCTTGCGCGACCACAGGGATACCCAGGCGCTGTCCGTGCATGCCGAGCTGCTCGGCGGCCGCGGCGCGGAACGTGTCGGCGGCGGCGAACAGCACGCGGCGGCCGTTCCGCTTCAGCAGCGCGCCAAGCTTCGCCAGGTTCGTGGTCTTGCCGACCCCGTTGACGCCGACGGCCATCACCACCGACACGCCGGTGGGGCCGAGCTCCACGGCCGCCGCGCGAAGGCGTTCGAGCACGCGCCCGCGGATGGTGGCAAGCGCCTGCTCGCCACGCCCGAGGCGCCCGTCCAGGCCCTCGAGCAACTCGTCCACCGTGCGTGGTCCGATGTCCGCCTCCAGCAGCGTGTCTTCGATCAGGTCCAGACGTTCGGGCTGCGAGCCGAACAGCTCGCGCAGCCTCTTTCCCAGGCCGAACATCATCCGGCCGGCCGGTCGGCCGTTTCCGTGTAATCGATCATCACCCCGATGGTACGCACGAGCCGGTACACGGAGTAGCCTGCCGCCGCCACCGCTCCTACCGTGACGCCGATCGTTGCCGGCTGCCAGGCGATCGGCCCGCCGTCGTGCAGGGCGACGTCGCGCGCGGAGAAGTCGGTGGCCAGGGCGCTGAGCAGCAGCGGCGGGAGGAGCGATGCGGCCAACCAGCCCAGCTCCTCGTAGAGCCGATCACGGCCGCTCGCCTGCTGCGCTGCGCCGTCGAAGCCGGCCGGCAGCAGGGGCACCGTGAGCGTTGCCGGCGTGGCCGGTCCGAGGCGCGCGGCCGTGTCGGCGTGGCCGTCGAGGACCAGCGACACCGCCGCGTCGGTCGGTGGACGCGGCAACCGCAGCGGCGTGATCCCGGCATAGACGGACGCCACGTAGACCGCGGCGCCCGTCGGCCGCGAGTCGAGCAGCACGGTGCCCAGGTCGCGCGGCACCAGCTCCACGTCGACGCGCAACTCCTGTCCCGCCACCAACTCCACCTGCCGGACCGACGCGTGGTAACCGGGACGGGACACCGTCAACGTGGCGTGGCGCGGCGCGGTATAGCGCAGCAGCGTCGTGCCGATGCCGACCAGCACTCCGTCGAGCCGTACGGTACTGTCCGCCGGCACCGGCTCGACCGCGAGCCGGGACCACGGCTGGCCCAGCAGCAGCGGCGCGAGCCCGTCGGCGGCCGCATCGATCGCCCCCTGCACCGCGTCGGCCTGCCCGGCTTCATAGTACGACCAGACGGTGCGCACCGATGCCGCGTCGAACGCGCGCAACTCCAGGACCAGGTGATCGGCGGCGCTGTCGATCGTTCCCCAGATCAGCAGGTCGATGTCCCGCGCGGCAGCGACCTGGCGAGGCAGGACCCCGACGGGAGCGTCCGCATCGACGAGCTCCACTCCGTCGATGCCGGCGAGGCGCTCGCGCAACAGCCGCGGCAGCGTCTCGGCCAGGTAGCGGTGTTCGGCCGCGATCTCGCCGGCAAGCGGGCTGAAGCCCACCCGCCGCTCCTCCTGCGCGGATGCGGCGTGCTGGTCGGCCGCCGCCGGAGCGGCCGACCAGCACGCGGCCAGGAGCAGTGCCAGGCGACACCGGGCACTCACGCGCGCCCTCTCAGGCGGTTGCGGCCAGGCGCAGGTATGACTCGATGAACGGATCGATGCGTCCGTCCATCACCGCCTGCAGGTTGCCGTCCTCGTGCCTGGTGCGGTGGTCCTTCACCATCGTGTACGGATGGAAGACGTACGAGCGGATCTGGTTGCCCCAGGAGATCTCCTTCTTGTCGCCCTGAATCGCCTCCAGCTTGCTCTGCCGCTCGGCCTCATGGTGCTCGAACAGACGCGAGCGCAGCACCTTCATCGCGGTCGCGCGGTTCTTGTGCTGGCTGCGCTCGTTCTGGCACTGCACGACGATGCCGGTCGACAGGTGGGTGATGCGCACCGCCGAGTCGGTCTTGTTGACGTGCTGGCCGCCCGCGCCCGACGCGCGGTACGTGTCCACCCGAATCTCCTCGGGACGCACGTCCACGTCGGCCGTGTCGTCCAGCACCGGCGAGGCGAACACCGACGCAAAGGTGGTGTGACGGCGCTTGTTGGCGTCGAACGGGGAGATGCGGACCAGGCGATGGATCCCCGTCTCGGCACGCAGGTAGCCGTAGGTATATTCCCCCGAGAGCTCAACCGTCGTCGACTTCAGGCCGCCTTCCGCCTCGGTCAGGTCGATGACCTCGGTGGCGAAGGAGCGCTCCTCCGCCCAGCGGAGGTACATGCGCAGCAGCATCGATACCCAGTCGCACGCCTCGGTGCCGCCCGCACCGGCATGGATGGTCAGGAAACAGTCGGCGCGATCGTGCGGGCCGGCCAGGAGAGACTGCAGATTGAGCGCGCCGAAACGGTCCTCCAGCTCGACCAGGCCGGCCTCGATCTCTTCCGACAGCTCCTCCGAGTTTTCCTCTGCGGCCAACTCGCACAGGGTGTCCAGTTCTTCGGCGGCGTCGCGCACCCCCTTCCAGGGTTCGATCCGGCCCTTGAGCCGCTTCAATTCCGCCAGGGTCGTCTCCGCGGCGGCGCGGTCGTTCCACAGCTCGGGCGCCGCGGTCAGCTCCTCGAGCTCGGCCAGGCGGCGCTCGGATTCCTTCGGGTCAAAGACGCCTCCATGCGGCGTCGATGTCGGCGCAGAGCGCCGCAAGCCGTTGCCGCAGTTCGGATAGCATCATGTGAACACCCTCATGTGAGTATTGGCCTCTGAGTATTGGCCTCTGAGTATTGGCGTCGGCCGCCATGCTATCACGAGCCGCGCCCGGCGCGAAGACGCGAGAACGCGATCGATGCCCGGCGCGTCCACCGTACTCCCGCCCCGGCGCGCAGCCTCCAGGCGATCACCAGCCCGCAGTACTGGTACTCACCGCCGACATGCACGGGCGCATAGATCCCCGCCTGAGCCTCTCCCGTACGAATCGTCAGCCGCGCTCCGCCGCCGGGATCGTCGATCTCCACCAGCGTGGTGGAGCCAAACGACACGGGCTGCCGGAGCACGCGTTGCGCGCCCCGCGGCCCGACGGCGCGCGCGGTGCTGCCGGCGGCGACGGCAAGGTTGATCTCCACGCCGAGCCACGCGTCGATGTCGCGGTCCGCAGCGAGATCGTAGCGGACCTCCATCGAGCGGGCGCGGAACCGATAGGACTTGTGCAGGGATGACGGCACCGAGCCGTCCGTGGTCGGCACCGAGCCGTCCGCTCCGACGCCCGGCGCCGACGCTGGGATGGCAACGCCGCGGCGCAGCAGGGTGAGGCGATCGTCGTCCACGGACTGCACCACGTACCGCTCGCCGGCCGGGCCGGGCGAGCGAAAGCCGCTCGTGTAGTCGGAGACCGTGGGCGCGGATGCCAGGACGTGATCCACGAACCCGCGCTTGAGATAGGGGTCGGCCCGGTCGGGTCCCGGGCCCTCCGTGCGCGTGCCCTCCGTACGCGTGAACGTGTTCATGTAGTTCACCGAGCCCGGCAAGTAGTCCAGCTCGAACAGGATGCCGCCGACGGTGTGCACGTAGGCGTTGTACTGACGGCCGTGGTACAGCAGTTCGGGGTGCCCGTCCATGTCGTAGTCGGTCCGCAGGATGGACGGCAGAAACGACGTCTGGTCGCGTGCCTGCACTTCGGCCTGCAGCAGGGACTCGTAGACCGCGTCACGGGTGCGGCGGGTGTGGATCCCTCCGTCCGGCCGGCTCCAGTAGGCGTGGCCGCACTGCCCCCGCCACAGGTCGTTGCGCGCGGCACGGCGCCGCTCGCGGTCGCCGCGCACCTGGTTCACGAGCAGGTAGGAGTGCACCATCTTCGCGTAGAGAAGACGGCAGTCAGGCAGCCGCGACACGTGCCGGCGGAACACGCCGCTGCCGCTCCCGGACGCGGCGTCCGTTCGCGAGGACGAACTGCGACGGACATCCATGCCGCAGTCCAGGTAGACGAACCCGTCGGTGCCGTGGCGCCGCAGGTACGCCCGCGGCGTGGTCGGCACGATGCGCGTGTCGGCGCTGACCAGTTCCAGAAAGCGCTCCAGCCACCGGTGGTCGCCCAGGTCTTCCGGCTCGTCGAGGGCGACCGCCACCCGGTTGCCCTCGAGGTCACCGGCGCGGCAGAGCGACGCGACTGCCTGCTCCGGGGAAACGGACTCCATGAGCTCCCCAAGGCGATGGTGGATGGGCATCACCGACAGCACCCTGCCTTCGTCCTCGGTGAGATGGGCGCGGTGGAGCTGGCCGCCGGCCACGCCGGTGGCCCGGAACTGCCGGGAATCCAGGAACGTGAACTCCATGCCTGCGCCCACCAGGGAGTGCGCCAGCGATGGCTCCCATACGCAGTCGGCAAGCCACACCCCTCGAGGCCGGGTGCCGAAGCGCACGCGCAGCTCGGTCGTCAGTTTCTCGATCTGCCCGACGCGATCGAGCGCGGGGATGACCGGCAGCACCGGCGCATAAAAGCCCCCGCCGAGAGGCTCCATCTGGCGCCGCTTGACCATCTCGCGGAGCAGCATGATCAGCTCCGGGTGGCGGCGATCGATCCACTCCAGCAGCTCGCCGCCCAGATGAAACATCCAGCGGGAGTCAGGGAAGCGGTAGGCGAGCTGCGCCAACGGCTTGTAGCTCCTCTGGTAGGAACACTCGTGATCCGAGTCCGAGCAGCCCACGGGACGCTGGCTGCACAGGCCCAGTATCAGGTTGACCGTTCCTTCCGATCCGCTCACGGGCGTCCCTTCCGGGAGGGACGCGACCACAGCGCTGCGCCCACCGAGATACCGCCGGCCGCCAGGCCCAGCGTGATCGCTGCGCCTGTCTCCCGGCGAGTGCGCGCGGCATCGGCCAGCCGTTGCCGGTGCACCGGCACGGCACCCGCGTCAAGGAGCAGCCGGCCGACGCCACCCGCTTCGGAGATCGTCCGCTGCAGCCAGCTCCGATCGTAGATGGCGACCACGTTCTCGCGGCGCAGCACGCGGCGTTCGCGCGCGTCGAACCGAAACGAGGACACCGTCAGGCGCTCGCCTTCGGTCGGCAGCCGATAGGTGCGGCCGTACGGCAGGCCTTCCTGGAATGCCACGTGCGCAACGTAGTCGGCAGCGTTCGGCAGAGCGCCCCGGTCCCCGTCCGATACGGCGAGTCCGCGGAGCCCCTCCCACGTGAGTCCGTCCGGGGCGCGTAGAGCGCTGCCGGCTTCCGGGGCAGGTACCCATACGGCCGGCAGCGATGCCCCTGCGGTCGCGACCACGGTCGCCAGAGCGACCAGCGATCCGGAGGCGACAAGGTCGGCGGACCGCCGGCGCGGTCCGCCTGGCAGCGGTGTCCTGCGGGCGCTCGACGACGCCGTCGCGGCGATGGAGCCCAGGCTGGCCGCGCTGACTGCGAAGCCCGCCAGCGCTCCGGCGGTCAGGAAGCTGGCAGTCACCACCACCGCGACGGCGGCCGCAGCCCCGCCGGCCGCCCGCGCAGGCACGGGACCGGGCAGGCGCCAGAGCGCGGGGACCACCGCGGCCGCGGCGATCACCGCCACGCCGCCGGCGTTCAGCGCCGCGACCGTCCAAGGCGCCACGATGCCCGCCATGCCCAGCCCCGACGCGGGACGGCCGGCGACGGAGCGAACCCCGATCGCGGCCACGGCGACCGCGGCTACCAGGCCGGCTGCCAGCAGCCGGCCGCGGACGTCGAAGTCCAGCACCGCGTGTGCCGCCGCCGGGGCACGGAACGCCAGGCGGAGCAACAACCCCGCCGGCGGCAGGTCGGTGCGCAGGTAGCCCAGGCTCCATTCCCTGCCCGAAGGGTCGCTGGCGGCGAACAGACCGGTGACGCCGCGCAGAAACGGATCGAAACGGGGATCCACCCGGTCCAGCCGTTGCGCCAGCCGATCCACCGGCACTTCCGCGAATCCGCCGAAAATCGTGAACCGTAGCGGTGCGGCAGGGGTCACCGATCCGGCGAACACCCGCTCGAGCGAGCCGTCGAGGCCGCCGGCCCCCTCTCCGCCGAGCAGATAGTATCCATCCCAGATCTGTGCGTGCGCCGAGAACAGCGGAACGGCCGCGGGCGCCACGATGGCACCGAGGAACACGACAGCAAGCAGGCTCCCGGCCATCCGCCGGCGCGGATCGCGGTCCCGTTCGGCGGGCGCGAGGCGCCGGGCCACGGCCGGGTCGCGCGCAGCCGCCTCCGATCGGGGCATCCGTCCACTATCGAACCGCGCCGGAGCAAGTGTCAACGTGACCGCAGACGGCCACGCTGCGGTACCATCCGAGCGGCATGAGTTCCCGGCGCCCGTGTCACTCGTGACGGGACGACAATGAGCCAACAGGGCAGAACCTGCGAAGCGCAGCGCAATGACGCCGGCCGGCGCATCGACCGCGTCCTGCGCCGGATGCATCCGACCACGCCGTTGAGCCTGCTGTATCGGCTGCTGCGGACCGGTGCGGTGCTCCTCAACGGAGCGCCCACGGTGCCGGGCGCCCGCGTCTCGCCTGGTGACCGCATCACGCTGCCCGCGTCGCTCTCATCCGCGGCGGCCGGAGCGGCACAGGGAGGGAGCGAAGCAGCGGTCGCGCCGTCCGATCGGACCGCCTCCCCGGCCCGGCAGATCCCGGCCCGCTTTCCCACCCTGGTGGACAACGAGCACGTGTTCGTGACCGACAAGCCGGCCGGGGTCGCGGTCGCCGGGCCCGTCTCCGAACGGCCGTTGCCGCTCAGTCACAGCCTGGAGCCGATCCTGGCCGATCGGGTGCCGGGATCGCTGTCGTTCCGCCCGGTCGCCGTGCACCGGCTGGACCGGATCTGCTCCGGGCTGCTGGTCTACGCAAAGACGATCGACGCGGCGCGCGACTTGACGGCGCTGCTGCGGGAGCGCCGCGCCACGAAAGTCTACCTCGTGGTGGTGGAGCGGACGGTGCGCCGCCCGCACGTCCTGCAGGCGCGCCTTCGCTACGACGCCGCGCGCCGGCGCGCAGTGATCGACCGGGGAGCCGCCCTCCTGCGCGCCTCGCTGCACCCGATCGGCACGGTTGCCGGCATGACCCTGGCCGCGGTGTCCACCCGCACCGGCCGGCGGCACCAGGTACGGGCACTGTGCGCGAGTGCCGGCATGCCGCTCGCCGGCGATCGGCGCTACGGATCGCGACGGCGCAGGCGGCCGTTCCTGCACGCCTGGCTGTTGTGTTCCGGCGACCCTTCCCTTCTGCGCTGTACTGGTGCACGGTGGTTGGAGGCGCCGCCGGAGATCGCGCGGCTCGCCCGGCACTCCGCCGACTGGAAGCGAGCGGCGGTCACGTTGCGCGCCCGATACATTGACTGCCGGTACCTTGATGACGTGGATTCGAACCCTGGTGCATCACCTGACGTGGCGGCTGCGCGGCGTGCGCGTCACCGCGCTCATCGGCCGCAGCGGCACCGGAAAGAGCTTCCGGGCGCAACTCATCGCCACGCGTCACGGCATGGACCTCATCATCGACGACGGGTTGCTGATCCGGAACCAGAAGATCCTGGGCGGCCGGTCGGCAAAGGTCGCCAACAACGCCCTCGCCGCCGTGAAGACCGCGGTGTTCCACGACCCGCGCGCGGCTCAGGGAGCTCGTCGGAGGATCGCGGCCATGCGCCCGCGCCGCGTGCTGGTGTTGGGCACCTCGGCCAGGATGGTGCAGCTCATCACCCGCCGGCTCGCCCTGCCGGCGCCGCACAGGTATCTGCACATCGAGGAGATCGCCAGCCGCGCGGAGATCGACGCGGCACGCGCGGCGCGCGAGTCCGAAGGCAAGCACATCATCCCGGTACCGCCGGTCGAAGTGCGCCGGGACTACGCACACATGGCGATCGACGCCATCAGGATCTTCTGGCAGCGGGGCGTGCTGCACAACAAGGGGATGGTGTTCGAAAAGACGGAGGTGATCGGCGAGAGCCGCGGAGCGGTGTCGGTGTCGGAGGCGGCGCTGACCCAGATGGTCGCGCACTGCCTGCATGAGCACGATCCCAGCCTGCGCCTTGCGCGCGTGATCGTCAGCAAGTCGACCGGAGCATGGGCGCTGGAGGTGATCGTCGACGTTCCGTCGGGAGCCGCGGCGGGACCCGGGCTGCACGACCTGCGCGAGCTCATCATGTCCAGCCTGCAGCGCTACGCAGGTCTCGTGCTGAGCCAGGTGGACGTAACCGTCGGCAGCCTGCTTCCGGACGCCGACGGCTATCCGCCGGCGTGACGGGCACGGCGTGATCGCGAACGCCTCCGCCGGGGCCTGGCGTTCGGCTCGACCTGACCTCCGCCCAGCGACGCGACGATGGAGCGCGCGTCGTCGTTGGTAATCGCGAGCGGCGCGAACGCCTCCTTCACGCCGCGCAGCGTGGGGTCGCTGCCGGTCCCGTTCACCGCGGCCGCCAGTGCCGCCATCGCCCGCTGGCGCACCTCCTCTCCTGCGCGAGCGGTGCGCTCGATGCGGGCCAGCTCCACGATCAAGGGATCCTGGCGGCGCGGACGCACGCACCCGGCCACCGCGGGCAGCATGGCGGCAAGCAGCCCCAGCCGCGCGCAGTCCAGGACGATCGCCGAACCGTTGCCGGAGGCGAGCAGCTTGCGCAGTTCCTCGCTGAGCCGTCCGGTCGGGCATTCGCCGAGCAGGCCGGCGTGCCGCCGGATCAGCCGCCGGTACCCTTCAGGCACGCGCAGGCCCAGAGAGGCGGCGTACTTGATCGCCCGCAACATGCGCACGGGGTCATCCACGAACGCCTGCCCTGGATCGCCGATGGTGCGCAAGCGGCCGGCGGTGAGATCCCGGAAGCCCGCCACATAGTCGATGATCTGCTGGCGCCGGGGACAGTAGTACAATCCGTTGACCGTGAAATCCCTGCGCAGCGCATCCTCGGCCATGGTGCCGTAGTGGTTGTCGCCATCCGTACCCGTCCCCCCTGTGCCCGTGCCGCGGAAGGTCGACACCTCGACGATCCCCTGCCTCCCGGCCGGCACGTGCACGATCTTGAACCTCCGGCCGATGATCCGCGCGCGGGAGAACAGCCGCGTGACCATGCGCGGACGGGCGCTGGTGGCGACATCGACGTCCTTCGGGATCCGGCCGGTGATCAGGTCGCGGATGGCGCCTCCGACGACGTATGCCTCGTGGCCGGCGCGTTGCAGGCGGCCGACGACCGCCAGTGCGTCGCGATCGAACTGATCGCGGTCGATTCCGTGCTCGTCTCGCGTATAGACGCGGGCGGTGACGGCATGCTCGCCGTCGGCCGACATCCGGTACCGCCTCAACACCGGAAGCAATCCTACCCCGTCACGGTTACGGACGCACATGCCGGATGCGCGGGCATGGCGGGCGGCGCGGGTCCGGCCGGCCACCGATCGCCCCGCGGCCGTTCATGATGCCGATGCCGGACGCGGCGCTGCACATGCCGGTCTACCGGCACCGCGGGCGCATCCTGGCTGCGCTCGACGAGCACCGCGCGGTCGTGGTCGAGAGCCCGACCGGCTCCGGCAAGACCACGCAGATCCCCCGGCTGCTGTACGAGCACGGCTACGGACGTACGGCGCGCATCGGCATCACCCAGCCCCGGCGAATCGCCGCGGTCTCGGTGTGCCGGTACCTGCAGCGGCAGATGGCGGCCGCGGACGGGGTTACGGAAGACCTGATCGCCTACAAGATGCGGTTCGAGGACACGACGACCCGTTCCTGCGCGATCAAGATCATGACCGACGGCATACTGCTGCAGGAGATCAAGCTCGACGGCGATCTGCGCGAGTACCAGGTGGTGGTCGTGGACGAGGCGCATGAACGCAGCCTCAACATCGACTTCACCCTGGGTCTGCTCAGGCAGGTACTGGAGCGACGCGACGACCTGCGCGTGGTGGTCTCCTCGGCCACCATCAACGCCGAGGTGTTCTCGGGCTACTTCGGCGGTTGCCCCATCGTGCGGGTGGACTCGCGCACCTTTCCCGTCGACGTCCACTACCGGCCCGTCCATCCCGAGAACGATCCCGCTGCGACCCAGGCGGCGATCGGCGACATCGTCGCCGAGATCGACCGCACCGGTGAGCCGGGCGACGTGCTGATCTTCCTGAGCGGCGAACGCGAGATCCGCGAATGCATGGAGACCCTGCGCTCCCTGCGGCTCGGCCGGGCGCTTGCGCCGCTGCCGCTGTTCGCCAGACTCGGCGGCGACGAGCAGCAGCGGGTGTTCGACGACTACCCGGGGAGGCGCAAGGTCGTGGCAGCGACCAACATCGCCGAAACCAGCCTGACCATCGACGGGATCGTCTGGGTCATCGATCCCGGACGCGCCAAGCTCAACGCCTACGATCCACGCACGTTCACTGCTTCCCTTACCGAGACACCGATCTCCCGCGCCTCCTGCAACCAGCGCACCGGCCGCGCGGGACGGACACGGCCCGGCGTGTGCTACCGGCTGTACGACCGGCGATCGTTCGACAACCGCCCGGCGTTCACGGAAGAGGAAATCCTGCGGACCGACTTGACCGAGGTCGTGTTGCGCATGGCCGATCTGGGTATCGACGACTTCGAGGGCTTCGACTTCATCTCGCCCCCGGGCCGGCGGCACATCCGCGCCGCCGTGGACTCGCTACGGTGGCTCGGCGCCTTGGATGACGGCCGCCGCCTGACCGGAATCGGCGAACAGATGGTGCTGTTTCCCATTCTGCCGCGGCTCGCGCGCGTGATCGTCGAGGCCATCCACCGCTACCCGACGGTGGTCGATGAAGCCATCACCGGCGCGGCGTTCCTGTCGACGCCGTCGCCGTTCCTGTATCCGCTGGGGGAAGAGGAACAGGCGCGCAGCGCTCACCGCGCCTTCCACCACCGGCTCGGCGACTTCGCGGGATTCCTGGATCTGCTGCGCAGCTTCGAGCAGGCCGGCGACCGGGAAGGCTTCTGCACGCGACACTTCCTGGACGACCGGGTGCTTGGCGAGGTTGCCAACATCAGGCGCCAGCTCGCCCAGATCGTATCGGACATGGGTGTACCGCTTGCCGGGGGCGGTCCGCTGCACGACTACTTGTGCGCGATCGCGCGCGGGTTGATCCAGTCCGTGTGCGTCAACACGGGACGCGGGATTTACCGGTCGCTGTCGGCCGAACGGATCCACATCCACCCGGGATCATCCATGTACCGGGAGGATGCCCGCTTCATCGTTGCCGGCGAGATCGTGCGCACGTCGCGCCTGTACGCCCGCTCGGTCTCCCCCCTGCGGACCGCAATGCTCGCGCGCGTCGATCAGCGCCTGGCCGAGGCCCTGGTTCCGGAACCGCGGGCACGGCCCCGGTCCGGTCGTGGCCGAAGCGACCGCGAGGGAGCCCGCGGCTCGCGACCGCCACGCGCGGGCGCCACCCTGCAGCTTGCCGGGGTGACCCTGCCGCTGACGCCCGGCAAGGGCTCGCGGCGGTACGCGATCCTGGAGTGGAGCGCGGTCCGCGACCGGCGAGCGGAGCTGGCGGGCGCCAGCCGGCGCGACCTCGGAGACGTGCGCGGGGTCATACGGCAGAGCGGCGGGGAACTGATGCGCGGCGCGCCGCTCTCCGCCATCCTGCAGGCCCTGCCCCACCTGCGCCTCGACGAAGGGGTGCTGCGCACATGGCCGGAGCGGCGGTTCGACCCGCACGCGGATCGGGCGCCGCTGCTCGCGGCTGCCGGGCTCGCCCTGCGCGTCGTCCCGCGCGGCGCGGGCAGCCGCCGACTGGGCTTCCTGTCCCTGGCCGCGGACGGCTCCGGCGGCTTCCGCCTGCAGCCGCGCCGCGGATGGCGCCATGCCGTGGAAGAGACGCTGGCCAGCCTGCAGTCGGTGGCGGACGGTGCGCAGCCGCTTGAGGAACACCTGTCCGAGCTGCTGGAGCGGACCTCCGAGCGGTAGGCCCGTCCCGTCCGCGCTACAGCGCGGCCAATGCCAGCACGCGCAACACCTCGGCCCGTTCGACCGGGCGTACGAACGTGTCGCCCACGCCGCGCTGCAGCACGAAGCGCAGTTGCCCACCGCGGCGTTTCTTGTCGGCCGCCATCGCCTCCACCAGCGCGGCCGGCGGCGCTTGCGAACCCACGCGCAACCGGAAGCGGAGCGACTCCAGCAGCGCGAGCACCCGCTCCCGGTGCGCCGGAGGCGTCTCCCCGAGGTGCACGCCGAGATCCATGGCGCGGGCGATGCCCCACGCCACCGCCTCTCCGTGGTTCCACGGGCCGAAGCCGGTCACCGCCTCCAGGGCGTGTGCGAAGGTGTGTCCCAGGTTGAGCACGTCGCGCAGCCCGGTGCGCTCGGTGGGATCCGCGGCCACGATGCCGCCCTTCACCTGTACGCACCGGCGCACCACCGCGCAGGCCGCCGCGGCGCCGCCCGTGACCGCCGCGAACCCGTCGCGTTCCAGGAGCTCCACCAGACCCGGGTCGCCCAGCAACGCGGTCTTGACCACCTCCGCCATCCCCGCCGCGAGCTGCCGCGGCGGCAGGCTTGCAAGCGCGCCCGGCCACACCACCACCTGGGCCGCCGGATAGAAGGAACCGATCAGGTTCTTGCGGCCCTCGTAGTCGATTCCGGTCTTGCCCCCCACGGCCGCGTCGACCATGGCCACCAGGGTCGTGGGAATCAGGACCAGGCGCACGCCACGCAGGTACACCGAGGCGGCGAATGCGACGACGTCGCACAGCACGCCGCCGCCGAGCGCCGTGACGCTGGCGCCGCGATCCAGTCCCGCCCGGTGAGCGGCATCGATGACCCGCGCGACCGTGCTCCAGTCCTTGTCCGCCTCCTCCGCATCGACCCGGAGTGCCTCGGGCGATCCCGCCGGGAGCAGCGGCGCGGTGTGGTGGTCGCAGACCAGCAGGGCGTTCTCCGACGGTCCCACGTCGGCGGAGCTCAGCGCCGGGACGAAGCGGATGGTCGATGGCGACGGCCCGAACCGGAAGACCAGGTCAGACGTGTCGGCGTCCGACGTGTCGACGTTCCCGCCGGACGCCGCTCGAGTCTCCGCCATCGGCCGGATGTGAGCGCTTAAGCGCGCGGCGCGGAGACGGGATCGACGAAGCGCGAGTCCTTCGTGACCACGAAGTACAACTGCGGCGTGTTGTCGTGAGGGGCAACGCCGAGCGTGCCGATCTCCGACCCGACCTGTACGCGGTCGCCGACCTGCACGAGCACCTGCTCATTGTTGAGGTACGCGTAGACGTAGCTGTCCCGGCGAACCAGGACCACGTACCCGTAGCCGCGACTCGGCCCGGACCAGGTCACCGTTCCCGAGGAAACCGAACGGACCGCCTGTCCGCGAGCCCCGTGGATCGCCACCCCCCGCAGCTTGCCGGTCAACCTCTGCCGCTCGCCTTCGGTGGGCCACAGCACCGGCTCCTCCAGGTCCCGTTCTTCGCCCACGCCCTGGAGCGTCAGCACGGTACCCGTGGCGAGATCGCGCGGATCATCGATGTCGTTCAGGCGCATCAGCTCGCGGACGTCCAGATCGAACCGGTTCGCGATCGAGTACAGCGTGTCACCCCTGACCATGGCGTAGGTAACGGGCATCGTGGGAACCGCCGCCTGCGCGACCGCGTCGCCGCCCGGCACCCGGAGGCGCGTTCCCGCCGGCACCCGCCGGGCGTCGGTTATGTCGTTGGCCGCCATCAGCTCCTGCACCGGGATGCCCACCTCGCGCGAGGCGCTGTACAGCGTGTCGCCCCGCTGCATGACGTAGTAGCGCTCCTGGCCGTGTGCGCAGCCCACGGCCCACAAGCAGATCGACAGCAAAAGCAGCCCTCGCAGCACGACTCCCCTATCTTCGGCGGCTCGCTACGGGAGGTTGAGTCCCTGGCTGGAATCCGGAATCGACGGCGAGTGGTGCGACCCGCGGCGAAGGGCGCGCGGGGAATCGGGCTGGGGAGACTTGAACTCCCGACCTCTCGGTCCCGAACCGAGCGCGCTAGCCACTGCGCCACAGCCCGCGGTTGTGTTTCGGGAGCGACGGGACTTGAACCCGCGGCCTCCGGCTTGACAGGCCGGCGCGATAACCAGCTTCGCCACGCCCCCGGATGAGAGCCGGAGGGTGCGCCGCCGTTGCGCGCTTGTCAAGGCCGGCGGGCGGGCCGGCCGGATGGAGCCGGAGTGGCACGGCGACCGCGGCCCGCGTTGACAGCGGCCGGCCGCGTGGCTACCTTCGTCGTCCATGGCGCGGGGCGGCAACCCGCTGTCCGTAGAGACACGCAGCAACCGGTCCTACCTCCTCTACGGGTTCAGCATCGTGGTGATGGTCATCATCGGCGTGTCGATGATCGGTACGCTGGCTCCATCGGGGGTCGGCGGGAGCGGGTCGGCGATCGTGTTCGGGACCTACGACGGCCAGGAGCTCTCGTATACCCCGACCAACTTCTTCGGGGCGTCGTACGATCGGTTCTACCGGAACTACACCGCGCAGGCGGCGGAGGACACCGATCCGCGGGCGTTGCTCAGCAACATCTGGCGCGACGCATACAGCGCCACCGTGCTCCATACCGCACAGGTGCACCAGGCGGTCGCCGCCGGCGTCCACGTTTCCCAGCAGCGCGTCGACCAGACCCTCATCGAGTCGGTGGCCCGCTACGAAGACCTCGAACAGATGCCGGTGGCCACGCGGGAAGGCAACCTGGACCGGCTGCACGAGTTGCTCCTCAGGCAGCGGTACCGGGACGATCTGACGAGCGGCCGCCTGAGCAGTGAGAGCGAGATCGCCTTCTACGAGGAGATGATCCGCCACGAACGGCGCTTCGAGTTCGTCAGCCTGAGCTACGGCGCCTACCCCGACGAGGAAGTCGCGGCATACGCCGCGGACAGCGCGGGCGACTTCCGCCGCGTCGGCCTCAGCCGCATCCAGGTCAGAGGCGAAGCCGAAGCCGCCGAGGCGATCCGGCAGCGCATCGTGTCCGGCACCGCCACGTTCGAGGACCAGGCGCGCGCCCATTCGCAGGACGGGTTCCGTGAGTCCGGCGGCGACATGGGACTTCGCTACTTCTTCGACGTGAGCCGCGCCTTCGATGATCCGGAAACGGCGAACCAGGTGTTCGCCCTGGGCGAAGGCGAATTATCCCCCGTGCTCGCCGGACGAACGGACGACGTCTTCTACCTCTACCGTGCCGACAGCCGGGTCATCGAGCCCGACTTCTCGGACGCGGACACCCTCGCCACGGTCCGGGCCTACCTGGTCACCTTCGAACGCGGCCGGGTGGAAGACTACCTGCTGGCGCAGGCCGACCGCTTCGCCGTGGCCGCATCGCAAACCGACTTTCGCACGGCTGCCGCCGATCTCGAGTTGACCGTGCACGCGACCGAGTGGTTTCCGATCAACTTCCGGGACTCCGCGTCACCGCGAGAGGTCAGGGCCGCGGGCGGCCTGCCGCTGCTGTCCGGTGCGGAGGAGTTCGAGGACTTCTTCCAGCAGGGCTTTGCGTTGCAGCGGATCGGCGACGTATCCGCGCCCGTCCGACTGACCGATCAGGTGATCGTGCTCAGCCTGCTCGACGAGCGCGAGCTGCCCCAGGAGCTCCTGCG
Organism: Spirochaetia bacterium; assembly: GCA_965208175.1. Taxonomy (GTDB): domain Bacteria; phylum Spirochaetota; class Spirochaetia; order SZUA-6; family Bin103; genus CATQHW01. The sequence continues at coordinate 147,709 of CBDBOG010000004.1, read as the reverse complement.
GTCCGAGGTGCTCGGGGAGACCGTATTCGGGTGGTTCACCGAACGGGCAATGAATGACGACCTGCTGTGGTGGGTGAACGACGGCGGCCTGTTGGAGGACAACTTCGCGCAGGCGTTCGCGCTCATCACCGGCGGCGGCTGATCGGGCGAGGTCCCGCGGCCCCGGGCGGGATTGAAGCCCGCCGAGCGGGCTTTACGCGTCGGCGCCGCGCAGCACCGCCACGAACGCGTCCTTGGGAATCTGCACGGCTCCGACCGCCTTCATGCGCTTCTTGCCGGCCTTCTGCTTCTCCAGCAGCTTGCGCTTGCGCGTGACGTCGCCCCCGTACAGCTTCGCGGTCACGTCCTTGCGATAGGCGTTGATCGTCTCCCGCGCGATGATCTGACCGCCGATCGCTCCCTGCACGGGGATCTTGAACTGGTGGCGCGGGATCTCGTCGCGAAGCCTTCGGCACACCTCGCGCGCGCGGCGGACCGCCGAACCGCGGAACACCAGTTGTGCCAGCGCGTCCACGGGCTGGCCGTTCAGCAGGACGTCCAGCCGTACGATGTCCGTGTCACGGTAGTCGGCGACCTCGTAGTCGAATGACGCGTAGCCGCGCGTGACGGACTTCAGCCGGTCATAGAAGTCGGTCACGATCTCCGCCAGCGGCAGGTCGAAGCGCAGCTCCATGCGCGTCTCATCCAGGTAGTCGAGCGATTGCTGGATGCCGCGCCGTTCCAGACAGGTGGTGATCACCGCGCCGACGTACTCGGACGGCGTGATGATCGACGCGCGCACGTACGGCTCCCGTGTCTGCTCGATGCTTCCCGGGTCCGGATACTCACCCGGCGTGTACACGCTGAGCTCCGACCCGTCCTGAAGCTGCATATGATACTCGACCGACGGGGCGGTGAGGACGACGGCCAGCCCGAACTCCCGCTCCAGCCGCTCCTGGACCACCTCCAGGTGCAGCAGGCCGAGGAAGCCGCAACGAAAGCCGAAGCCGAGCGCCACCGACGACTCCTTGGCGAAGCTCAGCGTGGAGTCGTTGAGCTGCAGCCGCTCCAGCCCCGCGGCCAGCTCGTCATACTGGTCGGCGTCCATCGGGTAGATGGCCGCGAACACCACCGGCTTTGCCTCCCGGAACCCGGGCAGCGGCGCCTGGCACGGACGTTCCGCCTCGGTGATGGTGTTACCCACGCGCGCCTGCCCCACCGATCTGATCCCGGCCACCAGGTAGCCGACCTCGCCGGCGTTCAGGACATCCGCCGGTCGCGGCTTGATCCCGAACAGCCCCACCTCCTCGACCCGGTAGGTGGCATCGTCACCCGCCCAGAAGCGGATGCGCGCGTTCGGGAGAATACGGCCGGACACCACCCGGAGGTGCACGACCACGCCGCGGTACGGGTCGTAGGCCGAGTCGAACACCAGCGCCTGCAGCGGCGCCCGAGGGTCGCCGTCGGGTGGAGGAACGCGCGCGACGATCGCTTCCAGGAGCCGGTCGATCCCCTGGCCGGTCTTGGCGGACACGAGTACGGCGTCCTCCCCGTCGAGGCCCAGGTCCCGTTCTATCTGCCCGCGCGTCCGGTCGATGTCAGCGGCCGCAAGGTCGACCTTGTTGATCACCGGGATCACTTCGAGATCGTGTTCCAGAGCGAGGTAGTAGTTCGCCAGGGTCTGTGCCTCCACGCCTTGCGTGGCGTCCACCAGCAACAGCGCGCCCTCGCAGGCGCTGATCACGCGCGACACCTCGTAGGTGAAGTCGACGTGTCCGGGGGTATCGACCAGGTTCAGAAGATAGCTGGTGCCGTCGTGCTGGTGCGGAAGCGAGATCGCCTGCGACTTGATCGTGATGCCGCGTTCCCGCTCGATCTCCATGCTGTCGAGCAACCGGTCGTGGAACTCCCGGTCCGACACGACGTGGGCGCGCTGGATGAAGCGATCGGCCAGCGTCGACTTGCCGTGGTCGATGTGGGCGATGATGCAGAAGTTGCGAATGTGCTCGCGCACGAACCCCTCAGGCCGGCCGGCCTTCCGCCAGCGCGTCGCCGCCGGACAGGTCGTCCCGCTCGGGGAAACCGAGCAGGACGCGGATCTCGGCATCCTCGACCGTCTCTCTCTCCAACAGCGCCGTGGCCAGCATCTGCAACTGATCGTCATGGCGCTTGAGGAGATCGGCCGCCTCCTTGAGCCGCGACGACATGATGGCGCCCACTTCCTGGTCGATGTGGCGGGCGGTTTCCTCCGAGTAGTCCTTGTGCCGGGCGATCTCCTTGCCAAGGAAGATGGGCTCTTCCTTCTGGCCGTACGATACCGGCCCCAGCGTGTCGCTCATGCCCCATTCGCAGACCATGCGCCGCGCCAACTCCGTGGCCTGCTCTATGTCGTTCTGAGCTCCGGTGCTGGTCTCTCCGTAGCGCAGCTTCTCCGCCGCGTAGCCACCCATGGTGATGGTGATGCGGTGCAGCAGCCAGCCCTTGCCACGCGTGTACATGTCGTTCTCCGGCAGCGAGAAGGAAACGCCGAGTGCCCGGCCGTGCGGCACGATCGTGACCTTGTGCAACGGGTCGGCGTGCTCGAGGTGGTAGTGAAGCAGCGCGTGTCCGGCTTCGTGGAAGGCGATCATCTCCCGCTCGGCCGGCTGGATCACCTTGGAACGGCGGGCCAGGCCCATCATGATCTTGTCACGCGCCTCTTCCAGGTCGGCCATGCCGACCTGGTCCTTGCCGTTGCGGGCGGCCAGCAGCGCCGCCTCATTGACGATGTTCGCCAGGTCGGCGCCCGAGCAGCCGGGTGTGGCGCGAGCGACCCGGTTGATATTCACGTCACCGCCGACCGGAATCTTGCTCGAGTGGATCTTGAGAATCTCCTCACGTCCCTTGACGTCCGGCATGTCGACGACCACCTGGCGGTCGAACCGGCCGGGACGCAGCAGCGCGGGATCCAGCACGTCGGGCCGGTTGGTCGCGGCGATGATGATCACGCCGTCCTTGGTGTCGAAGCCGTCCATCTCCACCAGCATCTGGTTCAGCGTCTGCTCCCGCTCGTCGTGGCCGCCGCCGTATCCGGCGCCCCGCGTGCGGCCGACCGCGTCCAGCTCGTCGATGAACAGGATGCACGGGGCGTGCCTGCGGCCCTGCTCGAACAGGTCGCGCACCCGGCTGGCGCCCACGCCGACGAACATCTCCACGAAGTCGGAACCGGACATGTGGAAGAACGGCACGTTCGCCTCGCCGGCGATCGCCTTTGCCAGCAGGGTCTTGCCCGTTCCCGGCATCCCGACCAGCAGCACGCCCTTGGGTATCTTCGCGCCGATGCGCGAGAACTTGGCCGGATTGCGGAGGAACTCCACCACTTCCTCGAGTTCGTACTTGGCTTCGTCCTGGCCCGCGACGTCGGTGAAGCTGATCTTCTTGCTGGTGTCCAGGTAGCGCTTGGCGCGGCTCTTGCCGAAGGAGAACGCGCGGTTGCCGGAGCCCTGCACCTGGCGAAACATGAACCAGATGAAGAAGATGCCGAGCACCCACGGCAGGAACTCGATGAAGATCCGGAAGGGCGAAACCGGCTTCGGGCCTCCCGTAACCCGCACGCCGCTGCTTTCCAGCCGGTTCAGGAGCTGCGGATCGTGATAGGGAATGGTGGTCCTGAACTGTCTGTCGTCGTTCCGGTAGGTGCCAAGGATCTCGAATCCATCGACGATCTTGACCTCCGCGACCTCCTTGCCATCGACGTAGGCCAGGAAGACGGAGTAGGCGATCTCCTGCGCGAAGCTGCGCTCGTTGTTGTAGACGACCAGCAGCACGAACAGGGCGATCAGCGCGAGCAGGGTGATCAACGCGACCCGGTTGTTGAACGGCAGTTTGGGCAGCCCGGGGTCCGGCTTCTTCGGCTCTTGCGAACGGTTCGGCTCCTGCGAACGGTTACTCACGACTCCTCCTCCACGCGGCTGATCGCGATCACCGCGCCCGTGCCGCCGCCCTCGCCGCCGGCACCGTGCTCCCGGTCGGCACCGTGCTCTTGGTCGGCACAGTATACGCTTCGCACGTCCCGATAGCCGAACGCAGCACCGCAGACCGCCAGCACACCGCGTCTATCGGCGACCACGGGGATCATCCACCGGTGCGCTGCCGGCGCGCCCCACTCGCGCAGCACGGCGGCGAGAGGCTTGACGCCGGAGTGCAGCCGGATCTCATCTCCGGGCCGGCACGACCGAACCAGGAGGGGTCCGTCAATCGAGCCCACCCGCACTCCGCCTAGCGAAGCTGTGCCGGCAACCGTCCGCTCGCCAGCCACGGGTTCCGCTCTCCGGATTTCGACCTTCGTCTCCGGTATTTTATACGATCCGCTCCTTACGGCCTTCCAAAGATAGCCGGTTCCGGCGCCATGGACAACCGCGGCCGACATGACCAGATGGGCTGCCAGGCGCTCTATGACCACACCGTGGCCGGCCGCGCGCACCCGCCCCGCGTTCTTTCCCGCCGCTCGCAGGATGGGGATCAGGAATCGGCGCGGCAGGCGACGCGGACCCGTGCCACGCAGCAGCAGATCGTAGCCCTGGAAGAGTGCCTCCATCTGCAGCGCCTCCGGAGCGGTCCGGAACTCATGCCACGGCAGTGCGATGCCGAGAGCGGTCCGCCTCCAGGGCAGCCGCTCCGCCGCCTGCGCCGCGACGAAGACCTGGGTCTGCTCGGCCTGCCTCCCCACCTCGGCCAGGCGCGTCGCTGCCCCGGGGAACCTGCGTTCGATGTCGCCCAGCAGGTCGCGCACGCGGTTGCGGGTGAATCGCGGGTCGCCGTTCTGCGAGTCGCGGCGGAATGACAGCCCTTCCCCATGCAGCCATGCCCGCAGATCGTCACGCCGTAGTGTTTCGAGCGGCCGGATGACCCGGCCGCGCCGTGCCCGCATGCCGCCGAGGCCGGCGACGCCCGTTCCCTGCAGCGCCCGCATGAGCACGGTCTCCGCCCGGTCGTCGGCCGTATGCCCCACCGCGATCCAGTCGGCGCAGCACTCGCCGGCAAGGTCCTCCAGGAAACGGTAGCGAGCGGCGCGGGCGGCCGCCTCCGGGCCGCCCCGAACGGACTCCCCGCTCGACGACCCGGTGCCCACGCGCAGCGGAACCTGCAGACTGCTCGAGGCCGTACGCGCGTGGACGATGTCGCCGTCGATTTCGCGGCGGGAACGCAGGCCGTGGTCGAAGTACGCGGCGACCACCTCGATGCCCATCCGCGTGCGCAACCGGCACAACAGCGCCAGGAGAGCGGTGGAATCCGGCCCCGTGGAGTATCCGGCGACGACCGTATGGCCATGGCGGACGCCCAGACACCGCAGGGCGCGCTCTACCTGAGTCGGGATCCCGTCAGTCGGGTTCGTATGAGTTGACCGCATGCATCACCCGATCGATCGGCTCGTTCGCCAGGCGCAGCACATGCTCTGCCGCGAAGCGCTCGGCCGCATCGATTCGCTGGTGATCCTCCGCGCCCGGCGTGCCCAGCACGTGGCGGATCACGTCGCCCCTGCCGTCGGGTCTGCCCACGCCGACCCACAGCCGGGGAAACCCGCCACCGCCGGCGGCGGCGATGATCGATGCCAGCCCGTTGTGGCCGCCGGAGGAGCCCGAGCGCTTCAAGCGCACCGCCCCTGCCGGCAGATCGAGGGAGTCGCAGATGACAAGGGTCTGCAGCAGGGTGCACCCACTGAACCGAAGAAGCGCGGCAAGCACGTCGCCGGATCGGTTCATCATGGTCAGCGGCTCCGCCAGAAAGACACTGCTGCCCTCGGCCTCGACGCGCGCCACGGTGTAGCGGGCGATCCCGCGCCGCTTCATCCGCGCGCCGGCAGCATCCGCCAGCGCTTCCACGATCCGGAACCCGACGTTGTGCCGGGTATCCGTGTACCGGGGACCTGGGTTGCCCAGCCCGACCACCAGCAGCCGGCCGTCGGACGCGGCCGGCCTATACCTCGCCGCGCTGCGCCCCGTCGCGCTATGCCCTGCCGCGTTATGCCTCTGCGTCGGGAACCTCGACGTCCTCGCCTTCCTCTTCGATCTCCTCCTCATCGATCTCTTCTTCCTCTTCTTCGGCGAGACGGTGAGCGACGAGGCAGACCACCTGGTCAGCAGGGCTCAGGACGCGGACGCCTTCCGGCGTGTCCAGATCCCGCACGTGGATCGAGTCCCCGCTGTCCAGCCCTTCGATGTCGATGTCCATGCTCTCCGGCAAGTCACGCGGCAGGCACTCGACGTGCAGTTCGCGCAGCAGCGTCTCCAGGATGCCTCCCTCGCGGACGCCGATCGGCGTACCCTGGAAGTGCAGCGGGACGTGGGTGCGCAGGGTGCGGCCGGCTACCACCTCGAGAAAGTCGATGTGCAGGAGCTTGTCGGTGATACGGTCGGTCTGGTAGTCCTTGATGAGTACGTCGCGGTCGCCGTCACCGGTGGATAGGGAGATGATGGTGCTTTCGGAAGCATGGCGGAACAGCCGCTGCACCTCCTTCGCGTCAACGGAGATCGACTCCGCCTCGGCGGCGCCGTATACTACCGCCGGCACCCGCCCTTCACGGCGCAGCCGGCGTGCCTCCCGCGTCCGGGTCTTCGATCTGGGCTCAGCCCGTAATGCCAATTGCTCCACGTATCTGCTCCATAGGTATCATCTGGGACGGCAGGATTCGAACCTGCGAATGCCGGTACCAAAAACCGGTGGCTTACCGCTTGCCGACGTCCCATCGACACAGAATTATACGGACGGTGAACGCGATTTGGAAACCGCTATCTCGATCTCATCCCTCGACGCGCCGCCCGGCGGGACGCCGGACGACCGCTTCGTGACGGTCCCACGGGTGCCAAGCAGCCGGCAACCACCCCCGACCCGGATCCGCCGCTGCGCGGTGGACGACGATCTGGCCGATTTCGACGACTTCGACGAGGACGAGGACCTCGACAGCCAGGACATCGACGACGGAGAGATCGAGGACGAGGATGGCTTCGACTACGACGAGGACGAGGAGGCAGACGAGGAGTTCGAGGACGCCTTCGCCGGCGGTGACGGCGGCCCGGCGGACTCCTGACTCACCTCGACTGCGTGTCCGCGTCCGGGCGCGAACCGCGGTCCCGGAAGACCGCAGGACTCCGGAACCAGAGCCTCTCCAACTCGTAGAACCGCCGCTGCTCCTCGGTCATGAGGTGGATCACCACGCTTCCCAGATCGACCAGCACCCACCCGCTGTCGTCCGGTGCACGGCGCAGGCTTTGCCCCGGGCGTTCGCGGCCGCCGTCGCCCATCCGGCGCAGCGCGATGTCCAGGTGGCGCAGGACGCCGCGCAAGTGAGCATGACTCCGCGTGGTCGCGATCACGAAGTAATCGGTCCAACCGCTCTGCCGTCTCACGTCGAGGACGACCGTCTCCTCGGCCTGGTGCTCGACCAGCAGCTCGGCCAGGGCCAGGGCGGTTCGCTGGCTGCCGCTCGCGGGGTGGACGTCTTCCTGTTGTGCCATGTCTACCGCGACTGACAGATCCGGCCGTTGAAGTCGCGCCCCAGGATCACCGTCACGTCCGCGGCGGCCGACGACGCGGCGATGGCTCGGTCCGCGGCCTGCGCTGCATTCCCTTCGCACTGAATCAATGCCGCAACCAGACGTGCCTGCTCCGGATCGCCCCGCCGGCCGACGAACAGCGTCCGCTCGTAATCGGGGTGGTCGGCGTTGTCCACTGCCACGACCCGGTAGCCGAAGCTCTCGAAGACCGTCGCCGCCTGCGCAGCCAGACCGCTCGTGCGGGTGCCGTTGAGCACCTCCACGGCGGGAGTCACGTCCCCGTCCCCGGCGTCCAGCGGAACGGACAGGGCGGCGATGGTCTGCTTGACGGAATCCCGCAGGAGCGCGCCCTCTTCATACGGGAACAGCAGTGGGCGATCGTCGACCTCCTGAATTCTTCCCAGGACCCGCAGCAAACTGATCCTGTCGGTGTCCAGTTCGACCAGCGTGGCGAACAGTCGGTCGAAGGCGCGCCGGTTCAGATCGGTGACGACCGCATCGTACAGCAACCGCTTCGCGGTGGGATCGGACAGCACCACAGGGCTGTCGGCTATGGATCGCAGCAGGCCCTGCATCAGGCGGTGCACCCGTTCGACCCGCTCGGCGGCCGGTTCCTCGGCGGTCCGGTACGAGAGGTAGGCACGCGCCATGTCGCCATCCAGCACCACGCTGCCTGATGGCAGCAGAACGCGGCGCTCCGCATCGAGGACCTGAATGGTGTCCGGGATCACGACCTCGACGCCGCCGAGCACATCGACCAGCCGCCCGAGCCCTTCGTACGACAGGTCGACGTGGAAGTCGAGTTGCAGATCGAGGAGCTCGGCCAGGCGCCCGCCAAGCGCGGCGTGGCCGTCCGGGCCGTACAGCGCCGCGATGGCGCCGATCCGCTGCGGGTCCGGGAGCACCACGCCGATCGACCCGGGAACGAACAGCAACGCCGCGCGGCCGGTCCTCGCGTCGAGCATGAGCACCTCGAAGGAAGGCGACGGTTCGTCGATGGGAAGCATGAAGATCACGGCGATGCGACCCTGGGCATCGATCAGGTCGCTCACCGCGTCGCTGCGCAGTCTCACGAAGCTCAGGACGAATGCGCCGGTCGCGATGACCACGATGAGCCCCGTGATCACCCCGGTCACCGCCCGTCCCCGGCGCGGGCCGGCAACCCTCATGTCGCGCCATAGAGCCCGTGGGAGCGGATGTACTCGAGGACCGCGGGCGGCGTGAGATGGTCGACTGGAAGGCCGGCGCGCAGCCGGTCGCGGATGAGCCGGGAAGAGAGCGGCAGCCGCACGTTGCCGACGACCCGGTGCGGGAACGGCAGCGGCGCGCTGCCGTCGAGGCGCCGGCCCAGGATCAGGTCGGCCTCACGGGCCAGACTGGGCGCCTCGCGCCATGACCGGTAGTCGGCCGCCAGATCGTCACCGATGATGACTCCCAACCGGCCGCGCACCGCGCCGAGGTATCGCACCGTGTCGATGGTGTAGGAAACCCCGCGGCGGTCCAGTTCGCACGAGTCCACCCGGAAGGCATCGTGTCCGGCGACCGCCCGGCGCAGCATCGCCAGCCGGTGCGAGCCGGCGATCAGCTCGTCGGCGTCCTTGTGCGGCGGAACGTGCGCGGGCACGAAGATCACCTGCCCGTACGCCAACTCCGCGCAGACGGTGGCGGCGAGATGGAGATGGCCGTTGTGGACCGGATTGAAGGTCCCTCCGAAGATGGCCGTCCTCACGGCACCCGGTCCGGCGCAGGACACGGGGCAGCCGGCAGCCGTCCGCAGGTCAGCGCGCGACGGGCTGCTCCGCAGGGCCGTCAACAGGGCCGCTGGAATCGACGCAGACGAACTTCCGGTTGCGGCGACGGTAATACCTGACCAGGCCGGAAGACCGTGCGAACAGCGTGTCGTCGCTGCCCAGGCCGACATTCGGACCGGGATGCACCCGGGTTCCGCGTTGACGTACCAGAATGGCGCCCGCGTGTACGCGTTCGCCACCGTAGCGCTTGACGCCGAGCCTGCGGCCGATCGAGTCGCGCCCGTTGCGCGAGCTTCCTCCACCCTTCTTGTGAGCCATGTCCGCCTCTCCTCAGGAAGCCGCGGCTTCCCCGGCTGCGCCCGCGACCACGTCCTCGATCACCAGACGCGTGTAGCGCTGCCGGTGGCCCCGCGTGCGCTGCGTGCGCTTGCGGCGGCGGTAGGTCGACACCCTGATCTTCCTGCCGCGCTCCTCACCGGCCACACGCGCGCGTACCCGTGCGTCGGCGACATACGGATTGCCCACCCGTACGTCACGACCGTCGGACAGCAGCAGGACCGAGTCCAGATCGAACGACTCCGCCTGCGCGGCCGACAGTCGATCGACGACGATTTCAGTACCGGGACTCACCCGGTACTGCTTTCCCTTGATCTCTACGAGCGCATACACGTCCCAACGGTAGTACGCTCGGGGCGTAACGGTCAAATGCGTGCGGGGCGGGCGGCGGTGGCGCGCCGAGGTTTGACCCGGCGTCGGAGCCGTCGTTAGGCTCCGGACCCGCGCCGGAGTGGTGAAACGGTAGACACCGGGGACTTAAAATCCCCTGGTCCGCATGGACCGTACCGGTTCGAATCCGGTCTCCGGCAAAGTTCCGCGCGCGGCCCACGATTCCCGTCCGACCGGCGCTTGCGTCGTCTCGTCACACGCCGCCGCTGATGGTATAGTGTTACCCGCCATGGTTACCGTTCGCCGGTTCTTGACCGCAACAGGACTCGTCACTTGTCTGCTGGCGCTGGGGACGCCGGCCCTCGCCCTGCCGGCCGATCTGGCGGCTCTTCCCCCGGAGAAAAAGGTCGAGATGGCCGAGTCGTACTATCTGGCAGGTCTTCAGTACGAGGAAGTCGGCAAGATCGAGCTGGCCGCAGGGATGCGCCGGCTCGCCTTCGAACTGAACCCCGCCCTGGACCCGGATGCCATCGGGGAGCAGCAACGCGAGAAGATCGACCTGCCCGACCGGCCGCCGGCTGAAGAGGTCGACACGACGGGCTGGACATCCAGCCTGGTGGTGTCGCGGCTGCTGCGTCTCGCAAGCGCCTTCCTGGCCCACGACTCCGACGCGATCGTGTCCATGCTGGACGGCTCGGTATTCGTGGCGGGAACGAACGTGACCCGCTCCCAGGCGCACTCCGTGCTGGACGCGCTGTTCGCCGAGCGATCGCTGGCGGGAATCTCGCTCGGCCAGATTTACGACGTCGACAACGTGATGGCTCACCGCTACGGGATCGGAACCGGGGCCCTGGCGGACGCCTTCGAGGTCAGCCTGGACGCTCGCATGGATCTGTCGGCCGCCGTTCCGTTCTGGGGTACGCAGCAGCGGTTCGTGCTGCGCCCCGTCGGAGACACGTGGCTGGTCTCGGCGATCCTGTTCTCCAACGAGCAACGGGTCCCCGCCAACTGGTCGCCCGCTCCCATGGAGTCGGCCGCGGAAGCCGAACGGCGCATGAGCGCCTCGGACGCCCGCAACAAGGCGCTGGCCGACCGGACATCGGTCATCACGGCGGTGCTCGACGGAGCCGACCGCTTCCTGGAGAAGGACACCGCCGGCGTGCTGGCAGCCGTCGACCACGAGATTCGCCTTCCGGACGGATCGGCAGTGACGCGCGAGTCGCTGCGAACGATGCTGGACGACTACTTCGGCAACTCTCCCTACCGCGGCCTGACCGCCGACGAGGTGATCACGGTGGGCATGGTCGAGGCCCTGGACGCAGACCATGGAGCTGCGCGGTACCGGGTCGAGGTCAGCTTCGAGGCGCAGTATCGGGAGGCGTTTCCGTCGTTCCGTTCGGGGCAGAGCCTGGAGCTGCGGGACGCTGACGGTCGGTGGGTGGTTTACGCCATATCCTGAACGCTTCCACGTACCCGCAGTCGTCGGGGAGATAGCGCGAGAACAGCGCGTGGAAGATCGTCAGGCGCTTGCAGTTCGCACAGGTCGACAGCCGTGACTCGTAGACCGTGCAGAGCTGGGTCGACACGTCCAGAAACCGGCACGGCGAGTCACGGTCGATGACCAACTCGCCCTGCACCCGATCGCGCCGATAGCAGCACTGCCCACACTGCGTACACAGATCGTCCCACTTGCGCTGGAGGTCGGCGAACACGGCGGGCAGCTTAGCGCGAACGAGCTTCGGAAGCGAGCTACCGCATTGCCTCATCAAAAATCCACACGAACGAAAACCGGTGCCTCATCGAAAGATCCACACGAACGGCCAGCCCACCATGAGGGCGGAGGTCGGAGGAGATGGGGCTCACCATGGGTCAACGCAAGGCGGTCACCAGAGAGATGGCCAACCGGTACCGACGCGCCAGCAAGCGACAGAAGGCGGCGATGCTCGATCAGTTCGTCAAGCTGCACGGCTGCACCCGCCACCACGCGGGGTGGGTGCTGCGGATGTGGGGCAAGACGGTGTTCGAGCGCCGCGACGGCGAGCTGGTCAAGATCGTCGTCGGCCAGCGCCGACCGCGGCGCCAGAGCCGCCGCATCTACGACGATCAGGTCCTCGCCGCGCTGAGGAAGATCTGGTACCTGTTCGGCTGCCTGTGCGGCAAACGGCTGGTGGCCGTCCTGCGCACGCAGGTGGCGGTGCTGGAGAAGTTCGGCGAACTCTCCTTGGACCCCGATATCCGGCAGAAGCTCACCCGCATCAGCGCCGCTACCATCGACCGGCTGTTGCGTACCGAGAAACGCGCCCTGCGCATACGCGGTCGCTCCCATACTAAGCCGACCACGCGGCTGATCAACGAGATCCCGATCCGCACCTTCACCGAGTGGCAGGACGCCCGGCCCGGCGAGGTGGGCGCCGACCTGGTCGGACACGACGGCGGCATCACCGGCGGCGAGCACGCCTTCACCCTGGTGGTCACCGACCGCCTGACCCAGTGGACGGAGGCCCGGGCGGTGCTCAACAAGGCGCAGAAGTGGGTCTTCCAGGCGCTGCTGCTGATTCGCTCCTGGCTCCCGTTCGCCCTGTGCTCCCTGCATACCGACAGCGGCAGCGAGTTCATCAATCACCACCTGCACCGCTACTGCGTCCAGGAACGCATCGACTTCACCCGCTCGCGGCCCAACCGCAAGAACGACAACAACTTCACCGAGCAGAAGAACAACGACGTGGTGCGCCGCCACGTCGGCTACTTGCGCCTGCAGACCGAGCAGGAGGTCGAGCTGCTCAACCAGCTCTACGATCGGCTGCGGCTGTTGATCAACTTCTTCTACCCCTCCCAGAAACTGGTCTCCAAGACCCGCCAGGGCGCGCGGGTGCGACGGGTCCACGACGATCCGCAGACGCCGTATCAGCGCGTGTTGGCCTGCTCGGAGGTGTCCGAGGACCACAAAGAGCGGCTCCGGCGTCAATTCGACATCCTGAACCCGGCCGAGCTGCAACGCGAGGTGGTGCGCCTGCAGGGTGAGTTGCTGAGTCTGGTGCAGCAACGCAGCCATCCAGCCGAGCGTGCCGGCTGACCACCGACGGGGCCGCGTCGGCCGTGCCGTCGCTCAGGAGCGCCGGCGACCGCTCGCTGACCTCTGCGCCTCAACGTGACCGTCCGCTGGCGCGGGGGCTTCATCAGGGGGTATCGGGATACCACCTCTGCGCAGAAAACGCCGTGACGGCGATCCTCGCAGGCCGATCGTCTCCGATCACGGTCGTTTCGGCGCCACTCCGGGCCGGACCGGCCCTGTGGGGCTGCTCGCTGACCTCTCGCCGATCGGACCGCACCAGCGTCGACGAGGATGGTGACGGCCGCTGCGATCGGGCACGGAGATCGTCGCTGGGGACGGTGTTCCGGCCTCCTCGTCGCCACGCCAGATCAGCGCTGGGACCCGCCGGTGGTGTCCTGCCGGACGTGGCAGCCGTCGACGACCTCAAGGCTGCTCTCGGCGCGATGCCGAGTTATCCACATATCCACAGGGAAGCACTACCCCCTCCCCGCACCCCACCCCCTTTACCGCCGCCTATCTTTCGTGTGGATATTTGCATGAGGCATCCGATTCACTTCGTGTGGATATTTGGGTGAGGCAATAGGGCTACCATGGCGCACGTGTGGCTCCATCGCTACGTGCCGGCGGCCGTATCCGCGATCGCCGTGCCCCTGGCTCTCCCGAACGAGCTTGCGCCGCTTGGCAATCCGCTGCTCGGGCCCTTTGCCTTCGCGCCGCTGTTCCTGTCGATCTACCACTGCCGCTCCCATGCACAGGCAGCCGCCGCCACCGTCCTTTTCATGGTGGTCGCCACGCCGCTGTCGTACTACTGGCTTCAGTACTTCCACGAGTACGCACTCTGGACGCTGGGAGGCCCCGTGCTCGGGTACGCGCTGTTCGGGGCCCTGTTGGGACCGATGCTCCGCGGCGTGGCCGTCGCCGCCGGCCGGCTGCGCCCGTATGCCGTCGCCGCCGCCTGGACGGTCTACGAGTACTTGAAGTCGTCCGGGTTCCTGGGATTTCCCTGGGGGCTGGCCGCCTATCCGGTGAACACGGTCACCCCGCTGATCCAGTTCACGGCGCTGACCGGCGTGTGGGGACTGTCGCTGCTGATGGCGCTGGTCAACGCCGCGGTCGCGGAAGGGGTGCAGCGGCCGTGGCGGCAGCAACCGGTACGGACCTGGTTCATGGTCGCGGTGCTGGCGATCGGCGCGCTGGGGTACGGCTTCGTCCGCCTCGGCGCCGATGCGAGCCGGGAGTCGGGGGCCGGAGCGGGCACGCGGATCGAGGTGGCGTTGATCCAGCACAACCACGATCCATGGGGCGGCGGCGTGGAAGAGCATGCCGACAGCCTCCGCACCCTGATGCGCCTCACGCGCCGGGTGCTCGATGAGCACGATCCCGACCTGATCGTCTGGAGTGAGACCGCCCTTCCCGACCAGCCGGTCGGCGAATACGCCGAACTCTACAGCTACGCGATCGACTTCGAGCGCCTCCCGAACGGCGATCCGCTGGGACCGTTCCTGCGCTCCCTGGACACCCACCTGATCACCGGCGCGCCCTTCGTCATCGACCCTGCCGCCTTCGAATACAGCAACGCTTCCTTCCTGATCGGCCCGGGAGCGAGCCGGTTCGACCACTACCGCAAGCAGCAACTCGTCCCGTTCGCGGAGGCGGTGCCGTTCTACGAGGTCGATTTCGTGCGCCGGTTCTATCGTTCGGCGGTGGGCATCGGCTCGGGATGGGTCGCCGGCGACCATCCGACGGTGTTCACCGTCAGCCTGTCCGACGGCCGCGGCGTGCGCCTGTCGACGCCGATCTGCTTCGAGGACGCCTTTCCCGCCCTGAACCGGCGCTTCGTGCGCGCCGGCGCGGAGGTGCTGGTCAACCTCACCAACGACTCGTGGTCGCGAACCGTGTCGTCGGAGACCCAGCACCTGGTGGCGGCGCGCTTCCGGTCGGTGGAGAACGCTCGGCCGCTGCTGCGCGCGACCAACGGCGGCATCACCGCAGCGCTCGACGTGTACGGCCGCACGATCCCGGGATCGGTGCTGCCGCCGTTCACGGAGGACGCCGCCCTGGTCACGCTGCACCTGCCGGCTACGCCGGCCACGACGCCGTATACCGCCTTCGGCGACTACCTGCCCGTCGCCCTGATCCTCGCCCTCATCCTGCTGCTTACGCCCCGACACCGTCGCCTGCGGCGCCGCTGTCGGCCCATCCCCACCGACCGCTGAGGTGTCCGCCGGACTGCCGCTGACGCGCCAATCCGGCGGACGCCTCAGCCGACATGCAGCCAGTAGCGGCCGCCGTCGGCGATCACCGCGCACGGCACGCCGAACAGTCGTGACAGGTTCGCGTCGGTAAGCTGTTTCGCAGGCGGCCCGGCGCCCGCTCCGGCACCGTCCTTCATCAGCAGGACTCCGTCGTAGGAGCCGTCCAGCTCCTCGATGCCGTGGGTGACGTAGACCACCGTGGCGGGCGATCCATCGCTGGACGATCGGTCGACGGCCGTGCGCAGCGCCGTCAGGAACTCCTCGCGCGCCCGCGGGTCCAGACCCGCGCACGGCTCGTCCAGCAGCACCAGCGCCGGGCGCGCTGCGAACGCGCGTGCGATGAGCGTGCGCTGTCGCTCGCCGGTGGACAGCGTCACGAACCGGCGTTCGCGCAACGGCCACATGCCGACCGCGTGCAACTCCTCCTGCGCCCGAGCCGCCTCCGGCGGTGCGATCCGGTCGTAGACCACGAAGGTGCCGCGCATGCCCGCGACGACGGTCTCCAGCACCGTCTGGAAGCGAGGGATCCACTGCAGCAGGTCGGCGTGCACCCAGGCGATGGCACACCGCAACGGGCCCAGGTCGACCCGGCCGACGCGATGGCCCAGCAGGTCGACGGTGCCGGAGGAAGGATGCGCGCGCCCGGCAAGCAACCGCAGCAGGGTGCTCTTGCCGCAGCCGTTGGGTCCCAGCACCGCCCAGCGCTGCCCCGTCTCCGCCGACCAGCTCATGGCCTTCAGGACAGGAGTCCGGTCGATGCGCAGCGTGACGCGGTCCAGCGCGAACGCCGGAGCCCCGCGGCGTGATTCGGCCAACCCGCGAGCGATAAGGCCGCGAACGGTCAGTCGCCGACGGCCGAGGTGTTCATGGAGCGCAGGAAGGCATCGTTGGTCTTGGTCTTGCGCATCTTCTCGATCAACAGCTCGGCGATCTCCAGCTCGTCCATGGGGCCGAGCACCTTGCGCAGGATCCACAGCTTGGCCAGCTCCTGATCGCTCAGCAGCAGCTCTTCCTTGCGGGTGGCGGTCTGCTTGATGTTGATCGCCGGGTAGATCCTGCGGTCGGCGATCTTGCGGTCCAGGCGCACCTCCATGTTGCCGGTGCCCTTGAACTCCTCGAAGATGACTTCGTCCATGCGGCTGCCGGTCTCGATCAGGCCGGTCGCGACGATGGTCAGGCTGCCGCCGTGCTCGACGTTGCGCGCGGCGCCGAAGAAGCGCTTCGGCTTGTGCAGGGCGTTGGAGTCGACGCCGCCGGACAGGATCTTGCCCGACGTCGGCACGGTCTGGTTGTAGGCGCGGGCCAGACGGGTGATCGAGTCCAGCAGTATCACGACGTCCCGCTTGTGCTCGACCAGGCGGCGCGCCTTCTCGATCACCATCTCCGCGACCTGCACGTGCCGCGTGGCCTGTTCGTCGAACGTGGAGGAAACCACCTCTCCCCTGACGTTGCGCTGCATGTCGGTGACCTCTTCGGGACGCTCGTCGATCAACAGCACGATCAGAAAGACCTCGGGGTGATTCTCCGTAATGGCATTCGCGACCCGCTGCAACAGCATGGTCTTGCCGGCGCGCGGCGGCGACACGATCAGCCCGCGCTGCCCCTTGCCGAGGGGGCAGAACAGGTTCATCATTCGCGTTTCCAGGTTGCCATCGGCGGTTTCCAGGTTCAGTTGCTCGTCGGGATACAGCGGCGTGAGGTGGTCGAACGGCACCCGGTTCTGCGCGACGACCGGCGGGTTGTCGTTGACCGTCTCCACGAGCAACATCGCGAAGAACCGCTCTCCGTCCTTGGGGGGGCGGATCTGGCCATGGACCGTGTCTCCGGTCTTGAGGTTGAATCGCCGGATCTGCGACGGCGACACGTATATGTCCTCGGGCCCCGGGAGATAGCTGTAGTTGGGCGATCGCAGAAAGCCGTATCCATCCGGGAGGATCTCCAACACGCCGTGGGCGTAGATCACGCCACCCTTGGCATGCGTGTGTTCCTTGAGGATGCCGAAGATGAGATCCGTCTTCTTCATCCCCACGAGGCTTTCGGGGCTCAACCCCATGGCAGCCGCCTGGCTGCGCAGCTCCGGCAGGTCCTTGACGGCGACATCGCTGATCAGGAGCTTCTCGCGCGGGGTTCCGTCGTCGACCGGCGCCCGCAGTCCGTCGATGCCATCGCTGCCCGACGTCTGCGCCTGCTTCTCAGCCGCCTGCTCAGCCTGCGCGACGGCGGCCTGTTGAGCCAGGGTGCCGTCGACCCCGTCGAAGCCGTCCTTGACTTCGATCCTGAGCTTCTTTCGCGATCGTGACCGTCTGCTTGTGCTTTTTTCCGGCATGTTGCTCCCCGGGACTCCCCGCGGAATCGGCGCGGCCGTTCCGTCCGGTACCTGCTGAATGGCGTTCTCGCAGCCCCGTGCTTGGCGCTGGGAAGGAGTGAGTGCTAGCGGAAACTTACTTGCGCGGCGAATGCGGTGTCAAGGCCGCCGAGGCAACAGGGTCGCGAGGCGGGCCCGCGTCCTTATCCCTCAAGCGGGGCCGCGGACGCGTCGCGCTTGTCGGACGTGCCGCTCATCTCCAGCTCGCCTTCGAAGACGGCGCCGTCGGCGACGATCAGCCGTGCCGTGCCGACATCGCCGAACACTCGGGCAGTCGCCAGCATCTCGACACTGTCGGCCGCCTTGATGTCGCCGCGCACGGTGCCGCCGATCACCGCTGACCCCACCTCGATCTTGGCGCACACCTGCCCGTTCTCGCCGACCAGAAGCCGCCCGGCGGAGTGGATCTCTCCGTCGAACGTGCCGTTGATCTGCAGGACGCTGTCGAACCGGAGCAGTCCTTTCATCCGGGTCTCGGCCGACAAGGTCGTGGGCGGCGCATCGGAGCTGGGCCGCTCCGGCCTCTTGCGTCCGAGCACGGTCAGGAGCCGGTGACGCCTGCGGAGGCGATGCCGGCGAGCCGGCGATGCAGCTCGTCGAGGGAGAGATCTCCCGCCTTGAGCTCGTCGCCCTGACGCTGCAGGTCCCCGATTTCCTGCTCCAGAGCATCGAGCTTGGTGAGGATCGCGCGCGCATCGTCCCTGATTCTGTCGGCGAGTGTCTCGGCGGACGCGGCTCCCGGGGCGTCGACCAGCCGCAACTGCTGCTCGAGGGGCTTCCGCACATGTTGGGAGAAGAAGATCAGCGACTCGTTCAGCGACTCGATCACGCCGATCCGATGCTCGCGCCGTGTCACCTGCTCCTGCAGATGGCGGCGGTGCAGTACGGCGCGCATGCGGGCCAGCACCTCGGTGAAGTTGAACGGCTTGGTGATGTAGTCGTCCACCCCCAGTTCCAGTCCCTGCACCTTGTCCTCGACGTCGTCGGCCGCCGAGAACATGATGATCGACACGTCGCGGTACGCGGCCAGATCGTCACCGTGCTTGATCCTCCGCGTCACCTCCCAACCGGTCATCCGCGGCATCATGTTGTCCAACAGGATCAGCGCCGGACGGAAGCTCGGCAGCTTCTCCAGTGCCTCCACCCCGTCCGAGGCGGTATCCGTGGAGAAGCCGAGCTTCGACAGCATCAGGTCGAAGATCTCGACGTTCGTGGCTTCGTCGTCGACGATCAGGATCTTGTCACCGGTCACGGGATGATCATCATCCCGTCCGGCATGCCCCTGTCAACGCGCATCGCGCCACCGGCGTAGAACGGCACCGCCCAGGGCGCCCGCGATCAGCAGGAGCGCCGCTGCGGTCAGCCCTACGCCCAGCCAATCACCGACGCGGGAGTAGAGCGTCCGGGCTTCGTCGAAGACCGGCACATCGCCGATCAGGGTGCCTTCGGTTCCGCGCTTCAGCGTCGCGGCGATGCGGCCCGACGGCTCGACGATGGCGGTGATGCCGCTGTTGGCGGCACGCACCACGCTGCGCCGGTTCTCGGTGGCGCGAAACACGGCCATGGCGAAGTGCTGCATCTCCGCCGGCACCGACTCCGACCAGTAGTCGTTGGTCATGTTGACGATCACCTGCGCGCCGCGGTTGACGAACTCCCGGTTCAGGTAGCCGAACGTGTCCTCGAAACAGATCGGCGTCGAGAAGCGCACCCCGCCGGCGTCGAACACCGTCCACTCTTCGCCCCGTTCCCAGAAGTGGGTGTCGAAGTCCTCCTCCAGCAGATCGTGAAGGAACCGGGGGCCCCAGTCCGGGTAGCGCTCCGTGAACGGCACCAGGTGAAGCTTGCGGTACGTCTGGACGATCTCGCCACCCTGGTACAGCAGCGCCGCGTTGTAGTCCACCCGCTCGTCGCCCGCGGCATTGCGTCTCTTCTGGCCGTCGTCGTTGCCGACGACGAACGGCACCGTCTGCTCATCCAGGAACGCCCGGAGCTGGCGGACCAGCTCGTACTTCCTGATCGATTCCTGGTCGCGCGCGCGGTAGCGCGTGTGCCAGTCAATACCGGGCACGAACGACGTCTCGGACCAGATCACGGCGTCGGGATCCTCGGCCAGCGCGCGTCGGCTCTGCCGCAGCAGGACGTGCAGGGAGCGTTCGTAGGCGAGGTATCCGCCCACCCACGGATCGATGTTCTGCTGGACCAGCGCGACCCTCCACTGCCGCGCGTCTGCGTAGTCTGCAGGCAGCGCCGCGCCGTAAGCCACGGACCCCGCAAACAGCACCGTCCAGAGTGCGGGAACCAGCGGGCGCGCGTGCAGCAACCGGACGGCCCGCCGCCACAGGTCACCGCGCACGGGACGGAGCGCCGCCGCCAGGTGGGCGATGTAGCTGTTGGCCAGCACCACCACGAGCGAAACGCCCCATACGCCCGCGACTGCCGCGGAGCGGACCAGCGGCCCGAACAGGTACTGCGTGTACCCGATGACGCCGTACGAGTACCCCAGGAACCCCTGCGTCTTCAGGTATTCGTAGGCCACCCAGAGCACCGCCTGCCACAGCGGCGCATGGCGAGGGAACCGGTCGGTGACCAGCTTCAGTGCCGGAAACAGCACCAGCAGGTAGATCGCGTGGACAGCCGGCACGAACAGGAGACCCAAGGCGTGGAACTTCGCCAGCCAGTAGTTGAACAGGGCGTAGCTGCCGAAGCCGTACAACACGCCGTACAGGACGACACGGCTCCAGGGCGCCTTTCCGATCACCCAGAACAGGGGCGCCAGCGCCACGAAGGCGAGCGGATACCACCCCCACGTGGAGAGCGGATTGGGGAATGACAACGCGAACAGGGCCGCGGACAGCGTCAACGCGGCGACCTCTGCGACCACCTGCCGCGACGTCTTGCCGGTGGAGCGGCGTGCCACGCCGCCGGGGTTGGCCGACCGGGTCAGATCGGCCACGGTGAGTGTCGAGGTGTCACACCTGGCTGGACCAGGCACGCTCCTTCAACTCGCGTCCCGGGCGGAACGAAGCCACGCCGTGGTTCTCCACCTCGACCCGTTCGCCGGTGCGCGGATTGCGCGCGACCCGGCCCTTGCGCGGTTTCAGCTCGAAGGTGCCGAAGCCACGCAACTCCACGGCGCGCTGGCCGATGATCCCGCCCTTCACTTGGTCGAAGAACAGATCCAGGATGCGATGGATGTTTTTCTTGCTGACCGGCACCTCGGCATAGATGCTCTCGATGATCTCCGCCTTGGTCAGCTTGTCAGCCCGGTCCGTCCTGTCAGCTCTGTCTGTCCCCTCAACCGCCACCAGATCGCTCCTTGTGGCCCGGCACGTCGCTAGGTCGCCGCGAACCGCCGCCGCAGGCGCCCGGCCAGGCGGCGCTTGTAACGCGCGGCCGTGCGCCGGTGCACCACGCCCTTCGAGGCGGCCTTGTCCACGGCGCGCACGGCATGGTCAAGCCGCTCGACGGCTTCGGACCGGTCCCCGTCCAGGGAATCGACGAAAGATCGAATCGCGGTACGCATGCGGCTGCGCACGGTGCGGTTGCGCAACCGGCGCGCGCTGTTCTGACGCTGGCGCTTGGCAGCGGAGAGTTTCGCGGGCATCGCCAGCCAAGCTACCAGTGCGGCGAAGCGATCGTCAAGACTTGCCGGCCTGGAAGATGCCCGAACGCCGGCTCAGGGCCTTCAGGAACCACTACCGATCACGAATCGATGGTGCCGCTTCTTGCCGGCGCGCACGATGAGTTGCCCGTCCGAGACGTCCGCCGCCGCGACCGGCCGGTCCATGTCCGTCCACTGCCGCCCGTTCAGGTAGGCGCCCCCTTGCGAGATCAGCCGCCGGGCGTCGGAACGGCTGGACGCGAGTCCGCCCCGCACCAGCAACTCGACCAGCGTGACGCCGGACCCCATCTCCGCCGCGTCCAGCGGCGAGCTCGGGATGGCGCCGCTGTCGCTTCCGCTGCCGGCGAACAGCGCCCGGCTGGCCTGGCGGGCGCGCTCTGCCTCCTTGGCGCCGTGCACGAGGGTGGTCAGCTCCATGGCCAGCCGCTCCTTGGCCGCGAGCACAGCACGGTCGCTCAGGCCGCCAAGCTCCTCCACCTCGGCGTCCGGCAGCAGCGTCAGCAGCGCCAGCAGCGTGCCGACGTCGGCGTCCGGGACGTTGATCCAGTACTGGTAGAACTGGTACGGCGTAACCAGCTCCGGGTCCAGGAACAGCGCGCCCGCGGCGGTCTTGCCCATCTTCTTGCCGTCCGCGGTCGTAACCAGCGGCCAGGTCAGGGCGTGCGCCTCGACCCGCTCCACGCGGCGGATCAGGTCGACGCCGGCCAGGATGTTCGCCCATTGGTCATCGCCGCCGATCTGCAGCAGGCATCCGTGGCGGCGGTGCAGCTCCAGGAAGTCGTACGCCTGCAGCAGCAGGTAGTTGAATTCCAGGAAGGAGAGGCCGGTCTCCAGGCGGCGGCGGTAGGTCTCGAAGCCGAGCATCCGGTTCACGGAGAAGCGGGGGCCGATCTCGCGCAGGAAGTCCAGGTAGCCAAGCTCGGCGAGCCAGGTGGCGTTGTCGACCACGGTGGTCTGGCCGAGGTCGATGATGCGGCCCACCTGCCGCTGCATCAGCTCGGCGTTGCGCACGACGGTCTCCACCGGCAGCAGCGGCCGCATGTCGTCCTTGTCCGACGGATCGCCCACGCGGGCGGTGGCGCCGCC
The DNA here is from genome assembly GCA_965208175.1 of Spirochaetia bacterium. GTDB lineage: Bacteria > Spirochaetota > Spirochaetia > SZUA-6 > Bin103 > CATQHW01. The sequence continues at coordinate 125,401 of CBDBOG010000004.1, read as the reverse complement.
GATCAGCAGCACCGGCTGGTGTCCGGCGCGCTGCAAATGCGCCATGGCAAGCAGACCGACCAGGTGGCCGGCGTGCAGGCTGGGCCCGGTGGGGTCGATGCCGAGGTAGAACGTGACCCGATCGCGCTCCAGCAGCTTGGAAAGCGCCGCCGCATCCGTGGTCTGCTTGATCAGCCCGCGCCGGGTCAGGGTGGCCAGCACGTCCATCAGGTGCCGTCCGCGCGGGAGTAGCCGGCCGTCAGCTCGGCGAGCTGCCCCCGCAGCGCGTCGCGATGGACGCGGATCTGTTCCATCGAGTCGCGCAGCCGCACGGTCACCGTTCCGTCGTCCCTGCTCTGGTGGTCGACCGTGACGCAGTACGGCGTGCCGATCTCGTCCTGGCGGCGGTAGCGCCGGCCGATGGCGCCGCCCTGGTCGTAGAAGGTGTCATGGTCGGCGCGCAGGTCGGCGGCCACCTCGCGGGCCAGCTCGGCCAGCCCGTCCTTCTTGAGCAGCGGGAACACCGCCACCGTGATCGGAGCGATCGCCGGGTGAAAGCGCATCACCGTACGCTTCTCCCCTTCCACCTCGTCCTCGTCGTAGGCGTCGGCCAGCACCGCCAGCACGGTGCGGGTCAGCCCCACCGCGGTCTCGATCACGTAAGGGACGAACCGCTCACCCTGCGTGCCCCCGGAGCTGCCGTCGTCGAGGTAGGTCAGGTCCTTGCCCGACAGCTCGGAGTGCCGGCGCAGGTCGAAGTCGGTGCGATTGTGGATCCCCTCCAGCTCCTGCCACCCCATCGGGAAGTCGTATTCGATGTCCACGGCGACCTTCGCGTAATGGGCGATCTCGTCCAGCCCGTGCGGCCGCAGCCGCAGCCGGGACGGCTCGATGCCCAAGTCGGTGTAGTAGCGGAAGCGCGCTTCCCGCCAGTGCTCGAACCAGCGCTCGTCCTCATTCGGATGCACGAAGAACTGCATCTCCATCTGCTCGAACTCGCAGGTGCGGAAGATGAAGCTCTTGGTCGTGATCTCGTTGCGGAACGCCTTGCCGACCTGGGCGATCCCGAACGGCACCTTGACGCGTCCGGACTGCACCACGTTCTTGAAGTTGACGTAGGCGCCCTGCGCGGTCTCCGGGCGCAGGTAGACGTCGGCACCGCCGTCCTCCACCGGACCCAGCGTGGTGCGCATCATCATGTTGAACTGGCGCGCCTCGGTCAGCTCCGCCTTCCCGCACTGCGGGCAGCGGCCGGCCGGTTCCTCGAGGTGGTCGGCGCGGAACCGCGCCTTGCAGTTGCGGCAGTCCACCAGCGGATCGTTGAAGGCGCTGGTGTGACCGGAGGCCTCCCACACGCGCGGGTGCATGAGGATGGCCGCGTCCAGGCCGACGACCGGCAGCTCGCCACGCGTCATGGTCCGCCACCAGCGGTCGCGCAGGTTGTTCTTGAGCTGCACGCCGAGCGGTCCGTAGTCCCACGCGGAGGCGAGGCCGCCGTAAATGTCGCTCGACGGGTAGACGAACCCCCGCCGCTTGCAGAGCGATACCAGTTGATCGAGTGTCGTGCGCGTCATGTTCCTTCCCGTTACGAGTCGGGCGTTTGTTCGTCCAGCTTGACCATGGCGGCGCGCAACCGGTCCCGGCAGGTCTCCGCACCCAGAATCCGCATGCTGCCGAACAGCGGCGGCGACACCCGCGCGCCGGTGATCGCCACCCGCACCGGCATCATCAGGTCACCGAACTTGACGCCGAGCTCATCGGCAGCGGTGCGGAACGCCTGTTCGGCCGGGGCTTCATCCGGGCCGCATGCCGCGTCGACCAAGTCGCGCGCCCGCTCGAGCACCCGCGCCGTCCGCGCCCCGTCCAGCCGCTTCGGCACGAGCGCGCCGCCATCGTAGTCCAGCTTCGTGGCGAACAGAAACCCCGCCATGGGTATCGTGTCGCCGAGCACGGTCAGGCGCTCGCGGACCAGCTCGGCGACCGGCCGCGCCACCCGCTCCGGGTCGGCCGCACCCGACGTGGCGAGCCACGGCGCAAGCCGCCCGGCCAGTTCTTCCGGCGGCAGGGCTCGGATGTAGGTGCCGTTCATCCAGCGCAGCTTGTCGGCGTCGAACACCGCGGGGGAGGCGTGCAGCCGCTCCAGACTGAAGGCCTGTTCCAGCTCCCGCAGGGTGAACAGCTCGCGCTCCCCGTCCAGCGACCAGCCGAGCAGGGCCATGTAGTTGACCAGCGCCTCCGGCAGGTAGCCCTGGTCGCGGAACTCGGCGACGCTCATCGCCCCGTGGCGCTTGCTCAGCTTCTTTCCGTCCGGTCCGTTGACGACCGGCAGGTGGGCGTATCGCGGCGGCTCCCACCCGCATGCCCGGAAGATCAGCACGTGCAGCGGCGCCGAGGAGACCCATTCCTGGGCACGCAGGATGTGGCTGACGCGCATGTCGTGATCGTCGGTGATGGCTGCCAAGTGGTACGTGGGGTAGCCGTCGGACTTCAGCAGCACCGGATCGGGATTGATGTCGCTGTTGCGGCGCTCGATGGAGCCAAGCAGGTCATCCTCGTAGCGCGTTGCGCCGTCCAGCGGCACCTTGAACCGCACGACCGAGGGCGTCCCTCGATCTTCGTGCTGCCGGCGCTCGGCCGCGGACAGGTCGCGGCAGCGGCGGTCGTACCCGCTGCCGGCCTCGCGCACCCGTGCCAGGCGTGCGGGATCGCAGTAGCAGCGATAGGCACGGCCGGTATCCACCAGCCGTTCGGCCACCGCCCGGTGGCGCTCGACCCGCTCCGACTGCACGTACGGGCCATGCGGGCCGCCCACCTTCGGTCCCTCGTCCCAGCGCAATCCCAGCCAGCCGAGGGTGTCGTAGATGTCCTCCAGCGCGGCCGGATCGAACCGGGCGCGATCGGTGTCCTCGATACGCAGGATGAAGGTCCCGCCGGCGGAGCGCGCCAGCAGGTAGGCGAACAGGGCGGTGCGAGCCCCGCCGATGTGGTGCAGCCCGGTCGGCGACGGGGCGTAACGAACGCGAAGTGACATCTTCTGTTTCCGGTGAACGGGCACAGTAGGGGCGCCCCGCTACGGCGTCAAACGCCGCGGCCGCGACTCCACCCGAACGGGCACCATAGGGACGGCCCACGACCGCGTCAAACGGCACGCCGTGGTGGCGGGACGGGACACCGCTTGCACGGTGGTGGCGGCGTATCCAATGCATTGACGCACGCGCGGCCGCAGGTCCCCAATGCCACTCGCTATGAGAAACACCCTGGGATGCTTTCTGGCGCTGGTCGGTGCGCGATGATGGACATGGCGGACGTGCCGACCCGTCCGACGACGAAGCCGCCGCCCGTGTGCTCTGGCCAACCATCGGCCACCCGCGCGTGGAACTACGATGGTCCGGCGCTGAGCGAGGAGTCGGATTTCACGCGCTACGAACGCGACGCGCTGCGCCGGTTGCATGCCGCGGGCTGGAACGGCAACAACGTCAACATCGTCATCATGGACCACTTCCACGAGGACGGCAGACCTTCGCACGGCACGGGTGTGGCCAACATGGTCCGGCGGCACGCGCCGAACGCCAACTACTTCTACACCGGGATGACCGCCGACACCTTCAGCCTCGAGGTCGACTTCACCAAGTTCCATGTCATGAGTCGCTCATTCGCCGTGCCGGCGCACCGGGATACCGAGGATCGACTCGAGGTACCTCAATCAAGGGCGGGGCGAGACGACTCCACCAATCGTGTCTCCGAGGGGATGTCGGTCTACGGGGCCGGGAATGCCGATGCTCCGCTGCCTGACGGAGATCTGCGCCGCGCCGTGCCGGTCATCAAGGTCAACGAGTTCGTGCGGATCCTCGGGAACCCGAAGAACCCTGAGATCAAGGCTGGCTACCTTCATGCGAAGAGCGCGATCTTGGTGGTTGGCGCGGTCGACTACCGGGCTGGCGGCTGCGTGCTGTCGCATGGTCTCGACGGTGCCGAACTCCCCACGGGCTGGCGAGGCCCGGCACGCCTTCATCGTCGCGCCGGACGACAACCGCGAGCACAGCTTCGCGGGCACCTCATGGGCCGCGCCGCGCGTGACTGGTGCGATCGCGATTCTGCGCCAGAAGTGCCCGCGGCAGTACCGAGCAGCTCGGCTACATCCTGCTCAGGTCGGCGCGCGACCTCGGTGCCCCGGGGTCGACGAGATCTATGGCTACGGGCTGGTGGACGTGGAGAACGCGATGGTGATGACGGATCGAGCTGGTAGCGGGGTATGAGGACTTCGACTCGACCATTCCGCCGACCCGCTGATTTCCACCGCCGTCTACCGCCGTGTCAAATAAGGTGTTGACCCTCCCTGGACGGCGTTGTACGGTCGTGACGCCGCTCCGAGGGAAAGTGGACGCAGTAGAAGGCGGTGGAGATCTCCAAGGTCTCCACCGCCTTCGTTCCGTCTACGCGTTACGCATCAGATGGAAGTCTCAGGATCGGCCGCGCCATGGTCGAGAGTGGGGGGCCATCAAGGCGGCACCGAGCAGTCGTAAGGAGTTCCAGATGATACGGATCGAACGCCAAGGCAAGGGCGCGCCACTGAGATCCGCCCTGCTCGCCGCACTGCTGCTGGTATGGCAGGGCACCGACATCTTCGCCGACGCCCCGGATTGCCTCCCGGACTGCAGGGCCGCAAACCTCAGCGATCAGAATCTGGAGGGCATCAATATCAGCGGAGCCGATCTCCGCTGGGCACGGCTCATAAAGACGAACCTGCGGGGTGCCGTGCTCAGGAACGTCGATCTCACCGGCGCGATCCTGGCCCTGGCTGACCTTCGAGGCGCCACACTGGAGCACGTTTCGCTTCTCGGCTCCTGGCTGTTGGGGGCTGATATGAGCGATGCGATACTGACGGATGTCGACTTCCGAATGGCCGACATGGAGGCCATCAAGTTGTTGGACGTCGATCTCACCTCGTCTGATCTGCGAGGTTCGATCCTCACGGACGCCCGATTATTCGGAGCCGATCTGAGTGCGGTCGACACGTCGTCGACGGATCTGCGCGTTGCCTACCTCACCGGGGCGAAACTCCCCGCGAGCATGACCACCAAGGCTGACACGACTCCCCGGATGACATTCGAGGAAGCTGCGGAGAATCGCCGTCGGCTGACTGGGAACTGACGGGGAATGCTGGCCGACCACGATCGCCATGGCCGCCGGGCTGGCCGACTGGCCGAGGCAGGTCGCCGACGATCAGCAGCATCCTTGGTGATGGTGTTCGGAGTTGCCATGACAGGATGGGCCGAGCCGCCAGCATGGGGGCCACCTGACTGGCTGGTCGGCGCATGGAGCAACGAGAACGGCACCGTCCGGGTCGCGTGGGATCTGGAGGCCCTCGTGCTCACGATCATCAACGCCGACGAATCCACCGCCACGATCGCAGTGAAGACCGGTACGAACGGGCGAACTGAGGCGCTGCTGGATGACCACCGCCTCGGGCCTGTTTCCTGGGAGAACTGGGGAGCCGTCTTCTACTACCTGCACCTGTTCCCCCCCGGCCACTCCGAGGTTCTGTCGATCGGAGTTCTGCGCCTGGGAGAGGCCACGGTGTCGCTACGGCTGCGGACCGGCAGACGAGGAGCCACAACCGAGCACGTCGAGCAACTACGCGCGCAAGTACAGACGACGGAAACGGAAGCGCCGAGTTCGCCGGCGCAGAAAGCAAACTGACCTCGCTTGCACGGTGCTCCGGCCGCCCCGTAGACTCCCTGCGATGGTCGAACGGTCACATCCACACACCCTGATCGATCGCCTGTGGCCGCCGGCCGGGAGCGCCTCCGGTTCGGGCACGTGGGCCGCCAACCTGTTCCGCGTCCTGTTTCTGGCGCTGGTCGGGAGCCTGCTGATCGCGGTCTCGTCCAAGATCAAGATCCCCATGGTGCCGGTACCGATGACCCTGCAGACCCTGGTGATCCTGGTCATCGGCATGGCGGCGGGCTGGCGTCTGGGCGGACTCACCGTGCTTCTCTATCTGGTGGAGGGAGCCGTGGGGTTGCCGGTGTTCGCCGGCACTCCGGAAAGGGGAATCGGGCTGGCCTACATGGTCGGCACCACCGGCGGCTACCTGCTCGGCTTCCTGCTGGCAACGCTGGTGATCGGCCTGCTGGCCGAGGCGGGGTGGGACCGCAGCGTGCCGCTGGCCGCGGTGGCGATGCTGATCGGCAACGTCGTCATCTACGTCCCGGGGCTGCTGTGGCTCGGGAGCGTAGCCGGCTGGGACAACCCGATTCTGCAGTGGGGGCTCACTCCCTTCATCGTCGGCGACCTCGTGAAACTGGGCATTGCCGCCCTGCTCATGCCGGCCGTCTGGCGGCTGGTTCGCACGAACTGACGGCTCCGGCCCCAAGAATCGACCGGCGCGTCCTCGATCCCGGAGCGGCAACCACGCCGATCGTCGATCTGGCGGGGCCGGTACCGTTGCGCGCCGTCCTGACCACCGCGGACGCCGGAGACATGAACGATCCGGCCGCCTGGCGGCGGATTTGCGGAGCGCTCGGCGTCGGACCTGAGCGAGTCCGGCGCGTGGTGCAGCGCCACACGCGCCGCGTGGTGGTCGCCGGCCTTCGTTCCGCTGACGCAGCGCTCCTGGCGGATGGCGTAGTCGCCGGGACGCCGAACGACGTCCTGTGCGTGACCGTCGCCGACTGCCTGCCGATCTTCCTGATCCCCGGCGACGGAAGGATCCCGGCGCTGCTGCACTCCGGCTGGCGCGGCACCGGCATCGTCGCCGACGCACTCGCCTGCCTGGAGCGACGCTTCGGCCGCTCCCCCGGCGCGTATCACGCGATCGTCGGTCCCGGCATCGGCCCGTGCTGCTACGACGTTCCCGCGGAGCGGGCACTCCGTTTCCGCGAACGGTTCGGTCCGGAGACGGCCGAGGCGTCGGGAGCAAGAGGCCGCATCGACCTGCGCGCGGCCAACATGGCACCGCTCGGTGATGCGGGCGTTGCCGGCATCACCGTCTACGACGACTGCACGGCCTGCTCGCCGGCGCTCCACTCCTTTCGCGCCGAGCGGACGGCCGGCCGCGACGGCAGCCGGCGGATGGCGGCGCTGCTCGGAAGGTTCGAGCGCTGACCGCAACGCTACGCGGATGACAGCCGAGGCACGTACCGAGACAATGGCGGCCGTGCGCACGTTCAACACCGCTGGTCCGGTCCGCGCGGACCGGCACTACCAGATCGCGCCGCTGTCGCGGATCGACCTCGACGAAGTGCTCGGTCTGATCCGCGAAGAGAAATACTTCGTGCTGCATGCGCCGCGGCAGACCGGCAAGACCTCGGCGCTGCTGGCGCTGCGCGACCTGCTGAACCGCGGCGCGCAGGGCGACTTCCGCTGCGTGTACGCCAACGTCGAGGACGGCCAAGCAATGCGGGAGAACGTGGCCGAGGGCATGCGCACCGTGCTTGCCGAACTGGCGCTCCAGGCGAGCGTGACGCTGGGTGACGAGACGCTGGATGAGCTCTGGCCGGGGGTGCTGGAGCGGGTAGGGCCGGGAAAGGCCTTGCGCCAGGCGCTGCTGCGCTGGAGCATGGCCGATCCGCGTCCGCTGGTGCTGCTGATCGACGAGATCGACGCGCTGGTGGGCGACACCCTGCTGTCGGTGCTGCGCCAACTGCGCACCGGGTACGTCGACCGCCCGGAGCGCTTTCCGCACAGCATCGTCCTGTGCGGGGTGCGTGACGTGCGCGACTACCGCATCTATTCGACTGCCGAGAACCGCATGGTGCTCGGCGGCAGCGCCTTCAACATCAAGTCGGAGTCGTTGCGACTCGGCGACTTCACCGAGCAGGAGATCCGCACGCTGACCGCGCAACACACGGCACAGACCGGGCAGCCGTTCACCGAAGAGGCGCTGCAGTTGATCTGGGAGCGCACCGCCGGCCAGCCGTGGCTCGTGAACGCGCTGTGCTACGACGCCTGCTTCCGCTACAAGCCGGGTCGCGACCGCGGACGCCCGATCACGGCAGCGGCTGTGCTGGAGGCGCAGGAGCGGCTGATCCTGCGCCGCGACACCCACGTCGACGACCTGGCCAACAAGCTCCGCGAAGAGCGCGTGCGTCGTGTGATCGAGCCGATCCTGGCCGGCGCCGGCCAGCAGGCGTGGTCGGACGAGGACCTCGCCTACGTCCGTGACCTGGGCTTGATCACGCAGGACGTGGGCGGCCGGCCGCGCATCGCCAACCCGATTTACGCACAGGTGGTGCCTCGCCACCTGAACTACGCGGTACAGGCGGGGCTGCCGCAGGAGATGGCATGGTACGTGGACGCCGCCGGCAACCTCGACGTGGCGGGACTGATCGAGGCGTTCCAGGCGTTCTTCCGGGAGCACTCCGAGCACTGGGTGCAGCGCTTCGAGCAGTACCACGAGGCCGGGCCGCAATTGCTGCTGCAGGCGCACCTGCAGCGGGTGGTAAACGGCGGCGGTCGGATCGAGCGGGAGTACGCGCTGGGGCGGGGGCGGACGGACCTGCTGATCGTGTGGCCGCAGAAGGGCGGCGAGCGGCGCTGGGTGGTGGAGTGCAAGGTGCGGCGCGGCGACCTGGAACGGACCATCGCGGAGGGGGTCGCGCAGACGCGTGCCTACATGGACCGCTGCGGGGCGGAGGCGGGCCACCTGATCGTCTTCGACCGCTCGCAGGAGCGGACCTGGGAGCAGAAGATCTTCCGCCGGGGAACCCCGACCGAGGTGGACGCCCCGGTCACCGTGTGGGGTATGTAAGAGATGCCGCCTATCCGCAACGTAGGAATCATCTCGCACATCGATGCCGGCAAGACCACGACCACGGAGCGGATGCTCTTTTTCACGGGGCGCACCCACCGCATCGGCGAGGTCGACGACGGCGAGGCGACCACGGACTGGATGCCGCAGGAGCAGGAACGCGGCATCAGCATCACCTCGGCGGCCATCACCTGTTTCTGGGCCGACCATCAGATCAATCTCATCGACACCCCCGGACACGTCGACTTCACCGCCGAGGTGGAGCGTTCGCTGCGCGTGCTCGACGGCGCGGTGGCGATCTTCTCCGCCGTGGAAGGGGTCGAGCCGCAGTCGGAGACGGTGTGGCACCAGGCGGATCGCCATTCGGTCGCCCGCATCGCCTTCGTCAACAAGCTGGACCGCGCCGGCGCATCGTTCGATGGGGTACTGCAGCAGATGCGCAGTCTGCTCTCCGCCGAGCCGGTCGCGCTGCAGGTGCCGTGGGGCGAAGACCGCGAGCTGCGCGGGATCGTCGACCTGATCACGATGGAGCGGATCTCCTGGAGCGACGACGGTACCGCGATGCAGCGCCGCGCGGCCGATCCCGCGGACCCGGAGGTGGGGCCGCGCCGCGACCTGCTCGTCGACGCGCTCGCCGACGGGTCGGACGAGATCGCCGAGCGGTACCTGGAGGGCCGCGAGCTGCCGGTCCCACTGCTGCGAGAGGCGGTCCGCGCGGCGGTGGCTTCGGGCCGGATCGTTCCCGTGCTTGCCGGCGCGGCGCGGCGCAACATCGGTATCCAGCCGTTGCTGGATGCGATCGTCTGGTACCTGCCGGCACCGGACGAGCTCCCCGCTCTCCAACTCCTCGACCGGGACGGGAGTGCCGCCGACCAGCCGCTGCTCGCCCGGTCGGCGAAGGGGCAGCCGCTCGCGCTCGCCTTCAAACTGCAGAACGACCGCGAGTCCGGGCCCTTGAGCTATCTCCGCGTCTACTCGGGGACCTTCCGCCGCGGCGACCGGCTCCTGAACCTCAGCCAAGGCCGCACCGAACGCATTCAGCGCCTGCTGCGCATGCACGCCAACAGGCGCGAACAGATCGATTCGGTGAGCGCCGGCGAAATTGCCGTGGCGGTGGGACTGAAATTCGCCCGCACCGGCGACACGGTGACCAGCAAGCAGCGCGGCAGCCAGGCAGGAGGCGCCGCACAGCCAACCGGGCTCTTGGAACGCATGCGCTTCCCGCTGCCGGTGGTATCGGTGGCCGTGGAGCCGCACTCCGCATCCGACGCCGCCGCTCTGCTCGACTCGCTGGAGGCGCTGCGGCTCGAAGACCCGACGTTCGCGGTGGAGGAGAACGATGAGACCGGCCAGCTCCTTGTCTCCGGCATGGGCGAGCTGCACCTCGAGGTGCTGATGCGGCAGATCGCGGAGCGCACCGGCATCGACGCCAGAGTCGGCAAGCCACAGGTCTCCTTCCGGGAGTCGGTCTCCGCCGCGGTCGAGCACCGCGAAGAGTTCGAACGCGAGATCGGCGGCCGTGCCCACTACGCGGCTTTGAGCCTGCGCGTCTCGCCACGCAGCCGGGGCGGCGAGTGCACCTTCGATCCCGGGCCGGTCCCGGCTGCCGCGGGCCTTCCGGAGGCGCTGTGCGCGGCGATCTCACGCGGCATCGAGGCAGGCTTCTCATCCGGCCCGGGATTCGGGTACCCCCTGGTCGATGTCGCCGTCGAGCTGGCCGACTGTGCGTACGACCAGGACCGCGCCAGCGAGTTCGCATTCGAGGCCGCGGCGGCGAGCGGCTTCGTGAGCTGCTGCCGGAAGGCGGCGCCGATCCTGCTGGAGCCTGTGATGAGCGTGGACGTCACCACCCCGAAGGAGTTCGTCGGCGAGGTGCTCGGCGGTCTGCAGATGCGCGGCGGGGCCATCGACACGGTGGAGTCCGGCCACGCCGCGGAACGGGTCAGCGCCAAGGTACCGCTGGGGGCCATGTTCGGGTACACCACCGATCTGCGCAGCGCGACCCAGGGCCGCGCCGCCTACACGATGGCGTTCGCCCACTACGCGCCGGCGCGCGGGAATTGAGGCGTAGCGGGCCCGCCGCTCACCGCGCCGCGCGCACACCGCTTGACAGCGCAATACCGCCTGCATAGCGTCGCCGTTCAGAGTCCAGCCCGGAGCATCACCGTTATGAGCGTCCCTACAGACCGAATTCGCAATGTCGCCCTGGTAGGCCACAGCGGCACGGGAAAGACCACGCTGATGGAACAGATCCTCGTCCACGGCGGCGTGGTTCCCAAGTTCGACCCTGGCAAGTCCGTCAGCGACTGCACGGAGGAAGAGATCGCCCGCCAGATCTCGATCTACAGCGCCTTCTCCCACATCGACTGGGACGGCCGGAAAGTCAACCTGGTCGACTCGCCGGGTTCCGGCGACTTCATCGGCGAGGTGGTGGCGGCGCTCGGCGCCGCCGAGTGCGCGGTCGTCGTGGTCGGCGCAGACGTCGGCGTGCAGATCGAAACGGCAAAGCTGTGGCGCCGCCTCGAACGGGACGGGACGCCCCGCATCATCTTCGTCAACGGCATGGACAAGGAGCATGCCGACTTCGACGCCGTGCTCGCGAACCTGGGCGAATCGTTCGGCGGGGTGTTCGCACCGCTGAGCGTCCCGATCGGGGCCGGGAACTCGTTCGAGGGCGTCGTGGACGCCGTCGGCCAGCGCGCGCTGTTGCGCTCGGGCGGCGGCGACGCTCCGGTGCCGGACGCGTTGAGCGATGCGGTAGAGGAGCGGCGGCTGGAGCTGATGGAAGCCGCCGCGGAAGGCGACGACGCATTGATGGAGAAGTACCTCGAGGACGAGGTGCTGACCGACGAGGAGATCACTCGGGGCCTGACGGCGGCGGTCGCCGCCGGTCAGGTATTTCCGGTGCTGGCCGGTTCCGCGCTGCAAGACGTGGGAATCACGCCGCTGCTGGACGCGATCGTGCGCACGGTGCCGTCACCGGCGGGCGCGACCGTGCAGGCCGACGGCACGGGCGAGGTCACCCCGTGCACGATCGACCCGTCCGGTCCGGCCTCCGCGCTGGTGCTGAAGACCAGCGTCGATCAATACGCCGGCCGCTTGTCGTTCGTGAAGGTCATCACCGGCGGCCTTCGCTCCGATGCCGATCTGATCTGCGCGCGCACCGGCACCAAGATTCGGCTGAACAAGCTGAGCACCCGCCAGGGCGAGAAGCTCGAAGACGTGCAGGAGCTGGCTGCCGGGGACATCGGCGTGCTGAACAAGCTGACCGATGTCGCCACCTGCGACACGCTGCACGCCCCGGAGGCAACCGTCACCTATGTGCCGCCGGACTTCCCGCAACCGGTACACGCGCTCTCACTGCGAACGGCTTCCAAGCAGGACGAAGACAAGCTGTCGGAGATCATCGGCAGGACGGCGGACTCCGATCCGACCTTCCGCGTCCGTTACGACGGGGAGACGCGCGAAACCGTGGTCGCGGCGATGGGGGAGTTGCACCTGGCCGTGGTCCTGGGGCGGATCCGAGACAGCCACAAGATCGAGGTGGAGACCGAACTGCCTCGCGTCGCGTACCGGGAGACGATCAACCGGCCGGCCGATGCCGATTACCAGCACAAGAAACAGACTGGCGGACACGGGCAGTACGCCAAGGTTTCTCTGGAGATCAAGCCGCTGCCACGAGGTGAGAAGTTCCGTTTCGAGAACGGCATCGTGGGTGGCGCCATCTCACGGGGCTACATCCCGGGGGTTGAAAAGGGCGTCCTCGAGGCGCTGGAGTCCGGCGTCCTTGCCGGCTACCCGGTCGTGGACGTGGAGGCGAAGGTGGTGGACGGCAGGGAGCACTCGGTCGATTCCTCCGAGCTGGCCTTCAAGCTTGCCGCCCGGGAAGCGACCAAGGCGGCCCTGGCACAGGCCAAGCCCGTGCTGCTGGAGCCGATTGTCGACCTGGTCGTGTTGAGCGACGATCAGTACCTGGGTGACATTCTCTCCGACCTGAGCTCACGGCGTGGACGGGTGCTGGGACAGGAGCCGACAGGGTCCCTGCAGGAGACCCGTGCGCAGGTCCCGCAGTCGGAGATGCTGCGCTACTCCATCGACCTCAAGTCGATGACCTCCGGCACCGCGTCCTTTGAGATGACCTTCAGCCACTACTCGCCGATCTCCGGCAAGGTGGCCGAGGACGTGATCGCCCGCGCCAAGCAGGCGGACGGAGACTGATGCAGTCAGGGCAGGGGAAGGGAGCCCGACGACCTGACCCGTTGCGCCGCCGCCCTCTTCAGTGGACGTCCGTTACCGGTGCCGTTGCCGCTTACAGGAACAGCACGCTTGCCAGCAGGAAGTGGATGACGCCGACGGCGATACCGCCAAGGCCCAGCGGAGTCCGGTACGGCTTCAGCGTTTCGTCGATCCTGGCGATGCCGGTGGCGCCCGAGTCCGACGCCCCCGAATCCGACGACCCGGTGGCGTCACCGTCGCCGGGTTCGTCGCCGGCAACCTGCTCGACACCGCCTCCGGGCAACCGCCGTTCCTGGTAGCGATCGATCATGAGCATCGCTCCCAGCAGCATGCCGGCAATCGACGGCAGGAAGTCGCCGACGATGATCACCTCACCCGGGGCGCGCCAGAAGAGCTTCACGAACCCTATCACCAAGGCGATCGCGCCCAGAGTGCCCTTGGCGCGGCTGCTTGCCGCGAAGCGCCGCAAAGGCTCCAGAACGGGTATCCGCTCGACCAGATAATCGGCCGCCAGCGTCGCGCCGGCGGCGATGGTGCTCAACACCGACAACAGGTAGATATGCACCCCGACAGGGTAAGCGCCCGGTTAGCGTCAGGTCAACAACGAAACGCTGCTTCTGCCTGGTGGCGACGTGCGGCCTGCGGCTTTCGTTATCCGAGATCGTCACGGCCGGCTACCACGCGCGACACCGACGCCGGCAGGTCCTCCGCCAGAAACCAGCCCCGCTCGCGGTACAGGTGTCGAGCCGCCGCGGCGTGGATCAGCACCCCTGCGCAGGCTGCCTGGTAGGGGCCAATCCTGCCGCCGGCAAGCAGCGCGCCGATGACGCCGGCCAGCACATCTCCGGAACCGCCGGTCGCCAGCCACGGCTGCATGCCGTCCACGACGCTCAGAGGCGGCTCTGCGCCAACGCCCGCCGCGTCACCGCCGTCCGGAGCGGCGATGTAGGTCACGTGCCCTTTCAGCACGACGACCGCGCCGAACCGCGCAGCCACGTCGGCAGCGGCCGCGGCGGGATCTGCCAGCGCCTCGGCGACGGTGGCGCCGAGCAGCCGGGCCAGCTCGCCCGGATGGGGCGTCAACACCCAGTGGCCGGAAAGTCGCCCCGGCCCGCCGGCACGTGCGAGCAGCGTGGTCGCGTCGGCATCCAGCACGCCGCGGCACGGCTTGACGAGCAACCGCTGCAGCCACTCCGCGCGGGCCGACCCGGTCCCCCACCCGGGACCGACCACCAAGCTGTCGAAACGCCGGGCGAGCTCACCTGGTTCCGCCGTTTCCGACCAGGGAACGACCATCACCGAGGTAAGCGCGCCGGCCTGCACCGGGTAGGTGTCGGCATCGGCGTGCAGCGTCACCAGGCCCGCGCGGCTGCAAGCAGCGGCGGTCGCGGCCAGGCGCGCGGCACCCGCCGTCCCGGCGGAGCCGGCAAGGACCGCCACGTGCCCGCGTGTCCCCTTGTGCGCGTCCGCCGGCACGGACGGCAGCATGGGCGCCAGCGCCGCGGGGCCGAGCAGCCGGGCGTTCCCGGCGGCCGGATCGGTGAGCGCGGCGGGAAACCCGATCGGCACGACGATGATGCTCCCGCATGCGGGCCGGGCGGCCGGCAGGTAGAGCGCCCTCTTCGGAAGCTCAAGCGCGAGCGTCCAGTCGGCGTGGACGGCGGGCATGTCGGCCGTGAACCGGTCCCCCACTCCGCTCGGCGCATCGAGGGCGATGACTCGCGCCGCGCTGCCGTTGATCCGTTCGGCCAGCGCCGCCGCCGGCCCGCGCAGCGCCCCGCGCTGTCCCGTGCCGGCCATTCCGTCGATCACCCATCCGCAGGAGAGCGTTGCCTCCGCCGCGTCGAGCACGGTGATGCCAAGCGCCCGGCAGATGGCGAGGTTGGCCGCACATTGACTTCCATCCGCGGGTTCGCCGTGGCTGAGAAGCACCGTGATATGCCGCGCGCCGATGGCGTGAAGCTGGCGGGCGACGACCAGCGCGTCCCCCCCATTGTTGCCGCGCCCCGATACGATCGCGACCGGCTCCTCGGGAACGGGCCGACGCCAGATACGCCGTTGCATCGTCTCCAGCGCCTTGAGCCCGGCGTTTTCCATCAGGATCGGCGGCGGGATCCGGAAGCGCTCGGATGCCTCGCGGTCGATCGCCGACATCTGCGCCGAGTCGACCAGGCGGTATATGCCCGGTTCGTCGGCCGTCAGCGCCGCTGCATCAGGAGGTCGGTTCTCCACCAGAAGAAATCCACTCGTTCCGGCCCGATCCGGGCACCGTACAGTACGCCATCTGTCGCCACCTGCAGTTCCGAGAACTGCAGGGCCGGATCTTGCAGGGATAGCTCGACCTGCGCCAGGGGCCGTCCCTCCGCATCGGTGATGGTGAGTGGCACGCGACGGCCCCCCGCGCTGACGGACTCGCCGCCGCCGTGCGAGGCGAAGAACAGCCACCCGCCGGCGCTGCCGACCAGGCGGAACGGTGCATACGGTGCCTGCGGCGCCGCGAACGCCCGCTCCGGGTCCTCGTCACCGTTCACCCGCCAGATGTCGGCCTGCCCGCCGGGCAGCGTGACCGTCTCAACCAGCAGATGCGGCGGCCCGCGTCCGTCGGCCAGCACGGACTCGATCTCCACGGTGGGCGGGACATCGTCCGAGCTGCTCAGATCACGGACCGAGAGCCGGCGCCGGAACCGCAACATCCCCTGGGAATCGAACCAGAACGCCTGCCACGAGTCGGCATCTCGCGTGACGACGAACGGTTCGTCGCGCTCGGTCACCAGCAGGCGGTGCACCCGGCCGAACGGACTGCCGCCTACTCCCTCCCGACCCAGGTAGCCCTGGTCGGCGCCCGTTCGGTCGAACCGGCGCACAACGTGGCTGCGCGTGATTCCGTCCTCCGTCTGCCAGTCGCCGGACGCGAGGCGTTCCTGGACGTATATCGTCCCCTGCGAATCGACCGCGACCCGCCCCAACGGGCCCAGTGGCAGGCTGCGCGCGAGGCGGGTGGTGACGGTGTCCGTTCCCGCCTCGGCGAGCCCCACCGGCATCGGGTTCAAGCGCGGGTCGTACAGCAGCAACAGCAGGTCTCCGAACGAGGAGAATCGCATCACCTTGCGCACCGGCGCGTTGACCACGTGGAACAGACCACCGTGCAGAGAGAGCCAGACGCCCGCCTGTTCGTAGCCGGGGGAGATGTGTACCTGGTCTTCCAGCGGTCCCACCGACAGGCTGAACAGCTCCTGGCGCGTCACCGGCGCTGTCCGTTCGGCACATCCTGCCGCCGACAGCGCCACGGCCAGCGCCGCAACCAGCAGACGTGCCGCACGACCGATTCCACCCGCGCGCCCGTCCGGCTCCTTGACCGTGGCTTCCAGCCGTCGATACACTCGCAATATGCGGGGTTTCCTGTCCCGCGTACTCGGCTCAAAGTCCAACCGTGATCTGAAGGCCCTGGTTCCGCTCGTGAACCGGATCAACGAGCTGGAGTCGCGGATGGTCGCGCTTTCCGAAACCGACTTTCCGGCGTGGACGGACAAGCTGAGGAAGCGGCTCCAGTCGGGCGAAGCGCGCGACCAGATCCTGCCGGAGGCGTTCGCCCTGGCGCGGGAGGCCGCGCGCAGGCAACTCGGCGAGCGCATCTTCGACGTCCAGCTCATGGGCGGCATCATCCTGGACCGCGGCGCGATCGTCGAGATGAAGACCGGTGAGGGAAAGACCCTGGCAAGCGTCCCCGCAGCCTATCTCAACGCGCTGTCCGGCGACGGCGTGCACGTCGTCACGGTCAACGACTACCTGGCCGAACGCGACGCCGAGTGGATGGGCCGCGTGCATCGCTTCCTGGGCCTGAGCGTGGGGGTGGTCCTGTCGCGCATGGAAATGCGCGAGCGCACGGAAGCCTACGCGTGCGACATCACCTACGGCACCAACAACGAGTTGGGATTCGACTATCTGCGCGACAACATGCGCTGGGACTCCGAAGCTCGTGTGCAGCGCGGTCACCGGTACTGCATCGTGGACGAGATCGACTCGATCCTGATCGACGAGGCGCGCACGCCGCTGATCATCTCCGGGGCGGCCGAAGACGACACCGAGCGTTTCGCGCAGGTCGACCGGCTGGTCGGCGGGTTCCGGGAGTGTGCGAAGGATCCCGAGACCGACGACTACCCCGAGGAGCCGATCGGCCACTACAAGCTGGACGAGAAGGGCAAGCGCATATCGTTCACCGACGAAGGGATCGCCGCGGCCGAAGGCCTGTTGCGCGGCAAGCGCCTGATCCGGGGGTCGCTGGTAGACGACGAGAACTTCGAGTACATCCACTACCTGACCCAGGCGCTGCGCGCCCACCGGCTGTTCCAACGGGATGTGGACTACGTGGTCGAGGACGGCACCGTGCAGATTGTCGACGAGTTCACCGGCCGCATTCTGCACGGCCGGCGCTACTCGGACGGCCTGCACCAGGCGATCGAGGCGAAGGAGCGGATCCCGATCCTCAAGCGCAACCGGACGCTCGCCTCCATCTCGTTTCAGAACTACTTCAAGCTCTACGACAAGCTGTCCGGCATGACCGGTACGGCCGATACCGAGGCGACCGAGTTCGGCAACATCTACGGTCTGGACGTGGTGGTCATACCCGCCAACCGCCCGCTGGTCCGGGCCGACCACGACGACGTGATCTTCCTCAACGAGCAGGACAAGATGGCCGCGATCGGGGACGAGCTGGCCGCCTGTCAGGAGGCGGGGCAGCCGGTGCTGGTCGGCACCGTCTCCATCGAGAAGTCCGAGCAGCTCTCGAACCTGCTGCGCAGTCGCGGGGTCGAGCACGAAGTGCTCAATGCCAAGGCGCACGCGAGGGAGGCGCTGATCATCGCGCAGGCGGGTGCCAAGGGTGCGGTGACGATCGCCACCAACATGGCCGGACGCGGCACCGACATCAAGCTCGGCGGCAACCCGGAGTATGCGGCCCGCCGGCGCCATGCCGCCGACAACGGCGATGGGACCGGCGACGCAGCCGGCGACGCAGCCGGTGACCCCGCCGGTGACCCCGCCGGTGACGAGGAGCGGTTCAGGACCATCTACGAACGCGAGCTCGATGACTGGCGCCACCGCTACGACACGGTCCGCGGCGCCGGCGGATTGCACGTGCTCGGCACCGAGCGCCACGAGTCGCGCCGGATCGACAACCAGCTCCGCGGCCGCTCCGGGCGTCAGGGCGACCCCGGATCGTCCCGTTTCTATATCTCGCTGGACGACGACCTGATGCGCCTGTTCGGTGAAAACCTGCGGAGCATGATGTCGAAGGTGGGCATGAAGGACGGGGAGCCCCTGGCCCATCCGTGGCTGAACAAGTCGATCGCCCGCGCGCAGAAGCGGGTCGAGGAGCGGAA
Source organism: Spirochaetia bacterium (assembly GCA_965208175.1). Taxonomy (GTDB): domain Bacteria; phylum Spirochaetota; class Spirochaetia; order SZUA-6; family Bin103; genus CATQHW01. Next base: position 107,056 of record CBDBOG010000004.1, on the reverse strand, counting down.
CTTCGAACTGCGCAAGCACCTGTTGGACTTCGACAACGTGCTCAACGAGCAGCGCAAGTACATCTACGGAAAGCGCGACGAGATCATGGCGGATGACGATCTGCTCGGCCGGGTACGGGAGACCGGCACGGCGGCGGTCGATGAGTTGACCGGCGCCGCCGAGTACTCGGTCGCCGGGACGCTCTCCGCGTTGCGCTCCCGGTTCGGATTCGCCATGCCGGACGGGGAGTCGGCGCTGGCCGATCTGCGCGGCGGCGAGGTGCGCGACCGGGTGGTGGCCGCGATGGGCGCCCATCTTGCCGAGAAGGCGGACCTGGTCGGAACGGCCAACTTCAATCTGTTCATCCGCTACGAGTATCTGCGTCTCATCGACGCCCGGTGGCAGGATCACCTGGAGAATCTCGACGCGTTGCGCGACGCGGTGTACCTGCGCACCTACAGCCAGAAGAATCCTCTGCTGGAGTACAAGCTCGAGGGTTTTCAGATCTTCGACGAGATGCTCGCCGGCATCCGCAACACCATTGCGGAGAAGATCTTCCGAGTCACGATCCGGACCGGGAACGGCACGGCGGGCGCCGGCCGGCCGGCGGGCAGACCGCAGCCACAGGGCATGGCGACCATGCACCGCGAGCTGGGACAATTCGCAGCGATGCGGCCCGGCGACGCGGAAGGCGGCTCGGAGACGCCCGCCCGGCGGGCGCCCAGCCGGCGGGCCGCGCCGGTCGGATCGGCTGCCGCCGTCGCATCTCCGGCCGGCGCAGGGCCGGCACTGCCAGGGCCGTCCGCGCCGCAGGCGGAACGGAAGATCGGACGCAACGAGCCCTGCTACTGCGGCAGCGGCAAGAAGTTCAAGTTCTGCCACGGACGCTGACCGGATTTCGTTCGACCACTCGACGCCCTGCACATAGACGCACATGGACGGCATGCACATTCTGGTAACCAACGACGACGGTCCGGAGTCGCCGTTCGTGGCCCCGCTGGTCAGGGCCGCCGCCTCGCTCGGGTCGGTGACGGTGGTCCTGCCCGCCTCGGAGCGCAGTTGGACGGCGAAGGCGATGACCCGCTACGCCGACCTGCCGCTGGTACGCCATAACCACCGGGATCGAGCCGGTCACGCCGTGACCGGTTTCACCCTGGGAGGCACGCCGGCCGACTGTGTCAACGCCGGCTGCCATCTGCTCGGTCCGCGCACACCCGACCTGGTCCTGTCCGGCGTGAACGCCGGTGAGAACACCGGCGTCTCCTACGCGGCCTCATCCGGCACCATCGGCGCCTGCCTGGAGGCCAACATCGCGCTCATCCCGGCGATCGCCCTGTCGCAGCAACTCACCCCGGCAGGATTCGAACGCTGGGCCGCGCGCGCACCGGCGAAGCCGGGAACGGAGCTGGGCGACGCCGCCGCGCGGCTCGATGACCTGCTCTCCACGCTGCTGGCCGACCTGCTGCCCCGGGTTCGTCCGCCCGGCGAACGCCGAACCGAACGCCCCGTCACCTGGAGCGTGAACGTCCCGGCGCGGCTGGCCGCCGACTGGCGGCTGATCCCGTGCGCGTTGGAGCGCGCGCGCTACGGCTCCTGCTTCGAGCGCCACGGAGACGTGCTGCGCCACGTGGGGGCTCCCGCCATCCGCAACCCCGACGCAGGGACCGACATCGACGTGCTCGCACGAGGATCCGTCAGCCTGACCTGCATCGACCCGTGGGCCATGGGCCAAGCGACGCCCCCGGTCTGACCGCACGCCCATGCGAACGGCGCCAAAGGCGCCGGGGCTACCCGTATCCGGCGAGGAACGCATCGGGAACCGATGCGCTCCGAGCCAAAGGAGGGGCTGGGCCGCGATCGGCGCCGTTGCACGGCGCCGATCGCGGGGCGCTAGAGGCCGGGCACCTGCGAGGCCGGATTGATCGGCTGTCGCCGGCTCCACAGCTCGAAGTGGAGATGGGGGCCGGTGGACTGGCCGGTCGAACCCACGCGGCCGATCGTGTTGCCGGTGGACACCAGCTCTCCGACATTGACGTGCACGGACGACAGGTGCGCGTATAGCGACTGGTAGGAACGCGCTCCATGGTCGATCACGACGTATCTCCCCAGGACGCCGTCCCGTGCCACCCGCTCGACGCGACCGTCCGCGGCCGCTTGCACCGGGGTGCCGTGCGGCGCAGCGATGTCGACACCGCGGTGCATGCGCCACTTGCCGCTGAAGGGATGTACGCGCATCCCGAACGGGGAGCTCACCCACCCGCCGCGCAACGGGTGGCCGAATCCCAGCCCCATCCTCAGCAAGCGCTCGAACCCGGAGTTCTGGGCGCCGGGGAAGAACAACTCACCGCTCACCGACTGGGCGTCGACCACCGGATTGGCGGCCAGCACGTCGCTGCCGGCCAGCCCGTGATCGCCGGCCACGGTCTCCAGATGGTCCCTGCTCTCTACCTTAAAAAAAAGTCCGTCCTGGTTCGGAATCGTGAAGACTTCACCGATGTCGACGTTGTGAACACCGGAACCCGCGTCGCGGTTGAGGCTGGACAGCGTGTCCAGGGTGAGTCCGAACCGGTCCTTGATTCGCGACATGTTGTCGCCGGGCTGCGCCGCGTAGCGCATGGTGGCGATGGGCAGCGGCCACGCCGCCGAAGCCGCGCCGCCTGCGGGCAGGACGGCCGCCGGTACGACGCGGGGCTGGTGCAGAACCTCGAACCATCGCTCGGGCAGATGCAGGTAGTCGCGTTCGAGGGTGGCGCGCTTGGTCAGGGACAGCGCGACGGACTGCGCGGCGACAAGGATCACCGACAGCATCACGACTCCTGTCAGCAGAATGCGATCAGCGCGCCCCTCCACGAGCGCGCATCATGCTAGTGCAGATAGCGGCTCGGGTCAACAGGCTGGCCGGCCTTGAAGATCGCGAAGTGCAGGTGGCTGCTCGTGCTGTCTCCCGGTGCGCCCATCGTGCCGATAACCTGGCTCTGGGCCACCAGGGCGCCTGCCACCACATGCGCCTGCGACAGACGCGCGTACAGGGTCTGGTAGCCGTCGGCATGCACCAGCACCAGGTACCGTCCGTAGGTGCCGTTGACTCCCACGCGGCCCACCCGCCCCGCCATGGAGGCGGCGACCGGGGTGCCGGCCGCATGCTCGATGTCGATCCCGTCATGGAAGCGGCGGATGCCCGTGACCGGGTCGGGGTGGTCACCGAAGGGCGTGACGACCCGTCCGGGCACGGGTTTGAGGAACAGCCTGCCGAGCACGGCGTTCCGTGCATTCATCGGCAACGAAGTGCCTGGAATGAACAGCTTCTGCCCCACGCCGAGCGCGGACGACGGCAGGTCATTCCACTCCATCAACTCCGTCAGGAGCACACCGTGCCGGGCGGCGATGTCGCTGAGCGTGTCACCTGAACGCACCGAATAGGAGAGCCCTGACGCGTTCGGTATCGTCAGTTCCACGCCCTCCTGCAGATCGCTCACGTCGCGGATGGCGTTGAAGCTGATCAGGGTGTCGAGGTCGATGCCGAAGCGGTGCGCGATCTCCGAGAGTGAATCGTCCGCCCGGACCAGATACGAACGGAGCGACAGGTCGGGAACCGCATCCCACGCGGCCTCCGCCGAGCTCGAGTCAGCCGGCGCCACGTCACGGTGAATGAGACTGTCGGCAGGGCCGGGCACCGTCGGCGGGCCCTGCGGCCCGGCGGCGGCGATCACCAGACCGGCGGGTATCACCGCTGCGGCGACGGCCACCGCCACGTTCACGATCACGCGGAACCTGCCGCGCAGGCGGCTCTGCAACCGGTCGCACAGCCCGCGCCGCCACAGGGACCGAGGCGATGCGGCGCGCGCGCGGTCGGCTGCTTCCGACACGCCGGCCGGGACGACCGTCAACTGCGCGGCCCGGCGGGGGCTGAAGTCGAACGGTTCATCGAACCGCGAATGGCGCGGACGGAGGCTGGCGGCGCTCTGCCTCTTCAACTCGCGGACGAACGCGGCACGAGCGCGATCGGGTGCGGCGACTCTTTGCGCGTGGAGTGCACGTACCATCGTCCTCTGTATCGACACATCCCGCGCCACCTATTACATTTTCCGGGGACCCGCACGGCACCGATGTTGGAAGCGCGCGAACGCTACCGCATGTGGACGGTGATCATGGGCTTGGGCGTTCTTGCCGTGGCGATCGCGGCTCGGTTCGTCTGGCTGATGGTCGTCCAGCCGTTGCCGGATCCGCGCGCCGCCGTGCAGGTTTCCGACGTCGAACGCGGGCCCATACTGGACCGCAACGGGCGGCTGCTGGCGATCGCAACGCGGTTCGACTCGGTCTCGGTCTGGACGCCGGACGTAACCGACCCCGCGGCAGCCGCGGCCACGCTGAGCGACGTGCTGGACCTCGACCGGTCGCGGCTGGAACAGCGGCTCCGGGGCCGGCCCCACTTCGCGTATCTCAAGCGCAAGATCACGCCGACCGAGTCGGCGCAACTGCGCACGCATCTGCAGGCCGGCGAACTGCGCGGCGTGTCGCTGCAAACCGAGTTCGGGCGCACCTACCCCGAGCAGGAACTTGCCAGCCATGTACTCGGCTTCGTGGGTGTCGACGACGTCGGACTTGACGGGATCGAGAACACCTTCGATCACGTGCTGTCGCCGGCCGTCGTCCAGCCAGGAGAACAACTCGTGCGCGGCCACCAGGTGGTGCTCACCATCGACGTGAACGTGCAGTACGCGATGGAGCAGATCGCGGTTCGTGCGCGCACCGACCACCGGGCCCAGTGGGTAACGATCCTGGTCATGGTGCCGCAGACCGGGGAGTTGCTGGCCTATGCGGCATCGCCGCGCTACGACCCGAACTCGATCGACACGAGCTCGGCGCAGACCCGCATCAACCGTCCCGTCGCGGTCGCGTACGAACCCGGCTCCGTGTTCAAAGTGTTCTCCATCGCGTCCTTGCTGGAAAGCGGTGCGGTAACGCCGACCGATACCTTCTATTGCGGCGGCCACTACACACGCCACACTCCGGGCGGCGGCACCATCCAGATCGCGGACCTGAAGAAACACGGCACGATCACTACCGCGGGCATCATCAGGTATTCGTGCAACGCGGGTGCCGGCTACGCCTCCGACCGGATCGACGACGGGAGCTTCCATGCCGCGCTCAGCGCATTCGGATTCGGCTCCGCGGTCGACCTTCCCTTCTCCGGTGAGACCGCCGGCATCTTCCACGACGTCGAGCGCTGGTCGCTGCGCTCCAAGCCGACCGTGACGATGGGTCAGGAAGTGGCGGTGTCGGCGGTCCAGATCATGCGCGCCGCCAGCGCCATCGCCAACGACGGAGTGATGATGCGGCCGCGGATCGTGCGGCGGGTGGTCGCCGCCGACGGCACCACCGTCAAGGACTTTCTGCCCGAACCGGCGGGCCGGGTCGTGAGACCCGCGGTGGCCCGCACCATGCTTGCCATGATGGAAGGCGCGACCGAGCCCGGGGGCACGGCCGTGCTGGCCCGCGTTCCCGGCCTTCGGGTCTCCGGCAAGACCGGCACCGCGCAGATACTGGACGAGAACACGGGATCCTATTCCGACGACGCGGTGATCGCGTCGTTCCTGGCCATTGCGCCGACCGACAACCCGCAGGTGATCTTCTACGTCGCCATTCACAATCCGCGAGGGCCTTCCCGATACGGCGGCCTGATCGCGGCTCCGCTGTTCGCGGAAGCCGCCGCATTCCTCGTGCCGTACCTGTCGCTGTCGAGCGCCGAATCACCGCGCGTGCGGTACCAGGGTGCCATCACGCGGCAAACGCCAGCCGCTCCGGTGATACAGGAAGCGGCGATCGGCGACTATCGGGGGCTCCCGAAGCGCAGCCTGCTGCCCCTGCTGAGTGACAGCCGGTTGCGCGTGCAACTGATCGGCAACGGCTTCGTGCACGGGCAGAGTCCACCGCCGGGAACACCGATCAGCGACGGTCTGGAGGTGCGCCTCACCCTGCGGTGACGGCTTGGCGCCTTCCGGGCGCCCCGCGGTCTCAGATGCCGCGCTTGACGTTCGTGAGCTTGGTCCGCAGGCGCAATCGGGCCTTGGTGTGAAGCTGCGACACGCGTGACTCGGTCACCTCCAGCACCTGCCCGATCTCCTTGAGGGTCAACTCCTCGTAGTAGTACAGCGCAAGGACCTGCTGCTCGTTCTCCGGCAACTCCCTGATCGCCTCCACGATCACCCGCCTCATCTCTTCCTTCTCGGCGATGGTCGCGGGTCCGGACTCCGTCGGCGACTCGATGTTGTCCTCGATCGACACGCGATCCTCGTCCTCACCGCCGTGCCAGACGTCGTTCAGCGATACGACCGCGGTGCCGGCGATCCGCACCAGAACCCGCTGGAATTCCTGAACGCTGACACCCATGCCTCCGGCGATCTCCTCGTCGGTCGCCGCCCGTCCCAGGCCGGCCTCCAGTTCGCGGACCGTGTCCTCCACTTCCCGCGCCTTCTGCCGCACCGACCGCGGCACCCAGTCGATCGCACGCAGCTCGTCGAAGATCGCGCCGCGAATACGGGTCACCGCGTACGTCTTGAACTTGACGTGCTTGGTGGGATCGAACTTGCTGATGGCGTCGAACAACCCGAACATCCCGCACTGCACCAGGTCGTCGAAATCGACAGCGCTCGGCATGCCGATCGCGACCCGTCCCGCCACGTACTTCACCAGCGGCGCGTACTGATGCACGAAGTACTCCCGGATGGACGGGTCCCGCTGCTTTCGATAGCGGTTCCACAGGTCGTTCTCCGGCATCTCCTGCCAGCGCGGATTCGCCTTGATCACGAGCGCTCCACTCCGCGCGGGCCGCCGCCGAGCTTCGCTGCCGTCGTCATCGGTCTCCCAAGCCATTGAGCCTGTCGCCATGTTAGCATGTATACATCAGGGCACGCCACACCGCCAAGCGGTGCATCTGCGGCTCGATCCGCCGGCGCGCTGCCGTACCGGAGCGGGGCGGCAGCACGCGGGGCGCGCGGGGTCGGGCAGCAGGCAGAGTGCGGCCCGGAGTGCGGACGCCGCCGCGGACCGCGGTCGATCGTCATTCAGTGTCCCCTCCCAGTGACGCCGAAACGAGGCCCGACCCTAACCCGGGACGGGTGGGCCGTCAACGTGCGCCAGATGGATGGGAGTCCTGCTACAGGATGAAGCGCGTCAGGTCACGATCCTCGATGATGCCGGCCAGCCGTTCGTCCACGTACCGGTCGGTCACCGTAATCTTCTGCCCCTTTGCGTCGGGTGCGTGGAACGACACCTCCTCGAGGATGTGTTCAAGAATCGTGTGCAGCCTGCGCGCTCCGATATTCTCCGTGCTGGAGTTCACCTCATTCGCGACTTCGGAGATGCGCACGATCGCTTCCGGGGTGAATTCGAGTTCCACTCCCTCGGTCCCGAGCAACTCCGTGTACTGCTTGATCAGGGCGTTCTCCGGCTGCGTGAGGATCCGTTCGAAGTCCTCACGGGACAGCTGCTGCAACTCGACGCGAATCGGGAACCGGCCCTGGAGCTCCGGGATCAGATCCGATGGCTTGGACATGTGAAACGCGCCGGCGGCGATGAACAGCACGTGCGTGGTGTCAACCACGCCGTGTCGCGTATTGACCTTGCTGCCCTCGACGATCGGAAGGATGTCGCGCTGCACGCCCTCCCTCGAGACGTCCACGCCGTTGCGGCCCTCGCGTGACGCGATCTTGTCCAGCTCGTCCAGGAAGATGATCCCCATCTCCTGTACGCGTTCGACCGCCAACTCCGAAACCCGGTCCATGTCCACCAGCCGGTCGATCTCCTCGTTCAACAGCATCTGCCGCGCTCGCTTGATCGACGCCTTCTTTTTCTTGGTGGCCTTGCCGCCCAGCAGGTTGGAGAAGTTGCTGAAGTTGAGGTCCATCTCCTCGACTCCCTGCCCGGACAGGATGGACACGTTGGGCATCTGCTGGGCGCTGACGGTGACCTCCACCGGCCGGTCGTCCAGATCGCCCGCCCGCAGTTTCTCGCGAAGCTTGTCCGCGGTGCTGTTTCCGGCTTCGGGCTTGGCCGCGTCGGCGGCGGGAGTGGCGGCCGCTGGCTCCGGCCCGGCCCCTGGCCCCGGCCCGCCCCCTGGCCCCGGCAGCAACAGCTCCAGCAGGTGGTCCTCGACCCGGCGTTCCGCCTCTTCCTGGACGCCTGCCTGCTCTTCCGCCTTGACCATTGCCACCGCCACGGAGGTCAGGTCGCGGATCATGGACTCCACGTCGCGGCCGACATAGCCGACTTCCGTGTACTTGGTGGCTTCCACTTTCAGAAACGGCGCGCCGCACAGCTTTGCCAGCCGTCGTGCGATCTCGGTCTTGCCGACGCCGGTCGGCCCGATCATGACGATGTTCTTGGGGGAAACCTCGTCGCGCAACTCGCTCGGCAGCCTGCGCCTGCGCATCCGGTTGCGCAGCGCGATGGCGACTGCCCGCTTGGCCCTGTGCTGACCGACGATGTAGCGATCGAGCTGCTCGACGATCTGCGCTGGCGTCAACTGGTCCAGATCAACGGTCATCGACCCTCTCCTTGGGCGAATCGGCCCTATGCGAATCGGCCTTGGGCGAATCGGCCTTGGGCGAATCAGCCTTGGGCGAATCGGCCTTGGGCGAAACCTCCTCGATGACGATCCGATCGTTCGTATACACGCAGATGTCGGCGGCGATCGCCATCGCGCGCTGGGCTATCTCTCGAGCCGGGAGATCCGAGGCGTCAAGGTAGGCACGCGCCGCAGCGGCGGCGTATGCGCCTCCCGAACCGATCCCCACAACAGGGTGATCCGGCTCCAGCACGTCGCCGTTGCCGGTGATCAGAAACGTGGCGTGCGCGTCCCCCGCGACCAGCAACGCCTCCAACCGCCGCAGAACCCGATCGGAACGCCACTCCTTTGCCAGCTCCACCGACGCACGCATCAAGTCCCCGCCGAACTCCTTCACCTTCGCCTCGAAGCGTTCGAACAGCGTGAAGGCGTCTGCCGTGCCGCCGGCGAAGCCGACGGCGATCCTGCCGCCCATCAGCGTTCGCACCTTGCGCGCGGTGCTCTTCACCACGGTCGCCTCCAGGGACACCTGACCGTCGGCCGCCAGTGCCAGCGTGCCGTCGCGGCGGACGGCGACCACCGTGGTGGCGTGCGCCCACCCGTCGCGTGCGGTCACGTCGTGGTTCCCGGGCGGGCCCGCCGGGCGTGGGGGTGGGCGACGGCATAGACGTCACGGAGCCGGTCCACGCTGGTGTGGGTATAGACCTGGGTGGTGGACAGGCTGGCGTGGCCAAGCAGCTCCTGTACCGTGCGGATGTCGGCGCCGCCGTTGAGCAGGTGCGTCGCGAAGCTGTGCCGGAAGGTGTGCGGCGAGACCGGTTTGCCGACCTGGTGGCGGTAGCGGCTTACCGCAAGGCGCATGCCGCGGTCGCTGAGGGCGCCGCCCCGCCGGTTGAGAAAGACCGCGGGCACCGACCGCGACTCGGGGTGCGCGCCGAACCGGTCGCGCAGGTACGTTCGCAGCGAGCGGGCCGCCGACTCCGTCAAATAGACCATCCGCTGCTTGCCGCCCTTGCCAGTCACCCGGGCGGTACGCGCTTCGAGCTGAACGTCTTCGAGCCGCAGTGCCGCTGCCTCCGCGACGCGGCAGCCGGTCGCGTACAGGAACTCCAGCAGCGCCGCGTCCCGCACGGCCGTCAGCCCGTCTCCCGTCCCGGGCGGCTCGGCCGCGGAGTCCGGCACGGCCGCGGAGTCCAGCATGGCCGCGGCCTCGTCCTCGAACAGGAAGACGGGCAACCGCGAATCGGCGCGCAGGCCGCGCAGACCCGCGGTGGGATCCGGAGTGTCGGCATCATAACGCCGCAGGAATCGATAGAAGGAGCGGATTGCACTCATCGCCCGATTCACCGACCGTGGGCCCAAGCCCCCCTGCGCGAGCGTGGCGAGATAACGGCGTACGGCAGCGGGCTGGACCGAACGGGGATCCCCGGTGCCGGTAGAGCGCAGAAAACGCTCCACCTCCCGCCGATACGCAGCGACGGTGGCGGGGGAACTGTGCCGGACGGCGTTGAGATAGGCGACGAAGGTGTCAACCATCATCACCCCCGTAGCAGGACGACGCGCCGGTCAGCTCTGCCTGCAGCGACCGCGAAAGCCTCTTGCCCACGCCGGCATCACCCCTGATCGGGCCCGGAACCCGTGCACGCGCGCCGGCGGCGGTTTCGATGACGTGAGCGCCGTCGGCCGCCAGTGCGGCGCTGCCGGCTGAGCACTGCGCGTCACCCAGGCCGGCGTCATGCACCACCACCTCCCGGCCCTGATCGAGAGCATGGTCGGCCGTGATCAGCGCTCCGGATCCCTCCGGCGCCTGGATCACGACGAGCGTGGTCGACAGGCCGCTGATGATCCGGTTCCGGCTCGGGAAATGATGCCGGCGCGGCTGCGTGCCCAGCGGGTACTCGGAGAGGAGAAGGCCGTCGGCGGCGATCAGGGAACGCGCCACCGATGCGCTCGAAGCCGGGTAGATCGTGTCGACGCCGGTTCCCAGGACCGCCACCGTGCGGCCGCCGGCGGCCACGCAACCCCGGTGAGCCTCCGTGTCGACGCCGCGCGCAAGCCCCGACACTACGGTCGCGCCCCGCCGTGCGGCCTGGAATCCGACCTCGAACGCCGCGCGCCGGCCCGCCCCCGACGGGCGACGGGTGCCGACGACCGACAGGTGATCGGCGGACGCGAGAAGCTCAGGGTGATGGCCACGGTAGTACAGCAGGAACGGCGGATCGTGAATCGCCGTCAGCAGCGGCGGATACCGCCTGCTGCCGTACAACATGCAGCCTCCGCCAAGCTGCGTCAAGCGCGATCGCTCCCGCGCCGCGGCCTCCACGAGCCTGCCGGGCTCCTCCGGGACGGCGCGCAGGCGGCGCGCCGACACCTCCCGCACCATGCGGGGAGTGAGTCGCGAGACGGCACTCACGTCCGGGGCGCGATCGAGCAGGCGCAGCTTCTCCATCGCGTTCAGGCAGCCGATGCGATCGATCGCCAGGGCGGCGACGAGGAGATCGCCGGCCGCTTCCCGAAAGCGTCCATCAGTCCCCGTACCCCGTTCCCCGTCCTGCAACCGCGCTTGCGTCCTCCGACCATACAAACGGCAGCACGTCCGCGGTGCTTTAGGTTCCGGCGCTCCCTCGCGGATGGTGACGGCGGTGCGCGTCGCGCAAATCGGTGGCGTCCAGGTGGGTGTAGATCTGGGTGGTTGTGATATCCGCGTGACCGAGCAGTTCCTGCACGGAACGAAGATCGGCGCCTCCCCCCAGCAGGTGGGTGGCAAACGAGTGGCGCAGTGCGTGCAGCTTGCCGCCGACCCCCGCCCTCACGGCGGCCTCCTGGAACCGCTTCCACATGCCGGCGCGTGTGAGCCGGCGGCCCGAGCGGTTGAGGAACAGAGCCGCCTCTCCCGCATGCGCGGCCAGCACCGGCCGGCCGTCTTGCAGATAGCGCTGGATCCAGTCGAGCGCCTCGCCCATCAGCGGCACCAGGCGCTGACGTCCGCCCTTGCCGGATACCGTGACGAAGCCCTGGTCCTGATGCAGGGAGGTCACCTGCAGCGCCACCGCCTCGCTGACCCGCAGCCCACAGGAATAGATCATCTCGAACAGCGCCCGGTCGCGCAGCCCGGACGGCGTGCTCGTGTCCACGGCTGCCAGCACGCGATCCACGTCGGAGGGGCTGAGGACGGCAGGCAGCTTGCGCGTCGGCCGCGGCGGATCGATCAACGCGGCCGGATTCGCCGCAGCTCTCCCTTCCGCCTGCAGGAATCGATACAGCGCTCGCAGCGCGCTGACCGACTTGGCCGCGGTGCGAGCGTCGATCCCGCCCCGCTGGCGCTCGATCAGGTAGTCGATGATGTCGGCGGCGCGGGCGTTCGCGATCGCGATGCCGCGCTCGACGCAGAAGCACTCGAACGTCCGGCACTCCTGCCGGTACGTGGCCACGCTCGTCGCGGCCAGCGCGAGCTCGGCGCTCAGATGCGCGCCGAAGTCAGCGTCGAGCTCGCTCAGGGTTCGGTCTGCCGGGACTCGAGGTGGGCAGCACGCTGCTGTTCCCGCAGCACCGCCGGGACGTTCAGATCATCGTCCGCGCGCCCCCGGTGCGCCCCGCCATTGCGACTTCCCCGGCCGCCGTTCAGGCTCATCCACTCCTCGTAGGAGAACACGTCGACCTCGTCGTCGGATGCCTCCTCCGGCTCGGCCTGCTCGGCTTCCCGGTTGAAGCCCGTGGCGATCACGGTCACGCGCAACTCGTCGTTGAGGTCCGGATTGGTCGCCATCCCCGCGATCACCAGCGCTTCGTCGGAGGCGGCGGTGATGATCTTGAGCACGTCCTCGTACTCGGTGAGACACAGATCCTCGCCCCCGGTCACGTTGACCAGGATCCCCTGCGCCCCGTCGATGCGGGCATGCTCCAGGAGCGGGTTGTTGATGGCGTTGGTCGCCGCGTCCACGGCGCGATTCTCCCCCGTTCCCACGCCGACGCCCATCAACGCATCGCCCTTTTCCTTCATCACGGTGCGCACGTCGGCGAAGTCGATGTTGATTTCGCCCGGCTCGGTTATGAGGTCGGAAATGCCCTGCACCCCCTGGCGCAGCACGTCGTCGGCGAGATAGAACGCTTCCTTCATGGAGGTCTTCTTCTCCACGATCCGCAGCAACTGCTGGTTGGGAATGATGATCAGGGTGTCCACTTCCTTGCGGAGGCGCTCGATCCCGTCTTCGGCCAACGCCATCTTTCGCGCGCCTTCGAACTCGAACGGCTTGGTCACGACGCCGACGGTCAGGATGTCGGCCTCCCGAGCCGTGCGTGCGATCACGGGAGCGGCGCCGGTACCGGTGCCGCCGCCCATGCCGGCGGTGATGAACACCATGTTGGCATCGCGGAGCACCTCCTCGAGCCGTTGTTGATCCTCCAACGCCGCCTTCTCGCCGATTTCGGGATCGCCGCCGGCCCCCAGCCCCGCGGTCAGCCGCGAGCCGATCGGCACCTTCAACTCCGATCGGCTCAACTCCAGCGCCTGCAGGTCGGTGTTCACCGCCAGGAAGCGCACATTGCGCAGTCCGGAAGCGATCATGCGGTTGACGGCGTTGCTGCCGCCCCCTCCTACTCCGAGAACCTTGATCTCGGTGAGAGACCGCGGCTCCCCATCATGTATCTCAATCGTCATCGTCCCCTCCTTCGATGACCACAGGTATCATATAGTATTCATATGAATTCGCGAAACCAGCGTTTCATGCGGTCCCAGACGCTGTCGTAGCCGCTTTCACTGGTATCCATGTCGAAGTGTTCCGGGCGCCGCTTGCCGTGGCCGTACATCACCAGGCCGACACCCGTCGCAAACTGCGGGCTGCGGTACTCCTCCACCAGTCCGCCCATGGGCCTCGGATGTCCGATCCGCGCCGGCAGTCCCAACACGTCGGTCGCCAACTCCGCCGCACCGGGCAGCAGCGCGCCGCCGCCGGTCAGCACGACGCCGCCGCTCAGCAGCTTGAGGTACCCGGCACGGTCCAACTGATCCTTCACCATCCCGAACACTTCGGTCATGCGCGGCCGAATGATCTCCGTCAGGCGACTTCGCTTGATGGGCCGCGGCGGGCGGCCACCCACCCCCGGAATGCTGGCTTCGACCTCGTCGTCGTCCAGATCGTCGGGATGGCAGCTCCCCGCCTCGTGCTTGAGACGCTCAGCCACTTCCATGGGCGTCTTCAGCATGATGGAGATGTCGCTGGTGACCTGGTCGCCGCCGAGCGCGAGAACATTGGTCAGGTACGGTGCACCGTCCAGATAGGCGAGGGTGTCAGTCGTGCCGCCACCGATGTCGACCAGCAGCACGCCCAACTCCTGCTCGTCCCTGCTCAGCACGGCCGCGGCGGCGGCCAGCGGCTCCAGGACGATGTCGTCGGCCTTGAAGCCGGCGCGGTTGATGCAGCGGATGATGTTCTGTGCCGAGGAAACCGCGCCGGTGATGATGTGGACCTCGGCCTCCAGCCGCACGCCCATCATCCCGATCGGATCCCGTATGCCGTCCTGCTGGTCGACGGTGAACTCCTGCGGGATCACGTGGACGACCTCCCGGTCCATGGGTATGACGATCGCCTTGGCGGCGTCGATCACGCGCTCCACGTCGTCGCGCGTGATTTCCCGGTCCCTGCCCGTGACGGCGACGACCCCTCGCGAGTTGATCCCCTCGATATGGCCGCCGGCGATGCCCGCGAAAGTCCCCGTAACTTCCCGGCCGGACATCATCTCGGCGGCCTCCACGGCGTTCAGGAGCGAGCGCACGGTGGCGTCGATGTTGATGACCACACCGCGGCGCAGTCCCCTCGACGGGGTGGTGCCGACGCCGATGATCTCGAGCCCGCCCTCGTGCCCGATCTGCGCGATGATCGCGCACACCTTGCTGGTGCCGATGTCCAACCCGACGATCACGTCTTCCCGTGCCACGCTACCCCCTCACCTCAGGCATCCGTCGACCGCGCGTACGGAGCAGCTACCTGCGACCGTGACGCTGGCGGCTCGACGTAGACCGCCTCTCCGCCACGAAAGTCGATCTCCCGGGGAAGGGGCGACGCGCCGTCGGCGTCCAGCACGTCGAGCGCCACGAGCGCATGCCTGATCACCTCGATGTCCAGGCGCGGGCCCAGCCGCACCGAGACCGGGTAGATGCTGGGATAGAACGACAGGTCGAGCGCACCCGTGTCGGTGGTGGTCACCACCACTTCCGAGATCAGGCCGTACAGCCGTGAGTCACCATCCCTGACGGCGGCCAAAGCGGAGACGGCCGGCAGCAGCTCGTCCGGCAGCGTGACTCCCGGGCGTGGCGGCTGGACGAAGCGAAGCCCGGACACGATCGGCAACTCCGGCGCCGTGCCGGGATCGACCTCCATGATGACCCCGCTGGCGTCGAACACCACCGGCACGCTGCGGCCCTCGATCGTCGCCAGCGACATCGCCAGCGGCTGGCGCCGGGTCACGGTGATCTCCAGCGTGCCCGGGATGCGGGTTCGCACCGATGCCGATCGGACCATCGGGTGGGCGGCGATCCGCTCGGCGATGGCCTGGGTGTCGACATCGAAGACGTGATCGTCACCGTCGAGCCCCGCGATGCGCTTCAATTCCACGGTCGAAACCGGGAACTCGCCGTAGACGACGATCTTTCTGATCAGGAGCTGCGGGGCGATGAGGCTGCTGAACAGGAACTGGGTCAGCAGTCCCACCACCACCACGCCGCCGATCAGCAGCACGGCCAGCGCGGCCCTACGCACCGCGCGCTCCCACGGGTCGCGCCCGGCCGGACAGTCCGGCGCCGGACGCCAGTGATGCGCCCCCTGCCGCACGCCGGCTGATGCCGCAGAGCACGCCTGCCATCACCAGGGTCATCACCATCGCGGATCCTCCGTGAGAGAACAGCGGCAGCGGGATCCCGGTTGCCGGCAGCAGGCCGGCGACCACGGCGATGTTGGCGAATGCCTGCACGGTCACGGACGTGGTGATCCCGCACGCCAGGTAGGCGTCGAAGCGATCCTGAGCCATGCCGGCGATCTGATAGCCGCGGGAGGCGAACGCCACGAACAGGGCCAGCACGATCGCGACGCCGATCAGTCCGGTCTCCTCGCCCACGACCGCAAACACGAAGTCGGAGTGAATCTCCGGAACATCGCCGAGCTTGCGGACGCCCTGGCCGAGCCCGAGCCCGGTCAACCCCCCGGACGTGAGCGCCTGGCGTGCCGCCAGCACCTGGTAGCCGAATCCCGTCGGATCCGCCTCCGGATTGAAGAACGCGATGACCCGCTCGACGCGATGGACGCGCGTAAAGATCATCATCGCCGCGAGCGGTGCACCCACCAGCGCGAGGGCGACGAAGTACCGGAACTGCACCCGACCGATAAAGAAGATGATGCCGGTGACCAGTATCAGCAGCGCAGCGGTGGAGAAGTCGTTCTGCAGGTAGATCAGCGCCGCGAAGACGCACACCACGATGACCGGCGGCAGCAGCGTATTGACGGCGTCGGTTCTGGCGTCGTACTTGCGTGACAGCATCGATGCCAGGTACAGCACCAGCGTGAACTTGACGAGCTCCGACGGTTCGTAGGAGATGCCGGCCACCACCAGCCAGCGCCGCGCCCCCTGTATCGGTTCGCTGATGCCGGGGATCAGCGTCAGCGCCATCAGTACGCCCGACAGCGCGAGCAGCGGGATCGACAGGCGCCCCAGGACCCCTGCGTCCACCCGGGAGACCACGACCGCCGCGATCGTCCCGATCAGGATGAACAGCGCCTGGCGCCTGACGAAGTACAGCGAGTCGCCGAACACGTGCTGCGCGCGGTAGTGCGAAGCCGACAGCAGCACTCCCAGTCCGATTCCGGTGAGGGTGATCAGGATGACGATCAGCGTGAGATCGGTGCGGCGGTGCCCCGCCGGCGCATCGCCGTTAGCCATCGCACCGGCCCGTGGGGTCTGAGGTGTCGACGTCCAGCGTCGGGAGCAGCCGTTCGATGCGGAAGGCTCGGGATGCCTTCAACAGCACCAGATCACCTTCCCGCACGATGGCACGCAGCCGGCCGTCGATCCCTTCGATGGTTTCCGTCCAGATGGCGCGGTCCGCCGCGTCCGCTCTGCCGATCTGGTCGGCGAACGCGTCGCGGAGCGGTCGGGTGGCCGCCCCGAAGCAGCACAGGATGTCGATCCCGGCGTCGATCAACGGCTGCGCCAGATCGAGATGCGCGCGGGCACCGTAGCGGCCAAGCTCCAGCATCGGTCCCAGAACCACCACCCGACGAGCGGGCGATCGCTCCTCGCCCAGCCCCTCGTCGCCCAGCAGGGCCAGGGCCGCCCGCACCGACTCCGGGTTGGCGTTGTAGCCGTCATCGATGACCGTGCAGCGGCCCCGGTGCACGGTCAGGCGACCGGGAGCCGGCCGTACCGCCTCGATCCCGGCGGCGACGGTTGGGGGATCGAATCCCAGCTCCGCGGCCACCGTCAGCGCCGCCAGCGCGTTGTCGAGATTGTGACGACCGGGTAGAGAGAAGCGGAATTGGAGCCCCTCCCAATGGATGGACCAGCCATCCAGCCCCAGATTCTCGCTTCGCTCGTACCCGATCGTCGAATTCGCTCCATACCTGATGACCCGCGCGCAGACCCCGGCCAGCAGCAGGTCGGCCGCCGGCTCCTGCTCGCGCAGGTACACGCAACCGGTCGCAGGGACTGATCGCAGCAACGCACCCTTCTCGCGCGCGATGTCGCGGCGACTGCCGAGCCGTCCGACGTGTGCGCTGCCGATGTTGGTGATCAGCGCGTGGTCCGGCCGCGCCAGCGCGGCGTAGCGCTCCATCTCGCCGATGGAGTTGATGCCGACCTCGAACACGGCGAACCGCTCCTGTCCGGTCATTCGCAGCACCGACATCGGCAGGCCGACCTCGGCGTTGAACGACGCCTCCGACACCAGGCTGCGACTGGCCCGGTGCAGTATCGCTCCCAGGATCTCCTTGGTCGTGGTCTTGCCACTGCTGCCCGTGACCGCGATGCGCACCGCCGCGCGATGGACCGCGCTGTGGCCGCACGCCAGGTCATACAGCGCGGTCAGCGGATCGTCGACGGCGATCAGCGTGCCGTGCTCTGACGGCTCGATGTGCCGGTCCTGGCGGACCAGCGCCGCCGTGGCTCCACGCCGGAACGCGTCGTGCACGAACTCGTGACCGTCGGCATGCTGCCCCGGCAGAGCCACGAACAGGGAACCCGCTCGAGCGAGCCGCGAGTCCGCGATGACCTGGGACACGCGGGCTTCGGCGCGGCCCCGGACCCCGGCACCCAGCATGCCGGCGATCTCGTCCACGGTGTAGTTCATGAAGACTCCGTCCCGGACGGCTGACCGCCCGCCGGAGCCGCCGGTTCGACGACGGTCACGTGCTCGGCGCTGATCGGAGCCAGCCCCAGCTCCTGCCCCGCGAGCTCTGCGATGCGCTGCGGCGAGCGGTAGATGGCGATCGACGCCAGCAGCCGCTTGTTTCGCTCCAGCCACGCGGTCTGCTCGTGCTGGAGCTGTTTCAACTCCTCGGCCAGCAGATGCCGGTGCAGCCCGCTCCAGGTGGTCACCAGCACCGCCAGCGGGATCATCAGCGCCACGAATATCGTGAGCAGCCGTTGGCGCCCGGACGCGATGGTCACCGCACACGCTCCAGCACGCGCAGGCGGGCGCTGCGCGACGCGGGATTGGCCCGCACCTCGGCGTCGCTCGGGGTCTCCGGCCGCCGGTGCAGCGCGACCAGGAGAGGATTGCCGGCCGGATACCGCTTGACGATGCCGTCGTCGATCGAGTGAAAGGCGATCACCGCAAGGCGACCGCCCGGTCGCAGGGCGGAAGCGGCGGCGTCGAGCGAACGCCGCAACCTCCCGACCTCGTCGTTGACGGCCACGCGCAGTGCCTGGAACACCTGTGTGGCCGGATGACGGCTGCCGCCACGCCATGGGGTGCGCGCCAGGATCGCGCGCACGAGCTGATAGGTGGTTTCGATTCTGTGCCGCGAACGAGCGTGCTCGATCGCCAGAGCGTTCGCACGCGCGTTCCGGTCACCGCCATAGCGAACGAGCAGATCGCACAGACGGTCCGGCGAGTCGCGGTTCACGATGTCGGCGGCGGAGACGCCCCGGCGCGGATCGAAACGCATGTCCAGCGGCTCGTCACGCAGGAACGAGAATCCACGCGCGCCACCCTCGATGTGAAACCGGCACATTCCCAGGTCCATGAGAATCAGATCCACCGCGGCCGGGGCCAGATCCCCAAGCGCCTCGTCGGACCATGCCTGCCGCAGCTCGAAGCGGCCGGCATACCCGGCCAGCCGGCCTCGGCTTCGCGCCAGCAGCGCTTCGTCGGCATCGGACCCGAGCAGGGCGATGTCCGGATAGCGCTCGAGCATCGCGATGGCGTGACCGGCTTCGCCGAGCGTGACGTCCACGAACGTGCTGCACGGGCGGGGCGGCCGCAGGTAGTCGACCACCGCCTGTTGCAGTACCGGGACGTGAATCGGTGCGTCGGGATCATCGGCCCTGCCATGATTTCCATTCAGAGCGTGATGCTGCCACCGATCTCCTCGGCGGCCTCCTTGTACTGGTCATCGGTCTCCAGCTCATAGGCCCGGTAGACTTCCTCGTCCCATACCTCCACGTAACTGTTGATGCCGAGCACGATGCAGTCCTTGTGCAGTCCTGCGTAGTCGCGCAAGGTTGGCGGGATGGCGATCCGCCCACTCCGATCGATCTCGATCTCCTGCGCGGGAGCGAGGAACCGGCGCCCCAGCATTCGGTCCCTGGCCAGGAACAGCGATGATGATCCGGTCAGCTTTCCGGACACCGCCTTCCATTCCTCGGGAGCAAAGAGCCACAGGCATCGGTCGATCGCGCGCGTCAGGACGACCAGGTTGCCGGCTATGGACCGGCGAATCGGCGCCGGCACCATCAAGCGGCCCTTCTCGTCCATCGCATATCGGTACTCGCCTGAAATCACGCCTCTAGCTCCCGGGACGCGAAGGTCCGTTTCCGATGGTCCTCCGCCATCCGATGGACCTCCACCATCCGATGGTCCTCCACGATCTCCCACTTTCTCCCACGAACTTCCCTATAGTAGGGAGCCCCCACCACATGTCAACAGCTGAACGGCCGATGGGCCGCTCCCAGTGTCTCAACCGAGAGTCATCGCTTTTTGATGGTAAACGTTTGTAGGGTTATGGAGTTCGGACTGCGGCTGATTTGACACCGTTGCGGAAGCGCCCTTACCTTGTGACGAGCGTCGACGCAGAGAGCCCGTGACCCTATATCGAGTGCACTTCAGGTGGCGGAACAAAGAGGTACAGTTGGTAGCGGAGAGCCTGGACCTCACCCATCCGTACTTCGTGTCGATAAAGGGTATCGTCTTCAAGGAAGACGAGAAGCTGATCATCAATCCCTCCGAGGAGGAGATCAGGCGTACCTTCGGGGACGCCTCGCACCTGATGATCCCGTTCCAGACCGTCTCCCTGATCGAGGAGTTCGCAGCGGACTCGGGCTCGCGCATCCGGCCGTTCACGCTGGTGGAGGACTCCTCGGGAGAAGAGCTGGACGAGCGGCCGGGTGGTGACGGCGGGGAACAGTCCCTGTAGCCGGTCCCCGGGCGGCCAGGCTGACCTGCCAGCGAGACTGACGGTCAGTCGACGTGGCGGCGCGCCGTCTCCAGCAACTGCGCAGCGTGCTGCCATGTGGCCCCCTCGGTGTGGTCGCCCGCAAGCATACGGGACAGCTCATCGACCCGCGCCGCGTCGTCGACGACGGCGGCGCCCACCGAGCTGCGTTCCGCGGAGGTGCGTTTCTCGATTCTGACGTGCGTGTCCGCGCGTGCTGCCACGGTCGCCAGGTGCGTGATGCACAGCACCTGTTGGCGCTCCGCCAGCCAGCGCAGGCGCTCGCCGATCGCCACGCCGATCTGCCCGCCGACGCCGGCGTCGATTTCGTCGAACACCACCACCGCCGTTCCGCGGGCGCGGGCCGGCACCGCGTTGAGCGCAAGCATCACCCGAGACAACTCGCCGCCGGCGGCCATCGAACGCAACGGGGCAAGACCTTCACCGGGATTTGACTCGAGCAGAAACTCCACGACATCAGCCCCCGTCGCGCCGATCCCATCGGGGCGCGGAGTCACCGATATCCCAAACCCGGCCTGCGGCATGCCGAGCTGGCGCAACTGATCCTGCACGGACTGCGCCAGGTCCGCCGCCGCGCGCTCTCGGGCGGCGCTCAGCGCGGTAGCCGCCGCGCGCCGCGACCGGTCGAGCGTGGCCGCCAGCTCGCGATACCGGGACAGCTCTTGCCCGCTCGACGCCAAGCCGTCGAGCCGGCGCTGACAGTCGTCGGCGTGTGCCAGCGCAGCGGCTTCGGTGCCGCCGTACTTGCGGATCACGGTGCGGATCGCCGCCAGCCGATCCTCCAGCGCAAGCAGCTCACCGGGGTCCACCGTTTCGCTCTCGGCCCTGCCGAGTGCATCGGTGATGTCCTCGACCTCGTAGAGCGCGGTCTCCACCTGACGCGCGAGCGCGGCGAAGCGGCCCTCGATGGCCGCCAGCTCGCCGAGCGCCTGCAGAGCGGTGCGCAGACCGGAGCCCGCGCCTCCCTGTGTCTCCGAGGTCGCCGTCCGTGCGGCGGCCAGGAGCCGCTGGATCTGCTCCATGCTGCGGAGCACACGCTGGCGATCGGACAACTCCTGCTCCTCGCCGTCGCGCAGCTCCGCACCGGCGATCTCCGCTGCCGCGTGTTGCAGCAGCTCGCGTTCGTGCGCGGAGCGCTCCATATCGGACCGCATTCGATCCAGACGATGATCCAGCTCGGTGAGACGGCGTGTGTCGGCCGCGATGGAAGCCACCTGCTCCTCGACGTCGGCGTACCGGTCCAGTAGCCGGCGGTGCTCCGCCGCCGACAGCAGGCCCTGGTGCTGATGCTGTCCGTGGATCGCCAGCAACATGCGTCCGAGCTCGGCGTAGTCCGCCAGCGGTACCGGTACCGACTGGACGAACGCCGTTCCGCGGCCTCCCCGCCGGGCGATCCGCCGCATGAACAGGGACTCCTCATCGAGCTCGATCGAACGCGAGCGGAGCCACCGGTCGATCTCCCGGCCCTGCGGAGGATCGAACACCGCGGTCACTTCGCAGATGTCGGAGCCCGAACGGATTTCCTCGGCCGACATGCGGGCGCCCAGGGCGACTCCGAGCGCCCCGATGATGATCGACTTGCCGGACCCCGTCTCGCCGGTGATGGCGGTGAGGCCGGGGCCGAACGTGAGGTCGAGGCGGTCGATCAGGGCATAGTGGCGGATGTGCAGCGCTTCAAGCACCCGGCTCCCCCGCCCAGTGCAGCTTGTGCCGCAACACCTCGTAGAAGTTCCTCCGGTCAGACTGGATGATCAGCGCCGAATGCTCGTAGCGCCTGAGCACGACGCGGTCGCCCGGTTGCAGCGGAAGCGGCTCCTGCCCGTCAACGGTCAGCATGACTTCGGTGCGCTGCGGCTCTTCCACCGTGATCTCCACGACCTCGTCGGCGGGAACCACGAGCGGGCGATTGGAGAGCGTGAACGGGCAGACCGGGTTGAGCACCAGCGCCTGCATCTCCGGGTGCAGTATGGGACCGCCGGCCGCCATCGAGTAGGCCGTGGAGCCGGTCGGCGTGGCAAGGATGACCCCGTCCGCGCGGTAGCGGCCGACCGCAGTTCCGGACAACGCGACCTGCAGCCGGGTGATCTTGGGCGTACCGCCGGTGGAGATGACGGCATCGTTGAGTCCGGGCAGACGCGCGACCTCCCGACCGGCCCGCAGTACGGTCGCCACCACCATCAGGCGGGGGCTGACCGCCAGCCATCCGCTGCGGTAGCGCTCGAACGCGTCCTTCCACTCCGTCTTGGCGATCTCCGTGATGAACCCCAGGGTCCCGAGATTGACCGGCAGAATAGGCGTCTCCAGTTCCGCCACGATCCGCGCGCACGTGAGCAGCGTGCCGTCGCCGCCGAGCGACAGGGCGATGTCCGGGGGCGCGGCGCAGTGGGCGCGCGGATCGGCCTCGATCCGGTCCGCCTGCACCGATCTGTGATGGAGGTAGTCGGCGACTTCGTCCACGAACTCCACATCGGGATTGCCGGGTTTGTGCACCAGAAGCGCTCGGGTCACGTTCACGTCGCGCGCCACCGTTCACGTCCCGTGCCGGCGATCACTACGGCAGCGTCGCCAGCACCTTGGCGACGACCTCGACCTGCCCGTCACCGAGCAGCGGGTACAACGGAAACAGCACGCAGCGTCGTGCCAGCGAGTCGGCGGCAGGACACGCGCCGGCAGCGTCCGCATCGTCCGGGGCTTCGTCGGGCACGACAGCGGCCGCGCCGTTCGTCGCGCCCCCTGCGGCGACGATCGAATCTCCATAGGCCGAACGGGTGTCGATGCGGGCTCGCGCCGCGTAACGCTGCACGTCACGAGCGCCGTCGGCGACCACCACCGGATAGGAGAACGGCACCTGCAGGTTCTCGTCCGCGCCGGGGGGAAGGCTCAGCGTGCGGTGGCGGGTGCGCGTGATCGACGCGTGGTACGCGTCCCGGATGCCGCGCCGCGTCTGCATGTCGCCGTCATAGCGTTTGAGCTGGGCGAGCGCCAGGGCGGCGTTGAGGTCAGCCAGCGGCTCGGAGCGGTCCTCGGCCGCCTCCCGGGCGGACGCGAGCAGGGATTTCGTACGGCAGAGCAACAACGCGCCTCCCGCCGCCGTCAACAGCGCGGTTGCCGCCAACGAAACGACCACCAGGTCAGCGCGAGGCCCCGGCGCCGCGTCGCCATCGTACCCCCCCAGAGAGCAGGTAACGTCCTCGATCACCGGCAGATCCCAGCCGCCCACGCGCGTCAGGTCGGGAACGAATCCAAGGGTATGGTCCAGCAGTGCCGCGCGCGCTCCCCCACGAGCCTCGTCCGCCGCGTCGAGGTCGATCACGCCGGAGTCGGCGCTTACATCCACCACCACCGGCATCAGGCCGCTCGCCTCCACGGCGTCCCGGTGCGCACGCGGAGCCAGCGCCGAGCACAGCACGCGCGATCCGCCCGGAACATCGATGGTCGTGAGGGCACATGCGAGCGCCATTCGGTAGTCCGCCAGCGCGATGCCGCCGGCCATGCCCAGCCCGCCCGCCACCGCGGCGGCGAGCTCGCGGGCCCGGTCCCCGGGGCCGATCTCATCGGTGACCAGGCAGCCGAGGACGCTGTCCATCTCGTCGCGGCGAACCGTCGGCCGAAACAAGGGAACCCGGTTCACTCAGGACTCCCGTCCCGGCGCGGCTGCGGACTCCGTGTTCGCGCGCAACGGCACGAATCGACAGTCCACGCCGCGGGTGGTCTTCGTCGCGTTGCCGCGGCGACGGATCGTGGTCATCACCTGATAGCCGTCGGGCTCCCCGACCGGCATCAGCAGCACGCCTCCGTCCGCGAGCTGCTCGACCAGCCGTCGCGGTACCGACGAGGAAGCCGCGGCAACCAGGATACGGTCGTACGGAGCCGACTCCGGCCACCCCATCCGGCCGTCGCCGATACGAAACTCGACGTTGGAGAACCCCAGGTCAGCCAGGACCCTCCTGGCGCGATGCTGCAGTGCCGGGAGGATCTCCACCGACCACACATGGCCGGCAAGTTCAGCCAGGATCGCCGTCTGATAGCCGCTGCCGGTCCCAACCTCCAGAATGCGCTCGCGGCCGGTGAGCTCGAGCATCTCGGTCATCAGGCCCACGATGAACGGCTGCGACATGGTCTGTCCGAAGCCGATCGGCACAGGATGATCCTCGTAGCAGCCGCAGCGCGCAGCGAACGTGACGAAACGGTGGCGCGGAATCCACTTCATCGCCGTGATCACGCCCCGATCCGTGATCCCGCGACGCTGCAACTGGCGGTGCACCATGCGGCGGGCATCCCGGTGGTCGGAGCCTGGCACGGCTCTGCCTGACACGGCCGACCGCCGGCCGCGGTCATGCATCCGTCAGAGGACGGCTCCTTCCGTACGCCGCTCGTCCTTCATGTGCAGCTTCGACAGCTTGTACGCCTTCAGCAGTTGCTGAATGGCATCGTTCACCGCCTCGGTGCGGTCGTGATAGAAGCCGTCCTTGACCATGCGGTCGATCCCGGCCAACAGGTCGGACGAGGTCTCGACGTATGTTTTGGACACCGCGTACCCCCGGTCAATCGCCCGCCGCGCCGGCAGCACGCAACCGGCGGCCGAGCGGGTTCAAAGTCATCCTGGGCCTGGCTAGACTCGAACTAGCGACCTCACGCTTATCAGGCGTGCGCTCTAACCACCTGAGCTACAGGCCCCGACTCTCGACGGTTACATGATACCTCAGATCGACGTGCGTGTGGGACCACCATCGGATCATAATCACCTCCGACACCACCCATGGACATCGCCCGCACCACCGCCAACGCGCTGACCCTGAGCAGGGGCGCCCTGGCACCGCTGATCCTGATCGCGCTTGCCGGCGACGTCGGTGGCGGGGCCGGCCTTGCGCTGGTCCTTGCGGGCGTCGCCGTGGTGACCGACTATCTCGATGGCGCGGTCGCGCGGCGCTTCGCTGTCGTTTCGAGGTTCGGCAAGGTGGCCGACGCCCTCACCGATGCGATGGTGTTCGTGGCGATCTTCGTGGGTCTGGGGATTCGCGGGGTGCTCCCGCCTTGGGTGCCGGCGCTGATCGCGGCTCGCGAAGCGGCGATGCACGGACTCATCCGGCCGGTACTGCTGCGCCTGCGAATCGACGCCGGAGCGCGGCCGATCGGCAAGCTCAAGACCGTCCTGCAGGCCGGCGCGGCGATCGTGGTGCTGGTGGTGCTGCTGGTCGAGCCCGAGCACGCACGCCGCGTGGCGGTGCCCCTGGTTGGCGCCGCGGCGGTCCTGTCGATCGTGTCCCTGTACTGGTACGTCGATCCGATCGGGACACGCCGCGGTTGGGACGCACTCACGCTCAGCATCATCGCGACGTGCCTGAGCCTGTGGCTTCTGCAGATGGCGATCGTGGCGGTTGCCGCCGACCTCGGCGTGACGGCCGGCGTGATCCCGTACGCCCTGCTGCACACGATGGTGGCCGGCGCGCTGATCTTCCTGCTCCTGAAGCGCCGATGCGACTTCGCGCTCCTCGACGGGCCCGTGCTATCGAGAATCAACCCCTCGAACGTGCTCACGCTCGCGCGGCTGACCTCGATCCCCACCGTGGTCCTGCTCATCATTGCCGCAGCCGACGGGACCGCTCCGGTGTGGCCGGTGATCGCGCTGCTGTCGGTCGTCCTGCTCACCGACCTGGCCGATGGCGCGTTGGCACGGCGCAGGGGCCAGGTGACGCGCATCGGCTCCTACCTGGACTCCTCCACCGACTACCTGCTGCTGGGAACGGCGGCGATCCTGTTGTTGATCTTCGGCATCGGCACACCGTGGGTGTTCGCGGTGCTGGTCGCGCGGCTCACCGTCCAGTCCGTCGCGGTCTCCTGGATGGTGTGGGCACGGCGGCCGCTGCCGTCGGCTACCCGATTGGGAAAGGCGTCGATTGCGGCCGGCATGGTGCTGCTGGCGGCGGAGCTGGCGGCCGCGCTCGCGGCGCCGGCAGTGCTTTCGGCGAGGATGCTGCCCGTGCTGCGCACCCTGCTGGAACTCGCACTCGCCGGTGTGCTGGTGGCGTCGGCTGTGGAAAAGCTCGTCCTGCTCACCCGCGCGGCCCGGCATTCGAAGCCCTGAGCGGCCGAGCTTCCGAGCTACTTGCCCTTACGCTTCTTGTTGCGCCGCTTGCTGACCGGCTGCACCCGCGGGCCCGACGGCCGAGGTGAAGCCGCGGGGGGCGGAGCGTCGGTTGCCGTGGCCGCCGCGGTCGCGGCGGGCGCCCTTCCCGGCTCCGGACCTGGCTCGTCCGGCGTCGGCCGCGCTGAGGCGGAGGAGGCGCGGCCGCCGGCCGCCGGCCGCCGGCCGCGCTGCAGCAGCAGAACGATCGGCGACGCGATGTACATCGACGAGTAGGTGCCGACGATCACGCCGATGATCACGGCCAGGGCGAATGTCTGGATCGGCCCGGTCGCAAAGACGTAGATGGCGACCACGGCCAGCAGGGTCGTCAGGGAGGTGATGAGGGTGCGCGACAGGGACTGCGTGATGCTCGTGTCGATCACCCGGCGCAGGCCGGTGTCGCGCATGAGCGACACGTTCTCGCGAACGCGGTCGAAGATGACGATGGTGTCGTTCAGGGAGTACCCGACGATGGTCAGCAGGGCCGCAATCGTGGCGGTGGAGACCTCGAGCTGGAAGGTGCCGAGAACGCCGATCATCACCAGCACGTCATGGGCGACGGCCACCAGCGCCGCGACCGAGTACTCCGGGCGAAAGCGGAAGCCGACGTACACCATGATGAGCAGCAACGCGACCACGACCAGCCACACCGCCTGCTGGCTGAGGATCTGCGAGAACCGCCTGCCGACGAAATCGGTGGACCGGACGATCAGGCTGTCATCGCCGAATTCGTCTGCCAGCAGCGCCCGCACCCGCTCCTGGACCGCCTGCAACTCCGTATCGTCGTCCGACGCTACCTCGACGCGGATCACGAACTGCTGGTCGGCCAGCGCCCCGATGGTCTTGATCTGGAACTTCTCCAGGGAGGAGAGCGCGGCGCGCACCGCGTCGATCGACAGCGGCTCGTCGCCGTCCGCCCCCGCGTGCAGAACCAGGCGGCCGTCCTGCGGCCGCGGGCTCTCGGCAAGGAGTTCGTCGGAGGCCAGTCCCGGCTCCAGCGCCGTGGCGGCCGTGACGCCCGTTATCGCGGCGAACGCGTCGGCCATCTCCCCGAGCGACGGGTAGTCGGCGAAGGCCAGAGGCGTCTGTCCGAGCACGTCGGTGGTGCGGACCAGGACCCGGTCGGTGGTTTGCTGCACCACCACCTCCAGCTCCGTCCCCGTCTGCAGTTCCACGATCAGCGCCGGACGAGCGATCTGGATCTGCTGCGACAGGCCGCCCGCCAAGTCGACCGAGAGATTGAAGCCACGCTGAACGGTGACCGCCAGTCCGGCCACGATGACCACGAGCGACAGGATCATCATCGGCACCCGGAGGCGGGTGAACTCGATCGTCGCTCGCCCTCCGCCAACCTGCATTACGCCGTACTCCGTCGCGCGCCGGCCCAGCCGAGGCTCAGGCGCTCCACGCGCAGCACCTCGATCATGAAGTCGAAGATCAGCCGCGACACCACCAGCGCGGTGAACATCGAGGACAGGATGCCCACCGACAAGGTCACGGCGAAGCCCTGGATCGGGCCGCTGCCGATCTGCGACAGGACCACCGCGGCGATGAAGGTGGTGATGTTGGCGTCCAGCACCGCGCGGAATGCCTTGGCGAAGCCCGCCCGCACCGCGGCGGCAGGCGACTTGCCCGCACGCAACTCCTCCTTGATGCGCTCGAAGATGATCACGTTGGCGTCCACCGCCATGCCCACCGTCAGGATCACGCCGGCGATGCTGGGCAGGGTCAGCGTGAAGCCCAGCACGGACAGGATCGACACGACGAAGAACAGGTTGAGCGCGAGCACCAGGTCGGCGATCAATCCCGCGCCGTGGTAATAGGCCGCCATGAACAGGAATACCAGCACGGCCCCCACCGCGACTGCCCGCAGACTGGCGCGGATGGCGTCTTCGCCCAGGCCCGCGCCGATCTGCTGCTGGCTGACGATGTCGAGCGGCACCGGCAGCGAGCCCGTACGCAGCACCAGCGCCAGGTCTTCGGCCTCGCCCTGGGTGAATCCGGTGACCCGCACCTGCTGGCGAATCGCCTGGGATATCTGCGCGCGAGCCTTGACGCGGTCGTCGAGCACCACCGCCAGGATCTCGCCCACGTTCTCCTGGGTCAGGTTGAAGAAGATGTCGCCCCCTTCCGGGCTCAGGAAGAACAACACCTCCGGGCGGCCGGTGAGGGGATCGCGGTCCACCCGCGAGTCGTTGATGAATTCCCCCGACAGCCCTTCCTGATCCTTGATGACCGCGTAGCCGAGGAGCTGATCCACCCCGTAAGTGTCCTTCTCGTAGACACCGCGCAGCACGGTGCCCGCCGGCAACACGCCGGGATCGCGCAGGCCGCCGCCCGCGCCCAGGAAATTCCCGGGATTGGCGCGCTGGTACTCGTCGAACGCGGCCTGGCCGTCCGGGTCCACCAGGTGGAATCCCAGCCGGCCCTTGCCGACGATGAAGTTGCGCATCCGTTCCGGGTCCGGCGCGCCGGGCAACTCGACGACGATCCGGTCGTCGGCCACGCGGTTGATCGAGGGTTCGGTCAGTCCGAACTGGTCGACGCGGTTGAGGAGTATCTCCAGGGCGCGGTCGAGCGCATCCCTTCGGTCGGCGTCGCTGAGCGGTCCCAGCTCGTTCGCCAGCTCCTCGAAGTCCGGCTCGATCAGCACGTACATGCCGCCCTGCAGGTCCAGTCCGAGTTGCAGGCTGCGGGTCGTCAGCTCCTTGAGGTCCAGCAACCGCTGGCGGTGATCGGACTCCAGTGCGCCCAGCAGCGTCGCCTGGCTTCCGAATCCGTCGAGGAGCGCCTGCACCGTCCACGGAGACGGCACCGACCGCCCTTCGAACCGGTACTGATCCCGCGCGGGGCCGCGCAGGAAGCCCAGGTCCTCCGGTACCGATGATCCGGGATCGGCGTCGACGAGCGTCAGCAGCCGCTGCAGATCGGCGCCGGCCCGTTGCTGCGACACGATGCGGATCTGCTCGCGCGACGAGGTGGCAAGTTGCCGCTCGTCTTCCGGGAGGAGCACGTGCCAGCGGATGGTCGGCATCAGGAAGGCCACGGCGATCCCGACGAACACCAGGATGATCCCGAGACGGAGGCGTTTGCTCATCAGTTCTGCGTTACCGTGGGAGAGAGCGCCGGAGAACGTCCGGCGGTGCTACCTGGAATCGGTGTTGTCCGGTGACCGGACGGCCGCTTTGTCGAATTCGATCTTCGTATCGTCGTCCACCTTCAGCGTCAGCGTACCGGCATCCTCGCGGATGGCGGTTATCACCCCGTGCATCCCGCCGATCGTAACCACCTTGTCCCCCTTCTTAAGGCTTTCCAGGTACACCTTGGTGTCCTTGCGCTTCTTGCTCTGTGGACGGAGCACCAGGAAGTAGAAGATCAGAAAGATGGCGGCGAACGGCAGAATCAGCCCGATAATAGGGTCGTTGGGTTGCATGCAGCGAGTTCCTTAGAGTTCCGTATGGTTTCCTAACGGCCGTCGGCAAGCCGGGAGTGATCGTCGCTCACCGACGCCGGAAGCTATCACGCCGAGGGCGCAGGCACAACCGCGGCGGCCACCCGCCGGTCGACCTGCCCACTCCGATCCCACCCATCTCCGAGCCACCCGTCCTCCGAGCCCCATGGTCAAACCCGCTCGACGCCCGTCACGGAGTCGGGCACGCCGAACACGCCGAACCGGGCACGAAGCTGGTCCACACCGGTCACCGGAGCGACCGCCTTTGCGTTGTAGGAGCTCAGCACGGCCTCCTGAGCCGCGGCGTCTCCATCGAACTCCGCAGCGCACAGCGCCGCCTTGTACAGCCCGCGTTCAAGCAGCCGTTCGCCGGACAGCCGCGCACCGCGGCGCCGCGCAGCGCGGTCGACGATGGCCACGCTGCCCCGGTAGCCGATGGTGAACATGAAGTCCGCACGCGAGAGCCCGCGCGGGTTCCGCTTTCGCACCAACAGCTTCATGACGCAGACGAGACAGGCCTCACGCCCGCACAGCGCGGACGTGAGGCCTCTTCAGAACGATCGGAAATTCCCGGCGTTCTGATGTGGAAATCCTGCCTCTCGGCAATCCTGTCTCTTAGTAGCCCTGCCGCTTAGTAACCCATGCCTCCCATGTCACCGCCCGGGCCGCCCGGAGGTCCCGCGGGCGCAGCATCTTTCTTCTCCGGCAGATCCGTGATCGTGCACTCGGTGGTGAGCAACAGGCCCGCGATCGACGCCGCGTTCGTGAGCGCCGACCGGGTCACCTTCGCCGGATCGATGATCCCGGCGCCGGACATGTCGCACCACTCCATGGACTGGGCGTCGTAGCCGATGCCCGCCGCTTCGTTCTTGGCGCGCTCGACGACGATCGAGCCGTCCAGCCCGGCGTTCACGGCGATCTGGCGGATCGGCTCCTCCAGCGCACGCTGCACGATCTTGAAGCCGACGCGCTGCGCTTCGTTGAGGTCTTCCAGGTCCCGTTCGCCCAGCTTGCCGGCCGCCTGCACCAACGTGGAGCCGCCGCCCGGAATCACGCCCTCCTCGATGGCGGCGCGGGTGGCGGACAGGCCGTCCTCGACCCGGTGCTTCTTCTCCTTGAGCTCGACCTCGGTTGCGGCGCCGACGTTCACCACGGCAACGCCGCCGGCCAGCTTGGCCAGGCGCTCCTGGAGCTTCTCCTTGTCGTAGTCGGAGGTGGTCTCGTCGATCTGCACCTTGATCTGGGCGATGCGGTCGGTGATGTCGCCCTGCTTGCCGCCGCCCTCGATGATGGTCGTGTTCTCCTTCTCGACCTTGATGCTCTTCGCCGTGCCGAGCTGCTCGAGCTCGGTGTTCTCCAGCTTCAGGCCCAGCTCTTCGGCCACGACCTGGCCGCCGGTGAGGATGGCGATGTCCTCGAGCATCGCCTTGCGGCGGTCGCCGAATCCGGGGGCCTTCACCGCGCACGCGTTGAGCGTGCCGCGCAGGTTGTTGACCACCAGGGTGGCCAGCGCCTCACCCTCGATGTCCTCGGCGATGAGCAGCAACGGCTTGCCCGACTGCGCCAGCTTCTCCAGCAGCGGCAGCAGGTCCTTCATGCTGGAGATTTTCTTGTCGTGGATCAGCACGTACGGGTTCTCCAGCACGGCCTCCTGGGTGTCGCGGTTGGTGACGAAGTACGGCGACAGGAAACCGCGGTCGAACTGCATGCCCTCGACGACCTCGAGGTTGGTCTCCATCGACTTGGACTCCTCGACCGTGATGACGCCGTCCTTGCCGACCTTTTCCATCGCGTTGGCGATCAGCTCGCCGACCGCCGGGTCGTTGTTGGCTGAGATGGCGGCGACCTGCGAGATCTCCTCCTTCTCATTGATGTCCTTGGCGGAGGCCTTGATGTGATCCACCGCCTGGTCGACGGCGACGGCCACGCCGCGCTTGATGTCCATCGGGTTGATGCCGGCCGCGACCGACTTGAGCCCTTCCTTGATCATCGAGTAGGCAAGGACGGTCGCCGTGGTGGTGCCGTCGCCGGCCACGTCGTCGGTCTTGGTCGCCGCTTCCTTGAGGAGCTGCGCGCCCATGTTCTCGAACGGGTCCTCGAGCTCGATCTCCTTGGCGATCGTGACCCCGTCATTGGTCATCGTCGGAGCGCCGAATTTCTTGTCCAGAACGACGTTGCGGCCCTTGGGGCCCAACGTCACCTTGACGGCGTTGGAGAGCTTCGTGACACCTGCGAGCAGCTCCTTGCGCGCCGATTCGTCGAACTGCAGTTGCTTAGCCATGGATCACCCTTTTGAAGAGTTATGTGATTTGGGATAGTTGACGCCAAGATAACAACTCCGGCCGCCGGCGCCAACATCTGTGGTCAATTTTCTGTCCGGGGGCCCTCGAACGCGGCTCCCAACGTGAGTGCGCCGCTCACCACGCGTCTGACCGGGCCTGACCCGGCGCCGGTACGAAGCCGCAGCGCGCCGTGCCGGTCGACTCCGAGCAGCACGCCGGTCATGGCACCGCCGTCCCGCTCGACCCGTGCGGGGCCCCCGACCCCGGCGAGCCGCCCGCGAAGCCGGTCGAGCCAGTCGTCGGCATCCAGCAGGCGATGCATCGCCGCCAGCACGTCCCTCTCCAGCCGTGCGCGGTCGATGCTGCGGCCCAAGCACAACGCCAGCGACGTGGCGTCCCCCGCATCCGGCGGAAACGACCGCTGGTTGCCATTCATGCCGACGCCGACCAGCAGCCATCCGCGAGTGGCCGCGCACAGCACCCCCGCCAGCTTGCGCCCGCCGACGAGCAGGTCATTCGGCCACTTGATGGACGGCGAAAGGCCCCGCGCAGCGGCCACCTCGGCCAGCGCGCAGCCGACGCGGAGCGGCACCGTGGACGGCTCCGCCGCCGTCCGGTCCTGGTGCAGCATGAGCGTCAGCAGCAGGTTCGCCCCCCGTTGCGACCGCCAGCGGCTCCCCGGATTGCGGCCGCGCCCGGCGCTCTGACGCTCGGCGGTGATGGCGGTTCCGTGCGCCGGGCACGCAGCGATCAGCCCGGCGGCCGCGTCCATCGTCGACGTGGTGAGGTCAAGCCGATGGATCGGAGCCCCCCACGGGGTCGTCGAGCGCGGTTCCCGTGCCCGTGGGGTGCTCACCTGGGCCGGCTTTACATAGATACCATCAACTCCTGCGGCGAGCACAGGAGCTCCAGGAAGCGCGACACGAAGGTAGCCGCCGGCACGCCGTCCACCACCCGATGGTCGAACGCGAGCGACACCGGCAACACCACACGCGCCTCGATCGCGCCTCCGGCAGCCACGCGCGGCGCCTGATGGATGCGGCCTATGCCCAGGATCGCGACCTGCGGCGGGAAGATCATCGGCGCCGCCCACAAGCCGCCGAACGGTCCGAAGTTGGTCAGGGCGATCGTGCCGCCGCGCAGGTCTTCGGCCGCCAGCGAGCGGTTGCGGGCCGCGGCGACGAGCTGCTTCATCTGCCCGTCGAGGGTCAGGATCGTGCTGGACTCGACGTTGCGGATCACCGGCAGCAGCACGCCCGCCTCGGTATTGACCGCGAAGCCGACGTTGACCTCGCGGTACACGGTCACTTCCTGGGAAACCGCGTCGTAGGTGGCGTTCAGGACCGGGACCTCACGCAGGGCGGTGGCGAGCGCCTTCATGAAGAACGGCTGGTAGCTGAGGTGCGTCGTGCGGTTGCGATTGGCCTTCGCGCGCAACTCGACCAGGTCGTCGACCTCGCCCAGGTCATGGACGATCGCCGTGGGTATCCTTCGGCTGACCTCCATGTTGCGGGCGATGGTCTTGCGCAGGATGGTCAGCTCCACCCGCTGCCCGGCCGGCAGGTCCACCGGCCGGGTGAGCGGATCGTCGGTCAGCGGGAAGCCGAACGCGTCCTTGTCGAGCGCCGGCGGCGCGGCTACCGGCAACGCCGCCTGGTTTTGGGCCGCCTGGCTCTCGGCCGCCGGGTTCTCCGCCGCCCGGTAGATGTCGTCCTTGCTGATGCGTCCGCCCTCGCCGGTCCCCTCGACGGTGCCGAGATCGACGCTCAGGTCACGCGCCAGACGGCGTGCAGCCGGGGTCGCCAGCGCAGCGCCGGCGGCGCGGCGGCGCGCAGGCTGCGGTGGACGCCCGGCCGAGGGCGGCGGCGATCCGTCGTCACCCACGGCGGCCGGCGGCGCCTCGTCGCTGGGGGGGAGCAGGTCGGAGCCGGCGTCCAGCCGGCCGACGACGGTTGCCCCCTCCGGCGGCCGCATCCCGTCGCCGTCCGTGCGCTCGGCGGTCTCCGCCGGCTCGGCGCCGTTCTCCTCGCCGTCCACCTCTATGTAGGCAAACGGGTCGCCGACCTTGATGACCTGCCCGGCGGCGGATCCGAAACGGCGTACCACCCCGGTTTTCGGCGACGGAATCTCCGCCACCACCTTGTCGGTCTCGACGATGGCGAGGATATCGCCTTCCTCCACCGCATCGCCCGGCTGCAGCTTCAGCTCGAGGATCTTGCCTTCGTGCAGCCCCTCGCCGATGTCCGGGAACTTGAACTCGTACATCTCCCTCACCCGCCTCAATAGCTCAGCAGCCGCCGTGCCGCGCTGACGATGTCGGCGACGCCGATCAGGTAGTGCCGCTCGTGGCGGGGCAGCGGCACGATGATGTCGCTGCCCGTCAGCCTCGCCGGCGGCGCCTCGAGGTGCAGGAACGCCTGCTCCGCGACGGTCGCGGTCAACTCCGCGCCGACGCCGTACGAGCGCGGACCTTCGTGCACGACCAGCAGCCGGCCGGTCTTCCGCACCGACTCCACCACCGTCGCGAGGTCGGGAGGATAGATCGTCCGCAGGTCGATCACCTCCGCCGAGGCTTCGCCGTCGAGTTGCCGCGCCGCGGCGACCGCCTCCTTCATCTGGGCGCCGTAGGAGACGATGGTCAGGTCGGCGCCGGACACCACGACCCGAGCGGTCCCCAGCGGGATGACGAAGTCGCCTTCGGGGATCTCCTGTCTGGGCGCCTGGTAGACGCGCTTGGGCTCCATGAAGATCACCGGGTCGGGATCCCGGATCGCGGCGATCAGCAGGCCCTTCGCGTCATGAGGGGTGGACGGGATCACCACCTTGATGCCGGGAACATGCGCGAGGATCGCCTCCATGCTCTCGCTGTGGTGCTCCAGCGCGCGCACGCCGCCGCCGTACGGCATCCGGATCACCATCGGTGCGGTAAAAGCCCCCTGCGTACGGGTCCGGATGCGTGCCACGTGGTTGATGATCTGGTTGAACGCCGTCCAGATGAACCCGCTGAACTGAATCTCCACCACCGGGCGCAGCCCTGCCGCCGCCATCCCCAGCGCGCTGCCCACGGCAACGCTCTCGGCCAGCGGCGTGTCGAAGCAGCGGGAAGCGCCGAATTCCTCCTGCAGGCCCGTGGTGGCGCGGAACACGCCGCCGTTGACGCCGATGTCCTCCCCGAAGGTGATCACCCGCTCGTCGAGGCGCATTTCGGTGCGCAGCCCGTCGTTGATGGAGGAGACCAGGTTGGCCGGCCTCATCGCCGTTCTCTCATCGACGGCCTCTCATCGGTCGCCGCGCAGTTCGCGCAGCCGCGCGAGCTGCTGCTGCAGGAGCGGGGGAGCCTCCGCGAACGTGTGGCGGAAGCCGGCTTCCAGGTCGGGATCGGGGTCCGACTCGACCGCTTCGAAGGCCTTCCGGGCCCTGGTCCGCGCGTCCGCCACCAATGCCCGCGTTTCCGACTCCGTCAGCAGTCCCCGTTCCATCAACAGCCGTTGCACGCGTCTGATGGGATCGTGACGCTCCCACGTCCGCTCCTCCTCGCGGGTGCGGTAGCGGGTCGGGTCGTCCGTGGTCGTGTGCGCCCCCACCCGGTAGGTGATTCCTTCGATCAGCGTCGGCCCGTCACCCGCCCGCGCGCGGCGCACCGCCTCGCGCACCACCTGGTAGACGGCGGTGATGTCGTTGCCGTCCACCTGCACGCCGGAGAAACCGTAGCCCTCGGCCTTCGCCGCCAGCGACGGCGACGCGCACTGCGTGTCGCGCGGCGTCGAAAGCGCGTACTGGTTGTTCTGAACGTAGAACACGGTCGGCGTGTTCCACA
Source organism: Spirochaetia bacterium (assembly GCA_965208175.1). Lineage (GTDB taxonomy): Bacteria > Spirochaetota > Spirochaetia > SZUA-6 > Bin103 > CATQHW01. Next base: position 71,173 of record CBDBOG010000004.1, on the reverse strand, counting down.
CCCCGGCGAAGGTGAGCGACTCGTGGAAGTCTCCCTGTGACGTGGCGCCGTCGCCGCAGTAGCAGAGCACCACGCGGTCGCGTCCCAGGTGCCGTTCGGCAAAGGCGAGGCCCACGGCATGCGGGAGCTGAGAGCCGATCGGGATGGCGACCGGGGCCAGGTGGTAGCGATCGATGTCCAGCCGGCTTCCGTCCTCGACGCCGTACCAGTACTGGAAGTGGGTGGTGATCGGCAGGCCGCGCACCAGCAGGGCGCCGAGCTCCCGGTAGGCGTGGACGATCCAGTCGTCGTCGCGCAGCGCCATGGCCCCGCCGACGCTGTTGGCCTCCTGGCCGACGGCAGGCGGATAGGGAAGCAGCCTGCCCTGCCGGGTGAGACTGACCGCCCACTCGTCGATGGCGCGTGACTGGATCATCACCTGAAACGCGTACAGGAGCTGCTGGTCGGTCATGCCCGGGTCGTCGTGACACTCGGGCGCCAACGCCCCCTCCGGAGTCAGGCGCTGCACCATGGCTGGATACAGAGTACCGCTCCGGGCCGGCACACGCAACCTGCGGCAACCGGTGAGCGATGAAACGGACGGATCCGGGCCCGCATCGTATGCCGAACGCAGCCTGAGGGGAACCGCCCGGACTTGCGCCGCACGCGGCCGGCTCGGCAGACTCGTCACGGTTGCGGATGGAGGCACAGAGGACGCCCAAGCCCGCGGTCCTTCCGAGGTTGACCGCGCTCGGAGTCGATGATGCGGTCGCGCTGGCGGAGAACATCGAGCGCTGCGCGGTCGAGCCGACCGGAGAGCGGCGCTGGCAGCGGATGGTCCGTGAAGTGCTGGCCGAGCCGTTGCCGCTCACTCGCATCCCCTTCGCCGTGCACCGGCTGTGCTTCGCTGCCGCATATTCGGACCGCGACCCGGACCTGCCGCCGGCGCCGGCGTGGCTGCCGGAGATGGGGTCCGGAGACACCAACGTACGCAGGCTGGCGCGGCGCGTCGGCGTCGACCACATCGCCGCTTTGCACCGCTGGTCGATCGAGCATCGCACCGAGTTCTGGGAGTTGATGTGCGAGCACCTCCGGATCGGTTTCCACGGCGATGCGGGGCCGGCATGGCGCGACGGCCGGTGGTTTCCCGATGCGCGGCTGAACATCGCCGAGAACTGCCTCGAGCCGGGGTCGGCCGGAGACCGGCTGGCGATCGTCTACCGCACGAGCAAGGACGGACCGCTGGACGGGATGAGCCGGGCCGATCTGGCGCGGCTGGCGTACGCGGTGGCCGGTCACTGCCGCGAACGCGGGCTGCGACCGGGCGCCCGCGTGGCGCTCTATCTGCCGATGACGGCGGAGGCAGTCGCCGCCTACCTGGGGGTGATCCTGGCCGGCTGCACGGCGGTTTCGATTGCCGACAGCTTCGCCGCGCCGCAGGTGGCGGTCCGATTGCGCATCACCGATACCTCGCTGGCGATCGTCGCCACCCGCACCTATGAGCGACTCCTGGACGCCGCTCCCGACCTGGACGCCATCGTCATCGGCGAGTTCCCGCGCGGGCACCGGCCCCGAGCCCGGGACATCCCCTGGGAACAGGTCGCGTCCGCCACCCCGGCCGCCGCGGTCGCGCGTGACGCCTGCGCCCACACGAACATTCTGTTCTCCTCCGGCACCACCGGCGAGCCCAAGGCCATCCCGTGGACCCATCTGACCCCGATCAAGTGCGCGACGGACGCCATGTTGCTGCATGACGTCCGGCCTGACGACGTGCTGGCATGGCCGACGAGCCTGGGGTGGATGATGGGACCGTGGCTGATCTACGCCGCGCTCCTCAACCAGGCGACGATCGCCCTGTACCATCCGGGCCCGAAGGGAGCGGACTTCGGCAGGTTCGTGCGGGACGCGGGCGTCACCATGCTCGGACTCGTGCCGACGCTGGTGCGCATCTGGCGCCAATCCGGCTGCATGGAGGGAATCGACTGGAGCCGCATACGCCGCTTCAGCTCGACGGGTGAGTGCTCGGACCCCGAGGACCAGCTCTACCTGATGGCACTCGCGGGCTACCGACCGGTCATCGAGTACTGCGGAGGCACGGAGATCGGAGGCGGATACGTCTCGGCGACGATGGATCAGCCGGCCGCGCCGGCGACGTTCACGACTCCGGCGTTCGGGCTGGACCTGGCCATCCGGGACGAGCACGGGCGACCGGCGACCGACGGCGAGCTGTTCCTGGTGCCGCCATCGGTCGGCTTGTCCACCGAGCTGCTCAACGACGATCACCACGACGTGTACCTGGCCGATACGCCGATCGCCGACGGCCGGCCGCTGCGCCGCCACGGCGATCACATGCAGCGGCTGCCGGGGGGCTACTACCGCGCCCTCGGCCGTGTCGACGACACGATGAACCTGTCGGGGATCAAGGTGTCCTCCGCAGAGATCGAGCGCGCCCTGTCGCGCGTGGAAGGCATCGGCGAATGCGCGGCCGTGGCGGTTGCGGACCGCCACGGCGGGCCCGATCGCCTGGTGGTCTTCGCGGTTCCGACCCGGGCGCTGACGGACCCCCTCCCGTCACTGCAGCGCGCCCTTGGCGAACGGCTCAATCCCCTGTTCAAGATCTCGGAGGTCTGCCTGGTCGACGCGCTGCCGCGGACCGCCTCCAACAAGGTGATGAGGCGGGAGTTGCGCTCGGCCTATGCGGCGGGCCCCTCCGCGGTTTCCAGGGCATCGACACGCAGCCGCTCCATGCGCACTATGATGTAGCACGCAACCCGGCGCCGTACCCAAGTGGTAAGGGAGAGGTCTGCAAAACCTTTATGCACCGGTTCGATTCCGGTCGGCGCCTGACCTGTCGGCAGCGGGGTTCAGAAACGGTCCGTGACGGTAAGCCCCAGCCAGTTCGTCCGGTATTCGGAGGTCGCACCCACCACGTCTTCGTGCGCGGTCTGCAACCCGGGGACCTCCGGCCGCTGGAAGCGCCGCGCACGCGCGATCGGCTGCGGATCGGAGATCCCCTTGGCAATCACGATCCTGCGGCTGTCCAGCCTGCCGAACCACGGGTCGACCGCCGCGTCGTCCGCAGGCCGGGCCGGAAGAGATGCACCGGCTTCCATCGCCGGGTCCACGGGCACCCAGCCGAAGTCCTCCAGAAAGAACTCCGCCCAGTAGTGCGGGACCGCCCTTGCGCTGTCGTCTATCAGGTATCCCGCCACGGGGCGTGCGGGGATGCCCGCAGCGCGGGCCACGGCGCTGAACGTGAGCGCGTACTCGTACGGCGCGGCCCTGCGTTCGTCGATCGCCGCGGCCACGACCTGCATGGGTCCCGCGCCGGCAGGCGCGATGCGGGCGCCTGCCGCGGCAACGGGCTGCAGCCGGGCGACCACGTAGTCGAACGTCAGGCGGGCTCGCCACAGCGGATTGACGTAGCCCCGCATGGCTCGCTCGGCGATCGCCGGCAGATTCCCGCCGGACGGGACGACCGCGTCGCCGCCGGTGAAGCGCTCATGGAAGGCGCTGTCCGTGCGGTATCCTCGCACGGACGACGGCTCGATGGCCGTCTGAATCGCGTAGCGCCGTATCCGGTAGTCGCTCCGCACTTCGCGACTCACGCCGGAGACCGGATCGTGGAACCGGAACAGCCCGACGCCCGCAGGGTCCCGCTGAATCGGCCGCTCGTTGACCGAGGGCTCGGCCAGGTGCCGCTGCGCCGACGTCTCCGGGATCGCGGGGATCCAGAGATAGAGCTCGCCGCCGCCGGCGGCGCCCGCCGCGGCGATGCTGACCGCGTACGTCGCCGCGTAGCCGCGCGGGTCGAGATAGCGAACGGTCCCCACCTCGCTGCGGACCTCGAACTCGTGGGCGGCGCTCTGTCCGGTTCCGTTACGGACCGACACCTCTCCCGAGCGCACGCCCGCGGGCACCCGCACCACGATCAGGCGATCGCTCCAGCGAACGTGGTCCAGGTCGACCGATGAGCTTTCGATTACGGGGTTCGGCCGCGCCGCCCCCTCGCCGCCCGCCGCCGCAGTGAAGCGCACCGCGCCGGGCGAAGCCCCAAACCCGGCGCCGCTGATGGTGATGTGCTCGCCGACCGCGGCGGCGGACGGGCTCACCTCCCTGACGACAGGAGGGCTCCCGGGCTGCCGACTGTCGGCAACCGGGCTCGGAAGATCGTCGCGGTGGGTCAGCAGGATCCCGTTGCTGGCTCCGGCCGGGGTTACCACGCGCACGAGCCCGCTTGCGAACGACGCGGGCACGACGACCACGATGCGCTCGTCCGACCAGGAGCGATACGCGCTCGTGCGCGGCTCCCCGCCGGCGAAGGATACGGCGCTGGTACCGCGCTCGCGGCCGAAAAAGCGTCCCTGCAGACTGACGACCCGTCCGGGGGTCGTCACCTGAGGCGCCAGCGCATGCAGCCGCGGCGACGGCGTCGCGAACCTGGAGATCGCGAAGGACGCAGCAGCCACCAGGAGCAGGGCCGCCATCGCGCGGGCGACGCCGGGGCCCGGTCGCATGCTGAGCACCCGGCGGTGCTCAGAAAACGGCGTTCTGCTGCTGCGGGACCTCGTTCTCTTCGTAGAGGTCCACCTGGACCGCCATCACGATCACCACGGCCACCGGTCCGTCCTCCTCCGCGTCGTTGTGCTGGGGCGGATCGACCGGAAAGGCATCGGCCCTGAAGTGGAACCGCCTGGTGTTGCCCTGCAACTGGTCCTCGCCGCCGAGGGGGAACAACAGCACGTGATCGCCGAGCGCCACGGGCATGGCGCGGTAGGCGCTTGCCACCGGCTCACTCCCGTAGGCGCCTGCCGGGTCGGCCTCCCAGATCTGGAGCTGGACGTGCAGCGTGAGCTCGGCCGCGGTGATCCACACCGGCGTGAACAGCGCCTCCACTTTCAGCCGGTCTGTCTGCTCCAGGGTGGCTCCGACCGCCTGCCTGGGCCTGGTGGGAGTCGACTGATCCAGCTTCATGATGATTCTGCCGTCCAGCGTGACCAGACTGAGTGCCAGGCGAATCTCCAGCGGGCGATCAGCAAACTCCTCCAGCAACGCGTCCGGCAGCGCTGAACCCGACCCGCTCGCATCGGCGGGAGCACTCTGCGCGGCGAGCGGCGTGCCGCCGGCCGCGACCGCCATCAGCAGGGAGCAGATCAGGGAGCGGAGCCCCCGGCGCCTATGGGGTGGTCGTCTCACGTTCGCCCTGGTGCAGCTCGCCTTCATGCACGATGACCGGCGATCCGATCAGCCGATAGCTCCCGGGTGGCAGGTTCACCTCCATCGTGGCGGAGTCGCCGAACGCCGCCGACGCAGACGGCTGCAGCTCGACCTCGTGCAGAATCTTCGGCGCGCCGAAGAGTTGAAACTCGCTGGTACTCGGGAGCGTCAGTTCCATCACCACCGCGCGCTCGGCGCCGTATGGCGCCACCGGGTCCGCCGGGACGGCAGCCAACCGGCTCAACGCGGCACGCCCCCACTCGTTCAGGGCCGGCGGACGGTCCCCGAGCGCCAGGGTGAACACGAAGGCGACCGCCAACGCCGCCGACGCGGCCGCGATCGGCAGCCGCAGCGAACCGCGACGGCGCCCGGCGGAGGCCGGCGCCTGCGCGCCGAGCCGTCTCCATACCCGGATCGCCGCCTCTTCCACGTCGGGCTCCTCGCACTCGATCAACCGGTGCGACACGGACTGAAAACGCCGCAGGCGCGTCCGGCAGTGCTCGCATCCGGCGAGATGGGCCTCGATGCGCTCGGCGCTTCCGGGCGGCAACTCGTGGTCGTGGAAGCTCGACAGGACAGGGTCGTCAGGGCACATGGTCGTCAGGACACATTATCGGCAGGACGCATCGTCGTCAGGACACATGCAGACTGCTCGGATCGAGGATTTTGGCAAGGCGCTGCCGAGCGCGAAACACGCGCACCTTTACGTTGCTCTCGCTGAGGTGAAGCACACCGGCGATTTCGCGGTAGCTCAAGCCTCCGTACTCGCGCATCACGAGAGGGGTCCGCAGGTTGACGGGCAACTTGCCCAGGGCGTCGTGGACCGCGGACCGGGTTTCGGAGCGCAGCACGTCGTCATCGGTCGTTTCTTCCCGGGTCCCCCGCGGAGTGCGCGTGACGTCGCGGTTGGCGCGGAGCTCGCGCTTCTTGCGCTTCTCGACGTTGAGGGAGAGGTTTCGTACCACCCGCAGCAGCCAGTACTTGGTCTGGTCGAGGTCGGGCAGCGGAGCCGGTCGCCGCAGGTAGCGCATGAACGCCTCCTGGCAGACATCTTCCGCCACCCCCTGGTCCAGGCAGATTCGGTAGGCCACCCGATACAGGGTGGGAAACAGGGATCGGTAGATTTCGTCAAAATCGCGGCCCGCTACATCGTTAGACAACAACATCCCGGTCCCTTGGTTACAACTTCGGCAGGTTCCTGCCGTTCGAGTACCGCCAGCGCACCCCGTCGGGCCGATCTTCCAGCACCACGCCGCGGGCGGCAAGCTCGTCGCGAATCGAGTCCGCGGTGACGAAGTCCCGCTGCGCGCGGGCGGCGGAGCGCCGCGCGACCAGGTCGCGCAACTCCGGCGCGAGCTCCGTGCGGCGAGAGCCCGCCTCCTCCATGCCGATCGCCAGGATGCGGTCCATGCGCCGCAGCACGTCCAGCTTGGCAGCCGCGCCCACGCACGGCTCCTTCACCAGGCCCCACAGCACGGCCAGACAGCGCGGCATGTGCAGGTCGTCGCGCGCGTGGCGGCGAAAGTCCAGCCAGGCACGCTCCGCCTCCTCCTCGGTGCCCGGGGACTCGGCACCGGCGGCACGCTCGGCGAGCTCGGCGACGCGGACGAGCAGGCGCCGGCGGGCAGCGCGGGCGGCCTCCATGCCCTGCGCCGAAAAGGTGTGTTGGTCGCGGTAATGGGCGCCCAGGCAGAAGTAGCGGTAGTCGAGCGGCTCGAAGCCGCGCTCGACCAGGTCCGAGACGGTGGCGATATTGCCGCCCGACTTGGCCATGCGCGCGCCTTCGGTCAGAAGGAACTCACCGTGCACCCAGTAGCGCACGCACGGTTCGTCGGTCGCTCCATCCGATTGGGCGATCTCATTGGTGTGATGCACCGGGATATGGTCGACGCCGCCGCAATGGATGTCGAAGCGCTCGCCCAGGTAGCGCATCGACATCGCGCTGCACTCGATGTGCCAGCCCGGATAGCCCGTCCCCCACGGAGAGTCCCACAGCATCGCCTGCCGCTCGAACTTCGACTTGGTGAACCACAGGCCGAAGTCGTGCGGTCCGCGCTTGCTGGCATCCACCTCAATGCGGGCGCCGGCCTGCAGGTCGTCCAGGTCGAGCCGAGCCATCTGGCCGTAGCCCGGGAACGTGGAGATGTCGTAGAAGACGTTGCCGGCGGCCTGGTAGGTGTGGCCACGCTCCTCCAGGCGCTCGATCAGCGCGATCATGTCCGGGATGTGATCCGTCGCCTTGCACACCACCGTCGGCGTGGTGATGTTCAGCGCCCGGCAGTCCCGGAAGAACTGATCGGTGTAGTGCTCGGCGATCTGCTCCACCGACAGGCCCCGGGCGCGGGCGCTCTTGATCATCTTGTCCTCGCCCTCGTCGCCGTCGTCGGTGAGATGGCCCACGTCGGTGATGTTCATGACGTGGCGGACCTCGTAGCCGCAGTCTTCCAGGGTGCGCCGCAGCACGTCCTCGAACAGGTACGTGCGCAGGTTCCCCAGGTGCTGGTCGAGATAGACCGTCGGCCCGCAGCAGTACATCCCGACCCTGCCTTCGACCAGGGGCACGAACGGCTCCACCTTGCCGGTCAAGGTGTTGTGCAGAGAAAGCGTGTCTTCGATTTCCCGGATAGTACGCGCCCTCGGCCGACCGGGCAACCGAAGCGAGCCTGCGATCCCGCTTCTTTCCGACGTTTCGCCCCGACTACCAGCGCGCGGAGTACTGGATGGTGAGATTGGAGTCCGCAAGGGCAGCGGAGCCTGTGGTGCCGCTGCCCTCGACGGTGACGTCCTGCGATCCCAGACCGAACCGGGTGCCCACCCGCCACTCGGGCGAGTCGCCGGCGAGCTCGACGCCCGCGTACGGACGCACGCTCCAGTCGCTCTGCGCCACCCCGTAGCCCACCTGCGCGCCCACGCGGCCGACCGGAACGGCCGCACCACCCAGATCGGCGGCGCCCTGCGACCAGAGCTGCTCCACCCCGCCGGCGGCCGCCCCGTAGGAGGAGTCCACCTTCACCGCAAGCCCGCGCCCCGGCGCGCCCGGATCGAAGCTCAGCGACCCCGCCGCTCCCCACTCCCGGTACCCCCGATCCTCGTGCGTCACCAGCACCCGGGCAGTGCCGCTCAGCACCAGCCCGATCCCCAGGTCCGCCAGGCTCAGTCCGCCTCCCAGCTCCACCCCCGTCCCGTTCTCCACGTCCCCGCCGTCATGCCGCACGCCGACCTCCACCGACGGCCTCACCATCAACCCCGACCCGAGCCGCACCTGCCCCGAACCCTCCGCCGTCACCCGCAACCGCCTCACGTCCGCTTCCACCATCGGCAGCACCGGCGTCGACTCCGAGGTCATCCTCAGCAGATACCCGTCCGCCTTCACCGCCAGCTCCACCCCGCCCACGCTCAGCAGCTCGCCGCGCCCCCCAAGCGCCCCGAGCAGCATCCCGATCGTCGTCTGCTCCTCCAACCGCACGTCCTCGACCTGCCGCAACTCCCCGATCCCGTACCCGAACACCCCCCACACCGACAGCCAATCGGTCACCGGCACCCGCACGTACGGATACACGCTGGTCAGCTCCGCCTCCAGATCACCCTCGCGCGCCGGCCGCTCGGCGTCCGCAGCCCACCCGTAGCCGCCGTTGCCGTCGCTGCGTCCCACCGCCAGACCGCCCAGCCAGCCGCCAAGGTCCGCATCCACTCCGGCCAGCCCGGTCAACACGCTGCCGTCGATCGACAGCCGCCCGTCCTCGTCCAGCCCCTCGAAGCCGGCCGCCGCGCCACGGCCCCACACCGTCCACCTCAGACCCTCGGCCCCCTCTTCGGCGACGCCGTCCGCCTCCGGCTCCATCGCCACCAGGAACGAACTCGCCGCCAGGAACTCCCGCCCGTCCATGGTCCGGTAGTCCCCGCTGCGCCCCGACAGCACCGCCGGCTCGCCTTCTTCTTCGCCGCCTCCGACGACCAGCGCGTCCGCACTCACCCGGTGCCCGGCCAACGATACCTGGCTGCCAGCCGCCGCTCCGCCCTGCGTCCGCTCCCCGACCGCCGCCAGCACCTGCTGCGTCACCGTGCGCCCGAACCGCGCCAGCCACGCCACCGTCACCGCCGCGTCGTCATCCTCGATCGTCCCCACCGCGCTCACCACCTCGGCCGCCAGCCGCACGTTCACCGGCTCGCTCAGGTTCAGCAGAAACTGCTCGTCGCCCTCGTCCAACGCGTCGTCGATCAACTCCATGCGGATCGTCTTCTGCCTCTCGCCCGGCTCGAACCTCAGCACTCCTACCTCTTCCACGTAGTCATCGCCCGCGATCGCCGTCCCGTCCGCACTCCGGCACACCACGCTGATCGGCCGCCCGCTCGGCGCATCCAGCGTCACCACAAAGCCGATCCCGCCGCTGCTCTCCACCACCGTCGCGTCCTCTATCGTGATCCCCGGCGCCTGGTCGTCGTCGGTGATCACGCCGGTCGCCTGCCCGTCGGCCACCGTCGCGTGCTCGGCTTCGCCAAGCTGCACCACGAACGTCTCGTCCGCCTCGTCCAGCGCGTCGTCGATCACCGCGATCGTCACGCTCCGTTCGCTCTCACCCGGCGCGAAGCTCAACTCCCCGGCCCCCGCCTCGTAGTCGGCGCCCGCCTCCGCCGTCCCGTCGGCCGTCCGGTAGCTCACCGTGATCGTGTGTGCGCTCGCCCCGCTCAGCCTCACCGGAAACACGATCCGCCCGGCGCTCTCGACCGCACCCGCGTCGGCGATGCTGATCTCGGGCGTCTCGTCGTCGTCGACGATCGTCAGGACCGCCGGCCTCACCGTCAGCGCCGAGTCCGGCGGCGCCGTGATGCGTCCACTCACCGCCACGGTCTCCTCCGGCTCGTCGAACACGTCGTCCACCGGTGCGAACGTGAAGGCCGCCGTGCTGCCGGTCGCTCCCGCGCCGATCGTGAGCGCGAACGGCCTCACCGCCGCGAAGTCCTCGGCGCCCGCGCTGTCAGGGCTCACCGTCACCTCCACGACGACGTCGGTCGGCAGCGTCGCCGCGTTCAGCGCCGCGGTCACGGTTACCTCGGTCGGTTCGGCTCCTTCGGAGACTGACGCCGGGTCGAGCCTCAGGTGGACCTCGGTCGACCGTTCGTCGTCGTCCTCCACCGTCACCGGCAGGTCCTTCCTCACCCCGGCGTAGTCTCCGCCCGACGCCGTGTGCGTCAGCGTCGCGGTGTCATTCGCGGCGTCGGAGTCCTCGCCCGCCGTCACCGCCACCGTCTGTGCGGTCCTCCAACTCGACGCCGTGAACGTCAACGACTCCTGGTCCAGCGTCAGATCCGTCCCGGCGTGCCCGGCGATCCCCACCGCCACCGTCCCCGACGGCTCCGTGGCCAGCTTCACCGCGTAGGTCCGGCTCCCGCCTTCCGCGACCGTCATCGCCGTCGGGTCGATCACCAGCCCCACCGTGTCGTCGTCCTCCACCGTCACCACGACGTCCGCCGTCACACTCCCGTAGTCACCGCCCGACGCCGTGTGCGCCAGCGTCACCTCCTCGTCGGCAGCGTCGTCGTCCTCCGCAGCCGTCACCGTGACCGTCTGCGCCTCGTTCCAGTTCGCCACCGTGAACGTCAGTGACTCCTTGTCCACACCCACGTCCGTCCCGGCGTGCCCGGCAACCCCCACCGTCACGGCCGCCGTCGGCTCGGTCGCCAGTTTCACCGTGTAGGTCTCGCTCGCGCCTTCCCCGACCGTCAGCGACGACGGCCGCACCACCAAGCCCACCGTGTCGTCGTCGTCCACCGTCACCTCGACGTCCGCCCTCACACTCCCGTAGTCACCGCCCGACGCCGTATGCCTCAGCGTCACCTCCTCGTCGGCAGCGTCGTCGTCCTCCACGGCCGTCACCGTCACTGTCTGCGCCTCGTTCCAAGTCGCCACCGTGAACGTCAGCGCCTCCTTGTCCACACCCACGTCCGTCCCGGCGTGCCCGGCAACCCCCACCGTCACGGCCGCCGTCGGCTCGGTCGCCAGTTTCACCGTGTAGGTCTCGCTCGCGCCTTCCCCGACCGTCAGCGACGACGGCCGCACCACCAAGCCCACCGTGTCGTCGTCGACAATCGTGATCGTCTCCGAGGTGATCGTCAGTGTCCCGGAGACGCCCGTGACCCCGATCGTCTCGTCCTGTTCGTCCACCGCGTCGTCCACCGGCGTCAGCGTGAAGCTGCCGCTCGCACTCCCCGCTCCTCCCGCGATCGTGATGTCGAAGTTCGCGACCGCCGCGTAGTCCGCAGCCGATGCGGCCGTGCCGCCGCCCACGCTCACCGTCACCGTCTTCGTCTCCGCGTACCGCGTCGCTCCGTTCACCGCCGCCGTCACCGTGATCGTCTGCGCTCCGCCGTTCTCGCTCACCCGGTCCGGCGCCGCCCTCAGCGTGATCCCCGTCGGCGCCTCGTCGTCGTCTTCCACCGTCACCGGCAGATCCTCCGTCACCGACCCGTAGTCACCGCCCGACGCCGTGTGCGCCAGCGTCACCTCGTCGTCGGCAGCGTCGTCGTCCTCCGCGGCCGTCACCGTCACCGTCTGTGCGGTCTCCCAACTCGACGCCGTGAACGTCAACGACGTCTCGTCCACGCTCAGGTCCGTCCCGCCGTGCCCGGCGATCCCCACCGTCACCGCCGCACTCGGCTCGGTCGCCAGCGCCACCGTGTACTTCGCATCAGTCCCCTCGCCCACCTTCAGCGACGACGGGGTGACCACCAGTGCCGGCGGCGCGTTGTCGTCGTCCACGATCGTGATCGTCTCCGGCGTGATCGTCAGTGCCCCGGAGACGCCCGTGACCCCGATCGTCTCGTCCTGTTCGTCCACCGCGTCGTCCACCGGCGTCAGCGTGAAGCTGCCGCTCGCACTCCCCGCTCCCCCCGCGATCGTGATGTCGAAACTCGCGACCGCTACGTAGTCCGCAGCCGATGCGGCCGTGCCGCCGCCCACGCTCACCGTCACCGTCTTCGTCTCCGCGTACCGCGTCGCTCCGTTCACCGTCGCCGTCACCGTGATCGTCTGCGCTCCGCCGTTCTCGGTCACCCGGTCCGGCGCCGCCCTCAGCGTGATCCCCGTCGGCGCCTCGTCGTCGTCCTCCACCGTCACCACGACGTCCGCCGTCACACTCCCGTAGCCGCCGCCCGACGCCGTGTGCGCCAGCGTCACCTCGTCGTCGGCAGCGTCGTCGTCCTCCGATGCCGTCACCGTCACCGTCTGCGCTTCGTTCCACTTCGCCACCGTGAACTCAAGGCTCGTCGTGTCCAGACTCACGTCACTGCTCGCGTGCCCGCTGATCGTTACCGTCACCGTCGCACTCGGCTCGGTCGCCAGCTTCACCGTGTACGTCGCCTGGTGCTCGGCCGCCGACGGCGTATCCGGGTCGTCCGCCTCATCGACACTCACCGCCGCTCGGTCGAACACCAGCCCCACCGTGTCGTCGTCCTGGACCGTCACCACCACGTTCGCCGTCACCGACCCGTAGTCGCCGCCCGACGCCGCGTGCGCCAGCGTCACCTCGTCATCGACAGCGTCGTCGTCCTCCACGGCCGTCACCGTCACCGTCTGCGCGGTCTCCCAGGTCGACGCCGTGAACGTCAGTGACTCCTTGTCCAGCGTCAGATCCGTCCCGCTGTGCCCGGCGATCCCCACCGTCACCGTCGCACTCGGCTCGGTCGCCAGCTTCACCGTGTACGTCGCTTTGTGCTCGGCGATGCTCGGCGTCGCCGAGTCGTCCGCCTCGTCGACCGTCACCGCATCGGGCGCCACCACCAGCCCCACCGTGTCGCCGTCCTCCACCGTCACCGGCAGATCCTCCGTCACCGACCCGTAGTCGCCACCCGACGCCGTGTGCGCCAGCGTCACCTCGTCGTCGACAGCGTCGTCGTCCTCACCGGCCGTCACCGTCACCGTCTGCGCGGTCTCCCAAGTCAACGCCGTGAACGTCAGTGACGCCTTGTCCAGCGTCAGGTCCGTGCCCGCATGGCCCGTCACCGCCACCGTCACCGTCGCACTCGGCTCGGTCGCCAGCTTCACCGTGTACGTCGCTTTGTGCTCGGCGATGCTCGGCGTCGCCGAGTCGTCCGCCTCATCGACCGTCACCGCATCGGGCGCCACCACCAGCCCCACCGTGTCGTCGTCGTCCACCGTCACCGGCAGATCTTCCGTCACCGACCCGTAGTCGCCGCCCGATGCCGTGTGCGCCAGCGTCACCTCATCGTCGACAGCGTCGTCGTCCTCCGCAGCCGTCACCGTCACCGTCTGCGCGGTCCCCCAAGTCAACGCCGTGAACGTCAGCGACGCCTTGTCCAGCGTCAGGTCACTGCCCGCATGGCCCGTCACCGCCACCGTCACCGTCGCACTCGGCTCGGTCGCCAGCTTCACCGTGTACGTCGCTTTGTGCTCGGCGATGCTCAGCGTCGCCGGGTCGTCCGCCTCGTCGACCGTCACCGCATCGGGCGCCACCACCAGCCCCACCGTGTCGCCGTCCTCCACCGTCACCGGCAGATCCTCCGTCACCGACCCGTAGTCGCCGCCCGACGCCGTGTGCGCCAGCGTCACCTCGTCGTCGACAGCGTCGTCGTCCTCACCGGCCGTCACCGTCACCGTCTGCGCGGTCCCCCAAGTCAACGCCGTGAACGTCAGCGACGCCTTGTCCAGCGTCAGGTCACTGCCCGCATGGCCCGTGATCGCCACCGTCACCTCAGCCGTCGGCTCCGTGGCCAGCTTCACCGTGTAACTCGCCTGGTGCTCGGCGATGCTCAGCGTCGCCGGGTCGTCCGCCTCGTCGACCGTCACCGCCGTCGGGTCGACCACCAGACCCACCGTGTCGCCGTCCTCCACCGTCACCGGCAGGTCCTCCGTCACCGACCCGTAGTCGCCACCCGACGCCGTGTGCGCCAGCGTCACCTCGTCGTCGACCGCGTCGTCGTCCTCCGCGGCCGTCACCGTCACCGTCTGCGCCTCGTTCCAATTCGTGGTCGTGAACTCAAGGCTCGTCGTGTCCAGCGTCAGGTCCGTGCCGCTGTGCCCGGCGATCCCCACCGTCACCGTCGCACTCGGCTCGGTCGCCAGCTTCACCGTGTACGTCGCCTGGTGCTCGGCGATGCTCGGCGTCGCCGAGTCGTCCGCCTCGTCGACCGTCACCGCATCGGGCGCCACCACCAGCCCCACCGTGTCGCCGTCCTCCACCGTCACCGGCAGATCCTCCGTCACCGACCCGTAGTCGCCACCCGACGCCGTATGCGCCAGCGTCACCTCGTCGTCGACAGCGTCGTCGTCCTCCGCGGCCGTCACCGTCACCGTCTGCGCGGTCTCCCAACTCGCCACCGCGAACGTCAGTGACGCCTTGTCCAGCGTCAGGTCACTGCCCGCATGGCCCGTGATCGCCACCGTCACCGTCGCACTCGGCTCGGTCGCCAGCTTCACCGTGTACGTCGCTTTGTGCTCGGCGATGCTCAGCGTCGCCGGGTCGTCCGCCTCGTCGACCGTCACCGCCGTCGGGTCGACCACCAGCCCCACCGTGTCGTCGTCGTCCACCGTCACCGGCAGGTCCTCCGTCACCGACCCGTAGTCGCCGCCCGATGCCGTGTGCGCCAGCGTCACCTCATCGTCGACAGCGTCGTCGTCCTCCGCAGCCGTCACCGTCACCGTCTGCGCGGTCTCCCAGGTCAACGCCGTGAACGTCAGCGACGCCTTGTCCAGCGTCAGGTCCGTGCCCGCATGGCCCGTCACCGCCACCGTCACCGTCGCACTCGGCTCGGTCGCCAGCTTCACCGTGTACGTCGCTTTGTGCTCGGCGATGCTCGGCGTCGCCGAGTCGTCCGCCTCGTCGACCGTCACCGCATCGGGCGCCACCACCAGCCCCACCGTGTCGCCGTCCTCCACCGTCACCGGCAGATCCTCCGTCACCGACCCGTAGTCGCCACCCGACGCCGTGTGCGCCAGCGTCACCTCGTCGTCGACAGCGTCGTCGTCCTCACCGGCCGTCACCGTCACCGTCTGCGCCTCGTTCCAATTCGTGGTCGTGAACTCAAGGCTCGTCGTGTCCAGACTCACGTCCGTGGACGCTTGGCCGCTGATCGCCACCGTCACCGTCCCCGTCGGCTCCGTGGCCAGCTTCACCGTGTACGTCGCTTTGTGCTCGGCGATGCTCGGCGTCGCCGAGTCGTCCGCCTCGTCGACCGTCACCGCATCGGGCGCCACCACCAGCCCCACCGTGTCGCCGTCCTCCACCGTCACCGGCAGATCCTCCGTCACCGACCCGTAGTCGCCACCCGACGCCGTGTGCGCCAGCGTCACCTCGTCGTCGACAGCGTCGTCGTCCTCACCGGCCGTCACCGTCACCGTCTGCGCGGTCTCCCAAGTCAACGCCGTGAACGTCAGTGACGCCTTGTCCAGCGTCAGGTCCGTGCCCGCATGGCCCGTCACCGCCACCGTCACCGTCGCACTCGGCTCGGTCGCCAGCTTCACCGTGTACGTCGCTTTGTGCTCGGCGATGCTCGGCGTCGCCGAGTCGTCCGCCTCATCGACCGTCACCGCATCGGGCGCCACCACCAGCCCCACCGTGTCGTCGTCGTCCACCGTCACCGGCAGATCTTCCGTCACCGACCCGTAGTCGCCGCCCGATGCCGTGTGCGCCAGCGTCACCTCATCGTCGACAGCGTCGTCGTCCTCCGCAGCCGTCACCGTCACCGTCTGCGCGGTCCCCCAAGTCAACGCCGTGAACGTCAGCGACGCCTTGTCCAGCGTCAGGTCACTGCCCGCATGGCCCGTCACCGCCACCGTCACCGTCGCACTCGGCTCGGTCGCCAGCTTCACCGTGTACGTCGCTTTGTGCTCGGCGATGCTCAGCGTCGCCGGGTCGTCCGCCTCGTCGACCGTCACCGCATCGGGCGCCACCACCAGCCCCACCGTGTCGCCGTCCTCCACCGTCACCGGCAGATCCTCCGTCACCGACCCGTAGTCGCCGCCCGACGCCGTGTGCGCCAGCGTCACCTCGTCGTCGACAGCGTCGTCGTCCTCACCGGCCGTCACCGTCACCGTCTGCGCGGTCCCCCAAGTCAACGCCGTGAACGTCAGCGACGCCTTGTCCAGCGTCAGGTCACTGCCCGCATGGCCCGTGATCGCCACCGTCACCTCAGCCGTCGGCTCCGTGGCCAGCTTCACCGTGTAACTCGCCTGGTGCTCGGCGATGCTCAGCGTCGCCGGGTCGTCCGCCTCGTCGACCGTCACCGCCGTCGGGTCGACCACCAGACCCACCGTGTCGCCGTCCTCCACCGTCACCGGCAGGTCCTCCGTCACCGACCCGTAGTCGCCACCCGACGCCGTGTGCGCCAGCGTCACCTCGTCGTCGACCGCGTCGTCGTCCTCCGCGGCCGTCACCGTCACCGTCTGCGCCTCGTTCCAATTCGTGGTCGTGAACTCAAGGCTCGTCGTGTCCAGCGTCAGGTCCGTGCCGCTGTGCCCGGCGATCCCCACCGTCACCGTCGCACTCGGCTCGGTCGCCAGCTTCACCGTGTACGTCGCCTGGTGCTCGGCGATGCTCGGCGTCGCCGAGTCGTCCGCCTCGTCGACCGTCACCGCATCGGGCGCCACCACCAGCCCCACCGTGTCGCCGTCCTCCACCGTCACCGGCAGATCCTCCGTCACCGACCCGTAGTCGCCACCCGACGCCGTATGCGCCAGCGTCACCTCGTCGTCGACAGCGTCGTCGTCCTCCGCGGCCGTCACCGTCACCGTCTGCGCGGTCTCCCAACTCGCCACCGCGAACGTCAGTGACGCCTTGTCCAGCGTCAGGTCACTGCCCGCATGGCCCGTGATCGCCACCGTCACCGTCGCACTCGGCTCGGTCGCCAGCTTCACCGTGTACGTCGCTTTGTGCTCGGCGATGCTCAGCGTCGCCGGGTCGTCCGCCTCGTCGACCGTCACCGCCGTCGGGTCGACCACCAGCCCCACCGTGTCGTCGTCGTCCACCGTCACCGGCAGGTCCTCCGTCACCGACCCGTAGTCGCCGCCCGATGCCGTGTGCGCCAGCGTCACCTCATCGTCGACAGCGTCGTCGTCCTCCGCAGCCGTCACCGTCACCGTCTGCGCGGTCTCCCAGGTCAACGCCGTGAACGTCAGCGACGCCTTGTCCAGCGTCAGGTCCGTGCCCGCATGGCCCGTCACCGCCACCGTCACCGTCGCACTCGGCTCGGTCGCCAGCTTCACCGTGTACGTCGCTTTGTGCTCGGCGATGCTCGGCGTCGCCGAGTCGTCCGCCTCGTCGACCGTCACCGCATCGGGCGCCACCACCAGCCCCACCGTGTCGCCGTCCTCCACCGTCACCGGCAGATCCTCCGTCACCGACCCGTAGTCGCCACCACTCGCCGTGTGCGCCAGCGTCACCTCGTCGTCGACAGCGTCGTCGTCCTCACCGGCCGTCACCGTCACCGTCTGCGCCTCGTTCCAATTCGTGGTCGTGAACTCAAGGCTCGTCGTGTCCAGACTCACGTCCGTGGACGCTTGGCCGCTGATCGCCACCGTCACCGTCCCCGTCGGCTCCGTGGCCAGCTTCACCGTGTACGTCGCTTTGTGCTCGGCGATGCTCGGCGTCGCCGGGTCGTCCGCCTCGTCGACCGTCACCGCCGTCGGGTCGACCACCAGCCCCACCGTGTCGCCGTCGGCCACCGTCACCGGCAGGTCCTCCGTCACCGACCCGTAGTCGCCACCACTCGCCGTGTGCGCCAGCGTCACCTCGTCGTCGACAGCGTCGTCGTCCTCCACGGCCGTCACCGTCACCGTCTGCGCGGTCTCCCAACTCGCCACCGCGAACGTCAGTGACGCCTTGTCCAGCGTCAGGTCACTGCCCGCATGGCCCGTCACCGCCACCGTCACCGTCGCACTCGGCTCGGTCGCCAGCTTCACCGTGTAGCTCGCGCTCCCGCCCTCCGCGACCGTCACCGCATCAGGCGCCACCACCAGCCCCACCGTGTCGCCGTCGTCCACCGTCACCGGCAGGTCCTCCGTCACCGACCCGTAGTCGCCACCCGACGCCGTGTGCGCCAGCGTCACCTCGTCGTCGACAGCGTCGTCGTCTCCCGCAGCCGTCACCGTCACCGTCTGTGCGGTCCCCCAAGTCAACGCCGTGAACGTCAACGACGCCTTGTCCAGCGTCAGGTCACTGCCCGCATGGCCCGTGATCGCCACCGTCACCTCAGCCGTCGGCTCCGTGGCCAGCTTCACCGTGTACGTCGCTTTGTGCTCGGCGATACTCTCCGTCGCCGGGTCGTCCGCCTCATCGACCGTCACCGCATCGGGCGCCACCACCAGCCCCACCGTGTCGTCGTCGTCCACCGTCACCGGCAGATCCTCCGTCACCGACCCGTAGTCGCCGCCCGATGCCGTGTGCGCCAGCGTCACCTCATCGTCGACAGCGTCGTCGTCCTCCGCAGCCGTCACCGTCACCGTCTGCGCGGTCTCCCAGGTCAACGCCGTGAACGTCAGCGACGCCTTGTCCAGCGTCAGTTCACTGCCCGCATGGCCCGTGATCGCCACCGTCACCTCAGCCGTCGGCTCCGTGGCCAGCTTCACCGTGTACGTCGCTTTGTGCTCGGCGATACTCTCCGTCGCCGGGTCGTCCGCCTCATCGACCGTCACCGCATCGGGCGCCACCACCAGCCCCACCGTGTCGTCGTCGTCCACCGTCACCGGCAGATCTTCCGTCACCGACCCGTAGTCGCCGCCCGATGCCGTGTGCGCCAGCGTCACCTCATCGTCGACAGCGTCGTCGTCCTCCGCAGCCGTCACCGTCACCGTCTGCGCGGTCTCCCAGGTCAACGCCGTGAACGTCAGCGACGCCTTGTCCAGCGTCAGTTCACTGCCCGCATGGCCCGTGATCGCCACCGTCACCGTCGCACTCGGCTCGGTCGCCAGCTTCACCGTGTACGTCGCTTTGTGCTCGGCGATGCTCGGCGTCGTCGGGTCGTCCGCCTCGTCGACCGTCACCGCCGTCGGGTCGACCACCAGCCCCACCGTGTCGCCGTCCTCCACCGTCACCGGCAGATCCTCCGTCACCGACCCGTAGTCGCCACCCGACGCCGTGTGCGCCAGCGTCACCTCGTCGTCGGCAGCGTCGTCGTCCTCCACGGCCGTCACCGTCACCGTCTGCGCGGTCTCCCAGGTCGACGCCGTGAACGTCAACGTCGCCTTGTCCAGCGTCAGGTCACTGCCCGCATGGCCCGTCACCGCCACCGTCACCGTCGCACTCGGCTCGGTCGCCAGCTTCACCGTGTAGCTCGCGCTCCCGTCCTCCGCGACCGTCACCGACGCCGGGTCCACCACCAGACCCACCGTGTCGCCGTCGGCCACCGTCACCACGACGTTCGCCGTCACCGACCCGTAGTCACCACCACTCGCCGTGTGCGCCAGCGTCACCTCGTCGTCGACAGCGTCGTCGTCCTCACCGGCCGTCACCGTCACCGTCTGCGCGGTCCCCCAAGTCAACGCCGTGAACGTCAGCGACGCCTTGTCCAGCGTCAGGTCACTGCCCGCATGGCCCGTGATCGCCACCGTCACCTCAGCCGTCGGCTCGCTCGCCAGCTTCACCGTGTAACTCGCCTGGTGCTCGGCGATGCTCAGCGTCGCCGGGTCGTCCGCCTCGTCGACCGTCACCGCCGTCGGGTCGACCACCAGACCCACCGTGTCGCCGTCCTCCACCGTCACCGGCAGGTCCTCCGTCACCGACCCGTAGTCGCCACCCGACGCCGTGTGCGCCAGCGTCACCTCGTCGTCGACCGCGTCGTCGTCCTCCGCGGCCGTCACCGTCACCGTCTGCGCCTCGTTCCAATTCGTGGTCGTGAACTCAAGGCTCGTCGTGTCCAGACTCACGTCCGTGGACGCTTGGCCGCTGATCGCCACCGTCACCGTCGCACTCGGCTCCGTGGCCAGCTTCACCGTGTACGTCGCTTTGTGCTCGGCGATGCTCTCCGTCTCCGGGTCGTCCGCCTCGTCGACCGTCACCGACGCCGGGTCCACCACCAGCCCCACCGTGTCGCCGTCCTCCACCGTCACCGGCAGGTCCTCCGTCACCGACCCGTAGTCGCCGCCCGACGCCGTGTGCGCCAGCGTCACCTCATCGTCGACAGCGTCGTCGTCCTCACCGGCCGTCACCGTCACCGTCTGCGCCTCGTTCCAATTCGTGGTCGTGAACTCAAGGCTCGTCGTGTCCAGACTCACGTCCGTGGACGCCTGGCCGCTAATGCTAATCGCCACCGTCACCGTCCCCGTCGGCTCGCTCGCCAGCTTCACCGTGTACGTCGCTTTGTGCTCGGCGATGCTCGGCGTCTCCGGGTCGTCCGCCTCGTCGACCGTCACCGCCGTCGGGTCGACCACCAGACCCACCGTGTCGCCGTCGGCCACCGTCACCGGCAGATCCTCCGTCACCGACCCGTAGTCACCGCCCGACGCCGTGTGCGCCAGCGTCACCTCGTCGTCGACCGCGTCGTCGTCCTCACCGGCCGTCACCGTCACCGTCTGCGCGGTCCCCCACGTCGACGCCGTGAACGTCAACGTCGCCTTGTCCAGCGTCAGGTCACTGCCCGCATGGCCCGTCACCGCCACCGTCACCGTCGCACTCGGCTCCGTGGCCAGCTTCACCGTGTAGCTCGCGCTCCCGCCCTCCGCGACCGTCACCGCATCGGGCGCCACCACCAGCCCCGCCGTGTCGTCGTCGTCCACCGTCACCGGCAGATCCTCCGTCACCGACCCGTAGTCGCCGCCCGACGCCGTGTGCGCCAGCGTCACCTCGTCGTCGACCGCGTCGTCGTCCTCCACGGCCGTCACCGTCACCGTCTGCGCTTCGTTCCACTTCGCCACCGCGAACGTCAGTGACGCCTTGTCCAGCGTCAGGTCACTGCCCGCATGGCCCGTCACCGCCACCGTCACCGTCGCACTCGGCTCGGTCGCCAGCTTCACCGTGTACGTCGCTTTGTGCTCGGCGATGCTCGGCGTCGCCGAGTCGTCCGCCTCGTCGACCGTCGCCGACACCGGGTCCACCACCAGCCCCACCGTGTCGCCGTCGGCCACCGTCACCACGACGTTCGCCGTCACCGACCCGTAGTCACCACCACTCGCCGTGTGCGCCAGCGTCACCTCGTCGTCGACAGCGTCGTCGTCCTCACCGGCCGTCACCGTCACCGTCTGCGCGGTCCCCCAAGTCAACGCCGTGAACGTCAGCGACGCCTTGTCCAGCGTCAGGTCACTGCCCGCATGGCCCGTGATCGCCACCGTCACCTCAGCCGTCGGCTCGCTCGCCAGCTTCACCGTGTAACTCGCCTGGTGCTCGGCGATGCTCAGCGTCGCCGGGTCGTCCGCCTCGTCGACCGTCACCGCCGTCGGGTCGACCACCAGACCCACCGTGTCGCCGTCCTCCACCGTCACCGGCAGATCCTCCGTCACCGACCCGTAGTCGCCACCCGACGCCGTGTGCGCCAGCGTCACCTCGTCGTCGACCGCGTCGTCGTCCTCCGCGGCCGTCACCGTCACCGTCTGCGCCTCGCTCCAATTCGTGGTCGTGAACTCCAGGCTCGTCGTGTCCAGACTCACGTCCGTGGACGCTTGGCCGCTGATCGCCACCGTCACCGTCGCACTCGGCTCCGTGGCCAGCTTCACCGTGTACGTCGCTTTGTGCTCGGCGATGCTCGGCGTCGCCGAGTCGTCCGCCTCGTCGACCGTCACCGCATCGGGCGCCACCACCAGCCCCACCGTGTCGCCGTCCTCCACCGTCACCGGCAGATCCTCCGTCACCGACCCGTAGTCGCCGCCCGATGCCGTGTGCGCCAGCGTCACCTCGTCGTCGACCGCGTCGTCGTCCTCCGCAGCCGTCACCGTCACCGTCTGCGCCTCGCTCCAATTCGTGGTCGTGAACTCCAGACTCGTCGTGTCCAGACTCACGTCCGTGGACGCCTGGCCGCTAATCGCCACCGTCACCGTCCCCGTCGGCTCGCTCGCCAGCTTCACCGTGTACGTCGCTTTGTGCTCGGCGATGCTCGGCGTCGTCGGATCGTCCGCCTCATCGACCGTCATCGACACCGGCGCCACCACCAGCCCCACCGTGTCGCCGTCCTCCACCGTCACCGGCAGGTCCTCCGTCACCGACCCGTAGTCGCCACCCGACGCCGTGTGCGCCAGCGTCACCTCGTCGTCGACAGCGTCGTCGTCCTCACCGGCCGTCACCGTCACCGTCTGCGCGGTCTCCCAGGTCGACGCCGTGAACGTCAACGACGCCTTGTCCAGCGTCAGGTCACTGCCCGCATGGCCCGTCACCGCCACCGTCACCGTCGCACTCGGCTCGCTCGCCAGCTTCACCGTGTAGCTCGCGCTCCCGCCCTCCGCGACCGTCACCGCATCAGGCGCCACCACCAGCCCCACCGTGTCGCCGTCCTCCACCGTCACCGGCAGGTCCTCCGTCACCGACCCGTAGTCGCCACCCGACGCCGTGTGCGCCAGCGTCACCTCGTCGTCGACAGCGTCGTCGTCCCCCGCAGCCGTCACCGTCACCGTCTGTGCGGTCCCCCAAGTCAACGCCGTGAACGTCAACGACGCCTTGTCCAGCGTCAGGTCACTGCCCGCATGGCCCGTGATCGCCACCGTCACCTCAGCCGTCGGCTCCGTGGCCAGCTTCACCGTGTACGTCGCTTTGTGCTCGGCGATACTCTCCGTCGCCGGGTCGTCCGCCTCGTCGACCGTCACCGCCGTCGGGTCGACCACCAGCCCCACCGTGTCGTCGTCGTCCACCGTCACCGGCAGATCCTCCGTCACCGACCCGTAGTCGCCGCCCGACGCCGTGTGCGCCAGCGTCACCTCGTCGTCGACAGCGTCGTCGTCCTCACCGGCCGTCACCGTCACCGTCTGCGCGGTCTCCCAACTCGCCACCGCGAACGTCAGTGACGCCTTGTCCAGCGTCAGGTCACTGCCCGCATGGCCCGTGATCGCCACCGTCACCGTCGCACTCGGCTCCGTGGCCAGCTTCACCGTGTAACTCGCTTTGTGCTCGGCGATGCTCGGCGTCGTCGGGTCGTCCGCCTCATCGACCGTCACCGCATCAGGCGTCACCACCAGAGAAGGAACGCCGTCGTTGTCCTCCACCGTCACCGCCAAGACGGCCGCGCCGACCCCGTCGTATCCCCCTCCGGTCGTTATGTGCCGGATCTCTGCGCTCCGTTTGCCGTCGACATTGGCGCGCAAGTCTTCGACGCCGCTCACCGTGACCGTTTGTCGCGTACTCCAAGAGCTCGTGGAAAACGTCAGCTCCAACGGGTTCGTATTCGCGATCAGCGCATCCGTACTCGCCAGCGAGACCGCGACCTCGTCCGTGGGCTGCGACCCCAACCACACTTCGTACGTAGCGTTCCCGCCCTCCGTCACCGTCACCGTCTCGGGCAACAGGTTCACGCCCCGTTCGTCGTCGTCCTCCAACGTGACCGTCGCGACTTTTACCACCAAGCGTCGCGCGCTGGTTGTGGCCGTGCCTTGCACCACGATCGTCTCGTCGCCCTCCGCCTCCAGGTCGTCGTTCGGCCTCAGCGTCAAGCTCACCGTGTTCGATCCCTCGGTGGTGTTGACTGGAATCGAGATAGTGGGCGCCGCCGGGGACCAGGTCCGTGTGTAATCTGTCCCTTGCACCGCGGTTCCGCTCAGCGAGAGGGTCACCGTCGTCACGTCGTTGGCCATCGCCACTTCCGGGTCCAGCGTCGCGCTCACCGTGACCGTCCGGACGCCGCCGCCCTCCGGCACGGAGTCCGTGTCCACGGCCAAAGACACGGCAGGCACTGTTTCGTTGTCCTGTAGCGTAACCTCCGCTGCAGTGACCGAGTGGCCGAGCGCCGATCCGAGAATTCCGATGGACTCGTCACCTTCGAGCAATCTGTCGTCGGTGGGCGTGATCGTAACCGTCGCGCTGCCTGATCTCGCGTTCGCCGGAATCGTCACGGAATCGCCACCGCTGCGCGCGTAGTCGCCGACGCCCGCCGTGCCGCCCCAGGCGAGCGCGACCACCGTGTCCGTCGGGACAGCGCTGGCCCCGGCGTCGCCCCAGCGCGCCGTGACCGTCACCTGCTGCGCACCGCCGTTCTCGGCGATCGCCGTCGGCGAAACCGACAGGGCGATGCTGGGGGCGTCGATGATGTTCAGATCGGCCCAGCGCACGAACGGCGTCGTCGCCGAACCCGGGGGGCCTCCGATGCGCAACGTCTCCACCCTGGTCTCCCTGCGCGCGTCGCCTGTCGGGGTGAGCCGGATCGCAGTTGTGCTGCCCTCGAACTCCCCCGCCGGGATGGTTACGCTGAGGGGGCCGCTGACTGTGTAGTCCCCGGAGTTCGTCGAGATGTCGGTGAGCTTCAGCGGGATGACGAGGGCGCTGTCGCTCGCAAGTCTCGACACGATCTGGGCGGTGATCGTCAGCGCCGTTTCGCCCGTGCCCTCCTGCACGGACTGGGGCGACACGCGCAAATCGATCGCGTGAGAGCCGCCATAGATGAATGTCTCACTTATATTAATAATGCGCCTCGCCGCCGGCAGCGGCTGGACAACCGTCCCCGTGACCGTTGGGTCCCGTCTTTCTCGCCAATTGGTGAACTTGACCGCACCCGCCGGTACCACGATCTGTTCGTCGAAATCATAGTCCCCGGGTCCCACCGTGTAGATGCACTGAGTACTAAGAGATGCAATTGAAAGTCTATTGGTGCAATCCGCCCACACGATGCCGCTGTCGAGTTCCAACTCCATTTTCATCTGCCCACCGAAAACTTCTACGGGCGCGGGTGCACGAACCATAAAGGTGATGACGTCCCACTTAACAATTCTCACGCCCAGGGAACGACTATGCTGCTCTATTTTGGACAACTCAAAGTCAGAATCGACGCCTTCATGTACATTCAAGCCAGGGAAATAAGCCGTTTCTCCCCTGTCGTTCGGGGCTATTGCCGCCCGTGGTGTCAATGATCCTCCTTTGGCTCCCTCGCTCACAACGATATTCTTGCTCGCGTTGGAGACGCTTCCGTTACTGCCGCGAGGGATCGTAAACACCAGCGGGTTTGGCAACGCCAGACCGGCGCCGAAAGTCACCGTGAGGGTGTATTCCCTGGATGTGGGCCCGTTTCCTATTACAGGCGTACACCTCAGGGTTTCACCTACATATGCCGCTGTTTTTTCGCAAAGCACGCGCGCGGCAATGCTCGATGAATCCGAATCCACGATCAGGACAAAGGAAGTACTCCCCGTGAGCCTTCTGCCACCAACCGTCAGGCTTGCCTGTACGTTGGCACCTTCAGCAGACTCGGGATCGTCGTCGTCCACCACGATGATCGTCAGGTCCATGGTGGCGGATGTCGCGCCTGCCGGGATGCTCACTTGCCACGGCGGAGGAGTCGTGCCATAGTCGATGTCTCCGGATTCCATATCACTATCGATCAGCGAAAGCACGACGGCCTCTTCCTCCTCGAAGACTCCGCCGCCCACAAGCGAGACAGTGATGCTGAAGGTGTAGGTTCCGCCTTCACGGACCGTCGACGATCGACTTGATGACACAGCCAGCTTCGGAGCTTTGTCGTTGTCCTCAAGATCGATATCGGACCCTCTCACGGTTATGCCGGTCGCGGCGCCGCCGATGCGAACCGTTTCGGGTCCTTCGAAGAAGCCGTCGTCCACCGGACGGAGTATCAGATTTGCCGTGCCCACCGTCTGTCCGGCCGCGACGGTGATGTCGGGAAGTTGCACCACGGTGTAGTCCGTTGCCTTGGCGCTGCCGCCGAGGGACAGGTCGATCACGGTCGCGGCGCCACGCACCGCGGAGAGCGTAGCTGTGACGACGACGGTGGTAGCGCCGTCGCCCTCGGAGAGTCCTGCGTCCGAGGGAACGGAGAGGGTCGCTGAAGGAGGCGTCTGTGCGGTGGCATGCGGCACGGCAAGCAGGATCAGCACCAAGGCAAACAGAAACACTAACGGCACGGCGTTTCCCGTTCCGTCGTACAAGGTGCTTTGCGGCCTTGCACAGCGTTCCCATTCCCGCGCGCGACGGGGCCGCCGGGCCGCGCGGGGGGGGCGATCGCAGATACCCTCTGAAGGACTCCAGTGACGCACCGAAAATCGACCGGCGCGCCCATTCGCGCTCATCCCCATTGCGTGCTCACTTCGCCACCTACGGAGAGATCATGTGGCTCGAATCAGGCGCCACCTGATAACAGAATTGACCGGGGCTTGTCAAACGCTCCTACCGGGCACCCGGGCCGGGCTACACCGGGCTACCGGGCTGGAGGGGCAGCCACGGGGCGGCGGGGCAACCGGGCAGGGTGCATTCGCCTCGCGTGGTCGTCGTCAGTCAGGCTGCTTCCTGGAGAGCCACCTCCGGTGTGGGGGAGGCAGAGTTGAGTCAGTACCCTGCGGTCACCGGCCCAGCGTGAGGCCGACCGCCCAGTCACCGTCGTCGTCGAGGTCGAGGCGCGCTTCGTTGCCGGCTTCCCGCAGCACGCATTCCACGCGGGCGCTCCACTCCCCGGCCCAGGCGGCCGCCACGGTTGAGCTGCAGCCGAGGGTCAACCTGGAGCCGCGTTCCGATCTCGACGCGGGGGATCGTGCGATCGCCGGTCACGTTCGCCGATCCGGACAGCCAAGTTGAGGTGGTCCCGTGCCTCCGCCCGCCCGGAAATGCGCACGCGATCGGACGAGCGGGTCTTTCGATGAGAGACCACTGCACTGCCGGCGAACCCGGATGTGGCGTCCGCGCCGGCGGCAAGCCGGGCGGACATCACCTGTTCCGGCGCCGCGTCGGCGCGCCACCGCGAGTAGCCGCAGTCTTCCAGGGTGCGCCGCAGCACGTCCTCGAACAGATTAGGTGCGCAGGTTGCCCGGGTGCTCGAGATAGACCGTCGGCCCGCAGCAGTACATCCCGACCCGGCCTGCGACCAGGGGCACGAACGGCTCCACCCTGCCGGTCAGGGTGTTGTGCAGAGAAAGCGTGTCTTCGATTTCCCGGGATAGTATGCGCCCCCGGCCGGCCGGGCAATGGAAGCCCTGGCCCCCAGCCGCGCCCGCGGTTGACCCTGAAGCCCTGCCGGTTCCATTCGCCCCGATCGCCGACCACGGCTTGCCTTGGGTCGACAGACTTCAACCATCGCAGAAGACTCAGCGGAAGTGTCCGACGATGCGGGAGATCGACTCGGTTACGTCGTCCGTCGCGTCCCGTTCGAGTCCAAGCTACTCCCCGGCCGTATGGCGGCTGTTTCATTCCACAGGCGACCCGGCAAAGGGCCGTCCGTGCAGTGACCGGTGGCGATCGTCGACCGCAACCGTACTCGGATTCCACTACACGCAGGTGTAGTGGTTTCAGAAGAAGGAGTATGTCGTTCCTGAGTAGGAAGGTCCTGCTACCGGCTACTCATCTGCCGCTTCGGCGGCGGCTGGCGCCAGCAGGCGGTACGGCCCGCTCAACGCGCCTTCGATCCGCGCCACACGTTCGGACAGGGCGTGCAGATCAGCCCGGATCGCCGCTACTTCGGTACGTAGCTCGGCGCGCAGATCACGCACGTCGGCGCGCAGTGGCGCGATTAGCGCGAACAGTGCCAGCAGCAGTGTGGCGCCAACGGCCACACTCGCGGTCGTCTCGGCGCTCCACCATCGGCGCGGCGCGGGTGCGGTCGCACCACTCATGGTATCCGACTACCTCCCCGACGAAGCATGTCGGCCTCGAAAATTTTCCAGCCTACGTAGTCGATCACGAAGTAGGCCAACAACCCTAGCAGCACCAAGCCCGCAACGGAGAATAACCACTTGCGATGAAGGCGCATCAGCACTTGGTCCCAGACTGGCAGTCGTCTCACGGTGCGTCCCCCGCAACCAAGCCGAAGTGATTCAGCAGCTTCCGCACGTCGCCCTTGAGCGGCAGCAGCGATTCCACGTGTTCC
Source organism: Spirochaetia bacterium (assembly GCA_965208175.1). GTDB lineage: Bacteria > Spirochaetota > Spirochaetia > SZUA-6 > Bin103 > CATQHW01. Next base: position 43,033 of record CBDBOG010000004.1, on the reverse strand, counting down.
TTGAGAACGGCCACCTCTGACTTGAGCGGCAGCAGCGATTCCACCTGATCCTTCAGGATCGCCACATCGGAATGGATCGCCTCCATCGCGGTCACGACGTTCTCGATCGTCGGCTGCTGTTTGGCTCGCCGTACTGACCGCGCCGCCGATGTTGCCTCCTGGCTCTTCGGCTGCGGGCTACTCATCTGCCGCTCCTTGCTCGCGGCCCTCCCATCGTGCGGCGGCGGCCTTCTGTGCCACTTCGCGGCGACGCTCCGGCGTCTGGCTGTCGGCGCGGGCCTTGGCGCTCTTGGCCCGGCCTTTCGGTTCCTGGCCGTTCATCGCGGCAAGCACTTCCGGCGTGTCGCTCGACACCTCACCGGTCGCCATGTCCACGATCAGCCGGGCGAGCCCCGCCGTGTCACGCGGTCTCTTCCTCATCGCCGTCTTCCTCCCGAGCCTCTGCCACGAGGCACTTGTTGACGTACCACGCCGGGGTGAACCTGTCCATCCCTCGAATGGCGAATCTTGTAGATCGAGTCAAGCGCCTGTGATTTCAAACCGGTTTCGGCATTGCCACCCTCTTCGTGGAAGTCGGGTAGCGTTGGGAACGATGAATGTAAGGTCGCGGTCAAGGCCGAAGCTCAACGATAAGCGCACGTGACCGCCTGGGAGGTTTCCCGTCCATCCATGAAGCCAACCGGCATCGGGGCGCTCAGCGGCGCAGCTTCAGCCCGATCCCCCAGTCACCGGCGTCGTCGAGGTCGAGGCGCGCTTCGTTGCCGGCATCCCGCAGAACGCATTCCACGCGGGCGCTCCACTCTCCGGCCCAGCCGGCCGCCACGGTGAGCTGCAGCCGAGGGTCAACCCGGAGCCGCGTTCCGATCTCGACGCGAGGGGTCGTGCGATCGCCGGTCACGTTCGCCGATCCGGACAGCCAGGCGCGGTTGCCGCGACCACGTACCTCCGCCCGCCCGGAGACGCGCACGCGATCCGACGAGCGGGTCTTTCGATGGGAGATCTCGGCACGGCCGGCGAACCCGGATGAGAGCCCCGCGCCGGCGGCAAGCCGGGCGGACATCACCTGCTCCGGCGCCGCGTCGGCGCGCCACCGCGAGCGGAGCTCCAGCGACGGCCAGGAGTCGCCGGCGACGCGCATGCGGAGCGCCGCGGCTGCTCCCCCGGCATGTTTCGCGTCGCCCGTGAAGTAGCCTCGGCCGGCGAGCGCCAGCGAGCCGTCCAGCGTGAGCCAGTCGGCGACCAGCCCCGCGCTGACCACTCCCGCGCCCGACGGCGGCAGCCGGTCTGCCGCCATGACGATAGGCAGTGCCGCCACGCGCAGCAGGCTGCCGGCTCCGTGAAAGCGGGCGACCGCGTGGATCATCCGCTCGCGGGGCTCCACGCGCTCTTCGGCGGGCGTTCCCTCGGTCACAGGCGCGAGTCGCGAGAATACGGCCGCCAACTCCGCCTGCAGTCCGGAACCGTGCCGGATTCTTCCGCCGGCTCCGAACCGACTCAGCGTCGCGGAGCGGCGCATCACGAAGACGTAGGCGTCTTCGGCGCGCAGCGCCGCGCCGAACCGCCCCGAGGGAACGCGTGCCGCGTCCAGGAGCGCGCCACCATCGGCGGTCAGCGCGGAGCTCCAGGGATACACGCCGAGCGGGGTCGTCATGAGCAGGCGGGTCAGGCCGGCAAGCCGCAGCGGCCCCACGGTGAGCGACCCGGTATCGACCCCGGCGACAGAGCGTGCTCTGTCCCGATCGGTTCGGGCGATCAGGCGCAGTTCGTCCAGGAGAACCTCGACGGCCGCGGTCTCGACCTCCGCGGCATTGCCGGCGAGGTCGACCTGCAGCTCCTGCGCAGACAAGGTGGCGGCGACGGAGAGCGCGAACGAGACACGGATGATGCAAGACGTCATGCCGAAGCGGTCAGCAAGAACGGTGCCAGCCCACGCGGCCGGCCTCACGGCGCCTCCCGCGCCGGGCCTTACATACGTTTACCAAACTCCCGTTTAGAGGCCGTCCGGGCCGTCGCCGGACGCCGGGCATGGCCGCGGAGGCCGCGGCCCGGTTTCATTGGGAGTCCATCGTGGCACACGACCGCACGCGCACCTCGTCCGGAGCTCAGGCGTTCGGGCCGGCGTTGAACTGGCGCGAGATCGACCGCGTACTCGTCGAGCTGGATCTCAAGGGCACCTTCATACGGGACGTCGCGCAGACGGGCCCGGCGACGCTGCTGTTCTCACTGCATCGTCCGGCTGCCCCGGACCGGAGCATCGGCCCCGGCCGGCTCACCCTCCTGTGCCGTCTCGCCGGCGGCAGCCGGCTGCATCGCACCGCCGAACCGTTTCCGGGAGGGCGGGCACCCCCGTCACGATTCGCCACCTTTCTGCGCGCGCACGTGCGCAACAGCCGAATCGATTCGGCGCTGCAACTCGGCACGGAGCGGATCGTCCGCATCCACTGCGGGGCCGGGACGCGACGGCGCATCATCTGGCTGCGTCTGTGGAGCGGCGCCTCGAACTGCGTGGTCACCGATGATCGGGGGACCATCCTGGAGGCCTTGTTCCGGCGCCCGCGACGCGGGGAGGCGGCCGGCTCCCGTTTCGCGCCGTCGGTCCAGGTCGGCGGCCGGGACCCGCAGCGCTACCGGTTGCGCCCTCTGGCCGGCGCCGGCGACTACAGCGCACGCCTGGACGCGCACTACCGCGCGCGGGAACGGATCGCACGCGCCGTGAGCGACGCGCACGCCGGCCGCATCCGGTTCGAGCGTGAGCGCCGGCGCCGCGCCGTCCGCATCGCCCGACTGCGCGCCGCCGTGCGACACGCAGCCGACTACCAGGCCATGCGTGCGGCCGGCCAGACGATCCTGGCCAACGCCCATCTCCTCGACCGATCGGTGAGCCGGCTGCCGGCGGCCGACGGCGGCGCGGAGATCACGCTGAACCCGCGGTGGTCGCCGGCCGAGAACGCGAGCCGCTACTTCCGCGAGTATCGTCGGCGGCGCGCGGCGGTCGAGCGCTTGCAGGGCGAATTGGCCGCCGCGCAACGACACTGGCAGGCGTTTCGTGCGCTGGGCCCGGCCGTTTCCGCAACCGATGCCGGCGCCGCGTCGAAGCCGGCGTCCAGGCACTCGTCCGGCGACGCGTCCGGCGGGCCGGGCAACCTGTTCGCGTCAGCCGGCTGGGTGCTGCGCGTCGGGCGATCGGCAGTCGCCAGCGACGCCATCCTCCGGCACGCGGCCCGCGGCAACGACTACTGGTTCCACTGCCGCGACCATCCGGGAGCCCACGTGTTCCTCTCCGCCCGGCGAGGCAAGAGCCCGCCGCTGCCGGTGCTGCTGGATGCCGCCACCCTGGCCGTGTTCTTCAGCAAGGCGCGCCGGAACGGCCACGCCGACGTCCACTACACGCAGGTCAAGAACCTGCGGCGCGTGAAGGGCGGTGAGCCCGGAGCCGTGGTCCCCATGCGCGAGAAGAACCTGTTCGTGAGGCTGGAGCGCGCGCGGCTGCGCCGGCTGCTCGGCCCCGCGGATTCCGGTGGCGACGCGGGCGCGGAGCAGGCGGTCCCGTCACCCGGCCAGCCGCGCCATCAGCTATAGTACGGCTCGACGTGGCACGCCCCGAACGGCTCGATCTGGACGGCGAGGCGCTGCTCGGCATTCCGGCAGGGTCGCGGCACAACCAGTACAGCCTTGCGCAGCTCGGCGCCGTGACGCAGTCCGACGGCTGGATCGTGTCGGACGGCGCCGCCGGGAGTCCTCCGACCATCCAGGTCTGGCGCTTCTCCGGCTACCGGCACCACGGGGCACAGGTCTACGTGGTCGGTCCGTGGGTGGGCGGCGTCACCCTCGACGAGGCGCTTGCCGAGCCGCCGTCACCGATCCGCGGCCAGCGCCTGCAGCGGCTGGCGACGGCCCTGAAAGCGCTCTCCGAGCGGGTCGACTTCGGCGGACCACTGCAGGGAGACGCCGTGGTCTTCACCGAGGACGGCAGCCTGCTGCTGCTGCCGCCGGCGGTGATGGACCGGCTGAACGGCGTCAAGTCACCCGCCGAGCGCCTGGCGCACGTCGAGCGCTACCTGCATCCACACCGCCAGGGCCCCGACCAGCTCGCGTTCGCGCTGGGCGTCGCCGTGTACCGGATTCTGTGCGGCCGCTACCCGTTCGACGGGGATTCCGAGGAAGCGATCCACGACCGCGTGCGCGGGTTCCCGGTGGTCTCACCACGAGCCTTTCAGCCGTCGGCGCCGGCCGAGCTGTGCGACACCGTGATGGCTTCCCTGGGCCAGGGATCGCAGGACGTGCCCACCCTTGCCTCGTGGGACCTGCTGCTCGGCGATGATGCCGCGTCCGGCGCGCTGGCCGGGCTCGGCGATCCGCCGCCGGAGGCGCTCCGCGCAGCGGATACCGAAGCGGAGCTGGCCGAACGGCGCTTCGCGCGTAGCCGGTTCCTCAACCGCAACTGGCGCCGGCTGATCGGTTGGGGCGCCGGAGCGGCGGTGGCGCTGTCGATCCTGGTGCCGATCCTGGGCCGCGCGCTGGCCCCGCCGGTCACGCGTGGCCTGGAGCCGGCGGAGGTGGTGGAACTGTTCTACGAATCCATCAACGCGATGGACACGGAGCCGATGGAGGACGCGGCCACCGACAATGCCGGCCAGGGCCTGATCAATGAAACCCTGCACATGTTCCTGGAGTCCCGCATGGCTCTCGCCAACCGCGGGGGAAGCCGAGTGGTGACGGCGCCGGAGTGGGATGAGCTGGGCCGGATCGAGCAGCCGCCGTTTCGGGTCTACGGGATCACGGACCTGGAGATACACGCGGAACAGGGTCAGCCCCAGCCGATCTTCAGGGCCCACTATCACTTCTGGACGCCCAACCTCGAAGACATCGCCAGCGTGACCGATCCACCCGGCGTGCTCGTGACCGAGCGACTGTGGCTGCGATGGACCGGCAAGGATTGGGTGATCGAGCGGCTGGACCCGGTCGAACGGGTGCCGATTCCCGCGTCGGCAGTCGGCACGCAGGCGTCGGACGGCCAGAACCGGCGAGGGACCGACAACTGACCGCCGGGCGGCCGGCCGCCGAGCTGCGCGGGCTGCGCGCAACCGTCATGGGACTCGGCCTCAACGGCGGAGGCCTTGGGGCAGCCCGCTTCCTGCATGCGCGCGGCGCTCGCGTCACCGTCACCGATCTCAAGACCGCCGCCGAGCTTCAGCCGGCAGTCGATTCGCTGCCGGCCGGGGTGGGGCTGAGCCTGGGCAGCCATCGGATCGACGACTTCACCGGCTGCGATCTGGTGGTCAAAAACCCCGGGGTACGCCCGGACTCGCCGTTCCTGGCGGCGGCCGGCGCCGCCGGAGCGGCGGTGGAGACCGAGCAGTCGCTGTTCCTGGCCCGGTGCCGTGCCCCGGTCCTGGCGGTCACCGGCAGCAAGGGGAAGTCGACCACCGCCGCCGCGCTTGCCGCGATCCTGCGCGAAGATGCGCCGGGCACCCGCCTGAGCGGCAACATCGGCGGCTCGCCCCTGGACTTCGTGGACGAGTTGACCGCCGCCACGCCGGTGGTGCTGGAGCTCTCGTCCTGGCAGCTCGGCGACCTGCGCGGCCGCGGCCTGCTGGCGCCGTCGGTGGCCGTGGTCACCAACCTGCTGCGCGATCACCAGGATCGATATGACTCCATGGAGGAGTACCTGCAGGACAAGCTCGTCATCGCCGAGGCACAGCCGCCGCAGGCGGCGCTGGTGCTCAACGCCGACGATCCGTGGCACCGGCGCTTCGCCGACCGTGCGGCCACCCGCGTCGTCCTGTTTTCCGCCCGGCGGCGTCCGGCGGGCGACGGCGCATGGCTGGAGGACGGAGCGGGCCGCATCTCGGTCCGCGGCCGGGCGGGCGTGGCGTTCGCCCCGCCACGAGACGCGGCGGCCGGACGCGTCGTCGGCGTCAACCTGCTGGCGGCGGCGGCGGCCGGGGCGGCGTTCGGCAGCGAGCCGGCGACGATACGCCGAGCCCTGAGCCGCTTCGAAGGGCTGCCGCACCGTCTGGAGCCCGTCGGCGAGGTGCGCGGCGTCCGGTTCGTGAACGATTCGGCGGCCACGATACCGGAGGCGGCGGCGGCGGCCCTGACCAGCGTGCCGGCGCCGGTGGTGCTGCTGGCCGGCGGCGCCGACAAGGAGCTCGACTTCACGGACCTGGCCGCCGCCGCAGATCCGCAGCTCCGCTGCGTGCTGCTCGCCGGCAGCGCCACGGCCAAGCTCGACGCGGCGCTGCGGCGGGTCGGGGTGGCCTGCGACGGCCCGTTCGACACCCTGGAGGAGGCATTCGTTGCGGCGCTGGAAGCGGCCGTACCCGGAGCGACGGTGCTGCTCTCGCCCGCCTGCGCATCGTTCGGGATGTTCCGCAACGAGTTCGACCGGGGCGACCGCTTTCGGGCCCTGGTTCGCCGGCACGCCGCCACGCGTTGATGCCGGCCGCCCATGCCCCTATGTTCTCGGCGTGTACTCGATCCTCCTGATCGCGCATTCCTACCTGCGCTGGCCGCTGCTGGCGCTGCTCCTGCTGCTGCTGGCGCGCGGCGCGGCCGGTTGGGCTCGCCGCGCGCCGTGGCGGCCGGGAGACACGGCGCTCCTGCAGGCGGCGACCCACCTGCTGTCGCTGCAGTTCCTGATCGGTCTGCTGCTGTACGTGGCGTTCAGCCCGCTGATCCGCGTGGCGCTGGAGGACCTCGGCGCCGCCATGCGGGACGCGCAACTCCGCTACTTCCTGGTGGAGCACGCGCTGCTCATGGCGGTTGCGGTCACGTACCTGAGCATCGCAGCCGGGAGGATCAGGCGCGCGCCGCAGGAACGACGCTTCCGCGGAACGGTCATCGCCGTGGCGATCACGCTGTTCCTGGTCGGCGCTGCCATTCCCTGGCCGGGGCTGAGCGCCGGCAGACCACTCTTCAGGATCGTGGCGCCCGCCGCGACCGGATTCTTCTAGCTCGCAAGCGAGCCGGCAGTCCGATATGCTGAAGCACCGAGCCGCAGGCCGCGCTTGGCCGGTTTCGGGATGGCGGCACGGGTCGCCGCTCCCGCCACCGTCACGGGAGGTGAAGGACATGAGGAAGTACGTCGAATCCGCCAGCCGAACGCTGGCTCTCAGCGCCACGCTGATCGCGACGCTGGTTCTGCTCGTCGTGGTGTTTCCCGCTCTGCCCATCGGCGGTGAAATGCTCGACGGAAAGACAGGCTACACCTACGCCGAGGCTGTGGCCTTGATGGATAGCTATGGCGAGCGCGGGCGGCAGGCGTATGCGTGGTCCAGCCTCACTCTGGACGCGTTGCTGCCGTTCGCGTACGTCAGCTTCCTGGCCGGATTCGTCTACCGGTTCCGACCAACGGAACGACTCTGGACACTGGCCTGTCTGCCGCTGGCGGCGGGAGTGCTCGACCTGTGCGAGAACGTCCAGATCGTCCTCATGCTGACTCGATATCCGGACGTGTCCGCCGGACAGGTGGCGGTCGCCTCGTGGTTTACCTTGTCGAAGGGGTTTGCGGTCTTGAGTTGCCTGTTGCTGGCGACTGCCCTTGCGGCCGTTGCGGCGGTGCGTCGTCTCCGCCGGGCCCTTCGCGACCGTGCGGGTAAAGCTGCCAACTGAGCACAGAGCCCAACGGTGGGTGCCGGCGGTCTGGCTAGCAGCAGCCCGTGGTGGACTCATCGCAACTGGACCCGCTATCGTCATCCGACAGCAATGCCGGAAGGAGTACGCTGCGTCCGGTGATGCCGAAATGGTGTTCGCCCGCGCCTACCGAAGGAGTCGCAACGCGCGCGGTCACATGGAGGAGCCGGTCGCGCCCTCGTACATGCCGGGGTCGGTCCTGCCAAGCAGTGCCATGCTGACCTTGTCGACATGCGCCAGCGCTTCGTCGCCCAGGATCTTCTCATGGCCCGAGCCCGGGTAGTGGGCGCAGTACGGGCTCATGGGATCGGCCGTGTTGCCGTCGCCCGCTGCGATCCGCATCAATTGGCAGTTCAGGGACTCCCACCACGCCCCGACGCTGTCGAAGCTGAGGTGGCCGTTGATCTTCGTTGCCGCCAGATCCACCAGGTGTGTGGTGACGAAGTCCAGATCCGCGTGCATCTTCTTCGCGGCCGCAGCCTGATCCTCGGTCGCCATGTCGTCGCCGTGCAGCGCCGCCACCATCTCGTCAGGGGTCAGCGCGTTCCACCAGCGAACCGCGTATTCCGGCGACATCACCATCTGGCGACATCACCATCTGCTGTGCGTGGCCGGAGACGACCGCGGCCAGCATGATCCCCGCGATCGCCGTGGCGAGCATGAGAGTTTTGCTCTTCCTTGTCATCGAGTCCTCCTGAGACATGGCTTACCGGGCTACAGCCCAAGCTTCTCGAATGTCTCGATGGGGAGGAAGAGGCGCCGTTGTTCGTCGGCGAAGACGCGGAAGCCGTAGCGCTCATAGAACGCCTGAGCGCGATCGTCCTTGGCGTCGACGATCATCGCGTACACCGCGATCGTCGTGCTGGCGCGAACGACCCGGCGGATCGCGTCGAGCAGCAACGCCTCCCCGAGCCCGTGTCCCTGTCGCGTGAGATCGATCGCCAGCCGTCCGAGCACGGCCGCCGGCACCGGATAGTGCGGCAACCGCTTCGCCAGCGCCTGCGGTAGCTGGCTCTTCTGGAAACTGGCCGCGCTCAGCGTGTAATAGCCGGCGATCGAACCGGGCACATCGCCGCCCGCGACGAACACCTGGGCAACGCGCCGCCGCACGTCCTGCGAAGCTTGCCGACGGAGATAGGCATCGAGAGAGGGCACTCCGCAGGCAAAGGATGCGCGGTCGTGGTGTGGCGCGAGGGGCTCGACGAAGGGAGGTGGCTCATCCACCGAACCGTTCACGGTAGCGGCGAGCAGCTTCCCTGAGCTTCTCGTTGGGCTCCGGCGGGTTCAGCAGCGCCTCCTGAAACGCGTCCCAATCCCGCGCCGAGAGGGTTACCTGCTCGTGCGACTCGATGACACGCTCGGCCGCTGCCAGCGCACTCGACAACACGAAGGCGGTCATCGTGGTCTCCTGATACGCCGCCGCCCGCTCCAGCGTGAGCTTGGTCCTGGCATCCAGGCGCAGATGCATGCGATCCCGTCTGACTCCGGCGACCTGATTCATCCCTCGCTACTCCCGTGAATCGATAGTACGCCAATAAGGCGTACACTGCAAGAGCCGGCGCCGAGTCGCTAAGTCTAGTACGCGTCCAAGCACACGACTCCGTCGGCCATGCGCGCGCGGGTCCCGTACGATAGGAGGCCGCCAAGTTGGCCGCGCCGCCGCAGGCAGCATCGAGCACGCGACCGAGCCGCGGCGTGCGGGCGGCGACCACCACCGGGGAGGTAGGGAGAACGCCGCGCGGCCCGCGCCGTCCCCGTCGTCTTGCCGGGTTGTGGACGCGACCTCCTATCGACCGCGCGGCATCCCGCCGATCAGAGCATCTGCCGATCGTCGACGGCGCTTGATCCGGTGGGACTCCATACACCACTCCGGCCGGAAACGCCGCGTGCGCAATCCTCGTGCGTGGCCGGTGTGTGTTTCGGGCCGCCGCGCACGGCGGATTCGGGCCGATTTGGCGCTCCGGCCAGCGGAAAGCAACGGTCGGCGGCCCCCTCACGGCGTCTCCGTGCAGGGTGCCGGGGCGCGCGTATCAAATCGCACGCGACCGCCAGGTATCGAGGAACTCGCGCAGGCGCTCGCTTCGCGGCCGCTTGAAGATGTCGTCCGGGGGACCGCGCTCGATGATCCGGCCCCCGTCCATGAACACGACCTCGTCGGCCACGTGCGCGGCGAACCCCATCTCGTGGGTGACCACGACCATGGTCATGCCGTCGCTCGCGAGCTCCTGCATCACCTGCAGCACTTCGCCCACGAGCTCCGGATCCAGCGCGGACGTCGGTTCGTCGAAGTACATCACGTGCGGCCGAATCGCCAGCGCGCGGGCGATCGCGGTGCGCTGCTGCTGTCCGCCCGAGAGCTGCGCCGGGTAGTCGTGCGCCTTGTCGTCCACCCCTACCTTGGCCAGCATCTCCATGCCGATCGCCTCCGCCTGCCGCCGGTCGAGCTTCCTGACCACGCGCAACGCCTCGGTCACGTTGCCGAGCGCCGTCTTGTGCGGCCAGAGGTTGTAGTGCTGGAAGACCATGCCGACGACGCTGCGGACGGCGTCGACGTTGCGGTCGCGGTCGGGCACCCGCCTGCCGTCGACCTCGCGGTAGCCCAGCAGCCGGCCTTCGATGAACACCCGGCCCTCGTCGTACCGGTCCAGAAACGCCATGCATCGCAGCAGGGTGCTCTTGCCGGAACCGGACGGACCGATGACGCAGACCACCCGCGAGTCGTCGACCGAGAGGTCGACTCCCTTCAGGACGTGGACCGCGCCGAACCGCTTGTGCAGGCCTTCGACCAGCACCACCGGCTTGCGTTCCACGGCGCCGCGCGCCGCTTCGCCGCTCATGACGCGCGGCTGACCCGGCGTTCCAGGACGCCGCCGGCAAGCGCGATGCCCTCGATGATCAGCCAGTAGAGCACGGCGACCGCCACGTAGGGCTCGATCACGGCGAAGGTCTCGTTGACCATCTGCGTCGTGTTCTTCGTCAGCTCGGCGACCGTGATGATCGACAGGACCGCCGATTCCTTGACCAGGATGATTCCCTGGTTGGTCGACGGCGGGATGATCAGGGTCAGCATCTGCGGGATCTGAATGCGGGCCAGGATCATCCGCCGCGGGATGCCGAGCATGCGCGCGGCTTCGATCTGCCCGGGCGGGATGGACTGGAACCCGGCCCTGAAGATTTCCGCGAAGTAGCCGCCGCCATAGATGCCGAGGCCGATGATCCCGACCGGCTCGGCGTCCAGGGTCAGGCCGATCGACGGGCCGCCGTAGTACAGGATGAACAGCAGAACCAGGATCGGAGTGCCGCGCATGATTTCGACGTAGGTCCGGCACAGGAGCTTCACGGGGCGGAGCGGCAGGCTGTAGAGCACGGCGGCCGCCAGACCGGCGGCAACGGCCAGCAGCGATGCCAGCGAGCAGATGTACACCGTCGTCCACAATCCCGACAGCAACAGCGGACCGTAGCGAACCACGATGTCGACGTCGAACGACACGGCTGTCCCCCCGAACCGGCTAGTGCGCCGCCGCCACGGCGTGGCGCCTCTCGAAGAAGGCCCCGGCGCGGGCCAGGACCAGGTTCATGGCCAGGTAGATGACCGCGGCGATCGTGTACGCCTCCAGCGGCCGGTAGGTGACCGAGACCACGTGCTGGCTGGTGCGTATGAGCTCGGTCACGGCGATCACGGAGATCAGGGACGAGTTCTTGAGGATGCTGATGGTCTCATTGATGAGCGCCGGCAGCACCAGCCGCATCATCTGCGGAATCAGGATTCTCACCCTGACGGCCAGGACGCCGATGCCGAGCATGCGCGCGGCCTCGACCTGCCCGGACGGGATGGACAGCAGCCCGCCGCGGAAGATCTCGGCCTGAAACGCCGCGGTGTTCATGGCCAGCGCGATCATCGCCGCGGCGATCGACGGCACGTCCAGGCCGATCGCCGGCAGCAGGTAGAAGACGATCAGGAGCTGCACCAGGATGGGCGTCCCCCGCCACACGCTGCGGTAGGCGATCGAGGCGCGCCGGATCACCCGGTTGCGCGAGATCAGGCCGAAGCTGAGCCACAGGCCCAGGATCATGCCGGCGGCGATGGACACCGCCGAGACCGTGGCGGTCATCCCCGCCCCGGCGAGGAACGCCTTGTAGTGGTTGGAGATGACGCCGAGAAAGTCCACCGACGAGCCCTGCCAGTCGCCGCTTCCCTGTTACCACGCGCACCCGCGCTCTCGATCGCCCGCTCGACGGCGATCGGGCCGCTGTCCGCGGGCGTTCAGTCGACCGGTACCGGCAGAGCGTCGGACGGCAGATCCATCGGCCCCCCGAACCACTTCTCCTGCAACTCGGTCAGAACCCCCGACTCGTTCAGCGCGGCGAGCTGCTCATCCATGAAGGCCACCAGCGAGGCGCTTTCGTCGTCATTACGTCCGGCCCAACTGAAGTACTTCTTGGGACCGAACGTGGGCAGCACCAGCTCGAACACGTCCGGCCGCGTGCGAACGAGCTCCAGCAGGTTCGGCAGACTGTTGCACACGGCGCTGATCCGTCTTGCCGCCAGGTCGGCGTAGGCCTCGTTGAAGTCGACGTAGGTCTTGATCTCCTTGACCCCCTCGCCCGCGTCCGACAGCCCCTCGGCGAACGCCTGCAGGGCCTGGAGCTGCGCCGATCCTGCCTGGGAGCCGACCACGAGGCCGGCGATGTCCTCGGGTGCCTTTACGGCATCGTCGCCCTTGCGCTTGACCAGGGCCATGGTCGCGTCGGCGATCGGCAGGCTGAGCGCGTACTTCTCGTAGCGCTCCTTCGTGACGGTCACGGAGGTGACGACGTAGTCGAACTTGGCCGCGGCAAGGCCCGGGAGGATGCCCTGCCAGGGAAGATCGAGCCGGGTAAGCTTGACTCCCGGCAACGCCTTCATCACGTGCTCCATGATGTCCGTCGAGTAGCCGACGATCTCGCCGTCCTCGACGAACTCGAACGGCGGGAACCGCGCCTCGGTCCCGACGATGAACTCGCCTCGTTCCTTGATCTCCGCCAGGAGATCGGCATGGGCCGCCCCGGCGCAAAGACCGACGCTTATCGCGAACACGACCGCCCACGGTCGTTTGGGTTTGCGTAGCCTGAACATCTCGATCCTCCTCCTCGCCATCGATCTCGCCCTCGGAGCGTAGCGCGCACGCTGATGAAGCGTCAACGTATGGATCGTTCTTTCGAGGGTGCCTTGCCCGTTGCCGCCGCTGGGTCCATAGTCGATGGTGGCGGTTTTCAGCCAGCAAAGGAGGTGCGCCATGTCCAGGCTTCTGACAATTCCGGCGCGAAGCGGCAAGGCGGCCCCGGTCGCCAGGGGCAAGAAGGTCAAGGTCGTCAACACCCATGGGCAGCAGGTCGTGGACACTTGGGCCTTCGCGCAGCGCGACCTGCGCGAGTTCATGTCGATGGAGCACACCCGCGCCACCTTGACGAAGATGCGCCCGACGGTCGGCGACGCACTGTACAGCAACCGCCGCCGGCCGATCCTGACGCTCGTCGAGGACACGTCGCCCGGCGTACACGACACACTGATGGCGGCCTGCGACAACTATCGCTACGGGTTGCTCGGCTGCACGGAGTATCACGACAACTGCACGGACAATCTGGCGGCCGCCCTGTACGAGCTCGGCCTGACGCCGCCGGAAACACCTTCCCCTCTGAATCTCTTCATGAACGTCCCCTGGCATGACGGCGGCGGTCTTGCCTTCGCCGCCCCTGCTTCCAAGAAGGGCGATTATGTCGTGTTCAAGGCGGATCTGGACCTCATCGTTGCCTTCTCGGCATGCCCGCAGGACATCCTGCCGATCAACGGCGGAGCGTGTGAACCGACCGAAGCGCACTTTCAGATTCTGGACTGACCTGCTCCGGTCGACGCTACGACCAGCGCAACGCCGTGGAGCCGGTCAACAGCCGCCGGACCGTGAAACCCTTGCTTATTCCTGCAAAGCAAAGGAAATTTGTAACTATTCAGCCGTGGCGGACGGTCTGAGGCAGGGAGGGATCATGGGGCGGCCTTCGAAGACGGACCTGAGGGCGTCGAGCACGTTGCCGCCGTTCTTGCGGATCGTGGAGATATAGGCTCTGGTCCGGCAGAAGGCGGCTGCACCTTCAGCGCTGCGGAACGTGCCGGAGATCTTCTGCTGAACTTTCATCATGCGCAGGTCCCGTTCGGCCTGGTTGTTGGTGAACGGTACGCGAAAGTCGTACATGAAGGCGAGCACCGATCGCCAGCGGCCGGCCAACCGGAGCAGGAGATTGCGCGGTTTGCTCTGCTTCTTGCGGCCCCGCTTCTTGGGCGTACCCGGTGGCGCCGGAGGCGGCGGCGGATTGGCGGCCAGCCCAACGTTGATGATCCTGCGGTACTCGGCGGCGAATCGTCGGCGCTCAGGCCGGTACAGCCGCCGGCGTCCCTGCTGCTGCGCACGGTCCACCGCAGCGTTCATCCTCAGCAGCAACTTCTTGAGTTCGCCCGCCCACGGCTGGCGGTACTGTTCCTCGATGAACGTCAGCTCGCGCAGATGATGGGCGTTGCACAGCGCGTGCCCACACTGATAGCGAAAGTAGCTCTGCCAGTGATCGTGCAGCGCGATCCCCGCGAAGTTCGGCAAGATGCCGATGTCCTCACCGGCCTGCTTGCCCCGCTTCGCGTGCTCGGCGTAGTGGGTCAGCCGCTCCGTGCTCGCCACGTGCAGCCACCGCAGGTGGCCGTCGACGCTCATCCCGGTCTCATCGAAGCCGACCACCGGCTGGCCGCCGATCGCTTCACGAATCATCTCGCTGACGCCCGCCAAGCGCTCGGCGCAGGTGGCGTTGATGTTCACCAACGTGCCGACGCTGATCGGGATCGAGAACAGGTCCGCGAACCACTCGGCCGCCCTCTGATACGGCAGCAACCCGTAGTTCTTCAGGTATGCGGCCACCGCTTGCAGCCGCTCGCCGTACTGCACCGGCTGCCGGACCGGCTCAGGGAATGTGGCCACCGCGGTCTTCCCACAGTCCGGGCAGCGTTTGCGCTCGGCGCGGTGCTCGGTGACCTGCGCCGCCAGCGGCGGCACCTCGAACACCTGCCGACGTTCGTAGTCGGCCACCGGCTCGTCGGCCAGCGATCGTCCGCAGCCGCACCGGTCCACCGCGTGCACGGTGACGAGGTCGGGATGCTCACTCTGGCTCAAGGTCGCACCAGGATGGTTCGGCTGACCCCCGTGACGCTTTCCGGTTCGCTGCCGGCGAGAGGCCGTGCGGCTGTGTTGCTTGCGTTCGAAGCTGTCTCGCGACGGCGGTTTGCCGCTGTCGTGGCTGTCCTTCTTCAGTTCCTGGAGTTCCTGCTCCAGCGCCGTGATCCGCTGCTCGTAACGCTCGATGAGAGCCTCGATCAACGCGATGACCGCGTCTCGGCCAGCATCGTAGGCCGCACCTATCTCTTGGCGCGTGAGCTTGAAGCTCGCGTCCATTGCGCCCCTCCCGACCGCGAGAATAGACCAGCAATGCCGAACACGTACAGCGCCCGAGACAACTTACAATCTTCAGGTCGTGGTTACGCTGACCCATGGGCTGCCACTACGCCTGAATAGTTACGGAAATTTGCTGAATGACCGCGGCGTCGTTGAACATCGAATCGTGGCCGCCCCCCTCGGCGGTAATCACCCGCGCCCCCCGGGAAGCCAAGAAGTCGACTTCCTTCGCAGTCAGGCGTCCGACGGCCTGATCCTCGGTACCGTACACATACACGACGCGCCGCAGGTCCGTCTCGGCAAGCCGTTCCGTATAGCGGTCGTGCCCCGTCGCTGCGGCAATGCGCCACGCAATGTGATCGCGGTCGGTAGGTTCCGGGTGGTCCGGGTGCGGAGGAGGCGGCGTCGGCGTCACCCCATCCGGGAAGTACCAGGGGGTGCCTCGCAGGAATGCGTTGACGACCACCATCGGCATGTCGAGCCGGCCCGCCATGATCAGATACCGATCAGCGGCGTCAGGACCGTGGCGCCACAGATAGCGAGGTATGAGGAAGGCGCCGTAAGAGTGTCCGATGACCACGACGCGCTTGCCCTGCGCCCGGAAGTGTTCGATCGTCCGATGCAGTATCTCCACGCCCACGTCGACCTCGGCCTGCAGGTCCGCAAGGGAAAGGTCCCGGTAGCGCGCGGCCAAGTCGTGATTGAGCGTAAGGGTTTGATGCGCCATGACAAGCTGTATATCTTCTTCTGCTCGATAAATGCCGAACTCTTCGTACACGGATCCGGCGGGGTCGAGCTCGTGTACCGGCCCCCCCTGTTCATAAATCCACACTGTGTTCGACTCAAGGTCTCCCGCGGTCTCGAACAACTTGGTGACGTCACGAGGAAGCTCCGTTGCCTGGTACGTCGGCGTCGGGACAAATACTTCGCAGCCGACGGCAAGGGCGGCGGCAACCAGAATCGCGGCAGTCTGCCAATAGTCAGCCCGCCGATACGGCGTGCGCGGGTTTCCTTGTACGGAGATCATGGGCGACATGAATCCAGTATAGACCGCTGTCCGTGCGACAAGGCTACCAGCTCAGGGAATACTGGATGGTGAGATTGGAGTCCGCGAGGGCAGCGGAGCCGGTGGTGCCGCTGCCCTCGACGGTGACGTCCTGCGATCCCAGACCGAACCGGGTGCCCACCCGCCACTCGGGCACGTCGCCGGCGAGCTCGACGCCCGCGTACGGACGCACGCTCCAGTCGGTCTGCGCCACGCCGTAGCCCACCTCCGCGGCCACTCGGCCAACCGGAACCGCCGCACCACCCAGATCGGCGGCGCCCTGCGACCAGAGCTGCTCCACCCCGCCGGCGGCCGCCCCGTAGGAGGAGTCCACCTTCACCGCAAGCCCGCGCCCCGGCGCGCCCGGATCGAAGCTCAGCGACCCCGCCGCTCCCCACTCCCGGTACCCCCGATCCTCGTGCGTCACCAGCACCCGCGCAGTGCCGCTCAGCGCCAGCCCGATCCCCAGGTCCGCCAGGCTCAGTCCGCCGCCCAGCTCCACCCCGGTCCCGTTCTCCACGGCCCCGCCGTCATGCCGCACGCCGACCTCCACCGACGGCCTCACCATCAACCCCGACCCGAGCCTCACCTGCCCCGAGCCCTCTGCCGTCACCCGCAACCGCCTCACGTCCGCTTCCACCATCGGCAGCACCGGCGTCGACTCCGAGGTCATCCTCAGCAGATACCCGTCCGCCTTCACCGCCAGCTCCACCCCGCCCACGCTCAGCAGCTCGCCGCGCCCCCCAAGCGCCCCGAGCAGCATCCCGATCGTCGTCTGCTCCTCCAACCGCACGTCCTCGACCTGCCGCAACTCCCCGATCCCGTACCCGAACACCCCCCACACCGACAGCCAATCGGTCACCGGCACCCGCACGTACGGATACACGCTGGTCAGCTCCGCCTCCAGATCACCCTCGCGCGACGGACGATCGGCCTCCGCAGCCCACCCGTAGCCACCGTTGCCGTCGCTGCGACCCACCGCCAGACCGCCCAGCCAGCCGCCGAGGTCCGCATCCACTCCGGCCAGCCCCGTCAACACGCTGCCGTCGATCGACAGCCGCCCGTCCTCGTCCAGCCCCTCGAAGCCGGCCGCCGCGCCACGGCCCCACACCGTCCACCTCAGACCCTCGGCCCCCTCTTCGGCGACGCCGTCCGCCTCCGGCTCCATCGCCACCAGGAACGAACTCGCCGCCAGGAACTCCCGCCCGTCCATGGTCCGGTAGTCCCCGCTGCGCCCCGACAGCACCGCCGGCTCGCCTTCGTCTTCGCCGCCTCCGACGACCAGCGCGTCCGCACTCACCCGGTGGCCGGCCAACGATACCTGGCTGCCAGGCGCCGATCCGCCCTGCGTCCGCTCCCCGACCGCCGCCAGCACCTGCTGCGTCACCGTGCGTCCGAAGCGCGCCAGCCACGCCACCGTCACCGCCGCGTCGTCATCCTCGATCGTCCCCACCGCGCTCACCACCTCGGCCGCCAGCCGCACGTTCACAGGCTCGCTCAGGTTCAGCAGAAACTGCTCGTCGCCCTCGTCCAACGCGTCGTCGATCAACTCCATGCGGATCGTCTTCTGCCTCTCGCCCGGCTCGAACCTCAGCACTCCTACCTCTTCCACGTAGTCATCGCCCGCGATCGCCGTCCCGTCCGCACTCCGGCACACCACGCTGATCGGCCGCCCGCTCGGCGCATCCAGCGTCACCACGAAGCCGATCCCGCCGCTGCTCTCCACCTCGCTCGCGTCCTCTATCGTGATCGACGGCGTCTGGTCCTCGTCGACGATCGTACCGGTCGCTTCCCCGTCGCCCACGCTCGCGTGCTCGGCTTCGCCAAGCTGCACCAGGAACGTCTCGTCCGCCTCGTCCAGCGCGTCGTCGATCACCGCGATCGTCACGCTCCGTTCGCTCTCACCCGGCGCGAAGCTCAACTCCCCGGCCCCCGCCTCGTAGTCGGCGCCCGCCTCCGCCGTCCCGTCGGCCGTCCGGTAGCTCACCGTGATCGTCCGTGCGCTCGCCCCCACCAGCCTCACCGGAAACACGATCCGGCCGGCGCTTTCGACCGCGCCCGCGTCGGCGATGCTGATCTCAGGCATCTCGTCGTCGTCGACGATCGTCAGGACCGCCGGCCTCACCGTCAGCGCCGAGTCCGGCGGCGCCGTGATGCGTCCACTCACCGCCACGGTTTCGTCCGGCTCGTCGAACACGTCGTCCACCGGTGCGAACGTGAAGGCCGCCGTGCTGCCGGTCGCTCCCGCGCCGATCGTGAGCGCGAACGGCCTCACCGCCGCGAAGTCCTCGGCGCCCGCGCTGTCAGGGCTCACCGTCACCTCCACGACGACGTCGGTCGGCAGCGTCGCCGCGTTCAGCGCCGCGGTCACGGTAACCTCGGTCGGTTCGGCTCCTTCGGAGACTGACGCCGGGTCGAGCCTCAGGTGGACCTCGGTCGACCGCTCGTCGTCGTCCTCCACCGTCACCGGCAGGTCCTTCCTCACCCCGGCGTAGTCACCGCCCGACGCCGTGTGCGCCAGCGTCGCGGTGTCATTCGCGGCGTCGGAGTCCTCGCCCGCCGTCACCGTCACCGTCTGTGCGGTCCTCCAACTCGACGCCGTGAACGTCAGTGACTCCTGGTCCAGCGTCAGATCCGTCCCGGCGTGCCCGGCGATCCCCACCGTCACCGTCGCACTCGGCTCCGTGGCCAGCGCCACCGTGTACGTCCGGTTCTCGCCTTCCCCGACCGTCAGCGACGACGGGTCGACGACCAACCCCACCGTGTCGTCGTCCTCCACCGTCACCTCGACGTTCGCCGTCACACTCCCGTAGTCACCGCCCGACGCCGTGTGCGCCAGCGTCACCTCCTCGTCGGCAGCGTCGTCGTCCTCCGCAGCCGTCACCGTGACCGTCTGCGCCTCGTTCCAGTTCGCCACCGTGAACGTCAGTGACTCCTTGTCCACACCCACGTCCGTCCCGGCGTGCCCGGCAACCCCCACCGTCACGGCCGCCGTCGGCTCGGTCGCCAGTTTCACCGTGTACGTCCGGCTCCTGCCTTCCCCGACCGTCAGCGACGACGGCCGCACCACCAAGCCGACCGTGTCGTCGTCGTCCACCGTCACCTCGACGTCCGCCCTCACACTCCCGTAGTCACCGCCCGACGCCGTATGCCTCAGCGTCACCTCCTCGTCGGCAGCGTCGTCGTCCTCCACGGCCGTCACCGTCACTGTCTGCGCCTCGTTCCAAGTCGCCACCGTGAACGTCAGCGCCTCCTTGTCCACACCCACGTCCGTCCCGGCGTGCCCGGCAACCCCCACCGTCACGGCCGCCGTCGGCTCGGTCGCCAGTTTCACCGTGTAGGTCTCGCTCGCGCCTTCCCCGACCGTCAGCGACGACGGCCGCACCACCAAGCCCACCGTGTCGTCGTCGACAATCGTGATCGTCTCCGAGGTGATCGTCAGTGTCCCCGAGACGCCCGTGACCCCGATCGTCTCGTCCTGTTCGTCCACCGCGTCGTCCACCGGCGTCAGCGTGAAGCTGCCGCTCCCACTCCCCGCTCCCACCGCGATCGTGATGTCGAAGCTCGCGACCGACGCGTAGTCCGCAGGCGATGCGGCCGTGCCGCCGCCCACGCTCACCGTCACCGTCTTCGTCTGCGTGTACCGCGTCGCTCCGTTCACCGCCGCCGTCACCGTGATCGTCTGCGCTCCGCCGTTCTCGGCCACCCGGTCCGGCGCCGCCCTCAGCGTGATCCCCGTCGGCGCCTCGTCGTCGTCGTCCACCGTCACCACGACGTCCGCCGTCACACTCCCGTAGCCGCCGCCCGACGCCGTGTGCGCCAGCGTCACCTCCTCGTCGGCAGCGTCGTCGTCCTCCGCAGCCGTCACCGTCACCGTCTGCGACTCGTTCCAATTCGTGGTCGTGAACTCCAGGCTCGTCGTGTCCGGCGTCAGGTCCGTGCCGCTGTGCCCGCCGATCCCCACCGTCACCGTCGCACTCGGCTCCGTGGCCAGCTTCACCGTGTACTTCGCATCAGCCCCCTCGCCCACCGTCAGCGCCGACGGAGTGACCACCAGTGCCGGCGGCGCGTTGTCGTCGTCCACGATCGTGATCGTCTCCGGCGTGATCGTCAGTGTCCCCGAGACGCCCGTGACGCCGATCGTCTCGTCCTGTTCGTCCACCGCGTCGTCCACCGGCGTCAGCGTGAAGCTGCCGCTCGCACTCCCCGCTCCCCCCGCGATCGTGATGTCGAAGCTCGCGACCGACGCGTAGTCCGCAGGCGATCCGGCCGTGCCGCCGCCCACGCTCACCGTCACCGTCTTCGCCTCCGCGTACCGCGTCGCTCCGTTCACCGCCGCCGTCACCGTGATCGTCTGCGCTCCGCCGTTCTCGCTCACCCGGTCCGGCGCCGCACTCAGCGTGATCCCCGTCGGCGCCTCGTCGTCGTCCTCCACCGTCACCACGACGTCCGCCGTCACACTCCCGTAGCCGCCGCCCGACGCCGTGTGCGCCAGCGTCACCTCGTCGTCGACCGCGTCGTCGTCCTCCGCAGCCGTCACCGTCACCGTCTGCGCCTCGTTCCACTTCGTGGTCGTGAACTCAAGGCTCGTCGTGTCCGGCGTCAGGTCCGTGCCGCTGTGCCCGCCGATCCCCACCGTCACCGTCGCACTCGGCTCCGTGGCCAGCTTCACCGTGTACTTCGCATCCACGCCCTCGCCCACCGTCAGCGCCGACGGAGTGACCACCAGTGCCGGCGGCGCGTTGTCGTCGTCCACAATCGTGATCGTCTCCGGCGTGATCGTCAGTGTCCCCGAGACGCCCGTGACGCCGATCGTCTCGTCCTGTTCGTCCACCGCGTCGTCCACCGGCGTCAGCGTGAAGCTGCCGCTCGCACTCCCCGCTCCCCCCGCGATCGTGATGTCGAAGCTCGCGACCGACGCGTAGTCCGCAGGCGATCCGGCCGTGCCGCCGCCCACGCTCACCGTCACCGTCTTCGCCTCCGCGTACCGCGTCGCTCCGTTCACCGCCGCCGTCACCGTGATCGTCTGCGCTCCGCCGTTCTCGCTCACCCGGTCCGGCGCCGCCCTCAGCGTGATCCCCGTCGGCGCCTCGTCGTCGTCCTCCACCGTCACCACGACGTCCGCCGTCACACTCCCGTAGCCGCCGCCCGACGCCGTGTGCGCCAGCGTCACCTCGTCGTCGACCGCGTCGTCGTCCTCACCGGCCGTCACCGTCACCGTCTGCGCTTCGTTCCAGTTCGTGGTCGTGAACTCAAGGCTCGTCGTGTCCAGCGTCAGGTCACTGTCCGCATGGCCCGTCACCGTCACCGTCACTGCCGCACTCGGCTCCGTGGCCAGCTTCACCGTGTACTTCGCATCAGTCCCCTCGCCCACCGTCAGCGACGACGGGGTGACCACCAGTGCCGGCGGCGCGTTGTCGTCGTCCACGATCGTGATCGTCTCCGGCGTGATCGTCACTGCCCCGGAGACGCCCGTGACCCCGATCGTCTCGTCCTGTTCGTCCACCGCGTCGTCCACCGGCGTCAGCGTGAAGCTGCCGCTCCCACTCCCCGCTCCTCCCGCAATCGTGATGTCGAAGTTCGCGACCGCCGCGTAGTCCGCAGGCGATGCGGCCGTGCCGCCGCCCACGCTCACCGTCACCGTCTGCGTCTCCGTATACCGCGTCGCTCCGTTCACCGCCGCCGTCACCGTGATCGTCTGCGCTCCGCCGTTCTCGGTCACCCGGTCCGGCGCCGCACTCAGCGTGATCCCCGTCGGCGCCTCGTCGTCGTCCTCCACCGTCACCGGCAGGTCTTCCGTCACCGACCCGTAGTCGCCGCCAGACGCCGTGTGCGCCAGCGTCACCTCGTCGTCGACAGCGTCGTCGTCCTCACCGGCCGTCACCGTCACCGTCTGCGCTTCGTTCCAGTTCGTGGTCGTGAACTCAAGGCTCGTCGTGTCCAGCGTCAGGTCCGTCCCGCTGTGCCCGGCGATCCCCACCGTCACCGTCGCACTCGGCTTCGTCGCCAGCTTCACCGTGTACGTCTTGCGGTGCTCGGCGATGCTCGGCGTCGCCGGGTCGTCCGCCTCATCGACCGTCACCGCATCAGGCGCCACCACCAGACCCACCGTGTCGTCGTCCTCCACCGTCACCGGCAGGTCCTCCGTCACCGACCCGTAGTCGCCGCCAGACGCCGTGTGCGCCAGCGTCACCTCGTCGTCGACAGCGTCGTCGTCCTCACCGGCCGTCACCGTCACCGTCTGCGACTCGTTCCAATTCGCGGTCGTGAACTCCAGGCTCGTCGTGTCCAGCGTCAGGTCGCTGCCCGCATGGCCCGTCACCGTCACCGTCACTTCAGCCGTCGGCTCCGTGGCCAGCTTCACCGTGTACGTCGCCTGGTGCTCCTTCTCAGGCGTCACCGAGTCGTCCGCCTCGTCGACCGTCACCGCCGCCGCGTCGACCACCAGTCCCACCGTGTCGCCGTCCTCCACCGTCACCGGCAAATCCTCCGTCTCCCCGGCGTAGTCACCGCCCGACGCCGTGTGCGCCAGCGTCACCTCGTCGTCGACAGCGTCGTCGTCCTCACCGGCCGTCACCGTCACCGTCTGCGCCTCGTTCCAATTCGTGGTCGTGAACTCCAGGCTCGTCGTGTCCAGACTCAGATCCGTCCCGCTGTGCCCGGCGATCCCCACCGTCACCGTCGCACTCGGCTCGCTCGCCAGCTTCACCGTGTACGTCGCCTGGTGCTCCTTCTCAGGCGTCACCGAGTCGTCCGCCTCGTCGACCGTCACCGCATCAGGCGCCACCACCAGACCCACCGTGTCGCCGTCATCCACCGTCACCGGCAGATCCTCCGTCACCGACCCGTAGTCGCCACCCGACGCCGTGTGCTTCAGCGTCACCTCGTCGTCGACAGCGTCGTCGTCCTCCGCAGCCGTCACCGTCACCGTCTGCGCTTCGTTCCAATTCGTGGTCGTGAACTCCAGGCTCGTCGTGTCCAGACTCAGATCCGTCCCGCTGTGCCCGGCGATCCCCACCGTCACCGTCGCACTCGGCTCGCTCGCCAGCTTCACCGTGTACGTCGCTTTGTGCTCGGCGATGCTCTCCGTCGTCGGATCGTCCGCCTCATCGACCGTCACCGCATCAGGCGCCACCACCAGACCTACCGTGTCGCCGTCATCCACCGTCACCGGCAGGTCCTCCGTCACCGACCCGTAGTCGCCGCCCGATGCCGTGTGCGCCAGCGTCACCTCGTCGTCGACAGCGTCGTCGTCCTCCGCGGCCGTCACCGTCACCGTCTGCGCGGTCCCCCAAGTCAACGCCGTGAACGTCAGCGTCGCCTTGTCCAGCGTCAGGTCCGTCCCGCTGTGCCCGGTGATCCCCACCGTCACTTCAGCCGTCGGCTCGCTCGCCAGCTTCACCGTGTACCTCTGGCTCCCGCCCTCCGCGACCGTCACCGCATCAGGCGTCACCACCAGACCCACCGTGTCGTCGTCCTCCACCGTCACCGCCAGGTCCTCCGTCTCCCCGGCGTAGTCACCGCCCGACGCCGTGTGCTTCAGCGTCACCTCGTCGTCGGCCGCGTCGTCGTCCTCCGCAGCCGTCACCGTCACCGTCTGCGCGTCGTTCCACGTCGCCGCCGTGAACGTCAGCGTCGCCTTGTCCAGCGTCAGGTCCGTCCCGCTGTGCCCGGTGATCCCCACCGTCACCTCGGCCGTCGGCTCCGTGGCCAGCTTCACCGTGTAGCTCGCGCTCCCGCCCTCCGCGACCGTCACCGCCGCCGG
The DNA here is from genome assembly GCA_965208175.1 of Spirochaetia bacterium. GTDB lineage: Bacteria > Spirochaetota > Spirochaetia > SZUA-6 > Bin103 > CATQHW01. The sequence goes on along the minus strand of CBDBOG010000004.1, from coordinate 19,119 downwards.
GTCCACCACCAGCCCCGCCGTGTCGTCGTCATCCACCGTCACCGGCAGATCCTCCGTCACCGACCCGTAGTCACCGCCCGATGCCGTGTGCTTCAGCGTCACCTTGTCATCGGCAGCGTCGTCGTCCTCACCGGCCGTCACCGTCACCGTCTGCGCGGTCCCCCAACTCGACGCCGTGAACGTCAGCGTCGCCTTATCCAGCGTCAGGTCCGTCCCGCTGTGCCCGGTGATCCCCACCGTCACTTCAGCCGTCGGCTCCGTCTCCAGCTTCACCGTGTAGCTCGCGCTCCCGCCCTCCGCGACCGTCACCGCCGCCGGGTCCACCACCAGCCCCACCGTGTCGCCGTCATCCACCGTCACCGGCAGGTCCTCCGTCACCGACCCGTAGTCGCCGCCCGACGCCGTGTGCGCCAGCGTCACCTTGTCGTCGATAGCGTCGTCGTCCTCCGCGGCCGTCACCGTCACCGTCTGCGCGGTCCCCCAACTCGACGTCGTGAACGTCAGCGTCGCCTTGTCCAGCGTCAGGTCACTGCCCGCATGGCCCGTGATCGCCACCGTCACCTCAGCCGTCGGCTCCGTGGCCAGCTTCACCGTGTAACTCGCTTGGTGCTCGGCGATGCTCGACGTCTCCGGGTCGTCCGCCTCGTCGACCGTCACCGACGCCGGGTCCACCACCAGACCCACCGTGTCGTCGTCGTCCACCGTCACCGGCAGGTCCTCCGTCACCGACCCGTAGTCGCCGCCTGACGCCGTGTGCGCCAGCGTCACCTCGTCGTCGACAGCGTCGTCGTCCTCACCGGCCGTCACCGTCACCGTCTGCGCGGTCCCCCAACTCGACGTCGTGAACGTCAGCGTCTCCTTGTCCAGCGTCAGGTCACTGCCCGCATGGCCCGTGATCGCCACCGTCACCTCAGCCGTCGGCTCCGTGGCCAGCTTCACCGTGTACGTCGCCTGGTGCTCCTTCTCAGGCGTCACCGAGTCGTCCGCCTCATCGACCGTCACCGACGCCGGGTCGACCACCAGCTCAAGTCGCTGGGGAACGGGCGGCGCCACCACCGCCAGCTTAAGAACGCCGTCGTCTTCCACCGTCACCGGCAGGTCCTCCGTCTCCCCGGCGTAGTCACCGCCCGACGCCGTGTGCGCCAGCGTCACCTCGTCGTCGGCAGCGTCGGCGTCCTCACCGGCCGTCACCGTCACCGTCTGCGCTTCGTTCCACTTCGCCACCGCGAACGTCAGTGACTCCTTGTCCAGCGTCAGGTCGCTGCCCGCATGGCCCGTCACCGTCACCGTCACCTCAGCCGTCGGCTCGCTCGCCAGCTTCACCGTGTACGTCGCCTGGTGCTCCTTCTCAGGCGTCACCGAATCGTCCGCCTCATCGACCGTCACCGCATCAGGCGCCACCACCAGACCCACCGTGTCGTCGTCGTCCACCGTCACCGGCAGATCCTCCGTCACCGACCCGTAGTCGCCGCCAGACGCCGTGTGCGCCAGCGTCACCTTGTCGTCGACAGCGTCGTCGTCCTCACCGGCCGTCACCGTCACCGTCTGCGCGGTCCCCCAACTCGACGTCGTGAACGTCAGCGTCTCCTTGTCCAGCGTCAGGTCACTGCCCGCATGGCCCGTGATCGCCACCGTCACCTCAGCCGTCGGCTCGCTCGCCAGCTTCACCGTGTACGTCGCTTTGTGCTCGGCGATGCTCGACGTCTCCGGGTCGTCCGCCTCGTCGACCGTCACCGCCGCCGGGTCCACCACCAGCCCCACCGTGTCGCCGTCGGCCACCGTCACCGGCAGATCCTCCGTCACCGACCCGTAGTCGCCGCCCGATGCCGTGTGCGCCAGCGTCACCTCGTCGTCGACAGCGTCGTCGTCCTCCGCAGCCGTCACCGTCACCGTCTGTGCGGTCCCCCACGTCGACGTCGTGAACGTCAGCGACGCCTTGTCCAGCGTCAGGTCACTGCCCGCATGGCCCGTGATCGCCACCGTCACCGTCGCACTCGGCTCGCTCGCCAGCTTCACCGTGTACGTCGCTTTGTGCTCGGCGATGCTCGGCGTCTCCGGGTCGTCCGCCTCATCGACCGTCACCGCATCAGGCGCCACCACCAGCCCCACCGTGTCGTCGTCGGCCACCGTCACCGGCAGGTCCTCCGTCACCGACCCGTAGTCGCCGCCCGATGCCGTGTGCGCCAGCGTCACCTCGTCGTCGACCGCGTCGTCGTCCTCCGCGGCCGTCACCGTCACCGTCTGCGCCTCGTTCCAATTCGTGGTCGTGAACTCAAGGCTCGTCGTGTCCAGACTCACGTCCGTGGACGCTTGGCCGCTGATCGCCACCGTCACCGTCCCCGTCGGCTCCGTGGCCAGCTTCACCGTGTACGTCTTCTGATGCTCGGCGATGCTCGGCGTCGCCGAGTCGTCCGCCTCGTCGACCGTCACCGCATCGGGCGCCACCACCAGCCCCACCATGTCGCCGTCGTCCACCGTCACCGGCAGGTCCTCCGTCACCGACCCGTAGTCGCCGCCCGATGCCGTGTGCGCCAGCGTCACCTCGTCGTCGACCGCGTCGTCGTCCTCACCGGCCGTCACCGTCACCGTCTGCGCGGTCCCCCAAGTCAACGCCGTGAACGTCAGCGTCTCCTTGTCCAGCGTCAGGTCACTGCCCGCATGGCCCGTCACCGTCACCGTCACCGTCGCACTCGGCTCCGTGGCCAGCTTCACCGTGTACGTCGCTTTGTGCTCGGCGATGCTCGGCGTCGCCGAGTCGTCCGCCTCGTCGACCGTCACCGCATCGGGCGTCACCACCAGCCCCACCGTGTCGCCGTCCTCCACCGTCACCGGCAGATCCTCCGTCACCGACCCGTAGTCGCCACCCGATGCCGTGTGCGCCAGCGTCACCTCGTCGTCGACCGCGTCGTCGTCCTCAACGGCCGTCACCGTCACCGTCTGCGACTCGTTCCACTTCGCCACCGCGAACGTCAACGTCGCCTTGTCCAGCGTCAGGTCGCTGCCCGCATGGCCCGTCACCGTCACCGTCACGTCCGCACTCGGCTCCGTGGCCAGCTTCACCGTGTACGTCTTCTGATGCTCGGCGATGCTCTCCGTCTCCGGGTCGTCCGCCTCATCGACCGTCACCGACACCGGGTCCACCACCAGCCCCACCGTATCGTCGTCGTCCACCGTCACCGGCAGATCCTCCGTCACCGACCCGTAGTCACCGCCCGATGCCGTGTGCGCCAGCGTCACCTCGTCGTCGACCGCGTCGTCGTCCTCAACGGCCGTCACCGTCACCGTCTGCGCGGTCTCCCAACTCGACGCCGTGAACGTCAACGACGCCTTGTCCAGCGTCAGGTCACTGCCCGCATGGCCCGTCACCGCCACCGTCACCGTCGCACTCGGCTCGCTCGCCAGCTTCACCGTGTACGTCGCCTGGTGCTCGGCGATGCTCTCCGTCTCCGGGTCGTCCGCCTCGTCGACCGTCACCGCCGCCGGGTCCACCACCAGACCCACCGTGTCGCCGTCCTCCACCGTCACCGGCAGATCCTCCGTCACCGACCCGTAGTCGCCGCCCGACGCCGTGTGCGCCAGCGTCACCTTGTCGTCCGCAGCGTCGTCGTCCTCCGCGGCCGTCACCGTCACCGTCTGCGCTTCGTTCCACTTCGCCACCGCGAACGTCAGCGACGCCTTGTCCAGCGTCAGGTCCGTGCCGCTGTGCCCGGCGATCCCCACCGTCACCGTCGCACTCGGCTCGGTCGCCAGCTTCACCGTGTACGTCGCCCGGTGCTCGGCGATGCTCTCCGTCGTCGGATCGTCCGCCTCATCGACCGTCACCGCATCGGGCGTCACCACCAGCCCCACCGTGTCGCCGTCATCCACCGTCACCGGCAGATCCTCCGTCACCGACCCGTAGTCGCCGCCCGATGCCGTGTGCGCCAGCGTCACCTCGTCGTCGACAGCGTCGTCGTCCTCACCGGCCGTCACCGTCACCGTCTGCGCTTCGTTCCACTTCGCCACCGCGAACGTCAGCGACGCCTTGTCCAGCGTCAGGTCACTGTCCGCATGGCCCGTGATCGCTACCGTCACCTCAGCCGTCGGCTCCGTGGCCAGCTTCACCGTGTACGTCGCTTTGTGCTCGGCGATGCTCGGCGTCTCCGGGTCGTCCGCCTCATCGACCGTCACCGCCGCCGGGTCCACCACCAGCCCCACCGTGTCGCCGTCCTCCACCGTCACCGGCAGATCCTCCGTCACCGACCCGTAGTCACCGCCCGACGCCGTGTGCGCCAGCGTCACCTCGTCGTCGACCGCGTCGTCGTCCTCACCGGCCGTCACCGTCACCGTCTGCGCCTCGTTCCAATTCGTGGTCGTGAACTCAAGGCTCGTCGTGTCCAGCGTCAGGTCCGTGCCGCTGTGCCCGGCGATCCCCACCGTCACCGTCGCACTCGGCTCGCTCGCCAGCTTCACCGTGTACGTCGCTTTGTGCTCGGCGATGCTCGGCGTCTCCGGGTCGTCCGCCTCGTCGACCGTCACCGCATCGGGCGTCACCACCAGCCCCACCGTGTCGCCGTCGTCCACCGTCACCGGCAGGTCCTCCGTCACCGACCCGTAGTCGCCGCCCGACGCCGTGTGCGCCAGCGTCACCTCGTCGTCGGCAGCGTCGTCGTCCTCACCGGCCGTCACCGTCACCGTCTGCGCTTCGTTCCACTTCGCCACCGCGAACGTCAGTGACGCCTTGTCCAGCGTCAGGTCACTGCCCGCATGGCCCGTGATCGTCACCGTCACCGTCGCACTCGGCTCGCTCGCCAGCTTCACCGTGTACGTCGCTTTGTGCTCGGCGATGCTCGGCGTCGCCGAGTCGTCCGCCTCGTCGACCGTCACCGCATCAGGCGCCACCACCAGCCCCACCGTGTCGCCGTCCTCCACCGTCACCGGCAGATCCTCCGTCACCGACCCGTAGTCGCCACCCGACGCCGTGTGCGCCAGCGTCACCTTGTCGTCGGCAGCGTCGTCGTCCTCACCGGCCGTCACCGTCACCGTCTGCGCCTCGTTCCAATTCGTGGTCGTGAACTCCAGGCTCGTCGTGTCCAGACTCACGTCCGTGGACGCTTGGCCGCTGATCGCCACCGTCACCGTCCCCGTCGGCTCCGTGGCCAGCTTCACCGTGTACGTCGCTTTGTGCTCGGCGATGCTCGGCGTCGCCGAGTCGTCCGCCTCGTCGACCGTCACCGCCGTCGGGTCGACCACCAGCCCCACCGTGTCGCCGTCCTCCACCGTCACCGGCAGATCCTTCGTCACCGACCCGTAGTCGCCGCCCGACGCCGTGTGCGCCAGCGTCACCTCGTCATCGACAGCGTCGTCGTCCTCCGCGGCCGTCACCGTCACCGTCTGCGCCTCGCTCCAATTCGTGGTCGTGAACTCCAGGCTCGTCGTGTCCAGACTCACGTCCGTGGACGCCTGGCCGCTGATCGCCACCGTCACCGTCCCCGTCGGCTCGCTCGCCAGCTTCACCGTGTACGTCTTCTGGTGCTCGGCGATGCTCTCCGTCGCCGGGTCGTCCGCCTCATCGACCGTCACCGACACCGGGTCCACCACCAGACCCACCGTGTCGCCGTCCTCCACCGTCACCGGCAGATCCTCCGTCACCGACCCGTAGTCGCCGCCCGATGCCGTGTGCGCCAGCGTCACCTCGTCGTCGACCGCGTCGTCGTCCTCCGCGGCCGTCACCGTCACCGTCTGCGCGGTCCCCCAGCTCGACGCCGTGAACGTCAACGTCGCCTTGTCCAGCGTCAGGTCACTGCCCGCATGGCCCGTGATCCCCACCGTCACCTCAGCCGTCGGCTCGCTCGCCAGCTTCACCGTGTACGTCGCTTTGTGCTCGGCGATGCTCGGCGTCGCCGAGTCGTCCGCCTCATCGACCGTCACCGCCGCCGGGTCCACCACCAGCCCCACCGTGTCGCCGTCGTCCACCGTCACCGGCAGGTCTTCCGTCTCCCCGGCGTAGTCCCCGCCCGATGCCGTGTGCGCCAGCGTCACCTCGTCGTCCGCAGCGTCGTCGTCCTCCGCAGCCGTCACCGTCACCGTCTGCGCTTCGTTCCACTTCGCCACCGCGAACGTCAGTGACTCCTTGTCCAGCGTCAGGTCGCTGCCCGCCTGGCCCGTCACCGTCACCGTCACGTCCGCACTCGGCTCCGTGGCCAGCTTCACCGTGTAGCTCGCGCTCCCGCCCTCCGCGACCGTCACCGCATCGGGCGCCACCACCAGACCCGCCGTGTCGTCGTCGTCCACCGTCACCGGCAGATCCTCCGTCACCGACCCGTAGTCACCGCCCGACGCCGTGTGCGCCAGCGTCACCTCGTCGTCGACCGCGTCGTCGTCCTCACCGGCCGTCACCGTCACCGTCTGCGCGGTCCCCCAACTCGACGCCGTGAACGTCAGCGTCTCCTTGTCCAGCGTCAGGTCACTGCCCGCATGGCCCGTCACCGTCACCGTCACGTCCGCACTCGGCTCCGTGGCCAGCTTCACCGTGTACGTCTTGCGGTGCTCGGCGATGCTCGGCGTCGTCGGATCGTCCGCCTCATCGACCGTCACCGACACCGGGTCCACCACCAGCCCCACCGTGTCGCCGTCCTCCACCGTCACCGGCAGATCCTCCGTCACCGACCCGTAGTCACCGCCCGATGCCGTGTGCGCCAGCGTCACCTCGTCGTCGACAGCGTCGTCGTCCTCCGCAGCCGTCACCGTCACCGTCTGCGCTTCGTTCCACTTCGCCACCGCGAACGTCAGTGACGCCTTGTCCAGCGTCAGATCCGTGCCCGCATGGCCCGTCACCGTCACCGTCACTTCAGCCGTCGGCTCCGTGGCCAGCTTCACCGTGTACGTCGCTTTGTGCTCGGCGATGCTCGACGTCTCCGGGTCGTCCGCCTCGTCGACCGTCACCGACACCGGGCCCACCACCAGCCCCACCGTGTCGCCGTCGGCCACCGTCACCGGCAGATCCTCCGTCACCGACCCGTAGTCGCCGCCCGACGCCGTGTGCGCCAGCGTCACCTCGTCGTCGACAGCGTCGTCGTCCTCACCGGCCGTCACCGTCACCGTCTGCGCTTCGTTCCACTTCGCCACCGCGAACGTCAGTGACGCCTTGTCCAGCGTCAGATCCGTGCCCGCATGGCCCGTCACCGTCACCGTCACTTCAGCCGTCGGCTCCGTGGCCAGCTTCACCGTGTACGTCGCTTTGTGCTCGGCGATGCTCGACGTCTCCGGGTCGTCCGCCTCGTCGACCGTCACCGACACCGGGCCCACCACCAGCCCCACCGTGTCGCCGTCGGCCACCGTCACCGGCAGATCCTCCGTCACCGACCCGTAGTCGCCGCCCGACGCCGTGTGCGCCAGCGTCACCTTGTCGTCCGCAGCGTCGTCGTCCTCCGCGGCCGTCACCGTCACCGTCTGCGACTCGTTCCACTTCGCCACCGCGAACGTCAGCGACGCCTTGTCCAGCGTCAGGTCACTGCCCGCCTGACCCGTCACCGTCACCGTCACCTCAGCCGTCGGCTCCGTGGCCAGCTTCACCGTGTACGTCGCTTTGTGCTCGGCGATGCTCGACGTCTCCGGGTCGTCCGCCTCGTCGACCGTCACCGACACCGGGTCCACCACCAGCCCCACCGTGTCGCCGTCGGCCACCGTCACCGGCAGATCCTCCGTCACCGACCCGTAGTCGCCGCCCGATGCCGTGTGCGCCAGCGTCACCTCGTCGTCGACAGCGTCGTCGTCCTCCGCGGCCGTCACCGTCACCGTCTGCGCCTCGTTCCAATTCGTGGTCGTGAACTCAAGGCTCGTCGTGTCCAGCGTCAGGTCCGTGCCGCTGTGCCCGGCGATCCCCACCGTCACCGTCGCACTCGGCTCGGTCGCCAGCTTCACCGTGTACGTCGCCTGGTGCTCGGCGATGCTCTCCGTCGTCGGATCGTCCGCCTCATCGACCGTCACCGCATCGGGCGTCACCACCAGCCCCACCGTGTCGCCGTCGGCCACCGTCACCGGCAGATCCTCCGTCACCGACCCGTAGTCACCGCCCGATGCCGTGTGCGCCAGCGTCACCTCGTCGTCGACAGCGTCGTCGTCCTCACCGGCCGTCACCGTCACCGTCTGCGCGGTCCCCCAAGTCAACGCCGTGAACGTCAGCGTCTCCTTGTCCAGCGTCAGGTCACTGCCCGCATGGCCCGTCACCGTCACCGTCACCGTCGCACTCGGCTCCGTGGCCAGCTTCACCGTGTACGTCGCTTTGTGCTCGGCGATGCTCGGCGTCGCCGAGTCGTCCGCCTCGTCGACCGTCACCGCATCGGGCGTCACCACCAGCCCCACCATGTCGCCGTCATCCACCGTCACCGGCAGATCCTCCGTCACCGACCCGTAGTCGCCACCCGATGCCGTGTGCGCCAGCGTCACCTCGTCGTCGACCGCGTCGTCGTCCTCAACGGCCGTCACCGTCACCGTCTGCGACTCGTTCCACTTCGCCACCGCGAACGTCAACGTCGCCTTGTCCAGCGTCAGGTCGCTGCCCGCATGGCCCGTCACCGTCACCGTCACGTCCGCACTCGGCTCCGTGGCCAGCTTCACCGTGTACGTCTTCTGATGCTCGGCGATGCTCTCCGTCTCCGGGTCGTCCGCCTCATCGACCGTCACCGACACCGGGTCCACCACCAGCCCCACCGTATCGTCGTCGTCCACCGTCACCGGCAGATCCTCCGTCACCGACCCGTAGTCACCGCCCGATGCCGTGTGCGCCAGCGTCACCTCGTCGTCAACAGCGTCGTCGTCCTCAACGGCCGTCACCGTCACCGTCTGCGACTCGTTCCACTTCGCCACCGTGAACGTCAGTGACTCCTTGTCCAGCGTCAGGTCACTGCCCGCATGGCCCGTCACCGCCACCGTCACCGTCGCACTCGGCTCGCTCGCCAGCTTCACCGTGTACGTCGCCTGGTGCTCGGCGATGCTCTCCGTCTCCGGGTCGTCCGCCTCGTCGACCGTCACCGCCGCCGGGTCCACCACCAGACCCACCGTGTCGCCGTCCTCCACCGTCACCGGCAGATCCTCCGTCACCGACCCGTAGTCGCCGCCCGACGCCGTGTGCGCCAGCGTCACCTCGTCGTCGACCGCGTCGTCGTCCTCCGCAGCCGTCACCGTCACCGTCTGCGACTCGTTCCACTTCGCCACCGTGAACGTCAGTGACTCCTTGTCCAGCGTCAGGTCACTGCCCGCATGGCCCGTGATCGCCACCGTCACCTCAGCCGTCGGCTCGCTCGCCAGCTTCACCGTGTACGTCGCCTGGTGCTCCTTCTCAGGCGTCACCGAGTCGTCCGCCTCATCGACCGTCACCGCCGCCGGGTCGACCACCAGACCCACCGTGTCGCCGTCCTCCACCGTCACCGGCAGATCCTCCGTCACCGACCCGTAGTCACCGCCCGATGCCGTGTGCGCCAGCGTCACCTCGTCGTCGACCGCGTCGTCGTCCTCCGCAGCCGTCACCGTCACCGTCTGCGCTTCGTTCCACTTCGCCACCGCGAACGTCAGTGACTCCTTGTCCAGCGTCAGGTCACTGCCCGCATGGCCCGTGATCGCCACCGTCACCTCAGCCGTCGGCTCGCTCGCCAGCTTCACCGTGTACGTCGCCTGGTGCTCGGCGATGCTCGGCGTCGCCGAGTCGTCCGCCTCATCGACCGTCACCGCATCGGGCGCCACCACCAGCCCCACCATGTCGCCGTCGTCCACCGTCACCGGCAGGTCCTCCGTCACCGACCCGTAGTCGCCACCCGACGCCGTGTGCGCCAGCGTCACCTCGTCGTCGACCGCGTCGTCGTCCTCACCGGCCGTCACCGTCACCGTCTGTGCGGTCCCCCACGTCGACGCCGTGAACGTCAACGTCGCCTTGTCCAGCGTCAGGTCACTGTCCGCATGGCCCGTCACCGTCACCGTCACGTCCGCACTCGGCTCCGTGGCCAGCTTCACCGTGTACGTCTTCTGATGCTCGGCGATGCTCTCCGTCGCCGGGTCGTCCGCCTCATCGACCGTCACCGACACCGGGTCCACCACCAGCCCCACCGTGTCGCCGTCGGCCACCGTCACCGGCAGATCCTCCGTCACCGACCCGTAGTCGCCGCCCGATGCCGTGTGCGCCAGCGTCACCTCGTCGTCGACCGCGTCGTCGTCCTCCGCGGCCGTCACCGTCACCGTCTGCGCGGTCCCCCAGCTCGACGCCGTGAACGTCAGCGACGCCTTGTCCAGCGTCAGGTCACTGCCCGCATGGCCCGTGATCCCCACCGTCACCTCAGCCGTCGGCTCGCTCGCCAGCTTCACCGTGTACGTCGCTTTGTGCTCGGCGATGCTCGGCGTCTCCGGGTCGTCCGCCTCGTCGACCGTCACCGCATCGGGCGTCACCACCAGCCCCACCGTGTCGCCGTCGTCCACCGTCACCGGCAGGTCTTCCGTCTCCCCGGCGTAGTCCCCGCCCGATGCCGTGTGCGCCAGCGTCACCTCGTCGTCCGCAGCGTCGTCGTCCTCCGCAGCCGTCACCGTCACCGTCTGCGCTTCGTTCCACTTCGCCACCGCGAACGTCAGTGACGCCTTGTCCAGCGTCAGGTCGCTGCCCGCATGGCCCGTCACCGTCACCGTCACCGTCGCACTCGGCTCGCTCGCCAGCTTCACCGTGTACGTCGCCTGGTGCTCCTTCTCAGGCGTCACCGAGTCGTCCGCCTCGTCGACCGTCACCGCATCGGGCGTCACCACCAGCCCCACCGTGTCGCCGTCGGCCACCGTCACCGGCAGATCCTTCGTCACCGACCCGTAGTCGCCGCCCGACGCCGTGTGCGCCAGCGTCACCTCGTCGTCGACAGCGTCGTCGTCCTCACCGGCCGTCACCGTCACCGTCTGCGCGGTCCCCCAGGTCAACGCCGTGAACGTCAACGACGCCTTGTCCAGCGTCAGATCCGTGCCCGCATGGCCCGTGATCGCCACCGTCACCGTCGCACTCGGCTCGGTCGCCAGCTTCACCGTGTACGTCGCTTTGTGCTCGGCGATGCTCGGCGTCGCCGAGTCGTCCGCCTCATCGACCGTCACCGCCGTCGGGTCGACCACCAGACCCACCGTGTCGCCGTCGGCCACCGTCACCGGCAGATCCTCCGTCACCGACCCGTAGTCGCCGCCCGACGCCGTGTGCGCCAGCGTCACCTCGTCGTCCGCAGCGTCGTCGTCCTCCGCGGCCGTCACCGTCACCGTCTGCGCGGTCCCCCAGGTCGACGCCGTGAACGTCAGCGTCTCCTTGTCCAGCGTCAGGTCACTGCCCGCATGGCCCGTCACCGTCACCGTCACCGTCGCACTCGGCTCCGTGGCCAGCTTCACCGTGTACGTCGCTTTGTGCTCGGCGATGTTCAGCGTCGCCGGGTCGTCCGCCTCATCGACCGTCACCGCATCAGGCGCCACCACCAGCCCCACCGTGTCGTCGTCCTCCACCGTCACCGGCAGATCCTTCGTCACCGACCCGTAGTCGCCGCCCGACGCCGTGTGCGCCAGCGTCACCTCGTCGTCGACCGCGTCGTCGTCCTCCGCGGCCGTCACCGTCACCGTCTGCGCGGTCCCCCAGGTCAACGCCGTGAACGTCAACGACGCCTTGTCCAGCGTCAGATCCGTGCCCGCATGGCCCGTGATCGCCACCGTCACCGTCGCACTCGGCTCCGTGGCCAGCTTCACCGTGTACGTCGCTTTGTGCTCGGCGATGCTCGGCGTCTCCGGGTCGTCCGCCTCATCGACCGTCACCGCATCGGGCGCCACCACCAGCCCCACCGTGTCGCCGTCGGCCACCGTCACCGGCAGGTCCTCCGTCACCGACCCGTAGTCGCCGCCCGATGCCGTGTGCGCCAGCGTCACCTCGTCGTCGACCGCGTCGTCGTCCTCCGCGGCCGTCACCGTCACCGTCTGCGCGGTCTCCCAGGTCGACGCCGCGAACGTCAGTGACGCCTTGTCCAGCGTCAGATCCGTGCCCGCATGGCCCGTCACCGTCACCGTCACTTCAGCCGTCGGCTCGCTCGCCAGCTTCACCGTGTACGTCGCCTGGTGCTCCTTCTCAGGCGTCACCGAGTCGTCCGCCTCGTCAACCGTCACCGCATCAGGCGCCACCACCAGCCCCGCCGTGTCGCCGTCCTCCACCGTCACCGGCAGGTCCTCCGTCACCGACCCGTAGTCGCCACCCGACGCCGTGTGCGCCAGCGTCACCTCGTCGTCGACCGCGTCGTCGTCCTCACCGGCCGTCACCGTCACCGTCTGCGACTCGTTCCACTTCGCCACCGCGAACGTCAACGTCGCCTTGTCCAGCGTCAGGTCGCTGCCCGCATGGCCCGTCACCGTCACCGTCACGTCCGCACTCGGCTCCGTGGCCAGCTTCACCGTGTACGTCTTCTGATGCTCGGCGATGCTCTCCGTCGCCGGGTCGTCCGCCTCATCGACCGTCACCGACACCGGGTCCACCACCAGCCCCACCGTATCGTCGTCGTCCACCGTCACCGGCAGATCCTCCGTCACCGACCCGTAGTCACCGCCCGATGCCGTGTGCGCCAGCGTCACCTCGTCGTCAACAGCGTCGTCGTCCTCAACGGCCGTCACCGTCACCGTCTGCGACTCGTTCCACTTCGCCACCGTGAACGTCAGTGACTCCTTGTCCAGCGTCAGGTCACTGCCCGCATGGCCCGTCACCGCCACCGTCACCGTCGCACTCGGCTCGCTCGCCAGCTTCACCGTGTACGTCGCCTGGTGCTCGGCGATGCTCTCCGTCTCCGGGTCGTCCGCCTCGTCGACCGTCACCGCCGCCGGGTCCACCACCAGACCCACCGTGTCGCCGTCCTCCACCGTCACCGGCAGATCCTCCGTCACCGACCCGTAGTCGCCGCCCGACGCCGTGTGCGCCAGCGTCACCTCGTCGTCGACCGCGTCGTCGTCCTCCGCAGCCGTCACCGTCACCGTCTGCGACTCGTTCCACTTCGCCACCGTGAACGTCAGTGACTCCTTGTCCAGCGTCAGGTCACTGCCCGCATGGCCCGTGATCGCCACCGTCACCTCAGCCGTCGGCTCGCTCGCCAGCTTCACCGTGTACGTCGCCTGGTGCTCCTTCTCAGGCGTCACCGAGTCGTCCGCCTCATCGACCGTCACCGCCGCCGGGTCGACCACCAGACCCACCGTGTCGCCGTCCTCCACCGTCACCGGCAGATCCTCCGTCACCGACCCGTAGTCACCGCCCGATGCCGTGTGCGCCAGCGTCACCTCGTCGTCGACCGCGTCGTCGTCCTCCGCAGCCGTCACCGTCACCGTCTGCGCTTCGTTCCACTTCGCCACCGCGAACGTCAGTGACTCCTTGTCCAGCGTCAGGTCACTGCCCGCATGGCCCGTGATCGCCACCGTCACCTCAGCCGTCGGCTCGCTCGCCAGCTTCACCGTGTACGTCGCCTGGTGCTCGGCGATGCTCGGCGTCGCCGAGTCGTCCGCCTCATCGACCGTCACCGCATCGGGCGCCACCACCAGCCCCACCGTGTCGTCGTCGGCCACCGTCACCGGCAGGTCCTCCGTCACCGACCCGTAGTCGCCGCCCGACGCCGTGTGCGCCAGCGTCACCTCGTCGTCGACCGCGTCGTCGTCCTCACCGGCCGTCACCGTCACCGTCTGTGCGGTCCCCCACGTCGACGCCGTGAACGTCAACGTCGCCTTGTCCAGCGTCAGGTCACTGTCCGCATGGCCCGTCACCGTCACCGTCACGTCCGCACTCGGCTCCGTGGCCAGCTTCACCGTGTACGTCTTCTGATGCTCGGCGATGCTCTCCGTCGCCGGGTCGTCCGCCTCATCGACCGTCACCGACACCGGGTCCACCACCAGCCCCACCGTGTCGCCGTCGTCCACCGTCACCGGCAGATCCTCCGTCACCGACCCGTAGTCGCCGCCCGATGCCGTGTGCGCCAGCGTCACCTCGTCGTCGACCGCGTCGTCGTCCTCCGCGGCCGTCACCGTCACCGTCTGCGCGGTCCCCCAGCTCGACGCCGTGAACGTCAGCGACGCCTTGTCCAGCGTCAGGTCACTGCCCGCATGGCCCGTGATCCCCACCGTCACCTCAGCCGTCGGCTCGCTCGCCAGCTTCACCGTGTACGTCGCTTTGTGCTCGGCGATGCTCGGCGTCTCCGGGTCGTCCGCCTCGTCGACCGTCACCGCATCGGGCGTCACCACCAGCCCCACCGTGTCGCCGTCGTCCACCGTCACCGGCAGGTCTTCCGTCTCCCCGGCGTAGTCCCCGCCCGATGCCGTGTGCGCCAGCGTCACCTCGTCGTCCGCAGCGTCGTCGTCCTCCGCAGCCGTCACCGTCACCGTCTGCGCTTCGTTCCACTTCGCCACCGCGAACGTCAGTGACGCCTTGTCCAGCGTCAGGTCGCTGCCCGCATGGCCCGTCACCGTCACCGTCACGTCCGCACTCGGCTCCGTGGCCAGCTTCACCGTGTAGCTCGCGCTCCCGCCCTCCGCGACCGTCACCGCATCGGGCGCCACCACCAGACCCGCCGTGTCGTCGTCCTCCACCGTCACCGGCAGATCCTCCGTCACCGACCCGTAGTCACCGCCCGATGCCGTGTGCGCCAGCGTCACCTCGTCGTCGACCGCGTCGTCGTCCTCCGCAGCCGTCACCGTCACCGTCTGCGCTTCGTTCCACTTCGCCACCGCGAACGTCAGTGACGCCTTGTCCAGCGTCAGATCCGTGCCCGCATGGCCCGTCACCGTCACCGTCACTTCAGCCGTCGGCTCGCTCGCCAGCTTCACCGTGTACGTCGCTTTGTGCTCGGCGATGCTCGACGTCTCCGGGTCGTCCGCCTCATCGACCGTCACCGCATCAGGCGCCACCACCAGCCCCACCGTGTCGTCGTCGTCCACCGTCACCGGCAGATCCTCCGTCACCGATCCGTAGTCGCCGCCCGACGCCGTGTGCGCCAGCGTCACCTCGTCGTCGACAGCGTCGTCGTCCTCACCGGCCGTCACCGTCACCGTCTGCGCGGTCCCCCAGGTCGACGTCGTGAACGTCAGCGACGCCTTGTCCAGCGTCAGGTCACTGCCCGCTTGGCCCGTCACCGTCACCGTCACCGTCGCACTCGGCTCGCTCGCCAGCTTCACCGTGTACGTCGCTTTGTGCTCGGCGATGCTCGGCGTCTCCGGGTCGTCCGCCTCATCGACCGTCACCGACACCGGGTCCACCACCAGCCCCACCGTGTCGCCGTCGGCCACCGTCACCGGCAGGTCCTCCGTCACCCCGGCGTAGTCACCGCCAGACGCCGTGTGCGCCAGCGTCACCTCGTCGTCGACCGCGTCGTCGTCCTCACCGGCCGTCACCGTCACCGTCTGCGCTTCGTTCCACTTCGCCACCGCGAACGTCAGTGACTCCTTGTCCAGCGTCAGGTCGCTGCCCGCATGGCCCGTCACCGTCACCGTCACCTCAGCCGTCGGCTCGCTCGCCAGCTTCACCGTGTACGTCGCCTGGTGCTCCTTCTCAGGCGTCACCGAGTCGTCCGCCTCATCGACCGTCACCGACACCGGGTCGACCACCAGCCCCACCGTGTCGCCGTCCTCCACCGTCACCGGCAGGTCCTCCGTCACCGACCCGTAGTCGCCGCCCGATGCCGTGTGCGCCAGCGTCACCTCGTCGTCGACAGCGTCGTCGTCCTCACCGGCCGTCACCGTCACCGTCTGCGCGGTCTCCCAGGTCGACGCCGTGAACGTCAGCGTCTCCTTGTCCAGCGTCAGGTCACTGCCCGCATGGCCCGTCACCGTCACCGTCACCGTCGCACTCGGCTCGCTCGCCAGCTTCACCGTGTACGTCGCCTGGTGCTCCTTCTCAGGCGTCACCGAGTCGTCCGCCTCGTCGACCGTCACCGCATCGGGCGTCACCACCAGCCCCACCGTGTCGCCGTCGGCCACCGTCACCGGCAGATCCTTCGTCACCGACCCGTAGTCGCCGCCCGACGCCGTGTGCGCCAGCGTCACCTCGTCGTCGACAGCGTCGTCGTCCTCACCGGCCGTCACCGTCACCGTCTGCGCGGTCCCCCAGGTCAACGCCGTGAACGTCAACGACGCCTTGTCCAGCGTCAGATCCGTGCCCGCATGGCCCGTGATCGCCACCGTCACCGTCGCACTCGGCTCGGTCGCCAGCTTCACCGTGTACGTCGCTTTGTGCTCGGCGATGCTCGGCGTCGCCGAGTCGTCCGCCTCATCGACCGTCACCGCCGTCGGGTCGACCACCAGACCCACCGTGTCGCCGTCGGCCACCGTCACCGGCAGATCCTCCGTCACCGACCCGTAGTCGCCGCCCGACGCCGTGTGCGCCAGCGTCACCTCGTCGTCCGCAGCGTCGTCGTCCTCCGCGGCCGTCACCGTCACCGTCTGCGCGGTCCCCCAGGTCGACGCCGTGAACGTCAGCGTCTCCTTGTCCAGCGTCAGGTCACTGCCCGCATGGCCCGTCACCGTCACCGTCACCGTCGCACTCGGCTCGCTCGCCAGCTTCACCGTGTACGTCGCTTTGTGCTCGGCGATGTTCAGCGTCGCCGGGTCGTCCGCCTCATCGACCGTCACCGCATCAGGCGCCACCACCAGCCCCACCGTGTCGTCGTCCTCCACCGTCACCGGCAGATCCTTCGTCACCGACCCGTAGTCGCCGCCCGACGCCGTGTGCGCCAGCGTCACCTCGTCGTCGACAGCGTCGTCGTCCTCCGCGGCCGTCACCGTCACCGTCTGCGCGGTCCCCCAGGTCAACGCCGTGAACGTCAACGACGCCTTGTCCAGCGTCAGATCCGTGCCCGCATGGCCCGTGATCGCCACCGTCACCGTCGCACTCGGCTCCGTGGCCAGCTTCACCGTGTACGTCGCTTTGTGCTCGGCGATGCTCGGCGTCTCCGGGTCGTCCGCCTCATCGACCGTCACCGCATCGGGCGCCACCACCAGCCCCACCGTGTCGCCGTCGGCCACCGTCACCGGCAGGTCCTCCGTCACCGACCCGTAGTCGCCGCCCGATGCCGTGTGCGCCAGCGTCACCTCGTCGTCGACAGCGTCGTCGTCCTCCGCGGCCGTCACCGTCACCGTCTGCGCGGTCTCCCAGGTCGACGCCGCGAACGTCAGCGTCTCCTTGTCCAGCGTCAGGTCACTGCCCGCTTGGCCCGTCACCGTCACCGTCACCTCAGCCGTCGGCTCGCTCGCCAGCTTCACCGTGTACGTCGCCTGGTGCTCCTTCTCAGGCGTCACCGAGTCGTCCGCCTCGTCGACCGTCACCGCATCGGGCGTCACCACCAGCCCCACCGTGTCGCCGTCGGCCACCGTCACCGGCAGATCCTTCGTCACCGACCCGTAGTCGCCGCCCGACGCCGTGTGCGCCAGCGTCACCTCGTCGTCGACAGCGTCGTCGTCCTCACCGGCCGTCACCGTCACCGTCTGCGCGGTCCCCCAGGTCAACGCCGTGAACGTCAACGACGCCTTGTCCAGCGTCAGATCCGTGCCCGCATGGCCCGTGATCGCCACCGTCACCGTCGCACTCGGCTCGGTCGCCAGCTTCACCGTGTACGTCGCTTTGTGCTCGGCGATGCTCGGCGTCTCCGAGTCGTCCGCCTCATCGACCGTCACCGCCGTCGGGTCGACCACCAGACCCACCGTGTCGCCGTCGGCCACCGTCACCGGCAGATCCTCCGTCACCGACCCGTAGTCGCCGCCCGATGCCGTGTGCGCCAGCGTCACCTCGTCGTCGACCGCGTCGTCGTCCTCCGCGGCCGTCACCGTCACCGTCTGCGCGGTCCCCCAGCTCGACGCCGTGAACGTCAGCGACGCCTTGTCCAGCGTCAGGTCACTGCCCGCATGGCCCGTGATCCCCACCGTCACCTCAGCCGTCGGCTCGCTCGCCAGCTTCACCGTGTACGTCGCTTTGTGCTCGGCGATGCTCGGCGTCGCCGAGTCGTCCGCCTCATCGACCGTCACCGCCGCCGGGTCCACCACCAGCCCCACCGTGTCGCCGTCGTCCACCGTCACCGGCAGGTCTTCCGTCTCCCCGGCGTAGTCCCCGCCCGATGCCGTGTGCGCCAGCGTCACCTCGTCGTCGACAGCGTCGTCGTCCTCACCGGCCGTCACCGTCACCGTCTGCGCGGTCTCCCAGGTCGACGCCGTGAACGTCAGCGTCTCCTTGTCCAGCGTCAGGTCGCTGCCCGCATGGCCCGTCACCGTCACCGTCACTTCAGCCGTCGGCTCCGTGGCCAGCTTCACCGTGTACGTCTTCTGGTGCTCGGCGATGCTCTCCGTCTCCGGGTCGTCCGCCTCGTCGACCGTCACCGCCGTCGGGTCGACCACCAGCCCCACCGTGTCGCCGTCGGCCACCGTCACCGGCAGATCCTCCGTCACCGACCCGTAGTCACCGCCCGACGCCGTGTGCGCCAGCGTCACCTCGTCGTCGACCGCGTCGTCGTCCTCACCGGCCGTCACCGTCACCGTCTGCGCCTCGCTCCAATTCGTGGTCGTGAACTCCAGGCTCGTCGTGTCCAGACTCACGTCCGTGGACGCCTGGCCGCTGATCGCCACCGTCACCGTCCCCGTCGGCTCGCTCGCCAGCTTCACCGTGTACGTCTTCTGGTGCTCGGCGATGCTCTCCGTCGCCGGGTCGTCCGCCTCATCGACCGTCACCGACACCGGGTCCACCACCAGACCCACCGTGTCGCCGTCCTCCACCGTCACCGGCAGATCCTCCGTCACCGACCCGTAGTCGCCGCCCGATGCCGTGTGCGCCAGCGTCACCTCGTCGTCGACCGCGTCGTCGTCCTCCGCGGCCGTCACCGTCACCGTCTGCGCGGTCCCCCAGCTCGACGCCGTGAACGTCAACGTCGCCTTGTCCAGCGTCAGGTCACTGCCCGCATGGCCCGTGATCCCCACCGTCACCTCAGCCGTCGGCTCGCTCGCCAGCTTCACCGTGTACGTCGCTTTGTGCTCGGCGATGCTCGGCGTCGCCGAGTCGTCCGCCTCATCGACCGTCACCGCCGCCGGGTCCACCACCAGCCCCACCGTGTCGCCGTCGTCCACCGTCACCGGCAGGTCTTCCGT
>CBDBOG010000003.1:0-2572922 GCA_965208175.1 Spirochaetia bacterium | reverse complement strand
GAAAAGGAGTTCCCGGCCCGTTGTCGGTCATCCTGCGCGATACGATCGACTTCATCGGCCGGAACTACCTCAAGGAGACGGTCGTCAAGCATCCTCATCAGGCGGAGGCCGAGCGATTCTGGAATTTTCCCCTCGCGGCAATCGAGGAAGCAGTGGTAAACGCGATCTACCACCGCTCGTACGAGGAGCGGGAGCCGGTAGAGGTACGCATCACCCCGCAGGAACTGACGATCTTGAGCTTTCCCGGCGCCGACCGCTCGATCCGCATGGAAGATCTACAGATGGGTCGCGCCATCAGCCGCCGCTACCGGAACCGCCGCATTGGAGAATTTCTGAAGGAGCTCGACTTGGCCGAGGGGCGGTCTACGGGGATTCCGAAGATCCTGCGAGCCATGCACGGAAACGGGTCACCGGCCCCGCTCTTCGAAAGCGATGACGACCGCACTTGGTTCCTGACCCGTCTCCCGGTACACGAGCAGGCCCGCAGTGAGCCGAGCGGGCAAGTCACCCCGCAAGTCACCCCGCAAGTCAAGCAACTGGTGGCTGCGCTTGCCGGAGAGATGAGTCGCAGCCAGATGCAGGCGACAATAGGGATCAGGGACCGCAACTACTTTACCACAGCCTATCTGCGGCCTGCCCTCGAAGCCGGCCTGATCGAAATGAGGCTCCCCGACAAGGCAACCAGTGGGAACCAACGCTATCGGCGGACTGCAGCCGGCAAGGCTCTCGTGCAGGAAGTCGAGCCCACCCCGCAAGTCACCCCGCAAGATACCCCGCAAGTCACCGGACATGTCCGGCAACTGGTGGCTGCGCTCACCGGAGCGATGAGTGGCGCTCGACTACAGGAGGCATTGCGACTGAGAGACCGCAACCACTTCACCAACACCTACCTGCGGCCCGCCCTTGAAGCCGGGCTGGTCGAGATGACGCTCCCCGACAAACCAACGAGCCGAAACCAGCGCTACCGGCTCACCGCCGCCGGCGAGGCCCTGGCGCAACATACCGGGGCGAAGGACGCCTCCCCATGAACACCGCCCCCATCGTCTCCAGAGTCTGGAGCTTCTGCACTACCTTGCGCGACGACGGGGTGAGCTACGGCGACTACCTGGAGCAACTCACCTATCTCATCTTCCTCAAGATGGCCGACGAGTACGGCAAGCCGCCCTACGACCGCGACGTGGGCATTCCCGCCGAGTACGGCTGGCAGAGCCTGCGTGAGTATGGGCACGGATCTTGATGTGACTGTACGCGAACTCTGGGCAGGATAGCTGCGGGGAGAAAGAAGAAACCCTCCGAGAGCTTGCACAGACGCTCCCGGAGGGGCCTCCTTCTCTGTGGAAACGCAGAAAGAGGAGGAGTCCTTTGTGGCACGGATTGCTCAGGGACGCAAGATTCCATGAGTTGCTGCTGGAGGCGGACCGGCAGATCGCGGCCGAGGTGCACGGGAAGGGGTGTCCGGTGTGCTGCGGCAAGCTGCATGTGGCCGCCTACCGGCGCAAGCCGCGCAGCGGCATCGCGCTGCCGGCCGCGTACGAGAGCCGTTTCAGCTTCTGTTGCGCTGAGGACGGGTGCCGCAAGCGGGTGACGCCGGCGTCGCTGCGGTTTCTGGGGCGGCGGGTGTATCTGGGGCTGATCGTGGTGCTGGTGGCGACCTTGCGCCATGGGCCGAGTCCGACGCGGGTACGGAAGCTGCGGGAGTTGACCGGAGCCAGTCGGCGCACGGTGGAGCGTTGGTGCCGGTGGTGGCGCGGCGGGTTCGTGGAGACGCGATTCTGGCAGATGGCGCGCGCCGAGTTCGCCGAGCCGGTGGCCGAGGCGGCGCTGCCGAGTTCGTTGCTGGAACGGTTCAAGGGCAAGCACCGGGAGCGATTGCAAGCGCTGCTGAGGTTCCTGAGTCCGCTCGGGCGGCCGGGATAAGGAAAGAAGAGCGTAACTATTCAGCCGTGGCGGACGGTCTGAGGCAGGGAGGGATCATGGGGCGGCCTTCGAAGACGGACCTGAGGGCGTCGAGCACGTTGCCGCCGTTCTTGCGGATCGTGGAGATATAGGCTCTGGTCCGGCAGAAGGCGGCTGCACCTTCAGCGCTGCGGAACGTGCCGGAGATCTTCTGCTGAACTTTCATCATGCGCAGGTCGCGTTCGGCCTGGTTGTTGGTGAACGGTACGCGAAAGTCGTACATGAAGGCGAGCACCGATCGCCAGCGGCCGGACAACCGGAGCAGGAGATTGCGCGGCTTGCTCTGCTTCTTGCGGCCCCGCTTCTTGGGCGTACCCGGTGGCGCCGGAGGCGGCGGCGGATTGGCGGCCAGCCCAACGTTGATGATCCTGCGGTACTCGGCGGCGAATCGTCGGCGCTCAGGCCGGTACAGCCGCCGGCGTCCCTGCTGCTGCGCACGGTCCACCGCAGCGTTCATCCTCAGCAGCAACTCCTTGAGCTCACCGGCCCACCGCTGGCGGTACTGTTCCTCGACGAACGTCAGCTCGCGCAGATGATGGGCGTTGCACAGCGCGTGCCCACACTGATAGCGAAAGTAGCTCTGCCAGTGATCGTGCAGCGCGATCCCCGCGAAGTTCGGCAAGATGCCGATGTCCTCACCGGCCTGCTTGCCCCGCTTCGCGTGCTCGGCGTAGTGGGTCAGCCGCTCCGTGCTCGCCACGTGCAGCCACCGCAGGTGGCCGTCGACGCTCATCCCGGTCTCATCGAAGCCGACCACCGGCTGGCCGCCGATCGCTTCACGAATCATCTCGCTGACGCCCGCCAAGCGCTCGGCGCAGGTGGCGTTGATGTTCACCAACGTGCCGACGCTGATCGGGATCGAGAACAGGTCCGCGAACCACTCGGCCGCCCTCTGATACGGCAGCAACCCGTAGTTCTTCAGGTATGCGGCCACCGCTTGCAGCCGCTCGCCGTACTGCACCGGCTGCCGGACCGGCTCAGGGAATGTGGCCACCGCGATCTTCCCACAGTCCGGGCAGCGTTTGCGCTCGGCGCGGTGCTCGGTGACCTGCGCCGCCAGCGGCGGCACCTCGAACACCTGCCGACGTTCGTAGTCGGCCACCGGCTCGTCGGCCAGCGATCGTCCGCAACCGCACCGGTCCACCGCGTGCACGGTGACGAGGTCGGGATGCTCGCTCTGGCTCAAGGTCGCACCAGGATGGTTCGGCTGACCCCCGTGACGCTTTCCGGTTCGCTGCCGGCGAGAGGCCGTGCGGCTGTGTTGCTTGCGTTCGAAGCTGTCTCGCGACGGCGGTTTGCCGCTGTCGTGGCTGTCCTTCTTCAGTTCCTGGAGTTCCTGCTCCAGCGCCGTGATCCGCTGCTCGTAACGCTCGATGAGAGCCTCGATCAACGCGATGACCGCGTCTCGGCCAGCATCGTAGGCCGCACCTATCTCTTGGCGCGTGAGCTTGAAGCTCGCGTCCATTGCGTCCCTCCCGACCGCGAGAATAGACCAGCAATGCCGAACACGTACAGCGCCCGAGACAACTTACAATCTTCAGGTCGTGGTTACGCTGACCCATGGGCTGCCACTACGCCTGAATAGTTACAGAAGAGCGAGCTTTTTTCGGCCCATCGGCGATCCGCAGAGGTTGGCCGTCGGCGGTAAGGGAACGCGGTGGCTACGGTATGGCTATCCGAGTTGAACGGGAGAGCATTACCGATGAGCACCGCACCACAGCCTTCTGTCCACGAGCGTTGGGCGCAGTTCCGGTTCGCGGTCGTGGGACCGCTGCTGGCTGCGCCGCCGCCACAGGGACACCTGCGCGCAGAACTCGAACGGCTGGCCGAGCGTACCTGGAAGCATCCGGTGAGCGGGCAGCCGGTGCAGTTCGCCGTCTCGACCATCGAGCGCTGGTTCCTGGCGGCGCGCAACGCCGGCGATGACCCGGTGCGGGCGCTGCGGCGCAAGCGGCGCAAGGACGCCGGTCGCCAGGATTCGCTGAACGCGGCCCTGCGCCAAGCGTTGCTGGCCCAGTATCGGGAGCATCCGGGTTGGAGCGCGCAACTGCACTACGACAATCTGGTGGTCGTCGCCGGGGGCCAGCCGGAACTGCGCCCGGTTCCCTCCTACTGGACCGTACGGCGCTACCTGCTGGCGCACGGATTGCGCGGCCGCCGGCGGCCTGGAGGGGCACGCCGCACCGCCGGCGCGCAGCGCGCCGAGGCGCGGCTGGCCGCGCGCGAGGTGCGCAGCTACGAGGCCGAGTACGTCGGCGGGCTGTGGCACTGGGACTACCATCACGGCTCGCGCAAGGTCGTGACCGCGCAGGGCGAGTGGGCGACACCGCTGCTGTTCGGGGTGCTCGACGACCGCTCCCGGTTGGCCTGCCACCTGCAGTGGTACCTGGAGGAGAACGCCGAGAACACCGCCCACGCGCTGGCGCAGGCGATCCAGAAGCGCGGCCTGCCGCGGGCGGGCATGAGTGACAACGGCACGCCGATGACGGCCGCCGAGATCGTCGAGGGGCTGGCCCGGTTGGGCATCGTGCACGAGACGACCCTGCCGTACAGCCCCTACCAGAACGGCAAACAGGAGGCGTTCTGGGCACAGATCGAGGGGCGGCTGTTGGCGATGCTCGAAGGCGTCGAGGACCTGAGCCTGGCGCTGCTCAACGAGGCCACCCAGGCGTGGGCGGAACTGGAGTACAACCGCAAGCGGCACGCCGAGATCGCCCAGACGCCGGCGGCGCGTTGGCTGGCCGGTCCGCAGGTACTGCGCCCGGCTCCCGACAGCGCGGCGCTGCGGCTGACGTTCACGCGCGCCGAAAGCCGCACCCTGCGGCGCAGCGACGCGACGGTGTCGATCGCAGGGCGGCGCTTCGAGGTGCCGAACCGCTACCGCCACCTGCCGCGCATCGCGGTGCGCTACGCGGCGTGGGACCTCACCACGGTGCATCTGATCGACGACGCCACCGGCACCGTGCTGTGCCGCCTCTATCCGCAGGACAAGGCCGGCAACGCCAGCGGCCTCAGGCGCACCCTGGAGCCGATCGGCGATGCGCTGCCGGCCACGGCTGCGGCTGGGGGCATGGCGCCGCTGCTGAGCAAGCTGATCGCCGAGCGGGCCGCCAGCGGCCTGCCGCCAGCCTACCTGCCCAAAGACGAAGGAGACACCCGATGAACCGAACCCTGCTGTCGCTGTACGGTCTGAAGTGGAACCCGTTCGCCCCCGACGTGCCGGTGGAGGCCCTGTACCACAGCGCTGCGGTCGATTCGTTCTGCTGGCGCGTGGAGCAACTGTCCGGGGAAGGCGGCTTTGCGCTGGTCAGCGGCCATCCCGGCAGCGGCAAGTCGGCTGCGCTGCGCATCCTGACCCAACGGCTACAATCCCAGCGGGACCTCACGGTCGGGGTGCTGTCTCGCCCGCAGGCCGGGCTGCACGATTTCTACCGGGAGATGGGCGACCTGTTCGGCGTCGAGTTGCACCCGCACAATCGGTGGGCCGGCGCCAAGGTCCTGCGCCACCGCTGGCAGACCCACATCGACTCGGCCTTGGTGCGCCCCGTCCTGGTCGTCGACGAAGCCCAGGAGACGGCGTCGGCGGTGTTGAGCGAACTGCGCCTGTTGTGCTCGGCGCGGCTGGACTCCCACCTGTTGCTCACCGTCATCCTCGCCGGTGACCAGCGGCTGCTGCGGCGCCTGGACGCCGAGGAGCTGTTGCCGCTGGAAAGCCGTATCCGGGTGCGCCTGAGCATGCCGCGCGCCAGTTCCGAGGAACTGCACGAATGCCTGCGCCACGCGCTCGAACGCGCCGGCGGCGGCGCGCATCTGATGACCCCCGAACTGTGCGCGACCCTGTGCGACCACGCCGCCGGCAACTACCGCACCCTGATGAACATGGCCGGCGAGTTGCTGGCTGTCGCCGCGCACCGCGAACTGGAGCGTCTCGATGAGAAGCTGTTCCTGGAGACCTTCTCCACGCCCACTCCCGCCGCCCCCGGCGGCGCCGGACGGTGGCCGTGAGTCTGCTGCCCGTCGAGCCGGCCCACCGCCTGGCCTCCCGCCCCGCCCAGCAGCGCTGGCTGGTCACCGATCTGTGGGCCGAGCAGGCAGTCGGCATCCTCGGCGGCGAGCCGAAAACCTGCAAGTCATTCATGGCGCTCGAACTTGCCGTCGCCGTGGCGGCCGGCACACCGTGCCTGCGCCGCTTCGCCGTCTCGCGCCCCGGTCGGGTGTTGGTGTACGCCGCCGAGGACGCTCCGGCGGTCGTGCGGCAACGCCTCGACGGCATCTGCGCCACCGCCGGCGTGGCGCTGCGCGATCTGGACATCCAGGTCATCACCGCCGCCACGTTGCGGTTGGACCTGAGTGCCGACCGCGCCAGCCTCACGCACACCGTGGCGGCGCTCAAGCCACGGCTGCTCATCCTCGACCCGTTCGTGCGCCTGCACCGCGTCGACGAGAACTCCAGCGGTGAAGTCGCCCCGTTGCTCGCCTATCTACGCGAACTGCAGCGCCGCCATCAGCTCGCCGTCGTGGTCGTGCATCACGCCAGGAAGGCCGCCCATCGGCTGCGCGACGGCCAAGCGCTGCGCGGCTCCTCGGAGTTTCACGCCTGGGGCGACTGCAACCTCTATCTGCGCCGCCGCGACGATTCGCTCACCCTCACCGTCGAGCACCGTGCCGCGCCACCGCCGGCGCCGATCCCGCTCGCCCTGCGCGCCGACGATGATGCGGTGGCGCTGGCCGTCAGTGATCGGCCGCCACCGCTCACGGGTGCCTCGCCGCCGCTCGATGAGCGCATCGTCACCGCCCTCGCCGACGCCTGCTCCGGCTCGCTGTCGGTCGCCGCCCTGCGCTCCCGCTGCCGCGTCCGCAACGCCACGCTCTACCGCCGCCTTGCGGCGCTATGCCGCCAAGGCGTTCTCGTCAAGTCCGCTGCCGGCTACCGACTCGCCGATCAGCCTGACGCTTCCGTTCCCGTCCCCTCTACGTCGCCCGGGAACGGTACCCGGAACTCCACCGATTAGCGCGCAAACAAGGCCATCGATTACCGCGCCCACGCTCATGCGAACGAAGCGGGGCGGGGAGCTCGAAGCTCACTACGTCACACTGCTGCGCGAGCTTGGCACCCGGCGTGGCATGCTGGGACAGATCTTCACCAAGGCGCAGAACAAGATTCAGGACCTGGCGAAGCTCTATCGACTCATCGACATGGTGGACGACACCGACTGGATCACACTCGGCGCCGACGTCAAGGGCGACATCTACGAGGGGCTGCTGGAGAAGAACGCCGAGGACACCAAATCGGGCGCGGGCCAGTACTTCACCCCACGCGCCCTGATCCGCGCGATGGTCGAGTGCGTCCGCCCCGAGCCGGGGAAGCGCATCGCGGACCCGGCGTGCGGTACCGGCGGGTTCTTCCTGGGCGCCTACGACTTCATCACGAACCCCGAGCACTTCACGCTCGACCGCGATCAGAAGGCGTTTCTCAAGCACGACACGTTCCACGGCAACGAGATCGTCGCCAACACCCGGCGCCTGTGCCTGATGAACCTGTTCCTGCACAACATCGGCGAGATCGACGGCGGCGTCCCCATCTCGGCCAACGACTCGCTGGTCGCCGACGACCGCGAGCGCTACGACTACGTGCTGGCGAATCCGCCGTTCGGCAAGAAGAGCGCCCTGAGCTTCACCAACGAGGAGGGCGAGCAGGAAACGGACGACCTGACCTACAACCGGCAGGACTTCTGGGCGACCACCTCCAACAAGCAGCTCAACTTCGTGCAGCACATCCGCACGATGCTCAAGACTACCGGGTGCGCCGCCGTCGTGGTGCCGGACAACGTGCTGTTCGAGGGCGGCGCCGGCGAGACGATCCGCAAGAAGCTACTCGACAACACCGATCTGCACACCATCCTGCGCCTGCCGACCGGGGTCTTCTACGCGCAAGGGGTCAAGGCCAACGTGATCTTCTTCGACAACCGCGAAGCCAGCCCGCGTCCATGGACGAAGCAGGTGTGGTACTACGACTACCGCACCAACATCCATCACACGCTCAAGAAGAAGCCCATGCGCTACGATCACCTGACCGACTTCATCCGTTGCTACAACCCGCAGAACCGGCACGAGCGCACGGCGACCTGGGACGACGCGGATGCGTCCGATGGCCGCTGGCGGAGCTACAGCTACGACGAGATCGTGGCGCGCGAGAAGACCAGCCTCCTCCTTAGAAACAAGCAGAATCAGGCAGTCTCCGGGACCAAGTTGAAGCCGAGTGCGCGCGCCTGATTGCGAAGTCGGCGCTCATGGCGTTTTCGGTCCTGGTGCTGTTGGCCGAACAGAATACGGTCATCGTAGAGTTCGTGGCGGGTCACGAGGTGGTGGATGATGCGCGCCATCTTGTGGGCGGTGTCGGTGATCGCCTGCGGTGTGCCGACGCGCGCACGTTTGCGGCGAAAGAACTCTCCGAGCGCCGAGTGGCTGCGGTAGAGCGTCTGGGCTGCCATGCGCAGCGCCTGCGCCGCGCGGTTGACGCCGGGACCGGTGTGAGAGCTGATCACCTTGCCGCCGGTGATCTTGGTCTGCGGACACAGGTTCAGCCAGGACGCGAACTGCGAGGCGGTCGGGAACCGCGACAGATCAGGGCCGAGCTCGCTGAACAGGACCAGCGCGGTGGTGGGGCCGATGCCGGGAATGAGGGTCAGGTCGGTGCCGAACAGCCGCGTGAGGTGGGCGGGCACGTTGAACGATTGCGCCGTCGGCTCAGGCGGCTCCGAGGGCACCTGCGGGGATTGGGGGTCCATGGAGGTCGCGGCCGGCGGTTCGTGCGTCTGCTCGAAGGCGCGGATGCGAGCCTCGATCTCCTGGTCACACTCGCTGACAAGCTGTTGGTAGTGAGCGTAGGTCTGGCGTGCGTGCCGGAGCGTGAACAGATGTTCGGATCGCCAATCGCCCTCCAGCGCCTTGATCAACGTGTGGCGGCTGGCTCTGATCCGCGGGTGGGCCAGCGCCGCCAAGCGCGACGGGTCGCGCTCTCCGGCCAGGATGGCGTCGGTGATGGCCAAGCCCGTGTACCCGGTGAGATCGGAGATCGCGTGATGCACATGGACGTTCATCTGATCGAACGCCTTCTGCATATGCAGCACGCTGCGTGCGGCGGTCTTGACCAGGCCGTCGCGATGGCGCAACAGGGAGCGCACCGCGCACACTTCGTCAGCCGGTCGGAACGAGCCGCGCAGCAAGCCGACCGAGTGCAGGTAGCGCAGCCACTCGCAGTCGGACACGTCGCTCTTGCGGCCGGGCACCGAGCGCACGTGGCGGGCGTTGACCAGCACCACCTCGAAGCCGCGTGCTTCCAGGATCTGGTGCACGGGGATCCAGTACACGCCGGTGGACTCCATGGCCACCGTGTCCACCTCGCACGCCCTCAGCCAATCGGCCAACTCATGCAGATCGCGGGTGAAGGTCGCAAACGATCGGATCGGCTGCTCGTCGCGCTCGGCGAGCACCGCCGCGTACACCTCGGTGGCGCCCACGTCCAAGCCTGCCGCGTTGGGGTGCACCTGCTGCGGTTGCGCCGAGCGATTGCCCTTACCGCTGCGCTTGCCTCTGCGATTGTGTCGTGCCATCAGTCTCTCCTGTGGATGAGCGGAGCGGCCGAGGCGTGAACAAACTGAGCATTCTCCTTACCGGGATGGATCAGCACGTCGACTGCGCCGCATGCAGACCCTCACCAATGACAACGCCACGGGCCTCGGGACCAAGCTCCTTAGAAACAAGCAGAATCAGGCAGTCTCCGGGACCAAGTTGAAGCCGAGTGCGCGCGCCTGATTGCGAAGTCGGCGCTCATGGCGTTTTCGGTCCTGGTGCTGTTGGCCGAACAGAATACGGTCATCGTAGAGTTCGTGGCGGGTCACGAGGTGGTGGATGATGCGCGCCATCTTGTGGGCGGTGTCGGTGATCGCCTGCGGTGTGCCGACGCGCGCACGTTAGCGGCGAAAGAACTCTCCGAGCGCCGAGTGGCTGCGGTAGAGCGTCTGGGCTGCCATGCGCAGCGCCTGCGCCGCGCGGTTGACGCCGGGACCGGTGTGAGAGCTGATCACCTTGCCGCCGGTGATCTTGGTCTGCGGACACAGGTTCAGCCAGGACGCGAACTGCGAGGCGGTCGGGAACCGCGACAGATCAGGGCCGAGCTCGCTGAACAGGACCAGCGCGGTGGTGGGGCCGATGCCGGGAATGAGGGTCAGGTCGGTGCCGAACAGCCGTGTGAGGTGGGCGGGCACGTTGAACGATTGCGCCGTCGGCTCAGGCGGCTCCGAGGGCGCCTGCGGGGATTGGGGGTCCATGGAGGTCGCGGCCGGCGGTTCGTGCGTCTGCTCAAAGGCGCGGATGCGAGCCTCGATCTCCTGGTCACACTCGCTGACAAGCTGTTGGTAGTGAGCGTAGGTCTGGCGTGCGTGCCGGAGCGTGAACAGATGTTCGGATCGCCAATCGCCCTCCAGCGCCTTGATCAACGTGTGGCGGCTGGCTCTGATCCGCGGGTGGGCCAGCGCCGCCAAGCGCGACGGGTCGCGCTCTCCGGCCAGGATGGCGTCGGTGATGGCCAAGCCCGTGTACCCGGTGAGATCGGAGATCGCGTGATGCACATGGATGTTCATCTGATCGAACGCCTTCTGCATATGCAGCACGCTGCGTGCGGCGGTCTTGACCAGGCCGTCGCGATGGCGCAACAGGGAGCGCACCGCGCACACTTCGTCAGCCGGTCGGAACGAGCCGCGCAGCAAGCCGACCGAGTGCAGGTAGCGCAGCCACTCGCAGTCGGACACGTCGCTCTTGCGGCCGGGCACCGAGCGCACGTGGCGGGCGTTGACCAGCACCACCTCGAAGCCGCGTGCTTCCAGGATCTGGTGCACGGGGATCCAGTACACGCCGGTGGACTCCATGGCCACCGTGTCTACCTCGCAGGCGCTCAGCCAATCGGCCAACTCATGCAGATCGCGGGTGAAGGTCGCAAACGATCGGATCGGCTGCTCGTCGCGCTCGGCGAGCACCGCCGCGTACACCTCGGTGGCGCCCACGTCCAAGCCTGCCGCGTTGGGGTGCACCTGCTGCGGTCGCGCCGAGCGATTGCCTTTGCCGCTCCGTTTGCCTCTGCGGTTGCGTCGTGCCATCAGTCTCTCCTGTGGATGAGCGGAGCGGCCGAGGCGTGAACAAACTGAGCATTCTCCTTACCGGGATGGATCAGCACGTCGACTGCGCCGCATGCAGACCCTCACCAATGACAACGCCACGGGCCTCGGGACCAAGCTTGACAACGGGTTCGCCCCGCAGGGCGCTACTCCAGTGACGCGCCGGCCTACTTCGCGCCCCCTCAAGATTACTCGTCCCAGTCTACGCCCGCGTCCGTGTTTCTCCCATGCCAACGCCGGTCCGACCCGGCCGGTGGGGAAGCTTGACATCTTCTGGCTCAAGGACAAGAGCCTGACCGACCTGGACGACCTGCCCGATCCCGAGGACCTGGCGGCGCAGATCATCGAGAACCTGGAAGCCGGCCTCGACAGCTTCCGCAAGGTGCTGGCCGGCATGAGGCCCCGATAGACGGCGCCGATTCGTCGTGGTAGGTACCGTCATGCGTTCCTACCTGGAGTTCGTCGTGTCGCTGCAGTCCATAACGCCGCGCATCTGGCGCCGCTTCCAGATCACCGTCAACGCGACGTTCCTGGACCTGCATGCGGCAATTCAAGACAGTTTCGGTTGGGAGTACTCTCACCTGTGGGAGTTTCATACCCCCGGACGGAACCGCGAGGTGCTGGCGGGGGTGCCGGCGGACTCCATGATGTCGTCTGACGAAGATCAGGCGCCCGATGCGGAAGATGTCAAACTGACCAGTTACTTCGGGGCGGCCGAGCGGTGCGTGTACTGGTACGACTTTGGCGATGACTGGGGGCACACCGTGTGGCTACGGCAGCGGGTGTCGTTGCAAGATCGCTTCTACCGGCGGCTGCTTGCCGGTCGCCGCGCGTGCCCGCCGGAAGACTGCGGCGGCGTCTCGGGCTATGCGCGCATCGTGAGCTTTCTGGAAACCGGCGCCGACCCCTGGAACGACGATGACGCAGAGCTCGCCGAGTGGGTGGGCGACTGGAAACCGGACGAGTTCTCAGTGTCTGACGCCAAGGCCGACTTCGATCGGTAGCCAGTATGACAGCGACAGCGAGCGGGCAGGCCCCATGTTGAACCCACCGCACTTGGGAGAACTGATCCGGGAAAGTATGGAAGAGACCGGGTGGAGCGTAACTCAGACAGCAGCTCGATTGGGCTGCGAGCGTGGAACTCTGTCGCGCCTACTGAATGGGCGGGCGGGAGTGTCCGCATACATGGCTCTTGCGCTGGAGAGCCTTGGCTGGGGGACTGCCGAGCACTGGATGCGGATGCAGGCGAGCTACGACCTTGCGCAAGCGCGGCGGAACCGAACCATGGCGGGTTACGAGAAGAAGGTCGTATGAACGGACGTGTCCCGTTTTCGGCGGGGTGTCCGGCACTTCACTCGGGCGCTCGATCGCCCGTCCGGCTCGGCATCGCGCCTTTACGGATGGTGAACGAGCCGCGGTGGTTGGTCAGCGTAAGCCGGTCGGTGGACGCGACGCTGATGTCGCCGTCGATGCGGCGCAGGCGCTGCTTGCCGCCGGTGTCGGTGAAGAGCCGACCGCGCGAGTCGGACACCTCGATCGAGCCGGACTCCGCGGTGATGCGTTTCGGGCCGTGCACGCGCTCCAGCACGATGAAGCCCGCCCGCGCCGAGATTGCGACCGTGGCGGTGACGTCGCTGAGGTAGAGGTCGCCCGCGGTCGTCGTGATCGTCACGTGCGGCGCCGCCACGTCGTGGACCCGCACGTCGCCGGCCGTGGTGGTGACCGCCAGCGCAGTGGGTTCGGGCACCTTCAGGACGAGCAACGGTCCCCACGTCACGGCGGCCTTTGACAGCGGACGGCCGTCGTAGCGGACCGAAATCGAGGCCCCGCCGCCGTCCCGCTCCACGGCGACATGTCCGTCGTGGAACCGGTGGAAGCGGGTGGACATGCGGCTGACCACGGTGACCGTGTCAAGCTCCGGAGCGCCCAGCACCTCGACCGTGAAGTGGGCGGCGTCGATGTCGATCGCCTCGACCCCGGAGATCTCGATGCGCCGCTCGACCGGGGCGCCCTCCAGGAAGCCGCCGCCGGCGGCGATCCGGGCGGCCACCAGCAGCACCGCGACGGCCACGGATCGCCCGAGCCCCATGCTGCTATGGTAGATGACCGGGGGAACACCGATGGCGGAGTCGTTGCAGGCTCGCTTCTACGTGGCCACGACCGGCAACGATGCGTGGTCGGGCCGGCACCCGCAGCCGGTCGCGGAAGCCACGGACGGCCCCTTCGCGACGCTGATGAGGGCCCGCGACGCCGTGCGGGAGCTCGCGGCGCGGATGCGCAGCCGGGACTCCGCCCCCGAAGGAGAGATCCGCGTCGAGGTGCGGGGCGGCAGGTACTACCTGCCCGAGCCCCTGGCGCTCGGCCCCACGGACTCGGGCAGCGCCGGGTGCCCGGTAACCTACGCGGCCTACCCCGGTGAGGAGCCGATCCTCAGCGGAGGCGTACGGCTCACCGGCTGGCAGCCGTTCGCGGGAGAGATCCTGCGCTGCGATCTGCCGGCCGGCGTGCATGGAGAGCTTGCGCGCTTCCGCCAGCTCGTGCTCGACGGCAGGCGGCAGCGGCGTGCCCGGTGGCCGAAGTTCGACCCCGAAAACCCCATCCACGGCGGTTGGGCGTTCGTCGAAAGGCCGGCCGAGGAGGACAGCCACAACGCCTTCGTCTACCGGCCGGGGACCTTCCGGCGCGGCTGGGCGAGTCCCCGCCAGGTCGAGGTCAACATCTACCCGTACAGGGGGTGGTGCAACTGCATCGTCCCGGTGGCCTCGATCGACGAAGCGAGCCGCACCATCCGGCTGGCCCACGACGTCTGGGACGTGCGCACGCGGCCACCGTGGTACTGGTCGATGCCGCTCAGCGCCGGCAACCGGTTCTTCGTCGAGAACGCGCTGGAGGAGCTGGACCAGCCGGGTGAGTGGTGCCTGGACCTGGAGCGGCGCCACGTCCATTTCTGGCCGCCCGAGCCTCTGACCCCGGACAGCGAGGTGGTGCTGCCGGTGCTCGATCGCCTCATCGACCTGCGGAACGCTTCCTACGTCAACCTGTGCGGCCTGACCCTTACCGAGACGACGAGCGGCGACAACATGCACCGCACCGGGCTCGACGGCTACGGCGCGCAGTTGCCGACGCCCGGCTGGCCCTACGCCGGGGAAGCCATCCACCTGCGGGACACCCACCACGTCACGATCGAGGGGAACCGCATCCACACGGTGGGCGGCAACGCCGTGTACCTGGAGGGGTACAACTCCCGGAACGAGATCCGCGGGAACGAGGTGGCCGACTGCGGCGCCAACGGCATCACGCTGATCGGCACGGCGGACCGTCACCCCGTGGACAACCGGGTGGCCGACAACGACATCCACCACTGCGGCGTCATCAACAAGTTCGTGGCCGGCGTGTTCCTGGGACTGAGCGACGGCACCACCGTGCAGCACAACGCCATTCACGACGTCCCGCACCACGCGATCAACCTGGGCAGCAACGGGTACGGACGCAACGTGCTGGAGTACAACGACATCCGCCGCGCCTGCCGGGAGATATTCGACACCGGCGCGATCAACTCGTGGGCGGACACGCTGGACGTCACGCGGACGCACGTCGCCAGAAACGTCGAACGGTCCGGGCACGTCATCCGCCACAACTTCATCGGCCAGACCTGGGGGCTGGCCCAGGACGAGCGCGGCAACCTGTCGGCCGGCAGCGTGACCAAGACCAGGGGCGTGTACCTGGACGACTTCACCAGCAACTGCTTCGTGTACGGAAACATCGTCGTCGGAGCCGTGATCGGCATCCAGGTCAACGGCGGCAGGAACAACGTGGTGGAGAACAGCTTCCTCATCGACTGCACGAGCTGCGGCCTGCGCGTGATCGACGGCTGCGCCTACTACCCGGCCGCGCAGCAGATGCGGAACTTCACGCGCGGCAACCGCTTCCGCGGCAACATCATCTTCTCCGCCTCGGAAGCGCCCCTGCTCCTGGTGCTCGGAGTCCGGGCCGACGATCCGATCACCGACTCCGACCAGAACCTGTACTCCGTAGCGGATGGCCACCGGGCCATCCACGACGAACTGGCGGACGAACGCACCGCCGCAGAGCACCTGACGCTGGCGGAGTGGCAGAAACGAGGCTTCGACCGGCACTCGTCGACCGGCGCCCCCCTCTTCGCCGCCCCCTCGCGCGGCGACTACTCGCTGCTGCCGGACTCGCCCGCGCACGCGCTGGGCATCGTCGGCATCGACCAGGGGCGGATCGGTCCCCGCTCAGGCCGCGCACCATGACGAACGGCCGGGCCGATCTCACCGCCACCGTTTCCCTGGCGAAGATCCACGGCAGCGCTCCGGGCCGATGCACCGATCCGCTCGATCCCGCCAGGACCGCGCTGGTCATCGTCGACATGCAGGGCAGGCCGGAGGAGTGGCGGCAGGAGCCGCTGCAGAGCACCGCGGCGAACTGCCGGCGGCTGCTTGCGGCGTGCCGCGACCGCTCGATCCCGGTCATCCACGTGGTGCTGGGCTGCTGGACCGCCGACTCCCGCGAGCTGTCACGCGAGAAGAAGCGCTGGACGGCGCTGGCCCGCAGTCGAGGCAGAAGGAGCCTGCGCCACATCACCGACCACCCGGTGCTGCCGGGGCTTGAGCCCCGTCACGGCGAGATCGTCCAGCAGAAGACGTCGGCCGGCGCGTTCGCGACCACCGGCCTGGCGGGCCTCCTGCACAACATGGACGTCCGCGACCTGGTGGTGTGCGGCCAGATCAGCTACGGATGCGCCGGCGGCACGGCCATCGAGGCTGCCGGCTGGGGCTACGTCGTGACGATGGTCGACGACGCCAGCGCCGCCCCCGGTGACCGGCCGGGACACCTGGCCTTTCTCAGGCTGTTCCAGCAGTTCGTGGGCAGGGTGTGGTCGTCCGACGACGTGATCCGCCGGTTGAACGGAAACCCGGCCGCGGATGCGCCTGCCCCGGCGCCGCAGGCCGACCTGACCCGCACCGTCAGCCTGGCCGGCATCACCGGCAACAAGCACGAGGTCTGGGACCACCGGCCCGCGCCCGATGCGACCTGCCTGATCGTCGTGGACATGCAGGGGCCGCCGGAGCCCTGGGCCGGCGAGCCGCTTGCCTCCGTGCTGGGAAACTGCCGCCGCCTGCTTGCGGCGGCCCGCACCGCCGGCCTGCCCGTGTTCCACGTCCACGGCCACGCTCCGGAACACGGCGGGCAGGCGGCTGCCGGAGCGGTGCTTCCCGGTCTTGCTCCGGCCACCGGGGAGACCGTGCTGCATCCGGCGGCGGGGGGCGCCTTTGCCACCACGGGCCTTGCCGGCCTCCTCCATACGATGGGCGTGCGGGACCTGATCCTCTGCGGCCAGCGGACGTACGACAGCCTGCTCAGAATCGGCAACGAGGCGGCCCACTGGGGATACGCGGTGACGGTGACCGGGGATGCCAGCGCGGCTCCCGCGAGCCGCGAGGCTCACCTGGTGGTGCTTCGCTTCTTCGACCAGGTGTGGGGGCGCGTACGCTCCACGGACGAGGTGATTCGGGAGCTGACGCCCGGCGCGGTCAGTCGAGCCTGAAGAACGTGCCGTCCACCTGCCGGACGACGGCGTATTCCGGCACCGGCTCGCCGCCGTCGTGCGCGGTGATGTAGTAGGCCGTGAACAGCCGCCCGTCGTTCAGCTCGGTCATGACCGGGTAGCCGCAGTCCCAGGTGTAGGAGTCGCCGCGGAGCACGAACTCGCGGCTCCACGTCTCGCCCAGATCGTCGCTCGCCACGCCCAGGATGCCGCGCGGGCCGCCCACCGATCGCCTGGCGAACACGATGACGATCCGCCCGCCGCGGGTAACGAGCGCGCACGGCGAGCGATACCGGGGACCGCCTCGATCCAGCGGCGCCTGTGGCGGATCGTCGGTGTCCAAGGGGCAATGCGTGGCGGGGCTCACGACGTAGCGCGGCTCCGACCAGCTCATGCCGTCGTCGGCCGAGAAGGCCACGCACGGCCAGTTCTCGGACATGCGGTGCATGCAGGTCATCAGGCGTCCGTCGGGCAGCCGGTGGACGCCCATGTAGGTGTAGCCGGCATCGGGGTCCCCGGCCATGCCCCGCGCCACCACGCTCACGTACTCCCACGAGATGCCGTTGTCATAGCTGACGTAGAAGCAGGAGATGTTTCGGTGGTTGGTCGTTCCGACGATGCCGATGACCCCGTTGCCGAACGCGACGTGGCCGAGGTTGGCGACCAGCAAGCCGGTATCGGGCGAGATCGACGGCCCCTCGATGAGGGTCGGATGCCGTTCCCACGTGCGTCCCCGGTCGCTGCTGCGCAGGCAGAAGGTGGGCATGGTCATCGGGGGTCTCTTGCCGAGATGGAAGTTGCCCTCGGGCGCCAGGTGCGGCCGCAGGGCCCCGCCCAGCGGCCAGCGCAGGTGCTCCCCGGCGGGTGAGAAGTGCATGATCGCATCGCCGTCGGACAGGTCGATCCGCTCGCGCTGATCCGGCTCGCGGGGGCGCAGCCACTCCAGGAGCTCGTCCGTCGAGCGCTCGTTGTTCCAGATCCACGCCTTCTCGCTCTCCGGCCACGTCCGGCCGTCATCGAGTGACCGGTTGAGCAGAATGCCCGACGTGGCCCCGGCGGGCAGATGGGAGAAGTCGTGCGCGCCGGGCGCAAGCCAGTCATCGTTCCGGTAGTCGGCCGCCTTCACCCGGTGCGCGACGGCCAGCTCGCCGTCGCCGAAGTTCCAGATCCCGCCGCGGTTGACATGACCCGCGTAGCGGTTCGGATCGTGGAAGATGCGGACGTGCCGGATGTCGCGCACGGCCGCGTCGTACGCCCCGAGCCGTCGCCGGTCAGTTGTCTCCATGGGGCCATGGAACCCCCTCCGGGGATCGATGTCTACCCCGCGCTTGACCCCATGCCGCCCCCGGCATAGCCTCGGATCTTCGTCGGAATCCGTCCAGGGAACGGATCTATCGGCCCTGCTGTCCGGGGATGCGGAGGGCCATGCCGGGGCCATGGCGTTCATCGAAGGGAAGTTCCCGCAGATCGGCGTACGCACCCCCACCCACCTGTTCGGCGCGGAGATGCGCGGCGACCGGGAGGCGAGCCGGGACCCGGCGGAATCCTCCCAGGATCACTACTTCTTCGACCTCCGGACGGATCCGTTCCAGATGAACAATCTCGCCGCGGGAGGAGGAGACGCGGCGCTGCGGGCGCGCCTGCGCGATCTCCTCTGGGAGTGGCACCGGACAACCCCACGCCGATCGGTGATCCACTGACCGGTCGGAGCGTGCTCAGACCATTCGCTTGAAGCCCGCCTCGCTCTCCGCCGACTGCAGGTAACGGGAAGCATCCCCGTCGTCGATCGCCCGTTTCACCACCTGCAGCGCTTCCGTCCCCGCCTGCACCGTGTGCTCAACGTCTTCCATCGTGTGCGAGTAGCATATGTAGAACATGCCGTCGGCACAGACGCCGCGCCGCAGCAACTCCTGCTCCAACAGCGTCGAGATGCCCTTCGCGAACATCGGATCGTCGATGTCGAACCGGACGAACGCGTCGCACGGCTTGCCCGGGAACCTGATCGGTATGCCGAGATCCCGAGCTGCCGCTCCCACGCCGTCGACGATCCCCTGCCCGATCGACCAGAGGTGCTCGTTCACGGGATTGTCCCGAATGAACGTCAGCGTGGCGACGCCGGCCGCGAGGCTCGTGGTCTCCCCCCAGAAGCAACTGCTGATGAAGCTGTCCTTGCAGGCCATCATCACGTCGCCACGGCCGGCCACGCACGTCAGCGGGAACCCATTACCCATCGCCTTGCCGAACACGCCCAGATCCGGCGTGACGCCGAAGTACTCCTGCGCGCCGCCGCGGCTATACCGAAACCCGGTCACGGTCTCGTCGAAGATCAGCACCACGCCGTACTCGTCGGCGATGTCCCTGACCTTGTGCAGGTAGTCGTTCTCGGGCTGGTACGTGCGTGCCGGCTCCAGGATGATGCACGCCACCTCACCGCGATTGGCGTCCAACGCCGCCTTCAGCGAATCGATGTCGTTGTACTCGAAGGGGATGGAGGTACCGGCGAGCGCCGCCGGCACCCCGAGTGGATCGATGTCCGGGCGCAGGTGTTCGTTCAGGGTGTCGCCGTCGGACAGGTTGGCGGAGATGTACCAGTCGTGCCATCCGTGGTATCCGCAGAAGAGCACCTTGTCCTTGCGGCTGTAGCTGCGGGCGATGCGGACGGCAACGGCGCATGCCTCGCCCCCGGTGCGGGCAAATCGGACCATCTCCGCACAGGGAACCAGCTCGATGACCAGCCGCGCCAGATCCAGCTCCAAGGGAGAGCTGGTCGCATAGAGCTGCCCGAGCGGAAGCTGGCGCTGCACGGCTTCGATGACCGGCGGGAAGGCGTGACCCAGCATCACCGGCCCCGCACCCAGGTTGTAATCGATGAACTCGTTGCCATCGACGTCCCAGAAGTGCCCTCCTTCCGCCCGAGTCACATAGGCCGGCCAGAAGCCGGATGCGTGAAACTCGCTCCGCTTGCCATATAGATGGGTGCCGCCGGGCACCAGCTTCACCGCCGTCTCGTACAGATGGGCCGACTTTCGTGTGCCCTTGAACTCGTACATGCGCTCCTCCGATTGCAGACAGTATAACAATTCCGCCCTGTGTTACTATGTAGACGGCAAGCTACAGGAGTAACAGATGGCCCTCAACATCAGACACGCCGAGACCGAGCGACTGGCGACCGAGTTGGCCGAGATGACCGGTGAGACCAAGACCACGGCCGTCCGCGAGGCGCTCCGCGACCGTCTGGAGCGGCTGCGAAGGGAGCGGTCCGGGCGGTCTCTTGCTGCCGAGCTGAATGCCATCGGCCTGCACTGCGCGCGACAGCCGCTCCTGGACAGGCGTTCCCCTGACGAAATCCTCGGCTACGACGAGACCGGCCTGCCCGCGCCGCGATAATGGTCGTCGACACGTCGGCGCTCCTCGCCATCCTGCAGGACGAGCCGGAACGGGAAGCCTGCGCAGAAGCCATCGCGTCGGCGCCATCTCGCTGCGCTTCGGCGGCGACGCTCGTGGAGGCGTCGATGGTGATGGAGTCTCGCTACGGCGCCGTCGGGATCCAGGATCTGGATCAGCTTCTCGAGACCGCCCGTATCGAGATCGTTGCGGTCGACAGGCAGCAGGCCAATGCCGCACGGCGCGCATTTCGTGACTTCGGGCGCGGTCGACATCCGGCGGGACTCAATTACGGCGACTGTTTCTCCTACGCACTCGCTCGCGTTCGGGGCGAGCGGCTGCTGGCGAAGGGTGACGACTTCACGAAGACGGACCTCCCCATGGTCCCGCTCTACCGAACGTCCGCACCGACGCCTTCCGTGTCCCGTGCGACGCGGGACCGCGGAGCGGATGTGCCTCCAGGGATCGAGGCCTCGGTCGAGCTCAACGGCGTTGCCTATCGCCTGCCGGCGGCTCCGATCGCCGTGGTGTGCGTCGACGGCGGTGACCCCGAGTACTTGGCGGCCGCGGCAGCAGCCGGCCTGATTCCGACGATCGAGCGGTTCATGCGGAAGGGATTCAGCACCACGGCGCACAGCGTGGTTCCCAGCTTCACCGGGCCGAACAACATGTCCATCGCCACCGGCGCGTCTCCCGCCGTGCACGGGATCTCCGGGAACTTCTACCTGGACCGGCAGACCGGCCGCGCGGTGGAGATGACCGGGCCCGAGCTGCTGCGGTCGCGGACGATCTTCGGCGTAATGTCGAAGGCCGGGGTGCGGACCGCGGTCGTCACCGCCAAGGACAAGCTGCGCAGGCAGCTCGGAAGAGGCTTGGACGTGGGCGGCGGCAACGTCTGCTTCTCCTCCCAGCACGCCGACCGATGCACGGCGGCCGAGCACGGCATCGACGATGCGCTCGGCTTCGTCGGGCAGCCGCTGCCGGACATGTACTCGCCCGAGCTGTCGCTGTTCGTGCTGGACGCCGGCATCAGGTTCCTGGAGCAGGACGATCCTCCGCGGCTGCTCTACCTGACGCTCACCGACTACGTGCAGCACACCTTCGCGCCGGATCATCCGCAAGCGCTCGAGTTCTATCGTGCCCTGGACCGGCGCCTGGCGCGCCTGGAGGAGCTCGGCGCGACCGTCGCCGTGACCGCCGACCACGGCATGCGGGACAAGTGCGCGCCCGACGGCAGCTACCGCATCATCTACCTGCAGGACCTGCTGGACCAGCGCTTCGGCGCGGGAGCGGCCCGCGTGATCTGCCCGATCACGGACGCGTTCGTCGCCCACCACGGCTCGCTGGGCAGCTTCGTGCGGGTGTACTGCTACGACGCGCCGGTGCGCGACGCGATCGACTTCATGCGCTCGATCGGCGGGATCGAACTGGTGCTGGGCCGCGAGGAGGCCGCCGCCCGGTTCGAGCTGCCGTTGGACGTCGAGGGTGACGCGGTCGCGATCTCGACCAGGACGCACTGCATCGGCATGGGACGCGCGGACCACGACCTCGGCGACCTGCACGGCGCGCGCCTGCGCACCCACGGCGGCATCGCGGAGCGGGAGGTGCCGTTCATCCTCAGCCGCCCGCTCAACCGCCGCTACCGGGAGCTCGC
This sequence comes from Spirochaetia bacterium, assembly GCA_965208175.1. Lineage (GTDB taxonomy): Bacteria > Spirochaetota > Spirochaetia > SZUA-6 > Bin103 > CATQHW01. The sequence continues at coordinate 2,551,186 of CBDBOG010000003.1, read as the reverse complement.
CGAATCGGAGCCGCTCATGAACTACCGGGTCATCGAGTTCGCTCTGAACGGCGTCGCCTGACACACTCCTGACCCAAGGTCAGGATCCTCACTCTTCGAATGAGGTTCGCTCCGCTCACTCGACTGCGGCAGATGGGAGGTCCATGCGATCGTGGAGCACGCGGAGCTTCGGTCACCCGTCCCCGCGGTCAGGATCGCGGCCCGCAATCGCTTCCCTGGACAGGAGGTCCAGGTGCTCACGAAGCGGTTCAAGCGCCTCGAAGGTCCGATAGTCCCCGGCATCGATATCGGCGATGCCGGCGGCAGCGGCCTCGCGCAGCGCGCGAAGACGTCCTGCGTGCTCGGCTTCCCGTTGTTCGACAAGCCTGATGCCCTCACGCAGCACCTCGCTGGCGTTCTGGTAGCGTCCTGAGTCGACCAATCGCTCAACGAGGCGGGCTTGGTGGTCCGTCAGCACGACGTTGCGCGTTGGCATGATCCGCAGGCCTCCGTATGGCATAATATGCCAATGATCCCGATTCACACAAGTCTTCAAGGTTCGATGCCGTGACACGCTGCATCCACTCCTGGACCGACGACACGGCGACGATCGAAGTCGCCGGCATTGAGCGGTCGCTGCGCGTCCTGCACGTGACCGACTCCCACATCAGCGTCCCCCACGAGGCGGTCGATCAGCCCTACGTCCACTACGGGGCGCGGATCGACGGGCTGTTCGCCGACTTCCCCACGCTGCAGACGTTCGCGGCGCAGATGGAGCGCGCGCGCGCCGAGGCTCCCGACCTGATCGCGCTGACCGGCGATCACGTGAACTATCCGTCGCCCACCGCGGTCGCCGCCGTCGAGCGGCTGATCCTCGCCACCGGCCGCGACAGCGTCTTCACGGCCGGCAACCACGACTGGCGCTACGCCGGGCTTCCGGGGAGCGACGACGACCTGCGCACGGAGTGGCGCGAACGGTCGCTGCTGCCACTCTATCGCGGCCGGCCCCCGCACGCGGGCTCGCTCGATCTGGGCGGCGTGCGTTTCGTCACGATCGACAACAGCACGCGCCAGGTGGACGCGGAACAGCTCGCCTTCTTCGACCGCGCCCTCGCCGGCGGCCTGCCCGTGGTCCTGCTGACCCACATGCCGTTCCGTCTGCCCGGCGATACCGCCGCGCACCGCGCGCCGCCGCCATCGAGCGGGCAACCCATCCCCCTGTGCGGGGACCCGGAGTCGGAGTCCGCCACGGACGACTTCATCGGCCGGTTGCTGTCCGCGCCCAACCTGGTCGCCGTGCTGTGCGGGCACATCCACGTCGCAGGGGCCTATCGGATCCACGAAGGCGCCGTCCAGTACGTCACCGGCCCGGGCTTCCTGAACCAGTCGCGCATGGTCACCGTTTGCCCGCGACAGGTTGCGGAAGCGACTCGCCGGTGATTGAATGACTGTTCATACCCCACGCCAACCAGAAGGAGGAGTGGACCCGTGAGAAACGTCACAGCACTGCTGGCGGCAGGACTCCTGACCCTCGTCGGAGGCATCGCCATCGGCCAGCAATACCAGGAAGCGCCGTGGTTCGCGGAGATGGTGGCACGCGGCGAGCTGCCGCCGGTCGCCGAACGGCTGCCGCTCGAGCCGCGCCGCATCAGCCCGGACGACGAGTTCAACACCTACGAGACCGGCCGCTACTCCGACCGCTGGGTGGACGTGGTCGCCGGATCGGTCGAGGAGACGCAGGGCCTCACCGGCGAGGCGCGCGCAGGGCGCGAGGACCAGGAGGGCAACATCTCTCCGTGGAGCTTCAAGGGCTGGGAGGCCAACGCCGACAACACGGTCTGGACCTTCTACATGCGCGAAGGCCTGAAGTGGTCCGACGGCGTTCCCTACGACACGGAGGACATGCAGTTCTTCCTGGAGGACATCCAGCAGCGGCCCGAGTATTTCGCCGCCACCGGCTGGTCACGGCTGAACGGCATCGTCGACGGCATGCAGATCGAGTACCCGGACGACTATACGTTTCGCATTACCCTGCCGGAGGGCAACCGAAGCTACGACGGCGACCTGCTCGGCCAGTCGTCCGAGCGCTGGATCGGCGGCTATCCCAAGCATTACCTCGGGCAGTTCCACGAGGCGCATGCCGCCGCCAGCGAGTTGGCCGCCAAGGTTTCCGCCGCCGGCGTGGAGAGTTGGCTGCACTTGCTGGGCGACCGCAAGGACCACTACGGCTCGATCAACCCGGACATCCCGGTGCTGATGCCCTTCGTGGTCGAGAACGGCGTACCGGCCAACCCGACCACCTGGACCCCGAACCCGTACTTCTTCGTGGTCGACGCGGAGAACAAGCAGCTCCCCTACACGCGCGGCCGCCGCAGCCTGCTGGTCCCGGATTCCGAGGCCCAGAAGCTGCGCGCCCTGGCCGGCGAGGTCACGATGACGCGCCTGCCGCTCGACGCGATCGAGCTGGCCAAGGTGGAGGCGGACCGCGGCAGGATCCAGATGCACGTCATCAAGATTCTCCGCAACGACGGCCTGTCCTCCGGCATCACCGCCTTCAACATGAGCGCCGAGGACGAATTCAAGCGCACCCTGTTCCGCGACCGCCGCTTCCGGCTGGCCTGGTCGTACTTCGTGCCGCGCCAGAAGATCGGCGACATCGTCTACCAGGGGCAGGCGGTGCCGTTGGCCACCGGCGGCGGCATCCTCAATCCGGAACATCGCTGGTACACGGCGGCGATCCACCAGCACGACTGGCTCAACCGCGACCTGGACAAGGCCAACGCCCTGCTGGACGAGATGGGTCTTGCCAATCGCGATGCCGACGGCTTCCGCGTCGGTCCGGACGGAAGGGCGATCACCTTCGCCATCACGGTCCATCCGCTGGAGACCGAGTGGATTCCCGCAGCCAACATCATCCTGGAGGAGCTGCACCTGATCGGACTGAAGGGCAACGTGCGCACCGTCGACTGGGGCGGCGCGCCGCAGATCCAGAAGGAGGGCGCCTGGGAGATCTGGGTGGCGCAGTCGTGCGACGTGCAGATCCACCGTTGGCCGGAGTCGATGCAATGCGCGGCGCCGACCCACGAAGGTGGCTCGTTCCCCGGACAGCAGCCGACCTGGGCGATCGGCTGGCACGACTGGCTGGCCTCCGACGGCGCCAAGGGCGAGGAGCCGCCCGACCGCATCAAGGAGAACTACGGTATCTGGCAAGGCCTCAAGAACGCCACCGGCGAAGAGCTGGCGGCGCTGTACCGGGCGTGGCAGGAGAATGCCGCCTACGACCTCTGGGTGGTCGGCCACCACGCGTGGCCGCCCGAGCTGTGGATCCTGCAGCCCGGCGCACACGGCATCAATCCGGCGACCGGCGACCGCCCGTGGCTGGGCATGTGGTTCGAATAGAGGACGCCGTTTGACGCGACCCGGAGAAGACCCGCCCCCAGGGCGGGTCTTCTCGTCTCTGCAGCTTTCAAGGCGACGGCTCGGCGGCCCGGATCGACCCTCCCATGGCTGAGGATCGCCCGGTAGAGGGCGCCCGCCGGCGGGAACAGGACTACTACACCGCCACCCAGTGGCGGCTGATGTGGCTGAAGTTCCGCAGCCACCGGTGGGCGGTCTGGGGGATGCTGGTCATCGGCTGGTTCTACTTCGTCGCCATCTTCGCCGGCTTCTTCGCACTGAACGACCCGGTCGATCGTCGTCCCGACATGCAGTACCTGCCGCCGGAGCTGGGCGGCAAGCTGGGGGCATTCCGGCTGTTCGACACCGAGGGACGGTTCCGGCCGGTCGTCTACCGGGTGACCAGCAAGCTCAACTTCACGACCTTCGAGCGCGACTTCTTCCCGGTTCCGGAGAGCGAGGCGCCGCTGCGGCTGTTCGCGCGGGGCGATCCGTACCGGTTGCTGTTCCTCATCGAGACCGACATCCACCTGCTCGGCACCGGGAGCGACGAGACGCGCTGGTTCCCGCTGGGCACCGACGGCTCCGGCCGCTGCCTGTACTCGCGCATGGTGCACGGCTCCACGCTGTCTCTGTCGATCGGGATCCTGGCGATCATCATCACCTGGCTGCTGGGCATCGTCATCGGCGGGATCTCCGGCTACTTCGGCGGGACGGTCGACACGGTGATCCAGCGCATCATCGAGGTGCTGATAGCCTTTCCCACGATCCCGCTGTGGATGGCGCTGTCGGCCACCCTGCCGCTGCACTGGACCATCATCCAGGTCTACTTCGCGATCACGCTGATCATCTCCATCATCGGCTGGACCGGCTTGGCGCGCCTGGTCCGCAGCCGCTTCCTGGCGCTGCGAGAAGAAGAGTTCACCCTGGCCGCCAAGCTGGACGGCGCGCCGACGCGCCGGCTGCTATTCCGCCACATGTTGCCGTCGTTCTACAGCCACCTGATCGTGGAAGGCTCGAACCGCATCCCCGGCATGATCCTGGGGGAGACGGCGCTCAGCTTCCTGGGGCTCGGCCTGCGCGAGCCGGCGATCAGTTGGGGGGTGCTGTTGCAGGGGGCACAGAACGTGCAGTCGGTCGGCACCCGTCCGTGGCTGCTGCTGCCGGTGCTGCTGGTGATCGCGATCGTGGTGGCGTTCCAGTTCCTGGGCGACGGACTGCGCGATGCCGCGGACCCCTATCGGTAGCGGGCGCCGACATGCTCGCCTTCATCGCCCGGCGCCTGCTGATCATGATCCCGACCTTGTGGCTGGTGTCGATCGTGTCGTTCATCATCATCGAGCTGCCGCCCGGCGACATCGCCACCACCATCGTCGGCCGCATGCAGGCGGCCGGAGAGGAACTGTCCGCCGACGAGATCAGGGCGATGACCGAGAACCTGCGCGTCTCCTATGGTTACGGGGAGCCGCTGCCGATACGCTACGGACGCTGGATCAGCCGCTTCGTGCGCGGCGACTTCGGCTTCTCGCTCACCTACCGCAAGCCGGTGCGCCAACTGATAGACGGTCGCATCGCCATCACCGCGCTGATCTCGGTGGTGACCATCCTGCTGGCATCGAGCGTCTCCTGGCCGGTGGGCGTGGGGGCGGCGATCCGGCAGTACTCACTGTTCGACAACCTGTTCAGCTTCGTCGCCTTCTTCATGATGGCGGTGCCCAACTTCCTGTTCGCGCTCGTCCTGATCTTCCTGGCGTTCCGCTGGTTCGGCTTCGTGCCCGGCGGGCTGTTCTCGCTGGAGTACATCGATCAGCCGTTCAGCTTCGCCAAGTTCCTGGACTTCCTGGCGCACATCTGGGTACCGCTGGTGGTGTTGGGCTGGGAGGCGCTGGGAAGCGAGATCCGCGTGATCCGCGCCAACGTGCTGGACCAGCTTCGCATGCCGTTCGTGACCACGGCCCGCGCCAAGGGGGTGCCCGAGACGCGTCTGTTGATCAAGTATCCGATCCGCATGGCCGCCAACCCCTGGGTGGCAAGCATAAGCTGGCGCCTGCCGGCGGTCTTCTCGGGCGAGGTCCTGGTGGCTCAGGTAGTGGGCATACCCACGATCGGACCGCTGATGCTGGAAGGGCTGCTCAAGCAGGACATGTTCCTGGCCGGCGCGGTGGTGATGATCCTGGCCGCCCTGACGGTGGTGGGTACCCTGATATCCGACCTGCTGCTGGCCGTGCTGGACCCCCGCATCCGCTTCCAGCGGTGAGCGGAGCGAACCTCACTCGAAGAATGAGTCGGCGCGCGGCCGGTGCGGCGCTGGCGGTGCTGTTGGTCCCCGCGTCCGTCGTCGGCGAGCCGCCTCCGTTCGCGACCTGTCCGAGGGATCCGACGCTGTGTCCGGAGGCGACCGGACTGATGCATCTGCATGCGCCGCTGTCCTGGAGCCGGACGGCCATGTCCGGCGGCGGCGCCGTGCTCGACTTCGACGGCGATGGCGACCAGGACCTGTTCATGGTCGCGAGCGGCGGCGCTCCCGACCGGCTGTACCGCAACGACGGGGACGGCACGTTCACGGAGGTGGCAAGGGCCGCGGGCGTCGCGCGCGTGCACCGCGGCCAGGGAGCGGCGGCGGCAGACATCGACGGCGACGGCGATCCGGACCTGTTCGTGGCCAGCCAGGGTCCGGCCGGCGAGCCGCGGCCGGGATTTCACCTGCTGTACCGCAACGACGGCCCGACCGGTGCCGACGGGATGGTCCGCTTCACGGAGATCGCCCGTCCGGCGGGGGTCGCGGTCACCTCGGCCGGTATCGAATCCGGCATCGGCGGTTCCTTCGGCGACTACGACCTGGACGGCGACCTGGACCTGTTCGTGGCCGCCTGGTCGGGCGAGGTGGACGGGAACACGCTGTTCCGCAATGACGGCGTCGTCGACGGCGTGCCGCGCTTCACCGACGTGACCCGTGCGGCAGGCGTCGCGGCCCAGGGCGTGCGCGCCTTCACGCCGATCTTCGCGGACGCGAACGGCGACCGCTATCCGGAGCTGCTGTTGGCCGCCGACTTCGGCACCAGCCGTTACTACGTGAACCGCGGCGACGGCACGTTCGCGGAACGGACCGCGGCGGCCGGAGCCGGGCTGGACGAGAACGGCATGGGCGCCACCGCCGGCGACTTCGACGGCGACGGCACCCTGGACTGGTACGTCACCTCCATCCACACCGCGCATCCGCCGCCCAAGTCGGGCGGCACCGGCAACAAGCTGTACCTCAACCGGGGCGACGGCACGTTCGCGGAGATCGCCACCGACGCCAAGGTCAAGCGTGGCGGCTGGGGCTGGGGGACGGTCGCGATCGACCACGACCTGGACGGCCGGCTGGACATCGCTGCCACCGGCGGCTGGAACGAGGCGAACGGCGAGGGCTTCCCGGAGTGGGCGGACCAGCGCAGCGTGCTGTTCGGAAACATGGAGCTGCGGCTCGATCCCGACCTGCCGCTGTTCGCAGACCGCACCGGACCGGCCGGCTTCGCGCACCGCGGCCAGGGCCGCGGCATGGTGCACCTGGACTACGACGGCGACGGCGACCAGGACATCGTCATCTTCAGGAACGAAGGCCGGCCGGCGCTGCTGCGCAACGACGCGATTCAGCCCGACCGCCCGGCTGTCGGCGGCTGGCTGCGCGTGTTCCTGGACACCACCGGCGATCCCGCCGTGGCGCCGGAGGGATTCGGCGCGCGGGTGGTCGTCACGGCCGGCGGCGTCGAGCAGGTCCGCGCCATGTTCGGCGGCGCCGGCTACCTGACCAACTCCGAGCACTCCGCGCACTTCGGCCTGGGTGTCGGCCACGCCGCCGGTGCTCCCGTCGACGAACTCCGCGTCGAGTGGCCGGATGGCCTGGTCTCCCGCTTCGCGGCCGTACCGGCCGGCGCCACCTACACGGTACGGCGCACTCCGGAGGAAGTTTCCCTTACCCGGCGCTGAGGGCCGCGCTCTACTCGATCCCCCTGCCGAGGAGTTGGAGCGTCTTGGTGATCTCGCGCTCGTCGACCAACTGATCGTGGACGTACTTGTGGAGAATGCTGGAGATGAGGGTCTGATAGGGCAGCCCCTCTCTTTCCGCCTTCCGCTTCACCGTCTCCAGATCGTACTCGCTGATGCGGATGTTGATGCTGCGGGTCTTTCGGCTCTTCTCCAGGACGTGCTCGATGCGGCTGCGCTCTTCACCGACGATCGGTACGTACCGATGCGCTTCGTCTTCGATCTGCTGCTCCAGGTCGTCAAGCTTCGGTCGGCTCATCTGATCCTCCGTATCTCGCGTGAAATCGGCGACTGGGAAAGGCCGTCTTCAGGAACAGGTTCGTCCCGTCATCCTCCAACACGAAGGGTACCACCCAAGTGTAGCCGTCAATATCGAGGATGAATATCGACTGATTGTCCCGTGTCGGATGCTTCAACAGAGCCCTGTGCTCCCCCCGGCTGATCATCGCAGCTACCCTCTCCAGGGAAACTCCCCGCTCTCGACGCAGTTGTCGATCCTTCTGCATGCTCCATCGAATCATCGAAGGCACTGCAAAGAGTATACAATGTCGCTGGTTCCGTCGAGTGACCGCACGGTTCGATCTGCGGCTTCCAACTCGCGCCGGCCGGCGCGAGTTGCGGGCGGGCGCTCGCGGTGGTTCAATGCGTCGAATGACGAGCGAGGAGCTCGGCTGTCACTACCGGGCGCATGGGTATGCAATCGTCCGGGGCGCCTACGACCAGGAGCGCGTCACACGACTGCTGGCCATCTGCGATCGCGTGCTGGAGCAGTGGCGGCGCGCTCCCCAGACCGACAACCCGCCGGTCGGGCCGCAGTCGACCTACATGCGCCACCTCAACCATCCCGAATACCACCGGGAGTCTCCCGGCGATCTGGCGTACCTGCTGGACTCCGTCGCCGAGCCGAAGTTGATCGAAGCCATCGAGGCGGCGCTGGGAGAGGAGTTCCTGTTCTCGGCGACCAGTCTGTACTTCAACCCGACGGGAGTCAGCGAGGACGGCTTCTGGCACAAGGACAGCCTCGGCGAGTGGCCGGATCCGCGCGACAAGCAGACCGGCATCGGCGTGTCGGTTCAGATCGCGCTCGTTCCCAGCGAAGACTTCGAGCTCGTGCCGGGGTCGCATGGCCGCGAGTACACGGACGCAGAGCGCCGCATCTGCGTGGATGACGACCGCGCCCACAACCGCTCCAACGAGATGCCGAACGCGGCGAAGATGGAGCTCTCCCCGGGAGACGCGGTGCTGTTCAACGCCCTCACCGTACATCGCGGGCGCTATCACGCCGACAAGCCGCGCCGCACCTTCATGGTCGTGTACCGCAAGGTCCGAACGGCTCGCGAGGACCTCTCCCGCCGCGGGCTGCACCAGTACACCGACCAGCCGTGGTTCCTGCTCCCGGGCTACCTGGACGGCGTCAAGAAGGAGACGGAGGCGTTCTTCCGCCGCTATGTCGACTTCTATGCCGACAACTGGCGTTCGCGCCTGAGCGAAATGAACAAGTACCTGTGGCTGGCTGCCGCGCTGAAGCAGGCGGGCGATCCGAACCCCTTCTTTGCCGACCGGACCTCGTAGTCATACTGCGGGGCTCCGGCGCGCGTGCCCCACGCTGGTTTCCCGTTGTTCTTGGGATCACCTTCGGGTTATTTTGTTACATTGATACAGTGAGGTGGCGAGATGCCGGTCATACGCATTTCAGAGAACACGATGGAGCGGCTGAAGAAGTGGGCGGAGCCGCTCACCGATACAGCGGACTCGGCCGTGAGCAAGGCTCTGGACGCCGCGGACGTGAGTACGGCAGGACCCGAACGCCAGCGAACGGGGAACTTCATCGATCATCTCCTGGCGATGCCCGAGGTCGGAGACGATGCCGACTTCGACCAGCCGCGCTCCGGACCACGGGTCGTTGAACTGTGAAGTACCTCGTCGATACCAATGTGATCTCCGAGCTGCGCAAGCGCCGTCGTGCGAGCCCGCCGGTCCGCGCCTGGTTCAAGGAGCGCACGCCTCAGGAGCTCTTCCTGAGCGTCCTGACGTTGGGAGAGCTACGACGCGGCACCGAACGCATCGCGCGTCGCGACCCGGCTTCGGCGGTAGCCTTGCGCTCATGGCTCGATAGCACCCGCACTCGGTTCAGGGATCGCATCGTCGACGTGGATGCCGAGGTAGCCGATCGGTGGGGACGGCTCGGCATCCTCGACCCTCTCCCGGACATCGACGGCCTTCTCGCCGCCACCGCCCTCGTGCACGGAATGACCGTTGTGACGCGCAACGTGCACCATATCTCGCCAACCGGAGCATCCTGTCTGAATCCGTTTGAGCCCGCAGGCGATCCCGAGGCGAGGGGGCGCGCCGAGTAGCCGCTCTCCTGGGATGGGCGCCTCAGTCGCTGGCGTCGATGGACATCTCGCCCATGGCGTCGCCTGCCTCTCGTACCGCGTCGGCGCGGTCCAGGATGACGGCGCCGTCATCGACCAGCCGGCGCTGCAACCCGGGCACGTCCAGATCTCGCGCGGCGGCGTCCGCCCGCGCCGCGAACGCCGCGGCGGTGCCGGCAGCGTGGCCCATCGCCATGCAGGTGACCGTCACGCGGCTGGAGGCGAGCGCTGCCTGCTCGGCTCCGTGGCAGCGGCCGGCGACCCAGACGTTGTCGAGTTCCTGCGGGACCAGCGTGGCGTAGCCGATATCGTAGGGGCGGACCAGAAGGTGCGGGTGATAGCCGGACGAGCCGGCCGGGTGGCGGTCCAGCCACCAGCCGCCCAGGCAGACCGCGTCGGCGCGCGGCTCGGCGGCGGCGATCGCGTCCGCGCGCAGCGGATCGTCACAACGGATGCGGCGCGATTCGCGCACGCCCACGGCCGGCCCGGTGCCGACCAGGTAGGCGTCCCGGAACGCGGGCAGTCGCTCCTTGAACAGCTCGAACATCGTCCGCACGTCGCGGCGGCCCTGCATCTCCGCCGCGGTCAGGTCGTCAGGGTCGACCGGATTGCCAGACAGGCGGGTGGCGTTGAAGTAGATGTCGTCATCGTCGACGCGGCCCATCCACGGGCCGCCGTAGAGGCCGATGCGACCGGCCGCGTGCGCTTCCGCCAGCACCGCTCCGCACGCGCGGCGCAGCTCGGCGTCGGCCCGCAGGCGGCCCACGCGGAAGTGCAGGCTCATCGGCTGCGGCGCCGAGTCATCGAGATCGAACGGCGCCTCCGCGAATGCGACGACGTCGGCGTCGCCGGAGGCGTCCACCACCGCGCGCGGGCGCACCACCTGCAACCCGGCCTTGTTGGCGATCACGACGGCGGCGACCCGCGATCCGTCGCGGACCACGTCGGCCACCGTGGTGTGGTACAGCACCCGGGCGCCGGCCTCCGTGAGCAGCCGGTCGGCCGCCAGCTTGAAGCGCTCGAGGCCGAAGCGGATGGCGTGCCGGTCGGCGACCGCGAGGTTGTGGACGAGCTCGGTGTTGAAGCGAAACCGCGTCCGGGCCACCTGTGCCGGATCGTCCAGCGGCACGTCCGAGCACGCCGCCGCCTGCACCAGGTCGAGCACGACCCCGCCCACGATCGGCAGACCGGAACGCAGGTCGACGAAGCCGTCCAGCGACGGTCCGACCACGTTGGTGACGTACCCGCCGCAGTAACCGGCGCGTTCGACCAGCAGCGTGCGGGCTCCCCACCACGCGGCGGCGATGGCCGCCGCGGTGCCGGCGCAACCGCCGCCGACCACCAGCACGTCCGGCTGCGCCGCCACCGGCAGCCTGCGACGGAGTATCACGGCGTCAGCCAGCGGTAGCCGCGGATCTCCAGCGGCTGCATCTCCGCAACGGAGATCGTTCCCGTGCTGGATCCGGCCGCCACCGGCCGCATCGTGCCGTCCCCGGCGAGGTCCTGGCGCAGCTCGGTCACCTGTCCTGTTCCCGCGACGCCCAGCTCGCCGAGGTCGATGCGGAGCTCGCCGGCGAGCGGGCGCTCGCTCAGGTTGGCGCCGGTGAGCAGCAGGGTGCCGTCCGCCAGGTAGTAGAGCGCGAAGTGCAGTCCCGGCGGGGCGTCCAGGATCTTCCTGCCGTACGCCAGCGGGACGTAGAGCGTGGCGGTGGCCAGGTCGGCGCTCGCCAGGAGCTGCCAGAGCGGCACCATGAACTGGTTCCCCTCATCCTCCGGGTCGAGCGGATAGCGGCTTCCCAGGACGATCTGTGGGCCGGTTCCGAACGCGGCCTCGTAGGCGGTCGCCTTCGGACCCCGTGTCACCGGGTGCGTGTTCGTCCATACCAGCGCCCCGCAGGCCGAGTGGGCGCCGTAGTAGACGTGCTGCTCGGGGCTGTTCAGGAAGGTGGTGCCCGCGCTCTCGCCGGTGAGCATCGCGTCGAAGTAGCCGAGCGCGAACCCGGAGTACTCCTTGTGCTGGCACCCCGGGTGGCCGATGAGAAAGCCGTCCCGGCCGACCAGCTGGCGGAGCTTGCGCGTGTACAGGAAGTGCGTGAACGCGTGCGCGCGGCGCGTGCTGTTCTGCCGGTGCTGGAGCTTCTCCCCGTACACGGGAACCGAGGCGGGCAGGTAGCGGTGCGGCTGGTAGAGGAACGACGACCAGTCCACGTACACGCCGTCGAAGTCGCGGGTCAGGAAATCCGTGAACCATCGCGTGTCCCGGTCGAGCGCGTAGTACTCCAGCCCGCGGATGTAGAGCCCCACCCTCATGCCGGCACTGTGCGCCCGCGCGACCACCCGCGACAGCTCCTCGCGATCCGCGACGACGTAGTTCCCTTCCCAGCCCGCGCCCTCGCCGCCGGCATCCATCCAGCCGGTGTGCAGGAGCAGCACATTGGCGCCCTTGGCCGCCATGACATCGATGTCCCGGTCGCGCGGATACCACGCCTTCTCGCCCATTCGGCCGTGCCCGATCCCGTCGTTCTGCCACGTATAGACCCGCGCGCCGACCAGGCTGTTCTGCGCCTCCCGCCGCCCGCGCTCGTTGTTGCGCGGTCCGGCGAGCGACAGTCCCCACCGGTTGGCGTACGTGTACGGCGCCGTGACCTGCAGGGGCTTGCCGCGGTAGAGATGCCAGCGATAGGCGAGCGAGTCCCCCTCGCGCCGGCCGAACGTGTGCGCGAACGCGGCGGGATGCCCGGTCCCGAACGGCCTGCCCTCCTCCACCACGAAGCCGGCCCGGTTGGTGAACGCCGCGTGCTCCCGTACCGACCACGCCACGTCCAGGTACGGATGGAAGGTGCCGGCCTCGTCCACGGTCCGGTCCGCCGGGAGGTAGAGGACCGGCCGCTCCAATTCGACGCCAGGCTCCGGCACCGGGCGGTCGTAGCCCCACCGGTATTTCCCGAGGCCGGCCAACACGCCTCCCAGCCGCAGCGCCAGCGAGGCCCTGGTGATCAGCAGCGACTCGCCGGGCCTGACCCACAGGTGCAGGTCGCAGAACAGCACGCCGCAATCGAACAGCCGGATCGACTGCTCGACGTCGACCGGCGCCGATCCGTCCTCGAAGGCGAGCCGGCCGCGCACGGTGAAACACACCTCGTCCGGAGCCTCTTTCGACACCGCGGTCTCGGCGCCGTCCAGCCGCGGGAGCGTAGCGCCGCGCAACTCGTCGACGAGCTCGTATGCCACCAGGGGGGAGCCGTCCGCGGGTCCCACGGCGACCGGCCCGCGGCCGTCGTCGACCGACGCCGCGGCCGGCAGCCCGTCACGGAACCGGATGTCGAAGCTGCCGCCGTCCACGACGAACTCACCGTCCCGCCGTACGACCCGGAGCGCGCCGCGCAGTCCCTGTGGTGAACCGTCGGATTTCATCAGTGTCCCTCCACGACTTCCAGGTGCAGCGCGTCCCTGCCCCTGCGCACGCCAACGGCGGATGCGCCCGGTTCGTCGAGTCGAACGGGCGCCGCCTCCACCGGCAGCGGATAGCGGGCGTGCGGTCCCTGGCGTCCGCGCACGCACAGCCACCGCCCGGCGAGCTCGATCGCGACGACGGCGGCATCCGCGACGACCGTGCCGGACCGGGCATCGGGCCGGCGTTTCGCCGCCTCGACCAGCTCGTACCACAGATCGTCCGCGGCGTCCGCCGCCCAACCGGCGCGCGCATGCACGACCTCCAGCACGAACCGGTAGGCGGTGATGCCGCGGCAGGCATTGTACACCGGATACACCCTGCCGTGGCGGTCCTCCATGGTGACCGCCTGCGCGATCATGCCCAGCAGGGCGCGGTCCAGGGCCGGATCATTGCGCTCCGGCGGGATCGTGCCGCGCACCGCCGCCCGCAGGCGGAAGTAGCACTCGGCGATCCATCGCCACAGCCGTGCCGTGTCGTGCAGCAGCGCGAACCGGCGACGGAGCTGCCGCATGCGCGGCCCCGGCAGCGCATCGGCCGCGCGCTCGACGTCCCGGCACGCCGCGGCCGCCAGCGCCACGGCGCGGTCCTTCTCCGCGAGCACCTCCCGGACCGTCTCCTCCGCGGGGTCGAGCAGCTCGGCGGTGAGCCGCTCGATCTCAGACTCCCCCGGGTTGAAGCGGCGCAGGAAGCTGTCGTCGATCTCCCACGTGATCTGCTCCAGGTCCGCGATCTGGTCCAGTTGGCTGAGCGCGTGCAGGCCCTTCACGTAGTAGATCCCCTGCGTGATCTCTCGCGTGCTGCGCAGCGGCCCGGCCAGCAGATCGGGCGCCCGCTCCCCGTACCGCGCCGCCGCCCACTCGCGCCACAGCTCATCCGTGTCCGCCGCGGGATCCCACAGCAGCCGGCTGAACAGGTGCACGTTGAAGTCGTTCTCGGTGTCGAAGGTGAGCACCGGCGGGCCGGCGGTGAAGAACGCCGCGTGCGAGTTCTGGAGGTGGTAGTCCACCCGGCCGACGCAGCCTGCCGCGCCCTGCCCGCGCGCGTACGCGATCCGGTCCCGGTAGAATTCGCCGAGCAGCGCCGGCACGTAGCCGAAGCCGTTGCACTCCGGCGTCAGGGTGAACTCAACGATCTGCGGGACGGCCGGGAACATCCCGATCAGCGGGTTGTGCGGGTAGTCCACGCCGCGAAAGTCCGCCGGCGTGTACTTGGTCATCGCCACGGCGTCGGTCAGCCGGCCGGCGGCCGCGACCATGTCGCCCTGCCGCTCCCGCTCCAGGGCGTAGGTCCTTGCCTCGAACACCCGGCCAAGCCGCGCGCACACCCGCTGGAAGGCGTCGAACACCCGGCTCAGCTTGTCCGCCACGGACGCCGCCCGGCACGCCCGGCAGCGGCAGCCCGCGTCGCGCAGGATGTTGTAGCCGCGCAGCGTCTCCTCGAACGTCAGATTGACGCCGTCCACCTCCGGCACCAGGCGGAAGAACTCCTCCAGCTTGCCGGCGATGAAGTCGTCCCAGAAGGGATTGGAAAAGCACACCGGGAAGTCCGTGCCGCCGCACTCGGGATAGCTCGCCTCGATGTCATCCGGGAACACCAGCTCGTGGTCCCAGACCAGCAGCTCCAGCCCGTGCGCGTGCGCCCGCGCCGCGATGCGCCGCAGCATGTCGCGGCGCTCGCGCAACGCCGGGGTGTCGGTCCGGCCCAGGCGGGGCAGAAAGCGGTAGGGGATCAGCCAGTCGATGTCCATGCCTTCCCCCGGCCGCCCGGGAAGCTGCAGCCGGTTGATGCCGTAGAACGGCGCCCGGTCGATCACCCGGTTCACGGCCGCTTCCAGCTCCCAGAGCGGACGATCGAACGCGCCGCCGGCCGGCAGGTTGAACCCGCCCTGCAGCATCAGCGTGCTCCATTCGCGGATGGCGAGCTCCGGCGCCGTCCGCACCCGGAACGAATCCGGCAGGGCGCGGCGCCGGCGGATCTCCTCCGCGAGACGACAGACCCCGTACAGCAGGCCGCGCGAGGTGGGCGAGCTGACCGTGAACGTGGGCGCCGCCGGGCCGCCCGATGCGGCGATCTCGTACCCTTCCAGAGACGGATCGGGTAAGAGCCGGCGCCCACCCTCCCCGTCCCCGCCGGCAGAGACCCGGCAGTGGATGACTCCCTGCGCCGGGTCGGCGCCGCGTCCCGTCCTGAGCGTGCAGCCGACCTCGCGCAGGCAGGCGCGCAGGTACCCGGCGGCCGTCCGGCGGATCGCGGGGTCGACGCCGTCGAACGCGGCCGCCACCGTCCCGGTCACGGCGTCCTCACTCCTCCTGGATCGTCGTGTCCTGCACGCGCAGCACCGGCTGGTCCGGCGTGCCGTGGTACTCGTAGAACCCGAACGAGTAGAGCGACGCGTCGGTCAGGTCGAAGCGGATCCTGATCGGCCGCGAGTAGACGTTGAGCGCCCCGACGTCGCTCACGTCCTTCCAGCTCACCCGCGCATGCAGGTGGTCGCCGGTGATGACGTCGACGTGCGCGGCGTCCAGCGGCAGCCTCTCGCGCGCGACGATGCACGCGCCGTGCTGGTCCAGGATGCTGACGCGCAACTCGCCTCCCTTCCGCACCGCCGCGTTCACGAACAGCGACAGCGTGCCGTCCAGCGGAAAGGTGTCCCGCGCCGGGCAGCGGAACGGCCGGGTGACCACCGTCCCCAGGTGGTCGCCCGCGTCGAGCGACACGAAGCCGTCCTTGCGCAGGTAGGCGGCTCCATGCACCGCCGGGGAGCGGACCTGCATGTTGTGCGTCTCGCGAACGGCGGAATAGGTGAGGCGGAGCCGCTCGCCGTCGAACACGGGAAATCCGCACCAGATCATGCCGCCCTCCGGCCCTCCCTCGGGACCCAGCGGCAGAAACGGCTCGCGGAAACGGGAGAACCGGTACCCGTCGCGGCTGGAGGCGAGCTGCGGGAAGCAGAGGCCGGACTCGGTGCGGTAGAGGTGCACGACCGCCAGGTAGATGCCGGCGTAGATGCCGGCCTCGACGTTGTAGACCTGCGTGTCCTCCGGATCGTCCGCGTCCTCGGTCAGCACCCGCACCGGCGGTGTCCAGTGCAGGCCGAAGTCCGGGCTCTCCCCGCGGCCCATGGTGCGGCCGTGCGGGTAGTTGCTGCCCATCCGCACCATGTCCACCAGGCACCCCTTGCGATAGTCCCAAAACAGGGAGTGGCATTCGCCGGGGCCGTCGTTCAGCCGCGGCCAGACGAGCTGCCAGGGGCCCCAGTCGGCGCCGTCGTAGCTCACGGCCCGGTGCAGTCCGTAGCCCCCTTCGCCCTTGGCCTCCCAGCAGAAGCGCACGTGGATCGGCCGGCGCGTGGGCGTCCGCGGGTCGTACATGCCGGGAATGTCCCGGGGAGAGAAGGTCCAGGCCGGCGGGTCGGCCGGGCGGCCCGACTCGTCGGTGTGCGGCAGCGCCGGGAAGGAGTAGTGACCCAGCTCGCGGGGGGTGACCACGCCGCCGGGCACGGCCGGCGTCGCGCGCACCTCCGCGGCCTGCTCCGGCGGCACCTTCTCCGGCTGATGCAGGACCGGCGTGACGCCGCTCATGGTGTCGATCAGGTGATCGTCCACGAAGAGCTGCGGGCACTCCGGCTTGATGTCCAGCCGCTCTCTGTCTCCGTACATGCTCCCAATCATGCTCACTGCCTCCTTCGGTACGTACAGCACGAGAATAGCGAACAGCTCCGCGTCATCCGGCCGCGCCCGTGCATTCAACGGTCCAGGCGATCCAGCCACCGGCACAGGACGTCGGCCGAAACCTCGGACACGTCCGGGCCGGGGCTGTGGCGGTCGTCCGCCTGCATGGTCCGGTACAGGCGGCCCACGAAGCCCAGGTCGCCGCGGCGGGCGCCCATGAGCAGCAGCGGCCGCGACGCCAGAGCCGCCGCCAGGTCGGGGATGTCGAAGCTTTCCAGGGCGCCCGGCAGGAACGCGATCTCCGCGCAGTCCGGCACCCGGCACGCCTTGTCGAACAGGAACTCCCGGAACGACGCCAGCAGCGTGCAGGCCGCGGCGCCGCCGGCGCGCTCGTCGAGCAGCGCCGCGAACAGGGCGGCGATGCCGGCATGGCCGTCTGCGCCCACGTAGACCAGCCGCTCGGGGTCGATGCCGCCGCAGGCCCGCAGCACCTCGGCGGCGCGCAGCAGGTCGGCGGTTTTCATGGCCAGCGGATAGCGGCCGGCGTAGACGGCCGAGGTGCCGCGCTCGGCGCGGTTGCAGCGCGCGTGCACGGCCAGCACCGCCCACCCGCTCCCCAGCACCGGCTCCAGCCACGCCGCGTCCGGACCGGTGGAATGCTGGTTCAGGTACACGAGGGCCGGCACGCCCGCGGCCGATACCTCACCGGCCGCGGGCATCCACAGGTCCGCCGAGATTCGCATCGGCGGCTCCGTGTCGAACCACAGGCGCTCCACCGCCGATCCGGGGGCACGGTCGCCCTCCGTAGCACGGTCGCCCTCCGTAGCACGGTCGCCCTCCGTAGCACGGTCGCTCGCGACGCGCACCACGTCGCCGCAGCCGCGGCTGGGGGACCCGATCTTGAGGACGCCGCGCACCGCGTCCCGCACCTCCGCGGCGTAGCTCCGCGCCCGGTCAACAGACGCCAGCGCGTCCCGGCGGCGCCGCTCCAGCGCGCCGGCCTGCCGCTCGACGATGGCCCTGCGCAGGCTCCACACCGATTCCGAATCGGCGAAGTCGGTGTCCACCAAGCCCGAAACCGTCACCTGCAGGTCCCGCTCGTCCAGCACCTCGAACGGCGGATCGTCCAGTCCCGCGGACTCGTTGTCCAGCCACCGGTTCAACCACCGATACACGTTGCGCCGCATCGCGCGGTTAACCTCGTGGCCGGCGTCCGGCGCATCGCAGGTGAGCTGGTCCTCCGCTCCAAAAGCCGCCCACACGCCCTTCACGTCCCGGTAGACGCGCTGCCCGCTGCCGACCGGGAACCCCGGATCGTGCGCGCCGTTCTGGATCACGAATCCGCGCGGCGCGATGCACGCGACCAGGTCCGCGGTGGTGCATCCGTACTCCCGGATGCCGTCGTCGAAGGTGCCGTCCGGATCGTAGCTGCTCCACAGCAGGCACTCCATCTGCACCACGGAGCCCATGGCAACCGCCCCCGTGACCCGCCGGTCGTATGAAGCGAGCATCATGCTCTGCACCCCGCCGCCGGAGATGCCGGTCACCCCGATGCGGGTGCCGTCCACGTCGGGACGCCTTTGCAGGTAGTCGATCGCCCGCACCCCGTCGTGGATGAAGTACATGGGATTGAGGTCGCGCGGCAGGAACCCCTGGATGCCCTGGCACTCGTGGTTGTTGCCGGGCGCGTAGTACGGCCCGCGCTCGCCCTGGCCGACGGGGTCGATGTTGAGCACCGCGTAGCCCTTGCACGCCAGGCACTGGCAGATGACCTGGTACGGCTCGTTCGCCTTGCCGTTCGCGGCGTGGCCGGGCAGGTAGAGGACGGCCGGCAACGGTCCGGCGGCCTCGTCCGGCAGATACAGGTTGGCCGTCACGTAGAGTCCCGGCCGGCTCTGGAACCAGAGCCGTTCGATGAGGAGCCCCGCGTGCCGCGTGACGCCGGTCGTCCGGCTCGGGAGCTCGCTCGATTCCGGCAGCGGTCCGACGGTCCGCTCGAAGTTGGCGCGCACCCGCTCCTGGTAGCGCCGCGCGTCGTCGGCGGTGCTCACCGCGGCGCGGGTCTGCCGATTCGCGGCCAGACCGGACCGGTACCCCTCGCTTATGCCCCACCGCCAGTCGGTCGCCGTGGTCGCCGTCGGGCGCAACTCCACGTGGTCGAACAGGAACAGGGGGCAGTACCCCGGCTCCATGGGCTGGTGCACCCATACCGTGTGCTCGCCGGCCGCCAGCTCGGCGCGCAGCACCATGCACCAGTGGCCCGAATCCGCGTGCGCGGCCGCGGTGCGGGCCGGGGAGCGCCGGCCGGTGAGGATGGCGGGGGCGTTGGGGTCGCCCTCGGAGAGCGTCCGGTACGTCTGGTACTCGACCCACGGTCCGTCATCGACACGCACCCGCACCAGCGAGTAGATCGACGGCCAGTACCCGGTCTGCCGCAGGTAGAGGTCGTACGATCCCCCCTCGCATCGAAACGGGTAGGCGAGCGTCCGGAAGCCGTCCGCGGCATGCCGCCAGTGGCCGATGCGTATGGCGCCGGGGGCGCGTACAAGTCGTCGCATGCAAAATGGGCGATGGTCCCCGCGCAAGGGAACCATCGCCCCAGGCTATCGCGCGGCGGGGGCGCTACCCTCTAGCGCCACGGATACCGGTCGCCGACGATGTCGATGAAGCGGTCGGCCTGCTTCTGTCGTACGGCGATGATCTGGTCGATGCCGAGCTCCTTCACGGTCGCCACGAACTCGTCCCACTTGTCCAGGCTCTGCTCGCCGATCATGAACTTGGCGACGTTCTCGTCGACGTAGGTCTGGATGTCGGGCATGTAGCGGGCGACGATGTCGAGGTCCGCCAGGTCGGTCTGCAGCCCCTCCGTGAACGGAATGTCCACCCGGTGGAAGGGCCGTGCCGCGCGCATCGGCGCAAAGCGGTCGGACGACCACTGCGCCTCCCAACTGTCGTAGGAGTGACCGCGCAGGAAGTTGCGGCGGCCGCCCATGGCGCTGAACGCCTGCCCGGTGCTCAGGCCGTCGGGATTGTTGATGAGCTTCTGGGTCCACGTCCGCTTTCCGTCTTCGCCCCACTCCCAGGTCTCGCCCTCGATGCCCCACACGTTGTTGACGCCGCCCTCCGGGCTGCGCGCCGTGTCGTAGATGATGATCGCGGCCACCGGGTCGGCGTCGCGCGAGATCGAGGTCGGGATGTCCACGCCGGGTGCCAGCTCCATGAACTGATCCCCGTGCGGCCCGATCAGGACCGGCAGGCTGATCAGCTCCGCGCCCGGCGCCGGGTCGTACGTCTCATTGTAGGACGCGGCGGTGCCCATGTAGCCGATGGTGGCGCTTGCCAGGTTGCTGTTCATGCGCGCGACGAACTTCTCCGTGTTCATCTGCATGAAGTCCGGGTCCAGGATGCCCTCGGTGTAGATGTCCTGCATCATCTGCAGGTATTCCTTCGCCCGCGGCGAGATCCAGGAGTAGGAGACCACGCCGTCGCTGTCGGCCTGGAAGCCGCCGGACCGCCAGAGCTGCAGGCCGTACCAGGCGCCCATGGTCAGGTGCTGCGACCGGTTCACGGAGATCAGCAACTCGTTGTTCTCCCCGTCTCCGTTGACGTCGTTGGCGCGGAAGGCGCGCACCGCCGCCAGCAGGTCCATCGACGTGGTCGGGGGCTCCAGGCCGAGCTTGTCCAACCAGTCCTTGCGGATGTTCACGCCGCCGCCGTTGATGTACTGCGGCGGGCTGACCATCGCGTAGCCGTACATCTTGCCGTCGGGCGTCATCGGCACCGCCTTGAGGATCGGACGCTGCGCCATCTCCGCCCGCATGTTCGGCGCGTGCTCCTCAATCAGCGGCAGCAGGTCGACCAGAACGCCGGCCTCACCCCACTTCTGGTGGTCCTGCACGTTCCAGATGAACCAGGGCAGATCGGAGCCGGACGCCAGCACGATCTCCTTCTGCTCGTTGTAGTTCGCCCAGGTGTAGGTGATGAATTCGAAGACGATCGGGAACCCCAACCGTGCTTCGGCCATCTCGCGGTATGCCTCGATGATCGGCAGGCCGTTCGAGTACGGGGCCGGCGCGTAGTAATTCTCCACCGTCATGATGGAGACCTCGACCGGGTCTGCCATCGCCGCCTCCTCGGTGCCGGCGGCATGGCCAAACGCTGCCACGATGACCAGCAGCGCGCAGATCGAACGCAGTTTCATGGATCGCTCCTCGTGCTATTGCACTGTCGACGTGTTGCTGAATTGCGGATTCGGTCGCCTCCGTTACCTCCTTAGCTCACATGATGGTGGTGTCGATCACGCCTTCAGGGCGCCGATCATGGCGCCCTTGACGAAATACTTCTGCAGGAACGGGTAAAGGCAGATGATGGGCAGGATCGACACGATGATCAAGGCGTACTTGAGCTGCTCGTAGATCGCCGAGGTGTTGACGTGCCGCACCCACTCGTCCACGGAGTCGATCAGCGCCGGGTCGTTCATGATCACCACGCGCCGCAGATACACCTGCAGCGGATGCAGGTCCTGCTTGGTGATGAACAGGATGGCGTTGAAGAACGCCTGCCAGTGGCCGACGGCGTAGAACAGCACCAGCGTCGCCAGCGCCGCCTTCGACAGCGGCAGGGCGATGCGGACCAGCACGGTCGCCGGCCCCGCGCCGTCGACGATCGCGGCGTCTTCCAGCTCGTCGGGCAGCGACCGGAAGAAGGTGCGCAGGATGATGATGTACAGGAACGAGACGGCGGTCGGCAGCACCAGCGCCCAGCGGGTGTTGAACAGGCCGATCTCCTTCACCAGCCGGTAGAACGGGATCAGACCGCCCGAGACATAGACGGTCAGCACCATCATGGTGATGATGAGATTCTTGCCCAGCAGCTCGCGGCGGGACAGCGGATACGCGGCCAGGATCGTCAGGGTGATGTTGACCCCGGTGCCGACCACGACGTACCAGACCGTGTTGTAGTAGGAGCGCCACATGCCGGGGTTGTCCAGAACGATCTCGTAGGCCTTGACCGACAGGCCGGCCGGCACGATCCACACCTTCCCCCTGAATGCCTCCTCCGCGTCGCTGATGGAGACCGACAGGACGTAGATGAACGGGTACAGCGCCACCGCCACGGCGACCAGGCAGACCAGGAGGACGACACCGTCGAACGCCAGGTCGGAGGCGCGGCGGGAGGCTACCACAGCGAGATCTCCGTGATGCGCCTGCTGACGCGGTTGAAGACCACCAGGAAGACCAGGTTGATCGTCGAATTGAACAGGCCGATCGCGGTGGCGTAGCTCACGTCGGCCTGCAGCACGCCGCGGCGGTACACGTAGGTCTGGATGACGTCGGCCACCTCGTAGGTGGCCGGGTTGTACATGAGGATGATCCGCTCGAAGCCCACGGCCAGAATGCTGCCCATCCGCAGGATGAGCAGGATCATGATGGTCGGCAGGATGCCGGGCAGGTCGATGTGCCACATCCGCTGCAGCCGCGAGGCGCCGTCGACGGTGGCCGATTCGTACAGCTCCGGGTTGATGGTGGTCAGCGCCGCCAGGTAGATGATCGATCCCCAGCCGAAGCTCTGCCAGATCTCCGAGCCGACGAACAGCGGCCGGAACCAGCGCACGCTGTTGAAGAAATGGATCGGGGAGCCGCCTGCCGCCTCGATCATCCGATTCACCACGCCGTTCACGGGCGACAGGAAGTTGACCATCATGCCGACCACGATCACGGTCGATATGAAGTGCGGCAGATAGGACACCGACTGCACGAACCGCTTGTAGTACGGCCGTCGAATGCCGTTCAGGGCGAGCGCGAACAGAATCGGAATCGGGAAGCCGAAAAGGATGGAATAGAAGCTCAGCACGAACGTGTTGCGGAGCAGCCGCCAGAAGAATATCGAGTTGAAGAACAGCTCGAAATTGGCGAACCAGATCCACTCGCCGGCCAGATATCCCTTGCCCGGAGCCACCTTCTTGAAGGCGATCAGCGCCCCGTACATGGGCACGTAGTGGAAGATGACGAAGAAGGCGATCACCGGGACCAGCATGAGCAGGTAGACCCGGTCGCGCCGGAAACGCTTCGCCACGGACAGGCGCCGTTCTGCGAACGTCGGCTTCACGGGCGATTGTTCGGCGGCGGGCAGCATCCAGCGCGACTCCCTGTACCGCGGCGGTGGTAGGCGGTCATCCTGTCCCGCGGGCCGGCCGTCGGTCAACCGCGCGTCGCGTGCGGCCGGCTCCTTGACATCCGCGGGCGCGGGCCGCTCCGGTAGTACCCATGGCTGAACCCCTGAGCGACGGCGCCGGAGATGACCGCCGGCCGGCCGAGGGCCGCTCGGCGACCTGGCTGGAGCTGTTCTTCGACCTGATCTTCGTCATCAACATCGCCGGCCTGACCCATCACCTGGTGGCCCATCCCGACCTGGGCACGCTGGGACAGGTCGCGGCGCTGTATCTGCCGCTGTTCCTGGTGTGGGCCGGCCACACCACCTACGCCACGCGGTTCGACGACGGCAGCGTCCTGCAGACGCTCCTCACACTGCTGTTGATGTTCACCCTGGCGGGCTCCGCGCTCTATGTGCAGTCCGGACTGGACGAGCACGCCGCATCCTTCACCCGCACGCAGCTCGGCGCGCGCGTCCTGCTGGTGCTGCTCTATCTGGAAGCGCACGTCCGCGTGCCCGCCGCGCGCCGCTTCACGTGGTTTCTCATGATCGGCTTCGCCGTGTCGGCGGTCGCCTGGGGAGCGCAGGAGGTCATGGCGGAGCCATGGCGGCGGCCCCTCTACCTGGCAGCCATCGGCGCGGAGCTGCTGGCGCCACTGCTTGCCGTGTCCGGCCTCGGCCGCTGGCCGGCGCACCCATCCCACCTTCCGGAACGGCTGGGGCTGTTCACGATCATCGTCCTGGGCGAGGCGGTGCTGGGCGTGGTGATCGGCGGCGTGCACGCCGAGGAGGCGCGGCTGGCGTTCGCGGTCGGCTTCGCCCTGCCGGTCGGCATCTGGTGGTTCTACTTCCGCTTGCTCGATCGCGCGGAGTTACGCGAGCGGGTCGGCGGCGGCCAGATCCTCACCTACCTCCACCTGCCGATGACGCTGGCGGTGGTGGTGATGGCGGCGGCCGTGGAGGTAAGCCTGTCGGCACTGGGCGTCGTCGAGCGGGCAGGCGCCGGCAGGACCGCCCTGACGGGCGCGCGCATGCTGTTCGGCGGGCTGGCCGTGTGGCTGACCTGTTTCCTGGCGATGCGGGTCCACGTGGTGGGCATCCGCCGCCTGGGCGCGGCCGAGTGGACGACCGCCGGCGCCGTCGCCGCGCTGGCGGCCGGGGCGCTGCTGCTCGGACCCGTGCGCACGCTGGCGCTGTTCATCTTCGTCGGCGGGCTGATCCTGGCGCTGGCCGCCCTAGGCTCGCTGCGCAAAGAGCTGCGGGAACGGCGCGCTGACAGGCATCGACGCGCCACCTGACGGCGCAAGGGCGCCGAGTTGCAGGACCGCCCACGCGCGTCGGATCGCCGGTCATCGACCGTATGGCCTTGCCCGGTCGGCGCCGGCCGGACTACGTTGCCGCCCATGAAGAGGTCGCCGATCGCCCTGTCACTGCGGCGTGTCCCGATGGCGATCCTGTACTTCGCCGCGATCATGCTGGCGCCCGCCGGCATCGCCGCCCAGTCGGCGGACGACGAACGGGCGATCCGCGAGGTCCTGATGGCCTTGCCGGAGGCCTGGAATGCGCGCGATGCCGCCGCCTGGGTGGAGAACTTCACCCCGGACAGCGGCTTCGTGAACATTCTGGGGATGCGGTTTCCCGATCGCGCCGCCAACGAACAGCGCCACGCTGCGCTGTTCGCCACCATCTTCAGCGACAGCACGCTCAGCGCGGAAGTGCTGCAGATCCGCTTCACCGACGCGGACACGGCCGTGGCCGAGGTGAGGTTCGAGCTCATCGGGTACGCGGCGCTGCCGCCCGGCATCGGCGAGACGGAGCCGGGAAAGCTCGCGACGCGGCTGGTCGACGTCCTGCAGAAGATCGACGGCCACTGGCGGATCGTCTTCAGCCAGAACACGGCGATCGTACCGCTGCCGCCCGGCCCGGGACCCTGAACCATGAACCTGATCAGCGCCTTCGCGGACGAGATCGACGACGATCCGGACGTCCAGATCCGGGAGCTCGCACGGAACGGCGTCGGCAACATCGAGCTCCGCGGCGCTTGGGGCAGGAACGTGCTGGCGCTCCGCGCCGGCGAGGTCCGAGACATCAAGCGGCGAGCGGCGGACCACGGGATCGGCTTCTCCGCGGTCGGCTCGCCGCTCGGCAAGTTTCCGCTCACCGGCGACTTCCAGGAGCAGCTCGACGGCATGCGCCGCGCCCTGGAGTACGCCGAGATCCTTCAGGCGGCCTACATCCGCGTGTTCTCCTTCTATCCGCCCGAAGGCGAGAGTGCGGCGGCGCACCGCACCCAGGTCCTCGACTGGCTCGCCCGCCTGGTCGAAGTGGCGGCGGCGACGCCGACCAGGCTGGCGCACGAGAACGAACGGAACATCTACGGGGAGACCGGCGACCGCGTGCTGGACCTGCTCACGTCGATCCACTCGCCGTCGCTGGTCTGCGCCTTCGACTTCTCCAACTTCGTGCAGTGCGGACAGCGGCCCTACCGGGACTGCTGGGCGAAGCTCAAGCCGTACCTGGGTTACTTCCACGTCAAGGACGCGCGGCCGGACGGTGCCGTGGTCCCGGCCGGACAGGGTGCGGGCGACGTGGCGCGCATCCTGTCCGAGGCGTTCGCGGACGGCTTCGCGGGCTATCTCACGCTGGAACCGCACCTGAAGCCGGCGCCGGGTCGCCCGCTCCAGTCCAAGGCGGACCGGTTCGCCGTTGCCGCGCAGGCGCTGCACGGACTGCTGGCGGACATCCCCGGAAGCGCTGCCGTCATCGGGGAACGACCGGATTCGCCCTGATCGAGCCCTGCCCGGCCCACCTCAGACGCTGGCGCGGGATCCCGCGCTTCGTTCCTGCAGCTTCTCGTAGAACAGGTCCTCGTCCGGCGGCACCCTCACCCAGTCGTCGAGCCATGCCGACAGGTGCATGGCATTGGAGATCGACAGCCCGCGGATCCCCTCCTGGCCCGGGGCGAGCAGACAGGCGCTGTCGGTGATGGCTTCCACGAAGTTACGCGTGATGCCGGCGTGCCCGGTCGTCCGGCCCGCGACCGGGACGTCCACGCGTGTGTACCCCGGTTGATCGGGCCCCGTCCGATGTTCGCGCCTGAACCGTGGTTCGGGAACGTCGAGCTTCCAGAACGTGAGCCGGCCGTCCTCGACCACGACCTTGCCGTTGTCGCCGGTCACCTCCAAGCGGTTCGAGCCGGGGGCGTCTCCGGTGGAGGTCACGAACACGCCGGTGGCGCCGTTCGGGTACTCGACGAAGGCCGTGACGTCGTCCTCCGCCTCGATGTCGTGGTGCTTGCCGTAGTAGCAGAACGCCCGCAGGCGCGCAGGCATCCCGCAGCACCACTGCCACAGGTCGAGCTGGTGCGGCGCCTGGTTGATCAGCACGCCGCCGCCCTCGCCCGCCCAGGTGGCGCGCCAGTCGTCGCGATCGTAGTAGCTCTGCGGCCGGTACCAGGCGGTGATGACCCAGTTGGTGCGCTTGATCTCGCCCAGCTCGCCGCCTTCGACCATCTCCTTCAACCTGCGATAGAGCGGGTCGGTGCGCATCTGGTAGTTGATGGCGAAGACCTTGCCGCTGGCTGCCGCTGCCCGGTTCATCTCCCCCACCTGCTTCGCGTACACCCCGGCCGGCTTCTCGGTCAGCACGTGCATGCCTCGTGCAAAGCACCGGATCGCGAGCGGCGGATGCTCGTAGTGGCGGGTGGCGACGATGACCGCCTCGGCCACGCCGGCGTTCAGAAAGGCATCGAGGTCATCGAAGCACGCCGGCTCGGACGACAGATGCTCCCGAGCCCAGGCCAGCCGCTCCGGCCGGACGTCGCAGATCGCGGTGAGCGCGGCGCCGGTCACCTCCCCCGCCAGAAGCGAGCGGGCGTGCCTGACCCCCATGCCGCCGAGACCGACGATGCCGATCCGCACCGTGTCCATGCGTGCTGTGGCCGTCAGGCTATTTCTTGAACAGCGCGAACGAGAAGCCGGGAGCCGGAGCGTCCATGTCGGCGCGGCCCTGCAGGTAGCGCTTGTCCGCCTCGTCCGGCGAGACGCTGTCCACTTCCTGGAAGCCGACGCGCGCCATCTCCGCGTTCATCGCGTCGGGTGTGAAGGTCGAGATCATCGGCTCCCCGCGGCCCGCCACGAACTTCTCCAGCTTCTGCACGAACTCCATGCCCTCCGCCGGGACCAGGTCGTGCGGATACTTGTAGTCGCAGACGATCCGGCTGCCCGGCGCGGCGAGCGAGGAGACGCGGTCGAGCGAATCGCTGATCGCTTCGCCGGTGAGGTAGTAGGTGACGCCCAGCCAGGAGAAGAACGTGGGCGTTTCGGCGTCGAAGCCGGCCTTGCGCAGCTCCTCGTCCAGGCGGTCGGTCTCGAAGTTCACGGGCACCAGTACCAGGTTGTCGGGAACGCTGCCGTTGATGGCGACCAGGCGCTCGCGCTTCATGGCCTGCGATGCCGGCTGGTCCACCTCGAAGATGCGCAGGCCGTCGGCCAGGTCGCCCTGGCGCAGAGAAAAGGAATCGAGCCCGGCGCCCAGGATCACGTACTGGCGCACGCCGTCGGCGATCGCCTCGCGCAACCGCTCCTCGGTGAAGCGGACGCGCAGGATCGCCTCGGTGTGGATGGGCTTGAGCACCCCCAGCACCACGTCGGCGATCAGCCACTTGAGCCACCGCCGCTTGGCGACCTGCCGCCAGAACGGCGTCACCATCTGCAGCGCGTAGGTGTCGGAGAACAGCGGCGGATCGTTCCAGATCAGATGCGCCGCGCGGACCGCCGCCACCAGGATGGCGGTCGTGCTGGCTTTCGGTTTCTCGGCGTCGTCCTTCTTGCCTTTTGCCATGACGAATGCCAATCAGAACCCGAATCTCAAGTCCGTGTCCAAGGCGGTCGAATCGTTACCGGTTACGGATCGTCCCCGCGGTAGGCGGCGAGCAACCGCTCGAAGCGGCCGGTGCTGTCGTGCAGGCCGCCGGGCCGGTCGCGCGTGAGCCACAGCCGCCGGAAGTCGTCCACCAAGGGCGCGAGCTCCGCTTCCAGCGCCGCGCGCTCGGGCGCCGGCAGCGCGGCGTACTCGTCGTCGATGGTGCGGCGCGGCCACACCTCCGCGTCGCTCGAAAGCTCGCGCTTCGCCACCGCCGTGCCGTGCGCGCGGATGCGCGCCGCCCACAGGTGCAGCGCGTGGCGGTACAGGCCGGCGCCGTTGCGCAATTCCGCGGCGATCGTCTCCGCGTCCGGACGTTCCATGCGCGCCTCGGACAGGGGCGCCAGCACCTGTTCCAGGCGCTCCCCGGCCATGCCCAGCGCCTCCTCGGTCAGCCCCGCGAGCTGCTCCAGAATGCCGGGCAGGCCGATGAGGATCCAGGCCGTCAGCGGCCCATGCGAGCCGGCCATGTCGTCATGGCAGCGCGACACGTCGCCGAGCTCGCAGACCAGCCGGCCCATCACCCCGGGCGCGTCGCGGAACGCGTGCGCATCCAGCGCGGCCGGCAGGTCCAGGTCCGCGTTCGCCGCCGGCGCCCAGCTCATGGCCGCACCGTACGCATAGCCCGGGAATGCCACCGGCAGGTGCTGCCAGTGCCCGTTGTCGCCCCAGTGGGTGTTGAGCAGGCCGGCCGCGCCGTGACGCACCGCGCTCTGGCCGGCGCGGCGGATGTTGGCCACCGCGGTGGCCGTGTTGCCGATGATCGTGCTCCAGCAGTTGATCCCCGGCGACAGGTAGAACGGCAGCCCCGCCTGCACGCACGTCTCCGCGTAGGTGTCGAACGGCGCGTCCGCCGAGTAGTTCTCCATGACCGGGATCGCATCGGCGGGCATCTCGGCGGCCAGCTCCGGGTGGCTGATGAGCACGTCGCCCCAGAGCTGCGTGGTGAGCCCGCGCCGGCGCACCAGCTCGTGCACCTGCCGGACGTAGTCCAGGTAGACCGGTCCCGCGCCGCGCTCCTCGACGATGCGGCGCGACCGGGCCAGGCCGATGCGCGCCTCGTCACAGCCGACGTGCACCTGCCGGCTCGTGAAGTGCGGAAGCAACTCCTCCAGCAGTTCGTCCACCAGCACGATCGAGCCGAGATCGGTCGGGCACAGGGTGCCGTACAGGCCGCGGTGCGGGAGAAAGACCGCAGGATCGTCGTCTTCGCACAGCGGCCGGTAGCGCGGATGGACCATCCAGCGCGCCAGGTGCCCGAAGGTGTTCTGGTTCGGCACCAGCTCCACGTAGCATTCGCGGCAATAGGCGTCGAGCTCCATCACCTGCTCGCCGGTCATCGGCGACCAGTCGGCCCACACCTCGCGGTGGTTGCGGTAGGCGAAGGTATGCTCGGTGTAGAGTTGGAGTTGGTTGACCTTCCATTCGCTCAGCAGGTCGACCAGGCCGCACAGGCTCTCCATGGTCGGCACCCGGTCGCGGCTGATGTCCAGCATCAGGCCGCGGTTGGCGATGTCGGGGTGGTCGGCGATCCGCAGGCACGGCAGGACGCCGTCCCGCGCCTGGCGCACGATCTGCCGCAGCGTCATCGCCCCGTAGAAGGCGCCCGCCTCGTCATGGCCGGCGATGTCGATGTGTCCCGGGCCGACGGTGAGCACGTACCCCTGCGCCCGGCTCACGCGGGCCGGGTCGACGGCGACCGTGGCGCCGATCTCCGGTCCGGATCCGCCGCGCGCGGTGAGCTGCCAACTCGCGCCGGCCCCGGCGAGCGCGTCGCGCATCGCGACGCCGATACGCAGCAGCGCCGCCCGTTCCCCCCCGGTCAGATGGATAAGCCTGCCGGGCCGGAGCCTGTGACCGCCGTGCTCCCGCCGAAGGCGCTGCGGCGCCGGCAGGAGGATCGGGTCCCGGACGTCGGGGTCGCGACTCGCCACGGGCGTATTACCAGCGGCAGCTTACCGGGTACGCGTGGATCGCATCATCCGGCGTGAGTATCGTGGCCGTGGCGCCGAGCGCGGCTGCGACCAGCAGGCGGTCGAACGGGTCACGGTGAAGCGCCGGCAACTCGGAGGCACGATAGATGTCGTTCCGCTGCAGGCTCAGGCAGTCCATGCTCCAGGCCGCGATCTGCTGCTCGATCCAGTGCCTGGGGGGATCGGGCAGGATGATCTTGCCGGCGCTCCACTTGAGTGCGATCTCCAAAGCCGACACATCGCTCCACAGCAGAACGGTTTCCGGGGCGTCGATCGCTTCCGTCGCCGTCGCCGAGAGCCGCTGCGGCTCGGTACACAGCCAGATAAACGTACAGGTATCCAACAGGTAGCGGTTCACAGGCCCCACTCGCCCATGTCCTCGTCCGAAAGCGGTTGAAACGCGTCGGCGGAGTAGTGCACCGGCGGCGACGTGAGCGTGCCTGCCTTCGGACGCCGGGGCACGGGGTGGTCGATGGCGGTGAGCCGTGCGACCGGCGTGGTGCCGTTGAGGATGATGATGGTCTCCCCCGCCTGAACCTCCCTCAGCATCCGGGAGAGGTGGGTCTTCGCCTGGTGGACACTCGCGGTCTTCATGGTGAGGGAAATGTATATGACTTAGTCATGCCTAAGTCAACTCTGCGGGACGGCCGTGCCTCGCTGGGCTGTTTCGGCGTCGAAGTAGGCCCACAGGCCCGGCGTGTCGGCTATGATGGCCGGAACTTCCATCGTGAATCCGCTGTTGGCGACTCCCGCCGATGCCGCGCCGGCCCTGCTGCAGCGCCGGCTCGCAGAAGAGGGATACGTGTTCGCGCGCGGGCTCCTCGATCCCGATCTGGTAGGCGAGGCGCGCGAGCTGGCGGCACGCCATCTGGAAGAAGCCGGCCTGGCGTCCGGGTCGGACCGTCCGATCTGGTCGGGCCGCGCGCCGCGGGAGAACGAGCTGGCCTCGGACGGGCCGCTCGTCTCCGCGGTGGCGGAGGACGGCGTCATCTGCCGGCTGGCCCACTCCGCCGGGCTGGTCGCGTTCCAGAAGCGGCTGATCGGCGGCGAGGTCTTCGTCTGGAAGGACTGCGCGGCGCGCCTGCGCATCATGCTGGGCGACCGTGCCGACGACGCCGGGGCCGGCGGACCGCTGCGCTTCTCCTTCGCCACGCCGGCGCACCAGGACTTCTACTTCTTCCGTCCCGTGCGCACGCTCACCTGCTGGATCCCGCTGATGGACATCGACCAGTCGGTGGGCGGCCTGGCGCTGCGGCGGCGGTCGCACCGCGACGGCCTGTGGGCGACGTGGTGGAAGGGGACGGAGTTCCTGGGCGTGCCCGCGACCGCCGCGCAGGCAGACGCATGGCGTCGGGACGGCGCCGTCCCGGTGGCCGGCACGGTCGAGCCGGTCGATGGCGAGGAGGACCCCGAGAGCGGCTGGCTGCGCTCCGACTACCACCCCGGCGACGCGCTCATCTTCGCCGGCGAGACGCTGCACGCCGGAGTGCTGAACCGTTCCGAGGCGATCCGCCTGTCGGCCGACGTGCGCTACCAGCCGGCCGGCTCCCCGCTGCACTGGGAAGCGAAGCAGCCGATCGCCCGCACGCAGGCGTACTTCGGCGAGATCCTGTCGGCGCTCGACGAGCTGCAGGCCGGCCCCGACCACTTCGAGCGCGCGTGGGAGGCGATGCGCGTCGCCGGCCCCGACCCTGACCGCGGTGTTCGCGAGCGAGTGGAGCAGACGCTCGCCGAGTTGCGCAGTAGCTGAGCGAAGTGGTTCGCGCGCCAAGGGCCAAGCGACGGACTCCCGGTGCGTTACTCCTGAGCCTCGTGTGCCCTTTCTGCACGCCGGAGGTCGTATAGCTTCACGCTGCGCCCTGCCCGCTTCGCTTCGAGCCAGCGCTTGAACGATCTGTCGCCTTCTCCCGACGGACGACCGGCAAGCAGCCCTTCCACGCTCAAGTCCTCGTCCAGGTCTGGCCAATGGATGTGCTGATCGTCAGCGTGCAGTTCCCACCGGTTCCGCTCCTCGGCGGTACCATGAACAAGCCTGGGGTACCAAGCGAGCGGTACGGAGATGGTCCGTCCGTCGGCGAGCTCCACCGCGAGGATGTCGTCGGTGACCGTGACACTCGTTGCCCCGGCCAATTCCATCTTAACTGTCGAAGAAGGCATGCCACTCCTCCACGAATTCATCTCGGTGCTGCTCAACGATACCCTGAATGCGGCGAAGTTCCTGATTCCCGAAGTGTCCGCTGTTCTGCAGGGCCACCGGGCTGAGCCAAAACTTGGCGAATGCTCGGTCACGTCGTACATGAACGTGAGGCGGCTCGGTTCGATCGCCAGAGACAAAGTAGAATCGATATGGGCCCTCTCGCAGCAAGACCGGCATCTACTGCCCTGATCCTACCACTTCCAATCGCATGTCCGCGATGCTTGGACGACGATGGGAGAAGGAACCTGCGACGAGCATCTGGGTAGTGGACGATCAGCGTCCGTGCACAGCGTCGGCGTATACTCGTTCTTGAGGCAATAGCCTCACCGTGAGTCATGCAGTTCGACACCCAAGGCAGCCGGGGAGTTTTATCGGACCGGATCACCGTTTCGTTCCGCAACTGGAAGCGCCCGCATGCGGCGGTCGGCGGCATCTACCGCCTGCGCCCGTCCGGCGCGGTCAAGGTCACCGGCGTGCGGCCGGTACGCCTGTGTGACATCGAAGCCGACGACCTTCGCCGCTCCGGATTCGAAAGCGTCGCAGCGGTGGCCGAGTTCCTGAAGCTGCCGGAGTCGGCCAGCGTAACCCGCGTCGAGTTCGAGCTGACGGATGAGCCGGCCGGCAAGCCGCTTCCCGAGTTGAGCGCCGACGATGTGGTGACGCGCCTGCAGGCGACCGACCGCCGTAGTGCGACGCCCTGGACCGCTGACGTACTGGCGCTCATCCGGGACCATCCTGCCACCCGAGCCGGCGACTTGGCGCCGCGGATGGGCTGGGACACACCGGCGTTCAAGGCGAACGTGCGCAAGCTCAAGCGCATCGGCCTGACGCAGAGCCTGGAGACCGGCTACCGCCTCACCGACCTGGGCGAGCAGGTCACCGCCCTCGTGACCGACGACCGTACGTCCACTTGACACCGGCGGCCGTACGAAACGTTGCGTCGATCTACAAAAACGCCTTGTAGATACCCTCACGGGTCATCCCGATGTCAGACGCGAGCTGGCTCATATTCCGGGCTCGGGCGATGTCGTTCAAGGCGGCCCGAATCAGGCTACCGTCCCCCGGATCCTCTTCCGCGCAGGCTTCGAGATACAGACGCGCGTCCTCCTTGGTACGAAGATGCTCCGTGACATCCCAGCGGCCAAATGTCTCAGCCATGTTTACCTCCACTCCCGTGCGCCGGACCTCGCACCCGCGGCTCAGTGACTCAGGTGCCGGTCTCCACTTCCGTGCAGCCGGTCAGGTCGCCGGAGCGGCAGGCTTGCCCCTCGATCACTTCGATCCGGCGGTTCGCTTCCTGGCGGCGCCAGCGGGTGCGCAGGCCGGAGGGCCAGTCGATCTCGACCACGTCGGCGACCCTCGCCTCGCCCAGGCCGAAGTGGACGGTCAGGGTGCTCTGCGAGTGGCCGCCGGAGCCGCCCTTGACCTGCCGCATCATGGCGAGCTCGCCGGCCCGCACCCGCACGACGGCGCCGATGGCGTCGCGGTTGCTGCGCGTGCCGGTCAGACGGAGCTGCAGCCAGCCGCCGGCCGCGGGCGTGTCGTTGCGGAGCAACTGCAGCGAGCAGGTCGGGCGCGTGTTGCCGCACACGTGGTGGTTGACCACGGCGATGTCCAGGTCGCCGTCACCGTCGTAGTCGGCCACGGCGCTGCCGCGGCTGGCGCCGGTCCGGTAACCGGCGGCGGCGGCGACGTTGGTGAACGTGCCGTCGCGGTCGTTGGCGAACAGCAGCTCGCTCCCGGCGCCCATCATGGTCGCCACGTACAGGTCCTCCCAGCCGTCGTGGTCGGCGTCGAAGAAGTTGACTCCCCAGGAGTCATCGCCGGCGACGCCCGCGGCCACGGCGACATTGTCTTCGAGCAGGGCCCCCTCGCCTCCCATATAGAGCACGTTCCCGAACGGCGGGCTCTCGTGCGGGGTGCCGTCCAGCAGGTCGGAGATGTACAGGTCCCAGCGGCCGTCCAGATCGACGTCCGCCACGTCGATGCCCATGGCCGCCTGCGCGTCGTCGCCCACCCCCGGGATCTCCTCCGGCGGCAGCTCCACCAGCACGCCGTCGCGGTTGCGGTAGACCTGGTCCCAGTGGTGCGGCCATGACAGGTCGTAGCTCACGTTGCCCACGTACACGTCCGGCCACAGGTCGCCGTCGAGGTGGGCCGCCAGCACCGCGAAGCCCGACCGCAGCGCGCTCGTGGGCACCGCCACCGGCTCGAAGGTGCCGTCGCAGCGGTTGCGGTACAGCCGGTCGCGCTGCGCATCCAGGCCGGCCCGGTTGATGACCGAGTGGCCGACGTACAGGTCGACGCATCCGTCGCGGTCGTAGTCCAGCCACGCCGCCGCCTTGGTACGGTAGGCCGGCTGCTCTCCGAACGGCTCGGGGGCGAGGTCGTCTACGCCGGCGGGCGCGGCCACCTCCTCGAACAGCGGCCGGCCGGCCGGGATGCGGCCGCCGTGCTCGGCGAGCAGGTTCTTCAGCAACAGATTGGGCGGGCCGTCCGGCACGTTGCTGCCGTGCAGGTACCATTCCTGCCGGTCGGTATAGACGTAGATGTCGGCGTCGCCGTCGTTGTCGTAGTCGGCGAAGAGCGAGCCCGACATCTCGTACGCGGGGAGCTCCGGGAGCAGGTGGTGCGCGGCCTCGAACGTGCCGTCCCCGAGGTTGCGGAACAGCCGCGGCGGGAACTCCGGGTCGCCGCCGACCGCGAACAGGTCCGGCCGGCCGTCGCGGTCCACGTCGACCCAGTTGACGCCCAGGCTGTGCGCGGAGCGCGAGTGATACGTGTCGCCCGACACGCCCGACTCGATGCTGACGTCCGTGAAGCGCAGCGGCGGGAAGCGGGCGGCAACCGCCGGGTCCAGCGCCGCTGCAGCACGGGCCTGCTCCCCCGACTCGGCGGCCCGCACGGCCGGCTCGGCGGCGTGCAGGCGCAGCGCCGGCCGTTCCGGCAGCAGCGGGCTCACGCCCAGGACCGCGAGCCCGCCGGCGGCCGCGATCGCCCAGGTGCCGGCGGCATAGGCGCCGATCCCGCGCCACGGGATCGCCCGCGACAGGCCCCAGAAGGTGACCGGCCCGCCGGCCGCGGCCGCGAACAGCAGCGCCGCCGCGGGCGCGCTGCCGGCCCCCAGCAGCAGCAGCACCGTCACCAGCGGGATCTCGAACAGCAGCGGCACGTTGATCAGCACGCCGAGCGTCGCCGCGACCAGGACCCCGGCAAGGTTGTCGCCCAGGAACGCCTCCACCGTCTCCGGGCTGAGCACCTGGATGGCGGCGCCGGACACCAGGCCGGCGGCCACCATGATCGGCCCCATCTGCAGCAGCATGCGGCCGGAGGCGCGCCCCCAGGCCGGCAGCCCCTCGGCCAGCACCTGCCCCCAGGTGGCGGCGGGGTCGGGCAGCGACGGAGGCGCCAGATCGCAGGACCCGCCCGCCGCGCGTCGGCCCGCCACGGCGGCCACGAGCGGACCGAGCAGGAACGCCGCCGCGATCCCCAGGAGCAGCCGGCTGGCGCCGATTGCCGGCGTGAAGATCACCGCGATCATCAACAGCGACGGCACGTTGAGGACCGACGAGCCGTGCACGAGCGCCAGCGCCCCCTCCACGCCCAGTCCACCGCGGCGCACGGCGCTGGACACCGGCACCACGCAGGCCGAGCAGAGGTTCACCACCGGCCCCATGCCCAGCCCCGTGAGGATGCGCCGCAGCCGGCCGCGGGCGCGCACGGCCGGGACCTGTCCGTCGCCCACCCCCGGCACCAGGAAAGCCTCGGCTATGCCCGCGGCCGCGAAGGCGAAGGCCATGCCGATCGCCACCAGGCGCAGGTAGGTGGTCGAGAACCGCCACCAGCGCGCCAGGAACGTGGACTCCGGATCCGCTTCGACGCAGAAGCCCTGGAAGCACTCGGCGGTGGGTGCCAGCGCCGCCGCCAGGTCGGCGCGCACCGTGTCCAGCTTGGGCAGGCGGTTGAGCCCCGCGAACGGCAGCAGGATGGCCAGCAGCAGGACGATACCGATCACCCGGCGCTTGCCGGCCGCCGTGTGCAGCGCAAAGGCCGCCGGGAGTCGTCGCGCCGCCGCCGTCACCATGCCGAGAGCGCCCGTCGCCGGGCCGGTGCGAAGATACCACGCGGCACGAGCCGCCGTGCCGCGGGCGGCGCTGCGTTACTCGATGCTCATCCTGACCGGCCCCGCTGCCAGAAGGGCTGCAGGTCCGCGTAGGTGATCAACTCGATGCCCTCCTCGGCGACGATCGCCGCCGCCTCCGCGGAGGTGATGAAGTCGAAGTCCGACTGCCGGTCGGCGGGCACGGCGGTGACGCCGGGAATGCGCGGGTCGACCATGATCGCCTCCAGCTCCGCGGTCACCACGGCGGGGTGGAACGCCCACTCGCTGAGCCCCTCCGGCAGCTCGCGCAGCAGCTTCGCGAAGGCAACCGGCTTGTCCGCGGGCGGGTGCCTGCCCGAGTCCAGGATGTCGTGGTCGTTGGTCGGGTAGCCGCGGGCGCGCAGCGCCCGGATGTGCGCCGGGTCGCGCGCTCGCAGAGCCAGCCCGTATTCCAGCGCCAGGTCGACCGTCAGGTCGAACAGGTCGTCGCGCTCCTCGTGCACGTGGTAGTGGCTGTCCAGGTGGGCGGGCGCGAGCCCGCGGTCCAGCACCCATTCGATCTGCGCCCGGAACTCCCGCTCCGCCTCGTGCAGCAGGAGGTTGGCGACCAGCTCCGGGATCCGGTCGTCGGGATGGAAGCAGCCGGACTCGTCCACCAGGGAGCCGATCTCCCCGCGCGGCAGCAGCGGTCCCCAGCGGTAGGTGCGGAACTCGCTGACCAGCGTGAGGTGCACGCCGAAGGGCACGTCGGGATTCTCGCGCAGGAGCTGCGCGCCGTGCGTCGCCCACGCCGGCGGCGCCATCAACGAGCACGAGCGCACCAGCCCCTCGCGCATCGCCCGCAGGGTGCCCACGTTCTGGGTGTGGCACATGCCGAAGTCGTCGGCGTTGACGATCAGCAGGCGCGCGTCCGGCGGGTAGCCCAGGATGCGGTTTGCCAGCGCACGCTCGCTCACCGCACCCCTCCTTCCAGCGCTCCGGCGGCTGCCGCGGGCAGCGCCCGTCCCGTGTCGATCGCGCGGCGGACCGCACGGAAGCCGTGCTCGCTGGCCTCCAGAGTCTCGGCCAGCTCCGTCTCACCGTGCGCGGCGCTCACGAACCAGTGGTGATGAGGGTGAAAGAAGACCCCGCGCCGGACCGTCTCCGTGAAGAAGATCTGCTTGGCCGCCTCGCGCAGGCCGGGATCCCGGTAGGTGAACTGCAGGTACGGCGTCGGCGGCAGGCTCACCGCCTTCGCCTCCACGCCGTGCGCCTGCGCCAGGCCATCGAGGCCTTCCATGAGCCGGCGGCCGATCCGCCAGATATGGCCGATACCGTCGGTGCGGCGCAACTCGCCGATCGTCGCCAGCGCTGCCGCCTGCTCCATGGAGCTGGTGTTGAACGTGGAGGAGAACCACGACTCGCGCACGTGCCGCATGTACTCGGCGCGGCCGGCCACCACCGACAGCGTGAAGCCGTTGGCCAGCGCCTTGCCGAAGGTGGCCAGGTCGGGCACCACGCCGAAGTGCTGCTGCGCGCCGCCGAGCGCCAGCCGGAACCCGGTGCGGATCTCGTCCAGGATGAACAGCGCGCCGTGCTCGTGCGCGAGCTCCCTGGCGCCTGCCAGGAAGCCCGGTTCCGGGGTCTCGATCTCGCACGGCCACATGATCACGCAGGCGACCTGGTCCCGGTGCGCCTCCAGCACGACGCGCAGCGAATCCAGGTCGTTGTAGTCGAAGGTGAGGGTGAGGTCGCGCACCACGGCCGGGATGCCGGCATCGCGCGTGCACGACCAGTCGTGCCAGCCGTGGTAGCCCAGCCGCACGATCCGGTCGCGGCCGGTCGCCAGGCGTGCCAGCCGCACGGCGGCCGAGGTCGCCTCCGAGCCGGCCTTCATGAACAGGACCTGCTCCGCGCACGGGATCAGCTCGACCAGCGTCTCCGCCAGCTCGGTCTGCACCGGCCGGGTCAGCGGCAGGGCGAACCCCTCCTCGATCTCCCTGACTGCCGCGGCGTTCACCACCGGATGGCTGTGGCCGAGCACGATGGTGCCGAAGCAAAGGATCCAGTCGACGTAGCGGTTGCCGTCGATGTCCCAGATGTACGCGCCCTGCCCCCGCGCGCCGAACGTCGGATAGACGCCCGGGATCAGCGTCGCCGGAGTCCTGGACTGGGTCGTCCCCTCCGCCACCGTGCGCAACGCCCGCGCGTATTCCCGCTCGGAACGCTGCAATCTCTCGTCTGCCACCGCGCCTCGCCTGCGCCCGTACTATGCACGAATGTCGCGCAACGGATGTTCGTGGCATCGTGCCGTCATGAACTTCGTCGACAGCAGCGTCTTCGTCGCCCTGTTCGACGAGAGCGATCCGGCCAGGCAGGGCCGGGCCCGGGCCATCGTGAGATCGGCGCTGCAGGAGAGCTGGACGATCAGCCACCAGGTCGTAGCGGAGACGCTCGACGCCCTAACCCGCAAGGTCCCGGCGCCGCTGACAGAGGACCAGGCCCAGCGCTTTCTCGACGACGTGCTCCTGCCCCTCTGCACCGTCTCACCGAGCCAGGGGCTCTACCACCGCGCTCTGGACATCCAGTCACGGTATCGATACGGATTTCACGACGCCCTGAACATCGCCGCGGCGCTGGAGGCCGGCTGCGCCGGACTGCTCAGTGAGAGCTTGAGCCACGGCCAGACCATCGAGGGCCTGACGATCGAGAATCCCTTTCCGCAGCCGCCCGAGAGCTGAGCGACGGCCGGCGGTACGGGCGAACCAGCTCGTTGTCCATTCCGGCCGCAAGGCATACCTTCCAAGTCAGGAGCACCACATGGACGCAACTGGCGTCAGCCGGATACGCGAACGGGTGGAACGGTTTCTGGCCGAGGAACACCCCGAGCGCCTGTGCGACCTCCGCGACTTCATGCGCCGGCATCCGAAGTTGCGTTCGGACCTGCGTTCCGGCCGCAGGCTTACGAAGACGCAAGCCGGGATCGACGGATCGGTCGAGAACCTCATTCCACTGCTGCATCTGAGGCGCGCGCTACAAGGCGCCCCCGCTCCGCTGGAGACGTTGCGGTACCGGTGCTGGGAAACCGGCTTTCAGTCCGGGATCGAGATCGACGGCCGCCACGACTTCGAACGTGTCCTGGGCCAATGGGCTCGGCAACGAGCTGCAGAGGAGCGCCCGTATGACCGTGTTCCGGAATCCGGGCAGTTGGCCGAAGCCGTGGTCCGCCGGCTCCGGGCCTCCCGCTTCTGGAAGCTGACTCTGGGATTCCTGCCGATCGTGGGCCCCATCGCGGCCTACTGGATCGACGCGGCACTCGCGCTTCGATTCCATGACCGTGCCAAGGAGTACTTCCGCGATCTGCGATCAGCGGGTGTCCGGCACCTGCCGGACGACTTCGCGATCCCCCCGCCACCGCGACCGCATCGAGACACGCGGAAGGACCGCTTCGCCGTGTCGACGCGACGAGAGGTGCGGCGCTACCTGTCGAAGCACCGCTCCGAGGAGCAGATGCGTCAGGTCCGCAGGACAGCGCGACTGGGGAACTCGGTGCGCCAGTCAAGGATAATGGCGGGATCCTGGGGGTTCGGGGTCTACGCGGTTCCGGTTCTGCACCTGTGGCTCAGCCGCATCGATACTGGCCTGCTCCTGAGCCTGCTGCAGGGGATCTGCTGGCATGCCGGCGTCAAGGCCGCCCGCGAGGACGACCACTTCGAAGATTTCGAGCAGGTGCTCCTGCATTGGGCAGGCAGGGACCGGCACGACGCACCTCACTCGCCCGAGGAATCGATCGCCGCGGTGTCGGCCAAGCTACGCGTGCCTTATCTGTGGAAGCTCGTCTTCGGCTTCCTTCCCGTGGTGGGCCCACTGCTGGGTCTTATCGTCAACGGATCGATGGCGGCCGGTTTCTACCGCCTTGTCCAACGGTACTACGAGGAACCCAAGTCGCCTGCGCCAATATTTCGGTGATCCGACCGCGGACGATCAGATGAGCCGCGATCGCGTCAGCGGGACAGACGAGCGAGTGGAACGGTTTCTCGCCGAATATCACCCTGAGCGCCTGAGCGAGCTCCGCGAACTGCAGCGGCGAGCTGTCGGCCATCCTCACCGCCCCCGCAAGTGGATGAGGTCGACGGCGGGGATCGGCGCCCTGATCGACAACTTCATTCCGGTGGTGCATGTCGCGCGCATGCGGCGAGGTGTCCCCAAGCCGCTGGGGAAGCTGCGGTACGAGTGCTGGGCGCTCGGCTTTCATGCGGAAGTCGAGGTCGACGAACGCCGGGACTTCCAATGCGTGCTGTATCGTTGGGCTCGGCGGCCCGGAGATCGGGAGCTCGGTGGCGAGCTGCCCGAACCGGATGAGCTGACCGAGGCCGTGGTTCACCGGCTGCGTCCGTCCCGGTTCTGGAAGCTGCGCTGGGATTCGTGCCGATCATGGGGCCGATCGCCGCGTACCGGCTCGACGTGGCGCTGGCGCTCCGCTTCCACGACGTTGCGACGGAGTATTTCCGCGACCTCAAGTCTGCGGGAGTCCGCCCTCTTCCGGACGACTTTGCGATCCCGCGGCCGCCGCGCACAGATCGAGTCAGATAGAAGGGCGGCTCGGATTCCATGCGACGAACGGTCGAGCGCTTTCTCGCCGAGCACCGCTCCGAGGAGCATCTGCGCGATGTGCGCGGCATGGCGAGAATCGGCGAATCGGCGCGGTCCGCCCGGTGGATCGCCGGCTCGCCCGGGATGGCCACCAACCTGATTCCCATTCGGCACCTTCAGTTTGGATTTCGGGACATCGACGCCGCAATGCTCCTGACGATGCTGCAGGCGATCTGGTGGAAGGCCGCGACGAACGCTGGCCGAGCTGACGATCTGGGCGACGACTTCCAGCGCATACTGTCGCTCTGGGCAGGCGGCGGTCAGGACGACGAAGCGGCTTCCCGCGAGGAGCTGGTCGCCGCGGTAGCGGCCAGGCTGCAGGCGGCCTGTCTCTGGAAGCTGGCGTTTGGCTTCCTGCCGCTGATCGGCGCCGTCATGGGCCTCATGATCGACGGATCGATGGCGGCGCGCCTCTACCGCATCGCCCAACGGTTCTACGAGCAGCGAGAGCCACTTGCTCAGATCGCTCGGTGATCCCTGATCCCCGAGGAACCCCTCCATCGCAACATCACGATGTCGTTGCCGGCGCCGGGTGGGTGCTGCAATTCGATTTCCGGCTCTTCCAGGTTTCGTGTGGCTGGGGGGGCCATGAGGTCGGCGACGGCGAGGTCGGTCCCTGATGCTGCCGGCATCGGCCCGGCGGCGGGCACGCCAAAAAAATCGAGGATTCTTGCCGCAGGGTCTTGACGGGTTAATGCGCCTGCGAGGTGGCACGCCGCCGCACGTACGAGCCTCTTCCGGCCTCCCGGAAGCTCGGATGCCCGTTCGGCCGCCCAGCACCCCTTTCAGCGCCCGCTGCGCGCGGATCCGTTGCCGGTCGCGGACTCGATCAAAGGGACTATATCAGCGGCGGCGGAGGTCGCGTCGGGGGACGATCCGGTGGCGGATGCCGCGCCGGCCGCAACGCCGAGCAACTCCGAGCCTGCGCCGCCGCTGGTGCTCGATGCGGCAGGAAGGCAGAAGCTGGTCGAGGACGCGGCCGGCAAGAGCGCGCGCCAGGTCCGCCGCATGCTGGCCGACCTGGATCCGGAGCTGGCGACTCCGGCCGACCGCGTGCGCCCGCTCGGCGACGGGCGCTACGAGTTGAAGGCCGTCATCGACGCCGACTGCCAGCAGGACTGGAGCACCTGCGGGGGCTGCTCTCGCACGTGGACCCTCGCATGACCATCGGGCAGCTCGTCGGCCGCATCGCGCAAGCCGCGGCGGCCGCCGCCGCCAGGAGGCGCTCGACCGCCACGACCCGAGCCGGCCGCCGCGCCGGGCGCGCACCGGCAGCCGAGCGGTGCAGGGCGACTCCAAGCCCGCTCCGGCAGCAAAGGAGCGGGCCGCCCCGGAACCCGGTCACGTCGCCACGGTGCAGGACGGTGATCCCCGCCGGCACGAATCCGACGCCGGAGGGGACGCCACGCCCCAGGCCGACCTCCGCGCCGTCGCCGACCCGACAGGAAGCGACCGACCGCCGAACCGCTGACGGGACGAAGCCGGCCGGCGCTGCCACTTCGACGCCGAAGTCGTGCGCTGCGGGCCGCGCGATTCCGGCGGCCGTGCGACGGCAGGTCTGGCAGCGGGACGGTGGCCGCTGCAGCTACCTCGATCGGCGGACCG
The DNA here is from genome assembly GCA_965208175.1 of Spirochaetia bacterium. GTDB lineage: Bacteria > Spirochaetota > Spirochaetia > SZUA-6 > Bin103 > CATQHW01. The sequence goes on along the minus strand of CBDBOG010000003.1, from coordinate 2,508,700 downwards.
GACGCCGCTGCAACTCACGACATCTGATCGAGATAGACCACATCCTCCCCTATGCACTGGGCGGTCGTGCCGATCCCGCGAATCTCCGATTGTTATGTCATGCCCACCACCGGCATCGGCACGCGCCGCACGACTGAACGGCGCCTTATGCCTCCGTCACGGCACCTGTAGCCGGCAGAGCACCAGGTTGTCCTGGTCGAGGTTGTGCGACCAGATGAAGTCGGCACGCCCGAACTCGCGCCGGTAGTCCCGGTACGCGCGCTGGTTGGTCACGTCGCGCGCCCGGTACGTGGATGCCTGATGCCATGCCGAGTCGTCGTACTCCGGGGAGGCCCAGTCCTCGGGCACCGGAAAGTGCAACGCGCGGCACGACGCCGGATCACGCTCCACGCAGGGCGGCCGCTCGGGACAGGCCGACGAGTCGGGTCCGGGCCCCACGCAGGACCGATTCTCGATCGGGCTGATGTAATGCGCGCGGCACTTCCACTCCGCTCCGGTCTCGGTGCCGTCGCTGAACCGCGCGATGAAGCCTCCGTCACCGACGTTCCAGCGGTCGTATTCCATGCCGACGCCGAGGTGGGTGCCCCAGTCGACCAGCTTGACGGCATAGGTGAGCGGACGTTTGGCCTTGAAGCGGACGACCCCCGAGTTGAAGGGCACGAAGCCGATGGGGTCGCGGGCGACGATCGTTCCGTTGACGTAGAGTTCGTAGTAGTTGTCGCCGAACAGGTACCCGGTGACCTCCTCCCCGTCCGCATCGATCACGACGGTCTGGAGATCCTCCAGATGCGCCGGGTTGTGGCCGGAGCCCGTGCAGTCGTTGTACAGGTCCGCGGGGTCCGGCCCGGCAGCCGGCACGACGGGCACCTGCAGGCGGGTGCCGTCCGCAGCGACGACGATCCCGCATTGCGCCTCGATGAAGCGGCGGGCGGTCCCGGTGCAGGCCGTTGGCAGGTTCCCGCACGAGAAGGTCTGGACCGCTAGCCCCTGCGTCACGATCCCGCCGTTCGGTGACTCCTCTGCGAACGCGGCGCTCGCAAGCAGGAGCGGGATCAGGATACAGGCGGCCCGGCGCGGGCCAGGGTCCCGAAGACGAGGTCGGAGCGGCTTCACATGCCGTCCTCGCGGAACGTCGGCCAGAGCCGATGCGACTTGCATGCGCGAAGAGGGATGGTAGCTGGAAGTGAGAGGGGCGCTCAATCGGGGCCGCACCCAGGACCGTCGTGAACGGCGAGCGCACGAGATGCGCGCCACGGGCTCAGCCCGGGCGTTCGTGAGTAAGGTCGTCTTCGCCGGTTCGTTCGCCCGCCGCTACCGCGGCGCCGGGCCTACCAGTGCGTCAGTGCGTCCGGGCGTGTACCTTGACCGAGTCCTTCAACTCGTATTCGGTGCCGGCATGATGCTGCGCCATGCGCAGGACCGCCTGGTGGTCCGGCTCCGAACGTACGACGCCGAATACCTCGAGCACCTTGCGCCGGTTCAGGAGCCCCTTGCCCCGGCGGATCTCGACGCCGAGGTCCGACGCGTCTATGCCGCTGTCCTCGATGTCGCTGAGGATGGTCTGATCAAGCGTTGCCATCGCAGTCCTCCCTTGTCCGGCTCTATCTCCCATCAGCCGGATATATCTATTATAACGGCGGAATTTTCGTTCCGTAAAGCGAAAACGCGCCCGATCCATGGAGGTTGCCCATGTCCCGAGACCGCGCGCTGAGTCCCGCGCAGCAACGCGGGTGGGCCAGCGATGGCTACCTGCTTCTGAAGGAGGTGCTTCCGAAGACGACGATCGCGGCGTTGATCCGGGAGATCGATCGGCTTCACCGGCGAGAGGTCCGGCGCAACCGCGACCCCAACGCGCGCCCTGGAATGGACCGGCGCAACATCCTGCCGGACAGCCAGGTCTTCATCGACCTGATCGACCATCCGGCCACCTTCGGACCCGTGATCGAGCTGATGGGTCCGTACATCCAGCTCAGCATGGCCGAGGCCGTCGTGCGCCCGCCCAATCCCGACGACAAGGGCTTCATCCACACCGACGGCGGCCAAGCGCTGCGCCACATCCGGGTGAGCGAGACGAGCTGGCCCCTGCAGCTCAAGGTGCAGTACTTCCTGACCGACCTCCGCAGCCCCGGCAGCGGCAACTTCACCCTGTTTCCCGGCAGTCATCTGCGCCCCTATCCAGAAGACGACACCCCGGTCACCACCGCCACCCCCGGCGCCGTGCAGCTCTGCGCAGAGGCCGGCGATGCGGTCGTCTTCCCCCACTCGCTGTGGCACGGCGTGTCGACCAACCGCGCCCGCCGTGCCCGCAAGACCCTGATCTACTGCTACAGCCAGATGTGCTTTCGCACGTTCGACTTCGACGGCCACGCCCCGGAGGTGCTCGACCGCTGCACGCCCCGGCAGCGCCGCCTGCTCGGCGACCTCGACAAGGAGTGGCAACCGGGCGCCTACTTCTACAGTCCCGAGGATCAGGTCGAAGTCATCGACAGATCGGCATGACGCCTCGGATCGAGCATCGGGGCAAGCTGATTCACGAGTGCGTCCTGCCGGGCCATACGCGGGCCGACGGCCTGTACCCCGGGCACATCAACGCCGCCCAGCTCAGCGCAAGCCGGTTCCTCCTGATCTACACCACCCGCGGCTGGCGCGGCACGGACGACAACTGCAGCGTCATCTACCAGCTCCGCGCAGGCGCCTACGACGGGCCGTTGCGCGCGGAGGGCGTGCTCGCACGGTCGGTCGACGACTGGGACGCGCTCGGCGACGGAAGGCCGCACGTCAAGGGTCACTTCCACCCGGTGGTGTTCGGCGTGCCGGACGGAGTCGGAGCCAGCCCGGCCGCCGGCTGCTTCGTCGCCATGTGGGGCCGTCACGCGCGCTCCATCGATCCCGGCACGGGATTCATGCGGAACAACGATCCGGCCACGCACCGGCGCACGGGCGCCGTCGAGTGGGCCCAGTTTCGGTTGCGCGCCGACGGCGCCGACATCGAGCTGACCGCGTCGCCGGCGCTCTTGCGCCAGCAGGGCTACGACGCCGGTTACCTGTTGTGCTCGACCGACGCGCGGTCGATGCACCAGACCTACTCGCCGCCCGTGCCGTATACGGAGTCGGGCGACGAGTGGGTGGGGGTCAACACATTCGATGGCGGCCGCATCGGCGCGCTCCGCTTCCGGTTCGACCCCGCCACGGGCCTGTACCAGTGGGTCGACAGCGGGCCGCTGATCGGTGCCGGGCTGATGGAGCCGAGCGTCTCCCGCTGGCGCGACGGCTGGGTGGTCTCCGCGCGTAGCGTCCGGGCGAGTCGTGAGGAACGCGGCGGACAGGTCGGCTGGACGCTGTGGGACGACCCGTTCAGCGGTCCGGCGCCGGAGATCGTCTGGCCCGCCGCGCCCACCACCCGGTCGCCGCGGACCTCGTTTCGCTGCGCGGACGGCCGGCTCAGGCTGCTGACCGGCGACCCGACCGTGTCGCCGTACGGGCATCCGCGCAACCCGCTGTACTGGTGGACGATCAACCCGGACCGCGGGTTTTGCGCCGACACGCCGCAGGTGGTGTTCGACGCGGTGGCCGCGCGCGTGCCGTTCCGGGAGCAGGCGCGGTTCGTCGTGGACCAGGCGAAGGTCCTGCCGCACACCGGCGGATCGAGCCAGACCATCGCGCATCGGCTCCGGCCGGTCGCCACCAACGATCCGGCCAAGGTGGGCGTGCCGGTGCTGCCCGTCGAGCAGGAGGCCGCCGGCATCTACTACGCCGAGGCCGTGTTCCCCGAATCGCTGCCGGCGCAGTGGCGGTTCGATCCGTAGGCGGCTACCATCGATGGCCATGGCACAGAGCGGCAAGCCGGCCGGCCCCCTCGGGCGCCACTACCGGCTCATGTGGGACATCAACCACACCTTCGAATCGACCTTTCATCCGCCGATGACGCCGGAGACGGTGGAGATGGCGCAGTTCGGGGAGTTCTCCGGCCGCGCCGTTGACGCCTACGTGGCCGGCATCGGCCCCGACGCCGGTTACGTCACCGCGTTCAAGTCGGAGAAGACGCGGATGGAGTACCTGGTCGACCGCTACGAGCGCGGCGCGGCGCTCGGCGACCTGCGCTACTTCAACCACGCCGAGAACCTCAAGCAATCCGCGCAGGCCGGTCGCGATCACCTCGCCATCCAGGTCGAGAGGGCCCGGCGCATCGGGGTCGATCCCTGGTTCCGGATCAGCATGAACGACTGGCACCACGTCGACTCGAGCACCGGGGACGTCTACCGGCTCGGCGGCAGCGCGTTCTACGAAGAGCGGCACGACCTGCTGATCGGCGCGGCGGGAGCCGCCGGCTGGAGCGAGCATCCGGCGCTGCAGCAGACGATGACCTGGCTGCAGGACTTCGCCCACGACGAGGTGCGCGCGCTGCGCCGCGACATCGCCATCGAGGTGTGCGAGCGCTACGACTGCACGGGCTTCCTGTTCGACTTCATGCGGGTGCCCGGCTACTTCCGCTATGGCGAGGAACACAAGAACGCCCACATGATCACGCGCATGCTGCGGGAGACGCGCGCGGGCCTGGACGAGGTGGGCCGGACCCGCGGCCGCCACGTCGGCCTTGCCGTGCGGGTGCCGACGACCATCGACGGCGCGCGGCGGCTGGGCCTGGACGTGGACGAGTGGGTGGCCGAGGAGCTGGTCGACGTGCTCGTGACCGCACCCTTCTTCGCCCAGGAGATGGAGCACGACGCCGGCGAATGGGTGGAGCTCGGCCGGAACTCCCGCGTCAGCATCATCGCCTGCCTGGAGGAGGGGTACCTGGCCGGCCACACCGACGGCCACAACCGCTGGTTCTACAATCCGCCGATGATGACCGGCATGACCACCGAGATGGTGCGGGGCCTGGCCGCCCGCCACCATGCCCGCGGCGTCGACGGGCTCTACGTCTTCAACTGGTTCGGCAGCGCCCTCACCTACGGAGCCAAGCACGACTTCGGGCCGAATGCCGTCAACGACGTCGCCGATCCGGAGCGGCTGCGCCATCGCGACAAGACCTTTGCGCTGATGCGCACGAACGGGAGCTTCCCCAACTGCCTGCGCACCGAGTGGCAGATTCCGGCCCCGGTCACGCGCGAGGTCACCGAGCTGACCTTCGACGTCGCCGACGACGTGGCGGCGGCCGGCGACGTGGTCCGTTCCTGCCGGCTGCTCCTCCACGTCGACAACCTGAGCGTCGTGGACCGCCTGGAGGTCACGCTGAACGGCAGCGAGGTTCCGCCGGTGAACCCGATCCGGCCGAGCACCCGCATGGGGACCATCAGCCGCTGGCAGATCTACGACCTGATGGAACACCGCCCGCGGCCCGGCGCCAACACCGTGACCGTACGCGCCCGGCAGGTGAACGAGCGGACGGCTGCCGAGTTGCCGCTGAGCATCGAGGACGCCGAGATCGAGGTGCGTTACGAGCACCCGACCGGCGACGTCGCCAACGGTTCCGGCAGCCGCGAGCCGCTGGCTCGCCTGGCGCTGGCGGGAAGGTAGGCGCGGGGGCCGGGGCGAAAGGGGCCGGCTGAGATCAGGTCCGGGGAAGGTAACCCGGCGGCTCGCGGAACGGGCCGTCAGGGTACCGGTAGCGGACGGACAGCTCCAAGTCGGTGAGCACCAGGGGAATTTCCGCGGCCAGGCGCGCCGCCCGCCTCACGGACACGGCCACCTCGTTCCGGCCCTGCCTGGGCGGGGCACCGGCGAGGTCGTAGACCAGCCAGACCCTGAAGTCGGGGGCCGGCTTGCCCGCTTCCAGCGGATTGAGACACGGCAGCGGTGTGCCGTTGCACGTGACGGTCAGCTCGTCCAGGTGGCAGGGCGCTTTCAGCAGCAGCTTCAGGTGCACGTGGTCGATCCGCGCGCCGGCGCCCGCCACGTCGTCGGCGACGTCGATCGGGAAGATCGCGGGCTCGGGCCCGAGCTCCGCGGGCAGCAGGTACTGCTGCGGGTAGCAGTTCGGGAACGAACCGGTACGGCGCATCACGGCGTAGCGCTTGTCCCGGTGCCGGAGGCTCCGGGGTGAGCCGGCCTGGTCGAGCACCTCCCTCGCGTCGATATCGTAGCCTCTGAGCACGCCCGGGCCGTTGAAGAGGTAGATGCCGTCGACCCCGGCGCGCCAGTGCCGGGCCGCCATGCCGCGGATCAGCTCCGGCGTCAGGCCCTGCATGTACGAGTCGCGCACCTGGTAATAGGGGACGCCGCGCCCCAGCACGTCGCCCGTCTGGTAGGCGGAGTCCATGCCGTGGTGGATGCGCACCGCGGTGTCGGCGGCGGCGGCCACCCACGGCGCCGCGTCCTCCTCCATGTGCTGGGCGAAGAACGAGCACGGCACGACGATGTCCACCAGCTCCTCCTCCATCCACTGCACGACGTCCAGGCCCAGCATCGTGCAGCCTTCGATGGTGTTGGGCACGCGCACCGAGAAGCCGAGCGGGCGTCCCCGTCGTCGCGCCGCTTCGTCCAGCATCGCGCGCGTGTCGCGGATCAGCTCGGTGACCAGGCCGGCATGCTCCCGTTCCCGGCCGTAGCGGAACAGGCCGGGGCAGCGCACGAAATCGTACTCCCACCCGTCGACGTCATAGCGCTCGACCGCCTCCGCCGCGACCGCGAGCCGGATGCGGCGCACCGGCTCGTGCGCGAAATCCTGGAACCACCGCAGGGAGGTGGCCAGCTCCTTGGGCCACCCGGCCGCCCCCTCGTCGCCGATCAGGTACTCGGAATGCCGCTCGTACCACTCGCTGCCGATCAGCCGATAGATCTCGCCGGACGACGTGTCGACGTGGTGCCAGTCGTTCATCCTGAGCTGCAGCCAGAAGTCGATGCCTGTGCGCCTGCACTCGTCGAGCACGAGCTGCACGGGGTCGTGGCCCGCGGCCCACAGGGAGCGCAGGTTCTCGGCGCCGCGCCAGAGCTCCACGCCGCCGAGCTTCGCGCCGGCCTCCAGCCGGTCGACGATGAACTCCATCCCGTCGACCTCGGTCGGGTACGAGGTGGTGTAACCGGCCCCGTTGCCGACCGTGCACACGAACGCGTCGACCTGGGTCCCCGCAAGCCCGCCGACGATGACGTGCCGAAACCGCTGCGGGGAGATCGGCGGGTTGACCATGTGGGCGCCGATGCCGCTGTCGTCGACCCAGGTGATGCGGTAGTCGCGCTTGAGCCGGCCTTTCGTCCTGTCCGCTGCCATGGCGCTTTCTACATCGGATGGGGGCCGGTCTGCATGCGCCGGGCCGGACCCCATCCGCCGTCCCATGGCGTGATCGCCCGCGCTTCCCGCTCGTACAGCCCGACCAGCTTGGCGAACCGCTCCTCGACCCCCTCCCGCCCCTGCGGGATGTTGGTCGCGTCCCACAGCGGCACGAAGTCACGGCCGAGCTGTCGCAGCTCATGCGCGAGGCGGCCGGCGGCGCCGGTGTCCGGGTCCGCGACGAAGCGCACGCTGTCGAACAGCCAGGCGGCGCGGCGCAACTCGTAGGCCACCAGGTCGGCGACCGACCGGTTGCGCGGCAGCGACGGCGCGGCGGCGGTCACCTCGCCCTGGAGCGCGCGTGCCTCCCCGGCCAGCCGCTCGGACGCCTTCGCGTCCGCCGCGCTGCCGGCGCCGGGCACGGGCTCATTCCAGAACACGGCGTGCGCGGACATCGGCCGCCAGTTGAACTCCCGCGGGTAGCGGTGGTCGTGGCGCGCGGCGGCGAACGCCTTGGCGTTGAGGCCGCCCAGCCACTCGTGGGCGCGCGCGAGCGCATCCGCGGGCGCTCCGAAGAATTGCTCCGCCCAGCGGGCGATGAACGGCTCGCCGGCCTCGGCCCGCGGGGCGCCGTTCCACTGGTGCTCGGCGGCGAACGCGTAGTTCAGCCAGTGCAGCTCGCGGAAGCAGTCGCGCGTGTCGTTCCAGGCGCAGGTGATGCTGTCGGTGATCCCCTCCTGGAAGCCGAGCCGCGTGAACACCGGCAGCGTCTCCCGCGTCTGCGCGAAGCTCGGAAAGAGCTGCCGCCAGGTCCACACCCCGGGCGAGATCACCTGGTCGACGCCGTGGCGCTGCAGCTTGTGCAGGAAGGGGAAGTACTCCTCCGGCTGCAAGTCGTAGTAGTTCCAGTTCACGAACGACAGGCCCTCGTCGCGCAGCGCACGGATGTCGTCGTCCGCTCCCTGCACGTCCGGGCGGTAGCGGTTGTCGGCGAACTCGGCGAAGAACAGCACCCGCCGCCAGTGCCTGCGCGCCAGGCGCGCGACCGCGCGCACGTGGTCGACGTACACGGCCGCGGCGCCCCGCTCGCGTACCATCGCGCTGGAGCGCAGCCCGTGGTCGCTCAGGGCCACCTCGTCGCAGCCGACGTGTACCGTGTCGCCGTCGAACACCTCCGCCAGCTCCTCCAGCAGGTCGCCGAGGAATTCGTAGGTGGCAGGCACCGCCGGCGAGTAGTGGCTGGCGCCGCCTTCCAGGTCGGACAGGTGATTGAACTCCGGCATGCCGGTCACGCGGCCGGCGTGGCCGAACGTCTGGAAGGTCAGGAACAGCTCGACGCCGTAGCGCCGGCCGTACTCGACCAGATGCCGCCACTGCCCGGCGTCCATGGCGCCGTGCGCGCGGCCCAGGGTCGGGTAGCGCTCGAAGGCGAACAGATCCTCGGTGTGGAAGGTGAGCACGTTGTACTTCAGGCGGGACACCTCGCGGATCAGGCGCTCATAGCCCGGCACGGTGGAGACTTGCCCGCGCGCCGGGTCGTCCTGCAGGCCGCGCAGCCGGAAGTCGGGCCAGTCCTCGATCACGCAGCACGGCAACTCCACCGTTCCGCCGCGCGGACGGGCAAGGGAGAGCAGCGTGTGGATGCCGTACACCAGGCCGGCGTGCGATGCGGCGCGCACCTCGATGCCGCCGGAGCCGGCCACGCCGAGCCGGTACGCCTCCGGGCCGTGGTCGCCGGCCGGCAGCGGCGGGCGCAGCGAAAGGTGGACGGGGATGCGCACCGCGCCGGAGCCGGCCTCCCCCGAACCGGAGTGGCCGGTTCCCAGCAGCTCCGCCGCGCACTCGGCGTAGACCGATGCGGCCTCCGCGCATTCCGGCCCCGCCTTCAGCTCCGGCACCCCGCGCGCCGTGCCGGGCAGGCGCCGGACCGATTTTGGCCGCGGGATCAGAGCCAGGTCGTCGCGAACGTCCATGACGCTACTCCGTGATCCCCATCACTCGGTGATCCGGATGCGCGGGTCGAGCACCGCCAGCAGCAGATCGGAGATGAGCGTGCCTATCACCGTCAGGGTGGCCAGCAGCATGAGGATGCCCCCGGCGAGCTGCATGTCCTGGTTGACCAGCCCTTCCAGCATCAGCGGTCCGATGGTAGGCAAGCCGATCACGATCGAGACCAGCACCTCGCCTGCCACCAGACCCGGCAGGATCCAGCCCACGGTGGAGATCCACGGGTTGGCCGCCATGCGGATCGGGTACTTGACCAGCAGCCGCGTCTCCGGCACGCCCTTAGCGCGCGCCGTGGTCACGTACGGCATGCGGAGCTGGTCCAGCACGTTGGCGCGGATGGTGCGCAGGCCGCCGCCGATCGACTCGAACCCCAGCACCACCAGGGGCATCCAGATGTGCGCCAGGAAGTCCAGGAACTTCTTCATGCCCCACGGCGCGTCGACCATGTCCGGGGAGAACAGGCCGCCCGGCTGGTAGTCGAACCACTCGTAGGCCAGATACATCAGGATCAGCGCGAACAGGAAGTTCGGGATCGCCATCATGAAGAAGGCGGTGAAGCTGAAGATGTTGTCGAACAGCGAGTACTGGCGCAGTGCCGCCCCCACCCCGGCCGGCCACGTGATCACGCTGCTGAGTATCAGCGTCAGCAGGGCGATGGAGACGGTGAGCAGGACGCGCTCCTGGATCAGGAGCCGCACCGGCTTGTTCCACAAGAGGGAGAAGCCCCAGTCGCCGCGGGCGAAGCGGCTGGCCCACTTGAAGTAGCGCACGAAGAACGGATCGTCGAGTCCGTAGCGGGCGCGCAGCTCGGCGATCATGTCCTCGGCCTCGTCTCTGAAGACCTCCTGGGACTGCTCCAGGCGCGCGACGTACGAGCTGGCCAGGTCGCCCGGCGGCAGGTCGATCACCAGGAAGGACACCACCGAGATCAGGGCCACCGTCGGGATCATGATGAAGACCCGGCGCACCAGGAAGGTGATCATGGGCGGGCGACCCGGTCAGGCCTCACCGGTACGGGTCCATCGCGTCGCGCATGCCGTCGCCCAGGAACTGGAACGCCACCACCGTGAACACGACCAGCAGCGCCGGCAGCAGCAGCCACGGGCGAAGGGCCACCGACTGCACGTTCTGAGCCTCCTTCAGCAGCACGCCCCAGCTTACCGCCGGCGCCCGCAGGCCGACGCCGATGAAGCTCAGCGCCGTCTCCCCCAGGATCATGCCGGGCACCTGGTTGCTGGCGACCACGATCAGGTGGCTGGCGAACGCCGGAAGCATGTGGCGTGCCACCAGCCGCGGGCGCTGGCAGCCGTCCAGGGTGGCCGCCAGCACGAACTCCTCTTCGCGGACGGCCAGCAACTTGCTGCGGACCACCCGCGCCAGGCCCGTCCAGCCCAGGACCGACAGGATCAGCGTGATCGCGAAGTAGACCTGCACCACCGTCCAATGCAGCGGCAGCGCGGCGGACAGCGCGATCCACAGCGGCAGGGTCGGAAACGACATCAGCACCTCGATGATCCGCTGGATGACGTTGTCGACGATGCCGCCGAAGTAGCCGGAGATCCCGCCGATGAGGACGCCCAGCACCCAGCTTATGGCGATCGCCAGGATGCCGATCGACAGCGATAGGGTGGCGCCGTGCACCATGCGCGAGTACAGGCAGCGGCCCGAGCCGTCGGTGCCGAGCGGAAACCAGCGCACCTCGGGGTCGCCCGAGCCGAACAGGTGGATGTCGCTCTCTATGATGAAGAACAGCGTGTACGGGTCGCCCCTGGCGAACAGCCGTAGCGGCCGCTCGTTCTCCAGGTCGGGGAAGACATCCTGCTCGAAGGTCTGCAGGTTGAGCTTGGTGCGCACCGGATAGATCACCGGCCGGAAGCCGCCCTCCTGGTCGAACAGCCGGAACGAGCGCGCCTTGCCCAGGATCGACGGCGGCAGGTACTGGTACTCGGGTCGGCGCGTGACCGGATCGTTGGTGGCGAAGAAGCCGGCGAAGATCGCCACGAAGTAGAACACGGAGATGACGAGGAGTCCCCACAGCGCCCAGCGGTGGCTGCGGAACTTCAGCCACATCAGGCGCCACTGCGTGGCCGTGAAGAAGGCTTCGCGCTTCTCTTCCTCGGTCAGGCGCCGGCGGCCGAACAGGCCGCGGCGCGCGGTTTGGACCTCAGGCGGAGCGGCCTCCTGCGTGGTGACCATGCAACCGCGACGGTACCACGCGACCGGAACGCGGGGAACCGGAACGCGCCGCCAGGAGTTGCCCTGATTCTTCCGCGATCGGCTGCGGGAAATCGTCTGGGGCACATCGGACACCGGTCGGGCGCCGGCCCGCGTGACGCCTCGGGTCTGCCCGTGCGTGCCGGCGCCCGGGCGGCCGGGACCCGGATGTCGTGACCGCCCGAACGCCGTACGATGCAGCCGACATACTTGCCTTATTTATCTTATAATACTATATTTGATCCGAGAATAAGCGATAAGGCGGCAGGGTCGCGACAAGAATAATCAGAACTCGTAATCTGCCGAGATTTCGATGACGTTTACCGCGTGGCGAGCATTCTGGAAGCACCCCGGGAGCCGCCCGTTGCCGGTGAGCACCGGCCGATCATGCTCATCGGCAGTCTCAGGCAGACGCGGCGCTTTCTGCCAAGTCCTCAGGACATACTACTCCTGCAGACTGCGATTGCAGACCGCCAGCCGCTCCCTACAGAGCGGCGACGCGCGCCAGCGCCGTGCCGAACCGCTGATAGTATTCGCCCGGTGGCAACCTCAGCACGAGAGTGTCCCGTCCCGTCTTTGACACCACGGCCGCCTGGGAGATCCACAGGTATAGAAAGCGCTTGCAGCGCATCACCGCCCCGTCGCCAAGACGCAACAGGTTCAGCATCCACGTCTTGAGATTCCAGGCCAAGGCGGCGATCAGAAAGTAGGCTTGGTTGGCCGCGAGCACTCCGGTCGGCACGTGCGACAGCCCCAGCCCATGCTTGAAGTCCTTGATCAGGTTCTCCTGGTTGCCGCGCCCCTGCGCGGTCCGCAGCACCGCCGTGTCGCTGTCCTTCGAGTTGGTCACCACGATGTAGTAGGAGTACCGGCGTAGCCCATCGGCCAAGTACAGCTGTCGGTCGTCCTTGTCGAGGATCGGCGTGCGCTTGATGACGAACCGATACGCCTTCTTCCAGCTCGCAGGTCGAAACGTGATCGAGGCCACCTGCGGCTTGCCCTTGAACCAGGTGTCGGGCTTGCGCTCGACGGTGATCTTGCGCTTGTGGTTCTCCTGCCGCTTGCGCTTCTTGCCGGTGCGGCCACCTTTGTTCATCTGCTTGGGCTCGAAGGACTTCCAGGCGTCCTCGGCAACCGCATGCACCGCCTTCAGCAGATTCCTGTACTGCTTGGCCACGATGAAGAACTCCACTTCCCGCTCCGCGCAGATCTTGACGATCTCCTGGTCGTAGAATCCGGAGTCGGCGCGCAGGCGCACCTGCCGAAAGTGCTCGCTGACCCGTTCGATCGTGGCCGGCAGCGCCCCGGTGGTGCCCGCGCTCGTGTAGGTGTTGCCCTCCCGCAGATCCTGGTACAGCACGTCGCCGGTCTCCGCCAACGTCGCGTACAACACGTTGTAGCACCACGTCCTGTCATGGGCGAAGTCCGCCCCTTCCTTCTGCTCGCCATAGACCTCGTGGTTCGAGGAGTCCCAGTCCAGCGTCGCCACCTTGCGCCGCTTGCGGGGCAGCAGCGCGAAGGCGCGTTGCTGGGCGGTCTCGATGACCTCCCGCAACCTGTGCAGTGGCCGCTGCTCCCGGTCGTTCTTCTTGGGCTTGAAGCGCGCCAGGAAGTCGCCGACGGTCGTCGCATGCGGTGCCTGCTCGGTGCCCAGCACGCGTAGCAGCGCCGGATCGTCGCCCAGGCGGTTGACGTCGTTGAGCGTCTCGCCGCCGCTCAGCAGGTTGTAGACCAGCGTGAGGATGTGATCGGACTCCGCGTACGGCTTGTGGCGCCTCAGCAGCCGCAGGCCGGCGTTGATCGCCTGCGCGATCCCGAGTCGCTCGATGAGCTGGCGAATAATCACCAGCCCCGCGCCGTTCAGCAGCGGAGCGCCGCGATGTTCCTGGACGACCACGCGCGGATTGGCGAAGTGGCCTTGACGCCCAGCGCTGTTATGGTAGCCTTGTTGCTGCATCTGATTGCATCCTCCTTCGGGCTGTCGTGGGGTTGTTTACTTGCTTCCCATTACAGCACTTAGGAGGATTTCTTTCAACCCATCAGGCTCTATCGCTTATTCTCGGTTTGATTCATATCAAACGTGTCGACGACAACTCCCCTGACCGCCGCTGCAGGCCTCTCCGACGACCAACTGCTGGCGCAGACCGGCACCTTGGCGCAGATCGATCGTCAGCTCCAGGTCTTCGTCATCGACCACCTGCTGGAGATCGAGGCGCGCGCGCTGCACCTGCGCCGCGGCTTCTCCAGCCTGTTCGACTACGTCAAGCACGGGCTCGGCTACAGCGACGGCGCCTCGTATCGGCGGATCGGCGCCATGAAGCTGTGCGCGCAGGTGGCAGGCACCCGTGAGCGGCTGCGCGACGGCTCGCTGACGCTGGACGCGGCGGCGCAGTTGCAGTCTGCCTTCGATCGGCGCGATCGCCGCGACCGGCAGCGAAGGCGAGCGGCGCGCGGTGCCCCCGCGACCAGTGCCGATCCGGCGCCGAACGCCGTGATGGCCGCGGGGCCCGCCAGGCAGCCGAGCGGCTCGCCTCCGGCGGCTCCTGCGATGGCGCCGCCGCCGGAGCTGGACCTCTCGGCACGGAAGGCGCTGGTGGATGAGGCGGTCGGCAAGAGCTCACGAGAGGTCATGCGGATGCTGGCCGAGGTGGACCCCGACCTGGCGGCGCCGGCCGATCGGGTGCGGCCGCTGGACGCGGAGCGCTGGGAGCTCAAGGCGGTCATCGACGCCGAGTGCCAGCGCGGCCTGGAGCAGCTCAAGGGGCTGCTGTCGCACGTAGACCCGCACATGACGCTGGGGCAGCTCGTGGGGCGGCTGGTCAAGGAGGGGCTGGACCGACACGACCCCGCCCGACCGCCGCGGCGCGTTCGACGCCCTGCCGGCAGCCGGACGGCCGGGGCGGAGCGCACTTCGGCGCCGAAGCAGGAAGTGCGCGCGGCCGGCGACGCCGCCCCGGCGCGGAACCGGCCAGCGATCCACGCTGGCGCCGCGGCCTCGACAGCGAAACTGCGGGCAGCATCGGCCTGCAACAGCACTTCGGCGCCGGAGCGGGAGCTGCGCCCGGTCGGCAACCGCGATCGGGCGCGGAACCGGTCGGCGATCCACGCAGGCCCTGCGACCTCGCCCGCGAAGCCGCAGGCAGCATCGCCCTGCAACAGCACTTCGGCGCCGGAGCGGGAGCTGCGCCCGGCCGGCAACCGCGATCGGGCGCGGAGCCGGTCAGCCATCCACGCCGACGCTGCGGCCTCGCCCGCGAAGCCACAGGCAGCATCGGCCTGCAGCAGCACTTCGGCGCCGGAGCGGGAGCTGCGCCCGGCCGGCAACCGCGATCGGGCGCGGAGCCGGTCAGCCATCCACGCCGACGCTGCGGCCTCGCCCGCGAAGCCGCAGGCAGCATCGGCCTGCAACAGCACTTCGGCGCCGGAGCAGGGAGCTGCGCCGGGCGCGCACCGGCAACGGCGGCGGTACCGGGCTGATCCGAGCCCGCTCCGGCAGCGAAGCACCAAGCCGCCAAGGAGCCCGGTCACGCCCTGACGTTGCCGGATGCGGCGACTCGCGCCGGCACCACTTCCCGCCGACGGCTTCGGCGCTACCGGTCCTCGACGATCAGGCGGCCTCGATGCTCGGAGACCTCCAACCGGGTGCCGCGCAGCACCGTGAGGTCGCCTTCGATCCGGAAGAACCGCTGCGCTCCGCTCTCGGTACGCGCGATCACCGCACCGCGGGCGTCTACCACGTCGATGGCGCCGCTGGTGGAGGTGAGCCGCTTGTCCCCGTCGCAGCGCGCCACCCGCAGCGATCCCGACCCGCCGGCCACCAGCAGTGGACCCGCGCAGTCTCCCACGAACACGTCCCCCTCGGCCGTGAACACCTCCAGCCGCTCGGACCGGAGCCCCTGCACGACGACCGCGCCGCTGCCGGTGCGCACCGTCAGCTCGACGCCGGCCGGCACGGAGAGCGTCAGCTTCGGCCCCCACTCCACCGAGGCGCGGCTGATCGGCAGGTCGTTGCCGCCCACGCGCAGCGTCACTGCGGTGCCGTCCCGGTCCACGGCAAGCTCCGGCCGGTTGCGGCGCGACATGCGCGCCGACACCGACAGCTCCACCTCCACGTCCTGCCGGTCGGCGGCGAACACGCGCACCTCCTCGAAGTCGGTGCGGATCGTCAGGTCCGAGACGTCCGCGATCGTGGAGCGCTGCGTGGCGGCCGCGCCTTCCAGGACTCCCACCGCGAAGGCCCCTTCGGCGCCGACGAGCGCGACAGCGCCGAGCACGGCGACGCGTGCCGCCTTCAAGCCGCGATTCAACGCGGGGCGGAGACCTCGAGCGCGGCGGTGCCGCGGCCGGCACACGCGAGCGAAGACCCGAACCCGTTCATCCGCAGGGTCGCCGTGTGCCCGTCGACCTCGACGGCGACGACACGCTGGCCGTCGATCCCGGCTTCCGAGCCGTGGTGCTCGACACGCACCGGCGGCAGCTCCTCGCCCTCGCGCCCGACCTGGATCACGGTCACCGGCAGCCGTTCGCGGCCAGCGGCGGCGAACGCCGCGGTCAGGTGCCACTGCGGGGGGTATTCCTGCTCGTGCGAGCGCTCCGGGTCGACCGGGAAGCGATCGGCGCGCGCCAGCCGGGCAGCGGCGGCGCCGGGCTCCGCGCAGAAGGTGAGCCGCGCCAGCGCCGGCGGGTTGCCGACCGTCGCGGTCACGCCGCCGTCCACCTCGGCAGGCGCGGGCACCTCGAAGGGCACCGGCGCGTGGAAGGCGAGCTGCACCGGCCGCGGCTCCCGGGTGACCACGTCGTCGATCACGACGAAGACGGCCGGGCGCAGAAAGATCACGTGGCGGATGGCGCGCTCGACGCCCAGCTCCGCCGCGCTGCGCTCGCTCAAGCGTAGCGGGCGGTGGGTGTACTCGTAGGACTCGAGCCGGTACGCCGCGGTGGCGTCACCGGCGCAATAGTCGTAGTCCGGTCCGGTCGCGAAGGCGATGACGCGGCCCGAGGCCTCCTGCTGCCAGACCGCCTGGCCGCGGTCGTCGATCAGCAGCGCGTTGTGCGCACGGGTGTGGCGGGTCCAGGCAAGATCGTGCGGGCTGCCGTACCAGGGGTAGAAGCCGCTGTCGATCAGCAGCGGCCGGCCGAACGCCTCCAGCACGAAGCTGTTCTGGTCGGCGTGGCTGTGGCTGAACGAGCCGAAGCGGCTGCTCTTGAAGCAGAGCATGACGTTCGCCTCCCGCGAGGTGAGGTCGCTGTGCAAGGCGACCCAGCCGGTGTCGGCGAAGTGGACCGAACGCGGCAGCCCGTGCGGCGGCGTGGCGGCCGGCGGTTCCGGCCAGGTGAGGCGGGCGCTCAGCTCGGCCAGCGGGTCGCGGCCGGCCGCGTCGCCGTCCTCTACCTGCTCCGCGTACCAGCGGTAGACCGGGTCGCCGTAGACGCGCCCGTACATCCCCATGATCTGCCGGTTGAGTGCCGGATTAGTGGAGTAGGAGGCGTCCCCGAAGCTGGTGCACGTGCTCCACGGCGGCCGGAAGTACAGGAAGTGGCGGCCGTTGTTGCGGCCCCACGGCCGGTCGAAGTGATCGGCGCCGGTGGCGACGCGAAAGAGATGCGCGATGCGCTGGAAGTAGTGGCTGTAGACGTAGCCGAAGCCTTGTCCCCAGCCGCCGTCGGCGCCGCCGTAGCCCGGGAACGCCTCGGCCAGGAACCGCTCGACGTCGGCCAGCCAGCCGGCCGCCTCCGGCACGTGGTGGTAGAGCGCCAGGGCCGCCACCGCCATCTCCGGCGGCCCGTAGACGATGCTGTGGCTGTCCAGGGGGTTGTCGAAGGTGTTGAGCACGCTGTGCGCGTGGAACTCGCCGGCGCGCGCGGCGAGCCCGGTGACGACGGATGAGCGGTCCGCGCCCAGGTCGTCCCACAGGTAGTCCAGCGCCTGCGCCACGAAGGGCACCACGCCGTGGAACTGGTGCGTGTTCAGGTAGGAGGTCCTCTCCAAGTCGAGCCCGGCCAGGTGCCGCATCCCCGCCACCGCGTAGTCCCGGCACGCCCGGTCGCCGTCGAGCATGGCCACGAAGGCCGTGGCCGGCAGCGCGACGTACAGCGCGCGCAGCGGGTACATCATCCGCTCGTGCGCCGCGAAGGTCTCCTCGTCGCGCGGATAGCGCTGGTCCCAAGTGGGCTCGCCCGGAAGCAGCAGGTCGTCGGGCAGCACCACCTCCGGCATCGGCTCGGCCAGCGCCGCCTGCGCGCGCTCGCGCATCGTCGCCAGGAGCGGCGCGAACGCCTGCGAGTCAGCCCGCCCGCGCAGCCGTTCGAGCGACTCCGCGGTGAAGTAGACGCGGGGATGGCCGGCCGCGGGCGCCGCGTTTGGCTCGGAATCCGCCGCCGGTGCCATCACTCCAACCAGAACGAGAAGAGGTCGGCGTCGTGCAGCTCGATCCGCAGCCGCAGCCGCTGCCCGGCCAGCGCTCCGATCTGCCGGTCGGGCCAGGCTACGGTCACGTCGGTGTGATCGCCCGACACCGCCCGCGACGGCTCGAACCCCTCGATCGGCACCCCGTCGTCGTCGCAGAGCGTGACCACCGCCCGCCCGCGTGCGTTCACGTTCAGGTGCAGTGCGGCCTCGCCCCGGCCCGCATCCACCGCCACCGGACGCGTCAGCAGCCAGCCGCCGTCCGCGTCACCGCTCATCGAAACGAACCCGTCGCGGCGCAGCAGCGCCAGGCACAGGCCGGTCGCCCGCGAGCCGCCGCCGGAGAACTTGCGCCCGCCGTGCGGCCCCTGCACGGCGCCGTAGTACAGGTAGATCTGATCGCCGCGGACGATGAACCGCTTGCCGACCCGGCACATGCCGTCCTCGGGGCCGCCCGGCTCGCCGAGCGACAGGAACGTCTCGCGCGCGCCCACCCGCTGCCAGCGGATGCCGTCGCGGCTGACGGCGAGCTGGGTGTCGATCGTGCCGTCCACCCCCTCGCGGTAGATCCACGGCATGCCCAGGTAGAGCCCCTCGTAGAGGTCGATCGGCACCCCGTAGAACTGCGTCTCCTCCTCGTCACCCTCGTCGCATTCGAACACGAGCTCGGGCTCGGTCCAGTGCACGAAGTCGTCGCTCTCGGCGCGCGCCATCTTGCGGCCGCCGGCGTTGAAGCGCCCGAAGGCAACGTAGCGGTGCAGGGCCGGGTCGCGCAGCACGGTCTGGTCGGTGTCGGAGCCCAGGTTTATAGCCGGGTTGGTGGCGTAGTTCGTCCAGCGCACGCCGTCCGGCGAGTGCGAAATCCACATGCCGTCGCCGTCGCCGGTTCCGAACAGCACCCGGCCGCCCGGCAGCTTGGTCAGCGTGCCGTCGCCGCCGTGCTCCCAGTAGAACGCCTTGAAGCGCTTGTCGGGGTCCGGGTCGGCCGGATCCTCGATGATCGAGGCGCCTTCGCAGTTGAGGCGGCCGATGTGCAGGATGTTGTTGTGGCTGTCGCCGGCGATGGCCATCTGGCCCAGGTCCGGCTTCTCCCAGTGCACGCCGTCGGTGGAGGTGGCGTAGCCGAGCAGCGTCACGTTGCCGGGAATGCTGAGCACCCGGCCGCCCGCGGGTCCGACCGAGACCCGCTCCTCGTTGCTGCCGGGGCTGGTCAGGTACCAGCGGCGGAACAGGCCGCGCTCCTGGTCGTACAGCGTGGTGCCGTACACCGACACGTGCGTCTCCCACGGCGTATCGCCGTCCAGCACCGGGTTGTCCGGATGCCGGCGCGGCTGATGCACCCGCCGGTACAGCCGCTCCACCCGCGTGAGCTCGCCGTCGTCTATGAACAGATGTCGCATGAGACGTGACGGTAGCACGGCAGCCCGTGCGGCCACTAAGCTGCACGGCGATGAATGATCCCGACCTGCACCTGTTCGTCGACGACGCCGAGATCCAGCACTACGTGAACCTGGTCCGGGTGGTGAACAAGCCGTCGCGGTTTCCGCGCCCGGTGCTGCGCGCCGACCGGCCGTGGGAGGGAGACCGCGCGCAGGCGTGGGGGAGCGTGGTCCGCGAGCCCGGTCACCGCCTGCGCATGTGGTACTTCGCCATGAACACCGCGCGCAAGCCGGGCGAGCTGGACCGCGGCGGCTACGCGCTGGCCGAGAGCATGGACGGCCGCCACTGGACCAAGCCCGACCTGGGCGTGGTGCGCTACCGCGGCAGCTCCGCCAACAACCTCTGGTACACCTTCGCGCCCGACGGCGACAACCTGGTCGAGTTCGAGCTGGCCCGCCGCGGCGAGGGACTGCCCGCCGTGGACGAGAACGGCGACGTGATCGGCGTGCTCAACAACATGGACGGCCTCACCGTGATCCGCGACGAGGAGGACCCGGACCCCGAGCGGCGCTACAAGCTGATCGCCAACATGCAGGACCACCGCATGTGGGCGCCGGCCTACCCGGAGCAGTATCCGGACGTCACCCCGGAGCAGGTGGAGCAGGCGCGGGCGGTCTGGGGCCAGTACCTGGACACCAGCCCGGACGGCGTGCACTGGACGCGCCGGCCCAGGCGGCTGCTGCCGATGCGGCACGGCGACTACATGATGGTCACCCGCGACGAGCGCAACCGCCGCTGGTGGCTGAACGAGCGCGCCCTCAACCTGTTCGGCCGCAACGCGGCGCTGCGCACCAGCGCCGATCTCGTGCACTGGACCGACCCGGCCGAGATGGCGGTGTTCAACCAGCCCGACTCCGGCTTCGGCCACGCGTACGAGTGGCACGGCGGCATCACGCCGTTCAACTACGGCAACCTGAACCTGGGATTCCTGGAGCGGTGGTGCAACGCCGGCTACGGCGACGGCTGCGAGCTGGTCAGCAACCGCGACGGCCAGCCGTGGCAGCGGGTCTGCCCCGGCACGCTGTTCCTGGACCCCGGACCGGCCGGCTCCTTCGACCGCGTGCTGGTGTACCCCACGCACAACCTGCCGATCGAGAACGGCGAGAAGATCTTCCTGTTCTACACCGGCGGCGCGGCCGGCACCGGCGCCGGCATGCCGATGGCGATGGGCCTGATGTGGATCATGCGCGACCGCTTCGCCGGCATGGCGCACTCGCGCCGCGAGCCGGGCGAGCTGCTCACCAAGCCGCTGCGGATCGAGCGGGACAAGCTGGAAGTGAACGCCGAGCGGCTGTTCGCCGGCGTCGTGCAGGTTGGCGTGCGGCGTACGGACGGCGAGTTCATCGACGGCTACGGCCTGGACGACTGCCGGATCGAGCTGGCCGGCGGCTCCCGGACCGCGGTGCGCTGGAAGGACAAGGCCGACCTGCGCGAGCTGCGCGGGCAGACCGTGTGGCTCCACTTCCGCGTGGACGGAGCGGCCCTGTACGCGTACCGGCTCTACGATTAGCGATCTGGAGGGACCCATGGCAGAACCCGCCGGAGCGAACGACCGCGTCGGCATCGCCTTCGTGGGCGCGGGCCTGGTCGCGGAGTTGCACCGGCGCGCCGTCGCCGCCTGCGAGCGCGCGCGGTTCATCGGCGCGTACGACGCCGAGCCGGGCAAGGCCGCGGCGCTGACCGCCCGCCACGGCGGGCGCGACTACCGCACCCTGAAGGAGCTGGTCGGCGACCCCGACGTCGACGCCGTGCACGTCCTGACCCCACCGGAGGGGCACGTCGCCGCGGCGCTGGCCGCGCTGCGCGCCGGCAAGGACGTACTGGTGGAGAAGCCGGTCGCGCATCGCGCGGCCGACATCCGCCGCCTGATGCGCGCCGCCGAACGCGCCGGCCGCACTTGCATGCCGGGACACAACTACATCTACGTGCCGGCCCTGCGCCGGGCCAGGGAGCTGATCGAGGCGGGCAAGCTGGGCCCGGTCGCCGCCTTCTGGATGCTCTACAACCTGCTCCACGACGCCGACCTGATCCGCAAGTACGGATCGATCCTGCGCGTCGTGTGCGTGCACCACTGCTACTCGCTGCTGTATCTGCTCGGGCGCCCCGAGCGCCTGAGCTGCATGGCCGTCCCCGGCGTGCACGCGCCGGGCGTGCCGGACGCGGCGCAGACTGCGATCACCTGCCGGATGCCGGACGGCGCCCTGGCCAACCTGTGGGCGAGCTTCGCGGCCACCGACCCCACCAACGACCCGTGGCTGGTGCAGTACAAGGTGCTGGGCACGCGCGGCGGCGTCAGCTACTCCTGGAACGAGGCGGTGTACCAGGAGGACGGCGGGCCGGGCTTCGGCATGCCCGGCTACGTCGATGCCTTCCGCTACGAGGTGGAGTACTTCGTCGAGCAGTGCGTGCTCGGCGGCACGGCGCCGCTGTCCACCCTGTCCGACGCGCTGGACGCGCTGCGCATGGTGGAGGCGGCCGAGCGCTCGGCCGCGCACGGGCGGGAGGTGACGCTCCGCTGGGAGTGAACGCACGCGGACCGCAACGCACCACCGCGGGCGGACAATCTCTAGTTCGTATCGACTCGTTGCCACGGCCGAGTCGCGCCGGTAGAATGGGCATGCCACATTACGGGGGTGGCGGAAAGCGCCCGTAGAAACCATCGGAAAACCAAGGAGGAGCGGGAAATCTGATGAGAACATCAACTCACATCAAGGCGGTCGGACTGGCCGCCGTGTTCGCGGTCATGGGGGCCGTCGCGCTGCAGGCGCAGCAGACGCTTGCCGCCGTGCAGGCCGCCGGGGAGCTGAAGTGCGGGATCAACACCGGTCTCGTGGGCTTCGCCAACACCGACGACGACGGCAACTGGGAAGGCTTCGACGTGGCCTACTGCCGGGCGCTGGCAGCGGCCGTGCTGGGCGACTCCAACGCGATCTCGTTCGTGAACCTGACCGGCGCGAATCGCTTCCCGGCGCTGCAGGCGGGTGAGATCGACGTGCTGTCGCGGAACACCACGTGGACGTTCTCGCGCGATGTCGACCTGGGCCTGACCTTCGTCGGCGTCAACTACTACGACGGGCAGGGCTTCATCGGCCGCACGGCGCTGGGCATCACCAGCGCCACCGAGCTGGACGGCGCGTCGGTGTGCATCCAGACCGGCACCACCACCGAGCTCAACCTGGCGGACTTCTTCCGCACCAACAACATGAGCTACGAGCCGGTGCCGATCGAGACCAACGCGGAGGCGCGCGCCGCCTACGAGGCGGAGCGCTGCGACGTGTACACCACGGACGCATCCGGCCTGGCCGCCACCAAGGCGACCTTCGACGATCCGGACGCGCACATGGTGTTCCCGGAGATCGTCTCCAAGGAGCCCCTGGGGCCGCTGGTCCGCCAGGGTGACGACCACTGGGCGGACATCGCGCGCTGGGTGCTGAACGCGCTGATCATCGCCGAGGAGCTGGGCATCACGCAGGACAACGTGATGGAGCTGGCCGGTGGCACCGACCATCCGGAGATCAACCGCATGCTCGGCACCGAGGGCAGCTACGGCGAGATTCTGGGGCTCGACGCCGAGTGGGCGGTGCGGGCGATCGCGGCGGAAGGCAACTACGCCGAGATCTTCGACCGCTACGTCGGCCCGGACACCGCGCTGGGCCTGCAGCGCGGCTTGAACGCGCTGTACACGGATGGAGGCATCCTCTACGCGCCGCCGTTCCGCTAAGCCGTCAGGCCGTCGCGGAGTACCGCTCATAGGCGGTACTCCGCGCAGCTTCGCCCTCCAGCTCCTGCTGGTGCTGGGGGCGGCGCTGTTCATCGCGATCGTCGTCTCGAACACGATCGCCAACCTTCAGCGCGCCAATCTCTCACCAGGCTACGGCTTCCTGTTCGACACGTCCGCCTTCGACATCAACCAGCGGCTGATCGCCTACGACTCGACGCACACCTACGGGAAGGCGTTCATCGTCGGCGGCCTGAACACCGTCCTGGTGGCGGCCCTCGGCGTCGTCGCGGCCACGATCGTCGGCTTCCTGGCCGGCGTGCTGCGCCTGTCGAGCAACTACCTGGTCAGCCGCATCGTCACCGTCTACGTCGAGTTCACGCGCAACGTCCCGCTGCTGCTGCAGATCATCTTCTGGTGGGTGATCCTGCTGGCCCTGCCGCGGGTGCGCGACAGCATCTCCATCGCCGACACCGTGTTCCTCAACAACCGTGGCGTGCAGTTGCCGGCCCCGATGTTCGAAGCGGCTGCGATCGGGATCCTGATCGCACTGATCGTCGCCATCGGCGCGACGGTGATCCTGGCACGCTGGGCCAGGGCGCAGCAGGAGGCGACCGGTGAGAAGTTCCCAGCGGGCTGGACCGGGCTGGGGCTGATCGTCGGGCTGCCGCTGATCACGTACTTCATCCTGGGCCGGCCCGTCACCTTCGACGTGCCGGTGATGGGCCGGTTCAACGTGCAGGGCGGCTTCAGCGTCACGCCGGAGCTGGTCGCCCTGTGGATCGCCCTGTCCACGTACACCGGCGCCTTCATCTCCGAGATCGTGCGCGCCGGCATCCTGTCGGTGAGCAAGGGTCAGACCGAGGCGGCCGGCGCGCTCGGCCTGCCGCCCGGGCTCACCCTGCGCAAGATCATCCTGCCGCAGGCGCTGCGCGCCATTGTCCCGCCGCTGACCAGCCAGTACCTGAACCTGACCAAGAACTCCTCGCTGGCGGTGGCGATCGGCTACCAGGACCTGGTGTCGGTCGGAAACACCATCCTCAACCAGAGCGGCCAGGCCATCGAGGTGATCTCCCTCTTCATGGTCATCTACCTCTCCCTGAGCCTGCTCACCTCCACCTTCATGAACTGGTACAACCGCCGCATCGCTCTGGTGGAACGATGAAATCGTCTGGAACGATGAATCGTCTGGATCGGTGATGAGCGAACCCGAGGCGCGACAGGCCCCCGCCGATCAGTCGTTCTACCGGACGCGGGCACAGATGGTGCCGGGCCGTGCGGCCCCGGTCACGACCGTCGGCGTGCTGGGCTGGCTGCGCACCAACCTCTTTTCGAGCTGGCTGAACACCGTCCTCACCGTGGCCGGGCTGCTGCTGCTCTGGCGCATCGTGCCGCCATTGCTGGGTTGGGCGTTCTTCAACGCCGATTTCAGCGGCGCCACCGGTGAGGAGTGCACGGCAGCGGGCGCCTGCTGGGCGTGGATCGACCAGCGCATCTCGCAGTTCCTCTACGGCTTCTACCCGAACGACTCCTACTGGCGGGTCAACCTCGCCGTGATCCTCCTGATCCCGGCCGTGGCATACGTGCTGTTCGACAAGCTCCCCTACGCCCGCTACGGCCGCCGGTTCTCGATCGCGTACGTGGTGATCGCCACCTTCCTGCTGGTCGGCGGGCTGCCGATCTACAACGAGCAGGGCGAGGTCATCGGCAGCCTGTTCGGCATCCGCAGCATCTCCACGGACAAGTTCGGCGGCTTCATGCTGAACCTGGTGGCGGGCCTGTCCGGCATCGCGATGTCGCTGCCGATCGGCATCCTGCTGGCGCTCGGGCGGCGCTCGACCCTGCCGGCGGTCCGCTTTGCCTCCATCGCCTTCATCGAGGTGATCCGCGGGATGCCGCTGATCACGCTGCTGTTCGTGGCGATCATCATCCTGGAGTTCTTCCTGCCTCCCGGTGTCTCGCTCGATCAGCTCATCCGCGTCATGGTGATGGTCACCGCCTTCTCGTCGGCCTACATGGCCGAGGTGATCCGCGGCGGCCTGCAGGCGATCCCGAACGGCCAGTACGAGGCGGCGCAGGCGATGGGCCTGAGCTACTGGAAAATGATGCGCCTGGTCATCCTGCCGCAGGCGCTCAAGATCTCGATCCCCGGCATCGTCAACACCTTCATCGGCCTGTTCAAGGACACCACCCTGGTGGTCACCATCGGGCTGTTCGACATCCTGGGGCAGGCGCGGTTGCTGCAGACCAACCCGGACTGGATCGGCAAGGTCGATCACGAGACCTTCCTGATCGCGGCGCTGTTCTTCTTCGTGATCTGTTTCTCCATGTCGCGCTACTCGATCAACCTGGAGAGACGCCTCGACACCACCCGGCGCTAGGGACAAGGGAGCGAAGCATGTCAGACACCGACCAGTCGGCCGAGAAAGAGCCGATCATCCGCATCACCGGCCTGAACAAGTGGTTCGGCACGCTGCACGTGCTGCGCGATATCGACCTGACCGTGGCGCAGCAGGAGCGCATCGTCATCTGCGGCCCGTCCGGGTCCGGCAAGTCGACCCTGATCCGCTGCATCAACCGGCTGGAGGAGCACCAGCAGGGATCGATCGTGGTCGAAGGCAAGGAGATGACCAACGACCTGAAGAACATCGACGCGATTCGCCAGGAGATCGGCATGGTGTTCCAGCAATTCAACCTGTTCCCGCACCTCACGGTGCTGCAGAACTGCACGCTGGCGCCGATCTGGGTCCGCAAGATGTCGCGCGCCGATGCCGAGCAGCAGGCGATGGATCTGCTGGAGCGCGTGAAGATCCCTGAGCAGGCGCACAAGTATCCCGGGCAGCTCTCCGGCGGACAGCAGCAGCGCGTGGCCATCGCCCGGTCCCTGTGCAAGCAGCCCAAGATCATGCTGTTCGACGAGCCGACCTCGGCGCTCGATCCGGAGATGATCAAGGAGGTGCTCGACGTGATGGTCGACGTGGCGGCGTCCGGCGTGACCATGCTGGTCGTCACGCACGAGATGGGCTTCGCCTCGCAGGTCGCCGACCGCGTGATCCTCATGGACGAGGGTCAGATCGTCGAGCAGAACACCCCGGACGAGTTCTTCAACAACCCGCAGTCCGACCGCACCAAGCTGTTCCTGAGCCAGATCCTCAGCCACTGATCGCTCGCGGCGGGCCATGTCATGATGTGGTCATGACGGCCTACCGGACGGTCGAGTACCTGAACCGGGCGCTCGCCGGGCGCGGCAATGCTGCCGTCGCGCGAGCGGATGCGGAACGGATCGCCGCCTATCTCCGTGACAGGTACGAGGCAGACGTGATTGGCATCGGAAGTCTGTTCGAAGCCGACCGTCCGTTCCTGGAGCGCTCGGACATCGACCTCGTCGTTTCGGGCATCCCCAAGGGAGAGTATTTCGCCGCCCTGAGCGAGGCCGCCGACCTCACCCGGTTCCACCTGGACCTGATCCCGCTCGAGGACGCAAACGACCTCGTCCGCGATACGGCGGCGCGTCGGGGAGTACGGCTGTGACAGCCGGCGAGATGACGCTCATTCGCGTCCGTCGCGAGATCGAGGCAGAGCTGGAGCAGCTTCGGAGTCTCCTCGTCGAGTACGGGGACACGCCCAAGGGCGACGCGGCGTATCTGCGCAGAGCGCAGGCGTCGATGTTCCACGACTTCTACAACGGCGTGGAGCGGATATTCCTCCGGGTTGCAGCGGAGCTCGGCGGCGTTCCACGCGGGGAGCAGTGGCACCGGCAACTTCTGGACGACATGGTCCTTGATCTGGACGATCTGCGACCAGCCGTGATCAGCGCGGGACTGCGGGCGCAGCTGCAGCCCTTCCTTCGCTTCCGCCACTTGTTTCGCAACATCTACGGGCAGGAACTCGATCCAGGCCGTCTTGCCGAAGTCGCGGGCAGATACCAGCCCGCACATCATCAGTTGCAGAAGGAGATCGGAGACTTCCTCGCCTGGATTCGTGCTCAGGAGTCGCGCACGGATCCGTCGTAGCCGAGCGGGGTGGCGAGGACCTTGTCCTGCACGGGATGGCGGGCGAGCGCGGCGTCATTCACCTCGATGCCAAGGCCGGGGCCGTCGGGGACCAGCAGGTAGCCGTCCTCCAGGACCAGGGGCTCGGTCAGCAGGTCGCTCTTGGGCGGCTCGGCTTCACCGGTATATTCCTGCAGCGCGAAGTTGGGGATGCACGCGTCGAGTTGCACGCAGGCGGCGGTGCTGACCGGGCTCAAGGGGTTGTGCGGGATCACCTTGACG
Source organism: Spirochaetia bacterium (assembly GCA_965208175.1). Classification (GTDB taxonomy): domain Bacteria; phylum Spirochaetota; class Spirochaetia; order SZUA-6; family Bin103; genus CATQHW01. Next base: position 2,481,434 of record CBDBOG010000003.1, on the reverse strand, counting down.
TGGTGGGCCTCCGCCATCGCGGCCACCTTCTTGCATCCCGAGATGCCGCCGCACAGGCACAGGTCGGGGCGCAGGTAGGCGGCGCCGCCGGCCTCCAGCACCTGCTGGAACTCGAAGATGGTCGTGAACCGCTCGCCGGTCGCGATCGGCAGGTTGCAGCGCTCGTGCACGTCGCCCATCACGGCGGGGCTGTCCGGCAGCATCGGGTCCTCGTAGAAGTACGGGCTGAACCGTTCCAGCCGGCGGCCCAGGGCGATGGACTCCGCGGGGGCCATGCGGCGGTGGACCTCCACGCACAGATCGACTTCCGGGCCGACCGCGTCGCGCACCGCGCCGACCGCGCGCACCGCCTCGTCCGCCCACTTCGCGTACGAGTGGTAGCGCGGGAAGTCCGGCCCGAACGGATCGAAACGCACCGCCGTGAAGCCGGCCTCCACCTTGGCGCGCGCGTCGGCGGCCAAGCCGTCGATGGTGTCCCCGGCCACGTGCATGTAGCAGCGCACGCGGTCGCGGGTCCGGCCTCCCAGCAGGTCGTGGATGGGCACGCCCAGCCGCTTGCCCTTGATGTCCCACAGGGCGATGTCGATCGCCGACAGCGCCCCCTGCACCACCGAGCCCATGAAGTGCGACGACCGGTACAGCCACTGGTAGTGGTGCTCGATGCGGTCCGGGTCCTGCCCGACCAGGTAGCGGGCCATCACCTCGATCATGGTCGCGGTGGGCCGCTGCCAGCCGTGCACGCCGCCCTCGCCGATGCCGACCGTGCCGTCCTCGCAGTGGATCTTGAGCAGCAGCCAGCGGTCCCAGAGGATGGGCTCGACCCGCTCGATCATGGTCTTCTTCATCGCTCGACCTCCTCGAATGCGAACGAATAGAGGCGGGCCCGCCCCCACAGGTAGAAGCGCAGCCTGAAGCGCCGCGGCGTAGCGCCAAGGTCGGCATGGGCATCCCAGCGGACCGGCACCGACAGCCCTTCGGTGATCACGTGGCGGCAGTCCTCGCGGCCGTACCCCGGCACGACGCGGCCCGACTCGGCGTCCAGCACCTCCACCTCGACCCAGTCGCGGTACGGCCGCAGGTCTGAGACGTTCACCTGGACGGCGGCCGGCCCGGCGCCGGCCTCGATCGGCGCCGTGGTCGCCGTCGCCTGAGTCAGGCCGTCGCGGTTGCAGAGGTGGGTGAAGCCGTCGCGGCGCAGCGTCGCCATCCCCATCTCGCACTTGAAATAGGGGTAGGACAGGAAGCCGGTTCCGAAGTGCGAGAGCGCGGTGTAGAACAGCACGACCCGGTCGTCGAACGGGATAATGCTGCCGCCGCCCAGCACCAGCAGCTCGTCGTCCCACATTCCCCAGTCGCCCATCGGGATCACCGGCAGATCGGGCCGGATGCGCCGGAACGGGCCCAGGCCGTCGCGGCTCACCGCCAGCCGGCAATCGCCGGCGTAGGCGCCGGCCGCCAGCTTGCGCCGCTTGCGGGTGCCCAGGGGCTCGGCATGGTGCGGCCAGGGGATCACGGCGTCGAAGTCGTACAGCATTACGTACGCGCCGCGGTAGGGCAGCGCGTAGATGAAGTGGATCTCCTGCTCGCGCCCGTCGGCCGGGTCGATGACCGCGCGCGGTCCCTGCCGCAGGTCCTCCAGATCGGGACCGTACCAGGCGCCGTGCTGGGTATAGACCTTGATCCGCCGCTCCGGGTCGGGGTCGGCGGGATCGTCGATCACGTCGGCGGTGTCGCCGATGGCGCAGGCGCGCTCCGGGGTCGGCGTCAGCGTCCAGTGGATGCCGTCGGGCGAGTAGTACGGGAAGTTGCGCTTGCCGTCGATGCCGGGCGCGTCGGACCAGGTCAGCGCCTGGTAGCGCCGCCCGGCGGGAGCGTCGTCGTCGACCCTCAAGCAGAAGTGGCTGGTGGCGCCGGTCACCGGGCGAAAACAGATGTTGTTGTCGGTGGAGCCACCGTAGTCGTAGAGCCCCAGGCGCGGCTTCTCCCAGAGCACGCCGTCGGCGCTCAGCGCGTAGCCGATCGAGGGGGTCCCTTCCAGGTCGGAGGCGTAGTACCAGCACTTGAAGACGGACTCGTCGGCGTCCCAGTGGATGTCGCCCGCCCAGTTGCCGACGCGCTTGCAGTCCCATTCGTGGGCGTGGCCGGGCTGCAGCACCGGATTGGCCGGGTGCTTGACGGCCTCCGTGGGCCGCAGCTCCACGTTGTCTCGATCCTCAAGCTCGCCGAGGTCCAGGAACGGCACCGTGGTGCCGGGCGTTGCGGTCATGAGTGTCTCCTCTTGCGTCAACCTGACGCCCGGAACGCGTACAGGTCGGTGTTGTCCAGCAGGAACCGAAGGCGGATGGTCTTGCCGGCCAGCCGCTCGATGCCGGCGCCGTCGCCGCACCACGTCTGTTCCTGGCGGACGCCGTCGCGTGACAGCGGGTCCGCGTCCCCGGCACCCAGGCCGCCGATTTCCGACAGGTCCTCACGCAGGACGGCCGTGCGCAGGCTGGCGGCCCCGCCGCCGCCCAGGCCGACCGCGTTGACCAGCAGCCGGCCGCCCGGCCACGTGAACGGCCTGGTGACCACGGTGCCGGGGAAGCGGCGGGCGCGCAGCGAGCAGAAGCCGTCGCCGCGGAGCTGCGCGACGCCGATCGTGGCGCCGAAGGTGAGGTGGCGGTCGCCGTGCATGGCCGGGCCCCCCCACGAGTAGAACCACAGCGTCTCCATGTTCGGCGCGGGCGAGTTCGCCTCGTTCTGCTCCGCGGTGCGCACCGGCGGCGACAGCGCGGTGTCGGTGCGCGCCGCGTCATACGCTCCGACCCGGCCGCCACCGGGCGTGGGGGAGAAGAACGGCCCGCGCGGCCGCGGGCGCTGCCAGGTGACGCTGTCGCGGCTGGTCAGGAGCTCCATCTCCGCCCACGGTTGGTCGTGCTCCCAGTACCACTGGAACAGCCCGACGTAGGTGCTCTCGTAGCGGAAGCCGTAGGCGTGGTAGATCTGTCCGGCCGGATCGTCCTCCAGGTCGGGAGTCAGCACGCGGCGCGGCGGGCCGTCGGCGGCATCCGCGTTGATCGCCACCCGGTGGGCGCTGCGCACCAGCCCCCAGCGCCGGGCGTCCTCGCTGCCGCGGCTGAACAGGACATAGGGAAACTCGGGGTCGGGCCCGCGCATGGCGGTGCAGCGGTCGCCCATGCCGTGGTCGACGCCGCGCGGCATGGGCCGCTCCCAGCGCCAGTGCACGCCGTCCCCGGACCGCAGGATGTAGCCCTTGTAGTTCCAGGTGCCCGCCTCGCACGAGCTGATCACCAGCGTCCACGGCTCGTCGCCGTGCTCGGGCTCGTGCAGGATCGTCGCAGCGCCGGTGCCGCCCACGTCGCCCATGTCCAGCACGATGTTGGTCCAGCCGCCGTCGTGCGCGCGCACCACGTCCAGCTCCGGGCGCTCCCAGTGGAAGCCGTCGGTGGAAGTGAGCATGCAGACTGCGTAGGTGATCTCCGGATACGCGGGCGGGTTGAGCGTGGCGTACCAGAGCTTCCAGAGGCCGTCGGCAGGGTCGATGTAGACGCCGGCCAGGTAGACGACGCCGGACCCCTCCCAGGGCGCGTCCGGCGCGTACACGGGATTGTCCCAATAGCGGAACGGCTGATGGATGACGCGTTGCACGCGCACGCTCTGCTCGATCACCTCGTCATCCAGAAAGAGCTGCGCTTCGCGCGCGTCGATCTCCACTGCCATGCCTGCCTCCTCGTTCAGTGATGCCCGTCGAGCACGACCACGTCCATCGTGCAGCCGGCGGGGCGCTCCAGCCGCAGGCGGCGGTTGACCGCGACCTCGTGAGTGGCCGTGTCGCACCCGTCAGGCCACTCGACGCGCAGCTCGTCGGCGACCGCCGCGTCACCCAGGCCGAAGTGGGCGCTCAGCTCGGAAGAGCCCAGATAGCCGCCGCCGGTCTCGATGTGGCGGGTCTGCGTCGTGTCTCCGATGCGGACGCGCACCACCGCGCCGATCCCATCGGCCGGCACCGGCAGGTCCAGCGCCGGGCGCAACTCGACGCGCAGCCAGTTGCCCGAGGCGGTGCCCCCCGTGTTGGCGACCAGCGTCGGCACGCCGCGGCTGTTGATGATCAGCAGGTCCTGGTCGCCGTCGTCGTCGTAGTCGAACCGGACCATGCCGCGTCCTTCCGCGCGGTGGTCCAGACCGGCCTCGGCGGCCACGTCCCGGAACCTCGCATCGCCGAGGTTGTGGAAGACGCTCGTCGGGTCCTCCAGCCACTCCTGATGTCCCTCGGCGTTCTCCGCCTGCCAGCCGTTGGTGGTGATCAGGTCCACCAGGCCGTCGTGGTCCAGGTCGACCGCCACCGCGCCCCAGCCCCAGCCGCCGCGCGCGAGCGGCCCGCGGGTGCGCGGCCCGGGGTCGAAGGCGCCGCCGCCGAGGTTGCGGTACAGGTAGTTCCCGGTTCCCGGCACGTGCCCGGTCGCGTCCTCGAACGGCGTGTGGGTCCAGATCGAGGTCACGTACCAGTCGAGCAGGCCGTCGTTGTCCACGTCCGCCAACACGCTGCCCATGCCGTTGCCGTCCAGCCCCACCTGCGCCTCGCGCGTGACGTCGGCGAAGGTGCCGTCGCCGTTGTTGTGATACAGCCGGCTGGTGCGGTAGTCGGCCGCCACCAGCACCTCCGGCCACCGGTCGCCGTCGACGTCGACGATGTGCGCGGTCAGGCCGTGCATCTCCGTCTTGAACAGGCGCGCGCGCGGGGTCGCGTTGGAGAAGCGTGGCAGGCCGGTGCGCTCGTGGATGCCTTCGTTGCGCAGCAGCAGGCTGCCCTCGGCCCAGGTCAGCCAGGAGACCACGAGCAGGTCCAGGTCGCCGTCGCGGTCGTAGTCGCCCAGCGCCGCCCCCATGCCGGACGGCTGCTCGAAGGACGTCATGTCGGCGCGCACCTCCCGCGCGACGTTCCGGAACGTCGGTGTCCCGTCGGCCAGCAGCCCGCCCGGCTGCCCGCCCTGGTTCAGCCACAGGAGGTGGTTGCCCGGCATGCTCCACTCGTCGGCCATCGGCCCCAGGCTGGTGACGAAGATGTCCAGCCACCCGTCCTTGTCGATGTCTCCCACAACGGAGCCGTGGCCGCGGTGCAGCGCGGCCACTCCGGCCGCCTCGGCCACCTCCCGGAAGGTGCCGTCGCCCCGGTTCAGGTAGAGCCGATCCGGCGCCTCGCCGCCGGTCACCAAGAACAGGTCCTGCCGGCCGTCGCGGTTGAAGTCTCCCACCGAGCCGCCGCCGGAGAACGTGAAGAAGCTGTCGATCGCCGGGGCGTGCGGGTGGATCAGGCCGGTAGCCTCCGAACACAGGGCCGGGTCGGTGTCGCAGGTGGCAAGCCCCACGTCGGCGCCCGCGACAACTCCGCACAACCCCCCAAGCGCAAGAAGCACGCACCGAGCCGACTCAGTCGCCACCGGTGTCATCCCGTCACGCTTTCAGAGTCCGTCGCCCCCGAGCGGAGACGCAACACGAGGGTTGCTCGTCTCCGGGCGCGCCAAGTAGAATAGAGCCTTCCTGTGCTGCCATCCTTGTTGATTCCGCCCGTCGATCACCCTGCCACATTCCATCCTCATCTGGACACTCATTATGTCGGCCCTGCTTTCTTGACGCAAGCCGCACAATCTTGCTTCTTAATCGCCGGTCAGCGAGGCAGTAATTGACAGACCACTGCGTGTGCGTCGACTCCTGGTATCTAGCTGACGGCTCGTCCACCTATGACGCGTCGGTCTAACCACAGTCCTCGACTCGTTCGCGAGTCTCCAAACCGTACATGACTCCCGCGTCAACAGGAGAGATACCTTGATCAACGATGCTCTGAAATTGGTGCGCTCTCTCCATGGCCTCATCATCGTGTCCAGTCTATTCACCGTCGTTTTTAGCATCTCCCTCAACGTGCCTCAGAACGAGGTAAAGTGGCGAGACGCGTTGCGATTGATCAGTCCTGAAGCTTACACGACGTACGTCATTGCCGCGGCAGCACCGATTCGGCAGACCCTGAATGAAGACATACGAAATTTTCTGGACGAACACAACCAAGTCAACCGGGTCTACAACTTATTGGCCTCAGAACTGCAGGAAGTCCGCTGCATCGACGCACCAGTGTTTGAGTCCGATTCACTCATAGACACGCGCACCAAAGACGCTGTTTCCATAAGAACCATGGCGCCCGTTGATTTTTCTATCTATCCCACAACCGTAGTACGCGATGATGAGGGACAGGAAGTCGCTATGGCGACTGACATGTACTTGTCCGCGGCACGTGACACGAGGCTGGTTGCAGAACTGGATGAAGGACGGCAACTCGTCGGCAAATGCACTCTAAATCGAGAGAATATAGACGATTGTAAGTGCAGCGACTTACAGCCCTTCGATGATGTACAAAACTTCACACTTTCTCTTTCGGGCTTGGTAATTCCTCAGTTTCTAAACTACCAGATCACAGCAAAACTCCGTGCTAGACTGTACGATACAACGATACCGAACGGTTCCTTCGGCGAGTTTATGGAGTCTAAGTTGCCAAGTGGAGGAGTCATCGCCTACAACTTGGAAAAGAACGAAATCCGTTTCGATCCGCCACTGACAAACGAGTACCTGAATCAACCGATCGCTCGACTAATTGGTAAGTTGGAAGAGGACGTAGTGGAGATTACTGCTACTTCGATTCATGTGTCTGTTCTCGGAAACCAGCTTCGCGGGTTGACGGTGTTCTACGCGTCGCCATCAGCGATCATAGTCCTCTTGTATCTTTTCCTAGGCCATGTGATGCATTTGCACGGGTTTGCGACAAGCCACCTCGGCACGTTCAGGGAGTTTTCTTGGCTGCCGCTCGTTCGTCCCAACTGGCTGATGCCTCTGATTGACTTCCGGTCGCTATACACCATAGTGTCCTTTATTGGCCTTGTCTTTCTTCCTACCGGCTCACTCATTTTTCTATTCACTAAGTTCTCGAAAGTGTTCGGCGGCTATCAACTCTGGACCGTAGCGGTTTTTATTGTGATTCTGGTGGCTTTTGGACTGGGCGTTAGGGCATGGTTCGGTATACGTAAACTACGTGCTTCGGTGTTGCGATTCGACCGTTCGTCTGCGCAGAGACAACGGAGCGCAACCGGGCTGAGCTATGATCGCCGATGATCCCCCGGTTTCCGGTTCCTGTGAGTACGGGGACTTGCAGAACGCATCGATACCCAATAACATGCATCATTGATGGCAACCGACAGAGTTACATACCACGGCCGTTCGTTGGTAGATGAGTCGCACGCGCCGGGCCGCTTGGCCGCCACCGCGACCAACGCGAGCGGGGCGGAGTTGCGCGAGCGGCTCGACACCGACGGCTACGTCCTGCTGCGCGATGCGCTGCCGAGGGACGAGGTGCTGGAAGCCGGGCACGAGCTCTACCGCCGCATCGCGGCGGCCGGCCAGCTCCATCCCGATTGTCCGCCCGAGGAGGGGATCGCCAGGCCCGGCCTCTCGGTACTGGCCGCGCACGACGAGGGCAGGCACAACCCGCCGCTGGAACGGGTGGTGTTCGGCGCACCGATGCTGGCCGTGTTCGAGCGCATCTTCGACGCGCCGGTCCGGCACTTCGATTACATCTGGGTGCGCGCCAAGTCGCCGGGGGTCGACACCCGGTCGACACCCCCACTCCGCCCCACTACGACATCGTCTTCATGGGCCGGGGCACGCAGAAGCTGCTGACCGGCTGGACGCCTCTGTGCGACGTGCCGCTGGAGATGGGCGGCCTGATGATCCTGGAAGGCTCGCACCGCCTGACCGAGGTGCAGGAGACCTACGGCCGGATGGACGTCGACACCTACTGCTCCGGCACGCCGGAGGCGGATCCGGTCCTGTCCGGCGCGGCGCGCTGGGTGGACCGCCACAACGGCGGGCACTTCACCAAGGACGCCACCTCGCTCCCCGGCCGGCTGGGGGGCCGCTGGCTGATGAGCGATTACCGCGCGGGCGATCTGCTGATCTTCACCATGCACACCATGCACTCCGCCGGGGACAACCACACCGACCGCGTGCGCGTCTCTTCCGACACGCGCTACCAGCGCGCCGGCGAGCCGGTGGACGAACGCTGGATCGGCGAGAACCCGGTCGCGCACGGCGCGGGAGCGAAGCGCGGCCTGATCTGCTGAGCCCCAACAGACCCGCGTTACGGAGAACGCGGCTTGCTGTTCAGAACAACGCCTATCGATGTCTCCACTTTCCTCGCGATCCTGTCAGCTCCCGTTTCCTCGCGTGCGTCCATGGACAACAGCTCCAGCTTCTGCAGAAAGAGCCTCAACTGGTACACCAAGGCGACCTGCTCACCGTTGGACATCGAACTCGCGCGGAGCGCGACAAAAGGTTCCACTTCCTCAAACACCTGCACCGCATGCCACCGATAACTCTCTTCTCCGATCATCGAACGAACCTGCTCCATCTTCTCCATGATCCGATCGAAACGCCTGATCTCACCCGGTTCTCGTGACCGCATCTCAGCGATCAATAGCAGGCGAAGTGCATAGGTGTCGATCTGATATGTCCTGAAACCAGGTATATCTTCAGCGCGACTGTATGCCGTCTCGATAAACGACTCCGCTACCTCCAGGTCATTGGCCTCCGTCATCAGGATCGCGTACTGCAGCCAGAAGAGTGGTTCTCTATTCATCAGGTCGTTGCGCCGCCACCGCTCGAACAGATCTGTCAGCGATTCGAGGCGCCTTACGTCCTTGCGAAATGCCTGATATAACGTCGAAAAGCGCATCAGCCTTCGCAGTATCGTCCGATTCCCCCTCTCCCGCTTTCTCTTGACCGCCTCGACAACAATCCTGTAGACCCACGAAACCACCTCATCGGTAGTCAAGTAGATCTTTATCAGATACTCGGAGAGGATCGACGACCGAACACGAAAGTTGTCATCGTCGAGCACGAATATATCCGCCGATACATCGGCATAGCGATTGATGTGCACATATGGGTCGCTCCCGGTCACGACGCGCAGGAGCGCATCGTCAGCTTCCTGGTCGACCCACTTGAGAAGGTGGCTGACGATAAAGACTCTCTTGTATTCCACGTCGTCGAGCAGCGGTCTCAGAGCCTGGACGATGCCGTCCTTGACCGTAGCATTGTCGAACAGAGCGAGCATGACATCGCGAAAGTCGTTCTTGTTCCTGACAACTCTCCTCTGTTCTCTGCCGGATACCCCAATGCGTTCCAAGAGAATCCCGAAGTTCCGCACGTCGTCATCCTGAATCCCATTCAGATTGATGCGATCCAGAGGCATCGGCAGTTTCGAGAGGATCTCGTGCGAGCGTACGCTGTGCACGCCCGTGCGAACCGCAACGATGAACTTCGCATTAGGAACTGACTCCGCGACTGCGTCGGCCAACTCGACTGCCATGTCGTAGGCGTCGAAGATGATGACCGGCTGATCGAGGCTCTTGAGCGTCTGGATGTCACGCTGAAGATGCGGATGAAACGATTGCAGGTCAGGATGATGCGCCTTGCACCAAAAACACTGATATCCAGCCTCCAACAACCGGTAGCCCAAAATGTAAAGGAACGTCGTCTTGCCGTTCCCGATTCTCGAGTGAACGAGCAGACATCGAGCTTCATCCAGCTTCTCGGCCGCTTCCTCGGCTACGACCTGTCGGGGGACAACGTACTCCGCCCTCGGCAGCGTGGACATGCACCGCTGATAGTCGAAGGTCCCGTATCTAAGGAGATTCAGGACTTCGATCGCCGTAGGCGGCGCAAGCGCCTTCTTGTCCTTGAGCGGATCGAGGTAGGCGAAGAACCTCAACGAATGCGGGCTGTAATTGAGCACGGGAGCTGGCAGCGTCCGGCAGACTTCGCTGAATTCCTCCATGCCGATCGGCACGACGTGTCCGTATCGGCGCATGCTACTGGTCGCTATTCTGTCATGTTGTTTCTCCGTAATGAAGAACGTCTTTTCGCGAAGGACGGGCTTCTGCAGGAGAATCGATGAAATATGATAGTCCTTGAGACTATAGCCAACAAAGTAGCAGGCACTGCAGACCTTGAGATCCCGAACGAACTCATCATACCAAAGCGAGGTTTCGAAATGCCGCCTGACATATGCCTCTTCGTTCAAGATCAACTGATCGAGCACGTTGTCTCGCGTGATCTCGCGAATCATGCCGTGCAGGTGGACGACGGTGCCGAACGGGATCTTTCGAGGCTTCTCCTGATGATAGCTGAAGCTCTGCATTTGCTTGCGGGTCCGGTGGTAGAACAACTCCAAGGAGTCATCGTAGTTCGTAGTATAAATCCGGAACCAGGGTAGCCGCAGGAGCGCCTCCTGACTCGGCGCCAGACGGGCAACAGTGAACGTCTCGTAGAGGATGTCATAGAGGCTGACATTCTCGTCCGCATGGACCGCATCGGCCAACGTCGGCAAATCGTAAGCGTCGGTGTCGACGCCCAGAAGCCTGGCGAATTGCTCTCGCAGCTCGCTCCCGGTTGGTAGATTCGTACCACGGATGTTCGTGGCCATCCGCGAGAATCCGGAACCGAGAAACAGAACCGACCCTCTGGAATCCATTTCGGTCGGAAGCGCTGATTGCATAGCTCGTTCGATCTCGATGTCGCTCAGGTCAAGTTACCACCGGATTGACGATCGATGTCAACCTTAGCCTAGGAGTCTGTCGGATTCATGCATCCGGACCGGCGGTGACATAGCCGGCGATGACGCCGCCGACGCTCTGGTTCGCGGCCACCAGAGGCTGCGGACGTAACGGATGTGGGCAGAATCCCGGAATGCTCACCACAATTTCATCGCTGGCGCCAATTCCTGGCCCATGGTCCGGTTCTCATCAGCGTGCGATCACGCTGCCAGAACATACAGCCGCTTCAGATTCCACGCCGTGCACACCAGATTCCATTCTCCCCGCACTGCCTGCAGCCCACGCAGATGAAAACGCCGGAATCCCAGCACCTCCTTGATCACCCCGAATACCGTCTCCACCGTCGACTTGCGCTTGCCGTAGATCGCCTTCCCGGCAGCCGTCTTGAGGCGATGCTCCATCGCCGTGACCGCATCCGCATCCGCAGGACACTCTGCCGGCGCTTGCATGCGCTGTTCCAACGGCTGATTGTGGGCTTCTCGGCTGCCGGCGATATACGGCTCGATCCCCTGTGCCGCGCAGCGCTCCACGTTCTCTTTGCTGTGATACCCGGCATCCGCCACCAACGCCTGCGGCTTGCCCAACTCCTCGGCTACCTTCTCCAACTCGTTCAGCGCCGGCTGTACTTCCTGCTTGTCGTTGGTCGCTTGGCTGACGTGGTTGCCCACCACCAAGTGACTGTCGTGCTCCACCGCCGCCTGCGCGTTGTAGCCCTGCACGAACGCGCCGCCCGACGCCGGCATGATGCGCGACTGTTCGTCGGTGAAGTTCACCTGATCCTTGTCCTTCGGTCCTGCCTGCGGCTCCTGTGGTGGGCGCCCTCCCGCCTTCTTGCCGGTCTGCGCCTCGCGTTGCTCACGCCGCTGCATCTTCGCTTCGTACTCCGCCCGCTCGGCCGCGTGCCGCTCCTGCGCCCGCTCCTCGATCTTCGTCTTCGCTTCCTGGATCGCTGCCAGCCGCTCCTGGCGCCGCTGCAACTCTGCCGGGATGTCCAGCTCCACCTGCTGCTGCTCGGGCGTCTCGCTGTCAGCTCCCTCGGCCAGTTCAAGCAGCCGTTGCACCTCGCCCTCCAACTGCTTCTCCACGTCGTTGGCATGCCCCCAGCTCATCGCCTTGTGCTTGCTCGCGTTGCCCTGAATCTTGCTCCCGTCCAGGCTCACCGCTCCCAGCTTCATCACTCCCATGGCCGACGCCAGCACCAGGATCTGCTTGAACAGCCCCTCCAGTTCATCCAGAAACCGCTTGCGGAAGTTCGCAATCGTGTCATGGTCCGGATGCCGGTCGGCGGTGATGTACCGGAACGCCACCGAATCGTAGGTCGCCTGCTCCAGCTTGCGGCTGGAGAACACTCCGGTCGCGTACCCGTAGAACAACAGCGCCACCAGCAGCGCCGGATGATACGCCTGCTTGCCGCCGCCTCCGTAGCGGCTGGTCAACTCGCTCAGATCAAGCTGATCGACGATTTCTACGACGAAGCGCGCCAGATGCTGTTCCGGCAGCCACTCTTGAATCGACGCCGGCATGAGCATCGGCGTGTCGCGATCGATGGTTCGAAATTCGCCTGACATAGACCCTCGGTGCGTGGTGTTTACCGCTTGCGCCAGCTTACTCCGATCGCCACGATGCCTCTACCTGCCTACCATGTACTCGCCCGCCCAGCCCGCCTTCGCCCTTCGCCGCCTCGGTCGGTCAAATCCGACAGACTCCTAGCCCGCACGCGGGCTAGGCTAAGGCGGCAAACGATGCTCATTCGTACGTCGTGACATTAACCTTGATCGTAAGGAGCGATGGAATCAGAGGAGATGAAGCTACCGGTAGGGATAACGGACGCAGGGAGTCCGAGAGCCGATCCACGGTAGCCGCGGGCGAGGAACACTGGGTGGGAAGTAGTACCATGGTGAGCGCAGACGACACAGGACCACCAAGCACATGACCAAACCCACACCAGCCACAATCCGCCCCGCCATCCAGATCGGTGCGCGGGCGCTCTTGCCTCTCTGCGCCGCAGGGCTGGTGATAGCGCTCACCGTCTGGCGGCCGGGGGGCGAAAGCGGAGTGGAAGCGGTTCCCGGTCCGGATAACGCGGCGCGCCTGCCTTCACAGGGCGAGAACGTCGTCGCCGTAGCCGTCGACCTGTCCGCGCGCGGCGGCGACGGGCTGGAGCAGGCGAACCTGAGCGTGATCGCCCGCGTGGACGCATTCATCCGCGGCCTGGAGGGAGTCCGCGGCTACTCGTCGCCGCTGCGCGCCACCGTGGTCAGCGCCACGGCCGACGACATCTCGGCGCGGCCGTTCGTGCCGCCCGACCTGGTGGAAGCCTACGACCCCACGGCGGCGGAGGAGCTCCGCCTCGTCTACCCCCTGTTTCCGGAGATCCATCCGTACTGGAGTGCCGACCTCCGCACCGTGGCGTTCTACCTGGAGCCGGGTTCCCGCCTGCCGCCGGAGGAGCTGGTGGCCCGCCTGGAGGAGCTGCAACGCACCCTCGCGGGGGAAGACGTCGCCGTCCACTTCACCGGGCTGCGCCCGATCGCCGTCATGGTCGCCCGGCTGATGACCCGCGATGTGCGTGCCTTGCTGCCGTTCGCGGGCGTCCTGACCGCCGCCGTCTTCCTGCTGACGTTCGGCACCGCGCGCGGCGTGCTGCTGGCCCTGGCCGCGACCGCCTCGGCAGCCGGCATCGGCTACGCGGTGTTCACGCTCCTGGGCGCGGCCGCAACTCCACTCCTGGTCCTGCTGCCGGTGTTCGCCGGCGGGCTGCTCAGCGACTACGCCATCCACTCGGGCTACCACCTGGGCACCGTCGGAGACGGTTCGGCGCGCGCCGCCCGCGCCTACCTGGGGCTGCCGCTGGCGCTGACCGCGGCCACCACCGTGATCGGCTTTCTCAGCCTGGTCGGCCTGGGCAGCGGTTCCCACCGGTTCGTCGGCGTGACGGTCAGCGCCGGGGCGGTGGCTGCGCTCCTGCTGGCGCTCTGGTGGGTGCCGGCGTTCGGCCCCGCCCGCGGCAGCGCACTCCGCGTGCCGCGCCTGACCACGCGGCGCATCCGCCGGGTGCTGGTGATCCTGGTTCTGGCGCTCGCCCGCCGCCGGGGCGCGGCAGCGTTGATCCTGGCCGTGATCGCGGGACTGGCGGCGCTGAATCTGCCCCGGCTCCGCCCGGAACCGTACCCGCTGCACCAGCTTCCGGAAGCGTCGACGATCGTGCAGGCGGAACGGATCTTCAACGGCAAGTTCGCCGGCACCGTGCCGTTCGCGATCGAGCTGGACGCCGGGAAGCCGAATGCGTTCGTGCGGCGCGCACCGCTGGAACGGCTCGCGGGCGTCCACCGGTCGCTGGCCCGGAGCGGTGAGATCGGCCATCACCAGTCGCTGCTGACGGTGATCGAGCGCATCAACTCGTACTTCACCGACGGCGAGCCGGAGTCCCGGCGGCTGCCGGACGAGGCCGACCCCGCCGCCTTCGAGCGGCTGGTCTCGCAGTACCTGCTGTTCTTCGCCGCCTCGGCCAACCCGGCCGCCTACGACGCGCTCACCGACGCGGACTTCAGCGTGGCACGCGTGCACGGCATCCTCCGTTACCGCGACTTCGAGACGCTGATCGGTTTCCGGGACCTGGTTGACGCGCTCCGCGCCGAGCTGCCCGACGGATGGACGCTGCGGGTCACGGGCCCGGTGCAGGACCTGCTCGGTCACGCGGCGCGGCTGAACAACGGCTGGCTGCGCACCTTCGGCAGCGGCGCGCTGCTCATCTTCCTCACGGTGCTGGCGGCGTTCCGGGACCTGAAGCTCGCCGCGCTCAGCCTGCTGCCCCCCTGCGTGATCCTGCTGGCCGTGGCCGGGGCCGCGCCCCTGTTCGGCGTCCACCTCGACGACTACACCGTGATCGCGATCGCGGTCACCCTGGGGCTGACGGTCGACTACACCATCCACGTGATCAACGCGCTGCGCCGCTCCCCGGCGGCGCGGCGGACGGAGTCCGGAACAACCGACCATGTCCGGCTGGCGATCGCCGTGGCGCGCGGCAGCGGCGTGCCGGTGTTCATGAGCTTCCTGACCTCCGTGGTCGCGTTCCTGAGTCTGGCGGTCTCTTCGTTCGCGGGCGCCGTCCACTTCGGTATGATGATCGCCGCCGCCATCGCGGGCGCCTTCGTCCTGAGCCTGTTCATCGCGACGTGGGATTTGCCCGCACGCCAAGGGAGGAACCCGTGAACGCCCGCCGCCGCCTGCTCGCGATCCCGCTGACCCTGACGCTCGCCGTACTTCTGGCGATGGCGGCGCCGTTGTCCGCCCAGGACGTCGAGCAGATCCTGGAACAGTCCGGCGCCCTCACCCGGATCCCGAACCTGAGCGGCGAGCTGACTCTGACCGTCATCTCCCCCGGCGGAGACCGGCGGGTGACCCGCGTCACCGCATACCAGAAACGGCGTTCTCCGGAGCGTGAGGACCGGCTGTTCGTGTTCACCTTCCCGCCCAACGTGCGCGGCACGGCGCTGCTGGTGCACTCCAACATCAACCGGGGAGAGGACAGCATGTGGCTCTACCTGCCGGCCGTGGGCAGGGTCAAGCGGGTCGACCTGAGCACCGCCGGCGGCGGCTACTTCATGGGCAGCGACTTCACGTTCCGCGACCTGATCAGCCGCGACGACGCGGAGTACGTCCACACCCTGCTGGAGGACGCGCCCGGCAGCGACGACTACCACGTCCTCGACATGCGAGGCAGGACGCCGGAGTTGCAGCGCGAGTTCGGCTACTCGCGCGAGGAGCACTACATCCGCAAGGACGACTTTGTGGCCGAGCGAATCCTCTTCTACGACCTGGCCGGCGACCTGCTCAAGGAGCTGACGGTGCTGGAGCTGTACCGGGAGGACGGACTGGCCTACCCGTCACGGGCACGCATGCACAACCACCAGACCGGCCACGTCTCGGAGATCGTCGCCGAACGGCTGTCGTTCACGGACGACATCCCCGACCGCTACTTCACGCACCGCTACCTGCAACGGCAATGAGACTGCCACGGGGATCGATCGGGGGCGTGCTTCTCCCGATCGCGCTGTTGGCCGGGCTGGCCACGGCGGCGCACGCCGACACGGACGAATGGGACGTGGCGGTGAGGGGCTTCGTGCAACTCGACGCCTACGAGATGGTGGCCGGGGATCTCGGCTACACCCAAGAGCGGCTGCGGCTGACCGCGGACGCGCAGGTGGAGGTGGCCAATGCCACCGGAGATCTGGCGGCGTTCGCGGAGGTCTACGCCTTCGCCCAGGTCGGCGCGCACGAAGCGGTGCCGGAGACCGCACTCGTGCAGAACACCGGCCGTGTGTTGGTGATCGACCCCGAGTTCATCGTCCGCCAGGCGTACGTGACGCTGCGCACGTACGCCTTCGACGTCGACGTGGGCCAGAAGTTCGTGCACTGGGGCAAGATCGATCTGCTGAGCCCCTTGGACGTGGTCAACCGCACCAACACCGCCACGCTGGGCCTGGGCGACGCGTTCGAGAGCCCGCTGGCCGATCCCATGGTCCACGTCACCGCCTACCTGGACGACGCGCTGAGCCTGGAACTGGTCTACGTGCCGTTCCTGGCCCCCGACCTGATCGGCATCGCCGAGCTGGACTTCGACCTGACCGTCCTCAACTACGACATCGACGCACGGTTCGAGAACCCGCGGGTGCCCCTGTTCTCGGAGTGGGCGCACTCCGCGCACGCGGCCCTGTCCTACACGTCGTTCGCCGTGGACGCGCAGGTCACCTACTCGTTCTTCCGCGATCAGACGCCGGACTTCGACCTGAGCGGGATCCGGGAGACGCCCCGCACGGTGGACGGCGAAACCCATTACGCCGTCAGAGGCGTCGTGGTGCCCGGCTACAACCGCGCCCACAACTTCGGCGTCGGCGCCAGCGCGGCCCTGGCCGGGTTCGTGCTGTCCGCCGACGCCGGTCTCAAGCTGACCGAGAACGCGGACGGCACGCGCATCGACGTCAAGCGCCCGGAGATCCTCTACGCCGTGCAGGCAGACCGCGCCGTCTCCATCGGCTGGCAGCCGTTCAACGTGTCGGCCGGCCTGTATCACCGCCTGATCCTGCACCCGGACGCGGAGCGGAAGTCGGAGTTCAGCCCGCTCGTGGAGAACGTCGTCGCCGAACTCCGCGACTTCTACATGCTCCAGGAGGACCCGTCGACGGTGTACGTGGTGGCGCGGGCGGACACCAGCCTGTTCCGGGAAGCGCTGAGCGTCGGCATGATCGGCGCCTGGGGCATCACCGAAGAGGCGCTGCATCTGGCGCCGCGCGTCGGGCTGCGCCTGAGCGACCATGTCTCGGCCGCCGCCGGCGCCAACCTCTGGTTCGAGTGGGTCCCCGGCAACGCCTCCGGCCTGCTCGGCCGGGACGACGCCAAGGACAACGTGTTCGCGCAACTCGTCGTGCGCTACTGATCAGCCCTCGTCTTCGGGCGGGTACGTGCCGGGGTCGTCACGACCCAGCAATTCCATGCCGACCATGTTGACGTGGTACAGCGCGTCGTCGCCGAGGATCTTCTCCGGCGGGAAGTCCGAGCCCGGATAGTGCGCGCAGTACGGGCTCATGGGATTGTGCGTATTGCCGTAACCCGCCGCGATGTTCATCTTCTGGCAGTTCAGCGACTCCCACCACGCGCCAACGCTGGAGAAGCTCATGTAGCCGTTGATCTCGTCCGCCGCCATGAGCACCTTCACCACGGTGGCGGCATCCAGGTCCTTGAACATCCGCTTCGCCGCCATTGCCTGCTCCATCGTGGCCATGTCGCCGTACAGCGCCGCGACCATCTGCGGACCGTCCAGCACGTTCCACCAGCGCTCTGCGACGTCCGTGAGAACCCTGGGAATACTCAGGGGCATCCCCATACCCAGCAACGCCCTGCCGACGTGGTTGACATGCACCAGCGCGTCCCCACTGAGAATCTTGTCCGCCGGGAAGTCCGAGCCCGGATAGTGCCGGCAGTACGGGCTCATCGGATTGTGCGTATTGCCGTAACCCGCCGCGATGTTCATCTCCCGGCAGTTCAGCGACTCCCACCAGTCACCGACGGTACTGAAGTCGCCGTGGCCGTTGATCTCGGTCGCAGCCAGATCGACCCTGGCCTTGGTGTCCGCATCCAGATCGGCGTACATCTTCCGCGCCGCGACGTCCTGCCCCGCGGTAGCCGTGTCGCCGTACAGCGCCGCCACCATCTGGTCACCGTTCAGCGAGTTCCACCAGTACATCGCGTACCCGACATCGGGCGTCGGTACCGCCCTGGTGCAGCCACTCAGCACCAGCACGAAAGCAGCGGCCGCTGCCACGCACAGCGAAATCTTCCTTGTCATCGAAACCCTCTCAGAAATAAAAGAATTGCCAATCTGGCCGTGCAAAGCATACATGTTCTATTCCACTCGGCAACCCCGCTACTGCGTGCTCAGGAGGCGAAGAAGCGCGGTAGCCAGCGATGGTTGGCAGCCAGCAGCTCGTCGGCCAGTTCGCCGATCTCGGCGAAGTCGGCACCGGCGCACATCGGGTCCAGCGACAGCGCCTCCACCAACAACTCGCGGTCGCCCCGTAGCGCCGCCTGCACGGTCATCTCCTGCACGTCGACGTGCAGCCGGCAGAGCGAGCCCACCGCGCCGGGAAGCTCCCCGCACCGCTCCGGGCGAATCTCCCTGCCCGCGACCGTCGCCAAGGTTTCCACGATGGCGTCGCGCGGGAGGTTCTCCACCTGTCCCCGGTTGGGCAGGTTGAGGATGGCCGTGGTGCTGCCGCCGGTGAGGATGGCGTGCATGACCTCGGTCATCTCCTCGCCGCTGCGGATCCAGTCCATCTCCTCCGTGCCGGCGGCGATGCGCTGCACGCGCGCGCGGTTCTGTTCGCGGCGGTGGCGGCGCGAGTCGACCGTCGTCTTCTCTACCGCGTAGCGCATGGCGTAGCCGTTGCGCACATTGCACAGGTGCGGCCAGAACTCCACCAGGTGGCGGTCGCCGGCCAGCGGCAGGTAGCCGAAGGTCCGGCACAGCGCCAGCTTGGCGGCGTGCCGGTTGCTCAGGCTGTACGGCGCGCCGGCCGGCGCAAGGTCGCGGTGCTCGCGCGCGAAGCGGCGGATGTCCGGCAGCACGTCGCGGCCGTTCAGCTCGGCCCCAATGATCCAGATGAAGTGGTTGATGCCGGCCACGGTGTAGCGCAGCCCCTGCTCCGGCAGCCACCGGTAGAGTTGCTCGACCACGTTGAGCTCCGCCGGCGGGTGCAGGTCCAGGATGGCGGCGGCCAGGGCCGGGAACGCATGGAACTCGTGGCAGAGTCCCACCACGTGCACGCTGTCGGCGGCCAGGTTCATGGCCCGCGTCACGGCGCTCATGGGATTGGTGACGTTCAGCAGCCAGGCGCCCGGGCAGTGTCGCTCCATGTCCTCCACGACCTCCGCGGCGACCGGCACGGTGCGCAGGGCCGCCGAGATGCCGGCGGGACCGACCGTCATGGAGACCGGCTGGCGGATGCCATAGCGAATGGGGATCTCCAGGTCGTACTCGAAGGCGTCCATGCTGCCGGGGCTGAAGGTGGTCATCACGAAATCGGCGCCGCCGAGCGCCTCCGCCCGTTCGTCGCACACCGAGATTCGGTAGTCCTTGCCGCGCTTCGCGTTGAAGCGGGCCAGCATGGACGCCACCGCCTGCGCCCCGCCGCGGTCCGGGTCCACCAGCCGGATCTCGCCACCGTCCACCGCGTCCAGCAGGTAGACGTCCTTCATCAGCGAGATCATCCACTGCGAGCTGCCGCCGCCGATCACCGCCAGCACCATCGTCTTGCTCATTCCGAAGTCACCTCACCGCTGCCATGGTGGCGACATGCGTCGCGCAATGACAGCGTGTCCGCGGCGTCCAGCACGCCGTCACGTTCGGCGGCGAGCGCGTCCGCCAGCTCGGCGCGGTTGCGCACGCCGATCGCGACCGTTGCCACCTCCGGGAGCGACAGGGCGTACCGGTAGGCCAAGCGGGCCGCCGGTACGCCACGCGCCCGTGCCAGACTTCGGAGACCGGCCGCGCGCCGGTAGTCGACGGCGATGGGATGATCGTCGTCGACCTGCTTGTCGAGCACGTCGGCCAGCGCGCCGCGGCCGACCGCGCGGATGCCGATCACGGGAACGCCGGCTGCGGCGACCGCGACCGCGATCGATCCGGTCGAGGGGCCGCGGAACGGCACCTCCTCGCCGGCCGAGCTCAGCACGTTGGCGATCGCCTGCACGGCCGCGGGCCGGGGACGCGCCAGCAGCGCCTGCTGCACGGTCACGGGTGCGCCGATGCCGCTGATGCCCCATGCGCCGATGCGGCCGTCCGCCACGAGCCGCTCGAGCGCCGGTCGCACCTCCTGCACGTAGTCCCGGAACGGCACTCCCGAACGGCCGGCACCTTCCTCTCCGTCAGGCAGAAGCCAGCAGTGGGTGAGCAGCAGATCGACGCGCGGCAGCCGCAGGCGCTCCAGGCTGGCGTTCAGGCTGCGCTCGATCAGTCCGGGCGCGGCTCCAGGCGGCTGCCGGTCCAGCGGCACCTTGGTCGAGATCCGCACCCCGGCCGGCAGCTCTCCGCCGAACGTGGCGCCCACCGCCCGTTCGGCGCCGCCGTCGCCGTAGCCCGGCGCAACGTCGATATGGTCGACGCCGGCATCGACCGCGGCGCGGATGGTGGCGACCGCCTCGTCCAGGTCGGGAGCGTGCCCCCAGCCGCCCATCAGGCCCGCGCCGCCCAGGGTGAGCGCGCTCACCTCGCCCAGAACTCCGAACGGACGCCTCGTCATGCCGGTCCGCTTGCTGACGGCGCGGCGGTGCCACTACCCTCGCCCGCATGCTGTACGAGCGCATGGTCGCGCGCGAGCGACAGGGAACTCCGGTCAGGATCGGGCTGATCGGCATCGGCACCTTCGGCTCCCAGATCGCCGGCCAGATCCGGCACATGCCCGGCATGCGGCTGGCGGTGATCGCCGACCTGCGCGTGGAGGCGGCCGCCACGGTGCTGGGTGCGGGAGCTGACGACGAACCGTTGCGGGCCTCCTCGGCCGATCAGGTCGCCGATGCCGTGGCCGCCGGCACGCCGGTAGTCACCGCCGATGCAGGGGCGCTGATCGACAGCCCCGTCGACATCGTCATCGAGGCGACCGGACTGGTCGAGGTGGGAGTGCGCCACGCCTACCGAGCGATCCTGGCCCGCAAGCACCTGGCCATGGTAACGGTCGAGGCCGACGTGCTGGTAGGCTACCACCTGCGCAGGCTCGCCCAGGCCGCCGGGGTGATCTACAGCCTGGCCTACGGCGACGAGCCGGCGCTCGCCGCCGAGCTCTGCGACTGGGCTCGCACGCTCGGCTTCCGCCTGGTGGCGGCCGGCAAGGGCACGCGCTTCACGCGGAGTTTCCGCAAGATGAACCCGGATGACGTGCCGGGCGTCTACGGCTTCACCGGCAAGGACTACAATGCGCAGATGTTCGGGTCGTTCCTGGACGGCACCAAGCACTCGATCGAGGTGGTGGCGCTGGCCAACATGACCGGGCTGCAGCCCGACGTGCGCGGGCTGCACTTCCCGACCGCCGACCTGCGCGAGATCCCGGACGTGCTCGCCTCGAAAGAGAAGGGCGGCATCCTGAACCGGGAGGGCGTAGTCGAGGCGGTCAGCGCGATCCATCCGGACGACACCTTCGTGGAGCGCTCCATCCGCGGAGGCCTGTTCGCCGTGATCGACGGACCGACGCGTGAGGTCAACGAATCGCTCGCCTCCTACGGCGACATCACCGGCATGATCATCGGCAAGCGTTCCGGCTACGCGATGATCTACCGGCCGCAGCACTTCGTCGGACACGAGATGCCGCTCGGGCTGGCGCGCATGGCGGTGCTGGGCGACGACGTGGGCGCCCCCACCTGCCGCGCCGCGGAGGTGGTGGCCGCCGC
Organism: Spirochaetia bacterium; assembly: GCA_965208175.1. Classification (GTDB taxonomy): domain Bacteria; phylum Spirochaetota; class Spirochaetia; order SZUA-6; family Bin103; genus CATQHW01. The sequence goes on along the minus strand of CBDBOG010000003.1, from coordinate 2,459,841 downwards.
CAAGCGCCCGCTACGGGCCGGGGAGACGCTCGACGGCGAAGGCGGTTACACCGTCTACGGCATGGCCGAACGGCACGACGCCGCGCGCGCGGAGAATCTGGTGCCGATGGCGCTCACCCACGGCGCGGTCGCCACGGCCGACATCGCCGAGGACGAGATGATCTCCTTCGACAACGTCGAGGTTCCCCCCTCCCTGAGCCTCAGCCTCTGGCAGGTGCAGGAGCAGCAGGAGTCGCAGGGAGCTGATACCGCTCGCGTGCGGGGACGGCGGTGATGCGGTCGCCTATCGCGTAGCGCATTGGTCCCGGATACACCACGTCGAGAGCGTCCAGCGACAGGTCCCGGCACGCGATCGTCATCGAGGGAGTACGCCGCGGCGCGTCGACCCGCTTGATCTCCACGCCGATCCGCTTGCCGCGGACCATCATCAGCACGTCGAGCTCGGCGCCGTTGTGGGTCGCCCAGAAGTGGAGCTGATCCGGCTCGGCCTCGAACGCGATCTTCTCGATCATGAAGCCTTCCCACGAAGCGCCGATCTTGGGATGGCGATGCAACTCATCCATCGTGCCGATGCCGAGCAAGTGATGGTACAGGCCGGCATCGCGGAAATAGAGCTTCGGCCGCTTGACCTGGCGCTTGCGCAGGTTCTCGTGCCAGGGCCTCAACTGGCGGATCAGGAAGAGCTGCTCCAACAGGTCCAGGTACCGGCGGACGGTCCCCTGGCCGATCTGCAACGCGTTCGCCAACTCGGCGACGTTGACGATCTGACCGTGGTAATGGGCGAGCATGGCCAGCAGCCGGTGAACCGTCGGCGACGGCACTTCGGCGCCGAAGTGCGGAAGATCTCGCTCCACGAACGAGCGGAGGAACGCACGCCGCCACGCCGCGCTGTCGGCATCGTCGGCCGCGAGAAACGAGCGGGGGAATCCGCCCCGGCACCAAAGATCGGACAACCTGTCCGCGTCGATCTCGATCGGCTGGAACCCGGTGAGCTCGATGTACTCGATCCGGCCGGCCAGCGACTCGGACGCCTGACGCAACAGGTCAGGCCCGGCACTGCCGAGGATCAGGAACCGGCGCCTGTCGTCTCCGTCGACCAGGACCCGCAGGATCGGGAACAGGTCGTGCCGGCGCTGCACTTCATCGATGACGGCGACGCCCGAAACGGACTGCAGCGCCGTCACCGGCTGGTCCAGGCGGGCGAGGTCGAGCGGGTCTTCGAGGTCGAAGTAGCCGGGCGACCCGGCAGGAACGATCTGACGCGCCAGAGTCGTCTTTCCGCACTGCCGCGGGCCCACGACGGCGACGACCGGAGTGCGGGAAAGCGCGTGTCTGACCGTCTGCAGGGCGGCCCGATCAATCACCGGACGAAGTCATACCATGAAAATCCACAGATGACAATGCATTTTTCATGATGAATCCGGCTATCAAGACGGTCAGCCTCGATAATCGGCTACGCGGTTACGTTGTAGAACGCCTCCGCATTGGTGCGGAACAGCTTGACCTCCACCTCCGGGTCCAGGGGGCCGAGCAGCTCGCGGTGGGTGGCGAGCATGCCCGCGTAGTCGGTGGTGAGCAGTGCCACCGGCCAGTCGCTGCCCCAGATCAGCCGGTCGGGTCCCAGCTCCTCCAGGTAGAGCGAGGTGTACTGGCGCATCGCCTCGATCGGCCAGCCCCGCTTGGGATTGTCGAGATACTCCTGAATGCGGGTCACCTGCGGCGACAGCGACAGCTTGCAGAACGCGCCCGTGTCGCGTGCGATGCGGCGCATCGCCTGCTCCCAGGCCGGCTCCAGCGTGCCGTCGAAGTCGGGCTTGCCGTAGTGCTCGATGATGCACTTGAGGTCCGGCACCTGCTCGATTGCGGTGGCGATGCCGTCCAGGTGACGCACCAGCGGCAGGAAGTCGTGGATGAGCCCGCGCCGCGCCAGCTCGCGGAGGCCCTCGATCACCGCCGGCCTGGTGGCGATGCCGGGATCCGGATGGGCTTCGAAGTTCATGCGCATGCCGCGGAACTTGGGCAGCTCCTGCCACGCGTCGAGCTTGTGCCCCAGGCCGGGGTCGTCCAGATCGGCGCGCAGGATCAGGCCGCCGACGAAGTCGAACTCCGCGGCGAAGTCGATGATGGTCTGGTTGTCGACGTCGGTGTCGCCGGCCTCGACAATCACGCAGCGGGTCACCCCGACCGGCCGGGAGGCGGCCTGGTGCTCGACCGGCGTGTAGTCCTGGTAGAGGATCTCCCAGTCGGAGTCGAGCCAGCTGTTCGTTTCCCGCCACCAGAAGTGGCAGTGCGTATCGACAATGCGCTCCATACCCGCCTGAGTCTGTCGAACTGCCGCGTAAGCAGCAAGTCCGACAGACTCAGGCGTAAAGGTGGGGATGGGCCAGGAGCGGAGCCGCAGGCGACGATACTGGGGCGACGATAGCAGATTCCGCGGCCCGGCCGGCGCTCAGGCGGCGAACTGGAACGCGTACAGCCGGGCGGAGCGCAGCCGCACGTGGAGCCGCACCGGCCGGCCCGCAAGCTCGGCCGGCAGCCGGTCGCGGCCGCCCCAGCCGATCACGCCGTCGAGCGCGTCGGCGCGCAGCGGCCGGCAGTCCCCGAAGCCGTACCCTTCGACCGGCTCGCCCGATTCCACGGACACGAGCTGCGCGGTCAGCTCCGCCTCCGGCCCCAGCGTCTCCAGGTTCATCTGCAACTGCGACCCGGTGAACGTCAGCGGCCGGGTGATGAACTGGCCCCGATCCGAGCCTGCCTCGATGCCGATGATGCGGTCGCGCTTGAAGGTGACGCGGCTCACGCGGCTCCGTGACTGGTAGCCCAGCTCGATCGGCTTGGAGCCGCCGTGCGGGCCGTCGCCCGAGCGGTAGTAGAGCGCCAGCGTGTCGTCGTCGATGGCCACGAAGCCGGGGGCGACCGACACGATGAAGCAATCGTACTCGCCGGGCGCCCCAAGCGGGACGAACGTGTCGCGGTTTGCGCGGAACCAGTTTCTGTTGTCGCGGCTGGTGCAGACCTGCGCCTCGAAGGTCCCCTCGTAGTGACGGTAGAAGGACGGGAACATGAAGTGCACGTTGGGCGAGTACGGATAGCGCGCGTAGGCGCTGTTGTAGATGTCGGTGTCCATGGTGTCGTGGAAGTCGGCCTGCAGGGCGATGCCGGTGCTCTCCCAGGTGCGGTAGTCGACCGACTCCAGGCGGCCGACCGCGCGGCCGCGTCCCTCGCCGCGGATGTGCACCCCGCCGGCGGACAGCGACGCGTGCTCGGCGATGGCGCGGTGATAGGCGACGTAGCGGCCCAGGGTCCGGTCCCAGCAGGCGCTGTTCTGCGAGTCGCAGTACTTGCCCAGGAAGTTGTCGTAGTAGCGGGTCCAGGAATGGCCGTCGGGCGAAGCGGCGCCGCGCAGCATGCCCACGTTGTGCGTGAACGGCAGCTCGTGGACCTCCGGCCCCCACCAGTCGGTGTAGATCAGCTTGTAGCGCTCGCCGTCGAGCGCGTTGGGGTCGATGAAGACGTTGCCCGACTCCGGCGAGATGCCCGCCAGGCCGCCGTCGAAGACGACGTTGTTGCGCGTGGAGCCGGCCACCTCGACCAGGCCCAGCTCGCGGCGCGTGAACTCCACGCCGTCGTCGGACTCCGCGTAGCTCAGGAACAGGCCGCGGCGCGCCTCCGGATGGTAGGTGTTGTACCACATGCGGTAGCGCCCCCCGTCCTTCAGCACGGTCACCCAGGCCGAGCTGTCCTCCCACGGCTCCTGTCCCTCGAACAGCGGCGCGCCGTGCTTGTCCACGCTGCCCAGGGTCCAGGCGATATTGCGCGGGTACTGCTCGTGGCCGCGGCCCATGGCCAGGAAGAAGTCGTCCACCAGGAGCTGGCGGTCCGCGCCGATCGGCACCGCCTCCGCGCGGCGCGGGTCCACGTGTGTGTTCACCGCCAGGTTGAAGTTGTCCATGTCGTGCGAAATGACTGCCATGCAGCGAGTATACTCGGGCCCCATGCAGACCCACGATTGCGAGCCGACGCTGACCGACACGGAGGTCCTCGAATTCTGCAAGAACGGCTACCACATGATCGAAGCCGCCGTGCCGCCCGAGGTAAACGAGCGGGTGGTCGCCGCCATGGACGAGCAGTGGGACCGCGCCGGACGCCAGATGCACTCCTTCACCGAGCAGGACTGGTTCGTGGAGTCGGTGCTGTGCAACCCGGCGGCGGCAGGTGCCGCGCGCTCGCTGCTGGGCGCCAACTTCGCGCTGCCCAACTGGGCCACCTGGTTCCGGGAGGCGAGCCCGGTGGCGGCCAACCAGTGGCACATCGACGGCGGCTCCATGTTCGACGGGCAACTGAACACGCTGAAGTGGTTCTACTACCCGACCGCCTGCCCGGAGGAGATGGGGCCGACCGAGTTCGTCCCCGGCTCCCACCACGTCACCAACCAGGTCCGCTTCATGGCCCACTACGACTCGATCCGCGGCACCTGGAAGTCGACCGCGCCGGCCGGCAGCATCTACTTCACCGCCTACGCCACGTGGCACCGGCGCGCCCACGCGACCGCCACCGGCATGCGCCACATGCTCACCGCCACCTACCACCGCACCGCGCCGCCCACGCGCGACTGGATCCGCGAGCCCGACTTCGACTTCGCCACCGCGAACTACTGGCTGGAGGAGCCCCGCTTCGGCGAGCAGTACCGCAGCTCGCGCGACGCCGCCCGCCAGTTCATGTGGCTGTGCGGGCTGGGCGACACGTTCGCGGTGCGCGAGGGCGCGGTCTGGCCGATGCCGGCGGTGATCGCGGGACGGCCGTTCGGCGTTCCCGCCGGCGTATAGGCGAGGTTCGCCCGTGATCGAGGTACGCAACGGCAGCACCAACGGACCGGTCGCCGAGGCGGTCCTGTTCGCCTTCGACGAGTACAGCCTCCGCTACACCACCGGCCTGAAGCTGGAACTGGTCCCCGGCAAGGAGCCGGGCGAGTCCAACCCGATCGTGGTCGGCCGCGGCCCGCGGGGCGCCCCGGACGACGCCGGGGTGCGCTACTACGGCGCGGTCGCGGAGGTCGATGGCGAGCTGCGCATGTGGTACGAGAGCAGCGGATCGCTCGACGAAGGCGGCCGGCGAATCTGCTACGCCGTCAGCCAGGACGGCGAGAACTGGGAGAAACCGTCGCTGGGCCTGGTCGAGTACGGCGGCAGCCGCGACAACAACATCGTCGACCTGTTCGGCGGCGATCCGGTCATCAGCGCGGCGCCGGTCATCCACGACCCGGACGATCCGGACCCGTCGCGGCGCTTCAAGATGTGCATCGAGTCGGGGCTCTACGGAAACGGACTGGCGGTCGCCTTCAGCGCCGACGGGCTGCGCTGGGAGGTGCCCGACTTCAACCCGGTCGGCCCGCCGATGGAGATGGCCGGCCTGATCAGGTGGGGCGGCTGCTACTACGTCAACGGCCAGGACGAGTTCGGCTGGCACGGCTCGCAGTTTGGCCGGGCGCGCAAGCTGGTGACCTTCGCGTCCTACGACTTCGAGCACTGGACGCAAGCGTCGGCGCTGGGCTTCCGGCGCGACAACCTGCCGCCGCGGCCGGTGATGCACAACTGGAACACGGCCGAGGAGGTGCACCTGGGCACCTGCTGCTGGGACCGCGGCAACGTGATCGTGGGCGTGTACGGCATGTGGCACGGCACGCCGAGCGGCAACCGCCGCTTCATCACCATGGACCTGGGGCTGCTGGTCAGCCAGGACGCACTGGACTTCCGCGAGCCGGTCCCGGACTTCCTGTTCATCCCGGCCCTGGAGGAGCCCGGCCTGGCACCCGGCAGCGCGCCGGCGCTGATGCAGGGCCAGGGGATGCTCAACCGCGGCGACCGCACCCTGTTCTGGTACGAGCTGTGGGCGGGCAGCGACGTGCGGCTGGCGACCTGGGAGCGCGACCGGCTCGGCTCCCTGTCGGTCTTCCGCGAGAAGACGCTGCTGTCGCTGCCGGCCCCGCACGCCCTGAGCTGCGCGCTGGAGCCGACCGGCGACACGGCGGTGAGCCTCAACGTCACCGGCCTGGGGCCACACGCACAGATCGCCGTCGAGCTGGTTGACGAGCGTTTCCGCCCGATCGCCGGCTACGCGGGCAGCGACGCCGCCGTCGTCGGCAGCGACGGGCTGGACGTGCCGGTGCGGTGGCCAGGCGGCGCGACCGTGCCGGCGCGGCTCGGCCCGTACCGGGTGAAGCTGGACTTCCGCGGCATCCGCGCCGAGGACGCCCGCCTGTTCGCCGTCTACGTCCGCGACGCCTGAGGAGCCGCCATCCGAGGAATCCGCAGCTCACTTGCGGAAAAACAGCACTTTACCGCATCTTAGTTGCGGAAAAAGGCATCTGCTGATACATTGCGCGCGTGACACTCACACGGCGGCTCGACCTCGGACGTGATCTGCGTGCGCGCTCCGTGTTTCTGTTCGGACCGCGCCAGACGGGCAAGACCACCTACCTGGGACAGCAATTCCCGGAGTCGCCGCAGTTCAACCTGCTGCGAGGCGAGGTGTTCCTGCGCCTCTCGCGCGACCCCGGCCGGTTGCGCCAGGAGCTGGCGACCATCGATCCCGCGTCCGGTCCGGTGATCATCGACGAGATTCAGAAGCTGCCCGGCCTGCTCGATGAAGTCCACGACCTGATCGAGAGCCGTGGATTCCGGTTCGTGCTGGCCGCCAGCAGCCCCGCGAAGCTCCGGCGCGGCGGCGTCAACCTGCTCGGTGGCCGCGCACGCATTCGTAGCTTGTTCCCGTTCGTGTCCGCCGAGGTGCCGGACTGGGACCTGATGCGCGCGATCAACGTCGGCGGCATCCCCTCGATCTACTACTCGGACGACCCGATCGAGGACCTGCGCGCCTACTGCGGCACCTATCTGCAGATCGAGGTCCAGGCCGAGGGACTGGTACGCGGCGTGGACCGGTTTTCGCGGTTCCTCACCGCGGCGGCCCTGAGCTGCAACGAGCAAATCGTATTCGACCGCGTGGCCGCGGACGCTGCCGTGCCGCCCCGCACCGTCCGCGAGTACTTCCAGGTGCTGGAGGACACGCTCCTGGGCACTCTCGTGCAGCCATATCGTCCCCGCCGTCCCCGCCGCAAGCCGGCGTCTCACGCCAAGCTCTACCTGTTCGACGTCGGCGTCGCCAACGTCCTGTCGGACACGACCCGAATCGAGGCTGGCAGTCCGGCATTCGGCCGCGCCCTGGAGCAACTCGTCTTCTGCGAGCTGCGCGCCTGCCTGGCCTACGACCGCTCCCCGGACGCCCTGACCTTCTGGCGTACCACGGACGGATCAGAGGTCGACTTCGTCATCGGCGACGCGGTGGCGATCGAGGTGAAGGGCACCGGCGCGGTCACCCGCCGCGACCTCACCGGCCTGCGGCGCATCGCCGACGAGACGGCACTGCGGAGGCGAATCGTCGTCTGCACCGAGTCGGCCGCACGCATCGTCGAAGGCATCGAGATCCTTCCGGTCAACGAGTTCCTGCATGCGCTTTGGAACGGCGACATCCTCGAGGGTTGCACATCAACCCTGGCACCGATGTTCGGTCCCGGATCGCCGCGGTAACGCAGGACGGGGGCGTAAACTCGCGCGAGCCACCGGCGACCACCGGTATCAGACATCCTCATCCCCTCGTGGGGAGAGCATCCGACGTCTGCTGATCACCTCTGATGGGTCCGAGGATCGTCTCGGACACTTCTCGACCATAGTCACGCCGCATCGAAACCCGGGAGAATCCATAGGCTCGAGTGGCGCAACTCGGTCTCGACGAGAATTGACGATACGCTACCTTAACTCCGCCATTCTTAGCTTCTTACCCAAGAGAAATTCACGCAATTTGTGCGTGTAATCTTCCGTTCTTGTCTTTCATTTGTGATTTAGCTGACGGATATCGGCTCGATCGTATAGTTCCAGTCGCCGTGAAACTCATGCCGTGACAGATTGATGCGCTGCATTTGCTCGTCGCTCACCTTCACCCCTTGCGGGTACGAGCGCGTATCGATCTCCGAGCGCACCCGCAGGCCGCTGCGGGTCGTCGTGGCGCCGATCAGACTGACCACGGTAGCCAAGCTGACCAGCGGCTTGCCGCGCCAGTTCATGGCGATGTAGGAGAACAGCCGGTGCTCGATGCGGTTCCACTTGCTGGTGCCCGGCGGATAGTGGCAGACCGTGATCGATAGCCCGGTGCGATTCGCGAAACGCTGCAGCTCCCACTTCCACAACCGCGTTCTCGGACTGTTGCTGCCGCCGGCATCGGCGGTGATCACCAGGTGGCCCGTACCACGGTAGGCGCCACGCCCCATCTGGTTCCACCAGGTGCGGATCGCGTTCACGGCGAAGTGAGCGGTGTCGTGATCGACCCCCACGCTGACCCAGCCTTCGTCGCGGCCCAGATCGTAGACACCGTAGGGAATCGCCTTGCCGTTTTCGGGGATGACGAAGTCGTGCACCTTCACCTGCTCCGGTTCGCCCTTCGCTCGCCACTCCCGGCCGCCGTTCTTGAACTCCCCGATCAGTTCCTTCTTCTTGGTGTCTACTGAAATGACCGGATGGCCCTGCTCCTGGGCGCCTCGCACCGCGGCTTCAGATGAATCATGCGGTTGGACCGAGCCCGAATGATCAATATGCTCAACCGCAAGCGCTTCAAGTTCTGCTGATGTCGCAAGCCTCGATCCATCGTCAGCAGGACTTCAAACCGCCCGTGGGCGCGTTGCAGAAGCTCGCCATTATTGATCCCGGACCAGCCGGCGGCCTGCACCGTCGTAACGTCGTGTCCCGTCAGTTCTGTGACAAGATCGCGGGGCAGGTTCTCGTCAAGCAGAACGCGCACCGGCCAAGGCGGACTTTCGGGCGAGATCCAGGGCGGAAAGGGCCTGCGCTCGCGAGACGGACGGAAACTGATCCAGGAACCGATCGAGCGTCTCGCCACCTTCCAGATAGTCGAACAGCGTCTGCGCCGGCACGCGTGTGCCACGGAACACCGGCGTGCCGCCGGAGATTCCGGGATCGCTGTGGACGACCGAAGACCAATCGACGTCGTGTGGATCCCGTATCATGGGGAACCGACTTTGCGCAAACGCCCGACGATCGTCAACTGCGCGATATCCGTTCCAGCAGGCGTCACAGGCGCGGGTCGACCGGTTCCGATTCCAGGGCGAGCACGGCGAACGCGCATTCGTGCACGCGGCGGAGCGGCTCCCGCGCGACGAACCGCTCCAGTCCCTCGATGCCCAGGGCGAACTCGCGTACGGCAAGCGAGCGCTTGGTCCCGACGCCGCGCTCGCGCAGGCGCTGCAGGTGCTCCTCGGCCGTGTACTCTGGACCGTAGATGATCCGCAGGTACTCGCGGCCGCGGCACTTCAGCGCCGGCTGCAGCAGGCGCCCCTGGTGCACGGCGGCGAAGTCCCACGGCTTCACCACCATCCCCTCGCCTCCCGCCCCGGTGAGCGCCTCCCACCAAGCGGTCGCTTCCTCGCGGGCGGCTTCGTCGTGGAGGTCGACCGTCCGGAACGGCGTGGCTTCGAGGAGCTGGTCCCGGCCCGCGCACAGGTCGGCGAGCGTCTGCATGTGCCAGCCGTGGTCGCGGCCGACATGCGCGGCGCCCTCGGTCGCCAGCAGGTGAAACGGCGCGATGCGCAGATCGTCGACCGAGGCGACCGGCCAGCAGTAGGGGCGGTATGCCCGCGCGTAGGCGTCCGCCATGGTCGCTCGGGCGCGGTACCGCTGCAGCAGCTCCCGCGTCGCGTCGCCGCGCGAGCCGGCCCGCTGCAGCGCCTCCACCGCCGCGCCCAGGCCGATGCGTGACGCGCTCGCCACTGGGCCGTACTGCGCGCGCAGCAGCGCCGCGGCCTTCGCCGACCACGGCATCACCTCGCAGTCCAGGCAGATCCAGTCGGTGTCGAACCGCGCCCAGAAGCCGCGCTCGCCCAGCGCCGCGCTCACCCGCTCCAGGACCGCCCGTTCGACGGCGGCGTCGGCGAAGAAGCGGCGGCCGGTGCGGGTGTAGACGATGCCGATCCCGCGATCAGGGATGCCGAACCGCCGTACCGCCGCACGCTGGTCCCGACAGGTGATGACTACCGCGCGCGAACCCATGTGCTTCTGCTCGCACACGACCGTGCGGACGCCTCGCTCGGCATAGAACTCGAACGCCTCCGCCGGATGCTCCAGCATTCCGGCAGCGCGGGTCGTATTGCTCGGCGCCATGGTCGGCGGCAGATAGACGAGCCAGCGCGGGTCGACCGCGAAGCGGCTGACCACCTCCAGGGCCGCGGACGCCTGTTCTTCGCGGCACGTCACCCCGCCGTGCAGCCGCGTGGTGACGTGCCGCTTGCCCTGCACGTCGGCGATGTCCAGCAGGTCGTCGTGCGCCTGTTGCGCGCTGAGGATGTCCGTGCCCGCCGCCACCCGCCGGCCGGCGGGCTCGGAGTAGACGCGGGTCGCGGGTACGGAGACCAGCTCGTTCTCCGGGTAGCGGAGCGCGGTCAGACGGCCGCCGAACACGCAGCCGGTGTCCAGGCAGATGGTGCGGTTCAGCCACTCGGCGGTCGGGACCGGCGTATGGCCGTAGACCACCTGTGCCCGGCCGCGATAATCGGCGGCCCACTCGTGGCGCACCGGCAGGCCGAACTCGTCGGTCTCGCCGGTGGTCTCGCCATACAGGGCGAACTCGCGCACCGCCCGCGAGGCGCGCCCCTGCATCTCTTCCTTCATCCCCGCGTGCGCGACCACCAAGCGCCCGCCGTCCAGCTCGTAGTGGCTGGCCAGGGAGTCGATGAACTCCGCCACCCGGTCGCGCCACTCCGGGGGCTCGGCGGCAAGCTGCTCCAGCGTCTCCTCCAGCCACCGGTTCAGTTTCACGTCGCGGCCGCGCAGCTTCCGCCCCAGCTTGTCGTCGTGGTTGCCCGGCAGGCAGAGCGCGGCGCCGGCGGCGACCGCGTCCATCACCAGCCGCAGGCAGGCGGCGCTTGCCGGTCCGCGGTCCACCAGGTCGCCCAGAAAGATCAGCCTCCTGCCGTCCGCGTGGGTCACCCGATAGCGCCCGCCCGCCGCCTGCTCCCCGCGTTCCACGGCATAGCCCAGCTCACCCAGCAGCGCACGGAGCTCGTCGAAGCAGCCGTGCAGATCGCCGACGATGTCGAACGGCCCGCGGTCCGCGCGGCGGTCCGTCTGCAACGGCTGGCGTTCGACGACGGCCGCGTCGACCTCCTCCTGCGACCGGAAGCGGTGCTCGCGGAACCCCTCGCGGCGCAGCCGCCGCAGCGAATGGCGCAGCAACTGGGACTGGTTGCGGATCACGCGCCGACCGATCGCGCGGTCGCCGCGCGCCGAGTTGCGCTCCTGGCAGACCGGTTCCGGGATGTCGAAGGCCAGGGCCACCGGCATCGCGTGGTACTCGCGGGCGATCGCGACGAGCTGCCGTCGGTCCTCCGGGCGGACGTTGGTGGCGTCCACCACCGTGAGGCGGCGCGCGGCCAGCCGCTTGCGGGCGACGAAGTGGAGCACCTCGAAGGCATCGGCGGTGGCTTCCTGGGCCGTCTCGTCGTCGCGCACCAGGGCGCGGCAGGCGTCGGAGGACAGCACCTCGGTGGGCGCGAAGTGCGCGCGGGCGAACGTCGACTTGCCGGACGCGCTGGCGCCCATCAGCACCACCAGGCAGAACTCGGGGATGGCTACTTGCATCGCCTGAAGATCCCCATCTGCGTGGAAGCGCCGTGCTCGGGGTCGGCCCCGCCTACCGGCTGGAACGTGACCCGGTAGCCGTGAGCGCCGGCGACCCGCTCGGCCCAGGCGGCGAACTCGGCGCGCGTCCACTCGAAGCGATGGTCGGGGTGCCGCAGCGCCCCCTCGGCCAGGCCGGGGAAGTTGACGTTGTACTCCCGGTTGGGGGTGGTGACGACCGCGGTCGCCGGCCGCGCGAACTTGAACAGGACGCGCTCGAACACCGCGAGGCGATCGGGGTCGAGGTGCTCGATCACCTCGACGACCGCCGCCGCGTCGTAGCCTGCCAGGCGGGCGTCGCGGTAGGTCAGCGCGCCGTGCAGGAGCCGGATCCGTTCCCGTTGCCGCTCGGGGAGCGCCGCCAGCTTCAGGCGCTGCGCGGCGATCTCGAGCGAGCGCGCCGACACGTCCATGCCGACGATCTCGCGGAACTGGCCGACGCCCAGGAGCTTCTGGAGCAGCCGGCCCTCGCCGCAGCCCAGATCCAGCACGCGCGCCGCGCCGTGCTCGCGGAGGACGGTCGTCACTGCCTCCAGCCGCAGGTCATGCAGCCGGATCGGCATCTCGATGGAATCCTCGCCGGGGTCCCGCCACGGGGTGGCGCCGGGATCGGTGTCGCCCTCCCCCTCGCCCTCGGTGAGCCGCGCGATCGCCTCGCGCGTCAATCGGCGCTGATGACGCAGGTATCGCCCGGTGATGAACCGGCGCGCGGGATGGTCCGCCAGCCATCCTTCGCCGCGCCGGAGCAGCTTCTCCAGCTCATCCTCGCCGACGTAGTAGTGCTTGTCGTCGTCGAGCACCGGGATCAGGACGTACAGGTGCGCCAGCAGAGCGGCGAGCGGCTGCTGCCCTGAGAGCGTGAGGTTGCGGTACGGCCCGCGCTCCCAGTCGTCGGGCGGCCGGTCCGCCTCGGGATCCTCCAGGTCGACCCGGTAGCCCAGCGGCTCGAACAGGCGGCGCACCGCCGCCTCGCCTCCGCGACAGGGCAGTGCGGCGACGGTGGTCGTGAGCGGCAGCGCCTGCGCCGCCAGCTCCGGCCGCTCCTTGCTGCGCCCGCCGAGCGCGCTCCCGAACACCTGCGCGATCGCGACGCTCATCAGCGAGGAAGCCACGTAGGGACGGTCGTTGATGTAGTGCCGAAGCAGCCCGCCGCCGCGCCTGCGCACGAGGGCGATGGGATCCACGTCGAGCAGCAACGCCGCGGTGCAGCGCTCCTCGCCGGCTTCCGGATAGAACACGTGCGCGGCCCCGAAGGGCAGCTCGAACGCTTGCGCCCGGTCGGGATGCTTGTGCAGCAGGTACCCCAGGTCGGTCGCCGGGCGGTGCGTGGTGGAAATAGTCAGCAGCACGTCGGAACCAATTCTGGCACGGACGGCCGGTGGCTCAGCCCGGCGGGCGCAGATCCTGCAGGTCGGCCGGCTCCGGGTTGATTTGCCCCGACCTCCGGTGCTCGGCGGCCGGCTCGATGACCGGCTCCTTGCCCTCCACGTCGCGGATGCAGCCGATCAGCCGCTGCCGGAGCAGGGACGCCACCTCGGCATGCCTGGGGTTGCCGGCCAGGTTGCACAGCTCGTAGCGGTCGGCGCGCAGGTCGTATAGGAACTCCTCGACGTAGCGGTCGGCCGCCGGCACCTGGCCGCCGTCCAGTTCCGGCGCGCTCACCGAGTACTTCCAGCGCTTCGTGCGCAGCGCGCGGCCGACCTGTGACTCCGAGATCTGCACGAAGACCTGGTCCGGCCACGCGGGATCGACCGGGCGGGCGCCGGCCAGCGGCAGCACGGAACGGCCCTGCATCGCTGCCGGCACCTCGATGCCGGCTGCGTCCAGCAGCGTCGGCGGCAGGTCGATCAGGCTCACCAGCTCCTCGATGCGGCCGCCGCCGTCGAAGCCGGGGCCGCCGATGGCGGTCGGCACGCGGATCGCCGACTCGTGGCAGGCGCGCTTGTACTCGCCGTTGCGCGTCTTGAAGTGGTTGCCGTGGTCGGAGGTGAACAGCACCACCGTGTCTTCGGCGAGCCCGAGGCTACCGAGCGCATCGAGCACGCGGCCGAACGCCTCGTCCAGCCGCTTGACCATGCCGTAGTAGCCCGGCAGGTGCTGCTGCGTGCTGCCGCCGAGCGCCGCCAGGTCGGGTGGCACCCAGGCGCCGGTGTAGCGCTCCTCGTAGCCGTCGGGGGCGGGATAGTCGTCGCGGTGGTTCTGGTGGTGCGGCTCGATGAAGGACAGGAACAGCAGGAACGGCCGGTCGCGCGGCCCGCCGTCGCGGCCGTCCAGGTACCGGATGGCGGCGTCGGCCAGCGCATCCACCCGGTAGCCGGGCAGCTCCACGGGCCGCGCCTCGCCGTCGTACAGAGTCGTTCGGTACGCGTCCGAGGTGTACTCCAGCACGTTGGAGGCCAGCCAGTAGTCGTACCGGCCGCGGTGCTCGGCCGCCACCGGGCCGATGCAGCCGCGCGGCGCCAGGTGCCACTTGCCGATGTAGGCGGTGTCGTAGCCGGCGCCGTGGAAGTGATCCGGCAGCGTGGGCAGCGCCGGGTCGAGAGTGATCGCGTTGCGGAACACGCCGGTCTCGGTGGCGTACAAGCCGGTCTGCAGGCAGGAGCGGGCCGGCCCGCACACCGGCTGGCATGTGAAGGTATGGGCGAGGTGCGTGCCGCGCGCGGCGAACCGGTCGAAGTTGGGCGTCAGGCCGGCAGGGTTGCCGTGGATGCCGGTGGTGTCCCAGCGCTGCTGATCGGTGAAGAAGACGATGACATTGGAGCGGTCGCTCATGGTCGGGACCTCGGCCTCAGGCGAAATGTCGGGCGACATCGTAGCCGCGCGTGCGCTGCGGCGGAATCGGCGGCGCCGACGACAGCAGGTCGGGCCGCTCCCGGCAGCGGCGCGCCTCGGCGTCCAGGGTCGTGACCTCGTGCCCCCGCTCGCGCGCAAGCCGCAGCAGCAGGTCGATGCACTCGCCGTCGGGGTCCTGGCGGCGGATCATCGTCCACGGGTGGAACACGAAGCAGCAGAACGGCAGGCCGGCCTCCTCCGCGGCGTCCAGCGTCCGCCGGTGCACGGCGAACTCCTCGGCTGGGGTCTCCACCAGGCGCTGCGGGTAGGCGAACGGCGACGGCCAGCGCACCGCGTACTGCAGGCCGCGCCCGTAGTCCTTGACCAGCGCGTCCTGCCAGCCGTGCCCGGGGAGCTCCAGCAGGTCGTCGTATCCCTCGACGGCGTAGCTGAACGGCCCGTGCAGGTCGCCGGGCAGCGAGTCCTCAAACGCCGACTTGAGGTAGGCGGAGCTCCACTCGCAGCCGGCGGCGCGCAGCGCGAAGAGGTTCTCCGGGCAGCCGCGAAAGCCGCAGCCGGCCCCGGAGCGGGGGCGAAAGCCCCGGCAGGGCCGGTCGAACCGGTCGCGGATCGCGGCCACGCCGCGCGCGGTCTCATCGTGGATGAACTCCGGCGTCGGCACCGGCAGCGACCACGGGTTCTTGCAGATCAGCCGCGAGTGGCTCCAGGTGTGGCTGTTGACGTCGTGCAGATCCGGCGTCTCGTCGAGCAGGCGCCTGAGCGCCGGTGCCTCCTCGCCAGCGGCCAGCTCGCCCACCACGAACAGGGTCATGGGCGCGTCGAACCTCCGGTGCACGCGGGTGATCACCTTCAGCGCGGGGATGCACAGGCCCGGCTCCTCGGTGTCGTAGGTGAAGACGACGCGCATCAGGCGAACAGGGTACCCGGGTCGAAGTCGGCTGCCCGGCTCGGCGGCACCTCGGGGCCGGCGAGCACCGCCGGCTCGGCGTCCGCGAATCGCCCGGCCAGCTCGTCGAGGGTGGTGAGCGCCAGCCCCTCCGTGGCGGCGTGATCGATCAGCAGGTCGACGACGCGCGCCTCCGGGTCCTGGGGCCGGACCGTCGAGTCGGCGTCGAAAGCCAGGCAGCAGTACGGCAGGCCGGCGTCACGCGCGGCCGCGACCGTGGCGCCGTGCACGGCGAGCTCTTCCTCCGGCGCCTCCACCAGTCCGTCCGGATAGGCGAACGGACTCGGCCAGCGCACGATGCGTTGCTGCGCGTGGGCGTCAACGCCGCGCGATTTGAGGGCACTGTCCGGCCAGCCGTGCGCGGGGATCTCCAGCAGGTCGGGGTGGCCGTCGGCGGCGTAGCTGAACGGGCCACGCAGGTCTCCGGGCGCGGTGTCCCCGTAGGTCGAGCGCACGTAGGCGGACGACCATCGCAGCCCGGCATCCCGCATAGCCGAGAGGTTCGCGGCCCAGCCCCGGAAGCCCGCTCCCGCCCCCTCGGCGGGCCGCACACCGCGGCAGGGCCGGCCGAGCGCCTCGCGCACCGCCAGGGCGCCGCGCGTGATCTCCTCCGCGATCAGCCGGTCGGACGGCTGCGGCACCGACCACGGCACCTTGCGCAGCACGCGCGCATGCCGGTAGGTGGCGCTGTTCACGTCGGCCAGGTCGCCGGCCGCGTCGATCGCCGGCAGCAGCACCTCGCGCTCCATCTCGGCGACCCGTCCGGCCACGAAGACGGTGGCCGGCTCGCGCCGGGCGCGGTGCACGTTCAGGATGGCGGCGAGCTTGCCGGCCGCGGCGGCCGTGCCGGCGGTGTAGCTGAGGACCAGCTCCATTCGCGACCGGGACTACGGCCGCTCGGGCTTGCGCAGCACGGGCCGGTCGCCGTGCCACTCGATCTCGGCGACGTAGATCCCCTCCTCCAGGGTCTTCTCGTCCTCGTAGGAGCCACGGTAGCGCAGCACGCCCGCGACGCGATTCAGCTTTCGGGTGTGCTCCTTGCGATCGGTGGTCAGGTAGGTGCGCCCGTCCTGCTCGACGATCTCGGTCGCGTGATAGGGCCCCATCAGGTAGGCGCCGGTGCCCACGTCCCAGGTGTTGCCGCGCGCGGCGACGAACCCGCCCGGCGACGGGCTGACCGCGTGATGGAGCCCCTCGCCGTAGGTGTAGAACAGGTGCCACATGCCGTGGCGGTGCAGCACGAACGGCGACTCGATCCCCATGGTGCCGCGCAGCGACGGCGGCAGGGCCAGCACCACGCCGTGATCGTCGATCGTCCGCCAGTCGCCGGTGCTCGCCAGCGCGATGCAGGCGTACCCGTGGCGGTCCATGGCGATGTAGTACAGCAGGTAGCGGTCGCCGAAGCGCATCACGTGCGCGTCCTTGCAGGTGGAGCCCTTCTTGCACCACGCGGGCGGCCCCCACGCCGGGTTGCCCTCCCCGGCCGTCCACGTCTCCAGGTCCGGTGACCAGGTGAGGCTGAAGCCCACGAACGGCGTGCCGTCCGGCCCCCCGCCGCGCACGCCGTAGAGCAGCCCGTAGCGGCGCGGGCCGCCGGCGTCGAAGTCGAACACCTGCGCGTTGGAGCGGCTGGCCAGGTCGAAGCGGCCATCCGGCTCGAACAGCAGCGTGTCGCGGTACTGCAGGCCGAACAGATCGGGACCCACGGCGTGGCCGCATCCCGGCTCCAGGCAGACCTCGTTCGCCTTCTCGTAGTCGCCCGCGCGATAGGCGGCGATCCACGCCTCCGTGTTCCGCATGTCGCCGGTCACGTAGTACAGGTGCAGATTCCGCCCGTCGTGAAAGAAGCAGTGATCGACCTGGTAGCTTCCGGACGGCGGCGCGTAGGCGTGCACGGTGACCTCGTCGAACCCTTGCGTGTCGGACGCGAAGAGCTCCTTGTGCAGCGTGAGAAAGCGTTCCTCGAACTCGGCGGGCGCCAGGCTGACGCCGAAGTCGGGGTCGAGCGGCGTGGAACCGTCGGCGACGCGGTCGGCGGTCATCGGGCGGCTGGCGTAACGGTGGGCGCTACCAGCGGACGCCGCGAAGCTCCAGCTCCTCGGCGCGCAGGCAGGCGACGGTGTGGTCCGAGCCCTCCTCGAGCGCCTGCAGGGCCGGCACCTCGGTCTTGCAGCGCTCCTCCGCGTACGGGCAGCGGGTGTGGAAGGGGCACCCCGGAGGCGCGTCTGCCGGATCGGGCACGTCGCCCTCCAGGATGATGCGTTCCATCTTGGCGCGCGGGTTGGGCACCGGCGCGGCCGACAGGAGCGCCTCGGTGTACGGATGCAGCGGGTCGCGGAAGATCGTCTCCGTCGTGCCCATCTCCACGATGCGGCCCAGGTACATCACGCCGCAGCGGTCCGAGAAGTGGCGGACGATGCCGAGCTCGTGGGTGATGAACAGGTAGGACAGCCCGTGCTCGTCCTGCAGCTTCTGCATGAGGTTGAGGATCTGCGCCTTGACCGAAACGTCGAGCGCCGAGGTGGGCTCGTCGGCCAGCAGCAGGCGAGGGTTCATCGTCAGCGCGCGCGCCAAGCCGATGCGCTGGCGCTGGCCGCCGGAGAACGCGTGCGGGTAGCGCCCCATGTGCCGGGCGTCGAGCCCGACGTCCTCCAGCAACTCCCCGACCCGCTCGCGGAGCCCCTCGCCGTCGGCGACGCCGAAGTTGCGCAGCGGCTCGCCGACGATGTCGACCACCGTGAAGCGGGGGTTCAGCGACTGGAACGGGTCCTGGAACAGCATCCGCACCTGCTGGCGCAGCAGGTTCAACTGGTCCCGGTCCACGTCCGTGACCTCCAGGACGGAGCCGTCGCGCGCGTGGAACCGCACCTCGCCGCCGGTCGGATCGACCGCGCGCACGATGCTGCGCGCCGTCGTCGATTTGCCGCAGCCGCTTTCGCCCACCAGGCTGACCGTCTCGCGCTCGCCTATCTCCAGGCTGATGCCGTCGACGGCCTTGATCCACCCCACGTGCCGGCGGAAGAACCCCTTGCGGATCGGGAAGTAGGTGCGCAGGTCATCCAGGGAAAGGACCGCGGCCCCGGTGGTGCCGCGCTGCACGGCGGTTCGCGCGCCGGCGGTCCCGTCACCGTCCTCCCCTTCGGGCGTACCGGGCGGCTGTGCGCCGGGGCGCCGGTGGCGGCCGGTGGCCGCACTCGACGCCGCGGGCTCGTCGGCCACGCCCGTGTCCGGCTCCGCACCCAGCTCGATCTCCTCGGAGTGCAGGAAGCAGCGGGCGTCGTGGTTTTCCTCCAGCTCCACCAGGGCCGGCACGTTGCGGTCACACACCCCTTCGATGAAGTGGTCGCAGCGGTTGCGGAAGGCGCAACCGGTGGGCCGCGAGTACGGATCGGGGACGGTGCCGCGGATGCTGGCCAGCGCTCCCCGCTCGTGCTCGGCGCTGGGCAGCGAGCCGATCAGCGCCTGCGTGTAGGGGTGCCTGGGGTTCTCGAACAGTCGGGTGACGGTCGTGCGCTCGACCACCCGCCCCAGGTACATGACCACCACCTCCTCGGCGATCTCGGCGATGACCGCCAGGTCGTGCGTGATGAACAGCACCGACATGTCGAAACGCTGCTGGATGTCGCGCATCAGCTCCAGCACCTGTGCCTGGATGGTCACGTCGATGGCGGTCGTGGGCTCGTCGGCGATCAGCAGGCGGGGATGGTTGATGAGCGACATGGCGATCATCACCCGCTGCCGCATGCCTCCCGAGAAGTTGAAGATGTAGGAGTCCAGGCGCGTCTCGGCGCGCGGGATGCCGACGTCGCCGAGCATCTTGACGGCGATCTCGTTCGCCTGATCCTTGGACATCTCCGGGTTGTGGACCAGCACCGCCTCGCGGAGCTGGTTGCCGACCGTGTGCAGCAGGCTCAGCGCCGCCATCGGCTCCTGGTGGATGTAGGCGATCTGGTTGCCGCGGATCTGCCGCAGCCGCTCCGCCTTGGGCAGGTGATCGGTCAGGATCTCGGGCTCGCCGCCGTTGTCGCCGTGCAGGATGACCTGCCCGCCCTCGATCTCGCCCGGCCACGTCTGGATCTGCAGAATCGACTGCGCAAGGACGCTCTTTCCGCAGCCGCTCTCCCCCACCAAGCCGACTGTCTTGCCCTTGTCGATCGACAGGGACACCCCGTCCACGGCGCGGACGACGCCCGCCTTGGTGCGGAAGTAGGTGCGGAGGTCGTTGATCTCGAGGAGGGTCTCAGCCACCGCTCGTGCTCCGGCAGGTACGCGGCACGACGCGCGACGCCGTGAATGCTCCCATCAGGGCCATGATCGTAGAAAACCGCGGTAAGGGAGTCAAACTGCAGGCGGCGGCGTCGACATGGATTGTATTACATTGCACCTATTACTGTATGACGATGCTCAGTTTTCGCGCGCCCGACCAGGATGCGGCAGCGGCGGGCGAATGGGCCGTCCGGCTGGGGATGAAGCGCTCGCGGCTTCTCCGCGAAGCGCTCCATAGCTACCTGCTCCGACTGCGGGCCGAAGAGGATGCCAGGCGGTGGCTCGAGCACCCGCTTGGCCAGGACGAATCGTCGCTCTCCAAGGTCGCCGACTGGGGACCGGCCGAGGACTGGAGCGACTGGGACGATGCGGCGCGGTGACATCTGGTTCGCCGCGACGCCGGGTGGCGACCGCCCGGTGCTGGTCCTTACCCGCGATCCGGTCGCGGCGCGGATCGGCGCGGTGGTGGTCGCCGCGCTGACGCGAACCCGGCGCGGGCTGGTATCGGAGCTTGCCCTGACTCCCGGTCACGACGGCGTGCCGACCGACTGCGTCGTCAACTTCGACAACGTTCATACATTGCCCCGGCACTCCTTCCGGCGCCGAGTCACCACGCTTTCCAAGGCGCGGCTGGCGGACGCGTGTCAGGCATTGCGCGATTCGTTTGACTGCTGAAAGCGCCGCCGCAGGAAGCGCCCGAGCAGGAGCGCCGAGGCGGCCGCCACCATGAGCGCGGGAACGGTGATCACCGCCGGCGTGAGGCTGCCCTGCTCCACCTCCAGGGCGACCAGCAGGGCGAACGCCGCCTGCACGACGCTGCCGCCTCCAAGCGCCACCCCGATGGCCATCGCCGCGCGGGAGTAGACGGTGCCGAACCGGTGCGACCACACGTAGCGGAACGAGACCCACACCGCGTATGCCCAGCCACCGGCCAGCACGATCATGATCAGCGATCCGGCCGCCGACCGCCGCGTCGTCGACCGCGTCGCCGGCTCGCTGCCGGTGTCGACCGCCGCGAATACCACCGGGCTCACCATGTCGTAGAGCAGCACGAAGAAATAGGTGGTGGTCAGCGCGACAAGCGACGACAGGATGCGTCCCGCGATGCGCTCGTTGCGCGTCGCAGGTGCGCGCGGGCGTGGAATCTCCACCGCGGCAGTGTATGCCGCGGGCCGGGACCGTAACCACCGCGCGGGCGCCGCGGATCGCTTGCGGCGCCTTCGCGCGCCGACGATGCTATGCGACGAGGCAGCGATGAAGATCACCGGCATCTCCACCCACATGACGGCTCTTGAAGCACGCTCGCGCGCGCTCGTAAAGGTGCACACCGACCAGGGTATTCACGGCTGGGGCGAGGCGTACTCCACCGGACCCGACCTGAGCGTGGCGCCGATCGCCGACTACCTGTTCGAGCTGACCGGCGGCGAGGATCCGCGGCGCATCGAGTACCTGATGATGAAGATCCACCAGCAGTTCCGGTTCCCGCCGGGGGGAGTCGGGCTGGCGGCGATCTCCGCCTTCGACCAGGCGCTCTGGGACATCGCCGGCAAGGAGGCCGGGCTTCCGGTGTACCGCCTGCTCGGCGGCGCCGCGCGCGACCGCGTCCGCGTGTACCACGCGATCAAGGGGCGGGACGGGGCCGATGCGGCCGAGCGCGCACACCGGCTCCACGACGAATGGGGATTCACGGCCTTCAAGACCAGCCCCTACCTGCTCGACCCGGACGCGGACCGGTGGGGCCGCGTGTGCGCGGCGGCGGCGCGCTACTTCCAGGAACTGCGCGAGCACACCCCCGACGACTGGGAATTCGCGTTCGACCCGCACGCGCGTATCCTGGAGCCGATCCGGGCCCTGCAGTTGGCCAACGCGCTGGCGCCGTTCGATCCGTACTTCTACGAAGAGCCGCTGCGCCCGGAGCACATCCCCGCGTGGGCGCGGCTGCGGGCGCAGATGCAGGTGCCGCTGGCCACCGGCGAGTGCCTGTACGGCCGCTTCGAGTTCCTGGACCTGCTGGCCGCGCAGGGCGCCGACATCATCCAGCCGGACGTGTGCGTCTGTGGCGGGCTGCTGGAGATGCGCAAGATCGCCGCCATCGCCGAGGCGCACTATGTGCCCGTCGCCCCGCACAACCCGATGGGACCGCTGGCAACCGCGGTGAACGCGCATTTCGCACTGGCGACTCCCAACTTCCGGATCCTGGAGTATGTCCTGCCGAGCGAAGAGCCTCGCCGCAGGTTCGACGGGGTGCTGTTGCCGGCCGGCGGGTACCTGCAGGTGAGCGACCGGCCCGGGTTCGGCATCGAAGTAGACGAGAACGCGATCCGGGGCGATCCGTACCGCCACTGGGAGCGCCACGCACCGACCCGTCCGGACGGCTCGACCGGTTACAATTGACGGATGAGTGTCGCAGCCACGATAAGGCCCCCTGCATGAATCGGTCCGGCGACCTTCTCGAGCACCTCGGCTCCTTGGAGCACGCGCTCAACGGCCTGAACGTCGATGAGCTCAAGGGGCTCCTCAAGCTGCTACCCGCCGCGCTGCTGCCCGTGACCAAGCCGACGCGCAAGGCGGAGATCGTGGCGGCGATCGAGCGCTGTCTCACCGGCAACGCCCTGCGGGAGGTCTGGGGCCGCCTGGACAAGACCCAGCGGCTTGCCGTGAGCGAAGCGCTGCACAGCTCGGACGGACGGTTCCGCGCACGGCAATTTCAGGCCAAGCACGGCGTCGGCCCCAAGGGTCTGCCGACAGGCGGCACGCACGAAAGCAAGCCATCCCTCCTGGGATTGTTCCTGTACGTAGACGACTTCGGCCGGAGCGGGACAGCCTTGCTTCCCGAAGATCTGCGCAAGCGGTTGCGCGTCTTCGTACCGATGCCCGCTGCCCCCGAGCTGACCGGGCTGGACGATCTGCCGGAGACCGTCGACCGGCCACGACGGGGCTACTTCGCCGACGAGGACATGCGGCCGATCGACCACGTACCGCTGGTCCGGCGCGGCATGGAGCGCGCCGCGCAACAGGATCTGCGTGCCGTGCTGCGGCTGATCGATCATGGCGGCGTCTCCGTCAGTCCCAAGACACGGCAGGCGACGGCGGCCTCGGTTCGGCGCATCGCCGCGGTGCTGTTCGAGGGCGACTTCTTCGACCCGAACCCGGAGAAGCAGGACTCCTGGGAGCAGACGGTCGGTCCGATCAGGGCATTCGCTTGGCCGTTGCTGGCGCAAGCCGACAACCTTGCCGAGCCGCACGGCAGCAAGCTGGCGCTGACCAAGGCCGGACGCGCTGCCTTGAGGAAGCCGGCGGCGGAGATCCTCCGCCGCATCTGGCGGCGCTGGCGCGTGAGCACCGGTTTCGACGAGTTCAGGCGCATCGAAGCCATCAAGGGGCAGCGAGGTCGCGGCGGACCCGCGATGACCGCAGCCAAGCACCGCCGCGCCGCCATCGACGAAGCGCTCGCGGAGTTCCCGGTCGACCGGTGGGTGCACGTCGACGGTCTGTCCGCCTTCATGCAGGCCGCCGATCTGGAGTTCGACGTCACCCGCGACCCGTGGACTCTCTATATCGCAGAGGCTGGGTACGGCAGTCTCGGATACGACGGCTATCACGAGTGGAGCATCCTCCAGGGGCGCTATCTGCTCTGCTTCCTGTTCGAGTATGCCGCCACTCTGGGCATGATCGACGTGGCGTTCATCGACCCGGACGGCGCACGGTTGGACTACACCCACATGTGGGGTACGGATGATCTGAAGTTTCTGAGCCGCTACGACGGTCTGCAGTACGTCCGCCTGACCCCGCTCGGCGCCTACTGCCTGGGGGCCGCGGAGACCTATGAGCCCGGAACGCCGGACGTGCGCGCGTCGCTATCGGTGTTTCCCGATCTGCGGCTGCAGGTGACGGGAGGTCGCCTGACGGCGGACGAGACGTTGCTGCTCGAGACCTACGCGGCCCTCGACGCTGAGGACGTCTGGCGACTGGAACCGGACAAGACCCTGGCTGCCATCGAAAGCGGACATCCGGCAAAGGAACTGCGCGAATTCCTCAGCTCCCGCGACGACCAGCCCCTGCCGGAAAAGGTCGAAGGGCTCCTGCGCAACACGGAACGCCGGGCGCGAGCGCTTGCGCTGCGGGGCACCGCGCTGCTGATCGAGTGCGCCGACGCCGACCTTGCCGCCCTGCTGGCCGCCAACGAGCGTACTGCCGCGCTGTGCCAACGCACCGGCGCGCGCGGCCTAGTGGTGCCGTCCGAGTCCGAGGACGCATTCCGCAAGGCGATCCGCGAGCTGGGCTACGGCATGCCGAATGCATGAAACCGGCAGATCGGAATGCGCCGCTCGCAATCCACGAAACGAGGCAACAAGCGTGACGGACGCCGGCGACGTGCTTCAGTTCCGTCGCGCGATGGTGATGATCTCCGGGCTCGTGTCCACGAGCGGGCTGCGGTCCCAGTCGCCGAACTGATCCCCGATCGCGAAGCCGGCATCGATGAGGAACGTCGCCAACGCCTCCGCATCGAGAAACCGGAGGGCGCTGCGACTGCGCTCCGGCTGGTCCCAACCGGCGCTCGTGTACGTACAGATGAACCGAACGACACCGCCTGCGACCGGCGCATCCACCCGGGCCTCGAACCGCACGAGAGCGCCATCGGGGCCGACGAACTCGACCCTGTGCTCGGGGGTCCACCGCTCCCACTCCCGAGCGGGCGGGTTGCGGGTCTCAAACACGAATACTCCGTCCTCGGCGAGCGCGGAGTGAACCGCGGCGAGCGACGCACGTATCCGGTCATCCTCGACCAACTGCTGAAACGCATGGCCGGTCATCACGGCCAAGTCGAACTCCCGCTCCCATGCGACCGTCGTCAGGTCGCCGAGGATCCACTCGACGTCGGAGCGGGTACGGGCCACGTCGAGCATTCCACGGGCCGGGTCGAGTCCGACCAATCGCCCGGTGTGCCCGGTCTCGCGCGCCCAGTGCAGCAGCGCACCCGTGCCGCAGCCGACGTCGAGCACGGCCTCCGCCGACATTAGCAGCGGCAGGTAGAAGCGAAAGTCGTCGCGGCCCTCACGCCCGCACAGGGGATCGTACAGCGCAGCCAGATGCGGCTCCGCAAACTGGCGCTCGACCAACCCCGCCACTCCGTCAGCGCGGCGCCACGCGCAGGCTGCGCAGGCGGTTGAGCGCCGCCGCGATCTCGAAACGGCGGACGTACGTCCGGTCGCCGAACCCCGGCTCGGCCAGCTCCTCGATGCCGCCGGCCTGCACCTTGGCGTCGAGCGCCGCCATGATCGCGGGCAGATCGCGGCGGCCGTCGCACAGCCCGCGCGTGAGCCGCAGCAGCGCGTCGCCGATCATCCGGCATTGTCCCGCATCCACGATCTGGTACAGCAGGCTCACGTCGATCTCTTCGCGCCCGAACTCGATCGACCGCGTCCGCACGGCGCGCACCCGCTCGGGCCGGCGGCCACGCCGCGGATCCAGCCCGTCCGGAAGCGGAACCCGCGGAGCGGCGGGCGGCCATTCGTCAGGCGCACGCGGCTCCGCCTCGCCCAGCGGCTGGGCGGCCGCGACTTCGCGCGCCCGAGCCGTGACGTCGCGCGGCTGGTAGCCGTCCATCTGAATGACGCAGTCGGCCACGTCCAGGTAGTCGCCCGCCCCGCCGACCACCAGCACCGACGACACGCCGCGAGTCTCCCGGAGCTGGCGCACGCGGTCGATGAACGGAGTGATCGGCTCGCGGTCGCCGGGCACCAGCCGGCGCATGCGCGCGTCGCGGATCATGAAATTGGTGGCGGCCGTGTCCTCGTCGATCAGCAGGCCTGATGCCCCCACCTCCAGGGCTTCGACGATTGCCGCCGCCTGCGAAGTGCTGCCCGAGGCATCGTCGCTGTCGAAGCTGTGGGTGCCGCGCCCCAGGGGAAGGTCGCGGATGAACGGGGTCAGGCACACGCCGCGCACCGAGCGGCCGTCCTCGGCGCGCACGGTCACCAGACCCTCGACGGACACGCACCGTTCGCGCCCGTCGCCGGGCACGTGATCGTAGATCCCCAGGGCAAGCGCCTGCAGCAGCGTGGACTTTCCGTGGTAGCCGCCCCCTACGATCAGGGTGACGCCGGCGCGGATCCCGAGGCCGCGGAGGGTACCGGCGTGCGGGGCACGAAGCCCGACCGCCAATGCCTCTGGGACCTCCAGCGGCAACGCTCCCGCCAGCGGGCGCGCATCCACGCCGCTACGGCGCGGCAGCACGCTTCCTTCCGCAAGAAACGCGATCAGTCCGCGCTCGCCGAGTCGGGAGCGCAGCGCCACCTGGTCCTCCACCGCGTTCACGTGCAATCGCAGCGCATTCCGGTCGAGACCGTCTGCGGCTGCCCGGATCGCGGAGTGGAGACGCCGTCCAAGAAGATCGACGGCAGCGCGACCAAGAATGCGCCGCCCCGCCGCGGGCAGCCCCGCGCACAGCCGAACCCGGGCGCGGCCGTGAGCGTCCACCGAGACGCCGGTTCGATCCAGCACCTCCTGCCCGGCGCGGCTGATCTCCAGCAGCCCGCTCTTGCGGCTTCCGGCACCACCCGACGAGCGGGACAGCGCGATATGTAGCGCCCGCTGCAGGTAGTCGGCGGTCGCGCGGCGTGCGTCCCGACCGTGGCGAGCCCACTCCGGAAGCCTCAGCGCGGCGGCAGGAATCTCCACGCGCAACCGACTCGGCGCGGCGAACGGATCCCCCTGCACATGCTCGACGTGCAGGGTGCAGGCACCCAGCGGATAGCGACGCCCGCGCAGGTCCCGGTAGTACCCGTACGGCCGGCCGTCGATGCGGACCAGGTCCCGCGCGAGCGTGTCGTCACGTGTGCTTCGGTGCGCCATGGTCGAGCACGTAGGCCATCAGCGAAGGAATCCCGGGCTCGTAGCGAACCGGCGGAAGCTGTCCGGGCGGGCGCCAGACGAAGCCCAGGCGCTGCAGGGCGTTCAGAGCCGCATGTACCTGCCCCGGGGCCGCGTCCGATTCCAGGCCGTCAGCCACCGCGACCTTCAACTCCTCGTAGGTCAGCGTGGGCAGCGATCGAAAGCGGACGGCTACGCGTTCGGCAACGGCCAGCCAGCCCGATTGATCCAGCTCCAGATACCGATCCTCATAATAGTCGGTGACCCTGGCGGCCACGTCAGGGCGCGCCGATGCCGCGTGGGCGGCCGTCAGGCGGGGCGCACCGCTGGCGAGATACCCCTTCCACAGGGCCTCGCCCCAGAGCTGGATGAAGTACGGATAACCCTGACTGTCGTCGACGACCGTGGCGAGCGCGTCGGCGTCGATGCTCTCGCCGTGAGCTGCGAGGGGCTCTACGAGGGCGGCGCGGGAGGCCGCGTCGCTCAGCAGACCGATGCCCAGGCGCCCCTCTCCCAAGCGGCTCCAGAAGGACGCGTTCATGGCGCCGAGATGCGCCGCCAACCCCGGTGTGCCTGCCAGGACCAACAGAAAGGGCGCGTCGGCGCGCACCTGTTGACTGGCGTTGAGCAGCACGTTGCCGACATCCAGGTCGAGCGTATGTGCTTCGTCGACCAGCGCTGCCAGCGGCTTCCTGCGGCATCGGGCAGTCAACTCGGTCCACAGGTTCCTTGAGCCCCCGGACGGTGGCGCCCATTCGACCGAGCCGATCGCCGCCACGCCAAGTTTGCGCGGCAGCAGCTTCGCGACCACGGGCGGCGGCGCCAGCACCTCGATCAGCGCGTCCCGGGTCGGGATGTCGGCCGGCGTCACCTTCACCACGTCCACGGCCGCTTCGTGGTCGCGGCAGGCCCGTTCGAACCAGTTGAGCAGCACCGTCTTGCCCGTGCCGCGCGGACCCGTCAGGGCGACGTTGTGCGGCGGCGATACGCCGCCGAGCAGGTCAGCCAGGCACCGCGTCAGCACCGCCTCCTCCCGCTCGCGTCCGGTGAGAGCCGGCGGCGTGGCACCGTCGCCGGGAGCAAACAGGCGTTGCTGCCCTTCGCGCATCGCCTTCCTGGTTCCCATCATGATGGCGCCTCTGCAATCACGCGCAGCCTGATCCGCCATATGGTCGCGTATCGTTGGAAGAGCAGGCAAGCCCGCGCTGCCGATGGCTGCTCCAGTGCCGGCTCTCATCTCGGTTTCTGGTTCATTCGGAAGGTATGGGGATTCTGAGTCACGTCGTATCGCCGGGCCACAGGCTCGACACGTCGCGAGCGCTTCGGACTTCAGGGAAGTGCCGTGCCATGTTGGCGCCGCAGGTGGTTTGGATCATCTCATCGACGTACGCCGGGTCGACGATCGACGCTATCGGCTCAGGCCATGTGCCGCGATTCAGATGTCCACGGCCACGATCAAGTGAGCTCGCGGGGATCCGCAGAAACTCGGCAAGTCGCTCATGGCAGACGTTCAGCTCATGGGTCCGCAGCACCAGCCGGCGATCCCTGGGAATCGACCCGATGCAGGTGTCGACGTGCCGGTTCCACGCATTCAGGTACGCTGCGACGGAGAAGGCTCCGAGATCAGCAAGAGCGCGATCGCGCGGGCCGTGCGGGTAGCGCTCCGGCTTGAACCACCATCGCAGGAACTCCGCGACGTCGCCGGGCACGCCGCGGCCGACCACATGGCCCACGATCGACTGAAGCCAGGTATGGCAGTCACGGATGAGCACGATGAACTGCGCGGACGGAAACACTGCCAACAGGTGATCGATGATGAACTGGTTCGCCCAGGCGATGTCGTACTCCAGGTCCAGCCGGGCGTCCCGCTCGCGGAGATACGCCCGAACGGCCGGGGGCGAGAGCCGGCCTCGAGCCTCGCGACGGATGAGATCGAGCGTCTCGGCGCGCTCGGGCTCGTGGGCAGCCCGGTAGCTGGCGGACAGCAGCCCCGCGAGTGACGCGGTGCCGGCCTTGGCCTGCCCGACGCAGAACGCCTTCACGCGGGCCGCACGTCCGTGAGCGATCACTTCAGGCGGCGCTCAGCAGCGCCTCCACCTCCGCGGTGAGCCCGACCAGCTCGCCCAGGTCGCGCAATCCGGCGACGGTCGCGCCGCGCAGGGGCACGCCGTTCTCCAGCGCGTCGCGCTCCCGGCCGTGCTCGATCTCGCCGGGCAGGTAGATGCGCTCCACGCCGGGCGCCCGCTGCGCGCCGTGCACCTGATCCGCCAAGCGCGCCATGCGCCTCTTGAACTCCGCCAGCGGCAGGAGCGGCTCGATGTCGATGGCGATGAAGCTGTGCGCCTGGTTGCTGCGCCCTCCCGGGTCGGCCACCCAGTCGCGCATCTCCGCCATGATCGCGGCCCCGCCCAGCACGCCGGTCAGGCACTCGACCAGCAGCGCCAGGCCGGAGCCCTTGTAGCCGCCGACCGGGACCAGCGACCCGCCCTCCCGCACCGCGCTCGGGTCGGTCGCGGGGGCGCCGTCGGCGTCGAGCGCCCAGCCCTCCGGGATCGAGCGCCCTTCGCGCGCGGCGATCGCCAGCTTGGTGCCGGCCACCGCGCTCATGGCGATGTCCAGGTAGACCGCCTGCCCGTCCGCGCCCGGTACGGCGCAGCCCAGCGGGTTGTTGCCGACCGTCCGCCCGGCCGCGCCGGCGACCGCCATGTACGGATCGGCGTTGGTCATGGCCACGCCGACCATGCCGGCATCGGCCGCCATCTTGGCGTAGTAGCCGGCGGCGGCAAAGTTGTTGCCGTCGCGGGAGACGACGAACGCCACGCCGTGGCGGCGCGCCCGCTCGATCGTCAGCTCCATCGCGCGGCAGGAAATCAGGGGACCGAGCCCGCCGTCGCCGTTCAGCACCAGCGTCGCGCCCACGTCGCGCTCGATGGCGATGCGGGGCGCAGCGTTCATGCCGCCGGCCCTGATATGCCGGATGTACGGAGCGAGCAGGGCGACGCCGTGGCTGATGCCGCGCATCTCGTTGGCGACCATTACCCCGGCGACGATCGCAGCGTCCTCGTCCGGGACGCCGGCGGCGCGCAGCGCCCGGGCGCCCAGATCGCGCAGGGCAGCTTCCGGCACGCGCGGGGCGTCACCGTTCGCCGAAGCGGCCATCAGCCGGCGCTCCGCGTGAGATAGGCCAGCAGGGACGGCACGTACCGGGTCTGGCTGGCCCAGTCCTTGCCGAAGCCGGAGTGGCAGGAGTCCGGGGAAGCCTCGGGCAGATCGCCGAGATCGCGCAGGCCGCGCTCCGCGATCTCGCGCAACTCGCCGTCACCGTTCAGCGCGTGCGCGTAGGCCAGTCCCTCGATCACCTGCCGGGTGAACACCGGCTGTGGGCCGCCGCCTCGATGCAGGCACGGCGTGTAGCGGAAGTGGCCGCTGTCGGCGTCGTAGGTGCGGCGGATCAGCCAGCGCACGCCACCCAGGATCGCCTCCGCGACCCGATCGTCTCCGGTCAGCTCGTGATAGCGACGGAGGCCGGACAGCAGAACGCCGACCATGAAGCCGGCCTCTCCCCGCTCCCGCGGCGGCTCGCAGCCGCAGTGGCCCTCCTTGAGAACGCGCTCCCAGCCGCCGCCGGGCTCCTGCCGCGCAAGCACCCGGTCGACGATCAGCGCGGCGGCGTTGAGGTAGCGGGGCGAGGCGCTCATGCGCGCCAGCGCGGTCAGGTGGATGAGATGCCAGCCGCACTCGCGGCAATTGGCGAAGTCGTAGTGCTGGATGCCGCCGGCGAAGTCCTTGAGTCCCGCGCCGAGCAGCCAGCCGGCGGTACGGTCGAGCGACTCGCGCAGGTTCTCGTCGCCGGTCAGCAGGTAGTGCAGCACCGGCCCCTCCACCCAGGTGTGCGACGGCACGCTCGATGAACCGCCCATCTTGCTGCGGAAGTAGGGCGGCAGGTAGCCGCCGGCGTGGCCGGGCATGTGGGTGTACTGCGCGCCCACCTGATCGGTGTCGACGGAGGCATTGACGGTGTCCACGTCGGCCAGGTGGCGCGCCGACTCGGCGCCCAGGACGAACCAGCGCGGATCGCCGCCGCGCAGGAACTCGCTGTAGTGCGCGAACGGCGGATCGTACTCGTTGTTGCCCCACGACCAGGTGCTCTCGCCGTACCAGTCGCCGAAGTTCACCCAGCCGTACTGGCGGGTGATGTCGCGGTCGGCCACCCACTGCTCGTAGCCGGAGTCCAGCGCGCGCTCGTAGTCATCCAGCACGCCCGTGTCCTTCGCGGCGAGCGGGCCGAGCACGCCGCATTCGTTGAGCCATTCGAGGGACGGGCGTACCGCCGGCGGCTGCTCGAACCAGGCGAGCAGCGCCTCGTCCCGCGGGCCGCAGGCCAGCAGGATCTCGCTGGTGAGCGCCATCCCCGCCTTGAGCAGGTAGCCGTCGTCGCGGAGCCAGAAGTAGATGCGGTGCCAGCTCTCCTGGTCCGCGGGGCGGGCGGATCCGTCCGGGGACGGCAGCAGCTCCACGGCGATCTCGTCTCCGGTGACCCGGACGGCGTGCGGCCAGGTCTGCCAGAACCGGCGCAGCGCCACGGTGAGCGTCTCCGCTTCCGCGTCCCCGGAATCGGCGGCGCCGCACACCGTGACGTGGCCGGGAACGCGGCCGGCGACCTCGCGCGGCGCATCGCCGTTCTCGACGCGGTAGGCCTGATCGTGGTCGTGGAGCAGGCGCACGGCGCCGCCCTGCGGGACGGCGGCGCCGTCCTTCGGCCCGTCAGGCCACCGGACCGACCGGTTGCCGGCGCGGCGGATGACCAGGGACGCACCGCGAACCGCCAGCAGCGTCGCCTGCTCGCCGTCGGCGCCGGCAATGGCATCGCGGACGGTGCGGGCGTCCTCAGGAATGTCGCCGGCGCTCCCGCCGGCAGCCGGCGGCAGGTGCGGGGAAGTCACCGCCAGGCGGTGCACGATCCGGACCGCTTCCAGCCCGCGGTAGACGTGCACTCGGACGGTGCTCGTCAGGTGCGCGACCCCGTCCTCGTCGAGGTGACCGAAGCGATAGCGGATCACGGCGCGCTGCCACCCCTCTTCTTCGAGGGAGAGGTCCTGGATCGGCCCCTGGCGCAGATCCACGCCGCTGCCCAGCGTGAGCGTGGCGGCGCTGCCGGCATGCGCCGCGCGCCACGGACCGTCGTCGGACCGCGTCTCGATCACCGGCAGCGGCTCGACCGCGCCGGCGGTCACCCTCACGCGCAGCGAGCCCCCGGCCACGGTCACGGCGCCGTCGCCGGACATGCAGCGCAGACCGCCATCCGGCCGCGCACCGGCGGTCGCGGGACCGATGGTCACGGTGCCGGCCAGGTCAGCGTCCGGCGCGAGCGCCCGCGGCAGGCTTCCGTCGACAAGCATCCAGCTCGCCGACCCGTCCGGCCAGAAACTGTGCGGCCGGCACTGCACCGGCATGGCCGCGCCTGCCAGTTCGCAGCTTCCCGCGACGGCGCCCATCACTCTTCGAGTGAGGTTCGCTCCGCTCACCCGGCCGCGCGGCACGGGTACGCCGAACGTGATCGGCTGGCCGGTCAACTCGGCGCCGGCGAGGTTGTACAGTTCCACGGGCACGCTCACCGGGCCGGCCGCGGCGGTGGACTCGCCGGTCACGGCTGCTTCCGCCGTCTGCACGAGCCCGTCCGCCTCGATTGCGCGGACACACGCCCGATACCCGGCCGCGGGCGGCTCCGGCAACCCGGTCACGTCGATCGAGTGCAGGCTCAGCGCGTCCTGCTCGGACGCCTCGGCGACCGGTTCGCCGGTATCGGCGCGGGTCACGGTGACGCTGCAGCGGGTCGCCGGCCAGGTCGTGGCATCGACGG
The DNA here is from genome assembly GCA_965208175.1 of Spirochaetia bacterium. Taxonomy (GTDB): domain Bacteria; phylum Spirochaetota; class Spirochaetia; order SZUA-6; family Bin103; genus CATQHW01. The sequence continues at coordinate 2,427,365 of CBDBOG010000003.1, read as the reverse complement.
CCACGGCGAACGAGCCATCCGTGCTACGCCGCAGGCGCGCGGTCAGCCGGTCGATGCGCGGCCGGTAGCAGGTGGGCTCCGGGCGCGAGCCGAGCAGCAGCACGTGCTCCAGGCGGTACGACGCGTCGCCGGTGCCGGTGATGCGCAGCACCTCCATCTCTCCCATGAAGTCCACGGCGCGGTCCAGGACGTAGAGGTGGCGCCGGTTGTCGTGCCGGAACGGCGCGATGCGGCCGATCGCGTCGGCTCCCAAGGTCACCTCCAGGGGACATTCGCAGCCGTGCTCGTCGTACATCACCACGCCGAGCCAGCGCCTCCCCGTGTGGTCGCGCGTGCCGTCGATGGTGTCCCAGAAGCGGTGCGTGAGCGTGGCCGGCAGGCCGGCGCGGGCGAAGCTGGGCGGCCGGTACACGCTGCGGAACGGATACTTGCCGGTCAGCCCGATGTCGGGCACCAGGCCGTCGAGGTTCTCGGCGGCGTCGGCGCGGAAGGCAAAGGTGCCGGGCGCGGTGGTCAGGGCGGCGATCCGCTCCGGCTCGGCGACATCGATCAGCGGCAGTTGCTGCATGGTTGGTTCCTTGGTCCCGGTCAGGACGGCCACGCCCGCTCCACCAGAATGTCATCCATCGGGTAGTGGCGGGTGTTCAGACAGTACAGCTTCCCCCCGGTGGCGCGCACCGTGGCTGCCAGCATGGCATCGTTGACGTCCACTCCATGCGAGGGGTTCCAGCGGCGGTAGAGTGCCGCCGCGGCATCGACGATGTCCTGATCCACCGGGGCTGTCTTGAACTGCGAGAATAGCCCGAGGGTCGCCTCTTCTTCATCCGGGCGCATGAAGAAGAGGACCTCCGCCCTTTGCAGCGCACCCACCCAGAGCTCGTACACCGGATTCGCACGGAGACCCGAGATGAATCCGCGGGCGGTGGGCAGGCCGCGCAGGTGCCAGATCAGCACGTCGGCATCGACGTAGGCCCTCATGTCCGGTGCCGGTGCATCGCGTCCTCGAAGGCGGCTCGCATGCGCCGATGCAGCTCATCCGGCGCCTCGGATCGACGCCAGGCACCGAACGACGCGTCGATGGGGTCCGCCGTGTGCTCGATCGTCTCGCTGTAGAGGCGGATCGCGTCCTCGACGATGCGCTTCTTGGGGATGCGGAGCGTGGCGGCAAGATTGTCCAGGGTGTGCGCCACCCCTTCGTCGATTCTGGTCGACAGGACCTTGTCCATACGTAAGCATGCTGACGCAAGATCGGGAGAGCGTCAACAGATCGGCGCAGGGAGGTGGACGCACCTCGGAGCGCTGCGCCACCGTGTGGCCATGGGCACGGACAACGGCTTCGAGATACGACGAGCGGGTGACAACGACGCGCTGGGCAACATGGTGATGGAGCAGGCCACCGGCCGCCTGCTGGGCGGGGTCGGCCACAACGACCTGCGCTCCTGGTGCTACCCGCTGCACACTCCGCGCGGCCTGGGGGTGACACAGGAGTACGCGTTCGATCATTCATTCCACAACGGCGTGTTCGTGGCCCAGGCGCGGGTGGTCCGTGGCGGCGTGCTGTCCAACTTCTGGGTGGTGCATCCCGACTGGCGCTCCCCGGACTCGCACGTCTACAACCACCTGGGCCAGATCCGCTATCGCGAGCGCGCCGGCATCACGCCGCTTGCGACAGGCTACCGGTTCACCTACCGCAGCACCTGGAACGGCTGCGACGGCGCGCCGGTGCTGGACGAGGTGCGCCACTTCGACCTGTATGCCGCTGTCGACGCCACGATCTGCGACGTCATCTCCCGCAAGACCGCGGCCTACGGCGAACTGTGCTTCGAAGCCAACAAGCACGGCTCGATCGGGGTCCGGGTCCAGCCCCAACTTCTCCCTCCGTTCGGCGGCGCGATGGTCGCCGGCACGGGCGCGGAGATCCATCGCGGCACCGCCGACGAGGTCGCGTTCGGCAAGGAGCGCGACTTCGTGGCATACGAGGCGGATCCGGCCGGCCTGGGACGCTTCGGCGTCTGCCTGCTGGTCCTGAGCAACACCGCGAACGATCGCCGCAACGGGCCGTGGTTCGTCCGCGACTACGGCATGGCGATGTTCAACGCCACCATGGACGACGACGTGACGGTCGCGGAGGGCGAGACCTGGGAGACGGCGCTGCGCGTCGCCGCGTATGACGGCGCGGTGTCGGCCGAGCGGGTCCGCTCCTGGGCCGGAGCGCGGAGCGGCGCCCGGTGAAAACCACCGTCGTCGGCAGCTATCCCGTCCCCGAGTGGCTGAAGCAGTGCTCGGACGAAGAGGCGCTCGGGGATGCCCTGACCGTGGTCATGGACGCCCAGCGGCGCGCCGGCGTCGAGGTGATCTGCGACGGCGAACTGGGCCGCTGGGACCTGCAGCAGCGTGCGCCCGGCGGCATGGTGGAACGGTTCGTGCGCCCGCTTGCCGGCGTCAGCACGGAGCTCACCCGCCGCCAACTCGAAGCCTGGCGGGCCGGGGACGAGATGGCCTTCCGCAGCGCCCCGCCCGGCGTGGTGGTCGGGCCGCTCGGCGACGGGCGCCTGAACCTGAAGCGGGACTGGGACCGCGCCCGCGCCCGCACCGATGCACCGCTCAAGTTTACGGTGTCCAGTCCCTACCTGATCGCGAAGACGGTGGCGGACGCCCACTACGGCGACCTGGAGTCGCTGGCGATGGCGTTCGCGGAGCTGCTCGCCGGCCAGCTCGCCGGCATCGGCGCCGCCGTCGTGCAGGTCGACGAGCCCAACCTTCCCGGCTCCCCCGGCGACGGCCCGCTCGCGGCCGCCGCCATCAACCGATTGCTCGACGGCGTCGAGCCCGGCACCGAGCGGGCCGTGCACCTGTGCTTCGGCAACTACGGCGGGCAGATGATCCAGCGCGGCGACTACGGCCGGCTGATCGACTTCATGAACGCGCTGCGCTGCGACCACCTGGTGCTGGAGACCACCCGCCGCGCGCCGGAGGAGCTGGACCGCCTGGCCGACGTGCGCGCCGGCATCCGCCTGGGACTGGGCGTGATCGACGTCAAGGACCTGCAGGTCGAGACGCCGGACCTGGTGGCGCGGCGCATCGAGGAGCTGGCGCGTCGCGTCGGCGTTGAGCGCATCGCCTACCTGCATCCCGACTGCGGCCTGCGGATGCTGCCGCGCTCCGCGGCCGACGGCAAGCTGCGGGCGCTGGTCGCCGGCCGCGACCGGTTTCTGCGCTCCAGCTGACTGACTCCCCCCCTTGACGCGGGCGCCCGTATCGCCCAGCATGCCGCCGCAATCACCTTTCTATACCTTAAAGGGGGATACCTATGGGTAAGTTGACCGGCATCGCCGGTATCGCACTGGCATTGCTGCTCGCGTTCAGCATGACGGCTTGGGCCGAAGGCTCCTCGGAAGGCGCGGCGCCCGCCGAGGACATGGTCATCGCCGATCCGAGCTGGACCACCGACACCAGCCCGATCACGCTGACGTTCTTCTTCGATAGCATGGCGGGGAGCGACAGCAACCTCAACGAGCACTACGGCGACGACGAGCTCACCAAGATTTTCGTGGAAGAGACGGGCGTCGACTTCGACATGACCTTCGCGCCCGACAGCGACCAGACCATGCTCAACGTGCTGCTCGCCTCCGGCGACCTGCCCGACATGATGCGGCTGAGCCACAACCTGCAGCAGGCTACCCAGCTCGTCCAGCGCGGCCTCGTCCACGACCTGGACGCGCTGAGCCAGAAGTTCGCGCCCAAGTACATGGACAACTGGGACAGTCGCATCCGGCTGTACTACCGCATGCACTTCGACGACATGGGCTTCTACTTCCATCCATCCTATTACGTGACCGATGAGCAGATAGAAAGCCCGCTCGTGCTCAAGGCGATGCAGGGCGTGACCGTGCTCAAGGAGGTCTACGAGCACCTCGGCGCACCGGAGATCAACAACACCGACGACTACGTCGACCTGCTGCGCCGCGTGAAGCAGGAGTTCCCGGAGCTGACGCCCGTGCAGTCGCTGCGCGGCCCCTCACCGGACAAGGACGGCAATCCGCGGCTGGTCGAGCGCTCGCTGCCGCTGGGCGGCCTCAACCAGCGCTTCTTCCAGCGCGATGACGGCGTGTGGTACAAGTACTGGGAGCACGAGGACTTCGTGAAGGTGCTGCAATTCGCCAACACCCTGTACAACGAGCAGCTCATCGCGCGCACGGAGTTCACGGAGAAGCAGCCGCAGCTCTGGGGCAACATGATGACCAAGATCTTCTCCGAGCTGAACCAGGACGCCGACAACGCGGCCGGCATCCACAACGCCACGGACTTCAAGCAGGCGCGGGCGCCGTTGGCAGAGAAGCTCGGCGTGGAGAGCCTGCGCTTCATCATGCTGCCGGCATTCACGATCGAGCCGCACATGAAGTATGAGATCGACGACCTGCGCGGCGGCGTCGGCGGCTCGGGAGTGATGGTCACCACGCAGGCCGAACGCCCCGACCGGGCGATCCAGTGGCTGGACTGGCTGGCTCAGGAGTCGACCCAGAAGCGCATGATCTTCGGGATCGAAGGCGTCCACTCCGACGCCAGGGACTTCAGAGGGTACGACATCCCGGTGATCAAGCAGCATATCAGGGATTTCCAGGCGGAGAATCCGGGTCCTCAGCTTTTCCGCGCGAAGTTCGGCGTGGGATCGATGTACCTGTTCCGCGACAAGTACACCGCCGAGCAGGGGGGCTGGCCGAATCTCGACGAAATCGGACAGCAGATCTATGACACCGCGCTCGCCAACTATACCGACCTGATGAAGTTCCGCGGCGTGGACAACTACACGGCCGGTTCCGAGGAAGAGAAGATCGCCGCGACCATCAAGGACTACTACAGCACGCAGATCTTCGACATCATCTCCGGACCCGCCGATGCCGTGCAGGCCGGCTATGACGAGATGATCGCCACCATGCTTGACCTCGGCCTGGACAAGCTCAACGCCTGGTACACCCAGGTGCTGAACGGACACGCCGAGCGCGTCGCCAAGTACAGCGTCGGCCTGTAGAGGTCGACTTGTCTACGACCTGACGGGGGGTGGTGCCGCGCGTAGCCGACGCGTGGCGCCGCCCCTTTTGCGACTGGTGCGATGAGTGAGCTCACCGAACGGACCCTGACCAAGCATCTCACGCGCAGGCGGCGGGCGTGGGCCGACCGCGGCATCCACATGCTGCACCTGATGATCCTGCCGTCGCTGCTGGCCACCATCCTCTTCAACTACCTGCCGCTGTACGGGATCATCATCGCCTTCAAGACCTACATCCCGGCCGCCAGCGAATCCATCTGGAAGGCTCCGCTGGCGCTCAACTACGGTTTCGAGCACTTCATCGACTTCTTCAAGGCGCCCAACTTCGGCGCGGTGCTGCGCAACACCCTGGTCATCTCGGCGCTCAAGCTGGGGCTGCTGTCGCTGCCGCCGGTGCTGCTGGCCCTGATGCTCAACGAGGTGATTCACCGCGGCTTCAAGAAGACGGCGCAGACCGTCTCCTATCTCCCGCACTTCATCTCCTGGGTGGTGGTGGGCGGCATGATGTACAACTTCCTGCGGCCTACCCCGGAATCGCCGTTCAACGCCTTGCTGCTCGGCCTGGGGCTGATCGGCGAGCCGGTCGACCTGATCGCCGACAAGACCTTCTTCTGGCCGCTGCTGGTCCTTTCCGACTTCTGGAAGGAGGTGGGCTGGGGGTCGATCATCTATCTGGCCGTAATCGCCGGCATCGACCAGGAGATGTATGAGGCGTGCGAGATCGACGGTGGCGGGCGCTGGACCAAGGCCATCCACATCACTTGGCCGCACCTGCTCGGCACCTTCATGATCCTGCTGATCCTGCGCTGCTCGCAGATCATGCAGGGCACCGGCGACACCTTCGACCAGGTGTTCGTGCTCGGCAACCCCTTCAACCGCGGGGTGTCGGACATCTTCGACACGCTGATTCTGCGGGTCGGGCTGGAGCACGGCCGCTACTCCTACGCCACCGCCGCCGGCCTGTTCAAGTCGGTGATCAACCTGGCGATCCTGCTGACCGTCAACAACCTCAGCAAGCGGCTCACCGGCAAGGGGCTGTTCTGATGGGTTCAAGAGCCCAGCCTGGGATCCTCGCCCACCACCGGCGCGTCACGCCGCTGATGTACGCCGGGATCTACGCGCCGCTCGTGGTGCTCGGCATCTCCATCATCTATCCGTTCTATTACTACCTGATCAACTCCGTGAACACCCTGCTCCACGCCGGTCCCGCGTACCTGCTGCCCCCGGACCTCACGCTCAGGAACTACCAGGTGATCTTCGCCAACAATCGCCTGCTGACTGCGTTCACGACTTCGACGCTCCGGACCGTGATCGGCACCGTGTTCACGGTGTTCAACTGCGCGATGTGCGCATTCGCGCTGCGCAAGCCCAACCTGCCGTTCCGCAACTGGTACCTGATGATCTTCGCCGTTCCGCTGTTCTTTTCCGGCGGCCTGATTCCGATCTACCTCAACTTCCGGTTTCTCGGGCTGCTGGACACGTTCTGGGTCTACATCTTTCCGCAGCTCTTCTCGTTCTTCTACGTGATCATCATGATGACCAGCTTCAACGACCTGCCGGTCTCGCTGGAGGACTCGGCGCGCATCGACGGCGCCGGCTACTTCCGCATCTTCTTGAGGATCTACTTCCCCATATCGATGCCCCTGATCGCCGCCATCGCCCTGTTCGCCGGGGTCGCGCAGTGGAACTCCTGGTTCGACACGCTGTACTTCACCCGTTCGGAATCCCTGGAGACTCTGCAGGCCGTTCTGCTGCGCGTCGTCAAGCAGAGCAGCCTGGGCAGCTTCGTCCAGGAAATGGCGGCCCTGCAGGATGAACAAATCATGAACCATCTCAATCCGGAGGGCGTGCAGTTCGCGACCATGCTGGTCACGGTCCTCCCGATCGTGATGGTCTACCCGTTCCTGCAGCGCTACTTCATCAAGGGCATCCTGATCGGCTCCATCAAGGGCTAGCGCCCATTCATGACCCGGCGGCCGACACTGGCGGTGTACCTGGGCATCTACATTCCGATCCTCATCCTGGCGCTGGGCATCCTTTATCCCCTCTATTACTTCGCTCTCAATTCCCTGAACGGCGGGCTCATTTTCGGTCCGGCATGGCTGCTCGCGGAGGATCTGACCCTGCGCAACTACCGGATCATCTTCGGCAACGGGCGGCTGCTGAACGCCTTCCTGATGTCGATCAGCCGGACGGTCGTGGGCGCCGCGGCCACGGTGCTGACCTGCGCCATGTGCGCGTTCGCGCTGCGCAAGCGGGAGCTTCCATACCGTAACCTCTATCTGGTCCTGTTCACGGTCCCGTTGTTCTTCTCGGGCGGCCTGATCCCGATCTACCTCAATCTGCGGGCTCTGGGCCTGCTCGACCGGTTCGCCGTCTACATCTTCCCGAACCTCTTCTCCTTCTTCTACGTGATCATCTTCATGGCTCAGTTCAACCAGATCCCGGTCTCTCTTGAGGAGTCAGCCCGCGTGGACGGCGCCGGCTACGGGCGCGTCTTCCGGGCGATCTACCTGCCCATCTCGACTCCGGTGATCGCCGTGATCGCGCTGTTCGCCGCGGTCGCGCAGTGGGGCTCCTGGTTCGACACCGCGTACTTTACGCGCTCGGATTGGCTGGATACGTTGCAGGGGGTGCTGGTCCGGGTCATCAAGCAGGCGAACATGGCCGACTTCACCACCGAGGCGGCGCGAACCATGGTCGATGAATCCGGCTCCCACTACCTGCACCCCGACGGCCTGCAGTTCGCGACCATGATGGTGACGATCGTTCCCATCGTGCTGGTCTACCCGTTCCTCCAGCGCTACTTCATCAAGGGCATCCTGGTGGGTGCGGTGAAGGAATGAGCGCGGCGAATCTCACTCGAAGAATGAGCGAAGCGAATCTCACTCGAAGAGTGATCGGGTTTCTGTTCGCCGCCATTCTCGCCTGCGTCTTGGCGGTGCCGGGGTTGGCGCAGACCTTCCACGATGTGACGGACGCCTCCGGTATCGACTACGTGCAGTTTCGGCGCGGAGACGACATTCCCGCTGCCATGCAGACCTACACGACCGGTGGAGTGGCCGCAGGCGACTACGACGGCGACGGACTCGTCGATCTGTACGTCACCCGCCTGGACGACAGCGACATCCTGTACCGGAACGGCGGCGACGGCACCTTCGCGGACGTCACCGCTGCCGCCTTCGGCCCCGACCACCTGGCCGACGTGCAGTCCAACGGCTCCGCCTGGGGAGACATCGATAACGATGGCGACCTGGACCTGTACGTCACCAGCCTCTTCTCACACCGCTTCCACCTGTTCGTGAACGACGGCACGGGCTCCTTTTCCGAAGAGGCGGTGGAGCGTGGAGCCGCCACGGAAGGTGACGACCTTCACTTCGGATTCAGCGCCACCTTCGGAGACTACGACCTGGACGGCTACCTGGATCTGCACACCACCGAGTGGCGATTCCTGCGCCAGATGACCGTGGGGGCGCAGAGCAACGCACGCCTGCTGCGCAACCTGGGGGCAGAGGCGCCGGGCAGCTTCGAGGACGTGACCCGCTACGCGGGCGTCTCCCAGCACCGCGTCATCGCCGTCAACCCGCTGGCCGAGGGCCAGAGCCTGACGTCCACCTTCGCCCTGCTCGACGACGACCTCTATCCCGAGCTGATCATCGTCGCCGACCACAACGCCAGCCAGCTCTACTGGAACCGCGGCAACGGACGCTTCGTGCACGGCACGACCGGGGCGCGGGTCGGCACCGACGAATACGGCATGGGGTCGGCGGTGGGCGACTACGACGGCGACGGCCGCATGGACTGGTTCGTGAGCGCCATCTACGAGGAGGGGGTGCCCTACCGCGACGGCAACCGGCTGTACCGCAACATCGGCCGCGGCTTCTTCGAGGACGCCACCGACGCCGCCGGCGTGCGCGACGGCTCCTGGGGATGGGGCACCACCTTCCTGGACTACGACAACGACGGCGACCTGGACCTGGTGCTGGCCACCGGCGTGGACTACGCCGACGAGGTCCCCTACACCGCCAACACGACCGGCTTCGAAGATGACCCGATGCGGCTGTGGCGCAACGATGGCAGCGGCCGCTTCACGGAGGTGGCACAACAGGAGGGGCTTACGGCCACCGGCGTCGGCACCGGGCTGGCGGCCTTCGACCTGGAGCCCGACGGCGACCTGGACCTGCTGGTCGTGCACAACAGCGGCCGCCCAGTGCTGTACCGCAACGACACCAACCGTCAGGGACAGGTGGGACCAAACCGCTGGCTGCAGCTCCGCCTGCAGGGCACGGTGTCCAACCGGCAGGGGGTCGGCGCGCGCATCACCGTTACCCCGCGCGCAGCCGAGCCGGATCGGCTCCTGGTGCAGGTGCTGGGCGGCAGCAACAACTACCTGGGCCAGAACGAGGCGATCGCCCACTTCGGCGTGGGACCGGATCTGCAGCACATCGCCACCGTGCAGATCGAATGGCCGAGCGGCGTGCGACAGACCCTGAACGAGGTGGCAACCAACCAGCGGCTGACCGTCAGGGAACCGGTCCCGCCGGCTCCCTGACCTCCGAAAGAGGCGCTAGCTTCGCCGCTTGTACCAAGCCGCCTGCGCGCTGAACATTTCGTGGTACAGGCCGCGCCGGTCGAGCAGCCGCTCGTGCGTGCCGTCCTCGACGATGCGGCCGTCCCGCATCACCAGGATCCGGTCGGCCAGCCGTGCCGAGCCCAGTCGGTGCGTGACCAGGATCGCCGTGCGGCCGGCGGCGATCTCCATGAACCGCTCGTACACCGCCTGCTCCTCCAGCGGATCGATCGACGCGGTCGGCTCGTCGAGCAGGATCACGTCGTGCTCCCGGAACAGTCCGCGGGCGATCGCCACCCGCTGCCACTGCCCGAGCGACAGGTCGCGCGTCCCGAACTCCCGCGACAGCATCAGGTCGAGTCCTTCCGCTCCCTGCCACAGCTCCGCCGGTACTCCGCCCCGTTCGAGCGCCCGGATCACCGCCGCCTCCTCCGCGCGGGCCACGTCGGCCAGGACCACGTTGTCCCCCAGCGTCATCTGATAGCGCTGGAAGTTCTGGAATACCGCGGAGGTCCTCTCGCGGATGTCGCTGCGAGTCGCAACCCTGGTGTTGACGGTGCCGCGGATCACGTCACCGCCGGTCGGCACGAAGAGCCCCAGGAGCAGCTTGGCCAGCGTGGTCTTGCCGGCTCCGTTGGCCCCGACCAGCGCGACGGTAGTGCCGGGCGTGAGGTCCACGCTCACGTCGTCGACGGCGGCCGCGTCCGTTCCGGGATAGGTGAACGACACGTTCCGCGCCGTCACGGCGCTGCTGGTCTCCCGCCCAGCACCATCGCCGGCCGGCCGGCCTTCGTCGCGATCGAGAAACTCCACCAGATGGGATGCCTGAACGCCGTGGCGGTACGACACTCCGAACCCCTCCATGATAGCTTCGGTCATGAGCATGAACCGGCTCATCGCGTAGATGACCACGACGAACCCGCCGACGCCGACGCTGCCATTGGCGAGCAGCAGCGCCGCCAGCACGAACGAGCCCCCGTACCCGAGCAGCAACAGGACCCCGAGTCCCAGATCGATCAGCCCGAGCCGGAGGTCCTCGTGCCATCGTTCGGTGTTGAACCGGCGCAGCACCTCCTTGTACCGTCGCAGCAGGCGAGACCCGGCGCCCAGGACCCTCGTCTCCTTGAAGTACTCGCGATCGGTCAGGCAGCGCTCCAGGTACTGGAACTCCCTCCGCATCGGCAGCGTCCTGCGCTCAAGCCGGTAGTACCGGCTGCCACGGATGACGTGGCTGGCGATGCGGGGCACGAAGATGAAGGGAACCACCAGCGCCAACGGCGGGGCGAGCGAATGGAGATAGATCCCCGCCGCCACCAGCAACATCAACATGCTGACCGGGCTCAGGAACGCCATCAGCATCATCAGCGCTCCCCCCGGCGCCGCTTTCGCCGACTCGACGCGCTCGTTCGCATCCAGCGTCTCGAAGTCGATGACCTCCAGCCGCGCAGCCTTGCGGCTGATGGATTCGGTGAGCACGCCAATGGCTTTTCCTGCGACGTGCGCGTGAGCCAGGTTCGATGCCACCTCCAGGATCTCCCGCGCCAGGATCACGACCCCGGCGGCGACGATCGCGCCGGCGATCGCGTCCCACCGTGCGCCGCTCAGCCCCGCCAGGACCCGCTCCATCCTGTGGTACACCAGCAGCTCCATGCCGATGAAGGCCGGCTGAACCACCACCAGGGCCAGCAACGGGAGCGGCGCCATGCGGCCGACCAGTCCCGTCACGCGGGCGAGGAGCCGGAAGTACGAAGGGCGGCTATCCCGCTTCATACCAGTGCCTCTGCGCCGTGAACATCCGCGCGTACAGACCGTCCTGCCGCATCAGCTCCTCGTGGCTGCCGGACTCGGCTATCGCACCCCCGTCGACCACCAGGATCCGGTCGGCGATCTTGGTCGAGCCCAGCCGATGGCTGATGAACAGCGTCGTCAGCCCGGTCGCGGCGCGCGAGTAAGACCGATACAGCTCGCTCTCCGCGAGCGGATCCAGGGCCGCCGTTGGCTCGTCCAGGATGCGCACCGGCGCATCGGCGGCGAGTGAACGCGCCATGGCGAGCCGCTGCCACTCGCCGCCGGACACGTCCACGCCGCCGCGCAGCACCTTGCCCAGCGGCGTGTCGTACCCCCGCGGCAACCGCCCGACGAAGTCGTCGCCGAGGCCGGCACGCGCCAGGCTCGCCCGCACCGCGGCATCGTCAAGGCGGTCCGCAGCGGCGAGTTCGACATTGTCGCGGACCGTGAGCGAGTAGCGGGCGAAGTCCTGGAACACGACGCCGAACAGCCCGTTCAGGGCGTCCTGCTGCCACTCGCCGATCGGGGCGCCGTTGATCAGGATGCGACCTCCGTGCGGGCGGTACAGGCCCATCATCAACTTGGCGATGGTGGACTTGCCGGACCCGTTCGCGCCGACCAGCGCGTAGTGCCGGCCGGCCTCCACCACGAAGCTGACGTCGCTCAACACCCGCTGCTTGGTGCCGGGATACGTGAAGCTCACGCTGGCGAACTCGATCGATCTGAATAGCTCCTCGGGCGCACGCCTCGTAAGCGAACACGGTGTCTCGGCCATCGCGGCGAACGCAGTCAGGTCGACGAAGAACTCCCGATGCTTGGAAAGCCTCGAGGTGATCTGCACCAGCTCCTGAGCGACGACGCGTTCGGCCTGCAGGAGAGCCATGACGGCCGCGACGTAGAAGGCGACGTCGATCGCACCCGCCTGCAGGGGCCGAAGCAGCGCCAGCATGGCAGTGATGACCACGGCGATCGCCGGGACTGCGCCGCCCTTGTAGCGGACCCATAGGCGGACGATCCAGTGGAAGTGCAAACGATGTGCCTGCTCGTAGACGTCACGCCACCGCGTGTTGACGTAGTCTCCGAAGTCGAACAGCGCCCGCTCCTGCGCGGCCTCCCTCCCCTGCAGCACCTCCTCCGACAGGTACTCGGCGCGCCGCCGCCGGCCCGACAGTCTGCGCTCCAGCTCGTAGTGGCGGCGCCCGCTACCGATCCCGAGCAGCACGAACGGAACCGTGATCGCGACCGCCGCGGGGACGATCCACCAGCCCAGCCGTGCCAGCACGGCAGCGAGGCCGATCACGCGCACGGCCAACGCCGCCAGACCGACCCCATCGTCGAACGCCTGCTTGACCGGTCCGTTCTCGGGCGCCGGCCGGGCCTGTGCTTCCGGGCCCGCGGCCACGCGGCGCAGCAGGTCCCAGGTGCTCGATCTCTCGACATGGTGGTAGTCCAGGCGCGCCCGCTTGCGGGTCAGATCCGCCCGGAAGCCACGGCGCAGGCCCGCCTCGATGCGCGCGTCGGCCAGCGCGCGCACGACTGACTCGACGATCTGCATCGCGAACAGCGCGCCCAGCGCGATCACCGGCGCGGCGATTGCCCCCGGCGGCAGGCTCCCGCCGGCCACGTCGAGGGCGGTGGCCACGAAGCGCTCGGTCGCCAGCACCAGCAGCGGCCCCGTCGCGGCTCCCGCCGCCAGCGTCACCGCGGCGCGAGTCACTGCGGCCAGCGGCGCGTCCTGAAACACGATCCACGTCCCGCTCACGAGCCCGTAGCGGCGGCCGCCGAAGCGGGGGCGAACTGCGGGTCCCTTGGTCTCCATCTGCTCCATCGGGTGCGCTCGGAAATCCCGGGCATTGCGAGTCACGGACCGGACCGGGAATCATCCGTGACCGGGGGATCTCACCGTGAAATACCGTTTCGCCCAGATGACCATGCACGAGGTCAAGGACGCGGCCCGACAGGATCGCGTGGCCGTCCTGCCCGTGGCAACCTACGAGGACCACGGCGCGCACTTGCCGGTCGACACGGACGTCGTGCTGGCGACCCGGATCTGTGACCGGGCCGTGGCTCGGATCCCGCGGGAGGCCATCCTGGTGCCGGCCGTGCCGCACGGCTACAGCCCGCACCACATGGACTACCCGGGCACGCTCACCATCGGCTGGGACACGTTCATCCGCTACGTGCGGGACGTGTGCTGCAGCCTTGCCCACCAGGGGTTCGCGCGCATCCTGATCATCAACGGGCACGGCAGCAACGCCTCTCCGCTCGACTTGGCGGCGCGCCTTGCGAACGTGGAATACGAGAGCCGCATCCTCTGCGCCTTCGCCAGCCACTGGGACCTGCGGCGCGTGAAGGAGGTGGCGCGGACCCTTCGCGACTCCGACTTCAACGGCGCCGCGCACGCCGGCGAATACGAGACGTCGCTCTACCTGGCGCTGGAGCCCGACCTGGTCGACATGTCCAAGGCCGTGGACGAGCGCACGCCGCTGCCTCCGAGCTTCAGCATCGACCTGCTGGAAGGCGCCCACCCTCAGGGGTCGGCCGCCCGGCTCATGCCCCACTGGAGCAGCCTCACGGCCAGCGGCGTGATGGGGGACGCAACGAAGGCGACGAAGGAGAAGGGTGAGCTGTTCCTGGAAGCGGCCGTCGAGGGCCTGATCGAGCTCATCCGGGAGTTGAAGGCCACCCCGATCCCGGTCCGCCGCGACGGGCACGGCGGAACGCCGCCGCGATCGACGGTCTGGACCTGAGCCGTCAGGTCAGGAGTCCAGCCCTTCCGGCACCCCGTACGGCGGCGCGATGAGCGCGTGGTTGTCGGAGTTCGGCACCGGCCACCCCTGGCCGCCCAGGACGCGGAACTCTTCCGCCTTGCCGCACAGCCAGCAGAACATCTCCGCGTTGTCGATGGTGTCCCGGTGCTGCTGGCGGTACGTGAGCGGCTCGCCGAACCCGTAGTCGGCGGTCGCGAAGTCGAAGTCCTCCTCGCGGATCCAGTCCCGCTCCGGCGGCGCCGTGCGGAAGTAGTTGTACTTCAGGTTGTTGCGGACCCCGGAGCCGGTCGACGCGCTGCGGCGATGCCAGATCGAGTAGACCGTCAGGAAGATCGTCCCCGCCGGCGCGGTGGTGTACAACGACCCGCGGATCCCGCCGTAGTGGCCCATGTAGCTCTGCGGGAGCTGTCCGTTGGTGTACAGGAAGTGGGAGCCCGGCAGCACCTCCGTGGGGCCCATGTCGCGCGGGACGTCCTGCGGGTAGTAGAAGACCTGCAGGTACTTGAGCGCCGGGCCGTGCGGGGAGTTGCCGTCCCGGTGCCACTGCTGCCGCGGCATGGGACAGGTCACCCGGTGATTGCTCATCAGGACCGGCAGGCCGAAGTTTCGGCCGAGCAGGGAGCGAACGGCTCCGGCCGCATCGGGCTGCAGGATGACGTTGTCCATGAACCAGTCCTGCTCCAGGATCTCGCTCGGCTCCCTGCCTCTGTTCTCGACAAACTCGACCGTGCGCCGGTTGATGTCGTCGCCGACGACTCCCTCCAGCATCAGGTACCCCTTCTTGCAGAACTCCAGGACCTGGGTGTCGGTCATGGTCGGTTTGCAGTCATGTAACCTCATGTCGCCTCCCTGTTCGTGTGATCGGCCTCCACTTCTCCAGGATGAACTCGCAGCCCAGTCCGTAGGTGCGCCGGTCGTCGAGCATGATCGCCATTTCCGGGAACTTGACGATGCGCCACCCGTCGGCCAGCGCATCGCCGACCGTCTGATACGGCCACTCGTCCGGGTCCTCCGGGCCGTCCGAAAACTCGCCGTCGACGAACATGCTCATGCCGATCACCCTGCTCGTCATCGAGGTCTGCTCGGTCTGCAGGTAGAGCAGGTCCTGCCGGCCGCCCGCGGGCCCGTCGGCCAGCTCCGCGATGCGCCGCAGGCTCTCCTCGCTGAGCGCGCCGCGCCGCAACTCGCCGACGCACACCTCCACCTGCCGCTTGATCTCGTCCCTCATGTCACTTCCTTCCGCCCGGAGTCGCCCACGACCGGGAACTCCGCGATGCGAAGATTACTGCATCCGTAGGGAATCAGCGTCAGCTCCTCGGCGCCGCCGTCGCCGGCGAACGGGCTCTCCGGCATCGGTCCGGCCGACCCGCCCTCCGCCGCCCACCCGGCGACGCGCCGGCCGCGGACCACGGCGCTCACCGGCGGAGCGTCCGGGGAGAACACGGGCGAGCCGATGCGGTGCTCGGTGAAGCGCACGGCGCCGCCTACCTCCCCATCGCCCAGCTCCAGCGCGTAGTTCCAGGCGGTCGTGGGATGGACCTCCCAGTCGGCGTGGGGCGGCTCGCGATGCGGCAGGTCGCGGTTGATCCGCTGCCACCGCTCGCCGATGCGCAGCGCATACAGCAGCGGTCCCCGCGCCACGCAGACCGCGCCGTTCGGCCGCGGAATGACGCGCGCCGCCATCGGCAGCGACAGCACGATCGGCGTCTCGCCGCTCCACGTACGCTCGATGGTGTGGAACGCCGCGGTCTTCGCGATCGGCGTGCGCCGGCCGTCGACCTCGACGGTGGCACCGTCCGCCCAGGCGGGAATACGCAGCAGCAGCGGGAAGCGCGCCGGCCGCTCCGTGCGCACCGTGAACCGCAGCTCCTCCCGGAACGGATAACCGGTGCTCAGGTCGACGCGCACCGGCACACCGTCCACCATGGTGTCGAGCGTCGATGGGGCATAGGCGGTCGCGACGATCCCCCCGCTGCCCGAGCGCATCCACAGGTGGGCCGCGAACTTCGGCCACGCCTGGCTCAGGTTGGCGGTGCAGCAGCCGAAGTTGGGCTCCAGGCCGAAGACGTTGGCGTCCGGCCCGTTGGTGGTCCACCGGCGGTCGGAGCGCACGCTGCACTCGATCTGGTTCACCTGCTGGTCGTACTGGTGCGCCCACATGTCCGGGGAGAAGGTCGCCGGCAGGGCGTTGAAGGCGATACGCTCCAGCCGGTCCGCCAGCGCCGGGTCGCCGTGGATGCCGATCAGCCACTCCAGCGAGTACAGGTACTCGGCGACCGCGCACAGCTCGGTGCCGTGGCTGGGGTCGGTTCCGGCCAGGCACTCGTCGCCGGTGAACACGCCCGTCGCCATCCCGTGGTGGCGGTCGAGGGTGTCCATCATCGTCCGCGCGGCCTCCCGGTCGGCATCGTCGCCGGTCAGCCGCCACCACAGGGCGCCCTCCTTGAGGGCCATGGCGTTGTTCACCACGTGGCCGTCGAAGCTCCAGCGGCCCTGCTCGTCCGGAGCAGTGCGTGGCCACTGCCGGAAATAGCCCTGCCAGTCGAACCCCTGCGCACGCAGCCGCACGGCCAGGTCGATGAGCCAGCGGTCGCCGGTGCGCTCGTGGAGCCACCAGATCGAAACGAGAAACTCGAACCAACGGTACTGCCCCCACAGGGACAGCGGATGGCGGTCGATGTGGCGGTCCAGACAGCGGAGCGCCCGTTCGACGCATCCGGGAACGCGCGCGTCCGCGGTGGCGTCGTGGTAGCCCACCAGCATCTTGAGGGCCAGCGCCTGCGACCACAAGTCCGCGGCGTCCGCGCGCTCGGCCACCCGCGGGCCCAGCCAACCGTCCTCCTGCTGGTGCTCGATGATGTAGTCCAGGTACCCGCCGATCCGCCGCTGCAGCGGTTCGTCGCGCAGCAGCCACGCAAGCGGAATGACCCCGTCGAGCCAATAGGGCATCCGCTCCCACCCTTCGGCCGCGCCCCCGATCCAGGCGCTCTGGGCGATGTCCGGCCAGAACCGGTCCAGGTGGCCCGAGAGGCCGTCCGCCTGGATACGGAGCTGCTCGGCCAGCCAGCCCCGCGGCCGGATTGACGCGAGCGCGACCGGGCGAAACGAAGGTTCGTGCAGGCTCACGCTTCCTCCTCGGCCATCCCCAAGCTGGCCGGCGGCTCCAGCGGCAGCTCGATCACCATCTCCGTGAAATGACCGGGCTCGCTGTTGACCTGGATCGTCCCGCCGTGCTCCCGGACGATGTCGGCGGACATCGCCAGCCCCAGCCCCGTGCCCTTGCCGGCCGGCTTGGTGGTGAAGAACGGCGTGAAGATCTTCTCGACGACCTCCGGCGGCATGCCGTCGGCGTTGTCCTTGATGCGGATCACGGCGCGCTCGTCCTGGCGCTTGCTGGCGATCGACAGGGTCGGCTCATATGGGGCGCCGTCTTGCTCACCCGACCCGCCGCCACGGCGTCTGTCGTCGGTGGCGTCGCAGGCGTTGGCGACCATGTTCAGGAAGACCCGGCCCAGGTCCTGCGGGATCACCGACAGCTCGCCCATCTGCGGGTCCAGGTCGTACGTGATGTCGAGCTGGAACTCCGGGTCGCTGGCACGCGCGCTGTGGTAGGCGAGCCGCGCATACTCCTCCAACAGGCCGTTGATCTCGACCTTGAGCACCTCGGCCGAGTGGCGGCCCATCATCAGCATGTCGTGCACGATGCGGTTGGCGCGGTCGCCGTGCGAGCGGATGCGCCCCAGGTTGTCGACCAGGTCGCCGGTGACCTCCGCCAGCAGTGAGCGCGGCTCGTCGTCCAGCTTCCCGCCTTCCTCCTCCAGCACCTCCTTGAGCTCGTCGATCAGCTCCTCGGAGGCCTCGGAGAAGTTCTTGATGAAGTTCAGCGGGTTGCGGATCTCGTGCGCGACCCCGGCGGTCAGCTCGCCCAGGGCCGCCAGCTTCTCGCGCACCACGATCTGGTCCTGCGCGCGACCCAGGTCTTCGAGTGCCTTCTCCAGCTCCTGGTTCTTGCCTTGCAGCTCCTGGGCCAGGCGCTCCACCAAGTTCAAGCGCTGCACCTCCAGGGCGTGGCGGCGGAACACCTCCAGCGCGGCGGCCATGTCGGCCACCTCGTCACGGCCGCCGATCTCGACCCGCGCCTCCAGGTCGCCGCCGGCCATGCGCCGCATCCAGTCCGAGAGCATGCCCAGTCGGCGCAGCAGAACCCGGCCCACGAACAGCCATGCGATCAACATGGCGCCGACCAGGCTGACGGCGCTGATCAGCAACAGCAGGGTGCGCGCGGTCACGATCGCCTGGGTGGATGCCTGCGTCGCCTCCCGGGTGTCCCCGTGCGCGGTGTCGACCAGCTCGTCCACCACGGCGACCAGCTCCACGGCCAGGTCGCGGTTGCGCGCCAGCAGGTCGCGTTGCCGCTCGGCGAGCCGCAACTCCCGCGTGCGCAGATCGAAGCCGCTGCCGTCATCCAGCCCCAGCGCCAGCAGGCGGGCGAAGATCGGCACCACCGCGGCGCGCAGCGGCGACTCGTCCAGCGCCGCCAGACTGCGCTCGATGCGGCCGGCGGCGGACTCGAACCGCTCGCGCAACGGCTCGATCGAGGAGGCGTCCTGCAGGTTGAAGGCGCTCGCCAGGAGCTGCGAGGCGATGCCGCCGTCCGCCTGCAGGTCGGCCAGCCGGCGGTAGCGTCCGAGCTCCTGCTCGGACAGGTGCTCCGCGCGCGGCGCCGGGGGCTCCCCGAGGGTGTGGTAGCCGGTGATCGTGTAGAAGAGCTGATCGTCGATCGCCGGGATCACCAGCTCGTCCAGGCTGCTGCGCAGCGCGGCCAGCTCGGCGCGCAGCGCGGCGCTCCGCTCGTGCAGCGGGAACAGCTCGGTCATGCCGCCCCGGATCTCCTCGATGTTGGCCAGCAGCGCGTCGGCATGGGCGCTGACGCGGCCGATCGTCTCCGCGTCGGCGCCGGCGTGCTGCAATGCGTCCAGTTCGACCTGCAGCGCGTCGTGGGTATCCGTGATGCGGGAGGCGGCGCCGGCGAACTCCTCCAGCGTCGCCGCGGTCGTCAGTCGCGGGGCGGCGGCCACCAGGTTGCCGGCCGACTGCGCCACTCCGAACGCGGCCACCATCCTCGGGACGCTGCCTTCGTTCACCCGCCGCTGCACGCCGGCGACGCGATCGAAGAAGAACCAGCCGACCAGGCTGGCGGCCACGGTGAGCGCCACCGCCGCCCCGATCCCCAGGGAGAACTGCCCAGAGAGGCGGGAGCGGAACTGCAGCAATCGCCGCAGGTGCCTGGTCATCCCCCGTGCAGGGTGGCGGCGGGCCGGTACGTGCCGTCCGGGCCGATCCGGGTCAGGAACACCGCGTCGGAGCCCTGATTGTCGGCGTCGCCGTAGCGGAGCCGGAAGCCGTCGATGTCGATCGCGTCACTGGCGCGCAGATTCCCGAGGAAGCACTCGCGCGTGACCTCCGCGCCGCAGCCGGCGACCCCGGCGGCCGCCAGCCGGCCGGCCAGGTACCCTTCGAAGGACACGAAACCGGGCACCGCCTCCGGGTCGTGGGCCGCGAGGGCGCGCAAATAGGAGCCCACCACCGGCAGCGAGTCGTCGGTCGGAAACGGCACCACCTGCGTCACGTAGACCCCCTCGCCTGACGGTCCGAGCTCCTGGGCCAAGGCGTTGCTGCCCACGAAGGAGACGGTGAGGAAGGTCGGATCCATCCCCACGTGACGCGCCCAGGTGATCAGGGCCGCCACCGGCTGGTAGGCGCCGATCATGATCACCGCCTCCGGATCGCCCCGCCGCAGGTCGAGCAGCGCGGTCTTCACGGCCGTCGTGTTGCGCGGGTAGAGGCCGATCGACACCGGCTGCATGGCGCGCCGGTCCAGCGCCAGCCGCACGCCGCGGTAGCCGGCGCGGCCGAACGAGTCGTCCTGGTACAGCACCGCGATGCGGGTCACGCCCAGGTCCTCGGTCAGACGCGCGACCATCTCCTCGGTCTCCTGGTAGTAGGAGGCGCGCAGGTTGAGAACATTGTCCCACGTGGGGTCGCGCAGGAACTCGGCGCCGGTGAACGGCGCGATGTACGGGACCCCCGCCTCCGAGGCGACCGGCGTGGCGGAGCGCGAGGTGGGCGTGCCGACCGCGCCGATCAGGGCGAACACGCGGTGTTCCTCGATCAGATGGACGGTGTTGGCGATCGCCGCCTCCGGCTCGTAGGCGTCGTCGAGGGTGACCAGCTCCATCCGGCGGCCGTGGATGCCGCCGCCGCTGTTGGCCTCGTGGAACGCCGCCTCGATGCCCAGCCGCATGTTCCGGCCCAGCTCCCGGGCCGGACCGCTGAAGGCTGCCGACTGCCCGAACAGCACGTGCGTCGACGACACGCCGGGGACCGGTTCGCGCGCGGGCTCGGCGGGAGCGGCGACGCTCACCTGCTCCGTGCGGCCGGCCGGCGCTTCCCTGGCGGCGGGCTCGTCGGCGGGACTGCAGGACAGCAGCATCGCGAACAGCGCCGCACCGGCGAGGCTCGCGGCGGCCGCGGTTCCCGCGCGACGCCGGGACCTCATGCGCTCCCGCGGATCACCGCCGCCGGCCGCCTGACGCTCACGCCCCGAACTCGCCCCGGGACAGCGTCAGGCAGGTAACGTCGTCCGACTGCGGTGTATCGCCGGCGAACGCGTGTACGGCATCGAACACCGCCTGGCTGCTCGCCCCGCTGCCTCCCGGGGGAGCGGCGGCGAAGATCGCCTGCAGGCGCTCCACCCCGAACTCCTCCTTCGCGTCGTTCATCGCCTCGGTGACGCCGTCGGTGTACAGGACCAGGGTCGAGCCCGGCTCGATGGTGATGGAGTGCTGGCCGTAATGGTAGCCGGGCATCACCCCCAACGCGAGCCCGTCGGTCAGCGGCAGCAGCTCCGAGCTGCCGTCGGCGCGCACCAGCAGCGGTGAGTTGTGTCCGCCGTTGGCGTAGGTGAACGCCCCGCTCGCCGGGTCATAGGTCGCGTAGAAGACGGTGACGAACATCGCCGCCTCGTTGTCGTCGTTGAGCAGATCGTTGACCTCGCCCATCACCTCGCCCGGTTCGCCGAGGCCGACGGACGCGCCCTTGAGCAGGGTACGCGTCGACATCATGAACAGGGAGGCCGGCACGCCCTTGTCCGAGACGTCGGCGATCGCCAGGCCGATGCGGCCGTTCTCCAGCGGCATGACGTCGAAGAAGTCGCCTCCGACGGCGCGCGCCGGCTCCATGTGGCCGCGGATCCGGAAGTCCGGTCCCTCCGGGAACCGCGTGGGCAGGATCGACTGCTGCATCTTGCTGGCCAGGTCCAGCTCGTTCTGCAGCACGACCAGCTTGTCCCGCGAGGCCAGCGCCTCGCGCCACTCGGCCACGCGGCGCAGCGTCCGGTCGATAGTGACCCGCAGATCCGCGAAGTCGAGCGGCTTGGTGACGAAGTCGAATGCCCCACGGTTCATCGCCGTGCGGATGTTCTCCATGTCGCCGTACGCGGAGACGATGACGCAGCGGAGGTTGGGATCCACCTTGGCGATCTGCGCCAGCAGGGTCAGTCCGTCCATCTTCGGCATGTTGATGTCGGACAGCACCATGTCGATGTCGGCCTGCTGCTCCAGCATCTCCAGGGCTTCCACCCCGTCGCTGGCGAACACGAACTCGTACTTCCCGGCGCGGACGTCACGCCGCATCCGCTGCCGGATCAGCGGCTCGACGTCCGGCTCGTCGTCGACGACCAGGATCTTGTGAGGCTGCTTCGCCACGCTCATCGCGGATCGGAGCTCATCCTATGCCTTGCTCCAGGTGCAGTCGGCGATCGTGACTATGACGCTGCCTTCCAGGTACTCGGTTTCGTACGAGCAGGTCCCGGTGACGCCTGCGTACTTGCCGGTGCCGCCCAGCAACTCCCAGACACCCTGGCCGCCGCCGCCGGCGACCACCTCGCCCTGCTTTCTCACGGCGCGCGAATAGAGGATGTCCCCGGACGCGTCGGTGTCGGTGCAGGGCGCCTCAAGAAGCGACAGGGTTCCGTCCACGCTGCTGGAGAACACCAGGCACTCGGAGTAACGGTTCGACCCTGCCATGAACGGGCCGCCACTGCTCTCGATGACCGTCCCGGTTCCCGTGATCACCCCTCCCGTGAAGGTCCGCCCACCGTGATCGATGGTCAGGTAGTCATAGTGGTAGCTTCTCAGTGAACGGAACGTGCCACTCTCGTCCGCCATTGCGGCTTGGGCCGCCACCATCATCATCGTCGCGGCCAGCACGGCGACCGCACTTTTTCCAAAGCGCATTGCCTCTCTCCTTCCGGTACCAGGGGCGTTCGCCCGATTCTGGGATGGCCGGGATCATCGCCCATCCCCCGATCGCACGCAACGGCCAGACGACCGTTCCGGGATCAGGGTTGCGAGCCGCAGGCCGCCGTCAGCTCCGCTCGTAATAGTCGGCCTGGGCCGTGAACATCTGGTGGTACAGGCCGCGCCGTTCGAGCAGTTGCCGGTGCGTACCGTCCTCGACGATGCGGCCGTCCCGCATCACCAGGATCCGATCCGCCAGCCGTGCCGAGCCCAGGCGGTGCGTGACCAGGATCGCCGTGCGGCCGGCTGCGATCTCCATGAACCGCTCGTAGACCGCCTGTTCCTCCAACGGGTCGATCGAGGCCGTCGGCTCGTCGAGCAGGATCAGGTCGTGCTCCCGGAACAGCCCGCGGGCGATCGCCACCCGCTGCCACTGCCCGAGCGACAGGTCGCGCGTCCCGAACTCGCGCGACAGCATCAGGTCGAGGCCTTCCTCTCCCTGCCACAGCTCCGCGGGCACCCCGCCCCGTTCGAGCGCCCGGATCACCGCCTCCTCGTCCTCCGCGCGGGTCACGTCGGCCAGGACGACGTTGTCCCGCAGCGTCATCTGGTAGCGCTGGAAGTTCTGGAAGACGGCGGAGGTACGCTCGCGGATGTCCTGCCTGGTCGCGTCCCTGGTGTTGACGGCGCCCCGCATGACGTCGCCGCTGCTCGGGACGTAGAGCCCCAGGAGCAGCTTGGCCAGCGTGGTCTTGCCGGCGCCGTTGGCGCCGACCAGCGCCACGGTGGTGCCGGTCGCGAGGTCCAGGCTCACGTCGTCCACGGCGGCCGCGTCCGTTCCCGGATAGGTGAATGACACGGTGCGGGCCGTCACGGCACCGACCGTCTCCCCTCGACCGCGACCACCCGGCGGCCTGCCTTCGTCACGATCGAGGAACTCGAACAGATGGGAAGCGGTCGCGCTGAACCGGTAGGAGTTCCCGAACATGTCCATCACGGCACGGGTCATGAGCATGAGCCGGCTCACCGCGTAGATGACCACGGCGAATCCGCCGACACCGACGCTCCCGTTCGCCAACAGGAACGCCGCGAGCACGAAGCAACCCCCGTACCCGAGCAACACCAGGACGCTCAGCCCAAGATCGATGCTGCCGACCCGGAGGTCTTCACGCCATCGCTCCACGTTGAACCGGCTCAGCGTACTTCGGTACCGCTCCGCCAGACGAGAGCCGGCTCCCAGGATGCGCGTCTCCTTGAAGTACTCGCGGTCCGTCAGACAGCGCTCCAGGTACTGGAACTCCCGGAGCATCGGCACCGTCTTCCGCTCGAGCCGATAGTAGCGACTGCCGCGAACGAGATGACTCGCAATGCGAGGCACGAACGTTAGGGGAACGACCAGGGCCAACAGGGGAGAGAGCGAGTAGAGATAGATCGTTGCGGCCGCGAAGAATGCCACCTGGAAGACCGGAAACAGGAAGGACAACAGCATGGAGATCGCTGCCTCGATCCCGGCTTGGGCCAATTCCGTGCGTTCGTTCGCATCCACGGTCTCGAAGTCGATGACTTCCAGCCTCGCGACCTTCTGGTTCATGGCCTCGGTCAGCACCGCCATGGTCTTCCCGTAGAGGTACGCCGCAATGGGATCCGCCACCATCTCCAGCACCTCGCGGAGCAGGATCACGGCCCCGGCGACGAGAATGGCTCCGGCGAGCTGACTCACCCGTTGGTGGCCGGTCAGTTGCGACAGGACGCCTTCCAGCAGATGAAACACCAATACGTTCGCGCCCATGAGCGCCAGGTCGACAACCGCCATAGCTAGTTCCTGTCCGTAAGCTCACAAGTTGTTGAGCAGGCGTGGATTGAAGGTTTTGGAGGGTTGAAGAAAAGGGTGTTTCGGTTATCATCACTGGTGACCAAACCACGAAACAACCGAAACACCCCGGAGAGCCCGATGCGCACGACACGCAGCGAACAACCAAGTGTATTCCAGGCGCCGCAGATTGACCATACCGTCGCCGACGAGCTGGAACTGGCGTCCCTGTTGCTCGATCAACATCCGGAACTGCTCGATATGGTCGGCCTCTGCGTCGGCGGCTCGGCCACGTGTGGTCGTATCGGGCTGACCTGCGAGACCATCCTGCGCTGCGCGGTGATCGCGCGTCTGATGGACTACTCGTACCGGGAGTTGGAGTTCGCGCTGCACGATTCGCGCAGCATGCAGCGCTTTGCGCGCGTCGATCCGTGGCGTGTGCCGAAGAAGTCGGCGCTGCACAGCGCCATCAGCATGATCGACGCCAAGACCTGGGAACGGCTGGACGCCGTGCTGTTGCAGAAGGCCAAGGAGCGGGGCATCGAAACCGGGACGCAGGTGCGCATCGACTCCACGACGACCGCCACCGACATCCTGGCACCGTCGGACAGCCGCCTGCTGTACGACGGGGTGCGGGTGCTGACGCGACTGCTGCGCCAAGCGCAGGGGCTGCTGCCGGAGCTTCAGTTCAGCGATCACTGCCGTGCCGCCAAGCGGCGTGAGCGGCAGATCGGCTCGGCGCGCGAGCCGAAGCGGCGGCGGCGCGGCTATCGGCGGCTGCTGGCGTTGGTGGCGCTGTCGCTGGGCTACGCGGCGGCGGCGCGGACTCGCGTGAGTACCGTAACTGACCCGTGGGCCGAGAGTTGGTGTGCGGAAGTGGACGCCTATGTGGGGTTGATCGAGCGCGTGGTGGACCAGACCAGGCGGCGGGTGTTCGACGGCCAGAAGGTGCCGGCCGCCGAGAAGGTGGTGAGCCTGTTCGAGCCGCACACCGACATCATCGTCAAGGGCGGGCGCGCCACGCAGTACGGGCACAAGATCAACCTGAGCACCGGGCGCAGCGGGCTGGTGCTGGATGTGGTGGTCGAAGCAGGCAACCCTGCCGATAGCACGCGCTGCCTGCCGATGCTGAGGCGGCATGTGCAAGCGTTCGGCGAACCGCCGCAGCGCGCAGCGTTCGATGGAGGCTATGCCTCGAAGCAGAATCTGAGCGACGCCAAGGAGTTGGGGGTGGAGCACGTGGTGTTCCACAAGAAGAGTGGTCTGGAGCCGGCCGACATGACGCCGTCGTCGTGGATCTACGGTCAACTCAAGCGCTTTCGGGCTGGTGCGGAAGCGTGCATCTCGTACCTGAAGCGGTGTTTTGGGTTGGACCGCTGCAACTGGCATGGGCGGGAACGTTTTCACGCGTACGTGCACGCGGCGGTGTTCGCGCACAACCTGATACGGCTGGCTCGGCTGTTGCCTGCCTGAGCAGCCGCCACGGCGGTTTTTCGTCTCACAATTCACCACGCCGCGGATCGAACTGCCGGATAGGAATGCATATATCGCTGATAAGAGCGTATGTTTTGCCTCATGTGAACCATGAATAGCGTCCCATATCCCGTCATTTCCGAGCTGCCTCCGACCGATTACTGACCCGTCACCTGCTCTGTACATGCCGCCAAGGACCCTCTGCCGCCCTCATCGGTCCAAATCGGCAATTCCCGGACAGGAACTAGCTAGCAACGGGAACGGCGCCCGGCGGCCGACCAGGGCGATCACCTTGGCGAGGAGCCGGATATACGGAGGGCGGCCACCCGGTCTCACGCCAGCGGCTCCCGGGGCCGAGAGGTCCACGTTTCCCATGCCGATACCTACGAAGTCCGGCTACCCGGTCTCATACCAGTGCCTCTGCGCCGCGAACATTCGCCCATACAGGCCATCGTGCCTCATCAACTCCTCGTGGCTGCCGGACTCGACGATCGCACCGCCGTCGATCACCAGGATTCGGTCCGCGATCTTGGTGGAGCCCAGGCGATGGCTAATGAACAGCGTCGTGAGTCCGGCCGCGATGCGGGAGTAGGACCGATACAGTTCGCTCTCGGCGAGCGGATCCAGGGCGGCCGTGGGCTCGTCGAGGATGCGTACCGCCGCCCCACCAGCCAGCGAACGGGCCATGGCGAGGCGCTGCCACTCGCCGCCGGACACGTCCACGCCGCCACGCAGCACCTTGCCGAGGGGTGTGTCGTATCCCCGCGGGAGCCGCCGGACGAATTCTTCAGTCAGACCGGCACGCGCCAGGCTCGCCCGCACCGTGGCATCGCCGAGACGGCCGGAACCTGAGACCTCAATGTTGTCGCGGAGCGTGAGGGAGTAGCGCGCGAAGTCCTGGAACACCACGCCGAACAGCCCGTTCACGGCATCTTGCGACCACTCCGTGATCGAGCTTCCGTTGATCAGGATCTTCCCGCAGTCGGGGCGGTAGAGACCGAGCATCAGCTTGGCGATGGTCGACTTGCCTGATCCGTTGGCGCCCACCAGCGCGTAGTGCCGGCCGGCCTCCAGCACGAAGTTGACCTCCTTGAGGACCGGCTGCCCGGCGCCGGGATAGGTGAAGCTCACTCCGGCGAATTCGATCGATCTTAAGGTCTCCTCCGGTGCGCGCCGCGTGAGCGGGCGCAGCGTCTCTGTCATCGCCGAGAACGCCGTCAGATCGACGAAGAACTCCCGATGCTGCGAAAGGCGCGAGGTGATCTGCACCAGTTCCTGCGTTACGAGACGCTCCGCTTGCAGGAGCGCCATGATCGACGCCACGTAGAACGCCACGTCGATCACGCCCGCCTGCAGGGGGCGAAGCAGCGCCAGCATGGCAGCGATGACCAGGGCGATCGCCGGAACGGCCGCGCCCTTGAAGCGGACCCAGTTGCGGATGTTCACCAGGACGCCCGACCTGACCACACCGACGTACACGGCGCGCCAGCGTGCGTTCAGGTAGCTCGCATAGCCGAACAATCCCCGCTCCGAGGCGGCCTCCCTCGCCTGAAGCACTTCGTGTGACAGGTACCCCGCGCGGCGTCGCCGGCTCGCCGCGCGGCGCTCGAACTCGTAGAGACGGCGCCCGCCCCTGACTCCCAGCAGCACGTACAGAACCATGATCGCCATCGCGACGGGGAGGATCCACGACCCCAGCCGCGTCAGCACGGCGGCGATGCCGACCACCCGCACGGCGATGGCTGCCAGACCGATTGCGTCGTCGAACGCCTGCTTCGCCGGTCCCCGCTCGGGCGCTGACCCCGATTCCATCCGAGGACCAGACGAGACGCGGCGCAACAGGTCCCACGTCTCCTGGCTCTCGATGTAGTGATACTCCAGACGCGCCCGTTTCTCGGTCAGGTCTGCTCGGAAGCCGCGCCGCAGGCCTGCTTCGATCCGGGAGTCCGTCAGCGAACGGACGGCGGTTTCGAGGATTTCCACCGCGAACAGCGCGGCCGGCGCGATGACCGGAAAGGTGATGGCCGCCATGGGGAGCTGACCTCCGGCGACATCGAGCGCCGTGGCGATGAAGCGCTCGGTCGCCAGCACCAGCAGCGGGCCGGTCGCCGCGCCGGCCGCCAGCGTCACCACCGCGCGGATCACGGCGGCCGGAGGTGCGTCCTGGAACACGATCCAGGTTCCGCTCAGGAGCCCATAGCGGCGCCCGTCGAAGCGACGGCGACCGCGCTCCTCGTGCCGCGTCACATCCCGACCGGGGCGTATGTCAAGCCCCTCAACCCCATCACGAATCAGCCTCCGTCATGGCGGCGTCTACAGAGCCAGGACGCCGATGTTGTTGATTCTGGACGAGTCCTCCTCCTGATCCTCGTCCTCTTCCTCAGCGACCGTGCTGTCGACCAGCGTGCCGTCGTTGCGGTCCATGCGGGCCTGCAGCGCCCCCATCTGCGCCGCCGTGCAACGAATGGTTCCGAAATTGTGGACCTTGGCCAGTTTCTCCGCGAGGACCTCCGGGGCAATCGCTTCGTGGATCGTAAGCTCTCCCTCGACCAGCAGGGTGGCTAGCCCACCCAGGTACGTGAAGCGCTCTGCGTTCAACTCGGTGCTTCCCTCCTCCAGCCACAAGGTGCCCTCATAGAACAGCACCTGATCTCGCTCCAGGTCGCACCTGGGAGCCAACGAGTCGCGCAAGGCTGTAGGTGCTACGATCATGCCCGCGCAGCGCAGCTCCTGAAGATTCCGGTCTATCTCTTCCGCGGTGACGGCGGGATCCACGGTGACCCTTCCGTCTATGTACATCTTCGGGTTAGCGCCGAAACGAAGGAATGTGCTGTCCATGTTCAGCGTCCGCTCGATGAGCTTGAACCCGGACGGCAGCAGCGTGAATGCCTCCAACGACCAGGGCATCAGTGCGCGCAGGATTGGAGCGTTCTCCTCGTGACATCGGACTGCACCGTCTACGTTGAGCCACCGGATCTTCCGCGCCAGCAGATCCGCGGGCAGCGGCTCGGGTACTGTCAGGCGTCCCTCCACGGTGAGCGCCGTGCCATCCTCGAACGTGGCGAGCGTTTCGTGATCGAGCTTCAGCGCCCCCAGGATCGAGACGAGCTTGGCGCCGGCTGGATAGCCTACGACCGGTCCCATTTGCTGCTTGGTCTTCGAGCTCAGGGCCGCCACGACGTTGTCCGGGCAGATGACCGGACCCATGATGAACAGCCGCTCAACCCCTCGCTCAATGTTCTCTGCCGACACATCCGCATCAACGATAACCGGACCCATGATGACCATGCCGAGCGGCTCGGAGCGGTTGTGCAGCGCCTTGGCGTCGAACCGGACCGGAGCCATCTCCAATTTGTAGTGCGCTGGCGCCTCTACGGTGCAGCCGATATTGCCGACGGAAAGCGTATTCAACAGAGCCGCATTGTGCGGATCGTGTACTAGCAGCCCGACGTTTCCGATACGCCTGATTCCGCGCAGCGCCGCCTCATCGGCCTCGCGAATGTCCAGGACGCCGATGTTTCCGTAGACGATTCCCTGATCCTCGTTGCTCATGCTTTCCTCCTGAATTACAGATATCGTTCCACTTCGCCGCGCAGACGCCTGCGCGCGGCATGCAATCTCGAGCGCACGGTGCCGTGGGGAATGCCCAGTTGGCGGGCGATCTCCGCGGCGTTCATCCCCTGCACGTAGCGGCGATACCACAGGTCGCGCAGCGATTCCGGCAGGATCCCCAGAAGTTCCTGCACCTGCAGGGACAGCGACGGATCGACGGCGCTGTCCGCCGAGTCGTGATCGAGCGCGGCGATCAGGTCACGTTCCCGTACGCTCCGCCGGTACTGGTCGATGAAGAGGTTCTTCAGCACCCGCCGCAGCCACGCCCGCCGCTGCGGGACGGACAGCACGCCCAGCAGCGCGAGGTGGCTCCAGGCGCGGATGAAGGTATCCTGCACCAGGTCGTCGGCCCAGTCCCGGTTGCGCACCAACGACATGGCGTACCGATGCATGGGTTCCTCAAACTCTTCGAACAGTTCCGCGAACCGCATCGCTCCGTCTCACTGCCATACGATCGCCCTCGCCTCTCCGCTTCTGCATGATTAACGAACGAGCCGCCAAGAGTGTTCGGGCACGGCACGGATTCGTCGACCGACACAGGAGAGGAGGACTATGCTGACGGCATGACGATGGTGAGCGTGCACGAGGCGGTGCCCCAACTCGCGCGGCTGGTCGACCGGGCTCACGCCGGGGAGGAGATCGTGATCGCCAAGGCGGGCGTTCGCTGCGTCCGGCTCGCGCCGCTGGCGACGCCTCCGCCGCGCGAGTTGGGGCGGCACCGCGATCGGGACGGCGCGGTGCCGGACTCGTTCGTGCAGCCGCTCGACGACGCCGAGCTCGCGGCCTGGGACGGGGGCGGATGAGGCTATTGCTCGATACCTGCACGCTGCTGTGGGCTTGGGCGGAGCCCGAGAAGCTCAGCAGCCAAGTGCGCGGACTGCTCGAGGATCCGCACCACAAGGTGTGGGTCAGCGCCGCGAGCGCCTGGGAGATCGCTACGCAGCACCGGCTGGGCAGCTACCCGGCGGGCCGCCACGTCATCGAAGAGTGGGACGACCGGCTGGCACAGGACGGCTTTCGCCAACTGACGATCGCCGGCGCACATGCGCTGCGTGCCGGCTCCCTCCCCCACGCCCACCGCGACCCCTTCGACCGGATGATCGCCGCTCAGGCCATCGTCCAGAAGATCAGGGTCGCGACGCCCGATCCGGCGATCGGGGCGCTCGGCGCCGACACGATCTGGTGACCGCCGTAGGGCGGGCAGTGCCGAGCTGTTGACAGCGCGCGCAGTGACGGAACAGCGTGCTCCCATGGACGCGGACAAGCTGGCTGACGAGTTGCAGGAGTGCGCCCGGCTTCTGGAGTCGGACCGGCTGCCGGCCGAGCGCCTGTGCGCCTGCGCGGAAGCAGCTCGCGCGCTGGGCGGCAACGGCCAGCGACAGGATGTCCTCTACCTGTGGACGCTGTTCTCGTCGGTCACCTCCAAGGTCAACGGCATGGCCCTAGTGGAGGACGGTGAGGTCAGGGCGTGCCCGGAGGACCCGGAAGACTGGCCGTACCAGAGCGTGCTGGAGGCGATGAACGACGGCTGGCGGATCATCAGCTTCCCGAACATGGCGCTGATGATGGATGAGTCGAAGACCTACGGCCTGGGCAACGAGTTCATCCTGGAAAAGCTGCGCGGCACACCGGCCGGGGAGTAGACCGATGGCGCTCGACGCCGAACAACTCGATCGATTCCATGCCGACGGCTACCTGCCGCTCGGCGCGGTAATGAGCGCCGGGGAGCTGGAGTCGCTCAGCCGCCGCACGGACGATCTGACCACCGGCCGAGTCCCTCCCGGCCGCGTCGGCTTCCAGCTTGACAAGAAGTGGCACCACGCCGGTTACGACTCCACCGGCTACGACTACGCCGGCCCGTCCGACGGCTACCGCAAGATCGGCGGCCTGGAGTGGGATCCGATCTTCTACCCGGTGATCACCGGGCCGGCGATGCTCGATGTGATCCACCAGCTCGTCCCGCAGCCGCTTGCCATCCACCGGGCGATGATCCTGATGAAGCCCGCGCACGGCGGCACCGCTCTCGGCTGGCACCAGGACACGGGCACCGGCTTTCCGGTTCCCGGCACCCCCTATTTCACGATCTGGACCGCGCTCGACGACGCCGGTGCCGACAACGGCGCCATGTACATCCTGCCGGGCAGCCAGCACTTCGATGCCGACGGCCTGCCGTGGCAGGAAGTCACGGCCCGCGCCCGTTCCCGTGCGACCGCACAGGAGAACGACGGGGAAAAGGTGGTCCTCACCGCCGCGGCCGGCGAGTCCTACCTGCTGAACCCGCGCGTGCTGCACGGCTCCGACCCCAATCCGACCGACCGGCGGCGGCGGGCCATGAACGTGATCTACATGCCGGCCGGCGCTGCGATCACCGCGGACCCGGACGGCAGGAAGCAGCAGGAGCGGCGCCGCATCGAGCCGGCGGTGGCCTGAGGCCGAGCCGTCCGCGATGGCCCAGCGCTCCTCGTCCACGTCTCCGAACCTGCTGCTGATCGTCACCGATCAGCAGGCGCGCTCGACGCTGGCCGCCTACGGCAACGACCGCGTGCAGGTGCCGCGCATGAACGCCCTGGCCGAGCGGAGCACCGTCTTTCGCCGCGCCTACTGCGCCCAGCCGGTGTGCGGTCCGGCGCGCGCCTGCCTGTTCACGGGCACCTGGCCGCACCACAACGGCCAGGTCACGCTGGGCCGGCATCCCATGCACGACCACGTCCCCTGCCTGACCGATCTGCTCGACGATCGCTGGGTGTGCGGGTTCTTCGGCCGCAGCGGCAGCCACCGCTATGCCGACGGGCCGGCCCCCCGCGCAGAGGGCATCGACGAGCTCGACTTCAACGACATCGCGCCCGATCATCTGCTGCGCGCGCACGGCCTCGCGCCGGTCGACGGCGTACGCTTCGGCAAGGCGGACCGGCCCGCCATCCCCGAGCACCTGGGCGGCCCGTCCAACATCGCAGCCAAGGCGTGTGACTTCATCCGCCGCCACGCGGGCAGGCCGTTCGCCCTTACCCTCTGCTTCTACGAACCTCACGATCCGCTGTCCGGCCCGCTGGACGACCTGCATCCGTTCGACCAGGTGCCGCTGCCGGACAACTGGCACCATCCGCCCGGCCCGGATCAGCCGCGCAAGGCGCTGCTGGAGCACCTGTCCGTGCTGTACCACCGCAAGGACGGCATCGCCCTGCGCTCGGAGCTGGCGTGGCGCCTCTTGATCCAGCGCTACTGGGGCCTGTGCACGCAGGTCGACCGGGCGCTCGACCGGGTGTTCGACCAGCTCGACGCCTCGGGCGCGGCCGACGACACACTGGTGATCCTCACCGCCGATCACGGCGAGCTGGCCGGCAGCCACCAGCTCTTCGGCAAGAACCTGATGTACGAGGAGTCGATCGGCGTGCCGCTGCTGATCAGCCGGCCGGGTCAGCGCCGCGACCGGCACGTGCACGCGCCGGTCGGTCACGTGGACATCGTGCCGACCGTGCTCGACGAGCTGGGCGTCGCCGCGCCCAAGCACCTGCAAGGCACGTCGCTCACTCCGTGGCTGGACGGCGCCGATCCGCCGCCGCGGCCCGCGTTCGTGGAGTGGACGGACATCAACTACCTGGTCCACGAAGACCTGAAGCGCGACCCGCTGCCCGACTACCTGGCCGAGGTGACCACGCGCGAGGCCGGGCTGGCCGACCTGGCCGACGCCGTGCGCTGCATCGTCACGCCCGAGGGGTGGAAGTTCTGCCTGAGCCCCGCCGGCCAGCACGAGCTCTACGACCTGAACGACGATCCGGGCGAGACGGCCAACCTGGCCTTCCGCCCGGAGCACGCCGAACGGTGCCGCGACCTCACCGCCCGCATCCGCGACTGGCAGGCCGCCACCGGCGACTCCGAGCTCGACTGCACGGGGGCAGCGCACCATGCCGGCTGACACCGCCCCGCCGCGCACGCCGCGCGTGTTGCACCTGCCCGGCCGCGAGCACAGAGAGAAGGTGTTCACCCCCGAGTCCTGGACACGCCTGCAGGAACGCTTCGAGGTGACCGGCAACGAGGGCGAGCGCGACCTGACGGAGGGGGAGGTCTGCTCCCTGATCGGCGGACACGATGCGCTGATCACCGGCTGGGCGGCCCCGGCTTCCGGCGGACCGCCGGCGATCACGCCGGCAGTGATCGAGGCGGCCGACCGGCTGCGGATCATCGCCCACTCGGCCGGCTCGGTGCGCCGCATGCTGGACCAGGTGTGGGACCGCTACATCGTCCCGCGCCGCATCTGCGTGTGCACGGCCACGGTGCCGATCGCCCACAACGTGGCCGAGACCACGCTGGGCCTGATCATCATGAGCGCGAAGCGCCTGATGGAGCACGCTCTGCACGTGCGCGGCACCGGCGGCTGGCGAACGCCTGCGATCCCGGTGGGTGAGCAGTACCTGACCGGCGCCATCGTCGGCATCGTCGGCGCCAGCGACGTTGGCCGCGAGGTCATCCGGGTGCTGCGCCCGTTCGCGGTGCGGATGCTGGTCTACGACCCGTTTCTGACCGCGGAGGGAGCGGAAAGAATGGAAGTCGAGAAAGCGCAGTTGAACGACCTGTTCGCCCGCTCGGACATCGTGTCCCTGCACGCGCCGAGCATCCCGGAGACCGACCGCATGGTGGGCACCGAGCAGCTCCGCCTGTTGCGTGATGGCGCCGTGCTGGTCAACACCGCGCGGGGAAGCCTGATCGACCACGACGCCCTGATCCGGGAGGCGTCCACCGGCCGGATCCGGGTGGCGCTCGACGTCACGACTCCCGAGCCCCCGCCCGCCGACAGTCCGCTGCGTTCGATGCCCAACGTGATCCTCACGCCGCACGTGGCCGGCCACGGCCGCTACGGCCACCGCCGAATCGGCGATGCCACGGTAGCCGCGCTGGAAGACTTCTTCGCGGGCCGGCCGGTGACCGGCGCCATCGACCCAGCCCGGTGGGAGCGGCTGGCATGACAGCCGCTCGGCCCCTCCCGGTGTGCGACGATGGTACCGATGTCGGCCGCCGATGAGATCGCCTCGGCGGTCGGCTCGGAGCTTGAGCGCTTTCCACACCTGACCTTCGCCGTTCTGTTCGGATCGGCCGCTTCCGGCAGGCTGCGACCCGACTCCGACGTCGATGTCGCGGTGTGCGGCGCATCGGCCGGCCGGCTCGAAATCGAAGAAGAGCGGGAGATCGCCTACGAGACCGAGATCCAGATCGCCATGGAGCGAGCGACGCAGCGGAATGTGGAGATCCTGGTCCTGAACCGGGCTCCGGCGACGGTGTGCGCTGCGGCGCTCACGTCCGGGCGCGTCGTCCTGATGCGGGACGATGCCTTCTACTCACGATACTTCCTCGCGGTCACCTCGGTGGCCATCGATTTCCTGCAGACCGAGCGCGAGTACCGGGCAATCCGCGATCGCAGCCGCTCTCTGTCGCCGGTCGACCAAAGTCGTCTCGAACGGATCGTCGACTTCATCGACACGGAGCTTCAGGACCGCGAGCGATTCCGGGGCGTCACGCAGCATCGCTATCGATCCGACCGCGACCTGCGGCGCAATCTCGACCGCTGGGTGGAGATCCTTATCAACGCCGCGATCGACATCGGCAAGATCGTGCTGTCGTCCGCTCAGCGTCCGATCCCCTACACGTATGGGCAGATCCTCGCGGAGCTGGAAGCGTTGCCGCACTTCGCGGCGTTGTCCGGACGCCTGCAGCCGCTGGCAGCGCTGCGCAACCTGATGGCGCACGAGTATCTCGACCTTCGATTCGGCCGCATCACTCGGTTCGTTGGGGAAGGCGCGGAAGCCATCGATGAACTCGCGCGACTCACGCAAACGTGGGTCAACCCGCCGGAGGAACCCTGCGAGACGTAGCTCTATCGCTGGACGAGGCGGGAGCTATGGATCCGCTTCCTCCATCGCGTCGAGCACGGGCCGATCTACCAGCGCTCGGGAGCGATCCGGTACCGACGCCGCCTGCCGACTCGGTACGTCTGAAAGTCGTCATGGTCAATGGTGAACACCGTCGTGATCCCCTCGCGATCCGCGGCATGCACCAGCGTTGTGTCCGCGAGCAGAGCGCCGGTGTCGGCAAGTCCATCAAAGCTCAGGCTGCCGAACGAGGGCGTTACTCGCCTCCACCCCCGCCATCGCCGCCGCCCCCACCGAAATCACCTCCGCCGAAGTCGCCACCCCCGGAGTCGTATCCGCCACCGTCAGAGCCGCCCCCGTCGGTATGGAAGCCGCCGCCGCAAGGGCCGGCACGGTCGCCGCGCGTGCGCCCTGATCTGTCCATACGGCGTTCGCGGTCGCGGCGCATCATCACCGCAATGTTCCACGCAATCAGGGCGATCAGGGCGGCCAGGAGCAAGACAAACACGGTGGCCATGGGCCTGATGCCGACACTCCTTCGCAGCTACCCTTCCGCCGGCCTAAAGCGGCGGACACCACGCACCATCAGTCCCCAGTCGTCCTCGGTCTTGGCGGTGACCGGCGCCTGCGCGGCGCGCTCCCGGTCGGCGACGTTGGCCACGTCGATCACGCAGAAGTCGTCCGCGCGCCGGTAGCGCTTGATGAACACCGGGCGCGGCCGGTCCGAGCGGTTGTCCGGCGAGCCGTGGATCGTGCAGGTGTGGAAGATCACGGCGTCCCCCGCCCGACCCTCGATCGGCACGGCGCGGTCCCACCACACCGGATCGTTGAGCGCGAAGCCGGCCCAGCGGTCGTCCTCGTGCCGGACGAGCCCCAGCTCGTGGGAGCCCGCCACCACGTACAGGGGCGCGTTGCCCATGTCCACGTCGACCGCATAGCTGAGCACCGCCGTCGGGCTCTGCAGCTTGTGCTCGAAGTAATACCCGTCCTGGTGCAGGGACTTGGGGACCCCGGTCTTGGGCTGCTTGTAGACGCACTGTCCCCACTTCCACAGCTCGATGTCCGGGCCGATCAGCGCGGCCAGCAAGTCCAGCAGCTCGGGGTTGACCAGCGAGCGGAGGAACGCGCCCGAGATCATCGCATTCAGCCGCAGCGTGTTGACTACCATACGCCCCGGATCGTTGGGGTCGGCGTTGAACAGCGTGCCATCCGGCGTCGTCACGGCGTTGGCGTGGTGCTTCGCCGTGGCCGCCTCGGGAAGAAGCGCCTGGCTCTGCTCCAGGATCGCCTCCATGTCCTGCAGCAGGTCGGCCACGTAGTCGTTCGACAACCCGCGCACCACCACGGCGCCATGCCTGCGGTACGCCGCAGTCATGGCGTCCACGTCCACCTGCCCAGCGGTGAAATCGAAGTCTTCGACGGACGTGGTCGAAGGCGAGAACGACGCGGGCGTCGGGACTGAGGAACTCATCCGTCGATCATGCCGGATTCGATCTTGTGCCGCCACCGGCACCTCGGTCACTCCAAGCGATCACCGAGTCGTCAGCAGCTTGGCATCAGAGCATTCCAATGTCTCGGATATGCTCCATGGGTTTGGAGTTGCGGATCTGGCGTCCAGGTATTGACGCAGCATGTATTCTGCCTCCTCCGAGCCTTTGTCGGCTTGCCGTTCCAGATAGCGCATGACCGCGGTGGGTGGCGCTCCCCTGGCATACATGCGGGCTACTCGGTGCGCGACCGAGGATCGAGGCGAGACAGCTCGCGACCGACCTCGACGGCCGACGAGTGTACGTAGCAGTTTCCTCACGGTTCCGCAAAACGGAGCGTAGCGTCGCACTCCGCCACGGGAGTTGCGAGTCCTTCGCGGATCGAATCGGCCATGCCAGGAATCGCAGAGAGGTACAACGTTTCTTGAGCCCCCTTCCAGTCCTCTTCACTTATCAGGACCGCCGACCGTTCGCTTCCGGTGATCGTGATCGGGACATGCGTCTCGCACACCTCGTCAATGAGCCGATCCAGGGTCTTCCGCGCGTCGGTGACGTTCATGGTCCGCACATGCGCCTCGCGTAGGATGCCGATCGTAGAAGGCACCGGCACTCGGATCAACAGAGCGACCTTGGCTCACCTTGACTTGACGCCGCTCTCGGACTTCGGCGTCGAAGTGAACTCGGCGTCCGTTGCTCGCTGCCGGTGCGCCGCCGGCTGGGCGGCGGGCTTCGTCCCTGGCACCGCGCCTCGCGTCCCGTCCCGGCAGACCCGATAAGATGCCGCAAGCAGGAGAGATGATCATGATCAGACCATTCGGCGACGGGCGCGACCGGTACTTCACGGAGCGGCTGGGGATGTTCATCCATTGGGGGCTGTACGCGATCCCGGCGTGGCACGAGCAGATCCTCTTCGGAGTAGGAATGAACATTGCTGATCACCCCCTCCACAGATCCCGGCGTGCGGGACTACCGCACCGGGCTCCTACCTCGGGTATGACGCCAAGCCGCCGTAAGGGATAGGGATGGTACACGTGGGCCGCAGGGAGCCAGCAAGCGACAAGGCGCTGCATGCGCTCCCAGGTGAGTCGGGTTTTCTGACTGCGGCGCCGCAGCGAGCGGTACCACAGCCATGCCACCCGATAGCGGAACAGGGCCAGCGCCGGCGAGTTCATGGGCACTCCGTAGTAACGCAGATGCCCGCCCACCACCGAGCGCAGCCACCGTCCCACCTCCGGAACCGGATCGTGCAGGCGGCCCCGAAGCTCGGCTTTCACCTGCCCCAGTTTCGCCTGCAACCGCTCACCCATCGTCTGCCTGAGCACCGTGAACCGTCCGTTGCTTCTCTTCGTCCCGCAGATATGCGTGAACCCGAGAAAGTCGAACGTTTCCGGCTTGCCCTGCCCTCCTCGCCTGCGGTTCTCGGCCGCAAACGGCCCGAACTCGATCAGGCGCGTCTTGACCGGGTGCACCTCCAAGGCAAACGAGCTGAACCGTTCGGCCAGCTCCGCCCGGAACCGCTCGGCATCCGACCGGTGTTGGAATCCAGCGACGATGTCGTCTGCGTAGCGCACGACGACCACGTCGCCGCGCGCCTGCGTCCGCCGCCACTGCTGGACCCACAGGTCGAACGCGTAGTGCAGGTAGACGTTCGCCAGCAACGGCGATGCGCTGCCTCCTTGCGGCGTCCCCTGCTCACTGCGCGTCCGCGTCCCGTCCTGCAGCACGCCGGCGTTCAGCCACTTCTGGATGAGCCGCACGACGCGCCGGTCCCCGATTCGGTGCTCGACGAACTTCACCAGCCACCCGTGGTCGATGGCATCGAAGAATCCACGGATGTCCACGTCGAGCACCCAGTTCACCTTTCTGGTCAGCAGGCCCGTGTACACGGCGTCCAGCGCATCGTGTGCGCTGCGTCCCGGTCGAAACCCGTAGCTGAACCCGAGAAAGTCGGTCTCGTAGATCGCGTTCAACACCTCCGTAGTCGCACGCTGGACGATCTTGTCCTCCAGCGCCGTCACGCCGAGCGGCCGTTGCCGCCCGTCGCCCTTCGGTATGAACACCCTGAGCACCGCCTTCGCTCGGTACGCTCCCCGCTGCAAGCGGGCCGACAGGTCACCGAGGTTGGCCTCCAGCTCCCTGCCGTACTGCTGCCACGTCACCCGATCCACTCCGGGTGCGGCGTCCCGCTTGAGGCTGAAGTACGCCTCCCGGAGCCTCGTCGGTTCGTAGACGTGGTGCAGCAGCGCGGTGAACCGCAGCGTCCTATCCTGTCGCGCTGCTTGACGTATCCGCGCAAGCGCACTGGGCGCGCCGTCCCGGCGCTGTGTCCGGGGCGCGTTTTGCTGGCGCGGATTCCCCTTGGTCAGGCCCCTTCCCTCCACCCGCTCCGCGGTTGGGGCAACGGCGTCCGACGCGACCGTAGGCGTCCCCTTGGCTGTCTCCGGCGTTTCCACCTTCGTGCCCGTGTAGGGTCCGCCATAGCCACGCTGTCCACCGCCCCCGTCCTTGTTCGCGGGCTTCGCTGGTACTATGGACCTGTCCGACTTCCCATCCCCGTACATCATCGGGGTGTGTCCTTGGACTTTCCGACACGTCCTGCGGCGCCATCCGCCACAGGAGAGGATGGGATCTCCCGGTTCCCGTGCGAGGTGTTTCCGCACGTGCTCGGGGTCTCGGACCGCGCAGGGTCCCGTGACGCCTCGCGCTGGCGGCGTCCCGGGTGTTGCCTTCCGCCTCCTCCAACGGCGTCGGCACCCCGAAGTGACTCTCTTTCGCGGCTCAATACCCAGCCCGCGCGTACCCCTGTCAACGCTTCGTTTCGCCCTCGCGGGCTGCCACGCATGACTCGGGGCCGTCGTGGGTCGCTAACCCTTCGTACGTATGACTCTTTCATTCACTACACCTCGCCGGTTTTGACCGGCGCACTGGAGGTCCGACATGAAGCGGCGCGACTACGAGCAGCTCGTCCACCGCTTCGACCCGGATCGCTTCGATCCCGACGAGTGGCTGGTCGCCGCGGAGAGCGCCGGCATGAGCTTCGTCGTGATCACCACCAAGCACCACGACGGGTTCTGCCTGTGGGACACGAAGCTGACGGATTACTCGGTGATGCACACCCCTTACGGCCGGGACATCCTGGCCCAGCTTGCCGAGGCGTGCGCGCGCCGCGGCATCGCCCTCGGCTTCTACTACTCCTGTCCCGACTGGCACCACCGGCACTACCCCAACCTGGGGCGCCACCACGAGATGTTCGGCCCGCGCCGCGGCGACCAGCCGGACCTGGGCGCGTACTGGGAGTTCGTCCGCGGCCAGGTGCGGGAGCTCTGCACCAACTACGGTCCGCTGCGCGACTTCTTCTGGGACGTGAACGTCGCCGAGCACCACGACCCGAGCCTGAACGAGATGGTGCGCGAGCTGCAGCCCGGCATCCTGATCAACGACCGCGGACCGAGCCCCGGCGACTACGGCACCCCGGAACGGCACGTGCCGGAGGCGCGCGAGTTCGACGCGCCGACGCAGGCCGTGCAGGCGCTCGGCCGCGAGAGCTGGGGCTACCGCTCCGACGAGGACTACTACAGCGACCGCCACATCATCGAGAGCATCGACCGCGTGCTGGCGATGGGCGGCGACTACATCCTCAACGTCGGCCCCAAGGCGGACGGCAGCCTGCCGGTGGAGAACGTGAGCACGCTCGCGCAGGTCGGCAACTGGTACCGGCAGGTCCGCGAAGCGTTCGACGGCGCCGTGCCGGCCTCCACCGTGATCGAGGACGACGCGATCGGCATGCACGGCGAGCGCCACGTGCCCCGCGACAGCATGCTGGTGACGCGCAAGGGCAACACCTTTTACGTCCACCTGCCGGCGGCGCCGCAGAGCAGCGGCCTGATCCTCAAGCCGTTGCGCGTCGCTCCCGGGCGGGCGACGCTGCTGAACGACGGCAGCGAGCTCCGCGCCACGGTGGAGACCACGCCGTGGCACTGGCGGGAGCCGCCCTGCCTCCGCCTGAGCGGCCTGCCGGTCAACCGCATGACCGGCACCGTGATGGTGATCCGCCTGGAGTTCGGCGACGACGTGGTCGCTTAGTCCGAAGTTCCAGCGGCTGAAATCGGGGTCAACTCTTTTCTGTTTCGGTATTTGATGCCATTCGAACGGGGTCAAAATGTGCATGGTGTAGCCACTAATTAGGTTGACACGACCCTCGATATGTAGTATCTTCTCCTCGATGCCAAGTAGAAACGGAGCCGTCCACGTAGCCACAACCACCCGCCGCTACAAAGACAAGACCTATCATGCCCATCTCCTGCGCAGAACCTTCCGAGAAGACGGCAAGGTCAAGCACGAGACCCTCGGCAACATCTCCCACCTCCCCGCCCACGTCATCGATCTCATCCGCAGAGCCCTCAAAGGCGAGACCCTCGTCAATCCCGAAGACGCCTTCTCCTGCCTGCGCAGCCGCCCTCACGGCCATGTCGCCGCGGTCCTCGGCACCCTCAAGCAACTCGGCCTCCCTGCCCTCATCGCCCGTCCGGCCAGCCGCCTGCGCTCTCTGGTCATCGCCATGATCGTCGCCCGCGTCATCGACGCCCGCTCCAAGCTCGCCACCGCCCGCGCCATGCACCCCGAGAGCGCCGTGTCCACCCTCGGCCACCTGCTGGACTTGGACGAAGTCGACGAGAACGAGCTGTACCAGGCGATGGACTGGCTGGTGCAGCGCCAGCGCGGTATCGAGCAGCGTTTGGCCAAGCGGCATCTCAGCGACAACACGCTCGTGCTGTACGACCTGACCTCCAGCTACTTCGAGGGACACACCTGCCCGTTGGCGCAGCGCGGCCACAGCCGAGACGGCAAGAAGGGCACCGCGCAGATCGTGTTCGGACTGCTGTGCACCGCAGACGGTTGCCCGGTGGCCGTCGAGGTCTTCTCAGGCTCCACCAGCGATCCGAAGACCGTCGCCGCGCAGGTGGACAAGATCCGTGGCCGCTTCGGGCTCAAGCGGGTGGTCCTGGTCGGCGACCGCGGCATGCTCACCGGGGCGCGCATCCGCGAGGACCTGCAGGGCATCGACGGCATGCGCTGGATCACGACCCTGCGCGCGCCGACCATCCGCACGCTCATCGCCGCCGGTCAGGTGGCGCAGTCGTTGTTCGACGACCGGGATCTGGCCGAGATCAGCAGTCCTGACTTCCCGGGTGAGCGGCTGATCGTGTGCCGCAACCCGGTGTTGGCCGAGCAACGGCGGCGCAAGCGGCAGGAACTGTTGGCCGCCACCGAGCAGAAACTTGCCCCCATCGTGACGGCCACCCAGCGCGCCAAGGAGCCGTTGCGTGGCGCCGCCGCGATCGGCATGCGCGTGGGCAAGGTGATCAACCAGCACAAGGTGGCCAAGCACTTCGTCACCGTGATCAGCGAGGACTCATTCACGTTTCGGCGCGATCAGGACAAGATCGCCGAAGAGGAAGAACTCGACGGGCTGTACATCGTGCGTTCCAACGTGGAATCCGAGGTGCTCGACGCCGATCAGACGGTGCGCGCGTACAAGGACCTGTCCAAGGTCGAGCGCGCGTTCCGCAGTCTGAAGACGGTCGACATGAAGGTGCGCCCGATCTACCACCGGCGCCCCGATCGGGTACGCGCGCATGTGCTGCTGTGCATGCTGGCCTACTACGTGGAATGGCACATGCGCAGCAAGCTGGCGCCGGTGCTGTTCGACGACCACGACCCGCAGGCGGCCGCGCAGCAACGCTCCTCGGTGGTGCAGCCGGCGCAGCGCTCGCCGGCGGCGCGGGCGAAGGCGTCCAGCAAGCGCACCGCCGACGACCTGCCGGTGCACAGCTTCCGCAGCCTGATCAGCGAGTTGGGGACGCTGACGATGAACACCATGCAGGCGGCCGCAGACCGCGACACCTTTCAGCTCATGACCCAGCCGACGGCGCTCCAGCAGCGCTGCTTCGAGCTCCTTGGCGTCTCGCCTCGGATGTAGCCACGGACGGCATCTGACGTTTGCTGCTAATTACATGTATTCAAATGCCTTGCGCAACATCCTCTGTGGAACTTCGGCTTAGTAGCGTGCTCGATCGGCGGGGCTCACTCTCGACACGAGCCGTGTCCGCCGACTACGTTCTTCCGGCCATGGACGAGGAACGGAAGCGCTTCCTTCGTGGCGTAGCCGAAGGCCTCAAAGCGCGAGAGCGGAAGAGAGCGGCTCACCTCGACCACATGCGCCGAGAATGGCGAGCCGCCGGGCTGGCTGAGGCCCACCGGCTCACAAAGTGCTTCATCGACGCGGATCCCGACCTCCGCACGGTCGTGCTCTTCGGTTCTCTGGCTACCGGCAACCTTGGCAACCGGGAGCCGGACGTAGATCTGGCCGTTGACTCGCCACAGTATCTCCGTCTGGTCTCGATAGCGCTCGACAGTCCGTTCAAGGTCGATGTCGTCGATCTACCGAACGCCAGCCCGGTGATCAGTCGGGCTGTCGAGCATTATGGCAAGGTGATGTATGAACGAGAAAACGCGCGTCGCGACGTTGATCGCAGAGCTGCAGGGTGATGCCGAGATTCTCGGCAACCTTGTCGAAACCAACCTGAAAGCCGACCACCGCATCCGATACGGAGCGACCGACGAGCTGGACTGGGCGGCGCTG
The DNA here is from genome assembly GCA_965208175.1 of Spirochaetia bacterium. Taxonomy (GTDB): domain Bacteria; phylum Spirochaetota; class Spirochaetia; order SZUA-6; family Bin103; genus CATQHW01. The sequence goes on along the minus strand of CBDBOG010000003.1, from coordinate 2,384,003 downwards.
GGCTACACCATTCACAACATCTACAACGCGTTGGAGTCCTACTTCCTCCGGGTCTCCCGGTTCTTCGAGAACGACCTCCCGCCGTCGGCATGGCATCGCGAGCTGGTGGAACGCATGACGATCGAGATCGAGGGCCTTCGCCCTCGTCTCCTCGATCGAGCGCTCGCGCAGCACATACATGAACTGCGTGCGTTCCGCCACGTATTCCGCAACATCTACGGCACTCGTCTGGACCCGCAACGCATACGGATCGTCCAGGACCGCGTTCCCTCCACCCTTTCGGCCTTCCACGCCGCGCATGACCGATTCATCACCGAGCTCCGCGCGGTGGAGGAAATGACCGGGTAGACGACCAAAGCAAGAGCCTTCTTCGCCTACTACGCTCCAGCAATCGGATTGTCCGGCCGCCTCACGTCAAGCGCACACGGGCCGCGGTCGTTGCTGCCCAGCACGTACCGGACCGTCTCCCCGATCTCTATCTCATCGAAGTCTCCGTTCTTCATGCCCCGCCAATGGAAGAACAGGTTGTCACCGCCGGAATCCGGTGTGATGAAGCCGAAGCCGTCCTTGAGATTCTGTATGACGCCCTGCTGCACCTCATCCGACTCGACGATGGGTCGCGCGGCGCGTGCGACCGACGGCTGGGGCGGAGCGACGAACAGGTTGTTCACGACCGGGTCACCACTGCGTAATCGATCGTCGATGATGCTGTCCATCATGACGGCATAGGTGACTTCGTTGATCAGGAACTGGGACGCTCGGGTCTCCCGTTCCTGACCGTCGACGCCGATGGTCTTGAAGTCCCATGCCGTGACCATCGTCCGTGTGCCGAGGGTGTTCAGCTTGCGAACCAGCGGCACGTAGTCACCGTCTCCTGCGACCAGCACGACGACGTTGAACTTTTTGTAGATGGCGAGTTCGAACGCTTCGAGCGCCAGCCACACGTCGATGCCCTTCTCGCCACGGGGTGTGGATGGCAGGAAGTGAGTCGTGACTCCCTCATTGATGAGAACATCCTCGAATACCCGCTCCCGATACAGCGCATCACGATCCTGCGCATCGGCAGCCGAGAGCCTCGCACGAAAGTAGTGAGCGTCGACGATCTGACAGTAGCGGCCGTCCGCCTGCTCGTTCTTCGCAACCTCGTCGCGTATGAAATCGTGCAGACCCGAAATGCTGATGCGGGCCTTCCGCTGGTGGTCGTAGCAGTAGTAGTTGCTCACGTACGAAAAGTAACCTCCGTCGTAGAACACCCCGATTCGCGTCAACTTCGTATCCATGACTTGGTACCTTCTTCTCCTTCTGTCCAGGAACAGGATCAACGGGGAATGACGTCCCGAATGTATCTCAATAGATTCTGAAGAAAGCCACTCTTTCGCGGCGCCCTGACTTCCTCATATTCGCTCGTCCTGCTGTGGAGTCGAGGAGAGGCGCGCCCTGCCGCAGGTGGAGGGAGTCGCTGTTGCCGGCGGCTTTCGCATATGCCGGTGCCTCAGTCTCCGCCATAGCCAGCCACGTTTCCTCTCCCCGCTCATCGAACGCGGCGTGCCGACTTCCAGCACCGGGCTCTCCGACGAGATCATGCCTTCGCCCACGGGCGGAACGTACTACGGCTGCACTCGTATGGGTCCGCCTGCGGGTAAAGGGCGGGACTCGCATGGGCAGGTCGTTCGCGCCCCTCTTCGCTACGACCGGTCCAAGTCGAGCAACAAGCCGTCGTAGCCAACAGTGACGTGGTGAGGGTCCATGAGGCGTTGCGCTTCCGTATGGCTGACAAGCCCATTGTCCCCGATATGGACAGCGATGAACGGAGTGCCCTCCTCTATCAGTCCAGTCTCGTTCATCCGTTCTTTCATGGAGAGAAATGTTGCAAGATCATGATGCTGGGGAGCAAGCGACAGTCCCTGCGGCCCGATAACTGTGCATTCGAGGAACACGGCATCGAACCGCAAACCCGATGAGGCCTCTCTCCAGCTTTCGTCTGGCCAATATCCCGTATCCCAGCCCAGGAGGGTCGTAACCCCCTCCGCCCTTACCGCATAGTTGAAACACCTGGTCGGGTAGTTGTGACACGCCAAGAGTGGAAAAACTTCGAGGTCACCCACCCGCATCCAGGAAAACGGTTCCACTCTGTGAAACCTGACTTTGCATGCAGAGAGGTCCAGGACCGCGCCTCGAATGTGTTCCTCGACCTCTTCGCTCCCATAGACCTGGAGTTCCCTTAGAGCCTCTCTGCCAGAGATTGCCTGTCTTCTTACGTGCAAGAACGTAGCGTCAAGATGATCTGGGTGTGCATGGGTGATCAGCAAGTGCTCCAAGGCTGTCATATCGAGTCGATACCGGATGACATGATGAGTGGTGTCCGGAGGCAGATCCACCTTGTAGCGCACGTTGCTGGGTCCCTCGCCGTCGAGATAGACATGCATGCTCGTCCTGCTCCTCAGACTGTGCCCGCCCTCACTGATGGCCGCCTGACACGCTCGACAAGTACAAAATGCTCTCGGTACGGGCTTGCCGGCGGCCGAACCCAGTAGATGAAACTTCATCGTCTGAAAGCTCAGCCTACTGGCGCGGCGCGATTCGATTCTTCGCGCACCATCGGATTTCTGACGTGCACTCTCAGGGGTGGCGGGCGAACCACAGCGAGAAAACCTCGGCGTTCCGCAGGCCGAGCCGGACGCTGCACCGCTGGCCGGGCCTGTCTCCGGGAGTGTGATTTCGCCACCTGATCACGTGGTCGAGCGAGTCGCCGTCGAACGGGAGGCAGGTGTCGCGCTCGAACCCGGGCACGACCGTCCCGCTCCGGTCGACCAGCTCCGCGGTGATCCGACCCTCCGAGGCGTTGGTGTTGACGTGGAGCTCGCGGCCAACCGGCACGGGCACCGTGACGACCTCACCGTCGTCACCAGCGCGCAGCCCGACCAGTCTGTCTCGTGGCCAGGTCGCCAGACCGATGGCCCGCCGCCAGTCGCCCTTCTTCTGTGCGCCGTGGGGATGGTCCATCCCGAAGTAGTAGAGCCGCAACTCATCGCCGTCCTCGACCAACGACTGGGCCGAGCGGATGAAGCCACCGTCCCACTCACCTCGCCTGCCCATCTCGAGGATGCGGCTCCGGTCCCCGACCCGCTCCCAGGTGCGGCCATCCCGGCTGCTGATGAGCTGGACGTCGATCACCCCGTGTGCGTTCAGGCCCAGCGTGCCCGTGGCGTTGGTCGTGCGCAACAGGTCCATGAAGCCAAGCAGCAGGGGGCCATATCTGAATATCGGGATGCCATAGATCTCCGCGGCCCGGTCCGGATCGCCGTCGGTCCACCGGTCGTCGATCTGGTCGGGAATGACGGCTGGAACGGGCAGCGTCCATTCGTGGCCGTCGGCACTCGTAGTCCAGTTCTGGATGCGGCGTCGCCTGCCCCGAACCTGCAGGTGGCGCTTGACCATCCCGCGAAACAGCTTCTCGCGCTCGTCGTACAGGTAGAACCCGACATCCCCGAAGCGGGGGATCACCGGCTCCGACGACCATTCCGTCCAGACGAGCCCGTCGTCGGAGAAGCGGACGTAGTGACCGTCTCGACTGTAAGCCAACAGGGTGTAGCGACGGCCCGGTCCCAGCTCCGGAGTGCGCATCACGTTCGAGTACTGGTGGGCGCCGCTCTCCGGGTCGAGGAAGACGTTGTTTGCGGCTGATCCTTCAGGATCGGTGAACTGGCGCAGTGACGGCAGCCGCCACTCGATCCCGTCATGGCTCTCGGCGTACAGGTGCCACAGGTGGCCCTTCGAGTAGCCGCGCTCCCCGACGCCCGATCCGTACCACATGCGGTAGCGGCCATCCTCCTTCAGCACGGTCCCGAGCATGAGCGAGTCACTCTCCCACGCGCGGCCACCCCTCAGCAGCGGGTTGCCCTCGAACCTTGCGCCGGGGTGGATACGGCGCTGGACGCCTTCCAGCGACTGGATCTGAGCGTCGTCGATGAAGAGGACTCTGTCTTCGGTGCTCTGATCAGCCGTGCTCGGCGTCATTGCTCCCACCAGAGCGAGAAGACCTCGGCATCTCGAAGCTGAAGGCGAATGCGGACCGTGTGACCCGCGAGTGACGAGACGGCGCCGTTGTTCCACTCGAGCCGATAGTCGAGAGAGTCGTCGTGCGCGAGCGCCCTGCTCTCTCTGGCCGAGAAGCCCTCTATGGCAGTTGACCCATCCTCGTCCAGCAGCTCGGCGGTCAACCTCCCCGCGGCCGCGTCCGCATTGACGTGCAGGTCGCCTGCAGCCACCGTCGCCGTGGTCACGATGACCCCGTCGCCGCGGGCGGAGAGCCCGACCAGCCGGTCCCTCGGCCAGGAGGCTACCCCGATGCTCTTGGTCCACCGGCTCCGCTGCAAAGCGCCGGCAGTCCTCCGGCACCCCGTGTAATACGCGACAACCTGGTCTCCATCCTCGACCAGCGAGTGGCCCATCCAGACGAGTCCTCCATCCCACGACTCTTCTTCGCCACGCTCGAGGATCGGGCGTCGGTCTCCCACGCGGTGCCAGGCCTTGCCGTCTCTGCTGCACACCAACTGGACCTCCATCTCGCCGTCGAATCCGCGTCCGCCGATCTCACGGCCACGGAGCACCTGGAGGAAGCCCAGGAGAATCGGACCGTAGCGCGTGATCGGCATCGCCGGGAACAGGGGCGTGTTGTCGGGGTCGCCGCCGGCCCATTCGGTGTCCGCCGCGTCGGTAGCGAGGACGGGGCGGGGAAGGGACCACTCGACCCCATCCGCGCTGTACGTCGAGAAGAGTTCCGTCCCGGACCGGTCCCACGACAGAACTCCCCGGAAAACCGCGTCGACTTCGTCGTACATGAACCATCCGGCCTCGTAGCCTGGGATAACGGGAGTCTCCGGGCCGTCGCTCCAGCGCACTCCGTCCTCGGAGTAGGCGACGAAATGGCCGTTGTAAGGCAGGTCGTAGCCCACGCCACAGGAGAACAGCGTATAGGCGTGGCCGCCCTGTGCACGGGGCGTGTACAGCACGGACGGGTTGATGTCCCTGCTGAAGGTCGGCCTGACGTGGGTGATGTTGTTCGCATACGAACCCATCAAGCTCGCGGTGATGCCGAGCTCCGGCTTCGACCACGTGCGACCGTCATCGCTCTCGGCGTAGAGGTGGAGCGAGCGGAGGAAGGGATCCAACCCGCTACGGCCGGGACCGGTGGCGTAGGTCTGGTACCACATCCGGTACCGCTCGGCCTCCTTGCGCACGGTCCCCACGATCACCTCGGCCGCCTCCCAGCCGCAATCCGACGTGACCACCGGGTTCGCGGGGTACCTGCGGGCTGGGTGGATCCGGCGCTCGACGCCCCTCGACGAGGCGATCTGGGCGCCGTCGATGAAGAGGATCCGGTTCATCACGATCTGGTTGACTATAGACGTACGTGCACCGTCCGTAAACATGCGAGCGGAAATTCGAGGCAACGGTACGAATACCATGATTCTGTCTCCGAGATGCCGCGAGGTTGGGCGATTTCGTTTCCTGGACGGGTGCCGGGAGGACCCGCCTGCCGCAGCCGCCGGGATGCGCTCAGTCCTCTCGATCCCGACCGGCTGGCTTGGCCGGCCGGTCGGGGGCAATTGGGTGTCCGGGTAGCCCAGGGCGGTTGCCCGCCCCAGGCCCCCACAGTCCCGTGCGAGCGCGATTGACGCACACGGTTCCTCAAGTCGCAGGTTTCGCTGCGTAGATAGAATGCACGACACGAACCGGCGGCAGCGGATATCGCGCCAGGAGCCGGACAAAGCCAGCCCAGCCCAGGCGGCGGCCGCCGCGGCGGTCCAGCCACTTCAGCCAGATGCGCTGCACCGTTTGGTGGAAGCAGCCCAGGGAAGGCGCGTTGCCGGTAATTCCGTAGTACGCATAGTGGCCCAGCAGCTTGCGCCGCAGGGTCGCTTGCTGTTCCCGGATCGGCGCATGCCGGTGGCTCTTGCACCACGTTGACACCGCTCGCAGCGCGCGGGTGAGTCGATCAGAGGCGGTCTTCCGCTTCACGATCCACTTCCCCTTGCGCGAGCGCCCCCAGTAGTGCGTGAATCCCAGAAATGAGAAACCCTCCACGCACGGCGCTGCTTCCGTCTCTCTCGGTGGTGCGAATCGGAACATCCGCGTCTTCTCCGGGTGCACGGTCAATCCGTACTTCGCAAACCGTTTCGGCAGCACCCGTAGTACACGCTCGGCGTCGCGCCGGTCGGTGAACGCCAGTACTGCATCGTCCGCGAAGCGCACCATGAACGCCTTCCCCCGTAGATGCTGGCGGACTGCCTCCGCAAACCATCGGTCGAGCACCTCGTGCAGGTATACATTGCTCATCAGCGGCGACAGCACGCCGCCCTGTGGAGCCCCTTGCTCGGCATAGGATACCGAGCCGGCCTCCATCGTGCCGGCTTTCAACCACTTGCCGATCAGTCGGGCAATCACTCCATCTCGCATCCGCTGTGCGAAAATCGTTCGCAGGGTTGAGTGTGACAGGGTGTCGAAGAACTTCCGTATGTCCAAGTCTATCACCCAGCCGCCCCGCTGCCGCATCGTTTGGTTCCAGAGCGCTTCCAGCGCCGTGTGCGGCGATCGCTTCGGCCGAAAGCCGTGTGAACAGTCCAGGAAGTCCTGCTCGTACAGGGGCTCGAGCAGCATCTGCACCGCTCGCTGAAGCACCTTGTCCTCGAAGGTCGGTATCCCGATCGGGCGGGTCTCGTTCCTCCCTTTCGGTATATGCACCCGCCTTACTGGCGGCGCATGGTACGTTCCCGCCTTCGCGCGCTCCAGCAGTGCTTTCAGATTCCGCTCCAGGTTCTCCTCGTACTGCTCGGCGGTCTGTTCGTCGACGCCGACTGCACCGTCCTTCCGGGTACGCCGGCAGGCTTCGTACAGCCACTCCAGATCCATGTGATACGCCAGCGACGTGAACGCCACGTCGCGGTGGATTCTCGCGTTCTCTGCTATCCGCTGCTGTTTCGTTAACACGCTTCCGGATTCCATCGCATCCTCCGTGTTTCCCGGCATCGGTTCTGCGACTTGACGCCCTCCTTCCCTCCACCGGGTCCGGCGCGGCCACCGTTCCCCCGCTTCCTCGGTACTATGGGGGCGCTAAGACTGCTCGTTGCCCTTCTCGCCGCGCTTCGTTGCCTTCGCTTGGCGATACCATGACGGCACCCGCTTCTTCGCTCCGGCGCGGTCCCGGGCGCTCCTCCGCACCGACCCGGACGTTGTTCAGCCGGCGTCCCTCCGGCTCCTTCGCCATGGAGACAGCGAGCTCTCCCAGGTTCCTGGGCCACCCACTCCGCATCTGCCCTGCTCTCCGACCCCGGCCGGGCCGTCAATGCCAAGCCTTCTTCGGCACTCCGGTGCTGCCCCCGCTGAGTCGACGACGGAGGCCCCGGCGATCGAAAACCTTTCGAGGCTCAATCACACGGCTTCTGCGGTCGCTGTCTACGCTTCGCCGCCGGGGTCGCCCCCGATCGGCGCAAGACTCGCTTCCGGCTGCCGGCTACGCTTTACCGCGTGGGATTGGCTGCCCACAGGGTGGCTATGAGAGGTTTCCTATGATGTCACATCTTCCCCTCCCCCAAGCTTGGCCTGGCGCGACGACCCCATTTTGCGGGAGGAGGGTGTGGGTGAACTACCCTCTGTACCGCGACGACGGCCTGCCGATCGGCAGCGGCGCCGTGGAGAGCGCCTGCAAGAACGTGGCCGCGCGGATGAAGCGAAGCGGCACTACGTGGACGCTCGCCGGGGCCAAGCACCTGCTGCAGCTTTGGGGTCGCACCCGGGGCAATTCGCAAGGTTGACGGCAGGTGATGCGGAACCCATACTGAGAGACTTGCCATGGATGTGTGGCGATGAGACGAACCATGTTCCGGTATCCGGTGATCCAGCGCCACTTCATCAAGGACATCATCGCGGGGTCGCTGACGGGATGAACCGAGCCTTGCCGGTGAGGACCGGCCGGAGCGCGTGGGCGCCCGTCCCTGCGGAGCGGATACTGGTGAGAGGGGAGTAATGCAGTCTGCATTCTATACGGCAGCGGAGATTCGGGAGCGGCTCAGTATCTCGACGCTCGTGCTGCTCAGGTACCAGCCGTTGTGCGAGCAGAGCCTGGCCGCGGTGGCGGAGCAGGGGATCGTCCGGATTGAGCTCATTGAGAGCCTTGAACAGTATGACTTCAGCGGCCGTGAGTCGATGCGGTTTGTCGGGCAGATCTGCAGCGCCGCCGGTGTCCGGGTCGCGGCGTATCATGCAAACAAGACGAGTTTCAACGATGTCGACACAGAACACCGCCGCCGGCAGCGGGTCGCGCACTGCCAGCGCCAGCTCGATACGCTGACCGAACTGGGCGGTACGGTGTGGGGGTGTCACGCCGGCGACACCGAGGACGGCGTAGTCAAGAGGAGCTATGAGGAAGAGGAAATTGCGCTGTAGGGGTCTCTGTCGGCCGATTCGGGTCGGAGGGACGACCTGGGGTCATGGTCGAAGCTCTGGACAGGGTTCGAGACGGCTCATTCGGGGACAGGAGATCGGTGGCAGGGCGTGATCCGGCGCCGCGTGGTCGTGGAACAGGGCGATCTGCGGGACGCACGAGAGGCGCAGGGCGCACGGCTGCCGGTGCGGTACCGGTGCGGCTGCTGTCCGTGGGCGGCGCTCCGGCGCTCTTGGTCAGGCTGCGCAGGTGTTCGCGCTGGCCGGCTTGGATGCGCCCGCGCGCCATGGCCAGCATGATCGACAGCGCCAGCGTGCAGCGCAGCCGCATCTTGGCCAGCCCGCGGATGAACGGATCGTCGAACCCGAACGAGCCTGCCAGGCGGCTGTTGACCCGCTCCACGGCGCTGCGCTTGTCGTAGTGATCCTTCCACGCGTAGCTGCAGCGCGCCACCGGGGTGAACACCCGCCGGTCCTCGCTGAGCGGTATGCGCACCGCCGTGCCCACCGGACACTGCTGCATGCCCTGGCACGCGGCGCCCCTCGCGCGCGCCGGACAGCGGAACTTCAGGGTGTTGCGATCGCGCTCGAAGCCGCCGTAGCTCATGCTGCGTTCGGTCCCGGTCTTCGGACAGACGCAAGAGACCTCGCCGTCGAAGGTGTAGATGACGTTCCGCTGCCCCTCGACCACCTTGCTGGTCTCCCCGTCGCGCCAACAGTTGCGAATGTCGATCACGGGCTTGATCTGATGCTGGTCCCACAGGCGTGTGATGAGCTTGCCGTCGTCGTAGCCCTTGTCGGCGCTCAGGTGCCCGCAGCGCTCCAGCACGGTAGGGTGGCGCTGTTCGAGCTGATCGATCAGCCGCAGCGCCACCGGTTGCTCGGCCGCCGAGGCCTCGGTGACCTCGAAGGCGACCGGGAGCTCGTAGGTGGTGTCGACCACCACGTGCAGCAAGAAGCCGAACCAGGAGTGCTTGCTCGTGCGGCCCTTGAGGCCCCAATCAGCATCCTGCTCACGCCGCCGGTCGCGGCGCTCCTGGCTGTCATCGTCCTCGGCGTACGTGGGCGGCCCGTTGGCCTGCGAGTGCAGTTCCTTGCCGTCGATCCCCAGCGCCTGCCCGAAGTCCGGCAGCATCTCCTGCACCAGGTCGGCGGCGTCGTGGAAGATCTGCTCGACCTCGTGCTCGTGGTCGAACAGCCGGCGCTGGAAGCGGGTGTAGGCGCATTCGCTGGGCACCGCCTCCAGCCCCTTGAACACGTCGAACCCGCACAGGTGGCGCAACTGGAGGTTGCGCAACAGTTCACGCCGCAGCGCAGCGATGCTGGGATGCCCGAACACGAAGGCGGCGATCAGGGAGTTCCACATGGGCCGCACCGGATAGTCGTCGCGGCCGTTGCCGCGTTCGGCTTCCAGGATCTGCATCAGCGGTTCGTCCGGCAGCGCGTCGAGCACCAGGCGCAGGCGTTGCAGGTCGCCCAACTGATCGATGCTGTCCCAGCAGAATAGTTGCGGACGTGGTAGGGTTGCCATGGGTGACTCCTGGTTCGTTGTGGTGCTCGTCAGCATAGACGAGTTTCGGCCTTGAGTCACCTATTTTATTTGTCTATTAGAACTTGCTCACATATTGAGGCCCGCTCGATGAGAGCCGACGACCGGCCATGGGGTAGACGAAACTGACCCCCTCCTATATCTCATTGCCATCATTGCACTTGGAACACCGCAATTGGCTCTGAGGAACTGGCGCGCCACTGTGAAGGAACCAACCTGGTGATTACGGTTGAGAACTTCAGCCGGGACGGCGTATCCGTGGAGGATCGGGTGCGGTTCCTGGACGACCTGGACCATCCGCAGGTCGGCATGATCCTGGATATCGGACATGTCAGAGACGGCAACGATCAGAACCCGATGACGCGCCCGGGCGGTCCCACCGAAGTAGTCGGGATCTGCGGCCACCGGCTCCGGCACGTCCACCTCCACGGATTCGTGGATACCGACCACTACCCGCCTTTTCATGCCGGCGATCGCATACAGTGGGTCGAGTTGTTCGGCGCGTTGAAGTCCGCCGATTACTCGGGACTGATCAACTTCGAGCCGTCCCCAAGCCGCGCGCGCGTCGGCGCGATCGAGGCGGCTGGCGCATTCCCCGAGAGAGTCGTCGAGATGGCGCACGGCCGTGATGCCGCAACGGGCCGCGCCGGCGCGCAGCGATCCGCGTGAGTGGCGCCGATCCGGCCAACGGGGCCGGCACGATCGACGTTGGCAGCAGCAGGCCGCTGTTCATCGACGACCGCTTCATCGCCGAGGCGCGCGACGTGGCGCTGACGATGAGTCCCCCAACCCGGCACCACGAGCCCCCGCTGGTTGGCGACCGTCGAGTCGTACGGTTTCGACGTTTCAAAACGGAGATTCTTCACGGAGAAGACCGAGATGGCTGAGAAGCCTCCGATCGAAATCGGAACGAACAGGCAGCTCTTGTTCGACCCGCTGTTTCTGGCGGACAGCAAGGGCGTCGAACTGAAGATGAACGCCCCGTATCAGGACGCCGAGCCCGTTCTGACTCTGGACAGACCCTGGGAAGTGGGCAGGTTCGGTCGCTTCCACACCGTGATGCTGGAAGGCGACCTGTTCCGCATGTGGTATGAGGTGCAGACCCGGGCGGACGGCACGGCGCGAAAACTGCTCTGCTACGCGGAGTCCACCGATGGCGTGCACTGGGAAAAACCCGTGCTCGGCATCATTTCGTTCAACGGTTCCAGAGAGAACAACATCGTTGGTCCCTCGTCACCGAACGCCAGCCAACAGGGGGCGACGGTGTTCCGCGACGACCATGGCCCCGCCGAGGAGCGGTACAAGCTCTGGACGAAGTACATGGCCAGCGACGAGGATCGGGAGCAGGGGATCGTCACCGGCCTTTGGGCGATGGTCTCCCCGGACGGGCTTCACTGGAAACTGCTGCAGGAGGACGGTTACCCTATCAGGCGGGGGAATGCGGCGGATGCGCAGCATACGTGCTTCTGGGATGAGGATCTCGGAAAGTACGTCGGGTTCGTTCGCGTCAAGAAGTTCCCCGCGGGAAGGCAGAGAACCTGTTCAGTTGGGCGCCTGACATCCGACGACTTCCGCAACTGGACCATGGCCAACGTTGTATTCGCCGCCGACCATCGAGACGAAGCGGCTCCGGTTCCCGGTGGCGCACCCGATTGGCGGCCGCCTGTGGACTTCTACGTGCCCGGCGGCATGAAGGTCCCGCGCACGGCCCGTGCCTACATCCTGTTGCCGAACGCCTACTACCACTGGGCGGAAAACGCATTCCCGTCCACCCTGGACGTCCGGCTGGCGACGAGCCGGGACACGGTCAACTGGTGGCAGCATCCCGCACGGGAACCATTCCTGCGCGTTGGGACGGACGGCACGCGGTCGGCCGGCATGATCTGCGCCAACCCCTGGCTGATCCCTGTGGGTGATGAGATATGGCTATACTATGCCGGCATCGGCGTGGACCATCGCGTGGTTCGCGCGGCCGATCGGTCGCCGAGCGCCATCTTCCACGCGCGGTTGCGCCGGGACGGTTTCATCTCGGTCGACGCACCTTACGACGGCGGCGAGTTCACCACCCCGCCGCTGACGTTCGCCGGCAGCCGTCTAGAGCTCAACCTGGACGGCAGTGCCGGCGGCTGGCTGCAGGTTGAGATCCTCACCCCAAACGGCACACCCATAAAGGCGCACGACCTAGCGGCATCCGACATCCTGCGCGGAAACTCCACGGCCAGGATGGCGACCTGGGGCGGCGAACACGACGTCTCGGCGCTCGCTGCAAAACCCGTTCGCCTGCGGTTCGTGATGCGCGCGATGAAGCTCTTCGCGTTCCAGTTCGTCGCCTAAGCTAACCTTTTAGTGAACCTAACATTATTCCTTTGATGAAATGCCTTTGCACAAAGGGATACATCAGTACGATCGGTCCGATCGTGGCGAGAACCGTGACTGCTTGAACGGATTGCGGGGGGAACCTCACGCCCATGTCCTCCCAATACTCTCGGACTTCAGCGCTCGCCGACACCATTTCGTAAAGCCTTCTCACAATCAGCTGCAAGACCCTCTTGTTATCGTCCCTGATATAGATCAGTGCATCGAACCACGCGTTCCAGTGAAACACGGCCGTCCAGAGTACCAGCGTCGCTACCACCGGCCTGGCCAGTGGGACGATGATCTTGAATAGAATCGTCAAATAGTTCGCTCCATCCACCAAAGCAGACTCTTCAACCGCCTTGTCGGTAGTCATCAGATAGTTTCTCATGATGATGATATAGTATACGTTCAAGGCCGTTGGCAGAATGAGAACCAGTCGATTGTTGATCAAGCCGAGACTCCTGATCAACAAATACGTTGGCACGAGCCCGCCTGAAAAAAACAAGGTGATCAGGAACAATATGGTCAAGGCCGTTCTCCCGGGGAGATCTCGATGCGCAAGCGGGTAGGCCGCAAAGAGTGTGACTACGAGTGTGAGAAGAGCTCCCGTAAACGTCCGCAGGGTTGTGTTGAAGTAGCCCACCCCCACGCCCTGCGTCGATAACACATACTCCCATGCGTGAATTGTCCATTCCTCAATCCACAGATGAAATCCCAGAGCCAGAGACGCGGACTCCTTGGCAAACGAGGTAAGTACCAAGTGCCAGAACGGGTACAGAATGGAGAACGCAAAAATACAAAGCGCAAGATAATTGAACGCGTCGAACACCCGGCCAATGGTGGACTTCTCGGATAGTGCTACATCCCTCATCCGTCAAGTACGCTCCTACCAGATGCCGTATTCACTGAATCGCCGAATGACGAAGTTCGCGGCCAGTATCAGGAGCAGTCCGAAGGCGTTCTTGAAGAGACCGACCGCCGCGGTAAAACCGAACTTCTGATCGAGAATGCCGGCCCTGTAAATGTAGGTGTCGATAACGTCCGCCACGGAATACACCAACGGACTGTACAGGTTGAATATCTGCTCGAATCCCGCCTCGAGTATATTTCCAAGACCCAGGATGAACAATATCGTCATGATCGGGACGAGAGATGGCAGCGTAATATGGCGCGCTCTTTGAAACCGGTTCGCGCCGTCAACAACCGCGTTCTCATACAAGGATGGGTCAATTGAAGATAGCGCTGCCAGATAGATTACGGCCCCCCAGCCCACCTCCTTCCAGATGCCGGTAACGATCAACAGGCTCCGAAACATATCCGGACTGTTCAGCCAGTTAACGGGTTCCATGCCGAGGAGAGTGTATACGTAGCCAACCGGCCCCCTGGTCGGTGAAAAGAACTCTGATATAATGCTTGCCAAGACCACCCAGGACATGAAATGGGGTAGATAAGAGACGGTCTGTAATGTCTTCTTGAAGGTATTCTGGTTTATCTCGTTTGCCAGCAACGCCAGCAGTATAGGAGCAGGAAACCCGAAGATGATCCTCAGGAGAGAAATGTAGATTGTATTGAACAGGACTCGACCGAAGAATGGGCTGGAAAAGAAGATCTTGAAATGCTCGAAGTTGTTCCACGGACTCTTCAGGACACCCCAGCCCCACCTATAGTCCTTGAAAGCAATCAGCACACCATACATCGGTAGATAGTGAAAGATGACTACCAACACAATGGGAAGAAGCAAGAGAAGATAGAGCATCTTCATTCGGCGAGCTTTCTGGAACCGCTCTTGGAGCAGTAGACGACTCGCACTTTGAGCCTTGCCGAAATGCTGTGGTTCTCGTTGCTTGCTAGAAGAGTCTCCCGCGGAAGCTTCCTTCATGGTTCTTTCCCACGCACCGCCGTCATGTCTCACGGACGCACCGAAGGCGCAGCCGAGGCAGGGGGCACCGCGCTAAAGGCACCGACGCGCTCAGCCCCGTTCAGCCGTCCATCCGCGCTCGCGCGCCACGCGGCCGCGGAACTCTTTCGCGGCCTTCAGATTCAGCATTCCTTGACAACGGATCCGGGCCTACGGTCACCAGCCGCGCGGCTATCAACAACCAGGTCCCGCCTGCGTTCCGCGACGATTTCAGATACCGTTCCGAGTGAGATGAAGTGGAAACCCTTGCGTGATCCGTGTTTCCGCCCATTCTACCCGTCAGGCCACCGCCTGGGTGCACTCGTCGTATCGGGAGGCCTTCTGGCCATGAGACACTTCCGGTTACGGGCCCGTGACAAGAGACCTATAACGTCCGATTCCAGTGTTGTCACCGTCGCGCCGGCAAGGCAGCGCTTGACGAATCTCCCGCCGCCCTGCCCGCGCGGACAACAAACCTAGCTATGAGGACTCAAGACCGACCCTCAGTAGATCTTCTCGCCTTGCCTCAACCCCGAAACGAGTGGCGCCTTTTGAATCTCGGCTAGCAATTCTGCGCCGCCGGCGCCCATGTACGTCTCAACATAGTTGTTCCATTCAGAGTCAACGTCGATCTGACCGGTCACCGCGCTGTAGAAGAACTCAGCAAGTATTGTCTCGAGGTCTCCAGCGTATCTCTTTCGTGCATTCAGATACTCTGTTTCGCCGAACAGATCCTCTCTGTGCATGTAAAGCGTAAACGGTGGAGCGTCGTCACGGTAGTAGTCGATCAACTCCCTGAATTCCGGCGGGTCCCTGAATATCATCCATTCGATAGGCCAATGATTGCCGCCCTGGTAGAACCTGAAGCCTTCCTCTCCTCCCATTCCTTCTGCGGTAGACAAGGGCAATCTCTGGGCGTAGGACTTGAGTGGCTCACCAGCCCAATTGAAGTGCACCCCGGGTTCACCGTAAATGGCCATCACATGACCTTCCAGTGTGCCGTTGAGATAGTCCCATATCTCAAGGCATTTTGCCAGTTTTTCATCGGATACCCTTTCCGCCACTATCGTGTTGAACAGCCAGGAAGAGGACTGAACGCTGGACGACGCACCCGAGTTGAATGCTGCAGGACCCATGAAAGGATCGGTCATTACAAGTTTGCCTTCAGGATGATTGGCGAGGAGTGCCTGAGGCCATTTGGCGCTTTGTTCTTCCCTGATCCCCAAGTGACTGTAAGCGCCGGTACTCACACCGGCGATTCCTTCGTGCATGAACGCTCGAACCTGCTCCGAGGTCACATTCGGGAAATCCGCATTCACGAGCTTCATCTCATACCACTTCTGCATCAGCTTCAAATACTCTTTCGCCGCCTCTGACACAGGTGCGAGTACGGTTTTTCCATTCTCCTCGATGTTCCATTCCCAGACCAGTCCAAACATCTCATGCAGTGAACGCCACCTCGTGAAGCGCTGGTCCAAGGCCCATGGCACGGTATCGTTGCTGCCGTTTCCGTCCAGATCTTCGTCCCGAAATGCTATGAGGATAGCCTCCAGCTCGTCGAGACTATAACGGTGCTGCGCCCAGAGGTACCTGCCGGGATCCTTGTCAGGCTCCAGATCGATGACGCTCGGCGGTTGCATGCCGATTCGCTCAAGCCAGTCGTACCTGAAAAAGGGCAGGTACATGACCCCCAGCTTGTAATCCTTCAAACCAGCGAGAGCGTACTTCTCGTCCGTCCCAGGCACCACGTTCAGCAGCCACGCCGGCGGTCGATCATCGTACCATTTTGCCATGTTAGGCGCATGTTCTCTGATCATGGCATGCGGTATTGACCGCGTAGCACCGTCTTTGTAGAAGTTCCAGGTCTCCCCTTGCAGCCTGTCGTAGTAGCCAAAATCTGGCATGTCCCCTGATGAGACCAATATCTTCAACAAGTCTACATTCCACTGATCGACATTCATCGGTATGATACGAACGTCAGGGAACTTCTTCTTCAGTTGCTGTCCTACCCAGCTGTCCTCAGGAACTGACCCCGCCTCTCCGATCGAGGTTTCGCCAATCCACGTGATTTCCATCACTTCGGCCGGATCCGCTGCTTCTCCTTCTGGCATTGCAGCGAGATGGAGGACGGGAAGCAGGAGAATCGTCAAGGTAATCGCTGCGATTCTTGCTGTTTTCATTAGTTCTTCGTCTCCGTTTCTGTTTCAGGATAAAGCAAACTTCTTCCTTCCAGGAAGAAAACGATTGCAGTCATCACCTCCTTCTGCAAAGAATTGAGGTTCTTCCAGCAATTCCGGGGAGACATTTCACCGGGCGCCCAGCTTCCGCGCAAAGTAGCAGTCAGCCGCCCCGCGGAGGACCGAGGAGAGCGGTAGAAGGGCGTTCGGGGCTCCCCAAGCCAGTCCTTGCCGAAGTTCCACGATGGCCGACAGTGTGAGCCTCTACTGATTGGATGTCAACCCACTCGGTTCCGCCGGGTGCATTCCCTCGGCGTGACGGGTCAGGCAGCCATGCGTTCGGTCTCCCGTTGGGGCGAGAGGGGGAGCAGGGCCTCGCGGAGCCGGGTGCATTCCCTCAGAGTGACCGGTCGGGTCAGGCCGCGATCCGCTCAGTCTCCTGTGGGGATGATTCGAGGCTCAGGCGATCTGGCATCGGCTCGCCGTCCCTGCTGCCGTGGCGCGCGACCGGCCCACCGTCGAGGCGATAGTCATGCGCGCTCAGCGGGCGTAGATCGCGTACAGTTGGCCGTCCTCGGGGCGGATGCCGGCGAAGGTCACCTGCAGCCGCAGCGCGCCGGCGTCGGCCGGAACCGGGCGCCGCCAGCGGACCGGCTCGCGCAGTCCGGCAACCGGTCCGTCCTCACGCTGACTCTGCTGGCCCGGCACCAGGTCCTCCTCGCCTTCTCCCGCTCCTTCCAGCCCGGTGAGCACGGCGGCGTCCGCGCCGCTGAAGCCGGGCAGCGGATGGAAGCCTTCGTCGAGCAGCTCGAACCGCAGCTCAGTGTACGGGCCCAGGCCGCCGACGTTGGCGCTGAACTCGGTGGCGCCGGCCAGCGGGCAGGTCACCAGGTGGCCGCCTTCGCCGCGCATGGCCTCGAAATAGCCGATCCGGTCGCGCTCCCAGGTGGCAAGGCGCACCTCCACCGGCAAGTTCCCCCACGCCTCGTACCACAGCATGGTCTTGTCGCCCCAGTTGACCATGCCCTGGCCGTGGCTGACCGTCGGCGGCTTGCCGACCACGGCGCCGGCCTCCTCGTAGGCAGGGAGGATCGGAAAATCCTTGATCGGCTCGTAAAAGTGCAGGGCGTCGTGGCTGACCAGCAGGCCCAGGTCCATGGAGATGAGTTGGCGGTCGCTGGTCGGCGTACCGTGCCAGATGTCGTAGATGCCCAGGATCACGTTGCCGCGGTCCCAGAGGCCGGCCCCCAGGTGCACCTCCTCGCTCTGGTTCCACTTGGCCTTCGGCGCCGAGGAGAGCGGGTCGTAGAGCAGCGGTTGCGGCGGCACCATGTCGCGGCGGTAGCCCAGGCAGGACGCCTGCGTCCAGGTCTCGAAGTCGTAGGAGGCAAAGGTCGCCAGCGCCCGCCCGGTGGTGTAGTGCGAGCCGCCCTGGCCGTTGACGTAGTAGCAGCCGTTGTGGCGGAGCAGCCCGGTCTGCTCCAGGCCGGGGCCGACCGGGTTGTTCGGCGACTCGGTCCAGTTGAGGCCGTCGGCCGAGTAGGCGACGGCGAACTGGTTGCCGTACGCCTCGCTCTCGAAGACAACCTTGAAACGCCGCGCCGGGTCCGGGTCGTCCGGCTCGTACATCACCGGCAGGGCGGCGAAGTCGCAGCGGCCGGCGCGCAGGTTGACGATGTTGTTGTGCGTGCTGCCGTTGAACTCGATCAGGCCGAGGTCGGGCTTGTCCCAGTTGACGCCGTCCGTGCTGGTGGCGTAGCAGCAGCGGAGCTGGCCGCCGTTGCTGCCGTCCGCGTCCAGGGTGCTGCGGGCCAGGTACCACATGCGCAACTCGCCGTCGATGGGGATGACCGTGCCGTAGAAGCGGGTGCTGTAGTCGTCGGGTGAGCCCGGCTCGCCGGCGGCGACCACGATGGGGTTGCCGCGGCCCGGGATCTTTCCGGGGATGAGCTGCAGCCGGAGCCCGGCCGAGAACGGGCAACTGTAGGTGTCGAACGGGAACAGGACCGCCTCCTCGACGACGGGGTTGGGGACGCTGTTGTGGACGGTGATCATGCGGTGCTCCTTGCTGGGGTTCCGGTTTGCCGGATGGTTCGGGGCCTCACTGCAGCCAGTAGCTGTAGAGGCGGGAGTTGGCCATGTGGAAGCGGATCCGCGCCGGCGCAGCGATGGCGGACAGCGGCCTGTCGGCCGCCTCTCCGCGCCAGCGGATGACCTGATCGGTGGCGTCGGCGCTGACGGCGATGCAGTCGTCTGCGGCATGGCCCGGGATCGGCCGGTACCCTTCGTCGAGCAACTCCGCGGCGATGCGGCCGAAGTCGCACTTGGCGTTGACGTGCAACTCGGCCCCGGCCAGCGCGAACGGCACCGTGGTGATGGTGCCGCCGTCGTAGCTGGCGTCGATGGAGGCGAAGCCGTCCAGCCGCAGCGTGGCCAGCCCGATGGACATGCCGCCGCGCTCCTGGTCCGGGTCGATGCGGGGCTCGAACTCGCCCACCACCTTGTTGTGGCGGCGGGAGGTGCCACGGTAGTAGATGTGCAGGCGATCGCCGACCGGAATCGGCGGCGCGCCGGTGAGCATGATCTGGAAGCGGTCCCAGTCGCCGACGTCGCCCAGCCCGACCAGGGGCTCGGTGGCGGGCGCCCGCATCCACACGTCGCCGTCGCGGCTGGTCAGGAGCTTCAGGGTCTGCGACTGGTGCTCGGCGCGGCGGTCGAAGTGGGTCAGGATGCCCAGATACTGAGCCCCGTAGACGAAGCCGTTATTGTTGTACAGCGACTCCTCGTGGTTGAGATAGAGCAGAAAGCGCTCCGGTCTGGTCCAGGTGACGAAGTCCTCGCTCACCGACATGACCCGCCAGCCGGGATGATCGCCCGCACCGCGCAGCATCGCCACGTAGCGCTTGCGCCGCGTGTCGATCATCATCGCCTGCGCGTCGCCGATCGGCCCCAGGTCGGCGGTGCCGGGCCGCGGGTGGTAGCGGATGATCGGCTCCGGGGTGAAGGTCCAGCGCATGCCGTCGGGCGAGGTGCCCGTATAGATCCCGCTCAGCGGCCCATCCCAGTCGTAGCTGGCCCAGCCGATCGCCTTGTAGCGGCGCTCGGGGTCGGGGTCCATCGGATCCTTCACCATCGTCTCGAAGTGGTCCTTGCCGTCGTGGTATTCGGCCGGCACGACGATGTTGTTGTCGGTGTTGCCGAGCGCCTCGTGCAGGCCGAGCACGGGCTTGGTCCAGTTGATGCCGTCGTCGGACAGCGCCAGGCACTGCACGTGCTCCTTGCCGGGGGCATACATGCCTGCCATGTACCACGCCTTGAAGACGCCCTCCTCGTGGTCGTAGATCACCGAGGCGGTCATGCCGCCCATCCGCTCCCACGGCTCTTCCTGTTCCAGGACCGGCAGGCCGTGCTTGCGCGCCTGGTGGAAGGTGAGGCTCACGTTGTCGCGGCGGTCGACGTCGATCAGGTCGACGAACAGGCGCCGCTCGGCATCGAGTCGTTCGGGGGTCGTTCCGTCACTCACGGACGTGGAGCGTAGCACGCCGGGTGAGCCGCGGCCTGCCGGCCGCACCGGACCGGCACGCGGACGTGAGTGACCGCCCCACAGGGGTTTACATCCGATCGGCCCGTGTTATCCTGCAACGTCATGGCTGAGGCGGATCTGGGCGTTCGCGACGCGAAGGGCGAGTGGCAACCGGCGAATCTCCCGCAGCCGTCCCCGATGTGGGACCGGCCGGTGCGGACGAAGGTGATTCTCAAGGCGATCTTCGGGCACGACGGCATCCTGTGGCCGAAGAACCTGGTCTACATGGCCATCGCCGTGGTGGCGTGGCTCTTTCTCACGCCGTCCCTGGAGCGCACCGCCACCTTCCAGCTCGGCTGGATCGCGGAGATCTACCTGCGCAACGTCGCGCTCCTGGTCCTGATCGCCGGCGGACTGCACCTGCGGCTCTACATCAAGCGCGCGCAGGGGAAGAAGTTCAAGTACAACGGGCGCTGGCTGGCGAAGAAGAACCGGGCGTTCCTGTTCGGCAACCAGACCTGGGACAACATGTTCTGGTCGCTGGTCTCCGGCGCCGGCATCTGGACCGCGTACGAGGCGGTGACCCTGTGGATGTACGGCAACGGCTGGCTGCCGCGGGTCGACTGGCGCACGCCGGCCGGCATCGCCTACTGCTCGCTGATGATGCTCGCGGTCCTGTTCATACGGCAGATGCACTTCTACTGGACGCACCGGTGGACGCACTGGAAGCCGCTCTACAAGATCGCCCACTACCTCCACCACCGCAACGTCAACATCGGCCCGTGGTCGGGGCTGTCCATGCACCCGATCGAGCACCTGATCTACTTCTCCGGCGTGCTCGTGCACTGGGTGATCCCGTCGCACCCCATCCACGCGGTCTTCCACCTGATGCACACCGGGCTGAGCCCCGCGGCCGGTCACTCCGGGTTCTCGGAGTTCGTGGTGAAGGACGACAAGACCTTCAGCAACGGCGGTTATTTTCACTACCTGCACCACCGCTACTTCGAGTGCAACTACGGCAACGAGGGCGTGCCGCTGGACAAGTGGTTCGGCAGCTTCCACGACGGGTCGCCGGAAGCGCACGCGGCCATGCGCGGCCGACGCAAGAAGTTGGGGTTCCGGGACGGTCAGGGGCAGGAGAAGAGCGCCGTTCGGGAGAAGACCACCGCGGCAGCGGGTTAGAGACCGGGGCGGCGCCCCGGAGGGAGGCAGAGACGAAATACTCGGACGTGCGCGAATGGATCGGCGGCGCGCTGGATCTCTCCGGCCATGCGGACGGGGCGATCCACGCGGCTGCCGACGGCACGATGGCGATCGGCATGCAGCAGGGTCCGCGTGAGGAGCAGCAGGACTGCGGCGCGGTGCTGCTCTGGCTGCCTCGCGGGATTCTCTCCCCGCACTGTGCGGCGGTGGTCGCCGACGGCATGGGAGGCATGGAGGACGGCGGCTGGGCAAGCCGCCGCGCGGTCGAGATCGTCGTCGAACAGTGCCTTGCCGGCGATCACGACACGCCCCGCGACATGCTGGCCGACGCCCTGCACCGCGCGCAGCGCGAAGTCCTGGAGGCGCTCAAGGGCCGGGGCGGCACCACCCTGACCGCGGCGGTGTGGAAACGGCAGCACGGGATGCTGGTTCACGTCGGCGACACGCGCGCGCACCTGATCGAGCGCGGGCGCCCGTTCCGGTGCCTGACCGGCGATCACACCCGAGCCGGCCTCGCCGACACGGTGGAGCGGCTGACCGCGGGCAGTCCCGCCGGACCCTACCGGACGGAGGAACCGTATCGGCCGATCGAACCGGACAACAGCCTGCTCGACGCGATCGGCATACCGGAAGGTATCCTGGCCGAACGCCACGTCCTGCACACGCCGGCTGAAGGCAGAGTCGTCATCACCTCGGACGGCGCGCACGATCCGATCCGCGGGGCGGGAACGGCCGCGTTCGAGGAGCAGGGAGACGAGGAGCGCTGGACCGCGCGGCGCAGCGTGGAGGCGATCTGGGATCGGCTTTCCGGCGAGACGCTGACCGACAATGCGACCGTCGTCGCGATCGAGCCCGGCAGGGCCCTGCAGCATGCGGAAGAGCGGTTCATGGAGAAAGATCTCCGATTCGGAGACGTGGTACTGGTGGGGCCGACCGGCGTGCTGCGCGAGACGCTGGCGTGAGATTTCGTCGGCGGCCCTGCCGAACGCGTGGACGCTCCTGGTTCAGCCGTCGGCCACCTCGAAGGCGGTGACGTTGCGCGTCTCGCGGCTGAACTCCACGCCGATCAGGTGGATCGGCTCGCCCCGGCCGCGGTACTTGGCCGCGTAGTCCCGCTCCTGCAACTGCGCCAGCGCCGACCCCGGCGGCGCCATCTCCGCCACCTTGAACTCGAACAGGTACACGTGCCCGCCGGTACGCACCGCCATGTCCAGGCGCCCGTGGCTGCTCGACTCCTCCACCGCGATCTCGTAGCCCAAGGCCGCGAAGTAAGAGTAGAACACGCTCGCGTAGTAGCCCTCGTAGTTCGCGATGTCGTTGCTCGTGTGCCACTCGTACGGGATGCTCGCGAAGAATCCTTGGAACAGCTCCTCCAGCGCGGCACAGTCGTGCCCCGCAAGCAGCCGCGCCAGCCGCATGCTGTTCGCCATCTGTCGCTCCGCGTCCTGTACCAGATGGCGCAGCAGCACCCGGTTCAGGCTCTGCCGCACTTCCCGATTCGGATACCCCAGCCGGTACAGAAGCTCGCCGCCCAGTTCTTCCTCCCCCGTGATCGTCAGGTAGCCGGTCTGGAACAGCAGCGCCTCCGTGCCGACGTGGTGCACGTCGAACGACGACAGCAACTCCGCGGTGCTCGCCGTCCGGTCCAGCGACACCGACGACACCCGCCGCTCGAACAGCGTGTCCACCAGAAACGCCGGCGTGCCGGTCTCGAACCAGTGCGCGGCGAACTCCCGGCTGTCGAACAGCAATAGCAGGTCGTACGGGTTGTACACCTTGGTCTCGCCGCGCCACCGGTAGCCGTTGTACCACTCGCGCACCTGCTCCCGGTCCAGCCCATCGAGTTCCGGCGCGAACACCGTGTCCAGGTCATTCTCCGTGTAGCCGCAGATCGACGAGTAGCGACGGTCCAGGGTGAGGTCGGTGAGGTTGTTCAACTGGGAAAACAGATTCACCTTCGAGAACTTGCTGATGCCGGTCAGGAACGTGAACCGCACGTGCGCGTCGCAGTCCTTGATCACGCCGTACAGGCCGCGCAGGTAGTCGCGATTGGCGCGCGCCACCTCCGGCGCCTCCACCAGTGCGTCCAGGATCGGCTTGTCGTACTCGTCTACCAGCACTGCTACGCGCCGGCCCGTCGCCTTGTGCAGAGCCTGCAGCAGATGCCGAAAGCGCGCCGGCGCCGTGTCGTAGCGCACGGGGACCTCGCTGTCCCGTGCGAGACCGTCCAGTTGCGCCATCACGTCCGCGTGCAGCGCCGCCGGCTCCGTGAAGGTGCCGCCGCCGAAGCTCAGCCGCACCACCGGGTGGCGCTTCGACCAGTTGTGCCGGTCGTGGATGTACAGCCCCGCGAACAGCGCCTCGCTGCCCTCGAAGAACTCCTTCAGCGTGTCCAGGAACAGACTCTTGCCGAACCGCCGCGGCCGCGACAGGAAGTAGTGCTTGCCTTTGCGGAGCAACCGGTCGAGGTACGGCGTCTTGTCCACGTAGTAGCAGTCCTCTTCCCGCAGCTCGCGGAAGGTCTGGATGCCGATCGGCAGCCGGCGCCTAGTCACCGGCTCATGCTACCCGGAGCCGGCGCCTCACGCTACAAGCCGTTCTCCGAGCAACCGTGGTACCGGCGGTCTCGACTCGGATCAGGCGAACTGGGCCCCGCCCGCTCCGGCGATCGCTTCCAGGTACAGGTCCACCGGTTTCCGCTCGAACGGCGCGGCGTGCTCCGCGACGATCCGGCCGCCGTCGATCACCACCAGCGCGTCGGCGATCGTGTCGAATACCTCCGCCAGGTGGCTGGCCACGAAGACGGTACGGCCTTCATCGCGAAGAGCGAGCAGCGTGCGGTTCAGGGCGATGTTGGCCATCACGTCCAGGCCGTTGTGCGGCTCGTCGAGCAGGACGTTGCCTGGGTCGCCGATCAGGGCGCCGACGAGCTGCACCTTCTTCTTCATGCCCGTGGAATAGCTGTCGAACGGGTAACTATTCAGCCGTGGCGGACGGTCTGAGGCAGGGAGGGATCATGGGGCGGCCTTCGAAGACGGACCTGAGGGCGTCGAGCACGTTGCCGCCGTTCTTGCGGATCGTGGAGATATAGGCTCTGGTCCGGCAGAAGGCGGCTGCACCTTCAGCGCTGCGGAACGTGCCTGAGATCTTCTGCTGAACTTTCATCATGCGCAGGTCTCGTTCGGCTTGGTTGTTGGTGAACGGTACGCGAAAGTCGTACATGAAGGCGAGCACCGATCGCCAGCGGCCGGCCAACCGGAGCAGGAGATTGCGCGGCTTGCTCTGCTTCTTGCGGCCCCGCTTCTTGGGCGTACCGGGTGGCGCCGGAGGCGGCGGCGGATTGGCGGCCAGCCCAGCGTTGATGATCCTGCGGTACTCGGCGGCGAATCGTCGGCGCTCAGGCCGGTACAGCCGCCGGCGTCCCTGCTGCTGCGCACGGTCCACCGCAGCGTTCATCCTCAGCAGCAACTCCTTGAGTTCGCCCGCCCACGGCTGGCGGTACTGTTCCTCGACGAACGTCAGCTCGCGCAGATGATGGGCGTTGCACAGCGCGTGCCCACACCGATAGCGAAAGTAGCTCTGCCAGTGATCGTGCAGCGCGATCCCCGCGAAGTTCGGCAAGATGCCGATGTCCTCACCGGCCTGCTTGCCCCGCTTCGCGTGCTCGGCGTAGTGGGTCAGCCGCTCCGTGCTCGCCACGTGCAGCCACCGCAGGTGGCCGTCGACGCTCATCCCGGTCTCATCGAAGCCGACCACCGGCTGGCCGCCGATCGCTTCACGAATCATCTCGCTGACGCCCGCCAAGCGCTCGGCGCAGGTGGCGTTGATGTTCACCAACGTGCCGACGCTGATCGGGATCGAGAACAGGTCCGCGAACCACTCGGCCGCCCTCTGATACGGCAGCAACCCGTAGTTCTTCAGGTACGCGGCCACCGCTTGCAGCCGCTCGCCGTACTGCACCGGCTGCCGGACCGGCTCAGGGAATGTGGCCACCGCGGTCTTCCCACAGTCCGGGCAGCGTTTGCGCTCGGCGCGGTGCTCGGTGACCTGCGCCGCCAGCGGCGGCACCTCGAACACCTGCCGACGTTCGTAGTCGGCCACCGGCTCGTCGGCCAGCGATCGTCCGCAGCCGCACCGGTCCACCGCGTGCACGGTGACGAGGTCGGGATGCTCACTCTGGCTCAAGGTCGCACCAGGATGGTTCGGCTGACCCCCGTGACGCTTTCCGGTGCGCTGCCGGCGGGAGGCCGTGCGGCTGTGTTGCTTGCGTTCGAAGCTATCTCGCGACGGCGGCTTGCCGCTGTCGTGGCTGTCCTTCTTCAGTTCTTGGAGTTCCTGCTCCAGCGCCGCGATCCGCTCGATGAGAGCCTCGATCAACGCGATGACCGCGTCTCGGCCAGCATCGTAGGCCGCACCTATCTCTTGGCGCGTGAGCTTGAAGCTCGCGTCCATTGCGCCCCTCCCGACCGCGAGAATAGACCAGCAATGCCGAACACGTACAGCGCCCGAGACAACTTACAATCTTCAGGTCGTGGTTACGCTGACCCATGGGCTGCCACTACGCCTGAATAGTTACTCGAACGGATCGTCGATGAAGGCGTCCACTTCCAGCTCGCCGATGAAGCGGTCCAGCGCCGCGTAGGCGTCGCGCTTGCCGGTCTTCAGGAGGCTCAGGTACTCGAGATTCTCGCGGCCGGTGAGCCGCGGAAAGAAGTAGTCGTCGTTCGGCAGGAAGCCCAGATGGCGCTTCAGCGTGCAGATGTGGTCGTACTTCCACAGGTCCCGCCCGTCGACCATCACCATGCCTCCATCCCGGGCCAGCAGCCCCATGATCAGCCGCATCGTCGTGGTCTTGCCGGATCCGTTGCGCCCCAGGAAGCCGGTCACCCCGGTCTCGATCCGCAGGCTCACGTCGAACACGCCTTTGCCGTTCCGGAAGGTCTTGCCCGCTGCGACGAGCTCTATCATGGCGCCGGATCCCCGTCCTCGACGGTCCAGTTCTGGTACTTGAACGAAGCTCCCGGAAAGAGGATTGCCGGGATCAGCAGCACGAACCCGGCATAGACCACCGGAAGGCCAGGTCCCTGCCCGGCGGCCGAGCCCACCGCGATGACAAGCCCTGCGGTCTGGATCAGCGCGGAGACGAGCAGTACGAAGAGTTTGGCGCTGTAGAGAAACCGAAACGGGACCAGCCACGTCACCAGCGTCACGAACACGCCCTGAGACAGCAGGATGAACAGGGCGCCGAACCGCATCCCACCCATCGCCCCCGCCGCTCCCACGATCGCCGCCGCCAGGAGATACGCCGTGCAATGGGGCGTCAGCATCGACAGCGTCAGACGGCCGAACGTCACCGGCGTGGTCTTGAAGAACTCGATCTTGGCTCGATCGAAACTGGCGAACACCGAGGCGCCGAACACCGCTGCGGCGTACGCGAAGATGATGATCGTCGGCGTACGCGTCTCCTCCGGTATGCCCGCTGCCATCGCAACGATCGACCCTGCGAACAGCGTGAACGCGACCAGGACCGAGAAAGCGGACTCCGGACGGAGCAGGTACTCTTTCGTGTAGAGCTTCGCCTCCACCGGCAGCGGGCGCAGCAAGCGTCCGAGCGCCGGCCGGCCGCGCCGGCTGGGTACCGCACTGATGAGGAATCGCTGCACGTGTGCGGCATCGAGACGCCCGAACACGACAGTCCAGCATACGACGCATGCCGAGACGTTCACGGCGAGCAGCAGGAAGTCGAGCCCCGGCCACTGCCGAAACACCAACCACTGCATACCCATGAAGACGAGGAATCCCATTGCGGCGAACGCCCCGGCCTTGCGGTTGCGATGCCACAGCGCCGTTATCAGGGCGGCGGCCAGGTAGTGCACGACCACGGCGACCACATCGCTCGCCACGTGCAGCGCGGCCCGCTCGATCGACGGTGACAGCCGCAGGGCAAACGGAAGAACGACGGCGACGAACACCATTTCGGCGCCGAACGGCTTGCGGCCATTGGTCAGGAGGAGGAGGCGTAGCGCATCCGCCGGCTCCATCCGGGTAGACGCGCAGAACGTGACGAACCCCTGACGCTTGCGCAGACCTGCGACCAGAAACGCGACGACAAGCTCCAGCGTGGCGGCCCGCAGGTGGGGCAGCGACACCTCGACCGGCACCATACCCTGCCGTACCGCCGCGAAGTAGCTCCCGTACGCCGTCGCGAACAGGCCGACGATCGCTGCCGCCCCGATCACCGTGAGCGGCGTGACTCCCGTCATGAAGTACCTGACCGCCGGCCTCACGTGATAGCGGAGGAACAGACCGATCACCGCCGAACCATCGCCCGGGCGGCGAGCGGCTTGTCAAGGCGGCGCGCGCCGACGTTCAATCGCTCCGGTATGGAACACGGCACCGGTCTGACCGATTCGCAGTGCGGGGAGCTCCACGAACGGGGCTACCTGATCCTCCCGGGGCTGTTGCCGCGGGCGGCCTTCCAGCCCCTCGCGGACGACCTGGCCGCCGCCGTGGAGCAGGCGGTCGAGCAGCTCGTCATCTGGGAGCGCCTGGATCCCGCCGCCACCTTCGCGGACGAGCCCTTCGACCGGCGCCTGGCCGCGGTCGCCGCCGAGCTGGACGAGGAGTCGCTCGCCTGGATCTGGCGCCGGCTGCACAGCAAGCGGCACAAGACGGCCGGCATGTACGCGCTGCGCACCCATCCGGCCCTGCTCGACGCGGTCGAGTCCGTGATCGGGCCGGAGATCCTGGCCCATCCGCAGACGGTGCTGCGGGTGAAGCTTCCAGAGCACGACCCCGCCGACGTGCCCTGGCACCAGGACGACGCCTACCTCGCCGAGGACATCGGCGACAGCGTGATCCTCAACCTGTGGATCCCGCTGTCCAGCGCCAGGCGCGAGAACGGCTGCCTGGAAGTGATCGCCGGCTCGCACCGGCAGAGCGTTCCGCACCGGCTGGAGACCAGCATCCCCGGTGTCGTCGCGTACCACGGCATCAATGACGAGGACCTGCCGGACGGCGAGCACGTCACCTGCGAGATGCAGCCGGGCGACGCCCTCATGACCATGGAGCGGGTCGCGCACCGCTCGCTGCCGAATACGTCACAGACCGTGCGCTGGAGCCTCGACACCCGCTATTGCCGCCTCGGCGCGCCGACCGGACGCAGCAACGTCCCCGGCTTCGTGGCCCGCAGCCGCACGCGCCCGGAATCGGTGACGCGCAACCATCGCCAATGGGTGGGCATGCTGCTGGCGGCCGGAGTCAATCCGGGCGAGACCGGAGAGCCCGCGCCGCTGCCGGACGCGAACCGCCTGCACGGTGAGTGGCGGACCGACACCCCACGCGCGGAGCTCGCGCCGCGCGCCCGGATCGAACCGGGCGGCGACGGAGAGCAGGAGCTGGTCCTGGAAGGGACCGGAGACCTGCACGCCTTCGGCTGCTGGCACCGCCCGGTGCGCCTGATCCCCGGCTGCTGGTACCGCGCGAGCGTGCAGGCCCGTCCGGAGAACATCGAGCGCCCGGCACTCTCGGTGTTCGCCCAGTGTGCCGGCCACTTCCTGACGCCACGGCTGCTGCGTTCCGCCGAACAGAGGGCCGCGCCGGCGGGAACGCTGTCCCTGGAGTGCACGTTCCGGCACGAGCCCCACCCCTCCGAGCACGAGCGGATGGAGCTCTATCTGCGCGCCGCACCGTGCGGGCGGATCGCGTGGTCGCGCGCCGTGGTCACGCAGGTCCCGCAGTCGCCGGCGCGCATCGCGCGCATCGCCACCATCCGCTTCGGCGAGCCGCCGGCGCCGCTGACCATGGCCGAGCAGCGCGAGCGCATCGCCGCCAAGCTCGACCAAGCCGGGTCGATGGGGGTGGACATCGCCGCCCTCACCGAGTTCTCCCCCGTGCAGGGCGTCCCCGAGCGCGCCTACGGGTCATGGGCCGACGCCGCGGAGCCGGTCCCCGACGGCCCCGTGTGCCGGGTGCTGGCAGAGGCCGCGCGCCGCCACCGCATGTACGTGATCGCCGGCGTCATCTGCCGCCGCGGCCCGCACGTGTTCAACACGGCGGTCCTGTTCGACCGCTCGGGCGAGTTGCTGGGCTCTTACGACAAGACCCACCTGACCTTCGGCGAGCTGCGCGGCGGCATCTCCTGCGGCGCCGAATACCCGGTGTTCGACCTGGACGTCGGGCGCGTGGCGCTGCACATCTGCTACGACGAGTGGTTCCCGGAGGTGGCCCGCTACTACGCGCACCTCGGCGCGGAGATCCTGTTCCTGCCGGTCGCCGGCGGGAAGCCGATCACGTGGCGCACGCGCGCGCTCGACAACCGCCTCTACTTCGTCGCCGCCGCGACCGGGCCGCCCAGCATGATCATCGACTCCTCCGGAGCGATCATCGCCGAGATCCACGGCGACGGCGTGGCCTGCGCGGACATCGACCTGGCCGAGCGGCAGACCAACGTGTACCGCGACCCGACGTTGAGCCGCGGCATGCCCTGCATCGCGCCGCAGATGCGCATGACCACCGACGACCGGCTGCTCACGGACCTTCACCGGCTGATGTACGACGCCTCCGGAGACACCACCGCCCCGGATCCGCCGAGATGAGCACGCGAGACCTGCGCTTCGGCCTGATCGGCTGCGGTAGCCTGGGCGCCGTGCACGCGGACTGCGTGCGCGAGGTGGGCGGCGCCCGCTTCACGGCCTTCGCCGACGTGGTGCCGGCCGCGGCCGAGCGCCTTGCGGCCGAGCACGGCGGCTACGCGACCGAGGACATCGCCCGCCTCCTTGGAGACCCCGACCTGGACGCCGTCTACATCTGCACCCACCACGACTCGCACGCGCCGCTGGCCATCGAGGCGGCACGGGCCGGCAAGCACATCCTGATCGAGAAGCCGCTGTCGCTGTCGGTCGAGGAGTGCGAGGCGGTGGCCGCCGCGGTCGAGGAGGCCGGTGTGTGGCTGATGCCGGCGTTCAAGATGCGCTACTACCCCCTCCTCCAGAAGGCGCGGGAGTTCGTCCCGGAGCCGCAGGTGATCGTCGGCCAGATGATGGACAGCCGCTGGCGCGACGACGCCTGGGCACAGGACCCGGTGCGCGGCGGCGCCAACGTCTACAGCCAGGGCTGCCACACCACCGACGTGATCCGCTGGATGGCGCGCAGCGAGCCGGAGCTGCTGTGGGCGGCCGGCGGCGCCATGACCCACCCCGGCCACCCGCGCATCGACCAGTGCGTGGCCTCGATCCGCTTCGCCTCCGGCGCCGTGGCAAGCTGGATCCAGGGCGACGCGGCCCTGGGGCACATGACCAGCAAGTTCTTCCTGGAGCTGTTCGGCGGCGGCCGGAGCGTGCAACTCCACGACCGCTTCAAGGCTGCGACCTTCAACGACGGCGAGCGGCAATGGTCGGAGCGGGTCGAGACGGAGGAGGGCTTCCTGCTGGAGAACCGCGAGTTCATCGCCGCGCTGCGCGCCGGGCGCGCCCCGGAGCTCGACGCCACCGACGGCATCCAGGCCACGCGCATCGTGCTCGCCGCCGACCAAGCCATCCGCACCGGCGAGGTGCAGCGCCTGTGAGCGACACCCGGCTCGTTCAGTACGTGACCGCGTCCGGTCAGCGCCGCGTCGGCGTGGTCGCCGACCGCGACCGGATCGACGAGCTCGCCGGCGTCGCGTCGACGCTGGACCTCGGCCGCGAAGCGGACGAGACCGGCCGTGCTCTGGTCGACCTGGTGGCCGGGTGCGACCGCGCCGCTATCATCGACTACCAGGCGCTGGTCGACGAGCGGCGCCTGCTGCCGCCGATCGACCACCCCGACCCCGCCCACCTGATGATCTCCGGCACCGGCCTCAACCACACCGGCAGCGCCATGGCGCGCGACGCCATGCACGGCGGGTCGGGCTCGGGCGGCGCGGACGCGGACGAGGGCGTGACCGACTCGATCCGCATGTTCCGGCTCGGCCTGCGCGGGGGCAAACCGCCAGCCGGCACCATCGGAGTCGCGCCGGAGTGGTTCTACAAGGGCGACGGCAGCATCCTCGTCCCGCCGGAACAGGAGCTGCCCCTGCCCGGATTCTCCGGCGACGGCGGCGAGGAAGCGGAGGCGGTCGGCGTCTACCTGATCGGCCGCGACGGCCGCCCGCGCCGCGTCGGCTTCGCGCTCGGCAACGAGTTCGCCGACCACGTCATCGAGCGCCAGAACTACCTGTACCTCGCCCACTCCAAGCTGCGTGCCTGCTCGATAGGCCCCGAGCTGCGGCTCGGCCCGCTGCCCGACTCCGTCCAGGGCGAGGTGCGCGTGCGCCGCGATGGCGCCTTGCTCTGGCAGGCCGCCTTCCTGACCGGCGAGGCCAACATGACCCACACCCTGGCGAACATGGAGCACCACCTGTTCAAGTACGACCTGTTCCGCCTCCCCGGCGACGTCCACTGCCACTTCCTCGGCGCCCCCATCCTGAGCTGCGCCCACGGCATCGAGCCCCAGACCGGCGACCGCTTCGAGATCGAATCCCCCTACTTCGGCCGGCCCCTGCGCAACCCCCTCGCCGAGCGAGGCGAGGAGCGCCTGATCACCGTAACGCCGCTCTGAACCCGCATGAAGCCACTTGACCGGACGTCGGGTTCAGCGCCCGCGGCGCTCTCCGCCGCGGAGATGGAGCGGTTTCGCCGCGCCGGATATCTCGGGCCCTACACCATGTGCTCGCCAGACGAAATGGCCGCGCGGCGGCCGGCCATCGAGAGGGCTTTGGAGAAGGATCCGCCGAAATCGCACAACCGCGTCCACAACCGCCACCTGGACAGTCGAGCGGTGTACGAGCTGGCCACCGATCCGGCGATCGTCGAGCGCATGGTTGCCCTGTACGGGCCCGATCTGCTGCTGTGGCGCACGAACTTCTTCGTCAAGAACCGGGGCAGCAAGGCGATCCCCTGGCATCAGGATTTCCACTACTGGCCGCTCGAGCCGCCGGTCATCATCTCCGCATGGATCGCCGTGGATCCTTCCACCAGGCAGAACGGCAACCTGCAGGTGATTCCCGGATCGCACCGCACCATCGTCCCGCATGTCGAGGCGTCCCCGGACATGCAGTTCA
Organism: Spirochaetia bacterium; assembly: GCA_965208175.1. Taxonomy (GTDB): domain Bacteria; phylum Spirochaetota; class Spirochaetia; order SZUA-6; family Bin103; genus CATQHW01. The sequence continues at coordinate 2,351,774 of CBDBOG010000003.1, read as the reverse complement.
AGGTGATGGCCGATACCGGCTACTACGATCCCGGCGACCTGACCGATCTGGAGATGCAGCCCGGCGAGTTCATCCTGTTCAACGAGCGCACACTGCACCACTCGGAGGCCAACCGCTCGGACCTGCGCCGCATCGGGCTGGCGGTGCGGGCGATCATCCCCATCGTCAAGGTCCTGGAGTACGACTCCCCGGACCATGCCCTGCAGATCATCCACGGCACCGACACCTTGAGCTTCAATCGCCTCGCGCCGCCGCCGACGTCATAGTCGCAGACCATGCAGGAAGCGCTCTACGACGCTCGGGGCCTGCGGAGTGATCGTCGTTTGCTTGTGCCAGCGATCGGCTTCCGGGTTGGGTTCCCTCGATTCGGTGTCCTGTTCGGACGGCGTGCTTGACGAAGTAGCGGCCGTCCTCCGCGAGCATCTCGTTCAGTTCGGCGGGAGTGTAGATCAGCAGGTCGGCCGCCCGGAACTCGAGGCGCAGATCCATGACCTCGCGGACGCGATCGAAGAACGGCAGCGCGGTGTCACGCACCAGAATGACGTCGATGTCGCTGTGCTCGTCGGCTGTGCCGGCCGCGACCGAGCCGAACACGTAGGCCGCTATGAACCTGTCCCCGTGACGGGCGAAGATCGCCTTGGCCGTGTCCAAGTTCGCCGCTTGAGGATTGCACGGCGGGCGAGCAGGCGATGATCCCGACCCAGAGGCGGGTCAGGACGCTCTCCCACGGCACGATGCGGATACTGCCGACCTCGGGCTCCACCGACTCGGTGCTCACCACCGGCACCGTCGCGGCCGGCGCTGTGCCCGCGTGAGCACTCCTTACGCGCGTAAGCCACCATGGTGATACACTCGTTCCGATGGCTGACCAGGATGAGATCATGAACACGCAAGGGCGCGGGAGAGGCTTCCGGATCGGCGTCGGCGTACTGGCCGCGTCTTGTGCCACCCTGCTTGCCCTGACTGCGCTGTCCGGATGCACGGTCTACGTCTCCTCCAAACCGGGGAATCCGTTTGTCGGGAAGTGGCACACCGAGTTCACGACCGGGGGAAGCCGCTTCTCGGCCGAGTATGAGTTCCAGAGCAATGGCAGGTACTCTTACGCTCGCCAATCGGCCAGCGGTATGATACGTATGATTGTCAGGACGAGAGGCAGGTACCGCTACGACGACGACACTCTGGTGCTGACACCCGACGCCAGCGACGTCGATCCGTCACGCTTCGAATACGAGTTCACGAGCGACAACGAGCTGGAGCTCGAAGAGCAGATCAGCCCGAGCATCACGCTTGTGCTGACCTACCACCGACACCCGTAGCTCGTCCATGCCTGTCGACGCGGACGCGCTCGGCGCGCGCTTCGCCGAGGAGGGGTACGTGATCCTCCGCGGCGCGTATGCTAGTCAGGTGCGCGAGTTGCGACGGATCTGCGAGGGCGCGCTCGCCCGCTTCGTCACGACCGGGACCGAGGACAACCAGCCGAGCGGCCGTAACTACTCCGCCCGGGCGCGCATGCTCATTCACCTCAACCACCCCGACTACCACCGGGAGCGGCCGGCGGACTTGGCCACGCTGCTGAACGCCGTCGCGGGCGAGAACGCGATCGCGATCGCCACGGCGATCCTGGCCGAGCCGCCGCTGTTCATGCAGTGCAACCTCTACGTCGAGCCGCCGCGCGAGTCGTGGGTGGGCGGCTGGCACCGCGACTGCCAGTACGACAAGTTCGACCTGCGTCCGGACGCGGACACCGAGCGCATCATCCTGAGCGAGGCGGTGCCCGCACGGGAGGTGCACATGCACCTCTGCCTGTGCGACTCGGCGGCGACCGAGATCGTGCCCGGCTCCCACAACCGCTGGGACACCCCGGAGGAGTACGAGGTGCGCGTCAACGACTACTGGTCGGACGCCATGCCCGGCAGGGAGCCGATCCGGCTGCAGGCCGGCGACCTGGCGTTCTTCCACGTCAACTCCATCCACCGCGGCCTGTACAGCCGGCGCAAGCGGCGCCGCACCATCGCCGTCACCTGGGGGACGGCGTCGCGCCCGCGGCCCGCCACGCGCGAGGACATGAACGGGCTCGGCGGCTACGTCGCCAGCTATCAGCCGTGGTTCGACGATCCGACCTACCTCAAGGACACCACCCCGACAGCGCGCAAGACCTTCGAGCGGTTCACGGCAACGTACCGTGACTCCTGGGACGAGTCGTTCACGGCCGACCTGAACGCGGATCTGCGCCGCTACTTCGCAGCCCGGCGTGCCGGGGGTTGAGTTCAGGAAGCCCACATGTCCCGTTCCCCTCTGGGGAAGCGCAACTCGGCAACGGTCGCCCCGCGGACATCGCGATCACGCGAGTCGAGGCTGTCGAAGACCGGTTCGGCATCGCATCAAGCGATCAGACGAGGGCTTTTCCGAGTTTCGTGGCTGAGGGGCCATGAGGTCGGCGGCGAGATCGACCGGTCCCCGATGCTGCCGGCATCGGCCCGGCAGCGGGCGCGCCGCGAAAAAAGATCGAGGGTAACTATTCAGCCGTGGCGGACGGTCTGAGGCAGGGAGGGATCATGGGGCGGCCTTCGAAGACGGACCTGAGGGCGTCGAGCACGTTGCCGCCGTTCTTGCGGATCGTGGAGATATAGGCTCTGGTCCGGCAGAAGGCGGCTGCACCTTCAGCGCTGCGGAACGTGCCTGAGATCTTCTGCTGAACTTTCATCATGCGCAGGTCCCGTTCGGCCTGGTTGTTGGTGAACGGTACGCGAAAGTCGTACATGAAGGCGAGCACCGATCGCCAGCGGCCGGACAACCGGAGCAGGAGATTGCGCGGTTTGCTCTGCTTCTTGCGGCCCCGCTTCTTGGGCGTACCCGGTGGCGCCGGAGGCGGCGGCGGATTGGCGGCCAGCCCAACGTTGATGATCCTGCGGTACTCGGCGGCGAATCGTCGGCGCTCAGGCCGGTACAGCCGCCGGCGTCCCTGCTGCTGCGCACGGTCCACCGCAGCGTTCATCCTCAGCAGCAACTTCTTGAGTTCGCCCGCCCACGGCTGGCGGTACTGTTCCTCGACGAACGTCAGCTCGCGCAGATGATGGGCGTTGCACAGCGCGTGCCCACACCGATAGCGAAAGTAGCTCTGCCAGTGATCGTGCAGCGCGATCCCCGCGAAGTTCGGCAAGATGCCGATGTCCTCACCGGCCTGCTTGCCCCGCTTCGCGTGCTCGGCGTAGTGGGTCAGCCGCTCCGTGCTCGCCACGTGCAGCCACCGCAGGTGGCCGTCGACGCTCATCCCGGTCTCATCGAAGCCGACCACCGGCTGGCCGCCGATCGCTTCACGAATCATCTCGCTGACGCCCGCCAAGCGCTCGGCGCAGGTGGCGTTGATGTTCACCAACGTGCCGACGCTGATCGGGATCGAGAACAGGTCCGCGAACCACTCGGCCGCCCTCTGATACGGCAGCAACCCGTAGTTCTTCAGGTATGCGGCCACCGCTTGCAGCCGCTCGCCGTACTGCACCGGCTGCCGGACCGGCTCAGGGAATGTGGCCACCGCGGTCTTCCCACAGTCCGGGCAGCGTTTGCGCTCGGCGCGGTGCTCGGTGACCTGCGCCGCCAGCGGCGGCACCTCGAACACCTGCCGACGTTCGTAGTCGGCCACCGGCTCGTCGGCCAGCGATCGTCCGCAGCCGCACCGGTCCACCGCGTGCACGGTGACGAGGTCGGGATGCTCACTCTGGCTCAAGGTCGCACCAGGATGGTTCGGCTGACCCCCGTGACGCTTTCCGGTTCGCTGCCGGCGAGAGGCCGTGCGGCTGTGTTGCTTGCGTTCGAAGCTGTCTCGCGACGGCGGTTTGCCGCTGTCGTGGCTGTCCTTCTTCAGTTCCTGGAGTTCCTGCTCCAGCGCCGTGATCCGCTGCTCGTAACGCTCGATGAGAGCCTCGATCAACGCGATGACCGCGTCTCGGCCAGCATCGTAGGCCGCACCTATCTCTTGGCGCGTGAGCTTGAAGCTCGCGTCCATTGCGCCCCTCCCGACCGCGAGAATAGACCAGCAATGCCGAACACGTACAGCGCCCGAGACAACTTACAATCTTCAGGTCGTGGTTACGCTGACCCATGGGCTGCCACTACGCCTGAATAGTTACGATCGAGGTAACTATTCAGCCGTGGCGGACGGTCTGAGGCAGGGAGGGATCATGGGGCGGCCTTCGAAGACGGACCTGAGGGCGTCGAGCACGTTGCCGCCGTTCTTGCGGATCGTGGAGATATAGGCTCTGGTCCGGCAGAAGGCGGCTGCACCTTCAGCGCTGCGGAACGTGCCTGAGATCTTCTGCTGAACTTTCATCATGCGCAGGTCCCGTTCGGCCTGGTTGTTGGTGAACGGTACGCGAAAGTCGTACATGAAGGCGAGCACCGATCGCCAGCGGCCGGACAACCGGAGCAGGAGATTGCGCGGTTTGCTCTGCTTCTTGCGGCCCCGCTTCTTGGGCGTACCCGGTGGCGCCGGAGGCGGCGGCGGATTGGCGGCCAGCCCAACGTTGATGATCCTGCGGTACTCGGCGGCGAATCGTCGGCGCTCAGGCCGGTACAGCCGCCGGCGTCCCTGCTGCTGCGCACGGTCCACCGCAGCGTTCATCCTCAGCAGCAACTTCTTGAGTTCGCCCGCCCACGGCTGGCGGTACTGTTCCTCGACGAACGTCAGCTCGCGCAGATGATGGGCGTTGCACAGCGCGTGCCCACACCGATAGCGAAAGTAGCTCTGCCAGTGATCGTGCAGCGCGATCCCCGCGAAGTTCGGCAAGATGCCGATGTCCTCACCGGCCTGCTTGCCCCGCTTCGCGTGCTCGGCGTAGTGGGTCAGCCGCTCCGTGCTCGCCACGTGCAGCCACCGCAGGTGGCCGTCGACGCTCATCCCGGTCTCATCGAAGCCGACCACCGGCTGGCCGCCGATCGCTTCACGAATCATCTCGCTGACGCCCGCCAAGCGCTCGGCGCAGGTGGCGTTGATGTTCACCAACGTGCCGACGCTGATCGGGATCGAGAACAGGTCCGCGAACCACTCGGCCGCCCTCTGATACGGCAGCAACCCGTAGTTCTTCAGGTATGCGGCCACCGCTTGCAGCCGCTCGCCGTACTGCACCGGCTGCCGGACCGGCTCAGGGAATGTGGCCACCGCGGTCTTCCCACAGTCCGGGCAGCGTTTGCGCTCGGCGCGGTGCTCGGTGACCTGCGCCGCCAGCGGCGGCACCTCGAACACCTGCCGACGTTCGTAGTCGGCCACCGGCTCGTCGGCCAGCGATCGTCCGCAGCCGCACCGGTCCACCGCGTGCACGGTGACGAGGTCGGGATGCTCACTCTGGCTCAAGGTCGCACCAGGATGGTTCGGCTGACCCCCGTGACGCTTTCCGGTTCGCTGCCGGCGAGAGGCCGTGCGGCTGTGTTGCTTGCGTTCGAAGCTGTCTCGCGACGGCGGTTTGCCGCTGTCGTGGCTGTCCTTCTTCAGTTCCTGGAGTTCCTGCTCCAGCGCCGTGATCCGCTGCTCGTAACGCTCGATGAGAGCCTCGATCAACGCGATGACCGCGTCTCGGCCAGCATCGTAGGCCGCACCTATCTCTTGGCGCGTGAGCTTGAAGCTCGCGTCCATTGCGCCCCTCCCGACCGCGAGAATAGACCAGCAATGCCGAACACGTACAGCGCCCGAGACAACTTACAATCTTCAGGTCGTGGTTACGCTGACCCATGGGCTGCCACTACGCCTGAATAGTTACCGATCGAGGATTCTTTTCGCGAAGTCTTGACGGGTTGGCGCGCCTGCGAGGTGGCATGCCACCGCACGTACCTGCCCCTTCCGGCCTCCCGGAAGCTCGCATGCCCCTTCGGCCGCCCGGTACCCCTTCAGCGCCCGCTGATCGCGAATCGCCTGCCCGTCCTGGACCGAGCAAGAAGGTTCATTTCATAACCGGTAGTATATTTGTCCCATGAAGGCCGCGACTCCTGCGAGCGCCCCCCGCCCCGCGATCACCTCCACCGTAGGCGTGCTGTCCGACCGCACGCTGCTGCGTCAGACCAGCACGCTGGTCCGCCACGAACGCCACCTGCAGGGCGTCATCATCGACCACCTGGCCGAGATCGAGGCCCGCCGTCTCTTTCTCCAGCGGGGCTGTTCCAGCCTGTTCGACTACGCGGTGCGCGAGCTCGGCTACAGCGACGCTGCCGCCGGGCGGCGCATTGGCGCCGTGCGGCTGTGCGCCGACCAGCCGGGCGCGCGCGAGCGGCTGCGCGACGGCTCGCTGACGCTGAGCGCCGCCGCGGAGTTGCAGTGGGCCTTCGACCGGCAGCGGCGGCGCGGGGCGATCACCGGCATCGCATCGACCGCGCCGTCGGGGGCCGTGGAGCCGGGGGCAACGACGGCCAAGGCTGACCTGCCAGGCTCGGCGCCGACGGAGGCGTCGGCTCTGGGGGGCGGTTCGCTGTGGGCTGCACCGGCCGAGGTTGCGTCCGCGGACGATCCGGTGGCGGATGAACCTGCGCCGCCGCTGGTGCTCAATGCGGCAGGAAGACAGAAGCTGGTCGAGGAGGCGACCGGCAAGAGCACGCGGCAGGTCCGCCGAATGCTCGCCGACCTGGACCCGGAACTGGCTCCGCCGGCCGACCGCGTGCGCCCGCTCGGCGACGGGCGCTACGAGCTAAAGGCGGTCATCGACGCCGACTGCCAGGAGGGACTGGAGCAGCTTCGTGGGTTGCTGTCGCATGTGGACCCGCGCATGACCGTGGGGCAGCTCGTCGGCCGCATCGTGCCGGAGGCGCTCGACCGCCACGACCCGAGCCGGCCGCCGCGCCGGGCGCGCGCCGGCAGCGGGGCGGGGCAGGGCGAATCCGAGCCCGCTCCGGCGGCGAAGGAGCAAGCCGCCCCGGAACCCGGTCACGCCGTGACGGTGCAGGACGCGGCGATCCCCGCCGGCCCCACTCCGACGGCGGAGCAGGCGCGCCACCCGACGCCGACCTCGGCGCCTTCGCCGACCCGGCGGGAAGCGACGGAGCGCCAGGCCGTTGCGGGCATGAAGCCGGACGGCACCGCGACTTCGACGGCGAAGCCGTGCGCTTCGGGCCGCGCGATTCCGGCGGCGGTGAAGGACTACGCTTCACACTGCACCTCTTGCCGTGCCGTCGACGTGACCTCGGGGAAACGTCGACGTTTGGAGAGCTTGCGGCCGCGCATCTTGACGGGTGGGTCGTCGCCGGGATGCTCGTAGAGGAAGTCGTTATTGTCGTTGCAGGCATGGGCTCGCAGCAGGCCGTGACGGCGCCAGATGTTGGCCGTCTGCACGGTGATGCCGAGCAGATCGGCTATCTGGCGCGACGTCAGCAGACCGGCCTCACGGAGCCGATCGTAGCGGCTCTTGAGCCCATAGGCACGCCCCAGATCGGACACCCTGTGACTATGAAAGCGCTTTCCGTCTCCTGATAGATGCCCTCGCTCGTTGAGGATGTCGGCGATCTGCGCGTCGGTATGGTGCTCACGCAACGCGTCGATCTGTGCCACCACTTCAGGCGGTGTCTGGCGAATCTGCCACACCGGCGGCGCCAGCGGCAGGCTCAGCGACCGGGTCGCACCGCCGCGGAAGCGGATGCCCACCATGATCTGTTCCCCCCTGGTCAGGGTGACGTCCTCGATCAGCAGCCGCACCATGCGCTTGCGCTCGCGGTGCGGGGTCTTGGGGTCGTTCCACAACCGCGGAACGTCGGCCGCCAGAGCGAAGATCCGCTCTCGTTGCTCTGCGCCGAGCTGCCGATGATCCTCCTGTCGGCGTCGATGGAGTTCTTCCTGCGCGTGCTGCAGGCCACGCAGCTTCTCGTTCCACTCCGCTTCCAGCACATCGGCGACCAGGCGGTTGCCGGGATCGACGTGCATGAACCGCCGTCGCGCCACGTCGGCTTCGTAGCGCGCCCGCTCGACCTGCTGTTGGCGCAGCACGTCGGCTTCGTGAATGCGTGCGTCCAGCTCGGCCTGGACTTGGAGGGCCACCTCGAGGCTCACCGGCGACACCGTCTGCAGCAGCAACTCTCCGATGGCCCGATCGATCCCGGTGCCCGTGATGATCTGACACCTGCGGCTGGCGGTATCGTTGCCCTCGTACTGGCAGACGTATTCGGTGCTCTGCCGGCCGCTGCCACTGCGATAGCGCACCGTCATCCGCCGACCACATACCCCGCAGATCACCAAGCCCTGCAGCAACGCGGCTCCCTCCCGCGGCGGGCTCTGGCGTCGTTCGGCGCCATGCGCCTGGGCGTTGGCACGCAATTGCCTCAGGTTCGCCTCGTACTGCTCGGCGCTGATGTAGCCCGGATGCGCGTCGGGCAACCGCACCGTCCACTGCTCGCGCGGCAGCTTGCGGAACTCCATGGCTCCACCGACCAGTTTGCGACGCCGGGTGCGCCCGAAGCAGTAGATGCCGGCGTAGCGGGGGTTGTGCAGCACGCGCAGCACCCGCCACAGCCGTAGCGGCTCCCAGACCACCTCCCCCTGGTGGGGTCCGTTGCGGGGGCGGCGCGGGAAGCGCAGATCCTGCTCGCGGAAGTGCTTGACCGTCGCCGAAGCCGACCCCGTGCGGCTAAAGGTGGCAAACAGATGCTCCAAGCTGCCCCGCACCTGCGCATCGGGATCCAGCCCCACGGCGCCGCCCTCCTCGTAGACCAGTCCCACCGGCAGCGATAGGCGCAGCGCGCCCCGGCGCGCGGCATTCAGCACGCCGCCGCGCAGCCGCGCGCGCAGCACGTGCAACTCCGCCTCGCTCATCGTGCCTTTCAGCCCGAGCAGCAGCCGGTCGTTGAAATCGGCCGGGTTGTACAGCCCGTCCTCGTCCAGGATCAGCGTGTCGGTGAGCGCACAGATCTCCAGCAGTCGGTGCCAGTCACTGGAGTTGCGCGCCAGCCGCGAGACCTCCAGCCCCAGCACGATGCCAGCTTTGCCGGTGCCGACCTCGCCCACCAGCCTCTGGAACCCGGCGCGCTCGGCACCCGAAGCTCCCGACTGTCCCAGGTCCGAGTCGATCACGGTCACCCGCTCGGACGGCCAGCCCAGCGCCACCGCCCGATCGCGCAACGCGTACTGCCGCATCGTGCTCTCGGTGTTTTCGAACACTTGGCGCACCGTCGATTGACGGATGTACAGGTACGCGTCGCGGCGCAGGTGGCCGTCGTTGACCTTCTGATGGGCCAGTGCATTCACGCCGATGCCTCCTGGAGGTGGCCCAGCGCCATGGCGCTGAGCACCTGTACGACCGGCACGCAGGCCGCCTCGGGCAGCGTGACCGCGCTTGCCGGCGCCTGCGAGCGCAGCGGCCGTGGCGCCGGCAGCTTCGCGCACAGCTGCATCCACGCGGCCAGCCCGTGCTGGACCACCACCGCCATGCCGTCCCGACTGGCCATCACCTGACGATTCGTACCGGCTTCGCGCAACTGCTCGTAGCGCGCCTCGTGCGCGGCGGCCTGCTGCGGGAGCGCGACGGTACTCATGACCGCCCCCCTTTTTCCTGTCGCGCCAAGGCGCGCTGGACGCTGCGCGGATGCATCGAGATGCCGAATCGTTGCCGCACCAATTCGGCCAAGGCGTCCGCGTTCATCCGCGGCTGCTGCGCCAGGGTCTGCTGCACGACCTCCATGACCGCCTCCGAGAGTTTGTGGGCGTGGCGTGGTCCACGTTTCTTGGGTACCAGTGCGGCCAAGCCACCGGCCTCGTAGGCGGCCCGCGCCTGGTAGAACGAGGGGCGTGAGAGCCCGAAGCTGGCCGCGCTGCGGCTGACGGTGTAGCCGTCCACGCGCACGCGGCGCAGCATCTCGTACTTGACCTGCAGCAGGTCGCGGGGGTCGAAGAAGGCGCTGTCGATGAACTGTTCGTCGGCGACCTGATGCGGGCGCGGATGCAGGCAGCCGCTGCGGCGCAGGGCGATGGCTTTGGCATCGTTTGGGTGATGTGGCATGAAAGGCTCCTCCCAGAGTGTTAGAACAACTATGCCGCAATTCGGATGCGGGTCAAGAGGGGTGCCAGAGTGAACAGGAGATTTTATAACGAATAAACGAGCTTCTACGTGCATAAGATCTGGCGTCAGCGGCAAAATGGTCTTTACACTCATGGCGGAATTGTCTTTACACACAACCCTCATCTCTCTCCTGCTGACGCCGTTCATCGAACGACCCCACCAGTGCCGCAAGCCTTAGCAGATCATCCACCCGAAACGGCGATCGACCCGCCGAGATCGCCACATACGGGTCGTCAGCCGCCGCGTTCGTCCAGCGTGCCGGCAGCGATCGCGACTCCTGGTCACCATCGCGGTAGAACACCCGATCCTCGGCCCAACACCGACTGGACTCCAGGAGCTCGAACTCACGTCCGAACAGGGGGTGGAACGGATCGGTCACCTGGAACGTTCGCCGCTCAGCCGGGGTATCATGTGCATTTGAAGACCGACTCCAAGCGACAAGTATGGCAGCGGGACGGGGGCCGCTGCAGCTACCTCGATCGGCAGACCGGACGCCGCTGCAACTCACGGCATCTGATCGAGATAGACCACATTGAACTAAACCGCTTCGCGGTAGGGGGCGGCGTGGGCCGTCTCGAGTCGCGGAGCCCCTTCCCACACACAACTTCCACGTGATGTCTGGACTCTAACCGGGAGACGGGTGGGCTGCCCCCGGAGCGTAAGCCGCGCTCCGGGGGCTGATGAACCACGTCTCTAAACCAGGAGGGAGTCCATCATGACACCACTGCGACAGAGAATGATCGAAGACATGCAGGTGCGCAACCTGTCGCCGCGCACGATCGACTGCTACGTCCGGCAGGTCGCCGCCTTCGCTCGTCACTTCAAGCGATCTCCGGAACTCTTGGGGCTCGAAGAGATACGGGGCTACCAAGTCCATCTGGTCCACGAGCGCAAGCTGAGTTGGAGCAGCTTCAATCAGGCGGTCTGCGCCCTGCACTTCCTGTACGTCAGGACGCTGGGCAAGGACTGGAACATCGAGCACATCCCCTTCGCCAAGCGGCCCAGGAAGCTGCCGCTGGTCTTGAGCCAGGACGAGGTGCACGCCGTACTGGAAGCGATCACCGACCCACAGCACCGCGCCATCGCCATGACCCTGTATGGGGCTGGGCTGCGCGTCGCCGAGGCGGTTGCCCTGAGGATCGCAGACGTCGACAGCACGCGCATGCTCCTCCACGTCGTGCACGGCAAGGGCCGCAGGGATCGGCTGGTCATGTTGTCGCCGTTGCTCCTTCAGAACCTGCGCTGCCACTTCAGACGCTACCGGCCGCGCGCCTGGCTGTTTCCCAGCACCACGTATCCCGACCGGCACCTGACCATGGACACGGTGAGGAACGCCATCGCCGCCGTCCGCCACGTCGTCGGCGGCAAGCCGGTGAGCCCGCACACCCTGCGCCACTGCTTCGCCACCCATCTGCTGGAGTCCGGTACCGACCTGCGCACCGTCCAGGCCCTGCTCGGACATGCCTCGATCAGGAGCACCGTGATCTACACCCACGTCACCCGCAAGCGCATCACGGCGCTGGCCAGCCGCTTGGAGTCGTTGCCACCGCTGCGCTGAGCGGCCCGTGCACCAGCCACCGTTCGAGGTGGCCGACGTCATCCGTGCCCTCACCGCCGCCGACGGCGCCGTGGCGGGCCTCCGGGTGCGAATCGGCAGGGAAAGTGACCCCAGGTCGGCATTCAAAACGACCCCCCTGCTCGGGTTGGTAGGTAGTCGTAACATCGGCCGAGTGTGAAGTCAACGCCGGCTCGGGGCTGCGGCGCCCGGCAGCCGTGAGCACGGTGGCTGAGAGCAGCGGTCGTGGTCGTGGGTCGGGATTGGCGGACAGATCTGGTGAGTGGCCGCGAGGCAAGAGAGCGTCGACCAGGGGAAGCGGCGGACGGACCTCCGGCCGTGGGCTGGCGGTTGCCGGTGGTTCTGTCGGGTCGGCAGCCGCAGGCGGTTGCACGCAGGCAGGAGCCGGCCGCGAGCCTGCGGGCGCTCGGTCGATGTCCGGATGGCTCCGACCACCGAGGCGCCGACGGAGCGGGCCGCAGCCGGGGCTGACTGATACGGCGTCGCTACCCGCATGCCGGGGGCGGCGGCATGCGCGCGGCGATGGCGATGATCCGCATCGGCAACTCCTCAGAGACGGCGGATCGGCCACATGCGGGTCCAGCGTCCGAATACGCGGCTGCAGCCGTCGTTGGTCGGCCCGGCTCCACCGACTGCGAGGCTCACAGCCGGGGAGATGACTGGGCGCCCCGGCGGTCGGCGCCGCGAGCCTGGAGCGGCCTCGGCCATCGAGATACGCATCGCCGCCGGTGGGGTCCACGCGGCGCATCTGGCTCCCGGAGCGTCGAAACGAGGTGTGAGCCGAAGAATCGGCGTGCGAGGATCGTCGTCACGGCGTTTTCGCCGGCGGGGTGGTATCCGGATACCCCCCCTGATGAGGCACCACGCCGACGGCAGTGACGCCCAAGCGCCTGCGACGTGGTGAGGTTCCGGCTCTGTGCGAGCGGGGACCTCCGCGGTGATCACGGCGATTCGGGCAGCGACAGTTCGCGTGACCTGCGCACGAAACTGTCCATGCGGTAGCTCTTGCCTTCGATGACCAACTTCGTCGCCCGGTGCACCAGGCGGTCCATGCAGGCGGAGGCCATCAGCGGGTTGGCGAACACCAGCGGCCACTCGCTGAAGTCGCGGTTGCTGGTGATCACCGTGGCATGACGCTCGTAGCGCTGGCAGATCACCTCGTACAGATCCTGCTGCTGGTGCTCCGGCAGCGCCTTGAGTCCGAAATCATCCAAGACCAGTAGCGCCACGTTGGCAATCTGGCGCAGCCGGCGTTCGTAGCTGCCGTCGCCGCGGCCGGCGTGCAGCCAGTCGAACAGGACGCTGGTGCGCTCGTAGGTGACCTCGTACCCCTTGCGGCACGCGAGGTGGCCGAGCGCCTGAGCGGCGTGGCTCTTGCCGACGCCGGACGGACCGACCAGGAAGACGTTCTCGGCGCGCGCCACGAACCGGCAGGTGGCCAGTTCGCGCAGCGTCGGCGCGTGGATGGTCGGGTTGAAGGTGAAGTCGAAGGTCTCCAGGGTCTTGTCCGGGGCGAGGCCGCTTCGGCTGAGCCGGCGGGCGAGCTGCTTGAACTCGCGCCGCTCGACCTCGTCGCTGAGCAGCGTGTCGAGCAACTGGGTGTAGCTCCACTTCTCGGCGATCGCCTGCTGCAGGCGTTCGGTGAGGGTGTCGAGCATGCCGGCGAGCTTGAGGCGGGTCAGCTTGGGTTTCAGCAGCGCGACCTCATCCATGACGCTGCTCCTGCGCGGCGGCGGTGTGGTTGGTCTGCGCCGGGACGTCGAAGTAGCCGAACTGACGTGCACACCGGAACTGGATCTGCCCGTTGGTCGGTTCGGCGGGCAGTTCCTCCGGCAGTCGGTCCAGTTCGTGGACGAGGATGTCCTTGACGCTGCGGTAGGTGGGCGTGGCGAAGCGCACCGCCCGCCGGCAGGCGACCTCCAGCCGCGCGGTGGTGTAGGTGTCGGCCAGTCTGATCAGCGCGCGCACCGGTCGCAATCCGTCGACCGCCCGGTCGGCGAGGATCAGCTCGGCGACCAGGGCCACCGACGGCCCCAGACGTTGCGCCCACTGCACCAGCCCCTCGCTGGTGAGACTCAGGTACTGCTCCAGCTCCGGCGGGGCATGCTCGGACTTGCGCTTGACCTCCCACGGCCGCTTGGCGCGCTGATGGGCGGTGACCTCCTGGTGGTCCAGGAAGATGCGCACCGTGTGGGAGTTGCCCATCGCCAGCACCCGCGTGCCGATCAGGCGGTGCGGGACGCTGTAGAATGCCTTCTCGAACTGCACGCGCCAGTCCGGGCCGACGGTGAGCTCCTTGCACGTCACCTGGTCCCACCGCCGCAGCGGCAGCGGTCGCATCGCGATCGCTTCCTCGGTCTCGAACAGCTCGCGCGGCGTGCGGCCGACTTTCTGGATCACGTGCGGCTCGTAGGTGTCGCGGTTCCAGCGTTCGAGCGCCTCGATGAGCTCCTGAGCGTAGGGCACGTCGCGACCGCGCTGCTTGTGCTCCTCGCGGAACAGCGGCAGGAAGTTCCTCTTGACGTATTTCACGTCATTTTCGACACCACCCTTGTGTTCGGGCCTCCGCGGCAGACAGGGGGAGATCAGGAACCCATAGTGCTCGGCCAACTCCCGATAGGCGCGGTTGACCAGCGGGTCCTCGAAGGAGGCGACGATGATCGCCGCTTTCAGGTTGTCGGGCGTCACCTTCTCGGACACCCCGCCGAAGAACTCGAAGGCGTGGATGTGGCAGGCGAAGAACGTCTGCTGCTTCTGGTTGAAGACCACCTCCCGGTAGGCGAGGCGCGAATGGCGCAGGCGCCCGCAGAACATCCAGGTGCGCCGCCGCGAGCGCGTGGCGGTGTCCCAGGTCAGCCCGAGATGGCCGAAGTCGACCTCCATGACCTCGCCGGGCTTGGTCTCGCGCCGCATCACCGGCCGCACCGCCTTCGGAACGTGCCGGTGGATGTAGCGCCGCACGGTGCTCTCGGAGTACTCCACGCCCTTCCCCGTCAGCAGCTTGTGGATCACCAGGAAGCTGTAGTGCTCCTTGAGCCATCCGTCGATCCGCTCGCGGTGAGCATCCAACGGGTGTGCAGCGCCGCGCTCGGCCTGCTGCTGTTCGTGGTACCGCTCGTGGAGCTGCCGCTCGCCGGGCAGGTCGGCGGCATCCAGCCAGCCTTCCTGCTCGGCCAGCTCGCGCACCCTGCGGATCACACTGCGGTGCTTGCCGGTCTCGCGCTTGATCGCCTTGATCGACTGGTTCATCCTCAATCGCCGCACGATCTCTTGCAGATCCATCGTCGACGTCCTCCTCGCCATCTGACCCCCCTCACGTGGTTCGTGGTTGCTTCACCCGAACCGTCGGTCGTGAGGGGGGTCGTTTTCTGTGCCGAGAGGGGGTCGTTATGAATGCCGACCGGGGGTCGCTATGAATGCCGAGGGGGGGTCGCTAACCTTGCCGGTTTCCACCGGGTGTCGGCCGCTCAACAGCGCGTCCTCGACGATCTGGCAGCCTGCCGCACCGCCAAGCTCGGCGGCCACGTCGATGCCTGCGATGCCTGTGGCGAAGTGCGCGTCTCGTACAACTCCTGCCGCAACCGCCACTGTCCGAAGTGCCAGGCTCACCAGCGCGCCGCCTGGCTGCAAGATCGCTGCGACGATCTGCTGCCGGTCCCGTAGTTCCACGTCGTGTTCACCCTGCCGGCCGAGCTCGCCCCGCTGGCGCTGCAGAACAAGCGCGAACTCTACGGCCTGCTGTTCGCGACGGCCGCCGACACCCTCAAGACCATCGCTGCCGACCCGCAGCATCTCGGTGCCGACATCGGCTTCATCGCCGTGCTGCACACTTGGGGGCAGACGCTCGTGCACCATCCCCATCTGCACTGCGTCAGTAGGGTCGAGGACTGGCGCGCCGACGGTAGGGTCCGGCGGGAAGTCCAACCGCTTTCGCGTTGGCCCGCAGTCCGGCTCCCATGGTCACGTTTCCAGCCCCCGCCTCATCAAACGCAGCATGCGGTTTTCCCGCACTACGCTTTCTTGCCCGCTTCTCGTCAAGGGTTATGTGGCCTATCGCGTCGGGTGCGCTCTCGAAGCCGCCAGCCGCCACCGGACCCGGTAATCACCGTACAGTCCCAGCCGCTCATACAGCCAGCTCCTACTCCACCTCTTCCAACCGAATCCCTGGCGTTTCTTGGCGCGCATCATATGCCGCCGTATCTTCTTCTCCACCCAGTCGCGAACATAGCCAAAACACCGGCTCGAGTGCCCTATCGCGAAGTAGTTCACCCACCCACGCAGGATCGGATTGATGATCGCCACCACCCGTCCCACCGGTTGTGACCGATAGCGTCGGAATATCTCCTTGAGCTTTCGCAACAACGCGCTTCGCTTCTTGGTCTGCGGGCTGTACTGGGATCGCCACACTCCCCGCAGACTGCGTACACGCCGAAACTCGAACTCCAGAAATCCGAAGCTCTCGCCCTTCGCCAAGTCCACTATCCGGCTCTTGTCCTCGTTCACTTCCACTTCGAGACGCTCGAATTCCTCCCGTAGTCGTTTGTCTACCGCTGCCAGCAGCCAATTATGTCGCTGGTAGGCGTCCACGAGTATTACCAGGTCATCCGCCCAGCGCACGTATTCCACATGCGTGTACCGCCCTTCACGGGTCGTTTGCTTGGCCCGCTCCAGCATCCGGTCCACCTCGTTCAGGTACACGTTGCTCAGCAAGGGTGAAATAACACCACCAACAATGTTGTAGAGTCGAGGAGAGGCGCGCCCTTGCCGTAGGTAGTAGGGAGTAGCTGTTGCCGGCAGCTTTCGCACACGCCGGTGCCTCAATCTCCACCATAGCCGCGTTTCCTCTCCCCGCTCATCGAACCCGGCGTGCCATTTTCCAGCACCGGGCTCTCGGACGAGATCATGCCTTCGCCCACGGAAAGTGTGCCGGGCGCAGGGCAAGGCGGGTGAGGCTATGGTCTTTCCAGAGTCGCTCATCCGTGAAGCGCACGTACTTCCCGGTCCGCACCTTGTGCTTGCGGCACAGCCACCGGCGCAGCCGCCTGATCGCATGCTTGTCGACGGCGTTGTAGGCCGGGCTGACTTGTCCCAGTTGGAAGTAGTTCGCCCACCCTTCGATCACTCGGTTCAGGCGGCGCACTACCACTTCCGAGTCCAGGAGTCCGTACCTACGCTGCGTCAACTCGCTGATCCTGTGGCATACGCTCACTACACTGCTCCGGCTCGGGCGCGTGCCGATGTAGGCACGCCCCGTGTCTCGGCGGTAGTTGCGTCCAATGCGGTACCCGAGAAACTCCAACGGTTCCTCCGGTACGCGTATGTTTCGGGTCTTCGTCGCGTTGATCGGCAGCCGCAGACGTTGCATCAGGTCCTCAACGGCGCCCCTCATCGTTTCCGCGGGAGCTTTGCCGCAGACCACGAAGTCGTCTGCGTAATTCACGATCTCTGCGTCGAAGCGCCGAGCATAGCCCAGCGCCTTCCAGCCCACAATGAAGCGTCGCATGTAGATGTTGCTGATCAGCGGGGAGATCGGTGCACCTTGCGGCGTCCCCTTCCTCTCCCGTCGCGCCCGGTTCGTGCGGCGGGTGCCGCCATCACCGTCGTCCTCCTCCACCGGCATCTCCAACCACGCCTTGATCCAGCCCAGCAGACGCCCATCGCTTACGCGGCGGGCCACGCTGCACATCAGCTCGGCGTGCGGAATCTCGCCGAAGTAGTTGGACAGATCCGCGTCGACCACCTCCCGGTGGCCCCGGTTCAGCAGCCCGTGCACGCGCTTCACTGCGTCCTGCGCGCTGCACCCCTCCCGATAGGCGTACTGCTCCGGTTGCAGGTCCGCTTCGAAGATCGGTGTCAGCACCATCAGTGCCGCCGTCTGCGTGACCCGGTCCCGAACGCACGGTATGCCCAGTGGTCGGTACTTCCCTGCTTGCTTCTTGGGGATCAGCACCTGCCGCACCGCGCCCGGTCGATAGGTGCCTTCCTTCAAGTCCCGCGCCAGTTCTCCAAGCCATCGACTCACCCCTTGCGCCTCGATGTGCTGCACCGTCTCGCCGTCCACGCCGGCAGCACCGCCGTTACGGCGGACTGCTTGCCAAGCGGCCTGCAAGACATCGGCTCGCCACACCTTGTCGCTCAGTGAATAGAATCGAAGGTTTGGAGATTCCTTCGCTTTCGCATGTAGCGCCGTCTGGAGTTTCCGAACGCTTTCCGGAGCTGCTAGGCTTCCGCCAGTCTCCATATCCCTGCCTCCTTGTTGCGCCCCTCTCGAACTGAGGCTCCTTCCCTCCGTCAGCATTACCCGACATCCACGGTACTACGAGCCTCTCCGTCACCCCGCCGACCCGAGCTGGTCCTCACGGATTCCCGGTTCACGCGTACACGCCTCCGACGGGGCTTCCCGTGTTGCTGCTGTCTCCCTGTTGCATACATGCCGTCGCCATTACCCCGGCGGATCCGGCCGGTGCTCGTGTCGCTCGCTTCCCGACCGCTGCCAGCCTTCCCCGTGTTTACGGCGGGTCGGCTTCCGCATCAAGCGTTTCGAGGCCTGCTCGGCGTTCACTCACGTTACGGCCTGCATGCTCGCTGAATCGCCCAACGGCGATCCTTTGTCATCGGAGTGCTTCAGTCCAATTCGTTACCTCCTTGCACCGCTCCGACTGCTTCCGGCTGGAGCGACAGTTGCCGGGCGGGCTCCCACCCGCTGGGACACAGCGCCTTATCACGGCGCACGCAAACATCGGCTTTGACATAGTAGGAGTGGTTCCCCGGACGGTGCTGAGAGCGTCGTACGGTCAAGGATTTCGCGGTTCGTCACCGTCGGAGTCTTCGTGAACGACTGGGAGGGGATTCACGATGAGCGAGGAAGGAGGTCGGAGGAAGCAGCGGCTTGTGGTACGGCGTGAGTTCGTCAGGTCGCGCCATGAGGAGGTGTTCGCCGCCGTGGCATATGAACTGGCGGTGCCGATCCAGGAAGTTCTGCTATCAGACGCGGCCGGCACAGCGGCGACGACCAGCGAGGCGGTCCGGAGCACGGTGGCGGGGGAGAGGCAATCGGCATGAGTGAGAGCAGCGAGCGGGCCGCGCTGTACGCGCGGGTATCTTCGGAGCAACAGGCCGAAGCGGGAACGATCGCCAGCCAGGTGGAGGCGCTGCGCGGGCGGGTGGTCGCTGACGGGCTGCACCTGGAGAGCGAGCTTGAGTTCATCGATGAAGGCTACAGTGGGGCGACTGTGGTGCGGCCGGCCCTGGAACGGCTGCGGGACTTGGCGGCGGGCGCCGTGTTTGACCGGCTGTACGTGCACTCTCCGGATCGGTTGGCGAGAAAGTATGCGTATCAGGTGCTGCTGATCGATGAGCTGCAACGGTGCGGCGTGCAGGTGGTGTTTCTCAATCATGGCGTGGGCGAGACCGCTGAGGAGCAGTTGCTGCTGCAGGTGCAAGGGATGGTCGCCGAGTACGAGCGGGCGAAAATCATGGAGCGCTGCCGGCGGGCAAGCTGCACGCGGGCAGACGCGGATCGGTGAACGTGCTGAGCGGGGCGCCGTACGGCTATCGCTACGTACGGGCCGCTGAAGGAGCGGGCGAGGCACGGTACGAGATCGTCGCCGAGCAAGCGCAGGTGGTACGCCAGATATTCGAGTGGGTTGGGTACCAACGGTGGACCATCAGCGCGGTGAGCAAACGACTGCGGGAGAAAGAGATACCAACGCGCACCGGGAAGCTGCGGTGGGATCGCACGGTGGTGTGGGCGATACTGAAGAACCCCGCGTACCAAGGCCAAGCGGCGTATGGCAAGACCCGCTGCGGGGCGATGCGGTCGCGGCTGCGTCCGTCGCGGGGCGCCTCGCACCAGCCGCGGGCTGCTTACTCGACCTACCCGGTGCCGACCGAGGAGTGGATCCATATCCCGGTGCCGGCGATCGTGAGCGGCGAACTGTACGAACTGGTGCAGGAGCAACTGGAAGAGAACAGGAGCAGAGCTCGTCAGCGCCGCCGCGGGGCGCGTCATCTGTTACAGGGACTGGTGGTGTGCAAGCGTTGCGGCTACGCGTTCTACGGCAAGCCGGTGAGCTTGGCGTCGGGCAAGGGCAAGAGGCGGGAATACGTCTACTACCGATGTGTGGGATCGGACGCCTATCGATTCGGCGGGCAGCGGGTGTGCTCAAACCAGCAGGTGCGCTCGGATCTGCTGGAGCAGGCGGTATGGGACGACGTGAGTGGCTTGTTGGGCGATCCGCAACGGATTGAACAGGAATACCAACGGCGCTTACAGGCGCAGCCTCGCCAGGAACCCTCTGGCGCGGTGCACCTGCCGGGCGCGATCCAGAAGACCAAGCGAGGAATCAGCCGGCTGATCGATTCCTATCAGGATGGATTGCTGGAGAAGCAGGAGTTCGAGCCGCGCGTGTGAGTATGGGCACGGATCTTGATGTGACTGTACGCGAACTCTGGGCAGGATAGCTGCGGGGAGAAAGAAGAAACCCTCCGAGAGCTTGCACAGACGCTCCCGGAGGGGCCTCCTTCTCTGTGGAAACGCAGAAAGAGGAGGAGTCCTTTGTGGCACGGATTGCTCAGGGACGCAAGATTCCATGAGTTGCTGCTGGAGGCGGACCGGCAGATCGCGGCCGAGGTGCACGGGAAGGGGTGTCCGGTGTGCTCCGGCAAGCTGCATGTGGCCGCCTACCCGCGCAAGCCGCGCAGCGGCATCGCGCTGCCGGCCGCGTACGAGAGCCGTTTCAGCTTCTGTTGCGCTGAGGACGGGTGCCGCAAGCGGGTGACGCCGGCGTCGCTGCGGTTTCTGGGGCGGCGGGTGTATCTGGGGCTGATCGTGGTGCTGGTGGCGACCTTGCGCCATGGGCCGAGTCCGACGCGGGTACGGAAGCTGCGGGAGTTGACCGGAGCCAGTCGGCGCACGGTGGAGCGTTGGTGCCGGTGGTGGCGCGGCGGGTTCGTGGAGACGCGATTCTGGCAGATGGCGCGCGCCGAGTTCGCCGAGCCGGTGGCCGAGGCGGCGCTGCCGAGTTCGTTGCTGGAACGGTTCAAGGGCAAGCACCGGGAGCGATTGCAAGCGCTGATGAGGTTCCTGAGTCCGCTCGGGCGGCCGGGATAAGGAAAGAAGAGCGAGCTTTTTTCGGCCCATCGGCGATCCGCAGAGGTTGGCCGTCGGCGGTAAGGGAACGCGGTGGCTACGGTATGGCTATCCGAGTTGAACGGGAGAGCATTACCGATGAGCACCGCACCACAGCCTTCTGTCCACGAGCGTTGGGCGCAGTTCCGGTTCGCGGTCGTGGGACCGCTGCTGGCTGCGCCGCCGCCACAGGGACACCTGCGCGCAGAACTCGAACGGCTGGCCGAGCGTACCTGGAAGCATCCGGTGAGCGGGCAGCCGGTGCAGTTCGCCGTCTCGACCATCGAGCGCTGGTTCCTGGCGGCGCGCAACGCCGGCGATGACCCGGTGCGGGCGCTGCGGCGCAAGCGGCGCAAGGACGCCGGTCGCCAGGATTCGCTGAACGCAGCCCTGCGCCAAGCGTTGCTGGCCCAGTATCGGGAGCATCCGGGTTGGAGCGCGCAACTGCACTACGACAATCTGGTGGTCGTCGCCGGGGGCCAGCCGGAACTGCGCCCGGTTCCCTCCTACTGGACCGTACGGCGCTACCTGCTGGCGCACGGATTGCGCGGCCGCCGGCGGCCTGGAGGGGCGCGCCGCACCGCCGGCGCGCAGCGCGCCGAGGCGCGGCTGGCCGCGCGCGAGGTGCGCAGCTACGAGGCCGAGTACGTCGGCGGGCTGTGGCACTGGGACTACCATCACGGCTCGCGCAAGGTCGTGACCGCGCAGGGCGAGTGGGCCACACCGCTGCTGTTTGGGGTGATCGACGACCGCTCCCGGCTGGCCTGCCACCTGCAGTGGTACCTGGAGGAGAACGCCGAGAACACCGCCCACGCGCTGGCGCAGGCGATCCAGAAGCGCGGCCTGCCGCGGGCGGGCATGAGTGACAACGGCACGCCCATGACGGCCGCCGAGATCGTCGAGGGGCTGGCCCGGTTGGGCATCGTGCACGAGACGACCCTGCCGTACAGCCCCTACCAGAACGGCAAACAGGAGGCGTTCTGGGCACAGATCGAGGGGCGGCTGTTGGCGATGCTCGAAGGCGTCGAGGACCTGAGCTTGGCGCTGCTCAACGAGGCCACCCAGGCGTGGGCGGAACTGGAGTACAACCGCAAGCGCCACGCCGAGATCGCCCAGACGCCGGCGGCGCGTTGGCTGGCCGGTCCGCAGGTACTGCGCCCGGCTCCCGACAGCGCGGCGCTGCGGCTGACGTTCACGCGCGCCGAAAGCCGCACCCTGCGGCGCAGCGACGCGACGGTGTCGATCGCAGGGCGGCGCTTCGAGGTGCCGAACCGCTACCGCCACCTGCCGCGCATCGCGGTGCGCTACGCGGCGTGGGACCTCACCACGGTGCATCTGATCGACGACGCCACCGGCACCGTGCTGTGCCGCCTCTATCCGCAGGACAAGGCCGGCAACGCCAGCGGCCTCAGGCGCACCCTGGAGCCGATCGGCGATGCGCTGCCGGCCACGGCTGCGGCTGGGGGCATGGCGCCGCTGCTGAGCAAGCTGATCGCCGAGCGGGCCGCCAGCGGCCTGCCGCCAGCCTACCTGCCCAAAGACGAAGGAGACACCCGATGAACCGAACCCTGCTGTCGCTGTACGGTCTGAAGTGGAACCCGTTCGCCCCCGACGTGCCGGTGGAGGCCCTGTACCACAGCGCTGCGGTCGATTCGTTCTGCTGGCGCGTGGAGCAACTGTCCGGGGAAGGCGGCTTTGCGCTGGTCAGCGGCCATCCCGGCAGCGGCAAGTCGGCCGCGCTGCGCATCCTGACCCAACGGCTACAATCCCAGCGGGACCTCACGGTCGGGGTGCTGTCTCGCCCGCAGGCCGGGCTGCACGATTTCTACCGGGAGATGGGCGACCTGTTCGGCGTCGAGTTGCACCCGCACAATCGGTGGGCCGGCGCCAAGGTCCTGCGCCACCGCTGGCAGACCCACATCGACTCGGCCTTGGTGCGCCCCGTCCTGGTCGTCGACGAAGCCCAGGAGACGGCGCCGGCGGTGTTGAGCGAACTGCGCCTGTTGTGCTCGGCGCGGCTGGACTCCCACCTGTTGCTCACCGTCATCCTCGCCGGTGACCAGCGGCTGCTGCGGCGCCTGGACGCCGAGGAGCTGTTGCCGCTGGAAAGCCGTATCCGGGTGCGCCTGAGCATGCCGCGCGCCAGTTCCGAGGAACTGCACGAATGCCTGCGCCACGCGCTCGAACGCGCCGGCGGCGGCGCGCATCTGATGACCCCCGAACTGTGCGCGACCCTGTGCGACCACGCCGCCGGCAACTACCGCACCCTGATGAACATGGCCGGCGAGTTGCTGGCTGTCGCCGCGCACCGCGAACTGGAGCGCCTCGATGAGAAGCTGTTCCTGGAGACCTTCTCCACGCCCACTCCCGCCGCCCCCGGCGGCGCCGGACGGTGGTCGTGAGCCTGCTGCCCGTCGAGCCGGCCCACCGCCTGGCCTCCCGCCCCGCCCAGCAGCGCTGGCTGGTCACCGATCTGTGGGCCGAGCAGGCAGTCGGTATCCTCGGCGGCGAGCCGAAAACCTGCAAGTCATTCATGGCGCTCGAACTTGCCGTCGCCGTGGCGGCCGGCACACCGTGCCTGCGCCGCTTCGCCGTCTCGCGCCCCGGTCGGGTGTTGGTGTACGCCGCCGAGGACGCTCCGGCGGTCGTGCGGCAACGCCTCGACGGCATCTGCGCCACCGCCGGCGTGGCGCTGCGCGATCTGGACATCCAGGTCATCACCGCCCCCACGCTGCGGTTGGACCTGAGTGCCGATCGGAACAGCCTCACGCACACCGTGGCGGCGCTCACGCCGCGGCTGCTCATCCTCGACCCGTTCGTGCGCCTGCACCGCGTCGACGAGAACTCCAGCGGCGAAATCGCCCCGTTGCTCGCCTATCTGCGCGAACTGCAGCGCCGCTATCAGCTCGCCGTCGTGGTCGTGCATCACGCCAGAAAGGCCGCCCATCGGCTGCGCGACGGCCAAGCGCTGCGCGGCTCCTCGGAGTTTCACGCCTGGGGCGACTGCAACCTGTATCTGCGCCGCCGCGACGATTCGCTCACCCTCACCGTCGAGCACCGTGCCGCGCCACCGCCGGCGCCGATCCCGCTCGTCCTGCGTGCCGACGATGATGCGGTGGCGCTGGCCGTCAGTGATCGGCCGCCACCGCTCACGGGTGCCTCGCCGCCGCTCGATGAGCGCATCGTCACCGCCCTCGCCGACGCCTGCTCCGGCTCGCTGTCGGTCGCCGCCCTGCGCTCCCGCTGCCGCGTCCGCAACGCCACGCTCTACCGCCGCCTTGCGGCGCTATGCCGCCAAGGCGTTCTCGTCAAGTCCGCTGCCGGCTACCGACTCGCCGACCAGCCTGACGCTTCCGTTCCCGTCCCCTCTACGTCGCCCGGGAACGGTACCCGGAACTCCACCGATTAGCGCGCAAACAAGGCCATCGATTACCGCGCCCACGCTCACGTGCGCGCCGCGAGAGAGCGGCTGGCACGACTCGAAGAAGCCGTCCGGGAGCAGGTGACTGAGGATGAGGAGCGACGTGCCCTACGCGTGGTAATCGGCCGACTGCAGGACTTCGCTGACACGGTGAATGGCGGCCTGGATAATGCCGATTGGACGACCCGTAGAGAGATCATCCGGGCGGTGGTCAAGCAGATCGAGATCGACAAGGACGATGTGCGTATAGTGTACAAGGTCTCTCCGGACGGGATCGTTCCGCGTGTCGCCGAGAAAAGTTTGCAACATCGTTGGCGGGGAGCAAACCCCGCCTTGCGGCACCCCTTTCTTCCCGTTCGCCTTCAGTATCTTCTTGAGCAACCTCAACACGTCTCCGTCGTTCACGCGCCGCGCTACTTTCTCCAACAACAGATGATGCCTGATGTTGTCAAAATAGCTGCTCAGGTCAACGTCTATCACTCGCGTCTTGTTGCTCACGATTGCCGCCGCGACTCGCTCCACTGCTGCGTGGGCGCTGCGCTGCGGTCGGTAGCCATACGATCCCGCTTGAAAATCAGCCTCGAAGATCGGCTCCACTATCAGCTTGAGCGCTCCCTGCACCACCCGGTCCCGGATCGCCGGAATCCCCAGCACGCGGATCTTGCCCCCGTCCTTTGGTATCTCCTGTCTCCGGTTCCTCAGCGGCAGGTACTCGCCCGTGACCAGGTCCCCACGTAGCTGCTCAAGGAAACTCTCCACTCCACCGGCCTCGATGGCCTCGAACGTTACCCCGTCAATCCCGGGAGCTCCGTTGTTCCTCTTGGCCAGTGCATATGCTTCGCGCAGTGTTTCCAGCTTGCAGACGTGCACGTACAGACCCCAGAATCGCCATTCAGGTTCAGCCTTCGCCTTCACGTATATCCTTCGTCTCAGGTCCCGCAGTTCGATCGGCGCCTTTCTCATCTCGCCTCTGCCTCCCATGTCGCCAAAGTCGTTTGTCAGCGCCCGTGATCTGGTAGATGGGAATCCCGCGATCTGGTAAGCGGGAATTGTCGCGGTACGGTGGCGATTGCCGGTCTACGGGGATTGCCGACATCTGGTGAGTGAGCGGGTAGTTTGCTTGGCGGGTCGAAGGTGGGTGATCGGTGGCGGCGTTCCGTTCCGAGTGCGTCCCTGGTGCGGAACGGGGGAACGTTCCGGGGGGCGTCGGCGTGGAGGGCGGTTTCAGAGCGGCAGGCGCCAGCCGTGGCGGTCGCGGACGGCGAGGCCTTGTTGTTCCAGTTCGAGCAGGGCATCGCCGAGACGGGAGTTGTTGACGCGCAGCCGTTGACGCAGGGCGGTTCTGGACAGCGGCGCCGCGGCCTGCTGGAGGGCGGCGCGCACCGCCTCAGCGAGCGACGGCGGTGCGGCGGCGTGGCCATCGAGGCACAGGGCAAGCGGCTGGTGGCCGCCGCCGTGGAGGCGCAACAGGACCGGATCGGGCGCGGGGGCGGAGCGATGCTCGACGGTGAGCAGCAGGCGCCCGTCGCCGCGGCGCGCCAGATAGCAGGCCGAATCGGTCCAGGCGTGCAGGTCCGAGGAGCCGCGCAGGGCTTGGCCGAGGTTGCGCCGAGAGCGTTTGGCGAGGTGATGAACCAGGATGAGAGCCACCTGATGGCGGCGATTGAGCTCGCGCAGAAAGCCCAGCAGAGCCGCGATGTCGGCGGCTGAGTTCTCGTCGAGGCGGTGCAGACGGACCAGGGGATCGAGCAGCAGCAGTGCGGGGCGCAGGGCGCCGAGGGTGTCGTCGAGCGCATGCTGGTCGCGGTCGTGGTCCAGGCGCAGGGTGGCGGCGGTGACCACGTGCAGGTCGAGGGCGGCGAGGTCGAGGCCGCGATGGCGGCACAGATGCGCGACGCGCTCGCGCACCCGCGGCAGGGAATCCTCGGCGAGGTAGACCAGCGCCGGTCCCGGAGCGAGCACCTCGAACCGGTCGAGGGCCGCCGTGGCGGAGGCGACCGAGACGGCAAGATCGAGTCCGAACCACGACTTGCAGGACTTGGGCAAGCCGCCGATGACGCCCACGGCAGCGGCGCTCCACAGATCGCGGATCAACCACTGGGGGGCGTCGGGCTGCGGATCGATGGCGTGCACGGGGACGGTGGGCAGACCGCTCACCGTTGGATGACCTGCTGCACGTGCTCGGCTTCCACCTGGTTGCTCGCGGCGGTGAACGCCTTCAGCAGGGCGGCGTTGGCGATGGTGCCCAGCGTGCGCAGGGTGCCGCCTGCGGCCTGATGGATGAGCGCGAGGGCGTTCTTGGTGAACACCGGCCGGGCGGCGCCGCAGGCGCGCAGGCGCTGCTCCAGATAGCTGGCCGACTCCTCGGCCGCCAGGGTGTCGACCGAGATGGTGACGGTGATGGAGCTGGCCAGCGCCTCCAGCATGGACAGGCCGAACTTGCGGGTGAGCATCTCGGAGCCGCACAGGATGACGGTGAGCGCGTTGAACGAATCGATTTCGAAGTTCACCAGGAGTCGGATCTCGGCAAGGATGTCGGGGCTGAGCAGGTGAGCCTCGTCGACCAGCAGCACCGGATGGACGTGGGAGGAGTGGTTCATCGCCAGCACGTGGTCCTTGATGTCGCGGAACATGGCCGCCCGTCGGTAGTTGGGCTGGAGGCCGAACAGGGTGGACAGGTGGGTGTAGAACTCCACGAGTCCGACCGAGGAGTGGCACAGGTAGAAGCAACGGTACAGTCCGGGAGGCAACCGGTCGGCGAGCAGGCGCAGCAGACAGCTCTTGCCGGTGCCGGCCTTGCCGGTAATGGCGCCGATGCCGCGGGTGTCGACCAGCAGTTGGGCGGCCGCCAGGTGGCGCTGCACCGAGGGCAGCAGGTGCAACTGGTCGACGGGGATCTCCTTGGAGAACGGCGGCTCGGTGAGGTTGAAGAAGCTCAGCAGTTCGCGCTGCGAGGTCATGATCGGTCCTCCTGGGGGTGTTCATCGGTGGGCAGCTCGATCCGTGAGGCGGCCAGCGAAGCGGTGGTGGGGCCCAGCGGAGCCGGCGGCGGGCCGGCGGCGGCAGCGGCGCCGGCGGGGTCGTGCTGGTCGTCGTCGGGATCGTCGTGGTCCTGGTCGGCCAGTTCGAGACGGAACGGTCCGCGGCGCACGTGGGCGTTGGCGTAGGAGTCGACCCTGCGCGCCTCGCCCAGACAGCGACCGTCGTGGAAGACGAACAGCCGCCGGTGTCGCGGCGGCGGCTGGGGGTCGTAGCGCAGGGTGACGCGCTGACCGATGAGGGTAGCGGGCAACTCGAACAGCACGCTGTCCAGCGTGATGGTGCCGTCGCGGTGCACGGTGCGCAGCGCTTCGTGACGAAACGCCTCATCCAGGTTGACGGTCGGATCCAGCGGCACGATCAGATGGCTCCTGTTCAACCAGGTCGCAAGCGGAGTGGCGCGGTCCAGCCCGCGATGGGGTGAGCGGTGGTATTCGCTTTCCAGCCACGTGTGGAAGCGCTGGTCCAGATCGGCGATGCCGGCCAGCTCCTCGACGTCCAGCGGTGCCAGGAACTGCTGGCGCACGGTGCGGAAGAAGCGCTCGATCTTGCCGCGGCCGGCAGGCTTGCCGACGCGGGAATGGGAGATGATCAGGCCGAGCGAATCGAGGATGCGGCGAGTCTGGGTGCTGACGAACGGCGAGCCGTTGTCGCAGTAGAGCCTGCCGATGCGCCCGTGAGCGGCCAGGATGTGGCGGATGCCGGCCTCGAAGGCGACCGCGCTCTCGCGCCATGCCCAGCAGGCGTAGAGGATTCTGCGGGTGGCGTCGTCGAGGAAGGCCAGAGGATGGCCATGCGGCGGCGCCCGTTCGGGTCGGGCAGCTTCAGGGCGTGCATGCAGTCGACCTGCACGCACTCCAGGGGGGCGAAGAAGTCGAACTTCAGCTTCTGCTCGGCGCCGTGGAGCTGCCGCTGCCGTTCGCGGCGCTGCAGGCCTGCCGAGCGCACCAGGCGCGACAGCGCGGAGGTTGACGGGTAGCTTGAGATCCTGCCGTCGGCCTGCAGCGTGCGCAGCGCGGCCGCGGCGCTGAGCTCGGGATGGTTCTCCAGGTAGAGCAACAGGACGGCCGCCTCGGTGTCCGACATCGCGCGCGAGCGCCCGGCGTCGCGGCGGGCGCGGGGGGCCAAGCCCGCTCGGCCGTGCTTGCGGTACAGCAGCAGCCACTTGTGGATGCAGCTGGCCGTGTAGCGCCGGCGACCGAGCAGCGGCACCTCGTGCTCGACGGCCGCCTTCTGCCGGATCAACTCGCGGCGTTCGGCACCGGACAGGTAGGGGTTGGCCAGCTCGGCGACCAGTTGATAGCGGAACTCCGTGATCTGGCGCTCACGGTGCTCGCGTTCTTCGCGGGTCATGCTCGGCTCCTTGCGGTGGTGATGATCCAGAACCTACGGAGCCCCCGGCCGTCCGGGCAGAGGCTCTATTACGTGCTGTGCTCCGAGCCGTCCGAAACAGCAGGATCGAAGACCGGCAAAAGCACACCGCGTTCACGCGGTGCTCCAGGCAGAAGCGGTTGAGGCTCAGCAGCGGCGTGCATGCGCTGAGCGGCTCACATACAGCGTGGATCCACGCCAGGCCACCGAGTTGCTGATCAGCCGCCTGCGGCCACAGCGCCTTGGCGCGGTTGACCGCCACGTTCAAGCGGCGATCCAGTTGCTTGCCGTACCCCTCATGCATGCCTCGCCGGCGCAGTTCCTCCAGCGCCTGCGGACGGCTTGAGCCTTGCTCACGAGCCAGCAGGTAGCGTTCCACCTCCGCGGTGCCCACCGAGCACCCCGGCAGCGAGCACGACGGCAGCACCGCATGCGTGCGCCCGCACCCCCAGCACTTGACCCGCAGAATCTCGATCGTCCGCCTGTACAGGTACTTCTCGTAGCTGCTGTGATGCCCAAGCCGCCGGCTGCCGCACGCCGGACAGCCCACGCCGTTCAGCCGTTCGGGAACGTCTTCGATCCGGTAGCTCTCTTGCTCGCCGTCGACTATGATGACCGCTCTCGGTTGAGGGGAAACCGGGTTGGTCGCCAACCAACTGTGCCCGGTTTCCCTTCTTCCCTTTCCTCAGGCTCACCTACAGCAAAGCGGGAATCTCAGCCTTTTTCCACCACCAGATCGCGGGCACTGACAATGGGTGGCGAAGCAGTGGCGCAGGGTGTGCGGGCTCACCGGCTTGCCGCCGACGACGTGGCGGACGGCGGCGATGGCGTTCCTCACCGTGTCCATGGTCAGGTGCCGGTCGGGATACGTGGTGCTGGGAAACAGCCAGGCGCGCGGCCGGTAGCGTCTGAAGTGGCAGCGCAGGTTCTGAAGGAGCAACGGCGACAACATGACCAGCCGATCCCTGCGGCCCTTGCCGTGCACGACGTGGAGGAGCATGCGCGTGCTGTCGACGTCTGCGATCCTCAGGGCAACCGCCTCGGCGACGCGCAGCCCAGCCCCATACAGGGTCATGGCGATGGCGCGGTGCTGTGGGTCGGTGATCGCTTCCAGTACGGCGTGCACCTCGTCCTGGCTCAAGACCAGCGGCAGCTTCCTGGGCCGCTTGGCGAAGGGGATGTGCTCGATGTTCCAGTCCTTGCCCAGCGTCCTGACGTACAGGAAGTGCAGGGCGCAGACCGCCTGATTGAAGCTGCTCCAACTCAGCTTGCGCTCGTGGACCAGATGGACTTGGTAGCCCCGTATCTCTTCGAGCCCCAAGAGTTCCGGAGATCGCTTGAAGTGACGAGCGAAGGCGGCGACCTGCCGGACGTAGCAGTCGATCGTGCGCGGCGACAGGTTGCGCACCTGCATGTCTTCGATCATTCTCTGTCGCAGTGGTGTCATGATGGACTCCCTCCTGGTTTAGAGACGTGGTTCATCAGCCCCCGGAGCGCGGCTTACGCTCCGGGGGCAGCCCACCCGTCTCCCGGTTAGAGTCCAGACATCACGTGGAAGTTGTGTGTGGGAAGGGGCTCCGCGACTCGAGACGGCCCACGCCGCCCCCTACCGCGAAGCGGTTTAGTTCAAAGGCTCCTCTGCGCAGCCCATCACCGCCATCGGCACGCGCTGCCGGGCTCAAGGTGCCCTCCGGGGCCCTGAGCCCAGCAGCCCGCTCCGCTCGCACCTCCCCCGGTCTCGCCCACACGAAACAGGAACCCTCACCTGAATGGGATACGCGAGGAGGGAGCTTCCACCCGGTGACACGGTCGAGTGTGCGCCATCTGCTGGCGGGTTTGGCTAGCAGATGGCAGCAGGAAGGCTGCTGTCGCCAGAGACCTCACTCCCGCGACCCGCGCCGCCGCTTACGGGCCGTGCCGTGGGCGGGACCGGCGATCGAAATCCACAGGCCGATCATGAATCCGAGGTTGTACCAGTTGCCGTTGTTGTGGACCTCGTACAGGTGCACGCGCTCCGAGAAGAGCGAGATCACGAAGGTGATCGGTGCGATCACCCCGTGCCAGATGCCCAGCCCGAAGCCGGCAAGCCGGCCTTCGCCGTCCGCGGAGCCGACGAGCGCATTCGGGCCGGCCGCGCAACCGGCCAGCACCAGCGCCGCAACGAGCACGACGATGACGATCACGATGCGCCTCATAGTTCTCCTCCAAGCAGCGACAGCAGGTGGAACGCGACGATCACGAGCGAGTGGGTGATCCGGCCGTCGCGTATGAGAGCGGGGATGCTCGCGAGCGAAGCGGACTCGACCTCGATCTCCTCTTCCCCGTCGCCGCGCGGAGTCTCGACCCATTCGAGTCCTTCGGCCAGGAACATCGAGCACTCGTTGGACATGAACGCCGGGTTCGGATGGACGGTACCCAGCGGGGTCCAGCGCGTCCCGCGATAGCCGGTCTCTTCCAACAGCTCCCGCCGCGCGGCCTCAAGCGCCGTCTCGCCCGGATCGACCACGCCGCCCGGGATCTCCAGAGTGGGCGCGGCGATCCCGAAGCGCCATTGGCGGATCAGGACGACCTGTCCGTCGCGGAGCAGCGGGATCACGTTCACCCAGTTCCCGGTGTGGATGGCGACGACCTCCCTGCGGTCGTCACCGGCGGCGATCTCCTGGCACTCCACGTTGAACAACGGGTGCTCAAACGTCATCTCCCCTGCGACCCGCCGCCAGGGCCGCACGGGCGGACCGCCTTTGCCGCTCACGCTCTGCTCTTCGGTCATTCCCGCGCCAGCGCCAATTGCGCCCCGGCCATGCTCGCCACCCGGCGTGACGTGCCGGCCCGAAGGAGGGCAACGTCGCCGCGAGCCAGTGTCACGGTCACCCCGTCCGCGGTCAGCTCGACGTCGCCGTCGAGCACCAGCAGGTGCTCGTTGGTCAGGGCAGCTCCGTCCAGGTCCGCGGGGGCCTCGCCGATCGCCTGATCGACCACGCGCAGCTCGCTCAGCGGGCAGCGCGAGCCGCGCTCCTCGAACGGACCGGCGTTCTCCTTACCGCGGACGATGATCGGCGCGGCGGACGCGCGAGGCTCGCCGTCGGCTGCCGGCACCAGGTGGCCCTCGCGCCGCCGACCCTCCAGGCGCATCACCAGCGCGTTGTTCTGGAACTCCGTGAACATCTGGAAGCGGTGCACGACGCCGCGCGGCGTGTACACGGCGGTGTTCGGCGTGATTGGGTGGGCCCGACCGCCCAGCCACACCTCGCCTTCTCCCTCGGCGAACAGCCAGAACTCATCGCCGTCGTGATAGTGGGGCTCCACCCCCGATCCCCTGGGCTCGGGGTCGTAGCGCTTGAAGACGCTGACCGGCGTCCACGCCTCCGGATAGTGGCCGCCCGTCCAGTAGCCGCGGTTGACGCTCTCGGAGACGATGACGTGACGCTCGCCGCGCAGGACCACGCGATCAGGCAGGCCCGAAGTGCTCGCCCCACGACTCGGCAAGCGCCTTGCCCTCGTGGTCGAGCATCCGCCGTTCGTCGGCGGTCAGCGGCCGTGCGCGGTGCGCCCAGCGCACGTTCTGCTCGATCTCCGTTGCGCTGAACATGCCGATCACGGCGATGGCCACGCCGGCTTGGTCCAGCGCCCAGCGCATCGCAGGCTCGTGGTCCACCGGCCCCCTGACGGTGAGCGCCGCAGGCGTCGGCGTTTCGTAGTGCATCTTCGTCGCGCCGCCGTACACCTTCATTGCCGCGATCCCGACGTCGCGCTCGTGCGCGACCGGCAGGACCCGCCGCTCCCACCCGTAGGTGTGCTTATCGCCGTAGTTGACCGGCACCATGATCACGTCCACGTCGTGCTCGGCGAGCGCCCGCGCCGCCTGCGCGGGGTGGCTGTGGCTGGTGAAGCCGATGAAGCGCGCCATGCCTGCGCGCTTGGCCTCCTGCAGCCCGGCCAGCGCGCCGTCGTTGCCCAGCACCAGGTCGGCATCGCGCGGCCCAAGGTTGTGGACGTAGGCGATGTCGACGTGATCGATGCCAAGGTCGGCCAGCGACTGCGTCAGCGAGTCGAGCGCCTCCTGCCTGGTGTCCACCGGCGCCTTGGTGGCGACGATCACCTCGTCGCGGCGCTCGGCCAGTACCTCGCAGAGCTGCTTGTGCGCCTGGCCGTAGCCGGGGGCGGTGTCCAGGTAGGTGATGCCCAGATCGATCGCCCGGTGCAACAGGCCGATCGCCTCGCCGTCGGAAAGACCCATGCCGCCCGGCGCGCTGCCGTAGCCCAGGATCGGCACCTCCAGCTCCGTCTTGCCCAGCCGGCGCGTCGGCAGCGGCGCTGCCGCCGGCGGCCCCTCCGCGTCCAGCCGCTCCTGCACGAGCGGCCGTTCCTGTACGAGCGTGCCCTGCTGTCCCATAGCTTCCTCCCTACGGCTCAGTCGGTTTGTGCGATCGCGTCCAGAAAGCCCTGCGCATCATCGCCCGAAAAGAAGACCAGGATCACCTGCCGCGGCCGGGCGCTGTGACCCAGGGATGATCGGATCGACTGAAAGGCGACCCGCGCCGCCGCGTCCTTGGGGTAGCCGAAGACACCGGTGGAGATCGCCGGGAATGCGACGGTCTCCACCGGCTCCGCGCCGCCCAGCGTCGCCGCCAGCTCCAGGCTGGTCCGGTAGCAGGAGGCGAGCAGTTCGGGCTCGCCCGACGTGCCGCCGTGCCAGACCGGCCCTACCGTGTGGATCACGTAGCGCGCCGGCAGCTTCCCGGCGCCGGTGGCGACCGCCTGTCCGGTGGGCAGCCCGTCCGGCAGGTCGGTGGCGCGGATGCGCCGGCACTCGGCCAGCAGCTCCGGCCCGGCGCCGCGGTGGATGGCGCCGTCCACCCCACCCCCGTCGAGCAGCGACGAGTTGGCGGCGTTGACGATCGCGTCCACGGCCAGTGCCGTGATGTCGCCCGTGCGCACCTCCAGCCGGCCGTCGAGCAGCGTCCGGTTTCTCATCGAAACAAGGCTATCACACGGCCGGCGATTGACGATGACCGCGGCTGATGGAATGGTCGGCCCCCAAGACGAGAACGCTCGCATGCCGCAGTACCGGCCGATCGACATGACACACTGGGCGCCGATCGAAGCCGGCGCCTACTTCTCGGGGGAGCCGCTGCGCGTCGGCGCCGGCACCCACCTGCTCGGACACGGCGGCCTGGTCGAGGACCGGCGCGGCGTGGTGCGGCGCGTGACGCCGCCCGAGCGGCACGGCCAGATCCTGGAGCCGGACCTGCCGTGGGAGCACGACAAGACCTTCGGCCCGACGGTGATGGCGGACGAGCGCTCCGGCACCCTGCGCATGTGGTACGGCACCCTGCCGCCGCTCGGCGGACGGCCGGGGAAGCTCGTCATCCCGCCGTACCTGATGCTCTACGCCGAGAGCGATGACGGCGTGACGTGGCGCAAGCCCCTCCTCGACCTGGTCCCCGACGGCGAGCACCGGCGCACCAACATTCTCTACCGCGGAGCCAACGACAACTGCAGCGCGTTCTCGGTGGTGATCGACCGCGACGACCCCGATCCGTCGCGGCGCTACAAGATGCTGCACAAGGGCGGCAAGGATCCGTCCGGCAGGTCGGGCGAGGAACTGGCCCTGTCCGCCGACGGGCTGCGCTGGCGTCCCTACGAGGGCAATCCGGTGATGCCGCAGCGCCACGACTGCAACCTCAACCTGCTGTACGACACCGGCCGGGGCATGTGGACGGCCTACCTGCGGCCGTACGCATTCGGGTCCGGGATCTGGCCGGGACAGGCGGGCGGCCGGCACGTCCATCACCGCCGCCGCGTGGCGATCGCCGAGAGCAGCGACCTCTATGCGTGGTCGAAGGTGCGGACCGTGCTGGGCCCGGGCGAGGGGGACCGCAACGAGTTCGACAGCATCGCCGTCTTCCCTCACGGCGGCGTCCTGGTCGGGCTGGTCGCCACCTTCGAGGAGAACGACCGGCACGAGCAGCGCATGCAACTCGAGATCGCCTTCTCCACCGACGGACACCGCTGGGAGCGGGCGACCGGAGTCGAGCCGTTCCTCACGCCCACCGGCGGCGCCGGCGACTTCGACCGCGACAGCGTGGGCGTGGCGACAGCAGGACTGGATCCGGTCCCGGCGGCGGCCGATGACGCGCCGGCGCAGGACCGCCTGCTGTTCTACACCGGCTCCCGGTGGACGCCGGGCGAGCTCGACGGCCGCACCGCCATCGGCGCGCTGCGCGTCCGGCGCGACCGCTTCGTCGAGCAGCACGCCGCCGGCGAGGGCTGGCTGCTGACTCGCGAGCTGGTGCTGAACGGCTCCGAGCTGCAGGTGAACTGCCGCGCGGACGGCGAGTTGCGCGTCGAGTTGGCCGAGTATCCCGGCCAGGCGCTGCCCGGCTTCGCGCTGGCCGACTGCGATCCGATCGCCGGCGACCACGTCTCACGCACCGTCACCTGGGGCGGCAGCCCGGACCTGGGGCGCCTGCGGGGCCGTCCGGTCTATATTCGCTTCCACCTGCGCGCGGCCGGCATCTGGTCGTTCCGCGTCGCCTGACACCCGACAGAGGAGGACGACATGCGGTCAGCAAACGAGATGAGGATCGCCCTGGGCCAGTTCAGCGACCTCACCGATGAGAAGCTCGCCTTCATCAAGCAGGTCGGCGCCGACGACTTCCTGATGAACACCCCGAGCCTGCCGCGAACCGGCCGCTGGGAGCTGGCCGACTTGGTGGCGCTCCGCGAGCGCGCCGATGCCGCCGAGCTGCGGCTGATGTGCCTGGAGAACGTGCCGGTGAGCTTCTACGACAAGGCCATGCTGGGCCTGCCCGGCCGCGACGAGCAGATCGAGAACATGCAGGCGACCATCCGCAACATGGGCCGCGCCGGCATCCCGATCCTGGGCTACCACTGGATGCCGAACCAGGTATGGCGGTCGCCCGAACGCGAGCGCCTGCGCGGCGGCGCGCTGGCCACCCGCTTCGATCTGGCCGAGCACGGGGATGCTCCCCTCACCCACGGCCGCGTCTTCGACGAGGACGAGATGTGGGCCAACTACGAGCACTACCTGGGCGCGATCCTGCCGGTCGCCGAGGAGGCCGGCGTCACCCTGGCGCTGCACCCGGACGACCCGCCGGTGCCGTCGCTGGGCGGCGTCGCCCGCATCTTCCGCAACTTCGAAGGCTTCAAGCGCGCCATCGACACCTTCGACAGCCCCAACCACGGGCTGGACTTCTGCATGGGCTGCTGGTCGGAGATGGGGCCTGCCGGCGTAGTCGACGCCGTGCGCCACTTCGGCAGCCGGAACCGGATCGTCTACGTCCACTTCCGCGACGTGCAGGGCGAGGTGCCGTGCTTCAACGAGTGCTTCATCGACGAGGGCAACCAGGACACCTTCGCGGTGGTGCAGGCGCTGCACGAGGTGGGCTTCACGGGCTTCATGATCACCGACCACGTGCCGGCGATGGTCGAGGACACCGACTGGGGCCACCGCGGCCGCGCCTACGCGATCGGCTACATCCGCGCCCTCATCGACGTCGCGCGCCGCGCCGCCTGAGCGTCCGGCCGGGCACCGTCAGATGCGCGCCTGGTACTCGTAGAGCGTGCGGTAGCGGCCGTCCGCGGCGATGAGCTGGTCGTGGGTGCCGCGCTCGACGATGCGGCCCTCCTCCACCACCAGGATCTGGTCTGCGCGCCGGATCGTGCTCAGCCGGTGGGCGATCACCAGCGTGGTGCGCCCGACCATCAGCTCGGCCAGGCTCTGCTGGATGAGCGCCTCGCTCTCGGTGTCCAGGTTGGAGGTCGCCTCGTCCAGGATCAGCACGCGCGGGTCGGCCAGCATGGCGCGCGCCAGCGCCACCCGCTGCCGCTGGCCGCCGGACAGCTTGACGCCGCGCTCGCCGATCAGCGTCTCCAGCCCGTCGTCGAAGCGGTCGGTGAACTCGTCGACGTGCGCGGCGCGCACCGCCCGCCGCAGCGCCTCCTCGCTCGCGTCCGGGCGCGCGAACAGGATGTTGTCGCGGATGGTGCCCTCGAACAGGAACTCGTCCTGCAGCACCACGCCGAGCTGGCTGCGGTAGCTGTCCAGGGTGACGGTCGTCAGGTCGTGGCCGTCGACGGTGACGGTGCCGGTATCGGGGACCAGGAAGGAGGCGGCGAGTCCCGCGATCGTGGTCTTGCCGGAGCCGGAGGTGCCCACCAGCGCGGTCATCGTGCCCGCGGCCGCCCGCAGGCTGACGCCGTGCAACACCGCCTGGTCCTCCCGGTAGCCGAAGGAGACGCCGTCGAAGACGATGTCTCCTTGCACGCGCGGCAGCGCCACGGTGCGGTCCGGCTCGTGCCCCTCCGGCGGATTGGCCAGTAGCTCCTCCGTGCGGTCCAGGCCGGCGAACGCCTCGGTGATCTCGGTGCCGATGCGGGTCATCTGCACCACGGGCGCGACCATCACGGCCAGGTACAGGCTGAAGGAGACGAAGTCGCCCACGGTCATGGCGCCGCGCAGGATCAGGGACGCCCCCACGGCCATGATCAGCACCGCGGAGAGCCCCATGATCAGCGCGCCGCCGCTGGTCAGCATGCTGGTGGCCGTCAGCGACTTGCGCACGTTCCGGAAGATGCGCTGCACGCCGCGGGAGAAGACCTCGTCTTCATGCGCTTCGGCGTGGAAGCCCTTGATCACGCGGATGCCGCTCAGCGATTCCGTCAGCCGGCCGGTGACCTCCGCGTTGATGGCGCCGCGTTCGCGAAAGACCGGGCGGATCGCCCGGAAGGCCCGGCCCGACAGCGCGCCGAACAGGGCGATCGGCACCAGCGTGAACAGCGTCATCGGCACGCTGATGCGCAGCATCAGGATCATCACCACCACGGCGGTCAGTGCGCCCCCGACCAGGTGCGCGAGCCCGGTGCCTATCAGGTTGCGCACCCCCTCCACGTCGCTCATCACGCGCGAGGTCAGCGCCCCGGTCTGGTTGTCGTCGAAGAAGGCCACCGGCAGGCGGATCAGGTGGCGCTGCACACGCGCGCGCAGGATGGAGATCAGGTGCTGCGCCTGCACGCTGAGCAGCCGCGTCTGCAGGAACGAGCTGCCCGCCTGCATCAGCACGGCGCCGCCCACGCCGGCCAGCAGCAGCGGCAGCAGCGAGGTGTTCTGCTGCCCGATGACGTCGTCGATGAGCACCTTGGACGACCAGGGGAGCACCAGCCCGGCCAGCTTGTTGACGCCGATCAGGACCAGCCCGAGCAGCAGCATCCAGCGCCGCGGCCAGATGATGGTGGCCAGCACCCGGCGGAGGCTGGCGCGCGACACCGACGGGCGCGCCTTGTTCGGTCCGTCCAGCGCTCCGGGGTTGCGGCCGCGCGGTGCTGTGGTGGCGGCGTGTCCGCTCATCGGCATCGCTCCTGGTGCATCGCGGGTGCAGGGTACTCCGGTAAGATGTACTCGTGCGGCTGAGCGAAGACCAGATCCGGCAGTACCGGGAGACCGGTTACCTGCTGTTCGAGGGACTCCTTGACACGGCGGAGGCGGAGGCGCTGCGCGCCGCGCTGCCCGAGGTCATGGCCCGCACCGGGCCCGAGGTGATCCGCGAGCAGGACGGGGCCGCCGCGCGGCTGGTGTTCGGGACGCACCTCTACTCGGAGCCGTTCCGCCGGCTGTCGCTGCTGCCGCGGCTGCTTGCGCCGTGCCGGCAGTTGCTGGAAGACGAGGTGTACCTGCACCAGAGCCGGCTCAACCCCAAGGAGGGCTTCGGCTCCGGCGCCCGCTGGGACTGGCACCAGGACTACAGCGCCTGGCAGCGCGTCGACGGCATGGAGCGGCCGGACTGCATCATGGCGTCGGTGTTCATCGACGACTGCCCGGTCGCGCGCTCGCCGCTGCTGGTGATCCCGCGCTCGCACCGCCACGGGTTCATCGAGTCGGTCGAGCTGCACCGCGACGCGAAGGGCTACTCGCTGTACGAGCTGGACCGGGACACCGTGGCGCGGCTTGCAGACGAGAACGGCATCGAGCCGCTGATCGGCGGCGCCGGCACCGTGGCCTTGGTCGACTGCAACCTCATCCACGGCTCGGCCAACAACATCTCGCCGTGGCGGCGCGCGATCCTGTACCTGATCTACAACGCGTGCGGCAACGCCTGCACCAACGGCGACCGCCCCTGGTTCCAGAACCAGCGCGACTTCACCCCGCTGCAGGCGATCGAGGACACCGCCCTGGCCGCGCTCTGAGCCGGCTCCCCGGTTCGCTTGACAACGGTCGGCGGCCGGGCCGTATGTTCTGCCCGTGCCAAAGACCTCCGCCAAGGCCCTGGTGATCGTCGAGTCGCCGGCCAAGGCCAACACCATCGCCCGCTTTTTGGGCTCAGGCTTCGTGGTCGAGTCGTCGATCGGCCACATCCGCGACCTGCCGCGCAGCGCCGCCGACGTCCCCGCCCGCTACAAGCAGCAGCCGTGGGCGCGCCTGGGCATCGACGTCGACAACGGCTTCAAGCCGCTGTACGTGGTGCCGCCGGACAAGCGAAAGCAGATCCGCAAGCTGAAGGACCTGCTGGCCAGCGCCGACGTTCTGTACCTGGCCACGGACGAGGACCGCGAGGGCGAGGCGATCGCCTGGCATCTCTACCAGGAGTTGAAGCCCCCGAAGGGCATGGACGTGAAGCGCATGGTGTTCCACGAGATCACCCGTCCGGCCATCGAAGCGGCGATCGCCGAGCCGCGCGACATCGACCGCCGCCTAGTGGACGCGCAGGAAGCGCGGCGCATCCTGGACCGCCTGTACGGCTACGAGGTGTCCCCGGTGCTGTGGAAGAAGGTCCAGCCGCGCCTGTCGGCCGGCCGCGTGCAGAGCGTCGCCACCCGCATCGCCGTCGAGCGCGAGCGCGAGCGCATGGCGTTCGTGGTGGCCCGCTACTGGAGCCTGACCGCCACCTTCGGCGTCACCGGTCCGGTGGACGCCGATGCGCCGCGCGACTTCAGCGCCGGGCTCGCCACCCTGGACGGCAAGCCGGTGGCCGCCGGCTCCAGCTTCACCCGGGCGGGCGAGCTCAAGCGGCCCGACACCGTCCACCTGGACGAGAGCGCCGCCCGCACGCTCGCTGAGGGGCTGAAGGAAACGGAGTTCCGCGTTCGCAGCGTGGAGCGCAAACCGTACCGCCGGCGGCCGGCGGCTCCGTTCATGACCTCCACCTTCCAGCAGGAAGCGGGCCGCAAGCTGCGCATGTCGGCCACGGCCGCGATGCGCGTGGCGCAGTCGCTGTACGAGAAGGGCTACATCACCTACATGCGCACCGACAGCACGACGCTCTCGCAGGCCGCCCTGACCGCCGCGCGCGACGCCATCGCGCAGCGATTCGGGGCCGACTACCTGCCGGACTCGCCGCGCCGCTACGCCAAGAAGGTCAAGAACGCCCAGGAGGCGCACGAAGCGATCCGGCCGGCCGGCGACCGCTTTCGCACCCCGGAGGAGTTGCGCGGCTCCCTGTCGCGCGACGAGGCGAGGGCCTACGAGCTGATCTGGAAGCGGACGGTCGCCTCGCAGATGACCGACGCCATCGGAAGCACGGCGCAGGTGCGGGTGGCCGGCGCGGCGGCCGACAGGCGCGACGCCGAGTTCACCGCGGCCGGTACCACGATCAGCCACTACGGCTTCCGCCGCGTGTATTCCGAGGGCACCGACGCCGAGGGCGGCGCCGCGGCGCGGGCGAGCGGCGATACGGAGCGGCCGCTGCCGGCGGTCGCCGAGGGCGACCGGCTCGGCCTCGAAGGGCTCGAGCCGGCCGGCCACGAGACCTCGCCTCCCGCCCGCTACACGGAAGCCTCGCTGGTCAAGCGGCTGGAGGAGTTGGGCGTGGGCCGGCCGTCCACCTACGCGTCGATCATGAACACCATCCAGGACCGCGGCTACGTCTGGAAGCGGGGCACCGCGCTGGTTCCCACCTTCACCGCGTTCTCGGTGGTACGCCTGCTGGAGCAGCACTTCTCCGACCTGGTCGACTACACCTTCACCGCGCGCATGGAGGACGAGCTGGACAGCATCGCCACCGGTGACGAGGACGTGCAGCCGTGGCTGCGCCGCTTCTACTTCGGCGCCGAAGTGCCCGCGCCCGCGGACGACGGCGCGCCGGACGGCGGGAACTCCGGCGCGAAGGCGGCGGGGCCCGAGGCTCCGGGCCTCAAGGCGATGGTGTCCGACCGCCTGGGCCTGATCGACGCGCGCGAGGTGAACTCCGTGGCGATCGGCACCGACGGCAGCGGCTCCGGCATCGTGGCGCGCGTGGGCCGCTTCGGACCGTACGTGGAGCGCGGCCCGCAGCGCGCCACCATCCCGGGCGAGATCCCCCCCGACGAGCTGACCGTGGAGGCGGCCCTGGAGCTGATCGACAAGCCCGACGACGACCGCGTGCTCGGGGAGGATCCGGACACCGGCCTGCCGGTGATCGCCCGCGCCGGCCGCTTCGGACCGTACGTGCAGGTCGGCACCGCCGAGGACACCGGCAAGAAGAAGCCGAAGACCGCGTCGCTGCTGCGGTCGATGACCCTCGACAGCATCGAACTGGCCGATGCCCTGAAGCTGCTGACGCTGCCCCGGACGGTCGGGACGGACCCCGCCGACGACACGCCGATCACCGCCCAGAACGGACGCTATGGCCCATACATCCAGAAGGGGTCGGACAGCCGCACGCTGGAATCCGAGGAGCTGATGTTCACCATCACCCTGGACGAGTGCCTGGCGATCCTGGCGCAACCGAAGGGACGCCGCCGTCAGGCCGCTGCGCAGCCGCCGCTGCGCGAGCTGGGCAACGATCCCGCGACCGGCCAGCCCATGGTGATCAAGGAGGGCCGCTGGGGCCCCTACGTCACCGACGGCCAGACCAACGCCTCGCTCCGTACCGGCGACGCGGTGGAGACGATCACGCCGGAGCGGGCCGCCGAGCTGCTGCAGCTTCGCCGCGAGCGCGGACCTGCCAAGCGCCCGGCGCGAGGCGCGAACCGGCGCAAGAGCGCGGCCGGCAGCAAGCGCACCACGCGGCAGAAAAAGGCCTCCTGACCCTCGTTTGACACCGGTCGCGCGGGCCCACTAGGCTCAGCCGCGAACAGTCACGAAAGGCAGACTTTGCCCGGTGCCTTCGGAAGCGAAGGCCGAACAGGGAAAGCGGTGAGAATCCGCTGCGGTGGCGCCACTGTGACCGGCAAGCCGCCCGCTTGATGCCACTGTCCCCATGGACGGGGATGGGAAGGCGCGGGACAGGCGATGATCCGGGAGCCAGGAGA
The DNA here is from genome assembly GCA_965208175.1 of Spirochaetia bacterium. GTDB lineage: Bacteria > Spirochaetota > Spirochaetia > SZUA-6 > Bin103 > CATQHW01. Next base: position 2,309,967 of record CBDBOG010000003.1, on the reverse strand, counting down.
CCTGCCGGGCAAGGCTGAGTGGCCGCTCTCCGCTCAGGGAGCGCCTCAGGTCGAGCCTTGTCCCCCATCCAGGCGGGACAGGTCCGTTTCGGCGGCGAACCCCGGACGCAGGGCGGCGAAGGAGCTCTGGTGCGGGGAAAAGAGGCGATTCGCTCGCCGAACGGATCACGGTCGCCGGTCGTCGCGCGGCTGGCGGGCGGCGGTGCGCTGCTGGCCGCCGTCGCCGCGGCCCTGATCGTCACGGCCGCGGCCGTCGGCCCCTACGCCATCCCGCTCTCCCACACCGCCGCCATCCTGCTGGAGCAGATCGGCATCCGCATCCTGGAGGCCACCGACGCCGAGCGCGCCATCGTCGAGTCGATCAGGCTGTCGCGCATCACCCTGGCGCTGATCGTCGGCGCCGCCCTGGGCGTGGCCGGCGCCGTGATGCAGGGGCTGTTCCGCAATCCGATGGCCGATCCCGGCATCATCGGCGTGTCCACCGGCGGCGCGCTGGGCGCGGTGGTGGCGATCGCCCTGGGCGCCCAGGCGGCGACGCCGCTGGCGCTGCCCGTCATGGCCTTCGCGGGCGCCGCCGGCGCCCTGGCGCTGGTGTTCGCGGTCGCCTCGGCCGGCGGCCGCTTCTCGATGGCGGCGTTGCTGCTGTCCGGCGTGGCGGTGAGCGCGTTCCTGGCCGCGATCATCTCCGCCATCGTGCTGTTCACCGCCGACCTCGGCGCCCAGCGCGAGATGATCTTCTGGCTCGCCGGAGGCCTGGACGCGTCGCGCTGGACGCACGTCCGGCTGGCCGCGCCGCTCGTGCTGGCCGGCCTTGCGGTCGCGGTGTTGCTGTCGCGCGACCTGAACCTGCTCATGGTCGGCGAGGAGGAAGCGCGCGCGCTCGGCGTGCGCGTGGGGCTGACCCGCACGGTCCTGCTGCTGGCCGCGTCGCTGATCACCGGCACGGCGGTGGCGTTCTCCGGCACGATCGCGTTCGTGGGGCTGATCGTTCCGCATGCACTGCGGCTCATCACCGGCGCCGACCACCGCGTGCTGGTCCCGCTGAGCGCGCTCGGCGGCGCGGTGTTCCTGCTCGCGGCCGACACCGTCGCCCGGCTGGCCGTGGCGCCGGCCGAGGTGCGCGTCGGCATCATCACCGCTCTGGTCGGAGCGCCGTTCTTTCTGTTCCTGCTGGCCCGCCACAAGGCGCGGGCAGGACTGCTGTAGCGAACCCAAAACCATGCATGGAGGAATCATGGATATCTTGAAGAAGATCGTACGGATCGCCGCCGCCGGACTGCTGGCGGCGTTCGCGCTGGACGCGGCTGCGCAGACGCCGCCCGACTACCCGGCGGTGCCGGGCATCGTCGACGTGGCGAACCGCGGCTGGCCGCGGGCGGTCGAGACCACCGAAGGCGTGGTCAGCCTGGATGCGCCGCCGCAGCGGATACTGGCCCTGTCCCTCGGCCACGACGAGATGCTGCTCGCCCTGGTGCCGCACGACCGGTTCGCGGGCGTGGGGCCGTTCACGGCCGATCCGACCTATTCCAACGTCGCCGATCAGGTGGCCGGCATGCACACCGTCAAGCGCGGCGTCGAGAACGTGCTGGCCGCCAAGCCCGACATCGTGGTGGTCTCCAAGTACACCAATGCGGACCTGGTCGCCCTGATCAAGGAGGCAGGCGTGCCGGTGGTGCGCTCGGCGCTGGAGAGCTCGGCCGCCGGCAACATTCCCAACATCCTGCTGCTCGGCTATCTGCTCGGGGTCGAGGAGCGTGCGCTGGAGTTGGTCGCCGAGATCGAGCGCCGCCTGGCCGTGGTCACCGAGCGGGTGCCCGCGCCCGGCGACCCGTCCCGGCTCTCGGTGCTGTCCATCGCCCGCTGGGGAGAGACCACCAGCGCGGCCGGCGAAGGCTCGACCGAAGGCGGCATCATCGAGACGGCCGGCGGCGTCAACGCGGCCGCACGCGCCGGCATCGCCGGCCACCAGTCGGTGAGCGTGGAGTCGATCGCGGCCATGAACCCGGACGTGATCCTGATCACGCAGCCTGCCGACTCGGGCGGCACCGACCTGCGCGACGAGTTGCTGGACGCCCGCGCGCTGGCCGAGGTGCCGGCGATCGCGAACGAACAGGTGATCGTCGCCGATCCCCGCCACTACACGACGCTGTCGCACTGGAACGTGCGCGGCATCGAGGAGACGGCGCGGCTGCTCTACCCGGACCGGTTCGCGAACGTGACCTTCAACGACTTCGAACCCCACGGAGGGTCGTGACCCTGGGTACGGCCGGCCATGCGCTGGCGGCGCGCGGTGTGTCCGTGAGCCTTGGCGGAACCCCCGTGCTCCGATCGGTGTCGTTCGCGGCGCGCGCCGGCCGGGTGACGGGACTGGTGGGCCCGAACGGCGCCGGCAAGAGTACCCTGCTGCGGGTGATGGCGGGCGTGCTGCACCCCGGCGCCGGTTCGGTCCGGCTGGGAGCGGCCGAGTTGTCCGAGCTTCCGGCGCGGGAGCGGGCGCGGCATATCTCGTATCTGCCGCAGCACGAGGCCGCCCACCCGTTCACGGCGCTGGAGACGGTGCTGATGGCCCGCTACCCGCACCTGAGCCGCTTCGCGCTGGAGGGAGCCGACGACCGGCGGATCGCGCGGGCGGCGATGGCCCGCACCGAGACCGAGCGGTTCGAGCACCGCCAGCTCGACCGGATCTCCGGCGGCGAGCGCCAGCGGGTGCTGCTGGCCCGTGCGCTGGCGCAGCAGGCGCGCGTCCTGCTGCTCGACGAGCCGGTGGCCGGCCTCGACCTCCGGCACCAGCTCACCGCCATGGAGACGCTGCGGTCCGAGGTGGCAGGGGGCGAGGTCGCCGCGGTGGTGGCGCTGCACGACGTGTGGCTGGCCAGCCGTTACTGCGACCGGCTGACGCTGATCTCGGACGGCCAGGTCGTGGCCGAGGGCACCCCGGCCGAGGTGTTCACGCTGCAGCGCTTCCGCGAAGTGTTCGGCGTGGAGGCGGTGGTCGAGCACGACAGCGACACCGGCATGCCGCACGTGCGTCTGATGGGTCCGACGCCGGCCCGGGCCGAGCGATGACGATGGCCGGGCCATGACGCTGGCCGAGACCCTGGAGCGCATCGGTCCGGCGGACGCCGCCGCCATGCGGCGCGCCGAGGCGCGCCACCGGACCCTGACCAAGCCGCCCGGCAGCCTGGGCCGGCTGGAGCAGGTGTCGATCCAACTCGCCGGTATCTTCGGCACCGAACGGCCCGCCATCCACGGCTCGGCGGTGATCGTCGCCGCGGGTGACCACGGCGTGGTCGCGCAGGGCGTGACCGGCTATCCCCAGGCGGTCACCGCGCAGATGGTGCGCAACTTCCTGGCCGGCGGCGCCGCGGTCAGCGTCATGGCGCGCCTGCTCGGCGTGCGCCAGATAGTGGCCGATGCCGGCATCGACGCGGACGCCCTGCCGGGTCATCCGGACCTTCGCTCCGTGCGTGCCGGACGCGGCACCCGCGACATCAGCCGCGGGCCGGCGATGTCACGGGAGCAGGCGCAGCGCTGCCTGGAGGCCGGTGTGGAGCTCGCGGCCGAAGCGGCGGACGCGGGCGCGGACCTGATCGCCACCGGCGACATGGGCATCGGCAACACCACCGCGGCGAGCGCCATCACCGCCGCGATGACCGGCACCGCGCCGGAGCACACCACCGGGCCGGGTACCGGGCGCTCGCCGGAGGAGCTGCGCCGGAAAGTCGAGGTGGTCCGCCGGGCGCTCGCTGCCAACGCGCCCGATCCCGGTGACCCGCTCGGCGTGCTCGCCAGGGTGGGCGGATTCGAGATCGGCGCGCTGGCCGGCGTGGTGCTCGGCGCCGCCTGCCGGGGCCGCGCCGTGGTACTGGACGGCTTCATCTCCGGGGCCGCCGCCCTGCTCGCCTGCGGCCTGTGCCCGTCGACGCGCGACTACCTGATCGCCGCCCACCGCTCCGCCGAGCCGGGCCATCGCGTGGTGCTGGCGCACCTCGGCCTCGACCCGCTGCTCGACCTGGAGATGCGGCTGGGCGAGGGCACCGGCGCCCTGCTGGCCCTGCCCATCGTCAGGGCCGCGGCCGCGTGCCTGGCGGAGATGGCCACCTTCGCGGAGGCCGGCGTCTCGGATTCGCGATGAGCCTCCCTCGGTTGCTGGCCTCATTCCGAGCCGCGATCGGCTTCCTGACCATCCTGCCGGTCTCACCGCGTGACGCGGCCTCGCCTCCCGATGCGGCCGGCGCGCTCGCGCGCGCCCCTGCCTGGTTCCCGGCGGTCGGCCTGCTGCTGGGGGCAATGCTCGCCTTCCTCGACCTGGCCCTGCGCGCGCTGCACCTGCCGGTGCTTCTGAACAGCGCCCTGCTGCTGGCCACGCTGGCCGCCCTCACCCGCGCCCTCCACCTGGACGGCTTCATGGACACCTGCGACGCCCTGCTCGGCGGCTTCGACCGCGAGCGGCGCCTTGCGATCCTGCGCGATCCCCACGTGGGCGCGTTCGCCGTGGTCGGCGTGGTCTGCCTGCTGCTGGTCAAGCTGGCGGCGCTCGCCGCGCTGCCGGGCGGGTACCGGACGGGCGTCCTGATCGTGTTTCCGTGCCTGTCGCGCGCGGCGATGGTGCTGGTCATGGAGTGGTTCCCATACGCGCGGCGCGAGGGGCTCGGCACGCCGTTCGTGAGTGACGATGGCCGGCGCCCGCGGGCCGGCCTGTTGCTTGCGGCCGCGGCCGCCCTCGCCCTGACCGGGCTGCCGGGGCTGGCGCTCGGGGCGCTGGCCGCCGGGGTCGCGTGGGCCGTCGGCGCGTGGGCGACCCGGCTGCTCGGCGGGGTGACCGGCGACATCTACGGCGCGGTGAACGAGATCGCCGAGGTGGCCGTCCTGGGACTCGCCGTGGTCGTGCTCGCGGGATAGATCGGAATGGCGCTTTCACCGTGGCCGGGCGAATGGGGCCTGGATGCCGGCGCGCTGCTGCTGGCGGTGGCGCTGGACCTGGCATGGCGCGAGCCGCCGGCCGCGCTTCATCCCGTGGTGTGGATGGGCAGGATGATCGCGTTCCTGGAGCGCCGTTCTCCGCCGGCGGACCGACCTGCGGCCTCGCTGGCGGCCGGGCTCGGCATCGCGGTGCTGGTGCCGACCGCCTGTGGCGCGCTGGCTTGGCTCGCCGCGACGGCACTGCGCGCGGCCGGTCCCCTCCCCTACCTGCTCGGCACGGCGGCCCTGTTGAAGACGACGTTCGCGGTCAAGGGGCTGGGCCGCGCCGTGGCCGGGACGCGCGACGCCCTGCAGAGCGGAGACCTCGGCCGCGCCCGCGACAGCCTCCGGGACCTTGTGAGCCGCGACGCGCTCTCTCTCACCGGCCCCCAGGTCGCGATGGCCGCGATCGAATCAGCCGCCGAGAACACGACCGACAGCTACGTCGCTCCCTGGCTGGCGTTCGCGCTGTTCGGTCTGCCGGGCGCCGTTGCCTACCGGGCCCTGAACACGCTGGACAGCATGATCGGCTATCGCGGCCGCTACGAGCACCTTGGCAAGGCATCGGCCCGGCTGGACGACCTCGCCAACCTGCTGCCGGCGCGGCTCGCCGCGCTGCTCATGCTGGCCGCCGGAGCGCTCCACCGCCTGCCCGCACGCCGCGGCTGGGAGATCGCCCGGCGGGACCACCGGCGCACGGCCAGCCCCAACGCCGGCTGGACGATCGCCGTCTGCGGCGGCCTCCTCGGCGTCGCCCTGGAAAAGACCGGCCACTACCGCATCGGCGACAGCTTCCGCGATCCGTCCTGGCACGACGTCGGGACCGCCGCGCGGCTGGTATACGGCGTCGCCCTGCTCGCGGCGCCGGCGGCCATCACCGTGGCCGCCGTCCGTGGACTGATCTGGGGATAGCCTGGGGACAACCTGGTACTGCGCGGTGGAACCTTCCCGGCCCGTGCACGGCTGCTCCGGGAGCAACGCGTGTGTGTGCGAGACTGCGCCTCGTTCGGGCTGCCGGAGCACGTGCGCATCGGAGTCCGGCGCTTGGAGGACTGCCGGCGGCTGGCCGGCGCGATGCAGGAGGCTATGGCGAAGAGCGATGGGTAGATGGTTTCTGGTACGGCACGGTGAAACGGACTGGAACGTGGAGGGCCGCGCGCAGGGCCAACTGCACGTGCCGCTCAACGACAAGGGACTGGCGCAGGCAGAGGCGATCGCCGCGCGCCTGCGGCACATGCCCTTCACGGCCGTGTACGCGAGCGACCTGCGCCGCGTCACGCAAACCGCGGAGCCGATCATGCGCGGCCGGGACGTGCCGCTCGTCACCCTGCCCGCGCTGCGGGAGCGGGGCTTCGGCGAATGGGAAGGCATGATCTTCACCGAGATGGAGGCGCGCGACCCGGAGCGCTACGCAACGCTGTTCACCGGCGACGACACCGCCGCGACTCCGGGAGGCGAGAGCGAGCGGCAACTGTACGAGCGGGTCGCGGCCGGCGTGGACGGCCTGCTGGAGCGCCACGGCGGCGACGACGGTGACCTGCTGGTGATCGCGCACGGCGGATCGCTGTCCGCGGCGATCGTCCGCCTGTTGGAACTGCCGTCCCGAAGCATGGAGCGCTTCCTGTTCGACAACTGCGGTCTGTCCGCCGTCACCGTCTACGACGACGGCTCCGCGGCGCTCAACCTGCTGAACGACACCACGCACCTCGGAACCGCGCCTTGAGCGGCGAGCTCATCCTGCTGCTCGGCGGCGCCCGCTCCGGCAAGAGCGCCGCCGCGGAACGGATCGCACAGGCCGGCCGCCGTGTGCTGTTCATCGCCACGGCAGAGGCACTGGATGAGGACATGGCCCGCCGCATCGCCGCCCACCGCGAGCGCCGGCCGAGCGGGTGGGACACCCTGGAAGAGCCGCTCGACCCGGCCGGCAGGGCCGCGCCGATCCTGAGCCGCTACGACACGGTCGTGCTCGACTGCCTCACCCTGTGGGTCAGCAACCTGCTCCTCCGGCATGAGGACGACCCCGCCGCCGAGGAGCTGATCCTCGACGCCGCCGGCGGGCTGCTCGCCCTGATCGAGCGCTCCACGGCGCCCTGGATCGTGATCAGCAACGAGGTCGGCCTGGGCGTCGTGCCGCCCTCGCCACTCGGACGCGCGTACCGCGACGCGCTCGGCCGTGTGAACCAGCTCGCCGCCGCCCGCGCCGGCCGCGTCTACCTCATGGTCGCCGGGCTGGCCCTGGAGCTGAACGCCCTGAACGCGCAGCCGCTCACACAATTGGGCCGGTAGTCACGTTCGGCCGCCGCGCCGCCCCGAACAGCGCGTCCAGGTCCACCGCCACGGACAGCGTGTCCGCCACCGCGTCCAGGGCGGCATCCACGGCCGCCTCGTACTGCACGGATGAGTTGGCGCCCGCCCCGACACGCCCCAGCCACGCGCGCCGATACGCGTCGTTCGCGAACAGCCCGTGCAGGTAGGTCCCCTCGACCAGCCCGTCCGCGCTGCGCGCCCCGTCTTCGCCCGTCTCCAGGTGGAACATCGGCCGCGCCAGATCCGCGCCGGCCGAGCGTCCCGTGTGGATCTCGTAGCCCGCCACCGGAGCATCGCTCAGCGCGCAGCGCCCCCGCGCCGGCCGGACCGTCTTCTCCGCGTGCATGGTCGTCTCCACGTCGAGCAGCCCCAGCCCGGCGGCCGACCCGGCCGGCCCGTCCGCCCCCGCCGGATCGTGCACGCGCCGACCCAGCATTTGCAGGCCCCCGCACACGCCCACCACGCGCCCGCCGGCCCGCGCGTGCGCCAGGATGTCGTGGTCCCACCCCTGCTCCCGCAGGAACGCCAGGTCGCCGATCGTCGACTTGGTGCCGAACAGCAGCACCACATCGGCGTCGCGCGGGACCGGCCGGCCGGCCGGCACGAACGCAAACTCCACGTCCGGCTCCAGACGCAACGGATCGGCGTCGTCGTAGTTCGCCACGCGCGACAACACCGGCGCGGCGACCTTCACCCGACCGCCTCGCGAGTCACCGGCCGGCGGCAGGGACGCGGCGTCCTCGGCCGGCAGCCGCAGCGCCGCCGGCTCCCAGGGAATCACCCCGAAGCAGGGCCAGCCGGTGTGCCGCTCGATGATGCGCACGCCGTCCTCGAACAGCGCCGGATCTCCACGCAGCTTGTTGATCAGGAACCCCGCGATCAGCGCCCGATCCCCGGCATCCAGCACCGCCCCGGTCCCCACCACCGCCGCGATCACCCCGCCTCGGTCGATGTCCCCGACCAGACAGACCGGCACCTCCGCCCGCCGCGCGAACCCCATGTTGGCGATATCCCCGGCGCGCAGGTTGACCTCCGCCGGGCTGCCGGCGCCCTCCACGATCACCAGGTCGAACTCGGCGACCAAGCGTCCGAAGCTCTCCATGACCGCGTCCATCAGCCGAGCCCGCCCCGCCCGGTAGTCGGACGCGTGCAGCATCCCCACCGGCCGCCCGTGCACGACCACCTGCGAGCCCCGGTCGGTCTGCGGCTTCAGCAACACCGGATTGAAATCCGTCCGCGGCGCAAGCCCGGCCGCCCGCGCCTGCACCGCCTGCGCCCGCCCGATCTCTCCCCCGTCCGCGCAGGCCGCGGCGTTGTTCGACATGTTCTGCGGCTTGAATGGCGCCACCCGCATGCCCCGCCGCCTCGCCTCCCGGCACAGCCCGGCGACCACGACGGACTTCCCAGCGTCGGACGCCGTCCCCTGGATCATGATCGTTCGCGCACTCACACCGACTTCCTCCCACGCCAACTTCTGACCGCTGCCGTCACGTGGCTTCCACGCTCGTTAACCGCGGTGCCCCCACCAAGCCCTTGGGCGCTCAGAAGCGCCGGCCCTCAGATCGGGTACAGTGCAACAGAGTCGTACATCTCCTGGCGGATTTCCCACCATGCAGATCGGACACATCGACACTAGTGAACGGAGGCTCTTCAAGGCATATGCAGCCACACGATGAGGCTATCTCATTCCCTCTCTTCCATGGAACGTCTAGTCACTACCTCAGCGCCTTCCGCCCAGGACACGCGCCAAGCAACTGGCCACACCATCACACTGCGCTCCGCCTGCTGCGCGACGCATGGGACGCCCTTCAAGCGATTGGTCAGAGCCCTTGCTGGTACATTTGCAATGTCCTGAATCAGAAGAGTGAGCATAGCAACTGGCAACATGGCGAAGTCTACTTGACCCCGAGTGAGCTCTCTGCGGTGCGATACGCGGGTGGCGGCGCGGAGTACGGAGGAGAGTTACTCACGTTTTGCCGAAACGCAGTTGACGAGCTTGCCCGGTTTGATCAGGACGCGTCCCTCAAACTCCTGTCAGAAGTGCCCAGTGTCGCCGAGCTCCTACAAGGATCGGGACGCCCGATTCTTGTTGAGTTCGAGGACGTCCACATCACTGATCTGTCGCCAGAGCGATCGCCGGACACCGTGCTCGATCTGTTGTCACGACTCACGAACATCGAAAATCAAAAACTGCGAAGAATAATGTCACAGCAGATGAACTTCAGACTCCAAAAAGGACGAGGGAAGGTCAAGTGCGTCTACGAATTGAACATTTGCGATACAACTGATCCGCTGACCAAGTATCAACGGAGAAAGATGGTCGCCATTGGCTGAGACAATCACGACGCGTGCCACGCGGACTCGAACTCAGATCAGTACAACACATGGGTCTTGCGTGCTAGTGTCCTGTATCTTAAGTGCTTGACCAGTAAGAGTGGGGAGTGCTATCGTTGACCGGTAGGGAGGGTCGATGGCGAACCACCACACGCGACAGATTCCGGAGCCGTCGGAGGATCAGCGGCAAGATCTCCAACGCTGGTTGAGACGCTCCAAGACCTCCCAGGCGCTCGCGTTGCGGGCGCGAATCGTGCTGGAGTCCGCCGAAGGCAAGAGCGATACGGAGATAGCCGGTCGACTCGGTACGACGCGTGCGACGGTCGGCAAGTGGCGACGGCAGTTTCTGCGCAAGGGCTGCGACGGCCTGCTGGACGAGCCGCGGGCAGGAGCGCCTCGCACGATCGGAGACGAGGAGGTGGAGCGCGTGGTCGTCGCGACCCTGGAGTCGCTGCCGCGGGATGCCACGCACTGGAGCACGCGCTCGATGGCAAAGGCGTGCGGGTTGAGTGCGGCGACGGTGAGTCGCATCTGGCGGGCGTTCGCCTTGAAGCCGCATCGGTATGAGACCTACAAGCTGTCGCGTGACCCGCAGTTCATCGAGAAGGTACGCGACATCGTCGGGCTGTACCTGCATCCGCCGGAGCGCGCGGTCGTGTTGTGCGTGGACGAGAAGGCGCAGATCCAAGCCCTTGACCGCATGCAGCCGGTGCTGCCCATGCGGCCGGGCCTTCCGGAACGGCGTACGCACGACTATCGCCGGCACGGGACCACATCGCTGTTCGCGGCCTTGAACGCGGCCACCGGTGCGGTGATCGGCAAATGCTACCGGCGCCACCGAGCCGTGGAGTTCCGCAAGTTCCTGACCATCATCGACAAGGCGGTACGTAAGCGTCCGCTGAACCCCACCTTACGAGGGCTGAAGTAGCAAGCGATCGTCCCTGTCAGGAGGGACGAAATGAACGAAAGGCGCGGACGCGAGTATTGGAGCCGACAGGTCGCCGAGTGGCGGAGCAGCGGTCTGTCGAAGAAGGCGTACTGCGAGCGGCACGGGCTGCCGTATTGGTCGCTGTGCCGCTGGGCGGGCAAGGTGGCGCAGCCGCCGGCGCCGGAGAGTCAGCCGCTGGTGGAACTGGGGCCGCTGGCCGGGGTCGACGTGGGCGCCGAGCAGCGAGCGGCCATCGAGTTGGTGGTGGCCGACCGGTACGTGCTGAGACTGTGGCCGTCGGTGCGCGCCGGGCATCTGCGCGAGGTGCTGGCGGCGCTGGAGGACGTGAGGTGATCCGGCTGGAGCTGGGGGCGGCGCGGATCTTCGTGCGGCCGGGAGCGACCGATATGCGCAAGCAGATCAACGGGCTGGTGCTGGTGGTGCAGGAGCAGATGCAGCTCAGCCCGTTCGAGACGGCGCTGTTCCTGTTCTGCAACGCGCAGCGGCGGGTGCTGAAGGCGGTGTACTGGGATCGGACGGGATTCTGTCTGTGGATGAAGCGGCTGGAGAAGGGGCGGTTTCCGTGGCCGCGAACGGCGGCCGAGGCGCGCCGGGAGATCGGCGTCGAGGAGCTTCGGCTGTTGCTGATGGGCATCGATTTCTGGCACCGTCACGAGGAGCTTACGTACCGGGAAATCGCCTGATCGGAGTTGACACGATCGGTGTATTTCGTGCTACTGTATCGACATGTCCAGCGCATCAGCGGTCGCCGAAGAACGCGATACGCTGCGTGAAGACAAGCGCCGCCTGATCCTGGAACAGCAAGAGCTGACGGCGAAGAACGGTGAGCTGGTCACCAGGAACGATGCGCTGGACGCGAAACTTCGGGAGCTGAACAAGAAGCTGGATCTCTACGAAGAACAGGTGGCGTGGTTCAAGACCAAGCTGTACGGACGCGGCACCGAGCAGCTCACCGCCGCCGAGCGGCTGCAGATCCGGCTGTTCGATGAGATCGAACAAGCCGCCGACAGCGAATCCCCCGAGGACCAAGCGCCCGAGGATGAGCCGTCCCCGGATCAGGCGGCCGCCGAGGTGCTTGCTAGTACTCGCAGCCGCCCGCGGCGCAGACCGCTGCCGCAGGCGCTGCCACGGGTCGAGCAGGTCATCGACCTGCCCGAGCAGGACAAGCAGTGTGCATGCGGCCACGCGTTGGTGCGCATCGGCGAGGACACCTCCGAGAAGCTCGACGTGATCCCGCCGCAGGTACGGGTGATCCGCACGGTGCGGCCCAAGTACGCCTGTCATCACTGCGAGGGCTCCGGCGACGAAGAGCATCCGGCGGTGCGGATCGCGCCGCCGCCGGCGGCGCTGATCCCGAAAGGGCTGGCCTCCGAGGGGCTGCTGGCGTTCATCGCCACGGCGAAGTTCTGCGACGCGTTGCCGCTGTACCGGCAGGAGCGGCAGTTCGCGCGCCTCGGAGTGGAGTTGTCACGGCGCACGATGTCGGACTGGATGATCGCAGCCGCCGGCGCCTGTCAGGCGCTGATGGAGGCGTTGCTCGACAAGCTGCGCTGCGGACCGATTCTGCAGATCGACGAGACCACCGTGCAGGTGCTCAAGGAGCACGAGCGCGCCAACACCGATCCGAGCTACGAATGGGTGGCGCGCGGCGGCCCGCCTGATGAGCCGGTGGTGGTGTACCGCTATGAGCCCAGCCGCGCCGCGCGGGTGGCGTTCGGGATCATCGGCGATTACCAGGGCTACGTGCAGACCGACGGGTACGACGGCTACGCGCGCCCGTGTGCGCAGCCCGGCATCGTGCACGTGGGCTGTTGGGCGCACGTACGGCGCGCGTTCAAGGAGGCCGCCGACGCGCTGGGCAAGGTATCGAGCCGGGCCGGCTCGGCGCTGCAAGCGCTGGGGTTCATCGCCAAGCTGTACCGCGCCGAGTCGGAACTGTCCCAGTACCGCGATGAGGACCCCGAGCGGTTCGTGGCCGCGCGGCGCGCACAGGTGGAGCCGGTGCTGGCCAAGTTCCACGGCTGGCTGCAGGACAAACGCGACCAGGTGCTACCCGGCTCGGCGCTCGGCAAGGCGGTCGCCTTCGCGCTGAGCGAGTGGCCGAAGCTGATCCGCTATCTGGACCACCCGCAGTTGAGGCCGGACAACAACGCCTGCGAGCAGGCGATCCGGCCGTTCGTGGTGGGACGAAAGAACTGGCTGTTTTCGGGAAGTCCGCGCGGAGCCGAGGCGAGCGCGATCCTGTACAGCCTGATCGAGACCGCCAAGGCCAACCGGCGCGAGCCGTACTGGTATCTGCGCGAGCTGTTCGAGAAGCTGCCCCACGCGCGCACCCGCGCCGACTACCTCTCGCTCCTGCCGACTGCGCGTCCGCCGCCGGCTTCATAGGGGCTGGTTTCACCGGTCGCTTACGGCGGTACCCGGCGAACTCGACATTCATCTGGTGCTCGACAACTACGGGACGCACAAGACGGTGATGATTCACGACTGGCTGGCCCGCCGCCCGCGGTTCCACCTGCACTTCACGCCGACGAGCGCCTCGTGGATCAATCAGGTGGAGCGTTGGTTCGCGGCGCTCACTGAGCAGCAGATTCGACGCGGCACGCACCGGAGCACCAAGCAGCTTGAGGAGGCGATCGAGGAGTATCTGACGGTCTACAACGAGGATCCGAAGCCGTTCATCTGGACCAAGAGCGCTGACCAGATCCTCGAATCACTCAAGACTTACTGCGAACGCATTTCTGATACAGGACACTATCTAGCCGAAGTTCCACAGAGGATGTTGCGCAAGGCATTTGAATACATGTAATTAGCAGCAAACGTCAGATGCCGTCCGTGGCTACATCCGAGGCGAGACGCCAAGGAGCTCGAAGCAGCGCTGCTGGAGCGCCGTCGGCTGGGTCATGAGCTGAAAGGTGTCGCGGTCTGCGGCCGCCTGCATGGTGTTCATCGTCAGCGTCCCCAACTCGCTGATCAGGCTGCGGAAGCTGTGCACCGGCAGGTCGTCGGCGGTGCGCTTGCTGGACGCCTTCGCCCGCGCCGCCGGCGAGCGCTGCGCCGGCTGCACCACCGAGGAGCGTTGCTGCGCGGCCGCCTGCGGGTCGTGGTCGTCGAACAGCACCGGCGCCAGCTTGCTGCGCATGTGCCATTCCACGTAGTAGGCCAGCATGCACAGCAGCACATGCGCGCGTACCCGATCGGGGCGCCGGTGGTAGATCGGGCGCACCTTCATGTCGACCGTCTTCAGACTGCGGAACGCGCGCTCGACCTTGGACAGGTCCTTGTACGCGCGCACCGTCTGATCGGCGTCGAGCACCTCGGATTCCACGTTGGAACGCACGATGTACAGCCCGTCGAGTTCTTCCTCTTCGGCGATCTTGTCCTGATCGCGCCGAAACGTGAATGAGTCCTCGCTGATCACGGTGACGAAGTGCTTGGCCACCTTGTGCTGGTTGATCACCTTGCCCACGCGCATGCCGATCGCGGCGGCGCCACGCAACGGCTCCTTGGCGCGCTGGGTGGCCGTCACGATGGGGGCAAGTTTCTGCTCGGTGGCGGCCAACAGTTCCTGCCGCTTGCGCCGCCGTTGCTCGGCCAACACCGGGTTGCGGCACACGATCAGCCGCTCACCCGGGAAGTCAGGACTGCTGATCTCGGCCAGATCCCGGTCGTCGAACAACGACTGCGCCACCTGACCGGCGGCGATGAGCGTGCGGATGGTCGGCGCGCGCAGGGTCGTGATCCAGCGCATGCCGTCGATGCCCTGCAGGTCCTCGCGGATGCGCGCCCCGGTGAGCATGCCGCGGTCGCCGACCAGGACCACCCGCTTGAGCCCGAAGCGGCCACGGATCTTGTCCACCTGCGCGGCGACGGTCTTCGGATCGCTGGTGGAGCCTGAGAAGACCTCGACGGCCACCGGGCAACCGTCTGCGGTGCACAGCAGTCCGAACACGATCTGCGCGGTGCCCTTCTTGCCGTCTCGGCTGTGGCCGCGCTGCGCCAACGGGCAGGTGTGTCCCTCGAAGTAGCTGGAGGTCAGGTCGTACAGCACGAGCGTGTTGTCGCTGAGATGCCGCTTGGCCAAACGCTGCTCGATACCGCGCTGGCGCTGCACCAGCCAGTCCATCGCCTGGTACAGCTCGTTCTCGTCGACTTCGTCCAAGTCCAGCAGGTGGCCGAGGGTGGACACGGCGCTCTCGGGGTGCATGGCGCGGGCGGTGGCGAGCTTGGAGCGGGCGTCGATGACGCGGGCGACGATCATGGCGATGACCAGAGAGCGCAGGCGGCTGGCCGGACGGGCGATGAGGGCAGGGAGGCCGAGTTGCTTGAGGGTGCCGAGGACCGCGGCGACATGGCCGTGAGGGCGGCTGCGCAGGCAGGAGAAGGCGTCTTCGGGATTGACGAGGGTCTCGCCTTTGAGGGCTCTGCGGATGAGATCGATGACGTGGGCGGGGAGGTGGGAGATGTTGCCGAGGGTCTCGTGCTTGACCTTGCCGTCTTCTCGGAAGGTTCTGCGCAGGAGATGGGCATGATAGGTCTTGTCTTTGTAGCGGCGGGTGGTTGTGGCTACGTGGACGGCTCCGTTTCTACTTGGCATCGAGGAGAAGATACTACATATCGAGGGTCGTGTCAACCTAATTAGTGGCTACACCATGCACATTTTGACCCCGTTCGAATGGCATCAAATACCGAAACAGAAAAGAGTTGACCCCGATTTCAGCCGCTGGAACTTCGGTCTAGCATTCTTCCCTGTACCGATTCGATGAGGCCAGATGTTCAATCCGTCTATGCCACTGATCCGGGGAGGCATCCGTAGTTCAAGACGAAGGAATCAATAGATTCCACCGTTGCGGCTGCTGCTCGCTCATAACCGCGTTCTCGTCACGTTGAGCGCCATCAATTTGCTCAAAGCGTCGGAATCCGAGATCTCGACTGACCAGCCATAAGCTGCTCCGACTGCCGCGTCGAGGGCAACGTGCGCATCGGTGAGCCATTGCGGCCGAGCATTATAGAGGTTGGTAAGCGTACGTCGTTTGAGCTGGGCCGACGTGGCTTCATCCCGCGAGACAGGACGTCGCGGGTATTTTTCATGGGCTGGCTCTTCGGCCCACTCTACCCACTCTGGAGGGTTGAGCCAGCGGTCGCGCAATTCGACCAGTCTTCGCGCCGCTTCCGCGACGGCCATGGCGCGCGGGTCATCAGAACAGTTCAAGGCGGGGACATCGGGCGACAGCCCCTCGGGGAAGGGGAAGCTCTCAAACGTGGTGGTCGGCGTGTATCTCGGGTCGTTGCCCTTGCCGAGCCACGTTCCCAGCCTGAGGGACCATGCCTCGTGAAACCGGCTGTGAAGGATTCCGAAAGTCGTGTCGTCGTCCCGCGCGATGACGATCAGTTGATGGTCGGGACAGATGCGCGCGTCCAGCCAGACGAACAGCCGGTGCTTCGATACCGTTGGCGTGGCAATGTATCGGGGCAGACCGGCAAGCGCTTTCCACATGCCCTGACGCGGTTCGACGTGGCGCCACCAGTAGGCGCGGTAGGCTTCGCGCCGGGTTCGTTGGCGCATCGGGTGAACATGCGCCTGCACGTGCCGGTACGGCTCCTCATACAAAGCCGCTTCCGATTCCTTCATCTCCCAGCCGAAATCGACGATCCACTTGCCACTGGGGCGCCGAGTTACGTCCATCCCGTTCATCCACGGCTTGAGCACGTCGGCGTTGGGTCGCCCGTTCGGGTTCGCCGGAAGCTGTAGCCATCGCCGCGCGTCATCGCCCGGTATGTCGAACGGACCGCCCTTGGTGTCTCCCATGAAGGCAACGCCGGCATTGCTCGGCAGACGCTGGACCGTGGTCAGGTCGATCCCCGTGCGCCCGCGCTGGGCGGTCAGGTCGGCATGGATCCGGTCTGCCGGACGACCGTCGAGTCGTGATTCCAGTGCCGGTACGGCCCCTTGTCCCGCGAAGCAGATCAGCGAGACCCGCACGGCCGCGCCCTCGATGACCCAGGGCTCGTCCGACCAAGCGTCGTAGATCGGACGCCCGTCGATGGCGGCACCCAGCGCTCGTCGATTGGCGCCTCCGCGAATCGAGTTCGTCGCCACGAGGCCCGCCCGCTGCGCCTTGCCGGCGCCCATGTGCTCGCCTGCTTTCACGACCCAATAGGTGACCAGGTCCGCTTCGGCCGGCACACGGCCGTCGTACGCCGCAAACATCCTGGCGACGTAGTCCTCGCCAAGATTCTCGTTCAGGAGCTTGCCGCCGAGAAACGGGGGGTTGCCCATCACGACATCGACCTCCGGCCACTCGGGTTCGCCGCCCTCTCGCGTCAGGATCGCGTCGCGGCACTCGATGTTGTCAAGCGGCTCCAGGATCGGGTCGCGCGATCCGGAGAACCCGTTGCGCCGCATCCACTGGATCTCGCCGATCCACACCGACACCCGGGCGAGCTCGGCCGCGTAGGCGTTGATCTCGATTCCCTCCTCCTTAGAAACAAGCAGAATCAGGCAGTCTCCGGGACCAAGTTGAAGCCGAGTGCGCGCGCCTGATTGCGAAGTCGGCGCTCATGGCGTTTTCGGTCCTGGTGCTGTTGGCCGAACAGAATACGGTCATCGTAGAGTTCGTGGCGGGTCACGAGGTGGTGGATGATGCGCGCCATCTTGTGGGCGGTGTCGGTGATCGCCTGCGGTGTGCCGACGCGCGCACGTTTGCGGCGAAAGAACTCTCCGAGCGCCGAGTGGCTGCGGTAGAGCGTCTGGGCTGCCATGCGCAGCGCCTGCGCCGCGCGGTTGACGCCGGGACCGGTGTGAGAGCTGATCACCTTGCCGCCGGTGATCTTGGTCTGCGGACACAGGTTCAGCCAGGACGCGAACTGCGAGGCGGTCGGGAACCGCGACAGATCAGGGCCGAGCTCGCTGAACAGGACCAGCGCGGTGGTGGGGCCGATGCCGGGAATGAGGGTCAGGTCGGTGCCGAACAGCCGTGTGAGGTGGGCGGGCACGTTGAACGATTGCGCCGTCGGCTCAGGCGGCTCCGAGGGCGCCTGCGGGGATTGGGGGTCCATGGAGGTCGCGGCCGGCGGTTCGTGCGTCTGCTCAAAGGCGCGGATGCGAGCCTCGATCTCCTGGTCACACTCGCTGACAAGCTGTTGGTAGTGAGCGTAGGTCTGGCGTGCGTGCCGGAGCGTGAACAGATGTTCGGATCGCCAATCGCCCTCCAGCGCCTTGATCAACGTGTGGCGGCTGGCTCTGATCCGCGGGTGGGCCAGCGCCGCCAAGCGCGACGGGTCGCGCTCTCCGGCCAGGATGGCGTCGGTGATGGCCAAGCCCGTGTACCCGGTGAGATCGGAGATCGCGTGATGCACATGGATGTTCATCTGATCGAACGCCTTCTGCATATGCAGCACGCTGCGTGCGGCGGTCTTGACCAGGCCGTCGCGATGGCGCAACAGGGAGCGCACCGCGCACACTTCGCCAGCCGGTCGGAACGAGCCGCGCAGCAAGCCGACCGAGTGCAGGTAGCGCAGCCACTCGCAGTCGGACACGTCGCTCTTGCGGCCGGGCACCGAGCGCACGTGGCGGGCGTTGACCAGCACCACCTCGAAGCCGCGTGCTTCCAGGATCTGGTGCACGGGGATCCAGTACACGCCGGTGGACTCCATGGCCACCGTGTCTACCTCGCAGGCGCTCAGCCAATCGGCCAACTCATGCAGATCGCGGGTGAAGGTCGCAAACGATCGGATCGGCTGCTCGTCGCGCTCGGCGAGCACCGCCGCGTACACCTCGGTGGCGCCCACGTCCAAGCCTGCCGCGTTGGGGTGCACCTGCTGCGGTCGCGCCGAGCGATTGCCTTTGCCGCTCCGTTTGCCTCTGCGGTTGCGTCGTGCCATCAGTCTCTCCTGTGGATGAGCGGAGCGGCCGAGGCGTGAACAAACTGAGCATTCTCCTTACCGGGATGGATCAGCACGTCGACTGCGCCGCATGCAGACCCTCACCAATGACAACGCCACGGGCCTCGGGACCAAGCTTGACAACGGGTTCGCCCCGCAGGGCGCTACTCCAGTGACGCGCCGGCCTACTTCGCGCCCCCTCAAGATTACTCGTCCCAGTCTACGCCCGCGTCCGTGTTTCTCCCATGCCAACGCCGGTCCGACCCGGCCGGTGGGGAAGCTTGACATTCGCCGGACCCACCATCGGGAAGGTCCGCTGCAGGCCCATCGCCTCGGCCTCCAGCAGCACGCGGTGCTCCAGGTCCTTGAGCGCATGGAGTGCGAGGTAGAGGAAGTTGCCGGAGCCACAGGCCGGATCGAGCACGGTGAAGCGACGCAGCCGCTCGAGGAACTCGGCCAGCAGCCGCTCGGCTCGCCCGCGGTGCCGCGTCTGTGCTGCTTTCGACCTCGCCGCCTCCGAACGCTCCAGAGAGGCGGCGACCTCCGCCTTCGCTGTCTGCCACTCGGCGAGCAGTGGCCTCACCACCACCGGCTCGACGATCAGCATGATCTTGTCGCGGTCGGTGTAGTGGGCGCCGAGCTGCGCCCGCTTCTCCGGGTCGAGTCCGCGCTCGAACAGCATGCCCAGGATCGAGGGGTCGATCTCCGACCAGTCGAGGGCCGCTGCCTTGAGAGCGATCTCGATCTCGGGCTTCTTCAGGGCGAGAGCCGTGTCATCGTCGAACAACCCGCCGTCAAACCAGGCGACCGGCTCGAAGCCGACCAAGCCGCCGGTCGCCATCGCGCCGAACAAGCTGCTGGCCATACCGGCGAACTGGTCTGGGCGGCCCAGCGCCTGCTCCAGCATGCGCGTGAAGATGTGGCGCGGGAGCAGCCCGACATCCTCGGCGAACATGCAGAACACCATCCGGTTGACGAAGTGCGCCACCTCCTCCGGTTCGTGACCGCGTTCGCGCAGCCGCTGTGCCAATGCCGCGAAGGCCGCCGCCGCTCGCTCGGTGAGGGTCTGTCGGCTCTCACCGGGTCGCAAGCGCTCGGGATCGGACATCGCCCACTGGAGCTTGTCGCGAACCGACGCTTCGGCGAGGTCGTCCAGCACGAACTCGTGCGTCTGGCTGACGCTGTTGGTCCAGTTGGTACGGATGCGGAAGCGCGTCATGTCGGAGACGATCAGCAGCGGCGGGTTCTCCAGCGCGAGCGCGTACTGCCGGAGCTGGTCGAACGCCGAGTCGAGGTCCGCGTGCTTGCCCTTGTACTCCCAGGCGAAGCAGCGCCGTTTCCACACGTCGGCCCAGCCGTCGCCGCCGGAATCCTTGCGCGCGCCACGCTCGAAGCAGTAGTGCTCGCCAGTCGGATCGGCCTCGGCAGGCGTCGGCTCGCCGAGCAACCGGCACAGGTCGATGAAGTGCTCCTGGGCCGCTGAACGCTCCTTTAACTCCGACGAGCGCCACTTGGCGATGAATTTTCCCGCAGTCACGCTCTTGCCCATGCGATACGCCCCGCCGGCGGGAACCTGCGAGGGTCGTCCGTGTTCGCCACCCCGCCGGACGCAGCTCCTTTCAACCCCATGACACTTCGCGGCCAAGATGAGGGTTTCTGGCTCGTATCGCAAGCCAGGAGAGCACGGGCCCCTGATTCCTTTGCGCTCCACGGGCTCAACGAAGACACCGTAACGTAGCCGAGGGCTCTCGTGACCAGTCTCGACACGCCGTGTCCGGATCGGCAACTCCTCGCCAAATAGCCGTCCGCCAATCTCATACATCCTCGGCTCGGACACGCGGCTCAGCTACTTGACGAGAATCGACGACACCTCGGCAATCGCCATCCCACTCTTCGCATAGCACCGCAGCGGACGCAATCACTCGGGGATCCAGAGCATGTCGCGCAGTGCACATCCGTGGCGCCTGGGCGGGTCGCACATGCGCGGGAGGAACTAGGCCCACGGGTGGACGTCACACCCTCGATGCGGGTACCATCGAGTTGTAGCCAGACAATGAAGGTACTCTTCGATCTCAATGTAGTGTCCCATATGCACCGCCTGAACAAACTTGATCAATTGGTACCACTCGGGTCAAACATCGTTCCTCATGCGTCCGTGACCTTCTTGAAAGAACTCTGCGGACTATACAGGAAAGACAGCGACGGTTTTTCCGCGATCATTGACTGGTATATGTCTTGCACGTGGGGCCGTCTAATGAAACGATGGGATGTACTCGTGACACAGGAAACAGAAGTCATAAGATCGGGCATTACTTATTCCCTAGCGTTGGAATCTACCGAGATGTTTCATAGGGCGTTCAACGCGATCAGAAGGGACGAAGGGCAAATAAGGGAGTTGGACGAGCAGGTAAAGACTAAAAAAATGCCAACGCAGCGGCCTTGAACCAAGCGTCCCACTGGATTCGGCATCAGATGGAAGAGTATGGCGATGATCCGGCTGAAATCAAGCGAACATGGAGACTCCATCGCGACCGTATTCCTCAGCTAGTTCAGCGTTGGGGAGAAGAGAGATTTGGACCTGATCGCGACTTTACAGCTCGTCGACATTTGCGGGCGTTCTTTGGCTGCTGGTACGTGAAGCACTATTGGGCCACGGCTGGCAACAGGAGACATCGTGGCGGCGATTCGTATGATCACGGCTACTACATCGAATGTACGACGTTGGGCAATCTCGTGACTGCCGACAGAAATCTAATGGAGACGATCCGGTTGATGCCGGGAAACACTATAAACGTCTATGACGAGACCCAGTGGATGCGCATGTGCGAAGAAAAGCACCGTGGGGCTTACAGGTAGTCGAAGTCTAGGCGCGCGCCATCCGTGATACGCGCTACTAGCGAACCGGACGATGCTCTCTGAAGACGATCAGTGTGCGCGAGCTGCAGAACCGGATTCGCCTCGTAATGGAGACGGCTCAGAACGACCAAGTGGTGATAACGCGAGACGGGCAGCCCGTCGCTGTCGTGGTCGGCGTGGACGGTGCGGACTGGGAGACTGTTGCGGTCGAGACGAGCCGGTCCTTCGGGAAGGAGAACGCCCAGCGGCGCAAACAGAAGACGATCTCCCTCGCCGAAATCCGCAAGCGGCTCGGGAGATAGCCCATCAAGCCGCTAGGGAGCGCAAGAGGACGACGCCCTGAGATTGCCTGAGATGACCGGCTTCGACGTCGAAGCGCTCGAAACTCCGGACGCCTTACCACTGGCCGGGCTTGTTCTGATTCTGGAACGACGTCCTGGAGCGGGATGCGCTGTTCCGGCAACTTCGGGACATGGACTCCGTGGGCGCGAAGAACATCTGGATCCTTCCGGTGCCGGTGGATTTTCAGGCCGAACTCCATGAAGACCACCTGGCGATCCTCGACGACCTTATGGTGCCGATGCAGCGCCGGGGCATGAAGCTCTGGCTGTACGACGAGGGCGGATGGCCTCCGGCGGCAACTGCGGCCGCATCGTCCGGGAGCACCCGGCATGGCTCGTCAGACGCTGGCGATGCGGGCCGTCGCGCCGGGCGACTTCGACCCGGTGCCCAAGACTGCATTGCGGCCTTCCATCCCGGCGGGAGCAGCGACGGACGCCTGGACCTCGGGAAACTCGGGGCCGGTCAGCCGCGCGTGGACAATCCGCCCTGGAGTTCCAGCTCGGCGAGCGTGGAAGCGGCGCGCGCTTCCACGCTCGACCTGGGCCAGGTATCGGTCGTGGCGCAGGTCGTCCTGAACGACGTCCCTCTGGGTAGACGGGTATAGGAGCCGTTCCGCCTCGATCTGAATGGCGCGCGGGAGGAATCCAACGTCCTCGGCGAACTTGCAGAACGCCACTCTCGGTTGACGAAGTGCGCCACCTCCTCCGGTTCGTGGCCGCGTTCTCGCTGACGCTGTTGGTCCAGTTGGTGCGGATACGGAAGCGCGTATTGTCGGAGACGATCAGCAACGGCGGGTTCTCCAGCGCGAGAGCGTACTGCCGGAGCTGGTCGAACGCGGAGTCGAGGTCGGCGTGCTTCCCCTTGTACTCCCAGGCGAAGCAGTGCCGCTTTCCACACGTCGGCCCAGCCGTCGCCTCCGGAATCCTTGCGCGCGCCGCGCTCGAAGCAGTAGTGCCCGACGATCGGATCGGCCTCTGCCGGCGTCGGCTCACCGAGCAGCCGGCACAGATCGATGAAGTGCTCCTGAGCTGCCGAGCGCTCCTTCAACTCCGACGAGCGCCACTTGGCGATGAACTCGCCCGCCGTCATGACGCTACCGATGACGGGCACCACGACGGACTCTGGGGAGCCGCCACGATGCGTTTCGCTGCTTCGTTCACTTGAGCGGTGCTCCGTGGATCAAGCGCTCGTAGCCACTCTTCCAGTGCTGCCCGTAGCCGGCAACGTAGCCATCATGCGTAAACGAGACCGTCTTGGCGGCGTGTTCGAGACTCCGCGGCCAATCGTCGAATCGCTTGGCGCCGAACCAGCCCAGCGCCAGCAGGTCGACGCGCTCTTCGTCGCTGAGGTCGCCAATCAGCCGGAGTAGCCGAAGGTTGCTGGGAGTCCTCAGATAGAGGTCCTGGTCCTCGGATGTCAGAAATCGCATACGCTGTTCTTTCTCGTCCTGGAGGCCGGTGAGAACGTGCTGCTGAGTCGCGGCAAAGACACCGTAGGCAGCAATCAGTTCCTGCAGCCGGCTCTTGCTGATGATCAAGGCGGTCGCCGCTGTCTGGATGTCGCGGGCGACTTCCGGCATCCCGAGGTAGCGGACGTCGACACCGGGCAATCGGCTTGCAGCCTTGTCAGCGCGAGCTTCCGATCGGCCGTGATCGCGGCCGATTCGGTTGCCTCCGCACAAGCGAGATACAGACAATCGTAGACCGGATGACCGATTCCCACGGCGATGCATGCGGCACGTTCGATCAGGTCGGCGTCGGGGAGGAGATCGACGATCTCCGGAATGGATGCAAGCTCGTCGAGATACGGCCCTGAGTCAGCTATCTCGCCTCGGCGGACCTTTTTCCAGATGGTGTTGGCGAACTCGGAGATCAGGATGGCCGGAGCGCGCAGATGGAGCCGATGGGCCAGGAGCAGCCGAGACTCCTCGCTCAAGGGCTCATCCACGAACCACTTGACCACGACGCTCGCGTCAACGGTCAGTATCACCGACCCCTGTCTTCACGCAGCAGGGTGACACTGTCCGTCTGTGGTGTCCCGGTCGTCGCTCGTGCGATCTCACGCGCGCGATCGCGGAAGTCAGCGATGCGAGCTCGCCGATCGACCTGCTGCGTGAGCACGTAGCGGACCTCGCCCTCCAGCGAGCGCTGGTTGGTCTTGGCTTGCGCCTTGAGGTGCTCAATCACCCGATCGTCCAGGTTTCGGATTGTCAGATTGCCCATGGTGCCTCCAGAACGCTCGCGTAATGATAGCACGATGGACTCAGTCTGGGCCAGTTTCCGCGAAGAGGCCGGCGAGTCGATGCCCGAACGCATGACGTAGCAGAGCCGGCGACGCGACTGTGGTCGGTCGCGAACATTTCGAAAGCCCTGCCTTGCGAGAACGACCTCGATAACGCCCAATGGGTACGTCAAGGGACCGGATCGGCATGAGCGAGCACAACCTGGCCAGTTTGACCGCCCTCGGCGAAGGCGCGAACTGCCAGCAGATGTCCCGCGACGAGATCCGCGAGTCCCTCTACAAGGAAGGACTCATCCGTTTCGACGAGACGCCCTGCCCGCGCTTCGATCTGCAGCGCGACCTGACGCGGGAAGCATGGTCGCGCTTCGCCGAGCGCGCTCGCATCCCCGACGACCTGGAGCCGCTGATCGCGCTGGAGAACCTGCATCTCTTCAGGGACGGGCAGATGACGCACGCCGGCGCATGGCTCCTGGCAGAGGACGTCACCAGGTACAGTCTGCAGGCTGCGGTGACGTGCGCTCTGCTGCGGGGTGTGACCAAGACTCACATCCTCGACCTCAAGAACTTCACGGGCGACCTCTACTCCATCTACGAGGAGTGCATCGCCTACGCCCAGGCCAAGCTGAACACGGCGTTGATCCCGCACGTCCACGGAAGGGATCAACGCCTGGAGCTTCCCGAGGACGCGATTCGCGAGGCGCTGGTCAACGCCATCGCACACCGGGACTATCGGTCGACCGCCAACGTGCAGATGTACATATTCCACGACCGCCTGGAGATCGTGACGCCGGGCGGGTTGCCCGCGGGGATGCGCGAGGAAGACCTGGGGATCAAGAGCGTACCGCGCAATCGCCTGCTGTTCGGGATGTTCCGCCGCATGGGCATGGTCGAGCAGATCGGCAGCGGGATTCGACGCATTCGCCAGGAGTGCCGTGACTACGGTGTCGAGGAGCCGATGATCGAGGTTTCCGACCACTGGGTTACCACGACCTTCGCCAGGCACGCTGAGCAACTCCCGAGAATGAGCAGGCCCAGCTCTCAGATTCTGCGTGCAAGAGATGCTGCGACGCCCAACCAAGAGGCCCAAGATCCGGAACAAGAGGCCCAAGATGAAGCCGGCCCGATCCCGGACCAGCCCTCTGGTGGACTTCAGAAGTGAGAGATCTCCGTCCTCCGAGCGTGTTTGGAGCGTCCGGCCACGGGACGGGAACTTCTCGCGGCAAGCGGCTATGCCAGCCGAACCGGCAACTTCAAACGGGCCATCGCCAAGTACCTCGCCATGAACCTGCTGGAACGAACCGTCCCCAACAAACCGCGTAGCGGCAGGCAACAGTACCGGTTGACGGCCACTGGACGACAACTCCTGGCGCACGTCGACGAGTCCGGAATCGGGTCCTGAAGCCTTGCTCAAGGCCGGCTGGCTGGAAGTGAATGTCCCGGACAAGCCTACCAGCAGCCGACAGAAGTACCGGACGACGGAGGCCGGCCGGCAAGCCCTGGAGACGTTTCAATGAAGACGATCAGCGTGCGCGACCTGACTGAGATGACCCGCTTCGACGTCGAAGCGCTCGAAACCCCGGACGCCATCCACTGGCCGGGCTTGTTCTGGTTCTGGAACGACGTCCTGGACCGGGAGGCGCTGTTCCGGCAGCTTCGGGACATGGACTCCGTGGGTGCGAAGAACATCTGGATCCTGCCGGTTCCGGCGGACTTCAGGCCGAATTCCATGAAGACCAACCTGCAGCCCGAGTACCTGTCGAAGGAGTACTTGGCGATCCTCGACGACCTGGTTGTGGAGATGCGGCGCCGGGGCATGAAGCTCTGGCTGTACGACGAGGGCGGATGGCCTTCCGGCGGCAACTGCGGCCGCATCGTCCGGGATCACCCGGCCTGGGCTCGTCAGACCCTGGCGAAGCGGGATGTCGCGCCGGGCGAGCTCGACCGGGTACCCGACGACTGCATCGCGGCCTTCCAGCCCGGCGGGAACGGCGGCGGCAGACGCCTCGGCCCCGGGGAGCGGCTCGACGCCGGGCACGGAGCGGAGCTGTATTTCGCCCGGCTCGGGCACGAGACAGCCCTCGTCCCCTCGTACCCGGATCTGCTGCACCCGGAGGTCACCAAGACGTTCATCGCCGGCAGCCACGAGGCGTACAAGCGGGTGCTGGGCCGGCACTTCGGGGACACGATCCCGCTGGTCGTCTCCGACGAGCCGCGCGTGGACAATCCGCCCTGGACCGGCGACCTGGCGGACGCGTTTCAGGCCCAGAAGGGCTACGACATCCGGGACGTCCTGCCGGCGATCTTCCAGGAGGACGAGGCGACGGCCCAGGTCCGCATCGACTACTTCGACTGGTGGTCACGGAGGTTCGCGGAGGCGTTCTTCGGACAGATCCAGGAGTGGTCTGCCCGGAACGGCCTGTGGTCGATCGGCCACCTCGGCGGCGAGGACCTCACCATCGGCTCGCGCAAGTACGGGTTCGGCCACGTGATGCGCGTCCTCAGGAAGTACGACATCCCCGGCGTGGACACCATCTGGAAGCAGCTCCATCCCGGCAGGCGAGCGGTCCTGCCCGTCCACTGGGACACCGTCGAGGGCTCGCTACCGGTCGCGGACAACCACCACTTTCCGAAGTACGCCTCCTCGGTCGCGCATCAGCGCGGCACGCCGTGGTCGTGGACGGAGTCGTTCTCGGCATACGGCTGCGCGCTGACCCTGGAGGAGATGAAGTGGATCACCGACTTCCAGTTCGTGCGCGGCATCAACCTGCTCATCTCCGGCCAAGCGCTGCTGTCGACGAAGGGCCACTACATGGGCTCCATCCGCCCGATGTTCGTGCGCGAGAACCCGCTGTTCCGCCACCTGGACCTCTACCATGCCTACACGGCACGGCTGAGCTACCTGCTGAGCCTGGGCAGGCCGGCGATCCGCGCCGCCCTCTACTTCCCGGTGCGGGACATCTGGGCCGGCGGCGCCGAGCTCGACCGGGTAGCCGGGTCGAACGACACTCTGGCGCGCACGCTGCTAGAGCATCAGTGCGACTTCGACATGATCGACGACGACCTGCTGGAGGACGAGGCGACGACCGCTCGCGACGGATGCCTACAGGCCGGGCCGATGCGGTACGACACCGTGTACGTGTCGCGGACCCGGCACATGAGCGACGCCTCGCGGGAGAAGCTGGCCCGCTTCATCGGCGCCGGCGGCAGGGTGTACTGGGTGGACAACGGCGACGCGTCCGGGGCTCCGGCCGGCAGCACCTCGATCGAGATGGACGAGCTCGACGGGCGCCACGTGGAGCCTCTGGTCGACGTGCGTCCGGCGAATGCCGGCGTGCGCGTGTGCAGGCGGGACCTGAAGAACGGCGCCCTCTACTTCCTGACCAACGAAGGCTCGGGCGTCGGCAAGGAAGACGCGGTGCCGTCCGACGCCACGATCGTCTTCAAGGATCCACGCCCCGTGATCCGGATCGATCCGGAGACGGGCACGTGCAGCACGCCGGAGGACGCGGCCCATGTGGATGGGACGTGCTCGGTACCGCTGCGCATGCGATTCGCCGAGTCGTACGTGTTCCTGTTCACGGACGACGACGTACCAGTGGCGCGGGCGCCAGCTCAGCACTGCCCGGATCGGCTACCCCTCGACGAAGGATGGACCTGCCGGCGAACGCGTGCGTTCCGGATCGGAGACGAGGAGTTCGAGGTCGAGGACGTGCATGAAGACGCCTCCCCCATCGCGCTCGGCGACTGGAGCGGCGCGCTCGGCCACGACTTCACCGGTGACGGGGAGTACCGCGTGGCGTTCGATCTCAGTGGGCCGGAAGCGGAGCGCGCGTCCACGCTCGACCTGGGCCAGGTGTGGGGCGTGGCGGAGGTCGTCCTGAACGGCGTCCCCCTGGGGCGGCGGGCTTGGGAGCCGTTCCGCCTCGATCTGAATGGCGCGGCGAAGGCGGGCACGAACACGCTGAGCGTGACCGTCACCAACACGATGGCCAACCAGTTCCTGCACACCAGGAAGCTCGACCGCTGGCCGGACAACGTCCTCGGCATCTACCACAAGCAGTGCCTGGCCCTGGAGCACGGCTGCACAAGGAGCGGACTCTACGGCCCCGTGAGCATCGGCTTCGCGTGATACCCGGCTGCCCCGAGCCAGGCTGGTTGTCCCATCGATCCGAGCGCTGGGACAGGGCCGTCACAGGTCTCGAAAGCGCCAGCGCTGGCAGCTGCGCTTACACAGTCGATGGATCGCGACGTCCAGCGGCCGCACGACAAGTTGTTTCGCGCCGTGTTCACCGACCCCACGGAGGCGGCTGCCCTCCTGCGTACCCATCTGCCGGAGTCGCTCGCAGGGGACCTGATATGGTCCAGCCTGACGTTGCAGGACGCCAGCTTCGTCGACGAGCAGATGCGCGACAGCGAGTCCGACCTGCTGTACGCAATCGAGCGCAC
The DNA here is from genome assembly GCA_965208175.1 of Spirochaetia bacterium. GTDB lineage: Bacteria > Spirochaetota > Spirochaetia > SZUA-6 > Bin103 > CATQHW01. The sequence goes on along the minus strand of CBDBOG010000003.1, from coordinate 2,281,646 downwards.
GGCCGGCGACCCGCCCGCTTGGCTGTACCTGCTGTTGGAGCACCAGTCGAAGCCGGATCGGTGGATGCCGTTCCGGCTCCTGAAGTACTGCTGCCGCATCTGGGACCGGGATCGCCGCACGCACCGGCGTGAGCGGGAGCTGGGGCCGATCGTGCCGATGGTGTTCTACCAGGGACAGCGCCGCTGGCGGTACGCGACGGAGTTCTCCGAGCTGTTCGCCCCGTCGGTGCGAGCGTCGCCGTGGGTGCCGCGGTTCGAGCATCTGCTGTTCGACCAGTCGCAGGTAAAGCCGCGGGCGGTGCGTTGCGGGGGCGCATCACGCAGCTCATGATGATGGCCGCGTATCGGCACCGGCGGGAGGCGCTACGAAGCGCGGCGCGACTGCTGGCGACATTGCCGCCGGAGGCCGGTGAGACTACGGTTCGCATGTTCGTGCTGTACCTGCTGGCCACGCAGGACCGCGGCACCGCACGGAGCTTCGGGGAGGAGTTGCGGGAGGCGGTGTCGGGACCGGGAGGTGAACTTATGACCTATGCCGAGGAACTGATCCAGGAAGGGGAGCGCAAGGGCCGTCAAGAAGGCCGTGAAGAAGGGCGCCAGGAAGGCGAGCAGCGAGGAGTGCTGAAGGGGAAAGTAGGCACCATAGAAAACCTGTTGCAGGCCGGTGTTCAGTGGTCGGTGATCGAGTCGGCCACCGGTATCGACCAGGAGGCCCTGCGCGCTCTCAAGCAGCGACTCGCGGGATCGGACGACGAGGAACGTATCAGCGCCGGCTGAACGATGTGCGCCTCTCGCTTGTCGGCGCCGTCCAGTGCTCTTCCGGCACCGGGAGACCGTCCTCCTCGAGGGCGGCGACGTACCCTTCAATCGCTTCCTTGATGTTGGCGATGGCTTCCTCTTTGGTCTTACCCTGACTGATGCAACCGGACAGGCTCGGACACTCGGCGATCCAGTAGCCATCTTCACCCGGGTAGACCACGACTTGCCTCAGCCTGCAACCTCTCGCAAGCAGCTCAATCTGATGGTCAGCCTTAGCGGCTGTGCTCGCGCGGTCAAGCACTCGTCCCAGCGGCGGGCTCGAGGACCCGTGAGCATCTGGACTGAGCTGCTGAACGGATGACGCAATCAAGACAGCCCGTGGAGGCGCTGATTGTGATCAACGGCCCCATCGCCGCGGGCAAGAGCACGGTCGCGCAGGCTCTTGGCCGACGGCTCCGGCAGGACGGACGCCCGACTGCGGTCGTGGATCTGGACGAGCTGTACCTGATGATGAGCGCCAAGCCGATGGGCGACCCACAGGTGTGGCGTCGGGCGAGGCGGGCCGCCGCGGCGCTGACGGACTGCTTCTTCGCTTCCGGCATGGAGATCGTCGTCGTGGAGGGAGCCTTCTGGGACGAGTCGGAACGAGCGCCGTTTCTCGATGCGCTCACGTGGTCTGGAAGCCCCTTGTTCGTGACCCTGCTCGTCTCCCATGACGTTGCATGTCGCCGGGTACAAGGGGGCTCCGGAAGATCGCACTCGCGGTCCCTGGGCTTCTTGAGAAGGAACAACGAAGAGTTCGCGGCTCGTCTCGACCCTCTGCGCGCTACCGATCTCGTCCTCGACTCCGACGTCCAGACTCCTCAGCAACTCGTGAAGACGATCTTGAGCCGGCGCTCGCCGACGTTCGCCGACCAGTTGCTCGCCATTCCGAGGGATGACGGCGAGTTCGAGCGGATTCCCTTACGCCCCCGACCGGGCTAGTCGAGGTAGTCGTCGGTCACGTAGCGCTGCTCCGGGTGGCGGCGTTGCGGGCCGATCAGGCCCAGCAGGCGCTTGTCGGCGCCGTCCAGCAACTGCTCCGGCATGCTGTGGCGGATGTAGGCGTTGTAGCGGTGGAAGCCCCAGCTCGCTCCGTACTGCGACTGCAGCAGGTAGCGCACCCGGTCGGAATCGTTGGGCGCGCCGCGGTGCCAGCACTGCGGGTCGTGCAGGTAGATGTCGCCGGCCTTGCAGTAGATGGATTCCGGCCCCCGCCCCTCGAACTCCGGCGTCCCGTTGTCCGGCGCGTTGCGGCCCGAGTAGTGGCTGCCCGGCACGTACTGCGTCGGTCCGTGCTCGATCCGCTCGATGTCGCTCAGCGCCATCTGCACGGTGAGCCAGTAGACGGGCATCAGGATGCGCGGATCGTGGCGCGGCACGTCGTCCGGGAGCGGAAAGAACAGGCCGTCGTCGACGTGCCAGTGCTCGATCGCCACGCCCCGGCCCGAGCGCAGCACGTTCGCGCCACACTGCTGGAAGTTCTCTCCGAACAGGGTCTCCATCAGGCTGTAGATCGGCTCGCGCGCGAGGAGGTCCAGGAAGATCGGATCCAGCTCGTTGGTGTGGCGCAGCATGTGGTCGCGCTCCACGTAGCCACGGGCCATCGCCGCCTCGTCGTCCATGTAGCGGTCGGTCGCATCGCGGAGCGCGGCGACCTCGTCGCAATCGAGCACGCCGCCGATGACGCAGTACCCGTCGCGGCGGAAGTCGGCGATGATCTGTTGCGTCCGCTCCGCGTCGAACGCCGTCCCTTCCTTGATCGCGGAGCGGCTCATAGCGCCAGCACCCGGTTGTCCATCGCGTCGATCCTCCTGGTTGCCTCGTAGTAGTTGGCCGTGACCGCCCCGTCCTCGGTGACCGGCGTCGGCCGGCGGATCACCATTTCGGCGAACGACGGCCGGTTGAAGGCCGCGAACGCCAGCTCGAACGCCGACACCAGCAGGCCCCGATCACGCTCGCGCGCGAAGTCCGGCAGCAGGATCGGGCCGGTGTCGGTCTGGAAGACGCCGTCGCGCGGGTTGACGTTCATGGTCTTGACCGGGTGGTCGATGCAGACCCGGTAGCCGGCATCGTCGTACTGCAGCCGCGCCACCAGCGGCCGCTGTGCATGGGTGGCCTCGATGATGCGCTCGGTCGAGTCCAGCACCTCGCCTTCGGCCTCCACCACCCCGATCTCGAAGTCAGCGAACAGATCCTCGGTCAGGCCGACCTGCCGCTCCGGCTGGCGCCCCAGCGTCGGCGGCTCCAGCATCACCTCGGTCTGGTTGGTGATCCAGCTCTTCAGGATGAGGATCTCCGAGTCGCTGGCCACCGGGCAGAAGTCGGCGTTGGGGTGCAGCCACAGGTCGCGGTCCCGGCCCACGACCTCGCTCTTGCAGGAGGCGCCGAGCACGTAGCGCTGCGTCGCGCCGCCCGCGCCGGTGAACGTGCAGACGCTTTCGAGCTGGATGCGCGCCGCGTTGAACCGGTAGGGCGCGGCGTGCGACCTCGTCTTCGACTGCTTGCGGTCGTCGTCGCTGGTGAAGGTCAGGAAGCTGCGCTGGAAGTCCGGAACTCGCATCGAACGGATCCTATGCGGGTGCCGGAGCTGCGACAACCCGATCGCCGGCGGCTGACCGCTGCCATCCACCGGTGATGTCCACCGGGTGATATAGTGCGCCGCCGATGCGCGGCCGAGACCTGACCACCGGGGCGATTCCGGCCCACACTTGGGCGCTCGCCTGGCCGGTGATGCTGTCGATCTTCTTCCAGACCCTGTACCAGGCGGTCGACGCGTTCTGGGTCAGCCAGCTTGCCGACGAGGCGCTGGCCGCCGTGAACATGTCGCAGATCGCGCTGTTCGCGTCGGTATCGCTGACGATCGGCATCACGGTGGGCTCCGGCGTGCTGATGGCGATGAGCATCGGCGCCCGCAACATCGACGAGGCGGAGCGCATCCTGGGGCAGTCGTTCGTGCTCAACTTCATCGCCGCGGTGGTCCTGACCACGCTGGTGCTGGCGCTGCGCACGCCGATCCTGCGCGCGGTCGGCGCCACCGACGCGATCTTTCCGCTCGCCAGGGACTACCTGACCATTACCGGCTCGGCGATGGTGCTGATCTTCCTGTTCTTCGCGGCCGTGTTCGGCTTCAACTCGCAGGGCGACAACACCACCGTCACCATGCTGTTCGCCATCTCCACGGGGCTGAACATCGTGCTCGACCCACTCCTGATCTTCGGCTGGCTGGGGTTCCCGCGGCTGGGCGTGCGCGGCGCCGCGATCGCCACCGTCATCTCGCAGGTCGTGCTGCTGGTGTCAGGGATCACGCTGCTGGCCACGCGGGACATGATGGTCCGCTTCAGGTTCCGCCGGCTGGTCATCCGCGCCGACTCGGTGGCGCGGGTGCTGGCGATCGGCTTCCCGGCGTCGCTCACCAGCATGATGGGCCCCCTGGCGATGGCGGTGATGACCGCCATGGTGTCGCGCGCTTTCGGGGACCAGGGGGCGGTCGCGGTGTCGGTGGGCCTGCGAGCCGAGGTCTTCTCGTTCCTGCCGGCGATCGGCTTCGGCGTCGCCGGGCTCGCGCTGATCGGCCAGAACATGGGCGCCGGCAAACCCGAGCGGGCGCGCCGGTCGTACCGGACCGCGCTGGTGTTCGCGCTGTCGTTCGGGACCGGGCTGGGCATCCTGGCGGTGGCCTTTGCCGGGCCGATCGCCCGCACCTTCACCGACGATCCGGTCGTGATCGGCTACGCCGTCCACTACCTGCGCAGCGTGCCGCTGTCCTACGGGGTGATGGGAGCGGGCATGGTCGTGATCATGAGCTTCCAGGGACTGCGCCGCTCGTGGCGGGGCGCGGCGATCTCTGCGCTGCGGCTGACGGTCCTGTCGGCCGCAGCGATCCTGCTGGCCGACGTGCTGGGAGCGCCGGTCGGCGTCGTCTGGCTGTCGGTGATCCTGGCGAACCTGGTCTACGCCGGGGTCGGCTACCTGGCTCTGGAGCGGCAGCTCGCCCGCCCCATGCAGCCGCACGGGCCGCCTCGCCCCCCTGATCCCGACCGGGATCCGGCCGCCGCCCGCCAGGTCGCATAGGGTAAGCTGTCGGAGGGCTTCGGAGTAGGAATGAACATTGCTGATCACCCCCTCCACAGATCCCGGCGTGCGGGACTACCGCACCGGGCTCCTACCTCGGGTATGACGCCAAGCCGCCGTAAGGGATAGGGATGGTACACGTGGGCCGCAGGGAGCCAGCAAGCGACAAGGCGCTGCATGCGCTCCCAGGTGAGTCGGGTTTTCTGACTGCGGCGCCGCAGCGAGCGGTACCACAGCCATGCCACCCGATAGCGGAACAGGGCCAGCGCCGGCGAGTTCATGGGCACTCCGTAGTAACGCAGATGCCCGCCCACCACCGAGCGCAGCCACCGTCCCACCTCCGGAACCGGATCGTGCAGGCGGCCCCGAAGCTCGGCTTTCACCTGCCCCAGTTTCGCCTGCAACCGCTCACCCATCGTCTGCCTGAGCACCGTGAACCGTCCGTTGCTTCTCTTCGTCCCGCAGATATGCGTGAACCCGAGAAAGTCGAACGTTTCCGGCTTGCCCTGCCCTCCTCGCCTGCGGTTCTCGGCCGCAAACGGCCCGAACTCGATCAGGCGCGTCTTGACCGGGTGCACCTCCAAGGCAAACGAGCTGAACCGTTCGGCCAGCTCCGCCCGGAACCGCTCGGCATCCGACCGGTGTTGGAATCCAGCGACGATGTCGTCTGCGTAGCGCACGACGACCACGTCGCCGCGCGCCTGCGTCCGCCGCCACTGCTGGACCCACAGGTCGAACGCGTAGTGCAGGTAGACGTTCGCCAGCAACGGCGATGCGCTGCCTCCTTGCGGCGTCCCCTGCTCACTGCGCGTCCGCGTCCCGTCCTGCAGCACGCCGGCGTTCAGCCACTTCTGGATGAGCCGCACGACGCGCCGGTCCCCGATTCGGTGCTCGACGAACTTCACCAGCCACCCGTGGTCGATGGCATCGAAGAATCCACGGATGTCCACGTCGAGCACCCAGTTCACCTTTCTGGTCAGCAGGCCCGTGTACACGGCGTCCAGCGCATCGTGTGCGCTGCGTCCCGGTCGAAACCCGTAGCTGAACCCGAGAAAGTCGGTCTCGTAGATCGCGTTCAACACCTCCGTAGTCGCACGCTGGACGATCTTGTCCTCCAGCGCCGTCACGCCGAGCGGCCGTTGCCGCCCGTCGCCCTTCGGTATGAACACCCTGAGCACCGCCTTCGCTCGGTACGCTCCCCGCTGCAAGCGGGCCGACAGGTCACCGAGGTTGGCCTCCAGCTCCCTGCCGTACTGCTGCCACGTCACCCGATCCACTCCGGGTGCGGCGTCCCGCTTGAGGCTGAAGTACGCCTCCCGGAGCCTCGTCGGTTCGTAGACGTGGTGCAGCAGCGCGGTGAACCGCAGCGTCCTATCCTGTCGCGCTGCTTGACGTATCCGCGCAAGCGCACTGGGCGCGCCGTCCCGGCGCTGTGTCCGGGGCGCGTTTTGCTGGCGCGGATTCCCCTTGGTCAGGTCCCTTCCCTCCACCCGCTCCGCGGTTGGGGCAACGGCGTCCGACGCGACCGTAGGCGTCCCCTTGGCTGTCTCCGGCGTTTCCACCTTCGTGCCCGTGTAGGGTCCGCCATAGCCACGCTGTCCACCGCCCCCGTCCTTGTTCGCGGGCTTCGCTGGTACTATGGACCTGTCCGACTTCCCATCCCCGTACATCATCGGGGTGTGTCCTTGGACTTTCCGACACGTCCTGCGGCGCCATCCGCCACAGGAGAGGATGGGATCTCCCGGTTCCCGTGCGAGGTGTTTCCGCACGTGCTCGGGGTCTCGGACCGCGCAGGGTCCCGTGACGCCTCGCGCTGGCGGCGTCCCGGGTGTTGCCTTCCGCCTCCTCCAACGGCGTCGGCACCCCGAAGTGACTCTCTTTCGCGGCTCAATACCCAGCCCGCGCGTACCCCTGTCAACGCTTCGTTTCGCCCTCGCGGGCTGCCACGCATGACTCGGGGCCGTCGTGGGTCGCTAACCCTTCGTACGTATGACTCTTTCATTCACTACACCTCGCCGGTTTTGACCGGCGCACTTCGGAGTAGGAATGAACATTGCTGATCACCCCCTCCACAGATCCCGGCGTGCGGGACTACCGCACCGGGCTCCTACCTCGGGTATGACGCCAAGCCGCCGTAAGGGATAGGGATGGTACACGTGGGCCGCAGGGAGCCAGCAAGCGACAAGGCGCTGCATGCGCTCCCAGGTGAGTCGGGTTTTCTGACTGCGGCGCCGCAGCGAGCGGTACCACAGCCATGCCACCCGATAGCGGAACAGGGCCAGCGCCGGCGAGTTCATGGGCACTCCGTAGTAACGCAGATGCCCGCCCACCACCGAGCGCAGCCACCGTCCCACCTCCGGAACCGGATCGTGCAGGCGGCCCCGAAGCTCGGCTTTCACCTGCCCCAGTTTCGCCTGCAACCGCTCACCCATCGTCTGCCTGAGCACCGTGAACCGTCCGTTGCTTCTCTTCGTCCCGCAGATATGCGTGAACCCGAGAAAGTCGAACGTTTCCGGCTTGCCCTGCCCTCCTCGCCTGCGGTTCTCGGCCGCAAACGGCCCGAACTCGATCAGGCGCGTCTTGACCGGGTGCACCTCCAAGGCAAACGAGCTGAACCGTTCGGCCAGCTCCGCCCGGAACCGCTCGGCATCCGACCGGTGTTGGAATCCAGCGACGATGTCGTCTGCGTAGCGCACGACGACCACGTCGCCGCGCGCCTGCGTCCGCCGCCACTGCTGGACCCACAGGTCGAACGCGTAGTGCAGGTAGACGTTCGCCAGCAACGGCGATGCGCTGCCTCCTTGCGGCGTCCCCTGCTCACTGCGCGTCCGCGTCCCGTCCTGCAGCACGCCGGCGTTCAGCCACTTCTGGATGAGCCGCACGACGCGCCGGTCCCCGATTCGGTGCTCGACGAACTTCACCAGCCACCCGTGGTCGATGGCATCGAAGAATCCACGGATGTCCACGTCGAGCACCCAGTTCACCTTTCTGGTCAGCAGGCCCGTGTACACGGCGTCCAGCGCATCGTGTGCGCTGCGTCCCGGTCGAAACCCGTAGCTGAACCCGAGAAAGTCGGTCTCGTAGATCGCGTTCAACACCTCCGTAGTCGCACGCTGGACGATCTTGTCCTCCAGCGCCGTCACGCCGAGCGGCCGTTGCCGCCCGTCGCCCTTCGGTATGAACACCCTGAGCACCGCCTTCGCTCGGTACGCTCCCCGCTGCAAGCGGGCCGACAGGTCACCGAGGTTGGCCTCCAGCTCCCTGCCGTACTGCTGCCACGTCACCCGATCCACTCCGGGTGCGGCGTCCCGCTTGAGGCTGAAGTACGCCTCCCGGAGCCTCGTCGGTTCGTAGACGTGGTGCAGCAGCGCGGTGAACCGCAGCGTCCTATCCTGTCGCGCTGCTTGACGTATCCGCGCAAGCGCACTGGGCGCGCCGTCCCGGCGCTGTGTCCGGGGCGCGTTTTGCTGGCGCGGATTCCCCTTGGTCAGGCCCCTTCCCTCCACCCGCTCCGCGGTTGGGGCAACGGCGTCCGACGCGACCGTAGGCGTCCCCTTGGCTGTCTCCGGCGTTTCCACCTTCGTGCCCGTGTAGGGTCCGCCATAGCCACGCTGTCCACCGCCCCCGTCCTTGTTCGCGGGCTTCGCTGGTACTATGGACCTGTCCGACTTCCCATCCCCGTACATCATCGGGGTGTGTCCTTGGACTTTCCGACACGTCCTGCGGCGCCATCCGCCACAGGAGAGGATGGGATCTCCCGGTTCCCGTGCGAGGTGTTTCCGCACGTGCTCGGGGTCTCGGACCGCGCAGGGTCCCGTGACGCCTCGCGCTGGCGGCGTCCCGGGTGTTGCCTTCCGCCTCCTCCAACGGCGTCGGCACCCCGAAGTGACTCTCTTTCGCGGCTCAATACCCAGCCCGCGCGTACCCCTGTCAACGCTTCGTTTCGCCCTCGCGGGCTGCCACGCATGACTCGGGGCCGTCGTGGGTCGCTAACCCTTCGTACGTATGACTCTTTCATTCACTACACCTCGCCGGTTTTGACCGGCGCACTTCGGAGTAGGAATGAACATTGCTGATCACCCCCTCCACAGATCCCGGCGTGCGGGACTACCGCACCGGGCTCCTACCTCGGGTATGACGCCAAGCCGCCGTAAGGGATAGGGATGGTACACGTGGGCCGCAGGGAGCCAGCAAGCGACAAGGCGCTGCATGCGCTCCCAGGTGAGTCGGGTTTTCTGACTGCGGCGCCGCAGCGAGCGGTACCACAGCCATGCCACCCGATAGCGGAACAGGGCCAGCGCCGGCGAGTTCATGGGCACTCCGTAGTAACGCAGATGCCCGCCCACCACCGAGCGCAGCCACCGTCCCACCTCCGGAACCGGATCGTGCAGGCGGCCCCGAAGCTCGGCTTTCACCTGCCCCAGTTTCGCCTGCAACCGCTCACCCATCGTCTGCCTGAGCACCGTGAACCGTCCGTTGCTTCTCTTCGTCCCGCAGATATGCGTGAACCCGAGAAAGTCGAACGTTTCCGGCTTGCCCTGCCCTCCTCGCCTGCGGTTCTCGGCCGCAAACGGCCCGAACTCGATCAGGCGCGTCTTGACCGGGTGCACCTCCAAGGCAAACGAGCTGAACCGTTCGGCCAGCTCCGCCCGGAACCGCTCGGCATCCGACCGGTGTTGGAATCCAGCGACGATGTCGTCTGCGTAGCGCACGACGACCACGTCGCCGCGCGCCTGCGTCCGCCGCCACTGCTGGACCCACAGGTCGAACGCGTAGTGCAGGTAGACGTTCGCCAGCAACGGCGATGCGCTGCCTCCTTGCGGCGTCCCCTGCTCACTGCGCGTCCGCGTCCCGTCCTGCAGCACGCCGGCGTTCAGCCACTTCTGGATGAGCCGCACGACGCGCCGGTCCCCGATTCGGTGCTCGACGAACTTCACCAGCCACCCGTGGTCGATGGCATCGAAGAATCCACGGATGTCCACGTCGAGCACCCAGTTCACCTTTCTGGTCAGCAGGCCCGTGTACACGGCGTCCAGCGCATCGTGTGCGCTGCGTCCCGGTCGAAACCCGTAGCTGAACCCGAGAAAGTCGGTCTCGTAGATCGCGTTCAACACCTCCGTAGTCGCACGCTGGACGATCTTGTCCTCCAGCGCCGTCACGCCGAGCGGCCGTTGCCGCCCGTCGCCCTTCGGTATGAACACCCTGAGCACCGCCTTCGCTCGGTACGCTCCCCGCTGCAAGCGGGCCGACAGGTCACCGAGGTTGGCCTCCAGCTCCCTGCCGTACTGCTGCCACGTCACCCGATCCACTCCGGGTGCGGCGTCCCGCTTGAGGCTGAAGTACGCCTCCCGGAGCCTCGTCGGTTCGTAGACGTGGTGCAGCAGCGCGGTGAACCGCAGCGTCCTATCCTGTCGCGCTGCTTGACGTATCCGCGCAAGCGCACTGGGCGCGCCGTCCCGGCGCTGTGTCCGGGGCGCGTTTTGCTGGCGCGGATTCCCCTTGGTCAGGCCCCTTCCCTCCACCCGCTCCGCGGTTGGGGCAACGGCGTCCGACGCGACCGTAGGCGTCCCCTTGGCTGTCTCCGGCGTTTCCACCTTCGTGCCCGTGTAGGGTCCGCCATAGCCACGCTGTCCACCGCCCCCGTCCTTGTTCGCGGGCTTCGCTGGTACTATGGACCTGTCCGACTTCCCATCCCCGTACATCATCGGGGTGTGTCCTTGGACTTTCCGACACGTCCTGCGGCGCCATCCGCCACAGGAGAGGATGGGATCTCCCGGTTCCCGTGCGAGGTGTTTCCGCACGTGCTCGGGGTCTCGGACCGCGCAGGGTCCCGTGACGCCTCGCGCTGGCGGCGTCCCGGGTGTTGCCTTCCGCCTCCTCCAACGGCGTCGGCACCCCGAAGTGACTCTCTTTCGCGGCTCAATACCCAGCCCGCGCGTACCCCTGTCAACGCTTCGTTTCGCCCTCGCGGGCTGCCACGCATGACTCGGGGCCGTCGTGGGTCGCTAACCCTTCGTACGTATGACTCTTTCATTCACTACACCTCGCCGGTTTTGACCGGCGCACTGAAGGAGAGACGATGAGAAAGCGATACACCGTGCGCGCAGAGCGCTGCGACCACCGCGCCTCGGCGGAGGAGATCTACCGGACACTGGAGCGCATCACCGAGCCGCTGACCCGCTCCTGGGAGCGGCTGGAGCGCGCGCGCCGCATCGTCATCAAGTTCAACATGATGCACCCCGACACCGCCCGCCACCACGGCCGGCGCCAGGAATTGGTGGACGAAGAGGTGATGCGCGCCGTGCTGCGCCTGCTGCGCGCCCGCACGAACGCGACCCTGATCGCCGCCGACACCTGCGTGCACACGCCGGCCAAGACCGTGCCCTCCGACTTCGAGTCGGCCGAGGTGCTGCGCGAGTTCGGGGTCGAGGTGGTCGACGCCTCGCAGCCGCCGCTGCGCACCTACGACGTGCCCGGCGGCGGCAACATGTTCGACCGCTACCTGCTTACCTCCTGCATCGGCGAGTCGGACGAGTTCGTGTCGGTCGCCAAGATGAAGAACCACCTGTTCATGGGCGTCACCCTGTGCATGAAGAACCTGTTCGGACTGCCGCCGCCGAACCGCCCGGAGGGGCGCGTCCGCCACTACTTTCACCACGCCATCCGGCTGTCCTACGTGCTGCCGGACCTGGCCATGATCACCGACCCCTGCCTGAACATCGTCGACGCTCTGGTCGGCCAGCAGGGCAACGAGTGGGGCGGCCGCCCGGTGGTGCCCGACGCGCTGATCGCCGGCGACCAGACCACGGCCACCGACGCGTGCGCGGCCCACCTGATGGGCCACGATCCCACAAGCGACTGGCCGGCGCGGCCGTTCCACCGCGACCGCAACCACCTGCTGGTGGCGGCCGAGCGCGGCTACGGGACCGTCGACCTGGACAAGATCGACTTCCAGACCGACCTGCAGCCGCCGCTGGCGCAGTTCGACGCGGACGAGCAGGATCCGCCGCCGATCGTGGCCAGCGTCCGCCGCACCGCCTGCGAGCAGGCGCTCTTCTACCGCGACGAGCGCGAGCGCCTGGTCGACCGCTATTCAGGAGAGATGGTGGTGCTGCGCGACCGCGAGGTGGTCTGGCACGGCACCGACCAGCCGGCGTTCGAGAGCCACGGCCACTTCGCGGGCGGTGCCGATCCGGGCAGCGCCTCGTTCATGAAGATGGTCGATCCCGAGGAGACCGAAGGAGAGGCGTTCGGCGTGTACGAGCGCCTGCTGCCCGGCCTGGTGGCATAGCGCCCGTGACGATCAAGGACGTGCGCGCGTTCGCGGTCGATCTGGGGCGGGGCATCAAGCGGTCCGGCCCGTACCAGCGCGGCGGCCGCCAGCCGGCCGCTCCCACCGAGCGCTACGCGCGCTATCGCGGCGCCCGTAGCAAGGCCAGTCCGGGCTGGAAGCAATGCGCGTGCCTGGTAACGCTCGACGACGGCACCGCCGGCCTGGGCCTCTGCGGATTCGCCGGGCCGGTCGCCTCGATCATCAACGACCACTTCCGCGACCACCTGGTCGGCGAGCCGGTGACCGCCACCGGGAAGCTGTACGACGTGATGGTCCGCATCAGCGCCGCCTATGGCGGAGGCGGCCTGACCGCGCACGCGATCAGCGCCGTGGACCTGGCGCTGTGGGACGCCAAGGGCAAGCGCCTGGGGGTGCCGGTGTACGCGCTGCTCGGCGGCCCGCAGAAGGAGCGGATCCCCTGCTACGCCACCGGCTTCGACCTGGAGTGGTACCGGGAGCTGGGCTTCCGCGGGTTCAAGCTGCCCAACCCGTACGGGCCGGAGGACGGCACCGAGGGCATCCGCCGGACCGAGGAGATGGTCGCCGCGGCGCGCGACACCCTCGGCCCGGACGCGGAAATCATGCTCGACTGCTGGATGGCGCTGGACGTGGAGTACACCGTGCGGCTCGGCGAGGCGCTGCGCCCGTACCGGCTGCGCTGGATCGAGGACTACCTGCTGCCGGACGACATGGCCGGCTTCGCCGAGGTGCGGCGGCGACTGCCGGGGCAGAGCCTGGCAACCGGCGAGCACTGGTACCTGGCGCGGCCGTTCATGGAGGCCGCCGGGCGGCGGCTGGTCGACTACTTCCAGCCCGACCTGCAGTGGGCGGGCGGCATCTCCGCCTGCGTGCGCATCTGCCACATCGCGGAAGCCTCAGGCATCGCCGTCGCCCCGCACGGCGGCATGAACACCCCGTACGGCCAGCATCTGGCCATGGCCATGCCGGCGGTGACCTGGGGCGAGCGTTCCAGCGGAGTGTCGCCGCCCGGCGTGCCGCTGGCGGAGACCGTGGCATTGCCCGGCACCCCGGTCATCGAGGACGGCTACCTGGTCCCGCGCGACGCGCCCGGCTTCGGCATCGACCTCGACGACGACTGGCTTGCGAAGGTGACGGTTTGACCGCCGGAGCCTGACGTATACTGCGTGCCGGACTCCATGCGGGGACAGAACGCCGGCGAGCAGGTCGTGCCGCACCGCCCTCTTCGGTTCGCTGCGGCACGGCGCGATGCTCTGGGCACGGCGCTGTTGTTCGCTCCGGGTTTCGTCATCTACCTGGCGTTCATGGTCCTGCCGATCATGCTCAGCCTGTACTACTCGTTCTTCGATTGGGACGGGATCCGCTCGACGATGAACTTCGTCGGGCTGAAGAACTTCGTCCGCGGCCTGAACGACCGCCATTTCCACAATGCGTTGCGCATCACCTTCTTCTTCACCATCCCCGGCGCGCTGCTCGGCAACGCGCTCGGACTGTTTCTGGCCGTGCTGGTGAATCGACCGGGACCGATGACCAACGTGTACCGCGCCGCGTTCTTCTTCCCGCTGTTGATCAGTTCGGTGGCGGTGGGTTTCATCTGGAAGGCGCTGCTGAGCTACCACGGCATCCTGGGCGGATTGTTCGCGGCTGCCGGCATGGAGCCGATCGACTGGCTGGGCGATCCGCAACTCGCGCCGTGGTCGGTCCTGATCGTCAATCTCTGGCGCGACACCGGGTTCGTGACGGTGATCTACCTCGCGGGTCTGCAGGCGGTGCCCGGCGACCTCTACGACGCCGCTACCATCGATGGCGCCTCGGCGTGGCAGCGGTTCAGAGCCGTGACGTTCCCCTGGCTCGCGCCGGCGCTGACCGCCAACGTGGTGTTCCTGTTCACCGGCTACATGCGCATCTACGACCTGGTGGTCGTGCTCACCAGCGGCGGCCCCGCCGGCGCCACCGAGACCATCGCCCTGCAGATCCTCCGCGTCGGCTTCCAGCAGAACCGCATGTCGTACGGGTCCAGCCTGGCCATTTACATGCTGCTGATCGTCGGTCTGGTCTCCGTCACGCTGGTGCTGCTGCTGCGCCGGCGCGAAGACAAGCTGGTGATGTAGGTGCGCGAGAACCCCACGAGGCGCGGATTTCGCGATCTGCCGTCGGTCGCCCGGCACGGCTTCCTGCTGGTAACCGGCGGCGTCTTTCTGGTGCCCTTCTACATCGCCATCGTCAACGTGTTCAAGACGCGCGACGACATCTTTGCCAGCCCGCTGGGCATCCCGTTCGCCCGCCTGACGCTGGACAACATCGCCCGCAATCTCGATACCCCGCATTTCAACGTCGGCATAGCCTACGGGACCTCCGTCGTGATCAGCAGCGTCACCGTGGCGCTGGTCGTGATCCTGGGGTCGGCCATGTCGTACGTGCTCAGCCGCCGCCGGCACCGGTTCTTCACGCTGTCCTACCTGCTGCTGCTGGCCGGACTGATGGTGCCGGCGCAGGTGATCCTGCTGCCGCTGGTGCAGGTGCTGCGCCAGCTCCGGTTGATGTTCACGGTGCCGGGCCTGCTGCTCGCCAGCCTGGCATGGTACCTGCCGTTCGCCGTGTTCGTGTTCGCCGGTTATGTGCGCACGATCCCGATCCAGCTCGACGAGTCCGCGCGGCTCGACGGGGCCGGAGAGGTGCGTATCTTCGCGCGCATCATCTACCCGCTGGTCAGCCCGGCGATCGCCAGCGTGGTCATATTCGTCGCGCTCTGGACGTGGAACGACTTCGTCAGCCCGCTGATCATTCTGGGCACCTCGAAGTACTACACCATCACCATCGGCGTGTACCGGGCGATCGGCCAATACGTTCAGAAGTGGGAGGACGTGTTCGCCATCCTGTTCATGGCGATCTTCCCGGTGGCGGCCTTCTACGTGTTCATGCAGCGTCACTTCGTGTCCGGGCTCACGGCGGGGACGCTCAAGGGATGAGGACGCTCAAAGGATGAGGCGCTCCTTCACCCGCCGGCGGGGTCGGTGTCGAGCAGGAACCGCCACGCCGGCACCACCTCGATCACCCCGCAGCCGGCCTCGATCCGCTCCCGCTCGTTGCGGGTGACGATGGTGGCCGTCCGGACGTCCAGCTCCGCCATCGCCGCGGCCAGCGCGGCGGTCTCCCGCTTCCGCGTCCGCGGATCGGCCAGCGACTCGCATGCCTGCACCAGCATCGGCGGCCGGCCCCGGCGCGGCACCACGAAGTCGACCTCGCGCCCGGTTCGCGTCCGGTAGTAGTGGATCTCCTGGTGCCGGCGCCGCAACGCCGTGAACACCAGGTTCTCCAGCAGGTGGCCGGAGTTGACCAGAATCCCCGAAGCCACCGATGCGATCAGGGCGTGATCGATGCAGTATACCTTCTTCGGGTTGGCGTTTCGGCGCGCCGACGACGCGTCGAAGATGCGCACGGTGAAGAGGAAGTACGCGTCCTCGAACCACTCCAGGTATTCCGACACCGCCGTCTTCGGCACCTTGTGGCCGAGCGACTTCAGATAGCCCGTGAGGCTGTTGACCGTGTAGAGCGAGGCCGCGTCGTCCACCAGCCGGTGGGCCAGGTCGGACACGGCCCGCGGGTGGGAGATGTCGTGCCGCTCGACCAGGTCCCGAAACAGGATGGTGTTGAAGTACTCCTGGTGGATCCTGATCCGCAGGTCCCGTCCGAGTCCGGCGACCTCGGGAAAGCCCCCCCGCTCCCAGTACTCGTCAAACGCCTTGACGATCGTGAGGCGCCGCTTGGTCGACAGGTCGCCCGCGGCGTCGATCCCCCGAAAGTCCAGGTACTCCCGGAACGAGAACGGAAAGATCTCCCAGGACAGCGCTCGCCCGCGCATCTGGGTCGCGATCTCCCGCGACAGCAGTTGCGCCGACGATCCGGTGAGATGGATCTGACATCGTTCGGTGCGCAGCACGCGGTCGACGAACGGCTCCCAGCCCGGAGCCGCCTGGATCTCGTCGAAGAAGCAGTGCACGGTCTCGACGTCCTTCTTCTCCGGGTAGAGGGAGAAGTACGCGTCGGTGATCAGGCCGAGGTCGCCGTGCCGCAGGCGGTGCAGCCGATCGTCGAAGAAGTTGAGGTAGAGGATGTTCCGGCGAGACACCCCCTGCTCCAGCAGGCGCGCGATCAACTGGTAGAGGTACGTCGACTTGCCGCCGCGGCGTACGCCGATGCACACCGTCGCCTTGCCCGGGACCGTTTCGATCTGCAGGCGCCGGGGCACGCCGGTCTCGAGCTCCAGCTCCTGGAAGTCCAGGATCAAGGACTTGAGGGTTTCCAGCAGAGTCCCTGAATCGGTCATTTTTATTACCGGTCATCATTCTAACCGGTAGTATTTCTTACCGAAACCGCCTCACGAGATCGGTCGCGTTCGTCCGAGGCAGCCTAAAGGCCGGGATCAGGATGGGGCGAAGGCGACGCTGGTCGGGCGCGGCACCTCGATCGACGAGCCGGTGGGGACTGGCATGCCGTTCTCGCCGTCGACGCGGAAGCTGAACACGGTTTCGCTTTGCTCGTTGGCGGCCAGCAGCCAGGTGCCGGAGGGGTCCACGTTGAAGCCGCGCGGCGTCTGGCCCCCGGTGGGCACGTGCCCGAGCTGGGAGAGCTCGCCGGTCCCCCGGTCGATCGAGAACACGGCGATCGAGTCGTGGCCGCGGTTGGAGCAGTACACGACGTGGCCGCGCGGATGCATGCGAACGTCCGCGGTCGAGTTCTCGCCCGAGAATCCGGCCGGCAGCGAAGAGAGGGTCTGCAGGTGGGTGAGCCCGCCGTCGCTCTCACAGCGGAACGCCATGATCGTGGAGGCCATCTCCCCCATCACGTAGGCGAACGCGCCGTCCGGCGTGAACGTCATGTGGCGCGGGCCGGCGCCGGGGGCCGACGCCGCGTCCGAGATGCGCGTCAGGCGCGCCGGGCCGTGCTCGACTCGGTAGATGACCACGCGGTCGATGCCCAGGTCGGGCACATGCAGGAAGCGGCCGTCGGCGGTGACGTTCGCCGAGTGGGGATGCGGCGCCTCCTGACGCTCCGGGTTCACGCTCGATCCCTCGTGCCGCACCTCGACCGGGTCGCCAGGGTCGCCCCCGCCGCCGAGCGGCACCATCACCGCGCCGCCGCCGGTATAGCAGCCCACGAAGACCGCGCGCTCCTCCGGGTCGATGCTCATGTGGCACGGCCCGGTGATGCCGAACTCCGCCGACGAGCGCAGGGTCAGCGCCCCGGTCGCGCGATCCACGTCGTACAGGCGCACCGCGGTGCCGCTCGGATCGTTGACGAACTCGGCCTCCACGACCGAATACAGCCGCGTGCCGTCGCGGCTGAAGAGCACGAAGTTGGGGTTGGGCGCCTCCGCCGCGAGCTGCATGCCGGACAACGCGCCGCTGTCCGTGTCGAGCTCGAAGCGGTAGATGCCGCCGCCGGCGCCGTGATCGGCCAAGTCCATGTCGGTGAAGCTTCCCGTGTAGACGTACATGCGTTTCTCCTTCGCTGTGTCAGCGGTCCATGCGCCGCATCCAGAGGTGCTCCAGCCGGTGCGGCGGCTCCCAGCCCAGGACGCGGGCCAGTTTGTCGTTGCGGTACTTGCCGTGCGGGATCGTCGGGAACACGAAATAGGTCTCGCACCGCGAGGGCAGCCGCGCGTGGTCGACCTCCAGCGCGGCCCGTACCGCCAGCCCCGTGTCGGGCCAGGCGACGATGTAGGGCGGGATCATGTCCCGGCCCACGCCCCCCTTCTCGTGGTCGTCGAGCCTGCCCGCCTTGGTCGGGTGGCGCATCAGGTAGAACAGGAGCGTCTGCACGTACAGGTCGTGCTGCTCGCTGAACACGCGCAGCACCTCGTGGCCGAGCGCCTTGGTGAGGGCGTACAGGAGCGTCCCCGGCTGCGGCGGCATGTCCGGGTGCAGCCCGAAGTCGAACTCGTCGTACGACGGACCGGCGACCTGGTAATACGGGCCGGTGTTGACGATGGTGCGGATGCCGTGGCGGACGGCGGCGGCGGCCACGTTGTAGTTGCCGCGCACGTTGACGTCCCAAGAGCCGCGCCGGTCCCAGCGCGACACCGACAGGTTGACGATCGCGTCCATGCCCTCGGCCGCGTCGATCACGCCGTCGTGGTCGCCGGCGTCCAACTGCCGGTACTCGTGGGCGAAGCCCGGCGGCGGCTCGTTGATGTCGGTCACGCGCAACTCGTGCCGGCCTTGCAGGGCGGGCACCAAGCGCGGCCCCATCGATCCGTTGCCGCCGATGATCAGCACCTTCACGCGGGTGCCTCGGGGTATCCCAGGAGCTCCGTGGCCTGACGCATCAGGTAGCGGGCGTTCGCGACCGGCGACTGGGCGTGAACGACGGTGCAGGCCTGAGCGACCGGCGCCATGAGCGCGGCCGACACCACGGCCGCCACGTCGTCGGCGCAGATGGCAGCGTCGCCGTGCGCGTCGCGGAGCGTGCTGCGCGAGCCGGGCACGACCGGGTAGCCCAGCCGCACCGTCACCACCTCCATGCGCCGCTCCCGGGCGAACTCGAGGGCGATCTGCTCGCCGAGGTGGCAGCCGATCAGCGCCGGATCGTCGGACGGTGGCAGCGGCCTCCACCCTTCGGTGACCGTGTGATGCTCCCCGTAGCCGGCCAGCAACCGCAGCGAGCTCAGGTATACGCACCGCCCCACCCCGGCCTCGGCCGCGGCGTTCAGCAGGTCATAGGCCAGGCGCGTCGAGCGATCCAGCACGGCCGACGGATCGGCCGGCCCATCCGGGTCCCCGTCGGGCAGCCCCGCCCACACAACCGCGTCGAACCCCGCACCCACCGTACGGGCGCCCGACTCAGCATCGATCTCGGGGGCGACATCGATCGCCGTTTCGTGACCGGTCAGGCCGTCGCGCAAAGCCCTCGCCAACTCGCTCTCGCCCGGGCTCAGAAGCACGCGCATGCGGGCACGTTCGCAGCCTGAGGCCGACGAATCAAGCCCATGGTCACTCAACGGAGCACCAGGACGGTGGCCTCTTCTTGCGCAGCGAAACCCTCGATGGACTGCTGATGCCTCCGAATCAGGTTCGCGATGTCGCCCGTCGTACAGTTCCCGAGGCGAACCCAGATCACCTTGGGCGGTGCGCCATGCAGGATGCTCAGACGGTGGAAGTCCTCGTCCTTGGTCAGCAGTAGGCACTCGTGCTTGATCGCCAGGTCCCAGACCGCCGGATCCGGAGCGCCGCCTGCACCGAGGGAACGGACATGCAGGGAGTCGGGAAAGAGGTCCTGAAGAAGGTCGGTCAGCTTCTCGGAAAGCGGCTCATCGATGAGCAGCCGCATGGGTCAGACGACGGGGACGCTCATCGTGCGTTGCTCCCGCTCGACCGCGTAGGCCAAGCAGGCTCTGATGTCGTCGCGAGACAACTGAGGAAAGTCCTCGACAATCTGTCCTTCAGACATCCCGCCGGCCAGATACCCGAGCACGTCTCCCACGGTGATTCGTGTCCCACGGACACACGGCTTGCCGAACCTTACGGCGGGGTCGACGGTGATCCGGTCGAGCAGTGCCATCGACACAGACTACACTTCATGCCTCAAGGAAGTCAGGTGTACGTGCACGCAGAGCTGATAGCCATCATCGCAGTGACCATTGCCCTCGGCACCGCCGTGCTCGCTTCGATCCGAGGCGTTCGACAGGAGGTGCGCGACGTGCGTAACGACGTTCGCGACCTGCGCAACGAGATCCGCGACGACATGAATGGCCTAGGAGTCTGTCGGATTTGACCGACCGAGGCGGCGAAGGGCGAAGGCGGGCTGGGCGGGCGAGTACATGGTAGGCAGGTAGAGGCATCGTGGCGATCGGAGTAAGCTGGCGCAAGCGCTCACACCACGCACCGAGGGCCTATGTCAGCCAAATTTCGAACCATCGATCGCGACACGCCGATGCTCATGCCGGCGTCGATTCAAGAGTGGCTGCCGGAACAGCATCTGGCGCGCTTCGTCGTAGAAATCGTCGATCAGCTTGATCTGAGCGAGTTGACCAGCCGCTACGGAGGCGGCGGCAAGCAGGCGTATCATCCGGCGCTGCTGGTGGCGCTGTTGTTCTACGGGTACGCGACCGGAGTGTTCTCCAGCCGCAAGCTGGAGCAGGCGACCTACGATTCGGTGGCGTTCCGGTACATCACCGCCGACCGGCATCCGGACCATGACACGATTGCGAACTTCCGCAAGCGGTTTCTGGATGAACTGGAGGGGCTGTTCAAGCAGATCCTGGTGCTGGCGTCGGCCATGGGAGTGATGAAGCTGGGAGCGGTGAGCCTGGACGGGAGCAAGATTCAGGGCAACGCGAGCAAGCACAAGGCGATGAGCTGGGGGCATGCCAACGACGTGGAGAAGCAGTTGGAGGGCGAGGTGCAACGGCTGCTTGAACTGGCCGAGGGAGCTGACAGCGAGACGCCCGAGCAGCAGCAGGTGGAGCTGGACATCCCGGCAGAGTTGCAGCGGCGCCAGGAGCGGCTGGCAGCGATCCAGGAAGCGAAGACGAAGATCGAGGAGCGGGCGCAGGAGCGGCACGCGGCCGAGCGGGCGGAGTACGAAGCGAAGATGCAGCGGCGTGAGCAACGCGAGGCGCAGACCGGCAAGAAGGCGGGAGGGCGCCCACCACAGGAGCCGCAGGCAGGACCGAAGGACAAGGATCAGGTGAACTTCACCGACGAACAGTCGCGCATCATGCCGGCGTCGGGCGGCGCGTTCGTGCAGGGCTACAACGCGCAGGCGGCGGTGGAGCACGACAGTCACTTGGTGGTGGGCAACCACGTCAGCCAAGCGACCAACGACAAGCAGGAAGTACAGCCGGCGCTGAACGAGTTGGAGAAGGTAGCCGAGGAGTTGGGCAAGCCGCAGGCGTTGGTGGCGGATGCCGGGTATCACAGCAAAGAGAACGTGGAGCGCTGCGAGGCACAGGGGATCGAGCCGTATATCGCCGGCAGCCGAGAAGCCCACAATCAGCCGTTGGAACAGCGCATGCAAGCGCCGGCAG
Organism: Spirochaetia bacterium; assembly: GCA_965208175.1. Taxonomy (GTDB): domain Bacteria; phylum Spirochaetota; class Spirochaetia; order SZUA-6; family Bin103; genus CATQHW01. Next base: position 2,260,434 of record CBDBOG010000003.1, on the reverse strand, counting down.
AGTGTCCTGCGGATGCGGATGCGGTCACGGCGATGGAGCATCGCCTCAAGACGGCTGCCGGGAAGGCGATCTACGGCAAGCGCAAGTCGACGGTGGAGACGGTATTCGGGGTGATCAAGGAGGTGCTGGGATTCCGGCGTTTTCATCTGCGTGGGCTGCAGGCAGTGCGGGGAGAATGGAATCTGGTGTGCACGGCGTGGAATCTGAAGCGGCTGTATGTTCTGGCAGCGTGATCGCACGCTGATGAGAACCCGGACCATGGGCCAGGAATTGGCGCCAGCGATGAAATTGTGGTGAGCATTCCGGGATTCTGCCCACATCCGTTACGTCCGCAGCCTCTGGAGGCCGCGAACCAGAGCGTCGGCGGCGTCATCGCCGGCTCTGTCACCGCCGGTCCGGATGCATGAATCCGACAGACTCCTAGGAGTCTGTCGGATTTGACCGACCGAGGCGGCGAAGGGCGAAGGCGGGCTGGGCGGGCGAGTACATGGTAGGCAGGTAGAGGCATCGTGGCGATCGGAGTAAGCTGGCGCAAGCGCTCACACCACGCACCGAGGGCCTATGTCAGCCAAATTTCGAACCATCGATCGCGACACGCCGATGCTCATGCCGGCGTCGATTCAAGAGTGGCTGCCGGAACAGCATCTGGCGCGCTTCGTCGTAGAAATCGTCGATCAGCTTGATCTGAGCGAGTTGACCAGCCGCTACGGAGGCGGCGGCAAGCAGGCGTATCATCCGGCGCTGCTGGTGGCGCTGTTGTTCTACGGGTACGCGACCGGAGTGTTCTCCAGCCGCAAGCTGGAGCAGGCGACCTACGATTCGGTGGCGTTCCGGTACATCACCGCCGACCGGCATCCGGACCATGACACGATTGCGAACTTCCGCAAGCGGTTTCTGGATGAACTGGAGGGGCTGTTCAAGCAGATCCTGGTGCTGGCGTCGGCCATGGGAGTGATGAAGCTGGGAGCGGTGAGCCTGGACGGGAGCAAGATTCAGGGCAACGCGAGCAAGCACAAGGCGATGAGCTGGGGGCATGCCAACGACGTGGAGAAGCAGTTGGAGGGCGAGGTGCAACGGCTGCTTGAACTGGCCGAGGGAGCTGACAGCGAGACGCCCGAGCAGCAGCAGGTGGAGCTGGACATCCCGGCAGAGTTGCAGCGGCGCCAGGAGCGGCTGGCAGCGATCCAGGAAGCGAAGACGAAGATCGAGGAGCGGGCGCAGGAGCGGCACGCGGCCGAGCGGGCGGAGTACGAAGCGAAGATGCAGCGGCGTGAGCAACGCGAGGCGCAGACCGGCAAGAAGGCGGGAGGGCGCCCACCACAGGAGCCGCAGGCAGGACCGAAGGACAAGGATCAGGTGAACTTCACCGACGAACAGTCGCGCATCATGCCGGCGTCGGGCGGCGCGTTCGTGCAGGGCTACAACGCGCAGGCGGCGGTGGAGCACGACAGTCACTTGGTGGTGGGCAACCACGTCAGCCAAGCGACCAACGACAAGCAGGAAGTACAGCCGGCGCTGAACGAGTTGGAGAAGGTAGCCGAGGAGTTGGGCAAGCCGCAGGCGTTGGTGGCGGATGCCGGGTATCACAGCAAAGAGAACGTGGAGCGCTGCGCGGCACAGGGGATCGAGCCGTATATCGCCGGCAGCCGAGAAGCCCACAATCAGCCGTTGGAACAGCGCATGCAAGCGCCGGCAGAGTGTCCTGCGGATGCGGATGCGGTCACGGCGATGGAGCATCGCCTCAAGACGGCTGCCGGGAAGGCGATCTACGGCAAGCGCAAGTCGACGGTGGAGACGGTATTCGGGGTGATCAAGGAGGTGCTGGGATTCCGGCGTTTTCATCTGCGTGGGCTGCAGGCAGTGCGGGGAGAATGGAATCTGGTGTGCACGGCGTGGAATCTGAAGCGGCTGTATGTTCTGGCAGCGTGATCGCACGCTGATGAGAACCCGGACCATGGGCCAGGAATTGGCGCCAGCGATGAAATTGTGGTGAGCATTCCGGGATTCTGCCCACATCCGTTACGTCCGCAGCCTCTGGAGGCCGCGAACCAGAGCGTCGGCGGCGTCATCGCCGGCTCTGTCACCGCCGGTCCGGATGCATGAATCCGACAGACTCCTAGAAACCAGACTGCGGGACGAGATGCAGGCCGGCCTCAAGGAGCTCACCGCCCGGATCGTCAACCTCGGCGACCGGCTGTCGAAGGTCGAGGGGATCATCGAAGGGTTGTTCTGGGGCGCCCGCCACCAGCCGGCCGACAAGGCGGGTGAAGGCGCCGCGTAGCGCATGTCGCAGCAGGGGCTTGCGTACCGCGGCGCGGATGCCGTAGATTAAGGGTAACAACGCAATGAACACGCACGCGCTGCTGCCGACGCTACTCGCTCTTCTCCTCGGCCTCCTGGGCCTTACGGCCTGGGTTGCCCCACGCCACGCGGGAGCGCGCATGTAGCGCACCGAGCGGCACGAAGCAGCCCAGGCTTTCCGGTCGACGCGATCGACCGAAGAGAGCCTGGGCTTTTTTTTCGAGCCTGCAGAAGCCCTCAAGGAACAAGGAGAGAACCATGCAACGAGGCGTCATCGACAAGTACCGGCCGTTCCCGCAGATCGATCTGCCGGACCGCTCCTGGCCGAACCGGACCATCGACCGGGCACCGATCTGGTGCAGCGTCGACCTCCGCGACGGCAACCAGGCGCTTATCAACCCGATGAACCTGGAGCAGAAGCTCAGCATGTTCTCGCTGCTGACCGACATAGGCTTCAAGGAGATCGAGGTCGGGTTCCCGTCCGCGGCCGCCGTGGAGTTCGACTTCACGCGCACGCTGATCGACAACAGCCTAATCCCGGAGGGCGTCTACCCGCAGGTGCTCACGCAGGCGCGCGAGCACCTGATCCGGCGCACGTTCCAGGCGATCGAGGGAACGCCGCAGGCAATCGTGCACCTGTACAACTCCACCTCCGAGCTGCAGCGCCGCGTGGTGTTCCGCAAGGACCGCGCCGCGATCCGGCAGATCGCCGTGGACGGCACCCGCCTGTGCCGGGAGCTGGCCGACCGCACCGACACCGACATCGTCTACGAGTACTCGCCGGAGAGCTTCACCGGCACCGAGCTGGACTACGCCGTGGAGGTGTGCGACGCCGTCATCGAGGCGTGGGATCCCAGCCCCGAGCACCGCATGATCGTCAACCTGCCGTCGACCGTGGAGCTGGCGACCCCCAACGTGCACGCGGACCAGATCGAGTGGTTTCTGCGCAACGTGCAGCGCCGCGACAGCATCATTCTCAGCCTGCACACCCACAACGACCGAGGCACGGGCGTAGCCGCCACCGAGCTGGCCATGCTGGCCGGCGGCGAGCGGGTCGAAGGCACCCTGTTCGGCAACGGCGAGCGGACCGGAAACGTCGACATCGTCACCGTCGCCCTCAACCTGTACACGCAAGGCGTCGATCCCGGCCTGGACCTGAGCGACCTGGGCCGCCTGATCGAGATCTCCGATTCCTGTACCGAGCTGCCGATCCATCCCCGCCATCCGTATGCCGGCGAGCTGGTGTTCACGGCCTTCTCGGGCTCGCACCAGGACGCGATCAACAAGGGCATGACCGCGCAGGGCAAGGGACTGTGGGAGGTCCCCTACCTGCCGATCGACCCCACCGACATCGGCCGCTCCTACCAGGCGATCATCCGCATCAACTCCCAGTCCGGGAAGGGCGGCGTGGCCTACGTGATGGAAAGCGAGTTCGGCTGCCAACTCCCCAAGACCATGCAGCCCGAGGTGGGCGAAGTGGTCCAGGAGCTTACCGACCGCACCGGCCGGGAGGTCAACGCGGCGGAGATCTGGGAGGCCTTCAGGCGGGAATACCTTGAGGCCGATCAGCCGATCCGCTTCATCGACTACGCGATCTCCAGCGATCCGCAGGACAGCTCACGCATGAACGGCCGCCTCACGGTGGAGATCGAAGGAAACGAGAGGGAGCTCACCGGCAGCGGCAACGGGCCCATCGACGCGCTCAAGAGCGCGCTGGGCACGGCCGGCTGGAACGACTTCAAGCTCACCCACTACTCCGAGCACGCCCTGGGCCAGGGCACGGACTCCACCGCCATCGCCTACATCCAGCTCGTCCGCACCGACGGCACGCAGCGCTTCGGCGCAGGCACCCACCCGAACATCGCCAAGGCCTCCGCCCTGGCGCTGATCTCCGCGCTCAACCGCACCGTTGCGGCCGGCGTCCAGCCCGCACCGAAGGAGGCCGTGATACCGGCCACTTGACATGATGACATAATCGGTCGCAATGATGTCATCATGTCATCACAAGTGGTGGACGTCATCAACGTCGCGGAAGCGAAGAGACGCTTCTCGGATCTGATCGAGCGGATTGGCCGCGGCGAGCGGATCGTCATCGCTCGCCGCGGCACCCCGGTCATGGGCTTGGTTCCACCCAACGAAATCGGCTGGCCACGGGGTGCCAACGTCTTCCTGCGCCATGACCGAGATCGGGGACCGGCGCGCATGAGGAGCATCAAGCCGGAACGCGGGGTTACCTCGCGTCGCCAACCGATCGGCCTGGCCGCCGTGGCCGGTGCGCTGTCCGACTGGGACGACATCGACGACGCCGTCGCCGAGATCTACGCGCAACGCGATCGCGCGGCAGACCGGCCGGCCCCCGATCTGGCCTGACCGTTGTTCTGCTTCGATACGGACATTCTGTCGGCGGCTCTGCGCCGCAACCCGCCGCTCGCCGTGATTCGCCGGCTCGCCGTGATCCCGGCGTCCTGCCAGTTCACGACCGCCATCACGTACGGAGAGCTCCTCTTCGGCGCGGCGAAGCGAGGGTCCCCGTCCCTTGCCGACCGGGTTCGCGGGCTACTCGCGCACGCGGTCACGATCCTGCCGTTCGACGATGCCGCCGCGGAGCGCTACGGATCCTTGCGCGCTGCGCTGGAGTCGGAAGGCAGGCCGCTCGACGAACCGGACCTCCGGATCGCCGCGATCGCCCTCAGCCGGTCCTTGATATTGGTCACGGGCAACGTCCGTCACTTCGACCGCGTCGACGGCCTCGACATCCAGAATTGGCTGGACCCCGAGTCGCCGAGTTCGGGACAGACGCTACAGTAGGTCGTTGTTCAGGCGGACGCCGAAGCCGGGGGCGTCGCCGGGATCGATCGAGCCGTCGACGACTTCGGGCTCGCCGAGCCACAGGTCGTCGCGCGGCTCCTGCCAGCGGTGCGGCATGGTCTCCGCCAGGGCCAGGCAGTCGGTGGCGACGATCACGTGCAGGCCCCACGGCTCGCCGCCGCGGTGCGGGACGACCGGCACGCCGTGCCGGCGCGCCAGCTCCAGGACGCGCAGCGTGCCGGTGATGCCGCCGGCCCAGGTAACGTCCGGCTGCCAGAGGTCGAAGGCGCCGTGGCGACCGATCTCGGCGAAGGCGGCCGGCGTGTAGTCGTGCTCGCCGCCGGCCAGCAGCACCGGCTTGACGCGCGGGCGCAGCGCGGCCAGCTCGGCCAGGTGCTCGGGGGTCGCCACGTCCTCGAACCAGTACGGCCGGTACGGCGCCAGCAGCTCGGCCATGCGGGCGGCGACGTCGGCCGGCCATGACATGTAGCAGTCCACCATCAGGCGCGCCGCCGGGCCCAGCGCGGCGCGTGCGGCCTCCAACTGGCGGGCGGCGCTGTCGAAGTCCGCCTCGGTCTGCCAGCGGTGCGACAGCTTCACCGCCGGATAGCCGTAGCGCGCGGCCAGCTCGACGTCGTTGCCGGTGGCGTAGGCGGGCACCGGCCCCTCCTTGGTGCGTGGGCCGATGAGGCCGTGCACGGGGCAGCGCTCGGCGCGGGCCAGCGCGTCCCAGAGGGCCAGATCCACCCCGCTCAGCGCCATCTGCGCCAGTCCGCCGCGGCCGTAGGGGATGGACACCCGGTAGAGTTCGTCCCAGGCGGCGGCGATGTCGCCGGTGTCGTCGATCGCCCGGCCGACCAGGAAGCGGCTCAGGTGGTCGTTGATCACGTGCACGGCCGGCTGGCCGCCGCCACCGTAGCCGAACCCGGTCACGCCGGCGTCGGTGGTGACGCGCACGGCGATCTGCCAGAAGTGAGCCTGCCACGCGTCGGCAGGCGGCACCTGCCGCCACTTCGGGTAGACGGCCCGTACTTCGGTCACCTTCATCAGATCAGCTCCCCCGCGCCGGCGACGATCCAGGTCTCGCGGCCGTCGACCAGGCGAATGTGCCACCACTCGCCCCGGTCTTCCAGCAGCCGGAACTCCGTGCCGGCGTGGAGTGCCGACGCGAAGCTGGGCTCGTACGAGTGGCCGTCGCCCTGCCGGGCGACCACGGAGGCGGCGGTGATCACGCCGGGCGGCGTGGATGCCTCGATCAACTCCGCCGCGAGCGACCCCGCAAGCGCGGCGGCCAGCAGCACGCAAGCGGCGCCGGCCGGCCGCAGCCAGCGCTGGCGCCGAACGACGGGAGCCAGCATGCGCAGCAGGACGCCCGCCCACACGGCGCACCACAGCGCCAGGAAGGCGATCGCACGCGTCCGCGTGGGCAGCAGGTAGTGCCAGAACAGCACCACGCGCATCAATCCGGCCGACACCGGCTCGTCGATCCGGTCGGCTCGCAGCCGGCGCGCGTAGGCCAGCCCCTGGCGCACGTTGCGGTCGCCCGGCATCAACTCCGCTGCCCGCCGGTACAGCAGCACGGCGCGTCCCACGTCGCCGAGCCGCAGACGGGTGTTGGCGGCGTTGTAGGCGAGGCGGCCGTTGTTCCAGCCGGTATCGGATCCCACCCGCTCGTAGCGGAGCAGCGCGCCGCGCAGCGCCTCGGCGGCGGCCGCCGATTGCCCGGCGGTGTCGAACTCGTCCGCCTGGCGAAACAGCCCGGCGGCCTCCCGCAGCAGCGCGCCGTGGTCCAGGGCTGCTCCGGCGGGCTCCTGCGCCGCCGCTCCCACCGCGACGGCCAGGGTCAGCAGCACCGCCACGGCCCCGCGTCCCGGGTTCACGGCCGTCCCCCCCGGCCCAAGGCCGGGTCTACCGCCTCCACCCACCGCAGGATGCGGGCGCCGATCGCCTCCCCCGACTCCGCGCCGGCACCGGAGTAGCGGGTGGCGTCCAGCTCGTCCAGCATCTCCCGCAGCTCATCCACCTGCTCGGACCCGATGCCGCGCCCCTCGAGCGCCTCGGTCAGTGCCGGAACCCCCGGCGTCCCGTTCGCGCCCAGACGCGCCCGCAGATAATCGTGCAGCGCCGCTGCAAGCGCCGCCGCATCGCCTCCCGCGGCGGCGACCGCCGGACGCAGGCGAGCCAGCGCGGCGCGGGCCGCCGGCTCCGCAGCGGCCAGCCGCCGCAGGCGCAGCCAGAGCGCGGCGAGGCCGGCCGCCAGTGGGCCCGCGGCCAGCAGCAGAACGCCGCCCGGAGACCGCACGAACGCCGCGGTGTCGAAGCGCTGGCGGCGCAGCAGCCGGTCCCCCTCGTAGTTGTGGGCGATGCCCGCCGCCACGGTGGCGATCCCCTCCTCGTCCTCGTCCTGCAGTGCTCCTCCCTCCACGTCGCGCAGCGTCACCTGGCGGGCCGGCTGCACCTCCAGAGGGATCGGCGAGCTGGCGGCTTCCACGTACGCGCCCCGCTGCGGATCGAAGTAGGACAGCCGGACGGGCGGGATGGCGCCCACCGAGTCGTGCAGCGCCCGGACGGTCGTGCGAAAGGTTGCCCGAGACGGAAACCGGCCCGCCGACCGCTCCACCCGCTGCTCGGCCACGCGAAAGTCTCCGCCGGCGTCCAGGTGGGCCAGGTCCAGCTTCGCGAGGGAGGACAGGTCTCCCGATCCGCTCACCGTCACTTCCACGGCGATCGGGTCGCCCACCTTGGCGTCCTCCGGCGCGGCGGTGGCGGCGACTTCGAAGCTGCCGACCAAGCCGGAGAAGCCATCCGGTCGCCCCTCCGCCGGCAGCGGATCGACCGCGAGCGCCAGCGGCTCGGAAGAGACCACCAAGCGCCGGATGTCGCGCACCGTGCGGCCGAACACGTCGCGACCGGTGCGAAAGCTGGCGATCCCCTCGAACGAGACCGTGGCCGCCGGCACCTCGAGCCGGCCGGCCGCACGCGGCACGACGATCATGTCGAACATGAGCGCGACCTGCGCCTTGCCGTCGCGCCGCATGGCGCTCTGCGCCGCCATGAGGTTGGTGCCGTGCACGGTCAGCTCCACCAACTCGCCCCGCGAAAGGACGATCACCACGTCAACGTCCTCGGCGCTCATCACCGGATGGGTGAAGCTGAGGAGGCGGCGCGGCCCCAGCCCTTCCTGCCACATCCACGTGGTCGTCAGCGTGACGGGCTGGCCCACCCAGGCGCGGTCGATCGCCGACGCGACGAGCAACCGGTACTCGTCGATCGACGGCGGCGTGAAGACGTCCACGGCCAGCGGCTCGGTCGACAGGCGCCGGCCGTCCACCGTGACGGCGATCGCGGGGATCTCCAGCCGGCCGGCACGGGACGCGATCACCTCATAGTTCACGAGGTAGCGCCGCGTCACGCGGCGGGTGGTCTGGCCGCCTGCGATCGTGATCGACTCGCTGTTGTTGGGGCCGGCCGAGACCTGCCGAAACGACACGCCATCGAGCGCCGGCAGCTTCACCTGCGGGGCGGCGTCGCTACCGTCCACGGCGACCTGCAGCGTGAACGGCACGCCCATCTCGGTCTCCGCGGCGCTCACCGCCGCGCTCGCGGTCAGCGACTGCGCCGCGAGCGGCAGGCTCAGGCCACACAGCGCCGCAGCCAGGAGGGCGCGGGGGAGAGCCCGGATGCGGGGACCAGCAAGGACTTTCACGGCTACCAGTCGCGCTCGACCGGCTCGGTCCGGAGCTGCTCCTGCCGGCGCCGCTCCGCGCGCTCTTCCTCCTCGGCGATGATCGCCCGCGCCAGCTCGTCGGGCTCCAGCTCGTCGTCTTCCTGCCCGGCCGCAGGCTGCGGCTCCTGCGCGGGTCCGGCGTCCTGCGGAGACTGCTCCTGTGCCTCCTCCTCGCCCTCGGTGCCCTGCTGGGACTGGTTGAGCTGCTGCTGTCCCTGCTGCTCCTGCGACCCCTCCGACTGCTCGGGAGGCGGGAGCTGCTGCAGCAGTTGCTGCAGGCGCAGCCGGGTGGCTTCCAGGTTGTGCGCCGCGTCCTCCCAGTCCGGATGCAGGTCGAGCGCGCGCCGGTAGGACTGCGCGGCCCCGGTCAGGCCCGCGATCGCCGCCTGCGGATCGGCCGGCGCGCCTCCCGGGTCCGCGAGCATCTGCTCGACCCCTCGCACCCCGAGGTTGCCCAGGGCGAAATGGCCGGCAGCCTGCAGCTCCGGGCGGCGGGCCTGCTCGATCGCCTGGCGCAGCAGGCCCTCCGCGTGCTCCAGGTCGCCCGCACGATAGGCGGAGATGCCGCCGTCGTAGAGCAGCTCCGCCACCCCGGGGCGGGCCTCCGCGGCAGCGCCGAAGGCTCCCGCGGCATCTGCGAAGCGGCCGTCCGCGAACGCCCGGCGGCCGTCGCGCTCGGCCTGCTCCGGGACGCCCACGGCCCGCGCGGTCGCCGGCCCCACGAGCGCCGCCGCCAGGCCCAACACGACCACGGCGACGGCCGGAGGATGCGCGGCGCCCGCTCGCCTCCCTCGGCGCCGGCGGCGCCGGATCAGGTCGGGCAGCAGGAACTCCAGCGCCAGCAGCACCAGCGCGGCGGCCAGAAACGGCTGGAAGCGCTCCTGGAAGACCTCGCGCTCGGTCCGCTCCAGGAGCTGCCGGTCCGCGCCCGCGATGAGCTGCGTATAGAGGACGCCCAGGTCGAAGTTGCCGGTCGCGACGTTCACGTAGCGGCCGCCGGGCGTCACGCCGGCCAGCTCGCGCAGGGCCTCCGCGTCCAGGGTCGTGAGCACCGGCTGCCCCTCGTGCTGCAGGTACCCGCCGTCCGCGTCCGGATCCGGGATCGGCTGCCCGGTCACCTCGTCGCCCAGCCCGACGGCGATGATGCGGGCGCCCAGCGCCCCCAGCTCGCCGGCCGCCTGGAGGGGCAGGCTTCCCAGGTCGCCCCCGTCGGTGATCAGCACCACGTCCCGATACGGGCTCGGCTGATCGCCGAACACGGAGTCACGCACGACGCGAAGGGCGTCGCCGATCAAGGTGCCGCCGCGCGAGGTGCTGTCCGTCGAGAGCCGTTCCACCGCCAATCTCACGAAACCGTAATCGAAGGTCAGCGGGCTCTTCACCACCGCCGTCCCGGCGAAGGCCACCAGCGCCACGCGGTCGCCGCGCAACACCTCCAGCGTGTCCAGGATCGCCAACTTGGCCCGCTCCAGCCGGTTCGGGGCGAGATCATGGGCGAGCATGCTGCGCGAGGTGTCCACCACGAACACCACGTCGCGCCCGCGGCGCTCGACCGTGCGCGTCTCCGGGGTCCAGCCGGGCCGCGCCAGCGCGACGACGATCAGCACCACGGCGGCCACCAGCAGGCCGCCCTTGAAGGGGCGCGCGTTGCGCCGCTCGGCGTGCATGCCGGCGCGCTCGCCCGCGAAGCGTTGCAGCGTGCGGCGGCGGCGCAGCGCCGCGAGCACGAACAGGGCGACCAGCGGGGGGATCGCCCAGAGCAGCAGGAACGCGTCCGGGGAGCTGAGCCGCACGCCGTCGGTGAGTTCCATCGCCCTGCCCAACCTCGACTAAGGGGTGCGCCTGAACACGGTGGCGGCGAGCACCGCGGCCGCCACCGCCGCGCCCAGCGCCGCCAGCGCCCACGGCGCGAACCGTTCGCGAAAGTCGACGTAACGGACCGACTCGACCTCGCTCTTCTCCAGGCGGTCGATCTCGCCGTAGACGGCGATGAGCGACTCGGTGTCCTCCGCCAGCCGGAACAGCCCTCCGGTCCGCTCAGCCACCGCCTGCAGCCCGGCGGCATCCACCGGCTGTCCGGCCGGCAGGCGGAAGGTTCCCAGCGGCGTACGCACCGTCTGCTCGGGAGCGCCCACGCCGATGCCGATCGCGTACACCTTGATCCCCCAGCCGGCCGCCAGCTCGGCCGCCTCCGCGGGTGTCCGCTGGCCGGCGTTCTGGCTGCCGTCGGTGAGCAGAATGATCACCTTGCTCTTGATCTCGTAGTCGTCGCGGGTGCCGAGCGCCTCCTCGGCCACGCGCAGGCGGGCGGCGGCCAGGGCGAGCGCGTCGCCGATCGCGGTGCCGTCCTGGCTGCGATCGGCGACCACCTCCACGCCGCTCAGGAAGCCGTCCAGCGTCTCGTGAGACAGGGTCAGCGGCAGCACCGTCTCCGGATAGCGCGCGAAGGTGATAAGCCCCAGCAGGTCGTTGGGCCGCCCGCCCAGCTCGCCCCCGTCGCCATGCGCGAAGCGGGCCACCACCTCCTTGACCGCATCCAGCCGCGTCGGGCCGCGACCGTCCTCGGCGATGGGGGCAATCATGCTGCCCGAGCGGTCGACGACGATCTCGATGGCGATGCCGCGGCTGACGTCGACCACCTGCTCCAGCCCCTCGCGCGGGCGGGCCAGCGCCACGATCAGCAGTGCCAGGGCCAGGAGCTGGAGCGCCGCCGGCAGCCACGCCAGGCGATGGCGCAGCGACGGCGTGACGCCGGCCGGCACCGCCACCGACGGGAACCCGACGCCGATGCGCACGCGGGTTACCGCCGCGCGCGCCAGCGGCAGCAAACAGACCACCGCCAGCAACCCCAGCGCCCAGGCGGAATCGAATCTCACCGCCCGGCCCCTCCGGCGGCGGGCGCGGACGTCTCCGTCACGTCGGCGGTCGCCAGCACGAAGCCGCGGGCGGTGTCGATGGTGCGCGCGGTCGCCTCATCCGACGGCCGCGCGCGGGCGAACTTGACCGCGTCGCATGCGGCCAGGAACGCGCGGAGCGTCCGCTGCTGCTCGCGATCGAGGGCCGGCTCAGCCTCGGCGGCCGCCAGGAACTCCTCCGTGGTCTGCTCCGGCGCGCGCAGGCCGAACCGCCCCTCCAGGTACACGCGCAGGATCGACGAGACCGTCACGTAGAACCGGTCCTGGTCCGCCTTGAGGGCCGGGTCACGCTCCAGCTCATCCAGCGCGCGCAGCGCCACGACGCCGGGCGGCTCGATGGGCACCGGCCGGCCGGCGGCCACGCGCCGCCGCCGGCGGATCGCCGCCACGACCGCCGCGGCGACCGCCAGCGCGGCGACGCCGGCCAGCGCCGGACGCCACCAGCGCAGCGGCGCCCGGACCGGATCGCCCACCTCGCGCAGCTCCGGGAGGTCCTCCGAGGCAGCCGCCGCGCCGGTATCGCCGAGCACGGAGCTCACCTGCACGGTCAGCGCGCCGGTCGACAGGCCGGCGGGCTCCCCGCCGGGCGCCAGCCAGCCGACGGCCAGCTCCGGGATCGGATAGTCGCCGGCCAGGAACGGCTCGAGCCGGAAGCGGCGCAGGTGCCGGGTGCGACCGTCGCCGACGAGGGCCGGCGGCTCCGTGCGGGGCGCGACCTGGAACCCCGACTCCGCAAACTGCTCGGGGTCCGGCAGCCGCACCAGCACCCCTTCGGGAGCGTCCACCTCGACCTCGACCTGGACGGTCTGGGCCGTGGTGACGCGCAGCCGATCCACGCGCAGGCGCACGGCGATCGGATCCTCGCCGTAGGCATGGTCGACCTCCCACGCCGAGGCCGCGCCCTCAGCCACGCCCGACGTGCAACCGGTGATCAGCGCGGCCGCGATGACGGTCGTGAGCGCACCCGCCCCGATCGCTACGGCCCGCCCCCTCAGGCCCAGGCTGCCCTCCTCTCCCTCATCCGGAAGAAACGCACCAGCCGATCGACCCACCCCGCGTCGGTGCGGATCGGTATCTCGTCGATGCCGAGTTCGCGAAACTGCCGGCTGAGTGCCTCGCGCCGCTCGCGCGCGCGCCGCTCGTAGTCGCGCCGCACGCGGCGGCTGCCGGTGTCCAGCAGTGCCAGGCGCCCCGACTCGGCGTCCTCCAGCTCGACCATGCCGACGGGAGGCAGCTCCGCCTCGCGCGGGTCGAAGATGGACGCCGCGATCAGGTCGTGGCGGCGTGCGGCCATGCGAAGGTCGGTGGTGGACGCGATCGGCGCCTCGGTCTCGCCCCTCGTTCCGCCGCCGGCGGTCAGGCGCGACCACCACCGCGGTCGGGCGCCTGCCTGACCGTGGTCCAGGAAGTCCGAGATCAGGAACACCGTCGCCCGCCGCCGCAACAACCGGTTCAGGTAGCGCATCGCGCCGGCAAGATCGGTGCCGATTCCGGCCGGCTCGATCGACAGGATCTCGCGCACGATGCGCAACACGTGCGTGATGCCCTTCTTGGCCGGCACGAACAGCTCGATGCGGTCGCTGAAGGCCAGCAGCCCGACGCGGTCGTTCTGGCGGGCGGCGGCGAAGGAGACCACCGCAGCGAGCTCGGCCGCCACCTCGGTCTTGGCCCTGCCGGTGGTGCCGAAGCGCCCGGAAGCCGACACGTCGACCACGAAGAAGACGGTCAGCTCCCGCTCCTCCACGAACCGCTTCACGTGCGGCCGGCCGGTGCGGGCGGTGACGTTCCAGTCGATCGAGCCCACGTCGTCGCCGGGCTGGTACTCGCGCACCTCGTCGAACTCCATGCCCTGCCCGCGGAACACGCTGCGGTACTCGCCGGCGAACGCGGTGGTCACCGTGCGGCGCGTCTTGAGCTGGATGTAGCGGATCTTGCGGATGAGCTCGGCGGAGATCATGTGCTCGAACGGTCAGGGAACCGGCAGCGATTCGAGGACGAGGGCGATCAGGTCGTCGGAGGTGCGCTCCTCGGCCTCCGCCTCGTAGGTGACGATCACCCGGTGGCGGAGCACGTCGGGCGCCATGGTCTTGACGTCCTGCGGCGTGACGAAGCCGCGTCCCTGCAGCAGCGCATACGCCCGCGCGGCCAGCGTCAGGTAGATCGTGGCGCGCGGCGAGGCGCCGTACTCGATCAGGTTGCCGACATCGAGCCCGCCAATTCTGAGGTCAAGGGCCGCGGGCTCCCGCGTCGAGCGCACCAGGTCGACGATGTACTCCTCCACCTTCTCGTCGAGGTAGATGGAGTCCGCGAGCGCGCGCAGCCGCGCGAAGTCGGCCGGGTCCAGGATGCCTTCCACCGACCGTGGCGCCTCGGTACGGGCCACGCGCCGCACGATGGCCAGCTCCTCGTCCCGGTCGGGGTAGCCGACCACCACCTTCAGCATGAAGCGGTCGACCTGCGCCTCCGGCAGCGGGTAGGTGCCCTCCTGCTCGATCGGGTTCTGCGTGGCCAGCACCATGAACGGGTCGTCGAGCCGATGGGTGGCGTCGCCGATGGTCACCTGCCGCTCCTGCATCGCCTCCAGCAGCGCGCTCTGCACCTTGGCGGGGGCGCGGTTGATCTCGTCGGCCAGCACGATGTTGGCGAAGATCGGCCCCTTCTTGGTCGTGAATTCGCCGGATCCGGGGTGGTAGACGAGGGTGCCCACCAAGTCGGCCGGCAGCAGGTCGGGCGTGAACTGGATGCGGCGGAAGCTGGAACGGATCGCCTGCGCCAGGGTGGTGACCGCCAGCGTCTTGGCCAGGCCGGGGACGCCTTCGATCAGCAGGTGGGCATTGGAGATCAGGCCGATCAGCAACCGGTCGAGCAACCGGTCCTGGCCGATGATCTGCTTGCGCAGCTCGCTGCGTACCTGCGCGAGGGTGCTCCCCTCGCGCTCCACCTCGGCCGTTATCTCGCGAATGTCCACGTCAGGTGCCATCCTCCAATGATTCAGGTCTCCATGTTCAGCAGCCGAGCCAGGTTGCCGCCGCAGAACAGGTCCAGGTCGGCGGCGGTCATAAACGCGGCGTGCCGCAGCACGTAGTCCATCGACTGGCGGTAGGTGCACGAACGCAGCGCCGCCGGCATGTCCGAGCCCCAGATCAGCTTGTCGGGCCCCAGCTCCCGGTAGAGGCGCTCCAGGATCGGCATCGCCCACGCGTACGGGTACTCGGTGTCGGGGGCCATGAGGTGCAGCATCACCTCCAGGTGCACGTTGGGGCGGGAGCAGCAGGCCAGAACCTCGTCCGGGATCACGAACCGCTCCGCGCGCGGGCGAAGGACGATCGACTCGATGCCATGGGTGTAGATGCACGGTATCTCCGGGTGGGCCTGCGCCCAGCGGTCCAGGCGGCGGACCTGCTCCAGGTAGGAACCCAGGCGGTCGCGCTGCGAGGTGTACAGATACCAGAACACCGGCACGCCGCGCTCGGCTACCAGCGCCCACACCGGCTTGAAGCAGGGGTCGTCGAAGGCGCGCCGGAAGTCGAGCATGGCAAGCGCCTCCACGCAGAAGTAGAGGCCCACGCAGCCGCCGTCGAGCTGGCGGCGCAGGCGCGCCGCCTCGCCTTCCAGGTCGTCGCGCCACTCGTCGATCTGCGCCAGCGGCAGCAGGCGCGGAAAGCGCCGCCGCACGTCGGGCAGGTAGTCGTCCAGGCGCCCGTAGAGGTGGTCGTGCTGGATGACGGCCCGGTCCACCCCGGCGTAGTCCATCTGCGCGATCAGCGCCTCCGGCGTCGCCTCCAGCACGTCGAGCGACGGCGGATACCACGGCAGGTAGTACTCCCGTCCGCCCACGCGGAAGTGCAGGCGGCCGTGGCGGCCGACCCGCACCTCGGCCTCCGGCATGTCGTCCAGACCGTCGCCGTCGGGAGCGATCGGCGATGCCGAGAGGCGGGCCCCGTCGGGCGCGCGCCGGAACCCCTGCGGGTGGTACTGCACGTGGTGCTGCAGGAGGCGAAGCTGCAGCTTGGCCAACTCCGGCGGAGCGGAGCCGATGCGCGGGAAGACGTGTGCGTGGCCGTCGATGATCATGCGTGCCTGCCGCCCTGCGAACGTAGCAACTCCATGTGCCTGCTCCTTTACGGCGATGTTACAGGTTCGTAACCGGGCTGCTTTAGCTCGTTCGCCCTCCGGAGACCAGCACCACCTCGCCGGTGATGTAGCGGGAGATCAGCAGCCCAAGAATGGCGTCGGCCACGTCTTGCGGCTGCGCGATCCGGCCCATGGGGATCTGGCCGGCGATGGCCTGGATCGTCTCCGGACTGAAATCGTCGATCCAGCGGGTCTCGACCAGCCCGGGCGCGACCGCGTTCACCTGGATGTCCGGCGCGTGACTGGCCGCCAGGCCCTTCGTGAGCGCGATCGCGGCGGCCTTGCTGGAGCCGTACACCAGCGAGCTGCCCTGCCCGTTGAACCCGGCCAGGGAGGCGACCGTGACGATGTGGCCGCCGCCGGCGCGCCGCATGTGGCGGATCGCCGCCCGGCAACACCAGAACACCCCGTACGCGTTGATCGCGAAAATCCGCTGAAAGTCCTCCGGCGTGATGCCGTCCAGATCTGCCAGCGGCACCGGCCGCGTGGCGCCGGCGCTGTTGATCAGGAAGTCCAGCCCGCCCAGCTCGTCCACCACCGAGTGGACCATGCCCGTCACGGCCGCGTCGTCCACCACGTCTGCCTGGCACGCCATGGCGCGCACGCCGTGCGCCCGCGCGTCGGCGGCCGTGCGCTCCGCGTCGTCGCGCGAACGCGAGTAGTTGACGGCCACCGCGGCCCCTTCGGCCGCCAGCATCAGCGTCGTCGCGCGGCCGATGCCGGTGCCGCCGCCGGTGACCAGCGCCACCTTTCCCTCGAAACGTCCCATCGTTCCTCCCGCGTGCAGGATACGACATGACGACACCGCGGGTATCGCGTACGGTGCCGCCATGCCCGACCTCCGCATCCGCGAGCTCCAAGCCGGCGACCTGCGCAACGGCTTCTTCGAGACGCTGGACGCCCTCCGACCCGCCCGCGACGTCGATCCGGGCGTGGCCGCGGCCATCTTCGCGCAGATCCGGCGGACTCCGGACACGGTCGTCGCGGTCGCCGAGCAGGACGGCCGCATCGTCGGCACCGGCACGCTGTACCTGCTGCGCAAGTTCCTGTACGGCGGCAGCACCGCAGCCCACATCGAGGACGTGGCGGTCGCCGCGGACCGGCAGCGTGCGGGCGTCGGCCGGGCGGTGATCGAGTACCTGCTGGCGCGCGCAGAGGCGGCCGGCTGCTACAAGACCGTGCTGTACTGCGAGGACTCCGTGCTGCCGTTCTACCGCAGGCTCGGCTTCCGGCACACGACCAACGGCATGCGCTTCGACCACGCGCCGGCGCCGGCACGGGAGGCGACGTGAAGATCACGGACATCAGCACCACGGTTACCTGGGGCGGCCGGCGCAACTGGGTGATCGTCAAGGTGAGCACCGACACCGAGCTCTTCGGCTGGGGCGAGGCCACCCTGGAAGGCAAGGAGCGGACGATCCAGGCGGCGATCGGCGAGTTGGGCGCCATGCTGATCGGCCGCGATCCACTGCCGGTGGAACATCACTGGCAGCGCCTCTACCGCCACGCGTTCTGGCGTGGCGGGCCGGTGGTCAACTCCGCGATCGCCGGCCTCGACCAGGCGCTCTGGGACCTGCGCGGCAAGGCGTGGGGGGTGCCGGTGTACCGGCTGCTCGGCGGTCCGACGCGCGACTACATCCGCCTGTACACGCACGTCGGCATCTACGACCCGGACGAGATGGTCGCGGACGCCCAGCGAGACGTCGCCGACGGCTTCACGGCGATGAAGACCGGCTCCTGGCGTGACGACATGCTGCTGCACGAAACGGAGCGGCTGCACATCTTCACCGAGCGGCTCACCCTGCTGCGCGACACCATCGGGCCGGCGGTCGATATCATGATCGACGACCATGGCCGGGGCCGGCCGTCGAGCGCGGCGCGGCTGATGCGCGCGCTGGCTCCCTTCGACCTGCTCTTCCTGGAGGAAACCACCCAGCCCGACGACCTGGAGAGCCTGATCCGGCTGCGCCACGCCGACCCGCCGATGGACATCGCCACCGGCGAGCGCCTCTACTCCAAGTGGGACTACCGGCCGTTGCTCGAGCAGCGGCTGGTGGACGTCATTCAGCCCGACCTCTGCCACGCCGGCGGCATCTCCGAGGTCCGGAAGATCGCCGCGCTGGCGGAGGCCTACTACGTGCAGCTTGCCCCGCACAACCCGCAGGGCCCGCTGTCCACGGCCGCCGCAGCGCACCTGGGCATGGCGATCCCGAACTTCCTGATCCTGGAGTTCGTCCGCCAGGACACCTACCGCGACACCGCCATGCGCGATGCCTGGACGATCGAGGGCGGCAACCTGCTGGTCCCGGACATCCCCGGCCTGGGCGTCGACCTGGACGAGGACGCGCTTGAGGCCAGCCCCTTCCGCCGCGTGCCGCGCGGTGACGGACCGACCCGGACGGACGGCAGCATCGCCGACCCTTGAGCGCTACCGGCGGGCAGGGTCAGGCTCGGGCTCGACCTCACGGAAGCCGGCGCGCAGATCTTCCAGGTAGTGCGTCAGATCCTGCGACTTCTCGCGCAGCCCCTGCAGGGCGGCGGACTCTCCTGCGGGGGTCGTGCGCAGCCGGGAGATGTCGAGCGAGAGTTGCTGCAGCGCGAGCACGGCGGACCTGACGCGCAGATCGACCATCTCCGTCTGTTCGCGCAGGTGCGCGAGCGACCGGAGCTGTCTCTCGTACTGGTCGATGGTCTTGTGATACTCGTGGCGCAGATCCTCGGAGACGGCATGCTCCAGTTTTCTGCGCAGCGTGGCGAGGTGCCCGGTGACTTCCTCCGCCGACACGCGGGCGCCGGCACGGTCCAGGGCTCGGCGAGCCTGCAGGAGGGAGCCGATGTGGCGGATATAGGCATCGAGCTCGGGCTGCAACTCTGACTGCCAGCGTGCCGCCTCCTCGCCCCCGTCCCGGAGCTCCGCCAGGATCGTCTCGCGCAACTCCGCCGCCTCCGCCAACAGCGGCGCGTCGCCCGGTGTCAGGGCAATGCCGGCGTCCGACTCCAGCGCCGCCAGGTTCGCCCCCTTCCGCGGGTCGAGGTCCACGCCCGCTTCCTGCAGTTCGCGCAGCAGGCGCTTGCGACTGGCAAGCGTCGACCCGTAGTGGATGGCAAGCGAAACGCCGAGAGACCAGACCGGGAAGATCACCCACGGGCCGCTCCCGGGGGCGAGCAGAATGTTGATTCCCGCCAGAAACGCCGAGGCGCCGGCGACCGCGCTGAGGTGATGGCGCAACCCGCGGCGGATGGAGAACAGCTTCCTTACCTGCTGCAGCGCACGCTTCGCCACCGGCGGCAGGGCGGCAGCATCGCGGGCATCCCGCGCGCGGGCGCGCACCTCGACATAGTGGTGCAGCAGACCGATTCCCCAGCCGGCCAGCGGAAACAGGAACCAGAGAAAACCTGGGGAGAAGATCACGTTAACGAGCAGGAACAGGGTGTTGACCGCGGCGAACGTGATACCGTGGACGGTGAACCCCGACTTGGCGCTCTCGGCTCGCTTGCGCGTACGCTCCATGAAACGGGCCAGCCGTTCGGGGATCGGGTGGCTGGAAGCGGAGCGGCCGTCGGACTTCGATGGTTCCCTCGTCATGGGACCCGTGCCATCGTAGCAACTGAGGCAGCAGGACTCTATCGGCCCGACAGTCTGGTACAGTCAGGACATGCAGGTACGTGAGCGGCTGTCTCCGGCGACGTTCATCGGCGTGCGGGGCGGCGACATCATCTCCTTCGGGTCCGGGCAGCCGGATCTGCCGCCGCCGCCGGAGGCGTTCCGGGTGCTTGCCGGCTACCGGGACTTCAAGTACGGACTCATCTCCGGCAGCGCGGAATTACGCGAGGCGCTCTCCCCGATCTACCCGGGCTCGACGCCTGACAGCTTCGTCGTCACCAACGGCGCCAGCGAGGCGCTCGACCTGGCGCTTCGCCACATCGGCCGCACGTGCCCGGCCGACCGCCGGCGCGTGCTGATGGCCCGCCCCTACTACTACTCGTATCCTCCCGCGGTGCGGTACGCCGGCCTGGAGCCGGTGTACACGGACACGGTCGACGGCTGCATCGACATCGAGGATTTCGCCGACAAGGTGGGCGACTGCGCGGCGGTGCTCATCAACTCGCCGGCCAATCCCACCGGCCGCGTGCAGCCGGTGGAGACGCTGCAGCGGATCGAGGAGCTGACCCGCGACCTCGGCGTCTGCCTGCTCTCCGACGCGGTGTACAAGGACCTGATCTACGTGAGCGAGACGCACACGTTCGCCGGACCTCACGTCGTCACCATCGACTCGTTCTCCAAGACCTACGCGATGTGCGGCTTCCGCGTCGGCTACCTGTGGTCGGAGGACGCGGAGTTCGTGCAGGGCGTCATCGAGATGAAGACGCACACCTCGATGAACACCAACATCCTGGGCCAGCAGATGGCGCTGGCCGCCCTGAGCGCGCCGCCCTCCTACGTCGAGGACCAGCTCGTCATCTGGCGCGAGCGCCGCGACCTGATCTACGCCGGGCTGTCGGACCTGGGGCTCGACCTGTGGAAGCCCGAGGGCGCGTTCTACGTGCTGCCGAAGGTCGACGACCCGTACGGATTCGTCAGCGAGATGTTCGAGCGCCACCAGGTGATCACCTATCTGGGCGAGTGGTTCGGCGCCCCCGACCGCGTGCGCCTGTCCTACGCGCTGGACGCTGACAAGATCGAGACCGGCCTGGAGCGGATCGGCACCTACCTGTCGCGTCGGTGACCTCCACGCCGCTGCGCCTGGCGGTGATCGGCGCCGGCGTCATGGGCCGCAGCCACATCGAGCGGATCCGTGCGAGTGCCGAGTGCGTCCTGGCCGCGGTGTGCGACCCCGATCCCGCACTGGCCGGGCAGGCTGCCCGCGACGAGTGCCCCCGGTACGGCGACCTCTCGGGGCTGTTGCGGCGCGAGCGGCTCGACGGAGCGATCATCGCCACTCCGAACGCCGAGCACCGCGGCTGTGGCGTGCTCTGCGCGGAGGCCGGAGTGCCGATGCTGGTGGAGAAGCCGGTCGCGGCCACCACCGCGGACGGCACCGCGCTGGTCGAGGCGGCCGCGCGCCGCGGCGTACCCCTGCTGGTCGGCCAGCACCGCCGCCACAGCGCCTACGTGCGCCGCGCCCGGGAGGTGATCGAGCGCGGCGAGCTGGGCCGCCTGGTAAGCATCACCGCGCTCTGGTTCGTCCGCAAGCCGGACGACTACTACGCGGTCGGCTGGCGCACCCGCCCCGGCGGCGGGCCGGTCCTCACCAACCTCATCCACGAGATCGACCTGATCCGCCACCTCGGCGGCGAGATCGAGAGCCTGTACGCGGCCTCAAGCTCCGCGGCCCGCGGGCTGGCGGTCGAGGACTCGGTGGCGATCACGCTGCGCCTGGCCGGCGGCGCGCTCGGCTCGATCGGCGCCTCCGACGCCGTCGTGTCGCCGTGGTCGTACGAGCTGACCACGCATGAGAATCCGCTCTACACACGCACCGACCGGAACTGCTACTTCCTGCTCGGCACGTCCGGATCCCTGGCGTTCCCACGGCTGAGGCTCTGGCGCCACCCCGGCGAGACCGGCTGGCAGCACCCCCTGTCGGGAACCCCGCTGCCGGTCGATGCGGTCGACCCCGTCGCCGCCCAGCTATCCCATTTCTGCGAAGTCATCCGCGGCCGCGCGGAGCCGCTCGTCTCCGGCCCGGACGGCCTGGCGACCCTGGCCGCCACCGAGGCGGTGCTTCAATCAGCCCGCGAAGACCGCCCGATCAGGCCGGCGAGCCGTTGACGACATTCCATCAGAGGAATATACATAGATGAGCTGGGTCGTCAAGTACACGAACGAGTTCGGCGCGTGGTGGACCAGGATCACTGATAGCGAGCAGGAGGACGTAGCCGCTGTGGTCGAGTTGCTGATGGAGCACGGACCCGAATTGCCGTTCCCCTATTCATCGGGTGTGGCAGGATCTCGGCATGGTCACATGCGCGAACTTCGCGTGCAGAGCGGCGGCCGTCCGCTACGGGTCTTCTACGCGTTCGACCCCCGGCGTTCGGCGATTTTGCTGATCGGCGGCGACAAGACCGGTAACGACCGCTTCTACAAGCGGTTCATTCCTGTCGCTGACCGACTATACGACGGCCATCTGCAGGAGCTGAGAGAGGAGGGACTCATTCGATGAGCGGACGCAATGACTTTCGCGAGCTGACGAGCAGCTTCACTCCCGAGCGGCGCAAGCGAGTGGAAACCAGAAAAGCGGAACTACGGGCGGCTATGCCGCTCCACGAGTTGCGTCAGGCTCGGGCGATGACTCAGAGAGCGCTCGGCGAAGCTCTGCACGTGAATCAGCCTGCCGTTGCCAAGCTGGAACGGCGCACGGACATGTACGTCTCGAATCTTCGCGCCTACATCGAGGCAATGGGCGGTCGGCTGAACATCATCGCCGAGTTTCCACAAGGGAATGTCAGCATCACGAA
The DNA here is from genome assembly GCA_965208175.1 of Spirochaetia bacterium. Lineage (GTDB taxonomy): Bacteria > Spirochaetota > Spirochaetia > SZUA-6 > Bin103 > CATQHW01. The sequence goes on along the minus strand of CBDBOG010000003.1, from coordinate 2,238,093 downwards.
TTTCGCGGATGTCGCCGACGTGGAGTAACGATATCGGCACGACGTCTTGGAGTGATCGATGGTGAGGATGGTGTGCTGGAACGTCGCAAAGAGGCATGAGTCTTGGCGGGCGCTGCGAGCCATGGAGCAGATTGACGTCGCGCTGCTGCAGGAAACGCGCCCGCCGCCAGACGACGTTGACATCTCGCGGGACGACATCGACCCTGAGAAGTGGCCACGAGGAAGGTACAGTCGGACTGCCGTTGTGCGCCTCAACAGTCGCGTTGACGTCGAGTTCTTCGAGAAGCAATCGTACGCGAAGTCAGATCATCTGTGCATCGCTGCCGCGCGCGTGAATCCTCCGCACGGTGAGCCGTTCATCGTGGTTTCTCTCGGTCCGGATACCGAGAAAACGCATCCGTCGGTTGTGGGGAGGACAATGGAGAAGTGGAACCACGATAACGTGCTCCATCGCACGATCTCCGATCTTTCGGCCTTCATCGGGACTCCGACGAAGCATCGAGTCGTCGTCGCGGGTGACTTGAGCATGATGCGTGGTCCGAGCGACTACGACAAACCCTACTGGGCACGGCGCTACCAGGTCGTGTTCGACAGAATGGAAGCCCTCGTTCTGCCATACATCGGACCACAGGCGCCGGAGGGTGGCCGCCAAGCGAATCCACGGCCTACGTGGCTGCCGGCCGAGAGTAGGAACGTACCAACGTTTCGCTGGCGAGGAGAGTCGCCGGCCGAGGCAAAGCGAGGACTTGACCACGTCTTCGCCTCGCAGAGCATGGTGGGCTCAGTACGGGTGCGCGCCCTCAACGAGCCGGACGAGTGGGGGCCGAGCGATCACTGCCGCTTGCTCAAAGAGGTCGAGTGACACCTGAGGGCCGACCCGAGGTGATATGGCCGGTCCGAGCAGCCCGGCGCTCCGGCAGTCGTTGCACAGTCGGTACAGGGCGATGGCTCCCAAATGTGCCAGTATGTTGACTTAGAATCAACATACTGGCACATTTGGAGCATGCGCGTGGAGCTGCCAGTCGATCACCCGTTCGACTATCAGCTCGCCATGGACCGGGTGGCGCGCTATCGGGCGCCCCGCAACAAGATCCGCAACCTGTGCGTACACGGTGATCTGCTCCAGATCAGGAAGGGACTGTACGTCGCTCCTTCGTTCCCCGGCCGGCCGCCGACCGTCAGTCCGCTTGCCCTGGCGGCGCTCATCTACGGACCGTCCTACGTCTCGCTCGAGTCGGCGCTGAGCCATCACGGCCTAATTCCCGAACGGGTCGACGAGATCACCAGCGTCACCAGCAAGCGCGCGAAGCGGTTCCAGACGCCCCTTGGCCGTTTCACGTATCGTCCCGTGAACGAGTCTGCATTCAGCTACGGGGTGGCGCTGCAGTCCGTTGCAGGCGGCTCTTTCTTCCTGGCGGAGCCGGAGAAGGCGCTGTGTGACCGGATCGCCTGCATCCGCCATCTCACCGCCATGCGGGATGTCCCGACGGCGCTGGATGACCACCTGCGTGTCGACCTGGACGCCGTCGTTCGGATGCGCCTGAACGTCGTACGCCACATCGCGAAGCGCTACAGGCGACGGAACGTCGATGCGTTCCTGCGCTGGCTGCAGCGACATGGGACGAGCACCGAATGAATGTCGCGCTCCAGGCGCTGCTCGCACGGTATGAGCCTCATACCCTCGCCGAATACGAGAACGCCTTGAAGGACGTCATCCAGGAACTGGCGTTGCTGGGGTTGTGGCGCGCCAAGTTCTACGAGCACGCGGCGTTCTACGGCGGCACCGCGCTCCGCATCTTCCACGGACTGCCACGCTTCTCCGAAGACATGGACTTCTCCCTGCTGGCACCCGCCGAGGGATTCGACCTCGAACCCTACCTCGAATCGATTCGCCGGGAGCTCGCGTCGTTCGGTTTCGGCTTCCGCGTGGAACGTCGGAGCAAACGCGTAAGCACCGCCGTCGAATCCGCGTTCATCAAGGGCGGTACGCGGGTCAATCTGGCACAGGTGGGCATGCCGGACTTCCTGCAGGAACGGCTCCCCCGGCCGCAACAGGCACGCATCAGACTGGACGTGGATACCGACCCGCCGCCCCTCGCCCGCTACGAAGTGCTGACGCTGCTGACGCCGATCCCGTTCCAGGTGCGCCTCTTCACGCTGCCGGGTCTGTTCGCGGGCAAGCTGCACGCGATTCTGTGCCGCGATTGGAAGGCGCGGGTGAAGGGGCGCGACTTCTACGACTTCGTCTGGTACCTCGGCCGGGGGATACGATGCGATGTCGGGCACCTGCAGGCTCGCATGAAGCAGACCGGTCACTGGCAAGCGGGTGCGGACCTCGACGTCGCGCACCTGCGCCGGCTCCTGACGCGTCGCTTCGAGCAGGTGGACTTCGAACAGGCCAGGAGCGACGTGCGTCCGTTCATACGCGACGACGCGGAACTGGCGCTCTGGGACCGTACGTTCTTCCAGTCCCTCGCGGAGCAGGTCGCGGGCGCGTGAGCACGCAGCTACCCCGCGTTCGTGCTCCGGCAGTCGTTGCACAGTCCGTACAGGGTGATGTCGTGTCCTTCGGTGACGAAGCCGTCGGGCGCCAACGCGTCGACTTCGCTGAGACAGTCGTCCACCTCCCACAGCCCGTCGCAGGTCCGGCACAGGAAGTGGTGATGGTGCGGCTTTCCGGCGCGCTCGTAGCGGGACGGGGCGCCGGGGATCTCCACCGTCCGCAGCCACCCGGACTCCACCAAGTCACGGATGGCGCGGTACACCGTGGCGATGCCGAGGCGGGGCAGGTGCTCGCGAGCAGCCTCGCAGAGCTCCGTGGGGCTCAGCGGCCGGTCATACGACTCGATGACCGCCTGGATCGCATCACGCTGTCTGGTTTGGCGTTCCATGGGCCTCCTCGGCCGGCACGGCCCGCAACCCATGGGCCAGCGCCGAGATGATCAGAAAGACGACGACGCACACCAAGGCGACCGCCGCTCCGGATGCTACGCTCAGGTGGTAGGAGAGGTACAGGCCGACCACGCCGGAGCCGACGCCGATCCCCGCCGCCACCAGCACGGCGTGATGGAAGCGGCGGACGACCTGCAGCGCCGCGGCGGCCGGCGCCACCATCAGGGTCACCACCAGCGCGATGCCGATGGTCTGTAGCGCCACGGCGATGGCCAGCGCCATCAGCACGTACTGCAGCGCGGTAAGCGACCGGCTGCTGAGGCGCAGCGAGGCAGCGAACACGCGGTCGAAGGTGACCAGCACCATCTCCTTGTAGAACAGAACCACGACGATCACGATGATCGCTGAGACCACGGCGATGCGGAGCAGGTCGGTGCCGCTCACGCTCAGTACGTTCCCGAACAGGAAGTGCACGAGGTCCACGGCGAAGCTGCGCACCGTCGATATGATGGCGATGCCCAGCGCGAACATGCCGGAATAGACCACGCCCACCGCGGCGTCCTCGCCGATGCGGAAGCGGCGCACCAGTGCGGACATGCCCAGCGCGGTCAGGATGGCCGTGCCGGTGGCCCACCAGAACAGCCGGTCGCGGGACAGCCCGCTGACCAGGTAGCCCACCGCCACCCCCGGCACCAGCGAGTGGGCCAGCGCGCTGCCGATGTAGGACATGCCGCGCAGCACGGCGAAGGTGCCGACCAGGGCGCACGCCGCGGCGACCATGGTCACCGCCAGCAGCGCGCGCACCACGAACGGGTAGCCCAGGGGGGCGACCAGCAACTCGGTCACGGCAGCGCGTGCGTCCGGGCGGGTTCGGCGGCAGCGGTGGGATGGCCGTGATCGCAATGACTGTCGGGCAACGCGTAGCGTGTACCGTCTTCGTCGACGCGGAGCAGGTTGCTGCCGTACGCCAGTGCCAGCCGCTCGGCCACCAGCACTTCGGAAGCCGGCCCGCAGCCGATCAGCCGGCGGTTCAACAGCGCCACGCGCCCCATGCGCTCGGCCACGCCCAGGTCATGGGTCGCCAGCAGCACGGTCACCGTGTCGCCCAGGGCGTCCAGCGTCGCCTCGAGCTGGCGGCAGGCGTCGACGTCCAGCCCGGCGAACGGCTCGTCCAGCATCAGCAGCTCCGACTGCTGGGCGAGCGCGCGGGCGATGAACATGCGCTGCCGCTGGCCGCCGGACAACTCGCCGATCTGGCGGCGGCGCAGCGGCGTGATGGCGACGCGCTCCATGGCGGCCGCGACGATCGCCCGGTCGGCGCGGCGCAGACGCCGGAAGTAGCCGACGCGGGCGATGCGTCCCATGGCCACCACGTCCTCCACCGTGGCCGGGAACCGCCAGTTGAGGTCGGCGTTCTGCTCGATGTAGGCGATGCAGACGTGGCCGCCCGGATCGCTGCCGTAGACCCGGACCGTCCCGGTGCTGGGCCGGTGAATGCCGGCCACCACCTTGAACAACGTGCTCTTGCCGGCTCCGTTCGGCCCCACCACTGCGATGCGTTGTCCCGCGACCACCCGCATCGACACCGCTTCCAGGGCGCTGCGCCCGTCGTACCCCGCTGACACCGCGTCGATGTCGAGCAATGCCGTACCAGGCTCGTGGGGAGATTCGCGGCCGTGCACGCGCACGTCGACCCGGCAGCCTACCTCGCAAGACGAAGACGATTTCCCCTCGTTGTCGACCATGGCGCCCGAGCCTGTCAGCTCCCGGCGAGTGCGGCGACGATGCGCTCGACGTTGGTACGCATGAAGTCCTGGTACGTGGCCGCCGGACCGTCCGGCTCGCTCAACGACCCGGTGTACACCGAGACAACCTCGATCCCCAGATCGTCGGCTACCACCTCCGCCACATGCGAACTGACCGTCAGGCCCACGAAGATCGCCGGCACGCCGTGCTCTGCCATCGCTTCGCGCAGGCCCGCCAAGTGGCGCGCGGACGGCTCGGATACCGTTGAGAATCCCGGAATGATGGTGTCGAGAACGGTGAACCCGTAGCGGTCGGCGAAGTAGCCGAACACGTCGTGGTCGGTGACCAGGATCCGCCGGTCCCGTGGAATGGCGGCCACCCGTTCCCGTACCCAGGCGTCCAGCGCATGCAGCTCGTCGGCAAGCGCGTGCGCGCGCTCCGCATAGCCGGCGCCGTGGTCGGGATCGATTTCGGCGAGCACTTCCGCGATCTCCTCGGCCCAGGCCGTGACCAGGGTCGGATCCATCCACACGTGCGGGTCGAACTCGCCGTGGTCGTGGGCGTGCTCGTCTTCCTCGTGTCCGTGCTCGTCGTGGTCTTCCTCGTCCTCGTCGTGCCCGTGCTCGTCGTGGTCTTCCTCGTCCTCGTCGTGCCCGTGCTCGTCGTGGTCTTCCTCGTCCTCGTGCATGTCCACCATGCTCCGCAGTTCCAGGTGCGCGGTCAGGTCGACGACGAGCCGCGGCTCGGCACTCGCGATCAGGTCACCCAGGAAGTCCGCTTCGAGCCCCGCGCCGTTGATGAACACCACCGCCGCATCGGCTGCCTGCCGGGCGTCCCGCGGGGTCGGCTGGAACGCGTGCGGGTCGGCCCCGGGCGGCAGCATCACGTACAACGACACGCGCTCGCCGCCGACCCGGGCGACGATGTCGCCGACGATGTTGGTGGTGGCAACGACCGGCAGGCGATCCCCCGGCTCCTCCATTTGGCCCTCGGCATGGGCCAGCGTGCCGGCCAGCGCCAGGACGGCAACGAGAAATGTCCAGATCTTCTGCTGTCTCATGGGCCCTGACGCTAACGATAAATCCTTATCATGGTCAATGCCCAGCGACGGCCTCGCTCGATCTCACCGTCGAACGGGGGAGCAGGATCTTCAGCCGGTGTTGCGCAGCCCCGCGGCCAGGCCGTTGACGGTGAGCAGGATCGCCCGCTCGACGTGCCGGTCCACCGCGTCGGCGCTCCGGTGCCGGGCCAGCAGCACCACCTGCAGCAGGTTCAGCGGCTCCAGGTAGGCGGAGCGCACCTCCAGGGTCCGCTTGAGCACCGGGTAGTCCGCAAGCAGCGTCGGCTTGCCGGTGGTGGCCAGCACGTGCTCCAGCGCCCGCTCGTGCTCGGCGGCGACCAGGTCGAAGATCTGCCGGTGCTCGGCGGGGACGAGCGCCTCCACGTAGCGCTGCGCGGTCACCAGATCGGTCTTCGCCAGGGTCATTTCCACGTTCGAGATGAACATCCGGAAGAAGCGCCAGCGTTCGTACATCTCGCCCAGCGCGTCCGCCCCGGCCTCACGCGCGGCGGCCAGGCCGCTGCCGACGCCGTACCAGCCCGGGGCCACCTGGCGGGTCTGCGTCCAGCCGAATACCCACGGAATGGCGCGCATGCCGCCGATGCCGCCGCCCGTGCCCGGACGCCGGGCCGGCCGCGACCCGATGTTGAGCGAGGCCAGCTCCTCCACGGGCGTGGCGGTCAGGAAGTAGTGGACGAGGGACGGATGGTCGACCAGATCGCGGTAGGCCCGGTACGCGGCGCGCGAGGTGATGTCCATGACCGCGTCCCACCGGTGCAGGTCGTCCGCCGAGAGGGTCGAGCTCCGATGCAGCACCGCCGCCTCGACGGAGGCGGCCAGCGTCAACTCCAGATTGTCGCGCGCCAACCGCGGCAGCCCGTACTTGTCGCTCACCACCTCGCCCTGCTCGGTGATCTTGATCGTGCCGTCCACCGCTCCCCAGGGCTGGGCCAGGATCGCCTCCGCGGTCGGACCGCCGCCGCGCCCGACCGTGCCGCCGCGCCCGTGGAAGAACCGCAGCGGCACGCCGTACTCGCGGCCGACGTCGCGCAGCCTGCGCACGCATCGATGCAGCTCCCACTGGGCAGTGGCGATTCCCGCCAGCTTGTTCGAGTCCGAATAACCCAGCATGACCTCCTGGCGGCCGCCGCGCAGCCGCAGCAGCTCGCGGTAGCTCGGCTCCTCCAGCAGGGCGCGGAGCGTCTCCCCCGCCCGGCGGATCGACTCCGGCGTCTCGAACAGCGGCACGAACCCGATCGCCGCGCGGCCGGCGGCGATGTCGACCAGCCCGGCCTCGCGGGCCAGCACAACCGCTGCCAGCAGGTCGTCGGGGCCCAGCGTCTCCGAGACGATGTAGCTCTCGATCGCGCGCGCGCCGAAGCGGTCGAGTGCCGCGCGGACCACCCGCATCGTCTCCAGGGTGCGGCCGGGGTCTCCGCGCAGATCGGTGGCCGCGGTCGCGATCGGCCGCCGGTTGCGCAACTCCGTGGACAGCAGCTCGAACCGCTCCGCCGGCGCCATGCGGGCATAGTCCGGCGCGTCGGGCAGGCGGCGGTACAGCGCGGCCAGCGTGGCGTGGTGCTTCTCGGCGTGCTCACGCACGTCCAGGGTCGCCAGATGAAAGCCGAAGGCCGCCGCGCGGCGCAGCAGGCGGCGCAGCGCGCCGTCGGCGATCGCCTCGCCCCGGTGGGCGCGCAGCGACCGCTGCAGCATCTCCAGCTCCGCGACCAGCTCCGCGGAGCTGCGGTAGTCGCGGCGCGGCACGTGGCGGGTGTCCTCGGCGATCCGCGCTCGCGTGTTCACCAGCCGCTCGCGGATGTAGTTGAGCTTCAGCCGGTAGCTCTCGCCCGTACCGCCGCGCTGGAAGCGGCCGTCGGTGGCCGGCAGCGCCTGGCGGTCCCGACGCAGGCTGAGGGTCAGCTCAGCGGACACGCCGTGGATGAGCTCCGAGCTGCTCAGCTCCGCGGACAACCCCTCGACCGCGCCGATCAGCTCGCGCAGGGCGTGGTCGTGCTGCAGCTCCAGCACGTCCAGGGTCACGTCCGCCGTCACCAGCGGGTTGCCGTCGCGATCCCCGCCGACCCAGCTTCCGAAGTTCAGCGGCCGTGCGTGCGCCGGCAGCTCGATGCCGGCCCGTTGCATCTGCTCGTCCAGCTCGTCGAACAGGTCGCCGGTGACCTCGCGCAGCATCTCGTTCAGGTAGTAGACCGCCGCCCGCGCCTCGTCGGTCGGGCGCGGCCGGTGGACGCGCAGCTCGTCGGTCTGCCAGATCAGGTCGATCATCTCGGCCAGCCGCCGCTCGATGCGGGCCAGGTCCACGTCGGTCTGCCGAGGGTCGGCCCGGTCGTAGAGCAACTCGCCGATGCGCCGCAGCTTGGTCAGCACGGAGCGGCGCGCCGCCTCCGTGGGATGGGCGGTGAAGACCGGCCGCACGTCCAGGCGGGGCGCCGTCTCTCGCAGTGCCGCGCAGCGCTCGTCGTCTCCCTCGATGTGGTCGAACAGGGCGCGCAGCCGGCCGCGGCCGACCCCGCTGCGCGGTCCGTGCTCGCCGACGCGGTGGGTCTGCTCGGCGACGTTCGCCAGGTGGAAGAAGGTGGAGAAGGCGCGCACCAGGTTGGTGGTGTCGGCGATGTCCAGGCCCTCCAGGAGGGCGGTCAGCTCGGCGCGGGCGCCGCTTCCCGCCGCAGGGTCGCGCGACTGCTTGCTCAGCGTGCGCACCCGCTCGACCAGCTCCAGGAGCTCCGGCCCGTGCTGGCGGACCAGGGTCTGCCCCAGCAGGTTGCCGAGCAGCCTGATGTCGGACCGCAATACCGTGTCGGTTCCGGAAGAGCTCATGGTCGACCGCATTCTACCGATACGCGTCGCGCCGATGTCTCAGCGTGACCCACGGCCACGCAGATGCGGTCCTGGTCGACGAAGTAGAACAGCCGGTAGTCACCGAGCCGGTACCGGTAGTAGCCGGCGTACCGGCCCCGCAGCTTGCTGATGTTGGGGCCATGGTATGGACTGGCGCGAAGCTGCGGGTACACGTAGCGGCGAACGCGGGAGTAGAGATGCCGGAACTCCTGTCGCTCGATGCGCTTCTGGAAGCCCTCGGTCTCGACGATCGTGTACTCAGTCGACAACCCGGTACCGGTGCTCGCGGTAGTCCGCGCGGCCTTCCTCCAACTCGCGTGCGAGGTCGGCATCCCCCAGCAGCTCGTCCATCTCCTCGTCCGACACCTGGGCGTTGGCGTTGGCGCGCTCGGTCATCGTGTGCAGCAGCACGTTACACCCCGCGGCACAGTCCTCCCTGGCGGCGTCCTCCAGCTCGCTGTGGCTGATGCCGCCCGCGCAGGGGATGAAGATCATCGCCGTCGGCGCCCGCTCAGCGATGTGGCAGGCGTCGTGCCCGGCGCCGGACACGATCTCCATGGCGCCGCACCCGACGGCGGCGGCTCCGCGGCGCACCGCCTCGATGCATCCGGCGTCGAAGCGCAGCGGAGACTGGTGCCAGATCTCCTCCAGGCCCAGGTGCAGTCCCGCTGCCGAGCAGATCGCCGCCGCCTCGGCCTCCAGGGCGGATCGCATGGACGAGAGCTGCTCCTCCTCCGGATGCCGCAGGTCGACCGTGAAGCGCACACGCCCGGGAATGGTGTTGCGCGAGTTCGGGTGGACGTCGAGCTGGCCGACGGTCGCGCACGCACCGGGCAGATGCTCGCGGCCGATGCGATCGACCGTCTCCGCGATCCGGGCAGCGCCGAGCAGCGCATCCCTGCGCGTCTCCATCGGCGTCGTGCCGGCATGTGCGTCCTGGCCGGTGACGGCGAGGTTGAACCAGCGCTGTCCCTGCGCCCCGGTCACCACGCCGATGGTCTTCCCTTCCTGCTCCAGGACCGGGCCCTGCTCGATGTGGAGCTCGAAGTACGCCGAGACCTCGTCCACCGACACCCGATCGGCACCGCGATAGCCGATCCGTTCGAGTTCGGCGCCGAAGCTGCGTCCATCCGTACCCCTGGTCGCGTCGATCCTGTGCGGGTCGAACTGACCGGCGAACACCCCCGATCCCATCATCGAAGGGGCGAAGCGGCAGCCTTCCTCGTTGGTCCACGCGACGACCTCGATCGGCCGCTCGGTCACCCGGTCGAGGTCGTTGAGGGTGCGCACCACCTCGAGCGCCGAGAGCACGCCGTACGCGCCATCGAACTTGCCGCCGGCGGGCTGGGTGTCGAGATGGCTGCCGGCCAGGACCGCCTCGTGCTCGGGGTGCCGTCCGGCCCGGCGCGCGAAGATGTTGCCGGTCGCGTCGATGCGGATGGCGCAGCCGGCTTCCCGGCACCAGGAGATGAACAGGTCGCGCGCCTCGCGGTCCAGATCGGTGAGCGTCTGTCGATTGACCCCTCCCCTTTCGGTCGCGCCGATCTGCGCCATGCGCATCAGGCTGTCCCACAGCCGGTCGGAATCGATCCTCATGGATAGGATCATCCCCCGCGACTCCCCGGCCTGTGAATGCCGCAATCAGCTACGCGGCAAACGGGACCCCCTGACGCGTCAGGTCGGCGACCACCGCGTCGAGCGACTCGCTCAGAATGGCGACGATCCGGTCGATCTGCTCTCCGGTCAGGATGAGCGTCGGCGACAGCACCGCGAGGTTGCCGATCGGACGAACGATCAACCCCCGCGACTGCGCCGCGCGCGCCACGTGCCTGCCGATCTGGACGTCGGCCGCGAACGGCTCCCTGGTGTTCCGATCCCTGACGAACTCGATGCACAGCATGAAGTGGCTGCCGCGCACGTCGCCGACGATCGGAACGCTCCCGAGCGTCCGCAGCCGCTCGTGGAAGTACGGACCGGTCTCCTGCACGCGCTCGCAGATGCGCTCGCGCTCCATGACGTCGATGTTGGCCAGGGCAACGGCGCACGACGCCGCATGCCCGGAGTACGTGAAGCCGTGCGCGAAGACCGCGCCGTCGGATCGCGGACGCGACAATCCGTCGTACACGCGATCCGAAATGATCGTCGCTCCAAGCGGCAGGTAACCCGAGGTGATTCCCTTCGCGGTCACGATCATGTCGGGCACGATGCCGTAGCGATCGTGACTGGCGAAGAAGTGTCCGAGCCGGCCGAACGCCGTCACCACCTCGTCGGACACGTAGAGGATGTCGTGCTCCTCGCACACCTGCTTCATCCGCCGGTGGTAGCCGTCGGGAGCGACCAGCACCCCGCCGGCGCCCATGACCGGTTCGGCGAAGAAGCACGCGATGTTGTCCGCCCCGAGCTCCGCGATCGTGCGTTCGAGATCCGCGACCAGGTAGTCGCAATAGGCCGCTTGGTCGCCGATGCCATCCGGCATCCGATAACAGTTGGCGTCCGAGACATGATGGACCAGGCCCTCGGGAAACTGGAAACCCGGCTTGTCAGCGGCCTTGCCGGACAGCGCCGAAGCCAGAAACGTACTGCCGTGATAGGCGTTCCGCCGCGAGATGATCAGCCGCTTGGAAGGCTTGCCGACGGTGTCGAAATAGTAGTGGGCGATCCGCACGGCCGAGTCGTTGGCAGTGGAGCCGCCGGTGCTGTAGAAGGTGTGATTGAGGTCTCCCGGAGCCAGTGCGGCGAGCTTGGCGGCCAACTCCGTCGCCGGCGGATTCGCCAAGTTGGCGAAGTAGGAGTACTGCGGCAGGGCGCCGAGCTGCCGCGCCGCCGCATCGATCAGCTCCTTGCGGCCGTAGCCGACGTTCGCGAACCACAGGCCGCCGATGCCATCGATGAACCGGTTCCCGCAGGCGTCCCACACGTACGCCCCGTCGCCGCGAACCATGGTTGTCGATCCCGATCGGGGCCAATCGGAAAAGTCGGTCCAGGGATGGACGCAGTGCTCCAGATCCGTCCGGTGAAGGTCTGCCGCGTCACGGTTTTCTGCGAGCATGGCTGCCTCCCACCACGCTAAACGACGCTGCGTGCTGCCGTGAATATCCCCTTGGGGACATCGATGCAGACGGAATTATCCCCAAAGGGATATTCACCACCGCTTTCGGCGTCTGGTAGCGTCCGTTCATGCACATTCATGGCGCGAGCGTGCCATGAGAAACCAGAACACGGGAGGGCGATGACATGCTCAGAAGGCTATGGACGGGATGCGCGGCGATCATTCTGGTAGCGGCGGCCGGCGTGGCTTCCGCGCAGGAGATGGTCCTGAACGTCTACAACTGGTCGGATTACATCGCCGAGGACACGATCTCCAACTTCGAGGATCGGACCGGGATCAAGGTCAACTACGACGTGTTCGACTCGAACGAGGTGCTGGAGGCGAAGCTGCTGGCCGGCAACAGCGGCTACGACGTGGTGGTGCCGGCAGCCAGCTTCCTGGAGCGGCAGATCACGGCCGGCGTGTTCGCCAGGCTGGACAAGAGCAGGCTGAGCAACTACGGGAACCTGGATGCGACCATCCTGGAGCGGGTTGCCGCCCACGATCCCGGCAATGAGCACGCCGTTCCGTACATGTGGGGGACTACCGGCTTCGGCTACAACGTCGGCAAGGTGGAGGCGATCATGAGCGACGCCCCGACCGACAGTTGGCAGATGCTGTTCGATCCGGACGTGGTCGCGAAGCTTGCGGATTGCGGCGTGACGCTGCTGGACGCGCCGACCGAAGTGTTCGCCAATCTGATGGGCTATCTCGGACGCGATCCGAACAGCGAAGAACCGGAGGACGTCGAACTGTTCGAGGAACACCTGTTGAAGGTCCGGCCGCATGTCAGGTACTTCCACTCGTCGCAGAACATCAACGACCTTGCCAACGGCGAGATCTGCGTGGCCATGGGCTGGAGCGGCGACATGCTCATCGCCCGCGACCGCGCGCTGGAGGCCGGACAGGGCGTCGAGATCGCCTATACGATACCGAAGGAAGGCGCGGTCATCTGGTTCGACAACCTGGCCATCCCGAGCGACGCGCCGCATCCGGAGAACGCGCACCTGTTCCTGGACTACATGATGGAGGCCGAGGTGGCCGCGGCGATCTCCAACTACGTGTTCTACGCGAACGCCAACAGCGCTTCGCTCCCCTACGTGGACGACGAGGTAAAGTCCGATCCGTCGATCTATCCGTCGGACGCGGTCAAGGAGAACCTGTTCGCGGACCTGGCGGACTCTCCCGCGTTCACGCGGCTGCTGACGCGGGCATGGACCAGGGTGAAGACCGGGCGGTGACGGCTCGGCCACGACTCGTGGCCTTCTGATCGCGGCGCATAGCGAGTGCGTCTACCGAGGCGTCGGATTCGCGTGCAGGATGTGCCGGTGACCGCCTCGCGGATCGCGCGGGCCGATGAACGCCCCGCCGACAGCCCTCGATCCGAGGCCTACGTCCGGATCGAGGGCGTGACGAAGAAGTTCGGTGACGTCACCGCCGTCGACGACGTCTCCCTGGGGATCCACCGGGGGGAGATCTTCTGCCTGCTCGGCGGTTCCGGATGTGGCAAGACCACGCTGCTGCGCATCCTGGCCGGCTTCGAGGCCCCCACGGGCGGCCGCGTGCTGATCGACGGCGCGGACATGACCGGTACGCCGCCATACGAGCGGCCGGTTAACATCATGTTCCAGTCCTACGCCCTCTTTCCGCACATGACCGTGGAGCACAACGTCGCCTTCGGACTGCGGCAGGACGGCATCGCGTCCTGCGAGGTCAAGCGGCGCGTGGGCGGCATGCTCGATCTCGTCAAGCTCGGCTCCTTGGCGAGACGCCGGCCGCATCAGCTCTCGGGAGGCCAGCGCCAACGCGTCGCGCTCGCCCGTGCGCTGGTCAAGCGCCCGAAGCTGCTGCTGCTCGACGAGCCGCTGGCTGCCCTGGACAAGAAGCTGCGCGAGGAGATGCAGTTCGAGCTGATCAACATCCAGAAGGAAGTCGGCGTCACCTTCGTCGTCGTCACGCACGACCAGGAAGAGGCCATGACGCTGTCCGACCGGATCGGCGTCATGGACGCAGGCAAGATCGTCCAGACCGGCACTCCGCGTGCGATCTACGAATCCCCCGACACGCGGTTCGTGGCACGGTTCGTCGGCTCGGTGAATCTCTTCGAAGGCCGCGTGGCGACGGAGGATGCACACCACCTGGTCATCGAGTCGGTCGATGCCGGCTGCGCGCTGCACGGCGACCGGGTGTGGGTGGCGGTGCGCCCCGAGAAACTTCAGATGTCGCGCGAGCCGCCGCCCCAGGAGTACAACCGGATCGAGTCGGTGGTCGCCGAGGTCGCCTACCGCGGGGGGCTGTCCATCTATCGGCTGCAGACCGGTTCCGGGACGGAGCTCAGCGTCTCCCGGCCCAACCTCGCGCGCGCGAACGAGGATCCTCCGCGCGTGCGGGAACGGGTCCACGTGTCATGGCATCCGTCGAGTTCCGTGGTGCTGCTCACGTGAAGGGCTGGCGCGCGTTCGTGATCGCCGTCCCCTTCCTGTGGCTGCTCCTGTTCTTCCTCGCGCCGTTCGCGATCGTGCTGAAGATCGCGCTCTCCGAAGCGGTGCTGGCCCGGCCGCCGTACGCCCCCCTGTTCGACTGGGGCGAGGATGGCTCCCTGACGGTTCGCGCCGGAGTTCAGAATTTCCTGTTTCTGTTGCGCGACGATCTCTACTGGAAAGCCTACCTGAGCTCGGCAAGGATCGCGCTGATCTCCACCGCGTTCTGCCTGCTCCTGGGCTATCCGATCGCTTACGGGATCGCGCGCTCCTCTCCCGCGGCGCGCAGCGCACTGCTGATGCTGGTGATCGTGCCGTTCTGGACCTCCTTCCTGCTGCGGGTCTACGCCTGGATCGGCATCCTCAAGAACAACGGCCTGGTCAACAACGTGCTGCTGGCCATCGGCGTCATCGACGAGCCGATCACGATGATGCAGACCGACTTCGCGGTGTACGTCGGCATCGTCTACGCCTATCTGCCGTTCATGATCCTGCCGCTCTTCGCGAGGCTTGCCCGGCTCGACTCCACGCTCCTGGAGGCCGCGGCGGACCTGGGGTGTCGCCCGCTCAAAGCGTTCTTCACCGTCACCCTGCCCCTCTCGCTCCCCGGTGTCGTCGCCGGTTCTCTGCTGGTGTTCATCCCGGCGGTGGGCGAGTTCGTGATTCCGGCGCTGCTTGGAGGACCCGACACCCTGATGATCGGCCGGGTGCTCTGGGACGAGTTCTTCGCCAACCGCGACTGGCCGGTCGCATCCGCGGTCGCCATCGCGGCGCTCCTGCTGCTGGTGATTCCGATCACGGTGTTCCAGCGGCTCCGCCCGGATCGGGAAGGGGCATGAACCCGCGGCGCTCCCTCTTCGTGACGGCCGCGATGGCGCTCGGCTTCGCGTTTCTCTATCTGCCGATCGCCTCCCTCATCGCCTACTCCTTCAACGCGTCCAAGCTGGTCACGGTATGGGGCGGATTCTCGGCCAGGTGGTATGGCGAGCTCTTGCGCGACGACCAGATCCTGCACGCGGCGTGGCTGAGCCTGCGGATCGCGGCCATGAACGCGACCATCGCCGTGGCGCTCGGCACGTTCGCCGGTCTGGCGCTGGCACGGATGGGCCGCTTTCGCGGGCGGTTGCTGTTCACGGGGATGACTTCGGCGCCCCTGGTGATGCCGGAGGTGATCACCGGCCTGTCCCTGCTGCTGCTGTTCGTCGCCCTGGAAGACCTGATCGGCTGGCCCGGCCGGCGCGGTGTCACCACCATCACGATCGCGCACATCACCTTTTCCCTGGCCTACGTGGCGGTGATCGTCCAGGCGCAGCTCGCCAGCAGCGACCAGTCGATCGAGGAGGCCGCCCAGGACCTGGGGGCACGGCCCGCGAAGGTCTTCTGCGTGATCACCCTGCCCATCATCTCGCCGGCGCTGGTTTCCGGCTGGCTGCTCGCTTTCACGCTGTCGCTCGACGACCTGATCATCGCGAGCTTCGTGTCCGGCCCCGGTTCCAGCACGCTGCCGATGGTGGTCTTCTCCAAGGTCCGTCTGGGTGTCAGCCCGGAGATCAACGCGCTGGCAACGCTGTTCGTGCTGGTGGTCGCCGCCGGGATCACCGCCGCGACGCTGATCACCGCTCGGGCGGCACGGCGGCGCGCCCGTGACGAGCGGATGGCGACCGGACGCGCGGACGGATGACGTATTCCCCAGCCGGCTGCTGCTGCGTGCAGCAGTGGATGCCGCCGCCCGCGTAGTTGATGGCCGTCGGATCGATCTGCACCACCGTACGTCCTGGGTAGGCAGCTTCGAGCGCCGCCGCGGCCGCGTCGTCCTTTGCGGCGTTCCCGTACCTGGCCGCGACCACCAGCCCGTTAGTCACCAGGTAATTGGCATAGCTGGCCGCTCTTACCACGTGGATGGGACGGCCATGAGGAAACGGGGGCGCGTGCGCCGGGTACTCCAGGTCGGCCAGCCATCGATACATGCGGTCGGTCGGTGAGACCCGCCGGTACGAGACGTCCGGCATCGGCAGGCGAACGATGCGGAAGGGGTTGCCGGACTGATCGGCAGCCCGCGACAGGATTCGAAACGCCTCCTCGCACCGGGCGTAGTTCAGGGCTGCCAGCGGGTCTCTCACGGCATCCTCCGGGGTGACCTGGGCCAGCACGATCTCGCGCGGCCCCGCGAACCTGACGAGCTCGTCCAGGTGCCCGCCGGTCGTGAGCGGTCCGTAGAGATGGATCTCGCTGCCCGTTGCGTCCCGATACGGAACGGGTCCCCAGGTCGCGTGCAGATCTTCGGCGAGGCCGTTGTTGAGCCAGATCACCTTGTTCACGCCAAGTGCGGCGCGGTAGGCATGCTCCAGACCTGCCTCGTCGATCTGCGGATTCCGCTCGGCTTCCACGGCCCGGCAGACCAGCAGGGTGCCTTGACCGTTGACGACTCGGTCTCTTCCCTCGCTGACCACGTCCGCGGCCGTCATGTGGTCGATGCCCAGGTGCCGGGCAACCCGTTCCGGCAGTTCCGTCATCGCGCGAGATACCGGATCCGACGTCGTCGCGTATCCCCACTGGTTCTGCAGAAACCGCGCCATGCCCAACCGATTCGCGCCGTTGCGCGTGAAGATCGGCCCATAGTCGCGGACCCAGATGTCGACCTGATCGATGTGCACGAAGTCGAGGTGGTCGGCTATCGGGTATCCGTGCGTGCCGAGCCAGCGCCGCGCCTCGCGCTCCCCCCTCTCGTCCGTGCACATGAGCTTGACGTCCACGCAATGGGCGCAGAGCGCGGTCACGATCTGTGCGATCGGGACTCTGGTGTCGAGCTGGGGATCCGCGTACGGCTGACTCTTCGGCCACCCCATCCAGATCGCGGCATGCGGCTCGAACTCCGCCGGCATGACGAAGTCCGCCGCCGTCTTGTCCGGGTGCGCTCGGTCGCCGACCATCGCAGGGTTGCGGGTCACCTTAGTGACGCCGCGCGGCGCTGCCCATGTCCCCGAGGGGACACGCGCGGCTCCCCGAGACGGGTCGCCCTATCGCTCCGCCGAGTCCGGAGGGGCGTAGCCGATACTGCGCAGAAAGCGTGCGAACAGGGCCGACTGCGAGCTGATCGACAGCCTTCGGTAGATGCTCTTGCGATGGTTCTTCACCGTGCCGACCGCGATTCCGAGCTGCGTGGCGATCGACTTGGACGAGTGTCCCTTCAGGATGAGCGCGACGATCTCGCGCTCTCGTGCCGACAGCGAGCGGAATACGCCGCGGCGCAACGCTTCGTCGAGCGTCAGGAACGATGGCGGTCCGTGGCTCTCGCCACCGTCGGCGCCGAGCCGAGTGGCGTCCCACTGCCGCTCCATCAGGTTCTCTATCACCGGCTGAAAGTGGCGGAGCCGTTCGATGCCCTTCTTCGAGAACGCCTCCATGCCGTAGGCACGGCCGATCGATGCGAAGATGTGCGACCCGTCCCTTCGCGTCGCGAACATGCCGATCTCGTCCGCCAGTCCGACGTCCGCGTAGTAGCTGGAGAAGTACCGGGACTTGCGGAAATGGTCGGGCTGGATGTCCTGCAGGGGCACCACGCGCTCACGCGGGCCGGCGAGCAGATAGTCGTGGAACGGATCGAGCAGATAGGCGCCGCGCAGATACGCGCCGACGACGATCTCCCGCCGCTCCGGGCGGATGTCGTCGTACAGGAGCACCGGCCGGCCGCCGCGGGCCAGGAGCGTGATCAGGGAGGACGTGAACGGAATCAGGGCCCCAACGAACGACAGCAGCGACCGCGGTCCAGCCGGAGTGCCGCTGTCGCGTATCGCCCGGGCGAGCAGCTCCACCGCCGGCTTGTCCATGGAAGCCGTCCTCGTTGTTGCCTCAGCAGCCCCAGGCGCGGACCGGCTCAGCCGTCAAGGTGCCGGCCATCAAGATGACGGGAGAAGAACCTGACCCAGTTGCGGTACATGACGTCGGTGACCTGGTCGTCGCCGTAGCCGCGGCGGGCCAGCACGTCGGCCAAGCGGCCGTAGTCGACCACGGTGTCGATCTCCGCGGGCGCGCCGGTGCGGCCGCCCTGGCCGTCGGTGTCGCCGCCGATGCCGGCATGGCGGGCGTTGCCGGCGAGCTGGCAGATGTGATCGACGTGGTCGGCCAGGTCTTCGAGCGTGACTTCCTCCTTGCCGAACGGCCGCTGCAGCCCGACCACGTCGGCCCAGTCGATGCCGCCGCGGTACAGCATGGCGGTGTCCATCGACACGCCGATCACGCCGCCGCGCTCGATGATCGCGCGCAGGACCTCGTCCGGGAACTGCCGCTCGCCCGGAACGAGCGCCCGGCAGTTCTGGTGCGTGGCGATCACGGGCCCGTCGAACCGGTCGAGCGCCTGCGCGATGGTCGCGTCGGAGGCGTGCGTGGCGTCCAGCACGATACCCAGCCGGCTCATGTCGGCAAACAGCCGGTCCGCCGGCGGAAACAGCCCGCGGTCGGTGCCGGTGCCGGT
The DNA here is from genome assembly GCA_965208175.1 of Spirochaetia bacterium. Taxonomy (GTDB): domain Bacteria; phylum Spirochaetota; class Spirochaetia; order SZUA-6; family Bin103; genus CATQHW01. The sequence goes on along the minus strand of CBDBOG010000003.1, from coordinate 2,219,500 downwards.
GCCGTGGCCGTAGGCGCTGGTGTCGTAGTGCGTGAGGCTGACGATGCGCAGGCCGGCGGCGTGGAACTCCTCCAGGGACTCGGTGTCCAGGACCGGGTCCGCGCCTTCCAACCCGATGATCACGCCCACCGGCAGGCCGTCGAAGCCCGCTCCGGCGCGCTCGGCCTCCTCCCAGCCGCGCATGTGATCGGCCAGCTCCGCCGCCGTGGCCAGGATGCGGTAGTGCCCGCGCCGCGCCATGATCCGGTAGAAGGAGAACTGGCCCCACGCCTCCGCATAGGCCAACTCACCCGAGCGGTGGCCCCAGAGCTGCGCTCCCGGGCGGTGGACGCGCGCGTTCAGCTTGCCGATGAAGGCGGCGACGCCGGCGCGGCGCTGCTCGGGGACGGACGCCATGAGATTCGACTGGTAGCGGGGATCCTCGCTGGCCATGCCGGCCGGAGGTGCGGCGCGAACCGCCTGGATCGGCTGCGTGAGGTCGGCGTTGAGCCGCACCGCCACGCAGGCCGGGTAGTCTCCGTCGAAGATCAACACGGCTAAGCGTCGCTCCAGTCGAAGACGACGTTCATCATCGTCTTGTCCCGCTTGAATGCCATGTCGTACGCCTGCTGCATCTCGGTGTAGTGCAGCCGGTGGGTGATCAGCTTGCTGGGCTTGAGCACGCCGTCGGCCATGAGCTGCAGCACGTGCGGCCGGTGGTGGCGCGTGCCGGCAGCCACGCCGGACAGCTCCGCGGGACGAGGATAGAGGCTGGGGTCGCCGCCCGAGACGGCGATCAGCGTGACCGCCTTGTCGTAGAAGAGCTGCATGGCCAGCGGGTTGAAGTCCAGGTCCTCCTCGCCACGGCCGAGCAGGCTGACGATCGCCACGCGGCCGTCCCGGCGGACGATCTCCAGCGAAGTCCTGTAGGCCGGCCACGGGTTGGCGGTCAGGATCACCAGGTCGATGCCGCGCCCGCCACTGAAGCGGTCGAGCTTGGCGTGAAGGTCCGGATCGTCGGACATGAGCGCCTCGTGCGCGCCCATGGTGCGCGCCGCGCTCAGGCGGATGTCGCTGTTGCCCAGCGCCACCGTGCGCGCGCCGAACAGCGGCCCCAGCGCCACCGCGCCCAGCCCCAGCGTGCCCAGCCCGACCACCGCCACCGTCTCTCCCGGACGGAACAGCGCCTTGTGGTAGCAGAGCGCGCTCAGCGCATACAGGTTGCCGTACACGGCATCCTCGGGATCGGCGCCGTCCGGGACCTTCGCCGGATCCTCGCCGGCCTGCATGATGTACATCGACTGGTGCCAGGTGCCGGAGATCACCCGGTCGCCGACCGCCAGGTGCTTCACCGCGCTCCCCACCCCGCGCACGACGCCAAGGTTGCTGTCGCCGACCCCGCGCGGGTAGTCAGGCGCGCCGGGGACCCGCTCGGCGCCCTCGTAATTGCCGCGGTCGGTGCCGATCTTCAGGGCGCTGATCGTCGTCTGCACCCACACCTCGTCCGGCGCCAGGTTGCCGGTGTCGAGGGTGTCCTCCTCCATGCGCAGGTCGCCGGGTCCATAGAGGATCGGTCTCTTGTAAGTGGTCATTGCGAGGACTCCTCCAAGCTCTCTGCGGTGAGGTGTGCCTGCAGGCGCTGCGCCTGCTTGCGGCTGCCGATGTGCAGCTTCCGGTAGGCCTCCTCCGAGGAGGCGAACGGCGCATCGCCGGTGCCGTGCCAGCCGAGATGGGTGAACATCGGGTTGCGCCGGCCGGTCTGCGCCTCGCGCCGCTCGACGTGGGCGGCCATCCGCTCCTCCAGCAGGGCGACCACGTCCGGCTCCCGCTCGGCCAGGTTGTCCAGCTCCTCCGGGTCGCGCGCCAAGTTGAACAGCTCGACCTCCGGCTTGAAGTGGAAGTCGGGCTCCAGGGCGTGGATGAGCTTCCACTCCGGCGTGCGCCAGCCGTGCTTGCGCATCCAGGTCGCCTCGGTCAGGTAGAGCTCGGTCTCCGGGACGAACGGCTCGCCCCGCGCCAGGGGCACTAGGCTGCGGCCGTCGAACTCCAGCCCCGGATCGACGCCCAGCAGCTCCAGCATCGTCGGCGTCATGTCCTTGGTCTGCACCCAGGGATCGACCCGCGCGCCGGCGGGCACCTGCCCCGGAGCGCGGATGATCAGCGGCACCACCAGGTTCTGGTCGTACAGGCCGTGGTGGTCGTACCAGCACTCGTGCTCGTCCAGGGTCTCGCCGTGATCGGCGGTGAGGACCACCACCGTGTCCTCGGCCAGGCCGAGATCGTCGAGGACGGTGAACAGCCGGCCGATCGCCGCGTCCATGTAGGCCACCGCGCCGTCGTAGAGGCTGTTCACGAACGCGGCGTCCGTGACCTTGCCCGGAAACCAGGAACTGAAGTAGTCGGCGAACGGCGCGAACGCGTACAGGCCGTCCAGCGAGTGGTTGGACGGATCGAGCTCGTCTCCCTCGTAGAAGAGGCGGTCGAACGGCGCCGGCGGCAGGTAGGGGCTGTGCGGGTCCATGTGGCGCAGGAACAGGAAGAACGGATCGTCGCTTCCGGCCACCGTGCGCAGGTACGGGATGGTGACCTCGTTGAGGGCGTGCGCCTTGGGCATGCTGCCGGGCTCGTCGCCCCAGCCGTCGTACTCCAGGTAGGTCTGGAAGCCTCGCGAGGCCGGATTGCCGGGGAATCCCACGCAGCAGGTCGAGTAGCCGGCCTGCTCCAGGATCGTTGGCAGCATCGGCGCTGCCACGTCGCCCTTGTGGCGCAGCCCCACCACGCCGGTGCCGAAGCAGTCGCGCCCGGTGAGCATCGACGAGTAGGCCGGCGTGGTCGGCACGCTCGGACTGAACGGCTGGCGGAACATCGTCGCCTGCTCCGCGAAGCGGGCGATGTGCGGGGTGGTCAGGCGGTGGTAGCCGTACAGGCTCATGCGGTCGCGCCGCAGGCTGTCGATCGCGATCAGCAGCAGGTTGGGCCGGCCTGTGCCGGGAGTCGCTGCCATCAGCGTGCCCCCAGGGCCTTCAGGCACGCGTTGAGGTAGCCGGCGCTCTCCGCGGCGATGACGGCGCTGGCGGCCGGATCGTCCCAGGTCTGTGCGCCGATCACCTCCAGGCTCAGCGCGCCGTCGTAGCCGGCCTCCGCGAGCACGCCGCAGTACCCGGCCAGGTCGATCTGGCCGCGGCCGCACGCCTGTTGGGAGGGTGGTCCGGGCGAGGGCTCCCGCGACGGACAGTCGCGGATGTGCACGTGCCGCACGCGGCCGACCACGGCGCGCAGCGCCTCGACCACGTCCTCGCCCGCGCGGTGGATGTGGCTGGGGTCCATGTTGACGCCGAACCCGGGCGAGTCGATCGCCTCCATGACGGCCAGCGTGGTGGGAGTGTCGTGCACGGCGCTGCCCACGTGCGCCTTCAGGCAGAGGGTGACCCCGTGCGCGTGCGCCTCGTCGGACAGCGTGGCGATCCGCTCCACCGCGGACTTGAGCGAGTCCTCGTCCCCGGTCTTGCCGCCGGAGCCGATGCACACCGCGGGGATGCCGATCTCGGCGGCGGCCTCGAAGGCCAGGCTCAGGCGCTCCTCGTCGAGGGCGGACTCCTCCATCGCCAGCGGCTGCAGGCCGTGGTCGTCCAGGATGGTGCGCAGCTCGGCCGCCTGCACGCGCCAGTTCGACAGTTCCAGGTGCTCGCACATGCCGGCCAGGGCCGCGACCTCGACCCCGTCGTAGCCGGCCGCCGACAGCACTCGCGCCGCGGTCGCGAAGCCGGACCGGCCGAAGAGAACGGTGTTCGCTGAAAGCTTGATCATGGTTGGCCGCATCATGTCACCTGGGGCCGGCCCGACGCCACCGCGCCGGTGCCGCCACGAGTTGACTGTCGCGTCGCGCTTTCGTATGTTCGTCTGCTCCGCCATGTCATTCGAATCACGGATCTATTCCCTCCTCATCGAACCTCACCCCAACGCCGACCGCCTGGAGCTGGCGGCGATCGGCGGCTTTCGCTGCGTCGTCGGCAAGGACAGCTACGTTGACGGCGACCTGGCCGCCTACATCCCCGAGGGAGCGATCTGCCCGGAGTGGCTGATCGCGGAGCTGGGGCTGGAAGGCAAGCTGGCCGGCAGCAAGAAGAACCGCGTCAAGGCGGTGCAGCTTCGCGGCTCGCTGTCGCAGGGCTTGGTCTACCCGGTGCGTGACGGGATGATCCGCGGCCGGCAGGTAGCCGAGGGCGACGACGTCACCGAGCTGCTGGAGCTGGTCAAGTACGAGCCGCCGATCCCGATCGCCATGCAGGGCGAAGTGCGGGCGGTCCACGGCGCGACCCTCAAGTACGACATCGACGACTTCAAGAAGTACCCGGAGGAGTTCCGCGACGGCGAGCCGGTGGTCATGACCGAGAAGCTGCACGGCACGTGGTGCTGCCTGGGGCGGCATGCCGAGCACGGCCCGATCGTCACCTCCAAGGGCATGTCCGACAAGGGACTGGCGCTGCTGCTGGACGATGCGAACCGGAACAACCTGTACGTGCGGACCTGGAGCGCGCACCAGGAGGCGTTCGAGTCCGCGCGCACGCGGATCGCCGCTGACGGGCAGTCGTGCTATGTCCTGGGCGAGGTCTACGGCCGCGGCGTGCAGGACCTGCACTACGGCAAGCCCAACCCCTCGTTCGCGGTGTTCGACGCGTACGTCGGCGAGCCGGGAACGGGCCGCTACCTGAACCCCGAGGAGCTGGCGGAGACGTTGGGCGATCTGTTTCCGCTGGTTCCCGAGCTGTACCGCGGGCCGTTCAGCCGTGCGAAGCTGCAGGAGTTGACCGACGGCGCAACCACGCTCGGCGGCGCACACGTGCGCGAAGGCGTGGTCGTGAAGCCGGCTGCCGAGCGCGTGTCGCACGAGTTCGGCCGGGTGATCCTGAAGAGCGTCTCGGGCAAGTACCTGACGCGCAAGGGCGGAACGGAGTTCAACTGAACCGCGCGTGACGCGGCGCCGGTGATGCGGTCTACTACCGGCATGCTGCACGCACTTGCCGATCCTCTGCGGGAGTTCACCGTGGTGCCGCAATGGTTCTGGAACGACGTGCTCACCGAGGACGAGCTGGTGCGCCAGATCGACGACTTCCAGGCGCACGGCGTGTACGGCTTCATGATCCATCCGCGCGTGGGCCTGCCGCGCGACATCGGCTGGATGTCCGATCGCTTCCTGCACTTCATGCACGTGGCGATCGAGGAGGCGCGGCGCCGCGACCTGCTGGTCTACCTGTACGACGAGGGCATGTATCCCTCCGGCGCAGCCAGCGGCCAGGTGGTCGCCGCCGATCCGGCGCTGCAGTCGCGCGGCCTGGACTACCAGGTGCTGACCGCCGGCGAGGAGCCGGCCCTGGCGCCGGGGCACCACCTGGCGGCGATCGCCGAGCGCGCCAGCGGCACCCGCCTTGCGTTCTACGACCGCCCGACCCGCTGCCATATCCGCGGCCTGCACTACACCGATCCGGACGAGGCCACCCGCGCCGAGGATGAGCCCGCCACGGCCGACCTGCTCAACCCGGCGGCGGTCGCCTGCTTCATCAGGCTGGTGTACGACCGGTTCGCGGAAGCGTTCGGGGAACACTTCGGCACCCTCATCCGCGGCATCTTCACCGACGAGCCCAACGAGTTCGGCGGCAAGTGCCGGAGGGAGAAGGGCCGCATCCGGGCCGGCACGACCGGCATCCTGCAGCACGTCGAGCGGCTGCTAGGCTACGACTTCGCCCCGCGCCTGCCGGCGCTCTGGTTCGACGGCGAGCCCGACGCACCACAGGCGCGCGCGGACTACAACCGCGCGATGCGGCTGCGGCTGCATGAGACCTACTACCGGCCGCTGTCCGACTGGTGCGACGAGCACGGCATCGCCCTGTGCGGGCACCCCCAGTGGACGGACGACCTGGGCTCCGAGCGCTTCTTCCAGATCCCCGGGCAGGATGTCATTGCCGGCATGATCCTTCCCGGCAAGCCGGGTGCGATCGACGGACGGGAGTCCGTGCAGGCGAAGTGCGTCTCCTCGTCGATGGTTCACCTGGGCCGCCGGCAGTGCAGCGAGGAATACCTCGGCGCCTACGGCCACACGCTGACCTACGACCAGATGAAGTGGGTGACCGACTGGTGCCTGGTGCGGGGGATCAACCTGCTGTTCCCGCACGCGTTCTTCTACTCGGTGCGCGGCCACCGCGTGAACGAGGCGCCGCCCGACGTCGGAGCCAACAGCCCCTGGTGGGACCGCTACCGGCCCTACGCCGACTACTGCCGGCGGCTCTGCTACGTAAACACCGACGCCCGGCACGTCTGCGACGTGGCGATCCTGGCCGACGCCTGCTACGTGCCGTGGCAGGCGGCGCGCGCCCTGTTCACCCACCAGCGCGACTTCAACTACCTGGAGGCCCGGCACCTGTGGGAGGACGCGCAGGTCGACGGCGACGGCATCCGGCTGGCCGGCATGCACTACCGGGCGCTGATCGTCGACGGCTTCGACGACGGCCTGAACCGGCTGCCGGAACGCGCCGCCGAGCCGCTGGGCCGCCTGGAAGCCGCCGGCCGCCTCCTGCGCTGGCCTGACGGTGACGGCGCCGCGGACGGCGAGTTGATTGCTGAGCTGGAACGGCTGGCGCCGGCCGACCTGCGGGTCACGCCGTCGCAGCCCGACCTGCGCTACCGCCACGTCGTCAAGGACGGCGTGCACTGCTACCTGATCACCAACGAAGGCGTGCACCCAGTCGAGGCGTGCATCGACGTGTCCGCCGCCGGCCGCCGCTCCTGGATCGACCCGTTCACGCTGAAACGCCGGAATGGCGACTCCGGCGAGTGCCGGCTCGCTCCCTGCTCCTCGACCCTGCTCTGCGTCGAGCCGCAACCCCGGCGGGAGGCCGATTCGGATCCAGAGTAGTGACCACCCGCGGCACCGACGGACTGCGACCATACCGACTCGGTGACCTGAAGGGGGACGTGTTCGGCGGAGTCGTGTCCGCGGTCATGATGGTGCCGGTGGCGCTCGGGTTCGGCGTGCTTTCCGGGCTCGGGCCGGTGGCGGCCTTCTACGGCGCGATCGCCGTGGGGTTCCTCACCGCCGTGCTCGGCGGCGCCGCGCCGATGATATCCGGTCCCAGCGCGATCGTGACCATCTTCACGGCGGTCATCATCGGCACCTACGCCGACGACCTGGCCGAGGCGTTCACGATCGTCATGCTGGCCGGCCTGCTGCAGATCGCCTTCGGGGCACTGCGCCTCGGCAGGTTCGTGAACTGGCTGCCCGTCTCCGTGGTCCGCGGCGTGTTCGTGGGCGTGGGCTGCTACATCTTCATGAGCCAGACGCTGTGGTTCCTGGGCGCACCGGTCGAGCCCGGGATCGGGCTGGTGGCCATCATCGCCTCCTGGCCGCAGGCGGTGGCGAACCTGAACGGGGACGCGCTGGGCGTGGCGCTCATCACCCTGGCCGTGTTCATCGTGTGGCCGCCCCGGCTGCACCGGGTGGTTCCCAACGCGCTGGCGGCGCTGATCGCCGGCACGCTCGCGGGCGCGCTGTGGTTCGACGCCGCGCCCCGCATCGCCGAGCCGCGGATCGGCATCCCGGCGCTGCAGACGCCGGTCCTCTCGCCGTCCGTCCTGCTGGACGCCATCCAGCCGGCCCTGATCCTGGCGTTCCTCAGCTCCATCTACAACCTGCTGACGGCGCTGATCATCGACCCCATCACCGGCCGCACCCACAAGCCCGACCGCGAGCTCTTCGGCCTGGGCGTGGGCAACGTCGCGGCCGGCCTGATCGGCGGGCTGCCCGGCGCCGCGTCGGCCCCGTGCTCGCTGCTCGCCGCCCGCTCGGGCGGGCGCACCCCGGTCACCGGCGTGGTCTGCGCCGCGGTGCTGCTGGCGGTCCTGTTCGGGCTGGGAAGCACCCTGGCGTGGATCCCGCACGCGGCGTTCGCCGGCATCCTGATCAAGGTCGGGTGGGACATGATGGACGTCCGCTTCCTGCGGCGCATTCCCAGGCTGTCAGCCGACATCGGCATCGTCACGCTGCTGACCGCGGCGCTGTCGATCTTCGCCGACGTGATCTCCGCGATCGCCGTCGGCTTCTTCATCGCCGGCATGGCGAACGCGCTGCGCTCCGAGCGGCAGGAGCTCAACCAGACCGTCTCCACGCCGCTGCTGGACATGGTGCTCTTCCCGGAAGGCGAGCTGCCGCCGGACGCCGATCCGTTCCGCGCGCGCGTCGGGCTGCTGTCGCTGCGCGGTCGCTACTCCATCGCCTCCGCGCGGGAGATCGTGCGCGTCATCAGCCCCGACCTGGCCGGCCACGAGGTCGTGATCTTCGACTTCAGCGAGACCGAGGGCATGGACGACAGCGCGGCCATGGCGCTGGAAGAGCTGATCAACGGCAGCGTCCTCGGTCAAGACAAGGGCTGCATCGTGGCGGGGCTCTCCGCCGACCTGGAGAAGAGCCTCACCGCGCTCGGCATCTTCGACCGCCTGCCGCAGGAGTGCTTCGCCGCCGATCTGGACGAAGCCAAGCGCGCCGCCGCCCGGCTACTCGAACGCTGACGCCACGGATCACATGCCCCACACCGTGACCGGCGCTCCCGGCCCCGGCGCTTCGCGGCGAAAGATCTTCTCGTCCCAACTCCGCTCCGGCGAGCGGTCGAACACGATCAGGTGCCCGGCCGCCGCCCCGCATCGGTCCAGGTAGCCGCGCGTCTGGGCCACCCCCTCCGCGACGGTCCGCTCAAGCTCCCCGCGCCGCATCTTGCACTCCACTACCACCTTGCGCACGCACCCGCCCTGCGGCCACACGATCAGCAGGTCCACCCGCCGCCGCCCCAGCGCGTACTCCCGTTCGATCCGTCCGCCGCCGTTGACCACGCGCTGCAGGTGCGCCTGAAGCAGTAGCTGTGGCCCGGCCTCGTGGTATTGCTCGAAGCGCTGCACCCAGTGCTCGGAGTGCTCGCGAAAGAACGTCTGGAACGCCGCGATCAGCCCGTCCACGTCCAGGGCCCCAGCGGCGTCCACGTACCACGCCACCTGTTGCGGCAGTCCCGCCTGCACCGCGTAGTTCAGATGGCGCGGCACCACCTCGGCGTAGATCGGGTTGGCGATGCGCGGCGTGCCGGCGGCGTCCTGCGTCACCAACCCCAGGTCGCACGCGTACGCGACGTCCTCGGTCGACCACGTCTGCGCGTCGGCCCCGGTCAGGATCGGCTCGATCACGCGGCGCACGCGCTCCTCCCGCAGCTTGTTCGCCAAGTCGTCGATGTGTGTGTCGCGGCGCAGGATCAGCCGCTCCTGCGCATTCAGAACGGCGTCCGCCGTGACCGGCCGGGAGCGGTCACGGCCGCCGGCGCTCTCGAAGCACGCCTCCCGGCACAGCGCGTTCACCAGCCACGGCTGCCCGGCGCTGCGCGCCTCGATCGACGCCAGCGCCTCCGCGGTGAACGCCTGTCCGGTCTGCTCCGTGTGCTGCGCCGTCAGGTCGCCGATCTCCTGCGCACTGAAGTCACCCAGCCGCAGCGACTTGGACTTGATGTTGAAGGCGCTGCCGCCGAGCACCATGCGGTCCTCGTCGGTCGAATAGATTCGGTAGTCGCGCACGTCGCGCACGCCGCACAGGACGATGCTATGCGGGAAGCCTCCCGGGCGCTGGTCGTAACCCGCGCGCAGTTGCCGCAGCACCGACAGCAGCGTGTCGCCTACCAGCGCGTCGATCTCGTCGATCAGCAGCACCAGCGGCCGCGCGTCGGACTCCGCCCAGCGCGACAGCACCTCGATCAGGGCTCCGTCCGCGCCCTCGCGTTCCAGCGCGGTATGCCGCACGCGGTCCGGCAGCCGGTCGCCCAGCGCCATGCGCGCCCGGCGCGCCAGTTCGCCGAGCATGGCGCGCATCGCCCGCAGCGTGTCCTCGCGCCCGGCCTGGCCGACCTCGAAGTTCGCGTACACGCAGCGGTATTCGCCGGCCTCCCCGGAGTTCAGCAGATCGCGCAGCGCCAGCAGCGCCGAGGTCTTGCCGGTCTGCCGCGGTGCGTGCAACACGAAGTACTTCTTCCGCCGCACGAGGTCGAGCACCTGCTGCAGGTCGATCCGCTCGAGCGGCGGGATGCGGTAGTGGTCCTCCGCCACGACGGGACCTTCGGTGTTGAACTCGCGCACTGCCGCCATTGTCGCAGGGCGCCACGTAGCTGTCATCGACGCACGGACGACGCCGGCGGCGTCACATGCTCATGGGAGGAAGATCGGCTCCTCCAGGTCGGCTTCCGGGTCGGTGGCAGTGGTATCGGCGAGAGGCAGCGACTCCCCCCGTTCCAGGCTGACCGCGGCCATGTCGACGAGAGCGCTCGCCAGCATCCGACGTGCCTGCTCCAGATCCTGGCCGCAGCTAATGACACCGGGAAAGTCCAGCACTTCCGCGTGGACCCCTTCATCGAGGTACCGGTACGTCGCCTTGTAGACCAACATGCTCAGGACAAGGCCTCGACCTCGACCACTTCCGAGCGCTCGAACGAGCGGACGCACGCCTCGATGACGAGCTGCGCCTGCAGCGCGTCCACACCGGAGGCGTCGATCCCTTCCGGCGGCGCGCCCGCATCGAGTTGGTCGACCCAGCGGGCGATCCGGCTGTCGAAGGTCTCGTTGAAGCCGAGCATCCCGCCCAGGTAGTGCAGGGTCTCCGCTTCCTCGCTCTCGCGCGTGAAGAAGGTCAGGCGCTGGCACGCCTCCTCCAGCAGGAAGCGCCCCTTGGAGCCGGTCACGTCGCAGGTTTCCAGGCCGAAGCCGCCCCCGGCGTCGTAGCTGCCGGTGAGCGACCCGATCATGCCGCCGGCGAACTCGAAGATGATCTTGGCGTTGGACCAGATCGAGCGGCCCTCCCCCTTCATGAAGAAGGCCGCCACCCGCTTGATGTCGCCGCCGAAGTAGCGCATCACGTCGATCGAATGGGGGTGCAGCGCGCGGATGTGGAACCAGGGCGAGGTCTCCACCGGGTTGTTGATCCACATGGTCATGCCGATCATGTGCAGGGTCCCCAGCCGGCCGGCGTCCACCCACTCCCTGGCGCGCTCGGCCGCCGGCGTGAAGCGGTGGTTGAGGTTGATCGCGTAGGGCAGGTTCTTCGCCGCGGCCAGCTCGACCATCTTGCGGCCCTCGTCAATGCGGTTGGAGATGGGCTTCTCGCCCAGCACCGGGATGCCGGCTTCGAGCAGCTCCATGGTCGGTGCGAAGTGGTCGCCGCCGTTCTCCTCGCCCTTCGTGCAGACGCTGCACGCCGCCAGCTCGATGCCGCTGGACAGCATGTCGGCGATGGACGTGAACGTCCGCGCGCCGTGCGCGCCGGCAAGCTGCGCGCCGCGCGCCTCGTCGATGTCGCAGACCGCGACCACGTCGCTCTTGAGGTGCTTGGCGTATGCTTGCGCATGGCGGGTACCGATGCCGCCCGCGCCGACGATGCCGATGTTCATGTCGCCGCGGAGCCTACCACGGTCCCCGCGGAGAGGCAGCGATGACGCGGAAATCCGGCTACGTGACCGCCAATGACAGCGTGCGCCTGCACTACGACGAGGCCGGCGCCGGCAAGGCGGTGGTGCTCATCCACGGAGGCGGCCTGAGCAACGTCTGGTGGGACCGGAACCTGCCGGACCTCAGCCGGCGCTTCCACGTGATCGCGCCCGACACGCGGGGCTGCGGACGCTCGCAGCGCACCCCCTGGGGCCATCGCACCGCCCGCTACGCGGCCGACGTGCGCGAGATCATCCACGCCCTGGGACTGCACGACGTGACCCTGGTCGGATGGTCGATCGGCGCCCGCACCTGCTTCTCCTACCTGGAACTGTTCGGCGGCCACCGGCTGAGGGGCGTCGTGCTGGTCGACGAGACCGTGCACGTCTCCGTACACGCGGCGCGCCCCCAGGGCTCGGAACAGCAGCCGGGCGAGAGCGACCGCGACCACCGGCGGCGCAGCATGCGGACGATGCTGGGCCCGGTGTACGGCCTACAGGCGACGGCCGAAGAGATCGACCGGCTGGCCGACTCCGCCTCCGGCTACGCGCCGGCCGGCGATACACTGGGCCCCGACTACCACGCGCAGGACTGGCGCCCGCTCTGCCCCGTGATCACGGTGCCGGTGCTGGTGGCCACCGGCCGCCACAGCGGCGCGCTCCCGGGCTGCCAGTACGCCGCCGACCACATCCCGGGCGCCCGCCTGGAGATCTTCGAGGACAGCGATCACGCACCGTTCTACTCCGAGGCCGACAAGTTCAACCGCGTGGTCACCGACTTCGTGAACGACCCGGTTGGAGAGTAATCCCGGCTTCGCGGTAGCGAACGCCACGGGGAGTGCCTATCATCGGAGTTGCTGAACCATGGCACCACCGACGACGACCAGGAAGCGAACGCCCCAGGCTCGTAGCGGCACGCGCTCCTCGTCGCGCGCGCGGAACGGCGGCAAGCTCCGCATCGGCGACCACTGGAACGCGATCACCATCATCGCCCTCTCGCAGAACAGCCCGCTGAAGGCGATCGCCGAGTTCATCGAGAACTCCATCGACGCGAACGCCAGCAACGTCACCATCGTCCGCGGCCGCGAGCAGGGCGAGCACTACCTGCGCGTCGTGGACGATGGCGAGGGCATCCGGCTCAACCGGGACGGGGTGCCCGACTTCGCCTACGTCGCCACCCATATCTGCGACTCGATCAAGCGCACCCTCAAGCGCCAAGGCGCCGGCAACATTCAAGGCGAGTTCGGCATCGGCCTGCTGAGCTTCTGGACGGTCGGCGAACGGCTAGTGCTCTCCTCTCGCGGTGCGGACGGCCACGCATACGAGATGGAGATGCTGAAAGGCGATCAGCGCTACCAGCTCACCCGGCGCCGTATCCTGTTCGCCCAGCCCGGCACGGAACTGCTCGTCCGGCCGCTGCTGCCCGGCATCCGCCAGTTGAGCGCCGAGCGGATCCAGGGATTCCTCGCCAGCGAACTGCGAGAACGCATTCGCTCCTCGGGCGTGCGTATCCGCATCAAGGACCGCCGTGCCCGCTCAGAACTGGAAGTCGTGCCCCGAGAGTTCACCGGTCGACCGTTGCGGGGCATCGAGCCGATCCAGGCTTCCGAGGGCACCGTCGAAGCCGAGATCTACCTGAACGAACCGAGCGCCGACAACTGCGTCGCACTGTTCCGCCACGGCACCCGTGTGGTACCCGACATCTCGCGGCTGCCCGGACTGGACCGGGAGCCATGGACCTCGGGGTTGCTCCAGGGGCTCGTCGAAGCGCCGTTCCTGCAGCTCACCCCCGGCACCCGCGACGGCGTCGTCCTCGACGCCCGCTTCGAGGCGCTGCAGACCGGGTTGCAACAGATCGAGCCGGCGATCATCGAGCAGATCGAGCGGGAGCGAGCCGCGGCCGAGGAGGAAGCCAGCCGCAGCATCCTGCGCTCGGTCCGCAAGGCGCTCACCGAAGGCTTCCAGGCACTGCCCCGAGAGGATTACACGATGCTGGAGGTGCCCGAGCCGCGCCGTACCCGTGGCGCCGACGGTCACGAGTCCGAGAAAGACGGCCACGGCGAGTTGCCGCTGAGCGCCGACGATCCGCAGCAGGAGGTCGAGCCTGGGCCGACGGAGCCGACGAACGATGCAGAGCCGTCCGCGCCCACACCGCGCAAGTTCTACGAGCACGCCGGTCCGCTGCACAAGCTGACCGTGTCCCCTGCCTCCTCGGTGGTGAAGGTCGGCGAATCGTGCACGATCCGCTGCATCCCCAAGGACCGTAGCGGCCGTGTGATCGAGGCCGGCGTGGACGTCCGATGGCGGCTTATCGAGGGCTGCGGCAGTCTCGCCGACGACGACCGCGAGGTCGTCAGGTTCATGGCCTCCGACCAGCCGGGGCTCACCGCCCTGCAGGCGACCGCGAAGCAGGCGGAGATCGAGTGTTCGGCCGAGGCCACGGTCACGGTGGCCGAATCCATCGGGGACCGGCTCGGCAACTCCGACCACGGAGGCGGACGCGGGATCCCCGACTACACGTATCGCCACGCGCCCGGCGAGTTGTGGCGTTCCCGGTACGATGCCGAGCACAACCTGATCGTCGTCAACAACGGCCACGGTGACTTCCGCTACGCCGAGCAGAAACGACCGCGCCAGCTTCGCTACATGCTGCGGCTCTACGCCAAGGAACTCGTGCTGAGCAATTTCGCCGGCTACGACTCGGACCAGATGCTGGAGCGAATGATCGAACTGTCCCTCTATACCGAGGAGCACTTGCGATGAACACCAAGTCAGATGGGCTCTCCGACACCGACCGTGACATCGAATTCGTCGCGCCAGCCAAGATCCACTTCGACTTGTCGAACCCCAGGTTCCTCGACCTAGGATTGCAGTCGGACGAGGAAGTAGTCCGTCACCTGGCCGATGACGTCGACGTTGACGAGTTGCTGCAGTCGATACTCGCTGCGGGATGGGTCGACTTTGAGCCGCTGATCGTGCAACGGCAAAGCAACACCGTCCTAGAGGGCAACCGCCGCTTGGCGGCGTTGCGGCTGATAAGCGATGAAGCACTCCGACAGAAGCTGAACGTTTCGCTTCCCGACATCTCCGTTCCCAAACCGCTTCCCGAGCAGATTCGGGTAAAGTGGGTTAAAGACAGGGCGGAGGCACGGGCGTATATAGGATTCAAGCACGTAAACGGGCCCTTCAGGTGGGAAGCTCTCGCGAAAGCGAAGTTCGCAGCCGAGTGGTTCGAGGATGGAGGTGACATCGCCACGGTCAGCCAGACGCTCGGTGACAATCACAACACCGTGCGCCGACTCGTCAACGGCTGGTATGCGCTGCGGCAGGCGACCGAGGACGGATTCGACCGCGATGACCGGTCCAAAGCTCGCTTTGCTTTCTCGCACCTTTACACCGCGCTGACTCGTCCTTCGGTGCGGCAGTTCCTGGGACTGAAGCCCGAGGATCTTTCCGCGCCACCGAAACCGTGTCCCGTTCCATCAGAGAATCGAGGAAATCTGCAGACACTCATGTCTTGGCTCTATGGGCAGGAGCAAAGAGGCGAGCCCACTCTGATCCAGAGCCAGAACCCGAATCTGAATGAACTCAGCAAAGTGCTCGGGAACCCCGAGGCTCGGCAGATGCTGCTGTCCAAGCGGGACCTGCATGCAGCCTACGAGCGAGTCGTACCTCCTTCCTCACGTTTTGCGGATGCTCTTATGAAGGCGGCGCAGCAGTGTGAGGACGCCGTGGCCGTCTCGGGTGCCTACGACGGAGACGCTACCATGCTTCGGGTCGCGACGAACATGCACGATACGACCCAAGCCCTCCTGACAGTCATGCGGGCGAAGTCTCGTGAGAAAGACGAGTAAATGCCAAGCGCATTCGTCACTCCCCCTGGGCGCAGCGATACCAGGAGCGCCACCGCAGATTGGATGGAATTGCAGGCCCTCGGTTCGGCACGTCGACGCTCGACGATCGGAGATCTTCGAGGCGTGCTCGATTTCATCGAAGACGAGGAGGCCGTCGACATTTCCTTCGACGAGCACCAGGAGACGTACGACCAACACGATGAGTCTATCATCGAGATCGAACGTAATCGAGTGATCGATCGCGTGTTCGACGAGCTGCAGTATCGACAGAGGATGATAGGCGACGCGTATCCTTTTTCTCTCCGCAGGAATCCCCCTGCCTTAGATTGTGCACACGGAGCTACGGAGTGTCCCGGACATGTCGTGTACCTCTTTTGTCTTCTGGCGTCATCCATCAGAGAAAACAGGATTCACCCTGCCGGCTTGACCGAAGAGGCGCGGCAGAGTATCCCAAGTCTCTTTCAGATATGTGCGTGCTTGGCGGCTGGCGGATACGTCGTGGGGGAAGTCGCTTCGTTTGGCTTTCCTCGTCCTTCTGGCACCGGTTTCTTCGCAGCTCTTGAAGCCACGTATACCCGATTCGGAGCCGGTGTCGTCGGGAGCCTTGGGCCCGGCTCTCCAACCTCGGTGAAGGACGACGGAATCGACGTCATCGCGTGGCGTGACCATCCGGATCACATGCCCGGCAAGATTTATCTGCTCGGGCAGTGTGCCTCCGGGACCGATTGGCAGGACAAGTCGGTTGTCGATCGAATCCCTCAGTTCCACGGCTGGTTCAGCACTCTTCCGGCAACCTATTGGCAGCCATCGATGTTCATACCATTCACGCTACATGGCGATCTCGTCGAAGACCCAAAGACCACGTTCGACCGAGCACGACACGGCAGGTTTGTTCGCGAGGAGCGCCGATACGGCATCATCTTCGACCGCCTCCGCATTGCGCACTTTTCCTTGGCATGCCTGCAAGCGGACGAAGACGGGCCCGCCGTGGATGGACGCGATCAGTTCGATGAAGTCGCGACCTGGGTCGAGAACACGCTTGATATTCCGGGGATAGTGGAATCGGTATGAGGCATCGGCTGCACTCACTCTGCCCATACTTCGCGATGTTCCCAGAGGATTTCGTGGCGAGGCAACTCTATGCCTTTACGCGGAGAGGCGACACGGTCTTTGATCCGTTCAGCGGGCGAGGGACGACGGTGTTCGAGAGCCTTCTGAACGGGCGCCCGGCTGCGGGAGTCGACGTAAGCCCCGTGGCGGCGTGCATATCCGCCGCCAAAGCGGACCCGCCCACACTGATTTCGGTGAACCGGCGCCTGCTTTGTCTTGAGCAAATGCAACATGATTCGCCGCCAAACGACGTTCCCGAAGGCGATTTTTTCTCGGCGTGTTTTCATGCGAAGACGCTTCATCAGCTCCTGTTCCTACGGGGCCAGCTCGACTGGGAGGGCTCGCGTGTCGACCGGTTCATCGCCGCTGTCGTGCTAGGCTGCCTGCATGGGGAGTCCCATAAATCGCCCAATTGTCTCAGCAATCGCATGCCGCGGACGATCAGCACGAAGCCGGACTACTCAGTGCGTTGGTGGACCGAGAAGGGATACTCGGCGCCCGAGCGAGATGTGTTCGCGATCGCGCGGAACATGGCTCGTTACCGGCTACAGTACTCACCCGCGGACCTACGAGGCACGGTCCGGCGCCGTGACGCACGCACCGCGTCTCGCTGTTTCCCTAGCCTCCGGGGCTCGGTATCCCTGGTGGTAACTTCGCCTCCGTACCTGGACACTACTCATCATGCAGAGGATCAGTGGCTCAGGCTCTGGTTCCTCGGGGGCCCCGAGCGTCCGACATCGCGAGCCATAGGCGACGATCGACACACCAATCTCGACGCATATTGGCGCTTTCTTTCTGAGGCATGGACCGGGTGTTCGGCGCTGTTTCGTGAAGATGCGGTGATTGTCGTTCGGATTGGAGGCGCCCGCGTAAGCAAAGACTCTTTGCTCTCGGGACTTGAGCACTCGCTCAAAGCCGGACTCGGCGGAGCTGGAGTCAGACCGCTGCATGCGGGTTCAACCACCGAGATCAAGAACCGTCAGACCAACGCCTTCAGGCCGGGAACGACACCGGATCGTTACGAGCACGACTTCGCGTTCAAAATCAACTGACCTCCACCACTACGAGACTGGTAGCGATGTTTGTTCTCTTCCGCCGTAACTATTCAGCCGTGGCGGACGGTCTGAGGCAGGGAGGGATCATGGGGCGGCCTTCGAAGACGGACCTGAGGGCGTCGAGCACGTTGCCGCCGTTCTTGCGGATCGTGGAGATATAGGCTCTGGTCCGGCAGAAGGCGGCTGCACCTTCAGCGCTGCGGAACGTGCCTGAGATCTTCTGCTGAACTTTCATCATGCGCAGGTCTCGTTCGGCTTGGTTGTTGGTGAACGGTACGCGAAAGTCGTACATGAAGGCGAGCACCGATCGCCAGCGGCCGGCCAACCGGAGCAGGAGATTGCGCGGCTTGCTCTGCTTCTTGCGGCCCCGCTTCTTGGGCGTACCGGGTGGCGCCGGAGGCGGCGGCGGATTGGCGGCCAGCCCAGCGTTGATGATCCTGCGGTACTCGGCGGCGAATCGTCGGCGCTCAGGCCGGTACAGCCGCCGGCGTCCCTGCTGCTGCGCACGGTCCACCGCAGCGTTCATCCTCAGCAGCAACTCCTTGAGTTCGCCCGCCCACGGCTGGCGGTACTGTTCCTCGACGAACGTCAGCTCGCGCAGATGATGGGCGTTGCACAGCGCGTGCCCACACCGATAGCGAAAGTAGCTCTGCCAGTGATCGTGCAGCGCGATCCCCGCGAAGTTCGGCAAGATGCCGATGTCCTCACCGGCCTGCTTGCCCCGCTTCGCGTGCTCGGCGTAGTGGGTCAGCCGCTCCGTGCTCGCCACGTGCAGCCACCGCAGGTGGCCGTCGACGCTCATCCCGGTCTCATCGAAGCCGACCACCGGCTGGCCGCCGATCGCTTCACGAATCATCTCGCTGACGCCCGCCAAGCGCTCGGCGCAGGTGGCGTTGATGTTCACCAACGTGCCGACGCTGATCGGGATCGAGAACAGGTCCGCGAACCACTCGGCCGCCCTCTGATACGGCAGCAACCCGTAGTTCTTCAGGTACGCGGCCACCGCTTGCAGCCGCTCGCCGTACTGCACCGGCTGCCGGACCGGCTCAGGGAATGTGGCCACCGCGGTCTTCCCACAGTCCGGGCAGCGTTTGCGCTCGGCGCGGTGCTCGGTGACCTGCGCCGCCAGCGGCGGCACCTCGAACACCTGCCGACGTTCGTAGTCGGCCACCGGCTCGTCGGCCAGCGATCGTCCGCAGCCGCACCGGTCCACCGCGTGCACGGTGACGAGGTCGGGATGCTCACTCTGGCTCAAGGTCGCACCAGGATGGTTCGGCTGACCCCCGTGACGCTTTCCGGTGCGCTGCCGGCGGGAGGCCGTGCGGCTGTGTTGCTTGCGTTCGAAGCTATCTCGCGACGGCGGCTTGCCGCTGTCGTGGCTGTCCTTCTTCAGTTCTTGGAGTTCCTGCTCCAGCGCCGCGATCCGCTCGATGAGAGCCTCGATCAACGCGATGACCGCGTCTCGGCCAGCATCGTAGGCCGCACCTATCTCTTGGCGCGTGAGCTTGAAGCTCGCGTCCATTGCGCCCCTCCCGACCGCGAGAATAGACCAGCAATGCCGAACACGTACAGCGCCCGAGACAACTTACAATCTTCAGGTCGTGGTTACGCTGACCCATGGGCTGCCACTACGCCTGAATAGTTACCTTCCGCCAACGATTCTACGCTCCCGGAATGTACCAAAGCTCGGCCCACGGATACGGCACGTCCAGTGAGTACGTGCGAGAACTGATTCGGAAGGAACGGGATCGCGAACGGCTTCGCGGCCTTCTGCTCGAAGGCGCCGCTTCCCCGCCGACCGCTCCCGAAGACGCCGCCTTCTTCGACGAGTTGCGAGAACGGGTGCACCAGCGCGCGAAGGGGTCACAGCAAAGCCGTCATTCCCCGTGAGAGGGCCGAACGAGGACCTCCAGGAGGCGTCTACAGGTCGGCGACCTCCTCGATGGTTTCGGCGACCAGGGCGAACAGGTCGTCGATCTGGGACGGCGTGATGGGCAGCGGCGGCGCCAGGGCGATGGTGTCGCCGGTGACGCGGATAAACGCACCCTTCTGGAACGCCTTGTGCAGGGCGGTCATGCCGCGCGCGGCCGGCTTGCCCGTCACCGGCGCCAGCTCGATCGCCGCGGTCAGGCCGATGTTGCGGATGTCGATCACGTGCGGCAGCCCGCGCAGGGCGTGCGCGGCGTTCTCCCAGTGCTCGGCGAGCTCGGCCGCGCGGGTCAGCAGCCGGTCGCTCTCGTAGACCCTGAGCGTGGCGCGCGCCGCCGCGCAGGCAAGCGGATGGCCGGAGTAGGTGTAGCCGTGGGTGAACTCGATCGCGCCCTCCGGTCCCGACATGAACGTGTCGTAGATCTCCTCCCGGACCGCCACCGCCCCCATCGGCACGGTGGCGTTGGTCAACCCCTTCGCCAGCGTGACCATGTCGGGCAGCAGGTCGAAGCGCGTGGCCGCAAACGGTGAGCCCAGCCGCCCGAAGCCGGTGATCACCTCGTCGAAGATCAACAGGATGCCGTGCGCGGCGGTGATCTCCCGCAGCCGCTCCAGGTAGCCGACCGGCGGCACCAGCACGCCCGTCGAGCCGGACATGGGCTCGACGATCACCGCGGCGATGGTCTCCGCGCCGTGCAGGGCGATCAGGTCCAGCAGCGCGTCCGCGCGCTCGGCGCCGTGCTCGGGCTGCCCGCGGCTGAATGCGTTGCGCTCCGGATCGTGGGTGTGCGGCAGGTGGTCGACGCCGGGAAGCAGCACCCCGTACGGCGTGCGGTTGGGGCCCATGCCGCCCACGGAGATCCCCCCGAAGCCCACCCCGTGGTAGGCGCGCTCGCGGCCGATCAGGCGGGTGCGGCCGGCCTCCCCCCGCCGCCGGTGGAAGGCGAGCGCGATCTTCAGCGCGGTGTCCACCGCCTCGGACCCGGAGTTGACGAAGAACGGGTGGCCGAGGTCGCCCGGCAGGATCGCGGACAGCTCACCGGCCAGCTCGAACGCCGCCGGATGGCCCATCTGGAAAGAGGTGGCGTAGTCCAGCTCCGCGACCTGGCGCTGCACGGCCTCCACGATCTCCGGCCTGCCGTGGCCGGCGTTCACGCACCACATGCCGGCGATCCCGTCGATGAGCCGGCGGCCGTCGCGGGAGCGGTAGTAGACGCCCTCGGCGGACTCCACCAGCCGCGGGGCGCTCTTGAACTGCCGGTTCGCCGTGAACGGCATCCAGTAGGTCTGCAGGTCCAGGTCGCTCGTCTTCGTTGACACCAGTTCCCTCCGATCAGAGAATCGTCAACGGACGGTACCGCCCCGCGGGCCTCGCGCTCAAGCACTCAACCATGCCAGTCGAACCACCCCCGTACGGAGTCGTCAACGCCCGCAACTGCGGCATGACCGCGCGCGACGGCGTGCGGCTGGCCACCGACGTCTGGCGGCCGGCCCGCGACGGCGAGCCACTGCCGGGCCCGTTCCCGGCGATCCTGTTGCGCACCCCCTACAACCGCGCGCGCCCCACCCACCAGGAGATGTGCGAGTTCCTGGCCGGCCACGGCTACCTGGCGGCGATCCAGGACTGCCGCGGGCGCTATGCCTCGGAAGGCGAATTCGTGCTGCTCGCCAACGAGGGCCCCGACGGCTACGACGCGATCGAGTGGCTGGCGGCGCTGCCGTACTGCGACGGCAACGTCGGCACCTACGGCACCTCCTACCTGGCGTGGGTGCAGAACGCGGCGGCGATCGAGCGGCCGCCGCACCTGAAGGCGATGTGGGTCAACCAGGGCGGCGCCAACGGCAACACCGCGACGCTGCGCCACAACGGCGCGCTGGAGCTGCGCTGGCTCACCTGGGCGGTGACCTTCGGCACGGTGTCGCGCGAGGCGCTGCGCGACCCGGATCTGCAGGCGAGCCTCACCCGCGCCGGCGAGCGCATGTACGAGTGGCTCAGGCGCCTGCCGTGGCGCGGCGACGACTCTCCGCTGGCCGGCCTGCCGGGCTACGAGCGCTGTGCGCGCGACCTGTACGAGCACGGCGACGCGGACGAGTTCTGGCAGCAGCCCGGCCTCAACTTCGCCGCCCATTACGACCGCACGGCCGACGTGCCGACCATGTACGCCGGCTCCTGGTACGACTCCTACACGCGCGCCACGGTCGAGAACTACCAGGCGCTGAGCGCACGGCTGGCCAACCAGTCGCTGCTGATGGGAGCGTGGGTGCACGGCGACTCGACCATGGACACCTGCGTGGCCGGCGACGTGGACCTGGGGCCGGGCATGCCGGTCGCGGGCAACCTGGCGGCGGATTTCCGGCACCTGGTGAAGAACTGGTTCGACCATCACCTGCGCGGAGAGGCAAACGGCGTCGAAGCCGAGCCGCCGGTGCGCCTGTTCGTGATGGGCGGCGGCGCCGGCGGACGCACCGCCGAGGGTCGGCTCGAGCACGGCGGACGCTGGCGCACCGAACGCGAGTGGCCGCTTGCCCGCGCGGTCCCGACGCCGCTCTACCTGGCGGCCGCCGGCGGCCTGACCGCGGAGCCGCCGTCCGCGGCGGCCGAGCTGACGGCCCGCTTCGACCCCGAAGACCCGTTGCCGAGCATCTCCGCCAACACCTCCTCGCTGAACGAGATCCTGCCCTCCCCGCCGCGCTTCACGCCGGAGGCGCCGAACGCCATGACGCGGGTGATGATCGTGCAGGGCGGCGCCGACCAGCGCACGCGTCCCGACGTGCACGGCTGCGAGCCGCCGTTCATGCCGCTGGAGTCCCGGCAGGACGTCCTGCTGTTCGCGACCGGGCCGCTTCCGAAACCGCTGGAGGTGACCGGCCCGATCACGGTCACCATCCACCTCTCCTCCGACGCGCCGGACACCGACCTGTTCGCGATGCTGCAGGACTACTACCCGCCCAGCGCCGCGTGGCCCGACGGCTACCGGCTGAACGTCGCCGACGGCATCATGCGCGTGCGCTACCGCGACGGCATGGACCGGCCGCGGCCGATGGAGCCCGGCCGGGTCTATTCGATCACCTTCCCGCTGTATCCCACCAGCAACCTGTTCGCCGCCGGACACCACCTGCGGCTGCTGGTCAGCTTCTCGTCGTTCCCGCGTTTCGACGTCAATCCCAACACCGGCGAGCCGATGGGCCGCCACACGCACACGCGGGTGGCCACCAACACCATCCACCTGTCGCCGGAGCATCCGTCGTCGATCGAGGTGCCGGTCGTGGGGGCAGGAGGCCGCTCATGAGCCTGCGCGTCGGACTGGTCGGCTCGCGCTTCGCCGCCAACTTCCACGCCGAGTGCTACCGCGGCCTCGGCTCCGGGGCCGTCACCCTGGCCGGGGTCTACTCGCCTACCCCCGAGCGCCGCGACGAGTTCGCCGCGCGCCACGGCGTGCCGGCCTGCTCCTCGCTCGACCGGTTGCTGGAAGTCTCCGACGTGATCGACGTCTGCGCGCCCCCCTACTCGCACGAGCCGTCCGTGCTCGCCGCCGCGGCGGCGGGAAAACACGTGATCGTCGAGAAGCCGTTCACCGGCGCCTTCGGTCCGGCGGACGATCCCGGCTGGCGCGGCGACCTCGCCTCCAAGGCCGGGATGCTCGAGGAGGCGATGGCCAGTGCATCGCGCATGCGCGACGCGGTCGAGCGTGCCGGCGTCACGCTGTGCTACGCCGAGAACTGGGTCTACGCCCCGTCCGTGCAGAAAGAGGTGGAGGTTATCGTCAAGACGCAGGCGCGCATCCTGTGGATCCAGGGCGAGGAGTCCCACTCCGGCTCGCACTCGCCGGTCTACGGCATCTGGGCCAAGACCGGCGGCGGCTCACTGGTCGGCAAGGGGTGCCACCCGCTCACCGCCGCGCTGTACCTGAAGCGCGTGCAGGGCCAGGCCACCGACGGCGCCCCGGTACGCCCGCGCGCGGTCAGCGCCCGCGTGCATCGCCTGACCGGCGCGGCCGGATTCCGCGACCTGGGCTGGCTGCGCACCGACTACCACGACGTGGAGGACTACTGCCAGGTGCACGTGGTCTTCGACGACGGCACCGTCGCTGACATCCACTCGACGGAGGTCGTCATGGGCGGGGTGCACAACTGGCTGGAGGTGTACGCGAACAACCACCGCATGCGCTGCAACATCAACCCGACCGACACCAACCTCCTGTACAACCCGGAGGAACGGCAGCTCGACGACGTGTACGTGGTGGAGAAGATCGGCACCAAGCAGGGCTGGTCGTTCCCGGCCCCGGACGAGGACTGGGCCACCGGCTACCGCCAGGAGCTGGCCGACTTCCTGGGCGCGATCCGCGACGGGCGCCCGCCCGAGAGCGGCCTGCCGCTGGCGATCGATACCACCGCCGTCCTGTACGCCGCCTACCTGTCGGCGGAGCGGGGCGGCCAGGAAGTGGAAGTCCCGCGATGAGTCCGACGTGACGAAGGAGGCAGGCGAAGTGTCCGCCGAGCTTCAGGTGAGCCGCGACCGTGTGATGGTCCTGGTCAAGACCGGCCGCCTGGCGAGCTGGCACCGGCTCACTGAAGACGAGCGCCGCTCGGCGGAACAGGAGCACGTCGACCTGATGCTGTCGGTCGCCGACCGCCACCGCATGCGGCGCCTGGAGGGCTTCCGGCTGATCGGGCAGCAGGGGCGCTGGCAGCGGTTCTGGCTGATCGAGTTTCCGACCTTCGCCGGCGCCGAGGAGTGGATCGAGGCGGAGATGGCGCCGCCCTACGGCCGGGACGGCTTCTACGAGTACCACCTCGCCCGGCCGCTGGCGCCCGCGCACTTCGACGCCTGGCTGCCCGGACCGCCGCGGGTGATCGTTCCTCAGGAAGCCGATCCGGCCGTGATCCCGGTGCTCGGCGCCGACCAATCCAGCGTGGTGGTGCTGCAGTTCTCCCGTTCCGAGGGCGCCGACGGGCGCGCCGATGCGGAGCGGACCGAGGGCCTGCGGCGGGTTGCCCGCGAGCACGGGATGCTGCGGCTGGAGTGCTTCCAGCTCATCGACCCCGTCCCGGCGTGGCACCGCGCCTGGATCTGCGAGTTCCCGGACCTGGCCGGCGCCGAGGCGTGGATCGAGGCGGAGGCGGAGCCTGAGCGCGCGGCGCGCGCCGGGCGCATCTCCTTCCTGTCGCGCCGCTGGTCACCCGAGTACTCCGCCGCCTGGTGCCGGGCGGACGGCTGAGGCCCCGACGGCTGAGTCCCGGCGGCGTGAGCGCCTCGACCTGACCGGACGTCCATGCTGCTCGGACAGCCGTTGCCCATCGTGGCGGCGGCCGCGGCGATCGTCGCCGCCTCCTCGGCGCTGCAGGCGACCGTCGGCTTCGGCCTGGCGCTGCTGGCGATCCCGCTGCTCCACCTGAGCGGCTTCCCGCCCGAGCAGGCGATCGTCATCTCCAGCTCGGCGATGATGGTGCAGATGGCCAACGGCGTGCTGCGGCTGCGCGCATCTCTGCGCGCGCGCGAGCTCCTGTGGCCGCTGGCGATCACCATGCCGGCCATGCTGATCGGTGTGCTGGGCCTGCGGGCGGTGGTCGCCGTGAATCCCGACCTGGCCCGGCAGGCCGCCGGCGCCGTCGTGCTCGGCGCCCTGGTGGTGATGCGGGTGGCGCGGCCGGCCCCGCGCGCCCGGGTGGCCTGGCCGTGGACGGCGCTGGCGATGAGCACTTCCGGGCTGCTGGGGGGATCCACCGGCATGGGCGGTGCGCCGCTGGCGCTCTGGTCGTACGCGCACGCATGGCCGGCGGAGCGCATCCGCGCCACCATCTGGGCGATCGCCCTGCCGGCCACCGGCACGCTGCTGGCGCTGCTCGCGGTCGCGTTCGGGGCGAGCGCGGTGCGCGCGCTGGCACTTGCGGCGCTGCTCGCGCCGTTTGCCCTGGCCGGCTCGAATGCAGGGCTCGCGCTGGCGCGCCGGCTGTCGGTCGACCGTCTGCGCGCCGCCGCCACCGTAGTGCTGGCCGTGCTCGGCGTCAGCGCGATCGTCCGCCCGCTGTTGTAGCCGCCACGAACCGGCGCTACGCGCCCGCGCGGCTCACGTGGGCCAGGAAGTCGGCAGTCGCGGCGCTGTCCACGATCCACCCGCCTGCTTCGGCGAGGCGATCCGCGTCGGTCACGCCGGCGAGCACCGCCGACAGCCGCTCCGCCGCCGCCGGACCGAACCGCCGCTCCGCCAAACGGTGCAGCAGCACCCTGTGCCGTTCGATCCCTTGCTCGATACCCCGTTCCAGGATTTCCGCTTCCCAGCGATCGATCTTCTCCAACAACTCCCGCACCCGCTCCGGCAACGCGCCCGTCTGCGCACCCTGCTCCACCTCCGCGACCCATCGCAGCAGGTTCGCTCGGGGCAGATCATCTGCCTTCACCGTCACCAGATCAACCACGTCGTAGCTCGCAGCGAGCTGCGCCGGACCGTCCCGCTCCGTCCGCTCCACCAGCCCGGCGAGCGTCAGCGGCGCGTCCCACCGCTTGTCGCCGTTGTACACCACCACGTGCAGCACCGGATCGGCCCGGTGCCCCTTGCTCCACGTGATGCGGTCACGGTACAGCCGCTGGTAGAGCAGGCTCGTGTAGTGACGTCAGCGCGATCGTCCGCCGGCTGTTGTAGTAGACGCCCCACGCCTGACGTAGGCCACGCGCCGCGCCTGAAGCGCGATCGCGTCCGCGACCAGCTCCTCGCGCCTCCGAAACAGATCGCAGTCATGATTCAGGTCGAACGCCGCCAGCAACCGGTCCATCGTCCTGCCGTGCGTCTCCAGCGCTCCATCCGCGAGGATGTGCTCGACCGCGACGCCCGCAGCGTCGAGCGCCCGCGCCACCAGAAGCGTCCGATGGCAGTCCAGCGGTTCCTTCTCCGCGCACATAATCGCCATGCGGTACCTGGAGGCTGCATCGATGACGCGGGCGATTCCGTCACGAAAACCACGCGTCGCGGCGACCCGTTCATAGTCGACACGCCCTCTCTCGTAACAGGCGAGATCATCGGGGCGGCCGCCGAGTTCACGCCCGAAGAACGCATAACGAATGCCGCGCGCATCGAGCGATGCTTCCAGCGCCTTTCGGTTGAAATGCGGTCGGAAGCGGCTATACGGCGCGGACCTCACGTCGGCCACGGCGGTGACCCGATGCCTGGCCAACAGCCCCAAGAACCGCTCCAGCGTGTGATTGGAGTGGCCGACGGTGACGATCCCGGCCTCCATCACGTGAGCCGCCCCCAATCGATGATCGCGGCGACCAGCTTGCGGCGGATCCGCTTGGTGTCGATCCGCTCGTCGGCGTAGCTGACCGCCTGTACATAGGCATGCGGTAGCCATCGCTGCGGTTCCTCCGTGCAGAGCAGCACTCCGGCAAGCGTCAGCCGCGCGCTCCCGTCCGCGTCGTCGGCGACGATGCGGAGCTCCGCAGCAGGTCGTCCTCGGACGCTCCGGGGGAGGCGACGCCGCCGGACGTCGAGGAGTCGTCGTCGACGACATCTCCGGCCAGGAAGCGACGCGTGACCGAGTAGTGCAGTTCGGCCCGCGTGGTGGCGGGCACCACGGACTCGTCACTGAAGTCCTCGCCAAGCCGGATGCGGCGCCTGAAGTCCACGTCACTCATCTCCTGCTCCGTTCGACGTGGCCGACTGTCCGCGGATAGTCGGCGTCAGGTCCGCTGTCGGCTCACCCATGGCTCTCCGTCCCTTGTCCGCCACCCGATGATAGAGCGGAAACGGCCTGTATCGTCAGATGCCGTGTGCCCGTCCTCTGCAGTCCCGGCGTATCGTCGCTGATACGCGACGGATCGACCGGGATACCATCTGTCGGGTGAACGGTGGCGGAGCGTGCCGTATCGCGCACCCTGCCGTGTGGCATGGTTCTCGCTTCCTGTTCCACTACGGAGGTTCACATGCGCACCACATTGCTGATCGCGGCGATCGGCGCCGCGCTCGCCACCGGCGCCGTCACCGACGATGAGGTCTCGACCGTCGACATCCTGGCGGTGCTCGAGGAGATCAACCAGAAGCTGGATCGGGACGGACCGGTCACCTCTGCTGGAGCTCCGGATGCAGGGTTCGGCGGCGGCCCGTTCATGCCGCTGCGCTACGTGCCCGGCATCTCCGACCTCAACGCCTACTTCACGACGCTGGGCTCCTACGGCGCGATGAGCGAGCTCTTCGTTCCGATCAAGGACGGCGGCGCCGGCACCTGGCGCTGGAGCATGGACGGGAGCCTGCAGATCGGGGCGGAGTACGGAGGGTTCGGACAGGACGTGCTGGGCTTCGCGAAGCATGGCGACGACCCGCTCGGACCGCGCGACACCGTCGACCAGGACGGCGACGGGTACGACGACTACTACAGCTATGCCGGCTACGGGCAGGGCTACTTCGTCGGCATCGTGCAGTACAAGTGGCCTGTCGCTCCGGACCTCGCTTATCTTCAAGCCGGGATCAAGACCGGCATGGCCTTCGAGTCGGTCCGGTACGGCATGGACCGTCGCCAGGTGCTCACGGAGACCCTGGGCATCACGTCCGGCAGCAGTGCCTGGAGCCGGACCAGCCTGATCGGCGGCGTGTACGCCGGCCTGCAGATCCGCCTGGACGGAGACCTCAACGTCTTCAAGCTGGGGATCGAGGCCGGCGTGAACGGTCACTACGCCCTCGGCGAGTGGGCGCCCGCCACCGGCGTGCACAAGCGCACCCCCGCTCCCCCTGACGCAATGCAGGCGCACAACTTCTGGGTTGCGGTCGGCCCGCAATTCCACTACTGATCGGCCCATGCCACCGGTCATCGAGGTCGAACAGCTCCACAAGCGGTATGGCGATGTGGTGGCGGTCGACGAGGTTTCCTTCTCCGTCGACGAGGGCGAGATCTTCGGGATCATCGGCCCCAACGGCGCCGGCAAGACCACCACGATCGAGTGCGTGATCGGCCTGCGCACGCCGGACCGGGGCCGCATCTCGGTCCTGGGAATGGAACCGATCCGTGATCGGACCGCACTGACGGAACGGATCGGCGTGCAGTTGCAGGAGGCGGCGCTGGCGGAACGGATCAGGGTGTGGGAAGCGCTGGATCTGTTCAGTTCCTTCTACGCGCGGACCGTGCCGTGGCAGCCCCTGCTGCAGCAGTGGGGGTTGGCCGACCACCGTTCCGCGATGTTCGGCACCCTGTCCGGCGGTCAGCGGCAGCGCCTGTTCATCGCGCTGGCGCTGGTGAACGATCCGGAGGTGGTCATCCTCGACGAGCTGACCAGCGGACTCGACCCGCAGGCGCGCCGCGCAACGTGGGACCTGGTGCGGACGATCCGGGAGCAGGGCAAGACCGTGCTGGTGATCACCCACTTCATGGACGAGGCGCAGTTCCTGTGCGACCGGGTCGCGATCGTCGACCACGGAAGAGTCATCGCGCTGGACACGCCGGCCCAGCTCGTCCGGACGTTCGACACGGAGAGCAAAGTCATGTTCGACGTGACCGCCGACGCCGACTGGTCAGCGCTGCAGGCACTTCCCCAGGTCGCCGCGGTCGTGCAGCAGGGCGGCCGAGTGAGCGGAGCGAACGTCACCCGAAGAGTGACGGTCTCCGGGACCACGGACGGACTGCTGTCGGCGGTGGTGGCGTGGCTGGAATCGAATCGTGTTCCGTTCGGCAACCTGAGCATCCAACAAGCCGATCTGGAGGACATCTTTCTCCGGCTGACCGGCCGCGCGATCCGGGACTGATCCGATGGCCCTGACGACGCACGTGCGCTCCTACCGCCGCCTCGCCTCGGTCCAGTTCAAGCGCTTCCTTCGTGAACCGATGGCGCTGTTCTTCACCGTGGCGTTCCCGGTGTTGCTGGTGCTGCTGTTCGGCTTCATCTGGGGGAACGAACCGGGCGGTCCGTTCACGCCTCCGGGATTCGGATACATCTACAGCTACGTGCCGGCGCTGGCCGCGATCGTGATCGGCACGGTCGCCCTCATCAGTCTCCCGATCACGACGGCGGCGGACCGGAAGCAGAAGCTGCTGAGGCGGTATCAGGTCACGCCCTTGCGGCCGCTGGTCTACTTCGCCGCCGACGTGAGCGTTCACTTCGGCAGCGCCCTGCTCGGAATGGGGCTGGTGATCATCCTGGTCAAACTGGTGTTCGGCCTGCGCTTCGGAGGGAACTGGGCAGCCGGGCTCGGTGGGTTCACGCTGAGCACGCTGGCGTTCGTGGCGGTGGGATACCTCCTTGCCAGCCTGGTACGGAGCGAACGCGTCGCTCAGGCGGTCGGGATGTCGATCTACTTTCCGCTGATGTTTCTCTCCGGCGCAGCCATGCCCCTTCAGACCATGCCCGGAAACGTTCGCGACGTTGCCCGCTGGCTGCCCCTGACTCACGTCGTGCACCTGCTGCAGGACCTGTGGTTCGGCGTCGGCTGGAATTGGCTGTCGGGCATGGTACTGCTGGCCATGCTGGTGGCCGGCACCGCGGCGTCGGCCGCACTGTTCCGCTGGGAGTAGGGATCTGGACCTGGGATCGCTGCTCGACGGGTTGCTCCGCTCCACGGCGGTCACCCTGGGCCTGATCGGAGTGGTGGAGGTCGGCCTGGATCCGCCGGAGGTCCACACTGACGGCTCCGGCACCATCACCATCACGGTGCGCCTGCACGGCCATCTCACCGATCAGGTGCGCGATCTGATCCAGAGCTCGGCGCGGGTGGCAGTCGAGTTCGAGTACCGCTACTTTCCGCGCTCCGGGAAGAAGCTCCGGCTGTTCAGCCGCAACGTGGCCCTGTTTCACAGCCTGAGCGGCCGCTACGAGGTGCACCGCGGCGAGGAGGTGTCCTGGGCCGGTTCCCTGGAGGAGGCGGCAAAGCTGCTCGGTTCGGCGACGGTGACGCTCGGACCGGTCGGGTCGGGACTGGCGGTCATCAAGGCGCGAGCCTCGCTTCCCGACGTTCACGCGGGCGACATGCCCGGTGCATTGTGGTCGGGGGTCGTGCCGAGCACGTCGGTGCTGATCCCCGAGGAGCCATGAGGGGACATGCACTCGGCCTGATCGCGCTGACCCTGGCCGCCGTCGCCGCCGTCACGCTGGCGGCAGTCGGTTCGATCGCCCGGCTCACCGCCCCGGAGGATGCCGCGCGGGCCGCCGCGCACCTGCAGGAGGCGCGCGCCGCCATCCGGAACGCCCATGCGGCCGAGTCGGCGGAAGACGCTCGAACGCTGCTGGAGGAGGCGTCGCAGCAACTCGATGCAGCCGGGGGGTTGCTCGCCGGAGCCGAGGTGGTACAAGCCGCGGTCAGCCGCACCGTCCTGGTCACCGTGGGAGCCGCGGGGCTGTTCGGGGTTCTTGCCGGATCCTTCCTGTGGCTCGGTTCGTTCCGGTGGGTCGTCAAACCCCTGTCCCGACTGGCCGGACACATGCGGCGGCTGACCGTCCGTCCGTCATCGATCGACGTGGCGGCGCGCGGGCCGCGGGAGATCCGCGCCCTGCAGCGGAGCTTCAACCGGATGGTCGCCGAGTTGAACGACTACCGCGAACGGATCGCGAACATGGAGCGTGCCAATATCGGCCGCTATCTCACGCACCAGTTCCGCAACTCGCTCACCCCGATCCGCCTGGGAGCCGATCAGCTTGCCGAGGCGGGGCTGGCCCCCGACACGCGGTCGATCGCCGCCATGCTGCGCGACGAAGCGGCCCGGATGGAGGCGATCCTCGACCGGTTCGTCACGCTCTATCGGTTCCCCGAGCCGCAACCCGCCGAGCTCGACATCGCCCTGCTGGTGCAGCAACTCGCCGGCGGCTACCCGGAGGTCCGGGTGGCAGTCCCCGGAGATCCGGTGCTGGTGCAGGCGGATTCCACCCTTCTGGAGCAGGCGCTGGCCAACCTGGTTCAGAATGCGATCGACGCCACGGCCGGCAGCGACTACGGTTCGGTCACCGTCTCGGTCAGCGACCGGCCCGCGGTGATCACCGTACGCGACCGGGGCGCCCGGGATGACGCAGGATGAACAGGATCGCGCCTTCGACGACTACTACACCACCAAGGACAGCGGCATGGGCGTCGGTCTCGGCTTCGTGCGGAAAGTAGCTGCAGCCCATGGCATCCGGATGACGATGCGCTCCCGCCCCGGACGCGGTACGACGGTCGACATGGCGTTCCCGTAACCGATACTTCATGCCGACCGTCGTATTGATCGTCGACGACGACCGGAACGTCGGCCGCAGCGTCTCCATGGTGCTGGCCCGGCGCCGGATGGAAGCGCGCTGCGCGGCTCCGACCGATTGGTCCTCGGCGCTGACGGAGGACGTGGACGTCGTCCTGCTGGACCTCTACCTGGGCAGCGTCAAGGGCCGAAACGTCCTGGAGCGCGTGCTGGCGGAACACCCGCTGGTGCCGGTGATCATCATGTCCGGCGTCGCCACCGCCGAGGAAGCGGTCGACTGCGTGCGGCGCGGCGCCTTCGACTACCTGGAGAAGCCGCTCACGGCTGAACGGTTGGCGATCACGGTTGCCAACGCGGCCCGCTACCGGCAGGCACGCCTGGCTGCCCTGGCCGACACCGTACCCGTGTTCGCGTCACAGAGCATGCGCGCGCTGGCCGAGGATTGCCGCAAGGTGGCGGCCACCGACGCCGCGGTGCTGATCACCGGAGAGAGCGGGACCGGCAAGGAGGTCACCTCGCGCTACATCCACGGCTTGTCGCGCCGCAGTGCCCAGCCGCTGGTCAAGGTCGATTGCGGCGCCCTGCCGGAGAGCCTCATCGAGAGCGAGCTGTTCGGACACGCCAAGGGAGCCTTCACCGGGGCGAATGCCGACTATGCCGGCAAGCTGCAGGCGGCGGCCGGCGGCACCCTGTTCCTGGACGAGGTGGCGGAGCTGCCGCCCGGCGCGCAGTCGCGGCTGCTGCGCTTCCTGGACTCGGGCGAGGTGCAGCGCATCGGCTCGACCGCCGACGTCACGGTCGACGCGCGCATCATCGCCGCCACCAACGCCGACCTCGAACGGGCGGTTGACGACGGTACGCTGCGCCGCGACCTCTACTTCCGACTCAACGTCATACGCCTGCGGATCCCGCCGCTACGCTCGCGGCGCGAGGACATCGTTCCGCTCGCCGAGAGCTTCGTGGCGTCGCTGGCCGCGCGCCTGGGCGTCGAGCCTCGGGAGCTGAGCCATGACGCGCACCGGCGGCTGTGCGCGCTGTCGCTGCCCGGCAACGTGCGCGAGCTCAAGACGATTATCGAGCGCGTGCTGGTGCTCGGGGACGCGCTCGTAGTCGAAGGAGCGGACATCGAGCGCGCGGCGGCCGGCGGCGTCGCGGAAGCCGGCGACCCGTTCGCGCAGACGATGCCCCTGGCGAACGCGAACGGCAGATCGAGCGCCGCTACCTGCAGCGCCAGCTCGAGTTGCACGGGCAGTCGGTCAAGCGGACCGCGGCGGCGCTCGGTATACTGCCGAACAATCTCAGCCGCCGCGTGCGTCAACTCGAATCCCGGGACGACCGGCACGCCGACAGCGAGCGATGAAGCGACGTTTCGAGTTCAACTACGGCTTCGATACGTTCCGCGGGGATCTCTTCGGCGGCATCACCTCCACGGTGGTGGCGCTGCCGGTGTCGCTGGCGTTCGGCGTCGCCTCGGGGCTGGGAGCGGCCGCCGGCCTGTACGGGGCGATCGCGGTGGGCTTCTTCGCCGCGGTGTTCGGCGGCACGCGGTCGCAGATCTCCGGTCCGACGGCGCCCATGGCCGTGGCCATGGCCGTGATCATCACCAGCCACGCGTCCAACCTCACGGAGGCGCTCACGGTCGTGATGCTCGGCGGCCTGCTGCAGGTGCTGATCGGCGTGCTGCGGATCGGCCGCTTCATCGCCTACACGCCGCACGTGGTGGTCTCCGGCTTCATGACCGGGATCGGCATCATCGTCATGTTGATTCAGACGCTGCCCTTCCTGGGCGCACCGACGGCCGCGGGCGGCCCGATGGGCGCGATCCGCGCGCTGCCGGAGGCGCTGGCGAACCTCAACGTCAGCGCCCTGGTCATCGCCGTGGTGACGCTCGCCATCGGCGTGCTCTGGCCTCGCCGCATGCAGCGCTTCGTTCCCGGAGCCCTGGTGGCGCTGATCGTCGGCACGCTGCTCGGCGTCCTGACGCTGCGCGATGCGCCCGTGATCGGTGCGATCCCGAGCGGGCTGCCGGAGCTCCACCTGGAGTTGCCGTCCGTCGGGTTCCTGCTGCGTGCCCTGCAGCCGGCGCTCATCCTGGCCCTGCTCGGATCCGTGGACAGCCTGCTCACGTCTCTGGTAGCCGACTCGCTGACCGGCACGCAGCACAACCCGGACCGCGAGCTGGTGGGGCAGGGCATCGGCAACCTGGTCGCAGGACTGTTCGGGGGCGTGCCCGGCGCCGGCGCGACCATGGGCACCGTGACCAACATCCGCGCAGGCGGCACGACCCGTATGTCGGGCGTGCTGCGCGCGATTCTGCTGCTGGCGCTCCTGCTCGGCCTGGGGCGCTTCGTCGAGCCGATCCCGCACGCCGTGCTGGCCGGCATCCTGATGAAGGTGGGCTGGGACATCGTCGACTGGCGCATGGTCCTGCGCCTCCACCGCATCCGCCGCGAGCACCTGATCGTGCTGCTGATCACGCTCGGCCTGACCGTGTTCGTGGACCTGGTGACGGCGGTGGCCATCGGGCTGATCGCCGCGGGGATGGCGCACGCCCGCCAGTTGGAGCGGCTGGAGCTCGACAGCGTGGTGTCGGTGCCGCTGCTGGACCAGGCGTTCTTCTCCGATCATGGCGGATCGGACGACCCGTAT
Organism: Spirochaetia bacterium; assembly: GCA_965208175.1. GTDB lineage: Bacteria > Spirochaetota > Spirochaetia > SZUA-6 > Bin103 > CATQHW01. The sequence continues at coordinate 2,185,282 of CBDBOG010000003.1, read as the reverse complement.
GCGGCTCGGGTCGGCCTGGTCGCACTCCGGGGCGGCTTCACGGTGGCCTCCGCCCAGAAGCTGGTCGGAGTGATCGGCCCCGACATCAGGGACCACGAGGTGGTGATCTTCGACTTCTCGGGCGCCACCTACATGGACGACAGCGCCGCGATGCTGATCAGGCACCTCATGGACGTCGCCGCCGAGAAGGACACGCCGTGCATCGTGATGGGACTGTCAGGCGCCGTCGCCGAGACCCTGGACGCCCTCGACATCCTGCACGAGGTTCCCGAAGGTCAGGTCGTCGACACGCTGGACGAGGCGCGGCAGACCGCCAGAACCTTGCTCACCGCGGACACGGTCATGGCGTGATCTCCCACAGGTAGCCGCTGCGCCGCGGGTTGTCGTTCTCGCAGGCGTACAGCGTGCCGTCGGCGGCCTGCACGACGTGGTGGACCTGGAAGCACGGCTCGCCGTCCCGGTCGACAACCGGGCCCAGCAACTCGTAGCGGTCGCGGCGGAAGTCGACGCGGAGCACCTCGCAGCGCCCGGCCCTCCCGGTCACGCCGTAAGCGCAGCCGTCGCCGGCGACCACCAGCGAGGTGAGCCGGCTGGGCCGGTCCTCGATCGGCGTGAACAGGTATGTCGCCGATCCCGTTTTCGGGTCGATCCGGAACAGCGATCCGTTTCCGCCCGAGGCGTACATCATGCCGTCGCCCAGGTTGAACAGCCCCTCCGCCTGGACCGTGCCGTACGAGCCGTCCGGCCGCGGCAGACCGCCCCGGTAGTGGACGACCCTGCCCTTCTCCGGGTCGATCTTGCACAGCCGCGCCATGTCCACGCCGCTGCTCGACTGCCACGCACGAGTCACCTGCCAGGTCGACCACAGGCAGCCGTGGTCGTCCAGGCAGACGTTCTCGCCCTGCGCCATACCGCCGCACCCGGAAGCGATCAGCCCGTAGTCGGTGACCGCGCCGTTGGCCAGGTCGTAGGCGGCCAGCATCTCGGGCGCGAAGCACAGGCAGTAGATCAGCTCCCGTTCCCGGTCGATGGCGATCGACTGGATGTAGGTGTGCGGCACCGGCGTGGCGATGCGCGCGAACTCGCCGGTGCGCGGGTCGTAGCGGAAGATGCCGCCGCCCGGCGCGTCGAAGAACCGGTCCACATCGTGCAGCAGCGCCGTGGCCCCGTAGATGCAGCCGTCGGCGCCCCGTTCGAGCGAGCGGTGGAACTTGGCGTCGTACTCGTTCACCACCCCCTTGGCCCCCAGGTCGACGAAGGTCCCCGAGGCGCGATCGTACGCCTTGAAGATGTCGGAGTCGAAGGAAGTGATGCCCAGGTACACACGGTCGGACGTCTCGTCGTACAGGGCGCAGTCCATGCTGATCCAGCCTCGGCGCCAGCGCGGGTCGGCCTTGAAATCGGCGTATTCCCAGCGGTCCTCGACCTCCTCGAACCACTGCTCGCCGTAGCGTTCGTCCTTGAGCTTGATGGAGCGGATCGTCATCGCAGCGCGAGGTTAGAGGGTCGCACGGCGCACGGGAAGGGGTGCCGGGCCGCGGTCAGAGACCGTCGTACACGTCTCTCCGGTGCCGGATCCGGAGCACCACGATCCGCAGCTCGCCGGCGTGGATCTCATAGACGATGCGGTAGTCCGACACCCGATAGCTGTACAGCCCCGCGTACCGGCCCTTGAGGCGTTTGCCCGCCTGCGGGTTCGCGGCGAGGGTCTCCCGGATGACCCGGAACGCCCTTCTGACGATCTCTCGATCCAGTCGCTTGAGCTCTCGCAGACAGCGATTCTGGATGTGGATCGAGTACACGTGAACTCACCGCAGTCCGAGTTCGCGCTCCGCTTCCTCCAGGGGTGTCGACGCCCCGCCCCTCCTCGCCAAGGCGATCTCATGGTCCTCCACTGCCTCGAAGTACTCCTTGAGCGCCTGATTGATGAAGTAGCTCTTCTTCCGGTTGGTGTCCGCGGCCATGCGGTCGAGTTGTGCCGCCAGCGCCTCATCGATCGAGGCGCTTACCACTCGCTTCCCCACTGGAGCCTCCTGAGGTTCTGGTTGCTAAAACTATAAATCTTATGATACCTGACGTTCACCCCCCTGTCACACTTGGTCATGCTGTCCATTTTTGCGACACTTGTTTTATCATCATAACTGTCTTATACTGTCATCGATGTCGAACGAAGGCGATCGGATCGCGATAGACGAGTTGTGCGCCCTGGTGGATCTGCCCAGGCGCACCGTCCGGTACTACATCCAGGAAGGACTGGTCGACCGGCCCGCCGGGGCCAAGCGCGGCGCCTACTACACCAGGCGCCACGTCGAGCAACTGATGACGGTCCGCACCTGGCAGCGCGCCGGCCTGAGCCTGGAACGGATCCGCGAGCTCGTGGCAGGCAGCGGAGAGATCTCCTCTCCCCTGCCCCCGCCACGCGCCCGGCGCCCCGGAGACGTGACGTTGCGTACCCACGTCACGCTCGCCCCCGGCGTCGAGCTGGTGATCGATCCCCAGGAGGCCGGCCTCGGTGCAGAGGCCGTGCGGAAGATCGTCCGGAAGGCGGCATCACTCGTCGAGCAGACATGCAAGGAGGATGCAGGGAGATGAGAACGAACATGGCCGCGACGCTGGAGAGCGCCCAGGGACAGGTGGTTTTGGAGGAGGTCGGCATCGACGCCGCCGTCGCCGACCTCATGACCGTCGTCGACGTGTGCCAGCGCTACCGCAACCCGGGCACCGGGCACATCGAGGCGGTCTACACCTTTCCGCTGCCGGTGGACGCCGTCCTGCTGGAGTTCACGGTGGAGATCGGCGACCGCACGATGGCCGGCACGGTCATCGCCAAGCCGGAGGCGGAACGGCAGTACGAGGACGCCATCACCGACGGGAACGCGGCGGTGCTCCTTGAGCAGCCGCAGCCCGGGCTGTACACGGCGAGCGTCGGCAACCTGGCCCCGGGCGAGACGGCGACCGTCCGCTTCCGCTACGGGCTGCTGCTGCGCTGGAACGGCGACCTCGTGCGGCTCGCCATGCCTACGACCATCGCGCCGCGGTACGGCGATCCGTCTGCCGCCGGCCTGGACCCGCACCAGGAGCCGGTGTTCGGCTTCGACGCCGAACGCTGCTTCCGGTTGCGCGTATCGGTGCAGGGAGCCCTGCAGGGCGCCCGCTGGGCCTCGCCCTCGCACGACATCGCCGTCACCCCGAACGACGAGCGGACGGTGATCGAGATCACCCGGCCCGCAGCGATGGACCGCGACGTGGTCCTGGAGGCGCGTGCCGGCACGGCGGATACAGGACGGGCGTTGCTCGACCGGGACGACGGAGACTGGGTGGTCCTGGCGAGCTTCCGGCCCGAGATCCCGGACCTTGTAGACGGCGGCATGCCCCGCTGCCTCAAGATCGTCGTGGACTGCTCCGGCTCGATGAGCGGCGACTCGATCGAGCAGGTACGCATCGCCGGCGAGCGCATTCTCGACAGCCTGTGCCCCGGCGACCTGTTCGACATCGTGGCGTTCGGCACCGAGCATCGCGCCCTGTTCGGCCGCGCGATGCCCGCGTCCCGGACCAACGTCGCCCGCGCGCGCGACTTCGTGCGCGAGCTCGACGCCGACCTGGGCGGCACCGAGATCGAGTCCGCCCTGCGCGCCGCCTACGCCATCGCAGGCGAGCCCGGCATGCCGCGCGAGGTGCTGCTGATCACCGACGGTGAGGTGTGGGACACCGACGCCGCCGTGGCCGAGGCGCGTGCGTCCGGCCACCGCATCTTCACCGTCGGCGTCGGCGTCGGCAGCGCCGTCGCCGAGCCGTTCGTCCGTGCGCTCGCCGGCGCGACCGGCGGCGCCTGCGAACTGGTAGCCCCGCGGGAGGACATGGCCGAGCGCATCCACCGCCACTTCCAGCGCATGCTGGCCCCGCCCGCCAGGCGGGCTCGGGTCACCTGGCCCGCGCCTGTGCGTCACGCGACCCCCGATCCACTGCCGCCGCCGTACCCCGGCGACACCCTGCACCTGTTCGGATCGTTCGCGGAGCAGCCGCGCGGTCCAGTGGTCCTTGAGGTGGAGCTCACGGACGGCCGCACGATCAGAGACCGCCTGGAGATCGGCCAGCCGCATCCCCTGAACCCGGGCGAACGGGTGAGTGCCGCCCGGTCCGACCTGGCCCGCATGGGCGCCGCCCGGCGGTTGCCCGCCGTCGACGACGAGGCGGCTGCGACCGAGTTGGCCGTGCGCTATCAGCTCGTCTCGGAATGGACCAACTGCCTGGTCGTCCACGTACGGGCGGAAGACGACAAGGCGGACGAGCTGCCGAGCCTGGTGAAGGTCCCGCAGGTGCTGGCCGCCGGCTGGCACGGGATCGGAACCGTGCACGACGCGTCGCCGATCCGCGCGGACGCGATGTACAGCCAGGCACCACCGGCAGCCGCCGCCCTGCGTCCGCTGCCCGACATGATCCCGCCGGCACCGGACTCCATGTCCGGGACCATCGGATCACCGATCGAGATCGTGGCGGCGCTGAACGAGCACTCGCTCCCGGCCGTGCCCGGGCTCGACGACCTTGTGGGGCTCGGCATTCCGGACGAGCTCATCGCCGCCCTCCTGGAATTGGTCGATGCAGGCGAGGACGCCCGAATCGTCGCGGTCATCCTCCTGTACCTGATCTGCGAGTCGCCGGCCGGCAACGGCCTCGACCGGCGGCAGCGCCGGCTGATTCTCGCCGCATACAAGAAGCATCGAGCCAGCGCCGCCACGGTCGGCGCGGTCCGGCGCGTGTGGCGTGACTGGGACCAGGGAGGCGGCGTGACCTGCTGGTGAGCTGCCTGCCGGACCTCCCGGCAGGGAAGTGGGCCGGCCGTTGCGGTACGCTGCATGCGGAGGGTCATGCGCCATGAGCATTACGCGGACCGACTTCGGCCTGGCCGGCGGCAGCCCCGTGCACCGCTACGAGATGCGCAACCGCCGCGGCACCACCGCCGCGGTGTTGACGCTCGGAGCCAACCTGCAATCCGTGCGCACGCACGGCAGGCACGGACTGGACGAGATCACACTCTCCTACGACGATGTGAACCGCTACCTGGACCCGGAATATCCATACTTCGGGCCCATCATCGGGCGCGTCGCCAACCGCATCGCCGGAGGCGCCTTCGAGCTGGACGGCACCCGCTACGAGCTGGCGTGCAATGCTGGCGACCTGCACCTGCACGGCGGCGCGACCGGCTTCGACCGCCGCGTCTGGGACGCCACGACGCACGAGGGTGAGGAGGAGGACCGCGTCGTGCTGCGCTACCGGAGCCCGGACGGCGAGGAAGGCTACCCCGGCGAGTTGACCGCGCAGGCGGTCTACCGGCTCACCGAACACGACGAGCTGGTGATGGACCTGGAGGCAACGACCGACGCGCCGACGATCGTCAACCTCACCAATCACGCCTACTGGAACCTGGCCGGCGCCGGCAACGGCACCGTGGACGGGCACGACCTGCACCTGCACTGCGCGCACGTCCTGGAGCGGGGCGACGACGGAGTGCCCACCGGGGCGGTGCTGCCGGTGGCCGGCACCGCGTTCGATTTTACCAGTCCACGCCCGATCGGCGAGCGGATCAGGCAGGCCGGCGGCTACGACCACTGCTTCGTGATCGACGGCGCGCCGGGTCAGCTCCGCACCTTCGCGCGCGTGTACGCGCCGGGCTCCGGACGGGTCATGGAGGTGGCCACCACACAGCCGGGCGTGCAGCTCTACACCTCGGAGTTCCTGGAGCCCGCCACGGGAGCCGGCGGACGCACCTTCGGCCGCCGGGGCGCCCTCTGCCTGGAGACCCAGCATTTCCCCGACAGCGTGCACCAGCCCCACTTCCCGCCCATCATTCTGCGCCCCGGCCAGACCTACCGGCACCGCACCGTGCACCGCTTCTGGGTCGCGTAGTGAGTGGACAGGCGAAGCCGTGTCGGCGTAGCGTCGTCACGAACGGAGCTTCGTCGTGAGCGTGACCCTGACCAAGTGGACACTCGATGACTACCACCGCATGGTCGCGAGCGGCGTGCTCGACGACCGGCCCGTGGAGCTTCTGAGGGGGGAGATCGTCGAGATGGCGCCCGAGGGGGAACCCCACGCCTACCTGATTACCGAGACCACGACGTATCTGATCCGGACGATGGGTGAGCGGGCCACTGTCCGCCAGGATCATCCGATTACCCTGCCCGACCATGGGTCCGAGCCGGAGCCGGACATCGCCGTAGTGCGGCCGCTCGGTCGCGAATACCTCCACCATCACCCCCACCCGCAGGACATCTTCTGGCTGATCGAGTTCTCGGACAGCAGCCTGGCGAAGGATCTGGAGGAAAAGCGACAGCTCTACGCACAAGCCCGGATACCCGAGTATTGGGTCGTCGACCTGCAGCAGTCGCGGCTCATCGTGTTCCGCAATCCGGGAGCGGACGACTATCTCCAGACGACGACAGCAACTGCCGGGATGGTGACTCCTCTCGCGTTCACCGATCTGCGATTCTCGATACAGCGCCTGATCGAAGGAAGCTGAGCCACGCGTCGGCGGACATCGCGGCGCGAGCGTAGGCTATCTATCCGCAAACCAGCTCTCGTACTACCCAATGGTGTCGACTCGGGTTGTACGCCGTCCGGACGTATCCCGTGTCACCGAACGAGAACGTGACACCCTGGCCGCTGACCGTTGGCTGCGCGCCGACGATGCATCCCATCGCGGCGTTGAGAATCCCTCCATGCGCAACCACGAGATAGCTTCCGGCGCCACGCCTGACAACCCTCTCGAGCGCTCGTGCTGCCCGACTGTGGAATGACCAGGTGCTTTCCCCGTCGCCGGCGCTCACGACATGCGGCTGAAAGGGGTTTTGAAAAGCCGGGATCGGGTATCTGACGCTGGCGACGTGGTACGGCAAACCCGCAAGCGGGCCGTTGTCCTTCTCCATCCAGTCTTCATCGAGCTCAACGCCGATGTGCAGGGCATTGCTGATGATCCGGGCTGTTTGACACGCACGTTTGAGCGGGCTCGCTATGATCGAGTCAAAGCTGATCCCCGTTTCCTTCAGTTTCGCCGCTCGTCTCGTTACTTGGGCGCGGCCAACGTCGGTCAGCGGCGCATCATACCGGCCTTCATGAACCTCTTCGTCATCTGCCCGAGACCGCCCATGACGCAGGAGCATGATCTCGATCTCTTCGTTCACCATTGCAACGCCATCACGATTCAGGACAGGACTTACATCGACAGGAGCCGGTACTCCTCGTAGGGGTTCGAGCATGGGTTGCCGCGGCTGACGTGCATGCGGCCGGCGTCCGCCTCGATCACCACCGACAGCACGCTGGTCCAGAAGCCGTACCGGGGGTGGTCGTTGGCATGCCGGCAGATCGACCGGGGCTCGTCGTGGTGGTCGCTCAGCGCCGCCTTCGCCGCGCCGACGTCGATGCCGCCGTCAGCCTCCGCGAGGAGGGAATCGATCCGCCGCTTGCGCGGCCGCGACTCGATCAGCTCCGGAAACCGCTCGTTGACGTCCGTCAGCGCCGGGTGCAGGCAGTGGTTGGTGTGCGTCAGCCAGGCGGTGCCGTCCTCCGGCCGCAGCACGCGCAGGTCGTCGATCAGGATCTCGAAGTCTGCCGGCCCCTGCGGCGTGGCCAGGATCAGGTTGGCGGGGATGGCACGATACGCGCTCCGTACCGCCTCGATCGCGGCGTCGAGCGAATCGGCCTTCAGCACGCGGCGGACGATGAAGTAGTGCGGCACGCCCACCTCGCGGGACGGCGCCGGCAGGGTGTTCAGGCACACGCCGATGCCGCGCTCGCCGCAGCCGATGTAGCCGATCAGGCCGGCCTGGCCGACCGTCAGCGTCGCCGGGCCGGCGAGCGGCCGGCGCGTCAGCACCACCGTGTACGGGTCGAGCGCCGGGTCGTTGTCCCAGTTCTGCGCGACCAGCGCGGGCCGCCGTGCCGCCAGCGCCGTGCAGCCGCCTTCGTCCGTCTGGCCGGGAGCCTTGCGGTTGCGGAGCTGGTTGCGGACCTGCAGGAGCATCAACTCGTCCAGCGACACGCCGCTCGACTCCGCCGTTCCGCGCAGCTCGGCGAGCAGCTCGGGCGCATAGTCGGCGACGTACGGGATGCACGCGGAGGCGGTGGCGAGTGCCTGCTCACGGCTGATCGACACCGTCTTGTTGACCCGCTCGACGGCGACGTGCGTGAAGCCGCGGATCTCCTCCCGCGCCGCTTCGCCAAGCTGGCGGCCCATCTCGCGCGGCGTCCCGTACACCTCGATCTCGCGGTAGCGCGAGCCGGTGGTCACGACAGCCATCGCCCGAAGAACGCCGACACCGAGTCGAGGTGCTCCGGCAGAAACAGGTGGTTGAGGTGGGGCCGGTGAACCTCGAAGCGGTGGGGGCAGCAGGCCAGGGCGTAGGCCGGCCGCACCTCGCGCTCCATCTCGTCGACCCCGCTCGCCGGCATGTCCTCGTCCTCGGTCGGCGCCAGCACCATGAGCGGCCGCGGACAGATGCACACCCGCACGATGCGGCCCTGGTCGAAGTGCCGCAGCAGGTGCGGGATGTACCAGGGGCTGGAGTGGCGGTCCAGGTCGCCCTCCCGGATGACCGCAGCCATGCTGCCGAGGCCGCCCGCCAGCGGCGCCGAGGCCTGGATCCAGGGAGCGGCCGCCTGCGCCAGCCACGCGGCCTGCCCGCCCAGGGAGAAGCCGGTGAGCCCGATGCGCTCGGTGCTCACCCCGTCGACGGCCGCCAGCGCCCGCGCCGCCTGTAGCGCTTCGCGCACGCGCAGCCCGACCGCCGTCCTGCCGAACGGCTCCATCGCCTTGGATTCCCGCTCCCGCTCCAGCGGGTTGGGCTGGCGCGCCGTGGTGCCACGGAGGGTGACCGCCAGCGTTGCGAATCCGCGCCGCGCCAGCTCGCGAGCCCAGCCATGCAGCGGACCGCGATGCCGGAGCGGCCGGTGCAGGCGCTCCTCGCTGATCAGCTCGGCGGTGCCGCCGGTGCCGGGCATGCAGACGATCCCGCCCAGCTCATCGCCGGTTTCGGTCGATCGCATCAGGATGCAGGGCACGACCTCGTCGAGCTCGTTGCGGAAGCGGAGCGGCGTGACGGTCACGCCGTCCGCGCCGGTCTCGCTCTCCCCCAGCTCCGCCGGCACGGATCCCGGACCGGGCACGTCGAGCAGGCCCAGCAGCTCGGAGAACCTTGTGCGCACCTCCTCGTCCGCCACCGGCACCGGTTGCACGACCGACATGCGTCGGTAGGCGGGGAGCGGACGATCGGTCATGCGCTTCGCGCTTCGAGCGGATCCGTCACGCCGATCATGCTGTCCCGCGTCACCAGCTCGGCCAGCTCTTCCTGCGACAGCCCTTCCGTCCCGGCGGGCCGCCGCGGCAGGACCAGGTAGCGCAGGTCGGCGGTGCTGTCCACGACCCGCACCTGCACGTGACCGGCGATCTCCAGGCCGAATTCGCGCATGACCGCCCGCGGCTCCACGACCGCGCGCTGGCGGTAGGGGCTGCTCTTGTACCAGTCGGGCGGCGGACCGAGCAGAGCGGTCGGATAGCAGGAGCAGAGCGTGCACACGACCAGATGGTGCACGGCGTCCGTGTTCTCCACCACCGCCAGCTCGGCGTCGTGCGTGAGGGTGTAGCCGAGCTCGGCGAGGGCCGAGCGCGCGTCCCGCAGGAGCCTTTCCTTGAACGCGGGATCGACCCACGCCCTGGCAACGACCCGCGCGCCGTCCGCCGCCGAGCGGGAGCGCACCCGCTGAATCTGCTCGGCGAGCTCGCCGGGATCAAGCACCCCCTTCTCCACCAGCAGCTCATGCATGGCGATGGCGCGCCGGGCGGGCTCGGTGAGCTCGATGTCGGGATGGATGCCCGCGTGTTCGGAATCGTGATCGTGACGATGATCGTGATCGTGATCGCCGCTCATGTCGCGACTCCCGCCGGCTCGAGCCACCCTTCGTACACGTCGATCAGGAGCACGTCGCCTTCGCCGCCGTCGTACCGGTCTCCCCAGAGGTCGGTCTGGCTGAACTCCACGTGGTACAGCAGGCGCTTGGGGAGGCCGCTGCCGCCGTGGGCGCGCGACTCGGGATCGAAGAACGGCCCGCTCACCGCGCGGATCCTGCCGCGCCTGCCCTTGATGAACCACGGCGTACGGTGGTGGTGTGGGATGCGATCCCGCCGGACCGTCACGGAATCGCCGGGAGCGAAGCGGCCGGACTCGGCGGAGAGCACTACTCCCATCTGCCGCCCACCGCCTTCGCCCTGGCGTCGATTTCCTCCCCGGTCAGCACGCCCTTTTCCACCAGCACGGTTTCGAGCGAGGACGCCCAGCGCTCGTAGTAGCTGCACGATTCGTACCGCGCGGGCGGAAGGGACTCGATGCCGCGGCGCAGCTCGTCGACGGTGAACAGCCCTCGGTGCCGGAGCACGCCGACCAAGGCGTTGGTGAGGTGCTCCCAGTCGGCCAACTCATGGTTGGAGCGGTCGATGGGCTCGGCGGAGGGCAACCCGCCCCGGTCGTGGACGCCACTGGGCGGGACGCTGCCCGGTGCCGGTTCGGTCACGAGTTGAGCTCGATCACCACCTGGCAGGCGCCGTCGTCGCCGGAGCGCGACAGCTCGTACGCGCGCGCCGCTTCGCCGATCGGCAGGCGGTGGGTTATCAGGCCGTCGAAGTCGAAGTCGCCGCGGGCCAGGTGGTTGGTAGCCAGGCGATAGGCGTGGTAGCCGTCGGCCTCGTAGGTGGCCGGCGTCGACATGAGCACCGCGCACTGCTTCTCGTAGAGCACGCCGAAGTCGAACGGAAAGGTAGTCGCGCGCGGCTCGCCGTACAGCAGCAGGCGGCCCTCGGCTCGCACCAGTGCGACCGCCAGGTTGATCGATTCCGCGGTGCCGGCCGCCTCCACCACCACGTCCGGGAGCTGCGCGCCGGAAACCGAGGCAACCTGCTCCGTGGCGTCGGCCGCCCCGCCGCCCGGATCGACGACCGCGGTCGCCCCGAAGCGGAGCGCCGCCTCTCGGCGCGTCGCGACCGGGTCGACGCCGATCACCTGCCGCGCGCCGGCGCGCCGCAGCACGGCGTCCAGGACGAGGCCGGCCGGCCCCTGCCCGACCACCGCCACCGAACGGCCGACCACGTCGCGGAGCCGCTCGGCCGCCATCAGCGCGCGAGCGAGCTGGTGGACCAGCACCAGGCGGTCCAGCGGCGTGTCCAGCGTCTGGTGGATGAGCTCGCCGATCGGCACCGGGATCTGCTCGGCCAATCCGTCGAAGCCAGGACGCCGGACGATGGCCACCTCGTCCACCACGAACGGCAGCGGCTTGACGCCCACGTACTCGATCGCCTCCACGCGGCCGATGATCTGGTGTGCACAGGTGGACGGAGCCAGGGGATAGGAGTCCGGGGCTCCGTCGTAGACGCGGCGGGTGTCGCTGTCGTCGATGGCGATGGCCAGCGGGCGCACGACCGCCGTGCCGGGCTGGACGGTCAGATCGGCGAACTCGCCTACTTCGACGCGTCCGGGGCCGACGATCCTGGCGCTCTTCATCCCGCACCGATCCTACCGAACTGGCCGGCGGCGACAAAACCGCTAAGATCGGGGCCGCGATGAAGCTGCTGTTCATGGACCGGCACGACGTGCACCGGCCATGGGGCCACGTGCGGTTCCGCCCGACGCCGTTCCGACCCCTGGGCAGGACGGAGATGCGCGACGTCATCTGCTTCGCGGCGCCCCGGCCCGACGGCACCGCCGACGTGTTCCACTACCAGATGAGCCGGCACACGCCCTGGAAGCTGCTGCGCAGCGTGACGGCCGACGGCATCCGCTTCGAGGACACGCACGTGGTCTGCGAGCGCTCGGAATACAAGTGGCACTACGCCGCGCGCATGGCCTACAGCCCGGAGCTCGAGCGCTACGTCTTCATGAAGAACGCCATACACGACGGCGAGATGCAGATGTACATCTTCCACAGCCGCGACGGCGAGAGCTGGGAGGAGCATCCGGGCGGGCCGGTGTTCGCCGACGGCGACGCCTGGGGCGCCATGTGGAGCCCCGCCGTGCAGCGGTTCATCTACTACGGCAAGGGCTGGCAGCGCTGGGAGAAGGGCGTGCACGACCTGGTCCTCAATGGGCGCCGGGTGGTGACGATCCGCACCAGCGAGGACGGCTTCACGTGGACGCCGGACACCGCCAGCCAGTACTTCGAGAAGCCCGAGTACCACAACAACATGCGGCTGCTGCGCGGGCGGCTGGTGCCGATCGAGTTCCAGATCTCGCCTGACGACGAGGACCCGCCCGACCTGGAGTTCTACTCGGGCAGCACCTTTGCCCATGAGGGCCGCTACTACATGCACATGAACAACTACGCCGGCAGCTTCATCCAGCCCGGCATCGACCCGATGCGTGCCAACGGCCACGGCGTGTTCCTGCCGTGCGAACGCTGGATCAGCCGTGACGGCCTGAACTGGAGCCGGCCGTTCCGGGAGATCGACGCCGGCGCCTTCTCGCTGCACAACCCGATCCTCGTGAACGGCATGATGCTGTTCCAGCGTGCCGATCGCCTGCACGGGCTGCCGGCCGACCGGCTAACGTATGCGACGTCGACGACCAACTCGCATTTCGAGACCGCCGAGTTCCCGATGCCGTCGCGCCCGCTACGGCTGAACGTCAAGATCCCCGGCGACGAGTACGACAACCAGGAGAACCAGGCCTACGTGATGGCCGAGCTGATCGACGACCGCGACCGGGTGATCCCCGGCTACGAACGCGACGGCTGCCTGCTGCAGGCTCCCTTAGACCGCCCGGACCACCCCCTGGTCTGGCAGGGCGGCGGCCGGCGCCGCGACGGCTCCGAGCTGACAGGCTCCCTGATCCGCGTCCGCTTCTACGCCCGCGCCTCCGCCATCTACGCCGTCACCGGATAGACCGTCTATCCACAGGACCAGCGCACTCCCTCACCGCACCGAAGAACGCTTGTCTTGCGTTCGATACTACATTACGATACTATGCGCATTCCGTGAACCGCAGGCACCGTCGAACTCTGGAAGCCATCTTTCGCGTTCAGGCCAACGTTGATTGGCAACAGATCGAGGCGTTGTTCATCGAATTGGGAGCCGAAGTACGACAGCGCTCTGGCTCACGCGTGCGATTTCGGTTCCCCGACGGCACGCGGGCGGTGTTTCACCAGCCGCACCCGTCCAGCGAGACCGGACAAGCCACGGTGCGCGCGATCATGAACATGCTGAGGAGGATGGGAGTCGAGCCATGATGGAGTACAAGGGCTATCTGGGAAGAGTCGACATCGACGGCGAGGAGCTGTATGGAACGGTCGTCAATCTCCACCGCGACCATGTGGACTTCCGCGGACGGACGATCGATGACGTACGCCGGGCGTTCCATGAATCGGTGGATTTCTACCTCGACGGCTGCAGGCAGGACGGAGAAGAGCCGGAGCGGCCCTTCTCCGGAAAATTCGTCGTGCGGCTTTCCGCCGACACCCACCGCCGCGCGAGCACGCTGGCTCGCATCAAGGAAGAGAGCCTGAATGCCGTGGTAGTCGAGGCGCTCGAGGATTACTTGTCCCACGAGGGGGTATAGGATGACTCCCGGTCTCAGAGAGGCGAGGTTCCGTCCGGTGGGCTATAGGATGGCGTTCTATAGCCCATGAGCTGGATCTGGCAGCAGCCGGGCTGGCCGGACTTCACCTGGAATCAGGCTGAGCTGGCGCCGCTCGAAGCCCGCTTTCAGGACGATGCCGGACGCCGGATCGGTGCATGGCGCCGTCTTGGCGAGGACGAGCGGATCGAGCTGCGGGTTGGCTGGCTGAGCGACGAGGCGGCGGAGACCTCCGCAATCGAAGGAGAACTTCTCGACCGGGACTCGGTGCAGTCGTCAATCCGCCGCCAATTCGGCCTGGCCCACGATCAGCGTCCTGCGTCACCCGCCGAAGCCGGCGTCGCCGCGATGATGGTATCGGTCTATCGGGAGTTCGATCGCCCTCTGGATCACCGGACGCTGTGGGACTGGCACCGAATGCTGATGCGGGAGCGGCGCAGACTCAACGTCGTCGGAGGCTACCGCCTCCACTCCGAGCCCATGCAGGTGGTCTCCGGCCCCGAGGATCGGCCGACCGTCCATTACGTGGCGCCGCCATCCGCCCGGATGGCGACGGAGATGGACCGGTTCATCGCCTGGTACGAACGCTCGTGCGCAGGTGAGGACCGACTGTCGCCGCTGACCTGTGCAGGCGCTGTCCATCTGTACTTCGTCTTCATCCATCCGTTCGAGGATGGCAACGGCCGTATCGGCCGCGGTCTCGCCGAGAAGGCGCTCGCGCGAGCGCTCGGACAACCGAGCCTGATCGCGCTCGCTCGGACCATCTTTCGTCGCCGCAGGGCGTACTACGACGCTCTCAAGGCCGCCAATGACTCACTTGACATCACGGGGTGGCTGGTGTGGTTCGCCGGGGTCGTCCTCGAAGCCCAGATCTGGAGCGAACGCCGGCTGATTCGGACCGTGCAGCAGACCCGGATGTTCGACCGACTGCGCGGTCGACTGAATCCGCGCCAGGAGAAGACGCTGCTGCGCCTGTTCCGCGCCGAGCCGGATGGATTCGAAGGCGGGCTCAGCGCACACAACTATCGCCGCATCACCGGCGCGCCGGCCTCCACTGCCACCCGTGATCTGGCCGACCTGGTGGCCAAGGGCGCGCTGCGACGTACCGGTGCTCGCCGCTACACTCGCTATTGGCTCGACCTGCCGTCGTTCGGCGAGTAGTGCGGGCCGGGCTGAAAGCCAACGACATGGAAGACGAACGACTCCGGGACAATCGCCAGAACTGGAATGAGCGGACGCCGGTCCACGCGTCGTCCTCGTTCTATGACGTCGATGGCTTCAAGGCGGGCCGTATGACGCTCACCGATGTGGAGCGAAGCGAGGTCGGCAACGTCGCCGGCAAGACGCTGCTCCACCTCCAGTGTCACTTCGGGCTAGACACGATGTCGTGGGCGCGTCTGGGTGCGAAGGCAACGGGAGTCGACTTCTCCGACGCCGCGATCGATCTGGCGAGGTCGCTGAACGGTGAGCTGGAACTGCACACGCAGTTCATCTGTTCCGACGTGTACGACCTGCCGGACGTGCTCGATGAGGAGTTCGACGTGGTGTTCACGTCATACGGTGTCCTGGTCTGGCTCCCTGATCTGGACAGGTGGGCGTCGGTGGTCCACCGCATGCTCAAGCCGGGCGGAGCGTTCTACATCGTGGAGTTCCATCCGTTCCTGGACGCGTTCGAGGTCTCGGAATCAGGTGATCTGAAGGCGGCGTACGGCTACTTCCACGGGGAGGTGTCGACCCCGGGCAATCAACCGAGCTACGCAGGCAGGGAACTGATATCGAGCCCCCACCATGAGTGGCAGCACCCGCTGGGCGACGTGGTGACGACGCTGATCGAAGCCGGTTTGACGATCGAGTTCCTGCACGAGTTCCCGTTCTGCAGCCAGCCGTACGCAGGCACGAAGCGGTGCGAGGACGGGCGATGGCGGTTCCCGCACCACGGCGAGTCGTTCCCGCACATGTATTCCATCAGAGCGACCAGGTAGCCCGACGCGCCCGGTGCGGTCGCGCAGCATCCGCGCCGTCATGTTCTCCTCACGGCAAGGAGAATACTCTCTTGATTTCTCCCTCGTGGAAGGAGAATTGACCCCCCCGGCTAGGTCCCAAGCGCGTCGGCGAGTGCTTCGCAATCGGCGACCGTCAGGTCGTGCGGCTCGGCCGGCACCTCGGCGCTGCCGTTCCGACCCCATTCGGTCGGCCGCGGCAGAAACGCCGTGCGGAAGCCGACGGCGCGTGCTCCCCGCAGGTCGTCGTCGTGCGCGGCGACCATGAGGATGCGTTCTGGAGGCAGGTTCAGCCGCGAGGCCGCCGTGGTGTAGACCGCGGGCATCGGCTTGTAGGTGCGTGCTTGCTCGGCCGACAGGATGTGGTCGAAGGCGAGGTCGTTGTAGCTCGCCAGATCCTCAAGCAGCGAGACGTTGCCGTTCGACAGGGCGCAGACCGTGAAGCGGGCGCGCAGCCGCGCCAGCCCGTTGCGCACGTCGGGCCATGCTGGCAGCCGGTGCCAGGCGTGGATGAACCAGTGGCGGTCGTCCGCATGGAGCCCCAGTCCGCGCTCGGCCAGCAGGCGGTCCAGGATCTCGCCGTGCAGCACGTCGATCGGCTCCCAGGGCCGCCGGCCGCTGCGCACGGGCTCCATCGCCGGCTCGTAGCCGCCGCGCCATTCATCGGCCAGCCGGGCCCAGTCCGTGCCCTTGCCGCTCCGCCCGTGCAGCTCGCGGCCGGCATCGATCACGCCGCTCCGCCAGTCGACGATCGTTCCGAAGATGTCGAAGGTGAGCGCCTCGACCGACTCGGGCGCCAGCCTGCCGCTCTCGTTGTCGCGCTGCGCCATGGCGCCGCATCATAGCGCTCTGGAGGAGCCGATGCCGAATCCCCGTGACGCCGATCTGCCCGCCCGCATCGCCCGCGCCATGGCCTGCGTCGCCCGCTGGTGCGAGCGCCGCCTGGCCGAGGGAGTGCTTGACCCGCACAACTACGGCCGTGCCGTGGACGCGCTGCTGAAGGGAGCCGCGGCGAGCGGCACCCCGGCGCCGGAGGCGGTCGTCGAAGGCCTGCGCGCCGTGCTGCTGGACCTGACCGACAATCCGCTCGGATTCCCGCAGGTCGACGGGCAGACCAATCCCCACGACCTGCGCGAGATGGTGCAGGCGTTCACGGAGCTGGCGACCGTCCGCGACGACCGCGCCGCCCGCGAACGGCTTGGAATTCTGCTCGACACCTGGATCCGCCTCACCAACCCCGACGGCACGTGGCGGGCCGACCCGATCGCGGCCGAGCCCAGCCTGAGGCATCCGGGGTTCACGGACGAGCGCCACGGCATCGAGTCCCCGCCGCCCCGGTCGCGGGCCCGGACCGTGATGGCGCTCACCCACCTGTTCCGCCTTACCGGCGACCAGCGAGCCCTGGAGCTGGCCGGCCGCTTCGTGCGGCTGGCGCGCACCACGTCGTTCACGGAGGACGGCCGCCTCACCGCGCAGGCCGGCACCCACACCCACTCGATCACCGGAACCGTGCAGGGTCTGGCCGACTACGGGCTGCTGATCGGCGACCTGGACACCGTCGAGCACGCCCGCCGCATCTTCGACGTGGGGCTGGCGCCCACGTGCAGCAGCTTCGGCTGGTCGATCGAGAGCCTGGGCAACGAGCGCGTGCCCGGCAGGGGCGAGATCAACAACACCGGCGACATGATCCAGACGGCGATCGTCCTGGGACTGGCCGGCCGGCCCGAGTACTTCGGTGTCGCCGAGCGCATGATCCGCAGCCACGTGCTGCCGAGCCAGTGGCTGGCCGGCCAGGAGATGCTGAGCCCGGAGGACGCACCCGACTACGCGGTGACCGAGTTTCCCCCCGAAGCCGACGGCGGCTGGGGGTTCCCCAGCCCCTCGGACCGCCACGTTCCCGACCCGATGGGCGTTGCCACCAGCGTCCTGGACGTCGTCCAGGGCGGCATCCAGTGCCTGTGGGCGACGCTCCGCCACGGATCGACACGTCACGGCTCGGACACGCGGCTGAACCTGCTGTTCTCCACGGACCGCGCCGCAGCCCGCACCAGCAGCCGGCTGCCCGCCGCGGGAGACGTGACCGTGACGATGCCGGCGGCCGGCAGCCTGTGGGTGCGCAAGCCGGACTGGCTGCCCTGGGAGGAATTGACCCTCGGCCTCGGCGGCGAAACCGGCGCCGGGCTCGGCCTCCGGCGCATCGAGCCGTGGGCGGTGACCGATCCGCTGCCGGCCGGAACCCAGGTGCAAGTGCGCTTCACGCCGGTGCGCCGCACCGAAGAGGAGTGGGTGTACTGGCAGCGGCATCTGATGGTGTTCGAGGGCGACACCCTGGTCGAGATGAGCCCCCGCGGCCGCTATTCTCCGATGTTCGCGGATCTTGCCTCCGAGGGCGTCGCGCCCGGATAGCGCGCCGCCTGTCGCGCATATCAGCCGGGCGGCCGCTTCACGCCCAACCGGGCCCTCGCCGCGCTTGCGGTGAGGATGGGAATGGAGAACCCGGATGCCAGCGAGAGCAGGTCATCGCCGGTCACCAACGCGTCGGCCTGGCCCACCAGCGCGAGCTCGAGGAACGGCCTGTCGTCGGGATCACGACAGCTCGGCACGGCCGGCGGATTCGACACGACCACCGACTCGCACCAAGGCAGGTAGTCGGCCAGCAGGTCGTCTCGCTCGGCATCGGTCAAGCGAAATTTCGGATAGGACAGCACCCGGATCAGCTCCGTCGTGGTGTCGCGGCTCGCCAGCGGCAGCATCGATGCGGACTGCCACGCTCGGCGCAGCCAGGATGACGACCCGGCGGGAAACAGCAGGGCCGACAGCAGCACGTTGGTGTCGAGCACCACGCGCAAACGGATCACTCCGCCCGGCGAGCCCATGTGACGGCGTCGGCCACGTCGGCCTCGGAAATGCCGAGCTCAGCGAGCTTGGCGCGCACGGCATCAGCGCGGGCCAACCGCACGGGAGTCAATATGATGCGTCCATTTTCTTTGGTGACTTCGAAATAATGATAAGGAGTCTATCCGAGCTAATGATAAGGAGTCGTAACTATTCAGGCGTAGTGGCAGCCCATGGGTCAGCGTAACCACGACCTGAAGATTGTAAGTTGTCTCGGGCGCTGTACGTGTTCGGCATTGCTGGTCTATTCTCGCGGTCGGGAGGGGCGCAATGGACGCGAGCTTCAAGCTCACGCGCCAAGAGATAGGTGCGGCCTACGATGCTGGCCGAGACGCGGTCATCGCGTTGATCGAGGCTCTCATCGAGCGTTACGAGCAGCGGATCACGGCGCTGGAGCAGGAACTCCAGGAACTGAAGAAGGACAGCCACGACAGCGGCAAACCGCCGTCGCGAGACAGCTTCGAACGCAAGCAACACAGCCGCACGGCCTCTCGCCGGCAGCGAACCGGAAAGCGTCACGGGGGTCAGCCGAACCATCCTGGTGCGACCTTGAGCCAGAGTGAGCATCCCGACCTCGTCACCGTGCACGCGGTGGACCGGTGCGGCTGCGGACGATCGCTGGCCGACGAGCCGGTGGCCGACTACGAACGTCGGCAGGTGTTCGAGGTGCCGCCGCTGGCGGCGCAGGTCACCGAGCACCGCGCCGAGCGCAAACGCTGCCCGGACTGTGGGAAGACCGCGGTGGCCACATTCCCTGAGCCGGTCCGGCAGCCGGTGCAGTACGGCGAGCGGCTGCAAGCGGTGGCCGCATACCTGAAGAACTACGGGTTGCTGCCGTATCAGAGGGCGGCCGAGTGGTTCGCGGACCTGTTCTCGATCCCGATCAGCGTCGGCACGTTGGTGAACATCAACGCCACCTGCGCCGAGCGCTTGGCGGGCGTCAGCGAGATGATTCGTGAAGCGATCGGCGGCCAGCCGGTGGTCGGCTTCGATGAGACCGGGATGAGCGTCGACGGCCACCTGCGGTGGCTGCACGTGGCGAGCACGGAGCGGCTGACCCACTACGCCGAGCACGCGAAGCGGGGCAAGCAGGCCGGTGAGGACATCGGCATCTTGCCGAACTTCGCGGGGATCGCGCTGCACGATCACTGGCAGAGCTACTTTCGCTATCGGTGTGGGCACGCGCTGTGCAACGCCCATCATCTGCGCGAGCTGACGTTCGTCGAGGAACAGTACCGCCAGCCGTGGGCGGGCGAACTCAAGAAGTT
Source organism: Spirochaetia bacterium (assembly GCA_965208175.1). Classification (GTDB taxonomy): domain Bacteria; phylum Spirochaetota; class Spirochaetia; order SZUA-6; family Bin103; genus CATQHW01. The sequence goes on along the minus strand of CBDBOG010000003.1, from coordinate 2,165,509 downwards.
GCTGCTGAGGATGAACGCTGCGGTGGACCGTGCGCAGCAGCAGGGACGCCGGCGGCTGTACCGGCCTGAGCGCCGACGATTCGCCGCCGAGTACCGCAGGATCATCAACGTTGGGCTGGCCGCCAATCCGCCGCCGCCTCCGGCGCCACCGGGTACGCCCAAGAAGCGGGGCCGCAAGAAGCAGAGCAAACCGCGCAATCTCCTGCTCCGGTTGGCCGGCCGCTGGCGATCGGTGCTCGCCTTCATGTACGACTTTCGCGTACCGTTCACCAACAACCAGGCCGAACGGGACCTGCGCATGATGAAAGTTCAGCAGAAGATCTCAGGCACGTTCCGCAGCGCTGAAGGTGCAGCCGCCTTCTGCCGGACCAGAGCCTATATCTCCACGATCCGCAAGAACGGCGGCAACGTGCTCGACGCCCTCAGGTCCGTCTTCGAAGGCCGCCCCATGATCCCTCCCTGCCTCAGACCGTCCGCCACGGCTGAATAGTTACAAGGAGTCTATCCAAAATGATAAGGAGTCTATCCGAAATGATAAGGAGTCTATCCGAAATGATAAGGAGTCTATCCGAGCTGTGCCCGGCGAGCGGCGCATGATGGCCGTAAGGCTTCGCCCGGGACAGCTCGGATAGAGTTGATTGAACGAAACCGCGCGCCCGGCCTATGGGGATTGAATTGCCGGGGTGGTGGAGGCGGAATCGGGGTGATGGGCTGCGTGGCGTCGGCCGAGTCTCCGGGAGGACCGGCGTGTGGGTGATGCTACCGCGCGAGGGGAAGGCGTCGGGCGGCTGGCTGGCAGAGCCCGGCAGGTGAGGCACCGGAAATGCGATGACACAGCGACACCTCGGCGTGCACAGGCGCATGCTGGAATCGAGCGGAGAGAGTTCTCAGTTCGGGTCATGATGCGTCGGGAGGTCCGCGGCGAGTCGGTCGGTACTCCCAGGTGGGTTGAGAGCCGAAGTCCTGGATGCGCCGCATGGCGCCGACGTGGCACGCCGAACAACGACGGTCGTCGGGAGCCGCGAGGCACGCCTTGAAGTCGGACGTGACGGCGCTCTGGCCGGTGGCTCGGGCGATCAGCCGTCGGCACAGCGGCAGTTGTTCCTTGCGCGCACGATTGGCGAGAAAGCCGTAGTGGCGAATACGGACGAAACGAGCGGGCAGGACGTGCTGCAGGAAGCGACGCAGAAACTCGATCGCGCCGAGTTTCATCACCCGCGTACGGTGGCCACGAGCATAGTCCCGGTAGCGAAAGCTCACCGACTCGGAGTCGGCCGCCGTGATCCTGCTGTTGGCGATCGCCACGCGATGCGTGTAGCGCGCCAGGTACTTCAGCACCTGCGCAGGCCCGCCGAACGGCGGCTTGGCGTACACCACCCATTCCTTGCTGCGCAGTCGATCGCAGAGCGATCGGAAGCGACCGGGATCCGCCAAGGCAGCAAGGGCGCCGTGGAATTGAAGACGGCCGGCGTCGAATCGTTGCCGCAACGCCGCGAGCATCTTGCCACGAAACAGGCGTGCGAGGACCCGCACCGGGAGGAAGAACCGGCGGCGGCAGGGAATCCACTCGGCGCCGTCGGGTGACAACCCGCCGCCCGGGATGACGCAGTGCAGATGGGGATGGTGCACGAGCGTCTGCCCCCAAGTGTGCAGCACGGCGATGAAGCCGATGTCGGCACCGAGATGCTGCGGGTCGGCAGCGATGGTCTTGAGGGTGTCGGCGGCCGTCGCGAACAGCAGGCCGTAGAGTTCGCGTTTGTTCTGCAGCGCCAGCGGGGCGAGCTCGGCCGGCAGGGTGAACACGTGTCAGCGCCCGCGATCTGGTAGATGGGAATCCCGCGATCTGGTAAGCGGGAATTGTCGCGGTACGGTGACGATTCCCGGTCTGCGGGGATTGCCGACATCTGGTGAGTAAGTGTGTGGCGATCGCCTGGAGGCGTTCCGTTCCGAGTGCGTCCCTGGTGCGGAACGGGGGAACGTTCCGGGGGGCGTCGGCGTGGAGGGCGGTTTCAGAGCGGCAGGCGCCAGCCGTGGCGGTCGCGGACGGCGAGGCCTTGTTGTTCCAGTTCGAGCAGGGCATCGCCGAGACGGGAGTTGTTGACGCGCAGCCGTTGACGCAGGGCGGTTCTGGACAGCGGCGCCGCGGCCTGCTGGAGGGCGGCGCGCACCGCCTCAGCGAGCGACGGCGGTGCGGCGGCGTGGCCATCGAGGCACAGGGCAAGCGGCTGGTGGCCGCCGCCGTGGAGGCGCAACAGGACCGGATCGGGCGCGGGGGCGGAGCGATGCTCGACGGTGAGCAGCAGGCGCCCGTCGCCGCGGCGCGCCAGATAGCAGGCCGAATCGGTCCAGGCGTGCAGGTCCGAGGAGCCGCGCAGGGCTTGGCCGAGGTTGCGCCGAGAGCGTTTGGCGAGGTGATGAACCAGGATGAGAGCCACCTGATGGCGGCGATTGAGCTCGCGCAGAAAGCCCAGCAGAGCCGCGATGTCGGCGGCTGAGTTTTCGTCGAGGCGGTGCAGACGGACCAGGGGATCGAGCAGCAGCAGTGCGGGGCGCAGGGCGCCGAGGGTGTCGTCGAGCGCATGCTGGTCGCGGTCGTGGTCCAGGCGCAGGGTGGCGGCGGTGACCACGTGCAGGTCGAGGGCGGCGAGGTCGAGGCCGCGATGGCGGCACAGATGCGCGACGCGCTCGCGCACCCGCGGCAGGGAATCCTCGGCGAGGTAGACCAGCGCCGGTCCCGGAGCGAGCACCTCGAACCGGTCGAGGGCCGCCGTGGCGGAGGCGACCGAGACGGCAAGATCGAGTCCGAACCACGACTTGCAGGACTTGGGCAAGCCGCCGATGACGCCCACGGCAGCGGCGCTCCACAGATCGCGGATCAACCACTGGGGGGCGTCGGGCTGCGGATCGATGGCGTGCACGGGGACGGTGGGCAGACCGCTCACCGTTGGATGACCTGCTGCACGTGCTCGGCTTCCACCTGGTTGCTCGCGGCGGTGAACGCCTTCAGCAGGGCGGCGTTGGCGATGGTGCCCAGCGTGCGCAGGGTGCCGCCTGCGGCCTGATGGATGAGCGCGAGGGCGTTCTTGGTGAACACCGGCCGGGCGGCGCCGCAGGCGCGCAGGCGCTGCTCCAGATAGCTGGCCGACTCCTCGGCCGCCAGGGTGTCGACCGAGATGGTGACGGTGATGGAGCTGGCCAGCGCCTCCAGCATGGACAGGCCGAACTTGCGGGTGAGCATCTCGGAGCCGCACAGGATGACGGTGAGCGCGTTGAACGAATCGATTTCGAAGTTCACCAGGAGTCGGATCTCGGCAAGGATGTCGGGGCTGAGCAGGTGAGCCTCGTCGACCAGCAGCACCGGATGGACGTGGGAGGAGTGGTTCATCGCCAGCACGTGGTCCTTGATGTCGCGGAACATGGCCGCCCGTCGGTAGTTGGGCTGCAGGCCGAACAGGGTGGACAGGTGGGTGTAGAACTCCACGAGTCCGACCGAGGAGTGGCACAGGTAGAAGCAACGGTACAGTCCGGGAGGCAACCGGTCGGCGAGCAGGCGCAGCAGACAGCTCTTGCCGGTGCCGGCCTTGCCGGTAATGGCGCCGATGCCGCGGGTGTCGACCAGCAGTTGGGCGGCCGCCAGGTGGCGCTGCACCGAGGGCAGCAGGTGCAACTGGTCGACGGGGATCTCCTTGGAGAACGGCGGCTCGGTGAGGTTGAAGAAGCTCAGCAGTTCGCGCTGCGAGGTCATGATCGGTCCTCCTGGGGGTGTTCATCGGTGGGCAGCTCGATCCGTGAGGCGGCCAGCGAAGCGGTGGTGGGGCCCAGCGGAGCCGGCGGCGGGCCGGCGGCGGCAGCGGCGCCGGCGGGGTCGTGCTGGTCGTCGTCGGGATCGTCGTGGTCCTGGTCGGCCAGTTCGAGACGGAACGGTCCGCGGCGCACGTGGGCGTTGGCGTAGGAGTCGACCCTGCGCGCCTCGCCCAGACAGCGACCGTCGTGGAAGACGAACAGCCGCCGGTGTCGCGGCGGCGGCTGGGGGTCGTAGCGCAGGGTGACGCGCTGACCGATGAGGGTAGCGGGCAACTCGAACAGCACGCTGTCCAGCGTGATGGTGCCGTCGCGGTGCACGGTGCGCAGCGCTTCGTGACGAAACGCCTCATCCAGGTTGACGGTCGGATCCAGCGGCACGATCAGATGGCTCCTGTTCAACCAGGTCGCAAGCGGAGTGGCGCGGTCCAGCCCGCGATGGGGTGAGCGGTGGTATTCGCTTTCCAGCCACGTGTGGAAGCGCTGGTCCAGATCGGCGATGCCGGCCAGCTCCTCGACGTCCAGCGGTGCCAGGAACTGCTGGCGCACGGTGCGGAAGAAGCGCTCGATCTTGCCGCGGCCGGCAGGCTTGCCGACGCGGGAATGGGAGATGATCAGGCCGAGCGAATCGAGGATGCGGCGAGTCTGGGTGCTGACGAACGGCGAGCCGTTGTCGCAGTAGAGCCTGCCGATGCGCCCGTGAGCGGCCAGGATGTGGCGGATGCCGGCCTCGAAGGCGACCGCGCTCTCGCGCCATGCCCAGCAGGCGTAGAGGATTCTGCGGGTGGCGTCGTCGAGGAAGGCCAGAGGATGGCCATGCGGCGGCGCCCGTTCGGGTCGGGCAGCTTCAGGGCGTGCATGCAGTCGACCTGCACGCACTCCAGGGGGGCGAAGAAGTCGAACTTCAGCTTCTGCTCGGCGCCGTGGAGCTGCCGCTGCCGTTCGCGGCGCTGCAGGCCTGCCGAGCGCACCAGGCGCGACAGCGCGGAGGTTGACGGGTAGCTTGAGATCCTGCCGTCGGCCTGCAGCGTGCGCAGCGCGGCCGCGGCGCTGAGCTCGGGATGGTTCTCCAGGTAGAGCAACAGGACGGCCGCCTCGGTGTCCGACATCGCGCGCGAGCGCCCGGCGTCGCGGCGGGCGCGGGGGGCCAAGCCCGCTCGGCCGTGCTTGCGGTACAGCAGCAGCCACTTGTGGATGCAGCTGGCCGTGTAGCGCCGGCGACCGAGCAGCGGCACCTCGTGCTCGACGGCCGCCTTCTGCCGGATCAACTCGCGGCGTTCGGCACCGGACAGGTAGGGGTTGGCCAGCTCGGCGACCAGTTGATAGCGGAACTCCGTGATCTGGCGCTCACGGTGCTCGCGTTCTTCGCGGGTCATGCTCGGCTCCTTGCGGTGGTGATGATCCAGAACCTACGGAGCCCCCGGCCGTCCGGGCAGAGGCTCTATTACGTGCTGTGCTCCGAGCCGTCCGAAACAGCAGGATCGAAGACCGGCAAAAGCACACCGCGTTCACGCGGTGCTCCAGGCAGAAGCGGTTGAGGCTCAGCAGCGGCGTGCATGCGCTGAGCGGCTCACATACAGCGTGGATCCACGCCAGGCCACCGAGTTGCTGATCAGCCGCCTGCGGCCACAGCGCCTTGGCGCGGTTGACCGCCACGTTCAAGCGGCGATCCAGTTGCTTGCCGTACCCCTCATGCATGCCTCGCCGGCGCAGTTCCTCCAGCGCCTGCGGACGGCTTGAGCCTTGCTCACGAGCCAGCAGGTAGCGTTCCACCTCCGCGGTGCCCACCGAGCACCCCGGCAGCGAGCACGACGGCAGCACCGCATGCGTGCGCCCGCACCCCCAGCACTTGACCCGCAGAATCTCGATCGTCCGCCTGTACAGGTACTTCTCGTAGCTGCTGTGATGCCCAAGCCGCCGGCTGCCGCACGCCGGACAGCCCACGCCGTTCAGCCGTTCGGGAACGTCTTCGATCCGGTAGCTCTCTTGCTCGCCGTCGACTATGATGACCGCTCTCGGTTGAGGGGAAACCGGGTTGGTCGCCAACCAACTGTGCCCGGTTTCCCTTCTTCCCTTTCCTCAGGCTCACCTACAGCAAAGCGGGAATCTCAGCCTTTTTCCACCACCAGATCGCGGGCACTGACAACACGACGTGGAATACGGGACCGGCAGCAGATCGTCGCAGCGATCTTGCAGCCAGGCGGCGCGCTGGTGAGCCTGGCACTTCGGACAGTGGCGGTTGCGGCAGGAGTTGTACGAGACGCGCACTTCGCCGCAGGCATCGCAGGCATCGACGTGGCCGCCGAGCTTGGCGGTGCGGCAGGCTGCCAGATCGTCGAGGACGCGCTGTTGAGCGGCCGACACCCGGAGGCCCGCCACGGCGCCGTCGGCGGCGGTGAGGGCACGGATGACGTCGGCCACCTCGAACGGTGGCTGGTGCACGGGCCGCTCAGCGCAGCGGTGGCAACGACTCCAAGGGGCTGGCCAGCGCCGTGATGCGCTTGCGGGTGACGTGGGTGTAGATCACGGTGCTCCTGATCGAGGCATGTCCGAGCAGGGCCTGGACGGTGCGCAGGTCGGTACCGGACTCCAGCAGATGGGTGGCGAAGCAGTGGCGCAGGGTGTGCGGGCTCACCGGCTTGCCGCCGACGACGTGGCGGACGGCGGCGATGGCGTTCCTCACCGTGTCCATGGTCAGGTGCCGGTCGGGATACGTGGTGCTGGGAAACAGCCAAGCGCGCGGCCGGTAACGTCTGAAGTGGCAGCGCAGGTTGCGAAGGAGCAACGGCGACAACATGACCAGCCGATCCCTGCGGCCCTTGCCGTGCACGACGTGGAGGAGCATGCGCGTGCTGTCGACGTCCACGATCCTCAGGGCAACCGCCTCGGCAACGCGCAGCCCAGCCCCATACAGGGTCATGGCGATGGCGCGGTGCTGCGGGTCGGTGATCGCTTCGAGTACGGCGTGCACCTCGTCCTGGCTCAAGACCAGGGGCAGCTTCCTGGGCCGCTTGGCGAAGGGGATGTGCTCGATGTTCCAGTCCTTGCCCAGCGTCCTGACGTACAGGAAGTGCAGGGCGCAGACCGCCTGGTTGAAGCTGCTCCAACTCAGCTTCCGCTCGTGGACCAGATGTATCTGGTAGCCCCGTATCTCTTCGAGCCCCAAGAGTTCTGGAGATCGCTTGAAGTGACGAGCGAAGGCGGCGACCTGCCGCACGTAGCAGTCGATGGTGCGCGGCGAGAGGTTGCGCACCTGCATGTCTTCGATCATTCTCTGTCGCAGTGGTGTCATGATGGACTCCTTCCTGGTGTAGAGACGTGGTTCATCAGCCCCCGGAGCGCGGCTTACGCTCCGGGGGCAGCCCACCCGTCTCCCGGTTAGAGTCCAGACATCACGTGGGAGTTGTGTGTGGGAAGGGGCTCCGCGACTCGAGACGGCCCACGCCGCCCCCCTACCGCGAAGCGGTTTAGTTCAATCGGATTTAGGAAAATAGGAGAGAACCGCCTTGGGCAAGGTGAGCTGGTTCTTGGAAGTCAGCTTGGCGAGCATCGGTCACCTCCCGTGAGGATCAGGGTAAGGAATACCGGGATTATTACTTCCTTTTGCGTCAATGACAAGGACAGGCCCCGCGGCCACGGATGCGACCGATCATCACGGACCTCCGTGGACCCTCAACGCCAGACTTTCCGGTAACCCGCCACGATGAGATCACCGGCCAACGGCATGACGGCGGCCGCACGGTCGTCTCCGGCGTTCCCCAGGAGGCGCTCCCATACCGGCTCACCGACGACGGTCAATCGCATCAATTGCACATCGTGCTTGCCGGCGCCGGCCGACTTGGTTGCGCCGCCAACTGCCAGATGCTGCTCCGGCCAGACTGCCACGGCGACAGCCTCGTCGTGCTCGGATCCGCCGTAGGTTCGATACCACACCAGCTTCAGTGTCGGATCCAGGCGCACGAGTAGCGCGTCCACGTCCCCGGCGTAGCCAACGCACCAACCGACAGCCACCACGCCACCGTCATCGGCCACTGTGAGGTCGTCGAACGCGCTCGTCTCACACGGGAGCAAAGGAGTCATGTCATGCCACGCGCCGGCCCCATCCCGGAAGTCCAGCCAGCCGCGTCCGCGGTCCGCTCCGGTGACGATCACCCCATCCGGCCGCGTGGCAATCGCGGTGGGGCCGATCCGATCCGGCAACCGGTCTCGCGCAGCGATCCCCAGGGTCGCGTCCACCTGCGCAAGCCAACCGTGGGAACGGCCTCCAGGTTCACCCCGGACTCCGGCGACGAGCGCGCCGCCTTCCGTGGCGGCAAGAGCGACGACGCTGTCGAAACCACCGGACTCGAGGGAGCGCTCCGCCAGGATGGTGCCCGCGTCGTCGATTACGATCAGCCACGCGACGGTTCCTCCGTCAGCCTCGGTGCGGAATCCGCCGAGCAGGAGCCCCGCCGGAACGACGGCGATCGCCGTCAGCATTTCCGTCCCGCCTCGATCGTAGGTCTGCTCCCACAGAGGCTTTCCGGACGCATCGAGCATCGCTGCCCAACCGTCCAGCCCACGGTCAGGATCCTCGATCTGGCCCGCCGCCAGCACCTTCCCGTCCTGGGTTGCGGCGAGCGCCCGGACGGCGTCGGCACCCATGCCGCCGAAGCGGGCCGTCCACACGGTGCGCCCTGCGCCGTCGATACGGGCGACCCATCCATCGTAACTGCCCGGACGCTCGGCGGTCGTCGGCATCCCGGGGACGGACTGCGCCCCCAGCCGCAACGCGCCCAGCGCCGCGAACAGAAGAATCAGGCTGGTTCGTGCATGCCGGCGGAGCAGCGGCAACCGGGAGGACCCCCGTGCCGCTGCTCCGCCGTCCCGTTCGCTCAGGGTCGGCTCTTAGCCCTGCCTGCCCAGCGCGTCGTTGTAGATCTGGACAAGCTCGTCCACGCCCAGATCACGTAGCTGGCTCACGAAGGCGTCCCAGTTGCTCATGGGCTCCTGGCCGGTGGTGAACTTCACGACCATCTCGTCCGAGAGCGTGTCGATCGCCGTCTCCAGCACCTTCCTGCGGTCCAGCTCCTCGCTCGTGAAGGTGAGCTGCGGTGCGGGATCGGCGATGACGCCGGCCGAGGACAGCCACTCACCGTCCGCAAACCTGACCGGCGCCGCCTCGTAGAAGGTCGGCACCGACGTGCTCTCCGGCCAGACGAAGTTGTTGAAGTTGCGGAAGGCCCGCCAGATGTTCTTGAACTCCTTGCTCAGGATCACCCAGGGCTCCGGAGCCTGGAAGTTCGCCGGATCGTCGATCGTCATCTCCGCGGCAAAGTCCTTCGCCTCACCCGTATCGGGGTTGTACGCCCGGGTGCCGGTGAACAGACCGGGCGCCGGCCAGATGCGCATTCCCTGGTCGTCTCTGACGTAGCTGTAGTTCTCCTTGCCCATGGCCATCGCGTAGATGCCCTCGTCGGAGAGCCCCCAGTCGATCATGCGCAGGACGTTGTCCAGGTGCTCGGTCTTGGCCGAGACCAGCCAGAGCTGCCCCGTGTCGACGTTGTTGCCCGCACGGCTGGCGTAGTAGCGCTCGCCTTCGACCATCGGCGGCAGGATCGCCACGAACGGATGATCGGTCATCTCCAGTTGGCCCTTCCCCTCGCGGTCGCCCCAGAAATAGCCGTTCCAGATGTTGTCGACCCAGAAGTGAACCCGTTCCTGCCGGCTCAGCCCTTCCATCACCTCGTCCGGCATGGACCAGACGTCCGGGTGGATGAGCCCGTCCTCGTATGCCTGCCGCACGAAGTCGACCATCAGGCGGAACCGGGGGCTCAGCGGGCCGTACTGGTACGCTCCGGCGCCGTCGTCGTAGTACATGTTCTGCCTGACGCCCCACATCATGCCGATGGTGTCGACGAAACGGCCGGGATGCCTGGCGGTCCAGGGGAAGTTCTCCTCGTCCTTCATCTCCATGTCGTGCTGCTTGATCACCGACAGCGCGTTGTGGAGATCGTCCATGGTCTGGATGTCTTCGCGCGGATCGATGCCGTGCTCCTCCAGGATATGGCCACGGATCGCCGGCGCGCTGGAGAACGGCACGAAGTCGTAGATGTAGGCGACGCCGTACTGGTTTCCGTCGGGTGACGTCATCGCGCTCTCGTACTGCGGGTACTTGTTCATGAAGCCCACCAGATTCGGCAGCGCGTCCAGATGTTCGTTAATCGGCACCAGCAGTCCCTTGGGGCCGATGTTGTCCGCGATGTCCTTGGGGCGCTCGACCCGGTCATGCCAGATGTCCGGCAGGTTTCCGGACGCGATCCATGCGTTGCGCTTCACGACGAAGTCCGCCCCGGGAATCGCCTGGTATTCGAAGATCACGCCGCCCGCGTCAGCCAACTGCTGCGACTGCCACAGGTCCGCGGACCAGTCGGTATCCGATTCGTCGTACACGACGATTCTGATCGTCGGCCTCTCGGCCTCGGCGCCTTCCTCGTCGCCGCTCGCCACGGCCCACGCCGCTCCGATCAGCAGCGAAGCCAGGATGAGCCACAGTGTCTTGTTCTTCATCACACCCTCCTATGGTGCCATTGCGAGGCCGCCACGCTCCGCGTCCGTCTCGCGCCGCGGCCATTATTGATCAACCCTTCAGCGATCCTATCAGTACTCCTTTCACGAAGTGTTTCTGTACGAACGGATACACGACGAGGATCGGGCCAACGGCCACGATGATCGTCGCCATCTGGATTTTCTTGAACAGACCCGGGTCGCGCAGCTCGCCGACATCCGCGGCGCCGGCGGCATCGACCCACCCCGCCTGCACCTGCAGGGCGCCCTGGATGACGATCTTGCGCAGCACGATGGAGAGCGGATACTTGTCCTGGTCGCTCAGGTACAGCAGAGGGGAGAAGAAATTGTTCCACATGCCGACGGCGGCGAACAGGCCGATCGTCGCCAGGATGGGCTTCGACAGCGGCAGGATGATGCTGAGAAGGATGCGCCAGTCGTTGGCTCCATCGATGTACGCGGATTCCACCAGGGCTTCCGGCAGGCTCCGGAAGTAGGTGCGCGTGATGATGATGTACCACATGACCGGCAGCACCGGCAGCACCAGCGCCCAGACGGTATTTATGAGCCCGAGGTTCTGGATCAGCAGGAACTGCGGGACCAGGCCGGCCGGCAGGAACATGGTGAGGACGAACACCACCGTGATGATTCCCTTTCCCTTCAGGCGCCGCTGAGCCAGCGGATAGGCGGTCAGGGTGACGAAGACCAGCGTGCAGAAGGACGTCAACGCCGTGTAGTACACGGAGTTCAGGAACGCCCGCGGTATCTCGTCCGTGCTGAAGACGATGCGGTAAGCCAGCAGATCGAATCCGCGCGGGAACAGCATCACCTCCTGTGCGGACACCCGCTCCGGGTCGCTCACCGAGAGAGAGAAGACGTAGACGAACGGGTAGATCATCGCGAACATCAGCAGCACCGTGAATGCCACGTTCGCGGCATCGAAGGTCTTCGAACCCACGCTCTTCCGGTATTCCATCTCGTCCTACCAGAGGCTCGATTCGCTGGTCTTGCGGCTGATCCAGTTCGCCGCCACCAGCAGGATCAACGCGATGACGCCGTTGAACAGGCCGATCGCCTGCCCGTAGCTGAAGTCCAGGCCGACGATGCCTCGCCGATACACGTACGTCTGGATGACGTCGGCGGTCTCGTAGATGCCCGGGTGGTACATCAGAAACACCTTCTCGAAGCTGACGTCCACGATGTCGGCGACGGCGAAGATCAGCACGATCTGGATGACCGGCAGAATGCTCGGCAACGTGATCGACAGCGCCTGCTGCCAGCGGCTGGCACCGTCGATCACCGCCGATTCGTACAGCTCCGGGTTGACCCCGGCCAGGGCCGCCAGGTAGACGATCGCCCCCCACCCCATCCCCTGCCAGACGCCGGACCCGACGTACAGCGGGCGGAACCAGCCGGCATCGTTCATGAACTTGATGGGCTCGATGCCGAGAAATCCCAGCAGGGTGTTCACGATGCCCTGGAAGCCGAAGAAGTTGTAGATGATGCCGACGATCACGACCGTGGCGATGAAGTGGGGCAGGTAGCTGATGGTCTGCGCGACCCGCTTGAAGGCCGCCGAGCGCAGCTCGTTGAACAGCAGGGCGAGAATGATGGGCGCAGGAAACCCGAAGACCAGCGACAGAACGCCGAGCAACAGGGTGTTGCGGATGATCCGTACGAAAAACGGGTCTTCGAAGAACTGGCGAAACCACTTGAAGCCGACCCACGGGCTGGCCCACTGGCCGCCGACCAAGTCGTAGTCCACGAACGGTATGATCAGTCCGTTGAAGATCGGCACGTAGCGGAAGATGAAGAAGATCGCAAATGCCGGCAGTAACATGAGATAGAGGTTGCGATCACGCGCCGCGTACCAGAGCAGGCGCGCGCTCAGCGGCTTGCCCGCGATGGAGGCCTGGACGGCCCGTTGCTGCTGCACCGCCTAATCCCCCGCCTGCAGACGATAGGAGTACAGGCTGCCGGAGCGGATCCGAAAGCGGAGCCGGTAGTCACCGGGCGGCAATCGTTGCACATCGCCGCCGCCGACCTCGGTGTTCACGCTGTCGCCGCGGAATTCGCCCCTGGCCACCACCGTGCCTGCGCCGCTCCCCCCGGGCGGTAGCACCTCGACCGTGAGGACTCCCCGGCCGGCCGTTCGTGCGTTGACGAAGACCTGCACCCCGCCCAGCCGCTCCGGCTTCGTCGTCAGCGTCCCCTCGTCTTCCCCGGCATCCACGCTGATGAAGCCGTCCTGGCGGAGCCATGCGAGTCCGGTGCCGCATCCCAAGCGCCCCATCTCCAACAGCCCCGGGTCGTTCGCGCGCCGGTACGCCTTCGTCTCCCGGTGCTCTCCCGTCCATCCGTTGTAGTACAGCCAGATCCGTCCGTCGCGCTCGACCAGTCCGCTGTTGGGTCCCACCATCCCGGCATCGAAGTCACCGCGGCCGCCACGCGGGATGAGGGGTCGATGCCCGCCGATGCGCCTCCAGGTGATGCCGTCCCGGCTGGCCGCGAGCTGGATGTCCATGAACCCCTTCTTGCGGATCTTGGGCTCCTCCGGGTCGCCGTAGAGCACGTACAGCAGCCCCAGGTACCAGCCCTGGTAGATGAACACCGGCATGCTGTAGAGCTCAACTCCTTCGGGATCGTCCTCGCCGGGGACCATGACCGTGCCGGTCGGCGTCCACTGCACGAAGTCCGTGGAGGTGGCCCGCCCGATGAGCCTCATGTGCGGGAACCGGCGCATCCCCTCGTCGACGGGGGCGGGGCGGCCTTCGTACCATCCGTGCAGCGAGCCGATGGTCGCGTCGTACGTATCGGGCTCCATCGCTCGCTGTCCCGGCTTCCAGGTGACGGGGCGCAGGAACGCCACGTACGCCTGCTGCTTCGGGTCATAGCCCAGAAAGGAACCGTCGTCCGCTGCCGCCAAGTAGATCGGGTTGTGCGGATGAGGCTGCCAGTCGAGTCCGTCCGGGCTGCAGGCCGTGCACCAGCCCCATGATCCCGCCGATCCCATCCAGCCACCGATCGCACCCGGCTTGTCTGCACCCGATCCCCAGTACAGCATCTTGTAGCGCCTGGCCGGATCGCCGTCGTGATCGTCATGGACGATGTTGACACCGCCGATGTCGTACGCCACCACGTTGTTCCGCCGGTCACCGTTGAGTTCGTGACGCCCCAGCAGCGGCTTCTCCCACCGAATGCCGTCGCTGGACTCCGCGTACGCACAGTGGAACGTACCGGCCGCCTCGCGGGCAAAGGCGTACGTCTGGTACCAGTAGCGGAACCGTCCCCCTTCGAACAACACCGTGCCGTGGTTGTGACCCATCGCCCGCTCCCACGGCAGATCCGGCACGACCACCGGGTTGTCCCGGCATTTCTCCGCCTGGTGGAAGCTGCGGATCAGCCCTTGGCGGGATTCGACGTGTGCGTCGTCCAGGAACAGTCGCCGGAACTCGCACATTCCGCCTGATCCCTCAGTCAGCCGCCCAGATGCTGTAGAGCCGTGTCTGGCGCATCCGCAGCTCGAGGTAGATCTTGCGGTCGATCAGCCGCGACGGCAGCGGCCCGGTGGTCCAGCGCAGCGCGACCCGGCGGTGGTCGCCGTTGATCGGCCGCGCCTCCTCGAAGCCGAACCCTTCGATCGGCTCCCCGCGGTCGTCGAGCACGCGGGCGACCAGTGATCCGGCCGGCTCCGTGGTGACGTTGAGGTATATGGTGGGAGCGCGCAGCATGAGCCCGGAGGTGGTCAGCTCGCCCCGTTCGGCCGCCCGCAGGGCGACCAGGCGTTCGTTTTCCCACAAGGCCCACTGCACGATGTGGCGCCACTGGATCGTCCGCGGCCATTTGTGAGGGAAGTTGTCCCGCCGGACGATGATGCCCACGTGGTGGGCGTCGAACTGGACCAGGTCGTTGGTCGGAAACACGCACGCCGACGGCGATTCGGTATCGGGATCCCAGCCCGTGGCATCGACCGCCACGACCGGATCCCCGGGCACGAACTCGAACGCCTCGCCGTCCAGGCTGACGGCCAGGTGCAAATCCGCGCAATCGTCCTGACCGCGCCGATAGCGGCTGACGAAGAACAGGTGGACGTCCGGCATCCCCGGATACAGACTGTGGCAATTGGTGTAGTAGTCGACGCCGAGGTCCTCCAGGTAGGACGGAAACAGGATGGGACGAGGCAGAGGCCAACGGTCGAAGTCCGTGGTGCTGGTGAAGCCGATGCTGCGGCGCTGGGCGCGTTGCCAGTAACGGCAGTAGGCGGCGTAGCGGGTGTGCTCGGCGTCCCAGTAGGGGGTGACCTCCTCGGCCATGAAGGTGAGCACCGGATGCGGTGTCGCCGTCCAGTGCACGCCGTCGGGAGACTCGGCTCCGAAGAAAGCCATGGCGGGGCCGTCCGGCAGGGTATCGAGGTCCTCCGGCATGACGCCGCCGACGATCAACTCGTAGTGGCCGCCGGCCTCGACCTGTTCCCTGGGCATGCGTGAGAGCTGAACCAGCATGGACATGGGATCGAACGGCTCGTTCACCTCCCGGCAATGGCGTACCAGATCCGCAATCGGCATGCGGCCGCCGAACAGGCCCTTGTAGCGGCCGGCCGGTTCCGCCGACGGGTCTACGAAGACCTTCATCCCCGAGAAGCCCCGCTCCGGGACCTGCAGCGTGCCGAAGACGATGTTGGTACGCCGGCCCTCGATCTCGACCACGTCCAGGTCGGGAGCGCGCCAGTCGACACCGTCATCCGACTCCAGGTAGCGGACCACCAGGGTGTGGCTGGTCAGGTCGAAGCCGGCGGCCTCCTCCCTGCTCTGGCGCCGCTGGGCGGCGGTCGCCTGTTCGCCGACCCGCATGCGCCCGCCGGCCCACGCGCGGAAGCGGCCGCCTTCCTGCGTGATCTGCGGATGCAGGTCCGCAAAGGCGTCCACCCGATCTCCGAGCGTCGCGGGCTGCGCCTCGAAGGCGAGGCCGCTCGGTACGTGGAACGGACGGCCGATCACCTCGTGCTTTCGGAAGGTCCTGGTCCCGTAGAAGTCCGCGGTGGCATGCAGCGGGTGTGGCGTGCCGTCAGGCTCCGACCAGATGATCTTGCCGGGAAAGATCAGCCCCGCGTCCAGGAACAGAAGGTGCCGCGCGCCGAGGTCGTAGACCATCTCGACCTCTTTCGTAGCGGGATATCGGCAGTAGACGTTACGCGCGCCCTGATACATCTGGGCCTCCCCTCGACTAGGTCATGCGGAACTCGCCGGTACCGCCGGCATGGTGAGAGTCAGGTCGAACGGGCGGTTCACGACACGCCCATTCTTTTGGGCACTTGGACCTGGATATTTCGGATTCCCGGTAGCCGGCGACATCCGCGTCTGTTGGCGTGAGCGGATCCCTGGAGGTCAGTCTGGCACGCACGAGTCGCCTCCTGCGGTACTTAAGCTACCGTATCGAGAGAGAAGTCAGGCTATCCCTCTCCTGAGACGCTGTCAACAGAGGTGCCGCTGTCGGGGCCGCTACTCACCGGTGTTCGCGGCGAACTCCCATTCCCCCGGATAGGCTCGATCGAATACCAGATCCGAGTAGTAGATGCCGTGTGCCTCCCGCTCGGCGGCATTCACGGCGACGCCGGCATGGGCCGGATCGGCCAGCGCGAAGGTTCGCAGCCGATGCACCACCGTCTGGCGGTCTCCTCCCGCATGTGACAGCACCTTGGCCTGATCCACCACGGCGTTCGCCTCGTCGCGGATCGGCATCTTCCAGTCAACCGAATCGAACACCACCTGCGGGTCACCGGCGGCGAAGCTCCGGTCCGGATCGACCTCCCATTGATAGAGGGGGTTGCGCATCCCCGGCCAACCCGGCCGGACGCGCGAGTCGTTGCTGTAGAGCCGGATCACGCCGTCGGCGCAGCGGAACGCGGTCTGCAGGCCGGGCGACGGCACGTCGACGTAGACCGGCTGCGGCAGATCGGTGAGCGGATCGGCGGCGCGCAGCCACGCCACGCCGCCCTCCGGACGGCGAAAGGCCGGACGCACGCGCGCGCTGATCGCCCAGTCGCCATGGCTGAGCCGCATCGGGCACGGCTCCCAGAGCCCTTCGGCCGAGACCGGCCCGGTTCGGGTCCACTGGTACCGGCCGGCCGCCGGTTCATAGGAGAACTCCAGGCATGCGACTCGCTCGGTGGATGGGCAGAACACCGTCATGGGCGCCAGCCAGCGGGTGGCATCGCCGTCGATCGGCACCGGGTTGACCATGCCGGTGATCAGGCGGCGTATCTCTGCACGCTCGCAGCACGCGTACCCCGACCCATAGCCCTTCTGCCGCAATGGCTGCACCCCCACCACCGGCGCAAAGCTGTCGGTGGCCGGATCGAAGCGCACTTGCGTCCATTCGACCAACGCGGTCGCGTCAAGGCGGTTCCGTACCTCCTCGATCGTCTCGAGCGCCAGCCATCCGGTGGCGGGGTCGAGGGGCCGGGCGACCCGCTTCCACATGAAGGTAAACAGTCCGGCGTGCGCCGGAACCTGTCCATCCATGAGCGCCCCGGCCGGCACGCCGAACCCCACCGGGCCGACCGTCTCGCGCTTGTAGACGCGGCCGTCCGCGCGCGCGTCCCAGTCGTCGGTGGTGGCGCGGAGCACTCCCTCGCCTACCAGCTCGCCATCGTAGCCGCCCGCGCGGACCTGGTACAGGGTGCCGCGGTTGTCATCCGAGCCGCGCCAGCCGCCGCTGGTCAGCAGCAGCAGAAAGCGGTCGCGGCTGAGCTGCAGGCCGCTGACATGGCGCGGGAACACGCCATCGGTGCCGGACTCGCCGGCGGTGCGAAACCGATGGACCAGCTTGCCCCGGTAGTCCAGGGTCGCGGCCGGCGTGGTCACCCCGGCCTCGGCGAATCGGGCCAGATGCCGTCCGGATACTCGTAGCGGATCGAAAGCTCGATGTCCTCGACGGTGATGTCGAACTCGTCGGCCAGCCGCTCGTTGCGCCTGGCCATCCGCAGCGTTACCTCGTTGCGGCCGCGCCGCGGCAGGTTGCCCGACAGATCGTACTCGAACCAGTCCCGCCCGACCCAGCGCAGGTAGTAGGCGCCGGCTCGCATCGGCGTGCCGCACTCCAGCAGCTCGCCGTTGAGGGCGACCTCGACCTCGTCGTAGCCGGTCATGTTCGTCAGGTGGACGCGCAGGCGGCACGAGCTCAGCCGGTCCGCCTTGCCGCGGGCATCGTCGGCAACCTCGATCGTGATCGGCAACGGGTCGGAGCCGAGCACCGCCGGGATCTGGTGCCCGGTCTTCAGGCAGTTGGGAAACGAGTCGTGCGAGCGCATGACCACGTAGGTCTTGTCCTTGAACTCCAGGCGCATCGGATTGCCGATGTCGTCCAGCACGTCGCGGTTGTCGTAGTTGTAGGTAGGCGCGGTGCCGAAGTAGTTGAACACGTACAGGCCGGGAACGCCCTTCGCCAGGTGGCGCGCGGCGATCGCGCGCGTCATCTCGTTGGTCATCCCCGTCATGATCGGCGTCTCCACGAACCAGCGCTTGTCGTCGGAGTCGCCGGCCAAGTAGCCCTCCTCGATCGCCGGATAGATCTGCGTGTCGGTCGAGGCGGCCAGCTCCACCCACTCGCCCATGTCCTCCTCCATGTCCTGGCCGAAGAAGCAGGAAGGCACGAGGATGTCGACCAGGTTGTCGCGCACCCAGGTGCGCACGTCCAGGCCGAGGCGCTCGCTGCCGGCGATCGTGTTCGGCACCCGCGCGGCGAAGCCGATCGGCCGGCCGCGCGCTTCGCCGATACGGTCGATCCCGATCCGCATCTGCCGCATCATGTCGGTCATCAGCGCCATGCCGGCCTGCTCCGCGCCGCGCTTGAAGTAGCCGGGGCAGCGCATGTAGTCACACAGGAAGCCGTCCAGGTCGTAGCGCTCGCACGATTCGAACGCCAGTTCACGCCGCAGGTCGCGGACCTCCTGGTGGGCGTAGTCCTGGAAGGAACGCAGCACGTTCCGCAGCCTGTCCGGCCAGCCGGCGGCGCCATCCTCGCCGATCAGGTACTCGGGGTGCTCGATGAAGAACTCGCCCGACCACAGGTTGGCGTCGGCGGCGTCGACGCCCCAGTGATGCCAGTCGTTCATGGCCAGCCGGAACCAGAAGTCGACGCCGATGCGCTTGGCTTCGCGGACCTTGACCTCCTCCGGGTCGATGCCGGCCTCGAAGGCGAGGCGCAGGTGCTCGGCGGCGCGCCACAGCTTGATGTCCCCGATGCGGGCGCCGCGCTGCATGCGATCGACGATGAACTCCACGCCCTTCACCTCGGTCGGCCACCCCACGGTGAAGCCGGCGTTGGAGCCCATGGCGCCGACGTAGGCGTCCACCGGGCGGCCCTGGAAGAAGCCGAAGTGCGCCTGCGCGATCCGCTCCGCGGAGATCGGCGGGTGGTAGTACATCTCCTGCCCGGCGTTCTGGTCCCACATGACCCGGTAGTCTCGTACACGCCGGTCCTTCTTCTGATCAGCCATCGGTCACCCCCTACGCGATGCGGTCGGCTTATCGCGCCCAGTGACGGCAGGTCAAGCCCTCGATCCTTTGGAAGTGGCTGAGATTGGCCGAGATCAATCGCGCGCCGTGCGCCACGGCGACCTGTCCAGGCCGCAGCGAACGCAGGAAGTCGACCATCTCCGGCTCACTCCGCATTGCCGCGGAAAACGCGCCCATAGTTCATTCGACGCAAAGAGGTAGAATGCCGGCCCATCTCGTGAGTGACGCGCACCTGCCAGGGAACTACGACCACCTCACGGCGCGGGCGAAGGCGCCGCTGGTCGCGCTGCTGTCGCTGGCGTCGATCGCGCTGGGCGGGTACGTCTTTTCGCTCCTGCTGGAACTGTTGCGGCTGCTGCGCGATCTCCACACCGTCGCGCCGCGCGGCGGCGTCAGCCTGCTGCGGTTCCTGTTCGGATTCGGGCTGCCGGTCCTGGCCGGCGTCGGCTGGATCGCCTCCGTGGTGTTCATCGCCTATGCCTACAGCCGCTACGGGGTGCGCAGCCGGTGGCTCAGGCAATCGGTGCACGATCTTCCCCCCGAAGCCATGCTGGCCGCGGGCGAAGGCTACCGGACCCTCTTCAGCCGGTTCCTGCTGGTCACCGCGCTGGAGCTGTTCCTGGCAGCCGCGGTCCGCGCAGGAGAACTGGCCCTCTGGGGACTGGACGGCACGTGGAGAGGCGAGTTGGCAATCGCTGCCGCCGTACCGGCAGCGCTGGGCGTCGCGGCCGCCGCGGCACGAGCCCCGGTCGTCCGCGGATCGCAGTAGCCACGTGCTGATGCTACAGTCGTCGCGCACCTGCGTGGCAGCGCGCAGCGCCAGGGAGGGACGATGACGGTAACGCAGAAGTATCTCTTCGACCTGCAAGGATTTCTGGTCGTCGAAGACGTGCTCTCGGACTCGGAGTGCGAGCTTGCCAAGCACAAGATCCGCGAGCACATGGAGCCGATGGACAAGACCCCGGACGGCTACGACGCCAACGGCACCTGGCAAAAAACCTACGGACTGGTGAACCTCGGCGAGCCGTTCACCACCCTGATCGACCATCCCAAGCTGATCTCCGTCCTGGAGGAGATCATCGGCCCCAAGCTGCGGCTGGAGGGCAACTACAGCTTTGTCCGCTCGAAAGGCTGTCCGCACTTCGAGATGCACGGCGGCCACCGCGGCGGCCGGGTGAACTTCCGCTACTACGTGCACGGCGACCAGATCTACACCGGGCTCACCGTCGTGTCGTTCACGCTGCAGGAGATCTCCGAGGAGGACGGCGGCTTCGCCTGCATCCCCGGCTCCCACAAGTGCGACTTTCACGTCCCGCCGGAGGACCACAAGCGCCTGTTCGCGATCGACGGCCCGCTGGTGCGCAACATCGCCGCGCCCAAGGGCTCGGCCATCATCTTCACCGAGACGCTCGCGCACGGGGCCGCGTCCTGGCAGGGAGACGAGCCCCGCTACGGCGTGTTCTACAAGTACAACGACCGCGCGGCGACCTACGGCTACCGGCCCTATCGCCTCCCCAGCAAAGAGACCTTGGCGAAGCTGCCTCCGGAGAAGCGCATCTTCTTCAACGGCACCTGGGAGGCGTTCGGCCCGGAGGACAACCCGCACAACGAGCACGCGGAGGCCTGAGCGTTCCGTTCACTTTCCTGGGACTCCGCGGACCAGCACCACGTGCCGGCGTTCGATTTCGGCGTGAAAGCCCTTCGGCAGGCGCGCCCAGTCGTGCATCTCCACCAGGAAACGCTCATGTGTGGTGCCTTGTGCTTTGTGCGGGTGCTGCCGGTCGTCAGACACTGTCGTCGGCATGACCCAGCTGATCGTTATCGTCGACGAGGAGCAGCGGTGATCCAGGCCGACGTCTCGGTCTGGATCGAGTGCTACCGGCCTCTACGACTACCGAAACCGGTCGTTCTTCTGGCTGCCGCTGTCCTCCTGTCGTTCGGTTCGGCTTCGTCCGCGACGGCGCACGAGATTCAGGACGATGTTCCGCGCACGGCCGTGGTGTCAGCCTTCGCACCGGAGCTCTCGATCCTGAAGGACGAGCTCGGCCAAGCGTCCACGTACTCCGTGAACGGGGTCGAGTTCTCCGCGGGGACTCTGCAAGGGCAGGACGTCGTGCTGTTCCTCAGCGGGATCAGCATCGTCAACGCGGCGATGACGACCCAGCTCGCGCTGGACCACTTCAACGTCGAACGGATCGTGTTCTCGGGCATCGCCGGCGGCGTCGATCCGTCGTTGAACATCGGGGACATCGTGATTGCCGACCGGTGGGGACAATACCTGGAGGTGGTCCTGGCCCGAGAGGTCGAGGGCGAGTGGAGCACACCGCCGTTCTTCGACTATCCGTACAAGAACTTCGAGATGATGTTCCCACGCTCGGTCACCGTGCAGCGGGCCGGTTCCGACGCGCCGGAGACCCGCTTCTGGTTCCCCGTGGACGACTCGCTGCTTGCCGCCGCCCGTGTCGCGGCAGCGGACATCGAGTTGGAACACTGCACGGCGGACAACACCTGTCTGCGGCATACCCCCCGGATCGTCATCGGCGGTGCCGGCGTGTCCGGCGGTGCGTTCGTCGACAACGCGGCGTTCCGCGAGCACACCTTCGACACCTTCGGTGCGCGGGTTCTGGACATGGAAAGCGCCGCCGTCGCGCACGTGGCATACGCGAACGACGTGCCCTTCATCGCCGCCCGGAGCCTGTCCGACCTGGCGGGCGGCGGCGAGGGCGAAAACCAGATGGCAGTCTTCCTCGATCTCGCGGCCGCCAACGCGGCCGCGGTGGTCAAGGCGCTCCTGCGGTCGCTCCCGGCTGAGGGATAGCAAGAGGTCAGTCCCTCGGGCGGCACCGCTCACCTATGTACTCGACCGCGGCCGAGGCGTCGATGACGTGCCGCGTCACTCCCGTCTCTCGTCCAGCTCACGTCGCTCCTCGTCCAGGAGCGACGCGGCCGTCACCCGCAGGTCGGTTTCCGGACGCGTCGCGAAGCGCTCCGCCCACTCCGCAACGACGTCACCCTGCCAGAGGCGCCGTACGAACTCGGTCGCGGGCAGGACGTCGATGCCGTCGTCCGTGCGCCGGGCGCGCGGCTCCAGGCAGACGAGGATGCGTTCCCGGACGCCGGGGTGCTCCTGTGCCAGCGTGCGCAGCCCCTGGAGATGATCGCGGGTGATCCGCGCGCTCGCCTTGGCCTCCACCGCGACCTGCATGTCCCCGAGCACGAAGTCGACCTCGATGCCGCTCGGAAGCCTCCAGTAGGTCAACTCCACGTCCAGCTCGCGGTACGCGATGCAGGCGGACAGCTCGTGAAAGAGCCAGTTCTCGAACGCCTTGCCGTAGAGCTGTGATCCCGGGGTCAGCGCTCCGCGCCTGGCGAGCCGATTCACCGTACCGACGTCGGCGAAGTAGAACTTCGGCGCACCGATCACGCGGCGCTTGCGCCGCTTGCGGTATGCGGGCAGCCAGCGGCCGAGCAGCGTATCCTCCAGGATTCCGAAGTAGGCCTTGGCGGTCGGGCTCGATACCCCGCACTCGCGCGCGATGTTGGAGAAGTTCACCAGCTCTCCGTCGCTGAGCGCCGCGGCGTCCAGGAAACCCGAGAAAGCGGGCAGGTCGCGGACCAGCCCCTCGGCAGCGACCTCTTCTCGGAGGTAGTCGGCGATGTAGGCGTCGAGCAGGCGCCGCGGCCGCTCGGCCTGGTACATGCGCGGCAGGTAGCCGTGGTTCACCATGCGATCCAGATCGAAGTCGTCGCCGACCTCTCCTGCCGTGAGGCCGTGCATTTCGTAGCGCACCGCCCGTCCGCCAAGCAGGTTGGCCGCGCCGCGCCGCACCTTGCGGGCGCTCGACCCGCACAGGGCGAAGTGCAGTCCGCGGTTCTCGATCAGCCAGTGTACCTCGTCCAGCAGTGCCGGCACCTTCTGAATCTCGTCGATGACGATTTGGCGCCCCGGCGCCGGCGGCGCCGACTCCAGCTCCTGGCGCAGATACTCCGGATGATCGAGGTAGCGCCTGAACTCCTCCCCCTTCAGCAGATCGACCCAGCGAGCGTCGGGGTAGCGCTGCCTGAGCAGGGTGCTCTTGCCGGTCTGGCGCGGCCCCCAGAGAAAGAACGTCTCGATGCCGGGATCAGGGAGAAGAAGGGACCGTTTGAACATACATTTCAAATTATCATGATAATTTGAAGCAGTACATCAGATGACGGGACCCTTCGGGTGACTGCCACGCCCTCGGATCCGGCAGAAAATGGCGTCAGAGCCGGCTCGTGCGAGTCGGCCCTGACGCCGTCGTTTAGGCGTGTCCGGCGGGATCACCCCCGCCACGGTTGACTACTGGTCGCGGAACCAGACCTCCGGGCGGCCGAGGTCGCCGCAATGCCAGCAGTTCTCGGGGTCGTCCTCGGGCACGTTGGCAAGGCTGTACGAAGTGATAACCGTGTTCACCCCGCCGACGATGCCGATCGCCC
The DNA here is from genome assembly GCA_965208175.1 of Spirochaetia bacterium. Taxonomy (GTDB): domain Bacteria; phylum Spirochaetota; class Spirochaetia; order SZUA-6; family Bin103; genus CATQHW01. The sequence continues at coordinate 2,142,185 of CBDBOG010000003.1, read as the reverse complement.
ACAGGTTGTCGGCGTGCAGATCGGTGATCTGCTTCACGGTCGCGATCCGATCGTTCATGTCGGCCTGGGTCGCCAGCAGCCGGCGAAGCGCCGCGCCTTCCTTGATCACGTCCGGCGGCTCTTCGCCCTCCGCCCCGTCGGTGGCCACCCACTGCGTCCACTTCGGTGCGAAGTAGCCCTGATCGTTGAACGGCGCGCCGAAGCTGGCAGTGGCCAGCTCGTCGGTCGCGTAGGTGGCCCATGCCGGGCCGATGTACGCCTGCATCTCGCCCGAGTTGCGCACCGACTGCAGCCCGCCCCAGCCGTCGGTCGAGCGGATGTTCATGTTGATGCCGACGTCGCCGAGGTTCTGCTTGACGATATCGGCCACCGCGGCACTGTTGTACTGGATGCGGATCGTCGACGTGAATTCGAACGGCTTGCCCTTCCACAGCCGGTTGCCGTCGTCGTCGCGCTCGCCCAACCCCGCTGAGTCCAGCAGGCTGTTGGCCGCGTCCAGGTCGTAGTCGCCGCACATGGTGGCCGCGCGCTCGTTGTAGAACGGACTGCGCTCCGAGTAGGCCAGTGGGCCGTAGGGCACCGCGCCGTAGTAGATCAGCGTGGCGATCGCCTCTCGGTTGATCGCGTGCGAGACGCCGCAGCGGAAGTCCCGATTCGAGGCCAGCTCACGCATGTCCGGATCGTTGGTGGTCTGGTTGAACTCGATGAGCTGCGCGCCGCCGACCAGGTGCACGTCGCTCCAGCTCCGGGCGCGGATGATCTGCTCGTTCGCCTCGGCCGTCTTGGCGGCCGGGAAGATGTCCAGTCCCAGGAAGAGTATCCAGTCGTACTCGCCGTTCAGCGCGCGCAGCTTGAGGACCGTCGGATCGGTGGTCGAATCCTGGCGCACCTCGTCGAAGTACGGGAGCTGCTGGCCGATCGCGTCGATTCCCAGGTAGTAGGGGTTCCGTTCGAACACGTAGGTGGCGGCCGGCGCACCGACCTTGAGCACCCACGGCGCCATCGTCGGCAGATCCGGATTGGCGCGCGGGAAGCCCTGCCCCTCGTCAACCCTGTCCTTGAAGAATTCGGCGGCGCTGGCGAAACCGGCCTCCTTGGCCAGGGCATCGACCTTGTCCTTCCCCGCGTACTCGGGGTGGAACTGGCTCAGGTAGCCCTTGTGGAACCAGACGAAGTACCACTCGGCCAGATATCCCACCAGGGCGATGTTGGGCTGCGGGAAGGTGAGGCTGAAGGTGTAGTCGTCGATGACCTCGAACTCCGCGTCCAGGAGGCGGCGTGAGTCGCCGACGATCGCCGTGCTGAACGGCTCGTACTGCGCGACGTCCTCCACGAAGAAGGCGACGTCCTCGGTGGTCATCGGACTGCCGTCGGAGAACCTGGCGCCCTTGCGCAGCGTCATGGTCCAGGTGCGGCCGTCGTTGGACGACTGCATGTCCTGGCAGGTGCGCAGGAACTGGTTGACCTGGCCGCCGTACTCCGCGGAGCGGCACATGACCCGGCTCGAGTGGCTGACGAGCGCCTCCGGTCCGTTCCCCCGAATCCAGGCGAGATCCTGGTAGGTGCCGATCTTTTTCACCCGGCCGGTCGGCAGCAGCACCAGCGGTTCGTCGGGGAGCCGTTGCTCCACCGGCGGCAGGTCCATGGCATCCAGCATCGGCGCCTGCGTGAAGGTCAGCGTCTGCCCGGTGACCCGCTGCCAATCGGAGAGATCCCAGGCGTTCTTGCCGTGGTTGTCGGCGATGATGGGAGCCGAGCCGGTGGCGGCCATGGCCTCCTCGCCTTCGCCGGCAGCCAGGGCCGTGATAGCGCCGGCGACGGCAAGCAACGCCAGCACGCCGCAACGAACGATATTCCTCGTCATCGATCCTTCCTTGGTACGAAAGTTGCTTGGAAGTCTATGACCGATGGCGGTGACGAGCAATCCAACCGATCGTCCGATCGCGGTCGACTTCGATGCCCGGCTCTGCACAGAAAAGGCGCCAGAACCGGCTCGTGCGAGTCGGCCCTGACGCCGTCGTCAGGCGTGTCCGGTGGGGTCACTCTTCGAGTGGGTTCGCTGCGCTCACCCGCCGCGGTCGCCTACTGGTCGCGGAACCAGACCTCCGGCCGGCCGCGGTCGCCGCAGTGCCAGCAGTTCTCCGGGTCGTCCCCCGGCACATTGGCCATGTTGTAGGTGGTGACACGCGTGTTCACCCCACCGACGATGCCGATCGCCCACAGGTTGTCGGCATGCAGGTCGGTGATCTTCTTCATGGTCGCGATCCGGTCGTTCAGGTCGGCCTGCGTCGCCAGCAACTGGCGAAGCGCCACGCCTTCCTTGATCACGTCCGGCGGCTCCTCGCCCTCTTCCCCGTCGGTGGCTACCCACTGCGTCCACTTGGGCGCGAAGTAGGCATGGTTGGTGTACGGCGCTCCGAAGCTGGCGGTCTCCAGCACGGCGGTGGCGTACGTGCTCCACGCCGAGCCGATGTACGCCTGCATCTCGCCCGAGTTGCGCACCGACTGCAATCCGCCCCAGCCGTCGGTCGAGCGGATGTTCATGTTGATGCCGACGTCACCCAGGTTGAGCTTGACCATGTCGGCCACGGGCGCGCTCTCGTACTGGATGCGGATCGTCGCCGTGAACTCGAACGGCTGGCCCTTCCACATGCGGGTGCCTTCCTCGTCGCGCTCGTTCAGGCCGGCCGAGTCCAGGAGACTGTTGGCCATGTCGAGGTCGTAGTCGCCGCACACCGTGGCGGCGCGCTCGTTGTAGAACGGACTGCGTTCCGAGTGCGCCAGCGGGCCGTAGGGTACCGCGCCGTAGTAGATGAGCGTGGCTATCGCCTCACGGTTGATCGCGTGCGAGATGCCGCAGCGGAAGTCGCGCTTCGAGAACAGCTCGCGCAGGTCGGGATCGTTGGTCGTCTGGTTGAACTCGATCATCTGCGCGCCGCCGACGAGGTGCACCCCGCCCCAGCTCACCGCGTGGATGGTCTGCTCGTTCGCCTCGGTAGTCTTGGCGGCCGGGAAGATGTCCAGCCCCAGGAACAGCATGAAATCGTACTCGGCGTTCAACGCCCGCAGCTTGAGGACGGTCGGATCGGTGGTCGCATGCCGGCGCACCTCGTCGAAGTACGGAAGCTGCTGGCCGATCGCGTCCACCGCCAGGTAGTACGGGTTGCGCTCGAACACGTAGGTGGACGCCGGGGCGCCGACCTTCAGCGCCCACGGCGTCATGGTCGGGAGATCGGGGTTGGCGCGCGGGAAGCCCTGGCCTTCGTCGACCTTGTCCTTGAAGAACTCGGCGGCACTGGCGAAGCCGGCCTCCTTGGCCATCCCGTCGACCTTGTCCTGCCCGGCGTACTTCGGGTGGAACTGGCTCAGATAGCCCTTGTGGAACCACGCCACGTAGTGCTCGGCCAGGCGTCCCACCTCGGCGATGTTGGTCTGCGGATACGTGAAGCTGAAGGTGTAGTCGTCGATGACCTCGAACTCCGCGTCCGCGATGTGGCGGGAGCCGCTGGTCACCGCCGTGCCGAACGGCTCGTAGTGCGCGACGTCCTCCACGAAGAAGGCGACGTCCTCGGTGGTGAACTCGGTGCCGTCCGACCACTTGGCGCCCTTGCGCAACGTCATGGTCCAGGTGCGCCCGTCGTCGGACGACTCCATCGCCTGGCAGGTGCGCAGGAACTGGTTGACCTGGCCGCCGTACTCGGCGGAGCGGCACATGACCCGCTCGTGGTGCCCGGGGCTGATGCCCTGCAGCCAGCCGACGTCCTGGTAGGTGCCGATCTTCTTCACGTCGCTGATCGGCAGCAGCACCAGGGGCTCGTCAGGAAGCCGTTGCTCCAGCGGCGGCAGGTCCATGGCATCCAGCATCGGCGCCTGCGTGAGGGTCAGCGTCTGCCCGGTGGCCTGCTCCCATGCGGACAGATCCCAGGCGTTCTTGCCGTGGTTGTCGGCGATGACGGCCGCACCTCCGGCGCCGGCCGCCGCCCCTTCACCTGAGCCCTCGGCCAGGGCGGTGGCGGCGCCGGCGAAGACGAGCAACGCCAGCAGGCCATAACGAACGATCTTCTTCGTCATTGGGTCCTTCCTTTGAATGGAAAATCGATCATCCAGTCTATGGCCGAAGCCGGCGGCACGCAACTCGGACGCCGGTCCGCTCCGCGCCGAGGTCGACTCCCGGGTCTCCACGAAAAGGCGCCAGAGCCAACTCGTTCGAGTCGGCCCTGGCGCCGTTGTCAGGCGTATCGGGCGGGATCGTGTGCCCGCCGCGGTCGTCTACTCGTCGCGGAACCAGACCTCCGGGCGGCCGGTGTCGCCGCAGTGCATGCAGTTCTCCGGGTCGTCTTCGGGCACGTTGGCCATGTCGTACGACGTGATGACCGTGTTGATCCCGCCGACGATGCCGATCGCCCACAGGTTGTCGGCATGCAGGTCGGTGATCTTCTTCATCGTCGCGATCTGGTCATCCATGTCGGACTGAGCGCCCAGCATCTGGCGAAGCGCGATGCCTTCCTTGACCACGTCCGGCGGCTCCTCGCCCTCCGCCCCGTCGGTGGCTACCCATTGCGACCACTTCGGCGCAAAGTAGGCATGGTTGGTGTACGGCGCTCCGAAGCTGGCGGTCTCCAGCACGTCGGTCGCGTAGGTGCTCCACGCCGGTCCGATGTACGCCTGCATCTCGCCGCTGTTGCGCACCGACTGCAGTCCGCCCCAGCCGTCGGTCGAGCGGATGTTCATGTTGATGCCGACGTCGCTGAGGTTCTGCTTGACCACGTCGGCCACCTCGGCGCTGTTGTACTGGATGCGGATGGTCGCCGTGAACTCGAACGGCTTGCCCTTCCACAGCCGGTTGCCTTCGTCGTCGCGCTCGTTCAGGCCGGCCGAGTCCAGCAGGCTGTTGGCCATGTCCAGGTCATAGTCGCCGCAGACGGTAGAGGCGCGCTCGTTATAGAACGGGCTGCGCTCCGAGTAGGCCAGCGGGCCGTACGACACCGCGCCGTAGAAGATCAACGTGGCGATCGCCTCGCGGTAGATCGCGTGCGAGACGCCGCAACGGAAGTCGCGGTTCGAGACGAGCTCACGCATGTCCGGGTCGTTGGTGGTCTGGTTGAACTCCAGGAGCTGTGCACCGCCGACCAGATGGACTCCGCCCCAGCGAACGGCGCGAATGGTCTGCTCGGTGGCCTCGGTGGTCTTGGCGGCCGGGAAGATGTCCAGCCCCAGGGTGAACATCCAGTCGTACTCGCCGTTCAGCGCGCGCAGCTTGAGGACCGTCGGATCGGTGGTCGAGTCCTGGCGCACCTCGTCGAAGTACGGGAGCTGCTGGCCGATCGCGTCGACGGCCAGGTAGTAGGGGTTGCGCTCGAACACGTAGGTGGTGGCCGGCGCGCCGACCTTGAGCACCCACGGCGCCATGGTCGGAAGATCCGGATTCGCGCGCGGGAAGCCCTGTCCCTCGTCGGCCTTGTCCTTGAAGAACTCGGCTGCGCTGGCGAAACCGGCTTCCTTGGCCATGGCATCGACCTTGTCCTGCCCCGCGTACTTGGGATGGAACTGGCTCAGGTACCCCTTGTGGAACCAGACGTAGTACCACTCGCCCAGACGGCCCGTCTGGCCGATGTTGGGCTGCGGCCAAGTGAGGCTGAACGTATGGTCGTCGATGATCTGGAACTCCGCGTCCGCGACCAGGCGCGAGCCGCCGGTGATCGCCGTGCCGAACGGCTCGTACTGCGCGATGTCCTCCACGAAGAAGGCGACGTCCTCGGTGGTCATCGGACTGCCGTCGGAGAACTTGGCGCCCTTGCGCAGCGTCATGGTCCAGGTGCGGTTGTCGTTCGACGCCACCATGTCCTGGCAGGTGCGCAGGAACCGGTTGACCTGGCCGCCGTACTCGGCGGAGCGGCACATGACCCGCGTGGTGTTGCTCGCGACCGCCTCCGGTCCGTTCCCCTGGATTCTGGCGAGATCCTGGTAGGTGCCGATCTTCTTCACCTGGCTGGTCGGAAGCAGGACCAGCGGGTCGTCGGGAAGCCGCTGCTCCAGCGGCGGCAGGCCCATGGCATCCAGCATCGGCGACTGCGTGAGGGTCACCATCTGCCCGGTGACCTGCTGCCACTCGGAAAGATCCCAGGCATTCTTGCCGTGGTTGTCGGCGATCATGTCGGCCATGGCCACGGTAGCGCCGGCGCAGACAAGCAGCGCCAGCAAGCCGTAGCGAGCGATCTTCTTCGTCATTCGGTCCTTCCTTGTCGGTTGGTGTGGATCCGGGATGGTACGCGCCGCGCGGTCCGGCGCGCAAGCTCGGACCCTGCGACTTGCCCTACGACTTGTAGGGATCGGCGGCGTCGCGCAGGCCGTCACCCATGAAGTTGAAGGCCAGGATGAAGAACACCACGGCCGCCACGGGCCACAGGAGCCACGGAGCGAACAGGATGGTGCGGAGCTGCTGTGCGTCCTGCAGCATCACTCCCCAGCTTATCACCGGCTCGTGGAGCCCCAGCCCCAGGAAGCTCAGGGCGGTCTCTCCCAGGATCATGCCGGGGATCGACAGGGTGAGCGACGCGATCAGGTGGCTCATCACCCCGGGAATCACGTGCGCGAACATCACCCGGCTGGTGGAACCGTTGTCGAGCTGGGCGGCGATCGCGTAGTCGGCCTCCCGCAGCGCCAGCACCTTGCCGCGCACCGTCCGCGCCAGCCCCGGCCACGAGAGCAGCGCCAGGATCAGGGTGATGGCGAAGAACACCCGCTCCAGCGGCCAGTTCAGCGGGATGGCCACCGTCAGCACCATCCACAGCGGCAGCGTCGGCACGCTGACGATCACCTCGATCACGCGCTGGATCAGCGTGTCGACCGCTCCCGAGTAATACCCGGACACGGTGCCCAGGATGATCGCCAGGAAGAAGGTGACCAGCACCCCCAGCAGCCCGATGCTGAGCGAGATGCGCGTACCCCACAGCACCCGCGAGAACACGTCCCGCGCCTTCTGGTCGGTGCCCAGGAGGTTCAGGCGCGTGTCGCCGTCCACCCCCCACAAGTGCACGTCGGACCAGAACAGCCCCCACATCTTGTAAGGCTCGCCATGGACGAACAGGCGGATCGGATAGCTGACGCTGCGATCCTCCTCGTAGGTGACGCGCAGGGTCACCGGATCGCGCGCCTCCACGAGCGGATGCACGTACGGCCACGTGAGCACGCCTTCCGGGCTGAGGATGCGCGGCAGCCTGGGCGGAATGAGCTGATTGGACTGCATCGGCGACACGTAGGCGCCACGCGTCGGGTCGTAGGGAGCCAGGAACTCGGCAAAAGCCAGCGTGAAATACCCCAGGGCCACGATCGCCGCCCCGGCCACCGCCAGCCGGTGCTTGAAGAAGGCGATCCGCATCAGCTTCCACTGGCTGGCGTCGTAGACTTGGCGCTCGGGCGCGACGGGCGCCAGGGCGTCGGCCGGGGCGCTACTCATAGCGAATCCGCGGGTCGGCCACCGCAAGCAACAGGTCCGAGAGCAGCGTGCCGATGACGGTGAGGATCCCCAGGATCAGCATGTAGCTCGAGACCAACTGCATGTCCTCCGCGCGGATCGCGCGCAGGAAGACCGGACCCATGGCGGGCAGGTCGAGCACGATCTCCGTGATCACGGCGCCCGAGATCAGTCCCGGCAGGATGCTGCCGGCGCCCGACAGGAACGGGTTGATGGCGATGCGCAGCGGGTACTTGACGATCAGGCGCCGCTCGGTCAGCCCCTTGGCGCGCGCCAGCTCGACGTAGGGCCGCTTCAGCTCGTCCAGCAGGTTGGCGCGCAGAATGCGGATCAGCCCCGCGGTGCTGGCCGTGCCGATGACGATCACGGGGATCGCCAGGTTCTTCATCAGGTTCACGACCTTCGGAATGCTCCAGGCGGCATCCTCGAACTCCTTCGAGAACAGGCCGCCGATGGCGCCGCCGAAGTACTTTGCCGAGTAGAACATCAGCACCAGCGCCAGCAGGAAGTTGGGGACCGACAGCCCGAAGAAGCCCACCACGCTCCAGAAGTAGTCGCCGAACGAGTATTGGCGCACCGCAGAGTAGAGGCCGATCGGGAATGCCACCGCCCAGGTGAACAGCATCGAGGCGATCGACAGCAGGATCGTGATGGGAAAGCGCTCCGCGAACACGTTCCTCACCGGCATGCGGTACTCGATCGAGTAGCCCATGTCGCCGGTCATGAAACCGCCCAGCCATCTGAAGAAGCGCACGAACGTGGGGTCGTCCAGCCGGTACAGCTCGCGGATCGCCTGGATGTACTCCATGTCGATGTTTTCCCCGCGCTGCTCCATCGCCTCGGCCACCCGGCTGGCGTAGTCGCCGGGCGGAAGCTCCACCACGATGAAGGTGAGCACGGCGATCAGCGCCACCGTCGGGACCATGATCAACAGGCGCCGGATGATGTAGGACCCCATGTTCAGAGCGGATGATGGTCGGCGGTCGCGCCGCCGGTCAAACCCGCGTCGGGCTCATGGTGTAGCGATCGAGCGCATCGCGGGCCTCGGCGAACGACGTGAGGGTGGCGGCGACCGTCGGCTGGTCGGCGAATCGTGCCGGCTGCATCGCGTCCGGCTCGAACGCCAGCCGGAAGCTGCGGCTGCGCGCGAGCCGGTCCAGGACGTCGCTGCCGACCCGATCGTCGATGCCGGGGAGGAGCGGACGGGGCTCCGCGTCATAGGCGCGCGCCCGGTCCGGGAAGCAGGAGAAGTACACCGGCTCCGGGCCGGCGGTGATCGCGGTGTCGATGTTCCACGGTCCGCGCATGGATGCGACCAGCAGCGCGGAGCGGCGACGGCCGCGTTCACGGAGCAGCGCGTACGACCGGCGCGTGATCGCTGCGCTCGCGCAACGCGCGACTGACTCCGGGTCAGGGTCCCCCGCCGCTTCAAGCTCGGCGGCGACCGTCTCGTCGAGCCGGCCGTTCATCATCACCAGCAGCCCCGCCGGCCCCGTACGAGCGTCCGGTGCGCGCCGCTCCAGGACGTCCGCAAACGCAAAGTGCTGCGCCACCGAGCAGCTCGCGGTGATCACCAGGCCGATCGACCGTGCGGCCAGGACGGCGCAGGCGTCGAGCCCCGCCTCGGTCCCCGGAAGCTTGAAGCGCACGTTGGGCGTGGCGCCGAGCTCGGCCGACAGCCGATCGTGCACGTACGCCGCCTCGTCGATCATCGACGCGGCATCGCCGGCATCACGAGGGTCGACCTGATACGTAACCCAGCCGTACGCACCGCCGCTGGCAACGAAGATCGGCCTCAGCTCGCGGGCGACGCCGGCGACCAAGCGCAGGGCGAGCTCGGTGGCGCGGCGCGCAGGCTCGATCGCGGTGTCCTTCACGATCGTGTCCCGAACCGGGTCCCACCGCTCCGGCGCTGCGCGGCACGCCGCCTCGATCATGATCGGGTTGGTGGTCACCAGCACCGCGCCCCGCCGCAGCGCCCAGTCGAGCTCCTGCGGCGAGTCGTTGCCCCAAGGGTTTGCGCGCCTGCCCGCAGCGGTCATGCGCGCCAGGCGCGCCAGATTGCTCGCCTGGATCGACGCGGCCTCCGAGCGCACCGCGTCGCTCAGGTCCGAGCGTCCGTTCCGGTCGAGCAGCCGGCACAGGTGGTGCGACGCAGCCGCCGCGGCCTCGCCTGCCCCATCTTCCGGATGGCGTGCCCACAGCAGCCACGCCGAGCGTAGATCGATGGCCAGCGCGGCGACCCCGGCGAGCAGTGCTTCCCGCGTGGCGGGCGCGGATCGGGCAAGCGTGCGCTCAGCCTCGGCGGCATGGGCCTCGACCGCCGCCACCACGTGTTCTGGGGCAGCGGCCAGCAGCTCGGCGCGGATCCGGTGACGCTCCGCTTCGATCACCCCGGCCGCCTGCGGATCACGGCAGGCGGTAGATGCGCTCGGCGTTCTGGTGCAGCAGCTTGTGCTGCAGCCGTTCCGGCCGCCGGCTGACGATCTTCCGCAGCGCGGTGACCCAGCCCGCCAGCGGGCTGGCGGGCACGCACACCGGCCAGTCGCTGCCGAACACGATGCGGTCCTCGCCGAAGCAGTCGATGCAGTGATCGACGGTCGGAGCCAGGTCCTCCGCCGTCCAGCCGGGCCCGCCGCGGGCCACGATGCCGGAGATCTTGCAGATCGCGTTGTGCTGGGCGCCCAGCGCGGCGATGTCTTCCAGCCACTGCTGCCGGTCGTGGCCGTACACCTCGTCGTCCGACGGCCCGGTCCTGCCTGCGACCACCAGGGGATCGGCGTTGCCGCAGTGGTCGACGATGAAGGTGTTGCGCGGGCAGCGCCGCGCGACCTCCACGGCATCGCCGACCTCTCGCGGTCGGATGCAGATGTCGAACAGCAGGCCCGCATCCGCCAGCAGCGCCAGCCCCGCGGCGAATCCGTCCGAGAGCAGTGTGCCGGGCGGGGAGCTCGGGGGGTGCAGAAGGTGACGGATGCCGCGGCACGACTCCTGCTGCCGTATCGACGCCAGCTCGCTCGCGAAATCGGGCGAGTCGACGGAGCCTGAGAACACCGCCGCGGCGGTCGGCACCTCCGGCCGCAGGCACAGCCCGGCGACCAGCTCGCGCTCGAGCGGCCGGTCGGACACGGCCACGTCGACTTCCATGTAGACCGCCCGCTCGATGCCGGTGCCCTGCGCCTCGCGCAGGTAGGTGTCGATGGTGTAGCTCTGCTGCATCACGGGCGGTGTCTGGCTCAGCCACGGCGGGTTCAGCCGCTCCAGGTCCCAGAGATGCTGGTGCGTGTCGACGATCGGAATCAGTCCGTCGGGCGTCGTCTTCATGGGCCGTGTCACCTCCGTCTGCCGGCAGCACGGCCGATGATGCAGGAGGCCCCGGACGAGGGCAACTCGACCGGCAAGCCGCCGTGCGGCTACGGTTGCACCGCAATGCGGCCCGCAGGGGAGGAGAACGAATGAAGAAACCGACCGGGCGGCTCGCGCGCCGCTACCGCATCATGTGGGACCAGAACCACCCCTACGAGTCCATGTACAACCCGCCGATGGCGCCGGAGATGCACGGGGCCGGACACCTCGGGTACTTCGTGGGGACCCCGGTGGACGCCTGTACGGAGGGGATCGGCCCCGACGCCGGCTACGTCACCGCGTTCCCGTCGCAGAAGACGCGCATGGAGTACCTGGTGGAGCGCTACGAGCGCGGCGCCACGCTCGGCGACGTCCGCTACTGGCGCCACGCCGAGAACCTGAAGCGGACCTGGGCGGCCGGCCATGATCCGCTCGGCCTGCAGGTGGAGGCGGCAGAGCGGCTGGGCATCGACTTCTGGTTCCGCCTGAGCATGAACGACTGGCACCACGTCTCCGACGGAAAGGTCTACCGGCTCGGCGGCAGCCGCTTCTACGAGGAGCGCACCGACCTATTGATCGGCAAGGAGGGCGCCGCCGGCTGGAAGGACCACCCCGCGACCCAGTCGGCCCTGACCTGGATGCAGGACTTCGCGCACGAGGAGGTGCGCGCCCTGCGGCGCGACATCGCCCTGGAGGTGTGCGAGCGCTACGACTGCGCGGGCTTCGTGTTCGACTTCATCCGCATCCCCGGCTACTTCCGCTTCGGGGAGGAGCGGCGCAACGCCCACCTGCTGACGCAGATGGTGCGCGAGACGCGCGCCGGACTGGACGAGATCGGGCGGACCAAGGGCCGGGAGATCGGGCTCGCCGTGCGCCTGCCCCCGACCCTGGACGGCACCCGCCGCCTGGGGATCGACATCGACGACTGGATCGACGACCACCTGGTCGACATCGTGGTGACCTCGCCGTTCTTCCCGCAGGACTTCGAGCACGACGCGGCCGAGTGGGTGGCGCTGGCCGGGAGCTCGCCCGTGCACCTGATGGCCGCGATCGAGGAGGGCTACATGGCCGGCCACAACGACGGCCACAACCGCTGGTGGTACGACCCGCCGCTGATGACGCCGATGTCGCTCGACATGGTGCGCGGCATGGCCGCGCGCCACCACCGCGCGGGCGTCGACGGCCTGTACGTGTTCAACTGGTTCGGGACCCTGCCGACCTATGACCAGGACCTGGTGCCCGCTCTCGACGAGATCTCCGATCCCGAGCGGCTGCGCTACCGGGACAAGCGCTACCTGGTGATGCGCTCGACGACGTCCTTTCCCAACTGCCTGGAAACGGAGCGCTCTCTGCCCCTGACCATCACCGGCGATCCGGCGCCGCTGACCTTCGACATCGCCGACGACGTGGCCGGAACAGGGGACGTGGTCCACTCGGTCCGCCTGCTCCTGCACGTGGCCAACCCGACGATCGCGGACGAGCTGGAGGTGCGCATGGAGGGCCCGGACGGTGCCAGGGCGCTGCCGCTGGCCAATCCGATGGAGCCGGGCGTACGGCAGGACCCGCGGACGGCCTGGTTTATCTACGATCTGCGCGCGACGCCGCCGCGCGCCGGGGTGAACCGTTTCACCGTGCGCGCCAGCCGGCGCAACCAGCGCACCGCGGACGAGCTGCCGCTGACCGTGGAGGACGCGGAGCTGGAGATCGGCTACGAGGGCACCCGCATCGGCAGGCTGCCGGCGCACGGCGCCACCGCCGATGTGCCGTCCCTGGGACTGCCGGTCAGTTGAGACCGGCGCTCAAGCTGACCCGTCGATCCGTCGCGGGCAGATCAGAATCGATAGAGGAGCGCTTCGGCGTCGACAGCATCCCTGAGCCGTAGTTGTACGACGCCTGACTCCTGCCGGTAGGCTTCTCGCCACCGCGCCTCGACGCCGCTGAGATCGAACGAGTGCTGCTCGGTTATCCATGCCAGACAACGATCCCCGTTGCCGTCGCCGGCATACGACACGCTGACCGTGAGCATGTCGTCGGCTACAGCCGCGCTATTCAGAGTAAACGGATCCGACGTGGGGTTGCTTCTCCCCCCAATGACACACGCTCCCAGGAGCACGACCACGGCCGACAGGCCGGTCACGCGATACACGCCCGTGTGGTGAATCGTGCCGGCCGGGCATCTACCCCGACTCCTTGCGGCGGGGAGAAGTGGTAGCTCGGCCCGTGTGGATCTTGAGGTCCGTCTTGAAGCGGTACGTCCGAGAGCTATCGCCAAAAGAACAACCGATTCAGCCAGGAAACCAGAGAGTCGACCTCGGCAACGTTCGCATCGAGATAGTGCGCAGTGATGGCCAATCCCGGTGGCATTCCGGGGTCTTCTTGCCACGCGAGCCACGTGTGAATGATCGCCTTCGGTTTCTTTACTGGTGTGAATCGTCTCTCGGAGTCGGGGATGGCTGCAACGCTCGCCTCAACATGATCGAACAGTGCGTTTGGTTTCGGAATCATGGACGTGAGAAAGGTCTCCAGAATTCCCTTCATCTGGTTGTCCGGCATCATCCAGATGCCTACTCGCGGCAGAAGAGCTTGCGGAGGAGGGTCGAGAACCGTTCCATCCGGCGCAGGTTGGTCAGGCACACCCTCATATCCGGTCTCGACGAGCATCTCCTTTATCGACCGCCAACGGTGAGGCAAGTTGTCATCTGTGTCGATGACCACGCCCACGACATCGCCTTCATCGCTTGACGCCCGGAGCTGGACCGGGATGCTTTCAAGGAGGTTGTTGACGCTACCATGGGGGTTCACTTCGTCAAGGTGAGGAACGCCATGACTCCCACAGATGTGCTTCAGCACATGCTCGTCCGTGGGGCCTTCCACCAGAAGGATCTTGGCACCCACGTCAGCGGACCTCAATGCGTTCCCGAGTCGCGATGGCAACCTCGTCTTCAGTGAATACTGTGGGAATGATGTCCTCACCTCTGCGAGTCATGCGTATCAGCACACCCGTGTCTGGGGTCTCTCGCGCGGCCTTGTAACTATTCAGCCGTGGCGGACGGTCTGAGGCAGGGAGGGATCATGGGGCGGCCTTCGAAGACGGACCTGAGGGCGTCGAGCACGTTGCCGCCGTTCTTGCGGATCGTGGAGATATAGGCTCTGGTCCGGCAGAAGGCGGCTGCACCTTCAGCGCTGCGGAACGTGCCTGAGATCTTCTGCTGAACTTTCATCATGCGCAGGTCTCGTTCGGCTTGGTTGTTGGTGAACGGTACGCGAAAGTCGTACATGAAGGCGAGCACCGATCGCCAGCGGCCGGCCAACCGGAGCAGGAGATTGCGCGGCTTGCTCTGCTTCTTGCGGCCCCGCTTCTTGGGCGTACCGGGTGGCGCCGGAGGCGGCGGCGGATTGGCGGCCAGCCCAGCGTTGATGATCCTGCGGTACTCGGCGGCGAATCGTCGGCGCTCAGGCCGGTACAGCCGCCGGCGTCCCTGCTGCTGCGCACGGTCCACCGCAGCGTTCATCCTCAGCAGCAACTCCTTGAGTTCGCCCGCCCACGGCTGGCGGTACTGTTCCTCGACGAACGTCAGCTCGCGCAGATGATGGGCGTTGCACAGCGCGTGCCCACACTGATAGCGAAAGTAGCTCTGCCAGTGATCGTGCAGCGCGATCCCCGCGAAGTTCGGCAAGATGCCGATGTCCTCACCGGCCTGCTTGCCCCGCTTCGCGTGCTCGGCGTAGTGGGTCAGCCGCTCCGTGCTCGCCACGTGCAGCCACCGCAGGTGGCCGTCGACGCTCATCCCGGTCTCATCGAAGCCGACCACCGGCTGGCCGCCGATCGCTTCACGAATCATCTCGCTGACGCCCGCCAAGTGCTCGGCGCAGGTGGCGTTGATGTTCACCAACGTGCCGACGCTGATCGGGATCGAGAACAGGTCCGCGAACCACTCGGCCGCCCTCTGATACGGTAGCAACCCGTAGTTCTTCAGGTATGCGGCCACCGCTTGCAGCCGCTCGCCGTACTGCACCGGCTGCCGGACCGGCTCAGGGAATGTGGCCACCGCGGTCTTCCCACAGTCCGGGCAGCGTTTGCGCTCGGCGCGGTGCTCGGTGACCTGCGCCGCCAGCGGCGGCACCTCGAACACCTGCCGACGTTCGTAGTCGGCCACCGGCTCGTCGGCCAGCGATCGTCCGCAGCCGCACCGGTCCACCGCGTGCACGGTGACGAGGTCGGGATGCTCACTCTGGCTCAAGGTCGCACCAGGATGGTTCGGCTGACCCCCGTGACGCTTTCCGGTTCGCTGCCGGCGAGAGGCCGTGCGGCTGTGTTGCTTGCGTTCGAAGCTGTCTCGCGACGGCGGTTTGCCGCTGTCGTGGCTGTCCTTCTTCAGTTCCTGGAGTTCCTGCTCCAGCGCCGTGATCCGCTGCTCGTAACGCTCGATGAGAGCCTCGATCAACGCGATGACCGCGTCTCGGCCAGCATCGTAGGCCGCACCTATCTCTTGGCGCGTGAGCTTGAAGCTCGCGTCCATTGCGCCCCTCCCGACCGCGAGAATAGACCAGCAATGCCGAACACGTACAGCGCCCGAGACAACTTACAATCTTCAGGTCGTGGTTACGCTGACCCATGGGCTGCCACTACGCCTGAATAGTTACGCGGCCTTTAGGAATGTCTCGATCGTGTCCCAACTATGGGTAGTGGCGAATACTTGAATGTCGAGGCTGTGCGCCAACCGGAATACGATGCGCCAAGCATCCAACTGTACAGAGTGATGCAGTCCATTCTCGAATTCGTCAATCAACAGGAGCTTGTCTCGGGAGTTGACCAAGTTGAGTATGATGCTGAACAGTTGATTCATACCGTCGCCGAACGAACGAAGCGGAACGGGGCTGGCAATCTTGGCGGTACGCACGATGGCTCTACGTCTACCACGAACACCGTCTCCGCCAACCATTGTGACCTTTGCGACATGGGGATCGATAACGCGGAGAGCGTCCACGACGACGCCCTCACTATCGGTAAGCGCGATTCCATCCCATAACTCTCCAAGTTCTGTGGTTCTTCCGCCGCTGTAGGGGTCCACAAAGCAGCATCCAATACCTGACGACTTGGAACGGCGTGATCTGAGGCTCCAGCGATCGCGAAGATCGTCGAGCACATACACTCGGACGCTCCCGGAAGACGTAATGACCAGAGATGCGGATCCCTCAGGGTCGTCAGGGGCACGCTCGGTAAACTGAAGGTTGCCTTCACTGTTCCGGTCTCGGGAGAACCAGCTCACGGAGAGGGATACATTCGCTTCGTAACTGCCTCTAGTCGTTGAAATGACCAGTGGCTCAGTTTTCATCGACAGATCCGGAAACCCGTGGAATAGTGCCGAGACCAGATACTGAGTTGCGCGACGTTCGGATGGATCGTCCGAGAGATCGGCGTACTCCTCGCGAGCCCTCAGCATCTCTTGTAGAGCCCCGAGCTCCGCATCCGTTGTGACGACCCGCAATCCTTCGAGAAACGATGACTTTCCGGTGTTGTTCTTTCCAGTAATGAGATTAACGCGTCCGATACCGTCGACCGAAAAGCTTTGCAATGCCCTGAATCGTTCTATGGTCACACTCTGGAACTTGATTGCCATTGGCGGCTACCTCCCGGAATAGAGTTGCACTTCGCATGGCCACCAACGTACGCGGAGGCGCTGCACCGATTCATCCGATGGGCTGCGACTGACCATGGCGTGCCATGAGTACCTTCAACGCACAGATGGATGATTACATGCAATCATTGGTGTGGGAAGTGGTGTGAGTGAAGCTCTCCAGAAGTGCTGCTGCCCGGCCGGATTCTACTGTTGAAACCTCCGTCAGTCACGGCCAACAAACAGAAACATACCGGCGAATGAGCTCTGGAACGAAGCGGAGGAGTGGCGGCCTCTCCCGGGATTGCCGGGACGCTGAGCGACTTCGGCCTACGGCTCACCTTCCGCCTCATCCCCCTCCTCGGGTTCGGCGGACGACCGGGGCGCGACGGCCGCCGCGATCTCCGGCCAGCCGAGCTCCGCCCAGAGCTCGCGGACCTCGCGCAGCCGCTCCATCGCGAAGTCCCGCGTCTCGCCCTGCATGACGGTGCCGCGCTCGACCTGTGCGATCAGCCGGTCCAGCCGCTGCAGCACCAGCCGCTTTGCGGCCTCGCCGCGGCGCTCGTCCGGGTGACGCCGTACCGACCTCGTCACCTCGCGGTGCCAACGCTCCGGCAGCGCCTGGTCGTTGACGATGTCGGTCGTGTCGCCGATGGCGGTGTTGATCACGTTCTCGACGTGGCGGATCCCCCGGGTGAGCATGAACTTCAACAGAAACGAGACGCCGCCGATGGCGGCGGCGGCGACCACGACGACCAGCAGGACCGACATTCGCGGAGTCAGGCGAGGTACGCGATGACCGCTTCGGCCAGCGCCGCGATGCCGCGCCGGCCGACGGTGATCACCCGGTCGTCTCCCCTGCCCTCGAAGTGCCTGGAGACGCGGTGCTTAAGGGGCGTGCTGGCCCAGATCACGATGATGTCCGCCCATTGACGTTGACTGCGGAGCGAACGTTCATGCGGCGCCGCCGTGCCGTCGACGAACCGCCACTCCACGCCCGTTTCCTGCCGCAGCGCCCGCTCTTTGGCAGGCGTGCCGCCGACGACCAGGATGCGGGATCGTCCCGCCTTCGCCATTGCCGCCGCCATGCGCGCCAGCGCGCTACGGTCCGACGAACCGCCGCAGACGGCGCAGGAGACCTGCTCCACCAGCAGCGTCGGCCGGCCGGCGCCGCCGTCAAGAGCCCGAGATCGGCAGTCGCCGTGACCGCAGTGCCAGAGAAAGGCATCCGTCAGACCGGCGCGGGCGCGCTCGGTCTTGTCGACGGCGATGTTGGCACGGTTGGGCCGGCCGGAAATGATCCCCGCCTCCACCAGTGCGATCCGGGCTTTCTGCTGCGACTCGGCAGCGGTGATTCCGAAGCCGGTGAGCATCTGCACGATGGGCACGTCAGCCATGGCGCCCGCAGTGTACGACGATCGCATCACGTCCACCCTGCGTCCCTGCGAGCGGATTGCCAGCCGTGCGTCAGGGTCTCACGCCGCGCCGCGTCGTCGAGCACGCGGGCGCACGACTCCCAGTCGACGTGGCGGACTTCGCGGTAACGAAGCTCGAAGGGGTGCTGCTGCGGGACGGCGTCGATGGTGCGCTTCGCCTCTTCTGCCTGACCCAGCGCGACCTGCACCCACACGTCTTCCAGCGTGTCGGGCAACTGGCCGAACAGGCGGGAAATGCTCTCCAGCCGCTCGGACAGGAGCTCGTGCACGCGATCCTCCACCGACCCGGCGTAGCGCATGTTGTACACGTCGACTACCGGCCGGAGCTGTCCGATACGCTGGATACGGCCCTTGCGCTGTTCAAGGCGGGACGGATTCCACGGCAGGTCCAGGTTGATCAGCGTGCCAAGGCGTTGCAGGTTCAGTCCTTCGGAAGCCGCGTCGGTACCGAGGAGCAGCCGGACTTCGTTCCGGCGCACGGCGTCCCTGAGTTCGTCCCGCTGCTTCCGCGCGAACGCACCGCCGCGCATCACGCCGGATCGGTTCGTGCCGGCATAGACGCCGATCCCCTCGTCTGGCAGCTCGCGCGTGAGCTGGTTGGCAAGCCACCAGACCGAGTCATAGTACTGGCTGAAGACGATGCATCCGCGGTCGAGCCAAGCGTCGTCTATGAGCAAGCGCGTAACGGCAGCCAACTTCGGATCTCGCTCCAGGTTCGCCTCCATCGCCTGCGCGAGCCTGAGTAGCACCCCCCGTTCCTCGTCGGTCAGCGCGCGAAGTTGAGCACCGCCGTCTTCATCCTCCTCTTCGTCGTCATGGTCATGCCAGCCGTCGAGGATCCGGCCCACGGTGAGGCGGCCCGCCTCGATCGTGCTCCCCAGGCGACGGAGCAGCATGGTGCGGAACAAGCCGGCGTTCGCGCGCCGACCGAGCAACTGGCAGAACTGCTCCGCGCGTTCGTAGGCGTCTTCGAGGAACGACGGCAGCATGATCGCATCCGCGGGCGCTTCGCCGTGGAGTCGAACGCGGACGGGCGTGAGGTAGGGCTCACCGGTCTCCGGGTCGGCCGTCGTTTCGAGGTACTCGCGGGTACGCAGGATGATGCTCCGCAGGTATGGACTGTGGTGCTCGACGAACCGCCGGAACCCGTCTTCGATGCGCTGCCGATCCGCCGGACGCAGCCGGTCCGCCGCGCCGCCCGGCGCGTAGGCATCCTCGTCCGCCAACGAAAGCGAACGGCGGAGCATCTGAAAGTCCTTCCCTTCCGAGCGCGGTGGCAGCGGATTGCGCAGCCAGTCCCAACGCGCGTGGAGGTCGGTCGGCAGCGGGACCTTGCCCATGAGCAGGTCGAGCGACGCCTGCGGTTGGCGCCAGCGACTGCCTGCGGAGCCGAGCACCGCGTCCGAACCCTGCGCCAGCTCTTCCAGCAAGTCGAACGCCTCGATGGGATGGAGTTGCACTGGCGTGGCGGTCGCGAGCAGCAGGCTCTTCGTACGCTTCGAGATGCGCCTCAGGAAGCGCAACAGGTTGTTCGGTTGCGCGTCGCTCGCCTGGCCCGGCCGATAGCGCCGCCGCCGGGCGCGATGCGCTTCGTCCAGTATGACGCACTCGAAGCGCATGTCCGCCAGCAAATCCACCACGGCGGAGCCGCGCGTGATCAGTCCCGTGGAGACGATGCCGACGCGGCGCGGGCAGCGGCGGACGGACTCCTCTCCGGCGCCGGGATGCTCGACGCCGTGCTCGTCCACCCACTGACGTCCGTCCCACACCGCCGACGGCAGACCGAGGAGCGTGTCGAGCTCGTCCTGCCACTGCTGCAGGAGCGCCTTCGGCGCCAGCACCAGCACCGGCTCGTCGCCCACGAGCGCCATGAGCTGCGCCGCCATCGCCAGTTGCAGGGTCTTGCCGAGCCCGACCTGATCGGCCCGCACGAAGCGCGCGCCGTGCGGGCCACGGTGCGCGTCGAAAGCGAGCTTCACGAAGTGCTTCTGGTGCTCCCACAACCCGACTTCCTTGCGATAGATCGGCGCCTCGACCACGACCGAGGCGGGGTCGGGCTCTTCCCGCCAGTGGCTCACCTTTCCCACCAGCTCGCGTCGTGCCAGCCGGTCCAGGTCCTGGACCACGAAGTCCGCAAGCCGCACTGCCGACGGCGACGACCAGAGCGCGTCGAATTCTTCCTGCACCCACGCCACCGCCTCCGGCGCGTCGTCTTCCCAGATCAGTTCATAGTTGAGGCGGAAGGCCGCCCCGGTCTCGTTCGCGCTACCGAGGAAAGACGTACGCCGCCCATCCGCAAGCGTGACCACGCCTGCCTTGCCATGAATCAGGCCGAAGGCATCGTCGGGCAACACGCGGATCTCGATCTTGCCGGAGCGCAGCAACTCGTACAGCCGTCTGAAGCGCGGCTTGGCGGCGTCGCCGAGTCGCTCCGGGCAGGAGTCGCACCACTCGCGGCGCATGGCGGCCTGCGCGGCCTTGGCAACCTCGACGTCCTCCCGCGCGAGCCCCGAGTTGCAGACTACGCGGATCGGCCCCTGCACGGAGTCCAGCGCCTCGCCGGCCACTTCCAGGATCGAAGAGGAGAAATACCCGGCGATGCGGTCGTAGCTGCGGGCACGAGCGAGCCGCGCGTTCAGGAAGCCGGCGTCGAGCGGCTGACGGCGAGACGAGTAGCGATTGAGCATCTGCGGAGCAGTTCAGGGAGCCGCCTGAAACGCAAGGAACGCGTGGTGAAGATCGATCGGCGGCACCGGCGGCTGCCGGAGATGACGGCTGCTGCGCGCCCATCGCGCGGCGAGCACGGTGCAGGTGCCCAGCCTCTCGGCACCGCGCCCGCGGCCGGACAGGTACCGGTTGATGCATCGGGCTACCGCCTCGACGCTGCCTGACAGCGTGTATCCGACCATGAATGCGACGGCATGCCGGTCGGCGTACTGCCCGGTCCTGAAGCGGTCCATCCCTTCGACCACGTAGAGCCGGCAGAGTGCCGAGTCACTTCCCGCAACACGCTTGCACTCGACGATGGCGTGCGGTCCATGGTCCCGGTTCCGTTCGCGGATGTCCCGCAAGTGAATCGAGATGTCCGTGAGTCCGGAGGGGATCACGTCGGTATCGGAGCGCGACTCCGTACCGGGCAGGACCGACACCTTCTTGTGAGAACGAACAACGCCTTCGTTTATCGCGCCTTTCATGCCGGCCAGGAGATGCCCGGTCAATTCCACTTCATGCGCCGTGGGACGGACCTCGGGGCGTGCCAGGGCTCGACTCCAACCAGCGTTGAGGATCCTGAGAATGTCGGCCCTCCTGCTCGGCTGGATGGTGATCGATCGGCCGCCGAATCCGCGGCGCCTGCGCATGAACTCCGGGATCACGCGGGGCTGACACCATGTACGCTGTCCTGCACGACTTGGTCTGCGTCTTCGAACGCCTGAACGCGCACCCAGTTGCGGCGCGCCGCCGGCTTGATGATCGAGACTTCATCCTCTGCATGGACACGCAGATCGCGGAGTCCGATCAGCTCGTTCGTGATGCGCACCCCGGTCCGCTCGCCGATCTTGGCCAGCACCGTACTCAGCCCGCCCTCGGGGTCGATTACCTGCACCTCGCGGGACGGACCGGGAGCCTCCTCCAGAGCGAAACGGATCACGCGGAACGATGCAGACTTCGGCAGAAGATAAATCTCAGCCCGCATCCGCCTGCGATTCGACGCGCTCAGCCACGCGTCCATGGTGGCAAGGAACGCGCGCGCGTATGCCTCCAGGTCAGACACGTTGGACGGCTCGACAGAGTTGAGCCTCCCCTCCTGCCACTGCCAGCTTGCTTGAAACAACCCATCCCGCACCACGAGGCGATCCTCGTCGTCCAACCCGTACAGGTCGAATACGGCGTCGTCGAGCGACTTCCAGTCACGTTCCTCCGGCGGGCGGCCATGCAAGGCACGTACGATCCGGACGACGCGCGCGCCGGGCTCCGACACCAGGGACTGATCGAGAACGGGCGCCGGCAACGCAGCGATGTCGGCGCGCTTCACGCGACGCATCCAGGTCCCGAACGCCGATCCGGTCATCAGGAAGTACCACGTGGCCAGCGCGGAACCCAGGATTCCGGCAACGAGGTATGCCGCGTCAGGTTGGGCGGCGCGAAACGACGCACCGAAGTGGGCGTCGGTGTAGACCGTGTCTCGCTCCGCGACCGCGACGATCGGGCGAGGCATTTCTTCCAGCCCTTTCAGCAAGAACTCCTTGACGAGAACGAGAGGAGCGCGATACGTCGCCCGATCTCGCGGCCTCTCCGCGTAGTCCCGATCGAAGGCTTGCAGGGCGGTTGGCACTTGGTAGTGCGCGATGTCGCGCCCCTTGGCAAACGGAAACCCTTTCAGGAATCGCGCGTCGCCGCCGCGATTGCCGAGTATCATTCCGGTCTTCATCTCCGTACCGAGTGCCCGGAGCCGCGTATCGAGAGGTTCGAGTTTCTCCCACAGATCGTCGAGCAACAGCAGATCCTGGCGCTGGCCGAGGAACGCCGCCTTGAACAACCCCGGGTTGCGCCGCCAACTCGCCAGAGGCAGGGTGGTAACGTCGCACGGCGCGATCTCGATAGCGTGGCTTCGCTCCCCCGCCGGCGACCATCGGGCCTGCACCAGGGTCATGCGATCCGCCCGCTGGTCCCCGTGCCGCGCGAGCAGCACCATGGCCGGCATATTGGCCCGCGGAAACAACCAGTTCGAGAGATCCGCCAAGTTGACCAGCGTCACGGGCTCGAGAGACTCGACCAGACCCTGCACGGCGGCGCGTCCCGTCGCGCTCCGGCTGAAGAACGGCGTCGCGCTCAAGATGACGCCGAACCTGGTTCGTTCGTGGGCGAACTGCGTGGCCCGCGCAAGGAAGTCGAGGCTTTCGCCACGCGGTGACCGAGGAGCGTTCGGACTGCGTGCGCGACGGGCGCGGGTCCCCGCGCGTCCGCGATAGCTCCACGGCGGATTTCCGACGATGAGGTCGAACTTCCTCGTCCCGAAGTCCACGTCGAATGCGTCGCCTACCAGGATGGTGTGGTCGACCAGAGGATCGAAGCGAAGACCATCGAGCCGGCGAGGATGGGGATCCAACTCCAGTGCCGCCAAGTATAGGCTGAATGCCGCGATGCGAGCCGCCTCGGGGCTTATGTCGACACCGCGAATCTGGCCGTACAGCGTCTCCCTGATCGCCGCCCGTGTCGGCGCGGCCCCACCGGACTTGAGATGCACCAGTCGCCGTAGCGCTTCGACCAGGAACACGCCGGATCCGCAGGTGAGGTCGAGGACGCTCTCGTGGCCGGTCAATCCATCACAGATCTCATCCAGAACGAGGGCGACCGCGGTCAACGGCGTGTAGTGGACGTCCTTGCCTTTGGTGGAATCCGCTTTGGGTAGATCGCCCGCGTCGGTGGTCGCAGAGTGTACGAACTGCTCGTAGATGGCGCTGATCAGTTCGACCGGGATGATGTCGAAGCGATAGGGAAACAGGGCTCGCTGCCCCGTCTCCATGTCCGTGCCGCTGAGAAACTCCCTTACCTGTTCCAGGTGCCGGTCGTCGGGCGTCGCCTCCGATGACGGCGGAAACAGGTCGCCGTTGAAGGTCTCGCGCAGCCAGTCGAACAACCGTTCACTGGCTTCTCGGTCGCTCAGAACACCGGTCAGATCCCTTTGACCGCAGATTCGCCGCAGGCGGCTCTCGTCGACGATCTCGCGGTCGATCAGGTATTGCGCGAAGATGGATCGGCCGATGAGGCCCTGCGTTTCGTCTCTGCCGAGACCGTCGTCGACCAGCGTCCGTTCGAGGTGGTCGAGATCGCGCAACAACTGCCCGTCGACGCTCGTCGTTCGGTTGACCTCGGGTGCCTGACGCCAGAATTGTCCGGTCTCCATTGCCAAGCGACCGCAGAACGCATCGAGTTTCGCCAGATCCTCGTCCACGAAACGGAAAGGGCGAAGTCTATTCTCTCCGGGGTCCGCCGCTCGGCGCGGGCGGCCGAAGCCGTTATACAGCTCGATGCGCTGCGGCGATACCAGCCACAGCAGCGGGCAGAAGCCCTGGTTCCAGACCTCCCGGTGCCACTCCGCTACCGGAACGGCGTCCGGTTCTTCGACGAACTTGAAGTACACCCTGAGATCGGCGCTGCCGGTCCAGGGGTGGGTGTCGGCGCCGCTTCGCCACCAGACGTCAGGCGCGAACGAGGGCAGCCGGACGTGATTGTCGGTGCCGAGACCGACACTGGGCGCGGCCGGCACGCCGTTCCGCAGGTATCCGGTGGTTTCCAGCACGTAGCGCAACGGCGCGGCCAGCTCAGACATGATCGTTCTCCACGGCGCCGGCCACGACGCGGGCGGCGGCGGCGTCCGGGCGCCAGTGATCGATGTCCAGAGCAGCCAGGCAGCGCAGGACGGCGCCCAGGGCCTCACGTTGCGGCCAGTAGTCGGCGAGCTCCGTGCGCAGCCACGTGAGGCTGTCCGTGACGTTGCCGGATTCGGCGGCGCGCCAGACGGCATAGAGGGCGTGACGCAGCAGACCGGCGTCGGTCATGTCGGTGCCCTGCAGCTCCGAGGCGGTCTTCAGCCGGGTCTGGTTGGCCTTGCCGGTCTGCAGTACGCGGCGGTAGTCGGCCACGCCGAAACCGCGCGCGAACTCCTGATAGACGCCGGCGCGAAAGTCGCCGTGTGATTCCACCTCCACCCCCTTGAGGTAGAACTTCTCCTCCGGCGCGAGGCTGCGCCACACGTGGGGCGGCAGCCCGGCGGGAACCAGGAAGTTGCTCGCCGTCCGCACCGCGTCTTCGATGATGCGCGCAAGCGGGTTGGTTTCGCTGCGCCCGCGCTCGCGCGACAGCTCGTAAGCTACGTCCACGTCTTCGATGGTGCGGTAGGTCGTCAGCACGCGGAGCGCGGCAGCGTAGGCGGCGAGCTGATAGTCGGCGTCGGAGAAGTTCGGCGCATCGCGGTCGTCCAGGTCACGCATCGATTCAAGCTGGCGCTCGACCTCGGCTGCTACTTCCGGCATTATTTCGTCGAGAAACGCGGTGTCTTCCGTGGTCTGCTTGCGCAGCACCATGAGCACGGTACCCTGGACATAGTTGCCTTCCTTCACGCCAAAGGGAGTTTCGGTGCCGATGGTCCAGGCCGCGGTTACCCGAAGGCCCGCAGCCCACAATATCAGCGTCAGGTCGGCCCAGATGGCGGCATCCTGATGGGTGAACATGACGACCTGCATACCCCCATCAGGCATCTGTGCTGCCAGGTTACGGTAACTCTCAACCATGGCGCGACGAAACGCTCCTCCGGCGCCTTGAACCGCGAGCGCGCGCTTGCTGTCGGCGTACCATTCCGGGAACTGCGCCGGCAGTGCCTTCTCGTACCACGCCAGAAAGAACTCGGACAGCTCATGATAGTTGATCGCGTCCGCATAGGGCGGGTCCGTAATCCAGAAGTCAGCGCGACAGTCGACGGCGCGCACATCCGTCGCAGATACGGCGGTCGTTCCCTCAAGATGATCCGGGCGGCAATGCAAGAACCATGAGTCTGACAAGGCGATTTGGCCACGAGTGCCGAAGGTCACCAGTGTGTTCAGCGCCTGATTGCTAAACGTCTGGATGACTTTCTCGTGGCCGCTGTCTGTCCACCACCTCGACAGCTTGCTGTTCCAGTCGGCGCAACGGGCCACGCCAAGCAGCAGGGCCACCCGCTCGCTCTCCGTCTCGGCTGTCTCCGCCTGCTTGAGCAGCAGCCCGTTGGTGAGCAACTGGCGGGGGGTGAACAGGTGGTGCCAATAGGTCCATCCGCGTGTACGGATGAGTTCGTTCGTCTTCGCTCCCGGCGCAATCGCGCGGCCGGGCAGGAATCCCCGTCGTTGCCAGTCGGCAACATCCTCTTGCAGCAACGCGAGTACCGCGGCCTCCCGCTCAAGATCGTCCGCCCGCACGTCCCGGTAGAGTGCTTCGGGCACCGCCTTCGTCAACGCGGCGACCAGCGCCTCACGCCGCTTCCAGGTGGCTTCGAGGTCGCTCACGCGGCTTCGCAGAGGTGCCACCTCGCGCGCGACCGAGTTCCGTCGCGCGTCCTGCAGGTCACGGCGCGCGGCGGCGAGCGCGTCGTCTTCGGCCGGCCAGTCGCGCTTGCGCAGGCGGACAAGCTCTCTGAGACCGTCAGGATCAAGGAGGGCCCCCAGTTCGCCGATGGCGTGTTCCAGCGGCACCGAGTCCGGTAGCGGCGCGTGCTGCGCGTCCTTCTTCTGCTCCGCCCACAGCAGTTCGCTCAGGCGCGGCAGCCGCCAGCGCACGCAGTACAGACGCTCCTGGAACACGTCGTCGGGCCGCGGGTGCAGATCGCCGCTCTCCCAGCGCCGCAACCCGTACCCCCGACCGCCCTCGCCCCGCTGATCGCCGCGGACCGCCGCCATGGGCGTGGAAGCGCCACAGTTCGGATTGGGGCAGATCAGTCGTGACTGCCGCGCCGTGCCGGCTCGTCGGGCGGCGGCCATCGACGCGGGAGTCGCGCCTGAACGAATGCGTATGGCGAAGCGCTGCTCCGCCGGTTGCGGATCGAGTTCGGCTACGGTGCGGGTCTTCTCGCCGATCACCCAGCTTGGCGCCAGCGGCACCATCCAGCCGCACTCCGGGCATCGTGTCTCCGTGCAGTAGAGAAAGGCATCGGCGCGCCAGCCGGCCTCATTGTGCTCGATGCGCCACTCGGTGATCTGTCGATCGACCGCGCCGAAGGCCCGCGCCTGAGCACTCCGCACAGCAGCGGCAGTTTCCTTTCCGCCGCCGACTAGGTGGAGCGCGCCCCAAGTGAGGAGCGCCGCCACCGGGTTCAGGTCGGAGCCGTATGCGTCGCAGCCGATACGTGCCGCCTCGAACGGGACGCTGCCGCCGCCGCAGAAGGCGTCACCTACGCGCGGGACCCGCCCGAACCGGCGCATGCCCAGCTCGCGAACTAGCTCGGGCAGGCTGGCGGCGCTCGTGCCGAGGTGGGCGTTGACCGCCTCCCACCCGGCAGGCGAAGGGCCGTCGATCTGCTCGGGACGATCGCAATAGGTGAGCTTCTCGTCGTAGCTCAGCCGGTCGAACACCAGAAGCTGTAATAGTCGTCGCTGCTCGGCGGTGGTGCCTTTCTTGAGCCTGAGCCGGCCCACGTCCACTTCGGCGGCGAACCAAGCCCTACGTTCATCATCGTCGAGCCGCCGGTACACTTCGGGCAACGGAATGTTCCGGTTCTTCCGGCGCCGCAGTCCGTCGGCATCCATCGTGAGCAGCGTCAGAAACGTCTCTCGGTCTCTCTGCGGGTCGCCCGAGGCCGGCAGGAGCAGGCCCAGGATCACCGCGCGCACCAGGATCAGCGGCTTTCGGCCCCACCACTTGCCCAGGCCGGTCAGCGTCTGGCTGTAGTTGGCCTTCCGCTCCTTGTAGCTCTCCTTCGACAGCAGGGAGACCGGGAATTGGGTCTCGATGAAACTGGGCCGCTCCGCGGCAAGCGCCGGTTCGTCGAAGTTGAGTTCGGGATACGCAGCCGCCATCCTCACGTCGGCCGCGGCGTCGCGGCAGCCTGTGTCCGGCGACCGTGGCCGTTGGGCCGGTCCTCGTGGTCTGCCGCGACCAGTCGGAACAGGTCAGCTTGGCGCTCACGGCTGTCGTCGTTGACCGGGTTCTCCGTGAGGGCGAAGCGCACGGCCTTGCGCCAGCCCCGGTTGCGACCGTGCAGGGCATGGCCGGTGGCCGCGTTGGTCATGGTAAACAGCCACCAGCGTTCTTCCGGCGCCAGTCCCTGCCAGTTCCGTACGGCGGTGGGGATGAGCGCCGGGTCCGCGTCCTCGACCGCCCACGCCAGCAGCGTCAGTTCCTTGCCGAGCAGGCGCGCCATCGGATTGTCGCCGCGCTTCCACCGCGCCGTCGGCAGCCCGTGCTTCTTCAGCCGGCGGTTGAACTCGACGCGCGCCGGGTCGGCTATTGCATCCCACTTCATCCGCGCCAAGGCAACGCGGAGCTTGCCGTCCTGCATGCCGACGCCGAGCGACGCCGGCGCGTAGTCGCCGCTCGGCGCGAAGCTCAGGTGTTCGGCGATCAGCACGTCGTCGCGCCGGCGGCCCGGTATCGTGACGACGAAGTGGTGCTCCGATTCCTCGGGCTGGAAGCCGAAACCCCGCGGCCGATCACGCTGGGCCGTCTTCACGGCGTCACGTCGTCGCGGCCGTAGCGCGACTTGGCTTCGGCGATGTAGTCGAGGAAGCGCTGGCCTGTTTCGTAGCGCACGCGCTTGGCGCCGATGGCGACGTCGCCGCCAGCGACCAGCGGGCGCAGCGCTTCGATGATGCGTTCCAAGTCGTCGCCGGTCAGCTCGACGTCGTCGGAAAGGCTGAGTTCACCCCACGTCTGAGCGTCTCCGCTCCCGGACCCTTCGGACTGGATGGTGATGCGCAGACCGCCGACCCGCTCCGCGTGCTTCTTCAGACGGGCGATGAAGTCGTAGGCGGATCGAGTGGCGGTGAATTCGAGACCGTCAGCCGGCGTCCACGCGGCAGGCGCGTCCGGATCGATCGGTCGGTCGACCGGCTCCTCGACGATTTCGCGGCTGTGCAGGTCGGAGGCGATGCCACCCTTCTCGGCTACGGCAAGCACCACACGACTGCCTTGGGGTACGGCAAACGGAGCTTCGTAGATGCCGCCCGAGACTTTCGGGTCGGAGCCGTCGGTGGTGTAGCGGATCGGCGTCCCCGGCGGGGCCGCGCGAATCTCGACCATGGCCGCCTCGCCGTCCGCGTATTGCCGGGACCTCAGCGTGATACGGTTGGTCCACTCCACCGGCTCGCCGGTTTCGTGCTGCCCGGTCAAGTCCACCGCCAGAAAGGACACGCGCAGATCCGCGGTCTCGAACGGATCCGCTGGGTCGAGCCTGCCCGACGCCGGCGTGGCGACGGCGCCGACCTCGGCGTACAGCGTGTCGCCGTTCACCGGCCGCAGGCGCAGCGTGGCGACTCCGGTCTCGTCGTCGCGATCCAGTTCCTGGATGCGTACCGTGGACGCCGGCTTGGGAAAGGGGCCCTTGTTGACGTAGTTGCCTTCCTCGCGCCACAGGTCCTTGTGCAGGCAGTCGGCCTTCAGCCGCTCCAGGGCGTCGGGGCGATGCCATTGCCACACGGGCGAGGTCGCGGCGCGGTGCCTGATCTCCGTCCAAGGCATCGACTGCTGGGTGAACAGGCGAGCCTCCACCTTCTTGCGGAAGATCTCGCCGGCGATGTCCGTGGTGTACTTCTGCTTCCCCGCCAGGGCCGCACGCACCTGCTCCTCGCCGTTGTAGCGGTTGTCGCGGAACTCCATCAGGAAGTCCACCGTCGCGAGCCGGTGCTGCGTCGGGTAGTACAGCGTGGTGAAGGTCTCCCGGATCGCGCTGTGGAACCGCGTCAGAAACCGCGGCAGAAGCTGCTCACGCGCCTGCTGCATCTGCGGGTTGCCGTCGGGGGTGCCTTCCTCGTGCATCTCCTGGATGATCTGATTGATGGCCTTCAATTCCCGCGCGCTTTCGAGCAGCGAATCGAAGGCGCGCTGACCGGTGAGGAAGCACAGCCGGTTCTGGTAAGTGTGCTGGTCGTAGAGGGTGCGCAGGTCCGGGTGCAGACCGGCCGGATGCGGTTCCGCCACGATCAGCGTGACGCGCTCGGCGCCGAGGTCGATCTCGTCGACGGCCGGCAACGGCAGCAGCCGCTGGTAGCAGGCGCCGTCGTCAGGGTCGAAGATCTCCGTGAGCCGCTCCTTGACCTCGCGTGTCGCCTGGTCGCGCAGGTAGGCGGCGGCGGTGGTGGTGACGCGGGCGATCAGGTTCTGCACGTCTTGCAGGTGCAGGCGGCCGTCGTTGGTGCTGTGCAGGTACCAGGCCGCCGTGGTCAGGCGCGCGATCACCTCGTTCTTGATCCGCGACACGTCGCGGCCTGGCGCGCACAGAGTGGCCACGATCTCCGGAATGGCGAGGCCCTTGAGGGCGTTCGGCACGTTGGCGAGCGAGGCGATCAGCAGCAGGCGCATCACGTCCTGGGCATCCTCGCCTCCCTGCTCGGCGTCCAGCCGTTCCGCCACCGCGCTGCCGTCGGACGCGATGTCGTGCGCGATGGCGTTGCCGAGGGTGTTGTTGATCTGATTGATCTCGGTGAGCGTCTCCTGGCTCCCCAGGTCGACGTCGTGGGCGGCGATCAGGCAGGGATCGCGGTCCGACGCCCAGATGCGCGAGACGACGATCCGCATCAGGCGGATCAGACCTCGGGTCTGCTGGAATCCCTGGTTCTCCCGGAAGCGGGCGTAGAGATCGCGGATCGCCGGATGGAACGGATATGACTCCTTGACGTCGGCGGCGAACTGCTCCGGCGAGGCGTTGGTTACGTCCATCTGCTTCGCCTCGCGGACGGCCTTGCCGTAGGCGTGGGCGACGGCTTCGATTTCGGCGGCGTCGGGCAGTCGTTCGAACAGGCGTCGGCGCAGGATGTGGTAGAACTCGTCCGTGTTCATCCGCACCGGCTCCAGGTTCATCGCGCTGCGCCCGGTCTCCGCTTCCAGATCGTTGAGTGCGGTGACGATCTGGGCGCCCCCGGCGCCGTAGGTCGCCTTGAGGTCGGAGATCACCACGCAGACGTTGCGCAGCTCGTCCCGGCCCACGGCCACCAGCAGATTGGCCAGGGCCGTGGTGGTGACCACGGACAGATCCGAGTTGCCGATGCTCTTCGTTGCCGCGTTGACGAAATACGGCGGCAACTCGTCCAGCATGATGACCAGCGGATCGCCCTGGAGGAGCTTCACCCACGCAGTCTGTCCTGGCGCGGACAACGGGGAGTAGTAGTCGCTGAACTGCTCCCTCCTGTCGAGTTGCGCGGCGATGGCGCCCCAGATCCCGAACGGCGCGTCGCTCTCACGCCCGGAGAACGCGACGACCCGCACCGGCCCGAGAGCCGCGTCCGGCGTGTAGAACCCGCCCATGACCTCGGCGCGGTACTCCGGGTGCATGGCGAGCAGGCCGAGGGCGAGCAGGTTGTGCGTCTTGCCGCCGCCCATCGCCTGGGTGAGCTTGAACACGCCCTGAGTCGACTTCGCCTCCAATCGGCGGAACCCCTCGGTGAGCAGTGTGCGCATGCCCTCCGTGGTGTAGTTCTCGGCGAAGAACTCGGCCGGATCGATGCGCCCGTCAATCAGGTCGGTGAGGTCGAGCACCGTGTCGCGGCGCGCCGGGTCGAAGGTCCCGGCGCGGGGCGTGCACGCCTGCTTTATGGTATGCACTGAGGCCGCACCCCGCTTGTGCGCCGGAGCCAATCCGTCCGTTCTACCGTGCGAGCCGACAAGCTAAACCCGGCCCCTCGGAGCCGTCGCGGCGATCTGATCGGCCATGTCGTACCGTAACGAATACGCACGACGACGGGCAACGCGCCATGAACGGTGGCGTCACATGCCCCAGACGGTGACCCGCGCAGCGCCCGCGCCGATCGGCGCCTCACGGCGGAAGGTCTTTTCCTCCCAGCTCCGCTCCGTCGACCGGTCGAACACGATCAGGTGGCCCGCCTCCGCCCCGCACCGGTCCAGGTACGCGCGCGTCTGCTCGAGCCCGTCCGCGATGGTCCGCTCCAGGTCCCCGCGCCGCACCTTGCACTCCACCACCCAGCGCCGTTCGCGCCCGCCCTGCGGCCACACGATCAGCAGGTCGGTCCTACCCCGACCGAGCGCGTACTCCCGCTCGATCCGCCCACCGCCGTTGACCACCCGCTGCAGGTGCGCCTGCAGCAGCAACTGCGGCCCCGCCTCGTGGTACTGCTCGAAGCGCTGCACCCAGTGCTCGGAGTGCTCCCGGAAGAACGCCTGGAACGCCGCGATCAGCCCCTCCACGTCCAGGGCGCCGGCGGCGTCCACGTACCACGCCATCTCCTGCGGCAACCCCGCCTGCACCGCGTAGCTCAGGTGGCGCGGCACCACCTCCGCGTAGATCGGGTTGGCGATGCGCGGCCGGCCGCCCACGTCCTGCGTGACCAGGCCCAGGTCACGGACGTAGGCGAGGTCTTCGTCCGACCACGCCTGCTGGCCGGCGCCGGTCAGGATCGGCTCGATCACGCGCCGCACGCGCTCTTCGCGCAGCTTGTTCGCCAAGTCGTCGACGTGCGTGTCGCGGCGCAGGATCAGCCGCTCCTGCGCGTCCACGATGGCCTCCGCCGTGATCGGACGGGAGCGGTCCCGGCCCTCCCGGTCGCGGAAGCACGCGTCGTAGCACAGCGCGTTCACCAGCCACGGCTGGCCGGCCGTGCGCGTCCGGATCAGCGCCAGCGCCTCCTCCGTGAACACCTGCCCGGTCGCTGCCGTGTGCTGCGCTGTCAGTGAACGGATTTCCCGTTCCGAGAAGTCGCCGAGCCGCAGCGACTCGGACTTGATGTTGAAGGCGCTGCCGCCGAGCACCAGGCGGTCCTCGGCGGACGAGTGGATGCGGTAGTCGCGCACGTCGCGCACGCCGCACAGGACGATGCTGTGCGGGAATCCTTCCGGGCGCTGGTCGTAGCCGCTGCGAAGCTGCCGCAGCACCGACAGCAGGGTGTCTCCCACCAGCGCGTCGATCTCGTCGATCAGCAGCACCAGCGGGCGCGGGTCGGCCATGCTCCAGCGCGCCAGCGCCTGGTGCAGCGCCTGTCCCGGCCCGACGCGCTCCAGGAGGGCGGGCCAGAGGTTCTCCAGAGTCTCGTCGCCCAGCGTCACGCTGGCCCGAAACGCCACCTGGGCAAGCACCGTGCGCATGCCCTCCGCCACGTTCTCGCGCATCGCCTGGCCGGCCTCGACGTTGGCGTACACGCAGCGAACGTCGCCCGCCTGCCCGGAGTTGAGCAGGTCGCGGAGGGCCAGCAGCGCGGAGGTCTTGCCGGTCTGCCGCGGCGCGTGCAGCACGAAGTACTTCTCGTCGCGGACGAGGCCGAGCACGTCGTCGAGATCGATCCGCGTCAGCGGCGGGACGTGGTAGTGCCGGTCCGCGCGGATGGGGCCCTCCGTATTGAACTTGCGCACGACCGAGCTACCCAGCGGAGGTATCCTCGTCCGCAGTCGCCTGCCGCAGCCGCTGCAGATCCGCGCCGCAGTCCGCGTCCGTGCCGCTTCGAGGGGCAGCGTCGACCAGCAGCCTCATGTGGGCGACGTCCGCGGCATACTCTGCGCACCGTCGGCGATAGCTCGCGCGGTTCTTGGTGCAGATCAGGGTGTGCGGGCTGCCCTTGCGCTCGGTCTTGCAGCCGATGTCCAGCCGCAGATCGGAGATCATCGACTCGACGTGCAGGCGCAGGTCCTGCCGCACCCTGAACCGCTCGGTCGTGGCCTCCGGCGAGTCGCAGAACGCTTGCAGCCGGGCGCACAGCGGGCAGCGATGCGGGATGCTGGCCTCGATCACCCAGTCGCGGGGTTCCTCCGGCGGCGCCGCGCTGCGCGCCAGCAGGCAGGACGCCGCGTGACGCCAGAGCGTGACGAAACCGGCGGGGGCGACCGCGTCGCCGGTCGTGCCGCGAAGTTCCGCCAGCTTCGCGAGCGCCTCCGGCAGAGCGCGATGCGGCGGCGCCGCTGCCGGGTGCTGCACCAGCAGGGCCGCGACGGCATCGACGTCAGCGGGCGGCGCACAATGCCGGAGGAACGCGAACAGGGAGCGGATCGCCGACGCGGACAGCGGCCGGACGGGGCGCCGCGCTGCCGCAAGCCGGTCGGCGTCCGTATCCGTATCCGCGGCGCCCACGAGCGCAGGCAACCCCAGGCAGATTGCACGCGCGGCGTCCGCCAGCGCCGGGCGCCGGAGTCGGTCCGAGCCGGCGGACGCATCGTCCTGCGCGCACAGGCGCCAGAGCAGGTCCAGGACGTCCTCCGGGGCGAGCGGCAGATTCGTCTCGGTGAACCGCGGCAGCCAGGCGCGCACGGTAGCCGGCGCGACGACCGCCGCCGTCGCCAGCAACTCGTCGGTTTCGCCGCCGCTGTAGTGCCGGGTGGCAACCTCGCACAGGAAGCGCCGGGTTGTCGCCTCGTCCCCAAGTCGGCGCAGCAGGCGCAGCATGTCCCGGCAGGCTTGGGGCACGCCGGCCGTGTCATCACGACGATAGAGCCGAGCGCCGTCCGGCGCCGGCCACGTGTCGATGAGCTGAGCGGCGAGGCCGGGCAGGTTCCGCCGAGCCGCGGCGTCGTCCTGCGACTGCGCCACCTCATCCTCGAACCAGGCGACGGCGTGCTCGATGCCGCCGCGGGCGATCGTCCCCAGCGTCCTCGCCTGGGGCCACAGCACCAGGGCCGCGCGGCGAAAGCTGCGGGATACCTGCACGCCTTCGTTGCCGGTCACGTGAGCGTCCTCGTGGTCCGGTTCGGCGTCACCCAGCGCCCCGGACGGCAGCAGCTCCCCCGGCATCAGCGGCAGCTCGCCGCAGTCGGGGCGGGAGCCGTCCGCGGCGATCAATCCGAGCAGCGATCGGGTGGAGTCGATGTCCTCCAGCGCGTCCCAATCATCCCAATCGTCGGCGTCCTCGTCCCAGTCGTAGTATCCCCCGTCCTCGTCGACGGTGCCCGATTCGTAGATGCTGAGGATGGCCGCGTACAGCGCGTGATTCGCCCGTTGCGCGGCGCCGGAGAGGACGCGGCCCAGCGCCGAGTCGGCGTTCTTCAGCACGTCGAACGACAGGCCGTCCTCGCTGTACTGGTGTTCCAGGAGCCAGACCAGCTTGTCGCCTGCCGACGAGCTCGCTTCCCACGCCCGGAGCTGGTCCGCGACCTGTTCCTCCTGCGCGTCGAAGTCCGGCGCGGCTCGGAGTGCCGCGGCAGCGGCGCCCCGCACGACCAGATGGTAGACCAGCACGATACGGTAGCCGGCCGTCACCGGCCGGATCTCGTGGACGCAATCGGCGTAGAAGGCGGCGAAGGCGAGCTCGGACGGCTCGTCGGTGCGCAGGTCGACGACCGTGCTGCGCTGCCGGTGGCGGATGACCAACTCTCCGCCGGTGCCTCCCACCGGCAGCGACACCACCAGCGTCGCGACCATGCCGTCGACCTTCTCGGTATCCCGGTGCGGGGCGAAGAACCCGCCCGGCTCGTACACCAGCAGCTTGTACAGGTGCGCCGACGTGTGTTCGGGAGGGCAGCCGAGACCCGCTGCCGCCCGATCGACGACCTTGCCCAACGTGTCGTCCCATGCGCCGCCGGTGATGCTCACGCGCTCCGCGTCGACCTGCCGGCACGCGCGGACGGAGCTGTCCACCAGCGTCTCCTCGCCCCGGCCGTAGGGCGCCTGCTCCCCCGCCGAGGCCAGCGCGCGCGCCTGCTCTTCGGTGATCGGAAAGGACAGCGACCCCGCTCCGTCCACCACCACGCGCGGCATCGGCGCCAGCAACCGGTCCGCGGTACAGTAATCCCCGGGCCGGTCGATCGTCCGCAGCAGCAGCTCCAGCGCCTTCTGCTGCTCGTTGTAGACGACCTTCACGTTCGCCATCGTCCGCTTACTATAACCCCCGCGGCCCGGTAGCAGAGGAAACAGGCAGCGTTCGGCGCGTCTTTGCGATCGATCGCCGATCCCCTACGCTGCCCCCATGATCGAACTGAGCGACGCGCACCTGGCAGCGGTCGGGCGGCGGCGGCGCATCCTCGACCAGATGGACGGGATGACCCCGATCGACCTGCTGGGCATCCCGATGCAGGAGTACGTGGACCTGCGCTTCCACCACGCCGACCTGGAGGGCAGCCAGATCGACGGCTTCATCTGGGACGTCGGCGACGGCGAGGACGCCTACGCGCTCTACGAGAACGACAAGCTGCCGCTGCTCGACGACCTCGGCCTCAACCGCTGGCGGGAGCAGGGGGTGGACTTCGTCGGCACCCTGGTCGAGGAGACCCGCCGGCGCGGGCTGGAGGTGTTCTGGAACAGCCGCGTGGCGCCCGTCGACCCGGCGCAGCCGCCGCTCGGCCAGCCGCTCACGGATCCGGCGCGACGGAACTGGCTGAAGGAGGAGCACCCCGACTGGGTGCAGCGCTGCTGGTGGTGGAACGGGCTCTACGACCTGTCCTCGCCCGGCCTGCGCGAGCACAAGGTGGCGGTGCTCCGCGAGCTGCTGGCCCGCTACGCCTTCGACGGCCTGCAGCTCGACTTCTCCCGCCATCAGCCCACCCTGCCGATCGGCCGCCAGTGGCAGCACCGCGAGGACGCCACCGCCTACATACGCGGCGTGCGGGAGATGACGCTGGAAATGGAGGAGCGGTCCGGCAGGCCGATCCTGCTGGCGGTGAAGGTGCCGGAGACGGTGGCCGGCTGCGCGACCGACGGCCTGGACGTCGCCACCTGGGCGCGCGAGCTGCTGATCGACATCTTCGTGATCGGCTCCCGCACGCTCACCATCGACGTCGCGGGCTTCCGCAGCATCGCCGCCGGTACCCCGATCCGGATCGCCGCCACGCACGACGCCCACCACTCCACGGACGGCTACTGCAGCCCGTCCCTGGAGGTCTTCCTGGGCGCCTTCTCCAACTTCTGGGCGCAGGGCGTGGACTTCGTGAACGTCTTCAATTGGCCCACGGCGCCCGAGGAGCACTACACCCGGCTGGGCTCCCAGGGCGACGTGATGGCCGGCACCTACGGCCAGCACACCGCGGCCATGTTCCTGATCGGCGAGCCGGCCGCCATGACCGGCCGCGACGCCACCTACGTCGTCGAGCGCCGCGGCGGCTTCCCCTGGACCGACGAGGGCTGCTTCTACTGCTGCAACCACGACCGGCCGCTGCCGGCGGAGCTCCCCAACCACGGGCAGCCCGTGCACGTGCCGCTCTACGTCTGGCGGGACGTGGAGGCCGAGACCGTGGCCGACGCGCGCCTGCGCGTGATCCTCTGGGCCGCCGATCGGCAGGACCGGATCGACGTGTGGCTGGGAGGCCGGCGCCTGCGCGAGCTGGGCCGTGACGCGACGGTCAAGGACGCGCAGATCTACGGCGGCGGGCCGCAGCCGCATGCCGGCAGCATCCCCTCCTACGTCGAGGATCCCGAGCAGAAGCTCCTGGAGGTCACATTCGAGCTGCCGGCAGCCGACCTGATCGTCGGCGAGAACCGTGTCTCCATCGCCTCGGGCGAGCGCGCGCCCTACGGTCCCGCCCTGTACGGAAACGGCATCGTCGTGGAGAAGGTGGAGGCGGACATCCGCTATCATCGCGAGTCCAACGCATGAGCGATTCCGTAGCGCGCGGTGCCGGTTCGGCGGGGAAGCCTCTCCTGGAGGTCTCCGGACTGCGCACGTACTTCTTCACCAACCTGGGCGTGGTCCGAGCCGTGGACGGCCTGTCGTTCCAGGTACCGGAGCAGCGCATCGTCGGCATCGTCGGCGAAAGCGGCTGCGGCAAATCGGTCGCGGCGCGCTCCATCCTGGGCATCATCCCGCCGCCGGGACGCGTCGTATCAGGCAGCATCCGCTTCCACGGCGCGTCCACCACCGCCGCCAGCGACGCCGCGGGCGTCATGGACCTGGCGAAGCTCGAACCGCAGAGCGAGGAATTCCGGTCGATCCGCGGCAGGGAGATCGCCATGATCTTCCAGGAGCCGATGAGCGCGCTCAGCCCCGTGCACACGGTCGGCAGCCAGATCGTCGAGGCGCTCTGCCTGTACGACGAGGACCTCACCAAGGAGACCGGACGCGACCGCTGCGTGGACCTGCTGGCCGAGGTCGGCATCCCCTCCCCGCGCACCCTGATCGACTCCTACATCTTCGAGCTCTCCGGCGGCATGCGGCAGCGCGTGCTGGTCGCCATGGCGCTGGCCGGCAACCCGCGCCTGCTGATGGCGGACGAGCCGACCACGGCGATCGACGTCACCATCCAGGCCAAGGTGCTCGACCTGCTGCGCACGCTGCACGAAGCCAACCGCATGTCGATGATCTTCATCACCCACAACATGGGCGTCATCGCCGAGCTCGCGGACGAGGTGGTGGTGATGTACCTGGGCACGGTCGTCGAGCAGGGCCAGGTGGTGGCCATCTTCGACGAGCCCAAGCACCCCTACACGCGCGCGCTGCTCGCCTCCATCCCCGGTATCGGCGTCGAGCCCAAGAGCCGTCTGGAGGCGATCGAGGGAACGGTGCCGGACCCGTACAGCCGGCCCCGCGGGTGTCCGTTCAGCAACCGCTGCGCGGAGTTCATCGCCGGCACCTGCGACGCGCAGCTCCCGCCGCTGTACCGCACCGACAGCGGCCACACGGTGCGCTGCTTCCTCTACGAGGGAAACGAGGTGGTCGAGCCCGCCGTCCCGGAGGCGGAGCTCGCCGGGGAGGCGACCCCTGGCTGACTCCAACGGCTCCGCTGTCGAGGCACCGGAGGTGCTCACGGCCCGCGGCCTCAAGAAGTACTTCCCGATCAAGCGCGGGATCCTCAAGCACACCGTGGGATGGATCCGGGCGGTGGACGACGTGAGCTTCCATATACGGCGCGGCGAGACGCTGGGCCTGGTCGGCGAGAGCGGGTCCGGCAAGACGACCGTGCTGCGGCTGCTGGTGCGCGCCGTGGAGCCCACCGACGGCCACATCGTGTTCCGGCCGCACGACGCCGAACCGATCGACGTGGTGACGGCCGACCGCGATGCGCTCAAGGCGGTGCGGCGCAGGATCCGCGTGGTCTTCCAGGACCCGGAGTCGTCTCTCAATCCGCGCATGACCGTGCGGCGGATCATCGGCGAGCCGCTGATGGTGAACGACGGCGTGAAAGGCGGCGAGCTCGACGACGCGGTGAAGCGGCTCATGCGCATAGTGGGACTGCAGCCGGAGCAGCTCAACCGCTACCCCTACGCCTTCTCCGGCGGCCAGCGGCAGCGCATCGGCGTGGCGCGCGCGCTGGCGCTCGACCCGCAAATGCTGCTGGCCGACGAGCCGACCTCCGCGCTGGACGTCTCCGTGCAGGCGCAGATCCTCAACCTGCTCCTGGACCTGCAGCGCGATCTGCACCTGACCGTGCTGTTCGTCACGCACGACCTCAGCGTGATCCGGCACATGACCGACCGCGTCGCGGTGATGTACCTCGGCCACTTCGTGGAGGTGGGAGAGCGCCGCGAGATCTTCTTGCGCCCCAAGCATCCCTACACGGAAGCGCTCTTCTCCGGCATCCCGCAGCCAAATCCGCACCGCCCGCTGGAGCGCATCATCCTGGAAGGCGAGATACCCGAGGTCGCGAAGGTGCCGAGCGGCTGCCCGTTCCACACGCGCTGCCCGTACCGTCAGCCGATCTGCGAGCAGGAACTGCCTCCGCTCGCGCCGGTCGGCGGCGACGGGCACCTGTCCGCCTGCCACTTCGCCGACGAGTTGCGCCTGAAGGGCGAGCGGGAACTGCTGGGCGAGGCGTAGGCTACGTCCGCGGCTTGAAGCCCGGGGGCGGGATCCAGGGGCCGTTGGGGTAGCGGTAGGAGACGTCGATCTCCACGTCGCTGAGCACCAGCGGCAGCTCCTTCGCCAGGCGCGGGTGGCGTTCCACCCGCACGCTGATCCGGTTGACGCCGACACGGGGCGGGGCCGGCGTGAGGTCGAACACCGCCCACGCGCGCTCGAACGGCGCGGCCCGGCCGGCGGCCATCGGGTTGGCGATCGGCAGCGGCTCGCCGCCGTTCAGGCGTACCTCCAGCCGGTCTTCGTGGCACGGCTCGACCAGCAGCAGCTTCAGGTGGACGGAGCGCAGCCGAGCGCCGGCGTCGGCGAAGTCGTCAGCGATCTCGATGTCGATCTCGGTCGGTTCGGGCCCCAGTTCGGCCGGAATCTGGCGCTCCTGCGGGAAGCAGTTCGGGAACGAACCGTTGCGGCGCATCACCACGTAGCGCTTGTCCTTGAAGCGCAACCGCAGCGGCGAGGCCATGTCGTCGAGCGCCGGGCTGTTGTCGTACCCGTAGGTCGTCCAGGTGCCTTGATAGTTGAACAGGTACAGGCCGTCCACGCCGGCGGCGTGGTGGCGGGCCGCCAGTCCCCGGATCATCTCCACGGTCATCGCCTGCATCGCGTCGGACTTGACCTGATAGTAGGGGATGCCGTAGCCGGCGCGCCGGCCGGTGATGAAGCCCTCCTCGATCGTGGGATGGATCAGCACCGGCGTGCCGGCCGCCAGCTTCACCCACTCGCGCATGTCCTCCTCCGTGTCCTGGGCGAAGAAGGTCGACGGCACGACGATGTCGACCAGGTGATCGGCGATCCACTCCTCGACGTCCAGGCCGAGCATGGCGGCGCCTGCGATCGTGTTGGGCACCCGCACCGACAGGCCCAGCGTCTTGCCGCGCGCGCGGCCGACCTCGTCCAGCATCCGCCGCGTGTCGCGGATCAGCTCCGTGACCAGGTGGGCGTTGGCGCGCTCCGCGGCGTACCGGAACAGGCCGGGACAGCGCATGAAGTCGTACTCCCAGCCCTCGGCGTCGTAGCGCTCGATCGCTTCAGTTGCGGTGTCCAGGCGGATGCGGCGCACCTTCTCGTGGGCGAAGTCCTGGAACCAGGCCAGCGACTCCTGCAGCGACTCCGGCCAGCCGGCCACGCCCTCCGCGCCGATCAGCAGCTCGGGGTGGCTCTCGTAGTAGTCGCTGCCGATCAGCCGGTAGACCCTGCCCTCGCTGTCGACGTGGTGCCAGTCGTTCATGCGGAGTTGCAGCCAGAAGTCCATGCCCAGCCGGTGCGCCTCGTCCATCACGATGCGCACGGGGTCGTGGCCGTCGGCCCACAGCCGGCGCAGGTTCTCCGCGCTCCGCCACTGCACGCCGCCGCCCAGCGCGGCGCCCGCGTTCAGGCGGTCGACCAGGAACTCCATGCCTTCCACCTTCGTCGGATAGGACAGCGTGTAGCCCGCGCACTGGCCGACGGTGGCCACGAACGCGTCCACGGGAGTGCCGGCCAGCCCGCCCACGGTCAGGTGGGCCAGCCGCGCCGGGCTCACCGGGGGGTTGATCACGCTCGCCGTGAACCCGGAGTCGTCGACCCAGGTCAGCCGGTAGTTCCGCGCCAGCCGCCCGCGCGGCTTCTCTCCCGCCATCGTCACACTCCCTCGAAGAACCCGCGGCCGCGCTTGAACAACTCGCGCACGTCCTCGCGCTGGCGGTCTGAGCCGTAGCGCAGCTTGTGGCTCACCCACTGGTCCAGCGCCACGTCGATCCCGTCGATGAAGTATGCGGCATCCGGCTTCGCCGCCGGGTTACTGGTGCCGCAGCGCAGGTAGATCGGGCTGGTGTGGGCAAAGATCTCCTGGTCGTAGCTGTCGCGCACGTGGCTGTAGCAGCGCGCCGCGATCCAGCCGTCGCCGGGCGGGGTGAAGCGCTCGCGGATCGTCTCGGCGGCGACGCCGGCCGGCCGGTGCCAGCGTTTGACCACCGCGCCGTTGCACACCAGCTCGATGCGGTCGACGCGGTGATGGCTCTTGAGCTCGATCTCCACCTCCAGCTCGCGGTCCGGCTGCGCGTCCAGTGTGTCGCCGGGAGCGGCGCCGTCGGCGCGCAGGAACAGCGACGGCCCGTTGGTGATGAAGGTGCGGCCCGCCTTCAGCCCGTCGATCCAGCGGTCGTAGTCGAATTCCTGCCCGCCGGTGTCGACGTAGACGCGGTTGTTGGAGCAGACGAACCAGTCCGAGCCGGTGCTGGCCGGCAGCGGGATGCCGCAGTTCAGCAGCCGGTACCAGATCTCGTACTCGGGATCCATCCAGAACGGATCGAACAGGTTGAAGCCGTCCAGCTTGCCCAGGGCGGCGGCGACCGGCGCCTCCAGGCCGCGGCCGTTGTGGCACCAGAGGACGATGCCGTCCTGGTCGCGCGCGTCGTCGCAGGCGTGGCAGATCGGCGGATAGTCGGGGTCGAGGTTGTCGACCAGCATGCCGCGGCTGACCGGCTCCACCAGGTTGCGGATGCGCAGGAACATCACGTGGCCGTAGCCGATCTCCCCGCCGTGGAAGTTGTGGCGGTTCTCCTCGCCGATGTCGACGACGTGATGGGAGGTGCTCAGGTCGGTCATCACCCCGATCGGAAAGTGGTTGCTGGCGTAGTCGAGGTCCCAGCGCCGCAGCACGCTGACCACCGTGACCGAGAAGTCGTGCACGTGCCCCTCCAGCGCCAGGCGGTCGTCGCGCTGCTGCTCCTTCTGGTCGTAGTGAATGTGGGTGTTGCCGGGATACCAGCCCTGCTCGCTCAGATGGGTCCATCGCTGCAGCGGCATCTCCAGGTCGACGGTCTGCGTCTCGGTGACGGTGAGGTTGTGCTCCAGCGGCACGTACTCGGTGCCGCGCTCGACCAGCACCCGTACGCCGCCGGTCGGGACCGTGACCTCGAACGAGCCGTCACAGTAGAACGCCGGGGTGCCGGGTCCCACCTTGAGGACCGCCCCGTCCGGGTGGATGAACGCCCCGTTTGATGACAGCACGTGCACGGTGCAGGCGGCGGGTTGGCCGCTCGTCTGATCGGTGATCACCCCTTTGATTGTCGCCATCGGCTCCTCCTGCGAATCATCGTCGCATGCTATCGTCGGACGCATCGTATCCGGGGCCTGCGGCCCGTGCCACCGTGATGGGATGCCGCCGGCTGCCGGACGCCCGTCACCATGAGCCTGGACAACTTCGCGATCATCGAGTCGACCCTGCGCGAGGGCGAGCAGTTCGCCAACGCGTTCTTCACGACGGACGACAAGGTGGAGATCGCCACCCTCCTGGACGAACTGGGCGTCGAGTACCTGGAGCTGACCTCGCCCGCCGCCAGTCCCGGCTCCCGGCGCGACTGCGAGCGCATCGCCGGGCTCGGCCTGAAGGCGAAGGTGCTCACGCACACGCGCTGCCACATGGACGACGCCAGGCTCGCCGTGGAGACCGGCGTCGACGGCCTGGACGTCCTGTTCGGGACCTCCAGCCTGCTCCGCCAGTTCTCCCACGGCCGCGACATCGGCGAGATCATCGAGGCGGCCGTCGAGGTGATCGAGTTCATCAAGGGCCACGGCCTGGAGGTCAGGTTCTCCAGCGAGGACAGCTTCCGCAGCGACCTGGTCGACCTGCTCACCATCTACCGCGAGGTGGACAAGGTCGGCGTGTCGCGCGTCGGCATCGCCGATTCGGTGGGCGTGGCCGATCCGCTGCGCGTGCACGAGGTCGTGCGGACCCTGCGCGGCATCGTCTCCTGCAACATCGAGTTCCACGGCCACAACGACACCGGCTGCGCGGTGGCCAACGCATACGCGGCGCTGGCGGCCGGGGCGACGCACGTCGACGCCTCCGTGCTGGGCATCGGGGAGCGCAACGGGATCACGCCGCTCGGTGGGTTCCTGGCCAGGATGTACGCCCATGACCCGGACCTGGTGCGCACCCGCTACCGTCTGCCCGTGC
Source organism: Spirochaetia bacterium (assembly GCA_965208175.1). Classification (GTDB taxonomy): domain Bacteria; phylum Spirochaetota; class Spirochaetia; order SZUA-6; family Bin103; genus CATQHW01. The sequence goes on along the minus strand of CBDBOG010000003.1, from coordinate 2,098,971 downwards.
TCCGGCGCGTGGAGAACCTCGTCGCCGACCTGGTCGGCATCGACGTGCCGTTCAACAACTACATCACCGGCTACGCGGCGTTCATGCACAAGGCCGGCATCCACGCCAAGGCGATGCTCAACAATCCGAGCACGTACGAGATCCTCGATCCCGGCGACTTCGGCATGGACCGGTACATCCACGTGGCGCACCGCCTCACCGGCTGGAACGCGATAAAGCACCGGGCGCAGCAGCTCCAGCTCGATCTCGGCGACGACCAGATACGCAGCCTGACGTCGCGGATCAAGCGCATGGCGGACGACAAGCCGTTGAGCCTGGACGACGTCGATGCGCTCCTGCGGGCCGCCCAGGACGTCGAGGACGGCGGGGAGCCATGAGCGGCGTGCGGACATCGGATGCGACATTCGCGCAAAAGGCACTCGCGCGCGCGGCCGGCGCCGCCTCCCTGGAGGTCGGACAGGTCGTGGACACGCGGCCGGACGTGGTGCTGAGCCACGACAACACCGCCGCCATCCGCAAGATCTGGATGGAGCTCGGACAGGAGCGCGTGGTCATCCCGGAGCGGATGGCGGTCACGCTGGACCACGCCGTGCCCGCGCCCAGCACCGCGCACGCGCGCAATCACGCGGAGGTGCGCCGGTTCGTCCGCGAGCAGGGCGTCCGGCACTTCTTCGAGATCGGGCGCGGCATCTGCCACCAGGTGCTGAGCGAGGAGGCGCTCGTGCTGCCTGGCCAGCTCATCCTGGGCGCCGACAGCCACACGCCCCACTTCGGATGGATGGGCGCCTTCGGCGCGGGAGTCGGCCGCAGCGAGGTGGCCTGTTTGTGGGCCACCGGGGAGCTGTGGCTGCGCGTGCCGGAGTCGCTGCAGGTGACGATCGACGGCCCGGTGCCGCCCTCGGTCACGGGCAAGGACATCGCCCTGCACCTGCTGTCGCGGCTGGGAGCCGACGGCGGCCTCTACCGCAGCGTGGAGTTCGCCGGCGACGGACTCGCCTCCCTGAGCCTCGAGTCGCGCATGAGCCTTGCCAACATGATGGCGGAGATGGGCGTCAAGTGTACGTACCTGCCGCCGGATCAGCCGATCTTCGACTTCCTGGCGGCGGCGAGCGGCCGGAGCGCGGAGGAGCTGGCGCGGACGGCGCTGTATCCCGATCCCGGCGCGGCGTACGCGATGCGCGTGTCTGTGGACGCGTCCGAGTTGCGGCCGATGGTCGCGCGTCCCCACCGGGTGGACGACGTGGTGGCGGTCGACGAACTCGGTGACGTGCCGGTCGACCAGGCCTTCATCGGCACGTGCACGAACGGCAGGCTGGAGGATCTGCAGGCCGTGCACCGCGTTCTGCGCGGCCGCAGGGTCGCCGACGGCACGCGGCTGCTCATCGTGCCGGCGTCGAGCCGCGTGCTGGAGGACGCCGTGCGCACCGGGCTGGCGTCGGAGCTGATGGCGGCAGGCGCCGTATTCGGGACGCCGGGCTGCGGCCCCTGCATGGGCAATCACCTCGGCGTCCTGGCGCCCGGGGAGGTGTGCATCTCAAGCGGCAACCGGAACTTCCGCGGCAGGATGGGCACCCCCGAGGCGGAGATCTACCTGGGCTCGCCGGCCGTGGTCGCCGCCAGCGCCGTGGCCGGCAGGATCTGCGCGCCCGAGGCGGTTGGCGCGGCCGACTGACGTGGCAGCGGGCAGGGTCTGGAAGTACGGCGATGACGTCAACACGGACGTCATTTTCCCCGGGAAGTACACGTACACCCTCCGGTCGGTCGACGAGATCAAGGCCCACGCCCTGGAGGATCTCGACCCGGACTTCGCCCGCGAGGTCCGGCCGGGGGACGTGATCTTCGCAGGCAGGAACTTCGGGTGCGGCTCCAGCCGCGAGCAGGCGGTCACCTGCCTGGTCGCCAACGGCGTCGCGGCCGTCGTGGCGGTGAGCTTCGCGCGGATCTTCTACCGCAACTGCATCAACAACGGGCTGCCCGCCATCGTCTGCCCGGAAGCGGTGGCCGCGGTCGCGGGCGGCGAGAGCGCGGAGGTGCTGGTCGAGGAGTCGATCATCCGCAGCGGAACCGCGAGGTACCGGTTTCCCCCATTCAGCGAGGGCGTGCAGCGAATCCTGGACGTCGGCGGCCTCATTCCGTTCGTGCGCGCCAGGCTCACGCGATGAGCGACAGCGGGCCCGCGCGGGTGGCGCTGCTGCCCGGCGACGGGATCGGGCCGGAGGTGACCGCCCAGGCCGCGCGGCTCCTGGAGGCCGTCGGCGGGATCGGCCTGGTCGAGCTGGAGGTCGGCTGGTCGGCGTTCGAGCGGCACGGAGATGCGCTCCCGGACGCCACCCGGACCGCTCTGGCCGGCTGCGCGGGCGCGCTGCTCGGCGCGGTCAGCTCCCCCTCTGAACGCGTCGACGGCTATCGCAGCCCGGTCGTAGCCCTGCGGCAGGAGTTCGACCTCTACGCCAACGTTCGGCCTTTGCGGTCGGCGCCGGTTGCGGGCAGCGTCGCCGGGGTCGACATCCTGGTCGTCCGTGAGAACACCGAAGGGCTCTACGCCGGGCGCGAACGGTGGGAGCAGCGGGAAACCGTCGCGGTGGCCGAACGCGTGATCTCGCGCCCGGCGACCGAGCGCATCGCCCGCGTCGCGTTCCGGCACGCCGCCGCCCGCGCGCGGGCGCGGGCGGGGGGCGGCACGGCTCGGGTGACGATCGTGCACAAGGCCAACGTGCTGCGCCTGACCGACGGCCTGTTCCGTGAGACGGCCCTCGCCGTCGCTCGTGAGTTTCCGGATGTTGCCGTCGACGAACAGCTCGTCGACTCGCACCTCTATCGGCTGATCCGTGAGCCGGACTCGTACGACGTGATCCTGGCCCCCAACCTGTACGGGGACATCATCAGTGACGCCGGCGCCGCGCTGGTCGGCGGCCTGGGGCTGGTGGCCGGGGCGAACGCCGGCGGAGCCACTCTGATCGCCGAGCCCGTGCACGGCAGCGCCCCCGATCTGGCCGGCACCGGCCGCGCCAACCCGATCGCGGCGTGCCGGGCTGCCGCGATGCTGCTGGACGCGCTGGGGCGTTCCCGTCCCGCCGCGGCCATCGAGCAGGCTGTGCAAGCGGTGCTGGCGGCCGGTCCCCATACGCCGGACCTGCAGGGACGCGCCACCACCGCGACGGTCGGCGACGCCGTGCTGCGTCGCCTCGAGCAAGAGCTGAGGGCGGTGCCGAGTTGATCGAGCCCGGGCCGGGCCGCCGCCGACCCTCGAACCGCGTGACGATCGCCGCCGCGCTGTGCGCGGCTCTGTGCGCGGCACCAGCCGCGCTCGCCACGCCGCCGCTGCAGTTCAGCGAGGTGGGCGTACGGGCCGGCATGGGCCGGGAGCATCCGGGCGCGTTCTCCGCGCCGCCCCACGCGCCCGGAGGTGTGGCCGGCGACTTCGACGGCGACGGCGCCCAGGACCTGTTCTATGCCACCGGCGGCGGATCTCCCGACCGCCTGTTCATCAACCGACGCGACGGCACGTTCATCGATCGCGCCGTCCCCGCCGGATTGGCGCGCGTCCACCGCGCGCACGGCGCGGCCGCCGCGGACTTCGACGGCGACGGCTCGCTGGACCTGTTCATCCCTTCGGCAGGCCCGGAGGAGCCGGGGCTGCCGCCGCCCGGACACCTGCTGCTGTACCGCGGCAACGGCGACGGCACCTTCACCTGCTGCGCGCCGTATCGCGACCCGGACGGCCGGCTGGACCGAGGAGCCGGCGGCATGGCGGCGGCGTTCGGGGACTACGACCTGGACGGCGACCTGGACCTGTTCGTGGGCAACTGGGCGTCCGGCATTCGCGGCAACGTGCTGTTCCGCAACGACGGGGACGGCGGCTTCACGGAGGTGGGCGCGCGCGCCGGCGTGGCCGACGACCTGGTGCTCGCCTTTGCCGCACAGTTCGTGGACCTCAACGGTGACCGCTACCCGGAGCTGATCGTGGCGGCCGACTTCGGCACGAGCCGCTACTACCGCAACGAGGGCGACGGCACCTTCACCGACCGCACCATCTCCTCCCGGACCGGACGCGAAGCGAACGGCATGGGCTCAGCCGTGGCCGACCTGAACGGCGACGGCCGCCTGGACTGGTACGTGACCAGCGTCTCCACGCGCTGGCCGATCGACCGGACGCCCGGCACGGGCAACGCGCTCTACCTCAACACCGGCGGCGACCGTTTCGACGAGGTGGCCCGCCTCGCGCAGGTGCGCGACGCCGGTTGGGGCTGGGGCGTGGAGGCGGTCGACCTGGACCACGACGGTTTGCGTGACCTGGTCACCACCACCGGCTGGATCACGCCGAACGGAGCCGACCTCTACGAATGGGAGGATCAGCCGACGTTCCTGTTCCGGAACACCGGCCCCGACGCGGACGGCGTACCGGCGTTCGAGCCGGTCGACGCCGCCTCCGTGGGGCTGCGGCACCGCCTGCAGGGCCGCGCGCTGATCACGCTGGACTACGACGACGACGGCGACCGCGACATCGTGATCTTCAACTTCGACTCGCGGCCGTCCCTGTTCCGCAACGACCTGGGCGGTCCCGACGGCCCGAGCGGCGCCGGGGACGCCGGCTGGCTGCGCGTGTTCCTGGATCCGCCGCGCGGTTCGGGGCTGGCGCCGCATGGCTGGGGCGCGGTCGTGACGGTGGTTGCCGGCGGTCGCATGCAGCGCGCCCCGGTCGGGGCCGGCGGCTTCTTCGGCGCCTCCGAGCTGTCCGCGCACTTCGGCCTGGGCGCGGCGGCGAACGTCGATGAGCTGATCGTCGACTGGCCGGACGGCACCCGGACCGCGCTGCGCGACCTGGCGCCGAATCAGACCCTGATCGTCCGGCCGTGAGCCGGGGTGCGGTTCCCGCGCGTCACGTAATGAACTCGAAGACGGTCATCAGGACCCCGATCACGATGAACGCCCCGCCAACCAGCCACTGCATCGAATCGAAGCGCTTGTTCATGTCTTCGAAGCGCTTGTTCACATCGTCGAAGCGCCTGTTCATGTCCTCGAATCGGACATGGACTGCTGCGAATCGCTCGTCGGACCTCTTGCCCATCTCCGCGAAGCGCTCGTCAGACCGCTGAGCCATGTCTTCGAAGCGCCGGTCCACCGCGTCGAAGCGTTCCGCGATGCGCGCGTTCGTCTCCTCGAACCGACGATCCATCGCGTCGAACCGGACAGCCATCAGCTCCCGCTGATCCTTGAGCTCCTGCTCGATCGTTGCGATGCGTTCCAGGATCTGCGGTCCGATGACCAGATGCGGCGCAACCTCGACGAACCAGCCGTAGAGGTTGCCCTTCACGTAGGCGCCGATTCTCTCCAGGTCGGTGTCTGCAAGAGCCATTGCCGTCTCACCCATACCTTACGCTCATACACCAGCAATGGTCACCCCGGCGGTGGTGCTTCAAGTCAATCGGGACGGCCACAGCCAGCGGATTCGCGCATGGCCTGCGTCAATGCCTGCACTACAAGCTCATGTCCCTCCGACGCTTCCGAGTGAGGCAGCTCATCTGCTGAGAACCAACCGATCTCGGTGTGTTCATCCGGAGCGGCGTTGATCGGCTCGCCGCGCCAACGGGGCACGACAAACACGCTGATTTCGGCCGGCTCGACCGGGTCATGAATCATGCCCAGTGGACGGAAGGACTCGATAGCGACCTGCACCTCTTCGAGCACCTCTCGGCGCAGCGCGTCCGCCAGAGACTCATCTCCCTCGACGTGGCCTCCGATCAGGTCCCACACGTTCGGATGATGCCGAGCCTGCGGAGATCTCTTGACGAGCAACACCTTGCCGTTCCGTATCAGCGCTCCGGCAACGCACCGCGCAATCCCCGACATGCTCAAACCAGGGTTGGCGACGAGGGCAGCAGCGAGGCCCGACCCGTCGGTCCTTCCGGCTCGATTGAACTCGTCCGCACATCGTCTCCCAACTGTCGGGCCGCGTCGCTTACGGCTTGCAGCCCGTAGATCTCCAGGAACGACTTGGCGGCAGCCTGATTGAACGTGCTTCCTGCGGAATAGGTCATGAGATCTCGAGAGTAGAGCGAGTGTTCGGAGCGCCGGCCGACGACCGTCGCCGTGCCCTTGTGCAGTCGCACGCCCACCGTGCCCGAGACGTGGCGCTGCGTGCTGCGGATGTACGTCATCAGGTCCATCCAATGCGAGGTGAACCACATGCCGTCGTATACCAGTCTCGCAAATTCATGCGACACGCCGCGTTTGAACTCGATCGCGGAGCGGGTCAGGACGAGCGACTCCAGTGCCTTGTGGGCCTGCAGCAAAACGACTGCTGCTGGCGCTTCGTACACCTCCCGTGACTTCAAACCGACGATGCGATCCTCCATGTGGTCGATTCTGCCGACGCCGTGCCGACCGGCGATCCCGTTGAGGCGCTCTATCAGATCGACGAGCGACAGCTCCTCTCCATCGATCGAAGCGGGAACGCCCAGCTTGAACTCGATGTCGAGCTCGACTGCCTCATCGGGCGTGTCCTGCACGCTCGCCGTGATCTCGAACGCAGAGTCCGGGGGACGCGCGTCCGGGTCCTCCAGCGGGCCGGCCGAGATCGACCGGCCCCAGAGGTTATCGTCGATGCTGAACCGGAACGAGTCGTCATTCTCGTGTACGAGACCGTGCCGACGGAGGTACTCCAGCTCCGTGTCACGCGAATAGCCGTCGTCACGAACCGGATTGATGAACGACGCCTCCGGCATCAGCGCGCGCACGCCGAGATCTATCCGTGCCTGATCGTTGCCCTTCCCGGTGCATCCATGGCTCAGCAGCGTCGTGCCGCGCGAGCGAGCCACGTGCCAAAGGCAATAGGCGATGTACGGGCGGCCAAGTGCCGTCGCCAACGGATACGCGTCCTGGTAGAGCGCGTTTGCCTGAATCGCCGGAGCGATGAAGAACTCCGAGAAGTCGGCTACGCCGTCCACCAGAACGAAATCAGCGCAACCTGCTTCCTCGGCGCGTGCGCGGATCCGGTCCGCATGCATCTCTTGTCCGATGTCCACGGTGACCGCCACCACAGCATGGCCCGCTTCCTTGAGCTTCAATACGCTGAAGGTAGTATCGAGTCCGCCGGAGAATCCCAATATCACTACGCTCATCCGCTTACCCTCATTGACCCGGCATATTGCAACGCGATGTGCGGACTCGTCAACGCGTGATTGGCGAAATAGAGTTTGCAAATTCGACCATAGTAACGAATAAACGTGCGATTGTTATGCAATTTTATGCGATAAAATTGATGCCGATCATGATGTCGGCCATTACGTTGGCTCACCCGGCCGGGGGGAGCTCCTCCGAGCGCCAGCAGCGAACCTCGTGGCCCGGCGCGATCGGGCGCAACTCCTGCGGCTCCCGCCGGCAGCGCTCCTGAGCGAACGGACAACGGCCGACCAGCCGGCATCCCTCCGGTGACCGCTCCGCGGGCTCGCCGTCACCGCCCGGCGCCGTCGACGCGGCACGCGCGCCGCGCCCGATCAGCGTCGCGGCCAGCAGGGCGCGCGTGTAGGGATGACGGGGCCGGTCGAACACCGCCGCGCGGCTGCCCTGCTCCACGACCTGACCCTGGTACATCACGCAGATGCGGTCGGCCACGTAGCGCACCGCCCGCAGGTCGTGCGATACGAAGATGAGCGCCCGTTCGTGGCGGCGCTGCAGGTCCCTGAGCAGATTGACGATCTGCCCCTTGATCGACATGTCCAGGGCGGCGGTCGGCTCGTCCAGGAACAGGAAGTCGGGGCCCGGGGCCAGTGCGCGCGCGATGGCGGCGCGCTGCAACTGGCCGCCCGACAGCTCGTAGGGGTAGAGCGCCGCGAACCGCTGATCGAGTTGCACCTGCTCCAGCAACACCCGCGCGTGGTTGCGCCGCGCCGCGGCCTCCATGCCGGTCGTGTGGCGCAACGCGTCCTGCAGCGACTGATCGATCGTCATCATCGGGTTGAAAGAAGTCAGCGGGTTCTGGAACACCATCTGCAACTGCCGGCGCAGCGGCCGCCAGTCGCGTTCACCGAGCGCCTGGATCTCTCGTCCCTGAAACACGATGCGGCCCGCATCCAGCGGCGTGAGGTTGAGCACGCAGCGGCCCAGCGTCGACTTGCCGGAGCCGGACTCGCCGACCAGGCCCACGCACTCGCCTCGCCGCACCGCGACCGACACGCCGTCCAGGGCCGCCACGTGCGAGCGGCGCAGGCCGCGCCGGCGCAGCCCGTAGCGCTTGACCGAGCGCTCGACACGGAGCAGCGGCTGATCGTCCATGCCGCGAGGAGTCTGGCGGATTGCCGCTCAAGCGGGAAGCCGACAGACTCCGAAGCGGAAGGCAGGGATGGGCCAAACGCGGAGCCGGAGGCGACGGGTTTGGGGCGCTACCGCTCCCCGGCGAAGTGGCACCGCGAGAGGTGCCCGGCCGCGACCTCGACCACCGGCGCCGGGCTCCCGCGGCACAGCTCCTCGGCACGCGCGCAGCGCTCGGCAAACCCGCAGCCCGGGATCGGCCGGCGCATGTCGGGGGCCCGCCCGGGGATGGACGGCATATCTCCGCCCTCTGCCTCGGCGAAGCACGCCAGCAACCCTTCCGTGTACGGATTGGCCGACTCTTCGAGCACCTGCGCGGTCGTGCCGCTTTCCATCACCTCGCCCGCGTACATCACCACCACGTGGTCGCAGAGGGCTCCGACGACCGCCAGGTCGTGCGAGATGAGCATCAGCGTTGCGTCCAGCCGCTCCACCACCTCGGCTATCAGATCGAGCACCTGCACCTGGATGGTCAGGTCGAGCCCGGTGGTAGGCTCGTCGGCGATCAGCAGCTTCGGCGAGCAGACCAGCGCCATCGCGATCATCACCCGCTGCGCCATGCCGCCCGAGAACTGGTGCGGATAGTCCCGCGCACGCGCGGCCGCGTCGGGGATGCCGGTGGCGGCCAGCACCTCGACCGCCTGCTGCCATGCTTGGCGCCGCGTCCCTCCCCGGTGACGGCGGTAGACGTCCGCGATCTGGCGCCCGACCGGCCACAGCGGGTTGAGAGCCGCCGAGGCGTGCTGGAAGATCATCGCCACCTGCGAGCCGCGGACCTCGCCCAGGCGAGCATCGTCCAGCGCCGTGAGATCCTGGCCGCCGAACCGAATCCCCCCGGAGGTGATCCGCGCGGTGGGCGGCAGCAGCCCGAGCACGCTGAGCGCGGTCACTGTCTTGCCCGAGCCGCTCTCGCCGACGACCGCCGTGCGCGAACCCTCCTCCAGGCTCATGCTCACGCCGCGCAGCGCGTGAATGGTCTCGCGGTTGACCGCGAACTCCACGGCCAGGTCGCGGATCGACAGCAGCGCCACGGCACTACGCCCGCCGGACGACCAGCGAGCCGAGCAGGTCGCTCACGTTGTTCAGCAACCAGACCGAGCCGAACAGCGCCAGTCCGGGAAACACCGACGCCCACCACTTGCCGAACACCATCTGGTTGGCGCCGAGCTGGATCATCGAGCCCCACTCCGGCGTTGGGATGGAGACGCCCAGGCCGATGAAGCTCAAGCCCGCGATCATCTGCACGGCGTAGGCACAGCTCAGCGGGAGCTGCGAGAACACCGGTACCAGTGTGTTGGGGATGACGTGCCGGAACACTACCGACAGCGGCGAGTTGCCGAACACACGCGCCGCCAGCACGAAGTCCGCCTCGCGCAGCGGCACGGCCGCGCTGCGCACCATCTTGCTGTACACCGGCACGTTGTAGAACGCGATGATCAGCACCAGGTTGACCAGCGTGTTGCCGGCGGCCGCCAGCACCGCCATGCCGAACAGGATCTGCGGGAAGCCCTGGAACACCTCCGTGACGCGGGTCACCACGGTGTCGAAGCGACCCCCGAAGTAGCCGGCCAGCGCGCCGACCGGCACGCCGACCAGGATGCCGATCAGCACCGAGCTCAGCGCCAGCGCGAAGTCCACGCGAATCGCGTGGATGGTCCGCGAGAACACGTCCATGCCGTTCGTGTCGGTGCCGAACCAATGCTCCCGCGACGGCGGCGCGAACCGGGAGAGCGGGTCGGGATCGACCGGGTCCTGCAGGGGCAGCAGCGGCGCGATCAGCCCCAGAACGATCAGCAGCGACAGCAGGATGAGGTTGATCCGCACCCGCGCCGCGCCGTTGGCGTTCTCCAGGCGACGGTAGAAGCCCGCCCGCGGCGTGTCGGTCAAGGTCCCCGCGGCGGGCACGGTGTCGGCGGAAGCCACGCTCAGTCCCGGCTGCGCACGCGCGGATCGAGGATGGCGTTGACGACGTCCGCGGCGAGGTAGATGGACAGGTAGAAGGCGGCCGTCAGCAGCACGACCCCCATGATCGGCTCGTAGTCGGAGTGGTTCATGGCGTCGACCGCGTACAGCCCCAGCCCCGGCCAGGTGAACACCACCTCGACCAGGACGGTGCCGCTCAGCAGGTAGCCGTAGGTCATGGCGATCATGGTGATGACCGGTCCCAGGATGTTGCGCAGCGCGTAGCGGCGGACGGTCGAGGCCGGCATCCCGAACGCCCTGGCGGTGCGGATGAAGTCGCTCTGCATCACCTCCCGCATCTTGTTGCGCGTGATCTGCAGGGTGCTGGGGCTCGTGGTGAACGCGAGCGTCACCGCCGGCAGGATCAGGTGGCGGACGCTGGACAGGAACGCCCCCGTATCGCCGGCCAGCAGGGCGTCGATGGTGTACCACCCGGTGACGTACGGCGGCCTGGTGAAGTCCCGGTCCAGGCGGCCGAGCGGCGCGGGCAGCCAGCCCAGCTCCGCGAAGAACACGAAGATCAACAGCAGCCCCAGCCAGAATCCCGGCAGGGAGACGCCGCCGCGCGCGGCTACGTCCGCCAGCCGGGCGAACACGCCGCGGCGGCGGATGCCGGCGACCACCCCCGCCGGCACCGCCCAAAGCACCCCCAGCAGCAGCGCGCAGGTGGACAGCTCCAGGGTGGCCGGCAGGCGAGCGCGGATGTCGGTGAGCACCGGGTTGTAGGAGTAGCGGGAGACGCCGAGATTGCCGCGAGCCAGGTTGCCCAGGTAGTTGACGTAGCGCTCGTACAGCGGTCGGTCCAGTCCCAGCTCGCGCGTCATGTTGTCGAGCATCTCCTGGTTGTGCTTGGGGCCGACCAGCAGATAGACCGGGTTGCCGATGGCGTGGGTGACCGCGAAGGTGATCATCGACACGCCCAGCAGCGAGATGGCCAGGATGCCGATCCGCTTGAACAGGAACAGCGCCCACTCGCGGGCGGACTCAAGCATGGGTCACGGCACGGTCACCGAACGGCGCAGAACGCGAAGCGGGGTGCCGGCGCCGAGCACCTGCACCCCGCAAACGGAACAAGGCGGCGCCGGGATCAGCCGTCGCCGCGGTACAGCGGCCAGTACCACATCAGGTTGTCGGGCAACTGCACGTAGCCGTGAATGTCGTCGCGCATCGCGATCTCGAACGGCATCTCCGAGATGTAGAGCGCCGGCGCTGCCTCGATCAGGATCTCCTGGTAGCGCGTCGACAGCTCGGCCTTGCGGCCCGCGTCCAGCGTGACGGTCAGCTCGTCGATGACGGCGTCCAGCTCCTCGTCGCCGTAGCCCATCCAGTTGGCGACCGCGCCGGTGCGGAAGAACAGGTCGCCGGTGTAGCCGGCGTCATCCACGTACCACAGGAGGTCGCGCATCCACGCGTGGTGCTCCAGCGTGCCGAGCTGCTCGGCGAACACCGCCGAGGGCTGCAGGTTGATGTTCATCGTGACGCCGATGTCCTTGAACGCGTCCTGCAGGACGACCGCGATCTGCTCGGTGGTGGGCACGCCCGAGGCGATGTCCAGGGTGAACTCGAACCCGTCGCCGTAGCCGGCCTCGGCCAGCAGTGCGGACGCCTTGTCCAGGTCGAAGCCGTACGGCCACAGGCTGCCGTCGTGAAACTGCCCCCCGACCGGAATCGGACCGGCCGACACCAGGGCGTTGCCGCCGAAGATCCCCTGCGCGATCGCGTCGTACGGCACCGCGTAGGACAGCGCCTGACGGACGCGCACGTCGTCGAACGGCTCACGCTGCACGTTGAGGCCGAAGATCATCTGGTTGCGCGTCGGGATCGACAGCACCTTGACGCCGTCGGAGTCGCGCAGCGCGGCAAGCTCGTCCGTGGAGAGCCCGGTGGCGATGTCCACCTCTCCCTCGCGCAGCAGCAGCGCACGATCGGCCGAGTTGGGGACGATCTGCAGGACGATCTCTTCGAAGAACGCCGGCCCGGCCCAGTAGTCGGGATTGGCGCGCAGCACCATCTGCACGCCGGCCTCCCAGCTCTCGACGTAGTACTCGCCGGAGCCGACGTCGTTCTTGGCCAGCCAGCGCGTCGCCCACGGATCGTCGGACTCGACGTGCGCCTGCGCCTCGACGTGATCCATCGGTCCCTGCGACTGGTCGCGGAACAGGAAGAAGAACCACGGGCTGGGGTTCGAGAACTGTAGCGTCACCTGGTGGTCGCCGGTCTTCTCGTACGAGGTGATGCCGGCGGTGTTGACGTTCCAGGCGGTGCCGGACTCGGTCCCGTGCGCGCGGTCGAACCAGTAGATGAAGTCGTCGGCGGTCAGTTCGCGGCCTGTCTTGGGAAAGGTCACGCCCTGACGGATGTTCAGCACGATCGACGTTCCGTCGTCCGACCACTCCCACGACTCGACGGCGGCGCCCTCGATCGTGCCGGTGTCGGCGATGCTGTAGCCCTGACCGGTGTCGCGACTCCCGTAGCGGAAGAACTGGTCGTAGACGTTCAGGTTGGTCTCGTTCGAGCGCTGGAAGCGCGAGAACGGCGGGTCGAGCGTCTCGATGTCGCCCGAAATGGCGATCACCAGGACGTCGTCGTGTGCCACGGCCGCGCCGCCGCCGAGCACCAGCGCGACCGCCAGCACGGCCAGGAACACGGGTCTGATACGGATGTTCACTTTAGTCTCCTCCTTCGTGAACAGGGTTGATGAGCAAATGTTGAAGGCGAGGTTCATCGCCGCCGGCCGAGCTCGTACACCGCGGCGCGCGCCTCCGGCGACGCGTAGGTCGCGCGGTCGTCCGGCTGCCACTCCACCGGGTCGACCAGGGTCATCTGGTCCAGGCCGACGAGCTGGAAGCCCTGCGCCTGCAGCCCGTCGATGATCTTCGGCAGCGCCGCGATCAGCGGCAGCGGGCGCGCCAGGCGCAGCCCGTCGTCGTCAGTCTCGCCGCTGTCGTGCAGGTCGATGATCGAGCCCCCGGCGAGCGACGGATGTCGCAGGGTCGCGTCCACGATCTCCTGCGGGTCGGTCTTGGCGTAGTCGGCCGGGTTCACGTCGGAGTCGACGATCGCCATCGACTCGGACATCGCCAGCGGCGAGTACAGGCAGGTGAAGTAGTTGAAGTAGTGGGCGCGCAGGAACCGCGTGGGGCGGCCCAGGATGTTGCCGATCACGGCCTCGGCGCGGTCGAAGTCGCCGACGTGCGCGTGGTGGACATGGCTGTGGTTGCCGATGCAGTGGCCGCGCCGGACGATGCGCTCGGCCGCCTGCGGCCACCGCTCGACCCACTTGCCGAGCACGAAGAAGGTGCCGCGGGCTCCCTTCGCCTCCAGGATGTCCATGATCTCGTCCGTGCGCGGCGGGTTCGGGCCGTCGTCGAAGGTCAGCGCGACCTTCGGCTCGTCGCGGCGTGCGTGCGTGTAGTAGGTCAGCGGCATGGTGCAGCGGAGAGGGCGCGATGGTACGACGCCGTCGGTGATCGGGGCAATGTTCGGACCTCTCAGGCAGAGCCGTTGCCGTACACCGCCCGCGCCCTCTCCGGGCTGATCAGGCCGGAGCGCACATCGCGCTCCAGCCGGTCGGCCTCACGGTCCGCCGGGGCGCCCCAGCCGCCGCCGCCCGGCGTCTGGACGGTGAGCACGTCGCCGCGCTGAAGCTCCACGAACGTCTTGGTCGGCAGCACTCGCACCGTGCCGTCGGCGGCGGTCACGGTGAGCATCGAGCCGGTGGCGTTCCCGCCGCCGTCCAACCCCCACGGGGTGAAGCGGCGGCGGTCGGCGCCGACCGTTACCACGGTGCGCTCGCCCAGGCAGCGCAGCTCGCGCACCATGCCGCAGCCGCCGCGCCGGCGGCCGGCGCCCTCGGTGTCGGGGACGAGTCCGTAGCGGACCACCTCCAGCGGGTGGGTGCGCTCGATCACCTCCACCGGCGCGTTGCGGGTGTTGGTCAGGTGTGTGTGCACGCCGTCCTCGCCGTCCAGGTCGTGCATCGCTCCCTGACCACCGGCGTAGGTCTCGACGTAGTTGTAGTAAGAGTCGAGGGCGTCGGGACGGTCGTCGACGCCGCCGATGTTGAGCAGGTTCATCTCGCCCGAGCAGGCGGCGCACACCCGCTCCGGCACACACTGCGCCAGCGCCCCCATCAGCACGTCGACCACGCGCTGGTCGGTGAGGATGTTGGCGTTGCCGATGGCCGCCGGGAAGTTGGCGTTCATGACCGTCCCTTCCGGGGCGGTGACGTGTATGGGGCGGTAGGCCCCGGCCGAGGTGGGCAGGTCGGGGTCGATCACGGCCTTGCAGGTGTAGTAGACGGCCGCGCGCGCGGCGCTCAGCCGCGCGTTCAGGGGGCCAGCGACCTGGTCGCTGGTGCCGTCGAAGTCGACGGTCAGCTCGTCTCCGGCCACGCGGATCTCGACGGCGATGCGAACCGGGTCGTCGGTGAAGCCGTCGTCGTCCAGGTAGTCGTGGAACCGGTACACCCCGTCAGGCAGCCCGCGGATGCCGGCGCGCATGCACGCCTCGGCGTGATCGAGGATGGCGGGGATGGCGTCGAGCGCCAGCCGGCCGTCGCCTGCGTCCAGCAGCTCCGCGACGCGCCGCTCCGCGGTGCGGGCGGTGGCGTACTGCGCCATCAGATCGCCGCGCACCTCGATCCGGGTGCGGACGTTCTGCTCGATCAGGCGCAGGATCGGCTCCTGCAGCTCGCCGCCCCGCACCAGCGCGATCGGCGGGATCTGCAGCCCCTCCTGGTAGATCTCGGTCACCCCGAACGGCATGCTGCCGGGCGCGTAGCCGCCCATGTCCACGTGATGGGCGGTGGACGCCGACAGGGCGACCAGCTCGCCCCCGTGGAAGACGGGCGCCACCAGCGACAGGTCGGGCAGATGGCCCGGCCCCTCGGGATAGGGCAAGTTGCTGGCGTACATGTCGCCGGGCTGCATCCCATTCGGCGGGAATTCGGCCAGGATCGCGCCCAGCACGCCCGGCATGATGCCCAGGTGGAGGGGGGTTCCCACCTCCGCCTGGGCGACGATCACCCCCTCGGGCGTGGCCAGGGCCACCGAGCAGTCACGGCGGTCCTTGATGTTGGTGGAGTAGCTAGCCCGCACCAGGGCGGCGCAGCACTCCTCGGCGATCCCCAGCCAGCGGTTGCGCATGATCTCGAGCGTTATGGGGTCGATCGCGGCCCCGTCAGCCATCGGTACGTGATACCACCAGGTGGCCGAAGCGATCCACCTCCAGCCGATGATCCGGGGGGACGACCGAGGTGGCGTCGAGTTGCTCGACGATCGCCGGTCCGCGCAGGAGGCAGTCCGCTCCCAGGTCATCGCGGGCGTACACCGGGACTTCCCGCTCGACGCCGGCGAATCGGGCCGCACGCATCCGCCACGGCGCGGGCTCACCGGCAGCCGCCGGCACCGTGGGCAGCTCCAGGGGATGCAGGTCGTGCTCGACCGCCACCCAGGCGCTGGCCACCTCTACCGGGTGGTCGTCGCGCCGGTAGCCGTAGCGCTGGTCGTGCAGCGCGTGGAACCGGTCGCCGAGCTCCGCAAGCGGCGGCAGCTCCGCTCCGACCGGCACCGACAGCTCGTAGCGCTGACCCAGGTAGCGCTGGCCGACCGCGCGGCTGACGGCCGGAGCGACGCCGTCGTGCGCGCGGAGTTGCGCTCGTCCCTCCTCTTCCAGGTTCCCCAGCACGGCGCGCAACTCCTCCCCGGCCGCCGCGTTCAGCCGGCGCACCAGCGTGCGTGTGCGGTCCTCGCGCAGGTTGGTCATCAGCAGCCCGAGCGCGGAGTGCACGCCGGGGGCGATCGGGATCACGGTCTCGGCGACGCCCAGCTCGGCGGCCAGCTCCGCGCCGTGCATGGGACCGGCGCCGCCGAACGGGCAGAGCGCGAACCGGCGCGGATCGTGGCCGCGCTCGATGGTCAGCTTGCGGATCGCGGCAGTCATGGTGGCGTTGATCACGCGCACGATCCCCTCGGCCGCCTCGGCGACGCCCAGTCCGAGCGGCGCGGCGACGCGGTCGTGGATCGCACGCTCGGCCGCCTCCCGGTCCAGGGTCATGCCACCGCCGAGCAGCGTCCGGGTCCCCAGCCGGCCAAGCACGAGGTCGGCGTCGGTGACCGTCGGCTCGCTGCCGCCGGTGCCGTAGCAGGCCGGTCCCGGGACGGCGCCGGCCGAACGCGGCCCCACGCGCAGGGCGTTGCCGGCGTCCAGCCAGGCGATGCTGCCGCCGCCGGCGCCCACGGTGTGCAGGTCGAGCATCGGCACGCCCAGGGCAAGGCCGCCCATCTCCGTGTCGCGGGCGAACGGGATGTCGCCGTCCTGGATGACGCCGACGTCGAAGCTGGTGCCGCCCATGTCGCAGGTGATCAGGTCGGCGGCCCCGCGCGCCCGCGACACCGCGGCGCCCGCGACCACGCCGCCGGCCGGCCCGGAGAGCACCGTCTCCACGCAGCGGCGCGCGGCCGACGCGGCGGTCATCACCCCGCCGTTGGACTTCATCACGTACAGCGGCGCCGTGAAGCCGGCCTCGAGCAGCCCTGCGCCCAGCCGGGTGACGTAGCGCTCGATCCCCGGCTGCACGAACGCGTTCATCACGCAGGTGCTGAACCGCTCGTATTCGCCATGCTCGCCCATCAGCTCGTGCGACAGGCTGACGGCGACACCCGGCAGCCGGCGCGCCAACTCCTCGCCTATCTCCCGTTCGTGGCTGGGATTGGCGTAGCTGTGCAGCAGCCCCACGGCGACCGCCTGCACGCCCGCATCGCGGATGGCGTCGATCACGGCGGCCAGATCCGAGCGGTCCAGGGGGGTCTGCACCGTGCCGTCGAAGCGCATCCGCTCGCGCACCTCGAAGCGCAGCTCGCGTGGCACCAGCGGCGCGGTGCGGCGCGCGCGCAGGTCGTACATGAGCGGCCGCGACTGGCGCTGGATGTGCAGCACGTCCCGGAAGCCGGCGGTGGTGATCAGCGCGACCCGCGCCCCCGCGCGCTGCAGCACCTGGTTGGTGGCGACCGTGGTGCCGTGGATGAGCATCGCCACGTCGGTCGGTTGCGCCCCGGCCCGCTCGGCGGCTCCCAGCGCGCCGCTGACGATACCCGCCGCCGGGTCGTCCGGCGTCGAGGCGACCTTGTGAAATACCAGGCGGCCGCGTGCCGGGTCGTAGGCGACCACGTCCGTGAACGTGCCGCCGGAGTCTACGCCGACGCGCATGCCTCTTCCGCGAGCCGCAGGCCTGCCTCGATGATGTCCATCGCTTCATCGATCTGCGCCTCGGTGACGGTGATCGGCGGCATGAAACGCAGGACGTGGGAGCCCGAAATCTCCATGAAACGCCGACTCAGCGGGTTGTCGTCTTGCACCATCGGAACGATCGGCAGCCACAGGCCGTGCTCGTAGCAATAGTTGGTCGCCATGGCGGCAGCGGAGAAATTGGGCTCGCGGCTCTTCTTGTCGGTCACCAGCTCCAGGCCCAGACACAGGCCGAGGCCGCGGGCTTCGCCGACGATGGCCAGTTCGCTCTCCAGCGCCTTGAGCTTGTTCATGAAGTAGCCGCCTACCCGCCGGGCGTTCTCCACGAGATCATCGCGGTCGACGATCTCGAGATTCGCCAGGCCGGTGGCGCAGAGCAGCGGATCTCCGGCGTGGGACGAGAACGGCATGAACCCCCGTTCCACTGCCGCGTCGGCGATCTCCGCGCTGGTGAGGACCGCGCACAGCGGCACGCCGCCGCCGAGCCCCTTCGAGCAGGTGACGAGGTCGGGCACGAAGTCGAAGTGCTCGAAGGCAAACCACCGGCCTGTCCGGCCGAAGCAGGTCAGCGCTTCGTCCGCCACCATCAGTATGTCCCGGCTCCGGCAGACCTCGACCATCCGCTGTATCCACTCCCTGGACGGGACGATCTGTCCGGCCGCGCTCATCAGCGGCTCGAAGAAGAACGCCGCCGGCCGGCCGGAGGTCGCCGTATCGAGGACGTACTCCGCCGCATCGGCGCAGCCCAGGTTGCAGCAGGCGTCATCGCGGCAGAACTGGCAGCGATAGGCGTAGGGCGGGGGGACGAACGCGGCGCCGGTGGGCATGGGACCGTATCCCTCGCGCAGCATGCCGCCCCGGCCAGTGATGGATGCGCTCCCGTACGACTGCCCGTGGTAGCCGCGCATGAGCGCGATCACCTCGAAACGGCCCGTGTACTTCCTCACCAGGCGCAGCGCCATCTCGTTCGATTCGGAACCGGTACACGCGAAGAAGGACTTCTGCAGCGGATCCGGTGCGATCTCGGCCATCTTCTTGGCCAACAGCACCTCTGACGGCGCTATGAAGGTGCTTCCGATCTGAACGATCTTCTGCGCCTGGTCGCACAGAGCCTGTACGTACTCCGGATGGGAGTGGCCGAGGGTTACGCAGAGCTGACCCGACTGGAAGTCGATGAACCGCCGGCCCTCCACGTCCCACAGGTAGATTCCCTCGCCACGCTCGGGGACCAAGGGAGCGGTCCGCATGGGATGCCGCAGTAGATACCGATTGCCCAGTTCGAGCCAGCCCTTGTTGGTGGTGGGTAACGGCGCCATGAAAACCTCCTGCCTTGATTGCGCCTACCGCGCGTACGCGGGCGGCTCGTGGGTGTGCGCCTGGGCGGTGGCATCGTCCAGCTCGCCTCCGCGCATGAAGTCGTCCTCGCGGCCCTGGTCGACCAGCAGCGCCTTCAGCCGTTCCTCCAGCTTTCTCGCCCGCGGGTCGTCGGCGTAGCGGTTGCGGGACTCGGCCGGGTCTTCCTGCAGGTCGTAGTACTCCTTCACGCCCATCCGGTAGTGCCAGAGGAACTTCTCGGTGTGGTCGAGCAGGAAGTGGCCGTACTCCAGGTGCTCGCCGTGCAGGTGGCCGCGGTCGAGGCGGTCGGCCTCGCCTGAAATCAGCGGCATCAGCGACGCGCCGTCGCAGCGTTCCGGGATGGGCAGACCGCAGGCCTCCAGCACGGTGGGCATCAAGTCGGCCAGCCCGACCGTCGTGTCGGTATAGACACGGCCCGTCGGCAGCGGCATCTCCCTGGGAAAGCTGAGGACGAACGGTACGCGGATGGAGCCCTCGTACCCCACCGACTTCGCCCACCAGTGGTGGTCGCCGAGCATCTCGCCATGGTCGGCGACGAAGGCGAAGACGGTGTTGCGCACCATCAGGGAGCGCCACAGGTGGTAGGCCAGGCGGGTGATCTGCGCGTCGATCTGGTCGATCAGCCCGTAGTAGGCGGCGCGCGCGCGGCGCATGTCCCTGGCCTTGAGCTGGTAGACCTCGCCCTCGGGGAGCGGACCGCGGGTGCCGGCCACGAACGGGCTGGGCGCGCTGACGTAGCCGGCGGCATCCCCGATCACGGGCATCGGCAGATCGGGATCGCCGTAGTAGTGGTCGAAGAAGTCCGCCGGCGGGTCCCACGGCGGGTGCGGCTTGCTGAAGGAGACGTACAGGAAGAACGGTTGGTCGCGCCCGTGGGTCCTGACGTGGTCCTCCATCACCCGGATCGCCTCGGTGGCGGTCCAGGTGGTGACGTGCAACTCCGGCGGCAGCACGCTGGCGCGCCCGTGGTAGCTGTTGTTGGTCACGCCCGCGCCGAACAGGCCGAAGTCGCCCCAGCCCGCCTCGGCGAGCATGGACAGGTAGTCGTCACGGTAGCCGGGGCTCAGGAAGCGGCCCTCCTCGTGCGTGCGCAGCAGGTCGAAGCCGTGGCGGGCGTCCTGCGGATAGACGTGGCGCTTGCCGATGCCGTAGGTCCGGTAGCCGTTGCGCTGGAACACCCGGCACAGGGTGTCGGGCTCCGGCCACGGCTCCAGGTCGTCGAACCCGGTCATGCCGTGTGTGACCGGCCACTGCCCGCTGAACAGCGTGCGCCGCGCGCCCACGCACGACGGCAGCTCGGTGACCGCGCGCGGGAAGTAGTGGCCCGTGGCGGCCATGGCATCGATGCCCGGCGTGTGGATCACCGGGTCGCCGGCGACGCCGAGCACGTCGCCGCGCCACTGGTCTGCCGAGATCAGGACGAGGTTGGGGCGGGCCGGCGCCTTCACTCCTCCTCCGGTTCCTCTTCCGGCTCGGCAGGCGGATCGGTGTAGCGGCTGGCCTGCAGGCGAAACATCTCGGCGTAGCGGCCGTTCCGCTCCATCAGGCCGGCGTGATCGCCGTCCTCGACGATCTCCCCTTCATGGAGCACGAGAATACGGTCGGCGCTGCGCACTGTCGAGAAACGGTGCGAGATGATGATCGTGGTGCGCCCGCGGCTCTCCGCCACGATGTGGTCGAACAGCTCGTGCTCGGCACGCGCGTCGAGCGCGGCGGTCGGCTCGTCCAGGATCAGCACCGCCCCATCGCGAAAGAACGCCCGCGCCAGCGCCAGCTTCTGCCACTGGCCGCCCGACAGGTCCGTGCCTTCGCCCAGCGTGCGGCCCAGCATGGTGTCGAGCCCGCTCGGCAACCGCTCGACCATCTCCTGTGCGGCGGCGTTGCGGACGGCATCCATGATCGCCTCGGTGTCGTCCAGCCGCTCGATGTCGCCGAAGCCGACGTTCTCGCGGGCGGTGAGGTGGAACTCGACATGGTCCTGGAACGCCACCCCGAAGAGCTTCCGCAACCCGGAGACGTCGTAGTCGCGGTAATCGACGCCGTCGAGCTCGATGCTGCCGCCCGTCGGGTCATAGAGGCGCGTGAGCAGCTTGACCAGCGTGGTCTTGCCGGCCCCGTTCTCGCCCACGATCGCCACCCGCTCGCCGGCGCGCAGCCGAAGGTCGAGGTTCCGGAGCACGGGCCGTTCGGTGCCCGGGTATTCGAACGACACGCCGGTCAGATCGATGCCATCGGTCACAGAGGTCGGCACAGCCACCTGCCGCTCGGCTGGTCGTAGCGAGCCGGCGTAATCCCCGGGGTCGAGGTCGATGAAGTCGAAGTAGCTCTGCGCGTACAGCCGGCTCTCGATCACCATTCCCGCGCCTCGGGCGGAATCCTGGAGCTGAGCCCGCGCTCTTTCGGCCGACTGGAACACCATCACCAGCGTACCGAGCGCAAGCGCGCCACTCACCGCATCGGCCGCGGCCCAGGTCCAGATAGCCACCGTCCCGGCCACGGACAGCAGTCCCAACAGGCCCAGGCCGCGGATCTCGACACCCAGGATGCGCCGCTCCTGCCGGTACAAATCGACCTGAGCCCGGCCGAAACGCTTTAGCAGTGAGGCTCCAAGCCCGAACAGGCGGGTCTCCTTGGCCGGCTCACGGTCGGCGAGCAGCGACTCGAAGTACGAGCACAGCCGACGAATCGGGGCTTGGTCATTCCACATCCTGTACAGGCGACTGTTGACACGACTCCGGAACAGAAGCTCCGGTATCACGGTAGCGCTCAGGATGAGCACGGCCCACGGCGTGAATGTTGCCAGCAGCCCCAACACCGAGACCAACGTGATCCATGAGCGCACCGAGAACACCAGAGCTATCGGCAGATCGCCGACACGGCGGCAATCCCGCGTGGCTATCGACAGTTTGTCGTAGAACCGCTGATCGTCGAAGAGCGCCAAGTCGAGCGCCGACGCCTTGCGGAGAAGCTGGCCCTGCACATGACGCTCAAGCTTCAACATGAAGAGCCGTCCGAGTGAGTCCCCGACTGGTCCCATCACTCCGCCCAGCAACCACAGCACCGCCATCGCGGCTACGGGAAACGCGAGCGCCTCCAGCCCCTCAACGGCCGACCCCGATCCGACCACGTCCGAGACCAGATCGACGGTCGTCGCCAGTAGCAGTATCTGTAGAGGCACCACCAACGCGGCTACGATCGACGACAACATGCTGCCAAGGAACAGCACCTTCCCGGCGCCCCAGCACAGAGCGATCCCGCGCGCGACGAAGCGCGCGAACGTTACCACCTTCATCGTGCCCTCCACGGACTCCCGCAGGCATAAGGTACGGCGGCTGCACCAGTTGGACGAACGGCCTCCTGCGCGTCCGCTGCCTCACACGCCCATCAATTCAGCAATGGCTGCAGGGATTGCTTGAGGACGAGGTGACACACCTGTTGACAGGACCTCCAAGCCGTTGCTCAAGCTGGATCGAGGAGAATCAATGACCACCGCATACCGTTGGAATTGTGCGAGCGCGGAGGTGCCATGGTCGCCTCGCGACGGGGCACAGCTCGTCTCCTTCCGGGACAAACTCTTTCTCTTGGGTGGCTGGAACCAGTACGCGGGCGCGAGGCCCGATCTCGCCGGCGCCGGCGCTGGCGCTTTCGAGTCGGAGGTGTGCTCGGAGGTGTGGTGCTCGGATGACGATGGCGGGAACTGGTCCCTGGCGGCCACCGCGCCGTGGAGCGGCCGGCACATGCACGGGGCCGTCGTGCACGATGATCACATCTGGATTGTCGGGTCCGAGGGCGGGACCCCCGACGACGTGTGGAAATCCAAAGACGGCGTGAATTGGAAGCTCGTCGCGTCAACCGTACCCTGGCAGGAACGCAGCAACCAGATGGTCACGGTCTTCGACGGCTCGATCTGGGTCATGGGTGGCCAGGCCAGCGTACCCGCCCAGACGAACTTCGTGGCGGACCTGAAGGCCGGGAAGCCCTTTCCGCCGGCGCCTCCACCGTTGCGCGACGTCTGGCGGACACGGGACGGTCTGAGCTGGGAGCTGGTGACGGACAACGCGCCATGGGCCCCCAGAGGGATGATCACCGGCGCGAACGGCGGCGTGCCTGTCTTCCACGATCGAATGTGGATCCTGGGCGGGGGATACGTTGGGACCGGCGGGACCACGTTGAGCTCACTGCGATACGACCTGGAGCAACAGCCAAGACTGAAGGCACGCCTGTACCACAACGATGTGTGGTCGTCGGCAGACGGACGCGAATGGACCTGTCACCTGGTGGAGGGAGAAGCTCCCTGGCCGGCGCGGTCCTATCACGATACCGCGGCGTGGGACGGCAGGCTTTGGGTGATAGGCGGGCACCGAGGAGTGGCGGACCACCCGGCCGAGGTTTGGACCGACGGCAATCGCAATGACGTGTGGTACTCCGCGGACGGCGAACAATGGGAGGCACTGACACACACGCCGTGGAGCCGGCGCCACGCATGTGCCGTTCACGTCCACCGGGATGCTCTGTTTCTCGCCGCGGGAAGCGCGGTAACCATCTCGGCGGAGCAGGTAGAGCTGAGCAAGCGCGACTTCACTCACCGCGTTGAGAGTGCGTGGCGTCCAGGGGACGTGTGGCGCCTGGATCGCGCTGCCGCCTCGTAGCGGCTGCGATGGTGGTAGCGGCGGAGTCAGAAACCGAATCTCGATGTGAGCTCTTCGATGGGTGAGCCGGTCTTAATCGTGGATCGTCCGTGGCACGCGGCGACGCTTCGGCTCCTGGCCCTGACCCGGCGCGAGACTGTCCGACGTGCTCAACCTGCGGTGGGACGAGATCGGCGCCTTGTCCGACGACGGCGCGAACGTTCGCATCGATGATACCAAGACCGGGCCACGCGCGATCTGGCTCGGGCCGGAAGCCGCGAGGATGATCGCGGCGCTTCCCCGCGCGGAGCGCACGAGCGGGGGGCCAGAAGACCTAACCTAACGTCAGGACGGCTACACTATCTGATGCGGTGTCCGGGAGGATACAGCAATTCCCGGCCTTCGCATCCATGATTGTCGACACACGTGGGCCTCGCTGCGTATCATGAACGCTGTGGGCCTGCCTACCCGTTGGGCGGTTGCTCGGACATCGGAGGCTCGCCGCCACCGCGATCTACGCCCATCTCGACGACAACGCTTGCAGGCCACCGCCGAGAAAACGGCGGGTCGGATCACCAACGCAATGGAGCCAAGTAGCGATGAGCAGATTCCCCGATCATCGGGCACCAAGGCCAACAGTGTAGGAGGAAAACGCTACATGAGCGAGAATTCGAGGCCGCGCCGGCTTCTGCCGGCAATTTTGACAGTACTGGCCTTCAACGCAGGTTGCGCAACCGTAGATAGCGTCACATCGACAACAACGACGGGAACGACTCCGACGCAGGATACCAAGACAGTGATCGAACAATGGAAATGTGGTGACTATTTCGACGGATGCGGGCTTTTTGACACGGACTGTGTAACGTTGACAGCGAACCTGGACAACGGCACCGGTGAAGTAAGATTCGGCGACATAATTGAAACTACGCGATTTGAAATTCAGGGTATCGAACGCAGGTGGGATTGGTGCCTGAATGAAGACTTCTCCTATGATTGCGCCTTTTTTGTCTCTGTCGATGGAACGGGAAGCTACTACAATTTTCGTGGTTCGGACGACGGAACGGCGAAGCCGAGAGACCTATTCAAATGCACGAAGCGCTGAGTACGGACTGAACCATGAATGTCCAGACGAGCGAAAACGATCACGCTGTCAACGTCGCCTGCGCCGTTCCGGTTTCGCGCCGCCCGGCGTCGACCCGCGCCCTTCTTTCGCCGTCCGCAGGTTTCTTGTGTAATCGCAATCCGGGAAGTTCGAGCAACCGAGGAAGCGGCCGTACCTGCCCATTCTGGCATTCAGCCAGCCGCCGCAGACGGGACAGGCCTCGATGGACCCACCGCAGTCGCGGCAGAGGTAAGCCGCACCGGACCTGACCGGCAAGCCGTTCCCGCATTGGGGGCAGGCCCGCGCCGTGTGCTCACACAGTGGAAAATTCGAGCAGCCGTAGAAGACGCTCTTGTCGCGGGCGTTTTCCCGGCGCTCCAACCGCCCTCCGCTGGAGCACCGTGGACACGGCACGTCGCTCTCCGGCGGACGGCCGAACACGGCGACATCGTATCCGCCGTCGATCAACTCCGTCACGAACTCGGACGGCGGGCCGCCGTCGGCAAGCAGGAAGACCTGCCGCCTCGCCCGGGTGACGGCAACATAGAGCAGGCGCCGCTCCTCGGCGTTCGGATGGGCTTCGGGCGCTGCCAGCACCAGATCGAGCAGCGGGTCGTCAACTATTTCGGCGGGGAATCCGTGCTTTCCCGAACTGAGACCGAGGACCACCGCGTAGTCGGCTTCGAGACCCTTCGACCGGTGCACGGTCATCCAGGTGAAACGAAGTCCCGGATACTGTTTCGGCAGCACGTTCAGATTGCGGGGCCGCAGATGGCGGTAGCGGCCCAGGAGCAGCACCTCAGACGAGCCGTCGTGTCGGCGTGCGTCTTCCTCGATTCGGTCGAGAGCCTCCTTCAGCAGCGAGAGTTCGTGCTCGCCCGGAAGTCCGATGTAAACCGCAGGCCGGTCCGCCTTGCGCATTGTGCGGACCGTCTTGCGGATTTGCGCCGGGTTGCGCAGCACGAAGTCGGTGGCGACCGTCGCGATGCGATCGACGCAGCGGAACGTGGTTGCGAGATCGATGCGCTCGAACGCACCGAAATGGTCCCCGAACTCGCGCATTACCGCGATGTCCGAGCCGCCGAACCGGTAGATTGCCTGCCAGTCGTCGCCGACCGCGAACAACTGGGATCCCGGCGAGCTGTCGAGTAGCGCCTTCAGCAGCCGCGCGCGGGACGGTGAGATGTCCTGGAATTCGTCGACCAGGATGTATCCGAACGGGCTGCGGTAGCGTCCTTCCTCCACGAGATCGGTCGCCCGGTTGATCATGTCGTGGAAGTCGACTTCGCCTACACGGTCGAGCGCTTCCTGGTAGCGCTCGAAGATCGGCCGGAACACCGAGAGAAACGCCTCCGCCCGCTTGCGGTCACGGTGGGCGCGAGCATGTTCGGCGATGTCGTCAAGGGACAACCGGCTACCCTTGAAGTGCTGCAGGAAAGTCGCCACCAAACGCGTGAACGGATCGATTCGCCCCTGTCGGTCGAGAGCGGCGAACACTTCATCGCGCGGGATCGGCGAGAGAGTCACCCGGTGGGCCTCGAGTTTCCCCGTCAGGTTTCGGAGCAGCCTGCCATCGGCTTGTTCGTGACTGTAGGTTTCGATCAGGACAGTGCCGTGCGCGGCATGCACACCGCGCTTCCACTCCATGTCCCGCCAATATTGCCCCCGGTCGACGAAAGGCGCCGTGTTCCCCGCGGAGTCGATCCCGAAGTGTTCGATATAGATGCCGTGCTCGGAAAGACGGAAGTCGGGCTTGTACTGGCGCTTCTCCGAGGTCGCCAAGTCATGCTCATAGGGGGCTTCGTACTCGTAGGCGACGCCGTGGAGGTAGAGGAAGTTCGCGATCTCGCATTCCTCGAAGCTGCGGACCACCTCGCCCTTCAGCGAGCGGATGTCGAACTTTCGGATATAGTCGTGGTATTCGCCCCAGTTTCTGAAGTCTTGCTGGCTCCTGTACGGAGCGAACCCCTCCTGCAACCAGTCATCCAGTGTCGCCGAGAGGTCGGGGTTGGCGAGCAGATCGGCCACGATTCCCTTGAGCAGGTCGAACAGCGCCCGGTCGTTCTCCGCCGTCGCTGCGAGTGCCGGGCGCTTACCTTCGGCTTCGCCCACGATCGCCATGCCGAGGCTGTGGAAAGTGCGCACCGTCAGATCGCGCGCAATTGCGGTGCCGAGGCGCTTTCCCATCCGCTCTTCCATCTCCCTCCGCGCATCGCGCGCGAAGGCCAGAAGCAGCAGTTCGGACGGCTTGCGATACCCCTTTCGGACGAGCCAACCGGTCTTGGCCACGATGACCGAGGTCTTGCCGCTTCCGGCTGCGGCGACAACGAGGTTGCGGCTCTCGTCGATCACGACCGCCCTGCGTTGCTCTTTTGTGAGCGGGCGGGCCTCGATCCGGTCGAAGATCTCGCGCGAGCGAGTGAGTTCTTCGACCACGAACGCCTCGTTGGCCTTCGCCCTGGCATCGGCCGGCGCTTCCAGAAACTCCAGAATATCCCGCAGCATTCGGACTTCGAGAGCATCCGACAGCGCTTCCGGCCACCGCGACGCAAACCCGCCAGCAACTGTTCGCGCCTCGGCCTCAAGGTCGAGAAGTGCGTCGGCGGCAAGGTATCTGGGGGTATCGGCCAATGCCGTCAGCCGGTCATGCGCGGACCGAAGCGTTTCCATGTGCGGCGCATGCGTACGGAGCCACCAGTCGCATCTCGCACTTTCAAGCGCCTCGCCGAGAGCGTTTGCGTCCGATCGCGGCAAGCCCGAAACATGCACCCACCCAGCGGTATGGAGGACCTGAACACTGGAATAGGGCCGCCCTTCCGCTACATCGACCACTTCTACGTCGCTCAACGAAATGTCGACGCGACGTGAACCGAACAGCAACTGGACCGCATCGGCGTTCACCGATGCCGCTCTGGCATGGCGCGGATGCATGATCGCAAACAGGATTCTGGCGACGCCGGTTCGCTTGGCCTCAAACAGGGTGTCCGCAGCCAAACTCGCTTCCTGTTCCCAGCCCATTCGAATCAACAGGCAGCGGTCAGGCGCGAGTGGCAAGCACAGCGCCCGGCTCCGGTCGGTTTATCGATGCTCATGCGCCGCGTCGGCTCGAACCCTGTCACTGCAGAGTTTGAGCCAGATGGTGGATACGGCAGTGCTTGCCCTGGCCGACCGCCCCCACGCTGGGAGCCGCGGACACACTCGCGGCACTCGACACCGGGTGCGGCTCGTCGAGTTCAGGAGGACGCCGGTGCGTCCGGATGCCACGCGATCACACCCTGATCGAGGCGCAGGTGGTCGAACAGCGGCTTCACCGGGTCCGGGAGGGTCGCGAACGCCGCCTCATCGAGCGGGCGTAGCTCCCCAGGCCGGTAGCCCAGGCCCTCGGCACGCGTCTCGTAGTCCGCGAGCCCAGGGATCATGCTGGTGACGTCCAGCCACCACGGCATGTACTGAATGTCGAGCCAGAGGCGCCGTTCGCCGCCCGTGTTGGCGGTGGTCCGGTGCCACAGGCGGCTGTCGAACGCCAGCACACTCCCGGCCGGGACCTCCGGGAGCATCTGCGAAGCGATCTCCGCGTCGGCCGCGTAGCCGGGCGCGACGGCCGGGTTGTCGTGCGTGCGGTGGCTGCCGGACGCGATCAGGGTGGCGCCTGCGTCCGCGGGAGAATCGGTGAGCATCCAGAGGGTGGTCACCGCCATGGCCAGGTCACCGTACGGCACGGCCACCCGATAGCTGTCGTCGCCCGAGAATGGCCAGTCGGCGTGCCAGCCGCTGCCGGCGGCGCAGGGCTCGGCCGCGCAGGCGTCGGTCCTGGCGATGCGCGATTCGGGGCCGAACATCCCCTCGGCGATCGCCGTGAGCCGCTCGTCGACCAGGTAGGGCGCGAACGAGCTGTCGCAGGCGATCAGGCCGCGCAACTCGGAACGGCCGCCCAGGGTGGCGGAGACGCTGCCGACCACCTCGGCCAGCTCGTCCTGCGGGATGACGCCGTCGATGACGCACCAGCCCTCGGTCCGCACGCGGCGGAGCGCCTCCTCGGCGCCGACGGTGTGGGCGCCGGCGGTGTCACTCATGCCGACCGGACCTTCTGGCCGACGACGATGTGGCGCAGCAGCGGCTTCACCGGATCCGGCAGCGACTCGTACTGCTCGGGCGTGATCGGGATCACGTCGTCGGCGCGCAGCCCGCGTTCGGCCGCCGTGTCCTCGTACTGGCGGATGCCGGCGGTCAGCACGTGGATGTTGTACCACCACGGCGCATAGCGGACCGCCATGCCGACGCGCGTGCGGCCGCTGATGTTGTCGCCGTTGGTGTGCCAGACGCGGCTGTCGATCATCAGCACGTCGCCCGGGTCCATGTGCGGCTGCAGCTCCGACGGAACCGGCGTGTGCTCGCCGTAGCCGTTGTCGCCCGAGGGGTTGTTCCCGAAGCGGTGGCTGCCCGGGACGATCGCGGTGCCGCCGGTGGCGGCGCTGAACTCGGTGAGCGCCCAGAGGGTGGTGATATGCATCGGCGCGTCGATCGGGTACGGATGCAGGACCTTCTGGTCCTGCCGCAGGCTGAACGGCCAGTCGCCGTGCCAGTTGGCGCGGCCGTAACCGGGCGCGGTGACTATGCCGTGCGTCATGGAGATGCGCACCGGCGTGCCGAGCCGCGCGTGAGCGACGCCGAGCAGCCGCTCCTCGGCGACGTAGGGCGCGAACGCCTGCGTCTTGGCGATCAGCCCCCCGATGCCGATGCGCGGCTTGTCCGCGTCCCGCTCCCGCCGCGACACCGCAAGCACGGCCTCCCGCACGCCGTCCATCTCGCCCGGGGGGATCACCGAGTCCAGGACGCACCAGCCTTCGACGGCGACCCGCCGGACTGCCTCGTCGACGCTCACTCGCGGCATGTTCTCCCCTCGCCTGCTCCGCCCGTACCGGGCGACCACGCGCACCGTAGCACGGCCGGCCGGCGCCCAGGACCGCTCGCCGCCCTGAGCCCTGCCACTCCTGGGAAAAGCGGATTCGAGCGCGCATCCATCGTTATGAGCGCCTGCCGGAGCCGGGTTAGGATGACCCGGTGACACGGCGCAGACTGCCCATCGGTGTGCAGACGTTCCGCACGTTGCGCGAGCGGGACTGCTATTACGTGGACAAGACCGACTACGTCGAGCGGCTACTCAGCGGAGGTACGCGCTATTTCCTGTCGCGTCCCCGGCGGTTCGGCAAGAGCCTGTTCCTGGACACGCTGAAGGAGCTGTTCGAGGGCAACGAGGGGCTGTTCGAGGGCCTCCACATCCACGCCGGACATGACTGGTCACAGCGCCATCCGGTGGTGCGGCTGGACTTCGCCGGCGGCCATTACGGGGAGCCCGGGGCGCTGCACGCCAGCGTGTCGGCCCAGTTGGACGGCATGGAAGTGCATGCCGGCGTGAGTCCTCGCTACGACACGGCGCCGGAGCGGTTCGGTTACCTGATCAGATCGCTGCACGAGCGCAGCGGGCAGGGGGTCGTCGTGCTGGTCGACGAGTACGACAAGCCCATCCTGGACGCGCTGGAGCAGCGTGAGATCGCCCGCGCCAACCGCGACTATCTGCGTGGCCTATACGGGGTGATCAAGGCGAGCGACGCGCACGTGCGGTTCACGTTCCTCACCGGCATCAGCAAGTTCTCCAAGGTCAACCTGTTCTCGCAGTTGAACAACCTCACCGACCTCACCCTCGACCGCCGCTACTCGGCGATCTGCGGGTACACGGAGGACGATCTGGACACGGTGTTCGCTCCCGAGCTGGCCGGCCTGGACCGCGCGCAGATCCGCGAATGGTACAACGGCTACCGCTGGCGTGGTCCGGACAAGGTGTACAACCCCTACGACGTGCTGCTGCTGTTCGACAGCCGCGAGTTCGAGGCTCACTGGTTCGAGACCGGGACGCCGGCGTTCCTGGTGGACACGCTGTTCGAGCGCCGGGTTTCATCGGTGTCCCTGGGCGATACCGTGAGCACCGCGGATCTGTTGTCGGCGTTCGACGTCGACCACATCGGCACCGAAGCGCTGCTGTTCCAGACCGGCTACTTGACGATCACGGCGGAAGAGAAACTGGGCGGCATGCCCCTGTATCGGCTCGGCTATCCGAACCGGGAAGTCCGCCAGAGCCTGAACCGGGTCCTGCTGCGCCACTTGGTGCAGGACGCCGGGCAACAGACGGAGAACAGCGTCCGCCTGGCGCATCTGCTGGCGGCGGGCGACTGCGCCGGTCTGAAGGAGCTGTTCCACGCCTTCTTCGCGAGCATCCCGTACGAGTGGCACACCAACAACGACATCGCGAAGTACGAGGGCTATTACGCGAGCGTGTTCTACTCCTACTTTGCGGCGCTGGGTTACGAGATGGTGGTCGAGGAGTCGAGCAGCCACGGCCGGCTGGATATGGCTGTCCGAACCGGCGCGCACGTCTATCTGTTCGAGTTCAAGGTGGTGGAGCTGGCGCCGCCGGGGTCGGCGCTCAAACAGCTACAGGAGCGCGGCTACGCGGACAAGTACCGCGGGCACGGTGAGCCGATCCATTTGATCGGTGTGGAGCTCAGCCGCGAGACCCGCAACGTGACGGCTTTCGAGGTGGCAGAGAGCCAATTGCGGTGTTCCAAGTGCAATGATGGCAATGAGATATAGGAGGGGGTCAGTTTCGTCTACCCCATGGCCGGTCGTCGGCTCTCATCGAACGGGCCTCAATATGTGAGCAAGTTCTAATAGACAAATAAAATAGGTGACTCAAGGCCGAAACTCGTCTATGCTGACGAGCACCACAACGAACCAGGAGTCACCCATGGCAACCCTACCACGTCCGCAACTATTCTGCTGGGACAGCATCGATCAGTTGGGCGACCTGCAGCGCCTGCGCCTGGTGCTCGACGCGCTGCCGGACGAGCCGCTGATGCAGACGCTGGAAGCCGAACGCGGCCACGGCCGCGACGACTATCCGGTGCGGCCCATGTGGAACTCCCTGATCGCCGCCTTCGTGTTCGGGCATCCGAGCATCGCCGCGCTGCGGCGCGAACTGCTGCGCAACCTGCAACTGCGCCACCTGTGCGGGTTCGACGTGTTCAAGGGGCTGGAGGCGGTGCCCAGCGAATGCGCCTACACCCGCTTCCAGCGCCGGCTGTTCGACCACGAGCACGAGGTCGAGCAGATCTTCCACGACGCCGCCGACCTGGTGCAGGAGATGCTGCCGGACTTCGGGCAGGCGCTGGGGATCGACGGCAAGGAACTGCACTCGCAGGCCAACGGGCCACCCACGTACGACGACGACGATGAGCGCCAGGAGCACCGCGACCGGCGGCGGGAACAGGATGCTGATTGGGGGGTCAAGGGCGGCAAGAACAAGCACTCCTGGTTCGGCTTCCTGCTGCATCTGGCGGTGGACACCACCTACGAGTTGCCGGTCGCCTTCGAGGTCACCGAGGCCTCGGCGGCCGAGCAACCGGTGGCGCTGCGGCTGATCGATCAGCTCGAACAGCGCCACCCCACCGTGCTGGAGCGCTGCGGGCACCTGAGCGCCGACAAGGGCTACGACGACGGCAAGCTCATCACACGCCTGTGGGACCAGCATCAGATCAAGCCCGTGATCGACATTCGCAACTGTTGGCGCGACGGGGAGACCAGCAAGGTGGTCGAGGGGCAGACGAACGTCGTCTACACCTTCGACGGCGAGGTCTCTTGCGTCTGTCCGAAGACCGGGACCGAACGCAGCATGAGCTACGGCGGCTTCGAGCGCGATCGCAACACCCTGAAGTTCCGCTGTCCGGCGCGCGCGAGGGGCGCCGCGTGCCAGGGCATGCAGCAGTGTCCGGTGGGCACGGCGGTGCGCATACCGCTCAGCGAGGACCGGCGGGTGTTCACCCCGGTGGCGCGCTGCAGCTACGCGTGGAAGGATCACTACGACAAGCGCAGCGCCGTGGAGCGGGTCAACAGCCGCCTGGCAGGCTCGTTCGGGTTCGACGATCCGTTCATCCGCGGGCTGGCCAAGATGCGGCTGCGCTGCACGCTGGCGCTGTCGATCATGCTGGCCATGGCGCGCGGGCGCATCCAAGCCGGCCAGCGCGAACACCTGCGCAGCCTGACCAAGAGCGCCTGACCAAAAAGCGCCGGAGCGCCGCCCACGGACAGCAGCCGCACCGGTACCGCACCGGCAGCCGTGCGCCCTGCGCCTCTCGTGCGTCCCGCAGATCGCCCTGTTCCACGACCACGCGGCGCCGGATCACGCCCTGCCATCGATCTCCTGTCCCCGAATGAGCCGTCTCGAACCCTGTCCAGAGCTTCGACCATGACCCCAGGTCGTCCCTCCGACCCGAATCGGCCGACAGAGACCCCTACAGCGCAATTTCCTCGCAGACGCCTGACATCGCAATTCCGACCGAGTATCCTCTACCCGGCGGCGAGCGCACGCGCGAAGACCGGCGCCTTGAGTTATAACGGATGAATTTTCCTTGATCGCATGGGCGGCCGCTGGACTTCTATGGA
The DNA here is from genome assembly GCA_965208175.1 of Spirochaetia bacterium. Lineage (GTDB taxonomy): Bacteria > Spirochaetota > Spirochaetia > SZUA-6 > Bin103 > CATQHW01. Next base: position 2,065,869 of record CBDBOG010000003.1, on the reverse strand, counting down.
CGCCAGGAGGAGTTGGGCACACTCCTGCAGAGGCTACGCCGGCGTCACTGGTTCTTCGGCACCATCCGCGGGCGCCGGCGGATCGGCAAGACCGCACTCATCCACCAAGCGCTGCCGACGCTTCGGGAGGATGACCCGGACGCCCGTCGCACGCTGCTGGTACAGCTCCCCGACAGCACCCCCGCTGACTTGGCGGCGGTGTTCCGAAACGCAGTCCGGGAAGCGGGCCTGGAAGCTCAGCTCGACGGATCGCCCCCCATGAGGGACCTGCCGGGCGTGGCGGCGACCGTGGGAGCGCTGTACTCGGCCGACGCGATCGTGGCCCTCACGTGTGGTGGCAGAATGAAGAAGCTGCACACATGGAGACCTGCGGGACGCGCTGCCCGAACTGACGAGCACGGGACCGTACCTGACGACCCTCGCGCAGGACCTGCGGCTCATGGAGCGGCAGCTCTCCCTGTTCGCGCATGAGCGGCAGCGGCGCGCCCGCTACGTCGTTGCCGACCCGTTCCTCAGCGCGTGGCTCAGCGTGCTGCAGCCCGCGTGCCAGGCGGCACGAATCGAGCCTTCGAGCCGGATAGTGGATCGCTTTGTCGCCACCAAGGAGGGAAGCCGGTTCCGCGACTGGCATCGTGAGCTGGCGCTCTTCTCCCCGCGATTCCCGGTGGCACAGCGCGCTGGACTGGAGGCCGACGGCTGGGTCTGCCGCGACTTGGTCGACGTCCGGCGCATGCTATTGCCGGAAGATCGAGGTGCCAACGGCAGGCTCCCGGCATCGGTCAAGATCGAGGGATCCGAGTGAGCGAAGCGAACCTCGCTCGAAGAGTGACCCCCGACGCGGTGTCTGCGCTCCTGACTGTGGAGAACGCCAACTGGGGAGCGACCAGCCTCAGATCCATACACGCCGTTCCGGCGTCGGCCGCCGGAGTTCTCGCCGGCGCCTTCGGGCGAGTACCTGACGCCCCGATACAGGTGGCCCCCTGGAGCCCCGATCCTCAGGTGTTCGACCATCAGCGACCCTACCAGATCAGACTCAGCGCTCGGGACAGGCACTGGAGCCAGTACGTGTACCAGTCCTCACACGAGCTCTGCCACGTCATGACCTACTTCGATCGCCACGCGGGGCACAAGCACCGATGGTTCGACGAGAGCCTCTGCGAGCTCGCGTCCCTGTTCGTGCGTGCTGCATCGGCTGGCCAAGCTCCGGATAGCGCAGCCGCCGGAGGCCAGTCCCGACGCTGCCGGATTCGCATTCAATCACCACACGTACGCCGAGCGTGCCGCAGCACGATATCCTCGGACGACGGCGCGCGTGTGAAACAGGATGCTACAGGAGGGGAGGCGTCGATTGACACCCGGGTCGACACACCATAACTTGAGGTCCCCGACCCACCGATGTCGCGGGGCATACGACTCACGCTAATCCGGTTCAGCTAACTGCAACCATCGCGTCATCACCGTCAAGTGAGACGCTGTCGGTGAGAACGACCAACTTAGAGTAGAGGTTGAACGATGACGGAAGGAACACTCGCGGACATTCAACTCGTCGATCTTCGCGATATTTGGGCTAGCGAACCACACGATTTTACGCCATGGCTAGCCGAAAACATATCGAAGCTGGGAACAGCGCTCGGCTTGGAGCTCGAACTGCGCCAACGGGAAGCGGATGTAGGCGGGTTCTCACTGGATATTCTCGCGTCGGACCTGAGCAGAGACCGCCCGGTTGTCATAGAGAACCAGCTGGAGACGACCGACCACGATCACCTTGGGAAGCTCCTCACGTACGCCGCTGGATTCGATGCCAACGTAGTCGTTTGGCTCACGCGCGAGTTCCGCGACGAGCATCGACAAGCCCTCGACTGGCTGAACCAGCGAACCGGTGAAGATACCTTGTTTTTTGGCGTAGTTGTCGAGCTCTGGAAGATTGACGGGTCCAGACCGGCTCCTCACTTCAATCTGGTAGCGGCTCCTAACGACTGGCGGAAGGAGAGCGTCAGCAGGGTCACGGAACGGACCCAAGGCAGCCTCTCCGAGAAAGGCGAACGTTATCAGATCTTCTTTCAAAGACTCATAGACACTCTGAGGGATCGGCACAGATTCACCGCAGCAAAGCGTGCTCAAGCTCAAAATTGGTATTCTTTCGCCTCCGGCGACCGGAGATTCAAATTTGGCGCCAATTTTACGTCCCAACAGCAGGCTCGCGTGGAAGTCTATATCGACTCTGGCGACGCACATGAAAACCAGGATCTTTTCGATGGCATCAAGAAGCACAAGGAGAACATAGAAACTGAACTCGGATACGTTCTTGACTGGCAATCATTGGAGGATAAGCGAGCGTGCCGCGTAGCGATAGACCGCGATGGAACCATCGATGAGAGTGAGGATGTGCTTGAAGATATCCATGACTGGATGGTCAAAAGATTGCTCGACTTCAAGAGAGTATTCGACAGTCACATGCGAGACCTGTCTGACCGCAGATAGGCATCCTTCGCCACCTCCGACGGGTTAAGGAGGAGTCAGCGCTTCGCGCACATCGAGCACCAGCACCCGTGCCGCGCCACCGCTGCTGGCGATCGACAGGTAGCCACCGCTCCGTTCGTAGGTGCGCCCGACCATGGCAAGGCGGTCGTCGAGAAAGCACTCGATGACCGTGCCGAGCACGAATACCTGCAGCGTGATGACCGTCGGCGCGGCATCGCCCCAGCTCCGGTGGTACGGGCCGAGCTCCAGCGAGCGGCGGCCGGTGTGAACGGTGAGCGGGACGCCGCCGCTGCCGTCGGGGCCGGCGCGCAGCCCGATGGTGAGGATGGCGTCCTCCGCGAGGTCGACCGAGCACCGGACCAGGCAGTCCGCGGGCACCGGGCAGCGAAAGCCGGTTGCCGGCAGTTCGAATCCGCCGTCCGCCGACTCGTGAGCGACGTCGACGAAGGAGTCCACCACCTCCCGGACCGGACGAACGCGCAGATGGCCGTCGTCTCCCTGGAACAGCTCGCGCGGGAGGTTCATCACCGAATCGTCGTGGTCCCCGGACAGCGGTCCGAAGTAGATGTGGCGGCGGCCGTCGAACAGGCGCTTGCCGGCCAGCAGCAGGGTGTTGTCGAGCTGGGCCGGCACCCCGTGCGTGAACGGCCCCTCGACGTGCCGCGCGCGCCGGATGTTCTGGCCCCGCCTGGTATAGAGCAGATGCCAGTAGTCGCCGAGGCGGAACAGGTCCGGGCACTCGGGCGCTCCGGTCTGGCCCTCCAGCAGCGGCGGGTCCAGGATCAGCGGCTCCGCCGGACTCCAGGAGGCCAGATCGGTCGACACCAGTCGGCCGACCCCGGAGAAGTCCGAGCCGGCCAGTCCGGCGCACAGCAGCATCCACCACTCACCGGACTCCTCGCGTCGAAACACGAACGGATCGCGGAAGTCGCGCGGACGATAGACGGCGCCATCCGGGCCGAAGCAGTGCTCGCGGTGCTTGTGCCAGGTCACCAGGTCGGTGCTGGTGGCGTGGCAGATGATCTCGGCGCCGTCCGGGTTCGCCGGGTTGTGGCCGGTGTAGAAGATGTGGAACACGCCGTCTTGCTCGACGACGCAGCCGGTGAACATGTCCCGTCCATCCGGGCCGAGCGGGTCGTTCGGATCCCGCTCCAGGGCGGTCGGCAGCTCGCGCCAGTGGACGAGGTCGTGGGAGACGATGTGGTCCCACGGCACCCCGCCCTCGGTGTCACAGCGGATGAAGAAGATGTGGTATTCGCCGTCGTGGAAGAACGGGATGGTGTCGCATATCCTGCCGCGCGAGGGACGGAAGTGCAGCGGCGAGCTGGGATTGGCAGCGACCGGAACTCCGCTCGACCCCTTTTCCATCGGCTCAACGCAGCAGAGATCGCGCGGCGAGCGCCGGGCTGTAGATCGTGACGCCCTGCACGGATTTCCCGAACAGGTGACCGAAGTGGGTGCGGTCGCCGGTGACAAGCGCGTGGCAGTCGAGGGCGATCGCCGCGGCGAGGATCGGCCTGTCCTTGTCGTCGACTGGCAAGTCTTCCACACCTCCATCTCCAAAGCCCCTGAGGTGGTCCCGGTCGGTTGGACAGCTCAAGGGGTAGGCTAAGGTGTAACCCGTTGGTTGTCAACCTATCCCTCCTTCGTGAGAAACAGGCGGCGGTAAAAGGGGGTGGGGGTGCGGGGGAGGGGGTGAACGAGCCTGTGGATAATGTGCATATATTCCACGGCTCGTGCACCACACCGTCCTCGGATACCCGCTCAGCCCGCTGGCGCCACCTGATGTCCATGTCGGCTATGCCACCTCCTTTTCGAATTCTGGTTCGCCGTCTCGATACGCTTCGCCCGGCGTGCGGCCGCCCAGCGCCGAGTGCGGGCGGACCTCGTTGTACAACTCAACGACACAACGCTCACGTTACCGGTCCCGAGGAGCACGAGGTTGCCTACGCTTGGCATCCGTGGGCTGGGAGGTTGGTCCGAGTCCATAACGTGATTCGACGGCCGACGGGCGCGATAGCGCGGTGCACGATGGTGGACGGCGAGCCTGCGGTGCGTACGCTGGAGATACCGAAATGGATGCTGGACGCGGCGTGTTGCCGGCACATGCGCCGTCGCACCGAACCGGTAACGAGCGTGGACGCTTTGCAGGCGCTACGCACGTTGCTCGCCGAGGTTTCCCCGTCGCGGGGCGGCGACGAGGTGCCTGATTCTGCGGCGGTACCCTCTGCTGGTGAGAAATCAGGAGGCCACCATGGACGCCAACCGTCGCCGAATTCAACCGAACCGTACGCTCGATCTGTTTGCGCCGAGTCCACCGATCTGGGACCACCTTCCGGAGCGGACCCGCCAGCGGGTGGTCGGTCTTCTCGCGCGTGTCCTGATCGCGCACGCGCGCAGCGAGACGCCCGGCGCGGAGAGGGACACGGATGACCGCTGAGAAGGTTGGTGCCCAACACCGGGCACGTAAGGCGGTCCTGTACGTACGTCAATCGTCGGCGTATCAGGTGACGCACAATCGGGAGAGCCAAGCGCTGCAATACGCCATGCGCGAGCGCCTCACACGGCTTGGCTGGTCTGACATCGAGGTGATCGACGAGGATCTGGGCCGCTCCGCGGCCGACGGCACGGCGCGTGCCGGCTTCGAGCGCATGGTCGCCGAAGTGTGCCTGGGCCACGTGGGGGCGGTCGCCGCACGAGAGGTTTCGCGCTTCGCCCGCAACAGCCGTGACTGGCAACAGTTGGTAGAGATGTGCCGGGTCGTCGACACGCTGCTCATCGATCAGGAGGCCGTCTATGCGCCTCGGCTGGGCAACGACCGGTTGCTGCTTGGCCTCAAGGGTAGTCTCAACGAGTACGAGCTCGATCTGCTGCGCCAGCGTTCGCTTGCAGCCCGCCATGCGAAAGCAAAGCGCGGCGAGCTCGTGGTGGCCGCCCCGGTCGGATTCGTCAAGGTCGGTGACCGATTGGAGAAGGACCCCGATCGGCGAGTGCAGGAGGCAATTCGCCTCATCATCGACAAGGTGGCCGAGCTGGGCAGTGTGCGCCAAGCGCTGCTCTGGTTCCTGGAGCACCGACTCGACCTGCCAACCCGGCAGGACAACGGCGAGATCGTCTGGAAGCGCCCACGCTATTCCACGATCTATAAGGTCATCGCCAACCCTGCCTATGGCGGAGCCTACGCCTACGGCAAGACCGGTGTGACCGTGCGCTATGATGGCGCTGGTGCGACAGTGGGCACGCGGCGCAAGACCCGTGACGAATGGCTGGCTCTGAAGCCCGGCACGCATGAGGGCTACGTGGAGTGGGAGCGTGCCGAAGCGATCCGTATGATGGTGAGCGACAACATCCCGTCTGCCGGTACGCGCGGTGCTCCCAAGCATGGGGCGGCGTTGCTGTCCGGGTTGCTGCGCTGCCGGCGCTGCGGACGCAAGATGACCGTCCAGTACACGGGCAAGCACGGCAACATTCCCCGCTATAGCTGTGTCCGCGGCCGGCTGGATTACGGCGAACCGAACTGCATCGGCTTCGGCGGCCTGCGCGTGGATGACACCGTCGAGGCAGCGGTGCTGGCCGCGATCCAGCCGGCCGCTGTTGAAGCGGCCCTGGCCGCCGAGGAACAGACGATCGCCCGGCGGGACCAAGCGCTCGAACACATGATGCGCGACCTCGAAGCAGCGCGCTATGCGGCCGAACGGGCATTTCGCCAGTACGATGCCGCGGATCCGGAGAACCGACTGGTGACTGGCGAGCTGGAATCCCGCTGGAACAACGCCCTGGTCCGAGTCACGGACATCGAGAAGCGGATCGCGCACCACGATGCGGTCGCGCCGCCATCGACCGATGTCGAGGCGGTCTCATTCACCACATTGGCTGCCGACTTGGCCACGGTGTGGGCGGCGCCGAGCACCGACGTTCGACTGAAGAAGCGGATCGTGCGCACGGTCCTCGAAGAAGCCGTTGGGGACATCGATGACGATACCGCCGAGATCGTTCTGGTACTGCACTGGGCTGGTGGCGCCCATACCGAGCATCGCCTGCCCAAGCGTCGGCGCGGACAGCGTAACACCGCCCCGAACGATACGGTCGAAGCAGTACGTACCCTTGCCCTGATCGCAAAAGATGACGTCATCGCCGGGTTCCTGAACCGCAATGGTCTGACGACCGGTAACGGAAACCGGTGGACCCGTGCACGGGTGACCGCCTTGCGCTCGACGTACAAGATCCCGGTGTTCCGTCCTGACGAATCCGGCAACGAGCCTTGGCTCAACCTTCGCAACGCGGCGGCGTTGGCAGGCGTTGCGCCGCGCACCCTGCGCATCGCGGCCGAACAAGGGAGAATCGACGCCCTTCATCCGTTGAGCGACGGGCCATGGCTGTTCAGCCGCGAGGATCTCGAGGGGACCAGCGGTCAAGAGATCGCGAGGTCTGCCCGTGCTCACCGTCTGCACCCCGCGGTACCGGAGACGAGTCAGAGAAGTCTATTTGAGGAAACAATATAGAGAGATGTGCGCTATCAAGATGGGTTGTAGTACTCCATCCAATCATCTATGACCCGCTGCGCCGCGAAGCCGTCGGCCAGCTCGCGCAGGTACACCGCCTCGTACTTCAGCGATCGCCACAGCCGCTCGATGAACGCGTTGTCCAGACACCGGCCGCGGCCGTCCATCGAACACCGGATGCCGGCGTCCTGCAACGCTGCCGTGAACGCGACGCTGGTGAACTGGCTGCCCTGATCGGTGTTGAAGATCTCCGGCGTCCCGTAGCGCTCCAGCGCCTCGCTCAACGCCTCCAGGCAGAACTCGGTGTCCATGGTGTTGCTCAGCCGCCACGCCAGCACCCGCCGCGTGGCCCAGTCCATGACCGCCACCAGGTACAGGAACCCGCCCTGCACCGGGATGTAGGTGATGTCGGCGCACCACGCGTGGTTCGCCCGCTCGATCGCAACACCTCGCAGCAGATACGGATAGACGCGGTGCTCGGGGTTCGCCACGGTGGTCCGCGGCTTGCGGTAGATCGCCTCCAGGCCCAGCAGCCGCATCAGCCGCCGCACCCGGTGCCGACCAACCGTCACTCCCTCGCGCCCCAGGTGGCGCGCCATCTGGCGGCTGCCGTAGAACGGGTAGCTCAGATACAGCTCGTCGATGCGCCGCATCAGCCCCAGCGTCTCGGCGCTGGGTCCGCTCGGCTGGTAGTACTGCGTCGAGCGGTTCAGAGCCAGCAGCCGGCACTGAGCACTCAGGCTCAGGGTCCGGTGGTCGCGTTCGGTCATCTCCCGCCGTTGCTGCACGCTCAGCGCCCGAGCCCGCGTGATAAAAAATCGCGCTCCACGGTCAACTCGCCGATCTTCGCGTGCAGGTCATGGATGACCGTCTCCTGATCGGCGTGCCGGACGCTGGCGCCCCCGGCGAACACCTCCTGCAGACCCTCCAGCGCTTGGCGCTTCCAGCCTGAGACCTGGTTCGGGTGCACCTCGTGCTTGGCAGCGATCGCCTGGATCGGGCGGTCGCCGCGCAGCGCCTCCACCGCCACCTGTGCTTTGAACTTCGCTGTGAACCGGCGCCGTTTCGTCGCCATCTCGTTGGCCCTCCTCCTGGCCAGGGTTACACCTTAACCACCTGTCCAGTTTTCCGGGACCACCTCACCCCATAGAGTGGGAAGATCTCGATCGTTTCGGTCAGTGCATCGAGTGCGGGAAGAGCTGCCGGGTATCGTGCGACCAGGTTTCGCCTGGCTTCCTCCCACACATGTGCATCCGCAACCAGCCGGTGGTCTGATTCCTGCAAGCGAGTGATGAGCTTGCGCACTGCACCGGCCGTCTGGGCAGCGGAGAACAAGACGTTCGCATCAAGGAAGACCCGCACCTATCCCGACCGCTCGACCTCGGAGTCGAGCTCAGCCGCCAGTTCCGCCTCCGATTCGTCGAACTCGCGCACTCGTTCATCCGTATAGATCTCGATTGGCAGCGCAACGGCGGGCCGTAGCAGTACCCCTTCCGGAGTCGCCTCAGCGATCACCAGATTGTCGTCGGTCAGGCCAAGCTGTCTCCTGAATCTCACCGGGAGTGTCAGAACGCCCCGTTTCGTCACGTTGATGACGGTTTTCACAATTCCCATATTACGGGAAACCGGGATAGGAGGAAATCGTAGAGTAGGCCTGATCAGCCTCCCGAGTCGGCGGCGGTCACCTTGACCGGCACGCCGGCGGCCAGCGTCAGGGTCAGGCGCTCCCCGTCCACGGCGTGCTCGGGCGCCGGTCCCCGCCCCTCGGCGCTCAGGCTGTAGAGCGCCAGCTTCCGCCCGCGAAGCCCCGGCGGCAGCGTCCACTCGCAGCGTCCGCCGCGCAGGCTGTAGCAGTACACGCCGTCGCCGAGCGGCACGAACCGGTCATCGCCGTCGGCAACCACCACGTCGCCCCAGGTCACGCGCAGATGGTCCGGCCCGTCGATGCACACCTGCGCTTCCACGCCGCCCGCATAGCGGATCCGGGCGCCGTCGCCCTCTTCGTCCCACGACAGCATCTCGCGCTCCAGGTAGAACAGGTTGAGCAGCGATCCGAGGTAGATCCGATCCACGATGTCGTCCCAGTTGTCCAGGAACGACAGGGTCGCCCGCGTCTGCTCGTGCAGCCACGGAAAGTACTCCAGAAACTGCTCGTCGCCGAGCGAGGAGCGGCTGACCGGACGGTACGTGATGTCCTGGTGGAAGGACTTGCAGATGCCGTAGTCCCTGGTCGTGGCACCGCCGTAGTGGTCGCCGCGGCCGCCGCCCATCACCTTGCGGTGGAAGATCTGCCGCGAGAGGTCGCTCGCGTCGTGGTGCCAGAACGCGGCGTTCAGCAGCGTCGGGTCGATCGGCAGGCCGTTGTACCCCTCGCCCGACACGCTGATGCCGCGGTCGCGCAGCCACTCGACGATCGGCAGCATGCCGCACACCAGCTCCTCGGTCACGCCGATTCCGTCCGGGTCCGCGCCCGGCACGCAGTTGGTCAGCCGGATGTTGTCCATGTGGATCGTCCGCTCCACCGGGATCACCCGCATCATCGCCTCCAGGCGGCGGAAGATCGCCCCGCTCTCCACGTCGCGGGTATGGGAGATGCCGGCGACGACCGACTCGTCCCAGGCCTCGCCGTCCTCGTCCCACACCGTGCCGTGCGGATCGTAGCGGCGGCCCAGCAGCGCCTCGTCGTAGTCCTTGCTGGTGCGGTGGGCATCGTCGATGTTCGTGTGGTAGCTGAGCAGTCCGCCCAGCTCCTTGCACGTCGCCGCCAGCGCGCGCAGCTCCTCAAGGGTGCCGATGTTGTGGTTGTACAGGTCGAGCGCCGGGTAGGCGGCTTCCGGCTGCTGGCTGTTCCAGCTGACGACGAACACGACCTGCGGGAGACCGTCGGTCACATGATGGATCGAGCGGATGATCCGCTCGCACTCCTCGATGGTCGCGCTGACGCCCACCTCGGGATAGTCGCCGCTCATGTCGCAGAGGATCTTGTACCAGAGCGACGTGCGGTACACGGAATCGCCGTCGGGCAGGCGCCGGTTGAGCCACAGGCGGTAGTCGCTGGCGTCCACCCGTCCGTCCTGGTTGAGATCGCCCAGGAAGACGACATCGGCCTCCAGCGGCGGCACCGAGCGGTCGCGCACGCGATGCCGGTACTCGCCCAGGTGAATCTCGCACCGCCCCCCGGCGTTCCGGTGCGCCTGCGGAAACAGCGGGTAGTTGGAGTGCAGGAACGCGCAGACCGACTCCGGCTGGTAGAGCGCGCCGTAGATCAGCGGCACCGGCTCGACCTCGTCCCGGGCGTCGCCGACGGCGCCGTCGGCGTCGCGCAGCCACATCTTTCCCATCGCCTTGTCGTCGGGCTCCGTCGTGAACATGCGGAAGTAGCGGAACGTCGGGTCGTCGCAGACCAGCAGGGGGCTGTCCACCCACTGCAGGCTCTCAAGCGGCGTGCGCTCGTCCTCGATGCCCTGCATCCGCAGCGAGAGCGTGGCACCGGCAAGGGTGAACACCAGCTCGAACGCGATCCCCTGCTCCGGGGCCGCGACGCGGTAGCAGCGGCCGCCGGGGATCGCGCGCGGCTCGATCTCCAGGTCGTCCATGCCGATCTCGGCGCCGTTGACGCGCAGCGTGCCGCTGCGGCTGCCGCCAAAGGCGCGTCCGCTGGGAAGGTGGCGATACCCGGTCACCAGGGGCAGGCCGGGATCCAGCTCCACCTGCAGCTCCGGGCTTTCGAGCATCACCGATCCGCCGTTCCTGTCGTCCTGCACGATGTGTGACCTCCTTGCGCGGGCACTGTGTATACGCGAATGCCGCATCCGGCAAGCGTCACCCGCCACGACGAGCAACGGGCTGGGCTGCTGGTATGCTGCGACACGGAAAGCGATGGAGTGGGCCGAGGTCGAGAGGCGCATCCGCGCGGGCGAGGATGCCGCGACCGAGTTCAAGCGCGGCGTCGGCGACATGCGGGCGATCGGCAGGACGCTGTGCGCTTTCGCGAACGGCGCCGGGGGCCTCCTGGTGCTCGGCATCGACGACGCGGGGGCAATCGTCGGCGTCCCCGCACAGCCCGACGCGACTCAGGAGCGGTTGACCGGGTTGCTGCACACCGGTTGCGGCAAACCTGTCTCCGCGCAGTGTAGCCGCCATGCCACCGCGGACGGATGGGTGCATTGGATCGACGTACGCCGCCACCAGCGCGGCTACGAGCCATTCATGTACGACGGCCGCTTCTGGGTCCGTCGCGGCCGGGCTACGGTGGCGCCCTCTCCCTCGGAGCTGCAGGAGCTGCTCAACTCATTCGGTTTCGTGCTCACCGAGCAGCAGATCATTCCCGCGGCACACCTGGACGACATCGACTTCGGCGCCGTGCGCTCGTTCATGCAGGCGCAGGGGCTCGAGACCGAACAGACCCCGCAGCCGGCGCGTGAGGACGATCTGCGCAACGCCAGCGCGATCGACGAGCTGGACGGCGTGTTGCGGCCCACGCTATACGGCCTGATGGTGTTCGGAAGGGACCCCCAGGCCTACCCGCACACGCTGAGTCTGTTCGTGCAGTGCGCCGCATATGGCGGCACGGACCAGGCGGCCGAGGTCCTGAGCGCGGGGGAGGCGAAGGGGCGGCTCGCCGACCAGGTGAACCGGGCCATGGGCTGGTTCCGCAGCCTTGGACGCAGAGAGGCATACGAGGGGCTTCGCCGCCGGGACATCCCTCCGCTGCCGGAACGCGCACTGAGGGAGGCCCTGGTCAACGCGGTCATCCACCGGGACTACGCCATCAGCGGGTCGCAGACCATGCTGGAAGTGTTCGATGACCGGGTCGTGGTGACCAGTCCCGGCGCACTCCCGAACCACATGACGGTCCAGCAGGCGCGCAGCGGCGGCGCCCCGCGTTCACGGAACGAAATGATGGCCAATGCCATGGTCGTCGCCGGCCTCATGGAACGCCGCGGACGCGGCTGGCTGACGATGCGCCATGCCATGCGGGCGTTCAACGACACAGAGCCCGAACTGACCAGCGACCCGCACAACCGCCTCGTGCGGGTTACGTTCCACCTGTAGCATGCGACGGATCACCGTGCTTGACCGCACCGGGCGGCCATTGCACCGTCCGGCCGGCGGCGACTGATGGCGGCACCGATGGAGACGCGGGACGACATCCTCATCGCAGACTTCGAGGGTGACGACTGGGGCGGGTGGACGGTCGAGGGCACCGCCTTCGGCCCCGGCCCGACGCGCGGCGCCCTTCCTGGCCAGGTGGAGGTCACCGGCTACCTCGGCGGCGGTTACGCCTCCAGCTTCCACGGCGGCGACCCGGCCCTCGGCCGGCTGATCTCACCGCCGTTCACGGTTCAGCGCCGCTACCTGAGCTTCCTGATCGGCGGCGGCCGGCGCACCTACTACGGCAACAACGACCCCGGCTACGTCGCCCTCAACCTCGTCCACGACGGCCACGTCGTGCGCACGGCGCCGCGCAGCCAGTGGGAGCCGGACGGCTCGGACCACCTGGCATGGGACTGGTTCGACCTCGCCGACCTGGAAGGCAGGCAGGTCCGGGTGGAGGTCGTCGACCAGCACACCGGCCCCTGGGGCCACATCCTGGCCGACCAGATCGCGCAGACCGACACGCCGCCGCTCCTGCTGCCGACCTTCGCGGAGCGCCGCTTCCGGGCCGGGCACCGCTTCCTCAACCTTCCCGTCGGCCTACGGTCACCCTTTCGCGAGATCCAGCTCACCGGCGGAGGGCGCACGGTCGCCTCCAACACCGTGAGCATCGCGCTCGACGATCCGGACTTCTGGGTGCCGGTCGACCTGTCGGCCTGGGAAGGGATGGACCTCACCCTGCGCATCGAGGAGCTCGACGATGCCGCAGCGCCGCCAGCGGCCGACCTGCTGGCGGCCGTGCGCGTCGGCGACCGGATGGTCGGCTGCGACGACCTGTACCGGGAGCCCGGCCGGCCGCTGCTCCACTACTCGCCGCGCCGCGGCGCGTCCTCGGACGCCAACGGCCTGGTCTGGTTCCACGGGGAATGGCACCTGCACTACCAGCACGTGCCGTGCAACGTCACGCCCGGCAACAGCAACTGCAACTGGGGTTGGGGCCACGCGGTCAGCCGCGACCTCGTGTACTGGGAGGAGCTTCCCGACACGCTCTGGCCCGACGAGCGGGGCGTGGCCGTGTCCGGCTCGTGCGTGGTCGACCGCCACAACTCGTCGGGCCTGGGCAGCCCGGGCCGCCCGCCGATGGTGATCTTCTACACCGCCTACGGCGGCTCCAACCGGCTGTCGCACGGCCGGTCGGTGGACGTCTGCATCGTCTACAGCACCGACCGGGGGCGCACCTGGCGCCCCTACGACGGCAACCCGGTCATCCGCAACATCGACCGCGGCAATCGCGACGCGAAGGTGTTCTGGTACTCCGCCGGCGGGCACTGGGTCATGGTGCTCTACATCCACAACGACGTGCACTTCATCATGACCTCCACGGATCTGCTGCACTGGCAGTTCCGGAGCCAGGTGCCCGGCATGCACGAGTGCCCGGAGCTCTTCGAGCTGCCCGTGACCGACGAGCCGGGCACGAGCAGGTGGGTGTTCTTCGGCGCGAGCTGCGACTACTACCTGGGCACGTTCGACGGCGCGCGCTTCGTGCCGGAGACGGACATCATCCGCTTCAAGTACACGGACGGCAGCCTGTATGCCTCACAGACCTTCAACGACGCGCCGGACGGCCGGCGCATCCTGGTGGCCAAGGGCCAGGTCAGCGGTCTGAACCCGATGCTGAACAGCCTGATCAGCTTTCCGATCGAGCTGACCCTGCGGCGCACGGACGAAGGCCTGCGGATCCATCAGAACCCGGTGGCCGAGCTGGACCGCCTGCGCGTCGGCACCGTGAGCGTGCCTGACGGCACGATGGTGAGCGACGACGCGCCGCTCTCCATGCAGCCCGCCGGCCGGCTCCTGGACATCGAGCTGGAGCTGACGCCGGCCGGCGCCGCCGCGCTCACGCTGGAAATCCTGGGGAAGGAGATCCGGCTCGACCTGCGGGCGATGGAGTTGCAGTTCCACGAGGCGCTGGAGGACAACGACGTACGGGCGCCCCTGCAGCCGGTGGACGGCCGGCTGGAGCTGCGGTTGATGGTGGACACGATCTTCCTGGAGATCTTCAGCGCGCGCGGCCGCTACTACACGCCGGTCCGGTGTGCCTTCCCGCAGACCGCCGGCGCCGTCTTGCTGCGGACCACCGGCGGCGCCGTGCGCGTGGACCGCATGCGCGTCCACGAGATGCGCTCGATCTGGGAGCGGCCGGCCGAGCCGGACCCTCAAGCCTGATCTGCGAGCGTCACCTTGTAGGGCACGTACGGCGGCATCCAGTGGAAGTCGATGCGGTCGTGCTCGATCCGGTACTTCCAACGGGCGGGCAGCGCCTCGTCGTGCTCCTCGGCGCCGTCGCGGGTCAGCATGACGACCCGCAACGGCTTGCCGTGCCACTCGCTCGGCAGGACGAAGCTCTGCCGGTCGCCGACCGGTGAGTAGAGATACAGGGCGTCTCCCAGCGGGATGCAGCGCGTGTCGTTGTCCCTGGCGATCACCATGTCGCCGCGCACGACGGTCATGGTGTGCCGGGACGTGATGTCCACGACGGTGCCGTCTTCATACTCGATGTGGATGTCGTCCGGCCACGTGCCGCGGGCCACCACCATCTCGCGCTCCAGGAAGTAGAGGTAGAGCAGCGTGCCCAGGTAGATCCGGTCGACGATGCCGCGCCAGTCCTCCAGATAGCTGACCTCGAACTCGCGGCGCTCATACGAGAAGTCGACGTGGATGTTCGAGCCGATCCCGTAGTCGCGGGCGTACAGCTCCCCGAAGTGGCGGCCGGGGCCGCCGCCGACCATCTTGCGGTGCAGCATCTGCCGGCCGATCAGGCCGCAGTCGTAGTGGAACCACCCGGAGAACAGGAGCGGGCCGTCGATCGGCATGCCGTTCGTCCCTTCGGTGGTGAGGCTGATGCCCTGCTCCTTGAGCCACTCCGCCATGGGCAGAAGGCCGCAGTAGAGCTCCTCCAGCTCGCCGATGCCGTCGAAGTCGCGGCCCGCCGTGTTGCAGATGCGGGTGTTGTCGACATGCAGGGTCCTGGCCACGGGGACCGTGCGCATCATCGCTTCCATGCGCCGGCGAAAGTGGCCGAGCTCCCAGTCCAGCGTGTGCACGACGCCGCAGGGGCGCCCGCCGTCCGACGGATCCCAGTCCATGGCGGTCATGTACGACGGGTCCCAATCCGGGCTGTCGGGATAGGCGTCGTCGATGTTGATGTGATAGCTGACGGTCGTGCCGTAGCGGCGCTCGCACTCGTCGATGGCTCTCAGCAGACGGTGCCTGCCGCCGGCCCGCGGATTGACCTGGTCGATCGACGGGTAGCGGTCGTCGTGGCCCTGGTATTGCCAGCCGGCCATGTAGATGAGCTGGGGAGTGCCGTCGGCAACGTTGTGGATGGCGCGGACGATCTCGGCCATCTGCGGGAACGTGGTGAACACCTGGTCGTTCTTGACGGTCACGAAGACCTTGTAGGAGATCGTCGACCGGTACAGATCGTCGGCGTCCGGCAGCGTGCGGTTGACCCAGAGCGCCCAGTCGCTCCAGTCGACGGTCCCGTCGCCGTTGTAGTCCTGCAGGAACACCACCTTCACGTCGAGCGGCCACATCGTCCGTGAGCGCACCCGGTAGCGGTAGTCGTTGAGGGCGATCGAGTAGCCGCCGACGCCGTTGGCATGGCGCTCCGGCAGCAGCGGGAAGTTGCCGTGCACGAAAGCGCACAGGCGCTCAGGGTGGTAGACGCAGCCGCGTATCACGTCGCAGGCCGAATCGTCGCCGCCGACCGAGCCGAAGTGCTCCCGCCACCACTTCTTGCCGTTCTCGCTGGGCTCGGAAGCCGAGATGCGGGCGTAGCGCCAGTCCCGGTCATTCACCTGCAGCAGCGGAGAGCCGCCGAATCCGAGCGTGTCGAGCGGCCCGCGGATGCCGTCGATACGCAGCCGCAGCCCGTCCGCCTCCAGCTCGAACCGGCAGTCGAACGAGATGTCGTCGTACGTGACGTGGAAGGCCGCCGACGCCGCCGTTGCCGATCGATCGATGGTCAACTCACTCCACGCGACCGCGGCTCCGTTGATCACGAACGGCGTCGCGTCCGGGTCCCCGAGCAGCGTCTGGCCGGTGGCGAGGTGGGTGTACGACGCGACGACGGGAATCCCCTCGTGGAGCCGCACGCGCAGCGTCCCGTTCTCGAGCACCATGCGTCAGGCCTCCGCCGGCTCGGCCGCCGGCTCCGCCAGCGTCACTTTGTAGGGCACGTAGGTCGCCATCCAGTGGAAGTCGATGCGGTCGTGCTTCACGTGGTAGTGGGCGTCGGCCGGCAGCGCGAAGTCGTGCTCCTCGACGCCGTCCCTGGACAGCATGACGATCCGCAACGGCTTGCCGTGCCACTCCGGCGGCAGGCCGAAGCTCTGCCGGTCGCCGACCGGTGAGTAGATGTACAGCGCATCGCCCAGCGGGACGCAGCGCGTGTCGTTGTCCCTGGCGATCACCATGTCGCCGCGCTTGACGGTCATGGTGTACCGGGAGGTGATGTCCACGACGGTGCCGTCGTCGTACTCCATGTGGATGTCGTCCGGCCAGGTCCCGCGGCACACCACCATCTCGCGCTCCAGGAAGTAGAGATAGAGGAGCGAGCCAAGGTAGATCCGGTCGACCATGCCGCGCCAGTCCTCGACGTAGCTGACCACGACGTCCCGGCGCCCGTAGGCGAAGTCGACGTGGATGTTGGAGCCGAGCGCGTAGTCGCGGGCGTACAGCTCGCCGAAGTGGCGGCCGGCGCCGCCGCCGACGATCTTGCGGTGCAGCATCTGCCGGCCGATGAGCCGGCAGTCGTAGTGGAACCACCCGGAGAACAGCAGCGTCCCGTCGATGGGCATGCCGTTCGTCCCTTCGGTGGTGAGGCTGATGCCCTTCTCCTTGAGCCACTCCGCCATGGGCAGCAGCCCGCAGTAGAGCTCCTCCAGCTCGCCGATGCCGTCGAAGTCGCGGGCGGCCGTGTTGCAGATGCGGGTATTGTCGACGTGCAGGGTCCGGGGCACGGGCACCATGCGCATCATCCCCTCCATCCGCCGCCGGAAATGGCCGAGCTCCCAGTCCAGCGTGTGCACGACGCCGCATGGCTTGCCGCTCTCGGCGGACATGTACGACGGGTCCCAGTCCGGGCTTTCGGGATAGGCGTCGTCGATGTTGATGTGATAGCTGACGGTCGTGTCGTAGTCCCGCCCGCACTCGTCGATGGCCCGCAGCAGACGGTGCCTGCCGCCGGGCCGCGGGTTGATCCGGTCCATGGTCGGATAGTTGTCGTCGTGGCCCTGGTTCTGCCATCCGACCAGGTAGATGAGCTGCGGGATGCCGTCGGCGACGTTGTGGATGGCCCGCACGATCTCCATCATCTGCGGGTAGGTGGTGAACACCTGGTCGTTCTTGAGCGTCAGGAAGATCTTGTAGGAGATGGTCGAGCGGTACAGCTCGTCGGCGTCCGGCAGGGTGCGGTTGACCCAGAGCGTCCAGTCGCTCCAGTCCATGATGCCGTCGCCGTTGTAGTCCTGCAGGAACACCACCTTCACGTCGAGCGGCCACATCGTCCGCGAGCGCACCCGGTAGCGGTAGTCGTTGAGGGCGACCGAGTAGCCGTCGGGGCCGTTGGCATGGCGCGCCGGCAGCAGCGGGAAGTTGCTGTGCACGAAAGCGCACAGCCGGTCGGGGTGGTAGACGCAGCCGTGCATCACGTCGCAGGCGCCGCTGTCGCCGCCGACCGAGCCGAAGTGCTCCCGCCACCACTTCTTGGCGATCTCCCTGTCCTCCTCGAACGAGATGCGGGCGTACCGGTACTCCCGATCGCTCACCTGCAGCAGCGGCGAGCCGCCGAATCCGAGCGTGGAGAGCGGCCCGGAGATGCCGTCGACGCGCAGCCGCAGGCAGTCGGTCTCCAGGTCGAGCAGGTAGTCGAACGAGATGTCGCCGCAGGACACGTGGAACGCCGCGGAGGTCGCCGTTGCGGCGTGATCGATGGTCAGCTCACTCCATGCGACCGCGTCGCCGTTGATCGTCAGTGGCGTCGCGCCCGGGTCGCCGAGCAGCGTCTGATCTGTGGGAAGGTGCGTGTACGACGCGACGACCGGTATGCCGTCGTGGAGCTGCACGCGCAGCGTGTCGTTCTCAAGCAGCATGCGTCAGGCTCCCGCCGCGCCGGAGCAAAGTGATGTTGTCCTCATCGACGAATTGGAACACGATGGCTTGTCGATGGGCAACGCGGCGGCGACGGAGGGGCTGACGGCATACCGCCGCACCGTGGACGCGTTGCGCCGCGAGGTGCGGGCCGATCCCTGGTACCCGCGCTACCACTTGGCGGCTCCGTTCGGCGCCGCCGGGGACACTCACCCTGTCTACGCCGGCGGCCGCTACCACCTGACCTACCAGCACAGCTACGCGCCCGACTTCCGGGCCATGCACGGCCCCTGCCAGTGGGGCCACGTGGCCAGCGCCGACCTGGTCACCTGGACGCACTACCCGCCCGCCCTCACCTCGCCCGAGCACGGCGTCGCCGCGGACCGCCACCTGTGGTCCGGCAACCTGATCGCGCACGAGGGCAAGGTGTACGCCTTCTACACGATCGAGAACCGCGACGTGTACTTGGCGGTCAGCGACGGGGAGGACCTGCAGGGCTTTCGGCCGCACGACGCCAACCCCGTCGCCACCCTCCCGCCCGACCACGAAGACCTGGGCATCCCCTACGACCCGGAGCGCGCCGACGAGCACCTGATGGGCATGCGCGATCCGTGGGTATGGCGCGGCCGCGACGGCTTCTTCATGTCCGTCGGTTCCGGGCGCCGGGAAAAGGCCGGCTCCCTGGTGCTGCTGTTCGAGTCCTCCGACCTGTACGAGTGGCGCTACCGCGGCATCCTGTGGTCGGCCGCCGACCCCGAGCGGGAGGGCATCTACTTCGAGTGCCCGTGCGTGTGGCCCCTCGACGACGGCCGGCACCTGCTCAGCAACCTCACCCACCGCCAGTACATGGTCGGCATGATCCGGGACGGCAAGTTCATCGAGGAGCAGCGCGGCTTCGCCGATCACGGCCACAACTTCCTGGTCTCGGTCCTGACCCGCGACGACGCGGGACGGCTGTTCATGTGGGGCTGGATCCCGGACAAGCAGCGGCGCACGCAAGACCCGGACATCCGCTGGTCCGGGGTGTTCACGGTGCCGCGGCAATTCATCCCCAACCGGCAGGGCACGTTCGACGTCGTGCCCGCCCGCGAGATCGCCGCGCTCCGCCGCAACCACCGCCGGTGGGCCGACCGCACGTTCGCTGTCGGCGAGGTCTGCGAGCTCGGCGTCCTGGGCTCGTCGGTGGAGATCGGGCTGGCCGTGGATCCGGGCTCGCCCGACGACATCGAGTACAAGGACTTCTCCTGCGGCCTGCGCATCGCCGACGGACCGTTCGCCTGCGAGGTGACCTACTCGACCGCCGACGGGCAGCTCCGCATGCTCACGCCGGACAACGAGTACACCGCGCCGGTGGGGCTCGAAGCCGGCGCGGAGGTGCGGCTGCGGGTGTTCGTGGACGCGTCGGTGCTGGAGGTGTTCGCCGGCGCCGGCGTGCCGATGGCCAACCGTATCTACCCGCCGGATCCGGACCGGCTGGCGTATCACTTCTTCGTACGCGGCGCGCCCATCGACTCCAAGCACGTGGTGAAGCTGCGGTTCCTGGACGCGTGGAATCTGGACGGCATCGACAGCGGCGAGGATCACTTCACCGAACGGATCACGCCGACCGCCCCCTACGTGCGCAAGGGGCGTGACTGAGCCCATGGCGGACAGGACGGCAATCGACCGCGCGGCGCCGATCGTGCGCGTACCGCTGATCCGGCGGTTCAGGGGGCAGCTCCAGTTGCAGCTCATGACCCTGCCGGGGGTGCTGTTCCTCCTCATCTTCGCCTATCTGCCGATGATCAGCCTGATCATCGCCTTCCAGGACTTCAAGATCCTCATGGGCTACTTCGCCAGCCCGTTCGTGGGACTCAAGCACTTCACCTGGGCGCTCACCGATCCGGAGTTCTATCCCGCGTTCCGGAACACCGTGCTGCTCAGCCTGTACGGACTGGTGATCGGCTTCCCGGTGCCTATCCTGCTGGCCCTGCTGATCAATGAGATCCCCCGCACCGGATTCAAGCGGGTGGTGCAGACCACCAGCTACCTGCCGCACTTCATCTCCTACGTGGTCACGGCCTACCTGTTCATCCTGCTGCTCGACCGCCGCGGCATCGTCAACGACGTGCTGGTGGCCGTCGGCCTGATCGACGAGCCGGTGCTGTTCTGGACGAAGCCCGAGTACTGGCGCCTGCTGGCGACGATGGTGAACGTCTGGAAGGGCATGGGCTGGAGCGCCATCCTCTACCTGGCGGCGATCGCCGGCATCGACGAGCAGCTCTACGAGGCGGCGATCATTGATGGGGCGGGACGGCTGCGGCGCGCGTGGCGGATCACCCTGCCGAACATGACCGGCATCATCTCCGTGCTGCTGATCCTGAGCATGGGAGGACTCGTGCGCGCCGGCCTGGACACGTCGTACCTGCTCGGCAACCTGTTCACCCGCGAGACCTCCTACGTGCTGGAGTACTACATCCTGGAGATGGGACTGGAGCTCGGCCGTTACTCGTTCGCTACCTCGGTCGGACTGATGCAGTCGCTGCTGGCGATGATCCTGGTGGTCATCACCAACTGGCTGTCGGGCCGCATCAGCGGCAGGAGCCTGTTCTGATGGCCCTGGCACGCATGGCCCAGTCCAGGGACGATCGCGTCCTCAATGTGGTCGTGGTCGCGTTGGCGCTGATCGTCCTCATCGTCACCCTCTACCCCTTCTACTACGTCATCCTGCGCTCCCTCAACGAGGGGATCGACTCGGCCAAGGGCGGGCTGTTCCTGTTCCCGCGCCGCCCTACGCTGACCAACTACCGCGTCGTGCTGGGCGATCCCCTCATCGGCACCGCGTTCCTGGTGACCATCCTGCGCACGGCGGTGGGCACGGTGACCGCCGTGTTCTTCACGGCCATGGTCGCCTACGGGCTCTCCAAGAGGCACCTCGTCTTTCGCAAGACCTACTCGATGATCGGCCTGGTCACGCTCTTTTTCTCGGGTGGACTGATCCCGACTTACTTGCTGTACCGCGCGATAGGCCTGCTCAACACGTTCTGGGTCTACATCGTCCCCGAGCTGTTCGCCTACTATAACGCGCTCCTCTTCATGGCGTTCTTCCGGGAGCTGCCCCAGTCGCTGGAGGACTCGGCGAAGGTCGACGGCGCCGGCGACTTTCGCATCTTCGTGAGCATCATGCTGCCGCTCTCCAGACCTGTGCTGGCGACGATCGCCCTGTTCGTCGGCGTTTTGCACTGGAACGACTGGTTCGCATCCGCGTACTTCGTGTTCAACCAGAAGTGGTGGACGGTGCCCACGATCCTGATCAAGACCATGTCGAGCCTGGAGGCGTTCTACCGGGTGGCCTCCGCCCAGTCGCAGAGCATCCAACCCGGCGCGGAGATGGTCACCTCCGAGATGCTGGTGACCATGGAATCGATGAAGTACGCCACGATCGTGGTCACCGTGTTTCCGATCACCATCGCGTACCCGTTCCTGCAGCGCTACTTCGTGAAGGGACTGCTGGTCGGCCACATCAAGGCGTAGTCCCCTCGCCACAGCGACCCGCCGACTCCGTGCACGAACTCTGGTACGACGCTCCGGCGGCCCTCGATCGGCCGGTCTCCGACCGCGATCGGCCCGCACGCGGCTGGAGTTCCGCCCTGCCGCTCGGCAACGGCCGCCTGGGCGCGATGATCTACGGCGGCGTCGCGCGCGATCAGGTGCTGCTCAACGAAAAGACGATCTGGGCCGGGCCGCCGGTGCCGGTCATGCAGCCGGACGCGCGGCGTCACGTCGCGGAGCTCCGGCGCCTGCTGTCCGCCGGCCGCCACTTCGATGCGGAACGCTGTTGTCAGCGCCATCTCCTTGCCCCGCGCATCTCGCCGCGCAGCTACCAGCCGGCCGGCTACCTTTCGATGGAGCTCGGCCACGGGCAGGCAGCCGTGCGCGACTACCGCCGGCGGCTCGACCTGCGCACCGCGGTCGCCACGGTGGAGTATCGGTGCGCGGGCGTCCGCCATCGCCGCGAGGCGTTCGTGTCGGCCGCCGACGATGTCGTGGTGCTGCGCCTCGATACCGACGAGCCGTGCGTCGGCGCCACGTTCGCGCTGCAGCACCCGCGCGGCGCGAGCGGCCTCACCGATCGCCGCTCCGGCGCCGAGCTGGTGATGGCGGCCCGGGCCGGCCACGGCGACGAGCATGCGGGAGTCCGGTTCGCGGTCGTCGTGCGACTGATCGTCGACGGCGACGGCCCGGTCGATACGCCCGAGTCGCTACGGGTCCGGGGCGCCCGGTCCGTAACCGTCCTGGTTGCCGTCGCCACGGACTATCGGCTCGACGACCCTTCGCGCCCGCTGTCCGGAGACCTAACAGGCGCGTGCCGGCGGCGGCTCGACGACGCTGCCGGGCGGCCGTATGCCGAGCTGCGCGCGCGTCACGAATCGGACCACCGACGCCTGTTCGGGCGGGTGGACCTGCAGCTTGCGGTAGACGCGAGCGGGGACCGGGCCACGGACGCGCGTGTCAGCGCCGCGGCAGCCGGCGTGTCCGACCCCGGGCTGCTCCTGCTCTACTTCCACTACTGCCGCTACCTGTTCATCGCAGCGTCCCGGCCCGGCACGCTGCCGGCCAACCTGCAGGGGGTGTGGAACCCGTTGCTACGCGCTCCGTGGCACTCGGACTACCACCTCAACGTCAATCTCCAGGAGGCGTACTGGCTTGCCGAGCCGCTGGCCCTGCCGGAGTGCCACGAGCCGCTGTTCCACCTTACCGAGCTCCTGCGGGTGGCCGGCGGACGGGCGGCACGGGAGCTGGGATGCCGGGGGTTCTTCGCCGGCGTCGACACCGACGCGTGGGGATACGCGGCGGTGTACGGGGAACCGCTCTGGGGGATGTGGCTGATGGGCGCCGCCTGGTGTGCCCAGCACATGATCGACCACTACCGCTATACGCAGGACCGGGCGTTCCTGTCGGAACGCGCCTATCCCGTGCTCCGGGAGTGCACGCTGTTCCTGCTCGACTGGCTGGCGGCGGACCCGGAGGACGGCGCGCTGGTGTCCGGGCCCGGCGCGTCGCCGGAGAATCGATTCCTGGACGCCAACGGTCGCGCCTGCAGCCTGTCGATGGGGTGCGCGTGCGACCAGGAGATCATCTGGCACACCTTCGACGGCTTCATCGAGGCGGCCGAAATCCTGGAGATCGACGACGGCCTGCTGCACCAGGTCCGTGCGGCGCGCGACCGGCTGGCGCTGCCGGCGATCGGCAGTGACGGCCGGCTCCGCGAGTGGCGTCACGAAGCGGCGGAGGCGGAGCCCGGCCACCGCCACGTCTCCCACCTGTACGGACTGATGCCCGGCTACCGGGTGCAGCCCGACCGCGATCCCGAGCTGGCGCGGGCGGCGCAGCGCTCGGTCGAGCACCGGCTGCGCCACGACTACGACGCGCAGGGCTGGAGCCTGGGCTGGATCGCCGCGATCCTGGCGCGGCTCCGCCTGGGCGATCGCGCGCTGGAGCTCATTGAGGGGTCGTTCGCCCGCAAGCTCTATCCGAACCTGTTCGTGGACGCCCACGGGCAGGTCCAGGTCGGCGACATGATGGGGGTCGCCGCCGCGATCACGGAAATGCTCCTGCAGAGCCACGCCGGCGTCATCCACCTGCTGCCGGCGCTGCCGGCCGCGTGGGCAGACGGCTCCTTCCGCGGCTTCTGCGCGCGCGGCGCCTTCTCCGTGGATGCCCGCTGGCGCGGCGGCGTGCTCACCGAAGCGGTGATTCGCGCGGACCGCGACGGCCGGTGCCGCGTTCGCTACGGCAACACAATTCGGGATCTGGAGACCAAGGCAGGCGGAAGCTACACCCTGCGCTTCCCGGCCGACGCTGCGGTGCAGATCAGTCGGCCGTCGTGACGCCGCTCGCGGTCGCGGGGTCCCACTCCACCGTGCGCTCCGCCTGATACGGCGACGGCTGCCAGTCGTTGCCGGAAATGGTCACCCGGCTGGAAAGCTCCACCCAGATGGAGCCACGCTCGGGATTGTCGTGCACACGCGGGGTCGGATTGCTGAACGTGTTGCCACGCACCGTCACGTCCCGCGCGGAGCTTATGATCATGGCCCTGCGCGGGTAGTCCACGAAGCGGTTGTTCTCGAAGAGAAGGCCCCGGAAGATCGGGTAGGCGGTGCGAAAGAGGGAACCGGAGTCGCCGATGGTGCTGGTGGGGTTGGGCGAGCCCTGCGGAGTCACCGGCACCCCCGCGGGCAGGAACGCGCTGACGTACACCACCGCCTTGCCCCAGTCGTTGACGTCGCAGGTGTCGAACGTGTTGTCGCGGACGATCAGGTCCTCGACCCCCATTCCCTCCGACCACATGCCAAGGCTGGCGCCGGTCTCGATCTGCACCGCGGCACCCTGGTTCCGGTAGAACCGGTTGCCTTCCACCAGTCCGTGGCACGCCTGCAGCAAGACGCCGCGCGCGCGGTTCTCGTGGAAATGGTTGCCGCGGATCAGGTAGTGGGAGCTGTCGTACCGGCGGTTGAACAGGATGGTCTGCGGATCCAGGTTCGGCGGCAGCACGTCGGCGAAGGCCAGCTCGCACTCGTCGTCCGGCAGGTAGCGGACGTCGGTGACGTGGCTCGCGAACCCGGTGGGCGACAGGTCGGGACGGCGGAATTCGACCGGATCTCCCGCGTGCAGCGCCCGCGCGTCCTCGCGGACGTTGCGCGCGATCAGCGATTGGCGCCGCACGTCGCGCACGCCCATCGAGATGTTGTCGTGGATGTTCAGGCAGTCGTCGCCGTGGAAGCTGAAGTCGCAGCCCTCGAGCCTGCAGAACCCGCGGCTCTGGGCCAGGTGCATGCCGTCCGAGGTGGTGGTGATGCGGCGGGTGGCGCCCGGTCGGAGGGCGATCCTGCAGCCCACCGCCTCCCAGTTGGTGGTGTCGCCGCGGACGATGAAACCGGCCCCGGGCGCCGAGTGGACGGTGATGCGCTGCAGCGACAGGTGGCGGCAGTCGCTGATCGTGAACGCGGGAGAGTCGTGCAGGAAGTGCCGTACCAGGTACACGGATCCCGGCGTGAACAGAAGCTCGGACACGGCGTCCAGATCGAGGTGGCAGCGCAGCACGTTGGCGCCGGCCTTGCGCACCCGGCTGAACCCGCGCCCGTGCTCCCTGCCCCCTTCGCACCCCGGCGTGAGCCGCTGCGGGTCCAGCGCGTTCATGGTGGCGAACGTCATGTCGGCGTCGACGGTGTCGTGCTCGGTGAACTCCAGGTCGACCCAGTCGCGCGTCGGTCCGGTACCGCGCACGTGGGCCACGCTGGCCAGCGGCGCCGTACCCCAGTCCCAGTCGACCACCAGGTCGCGCAGGACGACGCGCCGGCAGTCGGAGACGTGGATGAACTCCTCGTCCCTGCTGAAGATCAGCTCGGCCCCGTGCCCCGCGAACGTGAAATCCTCCAGACCGCGCACGCAGAGGGGACGCGCCGTCGCGAAGCGGTAGACTCCCGGCGGGACGCTCAGCGTGGAGATCCCCCGGTCACGGCTGTAGTCGAGCGCCCTCTGGAAGGCGCCGTAGTTGTCGTCGGCGGCCGGATCGGCGCCGAAGTCCCGGACCGAAGCCCGCCTCGGCCGAAGCGGGGCGGGCGCGGTCACGGGGATGGTCAGCTCGTCTGCTCGCATTCCTCTCTCATCCCAATTGGGAGACCGAACGCCCAATTAATGAGAAGGGCACGCCGGCTGGTTGTACCGGCGTGCCCTTTGCGACGACCGAGCGTCGCTGGTCGTGACGAATGGTCACGCCCCCCGGGGGGCGCGACGGTTTACATACCGAGGTTGGCGCGGTAGATGCGCGTCGCCTCGGCCTCGAATTGGGCGAGTCCCGCCTGCCCGGCCTTGTCCTGGAACTCGGCGATCAGGCTGACCGCCTCTTCCTCGCTGTCAGCGAAGACCATGCGGGCGAAGTAGTCCTCGAACAGCTTCTCCACCCGCTCGCGGATGATGCCGATGTCGCTGTCACCGCGGATCGGGACGTACAGCTCGGGACCGGCCGTGAAGTAGGGTGACATCATCTCGACAAAGGCGACGTCGTTCGCGCTCGGTCCACTCTGCCAGCGGGGTGCGCCCAGCTTGATGCCGTCCAGGGTGATGATCGGCGGCAGATGTACCCCGGCCGTGATCATGTTGGTCCAATCGGCATTGACCATCTCCAGGAACTCCGGGAACCAGGTCGGCAGCCCGTCCGGGAAGAGCGGGGTGACGTAGTTGTCAGCATTGTACGAGAAGTGGGGGCCGTTCACCGGGTCACCGGTCCAGGCCTCGCCCTCGACACCGACGGACGTGTCCACGAACCCCTCGGGGCTGGCGTAATACTGGACGAAGCGGATGGCGCGATCCGACTTGTCCGACGCGGTCGGGAACAGGTCGGCCATCCACGGCGTGCGCCACAGGCTGTAGGCATAGGTGTCCCACGGGGGCAGCACGTAGCGCGTGGTGCCGGTCTCGCCTATGGGCATGGCCTGCCCGGGGGGACAGTCGTTGGTCATGATCACGATGACGTTGCCGGCCACCCATTCCTCATGGACCTCGGACGTCCAGATGAGCGCCTCCTCCGGGTACAGGCCCTCACGCGCCAGCTTGTTCATGAACCTGATCGCCTCCGGGAACGCCGGGTGGCTGGTGTAGTACTTGATCTCCTTGGCGTCGGGGTCGGCGTAGTAGTTGCCCCACGTGTGGTTGGTACCGAAGTGGTAGGTGAACCACGCGTGCTTGGTGTTCTTGTCGCCCAGGACGGGGATCTTGTCCGGGTGGTTCGCTGCCATGGCCTTGACGGCTTCATAGAACTGGTCGGCGTTGCGGATGTCCGGCGCGCCGATCTCATCGAAGTAGTCCTGGCGAACGCCGAAACGCGGCAGCCAGCACGGAATCGCGAACCCGACCTCGGCCGCTATGGCGGAGTCCTTCGCCCCCAGGTTGCCACCGAAGGCCAGCCGATAGGTCTTGCCGTCGGTGTGCGCGTAGGTGCCGCCCAACAGCTCCGGGCCGATGGCTTCGTCCAGGTAGGCGCGGAAGCTCGGCGCATGCGCATCGATCAGCTCGTTGACGTCATGGACCAGTCCGGCGTCCATCAACTGCGGCACGCCCGGATTGTTCCAGTCGACGACCATCAGGTCCGGCCAGTCGTTGCTGGCGATCATGAGGTTGATGTCCTGACCCGTCGAGTCGTCCTCGGGCGGCTTGCGGATTTCCAGGTCGACCCCGGTCTTCTCGGTGACGAGCTCGGCTCCCCGGCCCTCCCACGGCTGGAACCAGCCGCGGTCCGAGTAGACCTTCAGCGTCACGGACGACGTGTCCATCATCCAGTCGTCGGCGAACACGGGTGCGGCGGCGCACAGCATGCTCGCCACGACTGCGAATACCACGGTTCTTCTCATCGCAAATCTCCTTCTGAGTGCGGTAGTGGAATCGGCGTCTCGCCAGGAGACGCCACTTGTGGTGAGCCGACAGTACCGCGATTCTCAGTCCGGGCACAACCGACTGCCGCAGCGGCCACTCGCCAAGCGGTGCCCTCGCTGCTCTTGCCCGTACCGCTCAACTCGCCCATCGCTTCCCATCACTGTGGACGCGATCGGCGATTCGTGCGTATAAATGCACGAGGCGTTGGAAACCCGTAGAAATCGCATCCGGCGCCGACTGGAGGAGGCCGGATGGTACCTCGATCGCCACGGCGCCAGTCACGACATCTACCGACATCCGACGGTCTCCGGGATCATCACGCTCCCACGCCACAACACCCTGTCGATCGGAGTCGCCCGGTCCATCGCCAAGAAGGCCGGGTGGCCGCGATCTCGGGATGAATGAGGACGGAGGGTACAGGATGAGTCGGTATCCAGCATGGATCGACGGCGAGCAGGGCGCCTATGGGGTCTCGTTCCCGGACTTGCCCGGGATTGTCGCGATGGGCGCAACCGTGGATGAGGCGCTGATGAACGCCGAGGAGGCGCTCCGCGACTACGTGATCGAAGCGGAGCGCGACGGTGAGGCGATCACGCCTCCGTCAGCCATCGAACGGGTCGAGACGCCGGCCGGGCATACCCTGGTCTCCATCCCGTTGATTCGTGTGTCCGGCCGGAGCGTTCGCGCCAACCTCACGCTCGACGAGGGAGTCGCCGCATTCATCGACGGCGAAGCTCGACGACGAGGCATGACCCGTACTGCCTACGTCGAGTGGATGGCACGACGCATCGCCCAGGCTGGCGGATGAAGGCGAGATACCCGACCCGAGCCCGGAAGCCGCCCGAGGCGCCCGCACACTCCTGGGACGCTACTCGGCGCGGTCCCAGGGGAAGGTGAAGGTGGGCTGCTCGGCGTAGCGGGCCTGCCCGAACACGATCCGTTCGCCGCAGCCGGGCTCCAGGCGCACCCGCACGTGCGGGCGGTCGACGGTCGCCTGCGCCGAGCCGGCGGTCGCCTTTCCGAAGCGGTGCTCGCCATAGGCGCCGGCCTGCACGACCACGGTGCGCGCCTCCGCCTGGTCCAGGTTGACCAGCGTCACCGCCACCTCGGTGTCCGACATCGAGTCGACCAGCGCCGCCACGCTCGGCGGGATGCCCGCCCGCCGGCGCTCGGGATCGAAGTAGCGCAGCCGGCTGTACACCGGGAACCCGTAGTGCGAGGTCTCCAGGCCGCCCAGCATCTGCTGCGTCAGAGCCGTAACGACCGCCGGATTGGCGCCCATCGGATCGTCGGACATGCGCGTGTCCGGCGAGCTGGTGTCCCGGTGCATGCGCTCGACGCGCGTCCGCAGCTCCGAGAACTCGCGCTGCAGCGACTCCACCGGAAAGCCGGGATTGTCCCCGCCCAGGTAGCGCACCCACTCGTCGCCGGCGATCAGCTTCTTGTCGGCGTCCCGCATCGACCAGAACCAGACCGGCATGGCGCCGTTCGTGTACGGCTCCGGCGCGTAGTTGTACCAGCCCGGCTCGCCCTCCTCCGTGCCGTAGTTCTGCGGGTACATGGTCTGGCCGTCGATCACCTTGGCGTTGGCGTTCACGCCGTCGATCACACCACGCCACGTGTCCACGTAGCCCTGGTCGCCGGTCACCATCAGCGCGTTGCCGAACCCGCGCGGCGCCCGCTCGATGAACATGTGGCGGTGGAAGCGGCCGCCCGAGCCGGGGTTGAGGTAGTCGTCGATCGAGAAGCCCCACCCGTAAGTGCTGCCCCACCAGCGGCCGTCGGCGGCCCCGCCCGGGGTGCCGTCCAGGCCGACGTTGGTGGGGATGATGCCGCCGTTTGCCTCCGTGCGCTCCTTCCAGGCGCCCACGTACTCGATGATCCAGTCCCGATACTTCGCTTCACCCGCGATCATGTAGGCGTTGATCCCCAGGGTGGTGGTCTGCAGGTTGAGCGGATGGTCGCCGACCACGTCGTTGTACTCGGCGAAGTGGGCGAGCATCTGCTCGTAGCTGGTCTCCCGGTGGCCGGGCTTGAAGCGCCCCTCGATCTCGATGCGGTCGCCGGTCCAGTCCAGCGCCGTCGCCTTGCGCATCAGCGGGCCACGGCTGCCGTTGAACATGCTGCGGATCACCCGGTGGCGGGGATCGTAGTTCTTTGCGATCGGATCCTCGTCCATGTAGAAGCCGGCGTAGCGGCGCGTCCGGCTCTGGAACGTCAGGTCGTCCGGCGTGCACAGGCCCTGCAGGTAGAAGGCGTTGAACCCCTCGCCGTTGTGGCCCCAGTCGAACATGACCGGGAACTCCTTGAAGTACATGCCGTCGCGGGCGAACTCGACCTCGACTGTCTTGGCCTCCGTGTACTGCCGCAGGTGGCCCTCCCAGGCGTTGAGGTAGCGGTCCAGCACCGACTGGTCGGCGCCGAGCGCGTACAGCAGCGTCCAACTCGTGAAGTTCTCCGCGGCGTCGTCGGCACCGTCGTCCCCGCCCCAGCGGGGCACGCAGCGCAGGTAGCCGCGCTCGTCGAAGTACTTCGCATGGAACGCCTCGATGGCCGCGGTCTGGGCGCGCAGCAACTCGCGCTGCATGACCGCCCACGCGGGCGGCGCCATGGGCGTATCGATCGTCAGAAGCGAACGGGTAGCAGTCGGCATGGCGCGATGATACAGGAGAACGGCGCGATCGGAGAGGCGTGCCGACTATAGGACTGGCGTCTTTTCCGTGTGACGCGATGCGAGGAGAGGCGTACAATCGGGGCCGGCGATGTGGCTGGGTGGCGGTACGAACCGGGGCGGTAGCGTCAGCCTGACCCGGCGGCCGTCCGCCCGAAGGGACCGCGGCGTTCGATGACGACACAAGGAACCCGCATCCGCTCAGAGTCGGAACGCTCGTCTACGCCGCGCGTTCGGCTTACCCGTGCGCTCCAGCGCGCGCTGCGGACGCGCGCCGAGAAGGCCGAGTCGTCGTCGTTCTCCATACACGGTCCGCTGTTCCTGGTTCCCCTCAGCCTGCTGGTCATGGCCAACGTGTCCATGTCCACCGACGTTCTCTGGTCCCTGATCCCGGCCAGTGGCGGAATCCTGAGCCTGTTCCACTACCACCTCTCCGTCCGCGCAAAGAAACGCGACGCGCGCGAGGCTGCGGAGTTGCCGCCCCTCGATGAGGCGGCGCTGCGCGTGGTGCGTTCACTGATCGCCGGACGCACCGGGTTTCGCCGCCACCTCGCCGTGACCACGTCAGGCGCGGCGATGGCAGCCGTAACCAGTCTCCTGTTCGCCGGCACCGGTCCATGGTTGCTACCCGCGATCGGCGCCGCGGGCCTCGCGCTGGCCTCGCACTATGTCCTCACCGCGACCCGACAGCGGCAGATGGACCGCCTCCTGCGAGAAGCCGGCGTCGAGTTCGGCGCAGCCCGGCCCGCCTCCATGGACACGGACGCCTTGGTGCCCGACTCCGTGATCGAGCTGTGCGACCGGATCCTCGACGAACTACAGGACCAGGGCGAGCCCGGCACACGCCTGCGCGGCGAGTTGGAACTGGAGATCGATGACTATCTCCACCACCTGCACCGACTCGCTACGCTGCGCGCCGAGCTGGACCGCGCCGGAGCCGGAACGATGGACTCCTGGAAGATCGAGGCTGAGCTTCGCGCGCTGCGACTCAAGCTGCGCGATGACGTCTCGATGGACCTGCAGCGGGAACACCAGGAAGCCATCGATCAGTACGAGGCGCATCTGAGATCGATACGATCATTGGAGGAACGCCGCGAGAGTATCGATCTGCGGATGAAGTCGGCCGTATCGGCCCTGCAGCAGATAGCAGTCGACGTCTCCCGTTTGAAGGCCACCGGCGTGCCTGTCCCGCTCCCCTCGTTGCGCGACCGGGCGCGTGAGCTGAGCACCTACGTCGACGACTTGCAGGCGGGCTACCGTCAACTCGAAGGAGCGGCGCAGCGAAGTTGACGATGCGCCATGCATCCGATAGCTTGGCGGGCGCAGGCACGGTCGTGCCCGGCCTCGCCGGGAGGCGTTATCCACATGCACCGTATGACCTTGGAAATGTCGGACGGCTTCTACGCCGTATTGACGAACTTCGCGACGCGAAATCGCGTCAGCAAGCCTGAAGCAGTACGCCGCGCGCTTGCGGTGCTCGCGCTGGCCGAGCAGCAGACACCCAAGGGAAGGTCGCTGGGAATCGTGGAAGAAGACAGAGATACCCACGAGTTGCACGCGGTCGGACGAATTCGCAGACTGTGAGATGGACCCGGTCATGGACGCATGGAACCGGCACCGACTGACCGACGCCGAGGCGGAGGCGTTCGGGCGCGACGGCTTCCTCGTACTCCCGGATCGGCTGCCGGAGGCGGTGACCGACGGCCTGGAGGAGGCGTTCGACGCCGTCATCGCCGCGGAGCGGGTCGCGCTCGGCGCCGGCGAGCTGGACCGGCTCAACGTCTTCGACTTCCTGGGGCGCGACGATCGGTTCGTGGAGATGATCGACTGGCCGGTGACCTTCCCCAAGGTGCTCGACCTCCTGGGCTGGAACATCCAGATCTATCACTCGCACATGATCGTCACCCCCGGCGCCGGCCAGGGGGCGGACCCCGGCAAGCGCGGCTGGCATCAGGACAGTGACCGCCTCAACCACGAGCTGGAGACCACGCCGCAGCCGCGCGTATCGCTGAAGGTGGCCTTCTTCCTCACCGACTGCAGTCAGCCCGGTCGCGGCAACTTTGCCGCCTTGCCGGGCAGCCACCTGGACGAGTCGGCGATCGACCGCGAGCGGCGCGACGTCGATCCGCCGGGGGCGACCGAGGTCCTGGTGCCTCGCGGCGGCATCGTGCTGTTCGACCGCCGCGTCTGGCACACCGGCAGTCCGAACCATGCCGACGTCCCGCGCAAGGCGCTGTTCTACGGCTACAGTTACCGCTGGCTGCGGCCGCGCGACGACATGACCGTCGCCCACGTCATGGAGCGCTGCGATCCGATCCGGCGGCAGTTGCTGGGCGCCAGTCCCTCGGGCGGGCACGGCTACACCTCGCCCAAGCCACAGGACGTGCCGCTGCGCGACTGGCTGGAGCAGAACCCGCGCGCATGATCCAGTTCGACCACTTCTATACGTACGATGAGATCGGCGCCGTGGTGCGGGAGCTGGCCGACGCCCATCCCACGCTCTGCCGGGCCGGCTCCATCGGCCGCACGGCCCAGGGCCGCGACCTGCACCTGCTGACGGTCACGGAGTTCGACTCCGGAGATCCGTCCGAACGGCCGGCCTTCCTCATCCACGGCGGCATCCACGCGCACGAGCCGGCCTCCACGCACGGCCCCCTTTACACGGCGCACCGCCTGCTCGAAGACCACGAGCGCGGCGGGCTGCTGTCGCGCGTGGTCCTCTACCTGGTCCCACGGCTGTGTCCGGACGCCTCCGAGTTCTGCGTGGCCACGACGGCCCGCATCCGCAGCCGCACCGACTCGGTCAACCGCGCTCCCAACACCATCTACTCCGCCGACATCGACGGGGACGGGCTGATCCTGACCATCCGCCAGGAGCACCCGGACGGCACCTACGTCTGCGACCCGGAGGAGCCGCGGCTGCTGGTCGACCGGCGGCCCACCTCGCCCGGCCCCTGGTACCGCGTCTTCCCGGAAGGGCTGGTCAACGACTGGGACGGCACCGACGACGTTCGCATCGGCGGCCTGCACTCCTTCTACCCCGGCGCGCCGGAGCTGCA
The DNA here is from genome assembly GCA_965208175.1 of Spirochaetia bacterium. Taxonomy (GTDB): domain Bacteria; phylum Spirochaetota; class Spirochaetia; order SZUA-6; family Bin103; genus CATQHW01. The sequence goes on along the minus strand of CBDBOG010000003.1, from coordinate 2,032,495 downwards.
CGCCGGGCGGAGCTTCGACTTCAACCGCAACTGGCCGCACGACTGGCGGCACGAGGGCGAGCAGCAGGGCGCCGGCGACTACCCGTTCAGCGAGCCGGAGATGCGATCGCTGGCCGAGTTCATCTTCAAGCAGCCGAAGCTGTGCGGGATCCTGGGCTACCACTGCGGCTCCGCGTCGGTCATCCGGCCGCCCGCCTGGGGCGCGCGCGAGGACCTGGACGCCGGCGACGACGCGCTGCTGGAGGAACTGGCGCAAGAGGGCGCGGCGGCGATTGACAGCCCGGCGGTCGCCCTCAGCGATCCGACCGGACCCGGCGGCCGCAGCGGCGGCAGGCGCGGCCACGCGCTCGGCTTCGCCTACCACCAGCTCGGCATCCCCGGCTTCGACCTGGAGCTGGGCACGATCGTCAACGCCGCCGGCGTGTCCGCCCAGGAGTGGCACGAACGCTCACGTGACCGGGACGGGATCGACGCGATGTACCGCCAGCTCCTCCGATGGTGGGACGGGGACGGTCGTCGCCACCCGCTGTTCGAGCCGTGGCGGCGGTTCGACCACCCGCAGCTCGGCCCGGTCGAGCTGGGCGGCCTGCTGTTCACGGCCATCGACAATCCGCTGGTGCCGGCGCTGGAACCGATGGTGGGCGGCGCCTACCGCTTCACGCGCTCGTTCGCCGAGCGGCATCCGCGGGTACGGGCGGAGGAAGTCGAGGTCGCCCCGGTGGGCGGCGAGGTGTACCGCATCCGCGCACGCATCGCCAACCGCGGGCGGCTGCCGACCAACGTCACCAACCAGGGACGCGGGCTGCCGCGCCTGCAGCCGGTGCGGGCCAGCCTGATGCCGGCCGACCGCGTGGAGCTGCTGTCGGCGCGGGGCCACCTCGAACTCGGACACCTGCGCGCGCTCACCGGCAGCCGCATCGTCGAGTGGTTCGTGCGCGCCCCCGGCGCCGAGGCGGGTGCCGAGATCGGCGTGATCCGCGTGCTCGGCGGCACCGGCGGCGATTCGCGCGTGGTGCTGAGGTGTCCGTGACGCCGGAGCGGCTCGACCGGGAGCGCGACGCCAAGGCCGTCATCCGCATGTGGCGGGAGGCCGGCTGGGTCGACGAGGATACGCACGAGCGTGCGCTCGACGTCGGCATGCGCCGCATGGACGGCTGGGTCGCGCGTGTCGACGGCGATGCCGAGTGCTCGGTGCTCACCAGCCCCGGCTCGATGCGCTACCAGGACGCGGACCTTGACCTGTGCGGCGTGATGGCGGTGACCACCAGCCGGGTGGCGCGCCGGCAGGGGCTGGCCGGCCGGGTCACGGCCGCGGGGCTGGCGGCGGCCGCCGGCAGCGGCGCGGCGGTCGCCGGGCTGGGCATGTTCGAGCAGGGGTTCTACAACCGGCTCGGCTTCGGCTGCATGCCCAACAACCTCGACATGAGGTTCGACCCGGCCAAGTTGCGTGTGCCGCTCGAGGCCCGGCCTCCACGGCGGCTTTCCGTCGACCACGCCGCAGCGATGCACGCCAACCGCTGCGCCAGGATGCGCGCACACGGTTCGGTGGTCTTCGACGACGCGGCGGCGACGGAGATGGACGTGCGCTGGGCGAAGAACGGTTTCGGGCTCGGCTACTTCGCCGGCGACCGGCTGACCCACCACCTCTACGCGGAAGCCGAGAACGAGAACGGTCCGTACTCGATCTGGTGGATGGCGTACGAGGACGGTCACCAGTTGCTGGAGTTGCTGGCGCTGCTCGCGTCACTGTCGGATCAGGTCCACCAGGTGCGGATGCCCGAGCCCGTGCACGTGCAGTTGCAGGACCTGCTGCACTGGCCGCTGCGCGGGCTGGCCGCCATGCGGAACGCCAAGCACGAGCAGCGCTTCCAGTACGTGTCGTGGCAGCAGATCCGCATCCTGGACCTGCAGCGCTGTATCGCCGCCACGCGCACCGACCGGCGGGTGCACTTCAACCTGACGCTCACCGATCCGGTCGAGCGCTACCTGGACGGCACGACGGCGCAGGGCGGCTGGCGAGGGATCGCCGGCGAGTATCAGGTCACCCTGGATGAGGCATCCGAGGCAGCTCCGGGCCACCGTGCCGGCCTCCCGGAGCTGCGCGCCTCGGCGGGGGCCTTCTCACGCCTCTGGGCGGGCGTGCGGCCGGCCAGCTCGCTGGCGCTGACCGACGACCTGGCGGGGCCGGCAGAGCTCCTGGCCGACCTGGACCGCACAGCGCCGGCGCAGGCGCAGTTCGACTGGCTGTTCTGACGCGGTCCGGGAGCACGACGCCGTGAGCCGCTACCTTGGACTGGACCTGGGCTCCACCAGCATCACGGCGGTCGTGATCGATACCGCGGATCGAGCCGTGACCGCGATCAGCTCCCGCGCCAACGACGCGGAGCTGACCTCGCCTGCCGACCGGGCTCGCGGGCGGTCCGAATGGGACTTCGAGCGCATGCTCGCACTATCCCTGCTGTGTGCCGGGGAGGCATGCGAGGGGGCGGCCGTCGAGGCAATCGGCGTCACCGGGCAGCAGAAGGGCTGCCAGGTGCTGGCCGCAGACGAAACCGCGATCGGCCCGTACATCGGCTGGCAGGACCGCCGCACCGCCGAGCTCGCGCCAGGTCCGGCCGGCGGGGAGACGTGGCTTGACCTGATGGCCGAGCACGGCGGCGCCACCGCTCCGCCGGGTCAGCGGCCACGCTTCGCCGATTCCGGTTGCCCGGTGGCGCATGGATTCACCGTCCCGCTGCTGTTCTGGCTCCAGCAGGCCGGCGAGCTGCCGGCAGGTGCGCGCGCGGGCACCGCACCGGAGCTCCTGGTCGCCCGGCTGACGGGAACGCGGGCGGTGACCGACCCCACCAACGCCGCCGGCTGGGGGGTGTTCGACGTAATCGGCGGAGTCTGGAACAAGGATCTGGTCCGGCGGCTCGGACTGGACCCGTCGCTTTTGCCGGAGGTGGTGCGCTCCTGCCGGCCGGGCGGGCGGCTCCGGCCGGAGATGGCGGACGCGATGGGACTGCGGCGAGCCGTGCCGGTCTCCGTCGCTTCGGGTGACATGCAGTGCTCGTACGCCGGTGCGGTCGCCGACCGCGACGCCTCCGTGGCCGTCAACGTCGGCACCGCCGGACAGTGCAGCGTGTTCGTGGGCGACCTGGAGCCGCTGCGAACGCCCGGGCAGCCGTTCGACCACGGCTGGCTGGAGTTGCGGCCCTACATCGAACAGGGCCATCTGCTGGCCGGCCTGGGCGTGGTGGGCGGCCGCACGCTGCGAGCGCTGCGCGACTTCGTGCTCACCGTCGCCGACGCGCTGGGGCATGGCGACCGCGATCCCGAGGGCGTGTACGACGATCTGGTTCGCTGTGCACAGGCGACACCGTCAGGGGCCGGAGGCGTGCTGTGGGATCCCTCGTTCACCGGCGGGCGTACCGACGCGTCGGCGCGTGCCGGCATGACCGGCCTGACCCCACAGAACTTCACCATCGGCCACGTGGCGCGCGGGTTGCTGGAGGCGGTGGCAGGCGAGCTGCACGGCGGCTACGAGACGGCGCGGCAGATGGGCGCCGGTCCGCGCACGGTGCTGGTCGGCTCCGGCAACGGCCTGCAACGCAACCCGGTGCTGCGCGCTGCGCTGGCGGAGCGTTTCGGCATACCGCTCACGATGGCGCCCAACGCGGAGGCCGCGGCGGTCGGTGCGGCGCTCTGCGGCGCCGTGGCCGCCGGCGAGTATCCTGACATCGCCGCAGCCTCGAGGCGGTTCCTTTCGCCCGCATAGCGGGTCAGCCGCCGACGGTGGCACGCTCGAGGATGAACGCACGGAGCGCCGCAGAGCGTGGCTCCAGCGGCGTCGCCTGCTTGGGGCGCGCCAGAAGCTCTTGCAGTGATGGGGGGATCGGCGGCTCGACGCCGGTTGCCCGGCGCACGGTCTCCGGGAACTTGCCGGCGTCGGCGGTGGCCAGCACCACCAGCGGCGTCGCGGCGTCCACGCCGCTGGATGCGCGCAGCCGGCGGGCGGCGGCGATGCCCACGGCGGTGTGCGGATCCACCAGCCTTCCGTCGCGGCGGTGCACGTCGCGCATGGTGGCCAGGGTGTCGGCGTCGCTGACCGCGCAGCCGCGCAGGTGGGCGCGAACGGCAGCGTGATCGTGGCCGAACCGCGCCAGGATGCGTTCGAAGTTGGAGGGGTCGCCCACGTCCATGGCATTGGACAGGGTGGCGAAGCTGGGGTGCGGACTCAGCTCGCCGGAGTCGAGGTAGCGCGGTACCACGTCGTTGCGGTTGGTGGCCGCCAGGAAGCCGGCCACGGGCAGCCCCCACCAGGCGGCGTACACGCCGGCGGTCAGGTTGCCGAAGTTGCCGCTGGGCACGCAGAACAGGGGCCGCCCGCCGGAGCGGAGGCGCACGCCGGCGAACAGGTAGTAGAACGCCTGCGGCAGCAGGCGGCCCAAGCTGATGGAGTTTGCCGGGCACAGCCGCGCCGCGGCCGCCAGCTCCGGATCGGCCAGCGCGGTCTTCACCAGGCGCTGGCAGTCGTCGAAGGATCCCGCCACCTCCAGCGCGTGGACGTTGTCGCCCAGGGTGGTGAGCTGCTGCTCCTGCAGGCGGCTGATGCGCCCCGACGGGTAGAGCAGCACCACCTCGACACCGCTGCGGCGCCAGAACGCGCGCGCCACGGCGCCGCCGGTGTCGCCGGAGGTCGCGACCAGCACCACGACGCGCTGTCCGCCGGGACTCGCGCCGAGCCGGCGCGCAAGCAGCGTCGCCAGAAACGATGCGCCGAAGTCCTTGAACGCGCAGGTTGGGCCGTGGAAGAGCTCCAGCAGGACGATGCCGTCGTGCAGCCGGCTCAGGGCCGGGGCGAACGGAAAGGCGTCCGCGACCAGGGACTCCGCCGCGGCCGTCGGCCCCTCCGGCGACGGCGCCAGCTCCTCTGTCAGCAACCGTGAAGTGGCGGCAGCCGCCACTTCCCGGAACGAAGCACCTTCCGGCAGGGCGGCGATCTCCTGCCGCAGGTCCGGCGGCGGATCGGGTTGGTACAGCCCGCCCCCGGGCGGCATTCCCGCCAGCAGCGATGCGCTGAACGACAGGCGCACGCCGCGGTCACGGGTGGAGCAGACCCGCACCTCCGATCAGCTCTCCGCCAGCACGCGCGGTCCTGACGTGCCGATCTCGGACACGTAGCTGACGGCGTTGTGCCCGGCGGCCGCGAACGCACCCTTCATGGCCTCCCCCACGGCGGCGGCCCGCGCCGTGGTCGCCGCCAGGGCGAACACCGCCGGGCCGGACCCGGAGATCGAACAGCCGATGGCGCCGCCGGCCAGCGCCGCCTGCTTGACGCGGTCGAACCCGGGGATGAGCGCCGCCCGCACGGGCTCCGCCACCACGTCATGCAGCGAACGGCCCATCAGCGCCAGGTCGCCGGAGTGCAGCGACGCCACCAGCGCCGCCAGATTTCCCCACTGCGACACGGCGCGGGTGAGTGGAATCTCGGTGGGCAGCATGCTCCGCGCCGCCGCCGTGCGGATCTCGACGTCGGGGCTGAGCAGCGCGACGGCCAGGCCGGCCGGCACCGGCAGGCGCACCAGGTCCGGGGGGTCGCTGCTGCGGATCAGTACGACACCTCCCATCAGGGCCGGCGCCGCGTTGTCGGCATGGGCGGCGCCGGCCGCGGCCCGCTCGGCCGCCAGCGCGCACGGCAACAACTCCTCCGGAGGCGCGGCATCGCCGGCCAGACGGTTCACGGCGACCAGCGCCGCGGCGGCGCTGGCGGCCGAGCCCCCCAGCCCGGAGGCCATCGGCATGCCCTTGTGAAGCGCGAGCTCGACCCCGAACGGCTCGCCGAGCCGCTCCAGCAGGGCGCGCACGGCGATCACGGCGGTGTTGCGCCCGTCGCGCGGCAGGCGTCCGCCGTCCCCGGTGACCTCGCGCAGGGTCACGCCGCCGGCCTCCGTGCGCTGCGCCTCCACGGTGTCGCCGGGATGCGACACGGCAAAGCCCAGCACGTCGAACCCCGATGCCACGTTGGCGACGGTGGCCGGAGCGAATGCCTTCACCTTCCGTGGCTGGCCGCTCATCGGTGTGGCATCGCCGGATCGATCACGCTCCCGGCATCATACCGCGGGTCCGGACGCCACATCCCGGTAGCGCGCCGCCGTCGCCTGCGGCACACTCGGCCATGGCGTACTTCAGGAAGCTGGTCGGCGAGCGGTGCTACCTGTCGCCCCTCGATCCGGACGACGCGGCCCAGTTCGCCGCGTGGGCCAACGATCCGGAGGTGGCGGCCAGCGTGACGCTCGCACGCCAGGTGGTGGGCGTCGAGCGCATGCGGGACAAGATGGCCCGGCACGCCGCCCGGCAGGCGTACTTCGCCATCGTCGCGCTGGACGGCGACGAGCCGATCGGCAACTGCGGCATCGACGATATCAGCACCGTCGACCGGACCGGCGAGCTGGTGATCATGATCGGCGACAAGCGCTTCTGGAGTCGCGGCTTCGGCACCGACGCCGTGCGCCTGCTGCTGCGCTTCGGCTTCCTGACGCTCGGCCTGAACAACATCCGGCTGCGCGTGCACGCGTTCAACGAGCGGGCCATCCGCTGCTACGAAAAGTGCGGCTTCAGGCAGTACGCGTTCTGGCCCGACTCCTGGTACCACGACGGGGCTCTGCACGGCAGCGTCTTCATGCACCTGCTGCGCGCCGACTTCGCGGCCGCGGACGGGTAGCGGCGCCGGCCACGCTCCGGCATACTCCGCCATGGCGTACTTCAAGAAGCTGGTCGGCGAGCGATGCTACCTGTCGCCGATCGACCCGGACGACGCGCCCGCCTACACGGCGTGGCTGAACGACGCGGAAGTCGCCGCCGGCATCACTTTCACCCGCCGCGTCGTCAACGTCGCCGGCGAGCGGGAGGCGCTCGCCAGCCTGGCCGGGGAGCCCTATCACTTCGCCATCGTCGCGCTGGACGGCGACGAGCTGATCGGCAACTGCGGCATCGGCGACGTGAGCGCCGTGGACCGCACCGGCGACCTCGGCATACTGATCGGCGACAAGCGCTTCTGGAACCGCGGCTTCGGCGCCGACGCCGTACGGCTGCTGCTGCGCTTCGCGTTCCTGACGCTTAACCTGAACAACATCAGGCTCACCGCGCACGCGTTCAACAAGCGCGCGATTCGCTGCTACGAGAAGTGCGGCTTCAAGCAGTGCGGCTACTGGCCGGACTCCTGGTACCACGACGGCGAGCTGCACGGCACCATCATGATGTACGCGCTCCGCGCCGACTTCGACGGGGCGTAGCTTGCTTCTCCGGGGGCCGTGCAGTAGCTTGGCCGCACAAGTTCGACCACGGTCCCTTCAGGGGCCGATTTTTTTTGGAGGCAATTCATGAAGAACCGGGCATCTGTAGTAGCGGCCATCGCAGCGCTCCTGGCGCTGTGTCTGACGCCGCTGGGCTGGAGTGCCGCCGAGTCCGAAGCGGCGGCGGAAGAGACGGTGACCATCCACATGTTCATGGGGAACTCCGGCGTCCCGCACCCGGCCGAAGTCGACCCGAGCAGCAACTGGGCGATCGACGTCGTCGAACAGCTCGCCAACGTGGACCTCGTTCTGGAGGTTCCGAACTACCAGGATTTCGCCACCAAGATCAACCTGCTGCTGGCTTCCGGCAACCTGCCCGACATCGTCCACGGCTGGCAGAAGGCCGATCTGGAGAACGCCGCCGATGCGGGCGCGTTCATCGATCTGGGGCCGTACTACGACAACTCCGAGATCATGCAGTCGCGGGTCTCGCAGCTTGCCTTCGACCTGGCCGCGACGCCGAATGGACTCCACTTCGCCATGCCCATGGTGATGAGCGCGCGTGAGCCCGGCTTCGGAAACCTCGTGCGCTACGACCTGCTCGAAGAGTACAACGGCGGCGAATTCCCGGGCACTGTCGACGGATATGTCGACTTCCTCCGGTGGGTCAGGGACACCTACGAGGACTCCACGCCGCTCTCCTCGCGTCTCGCCTGGGGCGGACGGCTGTTCGCCACCGGCGACACCCTGTTCCTCTGGTACGGCGTTCCGCCCTACGGCACGCGCATCCAGGACGGCCAAGTACACCACAACATCACGCTTCCCGCCATGAAGGAAGCCCTCAAACTGTGGCGTCAGGTGTTCGAGGAAGGCATCCTGGATCCCGAGTTCGCCACCAGCGATACGGCCGCCTGGGTTCAGAAGAGAGCTGAGCGCTACGTCTCCATGTTCTCCAACGCGACCGACCAAGTCATACCCGGGTACGACAACATGCTGAACGCCGGCCAGGTGTGGGTATACACGCCGCCGCTCGACGAGTACCCGGAAGCCTTGACGGATCCCAGGTACATGGCGGACCTGAGCATCAACTACGGGGTGGACATCTTCCCGATTTCCGCCCATCGCACCGGCATCACCTCCGCATCGAAGAACCCTGACCGGGCGTGGCGGGTGCTCGAGGCCTTCGCGTCCGACGAGCTGTGGGACGTCATCTCCTGGGGCCGGGAGGGCAAGGAATACAACCTGCAGGACGGGGCGCGCATGGCCACCGACCGCCTCTATTTCCGCGACCTCGACGATCCGGACTCCCACTACTGGACGCTGCACCTCGGCATCATCAGCGGCTTCTGGCCCACGCAGGTCAAGTACGCCGTACAGGAAGGCCGGCACCCGATGGAGTGGCAGCGCGCGTACGACAGCGCGCAGTGGCTGATCGAGAAGGACCGCGAGGTGGGCCTGAGCTACATGCCGTTCGTTCCCACGGACCCGGAAGTCAGCAAGAAGGCGGGCGAGGTCAACCCCTTCATCAGCGCCGCCATCGCCAAGGCCATCTCCGGTCAGATCACCCTGGATCAGTTCGACGAAGAGGTGGCGAAGTTCCAGGAGGAATTCGGCTTCATCTACGACTACCAGACCCGGTACGTGCAGGAGAACCGGGACGATCTGCGCGCCAAGAACGTCAGGATGGTCGACTGGTAGGCCACATCGACACCCCACATCGACACCGTAGCGTAACGACGTAACACCAACCCGGGGGGCGCATGCTCAGGTATGCGCCCCCCGCTTTCACCACAGGAGAGGAACGAGCGAGATGGCAGACGCTCAGGCACCGGCGGCGGCCCGCCCGGCGTCACGGCGAAAGATCACGAAACGCGCGCTGTCGCTGTTCGCGCTGTTCCTGCCTGGGGCGGTGCTGCTGTTCCTGTTCAACTACCTGCCGATCTACGGCATCATCATCTCCTTCAAGGACTTCACGCCGTATCGAGGCATCCTGGGAAGCGCCTGGGCCGGGCTCGAGCACTTCCGCTTCTTCCTGGCCGATGCCCGCTTCTGGAACGTCGTCAAGAACACGATCTACATCAGCCTGCTCGACATCCTGATCGGCTTTCCCGCTCCCATCGTCTTCGCGCTGCTGGCCAACGAGATGACGAGCAAACCGTTCAAGCGGGTGAGCCAGACCGTCTCCTACCTGCCCCACTTCATCTCATGGGTTGCGGTATACGGGCTCATGTATCAGCTCCTCTCTCCGCTGCACGGCATGCTGAACAAGCTCATCGTCCTGTTCGGCGCCGACCCCGTTCACTTCATGGGGCGGGTGGACCTGTTCCGGCCGATGGTCGTCACCCTGGAGATCTGGAAGAACATGGGATGGGGCGCGATTCTCTACTTCGCGGCGCTGACGAGCATCGACTCCGATCTTTATGAGGCGGCCTACATCGACGGCTCCAGCCGGCTGCGCATGGTCTTCTCGGTCACCCTGCCCGGCCTGCTGCCGGTGATCATGCTGTTGCTGATCTTCCGGATCTCGCGCCTGTTCCTGGTCGAGTTCGAGCGGATCTTCGTGTTCGCCAACCCTTTGAACTACGAGGTCTCCGACGTGCTCGCCGTCTACATCTACCGCCTCGGGCTGCAGCAGGCCCAGTACAGCCTGACCGCGGCCATCGGCCTGGTGCAGTCGGTCATCGCGTTCGCCCTGCTGTTCGCCGCGCACAAGGTCGCGCGCAGGCTCACCGGAATCGGCCTATGGTAGCAATGCTGCGCTATCGGTCCGTCTCCCGGCGGGTCTTCGAGGTGTTCCTCTATCTCGGATTCATCCTGCTGGGCCTCTGCATCGTCCTGCCCTTCATGCACGTGGCGGCCGTCTCGCTGAGCAGCAAGAGCGCCATCCTGAAGAACCAGGTGACGATCGTTCCCGTGGAGCTCTACACCAGGGGCTACGACATCATCCTGAGCAGCAGGCTCTTTCTCACCAGCCTGACGAACACCGTGCTGCTGACGACGGTCAATACACTGGTGGCCATCCTGATCGCGGTCAGCGCCGCATACGCCCTGGCGAACAAGCACTTCGTCGGCATGCGCATGGCGCTGGTTTACACGCTGATCCCGCTGTACTTCTCCGGAGGTCTCATCCCGTTCTACCTGATCGTGAACTCGTACGGGCTCAACAACACCAGGTTGGCCCTGATGCTCCCGTACCTGGTGGACCCGTTTCTGATCATCGTCTTCCGCAACGCCATCGTGCGGCTGCCGCAGGAGATCATGGAGTCGGCGGAGGTGGACGGCGCCTCGGAGTTCGCGATCCTCGTTCGGATCGTCTTCGCCCTGATCGTTCCCATGGTGGCCGCCTTCACCATCATCTCGGCGGTGTTCTACTGGAACATGTGGTTTCCCGTGCTCATCTTCATCCGCGACAAGTGGAAGTGGACGCTGCAGTACATGCTGCGCGACATCTACACCAATCCGCTGATCGGCGGCGGGCAGCTCGACGTCGGCAACGTCGTCGACGATCTCGACAATATCCTGCCGCAGAACCTGATCAACGCGGCGATCGTGTGCACCGTGCTGCCGGTCGTCATCATCTACCCGTTTCTCCAACGGTTTTTCATCCACGGGGTGATCGTCGGCGCCGTCAAGGGATAGCTGTTCGGAGGATTGAACCAGAGCAGCCGCCAACCGTAGCGATCGAGAACACCGTTCAGACAAGCGGGTGATCCGTCGAGCGCGTCGATGATCGAATCCCGGTCCCCATCGATACCGAGAAGCTCCCAATTCACGGAAAGTGCGAACGCCGCGCGTGCGCGATTCAGGTTTGAAACGACGGCGAGCACACCGTTGGAAGGATGCCGGTAGAGGCTCACGTAGATTCCGGAGGCGTCGGCGCGGACGTACTCGGCGTTGTTCCAGTACGGCAGCCACTCGGCCTGGCTCCGGCCGAAGTCGTCCATGAGCCGCCAGATGCGTGAGGCCAGATCGAGCTCCTCCAGTCCGTTGCGGTTCAATGGCCTGACCGGGACATCATGGATCAACGTGATGGCCCATGCCTGTTCGAAGGTGAAGCCCTGCCCGTAACAGAGGAACTCGGCCGGAACGCCCCACTGACGGCCCATGAACTCCGTGCGAAACGCGTCGAGCGGGAGCTGGGTCGCCGCATCCTCACTTCCGCGGACGTCCTGGAACTGCTCCCCGTCCCAGTACGAGGTGCCGAACCCGAGCGTCGGCATGACCATGCAGGTCGAGTTGTGCACGTTGATCTGCCCCTCGGGGTTCCGCGACGTGACCGCGTTGTGGATGCGGCGCATGGCGCTGCGGACGCCGAAAATGGGATACGACTTCGCGATCGATCCGTCGGGCCGCGTGCTGCCGCAGCCATGCAGGGTGTTGATGCAACCGGCCGGGAACTCGGTGCCGTCGAGATACACACCGTCGATCCCGAACTCGTCCATGGTCTTGGCGATGGCGTCCGCGACGAAGTCCTGCCATGCGCTGTTGAGGCAGACCACCCACGCCGACTGGTCGGGCTGCGGTGGGTCACGGAACAGCGGGTAGCCGTACGGAGGCGTGGTGAGACAGCCGGCCCCGAAATCCCGCCACTCGGGCGCCGCGCTGGAGATCAGGAAGCCGTAGTACAGCAGGATCTTGAGACCCCGTTGATGGCACGCCTTGACGAGCTCGTGCAGCCGCTGACGGTCTACCGGAATCGTGTGCGCTTCGATGTCGGTCCAGAACTGATGGAGCACCACCGTTCTCACACCCGCCCGGACGCATCGGTCCAGAAACCAGGGCTCGAGGGCCAGAGGCGCCGTGAAGCCCGCTCCCGGCGGCTCCGGTCCGACATGAATGAACCGTTGATCCCACGCTCCCTGGTCGACCGCCCTCACCGGTGTAGCCTGCAGGCCGAACGCGTATCGCAATGGCTGGTAGCGTTCAACACGCTGCCCGGTGATCGCCGCGTCCCCGATCACGGCGTTCTCCAATTCCGGAGCGGTGTCCCACGCTGCCGGACGCCGCGACTCCGGCGCCAACCGCATCGGCGCGGAGATCAGGTGCAGCGTGAGCACCACGCGATTCCCATCGCGGACGATCTCCGTCGCCGGCGCGCCCGGCGCGACATGCCAGTCGCGGTCGGACTCGCCGAACCAGGCCAGTCCCCGATCGTTGTCTCCCAGCCAGACGTACGGCCGGAATCCCATCCTCACCGCGGTGTCCGGCAGGACGCCGGCGTTCCTGGCCGTCCCCCATGCCCCCGGAAAGTGATACAGGTACTCCGCATGCTCCGCGCGGACGGGAATCTCGATCGACAGGGAGTCCAGGTCGACGGCGTCGGCCGCGGAGACTTCGACGTCGAAGCGGATCATCCCGTCGAACTCGACGTGGACCTGCACGCGCAGGTCGAGGTTCGCCGCGGTCAGGCGCTGTTCGAGCACGACCTCATCGGGGTCCGACGCCACCTGATCGATCGGTTCCGCAGCGAAGCGCAGGCTCCGGCCGCCGGCGACCGCGGTCAGCCGCACGGGCGCATGCAGGATCGGGCTGCCCAGCGCGGTCACCGATTCGAGCAGACAGCCGGGAGCGAATCGGTACGTCCTGCCCCAGCAGTCAACCGCATACGCTCCCTCGGCCTGCGCCGCACCTGCAAGCGAGGTCCAGGCAGCGGGTACTCCGGGATCGAGCCCGGCGCGCGAGCCCCACCACGCGGGCTTGTCCGGCGGATCGGCGCTTTGGATGAGATGCGTGATGCACTCGCGACCCCACCGATCGACGAGGGCCGCCTGCAGTTCGCACGTGCCTGCCGGCACCTGCCCCAGGTCGAGCACGACCGTACGGCCCGACGGCTGGTCGAAGTCGTCGATCCTGGTCCGCACGAACTGCTGGCGCCGCGCGCGGTGCCAGACCCAGAGGTCGACGGCCGAGCCTCTCGCTATGAAGACATCGCCGACCGGGACGACCGTCACGTGCAGGTTGTCCGCGTCGAACCGGGCATACGCGCAGAGGGTGATCTGGCGCGGTGAAGTTCCCTTCTTCTTCATGACGTTCGCATAGTGCATCGGCACAGCCCAGCTCCTCGACCGCACCGGCCAGCTCGGCATCCTGATCGGCGACAAGCGCTTCTGGAGCCGCGGCTTCGGCACCGACGCCGGCTATCCGGCGCGCCGCATAGGCCTGATCCGCGGCGTGTTCTGACCGTGCGCGACCGCGTGCCGTCAGCGGCTAGCCGTTCTATGGCATGATCCAGAGCAGCCGCCAACCGAAGGGATCGAGGTCGCGGTCCAGGCGAGCCGGTGATCGCTCCAACCCGTCCATGATCGAGGCCGCCGCCGGATCCAGCCCGAGCAGCTCCCAGTTCACGGTGAGCGCGAACGCCGTCCGCTCGCGACTCAGGTTCGACACGACGGCGAGCACGCCGTTCGCTGGGTGCCGGTAGAGGCTCACGTGGATGCCTGCGGAGTCGGCGCGCACGTACTCCGCGTTGCTCCAGTACGGCACGAACTCGGCCTCTCCGCGGCCGAAGTCGTCCATGATCCGCCAGATGCGCGAGGCCAGCTCCAGGTCCTCCAGTCCGACGTGGCTCATCGGCCTGACCGGGACGTCGTGGATCAGCGTGACCGCCCATGCCTGCTCGAAGGTGAATCCCTGGCCGTAGCAGAGGAACTCGGCCGGCACGCCCCACTGGCGGCCCATGAACTCCGCGCGAAACGCGTCGAGCGGGAGCTGGGTCGCCGCGCTGTCGATGCCGCGGACGTCCTGGAACTGCTCCCCGTCCCAGTACGAGGTGCCGAACCCGAGCGTGGGCATGACCATGCAGGTCGAGTTGTGCACGTTGACCTGCCCCTCGGGCTTTCGTGACCTGACCGCGGTGTGGATGCGGCGCATGGCGCTGCGCACGCCGAAGATGGGGTACGACTTGGCGATCGATCCGTCGGGCCGCGTGCTGCCGCAGCCATGCAGGGTGTTGATGCACCCGGCCGGGAACTCGGTGCCGTCGAGATAGACGCCGTCGATCCCGAACTCGTCCATGGCCCCGGTGATGGCGTCGGCGACGAAGTCCTGCCACGCGCTGTTGAGGCAGACCACCCACGCCGACTGGTCGGGCTGCGGTGGGGCGCGGTACAGCGGGTAGCCGTACGCGGGCGTGGTGAGACAGCCGGCGCCGAAGTCCCGCCACTCGGGCGCCGCGCTGGAGATCAGCAAGCCGTAGTACAGCAGGATCCTGAGACCCCGTTCGTGACACGCCTCGACCCATTCGAGCAGCCGATCGCGGTCCGCCGGAATCGTGTGTGCCTCGATGTCGGTCCAGAACTGGTGCAGCACGAGCGTCCTCACGCCCGCCTGCACGCAGCGATCCAGAAACGCGGGCGCCAGGGTCATCGCTTCCGTGAACGCGGGTGGAGCCGGTCGGACGTGGAGGCACCGATAGTCCCAAGCGCTCGGTTCGTTCGCCCTGACCGGTGTGGCCTGCAGGCCGAACGTGTACCGCAGGGGCTGGTAGCGTTCCCCGCGCTCGCCCGTCACCGCCGCGTCCCGGATCACGGCGTTCGCGAGCTCCGGCGCGGTGTCCCACGCATGAGGCCGCTGCGACGCCGGCGCCAACCGCAGCGGCGCGGAGACCAGATGCAGCGTGAGCACGACGCTATCTCCGTCGCGGACGATTTCCGTGGCCGGCGCACCCGGGGCGACGTGCCAGTCGCGGTCGGACTCGCTGAACCAGGCCAGTCCGCGATCCTCGTCTCCCAGCCAGACGTAGGGCCGGAACCCCATCTTCACCGCGGTGTCCAGGAGCGCCCCGGCGTTCCTGGCCGTCCCCCATGCCCCGGGAAAGTGGTAGAGGTACCCCGCGTGCACGGCGCGGAGGGGAATCTCGATCGACAGGGAGTCCAGATCGACGGCATCCGCCGCGTCGACTTCCACGTCGAAGCGGATCATGCCGTCGAACTCGACGTGCGCCTGCACGCGCAGGTCGAGATTCGCCGCGGTCAGGCGTTGTTCGAGCACGACCTCGTCGGAAGCCGACGCCACCTCATCGATCGTTTCCGCGTCGAAACGCAGGTCCCGGCCGCCGGCGACCGCCGTCAGCCGTACGGGCGCATCCAGCACGCGACTGCCTGCCGCGGTCACCGATTCGAGCAGGGAGCCGGGAGCGAACCGGTAGGTTCTTCCCGAACAGGAAACCGCAACCGCTCCGCCGGAACGCGAGTCACAGGCAAGCGGCGTCCAGGCTGCGGGCACTCCGGGATCGAGGCCGGCGAAGGAGCCCCACCAGTCCGGCTTGTCCGGTGGATCGGCGCTCTGGATGAGGTGCGTGACGCACTCGCGACCCCACCGGTCGACGAGGACGGCCTGCAGCTCAGCCGTGCCTGCCGGCACCTGCGCCAGGTCGAGCACGACCGTTCTGCCTGACGGCTGGCCGAAGTCGCCGATCCTGGTCCGTACGAACTGCTCGCGCCGTGAGCGGTGCCAGACCCAGAGCTCCACGGCCGACCCTCGCGCGATGAAGGCATCGCCGACCGGAGCGACCGTGACGTGGATCTTGTCCGCTTCGAACCGGGCGTACGCACAGAGGGTGATCTGCCGTGGTGAGGCGCCGTTCTTTTTCATGACGCCCTCGATAGTGCATCGACATCGCCCACTCCCTCGACCACCATGACGTGTGGCCCGCGTCAAGCTCGCCCTGATCGGCTGCGGCGGCATGTCCGCCGCGCACGTGCGGCGCTTTCACCTGCTCCGCGACCGGCTGCAGCTCGTGGCGGCCGTCGACGTCGACGAGGCCCGGGCACGGCAGGTCCACGAACATCTCCCGGACGTACGGGTCGCCACCGACTACCGCTCCGTCCTCGACCAGGTGGACGCCGTCCTCGTCGTGCTGCCGCACCACCTGCACCATCCGGTCGCAAGGGACTGCCTGAAAACCGGCAAGCACGTGCTGCTGGAGAAGCCGATGGCGAACAGCGAAGAGGAGTGCCTGGACCTCATCGCCACCGCCGCGCGGGTCGACCGCGTCCTCATGATCGCCTATTGCATGCGCTTCCACCCCGTGGTCGCGGCCATGAAGGACGAGCTCGACCGGCAGTCTTTCGGCGAGGTGTTCCAGGTGAGCATCTGGACCGAGCAGATGACCCGCTACCCGACGGGTCACTGGGGGAGCCGGGCGGAGACGCTGGGCGGCGGCCAGCTCTTCAGCCACGGCTGCCACTACATCGACATCCTGCTCTGGTTCCTCGGAGAGCCGGTCAGCGGCACCCACCTGGGCACCAATACGGGTACGCCGTGGATGGAGCGCGAGGGCACCTCCAACGTGACCATGGAGTTCGACGGCGGCCGGCTGGGCTACCACTTCGGCACCTGGGGCGCGCGCGGCACCCGGCTGCGCTATTCCATCCACGCCCACTGCACCGAGGGCATGCTCGAGGCGGACGTCAGCGGCCATCGCCTGCTGGCCCACGCCCGCGGCGAACGGAAGCTCCTCATGGAGAGCGAGGCCGGGGCCGGCAAGCATACCGAGAACGAGATGGCCCACTTCCTCGACTGCATCGAGCGCCGCCGCACGCCGCAGACCGACGGCGAGGCCGGCCTGCAGAGCCTGCGCGTCATCTGGAGGCTCTACGAGGCCGAGCAGCGCGGCGTGGTCGCCGATCTGCGGGGACTGGGCCTGCTCTCCCGGTAAGCCGACGAACCTCTCAGTCGGCGCGCATTCGTGCCGACTGAATTCGCTCGGCTGCTCGCTCGTAGCTCACGAGCCTGCGAACGAGAGCGTTGTAGCGCTGGTGAGCATCCCGGCCGTGGCGCTCGCGAAGCAGGAGATAGAGCTCGATCTCCGGTCGTTCGCACAGCGTGGATCGCTCAGGCAGGTCGTGACCCAGGCTCTTCAGCCGCGGGGCACCGATCGCGACCAGCAGGGATTCCGTTGTCGTCTCACCGCGCAGGTGCGCTCGCACGCCCTCGGCGACGATGTCGGCTCCCGGCAGACGGTGGTCGCCGGTCATGCGTTCCACTCCGCGATGGCGCGTTCGACCTTTCCCCGAAACGAGTCGGGATCCAGGGCGGGATAGCGGACAAGCGTTCCCTCGATCGCATCGAACAGCCGCCGCAGCGTTGCCGGCTCGATCAGTCTGCGATCGCGCATCGCGGCGACGTCGCGCAGATCCTGGGCGTGCCCGCGTTCGATCTTGGCGAGCGCCTGCGAATAGAAGTCGTAATGATGAAAGGACACGCCGCCATGGCGCACGACGAACGGGCTGCGTTCCCGCCATCCGGGCAGCGGCGGGATGAACTGGTCGGGAGCGGCCAATTCGACGTTGACGCCCAGCGCATCCTTGAGTCCGGCGATCGCCTCGAATGCGCCGGCGGGCTCGGGATCGAGTTTCAGATCGACGTCCACGGTCGTGGCACGCCAGCCGACCAGTATCGCGCACGCGCCTCCGACCAGATAGATTCGGCCGCTGCCCCGGCATCCGCGGCCGATCCCTTCCATGAGCCTGCCGAGGCGAGCGGCGTCGGTAAGACCACGCACCAACACAGTGTACGGCCTCGTCTCGGGAACGTCCGGTCCATGTGGGCGCCCCCAATGAGTGAGCCCCCGGCACGATGCCGGGGGCTCATGCGGTCCGGGAAGGCTATCCCGCTACTCGTCGATCCACCACTGCTCCATGCGCAGCCAGCGGCGAATGCCCCAAGCGTTGTAGCCGACCGGATTGTTGCGGATCCGGTTGTGGACGTAGTGGAAGCTGGAGGCGGCGCCGAAGGTCAGCTCGGTGCCGTCCAGGTTGTTCAGAACCACCAGCTCGGTGGCCTGGATCGCCAGCTCCATCCGCTCTTCGGGATCGAGCGACTGCGCCGACGCATCGGCCAGACGCTTCAGCTCCAGCAACCCCTCGCGATAGGGCTCGGGCGGCGCCACGCCTTCCTGACCCCCCGTTTCGAGCCAGTCACGTACCTCGTACTGGTAGAGGGCGTGCAGGTAGAGGGCGTCGGTGCCCCAGAACCAGTGGCCCGACGCCGACTCGATCAGCGGCAACTCGCTGCCAAGCCACCACGGCCGCACGCCTTCGCTCCAGGTCTTCTGGATGCAGAACGTCTTGATCTTGAGGTCCCGCTCCCAGTTCTGGCACTGGGCGGTGACCACCTCGCCGCGGACTCCGGAGTCGGAGAAGATTCCGATATTCAGCTCGATGCGACCGCCGTCGGCGTACTCACGGAAGCCGTCGCCGCCGACCGCCAGTCCCAGATCGTCCAGCATCTGGTTTGCCTCATCCAGGTCGTAGCGCGTCCATTGCTCCAGGTGGTCCCACATCGCCGCCACGCGCGGGTCGGCGCTCATGCCGATCGGCTTGCCCGGGTCGAGCCGCGGCCGCCCCACCAGCTTTGCGCGGAAATCGTACAGCTCCGGCGTGGTGTAGGCACGCATGAGCTGCTCGTTGTCGATGCCGAGCTGCAGCGCCTGCAGGAAGTCATCGTTCAGCAGCAACGCGGCGAGCTTGTCGTCGTTCTCGTTCACGGGATTCTCGAGCGCGTTGGTGATCCACGCCAGCTTGCGCTTGATGAAGACCCAGTAGTTGTGCCACCCGGGCGGCGTGACCAGACGGTAGTTGCCGTTGGCCTGCTGCTGGAACAGCACCGCGTCCACCGGCGGCCCCATGGCGTGCCAGTCGTACTCGCCCGCGGCGAGCTGCAGCTTCTCCACCTCCTTGTCCTTGACGTAGGTCACGCGCAAGTCGTCGGCGTAGGGAAGCTGCTGGCCCTGCTCGTCCACCTTCCAGTAGTAGGGGTTGCGCACCATCACCATCAGCTCGCCTTCCTTCACCGTCTCGGGAACCCACGGCCCGAGGGTGGGGCGTTCGGTGTTGGTGCCGGCGCGGTGCACGGTGTTGAATTCCTGCCACGCCTCGGTCGGGTCGCCCAGCTCCTCGTTGTACTTGGGATGGAACGGTTTCAGGTAGTGGGCGGGCTCCGGATCGAGATAGTTCCAGCCGATGTTCTTGTGGTAGTTCGCGTATGGCGCCGCGAACTTGATCACGATCGTGTAGTCGTCGACCATCGTGAACTCGGCGAGCTCCCCGCCGATGATGAAGTCGGAAGGCGCCACCGACAGCGGGGTCGCGTCCGGGTCCGGGGAATAGAGCCTGACGTCCTCCCACTTGAACATCACGTCCTCGGCGGTGAACTCCTCACCGTCCGACCACTTCACGCCCTTCCGCAGATGGATGGTGTAGGTCGTCAGATCGTCGCTCCACTCGATGCTCTCGGCGAGGTTCGGGTAGCGGTGGGTGCCCGAGGGAACGCTGACGTCGATCAGCCCCTCGTTCATGTAGCGGGTGATGCTGCCGAAGCTGGTGTACAGCGCCTCGATGTGGCGCAGCGTGCCGCCGTACTTGCCGACCGCTTCGAACGCCTGCTCAACCGGGGGCAAGTCGGGCAGCCGCTCCTCGACCGGGGGAAGCTCCCCGGCGGCGACCCTGGCCGCCAGCACCGGCGACTCACTGTAGCTCGCCATCGGGCTGTCCGGCGTGATCATCGGGACGATATCGGCGCCTGTCGCCGTCATGGCCGTTCCGCAGAGGAACAGACATGCCAGCAGTGCTAGGCCATGCGATGCGCGGAAGCGCTTTCGGTTCGGTAGGTTCATGACCGACCTCCTCGGCAAAGAATGTGCCAGTGCACCACTTGTGGCCTGCGCTGTCAACGTCGACGGGCCGGGGGCTTGTCATCGCGCGGTCCATCTGATCAGAGTGACCTGTCTCCGGAGGTGGTAGAGCCATGGGAAAGCTGGAGCGGGACGGGCGCGTCATCGTCGCGGAAGGAGGGAGCTGTCCCTCCCTCGAACGCCTGAGCAACGGCGACCTGCTGGTGGCATACCGGGACGACACCCACAGGAAGTCCTGCGTCAGTCTGACCCGCTCGACCGACTCCGGCCGGACGTGGCGCAAGGAGCACACCTTTGCCTACGGCTCCTCGGCCGAGCAAACGGACGAACAGTTCTACGGCCATCACGGCATGGCGCAACTCGCCGACGGCACCATCCTGCTGCCCTACAACGTGTACGGAGCCAGCTACAGCGGCGTCTACAACCGCACCGTATGCCTGCGCAAGTCGGTGGATCAGGGGCACACTTGGTCGGAACCGATCGTCGTGATGCCGGGCTCCGGTCCGGCATCAGGGTGGTCGTCGGCGATCTCCTACGGAAAGATCCGCACCCTGCACGACGGGACGGTCATCCTGCCGATCATCGGCCGGTACGAGGGCGACCGTTTCGGCAGCCATGGCTATCTCACCTCGCGCGACGGCGGCGACACCTGGGACAGCTACGTGACCGCCGCCTGCGACCGCTACTCCGGCGACGAGGCCGACTTCCTGCAACTGCCCTCGGGCCGCATCCTGTGCGTCAACCGCGATCCCTCCAACACCCACGGGCACGGGGTCGGGCCGCTGTACTGCAATTGGAGTGACGACAACGGCGCCACCTGGAGCAGCCACGAAATGGTGGGCTGGTCCGACCCGCGCTACGGCCACTCTCCGTCGCTGTTTCTTACCAGGACCGGCACCGTCATCTGCGGCTACCGGCACGTGGCCGAGATGGACCACCTGCACATCGGCAGCGTCGCCTTCTGTTACGTAAAGGAGGATGGACTGGACTGGAGCGGCGAGACCCACATCTGGGGCGGCGCCATGTACCTGTCGTTCCTGATGCAGTTCCACGCAATGGGACAGGGCTATCCCAGCTTCGCCTACGCCGACGACGACCGCATCCTGGTCGTGCACCACAACCAGCCGTTGCCCGCGGTTGGCGAGCGTGACATCGAAGGCGTGTTCTACGTGGAGCAGGACGAAGAGCCCGCTTGGCGCGGCGACGTGGGCTAAGGTAGCATCTGGATCATGCCGGCCGCCGACTCCGGTAATGCGGCACCCGACGACCTGCTGATCGAAGTCCGCGACCTGCGGGTGGAGTTCCGGCTGACCGAAGGCCTGTTGCGCGCCGTGGACGGGGTCAGCTTCAAGGTCCGCAGCCACCAGACCCTGGGCGTGATGGGCGAGTCCGGGTGCGGCAAGAGCGTGACCGCGCGCGCCATCATGGGCATCCTGCCGATGCCCCCGGCCCACGTCACCGGCACGATCAACTACTACGAAGACGGACGGCCCATCGACCTGGTGAGCCTGGATCCCAAGGGCGACCGGTACCGCGACATCCGCGGCAACCGGATCAGCATGATCTTCCAGGAGCCGATGACCGCACTCAGCCCCGTGCACGCCGTCGGCAACCAGATCGGCGAGGTCCTGCGCGTGCACCGGGAGATGACCCGCAATGAGGCGCGGGCGCAGACCATCGACCTGCTGGACCGGGTGGGCATCAGCGACCCGGAGCGGCGCATCAAGCAGTACCCGTTCGAGCTGAGCGGCGGCATGAACCAGCGCGCCATGATCGCCATGGCGCTGGCGTGCCGGCCGAGGCTGCTGATCGCCGACGAGCCCACCACCGGCCTGGACGTGACGATTCAGGCGCAGATCATGGAGCTGATCCAGGGCCTGCAGGCGGAGTTCGGCATGGCCATGCTGTTCATCACGCATGACCTGGGGTTGATCGCGGAGATGGCCGACACCGTGCTGACCATGTACATGGGGCAGATCGTGGAGGCCGGCAGCGCCGACCAGGTCTTCTACGGCCACACCCATCCCTACACCGAGGGTCTGCTCAAGTCGATTCCGATCGTCGCTGGCGAGCATCACCGCCTGGCGCCGATCCGCGGCAGCGTCCCCAACCCCTATGCGCGGCTCTCGGGCTGCCGATTCCGCTACCGCTGCCACCGGTACATCGGCGACATCTGCGACCAGGATCCCCCGCACTTCGGTGCCGCTCCCGGCCACCTGACCAAGTGCTGGCTCCACAAGACAGGCGAGCTGCACGAGGCCGCCGGAGCGCCCCGATGAGCCGGGACGCCGAGCCCCCCGCCACGCCGCTGCTGCGGGTGGAGCACCTGTTCAAGTACTACCCGGTGACCGCCGGCCTGCTGAAGCGCAAGGTGGCCGAGGTGAAGGCGGTGGACGGCGTCAGCTTCGAGGTGGACAAGGAGGAGACCTTCGCACTGGCCGGTGAGAGCGGCTGCGGCAAGACCACGGTGGTGCGCAGCATCGCCCGCCTGGTGGACCCCGACGGCGGCCGCGTGCTGCTCAAGACCGATCTCCTGGAGGAATACCGCGACGCCGACGGCTGGCTCGACCTGGCCACGCTGCCGTCCCGCGAGACCAAGCCCGTGCGCCGCGATCTGCAGGTCGTCTTTCAGGATCCCGACTCGTCGCTGAACCCGCGCTTCACGATCAAGAACATCGTCGGGGAGCCGCTGGTCGTGCACGGCCTGGGCGGACGCCGCGAGATAGCGGACCGGGTGGACGAGCTCCTGGGCCTGGTCGGCCTGGACTCCAGCCACCTGAACCGCTTTCCCCACGAGCTCTCGGGCGGTCAGAAGCAGCGCGTCGGCATCGCCCGCGCGCTGGCCCTGGAGCCGAAGCTGATCCTGGCCGACGAACCGGTCTCCGCCCTGGACATGTCGATTCAGGGACAGATCCTCAACCTGATCGAGGACCTGCGCGACAGGCTGGGGTTGACCATGCTGTTCATCGCCCACGACCTGTCGGTGCTGTCGCACATCAGCGACCGCATGGGCGTGATGTACCTGGGCACCCTGGTCGAGGTCGGCGCCACCACGGAGCTGTTCCGCACACCCCGGCACCCCTACTCGGAGGCGCTGCTCACGGCGATTCCTCAGCCCGACCCCAAGCGCAACGTGGAACGCGTCATCCTGGAGGGCCAGGTGCCCTCACCCCTCAACAAGCCGAGCGGATGCCCGTTCCATCCACGCTGCCCCTACCGGCAGCAGCGCTGCGAGGCGGAGGTGCCCGAGCTTCGGCCGCTCGGAGAGGATCGTCTGGTCGCCTGCCATCTCGCCGAGGAGCTCGACCTGCGCGGCTCGCTGCAGGGCGACGTGATGGGACGGCTCGGCCTGAGCTGACGGCGGCCCGGCAAAGGGTCCCCCTACCAGCCCTTCCAGCTCCCGTCGGCATGGCGGTACTGCCGGAACGCGGTCGGCCGGTAGGGAAGGTCGGCGATGTCGGCTTCCTTGACGGTGACCCCGAGCCCAGGCTCGTCGGGGATGTTCATGTACCCGTCCGCGACGCGGAACGGGTGCTCGGCGAAGCGGTCGAACTGTGCGAAGAAGCTGTCCGTGTTCTCCTGGATCAGGAAGTTGGGCATCGCCGCATCGGCGTGGATCACCGCCGCGTGGCCCACGGGACCGCTGACGTTGTGGGGCGCCATCAACATCTGCTGCGCGTCGGCCAGCCGCGCGATTTCCAGCATGCGGTGGACGCCGAAGCACTCTGTGATGTCGGGCTGCAGGATCGCGCACGCGCGGCGGTCGATCAGCTCCCTGAACTGCGCCACGGTGTGAAGCTTCTCGCCGGTGGCGATCGGCACCGGGCTGCGCGCGCTGACCTCGGCCAGGGCCGCCACCGAGCCCACCTTGACCGGCTCCTCGATGAAAAGCGGGCGCACCGGTGCGACCGCGTGGGCGAAAGCGATGGCCAGCTCCGGCACCGGGCTGCCATGGGTGTCGAGCAGGATCTCCAGCTCGGGGCCGGCCGCCTCGCGCATCGCCTCCGCGCAGGCCACCGAGTGCTCGACGGCGGCGGGATCCAGCGGCGTGGCGCGGGTCTCCAGCGGATTGCCCTTGATCCCGGCATAGCCCTTCCGCCGGGCGGCGACGGCAGTGGCGGCGGCTTCGTCCGGGCTGGCGAAGCTGCCCCCGTTCGAGTACACCCGCACCCGCTCGCGGCGCCGCCCGCCAAGCACGGTGCTCACCGGCACGCCCCACGCCTTGCCGGCCAGGTCGTACAGCGCCATGTTCACCGCCGCCGCGGCGGTGCCGTACACCGCCCCGCCCTTCCAGGGCACCCGGTCGGTCAGGTCCTCGGTGAGGGCGATCACCTGCAGCGGGTCGGCGCCAAGCAGCAGCTCGCGCCAGGCGTGGAGCTGCGCTTCCACCGGCTCGATCAGCCACTCCGCCGTCCCTTCGCCCCAGCCGCTCATGCCGGCATCGGTCGCAAGCTTCAGCAGCAGCCATCCCTTCTCGGCGCTGGCGATCAGCTCTCCGGTCACGGGGTCGCGGACCTGCTGCCCGGTGGCGACGCTGAACTTGTACGTCCGTACCGCGGTGATCTTCATCGTATTACCCTGCCTGAAGCCTACGGTAGCCGATCCGGGGCACCGTCGGCGCGCTGCCGTTCCGCGCGGTATGATCGCTGCCCATGGGATCTGACTCGCTCACCGTCGCCGTGATCGGCTGCGGCCGCCTGGGGCAGCACTACGCCGCGGTCTACGCCGCCCGGCCCGACACCACGCTGGTGGCGATCGCCGAGGCCAACGCCGAGCGGCGCCGCGTGGTGGGCGAGCGCTTCGGCGTGACCCGCCTGTTCGCCGACGCGCGCTCGCTGTTCGCGGAGGTGGTGCCGGACGTGGCCGCCCTGGTGCTGCCGGTGCGCTACATCAAGGACGCGGTGCTGGCGGCCGTCGCCGCCGGCGTGCGCGGGGTCACGACCGACAAGCCGATCGCCGCCACCTTGGCCGACGCCGACGCCATGGTGGACGCCTGCCGCACAGCCGGCGTCGTGTTCGGCGGCGGCAACCTGCAGCGCGCCCGCGCCGACGTGCAGGAAGCAGCAGGCTGGCTCCACGCCGGCGAGTTCGGTCCGATCACCGGAGCGGCCGTTCACCGCTGGAGCGGCGAGATCTCCGGCGGCGGCTGCCAGCACATATCGGTGCTGCGCCTGCTCACGGGCACGGAGGTCGCCGAGGTGGTGGCGTGGGGCAAGCCGGAAAACAAGCTGGCCGACGACCAGGATGAGGAAGGACTGATCATCAACGCGCGCTTCACGATGAGCGACCGCATGGCGGTACCGGTATTCGGCGAGGAGACGCCGCAGAAAGGCGTCGACGTGTGGACGGAGCAGGCGCTGATCCGCTGGGATTGGGAAGCCACCACGGTGTATGCCGGCCACGACGCGTCCGGCCGACGCCTCCCCCTGGACCGCCCCTTCACGCCGATCGCCTATCCGCAGTTCAACTACCTCGGCACCTCCATCGGCTCGTTCCTGGACGCGATCCGCACCGGCAGCGAGCTGTGGATCTCCGGGCACGACCTGCGCCAGGCCCTGGAGGTTGCGATCGCCGCCAAGCAGTCCGCCGCATGCGGTTCCGTACCGATAGCCCTGCCGCTGGCCGATCGCACCCTGGCCCTGCGCCCGCGCCCCTACCGGTGGCTCGGCGGCGACGTGACCGGACGAGAGCAGAGCGCGGCGGAAGCCGCGGCGCCGTGGCCCGGCTACGACTGATCGGCCCGAACCCGACGCTCAGTTGCTGCTGAAGGGGTCGGCGGCGTCTCGCAGCCCGTCCCCGACGAAGTTGAACGCCAGGATCGCCGCCACCACGAACAGCGCCGGGATCAGGTACCACACGTTGTTGACCAGGTTGTTGATGTTCTGCGCCTCTTCCAACATGACACCCCAGCTCGTCATGGGTGAGCGGATGCCCAGCCCCAGGAAGCTCAGACTGGTCTCGGCCAGGATCATGCCGGGGATGGCCAGGGTGAGGTTCACCAGCAGGTAGCTGGAGATGTTCGGGACCAGGTGCAGCGCCATGATGCGCCCGGTGCCGGCGCCGATGTTGCGCGCCGCCAGGATGTACTGAGTCTCGCGGTGCGAGAGGATCATGCCGCGCACCACCCGTGCCAGGCCGGTCCAGCCGATGAACGACAGGATCACGACGAGGCCGAAGTAGACCTGCAGCGGGGTCCACTCCTTGGGCAGCGCGGAGGCGAGCAGGATCCACAGCGGCAGCGAAGGCACCGACATGATGACCTCGATCACGCGCTGCACCACCAGGTCCACCGCCCCCGCGAAGTAGCCGGATAGCGCGCCGATGAGGATGCCCAGCACCAGGCTGATCATCACCCCGGCCCAGCCGATGGTCAGCGACACGCGCCCGCCGTAGAGGATGCGCGAGAGCATGTCGCGGCCCCACTTGTCGGTGCCGAACAGAAAGATGCGGCCCTCCTTGACGCCGAAGAAACGCAGGTTGCTGCGGATCGGCAGAAACCCCAGCACCGGGTAGTCGCTCGCCCCGCGCACGAACAGGTGGATCGGGAAGCGCTCGTCGGGATTGGACGTCCAGTGGGTCTTGAAGGTCTCCATGTCCAGGGTGCGGGTGGCGCCGTAGACGAACGGATGCAGGTGGAACCGCCCGTCGAGGTCGAAGAAACGGATGCGCATGGGCGGGTGATTCTCGAAGCCCTTGGCGTTGTCGTCCAGGGTGTAGGGCGCGAAGAACTCGCACAGCATGGTGAGTGCGTACAGCACGATCAGCGTCCACAGGCCGACCATGGCCAGCCGGTTGCGCCGGTACTTGAGGCGCATGATGGAGCCGATGCTGCGACCCTTGATCGGCATGTCGCCTCCGGGTCCAGCGGTCGTTCCTGCCTCGGCCATGCTCATCACTCGTACCTGATGCGCGGGTCGACCCACGCCAGCGTCAGGTCCGCCACCAAGTTGCCCACCACCAGCAGGGTGGAGAGCAACATCACCATGGCGCCGGCCAGAAACGCGTCATGGTGCGTCACCGCGTCGTACAGCAACGGTCCCGTGGTCGGCAGGTTGAGCACGATCGACACGATCAGCTCGCCCCCGACCACTGCGGGAAACGCAAAGCCGATGCCGGTAATGAACGGGTTGAGGGCGATCCGCAGCGGGTACTTGACGACCACGATGCGCTCGCGCAGCCCCTTGGCGCGGGCCGTATCCACGTAGGGGCGGCGAAGCTGGTCCAGCAGGTTGCCGCGCAGGATGCGCATGGTGCCGGCCATCCCCGCCGTGCCGAGCACCACCACCGGCACCCACAGGTGCGCCAGCAGGTCGAGCACCTTGCCCAGGCTCCAGGGAGCGGCGGCGTACTCGGCCGAGAACAACCCGCCCGGCACCTGACCGAACTGGAAGAAGCTGATCACGATCAGCACCAGCGCGAGCAGGAAATTGGGAATGCTCAGGCCCAGGAAGCTGATCACCGTGAAGACGTTGTCGCCCAGCGTGTACTGCCGCACCGCCGAGTAGATCCCGATCGGCAGCGCGACCAGGTAGGAGAACACGATGCTGCACAGGGAGAGGACGACGGTAAGCACCATGCGCTCGGTGATGAGCTGCGCCACCGGCCGGTGGCCGTAGGCATAGGATCGCCCGAAGTCCCCCTGCACGAAGCGGCTGGCCCACTTCCACCAGCGCACGTAGATCGGTTTGCCGATGCCGTACTGCCGTTCCAGCAGCCGGATCTGGCCCTCGCTGAGCTCCGCTTCGCCGGTGTCCGCGATCTGTTGCGCGATCAAGATGTCGATGAAGGTACCCGGCACGAGCTCGATCGCCCCGAACACCAGCATCGAGATCATGATCAGTGTGGGGACTACGGTGGCGATTCTCCGAATGATGAAGGTGACCATCGGGCATATCCGCCTGCCGGTGCCGGCTTGCGTCAGTGTCGCCCAGCGGGGCGCGCTGTTCAACCTTCCTCGCGGAGCCGGGTCGCTCCGGATGATAGAATCGGCAGCGGCCAGCCTGCGCCGCCGTGGGCAAACCGGCCGGCGAGGAGGTTCGCATGAGCGACTCAGGATCCCAGGAGCACCAGCCGGGGCGGCCGCAGTGGCGCAAGCCGGTTCCAGAGGGCGTTACCGAAGTGACGGAGGTCGCGATCAATGAGGCGAGCGCGCTGGTGTCGTTGAGCGACGGCGCGCTGGGGCTGATAGCCGGCGGCCGGCTCCTGCGCTCCGCCGACGGCGGCGTCACGTGGGGAGAGCCGCTGGCGCTGGAGTTGCCGGACGCGGGCCGGCTGCAGGGGCTGGCGTGCATCAGGCTGCAAGCAGGACCGCTCGCGCTCGTGTACCGCAACCGGCAGGAGTGTTTCCGGCTGGTGGTGTCGGAGGACGACGGCCGCACGTGGCGGCAGCGCTCCACCGTCGATCTGCTGGGCTCACCGTACTACGACGCGCTCATCGAGACCGGCGACGGCACGCTGGTGATGCCGAGCCGCGAGTGCTACGGCAACGACGACCACCCGGGCCTGGAGTACCGCAAGATCAGCACCTGGGGCACGTGGAAGGGGCTCCGGCTGCAGGTCTCCGGCCACTACCACTACCCGGAGATCGACATCGCCGCGGTGAGCCGGTCGGAGGACGGGGGACGCACGTGGCAGCGCGCGCAGCCGCTGATGGGGTGGTTCGACGAGCACGGGATCGCCAACGGCTACGGCGGCGTCACCGCCTGCGACGAGCCGAGCGTCGCCGAGACGGCCGACGGCCGCCTGCTGTTCTTCGCGCGGTCCACCGTGGGCCGCATCGTCGCCAGCCACTCCAGCGACGGCGGCGAGCGCTGGACGGCCGTGCGGCCCACCGAGCTGGCCGCCTCCTACTCGCCGCCGCGCCTGCGCCGCATCCCTGCCACCGGCGACCTGATCTGCGTCTGGAACCAGGTGTCGCGCGAGGAGATCCGCCGCGGCTACCGGCGCGGCCGCCTGTCGTGTGCGATCTCGCGCGACTCGGGCGAGTCCTGGGAGCACTTCAGGACCATCGAGGTGAGCGCCGGCTTGGCGGACGTGGACCAGATCGCCCCGGAGTCCCCGATCATCCCCGTGATCGGGCTGCCGGACGTCGGCGCGCTGCCGGACGACTTCGCCACCTTCGACTATCCGAACGTGTGCTTCGCCGGCGACCGGGTGTTCCTGATCTACCACCGCTCATGGGTCGACGCGGGCCCCGAGGCGCGGCAGGCGCGCACCCTCGGCGAACGCGGCAGGGGCGAGGCCGGCAAGCCGCGGGAGACGGTGATCCGCAGCTATCCGCTCGACTGGTTCTACGGCTGACCGGCCAGGCGCCCGGACCCCGCACCAGACCGCCGCCGCGGCCACCCGCCCTGCGGCGGGCTGCGGCGCGGGTGGCCGCCGCGTTGCTCTCCATCCTGCTGTCCGGGGTGATCTTCCTGCAGTTCCTGGACTTGGCCGCCACCGGCGTCGAGCTGTGGACCGGCATGCATGCGCTGCTCGCGTCGGTGGCGACCTACCTGTTGGGGCTCGGCGAGCTGATCGCCGCCCTCACCATCTGGTTCGCGTACGGACGGGCGGCGCGGGAGGGGCGGCTGCGCGCCGCCCTGCTCAAGGTGACGCTCTGGGAGGGACTGGCAGCCCTCGCCTACCTGCCGGCCCGGCTGCTGGTCTATCTCCCCGTGGCACGCTCTGTCGGCGACCGCTTCATCGACGCGTTCCGGCTCGTGGACCTGCTGCAGGGGCTCCTGGGCGTGATCCTGGTGGCGACTGCCGTCGCGGTCCCTTGGCGCCGCCGCGGGTGCGTGAGTGGCGAATCTCGCTGAGGGACACGGGCAGCGGGCAACCGTCTCCGCGTTCCGCGGCTGTCGCGGGCACCCCCGCGGCACATCGCATTGCCCCTAGCGTACGGCCGCACGGACCGTCGCTGACTCGCCCCCCAGGAACGCCGATACGGCCTCCGAACGAGGCCCGTAAGGGCCTGCGTACACTTGATTGGTGTTATAGGTAACGATCGCACCATGAAGACACGACATACGATCACGGCGGCACTGCTGCTGGCTGGCGGCATCGCAACCGCCGAGCCCCCGGACCTGCGCGGCGCGGAATTGAGCGGCGCGGACCTGCGCGGCGCGGAATTGGCCGAAGCCGACTTTGCCGCCGCGGACTTGAGCGGCGCGGACTTGAGCGGTGCCGACCTGAAAGGCGCCGCCCTGGCCCTGGGCTACTTCGACGGCGCGGACCTGCGCGGTGCCTCCCTGATCGTTGCCGACCTGACCGGCGGATACCTTGTCGGCGCGAACCTGAGCGGCGCGGACCTGACCGGCGCGGACCTGAGCGACGCGGACCTGAGCGGCGCGGACCTGCGCGGTGCGATGTTGCACAACGCCGACTTGGCCGAAGGCTACTTTGCCGGCGCGGACCTGCGCGGGATAGTCGACGGCGCCGAGCTGGCCGGCGCTGTCTTGATCGGCGCGGACTTGCGCGGCGCCGAGCTGGCCGACGCTGACCTGACCGAAGCCGACTTGAGCGGCGCGGACCTGCGCGGCGCTTGGCTGAACCGTGCGAAGCTGACCGGCGCATGGCTGCAAGGTGCGGACCTGCGCGGCGCTTGGCTGCATAGCGCTGTGCTGGTGGGCGCGATCCTGCGCGGTGCGGACCTGCGCGGCGCGGACCTGGCCGACGCTGCGCTGGCCGATGCCGACCTGCAGGGTGCAAACTTGGCCGGCGCGGTTCTGCCGGCCGACTTGACCGACGTTCGAGGGTGCGACGCGACCGGGCGGCTTCCGAAGTGCCGGAATCCCGGATAACCCGCCCGGCTGCCGCCCTTGGATCTGACCGCCGGCCCGGCGTATCTTGTCGGCCGTGGCGGTGCGGGCATGGACGGGCAGGCAATACCGAGCGTCCGTCATCAGGTCGCACCGCGCCACGGTAGAGGATGCTCTATCGAGCTATGACCTGTCGGACGATCAACGCGGCATCCTGCAACGTGTGTCCGATAGGTTGGGAGTTCGAGGCCAGCCGATCCTGCCCGACGTGGTCGGCATGGACGATGACGCCCGGTCTCTGCCGGAAGGTCCGCCGCCCGCGATAGGCGACGGTAAGCGATTCGCAGACGTGCGCCGTTCTGGTGAGTTCGTACAGTCGCAACCTTGGCTGGTGCCAAGCGTCGAGCTGCTGATTGAGTGGGAGCTGCGATCGCTGGGCCGTCTCGCTGTTCAGCCGATGACCGAAGTCGCCGCGGGTTTCGAGCTGGCCGACCTGTGGAAACCGCTCTGCGCCTGGGCCGGCCCGTTCCGTCGCGATCGCCAAGGGAGTTTCCGCCTGGCTCGCCGAGCTGCTGAATACCTGTTCGGCGCGTATCCCTGGGATGAGGAATGGACCGAGGAAGGCGGCGAGCTGCCGCGCGAGATCCGAGAAGCTCTGGAAGCGAAACGCGCCGTCATCCTGGACTACGCGAGAGTTACTCGGTGCGGTTGCGGAGCCTGCCAGTCGAGGCGCGAGGAAATAGCGGCAGCGGTCGCCCGGTTCGATGCCAAGCACCCGGCGGCATTGGCCGGGCCCTAGCTGCGCTGGCCGCCCGGCGTCCCTGGTGGCGGCGCTGTCGCCTGGCGGATCGGTGCGACAACCGCGCCGGTTGTCGGCCGTGGTGCGGCGCGGTACGGTCACGGCCGCCATGAAGCTGACCGACTCTGGAACGGCAACGCGCGCCGCGGCGGGAATCGTGCTGCTGGCGCTGCTGGCGGCCGTCAAAGCGGCTGCGCACGCGCCCAGTGCATAGTGTCTACCTAACTGTGCCGGCGCGGACCTGCGCGATGTGGACTTGTCCGGCACCAACCTGACCGGCGCCGACTTGACCGGCGCTCGATGGGTTGCCGCCTGGGGGACCGTCGTAATGGGTTGCGACACGGCAACCGAGCCGAGCCCGCGCGCACCGGGCTGCTGATCGGCCGCCTGGCGGCGCATCAACGCCATGAAGCTGTGCGCGCGGATCGACGGCGTGCGCGAGCGGCTCTGGGACGGCTCGCTGACCCTCGACGCGGCCGCGCAGCTACATCACGCCTTCGAGCGGAGCCATCGCTCCGAGCGACGTGAGCGCGAGCGGAAGCGTCAGGCGCGCACGGCCGGGTCCGAATCGGCCGGGCGGGCGAACGGTTCGCCGCCGCCGGCACGGTCGGCGCGGCCGAAACCGGCGCAGCCACCCGAGCCTCGACCGGCGCTGGGCGTGTGAGCGCAAAAGGCACTGGTGGAGCAGGCGGCCGGCAAGAGCACCCGGGAAGTGACGAAGATGCTGGCCGACGTGGATCCCGCGCTGACGGTGCCGGCGGAACGGGTGCGACCGCTGGGCGAAGGGCGCTGGGAGCTCAAGGCGGTCATCGACGCGGAGTGCGAGCGTGGACTGGAACAGCTCAAGGGGCTGCTTTCGATCGTGAGCGTCGAGCCCACACCAAAGCACGGTTCAGTTCTGCACCGGAACTGTGCCCGATGATCCAGGCTCTCGACGCGTTGTGCCCGCTGACGAAAGCGACGGGCTACGCTACGAGGCCGGCCGCCAGTGGACCAGGGCGCCGGCGTTGCGGTAGTTGCCGTACGCGCTGAGGACCGAGCCGTCGCCCACCGAGACCGAGAACTGGTGGCCGCATGCCACGTGGTACCACTCTTCCGTGCCGAGGGCGGCGAAGTCGTCCACGACGTAGCGGTGCTCGACGTCCCAGGTGACACCGTGGTCGTGGCTGACGACGGCGTCGCAGCCGCGCCGGTAGGTGGCCAGGTCGCCGGCTCCGAAGTCGAGGCGACGGATCACGGTGAGCACCAGGTCGTCGTTCGGCAGCCGCAGCAGCGTGACGTGGTGGCGGCCGGGGCCGAACACGAAGTCCAGCGGACTCCAGGTCGCGCCTTCGTCGTTGCTGATCGACACCGCGGTGCCCTCGAAGTTGTCGTAGTGCAGCGGGATGTACTGCGCCGGCATGTCGGAACGCACGGCGGCGACGACGGAGCCGTTGGCGGCGCGGACCAGGGCGCCCTCGCCTACCCCGCGCTCGACCCGCTCGCCGTCGCACTCGTCGTACCAGACCCACTCCTGCGGCCAGCTCACCGGTCCCCAGGTGCGGCCGCCGTCGCGGGACCAGCGGATGCAGCCGCAGCAGGGATTCTGCGGCAACGGCCCCTTGGACACCGTCTGCCCGGTCTCCGCCACCACCGTGGCGTTGCCAGCGGCGTCGCGGTCGATCAGGGCGTTGCCCTCGCAGTCCATCTGCGTGCCGTCGGGGGCCTCCGGCAGCCGGTCGCCCCGTTCCCAGGTGGCGCCGTGGTCGTGGCTGTAGTAGCGGAAGTTGCCCTCGTCCGACCAGCTCGACATGAAGCTGAGGACGCCGGAGCCCAGATTGGACAGCATCATCGGCCGGGTCGAGCAACCGGGCACCTCGACGTAGTCCCAGCTCGCGCCCTGATCGCCGCTCAGGCCGATCACGGTCTGGTTGGATTGGGCCAGCGTCATGGAGCCGGCCACGCCGGCCACCGCCCAGCCGCCTGAGTCCAGCACTGCAAGGCCCCATGGGAATACCGGGCGGTCGCCGTGCCACGGCAGGAACCGGAACGCCGCCGGGTGGCCGATCTGGCCGCCTGCGCCGTCATGCTGCATCACCCAGTGGTCGCGCCACGCCAAGTCCTCGCGCGACGGTGTGGCCGGAAGCTGATCACTGCTCAGGGGTCGATTCATCGCCGATCCTCCTCGGGCGCGGGCCGCTCGCTCAGAGTCTGTCCGATCGGCTCCCGAGCGGCAATCCCTCAGCCCGGGCCGGGCCGCCGCCTTCAGGAGCCGGCGCCTCCGCGCAGCCGGAACGAGTACAGCTCCGCGTCGCGCAGCAGAAAGCGAATGCGCCGGAAGCGCGGCACCTCCACCTCCCCGGCCCCCGCGCCCGCCCCGCCGCGCAACTCCGCGCGTCCGTTCCAGCGCAGCACGTGCTCCACGGCGTCGCCGCGGAACGGCTCGCACTCCTCGGCGGCGTATCCGGGGATCACCACGCCCCCCTCGTCGAGGATCTCCGCCCGCAGGGAGCCGTGCCCGCTGCACGCGGCGTTGACGACCAGGGTGTCTCCCCAGGACAGCAGCGGCTGCGTCACCAGCAGCCCCTCCCGGACCGGATTGGCGCCCAGGGAGACGAAGCCGTCACGCCGCAGGCGTGCCAGGCCGAGGCCGTAGCCGACCGCGTCCCAGTCCCAGACCTCGGCCACGTCGCGCCATGCCTCCGGGTGATCGCGCGCCTCGTTGCCGCCGGCGAACCACCAATCGTGGTGGTTCCTGGAGCCGCCGTGGTACACCCACAGCTCGTCGCCCATGGCCACCGGCGGGCTCGGCACCGTAACCATGAACTCGTTCCACGAACCCGGCGCACCGCGCTGCAGCCACGGCCGGCCGGGAGCGACGCGATGCCATTCGCGTCCGTCCCGGCTGTGCACGAGTTGCACGTCCATGGTGTTGCTTACCATGTGGAACACGTTGAGAAAGCCCACCCACTGGCCGCCGAGGCGCAACGGCGTCATGCCGTAGAACGCGTCGTCGATGTTGTCGAGCGCGGGATCGGGAGCCAGGATCGGACGCGGCTCGCTCCAGCGCAGGAAGTCGCGGCTCTCGATCAGGAAGATGCGGCGCCTGCCCTGCCGGGTGGCGCTCCCCAACGCTGCATCGAATCCTGGCTCGCCGCCCACGCCCGGGCGGCCGGGCGCCGGCGGTCGCAGGGAGGCGCGCCCCGGTACCGACCGGTAGAAGGGATGGCGCGTGGCGGCGATGTGGGTCTGCGAATCGGGATCGAACGCGCTGATGGTGACGTCGCCCCGCTCCCGGCCCAGGCGGCCGAACACCGG
Source organism: Spirochaetia bacterium (assembly GCA_965208175.1). Lineage (GTDB taxonomy): Bacteria > Spirochaetota > Spirochaetia > SZUA-6 > Bin103 > CATQHW01. Next base: position 1,997,743 of record CBDBOG010000003.1, on the reverse strand, counting down.
TCCCTCGTCGCTGGGGGTGAGGTGGATGCCGTCCGCCGAGTAGGCGGCGTGCACGGTGAACCGCGACTCGTTCTCGGCGACCGGCACGATCCGGGTGTAGAGGGTCTTGAAGCGGCGCCGCGGGTCCCGTTCCAGCGGATCGTCGACGATGAAGATGTCGTACACCGACCCGTAGTCCTCGGTGCCGAAGACGATGTTGGTGTCGCGGCCGTCCTCGTGCTGGATCCCCATGGCCGGCTTGACCCACTCGATGCCGTCCTCGGAGCGGGCGTAGAACTGGCGCAGGCGGGCGTTCTCCCAGCCGTGGGAGCCGCCGCCGCGGCTCCACAGGCGCTCCCGGTCCATCTTGAAGTCGGTGTAGAAGCAGTGGAAGCGGCCGCTGTCCGCATCGCGCCGCAGGTTCCAGGAGTTGCACGAGAAGTAGGTCACGTGCTCCCACGGACGGTCGCGGCTGATCAGGGGGCTGCGCTCATCGGGCACCGGCCGGTGGATGGTTCGGGTGAGGTGGTCGGCCACCTCGACCACGGCGTCGTCGAAGAAGAACTGCGGCTGATCGCCGATGAACAGTACGGTGCTGTCGAGTCCCACGAGGCTACGACCTCAGCGGTACACGTCGCGCCGGTGACCGATCTTGGTGATGGTCACCACGCTCCGATCATCGTCGACTTCGTACAGAACACGGTAGTCGCCCGTTCTCAACCGGTATCTGGGCTCCATGGAGAGCTTCTGGCATCCCGGCGGCCGGGGGTCCACGCTGAGGTCGTTCATCCTGCGAACGATGCGCTGACGGTCCTTTCTCGAGCGGACGCGTTCCAGCTCCTTGAGTGCCGACGGCTTGATGAGCAGTTCATATCTTGCCACGGCGCTTGAGGTCGTTCAGGGCGTCTTCGAACCTCAGAGCGGGTTCGTTCGCGCGCTCGTCGAACGCCGCAAGGTCGTCGGCGTCCTCTGCCAACTGCATGCGGACGGCCTCGTTGACCAGATCGGAAATCGTGCGGTCGATCGCGGCTGCCTTGATGCGGAGCCCGCGATACACATGAGGGTCAAAGTAAACGGTGGCTCGTCTTGAATCCGCCATGAGTAACCAGCGTAGCGACGTGACGCTATAGTGACAAGACGTCACGCCGACTCACGCCTCCTCCCCATCCATCACGTACGCGCAACTGCAGTTGGGTATAGTCTGTGCCAAGAGAGCCCCCGCGGGAGGTGATGCCATGACCGACCTGCAGATCGTGACCGGTCCGAAGCCCGACCCCATCACCGCATTCGCCGCCGCCGAGCTGGCGCGTTACGCCCGCGACCTGTTCGGCGTCGTCGCGGCGGTCAACGCCCGGCCCGCAGCAGCGACGGCCAGCGTGTGGCTGGACGGCGCAGGCGCCGGGCTGGCGGCGCCGGACGACCCGCAGAGCTACGCCCTGCGGCGCTTCACGCGGCCCGTTGAAGGCGATCATCTGCTGGCCGCCGGCGGCAGCCCGGCCGCCACCCTGTGGGCGGTGTACGAGCTGGTGCGCGGCTGGGGCGTGGAGTTCCTCCTGAGCGGAGACCTGTTGCCCGACGATCCCGGGCCATTGCGCCTGCCCGACGCCGACCGCACCTGCACCCCGAACCTGGACACGCGCTGCTGGCGCCTGATCAACGACTTCGTCTGCGGCCCCGAGTCGTGGGGCCTCGCGGAGAACCGGCGCTTCATCGACCAGCTCGCCAAGAACGCCTTCAACGAGATCCTGCTGTCGCTGTGGCCGTGGCAGTCGTTCGTCCACTACGAGTTCCGCGGCGTGGCCAAGAGCACCGGCTGCTCCTGGTTCGGGTTCCGCTACCCGGTGGACGAGCACACCGTGGGCCGCGAGCTGTTCGGGGGGGCCGACGAGTTCGAGAACCCCGACCTGGCCGGGATCGACGACTACCACGAGCGCCACGCCGCCGCCCGCCGCCTCGCCGCCGGGATCATCGAGCACGCAGCCGCCCGCGGCATCGGCAGCAGCATGTCGCTGTCGCTGCTCGAGTATCCGCGGGAGTTCATGCCGGTCATTCCGGGGGCGCACGTGGCCCGCCAGCTCGCGGAGAGGACCTGCGTCCCCGGCAGCGACCAGGCTCCCGACGACCCGCTGCTCGTCGACCTGGCGCGCACCAAGATCTCGGCCCACCTGCACACCTATCCCGGGGTCGAGCGCCTGTTCCTGGGTTTTCCCGAGCACCGCGAGTGGCTGGATCGCGCCGAGGACGCGTGGCGCAGCCTGGACGACAAGTACGCCATCTCCGAGGTCCTGACGCTGGATCAGGCGCTGGCGAACGCGCGGCGCCGCACCGACGTGCACGGCGGACCCGGCCGCCAGGAGTCACGGGTGCTCGGCGACATCGCCATGCTGCGGCTGATCGACTGCGTGCTGGAGGACCGCAGCGTGCTGGAGCGCCCCGGCCACGCGACGCCTGCGCGCATCCTGTACGGCCAGCCGGCCGAGGAGCTGCTGCCGATCCTGCCGCGCATCGCGCCGCCCGGCGCGGGCGTGGTTGCGTTCATCGACTACACGGCGCGGCGCGCCGCGGACCAGATCGAGGTGATGGACAACGCCGTGCCCGACGCGATGCCGAGCCGGTTCATCTTCACGCTGGCCGACGACAACGTGGGCGTCCTGCCGCAGCTTGCCACCAGGCCGTTGCACACCCTCGCCACGCGCATGCGCGGGGACGGCTGGAGCGGGTTCAGCACCCGCCACTGGATGATCGGCGACCTGGACCCGACGATGCGCTACATGGCGCGCTCCTGCTGGGACGCCGACTGCACGCCGGTGGCGGCGTACCGGGAGCTGGCAGCAGGCGTCTGCGGCGAGGCGGCGGCAGCGCCCTTGGTGACGGCCTGGCAGCAGGTCGATGCGATCACCGACGACCTGGACCGTCACGGCATGGGGTTCTCCTTCCCGGTGCCGGGGATGATGGAGAAGCACTGGCAGGCGGGCGAGCCGCTGTCGGCGGAGCTGCACGACGTGCGCGAGCGCTATGCCGCTGCATTGGCGCGGGTCGGTGAAGCGATCACCGTGACGCGGCCGGCGGGGGCGCCGTTCGCGCGCTACCACGCGGAGCGGCTTCGCTTCGCGGTGGGCTATCTGGATGCGGTGGCAGCCACCCGCGAGGCGGGCATCGCCGAAGCCGCGGGCCGCCATGACGACGCACTGGCCAGCGTGAGCGCCGCCCTCGCCCACCTTACCGCGGCGGTGCATGCGTACGCCTCCGTCGCCGCCGACAACTCCGACCGCGGCGCCATCGCCAGCATCAACGAGTACTGCCTGCGCTTCCTGCGCGCCACCCGCGACCGCCTCGCCGAATAGCCGCGCGCCCGCGCCTCAGAGGGCCGGGTGGTTGAGCGGGAGTCCGCGCACGCCGACGCCGTCGAAGCGGTGGATCACCAGGTTGTCCAGGGAGGCGGCGAACAGGACGTCGCGCTCGGGGCCGGCGAAGACGACGTCGGTCGGGCCGCGCAGCGCCTCTCCCATCCAGTCTTCGGCGAACAGCTCCAGGCGGCGGCTGTCCAGATCGAACACGTAGATGGCGTCCGGGCGGTGGCAGGCGATCCACAGCCGGCCATGCTCGTCAAAGGCGATGCCGTCCGGCACGTGGCGCGGCATGTGCAGCACGCGCTCGAAGCGGCCGGCGGACCCGTCGTCCTCGATCGCCACGCGGGCGATGCCGGCGCCGAACGTCTCCACCAGGTACAGGTAGCGCTCGGCGGCGTCCAGAGCGATGGCGTTGGGCGTGTCGACCGCGTCCGGGTACCAGAGGCGCGCGGCGCCGCCGCCGGGATCGACCTTGTAGAGCCGGCCGTTGAGGGCGCCTGACCAGTCACCGCTGTCGGACAGGTACAGGGCACCGCGGCGATCGAACGCCGGGTAGTTGGCGCAGAGCAACGGCCGGCCCGCAGGTCCCGTGGCGTAGGTGGAGACCGACCCGTCCGGCGTGACCCTGACCACGGCGCCGAGACCGGTCTCCGCGCAGTACAGGTTGCCGGCGGCATCGACCGCCTGGCCCAGACACCGGTTGGCGGTGGCGGCGAACTGCTCGGCGCGGTTGGCCGCCACGTCGACCCGGTACACCTGGCAGCCGGTGCCGGTGGTGTACAGCTCCCCGCGCGGGCCGACCGCCAGCGACTCGGGGTGGTCCACCCCCGGGACGTGGACGATCTTCTCGTTGTCAAAGCGGGGCACGGCCGGCGTCGGCTTCATGGCTCTTTCAGAGTAGCGGCGTGCCGCCGTCGGGCAACTCGAAGCGCCCGGGATCCAGCGGCCTATGACCGTCCATCGCGGCGAGCACCTCCTCGTCCAGTTCCACTCCCAGTCCCGGCCGCCGCGCCAGCTCGTCCACGTCGATGTGGCCGCCGGTCACCGGCAGCGGCTCCCGCTGCAGGCGGTCGAACCACGGCTGCAGGGGGCAGTGCTCGAGGATCAGGAAGTTCTGGATCGCGGCCGCCACCTGGGCGGAGGCGGCCAGGGCCACCGGGCCGTACGGATTGTGCGGCGCCATGAGGATGCCGTAGACCTCGGCGTATTGGGCGATGCGCAACAGCTCGCTGATGCCCCCGGCGTGGCTGATGTCCGCCTGGCACACGTCGATCGCCTGCTGCTCGAACCACGGGCGGAAGTCCCAGCGCGAGACCATGCGCTCGCCCAGGGCAATCTTCATCCCCGGAAAGCTCTGCTTGAGCCGCGCCGTGGGCGCCACCGTGTCCTGGTTGGTCGGCTCCTCCACGAACAGCGGGGCGAGCGGCTCCAGCCCCTGCAGCAGCCGGTGCGCGGCTTGGGGATCGAACATGCCGGCCGCGTCGACCATCAGCGCCGTCCCGTCGCCCAGGATCTGCCGCAGCCGGCCCACCTCGGCCACGGCGACGTCGGCCTAGCGCTGCGCGTCGTACGGCCGGGTGACGCTGCCGAAGCCGTGCTTGAAGGCGTCGAATCCCAGCTCCAGGGCGCGGCGGGCCGCATCCTCCAGCTCCACGCCGAAGAACTCGGGTCCGAAGCGGATGTAGCAGCGCACGCGCTCCCGCACCCGGCCGCCGAGCAGTTTGAACACCGGCAGCCCCGCCGCCTTGCCGGCGATGTCCCACAGGGCCTGGTCGATGCCGCTCATGGCGCTGCCGTGGACGACCCCGCGGCGCCACCAGAACTCGCGGAAGCCGAGCTGCCAGATGCGTTCGACCCCGGTCGGGTCCATGCCCAGCAGGCGCGGCCTGAGCTCGCTCTCCACGTGCGCCTTGATCGCCAGCTCGTGGTGCTCGGTGGTCGCCTCGCCCACGCCCTGCAGGCCGGCGTCGGTGTCGACGTGGACGAACACCCAGTTACGGTGCGCGCCGCCGCCGGGACGTGGCACGGCGGCCACCGAGCAGCGCACGTCGGTGATCTTCATCGCGCTCAGGGCTCCAGCTCCACGTGCAGCGGAAACCCGACCACGCGCCCGTCCTGCTGCGCGGATCGGTACGCGCCTTCCATCATCTCCACACAGCGCAGGCCCTCCACCCACGTGAGGCACGGCTCGGCACCCGTGGCGATCCAGCGAAAGAAATCGCCGATCTCGCGCCGGTACGCGTGATCGAAGCCCAAGTCGTCGAACCGCTCGTGCTGCGGGGCCGGAGCGTCGAGGCGCTGCCAGTACAGGTCGATGTGATCGAGCGCCGGCACCAGCTTGAAGCCGCCGTGGCGGCACTCGCCCCACGGCCCCTGCGACTCGCGGAACTGGTGCAGGGGAAACGACAGGCCGCCGACGATCGTGGCCACGGCGCCGGAGTGGAACCGGTACGTCGCGTGCAGGATGTCCGGGAACCCGTAGCGGGGATCGTGCTGCGGCCCGAACACGGCGTGCACGTCCCGGGCATCGCCGCACATGGCGCGGAACCAGTCGATCACGTGCACGCCGTGCATGTGGAAGAAGCCGCCGCCGCGCGCTGGGTCCGACCACCAGGTTTCGAAGAAGTCGTAGGGCCGGTTATCCGTGTACTGCGCTACCGTGATCGACAGCGGCCCCCGAGCAGGCCGTCGGCGGTCAGCTCCACCATCCGCGCCCACGGTGGCCGCAGCCGCCGCTTGTGCCCGACCATCAGCTTCACGCCGTGGCGCCGGCACGCCGCCACCATGTCCCAACACTCCCGCGCCGTGCGCGCCATCGCCTTCTCGCAGAACACGTGCATGCCGGCCGCGGCGGCCGCCACGGTGATCTCCGCGTGCACGTGGTTGGCAGCGGTCACCAGCACGGCGTCGAGGCGCTCGCGCGTCAGCAGTTCGCGGTAGTCGTCATAGCCGGGCACCTGGGCACCCAGCGCCGCGGCCGTAGCGGCGAGGCTGCCGGCATCGGGATCGCACAGCGCCGCCAACTCGGCTCGCTCCATGGCGTAACCCGCCAGGTGCTTGCCGAAGTCCCCGCACCCCACCAGCGCAAACCGCGGCCGGTGACCTTCCGCATTCGGCGTGGCTGCACGCATCGAACGTTCAGGAGTTCTTCGCACGTTCCTCGCCCCATCTACACAAATTCACCGTCTATCACCACTGCCGCAATCCCCTCTATTCTCAAAAGTCGCATCGCCCCGAAATGTCCTCCATCATTAAGTCAAGAAACAAATCTGAGGGCGGCTCTCCGTCGATGTTCGGATCCACCAGTATTCGATACTCTCGTTGCCATGAATACTGCATCCTCTTGCTAAATATCATACGCACAAAATCGGCTATATCGGGTATATTCGGCTGCTCGTAATAGTCCACTTTTCCCGCCCTCATCCAATACTTTCCTTCCACTGAGGCATAATATATTCGACTCAGAAAGATTTGCGGTCTTCTTATGACAACTGCATGGCGTCCGAATACTCTCAAAAAACGGGGGTCGAAGTCACCATTTACCTTGAGGTCTGAGCACGAAACAGATACGCAGCTGAAGCACGTCATGTAGAGACGATCAGCATCCTTGTACCGAATTGTCGCTGGCTCTCGCAAGCCATGGCGGGTATTTATCTCAACCTTCCTGTCGTCGTGTCCCTGTGGCCAGAGTGAAAACGTAATTGCCTCGTGACCCACCGCAACGCCCATATCGTACTTGTCGTATATTCCTCCCGGATCATCTTTCTCGATCTCGAAATACTTGGATGCCGGCTGCATGTGGACCCCATGGCGATGCGAATCAGCCCAGTCCTTGCGTGGAATAAACTTTACCAGTAACTGGGCACTATCGACCCTTCGGTACCCTATTAGCTCGGCTTGGTCAGCCCTAAGAACGCATTGACCCCTGTGCCTGAACTGTATTTCATCGTCGTCATACCGAATCCCGTCAACGCAGATCGCGGAACTGAATCCTCCCAATAACGAAACTTCCCAGAGTCCTGGTTCGATGTCTCTATTCTTCATCACGGTTCCCCGCATCCTCAATAGTAGCTGATCTTGCAGTTGGTTTCAGAAAAAGAAAAACGGTTCGTCGAATGGTGCACTCTGATCGGAAACGTTGCGGTGGTTCCGAACTTGACTCCGTCTGTATCGAGCGCGCTCTTTTCCGTCGAGTTTGAAAACAAGATCCTGTTTGGTGACTTCGACTTTATCAGCCTCGACCCTGATCGGGCCACTTCCGACCAATTCTACGATGTATGCCAAAGTGATAAACTCCCTCCAAGAAAGGATGCCGAGTCCGGCAACCGTCGGAACCAAGCAGACAGACGACGGGACCCCTCCTACGGTTCATAACCGATAGCCGTACACTCTGTCAATCCATCCCTTCGCGTGCTGGCGCCCCATGTGGGTCACCCCGATATATGCCTGAAGAGCTGGCACAGTAGCAGTAGATTGCCAAATGCAGCGAAAATAGGCCGTCCTGTCTATAGGTGTATAGACGACTCAGGAAGCGTATAGTTCCTGATGCTCGTTGATTTCGAACTCCGGCTCGGTATTCAGCCCTTCCATTCGTGATGGAATAGTTCCGGCGCGTTCAGCTTCCGGACCTTTGGTCTCAGCCACTAACAGCATCGTCGAGATCACGGCGGCAGCGTACGCACCCCCCATTTGCCCGAGCAACTTGACGCCGTGGCGCCGCAGATCGCCACCATGTCCCAACGTTCCCGAACCGTGCACGCCATCTCCTTCTCGCTGAACACGTAAACTCCGGCCCCGTCGGCAACAGTTACCTGAGCGTGGGCGCGGTTGGCGGCGGTGCAGCATTCCGGAGGCGCATTCCTAACGACGTGAACGGGCGCCTCACGAGCCCTTTCGGGTCCGATAGCCCTGTCGTCAGGATGATGTACCCGTGCCCGTTGCCCCGCATAATGAACACCTCCGTCTTGATGCGAGACGGGCGGCCCTCCGTCGACGGTTCGATCGCGATGACCTCGCCCCAAGCGTCTTCGTGGACCTGCCGATGCCGGTCGTCTTCCTCCGGGCAGTGCTGGTAACGGTCGGTCACGTTCTTTCAGAGCGAACTGCGGGGTCCCAAATCGAGGAGGCGTCGCCCATGCTCCGGTGAACGCGAACATCGAGGCGATGGACATGGCCTGGGCTCGCCTCCACCTCGACCGCGCAATCCCGCGTATACGTGCGCCTCCCCGTCGCGTCGACAATGACGCCGGCTCGGTTCCGCGCGGTGTACTTCATGATGACAGTACGAATCATCACACGCCTCCCTCCGGCAGCTGCGAGGCATCTGTAATGACGCGGTACCCGCGACTCCCCAGCTCCAGCGTGTCCCGGAAGTGTCGTCTTCCGCATATAATCTTCCGTTTCTCGTCCGGCCGCAACGCGTCGAGATCGAGCGTACCCTTCGTTTCCCGCACGAGATAGATTAGTCTGTCGCATTCTCCAGAACTCTCCATAGCAACCGCCCAATCCGGATTGTAGGAGCCGATCGGCGTCGGCACTGTGAACCACGACGGAAGCTTGATGTAAAGTTTCACGTCCCTCCGTCTCTCCAGCGCTTCGATGAACGGTTTTTCGATGGTCTCGGAGTCGAACGGCACGCCGTCATAGACATGAGTACCTCCCGCGCCGTTTCGCTCCGTACTCGGCACTATGTAGTCGGCCCATGTTTCGATCTCGGGGGCGAAGAGCGTCATTTCATACCATTCGTCGAGCTTTTCGTAGCGGATCCCTTCGACAAGCTGGTCGGCCAATTTGCTCTTGACGATACCGACGGCCACCGTAGCGAAGTCATGCGGATTGTCCAGCGCCGCCGCACGGTTGCCGGCGCGCCGATATATCTCGACCAATGTCCGGCGGCTCAGACGTACCGGCGGCGCGGTGTTCTCCATCAGGCTCTCCATGAGTTCGACGAGGTTCGGTAGAGGGTACCGTCCCGCTAGATCGATGGCCGTCCGTGCGCCGCTTTGCGTCAGCGCGTCGAACGTGTCCTTGTCATCGGCGATCACTTCTGCCTTCGAGATCGACACGCGCGGTCTGCGGATCGCTGCGCCATCAAGTTCCGGCAACACATCCTCTACAAGCCGGTGGCTGTCGATGCTGACGGCGTAGCGGGTCTTCTGCTTGATGCGGTCCCATAGCTCCCTGAACTCCGGCTTCAACATATGCGCCTTGCGCAGCCGCAGCGTCGTCTTCCTACGCGCATCCGGAGGCTTCGGTGGCGTACCCTCCTTCCCGTACACTTCCTCGATCTCGCCTTGCAGTTCAGCGACAAACCGCTGATAGTTCTCGTTGGCGACAACGGTCAACACATTGACCCGCTCGTCCTGTATGCGCCGGCCTTCCTGGTTCACCGGCAAACGGACACCGCGGCCAACCTGCTGTCGGCGCTCCGTATCGGAACCGACCTCCCGCATCGTGCAGATTTGAAACACATTGGGATTGTCCCAACCCTCTCTCAGTGCCGAGTGCGAAAAGATGAAGGACACCGGCTCGTCGAACGACAGCAAGTCCTCCTTGCGTTGCATGATCAGGCTGAACGCCTCTTCGTCAGCCTTGCTCTTGCCTGTCGTGTCCAAGTATTCCACGCCACCGACCCTCTTTGTCTTTGTGGAGAAATATGCGGACCTCACGTCCTCGGGGCTCCGGTCGCGCCAGTCGGAATACGACTCCTTCAATTCGTTGAATGCGCTGTCGAACAGCTTCCGTATGAGCCCATCTGACGCGACATAATTGCCAACTCTGTCGATGAAGAACAGTGACAGGACCTTGATCCCTAGCCCGCGAAGGCGCACCTGTTTGCGGAAGTGTTCCTCGACCGTGTAGCGGATCTGCGCCTCGAAGATCGCTGCCTTCTCGAACCCAATCGCCTCACCGACGCGAAGCTCGACGTTGTTTCCGAAGCGAACGAACTCTCCGCCATAGCTGATTTCATCGACGACGTAGCCCTGGTAATCAACACGCCCTGTCTTTTTCTCAAGGTCATCGTCGCCCTTGATGCTCAACACGGTTTCCTTTATCGCACCGCTTCTCATAAGTTTGTGGACGCCGATCCGTGCCACGGGCTTTCTCGACCTGATTCGAATCTCGTCGAGACGCAGGAACGGCTGACTCTGGTTGTCTTCCTCGATTACGGAAGCGATCTCGACCCGTTTGACCAGCCCCTGTCGGTAGGCGTCGTAAGGAGTGAGGCGGTAGATGAGGTTGTAGGGGTTCCGATGCGTGGCGCTATAGCGCAACGCCAACAGTGGGTGCAGGCTCGCGAGCGCCGCGATACGCTTCTCGCTCTCCATGTTCTGTGGCTCGTCGAGAATCAGAACGGGGCGACTGGCCTGAATCAAGCTCAGTGGCCGCTCTCCCTGTAGCCGGTCCGTCGATTGGCGGATGACATTCTCAGCCCGTGCAAAAGCGTCGATGGTCATGACCATAATCTCGAGACCGTCGGAGAACGCGAACTGACGCACCTGGCTCAGACTGGCCGAATCGTAGATGTAATACCGATACGGTGGATTGTCATAGAGCGCCTTTAGATGAGCCTCGGTCACCTGTAGCGTCTTGTAAACGCCCTCGCGTACTGCCACCGACGGCACCACAATCACGAACTTGCGCAGCCCGCAACGCCGGAACATCTCCATAGCGGTACGCAAGTAAACATAGGTCTTGCCGGTTCCGGTCTCCATCTCGACGGAAAAATTCGGAAACCGAACCTCAGTGGCATCAGATTCCCCGCCGGCCGTTGGCAACGTACCGGTGATAAACCTCAATCCGTGGTCAGCTTCTATCCCGGTGCGATCCTGAACCGTACGGAGATTATTGAGCAGCGCATCGTCCGACAGGTCGATCCGGTTGGCGACTGCGAAAAACGCGCCATCATCCGGTATGATCAAGTCACTGCGGACATAGGGCTGCCCTTCAAGCAGCCCGCACGCTGCTTCGATGGCTGAGAGTTGGTACTCCTGCGTTGCCTCAAAGCGGAATCGCATCCCGAGTCACAGCACCTTCAGGCGGCACTGGAGCGCCAAGTTGGCGGCTAGTGTGTCGTCCAGCGCGCTGTCGCGGCAGACGAACAGCTCGTCCTGGGTTAGCCCTAGTACGCGAACAGCCTCTGTGCCCAGAGCGTCGTCAAGGCAGATGTGAAAGCTCTGGTCGCGTTCGGCATCGGTGACGCGCCAGACCGTCTTCCCGTCTAGCTCCCGCTCCTCGATCTCCGAAGTGAGCGCATAGCCCTCGCGCAGCGCCACTTCCCAGATGACGTTCTCCGGCGTCCACCCGGTCACAAGCGTGTCGACGAACGCCTCAAGCTGTTCCGCGTACGCCTCGGCGTCCTTCGTCTCGATCCCGGTCCAGCGACGGACATTCGATTCGTTGAGGCGGAATACACGCACGCCAAGATTAGCCGCATCCCCGTTGCTCTCGATCAGCATCGTGCCCTCGTCATCGGCGAGCATCTTCGCTACCATGCGAATCCTATCAAGACCGAGTTGGCTGATGGTCTCGTAACCGCGGCGCGCAGCTTCACTGTCCGAGGCTATCAGCTCGGGAAGCTGCACACACACGTAACGCCGCTGCCCCCCGTCTCGGCGGTTCTGCTCCATAACCGCATGTGCCGTCGAACAGGACCCAGCGAAGAAGTCCATGACGACATCGTCGCCCGAGGAGAGCTGCTCGACGAAACGCCGAAGCAGCTCGACCGGCTTGGGAAAGTCAAAAGCCTGAAAGCCGAAAATTTCCCGGATTTCCTCCGTCCCGTGGGACGTATGAACATCGTCGATGATCGTCGGGAACGCCATGAACTCGTGCTGCAGGTCCTTCTTGAACTTCTTTTCGCGAGGCCGTCCTTCGGGGTTCGACGGAAACAGGACGCATCCTTCTTCGATCAGCTTTTGCATCCGTCCTGTCGAGTATCGCCAGCCGCGGTTTCGCGGGGGCTGATACGTAATGTCCGACGTGGGATCGGTGATTGGGAAATGCAGATTTGGCCGCTGCTCGGCCGTGGCAAGACCCAGCATGCTGCGGCTCATCCACGGACCTCGGGGATCCTCGTCCGGGTTCTGAAACTTCGTCTCGTCGCGGTCGCTGCCGCGAAACAGCCCTCCTGGGCTACGGCGGTATGCGAGAAGGTATTCATGATCGATCGACACTTGCGTGTTCGGTCGGGAGTCCGGGAACTTTCGGCTCTTCCAGATGAACTGAGCAATGAAGTTCTCCTCCCCAAATACCTCATTGAGAAGTAGCTTTAGCGCTGCAACCTCGTGATCGGATATGCTTACGCAGATTACGCCTTCCTCTTCCAGAAGTTGCCGCGCCATGACGAGACGCGGATATATCATCGAAAGCCACGCCGAGTGATATCGCCCGCCCGTCTCGGTGCTCGATGACATGTACTCGCCTTCACCGTTCTTCTGTCCGGTAATACGAAGGTAATGATCGAGCGGATCGGCAAAGTCGTCTGGGTATATAAAGTCGTTGCCAGTGTTGTACGGCGGGTCAAGATAGATCATCTTCACGCGACCGAAATACGCGCGGTAAACAACCTTGAGTGTCTCGAGGTTTTCGCCTTCGATGAAGGCATGCTGCGCTTTCGCGAAGTTGATACTATTGTCCGTATCCGGAACCAGCGTCGCGCTCGTGGGGGTCTGAAGCATCGCGGCGGTGTTTTTCCTCCCGGCCCATGTGAACGAAAACCGCTCCGGCCTGTCATCGACTTCATCCCCGAGGAACTCGCGGAGTTTCGCGAAGTCGACCCGGCCTTCAGTGAACACCTCCGGCGTCAAAGTGCGTAGATGGGCGACAACCTCATTGCGGAGCGAAGGCGACTCGTCCGCGACGCGCTGCCTCTGCGTCGATTGCTGTTGCTTTGCCATAGGGCTATCGACTCCTCTCCAGCGGCTCCGCAGGTAACGAAGGATGCGTTTCCGCCGCGCGCTTCACAACCCACTCGCGCACGAACTCGCGTATCACCCGCTCCGCGGCCTCGTCTTCGACACGACACGTCTTCGGATACTCATCGCTACGCGCGTGCTCGACCTTAAACCGAAGCCCTACGTCCATGGCTCGCATAGCAGGAGTGTACCGATTGGACACGCGAGTGTGTAGATAGTTGCGGAGTCAGGGGAGTGAGTTTGGTGCTGCTGGGCCGTACCTCGACCGGCGAAGTCCACATCAATGGTGCCCACGTCCTCTCGACACGGAGACCGTGGCGGCTCTGGGCCGTCAGCGGGATTGTCCCGATTGTCCCCATGGACCTTGACAACCCGGCAAGGTTCGCTTTACCCAGCCCTATCCTGGACGCCTGCAACACATCCGCGGAACTGGAAGCGAGCGGCACGGAACTGGCGATCCTGCCGGTCGGCGCCACCGAGCAGCACGGCAGCTACCTGCCGCTGGCGACCGATTCGCTGGAGGCGGAGGCGGTGGCGCGTGGGGTGGCCGAACGGATGGACGGGTTCCTGCTGCCGGTGCTGCCGTTCAGCAACTCGGAGGCGCACGCCGGCTTCCGCGGCTCGGTGTCGCTCAGTCCGAGCACTCTTCTGACCGTGGTCAGGGAGCTGGCCCTGGACCTGATCGGACAGGGGTTCCGCTACGTCGTGCTGCTCAACATGCACGGCGGCAACCTGGTCCTGCGGCCGGCGGTGCGCGAGATCAACCGCAGCACCGATGCCGGCCGCGCGCTGTGCGTGCAGCCGTTCACCCTGGCCGCAGCGGAACTTGAGGGCATCTTCCCCAACTTCGCGAACGAGGCCCACGCCGGCGGCTTCGAGGCCTCGCTGATCATGGAGATCGCACCGGACACCATCAAGGGCACCGTCCCCGACGCCGTGCCGGACAGCCCGGTCGAGGCGTTCGACTACCTGACCATGGCCCAGATGAGCCCCAGCGGCGTGTGGGGCGAGCCGAGCCAGGCTGATCGCGAGCGCGGGCGCCGGGCACTGGCGGTGATGGTCGAGCACAGCGTCCGCCACATCAGCGCGGCGATCGCCCGCATCGAAGCCGCCGGGGGCGCGCCGTGAGCGGGCCCGCGACTCCGGGAGCCGAGCTGGGCGACCTGCTGCGGCGGCTGATCCGAATCGACAGCTGCAACCCGCCGGGGCGGGAGGCGCCGGTCGCCGAGCTGCTCGGCGGATGGCTGCGGGAGGCCGGGCTGGAGGTGGAGCTGGACCGCTTCGCCTTGGGCCGGGCCAACGTGGTGGCCCGCTGGCGCGGCTCCGGCGACGCACCCGCGCTCCTGTTCAACGGCCACCTCGACACCGTGCCGGTGCAACGCGAGCAATGGCGCCACGATCCGCACGCGGCGGTCGTGGAAGGCGACGTGCTGCACGGCCGCGGCACCGTCGACATGAAGGGCGGCGTCGCCGCGCTGGCGATGGCCTGCGCCGTGCTGGCCCGCGCCGGAGTCCGCCTGTCGCGCGACCTGATCTTCGCCGGCACCGCCGGCGAGGAGGTGGACTGCTGCGGCTCGCAACGGCTGGCCGCCGGCGACCTGGGTCCGGTCGGCGCCCTGGTCGTGGGCGAGCCCACCAGCCTGCAGGTGGTCACGGCGCACAAGGGAGCGCTGTGGCTCAGGATCGTCACCAGCGGCCGGGCCGCCCACGGATCGATGCCGGAACAGGGCAGCAACGCGATCGCCGGCATGTGCCGGATCATCGAGCGGCTGCGGGCGTATCGGCCCGCGCACCGGCCGCATCCGCTGCTGGGACCGCCGACCGTCAACCTGGGGACCATCGAGGGCGGTGCAAAGGTCAACATCGTGGCCGACCGGTGTGCGCTGACGGTGGATCTCCGCAGCGTACCGGGTCAGGACCACGCCGAGCTGCTGCGCGAGGTCCGCGCGCTGGCGGCCGCCGCGGCAGCCGCCGAGACCGGTGTGACGGCGCAGGTGAGAGTGCTCACCGACCGCCCCGCGATCGACACGCCCGAGCACGAACCGCTGGTCGGCACCGCCCTGGAGGTGGCCGGACAGGTGATCGGGGGAGCGCCCGCCGCGCGCGGCGTCAGCTACTTCTCCGATGCCTCGGTGCTGACGCCGGCGCTCGGGGTGCCGACGCTGATCTTCGGGCCGGGCGACGAGCGGCTGGCGCACCAGGTGGACGAGCACACCACGCTGAGCTCCGTGGCCGCCGCGGCGCGCTTCTACACCGCGCTGGCGCGGGCCCTGGGATAGGCGTGAAGGCGCTTGCGGTCACCGGCGAGGTCGTGGTGGCCGGCGGCGGCAGCACGCGCCATCGCTCGCGCGCCGGGGCCGCCGTGCTGACCGACGGCAGCCTGTTCGTGGCCTACCGCGTGGGGCGCAACATGTTCGAAGAATCCCACGGCGCGGTGGTGACCACGCGCTCGGCGGACGGCGGGGCGACCTGGGACGAGCCGACGCCGCTGCTGGCCGAGCCGGGCTGGGACTGGTTCGGCGCCCAGCGCCTGCTGCAGCTCGGCGACGGCACGCTGCTGATGCTGGCCGGCAAGGCGCGCTGGAACAGCGGCCGGTTCCACTCCTACGCCATCCGGTCCGGCGACGGCGGCCGCACCTGGGACCCGCCCGGCCCGGAGATCCGCGTGTTCGCCGCCTTCAGCGAGCCGTACGGCCAGGGCGTCGTGCACGGGCTGCCGGACGGACGCCTGCTGCTGGGTTTTCAGGGCACCGACACGCCCGGAGAGTCCAACCTGGCCGCCATCGCATTCTCGCGCGACCGCGGCGATTCCTGGTCGGAGCGGGTGCTGCTGAGCCACGACGCCACGCTGGAACTGCGCGAGCCCGACACGCTGGCCCTGGCGGACGGACGGCTGCTCACCGTGCTGCGCAGCGACGCACCGCCCTATGCCTCCTACCAGAGCTGCTCCGAGGATGGCGGCCGGAGCTGGACGCCGCTGGCCGCGACCGGTTTCCACGGCCACTGCCCGCGCCTGGCGGCGCTGCGCCGCGCCATCATCTGCGTGTATCGCGACATGCGCGAGGGGCGGCCGGGCATCGGCTTCAGCGCGAGCTGGGATGAAGGCGAGTCGTGGCACGACCAGGGGCTGCTCTACCGCTCGCCGGGGCCCTTCCAGGGCTGGGCCACCGCCTGCGGCTACCCGAGCGTGCTGCGGCTGCCGGACGGCGACCTGCTGTGCGTGTTCCATACCGACTTCGTGGACGAGGATTGCGAGATCCGCGCCGTGCGCCTGCGGGAGGTGAACGGATGATCCCGCGCAGCAGCGACGGTCTGCACGATACGTTCCGCGATTGGAACACGGTATCCGCGCACCGCAACGTCGAGCTGGTGCGCCGCTTCCCACGCGTGCCGCGCCGTCCCGACGTGCGCGTCAGTCCCGCGGACCTGAACTACGACGTACCGCCGGAAGCCGACCTGCGGCAGCTCGCGTCAGCGCTGGGCATCGACGTCGAGTCTCCCTGCTTCCGCCTCCCCGAACAGCGCCGCCTGCGCTGCGGCTTCTTTCCCCTAGTGACGCGGCTTCACAGCGGGGCGCTGCTGGCGGTGTGGCGCGAGGCGAGCGCCCACGCCTACTGCTCCTTCGGGCGCACCGTGGCGGCGCGCTCGCCCGACGGCGGGCGCAGTTGGAGCGCCCCCTGGGTGGTCGGCTTCCGGCGGTCGGGAGCGTGGGACACCGGCGGTCCCGAGAACCTGGTGCAGACCGGCGACGGCACCCTCTGGCTGGGCGCATGGGCCCGTATCCCGGAACCCGAGCCGGGCACCGTGGGCGCTCAGCGCCCCGAGATGTACGTGCTGCGCTCGCATGACGAGGGGCGAAGCTGGGAGCAGCTCCCCAGGCTCGGCGACGGCTGGCAGTTTCTCTGCACGCCGATGCTGGAGCTTTCCAACGGCGAGTTCCTGTGGCTGGGCAGCGTCCCGGATCCCGCCGACGAAGGGGTCACCTCCTACACCTCGCTGCGGCGTGCGGTCTTCATCCTGCGCCGGCCCGGCCAGCCGCTCACCCCCGGAGCCGACGTGGTGGAGCTGGGCGGGCTGCGTTTCGAGCGCTACGGCGCCATGAAGCTTGGAGGGACCAACGAGTGTCACGTCACCGAGACCACCACCCGCGGCCACCTGGTGATGCTGACCCGCTCCGCGGTCAGCGAGCACTACGAGCAGTCCACCTCGACCGACTACGGGCGCACCTGGTCGCCGCCCCGCCGCTCAGACCTGTGGCATACGCCGATCGCCAGCCAGCCGCTGCTGATCACGCTCGGCGACGGCACCCTGGTCGCCGTGCACGACGAGCGCGGCAACGGCCGCACCCTGGCGGTGCCGTCATTCGACGGCGGCGCCACCTGGGACTTCGACCACCACCAGGTGGTGCTGGACGATCCGCAGTTCTTCCTCAGGGACTTCTCCTATCCGGAGGTGGTGGACGTGGGCGCCGGCCGCCTGCTGGTGGTGTTCTACAACGCCAGCCATCCCGAGGCGGAGCACAACGGTATCTTCGCCACCTTCCTCGACCGCAGCCTGTTCCGAAACACCTTCGGCGGCGTCCGGCTCGCGGACGTCGGGTCGGTGCGGCGCGCGGACACCGTTGCCTGGTGGCGCTTCGACGAGGGTACGGGCGACACCGCGCACGACGACACCGGCCGCCACTACGGCGTGCTGCACGGACCGGCCTGGACCGAAGGCCGGTTCGGCGGCGCGCTCGCCTTCGACGGGGTGGACGATCATCTGCGCGTGACCAACTGCCCGAGTCTCTGGCTGGGGCAGGAGCTGACCATGGAGGCGTGGATCCGTACCCCGCACCCGGATCGCGAGCAGACCATCGTCAGCCGGCTCCCCCACTACTGGTTCGGGCTGAGCCGCCGGCGGGTCTGCCTGCGGCGCGGGGGCGAGGACGGCATCGCGCAGGCGAGCTGCCACGGCACGACGGAGCTGGCGGCCGACCGCTGGCAGCACCTTGCCGTGGTGGTGCGGGAGACCGCCGACTCGATGCGGCGGGTGCTGTTCTACGTGGACGGCGTTCTGGACGCGGCGGTGGACCTGCAGCGTCCGGCGGCGGCGACCCAGGCGCAGGCGCTCAGCGACTGGCGCCAGACCCACGGCCCCGCCTGGCAGGGGCGCTACACGGCGCCCGGGTCCGGGCCCGGCCGCTGGGCCGCCCGGGAACACCTGTTCATCGGCAGCCGCCACGACCGCACGGCACCCTTCTGCGGCCGCATCGACGAGTTGGCGCTGCACCGCGCCGGCTTGACAGCGCGCCAGCTCGCGGCCGGTGTGACCCGACACCGGCACCAGGACGGAGAGATCCAGTCGGCGGTGATCCGGCGCCCGCCGGGCGCCTCCTGGGGCCGCTTCACGGCTCGTGACCTGGTGCCGGAGGGCACCGCCATAAGCTACGCGGTGCTGGGCCCGGACGGCGAGCTGCTGCGCGATCAGGTCACCTCGGGCAACGACCTGGCGGATCTGGGGGAATCGGCGATCAGGCTTCAGGCGCACCTGCGCAGCGAGGTGCCCGGCCGCACCCCGACCCTGTGGTCCTGGGCGCTGCGACCTGTGGCCGCGGGATCGTAGAAGAGGACCGCGCCCGGCCGGTCTATCCGGCCGCGGGGTGCAGGGACCAAGAGCGAATGACCGGGGTGCGGCCGGGGTCGGAGCTGGTCAGGCGCGCGGCGAGCCGCAGCTCATCGGCGTCGAGTTCGGCCAGCGAGTCGCCGGGGCTCACGCCGCTGCGAAGGACGGTCCCGTCCGGCGAGGTGACGGAGAACTCGACGGCGGTGCCGTCGGGGGTGTCCACTTCGGCGCCGAAGTGGCCCCAGCCGGAGGCGGGGCGCGCGATCACGCCCGAGGAGAGGTCGCCGTCGTCGCGGCGGTGGACGGCGATGCTGGCCTGCACCTCGCCCGGCAGCAGGCCGCTGCGGTGCAGCGCCAACTCGTCGATGAGGCCGGCGAAGGGAGCGGTTTGCCGGTCGTGCTGCAGGCCGATGTAGAGGTGATCCTCGGCGGCGCGGATGGCGTCCGCCTGCTCGCCGATGTCCTCGTGGCGGCTGCGGCGCCGGTGGTGCGCCTGCCAGCGCGGCCCGGCCGACTCGTGCCAGTCGCTGATGGCGGCCGCGTGCTCGGCGCTGCCAGGGAGCGCGAGGGTGTCGTTGGCGTCCAC
Source organism: Spirochaetia bacterium (assembly GCA_965208175.1). Classification (GTDB taxonomy): domain Bacteria; phylum Spirochaetota; class Spirochaetia; order SZUA-6; family Bin103; genus CATQHW01. The sequence goes on along the minus strand of CBDBOG010000003.1, from coordinate 1,978,307 downwards.
TTCCCCGTCCAGGTAGAACAGCACACGCTCGTTCGAGTCCAGGGTGATGCGCACGGCCACCGCGACGTGGTACCAGCGCCCCCTCTCCAGGGTGGTCGCCGCCAGGTTCTCCAGCAGCGAGATGCCCGCCGCCCCACCCCGGCGCAGGCACAGCCGGCCGCGGTGCAGCCCGACCCAGTAGTGCGGCAGCTTGGAGACGATGGTCTGGGTACGCTCCGGCGCCTCGGTGGAGATCCACGCCTCCACCGTGAACTCGCGCGCGACGCGCAGCTCCGGGCACTCCAGCACGTAGCCGTAGTCGTCGCGGCCGTCGAACCGGAGCGCCGTGCCGCGCCTGCCGGGAACCCAGGCCGGCCCCGCCAGCTTCGCGTAGTGCGGCCCGCCGTCGTCGGCCGCCACGCTGCCCGCGCCCTCGTCGAAGCGCCAGTGCGCGACCGTGGAGTCCCGCCGCACCGCGCCCACCTCGGCCAGCTCCACGCCGCGGTAGGCGGGGCGGAAGAGGCGCGTCTCCAGGAAGGTCCCGAAGATCCCGCTGCGCTCGCCGCTCTCATCGGTGTGATCGTGGCTGTAGTAGATCGACAGCAGGCGCCCGTCGGGGACCTCGGTGAGCTGCGGGTAGGCGAAGTCGCCGCCCAGGAAGCGCTGGTCGTCCAGCACCACCTGCTGGTGGGCGACATCCCAGGTCGCGCCGTTGTCGAACGAGGCGGTGGCCACGATGCGGCAGTTCTGGCGCTGCCCGTTGACCGCCACCAGGGTGCCGTCGGTGAGCGTGATCAGGTAGGGCTGGCTCGGCACCGGCGAGTGCCACAGCGACGGCACCGCGGCGCTCCAGGTGCGTCCGTAGTCGGTGGAGGTGGTCTGGAAGTAGTGCTCGCCGTAACCCTGGGAGCGCATCAGCATCACCAGGGTGCCGGGGATCAGGGTCTCGGTGACCTGCTCTTCGTCGGGACCGCCCAGATGGGGGTGGGCGAAGCGCTCGAAGCGCAACCCGCCCAGCTCCGTCACGTCGGCGTCGCGCGGCAGCTCGTCATCCGCGTCGCGCTGCACCAGCGTGGCCCGCACCGACGCGGGAAAGGAGGTCAGCCCCGCCTCGGCCGGCGCCGGCACGCTGCCGCGCCACAGCAACTCGCCGTTGGACATGGCCAGCTCCGGCGACGCCGGGTAGAAGTGGTCGCCGAGCGGCGGCAGGGTGACCCAGGTGCGGCCGTCGTCCTTCGAGTACAGCGCGTAGGCGGTCGCGACCTGCTGGCCCTGCGTGCCCGCCTGCTGCCCCGGGACGCGGCTCCAGGCCCCCATCCACAGGGTACCGTCGGCGGCCTGCACCAGGTCCTCCGGACCGCCGGCGTCGACCGCGCCCGGCAGCGCGAAGATCACCCACGGATCGCTCCAGCTCTGCCCGCCGTCCGTGGAGCGCGCCGCGACGGTGCGGCCGAAGCAGCAGAACGCATGGGCGCTGGCCTCGCGCCATACCGCCAGCAGGCTGCCGTCCTGCAGGGCGCGCAACACCGGAAAGAAGCCGCAGCGGATGTTGCGCGTCGCAGGCTCCTGGAAGTGCGGGCTGGCCACGTCGATGCCTTCGCTGCGCGCGTGCTCGCGCAGGCTCACCCCTTGCGGCACCCCGTAGCTCAGGTCGGCGGGGCTCACCCGCAGGTGCGGCGAGCTCGGCACCGGCGCCGGCTCGCGCAGCAGCGCCACCCCGCGGCGCCCGTAGACGCGGTCCCAGTCCCGGAACCGGTCGCTCCAGATCGCTCCTGTGTCCGCCATGGGTAGCCTCCCTGTGAGCGGTGGCCGAACGGGTCGGCGGCGTCGCGCACGCCGTCGCCGACCAAGTTGTAGCAGAGCACCGCCACGATCACGAACGGTCCACATCCCCAACGGCCCGGCATCGGTTACAGTGCGAGCTGATGGCGCCCCACGACATCGACCTGACCGGCTACGGCCTGCCTTTCTGGCTGGACATCGAGCGGCCCCGCTATCCGGCGCTGGCCGGCGACGTGCGCGCCGACGTGGCGATCGTGGGCGCCGGGATAGCCGGGTTGAAGGTGGCCGACGCCGCCGCGGAACACGGTCTGGACTGTGTCGTGCTGGAAGCGAAGCAGGTGGGCGAAGGCGCGTCCTCGCGCAACCAGGGCTGCATTGTCACCGGGCTGCCGCTCTCCTACGGTGAGATGGCGGCGCGGGGCTCCCGCGACGTGGCGCGCTCCCTGGTCCAGCTCAGCCACCACAACCAGGACCTGCTGGAAGAGCAGATGGCCCGCCACGGCATCTCCTGCGACTACGAGGTGTCAGGCGAGTGCGTGCTGGTGCGCGGCGACCACGCCGACCTGGACGCTGCGCTTGCGCCCCTGCAGCGCGATGCGTCCCTGATGGCGGAGGACGGCTTTGCCGCCGAGTACCTCGACGCCGCCGCGGCGCGCGCCGTCACCGGCAGCCCGCTGTTCGCCGGCGGCATCCGTTTCCACCGCGACGCGCAGTTCCACTCCGGCAGGTTCGTCGTGGGGCTGGGTGCCGCCGTGGCGCGTTCCCCGCGGGTGCGCATCTTCGAAGAGTCGCCGGTCGTTGCCTTGGAGTCCTCCGGCGCCGCTCACCTGGTACGCACCCGGCACGGGAGCGTGAGCGCCGACCACCTGTGCGTGGCCACCAACGCGCTGGTTCCCCAGCTCCTGCCGGCGCTTACCGGCACGCTGCGCGCCGAGCGCGGGCAGGTGCTGGTGACCGCGCCTCTGACCGAGCGCCCCTGCCGCGGCTGCTTCGCCGCAGGCACCGCGTGGTGGCGCGAGGTCAACGAGGCCGACGGCCGCTTCCGGCTGCTGTTCGGCGGCGCCCGCAACCGCGACGAACCGGACAGCTTGTTCCCGCAGTACGCGGCCGACGGGCGCCGCAACACCCGCATCGGCAGCGCCGGCTTCCGGCCGACCCTGGCCCACCAGCGACGCCTGCAGGCGTTGCTGGCCGAGCTGTTCCCTCACCTGGCCGATGCGCCGATCACTCACCGTTGGGGCGGGCTGCAGGCGTTCACGTTCGACGGGCTGCCGGCGATCGGCGTGTTCGATCCGGAGCGGCAGATCCACGGTCTGGCCGGCTTCTCCGGACTCGGCAATTCCTACTCCAACGTGGGCGCGGCGTACTTGGCGGCGCGTATCGCCGGCGCAGGTGACGGACTTCCACCCCGGCTGGCGGAGACGCTGAAGCTGCTGCTCACGCCCGCGCGCAGCGGCGCCCGCTGGCCCGGCGCCGAACCGACCCGGGAGCGCACAGCCCCCTACGGACTGGTGCGCCGCGCCGCCGAGGCAGGTCCAGGGAGGTGAGCGACATGGCACCCAGCACACCGGCGCAGACGCTTCGCAGCGTCGACAGCGGACAGGCGGTCAAGGGCGTGGTCACGCTCCTCTTCACGCCGTTCACGGCCGACGGGAAGCGGTTCGACGCCGCGAGCATGCGCCGGCAGCTCGACTTCGCCCTGGAGTCCGGAGTTGCGGCGGTGGTCGCCTGCGGCAAGGCCGGGGAGTTCGAGGGACAGAGCCTGGAGGAGATCGAGGAGGTGTTGACCATGGTCCTGGCGCACGTCCGCGACCGCATCCCGGTGGGCATGGGCATCATCAGCGTGGAGGAGGACCGCGGCGTGCCCGCGGCCGAGCTGGCCGCCCGCTGCGGCGCCGACTTCGCCATGACCAAGAAGTTCGGCAAGCGCGACCTGCACGGCTTCTTCAGCCAGGTCGCCGAGCGGATCCCGGTGATGCTCTACGACCAGACCAACGAAGGAAACCTCGACGTGGCGGGTGAGGTTCTCCCGCTGGTGGAGTCCATCGAGCGGATCATGACCGTCAAGGTGAGCGGCAACGTGTACGCCTTCGACCAGCTCAAGCGGGCCGCCCCGCAGGCCGCCTACATCTGCGGATGGGACACCTTCTCCCTGCCGGCCTACGTCTCCGGGAGCGACGGCGTCGTGGCCGGCAGCGCGGCGTTCATGCCGGAGCGCGAGGTGGAATTGCACCGCCTGGCGCAGGCGCAGGCGTGGGACGAGGCGCGACGGCTGTTCTACCACCGCATGCTGCCGATGATCGCCTACTGCACCCCGGACCCCTATGCCTTCTCGGTGTGCAAGCACCTCCTGCACTGGAAGGGGCTGTTCGACTCACCCGTGGTGCGGCCCCCGTACCTCAACGCACCTCCCTGGCTGCAGCGGGAGCTCCGCGAGCTGGCGCAGCAACTCGGCCTGGTCGACGGCGCCTGAGCAGCCTGGTCCTTACCCGCTCCCCCCGGAACCGCTGCCGGGCTCCTGACGCAGCAAAGCCTCCAGTCGAGCCACCCGTGCTTCCGCCGCTTCGCGGGCGGCAGCTTCTTGTGCGAGTCGCGTCTCCGCCGCCGCCCTCTCCTGCTGCCGCTCCTGTTCGGCTCGTCGCCGGGCATGCCGCTCCTGATGCCACTGCTGTTCGGCTCGCTGCCGTGCCGCGTCAGTCTCCGCGAGATCCTGCAGGTCCTGCCCCGTTGCCGGATCGTGGAACCTCAGCCCGCGCTCCATCAGCCTCAACTCCAGCCCCAGTACCCGGCTGGCCAGCGCCAGCGTGCCATCCCGCAGCGCTCTGCCCGGCAGCCTCCGATACTCCTCCCCGATCAACTCCAACCCCTGCAGCGGCGGCCGCAGGTAGTCTTGCGTCGGGTCGTATTGCCAGTACTCCTGCACCCGCAGCGAACGGTACAACTCCCGCTTGCGCCCCTGGTCCTCCCGGTACGTCCTCCGCGACGTGATCTCCAGCACGAAGTCCGGCCCCTTCGGTTCCTTCCACAGCAGGTAGCTCGAACGGTCCCGTTTCGGCGCCCCCACCACCACGAACACGTCCGGCGCCACCCGCGCGCCCACGTTGCCCTCTTCGTAGTAGATCAACAGGTTGCCCGATACGTACACGTCGTCACGGTCGCGAAAATGATGCCGCAACCGGTCCACCGCGTAGGTCAGCGGCATACGTTGGTGATCGCTTTCCGCCATCGGCCTGCCGTCGGAACTCGGATAGTCGACGTGGGCCGGCGCCAGCAGAGAGGTGGCCATTCGCTTTCCCCCGTACCGCTACAGATTACCACGGCACCCACTCGTGTCGTGCGGCCGCCGCAGGTCGTGGGACCCATCGACCAGTAAGCGCACACGCGGGCGCTGGCGCTTTCGCTCCGCGAGAGGTTCCTCACCACTCGGAGCGGCCGTCGAGCTCGCTCTGAGCCAGATGAGGCATCGCTGCGCCTCCGGTCAGCCCGGCTTGCGCGCCTCGGGCCGGTCCCAGAGACGGCGCCTGGGGGCGAGCACGGCCAGCGCGTAGGCGACGATGATGCCGCCTGCCGCGAGCAGCGCCGCCGGCATGCCGGCCACCTGCGCCACCGCGCCGGCCAGGGTCGAGCCGACCGGGTTGAGCCCGAAGGTCTGCGCCAGCAGTCCCGTCGACTGGTCCCGCCGCGACGACGGCACCGTCACCTGCACCAGCGTGAAGAGCATCACGTCGTAGACCATCATCGCCACGCCCAGCACCACCGCGATCCCCACCGAAACCAGGAACCAGCGCGACAGCGCATAGCCGATCAGGGCCACGCCGCACAGCAGGCACGCCAGCATGGCGACCGACCCCTTGCTGCGCAGCTCGCCCGCCGCCGTCATCACCATCCCGAACAGGATCGCGCCGAGCGAGCCGGCCGCGGTCAGCACCCCCAAGGCGCCGGCCCCCACGCCCAGCACGTCGCGCGCCAGTACCGGCATCATCGAGCTGACGGAGAACACGCAGAGTTCCATCAGCATGCTCATCGCGAACACCGCGCGCACGCGCGGCACCCGCAGGGTGTAGCGGAGTTGCCGCACCAGGTCCAGGAACACCGGCCGTGGCCCCGTGACCGGTGCGGGCCGGCCCAGCTCCGGCGAGAGCCGCGCCAGCACCGCCGCGGCGCCGGCGCGGATCACCGCCAGGAGCAGGAAGGCGGCGGCGAACCCGAGGGCGGAGATGGTCACGCCGACGAGTGCCGAGCCGGCCATGCGGCCGATGTTGAACGTGAGCTGCTTGGCGCCCATCGCCCGCATCAACTGCCCCTGGCCGGCCGCCCGCTGCAGCAGGCCGGTCGACAGCGGGAGGTGCAGGCAGCGTGCCAGGCCGGTCAGCACCGCGGCGGCCACCAGGTGCCAGAGGCGCAGCACCTCGAGCGCGCTCAGCGCGGCGATCGCGATGAGCACAAGTGCCAGCGCCCCTTGCACGGCCGCAAGCGTGCGCCGCCGCTCCACGCGCGCGGCCAGCACGCCGCCCAGGCCGCCGCACGACAGCAGCACCAGCCCCTCGATTCCGAACACGGCCCCCACCCAGAACGGCGAGTCGGTCACCTCCAGCACCAGCCAGCCGGTCGCGATGACGCGCGGCAGCATCGCCCCGGAGTCGAGCAGTTGATGGGCGAACAGGCGCCACAGGTCCGGGGTCAGGAACGACCCCCAGCCCCCGGGCACGGCGCGCTCCGTGCGGGTCAGGTGTGGTGAGGACCGCTGGAGACGGCGTAGATGAGCGCGGCCTGGAAGTAGAAGCGAAGCCGCAGCGGCCGGCCTTCCAGATCCGCTCCCGTGGCGTCACCCCACCGCAGCGGCAACGCCTGCGCGTCCAGCGGCCCCTGCACGATACAGCGCTCCTTCTCGTAGCCCGGGACCACCCGGTCCGCGCTGTCGACCAGCTCTGCCATCAGGTAGGCGCGGTTGTCGCCGTTGTCGACGCCCGGCGCCGGCACCGTCGCGTTCAGGCACAGCGAGCCGCCGCCGTGGGTGAAGGTGCGCGTCTCGAACACGCCGTTGGCGACGGTCTCCACGAACGTCAGCCGATCCTCGCCGATCCCCCAGATCTCGTCCCCCTGATGGAACAGCAGCATCCCGTCCACCGCCATCGGGTTGTGCGAGATCACCACGGAGCCTGCGTGCATGCCGCGGAAGGGCCGCTCCCAGCGCAGGCCGTCCCGGCTGACCCACCACTCGGTGTCCAGCATCCCCGGCCCGTGGCCGTCCGGCCGCATCGGCGCGATGCCCGGCGGCATGAAGCTGCCGACGTAGTTGAGCACCTGCAGGAAGCAGGTCTCCCGGTACAGGAACGGCCGGGCGACGTAGAACTCCAGGTCGGGCGGGTCCAGCTCGTCGCGCGTGATCTGGTGCTCGCGCGCCAGCAGTGGCCCGCCCAGCCGCTTCATCTCCGCAACGCCTGAGAAGTCGAACCCCGGCTGCATGCCGTTGGCGAAGTCGTTGGGGTCATCCGGCGTCCAGCGGAGCCCGTCCGGGCTGGTGCGCACCGACACCGTGCGCATGCCGTCGCGGATCAGCTCGTTGAGCGGCTTGTCCGGTTCGCGGACGACCCCCTTGTTGTAGCAGATGAAGCGGCGCGCGGCCGGGCTCCACATCGCCCCCCAGTTGTCGCCCTCGCGGTATACGGGGTTGTGCGGGCTGGGCTCCCAGCGCTCGCCGTCGCCCGACACGAACGCGTGCGTGTCGAAGCTGCCGCCGTAGTCGCGGCTGTTCTTGAGCACCAGGTAGCGCTCCTGCTCCGGGCTGTAGCTGACGGTCGCCGTGTGCGCCCACTCCGAGTTGGCGGGTTTCGGCAGGTCCGCTCCTTCCAGCACCACGCGCACGTCGCGGAACACCGCGCCGTCGTCGGTATCGGCGCGCAGCACCTGCCACGGGATGCCCTTGGCGCCGCGCACGCCGAACACGTCGAAGCCGCCTCCCGCATGCGGCCGGCAGAACGACACCCGGAACGGCGGCGGCTCGCAGTCGGCGAGCTTGCGCAGCCGTGACGCACCGATGGTGGTGTGCCCCCAGACGTTCTGCACGTCGTCGGCGTGGCAGAAGCGCAGGGTCATGCGCCGCCCTCGACGCCCTCGCGGAAGTCGACCGCCACCTTCAGCGCCCCGTCGGCGCAGGTGCGCGCCAGCTCGTAGGCGTCGGCCACTCGGGCCAGCGGCAGCCGGTGCGAGATGAGCCCCTCGACGTCGACGTCGCCGCGGGCGATCAGGTTGAGCGCCAGCTCGTACGGCGCGGAGCCGGTGCCGTCCCTGATCGAGGAGGACTGCGTGTGCGGCCGCTTGCGGAACCACGTGAGGTACGAGAACTCGAAGGCCGGCTTCTTGGGTACGCCGAACAGCAGGAGTTGCCCGAACGGGCGGACCAGCTCCACGGCCAGGTTGATCGACGCCGGCTGCCCGGCAGCTTCGATGACGATCTGCGGCTCGACCCCGCCGGACGCCTCCGCCACCGCCGCCGGCACGTCGTCACAGGCGGCGTCGATCACGTGGTCGGCGCCGAACCGCAGGCCGGCGGCGCGCCTCGCCTCGACCAGGTCCAGGCCGATCACGGTTCCGGCTCCCATGCGGCGCAGCATCCGGTCGAACAGCAGGCCGATGCCGCCCTGCCCGACCACGGCCACGGTGGCGCCGGCCACGTCGCGCAGCTTGTTGCAGCCGCAGATCACGGTGCCGAGCGGTTGCGCGATCGCCAGCCGCTCGGCCGGCACCCCCTCGGGAACCCGCACCAGCGCGTCGAGGCCGATCGGGAAGCGCTCGGCCATGCCCACGTGCGGTGACGGCGTCGCCAGCACGCGCTCGCCCGGCTCGAACGGAAAGACCGTCTTGCCGCGGTACTCGACCGCCTCCACCACGCCGATGATCTCGTGGCCGCTCTGGCCGGGGTTCAGCGGGTAGGCATCGTCCGGCTGACCGTAGACCGCGAGCAGGTCGCTGCCGCAGATCGAGATCAGCTCGGGCCGGACGACGGCGTGGCCGGCCTCCGGATCGGGATCGGGGAAGGTGTCGACCCGGACCGCGCCGGGTGCGGTGACGTGTGCCGCTTGCATCGTGGACTCCTTACTCGGTTGTGCTCATGCGGTGACCGCGAAGATCCGCGCGCCGCGGAAACAGAACCGCAGCCGCGCCCGCCGGCCGGCCAGCGGCTCGGAGGTGGTGCCCTGCCAGCGCAGCTCCAGCCGGGTGGCGTCGATCGGCCCCTGCAGCAGGCAGGCGTTGCGGTCGTAGCCGTCGATCACGCGGTCGCGGTCGTCGACCAGCTCGGCCATCAGGTATGACTCGTTGTTGTCGTTGCCGAAGCCCTCTCCCGGCAACTGCAGGTTGAGCCGCAGAGGCCGGTCCGGGACCGTGAAGGTGCGCGTCTCGAACAGGCCGTTGGAGCGGGCGCTGACGTTGGTCAGCCGGTCCTCCGGCACGCCCCAGACCTGGTCGCGCAGGTAGAACAGCAGCTTGCCGGCCGCCTGGATGGGGCCGGCCAGGATGCTCGTGCCCACGTCCTGTCCGCGAAACGGGCGCTCCCAGGTGAGCCCGTCGTCGCTCACCCACATCTCGTGGCCCAGGGTGCCCGGCCCGTGGCCGTCGGGGCGCATGGGCGGCAGCCCGTTGGGCAGGAAGCTGCCGCAGTAGGTCAGCACGTTGAGGAAGTAGCGCCCCGCGTACGTGAACGGCCAGGCGGCGTAGAACTCCAGGTCCGGCGGATCGTCGGCGTCCGGCGCCACGTGGAACTCGCGCGGCACCAGCGGCCCGCCGACCTTGCGCATGCCCCGCGCCCAGCGCATGCCGAGTTTGTAGGCGTTGGGCGCCGACGGGCTCCAGGTGAGCCCGTCCGGGCTGGAGCGGATGCAGACCGTGCGGTGCGCGTCCAGGAACAGCTCGTTGACGCGCTTGTGGTCGCAGCGCAGCCAGCCCTTGTTGTAGGTGATGTAGCGGCCGGCCGGGCTGCTCCAGATCGCCCCCCAGCGGTCCCCCTCGGTGTAGACCGGGCGCTTCGGCGCTTCCTCCCAGGACTCGCCGTCGCGGCTTACGAAGGCGTAGGTGGCGAAGCCCTCCGGCACCTCCGCGTTCTTCAGGCACAGGAAGCGCTCCTGCTCCGCGCTGTAGCTCACCGTCGCGACGTGCTGCCAATGCGTGCCTTCGGGCAGCGTGTAGTCGTTCGAGTCCAGGACGACCCGCGCGTCCTCGAAGGTGCTGCCGTCGGCGGTGCTCGCGCGCCAGAGCTGCCACGGCGTGCGCTTGCCGCAGCGGTAGCCCAGCACGTCCCAGCCGCCGCCGGCGCCCTCGGTCGCCAGCGCCATCTGGAACGGCGGCGCGCACAGGTCGGTCATCTGCCGGAGCGGCGTCGCCTCGATGCGCGTGTGGCCCCATACCACCGGCAGGTCACGCCGGTCGATGAACAGCAGCCTCACCAGCCTCCTCCTTCGCCGGCCGCGGCGAGCTCCAGCTCCGGTGCCAGCAGATCGAGCTGCGCGTCGCCGTAGCGCGCGGCCTCCGCCGCCAGGAGCTCGAAGGAGCGGCGCCGGGCCTCGTCCACGCGGCGGTCGCCGCTCTCGTAGAACCGGTTGTGGAGCTCGTCCGGGTCGGCGCGCAGGTCGTACAGCTCACAGCGGTCGGTCAGGTTCCACACCAGCTTCCAGTCTCCGTCGGTCACCATGCGCGACGAGTAGTGACCGTACCAGTCGCCGTGATACTGCGCGAAGTGCGCGGGGCGAGGCCACGGGGCGCAACCGCGCACGAAGTCCACCAGCGACTCGCCGTGCAGCGGACCGGAGCCGAAGGTGGCGACCGGCCGCCCGGCGACCAGGTGAGCGGCGGTACAGGTCACGTCGGTCAGGTTCACCGGTTCGCGCTCGGCGCGCCGCGCCTTGGCTCCCGGCACGCGCACGATCATCGGCACGCGGTAGATCTCGTCGTACATGTAGGCGCCCTTGCTGGCGAAGCCGTGCGAGCCGGCCATGTCGCCGTGATCGGCGGTGAACACGATCGCCGTGGAGTCGTAGAGGCCGAGCTCCCGCAGCCGGTCGAGCAGCCGCCCGACCAGGTGGTCGATCAGCTCGATGTAGGAGAAGTTGCAGGCGAGCGCGCGGCGCAACTCGTCGTCGGAGCGCGGCTTGCCGGCACCCTCCGGCCTCCTCTCCAGCGTGGCCAGCTTGCGCTGGTAGATCGGCTTGCCTCTGAAGTCGTCGAAGCGGTTGCGCCAGAGCGGGATGTCGGCCGGGTCGTAGCGCAGCCCCCACTCCTCCGGCACCAGCCACGGGCCGTGCGGGCCGGGAAACGCGCAGAACAGCAGGAACGGCCGGTCGGGGTCGCGGCTGCCCAGGAAGTCGCTCGCGTAGCGAGCGGCCAGTCCGTCCGGGAACTCGTCGACCGGCACGTCCACGGTGCCGGTGTGGCCGGGCTCCACCGAGCGCACCATCGGCCAGTAGTCGGTCGACGGGTGCCACTGCGTGCTGTCCAGGAACGGCGGATCCCCACCCGCCTGCGTGCCCGGCCGCTGCGTGTGCTCGAAGGCGCTGGCGAACAGGTCCTCCGCCGGCCCGATGTGCCACTTGCCGAAGTAGGCGGTCTGGCAGTCGGTCTCGGCCGCGGCCCAGTCCTGGATGGCGCGCACCGACGGCGGCAGGTGGCGACAGTAGGAGTACTCGGGGGTGGAGTTGTTGAACAGGTGGTGGCCGTGCGGGTAGAGGCCGGTCATCAGGCTGGCGCGCGCCGGCGAGCAGATCGCCACCGGCGTGTAGCCGCGGTCGAAGACCACGGACTCGGCCGCCAGCGCGTCGAGGTGGGGCGTGCGCACCAGCGGGTTCCCGTAGCAGCCCAGCAGGTCGCGCCGGAGTTGGTCGCAGAACATCACCAGCACGTTGGTCGGTCCCATCGCGGCGAAGCATAGCGGACCGGCCGCGGCGCTGCCGGCCCGCGCGATCGGCACCGGCCTGACGCCGGGACCGTCCGAGGGGTAGCCTGCGCGCAGTAGAGGGAGGCGGCATGAGACGTGATCATCAAGGCAAGGTGGCGCTGGTCACCGGAGCGGCGCAGGGCATGGGCGCGGCATGCGCGCGGCGGCTTGCGGCCGGCGGCGCCGCGGTGGCGGTGTTCGACCGGCAGGCGGAGCCCCTGCAGGAGCTGGCAGCCGAGCTGGACGGGCTGGCGTGCCCGGGCGACGTGACCCGCGCGGCCGACGTGGAGCGCGCGGTAGCGGCCGCGGTCGACCGCCACGGCCGGCTGGACATCCTGGTCAACGCCGCCGGCATCATGCTGCGCACCGGCTTCTTCGAGCTGGAGGAGGACGAGTTCGACCGCGTGGTGGCCGTCAGCCTCAAGGGGTCGTTCCTGGTCAGCAAGGCGGTCGCAGGGCCGATGAGCGAAGGCGGCTACGGCCGCATCGTGCACTTCTCCTCCACCGCCGGCCGCACCGTCAGCACCCTGGGCGGCTGCCACTACACGGCCGCCAAGCACGGCGTGCTCGGCCTGACACGCGCGCTGGCCAAGGAGCTGGCCCCGCACGGCATCACCGTCAACGCGGTATGTCCCGGGCTCATCGACACGGAGATGGTGCGCGGCACGGTCACGCCGGAGCGGATCGCCGCGTACGAGGAGAGCTTCCCGGTCTCGCGCCTGGGCACGCCGGAGGAGGTCGCCGAGACGGTGGCCTTCCTGACCAGCGAGCCCGCGGGCTACATCACCGGAGCGCCCATCGACATCAACGGCGGCGGCTTCATGGGCTGAGCCGCCCCCGCGTATACTGCGTCGTCATGCTGAGCGAGGCACAAGTACGGGAGTTCCGGGACCGGGGATTCGTCCTGGGCGACCGCGTGCTCGACGATGCCCAGGTCGACGAACTGCGCGGCGAGCTGGAGCGCGTCCTGACCACCACCGACTTCCCCGACGGCCGCCGCCCGGTGCGCTGCAGCGACCTGTCCAAGAACGAGGGCCGGCCGGTGTGGCAGATCGTCAACATCTGGCAGGCTAGCGACGCGTTCGCCCGTCTGAGCCGCAACCCGTCGATCGTGGGCGACGTGGCCCGCATGACCGGCGCCCGGGAGCTGCGGATCTGGCACGACCAGGTGCAGTACAAGCCGAAGGACGTCGGCGGCACCACCTCCTGGCACCAGGACTCGCCCGCGTGGCCGGTGCTCACCCCGCACGTGCAGATGTCGGCATGGGTGGCCCTGGACGACGTGGACGAAGGCAACGGCTGCATGTGGATGGTCCCGGGCTCCCACCGCTGGGGATCGGCCCGCGAGCTCCACCAGGACATCCACTTCGACTGCGAGCTGCCGGCCGAGTACCGCGGCCACGCGATCCGGCAGGTGCCGCGCCCGGTGGCCAAGGGCCACGTCCACTTCCATCACGGCCTGACCTGGCACGCATCCTTCCCGAACCGGTCCGGCCGGCCGAGGCGCGCCATCGCCTTTCACTACATGCCGGAGACCACCCGCTACGTGGCAGCCAACGACCACATCATGAAGCAGTTCATCACCGTCGCCGACGGCGAGCAGCTCTCCGGCCCGGTCTTTCCGAGGGTCTACCCGCTCAACGCGGCCGGATCGGCCGACGCCGCGGCGGCCTCGCATACCTGACTCGCTACCTGACAAGGAATACCCGACAACGGAGCAACCGATGAAACGACGCATGAACGGCGGCCAGGCGCTGGTGCGATCGCTGGCCGCGCAGGGGGTGGCCGTCACCTTCGGCGTGCCGGGCGCCGGCCAGTACGAGGCGGTCGACGCCTATTTCGACACCGACGGCATCCGCTACGTCTCCTGCCGCAACGAGCAGCCGACCACGCACATGGCCGACGGCTACGCGCGCGCCAGCAACCGGCCTGCCAGCGCGCTGGTGGTGCCGGGGCCCGGCCTGTTCAACGCCTCCGGCGGCGTCTCGACCGCGTTGCGCTCCTCCTCGCCCATCATCGTCATCTCAGGCTCGCCCGAGGACCGCCTCAAGGGCGCGTCATCGAGCCACTGGCTGGAGCCGATCACCAAGTGGGCGGGGAAAGCGACCAGCCCCGCCGACGTGGCGGCCAAGGTGCCGGAGGCGGTACGGGCGGCCTGCTCCGGACGCCCCCGGCCGGTCTACCTGGAAGTCGCAGCGACCGTGCTCTCACAGGAGGAGGAGGTCGCGATCGCCCCGCCGGTCAGAAGCGAGCCGCCCGCCGGCGACCCTGCCGCGCTCGAACGGGCCGCCGCCATGCTCTCCGACGCCGAGCGGCCGCTGATCCTGGCCGGCACCGGCGTCCACCGCTCGGGCGCCTCCGCGGCACTCGCCGTGCTGGCCGAGCGGCTGCCGGCGCCGGTGGCCACCACCACGGCCGGCAAGGGCGCTATCTCCGACCGCAGCCCGCTGGCGCTCGGGCACTCCCTGCGCGCCTACGCGCCGCTGGTGGAGTTCGCGCAGTCGCGGGACGTCGTCCTGGCGGTCGGCACCCAGTACGGGCCGGCCGGGCTGCTCGGCGTCGACGCCGACCGGGTGATCCGCATCGACCTCGACGCTGACGCGCTGGCCGCCGACCAGGCGCTGGCCATCGAAGCGGACGCACGAGGGGCCCTGGAGACCCTCACCGGACTGGTCAGCCCCGGCCGCGCCGAGGATCCGACCGCGGCCATCGCCGCCCTCAACGGCGTGCGCTTCGGCGAGGGCGAGCAGCTCGAGCCGCAGCGCTCCTACATCGAGGCGCTGCGCGCGGCCATCCCCGACGACGGCGTGCTCGCCTACGGCATGAACCAGATGGGCTACTACAGCCGCAACTACTACCGCGTCTACGCGCCCGACACCTACTTCGACCCGCGCGGCAACCTGGGCGCGGCCCTGCCGATCGCCATGGGCGCCAAGGTGGCGCGGCCCGACGCGCCGGTGGTCGCCTGCTGCGGCGACGGCGGCGTCATGTACCACATCCAGGAGCTGGCCACCGCGGTCCTGCACGACATCGCCGTGACCGTGGTGGTGTTCAACGACAACGCCTACGGCAACGTGAAGCGCTCCCAGCGGGAAGACTTCGGCGGCCGGCTGGTGGGCGTCGACCTGCGCAACCCGGACTTCGTCCGCCTGAGCGAGTCCTTCGGCGTGCGCGGCGCGCGGGCACAGGACCCCACGGCGCTGCGGCAGGAGCTGGAGCGCGCGTTCGCCGGCAGCGAGCCGGTGCTGATCGAGGTGCCGGTCGGCGAGCTGGAGCGGGTCTATTGAGCCGACCGACCACCTACGCCGACCTGGGCGTGCGGCCGTTCATCAACTGCCGCGGCACCGGCACCTCCGTCGGCGGCAGCATCATGCCGGAGCCGGTGCTGGAGGCGATGCGCCAGGCGGCCGGGAGCTTCGTCTCGCTCGAGACCCTGCAGGAGCGGATCGGCGAGCGGCTCGCCCGCCGCATCGGCGTGGAGGGCGCGCTGGTCACCTGCGGCGCGGCCAGCGGCGTGCAGCAGGCGGCGGCCGCCTGCCTGACCGGCACCGACGCCGAGCGCGTGCAGCGGCTGCCCTTCACCGACGGCTGGCGCAACCGCTTCGTGATCCCGCAGGTGGACGCGCACGACTACCTCTTCCAGGTGATCGCCGCCACCGGCGGCGTCCTGGTCAGGGTCGGCAGCAAGGAGTCCTGCCCGACCTCCGCCATCGAGGAGGCGCTCGACGACGACACCGCCGCGGTCCTCCACTACCTGGGCAAGCAGACCCTGGAGCAGCTCGCCGAGGTGGTCGCCGTGGCCGAACCGCGCGGCATCCCGGTCATCGTCGACGCGGCGGCGCAGCTTCCGCCGCGCTCCAACCTGACCGAGCCGGTCCGCCTGGGCGCCGGCCTGGTGGTGTTCTCCGGCGGCAAGGGCCTGCGCGGCCCGCAGTCCAGCGGCTTGGTGGTCGGCAAGGCGGAGCTGATCGAGGCGGCGCGCATGAACGGCTCGCCGGCCAGTTCCGTGGGCCGCGGCATGAAGGTGGGCAAGGAAGAGCTCATGGGCCTGCTGGCCGCCGTCGAGCTCTTCCTGGACGGCAGTGACGAGGACGACTACCGCCGCTGGCGCGCCGACGCCGAGCTGATCGTCGCGGCGCTGGAGGGGATCGACGGCGTGCGCGCCACGGTCGACGACGGCGACCAGCTCTTCTTCCCCGGCGGCGTCCCGCGCGTCCGCATCGAACTCCTGGGCGACCGTACCGCCGACGCCTACACCGCCCCGCTCCGCGACGGCGCCCCCAGTATCACCATGGGCGGCTGGGACGGCGGCATGTTCGCCGACCCCATGACCCTGCAGCCCGGCGAGCCCCAACAGGTCGCCCGCCGCCTCCGCGAGGTGCTCACCACAAAACCAATCAATGGAGAGCAGCGTCCGATATAAGGAGGTTTCCATGTCAACCGTTGAGAAAACGAACCAACTTCGCGACGGCCTTCCCCACTGCATAGCCATTGAGCCTGATGGCTTCGAACGGCTTAAAGCCATACTCGGCCTGAGTCGGGATTCCTGCAAGAGACTGATAGAGACCGCGAAGAAACACGTCTCCGGGTTCCCAAAGAGGAAACCGAGCAGCCGACTGAGCTCCAGCGACCGTGACCGGCAACTATTGTTCGATCTCTACCAAGATAAGAATCGCCGTTACGATCATTGGTCGGCCGTCTTTTCACGAGTCAAGTCCGGGAATGAGAAGGGACTGACTCGGATGCTACCATCTCTTGAGCATCGTGTTCTGGTCCAATACCTAAACGACTACGATTTCTCCGCACCTGACTCGACGCGATGTGCTGAGGTTTTTGCCGAGTGGCCCGATCTGGTCAAGCATCTGGACGATAGGGTTGCGTCGGCTGACTTCGTAGCACTTGTTTGGTCCAACATTCGAGCTCGTCTAAGTACCAACAGATGGAACGCACTCCCTCCCGGCCAACGCACCGACCTCACATTGGTGATATTCGCCGTTGCGACCATTGTTGATGATGAACGAATAGTCCGGGCCGCTATCACGGACGTGCCTGATCTGGCGACCGAGTTCCGTGACCTCCTCGATGCGAACGAGAGTTCCGACACCGCCCCAGTCGCGGATGTACTCGTGCGGTGGAGCGCCCTCTGCGAATCGCTCCAGACTTTGTCCGCCAGGGCTGGGGGGTCCCCTCCCGTGGTCGATGTCCTTCCCCAGATCAAAGGTGTCGTCGACGATCTTGTAGCGATCGAGCCGCTTGTGAGCGAACGTTGCATATCCATGGTCTTCGATCAGTTGCCGTCCCGCGTGGAGGATTTCTTGCAAGACATGGACGGCGACCCCGAGTTCTCGTGGCTCGGCGAAGCCGAGCGAAATCAAGTCCGCGCCGGATGGCAGGAAGCACACCAGTCGCTGTCCGTCGATCAGATCCGTGCTGAACTCGACCGACTTAACGAGCAGGTTCCCCTCGCGATTCAGGCCGTCCGCGACTATGCGACCACGCTCTCTGATGCAGTCGAGCAACATGGCTCTCTGTCTGCGCAGGCGCCGCATGACTCTCTTGCCGCTCGCCACCGCCACGAAGAGTTGATTGAAGAGGCCGAAACGAAAATCCACGCTCTGCGCCGGAACCAACGCGAAGCGCAGCGCCAGTTACTCAGCGATCTTTCTCCGCTGGGAGCAGCGTTCGAGATGGCTCCCCCTGATTCGCGACCGCAGCGTTCCCAAGACGCCGTCCCCAATAAGACCGAACTGGCGCCGACGGAGCCAGAACCGCCATCCACCCTTCCCCCGGATGCCTCCGACGCCGAACTCGCTCACTCACTCTCCACTGCTGCGAAATCGACTACGGAGGCGGCACCGCCGACCGAGCACCGACCTCACGAACCACCCGCCGGTGCTTCCGTCGTCCCTGCCATTGATGATAACTCCTCCCGCGACGAGGCGATTCCCAAGCCCGCAGTAGAGCCAATTGACGATGTGGCTGAGTCGGGCCCTTCCCCAGAAACCGTAGCCGACCAAACAGAATCCGACGACGAAGCGAAGGAAGACCCCCTCACGACTCGCGCCATGGATCGAATCACGGAAGCCCTTAGCGAGACTCCTCCTCGACTTGCTTACGCCGTTCAGGTCGGCCGCTTGCTCACTTCACTCAACATGGATATCGGCCAACCGCCGATCGCCCTCCTAGAGGCAGCCATGCTTTCCGATCGCCTGACCGACCCCGACGGCGCCATTGCGTCCGAGATGAAGAGTGTCCTCGCGCGTTTCCCATCGCCGGATAGCCTAGGACATACCGATGATGCTCGCGATCTCTACGTAGTGCTCGCGCTCGCAGCCACTCTGCGTCCTACCCTGCTTTCACCGCACACCGGTGCGTACTCGGTGCTCGCAGCCCTGCAGCCGAGCGAGCGATTGGCAGCCGTCTACCAACTTACGCAGGCGATCACCGGCGAGAGCCGGAATCTTCAGAATGTGCGCGTCGATTCCACCGCGCTGGAGACCGCTACTTCTCAAACTGCGTGGCAGCAGCACCGTGACCGATTAATGGCCGAGGCTGAAGCATGGCGCCGCAACGCCTTGCACATGACGATGAAGTACGCCCCCGCAACCGTCGTCTGGCAACGATGGCTGAGCCCCGACGGCCCGATCGCGAGCATGATCGACCTCATCATATCCTGCACCGCCGAAACCGAATCCATCACAAGAACACGAGACCACCTGACCCACAAGAAGGATTTTCGTACGTTGGTCCGAACCACCGACCGAAAAACAATCGGGCGACAGCACGGAAAGGACATCCACGCGGGTGCATTGGAGCAACTCTACGACCATGCTCGACGCGCCGTCGAGTTCGCAGATCGCCATCTCAATCTGCTCCGGACTCGTCCATCCCAGTCAAGTTTTATCACGCAGACCCTGACGAGCCTACGTCATCACGTTACCCACTTGGGACCGCCCGCTTCCGACCAACTCCACGCGCTTATGTCAAGCAGCACATCGCGCATGTTGGTCGCCGCAGCGAGCACCGCTATCTACGCTATCGATCGATTCCGCAAGCTATTCGAAATCCTCCCAGATCATGAACCCGATCCCAAAGCGATAATCGGCTTCGGGTTGCTCCACTTCCCTGCAATCCCTGTTGACAGCAACGGTCTTCCAGAGGGCGATCTGACGTACGCGCTGCATGCCCTCGTTTCCACTGCTCCAGAGACCCTCCGAGAGTCATTCCATCGCCGCCTAGCCACAGAGGACTTCGGCACCTCCCGTCGGATCATCGAGTGGATCGAGACCCACGAAGACGATGACACAACCGATCTCCGGGAGTCTTGGAATGCGGCCTTCGCTTCAGAACGGCAAAAACTGCGTAACCATATTGACGACACGAGAACCAGGGTGGCGATCTCACTGGCGCGCGGACACATCTCCGATCGCGAACGAGATGAGCACGACGCTGTTCTCGTTGAGATGGAGCGGCAGTCGACCAACAATCGGCAAACTACTTTTGACCACGATAGATCCACACTACGCGAGATGATCGATCGTTTGAACGCCGCTGCAGACGATCATCGCATCAAGGCTACGCAGGACGCCGCCGAGCTTCAGCTTCCTACCAGTAGTGACGAACATAGGCGCATATCCGCCCTGATCGCCGCCGGAGAAACCGTCGAAGCCAACGAGCTAATCGCCCAGATTCGTACCGGCTCGTCATCGCCTGACCCATCACCGGAGCCGCAAAGAGAAATATTCCGCGATTTCTACCCCGAACGGTGCGAAGCGATACACGCCGCTCTCGAGAGTTTGGGGAAGCCTTCGGCCGTCCGCGACCTCATCGCCACCGCCCCCGAGTTTGGCGGAATGCCGCTCAACCAACTTCCAGATGAGCGGCGCAAGTCCGCACAGCGGATGCTACAAGCGTGGTTTGAACTCGAACGTCCCAAGCGCCTCGACAATTCGGCACCGCAACGCGTCACGACGTTGTTTTCGGAATTGGGATTCGTCGTTCAGCACGTGGACGTCATAGGGAGCGGTAGAAATGTTGGAGAAGCGGAAGTGCAGACGGCTCCGTCACGTACCCGCGAACGCTGTCCCATCCCCGTATTCGGCTCGGCTGCGGACGGCCGTTATCGGATCGTGTTTCTGTGGGACCGTCCGACAGAGGAAGACATGCTACAACATGCCGATGAAAGTCCGCGGCGCGCAGCTACCATCTTGCTCTATTTCGGCCGTCTTACTAAGGCACAAAGGGAAGGGGTAGCGGTTCTTGCTCGCAAGCGACTGCGGAGCATCCTGGTGATTGACGAGTTGTTGCTCGTGTTTCTGTGTGGTGAGCGTCACTCGCGCGTCCCGGTTCTCTTCGCCTGTACAATACCGTTTACCTACGCGCAGCCATATGTAACGACGGCCGGGTTGGTTCCGCCCGAGATGTTCTATGGGCGAGAAGATGAGATGCGGCAAATCGCCGATCCTAATGGTTCTTGCTTCATTTATGGCGGACGTCAACTCGGCAAGACCGCCCTGCTCAGAGCGGTCGAGAGGCGCGAGCATCGTCCGAACGACGGACATTATGCCATCTGGATTGACCTCAAAGGAGCAGGAGTCGGCCTGGACCGCACTGCGGCCGACATTTGGCCATCGATTTGGCGTGCGCTTCGTAAGTTGGATCCGAAACACTGCCCAATCCCTGACCGTATCAAAGAGCCCAATCCGAACGTCAGAGATCGCGTAGAGAAGTTCGTAGACTTTCTTACGAACTACTTCCACAGTTCCTCCGGCCGGGTCCTACTCCTACTGCTGGATGAGGCAGACCGGTTTCTGGAGATAGACGCCCGCGAAATCGGGGCCGGCGCTGGCACCGGATACCGGGAGTCATCGCGCCTGAAGACCCTGATGGACCAGACTTCCCGTTCCATTAAGGTGGTATTCGCTGGACTCCACAACGTGCTGCGCACCGTCGAGTATTCGAACCATCCCCTTGGCCATTTCGGTCAGCCCATTCAGGTGAGCCCGCTTTGGCGGGACGCCGAAGCGCTGATTCGCGAGCCGCTTCTCGCCTCCGGATATCGGTTCGAGAATGACAATCTTGTAACCAGAATCCTCGCGCAGACCAATTACTATCCCAATCTGATACAACTCTATTGCTCCGAACTCGTCAAGTCGATGTGCGCCCGACGGATCAAGGGCGGTCCACTCTATGAAATCGGCGAGGCCGTCGTCGACGAGACATATCAAAGCACCCACCTTCGTGATATGATTCGTCAGAGATTTCACATGACTCTGCAACTCGACCCACGCTATGAAGTGGTGGCCTATGCGATCGCGCATGAGTGCAACCTGCAGAGAACAGTGCTCAGCAAGGGATTGGACTATCGCGAAATCGACAACATCACCAGATACTGGTGGCCGAATGGATTTGAGGACGTTGAGCCATACACCGACCTCTTTCGGTCGCTTCTTGACGAGATGGTAGGCTTGGGAGTGCTGCGCAAGGCCGACGACTACCAGTACACGCTTCGCAATCCCAACGTCCTTCCGTTCATGGGAACGGCTGAAGAGATCGAACACAACCTCCTTCGCGACCGCGAGTTGCCACAACAGTTCCAATCGGCGTCGTTTAGGGCGCATGATCCACGGAACTCAGACGTCCCATCCCGCAGCCCGTTGACATATGATCAGGAAGGACGCTTGCGCGCAAATAGTAATGGCGTTTCTGTAGTGTGCGGGCTCAAATCTTCCGGCTACGACCATGTGCTACGCTTCTTGAGCCAGCGTGAAGCCAGTGACTCCTATGTTGAGCTTACGGAATCTTCAGACCACTTGGGGTTTGGAAAAGAACTTGACCGGCATCTGGATCGGAGGACCGAGGGCACGACAATCTATGCCGTCCCCGACAAGGTCCCCTGGAGCGAAAACTGGGTTGGACGAGCTTTGGAAAGTGTCCAACGACTCCGCAGCGAAGACAGGTATGCAAGAGTTCTGTTTATGGCTGATCCATCGCACCTCTTTCAACTCCTGTCTGCATTGGAAGAGCTCATCCCAAGAGGGCTTCAGTGGGTGTCACTGCGTCCGTGGAAGGAGGAGTTCTTGCGCCAGTGGATGGAGGATGTGGGATTCCAAGACACGCGGGACGTACGCAGGGACGTGATAGGCCGCACCGGCGGTTGGCCGATGTTGCTTACGCGGCTCTACGATCTGGTTCGGGATAAGGGTCTGGCGAGCGGCCTTGACTACCTGGATAGGGGAATGATTGATCCGCACTCAATAGCAGATTGTCTGCGCGATTTTGGCTTGGACGATCCCGTGAGAAAGAACGTGCTACTTTGCCTTGCCCAACTCGGAGAAGCGGACTTCGAGGGACTTGAGACGGTCGTTGACGACGAGGGGATCAACGCCGACTCCCTTCAGAGGGTCTTGAAGTGGGCCGAGTTGCTCCATCTCGTGCGGCGAGTAGAAGAGAATTCCTGGCAACCGGATGGAGTCGTAGCGCGGCTGCTTGCTTCCTCTGCGCTTTGAGGGGTGAAGTTTTGGAGCCTCCGTGGCCCATCGTCATTCGTCGATCGCATTGAGCATGCCGTTCGGGACGGCTTGAACGTGATTGCGCGGTTTCCATCCCGGACCCCACCAGGGCTGGAGCGTGAACTACGGGACCGAGTGCACTCGCTTTTCGAGTGGACCACCATCGATGCCTCGTCGGGTGGTTCCGACCCTGTAGACTTTCTCCGCCGGCAGATTTGCCCGGAAGTCAGCCCGCTCAGGGCCGGGAGTATGAGTGAACTTGCTGACACTGCATCCTTCCAGGGCAGGCTGATCTGGATGGACAGTATCGCAAGTCGCGATTGGTCCAGTTGGTCAGGAGTCTTGCTGGCGTACGCAGAGGCATGCCGTAATGTGGAGCTTCTGAGCCGTACCGTATTCGTCGTCGTTCTTGCGGGCGAGGCGGTCACTGACGAGGCGCCAGAGGAAGTGGCCCTCGTCCGTCGGGATTATTGCGGCGTCGTGGATTCGCTTGACCTGTTCGTTTTCGCACTGTGGAATGCACCCGCAAACATCCACCATCGCGAACATCGTGCCCTGCTGGCTCACACTGTCGCCCAAGTTGCGCAGTGGGATTACTTTCTCGCCGATCGACTTCTCTCGGTTTCCCTTGAGGAAGCGTTATATCCCAAGAGTACGTTGAGGGAATATGCTCGGAGCCAGGGATGGACGACGGAAACACCATGGCGTTGGGAGTTGGGAACGGTTGACGGGCAAGGCGAACAGCCGGTAGTCCACTCAGCGCTGCTTGTGGTTTCTGGCGACTCGCGACAGGTACGTCAGAGAGTCTGGGCAGCTCAGGCGGGAGTCCTGTTGCCTCTCATCGAGGAGTGGCGCGCTGGGCTCATACCACAGTGTCGCCGGTACTTGAAGCTGCCTGTGGAGATCGAAGGACATTGGGTTAGCGATCCGCTGGATATCGAGGTCGGCCAGTTGGCACGTCACCTTGAGCGAACACACACGCCACCGATGATCAGGAAACAGGTTCGCCGGCTTCGGGACGCTCGCAACATGCTCGCGCACATGGAACCACTTGACCCTGCTCAAGCGCTTGACTTATGCAACTCCGTCGAGATCAGAGAGCGTTGATAGCAGGAGCCGCCCGGCGCGACTCCTGCCCAGACATGGCCAAACCGATGACCATGGTGAGCGGCTCGCCATCGAGCACGACGGCTTCATGGACTTGCTATGCTAAGCATGATATGAACTGTCAGTTGGTGGGTGATCAGGTGATCAGGCGCATCCAACCGTGGACAAGGACGGCGCCATTCTTCTCCTAAGGGTGCCCCCCGTGCGGATCGAGGTTTCCGGGAGCGTGACTGCGAAAAGCGTAAGGCACGCCGCTCGTCCACAGCGAGTCCATCCTCGCCGCTGGGAGTGCGGCACTATCGTCGGCTCCATAACCGCTGCAGCCGACGACACAGCAGATGGCCTCCGGCTGCGCGAGGGTGCTCACGCGACGCTTGAATACAGCCCAATGGACGTCGCCACACTACGAAGCAGATGAATGACGATCTGGTAGCTGATATCCTCTCCGACATAGAGGCCGCCCCGAATTTGTATTACCGACTGATTCTCGTCGTCGGTCCTGGCGGCTCCGGGAAGACTGCGACGTTGCGGGCGGTGGCAGCACACGCCCACGCGCCGGTGCTGAACCTCAACCTAGAGCTGTCCCGCCGGCTACTTGATCTCACCGCGCGCCAGCGGCTGCTGACAGTGCCCCGCATGCTGGACGATCTGATCGGAGGCGACCGGCCACTGGTGCTGCTCGACAACACCGAACTCCTGTTCGACCCGACGCTCAAGCAGGACCCTCTTGCCTTGCTGCAACGCGCGTCGCGCAACCGGACGATCGTCGTGGCGTGGAACGGCACCCTGGAAAACCGCTATTTGAGCTACGCCGAACCCGACCATCCAGAGTACAGGCGCTACCCAAAAGACAGTCTGGTGATCGCCCTCGCTAGGCGGTAACGTGAACGGAGACAAGGCACGATGATCTACCGCGACCTGATTCAGTTCGAGCCGATCGAGACGGTCGTCCAGTTGCGCGACGCCGACCACGAGTCGGCCGCCCACCGGCTCGTGGCCACCTACGTGGTGAGCGACGAGATGGCCGAGAAGATCACCGCAGTGCTGATCCCCCAGCTCCAGTTCGATGAGCCGGCCGACAACAAGGGATTCCTGGTGGTCGGCAACTACGGGACCGGCAAGTCGCACCTGATGTCCGTCATCTCGGCCGTGGCCGAACGCGGCGACCTGCTCGACGCGCTCAGTAACCAGGACGTGGCGACCGCGGCGCGCCGGATCGCCGGCCGCTTCAAGGTTGCCCGCACCGAGCTGGGCGCCACCACCATGGACTTCCGGGCGTTCGTCTGCTCGCAGCTCGAAGAAGCGCTCGCCGGATGGGGCGTCGAGTACCGGTTCCCCCCTCGCGACACGATCCCCAACCACAAGCGGGCATTCGAGGAGATGATGGCCGCGTTCCACGCGCGGTACCCCGATCAGGGGCTCCTCCTCGTGGTCGACGAGTTGCTCGACTACCTCAAGAGCCGCAGAGACCAGGAGCTGGTCCTCGACCTGAACTTCCTCCGCGAGGTGGGCGAAGTCTGCAAGGACCTCCGCTTCCGCTTCGTGGCCGGCGTGCAGGAGGCGATCTTCGACAGCCTCCGCTTCGCCCACGTCTCTGACAGCCTGCGCCGCGTGAAGGATCGTTTCGATCAGCTTCTGATCGCGCGCACGGACGTCAAGTTCGTCGTCTCCGAACGCCTGCTCAGAAAGAGCGGCCATCAGCACACCCAGATCCGAGACTATCTGGCGCCGTTCACTAGGTTCTACGGCAACATGAACGAGCGGCTGGACGAATTCGTCCGCCTGTTTCCCGTCCATCCGGACTTCATCGACACCTTCGAGCAGATCACGGTCATCGAGAAGCGCGAAGTCCTGAAAGCGCTCTCGGTCGCCATGCACCGGATCATCGACCACGAACTACCGTTCGACCGGCCCGGTCTGATCGCCTACGACGCCTACTGGGACACGCTGCGCGGGAATCCCGCCTTCCGCGCCGATCCCGACGTCAAGGCGGTGATCGATTGCAGCCAGGTGCTGGAGGCGCGCATCACTCAGGCGTTCACCCGCCCGGCCTACCGGCCGATGGCCGTGCGGATCATCCACGGACTGTCGGTCCATCGCCTGACCCACCAGGACATCCACGCCCCGCTCGGCGCCACGCCGGAGGAACTGCGGGACGGTCTGTGCCTGTACCAGCCGGGAATCGAGGACCTCGGCGGCGAGCCGGCGGACGACCTGCTCACGCAGGTCGAAACCGTGCTGCGCGAGATCGGCAGGACGGTGAGCGGGCAGTTCATCTCCGCCAACGCCGACAACCGCCAGCACTACCTCGACCTCAAGAAGACCGACGACTACGACGCCCTGATCGAGAAACGCGCCGAGACGCTCGACGACGCCCAGCTCGACCGCTACTACTACGAGGCGCTCAAGCGCGTCCTGGAGTGCACGGACACGACCTACGTCACTCACTACCGCATCTGGGAGCACGAGCTGGAGTGGCGCGAACGTCACGCGTCCAGGCGGGGCTACCTGTTCTTCGGGGCGCCGAACGAGCGGTCGACGGCCGTTCCGCCGCGCGACTTCTACCTGTACTTCATCCAGCCTCACGATCCGCCGCGCTTCCAGGACCAGAAGAAGCCCGACGAGGTGTTCTTTCGCCTCACCGGTCAGGACGAGCCCGCCCGGCATGCGCTCAGGAGTTGCGCCGCGGCTCTGGACCTGGCATCTCGCGCGTCAGGACACGCGAAGGAAGCGTACGACACGAGAGCGCGCGGTTTCCTGCAGGACCTGGCGAACTGGCTGCAGGAGCGGATGACCACGGCGTTCGAAGTCACCTACCGGGGGAGAACGAAGCCCCTGATGGAATGGATCACGGGCGGCCTTACCGGCGCCGGCGCGCGAGCCAACGTCAGCGAGATGGTCAACACGGCCGCCTCTGTCGCCTTGGCCGCCCACTTCGAAAACGAGGCGCCGCACTACCCCACCTTTGCGGACTTTCATACCGCGAAGAGCCGCCCGCAGGCGGTTCGCGACGCCTTGCGGTGGATTGCCGGCGCCGCAAAGACGCAGCAGGCGGCAAAGGTCCTCGACGCCCTGGAACTGCTCGACGGCGACCGGCTCGCCTCCGATCGCTCGATGTACGCCCGGCACGTCGTGGAACTGCTGCGCAAGAAGGGCGCAGGGCAGGTTCTCAATCGCGCGGAGCTGATCCACACCGTTCAGGACGTCGAGTACCTGGCGCCCGGCACATACCGGCTGGAGCCCGAATGGGTGGTCGTGTTGCTGGCGAGCCTGGTCTACTCCGGCGACCTGGTGCTCGCGATTCCGGGCAAGAAGCTCGATGCCACCGACGTGGCAGTCCTCGCGGCCACGCCAGTAGAGGAACTCGCCAACTTCAAGCATGTGGAGCGTCCCAAGGAGTGGAACGTGCCGGCGCTGAGCGCCGTGTTCGAGCTGCTGGCTCTGACCCCCGGCATGGCGCACTTGGTGACACAGGGCAAGGCGGAGCCGGTTCAGGAACTGCAGAAGGCGGTGACCGCCTTCGTGAGCAGGCTGGTGACGGCGCAGCAGGCGATCCGCGACGGGCTGTACTTCTGGGGCAGGAACCTGCTCGATGAGCAGGCCGGCCTCGGCGATCTGCATACCAACCTGGACGCAGTCAAAGGCTTCCTCGAGTCGCTGCAGGCGTACTCGTCGCCCGGCAGGCTCAAGAACTTCCGCTACGACCGCGACGACGTGGAGGCGCAGCACGCCGGTCTGAACGCCCTGCGGGAGGTGGAGTCCCTCAGCGAGCTGACTGCCGCACTCGGAGGCGCCGCATCCTTTCTGTCCGCGGCAGAGGCCGTGCTGCCGCCCGACCACGAGTGGATCGCCCGGATGAAGGACACGCGAGCCACGCTCCTTGAACAGATCGCCGATCCCGCCGCACGCTCGCAGAGCGGGTTCCGCCGCGACACGCAGCGGGCGCTCGCCGATCTGAAAGAGCAGTACGTCCGCGTGTACCTCGACCTGCATGCGCGAGCCCGGCTCGGCGTCGATGACGACGCGCGCAAGCGTCGGCTCCTCACCGACGACCGCCTGAAGAAGATCGGCGCACTGGCTACTATCGACCTGATGCCCCGCCGTCAGCTCACCGACTATCAGGACCGTCTGGCCGCCCTGAGAAGCTGCTTCGGCCTGACCGAGCAGGAGATCGCCGCGGCCCCCGAGTGTCCGCACTGCGGATTCCGGCCTGCAGCCGAAGCCACTCCTGCTCCCGCCGGCGCCGTGCTCTCGAACCTGGATGACGAGCTCGACGCGATGCTGGCCGCCTGGACTAATGCCCTGCTCGACAACCTGGACGACCCGATCATCCGGGAGCAGTTGACGCTCCTGGACTCCGATCAGTGCGGGTTCGTGAGCGAGTTCATCGCATCGCGCACGCTCCCCGACGACTTGGACCATGGCTTCATCCACGGCGTCCGCACCCTGCTCTCTGGCCTCACCAAGGTGGCAATCGCCACGGAGGACATTCGGCAAGCCCTCCTCTCGGGAGGATCACCAGCGACCATCGACGAGATGACGACGCGCTTCGGGGACTACCTGACCGCCCGAGCGAAGGGCAACGACCGCGACAAGGTGCGGATCGTGCTGGAGTAGTGCCATTTGAAGCATCTACACGCGTCCTTCGCACCACTATAATCACCAACAATAGCCCACGGTAGCAGTGATGACAATTTACCCCCGACAACCAGCATCCCGAGATGGCCAGACCGAGACCAATCCGCGAGTCTTCGTGAGTTCCGTAATGGAGAACTTCGCTGAGTACCGAGAGGCAGCCGCCCTAGGGATTCGCCGTGCAGGATGCGAGCCCGTCCGGGCCGAGGACTTCCCGGCGCAGTCCACTTCACCGCGTACGGCGTGCTTGGACGGGGTTCGTAGTGCGGATGCACTCGTGCTCATCCTTGGCGAACGCTATGGATTCGTCGGACCTTCCGGCCTCGCCGCAACCGAAGAAGAATACCAGGAAGCCCTGAAAAACGGGAAGCCCATTTTGGCATTTATCCAGTCTGGCGTCGTAGACGATCCCCGACAGCGATCTCTGATCACCAATGTTCAAAACTACGTTGACGGCCACTGGCGCAAGGCTTTTCGGGCATCCGTGGAGTTGGCAGAGCTCGTGGAAGACGCAGTCAGAGCCGCAGACTTGGAGGCCGGACCGCTTCAGGGAAGCCAAGCAGCAGCGATGCGGGTGAGCTCCGAGTTGACGGAGGACTTGCCGAGCGCTGCGGACGCATTAGTCCTGCGGACAGTCTGGGCAACGCTGCGCAACGAGGAGGTCATTGACCCTCTTGAGTTAGACGACGGCGAGTTCGAGCGAGTACTGCTACGTATAGGGCATGAGTGTGTCCCACCGGTATTCGACTACGCCTGCAGCAAGAGATCATCCGTCGAGACCTCACGTATCAGGATAATTCAAGGTGATATAGAGAATTGGGGCGGCACTGAACACTTCGCAGCCGTGGAGATCAGCGTCCAAGGAACGATGGTGGTCACCCAAAGCGTCACCGGGGCCGACGATCGACGCGACACGTTCGACCATTATCTAAGCGCTCATGTGATTGATCCGAACGTCTTGCAGGCACAGATGAAACAAGCGTGGGCCTTCGTCGCGGGTTGGTGGAGAGAACGTGATCCCTACCTGAGACACAATAGCCTACTGTACAATGTTGGTATCTACAACATAGGACACCGTGTATTCGGCCCACCTCCTCGCGTGGGAGAACCCATCACAATGCCGCTTGTGCCCTTGGACGGTCCGTTGATCGCGTTCGACTCGCCACGAACCGTGTCCCGTACCTCCCTCGATGCGTCCGACGATGAAGTTGCACGAGCTATCAGTCTTATCGAACGCCGGTTTCGCCAACTCCACGATAGATGGCAGCGATGACGCGGAATGCGCTGATCGACCGCCTGAGCAAGTACGAGTGGTCGGATGTCGAATTCAAGGAGGCACGGAACGCGACTCCCAAGAGTGCGTACGAGACGGTTTCTGCATTCGCCAACACTGCCGGTGGTTGGCTCGTGTTCGGTGTCCGCGACCGCGGCGGGTCCCTCGGAATCGTCGGCGTCATTCAGGTTGACAGCGTACAGAACGAGTTCCTGAGCACACTCCGATCCCGGCAGAAGATCAACCGAGCCATCGACGTTGCGGAGGACATGGTCGAGACCGACGGCAAGACGCTCCTTGTCTTCCACATCCCGGAGTCGCCCCGGAGCGAGAAGCCAGTCTACCTCGACGGCGACATCCGACGCTCCTTCATCCGGCGCGGCGCCGGCGACCAGCGCTGTACTTCGGCCGAAATCGAGCGGTTTCTGCGAGATGCTTCCACGGACCGTTATGATGGCGAGACGCTATCCGGGCTGGACGCCGAGGAGTTCTTCGACCCGGAATCGGTGCGCTGGTATCGGCGCGTGTTCGACGAACGCAACCCCGGCAGGCATCAGGGGCTCTCGGACGTGGAGTTCCTGAACGAATGGGGCTTCGTCGTGGAACAGGGCGATCGCCTGGCGCCCACGCGCGCCGCGATCCTCGTCGTGGGTCGCGCACGTCACGTACGCCGGATACTCCCGCGACCGGTCGTCGATTGCCAGTTCATCGACTCTCCGTTC
Source organism: Spirochaetia bacterium (assembly GCA_965208175.1). Lineage (GTDB taxonomy): Bacteria > Spirochaetota > Spirochaetia > SZUA-6 > Bin103 > CATQHW01. Next base: position 1,948,373 of record CBDBOG010000003.1, on the reverse strand, counting down.
CACTCGTGGTCGACCGACCGGCGATGGAACGACCGAATCGTAGTCGAGGAGAATCTCGTCCAGGCGTGGCTGACGCTGTCCGAGCGCTATGCGAAACACGCCGAACATCCGTTTGGCGTGGAGGCGGCAACGCTCCGGCGGGACGACGATGCCCCCGACTACGTCTCGTTCCGCGAAGCGGCCATCAATCTGCTGATCCATCAGGACTACGGCGACCACGGTCGCAAGGCGTCGATCAGGTTCTTTCGGGATCGGACGGTGTTCTGGAATCCAGGCGACTCCTTAGCCGCCACCGATGAGCTTCTGGACCCCGCCGAGAAGGAGGTACGCAACCCGGCGATCGTCGCCGCGTTCCGACGGATCGGGCTGAGCGAGCAGGCGGGGACCGGCGTACGCGCGATCTTTCAGGGCTGGCAGCGGCTTGGCCACGTTCCCCCGGTGATCGAGGACGACAAGGCGAAGAAGACATTCGGGCTTGTTCTGTTGCGCGAGGAGCTGTTCAGCAGAGAGCAGCGGCTGCTGCAGGCGCAGCTCGGCGTGAAGCTCAACGAGCCGCAGGCACGACTCTTCGCGTTCGCCTGCCGTCGCCGCGGCGCCTCGCTCGCGGACGCGAAGGCGGTGACGGGCCATTCGGGGCCGGAAGCTCGGAAAGTTCTGGACGCGCTTGCCGTGCAAGGACTCTTGGAGCCGTCGGGAGATACAGCCCGGTACGGCCTTACCGAACACATCAAGAGCAGCCTCGACGCTGCACAGCTTGGTCAGTCGAGGAGTGACCAAGTCCCAAGGGGAGCGGAGAGCTTGGTCAGTGACCAACCCGGCAGACCTGACGCCCACTTGGTCACTCCCGTGCTGACCAACCTGACCGACGATCAGCGTAGGATCATCACGCTGTGCGAAGTACCGCGCAAGCAAGCCGATCTCATGCGGGAGACCGGGCTCTCGCACCGTACGTTCTTTCGACGTAAGCGCTTGGAGCCATTGCTTCGGGCCGGACTGATCCGCATGACCCGCCAGGACGAGCCGAACCATCCCGACCAGGCGTACGTGGTGACCGAGGCAGGTCTGGCACTCCTGCACGAATGGCGAACCGACGTTGGGAGCGAGGGAGACCCATGAGCGGCGGTTGCCACGTGCCGCGGTTGGTCACTGGTCATCCGGGGTTGGTCACTGAGCAATCCCACTGCCGTGCGGCAACTTGGTCACTGTCTTCCCGTGACTCGGTCACAGCACGACTCGACGGACGCGATGTGGATGGCTGAGCGAGAAGACCGCTCGCAGGAGAAGCTCTTCCAGACCGAAGCAGTGCCCGGCAAGCCCGGCAGCGGAAGACTGTTCGACGAACGTCCGGTCACGCCGGAGCCGGTGGAGTGCCTCGGCATGAGGTTCGAGTCGGAAGACGCACGGCGCACGTACTTCCTCGACCGCCTGAAGAAGCAACTCCCGGAGCTGCGGAAGCGCCCCGACTTCCCGGTCGGAGAGGATGACGACATCCTGCGCCTGTCCGACCCGCCCTGGTACACCGCCTGCCCCAACCCGTTCCTGGCCGATTTCGTGGGACACTACGGCCGTCCGTACGACCCGGACGAGCCGTACCACCGCGAACCATTCGCCGTGGACGTCAGTGAGGGCAAGACCGACCCGCTGTACCGGGCGCACGGCTACCACACCAAGGTGCCGCACCGGGCGATCGTGCCCTCGATCCTGCACTACACCAAGCCGGGGGACCTCATCCTGGACGGCTTCTGCGGCACCGGTATGACCGGGGTGGCGGCGCAGTGGTGCGAAACCCCGCCCCGCCAATACCGTGCCGAGATGGAGACACGGTGGCAGGAGCAGGGCTGGCCGCCGCCCAAGTGGGGCACCCGCCACACGATCCAGGGAGATCTGTCGCCCGCCGCGACCTTCATCGCCGCCAACTACACGACGCCCTTCGACGTCGATGCCTTCGACCGGGCCGGCCGGCGCCTCCTCGACGACGTACAGGAGGAGATCGGCTGGATGTATGAGACGCATCACGCCGACGGCGAGACCGGGCGGATCAACTACACCGTGTGGAGCGAGGTGTTCTCCTGCCCGGACTGTGCGGGCGAGGTCGTGTTCCTCCGAGAGGCGCTCGATCAGGAGAGCATGCGCGTACGGACCGAGTTTCCCTGTCCTTCATGCCGTGCTGCGCTATCGAGAAAGCGTCTCGAGCGGCTCTACGCGTCGGGACACGACGTAGCCTTGAGCGAGACCATCAGGACCCCCAAACGCATCCCGGTGCTGATCAACTACAGTGTCGGCAACAGACGTTACACGAAGCCCTGCGACGACAACGACTTCGAGACGTTGCGTAGAATCGAAGCACAGAATCCGTCGCCCTCGATCCCGTTCGACAAGCTCCCGTACATGCACATGACACACGAGCGAGCACGCATGGATCGAGTCGGTATCACACATCTCCACCACTTCTTCCTACCCCGCGCCGCGCACGCGCTAGCCGCGCTGTGGCGCCACGCTCAGGCATGCGCCGAGCCGCGACTGCTCAACATGCTGCTGTTCTTCGTCGAGCAGGCGATCTGGACGATGTCACTCCTGAATCGGTTTCGACCCACCGGCTACTCGCAAGTAAACCAATACCTCACGGGCGTTTACTACGTGCCATCACAAACCGCAGAGCTTAGCCCGTGGTTCATCCTCAACGGCAAGCTGCGGCGCTTGAGCGAAGCGTTCAAACTTACGCACCGGCACCGCACCGTAGCGGTCTCCACCGGTGATTGCGGCGCCCTCGACCTGCCGGACAACGCCGTCGACTACGTTTTCACCGATCCACCCTTCGGCGAGAACATCTACTACGCCGACCTCAACTACCTGGTCGAATCGTGGCACCGAGTCCGCACCGCCAGCGGGCCTGAAGCGATCATCGACCGCGCCAAGGGCAAGACGCTCACCGACTATCTCCACGCGATGCAGCGCTGTTTCGCCGAGTACCGGCGCGTCCTCAAGCCTGGTCGCTGGATGACCGTGGTGTTCCACAACTCCCGCAACGCGGTGTGGAACGCCATCCAAGAGGCGATCCTCGCCGCCGGCTTTGTGGTAGCGGACGTGCGCACCCTCGACAAGCGGCAGGGCTCGTATCGTCAGGTGACCAGCACCGCGGTCAAGCAGGATCTTGTGATCTCCGCCTACAAGCCCAACTACGGGCTCGAAGCGCGCTTCGAGCTGGCAGCCGGCACCGAGGAGGGCGTCTGGGACTTCGTCCGCACCCACCTTCGGCATCTCCCGGTGTTCGTAGCCAGCGACGACCGCGCCGAGGTGATCGCCGAGCGCCAGAACTCTCTGCTGTTCGATCGCATGGTCGCCTTCCACGTCCAGCGCGGCGTTCTGGTGCCGCTCGCCGCCGCCGAGTTCCACGCCGGACTGGAAACGCGCTTCCCCGAGCGCGACGGCATGTTCTTCCTGCCGGAGCAGGTCGCCGAATACGACCGCAGGAGGCTCAAGACGAAGGCGCTGGAGCAACTGACCATGTTCGTCGACGACGAGGCGAGCGCGATCCGGTGGCTGCGGCAGACGCTCACCGGGAAGCCGCAGACCTTCCAGGACGTGCACCCGCACTTCATCCGGGAGTTGCGCACTTGGCAGAAACATGAGCGAATGCCGGAACTGTCGGCGCTGCTCGCGCAGAACTTCCTGTGCTACGACGGCGCCGGCGAGGTCCCCGGCCAGATACACGGCTACCTGTCGACCAACTTCAAGGAACTGCGCAACCTGGAAAAGGACGATCCCGCCCTCCGAGCCAAGGCCAGGGACCGCTGGTACGTCCCCGACCCACGCAAGGCCGGCGACCTGGAGAAGCTCCGCGAACGCGCCCTGCTGCGGGAATTCGACGACTACCGCGACTCCGCGCACCGCCGCCTGCGGGTCTTCCGCTTGGAAGCGGTGCGCGCCGGCTTCCGCCGCGCCTGGCAGCGGCAGGACTACGCGACCATCATCGCCGTCGCCCAGAGAATCCCGGACGCGGTGCTCCAGGAAGACCCCAAACTGCTCATGTGGTACGACCAAGCACTCACTCGCAGCCCTGAATCACAGACGCCGTGAGAATATCCGATCTCGGCGCTGTCTTCTGCCCGGAAGTGCTCGGCATAAAACAGACCTGACTAAGGATTCTCGCCAAAATAAATTGGTCGAAGGGAGTAGCCGATAATCTACTCAGGGACAGTGGACCACGTTGTCGTCGAAACGGTCAAGACCAAGTTCTCGGCCCTTGATCGGTGGTTCGACGAGCGCCTGCGGCGGCGCTGGGCTGCGGTCGAAGCGCGCCTGATGGGCCGAGGCGGAATCGCCTGCGTCGCGGCCGCCACCGGCATGTCGCCTACCACCATCCGTGCCGGGTTGAAGGAGCTCGATGCCAACCAACATGCTGCGGATATCGAACCCGACACGGGTCGCCTGCGAAGGCCCGGCGCGGGCCGCAAGCCGTTGAGCGCTCGCGACCCGAAGTTGGCCCACGCGCTGGAGCGGTTGGTCGACCCCGTCACCCGCGGCGACCCGATGGGGCCGTTGCTGTGGACCTGCAGCAGCGCGGCACGGCTGGCGAGCGAACTGTCGTCTGTCGGCCATCCGGTGAGCGAGCGGACGGTGAACCGGCTGTTGCATGAGTTGGGGTACAGCTTGCAGGCCAACCGCAAGACGCTGGAAGGCGCCCGGCATGCCGACCGTGACGCGCAGTTCAAGCACATCAACCGTCGGGTGCGCGCCTTTCAGGCCCTGCGGCAACCGGTAGTTTCTGTGGACACCAAGAAAAAGGAGCTGATAGGGGCGTTTCACAACGGCGGTCGAGAGTGGCGTCCGAAGGGCCAACCGGAGCGGGTCAAGGCGCACGATTTCGTCGACAAGGAGCTGGGCAAAGCAATCCCGTACGGGGTCTACGACGTGACCCGTGACAGCGGCTGGGTGAGCGTCGGTGAGGATCACGACACGGCGGTGTTCGCCGTGGAGACGCTGCGGCGGTGGTGGCTCAGGATGGGGCGGGCGACGTATCCGTTGGCGAAGCGGTTACTGATCACTGCCGACGGAGGCGGCTCGAACAGCAGCCGCAGTCGGCTGTGGAAGGTGGAGCTGCAGAAATTCGCGGACGCCACCGGGCTGCGCATCTCGGTGTGTCACTTTCCGCCGGGGACCAGCAAGTGGAACAAGATCGAGCATCGGATGTTCTGCCACATCACCGAGAACTGGCGTGGGCGGCCGTTGGTGAGTCGCGAGGTGGTGGTGAACCTGATCGGGCATACGAGGACCAAGAGCGGCTTGACGATCCGCTCGGAGTTGGACCACAACAGCTACCCGACGGGGCAGTCGGTGAGCGACGAACAGATGCAGGCGCTGAACCTCAAGCGCGACAAGTTTCACGGCGAATGGAACTACACCCTGACGCCACGGAGACCCTGAAACGGACAGTTTTTTTGGCGAGACTCCTAAGCCGAGGCCGGCCTGAGGAGAACCAGGTCCGTCTACTTGCCCTTCTTCCTCCGATGCTTGCCTGCGCTCTGAGATAGAGCCGATCCTGCAAGGCTCTTCGCCTTCTTTGATGCCTTGGGATCTCGGAGCACATCCGAGGCCTTACGGGCAACCTTCTTCGAAGTGGTCTTCTTGTGCGCCATAATGGCAAGCATCATACGCGTTGCGAGGAATGAAAGTCAAACGGGTGCTGGCTGGCTTGTGTGCGGACACTGCGGCGCGGCAGGGGTTGGGAAGCTGCGGGCAGGGTGGAGGTAGTTCGCGACCTACGCCTTCCGCCGCGTGGGGTTCTGATGAATACCTGAGAACCGTTGATCCGGATGCGTCGCCGGCGGCTCCCACTGGCCTTCGTAATCCTCTCGGAAGTAGCAGAGAACAGCGTCGAAGCAGAGTACTTCACCGGGTCTCTCTACGCTTACGCGGTAGTAGAGACCTGTCTGCTCGTCGTGCCACCCGTAGCTGATGTCGCCCCTGACGTGGGTGTTCTTCAAACCCATCGTCTCCAGATCTATATGCTGGATGGTGTATCCCCTCATCCCGTCGTCACCTCCCCCGCGAAGCGCGTTGCATCACTGCATCACTTCGATTGTTCTTGGACTTTCTTGATGTGCTTTATGCAGTAGCCGATTCGATTTGCGAGTGCGTGAAGCGGGCCTGGGTCAGCTTCGGGACCGATGCGCTCGAGTTCCGCCATGGCGACGGACACGTCCCAGAGTTCATGAAAGGCAGAATGACTGATGCGCCCCCTTGCCGTCGCTTTGGAGATGGCAGTCCCGGTTTCCTTGACCGCCTCGGTAACGGTATCCCAAACGTCTTTGTGCCTGAATGACGCAGGCATCGTCTTCGTGAGTTCCTCGCCAACGCGGTTCATTGGCTCTTCGATCCACCCCAAGTGAGGAATGAATGCACTCACCACAGTGCTCAAGCCTTTCAGGCCGTCGCCCAACTCTCGCAGGACTTCCACCGTCGAAGTGAACGCCGCGTCGTCGGCCATCCAGTGAGCCGTGGTTGTAGATCAGAGGCGGCTTCTCGCAGGTCTTCGACTTGGTGTGACATGGCCCTCAATGTCACCAAGTCATGGCGGCGTGTCAAGCGACAATCTGCTAAGCGGCTACCGATCGCTTCTTGTACGGACCGCGCATCTTTGGCCGGCGCTCCTTGAAGTCGGCGTCGATCATCGCCACAATGTCCGAGAATGGGTGGATCTGGCACGATTGCGTGGACAGGGGATTCTCCTCATCGCCGACGTCACCATCCCCCGTGAAAGACCTGCTCCACGCACAGCTTTATGGCGTCCGGGACTCAGCATAACTGATCCAAATTCAAGTCTCCGCCTCCATGACTCCAGCGACGAGCCTTCGTTTTGACGGTTGGCGGCAGTACCCACGCGCGACCACCCGGCACGCCGATGTCTCCGTCGGGACCCTGAGTGCGATCATCGACACATGGCGGGGTCTCTGCATGCCCAAGCGTGACGTACGCGATATGCTCCTTGGTTGACTGTAATGAGCGACGCACCGATACCCCAGCCGGGCGACTGGGTATGGAGCGGCGAGCACCGCCAAGCAGGGCGCGTGGTGGAAGCGCACGAGCTGTGGGGCGATGCGCACTGCCGGGTCTGGCTGCCGGCCGCGGCGGCGCTGGTGCGGGTCCGGGCGGAGCGGCTCGAACCGGCGGCGCGCGCCGGGGTCCCGGGCAAGGCGTGGCTCGCCTACGTGGCGGCGGCCGGCCGGGTCGCCGAGGCGCTGACGCAGGACACTCTGCTGTCGCCGATCGAGTCGTCGGTCATCCCGCTCCCGCATCAGATCCGGGCGCTGGCGCGGGCGACGGGCGGGAACCTCGTCCGCTACCTGCTGGCGGACGAAGTGGGCCTGGGGAAGACCGTCGAAGCCGGGCTGATCATGCGCGAGCTCAAGCTGCGGGGTGTGGTTCGCCGGACGCTGGTGGTGGCGCCCAAGGGACTGGTCAACCAGTGGGTCGCGGAGATGCGCACCCACTTCGCGGAGGAGTTCCGCGCGTTCATCCCGAGCGACTTCCCCGCGTTCCGTCGTCTCGCCCGCGCCGACAACGTGTGGCGGACGTGCGATCAGGTCGTCTGCCCGCTGGACGCGGTCAAGCCGCTCGACGGACGGCGGGGGTGGTCCCCCGAGAGAGTGGCAGAGCACAACCGCGAGCGCTTCGAGGACCTGACCGCGGCGGGCTGGGACCTGATCATCATCGACGAGGCGCATCGCCTGGGAGGCAGCTCCGATCAGGTAGCCCGCCATCAGCTCGGCCGCGGACTGGCGGACGCCGCTCCGTGTCTGCTGCTCCTGTCGGCGACTCCCCACCAGGGCAAGACCGACGCGTTCCATCGGCTGATGTCGCTGATCGACGAGACGGCGTTCCCCGATCCGAGCGAGATCTCCAGCGAGCGCGTCCAGCCGTTCGTGATCCGCACCGAGAAGCGGCACGCCATCGATTCGGAGGGACAGCCGCTCTTCAAGGCGCGCCATACCCGGCTCGAACCGATCGCGTATCAGGAGCGGCACGCTGGGCAGCGTGCCCTGTACGAGGCGGTGACCGAGTATGCCCGCGAGGGTTACAACCGGGCGATACGGGAGCGCAAGGGACACGTCGGCTTCCTGATGATCCTGATGCAGCGTCTGGTTACCTCCTCGACACGGGCGATCCGCGTGACGCTGGAACGCCGCCTCGAAGTGCTCACCGCACCGGGCGATCAACTCATGCTGTTTCCGGAGCTCACGGACGAGGAGTGGGTGGAGCTCGATGGGCAGGAGCAGGTCGACACCCTGCTTACCAGTCGGTTGAGCGCGCTCAAGAACGAACGCGCCGAGGTGGAACTGCTGCTGGAGGCGGCCAAGCGGACCGAGACAGCCGGCGTGGACGCCAAGGCCGACGCCCTGCTCGACTGGATCTATCGGCTGCAACAGGACGAAGGCGACCCCGAGCTGAAGATCCTGGTCTTCACGGAGTTCGTCTCGACGCAGGAGATGCTTCGCGAGTTTCTTGCCGACCGCGGCTTCTCGGTCGTCTGCCTCAACGGATCGATGGGACTGGACGCGCGCGCGAACGTGCAGCGCTCGTTCGCCGGCTCGACCCGCTTTCTGGTGTCGACCGACGCCGGCGGCGAGGGGTTGAACCTGCAATTCTGTCACGTGGTGATCAACTACGACATTCCCTGGAACCCGATGAAGCTCGAACAGCGGATCGGCCGGGTCGACCGCATCGGCCAGGAACACGCGGTCCGCGCGATCAACTTCGTGGTGCGGGACACGGTCGAGCACCGCGTGCGCGAAGTGCTGGAGGAGAAGCTGGCGGTCATCCTGGAAGAGTTCGGCGTCGACAAGACCGCGGACATCCTCGATTCGGCGGAGGCCGGGCAGATGTTCGATGCTCTCTATGTCGATGCCTTCGTCCGGCCGGAGAACCTGCACGCCCAGGTCGACTCCGTGGTGCGTGAGGTCGCAGCGCACGGTCAGGCCGCCCGGAACAGCGACGCGGTTCTCGGGCGCACGCAGGAACTTGATCCGGGACAGGCAGTGCGCTTGAAGAACCACCCGCTGCCCCACTGGGTCGAGGCCATGACCGTCAATCACGTTCGCGCGCAGGGAGGTGCGGCCGAGCGGCACGGGCGCGCATGGAGCCTCACGTGGCCGGACGGAGAGCGCCTGGGACCCGTCGTGTTCTCGGCCGCGGACGCGCAACGAGAGCCTTCCGCACGGCACCTTACGCTGGAGGACCCTCGGGTGCGGGAGCTCGCCGAGCGGCTTCCGCGGTTCGCGCCCGGGCAACCGATTCCGTGCCTTGCGATCGCAGGACTGCCGGCCGGCGTCCGGGGCTTCTGGTCCCTCTGGCAGGTCACGTTGCACGCTCTCGAGCAGGATCGGAGCCGCGTCATGCCTCTGTTCCGACACGATGACGGACGCGTTCTCGCGCCGACGGCGCGCTTTATCTGGGATCGGCTGCTGTCCGAACAGCCGGTCGCCGACGGCAACCTCGACGGCGCCGACGCCGCGACGGCGTTCGGTCTCGTCGAGCAGTCGGCCCGCGAGCACGGGCAGCAGATCTACCAGGAACTGCTGCGAGCGCATCGCTCGGACGTCTCCGCGCGCCGCGAGAGGAGCGAACACTCCTTCGCCGCCCGGCGTCGATCCATTGCTCGGATCGGGCTGCCGGCGGTGCGGAACCATCGCCTGGCGGAGCTTGCCGTGGAGGAGCAATCGTGGCGCGCCGCCCTCGACCGGGAGGAAGATGTCGGTCCCGATCTCGTTCCCGTAATCATCGTCCGCGTGGACGCGGGATGACCGGTGCATAGCTGGCGCGACGCGATCCTCAAGGAATTCACGCCGCAGACCGCGCGACTGACGATCGCCGCGGACCCCGACGGCCTGCTGCTGGAAGAGGGCGTTCTCAAGGAGATCGCGGAGCGCAGCTTCGAGCTGATGGCGTTCGAGGATCACGTCGCGTTCCGCTACGCCTACGAGTCGCGCCATCGGTCGCGCTGGGATCGAGGCGAACACGCGGACCTCGTCGTCGGGGTGCGGGCGCCGGCGTCGGACGTGCGCGCACTGCCGCACGATCTTCTGCGGGCGGGCCGGCAGGTGTCGTTCACCCTGGGAGAGCTGTTCCCCAATCTGAGCTATCCCGTCATAGACGCGCTGGAGCGGAGCCACCTCGACGCCTTGTACGAAGGCCAGTTCCGGAAGCCGCCGGCCCGTCCTCTCGGTGACGGCCCCACTGCCGAGTTCGTCCTGCGTCACGTCTTCGGGATCGCACCCGAGACGATCAGACAGGAGTCCGATCTGTTGCGTTTGTTGCTGCGCCGGCACTACCGGGATCTCCGTGTTCCCCCCATCCTCGACGATCATCTCCTCCGGCTGCTGAGACAGAACCCGCTGTTCGCAACGTGGCCGCTGAACGAGATCGTCACCGATCGCGACGCGTTCTTCGCGTTCCTGCAGGAGCGTTGGCCGATCTTCCTCGATCGCCAGACGATCGGCGAGACCTCCATCCATGAGCCAACCCCGCAGACTGCGACGACAGCGCTGCGCTACTCGGGACCGACCGAGATCCCGTTCGGCCATGGCGACGTGCGCGTCTACGTCGACAACCTGTTCATGGAGGGCATGCTCCAGCCGGTGAAGCATCCGCGAGCCGAGCGATGGAGAGACTCCTGGGAGATCATCGGAGTCAGGACCGATCCGGAGGCCGATCTGAAGCGACGAATCGATGCTCTGCTGACGAGCGTCGAAGAGTCGATCCCCGACGGAACGGCCCGCCATCAGGATTGGCTGGGGTTTGCGCAACGCTGGGCGCAAGTGAACGCTCTGCTGTTCGGCCGGGACGGCGCCGGACGCGATGATGCTCAAAGCCGACACCACAGCGTCCGCGACCGGGTCGACACGGCGTTCACGGCGTGGCTCTTCCAGCGCTTCGGCACTTTGCACAACCAGCCGCCTTCGCCGCCGGTGATGACGCACCATGTGCCCCGAGTGCTCGCTCGGACTCTGGAAGACTCCACGGACGGGAAAGCTGCACTGATCGTGGTTGACGGCCTGTCGCTTGATCAGTGGAGGACGGTCCATGGTGTGCTCGCCAGCCAACGGCCAAGCCTGCGGTATGTGGAAGACAGCCTCTTTGCGTGGATCCCCACCCTCACGATGGTTTCGCGGCAAGCGTGCTTTGCCGCCTGCGCTCCGCTCTACTTCCCGGCGACCATCCACACGACGGACCGCGAGCCGGCCGCGTGGCAACGATTCTGGGTCGGCGAGGGGTTGTCTCCGGCTGCCCTGAGTTACGAGAAGAACCTGCGTGATCAGCCGGACCTTGCCCGAGTGGCGCAGCTTGTGTCGAATCCCCGGATGCGCGCGGTGGGGCTGGTCGTCGACGCGGTCGACAGGATCATGCACGGCATGGCGCTCGGACAGTCCGGCATGCACAACCAGGTTCGCCAGTGGGCTGGTCAAGGATTTCTGGCAGCGCTGTTCGACTTGCTGATCGATCATGGCTTCGCCGTGTTCCTGACCTCCGACCACGGGAACATCGAGACCGCCGGCTGCGGTCAGCCGCGGGAGGGCGCGGCCGCGGACATGCGTGGCGAGCGAGTCCGCGTGTACCCCGATCCGGCGCTGCGCGAACGAGTCGAGGAGCGATTTCCAGGCGCAATCGCGTGGCCGCCAGTCGGGCTGCCGGATGACTACTTTGCGTTGATCGCCCCCGGTCGGTCTTCGTTCGTCCGCCCGTCGGAGCGGCCGGTGGCACACGGCGGGATCACGCTGGAAGAGGTGGTCGTTCCTCTGGTACAGATCGACAGAAAGTGAGCGGGGACATGACGCATAAGCTCGTCGGATTCGATCGCAAGATCCACTTGAGCTGGCTCGACGCCACGGCCGACTGGGCCTCGCAGGGGCTACCCGCGGCCGACATACGGAAGCGGCTCGACCGCCTGCTCGACGGTCAGGTCGCCGGCATCGGCTCGCACAGCGCGCGCGGCAAGACGATGACCGTGCTGATGCACCTCTGGGTGCTGGTCCCCGAGAGGCTCGTCCCGCTCCGTGACGACGGGCTGCTTCTGCTCCGCGACAGAGGAGAGGATCGCCGCCTGCCGCTCCACTGGGGCATGTGCCTGGCAGGTTACCCGTTCTTCCGCGACGTCGCGTCGACCACCGGACGGCTCCTGTCGTTGCAGGGCAGCGTTGCGCTGTCCCAGATCGTCCGGCGCATGACCGAATCTTGGGGCACGCGGAGCACCGTCACGCGGGCCGTGCAACGAATCGTCCGTTCGTTCGTCGCATGGGGAGTCGTCGTGGAGACCGGCGAACAGGGCATCTTCGCACCAGCGCCACGGATCGCCGTGCATGACCCCGAAGTCGGCGCTTGGCTCCTCGAAGCCGGCATCGCGGACACCGCCCGCCAGGAGCACCCGCTCCATAGCCTTGTCGGTTCGGTCTCGTTCTATCCGTTCGACATCAAGCTATCTGTGCGCGACGTCACTCGGCGACCGGCGCTGGAGGTCTACCACCAAGCGCTCGATGGATCTGTCGTAACATGGACATCGACACCGTAGTCGTCCTGCCGCAGGTTCCGGGGTCGCGTCTCGAGCGACGCTCACACCCCACCAGCAACGCAGGCAGGCGTTTCCGGCCGGCAAGGCGCCCTATACTGACCGCAATGTCCAGTCGCTCTTATCGAATCGTCCGCATCGCAACGGTGCTACTCGCAGTCACGGCGGTGACCGCCGCGGCACAGACGGCTTCGAGATCCTGCGGCAGGGTTTACGACGTTACGGTCGCCGGTCTGCAGCATTACGCCGACGCCGAGATCGAGCGAATGACTCCGGCGACGGTAATCAGGCATGTCGATGGTGACACCTTCTGGGTACACATCCCGTGCCCCCCTCCCGGCCTCACGGCCGAGGAGAAGATTCGCCTGATGGGGCTCGACACGCCCGAAGCAGGCCAGCCCGGAGCGGCCGAGGCGACGGCGTTCGTGCGACGGTGGATCGGCCGCGACCCGGTGTACCTGGCCTTCGACTTCCGCCGCCGCGACCGCTTCGACCGGTTGCTCGCCTACGTATACCTGGCCGACGGCACCCTGCTCAACGCCCGGCTCATCGAGTGCGGCCATGCCGCACCGTATCGGGACGAACTCAATCACTTTTCCGCACTGTTCGAGAAGCTCGCCGCCGCACCGCGCCCCTCCGACTGTTCACGGGATAGCATCCCAGCCCCTATGCCATGCGGAGCAGGCGCGAAGGGCGTCGTCATCGCCGAGATCGCCAATGGTAGCCAGGGGCGCGAACACCTCCTGCTGAGCAACCCCACCGGTGCGGCGGTCGACGTCAGCGGATGGAGGATCCGAGACGACGACGGCACGCACCTGCAGATACCGGAGACCGAACCGCTGGCCGCCAATGGTGGCACCTTCGCGATCTGCAGTGGAAGCGGAGGATGCGTCGGCAATCCCCAGCCAAGCCTCACCATGACCAGAAAGAACATCTGGGGCAACGACGGCGACGCCGCCGTACTGTGCGATGCCTGCGGCACGGAAGTGGACAGCTACTGCTACAAGGACGGCTGTTCCAGCGCCAAACCCGCTCCACGATGCGCTTGAACGCTGGTAGCGGAATACATCATTCTTCGGCGGCAAGGGCCTGCGCGGCCCGCAGTCCAGCGACCTGGTGATAGGCGCACGAACGGCCGACGCCGACGGCGCCCCGCTCCGCGGCGGCGAGCCGAGCATTTCATGGGCGACTGGGACGGCGGCATGTTCGCCGACCCCATGACCCTGCAGCCCGGCGAGGCCCAACATTCGCCCGCCGACTCCGCGAAGTGCTGAGTCGGATCTGAAGCGTCAGCCGGCCTCGAAACTGATCTTGAGACGTGTGCCGGTAGCCTTTGCGAACCGCATCAGCGTTGTCGTGGACGGGCACGTGCGTCCACCTTCCAGTCGAGCGATGACCGACTGGGTCGTGTTCATCCGCTTGGCGAGCTGCTCCTGCGTCAGTCCCGCTCCCTTGCGAGCCAGAATCACCGCACGAGCTATCTCGAACTCCGGACCGAGTTCTTCATAGGCGCTCAGGTACTCCGGATCGCTGCTCCACTTCTTGTGCAGACTCTCTACGTTACTTCCAACTTCCCCTCTACTCAACGATGTCTCCTATACGCGTAGCTTTGAACTTCGGGAGCTACGACATGTCCCCTTTATGTAAATGACTGCCTTGCTCTACTTCCTGTTTATTCCAAGACCTCCTTCGCCCTGTGGAGAGCCAACTCAATCTCGCGTCGGGGTATGTTCTGAGTCTTCTTGATGAAGACTCGAACCACGACGACACGCTTGCCTGGGAGGGTCACGTAGAGCACTCGGGATATCCTGTCCCGACCCGCCATGCGCATCTCCCAAAGCGGGCCGGTCACGTGTTTGGTATGTGGCGCTCCCACATGCTCCAGGCCGACGTCAGTGATCAGCTTACTGATACGCACGAATCTCGCCCGCATGTCGGCGGGTAAAGCCTCGAGTTCCTCATCCACGGCGGCACTCAGGGTTCCGACTGTCCAAGCCACGTACGTTCCTTGCTATAGCATTTATGCTATAGCAAGGTCAAGTCCCCTCCGAAGTCGTGCCTGACCGCCAGCGGCGACACGAGGTCCTCGTGCGACGCTGAAGACGACGCGAAGGAGCGTCGCTACACTCTGGAACAGATGACCCGGTAGCCCGGCGAGGCCCAACAGGTCTCCCGCCGCCTCCGCGAGGTGCTCGCCCGCTCACTTGATGCCTGGCACGCATCGGTGCGGTCGATCCCGCACGCGTGAGCCGCGAATGACCGGCTCGGCTCGATGCACACGATGGGTCATGATGATTAGCAGGATGAGCCATCCGAGGAGGGGCAGGCGGTGCATCAACTGACGGTTCGAGGATTCGACGCCGAACTGGCCGACAGCATTCGCCGACTGGCGCGGCAGGAGCGAATATCGCTGAATCAGGCGGTGCTGCGCCTCCTGCGCCGTGGAGCCGATCTTGCCGACGATCAGGGCTCCGTCGACATCGTGGGCTCCTCGTTGGACGGCTTCATCGGTAGCTGGACGCGCCAGCAGGCGGATGAGATGGATCGCGCTCTGCAGGACTTCGAAGGCATCGACGAGTCCAGATGGTCGTTCGATGCGGGTGAAGCAGCCTCGGCGTCCTGAGCCTTTTCAGCGATCGCAGACTTCGCTAATGCGATCGATGCAGGATGCCTCGACCGCGCGCGCCTCGGCGATCAGGCGGCGCTTGTCGTCCACGGAGGCGGTCTTGTCCGCAGCGCGGTTCAGCAGCTCCGACACCGAACGGTACCGTGCGGCGAGCCAGCCCGCCGTTCCGTCAGCGAACGGCTCGGGCGCATCGTCCTCAGACAGGTCCTGGAGGAAGTCGGCGGCGCGCGCCCGGCACTCCGCCCAGACGAGCGCGTTCCACCAGTTTCCGACCCCGTCATCATGGCCGCCGTCGAGGGCATCGAGCCACGTGTCGTACGCCCGCGCGCCGGCGGCGTAGGGCGCGTCGGTGTACCGCTCCGGGTGACGCCACAGGTCGAGGGCGAAGTCCATGGCGTCCGAGACCGCGCTCTCCGGCCGCGGCGGGCAGGTGGTGAGGGTGAAGAACGTCACGGGCGGGCCGTCACGGAACTCCCGCCAACTTCCGAACGAGAGCCGCGCAGGCGTCATCGAACGGTCCGCGCCCCACGGTTGCGCCAGCGTGAAGCCATCTCCGTCGTAGCCGAGCAGGAGCTGATGCTCCATGTTCAGCAGGGAACAGACGGCGCCGGCGTCGATGGCGCCGCGCAGGCGCTCTTCCAACGCCGCCCGGCGGCCGGGATCGGCCGTCGGCGTCAGCGAGCCCACGTTCTGCATCGCCAGGCCCAGGTTGGTCAGCAACTCGAAGAACCGGTCGTAGCGCCACAGGTAGGGTCCGCTCGGACACAGCTCCTCGTGCACGTTCATGAGGAACGCGTGTCCGGATAGCATGAACGCTTCACCCGGCGTCCTGGTGATGCCGTAGTAGTCGAGGGCGCCCTTGGCGACGCCCATCATGGTGGTGTGGTACGGCGGTTGCTCCAGCCCGTGCAAGCGGACGGTCCCGTTGGCATCGTCCACGTCAGAGCATCGCTCGCCGTCCATCGCGGCACGATAGCAGGTCCGAGGTCCAGGCACGATCACAGGGTCTGGTGGCCGTCGGCACCGGGGCGTAACCTGAAGGGCGAGAACTGACGGTGATGTACCGCGACGTGATCCAGGAGTAGCGCCGTATGAAGCGCAAGCTGCCGCTCGGCATCCAGACCTTCCGGCGGATGCGAGAAGAGAACCGATACTACGTGGACAAGACCGCCTTCTGTTGGCGTCTGGTGGAGGAGGGCGACCGCTACTTCCTGTCGCGGCCGCGGCGGTTCGGAAAGAGCCTGTTCCTGGACACGCTGAAGGAGCTGTTCGAGGGCAACGAGCCGCTGTTCCGCGGCCTGTACGTGCACGACAAGTGGACGTGGTCGGTGCGCTATCCGGTCGTGCGGCTGAGCTTCGGCAGCGGGACCTTCCGCAAGCCTGGACTCGTGGAAGAAGCGGCGGCGGCGCAGTTCGAAGACATCGCGGGCCGGGCCGGCATCCCTGCCCCCGTCGGCAGCGCCCCGGTGCGCTTTCGCCGCCTGCTTGAGGCGCTGTGCGATCAGGCCGGTCAGCGGGTGGTGGTCCTCGTCGACGAGTACGACAAGCCGATCCTGGACGCGCTGAAGACGCCGGAGGCGGCCGAGGTGAACCGCGACGACCTGCGGGGACTGTACGCGACGATCAAGGACGCCGACGCCTACGTGATGTTCGCCTTCCTCACCGGCGTGAGCAAGTTCTCCAAGGTGAGCCTGTTCTCCGACCTCAACAACCTCACCGACCTGACCCTCGACGCGGCTTTTTCAGCTATCTGCGGGTACACGGACTCGGACCTGGACACGACGTTCGCGCCGGAGCTTCGCGGACTGGACCGGGACGAGATACGGCGCTGGTACAACGGCTACAACTGGCTCGGCGAGGAACGGATGTACAACCCGTTCGACATCCTCCAACTGTTCCGCAGCCGTCGGTTTCGCCCGTACTGGTTCGAGACCGGCACGCCGACGTTCCTGATCGAGACACTGCTGCGGCGGCAGGTGGACATCCCGTCCCTGGACGGTCTGCGGAGCGACGACGCACTGCTGTCGAGGTTCGACGTGCGGGACATGGCGCCGGAGGCGCTGTTGTTCCAAACCGGTTACCTGACGATCCTGGGCGAGGAGCGCGCGTTCGACGGCACGCCTCTCTACCGTCTGGGGTACCCGAACCACGAGGTGCGCCGGAGTCTGAACGCAAGCCTGCTGGCGGCGCTGACACCGCCGGAGGCGGCGCGGGGGAACCCGGGCCTGACGTTGGTGGAGCGGCTGCGGGAGCGCGACTTCGCGGGGATCGAGGGACTGGTGCGGGGGCTCTTTGCAAGCATCCCCTACGAGTGGCACACGCGCAACGAGATCGCGCGGTACGAGGGCTACTACGCGAGCGTATTCTACGCTTGGCTGGCGGCGGTGGGGCTAGACGTGACCGTGGAGGACAGCAGCAGTCGCGGGCGGGCGGACCTGGCGGTGCGCTTCGCCGGCGACGCGTTCCTGTTCGAGTTCAAGGTCGTGGAGCAGGCGGCCGAAGGCGCGGCGCTGGCGCAGTTGCAGGCGCGCGGCTACGCGGAGAAGTACCGGCCCGCGGCAGCGGACGTGTACCTGATCGGGGTGGAGTTCAGCCGCGAGCAGCGCAACGTGACCGCCTTCGAGGTAGCCGGGGGCTGACGGTCGCCTGAGCGGCCGCCCGGTTCGGGCGGCAACCACGCGATGAACAATCTGTCCGGTTTTGAGCGCCGCCGGGAGCGGGGTTAGGATGACGTGGTGACTAGGCGCCGGCTGCCGATCGGCATGCAGACCTTCCGCACGCTGCGCGAACGGGACTGCTACTACGTGGACAAGACCGCCTACATCGAGCGGCTGCTCGACGAGGGCACGCACTACTTCCTGTCGCGCCCCCGGCGGTTCGGCAAGAGCCTGTTCCTGGACACGCTGAAGGAGCTGTTCGAGGGCAACGAGGCACTGTTCGCAGGGCTCCACATCCACGCTGGCCACGACTGGTCGGAACGCCATCCGGTGGTGCGGCTGGACTTCGCCGGCGGCAGCTTCAAGGAGACGGCTCTGCTGGAAGCCAACGTCATGGAGCAGCTCGCCGCCGCCGAGCGGCGGACGGGGGTGGTGTCCGAGTACCTGACGGCCCCCGGCCGGTTCGCCTATCTGCTCGAAGCGCTGCACGGACAGACCGGCCGGCAGGTCGTGGTGCTGATCGACGAGTACGACAAGCCGATTCTGGACGCGATGGAGGATCCGCAGACCGCCCGCGCCAACCGGGATTACCTGCGCGGCGTGTATGGAGTGATCAAGGCAAGCGACGCACACGTGCGCTTCACGTTCCTCACCGGGGTGAGCAAGTTCTCCAAGGTGAGCCTGTTCTCCGAGCTGAACAACCTCACCGACCTCACCCTCGATCCGGTGTACTCGTCCATCTGCGGCTACACCGAGGACGATCTGGACACGGTGTTCGCACCGGAGCTCGCCGGACTGGACCGGGAACGGGTACGCGAGTGGTACAACGGCTATAGCTGGCTCGGCTCCGACAAGGTGTACAACCCCTACGACGTGCTGCTGCTGCTGCGTCGCCGCAGGTTCGCCGCCCACTGGTTCGAGACGGGCACGCCCGCGTTCCTGGTGGAGACGCTGTTCGAACGCCGCGTCTCCTCGGTGTCACTGGGCGACACGGTGAGCACGGAGGACCTGCTGTCGGCGTTCGACGTCGGCCACATCGGCACCGAGGCGCTGCTGTTCCAGACCGGCTATCTGACCATCACCGGAGAAGAGCGGCTGGGCGAGGAGGCGCTGTATCGGCTGGACTACCCGAACCGGGAGGTCCGGCAGAGCCTGAACCGGGTGCTGCTGCGGCACCTGGTGCAGGATACCGGGCGGCAGACGGAGAACAGCATCCGCCTGGCGCGGCTGCTTGCCGCGCACGACTGCGCCGGCCTGCAGGAGCTGTTCCATGCCTTCTTCGCGAGCATCCCCTACGAATGGCACACCAACAACGACATCGCGAACTACGAGGGCTACTACGCGAGCGTGTTCTACTCCTATTTCGCGGCGCTCGGCTACGAGATCGTGGTCGAGGAGTCGAGCAGCCACGGCCGGCTGGACATGGCGGTGCGGACCGGCGGGCACGTGTACCTGTTCGAGTTCAAGGTGGTGGAGATGACGCCCCCGGGCTCGGCGCTCGCACAGTTACGGGAACGCGGATACGCGGACAAGTATCGCGGCCGGGGCGAGCCGATCCACCTGATCGGCGTGGAGTTCAGCCGGGAGACACGCAACGTGACCGCCTTCGAGGCAGTCGACGCCTGACGGCGCACGAACGCCGGACACGTGCTCACCCGGCTTCCGCCAGCAGCACCTCCTGAATTTCGACGGTGAAATTGCTGCCGTAGTCCTCGTCGTAGGAGAGGACGTGGAGGTAGAGCCACTCGCCGGAGAAGCTCTCGATCAGGGCTGACTTGTATTCGTTGCCGTTGATGTAGCCGGCCGAGGCCAGCTTCCTGCCGCGGATCTCGTCATCGTATACGTAGAAGTGGAACCGCCAGGTGCCGCGGATTTCCTGCTGGGTCACCTTGATCAGGTACATCCTGCCGGGGACCACCGGGATCCGGTAGTAGCTGTCCCCCTCGGCCTGCATCTGCCCGGCGTGGCTGGCGCCGGCGATCGTCATCGGCTCCTGCTCCTCGCCCTCGTTGTCGAACGTCTCCTCGATGACGTGCAGCTCGAAGTTGGCTCCCGATCCCTTCGTGTGACGGCCGTCCACGGAAAAATGGACGGCGTCGCTCTCGGCGGTCAGCGACACGACCTCGTCTTCTCCCCGGAGGTTGTCGGACATCTCCTGAACGTCGGCGAAACCGGCATCGCCGTGCAGGTAGAGATCGGCATCCATCGTCGGCGACAGCAGCTTGATCGTGTACGGACGCCCGGGCGTCGCCGCGAAGTAGTAGTAGCTTCTGTCCTGCCCCACCTCGGACGCGACCTCCTCGCCTACCGGGATCTCCAGGGGCTCCTCCGCGGAGCCTTGATCCTGCAGTCGGTCGCGCTCTTCGACGGTCAGCGTGAACGGCGTTCCGGAACGGTGTTGTCCCCGCACTTCGACGTAGAGGACGTCGCTGTCGGTCGACACCGTGACGAAGTCGCCCTCGGTGTAGCGCTTGTTCGAGCGCCCCAGCTCGTCCCGGTACAGCGGATCGGAGAAGACCAGCAGATCGGCGTTCACCTGCATGCCGTCGATGAAGATGCGGTACGTCGATCCGGGTGTCAGGCCGCCCAGCTCGTACAGGCTCGATCGGCTGCCCACCTGCCCCCCGTAGCTGACCTCGCCGTCCAGTCGGATCGGCGACAGCGATGCGACCTCGTCGACATAGGCCTCGCCCCTGGTCAGCAGGAGTCTGAACTCCGACTCCTTGTAGTCGTAGTTGTGGAGCATGAAGTACGCCGCATCCTCCTTCGGCGTGAACTGGATGCGCTCGTCGTTGTCCTCGGCGTTGGTCGACCGGGCGACCGAGTCGCGCAGGAAGGTTTCGTCCGATCCCAGGTAGTAGATGTCGAGATCGACGGAGAGTCCGGTCATGTCGAGCCGGTACTCGACGTCGGCTTCCACGTGCGCCATGAAGTACTTGCGTTCCTGGTCGGAGTCCGTCGTGCCGGAGTATTCCTGATCGACCGCGAGCACGATCGGATCGGTCTTGTCGTATCCCCGGTTCTCTTCCTGCGCCGGGGCAAGGACGGGGACGAGAGCGATGGCGACAGCGGCGAGAACGGCGCGGAACTTCATGGTGCCTCCACGATCGTGACCGGACGATGGCAGACCGGGCGTTCCGGTCTTGCGCGACAATCTACGGGGATGCCCGGCCGGCGGTCAAAGCTCAGGCCGTGGCACGCCGGAGCGGCTGGCGGGCACCGTAGGTCAGGGTCCTCCACAGCCACTCGGCCGGGCCGAAGCGGTAGCGGCGCAGCCACCAGCCGCTGGCCAGGAGCTGCCCTGCCAGGATGGCGAGGACGATCAGCAGCGCCAGGGAGGGTGATACGCGCCGCGCAAGGCCCAGGCCGTACCCGTAGAACGGCAGGGTCGCGACGACCGACTGCAGGAGGTAGTTGGTCAGCGCCATCCGGCCCATGGCCGCCAGCGGCCGCAGCACGCGTTGCCAGCCGGCGCGCTGCCAGAGCAGCGCGATGCCGGAGCCGTAGGCCATCGCCAGGAGCGGGCCCGCGACCGTTCCGTTCACCCACACGCACATCAGCGCGCTCAGCGTCGGCAGCAGACTGGCGCCCGCGGCCGACAGCACCGCCACCGGCAGCCCGATCGCCAGGCCCCAGACGAGCACGCGCCGGAGCAGAGCGCGGTGCTCGGCGGTGTCGGGGGTGAGGCGGCGGCGGCCGGCGGCCAGCCCCAGCACGAACATGGCAAGCACGGCCGGCGCGAGGAAGAGCTGTATCCACGCGTTTCGGCCGTAGTTCTCGATCCGGGTCGCCGCCGTGGGCACGAACGCCGGCTCCAGGTAGGCCGCCGTCGTGGTCCGAGCCGCGCTGCGGAACTCCTCCGCCGTCTCGCGATCGCTGGCGGCGATCTCCGCCGCGCCCTCGGGAGCCGCCCGCCCCAGCGCCAGCGCTCCGGACATCAGCAGCGCCGCCGCTACGGGGACGATCAGCAGCCACTTCACCCACCGGCGCAGGATCTCCGGCCGCGCGCGGCGCAGGGGAGCAGCAGCAACCCCAGGACGGCGTAGAGGAGGAGGATGTCCCCTTCCGAGAGCAACACGATGTG
Source organism: Spirochaetia bacterium (assembly GCA_965208175.1). Lineage (GTDB taxonomy): Bacteria > Spirochaetota > Spirochaetia > SZUA-6 > Bin103 > CATQHW01. The sequence goes on along the minus strand of CBDBOG010000003.1, from coordinate 1,926,447 downwards.
GACGACCCCGATCAGGCCCAGGATCGCGGACCGGCGCAGGTACCGCCGGGGGAAGCCGGCGGCGGCGCCGCGTTCCTCGGCGCGCAGGAACTGGGTGGCGAAGCCCCACCCGAACAGGAACGAGAACAGGGTGAAGAACTTGGCCTGCGCCAGGGCGAACACGCCCGCGGCGACCAGCCGATCGAGCGGCGGCCCTTCGTACCCGAAGCCGCCCAGGCTCCCGGGAGCCTTGAACCACATGATGTTGACGAACAGGATCCCGCACAGCACGTCGACGACCTCGATCCGTTCCGCCTCCCCGACCGGACCGAGAGAACCCGACCGTTCGTTCACTGTCGTCGCCTCCCCGAATTCAAAGGGTTTCGATCAGCTTCTCATAGTCGGCGTGGGACCCTATCCAGAACCAATTGACCGTGTCTCCTTCCCACAGGCCGAGCGCACGCCAACTGATTCCGATCCGAACGGAATAGATCGGCTCCCGGGAATGGATCGGCTTGAATTGGAGGCTGGGATGGCTGGAGTCCCGTAGCCAGAGACGATAGTTCTTGCGGGCCTTGTCTCTGACGTCACGCGGCAGTTGCCGAAAGCATGCGATGAAATCGTGGGTCAGGTACGACTTCACACGTCATCGAAGCCCATCTCTCTGCCGCGGCCCGCGCTGCGGTCGGCACGAGCTTTCTGAGCGAGCTTGGAGAGCTTGTCTTGAGACGACGCGAAAGCGCTGTCCCATCGTCGCTCGTCTTCGAGTTCCTCGATAATCAGCGCGGCGATTGCGTCCTGCTTGTCCTCCGGCAGCTTGCGGACCTCCGTGATCGCCATCTCAAGCAACGTCATGCCAACGATCCTTGCAGATCACGGTGCGGGTGTCACCTCGCCGATCTCATCGCGTCCTTCACCCATGCCGATCACCATGTCCGGACCGGCACCGCCACCTCACCTTTTCAGGAGCATCAGTACGGTCGGTGGAGCTCCGAGCGTGAATGAAACCCGATTCTCGCCCTTGATTCACTCTTTCTTGCCTCAATAGCGTGAATTTGGTACCATCCACAATCAATGGCGACCTCGCAGCCGATCAGAACGCGCATCCGGGATCTCAGACGCGAATACGAAGCGTTGCGGCTCGGCAAGGAGTCACTGCTGGCGATGATCGATGACGTCGAGATACCTGAAGGCGTCTACAACTCGAACGCCATCGAGAACTCGACGCTCACGCTCGACGAGACCGAAAGGATCCTGCTTCAACAGGAGCTCTCCCGGAACGTGACCGTGAGGGAGGTCTTCGAGGCCAAGAATCTCGCGCGAGTCGTCGAGTACACCCGCAACCGGGCAGGCGCCGGCGAGCTGACGCGCGACCTGACTCTCCTCTTGCATCAGATGCTGCTCGGCGGCATAGACGATGCCATTGCCGGCCGCTTCCGTCAGACCGGAGAGTACGTGCGCGTCGGCACTCACATCGCTCCGGCGCCGGAGCGAGTGGAGCCGCTGATGGCATCCGCACTGCTCGACTATTCCAGCGATCTCGACTCCTATTTCCTGGACAAGATCGCCCTGTTTCACCTGCAGTTCGAGACCATCCATCCGTTCTGCGACGGCAACGGGCGCATGGGCCGGGTCATCATCAACTTCCAGCTCTGCCAGCTCGGACTGCCCTCCGTCATCATCCGCAACAAGGAAAAGGACCTTTACTATCAGGCGTTCCGAGACTTCACCGGCCGGAACCGGAGCCAGACCATGGAGCGCATCCTCGCCCTGGCTCTCCTGGAGTCCCTGCACAAAAGGCTGAGTTACCTCAGGGGTGACGTGATCGTCAGGCTGTCCGAATACATCAGACGCCGTGGCCTGTCGGCGCCGGCGGTCACCAACGCCGCCCGGCGCCAGACCATTCCAGCGTTCCGTGAGAAGGGCGTGTGGAAGATCGGAGAGCACGACACACCGCCCGCGAGTAGCGAGCGTGAATGACACCCGTTTTTCGCCGTGCATTCACGCCTTCTTGCCATGACAGCGTGAATGCACGGTCGTGCGGGAGAGATGCGGACCCGCATACCTCGCTTCAGTTCAGTCGATGCGGAACAGGCGGCAGGCGTTGCCGGCATAAATGCGCCGCAGGTCATCGGCGGGTAGCCCAAGCTCCTCCAGCGCGTCGATCAGGAGCTGGATCTCCACCCACGGGTGGTCGCTCGCGAACACCAGGCGGTCGGCGCCGGCGAGCTCGTAGGCGACGCGGACCGCCGGCGGCCACGGCGAGGCGGTATCGAGGTGGACCCGGCGGTACAGCTCGGTCGGTGTCTGCGAGATGCGGTCGACGCCGCGCTTCATCACCTCGGTCTGGTTGCGGATGCGGCCCCACAGGTAGGGGAGCACGCCGCCACAGTGCGGCTGCACCACCTCCAGGCGGGGGTGGCGCTCCAGGACCCCGCCGAGCACGAGCCGCAGCGCCGCCAGGCTGTGGTCGACCATCAGGCCGACCATCGTGGTCATCGAGTGGTCGCTCGTCTCCGCGGCCCACGGCGGCACGCACGGATGCAGGACCACCGGCACGCCGAGCTGCGCGATGCGGGCGTAGACCGGCTCCAGGGCGCCGCCGTCCACGGGCCCGGTGCCCACGTGCGAGTAGAGCATGACCCCGCGCAGGTCCAGCTCGCCGGTCGCGCGGTCCAGCTCCGCGATGGCCGCGTCCGGGCTCTGCCACGGCAGGCAGGCCAGCCCGACCAGGCGCTGCCGGTGGCGGGCGCACGCTTCGGCCAGCTCGTCGTTGCAGACGCGCGCGGCTTCCACGGCCAGCTCCGCCTCCAGCAGCTCGGGGCCGGGCATGTTCACGCTCACCACGCTGACGTCGATGCCGGCGGCGTCCATGTCGCGCAGCTTGCGCGCCACGCTGTAGTCCTCCAGGTCGAGCCGGAACGACTGCAGGTCGCCGTACGCGATGGTGTAGTTCCCGGCCGCGCCCGTGGTCGTGGGCGATCCGGGGTTGCGCGTCAGCGCCTCGGCATAGCCGGCGGGAAACAGGTGGCTCTGGCAGTCGACCTTCATGGCGGGCGCAGCCTGCGGTCCGGGCGGGCGCGCGTCAACGCGGCACGCCGTCGGTCTTGCCTACGCGAAGCGGAACGAGTAGAGGCTCGTGTGGCGGCTGAAGAAGCGGAGCTTCGCGCCGCCGGAAAGCACCTCCGGGGGCAACTCCGTCCGTCCCGACCAGGACAGGACGTGGGCGGTCTCATCGTCGGTGAACGTGTCGCACTCGTCGCGGCCGAAGCCCGGCACCACGTCGTCCTCGGCATCCGTCAGCTCCGCCTCCAGGTACCCGTTTGCGGCGCTCACCGCGTTGACCACCACCTGAGTTCCCTGGCTCACGAACGGACGAGTTACCAGGACGCCGTCGCGCACGGTCGAGTCGATCGAGACGAACCCCTCCGGGCGCAGGGTCGCCAGGCCGAGCGCGGTCTCGCCGCCCGCGAACCCGGCCTTGGCCTCGGGCACGTCCAGTCCCTCGATCTCGCCGTGCGTCCACCAGTCGTGGTGCACGTTGGCCCCGCCGTAGTAGATGCGTATCTCGTCGTCCAGGAACAGCGGCGAGTTGCAGATCTCGACCATGTAGCAGTCCCAGTTGCCCTCCGCGCTCCGCTCCAGGAACGGCGAGCCGCGGCTCACGTGGTTCCAGCGGTAGCCGTCGCGGCTGTAGACCAGGCGGACGTCCTTGGTGTTGTGCGTGCGCTGGAACACGTCCAGGAAGCCGACCCACAGCTCGCCCATGCGGAAGCGGGTGAGGCCGTAGAACTCGTCGTCCAGGTTGTCGTCGAGGTCGTCCGGAACGATGGTCTGGTCCAGCGCGGGCCAACTGAGGATGTCCCTGCTGTTGGTGCTGAAGACCCGGCGCTTGGTCATCCCGAAGCCGTCGCCGGGATAGTAGGGGTCGCCCCACCCGCCGCCGGCCGGCAGCTTGGGGTTGCCCTCGCGGGTGCACATGGCGGTGGAGCGGGTGTCCAGGTAGTACTGGCCGGTCACCGTGTCCGGGTACAGGATGATCACGTCCCCCAGTGCGCGATCGCCGATGTGGCCGAAGCTGACCGGCCGGTCGTAGGCCTGCCACGAGCGGCCGTCCGCCGAGTACACGGCGCGAATGCTGGAGTCGTCGATGTTGGTCATCTCGTGCCAGAAGATGCTCTTGTAGCGCTGCGCCGGATCGGATTCGAGCGGGTCGTCGATGATCGTGAAGGCATGCACCTTGCCGAACGTCTCGTCGCCAAGGCAGATGTTGGTCCTGCGGCCGTCCACCGTCCGGTAGTCGAGCTCCGGCTTGGTCCAGCTCACGCCGTCCTCGGACTCCGCGTACAACATGCGGTGCCGGCTGGAATCGTGAACGCGCGAATCGATCGGACCGAGCGTTTCCCGCCGCGCCTTCAGCGCGCGCTGGTAGTCGAGCCCGGTGTCCTCGTACCAACACTTGTAGCGCCCTTCGCGCGCGTCGTGGCGCACGTTCCAGCAGTTGGTGCGGAAGTGCGGCGTGATCTCCCACGGCTTGTCCTTGCGGATCAGCGGGTTGGCCGGGTGGCGCCGGGGCCGGTGCATGGTCCGGGTCACGAAGTTGACCATCTCGACCATGTGGTTGTCGAAGAAGTACTGCGGCTGTCGGCCGATGTTGATCGGTGAGCGGGTCATTCGGTGGCTCCTTTTACTTGTAGGGATCGGCCGCGTCACGCAGGCCGTCGCCGAGGGCATTGAACGCCAGCACGCTGACGATTACGAATGCTGCAGGAATCAGCAGCCAGGGAAACAGCGCTACCGCGGACACGTTCTGGGCGTCCTGCAGCAGCGTACCCCAGCTCACGGCGGGCGGCCGCAACCCGAGGCCGAGGAAGCTCAGCGCGGTCTCGCCCAGGATCATGAAGGGAATCGAGAGAGTGAGGTGCACGATCAGGTAGCTCATGAACGCCGGCAACAGGTGCCTGGCGATGATCCCCGCGTCGCCGGTTCCCGCGATCCGCGCCGCCATGACGAAGTCCTCCTCGCGCAGCTCCAGGAGCTTGCCGCGCACGACGCGGGCCAGGCCGCACCAGCCGCGGATCGCGAGGATGATGGTGATGAAGAAATAGACCTGCACGACGCTCCACTCGCGCGGGAGCGACGCGGCCAGCGCCATCCACAGCGGTATGGTCGGTATGGAGAGCAGGAACTCGATGATCCGCTGGATGATCATGTCCGGCGCGCGGCCGAAGTACCCGGAGATCCCGCCCAGGATCGTGCCCAGGACGAAGCTCAGGATCACCCCGACCAGCCCCACGGAGAGCGAGACGCGCGCGGCGTGGATGTTCCGCGAGAACAGGTCGCGGCCGAGCGCGTCGGTCCCGAACAGGAACAGGACGCCCGGCTCGTCGACGCCGAATAGGTGCAGGTCGGTGTCGAACAGGCCCCAGAACTTGTACCGGTCGCCGCGGGCGAGCAACCGTAGCGGATAGCGCTGCGAGGTATCGGCGACGATCTCGCGCCGGAAGGTCTCCCGATTCAGCACGGACGTGAGCCCGTACACGAACGGCCACAGGTGAAAGCGGCCGTCCGCATCGATGAATCGCGGTCCCTGCGGTGCCGTGTTGATGAAGTCGCGGAAGCGGTGGTGGGCGTCGTACGGCGCGAGGAATCCGGCGAAGATCGCCGTCAGATAGAACAGCGCCAGCACCGCGCCTCCCCCCAGAGCCAGCCTGTGCCTTCGGAACTTGCGCCCCATGAGCCGCCACTGCGAGGCAAGGTGATACGCCTCGGTGCGCTCACTCTGCGAGTGAGGTTCGCTTCGCTCACTCATGGCGCGCTCAGCCGGCCATCCTGATCCGCGGATCGACCGCGACCAGCAGGATGTCCGAGAGGAAGGTGCCGACGAGCGTGAGCAGCGCCGTGACCATCACCAGCGAGCCGGCAAGGAACATGTCCTGCGCTACCAGTGCGGCCAGCAGCAGCGGGCCGATGGTCGGCAGGCTGAGGACGATCGCCGTGATCACCTGGCCGGAGAAGATCTCCGGCAGGACCCAGCCGACCGTGCTGACGACCGGATTGAGGGCGACCCGCACCGGGTACCGGAACAGCAGCCGCGACTCGGCCAGGCCCTTGGCGCGCGCGGTGATGACGTACTGCCGGGACAGCTCGTCCAGGAGCGAGCTGCGCAGGACGCGAATGAGCTGTGCCGTGCCGGCCGTGCCGATGACGACGATCGGCACCGGCAGGTGCCCGAGCATGTCGAGCAGCTTCGCGGCCGACCACGGCTGGTCGATGTACTCGATCGAGAACAGGCCGCCGATGCTGAAGCCGAGATAGCGGTTGGCCAGGAACATCAGGATCAGCGCCAGCAGGAAGTTCGGGGTGGCCAGGCCGACGAAGCCGAGCGTCGTCACGGCATAGTCGGTCAGCGAGTACTGGTGGGTGGCCGAGTACACGCCGATCGGAATCGCCACCGCGTAGGTGAACAGCAGCGTGACGACGGCAATGATGACGGCATAGGGAAGCCGGTCCGCCAGCAGCCTGGACACCGGCTGCCGCCACTGCAGCGACATCCCCAGGTCGCCGCTCGCGATGCGGCCCAGCCAGCGCAGGTACTGCCGGTACATCGGCAGGTCCAGGCCGTAGATCCGCCGCAACTGCTCGGTCTGTTCCTGGTCGTAGAACACGCCCTGTGCTTCCAGCCGGGTCACGTAATGGGTGAGGAAGTCTCCGGGCGGGAGCTGAATGATGACGAACACCGCGACGGTGAGCATCGCCAGCAGCAGGAGCATGAACAGGAAACGCCGAGCGATGTACGAGCCCATCGAGCCTCCGGTTGCAGACGAGGGAGCCCCGCCGCTCGGGCGGGGCTCCGCACGCGCTCTCTACTGCGCGCCGTGCGGCGCTAGTTGCTCCAGTACCACTCCTGCGGCCGCTGCTGGTTGCCGAAGCCGTAGGCCAGCACCCCGGAGTTGCTCCAGAACCGGTCGGCGATGTTGACCAGGTCGTTGCTGATCAGCACCGGGCTGGCGACCATGCCGACCGTGCCGATCGACAGCAGGTCGCTGGCGTTGCGGTCGAACACCTTCGTCAGCTCGCGGTCCAGCGTCGCCTGATCCATGGTCGACGACGAGTTGATGATGTCGTTGTACTCCTTCACCCAGTCCGGCGGCTCCTCGCCCTTCTCACCATCGGAAACCAGCCAGTCGTGCCACAGGGGCGCCCACCACTGGGGCCGCCGCCACAGCGCCCGGTAGAGGATCTGCATCACCGGCAGACCGTGGTTGTCCGGGCGGATCGCGATCTGGCTGTCGTTGGCGTAGATGGTCTCGTAGAAGGCGTTCTTGGTGGTCATGTTGAGATCGGCGCGCACCCCGATCTCCTTCCAGTGCGCGACCACCAGCTCGACGATCGGTGCGCTCTGCATCTCGCCCGGGGTGACCACCTCGACGGCCAGCACCTCGCCGTCCGGCCGCAGCCGCCACTGGCGATCGCCGTCCCATCCCAGGCCCATCTCGTCCAGGAGCCGGTTCGCCTCGTCGAGGTCGCGGGTCGCGTACGCGGTGGCCCACTCTTCCTTGTAATAGGACACCGGCGGCGCCACCGTGTTCTGCCGCGGCACGGCTTCGCCGAAGTAGATGGTGTCGTTGATGTCGTCGCGGTCTATGGCCAGCGACAGGGCCCTGCGGAAGCGAACGTCCGACAGGATCTCGGCCAGCACCGGATCGGCGCGGTAGGTCAGGTTGGTCCAGATGGTCGCTTCGGCCGCGTTCGCGCCAGCGGCCAGGCGGACCTGGTATGCGCCCTTCTCCTGCTCCTCCAGCAGCAGCGGGTAGTGCTCGAGGGTCAGCTCTCCGTTGTCCCAGTCCACGTCGCCGGCGATGATCTTGAGCTTCACCGTCTCCGGATCCTGCAGCACCGTCGTGATCACGGAGTCGATGTAGGGGAGCTGATTGCCCGCGGTATCGATGTGGTGGTAGTAGGGATTGCGCTCCCATACCACGGCGCCGGTCGGCGAGTCCTTGTACCGCCACGGGCCGGTCGACGCGATCTCGAGGTTGAGATCGTGCGGGAACTGCTGACTGGGCCGCCAGGGGTCCCTGATCAGGCCGCTGACCAGCAGGGCCCAACTGTCGAACCCGTGTTCCTTGGCCAGCTCGTTCGCGTCTTCGTTGTAGTCGATGTGGTACTTCTTGATGGTCTCCCGGTCGATCAGCCCGGCGCGCCGGGTTCCGTAGAGGGAGAGGTGCACGTTCCAGAACGGCGCGGCGAAGCGGAACTGGACGGTATGGTCGTCAATCTTGTGCACGGTCATGGGCTCTCCGGCCACGGTGAAGTTCCCCATGAATTTCTCGATGTCGTCGTTCTGGGCGATGTCCTCCCACCAGAACAGCCAGTCGTCGGCGGTGTTCTCGACGCCATTGGAGAGCTTCAGGCCCTCTCGCAATGTGAGGGTCAGCGCCATTCCGTCGCTGGCGTACTGGAAGTCCTGCACGACCCAGGGCTGCAGGTCGGTGGTACCGCGGTTCCACTCGATGGCGCCGTGATGGACGATCGCGCCGAGCGGCCCGCCCTCGGTGTCGCTCTTGATGAGCCGCAACGGCCGGTCGCTGTACGTGCCGATCGAATGGTACGGCTTCTGCACGAACGGCTCGGCGGGCAGCCGCTGCTCGACAGGCGGCAGGTCTCCCGCGGCCATCATCGCGCTCAGCATCGGCGACTCGTTGAACGACGTGATGCTGTTTCCCGTCTCGCTCTGGTACGCCGAAAGCGTCGCCCATTCCTGCGAATCACCGAGCGTCGGCGCGACATCCATCGTCGGCATCTGGGCGAAACCGCTCGGGACGATGAGCACGGTCAGTCCGATCACCGATCCGAGCACGCGAAGCGTTCGTCGAAGCATCCAATGTCTCCTTGCGCCACATGGCGTCTTGACCGGCCAGCCTGCTCCCGTCCCGGAACGGTGTCAAGCGAAAACCGGCTACAGGGCTCGTTCGCCCTATCGGTACCGGCGTGCTATGAGTGTGTCGGACATGGCGCGTGAGCGGCATATCCGACACACTCATAGCGGACGGTGGGGATGGGCCAAGAGCGGAGCCGCGGGCGACGGTCTTGGGGCGATACCGGTCTGTGCGGACGGCCGATATGAGTGATCGCAGGTGCCGGGTCGGCGTCGGCGGGATGATCCAGGAGTCGCACTCCTTCTCGCCGGCCAGCTCGTCCCTGGAACGGTTCCGCTCCGGGCTCTACCTGCGCGGGCGCGAAGTCTTCGACACGCTCGGAAGCTGCCGCCACGAGGTGGCGGGCGCCCTGCGCGAGCTGCGCGAGGCTGCCGTGCCGCTGTTCTTCGCCTTCTCGGCCTCCTCGGGCCGGCCGCTGGACGATCCCACCTACAACTGCCTGCAGAACGAGTTGCTCGGCGCCATCCGCGAGGCGGGCCAACTCGACGGCCTGCTGCTGGTCACACACGGCGCGATGGTGACCGAGGCTGACGACGACGGCACCGGCCGCCTGTACGCGGCGGTCCGCGAGCTGGTCGGCCCGGACCTGCCGGTCGTGGCCACGATCGACTGCCACGCCAACGTCACCCGGCGCATGGTCGACCTGACCGACGCGATGGTCTTCTACCACACGCAGCCGCACGTCGATCACGTCGAGACCGGCGCCCTCGGCGCGCGCATCCTCACCGGGATCATGGACGGCGGGCCGCGGCCGGCGAAGGCGTTCCGCTCCCTGCCGATGGTGCTGCCGGGCGAGAACGGCAACACCACCGGCGGGGCGTTCGAGCCGGTGATGCGCGAGGTGGTCGCCGCCGAGGAGCGGCCCGGCGTCCTGTCGGCCGGCGCGTGCGCGGTGCAGCCGTGGATGGACCTGGCCGAGTACGGCTGCACGGTGATCGTCTACGCGGACGAACAGCCGGTCGCGGACCGCGAGGCGGACCGGCTGGCCGGGATCTTCTGGGACGCCCGCCACGACTTCATCCCGGACCTGACCGCCATCGACGCCGCGATCGAACGGGCTGCCGCTCCCGGCGACGGGATGTACGTCTTCGGCGACAGCGCGGACGCGCCCGGCTCGGGCGCCACCGGCGACAGCACGGCGCTGCTGCGGGCGCTGCTCGACGCCGGCTTCCGGCGGACGGCGCTCCTCAACATCGTCGACGCGGCGGCCGTCGATGCCGCCGAAGCGGCCGGCGTCGGCGCGGAAGTCAGCCTGCCGATCGGCGCCTCCCTCGACCGGACCTTCTACCAGCCGGTGCCGATCACGGCACGGGTCGCCGGGCTCGCCCCCGGCCGCTTCCGGCACGAGACCGCCGCCAACACCGGGTTCCCGTTCGACGTGGGCGGCGTCGCCGTGCTGGAAATCGGGTCGATCTCGGTGATGGCGATGCGGCGCGCCGTGGTGCAGTGGGACCCGGAGATGTACCGCTGCGCCGGCCTGGAGCCCACCGAGTTCCGGGTCGTGCAGGTGAAGTCGCCCGGCGGCTTCCGCAACGCCTACGGGCCGCTGGCCTCCGGGATCTTCATCGTCGACCTGCCCGGCCTGTGCAGCCCGGACTTCTCGCTGTTTCCGTGGAAACGGGTACGCCGGCCGATCTTTCCCCTCGACGACATCCGCGAGCCCGAGCCCTGGCGCGCGGCCGGCTGAGTACCGTCCGCATGTACTTCTCCTATTCCCGCGAGCACGCCTTCAAGGAAATCGGCCGGACCCGCCAGCTCGTCATCGACGACGACGTCATCGCCAGCGTGCAGAACATCACGAGGCGCCGGCACACCCCTCGCAAGCACCCCGCCAACCCCCTGATGCGGCGCGACCAGCCGTGGGAGGACACGCCCTACTTCCGCACCAGCGCCTTCGACGTCATCCGGGATCCCGCCGACGGCCTGTTCAAGTGCTGGTACGAGGACGTGCAGAACTACTTCGCGATCCGCCCGGGCATCGGCCTCACCGACGCGCGCGTCTGCTACGCCCAATCGGCCGACGGCGTCCACTGGGAGAAGCCGCAGCTCGGCATCCGCGCGATCGACGGCATGGACACCAACGTGGTGCTCGATCTGTCGCCGCAGGGGCGCGCCAGGACCCAGACGGTCATCCTCGATCCCGCGGAGGAGGATCCGGCGCGACGCTACAAGATGCTGCACGTCGAGTACCAGAGGCACGACCGCCCGCCGGCCGGGCTGCGGGCCGACGCGCACTCGTTCCCGGCGCAGAATCTGTACGGCGTCGGCCTGTCCATGCAGGTGTCGGAGGACGGGGTGCGCTGGCAGCCGCACCCGGCCAACCCGATCATTCCCTACTGGGCCGGCGACGTGGAGATCCTCACCTACGACCCGATCGACCGCCGGTACGTGCTGTACGGCCGGGCGCGCAAGTGGACCTCACCCCCGCGCGCCGGCTTCGCCGCCGGCGACATGCCGGTCTGGCCGGACAAGCCGGCCGGCATCTGGAACACGCGCCGCTGCGTGCACCGCCTGGAGAGCGAGGACTGCCTGCACTGGTCGGAACCGGTCATGGCCTTCGAGGCCGGCGCCGGCGACAACCTCGACGACGGGCTCTACGGGTTCGTCCCCTGGCGCGTCGACGAGATGCACCTGGGGCTGCTCAACGTCTTCCACCAGGTGGACAACGTCATGGAGGTCTACCTGCACCACGGCCGCGACGGCCGCACCTGGCTCCGCATGCAGGAGCACCGGCCGCTCATCCCGCGCGGCCCCGAGCCCTACGACCCGCTCGGCGCCGAGACGCCGTCCACGCCGATCGAGGTCGGGGACGAGGTCTGGATCTACTACGGGGGCATGAAAGTCCACCACGACTGGTGGATTTCCGGACAGGCGGCCGGCCTGGACCGTCCCGAGGTCCACGACCGGGAACTGTCCCGCGACGGCCATCACCTCTGCCTGGCGACGCTGCGGCTGGACGGCTGGGTCTCGCTCACCGCCGGGGTCTACACCGGGGTCGTGGAGACCAAGCCGGTATTCTCGATGGCACCCTTCCTGTCGATCAACGCCTGCTGCCGGCCCGGCGGCTTCGTGGAGGTCGAGGTCACCGACACCGCCGGACAACCGCTCGACGGCTACGAGCGCGAGTCCTGCCGGCGGTTCACCGGCGACGCGGTCCGCCACCGGGTGCGCTGGGCGGAGCGGGAAGCCGTGAACGTCGAGCCGCGCGGCATCAAGCTGCGCTTCCACCTGCGCGACGCCGACCTGTACGGATTCCGCTTCGAGCCGGAGTAGCCCCGCTCCATGTACTTCTCGTATTCGCGCGAGCACGCCTTCAAGGAAATCGGCGAGACCCGCCAGCTCTTCATCGACGACGACGTCATCGCCAGCGTGCAGAACATCACGCGGCGCCGGCACACCCCTCGCAAGCACCCCGCCAACCCCATAAGCGCTAACTTGATGTCTGTATCCGGTCTGAGTATCGTAATGTCAGATACACTGACCGGAGGGCTGTCACGGTGGACGAGGACTGGGACCTGCTGGTGTCGTTCCTGCCCAGTGAGTGGCGGGAGTTGGCCGAGGACACCGGCGCGCTGAAGGGGCTGCGCAAGGACAAGTCGGTGGACAACCTGCTGCGCACGCTGTTGATCCATCTGGGGTGCGGGCACTCGTTGCGGGAGACGGTGGTGCGGGCGCGACAGGCGAATCTGGCCGACCTGTCGGATGTGGCGCTGCTGAAGCGCCTGAGGAAGTCGAAGGAGTGGCTGTACGCGCTGTGCGTGAAGCTGTTTCAGGAGCACGGCATCGCGGTGGCGAGCGGAGGCGGCTTCCAGCTGCGGGCGTTTGACGCGACCACGGTGAAGGAACCGGGCAAGACCGGATCGCTGTGGCGCGTGCACTACAGCGTGTGCCTGCCGTCGCTGGCGTGCGACTTTTTCAAGCTCACGCGTACGGAGGGTGCCGGCAGCGGCGAATCGTTCGCGCAGTTCCCGATCCGCGCAGGCGATCACGTGGTAGCCGACCGGGGCTACTCGACGGCGCGCGGCATAGGCCATGTGGCGGATGCCGGCGGGCAACTGATCGTGCGCGTCAATACCGGCGCGTTGCCGCTGCGCACCGTGTCAGGCGAGCCATTGGATCTGCTGGCCACCGTCACTTCGCTGAGGCGCGTCGGCGTCGCCACATCGTGGTCCGCCCAGGTAGTGGTCGACGGTGACAGCGCCCAGCCGAGCCGGGTGGTTGTTGGTCGTGTCTGCGCCGTGCGCAAGTCTGCGGCGGCCGTCAGGGAGGCGCAGCGCAAGATCCGTCAGGAGGCAACCCGCAAGGGCAAGTGGGCGCAACCGGCCACCCTGAGGTTCGCCGCGTACGTGATCGTGTTCACCACCTTTCCGGCAGCCACCTTCAGCGCCGCCGAGGTCCTGGAGTGGTATCGGATTCGCTGGCAGGTCGAGTTGGTGTTCAAGCGGTTCAAGTCGCTGGCCCAGTTGGGGCATCTGCCGAAATACGACGACGACAGCGCCAAAGCGTGGCTGTACGGCAAATTGCTGGTCGCGCTGCTGGTCGAGAAGCTGATCCGCCATGCCAGTGCCATTTCCCCCTGGGGATACGACCTGGCGCCGGCAGCGACCACCGAGCGCGTGGCGTGAGTTCAAGTTCGTGCTCAACCAACTCACCCGCAGCATCGAACCGGCGCTGCCGCTGGCGCGGATGGTCGACGAGTGGAGGACGATCTCGCGCTCGCTGGCTGAGCCGCCGCGTCGTCGTCTGTCTCAGCTATCGAGTTACTTCGACGGTCGCTGCTCTGACCTCGACCAGCCCGATGAGGAAGATGTCGCGTAGCCAGAGCCACTCAGCTCCATAAAGTTAGCGCTTATGCCCGCCAACCCCCTGATGCGGCGCGACCAGCCGTGGGAGGACACGCCCTACTTCCGCACCAGCGGCTTCGACGTGATCAGGGATCCCGCCGACGGCCTGTTCAAGTGCTGGTACGAGGACGTGCAGAACTACTTCGCGATCCGGCCCGGCATGGGCCTGACCGACGCGCGCGTGTGCTACGCCCAGTCAGCGGACGGCATCCACTGGGAGAAGCCGCAGCTCGGCATCCGCGCGATCGACGGCATGGACACCAACGTGGTGCTCGACCTGTCGCCGGAGGCGCGCGCCCGGACGCAGACCATCATCCTGGATCCGGAGGAGGAGGATTCGTCGCGACGATTCAAGATGCTGCACACCCAGTACGAGCGGCACGCCCGCCCGCCCGTCGGGCTGCGGGCCGACACGCACTCCTTCCCCGCTCAGAACCTGTACGGCGCCGGCCTGTGCATGCAGGTGTCGGAGGACGGCGTGCTCTGGCAACCGCACCCGGCCAACCCGCTCATTCCCTCCTGGACCGGAGACGTGCAGATCCTCACCCACGACCCGGTCGACCGCAGGTACGTCCTGCACGGCCGGGCACGCAGGTGGACCTCCCCCTCGCGCGCCGGCTTCGCCGCCGGTGACCTGCCGGTGTGGCCGGACAAGCCGGCCGGCATCTGGAACACGCGCCGCTGCGTGTACCGGCTGGAAAGCGAAGACTGCCTGCACTGGTCGGAGCCGGCCATGGCCTTCGAGGCCGGTGCCGGCGACAACTTCGACGACGGGCACTACGGGTTCGTCCCCTGGCGCGCCGGCGAGATGCACCTGGGGCTGCTCAACGTCTACCACCAGGTGGACAACGTGATGGAGCCCTACCTGCACTACGGGCGCGACGGCAGGCAATGGCACCGTCTGCAGGAGCACCGGCCGCTCATCCCCCGCGGTCCCGAGCACTACGACCCGCTCGGCGTGGAGACGCCTTCGGCGCCGCTGGAGGTCGGCGACGAGGTCCGGATCTACTACGGGGGCAAGAACGTCCACAACAACTGGTGGATCTTCGGCCATGCCGCCGGCCTCGATGCTCCAGAGGTCCGGGACCGGGAGCTGTCGCGCGACGGCCATCACCTCTGCCTGGCGACGCTGCGGCTGGACGGCTGGGTCTCCCTCGCGGCCGGCGTCTACACCGGGATCGTGGAGACCAAGCCGGTGTTCTCGATGGTGCCCTTCCTGTCGATCAACGCCTGCTGCCGGCCCGGCGGCTTCGTGGAGGCCGAGGTCACCGACACCGCCGGACAGCCGCTCGACGGCTATGAGCGCGAATCCTGCAGGCGGTTCACCGGCGACGCGGTGCGGCACCGGGTGCGATGGGCGGAACGGGACGCCGTGAACGTCGAGCCGCGCGGCATCAAGCTGCGCTTCCACCTGCGCGACGCCGACCTGTACGGATTTCGTTTCGAGCCGGTGTAGCCATGGCTCGGACCGGGCCGGGCCGAATTGCCGCCCCCGCGCCAATCCTACAGACTCCTGGGCCGAGGCAGCGAGGAGGCGAGCATGGGAACGAAGCAGATCGACGCGTTCGCGGCGCATGCGAAAGAGGCGGAATGGGTCAAGGACGGACTGCGGCCCTACTTCCGGTACCGGGACCTGGGCATCAACAGCGCCACTCAGGGCCGGGTGCTCGCGCAGGTGATCAAGGCGGTGGATCCATGCAAGGGGCCGATGGGCTACCACTCGCACGTCCTGGACTTCCAGATGGCCTACATGTTGAAGGGATGGGCCCGCATGTACTTCGAGGGGGTCGGCGAGATGCGCGTGGAGGCGGGCGACGCCTGGTACCAGCCTCCCGGCGTCAAGCACGAGCTGCTGGAGTACTCGGACGACTGGGAGGTGATCGAGATCACGATGCCCGCCGAGTTCGAGACCAAAGACGAGGTCCGGTAGCGGACGGGGCAAACCGGCGTCCGGCCGTCATGGACCTGCAGCTCGACGGAAAGCGGGCGATCGTCACCGGCGGCAGCCGCGGCATCGGCCGGTGCTGCGCGCTGGCGCTGGCGCGCGAAGGCGCCTCCGTCTGCGTGGTGGCGCGCGACCGGTCGCATCTGGACCGGGTGGTCGAGGAGATCGCCGCCCGCGGCGCGGCCGGGTACGCCGTGGCGGCCGATCTTGCAACCGCGGACGGCTGCCGGACGGCGGTCGAGCAGGGCGCCGCGGCGCTCCGCGGGGTCGACGTGCTGGTGAACTGCGCCGGGGCCGCCCAGGCGGCCGACGTGCTGGACCTCCGGTGGAGACGGTCGAGGATGCGCTGGCGCTCAAGAGCTACGGCTACCTGCGCATGGCGCAGCTCGTGATCCCGTACATGAGACGCGGTGGTGGCGGCCGGATCGTCAACATCGCCGGCGCCGCGGGGGCAAGCCCGGAGCGGGGCAACCTGCCGGTCAGCCTGGCCAACATCGCGGTGCTCAACACGACGCGGGCGCTCTCCGACGCGGTCGCCGGCGACGGCATCCTGGTCAACACGATCTGTCCCGGCCTCACCAACACCACTCGGGCGCGGCGGCTGCACGCGGCCCGCGCCGCGGAGGAGGGACGCGACGTGGACGAGCTGATCGCCGAGGCGGGCCGCGCCCTGCCGGCCGGGCGGATCGCCGAGCCGGAGGAGATCGCGGAGGTCGCCGTGTTCCTGGCATCCGGGGCCTGCTCGTACGTGTTCGGCAGCTCCGTCTACATGGACGGCGGCTCCCGGCGGAGCACGCCGTGAGTGGCACCGACGCCGGCATCCCGCCCGATCTGCGGGTGGTCGTGACCGCGGGCGCGCGCGGCATCGGCCGCGCCACCGTGGAGGGGCTCCTGGAGCACGGCGCGCGCGTGCACCTGTGCGACATCTCGGCGGAGGCGATCGCCGAGTGCCGCGCCTCCCTGCCGGACGTGACGGCGTCGGTGGTCGACGTGGCCGCGGTGGACCAGGTCGACGCCTTCTTCGACACGGCGCTGGCCGCGCTGGGCGGGCTCGACGTGCTGGTCAACAACGCCGGCATCGCCGGCCCCACGGCCGGCGTCGAAGACATCACCGTCGAGGACTGGGAACGCACCGTGGCGGTGAACCTCAACTCGCAGTTCTACTGCGCGCGGCGGGCGGTTCCGGCGCTGCGCGCGTCGGGGCGCGGCGCGCTCATCAACCTGTCCTCGGTCGCCGGACGGCTCGGCTACCCCTACCGGTCGGTGTACGCGGCGACCAAGTGGGCGGTCATCGGCTTCACCCAGAGCCTGGCCATGGAGCTCGGCCCCGACGGCATCCGCGTGAACGCCATCCTGCCCGGCGTGGTCGACGGCGATCGCTTCGAGAGCGTGGTCACCGCGCGCGCGGCGGCGCTCGGCCGCACGTTCGACGAGGTGGCCGAGGAGTACGTCAGCCACGTGTCACTACGCCGCAAGGTGAGCAATCGCGACGTCGCCAACATGATCCTGTTCCTCTGCTCGGAGGCCGGCCGCAACGTCTCCGGGCAGTCGCTCGGCGTGTGCGGCAACGTCGAGGTGATCTAGCCGTGGCCGGTCAGACGGTCCTGGTCACCGGCAGCACCGACGGCATCGGCCGCGCGACCGCCCACGCGCTGGCCGAGCGCGGCTGTGCCGTGATCGTGCACGGCCGCGACGAGCAGCGCGCCGGTGAAGCTGCGAGCGAGCTTGCCGCAGCGACCGGCAATCCGCAGGTGACGCCGGTGGCCGGCGACTTCGGCTCCCTGGCCGAGGTGCGTGCGATGGCCGAGCGGATCCTGCGCACCTGCCCGCGGCTCGACGTGCTGATCAACAACGCCGGCATCGCCGTCCGCGACCGGGAGGTGTCCGCCGACGGCTACGAGAGCACCCTCGCCGTCAACCACCTCGCGCCCTTCCTGCTGACCAGCCTGCTGCTCGAACGGCTCCGGGAGAGCGCTCCCGCGCGCATCGTCAACGTCAGCTCCGGCGTCCACTCGAGCGGCCGCATCGACTTCGACGACCTGCAGATGGAACGCGGCTTCGACGGCTGGGAGGCCTACTGCAACTCCAAGCTGGCGAACGCGCTGTTCACGTGCGAGCTGGCGCGCTGCGTGGACGCCGCCGAGGTTACCGCCAACTTTCTGCATCCCGGGGTGATCGACACCAAGCTGCTGCACGTCAACTTCGGCGGCGGCAGTCCCGTGGCCGCCGGCGCCCGCACCCCGGTCTACCTCGCCCTCGACCCGGAGGTCGCGGATGTCACCGGCGCGTACTTCGTCGACCGGCACCGCGCCCGAGCCTCGTCCGCGGCCGGCAACCGGCGCCTGGCACGGGAGCTCTGGCGAGTCAGCGAGGAACTCACCGGCCTGGCGTAGCGAGGACCGCCTCGTGGCGATTCATCACTCGGACAGCGCGTCGAACAGCGCGTTGGCGATGACCAGGTGGCCCGCTCCGTTGGGATGCACCGGCTCCGGGCAGAACGTCTCGGAGTCCCGGTACTTCAACTGTTCCCGGAAGACATCGTGCATCCGCACGAGCCGCGTGCCGAACGCGGCGCTCAAGCGCTCGACGACGTCGAGGTAGGCGGGAAGCAGGTCGAGCACCCGCCGGCGGAACGAGTCTGCCGTCGTCTCGACCGAGATGTAGAACGGCGTGATCAGCACGATCGGACAATCCAGCTCCCGGCGCGTGCGCTCGAGCACGGCACGATAGACCTCCTCGAACCGCGCAGGGGGCACCGCATCCGGATCGTCGTTCAGAACGCTGTGCAGGTCGTTGATGCCGATCTTGATCGACAGCTTGTCCGGCCGGCGATAGACCACGTCATCCGTCCATCGATCCCGCAGGTCGGTGACGCGGTTGCCGCCGATTCCCTTGTTGACGTACCGGATCATCCTCTCGGGATGAGCTGCCGTGGTCAGATCCGCAAACAGGCGGATGTACCCGTCACCCAGCGGCGCCGCCTCCACCCGCCGGCCGCAGTCGGTGATGCTGTCCCCGATGAACAGCATCGTCTCGCCATCGTCTATCCAGAATCCCATACCGATGCTCGTTGCGTGATTCTAACCTGACATGTTCGGCGGCGCGTCCATGCCGATCACGCGGGTGGCCCTCGTCGTGAGGTCCGCTCCGCATGTCGGTCGCGGTGATGGGCGAAACACAGAAGTCGCAGATTGTCCGGCTCCGCGCCGCCGCCCAAGGCGTACGGGAGCACGTGATCGACCTGTAACAGATGCCGTGACAGGCACCGGCGTCCGGTCCGCCGATCGAGGTAGCTGCAGCGGCCACCGTCTCGCTGCCATACTTGTCGCTTGGAGTCGGTCTTCAAATGCACATGATACCCCGGCTGAGCGGCGAACGTTCCAGGTGACCCATCCGTTCCACCCCCTGTTCGGACGTGAGTTCGAGCTCCTGGAGTCCAGTCGGTGTTGGGCCGAGGATCGGGTGTTCTACCGCGATGGTGACCAGGAGTCGCGATCGCTGCCGGCACGCTGGACGAACGCGGCGGCTGACGACCCGTATGTGGCGATCTCGGCGGGTCGATCGCCGTTTCGGGTGGATGATCTGCTAAGGCTTGCGGCACTGGTGGGGTCGTTCGATGAACGGCGTCAGCAGGAGAGAGATGAGGGTTGTGTGTAAAGACAATTCCGCCATGAGTGTAAAGACCATTTTGCCGCTGACGCCAGATCTTATGCACGTAGAAGCTCGTTTATTCGTTATAAAATCTCCTGTTCACTCTGGCACCCCTCTTGACCCGCATCCGAATTGCGGCATAGTTGTTCTAACACTCTGGGAGGAGCCTTTCATGCCACATCACCCAAACGATGCCAAAGCCATCGCCCTGCGCCGCAGCGGCTGCCTGCATCCGCGCCCGCATCAGGTCGCCGACGAACAGTTCATCGACAGCGCCTTCTTCGACCCCCGCGACCTGCTGCAGGTCAAGTACGAGATGCTGCGCCGCGTGCGCGTGGACGGCTACACCGTCAGCCGCAGCGCGGCCAGCTTCGGGCTCTCACGCCCCTCGTTCTACCAGGCGCGGGCCGCCTACGAGGCCGGTGGCTTGGCCGCACTGGTACCCAAGAAACGTGGACCACGCCACGCCCACAAACTCTCGGAGGCGGTCATGGAGGTCGTGCAGCAGACCCTGGCGCAGCAGCCGCGGATGAACGCGGACGCCTTGGCCGAATTGGTGCGGCAACGATTCGGCATCTCGGTGCATCCGCGCAGCGTCCAGCGCGCCTTGGCGCGACAGGAAAAAGGGGGGCGGTCATGAGTACCGTCGCGCTCCCGCAGCAGGCCGCCGCGCACGAGGCGCGCTACGAGCAGTTGCGCGAAGCCGGTACGAATCGTCAGGTGATGGCCAGTCGGGACGGCATGGCGGTGGTGGTCCAGCACGGGCTGGCCGCGTGGATGCAGCTGTGCGCGAAGCTGCCGGCGCCACGGCCGCTGCGCTCGCAGGCGCCGGCAAGCGCGGTCACGCTGCCCGAGGCGGCCTGCGTGCCGGTCGTACAGGTGCTCAGCGCCATGGCGCTGGGCCACCTCCAGGAGGCATCGGCGTGAATGCACTGGCCCATCAGAAGGTCAACGACGGCCACCTGCGCCGCGACGCGTACCTGTACATCCGTCAATCGACGGTGCGCCAAGTGTTCGAAAACACCGAGAGCACGATGCGGCAGTACGCGTTGCGCGATCGGGCGGTGGCGCTGGGCTGGCCGTCCGAGCGGGTGACCGTGATCGACTCGGACCTGGGACAGTCGGGAGCTTCGGGTGCCGAGCGCGCCGGGTTCCAGAGGCTGGTGGGCGAGGTCGGCACCGGCAAAGCTGGCATCGTGCTGGGGCTGGAGGTCTCGCGGCTGGCGCGCAACTCCAGTGACTGGCACCGACTGCTGGAGATCTGTGCGCTCACCGACACGCTGATCCTGGACGAGGACGGGCTGTACAACCCGGCCGATTTCAACGACCGGCTGCTGCTCGGGCTGAAAGGCACGATGAGCGAGGCGGAGTTGCACGTGCTGCGCGCGCGGCTGCGCGGCGGCGTGCTGAATGCCGCGCGCCGGGGCGCGCTGCGCCTATCGCTGCCGGTGGGACTGGTCTACGAGGAGGGCGGCGCCGTGGGGCTGGATCCCGATGCGCAGGTGCGGGGCAGCTTGGAGCATCTGTTTGCCACCTTTAGCCGCACGGGGTCGGCTTCGGCGACGGTCAAGCACTTCCGCGAGCAGGATCTGCGCTTCCCGCGCCGCCCCCGCAACGGACCCCACCAGGGGGAGGTGGTCTGGGAGCCGCTACGGCTGTGGCGGGTGCTGCGCGTGCTGCACAATCCCCGCTACGCCGGCATCTACTGCTTCGGGCGCACCCGGCGTCGCAAACTGGTCGGTGGAGCCATGGAGTTCCGCAAGCTGCCGCGCGAGCAGTGGACGGTGCGGTTGCCCGACGCGCATCCGGGCTACATCAGCGCCGAGCAGTACGAGGCGAACCTGAGGCAATTGCGTGCCAACGCCCAGGCGCATGGCGCCGAACGACGCCAGAGCCCGCCGCGGGAGGGAGCCGCGTTGCTGCAGGGCTTGGTGATCTGCGGGGTATGTGGTCGGCGGATGACGGTGCGCTATCGCAGTGGCAGCGGCCGGCAGAGCACCGAATACGTCTGCCAGTACGAGGGCAACGATACCGCCAGCCGCAGGTGTCAGATCATCACGGGCACCGGGATCGATCGGGCCATCGGAGAGTTGCTGCTGCAGACGGTGTCGCCGGTGAGCCTCGAGGTGGCCCTCCAAGTCCAGGCCGAGCTGGACGCACGCATTCACGAAGCCGACGTGCTGCGCCAACAGCAGGTCGAGCGGGCGCGCTACGAAGCCGACGTGGCGCGACGGCGGTTCATGCACGTCGATCCCGGCAACCGCCTGGTCGCCGATGTGCTGGAAGCGGAGTGGAACGAGAAGCTGCGTGGCCTGCAGCACGCGCAGGAAGAACTCCATCGACGCCGACAGGAGGATCATCGGCAGCTCGGCGCAGAGCAACGAGAGCGGATCTTCGCTCTGGCGGCCGACGTTCCGCGGTTGTGGAACGACCCCAAGACCCCGCACCGCGAGCGCAAGCGCATGGTGCGGCTGCTGATCGAGGACGTCACCCTGACCAGGGGGGAACAGATCATGGTGGGCATCCGCTTCCGCGGCGGTGCGACCCGGTCGCTGAGCCTGCCGCTGGCGCCGCCGGTGTGGCAGATTCGCCAGACACCGCCTGAAGTGGTGGCACAGATCGACGCGTTGCGTGAGCACCATACCGACGCGCAGATCGCCGACATCCTCAACGAGCGAGGGCATCTATCAGGAGACGGCAAGCGCTTTCATAGTCACAGGGTGTCCGATCTGGGGCGTGCCTATGGGCTCAAGAGCCGCTACGATCGGCTCCGTGAGGCCGGTCTGCTGACGTCGCGCCAGATAGCCGATCTGCTCGGCATCACCGTGCAGACGGCCAACATCTGGCGCCGTCACGGCCTGCTGCGAGCCCATGCCTGCAACGACAATAACGACTTCCTCTACGAGCATCCCGGCGACGACCCACCCGTCAAGATGCGCGGCCGCAAGCTCTCCAAACGTCGACGTTTCCCCGAGGTCACGTCGACGGCACGGCAAGAGGTGCAGTGTGAAGCGTAGTCCTTCACCGCCGCCGGGATGCCGCGACCGGCCCGAGGCCGCGACTTCGGCGCCGAAGTAGGGATGTGGGCCGGGCGTTCCTGGCGCTTCTCCGATGGGGCTCGACCGTCCGCGTCCCGCTGCGTGTGCGGCGCCAAGGAGTCGGTGCTGCCAGCGGGAGCGGACCGCCTCGGCGCCGAAGTAGCACGGCAGTCCGCATTCGACCGGTTCGCGGGCAAGTTTCCGGCGCCGGCCGGCTGAGCGCGTCGCTGCGCCGACAACGGGACGCCGCCGCCTGAGCCTGCCGGCGCTTTCGCCGCCGAAGTCATGGCGTCCGCGTACGTGGCGGACCGTTTCGCCACCGGCGCACGACCCCCGTCGGAACTCGCCGCCTGACCCGCCAGAGGTCGGTCGGCACCCGCGGGTGCGCTGCGCACGCATCCACGGCGCGGCGGACGACCCGGGTCGTGGCGGTCAAGGCCTTCGCTGACCAGGCGACCCACGAGTTGCCCCAGCGTCATGCGGGGATCGACGTGGGAGAGGAAGCCCTTGAGCTGCTCCAGCCCGCGTTGGCAGTCCGCGTCGATCACCGCCTTGAGCTCCCAGCGTCCCTCTCCCAGCGGCCGCACCCGATCGGCCGGCACCGCCAGCGCGGGATCCAGCTCGGCCAGCATCTTCGTCACCTCCCGCGTGCTCTTGCCGGCCGCTTGCTCCACCAGCGCTTTCTGCGCCGACAGGTCGAGCGCTGGTCCGGGGCTTGGTTTCGGCGCCGGTTTCTGCTCGGCCGAACGTGGCGAGCCGTTCGGCCGTGGGGCCGTTCCTGTGCCGGTCGCGGCCCCGCGCGCTCGCTCGCGATCACGTCGCTGGAAGCGATTGCGCCGCTCGAAGGCGGCCTGCAACTGAGCGGCCGCGTCCAGCGTCAGCGAGCCGTCCCAGAGCCGCTCGCGCACGCCCTCGATCCTGGCGCACAGCTTCATGGCGTTTATGCGCCGCCAAGTGGCGGCGTCACTGTAGCCGAGGCCGCGCTTGACGTAGTCGAACAGGCTTGAGAAGCCGCGGCGCAGGTACACGCGCCGGGATTCGATCTCGATCAGATGATCGATGACGAAGACACGGACCTGGTGATCGAGGCGCGCCAGCCTGCCGGTCTGCTCCAGGAGTTGATCGTCGGAGAGGCCGAACACGGTGGACGTAACCTTGCTTTCGGCAACCGGATGACTCATACATAAATATATCAATATAAGTTATTTAAGTAGAGTCGAGGAGAGGCGCGCCCTTGCCGTAGGTAGTAGGGAGTAGCTGTTGCCGGCAGCTTTCGCACACGCCGGTGCCTCAATCTCCACCATAGCCGCGTTTCCTCTCCCCGCTCATCGAACCCGGCGTGCCATTTTCCAGCACCGGGCTCTCGGACGAGATCATGCCTTCGCCCACGGAAAGTGTGCCGGGCGCAGGGCAAGGCGGGTGAGGCTATGGTCTTTCCAGAGTCGCTCATCCGTGAAGCGCACGTACTTCCCGGTCCGCACCTTGTGCTTGCGGCACAGCCACCGGCGCAGCCGCCTGATCGCATGCTTGTCGACGGCGTTGTAGGCCGGGCTGACTTGTCCCAGTTGGAAGTAGTTCGCCCACCCTTCGATCACTCGGTTCAGGCGGCGCACTACCACTTCCGAGTCCAGGAGTCCGTACCTACGCTGCGTCAACTCGCTGATCCTGTGGCATACGCTCACTACACTGCTCCGGCTCGGGCGCGTGCCGATGTAGGCACGCCCCGTGTCTCGGCGGTAGTTGCGTCCAATGCGGTACCCGAGAAACTCCAACGGTTCCTCCGGTACGCGTATGTTTCGGGTCTTCGTCGCGTTGATCGGCAGCCGCAGACGTTGCATCAGGTCCTCAACGGCGCCCCTCATCGTTTCCGCGGGAGCTTTGCCGCAGACCACGAAGTCGTCTGCGTAATTCACGATCTCTGCGTCGAAGCGCCGAGCATAGCCCAGCGCCTTCCAGCCCACAATGAAGCGTCGCATGTAGATGTTGCTGATCAGCGGGGAGATCGGTGCACCTTGCGGCGTCCCCTTCCTCTCCCGTCGCGCCCGGTTCGTGCGGCGGGTGCCGCCATCACCGTCGTCCTCCTCCACCGGCATCTCCAACCACGCCTTGATCCAGCCCAGCAGACGCCCATCGCTTACGCGGCGGGCCACGCTGCACATCAGCTCGGCGTGCGGAATCTCGCCGAAGTAGTTGGACAGATCCGCGTCGACCACCTCCCGGTGGCCCCGGTTCAGCAGCCCGTGCACGCGCTTCACTGCGTCCTGCGCGCTGCACCCCTCCCGATAGGCGTACTGCTCCGGTTGCAGGTCCGCTTCGAAGATCGGTGTCAGCACCATCAGTGCCGCCGTCTGCGTGACCCGGTCCCGAACGCACGGTATGCCCAGTGGTCGGTACTTCCCTGCTTGCTTCTTGGGGATCAGCACCTGCCGCACCGCGCCCGGTCGATAGGTGCCTTCCTTCAAGTCCCGCGCCAGTTCTCCAAGCCATCGACTCACCCCTTGCGCCTCGATGTGCTGCACCGTCTCGCCGTCCACGCCGGCAGCACCGCCGTTACGGCGGACTGCTTGCCAAGCGGCCTGCAAGACATCGGCTCGCCACACCTTGTCGCTCAGTGAATAGAATCGAAGGTTTGGAGATTCCTTCGCTTTCGCATGTAGCGCCGTCTGGAGTTTCCGAACGCTTTCCGGAGCTGCTAGGCTTCCGCCAGTCTCCATATCCCTGCCTCCTTGTTGCGCCCCTCTCGAACTGAGGCTCCTTCCCTCCGTCAGCATTACCCGACATCCACGGTACTACGAGCCTCTCCGTCACCCCGCCGACCCGAGCTGGTCCTCACGGATTCCCGGTTCACGCGTACACGCCTCCGACGGGGCTTCCCGTGTTGCTGCTGTCTCCCTGTTGCATACATGCCGTCGCCATTACCCCGGCGGATCCGGCCGGTGCTCGTGTCGCTCGCTTCCCGACCGCTGCCAGCCTTCCCCGTGTTTACGGCGGGTCGGCTTCCGCATCAAGCGTTTCGAGGCCTGCTCGGCGTTCACTCACGTTACGGCCTGCATGCTCGCTGAATCGCCCAACGGCGATCCTTTGTCATCGGAGTGCTTCAGTCCAATTCGTTACCTCCTTGCACCGCTCCGACTGCTTCCGGCTGGAGCGACAGTTGCCGGGCGGGCTCCCACCCGCTGGGACACAGCGCCTTATCACGGCGCACGTAAACAATACGCCTATCGATGGGTGCAGTTATGAAGCGTGCATCCGGCCCTCGCGATCACGAACCTGAGAACGTTGGAGCATCTGTGATCAGGTCGGTTTGCACGATCCGCGTCAGTCGTGACCCACCCCACCCGGGACGACTCCTCTGACGAAGCGGTGCGCCTGCTGGTCCGGCTTGGCCGGCGCCGCTACACTCCCGCACGAGCACACCTATGACATCACTCGCCACACAATATCTCGACGCCGTACAGGCCGGCCTCACCCGCCTGGAGCGGCAGCTTCCTTCGATCGCGGCCGCTGCCACCCGCGCCGCCGAGCGCGCCTGCGCCGGCGGCCGTGTGTGGGCGCTCAGCGACGAGGAAGGGTTCGTCAGCGAGCTGCAGCACCGCGCGTCCGGCCTGATGATGGTGCGCGGCATCCCCGGCGGCGAGACGTTCGCCCTCGACGACAGCGTCTCCCCGGAAGACGTCGTCATCGCGGCCACGCAGGACAACGCCGCCGACCGCCAGGGGGCGCTCCTCGACGGACTCGCCGACCGCGGCGTGGCGGTCACGCTGATCGGCTCCGCGGACTCGCCCCTGCGTCCGAAGGTGGCCGCCTTCATCGACACCGGTCTGCCGGCCGGCAACGCGCCGGTCCTCCCCTACGGCGATGCGACCATCTGCCCGTTGGCCAGCGCGCTCAACATCTCCGCCGGGTGGCTCTGGTGCATCGAGCTGGCCAACGCCTGCGCGGCGCTCGGCAGGGAGCCGGTATTCCTGATGAGCGGCGGCCTCGCCACCGGCCTGGACCGCAACGCACAGCACGAAGGCAAGGCGTTCCACGACCCCGGCGAGTACACGATCGTCCCGTCGCCGGCCGGCCAGAAGGGAAGCGAGCTGCTGTCCGAGTGGCTCCGCTGCCTGGTCGGCATCCGAGCCACCGAGCTGGGCAAGATCGCCGAGATCGGCGCCGTCGCCGCCGCCACGCGCGCGGCCGGGCACGCCGTGTGGTGCGCCTCGATCGGCCACAATCTGTACGCCCAGCGCGGGCTGACAGGAGACCCCGGCTTTTTCCGGCTGATCTTCCCCGAGCGGGATGAGAAGGCGGACCTGAAGGCGGGCGACTTCTTCATATACAACGGCTACTACACCTTCCCGGACGACGAGTTGCCCGCCGCCCGCGCGACCGTCGAGCGGTCGGCATGGATCCTGGGCGGCAGGGAGATCGAGGCCATCTACCCCCACCCGGGCGAGATCCACGTCAACGCCTACTGGCGCTACGGCGACGCCAGCATCACCCTGCCGGGCTACGACGTGCGCGTGGTGCCGCCCTCGGGCGTAATCACCACGGCCATGCTCTGGCTCCTGCACGCGGCGGCCGCCGACCACATCCCCGCCTGAGATGCCCGGGCGTCCGATGGAGCTCATCCCGCACATCGACGTCGCCGATGAGTCGCGGATAGAGGCGCTGCTGGCCGAGCCCGGCAACCACTCGTTGCCAGCGATCGACAGCGAGTCGATGGACGGCTGGGTCCCGGACCTGGGGTTGACCGGCTACGCCAACTACAGCATCTACCGTCCACCCTCGGTGGCCGCCGCAGGCATCATTACCACTGTCCGGCACCGTTTCCGCGTGCCGCCCCGGAACCCGAAGCTGCCCGGTCCCTATTACCTGGCTGCCCTCATCTACGACAAGGCAGGCGAGGGGTTCCCGCTGGAGCTCAGCTTGGGCTCCGAGGACGTGGGACGGATCGAGCCGCGGCGCCACGACAACCGGCGGCACCTCATCGTCATCGACCGGCCGATTCTGTTCGACGACCGGGTCAAGTGGATTCAGTTTGCGAGCGACGGGCGCGGTGAGTGCCGGATCGAGCGCTTCGTCCTGCTGGCGGAGGCCCCGGAGCCCAGCGCGTTCGCGCCGGCCATCGAGCGCCTGCACGTGGAGGTCGACGCTGCCGGCGATGCCGCTGCCGCCACCGTCCACTGCCTGACCTTTCCGCCCTCGGCGGTCGCCGTTTCCGTCCGGGACGACACCGGGGCGACGGTCGCGGAGCCCGCACCGGACGGCCCCTCGACCCTGCACGCGATCCCGCTTGCCGGCCTGCCGCTCGACCGGACCTGGACCGCACGGCTGACGGCAACCGAGCAGGACGGCGATACCACCGAGTCGGTCTGCGAGTTCAGCACGAGCCGGCCCAAGCCGCGCTCTCCGAACGCCGTGTCACCGATCGAGGCCGAAGTGGAGCTGTGCGACACCGGCGCCGCCGCGTCGCTGGCCGGGCTGCCGCTCACCTTCGGCGTGCCGGTCTCCCGCGGCGCGCTCTTCTCGGCCGGCGACGCCCGGCTCGCATGGGGCGACGGCCCCGACGACGCCTCGGCCGCCCAGGCCCGCATCCACAGCCGTTGGCCCGACGGCTCGGCCCGCTGGGTGCTGGTCGACGCCGCCGTGCCTCCCCCGCTCCAGCCCGGCGGTCGCGCGGACGGCCGCGTCCTGCTGGGCGCCGCCGCAGCACCGAACGCGGACGGAGCGCTCAGCGTGGAGCGGCGCGACGGCGGCGCCGTCCTCGTAGCCGGCCGGATGCTGCGGGTGTCCGTGCAGCCGAATGCCGAGAACTGGCTCCTCCTCGAGCCGACAGCCGGCGGCCCACCGCTCGCCGGCGGCCCCCTGAACCGGGCGCTGCGCGTGGAGCTGGCCGACGGCACGCCGCTCGATGCCGCCGCTACCTCGGCGTCCGTCGAGCACACCGGTCCACTGCGCACCACGCTGCGCTGTGACGCCGTCCATCGCGACGCGGCCGGGCACGCCCGGCTGCGCAGCGAGCTGCGTATCCACGTCTACGCCGAGCAGCCGTTCGTGAAGATCGACCACCGGCTGGTGGTGCTGTGCTCGGACCCGGACGCCGATCCCGTGTTCGAGCCCGGCGTGGACGAGGAGCAGGCCCTGCTCGGCGTCCGCTCCTGCGTGCTGGAGCTTCCGTTCGCGGCAGCCGCCGTCGAGCTGGCCGGCGAGCAGTTCGAAATCCCGGACAACCACTCCTGGAGCCTGCGCCACGAGCACGACCTGGCCCATGACATCGTCACCCCCGCCGGCCGGCAGCGCCGTGACGGGCGCACCTCCGGCTACCTCCGCGTGAGCTCGGCCACCGGCCACACGCTTGCCGCCGGGATCCGAAACTTCTGGCAGAGCTATCCCAAGGGCGTTGCCGTCAGCGGCGAGGCCGTGCGACTCGAGCTCCTGCCGGAGCTCTCCGGCGAGGAGCTGCCCGGCGACGAGGAAGCGTGGCAGCGGCTCTTCCGGTGGCTGCAGGATGGGCGCTACCTGCTGCGCGAGGGCATGGCGCTGACCACGGAGCTGCTTCTCGCCCTGCCGCCCGACCGAGCCGACCGCGACGCCATCGCGCCCCTGTTCGACTGGCTGGAAGCCCCGGTCGCCGCCCGTCCCGGCGTTGCCTACGCCAACGCGACCGGGGCGCTACCGCGGCTCGCCGCCAAGGAAGGCTCGCCGCAGCCGCGCTACGAGCGATTCGCCGACGACGCGCTGCGCCAGTTCCACGAGGATCGCGAGCGCTGGCGGGCCTACGGCCACGTCAACTTTGGCGACTGGTACGGCGAGGGCGACTGGTGCTGGGGGAACAACGAGTACGACACGCCCTACTGCGCCTACTGGGAGTTCCTGCGCGGCGGCGACTCCGGCTGGGCCACGTGGGGAGCCGAGTCGGCCCGCCATCTGGCCGATGTCGATACCGTCAACGCCTTCCATGACCCGCGCCACGTCGGGCTGCAGCCGATGCACATGCCCGCCCACCTGGGCGGCTACCTGCCGGCCTACTTCCGCAGCAAGGTCCCCGGGACCCGCGGTATCCCCTCGCACATGTGGGCGGAAGGCCCCCTGCTGCACTTCCTGCTGACCGGCGACGAGGCGGTACGCGACTCCCTGCTGCGCTCCGCTGGCTGGCTCCTGCAGCCCGACCGCCTGGACCACTACGAGTTCGGCGCCGTGCGCGAGGCCGGCTGGCACCTCATCCACCTGACCATGCTGGCCTCCGCCACCGGCGACCGCCGCGCCGCCAACGGCGCCGCCGTCGTCGTGCGCCGCATCCTGGAGAAGCAGGACGCCTCGGGAGGCTGGACGCGGATGCTCACCTCCGGCCACTGCTGGTGCGGCTACCCTCACTGCCGCGGCAACATCGCCTTCATGGTCACCGTCCTGCTGTCGGCCCTCAAGCGCTACTACGACCTCACCCAGGAGGACGACGTGGCCGGCGCCATCCTCGCTGGCGGACGCTGGCTGGTGCGCGAGACCTTTCACGAGAAGACCGGCCACTTCATCGGCGGAAGCTGCAAGACCATGCAGCGGATCGCGGAAGGCGAGGTCTTCGGCACCCAGATCATCATCGAGGGAGTGGCCGACGCGTTTGCCGTCTCCGGCGATCCCGAGATCGGACGCTGCCTGCAGCGCGCTCTGCCCGCGATCGGCGTCATGCCCGACCTGGAGGGCCACCGCGACCTCGGCAAGCAACTGTCCAGCCAGATGCGCTACGTCCCCACCGTCCTCGCCGCGCTCGAGGAGGCCGGCCCGGAGCACTCGTAGCGCTTCCAGGGGTCGTAGACCGTCAGCTCGGAGCAGCCCTCACGAGGACCGCTTGGCTCCCGAATCGTCCGCGCTCTCAAGGCGCTCCAGCCAGCGTCTGAACCCGGCGCACGCGTTACGCATGGCGCACAGGCCAATCTCCAGAGCAGCCAAGTTGCCGTGGAATGGCTTCTGGTATGCAGGCAGAATCTGCTCGACGCGCTTCGACGGAGCGGAGTGCGGAGAGTCGTCGATCTCCTCGGGACTGCCATAGCGGTCCCGGATCGCCTGCAGACTCGACGTGAGCTCGGGATGTCCAACGCCGAGCGCGAACCCGTCGCAGTCGCTGAATAGCAGGGCCTCGAACTCATGCATCACGACATAGGGGATGAATCGGCGCCGGTCGAAGCTGGTGCCCATTTCGCGGCCAACGTCAGCGGCGACGGCTGCTTCGACGGTTTCAGAGCGTTGCGACGGCTCACGTGTGCGGGCAACCGACCGACCGGGCCAAGCCGCGTGATCTTCCTGTGGCATTCCGTAGTAGTCGACCATGGTGGTAGCGACGCACCTCGGGTCCTCCCGCAAGTGGTGGACGATGTCCCTGCGTGCCGCCGGCCATGACCTGATTCCGCCACGACGGTCGCGTCCGCGGGCACGTCCCATCAGGCGTGCGTCAACCCGCGAATAGCCTCGCTTCCAAAGATGCGGAGCGAGCACCTCGTTGATGAACGTCTCTTCGGTTTGACCCTCGACATGTACGAGCAGCCGCCTCACCCCGCGGTATCCTTCGAGAGGGCTTCACGAGCAGGACGGCCGCCGATCTCGTTCTTTTCCCAGAGCTGTCCCAGGCTGTAGTCCTCCAGCCATGTGACCAGCCTGTCCCGATCGAGGCGTTTGAGCTCCGTTCGGCCATCGACGCGATCGGCCACGAGTACCTCGTCGGGGTCGAAGTGGTCCAGTAACGTCGGGGACTGGGTCGCGACGACGACCTGCCGCTTGAGGGAGCACTGTCTGACGAGGGAACCGAAGAGAGTGATCGCGTACGGATGCAACCCCAGTTCCGGTTCGTCCAGAAGAATGACGTGGGGCTGAAGCTCGGTCGGTTGCAAGAGAAGCGTCGCCAATGCGATGAATCTCAGCGTGCCATCGGAGAGCGATGAGGCGTCGAAATAGGCGTCGGATCCCCGGTGCCGCCACTCCAGACGGATCTTGTCCTCGTTCAGTGCCTGAGGCTCCAGGACGAAATCCTCGAAGAAAGGCGCTACCAGCCGCACAGTGCGAACGATCATGCGGTACGCCGCGGCCTCCTTCTGCCGCAGCCGGTACAGAAAAGAGGCGAGGTTGGAACCGTCTTCACGCAGGTACCGGTTGTCATGAAGATCCGCGGTCCGCTTGATCGGCGCTGTCTGACTCGTGTCGTGAAAGTGGTACACCCGAAAGCGCTCGAGTTGATCCCGCGTGAATTCCAGCAACCCGGTATGTCCCGTCCTGCCCATCACTATGCTCCCTATGGCGCCTCCGAAAGTGGCCATAAGGCGATCATCTTCGGCTACCTCCAAGCGCACCTCGAAGCTCCCACCACCGTGAAACGCAACGGCGATCGATAGCTTTCGCGTGACCTTCGACCCGAAGTGGAGGATCCGGTCTGCGCCTCCGGACCGCTCGACATACGTGTCCAACGTGTGTTCGCGGACGGCTCGTAGCAACGAGAACACGTCGATGAAGTTTGACTTCCCAGATCCATTCGCCCCGACCAGCACATTGATCGGATGCAGAGACAGGTGATCGATCCGTTCGATGCTCTTGAAACCCTCGATGCTGATCGACGTGATCACCGGATCCGTAGGGCGATCATCCTCTAGCAACGCGACACCTCGCTCTTTGCGGTTCCAGGTCGCTCTCCGGCAAGTCCTTCATCAACTGGTGAATCTGTTCCTTCGTGGTCATTCGCTGCCTATCGTACAGGAGTACAAGTACGCCTCCACACCGTCAACGCTTCGTTGTCGACTCCGGCCGTTCGTCGATGGGGACGGTCCGATGCAGGCCACCGGCGTGCAGGTCCATCGCCAGCTGCGGAAGTCGCGCACCCGGTGAATCGTGCACAGGTCGGCGTCGTGCTGGTCGCGCGAGTCGCGGCTGGTGCGGGACAGCAGCACCAGGTCGTTGCCGTCGACCACGGCGCTCGGGTACATGAAGCTGCGGTGCACGTCGTCCGGCCAGCGGGCCACGCAGCCGGCCGGGAACCAGCTCAGGCAGTCGATGCTGTAGTGCAGGAAGAGCCAGCGCCGCTCGCCGGCAGCGCGGCGGTAGCGCGCCTGCTCCACCCGTTCGCCCCAGCCCAGGTAGTCGCGCGAGTTGGTGACCAGGTTGCCGAGCATCCAGTACATGCCGGCCGGACGGTCGTGGATGATGAAGAACTTGCACTGCCCGCCCGGCCACGGCACGAACTGATCGAACCGCAGCCGGCCGGCCGCTGCGTCGTACCCCAGCGCGGCGGCCACGTGCGCCATGCCCTGCGACCGGATCGTGCAGCGGACGAACACGCGGACGTGGCCGGCAACCTGTACGGTATTGGGCTCCAGCCAAGCGAACGGACGCGTCCTGGCACCCGGCACGGCGCCCGCCGCCGCTTCCTCATGGAGTGCTACCCCGATGAGCGCCTCCGGCATCGCGGGAGCCTCGAGCACTTCAGACATGCTCCAGCCGCCGGGGTCGAAGGGTGAGCGGTGGCGGTCGAATCGCACCATCACTTTGCCGGCGTACAAGGCGTCCGGCAGGTCGTAGTCCATCGCCCACAGCAGCTCTCCGTCCCGCTCCAGCATCGCGGTCGAGATGTTCCAGAGCGGTCCCCGCAGCAGGCGCACGGGATCGCTCCAACTCCGGCCGCCGTCGTCGCTGCCCACCAGCAGGAAGTCGCGATGGGACTCTTCCTGCACGAACATCAGCAGCCGACCATCCAGCACGAACGGACGCCCCCTCCTCATATGGGAGCGACGGAGCCTCGTGCCACGCCGTGCCGCCGTCGTCGCTCAGCAGGACGCGGAGGTGCCGTGTGCCTGCGTCCGGCGTCCGCGACCTCCCCCACTGCGGCGCGGCGATGACGAGCCTGCCGTCCGGAAGGCGGGCCAAGTTGGGATCGTGAAAGAAGAAGCGGGTGTGATCCGGCACCTGCGCGGCGATCACGTGCTCCTGTGCCAACGGCTCGACGTTCGGATTGCCGCGGCTTCGGCGCTCGCTCGACGGTGGCATCCTGGCCTCCCCGGCCCATTATGTCTGCTCGCGGCCCCCGCGGCACCGCGCTACCCTGCCCGCGATGAACGCCGACCGACCGAACATCCTGTTCCTGATGACCGACCAGATGCAGGGCCGGGTCCTGGATCCCGGCAGTCCCTGCCAGACCCCGCACTTCGATCGCCTGGCGGCGCGCGGCGTGCGCTTCCCGCGGGCATACACGCCCAACGCCGTCTGCTCGCCCGCGCGGGCCAGCCTGATGACCGGACTGCTTCCGCACTCGCACGGCGTGCTGGAGGTCACCCACTGCGTGGACGACGACCAGTGCAACCTCCGCACGGAACATCCGCACTGGGCGCAGCGCCTGCAGGCGGCCGGCTACCGCACCGGCTACTTCGGCAAGTGGCACGTGGAACGCAGCGACGACCTGCGCCGCTTCGGCTGGAAGGTGGACGGCGGCACGAAGAGCGCGCGGTACAAGGACGCGCAACGGGCAAGGGGCGCGCCCACGAAGGACGCCGGCGCCTTCAGCCTGCGCGGGACCAACGACCATCCGCCCGGCTATGACCGGACGCTGCTCTACGGCGTCACCGACACTCCCCCGGAGCGGCGGGGCGTCGGCGTCGCCACGGCGCTCGCCCGCGAGTTCCTGCAGGATGCCGCCTCCGGCGACGATCCGTGGTGCTGCCTTGTGAGCGTGACCGAGCCGCATGACCCGTTCGTCACCGGCGAGGCCGCGTACGCCGGTTACGACGTGGACAGCATCTCCCTGCAGCCCAACGTGTACGACGACCTGGCGGGCCGGCCCGGTATCTACCGCAAGGCGGGCCGGACCTGGCGCGGCATGACCGACCGTCAGCGGCGCGAGGCCGCCGCCTGCTACTACGCGTCGATCACGGAGATCGACACCCAGTTCGGCAGCCTGATCGACCTGGTCGACGCCGCCGGCCGGCTCGACGACACGATCGTCGTGCTGACCAGCGACCACGGCGAGCTGCTCGGCGCGCACGGGCTGTACTGCAAGAACGTCAGCGGGTTCGAGGAGGTCTACCAGATCCCGCTGGTGATTTCAGGCCCCGGCGTCGGCCAGGGAGTCGTGAGCGAGGCGCGGGTCGGCCTGCACGACCTGGCGCCGACCCTGCTGGAGCTGGCCGGGCTGCCACCCATCGGCGCGCCGGACTCGCGCTCGTTCCGCACGGTGCTCGCCGACGAGCGCCACGCCGCCGGCTACACCCGCGGGTTCGCCGAGTACCACGGCGGCCGCTACCGGCTGACGCAACGAATCGTCTGGGACGGACCGTGGAAGCTCGTCTGGAACGGTTTCGACTTCGACGAGCTCTACCACCTCGACGACGACCCCTACGAGATGCGCAACCTGATCGACGATCCCGCCCGGCAGGACCAGGTAGCAGCCCTCATGCGCTACGCGTGGCAGATCGTGCGCGACACCGGCGACCGCGCGCTCTTCAACTCGCACTACCCGATCCTGCGCCTCGCCCCGGTCGGCCCGCGGATACTCGACGAGCAGACGCGGCCGGGGAGGCAGCCATGAACGAGCGGGTTCTGCGGTATCGCAGCGACGGTCCGGTCGAACTCGGCTACGGGCTCGGGACCGCGCCGCCGCTCATCCTGCAGCGCGGCGACCGCCTGGACCTGATGGTCGGCACCGACATCTGGACGATGGCCGGCCGGGACGACCGAGGGCTGCCGTGCTACACGCCACCCGCCGACGCCGCGATCGACGAGAACCTGGGCTGGTCGTCGGTCGAGCGGCGCGGGCCGAAGCGGGTGGCGGCGCTCAGGACCGCGGACGACGGCACGCCGCTGGAGCTGTGGTCGTTCGCGAGCGGGGACCTGCGGCGCTATCGCGTGTCGTACGATACCGGGTGGACCTTCCGGCCGGCCGCCAGCGCATCGTTCCCTGCGCCCGCGGCGAGCAAGGGACTCGGCACGGTGCAGCTTCTGTCCGATGGCGACAGCACCGCGGCTCCGCACCTGCTCCTGGGAGACAACGACTGGCGGCAGACGCAACCCGTGCCGCCGCAGTGGAACCCCGACCTGCCGTTCCCGGAGGATCTGCGCGTCCGCTACCTCGGCGGCGTCTGGCGCGGGAGAGACGTGACGGGCCACGTCTACGTCGTCCGCAACGTGGGCGGGCCCGTCCCACGCTACGATCGGCTGCAGACCGTCCACGCCGGTGATCCGCCGTCGCCGGTGCTCGTGGACGGCCGCGCGTCCCCGCTGCTGGTGCGGCCCTTCGGCGACGGGGAGATACACCTCCTTGTGGCCGACTTCCGCGGCGGTCTGCACGACTGGCTGCTCGACGCGGCGGCGGTGGCGGAACCAGGGCCGGTGGCGGCGCTGGAAGCGGGTAAGCTGAAGCCCTGCAGGATCGCGACGCAGGATGGACGGCCGCTGGGCTTTCCCGGCTGCATCGCCAGCATCGGCGCGCACGACCTGACCGGGAACGGATACCCCGATCTGCTCTGCACGATGGAGGACGGCTACCTCTACGTGGCCGTCAACGACGGCGCCGCGTTCGCCCAGCCGGTGCGGCTGCGGCAGGAGCGCGACGTCATCAAGGCCGGCGTTCTGGCCGTCCCCGCACCCGTCCTCTCGCCGACGGGCCGCCTGGACCTGTACTGCGGCAACGCCAGCGGCGAGATCCTCCACCTGCGCGACACCGCCGCAGCCGGCGAGCCGGCGTTCGCGCCGCCTGCCCCCATCACCGCCGGGGGCAGGCCGTTTCGCCTTGTGGCCGGCCCGTCAGGCTCGGTGCAGGGGCCGGAGGAGTTGACCTGGGGCTACGTGGGGCCGGCGGCAGCCGAGTGGTCCGAGCCGGGGGTGACGGACCTGATCCTGGGCTGCATCACCGGGCAGTACTGGCTGATGCCCGGAATGCGAGGCGAGGCCGGGCTGCGATGGGGTGAACCGGTGCCGATGACCTGCGAGGGCCGGCCGTTCGTGGGCGCGTGGCGCGTGCGTCCGAGCGTAGACGACTGGAACGGCGACGGATCGCCGGAGCTGCTCACGCTGGACGAGCACGGCTACCTGGCGCTGTACGCGCGCAACACGGACGCCGGGCCCCATGCCGTGCGACCACTCGGCCGGGTGCCCACGGAGTCCGGCGAGCCGCTGTACGTCGGCGGCCCCAACAAGTTCCCGGAGTTCACCTACATCGGCCGGTCGAAGCTGTTCGCGTACGACTGGGACGGAGACGGGCTCCTGGAGCTGCTGATCGGCACGCACTGCAAGCTCCTCCCCACCCACCGCGAGCTGTACCGGCTCTCGCAGGAAGCCAACGTCGGCGCCGGCGTCGTCCTGATCGACAACGTCGGCACCCCCGAGGCGCCCGTGTGGGGAGCGGCCTCGGCGGTGGTCGACCCGGACGGGTGTCCGCTGCTGTTCGGATGCCACAGTTGCGCGCCGATCGTCATCGACTGGAACGGCCACCCGGCCCTGATCGTGGGGACCGAGGACGGCTTCCTGCACCGCTACGACATGGCGGAGCTGGGGCTGTCCCGCGACGTCGTATCGCCGCTGCCGGGCAAGTCCTCGGAACCGCCGTAGACCCGGCGGCACCGGCTACGGCGCTTCGGGCACCTCGGCGACGTAGACCTGCGCGAAGCCGCCCCGGTCGCTGGTGAACACCACCTGCCGGCCGTCGGGAGAGAAGGCCGGGTGCGGGTGGGTGTGCTGCGGGGCGTACACCTTCGTGGGTCCGTCGTCGTACGGGCAGTGATCGGTGTCCCAGTGCGCGCCCTCGTTGCTGGACTCGGACGCGCAGAGCGGCTGCGGCTCGCCCACCCCGTCGGTGGCGTCGAACACCATCAGCCCGTTGTCCGGGAAGGTGGTGTCGCTCACCAGCCTCGATCCGTCGCGGCTGATGGCGGCGTGCCAGGCGTTGAAGGAACAGACCCGCCGCACCTTGCCGGTGTCCACGTCGATGCCGATCATGCCGTGCGGCCACTGGGTGGTGACGATCTCGCGCGTGCCCGGACGCCATGTCTCGTGCACGATCCATTCCTTGGCGGCAGCGTCCCGTTCGTAGGCCAGCCGGTTCCGGCTGCCGTCGCGCCGCGCCACCCAGATGCGCGCCTGGTAGGAGCCGGCGTAGCGGAACCACTCCGCGTCGTCGGGATGGAACTCCGGGTGGCCGATGCCGTCCGCCTCCAGGACGTAGTCGGCAGCGCCCGTGACGGTGTCGACCACCAGCATGCGCGATCGATCGCCGAAGCTCACCGGCACCGCCCACCAGCGGTCGTCACCGCTGACCGTGGTCGTTCCCATGGCCGCTCCGACCTGGCCTTCGATCGCGGTGCGACCGTCGTCGAACGAGAAGAGCTGCTCCTCCCGACGCGAGCCCACCTCGACCCGCCAGCCGCCGCCCGTGTCGGTGAAGTACACGTGGCGTCCATCGTGTGAGGGGTGCACGGACCATTCCGCAAGCCCCTCGTGGTCGGTGAGCTGCACCAGCGTGCCGTCCTCCTGCACCTCGACGAAGATCTCCGGCCGTCCGCTGCGGTACGAGACGAACACCAGGTGCCGCATGGCGTCGTCCATCGCCGGCAGGTAGTAAAACGGATGATGGTTGATCGACGGGTGGTCGGTGACCTGACGGACCAGGACCCCCGTGTTCGGATCGGTGCGCGTGCGTCCCTCGGGCGGGTACTCCATTCTGTTCACACGGTGGAGTCTGTCGGATGCGCCCGACGAACGGCAAGTACGGCAGCTCCCCGGAGACGATCATCGACGGAGTCAGCGAACGCCTGCCGCAGCTCCATGACGGATTCTCCCTGGAATGTGATCACATCGCGTGTGTCGATCACCTCGCCGTGGAAGATGCCGGCGTCGTCGTCGAAGGTCACTGTCGCCCGGTATTCGTGATACTCCATCATGGCTCCTACCCCTCCTCCTGGCCCGGGCGGATCCTCACCAGCCCCGGTGCAACGCGCAGCCTGCCTCGTTCCAACGACAATCGGCCTTCGCTGACCCATCGTCGCCTCTCGAAGCGACCCACATCCACAACGACCGAGCGGCCTCCCTCGATACCGATGGAAGCCCCACCGCTTCCGACGATCAGTCCTTCGCTGACCGGTATCACAAAGCCCGCGTGACTGCCGGCCACGTTCAACTTCACTTCTCCAACCCTGACGTCGAACGGCCCATCACGTACCGTCCTCACCGTACCCCGTTCGATCAACACCATGCCCTTCTCGCGATAGGAAACGGAGTTCTTCAAGTCTATGCGGTTGCCGAAGATGTCGATCTCCATCTCCATCTCTACGTTCGCGCTCTGCGAATACCAAACGATCAGCCGTTCATCATTTCGGGCTTCGACGAGAGGAATCACCGCGTTCTTGATCGGATACAGCGCTCGCTGGAATCGCACGAATGCCGCCTTATCATTTACGACCGTATTCGGATCCGGCGCTTCCCACAGCAGGTTTCCCAGGCCGTTCATCTTCAGCGCCGTGTAGTAGGGCAGCATGGGCAGGTAGGGCTTTGTGGAGGGCGCCTCCGTAGGCGACTCCGCGGCGAATGGGAGATTCCTCCCACGCTGGCCTACCGTGAGCTGATTCGGCTCGACCACGCTGTATACGCCGTCTATCCCCACGAAATCGAGATTCGGGCACACCCGCAGGAATATGTCGATGATATACGGCGCCCACCACGGGCTGTTGACATAAATGGGCAATGGATACACCGCCTTGAAGGTGTCCGTGAGCGTCCTGTTGTACTCCGCGAAGCTGGTGAACATGAACTCTTCGGCCGTGAGGTATCTTCCCACATCGTACTTCGCCGTACAGAACTCGCACACACAGCGCACGTGCTTCTGCGTATTGTCCTTACAGTCAGCCCATTGCTGATAGAAATACTCGTTGTTGAGCTGCACCATGATCACCGTACGATTCCGGTCAGTCTCTTTCAGATGCATCGCGACCCGCCGCAGATATCTCGCTTCCCGGTCAAGCGTCGCGGGATCGTTCGGGCACAACGGAGGACCGCCCGGGTGGTACTCGATGTCCACGTTGTGAACGATGCGCGTGAATCCCTCGGGATCGTTCTTGATGTAGTCCGGGGTGTACTGCGGATACCGCTCCCCTTCCGTCAGCTCCTCGCACTTCCCGCAGACGTTGCTGTTGAAGAGATTCACGACCAGCTTGAGCCCCGCCGCTTCCGTGCGCTCGATGAACCAGTCGAGGAATGAGAAGTCGTACAAATCCCTCTCCGGTTCCATCTTCGCCCACGGAATCCCGAAGCTGATCGCCGTGGCGTTCATCTCCCGATAGGCGTCGATGAACTCCACGACCTTCTCGTCCTGTCTTGTGCTGCGCCAGATGTCGCACTGCGCGCCGAGGATGACGAACGGCTCACCGTCGACGACCAGCGTGGGCACACCCCCGATGTCACTGATTGCCGGAATCATCCCTCATGCCTCCATGTATTCCATGACGATGTTGTCAGGTTCACCAATAAACAGATTGGCGGTCGCTTCCTTCGCCTTGTCCTGCGGAGGCATGGGCCGGTATACGTCGTTGCCCCCGACCTCGTTCCAGGGGCCGGACTGCGGAATCGCCCAGTGGTTGTTGAAGAAGTGATGAACGCCCAGTCCACCCGGAACCGGACTGAGCCGCACGCTCTCAACGCCCCGTCCCACGCAACAGACCGTCCTCCCTCGCTGCGTGAGCTGCAGCTCCGAGTACAGGATGTTGTGCTTGCTGCCACGGAAGTCGTTGGTCCCCCGCCCTGCCCCAGCATCCATCCGGCCGTAGAGATGGAAGTCGATCTCATCGGATGCCCATGGCCACTCCGGCTGTCGGCCGTAGACACGTCGCCCCGGCGGGTATCTTGGTGCCGTCCCCTCGTCGCGACCGATGTGATCGACTGGATGGCAGCTCCACCGGCCGGCCCGTGCGAACACGTGCCTGTCGGCGCTGTCGTCCACCCGATAGCCGATGCCCATCTCGCTGGCGTCATCCGGACGGTCATCCACCCGGTACCGCGTACGTATCAGCCCGGCAGCGTACACCTCAACCTCGATCGTGCACGTCGGCACGTACTCGTTCTCGAACCCGGCCTCGATTGTCACCAGGACGAACCGGTCGCCTCTGCTGGCAGTGACTCGATGCGTGTGCAGTCGTGCCACGCCCGCGATCCCCCAGTTGGCGTAGGGACCGCCGCACAGCACCCGTTCCCCCTCCCAGTACGCGGCCGACAGGTTGCCGGTCGAGCGATCGAAGCGACACAGCAGCTCTCCCGACGAAACGTCGATGGACACGGGAGTCGCCTGGACGTCCGGCGCAGTCGCGCGGTACACGGAGTCCCGGTATCGGTACCGCGGTTTGCCCAGCGAGAAACGAAACGCCTCGTCGACGGAGTCGCCCCGAAAGCGTAACTCGATCCGGTCTCCCAACTTCCAGCTTCGACCCGGAATCGACAGGCATCCTACCCCGAACGGGGGGAGCTCCGACTTCAGCTCCTCACGCCTCCCGCCGTTGACGCTTCCGTGTATCGACAGCGATCCGAACCCGGTGTGCAGAAATCGGTTCTCGCACTCGATCTCGAGCGGTTCGCCCTCGTCGGGGCATCCCAGATATTTGCCGCCGCGCACGATTATCGGGGAGTACGCCTTCTTCATGTTGTGGTACTCCGGCTTCTCCCTGCCCCAGGAATCCAGGATTCCCCAGCCGCACCCGTTGCCCGAGAATCGCTGGCGTGCCTCCTGCTGCGTGTCCACGCCATTCCAGATGGCCCCACCCAAAGCGCCTTCCGACCGATATATCTTGTCCCAGTACGCCTGCAACTGGATGCCGAAGTGGTCCCGTACTCCCGGATCGAACTTCACCTGCTCAGGGTTGTCCCCCTTGCCGTCCAGCAGATGGCAGCACTCATCGTAGATCGTCGGTTTCTCCCTCCCACCCATGTCCTCTCGAATGGACGGGTAGTGGACGCTGTACAGGTCCACGACATCGGCTCCCCAACTCACCTTGACCGGCCGGGAGGGGTCCTCCTTCCTTACATACTCGTACATGAGCTCGAAGTGCTCGTCCCACTCGCACTCGTTGCCGATGGACCAGAAGACGATCGATGGGTGGCTCTTGTCGCGCTCAACCATCTCCCTCAGCGGGGCCAGAAATCGTCGCGTCCGGCCAGCGTGGCTCCGGCGGGCTCGAACGCTCCATACCGCGGAGTGCTCGGACTCGACGTAGAAGCCCAGCCTGTCACAGAGGTCGTAGAAGTAAGCGGTTCGAGGAAAGTGAGCCGTCCGTATGTAGTTGACGTTGCCTGCCTTCAGCGTTCGCAGGTACCGTTCTTCAACCTCAGACGAAATATACAACCCACTCAACGCGTAGTACGCAAGGAAGTTGACGCCTCGCAGCTTCATCCTCTGTCCGTTGACGTACATCTCCTTGCCCCGGATCTCCACCTGCCTGAACCCGACCCGTCTCTCTATCGTCTCCACCTCGACGTCGCCGACGATCAACCCGGCCCTCAGGACATAAAGACACGGAGTCTCGGCGGTCCAGTGTCGCGGATCATCGACCCACAGGGACGTTGAGTATTGCTCCCTGCCGCCGATGAGATCGATCCGATGGCTCTCCGATACCCTGGTGCCGTCGACGTCGTACAGTGCGACTTCTATCGCTCCCTCCGTCGCCGGGAACACGCCGGAGCCGCAGATCGTCAACCTCGCGTGCCGATAGTCCTCATCGAACTCCGTTACGTAGTGGAGTGACGTGATGTAGAACTCGGGAAGCGCCAATAGAGCCACTTCGCCTATGAGGCCGTAGTAGTTGATGAACTCCGTTTCGTGTGTGCCGCTCTCGTTCTGCAGGTGCAAAGCCAGATCATGCGTCTTTCCCGGCTCCGCCCGGCTCGTCAACTCGCAGTCCCACTCGGTATGCCCGCCGATATGAGTCTGGATCGGTTCCCCGTCGAACCAGACTTCCGTCTTGGCCGCCGCCTTTGCCACTTTCAGGAAGATCCGCTTGCCCTCGAACCGCTCCGGTATCGAGACTTTCCTGTGGTATGCACAGGGGACCGAGCCGCACGACCAGTCCTGGCTGTCGAACACGCCACCATACTGCTCGACCGGAACGATCACTCGCATCCCCTGCGAATCCAGATTGCCCGGAACGATGACCCGCTCGACGGGCCCCCTCGCGTACCCGGCCCTGCACAGCTCTTCGGGCGCATCGCTGGTGAAGTTCCACGTGCCGCTCAGGCTCATCCTGAAGTGCCGGCACCCGGCCACCGACACGGGCTCCGGGATCACGGCAACCGAGCCTTCCCCCTCGGCTCCGTCTCCGTCCACGTCATGCACCACCGGTTGCGTCATCCCTTCACCGACCCCAGCACCAGCCCCTTGACGAAATACCGCTGCAAGAAGGGATACACCATGACCATGGGTATCATCGACACGATGATCTTCGCGTTGTTCAGCGTCTTCGACGAAGTCTGCGAGATCCGCTTGATCTCTTCCACTGTGAGCCTGGTGAAGTCATGCTGCCCGAGCACGAGCGTCTGAATGTAGGTCTGCAGTGGGTAGTCCCTCGGCGAGTTCATGTAGATCAGACCGTCGAAGAACGAGTTCCAATGCCCCACCATCGAGAACAACGTGACCGTCGCGACCGACGGCACCGACAACGGCAAGTAGACCTTCACCAGAATCGTGGCGTGCCGCGCCCCATCGACCGTCGCCGCCTCTTCGAGCTCCTTCGGAACCTGCCTGAAGAAGTTCATCATGATGATCACGTTGAACACCGGCACGGCCCCCGGCAGCACCAGCGCCCAGATCGTGTCCATGATCCCGACCGCGTTCACGACCATGTAGATGGGAATCAACCCGCCGCTGAAGAGCATCGTTACGAGCAGCAGGTAGAGGTACACCTCGCGCGCCCGAAACACCGACCTGTCCTTGGACAGCGGGTACGCCATGAGCA
The DNA here is from genome assembly GCA_965208175.1 of Spirochaetia bacterium. Classification (GTDB taxonomy): domain Bacteria; phylum Spirochaetota; class Spirochaetia; order SZUA-6; family Bin103; genus CATQHW01. Next base: position 1,883,112 of record CBDBOG010000003.1, on the reverse strand, counting down.
GCGTGACCACGAAATGGATGAGCCCGCCCAGCACCACACGCTCTATCGAGATCAGGAACGACCGAAAGAACTGCCGGTCCTCGAGGATGATGTCGTACGACGTCAGGTTGATCTTTCGTGGCACGAGAAACACGGACCCCGCCTCCACGATCGCCTTGTCGCTCAGCGACAGCGCCAGCGAGTTCAGGATCGGAATCAGGCATAGAATGCCCAACCCACCTACGAGCACGACGATGATTGCGTCCGCTGCCTTGTCGGTCCGAGTCGACGATATGACCGCCATCGCAACTGGCCCCGGATCAGAAGATGCGATAGTTCGCGTATCGGGAGGCCAGCCCGTACGACAGCCAGATCAGAAAGAAGCTGACTACGGACTTGAGCAGCCCGACAGCGGTACCGATACCGTACTGCCTGCCCACAAGGCCCACGCGATAGACGTACGTGTCGATGATGTCCCCGGTGGAGTACACCAGCGGGTTGTACAGGTTCAGGATCTGCTCGAATCCCGCATTGAGAATGTTCCCCAGGCTGAGCGTCATCATGAGGATCACGGTGGCAACGATCCCCGGCAAGGTGATCAGCAATAACTGCTGGAACCGTTTCGCGCCGTCGATCGAGGCCGATTCGTAGAGCGCCGGATCGATCGCGGTCAGCGCTCCCAGGTAGATCACCGTACCGAATCCGAAGGACTTCCACGCGTCGGTAAACACGATGATAGGCCGGAACCAGACGTTGCTCGACAGAAACAGTATCGGTTCGACGTCGAACACGCGGAGCGCGTTGTTGACGAATCCGTCGTAAGAGAACGTGTTTCCGATCATCGCCGCGAACACCACCCACGAGAGAAAGTGCGGAAGGTAGATGACCGTCTGCACGGCCCGCTTGTACCAGCGCAGCCTGACCTCATTCAAAAGCAGCGCCGCGATGAGGGGGATGACGAGGTTGACGACGATCTTCGCGACCGCGATGACGACGGTGTTGAGGAACACCTGCCTGCTGTCCGGGATCTGGAACATGAACAGGATGTTGTCGAGCCCGACCCACCGCGATCCGAAGAACCCTTTCGCGGGCACGAACTTCTGGAAGGCGATGACGATTCCGAACATCGGCACCACCGAGAACACCAGGAGGAGCAGGGTCCCCGGCAGGAGCATCAGGTGGTAATCGAGGTTGCTGTGCCTGGTCTTCATTGGCGCAAACCGCTGACAGCCTCCCGGTCAAGGGAGGCTGTCAGCGAAGAGAACCACCTAACACGAGGGAGAGACGGAGCGAGAGCCCAGCGCCGACTGCGCGCCGGCTCGTTCACACCGGGGCTAACGGTTGACCGCCGCGACGACCTCCTCCGTTATCTGGTCTCCGCCGATGCTCTTCCACTGTGCGACGAACTCGTCGAAGGCGTCGATCCCGGACTCGCCGGTGATGATTCTGAGCATCATCTCGTCCTCGATCTTCTCCAGGGAGGCCCACCGCTGCTCCATCGTCGGCGTGATCCCGAAGAATGCGACCTCCTTTCGGAGGATGTTGTCGCCGTAGGTCAGCGACTGGCCGTCATACCGTGCGGTGGCTTCGGCCCAGGTGGAGGTGTCCTGCCGGGGATGCGCTCTGTCCGCGACGATGGCATCGTACATGAGCTTGTCGAAGACCTTGAGCGAATCGGCGTTGCCGGTGCGCAACGCCTCGTCGAGCCGCTCATACGTCCGGTAGACGATGTCCTCGTAGTCGAGCTGCAGGGGCATCGACCACCAGCCCATCGTTCCCTGGTTCTCTTGCACGAGCTCCTCGATCTCGTGGGCGAGCGACGCGAAACGGGCCTCCGTCTCCACGTTGAGCACCTTGATGATGGCATCCGGGTAGTCGTAGCCCTTCCTGACCACGAGGTTGCCGTTGTTGGGATTCTGATTGTAGGCCCAGAATTCGCCGGCGTCGTTCACCGGTGCGACGAACGGCTTCCAGATGGCACTGCGGTCGTTTTCCACGGAGAGGTTGAGCGGCCAGTAGGGTGACCACCAGGGGCCGAACATCATTCCGGCTTTCCCGCCCGCGATGACGGAGTTGGCGTCGTCGCCGCTGCCTACCCTCGTGACGAATTCCTTGTCGATCAGCCCATCCTGATACATCTGGCGGACGAACCCCAGAGCTTCCTTCGTCTCCTGGGCTATCGTGCCGTACACGACGTTGCCCGCCTCATCCCGGATCCAGAGACGCGGGAAGGCACCGAACGCCGCGAACACCGGATCGAGCCCGTGAAGGCTGTTGTAGCGCATCGCGACCTTGGGCTCGATCGTAAAGCCAACCGTGTCGTCGACACCGTTTCCATCGGGATCGTCCTGTACGAATGCCCTGGCGATCTCGATGACCTCATCGAGCGTCTCCGGGACCTCCAGCCCCAGGTTGTCGAGCCAATCCATCCGGATCCACAGCATCTGCTGTGCGCCGCCGAGATTCGTTCCGGGTATGGCCATCATCCGGCCGTCGAACATCACGGTATCAAGCAGCCGATCTCCGTAGGAAGCGTGAATATCCTTGATGTAGGGCGACACCAGCTCCTCATAGTATTCGGTCAGATCCGTGATCAGGTCCGCTTCGACGAGCGAGAGCAGCATCCCTTCGCTTACCATGAACGCGTCGGGCAAGTCTCCGCTTACCATGGCCAGCGAGATCTTGTCTTCGAAGCCGCCCGGGTCGACCTCCCAGAGAACCTCCAAATCCACGTTCAGCTTGTCGCTTACGTAGTCGACGAACGGATTGTCCTCGATGGTCATGCCCTCGGGAGCGTTCGCCCACCGGTGGACACCCAGCCTGAAGGTTACGGTTTCATCGAACGGTGCAAACGGGTCGCCGCCGATCGCTCTTGCGGCGGTATCCGTGTGCATCTCCTCATCGCCCGCGGCCCAAAGAGTAGCGAAGGGAATGAGCACTGCGATCGCTATTGCCATTACCTTTTTCATCGTCGACCCTCCGTGTTGACGGCTCGGATGTGATTCCGGGGATCGTAGGCGCGCCTTCAGAGAACTGTCAAACGGGATGAACGCCGCACGCCGGAGCCGAAGGGCGTCACGCATCCGGCAGAAGGGGGCCGCATGGAGGTGTCGATGGAACGGGAACAGAGCGAAAGGCAGGGCAACCACCGGCGGCTGGAGGGCCGGGTGGCGCTGATCGCCGGCGGTGCGGGCGGCATGGGCTCGGCGGTGGCGCGGCGGTTCGCGGCGGACGGGGCGCGGGTGGCGGTGGCCGACTATCGGATCGAGGCGGCCGAGGCGGTGGCCGCGGAGTTGACGGGTGCCGGCCCGGAAGCGATGGCGGTGCCGTTGGACGTGACCGAACCGGATGCGTGGCAGGCGGCCGTGGAGCAGGTGGAGTGCCGCTTCGGGAGCCTGACCACCATGTGCTACCTGGCCGGCGGCAACCACCGGGTGAGCTACGACGACATGACGGTGGCGCAGTTCCGGCGCATCCTGGAGCTGAACCTGACCGGCATCTTCATCGGCATCAAGGCGGTGGTGCCGGCCATGCGCCGCGCCTGCGGCGGCTGCATCATCAGCGTGGGCTCGCTGGCGTCACTGCACGCCGGCGGCGGCGCTCCCGCCTACGCCTGCAGCAAGTTCGGAGTCAGCGCCCTCACCGCGGCCACGGCGGGCTCATACGCCGCCGAGGGAATCCGTTGCTGTCAGGTGAACCCCGGCCACGTGGACACGCCCTTCATCCGCGGCTCTGCCGACCACAGCCCCAACGACTGGTCCACCTCGATCGACAATCCGGCCAACTACGAGAGCCGCGTCCGCGGCACGCCGTGGGGACGCCTGCCCCGGCCCGAGGAGATCGCCGAGGCGTTCGCCTTCCTCGCCTCCGACGCCGCGGAGATGATCACCGGCTCCGCCATCACCGTGGACGGCGGCGGAGCTCTCACCTGAAGGAACCACTCTTCCGGCTTTCGTGTCGCCCTGGTCGCGGCGTCGGTGTCTGCGCTCCACCGCAGTCCCGCCGAAGCGATCGAGCGCCGCGTTACTCAGCCGACGCCAGTCGCAGGAACTCCGCCTCGTTCCGGCACGTCAGTGCCGCATCCATCAGGCGTTCTGCGACTCCCGGAATCGCCGCCAGCCGTTCGAACCGCGAAGCGGATACGGCGACGCCGCGCGCCTGGAGCACCTTGAGTGCGTCGGCACATTGTGCCTCCAACCGGCCTTCTGCGCGCTGGCGACGGAGGAACGGATCGTCATCCGGCGACGTCCCTTCCGCTGATCCCAGCTCGCGGCCCACCCGATTCAGGACTTCGGCCGTCTCCACCGACAGCTCCGGCTCGTTCAGCGCCCGGTGGATCTCCGCCGCCGTCCAGCCCGGCAACGCCATGCTCGCCGCCGCCGCACGAAAGCCGCCGCACGAAAGCCGCCGCCCTCCCGCACGTGGATCGTCAACCCCGGACGCAACGACGCCGGCCGGCTCGGCTGCGGCTCCTCCGGCACCTCCACCCAGACCTCGGGGAAGCCCCACGACTCGTACAGCATGAGCTTGTTGCGCCGCACGTCCGTGGTGTTGTCCACCTCCAGCACCACGTCCGGCAACGCGTCCATGCCCACTTCGACCGCATTGCCCACGGGTTCGGTCTGCGCGGGGCGCAGGAACAGGATCTGGTCGGCCTGCATGATGCGCTGCCGCTCGCCTCGGGCGTTGCGCACGACCAGGTCGGTATGGCCGGCCGCCTCGATCGGCGCGCCGCGCGCCGCCGCGATGCGGTCGGCCAGCCGGGCGAGGCGCGAAGCCGGCCGTTCGTGGTAGTAGCTGACCGGTTCGCAAATCATGGCGATCCCAGTGTCGGCGTCCCAGTACTCGATGCGGAAGTCGCCGACGTCGAGCTCATCGCGGGGGATGCGAACTGGGTGGCAGCCGGGGAACTCAAGCGCTTCCGGCTCGTGACGATCCGCAGGCGGCGGCGCGACAGTCGCCACGATCGGTTCCGCCATGACGGCCATGCTGGCACACCACGAGTACGCCGGCAAACGCGGCGACACGATACGGTCCTACCCGTTCACAGCAGCCGGTCTACGGAAACGGCGACATCGGGGAGAGCCAGCGGGTGAATGACGCCGCTGTCCAGGGTCTGCTCGCTTCGGTACGTCCGCGCGTCCGGGTCGCGGAACATCAGCACGGTCATGTCTCTGAGGTTCACCACCCAATACTCCGGAATGCCCGCCTCGGCGTAGACCCGCTTCTTCTGGTCGAGGTCCTTGCCCAAGCTCGTGTTCGCGTACTCGATCAGCCACAACACGTTCTCGGGATACGGGTGATGGTCGCGATACCGTTGCGGCGACCGTCTCACGATTGCCACGTCGGGCTCCGGTTCGGAGTCGAACGCGGTGAGCGTAATCGGCTTTGCCTGGCGCACCTGGGCACGCTCACCCAACAATCGCATCAGGTACTCGCCCGCGTCAGTACTGATGGATGCGTGCGGCGCCCCTTCGGCCGCCATGACTACGATTTCCCCCCTGAGCAGTTCCACCGGCTGATCGTCCAGTATTCCGTCGTCGACGAGTCGGTGGTACTCGGCTACTGTCCAGGTTTTTGTCATCAGAGCCATGAGCGCTCCCCGACGTCCATCATAGCCCAATGCGTGAAGAGCGGCTCCGGACCCCAAAGGATCCAGAGCCGCTGGGAACTACAACCGTTGCTCGTCAGTTCAGGAACTGCGACAGCGGCTGCAGGTGCGGGACACCCTCGACCAGGTTGTCCATCTTGAGCTGCTGGTACTCCTCGAGTCCGGTCTTGTTCAGCTCGGCGAGGTACTCGTCCCACTGGGAGTCCACGTCCGCCCGCCCGGTCGCGAACTTGCCCAGCCACTCGCTGATGACCGACCCGACCTGCGCGCGCAGGTCATTGTGGCGCTGGCGGTCGCGGTCATCCGCGAACGCGATCACGTCGCGGGTTTCCAGGAAGGCGCGGTCCCCCACGCGTCGATCCATGTCCCTCAGCGTGTGATACAGGGCGTTGGACGACAGGCGGCCGACGTCCGACATCATGCGGAATGCGGCTTCGCCGATGAAGCCGGGATCCTTGGTCGGCAGCGCGCGGCCGAAGCCGTCGGCATCGAAGTCCCAGCCGACTCCCTGCTTGCCCCAGCCGCCCGTATGGTGGCCGCGGGCGTCCGTCTGGTAGATCCAGTTGAGCAGCCGCATGGCGGCGTCTTCGTCCGCCACGGTGGTGCTCACCGACAGACCGCTGTCCGAGAAGCCACCGCGGGTGTTGGTGATGCACGCCGGGACCACGTTGTCGCCGGGATTGACCGTGATCGGATCCAGGAAGCCGATGACCTCATGGTAGCGCGCCGCATACGCCTTGGCGGCCGCTTCGGACGTGTTGGAGGCTTCGTGATCCGCGGCGGTGATACCGTGCTCGGCCATGAACGCGCCCTTGCGCCCCGGCATGGAGAACGCGCCGAAGCCGTACTCGAACGTCACCCGGCCGGCGTTATAGGCCTGCTTGAGCTGCTCCTCGGTGCCGGTGATCCACTCCTGATCGATCAGCCCGTCCCGGTAGAGTCCGGCCAGATACCGGAGCATGTCGCGGTAGTTGTCGGTGGCCTCCTCGACCGCACCCATGGGCGCGAATTTGACGCCGAACATCTCCCGGAACCACATCAGGGTGGCCCACTGCGCGCGGGTCATGATCGGGATCATGTCCGGAAACTCCGCCTTGACCGCCATGGTGACTTCGCGCAGCTCTTCGGTGGTGGTCGGCGGATCGATGCCGACGGCCTCCAGCACGTCCACGCGATAGGTGGCGGCGTTGCAGATGCCGTTGTAGGCGAAGTTCGGCGCCATCCAGAACTCGCCCGTTCCGTCGCCGAACAGGCCGGAGTGCGCGGCGATGTCGAGGCCGCGGTCCTCGATGGCCTGCCACATGTTGGGCGCCTTCTCCATGGTGACATCGCGGAGCGGCATCAGGAACCCGTCGTAGCCCAGCGGCCGCACGGTCGAGTCGATGATCCGTCCCATCATGTCGGGCATGTCGCCCGCGGCGGCGGCGAGCTGCAGCTTGTCGCCGTAGGACTCCTCCGGAATCCCGGTGACGTCGAGCTGGACCTGCGCCTCCTCCAGGACGATGGCGTAGACCGGTGAATCGGAGGTCAGGTTCGGGTTGTCCGTCCAGTAGACCAGCGTCGGCGCTGCCGCGGCACCCTCCTCCTCGCCGGTCGCGAAGGCTCCCGCTGCGACCAGCGCGAGCAACGTGGGGATGAGAATCAGTCTCTTCATCCTTCCTTCCCTCTGCCTCGCCCTCTCGGGGGGTGAAGCGTGGTGTTGCGCCGCCCTTTGACAAAGGGCTGGCCGTCCAGCATAGCCCAATGAGGAGCGGCTCCGAACCCCACAGGATCCGGAGCCGCTGAAAGCACACAGCTTCTGTCGGTCAGTTCACGAACTGCGACAGCGGCTGCAGGTGCGGGACACCTTCGACCAGGTTGTCCATCTTGAGTTGCTGGTACTCGTCGAGCCCGGCCTTCTTCAGCTCGGCGATGTACTCGTCCCACTGGGAGTCCACGTCGGCCTGTCCGGTCGCGAACTTGCCCAGCCACTCGCTGATGATCGGGCCGATCTGGGCGCCCAGGTCGCTGTGGCGCTGGCGGTCCTTCTCGTCCGCGAACGCGATCACGTCGCGGGTCTCCAGGTAGGCGCGGTCCTTCACCCGTTGATCCATGTCACGCAGCGTCTGGTAGAGGGGGATCGACGACACGCGGACGACGTCCGGCATCATCATGAACGCGGCCTCGCCGATGTAATCGGGATCCTTGGTGGGCAGCACGCGGCCGAGGCCGTCGTCGTCGTAGTCCCAGGCGACTCCCTGCTTGCCCCACTCACCGGTATGGTGACCGCTGGCGTCCGGCTGGTAGATCCAGTTGAGCAGCCGCATGGCGGCGTCGACGTCCGACACCGAGGTGCTCACCGAAAGACCGCTGTCCTCGAAGCCGCCGCGGGTGCCGCCGATGCACCCCGGCACCACGTCCGCGCCGGGCTCGACCGTGATCGGATCCAGGAAGCCGATGATCTCGTGGTAACGGGCCGCGTATTCCTTGGCGGCCGCTTCCGACCTCTTGGCGGCTTCGTAATCCTCGGCGGTGATGCCGTGCTCGGCCATGAACGCGCCGACGCGCCCCGGCATGCCGAATGCGCCGAAGCCGTTCTCCATCGCCACCCGGCCCGCGTTGAAGGCCTGCTTGAGCTGCTCGTCGCTGCCCGTGAACCACTCCTGGTCGATCAGGTCGTTCACGTAGAGATCGGCCAGGAACCTGAGCATGTCGCGGTAGCGATCGGAGGCCTGATAGACCGAGCCCATGGGCTCGAACGCGAGTCCGAACATCTCGCGGAACCACATCCGGGTAGCCCAGCCGGCGCGCGTCATGATCGGGATCATGTCCGGGAACTGCGCCTTGATCGCCGCGGCCGCTTCGCGCAGTTCGGCGGTGGTGGTCGGCGGATCCATGCCGATGGCCTCGAAGACGTCCACGCGGTACGAGACGGCGTTGCAGATGCCGGTGTAGGCGAAGCGCGGCGCCATCCAGAACTCGCCCATGCCGTCGCCGAACAGCCCGGAGTGGGCGGCGATGTTCAGGCCGCGCGCCTCGATGGACTGCCACAGGTTGGGCACCTTCTCCATGGTGATGTCGCGGAGCGGCATCAGGAACCCGTCATGGCCCAGCGGACGCACGACGTTGTCGATGATCCGCCCCATCATGTCGGGCATGTCGCCGGCGGCGGCCGCGAGCTGCACCTTGTCGCCGTAGGACTCCTCCGGAATCCCGGTGACATCGAGCTGCACCTGCGCCTCCTCCAGGACGATGGCGTAGACCGCAGCGTCCGAGGTCAGGTTCGGGTTGTCCGTCCAGTAGACCAGCGTCGGCGCCGCCGCGGAACCCTCCTCCTCGCCGGTCGCAAAGGCTCCCGCTGCGACCAGCGCGAGTATCGTGGGGATGAGAATCAGTTTCTTCATCCTGCCTTCCTCTGCCTCACCCTCCCTTGGGGTGAAGCGTGGTGTTTGCGCCTCCCTTTGACAAAGGGCCGGCCGCGTCTGGCGGCCGCGGCGCCGTCATTCCTTGAGTGATCCGATCATCACTCCCTGTACCAGGTACCGTTGCACGAACGGATAGATGATCAACATGGGTATTATCGACACGAACACCGTCGCATACCGAAAATTCTGCGTGTAGGCGGCGTACCTCGCCTCCCGCTCCGCGTCGAACGCGTCGCCGGCCAGCTCCTGGCGCTTGAGCACCACCTCCTGCAGCACGATCTCGCGCACGATCATCGGCAGCGGGTACTTCTCCGCATCGTTGAGGTAGATCAGCGCGCTGAAGTAGTCGTTCCAGTGGTCCAGGGCGTAGAACAGGCCGATCGCGGCCAGGCCCGCCTTGGAGAGGGGCAGAACGATGCTGGCCAGGATCCGCCACCGCCCGGCGCCGTCCAGGAACGCGGACTCCTCCAGGTCCTCCGGAATCGACTGGAAGAAGGTGCGCAGGATGATCATGTTCCATACCGCGATCGCGGTCGGGAAGAACAGCGCCCATATGGAGTTGACCATCCCCAGCGCCCGCACCAGCAGATAGGTCGGGATCAGGCCGCCAGAGAAGAACATCGTGAACACGATCAGGAGCGTCACGAACTTGCGCCCCACCAGGCGCTTCTTGGACAGCGGGTAGGCGCACAGGCAGGTCATGATCAGGTTGATGGTCGTCCCAAGCACGACGTAGATCAGCGAGTTGCGGTAGCCGACGCCGATCATGGGGTGATCAAGGATGAACTCGTAGGCGCTCAGGTCGATGTGGCGCGGCAGCCAGGTGATGCCGCGCGCCACCTCGTTCGGGTGGCTGAGCGAGATGGAGAACACGTTGATGACCGGGTACAGGGTCGCCGCTCCTGCCAGGAACAGCACCGCGACGACGATCAGGTCGAACCGCTCGATGCGGCGTACCCCTACCACAGGGAGGTCTCCGACACCTTGGAGCTGACCTTGTTGACGATCGTCAGCAGCACCAGGCCGACGACGGACTGGAACAGCCCCACCGCGGTCGCGAACGAGCGCTCCGCGCCGAGCAGCCCGACCCGGTACACGTAGGTCGCGATCACGTCGGAGACGCGGATGTTGAGGTCGTTCTGCATCAGGAACACCTTCTGAAAGCCCACCGACAGGATGCCTCCGGTCTGCAGGATCAGCAGGATGATCGCCACCGCCGCCAGGCTGGGCACCGACACGTACCGGATGCGCTGCAGGCGGCTGGCGCCGTCCACGGTGGCCGCCTCGTAGAGCTCGGGATTGGCGCGGCTGAGCGCGGCCAAGTAGATGATCGCCCCGAAGCCCACGCTCTGCCAGATGCCGGACAGGACGTAGACCGGCCGGAACCACCGTGTGTCGGCCATGAAGTAGACCGGCTCCAGGCCCAGCAGGGCGATGATGTGGTTGATCGATCCGTCGCGCGGGGACAGCAGCAGGGTGAGGATGCCGACGATGGCGACGATGGAGATGAAGTGCGGCAGGTAGGTGACCGTCTGCACCGTCTTCTTGAAGCGCGGCAGGCGGCACTCGTGCAGCAGCAGGGCCAGGATGATCGGCGCCGGGAAGCCCGCCAGCAGCGACCAGAAGGAGAGCTGGAAGGTGTTGTTGATCAGGCGGAAGGACGCGTTGGAGGAGAAGAAGCGGATGAAGTGATAGAAGCCGAAGTCATCCGCCCAGGGGCTGCCCAGGATGCCGCCCCTGAAGTTGAAGTTCTTGAACGCGATGATCACCCCGTACATCGGCTGGTAGTGGAAGATCAGGAAGTACGCGACCGGCAACGCCAGCATCACGTACAGGGCGGGATCCCTGCGCACGCGCGTGATCAGCGCCGCCAACCTGCCGCGCAGGCCGGCGGGCGCACGGGCCGCCTGGCTGACCCCGGGCGGTTGGCTGGCCATGCTCAGCTCGGGCTCTCCGCCGCGCCGTCGTTCAGCGCGTGCAGCAGCGTCGGGATGTAGCGCGCCTCCTGGGTGAGCGCCTTGCCGACCCGCGGGCGGCCGATCAACTCCTCACCGGTCAGCCCGATGTCGGCCAGGTTGCGGCGCAGGATGGCCGCCACCTCGGCGCTGGGGGCGATGCGGTTCCCGTCGGCCAGCCCTTCCAGCACCTGTATCGACCACTCGGGCGAAGGGTCGCCGCCGGCCTCCGGGCACGACGTGTAGCGGAAGTGCCCGACCCCGCGGTCGTAAGTGTGCTCGACCAGCCATCGCACTCCGCCCGTGATCGCTTCCGCCACCCTCTGATCGCCCGTCAGGTCATGATAGCGGCGCAGCGCCGACAGCAGTACCCCGACCATGAAGCCGGCCTCGCCGAGCGGCCGCGGCAGCCCCCGGCCGCCGTGGCTGGCGGTGAGGACCCGCTGCCAGCCGCCGCCGGGGCTCTGCGCGGCCAGGACGTGCTCGACGATGACGGCCGCCGCGTTGAGGTAGCGCGGATCGTCGCCGAGCCGGTCCAGGGCGCACAGGTGGGTGAGCTGCCAGCCGCACTCGCGCGCGCTCTTGATGGTGTAGTGCCGCAGGTTGCCGGTCATCCAGCGCGCGGTGTCCGCCAGGACCTCACCGGCGAAGGGGTCGCCGGTGAGCAGGAAGTAGAGCGCCGGGCCCTGCACCCACATGTGCGACGGCATGGTCGCGGAGCCTGCCATCTTGTTGCGGAAGAACGGCGGCAGGTAGCCGCCGACGTGGCCGGCCATGTGCATGACCTGCGCGCCGACCTGCGCCGGGTCGCGGGAGTGGTTGCAGGTGTCGATGTCGAGCGTGTGTCGCGCCGTCTCATATCCCAGGGGCAGCCAGCGCGGGTCGCCGCCGCGCAGGAACTCGACCAGGTGGCACCAGGTGGCGTCGTACTCGTTGTTCTCCCAGAAGCCGCCGGCCTCGGCATCGCCCTTGAAGGTGTCGCCGTAGTTCATGAAGCCGACCTCGTGGCGGCTGGAGCGGTGCTCCAGCCACTCGGCGAGCGCCCGGTCGACCATGCGCTCGTAGGGCGGATGGGGCGAGTCGTGCTTGGCGGCCAGCGGCTCCAGGACGCCGGTGCTCGCCAGGTAGCCGAAGTCGGGGCGGACGGCCAGTCGGCCCTGAAACCAGTCGGCCGTCGCGGTTTGCCGCTCGCAGTCGGCGGCGAAGCAGAGCATCAGCTCGGTGGTGACGGCGCTGCCCACCTTGATCCGGTAGCAGCCGGACGGCCGGTCGAGCCAGAAATAGAGGCGGTGCCATTCGCGCTCGAAATCCGGCAGCTCGACCTTCTCGCCCAGGGCCGGCAGCAGCTCGACGGCGAGCGTGTCGGCGTCGCTGCGCACGGCCTTCGGGTAGAGCTCCCAGAAGTCGCGGACCGCCAGCAGGCACGGGCCGGCCTCGCTTTCGATGACGAGGCGGCCGGATGCGTGGCCTTCGAGGGTGTGCGACCGGCCCTCACCCTCCACGCGGTAGGCACGGTCGTGCTCGTGCGCCAGGCGTACGGGCGCGCCGGGAGCCGGCGCCGCCGTCGAACCGCCGGGCATGCCCGCCACCCGGATCGGCTGCCACGGCAGCCGCAGCTCGAGCGAGCGCACGCGCAGCAGCGACGCCTTCTCGTGCTCGGCACCGTCGATGTCGGCGTCTGCCTCGCCGGAGTCGGCCAGGTGGCTCAGGTCGCCGTGCATGGCCGCGCCGGCCAGCGGACTGACCACGACCAGCCGCTGCGTGAGCGTCAGCAACGGCTGGCCGACATGGAGCTGCACCAGCACGGAAGCGCGCAGGTGCTCGACGCCGTTCGGGTCGGCGACCGGCAACTCGGCGCGGATCGCGACCCGGCGCGGCCCCGCTTCCTCGATGCGCACCTCCTCGACCGGCCCGGAGGTCAGCGGCACGCCGCTGCCCAGCGCGCCGTGCAGGCCGCCGCCGCGGCAGATGGTCGTCCATTCCCCGTCCCGGAGCACCTCGATCCGCTCGAAGAGGCCGCCGCCCTGCCGCATCGTCACCCGCACGTGGCCGTTGCCCGCGGTTACCGCGCCGCCCTCCCGGCTCCAGGTCAGGTCGCTGGCGCTCGCGGGAGCCGTAGCGTCCGCGCCGGTGAGCGTGGCCATGCCGCTGGCCGGGAGGGCGCCGCCAGGGCAGCCCGTGTCCAGCAGCGCCCAGCGCGCACTGCCATCGGGCCAGCGCGCATGCACGCGCACCTGCGCCTCCTCGCCGTCCCGATCCGCGTCCGGATCCGCGGCGAAGCTCACCCGCGCCGCCGGCTGCCGCAGCGCGCCTCGCGGCAACGGCACGGCGAAGGTCAGCGGCATACCCGTCGCCGCGTCTCCGCATCGCGCCGCGCCGGTGCTGTCCTCACGCCCGCAGTCGACCACCTCGATCGGGATCCGAATCTCGGCCGCGTCCGCATCGGGCGCCGGAGCGGCTGCCCGCAGGTCGACCGTTGCGCGGGTGACCTCGCCACCGGGCTCGCGGGCCTCCACGTCGATCCGATAGGGCAAGCCGGGGGTCAGGCCTCGCAGCCGTAGCGCCAGCAGCGGATAGGGGTCGCCGCGGGCCGCGGTGACCGTGGCGCCTGCGCCGTCCATGGGAGTAGCCGTCGCGGTCACCGAAACCGGCTCGGAGGCGATGCCGTGCAGCTCGACCGTGCCGGGGCCGGTCACGCGCGTGCTGAGGCGGTCCAGGCGCGGCGCGAACGACGACGCCTCGGGCAGCTCGGTGAGAAACAGCAGCTTCTCCAGGTAGCAGGGGCCGGTGCCCTCCGCGCGCACCGTGAACGGCACGCCGGCGCCCAGGATCTCGACCGGGCGCTCGGCCACGATCAGGTGCCTGCGGTTGTCCAGGCGCTGCGGACGTACCGTGCCCAGGAGCTCCGCGCCGGCCTGCAGGGTGTAGCGGTAGTCGTCGCGCTCCGACGCGTACAGCAGCATCCCGATGTACTTGCGGCCGCACACCTGCTCCTTCTCCGGTGGCAGCCAGAATCGATGCCGCAGCACCGCCGGCATGCCCGACGCGGCCACCGACGGCGTCCGATAGACCCCGTAGCCGACCCGGAACGGCGTGTTCTGCTGGCCGACGTTGATCTGCCAGCCGTCGAGCGTCTCCGCTTCGACGGCATTCACGACGACGATGTCGTCACGGGCGGCGATCGAGTCGATCCGGTCGTCGCCGGCCACGTCGACATGCCCGATATCGACACGGCCGACGTCGCCGTCGCCGACGGGCCGCTCGCTCATGGACGCGCGTAGCTCACCGCAAGCATGGCGTCGACGTCCATCGGATCGCACCCGAGCTGCTTGCGCAGCACGGCGAGCTGCTCCTCCTCGGAGCGGAGCTCCATGTCGGCCGCCAGCGGCAGCGCCAGCTCCACGCCGCCGCGCAGTTCGGACTCGTCGCAGGCCTGGCTCATCTCCATCGCCGCCAGCGCATCGCGGTCGGTGTACTCCCAGCCCCGGCTCGCCAACTCCGCCGCCGCCTCCTGCGAACCGTTGTGCCGGTGCACGGCCAGCACGAAGTCGACGATGTGGCCGGCCACCGCGGCGCCATAGTAGGGGCGACCCGTGCGGGTGGGAACGCGATACGGGTTGACGTACTCGATGGTTCTGCCCGGGACCTCGACCGTGGAGCGGGTCCAGACGTCGTCGGCCTGCTCGTGGACGACCGGGCTGATGATGTCCGCCTTGCCGCCCGCGGCGAGCGACTCGTCGCTGCAGACGCGCACCTCGGCGACTCCGGTCCAGTTCTCGGCCGGCGTCTGCACGACCGTGCCGCGGGCACCTGCGATCTCCGTATACCCGGGCCGCGGATGCCGGCCCAGGTTGCCCTTGACGTTGCCCGCAAGGTCGACGACGAGGCGGTCCTGAGGGAACGTGAAGAAGTTGCAGTGGAACCCCTCCTCGACGTGGTGGCGGTGCGGCATCGAGTTGTACGGGGCCACCGGCATCGTGTGGCTGATCGTACGCGCGGTCAGCGGGTGCGACTCGTAGAAGACGATCCAGCGCGAGTTGTTGTGGTAGCCGGTGTGGTCGTACATGCACAGCACGCGCCGCACCTCGCCGATCGCCCCTGAGGCCGCCACCGCCTTGCTGATCCGGTCGATCGGAAAGCGCCAGAAGTTCTCACCGATGCGCAGGACGACGTTGCCGTCCCTGGCGCGTTCGGACATCTCCCGGCCCTGCTGGAGAGTCACCGCCATGGAGGTCTCCACGTCGTGGTGGATGCCGTTCGCGGAGAGAAAGGACGAGATGGAGTGGTGCGAGGGCACGGGCGTGACCACCAGCGCAGCCTCCGCCACCTGCGAGTCCACCAGCTCGTGGATGGAGTAGAACGGCCGGGCGCCAAGCTGCGCGGCCAGCGCGTCGGAGTGCTCGGCCACCGGGTCGCACACCGCGACCAAGTCCAGCCACTCGCCGAGGTGGGGGAGAATCGGCGCGTAGACGGTGCTGGCCCGGTTGCCGGCGCCGATCAGTGCCACGCGCAGGGGTTTGTCATTGCTCATGACGGCAGTCTATCGCGAATGCCCATTCCCTGCCGGGGGGCAGACATGAAGAGAGCCGGGCCTGCAGATCGCCGGCCCGGCTCTCGGTCGACCTCGTTCGAGGCCTGTTCAGGCTATGCGCCTGATCGGTCTACTTGACGGTGTCGAACCACGCGTTGGCTTCCTGCGTCAGGATGTCGCCGCCGTTGCGCCGCCACTGGGCGACCACGTCGTCGTAGTCGTCGACGCTCTGCGTGCCCAGGACCACCTTGTAGAAGAACTCCTTGAGCACCTTGTCCACGTCCGCGTACTCGGCCTGCGAGGGCAGCGCCACCTTCAGCGGCTGCTCCACGGTGTTCTGGCTGGCGATGGTGTCGTACAGCGTCTGCCGCTGCACGCCGCTTGCCCCGCGGCTCACGTTGTACCACGGCGCGTAGACCCAGAACGGGTTGGTCGAGAAACCGCCGGCCAGGTTCTCGCCCAGCTCGCCCTGGCGGCGCGGGTCGGCCAGCCAGTCCTCGGTCTGAGCGAATCGGTCGCCGTACTCGGAGCCGTCAAACGGCACCCATTCCCAGGGCGTCGCTTCCTCACACACCTTCGTCGTGTCGCCGACGAAACAGCCGAGCGCCGCCGTATAGTACAGCGCGCGGTCGGTGGCGATGGTGTTCAAGATCTCCAGCAGGCGATGGAGCTTGTCCTCATCCCGCTCGAGTTGCCGTCCGAACGTCACGTACAGCGGCTGAAGGCCGCGTATCGACATTCCGGCGTCGCCGCGCGGTCCGATCGGCGGCTCGCCGGCCACGTACGGATGGTAGTCGGTCACCGACGCGTGGGCGGCAGGATCGATCTCCGTGAAGGCGATGATGCTGTAGTGCCCCTGGCCGGCGCAGTCGTCCGGCCAGCAGTCGGGATCGTCGTAGATGTAGGAGCGGTGCTCCGGATGAGCCATGTGCCACTTGCGGTTGAGGTGGCCGCCGCCGTCCCACTCGGAGTCGTCGGAGCCGAGCGAGGAGACGTAGCCGATCTTCTCGTTGGCGAACTTCCACGAGACGTCGTTGGCGCCGTCCTTGCGCCCGATCTCGGTGACCCACTCGGGATCGATGATCTCGTTGGCGTACCACCCGGCCAGCAGCGCCAGCGCCTCCTTGGTGCCCGGATCGGTGAAGCCGTACTGCAGCGTGCCGTCCTTCTCGATCCACTGGAAGGCAAACGTTCCGTGGGCGCCGAAGATCTCCTGGAAGAAGCCGGCGGGGGCCGTCTCCTGGTCACCCGGCGCGGTAAACGCGTAGGTGTCCTTGCTGCCGCTGGCGTTCGGGTCGTCGTTACGGAACTTGAGGAACGCCTCCTCGAACTCGTCCAGCGTCTCCGGAATCTTGGAGATGCCGACGTTGTGCAGCCACTGCGCGTTCCAGGCGATGCCGCGCCGGTAGATGTTCCACGGGCTGATGATCGGCAGCCCCATGTGCTTGCCGTCGATCTCGCCGTACTTCCACACCCGCTCGTCGCCGAACGACGCGACGTGAGCGTAGTACTCCGGCATCACCTCGCGGATGGTGTCCACCGACAGCTCGGCAAGGACGCCCTGATCGGCGTAGGTCGCCAACTGCACGGGGTTCATCCGCATGGCGATCATGTCCGGCACCTCGCCCGCGGCCAGCAGCACGTTGAGCTTCTCGAACTGGTTCTCCGTGGTCACCCAGTCGAACTGGACATCGAAGTACTCGTCCAGCCAGCGCTTGGTCATGTTCAGTTCCGGGTTCCGGCGATGCATGTTGGTCGCCGCGCTGGTATATGTGTACTCCTGGGCCGCCAGCTCGAGGGCGAACCCGCCGAGCAGCACCAGGACCAGCAATATTGCGATTTTGCGCATGTTCTTCGATCCTTCCTTGTGTTTGCTTCGCGCGGCTGGCGAATCACTCGCGTTAAGCCGCGCGGTCCATGTTCGGCCCGCAAGGGGCCGGCGGGCGATGTTAGCCCTTGAGAGACCCGATTATCACCCCCTTCACGAAGTATTTCTGGATGAACGGATAAACCACCAGTATCGGCGCCATGGCGACGAAGATCGCCGCCGAGTTGAGGGTCTGCGGCCTTATCGGGCGCAGCGCCGCTTCGTCGAATGCCTGCTCCGCCTCGATGGTGAGCCTGTCGTTGGCCGTGATCACGATGCGCTGCAGCCAGATCTGCAGCACGTGCTTGTTTCGGTCTGTGACATAGAGGAGTGAGCCGAACCAGTCGTTCCAGTGCGCGACCGCGCTCCACAGTCCGATGGTGGCGATGACCGGCATGGACATGGGAGCGATGATCCGGAACAGCGTGACGATCTCGTTGGCGCCGTCGATGCGCGCGGAGTCTTCGATCTCCGTCGGGATGGTCATCAGGAAATTGCGCATGATGAGCAGCCAGAACGCCGGCGCCAGGTTGATCAGGACGAAAACGAGCGGCACGTTGTTGATGAGGCCCAGGCTGCGGACCACGATGTAGGTGGGAATCAAGCCGCCGGAGAAGAACAGCGTGAAGACGAAGATCCACGTGTAGAAGTTGCGGTGCGGCAGGTACTTCTTGGACAACGCATAAGCGGCGCCCAGCAGCACCAGGACCGTCGCGAAGGTGCCGATCACGGTGCGCGCGATGGTGACCAGATAGCCCATGTAGAGCTCGTTGTCACCGAGAATCACCTCATACGACTTGGTGGAGATGGGGCGCGGCCACAGCATCACGTTGCTCAGGTACGCGCTCGATCCGTGCGTCAGGGAGACCGCCAGCAGGTTGACGAACGGGAACAGGATGGTGACCGAGAACAGGATCAGGAACAGGCTGTTGAAGACGCCGAAGACCCGTTCCCCGGTGGTTTGAAGTGCCACGCCGGGCTCCTACCAGATCCCGTATTCGCCGAAGACCTTGGCGGCGCGATTGACGATGATCACCAGAATCAGGCCGATCACGTTCTTGAACAGCCCCACGGCGGCGGCGAAGCTGTATTGCAAGTTTTCCGCCAGACCTACTCGGTAGACGTACGTGTCGATGATGTCGGCCACCTCGTAGACCGCCGGGTTGTAGAGCATGAAGATCTGGTCGAAGCCGGCGTCCAGGATGTCGCCCACCCGCAGGATGAACATGATGATGATCACGGGGATGATCGACGGTATCGTGATGCTCCACGCCTGCCGGATCTTGCCGGCGCCGTCGACGATCGCCGACTCGTGCAGTTGCGGGTCCACGCCGGCGATGGCGGCCAGGAAGATGATCGATCCCCATCCGACCTGCTGCCAGACGCCGGTGGTGATCAGGACGGTCACGAACCAGTTGATGTCGGCCAGAAAGTGGATCCGATCGCCGCCCAGGCCGGTGATGATCAGGTTGATCGCCCCGGTGGAAGGGGACAGGATGGTCCGGATCACGCCTCCCAGGACGACCCATGACAGGAAGTGCGGCAGGTAACTGATCGTCTGCACGGTGCGCTTGAAGTGGCGTTGACGCACCTCGTTCAGGAGCAGCGCCAGGATGATCGGCGCCGGGAAGCCCCAGAACAATCGATACAGGCTGATGAGGAGGGTGTTGCGGAAGACCCGGCCGAAGTCGGTGGTGCCGTTGAACATCCGCACGAAGTGATGGAGCCCAACCCACTCGCTGCCCCATATGCCGTCGAAGAAACGGTATTTCTTGAACGCTATGATGATCCCGTACATCGGACCGTACTTGAACACAATGGTCCAGACGAGCGCGGCGGCCAGCAGGACGAACAGATAGCGGTGGCGGTAGTACTGCTGGAGGATCGACGGACGGTTGATAGAGACGAGGTCGGCCCGAGCGGCGGTGTTCGGGGCCGCTTTCAACAACGCCATCCGAAGCGGGACGCTATCACCTCGGGCGGCAGCGGTCAATGGATCCGGCCGCCGGGAGCCGGCACGCCCAGCGGCTGCGGCGGACCCTCAGCGGGTGAAGTCGCGGCTCAGGTCGAGCGCCAGGTCGCGAAAGCCGCGCACGCGATGGCAGGTGACCAGGTTCGTGTCGTGCTGGCTCGCTCCCGCCACCGAGGTCCGCGACAGCACGACCAGGTCGTCGCCGTCGATCAGGTTGGACGCGTAGCTGAACGACTCGGTCATCTTGCGGCTCATCGCCACGCAGCCGGCCTGGAACCAGTTCTGCGCGTCGGCGCTGTAGATCAGGAGCAGGATGCGGCGTTCGTTGGCGACGATGCCGCGGAAGCCGATCTCGGCCAGCTTGTCGTTCACGGGCGTCAGGGTGTCGGAGATGGGATTCACGCACGTCCAGAACAGGTCGGAGACCTCGTCGTAGATAATGTGGAACTTGCACTGCCCGCCCGGCATGGGGCAGTACTGGCTGAACCGGTAGCTCATGGTCCGGCCGTCGTCCTCCAGGTCGCAGATGGCCGCCAGGCCCACCGTCGCGCGCCCCAGCACGTGCAGGCGCAGCAGATTGCGCAGCGTGCCGCGCACCGAGATCAGATTGCCCTCGATCCAGCAGTCCTCGGTGCCGGTCTCCGGCGGATAGGCGAAGGTGTTCATCGGCTGCGGCGCGCCGGGGAACCGCTCCATCGGTGATGCCCGCCACGCCGCGGGATCGAGCAGGTCTCGGCTCAGGTCGCCGGCCATCACGAACGACTCCCAGGAGGAACGCCCGCCTCCCGAGCGGCCGACCCGCGGGCAGGTCTCGAACGCGCGATACACCTGCCCGCTCTGGAACGTCACCGCCGTCGGCGCGCCGTGGCTGCGCCGGGCGCACACCTCGACCTCCGGGGTCCACGTATGGCCGCCGTCCTCCGAGCGGCTGATGATCACCTCCCGCGACTGGCGCCGGTTGCCGATCATGTACAGCGCGCCCGCGTGCACGAAGCAGCTCGGCCAGATGATGTCGGTCGTGCCGCGCAGCTCCCAGGTCCTGCCGCCGTCCCGGCTCACCCGCACCTCGGTCTGGTTGGGAAACGTCTCCGTGTACGGCTTCGGCTGGAACCACTCGTAGGACGCGACCATCTCCCCGCCCGGAAGCCGCGTGATCCCCGGTGAGCCGGCGAAGTGCCGCTCCTTGTCCGGCGACTCCGCCACCACCACGTAGTCCTGCGCCAACGGCTGCATCCTGTCCCTCCTCAGCCTGCGTCTTCCCGCACGCCCGCCATGTCTCCAAGCCAGTATGGCTTGCGGCCCGGCTTCGGCGCGATGTCCTTCGGCACCGCCGCCTCCACGCCGTGCTCGATGAGGACGTCCCAGTAGGGATCCCGCGTATCGGCCAGCATCTCCAGCAGGCGTGTGCGCTGGCGATCGCGCTCGGCCGGGTTTGCGTCCGCCAGGTTGTGCTGCTCGAACGGGTCGGTCTCGAGATCGAAGAGCATCTCGATCCGGTGCTCTTTGAAGGCGTACTTCCAACGTTCGCTCACCAGTCCCCGCCAGTCCGGCATGCCCAAGTCCCAGCGCGGGCTGCCCATCATCTCCAGGAACACGTCCCGCGGGGCGTCGAAGCGCTCGCCCCGAAGTGCCGGCGAGAAGTCCGTGCCCTGACTCCACCCCGGCACCTCGGCGCCGATCAGCCCCAACGTCGTCCCCATCAGATCGACCAGGCTGAACATTCCGTCCTTGAGGCCCGTTGCCGGAATCTTGCCGGGCCAGTGCAAGATCGCCGGAATCCGCACCGACTCCTCGTGACAGTGCTCCTTCTGGTTGTAGAGCCCGTGACAGCCCATGTAGTCCCCGTGATCGCTGACGTACACCGTCAGCACGTCCTTGAACCCCGCCAGCCCCCGCACGCACTCCATGAGCCGGCCGATGTTCCAGTCGAGGTTCTCGATCATGGCGTAGTAGGTGGCCAGATGCTCGCGCATCTGGGGCGTGTCGCTGAAGTTCGGCCGCACCGCAAGCGCGCCGCGATCGAAGCGCTTCCACTCGTCGGGAGCGATCAGCGGGAAGTGGGGCCGCGTCACCGACAGCACGAGAAACAGCGGCTCATCGCCTGCATGGCCGCGCAGGTACTCCATCGCCCGGTCGGTGAGCGCGTCGGTCTCGTAGCCGTCCAGAGGGGTCGGATCGGCGTTGTCGAGCTCGTAGATCGAGCTGTTGAAGTGGCGGTTCAGGCTCTCGAACCCGTACCAGTCCTCGAAGCCGGCGCGGAAGTACTCGGGCGTGCGGTTGCGCGATCCCCCCTCGAAGAGCCCCGTCGTGTCCCCGGTCACCGACGCCGGCACTTGGTTGCGCACGATGCCGCAATGCCACTTGCCGAAGTAGGCCGTGCGGTAGCCGAGCTCGCGCAGCAGCGTGGCCGTGCTCGGCGCCGTGGGCTTGAAGACGTCGAAGAACCCCGCCACCGGTCCGGCGTGCACGTGGCGTCCGGAGAAGATCGTCCCCCGCGACGGCGTGCAGATCGGGCAGTTGGCGTAGGCGCGCTCGAAGCTCACCCCCTCGCCGGCAAGCCGATCCATCCACGGCGTTCGCACGTTGGGATCCCCGGTGTGGCTCATGGCCTGGCCCCGGTGCTCGTCGGACAGGACGTAGATGATGTGTAACTATTCAGGCGTAGTGGCAGCCCATGGGTCAGCGTAACCACGACCTGAAGATTGTAAGTTGTCTCGGGCGCTGTACGTGTTCGGCATTGCTGGTCTATTCTCGCGGTCGGGAGGGGCGCAATGGACGCGAGCTTCAAGCTCACGCGCCAAGAGATAGGTGCGGCCTACGATGCTGGCCGAGACGCGGTCATCGCGTTGATCGAGGCTCTCATCGAGCGTTACGAGCAGCGGATCACGGCGCTGGAGCAGGAACTCCAGGAACTGAAGAAGGACAGCCACGACAGCGGCAAACCGCCGTCGCGAGACAGCTTCGAACGCAAGCAACACAGCCGCACGGCCTCTCGCCGGCAGCGAACCGGAAAGCGTCACGGGGGTCAGCCGAACCATCCTGGTGCGACCTTGAGCCAGAGTGAGCATCCCGACCTCGTCACCGTGCACGCGGTGGACCGGTGCGGCTGCGGACGATCGCTGGCCGACGAGCCGGTGGCCGACTACGAACGTCGGCAGGTGTTCGAGGTGCCGCCGCTGGCGGCGCAGGTCACCGAGCACCGCGCCGAGCGCAAACGCTGCCCGGACTGTGGGAAGACCGCGGTGGCCACATTCCCTGAGCCGGTCCGGCAGCCGGTGCAGTACGGCGAGCGGCTGCAAGCGGTGGCCGCATACCTGAAGAACTACGGGTTGCTACCGTATCAGAGGGCGGCCGAGTGGTTCGCGGACCTGTTCTCGATCCCGATCAGCGTCGGCACGTTGGTGAACATCAACGCCACCTGCGCCGAGCACTTGGCGGGCGTCAGCGAGATGATTCGTGAAGCGATCGGCGGCCAGCCGGTGGTCGGCTTCGATGAGACCGGGATGAGCGTCGACGGCCACCTGCGGTGGCTGCACGTGGCGAGCACGGAGCGGCTGACCCACTACGCCGAGCACGCGAAGCGGGGCAAGCAGGCCGGTGAGGACATCGGCATCTTGCCGAACTTCGCGGGGATCGCGCTGCACGATCACTGGCAGAGCTACTTTCGCTATCAGTGTGGGCACGCGCTGTGCAACGCCCATCATCTGCGCGAGCTGACGTTCGTCGAGGAACAGTACCGCCAGCCGTGGGCGGGCGAACTCAAGGAGTTGCTGCTGAGGATGAACGCTGCGGTGGACCGTGCGCAGCAGCAGGGACGCCGGCGGCTGTACCGGCCTGAGCGCCGACGATTCGCCGCCGAGTACCGCAGGATCATCAACGTTGGGCTGGCCGCCAATCCGCCGCCGCCTCCGGCGCCACCGGGTACGCCCAAGAAGCGGGGCCGCAAGAAGCAGAGCAAACCGCGCAATCTCCTGCTCCGGTTGTCCGGCCGCTGGCGATCGGTGCTCGCCTTCATGTACGACTTTCGCGTACCGTTCACCAACAACCAGGCCGAACGGGACCTGCGCATGATGAAAGTTCAGCAGAAGATCTCAGGCACGTTCCGCAGCGCTGAAGGTGCAGCCGCCTTCTGCCGGACCAGAGCCTATATCTCCACGATCCGCAAGAACGGCGGCAACGTGCTCGACGCCCTCAGGTCCGTCTTCGAAGGCCGCCCCATGATCCCTCCCTGCCTCAGACCGTCCGCCACGGCTGAATAGTTACGTTGATGTGAGGTCTCTTCACCGAATCGCTCCTTTACAGGTTCATCTGCCAGGCTTCCAGCCCCTCGAAGACGGCGCTGCTCGACTCCACGACCAGGCCGATCCTGCCGGTGGGCTCGCGCGGCAGGCTGTAGCACTGGATGAGCAGCTCGTCGTGGTAGAGCTCCACCAGACCGCGGCGGGCCAGCACGCGGAACCGGCACCTCCGTCCCGGGACGATCGTCGCCTGCACGATGTCGTCCGGCTTGATCTGACCGCGTCGATCGTCGGCTGGTAGCACGCGTGGCGCGGGGCCCTGCGCTTGCACTCCGCCCTGGCGGTCAGGCGCGTTCCACGTCGAACGCCACGATTTCGCGCGTCTCGGAGCTGACTTCCACGGCGATCAGGTGCACCGTGCGGCCTGCGGCGCGGTGCTTGTCCGCGTACCGCCGCTCCCTGAGCTGAGCCAGCGCCGCGCCTCGTTCCGAACGCTCCGCCACCTTGAACTCGAACAGAAACGCGCTGCCGCCGGCCCGCACTGCCAGATCCAGCCGGCCGTGGCTGGAGGCGTCCTCCGCCGACACGCCGTCGAGGGACGCCTGGAAGAAGGCATAGAACACGCTCGACCAGTACCCTTCGTAGCGGGCGATGTCGTTACGGCGGTGCCAGTCATAGGGGATGCCCGCCACCAGTGTGCGCAACAGCGCCTCCAGGCCCGACCAGTCCTCCGTCGCCAACAGTCGCCGCAGCGCCCCGCCGTCCGCTGCGCGCCGCCAGTTCGGCGCCAGGGAATCGAGCAGGCTCGCATTGAGACCCCGGCGCACCTCCCGGTTCGGATACCCCAGGCGATACCGCGGCGGGCCGCCCTTGGTCTCCACCTCCACGACGGTCAGGTACCCGGTCTGGAACAGCAGTGCCTCCGGGGCGATGTGGTCCACGTCGAAGGACGACAGCAGGGCGGAGTCGGCATGCACGCTCTCCAGGTCCGGAGCCGTGAAGCCGCGCCGGATCAGCGTCTCCACCAGGAACCTCGGCGTGGCGGTCTCGAACCAGTGGTCCTCGAATTCGCGGCTGCGGAACAGTTTGAGCAGGCCGTAGGGATTGTAGACCGGCTCCGCCCCGCGCCAGCGGTAGCCGTTATACCAGGCGCGTATCTCGTCGCGGTCCAGGCCCGGCAGCTCGGCTGCAAACACCGCGTCCAGGTCAGCCTCCGTGTAGCCGCAGATCGCCGAGTAGCCCGGGTCCAGGGTGAGGTCGGTAAGGTTGTTCAAGTCCGAGAACAGGCTCACCTTGCTGAACTTGCTCACGCCGGTAATGAAGGTGAGCTCCACGTGGGCGTCGCACGCCTTGATCGTCCCGTACAGCCCGCGCAGGTCGTCGCGGTTGGTGCGCGCGATCTCGGGCTCGTCCAGCGCGTCCAGGATCGGCTTGTCGTACTCGTCCACCAGTACGACGACTCGCCGTCCCGCCTGCTCGCTCAGCGCCTCAAGCAGGCGGCGGAAGCGCACGGAGGGGCTGACGCCGGGCGCCTCGACGCCGGCCCTCCTGGCCGCGTCCTCAATCTGAACGGCCGCACTCTCCTCCAGGACCCCCGGCCGCTTGAAGTTGCCGTTGCTGAAGTCCAGCCGCACCACCGGATGGCGCTTCGACCACTCCCAGCCGTCGTCGACGGCCAAGCCCCGGAACAGCGCCTCGCTGCCCTCGAACAGCTCCTTGAGCGTGTCGACGAACAGGCTCTTGCCGAAGCGGCGGGGGCGCGACAGGAAGAAGTGCTTGGCGTCGTCATCCACGAGCCGGCGGATGAAGCCGGTCTTGTCCACGTAGTAGCACCCTTCCTCCCTGATCTGGCGGAAGGTCTGGATGCCGATGGGGAGCCTGCGCTTGCCCATGGCGGCATCCTACGACGTCCGGTCAGCGCTGCGTAGCGGAAGCCGGCTCGGCGGGCCACTCGGGAAGCGCGAACGCGCCTTCGTCCGCAGGGTCGGCGAGGGAGCGGCGCCGCGCGCCGCGCAGCCAGTGCCGGCGGCCGAGGAACAGGGGCCGGTAGCGCTCCGGCAGGCCGGTGACGAAGGCGTCCGAGAGCTCGCCGTCGTCCCAGCTCTGGTACATGGTGGGGGCGTAGCCGCAGATGACGATGGCGCGCTCCCGGTCGCTGCGGACTTGGCCGGTGGCGTGGATGAGGGTCTCGCCGAACAGCAGGGTCGACCCGGCGGGCGCCACCACCTGGTGGATCAGCGAGCGGTCTTGGTAGGCGCAGGCGATCAGCTCCTCCGGCGGCTGCGCGAGCTTGTGGCTGCCTGCGATGACGGTGGTGCCGCCGTCGTCCGGCCCCAGCTCGGTGAGGTTGGTCAGGGTCTTGACGAAGTTGCAGTGGAACAGGTCGCCGTCGCGGTGCGTTCCGAACGGCACGTCGGTGCCGCGGTGGAAGCCGTAGGTGGCGGGCGCCGACAGGTCCATGTCCGGATCGCGGCGGTTGATGTGGGCGTTGACCTCGACGATGCGCGCCTCGCTCCCCATCAGCTCCTCTGCCATGCCCACCAGCCGCGGGTGGATGGCGTATCCGGCGATGGCGGGATCGGCCTCCACGATCGCGCCCATGTACACGTGGTGCGGCTCGTCCTTGAGCAGGTTGGCGCCGCGCACCCGGACGTTGGGGTCGCCGGTGCGGTCGCGGGCGGCGTGCAACTCGCGCTTGAGCCGCTGCAGCGCCTCCAGGATGCGGCCGGTCTCCTCCTCCGACAGCGTCCCCGGCACGACGACGTAGCCGTAGATCTCCAGGTGGAGGCGCTGCTCGGGGGTCAGCGCCGGGAACGGCCGCGGGAAGTCGCCGGCGTTCGGCCCGGGTTCGGCCATCTCGGAGACCCTACGCCGGCTGCGGCTGCTCCCGAGCCACCGGCGCCACCTGCGCCTCGGCCAGCGCCGCGCGCACCTGCGCCTTCTCCGCATCGTCGAGCGGCAGCACCGGCTCGCGCATCAGAGGCGACGAGAAGACGCCGCGCTGATACAGCGCCTCGGTCATGCGGGCGTGCGCCTCGCCGGAGGGCTGGCCGATGCCGTAGATCGCCTCGGCCATCGGGAAGATGTGGTCCTGCAGCTCGCGCGTGCGCGCGAAGTCGCCCGCCTTCATCGCCGTCCACGCCTCGCAGATGAGCTCCGGGATGCAGCCGGCGAAGCCGATCAGTGCGCCGTCGACGCCCACGTACATCGACGACAGCAGCGACTCGTCGTGACAGGTCAACAGCGACAGCCCCGGCGCGAGGCGTCGGAACAGGCGGCAGTCGCGCTCGTACAGCGCCATGTGGCGGGTGCCGGTCTTCAGGGCCTTCACGTTCGGAATCTTCGCCATCTCGAGGACGGTCTCGGCCGGGTAGAACGCCTTGGTGGAGAACGGGTACAGGTGGATGACGATGCCGATGTCGATCGACTCGGCCACGCGCTGAAAGAACCGCAGCGGCGTCTCCGGCTTCATGCCGAACCGCAGCCAGTTGTGCGGCGGCATCAGCAGGATGCCGTCGGCGCCGGCCTCCTGGGCCTCCTGCGCGTGCTCGATCGCCTCCAGCGTCCCCTCGGCGGACACGCCGGAGACCACCAGCACGTCGCCTGCAACCTCGCTCGCGATCACCTCGGTCACGCGGCGGCGCTCCGAGGGCGACAGCGAGGTGATCTCGCCCGTGTGGCCGTTGCAGACGAGCCCGCGGATCTCGTCGAAGCCGGCCAGCCAGCGCACGTAGCGGCGCAACTCCCCCTCGTTCACGGAGTAATCGTCGTGCAGCGGCAGGCAGGTGGCCGGAAAGATGTCAGTCCATCGTTCGTCGTTCATGAGACGTAAGATAGCAGGATCGGAGCCGACATGGCGCCGCGTCTACTCGGCGATCACCCCGGCACGTCCCTTGGTTACGCAGATGTAGCGGACCGAGACGTTCACGAACGACTCGACGCGCTCGATCAGCCGCCGCGCCCCGCTCGGCAGGTCGGCGCGCCGGCGGATGCCGTCGAGCGGACCACCCACGGGCTCCAGCTCCTCGTAGTGGGGCTGGACGTCACCGAGACGCCGCACGTTTGCGGGCACGCGGTCGACCCGCTCCGTGCCGATCGAGTAGCCGCTGCAGACGCGCAGCTCGGAGAGCGTGGACAGGACACCCAGACCGGTCACGGCCAGCGCGGTCACCCCGGTCACCCGGGCGGTGTGCCTGAGTGCCACCAGATCCAGCCAGCCCACGCGCCGCGGCCGTCCGGTAGAGGTGCCGTATTCGTTGCCGGCCTCCCGGATCCGATCCGCCGCCTCGCCGGGGATCTCCGTCGGAAACGGCCCCTCGCCCACTCGGCTCATGTACAGCTTGGCGACGCCGACCACCTCGCCCAGGGTTCGGGCTGCCAGCCCGGTCCCGGCCAGCGCCCCGCCCGGCGAGCAAACGCTCGACGTGCAGTACGGGTAGGTGCCAAAGTCCACGTCCAGCAGCGCCGCGTGCGCCCCCTCGAACAGGATGTTCTTGCCGCTCCTCCGGGCGTCGTCCAGCACGTACTCCGTGTCGGTGATGTACGGGGCCAGCCGGCTCCCCCACTCCGCGCACTGCTCCATGATCGGCTCGCTCGCGAGTCGTCGGAAGTCCCGGCCGGACTCAGCCGCCAACGCGCCGAGCAGGCTGTTCTTGAGCGACACCAGGCGGGGAAGCCGCGCGCCGAGATAGGGCTGGTCCTTGATGTCGGCCATGCGTACGGCGGTGACGCGGTGCGCCTTGTCCGCGTAGCACGGGCCGATCCCGCGGCGCGTCGTGCCGATCTCGCCGTTCTCGCCGGACGCGAAGGCGCGGTCCATCAGCTCGTCCTCGATCTTGTGGTACGGCATCACCACGTGCGCGCGATCGCTGATCGCCAGCCGGTCCGGGTCGACCGGATAGCCCTCCGCCTGCAGCTCGTCCATCTCCTTGATGAGCTGAGCGGGGTCCAGGGCGGTGCCGTTGCCGATCACGTTGAGCACGCCGTCCCGGAGGATCCCGGACGGCATCAGGTGAAACGCCTTGCGCCGGTCGCCGATCCACACGGAGTGGCCGGCGTTGGCGCCGCCGTTGTAGCGCACCACGACGTCGAAGTCGCCGGCCAGATAGTCGACGATCTGCCCCTTGCCTTCATCCCCGAACTGCAGCCCGCAGATGACGCAGCCGCCCGGTCCCCGATCGATCCCGTTGTCGCTCACCATTCGCTCCAGACGTGACGGTACCCTATTCTTCCGCGCCGCGTCGGGCGCCTCGGCTGCCGCGCGACGGATCCCTTGCGCTGCGTGGCGCTCAGCATTTGATATGCTCTCCAGGTGGAGCATGCCGAACAGAGCCGGCGCGCCGCCGTCGTGTCCAAACAAACCCAATTGAGGATCTGGCGCAGCATCTCCGGGTCGTGGGAGGACGATCGCTCGACCGAGCGGATCATCGCCGACATCTACGACCAACGAACCCCGGGACGCGAAGTCAACCTGTGATCATCCTCGACACCGACACCTGCGTGCCTGGAGCGCTGGACGTGACCGCTCAGGTGAGCGTGTTCGGCCTGGAGTCGAAGCCGAGCAGGCGCTTCAGGGTCGGGGTGGCGCGCGCGACCACCTCGTCGGAGACGATCCTGATCTGATCCTGCTGAGGCTTCAGGAACGCGCGGCAGAAGAAGCCGAGCAGGCACACGCGCTCGCGGTCGGTGCGGTTCGCCGACGACGCGTGCCACAGCGCTCCGTTGGTGATCATGACGGAGCCCTTCGGCCCGGTGACCTGCAACTCGTCCTCATAGCGCACGCCCGGCTCCGGCAGCCCTTCGAGCCGCCGGTGACTGCCGGGAACGCAGCGCGTGGCGCCGTTCTGGGCCGTGAAGTCGTCGAGGAACCAGATGCTGTTTGCGGAAAGCGGGAACGCCGGACGGGGCGTCGGCATGGTCCCCAAGGGGTGGTCGATGTGCAGGCCGCCGTCCGGTGCGCCGGCGCCGATCACGTTGACCGTGAACGAGCTCAGCGTGCAGTCCGCCCCGAGCAGCCAGGTCATCGCGCCGAGCACGCGCGGGTGCTGAATCGCCCGCTCGAACACCTCGCCCTTGTCGACCAGGTTCCAGACCCGCTGCGCCTTGTCTTCCAGATACACGAATTCGCCCGACGTCCCGCGCTCCCGCCGCGCCAGGGCCATCGACCGGTCGCGCAGGGCATCCGCGTGATCGGCCGAGATGGCGTCCTCCAGGACCACGAAGCCGCGCTCGTCGAGGTGGGACCGCTCCGCTTCGCTCAGCATCGCGCTTCCCATGCCGCTGTCCTCCGCTGCCCGTCAGGGCTGATGGTCGACGCTGACCATCTCCTCGTCGTTGCCGACGAAGCGCTCGATGGTGTTGTGAGTGGCCGGCCTGGTGCGGAAGTCGGCGATCCAGGGCGGGCGGAAGTAGGCCTGCTTCTCCCGCGGCAGCGACTCCAGGACCTCCGCGGGCAGGGTGAGGCGGTGCCAGTGGGTGGCGAGGTGCGCGTAGGCGTTGAGCACCGCCACCCGCGGCGTGTCGCGCTGCCACTCCGGTCCGGCGTGGCACAGGTTCTCGGTGAAGAAGATGGCACTGCCGGCCGGGCACTCGTAGGTCGTCAGGAACGGGCTGCGTTTGCCCGGCTCCAGCGACAGGTGGTCGGGGTGCATGGGGAAGTTGCTCTTGTGGCTGCCGGCGATGAAGTGGGTGCCGCCGTCGCCCTTGGCCACGTCGGTGAGCTCGAACACGACGCGCACCATGCCGGCGTGGATGCGGCCGTCCTGGACCCGGTAGCCGAAGATCGGGTCCCCCTGCTGCGGTCCGCCGCCGTGCAGGTCGCCGTGCGCCTCTCCCTTCGAGCGCCACACGCTGGAGCTCGACTCCAGGCGGACGTCCGGGCCGATCACGTCGTGCAGCACGTCGATGACCCTGGGGTGATCGATGAGCACGCTCGACGGCCCGCCGGGCACCGCCCGTTGCGCCGGCGGCAGGGATTCGGGATCGTGCTTGATGCGGTCGATCTGGTCGACGATCGCCTCGATCTCGCCTTCCGCCAGGATCGCCGGACGCACCATGAACCCGGCCAGGTCGAAGTGGAACCGTTCCGAGTCGGTCATCGCCATCCCCTTCCCCCTCGTCAGTCCCGATCGTCGCTCCGCTCGACGAAGTGGCCGGCCGCGCGCAGCGCCTCCGCCCCCGAGCCGGCCATGGTGACCGGAAAGCTCACCGGGCGGTTGCCGTCGAGCTGCGACTGGTAGATCGCCATGATCATCTCCATGGAGCGGCGCCCGACGCGGCCGTCGCTGCGCAGCGTCCCCGTGCCGTCCAGTGCGTCCAGCAACTCGTCGAGGGCGGCGCAGTAGGTCGAGGCCGGGGCCGGCCGCTCGACCGGGGCCTCGGCCAGCTCCCGCCACGCGAAGCCGCTGTCGGGCTCGACGTCGCCGGGATGCGACCGGAGCAGGCGCACCTGCTCGCCCTGCATGTCGATCATGCCGGTCGAGCCGCTCAGCACGAACGCATGGTTCTCGTAGTCGGTGAGCTCCGCCCCGTGCACGATGCCGGTCACGCCGGAGCCGAACTTCATGAACGCGGCGCTGAAGTCCTCCACCGCCCACGGCCGGGAGCGCTGCTCGGCCATGCCGCACAGCCACTCCACCTCGCCGGCGAACAGGTCCATCAGGTCGAAATAGTGGGTGAAGTCGTGCAGCAACGGCCCCTCGTTCTCGCTCCGCCACGACGGCGTCGGCTTGCCGCCGTCCATCGAGCAGCGGATGTAGTTGAGCTCGCCGATGGCGCCGCCTGACACCAACTCCTTGGCCAGGATCCACTCCGGGTGCCAGCGCCGGTTGTGGTTGATCTGCAGCAGCACGCCCGCGCGCTCGCAGGCGGCGATCATGCGGTCGCACTCTTCCAGCGAGAGCGCCATCGGCTTCTCGCAGATGATCGCGTGCGTGGACGGCGCCGCCGCGCAGTCTTCCACCATCGCGCAGTGCAGCTCGGGATGGGTGGCGACGATGCAGATCTCGGGGGCGCACTCGGCGAGCATCTTCCGGTAGTCGTGATAGAGCGCCTCGACGCCGAAGCGCTCGCCGAACTCGACCAGCTTGTCCCGCCCGCGGTTGACGCCCGCCACCAGCCGGCAGCGGTCGCTGGCCGCCACGGCGGCGGCATGGTTGTCGGGCAGGTCGCTGAAGGTGAACTGGTAGCCGACGCGGCCGGTGCCGATCAGAGCAACGCCATACATGCTCATATCCGCTCGAACTTCTGCAGGCGGTCGCGGTCGAACGGGACCTCGCAGACGTAGAGGTCGCCGTGCGAGTCCTCCCAGATGCCGTGCGGGGCGCCCTTGAACCGCCCGGGCTCGTCCCCTCTCTGGCCCCAGCGGCCGATGATGCGGCCGTCCAGGTCGACCAGCGCCACCGTCCCCTCCGCCTCGGCAAGGTGAATGACGTCCCGGTCGTCGATCACCAGGTCGTTGGCGGCCTTCACGTCCGTCCATTCCTCGATGAAGTCGCCTTCCCGGTCGAACACCTGGATGCGGGCGTTGGTGCGGTCGATGACCAGCAGCCGCCCGCGCGGGTCCACCTTCACGCAGTGCGGGAGCTGGAACTCCCCGGGACCGGTGCCTTCGGCTCCCCAGGAGCGCACCAGCTCGCCCTCCGGCGTGAACCGGTGCATGCGCTCCTGGCCGTAGCCGTCGGAGACGTACAGGTCGCCCCACGGCGCCCGCACCGCCCAGGTCGGCCGGTTGAACGGCGCGCCGGGCTCGCCGGGCCGGCCGCGGCTGCCGATGGTCTGCACGACCGTGCCGTCCAGCCGGCAGATCTCCACGGTGTGGTGGATGATGTCGGTGATGTAGGCGAGCTGGTCGGGCCCGATCCAGATCGAGTGCGGCCGCTTCAGGAAGTCTCCGCCCCAGGTCTCCACGTAGGTGCCGTCGCGCTCGAACACGCGGATCACGTCGTTCGGCTCGCGGTCGGCGACGTACACGCGGTCGTTCGCGTCGGTCGCCACCGCCGTGACGATGCCGATCTGCGCGCGGATCTCCTGGTCGCCCCAGTCGGGCACCAGCCGGTATCGATGGTCGCCAACTCCAACGGTCATGCACGCGCCTCCTTGTCGGGTCCGAGAGTCGTTTCGCGTCGAAACAGTATCCACATCGGGGACTCCCCCACCTCGCTCACCGCCAACCGAGTCAGCCGTCCGTCCGCCGGCCCGATCCGGTAGGCGGCGATGCGGCCCGAGTCTTGCCCGGCGGCCAGCAACAGCCGGCCGGCGGGGTCGAGCTGGCAGGCGCGCGGCACCGGTTCGGTGGGCACGATCTCGCGCAGCGCCAGCGCCCCGGTTCGCGCGTCCAGCGCGAAGTTGGCGATGCTGTCGTGACCGCGGTTCGGGGCGAACAGGCTGGTCCCGTCGGGGGTGATGCGGATCTGCGAGCAGGTGTTCTCACCGTCGTAGCCGGAGGGCAGCGTGGAGACGGTGTGCCAGCGGGTCAAGGTGCCGCTCCCGGTGTCGAGGCGGTAGACCGTGACGCTCCCGCCCTGCTCGTTGGAGACGTACATGAGCGGCAGCCGGGGGTGGAAGCAGAAGTGGCGCGGCCCGCAGCCGTTCTCGCCGATCAGGCGCGGCGGCGTGTTGGGCCGCAGCGTCCCGGTCCGCTCGTCGAACAGGAACTGATGCACGGCATTGGAGCCGACCGGCTCGGCGATCGTGCAGGAGAAGGCCCAGCGGTTGGTGCGGTCGGTTTCCAGGATGTGCGCGCCGACCCCGATGTCGAGCAGGCAGAGCGGCGGGCCCGCGGCCACGCCGTCGCCGCCGATCGCATGCACGGCCACCGCCCCGTCCGCGTAGTAGGCGGACAGCAGGAAGCGGCCGGTGCGGTCGGTGGCCACGTAGCAGGCGCCCGATGGAGTCGCCAACTCGCCGACGGGAGTCAGGCTTCCGTCGGGTTCGACCATCAGCGTGCTGATGCACTCGTCACGCCGGCGGCTGACGTAGACGAGCCGTCCCGCCGGGTCGAACGCCATCGGCGCGGGGCCGCCAGCCAGCGCGTACGAGCCGGCGGGCCGGAGCGCCCCGTCGTCGGGGTCGAGCGCCAGCCGCGACACGCGGTCTTCTCCGCTGAGCGCAACGTACACGGTCAGGGGTTTGGCACTGATGCCGGTGCGGGCGATGGCGGGTGGAGGGTAGCAGCACCCACCGATCACCGTCCATGATGCGCCCCGACATGGCTGAACGACGCCTAAGAGTTCTCTTTCTCCCGCAACCGGGCGTACCGGTTACCGAAGGCCGCACGTACCGCCACCTGGCGGCGGTCAGCGAACGGCACGACACCAGAGCGTTCGACGACACGACGCCGGCGGCGCCACAGTTCGACGGCATCGAGGTCGTGGTCGACATGGGCGGCAACGCGAGCAAGGAGAGGATCGACCTTGCCGCGGCGGCCGGCGTCCGCCACTTCCAGGTGCAGACCAACGGCCTGGACCACGTCGAGGTGGAGCACATCCTGGCCAGGGGGATCACGCTCTCGCACTGCCCCGGCTACCTGAGCGCGGAAGCGCTGGCCCAGAACGCCATGATGTTCATCCTGCTGCTCGCCGCCCAGTACAAGGCGGCGGCGGTCAACTTCGACGGCGGCACCTATTACCACCCGGAGGGCATCCGGCTGGACGGCAAGAAGCTGGCGATCGTCGGCTACGGCGCCAGCGGCCAGCAGCTCGCCCTGCGCGCCCATCCGTTCGGGATCAAGGTCTCCGCCATCGACGTGCGCATGATCCCCACCGAGGTGCTCGACCAGGTGCCCCTGGAGTTCCTGGGATCGCCCGAGGACATGGACGAGGTGATCGCCGAGTGCGACATCCTGTCGGTGAACCTGCATCTGAATGCCAGCACCCGCCACATCATCGACCGGCGCCGCATCGGCTTGTTGAAGCCGACGGCGTGGGTGATCAACGTCGCCCGCGGGGCGCTGATCGACGAGGAGGCGCTCTACAACGCGCTCCTGGCCGGCAACCTGGGCGGGGCCGGGCTGGACGTGTTCGAGACCGAGCCCCCGGACAGCAACCACCCGGTATTCTCGCTCCCCAACGTATACGCGACGCCGCACACGGCCGGCGGCACGCAGTCGACCACCGACAACCGGGCCAGCTTCGCCGCCGACAACCTGGACCGCATCGCCCGCGGCGAGGAGCCGCGCGGACTGATCACCGGCCGCATCTCGTGAGCGGTCGCCCGCTAAACCGAAGTTCCAGCGGCTGAAATCGGGGTCAACTCTTTTCTGTTTCGGTATTTGATGCCATTCGAACGGGGTCAAAATGTGCATGGTGTAGCCACTAATTAGGTTGACACGACCCTCGATATGTAGTATCTTCTCCTCGATGCCAAGTAGAAACGGAGCCGTCCACGTAGCCACAACCACCCGCCGCTACAAAGACAAGACCTATCATGCCCATCTCCTGCGCAGAACCTTCCGAGAAGACGGCAAGGTCAAGCACGAGACCCTCGGCAACATCTCCCACCTCCCCGCCCACGTCATCGATCTCATCCGCAGAGCCCTCAAAGGCGAGACCCTCGTCAATCCCGAAGACGCCTTCTCCTGCCTGCGCAGCCGCCCTCACGGCCATGTCGCCGCGGTCCTCGGCACCCTCAAGCAACTCGGCCTCCCTGCCCTCATCGCCCGTCCGGCCAGCCGCCTGCGCTCTCTGGTCATCGCCATGATCGTCGCCCGCGTCATCGACGCCCGCTCCAAGCTCGCCACCGCCCGCGCCATGCACCCCGAGAGCGCCGTGTCCACCCTCGGCCACCTGCTGGACTTGGACGAAGTCGACGAGAACGAGCTGTACCAGGCGATGGACTGGCTGGTGCAGCGCCAGCGCGGTATCGAGCAGCGTTTGGCCAAGCGGCATCTCAGCGACAACACGCTCGTGCTGTACGACCTGACCTCCAGCTACTTCGAGGGACACACCTGCCCGTTGGCGCAGCGCGGCCACAGCCGAGACGGCAAGAAGGGCACCGCGCAGATCGTGTTCGGACTGCTGTGCACCGCAGACGGTTGCCCGGTGGCCGTCGAGGTCTTCTCAGGCTCCACCAGCGATCCGAAGACCGTCGCCGCGCAGGTGGACAAGATCCGTGGCCGCTTCGGGCTCAAGCGGGTGGTCCTGGTCGGCGACCGCGGCATGCTCACCGGGGCGCGCATCCGCGAGGACCTGCAGGGCATCGACGGCATGCGCTGGATCACGACCCTGCGCGCGCCGACCATCCGCACGCTCATCGCCGCCGGTCAGGTGGCGCAGTCGTTGTTCGACGACCGGGATCTGGCCGAGATCAGCAGTCCTGACTTCCCGGGTGAGCGGCTGATCGTGTGCCGCAACCCGGTGTTGGCCGAGCAACGGCGGCGCAAGCGGCAGGAACTGTTGGCCGCCACCGAGCAGAAACTTGCCCCCATCGTGACGGCCACCCAGCGCGCCAAGGAGCCGTTGCGTGGCGCCGCCGCGATCGGCATGCGCGTGGGCAAGGTGATCAACCAGCACAAGGTGGCCAAGCACTTCGTCACCGTGATCAGCGAGGACTCATTCACGTTTCGGCGCGATCAGGACAAGATCGCCGAAGAGGAAGAACTCGACGGGCTGTACATCGTGCGTTCCAACGTGGAATCCGAGGTGCTCGACGCCGATCAGACGGTGCGCGCGTACAAGGACCTGTCCAAGGTCGAGCGCGCGTTCCGCAGTCTGAAGACGGTCGACATGAAGGTGCGCCCGATCTACCACCGGCGCCCCGATCGGGTACGCGCGCATGTGCTGCTGTGCATGCTGGCCTACTACGTGGAATGGCACATGCGCAGCAAGCTGGCGCCGGTGCTGTTCGACGACCACGACCCGCAGGCGGCCGCGCAGCAACGCTCCTCGGTGGTGCAGCCGGCGCAGCGCTCGCCGGCGGCGCGGGCGAAGGCGTCCAGCAAGCGCACCGCCGACGACCTGCCGGTGCACAGCTTCCGCAGCCTGATCAGCGAGTTGGGGACGCTGACGATGAACACCATGCAGGCGGCCGCAGACCGCGACACCTTTCAGCTCATGACCCAGCCGACGGCGCTCCAGCAGCGCTGCTTCGAGCTCCTTGGCGTCTCGCCTCGGATGTAGCCACGGACGGCATCTGACGTTTGCTGCTAATTACATGTATTCAAATGCCTTGCGCAACATCCTCTGTGGAACTTCGGGCTAAAGGTCACGGTCCAGGAGGCCAGGATCCAGCTCTTGCGCTTGATCCGCCGAGCTCAGGCGGGTGAAGAGGTGGTGATCGATCGGGACGACACGCCGGTGGTCCGGCTGGTGGCCATAGACGGCGCGCCGCCGGGGCGAGGGCTGGGCGGCGCGCCCGGACTGGTTGAGTACATGGCCGACGACTTCAACGCCGAGACCGACGACTTCGGAGCGTACGCGCCATCCGAGTCCACATCGATGCGCTGGTGAGGAGCGAGGATGGCTGACCGGGACGATGCGGCCGCGGCTGCCCAGGAGTGGCTGGCCCTTCTGGATACGGGCGACTACCAGGCGTGCTGGGAAGGCGGCTCGGCGCTGATGCGCGGAGCCGTGAGCCCGGGCCAGCTTGCGAAGTCACTGCGCTCGGCGCTGGAACCGATGGGTGCGCCACAGTCGCGCTCGCTGGACGGCGCCGACCCCCACGAGACGCTTCCCGGCGCGCCCGACGGCCGCTACTGGGTCATGCGGTTCTCAGCCTCCTACGAGTGCAAGCAGGCGGCGACGGAAACCGTCACGGCCTCCTGGGACCGCGACGCATGGCGGGTAAGTGGGTACTTCATCCGATAGCTTAGCTCGGAAAGTACCGCACACGGGGTCTTCAGGAGTCCGGGCGGAGAGAGTGGGGTAGGGACTGATCCCGCCGAGGTGAAATACGATCCCTCTGGCTCTGCAACCGACTCCTGAGCTGATACAGGCCACAGACGGGCACGTGAAGCCCCCCAGCCGAGGTCAAATCCCCGTGACGGAATGAGGCGACGGCCGACTATTCCGAGAGCTGGCCGGCCGTCGCCTTACAAATCCAACTCAGAAGCGGCTACCCTTCGTCATCTGCGGGCTTGCGCCACTGATTCGGCGCTTCTTCGTATGGTCGTGGCCGCGGTTCGCGCCGGGGCAAATACCCGTCTCTAACGTGGTCATACTCTATCGGACCCACGGGAAGAAACCTCCGTACAGTACGACCGTCCGGGTTGTCTGATTCCGGTATGGGGTCCGGGTCGAGCTTCTTGATCATAACATCCAAGATTCCATGAGTTGCTGCTGGAGGCGGACCGGCAGATCGCGGCCGAGGTGCACGGGAAGGGGTGTCCGGCGTGCTCGGGCAAGCTGCATACCCGCGCAAGCCGCGCAGCGGCATCGCGCTGCCGGCCGCGTACGACAGGCGTTTCAGTTTTGTTGCGCCGAGACCGGATGCCGCAAGCGAGTCACGCCGGCGTCGCTGCGGTTTCTGGGGCGGCGGATGTATCTGGGTCTGATCGTGGTGCTGGTGGCGACGTTGCGCCATGGGCCGAACCCGACGCGGGTGCGCAAGCCGCGGGAGCTCACCGGAGCCAGTCGGCGCACGGTGGAGGGTTGGTGCCGGTGGTGGCGCGGCGGGTTCGTGGAGACGCGATTCTGGCAGATGGCGCGCGCCGAGTTCGCCGAGCCGGTGGCGGAGGCGGGGCTGCCGAGTTCGTTGCTGGAACGGTTCAAGGGTAAGCACCGGGAGCGATTGCAAGCGCTGCTGAGATTCCTGAGCCCGCTCGGGCGGCCGGGATAAGGCAAGAGAAGCGGGTTTTTTGCGGCCCATCGGCGATCCGCAGAAGTTGGCCGTCGGCGCCTGAGAGCCCGGTGGCTACGGTATGGCTATGCGAATCGAACGGGAGAGCACTACCGATGAGCACCGCACCACAGCCTTCTGTCCACGAGCGTTGGGCGCAGTTCCGGTTCGCGGTCGTGGGACGGCTGCTGGCGGCGCCGCCGCCACAGGGACACCTGCGTGGCCGAACTCGAACGGCTGGCCGAGCGTACCTGGAAGCATCCGGTGAGCGGACAGCCGGTGCAGTTCGCCGCCTCGACCATCGAGCGCTGGTTCCTGGCGGCGCGCGGCGCACGTCACGACCCGGTGCGGGCGCTACGGCGCAAGCGGCGCAAGGACGCCGGGCGCCAGGACTCGCTGAACACGGCCCTGCGCCAAGCGTTGCTGGCCCGGTACCGGGAGCATCCGGGTGGAGCGCGCAACTGCATTACGACAATCTGGTGAGCCTCGCCGAGGGCCAGCCGGAACTGCGTCCGGTTCCCGCCTACTGGACTGTGCGGCGCTACGGCGCTACCTGCAGGCGCACGGGTTACGCCGCCGGCGGCGGCCCGGAGGGGCGCGTCGCACCGCTGGCGCGCAGCGCGCCGAGGCGCGGCTGGCCGCGCGCGAGGTGCGCAGGTGCGCAGCTACGAAACCGTTCTTCTTCGGCTTGAAGCGCGCCAGGAAGGCGCCGATGGTCGTCGCATGCGGCACCTGCTCGGTGCCCAGCACGCGCAGCAGCGCCGGGTCGTCGCCCAGGCGGTTGACGTCGCTGAGCGTCTCGCCGTCTCGCCGCCGCTCAGCACGTTGTAGACCAGCGTGAGGACGTGATCCGACTCCGCGTACGGCTTGTGGCGCCTCAGCAGCCGTAGCCCGGCGTTGATCGCCTGCGCGATCCCGAGTCGCTCGATGAGCTGGCGAATGATCACCAGCCCCGCGCCGTTCAGCAGCGGAGCGCCGCGATGTTCCTGGACGACGACGCGCGGATTGGCGAAATGGCCTTGACGCCCAGCGCCGCTATCGTAACCTTGTTGCTGCATCTGACGGCATCCTCCTTCGGGCTGTCGTGGTGTTTACTTGCTTCCCATTACAGCACTTAGGAGGCTTTCTCTCAACCCATCAGGCTCTATCGCTTATTCTTGGATGCATATAATCCCCCTAATTAGCCCCAATATCTCCAGCGTTCGTCAAGCGTCGGAGCGGGACCGGAGGGACTGGTCCCGCCCGTCGCCGACGCTTAAAGCCCTGCCCAAAAGGTCACGTTGCTCCTTGCCTTCGCGTCTCTCTTCGACTGCTCCTCTTCGGCCGGCGTGGAAGGTGTCCCTTCGTTGGCGATGTCATTGACGCGACGCTCAACTCTCTTGGATATCTTGTACCCTACTATCATGATGAATGATAGCGCCAAAACCAACCCAACGATGCTCTCAAGCATGGTCTGCAACCTCCAATTGTGACGGTACGCGCCCGGCTCCGTCGTTCGTCAAGCGACGGAGCCGGGGGACTGGCTCGCCCCGTCGCCGGCCTCCTTCAAAGCAACCCTAGGATACCTGCTGCCTGTCTGATGAAAGCGTCACGCTCATCTTTTGATTGCAGCAGTACCAACAGATAATCTGCTCTTATTTTCGCACATTGGCCTGAGGCCATCGTAAACTTGATGGGCAAACTGTCGTCACCAATAAGAGCAGTAAGGGCAAAGTGAAGGCCCACGGGGAGTTCGCACCGCATCATTCCGTCTTTCGCGGCGTCCTTCTCCGCCTTCGTCTCGTCGCACTCGGCCGGCGTCCACACTCCAGCTCTCGCCAACACATCGCCCTCGTATACGCACTCGGGCTTCTCCTTGTGTTCTATATATGTACACTCCGCGGTGCTGTGTGCCATTGAGGTCTGCGAGTCTTCACACCAGATGACGTTCTCCTTCTCGTGCCCGGGATCGCAGGAAGTTCTCCGGAAATTATAGCGGCTCCCTGAGCCGCTGTAGCACTCCCATCCGATCCTCTCTATTCCCCAAAGCGTCGTGTTCGCAATGGCGACACAAGCAGCCCTGGTGATCGTGCCGTGGACCACTTCTCCAGCCCTTCTGTCGTCGATGCACTTCTTCGTCTCCGGAAGAGGCGGCAAGGTCACGGCCCACAAGTGGTTGCACATGTCCTCCCTGACGCTCT
Source organism: Spirochaetia bacterium (assembly GCA_965208175.1). Taxonomy (GTDB): domain Bacteria; phylum Spirochaetota; class Spirochaetia; order SZUA-6; family Bin103; genus CATQHW01. The sequence continues at coordinate 1,842,603 of CBDBOG010000003.1, read as the reverse complement.
TACCGACAATGTCGTAGCCGGGCGCCGATGGGGAGCCTGTCCGTTGGTAGCAGAAGCCCACGGGCAGGCCCTCGATGTAGTCGCATTCGGCGGTGCTGCTTGCGAGCGTGTCGTTGGCGTCATCGCACTCGATGACGCTTCTCTTCTCACGGCCGACGCAGGAGCTTCTCTCGACAGGATAGTTCGACAGCCCGATACCAGTGCCATCGTAGCACTGCCAACCGATCTTCTCGGCCCCCAATGTGGTCGAGTTCCGAATGGCGAGACAAGCAGCCTTGGTGATGCCATCGGCGAGGACCTTCTTGGTCGCCTTCGTGTTGTCCGAGCACTCGTTCGTCGGGGGCGGGGTCGGTACTGATCTAGTCACCGTCCAATCGAAGGTTTCGGTGTCAGAGCCGGCGCTGTTCGTCGCGCGGTAGGTCACATACGGGTATGTCTTCATGCTGCCGCTAATACCGCCGATGGTGCCCGACAGGGTACGGCTCGATGCCGTGAACGTCAACCCGCTCGGATACCCCGAAAGCGAGTAGGCGATCGTCCCAGTGCCGCTCGTCGCGGCAGGCAGCTTCAGATTGATCGCATCGCCAACCCGGTTGCTCTTGTCGCCGATGCTCGGCAGCCTCGGTGCCGTGGTGCACTCGGACTTGTAGTTGACGCACTTGTTGGACCTCGACGAACAGGCAGCGCGACACTGCGAACACGTCGCCGGCCAGCTGGCCGCACTGGCCCCGCACTTGAGCGTGTCACAGTCCGACGGGCTCATCCGCGTACCGTTGACCGAACAGACCGGATTGGCGCTCAACCACCGGTTCGCCCGCGCCTTCTTTGTAAGCGACCGGCGAACCCAGGCTCTATGAAGCCGGCGGTGGACGCGCAGTCGGCAGGAGCGAGAGGTAGTCGGCGCGGGTACGCGCGTGGGGTAGCTTCTCGAACAGCTCGCGCAGATACCAGTACGGCTCGCGCCGGTTGGCCTTGGCGGTCTCGATCAGGCTGTACAGGATCGCGCTCGCCTCGGCTCCGCGTGGGCTTCCGGAAAACAGCCAGTTCTTTCGTCCCACCACGAACGGCCGGATCGCCTGCTCGCAGGCGTTGTTGTCCGGCCTCAACTGCGGGTGTTCCAGATAGCGGATCAGCTTCGGCCACTCGCCCAACGCGAAGGCGAGCGCCTTGCCGAGCGCCGAGCCGGGCAGCACCTGGTCGCGCTTGGCCTGCAGCCAGCCGTGAAACGTGTCGAGCACCGGCTGCACCTGCGCGCGCCGTGCGGCCACGAACCGCTCGGGGTCCTCAGCGCGGTGCTTGGACAGTTGCGACTCGGCGCGGTACAGCTTGGCGATGAACCCCAGCGCCACCAGCGCCGCTCCGGCGCGGCTGGACACCTTGCCCAGCGCGTCGGCGGCCTCCTTGAAGGCGCGCCGCACGTGCGCCCAACAGCCCACGTGCACGATGCCGGGCTGCGCACACGGGCGCGCGTAGCCGTCGTACCCGTCGGTCTGCACGTAGCCCTGGTAATCGCCGATGATCCCGAACGCCACCCGCGCGGCGCGGCTGGGCTCATAGCGGTACACCACCACCGGCTCATCAGGCGGGCCGCCGCGCGCCACCCATACGTAGCTCGGATCGGTGTTGGCGCGCTCGTGCTCCTTGAGCACCTGCACGGTGGTCTCGTCGATCTGCAGAATCGGTCCGCAGCGCAGCTTGTCGAGCAACGCCTCCATCAGCGCCTGGCAGGTGCCGGCGGCAGCGATCATCCAGTCCGACATCGTGCGCCGTGACAGCTCGACCCCGAGGCGCGCGAACTGCCGCTCCTGTCGGTACAGCGGCAACGCGTCGCAGAACTTCGCCGCGGCGATGAACGCCAACAGCCCCTCGGAGGCCAGCCCCTTCGGGATCAGCGCCGCCGGCGGCGGCGCGATCCGCACCGCCGGATGCTCTTCGTCGCCGGAGCCCTCGCAGTGATGGCAGGCGTACTTGGGCCGCACCGTGCGGATCACCCGTACCTGCGGCGGGATCACGTCGAGCTTCTCGGAGGTGTCCGCGCCGATGCGCACCAAGCGGTGGCCGCACTCACACTGCTTGTCCTGCTCGGGCAGGTCGATGACTTGCTCGACCCGCCGCAGCGCCTGCGGCAGCGGTCTGCGCCGCGGGCGGCTGCGAGTACCGGCACGCACCTCGGCGGCCGCCTGATCCGAGGACGGCTCATCCTCGGGCGCTTGGTCCTCGGGGGATTCGCTGCCGGCGGCTTGTTCGATCTCATCGAACAGCCGGATCTGCAGCCGCTCGGCGGCGGTGAGCTGTTCGGTGCCGCGCCCGTACAGCTTGGTCTTGAACCACGCCACCTGTTCTTCGTAGAGATCCAGCTTCTTGTTCAGCTCCCGAAGTTTCGCGTCCAGCGCATCGTTCCTGGTGATCAGCTCACCGTTCTTCGCCGTCAGCTCGTCCTGTTCCAGGAGCAGGCGGCGATTGTCTTCACGCAACGTATCGCGTTCTTCGGCGACCGCTGATGCGCTGGACATGTCGATACAGTAGCACGAAATACACTGATCTTGTCAACTCCCCTCAGGCGATTTCCCGGTACCGCAGCTCCTCGTGCGTGTGCCAGAAATCGATCCCGATCAGCAGCATCCGAAGCTCCTCGACGCCGATCTCACGGCGCGCCTCGGCCACCGTTCGTGGCCACGGAAACCGCCCCTTCTCCAGCCGCTTCATCCACAGACAGAATCCCGTCCGATCCCAGTACACCGCCTTCAGCACCCGCCGCTGCGCGTTGCAGAACAGGAACAGCGCCGTCTCGAACGGGCTGAGCTGCATCTGCTCCTGCACCACCAGCACCAGCCCGTTGATCTGCTTGCGCATATCGGTCGCTCCCGGCCGCACGAAGATCCGCGCCGCCCCCAGCTCCAGCCGGATCACCTCACGTCCTCCAGCGCCGCCAGCACCTCGCGCAGATGCCCGGCGCGCACCGACGGCCACAGTCTCAGCACGTACCGGTCGGCCACCACCAACTCGATGGCCGCTCGCTGCTCGGCGCCCACGTCGACCCCGGCCAGCCGCCCCAGTTCCACCAGCCGATGACTCTCCGCCTCCGCCGGCTGCGCCACCTTGCCCGCCCAGCGGCACAGCGACCAATACGGCAGCCCGTGCCGCTCGCAGTACGCCTTCTTCGACAGACCGCTGCTCCGCCACTCCGCGACCTGTCGGCTCCAATATTCCCGTCCGCGCTTTTCGCTCATTTCGTCCCTCCTGTCAGGGACGATGTCTCGCTATTTCAGCCTTCGTAAGGTGGGGTTCAGCGGACGCTTACCCTTCTTTTCCGAACACTGAATCTGAGGATCGTGGTGCGTGCTCGTGTAGTCGCTGGCTCCGGTCATGGTGCCGGACGTGTAGCCGCCCTCGGAGGCTCCGGCCGGCATCGTGCAGTAGATCGAATGCGTGTGCGGGTCGATGCGCGTGCACGTCGCGTCAACTTGCCGAGTGCACGTCCCGGTTACTTCCCGTGTGCACGTTGCGTCGAGTTCCCGCGTGCACCTGTCCCGGTACGTTTCGGTCTCCCATCGGCAGCGCCGTTCGGGCTGGCACACCCGCTTTTTCACGTCCCTGCATACGTTCGTGCGAAGGTAAGGGTTCCAGGAGCAGACGCGTTCCGTCTTCGTCGTGCACACCTGAACGGTGTGGCATCTGTAGACGCGCCGGGTCTTGCTGCACCAGTACGATTCGGTCTCCTTGCGGGGCGGCGCAGTCACTGGTAGCCGCCGGGGCGAGCTTGGTCGACCTACAGCAGGTCGGCGGCTGGAAGTCGCCTGACATGCCGGCGCATTACGCACGGCATCTGCTGCCGGCTCGCGGCGCCGTGGCGCGGCTCAGGTACGGGGTGGCGGGGTAGCGTAGCGAGCGGCGACAGAAACGCTGATGCTGCCGGTCCTTGAATCGCCGGTTCGGTTTTCGGCGCTCGCGGCGCCGCGGGGGGTTGACAACTACGCCGAGCCATGCTTGGGTAGGCTCATGACTGGCGAAGGTACTCTCGACGACGCGCGAGAAAATCGCCCGTCAGGCGCCGACAATCGCAGTTATCGGCATCTGGCTCGGTTCGCTCGCTACTGATCGCTGGCAAACCTCAAGCTTCGCTGACCGGCCGACGAAGAGAATCGCGCGGCGCGGTATCCTCTGCGCGCATGGTGAACCTCGCACCCGAGACCGCGCCGCACCTGCCGACGGTCGAGTCGACGGCCGGCTACAAGCGCGTCCTGCGCCGTCAGACCCGCGCCAGGGCGTGGCGCATGCGATCGTTCTACGGCCTGCTGCTGATGGCGTTCGCGCTCCTGGCGGTGTTCAAGTACGCGCCGATGTGGGGCGTGTCGATCTCGTTCCTGGACTTCAACTTCTACGACGGCATCCTGGGCAGCACCTGGAACGACTTCGCCCACTTCCGCCGCCTGTTCCGGGAGCCGTTCTTCCTGCGGGTGTTCCGCAACAACGTCATCCTCAGCCTGCTGCACCTGGGGATCACGTTTCCCGCCCCGATCGTCCTGGCGCTGCTGCTCAACGAGGTGCGGCACACCGTCTACAAGCGCAGCGTGCAATCCATCGGCTATCTCCCCCACTTCATGTCCTGGGTGGTGCTTTCCGGCATCCTGCGGGAGTTCCTTTCGCCGAGCACGGGTTTCGCCGGGTGGCTGTTCACGCAGCTCGGCCTTGACCCGGTCAACTGGTTCACCACCGTCGAGACGTTCCGGGCGTTGCTGGTCGGCACCGCCATCTGGCAGAGCGTCGGCTGGGGTTCGATCATCTACCTGGCCGCCCTGTCCGGGATCGACCCGCAACTCTACGAGGCGGGAGCCATCGACGGCACCAGCCGCTGGCAGAGTGCCGTTCACATCACGCTGCCGTCGCTGGTGCCGGTCATCACCATCTTGTTCCTGCTGCGGCTGGGCAACCTGTTTGAGCAGAGCTTCGAGCACGTGTTCATGATGTACAACGCGGCCGTGTACGAAGTCGGCGACATCATGGAGACCTACATCTACCGGGTCGGCATCCAGGGCGGCGACTTCGATTACACCACCGCGGTCGGGCTGTTTCAGAACGTGCTGGGCCTGGTGCTGCTGGTGATCGTCAACCAGATCACCCGCCGCTACAACGACTTCAGTGTCTGGTAGGACCGGATGGCGATCGTAGCAAGCCGCACCTCGGTTACCGGCAAGCTGTTCGACGGCGTCAACTACCTGTTCCTGGCGCTGTTCGCCCTGTCGATCGCCTACCCGTTCTGGACGCTGATCCTGCAGTCGTTCTCTTCCATCGACGCGGTCAACAGCCTGCGGCTCCGGATCTGGCTGGACGCCTGGCACCTGGAAGCGTGGGGGTTCGTCCTGCAGGACGACACGATCGGGCTGGCCTACTTCAACACCATCTTCCGCACGGTGGTGGGCACGGCGGCGACCCTGCTGGTCACCTTCAGCGCCGCCTACGCGCTGTCCAAGAGGCTGCTGCCCGGCCGCGCGGTGCTGACGTTCCTGTTCGTGTTCACCCTGTTCTTCCAGGGCGGTCTGATCCCCCTCTACCTGGTCGTACGCCGGCTCGACCTGATCAACACCCGGCTCATCCTGTTGTTGCTGCCGGCGATGAGCGTCTTCTACATCATCATCTGCCGCAACTTCCTGATGACGATCGACGAATCGCTGGAGGAGTCCGCGGTCATCGACGGCGCGGGCTACTGGCGCGTGCTGTTCCGGATCATCATTCCGCTGTCGAAGCCGGTGCTGGCGACCGTCGCGCTGTTCGCGGCCGTCGGCCACTGGAACGATTTCATCCTGCCGCTGATCTTCGTCAACGACGACGACAAGCGCGTGCTGCAGGAGTTGATCCGCGACCTGATGATGGACCTCAGCCTGCTGCAGACCGACGAGTTCATCTCCGAGCTGACCGAGGAGCTGCGCCAGTCCGAGCAGTTCCGGGAGCTGATGCGCATCCCGCCGAAGGCCGCGCAGGCGGCCACCGTCCTGCTCACCATCGGGCCGATCGTCTTCGTCTACCCGTTCCTGCAGAAGTACTTCGTCAAGGGCGTGATGATGGGATCGCTGAAGGGCTGATCCTGCCCCCGGGACGGCCGCCCGCGGTCAGCGCCAGACGGTCTCGAACAGCCGCAGCAGGTTCTCTCCCATGATGCCGCGGACTTCCTCTTCCCCGTAACCGCGGCGACAGAGGCCCTCGGTCAGGTTGGGCACCTCCTCCGGGCCGGCGATGCCGGGCGGAAAGATCCAGGGAGGCGGCGGATAGGCTCTGCGACTGAAGCGGCCGGAGTCCCAGCTCTCCTGCGGGATCGAGCAGAAGTCCAGCCCGAAACCGACGTGCTCGGCCCCCACCAGCGCGGCGACGTGGTCGAAGTGGTCGAGCATCTGCTCCAGCGTCGGGTCCTGCCAGCGGACCATGCTGGGAAAGGCGGTGACGCCGATCACGCCTCCGCAACCGGCGATCGCCGCGATCGCCTCGTCACGCAGATTGCGCGGATTGCGGCAGACCGCGTCCGCGTTGCAGTGACTGGCAACGACCGGCTCCGACGATGCCGCGACGATGTCCATTGCGGTCCGGTGCCCGGCGTGCGACACGTCGAGCAGGATCCCCGCCTCGTTCGCCGCCCGCACCACCCGAACGCCAGCATCGCTCAGGCCCGCGTCGGTCGGCTCCAGGCATCCGTCGCCGAATGGGCTGTGATCGTTGTAGGTAAGCTGCAGCATGCGGATGCCGAGCCGGTGCAGATTCCAGGCCTCATCGGGATCGTCGGCCAGCTCCGGCGGCGGCTTCTGCACGTGGAAGATGACGCCGAGCCGCCCGTCCGCCTTCGCCTCGCGGACGTGTCGCGGCCCGGTCACGTGCAGGAGGCTCTCGTCGTCGCGGAACCGCCTGAACCACGCCGGGAGCTGTGACCGGACCGCGGTCGCCGCGAACGCCGTGGTGCCGCCGGCCCGGATGCGCCGCCAGTACGCGCCGCGCTGGTCCGGTCGTGCCAGCACCTCCGCGCCGTTGATGACGATCAGCTCCTGGTGGTCCATCGCGTCCCCGTGCCCCGCACCACGCCGAGCAGGGTGTCGACGTAGTCGCGGATCCCGAACAGCCGGCACCCGGCGTCTCCGACCAGCCCCCGCCGCAGGCGGCCCGTGCGATCCCACAGCTCCCCCAGCCGCGGCCGGTCGAGCCCCATGAACCGCGCTCGCGGGTCGGACTGCCGTCGCTCCTCCCACCACATCGCCTCCACCACGTGCACGTAGGTCGACGAGTGGTAGTCCACGCCCAGCATCAAGAGGCGCCCGTCCCGGTCGCGGGCCCGGATCATGGGCGAGTGCGTCCCGTAGGTCCGGCCCCACGGCGGACGGTCCCAGGGGGACGGCAGCCCCTCGTCGCGGCGGTGGCCGTCCACGAAGCTCGGAGCCTCCCGGCCCCGCGCCGCGACCGAGTGCGAGTAGTGGTCCGAGCGGACCGTCCCCGGCATCCGGCGGAAGAACTCGGTAAGCCACCCCACCGAGGACGGCGCGGTCTGAAGGTCCCAGCTCGCGGCTCGCCAGTCACGCCCTCCGTCCAGGTTGAAGGACGGCATCATCAGCAGCCCGTCGCCGACCGCGTCCATCAGGGCATCGACGACCGACTGCGCGCCGCCGGCCACCTCGCCCAGGCTCTTGAACGATGAGTGGACGAACAGCGTGTCGCCGTCGCACACGCCGAGCGCGCGCAGATCGCGGGTCAGAGAGGTTCGCGTATGCATGGTGCTCCTCTACTACTTCCTCAACCGGGCCGGCAACGTCCCCGGACGAGCGGTGGCATAATCGGCCTCCCATGCAGCGACTCGACACCCAACAACTCTGGATCAGCGGCGAGGACGGCTATTTCCGCTACCGCATTCCCGCTCTCACGGTGACCGCCGCCGGCACCGTGCTGGCATTCTGCGAGGCCCGCAAGTACACCGGCGGGGACTCCGACCAGATCGACCTGCTGGTCAGGCGCTCAAGCGATCACGGCAGGACCTTCGCCCCGCCACAGCTCGTGGCCACCGAGCCGGACTGGGTATGCGGCAATCCCGCGCCGGTGGTGGACCGCGATACCGGAAGCATCTGGCTGCCGTTCTGCAAGAACCGCCGCGACGGCGACGAGCGCATGATCTGCCAGGGGCAGGCGCCGCGCACGGTCTGGGTCACCGCCAGCCACGACGACGGCGTCACCTGGGAGGAGCCGGTCGAGATCACGGCACAGGTCAAGCAGCCCGACTGGACCTGGTACGCCACCGGCCCCGGCCACGGCATTCAGCTCGCCTCCGGCCGCCTCCTGATCCCCTGCGACCACATCGTCGCCCGCCACCACGAGGCGCAGGATCCCTACCACTCCCACGTCATCTACTCCGACGACCACGGCGCGACCTGGGCCATCGGCGGCAGCGCCGACGAGGGCACCAACGAGTCGATCGCGGTGCAGACCGAGGACGGCTGGCTGTGCCTCAACTGCCGCAACAAGAGCCTCCTGCGCGATGCCGGCGGCGGCCATCACCGTGCCGTGACGTGGAGCAACGACGGCGGCGAGACGTTCTCTCCGATCGTGCGCGACGTGGCGCTGCCCGAGCCGATCTGTCAGGCGAGCATGTGCCGCTACCCCGGCACCGACGGACGTCAGCGGATCCTGTTCAGCAACCCCGCGGCGACCACCCGGCGCCGTATGACCGTGCGCCTCAGCTACGACGGGTGCCGGAGCTGGCCGCTTGCGCGGGTGCTGCACGACGGCGCGGCGGCGTACTCCGATCTGTGCGTGACGGACGACGGGATGGTCTGCTGCCTGTACGAGAGCGGTTCCGGCAACGACCCCTGCGAACGGCTGACCCTGGCCCGCTTCAACCTGGAGTGGCTCACCCGCGGCGCGGATGTCGCCGGCAGTCGTTGACGCCCCTTCGCGGGTCTGAGAAGGTCCCGCAGAGGTATCCATGAAGACACTCCTGAAGAGACTGATTCTGGTCGCGGCAGCGCTGCCGCTGTTCGTCACGCTGGCACATTCCGAGGACTTCGCAGGGTCGGGCGTGCCGGTGCAGTACAACTCGCCCGCCGAATTCGAGGCGGCCACCGGGGGCACCCTGACGTATGGCGAGGCGCCGGTGCTGGCCGCGCTGGTGGCCTCGGGTGACCTGCCGCCGGTCGGCGAGCGCCTGCCGAACGATCCGATCGTCATCGCGCCGGCCCATCAGATCGGCGTCTACGGCGGCACCCTGGTGATTCCCGGCGATCCCGGCTGGATCAACGACGAGTACATGCGCCAGTGGGGTCTCACCATACCGGTGAACGGCGAAACGCTGTTGCCCAACGTGTTCGCATCGTACGAGCCGAATGCGGATGCCTCGGTGTACACCATCCGCTTGCGGGACGGCCTCCGCTGGAGCGACGGCGAGATCTTCGACACCGAGGACATCCGTTTCTGGTTCGACCACGACGCCTCCGACAAGGACCTCAACCCGCACGGCGTCGGCAACCTCAAGGTCGGCGGGGTGATGGCCACCCTGAACGTGGTCGACGACATAACCTTCCAGTTCCAGTTCGCCGGCCCCTACCCGAATCTGCCCAACAACATGATGCGCTGGTTCCCCGATTCGTTCCTGCCGGAGCACTACATGGGCCAGTTCCACCCCGCCGTGGCGGGCGACAAGGCGGAGAGCGCGGCAAAAGAAGCCGGTTTCACCACCTGGATGGCGTATTGGAAGGAATACGTGATCTGGAGCAACTTCAACACCGAGCTGCCGGTCATTCACCCGTGGAGGCTGGAAAGCAAGAGCGACACTCTGGGCGTATACGGCCGCAACCCCTACTACTACAAGGTAGACGTGGCCGGGAATCAGCTCCCCTACATCGACGGTATCCGCGTTCCGCTGATGGGGATGGGCAGCGATGCCTATCTGCTGCAGGGCCTGGCCGGCGAGATCGACTTCGGCCTGCGCGGCGACTTCGGCGACATCTCGAACTTCAGCGTGCTGCGCAACGCGGAGGAATCCGGCAACTTCAGGCTGCACGCGGCGATGTCGGCGATCATGTATCACGGCACCGTGTACTTCAACTTTGCGAGCGAGGACGCGGAGCGGCGAGAGCTGTTCAACGACATCGACTTCCGGCGCGCCGTAGCCCTGGCGATCGACGGACAGGAAATCAACGACCTGCTGTTCCGCGGCCAGTACACGCTGTCGCAGACGCCGGTGGCGGGTGACCTGGTGCACCCGGCCGACGAGCCCTACAAGGAGCACGACCTCGACGCGGCAAACGACATGCTCGATGAGCTGGGATTGGCGTGGAACGCGGGCCGCACCGCGCGCACCTTCCCGAGCGGCAAGCCGTTGGAGCTGATCGGGCTTGTCGAAACCGACAAGAGCGCCGAAGTCGCCATGTCCGAAATCTACAAGGAGCAATTCAAGAAGGTCGGCATCGAGTTCCTGATCCGACCCTACGCCGGCGATGCGTACGGGGAAAAACTGACCACCGGCGACTACGACATCCTGGTCGGCCCGGTCGATATCGGACGCGGCATACCGACCGCCAGCATCGCGCGTTTTCCGCACGTGGTGCCGAGCAATCCGCAGGGCTACCACGTCACCACCCCGTGGGCGCGCTGGCTGCACTCGGGCGGCGCCGAGGGAGTGGAGCCGCCGGACGGGGTGAAGAGGCTGTACGAGCTGTCCGAGGAGTATCCGCGTGCGATGGACGTTGACGCCAGGAAGCGGATCGAGCAGGAGGTGGTGAAGATCTTCAGCGAAGGGCTGTGGTCGATCTCGCCGCTGGAGTCGAAGGTCGACATCCCGCAGGTCTCGTTCTACTACTTCCACAACAGGGTCGGCAACGTGCCGGACGAGCCGCTGAGCTCCGAGGCCAGCTACCTGTTCTTCGACGTACTGTTCCTGGGCCAGTAAACTGGCCGACGAGTAGACCGGCCCATACCGCTGCCCGCCGCCATGCGCAACCGCGTGGCGGCGGACGCGGCCCTTTCTGACCGATGACCATCTACGTGCTGCGGCGCGTGCTGATGATGATCCCGGTGCTGTTGATCGGCAGCGTGATCGTGTTCGTCATCATCCAGCTTCCCCCCGGCACCGTGATCGAGGCCAAGATCGCCCTGATGCGCAACCGCGGCGTCGAGATCACCCCGGAGCTGGTCGCGTCGCTGAACGCCCAGTACGACCTCGACAAGCCGATCATGGTGCAGTACTTCTTCTGGCTGGGGAACATCCTGCGCGGCGACTTCAGCCACTCGATGCTGTTCAACAAGCCGGTCAGCGCGATCCTGGCCGAGCGCCTGCCACTGACCGCGCTGATGTCGTTCATCTCGTTCCTGCTGCTCAACGCGATGGCGATCCCGATCGGCATCGTGTCGGCGGTGCGGCAACGCACCTGGATCGACTATTGCATCACCTTCATCGGCTTCATCGGGCTTGCGGTGCCCAACTTCATCTTCGCCCTGGTGCTGTCGTGGATGGTGTTCTCCCTCACCGGCAGCACCGCCACCATCGGCCTGATGTCGCAGCAGTACCTGGACGCGGCCTGGAGCCTGCCCAAGTTTCTCGATCTGTTGAACCACCTCTGGATCCCGGCCATCGTCATGGCCACCGCGGGCACCGCGGAGCAGGTACGGATCATGCGCGCCAACCTGCTCGACGAGCTCGAGAAGCCCTACGTGATGGTGGCGCGCTCGAAGGGGGTGAGCGGCGCGCGACTGCTGCTGAAGTACCCGTTCCGGGTGGCCCTGAACCCGTTCATCGTGCGCCTGGGATGGCTGCTGGCCAGTCTCATGTCGGGCGAGTTGATGGTGTCGGTGACCCTGGGCCTGCCCACGCTGGCGCCGATCATGCTGCAGGCCATCATGGCGCAGGACATGTTCCTGGCCGGCAGTATCCTGTTCATCGAGCTGGGCCTGACGGTGGTCGGGATTCTGCTCTCCGACATCCTGCTGGGGATCGTCGATCCCCGCATCCGGGACGCGATATGAGCACCTCGGGCACGCCGCTGCAGCAAGGCGATCCGCGGGCGGCGGCCGGTCAGCGCGCCTACGCATCCCAGTGGCAGCTCATGCGCTGGCGCTTCCTGCGCCACCGCGTCGCCGTGGTGGCGCTCGGGTTCGTCGGCTTCCTCTATCTCGGCGTCATCTTCGCCGAGTTCATCGCCCCCTATGATCCCCGCGCCTACGACGAGGAGTTCACCCTGGCGCCGCCGCAGCGGATCAGGTTCTTCGACGCCGACGGCCGCTTCCATCGGCGCCCGTTCGTGCACCCGATCGTCAAGACAGTGGATCCGGACACCTGGGAGTACCTCTACTCGGTGGACACCACCATCGTGCAGCCGCTGTACCTGTTCGTGCGCGGCGACCCCTACCGCATGTGGGGATTGGTTCCCGGCAACCTGCACCTGTTCGGCCTGCGCGACGGCCGCATCTTCAGCCTGATGGGCAAGGACTCGCTCGGGCGCGACCTGTTCTCGCGCATCGTGTACGGGTCGCGCATTTCGCTGACCGTGGGCTTCGTCGGCATTCTGATCGGGTTCTTCCCGAGCCTGTTCATCGGCGGCATGGCGGGGCTGCTCGGCGGGGCCGTGGACAAGGTGATCATGCGCATCACCGAGACCTTCATGAGCGTGCCCACATTGCCGCTGTGGGTCGCGCTGGCGGCGGCGCTGCCGGTGCGGCTCTCGGTGGTGCAGCGCTACGTGCTGATCACGGTGATCCTGGCGTTGATCGGGGTCGTCACCGGCGGCAGCCGTACCGTGCGCGGCAAGTTCATGGCGCTCAAGCGGGAGGAATACATCCGCGCCGCCCGCCTCGACAACGTCGGCGACGGCAAGCTGATCTTCTCCTACCTGCTGCCCTCGTTCCTGAGCCACACCATCGCCGAGCTCACCCTGGCGATTCCCGGCATGATCCTGGGTGAGACAGCGCTCAGCTTCATCGGGCTCGGATTGCAGCCCCCGGCGATAAGCTGGGGGGTGATGCTGCAGGAGTGCCGCCACCTGCGGAACCTGATCGCGGCGCAGTGGCTGTTCATCCCGGCTTTCTTCGTGGTGGCCGCCATCCTGGCGTTCAACTTCATCGGCGACGGCATGCGGGACGCCGCCGATCCGTATTCCAAGGTGTAACGTCAAGGCCTGATGGCAGAGGCGCTGCTCGAGGTGGACGACCTGCACGTGGTGTTCCCTTCCAGGGAGGGCACGGTGCGGGCGGTGAACGGTGTCAGCTTCGCCCTGCACCGCAACGAAGTCCTCGGCATCATCGGCGAGAGCGGCTGCGGCAAGAGCGTCACTTCGCTGGCAATCCTGGGCATCCTTCCGCCGGTGGCCCGGGTGACCGAAGGCACCATCCGCTACCACGGCGCGGGCGGCACGGTGACCATCACCGACGAAGCACGCGAGAGCGAGACCATGAAGACGCTGCGCCGCAACGACATCTCCATGATCTTCCAGGAGCCGATGACATCGTTCAGCCCCGTGCACACCATCGGCAACCAGATCACCGAGGCGATCGCGATGATGGACGAGGCGCAGAGCATTCCCCGGCAGCGCCGGCAGCGCGAGTTGAACGAGCGCGCGCTCGACGTGCTCGGCCGTGTCGGCCTGCACGACCCCGACATCCTGGCCGCCTACCCGCACAACCTGAGCGGCGGCATGCGCCAGCGGGCGATGATCGCCATGGCGGTGGCCTGCGAGCCGCGCATCCTGATCGCCGACGAGCCCACCACGGCGCTCGACGTGACGCTGCAGGCGCAGGCGCTGAACCTGATGCTGGAGATGCAGCGCAGCATGCAGATGGCGGTGATCCTGGTGACCCACGACCTGGGAGTGATCGCCGAGATCACCGAACGCGTCGTGGTGATGTACCTCGGGCGGGTGGTGGAGACGGCGCCGGTCGGCCCGCTGTTCGCGCGGCCCGAGCACCCCTACTCGCGCGCGTTGCTGGCGTCGATCCCGCGCCTCAGCGGCCCGATCGAGGCGCTGGCGCCGATCCGGGGTATGGTGCCGAGTCCGTACGAGATGCCGCCCGGGTGTCCGTTCCACACCCGCTGCGACGAGTTCGTGCCGGGGCGCTGCGATCGCGACACGCCGGCGACGGTAGCCGTCGCGGCCGACCACTGGGTGGCGTGCCTGATCCGCGGCGGATGAGTGCAGCGCGGCGGGAGAGCGGGGTAGTGGCGGACGGCGGGCCGATCATCGCAGCCGAGCGGCTCAGCAAGAGCTACGCCAAGGAGTCGGGCCTGCTGCGCCGCCGGCAGGGCAAGGTGCGCGCTGTCGATCGGATGTCGTTCACGCTGGCGCGCGGCGAGACGCTGGCGCTGGTGGGGGAGAGCGGCTGCGGCAAGACCACCACCGGGCTGTGCATCGTGCGCAGCGAGGAGCCGACCGGCGGCCGCATCTGGTACACGCCAACGCCCGGCGCGCCGCCGCGCGACATCGTGCAGATGGATGCCGCCGAGCTGCGCGCGCTGCGGCGCACGGTGCGGATGGTGTTCCAGGACCCCTTCGCCTCCCTCAACGCGCGCATGACCGTGCTGCGCATCGTCGGCGAGCCGCTGATCAACAACCGCCTGGCCCGAAACGGCGCCGAACTCCAGGAACGGGTCGCGGCGATGTTGAGCCTGGTGCAGCTCGACCCGGTCTACATGAACCGCTATCCGCACTCGTTCTCCGGCGGCCAGCGGCAGCGGCTGGCGTTCGCGCGCGCATTCATCCTCCAGCCGCGGGTGGTGATCGCCGACGAGCCGGTCTCGGCACTCGACGTGTCCGTGCAGGCACAGATCCTCAACCTGATGCGCAGCCTGCAGGCCCGGCACGCCATGAGCTACCTGTTCATCGCCCACAACCTGGCGGTGGTGCGCTACCTGAGCGACCGGGTGGCGATCATGTACCTGGGCCGCATCGTGGAGTTGGCCAGCCGCGCCGAGATCTTCGCGCGGCCGAAGCATCCCTACACCGAGCTGCTGCTCACCTCCTCACCCAATCCCGACCCCACCGCCCGCAAGCTGCACCTGGTCAAGGCGGGCGAGAGCCCCTCGTACGGAATTCGCCCCACCGGCTGTCCGTTCCATCCGCGCTGCCCCTACCGCGAACCGCGTTGTAACGTGGAGCAGCCGGAGCTGGTGGAGACGGGCACGGACGGCGGCACATCGCACCAGGTGGCGTGCCACCTCCACGGGCAGCTCTCGCTACGGACCTTCAACGACTGAAAGAGGATGGTGGGGTGCTGGTGAATGGTGTCGACGCGGCCCGCATTCGTGAGAGACTGCCGGGAAACCGCTGCCATGAGCACGACCGCTCCCGATGCCCTCGCCACACGCGCGGCTGCCGTCGAGCATGATTGGGCTGCCAACCCCAGGATTCAGTGGTATCGATCGCCGCTGCCGATCGCCGAGCTGCGCGCCCTGTCGCAGCGCCGGACGCTGCGCCCGCTGCTGCACTGCCTGTGCTTCCTGGCCCTGCTGACGGTCACCGGCACGGCGGTGGTGCTCACCCATCGACACCTGAGCTGGCCGTGGCTGATTCCTGCGCTGTTCGTGCACGGCACCCTGTTCCGGACGCTGCAGCACTCGCGCCACGAGCTGTCGCACCGCACCGTGTTCCGCTCCAGGCTGGTGAACGAGCTGTTTCTGCGCCTCTTCTCCTTCCTGCACTGGTCGAGCCCGGACAGCTTTCGCGCCAGCCACGTGCGCCACCACCAGTACACCGTGCACGACGACCTGGATCAGGAGGTGACGCTGCCGCGCCCGCTACGGCCGCTCCAGTGGGCGGGCCGCTTCGTGCTGGCGGTGCCCGGTATGATCGGGGAGATCAGGGCGCTGCTGCGCTGGAGCCTGGGCCGGCTGGCCGACAATCCGTGGCAGCAGCGCTGCTTCGCCGACCGTCCCCACGGCCAGGGCGACGCCGCCAAGCGCGCGGCGCTGTTCGGCTGGGCGCGGGTCGTGCTGGCCGGGCACCTGGTGCTGGCGGCCGTGTTCATCGCCACGGGCCAGTGGATGCTGCTGCTGGTGGTGACCTTCGCCCGCTGGCTGGCGCCGTGGCTGAGCTTCCTGTTCATCGAGACCCAGCACTCCGGCCTGTGCTCGGACGTGCCGGACTTCCGCCGCTGCTGCCGCACGGTCCTGCTGGGACCGGTGACGCGCTTCCTCTACTGGCACATGAACTACCACGTCGAGCACCACATGTACCCCAGCGTGCCGTTCTACAACCTGGGCAGGCTGCGGCAGGCGATCGCCGACGACCTGCCTCCCGCCACGCGCGGCCTGTGGCGGTCTTGGGCGCAGATGCTCCCCATCCTGTGGCGCCAGCGCC
This sequence comes from Spirochaetia bacterium, assembly GCA_965208175.1. Taxonomy (GTDB): domain Bacteria; phylum Spirochaetota; class Spirochaetia; order SZUA-6; family Bin103; genus CATQHW01. The sequence continues at coordinate 1,826,296 of CBDBOG010000003.1, read as the reverse complement.
GCGACCCCGACTACGTGTTCACGCCTCCGCTACGGACAGGACCGATCTGACGTCCGGCGTCCGCGTGCGGAGAGGGGCCGCACGTTCGCGTCAACGCCTGCGCCGGCGCAACGGATGATATGATCTGCTCCAAGGCACCCAGGATGCTGAAGACACTCGCTTTGCAAGGATTCCGAGGCTTCGATTCCTACCGTCTGACTGACTTGGCGACCGTAAACCTCATCGTCGGCAAGAACGACTGCGGCAAGACGACCGTCCTCGAAGCCGCGTACCTCCTCGCTTCGGAAGGGGATCCGGCCGCCTTCTACGACATTGCCGAGCGCCGCAACGAACTGAACCACAGAATCGAGTCGATTTCCGTGCCGAGTCCTCTTCGTTTCGAAGTTGGCGTATCCCCCCTTTTCTACGGGCATTCGTGTCGGCCCGGATTACGATTTGCGCTGTCTTCGGAAAACAGTATCAGAAGACTGTCGGCGCAGATACTGTCGCTCGACGACGTCTATGAATCTCAGATACGGGAGTCAAGGAAGACGTATGTGTTCGGACATCCCGAGTTCGCGCTACGACTTGCGAACGGAAAAACCCAAGACCCGGACGTGGTTCTGGTAGACAGAAACGGAGCTGTCCTGCATCACTTTTGGCATAGCAACATCAGGAAAGTGGATCCCGAGTTGCCGTCGGTTCGCTTTCTCGGGCTGGAGTCGGGAGCCTTCGATCTCCTGCAACGCGCATGGAACGAAGTGGTGGCCGAGGGCCGAGAAGACGAGATCGTGAGGGACATGAGGCTTCTCATGCCGGAGATCGAGACCATCCATTTCCAGACCGGCTACGAACAGCGCGGCTTCGGGTCCATTCTGATCGGACGTGGTGACGGAGGTCGGCGCATGCCGCTCAGCGCGTACGGCGATGGCCTGCGCCGCCTGCTGGCGTGGAGGCTTGCCTTTGTCGGGCTGGACCATGGATTCCTGTTGATCGACGAAGTCGACGCCGGCATGCATTGGACCGTCATGGAAGATGTATGGCGACTGATCGTTGAAGTAGCGAGGAAATCCGACACCCAGGTCTTCGCGACGACGCACAGCTATGACTGCATTCGCGGGCTCGGATCACTGATGAAGTCCCGACCTGACTTGGCTGCCGAAGTCTCCATGCAGAAGCTGCACCCGTCTCTGGAGCAAGCCGTAAGCTTTACAGGAGAGCAGATCGCGGTCGCCGTGGAACAGCAGATCGAGCTCCGCTGACTGACGATGCCTCAAACCGAACCGTCGATTCTTCGCGTCGAAGGCAAGGACGACGTGCACGCCATCACGCATCTGTTGTTGAGACATGACGTTGACTGCATCCGTATCGCGGTCGACATCAAGAGCCCCGTCGGTGACGGGGACGCGACTGCCGGGCTGGGTCCGCTGCTGGAAGGAATGCAAACCGAGGTCAGGAGTAGCATCGACCGATCGGTCGGATTCGTTTTGGATGCCGACGAGGACCCCAACGATCGATGGAAAGCTGTTTGCGACCGGCTCAAGGGCGTCGGTCTGACGCTACCGAATGAGATTCCGAAGGAGGGCTTCGTCGGAGAAACCAGCGCGTTCCAGGCACGAGTTGGGGTCTGGTTGATGCCGGACAACCGGCGGTCGGGAGCACTCGAGGAGTTTCTGCAGGACCTCGTGCGCCGCGGTGATTCGCTGCTACCGATCGCGGAGAAATCGACTCACCGTGCGAAGGAGCAGGGCGCACGCTTCGCCGATAGCGCCCGGCGCAAAGCCGTCTTGCACGCGTGGCTCGCGTGGCAGGAGAGACCGGGTTTGCCATATGGATCGGCCATACGCGCCCGCTACTTGGGTCACGACAGCGCCGCCGCCCTGGCGTTCGTCGAGTGGTTCAAGCGCGTCTTCACTGACCATCTGACGGAAGCCGCATGATGCGCTTCAGGTAGGCGTCGAACAGGGGTACGGTAAATGCCGTGTCGCCGTGGGAGGGGCTGTAGATCATGCCCTTGGCGATAAGCCTCGCTCGCACCGGGGCCACCGCGCGAACCGAGCGTTCGAGCGCTTGGGCGATCGCCCCTGAACGGTGCGGGCCGTCGCCAAGCTCGGCCATGGCACGGAGGTAGCGTCTCTCGGACGGCGTGAGGCGGTCGAACCGGGCGCGGAAGAAGCTGGCATCCAGTTCGGCGGTCGCCTGCCGGCGTGCCGCCTCCACGTCGGCGATCGTGACGGGAGATGACGCTGCGCAATCCCAGCAGTGCTTGCCCCATTCCTGCAGGAAATAGGGGTAGCAGCTTGTCTGCTGCAAGACGGCGTCGAGAGCATGCGGGTCGAAACCCACGCCAAGCCGCTGGGAGGGCGTCTCGATGGCCCGCTTGGCGGACACGCGGTCCAGAGCACCGATCACGGGAAAGGTGAACAGGCGCTCCGCGTACGACTTGGCGGATCCCGTCCGTGCAACGAGCTGGGGAAGCCCGGCACCGACCAGGGTTACGGGCAACTGGCGTTGCGCCGCGCGGTGCAGGGCGGCGATCAGCGCCGCCAGCTCCTGCTCCTTGACGTACTGCAACTCGTCGATGAACAACGCCAGAGCGGTCTGCCGGTCTCGCGCCGCCTCGCCCACGGACTCGATGACGGCGGTGAGGTCGGCGTCCAGGTCGCCGCTGTCGGCGAGGCCGCGTTCCGGGACCAGGTCCAGGCTCACGTTGAGGTCGCCGGCACCGATCTTGACCGCGCTGACGAATCCGGCGAGGGCTTGGAGCGCTCGGCGTACGGCCCGGCTGGTGGACGCCAGACGGCTCATCCTGACCATCGCCGCGTACAGCGGCGGGACCAGCAGCTCGGGGAGCGACCGGTCTTCCGGCGCCTCCAGCAAGACGGTGGTCAACCCCCGACACCGTGCGTCGTGGCTGATGCGGTTCAGCAAGACCGTCTTGCCGACGCCGCGCAGACCGACCAGGAGCATGCTCTTGGCCGTCAAGCCGTTGCGGATGCGATCCAGCGCAATCGCAGCGTCATCGATCAGTTTGTCCCTGCCGGCCAGCTCCGGCGGTGGTGCGCCGGCCCCGGGAGCATAGGGATTGCGTCTCGGGTCCATATCAACTGAGGTTATCCAAGGTTATCGTGATGAGCAAACATTTCGACGCGGCAGCCGGCACGAACGATTCAACTGATGTTATCCGAGGTTATCGGACCGCGATAACCTTACGTCTGCAAGTGTTCGGCCCCCAGCGCTGAGGGTCGATAGCCCCGAAACTCACTCGGCGCCGAAGGCAGCGTGCGGCTCGGCGTGGACCGTGGCCGCGGCTCCCGCCTGGATCTCCCGGACCTCCGACTCGACGGCGTCCACGGCCTCCTCCCCCGAGGCGACCTCCAGCATCACCGTGGCGGCGTACTCCCCGCCCGCGGGGAGCTCCACCACCCGGCCGGCGTCGCGCTCGACGCTCTTGAGGTTGGGGAAGTTGGTGCCCGGCTCCAGGCCGGTCACGTAGCCGTCGCGCTCGCCGGCGGTGTTCTTCCACAGGCTGAAGCAGGGCAGCTCGCCGACGTCGAAACGCATCACCGCCGCGGCGGTCCGCGAAGGGTTGACCAGCGCGGCGAGAGTGGCCGTATCGCCCGGCCGGGCGGCCGGCCGGATCCAGTACGCCTGCTGGACGAAGCCGGGGGTCGGTCCCCCGTAGCGCTCGATCTCCTCCACGCCCTCGGCCGAGCGGGCGTCGCGGGGCGCCGCCTCCGTGAACGGCAGCAGCACGCGGCTGCCCTCGCCCAGGAACGGCGGGCCGTAATTGCAGTGGTACAGGAGCTGCAGCTCGGCCGGCGTCTCCTGCAGGTTGCGCACCGTGTCGGCGACGGTGATCCGCGACGAGTCGGGACCGGCCGAGATCGAGGTCGACAGCCGCAGCGACGGCAGGAACAAACCGGCCTCGTCCACCTGTCCGGTGACGGTGATCACCCGCGCGGCGGCGTCCGCGGTGACCTGCACGGTGTGCGCCGGCAGGTTGGCGATCATGCCGTGCAGCGTCAGCTCGACCGCTTCCGCAAGGCCGCCGGCGTCCACCCTCGCGTCCGTCCCCGGCATGCCGTTCGAGTCCAGGCCGCAGCGCACGATCCACTCGTCGAAGCCGCGCAGCCAGCCGACGCCGCCGCGCTCGGCCGGATCGACGAACGCCGGATGCACCGGGCCGCGCACCGGCGACCGCCAGCCAAGAGCCTGCCCGCCGTAGCTCCCCCGCCACACGCCCATGCCGCGGGTCGGCACCACGCTGAAGGAGAGCTCACCGCAGGTCACCTCGACCAGGTCCACCCCGTCGCGGAGTCCGCCGCGCAGGCGCCGCTTGCGCACGGCGCAGCCGGGAATGCCGAGCTCCTCCGGTCCCAGTTCCAGCGTTTCGACCCACAAACCCGACGCCGCGTCGGTCAGCACCCAGCTCCGTTCCATGACCGCCGACCATAGCGAGGGGCCGTCCCGGTGGCAACGCGGCGGAGAAGCCGCGCGTCGCGTGGCCATCGACCGCCGAGTCGTGCCACGCTCCCGCGCATCATGCACACCACCGGTCAGGAGCGTTGATCATCGCCGACCCCGCTTCGCCCAGCGTTCTGGCGCTGGCCTCTCAGGCTGACGGTTTCGACACGCTGCGCCCGCACCACCGGGACCAGGCCGAGGCCGGCATCGACCGGCTGCGCGACGGCGCGGTCCGCGAGGGAAGAGACGCGCTCGGAGCGGCGCTGGAGACGCCCGCGGGACAGGCGTTCTTCTCGTTTCTCTGCGGCAACAGCCCGCACCTGAGCCTGCTGCTGCAGCGCGACCTGGAGCTCACCCAGGCGCTCGTGGAGGAACCGCCCGAGGCCATCACCGGCCGCGTGCGCGGCGACCTGGCCGCCGCGGATCCCGCCATGGACCGCGACCAACTGATGACCTTCCTGCGCCGCCAGCGCAACCGCGTGGCAGTCCTCGCGGCCGCGTACGACTGCTTCGGCATCCACGGCGTCATGGAGTGCGCGGAGCTGCTGTCCGACATGGCCGACCACGCCGTGCGCCTGACGGTCTCCCACCTGCTCCTGGACCGGGTCGAGCGCGGCGACCTGGAACGGCCGGACGGGGACCGGTGGGGGTACTTCGTCCTGGCGATGGGCAAGCACGGCTCCCGCGAGCTCAACTACTCATCCGACATCGACCTGATCGTCCTCTACGACTCGGAGTCGGTCCGCTACACGGGTTCCCGAACCCTCAGCGACTGCTTCGTGCGGGTCACGCAGGATCTGGTCCGCATCCTGCAGACGCGCACCGCCGACGGCTACGTGTTCCGCACTGACCTCCGGCTGCGCCCCGACCCGTCGTCCACGCCGGTCGCCATCACCGTCGACTTCGCCCTGAATTACTACGGGCGCTTCGGGCGGACCTGGGAGCGGACGGCGCTGATCAAGGCGCGGCCCGTGGCCGGTGACCTGACGGCCGGCGCCGCATACCTGGAGCGGCTTTCGCCGTTCATCTGGGACGAGGCACTGGATTTTACCTCGGTCGAGGAAATCCGTTCGGTGAGCCAGCAGATCCACGACTTCCACGGCCATGGCGCCGTCCGCGCGGCCGGCCACAACGTCAAGCTCGGCCGCGGCGGCATCCGCGAGATCGAGTTCTTCGTGCACATGCACCAGTTGGCGCACGGCGGCCGCAACCGCCGCCTGCGCGGTTCCCGACTGCTGGCGATGCTGGAGACGCTGGATGGCGAGCACCACATCATGCCGCGGGAAACGGCGGCCCTGCGCGACGCCTACCTGTTTCTGCGGCGCGTCGAGCACCGCCTGCAGATGGTCAACGACGCGCAGACGCAGGTGCTCCCGGACTCCGACGAAGGGCTGAAGCACATCGCCGCCTTCATGGGACTTGCCTCGGCAGAGGAGCTGGTGCGCCGGATCGAGTCCGTGGCGGGCGAGGTCCACGACCTCTACCGCACGCGCTTCAACGTCCCCGAGAGCGAGCAGGACATCACCGCCGTCCTCCTGGATGGACCGGACGAGCACCCGGACGCCATCGCCAAGCTGGAGGCGGCGGGGTTCACGCGGGCTCCCGAGGCCATCGCGGTCTTCCGGGGATGGGCGGAAGGACGGCACGAGTCGACCGGTTCGGAACGCGCCCGCACCATCATCCGCGAGATCCTCCACGAGATCGTCGACGCGCTGGGCAGGACGCCCGATCCCGACCGCGCCCTGGCTCGCCTGGACCGCTTCCTGGCGGCCCTGCCGGAGGACCTCTCGTTCTTCTCCATGCTCCGGGCCAACACCTGGCTCCTCAACCTCATCGCCGTCGTGATGGGCAGCGCCCCCCGCATGGCGGATGTCCTGGAGGGCCATCCGCGGCTTCTGCAGGCCGTCCTGGACCCGTCGTTCTTCTTGCCGATCCCCGAGCGGGATGAGTTGGCCCGCGAGCTCGATGAGCGCCTGGCCGGCCGGCGGGACGCCACGGAGCGCGTCGAGCAGGTGGCCGGCTGGGCCGGCGACCGCCGGTTCCAGGTGGCCGTCCAGGCGCTCGAGAACCTGGTCACCGTGGACGAGGCGTCCGCGGCCCTGTGCGACGTCGCGGGGGCGGTCATCGATCGCCTGCTCGCTGACGTGCTGGACGGGCTCCACGAACGGCACGGACCGGTGCCGGGCGGCGGCTGCGCGGTCGTCGCAAGGGGCAGGCTGGGCGCCGGAGAGATGACCTTCGGCTCCGACCTGGACCTGCTGTTCGCGGCGGACTTCAAGGCCGGGTCGACTACCTCGGGCCCGACCCCCATCGACGCTTCGGCCTTCTATCGAGACGCAGCCAGCGAACTGACCTCCCTCCTCCGCAGTCCATCGACGTACGGCCGGCTCTACGAGCTGGACGAGCGCCTGCGGACGTCAGGGGAGATCGAGCTGCCGGTGTCGACGCTCGACGAGTTCAGGGACGGTCACACGGGCGCGGCGTCGACCCCGGAGCTCATGTCACTGACCCGGGCCAGCGTCGTCTGCGGCGACCCGGCCACCTCCGCGGCGGTCACCGCGGCGATCAGGGCGGCGCTTGCCAGCCCGCGCGACCCTGCGCGGCTGGTCGAAGACGTGGCGCGTCGGCGCGAGGCGATCGCCGCCGGACATCCCTCGCAGGACCCGTTCGACGTCCAGCACGTGCGCGGAGGGCTGGTGGACCTCGAGTCCCTGGCCCAGTACCTGCGCCTGCGCCATGCGCACGAGTCGCCGGAGGTGCTCGTGGGAGCGACGGCGTCCTGCTTCGATGCCCTGGGCGCCGCCGGCGTCATCCCGGAGGAAGAGGCCCGTTTCCTCGCCGGCGCGGTGCGGATGCAGCGGACGATGCAGGCCATGCTCCGCCTGACGTGGAGCCAAGGAGCTCCGGTGCGCGACGCCCCGGACCCGATGCGGCTGAAGCTGGCGACCGCGCTGGAGTGCGCCGGACTCGACGAGCTGGACGCGAAGCTCCGCGAGACGCAGGCGGCCGCGTTCGACGTCTTTCAGCGCCGCATCGGCCTCACTCCATAGCGCGCGCATGGCCTGTGGCTGCTCGTCCGCAACCGGCCGCGAAGGCCCGGAGCGGCGCCGGTGCGGCGGCGGGGCCTGCCCCGGAACCGATCCCTTCTTTACGCGCCAGGCTCCGCGCATCGCGCGCCGCTACCGCCGGCGCGGGCCGGAGCCGGTGCAGCGCAAGTTGCTGGCAGGATTGACCGCGGCCGGCGTCACCGGCGCCTCGATACTGGAGATCGGCTGCGGAACCGGCGAAATGCAGCTGCGCGTGCTCGCCGCCGGAGCGGCCAGCGCGGTCGGTATCGACATCTCGGGCGGCATGATCGAACAGGCGCGAGCCACCGCGGAGCGCATCGGGGTCGCGCCGCGAACCACCTACCTGATCGGCGACGCGGTGGAACGGGCCGGTGATTTGTCGCCGGCGGCCGTGGTGCTGATGGACAAGGTCCTGTGTTGCTACCCGGAGATCGACCCGCTGCTGGCGGTATCGATGGAGCGCGCACAGCGCCTGTACGCGGTGGTGGTTCCGCGGCCGCATTGGCTCGTAGCCGCCGCGTGGCGGCTCGGCATCGCCCTGCTCAAGCTGCTGCGCAGCTCCTTCCACCCCTACTATCACGACTGGCAGAGAACTGCGGCGACCATCGCGGCCGCCGGCTTCCAGCGCATCTTCGCCGCCCGCACCCTGGCCTGGGAAGCATGGATCTTCCGCCGCCAAGCGCACCAGCAACCGATGTGGTTCAGGCAGCCGCCCGGCGCTCCATCTCTCGGCGGAGTTCCAGGACGTCGGCAGGAACCTGCAGCTCCACGGCGGCGCGCGCGACCGTCTCGCCGGCCGCGATCGGCCGTTTGAGGGTAGCGCCCGCCGCCAGGCCGATCGGCAGGGCATCGGCTGCCAGGGAGTCGGCGGCCGGCATCAGGCGTCCCCAGACGGTCGAGCCGCCCTCGCCGTCCAGCACTTCTCCTTCGCGCAGGTCGCGCTTGGCGACCGCCACCACGTCGGCGGCGAACCGCTCGGGGGCTCCGGTAGGCTCGCCGCGCAGCGCCGCGGAGGCGATGCTGATGCCGAGTTCCAGCCCGATCAGGTGCGCGGGCCGATACAGCGCCGCGTGCCGGCCGCTCCGATCGGTGGGGACGCCGTACTCGCCGAAGCAGGCCGCCGCATAGTCCGACGGGGCGGCGAACGTCACGTACACGCCCCAGCGCAGGTCGCGTTCCACGGGACTGCCGTCACGCTGCAGTGACGAGACCACCTCCACCGCGCCCGCGTGCGGCAGCGTTCCGCCGTCGCCGGCCGGCTTCAGCGTCTCGGCCAGATCGTCGCTCCCGCACGGCGGAAAGCACAACCCGCCGGCCGCCGGCTGCAGCCCAGTCGCGTTCGCCACCGCGGCCATCTCGATCGCGGACTTGGTGCCGTCCAGGAAGGAGTTGAACATCCTGGCGTTCATGCCGCCGCTCGCGGCGCGCTCCGGGCTGATCCCGTAGTGCTGCCAGACGGTGTCCGGCGTGGAGGCGTGGAAGGCCGGCAGGTACTTGGTGCCCTTGCCGGCGCATACCACCTCGAAGCCGCAGGTGCGCGCCCATTCCACCAGCTCCACGATCAGGGCCGGCTGGTCGCCGTAGGCCAGCGAGTAGACCGTACCGGCCTCGGCCGCGCGGCGAGCCAGCAGCGGGCCGGCCAGCACGTCCGCCTCCACGTTGACCATGACCACGTGCCGGCCGGCGGCGATGCAGGCCAGCGCGTGGCGCACCCCGGCGACCGGATCGCCGGTCGCCTCGACCACCACCTCGGGATCGCCCTGGCGGATTACGGTTTCCGCGTCCGGGTACAAGCCGATCGCCGCGATCGCGGAATCGCTCCAGCCCGACCGCCGCAGCGTGGCCTGCGCCCGCTCCGGGTCCAGATCGCACACCCCCACGACGCGCATCCCCGGCGCGGTGCGCACCTGCGCCAGGAACATGGACGAGAACTTGCCTGCGCCGATCACGGCGACGCGCACGGGATCGGATTCGCGTGCTTTCAGGAGTCGATACATGCCGAACTACGGGCCGATGGGACGGAAGGTGTCAAGGATCCTCCCCGCTCCAGATCGAACCATGCCGACCGGAATGCACCGCGCCCGGGATCGTGGCGCAGAAAGCTCTCAACCACTCTGTCTCTCGCCCCGTCCCGGGACAAGCGGGAGGTATCGACCTCGATGTCGTAGCGGCCCCACGTGTGCACGCCATCCTCCAGATGCAAGCGGCCCTCACCGACTTTTCGATCGCCCCGAAGCTGCTCCCTTCGCTCCAACTCGCCGATCTCGCAGTGCACGCCGACGAAGAACACCGAGTGATGGCGGAGCAGCGTCACGAGATCGATGTACCAGTTCCGGAACTCGATTACGTGCTCGATGATCATGTCGTTGCCGGCATCGGCGATCGCCGCGGCACAGCGGTGGAATCCGTCGAAGAAGCGCGGCCTGATGGTCCGCCACGACCACTCCCCGGTCTTCACCGTGCGATCGACGGACGGCAGAACGTCCGCATCGACGAGTTGATCGGAAGAAAAGTAGAAGAACGGCGAGCCCAATGCGGACTGTACGGCGCGCCCCAGGGTGGTCTTTCCGGAGCTGCTCGGTCCGTTCAGGAGTATGACTCGCGACGATCTCATGGCAATTCGCGCTCGTCGGGACTGTCGATCTCCAACTGCGCCAAGTATCTGAGGCATCCCGTCTCGACTCGAGAGAATAGCTCGTAGAGCGTCGGTCGGGTCCGGTCGCTTGACCCCCTGCCACGCCTGGACGATGATCGGGCCTTGGTCGCGCGGGAGGGGGCGGCCTGGATCTCGACCGCAAGGAGACAGCCATGAAGCGAATCGTCCCCCTCATCGCGCTTGCCGCGCTGGTGCCCGGGCTCGTCCTGGCGCAGACGGCGAGACTCAGCCGTGAGTACACGCCGCCCAACTACGTGCTGGACGTGGCCGACTACCCGACCTCGTTCGGCGAGGCGCCCGACTTGGCCGCCAAGGTGGCTGCCGGCGAGCTGCCGCCGGTCGAGGAGCGGTTGCCGGTGCGCGAGGATCTGCTGGTCGTCGAAGGCGGCTCCATCGGTACCTACGGCGGCTCGATCGTCATGTCCACCCTGGGCTCGACCGAGGCGCTGAACCGCAACGCGTCGGCGTTCGACAAGTTCATCTTCTGGGATCCGTCCGGCAGCAGGCTGGTGCCGGCGCTGGCCAAGTCCTGGGAGCAGAGCGACGACGCGCGGTCGGTGACCCTCTACCTGCGCAGAGGGCTGAAGTGGTCCGACGGCCACCCGCTGACCACCGAGGACGTGCGCTTCTGGTACGAGGACGTCTACCGCAACACGGAGATCCAGCCCGAGCCGGAGCCGGGCCTCACCCCCAACGGCGTGCCCGCCCGCCTGGTGATCATCGACGACTACACGCTGCGCTGGGAGTTCGACGAGCCGTACTGGACCTTCCCCGAGCAGATGGCCTGCCCGTTCTGCCCTCTCGGCCGCGGATTCACCCTGGGATTCTGGCTTCCCGGCGGCCCGGTGGCCCCGGCCCACTACATGAAGCAGTTCCATCCCGCGTACGCCGGCCAGGACGCCGTCGACAAGATGGCCGCGGACGCCGAGCTGGAAAGCTGGGTGAGCCTGTACGGCAACAAGATGAACTGGGGCCTGAACCCCGATCTGCCGGTGATCACCCCGTACAAGACCGTGGAAGGCAACCTCAACGCCAGCGCGCTGTGGAGGGTCGAGCGCAACCCGTACTTCTATGCGGTCGACTCGGCCGGCAATCAGCTCCCCTACATCGACTCCTGGGAGCTGCCCAAGGTGGAGACGGGCGACATGGTCTACCTGCGGCTCGCAGGCCGGCAGGACGACTTCAACTGGCGGCTGCCGAAGCTCGACCAGGTGCCGTTCATGCTCGAGAACAAGGACCGGGGCAACTACGACGTCTACTTTGACTACGCCAACGCCGGCTCCGCTTCCATGATCTCCATCAACCGCACGTGGCGTGGCGATCCGGAGATCGAGGCGTTGCTGAACGCCGCGGACTTCCGGCGCGCCGTATCGCTCGGCATCGACCGCGAGCAGTACAACGAGGCGTGGATGCTCGGTCTGGCCGTGCCGGGCTCCCCGGTCGTGGCGGATCACCACCCGATGAACCCGGGCCCGGAGTACCGCACCCTGTGGCACACCTACGATCCAGATCGGGCGAATGAGCTGCTGGACGGGCTGGGGCTGACCGAGCGCGACTCGGACGGGTTCCGGCTGACCCCCGGAGGCACCCGCGTGACGATCAGCCTGGCCGTCGTGCAGACGCATCCGGATTGGGTCGGCCAGACCGAGATCTTCGTCGAGGAGATGAAGGAACTGCACCTGGACATCAACCTGTCCGTGATGGCGAACGAGCAGGCGAGCCAGTGGCGGGCGAACAACCAGTACCAGTTCTCCTGGGGCGCCAACTGGGGCTCCGAGGACTTCTGGGGCGGTGGCGCCCCGGCCGCCGGGCTGCCGGTCACCAACATCGCGACCAACGGGCAGCTCTGGGGCGTCTACTACGAGACCCGCGGCGAGAAGGGCGAGGCTCCCGACCCCGAGACCGCCGCCGACGTCCTTAAGGTGTGGGAGCTCTACGACAAGGGCCGCGAAGTCCCGGCCGAGGAGCGCTACGAGCTCGGCAAGGAGATCTGGAAGATCCTGATCGACGAGGTCTGGACGATCGGCATCGCCGGGCAGGTGTGGTACCACCCGCGCGTGCTCAACAACCAGTTGGCCAACGCGGCCGGAAGCTGGTGCGTGGACGGCAAATGCCGCTATCCCGGCTCCTCCCACCCGGAGCTGTGGTACTGGGCATCGTCCAAGGACATGTAGCGATCGACCGTTTGGCGCCGGGGCGGGGTTCACCTGCCCCGGCGTTTTGACGTGCCGTGACTGATCCATGACGAGTTACGTCGTCCGCCGCCTGCTGATGGCGGTGGTGACCGTCGTGGTGATCTCGATGCTCACCTTCCTGATCATCCAGTTGCCGGAAGGCGACTTCGTGGACAGCTACGTCCGCGAGCTGGAGTCGTTCGGCGCCAACGTGAGCCTCAAGGAGGCCGAGCACCTGCGGGAGATCTGGGGACTCAACCGGCCGCTGCCCGTGCAGTACGTCAGGTGGATCACCCAGTTGCTGCAGGGCAACCTGGGCACCTCGTTCTCGATGCAGCACCACCGGCCGGTCAGCGAGATCATCGCCGACCGCCTGGTGATGACGGTGGTGCTGGCCGGATGCTCGCTGGTCTTCACCTGGATCGTGGCGCTGCCGATCGGCATCTACTCCGCGGTCCGCCAGCGCACCCTCGGCGACTACACGGCGACGGTGGTCGGCTACGTGGGGCTGGCGACGCCGGACTTCCTGCTGGCGCTGGCGGTCATGTACTGGGTGTTCCTGATCTTCGACACGAACCTGGGCGGGCTGTTCTCCGACCACTACCTGGATGCGCCGTGGAGCCTGGGGCGCCTCTGGGACCTGCTCAAGCACCTGCCGATCCCCACGGCGATCGTCGGCCTGACCGGCACGGCCGGCCTGATCCGCATCATGCGCGCCAACCTGCTCGACGAGCTGCGCAAGCCGTACGTGGTGACCGCGCGCAGCAAGGGCATGACCGAAGGCCGGCTGATCGCCAAGTACCCGGTGCGGCTGGCGCTCAATCCGTTCGCCAGCACCGTCGGCTACATCCTGCCGCAGCTCGTGTCCGGCAGCATCTTCGTGGCGCTGGTGATGAGCCTGCCCACGCTGGCGCCGGTGCTCTACCAGGCGCTGCTCCGCCAGGACATGCTGCTGGCCGGCAACATCCTGCTGATGGTGAGCATCCTCACCGTGATCGGCACCTTCCTTTCGGACCTGGTGTTGCTGTGGATCGACCCTCGGATTCGGGTGGGGGCGCGATGACCGGGTCAGCGCGCTGATGGCGGAGGCACCGGTCCGCGCCGGCACGACAGCCACGGAGGGCGAACGGCAGGAGGCGCTCTATTCGCAGTGGCGGCTCACGCGCATCCGTTTCCTCCGCCACAAGGCCGCGGTGGTGTCCGGTGTGCTGCTGTGCTGCTTCTACCTGGTGGCGATCTTCGCCGACTCCGTCGCCTACTCCGACCCCAACGACAACGAGGCGTTCCGGCAGCTCATCCCGCCGCAGCGCATCCGCCTGTTCGACGAAGGCCGGCTCAGTCCGCACGTGCTGGAGCTCAAGCGCGGGCGCGACGTCACCTTCCAGACCGTGTTCACTCCCATTCCGGACCGCAAGATCCGCGTGCGGCTGTTCGCCCGCGGCTACGAGTACCGGCTGCTCGGGATCTTCCCGACCGACGTGCATCTGCTCGGCACCGTGGAGAAGCCGACCGAGGAGAGCCTGTTCCTGCTCGGCACCGACAACAACGGCCGCGACCTGTTCTCCCGCCTGGTGATCGCCAGCCGCGTGTCGCTGTCCATCGGGCTGATCGGCGTGGTCCTCGGCCTGATCCTGGGCATCGTGCTGGGCGGGATCTCCGGTTTCTACGGCGGCGTGGTGGACTCGGGCATCCAGCGCCTGATCGAGATCCTGCGCTCCATCCCCACCATCCCCCTGTGGATGACCCTGGCCGCCGCGTTGCCGCACGGCTGGAGCGTGGTGCAGCGCTACCTGGCGATCACGGTGATCCTTTCGTTCTTCGCCTGGACCACCCTGGCGCGCGAGGTGCGCGGCCGCTTCCTGGCGCTGCGCGAGGAGGACTTCGTGCTGGCCTCCGAGGTGCTGGGGGCGACCAGGAAGCGGGTCATCCTGCGGCACATGGTGCCGGCCATGACCAGCCACATCATCGCCACCGCCACCCTGGCCATCCCGGGGATGATCCTCGCGGAAACGGGGCTGAGCTTCCTGGGTCTGGGGCTGCGCCCGCCGGCCATAAGCTGGGGCGTGATGCTGCAGGACACCCAGAACCTGCGCGCGATCGCCCTGTCGCCGTGGCTGATGACCGCGGTCTGGCCCGTTATCGTGTCCGTGCTGGCCTTCAACTTCGTGGGAGACGGGCTGCGCGACGCCGCAGACCCGTACAGCACCTGAGCCGATGGCTCCGGGACGGCTGAGCGCGCAACAACTCGCCTTCTATCACACCTTCGGCTTCCTGCGATTCCCCGGCCTGTTCGCGGCCGAAATCGACGCCATCACCGCCGCCTACGAGCGGATCTTCGCCGACAGCGGCCGCGTCCACGACCACCGCCAGGCGCTCTATGTCATCCCCTTCGCCGACCGCAGCGAGTACCTGTCCGGCCTGATCGACGATCCGCGCATCGCCGGACCGGTCGCCTCCATCCTGGGCGACGACTACAACTACGCCGCCAGCGACGGCAACTACTACGTGGGCGACACGAAGTGGCACTCCGACCACCACCTGGACACGCCCTTCCAGTCGGTGAAGATCGCCTTCTACCTGGACCCGGTCACCCGCGACACCGGCTGCCTGCGGCTGATCCCCGGCAGCTTCCGTCACGGCGACGCGTTCGCGGACGCCCTGCACGCGGTGGTGCCGATCTCGGCGGAGAACCGCAGCCGCGAGGTGTGGGGCATCCACGGCAGCGAGGTGCCGGCGCTGGCGATCGAGTCGCAGCCGGGCGACATGGTGCTGTTCAACCACAAGACCAAGCACTCGGCGTGGGGCGGCAGCAGCAAGCGAAGGATGTTCACCTACAACTTCGAGGAGCGGATGGCAGGCGCCGCGCTGGCCTATCTGCGCACGTGGCTCACCGACATCCACGCCCGCCAGGGCGTGATCTATGGCGAGGCGATGCTGCGCACCGCCGGCCCCGAGCGCAGGTGCCACCTGGAGCAGCGGCTGCAGGTCGCCGCAGAGCAGGGGCTTGGAGCAGCTTCATGAAGGCACACATCCACTGGAGCACGGTGATCTGCCGCCAGCCCGGGCGCTACCTCTCCTGGCCCACGATCGCCCGCAGGGCGAACGGCGAGCTGCTGGCCGTCTTCTCCGGCGACCGGGAAGAGCACTCCTGCCCGTACGGCAAGACGCAGCTCATCCGCTCAGGCGACGGCGGCGTGACCTGGTCGGACCCTGAGACCATCGCCGACACGCCGCTCGACGACCGCGACTCGGGGGTGCTGGTGCTGCGCTCCGGGGCCATCCTGGTCAGCTCGTTCACGGTGCCGACCTGGGCGCGGCTGGACGGCTACCGGGCCTTCTATCCGGCGGAGCAGATCGACCGCTGGCAGCGTTACCTCGACTCGGTCGCTTCCGAGGAGCGGCGGCGCTGGCTCGGCAACTGGACACGCCGCTCGACCGACGGCGGGCGTACCTGGGAGGAGCCGGTGGACTCCATCGCATCCGCGCCTCACGGCCCCATCCAGCTCCGCGACGGCCGGCTACTGTTCCTGGGCGTCGACAAACCCGGCGATCCGCCCTACCGGCTGCTCGCCGTCGAGTCCGTGGACGAGGGGCGCTCCTGGCGGCAGATCGGCACCGTGCCGCTGTCGGCTGCCGACCACGCCGTCGCCGAGCCGCACCCCGCCGAGCTGCCCGACGGCCGCCTGGTCTGCCTGTGGCGCTACCAGCCGGAGCAGCTTACCGAGCACCGCTACCTGCGCCAGACCGGGAGCGAGGACGGCGGACGCACCTGGACCGAGACGCACGCGACGCCCATCCTGGGGTATCCGGCGCACCTGCTGCCGCTCGACAGCGGGGCGCTGCTCGCCACCTACGGGCGGCGCGTGCCGCCGATGGGCCACCGCGCCTGCCTCAGCCACGACGGCGGCGCGAGCTGGGACACCGGCAACGAGATCGTGCTGCGCGACGACGCCCCTGACATCGAGCTTCCCTGGCCGGCCACCTGGGACCTGGGCTACCCCGCCAGCGTCGAGCTGGCGCCGGGCGAGCTGCTGACCGTCTACTACCAGATCGCCCCGCACGACCGGAAGCCGAGCATTCAGGCGACCCGCTGGTCGGTCAACTGACCGGGGCCTCCGTGCCGGCGTAGCCGGGCAGCCGCCCGGTCAGCGCGCGGATGCGCGCGGTGCCGTGCCGTGACAGCAGCTCGTTGGCGGCGCGCACGCGCGGCACGGCGCGCAGCTCGGCCCGTTGCCGGTCGTTGCCGGGCATGCGCACGAACTTGAGGATGATCGACCGCCGCGGATGGACCTTGCCGTAGACGGAGTGGAACAGCCAGTTGTTGAAGAACACCACGTCTCCGGGATCGGTCTCGATCGCATACGCGGGAACGTCTTCCCCGCGCTGCCCGAAGTACCGCCGGTCGCCGCCGGCCCTGGTCTCCTCGTGGAACGGCAGCAGCGACTCGTGCAGCAGCGCCCGGTGCGACCCCGGGATGATGCGCAGCGCGCCGGTGTCCCGGCGTAGCGGGTCCAGGTAGAGCATCACCTTGAGCCGGTACGGCTCTTTCTGCTCAGCGAGCCAGCCGCCGTCCGCGTGCCAGTGGTGGTCGGCCAGGCTGTCGAAGCCCCACATGCCCTCGGAGCCCTCCCACAGCACGTCCTCGCCGAGCAGGTCGCAGACCGCCTGGTAGATGCGGTCGTCGGCGATCAGTTCGGTCAGCGCTTTGCTCCGCTCCACGAATGGCGACTCCCACACCACGTCCCTGTCGCCCGGAGCATGGCCCAGGACCTCCGCGCACACCGCCTCCATCTCGCGGAGTGCGGCGTCGACCTCGGCCGGGCCGAGGGCGCCGCGGCGTACCACGACTCCCAGCGCATCGAACTGAGCCACCTCGCCGGCGGACAGGAACCGCGGAGCCGGGTCAGCCACCACGGGAGTGTCTCACACGGCCGGCGCCTACGGAATGGCCGGCCGCGCTCGATCGGAGTAGGCTCGTCCCGCGGCCTGCGCCCACGCCATGCACCACGCGACCGATCGATTCGAGGTGATCCCATCCGGCGGCGCCCTGGGCGCGGAGATCCGGGGGCTGGACCTCCTCCAGCCGCTCGATGCCGCGACGGTCCGCCGGCTCCGGCGCTCCCTGCTCGACCAGTGCGTGCTGGTGTTCCGCGACCAGGCCATAGGCGAGGAGGACCAGGTCCGCTTCACCGGCTACTTCGGGCCCCCGGTCGAGCACGTCCGCCGACAGCCTGACCGCCCGGTCAGGGAGATCTTCCTGATCTCCAACATCGAGGAGAACGGCCAGCCGATCGGCGCCCTGGGCCACGGCGAGCTCAGATTCCACTCCGACCTGTCCTACCTGCGCCGGCCTGGCACCCTGTCCTTGCTGTACGCGGTGGAGGTCCCCGACAGCGGCGGCAGCACCCAGTGGTGCAACGGCTACGCGGCGTACGAGGCGCTGGACGACGACCTCAAGACGAGGGTACACGGCCTCCGCGCCATCCATCGCCACCCGGTCGAGGAGCAGAATCCGCCCGAGCCGGTGGACCACCCTGTCGTCCGCACCCACCTGGAGACGGGCCGCCGGACCCTGTACGTCGGACCGCACCTGACCCGCTCGATCGTCGGGATGGAGCCAACGCAAAGCCGCGCCCTCCTCGGCCGGCTGTTCGCCCACATGACCCAGCCGCGCTTCGTGTGGACCCACCACTGGCGCGCCGGCGATCTGGTCATGTGGGACAACCGCGCCACCATGCACCGCCGCGAGCCCTTTCCGGCCGATCAGCGCCGGCTGATGAAGCGCACCCAGGTCCTTGGCGAGGAAGTGCCCTGCTGACACTCACCACCGAACCGCGTCCCTCAGCCAGTTGCACCGTGCCCTTGGACCGGGACGCCACAAGGTCAACGAGACAGTCGTCAACAATTCAGTTGACACCACATCTGTGGTCTACGTACCGTTTGACTCGGACGCCGACCGATGACCTCCTCCACCGGACGCTGGGTGAGCGGCCCCGACTTCTTCGATCGCGAAGCGGAGCTCCGTATCCTGGAGGAACGGGTGCGCGCCGCCAACCACGTGCTGCTCACCGGGCAGCGGCGCATGGGAAAGACCAGCATCGCACGGGCGGCGTATAACGTTCGGCCGATCGTGGCGCGTCTGAGCGGCTTCGTTACCATCGCTCAACGCATGCTTGGTGCCGTCGAGGAAGTCGGCGTGAGTGGCTTCCGCTTGAAGATTCGCGCCGGATTGAACGCCGGGAACTGGAAAGACCACGGGGAGCGGTTGCTCCAGGGCTGTGCTGACCACGACGAGCGCGTTCTTCTTGTTGTCGACGAACTGCCCATCTTCCTGAAGCGGATGCTGCGCGAGCCTGATGGGACTACGCGGGTCGAAGGGTTCCTGAGCTGGTTGCGCGGCGTGTTTCAGGACTTTGACGGTGACTCGCCCGTCCTCATCGTTTCCGGAAGCATTGGCCTCATGCCGATGGTGCAGCGCCTCGGAATACCTGACCGTATCAACTACCTTGAGCCGTTTCGCTTGGAGCCCTGGAGCCGGGAAGGCAGCGTCGCCTGCTTCCACCAGTTCGCGAGCAGAACCACGCTTTCGATCGAGGATGGCGTAGCGGGTGCGGTGTACGACGCCCTCGGGATCGGCATCCCCCATCACGTACAGTCGTTCTTCGCCCGGCTGCGGGAACACTCCATCATGGAGAACCGCGACCGGGTCACCATTGCCGACGTCGAGAAGGTATACCGCACCGGCCTGCTCGGCCCCTCCGGCCAGAACGACTTGGCACACTACGAGACGCGTCTCCGCGACGGGCTCGACGACGAGAGCCGGTCGATCGCCATGGAAATCCTCGCCGAGGCGGCTACGCGGGAGGCGTTCACGGCCACCGCACGCGCTCGTCTTGGCCACCTCTACTCGCGTGTGGTCCAAGACGCTCGCGGCCGAATCGCAGAAGTCCTCGACGTTCTGGCCCACGATGGCTACCTGGAAGTTCGTGACGACGCCTACCGGTTCCCGTCGTACCTACTCAAGGACTGGTGGGCCGCGCGTTTTCGCGACCACCACGTTCCCATCGCATGCCGCGCGCCGGACAGCCCTGAGGGGCCGGTTCAATGACCGACTCGCATCATCGCACCGTCCGCACGTTCAATCCGGGAACACTCCAGTCTGACCAGGAGATCATCGAGCAATTCGTGGTTCGGCAGCACGAACTCGCTATCGTGCTCCAGGTCCTGCGAAATAATGTCGATGCCGATTCCTGCCAGCACACGCTGGTCGTCGCCCCACGGGGCCGAGGGAAGACGATGCTCCTTGCCCGTGTCGCCGCCGAGCTACGCACCAACGTCGAATTGTCGGCCCTCCTGCTTCCCATCCGCTTCATGGAAGAAAGCCACGAGATATTCAGCTCGGCGGACTTCTGGCTGGACGTGCTGTTCTATCTATCTCTCGAAACTCGAACGCAAGATGCTGAACTCGCACGAAACCTGCAGGACACCCACGCAGACTTGACCACACGGTGGCGGGAGCGGGAACTCGATGAACGCGCCCGCACCGCCGTTCTTGACGCGGCAGACCGGCTTGGCAAGCGACTCGTCCTCATGGTGGAGAATCTGCAAGCACTGTGTGACAACGTGGACGCCAATTTCGGTTGGAAACTGCGCAAGACGCTGCAGATGGAACCACAGATCATCCTGCTGGCCTCGGCGACCAGTCGTTTCGAGGGCCTGGACGACGCGCAGGATCCGTTCTTCGAGCTGTTCCGTATCATCAGTCTCCAACCCCTGAAGACGGAACAGTGCCGTCGCCTGTGGCAGGCGGCCAGCGGCGACGGGGTAGGCGACCGCCGCATCCGTGCCCTCCAGATTCTCACCGGCGGTGATCCTCGCCTCCTGGTGATCGTCGCCGAGTTCCAACGTCATGGATCGATACGCCAGTTGATGGAGCAACTGGTGCAGATGATCGACGATCACACGGAGTATTTCCGCGGGCACCTGGAGACCCTCGGGAAGACCGAACGTCGTGTGTACCTCGCTCTGATGGACCTATGGCAGCCGTCGACCACCGGCGAAATCTCATCGCGGGCGCGTCTGGACGTCCGCACCGTGTCCACCATGCTCGGCCGTCTGGTACTTCGTGGTGCCGTTGACCCGCGCGACGAGCACGGGCGGTATGCCGTAACCCAACGCCTCTACAGAATCTACTACAAGCTCCGTCGTGAACGCGGCGAGGCCACTGTCGTCCAGGAGCTCCTACGCTTCATGGATCTGTATTACAGCGACACCGAGATCACCGAGTGGTACGACGCGTTGCACTTGGACGCATATGAGTCCCCGATGATTCTGGAAGGAATCGAACGGGTTCGACCCGATATTCAGAAACTCGACGACATCGTGAGTCGCGTCGCGCGTGACGCCCAGACGTTGAACGATGCGACAATCGAGAGAGTCGAGCACGGCGACTATTCCGCGGGGATCGCTTCCTGCGATGACTTGATCGCACGGTTTGGGGCGAGCGAAACAACCGAGTTGCAGGTACAGGTGATCCGGGCCCTGATCAACAAGGGCGTCGCGTACAATCGCGGCAAAGATCATCTTGCCGCGATCGACTCCTTTCGAAACGCCGTCGAACGATTCCGGACGACCGACGTGCCGGCACTGCAACGAAGGGTTGCCGTCGCGATGCTCAACACGGGAGTAGCGCAAACACACCGTGGCGATCTCGCTGCGGCGATCGCGGCGTACGACGATCTGATCCAGCGATTCCAACGGAGCGATGACTCCGAGCTGCAGGCGCACGTGGCCAGTGCAATGGTCAGCAAGGGCGACCTGAAGGGCCGACTCGGCGACCATGCTGCGGAGATCGAAGTCTACCGCACCGTGCTCGAGCGTTACGGAAGCAGTGAAGCGCCCGATCTGCAGATCGAGGTGGCGAGAGCGCTGTACAACACGGGAGTCGCGCTGGCGCGATCCGGTCAGCACCGCGCAGCGATCGCGGCCTGCGATACAGTCATTGAGCGCTATCGTGAGAGTGACACTCCGGAACTGGAACGTCCAGTTGCCCGTGCGTTGCTCAACAAGGGAGTAGAGCAGGCCGAGCTTGGTGAGTATTCGGCGGCCCTCGTAACGTTCGACACCGTAGCGGAGCGTTATGCGGAACGTGATGAGCCGGAACTGCAGGAGAGGGTCGCCAAGTCACTGGTCTACAAAGCCGCGACGCAGCATCGGCTGGACGATGCCGACGGCTCCATTTCGACATGCGATCACGTACTGGCGGATTACGGAGAGAGACAAGATCCGGCGTTTCGCGTGGTCGCCGCGGGCGCATTGCTACAAAAGTGCGCGGCGCTAGGCACGAGCGACCGACACGCTGAGGCGATCGCAACCGCTGACGAGGTAGTCGCGCGCTGCGCATTCACCGAAGACCCGGAGTTGCTGCCTATCTTGGCACGGGCGTTGAACAACAAGAGCGAATCTCAGAGATTGATCGGCGACTTCGATGCTGCCCTAGCTACCAGCGACCAGATCGTGGCTCACTTCGGGGGCAACAGTGAGCCTGAGCTGCGGATTCAGGTACAGGACGCTTTGTTCCGCAGAGGAATGATCCAGACCAGGATCGGCCGCGCTGATGAAGCGCTGCGCACCTCGGACGAACTGGAACGGTGGATCGGCGAACCGGTAGCGGGGGTACGAAGCCCATACGCGTGGAAAGCCGCATGCATCAAGATGTTCGCGTTGATTGAGCAAGGCGAGGGGACGGCTGCTACCGAGTCGCTCTGTTCCGTATATGCAACGCTGATTCCGGAAGATGAGACGACAATCTCTCATGTGGTTGACGGTGTAGTCGGATTGACCACCGTCGGTGTCCCGGAGCGTGAACTCGTCGCGGTTCTGTCACTCGAACCCCACAAGGCCGCGGCATTGGCACCGCTCATCATTGCCCTGCGGCAGCGCGCCGGCGAGACGGTTCATGCGCCGGCCGAAGTCCTCGAAGTTGCCGCTGACGTGCGCAAGCGGATCGACGAACCGCAACTTCGGAGCGTCGGACCACCTTCAACCTCATAACAGGCTCCAGTCGAACACCGCGCCCAGGTAACCGTCCCTGCGGCTGGTAAGCCCTTCGTAGACCGCCTGGCAGTCGGAGGGAGATGCCACCCGGTCGAGCAGCGGTTCGACCAGCAGCCGGCCGGCGGCGATCCACTCGACCAGGCGGCGGTAGTTGGTCTCCACGTCGCGCACCCGTTCGGCGGGGTGCGCCGGCCATCGCCACTCCAGCGCGCCGATCATCCGGATCGCCTCCAGGTGGATGCGCAGCAGCATCGGCGTGACATCGAAGGTGGCCGGCGCGCGGGGACTGCCCAGCAGGATCACCTCGCCGTGGCGCCGGGTGGCCATCACCGCATGCGCCACCACCTCGCTGATGCCGATCGCCTCCACGGCGACGTGCACGCCCTCGCCCGACGTCCACTCCAGCACCGCCTCGTGCAGATCGTCCACGCCGGGGTTCACCGTGCGCTCGATGCCGCAGGCCCGCGCCTTGTCCAGGCGGTAGTCGGAGAGGTCGGCCGCCATCACGTCGGCGCCGGCCAGGCGGAAGAGCTGCGCGGCGAAGTTGCCGACCAGCCCCATGCCGCTCACCAGCACCGCGTCGCCCGGCTGCACGCTGGAGGAGCGCAGCGCGGAGATGCTCACCCCGGCCATGCGGGCGAACACCAGGTGGCTGCCGGGAGCGTCCTCGGGCACCGGCAGCGCCATGCGCACGGCGTCCGCCTTGACCAGCGATGCGTGCCGGGAGAAGGAGAGCACCCGGTCGCCAGCGCGGCACATCTCCACGGCGGATCCCACCTCCAGTACCCGGCCCAGGTGGCCGTAGCCGGTTGCGCGGGGGTACCTGCCGGGGTCGCCGAACGGCATCTCGCGCACTAGGAGTCTGTCGGATTTGACCGACCGAGGCGGCGAAGGGCGAAGGCGGGCTGGGCGGGCGAGTACATGGTAGGCAGGTAGAGGCATCGTGGCGATCGGAGTAAGCTGGCGCAAGCGCTCACACCACGCACCGAGGGTCTATGTCAGGCGAATTTCGAACCATCGATCGCGACACGCCGATGCTCATGCCGGCGTCGATTCAAGAGTGGCTGCCGGAACAGCATCTGGCGCGCTTCGTCGTAGAAATCGTCGATCAGCTTGATCTGAGCGAGTTGACCAGCCGCTACGGAGGCGGCGGCAAGCAGGCGTATCATCCGGCGCTGCTGGTGGCGCTGCTGTTCTACGGGTACGCGACCGGAGTGTTCTCCAGCCGCAAGCTGGAGCAGGCGACCTACGATTCGGTGGCGTTCCGGTACATCACCGCCGACCGGCATCCGGACCATGACACGATTGCGAACTTCCGCAAGCGGTTTCTGGATGAACTGGAGGGGCTGTTCAAGCAGATCCTGGTGCTGGCGTCGGCCATGGGAGTGATGAAGCTGGGAGCGGTGAGCCTGGACGGGAGCAAGATTCAGGGCAACGCGAGCAAGCACAAGGCGATGAGCTGGGGGCATGCCAACGACGTGGAGAAGCAGTTGGAGGGCGAGGTGCAACGGCTGCTTGAACTGGCCGAGGGAGCTGACAGCGAGACGCCCGAGCAGCAGCAGGTGGAGCTGGACATCCCGGCAGAGTTGCAGCGGCGCCAGGAGCGGCTGGCAGCGATCCAGGAAGCGAAGACGAAGATCGAGGAGCGGGCGCAGGAGCGGCACGCGGCCGAGCGGGCGGAGTACGAAGCGAAGATGCAGCGGCGTGAGCAACGCGAGGCGCAGACCGGCAAGAAGGCGGGAGGGCGCCCACCACAGGAGCCGCAGGCAGGACCGAAGGACAAGGATCAGGTGAACTTCACCGACGAACAGTCGCGCATCATGCCGGCGTCGGGCGGCGCGTTCGTGCAGGGCTACAACGCGCAGGCGGCGGTGGAGCACGACAGTCACTTGGTGGTGGGCAACCACGTCAGCCAAGCGACCAACGACAAGCAGGAAGTACAGCCGGCGCTGAACGAGTTGGAGAAAGTAGCCGAGGAATTGGGCAAGCCGCAGGCGTTGGTGGCGGATGCCGGGTATCACAGCAAAGAGAACGTGGAGCGCTGCGAGGCACAGGGGATCGAGCCGTATATCGCCGGCAGCCGAGAAGCCCACAATCAGCCGTTGGAACAGCGCATGCAAGCGCCGGCAGAGTGTCCTGCGGATGCGGATGCGGTCACGGCGATGGAGCATCGCCTCAAGACGGCTGCCGGGAAGGCGATCTACGGCAAGCGCAAGTCGACGGTGGAGACGGTATTCGGGGTGATCAAGGAGGTGCTGGGATTCCGGCGTTTTCATCTGCGTGGGCTGCAGGCAGTGCGGGGAGAATGGAATCTGGTGTGCACGGCGTGGAATCTGAAGCGGCTGTATGTTCTGGCAGCGTGATCGCACGCTGATGAGAACCGGACCATGGGCCAGGAATTGGCGCCAGCGACGAAATTGTGGTGAGCATTCCGGGATTCTGCCCACATCCGTTACGTCCGCAGCCTCTGGTGGCCGCGAACCAGAGCGTCGGCGGCGTCATCGCCGGCTATGTCACCGCCGGTCCGGATGCATGAATCCGACAGACTCCTAGGCCGGTGAAGCCGGCCCCCTCGGTGCCGGCGCTGACGATGGAGTACTCGGCCTCCACCAGCGCTTCGTGCGGCTCCAGCGCCGGTTCCAGGTCGAGTTCCTGCAGCTCGATGCGGCCGGGTTCGACGACGGTCAACTGCCTGGTCTTCATGCGTTCTCCGATGCGATGGTAGTCGCTTGCCATCGTGCCGATGTTGGCGGCCGGGCGCTATACCGAAGCCGCGCCGGGCGATAGGCTCACTACAGTCACTGACTCATGGCCTTGCCCGCTCCTTACCAGCAGATGGCGTTCGCCGACGACTTGCTCGACCGGCCGACCGAGCTCCGGGAAGCCTTCGAGCGGGACGGGTACCTGCTCTTCCGCGGCGTCCTGGACCGCGCGGAGGTGGATCGGGTCGCGGGCGATCTGTTGGCGGCGATGCGCGCGGAGAACCTGGTGGAGCCGCCCGCGGACGGCCGCCAGCCGGCGCGGTGGAGCGGCCGGCAGCTCGATGCCATCGACGACCGCAGCTTCTACGAAGTCCCCTACTACCCCGAGCTGATCGACACGGAGACGACGCAACGGTTCCTGCGCCGCGTGTTCGGTGAGCCGGTCTTCACGTTCCGCTCCCTCACCGTGCGCTACGCCCTGCCGGCCGACGACCGCCACATCTCGCTGCCGCACCAGGACCACTTCTTCATCCGCCACACGGCGGCGTTCCGCACGCTGTGGGTGCCGTTGCTGCCGATCGAGCCGGCCGGCGGCGCCTTGGCCGTGGCCGCCGGCTCGCACCGCGCCGGGCTCCGACAGCACGAGGAGACCGACGTGCTCTCCTACGTGCTCAAGGGCCGACGGCAGCGAGGGCTGTCGCTGGACGACGTCCCGCAGCCCTGGCACACCACCGCCTACCGGCCCGGCGACGCGCTGATCTTCCACAGCCACGCCCTGCACTGGGCGCTGCCCAACGAGTCCCAGTCCGTGCGACTCCCGGTGGACGTGCGCTGTCAGCCGGCGTCCGAGCCCCGTTCCTGGCAGTCGCGCACCACGCTTGCCGAGCAACGCGAGCTGCGCCGCGCGGCGCAGGCGATCGCGACTGCCGAGGGCATGAGCGAGGACCTGTTCGAGAAGGTGATCATCGAGATGATGGCGCGCGGCGTCCCCGCCGAGCGCGACCGGATGAATGAGCTGGCGTCCTCCCTGCGTTGAGAGATGCAGCAATCGGTACGTCCAACGTGACCTTGCAGAACACGCTCTCTCCTGACACCGCCCCTCCTCCCCGACTCTCGCCCCAACTGCTGCGCGACGTGCGGCGCATGAATCCGTGGTGGGCAGGCGAGCACATGCCTCCGCAGCCGCCGACTCGCCGGCATCTGGTGACCTGGATTCGCCGCCGACTGGAGGCGGAGATCGCTCCGATCGTCGTGGTTCGAGGACCTCGTCAGGTCGGCAAGACGACTGCCCAGTTTCAGATCATCGCCGACGTGCTTGCCGAAGGCGTGCCTGCCCGGAATGTTCTCAGGGTCCAGTTCGACGAACTCGCCTCGCTCCGCGGGATCGAGGAGCCGATCCTCGCCATCGCCGACTGGTTCGAACGGAACGTCACCACGGCCCGGTTCAACGAGCTAGCACACGAGGGCCGCAAGGCGTATCTGTTCCTCGACGAGGTGCAGAACCTCGACGGTTGGGATGCGCAGCTCAAGTCTCTCGTCGACAACGCCGCGCTGAAGGTCGTGGTGACGGGAAGCTCCGCGCTCCGGATCGAGCTGGGTCGTGACAGTCTTGCGGGCCGCGTCAGCACCGTCGAGGCCGGTGTGCTGTCACTCACCGAGATCGGCGCGCTGCGCGATCTGCCGACGCCGCCGCCATTCCTTCCGGACAACGGGCTGAGCTCGCTCATCGACAGGGAGTTCTGGCTCCACCTGCGCGCGCACGGGCGAACGAACGCCCAGGTCAGAAACGAGGCGTTCCGCCACTTTTCGGATCGCGGAGGCTATCCGATCGTCCACAAGCAGGCGGACACCGACTGGGCCGTACTTGCCGACCAGTTGAACGAGACGGTGATCAGGCGCGTCATTCAGCACGACCTCCGGCATGGAGCGCGTGGACGGCGGCGGGATCCCGTGCTGCTGGAGGAACTCTTCCGTCTTGCGTGTCGCTATGCCGGCCAGACGCCGACTGCTTCCACCCTTGCGGAGGAAGCTCGCATGGCACTGGCCGCGAATGTCGGCGGCCAGCGAGTGGCACAGTACCTGAAGTTCCTGGGCGATACCCTGTTGCTGCGTTTGATCCCGCCGTTGGAAATCCGGCTCAAGAAGAAAAGAGGGAGCGCCAAGCTCTGCCTCGTGGACCACGGGCTGTGGGCAAGCTGGCTTCAGGAGCAGGTTCCGCTGACGCCCGAGGACTTGGCGGATCGCCCTGAGCTCACCACCTTGGCCGGCCACGTCGCCGAGAGTGTTTTCGGCTCGGTCGCTTCCACGATACCGAGCCTGGACATTGCACACGTCCCGGAACGGCGCATGGACCGTGAGGTGGATTTCGTCCTCACCGTCGGTGCCCGGCGCGTGCCGGTCGAGATCAAGTATCAGCGCCGGATCGATCCGCTGCGCGACACGCTGGGAGTACGTTCGTTCCTGGAGAAATCGGTCAACAACGCCGCCTTCGGTATTCTGATCACCCAGGACGATACTGCGTCCGTCGACGACCCCCGCATCGTGACTCTCCCGCTCTCCACCTTCATGCTTCTCCGATAAGTGAGGAACCATGGACAACCCGACATCGGGCCGACGGCCCAACCTGCTCTACATCCACTCCGATCAGCACAACCCGTTCGTGACCGGCTGCTACGGCGACCCCGTGGTGGAGACTCCCCACCTGGACGGACTGGCGAGCCGCGGCGTGACCTTCACCAACGCCTACTGCCCGTCGCCGGTCTGCGTGCCGTCGCGCATGGCGATGCTCACCGGCAAGTACCCGCACGAGATCGACGTGTGGACCAACCACCACATCCTGGGCAGCGACCACCCCACCCTGGCGCACGCGATGGGCGCCGCCGGCTACCGGCCCGTGCTGATGGGCCGCATGCACTCGGTCGGCATCGACCAGCTCCACGGCTACGCCGAGCGGCCGATCGGCGACCACGGCTCCAACCATCCCGGCGACGGAGAGACGCCCGGGGAGGCGTGCGCAGCGATCGAGAACTCCGGCGCCGGACAGAGCAGCTATCAGGTGCACGACGAGGACGTGACCGCGGCCACCATCGACTTCCTCAACCGGTTCGGGATCCGCAGGCGCGCCGGCGTGAACGACGATCCGTTCTGCCTGTCGGTGGGGTTCATCCTCCCGCACGCCCCCTACGTCGCGCGCCGCGCCAACTTCGACCGCTACCGCGACCGCGTCACCCTGCCCCGTGTGAGGACGCCGTTCGACGACCGGCTGCATCCGTTCGAGTCCTGGTGGCGGACCTTGTGCGGCGTCGAGGACGTCCCCGACCACCTGATCCTCAGGGCACGGGCTGCCTACTGGGCGCTGATCGACCGGATGGACGCGCTGATCGGTGACATCCTGGCGGCGCTGCGCCGGAACGGACTCGAGGAGAACACGCTCATCGTCTACCACTCCGACCACGGTGACATGGCCGGCGAGCACGACCTGTGGATGAAGCGCTGCCACTACGAGGCGTCGGCCCGCATCCCGGCGATCGTGTCGTGGCCGGGCAGGCTGCCGGAGGGCGTGGCGTGCGACCGCGTGGTCAGCGCGCTCGACCTCAACGCCACGATGCTGGAGGCTCTGGGCGCCGAGCCGTTGCCCGGATCCCACGGCCGCAGCCTGCTGGGCCTGCTCGGCGGCCGGCAGACCGACTGGGAGGACCAGGCCTTCTGCGAGTACTGCGTGTACGAGGGTTGGACGACGCGGTTGATCCGCTGCGGCGACTGGAAGCTCGTCTACTACCACGGCCACCGGCCGCAACTCTTCAACCTGCGCGAGGACCCGGACGAGGTGGCCGACCGGAGCGGCGACCCGGCCTGCGCGGCGCTCGTCAGGGATCTGACCGCGGCCGTGCTGGCCGACTGGGACCCGGATGCCGTCGAGTGGAAGATGGACGAGCGGCGCCAGGCCACCGACCTGATCGCGCGCTGGTCGCGGCAGACCGGCGCCCCCGAGCAGTTCGTCTGGCGCAGAGACCCGGCCTTGGACTACGTGGAGCCGGGCTGAGCTACTTCCCCTTCCGCAGGTACTCCAGCCACGTCTCCTTGGCGGACTCGAGCTCCTCCATCAACACGCGCCGCGAGTGCTCGTCGGCGAACACGGGCGCGCGGGAGAAGTAACGCAGCAGGTCGTCGATGCCCTTGATCGATCGGCGCTTCGCCTGCGTTTCCAACCGGGCGATGCGCCGCTCGCGCACCGCGGCATCCAGCTCCGCGTCGGCCTGCAGCTCGTCGATCCGCTCGAAGTAGGAGCGGGTCCATGCCTCCGGCACCTGGCCGGTGCTGGTGATGTACTCCGCATTGTGGTGCCGCTCGTGGACGACGCGGCCGAGCACCTTGCCGATGATCACCACCCCGAAGCGAACGCCGAGCGTGAACAGCGCGATGACGGCGGCGAAGGCGAGCAGGAGCGGCAGCATGGCGCGAGCCCATCATAGCGCCTCGACGCGGTCGGCCGCCGCTTCGCGCGGAGCAGTGACTCCGGGTTGACCCGGAGGGGGACAACGGCACAGACTCGGGGCCTCTCGTGGATACTGCTACCCAGGCCCCCGTACTGGAGCTCCGGGACCTCAGGACCCATTTCTCGCTCGACGAAGGTACGCTCAAGGCCGTCGACGGGGTCAGCCTGACCGTCCACCAGGGGCAGACCCTGGGCATCATCGGCGAGAGCGGCTGCGGCAAGAGCGTGACCGCCCAGTCCATCCTGCGCATCGTCCCGACCCCCGGACGCATCATCTCGGGAGACATCCTGCTGCACCGCGACGGCGAGCCCGGCGTCGATCTCGCCGACATGGACCCGTTCGGCCATTCGGTGCGGGCGATCCGCGGCAAGGAGATCTCGATGATCTTCCAGGAGCCGATGACCAGCCTGTCGCCGGTACACACGATCGGCAACCAGATCGAGGAAGCCATCCTCCTGCACAAGACCAGGGACAAGCAGGAGGCGCACTCGCTGGCCGTGGACATGCTGGACAAGGTCGGCATCCCCAATCCGTCGCAGCGCATCAACGAGTACCCGCACCAGCTCTCCGGCGGCCTGCGCCAGCGCGCCATGATCGCGATGGCGCTCTCCTGCAACCCCAAGCTGCTGATCGCCGACGAGCCGACCACGGCGCTCGACGTGACCGTGCAGGCGCAGATCCTGGACCTGATGGAACAGCTCCAGGAGGAGTTCGGCATGGCGATCCTGTACATCACCCACGACTTGGGGGTGATCGCCGAGATCGCCGACGAGGTCGCGGTGATGTACCTGGGGCGCGTGGTGGAGCACGCGGTGACCAGGGAGTTGTTCCGCAACCCCCTGCATCCCTACACGCGGCTGCTGCTGAAGTCGATTCCGCGCATGGGCAAGGAGGCCAAGCAGCGCCTGGAGGCGATCGAAGGCACCGTGCCGATCCCGCTCGACCCGCCGCGCATGTGCGGCTTCTACAGCCGCTGCCCGGACGCCATCGCCGGAACCTGTGACATGGAGGTGCCGGGCCTGGTCGAGGTTTCCCCCGGCCACTCGGTCCGCTGCTACCTGCACAGCCCGCAGACCGAACCCATCCCCGAGACGCCGGAGCAACCCCGGCGAGCGTTAGGAGCGGCACGATGAGCGAACCCGAAAGCCGCCGAGGCACGCAGCAGTCCGCCGCCACGGGCGGAGCACCCGCGGGAAACGGAGCGCGAACGCTCCTGAGAGTCGATGAGCTGCGCAAGTACTTCCCGATCGAGAAGGGGTTCCTGCGCCGCGTCACCGGTCACGTCAAGGCCGTCGACCGCATCAACCTGTTCATCAACGAGGGAGAGACGCTCGGCCTGGTGGGAGAGTCCGGCTGCGGCAAGACGACCCTAGGGCGCTGCATCCTGCGCGCGATCGAGCCCACCGACGGCTCGATCAACTTCCAGTTCCAGGCCGCCGACGCGCCCATCGACATCACCAAGCTGGACAAGAACCGGCTGCGGCAGATCCGCCGCCACATGCAAATGGTCTTCCAGGACCCCTATTCGTCGCTGGACCCGCGCATGACGGTGTTGGACATCGTCGCCGAGCCGCTGGTCGCCAACAACCTGGCGCGCGGACAGGAGCTTGAAGATCGGGTCAAGGAGCTGGTGAACATCGTCGGCCTGGAGGTCAAGCACCTCAAGCGTTATCCGCACGCCTTCTCCGGCGGCCAGCGCCAGCGCATCGGCATCGCCCGGGCGCTCGCGCCGAAGCCGGAGTTCATCTGTTGTGACGAGGCGGTGTCCGCCCTCGACGTGTCCATCCAGGCGCAGATCCTCAACCTGCTGGAGGACCTGCAGGCCGAGTTCAACCTCACCTACCTGTTCATCGCCCACGACCTCAGCGTCATCGAGCACATCTCCGACCGGGTGGGCGTGATGTACGTCGGCAAGATGGTGGAGCTTGCCGAGACCGAGGATCTGTTCGGCAATCCCAAGCATCCGTACACGGAGGCGCTGCTGTCCGCGGTGCCGCAGCCCGATCCGGAAACGCACATGGACCGGATCATCCTGCCGGGCGAGGTGGCCAATCCCGCCAACCCGCCGTCAGGGTGCTACTTCCATCCACGCTGCCTGTACGCCCAGGACCGCTGCCGTTCGGAGGAGCCGGCCTGGGAGGAGGTGGCGCCCAACCACTTCGCCGCCTGCCACTTCGCCAGGGAGCTGAGCCTCAAGGGCGTCCAGTAGCGGCGGCGCCGGATCGTGAAGCCGCCAAAACCGTGACGACTCTGGTCGCCGTCACCACCTACTACGACCGGGACTTGATCGCGCCCGCGCTTGCGCCCTTGCGCGCGCGGGCGGAGGTGCGCTTCGGCCCGCGGGTGGGCCGCAACCTGCAGGCCTCCGAGCTCGTCGCAGCCCTCTCCGGGGCCGCCGCCGTGATCGCTGCCGACGAGCGCTACGACGCCTCGATCCTGGACGCCGCGCCGACGCTGCGCATCATCGCCCGCGAGGGAGCGGGCTACAACGGCATCGACGTCGCGGAGGCGACGCGGCGCGGGGTCGCCGTCACCAACGCTCCGGTCATGCACGAGGCGACCGCCACGATGGCGCTCGGGTTGATGTTCGCGGTGGTCCGCAAGCTGATCACGTGCGACCGCGCCGTGCGTACCGGCCGCTGGACCGATCGGGAGCCATTCCTGAATCCCGGGCTGGACGGCCGGACGCTTGGCCTGATCGGCTTCGGCATGATCGGGAAGGGCGTAGCCCGCCGCGCCCTTCCCTGCGGCATCCGCGTGCTGGCCCACAGCCGGTCGCTCACCGCCGAGGAAGCGGCCCGCCACGGCGTCATCGACGCCCCCTTCGAGCGGGTGCTCGCCGAGTCGGACATCGTCAGCCTGCACGTCCCTCTGACGGAAGAGACCCGTGGCCTGATCGGCGCGTCCGAGCTGGCCGCCATGAAGTGTGGCGCCTACCTGATCAACACCTGCCGCGGGCGGGTGGTGGACGAGCCGGCGCTCATCCACGCGCTCGCCTCCGGCCATCTGGCCGGCGCCGGCCTGGACGTGCTGGCCGACGAGCCCCCCGCTCCAGGCAACCCGCTGCTGTCGATGGAGCAGGTGGTGCTCTCCCCGCACGTGGGCGGCGACACCGAGCGCACCATGGTCCGCGCCGTGGAGGTCGCGTGCCAGAACGTGCTGGCCTGTCTGGACGGCCGCACGCCGCCGACCATCCTCAACCCCGAGGTGCTCAACCCGCCGGCGTAGCGATCAGATGCTGGAGCGGACCGCCCATCCGTAGTCCCCGAAGCCTGCCTGAACCGATATTCTTGTGCTGTGTCGAGGGGTCGCTCATTCGGACTGCGGCGAACGTCCCGCACAGCCGATAAGACGAAGGTAGGGACGAACTCAATGACCACGCAGTCGGTGACCAGGTGGTGTCACCTCGCGATCGCAGCCGTCATGCCGCTGGTGCTGGCGGTCTGCGCCACACAACCCGTGTCCTTGCCCCTCGACCTGGGTATTCACATCGCACCACCGTCGGTGACCGCGCTCCCGGCCTCCAGGTTGGACGAGCCGGCGATGCCGCCGCCGCCGCTGATCGAGTTCGCGGCCGTCCCGCACGTGGCCCAGCCGGCTCTCGATGCCGGCCTGTTTGGCGCTGGGGGGGAAGCGAACGTCACGCCACACATCGAGCCGGAACGGCCGCCACATCCGCGACGATCCCAACTGCTGGCGTCGGGCCCCATGGACGAAATTGGGGGCCCGCCGAGGCCGGTGGGCGCTGGAGCCGAGGGGACGCCGGGCCCCGGCGAGCACACCATGCCCGCGCGCCCGGAGCACCCGGTGAGGAAGGTGCCGCAACCGATCATGCCGGGTGCGATCGTGACGCCCACGGGCGCCGGCGCCGGTGCGGCTCCCGCCGTGGGGGCACAGGTGGAGCCGCAGCGACCGCGACATCCGGCCTCGATCGCGGCGCTGCCCGTGCTCCCTTCCTACCCGCAACCGGCGCGCGCCGGCGGTCCGACGATCATTCAGCCGCCCACGGACGCCGACCTCGACCGGGTGCGCGTGCTGATCGCACGCGCCGAGGAAGCGGCCGCGCCGTTCTACGACCCGCAGAACCTGGACGTGGCCCGCACGACTCTGCGCACCTCTGGACGAATCCGCGAGGTCGACCCGGGTGGATCGCACGTATCCCTGAGGGCCGCGGAAGCGCGGGCCGTCGCGGCATTCGAGAACTCGGTGCGGCTGGCCGCGGAGCGTCTGCGCAACCTGCTGCGGAGCCGGCTTGACGAACTGCGGGGAATCCAGGCGGATCTCTGGATGCCGGCCGCCTTCCAGGAAATGGTCGACGCCATCCGGCGTGCCGAGGATCTTTACCGGTCACGCGACTACTTCGGAGCGTACCGGCTGGCCCTGGCTACCGCCGACGACATGCTGGCCTTGCGCGATTCGCTCCTCGACCGGCTGGAGCTGCTGTACGGAGCACGGGTGGAGGCGGAGCGCTGTCTGGCCGCCGTCCAGCAACTCGACACAAGCGGCTGGGCCGCGGCGAGGGTGCGGGAGCTGCGGTCGCTGTACCAGCGGCTCAACACGCTGTACCTGACCGGCCTGGAGGCCATCCAGTCCTACCGGCTGGCCGACGCCGAGGAGGCGTTCGGCGCCGCGATCGAGGTGTGCCGCAACCTGATGTCCGTGGCCGACGAGGCCTACACGGAGCACATGGAGCGGGCCGCCGCGCTGCTGCAGGCGGTGATGGAGGAGCTGGAGGCGGCGTCGGAGCTTACGGTGGTGACCGAACAGGGCGACGTCATCACGCCGCAGCCATGGTCGGGCCGGCCCGTGCTGGACGCGCTGCGCGCAGGCGGGGCGCGTCGCAGGGCGATCCTGGACGGCATCGAGCGCGGGGCTTCGAACGATCTGCTCGTGGCTCGGGAGCTCTGGATCGACGGCGTGGTGGCGTTCGATGACCGGAAGTACGGTCAGTCCATCGAGCGCTTCGAGGACGCCCGCCGTTACCTGGAGCGCTACAAGCTCTACACGGTCCTCGGCATCCACACCGTGCAGCTGATTCCGGAACGGCGCGAAAGCCTGTGGCGCATCGCCGAATACGACCGCTGGTACGCCGATCCGTTCCTGTGGCCGCGGATCTGGCGGCGCAATCGCGAGCTGATCCAGAACCCCGACCTGATCTACCCCAATTGGAACCTGATCATCCCGGCGATCTGATGCGTTGGAGGTAGACGAAAAGAGCCGGCGGAAACCCGCCGGCTCTTTTTGCGATCCGATCGTGTGACCCGAGTGAGGCGCGTTACTGCCCCAGAGCCTCCTCGACCGAGATCTTCCCGGACTTGAAGTCGGGAACGTTGAAGGTGAGCTTGCCGAGCTCATCCAGCAGGCGCTGCGCGCCGGCGTTCAGGTACTTCTCCACATGAGCGTCCCACTCGGCGTCCACGTCGAAGTCGGCGTTGGTCATCGCCTTGAAGTAGAACTCGTCGCGGATCGTCCAGAGCGCCGCGGTCACCTCGCCGGCGATCGCCGTGTAGTCGGTCTGGTTGAAGACGTCTTCCTTGTACGGCGGCAGCGAGAACTGCTGGCCGGGACCGGTGAAGTAGTGGTCGATCCACGCCTGGTGGTGGTCGTTCCTCGCGCGCGCGACCGCGTACCGGGCCGGGAAGGTCTGGTGCGTGAAGTAGTGGCCGCCGACGTTCTCGAACGTCCAGCCCTCGAGCGCCTTGCGGGGCGAGTTGGACAGCGCGATGTCACTGGAGCGATCGGGCTCGCCGTCCCACTCCCAATGCACGCCCTCCAGGCCGCCGGGGCTGCCGGCCATGATCCGGCCGAGCGGGTCGAAGTTCACGTAGTCGTAGATCGAAAGCAGGCGCCGCAGCTTGTCGTCCGACACGTTGCGGTTGACGGTGTAGGCGACCACGCGGCTGCCGAACGGCAGCGCCTGGTTGTTGTACTTGGTGCGGTACGTGCCGTTGTGGCTGAGGCCGGTGAAGGCCATCCACTTGGCGCCGTCTTCGCGCACCGCCGTCCATCCCTGTCCCTGGCCGGTACCGTCGCCCCAGCCCCAGCCGGTGACGCCGCAAGTGGTGCAGATGCCGTAGACGCCGGAGGCGATGCGGTCCTTCCACTGCTCGAAGCCGACAGCCGGCAGCTCCGGATCGATGTAGCCTTCCGAGTACCACTTCTGCAGCCGCTTGGTCGCGTCCCGGAAGCACGGGCAGTTGCCGTCCATGACCAGCTCGCCGCCGTACGGGGGCACCGTGTCGCCGTCGTAGTCGTAGCTGGGCTTGTTGTTCAGACCGTAGGCGTAGAGGACCAGCGAGGCGCGGAACATGAACGCCTGCGTCTGGTCGCCGGTGAACCCGTACGGGATGCGCACCTGGCCGTCACCGAAGTCCAGCTTGTCGCGGAACGCCGCCAGCACCGACTCGAACTCGTCGATGTCGTGGACGGCGGGTTCCCAGTAGAAGGTGTCGGGCTTGTTCTCCGGGCTCTGGTCGACGGCGTCGAAGAAGTCGGTCATGCCGACCCGCTCCAGCCAGTCGTAGCGCAGGTAGTGCTGGGCGCCGTTGCCCTCCTTCCCGAACTGCTGCTGGAAGCGCGGGATCGCCCAGTACTCGTCGGTCGATCCGGGGGCCAGGAAGTAGGCCCAGCCGGCCGTGCCGATCTCGTTCATGGCGTCGACGTAGAACGGCATCTCCTCTTCGATCATGCTGCGCGGGATGGTGCGGTAGGCGCCTTCCATGAACTTCTGATCGTGGAAGTTCCAGACGTACCAGGCATCCGGGTGCTCGCCGGACGCCACCAGCAGGTTGTGCTTCTCGCGGTCGTTCTGGTGGTAGCGGATCGTGTCGATCTCGACGTTGAACTTCTCCTCCAGAAGCTGCTCGATCACCGTGTTCTCGCCGACGCCGGCGCCGCCGACACCGGCCCAGGTGATGGGCATCGGCGCGTCGGCGTCCATCTCTGCCTCGGCGGCTGCGAACAGGCCTGCGGTCGGCAGCAGCAGCAATCCGAGCATGACTATCGAAAGCTTTCTCATCGTCGCTCCTCGTGCGGAATTCTCCGGCCGGACGGCCGGCTCGACAGATTGAGCGGATTATAGGCGCCCGAGGACGCGCCGTCACGCCGTGAGACGGCTGCGCGGGAAGCCTACAGACGGCCGATCATGGCCAGCGTGTCCCACAGGTCGAGCTGGTCGACCGCGTGGTGCCGGTACACCCCGACGGCGTCCGCGCCGGCCGCCAGCGCGCGC
This sequence comes from Spirochaetia bacterium, assembly GCA_965208175.1. GTDB lineage: Bacteria > Spirochaetota > Spirochaetia > SZUA-6 > Bin103 > CATQHW01. The sequence goes on along the minus strand of CBDBOG010000003.1, from coordinate 1,789,467 downwards.
CGCGCTCCCTCCAGCAGCAGATCCGGTTCCTGGAAGCTTCCCGCGTGGTAGCAGGAGAGCTCGGCGTACAGCGGGATGCGCCCGGCCACCACACGCGCCGCATGGCCGACGCGCCGCTCGACGGCGTCCGGGTCGCTCTCGGTCCGGAACCACAGGTAGATCTCGTCGATCACGCCCCGCTCGGCCCATGCCGCCCAGTCGTGCAGCCCGTGCAGGGAGCGCTCGGGATCGCGGGCGATGATGGTGGCCGAGAACACCGCCTGCTTCGAGATCGCCTTGACCCGCTCGCGCGCCTCCAGAAGCATCTCGGTCACGTAGCCGGCCCGGAACGCCAGCCATTCCGGGTCGTCCGCGGGCAGAGCGCGGGCGTCCCGTCCCGACGCCCGGCGGTACTCGGCCACCGTCCGCTCCTCGTATCCGGCCGGCACCAGCCCGCCGGCGTCCTCCATGCCGTTGACGAACTCCACCTGCACCCCTTCGGCACCGGTGTCGGTCAGCGCCTCGGCGACCTCCGCCGCCTGCCGCGCGCGCACCTCGGGAAACGTGGGGCTGAGGCACAGACGATCGCAGTAGCCCAGCGTGTCGGCCCCGTCGGCGGTCCGGGCCCGGTACTCGGGATGCGCGGCCGCGAACGGACCGATGCTCGGCTCGCCGCGGTGGGGGCCGACCAGAACCGGCCGGTGGCGGTCCAGGATCTCGCGCGCTTCAGGAGACGCCGGATCCACCCCGAGGTAGTTGAGCGACCACGTGTAGGACACCGGCCGCTGTCCGTGCGTGGGCATCGGCGTGCAGGCCACGTAGGGATGCACCTCCAGGCCGCGGCTGCGGGCCAGCTCGACCACGTCCGGCGCGCTCGGCCCGATCAGGCGGGTGACGCCGGCATCGAGGGCGCGATCGACGTAGTGGGCTGCGCCTTCGGACTCGATGATCCCCCACAGGGTCAGCGGCCGGCTCATCGCGCTTTCTACCCGCACACCGCGCGGAACACGCGCAGGTAGTTCAGGCCCAGCACGCCGCGGATCACCTGCTCGTCATGTCCGCGGGCGGCCATCCCTGCGGTCAGGGTCGGATACTCGCCCGCGTGCGGGATCACCGTGCCGCCGCCGTCGAAGTCCGATCCCAGTCCCACGTGCTCCGGGCCCGCGACCTCGAGCGCGTGATCGACGTGGTCCAGCAGATGCTCCAGGTCGGGCTCCGTGTCCGAGACGAACTTCGGCACGAAGGTGATCGCCACCACTCCGCCGGTGGCGGCCACCGCCTCGATCTGCCGGTCGTCCAGGTTGCGCGGCTGGCTGCACAGGGCGCGGCAGTTGCTGTGCGAGGCGATCAGCGGTTGATCGGTCTCCGCGACCACGTCCCAGAACCCCGCGTCGTTCAGGTGCGACACGTCGACCAGGATCCCGAGCCGGTTCAGCTCGTGCACGAGCGCGACGCCGTGGCTGGTCAGCCCGCCGGACGCGGGCTCGTGCGCGCCGGCGGCCGCCCAGGACACGGGGTTGTGCGTGATACCCACGGACCGCAGGCCCAGTGCGTACAGGGCGGAGAGGATGTTGAGGCTCCTCTCCAACCCGTTGGAGTCCTCCAGCGCCAGGATCGCCGCGATCGCCCCGTCCTCCTTCGCCTGCGTGAGGTCCGCGGCAGTGCGCGCGATCCGGAAGCCGTCATCCTCGGCCATTTCCGCCATCAGGATGCCGAAACCGTCCAGGGCATAGGCGGCGTGGTTGTTCCAGGCCTTCGTGACGCAGACGGCGAAGAACGCCGCGTCGATGCCGCCGTCGCGCATGCGCTGCAGGTCGAGCTGGATGCGATTCCCTTCCGGAGGCCCGTGGAGCGCCCCCCTGAGCTGGGCGATGGTGCCGCCCCCGGCATGGCGCGTCGGCGCGCCGCCGAGCCCGCTGCCGCTCGACACGCTGGCGACGACCGAATCGTTGTGGCTGTCGATGACCAGCGCGTCGCGGTGCAGCTCCAGCGGATCCATGCGGCGATGGTGCCGGCCGGCCCGGATTTGTTCAAACGGTCCCGGAACCGGATCGGGCAGGCCGCGCTTGCCGGACTGCCCGCGACAGACAATGCTCGGCGTGCATGGCTGCGGGCGTGACGGACGTGGACCTGGCACTGTGCGGCGGCGGCCTGCAGAGCGGGCTGATCGTCGCCGCCGTGTGCGGATCGGGCTCTGTCGGCGCCGTCGCGTTGGCCGAGCGCGAGCGGATCGGCGGAAACCACACCTGGTGCTTCCATGCCGGGGACCTGTCGCCGGCCATGCGGCGCCACGTCGACCCGTTCGTGGCATACCGGTGGAGCTCCTACGAAGTGCGCTTCCCCGGCTACCGGCGGGTACTCGATACGCCGTACGCGATGATCTCGAGCGAGCGGCTGCGTTCGGAGGTTCTGCGCATGCTGGAGCAGCGCGCGGGGTCGATGGCGTGCGAGCAGATGCCCGCCGAGGTGGACGGCGCCGGCACCCTACGGCTGGCGGACGGCCGTACGTTTGTCGCGCGGACGGTGGTCGACGCGCGCGGCGCCGGGCGGGCGGTCGTCCCGTGCGGCTGGCAGAAATTCTATGGCGAGGAGATCACCTTGCGGCACGGGCACGGGCTGACCCGGCCGATCGTAATGGACGCCACGGTCGCCCAGCGCGACGGGTACCGGTTCATGTACGTCCTGCCCCTCGCGCCTGAGCGCGCGCTGGTGGAGGACACCTCTTTCTCAGACGGCCCGGAGCTGGACGAGGACGAGCGCCGGTGGCGGATCGCCGAGTGGCTCCGGGAGCACGGCTGGGAGGCGCTCCGGGTCGAGCGCACCGAGCGCGGCGTGCTGCCGATGCCGATGGCAGAGGCGCCGGCGGATCCCCCATCCGACCGATCGTCCGCCGCCTTCCGCGCCGTCATGTCGGGCGGTTACCGCGGCGGCTGGTTCCATCCCGGCACCGGCTACTCCCTGCCGCTCGCCGCCGAGCTCGCTGAGTTGATTGCCGCCACTCCTGCGGACGCCCTGCCCGACGCGGTGGCCGCCGCGGCGCGCGAGCGGCGGCGACGCGCCCGGTTCTGCCACCTGCTCAACCGGTTGCTGTTCCGGTGGTATCCCCCGGCGGCGCGCCGCGGCATATTCGAGCGGTTCTACCGCCTCCCCGAGGCCACCATCGCCCGCTACTACGCGATGCGCCTCCGCCCGATGGACAAGGCGCGCATCCTGGGCGGCCGCCCCCCCGCCGGACTGTCGCTCCCGGCCAGGGCCGGCGGCCGCCTCACGCAGGCATCCGGAAGCGGATGACCGATCGATCGAACGGCGCGGCGGATCCGCCGGGCGGCCGGGTAGCCGCGGACTTCGACCGAGTCGCTGCCTCGTACGACCTGCTAGTCGGACTCAACCCCGGCTACCGCCGGCACCTGCGCCGGAGCGCGGAACGGCTGGAGCTGGCCGGCGAAGCCCGCATCCTGGACCTCTGCTGCGGCACCGGACAGTCGACCCTGGCGCTGCGCGCCGTCTACCCGCAGGCCACGCTGTGCGGCCTGGACGCCGCGGCCGAGATGCTGCAGGTAGCGCGCGCCCGTCCGCAGCTCGCGGACGTCGAGCTTGTCCACGGCGACGCCATGGACACGGCCGCCGCCGGCATCGACGGCCCGTTCGACGGCATTCTGATGGCCTACGGGATCCGCAACGTGCCCGACGCCGACGCCTGCCTGCGGCGGGTGCGCGAGCTGCTGGCCCCGTGCGCGCCCGTCTGCTTCCATGAATACTCCGTGACCGGCTCGCCGTTCCACACCGCCGTGTGGAAAGCGGTAACGGCGCTGATCATCATTCCCGCCGCACGCGTGGTGACCGGCGACGACGAGCTGTTCCGCTATCTGCGCGACAGCGTCCTGGCGTTCGACAGCGTCGACGGCTTCGAGCGGCGCCTGCGGCACGCCGGGTTCGCCGATGTGCGGACCCTCCCGGCCGGCGGCTGGCAGCGAGGTATCGTCCACTCGTTCCTGGCCCGGCGCTCGGAAGACGATCGGTGACCGGCCGCGAAGCGCCGCGCGTCGCGGTGGTGGGCGGCGGCATCGCCGGCATGGCGGCGGCCGTCGTGCTGGCCGAGCGTGGCATCCGAGTCACCGTGCTGGAGCGCGAGATGGGCCTGGGCGGGAGGGCCGGGGCGTTCCCGGTACGGCTGGCTACCGGCGAGACGGTGCAGATGGACCGCGGCTTTCACGCGTTCTTCCGCCAGTACTACAACCTGCGCGCGCTGCTGCGGCGCATCTCGCCGGACCTCGACCTGCTGCAACCGCTGGACGACTATCCCGTCCTGGGCACCGGCGGCGCGCAGCAGTCGTTCGCCCGCCTGCCCAGGCGCGCGCCGTGGAACATCGTCTCCCTCACGTGGCGCACGCCGTCGCTGACCCTGGCGGCGCTGCGCCGCGTGCGGCTGCGCTCCGCGCTGTCGATGCTGGCCTTCGACGCCGAGCGCACTTACGAGCGCCACGACCGCCGCTCCGCCACCGAATACCTGGACTCGCTACGCTTTCCTCCCGACGCCCGGCAACTGCTGTTCGACGTGTTCGCGCATTCGTTCTTCAATCCGGAGGGCGGCATGTCCGCCGCCGAGCTGCTGATGATGTTCCACTTCTACTTCACCGGGAATCCGGAAGGGTTGCCGTTCGACGTGGCCCGGCAACCGTTCTCCACCGGGATCTGGGAGCCGATGCGGCGCTACGTCGAGGAGCGCGGCGCTGCCGTCCGCACCGATACCCAGGTCCGCGCCATCCGGCGCGACGCCGGTTCCTGGGCGATCGAGACGGCCGGGGAAGCCGATCCTGTGGCGGCCGACGCCGTGGTGCTGGCCCTGGACGTGGCCGGGCTGAAGCGGCTGCTGCCCGCCACGCCGTTCGACCGCGGCGACTGGGCGGCGCGCGTGCGCGCCCTGGAGACAACCCTGCCGTTCGCCGTGTGGCGGTTGTGGCTGGACCGCCCCATCGCCACCGAGCGCGCGCCGTTCGCCGGCACCTCCGGCTTCCCGCTGTTGGACAACATCTCCCTGTTCCACCTGCTTGAGGACGAGAGCCGCGCCTGGGCCGCCGAGCACGGCGGCTCGGTGGTCGAGTTGCACGCCTACGCCGTCCCGGACGGCACCACCGAGCAGGAGCTGCGTACGGCGATGCTGCGCGGCCTGCACCAACTGTATCCGGAGACCCGCGACGCCCGGCCGCTGGACGAGGTGTACCTGTTGCGGGCCGACTGCCCGGCGTTCGCGCCCGGTTCGCGCGCCGGCCGCCCGGGAGTGGAGACCCCGCACGCCGGCGTCTATCTGGCCGGCGACTTCGTGCGCATCGAGCAGCCGAGCGCGCTCATGGAGCGTGCGGCCGCTTCCGGGATCGCCGCCGCCAACGCCATCCTCACCCGACACGGGCTCCCCCCGGAGCCGCTGGTGTCGATCCGCCCCAGCGGCATCCTGCCGTCGGCGGCGGCATGAGCGGCGACCGCCGCGAGCGCGGCTTCCTGTTCGGCCGGCAGCCCGCCGGCGCCGAGTCCGCCGCCGAGCTGCAGCGGCTCCCCGACTGGCAGCAGTCGGACCCCAAGTGGATCAGGGGTGCGCTCCGGCGGGCGATGGCGCTGCCCTCAGGCGGCTGGCACGTCATCGACGCCGTCCGCGCCATCGGCGACCGGCCGCGGCGCTACCGCATCGCCGACCGCGAGCTGGTGGTGTGGCGTGGCGCCGGCCGGCTGCTGGTGGCGCCCAACGCCTGCCCCCACCTGGGCGCGTCGCTGGCCGACGGCCACGTCCGCGACGGCTGCCTGGTCTGCCCCTGGCACGGGCTGGTCCTGGATCAATCCGGCCACGCGGGCTGGCGCGTGCTCCCGAGCCACGACGACGGCGTGCTCCTCTGGGTACGCCTGGACGGCACCGAGGAGGAGCCCACCGAGAAGCCCCACCTGTGCGTGCGCCCCACCGGCGGCATCGACGCCGTGATCCGCATGGAAGCCTCATGCGAGCCCGAGGACGTGATCGCCAACCGCCTGGACCCCTGGCACGGCGCGCACTACCACCCGCACTCGTTCGGCCGCCTGCGCGTCATCGAGCAGACCGACGACAGCATCGTGGTACGGGTCACCTACCGCGCCACGCGCCGCATGGGCGTGGAGGTGGACGCGCGCTTCGACTGCCCCGACCCGCGCACCATCGTCATGACCATCATCGACGGAGAGGGCGCAGGCTCCGTGGTGGAGACCCACGCCACCCCGGTCGCGCCCGGCCGCTCCGCCATCATCGAGGCGACCGTCGCCACCTCCGACCGCTTCGGCTTCCGCCTGGCATGCCGCGCTGCCGGCCTGGTGCGCCGCGGCATGGAGCGCAGAGCCCGCCGCCTCTGGGTCGAGGACGCCGCTTACGCCGAGCGCCGCTACGCCCTGCGCACCGGCAACGTCTGAGCGCAACCGGCGGCTGAAGCCGAATCAGCGCGCCAGCAGACGATAGGCCAGACCCGCCGCCGCGGCTCGGGTGAGCGGCGTCGCGGACTCGGGCCCGTCCCGTTCCGGCGGCATGCCTCGCACGCGCAGCAACTCGTTCCACTCGCCGCGCGTAACGCCTCGACCGGCCGGCGTGCAGTTCAGGATGCGGCGTGCCAACTCGTCAGGCACGTTGACGCCGCCGCGCACGTCTGCCAGTCCGCCGGCCCACAGCGCGGCCTCGGCCCGGTCCAGCGGCTCGGCCGGGCGCGCGTCGTACGACCCGAAGAAGCCGTGCACGCCGAGCATCTGCAGCGCCGGCACCGCATCGCCGTCGCCCGGATTGCCGTCGTTCAGAAAGGTGAGCATCGCCCCCGACTCGACCAGCGCGCGCTGCACGGCGCCGATGTCCACGTCGGCCACCGGAACCCCGCCGGCGCCGGCCCGGGCCGTGGCTATGCCCGCGGCCTCGCCGATCGGCACCATGGTGGGCTCGACACGGATGGTCCCCCACCCCACGTGGCTGGCCGAGCAGCACCCCGGCACGAGCAGATTGTCGATCTCCCGCGGCAGCAGACAGCGGTAGGGCACCTGCCCCGGCCGGGTCAGCTCGGTCATCAGGATCTTTCCCTCCCGGCTGGACCCGCCGACGGTGTCCCAGTGGCACTCGTGGGAATCGAGGGCCCACTCGGTGACGCCGATGCTGTCGGCGTGGATGGGCGCGCGCTCCAGGCCCGGCGCCAGCGTGCTGTCGTGCTCGGTGAACAGGTAGCGCCCCACCAGGCGTCGCGCCTCGCGCACGTACATCTCGTACGGCACGTTGTCGTTGTCGGAGAACTCGTCCGCGGCCAGGCCCCATTGCCGCGCGCGGCGGCGCAAATCGTCGGGCACGTCGGCGTCGTTCTGGAGAAAGTGCAGCAGCCCCAGCGCCCAGTCCCGGTGGCGCTCGGTGATGCGGAGGCGCTCCTCCCAGGAGGCGAGCGGATAGCGCCAGCCGCCCTCCGGGAGGTTGGCAGCGTTCCAGCTCACCTTGTGCACCCGGACACCGCCGGAAACCGTCCAGCGGTCACGCAGCTTGTGGAACAGCTCGCGGCGATACCAGGCCGGCCGGGCCGGCAGGCGCCGCTGCTGCGGGTCGTTGGTCAGGCAGAGGCGCACGTTGTAGGCCTGGATCGCGGCGTCCCCTTCGCCGGTGGAGCCCGCGCAGATCTCGCCGGTGATGGCGCCATAGGTCCTCAGGCGCAGCTCCCCGCGGCGTATGGCGCGTGGATAGCCGTCGCAGGCGGGGTCGCGGCGCAGGATCGAGAAGATGCGTCCGGCGTGGATCTCGTTCAGTTCCCGGCGCGACTCCCGCCCCACGCGGAAGCGCGCGCCGGCGGCGGCGTACAGGTCGCCCTCGTAGCTGGCGTCGGCAAAGGTGGCGGCCTCGATCTCCCCCGCGCCGCCTGATCCCTCGAACGCTACGCCGAGCAGCAGCCGGCCGGCGCGGGACACGCGCCGCGGCGCCCGTTCGCGATACAAGGACAGGCCGGCGGTCTCGTCGACCAGCGAGTCCAGGACCGCCTCCGCCACGTGGGGGGCGAAATACGGATGGCGCGACGACACCTCGGGCGGGTCCCACTGGGTACGGCGGTACGCCTCGGAGTCGGCGCCGCTCTCGCGCCGGGTCAGCTCGCACATGCGCGCCACCATCTCGTCGTAGAGCGGCGCCCGCGGGCCGTCGTAGACGGTGTCAAGCACGCCCAGGCCGTTGGTCCACATGCCGCCGATGTGCGCGTGGTGATGCACCAGGGCCACCTTCAGGCCTTCCCGGGCGGCGCGCACCGCGCAGGCGATTCCCGCCGGAGTCGCGCCGTACACGCACAGATCGAACCGCTCTCCGCCGGCCATGCCTCGCCTGGTTCCTTCCTCTTATCCCTTGACCGCGCCGATCTGGATCCCCTTGACGAAGTAGCGCTGGATGAACGGGTAGATAAACACGATCGGCAGCGTGCTGATGATGATCATAGCGTAGCGGATGGTCTGCGGAGGCGGCAGGTACTCCACGTCGATGTCCTGGATCGAGTCCACGTCGGTGCCCGCGATCACCAACGCCCGCAGGATGTTTTGCACCGGCAGCTTCGCCACCGAGTTGATGTAGATGGCCGCGTCGAACCAGGCGTTCCAGTGGGCGACCGCGTAGAACATCCCGATGGTGGCGAAGGAGGGAGCGCTCAGCGGCACCACCACCGACACCAGGATGCGCAGCGGGCTGGCGCCGTCGATCTCCGCCGACTCCTCCAGCGATTGCGGGATCTGGTAGAAGAAGTTGCGCATGATCAGCAGGTTCCACGTGCTCACCAGGTTGGGCACGATCAGGGCTCCCAGGTTGTCGATCAGGCCGGTGGCCTTCACCACCAGGAAGGTCGGGATCAGGCCGCCGGAGAACAGCATGGTGAAGAACAGGAGCGCAGTGATGGCGGTCACGCCCGGCAGCGCCCGCTTCGACAGCCCGTACGCCAGCGCCGCGGTCACCGCCAGGTTGGCGGCGGTGCCGAGCAGTATGCGCACCACCGTCACCCGGTAGGCGCCCAGGACGATGGAGCCGGAGCTCAGCAGGTACCCGTATGCGGAGAAGTCCAGGCGCCGCGGGATCAGGACGAATACGCCGCGCTCCTGCAGTTCCTGCTCGCCGACCAGCGAGGAGGCAAGCACCAGCAGGAACGGCACCAGGAACAGCAGGCCCACGAGCATCAGCACGCCGTAGTTGAACGGCGCGAAGATGCGCTCGCCGCGTGACCGCGGGCGCGCGGCCCCGCCCTCCGCCGGGCGCGTCACCACAACCCCGACTGGCCGAGCTGCTTGGTGGCGCGGTCGGCGACCACCACCAGCAGCAGCCCGATGACGGACTTGAACACCCCGACCGCGGCCGCGTAGGAGTACTGCGCCCGCAGCAGCCCCTCCCGATACACGAAGGTGTCGATGATGTCCGCCACCCCATACACGCCGGGCGAGTAGATGTTCAGGATCAGGTCGAAGCCCCCATCCAGGATGTCGCCGATGCGCAGGATCAGCAGGATGACGATGATCGGCGCGATGGTGGGGATGGTGATGGCGAACACCTGCCGGATGCGGCCGGCGCCGTCGATGACGGCGGTGTCGTAGAGCTCGGGGTCGATCCCGGCGATCGCGGCAAGGTAGATGATCGAGCCCCATCCCACCCCGTGCCACATCCAGGTGGAGAGGGCGATGACGCGGAAGAAGCGCGGGTCGCCCAGGAACAGCACCGCATCGCCGCCCAGACCGGTGATGATCAGGTTGAGCAGCCCGCCGTCCACCGAGAGGATGGCGTGCACGAGCGACGCCACCACCACCCACGAGATGAAGTGCGGCAGGTAGGAGACGGTCTGCGCCACCCGCTTGAACACGAGGTTGCGCACCTCGTTGAGCAGCAGTGCCAGCATGATGGCCAGGGTCGGCCCCAGCAGCAGCCGCAGCAGGCTGAACACCAGCGTGTTGCGCACGACGTTCCAGAAGTAGAACGACGACACGAAGCGCTCGAAGTACTTCAACCCGACCCACTGGCCGCCGAAGTAGATCTCCCGGAAGCCGCCGAGCGGGGAGATGTCCTTGAACGCGATGACCACCCCGTACATGGGCAGGTACTTGTAGACCAGGTAGTAGATCAGGCCCGGCAGCATGATCAGGTAGACGCCGCGGTAGCGGGCGATGCGCCGCAGCAGGGGACGGGAAGACGAGGCGGTGGCCGCGAGGCGGTGGCCGCGAGGCGGCGGGTGTGCGCCATGGTGCGTAGGTGGAGCGCGCCGCCGCCCGCGGGCAGGCGGCGGCATGGCTCCGGACGAGTCCGGGACTATCCGCCCTTGGCGGCGCGATACTGGCGGGTGAGCTCCGCGACCAGCGTGTCGATCCCCAGGCGGCGCAGGTCGGCCACGAAGTCGTCGTAGGTTTCCAGGGAGCGCGCGCCGGTGATGAACTTCACCGTCTCCTCCTGGATCATCCGGTTGATGTCACCGTGGGCGCTGACGTTGTCCAGCAGCTGCCCCGGATCGTATCCGACGTCCCAGTCGAACGGCCGCTTGACCCTGCTGAAGTCCCAGAAATGGGTGCCCAGGAACTCGTAGAACTCGGCCCGGTCCGGCGTGGCGGGGCCCGAACGCACCGCGTTGACGATGCTCACGCCGACCGCCAGGTCGCCCTTGTAGGTGTCATCCAGGACCTTGAGCCCGGTTTCGTTCTCGGCATCCTTGAACTCCCAGTGCACGCCCTGGATGCCGTGCCGGGTGGTGAGGTAGCCGTACACGTCGTCCCACCGGAACCCCAGGTCGATGAACGTCATCGCCGCGTCGGGATGCTCTGAACGCTTGTCGATCATCAACGCACGGTCGCGGCCCTTGCGCATCGTCTCCGCCCAGCCTTCCGGCCCGGACAGCGGGCTCATCACGTACTCCGCCGTGGGCACGGCCTCGCGCAGATGGTAGTGGTTGCGGTCGGTGATGCGGCCGGCGCCGGCCAGGGAGGCGGCGACACGGTTGTCGCGGACGGCCTGGTCGATGTCGGCGCGCTTGACGATCGAGAATTCCTTGTAGAGGTAGCCGTTCGCGAACCAGCCGTGCACGGCCTCGAGGAAGTCGCGGTAGCCGGGATGGAGCTCCGGCGGGGTGATCGAGCCGTCGGCGTCCTGCCAGTTGGCGTAACCGCCGGGAATGAAGCCGCCGGCGACGCCTGCGAGCAGGCCGGTGAGGTTGGCCATCAGCGGTATGGTGGTGCCGTTGCCGGCCGGATCGGCCTCCATCACCGCGGCCAGGAACGCTTCCAGCGACTCCACGGTGGCGGGGACCTCCATGCCGAGCTGCTCGGCCCAGTCGCGCCGCACGTACAGTGGCTGGTCCGCGCGCGGGAAGTCCCTCACCACGCCCCAGATGTTGCCCTCCGAGTCGCTCATCAGGTCCCAGAACTCGGCGGGATAGGCGTTCAGGACGGTCGGACCGTACTCGGGCAACACGTCGTTGATCGGCTGGATGGCATCGAGCGCGCGGTACTTCGACCAGGAGCTTGAGAAGATGTCGAGCTGCTCACCGGATGCGAGCATCAGCGTCAGCTTCGCCTCGGCCTCGCCGCGCGGCGCCAGGATCGGATGCACCAACACGCCGATCTGCTCCATGACCCAGTCCTGCACCAGCTTCACGCTCTCCGGTGCGGACGCGTTCTCCTCGTTCAACGAGAATGCGTAGAAGTAGATCTCCGGCGCCGCGTCCGCGGCCGCCTCCGCTCGGACGGTGCCGCGGCTGCGGTCCGTCGCCACCCAGAACAGGGCGCCGAGCGCCAGACCGATCACTCTCGTGGATGTCATAGCAATTGCCTCACGTTCGGACAGTATCGATTTCCGCCCATCGTGCCCCACCCCCCATCCCGACGCAAACGAGCACTCCGTAGTTGTTGCTCGTCAGATTTAGATATATGTTTCTGACAGACGAAGGTACGATTGATGACCAGTCTTGCGAGTCGCATTGTCGATCACGTCTCCGTGCTTCCCGAGGCCGCACCGGTCTGCCCGGCCGCCCTGCTTCACCTCGGAAGCCGCGCCGCGGTCGATCAGGCGCTGTCGCGGCTCGTTCACGCCGAGCAGCTCATACGGGTCTGCCGCGGCGTCTACATGAGGCCCGTCGAGACCCGGTTCGGTTTTCGTGCGCCGGCGGTCGAGAAGGCGATCGCCTCGCTTTCGACGCTGTGGGGCGAAACCATCGTTCCAAGCGGCGGGGCCGCTGCCAACACGCTCGGGCTCACCCTGCAGATTCCGGTGGAGCCGGTGTATCTCACCTCCGGCCCCAGTCGCCGGTTGTCCTTCTACCGGTTGCTCGTGAGGCTGCGCCATGCTCCTCGCTGGCAACTGGCGGCGCCGAACCGCCGCGCCGGCGATCTCATCCGTGCCCTGGCATGGCTCGGTCGGGACGAAGTCGAGGATGGGCTGACCCGGGCGGCCTCGCGTCTTTCAGGAAACGACCTGGCCGAATTGATGGCTGCCCGCGCAACCATGCCCGGTTGGATGGCGACGGCGGTGAGTGCGCTGGCACCGAGTGACTGATACGCCATTCCTGTCTCTTCCGGCAGGCGACCGCCGCGACGCACTGGCAGTCGCCGAACGAACGGCGGCACGGCGAGCCCACATTCTGGCTGGATGCTCGCCGACGGCATGCTGCTCGATGATGGCGAGTCGTTCGCATCGATCATCGATCGCTGCGCCGACCTCGAGACACGCGCCAATCGGCTCCTTGCCGATGAGAGAACCGACCGTTGAGCTGGGCTTGACCCCTTACAGCCCGGCGGCGTGGGCGGTGTGGAAGGTGTCGGCGCCGCCGCGCAGGCCGTCGGGTCCGCGGGTGATGGCCAGCGGGCTGGCGAACGGGCTCATGCCTTCGGTGGTGTAGCGCGGGTCGATCACCGCCACGCGGTGGCGGCGGGCGCGCAGTTCCTCGACCACGTCCGGGTCCAGGCGGCCGTCGACGGCGGTCAGCGGCGTGCTGCAGTCCAGGCGCGGCGCGTCGATCGCGGCCTGCGGACCCAGCCCGAAGTCGAGCATCTTCACCACCAGGCTGGTGACGCAGTTGGTGATCCGCCGGCCGCCGGAGGCGCCGACCGCCAGCCGCACGCCTCCCTCTCCCAGCACCAGCAGGGGCGACATGTTGTTCAGCGGCTGCTTGCCCGGCGCGATCGAGTTGACGTGACCGGGCACCGGGTCGACCCACATCATGCCGTTGTTGAGGATGACGCCGGTGCGTCCGGCCACCACGCCGGAGCCGAAGCCGGACCCCAGCGTGTTGGTCAGCGACACGGCGTTGCCGTCGCCGTCCATCACGCACAGGTGGGTGGTGCCGTCGTGATAGGCCGGCGCGCTGCCGGGCGGACGCTTCGGGGCCTTGCGGCCCTCCTCCCGCCACGGGTCGCCCGCCTTGAAGCGCGCCGGCGCCTTGTCGCCGATGCCGGCCTGGCGGCGCGCGGCGTAGGACGGCGAGGTCATGCCGCGCCAGGGCACGTCCGCAGTATCCGGGTCGGCCAGGTAGGCGAAGCGGTCGGCGTAGGCCAGGCGCGCGGCGCAGATGTAGCGGTGCAGCGCCTCGGCGTCGTTGTGCTCGCAGGCGCGCAGGTCGCTCCCGGACAGGAGCTGCAGCGTCATGGCGCTGGTGATCCCGCCCGAGGCGTACGGCGCCACGCGCACGCGGTCGCCGCGGTAGGCCACCTCCAGCGGCACCGGGTCGGCGCCGGTCTGCCAGTGGAGCGGCCGGTAGCTCTCCAGGTCGGCATGGTCGAGGATGCCCCCCGCTTCGCGCACCGCGTCGACCAGCCGGCGGCCGACCTCGCCGCGGTAGAACGCGTCGGCCCCTTTCCGGCCGATCGCACTCAGCGTGTCGCCCAGGTCCGGCTGGCGGATCCTGACCGGCGCCGCCCGCAGCACGTCGCCGCGCGTGTAGGGGCTGGCGGGGATCTCGATCCCGGACGGCAGCTCGCCCGCCGGCAGAAAGGTGCGGCGCAACTCCGGGTAGCGCGTGAGCTTTCCCACCTGACTCGCGAAGGCCATCACGTCGTGGAACTCGGGAGCGAAGCCGTACTGCGCGAGCTCCACGGCCGGCGCTACCACCGCGTCGAGCGGCAGGCGCCCGAACGCCGCGTGCGCGGCCGTGAGGCCGGCGACCGCACCGGGGGTGGCGATCGAGCGCGGTCCCTCCAGGTTGGCGTTGTCCTCCACGCCCGGCCAGCCGAACGCACCCACCGCCGCCACGCCGGTGAGGCGGTACATGTCGGGTGCGGCCGCCAGCGACGCGCGCATGGGAAACGCGAACACGCCGCCCCGTTCCCCCATCTGGTAGACCAGGTAGCCGCCGCCGCCGATGCCGCTGGAGGAAGGCTCCACCACCCCCACCGCGAACGCGGCCGCCACGGCCGCGTCCATGACGTTGCCGCCGGCGCGCAGCGAGCTCAGGGCGGCGGCGGTGGCCAGCCGGTGCTTGGTGGCCACCATGGCGCGCTCACCGCGCGCCTCGCTCTTGCTCGCGGCGAAGGTACTCTCACTCACCATCGTTCCACCCATCGCCGTCCTCCTCGGTCTGCAGTCTGAAGTCCAGCATCGTATCGCCGTCGAACAGCCCCCAGCCGCGGAACCGATCGCCCGCCAGGAACCGGGGGAGCCACTCGCGGTCGTCCGCCCACATCCGCTCGTACGGTATCGCGTCCAGCCGCACCCACATCGGCTCGGCCTCCTCGGTCTCCACGGGCGTGCCGCGCGCGCCGGTGGCGCGGAACACGTGCATATGGGTCGAGTAGCCGTCCAGGAACTGGAACGAGATGACGCCCCGGTGGCGGAGGCGGCCGGCGCGGAGGCGCACCTCCTCCCAGAGCTCCCGCGCGGCCCCCGCCGCGGGGGTCTCGCCCGCCTCGACGCGTCCGCCCGGCGCGTTCACCTTGCCGGCCCCGAGCCCGCGCTTCTTGCGGATGAGCAGCGCGCGGTCGTCCTCGACGACGAACACCACCGTGGTGACGTCCACCGGCACCCAGGTGTCCCAGTCGATGTCGCGCAGCGAGCGCGCGTCCGCCAGCGCCGGCAACGGCGGCTATGCCTTCTTCGCGTACGGCGGCAGCGGCCAGCCCGACCCGGCGCCGATGCGCATGGCCCGCTCCCGCTCCTCCGCCGACAGCGGCGCCACGTCCACGGCGCCGGCGTTCTGCTCCAGTTGCGCCCGGTCTCTGGCGCCGGGGATGGCCGCCGTCACGCCGGCGGTGTCCAGCACGAACCGCAGCGCCGCCTGCACCATCGTGCGGCCTCGCTCGGTCAGGAAGCGCAATTCGGCCAGTTTGGCGAGCGCCTCCCGCGCGCGCGGGTTGGTGAAGCGCTCGTGGCGCCGATCCTCACCGTCGAGCTGCTGCGCGTCGAAGTACTTGCCGGTCAAGGCTCCCTGGCCGAGCGGCACGCGGATCAGCGTGCCCAGGTTCGCTTCCAGCGCCAGCGCCAGCGCGTCGTCCGCGGTGGGATTGACGATGCTCAGCCCCACCTGCGCCATGGCCAGGTCCCCCAGGCGCAGCAACTCGCGCATGGCATCCCCGTCGTTGGTGGAGATGCCCCAGCAGCGGATCTTGCCGGCCTGCTGCAGCTTCGCGAGCTCCTCGGCCACGGCCGGCATCAGCTCGCTCGGCGGCACGCCATGGAGCTGGTAGACGTCGATGTAGTCGGTTCCGAGCCGCTGCAGGCTGCCGGCGCAGGCGGTCTGAACGCGGGAGCGCGCGTCTGCTTCGCTGTCGCCGTCGACCGGAGGCGCCACCTTGGTCGCCACCACGTAGCGGCTGCGCCGTCCGATGAGCGCGCGGCCGATGATCCGCTCCGAGTGGCCGGCGCCGTAGCCCTCGGCCGTGTCCAGCAGGTTCACGCCCAGCGTCTCGGCGTGGTGGATGGTGCGCACCGACTCCTCGTCGTCCATGCCGGGCCAGCCGCCGCCGCCGTGCATGCCGCCCATCTGATAGCAGCCCAGGCCGATGCGCGAGACCTCGATGCCGGTCTTGCCGAGCGTTCGGTATTCCATGCCTCTTTCCTTCAGCGCTCGACCGGCGCCGTGCGGTCTTCGGCCATGCTGCGATGGACCGCCTCCGTGAACGCCATGTACTGGACGCCGATCTCGAAGGTGTTGCGCTCGATCGCGCCCTCGCCGCGGATGGCGGCGCAGAACTCCTCCTCCACCCGCCAGCCGGGCGGCATGAGCTCGCCCGGTCGGGGCTTGGCAGGGGGAATCGGCAGAGGTGCGAGCGCGTCGTCGTCCCGCCGCGCGCCCAGCAGTTGACCGGCGGCGATGCGCAACGTCCCCTCCGAGCCGTAGATCGTCGTCCCGGCCATGCCGTGGCCCATCACGCTGGAGAGCTGCAGGTGCAGCGTGGCGCCGCACGCCATGTCGGCCAGGACCTCCAGGTGGTCGGGGAGCTGCATGGCCTGCGCGACGCCCGTGTCGTCGCGGCGGGTCGTCACGAAGGTCTTGCCGATGGCCGCCACTCGGGTGGCCGGTCCCACCCAGCGCATGATCGTCTCGTAGGTGATGCCCAGCGAGCCGATGTTCAGCCCGCTGTAGACGGCGCTGTCGCGCCACATCGCCGGCGCCTCGCGGTCGATGAATCCGCCGCCGCCCAGGTGCTCGACCGCCAGCACGTCGCCGACGTAGCCGTCGGCGATGTGCCGGCAGATGGTCGCGTCCATGCCCAGGGTCATCGCCGCCGGCACCACCTGCGTGACCAGGTCGGGTCGCGTGCGCGAAGCGGCCAGCATCGCCCGCGCCTCGGCCAGGTTCAGGGCCAGCCGTGCCTCGGTCAGGACGTGCTTGCCGGCCGCCAGCGCGGCGAGCGTGACCGGCTTGTGCAGGTAGGGCCACGTGCCGATCAGCACGGCGTCGACGTCGTCGGCCTCGACCAACTCGCGCCAGTGATCATGGACACGGCCGATGCCGTGCTCGGCTGCCGCCCGCTCGGACGACTGCCGGGACCGGTTCACGACGCTTACCAGCTCGACATCGGGTTGTGCCTTCAGTCCGGGGATGTGGCGGTTGCGGGTGTTGTTGCCCGCGCCGACGATGCCGACGCGGATCATGCCGTTGGTTCGTGACATGGGCGGAGATGATACCGCAGGCGCGACTCGCCCTCCCGTCAGAGGTCGAACACCACCTCCAGAGGGGCATGATCGCTCAGTCCGCCCTCTGCGATCGTGCCCATCTTCCCGGTCCAGTACTGCGCGCGGCGCACGCGGAGGTCACGGCTCGCGAAGACGTGGTCGCTCCGCGTTCCCGCAACGAAGCTGCACGGGGCTTCATCGTGGCCATGCAGATCGAGGTATACGTCGCGCACCCCGAACTTCCGGAGCGCCAGGGGATCGTCCGATTCATCGCCGTGCAGGTCGCCGGCCAGGATGGTCGGATGCCGGCCTCTTCGCGACATCGCCGAGTGAATCACCTCCTTCCGATCGGGAAGCTCTCCCCACAGACACGCCGTGTGCAGCCTGATGCCGTTGGCGAGTTGCACCGAGAGTGAAGCATGCATGTTCGGCCATCGGGTTTCCGTATCCATCGCGCCGTCTGCGGGCGATAGCATGTGGACAGGGGCCTTCGAGGCGATGAGTACACCGCTGTAGGCACGCATCGGGGCCCTCACGGGGCTCATCCAATGAGGAAGGCCGATCTCACTCAGCAGCGGCTTCCAACGCTCGAGGGACGTTCGCATGATCTCCTGCAACGCGATGACGTCCGGTGACAGGCCCCGCAGAAACTCAGCCTGCGACTGTGTGTCCGCCCGATGCCCGGTGTTCCACGTGACAAGACGCATGGACCTGATCCAACCACATTCCCATCACTCGTAGAAGCGACAGGCGTCCGTGGCCGCCGCTACGAGCCGGCCAGTACCTCCGCGAAGAGCTCCCGGTCGATGTTGCCGCCCGAGAGCGCCAGCGCGACGCGGCTGCCGCGCATCCGCGACCGTTCCTGGAGCAGCGCCGCCAGCGGCCCCGCTCCCGCCCCTTCGGCGACGTTGTGCGTGTCGGTGTAGTAGGCGCGCATCGCCGAGCGCATCTCGGCTTCGGAGACGGCGACGACCCGGTCCACGCCGGCCAGGATCAAGGCGAGCGCCTCTTCGTCAGGGACACGCACCGCCATACCGTCGGCGATGGTCGGCGCGGGACCGGTCGGGCGCGACTCGCCCGCGGCGAACGAACGCCGATAGGCAGGCAAGGCGGCCGAGACCACTCCGATCACGGCCGTCGTCGGTGACAGCGCGTTGCGGGCGGCCATCACCCCGCAGATGCCGGAGCCCAGGCCGATCGGCACGTAGACGGCGTCCAGGTCCTCGACCTCCCGGAACAGCTCCAGGCCGTAACTGGCCACGCCCCTGACCAGTTCCGGGCTGAACGACGGCATCAGGTGCCTGCGGTCACCGGCGGCCAGCACGGCGGCATGAGCATACGCCTCATCGAAGTCCTTGCCGTGCTCGACGAGCCGGGCGCCGAACGCTCGCATCGCGGCGTTCTTCTCACGGCTGTTGCCGGCCGGCATCACCACGGTTGCGGAGAGTCCGGCCCGGCGCGCGGCGAAGGCGACGCTCTGGCCGTAGTTGCCCCGCGTGGCCGCCACCACCTCGTTGACCCGTGGTTTGGCGCTCCGCAGCCGGTCCACCGCTACCAGCGCGCCGCGCAGCTTGAACGAGCCGATGGGGGTGTGATTCTCGTGCTTCACCCACACGGAGCAGCCGGTCCGCTCGCACAGCAGCGGCCAGCGGTACTGCGGCGTCGGCGGCATGGCGCGGTAGACGATCTGGGCCGCGCTCTCGATCTCGTCAAGCGGGGGAAGCCGTGCATCGGACACGCTTGTAACGTACGCCTACGGGAGGCTGGCGGGAACCCTTCGTCCCCATCTCCTGCCTGTCCATTACTGTTCGTCTGGAGGCGTGCTGCATGCGTACCACACCGCCCGATCGAGCCACCGCGCTGTTCTACGAGCTGTTCAGTGGGCTTCCCCGGCAGGGACCGGGGACAGAACCCGGCACGCGCCGGGCGCTCGGGCTCGTGCCGGACGTGGGACCACGGACCCGCGTCCTCGACGTCGGTTGCGGGACCGGCGCCCAGACATTGGTTCTGGTGCAAAGCTCGCCGGCGCGCATCGTCGCCGTCGATAACCACCCCCCGTTCATCGACGAGCTGAGCCGCAAGGCGCACGAACTGGACGTCGCGGATCGGCTGGAGGCCCGCGTCGCGGACATGCGCCGACTCGTCTTCGCCGACGGTTCCTTCGACCTGATCTGGTGCGAAGGCGCGATCTACAACATGGGTGTCGAAGCGGCCCTCCGCGATTGGCGCCGGCTGCTGCGACGCAACGGGCACGTCGCGCTGACCGAGGTATGCTGGCGGAAGCCCGACCGGCCCGCGGCGTGCGCAGCGTTCTGGAACCGCGAGTACCCGGCCATACGCGACACCTCCACGCTCCTGGAAGCCACCGAGGCGTGCGGCTACGAGACCGTCGGGCACTTTCCCCTCCCCGCGTCCGCATGGTGGGACGACTACTATCGGCCACTGCAAGACAACGTGATCTCATTCCGCACACGTCATCACGACGAGCCGGACGCACAGGAGTTGGCGGAACAGTGCCAGAGGGAAATAGACATCTGGCATGCCTACTCGGACTTCTACGGCTACGAGTTCTGTGTGCTCCGCGTCCGAT
Source organism: Spirochaetia bacterium (assembly GCA_965208175.1). Lineage (GTDB taxonomy): Bacteria > Spirochaetota > Spirochaetia > SZUA-6 > Bin103 > CATQHW01. The sequence continues at coordinate 1,769,818 of CBDBOG010000003.1, read as the reverse complement.
GAGATCCTGCACGGTAGCCAAGGCACGTCAGTCAATGTTCAGCGATTGCGGGAACCGCTGTCGCCAGATTTCGCAGCGTCGTGCATCTCGCGCTTCATAGGCTTCCAAGGCCGAGGCAGAGCTCAGATCGAAATGTCCCTCCTCGTCTTCCCCAAGCGCCGTGAGCCGCATCGTGTACCACGCGGTAACTCCACCCTGGGGAGGCGGATCAAACACCGGAAATTCAGGACCTCCGCCGTCGCCGTTCAACCACGTACTGGCGAGCCTTGGATTGAGCGCCATCGCGCGGGCAAGGCTCACGGCGTCGACACATCCCTTCTCGACCGCGTCTCCGGCCTGGTCCCTCGTCGTGAATCCACCGGTTGCCATGATCGGAATGGCCGTCACCTCTTTCGCGCGCATTGCAAAATCGATGAAGTATGGCCCGGACGATGATCTTCCGTCGGAACTGGATGCCGCACCCGGAAAATATGTGCCTCCGCTGACGTCGATAAGGTCGATCGACGTCTGGTCGATCATGCGGACCACGTGCAGCGCATCGTCTTCCGCAATGCCTCCCACCAGTCTGTCCGTCGAGTTGATCTTGATGCCGATCGGGAACGATACGCCGACGTTCTGCCTGACGGCGTCGATCACGTCGTGAATCACGCGGAACCGCCCTTCGATCGAGCCGCCATAGGCATCCGTCCTTCGATTGAACAGAGGTGACAGGAATTGGCTCAACAGAAACCCGTGCGCCGCATGGATCTGGACGCCGCCGAATCCTGCATTCTTCGCGAGTATCGCAGCTCTTGCGTATATGCCGGGCAATTCACGAATGTCATCGCGTGACATCCCTTCGCACCGGAGCCCCTCGATATCCAGTGTGGACGGTCCCCTAGGCCGACTGATCGGCACATGTGACAGAGCCCCGGCATGACCGAGCTGTGGCCAGAGGTGCGCACCGTCTGCGGACCCTCGTCGTGCCAGGACCTGCATGGCGTGCATGTCGGCATCCGGGGCAAGAACAAGATTGCCGGGTCTCTCGGGATAACGTGGGTCCCCCTGCACCTCGCCGATCAGCGACAGCGCCGCACCACCCTCGGCCCACCGCTCGTAGAGCCTCATCTGCGCTTCGGTGGGGTTCCCCTCGCCATCTCCAAGCGAGTCGGACATCGCGGACTTCACCAGCCGGTTCTTCAATCGCACGCCACAAGGCAACTCCAGGGGTCGTCCCAGCACCGTCATCGACTTCGAGGTGTGTCATGCGATCCCGAGCGGTTGTCAAGCCTGCCATGGGCCCTCGGGTGTACTGCTTGCGCACTCCACCCGAGGGTCCCATAGTCCCCGCCCATGAGCCATGCTGCGATCGAGCGCGCGACGGGCGTCTCCTGGGGACCGGGAGCCGCCGACGACGAGTCGTACTGGGAGCGCATCCATGCCCGGTTTCCGCTGGACCCTGACCTGGTCTACCTGAACAGCGCCGCGCTCGGCGTGCCGCCGGACCCGGTCGTCGCCGCCGTGCACGAAGGCTACCTCCGGCTTTCACAGGACCCGGACGCCGGCAAGATCGACTACCGGCGCTACAACGACGAGGTCTCCATCCCGGAGCTGGCGGCCCTGATGGGAGCCCGGCCGGAGGAGCTCGCCATCAACCGCAACGCCTCGGTGGGTCTGGAGCTGGTCGCCGAGGGCGTCACCGGCCTGCAGGCAGGGGACGAGATCCTGACCACCAGCCACGAGCATCCGGTCGGCGTGGAGCCTTGGCGTGCCCGAGCCGCCCGCGACGGGCTGGTGGTGCGCGAAGTGGAGTTGCCGAGTCCCGTCGAGGACGCGGCGCAGTTGATCGAGCCGCTGCGCGCCGCGATCACCGACCGGACGCGCGTGCTGGCCTTCTGTCACGTCACCCGTGGCGGCATCCGTTACCCGATCGAAGCGATGTGCCGCCTGGGGCGCGAGCACGGCCTGATCATCGCCGTCGACGGCGCGCAGGCGATCGGCCGCGTCCCGGTCGACGTGACCGCGTACGACTGCGACCTCTACGCGGCCAGCCTGCACAAGTGGCTCCTGGCTCCGTCGGGGACCGGCGTGCTCTACGTCCGGCAGGAGTTCCAGGAGCGCTTCGGCACGATCACCACGCCGCCCGGCCCCACCGCCTTGCGGTACGAGGAGGAAGGCACGTTCGACCTGCCGACGCGCGCCGGCATCGGCGTGGCGGTCGCGTGGCTGCGCCAGATCGGCATGGGCGCGGTCGAGGCGCGCAACCACCTGCTTGCCGAGCGGCTCCGCGCCGGGTTGGCGCAGATCCCCGGCATGGACATCGTCAACTCACCCAAGCGGGAGTTCGTGGCTCCGGGGACGACGCTGGTCGTGCCGCCCGGCGGCGACGCCGCCGGCTGGCGCGCCCGCCTGCAGCAGCGCTACAACCTGCGGGTCGACGACCACGTCCGGGACTGGCACGACGCGCTGCGCATCTCCACCCACTACTTCGTCTCCCCCGCCCAGATCGATCGGCTCGTCGCCGCCATGGCCGCCGAGACCGAGCGATCGCAGGGCTCGTCTTGACAAGATAGACAAAATAGACGAGATTCCTCCTGTGACCCAGACGAAGAAGCGTTGCATCCGGGAGTTGGAGAGCGTGGTGCATGACGTCGCCGATGGCTTCAGCGAAACTGCGGTCGCCGCCCTCGTAGCCCATCCCGAGGCAGTGCGGTCCGCGCTTGCGGTCGTAGCGAACACACTGTCGTCTCAAATCACGACGAGTGCATCGGCAGACGAACCTGAAGTCGAGACGCTATCGGGCACCAATCCGCAGATGATCGACGCGGAGGAAGCGGACAGACAGCTTTCGGCCCGAACGCGACAGGGAGGACGGGAAGCGTTGCTCACTTCCGACCAGCTTGCCGCCCGGGTTGGCCTCAAGACCCGCCAGTCCGTCCACGAGTGGCTCCGGAAGGGTAAGATCATTGGGTGGCGGGGCGCCAAGCGCGGCTATGTCTTCCCTGCCGAGCAGATCGACGAGCGATGCCGTCCGCTTGCCGGACTTGACCAAATCGTGCCGCGGTTCGGCGATGGTTATGCAGCGTGGGTCTGGTTGACGACGCCACGGCCATCGCTCAACGGGGCGAAGCCGCTCGCCCTGATGCGCCGAGGAGAAACCGAACGCGTCACGGCTGCCGCAAAAGGGGATCTGCAAGGCGACTTCGCGTGAGCGCCGCGTACGAGCCAGGCCGCATTCGCGGACGGCTTCGCGCGGTTCGCCTCGATCGGATGTACCGGTTGATCCACAAGCGGTACCGTGACCATCCGTTGGGATCCGTTGCCGTTCCCAGTCGGTTCGGCGATCCGGCTGGTCGGTACGCGGTCCTCTATGTGGCCGAAGCCGTCCGTTGCGTGTTTTGGGAGGCGCTTGCGCGTAATCGGTTCACGCGTCGCAAGCGCCGCGAGCTTCCGCGCTCTGATGTCGATGACAGGCTCGTGGTGTCGATCCGCTCGACCGAGACCCTGACACTGGTAGATCTTCGGGGGGACGGTCCGATCCGCGTCGCCGCTCCGACGGCGGTTACTCACGACGCCAACCACGCGGCTGGACGCGCTCTCTCGTCAGCGACCTACGCAACGGTACCGGAAGCAGACGGATTCCTGTTTCGGTCGAGATTCACCGGGCACGTGTGTGCGGCCATATTCGATCGCGCCATCCAAAAGCTGGCGGTCGTCGACGTATCGCTGCTCATCGACAACGCTGACTTCCTCAGCGCGCTCACCGACTACGAGATCGCGCTCCTGACGCCGCCAACGTCACCGTCCTGAACTCTGCAGCAGTGCCTACACACAACCTCCCGGTTGACGACCACCTCCGCGACGGCCACGATGCGCTGCCCATCTCCACGCGCTACTTCGTCTCCCCCGCCAGATCGACCGCCTGATCGCCGCGATCGCCGCCGTGGCTGGGTAGCGCGAGGTCCCCGTTCGGCGGAAGATCAGCCGTCATCGTCATGGCTCAGAGGAGAGTCGAAATGCGCTCCGCGCCGCGCGTCAAGGCATTCTGCGCAGGCCAGGCCAAGTCCGGCACTGCCTCACTCGCGGGGCTCCTGTCCGCCAACCACCGCGTTGCCCACGAACCCGAACGCGCGGAGACACTCGATCTCATCCTCCACGAGGCTCGTGGCCAACTCTCGACCTCGGCTGTCAGGGCGTATCTCCGCGAGCGGGACGCCCGGCTTGACCTGGAGTACGACATCTCCTGGGCGAACCAGTTCATCATCGATCACCTTGTGGCCGTATTTCCGGCCGCCCAGTTCATCGTGCTGATTCGCGACTGTTATTCGTGGCTTCAGTCGATCGCCGGGCACCTCATCGGACGCGGCGTGCCGGACGACACCGTGAAGTTCCTCCGGTGGTGGTTCCGGCCGGACCGGTACCCCCACGGCTTTCACGATCGCGCGCTTGCGGATCTTGGCGTGTTCTCCGTCGAGGCGTACCTGCATGCGTGGAACCGGCACGTCGACACCACCCGCAGGTCGATTCCGGCGGATCGCCGCGTGGTGCTTCGGACGCACGAGCTGAGCTCTTCACATCGGCGCCTGGCTGAGTTCCTGCGGATCCCCGTGAGCTCGCTGGATGATGCCCGCGGCGTCCTGAATCGCGGCACCTGGACGGAGCGGATCGAATCACTCGTGGACCCGGCATACCTCGATGACATGATCCACTCCATCTGCGGCTCCAACATGGAGCGGTACTTTCTGGGAGTCCGTACCGCTTGCGATGCAGCCAGGCTGTGGACCGACGACTCGCACTGACTCCGCATGGCCCAGGGTGCTGCTTGCGCATCGCACCCCACGCACCCGTCGTGCCAGCGCGACGCGACCGGTTCCCTATCGCCGGAAGATTCCCCCTTGTACACATTCGGGATCTACCTGAGGACCGGCCAGTGCCTCCACTTCGGTGGCTCAGCCTCGGACGCCATCACCCACGCGCACGCCTCTGCCCCGCACGATGCGGCGTTGGAGTTCGCGCTGCACGATTCGCGATTCGCGCAGCATGCACGCTTTGCGCGCGTCGATCGTCGATCCGTGGCGTGTGCCGAATAAGTCAGCGCTGCAGAGCGTCATCAGCATGATCGACGCCAAGACCTGGGAGCGGCTCGACGCCGTGCTGTTGCAGGAGGCCAAGGAGCGGGGGATCGAAACCGGGACGCAGGTGCGCATCGACTCCACCCCGACCGCCACCGACATCCTGGCACCGTCCGACAGCCGCCTGTTGTACGACGGAGTGCGGGTGCTGACGCGGCTGCTGCGCCAGGCTCGTGGGTTGCTGGCGGAGCTTCAGTTCAGCGATCACTGCCGTGCAGCCAAGCGGCGTGAGCGGCAGATCGGCTCGGCGCGCGAGCCGAAGCGACGGCGGCGCGGCTACTGGCGGCTGCTGGCGTTGGTGGCGCTGTCGCTGCGCTACGCGGCGGCGGCACGGGCTCGCGTGAGTGCAGTAACTGACCCGTGGACCATGAGTTGATGTGCGGAATTGGACCCCTATGTGGGGTTGATCGAGCGCGTGGTGGACCAGACCAGTCGGCGGGTGTTCGACGGCGAGAAGGTGCCGGCCGCCGAGAAACGTCGAGTGCAGTCCGGTGTTAATCTCGTCGCGTATTCGTGGGGGAAGTCGCTCGATTCGTTGGAGTTCGTCTAATAGCCAAATCAGACGGGAGTTAATGCTGTTTTGCGAACGGCCGGATAACCCGAACATTCGTATTAGGCCGATTAGAACCCGGCTCGAACGGCTACAGGCAAGTTTTCCGCGTGAAGCCAGCGCATGGCTAGGTGCTGGTCCGCCGATTCCCCAATGATTAGAACCTTTAGCGCGCTTATTAGATCGGTCGAAGTCGCCATCTCGTTGGCCCTCCTCCTGGCCAGGGTTACACCTTAACCACCTGTCCAGTTTTCCGGGACCACCTCACGGGACGCGCCGTGGGTGAAACTCTACCGATCTTCTCGACCACCTTCAACCGCTCGGCGCAGATCGAGGCGCGAGCGGATCACCTGAGCGCCGACACCGGTGCTCTGCTGCTGCGCGAGATCATGGAACGCACCGGCATCATCGAGTGGATGACCGAGCGGCTGGCCGATCCGCGCAATCCGCACCTGATCACCTATCGGCTGGCCGACCTGCTGCGGACCAGCCTGCTGATGCTGGGTCAGGGCTGGCGCGACCAGGACGACGCTGACCGGCTGCGGCATGACCCGAGCCCTCGGGTGGCCAACGACAGCCGCCGTGGCACGGCCGCCCTGGAGCAGGAAAGCGTGCTGCCCTCGCAGCCGACGCTGTCGCGGCTGCTGGACGTGTTGAGCGGTCAGGCCAATCAGGATGTGCTGCGCGAAGCGGTCATCGAACAGGCGCTGCGCCGGCTGGAGATGAGCAATCAGGGCCGGCGATACAAGCGGTTGATCGTCGACGTGGACGGCCTGCCGGCGCAAGTCCACGGGCAGCAGGCCGGCAGCGAGTACAACGGGTACTACGGGCAGCGGATGTTCCATGCGCTCATAGCCAGTTGCGCCGAGAGTGGCGAGATGCTGGGCGGCACGCTGCGGCCCGGCGCGGTGGGGTCGGCCGACGGGGCGCTTGCGTTCATCAAGGAAGTGGTCGAACGGGTGCGGAGGGTGTGCGAATCGGTGCTGCTGCGCATCGACGCCGGCTTTGCCGACGGCGCGACGCTCATGGGCCTGGAGTCATCGGGCATCGACTACGTGGCGCGGCTGCGCAACAACGCGGTGCTGGACCGCATGGCGCAGCCGTACCTGCGCCGTCCGCCGGGGCGTCCGCCATGCGAGGGACGGGTGTGGTGTTACGAGCTGCGCTACCAAGCCGACTCCTGGGAGCACCCGAGGCGGGTGGTGCTGGTGGTGGTGGAGCGGCCGGGCGAGTTGTTCGTCGATCATTTCTGGTTGATCACCAACCTGAGGCGCGACCGCTACAGCGGCGCCCGGCTGCTGGGGCTGTACCGCATGCGGGGCAAGGCCGAGGGGCACCTGGGCGAGCTGATGGACGTGTTGGCGCCAGCGTTCTCGTCGGTGCCCCGTCCGAAGAGCCACTACCGGGGCCGCCGCCTGGAGGCGGTCACCGAGCCGGAAGAACCAGGAGTGCGGGCGCAGAACGAGACGCTGCTGCTGTTGAACCTGTTGGCCTACGAACTGCTGCACGCCGGGCGCTGCGTGATGGAGCAGGCCACCGGCACCGGCTGGAGTCTGCGCCGGTTGCGCGAGCGGATCCTGCGGGTGGCCAGCCGCGTGGTCCGCCACGGGCGCAGGCTGACATTCGTCATCGCCCAGGACGCGGCCGCCGATTGGCTGCGGCTGTGGGGCAAGCTCGGGGCGCTCGACTGGGCGCCGGGCTGATCCGCAGCCGCACTCCGATCCGCTCGCCACGTCCTCCTACTACGGGGCGTGCTGTGTCCGGCTCATCGCTCGGCACCCCTCGCGCACCGTCTGAGGCGGCCAATTGCGGCCCACCGATCGCCCGCCAAGCCTCCCTGCGATCACGAGCATCAACCCCCGTCCCCGCCGGCTGCCGATCCGACCCCGCGAACTCCTCGGAGCCTCAACTCAGCCAACTCTCGGCCCGCGCCGCGAATATTCCGGGTTACTCTCCGACAACGCCACAGCAACTTACAGCGCTGCCAGCGCCTCCCGTTGCCGGGCCAGCCGCTGGTCACGGTCGGCGGCGAAGCGGGTGATGCCGGCCGCGATCGACTGCTCGTCCAGGTGCGCCTCGGCGATCACGTCGGACTCCAAGCCGCCGGTCAGCCAGCGGTCGTGCCAGTCGGAGACCAGGGAGTACTCCGACGTGAGCGGCCCCACGTCGCGCACCGGCCACATGCGCTGCGTGCCGGTGGTGACCACCATCAGGTCGTTCTTGGCGGCGGCCGGCAGCACCGCGTCGCGGTAGGCCTGCGGCTGGCGGTCGAAGAGTTCCTCGCTGATGGCCGCGACCACCTTGACGTTGATCCCCTGCTCCTCCAGGTGCGGCAGCGCCTGCACCAGGTTGAAGGTCGAGCTCGATCCCTGGGCCAGCACATAGCCGTGCCGGGGTTTGCCGGGATCGAAGTCGCGGATCACGTAGAACCCCTTGGCGGCCGCCTTGAGGTCGGTGTCGGCGAACGTCGCGCGGTCGGCCACCGGGAAGTCCGGGCGCGCCACCTCGATCACGATCACGCCGACCAGCGGGTCGCGCGCGGCGATCTCCGCGGCGGCGAAGTAGCCGGGCGCCACGTCGTTGTAGTCCCAGAAGCTGAGCGTGATGACCTGGCCGCGCGGGAACAGCTTCCACACCTGCGGCGCAAAGATGCCGAAGTGCGTGCGCGCGTCGGCTGCCGTCTCCGGGCCGGAGTGCCCGGCCAGGATGTGCAGGACGCCGACCCGGAACGGGCTGTCCTGGTTCTGCTGGCTCCACACGCGCGCGGGCAGGTACATGAACGGCGTGAACGCGCCGTAACTGCCGCTCAGCGCCCACACGCCGGAGTGCACGTTCGGGTCGAGCGAGGCGCTCTGCCCCACCAGCCCGATGGCGGTGGAGGCGTTGCCGGCCTCCTGGATGGCCGCCTTGAGCCGCGTGCCGCCCTGGTTGGCGAGCGGATCGTAATGGCCGGTGAGCGACCCCTTCTCCACGTTGATCGAGCCCGACAGGTCGGCCGACACGGTCAGAAACCGGTTGCCGGTGACGTGGTTCAGCCACTTCACCACCTCCGAGATCGCGCGGCGCGTGCCCTGCACCTCGCCCGGCTGCTTGAACAGCTCGATGCTCTCCTCGCCGGTGCCCGCGCTCACCGTCTGAGGCTCCACCGGGATGGCCGAGACGCGCAGGCGCTCGTCCTGAAACGGGTCCGTGCGGTGGTCGACCCGCAGCGCGACGTCGTCGCCCACGTCGTCGCCGATGGCCACCAGCCGGTCGGCAAGCCACTCGCCGAGCCCGTCCTGCTCCAGCACCGACATGACCACGTCGATGTTGGTCTTGAACTGGCGGATGCGCTCCGCCTCGTCGTCGACCGGGCCGTCGTGGATCCCTTCGAAGGTGACACCGAAGCGCTGCTCGAAGGTGCCGGCCAGGGCGACGAAGTACGGGACGTTCATCTTCATCTCGTAGGGGTGGCTGTGATAACCGACCAACTGCTCGCCGAATCCGGCGATGGTGCCGTTGGTGGCGGCCGGCCACCAGCCCTTGGTGGTGCGGCCGACCACGATCATCGGCCGCCGGTCGTCCGGGTCCCATTCCTCCATGGTCTTGAGCGCCCCGACGACCTGGTCGTAGTCGTTGCCGTCGTCCAGGGTCAGGACGTTCCAGCCGTAGGCCGACCACTGCTCGGCGATCCGGTACCCGTCGAACGACTCCGACACGACGCCGCCGACCAGCGAGTCGTCGATGCCGGCGTTGTTGTACGAGAGCAGGATGCGCAGCCGCTTGCCCACCTTCTGGGCCACGGCCTGCGTCTTCATCTCCTGCGAGTGGCCGGATGTCATGGCGAACTCGCCTTCCAGGGCGACGATCTTCGGCGAGGCGCCGGCGCCCATGAAGTCCCAGAAGGCGGCCTTGCCGGCCGCGGTGGCGATGCCGATGCCGGACGGGCCGCCGTTGACGTCGTTGATCAGGTCGGTGGTCTCCGAGTGGCCAGCCAGCGACCGGATGCCGCGCAGCTTCGCCTGTGCGAACAGCGGATCGTCGGCCAGGCCGTTGTCCTCGAGCAGCGTTGCCAGCGCGCCGGCGCCGCGACGGAAGCCCAGGCAATCGATCGGCAGCATGGCGATCTCGGGATCGACCGCGTAGCGGTGATGACCGGTCGCGCTATAGCGGCGGGCCATCGCCTCGCCCATGACCATCCACAGCGCGTACAGGGTCGGGATGTTGTGCCCGCCGGCCAACAGCAGCTTGTCCCCGAACGGATGCTTGGGCCGGCGGTAGTCATAGCGCAGGCCGCCGTTCTCGGGCCCCACCAGGTGCAGGGCGATGTTGTACGGCGTGTAGGCCAGCGGGCCGCCGAAATGGCCGGTCTGCGCGTAGTTGCCGAGCAGGGTCAGCGTCATGGCGGTCAGGAAGCCGACGTCCTCCAGTCGCTGCCGGTCGTAGGCGGGGAGCTTCACGCTGTGTTCCGAGGCCTCGCCCGCGGGCGCGGCGGTGCGAACCAGAACCGATGTTCCGTCAGTACCCATTGTCATCTCTCTTGTCGGCACCGCCGACGCCTGCGACGGCCCGCGGTGCGTGATGGTCTTCGGAGAGCGCCGCGGCGGTGGCGGCGCCATTGATTGAGCCTACCGCACGGCGCGCCGTGAGTCACCCGTACCATTCATGGAGACGCAACGCAGTGATCCGCTCGTAGTGCCTGCGATTGAGCGTATGCAGGGCACAGCGATGAACCATCGCGGTCGATACGATGAGCAGATCCTCATTCGGAATGAGCCGACCGGCGGCGCGAAGGTCCGTGAAGAGCGATGCGGCCTTTGATGCGACCTCGCCGGACACGTCCAGGACTCGACACGCTTCGATCAACTCACGGCGCTCCGCCAGATGGGCCTCGTTACGAACTCCGGTGAGCAGCTCGAACACCGTGACCGCCGAAACCCCGCCATCCCCACGCTCGATGATCGCTTCGGTAGCGGAGGCAGCAGAACCATCGACGAAGAGGTCGATGACGACGCTCGTATCCAGGACGATCACGTCCGCCAGTTCGCTCTCACCTCGGCCAGGCGGCGCTTCTCCTCCTGCGCTTCCCGTTCACTGTGAGATCCGCGAACCCGCGACACGATGCTCTGGCGGTCGTCACTCTTCCCATCGAAGTAGGCGAGCAACGCGTCAACGATGACCTGCGAGTAGCCTCTGAGGTTGCGTGCCAGGGCTTCTGCCGCGACACGCTGGCGAAGGTCATCCGGCAATTCGATGGTAGTGCGCATCGGGGGGACAGTACCTCATGCATGCACGTGCATGCAATCATGGCAGCCGCCTCAACGAACGGCCAGCCTGTGGTCCGGGTGGAGCCGTCGCGACCCTTCTATCTCAGCCCCGCGAACGCCTGCTCGAACCGGCCGCTGAGCTCGTCCATGCCGGCCCGCTTCTGCGTGCCGTCGAGGTCGGTGCGGCGGATCATCACGTGCGCCTGCTTCTCGAAGTCGTTGACCAGCCGGCACGCCTCGACGATGGCGACGTGGTTGGGCTCCGGGATGACGATGCAGCCGCCCTCATCGCCGTGGATGAGGTCGCCGGTCCGCACCGTGATGCCGCCGACCTGCACCGGCTCGCCGTAGTCCGACCAGCGCAGCGCCGCGTGCTGGATCACGTGCGCGATCGCGAACATGCCGAACCCCTGGTCGATGATGCCGGGCAGGTCGCGGACGCCGCCGGAGGTCACCATGCCGATGGCGCCCGCGGCCATGAAGCCCTTGGCCATGCCGTCGCCCATCACGCACTCCCGGTACGGATCGGGGCCGACCGTCTCCACCACGATCACGCGCGGCAACTCGCTCCCCTCGATCGCCTCCATCATCGCGAAGTACGGCTCCGTCTGCGGCCCTCCTTCCGGGGTGCAGGTGTCGATCTTGATCGTGATCGCCTCTCCCACCAGTGGCGGCAGGTCCGGGGTCATGCACTGGATGCGCCCGTCCATCGCGTACGTGTGCGGCTCCGAGTGACCGAGCGCAGAGAGGGCATTGCATACCAGGGCGGTCTCCGAATCCCCGAGGCTTTCGATGAGTGCCTTGTCCATCAGAAGCGCGAGCCTACCGGCCGTACTGTCAGGCGGCAAGACGCGAATCAGCCCGGCCATGGCCGGAGCCGAAGGCGACGGGAGTAGCGTCATGCTCTGGTGTCGGCCCTCTTGGCGCGGCAGCGGCAATAGGGCCGACCCCGGAGCACCAGGGGGGGATGGGCCAAGAGCCGGAGCCGAAGGCGACGACTCTTGGGGCCTTGACCCACCGGAGGCATGCCTCGACACTGCGGCGTCATGCGCATCGTGGTAGTGGGCGGCGGCGTGATCGGGCTGAGCACGGCCTTCCACCTGGCCGACCGCAACGCCGGCCAGGTGATCCTGGTAGAAAAGGGGCCGATCGGCGACGGCTCCAGCTCGCGGGCCGGCGGCATCATCACCGGGCTGATGGGCACGGAGACGGCCGTTCGCGCCCGCAAGGTCAGCCTGGAGCTGTTCCACCGGTTCAGCCGCGAGGTGGACGGCTACACCTTCCACGACGTCGGCACCCTCAACCTGGCCGAAGACCAGGGCGCAGGACGGGTGGAGATGCTGCCGCTCTACGACCGGCTGGAGGCCCCCTACGAGATCCTGGACGCGGACGAGATGCGCCGCCGCTGGCCGCTGATGGCGGTCCCGGACGACGCCTGGGCGCTGTACGATCCGATCGCCGGCTACAGCGAGCCGGACGAATACGTGGCCGCCATGGGCGCCCACCTGCGCAAGCTGGGCGTCGAGATCCGCGAATTCGAGCCGGTGCTGGAGTTCCCGATGCAGGGCGACCGCGTGATCGGGGTCCGCACCGAGGCCGAGACCATCGAGGCGGACGTCGTCGTCTGCGCCTCGCACGTCTGGTCGATCCGGCTGCTGGAGCAGTTCGGCTGGCGCATGCCGTCGAAGGTGTTCGTGCACCAGCGCTACGTCTCCACGCCGGTGCCCAAGCCGGTGATCCTGCCGGCGGTCAACGACCATCCGCGGCACGGCTACTACCGCCCCGCGTTCGGCAACCGCGTGCTGATCGGCATCGAGACGCCCGACCGCGAGGAGGTGCCCCCGCCGGAGCGGGAGACGCACCTGTCGAGCTTCTCCGTGGACCCGGACATCCGGGAGCGGGAGCTGGGCCGCCTGCAGTACGTGGTGCCCGGCGTGGCGCCACTGTCATGGGAGATCGAGAAGGTGGGGCTCCTGGCCTACTCCGCGGACGGCGAGCCGATCCTGGGCCCGGTGCCGGGCGTGCGCGGCCTGATCTGCGCCGGCTGCTTCCATTCCGGCGGCTTCGCCTACAACCCGGTGGCCGGCCTGCTGGCAGCCGAGTGGGCCGTGGACGGCCGCACCGGCATCGACATCAGCGCCTTCGCGCCGGACCGGTTCGATCCGCAGCAGGCACGCGTATTCATCGACTCCCACATCTGCCACGCCGACTACCAGCACGGCCTCCACGCGGGCGGCCGGCACTGACGGCCGATCCGCGGCGAACCCGGAGGACCCCATGCCCGAACCGCTGAATCCCGACAAGATATCGGTTGCCGTCATCATCGGCGGCCACGCCTACGACGTACCGGCGTTCAAGCGGCTATTCGACTCGTTCCAGGACGTCGTCGCCTATCCGCAGGACATCAGCAACTTCTCGCGCGCATGGGGCGTGACGCCCGACGCCTACGACGTGCTGCTGTTCTACAACGCCGGCGGCGACACGGCGGCCGACATGGACGCGACCTGGGGCGACGGCACCGCGGCGGCCGTCGAGGCGGTCGGCACGGCCGAGCAGGGCGTGGTGATGCTGCACCACGCCATCCGTTCCTACATGGCGTGGCCGAAGTGGTCGGCGCTGCTCGGCATCCCGCATGAGCAGCGGGAAGGATCCGAGTTCACCGTCGAGTTCGGGCAGACCATGCGGGTCAGCGTCACCGAGCCGGAGCATCCGATCGGCCGCGGCATCGAGCCCTGGGACGTGGTCAACGAGGCGTGGCCGACCATGGCGTGGACGCCCGATGCCGACGCGACGGTCCTCATGACCACCGACAACGACGTGACCAGGACGAAGACGATGGCATGGTGCCATCGCCTGGACAACGCCAGGGTGTTCTGCCTGACCCCCGGCCACGACGACCAGGCGTACTCGCAGCCGAGCTATCGGACCACCCTTCACCGCGGCATCCGCTGGGCGGCCGGCCGGCTGTAGCCGCCCGCGCCGCGGAGCGGGTCAGCTCAGTCGTCCATCCTGGGCTTGGCGCCGTAGTGCTTGAACGAAGGCAGCAGCCGGCCGGCGCTGATGCCGCCGTCGACGTGCATCACCTGCCCGGTCACCCAGTCGGCGTCGCTCGACGCCAGGTAGACGGCGGCCCGGGCGATGTCCGCGGGCGTCCCCCAGCGGCCGAGCGGCGTGTAGCGCATCCACGCCTCGTGCAGCGCCGAGCCCTCATCCGGAGGCGGGTCGTTGGGGACCGGTACCGCCCCGGGCGCGATCGCGTTGATCTGGATGCCGTGCTCGGCAAGGTCGAACGCGGCGCCGCGCGTGAAGCCGATGATGGCCGCCTTGCTCGCCTCGTAGGGCGCCGCGTAGTGGGTGCCGGAAACCCCGTGGATGGACGACATCGTGATGATCTTGCCGCCTCCGCTGCGGGCCATGAGCGCCGCCGCGTGGCGGACCGTGAGGTAGGTGCCGGTCACGTTCACCCGCATCACGCGCTCGAACTCCTCCGTGCCGAACTCCAGCAGCGGCTTCAGCGCGCCGCCGATGCCGGCCACCGCCGCCGCGATATCCAGCCGGCCGAAACGCTCATCGGCCTTCGCCACCGCCGCGGCGACATCCGCCTCGCAGGCGACGTCCGCCCGTACGACCTCAGCACGCCGGCCAGCGTCGCGCACCGCCTGCGCGGTCCGTTCCGCTCCCTCGGCGTCGCCGCGATAGACGACGATGCTGTCGGCGCCCTCGGCCGCGAACTCCCGGCAGATCGCGCCACCGAGCCCGCCGGACGCGCCGGTGACCAGCGCCACCTTGTCCCGTAGTCGCATGACGCGAGCATACTCCACCCGGCGCCGACCCGAGCCAGCCCGGACTTCGCGCGCCCCTTGTCACGCTCCAGCGATATGGTGTACAAGGGCTGCTACTTCAATGGGTAGTGCCCGCGTCATCATGCCGATGGTCCATCCGGCGGCGGAGTGGGCGCTCATCCTGGAGGTGTCCATTCGGTAGGGTCAACGTCGCCGATTCCCGGCTACGTGAAGGAGGCCCTGCCATTGGTGCAGGGCCTCTTTTCATTGACCGGCGACCGGCGGCGCCGTACCGGCGGAGCGGCGCCGATGATCATCCAGGCACACGGCTTGCGGAAACGCTTTCAGGTGCGGACCCGTGCGCCCGGGGCCCTCGGCGCCCTCCGCGGCCTGGTCATGCCCCGCCGGAGGCGGATCACCGCGGTCGATGACATCGAGCTGGCCGTCGACCGGGGCGAAGTGATCGCCTTCATCGGGCCGAACGGCGCCGGCAAGTCGACGACCATCAAGCTGCTTACCGGCATCCTGCATCGCGACGCCGGCACCGTATCGGTGCTGGGCATGGATCCGCAGCGGCATCGCCGCCGGCTGGCGTACCGGATCGCCACCGTGTTCGGCCAGAAGTCGCAGCTCTGGTTCCACCTGCCGCCGATCGACACCTTCAGGCTGCTGGCCGACGTGTACGACGTCGAGCCCCGCCGCGCACGGCAGCGCATCGCGTCGCTGACCGAGATCTTCGGCATCGAGAAGCACCTGACGACCCCGGTGCGCAAGCTGTCCCTGGGCGAGCGCATCCGCTGTGAGATCGCCGCATCGCTGATTCACGACCCGGAGCTCCTGCTGCTCGACGAGCCCACCATCGGGCTGGACGTCGTGATCCGGCAGCGCATCCGCGATCTGATCGCGGAGGTGAACCGCGAGCGCGGAGTCACCGTGTTCCTCACCTCGCACGACACGGGAGACATCGAGAAGGTGTGCCGCCGCGCCATCGTGATCAATCACGGCCGCATCGCCTGGGACGGCGCCGTCGGCGAGCTGCGGGGCTCGCTGCTGGCCACCAAGATCATGGACCTCAAGCTGGAGGCACCGCTCGTCTTCGATCAGCCGGACGTCACCATCCGCCACGCGGGGCGCTACACCGCCACGCTGGAGGTGGACACCCGGCGCACCCGCATCGAAGCCGTGGTGCGCGCGATTCTGAAACGCAACACGGTGCTGGACATCACCATCTCCGATCCTCCCATGGAGGAGGTGATCGCCGCGCTCTACGAGTCGGGCGGCAACCGTCAGGCCGGGGCGCCGTCGTGATCGCTTCCGTGGCCACCCGTTGCGGTCCGCGGCTTCGCCGGTACGCTCGCGCATTCACGTATGCCGGGCGCGACCAGATTGCCTATCCGCTCGCGCTGCTCACGCGCGGACTGATGCTGGTCGTCTTCGTGTACGTGTTCAACGCGCTGTGGCGGGCGATCGCCGGCGGCGACGGCCAGCTCCGCGGCCTCACCGTCGTGCAACTGACGTGGTACCTGGTGTTCACGGAGATGGTCGAGCTGGCGCGGCCCTCGGTGATGGGCGAGATCCAGGGGCAGGTGCAGGACGGCAGCATCGCCTACGGGTTGGTGCGGCCTTACTCCTATCCCCTGTTCGCGCTGGCCCGCGCCTTCGGCCAGGCGGTGACCAAGACGGTACCGATCGGCGTGGCGGGAGCGGTGGTGGCACTGGCGCTGGTGGGACCGCTGCCGGGACTGGCGGCGGCGCTGCCGCGCGGGTTGGCCCTGCTCGCCGGCGCGCTGCTGCTCAACTGCCTGTGGATGCTCATCATCGGCCTGACCGCGTTCTGGTTCGAATCGGTGATGCCGTTCCAGTGGATCCACCAGAAGCTGGTGTTCATCCTCGGCGGGATGCTCTTTCCCCTGGACCTGCTGCCGCCCTGGCTGGGCTCCGTCGCCGAGCGCCTGCCGTTCGCGTTTCAGGCCTACTGGCCGGCGCGCATGCTCGTCGATCCCGCCCCGGAGCGGTTCGGCGCTGCGCTGCTCGGCACCGGGCTGTACGCCGTGGCTCTGGGCGCGCTGGCGACCGCCCTGTTCCGGATCGGCATGCGCCGGGTGCAGGCCCATGGCGGGTAACCCGTCCGGCGTGCGGGAGCGGCGCCTGGCGCGGACGCTCCGCCTGATCGGCCGCTACGCCCGCGTCAACCTGGCTGCCAATGCCGCGTACCCTGGTCCCTTCGCGATCCAGGTGATCGCCATGGCCGCCAACAACGCCCTGTTCCTGGCCTTCTGGGTGATCCTGTTCGAGGCGATCGACGCGCCGATCCGCGGTTATTCGTTCACCGACGTGGCGTTTCTGTGGGCGGTGGCGGCGGCCGGATTCGGGCTCGGCGCCATCGTCTGCGGCAACGCCGGCCAGCTCTCGCGCATCATCTTCCAGGGCGACCTGGACGTGTACCTGACGCAGCCCAAGCCGGTGCTGCCCAATCTGCTGGCATCGCGCATGTCGGTGTCGAGCTGGGGCGACCTGCTGTACGGGCTGGGACTGTTCGCCTTCACGCAGCCGCTCACCGTGTCGAGCGTCGGCCTGTACCTGCTGTTCACGGTCCTCGCCGCCAGCGTGTTCACCGCCGTGCGCGTGCTCTACCACAGCCTGACGTTCCTGCTGGGCAATGCCGAGGACGTGGCAGGGGTCGGCTCGGAGCAGGTCATCACGTTCTCGCTGTACCCCGGGTCGATCTTCGACGGGCCGCTGGTCGCGGTCGTGCTGCACACCCTGATCCCCGCGGCGCTGGTCGCCCATCTGCCGGCGGAGCTGTTTCGCGCCGTGGCCCGAGGAGCGGCCGTCGACTGGGGCCTGCTGGCGGCGATCGTCGGCGGCGACGCCGCGCTCATCGCGGCCGCAGGAGCCGCGTTCTACCTGGGGCTGCACCGCTACGAGTCCGGCAACCGCATCGGCGCCCGTATCTGAGCAGGATCCTGCGGCTCAGGCCGTGGCCGGCGACGACCGGGCGGTCCGGCGCTGAGCCTCCAGCCTGGCCGTCGCGGTGCGCACCTGCCGGCGTTCCTCCGCCTCGGTCCATCCCAGCTCGCCCGCAAGCAGCGCCGCGACGCGTGGCACGCTGGCCAGCGCCGCATCGCTGTCCAGGAACGCCAGCCGTGTCCGCCGGGAGACGATGTCGTCGACCGAGCAGGCCGCCTCGTGGCGGGCGGCGTGCACGACCTCCGCCTCCAGGTACGGGTGGCGCGGAGCCAGCCGGCCGCCGAACCTGTTCCCGCCGGCCGCGAGTGCCGCGACTCCGCCGGCGCCGGTCCCGAACGCCCGGTCCAGGTGGCGGGCGGCATCCTCCGCCAAGCCGTAGTCCCGGCGCAGGCGGCCGGGATCGGGCTGGTACCCGTCACCGCCCGCGAGCGGCGTGTGGCGCGTCTGGGAGGCGCGCTCGGGAGCCAGGTCGCCCGCTTCCACGGCACGGTTCACGGCCTGCACGGCCATGGCGCGATACGTCGTCCACTTGCCGCCGGCCACCGTCAACAGGCCGGCGGGGCTCGACTCCAGCAGGTAGTCGCGCGTCAGCATGGCCGTGCCGCGGTTGCGCGCGCGGCCGGAGGCCACCCGGCGCGTCGGCGCGGCGATCAGCGGCCGCAGCCCCGACCAGGCGGATGCGACATCCTCCGGCTGCACCTGCAGATTCAGGTAGCTGCGCAGGTGACTCACCAGGTAGGCCAGTTCCTCGTCGCCCGGCACCGGGTCCGCGGAAACCGCGGCTCGAGCCTCGGTCGTGCCGGCCAGGGTGCGGCCCTCCCATGGCAGCACGAAGATCACCCGGCCATCCTCCGTGCGGGGTATGAGGAGCCCCGTGTCGCCGGCGGGAAACCTCGGCCCCAGCACCAGGTGGCTGCCGGCCGAGACCCTGAGCAGCGGTGCTTCCTCCGCGGAGTCCATCTGCCGGACCGCGTCGACGAACGGCCCCGCCGCGTTGATGACCACGCGGGCGCGGATCTGCCAGTCCGCTCCCGTCATGCGGTCGCGCACCGCGGCGCCGGTGATGCGGCCCGAGCGGTTCTTGCGCAGGCGCTCGACCTCGACGTAGTTCGCCAGCGCCGCACCATGCGCTGCCGCGGTCAGCGCCAGCGCCAGGTTCATGCGCGCGTCGTCGAACTGGCCGTCGTGGTAGACCACCCCGCCCGAGATCTGCCGCGGCTTCCCCTGGCCGACGAACCGCTCGCGCAGATGGGGAAACCGGGCGATCGCCTCCTCGCGTGGGATGAACTCCGACCGGCGCAGCGCGTACTCGCCTGCCAGGCGGTCGTACAGGGTGAGCCCGATGCGGTAGTAGGGAAGATGGCTGCGCTGGTACAGGGGGACGAAGATGGCGAGCTCCCGGACCAGGTGCGGCGCCAGCTCCATGAGCGCCTTGCGTTCGCGCAGCGCCTCCCGGACCAGCCGGAACTGGGTCCGGTCCATGTTCTTGATCGCCTGCTCCAGATAACGGACGCCGCCGTGCACGAGCTTGGTGCTGCGGCTGCTGGTGCCGCCGCCGAAGTCTCCGCGCTCGACCAGCGCCACCCGCAGCCCGCGCGTCGCGGCGTCCAGCGCGCAGCCGCACCCGGTCGCGCCCCCGCCGATCACGAGCACGTCGAAGGACTCGTCGGCCAGGCGGCGCAGGTGTTCGGAGCGGTTCACGCGTGCAGAGCATGCACGGCGCGGCGGCGTCGGACCAACGCCAGCGCCGCGCCTGTCAGGCGATGGGCTTCGCCCTGTCAGCGAATTTCAGAATGTCCCACCCCTGCGTCGAGCAGCCCCCCCCTGACCCACGCCAGCCCCATCGAGTACTTGGTGCAGTACGCGCCGATCTTGTCTTCCGAGATCATGACGACGTAGCCGTCGCCGGGCTCGATGGGATCGCCGCAGTCGACGCAGCGCATCGGCTCGTCCGAGCGAAACATGACGGTCGCAAAGGAACTCGCCGAATCATCGTCCTTCGGGCGATGTCGCTCCACGAGCGTCGACAAGCTCGCGCTCGGCTCCGGTCCATCCTCGACCCATGAGCGTCCAACCCCGCTCCGGGTGCAGTACGCTGCCCGCTTGCCGTCCACGATGCTGCTGAAGTAGCCGTCGCCGGGCTCGATGGCATCGCCGCAGTCGGCGCAGCGCATCGGCTCATCCGCGCAGTACATGACGTTCGGCTGGTAGCCCCGTGCGCCGTCGGTCTTCGTTCTGCGTTTCGTCACGCCGACCCTCCCGGTCTCGGCCTCTCCGCGTGCCGCGGAGCGACGGGACCGACCCACACACTACCCCTTGATGGCGCCCATCGCCATGCCCTTGATGAAGAAGCGCTGGAAGAACAGGAACACCAGCAGCGTCGGCAGGCTGGCCAGCAGCGACAGCGCCCCCTGGATGCCCCACGCCACGCTGTATTGGCCGCGCAGAGAGACGATTCCCAGCATGATCGTGCGCTTGTCGTCGCTGTTCACGAAGATCAGCGGCCACAGGAAGTCGTTCCAGATCCAGGTGAACTGCAGCGTGCCGAGCACGGCCAGGGCCGGCAGGCTGATCGGCAGCGCGACCCGGAGCAGCACCTGCCCCTCGTTGGCGCCTTCGACGATCGCTGACTCCCGCAGCGCGTTGGGGACGGTGGCGAAGAAGTTGCGCATCAGCAGCGTGCAGATCGGAATGCCCATGGCGATGTGCACGATGATCATCGGCCACAGGGTGTCGAGCAGGCCGAGGTGATTGAACAGCCGGAACAGCGGGACCAGGATGACCTGCGGCGGGAAGAACATCCCCGACACGATCACCAGGAACAGCAGCTCGCTGCCGCGGAACGGCAGCTTGGAGAACACGTAACCGCCCAGGATGCCCATCGCGATCGAGCCCGCCGTGGCGGGGACCGTGACCAGGAAGGTGTTGAGGAAGTAGATCCTCACCGACGGGTGGCTCAACGCAACCGAGAAGTTGGACAGGTCGAGGGTGCGTGGAATCGCCCACAACGTGCCGAAGGCGATATCGCGGTTGCTCTTCAGCGCGCTCAGGATCACCCCCACCGTCGGTGCCAGGAACAGCACGGCCAGCACCGCAAGACACGCGAACAGCACCGGGCGCCACGGGAACGGTCGCCGCGTCGGGGCAGCGACGACGTCAGTCATACAGCTCGTCCAGCTTCCTGAGCTGCCGGAAGTAGACGGCGATCACGCTCAGCGTCATGAGGAACAGCACGACCGATATCGAGCTGCCGTACCCCATCCGATACTTCTTGAACGATTCGCTGTACATGTACATGGCCAGCGTGTCCGACGAGTGGAACGGCCCGCCGCCGGTCATGATGAACAGGATGTCGAACGCCTTCAGCGAGTTGATCACCGACAGCGCCACGGCCACCACGGTCGCCGGGCGCAGCAGCGCAAGCACGACGTGGCGGATCCGCTGCCTGCGGGTGGCTCCCTCGATCTCGGCCGCCTCGATCAGGTACGGCGGGATCGACGTCAGTCCCGCCAGGAAGATCACCATCGCCAGGCCCATCTGCTGCCAGGACCAGGCGACGATCACGGAATAGAGGGCGGTCTCCGGCTCCGCCAGCCAGGCGAAGATGGGACGCTCTCCGGTGAACAGTCCGATGGCCGAGTTCAGCAGCCCCCAGTCGGGCTGGTAGATCCAGATCCAGATCTGCCCCACCACCACCGCCGCCAGGCAGATCGGCAGATAGAAGATCGACTTGAACACGTTGGCGCCGGGGACGCGAACGTCCAGCATCAGCGCCAGGGTCAACCCGCCCAGGGTGGGCAGGACGATCGCCAGCAGCGTCCAGATCAGCGTGTTCAGGGTGGCGTTGGTGAACAGCCGGTCCGTCACCACCCCGGCGTAGTTGCGGAGCCCCACGAACTGGAAGTTCGGGTTGAAGCCGTTCCAGTTCGTGAAGCTGTAGTAGAAGGTGTTGAGCAGCGGCCAGACGACGAAGACGCCGAACACCGACAACGGCAGGAACAGCAGCGCTACCCGCCAGAACAGAGCCCGTTGCTTCATCGTCCGGCCGCCCGGAGGACGACGGCGTTCAACGCGTGAACGCCGTCACCCCGCCCGGTGAGCCCTGCTTAGCCGTCGAATACGGTCCTGACACCTGCTTCGGTGTCGGCCAGATGCTGGCTGTAGTTGGCCGGGTCGTCCATGAAGCGCGCGAACATGTCCAGACCGTACTCTGCCGCCGGCGGCGTGGTCGCCAGGTCGTAGTTGAACGCGAACGTGTCGGCGTTTCCGACCGCTTCCAGCGCCCGCAGCATCACCGACGTGTACGTGCTCTCGTCGACGTTGACGTTCGGCGACAGCGCGCCCTGCACCTGCGCCCACTTGGCCTGGGACGCCGGGTCGCTGGCCAGGAAGGCCACGAGCGCTTCCGCGTTGGCGCGATTCTCGGAGTTGGCCGCGATCAGCCACCCGTCGACCGGCCCGACCACGGCGTTCGGCACGCCGGCGTCGATCATCGGAAACTCGAAGAAGTCGTAGTCGTCGCCGGCCATCAGCCCGTTGCCGTTCCAGTAGCCGGTGATCCAGGTTCCCATCAGCGTCATCGCGGCGTCGCCGCGCGACACCTTGTCCGAGGCCTGGGTCCAGTCGTCGGCGTTGGCGTTCGCGGCGAAGTACCCGGCGTCGACCAGGTCCTTCCAGAGCTGCATGGCCCGCTGCACCTCGTCGTCGATGTAGGAGGCCTCGCCGGCCATCAGGCTGGCGCGGTACTCCGGACCGGCGGTTCGCAGCAGCAGGTAGTCGAACCAGAACTGCGCCGGCCAGCGGTTCATGGAGCCCAGCGCGATCGGCGTGATGCCCTGCGACTTGAGGTTCTCGCACAGTGCCAGGAACCCGTCCCAGTCGGTCGGGAACTCGGTCACCCCGGCATCGGCCATCACCTTGGTGTTGTAGAACATGCCGGCGTAGTGGTACCCGAACGGCACCAGGTAGCGGTCGCCGTTGTACATCGTCGCGCCGTCGGCAACCGACTTGGCCACCACGTCATCCAGGCCGCGCTCGGCCCACATGTCGTCGATCGTGCCCAGGCTGCCCGCGTCGACCACGAACTGCGTCCGCGCCCCCGCCCAGTAGCTGAACACGTCCGGCAGGTTGCCGCCGGCGGCCCGCACCAGGATGCCGGCCTTGAAGTCCTCGTGCCCGATGGGGCTGTCGACGACTGTGATGCCGGTCTCCGCCTTGAAGCTGCCGAAGATCTCCTCCAGTCCGGCCCGCCCCAGGTCGCCGCCGAAGTAGTGGGTGATGGTGACTTCGCCATCGGCCCAGCTCATCGTCGCGATCAGAAGGAAGGCGAGCGCCAGTCCCAGCGCCCTGAGCGCTGCTCTGCCCCGCTTCCAGACTCTCCGTTCTCTGTGGTGCATGGTGCTACCTCCTGCCGGCTGTTTATGGGCGCATCTCCCGTTCGTGTCAACGCGACCGGAGACCCCGCCCCTGCGCTACACTGCCGCCGCCCGCGCCCATCCCCATCCACCGGAGGACCGACGTTTGGACAGCATTCGAGTCGGCTTCATCGGCACCGGCCGCATCTCCGACCTGCACGCGCTGGAGTACCTGCGCAACCCGCACGCGGAGATCGTCGCCCTCTGCGACAGCGATCCCGATCTGGCGTCCACCCGCGCCGCAGCGTGGAGGCTCGACCGGCCCGTGATCTGCAGCGACTACCACGAGTTGCTGGCGCTGGACGCGGTCGATCTGGTCGAGATCCTGCTTCCGCACCACCTGCACCCGGAGGCGGCCCTGGCGGCGTTCGCCGCCGGCAAGGCCGTGTTCCTGCAGAAGCCGATCGCGCTGAACCTGGCCGACGCCGACCGTGTGATCGACGCCGCCGGCCAGGCCGGCGTGCCGTTCCGGGTGTATGAGAACTTCATCTTTTACCCTCCCGTGATGACGGCGAAGGAACTGGTCGACCAGGGAGCGATCGGCGAGCCGCTGACCATCCGCTTGAAGAGCAACGTCGGACGCAGCGAGACCGCGTGGCCGATACCGAAGGGCGCTCAGGAGTGGCGCCAGGACCCGCGCCGGTCGGGCGGCGGGCCGCTGCTGTTCGACGACGGCCAACACAAGTTCGCGCTCGCCTGGCATTTCATGGGCCAGGCCGAGGAGGTCCACGCCTGGATCGGCAGCACGCAGGCCCCGGACGGCTACGTGTTCGACGCCCCCGCCATGGTCTCGTTCCTGTTTGCCGGCGGCCGCTGCGGCAACCTGGAGGTGGTCTACTCGCCCGACCTGGAGATCGATTCCCGCCACTACGCCCAGGACGACCGCGTGGAGATCACCGGCACCCGCGGGGTGATCTGGATCAACCGTGGGCACGGGCAGTTGGGCGAGGTCGCCCCGGTGCAGCTCTACCGGGACGGCGTGACCACCGACTACCGCTCGATGGAGACCGGCTGGGAGACCAGCTTCGTGCACGCGACGCGCCATGGGATCGAGGCGCTGCGCCGCGGCGAGCAGCCGCGCCTGTCCGGCCAGGACGCCCGCGAGATCCTGCGCTTCGCGCTCGCCGCGCAGGAGTCAGCCCGCACCGGCGCTGCCGTCCGCGTGTAGCCGCACGATAGAATTCGAGCGTGACTCCCGCGAACGATCCGTCTGTCGATTACCGCGCCCTGGTGAGGCGGGGATACGATACGTGCGCACAGGCGTACGACCGCTCCCGGAGAACCGAGCCCGGGACCGAGATGGAAGCACTGTCGAGCCGGTTGCAGGAAGGAGACTCGGTGCTCGACATCGGCTGCGGAGCCGGTGTTCCGATCGCGCGGTCGCTGGCTCGGCGGCACCGCGTCACGGGGGTGGACCTGTCCCCGGAGATGGTCCGCCGGGCGCGGCGGAACGTCCCCGGAGCCCGTTTCATGTGCGACGACGTCATGTCCGTCGCCTTGCCGTCAGCCAGCTTCGATGCGGCCGTGGCGTTCTACACCGTGTTCCACCTTCCCCGCGAGCTGCATGCCGACCTGTTTCGCCGTGTCCACCGCTGGCTCCGCACGGGCGGGTTCTTGCTGTGCACGCTCAGCGCGTACTCCGAAGACGGTTACACGGAAGACGACTTCTTCGGCGTGACGATGTACTGGAGCAATCACGGCATCCACGAGTACCGCGAGCTCCTCACCGGAATCGGATTCTCACTGCTGCAGGTATCAGCGACCGGCCATGGCTACCAGGACGGGACCCAGCCAGCGGAGCGTCACCCGCTCGTTCTCGCACGAAAGGACTGACGAGGCCACAGCTCTCTGACACGCCGGTCCGCTTCGAGGTACAAGTCGCCATGTACACGCCGAAGCCGTTTCGCGAGCCGGATGTGGACGCCAACCTCGATTTCGTCGAGCAGCAGGGGTTCGGCGCGCTGATCAGCACCAGCGCCGCAGGCCCCGTGATCACGCACCTGCCGGTGCTGGTCGATCGCGATCAGGGGCGACTCTGCTTGCTGCGCGCCCATGTGGCCAAGGCGAACCACCACTGGCGCACCCTGGAAGACCGGCCCGCAACGATGGTGTTCAGCGGGCCGCACTGCTACATCTCGGCCCGCTGGTACCGAGAGCGGAAGGTCGTCCCGACATGGAACTACGTCGCCGTGCACCTCTACGGCACGGCACGGCTTTCAGGAGTTGACGAAGCGCGTCGGACGGTCGCCGATTTCGTCGACCACTTCGAAGCGGGAAGCCAGCATCCCTGGACCATCCCCGAAGACGAGCGCGAATTCATGGACGGTCTGCTGAACGGTATCGTGGCATTCACCATCGACGTCGAACGCATCGAAGCCTCGTGGAAGCTGAATCAGAACCACGCTCCCTCCCGCCGCCAGCGGGTGATCGAGGCGCTCCGCCAGTCAGGCAAACCCGCCGAGCTTCAGGTCGCCGAGCTTATGCAGCGCTTGTAGGCATCAACGTGCTCCCGTTCGCAGCGGAGCTGGATCACATCGCGGGTAATTCAAGGATGTCGTGTAACTATTCAGCCGTGGCGGACGGTCTGAGGCAGGGAGGGATCATGGGGCGGCCTTCGAAGACGGACCTGAGGGCGTCGAGCACGTTGCCGCCGTTCTTGCGGATCGTGGAGATATAGGCTCTGGTCCGGCAGAAGGCGGCTGCACCTTCAGCGCTGCGGAACGTGCCTGAGATCTTCTGCTGAACTTTCATCATGCGCAGGTCCCGTTCGGCCTGGTTGTTGGTGAACGGTACGCGAAAGTCGTACATGAAGGCGAGCACCGATCGCCAGCGGCCGGACAACCGGAGCAGGAGATTGCGCGGTTTGCTCTGCTTCTTGCGGCCCCGCTTCTTGGGCGTACCCGGTGGCGCCGGAGGCGGCGGCGGATTGGCGGCCAGCCCAACGTTGATGATCCTGCGGTACTCGGCGGCGAATCGTCGGCGCTCAGGCCGGTACAGCCGCCGGCGTCCCTGCTGCTGCGCACGGTCCACCGCAGCGTTCATCCTCAGCAGCAACTCCTTGAGTTCGCCCGCCCACGGCTGGCGGTACTGTTCCTCGACGAACGTCAGCTCGCGCAGATGATGGGCGTTGCACAGCGCGTGCCCACACTGATAGCGAAAGTAGCTCTGCCAGTGATCGTGCAGCGCGATCCCCGCGAAGTTCGGCAAGATGCCGATGTCCTCACCGGCCTGCTTGCCCCGCTTCGCGTGCTCGGCGTAGTGGGTCAGCCGCTCCGTGCTCGCCACGTGCAGCCACCGCAGGTGGCCGTCGACGCTCATCCCGGTCTCATCGAAGCCGACCACCGGCTGGCCGCCGATCGCTTCACGAATCATCTCGCTGACGCCCGCCAAGTGCTCGGCGCAGGTGGCGTTGATGTTCACCAACGTGCCGACGCTGATCGGGATCGAGAACAGGTCCGCGAACCACTCGGCCGCCCTCTGATACGGTAGCAACCCGTAGTTCTTCAGGTATGCGGCCACCGCTTGCAGCCGCTCGCCGTACTGCACCGGCTGCCGGACCGGCTCAGGGAATGTGGCCACCGCGGTCTTCCCACAGTCCGGGCAGCGTTTGCGCTCGGCGCGGTGCTCGGTGACCTGCGCCGCCAGCGGCGGCACCTCGAACACCTGCCGACGTTCGTAGTCGGCCACCGGCTCGTCGGCCAGCGATCGTCCGCAGCCGCACCGGTCCACCGCGTGCACGGTGACGAGGTCGGGATGCTCACTCTGGCTCAAGGTCGCACCAGGATGGTTCGGCTGACCCCCGTGACGCTTTCCGGTTCGCTGCCGGCGAGAGGCCGTGCGGCTGTGTTGCTTGCGTTCGAAGCTGTCTCGCGACGGCGGTTTGCCGCTGTCGTGGCTGTCCTTCTTCAGTTCCTGGAGTTCCTGCTCCAGCGCCGTGATCCGCTGCTCGTAACGCTCGATGAGAGCCTCGATCAACGCGATGACCGCGTCTCGGCCAGCATCGTAGGCCGCACCTATCTCTTGGCGCGTGAGCTTGAAGCTCGCGTCCATTGCGCCCCTCCCGACCGCGAGAATAGACCAGCAATGCCGAACACGTACAGCGCCCGAGACAACTTACAATCTTCAGGTCGTGGTTACGCTGACCCATGGGCTGCCACTACGCCTGAATAGTTACGATGTCGTGAGGGCGACACCAAGGGAAGTACGACCGCGGCGGCATCGGGTCCGATCCTCCGGAGGGCACCGCTCAGCCGTGCGGCGCGTGCCGATGGCGATGATGGGCATGACAGAGCAATCGGAGGTTTCCAGGATCGGCGCCACCGCCCAGCGCATAGGGCAGGATGTGGTCTATCTCGATCAGATGTCGTGAGTTGCAGCGGCGCCCGGTCCGCCGATCGACGTAGCTGCAGCGGCCCCCGTCCCGCTGCCAGACCTGTCGCTTCACCGCCGCCGGAATCGCGCGGCCCGAAGCGCGCGGCTTCGCTGTCGGAGTGGCGGCGCCAGCGGGCTTCGTGGAGGCAGCGGCTCGGCGGTCGGTCGCTTCCTGTCGGGTCTGCGAGGGCGTGGAGCTCGGCGTCGGGTGCGGCGTCGGAGTGGTGTCGGCGGGGATCGCCGCGTCCTGCACCGTCACGGCGTGAACGGGTTCCGGGGCGGCCCGCTCCTTCGCTGTCCGAGCGGGCTCGGATTCGCCATGTGCCGCGCGGTTGCCGGTGCGCGCTCGGCGCGGCGGCCGGCTCGGGTCGTGGCGGTCGAGCGCCTCCTGCACGATGCGGCCGACGAGCTGCCCCACGGTCATGCGCGGGTCAACGTGCGACAGAATCCCGCGCAGGTGCTCCAGTCCGTGCTGGCAGTCGGCGTCGATGACCGCTTTCAACTCGTAACGCCCGTCGCCGAGCGGGCGCACGCGGTCGGCCGGAGTCGCCAGCTCCGGGTCCAGGTCGGCCAGCATCCGGCGGACCTGCCGCGTGCTCTTCCCGGTCGCCTCCTCGACCAGCTTCTGTCTTCCTGCCGCATCGAGCACCAGCGGCGGCGCAGGCTCACCCGCCACCGGATCGTCCGCCGAAGCGACCTCGGCTGCCGCTGACCCCAGTGCACCGCCCGTCGGCGCTGAGCCCGACACGCCATCCCCGGCGGCCGCAGCAATCGGCGGCGCGCTCGACGCGATGCCGGCCGAGCGACGCCGCTGCCGGTCGAACGCCCACTGCAGCTCCGCTGCGGCGCTCAGCGTCAGCGAGCCGTCGCGCAGCCGCTCGCGTGCGTCGGGCTGGTCGGCGCACAGCCGCACGGCGCCAAGGCGCCGCCCGGCGGCAGCGTCGCTGTAGCCGAGCTCGCGCACCGCGTAGTCGAACAGGCTGGAACAGCCCCGCTGCAGAAAGAGACGGCGGGTTTCGATCTCGGCCAAGTGGTCGATGATGGCGCCCTGCAGGTGGCGTTCGTGGCGGACCAGGGTGCTGGTCTGACGCAGCAGCGCGCGGTCGGAGAGGCCGCCGACAGTGGAGGTGATGACAAGGCCGGTGGCGATGGCAGGAGAGGTGGTCTTCATGAAGTTAATGTAATACTGGTTTCGATATAGACCCTTTGGTCGAGTCCGTGACCGGCGACGGATTCGCCCTTAGGGACGGCGCAAGAACAAATGCCGATTTTGGAGTGATCAGGAGCGGGGACGGATGGTGTAGTTGCGTAGAGGTTGGGTGTCGTGGGGTTCCAGGGCGATGGAGGCGAAGTCAGCGTCGTCTATCTTGACGCCGGTCGGGTACTCCTGTTCGACGAGCTGGGCGGCGACGGACAAGCCGGTCTCCGTGGTGGTGGTGCGGATGTGGTTGAGGATCGTCTCGTAGTTGCGCAGCGGCACGCCGGCCCAGTTCTTGCTGATCTCGCTGAACAGACGATGATCGATGGGATTCCACTTGGAGGCGCCGCTGGGGTAGTGACAGACGGTGACCGTGAGGTGGTGCGGGTCGACGAGGCGAGTCTGGAGGGCGTACTTGAAGCAGCGAATGCGCGGCGAGTTGCTGCCGCCGGAGTCGGCGAGTACCAGCAGCTCGCGGGCGCGGGGGTAGTGCATGAGTCCTTCGGCTTGCCACCACCGCAGCAGGTTGTCAGCGGCGAAGTCTGGGGTGTCGTGTGAGGTGCCGACGACCACGAAGCCGCGGTTGGCGCCGAGGTCGTAGATGCCGTAGGGGATGGCGATGCCGTCGGCCTGGGAGCGGAAGTCGTGGTCGTTGACCGCCTGAGGGGATCGTTCCCACGTCGTGCCGGGGTTCTTGAAGTTGCCGACCAGTTCACGCTTCTTGGTGTCGATGCTGAGGATCGGCAAGCCGCGTTCGGCGAACCGCAGGCGTTGCGCGGCGATGTGCTGGAACTGTTCGTCGCGGTCCGATCCGGAGCCGGCCGAGACGCGCTTGTGATTGACGCGCAGCCGGTAGTCGAGGTCCT
This sequence comes from Spirochaetia bacterium, assembly GCA_965208175.1. Lineage (GTDB taxonomy): Bacteria > Spirochaetota > Spirochaetia > SZUA-6 > Bin103 > CATQHW01. Next base: position 1,740,310 of record CBDBOG010000003.1, on the reverse strand, counting down.
TGAGGATGCCGGCTACGGTCCTGGGGCAGACCTGGATGCCGCGGACGGCCAGTTCTGCGGCGATCTTCTCGGTGGTGCGGCGCGTCCAGCGGATGCCGGTGATCGGATCGCCGGCGGTGTCGGGTTGCAGCGTCTGTTCGATGGCGGCGATCACCTCCGGCGTTTTTTTTCCGAGAGTGGCCGCCCGCCGCCGGGGCGGCGCACCCGCTGAGGCTCGACGTCGCCAGCGAGCAGTTGCTTGCGTCCGCGCGCCACGGTACCGGCGTCGATACCGAGCAACGATGCGATGCGCCGGTCGCCGCCCCAGCCGCACTTGAGCGATTCGAGCCCGGCGTACAGGCGGCGCTGACGTTCATCGAGCAAGCTGGCGAACAGCACGATGGCGGCGCGCAGTTCATCGGGCACCAGATCGCCATCCGGTATCGGTCCGGTCAGCCCGGGGGCTGCCAGCAGAGCCCGTCGAGCGCTCAGTTGCTGCGCCGTGCGGGTGCGGTCGGCAGCGCAGTACAGGAAGCGGCCGGCCAGGCTGTGACGAGTCAGTTTGCCATCCCGCACGAGCGTACGCAGGGCATCCTGGGTGCCGACGTGCAGCCGGTTGTCCAACTCCTCGCTGAACTCTGTCCGGCCGGCGCATCGGCGACCATCGCTGCGGCGGTGGCCAGCAGAGTGCCGGCGCTGGAGAACCGTACGTCGCGGAACGACCACAGCCCGTGCTCATCGAAGTCGATGAGTTCCGTCAAGGTGTAGTAGCTGCCCCGATGGGAGTAGCTGGTTCCTGTCCGGGAATTGCCGATTTGGACCGATGAGGGCGGCAGAGGGTCCTTGGCGGCATGTACAGAGCAGGTGACGGGTCAGTAATCGGTCGGAGGCAGCTCGGAAATGACGGGATATGGGACGCTATTCATGGTTCACATGAGGCAAAACATACGCTCTTATCAGCGATATATGCATTCCTATCCGGCAGTTCGATCCGCGGCGTGGTGAATTGTGAGACGAAAAACCGCCGTGGCGGCTGCTCAGGCAGGCAACAGCCGAGCCAGCCGTATCAGGTTGTGCGCGAACACCGCCGCGTGCACGTACGCGTGAAAACGTTCCCGCCCATGCCAGTTGCAGCGGTCCAACCCAAAACACCGCTTCAGGTACGAGATGCACGCTTCCGCACCAGCCCGAAAGCGCTTGAGTTGACCGTAGATCCACGACGACGGCGTCATGTCGGCCGGCTCCAGACCACTCTTCTTGTGGAACACCACGTGCTCCACCCCCAACTCCTTGGCGTCGCTCAGATTCTGCTTCGAGGCATAGCCTCCATCGAACGCTGCGCGCTGCGGCGGTTCGCCGAACGCTTGCACATGCCGCCTCAGCATCGGCAGGCAGCGCGTGCTATCGGCAGGGTTGCCTGCTTCGACCACCACATCCAGCACCAGCCCGCTGCGCCCGGTGCTCAGGTTGATCTTGTGCCCGTACTGCGTGGCGCGCCCGCCCTTGACGATGATGTCGGTGTGCGGCTCGAACAGGCTCACCACCTTCTCGGCGGCCGGCACCTTCTGGCCGTCGAACACCCGCCGCCTGGTCTGGTCCACCACGCGCTCGATCAACCCCACATAGGCGTCCACTTCCGCACACCAACTCTCGGCCCACGGGTCAGTTACGGTACTCACGCGAGTCCGCGCCGCCGCCGCGTAGCCCAGCGACAGCGCCACCAACGCCAGCAGCCGCCGATAGCCGCGCCGCCGCCGCTTCGGCTCGCGCGCCGAGCCGATCTGCCGCTCACGCCGCTTGGCGGCACGGCAGTGATCGCTGAACTGAAGCTCCGGCAGCAGCCCCTGCGCTTGGCGCAGCAGTCGCGTCAGCACCCGCACCCCGTCGTACAGCAGGCGGCTGTCCGACGGTGCCAGGATGTCGGTGGCGGTCGTCGTGGAGTCGATGCGCACCTGCGTCCCGGTTTCGATGCCCCGCTCCTTGGCCTTCTGCAACAGCACGGCGTCCAGCCGTTCCCAGGTCTTGGCGTCGATCATGCTGATGGCGCTGTGCAGCGCCGACTTCTTCGGCACACGCCACGGATCGACGCGCGCAAAGCGCTGCATGCTGCGCGAATCGTGCAGCGCGAACTCCAACTCCCGGTACGAGTAGTCCATCAGACGCGCGATCACCGCGCAGCGCAGGATGGTCTCGCAGGTCAGCCCGATACGACCACACGTGGCCGAGCCGCCGACGCAGAGGCCGACCATATCGAGCAGTTCCGGATGTTGATCGAGCAACAGGGACGCCAGTTCCAGCTCGTCGGCGACGGTATGGTCAATCTGCGGCGCCTGGAATACACTTGGTTGTTCGCTGCGTGTCGTGCGCATCGGGCTCTCCGGGGTGTTTCGGTTGTTTCGTGGTTTGGTCACCAGTGATGATAACCGAAACACCCTTTTCTTCAACCCTCCAAAACCTTCAATCCACGCCTGCTCAACAACTTGTGAGCTTACGGACAGGAACTAGCTGGTGCGGTAGGGCAGTTCCTTGAGCTTGCGAAAGGCGGTGCGTCTGGCGCGGGTGCCGAGCGCGGCCATGAGGTCCGGCAGGGAGGCGACGGTCTGCCGATGGAACAGATCGACGATCGCGGCGGTCGAGTACTGGGGCGTCCTCATTGTGGCACCATTACGAATATCATGATCGCAATGGTGCCACAAAGATGCTGCGCTTCCCACCGGAAGCGCCACGAGAGCCGTCACCCGGCGTTCGTCCGGCTATCGCGGCCTACGCGAAGCGGCTTGATTGCGTCCGCTTACATGGACTTATCCCAGAATAAGCGATAGAGCCTGATGGGTTGAAAGAAGTCCTCCTAAGTGCTGTAATGGGAAGCAAGTAAACAACCCCGTGACAGCCCGAAGGAGGATGCAATCAGATGCAGCAACAAGGCTACCATAACGGCGCTGGGCGTCAAGGCCACTTCGCCAATCCGCGCCTCGTCGTCCAGGAACATCGCGGCGCTCCGCTGCTGAACGGCGCGGGGCTGGTGATCATTCGCCAGCTCATCGAGCGACTCGGGATCGCGCAGGCGATCAACGCCGGCCTGCGGCTGCTGAGACGCCACAAGCCGTACGCGGAGTCGGATCACATCCTCACGCTGGTCTACCACCTGCTGAGCGGCGGCGAGACGCTCAACGACGTCAACCGCCTGGGCGACGATCCGGCGCTGCTACGCGTGCTGGGCACCGAGCAGGCACCGCATGCGACGACCGTCGGCGACTTTCTGGCGCGCTTCAAGCCCAAGAAAGCGGACCGGGAGCAGCGGCCCCTGAGCACGCTGCGGGAGGTCATCGAGGGTATCCAGCAGCGTGCGTTCGCGTTGCTGCCCCGCAAGCGACGCAAGGTGGCGACGCTGGACTGGGACTCTTCGAACCACGAGGTCTATGGCGAGCAGAAGGAAGGGGCGGACTTCGCCTATGACAGGACGTGGTGCTACAACGTGTTGTACGCGACGTTGGCCGAGACCGGCGACGTGCTGTACCAGGATCTGCGGGAAGGCAACACCTACACGAGCGCGGGCACCACCGAGGCGCTGCCGGCCACGATCGAACGGGTCAGCGAGCACTTTCGGCAGGTGCGCCTGCGCGCCGACTCCGGGTTCTACGACCAGGAGATCGTCAAGATCTGCGCGGAGCGGGACGTGGAGTTCTTCATCGTGGCCGAGCAGCGCAAGAACCTGCTGAAGGCGGTGCATGCGATCGCCGAGGATGCCTGGGAGTCATTCGAGCCGCAGCATCCGAAGAAAGGGGGCCGTAGCGGCAAGAAGCGCAAGCGGCAGGAGAACCACAAGCGCAAGATCACCGTCGAGCGCAAGCCCGACACTTGGTTCAAGGGCAAGCCGCAGGTGGCCTCGATCACGTTTCGACCTGCGAGCTGGAAGAAGGCGTATCGGTTCGTCATCAAGCGCACGCCGATCCTCGACAAGGACGACCGACAGCTGTACTTGGCCGATGGGCTACGCCGGTACTCCTACTACATCGTGGTGACCAACTCGAACGACAGCGACACGGCGGTGCTGCGGACCGCGCAGGGGCGCGGCAACCAGGAGAACCTGATCAAGGACTTCAAGCATGGGCTGGGGCTGTCGCACGTGCCGACCGGAGTGCTGGCGGCCAACCAAGCCTACTTTCTGATCGCCGCCTTGGCCTGGAATCTCAAGACGTGGATGCTGAACCTGCTGCGTCTTGGCGACGGGGCGGTGATGCGCTGCAAGCGCTTTCTGTACCTGTGGATCTCCCAGGCGGCCGTGGTGTCAAAGACGGGACGGGACACTCTGGTGCTGAGGTTGCCACCGGGCGAATACTATCAGCGGTTCGGCACGGCGCTGGCGCGCGTCGCCGCTCTGTAGGGAGCGGTTGGCGGTCTGCAATCGCAGTCTGCAGGGGTAGTATGTGCTGAGGACTTGGCAGCAAGCGCCGCGTCTGTCTCAGACTGCCGATGAGCATGATGAACCCGTCCTCACCGGCAATAGGCGGCTTCCGGGGTGCTCCCAGCATGCTCGCCACGCGGTAACCGTCATCGAAATCTCGTCAGATCGCGAGTTCTTATTATTCTTGGAGCGGCCCTGGCACCTTATCGCTTATTCTGGGACTTATATTTGCGCCGGCCCTTAGTGGGCGCTGGAAGGGGCGCTCGGCGGTCCAAGGGACATCCGAGCTTCCGGGAGGCCGGAAGGGGGGCGTACGTGCGGTGGCGCGCCACCTCGCGGGCGCGAAACCCCGTCAAGACCCTGCGGCAAGAATCCTCGATCTTTTTCGCCGCGCACCCGCTGCCAGGCCGATACCGCCAGCTCGGGGACCCGGTCGACTTGCCACCGCCGACCTCATCGCCCTAGCATGGCGGGTGAGCCAGCGTCGAAACCATGGCAGCCCAATATCTCAATGTGGACCTTGAGGTCGAGGGGCCCCGCCAACTCAGCCACATCCTTCAGGAGTTCTCGGGGTCGGGCATCGATTGTCTGGGCTGCTTCGAGACCGAACGCCGCGGTCACTTCGCGAATTTCGAAGTCACGGCCCTGCCGTCCGATCCGAACAGCATCGTCTCCGAGTTCTGCGACGCGATCGAGGGCTTCCGCGAAGACGCGGAGGCGACGTGGGCCGGTGCTCACCGCAGGACCTTCGACGTGGGCTTCGACAGCGACGGGTCGGCCGGCTGCTCTCGCTTCGAGCTGACGGCAGATACCGTACGACGGGCCGCCGAGCTTGAAGCGTCATTGGGCATCACCATCTACTCTCTGTCCGATACTCCTACGGAGTTCCGCAGTCCGCCGGAAGAGGAGACCAGGAATGGCAGCACGGTTCATCGGCGTCCAGCTTGAGGTCGAGAGCCCCCGGCCGCTCGGTCACCTGTTCCACTCCTTCTCGGGCGCAGAGGTCGTGTCGGTGGACTACCGGGAATCGGCACGGGGCTTCGCGGCTGCGTTCGAGCATGCCGGCAGAGGCGTGAGCACCGGCCCCGACATCCAGATCGCGGACTTCTGCGACAAGATCACGGCCTTCAAGGACGACGGGCAATCCGTCTGGAACGGCGCCTACCGGAGGACGTTCAACGTCGGATACGAGATCGACGACTCTTCGGAATGCTTCCGCTCCGAGCTGGCGCCGGAGACGATGCAGCGGATCGCACGGGTGGGCGCCTCCGTGATCGTCGCCATCTATCCCCAAGCGCCGGGACAACCGGGGAGCGAAGGCTGAGCGCGCCGGCCGGGGCGGGCTACTCGGCCTCCACGACCACCGCGGTGCCGTAGGACAGGATCTCGGACGCGCCGCTCATGATCGCGGAGGTCGTGAATCGTATGTCGGTCACCGCGTTGGCGCCGCGCTTCTGAGCGTCGGCGGCCAGGCGGTCCACCGCTTCGGAGCGGGCGTCGTCCATCATCTGCGTGTAGGAGACAATCTCGCCTCCCACCATGGTCTTGAAGCCGGCCATGATGTCCCGCCCCATGTGGCGGGAGCGGACCGTGTTGCCGCGCACCAGGCCGACCGTCTTGACGATGCGATGGCCGGCGATGCTCGCGGACGTTGACAGGATCATCGTTCGTCCTCCCCTTGCTGACCGAACTATACGGGAGCCAGCTTAGTATGGGGGAGTGAGCGAAGCGAACCTCACTCGATGGGTGACCGCACAGCGATTCGTCGATGCCTTCGCCCGACGCGGGCACGACCAGCCGTGCGCGGAGCACGAGATCACCGCCGCGGTCTGCGTGGTGCTGGGTGGTCCCGACGCCGCCCCGGAGCTCTGCTTCATCAAGCGCTCGGAGCGGCCGGACGATCCGTGGTCGGGCCAGATGGCGTTTCCCGGCGGCCGGATCGCCCGGACCGATGCAGACCCGCGCGCGGCCGGAGTGCGGGAGACGGCCGAGGAGGTCGGGCTCGACCTGACGCGATGCCGGTACCTGGGCGCCCTGCCGCCCATGCCGATCACACGCCGGGGCCGGCCACACCTGGGCTGTCTGCAGCCATTCGTATATCTATGCGCGCCCGCGCGGCCGGCCCTGCGTCCGCAGCCGTCGGAGGTCGCCGCGGCGATGTGGATCCCGGTCGAGCATCTGACGGACGCGTCCCACCGCACCTCGGTGGAGATCGCCGATGGCGAACGCCGGCTGGTGTTTCCAGGGATCGCCTATGTCGGAGAGGTGATCTGGGGCCTCACCTACCGGGTGCTCGGAGCCCTGTTCGAGCTCGCCGGGCAGGAGAGCGGTCAGCCGCGAAGGTAGCCCTCGACATCGATCGGCTCGCCGCCCCGCTTCGCGGACTCCCATCCCGCCAGCAGCGGCGCCAGCGTGGACAGGCCGTCCCGGTAGTCGTTCAGCAGCGCGCTGCCGTCTCCGCTCCTGACGGCTTCGCAGAAGCGCCGATCCAGCTCGAACCAGGGGTTGAAGTCCTCCGCCTCGTACACCGTGCGGCCGTTCATCTCGATGCGGTCGTAACCGTGCACGCCGAGGTAGCCGCCCTCGAAGCAGATCAGGAAGTACGGCTCGTTCGCGGGACCTCCGGGACCGGCGCAGACGAACGCCACGGCCATGGTGGCGCCGCCCTCCATGACGAAATTGAACGACGCCGACAGCGGGGTCAGGTAGGGCGGGCGATCGGCGAAGAACGCCTGCGCGGTGGTGATGTCCAGCCCGCTCATGAACCGGCAGTAGTCCACGGCGTGCGGCCCCCAGTCGAAGAAGGCGGCTCCGTAGCTGCGGAACTCGGCGTCGCCGGCGTCCTGCGCCGGCAGGTCGCGGAAGCTCTGGAAGCGGACGTGGACGACCTTCTTGTCGGCGAGCAGGCGCTTCGCCTCCTGGAAGATCGGGCGGTAGCGCTCGCGGAAGCCGACGGTGGACAGCACCCCACCCCGGCGGATCGCCGCGTCGATGCGCCGCGCGGTCCGCATCTCCGTTGCCTGCGGCTTCTCGCTGAACAGGTGGATGCCCCGCTCCGCCGCGGCCACCTCCACGTCGCCGCGCGCGGCCGCCGGGACGACCGACCACAGCGCGTCGAGCCGCTCCCCGGCAAGCATCTGCATCCCGTCGGTGTACACGCCGGGGATGCCGAAGCGCGCGGCCGTCGCTCGCGCCGCCGGCTCGTCGACGTCGCAGACCGCGACCACGCGCACGCCGTCGATGCGCGCCAGGTTCGGCAGGTGCTCGCGGTTGGCGAAGTTGCCGGCGCCGTAGACGCCGACGCGAAGCGGGCCGTCCACCCTACCGGTCTTCGTCGTTCACCGCCTGCAGCAGGGCGTGGATGTAGCCGTAGGTGTAGGCGAAGCCGACCTGGTGCGGCTCGGCGCCGGACAGTCCGGGAACATGGTCGGGCATGATCATGTACCGGTAACCGACCTCCTTGAGGGTCCGGAGCGCCTTGAGCATGTCGACATCGCCCTCGTCCGGGAACACCTCGACGAAGTTCCCCAATCCACCCTTGATGTTGCGGAAGTGGATGTTGAAGATCCTGTCGCGTTCTCCGAAGTAGCGGATCACCTCATAGATGTCCGCCCGCGGATTTTCCAGCGACTCGGCCATGCAGCCGATGCAGAAATTGAGGCCGTTGTAGCGGCTGTCGTAGAGCTCGATCAGCTTCTTGAAGCCGTTCACCATGCCGAGCACGCGGGCCACGCCACGATACTCGACGCCGTAGCCGATGCCGGGATCGGACGGGTGGCAGGCCATCTGGATCTTGTACTCCTCGGCCACCGGCATGATGTTCTGCAGCCAGTGGTCGATGCGCTCCCACATCGTGTCCTCGTCGGCGGGACCGCCCTCGAAGGTGCCGAGCGACTGGTCCAGCTTGTCGAGCTCGAACGACGACAGCTTCGCGCCGCCGCGCCCGTAACGCGGCTCGGTGCGCAGGTGGCCGAGCAGCGTGACGTTGTAGTTGAGGCCGCGCAGCCCCGCCTCGGCGGCCATCCGCACCGTCTCGCACATGCGCTCGATCTGGCGGTCACGCGCGTCGCTCGGCCCCAGGAAGATCGCGCCGGCGGCGTTCACGAACGCGCTCCGCGATCCGAGCGGAACGTGGATCATCTCCAGCTCGATCCCGTACCGGCCGAAGCGCTCGCGCAGTGCCTTCAGCGTATCGGCCGTCCACTCCTCCCACGGCTCCGTCGGCATCTGGTCCACGTGCATGACGCCGAGCTGGGCCAACACCTCGATGTCGGTGTCGTTCCGGCAGCCGAACTGCGTTCCCACGTACACGAAGCCGCCCCTCAGCCGCCGAGGGTCTGCGCGAGCTGCGCGGGCGAGATCTGGTGGTGGCTCAGGACGGTCGTGGCGCTCCCCTGCTCGATCTTCAGGAGCTGCGGCGATTCGTGCCGGACGCCATAGCGCTTCGCCACCTGGTTGGACAGCTTGCGTTGCTCGATCACGTTCACCCAGTAGACGGGCAGATCGAACGCCGTGCTCTCCACCACCTGCGCCGCCGCCGCCGACACCGGGCAGGCGCTCGAGTGCTTGTAGATGTAACAGTCGGCCGGCAACTCCGACTTCTTCTCCATCCGCTTGATCACCGCGGCCTCCTCACCGTGCGTATCGCCGCCACGTGGCGGCCCTGCATCGTACCACGGAGGCCGGGGTCTTCATGGTTCCCTGGCGGTAGAACCGTCCCGTTTGTCGCGCAGCACGGCCAGCGCGTCCCACGCCGCGGGGAATCCTCCGAACGCGCTCATCTGCAGCATGACCTCCTCGATCTCCGTCTTCGTGCATCCGGAGCCCAGCGCCCGGTCGATGTGAACGTCGATCTGCTCCGGCCGGCCGAGCACCGTCAGCGCCGCGATCGTGCACAGCAGGCGTATCCTGATGTCCAGCCCGGGACGGCCGTACAGGTCGTGCATCACCTGCGTCATCACCAGTCGCTCGAACTCGGGATGAAGTGCGCGCATGTTCTCCGTGGAAGCCTCTGCGGCGGCTTCGCCGAGCATCTTCGAGAGCACTCGGCGGCCTGACTCGTAGCGGTCGCGATCTGTCATGCATCCTCCCTGCGCTGCCAGCGTGCGCTGATGGTAGGATGATCGACCCATGACGGCACGCGAACGCTATGCCCATGAGGGCTACCTGTGTCCGGTGCCGGCGTTGTCGTTCGCGGAGGCGGCCGCCTTCCGAGCGAAGCTGGAGTCCTTCGAGGAGGCGGAGCCGGAGCGGGCACCCGCGATCCTTCGCCACAAGGGCCACGTGGCGCTGGCATGGCTCTCCGAGCTGGTGCGCCACCCCGGGGTTCTGGCCCCGGTGGCCGAGATCCTGGGCCCGGACCTGCTGTGCTGGACCAGCAACGCGTTCATCAAGAACCCCGGCGACGGCGCGTTCGTGTCCTGGCACCAGGACGCCACCTATTGGGGCCTGTCCTCGGACGAGGTAGTCACCGCCTGGATCGCCCTGTCGCCCAGCACCCCCGACAACGGCTGCATGCGCGTGATTCCCGGCTCCCAATCGGCTCGACAGATGCCGCACACGGACACGGTCGACGACCGGAACCTGCTCACCCGAGGCCAGGAGGTCTCCGTCGCGGTGGACGAGAGCGAGGCCGTCGACCTGACGCTGGAGGCGGGGCAGATGTCCCTCCACCACGTCCTCATCGTGCACGGCTCGGCGCCGGCGGCGCGCGGCGACCGCCGGATCGGCATCGCCGTTCGCTACGTCCCCACCTCCATTCGCCAGACCTCCGGCATGCGCGACACCGCCACCCTGGTGCGGGGCGAGGACCGCTACGGCCACTTCGACCTGGAGCCGATACCGAAGGCCGACATGGACCCCGGCGCGCTGGCCGCCTACGACAAGGTCCTGGCCGCCAGCACGGCTCTCCTGTACCGGGAGACCGGCGAGGATTCCTGATCGGGAGATCGCTCGGTTCTCACCGCCTGCGCAGCACCTGGCCCGCCCGTTTCCCGGTCAGTGACCCGTCCCGGAGGGTGATCGTGCCGTTGACCACCACGTGGCGCATGCCGGTGGCGAGTTGGTTGGGCTCGAACGTCGTCGCCGTGTCCGCGAAGCTGCCGGGATCGAAGACGGCAAGATCCGCCCGCATGCCAGGTCTCAGCAGGCCCCGATCGGCAAGGCCGAGGATGTCCGCCGGCTGGCCGCTGAGCTTGTGGATGGCGGCCTCCGGGGTCAGGCGCGCGCTGTCGCACACCATGAAGCGCCAGAACCAGGCGGCCCAGCCATAGGCGCCCATGAACGCCGAGCCCGCCAGCGGGCCGTCCGGGGCCAGGGCGGTCGCGTCGGACCCCGGCACGCACAACTCGTGCGCGAACACCGACTCCTGCATCTCCTGCGTGTAGCTGCGCATGATCACCATCGGCGCCCTGTCGGCGCCGACGCTGTCCCTGAGCAGGTCGCAGGCGGCGTCGAACGCGCCCGATCCGCGGCGGCGGCCGATTTCCTCGAAGTCCAGGCGTGCCAGGTCCGGCCACACCTCGTTGTCCAGCAGGTACACGCGGCCCCAGTCCCCGAGCCCGGTGATGATGGAGCGATGCGCGCGGATACGTTCGCGCGACTCGCGCATGCCCAGGTGGCGCGCCTGGCTCTCCGGGCTCTCGCCGAGCAGCCAATGCGGCAGCATCGCGTACAGGAAGGTCAGGCCGTAGAGACGGGTGTGCATGTCGAACGCGACGTCGTCGCCCGCGGCCCGCGCGTCGTCCACCGCATCGACGCAGCGGGCAGTGTGGTCGGGGCCGCTGCGCGGCGCCAGGTGGGAGACCTGCAGCCTGGCACCGGCGGCGCGGGCCGTGCGGATCGCTTCCTCCACCGCTCCGACTGCGTCCTGGTCCCGATCGCGGGTGTGGGTCGCGTAGAGCCCGCCGCGCCGGGCCGCGGCAGCCGCCAGCGCGGTGATCTCGGGCTCGCGGGCGCCCTGTTCGGTGGCGTACTCCAGGCCGGTCGAGTAGCCCCAGGCCCCGGCGTCCATGCCCTCTTCCAGGAGGTGCGTCATGGCCGCCACCTCGGCTTCGCCGGCCGGGCGGTCCTCCAGCCCCATCGTCGCCAGGCGCAGTTGGCCGTTGGGCACCAGCGTCATCACGTTGACCGCCGGGCGCGCCCGCTCCAGCCGTTCCAGGTACGCCGCCGGCGTGGACCAGTCGATCGGCACCTGCCCGTCGAAGCCGTAGATGATGCGCGACGACAGCAGCCGATCCCTGATCGGAAAACAGCCGTGACCGCAGTTGCCGACCACCTCGGTGGTCACTCCCTGGTGCACGGCACTCACCGCCCGCGGATCGACCAGCAGCGTATAGTCGGAGTGGCTGTGGATGTCGATGAACCCCGGCGCCACCGCGAGGCCTGATGCGTCGATCTCGACCGGGGCCCGGCCGCTGATGCGCCCGACCTCCGCCACCCGCCCGCCGCTCACCGCGACGTCCGCCTCCACCGGCGGAGCGCCGGTGCCGTCGAACACCAGCCCGCCGCGGACAACGAGTTCTGTGGAGCTCGAGGAACGACTCAGGCCACCCTCTCCTGGTGTGCGCGCTTGACTCGCTTTCCATACCGCTCACAGAAAAAGCGCACACACTCGGGAGCCAGATCGATTGCATGCTCGTCATACGCACCGCTCTCGGGATTGGGCCAGATCAGCGCATAGTCTCCGAGCACCTGCCGAAACCGTTCCTCGTCTCTCAACAACTCGAACACGCCACCGGGATTCTCGTCGACGAACAACGGACGAAAGTCCAGCTCATAGATGGAAACGTCCAAGTCCTCCTCAAACCACACCCGCAACACGAATTGAGCGACGTGTTCAGCTTTCAGGACCCCCCTTTCCTGATGACGATCCCATCTGCCTTCATCGTCGGCCACAGCGTGCCACTCTTGCCAATTCATAACGTCACTACCCCACGATAGATATCGGCTGTCCCTGCCGGACTCCATTCCACTGCTCAAGGAGCTCTGCTTCGTGAGCTTCGACCCAAGCCTCGATCATCCTTCGCAATGGACGCGGCAACGCGCTTCCCGGTCTGAGCCATTTTCTGCTTCTGATCTCGATCCGGTGGCTGCGGACATCGCCTTGATACTTCACGTGGACATGAGGAGGCGCGTGGTCATTATAGTTCATCAGAACGACCAAGGCTCCTTTCTTGAAGGGGTGCGATACTGGCGGCACAATGGCTCAGCGCCTCAGCTCCGCACCGTCCGGAGCGTTTGCCCCCTGCGCACGCGTCTTCCTTGCGCCTTCGCTATCAGAAACAAGATTGCTCAAATGCTCATGCACCGCCACGCTACCGAGCGTTCGCCCGCAGGTTGAGCACGCCCACTGGCGCCCACCCGCAGGACTGAGAGGTCCACAGCCGGCAGGGCACGGCGGCTCAGCCGTGACTCCGAGTCGAATTTCCTCTCCGTTGCCGGCTAATCGGCCCACCGATGCCAGCCTCGTCGCCCGCCTCTCTACGACTCTACGAAGATCTCCACTCGTCGACTTGAAGCCGAACATCCGCGCCACTTGCACAGCACAGTCGGCAACGCTTAGCGATACGCTACTCGCAACCACCAGCATGATAGCTTGGTCTACTTCCTCCGGTGGCAGCATCTCGACCTTCCTCAGCGTTTGCGACTTCACTTCGCTGCGATCCCTTACAACTACCTCTCGACGAGTCAACGACTGCAGGAAGTTCCCACTACGCGAAATGTCACCCCGGCCCACCGCTTCATCCGCAGCCCGAGCAACGCGATCGCGAATCCTTGTCCCCGTCCTTCCGTTACCCCATAGCCGACTCAAGCGATGGGCAACCTCATCGATATGAACTGGACCTTCCACGGAGACGACCCTCATCAGACACCGCTCCAGAAGCACCGCCGACGCGCTGTGCAAGTCGCCAACAACGGATCTCGGCGAGGCAACCCTCTTTCCAGTTCTCTTGTCGATCAGCTTGAAACTCGCTTCGCGATACGGTTCAGCCTGCGGCCCGGATCGCGTTGCGGATCTTTCCCGAGGAACGACGATTCTCTCCCGACTGGTCGCCTCCACGTGCTCTCGCGATCTCGAAACCGAATCCCCTTCATCTTTGTATATACGTGCCCTGGCGTCGGCGACCGCCGCCAGCACCCTCCTCGTTTCGCTCTCCGGTCTCTGAAACCAATCCGTACTCCATATCCGATGAATGATCCACCCCTTTCGCTCCAGCACCTCTTGTCTCAGGCGGTCCCGCTCCCGCGCCCAACGTGCCGAGTGGTAGCGTGCTCCATCGCACTCGATCCCGAGCAGAAATCGACCCTCTTTCTCCGGATCACGCACTGCAAGGTCAATCCGAAATCGGTCCACACCAATCTGCTCGTCGACTACATATCCGTGACTTCGCAACGTCGCTGCAACCGCTTCCTCAAACGGACTTTCGGCCCCCCGCCCAGTAACGACGGGTAACTCCATTTCGCCAGTCTGCGCGAACTGTAAGAATCTCTTTAGGATACGCGGACCGGCATTTCTCGCAATATCTGCACGGATGTCATCGTGTGTGATCGATGAGAACACTCGACAGTGTCGTTTCGCTCGCGTGAACAGGACATTGAGCCTTCTCTCACCTCCCTCCTGTGACACCGGACCAAATCTCTGAGCCAGAGAACCGCCCTCATCCCTTCCGTATCCTACCGATACGAAGATCACATCACGTTCGTCACCTTGCACGCTCTCCAGGTTCTTCACAAAAAAAGGTTCGCGCGCGTCCTCCGCCACCTCCTCACGGCAGAAAGCCTCGAGCTCCAGGTGGTCTCTACGCAACGCCTCCAATTCATTGAGAATGGCGTCGCGTTGAGCAATAGAGAACGTAGCTACCCCGAGGGTCATATGCGGGTGGTTTCGAGCGTGTTGCAGCACCTCATTCGCCACCGTCCGAGCCTCGTGTGGGTTATCTCTCTTCTTGCTGCGGTACTCCCCATTCACTTTGGTGAAGGTGAGCCCCTGGCCCTGTGCCGCCCGCTCTGGGCTCGGCGGATATATCAACCGATCCCCATAGAACGTGCGATCAGACACGGCGATAAGAGAGTCGTGTTGCGAGCGATAATGCCAGCTAAGCGGTGCTTCGGGAACGGTCCTAGCTGTGCATAAAGTGAGGATACTCTCCATATCCGCGGCTTGACTTGCCCGATACTTGACATCATCCGCCTCGTCGCCGTCGTCATCATCCCCCTCCACTTGGCGATCGAAGAAGGACGTGGGTGGGAGCTGTTTAGCATCTCCCACCACGATGAGATGACGGGAACGGGCTACTGCGCCTAGCGCATCAGCCGGGCGCACCTGGCTCGCCTCGTCGATTACGACAACATCGAAGGTGAGACCTCCTGGTTTCAGGAACTGGGCCACTGAGATCGGACTCATGAGAAAGACGGGCTTGATCCTGGTGACCGCATCCCCAGCTCTGTCGAGCAAGGTACGTAGCGCCAAATGGCGCCGTTTCTTGCTGATTTCTCCGCGCACGACGCCCATCTGCCCAGCTGAACCAGTAGGTAGCGAGAGGTTATGGATCAGCGCGATTTCGCGCGCGGCCGCTTCCTTCAGCCTATTGTCTGCACGACGAAACGCATTTGCCTTCGCGGTTCGCTCGTCGCCGTCGAGCTGTTCCAACTCAGGATCGTCCTTAGTGATCCGCCTCCACACGGCTTCCGCCCAGGCATACCGAAGCGTGTCTTTGGCAAGGGCCGCGCCCAGGCGCCCATCCCCCAATCGGGCCCGAAACTCGCTCAGACCCATCTCCTCACATGCGCGGGCGGCGGCCTGTAGACGGTGCCAGTTGTCGAGCCCATCTCGATCACGTTGCCACTCTAGGAGTCGGTCCCGAACTGTTGGAAGGGCGACATCCGTGACCGAATCGAGGTTGAACGCGTCACGCGAACACACGTCAAGTGTGTCGACGATGGACTGCCAGCATGTACGCCACTTCGCGTGCGCACTCCGCAGGTACTGGGTGATTTCGGCGAGACGCCCCCGTTCCGGGCATCGATCGACTTCTGTCTTGAGAGTATCCACATGGTTTTGTTTCTGCGCCTCAATCCACTGAATCGCTGCATCCAGGACTTGCCCGTCGGTGTCCTCACCAAGCCAATACCTGCCAAACGCGTCGTTTGCGAAGTCACTATGTTGCGCCAGATCGCGGCGTTCGAGTTGTAGATCGAGAATGCGACGAGCCAGCACGATTCGCTCATCGGTCGTCCGCGGCAACTCTTGACGGTGTGCTGAGCGGAGCCGAGCCAGTGCCCGGCGGTACGCCCGGTTGAGCCACTGGAATGGAGAACTCCCATGGGTGCGAAGCATGCTGATGACATCACCCCAAGGGTCGTTGAGCGCGTTGGGAGTCACATCCTTCAGCAGGTCATCGCGCTTGGTTTGCAACAGCGAGACCATCCTCACGGCTGTCCGCGCTCTCGTCAGCTGTTCTCTCAGTACACCAGACCGCAGCAGAACCGGAACCAGCTCCGGCATCTCATGGAGAGCGTCAAGCCGAGCCTCCACCGCGGCTACTGAAGCTTCCAGCGAATGCATGCCGGTGGACCCGATGGAAGTCGCAGCGGCGGCCTGGTCAAGCGCCTCGCCCAGGTTATTGAGCAAGCGGAGCCCTTGGTCGAGGGTGACGCCCAGCCTGTCTCGATCCATCGGTGTGAGCCGCCGCCGGACGCCCCGCCAGATGTGAGTCGTTTCCCGACCACATCGCTCCGTCAGTTCGGCAAGCTCGTGGACACGTTCGAGTCGCTGTCGAAACTCCTCACGGTTCCATGATGCCACGCTCGCCACCAAGCCGCCGTCCGGCAACGGACAACCTGTGGCCCTCAACTTTGCGAGTTCGCCGATGATTCGGTAGGGCGTTTCTCCGCTCCCTCCATCGACACGATGTAATCGGTCGGTGTAGACATTGAGTTCGTCCCGGAGCCGACGAAGCTCGTCGTACTCGGCCTCGTTCACCGCCTGAGGCCGCCCCTCGTCGAGAGTCCTCTCTAGTTCCGCCAGGGCCATCTTCCGATTAGCTTTTCGAGAGTGCAGCTCAAGGCAGAGAGACCCGAGGCCGCACTGCTCAAGCCGGGCATGGACCACCTCCAGCGCCGCTCTCTTCTCCGCCACGAACAACACCGTCTTCCGATCCCGAGCAGCCACGGCGATAATGTTGGCGATCGTCTGCGACTTACCCGTACCCGGCGGCCCCTGAACCACCAGATTCTTCCCTTCGCGGGCTGCCTCGATCACATCGGTCTGGCTGGAGTCGGCATCCAGGACGTGGCCCAGCTGTCGGGGGTCGGAGAAGCGCACATCAAGGTTTTCCTCTTGTCGGCTAAGGCTGTCATCGGGCTCGAAACCGCTTCCCAAGAGACGTTCGATCAATCCGTGGCCCACGGCAGAACGCCCGATCAAGTCATCGTCGTGCAGGTCGCGCCACATGATGAACTTGGCGAACGAATAGAAACCGAGAATTGGGATGTCTCGCTCTACGACCCAGCCTGGCCGGAGTGCTATCGACGGTTCTATGCTGCGGTAGTAATCTGACGGTCTCCAGTCATCGGTTTCGGGAAGATCTGGGAGATCGATCGCGAAATCATTGTGTAGGAGACTTCGCAATGACAGATTCGGCTCCAGATCCTGTTCTCGTAGGTGCACTGTGAACTGCGTTCTCCCCGTGCTTCGGGAGAGATCCACCGGAAGGAGGATGAGCGGAGCGTGGAAGTCCCGCGCGGAAGCATCGTCTTCCCGCCACCGGAGGAAACCCAGACCGAGAAAGAGAATACTCGCGCCCTGCTCTTCCTCCAGCAAGCGGGCGTCGCGGTACAGCGCCAACTGCCGCCGATTCAGTTGGTCCGGGTTCATGGTCGTCTGCAGCTTCGTTTCGACTCGCTCCGTTCGTACTCCTGACGATGGAAGCGCCATCGGAGCAAGCCGCATTGACTCCGCGCCAGCGTTATCGAAGCCTAGTTGGTCGTCTATCTCCCTCGCTGGCTCAAAGTGCATCCTCCGGCGTTTTCGGTAGAGAACGTCGAAGATCTGATCGGCGTCGGCATCCACGACTCTGATCTGCTTGGCTCGCTTGTTGTCGACCGGCGTGTTGACCAGCCGATTGCGCTTGCTGATGTCGAGCAACTGATCTCGAAGCGGGCCGAGCGCTTGCTGTAACTCCAGTGACGCGGAGCGATTCGCTGAGTCAGCCATGGCCCGCTTCCGGGCGAGCGGGGAGTACGGACCAGCCGCCCGAGCCGGGCTGCTCGAAGGAGGCACGGACGGTGATGGAGATGCCGCCGCGCACGCTGAAGGCGCCGGTCACCTCGCAGGCGACGGGCTGCAGCGCCGCGACCAGGTCGTCGAGGATGCGGTTGGTCACGTGCTCGTGGAACGTTCCCTCGTTGCGGTAGGACCACAGGTACAGCTTCAGCGACTTGGACTCCACGACCCGCTGGTCGGGGATGTAGCGGATGGAGATGGTGGCGAAGTCCGGCTGAGCGGTCATCGGGCACACGCAGGTGAACTCCGGGCACTCCAGGCTCACCAGGTAGGGTCGGTCCGGGCTGCGGTTCGGGAACGTCTCCAGCTTCCGGGACGGCTGGGCGACGCCCGCCGCGCCCAGCAGGGTCAGCTCGTCGCCTGCCGGCGAATCCTCAGCCACGGGAAGGCACGCCCACGCGAAGCGGCGTGAAGTCGGTCCCGGTGTCGAAGTGGTCGACTCCCTCGCTCCGCTTCAGCCAGCCCACCACGGCGTAGGTCAGTGGCGTGGCGACCGTCTCGTAGGCGACCTTGAACAGCCACTGCGCCACGATCAGTTGCAGCACCTGGCCGGCAGGGAACACGCCGATGAAGGCGACCGTGATGAACACGCCGGAGTCGATCAACTGGCCGACCACCGTGCTGCCGATCGTACGCAGCCACAGCATCCTGCCCGAGGTGGCCACCTTGAGCTTGGCGAGCACGAACGAATTGACGAACTCGCCGGCGAGGTAGGCCAGGAACGATGCCGCCACGATGCGCGGGACCGCGCCCAAGGTGCGCATGTAGGCGTCCTGGCCGTCCCAGAATCCGGCCGGCCGCAGCCAGCCGCCGATCGCGATGGCGATGACTGCCACGGCGTTGCAGAGAAAGCCGATCCATATCACCCGGCGGCAGCGCTGGTAGCCGTACACCTCGGTGAGCACGTCCGCGAGGATGTAGGTCAGCGGGAACAGAATCACCGCGGCGGGCAGGACGATGGTCGCGGTGAAGGCGACCTGCTTGCCGGCGATGATGTTCGAAACCACCAGCGTGGTCACGAACAGCGCCGTGATGGCGTCGAGGTAGCGGGGTCGGGCGGACTGCGGCTTCATCAATCGAGCCTACCCGCGCCGGCCGATCCACGCAAGAATGATCGTTTGCGAAACAGCGGCTCGAAGATGTCCCGGTCCGGGTCCGCCGCATGACTGCCATCGAGCGCGCGCGGTACCATGTGGCGGTAATCAACCAAGGAGAACGGCGGTGCCGACACCACACGATCTGACGCAACTGGGCCAGGCGGTCTGGCTTGACTTCATCCAGCGCAGCTTCCTGCGCGACGCCGGCCTTTCCCGGCTGGTGGCCGAGGGCGTGCGCGGGGTCACGTCCAACCCCACCATCTTCCAGAAGGCGATCGGCGAGAGCGACGACTACGACCAGCAACTCCGCGAGGTGCCACGGGACGCGTCCACCGAAGAAGCGTACGAGGCGCTGGCGATCGCGGACATCGCGCGCGCGTGCGACGAGCTGCGCCCGACCTACGACCGCCTCGACGGGCGCGACGGGTTCGTGAGCCTGGAGGTGAGCCCGGCGCTCGCCCACGACACGCGGGGAACGGTTGCCGCGGCCAGGCGGCTGGCGGCGGCGGTCGGCCGCCCGAACCTGATGATCAAGGTGCCCGGCACCCCGGCCGGAGTGCCCGCGATCGCCGAGCTTATCGGCTCCGGGATCAACATCAACGTCACGCTCCTGTTCTCCGTGGACGGCTATCGCCGGGTGGCAGCCGCCTACCTGGACGGCCTGACCACGCTGGCCGCACACGGACCCACCGTGCCCGGCGGCCACGCCGTGAACCGCATCGGCTCCGTGGCGTCGTTCTTCGTGAGCCGCGTGGACACGGCGGTCGACGACGCCCTGCCGGACGGCTCGCCCCTGCTCGGCACGGCGGCGGTCGCCAACGCCAGGATCGCCTACGCGGCCTACCAGTCGATCTTTTCCGGAGAGCGCTGGGAGAATCTGGCAGCGGCCGGCGCCCGCGTGCAGCGCCTGCTCTGGGCAAGCACCAGCACCAAGAACCCGGCCTACCCGGCCACCAGGTACGTGGACGACCTGATCGGGCCCGACACCGTCAACACGATGCCTCCGGAGACGCTGGACGCGTTCCGCGCCGGCGGCACGGCCGCCGTCACGTTGACCGCGGGCGTGGACGAAGCGCGGCGCCACATCGACGGGCTTGCCGGCGCCGGCGTCGACCTGGACAGCGTGACGGCCGACCTGCAGCAGGCCGGCGTCGCCGCGTTCGCGGAATCCTTCGACGCGCTGCTCGCGTCGGTCGAGCACAAACGGTCCGAGCTGGCCGCTTGACGTTCCACTGCGACCCATCCTCCCTCGCGGCGGAGGTTCGGGCTTGCCGGGAGCGCTTGGGCGCCGAACGGATCGGCGACCGGCTGCGGGCGCGCGACCACACGGTCTGGGGTCCCGACCCGACCGAGATCGCCGACCGCATGGGGTGGCTGACGCTTCCCACGGCGATGAGCGCCGAGCTGCCCGCGATCGAGCGCGTGGTCGCCGACGCTCGGGCGGCCGGCCTGACCCGGGCGCTGCTGTTGGGCATGGGCGGCTCGAGCCTGGCGCCCGAGGTGTTCGGCCGCGTGCTGGGCAGCCGCCCCGGATACCTGAACCTGCGCGTGCTGGACAGCACGCATCCCGACGCCGTGCGCGCCGCGGTGGCCGAGGCGCCGCCCGAGCGGACGCTGGTGCTGGTCGCCACCAAGTCGGGCGGCACGGTGGAGACGATCAGCCTGTTCCGGCACCTGTTCACGTGGCTGGACCGCGAGCTCGGCCGCGCGGCGGCGCAGGCGCGCGTGGTGGCGATCACCGATCCGGGCTCCGGCCTGGAGCGCGAGGCCCGCGAGCTCGGGGCGGCGCACCTGATGTACGGCGACCCGGAGGTGGGCGGCCGCTACTCGGCGCTGTCCAACTTCGGTTTGGTGCCGGCGGCGCTCATGGGCGTGGACGTCTCACGGTTGCTGGAGGCCGCCGCGGCCGAGGCCGTGCAGCCGATCGGGGACAGCGCCGGGGTCGCGCTGGGCGCGCTGCTGGGCGCCGCCGAGCGATCCGGGCGGGACAAGATGATGCTGCGTTCCTCGAAGAGCCTGGCTCCGCTGGGCGCCTGGATCGAGCAGCTCATCGCGGAGAGCACCGGCAAGGACGGCCGCGGCATCCTGCCCGTGGAGGGCGAGATGGAGCTCGACGCACGCCGCTATCCCGAGGACCGGGTGTTCGTCGGCCATCGCCTGAGCACCGAGCCGGCCGGAGGCCTGGATGCGCTGGCCGAAGCCGGCCACCCGGTGGCCGAGTGCGTCCTGGACTCGCCCGACGAGCTGGGCGCGGTCATGTACCGGTGGGAGATCGCCACCGCCGTGGCCGGCGCGGTGATGGGCATCAACCCCTTCGACCAGCCGAACGTGGAGTCGGCCAAGGCGAGGGCGCGGAGCATGGTCGACGCCTACCGAGACACCGGCTCTCTGCCGGTCCTGACCCCGACGGCGGCCCTCGACGGCCTCACCGTGTACGGCGGTGCCGCGGCGGACGTGCCCGGCGCACTCGCGGCGTTCCTGCGGCCGCCGGAGTCGGACGGACCGCTCGGGTACGTGGCGCTGCACGCCTACGTGGCGCCGGCGCCCGCAACCGACGCGGCGCTGGACCGGCTGCGGCGGCGCATCCTGGAGATCACCGGCGGCGTTGCCACGACCTGCGGCTACGGCCCGCGGTTCCTGCACTCGACCGGTCAGCTCCACAAGGGCGACGCCGGAACCGGCGCGTTCATGCAGCTCACGGCCGGCTGCGCGGACGACCTGCCGATACCGGACCGGGCCGGCGCAGAGGAGAGCTCGCTGTCGTTCGGGGTGCTGATCGAGGCGCAGGCGCTCGGCGACCGGCAGGCGCTGCTCGACGCCGGCCGGCGCGTGCTCCGCGTCGACCTGGGTTCCGATCCGGCCGCTGGACTCGACACGCTCGTCTCGGCCATACAGTAGAGGAGCAGCCGATGCCGGACTTCGATTCCCGCGAGCAGCGCCGCATCATGGGCATGTTCGCCACGGGCGTCTCTGTGGTGACGACCGGACAGGGAGCCGCGGGTTGGGCGATGACCGCCAACTCGCTCCTGTCGCTGTCGCTCTCTCCTCCCCTGATCCTGTTCGCCGTCGACCTGCGCAACGCCATGCGCGAGCGGCTGACCGAATCGGCGGCCTTCGCGGTCAGCATCCTGCGCCGCGACCAGGAAGACCTTTCCCAGCGCTTCGCCACCCCCGGCCCCAAGAGCCTGGAGGGCGTCGCGCTGCGCACCGCCGAAACCGGCGCGCCGGTGTTCCGCGACGCGCTGGCGTGGGTGGACTGCCGGCTGACCGATCGGCTGCCGGGCGGCGACCACGAGATATTCGTCGGCCGGATCGTCGCCGGAGACGCGGCCAGCACCGGTTCCGGAGGCGGCGATCCGCTGCTGTTCTTCGGCGGCGCCTACCGGAGCATCGCACCGCAAAGCGAGGGCTGAGCCGGCGCCCGCGTCGGGTATGATTGCGCCCGTCATGCCTGCCATTCCCCAAGCCCTGCACGCCGCCGGCGAGGCGATCGACGGCTTCACCGTCCGGTCGGTCGATCCCGTACCGGAGGTGCGGGGCCGCGCCTATCGAGTCGACCACCGGGCCAGCGGCGCCCGCATCCTGCACGTGCACTGCGACGACCCGGAGAACCTGTTCTCGATCAACTTCCCCACGCCGCCGCCGGACGACACCGGGCTGCCGCATATCCTCGAGCACGTGGTGCTGGCGGGCTCACGGCGCTTCCCGGTGCGCGAGCCGTTCTTCGAGATGCTGAAGATGAGCATGGCCACCTTCATCAACGCCATGACCGCGCCGGACTGCACCTACTACCCGGTGGCCAGCAATACCCGCAAGGACCTGTTCAACTTGGCCGAGGTGTACTTCGACGCGGTGTTCCATCCGCTGCTCACCGAGGACTCCTTCAAACGGGAAGGCCACCACCTGGCCCCGGCCGATCCGGACGACCCGACCGGGGCGCTGGCGGTGACCGGCATCGTCTACAACGAGATGAAGGGCGCCTACTCCAGCCCGCTGGCTCGGCTGTACCGCAGCGCCATGCGCAAGCTGCTGCCGGACACCATCTACGGCCGCTCCTCCGGCGGCGAGCCGGAATCGATCCCGGACCTCACCTACGATGTCTTTCGCCGTTACCACGCCGACCACTATCAGCCCGGCAACGCCTACTTCTTCCTGTACGGCGATATCCCGACGCGGGACTACCTGGACTTCCTCAGCCCACGGCTCTCCGGCCTGACCAGCGCCACGCCCGCGATCGACCTGGGCCTGCAGCCGCGCTGGTCGGAGCCGCGCCACTTCGACGACACCTATCCGATCGGCCCGGGCGAGGCCACGGACGGCAAGACCTACCTGTTTCTGGGCTGGCTGACGGCCGACGCCACCGACGTCGATGCCGGGATCGAGTGGTACCTGCTGGACACGATCCTGCTCGGCCACGAGGCGGCGCCGCTGCGCAAGGCGATCATCGACAGCGGCATCGGCGCCGACCTGGTCTCCTCGGGAGCGTTTCCGCTGGGGCGGGAGATCGCCTTCGCCGTGGGCATCAAGGACAGCGAGGCCGACCGCACGGAGCGGTTCACGGACCTAGTCGTGTCCACCCTGGGCGACATCGCCGAGAACGGGGTGACCGCCGAGCAGGTCGACACCGCACTGCAGCAGGCCACCTACCACTACCAGGAGATCCAGCCCATGTACCCGCTGCACATGCTGGACCGCGTCCTGGACGCGTGGATCTACGGCATGGACCCCCTGACGTTCCTGCGGCTGGGCGAGCACCTGGAGGCGTTCCGGCAGCGCTACCGCGACGATCCGAAGCTCTTCGAGCGGATGATCCGCGAACGGCTGCTTGCCAATCCGCACCGCCTCCGCATCCGCCTGCGTCCCGATCCGGAGATGCAGGAACGCACCGACACTGCCTTCACGGAGCGGATGCGCACGCTGCGCGGGGGCCTCTCCGACGGGGATACCCGGCGGATCGCCGAGGAGGCGGCCGCGCTGCAGCGCAGCAACAGCCAGCCCAACAGCCCGGAGGCGCTGGCGCGGCTGCCGCAGCTTGCGGTGGGCGATCTGCCGGGCGAGATCACGCACATCGACACCGCCGTGCACGACGTCGGCGGGGTCGACCTCCTGCGCAACGACGTCTACGCCAACGGCGTCAACTACCTGGCGATATCGTTCGACCTGGTCGGGCTGCCGGCGGAGCTCTGGCCCTTCGTGCCGCGCTACACGTCGGCGCTGCGCAAGCTCGGCGCCGCCGGACAGGACTACGCGGCGATCGCTCGGCGATCGGCGGCCACCACCGGCGGCATCGCCGCCTCGACCGGGATCGGCTGGCATGCCGAGGAGCCGGAGCGACGGGTCTGGCGGCTCACCGTTCGCGTCAAGGCGCTGGACGACCAGATGGAGGCGGCGCTGGAGCTGCTGCGCGACCTGCTGTTCGAGGTCGATCCCGGGGACCGCGAGCGGCTGCGCGAGGTCATGGTGCAGACGCGCTCCCGCTTCCGCACCCAACTGGTGCATCAGGGCCTGGGCACCGCCCAGACCTACGCGGCACGCGGCATGAGCGAGGACGGCTATCTGCACGACCTGATGGGCGGGCTCCCGCAACTCGACCAGTGCGAAGAGGTCGCGGGCGCGTTCGACGATCACGCCGACGCGCTGATCGGGCGGATCGAGTCGATCCGCGACTTCCTGCTGAACCGCGACCGGCTGGCGGTGAGCTTCACCGGCGGCGACGCCGCCTTCGAACTCGCCTCCACGGCCTTGGCCTCCTGGATCGCGTCGATGCCGGCCGCCCCGGTCGTCGCCACCCCCACCGGCTTCGCCCCGCTGCCGCCTGCGCGTGCCGGGCTGGCCGGCCCGATCCAGGTCGCCCACTGCGCCAAGGTGATCCCGGCGCCGCACGCCTCCGACCCGGCCGAGGCGCCGCTACGGGTGGGAGCCCATCTGATCCGCATGGACTACCTGCTGCCGGAGGTGCGCTTCAAGGGCAACGCCTACGGCGCGAGCTTCTCCTACGACGCGCGATCCGCGCGGGCCGCCTTCGGCTCGTACCGCGACCCGCACGTGGCGCGCACCCTCGGCGTGTTCGACGCCACGGACCGCTACGTCGCCGACGCCGAGTGGAGCCAGCTCGACATCGACCGCGCCATCATCGCCACCGCCAAGGGCGACTTCCGCCCGGTCCGACCCGGACAGGCGACCGGAGCGGCGCTGCAGCGCCACCTGAGCGGCACCACGGACGAGCTCCGGCAGCGACGTTACGAGTCGTTGCGCCGCGTCACCCCGCGGGCCGTGAAGGAAGCGCTCGGCGACCTGTTGGCGCAGTCCGAACACGCCTCCGTCTGCGTGGTCTCCAGCCGCCAGAAGCTGGAGCAGGCCAACCAGGAGCTGCAGCAGCCGCTGGAAGTCCGCGACATCCTGCATCCCGGCGCCGGCGGCCGCCCCGGTCCCGACGCGGGATAGCGGTCCGCCGATGGGCTCGGTCGAACACGACGCGCAGCTCACCGGCACCTGGAAGAAACGCCATCCGCTGATCAGCGACGTCCGCCGCCGGCCGCTGCTCTACCTCATGGTGCTGCCGGCGGTCGCGGCATCATCCTGTTCCGCTATCTGCCGGCCTACAACATGGTCATCGCCGGTGCCCGAGTCTCACCGCAGGCGGGGCGTCCGCGATGATTCCCGAGCCTCCACGTCGAACAACGTCTCCGGGCGGCTCCCGCAACTCGATCAGTGCGACAGGTCTCCGACCGGCGCGCCGGACCGCTGTTGCCCGACCGGGTAGCGGTCACGTGGTATGTTTCCTTCCGTGGTGACCCGAGAAACCGCTTCACTCGTACGTGACGCGGTCGTCGACGCGATCGATCCGATCGAGATCATTCTGTTCGGGTCGGTCGCGCAGACTTCGTCGGGTAATGACCTCGACCTGCTGGTCGTGACGCAGGACCGAGGCGACGCGCCGGGAAACGACAGCGCTCGTGAGCTGACGACAGCGCTGAGATCCTTCAAGCGCACGTTCGCAATCGACCATTACGTGCTCACCCGCTCCCAGTTCGCGCAAGAGTTCCGGCGCGGAAGCGTATTCCTGCGCACGATCGTCAGCGAAGGAATCTGTATCTACATGAGAGAGGGCATCAAGGCGTGGGTCCAGCAGGCGGAGGAGGACCTCAAGGCCGCCGAGCATCTCCTGTCCGGCGGCTTCTACCGCGGCGCGTGCTATCACGCCCAGCAGTGCGTGGAGAAGTCGATCAAGACCATGCTCCTGGACCGCGGCTGGGAGCTTGAGAAGATCCACAACATCCATCGACTGCTGGCGATAGCCGAGGACTATCGGCTGCTTATTCCACTTCAGCCTGCTGACATCGATTTCATGGACGAGATCGACCGCGGCAGATACCCGGCGGAGTCGGGTCTTCTGCCCTTGGGCACTCCTACCAAAGACGATGCCGACCACGCGGTCTCTGTCGCGAAACAGACCCTCGGTGCCTTGCGACGATTGCTGACAGAAGGCGAGCCCGAGTCCCCGCGGTAGCGGACCTCCCGAGCCGGAGATGCTGCCTCAGCCCTTCACGCCACCGGCCGTAGCCCCGACGCTCTCCTCGATCTTCTTCCGCGCGACCAGAAAGAGCGCCAGCGGGACGATCATGCCGACGACGATCAGGGCGAAGATCGCGCCGAAGTCGCTCTCGTGCTCGTTTGTGAAGTTGTAGATGAGCAGCGTCAGCGGCTTCGTCTCCTGCTTGCGCAGGAAGAGGAGCGGTATCAGGAACTCGTTCCACACTGCCGGGAGCTGCAGGACGGCGAGCGACAGCACCGGCGCCCTGATCAGGGGCGTGCTCACGTGGAAGATGCGCCCGAAATAGCCGCACCCCTCCATCTTCGCCGCTTCCTCGAGTTCCAGGGGAACCGTCCTCAGAAAGCTGGTGAAGATCAGCACACCGATCGGCAGCATGAACTGGGCGGCGTACAGCAGCGAGACCGCGGACGTGTTGTTCACCAGCCGCAGCCTGGCCATCATGACGTACAGCGTCACGAAGCTGGCGATCGCGGGGACGATCATCGAGGTCAGAAAGACCGCGTAGAGCACGCCGAAGATCCGCTCCGTGCGCCGGGCGATCGGGACCGCCGCGAGCAGGCACAGCACGCAGCCTACGATCAGCGAGAACAGGCAGATGTAGAACGAGTTGACGACCGCTCGCAGCACCCTCTGATCGCCGAGCACGCGCATGAGGTTACCCAAGTACACGGACTCGGGCAGGAACCTGGAGAGGAGGACCTCGCTGTTCTGCTTGAACGCCCCCAGGAACCCATAGAGGATCGGGATGCCGATCACCATCAAGGCACCCACGGCGAGCGTATATTTGAAGATCGCCACCCCGAGCGCATCGCCTGTTCCGCTGGGCAACGCCGCGACCCGTGAGGCGCTAATGCTGCACCTCCAGACGCCGCGTCGTCCGCACCTGAAGGAACGCCAGGACTCCTATGATGCAGGTAAGGAGAACGGCGGATGCGGCGGCGAATCCCACCCGGTCGAAGCGGAACGCCTCCTCGTAGATCGCCAGTGCGACCGTCCTGGTCGATCCACGCGGCCCCCCTCTGGTCATGATGAAGATCAGATCGAACGTGCTCAGCGTGCGGATCCCCAGAAACAGGTCGATGGTCACCGAGTACATGATCAACGGCAGCGTGACGTGCCTGAATCCGCGGAAGCCGGAGGCGCCGTCGATCTGCGCCGCCTCCTCGATCTCCCGCGGGATCGACATGAGCCCGGCAAGGAAGATGATCAGGCCGTAGCCGAAGCCGGCCCACGTGTTCACGAAGATCACGGCTGCCATCGAGGTGCCGATCTCGCCGAGCCAGTCGCGTATCAGCACCTCCAGGCCGATCGACTCCAGCAGCGTGTTCAGCAGCCCGTTGAAGCGCAGGATGCTGCTCCAGATCACCGACTGGATCACCCAACTGAACAGCAGGGGCAGATAGAAGACCGTCTTGAAGAAGCCGACGCCGCGGATCCCCCGGTACAGGACCAAGGCCATCCCGAGCTGCGTGATCAGACCGAGGATGGTGACGCTGATGGTGAACACGAAGGAGTTCACGATCGCGGACGTCATCGGCTCATAGGTGAAGAACTTCGCGTAGTTCGCCAGTCCCACGAAGCTGAGGCTGCTGCTGTAGCCGTTCCAGTCCGTGAAGCTGAGATAGATGTTCATCAACTGCGGAAAGTAGACGAACGCGAAGAACAGGACGAACGGGATGGCGATCGAGAGCAGGGCTGCTCTGAAGTCGCGCCGCTCCAGCTTGCCCCGCAGCCCGGGGGTCCGCTTCATGACGGTCTGGTTCCGGTCACCGCGGTGTGGGATGGCCGGCGGGGGAGACCGTCGACGGTCTCCCCCGCCCGAATGCCGGGCGCCCGACTATCGTTCGGGTACGGCGATCTGGCCTCTGTGCTCGGCGTAGAACGCATCGAGATCGCTGAGAGCTTCGTCGACCGTCGCTCCGGCCAGCACCGACTGGCTGAACTGTCCATAGTTGGTGTGCTCGTCGCCGGGCACGAACGGAAACACGGTCAGCAGCGTCACCGGTTCGAGCGACGTGAGGTATTCGTTCCACTCGGCGAAGACCGGCTGCGGCTCGATGCCTTCGACCGGGAGAATGAAGCCGCCCGCCTTGCGCGAATTGAGGTAGGAAGCGAGGTTCTCTTCCGAGCCCAGCCAGTTCAGAAGCACCTTGGCCGCGTCCAGGTTGTCGGACCTGGCGTTCACCATCAGCATCTTGTCCGTGAGGCCGGTGGCGTAGTAGTTGCCGTCCACGCTGTCCTGCGGCATGTAGAAGGCGCCGATCTCGAACACCTCCGCGTCGGCTTGCAGCGTCTGGTCCATGCCCGGAACCCAGAACCCTTGCGGAAATACGGCGGCGTTTCCGGCCGCGAAATGAGCGAATGACTCCGGCCACGTCATGGACAGGCTGTTTCTCGAAATCCAGCCGCTGTCCTGCCAGCGCTTGAGCGTCTCGAAGGCGGTGCGCAGGGCGTCGGACGGCTTGGCGATGCCGCTGTAGTAGGCCTCGTTCGGTTCGATGGGGGTCCCCCCGTTCATCTCCGCGAGCGCGCCGTACATGGCGGACTCGAAATAGCGTAGCGCGAAGAACCCGGTGACCCAGTGATCCTTCGCGCCGAACAGCACCGGCTCGACGCCGGCTGCCGCGATCGTCTCCAGCACGGACTCCAGCTCGCCGATCGACGCCGGGGCGAACGGAACCGGCAGACCGAGCTCCCGGAAAATCACTTTGTTGTAGTACATGTGGCTGTAGCCGAGGGAAGCCTCGTGAGGCACGGAGTACACCTTCCCCTGGTAGGTAAGGGAGTCGCGGACGGCCGGAGCCCGGTCGAGCAGGGCGGTCGCGGGCTCATCCGTGATGTCCAGCGCCCATCCTTCATTGAGCAACATCTCGACGAAGTTCTGCTTGGCCGTGATCACGTCCGGCAGGTCGCCGGCGGTCATCCGCAGCCTGAGGATCTCGCCGTACTTGGCTCCGTCAATCGCCTCCACCTCGATCGTGATCCCGGGGTTTTCCTCCATGAATCGGTTCAGCAACTCGTCTTCCTCGCCCTGCGTGAGCCAGGTCAAATAGGTCAGCGTGACGTCTCCGCCCGCGCCTTCCTCCGTGCCGGCGGCGAAGAGCATCGCTCCGAGAATCGCGAACACAAGCGAGAGAAACAGTTTCCTTTTCAAGAAGAACCTCCGATCGGTTGCTACCGGCGGGCATGCCAAACCATGCCTGCCCGCGTAGCAGTCAGTTTTTGGGATTGTCCGGGACTGTCACACGTGCCCTCCGAGCATGTCAACGAAATCACGGGCGCCGTCGGGGGTGAGCTGGCCGCTCAGCCGTCCTTGATCACGCGGCCGGAGCCCGTGGTGCGCACGTCCACCCGCGCCGGAGACCCGCGGTAGCGCACCTCTCCGGAGCCGGAGATGCTGCCGGTGAGGTCGCCGCTGCCCAGCGTCAGCGTGCCCGATCCGGACCCGGTGATTCCGATTTCCGCAGAGGCGAATGCGCATCCGCCCAGGTCGGCGCTGCCGGACCCGCTGATCTGCAGCGTCAGGTCGCCGGCCGGCTGATCCTCGGCCGCTCCGCGCAGGGTGACGTCGCCCGAGCCGGTGATCGAGACGCCGGCGGATTCGCTGGCGCACCCCTCCAGCGTGATGTCGCCGGAGCCGGAGACCCCGGCATCCAGGGCGCCGACGGCGATCGCCCAGCCTTCCACGTCTCCGGAGCCCGTGACGCTGAGCCGTAGAGACGGACTCTCGAACTCCGAGAACGTCGCGACTCCGCTGCCTGCCACTCCCACGGCATGGAGCGTGGGCATGGTCACCTCCGCGCGCAGCGTGACGCGCCGCAATCTGAGCTGTGGGCGAAGGCCGAAGTGCAGCGCATCGCCCCGTACCTCGATGCGCAGATCGTCGACCACGTTGTCGTCGACGGTGACCTGCACGTCATAGGGTCCGGGACGTACGCTGACCTGCCAGGAGCCGGCAACCTCGATCCCCGTGAAGCCGGAAAGGGAAAGCCGCTGCGTGACCAGGTTGCCCGAGCCTTCCTCGCTCACGCCGCTAGCCCCTGCCATCGATGCTCCGAGCAGTAGACCGGCCCCGACCGCGAGCAGGATCGACTCCTTCCTGTGTCTTTCCACTTGGCACACCCTCGACTCCTTTGTCCCCGTGACGTCGGGCTTTCGTGCCTCGCCCGCTCGTCCTTCAAGGAATGTGCCAGGGTAACTATTCAGCCGTGGCGGACGGTCTGAGGCAGGGAGGGATCATGGGGCGGCCTTCGAAGACGGACCTGAGGGCGTCGAGCACGTTGCCGCCGTTCTTGCGGATCGTGGAGATATAGGCTCTGGTCCGGCAGAAGGCGGCTGCACCTTCAGCGCTGCGGAACGTGCCGGAGATCTTCTGCTGAACTTTCATCATGCGCAGGTCCCGTTCGGCTTGGTTGTTGGTGAACGGTACGCGAAAGTCGTACATGAAGGCGAGCACCGATCGCCAGCGGCCGGCCAACCGGAGCAGGAGATTGCGCGGCTTGCTCTGCTTCTTGCGGCCCCGCTTCTTGGGCGTACCCGGTGGCGCCGGAGGCGGCGGCGGATTGGCGGCCAGCCCAGCGTTGATGATCCTGCGGTACTCGGCGGCGAATCGTCGGCGCTCAGGCCGGTACAGCCGCCGGCGTCCCTGCTGCTGCGCACGGTCCACCGCAGCGTTCATCCTCAGCAGCAACTCCTTGAGCTCACCGGCCCACCGCTGGCGGTACTGTTCCTCGACGAACGTCAGCTCGCGCAGATGATGGGCGTTGCACAGCGCGTGCCCACACTGATAGCGAAAGTAGCTCTGCCAGTGATCGTGCAGCGCGATCCCCGCGAAGTTCGGCAAGATGCCGATGTCCTCACCGGCCTGCTTGCCCCGCTTCGCGTGCTCGGCGTAGTGGGTCAGCCGCTCCGTGCTCGCCACGTGCAGCCACCGCAGGTGGCCGTCGACGCTCATCCCGGTCTCATCGAAGCCGACCACCGGCTGGCCGCCGATCGCTTCACGAATCATCTCGCTGACGCCCGCCAAGCGCTCGGCGCAGGTGGCGTTGATGTTCACCAACGTGCCGACGCTGATCGGGATCGAGAACAGGTCCGCGAACCACTCGGCCGCCCTCTGATACGGTAGCAACCCGTAGTTCTTCAGGTATGCGGCCACCGCTTGCAGCCGCTCGCCGTACTGCACCGGCTGCCGGACCGGCTCAGGGAATGTGGCCACCGCGGTCTTCCCACAGTCCGGGCAGCGTTTGCGCTCGGCGCGGTGCTCGGTGACCTGCGCCGCCAGCGGCGGCACCTCGAACACCTGCCGACGTTCGTAGTCGGCCACCGGCTCGTCGGCCAGCGATCGTCCGCAGCCGCACCGGTCCACCGCGTGCACGGTGACGAGGTCGGGATGCTCACTCTGGCTCAAGGTCGCACCAGGATGGTTCGGCTGACCCCCGTGACGCTTTCCGGTTCGCTGCCGGCGAGAGGCCGTGCGGCTGTGTTGCTTGCGTTCGAAGCTGTCTCGCGACGGCGGTTTGCCGCTGTCGTGGCTGTCCTTCTTCAGTTCCTGGAGTTCCTGCTCCAGCGCCGTGATCCGCTGCTCGTAACGCTCGATGAGAGCCTCGATCAACGCGATGACCGCGTCTCGGCCAGCATCGTAGGCCGCACCTATCTCTTGGCGCGTGAGCTTGAAGCTCGCGTCCATTGCGCCCCTCCCGACCGCGAGAATAGACCAGCAATGCCGAACACGTACAGCGCCCGAGACAACTTACAATCTTCAGGTCGTGGTTACGCTGACTCATGGGCTGCCACTACGCCTGAATAGTTACGTCAAGTTTTCGATAAACTTCTTCAAGGTAGCGTGCCAGTGTCGGCGGCGGCGGCGCGCGGAGCCAGCCAGGTGAGCCGGCCGCCGCGGCCCAGGCGCTGCACGAGCACGGCCAGCTCCAGCAGGTGGTAGTCGCCCCACATGCACGCCTCGCCGTTGGGCACACTGCTGCCGGCCGGCACGTGGTCCCACCCGTTGGGACGGTGGTAGACGGCGTGCAGCAGCAGACCCTGGTGACTCGGGTCCTCGGACACATAGGGAGCCGCGAACAGGGTCCGCGCCATGGTCAGGCCGGCCTGCGTGTAGCGCCGCGCCGCATCGCCGTCGCTGCCGGCCAGCAGGGCGCCCAGGCGCAGCAGCCCCTGCGCGCCGATCGCCGCGGCCGACGAATCCACCGGCTCGGCCGGATTGTCGGGCTCCGCCGGCCGGCTGCGCCAGTCGCCGAGTTGCGCAAGCCCGGGCGCACCGGTGTCCCAGTACGGAATCCCGTCGCTGGCCGAGTTGGCGATCTGGAAGTCGGCGGTCGCCCGCGCCGCCTGCAGCAGCCGCGCGCGCGCCGAGTCCAGCGACTCCATCGAGGGGACGGCCAGCTCGGCCACCTCGTCCGGATCGCATATAGCCAGCACCTCCAGCAGCTCCGGGTAGCCGAGCACGGCCCAGGCCAGGCCGCGGGTCCAGGTGGAGAACGGCGAATATCCCTGCTGGGTGCTCGGGCAGCGGTAGCTGCCGTCGTTGGTGTTGAAGATCGACTCGTGCGCGACGCGGCCGGCGATGTCGTAGGAGTCGCGTCCGTCGCCGTAGTACACGTTGTGCCGGGCCGTGGTCTCCGCATGGACGAGGGCGCGGCCGAGCAGTGAGATGCGGCGGTCCCGCTCGCCCATCAGGACGTGGCCCAGGTCGTGCGCGGCAGCCAGCACGCGCATCGAGCGGATGGTGTCGATGAACAGCGAGTGCGGCCCGTTGAACGAGTAGACGTAGCCCAGCCCGTCCGGGAGCCCCGTCCAGCGCGCCGCCTGCACGGCGCCGGAGACCTTGATCGCGACGCGGCACGCCTCGACGTCCCCGTCGCTCGCCTGCCAGCGGCCTTCACGGGCCAGCCGCAGCAGGTTGCCGTAGGTGCTCATGGTGTTGAAGCCGTGGTCGTGCACGCCGACGTGGCTCAGGTGCGGCGCCATGTGATCCCAGGTCTGCCGCCGGCCCAGCTCCAGCAGCTCCTCGTCACCGCCGCCGTCAAACGCCAGCAGGGCGCACCCGTACTGGAAGCCCTCCGTCCACTCCGTCCAGCCGCGCTGCGTGTAGCGGCCGGCGACCGTGTAGACCGGGGCGCCGCTGCTCGAGTCCCTGGTCTCGTAGATGCTCCGCACCTTGCCGGCGGCGACCTCGAACACACTGTGCGCCGCGTCCGCCAAGTCAGCGGCGTTCACCGTCATGTCAATCTGCATGGTTCCTACTCTCCAAGATTACCGCATGTGCCGGGGGGGCGTACCGCACACAGGCTCTGGCCGATCTCACTCGCCAAGCGGCACCATTCCGACGTACAAACAATAGAGGAGTCGATGACGTGACTCGAACGAGTGCCCTCAAGCAACAGCGCTTCAACATCCGTCTGACGTCCGACGCCAAAGAGCGGATCGAGCGTGCCGCCTCCCTGGAAGGGAAGACGGCAAGCAGCTTTATGCTGTCCTGCGCACTCGCTCAGGCCGAAGTGACGATCCGGGAGCACGAGCGGATGATGCTGAGCCGTACCGAGGCAGAGGCGTTCTTCGATGCGCTCGTGCATCCGCCGAAGATAACCGGCGAACTGGCTGCCGCCCTGAAGGAGCATGAACACCGCGTGAGCTGGGAGTGAGCGCAGCGAACCTCACTCGAAGAGTGAGCGCTCCGGCGCTCACGATCACCTCGCTGGTTCCCGCCGACTCATCGGCGGTTTGGCGGTGTCCGAACGGAGCCGGGGACAGGGCATGGGAACGCTGCTCGTCGCCGATGCCGTCAAACGGTCACTGGCCGTAAGGGAGGAGATGGCGATCCATGCCCTGGTGGTGGATGCCAAGGACGAGCGTGCCGAACGGTTCTATCGGCGCTTCGGATTCCAGTCCTTCGTCGGGCAGAGCAGGCGGCTGTTCCTTCCCTTTGCCTCGGTTGCCTGACCCGTCCTTACAGGCACTTCAGGCGGAAGCCGCCGTCGACGTCGATGACCGTGCCCTGCGAGAAGGAGAGGCTCCCGAGAGGAGCGACGCGAC
This sequence comes from Spirochaetia bacterium, assembly GCA_965208175.1. Lineage (GTDB taxonomy): Bacteria > Spirochaetota > Spirochaetia > SZUA-6 > Bin103 > CATQHW01. The sequence goes on along the minus strand of CBDBOG010000003.1, from coordinate 1,705,940 downwards.
GCCCTTGGCCTCACGGAGAGCTCCGCCTCTCTGGAGCGCTCGACATCCCGCTGGTCAACATCAGCGCCGGCAGCCCCTACTACACCCCCATCTGCATCTGCCGCACCTTCAGCGGAATACGCCTCTCCTTGACGCTGGTTCACATTCATGCTAACCTCTGTGCTGTTGAAGAGGACGGTCGAATTCTATGCGGCAACCAGCGGCGCGGTCCCGATTGAAGAGTTTCTCGATTCACTCTCGGACAAAGTGGTTCAAAAGATCATCGCCGTCATCGAACTCGCTGAACCGAACGGATCGTCGCGACAAGGTTCCTCAAGAAACTCTCCGGGACTGAGTTGTATGAGTTCCGAATACGGTGGGAATCGAATATCTACCGGCTGTTGTGCTTCTTCGACCGCGATAGCAAAGTGGTGATCACCCACGGTTTTGTGAAGAAAGCGCGGAAGACCCCGCAACGAGAGATTCAAAGAGCCGAGAGATTTCGCAGAGACTACCTCGCACGGAAGGCAAGATGAGTGACCTGGAGAGATACGTCCTGAAACGTGAAGCGAAGAATCCCAACTTCAGGAAGGAGCTGGACGAGGAGCGACGCAATCTGAGAATCGGCATGCTCATCAGGGAACTACGGCTCGAGAGAGGCATGACCCAGGAAGAACTCGCTCAGGAAGTCCGTACGACGAAGAGTGCTATCTCCCGACTGGAGAACCATGCCGAGAACATGACGCTGGCGACCCTCGAAAAGGTTGCCCATGCCCTCGGCAAAGTGGTCCACATAGCGCTCTCCTGAAGCTCTCGAACACCATCACGGTGAGGGCTCGGTTGGCTGACCCGATCCCTATAGGCGCTTCAGGCGGAAGCCGCCGTCGACGTCGATGACCGTGCCCTGCGAGAAGGGGAACGCCCCCGACAGGAGCGACGCCACCGCGGAGCCGACGTCCTCGGCCGTGCCCCAGCGCCGCTGCGGGACCAAGCCCTCCGCGATCAGCGCGTCGTACTTGGCGGTCACCGCCGAGGTCATGTCGGTGCGCATGATGCCGGGGCGCACCTCGTAGACGGCGATGTCCTCCTCGGCGAGGCGCGCCGCCCACAGCTCGCGCGACATCGACAGGCCCGCCTTGGAGATGCAGTACTCGCCGCGCGCGGTGGAGGCGTATTCGGCGGAGATCGAGGTCACGAACACGATGCTGCGCGGGTGCGCCGGGCGCGCTTCCGCGGCCAGCCAGCGGCGCGCCACCGCCTGCGTCAGGAAGTGCGGGCCGGCCAGGTTCACCCGCAGCACCTCGTCGAACGACTCCTCGGTGGCGTCCAGCAAGTCGTCGCGCCGCCGCGGCGCGATGCCGGCGTTGTTGACCAGCGCGTCGATGTCGCCGTACTCGGCGTGCACCTCGTCGACCAGCCGCTGCCGGTCGGCGACGCTGGCCACGTCCGCGCGGTGCGCCGTGAACCGCTGCCCTGCCGGCGAGCCGGCCGCCATGCGCTCCTCGGCCTTGCCGCAGCAGACCGCCAGCGTCTCCCGCGCTGCCGCCTCGTCGCTGCGGTAGCAGATCGCCACCGAGAAGCCATCGGCGGCCAGCGCGATCGCCACGCCGCGGCCCAGGCCCCGGCTGCCGCCGGTGACCAGCGCGGTGCGCGCCTGCTCGCTCATCGCGCTGACCCGTCCGCCACCGGCTCGCCTTCCAACGGCAGGGCCGGCCGGTTCAGGCGCGGGTGGTAGGGCGGTTCCATGACCAGCCGCTGTTCGGGGCTCATCATCGCCAGCATTTCCTCCGGCCAGGCGTGCGGGACGTAGGCCATGTTGCCGGGCGAGAACCGGAACAGCGCCGTGCGCCGCGGGTGGTCGGCCGTCCAGGGCAGCGTGCCGTGGGTGACCGCCTCGGTGAAGATCACGCAGTCCCCGGCCTTGCAGGGGATCTGCTTCACGAACTCGCCATGCGCCTCGCCGTGGCGCATCGCCTCCGGACACGGGAAATTGCCCTTGTGGCTGCCGGGCACCACGCACAGGCCGCCGTCGCCGGGGTTGACGTCGGTGAGCTGGTAGGCGACCACGGTCAGGCCGTTGTGCATCCGGCCTTCGCGGACGATGTAGTACTGGTGCCGGTCGAATGCGGGTCCGGACGAGCCGTGCAGCACGTGTCCCTCGGCCCCCTTGCTCATGGTCAGGATGCCGAGGTTGTGGTCGAGCCGGAACCCCGTGCCCAGCAGCTCATCCAGGTAGGGCACGACCGTGCGGTTGACCAGCATGTCCCGGAACGGGCGGCCGTACGGCTCCTCCCACGTCAGCGCGCCATCCAGGTCGCCGCGGCCGGTGCTGCCCTTCAGCGCCTCCGAGCCGCCGGAGAGCGAGAGCTCGCCGAGCCGCACGCGGATCTCTTCCGTATGCCGGTCGATGGCGGCGTTGGCCAGCGCGATGTCGTCCGCCGAAAGCGCGTCGCGGACGACGATGTAGCCGTTGATGTCGAACAGGTATCTCTCGTCCTCGGTCATCTGCGCCCCCCGCCAAGGGTGCCGCACGCATCGCCGCGCCCGCAACTGTCGGCGCCGGCGTTGCGGAGTTCCGCCGATCCTGGTCAGAGTGGCGGCGTGGCACCTACGTATCGTCGCGTCGCATCGCTGAAGTCCGCGGAGCAATTCGCCGAGCACCTGGACCAGCTCGGCATCACCGAACAACTTCCCTTCGCCGAGGGCGACACCGCCGGGCCGCTGTCTCAATCTCTGACCCTTCCGGGCGGCCGCACCGTGGGCAACCGCTTCTGCGTGCAGCCCATGGAGGGATGGGACGGCACCGCCGACGGGCGGCCCTCGGACCTGGTCGAGCGGCGCTGGCGCGCCTTCGGCAGGAGCGGCGCCAAGCTGGTCTGGGGATGCGAGGCGGTGGCCGTCGAGCACGCCGGCCGCGCCAACCCCAACCAGCTCCGCATCGGCGAGGACACCATCGACGACCTGGCCGCCCTGCGCCGCACGCTGGTCGACGAGCACCGGCGGCGCTACGGCACCGCCGACGACCTGCTGGTCGGCCTGCAACTCACCCATTCCGGGCGGTTCTGCAAGCCCACGGACAAGACTCGCTCCGAGCCGTGGATCCCGGCGCGCCATCCCATCCTCGACCAGCGCTTCGGCATCGCCGGCGATCATCCCCTGGCCACCGACGAGGAGATCGAGGCGCTGGTGGAGCGCTTCATCGCCTCGGGCGTGCTCGCGCAACAGGCCGGCTACGAGTTCGTGGACGTCAAGCACTGCCACGGCTACTTCGGCCACGAGCTGCTCGGCTGCCGCGACCGCGCCGGCCGGTTCGGCGGGGACTTCGAGAATCGTACGCGCTTCCTGCGCGAGGTGGTCGCCGGCCTGCGCAGCCGCGCGCCGGGGCTCATGATCGGCGTGCGGCTCAGCGCCTTCGACACCGTCCCCTTCCAGCCGTCCGGGGACGAGGGCACAGGCGAACCTACGCCGGTCGAGCTGCCGTACCGCTCGGGATTCGGCGTCAGCCAGGACGACCCGACCGCCCTCGACCTCACCGAGACCTTCGCCTTCCTGGAGCTGCTGCAACAGCTCGACATCCCGCTGGTGAACATCACCGCCGGCAGCCCTTACTACACGCCCCACCTGCAGCGCCCGGCGCTGTTCCCGCCGTCCGACGGCTACCAGCCGCCCGAGGACCCGCTGGTCGGCGTGGCGCGCCAGATCGACGTCGTGCGCGAGTTGAAGCGGCGCTTCCCCACGCTGACCTTCGTGGGCTCCGCATACAGCTACCTGCAGGAGTGGCTGCCCGCCGTCGCGGCCGCGGTCGTCAGCCGCGGGCAGGTCGACTCGATCGGCCTGGGCCGCATGATGCTCTCCTACCCCGACCTTCCGCATGACGTGCTGGCCGGATTGCCGCTCGCCCGCAAGCGTATCTGCCGCACCTTCAGCGACTGCACCACCGCCCCCCGCAAGGGGCTGATCTCCGGCTGCTTTCCGCTGGATCCCTTCTACAAGAACCATCCCGAGGCGCAACGCCTCCAGGAGCTCAAGGCCGCCCTTGGACCCTGACGTCACGCCACGTTGCGCGTCACGAGTGGCACTCAAGCAGCGTGCCGCTCGTCACACACGGGGATTCTTCGGACGCTAATGCCGCTCGTTGGCTCGCGGGCTCGCATAAACATTGCGTATACTGTTGCCACGGACGCCCCATGATCGACGCCCTGCTGGACCCCGGCAACATCGCCTTCACGGGGGCGCTCGCCGCGATGCTGCTGATCGCGGCAGTGGAAGGCGTGGGAGCGCTGATCGGCGCCAGCGTCTCCGAACACCTCCAGTCCCTCCTGCCCGACACCGACGCGAGCGCCGAAATCGACGTCTCGGAGGCAGCCCTCGGGCCGTTCACCAGAGCACTGGGATGGCTGCAGGTGGGGAAGGTCCCGCTGCTGATGCTGCTGGTCGCCTTCCTGACGATCTTCGGACTCGGCGGCATCGTGCTGCAGGGGCTGGTCAAGGGCATCGTCGGCTCGTATCTGCCCTCGTGGATCGCCGTGCCGGCCGTCTCCGCCGGCTCTCTGCTGCTCCTGCGGGCGGCCGGCGGCGTCCTCTCACGCGTGATCCCAATGGAAGAGACCGACGCCGTGACGGAGGACTCGTTCGTCGGCCTGGTCGCGACCGTCACCCTGGGCACGGCGCGGCAGGGTGAGCCAGCGCAGGCGAGGCTGCGCGACGCGCACGGCCACACCCACTACGTCATGGTGGAGCCGGACGACCCGCGGGCCGCGTTCGCCGCGTCGGAGGAGGTGCTGATTATCCGCCGCATGAACGACCGATTCGCGGTCGTCGGCTACGAGAGCGAAGTACTCAAGGGCGCCTCCTGAGGGGCCCTGAAGGAGAGGACCCCGTGACCGATGTCCTGATACTGACCGATATCCTGATACCCGTCGTCGTCGTCGTCGTGGCCATCCTGGCCCTCGGCATGATTCTGGCCCGCCTGTACCGGCGCGCCTCCAAGGAGCTGTCCTTTGTCCGCACCGGCATGGGCGGCCAGAAGGTGATCATCAACGGGGGAGCGCTGGTGCTGCCGATCCTGCACGAGGTGATTCCCGTCAACATGAACACGCTGCGGCTGGAGGTGAGGCGCGCCAACGAGCAGGCGCTGATCACCCCCACGACCGCATGCGCGTGGACGTCACCGCGGAGTTCTACGTGCGCGCCAAGCCCACCGCCGACTCCATCGCCAACGCAGCGCAGACCCTCGGCCTGAAGACGACCAGGCCGGATGAGCTCAAGGTGCTGGTGGAGGGCAAGTTCGTGGACGCGCTGCGTGCCGTCGCCGCCGAGATGGCGATGGAGGAACTGCACGAAAAGCGCGTCGACTTCGTGCAGAAGGTGCAGCAGGTGGTGTCCGAGGACCTGCTCAAGAACGGCCTGGAGCTGGAGTCGGTATCGCTGACCGGCCTCGACCAGACCAGCGTCCAGCACTTCAACCCCAGGAACGCGTTCGACGCGGAGGGTCTCACTCGTTTGACGCAGGCCATCGAGTCCCGCCGCAAGACACGCAACGACATCGAGCAGGACACCGAGGTCGAGGTCCGCACCAAGAACCTCGACGCCGAGCGCCTGAAGCTCGATATCGCCCGCGACCAGGAGTACGCCCAGCTCTCCCAGGCACGCGAGATCGCGATCCGTAAGGCTGATCAGACCGCGGAGATCGCCATCGAGGAGGCGTCCAAGAACCGTGACGCGCAGGAAGCCGAGATCCAGGCGAAACGGCAGGTGGAGATCGCCAACATCGACGCCGAGCGCACCGTCGAAGAGCAGCGCATCACCATGCAGCAGGCGGTCAACAACCGCGAGATCGAGCGCGACCGGCTGGTGGAGACCGCGCGGATCGAACAGAAGAAGACCATCGAGCTGGCCGACCAGGACCGCACCATCGCCGTCGCCGAACGGTCCAAGGCGCAGTCCGAGGCCGAGCGCGCCGCGAACCAGGCACGTTCGGCCGCCGTGCGCGAGGAAGAGCGCGTGGCCACCGCCCGTGACGTGGAGGTCGCCGAGCGCACCAAGCAGGTGGAGCTCGTCGACGCCCGCAAGGCCGCCGAGCGGGACGCGATCGCCATCGAGGTGAAGGCGGAAGCGGAAAAGCGGGCCGCGACCGACCAGTCGGAAGCGGTGCGCACCATCGCGCAGGCCGATGCCGACAAGCAACGGATCGCCGCCCAGGGTCTGGCCGAAGCCGAAGTCCTGCAGGCGAACGCGGCGGAGCGCCGATACGCGGTCGACGCCGAAGGCAAGCGGCGGGCCCATGAGGCCGACAACCTGCTGTCCGACGAGCAGATCTCCATGAAGGTACGCCTGGCGCTCGTGGAGCACATGCCGGACATCATCCGCGAGAGCGTCAAGCCGATGGAACGAATCGACGGCATCAAGATCTTCCAGGTCGACGGCCTGGGCGGAAACGGCGGCGGCAACGGTGCCGCGCCCGCGGGCGGCGGCGGGAATCTGGCCGATCAGATCGTCAACAGCGCGCTGCGCTACCGGGCGCAGGCGCCTCTGCTCGACACGCTGCTCGGCGAGCTCGGCATCGACCCGTCGACCGCGACCGGCCTGACGCAGTCACTCGCCGCCACCCCGGACGGCGACGGCAAGGCTGCCTCGGTCAAGGATCGGGCCGACACGGAAGAGGAGGGCCCGGCGTAGGGCGGCGGACCGGTCAGCTCACCTGCCGCTACGCGACGGAACTCGGGCGTTTCCGTTACCGTAGCGGCAGGTTTCGATGTGAGCATCCGGAACACCGGCAGGTGCGGTGACGCACGTCACTGACGATCTGCTCGGCCGCATGGTCCGTGCGATCGTCGACGAGGTCGATCCCGAGCAGGTGATTCTGTTCGGCTCCCGCGCGCGCGGCGACGCGCGAGAGGACTCGGACGTCGACCTGATCGTCGTGGAGGCCGAACCCTTCGGCCCGCAGCGACCTCGCCACCCCGAGACGGTGCGGCTCTACCATGCGGTCGCGGGCTTCCCCGTAGCCGCCGACCTCCTCGTCTACTCCACCGAGGACGTGGACTACTGGCGGGACTCCCTCAACCACGTCCTGGCACGCGCGCTGCGCGAAGGAACGGTGCTCTATGAGCGACGCTAAGTGTGCGAGCATGTTGCTCGAAGCGGCCGAACGCGATGTCGGAGCGCTCCGCGTGATGCGCCGATCCCACGAAATCTCCGACGAGGTCTTCGGTTTTCACGTGCAGCAGGCAGCGGAGAAGTCGCTCAAGGCCTGGCTCGCCCTGCTGGGCAAGGTCTACCCGCTCACGCACAATCTGGAAGCGTTGCTCGAACTCCTATCCGAACGAAACGACGCCTCATGTCGTTTCCGCAAGCTGATCGACTACACCCCGTACGCGGTCGAGTTTCGCTACGGGGGAGTCGAATCAGATACGGATCCGATCGACCGGAAGGGTGCTCTGACGCTCGTCGAGGCGTTGCTGGCACACGTCCGGCGGCAATTGCCAGAGCGGAAAGACCCGTCCTCTTGTCACGGTGGATCGAACGGGTGAGTCGCAGAGACTCATGCTCCAAGTTGATCGACCGGCTGATCCACGACTCCGGTTCTTCCGCGATCGTTCAGGCCAAGACACTTCCTCACCTCGTCAGCTGAATACACTTCCGCCGTACCTTGGCGGATCCGCTCCAGCACGTCGGCGGCGAGGTAATAGTCCTCCATGTCCTCAACGGCACGCTCAACAAGCTCACGGACGTAGAAGTCCTTGGCGCGCCCCGTCTGCGAAGCCAGGAAATCAAGCCGTTGCTCGATCTCGGGCGACAGTGGTATCGGGGTCGCCATGTCGCAGTCTGCGTGTCGCGCCCTTGTTCAACCGGACTTGAACTTCGCCGCTTCCTCCGAGCCGCCGGTGGCGTCGCCCTCGCTGTAGGAGTGGGCTCCCGTGCCGGCCAGTCCGCCGCCCTGTACGATCAGGTACTCGTCACGGATCGGCGTGCCGTCGAACCAGCACTCCAGGATCTCGCGGACGCCGGCCGCGTAGCGGGCCTGGGCGGACAGCGAGGTGCCGGACGTGTGCGGGGTCAGCGCGTGGTTGGGCATCGACCGCCACGGGTGGTCGTTGGGCGCCGGCTGCGGAAACCAGACATCGCCGGCATACCCGCCGAGCTGGCCGCTCTCCAGGGCGCGCACGATGGCGTCGCGGTCGCAGATCTTGCCGCGCGCGGTATTCACCAGGTACGACCCGCGCCGCATCTTGGCGATCAGGGCGTCGTTGAACATGTGCTCGGTCTCCGGATGCAGCGGGCAATGGATGCTCACCACGTCGCAGGCGGCGACCAGGGACTCGACACTGTCGTGGTAGGTGGCGCCAAGCTCCTGCTCGACGTCGTCCGGCAGGCGGTGCCGGTCGGTGTAGTGGAGGTTGACGTCGAACGGCTTCATCCGCTTCAGCACCGCCAGGCCGATACGCCCGGCCGCCACCACGCCCACGTCCATCCCCTCGATGTCGTAGGAGCGGGAGATGGCGTCGGCGATGTTCCAGCCGCCGCGGACGACCCAGCCGTACTGCGGGATGTAGTCGCGCACCAGCGCCAGCATCTGCATGACCGCGTGCTCGGCGACGCTGATGCTGTTGCACCACGTCACCTCGCAGACGGTGATGTTCCGGTCGATGGCCGACTGCAGGTCGACGTGGTCGGAGCCGATGCCGGCGGTGATGGCCAGCTTGAGGTTGGGCGCCTTGGCGATCCGCTCAGCAGTCAGGTAGCCGGGCCAGAACGGTTGCGAGATCACCACGTCGGCGTCGGTCAGCTCCTTCTCGAACTTCGAGTCGGGTCCATCCTTGTCCGCGGTCACCACGAACTGGTGGCCGCGTTCGGCCAGGAACGGCCCCAGGCCTAGTCCACCGGACACGGAGCCCAGCAGGTGGCCGGGCGTGAAGTCGATGCCGGCCGGCGTCGGCAGCGTCTGGCCGTCCGGGTACTGGGCAAGGGTGGGAATGCTGTTGCGGGCGTAGTCGGGCGGGAATCCTCCCACCGGGTCCTCGTACAGGACGCAGAGCACTTTCTGAGCGGACATGGCGAATCCTCTGAAATGGAAATCCGGGCTCCGATCACCATAGGCCGAATCGCCCTGCCCCGCAACGCGATGCAGTGGTGAGGCGGCTACGATCGCTCCCCTTCGCGGATCCGTGCGAGCTGGGCTGACGGCAGCTCGACTCCGGGTTCGGCCATGAGGGGTGAAGGAGCATCGTCCATCGAGCCCCGCGCCTCCATCACTTCGCCCGCGGAACGGAGCTGCTCCAGCGGTGACGCGGGAATCCCGCTCAGGATCGCGACCGGTCGGCCTCGATTGGTCACCTCGAAGGTCTCGCCCGCTTCGACGCGACAGAGGTAATCGCTCACCCGCCGGCGAAGCTCGCGGACGCCTATGGAATACACCAGGCTACGTGTAGCCCAACCTGCCGCGCATCAGCAACCTGCGAGGCACTACGCTTCCACGCCCGTGCGCATCGCGGTGTACTCTCGGAGCCATGATCTCGGCACTGGATCTGGACGAGGCCGCGCTCGCGGAGCGCCTGACCGCGCTGGGCGAGCCCGCCTACCGCGCTCGGCAGATCCGCACGCACCTGCTGCGCCGCGGGGTGCTCGATTACGGCGAGATGACCGACCTGCCGGCCGCGATGCGAGACCGGTTGGGCGACGAGCTGCCGGCCACGCCGCTGACCGTTGAGCAGCGCCGCCCGACACCCGACGGGCAGACGGTGAAGCTGCTGCTGCGCGCGCTGGACGGCGAGCTGATCGAAGCGGTGTCGATCCGCGACGGCGACCGCCACACGGTCTGCGTCTCCAGCCAGGTGGGGTGCGGCATGGCGTGCGCGTTCTGCGCGTCCGGGCTGGACGGGGTGGCCCGCAACCTCAGCGCCGCCGAGATGCTGGCACAGGTCCTGTACGCCGCCGCGCACGGCCCGGTGACCAACGTGGTCTTCATGGGCATGGGCGAGCCGCTGGCGAACTATCCCCGCCTCATCGAGACGATCGGCGCCCTGACCGATCCCGACGGGATCGCCCTTGGCGCGCGGCGGCTTACCGTCAGCACCGTCGGCCTGGTGCCGCGCATCCGCGACCTGGCAGCGACGGGGTTGCCGGTGGGGCTGGCGATCAGCCTGCACGCGAGCGACGACGAGACACGGCGAAGCTTGGTGCCGGTCGCCGAGCGCTACGGGATCGCGGAGCTGATGGAGGCCGCCGACGACTATTTCGCCGCCACCGGCAGGCGGGTCACCTACGAGTACACGCTGATCGCCGGGCGGAACGCCGAGCCGCACCATGCCGAGGCGCTGGGCCGGCTGCTGGCCGGCAGCGGGTCGCAGGTCAACCTGATCCCGTACAACCCGGTTCCCGGACTGCCCTTCGCCGAGCCGGAAGCGGGCGCGGTCCGCCGTTTCGCCGCCATCGTCGCCGGCCACGGCGTGACGGTGACCACGCGCAAGGAGATGGGCCGCCGCGTGGACGCCGCCTGCGGCCAGTTGCGCCGCACGGTCCGGGAACCGGCTTCGTGATCGAGGACCGCACCCCGGACGTCCTGATCGTGGGCGGCGGCGTGGTCGGCATGAGCTGCGCCTGGTATCTGGCTCGGTCCGGCGCCCGCGTGACGGTGGTCGATGCAGCCACCATCGGCGACCGCCTGGCCTGCTCCTACGGCAACCAGGGGCTGGTCTGTCCCAGTCACGCCGTGCCGATCGCGGCGCCGGGCGTGGTAGCCCAGGGTCTGCGCTGGCTGTTCGATCCCACCAGCCCGCTGTACATCCGCAGCCCCTGGCGCCCCGAGATGCTCCGCTGGCTGTGGCGCTTCGCGCAGGCGTCGAAGCCGGCCCGCACCGAGGCAGGAACGGCAGCGATGGCGGAGTTCCTGCAGCACAGCGCCGGGCTGCACGCGGGCATCGCCGCCACCGCGGCGGGCACGACCACGGACGGCACCAACCCCTACGGCTACGCCGCCGACGGCGTGCTGTACGCGTTCCTGACCGAGGAAATGCTGCACCACCACCTCGAAGAGTCCCATCGTGTCGCCCGGCATGGCATCCCGTTCGAGCAGCTCACCGGCGAACAGGTGCGCCGGATGGAGCCCGCCCTGTCGCCCCGCGTGATCGGCGGCGTGCTCTACCCCGGCGACGCTCACGTCGATTCCCGCTCCTTCGTGCGCTGGCTGCACGCGCAGGCGCAAGAGGCCGGCGCCCAGGTGGTGGAGCAGACCGACGTGCTCCGCCTGCGGGCCGGCGGGCGCGGCGACCGCGCGTCGGTGCTCACCTCGCGCGGCGAGATCGCCGCCGGTCAGATCGTCATCGCCGCCGGCTCCTGGAGCCCGCGGGTGGTCGCCGGCCTCGGACTGCGCCTGCCGGTGCAGGCCGCCAAGGGCTACTCCGTCACCTTCTCCAACCCGCCGTGGCGGCCGAGCCGGCCGGTCAACCTGGGTGACGCCCGGGCGGTGGCGACGCCCCTGCCACACGGGGTCAGGGTCGGCGGTACGCTGGAGCTGGCCGGCCTGGACCGCTCGATCAACCTCCGGCGCGTGCAGGCGATCCTGGACGGCGCGGGCCGGGTCGTGCCGGGAGCCCGGTTCGATGCCGCCGACCCCGGCGCAGAGGTCTGGCACGGACTGCGGCCGCTGGCCCCCGACACGCTGCCGATCGTCGGCCGTCCGCGCGGCCACGCGAACGTCGTTCTGGCCACCGCGCACGGCACCCTGGGCCTGTCGCTGGGGCCAGCCACGGGCGAGGCGGTGGCAGCCCTGATCGCGGGCAGCAAGCCGGCGATCGATCTGCGACCGTTCAGCCCGGACCGCTTCGCGTGAGGTGAGTGCTCCTACCCCTTCACCTGTCGCAGGATCTCGTCGAGCTTGGCCAGTTTCTCCGCGTCCGGTGCGAAAACCCGCTGCACCCGGCCCGGCCTGCGGTCGTGGAGCGCCTTCACGATCGGCGACTCCTCGGCAATGTCCCGCGGCTCGTTCATGTCCGCGCGCACCTTCACCAGCACCTTGCTGAGGGCCGAAGCGTCGTCGTCGAAGTCGTACCACGTGTACGGCGTGATGGTGGACTGGTCGAACAGCAGGTCGCCCCGCCACTCGACGCGGCGCTCCTCCAGCTCGCGCCGGAAGCGCAGGTACAGGTTGCCCTGTGGCTCGTCCCAGGAGCCGATTTCCAGGCACTTGTAGAGATGGCGGTCGCGCAGGCGGCCGGCGAGCTCCGCCACCCGCGCGGTCCGGCAGTCGGCGTACTGTGACAGCGCCGCCCAGATCGCTGCGTCGTCGAGGCGAAGATAGGCGTCGAGCGACGGCTCATCCGAGGTGAGGTAGCGCAGCACCGGATCGCGCCGCGCCAGGTCCGTGTCCCGCAGCGACGACGCGGCAGTCTCCAGGACCGCCTGAAGCATCTTCTCGGCGGCGCGGGTCGTCTTGTGCACGTACACCGTCCAGTAGAGGCGGAACCGCGCCTCCAGGTAGTCCTCCGCGACCGCGATCCCCTTGGGTCCCAGGTACAGGCACTGCACGGGCAGGTAGTCCCGCTCGCCGATGGTGACGGAGCCCACCTCCAGGCAGTCGATCAGCCAGTCCGAGTCGACGTGGCCGAACTGCACCCCGGTCATCAGCCGGTCGCGCTGGACGTAGTCGAGCCGGTCGGCGTCGAACTGACTGGAGACGACGGCGGCGTAGACGTCCTTCGGCTCTTCCTCCCTGAGCAGCGCACCCACCCGCTCAGGAAGGCTGTCGTCCACGTCGCGCAGCACGCGGTTGATCTCGGTGTCGCCGCGCACGATCTCGGCGCCCCAGTCCTCGTGCCTCCGCTGCAGCCCGATCGCGTCGGCGGCGCTCTCGAAGGCATGGCTGAACGGACCGTGGCCGATGTCGTGCAGCAGGGCGGCCAGCAGCGCCACCCGCGCCCGGTCGCGGTCGTGCTTCGCTCCCTGCTCCCGCGCGATCACGTCGAGCAGCCGGCGCGCCATGTGGTAGACGCCGATGCTGTGGGCGAAGCGGCTGTGCGTCGCCCCCGGATAGACGGTGTCCGAGAAGCCGAGCTGCCGGATGCGGCGCAGGCGCTGGAACTCCTTCGTGTTGAGCAGGCGCCACGCTATGCGGTCCGTCTCGTTTCCGTGCGGGTCGCGGCCTCCGAACATGATGAGGCCGTGAACGGGGTCGCGGACCCGCTGCTTCCAGCCGTCGCCCATCGCTTTCGGTCACGATCATACGCGACGCCGTGGTCGTACGCGCGGGCACTCGTGACGTGTCGTACACTGCGACCCGCAGGCAGGAGGTACCCATGGCGCAGACGCTGCGCATCGGACAGATCGGCATCGCCCACACGCACGCCACAAAGGTGGTGGATCCCGAGTCGCAGCCGGTGCTGCGCCGGCTCGACGCCGAGCTGGTCGGCGTGCACGAGCCGGACCCGCAGATGCTGGCCGCACGCGGCGGGCGCGAGATCTGGAGCGGCGTGCGCTTCATCGACGATCCCGACGAAATCCTGGCCGACGACACGATCGCCGTCGTCTTCATCGAGACCTGGCCCTGGGAGTGCATCCCGTGGGCGCGGCGCGCCGTCGAGGCGGGCAAGCACATCCACCTGGACAAGCCGCCGGGCACCTCCGTGGAGGAGCTGCGCGAGCTCTACGAGCTGGCCGGCAGGTCCGAGCTCTGCATCCAGATGGGCTACCAGTGGCGCTACAACCCGGGCCTGGAGATGATCCAGGGCTGGGTGCGCGACGGCCTGCTGGGCCGCGTGAACTTCGCCCGTTTCCGGGCCGGCAGCGAACCGGAGTATTACCACCGCAACCAGCTCCACCGCTACGAGGGCGGGATCATGATCGAGGAGAACTGCCACCTGTTCGACCAGGTCGCCTGGATGTTCGGCAAGGCGGACGCCATCCATCCCTTCCTGCGCTCGTCGGCGCGCGGATTCGAGGAGATGCCGGCCGGCACCGACCTGGGCGTGATCGTCTTCGACTACGCCGGGCAGGGGGCCCTGGCGGTGATCGAGGGCACCTCCCTGGAGACGCAGGCCGGCCCGCACCGCCGCGTGGAGGTGCACGGGCTGGGCGGCAGCGCCATCCTGGAGCCGATCGAGCCGCCGCACATCCAGCTCTGCCTGCGGCAGCCCAAGCCTCCCTTTCAGGAGGGCTGGCAGCACATCGAGGTGGAGCACCGCCCGCGCTACATCGGCGACCTGGAAGAGCTGATCCAGGTCGCCCGCGGGGAGCGCGCCCCGCGCTTCTCGCCCGAGCACGACCTGATCGTGCAGGAAATGCTGATCGACGCCTGTGGAGGCATGCGATGAATGACGACCCGACCGTGGACCTGCGCAGCGACACCCTCACCCACCCCACCGAGCGCATGCGGCAGGCCATGCATGCCGCCGAGGTGGGCGACGACACCTTCGGCGACGATCCGACCGTCAAGCGGCTGGAGGCGATGGCGGCCGAACGGCTCGGCAAGGAGGCGGCCGTGTACGTGCCCAGCGGCAGCATGGGCAACAGCACCGCCCTGATCACCTACCTGGAGACCGGCAGCCGTTCCGGCGCCGGCCGGCCGGCGCTGGCCGTGCACGAGACGCACGCGCACATGTTCTCGAGCGACCGCGACCGCTTCGCGCGGGCGCTGTTCGGCGTCGAGTCGGCCGCGGTGGAGACCGAGTGGGGCGTGCTCACCCCCGATCACGTGCAGCAGGCGGTCGCGGCCCACCCGGAGGCCGAGCCGCTGCTGCTCTGCATCGAGAACACCCACAACTACACCGGCGGCGGCGCGGTGACGCCCGCGGAGGTCAACGCCGTGGCCGGCGCCGCGCACGCGGCCGGCATGCGCGTGCACTGCGACGGCGCCCGGCTCTTCAACGCCGCGGTCGCCCTGGGTCTGCCCGCCGCCGAGCTGGTGGAGCAGGTCGATTCGGTGATGTTCTGCGTCTCCAAGGGGCTGTCCGCTCCGGTAGGCTCGATCCTGTGCGGAGAGGCGGCCTTCATCGACGCCGCCCGCGACACCCGCAAGATCCACGGCGGCTCGATGCGCCAGGCCGGCGTGATCGCCGCCGCCGGCATCCTTTCCCTGCAGGAGATGGTCGACCGGCTGGCCGAGGATCACGAGAACGCCGCCCGGCTCCGTGACGGGCTGCGGACCATCGACGGCATCGAGGTGATCGAGCCGCCGATCCCGACCAACTTCGCGGTCGTCGACGTGCGCCGCCTGGGCTGGACCGCCGACGAGATGCTCGACCGCTACCGCGCCGAGGGCGTGCTGGGCGGCTCGCGTCCGCCGACCCGCATCCGGCTGGTGGTCAACCGGCACATCGGCCCCGCGCAGGTCGACCGAGTGATCGACGCCACCCGCCGCATCGTGGCCGGCGGCTCGGAAGCCGGCGGCTCGAAAGCCGGCGCGGCGACCGTGGCGGGCACGGCGCGGTGAGCGACGCTGCCGGGGCGCTTGCGGCGATGCGCTGGCGCTCGATCGGCCCGTACCGCGGGGGCCGCGTGGTGGCCGTCGCCGGCGATCCGGTCGATCCGCTGGTGTTCTACTTCGGCGCCTGCGCCGGCGGCGTCTGGAAGACGACCGACGCCGGAAGGTTCTGGCGCAACGTCTCCGACGGCTACTTCCGCACCGGGTCGGTGGGCGCCATCGCCGTGGCGCCGTCCGCGCACCGCACGGTGTACGCCGGCATGGGCGAAACGCAGATCCGGGTCGACGTCACCCACGGCGACGGCGTCTACCGCAGCGACGACGGCGGCGAGTCGTGGCGCCACCTGGGTCTGGAGGCCACCCGCCACATCAGCCGCATCCGCGTGCATCCGCGGGACCCCGACACCGTGTACGTGGCCGCGCTGGGCCGCGCCTTCGGCCGCAACCCGGAGCGCGGCGTGTACCGTTCCGCCGACGGCGGCGCCACCTGGGAACAGGTGCTCTACCGCAGCGAGGAGGCCGGCGCCGGCGACCTCTGTCTCGACCCGAACCGCCCGAACGTGCTGTTCGCGGCGCTCTGGCAGACGATCCGCAAGCCCTGGACGGTCAGGAGTGGCGGACCGGACTCCGGCATCTTCCGCTCCACCGACGGCGGCGCCACCTGGCAGGAGCTGACCGGCCGGCCGGGACTGCCGCGCGGCATCCTGGGCCGCGTCGGCATCGCCGCCTCGCCGGCGCGGGCGGGCCGCGTCTGGGCGCTGATCGAGGCGGAGGACGGCGGCCTGTACCGCAGCGACGACGACGGCGAGTCGTGGCAAGTGGTCACGAACGACACGGAGCTGCGGGAGAAGCCGTTCTACTTCACCCACGTGTACGCCCATCCCACCGATCCCGAGCAGGTCTGGTCGCTCTGCAAGAAGGTGTACCGCTCCACCGACGGCGGGCACAGCTTCGAGGTGATCTCCTCGCCCCACCACGACGACCACGACCTGTGGTTCGACCCCGCCAACCCGATGCGAATGATCGAAGGCAACGACGGCGGCGCCACCGTCAGCCTGGACGGCGGCGAGACCTGGAGCAGCATCTACAACCAGCCGACCGCGCAGTACTACCGGATGGAGGTGGACGACCGCTTCCCCTACCGGGTGTACGCCACGCAGCAGGATTCCAGCGCGGTCTGCGTGCCGTCGGACAGCACCTACGGTGCGATCCGCTGGGCGGACTGCTACACCACCGGCAGCGCAGAGAGCGGCCATATCGCCGTCAAGCGCGACAACCCCGACATCGTCTACGCCGGGGCCACCGGCAGCAGCCCCGGCGGGCCGGGCAGCCTGATGCGCTACGACCACCGCAGCGGCCAGGTCCGCTTGATCTCGCCCGTCCCAGGGATGGACGGATCGAGCCCGCCGGCCGAGTGGCCGGCCCGCTTCAACTGGACCTTTCCCGTGCTCTCGTCCCGCCACGACCCGGATGTGCTGCTGACCGCCGGCAACGTGGTGTTCCGCTCCACGGACGAGGGGGGGAGCTGGGAGCCGATCAGCCCCGACCTGACCCGCGACGACCCGGACCGGACGGTCGCCTCCGGCGGGCCGATCACCCGCGAAGGCCCCTCCGACGTGTACTGCACGATCATCGCGCTGGCCGAGTCACTGGAGCGGCCGCGGGAGATCTGGGCCGGCTCGGACGACGGCCGCGTGCACCGCACCCGCGACGGCGGCGAGAGCTGGCACGAGGCGACGCCTGCCGACCTGCCCGAATGGTCGTCCGTCCTCTGCCTGGAGCCCTCCCCGCACGACCCCGACCGCTGGTACCTGGCCGCCACCCGCTACCGCCTGGATGACACGCGGCCGATGCTGTACCGCACGAGTGACGGCGGTGCGTCGTGGCAGTCGATCATCGGCGACCTGCCGGCTGACGACTTCACCCGCGTGATCCGCTGCGACCCGGAACGGCCCGGCCTGCTGTACTGCGGCACGGAGACCGGCGCGTACGCCTCGCTCGACGACGGCGCGTCCTGGACCCGGATGAACGACGCGACCGAGCGCTGGAGCCGGCTGCCGGCGGTCCCGGTGTACGACCTGCGCGTCCACCAGGGCGACCTGGTGGCGGCCACGCACGGCCGCTCCTTCTGGATCCTCGACGACCTGACCCCCCTGCGGCGCGCGACCGCCTGGTCCGCGCCGGCGCTGGTCGCGCCGCGCCCCACGGTGCGCACGCTGCCGCAGGTCGGCTGGGATCCCTGGACCGGCCCGCAGAAGACCTACCAGATCGGCTCGCTGGGCGTGGAGGCCACCTTCGTCGAGCACGAGCGCGCCGGCGACGGCCGCCGCGAGTTCCTGGACTCGGGGAGCCCGCGCCCGCGTGGCGCGCTGATCTACTACTGGCTGCCGGAGGGCTCCCGAACGGCCTCGATCCGCATTGTCGACCCGAGCGGTCGCCCGGTCCGCCGGTTCGCGAGCGACGCCACGGACGCGGCCGCTGACGACCTTCCCTGCGACGCCGGCCTCAACCGCCTGATCTGGGACCTCACCTATAGCCCGTACGCGCCCTCACCGGGCGCAGGCGATCCGGTAGACACCGGTGTGGCCCCGCTGGCCGCCCCCGGCGAGTACCGCATCGAGCTGGCCGCCGAGGGGTGCAGCGACGCCACGACCGTGCACGTGCAGTCCGACCCGCGCGTCGCCGCCGATCCCCGGGACCTCCAGGAACAGACCGAGTTCCTGATCCGGATCCACGCCGCGATCGCGGACGTGATGGGCGCCCTCGCGGCGATCGAGCGCCGCCGCGAGCAGGAGGCACCGCCGTCCGAATCTCTCGACGAGATCGAGCGCATCCTGCACCGCGTCGTGCCGCCCGGCGACCTGGCGCGCAACCACGTGGGCGGCGTGCTCGAAGGCATCGCCAGCCTGGCGCCCGTGATCGCCAGCGCCGACGCCGCCCCGACCCGGCAAGCGCGGGAAGCCTTCGAGCGGTGGCACCGCCACGGCCAGGCAGCGCTCTTGCGGTTGTCGGCGCTGTCTGACGAGTAGTCCGCTTTCACTCACCAAGGTCTGCCGTGATGTGATTGGAAGGAGGATGCGCCTTCATCCTCTCATGCTTCAGGCCCCGAAGACGGCGCGACGTAGCGTGTCGTTCAATCTCGTCTGCCAGCCCCGCCCACCGGCGCGAAAGTGCGCGGTGATGTCAGCGTCGAGCCGAATGCTGATGCGCTCCTTCGTCGGCCCCTTCTGCTTGCCGCGAACGCGACGCGACCGTTCCACGATATGGGGGACGACCTCGCTCGCCGGCCGTGCCCGCATGAACCACTCGTCCGTAAGCTCTGGCGTATCGGGGTCGGCCGCGATGCCGGCGTTGATGGTGGCGTCTTCCTGGGGCGTTGGGATGATGGTGTCCGATTCACGCGGCGGCATATCGTCTTGCCTCCCTGGAGTTGGCTCTGCGCAGACTGATGAGGCGTACATTGTCGCCGCGTTCCGTGAAGACGGCGACGTGCAGACGTTGACCGATGAAGCCGGTTGCGACGAAGCGGGGCTCGGCGTGACGTTCATCGTAGGCGATCATCGTAGGCGATCATCGCCGTGTCCCAAGCAAAGCCCGTGATCGCAACGAAATCGACACCGTGCTTGGCCACGTTGGCGCGTCGCTTGGCGTCGTCCCACTCATACACCGCCCGCTCGAAATGTATGCACAATCAGGATTGACGGTCAAGCGCTCGGCACGAGAGGACATCCTGATAGCTGCGGGGGATGACCGAGTTCGGACATCCATCTGGAAGGCGGAGTCTTCAAGAGTCGCACGCCGGGTCGAGAGGACGTGAGGATGTCACCGGAACCATGCGAAATGTCGTGACCATCGTAGCGGTAATACTGTTGCTATCTGTCGCATACACGAGCATGTCGGAACAGGCGGACGGGCCTGAGACAGCACTGACGGACGCCGAGCAACTCATGGAAGACCTCCGGCTGCGGCTCAACCTTACCGACGATCAGACCCAAGCGGTGCTACAGGTTCTCCAGGATTACTGCACCGCGCTGAGAACGGTCCTGGCAAAACACTCGGTCACCGCGATCGTCGGCGACATCCGTTGCCAGGCTATCGGCGGCGAGCCGACCTACTTCATGGTCGACCCCGAGGTCTTTCGCGAGATGCAGGAGGAGCTGCGCACGATCAGCACCGAGTTGGAGGAGCGACTCGCCGACATCCTCACGGCGGAACAACGCATCGAACTCACGAGTCTACGGAACGAATGGAAGCGGCAAGCAGCAAGCGCTCAGAGCCGCTAACCGTCCCTCCCGGTACGTTCAGCTCTGCGCAGGTTCTCGACAAACGCGGCGTGCCGGGGAGTGCGCAAGCCGTTCTGCAGCTCCGTGAGCACCCGGGCAGTGTCTCCCTGCAGCAGCGCATCGATGGCCAGGCGGAGTCCGGAAACACTCGGCTCTCGATCGTTCCGGCGGTGTCCGCGTTCAGAGGATGGTACTCGCCATCGCTCAGGACGAACCAGTCGATCTCTCGGTCAAGCACCCGCCACACCACGTACTCCTGCACTCCGTTGCGACGGTACGCGCGCAGCTTGTCGTGAAGATCGATCGCCGCACTGCTTGCTGCGATCTCGACGATCAACTCCGGTGCGCCTTCGATGTAGTCGTCGGCGCTGATGCGGGATCTGCCTCCCGCTTCCTCGTCAATGCGTATCAACGCGTCCGGCTGAGGCTCGTTGTCCAAGTCGAGCCGGACCGTAGCGTTGTCGTCTGCCCACACTCCCGGCGTGGAAGCGCAGTACGTCACAAGCCATCCCAGAATCGCTGCGTGCGGTCGTGAGCGACTGGTAGAACGTACCGGTGACGGCAGGTAGACGACCCCCTCGATCAGTTCCGCTTTCTTGAGATCCGGCCGGGCGGAGTATCGCCGTTCGAACTCTCCGCGGCTCAGCCGGTCGCCGTTCTCCAGCGGCAGCGGCTGCGTGCCGGCGGGCCGATCGCCTGTTGCGGGAGCGGTCTGGACAGCCACCGCTCCATCGTACCACAGCCGCTCGAAGCCGCCGTGATGCCGGCGCGGTCGGAAGGCCCCGTAAGGCTCGCGAGTAGTTGACAATCGTTGGTAGCCTGTCGAGGATCGAGATTCGAGCCCATGAGCACCACCTATCCGCTCGTGTTCACGTACCGGGTCACGGTGCAGGGGCCGCGCTACTTGGCGGGGGTCGAGCTGCGTGGCGGAGCGGTGGTTACCGTGGAGCCGGACGGCGCTTACCTCGCTCATGGCCTGCAGCCCGGCGGCATCGCCGGCGAAGGCACGACCTTGCGCGAGGCATACCACGACCTGGAGCAGTCGATCGAACTCGTGCTTTACGACTTGGCGGAAGCCGCTGCCGACCTCGAAGCCTTCTCCGCGTCGGTGCGACAGTTCTTCGACGATACCGATCCGTGGGCCGAACGAGCATTCGCAGCGGCGCGCCGGGACGTCGCCGCCGGCACGATCGAGTGCGACTTGCCCAAGGTGCCAGAACCGACGTTCAGCGCGAACGTCGTCGAGTTCGAGCAGCCATCGGCGCGGAACAACCCGGCTCCCACCGCCGTCGAGATCGCCGCCTGAGGCGGCTTCGTCCGGCACGTCGATCTGTCGCCGCTTCGACATCCTTCGCCGCCGCGAACAGGCGACACCGCCGGCTGCTCACTCCACACGCGGGAGTTGCGGCAGGTGGTCGAAATGACCGTCGCGAGAGTAGAGATGCAGACCGTGCTCCATCACCAGAGCGGCGATCCAGAGGTCGTTTACGGGAATGGGCGTACCCTGCCGGCGGAGTTGCGCAAAGAGCTGCGCGTACTGCCGCGTGGTGGCGTCGCTCGCATACAGCACGCCCACCCGAGACCGGTTGAGGAACCGCTGCAGCACCCGCTCGTTGGCTCCGGCCTTGCTGCCGGCTCGGAACCCGGCGCGCAACTCTGCCAGAGTGACGAACGGCAGGAAGATCCGCTCGGCCAACTGCACGCGGTCCAGCACGTC
This sequence comes from Spirochaetia bacterium, assembly GCA_965208175.1. Classification (GTDB taxonomy): domain Bacteria; phylum Spirochaetota; class Spirochaetia; order SZUA-6; family Bin103; genus CATQHW01. The sequence goes on along the minus strand of CBDBOG010000003.1, from coordinate 1,684,546 downwards.
CCGGTCACCGGTGCAGAAGTCGCGGTAGCGGTTGGTGTCCAGCGCGAACCTCAGCGCCACAGCTCCGGGTCCACCTGATCCATCGCCTCGACCGCCCGGTCGAACTCGGGGTCGTCCACCCAGGTGCCGGCGAGGTCGTCCAGATCATGATGACGCCTCTCTTCTTCCGCAATGCCCAGTCCCCGCTCCATGGCGCGCAATGCCACGTCGTTCAAGCTCCGCTGCTCTTCGCGTGCCTTTCTGCGGAGCTCCCGGTCCAGGTGCGGCGGCACCCGCCTGATCGTGTATTGAGCCTGCGCCATGGTGCATGCAGTGTAGGCGCCATGCGCATGCACGGCAAGGCGCAGCGAACCGACTGCGGGTTCGTGCCCTCGACGACGGCACTCGCTTCGGCAGAGGCATGCGAGGCATTGCGCATGTCTCCCGCTTCCAGCAAGATACGCACCCGCGCCGCGGGTCCCGAGCCGCACCATGTCCAAAGCCCCCTGCTACGTCACCACACCCATCTACTACGTGAACGACCAGCCGCACGTCGGTCACGCCTACACGACCGTGACCACCGACTTCCTGGCTCGCTGGCACCGCTCGGACGGCCACGAGACCTACTTCCTCACCGGCACCGACGAGCACGGCGAGAAGGTGAACAACGCCGCGGCCGAAGCCGCCTGTGACACGCAGGCGTTCGTCGACCGGGTCAGCCAGCGCTTCCGCGACGCCTGGGAGGCGCTCGACATCTCGCAGGACGACTTCATCCGCACCACCGAGGAGCGCCACAAGCGGGTGGTGCGCGCGATCCTGCAGCGTGTCCACGACAAGGGGGACGTCTACTTCGGCGAGTACGAAGGGCTGTATTCGGTCGGCCAGGAACGCTACGTCGGCGAGGACGAGCTGGTCGACGGCAAGCTGCCGGAGGACCGCGACCCGCCGGTCCTGCGCCGCGAAGGCAACTGGTTCTTCCGCATGGAGAAGTACCGGGAGTGGCTGCGCGAGCACCTGGAAGCCAACCCCGGCTGGATCCATCCGGCCGGGTACCGCTCGGAGATGCTCGGCCTGCTGCGCGAGCCGGTCGGCGACCTGTCGATCTCCCGCCCGCGCGAGCGGCTGCCGTGGGGGATCGGGCTGCCGTGGGACGATTCGCACGTCACCTACGTCTGGTTCGATGCGCTGATCAATTACGTCTCCGCGCTCGGTTACCCCGACGATCCTCGCTACCACACCTTCTGGCCGCGCACCTGGCACCTGATCGGCAAGGACATCCTGCGCCAGCACGCCATGTTCTGGCCGACCATGCTCAAGTCGGCCGGCCTGCCTCTGCCGGAGCGCATCCTGGTCGGCGGCTACCTGTCCGGGTCCGACGGCCGCAAGATGAGCAAGTCGCTCGGCAACGTGCTCGACCCGTTCGAGCTCGCGGACCGCTACGGCACCGACGCCGTCCGCTACTACCTGCTGCGCATCCTCCCGTACGGCAACGACGGCAACGCCGGCGAGGACGGCCTGGTGGAGCGCTACAACGCCGACCTTGCCAACGACCTGGGCAACCTGATGTCGCGGTCGCTCACCCTGGTCAACCGCCATCTGGGCGGCACCGTCGGCACGCCGCAGCCGGGGCCGGCCGAGCGGGAGGTGGCCGAGCACGCCGACGGCCTGGCCGACGCGGTGCGCGAGTTGATCGCCGGCATGCGCCTGAACGGCGCGCTGGAGGAGATCCTGCAGTTCGTGCGCCGGCTCAACCGCTACTTCAACGATCAGCAGCCATGGGCGCTGGCCAAGGACCCGCAGGACCGCGAGCGCCTGGATACCGTCCTCTACACCGCGGTCGAGGGCCTGCGCATCGCCGCGGTGCTGCTTGCGCCTGCCATGCCGGCCAAGTCCGCGACGCTGCTGTCCGCCGTGGGCGGGCAGGCGCAGAGCGTCCGCGACGGGGCGCGCTGGGGGCTCACGCCGCCGGGTACCGTGGTCGCCTCCGACCCGCCGGCGCTCTTTCCCCGGATCGACACCGGCAAGCAGCCGCGGAAAGAGAAGAAACAGCCGAAGACACCGAAACCTGCGGCAGAGCCGCCGCAGACCAAGGACAAGGAGCCCGAGGTGAGCGACGACAACCTGATCACCTTCGACGAATTCGGCCGCGTCGACCTGCGCGTCGCGGAGGTCCTGACGGCCGAGCGCGTGCCCAAGACTGACCGCCTGCTCAAGCTCGGCGTCCGCATCGGCGGCGAGGAGCGCACCATCGTCGCCGGCATCGCCGCCTGGTACGAGGCGGAGCAGATGGTCGGCCGCAAGATCGTCGTGGTCGCCAACCTGAAGCCGGCCAAGCTGCGCGGCATCGAGTCGCAGGGCATGCTGCTGGCCGCCGAGGACGACGCCGGCAACCTGTCCCTGGTCGAGGTGCCGGGCGACACCGCCAGCGGCGCCAAGGTCAAGTAGTGATGAGCCGCAAGATCCGCATGGGCATGGTGGGCGGCGGACGCGACGCCTTTATCGGCGCCGTGCACCGCATGGCCGCCGCCCTCGACGGACACATCGAGCTGGTCTGCGGGGCGTTCTCCAGCGACCCGGACAAGTCGCGCGCCTCCGGCGCCGACCTCTACCTCCCGGCCGACCGCGTGTACGGCACCTACCCGGAGATGATGGAACGGGAGGCCGCGTTGCCGGAAAGCGAGCGCATGGACTTCGTCTCCATTGTCACGCCCAACAACGTCCACTTCCCGGTCGCCAAGGCGGCGCTGGAGGCCGGCTTCCATGTCATGAGCGACAAGCCCATGACCTACGACCTGGACGAGGCGCTGGCGCTGCGCGACTTGGTCCGGTCGACCGGGCTGCAATACGGACTCACCCACAACTACACCGGCTATCCCATGGTCAAGGAAGCACGGCGCCTGGTCCGCGACGGCTCCGTCGGCCGCATCCGCAAGGTGGTGGTCGAGTACCCGCAGGGGTGGCTTGCCAGGCTGGAAGAGGCGACCGGCATGAAGCAGGCCGCGTGGCGCACCGATCCGGCGCGGGCCGGCATCAGCTCCTGCATCGGCGACATCGGCACTCACGCCGAGAACCTGATGGAGCACATCACCGGACTGTCGATCACGGAGCTGTGCGCCGACCTGACCACGTTCGTCGAGGGGCGCAAGCTGGAGGACGACGGCAACGTGCTGGTGCGCCTGCAGCAGGGCGCGAAGGGCGTCCTGTATGCCAGCCAGGTCTCCGCGGGCGAGGAGAACGCGCTGGCCATCCGCGTCTACGGCGAGCACGGCGGCCTGGAGTGGCACCAGATGGAGCCCAACACCCTGACCGTCAAGTGGGCGGACCGCCACCGCGAGGTGCGGCGCACCGGGGTGGGCGAGCTGTCCGAGGCGGCCGGCGCCCACACCCGCCTGCCGCCCGGCCACCCCGAAGGCTATATCGAGGCGTTCGCCAACCTGTACCGCAACTACGCCCTGACCCTGCAGGCGCGCCTGGACGGCACCGAGCCGCCCGGCGGTCTCGATTTCCCCACGGTCGACGACGGGGTGCGCGGCATGGCGTTCATCACCGCCTGCGTCGCCAGCTCACAGAGCGACCAGAAGTGGTATTCGCTGGAGGAGAAGTAACATGGGACGTCCGGTAACGCTGTTCACCGGCCAATGGGCCGATCTGCCGCTGGAGGAGTTGGCCGCCAAGGCGGCGGCGTGGGGCTTCGACGGCCTGGAGCTGGCCTGCTGGGGTGACCACTTCGAGGTGGACAAGGCGCTCGCGGACTCAGGCTACGTGGCGGCCAAGCGCGAGCAGCTCGACCGTCACGGACTCAAGTGCTTCGCGATCAGCAACCACCTGGTCGGCCAGTGCGTGTGCGATTTCCCCATCGACGCCCGCCACCAGGCCATGCTGCCGCCCGAGATCTGGGGCGACGGCGATCCGGAGGGGGTCAGGCAGCGCTCCGCCGAACGGATGAAGGAGACCGCCCGCGCCGCCGCCGCGTTCGGGGTGGACACGGTCGCCGGCTTCACGGGCTCCAAGGTCTGGTACGCGGTCGCCGGCTTCCCGCCGGCGGTCGACGGCATGATCGACGACGGCTACCAGGACTTCGCCGACCGCTGGAACCCGATCCTGGACGCCTACGACGCGGAGGGCGTGCGCTTCGCGCTGGAGGTGCACCCGTCGGAGATCGCCTACGACTACTGGACCACGCAGCGCACCCTGGAGGCCGTCGACCGGCGGCCCGCCTTCGGGATCAACTTCGATCCCAGCCACCTGGTGTGGCAGATGGTCGACCCGGAGCAGTTCGTCCTGGACTTCGCCGACCGCATCTACCACGCCCACGTCAAGGAATCGAAGCTCAACCACAACGGCCGCAACGGCGCGCTGGCGTCGCACCTGCCGTTCGGGAACCTGCGCCGCGGCTGGGACTTCGTGTCGCCGGGGCGCGGCGACGTGCCGTTCGAACGGGTATTCCGTGCCTTGAACGCGATCGGCTACCAGGGACCGCTGTCCATCGAGTGGGAGGACTCCGGCATGGACCGCGAGCAGGGCGCGCAGGAGGCGCTCGCCTTCACACGCCGCACCGACCTGTCGGCCTCCGAAATCGCCTTCGACGCGGCGTTCAGCCAGGACTGAGGCACGGACACCCGGCATGAAACGAACACGCTACGCACAGGTGGGCGTCGGCGGACGCGCCCGCTCCTTCTACGAGTCGATCGCCTCCGACTACACCGATCGCGCGGAGCTGGTCGGGTTCTGCGACCTCAACCAGACCCGCATGAACTACGCCAACCGCGTGCTTGCCGATCAGTTCGGCCACGCGCCGGTGCCCACCTACGGCGCGGACGCGTTCGACCGCATGGTGGCCGAGTGCACGCCCGACGTGGTCATCGTCACCTCCATCGACCGTACCCACCACCGCTATATCGTCCGCGCCCTGGAGCTCGGCTGCGACGCCATCACCGAGAAGCCGATGACCGTCGACGCCGGCAAGTGCCAGCAGATCCTGGACGCCGTGGAGCGCACGGGCAGGAACCTGCGGGTGACGTTCAACTACCGCTACTCCCCTCACGCATCGCTGGTGCGCCAACTCCTGATGGACGGCGTCATCGGCACGGTCACCGCCGTGCACTTCGAGTGGCTGCTCGACCTCGTGCACGGCGCCGACTACTTCCGGCGGTGGCATCGCGACAAGCGCAACTCCGGCGGCCTCCTGGTGCACAAGGCCACCCATCACTTCGACCTGATCAACTTCTGGCTGGCCAGCGCCCCGGAGCTGGTGATGGCCCTCGGTGACCTGCGCTTCTACGGGCACGAGAACGCCGAGGAGCGCGGCGTCACCAACTTCTACACCCGCGCCCACGGCTCGGAAGCGGCCAGGGACGATCCGTTCGCCCTGCACCTGGAGGGGAGCGAGGCGCTGACCGAGATGTACCTCAAGGCCGAGCACGAGGACGGCTACTTCCGCGACCAGAGCGTGTTCGGCGACGGCATCAGCATCGAGGACACCATGGCGCTGCTGGTCCGCTACGACTCCGGAGCGATGATGAGCTACTCGCTGACCGCCTACTCACCGTGGGAGGGGCTGCGGATCGCGCTGACCGGCGACCGCGGCCGCCTGGAGCTGACGGTGCGGGAGTCGAGCTACGTGAACGCCCAGGGCTCCAAGTCGCAAGAGGGCGTCGCCAGGGAGCGGGAGCTGCGCATCTGCCCGCACTTCGCGGAACCGTACGAAGTGGAGATCCCGGAACCCGAAGGCGGCCATGGCGGCGCCGACCCGTTGCTGGCGGCCGACTTGTTCGGGGATCCCAAGCCGGACCCCCTGCGGCGCGCCGCGTCGCACATCGACGGAGCGATGTCCATTCTCACCGGCATCGCCGGCAACATCTCCATGGACACCGGCAACCCCGTCCATCCCCAGCGGCTGGTGCGCTGGCCGGCCGGCGCTCCTACTTGATCCGGGCCGGAATGCCGGCCGTGACCGTCCAGACCGTATCCGCGGCCGCGGCGACGCGCTGATTGGCCAGGCCGGCCAGCTCCTGGAACAGCCGGCCGTCGGACGTGGTTGGGAAAAGGCCATGGCCGACCTCGTTGGAGACGATCAGTACGGCGGTGGACCGACTATCGGCGGCTCGGACGATCGCCTCGACCTCCACCGCCACCCGCTCCGATGCCGACGCCCGGTCGACCACGCCGTCACGGAGCATCAGGTTGGTCACCAGCATCGTCAGGCACTCCACCACGATCACCGCCGGCGGCGCCGGCAGCCGGATGCCGTCGCGGATCGCCGCCGCCACGCGATGGGGCTCCTCCACGGTCCGCCACTCGCGCGGCCGGCGGCGGCGGTGCTCGGCGATGCGGCGGCGCACGTCCGGGTCGCCGTCGAGGGCGGTGGCGATCACCAGCACACCACCGGGTTCCCGTTCGGCGGCACGGCGGGCCCGCTCACAGGCGAAGGCGCTCTTGCCGCTGAAGGTACCGCCCAGGATCAGTTCCACGTTCGACAAATCTCCGTGTCCTCTGCTATAGCTTGAGCGGATGATACCCACCATACGCGTCGTGCAGTTCGGGTGCGGGCCGATCGGCTGCCGCATCGCCCGTCTGGCCGCCGGCCGCGCCGGCCTCCAACTGGTCGCCGGCATCGATATCGATCCCGCGCTGCACGGGCGCGACATCGGCGAAGTGGGCGGCGGCGCGCCGCTCGGCGCTGCCATCGTCGGCTCCTGGGACCGGCTCGCGGACGACGCGGCGCCCGCGCTGGCGATCCACACCACCGGGTCCAGCCTGCAGGCGGTGGCGGGACAGCTTCAGGCGCTGCTGCAGGAGGGCGTCGACGTGGTGTCGACCTGCGAGGAGCTCGCCTTTCCCGACGACGCCAACGCCGCGGTCGCCGCGGAGCTGCACGAGCAGGCGCTCGAAGCCGGCGTGACACTGCTCGGCACCGGCATCAATCCCGGCTACCTGATGGACGCGTGGCCGCTGTACATGACCGTCCCGTGTCAGGCGGTGCGCGCCATCCGTGTCACTCGCGTGCAGGACGCGAGCGACCGCCGCGGCCCGTTCCAGCGCAAGATCGGCGCCGGACTCGCCGAGTCGGAGTTCCGACGTCTCGCTGCCGACGGGGAGATCCGCCACGTGGGGCTCACCGAGTCGGCCCGCATGATCGCCGCCGGCATGGGCTGGTCGCTGGACGAGCTCACCGAGACCATCGAACCGATCATGGCGCCACATGCGATTCACACCGAGCACGTGTCGGTCGCGGCGGGTCAGGTGGCGGGTGTCCGGCAGGAAGGCGTCGGGCTGGCCGAGGGACGGCAGGTGGTCACGCTGGAGTTCCGCGCCGCGGTGGGACTGGGGGAATCCTATGACGCGGTGTCGATCGACGGCGTGCCGCCGGTGGAGGCGCGCATTGATGGCGGCGTACACGGCGACCTGGGGACGGCGGCGGTGGTGGTCAACGCGATCCCTCGTGTGGCGGCGGCCGCGCCGGGGCTTACCACCATGAAGGACCTGCCGCCGCCGCTGGCGGCGGGCGCATGATGGCGACCCGGCTGACGGGCGGGCGATTCTGGACTTGATCGGCGGGGGCGCGATGGATAAGCTCTCCCTTTCCCCCGACATGCCAGCCTCAAACGGTCGTTCGATGGACACGCTCCGTCTGTTCTCCGGGCGGGCCAATCTGGAATTGGCGATCGAGATCGCGCAGATCCTGGGGGTCGAGCTCGGCGAGCTCAGCATCAAGTCGCTGAACGACAGCGAAACCCACGTGCAGATCGAGGAGAGCGTCCGCGGCGCGGAGATCTACTTGGTGCAGCCAACCTGCCGCCCGGTGAACGAAACGCTCATGGAGTTGCTGATCATCGTCGACGCGATGCGCCGCGCGTCGGCCGATCAGATCACCGCGGTCGTCCCCTACTACGGGTACGGCCGCCAGGACCACAAGTCGACCGGACGGGAGCCGCTCAGCGCCCGCCTGGTGGCCGACCTGCTGGCCAACGCAGGCGCGGACCGCATCGTCTCCGTCGACCTTCACGCCCCGCAGATCCAGGGATTCTTCAACAAGGTGTCCGATCATCTGACCGCGGTCACCACGCTGGCCAACCACCTGCGCCAGCGCGACCTGTCCAACGCCGTGATCGTGGCCCCGGACGTCGGGCGCGCCAAGCTCGCGGAGAAATACACGGACATCCTGGGCCTGCCGATGGTGCTGATGCACAAACGGCGCCACGGCGTCGGCGGCTCGAACATGGAAGTGGAGGCGGTGGTCGGCGACGTCAGGGGCAAGAAGCCGATCATCATCGACGACCTGATCGCCTCGGGGTCGATTCACCAGCAGGCCGACACGCTCATGGAGCACGGCGCGCAGCCGGCGATCATCTCGGTCACCCACCCCGTGCTTATCGGGCAGGCGCCGGAGCTGCTCACCCGCCCGTCGATCGAGGAGGTGCTGGTCACCAACACGATTCCGGTCCCTCAGGAACGGCGCGCCGGTGGCCTGATCAAGGTGATCTCCATTGCGCCGCTGCTCGCCAGCGCCATTCTGCGCATTCACGAACGGCGTTCGGTCAGCGAAGTCTTCACCCAGCAGAATCTGCTGTTTCCCGTGTGACGCGAGGTTTCCCACCACGCGCTTGCCGCGGCGCCGGGCGCCGCGCCATCATTGATACGTCGGAGGATACGTTTGTCAGAGAACATGCCGAGGTCGGCCACCGAGCCGATGCAGCGCGAACCGCAGGGAGAGGGCCCTGGCGGAGGATTCGGCCCGCGTGAGGGTGGCGGCGAGCGCGGCGGGCCGGGAGGTCCCGGCGGGCGCCGGCGTCCCTACTACCGGCGCAAGGTCGACCGGACCAAGAACCTGGACATAACCTATCGCAAGCCTGAGATCCTGGAGCGGTTCATCACGCAGAGCGGCAAGATCCTGCCACGCCGCGTGACGGGAACCTCCGCTAAGAACCAGCGCCGCCTGGCACGCCAGATCAAGCTGGCGCGGGTGCTGGCCTTGCTACCCTACAAGCGCCACGGCAGGCCCGGTGAGGGACAGGGCAGGCCGGGTGAGGGCCACGGCAGGTCCGGAGAAGGCCAGCACAGGCCCGCAGAGGGCTACGGCAGATCCGGAGAAGGCCCGGGCAGGCCCGCGGAGGGCTACGACAGGCCCGCAGAAGGAACGTAGCGCCGGCACATCTGGAGAGACTCCTTGGTTCGCGGCCGACAGCCTCGTAGACTCGCAGTGACGTGAACCGCCTCAGCGTACCCGCACATCGCGCCATCGTGACCGCGGTACTGCTGAGCGCCCTGCTGGCCGGCTGCGCCGACAAGGCCGAGGTCGACGGCCAGCACATCCACGTCCGGCTCGTCAGCGAGCAGACCACCGTCACGCCGGGCCAGCCCTTCTGGGTGGGGTTGCTGCAGACCCTGGACGACGGCTGGCACACCTACTGGCGCAACCCCGGCGACTCCGGAGCGGCGGCCCGAGTCGAGTGGCACCTGCCCGACGGGTGGACGGCGTCATCCATCCACTGGCCGATCCCCGAGCGCATGCCGTACGGCGATCTGATGAACTTCGGCTACTCCGGCGAAGTGCTGCTCCCTGTCATGATCACCCCTCCGGCCGCTCTCGAGCGCGGCCGCGTGGAGCTCGCCGCGGAGGCACTCTGGTTGGTGTGCGCCGACGTGTGCATTCCGGGAGAGGGACGCCTTCGCCTGACTCTGCGGGTACGTCCACGGGCCGGACCGGCCGATGCCGAGAACGGTTCGCTGTTCGACCGATGGCGCTCGCGCATCCCGGCGGCGCTCGACGGCGCCCGCGCGCGACGGCTCGATGATCGGATGGTCATCACCGTACCGCTGCCCGATGCGGAAGACGCCCGGCAGGTCTGGTTCTTTCCGCACGCCGACGGCGTGGTAGCACACGCCGGCGAGCAGGAGCACCGGGTGACCGCCACGGGCTCGGTCGCCGTGACGGTGGAGGCCGGAGCCGTCGACGGCGACCGCCTCGACGGGGTGGTCGCCGTCACAACCGACGCCGGCACCCGTGGATTCCGAATCGACGCACCGATCGACGACGGACTGAACCGTGGCTGACGGCCTGCCGGCGCGGGCAGACGCCGCGGCCGATCTCCAGGCTCTGGCCGCGCAGGGTCTCCCGGGCCTGCAGCGGCAGCTCGCCGCGTTGCTCCGCACCGATCGCGCCCGCCTGATCACGGCGCTCTACCGTCTCGACGTCGACGAGGCGCAGGCGCGGCGGTGGCTGGCGGCCGCGGCGCGCGACCGCGACGTCACCGGAGCGGCGGCCGGACTGGCCGAGCTGATCGTCCGCCGGCTGGACGCCAAGCTGCGCACGACGGAGGCCCATCGCTCTCGCGCTCATCGAGACGGCGGGCGGACGGACTCCTCCGACCCTCTGGACAAGCCGCGGTGCAACTGCGCGATCGTCGGCATCTACGGCAACCGCAACGCCGCCGTGCTCGCGTATCAGGCGCTCTATGCGATGCAGCATCGCGGCGACGAGAGTACCGGCATCGTCACCAGCGACGGCGCGCAGACCTATCGGCACGTCGGCATGGGCGAGGTGCGATCCGTCTTCGCCGACCAGAGCATCCTGCGCGGCCTGCGGGGCAGCCTGGCGCTCGGCCACAACCGCTACTCCACCACCGGCGCCACGCTGCTGCACAACGCCCAGCCCTTCCTGGTGGAGTTCAAGGAAGGTCCCACGGCGATCTCGCACAACGGCAACTTCACCAACACCGCGTCCCTGCGCGAGAAGCTGGTTGACGGCGGCGCGATCTTCCAGACCAGCTCCGACACCGAGGTGGTGTTGCACCTGATGGCGCGATCGTCCGCGCCCGACCTGATCGGCAAGATCAAGGAAGCCTTCAGCCGCGTGCACGGCGCCTATGCGATCGCGATGATCACGCGCGACCGGGTGATCGGCCTGCGCGACCCACGCGGATGGCGGCCGCTCTGCCTGGGCCGCAAGGGGAACACCCACTACCTGGTATCGGAAACCTGCGCGCTGGACCTGGTCGGCGCGCGCTACGTCCGCGAGGTCGAGCGGGGAGAGATCGTCGTCCTGGGTCCCGATGGCGTGCAGAGCCACCGGCTGGAGGAGCAGGCGCCGCAGGCTTCGTGCGTGGTGGAGTACGTCTACTTCGCCCGCCCCGACAGCCGCGTGTTCGACCAGTACGTGGATACCGCGCGCCGCCGACTGGGCGAAACGCTGGCGGACGAGCACCCGGCCGACGCGGACATCGTCATCGCCGTGCCGGACACCGCCAACACCGCGGCGCTCGGCTACTCCAACCAGTCGGGGATCCCCTACGAGCTCGGCATCATCCGCAACCACTACGTGGGACGGACCTTCATGGCGCCTCGCCAGGACCAGCGCGAGTTCCGCGCCCGCGTCAAGTTCAACACGGTCGACGGCCTGCTGAAGGGCAGAAGGGTGGTCGTGGTCGACGACTCGCTGGTGCGCGGCACCACGCTCCGGCAGCTCCTGATGGACATCCGCAAGGCGGGCGCCGCGGAGATCCACGTGCGCATCTGCTCGCCGCCTGTCATCTCGCCATGCTTCTACGGGATGGACTTCCCCACCCGCGGCGAGCTGATCGCCTCCGGCATGTCCGTCGAGGAGATCCGCCGGTACCTCAGCGTGGACAGCCTGGGGTTCCTCTCCCTGGAAGGCATGTTGTCGGCCTGTTCCGGCGCAGACGTACGCGGCTTCTGCGACGCGTGCTTCACCGGAAACTATCCGCTGCCGCCGGCCCATGAGGCGGCAAGCGCAGCGGCGCGGTGAGCGAACCTCGCCGGCAGGCGAGGGCTGCCGGCGACACCGCCGCCACACAGGCGCTCGACCGCTACCGCGCCAAGCGGGACTTCTCCCGGACGCCCGAGCCTGCCGCGGGCGGCACGGACGGCGGCGGGCTGCGCTTCGTCGTCCACCGCCACGAAGCCCGGCGCCTGCACTACGACCTGCGCCTGGAGATGGACGGCGTGCTGCTGTGCTTCGCCGTGCCGCGGGGTTTCTCCCATGACCCGGCGGACAAACGGCTTGCCGTCCACACCGAAGATCATCCGCTCGACTACATCGCGTTCCGGGGGGTGATCCCGAAGGGCCAGTACGGCGGCGGCACGATGGAGATCTGGGACCACGGCACCTACCTGATCCGGCGCGCGGCGAGCATGGCCGCGGCGCTGGCGTCCGGTGAGATCAAGGTCGTGCTGCGCGGCCGGCGGCTGCGCGGCGAGTGGCACCTGGTGCGGACGGCGGGAGCCGGCGACGACTGGCTGCTGTTCAAGACACGTGACCGCTACGCGCGCTCGCCCGGCGATCCGCCTGCCGCCGTCGACCTGCGGGACGCCCGGCCCGCACCCGTTCCCGATCGGCCGCGGCCCATGCGTCCGGCAGGCGAGCGGGCCGCATTCTCCGATGCGGCGTGGCTGTTCGAGATGGAGTTCGCGGGCCGGCGGACGCTGGCCGTCATCCGCGACGGGCAGTCCGAGCTGCTCGCCGCGGACGGCGGAGCCGCGGACCGCTTCGACGCCATCCTCGCCGCTCTCAGCGGGTTGCGGGCCGAGCACGCCGTGATCGACGGCGTGCTGGTGGCGGTGGACGCACGCGGGCGGCCGTCGCGTGCCGAGCTCGACCGCCACGCGGCGGACGGCGACAACTCCGGTGTGGCGTTCTACGCGTTCGATCTCCTCCACTACGAGGAGTGGGACGTGCGCGGGCTGTCCCTGCTCGACCGCAAGGCGCTGCTGAAGTCGATCCTCACGCCGGGCGGCTCCGTGCTGTACGTGGACCACGTCGCCGCGGACGGTGAACGGCTGGCCGCCGCCGCATCGGCCGCCGGCCTGCAGGCGCTGGTGGCGAAGCGCATCGATTCCGCCTATCGGCCGGGCCGTCAGGAAGCCTGGGCACGGGTGCGGCTTCCCGCCGGCGGTGACGCCGCCGGCCTGCCCATCGACGAAGCGCTGCGACGCCGGCCTGCGCCGCCCGCGGATGCCGTACGCATGAAGCTCGGCAACCTGGACAAGATCTACTGGCCGGCCAGCGGCCATACCAAGGGCCACCTGATCGACTACTACCTTGCGGTCGCCGATTCGCTGCTCCCCTACCTGCGCTCGCGTCCCATCCACCTGCTGCGTTACCCCGATGGCGTCGACGGCGAGGGGTTCTATCAGAAGCAGGTGCCGCATCTGCCGTCGTGGGTGCCCACGGTGGACGTGTCCACCGGTGACCAGGAGGCACGCTACATCATCTGCGGAGACCGCGACACGCTGTTGTACATGGTCAACCTCGGCAGCATCGACTTTCATCCGTGGCTGTCCAGGATCGACGACCTCGACGCCCCGGACTGGGCGGTCATCGACCTGGATGCCAAGGGGTCGTCGTTCGCGAAGGTGGTGCGGGTGGCGCGAACGCTGGCCAGGGTACTGCACGGCATGGAGACCGCCGGCTATCCGAAGACCTCGGGCAAGTCGGGCATGCACGTCTACGTCCCTCTGGCCGGCGGCTACACCTACGACCAGGCGCGCATGTTCTGCGAGGGACTGGCGCGGGTCGTCGTCCGGGAGCACCGCGACATCGCCACCGTCGAGCGGTCGGCCGCCCGGCGCGGAGACCGGGTGTACGTGGACTTCCTGCAGAACCGCCGGGAGCAGACGGTCGTGCCGCCCTACGCGGTGCGGCCGGTCGCCGGTGCGACGGTATCCGCGCCTCTGTCCTGGGACGAGCTGGACGCCGATCTGTCGCCGTCCCGCTTCACGCTGGACACGGTTCCCGAGCGGCTTGCGCGCACGGGGGATCTGTTCCGCGACGCGCTCGCGAACGGCCAGGATCTCGCCGACGCCGCCGGCCGGCTGGAGCGCTACCTGAGCCTGTCCTCGCCGCGACGGCGTTGACCGGGGACCGGATGAACCGGAACCGGGGACCGGACTTCTACGATCCCGCGTTCCTTGCCGATCCGTATCCCGCTTTGGGGCGGATCCGGGAGGCGACGCCGATCTTTCGCAACGAGCAGACCGGGCAGTGGATGCTCACGCGGTTCGCCGACGTGTACGAGACGTTGCGCGACCGCCGGCTCGGCCGCGTCTACCACCACCGGTACACCCCGGCCGAGCTGGGTCAGCCGCCTCCCGACCCCCGCTGGGCCTCCTTCCACCGGCACGAGCGATGGTCGCTGCTGAGCCTCGAACCGCCGGACCACACCCGCATCCGGAAGCTGGTCTCCAAGGTGTTCACCTCCCGCTCGGTGGCCGGGCTGGGACCGGTGATCGCCGGGCTCTCGCGGGAGCACGTCGACCGCTGCCGGCAGATGCGGACCTTCGACCTGCTGGCGGACTACGCACAGCCCTACTCCGTAGCCGTGATCGCAGAGGTGCTGGGCGTGCCCCGCGCCGACACCCGGCGTCTGCTTTCGTGGTCGCACGCCATCGTCAAGATGTACGAACTGTCGGCCTCCGATGAGCTCAAGGCGCGGGCCGACGCGGCGGCAGGCGAGTTCATCGACTACACGCGGGCGCTGATCGACGACAAACGCCGTTCACCGGACGGCCGCCTGGTCTCGCAGCTCGTGCGGACTTCCGACGGCGGCGACCGCCTCAGCGACGACGAGATCGTTTCCACCACGATGGTACTGCTGGAAGCCGGGCACGAGGCCACGGTCAACGCGCTGGGCAACGGCATGAGGGCGCTGCTGACCCACCGTGAGCAGTGGCGCCGCCTCGTGGCCGGCGAAGTGGGCGCGGCCACGGCGGTCGAGGAGCTGCTGCGGTGGGACTCCCCCCTGCAGATGTTCGCGCGCTGGGTGCTCGAGCCGGGCGTCGAGATCGCCGGCCAGCCGCTGGCCGTGGGCGAACAGGTGGCCATGCTGTTCGGGTCCGCCCAGCGCGACCCGCGCCGGTTCGCCCGCCCCGACCGCTTCGACGTGGCGCGCGGGGATCCGGCCCACGTCGGCTTCGGCGGCGGCATCCATTTCTGCGTGGGGGCCCCCCTGGCCCGCCACGAGCTGGCGGTCGCCCTGGCCGATCTGGCGGCCACCGTCCCGGACGTGGAGCTGGACGGCGAGTCCGTCTACAACCCCACGTTCGTGATCCGCGGGCTTGCCGGGTTGCGGCTGGCGATTCCGTGACGACGATGATCGATCGGTACCGAGGTTGCCGCCGGGACGGAAGGTCCCACACACTTGCAGAGACCATGGAAGAGCGCAGCCTGATCAAGACGGGGTCGAACGGCCTGTTCCTGGCCGGCGCGGGGGCGGTGGTGCTGCTCGCGAAGGGAGTCCTGTTCGCCGGACCGATCGAATACCTGGTGGCGGGGGCGGCCGCCATCTGGGGTGGCTACATCCTGCTGACCGACCGCACGCGGCGCAACGCCGGATGGGCCAGCCTTGCGGGTGCCGGCGTGCTGGTGCTGCTCGGCGGCCTGCTGCAGGCCGGGGCGGCGATCACCGGCATCGGCCTGATCGTTGCCGGTGCGGTGTCCTTCTTCTCCGGCCTGTTCCGCCGGCGCAGCTCCTGATCCAGCGCGGCCAGCGACGCCACGACCGGTACGCCATCTCCTGACCGCCGGCCGTTCCGGCGACCGCGGTCGCCGGTCACTCCGTGACCGCGGTCGACGGTCAGATTGACCCCGGTCACGGCCTGTTCAACCAGAATTCGACGCGCCGGTTCTTCCAGCGGTTGCGCTCGTCGCCGTGCGGGACCAGCGGCTGCGCGCCGCCCAGTCCGGTGGTGGTCATCCGGCCCCCGTCGACGCCGCGCTCGATCAAAGCGGCGCGCACGGCCTCCGCACGGGCCGCGGAAAGCGGCAGCAGCACCTCCTCCTGCTCTTGGCGGGCCTTCTCCGCGTCGGCCCAGTGCACGGATACCGCGTGCCCCTCCAGCAGGATGCTGTAGCTGCCGTAGCGGTGCAGAATCTCGGCAAGGCGGTCGAGCGTCCGCAGGTTCCTGCGTGTCTTCTCCGCGTCGCCGAGACGCCGGTAGTCGGCGGTGTTCGGGGCGAAGGTGATGCTCGATATGCGGATGCGCAGACGGTCGCCCTCCCGCAACACCAGGACGTCGATCGGTACGACCGCCGATGCCGTCGTCCGGTTGCCGACGTGATCGAACACCTCCATCTGCAGCGTGTAGTCGACCGCTGCCTCGACCAGCTCACCCGTCTCCGTGGAGAAGCCGCCCCACTCGAATTTCGGCGGCGGAGCGCTGCCGCGGCCGCTCGACGAGTCGAAGAGCTGCCCCCGTGGGTCCAGGATCCGCAGCGTCCATGACGCGATGCCGCCTTCGTCGTAGGCGTCCAGCAGGATCGTGAGCCTGTCGTTTACGCCGTCGTCGTCCGGCGAGAAGGGCAACGACGGCGTGTCGAGCTGCGTCTCGATCGTTGCCCGTGGCGGCTCCGAGTCCATCAGGAAGGGATCGGTGGCCGCTTCGACGACGTTTCCCTTCACGTACTCGATCCCCAGGGATGCGCGGAAGAACCCGTCCGCCACCTTGTTGCCGCGGTCGCTGCGCCCGTCCCAGACGATCGCCTCCGGGAGCGGCGCGGCGCCCCGTCCTCCGCCGAAGACGCGCACCGGACTGGCCGTGCCGTCGTAGATCGTCAGCGCCCAGCGGTCGATCTGCACGGACGTGGTGGCGGATATGAAGAAGTCGATCGTGTCGCGGTCGCCGTCGCCGTTGGGGGAGAAGGCATCGCCGGAGGCGGAGACCGCGGCGACGGTGGTGACGGTGTCGACCTGGATTCCCTCCAGGACCGCACTGACGCTGTTTCCTCCGGCATCGACGCTGGCGATGCGGTAGGTGTAACTGCCGTCCGGCACGGCGGCGCCGGATTCGGTGCGGCCGTCCCACACCAGGTCCGGCAGAGGCCCCTCCTCCTGCCATACCCGCCGCAGGACCACGGCGCCGTCCCGGTCGTCGGTGATCGTCGCCTCCCACCGGTCCCCGGGCGTCGCCTCGTGCGTCAGCGTGATCGTGTCCCGGCGCCCGTCGCCGTCGGGAGAGAACAGCAGATACGGCGCTCCGACGCGCACCGCCGGCGGCCGTGTGTCCAACGTCACGGCCGTACCGGCAACCCGGCTCACGTCCCCCTTTGCGTACTCGACCGTGAACGTCGCGGCGTACTCTCCGTCGTCCACGCGGTCCCCCGAGTCGTCACTGCCGTCCCAGGGCAGGCGCATCGGAAAGATCGTCTCGGAGACGCCGCTGTAGGTACGCACCGCATCGCCGCCGGCGTCGGCGATGACAAGCTCCCACGCCTGCAACGGCAGGTCCTCGGTGACCCGCAATTCGAAGAACATCTCGTCGTCCACGCCGTCGCCGTTCGGGGAGAAGCCGGTCGTGGACGCTTCCATCCACGCTGTGCCCGTACGGGTATCCACGCGGATCGGCGGCAGCTCCCCGGTGGTGACGTTGCCGGCGGCGTCCGTGCCGCGCACGCGGTAGCGGTACTCGCCGTCCGGCACGCGCGCGCCCTGACTGTCCGTGCCGTCCCAGACCAGGTCGCGAAGCGCCCCATCCCGTACCGTGAGCTCGCGGACGATCGTGCCGCCGGCGGCCACCAGCTCGGTGTGCCACTCGTGTTCGGCATCCGTGGCATGGGTGATCCGCAGCACGTCGCGGTTGCCGTCCCCGTCCGGGGAGAACAGGAGGTAGTCGGCCTCCACCTCGAACGCCGGGTAGACCGTGTCCAGGATGATGGGAACGTCCAACCGGTCCTCGACGACGTCGCCCTTGCGGTAGACGACCGTGAACACCGCGGTGTACTCGCCGTCCTGCGCCATGTCGCCGGTCGTGGCGCGGCCCAGCCAGCGCTGTGTCGCAGGTAGCTCCCGACCGCCGCGGAAGATCCGCACCGGTGCCTCGGACGAGTCGAGGACCGCAAGCGTCCAGGTCTCAACCGGTACGTCCGGCGTCGCCGACAGGATGAACAGCATCTCGTCACGTTCGCCGTCAGCGTTGGGCGAGAAGGAGGCGGCGGTGCCGGTCCGGTTGGCAGCGGCTGCCTCCACGCGAGCCTCGGTATGACGCGTGTCCAGCCGTATACCCGGCAGGAGCGCGGTGACGCTGTTGCCGGCGGCGTCCGTAGCCGTGACCTGGTACTGGTACGTCCCGTCTGCCGCGGGTGCCCCCTGATCGTCCATGCCGTTCCAGCGATAGTCGGCCACCCGGCCCTGCCAGCTCGCGGTGGCGACCGCCATGCCGTCCTGGTCCAGGAAGCGAGCCTCCCAGGTCTCCTCGCTGCTCGATGCCTGCTTGATGAGCAGCTCGTCCTTGATGCCGTCGCCGTCCGGCGAGAACAGGAGATCGTCCGTGCTCGCTTCGATCGTCGGATAGGTCGTGTCGAGCGTGACCGGCCCGCCTTCGGCGGCCGCGCTGGTGCCGTTGGCATACTGCACGGCGAGCCGCACGGAGTACTCGCCGTCCGGAAACGGCTTGCCGTCGCCGGCCAGGCCCGTCCACTCGAAGCGCTCGACCGCCGCGCGGCCACGTTCCCGATACCAGACGGTGCCGGACGCGTCGGCGATCTCGAGCTGCGCCGACTCGATGCTGTCGGTGACCGAGAGCTCGGGCGCGATCTCCACCGTGTCCTGGATCCCGTCGCCGTTCGGCGAAAAATGCGTACGGCCGGCCTGCAGCGAAGCCGTCGCTTCGCGGGTGTCGACGGTGAAGGCGAGCGGCCCGGAGGAGAAGCCGTTGCCTGCGCCGTCGCGCCCCGACAGCTCGTAGAGGTAGCGGCCGTCGGCGACCCGCCTGCCCAGGCTGTCGCGGCCGTCCCACCGGAACGTGACGCTGGCGACCTGCGCGCGCTCCGACCACACCGGCTCACCGCGTTCATCCGTGATCGACACCAGCCATGCCCCGTCTCCGGACGACTCCTGAGTCACCAGCAGGTCGTCGCGGACGCCGTCGCCGTTGGGCGAGATCGTCTCGTAATGGAGCTGCACGAACGCGTCCGGTGGCGTGACATCCAACGTGAACGGCGGCGACGCGACGACCCGCGTGCTGCCGTTCGCATACCGGGCGGATAGCACCAGCGTGTAGTCGCCCTCGGCGAGCACCGCTCGTTCATCGTTGCGTCCGTCGAAGCGCAGCGGTTGCGGAACCGGAGCCGGCCCGGACAGGGTGCGCATCACCCGAGCGTCCGCATCGCGGACCTCCGCCTGCCAGTCGACCAGACTGTCGCCCACGTCGATGGTGACGGGAAAGATCATCTCGTCGAGAACGCCGTCGCCGTTCGGAGAGAACGCCGGCAGCGCCAGATCGATCTCCAGCCGTCTGGTCACGGTGTCGATGACGATGCCGTCGACGGTGACGACGGTATCGTTGCCGGCCAGGTCGAGTGCGCTCATCCGATAGCGGTAGGTGCCGTCCGGGAGCACACGCCCGTCGCTGTCCCGGCCGTCCCAGAGGAAATCCGCCGGTGGCCCGTCGGTCCACAGGAACGTGCGGACCACCGCCCCGAGGCTGTCGAAAAACCGTCCGGACCATCGTACCTCGCTCGACCCGGTCTGCAGGATCGGCAGGCTGTCCCTGCTCCCATCGCCGTCGGGCGAGAAGATCGGGTACTCGGCCTCGACGGTGACCGCCGGCGGGGTGTCATCCACCATGACCTGCCTCGGCTCGGAGCGCCCGGTGTTGCCGAAGTCGTCGGTTACTTCGAGGACGAAGCGGTAGACGCCTTCCGGAACCCGGGCACCCCGGTCGTCGCGGCCGTCCCAGGTGAACGACTCCGGCACTTCGATCGAGGCGGGCTCCTGCAACCCCAGGTCGATCAGCAGGCGCGGCACCACGTCGGGGATGGGCTCCCCGCTGTCGCCATCCATGGTGCGCACCGGCCGGCCGTCCTCGTCGCTGATTACCAGGCGAAACGCCTTGACCACTGCGCCGGCCTGCTGAACGTCTACGGCGGTCACCAGCCTGGTCGTGTCGTGTTCGCCCGGCGAGTGAGCCGGTGAGAAATGCGGAGGATCGGCGTTGACCGCCACCGCCGGAGCAGGCTGTTCGTCACCGCCCAGTGCAGACAGCCAGCCTGTGGCGCCCACCAGCAAGGCGCCGACGACCATGAGCCGGGCACGGACCACCGGACCGCGGCTGACGCACCGTGCCGCCACGGCCCGGCGACGAGTCAGCGTAGGTGCCGTTTCCGAAGGCATCCTGCCGGAGCTACCGCCGATACCGTTCAGGCAACGCGATGCTCGGCGAGCACGTCGAAGTCGATCTCGATGCCCAGTCCCGGCGCATCCGGAACCACGACCTGCCCGTCGTCATCCAGGGTCAGCTTCGGACTGAACAGGCGCCCGCGCAGGGGATCTATCGTCTCCCGGTAATACTCCAGGATCAGGCCTCCCTGCACCGCCGCCACCAGATGGACGTGGATTTCCTGCGCACCGTGCGGGGCGATCGCGAGATCGTGGGCGGCCGCCAGCGCGGCGACGTTCATGAACTCCGTGATGCCGCCGACGATCTGGGCGTCGACGTTGAGGATGGCCGCGCCGTCGTGCTCGATCAGATCGCGAAACCCGTAGCGGGTGTACTCATTCTCGCCGGTCGCGACCGGGATGCTGGTGGCCGCTGCCACGCGAGCGTGTCCCCGGTAATCGTCGGGCGCCACCGGCTCCTCGAACCAGAAGATGTCGAACTCCTCGATGCGCCGGGCGAAGTCGATCGCCTGGTAGGCGCTGTAGGCGTTGTTGGCATCCACCAGCAGGGAGATGTCCGGGCCGATCGCGTCACGCACCACGCGCACGCGCTCGACGTCTTCCGGGATCGGCACGGCGCCGACCTTCATCTTCACCGCCCGCGCGCCGAGCTCCAGGTTCTCTTCCATCTCCTGGGCCAGCTCGCGCAGCCCCTTGCCCTCCTCGTAGTAGCCGCCGGCGATATAGGCGGGGATGCGGTCGGTGTAGCCGCCGAGCAGGTGGTGGACGGACCGGCCGGTCGCCTTGCCGATCAGGTCCCACAGCGCGACGTCGAGCGCGCTGATGACCTGCGTCGACATTCCCCGCCGCCCGACGATCTTGGGCTCCCACATGTCGTCCCAGAGCCGGCGATAGGCGAAGGGATCGCGGCCGACGAGCGCCTGCCGGAAGTGCCCGACCAGCGCCTGGGCGATGGCGCCCGGGCGACCGGCGGCGGTTCCGCCGGTCCAGCCGACGCCGGTGACTCCTTCGTCGGTGTGGATGAGGACCGGCGTGAAGGTCACGTCGGTGTACGTGTACTTGCCGTTGCTGATCGGCACGGGGCGCGGCCACGCGTAGCAGCGCACCTCGACATCGGTGATTTTCATACGCTCTCGATCATAGGCGCCCGGCTGTCACGGGCCAAGGTCTCGGGCCATCGCCGCGGGGGCTTCCGCGACCGCATTCGCGGTTTCCGCCGACGAAGACCTCACACCTCTATCTTCGGCAGGTCCGGGCATCTTCGGCACCTCGGCCCGAGTCCCACGGGCGAAATTGACAATCCGACCGGTGGCTCGCTACCGTCCGCCCCTGTGGCGGCGGGTACAGCCGAGGACACGATTCCCAAGCTGTTCGCGCGCGTGTGCCACGAGCACGGCCTGATAGCGGCCCAGCTCAGCAAGGACGCGCGGGGCCGGTTCCAGCCCACCTCGTACTCGGAGCTCTTTGCCGAGGTCGGCGACTTCGCCGCCGGCCTGCAGGAGCTGGGCGTACGCCGCGGCGACCGGGTCGGCCTGCTGGCCGACAATCGCCGGGAGTGGCTGGTCGCCGATCTGGCGATCCTGGGGCTGGGCGCGGCCGACGTGCCGCGCGGTGCGGACAGCACCGCCGAGGAGTTCCGTTTCATCCTGGCGCAGGTCGACGCACCGGTGTGTCTGGTGGAAGACCGCACGCAACTCGACAAGGTGCTGTCGGTGCGGGAGGACCTGCCGGCGCTGCGCACCATCGTGGTGCTGGATCCGGAGATCTCGTCGCGCGAGGAGCGCGACGGGGTGCTGGTGATCCCGTACGCGCAGGTGCTCCGCGCCGGGCGCATCGTCACGGAGCTGCAGCCCGACTTCTATCGAGCGCACCTCCGGCGCGGCACGGCCGATGACGTCGCCACCATCATCTTCACCTCCGGGACCACCGGCGAGCCCAAGGGCGTGGTGTTGTCGCACCGCAACTTCGTGTTCCAGACCGGATGCATCCCCGAGTTCCTGACCACCGAGCCCGGGCAGATCTGGCTCAGCGTCCTGCCGGTCTGGCACTCCTTCGAGCGGATCTTCGAGTACTGCACGATCGCCAGCGCCACCACGCTGGCCTACTCCAAACCGGTCGGCAGCGTCCTGATCGCGGACATGGCGGCGGTGCGCCCGCACTGGATGGCGTCGGTCCCACGCATCTGGGACGCCGTTCGCTCGGCCGTGTACCGCAACGCCGAGCATGAGGGCGGCCTCAAGAAGGCCCTGTTCGGCCTGTTCGTCGCCACCGGCAGCGCTCACACGCGCGCCCGCTCACGGGTGCGCGGACTGGTGGCCCATCTCAAACCTCGCTCGCGCGGGGCCGAGCAGGCAGGCGGCCTGGTTCCGCTCGTGCTCCTGGCGCCGCTGAAGGCGCTGGGCGCGGCGCTGGTGTTCTCGAAGATCAAGGCGCGGCTTGGCGGCCGGTTCCGCGGCGCGATTTCGGGCGGCGGTGCCCTTCCCGACTACGTGGACGAGTTCTTCGCCGCTGCCGGCGTGCTGCTGCTCAACGCCTACGGCCTGACCGAAACGGCCCCGGGCGTGGCGATCCGGCCGGAGTCGGCGCCGGTGTCCGGCACGGTCGGACGGCTGTTGCCGGGCACGGGACTGCGCATCGTCGACGAGGAAGGACGGCACCTGGGGCCCGGCGAGCTCGGCGTCGTGCACGTGCGCGGCCCGCAGGTGATGCAGGGCTATTACAAACGCCCCGATCTGACCGAGGCGGTCCTGCACGACGGCTGGCTGGACACCGGCGACCTGGGGATGACGACGGTCGACGGCGACCTGATCATCCGCGGCCGCGCCAAGGACACCATCGTGCTGATGGGCGGCGAGAACGTGGAGCCCGCGCCGATCGAGGAGCGCATGCAGGAGTCCAAGTACATCGACCGCGCCGTAGTGATCGGCCAGGACCAGCGATCCCTCGCGGCGCTGGTCGTGCTGAACGAGGAGGCGGTCACCGAGCACGCGGCCGGCGCCGCCATCGAGGGCGACCTGCAGACGCTGGCCGAGCATCCGCAGATCCGGAAGCTCACCCAGTCGGAGGTCTCCGCCCGAGTCTCGGCCGCCAATGGATTCAAGCCGTTCGAGCGGGTTTCGCGCATCCATCTGCTGCACCGGCCGTTCGAGGTCGGCCGTGAGCTGTCGCACAAGCAGGAGGTCAAGCGCGCCGCCGTGGCCGAGCTGTACGCCGAGCAGATCGCTCGGCTGTTCGCCTGACGCCGGTGTCCTCGGTGCGAGTCGCCGCCCGCGACCTGGAGCGGTTCGTGGCCGCGACCCTCCGGGCCGCCGGGGCCACGGACGAGGACGCCGCGTGCGTGGCGCAGGCACTGGTGGCCGCGGACGTGGCCGGACACGCGTCGCACGGAATCCTCCGCGCGCCGGCGTACCTGGAGTCGATCGACCAGGGGACCATCGACCTCCGCGCACGGCCCGAACTGACCGGCGAGGATGGCGCCACCGCTCGGGTCGACGGGCATGACGGCTTCGGGCAGATCGCTGGCCGATTCGCCATGGAGATCGCGATACGCAAGGCGCGCGAGCACGGGGTTTCGAGCGTCGCGCTGGTCCGCACCACGCACGTCGGCCGGCTCGGCGACTACGTGGAGATGGCCGCGGAAGAAGGAATGGTCGGCCTGGCCTTCTGC
This sequence comes from Spirochaetia bacterium, assembly GCA_965208175.1. Lineage (GTDB taxonomy): Bacteria > Spirochaetota > Spirochaetia > SZUA-6 > Bin103 > CATQHW01. Next base: position 1,660,771 of record CBDBOG010000003.1, on the reverse strand, counting down.
ACGGCCACCAGCGCCAACGGGCGGGTCGCCCCGTTCGGCAGCGTGCAAGCCGTGTTCGGGACCAATCCGTTCGCCGCGGCGATCCCGTCCGCGGACGGCCGCACGGTGCTCTGCGATTTCGCCACCAGCGCGGTTGCGGAGGGCAAGCTGCAGATCGCGGTCAACAAGGGACTGTCGGTCCCGGAGGGATGGCTGCTCTCACCCGACGGCCAACCCACCACCGACCCGGGCGACCACTACGCGGGCGGGCCGTTGCTGGCATTCGGCGGCTACAAGGGATCGGGCCTGGCCATCATCACCGACCTGCTCGGCGGCGTCGTGGCCGGCAAGGGCACCCCCGCCCTGCCCGGCCTGGTGGCGGGCAACGGCGTCCTGTTCATCGTCATCGACATCCGCCGCCTGCACCCGCTGGACGAGGTGCTGGCCGGCGTCGCGGCGCACAGCGGCATGATCAGAAGCGCCGCGCCCGCACCCGGCGTCGATGCGGTCATGGTGCCCGGAGATCCGGAGCGGCGCGCCAGCGCCGAGCACGAACGGCTCGGCATCCCGATCGATCGGGCTACCTGGCGCTCCCTGACGGAGGCCGCGGCTCAGCGCGGGGTCGCAGCCCCGCCGGTCAAGGCCGATCCGGACGATCCGTAGCCGCCAGTCCGAGTTCGATGGCGCGGAGTTGCAGCCGGATCGCCACGCGCGGATCCACCGGCTCGACGCCGAAGCGCGCAAGCTCGTCCGTCACCGGAGCGCCGCGCTGCGCCCGCATCGTCAGCTCGGGAAGCCGCGCCCGAAGCGCCGTGTAGCCGCCCGGCCGCCTCGGCGCGCGGAACAGCGGCACCTCGGTGACCAGGCACAGCGGCGCCGACGCCCCGGGGGCTGACCGGGCAACCTGCTCCATCGAGCTGTCGTGGAAGAGCGCGGCGGTGTCGTGGTCTCCGGCGGCCCGGAAGTGCGCGCGCATGGCCGCTCCGGTCGGGGTGGTGGCGAACCCCGCTCCCAGGTAGTGAAACCCCTTTGCGCCCCCGCGGTCCTCGTCGTGCAGCCCGACTCCGCACGCGGCCGCCGCACCGCTGAACGCCCGCCGCAGCCGTGCCGTGCGGGTGACCCAGCCGCGTTCGATGAGCAACGCGGCCCCCTCGGCGAAGGCCATCCCGTGCAGGCTGGCGTGAAGGCGAACAGGAGCCGCTCGTGCCATGAACGCCGCCACCGCCGCGTTCTCCGGACGCATGGAAGGAAACCCGAACTCCAGATCGCGTCCCGGCGGCTCGCGCAGCACATGGCCCAGGAAGGCGTCGACCGACGGCCAGCGCTCGATCCATGCGCGATTGGCACGCTCACCGTCGGGATTGACGTGGGGAACCACCCACAGTCTCCATTGCCGCAACACCGCGGCCAGGGCCGCCTCGGGGCGGGTGGCTGACACGATGAGTAGCCGCAGCGTCTCCGGGCCCACCGGCTCGTCGGCGTGCGCGCCGCCGATCAGCGTCGCGTGACGGCTGCCGGTGCCGATCACGGCACCCAGCACCGGCCGGCCCTGCTCGCTGATTCCGATCGTCCTGACCGCAGCGTGGTGGCCGGCCTCCATCCGCCACGCCGCCGCCGCCGTGAAGCGCCCGGACCAGCGGGACGCCAGGGAGACGAGTGACGGCATCTCGGGCCGGGTCATGCACGGTCATGCTACGTTGCCGGCATGGCTCATGACGACGGCGGCACCGACACGGCGGTCACACTGGGACTCGATCCCAGCTTCGGCTTCGGCGACCGGATCGGCCTGGCGACGCCCGGCCACGTGCAGGCCCTGCGCGCGGCGGGGGTGCCGATCCAGCCGATCTTCCCGCAGCAGTCGATCCGTGAGATGCAGCGTACCGGGCGGACGCCCGTTGACGTGATGACCGACGCGCTGGACGGCATGGCGCGGGCCGGCTGGGACGGCCCGACCGGGGCGGACGCCGATCACCTGAAGACACCGGAGGACGTGGCGGTGACCACCGAGGCGGGTTTCAGATTCTTCACGATCGACCCTTCCGACGCGGTGGACGAGCACGCGGACCGCTACGACGAGGCCACCCTTCGCGAGCGTTACGCGGCGGTTCGCGCACAGGTTGACTGGGTTGCGGACTACCGCGGGCGCACGGTGACGCTGCCGGGAGACATGACGCTTCAACTCAGCGAAGAGGCGTGCCTGCGCTGTGCGGTCAAGTACGGGCCGGCCCTGAATCTGGCGGCCGACCTGGCCGGGGAGATCCACTCCCGCAACGCCGGCCGCGACTACGAGATCGAGCTTTCGGTCGACGAGACCGAGCAGCCCACCACCCTGGCCGAGCACTACATCATCGCCGACCAGTGCCGGCGGCGCGGGGTACCCCTCGTGGCTCTGGCGCCGCGCTACATCGGCGACTTCGAGAAAGGCGTCGACTACAAGGGGGACGTACCGGCACTGGAGCGTGCGCTGCGGGAGCACTACGCCATCTCCCGCCACTTCGGCCCGTACAAGCTGTCCCTGCATTCGGGGTCGGACAAGCTGTCGATGTACCCGGCGCTGTCACGCGCCACCGAGGGATGCTTCCACGTGAAGACCGCCGGCACCTCCTACCTGGAAGCCCTGCGCGTGGTCGCCCGGCACGACGAGGGGCTGTTCCGGCGGATCATCGCCTTCGCCCGCTCCCGCTACGACACCGACAAGGCCACCTACCACGTGTCGGCCTCGGTGGAGCGGGTGCCGCCGCCGGAGGACCTGCGCGCGCCGGAGCTCGAGACCGTCTACCTGGAGCGCTGGCAGGACGTGGGCGCCGGCACGGGATTCAGCGAACCGGGCCGTCAGATCCTGCACTGCACCTTCGGCTCCACGCTGACCCATCCGGATCTCGGGCAGGCCGTCCGGTCGGTGCTGGAGGCGCACCCCGACACCTATACCGAGGTGCTGGCCGAGCACTTCGCCCACCACCTGCGCAGCCTTGCGGCCGGGCTGTAACGCCCCGAGACCGTCGCCTGCGGCTCCGCTTTCGGCCCATCCCCACCTTCACGACGCTCTTCACCCCATCGCCAGCAGCGCGCGAACCGCCAGGTTGCCCGCCGCCAGCACGGCCAGCCCCATGGCGGCGGCGCGGAAGGCGCGCTCGGGCAGGCGGCGGACGATCAGGACGCCGAGCGCCGCGCCGGCAAGCACCACCGGCGCCGCCACCGCGTTCAGCGCCAGCGTGGCGCCGGTCATGGTTCCGATCGCCAGGTGAAACGGCACCTTCAACACGTTGAGGATGAAGTAGTACCAGGCACCGGTGCCCATGAACTCGTGCTTGGGCAACCGCATCGCCAGCAGGTAGGCGGTGAGGATCGATCCGGAGGCGTTGCTGATCATCGAGGTGGCGCCGGCCAGGATGCCGAGCGCGATGGCGACCGCGGCCTGGCTGCCGGCGACACTCCCCTGCCGCGCAGGCGGAGTGTCCGCAGCCCCGCGCAACCGGCGCAGCGGCCGCCACGTCGCCAAGGCTCCCGCTGCGACGGTCGTCACGACGATCAGCGCGATCAACAGGCGGAGCTGCGTGTCGTCGACCACGCGCAGCAGCACCGTCCCGGCGACGATGCCGCCGAACGCGGCCGGCACCAGCTTCACCAGGTACGAACGCACCACGTGGCGGCGGAAGTACACGATCGCGACCACGTCCGCGACGATCAGCAGCGGCAACACGATCGCCACCGACGCACGGACCGGGAACGCCGTCGCCATGATGGGCGCAACGACCGTTCCCAACCCCGGCAGACCGGTCTTGGTGATCCCGACCAGCAGGGCTCCGCCCATCAGCGACCCCCACTGCAGCACCGTCAAGGGAAACAGGACGCGGTCCTTTCAGCGCAGGCCCACGGCCTGCGTGGCCGGGGAGAACCGGGGTAGGATCGGCCCACCGCAATGTTGTTTCTGCTCGGAGAGGCGCTGCAGCAGGTCTACGGTCCGTTTCGCCTGATGAGCTCCCACTTCGTCGTGGCCGGCGCCGCGCTGGTCCTGTCCTCGCTGGCCACCTGGATACTGCTTCCCCGGACCAGCGGACTTCTGCCGCGCGATCGAGGTCGGGAGTTCGCGGTGGACAAGGAGGCGGCACTCGGCAAGCCGACCGGCGCGGGGCTGGTGTTCTGCCTCGTGTTCGCGGTCGTCGGCGTGCTCACCGCGCCGCTCGAGCTCGCCTATCTGGGCGTGCTGGCCTGCGTGACGCTGGCCATGGTCGCCGGCTACCTGGACGACCGCAGCGCGAGCGGCTGGCACGAATACCGCAAGGGACTCGTCGACCTGGGGATCTCGCTCGTGACTGCCGTGCTGCTGTGCAACACCGAGCCCGCGCAGATCTGGCTCCCCTTCACCACCGCGATCATGACCGTGCCTCCCGCGGTCTGCATCGCCGGCGGCACCGTCCTGATCTGGGCCGCCATCAACGCCACCAACTGCACGGACGGCGTCGACGGCCTGTCCGGGACGCTGGCGATCCAGGCGCTGCTCAGCTTGGGCGGGCTGCTCTACTTCGTGCTCGGCAATGTCGACATCTCCGCGTACCTGCTGCTGCCGCACTACGCCGACGGCGCCAAGTGGGCGATCCTGTCGTTCGCGATGGTGGGCTGCCTGACCGGTTACCTGTGGTACAACGCCCACCCCAGCCAGCTCCTCATGGGCGATGCCGGATCACGGGCCGTGGGGCTGCTGCTCGGCATCCTGGTCATCAAGTCCGGAAATCCGTTTCTGATCTTCATCGTGTCCGGCGTGCTGCTGGTCAACGGCGGCACCGGGTTGATCAAGGTCGCGCTGCTGCGCTTCCTGCGCATCTCCATCTTCTCCAAGCTGCGCTTTCCGCTGCATGACCACATGCGCAACAACCTGGGCTGGTCCAGCCCCCAGGTCATGGTGCGTTTCACGCTCGTGCAGATCATGTTCACGCTCGTCTCGCTGGTGGTCCTGATCAAGGTGCGTTAGCGCCCGAAACCGTCGCCTGCGGCTCCGCTTTCGGCCCATCCCCACCTTTCACGTCGGACCTTCTTCCCGGTGCGCCGCGGACCCGGAGGCTCCGTCGCGGCTCTCCAGAGGCGCACCGCAGTGAGGGCAGACGCCATCCCCGGACTCGGCCTCCTCGTCGCCGCCGTCCTTGCGGCGCTTGGCAAGCTCCTCGATGAAGCCGGAGCTGACGATCCCGGTAGGCACCGCCACCAGGCCGATCCCCATCACCGCAACCAGGCCGCTCAGCAGCCGCCCCCAGCCGGTGACCGGAACCACGTCGCCGTAGCCGATGGTGGTCAGGGTGACGACCGCCCACCACAGCGACGACAGGATGTTCGGGAACTTGTCCGACTGCGCCTCGCCCTCGATGTAGTACATGAGGATTGAGGCCACCAACAGGACCAGGGCGGTCATCATGACCGTGATCAGCAGCTCGTCGCGCCGGTCCCGCAGCACCTTGCCGAACAGCGACACGGACCGCAGGTAGCGGCCGAGCTTCAGCAGGCGGAGGAACCGCGCGATACGCAGCACGCGCACGAAGCGCAGGTCGACCGCGATCAGGAACGGCAGGTAGAACGGGACGATCGCCAGCAGGTCGATCAGCCCTGCCGGCGAGACCGCGAAGCGCAGCGCGCCGGCCAGCCCTCCCTGCCCCGGACGCCGGTAGCGGGCGGTCCACAGACGCAGCAGGTACTCGACCGTGAACAGGACCACCGAGACGGCCTCCAGCACGTACAGCACGCGCTTCAGCCCCGGAGTCACCCACGGCAGCGTCTCGATGACGATGGCCAGCACGTTGACGCCGATCACGCTGATGATGGCGATGTCCACCACCGCGCTCACCCGATCGTCATCGCGCGCGCGCTCCAGCACCTCGTACAGGCGCCGCCGTATCGGCACAGCCATCGTTCGCGTTGCCAAGTTCCTGGTTGCCAAGTTCCTGGTTGACTGTAAGTCCTGGCGTGTTTAGCGTAAACACATCGCTATGCAGACGATCCTGGCTACGCTCACGCTGGTCGTCGAGAAGATCCCCCACTTCGCGGTCGGCATGCTGCTGGTGTTCGTGGGCAAGCTCTTCTACAACCTGACGACCCGCTACCACATCGACCACGAGATCGCGGACAACGGCAACGACGCCATCGGCCTCAGCTTCGGCGGCTACCTGCTGGGCCTGGGGTTCGTGATCGCGGCCGCCGCCCGCGGGTCCGGGGGAGAGATGCTCACGGACCTGGTCAACCTGGTGGTCGTGGGCGTCATCGCCATCCTTCTGCTGCGCCTGAGCGGCATCATCAACGACCGGCTGGTGCTGCACGCGTTCTCGACCGAGCACGAGATGGTGCAGGAGCGCAGCGCCGGTACCGGCGTCGTGGTCGGCGGCATGACCGTGGCCACCGGCCTGATGATCTCCGGCGTGATGGAGGGGCAGAGCGCCAACTACCTGGCGCTGGTGCGCGACATCGCCGTCTACTGGCTCGTCGGGCAGGCATTGCTGGTGCTGGATGGCCTGGTGTTCCAGGCGATCACCAGCTACGACGTGCACGGCGTGATCGAGGACGACAAGAACGTCGCGGCCGGCATCAGCTTCGCCGGCTTCCTGGTCGCGCAGGGCGTGGTCGTACGCACGGCGGTCGCCGGCGCCGGCAGCGACCTGGGCACCGAGGTGCTGATCACGGCCGTGATCGCCATCTGCGGCCTGATCCTGCTGGTGATCGGCCGGGTGATCGCCGACCGGGTCTTCCTGCCGCGCGCCGCCCTGTCCGACGAGGTGCGGGCCAAGCGCAACACCGCCGCCGCCGCGATCGCCGCGGCCAGCTTCATCGTGGTCGCGTTGATCTACTCCGGGGCCGCCGACCCGAACGTGGCGCTGGCGCCGCTCGCGGAGGGCGCTGCCGCACCGTGATACGCCCTCGCCCGGCCGCCGGCAAGGTGGCCTGCGCCATCGTGATCGCCAGCATCCTGCTGCTGGTGGCCGACGATGCCTTCGCGCGCCGCATGGGCGGCTTCTCGGGCGGTCGCTCGTTCTCCAGCCTCGGCTCCTCGCGGTCCTTCTCGTCACGCTCCACCCGCTCGGCATTCGGATCGAGCAGCCGCACGTCCACGACCCGCAGCACGCTGTCCGGCACGCGCGGCGTGTCGTCGCGCTCCAACACCAGCGGTGTCAGCCGCTCCCAGTACGAGCGCTCCCGTGCGGCCGGCACCACGTTCCAGAACCGCTCGCAGGCCGAGTCCGCCTTCCGGCAGCGCAACGCCGGCCAGTTCCCTTCCCGCTACGCCACCCAGCCGTCCACCCGGCCCAGCCACATCCCGCAGAGCACGCGGGTGGACGGCCGCAACGTCAACGTTACCTACAACGCCGGCCTCGGCGGCTACGGCTACCTGCACCCGACCCTGGGAACCTGGATCCTGTACGACGCGATGACCGACGCGGTCATGATGAGCGCCTTGATGAGCCGCGGCGGCTACTACTACGGCGGCGCCCCCGGCACCTACTACGGAGGGGGTGGCGGCTTCTTCACCGGGCTGATCCTGATCCTGCTGATAGCCGGCGTCATGTGGGTGCTGCTGCGTTCGGCCAGCCGCCGCTACTGATCGCGCGCCGCATGCGGAGACCCTGTGCATGAGCGGGCGCATCCCGCCTGAAGCCGGCAACCGGGGCCGCGGGTTGCTGGGCGGGCTGTTCGGACGCCGATCCCGGGCCGAGTCGGAACCCACGGCGGCCTCCACCGCCGATCCGCGCTTCTGGCGGCAGTTGCGCGGCGGCGCAGTGACCCTGCGTGACTTTCAGGCGATGGCGTCGGCGGCCGCTCGCGGCCTGGACGCCGACGGACTCGACTTCCAGATCGCCAAGAAGCGCGCCATCGAGGTGCGTTCGACGGCCGGCACCGTCATCGCCGAGTACCTGCTGTTCGATCTCACCAGCGCCGATGCCATCGAGTTCCTGCTGGCGGTCATTCACGGCGACGCCCTGGAGTTGCGCGCCTGTTTCATCGCCGAGGGGCTGGCGCCGGGCTCGCGGGCGGCGGTGATCGACGCCGGAGGCGCCTGGCTCTTCGCCGAGCCCCCGGACCCGAACCGGTTCGTCCCGGCCGAGCTCGAGTTCGCGCGCTATCCGGCCGCGCCTCCTCTCGTCGACGCCGACGGCAATGAGGTCGAGGCGGAGTTCGTCGGCCACGACAGCGCCCTGTACGGCGACTACGCCGACCGCGACGGCACGCGCGTCCCCGTGATCCTGGCCGAATACGAGACGCGGGCCGACGTCCCGAACCCGCTGCTGCTGATCGTCGAGGAGGGCGGCCTGGACGCGGACGGCGACTCGATCCCGGAGGGCGGTTTCATGACGGTGCTGATGGGCAGCAGGATCGACCGCAGCGAGGTGGAGGTGTTCCCGGCGTGAGCGGCTCTCTTTCCTTCTACAGCGACAACAGCTCCGGAGCCCATCCGGAGGTGCTTCAGGCGATCGAAGCCGCAAACCGCGGGCACGCCCTGGGTTACGGCGAAGACGAGCACACGCGCCGTGCCGAAGCGGCGTTCGCCCGCCACTTCGGCGACGGCGTGCAGGTCCTGTCGGTGGTCACCGGCAGCGCCGCCAACGTGGTGACGGTGGCGGGCTGCTGCCAGCCCTACGAGGCCGTGATCGCCACCTCGGTCGCGCACCTGGCGTGGGCGGAGTGCGGCGCGATCGAGCGCCTGGTCGGCTGCAAGGTGCTGGAGGTTCCGCACGTGCACGGCAAGATCGACCTGGACGCGGTGCGGCGCCTGGTGACCGCCGAGTCCGACGTGCACGCCAGCCGGCCGCGCCTGGTATCGATCACGCAGGCCACCGAGGTGGTCACCGTGTACACGCCGGCCGAGATCGAGGAGATCGCCGCGCTGGCCCATGCGCACGGGCTGCTGCTGCACGTGGACGGCGCCCGCATCGCCAACGCCGCCGTCAGTCTGGGCATGGGGCTGCGCGAGTGCACCCGCGACCTCGGCGTCGACCTGCTGTCCTTCGGCGGCACCAAGAACGGGCTGCTGATGGGCGAGGCGGTGGTGGCCTTCACGCCGCTGGCCCACCTGGACTACGTCCGCATGCAGGGACTGCAGCTCCTGTCCAAGATGCGCTTCGTGTCCGCGCAGTTCAGCGCGCTGCTCGAAGGCGATCTCTGGCACCGCAACGCCGCGCACGCCAACGCCATGGCCGCGCACCTGGCCGCACGCCTGCGCGCCGACACCGACGTGGAGATCCTGCACCCGGTCGAGGCCAACGGCGTCTTCGTGCGGCTGCGGCCGGAGGTCATCGCGACGACCATCGGCCGCTTCCCCTACTACGTGTTCGACAAGGAACGGGGCGTCGCGCGCCTGATGACCACGTGGGACACCACCAGGGAATTCATCGACGGCTTCGTGGATGCCGTCCGCTCCGTACCGTAACCGTCGTATGATGGGGGTTTGCGCCCCATGAAAGCCGAGCTTCCCGAATCGATCACGGAACGGTTGTCCGCCGCCGGCGTTGCCGGCGGGGAGATCCTCCACGCGGTCAGCTCCGACCTGTGCCTGGACGGCCGCTACGGCGAGGACTGGGCCGTCGCAACGCCCGACTCCCTGCACATCGTCACCGCCGGCGGCATCGACAGCTTCGCGCTCGACCGCATCGGCCCGGTGCAGGTGGAGAGCCTGGTTTCGGGAGGACTGCTCACCGCCGGCCCGGTCAGCCCTCCACCGGACGGCGGCGGCCCGAACGGCGCGGACGCGGAAGTCTCCCCCACGGAGACGGCCGAACGGCTGTTGATGCGCTTCAGCCACAGCCGCTCACGCCAGCTCGGCGCCTTCGCCGGCGCCGTGGCCGCGCTGCAGACGGGCGGCGAAGCGCCGGACGCCGAGGCGCTGCGCGAGCAGACCTGCCCCACCTGCGGCCTGCGCTACCCCGATCAGGAGCGCGCCGTCTGCCCGCGGTGCATAGACAAGCGCGGCCTGTTCGTGCGCGTGCTGGGCTACCTGCGCCCCTACCGGCGCCTGGCGGCGATCGTCGCCGTCACCATGCTCGCCGCCACGGCGCTGAAGACGGTCACGCCGCTGCTCTCGGGCCGCGTGCTGTTCGACGACGTGCTCAATCCGGCCGGCCGCCTCCACGGGCTCGTCCTGGAGGTGGTGCTGCTGATCGTCGCCGTGCAGGCGGCCGCCGTCAGCGCCCAGATGATCTTCCAGCGGCTCAACGCACGGGTGTCCGTGCACATGGTCAGGTCGTGGTTACGCTGACCCATGGGCTGCCACTACGCCTGAATAGTTACACATGGTCTACGACCTCAAGTCGCAGATCTTCACGGCCCTGCAGCGCCTGTCGCTCGGCTTCTTCGCACGCAAGCAGACCGGCGGCCTGATGGTCAGGGTCAACCACGACTCGATGAACCTGAGCATGTTCTTCATCGACGGCCTGCCCTTCTTCGTGGTCAACCTGGTCCAGATCGTGGCGATCGTCGCCGTCATGGTCGCGCTGCAGCCGGGGCTGGCGCTGCTGTTGCTGCTGCCGGCGCCCGCCATCGTCCTCATCGTCAAGCGCCTGTTCCCGAAGCTGTGGCGTCTGTTCGGCCGCCAGCACCGCTCGCTCGCGATCCTGAACGGCGTGGTCGACGACTCGCTCTCAGGCGTGCGCGTGGTCAAGGCGTTCGGCCAGGAGCAGCAGGAGATCGAGCGGTTCACGCCGGCCAACGACGAGGTGCGCGGCGCGGAGCTGCGCACCCAGCGGACGCTCGCCACTCTGTTCCCGTCCGTCGCCTTCCTGACCCAGATCGGCGGCCTGATCGTCTGGGCGGCAGGCGGCTGGCAGGTGATCGGCGGGTCCCTCACCCTGGGGGTGCTGATCACGTTCGCCACCTACTCCGCCCTGCTGTACGAGCCGATGCGCTTCATGACGATGCTGGTCGAGTTCTGGTCGATGGCCATGAACTCCGCGCACCGCATCTTCGAGGTGGTCGACGCGGTGCCGGAAGTCGCCGAGCGCAGCGACCCGGTGGGGCTGCCGCACATGCACGGCGCGGTCGAATTGCGCGGCGTCACCTTCGCGTACGAGCCCAACAAGCCGGTACTGCACGACATCGATCTGACCGTCGACTCCGACGAGGTGCTCGGCCTGGTCGGCCACACCGGCGCCGGCAAGTCGACGCTGATCAACCTGATCACCCGGCTGTACGACACCGAATCGGGACGGGTGTTGATCGACGGCATCGACGTGCGCGACCTGCGCATCGCCGACCTGCGCCGCCAGGTGGGGATCATCCTGCAGGACCCCTACCTGTTCGACGGCACGGTCTCCGAGAACCTCGCCTACGGCCGTCCGGACGCCACGCGCGCCCAGATCGTCGCCGCCGCCAAGGCCGCGTTCGCCCACGACTTCATCACCCGGCTCCCCGACGGCTACGACACCCGGGTCGGGCCGCGCGGCCACGGCCTGTCGGGCGGGGAGCGGCAACGGCTGTCGATCGCCCGCGCCGTGCTGATCGATCCGCGCATCCTGATACTGGACGAGGCCACCTCCTCGGTCGATTCCGAGACCGAGGAGATGATCCAGCTCGCCCTGGAACGGCTGATCCGGGGCCGCACGACGATCGCCATCGCTCACCGGCTGTCGACCCTGCGCATGGCGCACCGCCTGGCGGTCCTGGAGAAGGGACGGCTGGTCGAACAGGGCACCCACGACGAGCTGGAAGCCGCCGGCGGGATCTACGCCACGCTGGTACGCAAGCAGCGCGATGCGCTCGCGGTCATCGCGATAGGGGCGCAGCGATGAACGACGACCGGCGCGAGGGCGGCGACAGGACGGAGGCGGCCGCCGAGAAGCGCCGCCGGTCCCACCGTACCCGACTGCTGAAACCCGCCGAGCTGGAGTTCGATCGCACCTCCGGCGGCTTCGTCACGCTGACCGTGCGCGGGGAGGAGCCCGAGCGCTACCAGCGGATCAACGCCTTCCGCAGCTTTCCCTTGAGCGCGGCCGACCAGTACATCTCGCTGCGCGACCGCGAAGGAGACGAGATCGGCATCGTCGAGTCGCTCGAGGACCTGGCGCCCGCGCAGGCGGAGTTCCTCCGAGACGAGCTCGACCGCCGCTACTTCACGCCGCTGATCGAACGGGTCGAGTCGCTCAAGGAGGAGTTCGGCTACTCCTACTGGACCGTGGACACCGGCGCCGGCCGGCGCCGCTTCACGGTGCAGAGCGGCAAGAACAACGTCACGATGGTGGGCGAGAAGCGGCTGGTGATCGTCGACGTCGACGGCAACCGCTTCGAGGTGGCCGACTACACCCGCCTGGACCGCTCGGTCCTGCGCACGCTGGAAGGGCTCCTGTGAGGCTGCGCTTCGACCTGCCGGCCGACGTCGCCGGCGAGGTCGCCGAGGTTCTGGCGGGCGAGGAGGTCCGCTACGCGGTGCCGGCCGACCTGACCGCGGACTCCCGGTACGGCGACGGCTGGACCGTGGTCGGCGCCACGCGGGTCGCGGTGCGGCCGGCAGGAGTTCCCGGCTGGCGGACGGTCGCGTTCGCCGACGTGGAGCGATTCCAGGCCGACACCATGGTCGGCTGCGGCCGCCTGATCGCCGAGCCGGCGGCGGCCGGCGGGCACGACGGCAACGGCGCACGCACGCTGGCGCGCTACTCGATGCGCCACGCGCCGCGCTACGCGACCGTCGCGCGCGCTCTCAACCAGTTGATCGAGGGAAAGGAGCCGCGCTACCGCGACGCGCCGGACGAAGGGATCTGCCCCACCTGCGGCCGGCGCCGCGAAGGGGGCACCCGCGTCTGCCGGGCGTGCACGAACAGGGCGGCCATGGTGCGCCGGCTGTGGGGGGTCGCGCGGCGACAGCTCCGCTGGGTCATGGCGACGATGGCGCTGTTCACCGGCCACACGCTGCTGGCGCTCCTGCCGCCGGAGCTCACCCGTATCCTCATCGACGACTACCTGACGCCACGCCGAGCCGAGCTGGGCGCCGTACTGGCGCTGATCGGTGCGCTGGCCCTGGCCTACGGTGGCCACGCGTTGCTGGCCGCCTTCAGCCGCCGGGCGACCGCGCGGGTCGCCACCGGCCTGTCCGGCGATTTGCGCCGGATGGTGTTCACGCACGTGCAGAAGCTTTCGCTGGCCTACCTGAGCACGCGCGACGCCGGCGACATCCTCAACCGGGTCAGCCGGGACACCCGCAAGGTCCAGACGTTCATCAACTTCTGGCTCACCGACAGCCTCGCTCAGGTGCTCACGCTGATCGGCGTGGCCGTGATCCTCTTCCTGCGCGAATGGCGCCTGGCGGTGCTGGTGCTGGTCCCGGTGCCTGTGGTGGTCGTGCTGACGCACAGCGTGTGGAAGCACGTGCGGACGCTGTTCCGCCGCGAGCACCGGATGCTCGACAAGGTCGACACGCTGCTGCAGGACATCCTGGCCGGCATCCGCGTGGTCAAGGCGTTCGGCCGCGAGCGGTCGGAGGTCGGCCGCTTCCGGCAGCGCTCCGCCGAGCTGCGCGACGTCACGCTGCGCAACGAGCGGACCTGGGCCGTCCTGACGCCGACCTGGACCTTCGTCATGCGCTTCGGGGAGTTCCTGATCTTCCTGGCCGGCGGCTACCTGGTCCTGGGGGCGGAGATGAAGGTGGGCGAGCTGGTGCAGTTCGTGCAGTACGCGATGATCATCTACGGGCCGCTGGCCATGATCGCCGGCCTCCCCAAGCAGTTCGCCGAATCGATGAGCGCCGCCGAGCGCGTGTTCGAGATCATCGACGAGCCGCCCGAGGTCGCCGATTCGGCCAGCTCCAGGCGCCTGTCGATCGACGGAACGGTCCGGTTCGAGGGGGTGGTGTTCGGCTACCAGAGCCACGAGCCGGTGCTGGAGGACATCTGCCTGCAGGTGGATCCGGGAGAGATGATCGGCATCGTCGGCCACTCCGGCGCCGGCAAGACCACCCTCATCAATCTGTTGATTCGGCTCTACGACCCCGACGAGGGACGGATCACGATCGACGCCGTCGACCTGCGCGACATCGAGCAGCGCGACCTGCACCGCCAGATCGGCGTGGTCCTGCAGGAGACCTTCCTGTTCGCCGGCACCATCGCCGAGAACATCCTCTACGCCAAGCCGGACGCGACCCGGCGGCAGGTCATCGACGCCGCCAAGGTCGCCGGAGCCCACGACTTCATCTGCGCCTTCGCGGACGGCTACGACACCCTGGTGGGCGAGCGCGGGCAGCGGCTCTCCGGCGGCGAGCGCCAGCGGGTCGCGATCGCGCGCGCCATCCTGCACGACCCCCGCATCCTGATCCTGGACGAGGCGACCGCGGCGGTCGACAGCGAGACCGAAGAGATGATCCAGGATGGCCTGTTCGCCCTGATGCGCGGGCGCACCACCTTCGCGATCGCCCACCGGCTGGCCACCCTGCGCAACGCCGACCGCCTGGTGGTGCTGGACAAGGGCCGGCTCGCCGAGGTCGGCACCCACGCCGAGCTGATGGCCGCCGGCGGCATCTACCACGGCCTGGTGCAGTCGCAGCGCCGCATGAACCGCTCGCAGACCCTGACCGGATGACCGCGGACCCGCGGCAGACGCTGTACGTATCCGACCTGGACGGCACGCTACTACGCAGCGACGGATCGCTGTCGCCGTACTCCGTCCGGACGCTGAACCGCCTCATCGGCGAGGGCATGCCCTTCACGGTGGCGAGCGCCCGCGGGTGCGGTGAAATCCGGTATGCACTTCAGGATCTAAGGCTGCGGTTGCCCGTCATCGCCACGAACGGCGCGTACGTCTCCGACCTGACGACCGGCCGGCACCTCGCCGTGCACGCGCTGCCGCCGTCGATCGCGCACGATCTGTGGACGCTATTCGACGGACGAGGGTTCAGCCCGTTCCTGTTCACCTACGACGGCCGTGCCGACCGCTTCTACTACACCGCGGACAGCCTCCGGAACGACGGCATGCGCCGCTTTCACCGGAAACGGGAGATACGCCAGGATCCACGGCTGCGTCGCCTGATTGACCTGCACGCGGGGCTGGACGACCAGGTGGTGCTCTTCATCCTCATCGACACGCTGCCCCGGATTCAGGACCTGGAGCGCGAGATCCGGCGGCGCCACGGCGATGCCGTGCAGATCCACACCCACGACCACTACGACGCGGTCTGGTACCACTTGATGATTCTGGACGCCCACGCCACCAAGGACCATGGCGTGGCGGCCCTCAAGCGATTGCTGGACGTCGCGCACGGGCGTCTGGTGGTGTTCGGCGACCAGGCCAACGACATCGACATGTTCCGCATTGCCGATGAAGCGTACGCAGTGGCCGGCGCCGCTCCCGGGCTCGCCGAGCACGCCACCGCCATCATCGGCTCCAACGACGACGCCGCCGTCGCGCGCTGGCTCGCACACCGTTGGCACGCGGATCGATGACAGCCGACCCTCGTCAAACGCTCTATGTCTCTGACCTGGACGGGACGCTGCTGCGCAGCGACGGATCGCTGTCGCCGTACAGCGTTCGGACGCTGAATCGACTCATCGGCGAGGGGCTGCGGTTCACCGTGGCCAGTGCCCGCGGCTGCGGTCCCATCCGGAGCGCGCTCGAAGGTCTGCGGCTGTCGCTTCCGGTCATCAACCAGAACGGAGCGTTCATTTCCGATCTCGCCTCAGGTCGTCATCTGGCGATCCAGGCGCTGCCTCCCGCGATCGCACGCGACCTGTGGTCGCTGCTGGACGGCGCCGGTTGCCGTCCGTTTCTGATGACCGTCGACGGCTCGTTCGATCGCCTTTACTACAACGACGCCATCCTGCGCAACGACGGCATGAAGCGGTTTCTTCACGACCGGCAGCGGGTGGCCGATCCCCGGCTGGCATCCATCGACCACCTGGCCCGTGGGCTCGAGGACGAGGTGGTCTGCCTCACCACAATCGATACGCTGCCACGGGTTCGGCACGTTGAGCAGGAGATGCGACGGCGCCACGGCGGCTCGATCGACATCCACTGTCACAAGGAGTTCGCCCCCCACTGGTACGTGCTGGCCGTGCACGACGCCCGCGCCACCAAGGATCGGGGCATCGCCGGCGTCAAACACCTGCGGAAGTTCGGGGATTGCCGCCAGGTCGTATTCGGGGATCAGGTCAACGACATCGGCATGTTCCGCATGGCCGACGAAGCCTACGCGGTCGCCGGCGCCGCTCCTGAGCTCGTCGGGCACGCCACCGCCATCATCGGCTCCAACGATGACGATGCCGTCGCGCGGTGGCTGGAGATGCAGTGGCGCTCGAAGCCTTACGCGAATCGGAACCGACGGGAAGTCGACACGACCGACCATGCTCCTGGGCCACCCCATCGCCGCCGAGATGATCCGCACCGATTCGATCCATCGCGGCGGGGGGATGAGCCGTGAGCTTGCCTGTCCGACTGACTGCCTACGCAGTGCAGGATCTGGCAGCCGCTGAACAGTGGTACCTCGACGAGGCACCGCACGTTCTTGCGTCGTTCGAGGAGGAGATCGACAGGGCCTTCCGCCTGATCTCGGAACGGCCGAAGTTGTACCAAGTCGTTGAGTCGACCGTCCGCCGCGCTCTGGTGCGGAGGTTCCCGTTCTCGGGTCTTCTACCAGATCCTTCCTGAATGGATCGAAGTCATCGCCGTCGTGCACCAATCCCGCGACCCGAGCACATGGCAACGGCGAGGCTGACCTGACTACGCCTCACCCCAAACCAGGAGATGCCTGACCGGAGCACTCTGATCGACCACGCGCCCGAGCACGCGCGAGTCCAAATCAGGTGTTGTCGGAGAAGACTCGCTTACGGAGCGCGTCCCAGGGCACCGAGCGCTCCTCCGGCAGGACGTTCTCCAACTCCGCGAGGCGGTCACGAATCAGATCCCGCTGCCAAGCGGGGACCGGAATCTCTCCCGGCGCCAGACTGTCCCAAAGCTCGACCACGAGCTGGATGCGCTCCTGTGCCGGAAGATTGAGTGCCTCTCTCTGGATCTCAGACCTCGCCAACATCGCCTTCAGCATACCGGTTTCGTTCGAACACGACGACGGCGTTGTCGCGAGGTGGTGGAGGCCCACTGGCGCTGGTAGGCTGGCGCCACACGGGACCGGGGGTGAAGCGCACATGACGGACCACGATCGCTACCTGTTCGATCTGCAGGGGTACCTGACGATCCCGGACGCACTCAATGCCGACCAGATCCGGGCGATGAACGCGCTCCTGGATGAACGCATCGCAGCCGAGATGACCGCTGACGATCCGACCCATCGCTTCGGCGACATGCTGCGCTGGGGGCAGCCGTTCCTGGACGTCATCGACAACCCCGGGGTGGAGCCCTGCCTGCGCGAGATCCTGGGCGAGGGCTTCCGCCTCGATCACATCTACCTGGACGTGATCCGCAGCGGGCTCAGCCCGATCGGCGCGACGCTGCACGGCGGCGGCACGCCCTACAATCCGATCATGTCCTACGACTTCCGCAACGGCCGCATGTACAGCGGGCTGTTCGTCGCCGCCTACAACCTGGCCGACGTGGGACCGGACGACGGCGGATTCGGCTGCGTGCCCGGCAGCCACAAGAGCAACTACCCGTTCCCGGACGATTGGAAGGACCTGGCCCGCCGGCCGCCGTTCGTGCAGGCCGTGACCGGGCCGGCCGGCACGGCGGTGCTGTTCACGGAGGCGCTGACCCACGGCGCGCTGCCCTGGTCCGGCGCCGGCGAGCGGCGCACGCTGTTCTACAAGTACCACCACCACGGCGCATCCTGGGCGTCCAGCTATCCGGTCCCCGAGGACCTGCCGGTCACCGAGCGGCAGCGCCGCATCCTGGAGCCGCCGCACGCGCCCGGCCTGGGGAAGCCCCTCGCCCACGCGCGATGACATCTCCTGGAGGAACCCGATGATCGATCGTGACGAAGTTCGCGCCGGCCTGACCGGGCCGATCTCATCGCTCACCACCCCGTTCACCCGTGACGGCGCCGTCGATCACGACGCCCTGCGCACCCTGATCGACGCCAACCTGGCCGGCGGCAGCAGGACCGCGCTGCTCACTTGGGGGGACAGCCTGTTCTCGGTGCTGACCGACGACGAGATCGCGGAGGTCACGGCGACCGTGGCCGACCATGCCCGCGGCCGCGCCCTGACCGTCGCCGCCGACAGTGACTGGTGGACGGGCAAGACCGTGGAGTTCGCCCGCTACTGCCGGGAGATCGGGATCGACGTGCTGATGGTCAAGCCGCCGGTGTGGAGCCCTCCGGGCAAGGAGGAGTTCGTCGAGCACTACCGCGCGGTCGCCCGCGAGATCCCGGTCATGCTGGTGACCAACGTCTGGGGCGGCATGCCGGACGTCGCGCTGTCGGTCGTCGCCGCGCTCCTGGACCAGGTCGAGGGCGTCATGGCGCTCAAGGACGACATGGGGGGCGAGGTGGCCCGCAAGATAACCGCCATGGCAGGGGAGCGCTGGGCGGTGTTCGCCGGCGGCCAGAAGCAGCAGCACCTCGATCTCGTCCATTACGGAGCCGTCGGCTACATGTCCAGTTTCGTGAGCTTCCAGCCGGAGGTGAGCCGCCGCTACTGGAACGCGGTCTGCGCCGGCGACTGGGCTGCGGCGGCCCGTGTGGTGCAGCAGGACGACTGGCCGCTGTTCGACTACCTGATGGCCCTGCCGGGCGGCTTCGACGGCGGCTTTCACGCCCTGCTGGAGGTTTTCGACGTGGTGCCTCGCTGGCGCCGGCCGCCCATGGTCAACCTGGACGACGCGCACCTCGAGCGGCTGGATGCCTTCTGCCACGCGCGCGGCTGGAAGTAGCCCGATCCGCTCGACCGTGGCGCCCACTACGAATTAGACTGACAAAAATGGAGTGGCCGGACATCCTGCGGCGTATCGAGACACGCGAAGACCGATATACGGAGTTCAAGCGCGGTCTCGATCTGTCCGACATAGGCAAGGCGACCTGCGCGTTCGCCAATGCTGAGGGCGGCGTCGTCATTCTCGGCGTTGCCAACGAAGGCGAGATAGTCGGCGTCAAGGCGGATGCCGAACAGGTTCAGGAGCGCTTGACATCGTTTCTCCAGACCGGGTGCAACACACCCGTCTCCGCCAGTATCGGCCGCCATAGGGACCCGCTCGGATGGGTGCATTGGTTGGAAGTTCCACGACAACGGGGATTCGAACCTCTGCGTTACGATGGACGAGTATGGATACGTCGCGCCCGCAGCACCGTTGAGCCGTCGCCCACCGAGCTTCAGGAGCTTTACAACACGTTCGGGTACATCCTCACCGAGGATCAGACAATCCAGGACGCGACCGTTGGGCACATCGACATGGACGCCTTTTATTCATACCTGGGCCGTCTGGGATTCGACACGGCAGAAGATCCTCAGCCAACCATCGAGGACGACCTTCGTAACCGTGGCGTAGTGACCGAGATCGGCGGCGAGCTGCGCGCGACGCTCTACGGTGCCCTGGCGTTCGGCAAGTCTCCTCAGCGCTATCCTCAGACGCGGAACTTGAGGGTCGAATGTGCGGCATATGCGGGCGGGGATCGGGCATCGGATGTCTTGCAGGTCGCGGAGGCCGCCGGACGGCTCGATGATCAGGTTGAGCGTGCGGTCGGCTGGTTCCTGGGTCTCGGCCGGTTCGAAACGTACGGAACCCTGATTCGCGAAGACCTCCACTTGCTCCCACGGCGTGCCATTCGCGAGGCGCTGGTGAACGCGGTGACGCATCGCGACTACGCCATAACGGGATCCAAGGTGATCCTGGAAGTGTTCGACAATCGCGTTGATGTGACGAGTCCGGGTGCTCTACCGAACCACATGACCGTCGAGCGAGTGCGCGCCGGGGCCAATCCCCGTTCGAGGAACGATTCGATGGCGTATTTCATGGACGCGATGGGCTACATGGAACAACGCGGCCGAGGATGGCTGATCATGCGGCGCGAGATGCGCGCGTTCAATGGCACCGATCCGGAGCTCATCCAGGACGAACGCAACAAGTTTGTCCGTGTCACCTTCAGTCTCGTTCAATCCTGACGACAGTGATATTGAAGGCTGGTAGAACGTAGTGGCCAGTTATACATGCCGGACAACACATGGCTAACCCGGAATACACTCGGCACTGGATTTCTCTGTCAGACTCTCGGAAAATGCACTCGATAGCGGATGACTCGATCGACCTGGTGGTGACCTCGCCTCCATATCCGATGATCGAGATGTGGGACGAGCAATTCGCTTCCGTTGACGCGGCAGTTGGCACTGCGCTGAGCAACGAGGACGGAGGTCGCGCGTTCGGGCTCATGCACGCCGCGCTCGATGACGTCTGGAGCGAGTGCCACCGGATACTCCGTCCGGGAGGACTGGCGTGCATCAACATCGGCGACGCAACCCGAAAGATCGGCGGCGAGTTCCGCCTGTTCTCCAACAACAGCCGCATCCTGCAGAAGATGGCCAGCCTGGGCTTCTCCATTTTGCCCGACATCCTGTGGCGCAAGCCGACCAATGCGCCGAACAAGTTCCTGGGCTCCGGCATGCTTCCCGCGGGCGCCTACGTCACCTACGAGCACGAATACATCCTGATCGTACGCAAAGGAGGCCCCAGGCGGTTCTCGCCCGAAGAAAAGGCACGACGCCGTCGCAGCGCCTTCTTCTGGGAGGAACGCAACGTTTGGTTCTCCGACGTGTGGGTCGATCTGGTCGGAACCAGGCAGCTACTCGGCAATGGGAAGGTCGATGACCGGGACGCGCGGGCGCGGAGCGCAGCGTTTCCGTTCGAGCTGTCGTATCGGCTCATTCAGATGCACTCCCTGATCGGCGACACCGTGCTCGACCCGTTTCTCGGCACGGGAACGACCACCGCCGCCGCCATCGCCAGCGGACGCTCAAGCATCGGTTTCGAGATAGAGGACAGCCTCGAATACCCGATACGCAACGCCATCAACACCGCTGTTCCGCTGGGCCGCAAGTACGCGCAGCGACGGCTGGATGCCCATCTCGACTTCGTGCAATCCCGGGAAGAGGCGGGACGACCCTGCAAGCACGTCAACCGCCATTACGGGTTCGCGGTGGTAACCAGCCAGGAGACCGACCTACAGTTCGCCGTACCCCGCGCCGTGGAAGCGGAGTCGGCGGGAGCATTCTCCGCCCAGCATGAATCTGCGCCGCTGCCAACTCGTTCCGCACAGATCGAGCTACCGCTCGCGAACACTTCATGAAGGTCAGGCTCACACCACAAGATTTACGAGGACGACTCATCGGAAGTCGTCCAGCATACGAGAAATATGTCAGTCCTCTGATCAACCTCGCCAATCGTTTCGCTCAGGCAACGAGGCGGAATCAGGTCGGCCAAGTTTCGGAACTGATCCGCGAGTGTCCCGCGCAGGATTATGGAGGTTGGCGCGAGTGGTATCTCGCCCGTTACCCGATGGCGATCGACCAGGCTACCGATCGCATTGTTTCCATGCTGGACCGAATGCGCGACGCAATGCACGACATCGACCGTGAGACCGTCAGTCGTTGGGTAACGGAGCTTGTATTGGAACAGACATTTGTTGGCCTGCGGGTCGAGCGAGCGATCCTTGAAGAAGCCGCCCACAGGTTGGGCATGGCGCTACGCCTGTCGTCGCGAGAAGACGAGTCCCGAGGAATCTATGGCTACCTCGACGGATGGCCTGTTTCGGTCAAGCCGAGCACGTACAAGACGATGGATGCGCTCAGCGAGACGATCAACGCTCGCATGATCTACTACGAAAAGACCTCGAACGGAACGATTGTCGCCGATCTCGATGAGCTTGAGCGGTGAATCGGGACGGTCTGTCAGACCTGATCCTCTCCGGTGAGTGTTCCGGTGTGGAGTTCAAACGGGACGACGTGCGTCCGGAACGGATCGCCCGGGAGATCGCCGCCCTGCTCAACCTGGAGGGTGGCCACATCCTGCTTGGAGTGGAACACAGCGGTTCGGTGACCGGCCTTGACCGAGACAGGCGCCAGGTCGAGGAGTGGGTCATGGAGATGGCTCGCACCCACGTCCGGCCGGCCACGATTCCCTATTGGGAGACGGTGGAGTGGCTGGAGGGTGTGACCGTCGGCGTCGTGTCCCTCCCCGCGGACGCGCCGGACAAGCCGTACAAGGCGAAGCGCGGATCGGCATGGGTCACGCAGGTGCGTGCGGGAACGACCACGCGGGACGCGACGGACGAAGAGGAAGTGCGGCTCTACCAGCAGTCGGGACGGCTGCAGTACGACCGCAAGCCCGTACCGGGATCGTCGCTCGCCGACCTGGATCGGCGCCGCCTGGTCAACTACTTCCGCGACCTTCGGCAGCAGGACGTTCCGGAGATCGAAGACGAAGCCGCCTGGATCCGGCTGTTGGTCGACACGGAGGTCATGATCGAGAGCCGCGGCCGCGCCATGACGAGCGCGGCCGGCCTGCTCCTGTTCGGCGAACGGCCCAACCGGTATCTGCCGCAAGCGGGCGTCAGCGCGGCGGCATACGCGGGAACGGAGAAGGACTACGTCGCCAGGGAGCGGGCGACGGTACGCGGGCCCGTGGTGTCCTCGCGTTTCAGCGCACGGAAGCGGACGGAACGCACTATCCCAGGCAGCCGCGAAGCTTCTCCGAGAGCAGCGTATTCACCGGAGGGAGGCGTCATCGAGCGAACCCTCGACTTCGTGCGCCGCAACACCTGCGTGGAAGCGTGGATAGACTCCGGCGGACGCCGGCAGGAGCGCTGGGAGTACCCGCTGGAGGCGGTGCGGGAGGCGATCGTGAACGCGATCGCCCACCGTGACTACACGATAGTCGTCAGCGACATCGAGCTTTGGATCTACGCCGACCGCATGGAGATCGTCTCGCCCGGCCGATTGCCCAATACGGTCACCGTGGAGAAGATCCGCGCCGGCTACCGGGCCACGCGCAACGAGCTGGTGAAGGAGGTGCTGCGGGACTATCGGTACGTCGAAGCGACCGGGCTCGGGGTGCCGCGAAAGATCGTGCGCGGCATGCGCGAGCACAACGGCACCGACCCGGACCTGGTCGAGGAGGACGACCGATTCAGGGTCCGCCTCTGGAAGGAGCGCGCTCAGGCGACGCGGTAGCGCTCGATCCGGGACTCGTCGATCTCGACTCCCAGGCCGGTGCCCGACGGCACTCGCACCATGCCGTCCGCGTCGATGCCGATCGGCTCCGGGATGATGCCGTGGAGCTGCTGGTAGCTCTCCACGGTCCGGTACGGCGGATCGAGCATGTACTCGACGTACGGGCTGTTGGTCAGCGTCGCGCAGAGTTGGAGGTGCGCGGCCAGGCCGATGCCGCACGCGCCGTGGTGCGGGACGAAGCGGCGGCCGGCGAGCTCCGCGGCCGCGGCGATCTTGCGCATCTGCGAGAGCGGCGCGCTGGCCGCGCAGTCAGGCTGCAGCACGTCGTACGCGCCGGCCTGCAGCAGCCGGGCGAAAGCCGCGGTGCCGCGGTCGCCTTCGCCGCCGGCGATCGCCAGCTCCGCCTCGCCGGTCAGCCGGGCGATGGCCGCGACGTCGCCGCGCGGCAGCGGCTCCTCCATCCAGCCCACGCCGAGCTGGTGCAGCTCGCGCGCCGTCTCCCGCGCCCGCGCGTAGTCCCAGGCCGGCCGCGGCGAGCCCGGTCCCACCCCGCCTGCCAGGTTGGCGTCGACCAGGATGTCCATCGACCCGCCGACCCGCTCGCGGACCGCCTGCACCATGGCGACGTCCTCGGCCATGGTCGGCCGTGACGTGCGGAGCTTGATCGCCGTGAAGCCCTCCTCGCGATAGCGCGCCGCGTCGTCAGCCAGTTCGGCGTCCGGCTTGCCGACGACCGGCGATACGTAGGCCCGAATCCGGTCCCGGCAGATTCCCCACAGGCGCGCCAGCGGCTGGCCGGCCTCCTTGCCGAGCAGGTCGCACAGGGCCATGTCCACCGCCCACGCGGCGGTGGCCTCGATCGCGGAGGCATGCGCCTGCATCCACGCGCTGTCGGCGCCGAGCAGGGTCGGCGCCACCGCCCCCACCGCGTCGCGGGCGTCGCCGCCCATGGCCCCGTAGCCGACCGCCCCCTCCGCCGTTCGGACCCGCACCAACGTCATCGTCCGGGACCGCTCCAGCGCTTGCGGCGGCGACCACGCCTTGCGATAGGGCCGCGGATGCGGCAGCTCGACGACGATCGGATCGACGGCGATGATCTTCATCGCCGCCCATGGTAGCCGACTGCCGCCGCCGGTATTATTCCGCCGCGCGGCGGCGCAGGAAGGGTCCCGCGAAGGAGAGACGACGATGGCATCAACGAAAGCGAGCGGCATGGACCACCGGCCCGAGGGCGAGTACCGGCGCGTGGTCGAGCCCGGCGAGTTCCCGATCGCCGCCATCCACATGGCCCACGGCCACCTGCGCTCGATGTGCGCGGCCCTGGTCGGCTGCGGCGCCGACGTGCGGGTCATCCATGACCGCAATCCGGACAAGCTGGCGCTGCTCCGGGAGGACTTCCCGGACGCGCGCGTCGCCGCCAGCGAGCAGGAGGTGCTCGACGACCCGGAGGTCAGGCTGGTCGCTGCCGCCGCGGTTCCGAACGAACGCGGCGCCGTCGGCGAGCGGGTGATGCGCGCCGGCAAGGACTACTTCACCGACAAGTGCCCGTTCACGACGCTCGGACAACTGGAGTCGGCCCGCGCGGTGGCCGCCGAGACCGGCCGCAAGTTCATGGTCTACTACGGGGAGCGGCTCCACAACGAGGCGGTCATCCGCGCCGGCCAACTCATCGACGACGGGGCAATCGGCCGCCTGGTGCACCTGGCCAGCTTCGGTCCGCACCGTCTGGAGGCGCACAAACGGCCCGACTGGTTCTTCCGCAAGGAGCAGTACGGCGGGATCATTTGCGACCTGGGCTCACACCAGGCCGAGAAGTTCCTGAGCTTCGCAGGCTCTGCCGGAGCGCGCGTGCTGTCGAGCTCGGTCGCCAACTACGGAAACCCGGAATATCCCGAGCTGGAGGACTTCGGCCAGACTACTCTGGCCGTCGACGGCGCCACCTGCTATTTCCGCGTCGACTGGTTCACGCCCGACGGCCTGCGCTCCTGGGGCGACGCCCGCACCTTCGCAATGGGCACCGAGGGTTACCTGGAAGTGCGCGCCCACGTGGACGTCGCGCGCGGCGAGGGGCCGGTGCTGAACCTGGTGGACGGCAAGGGCGAGCGCACCGTGGAAGTGGGCGCCAGCGGCTTTCCGTTCTTCGGCGACCTGATTCTGGACTGCCTGGAACGGACCGAGAATGCGATGACCCAGGAGCACGCGTTCCTGGCCGCCGAGTTGTCCCTGCAGGCGCAGGCGCAGGCCGTGGACCTCACGCCGCGCTGACAGCCGTCCGGCAGGCCGCGGTCAGGCCGGCCTGCGCGGATCGTTGATCGCCGCTTCGGGTACCCCGCCCTCCAGGGCGGTGCGTACGCGCTCTGCCACCTTGGTCTTCAATTCGACCACCGACTCCTCCGTATAGTAGGCGTGATGGTCGGTCAGGATCACGGTGTCCAGATCGCGCAGCGGACTGTCGGCCGCCAGCGGCTCCGTTTCGAACACGTCGAGCGCGGCGTAGCCCAGGCGGCCGGCGCGCAACGCGTCGGCCAGCGCGGGCTCGTCGATGATCCCGCCGCGCGCGGTGTTAACGATGATCGCCGCCGGCTTCATCGCCGCGAGCCGCGCTCCGTCGAGCATGCCGCGCGTCTCGGCCGTCAGCGGCGTATGGATCGATACGTAGTCCGACACGGCCAGCAGCTCGTCGACTCCCACCGGCTCGGCGCCGGCAGCCCTGATCTCGGCCGAATCCACGTACGGATCGTGCGCCAGCACCCGCGCCAGCCCCAGACCGGACAGCTTGCGGTGCACGGCGCGCGCGATCAACCCGTAGCCCAGCAGGCCGAAGGTCTTGCCGCGGATGCGGTAGGACGGGCGGTTGCGCGGGAACCCCCAGCCGCCGTCGCGGATGCCCCGGTCGGTGTACGGGATCTTGCGGACGCAGGCCAGGAACAGGGCCAGCGCGTGGTCGGACACGTCCTCGATGCCGTAGTCCGGCACCCGCGCGACCCAGATGCCGCACTCGGTGGCCGCGTCTATGTCGACGTTGTCGTAGCCGACACCGTAGCGGCAGATGATCCTGCAGCGCCGCATCCCCTCGATCATCCACCGCGGGACCGGCTCCAGGTTGACGATCACGGCGTCGGCGTTGCGGCAGGCCGCGGCGATGTCGACGGGATCGGTGGACCGCTCGACCTCCAGGGTCGCGATCGGCGCCAGGACCGCCCGCTCCTGCTCGTGTGCCTCGAACCGATCGTCGATGATCGCGACGCGATAGCTCACCGGGATGCCTGCCGGTCCAAGCTAAGCATGGCCCGCGGGCTCCATCAACGGTATCTTCTGAGCATGCTGACCGAACGGATGAGCCTTGCCCTGAACGACCAGCTCAACGCGGAGCTCGCCTCCTCCTACACGTACCTGAGCCTCGCCGCCCACTTCGGCGCCCAGAGCCTGCCGGGACTGGCGCACTGGTTCCGCACCCACGCCGAGGAAGAGCAGGTGCACGCGATGAAGATCTTCGACTACATCCTGGCACGCGGCGGCACGGTCACGCTGGCCGCGGTGCCCGCTCCGCCCGCCCCGGCTGCATCGCCGCGCGAGGCGTTCGCGGACGCGTTCCGCGAGGAGTCCGAGGTGTCCGGCGCGATCGACGCGCTGGTGGAGGTTGCCGTGGCGGAGAAGGACCGCGCCACGCAGGTGTTCCTGGACTGGTTCGTGACCGAACAGGTCGAGGAGGAGGCGCTGTTCAGCGAGCTGCTCACGCAGATCAACCGGATCGGCGACTCGGAGGTGGGGCTGTTCGTGTTCGACCAGAAGCTCGCCGAGCGCACGCCCGACACCTCCGGCGGGGACTGACGCCCGTGTCCCGGCCACGGCCCGTTCCGCCGGCGATCCGGACGGCCGCCGTGGTGCTGACCTGCGTGCTCGCCGCCGCGCCGCCCGTCCTCGGACAGACCGCTGCCGCGGCGGCGCCCCCGGAGTACGGCTACGGCACCCTCCCCTTCGGCGCCACCGCACGCGAGGTGCTGCGGGCCCTGAGCGGCGCCACGATCGATGCGAACGACGCCGGCGCGGCGCAGTTCATCGGTCAGTACGAGGTGCTGAGCGACTTCTTCGCCGCGGGCTTGTATCCCAACTTTCTCGGCGTCCAGGAGCTCAACACCGAGGTCACGAGAATGTACCGGATCAGCCACCGCGCGTGGCAGAACGTGGTCGCCCTGGAGCTGTACTTCTTTCGATACCCCGACGCGCCCGACCAAACCGAGTCCTACCGCCTGTTCATGGCACGCAAGACCCTGAACACCTCCGGCGCGGGAAGCCACCTCGCCGTATCCGAAGGGCTGGAAGAGACGATCAGCGACGTCCTGGAACTGACGGCCGACAGCTACGAGGTGGGGTACCAGCCGTTCGGCCAACTGTTCGCCCTGGCAGCGCGGATCTCGATCTGGGAAGCGCCGGACATCGACGTGTTTCTCATGGTGTTCCAGAACATCCTGGTGTCCAGCAATGCGGACATCGTGTACCGCGACCGCGCCCTCTGGGAGCAGTACGTCGATGCGGCGCGCCGGCAGCAGGACGCTGAGGAACAGGAGGATTCGGAAAAGGCGCGCTCGGTGGGCAGCAGCTTCTGAGCGCGGCCGCACCGCAGCGCAACGGCTCGCCTGGCTGACTCGCGCTCGAACCCGCATGATCGATCTCGCGGTCGTCCACTACCATCTGCTGCCGGGCGGGGTCACCAGCGTCATCCGCGACGGGCTGCGGGCCATCCTCGCGCACCGGCCGGGCCTGCTGCGCTCGATCCGTCTCATCGCCGGACGCCCCGACGGCGTGGAGGCGCTGCGTTGCTCGCTGCATGCGGCCGCGGCGGACACAGGCGCAGACACCGTGGTGCGTGCCACGGTCGACCCGCTCCTGGATTACGGCGTCCAGCGCTCCACGAATCCGGAGAACTGGAGCTTTGCCGCGGTCAGCGGCCCGGATACGGTCTGGTGGATCCACAACCATCACGTGGGCAAGAACGTCCCGTTCACCCGCGCGTTGCTGCGCGGAGCGGCACGCGGCGACACGCGCGTTCTGCTGCAGATCCATGATTTCCCGGAGTGCGGCAGGATCGAGGGATACCAACAGGTACGCGCTGCCGTAGGGACCGACCTGTACCCGTTCGGACCCCATCTTCGCTACGCGGTCATCAACCGCCGCGACCACACGGCGCTGGCCGCCGCGGGCATCCCGCACGGGTACCTGCACCTGCTGTGGAACCCCGTTGCGCCCAGTCCGGTCGAAGTCGGGAGCGCGAGCACTGCGCCGTTGATGCCGGGCGGCCGACGGCTCTGGCTCTATCCGGTGCGCATCCGCCGGCGCAAGAACGTGCTGGAGGCGGGACTGCTGGCACGGTTGGCCGGCCGCGCGACGGTGGGAGTCACCCTGCCGGCGAGCTCGGCGGCGGAGGCCTCCTACCATCGCCAGGCGGGTGCCCTGTTTCGCGACGGCACGCTGCCCGGCCGGGTCGGATTCGGCGGCCAGCCCCGCTTTCGCGACCGGTCGCTCGGCGCGCTCGCAGCCGGCGCCGACGCGGTCGTCTCCAGCTCCATCGAGGAGGGCTTCGGCTACCAGTTTCTTCATGCCCGCCAGTGGGGTCTGCCCCTGATCGCCCGCGACATCGACGCGATCGACGGGTTTCGTGACCTGCTGCATCCCCCGTCTACCGTGCTCTACGACCGGCTCCAGTGCCCGCTGACCCGCTCCGACCGCCTGCACCTGGGCGGCCGCTATCGCGCGCGCCTGCAGCGCCTGCGGCCGTACGTACCGCAGGCGACCCTGGACGAGGTCGCCGACCATGTGGCTGCCGGCACGGGCGGGCCGCTGGTCGACTACTCGTACCTCAGCGTCGATCTGCAACAGGCGGTCGCCGCCCGCTGCACGTGCGACCCGGGACTGCGCCGTCACCGTGCCGCCAACGCCGACCTGATCGAGCGGGTACGAGCGGTGCATCCGCCGCACGCCCCGGACCGCGCTGACGAACTGCTGGAGCGGCGGTTCGGCGCGGCCGCGTTCGCTGCGCGGGCGGCGGAAGCGCTGTCGTGGCAGCCGGCGGCCGGCGGCGAAGGCATGGCGGATGCCGCTTCCGTGGCCGCACGGTTCGCCGCCGCGCCGTATCAGCGCCTGCTGCTCGACCCGCTGTGAGTGCTTTGGGAGCCGCAACGCAGCGCGCTACCTTCATCGTGACCTGATGGCTCCCCTACCCCCGTTCGAGCTCATCCTGGGCCGGCTGCCGTCGCTGCGAGAGCAGGTCTTCGAAGACCGCCACACCCTGCTTGCGGAGCTGGCCATGATCTCGGAGATCCCGGCGCCCACGTTCGGCGAGCAGCAGCGGGCGGAATTCCTGCAGGAACGGTTCAGCCAGTTCGGCCTGACCGACGTCGTGCAGGACGATCTGGGCAACGTCGCCGCCACCCATCCCGGAGCGGGAGGCGGCAGTGTCATCCTGCTGGCCGCTCACCTGGACACCCTGTTTCCGGACGGGACCGAGCACGTCACCGAGGTGCAACCCGACCGGGTGGTGGGTGCGTCGGTCGCGGACGATTCGCTCGGTCTGGCGACGCTGGCGACCCTCCCACACCTGCTGGAGCGCCTGCGGCTCACCTTGCGTTCCGATCTCCTGCTCCTCGGCACGACCCGCTCGCTCGGCCGCGGCAACCTGGCCGGATTGCGCTTCTTCCTGGAGAACCCGCGCCTGCCGATCCGCGCCGCGGTGTGCGTGGAAGGGGCTCCCCTCGGACTCCTGAGCCACACCTCGATCGGCATGATCCGCGGTGACGTGATCTGCCGCATCCCGGAACAGCACGACTGGACCCGCTTCGGCGAAGCCAGCGCCATCGTCACGGTCAACGAGGTGATCAACCGCGTCCTGGCGCTGCCGATGCCGCGCCGCCCGCGTTCCACCGTCGTGCTGGGCGAGGTAAGGGGCGGCACCGCCGCCCACACCGTGGCGACCCGGGCGACGCTCGGATTCGAGGCGCGCAGCGAGTCGGGACACGTCGTGGCATCGCTGCTGCACTCCATCGGCAGGATCGCGCAGCAGGTCGCCGCTCAGCGCGGCGAGCACGTCGAGCTCGAGCTCGTCGCCCGGTGCCATCCCGGCGGCATCGGTCTGGATCATCCTCTGGTGGACCGCGCGCTGCGGATCATGAGCCGGCTGGGGCTCTCGCCCCGCATGACGCCGAGCACCTCCGAGCTGGCGGCGCTGATCGACCGGCGCATCCCGGCGATCACCATCGGCATCACCGAGAGCACTCACCCCGGCGAAGCGACCGAGACGGTCTTCATCGAGCCGATGGCGACCGGGCTCACGCAGCTCATAGGCATCCTGCTGGCCATCGACGGGGGCTACTGTGTCGACTGACCGCGAGACCGTCGGCGCCACCGGCGACGGCTGGCTGCAGCGCAACACCTACCATCACTCCGACTTCGATGACCTGGGCGCGCTGGTGGCCGCCAAGGAGCGGCTCGGCACCTCCATTTCGCTGTGCATTCCGGCCCTGAACGAGGAGCTCACCATCGGCAAGGAGGTCGTCGTCTTTCGTTCCGAGCTCATGCAGCGCTATCCGCTGCTCGACGAGATCGCCGTGCTCGACTCCGGCTCCCGGGACGCCACCCGGGAGGTTGCCCGCGACTTCGGCGCCGACGTCTACCTGGCAGACGAGATCCTCCCGCACCTGCCGCGGCACCGCGGCAAGGGCGAGAACCTGTGGAAGGCGATCTACCAGCTCCGGGGCGACATCATCGTCTACATCGACGCCGACATCCGCAACATCCATCCCCGCTTCGTGTACGGCCTGCTCGGCCCCCTGCTGGCCCGCCCGGAAGTCGGCTACGTCAAGGCGTTCTACGACCGTCCGGTGGCGATGCCGAAGGAAATGAGGCCCACCGGCGGCGGCCGCGTCACCGAGATCCTGGTGCGGCCGCTGTTCTCGCTGTTCTTCCCGGAACTGGCCACGATCATCCAGCCCCTGTCGGGCGAGTACGCGGCGCGGCGCGGCGTGCTCGAACAGCTCCCGTTCCCGGTCGGCTACGGCGTGGAGACCTCGCACCTGATCGACGTCTACCACCGGCACGGGCTCGACGCGATCGCCCAGACCGACCTGGACCGGCGCGTCCACTACAACCAGGACACGCAGGCGCTGGGCAAGATGGCGTTCCGGATCCTGCAGGCCTTCCTGCGGCGGGCGGCCGCGCACGGAACGATCGGGGCGACGCCCGTTCTCGGCACGGCGCTGCACCAGTTCCTGTCACGGGACCGGGATTACGAGCACCTCGTGAGCGAGATCGAGGAGATCGAGCGGCCGCCGATGATCGAGCTGCCGGAGTACCGCCGGCGGCGCGCCGCGCTGTCGCGGGAGCGTCAATCCTTCGGTCCCACCAGGCGGTAACGGCCGGCCGCCCAGTCGCCGACGCCGTGGCGGTAGTACTTCGACGACGGACGGCCGCTGGCGCCGCCGGGCATCGCCGTGAACGCGATCTCGTCGGCGAAGTCCACGATCAGCCGGTACGACGGACCGGCAGCCTTGGCGCGGCGGCCCACCCGGTTTCCCTGCTGGACGGTCGAGGCGTCGCCGCGCGCCAGAAAGGGTCCCGCGCGCAGAAAGCGCCCGACGGGCGTTTCGCCGAGCAGCACGTGGTTGACGACGATCGGGTCCTCTCCCCAAGGCGGCTGTTCCGCCCCCACCCAATCCAGGACAGCCGGCACGATCGTGTCCCAGTCGACCGCCGCGAACGGCGGACGGGCAGCGATCCACGCTTCCTCAATGAGCCGGAAGTTGAACGTGAAGAACGAGCCGTCGGCGGCTGCTGCCAACGTCCCGGCCGGGAACAGCACGCCCTTGCACGTCGCCAGCAGAAGACCATGGACGAACTCGGAAAACGAGGTCGCCTCGCGGCTGTCGGCCTCCATGCAGCAGTCCCAGGACAGCAGCCGGCGGCCGAGCGGATGCAGGCGCAGGCGGTCGCGCAGAAAGCTCAGGATCCGCTCCGCGCGCAGCGAGTACACGTCGGTCTGGATCCGCATCATGTCGCGCTCGGTCAGCGCTCCACCGGTTCCGTCGTGACCGGCCAGCAGCATCTGCCGGATCCGGTCCGCGCGGTCGGCGGAGGCAGTCATGGTCTGCGCCGAAGCGTCGCCGTCGAACGGCTGATTTGCCACCACCAGGATGCCGGACGCAGGATCGCGCTCCGGCGGAAACCGGGCGGCCTCCCACAGCCCGTCCCAACCCACGCCGCCCCGCCACGCTGGCATCGGCAGCAGGCCGCTCAGGCCTCCGCCCCGAACGGGAACCGTGGCGTTCATGCGCCGGCCGATGCGGCCGCTCCGGTCGGACAGCACCCAGTGGAGACCAGGCAGATGGATCGTATCGATCGCGGCCAGCCCCTCGTCCAGGTCGCGGGCGGCGTTCAGGGCGATGATTCCGGCCATGCTGCTCCCGGCCAGCGGCGCTTCTCCCGCCCATCGGCGGGTCAGATAGCGCCCGGCCGTGTGCGGGTTGCCGGCCAGAGCGCCGTGCTCGGTCTCGTGGAAGGCGGCGAGCTCCGACCGGCCGGACCGGGTGCGGATCTCCTCCTGACGCACCGGGAACGGGTGCCAGCGGCCGCCGCGCAGAAAGCGACCGTCGCGGCACTCCTCCACGAACAGGTCCTCGCTGTCCGCGTGCGCATAGGTGACCCCCCACGCCAGGTTACGATTCCACCCGGACGCGAACACCGGCCCGCCGGCCACCGTGGCTCCCATGACCCAGAGCTCCGGCGTCTCGATCACCGCTTCGTACCAGACCGCCGGCAGGCTGGTAATGTCCAGGTGCGGGTCGTTGCACAGCAGCGGCCTGCCGGATGCCGTCAGCCCGCCGGCGACCGCCCACGCGTTGCTGCCTCCGGGTGACGGCGGCATCGCAATGCGCTCGCCATCCGGCCGTTCAGCCTCGGCCTCCGCCACCCCGTGGCCACCCGCCACCCGGTGGCCGTCCACCACCAGGCGCCGGTAGTCCCCCTGCCGATATCCGTCGGCCGGCCGGCCGAACAACTGGCTCCACGCACGCAGCGTCCCCGGATCGACAGCCAGCGCCCGCGCGATCGCGAGCTCCATTTCGCCCTGGCCGTCGTCGAGGCCGATGTAGGCGATGGCTCTCAGGCAGCGGAGGAGATCCGCGGGCGTGAACGGTTCGACGCGGTTGCCGGTGAGCCGTAGCTCGAAGGGCCGATGGCCGCTGCCGATGACGTCGTTGAGGCCGGCGCAGTACGAGCGAACGACCGACATGGCGTGCTCTCCCAAGCCTGCCAGATCCTCGTCCGACACCTGGTGCAGGCGGAGCGCCCGCGAGCGCCGGTCGCTGTCGATGAGCTTGGGGATGTCGCCGAACGCCTCGGCCAGCCGCCCGGCGCCCAGGGCGCGGGTGGCGAATATCTGGAACAGGCGATCGGTCGCGTGCATGAAGCCGAGGCCGTAGTAGCCGTCGATCAGCGTCTGCGCGCGGATCCGCGGCGTGCCGGAACGTTCGCGGGCGACCTGCACGTCCTGTGCCGGAATGCGCAGTCCGCCGGGACGCGTTCGTGGGGAAAGACGCACGGCTTCAGGTTGGGGAAAAGCACCGAAACAGGCAACATGAGCCCGGGCGGTGCGGAGGCTGGCCGCTGACCCGCCGTGCCGATAGGATTCCGGCTCCGATGATACGAGCCGCGGCCGCGCTGGCCGCCCTGATCGTCGCCTGCGCCGCCTGCCGGCAACCGCCCGCGGAACCGCAACGGCTTCCCGACGACCAGCGCTCCCGTTCCAGCTACAGCGTCGGGCTGAAGATCGGCAGCGGCCTGGCGGAGCAGCCGCTCGACCTGGACCTGGACTGGGTGGAACGCGGCATCCGCGACGCCCTGGCGGGCACGGCCATGCTCGGGCCATCGCAGGTGGACGAGGAACTGCAGGCCGCACAGTCGATCATCCGTGCCGGCGATGCGAACGCTACGGCCGGCGAGGCGCTGCGGAGCGAGAACCGGGGCGATCCGGACGTCATCGAGCTCGAAAGCGGCGTGCAGTACCGGGTGGTTTCGTCCGGGACGGGCACACCCCCACGCCTCGATCAGCGGGCGATTCTCCAGTACCGGGTGAGCGCCCCCGGCGGACAGGCGATCCTTGACCTGTTCGCGACCGGAGAGACCGAGACGGTGCGGGTCGGCGACCTCATCCCGGGGCTGGTCGAGGTGCTGACGCTGATGGGCCCCGAGTCACGCTGGGAGGTGACCATCCCGCCCGGGCAGGCCTACGGCGAACGGGGCAGACAGCCGTTCGTCGGTCCCAACGTCACGCTGATATTCGATCTCCTGTTGCTGGGGATCGACGAGGGGCAGTCCTGATGCACGCAGCGAGCCGCACCCGGCGCGTCGCGGTCGAGACGCTGGGCTGCCGCCTCAACGCCTACGAGAGCGACGCCCTCAGGGCGGACTTCGCCGAACGCGGCTATCGCGTGGTCGAACCCGGGGAGGCGGCCGACGTGGTGGTCGTCAACAGTTGCACCGTTACGGACCAAGCCGACCGCAAGTCGCGCAATGCACTGTACCGGGCCGGACGCGCCGGCGACCCGCTCGACGGCCGGCAGCCCCTGATCGTGGCCACCGGCTGCATGGCGACCGGCCAGCGGGCGACCGTCGCCGACCTGCCGGGAGTGGACTACGTGGTCGACAACGAGCACAAGGCCGGCATCGCCGCCCTGGTCGACGCCCATCTTGCCGGCGAGATCGCCGCGGCGGCCGCGCTCCCGGCCGGCCCGTTCGCGTACGGCGGCGGCGAGCATGCCGCGCGCGCGCGGCGCTTTCTCAAGGTCCAGGACGGCTGCGACAATCACTGCAGCTTCTGCATCATCCCCTTCGTGCGGGGCCGCGCGGTGAGCCGGCCGCTCGCGGCGATCCTCGACGAGGCGCGCGCCATCGTCGACGACGGCTTCCACGAGATCGTCATCACCGGCGTGAACCTGGGCCGGTACCAGGACGGCGCAACGGGCTTCGCGGCGATGCTCGAGGCCGTGCTGGAGTTGCCCGGGGACTTCCGCGTGCGGCTGTCCTCGCTGGAGCCGGACCTGCTCGTCGAGCCGGCGATCGACCTTCTTGCCCACGACCGCCTCTGCCCGCACCTGCACCTGTGCCTGCAGTCAGGCTCGGACCGCGTGCTGCTGGCCATGCGCCGGCTCTACGACCTGCGGACGTTCGAGCGGTTGCTCGATCGCGCGCGCCGCATCCGATGCGACCTGAACGCCACCACCGACATCCTCGTGGGTTTCCCGGGCGAGACCGACCAGGACTTCGAAGACACCTGCCGCGCCGTGCGGGACCTCGCCTTCACCCACTGCCACACCTTCCGGTTCGCACAGCGCGAAGGCACCCGCGCCGCCCGCATGACCGGGCAGGTGGACGAGCGGGTCAAGCAGCGCCGCAGCGCCGTGGTCCGCCGGCTCGCCGCCGCCAATCGAGACGCCTACCTGCGGAGCCTGTCCGGCGCCCGGCAGCGGCTGCTGGTCGAATCGGTCGAGGACGGGATCGCGCGCGGGTACGGAGAGTGCTACGTGCCGATCGAGGCGCCGTGCGGCGACGCCGCTCTGACGCGCGGCTTCCTGGACGTGCGCGTCAGCGGCCCGCCCCCTCCCGGCAGCGGCGCCCTGGCGGCCACGGCCCTCGACGGCGCGGCCGTCACGAGCGCCGGCCGAACAGCAGCCGCCCTCCCCACTTGAACAGCGCGAACAGGGCGGCGACCAGCACGAAGAACCAGATCATCGGCGCGCCGAAGAACAGCCACACGCGCAGGCGCTGCAACACGAACGCCACCACGAAGGCGACGACCAGCATCGTCATGAGCCCGGTCAGCCGGTTGAAGCCCGGCACGCTGTCGAAATCGACGTTGCGCCGCATGACGCCCAGGGTCGCCACCATCGCCGCGATCGGCACCAGGTAGATGACCACGTTGACGTCGAGCAGATCTTCCCCGGAGAAGAACAGGGAGTAGAGAACCAGGACGGCGGCGAAGGTGCCCGGCACGCAGGCGGCATACACCAGCACCGCGTAGAGATAGCGCCACGGCGCGCGTCCGCCCCGGCCCTTGCCGTGCAGCCCTCCGATCAGCGCCGTGACGATCACCACGGTGCCGAACCCGATCAGCAGCGGCACGCGCAGCGAGTCGGCCGCGGCGATCAGCTCGCGCAGGGTCACGAACGCACGATACCCCGATGCCAAGGTGTCCGTCAGACGCGACGCAGATTCCTGTCGGGGGTTGAACGGACTGATCGATCAGGCCAGATTGGCCAGATGAGACAGGTCAGCGTAACGGAAGCCAAGAACGGTCTGAGCGGCCTGCTCGCCGAGGTGGGACGCGGCGAGGTGGTGTTGATCATGCATCGAGGGATTCCGGTAGCTCGCATCGAGCCCTATCGCACCTCGGAACTGGACCATGACGCGGTCGTGGCCGACCTCATCGGTCGAGGAATCGCGGATCCGCCGGAGTCGCCCTGCGAGCTCGATGAACTCGCGGCGATGCCAAGCCCGTGCCTGCCCGACGGCGTGAGCGCGAGCCGCCTGATCCCCGCGGAGCGCGCAGACGAACGGTGAAGTACCGGGACTCGTGGGCTCTGTGAGTGTCGTCGACGCGCTCCTCACCGCTTCCCGGTCGCTGGCCATCGCAGGCGACCAGGGCGCATTCGGTCCCCCCGTCGCGTGGGTCTACAATCCGCTGCGATACGCAGGAGCCGCGCACCGGCGTTACATCACCGCCTACGCGAAGGACGATATCCGCGCCGTGTTCCTGGGCATGAATCCCGGCCCGTTCGGGATGGTGCAGACAGGGATTCCCTTCGGCGACGTGCGGACGGTGACCGACTGGCTCGGCATCGCCGACGGCGTCGAACCGCCCCCGCGCCAGCACCCGGCACGGCCGGTGCTCGGCTTCGCCTGCAGGCGGCGCGAGATCTCGGGCTCCCGCCTCTGGGGCCTGTTCGCCGATCGCTTCGGCACGCCCGACCGCTTCTTCGCCGAGCACTTCGTGCTCAACTACTGCCCGCTCGCCTTCCTTGGCGACAGCGGCCGCAACATCACCCCCGACAAGCTCTCCGGCGCGGCGATGCGAGCGCTGCTGGCCGCCTGCGACCGCCACCTGCGGGCGGCGGTGGCGGCCCTCCGGCCTAAGTGGGTGGTCGCCCTCGGCGTCTACGCCGAGCGCCGAGCCCGCGGAGCCCTTCCCGAGGAACAACGCGTGATCCGTCTGCTCCATCCCAGCCCGGCCAGCCCGCGCGCCAACGCCGGCTGGGCCGGGCAGGCGACCGCGGAGCTCACCGCCGCCGGCGTCTGGAGGTAACGAATAGCGGGAATTGCTGTTTGCTCGTTTCCCTGGTTCGACGCTATCGATGACCTGTCCGGCGAGAGAGTTGAGGAGCTTTCGTGGCGCCCTCGGCAGGTGACGATCACCGGTACGGCGGCGAGCCTCCGGGGTGCCATCGCCGCCGGATGCCCCTTCTACGGACTCGTCAGGATCGTTCCTGCATGTCCGACGGCGACGAATCTCTCGCCGTTCCACGCTACGCCGTGGAGGCCACTAATGCCGCCGCGTAGACCCGAGGTTCCACTCCATTGCGCGGCGGCCCAGGCAATCCCATCCGAGCTGTATAGGATCTCGGTCGTCCGATCACCGGAGACCCACCGCCCAACCGCGACAAACAACTCGCCGTTCCACGTTACGGCTTGCAGCGAGGCGGTAGTCCCGCTGCTAGCCGTGGTCCAGGTAATTCCATCCGAGCTGTACAGGATCGTTCCGTAAGACCCAACGGCGACGAATCGCTCGCCGTTCCACGTTATTCCGAGGAGATGGACTCCCAAGCGACGGCTGGAAACGAACCGCCACCTAATCCCATCCGTGCTGTGTACGATCGTCCTGTCCTGTCCGACGGCTACGAACCGCTCGCCGTTCCACACTAGGTCGTAGAGGGCCTTACCAAGGTCGTCCCTGCCTCGGGCTGTCCACGTGATCCCATCGCCGCTGTGCAAGAACATGGGCCCTCCGACAGCGACGAATCGCTCACCGTCCCATGCTACAGCTTGAACACTCCGGCCGATCCCATCCGGAGTAGCGGCCGTCCACGTACCCCCATCCTCGCTGTATACGATCTCGTCGCTCCCAACGGCGACGAACCGCTCGCCGTTCGACGCCACGTCGCCAAGCCACTGTCCTTCCCCGATAATATTGTCCAATAGCTCTTGAGTACCACTGTCTGCTACGTGCCATGTAGTTCCGTCGCTGCTGTGCCAGATAAACCCTGGCTCCCCGGGGACGTAGGCGCGTCCTCCGACAGTCACGAACCGTTCGCCGCTCCACGTCACCGCATTGAGTCCGGCGTAAATACCGCTGGCAACACCTCGCCAGACGGTCCCCGAAACCGGTGTGGATGACTCGGTCGTGAACGACCAGACGGCGCCGGGCGTTGTTCCCTGACCGTTCTTCGCGTCGATTCGCCAGTAGTACCGGGTCCCGGCCAACAGCCTTCCCGGTGAGAGTGTCCGCGTCGCCTGCGTGCCCTGAAACTCGCGTGCTCCCGGGACAGAACGCGTGCCGAAGTACACGTCATAGCTGGTCGTGTGGCCACCGCTGTCCCAACTCAGGACCGTTTCCCGCGCGACCGCCGTCTCACCGTCCAAAGGCCTCGGATTGACCGCCTTCCCCGGCAGATCAAGAGTGCCTGCCGTCGTGAACGACCAGACGGGGCCCCGGGTGACGCCACCGGACCCGCGGGCATCGACCCGCCAGTAATACTGCGATCCTGGCGCGAAATCCGCAGAAAACGTCGGTCGCGCCACGTTACCCTGGAAGTCGACCGCATGGAGGTCGGGGCCTACCCCCAAGTACACATCGAAGCTGGTCGTCCGCGCGTTGCGCGTCCAGCTCAGCGCCGTATCGACCGCCACGCCGGTCGCTGCGGTGCCCGGACGTGGGTCACTGGCGGCATCCGGCCGCTTGTCGTCGGGAGACGCCACCACGTCCCCGGTCACGTAGGCTTCCCAGATCACCGACTTGCTGGCGTCATAGTCGATCCAGCCATAGCCTCCGATCCCCCAGTCGGCGCCCCACGAATTGACGATCTTGAACGCCGACCGCGTATCGTCGTAGCCGACGATCACGACCGCGTGGGCACCGCCATAGCTGCCGCCGCCGTCGTCGTAGATCGGGTTCGATTCGCTGAGGGACACGAAGTCGGGATACACCGGCACCCCGATCACCACTGGATCACCTGACGCCAGATGGCGCTTGATCTCCTGTACGAATACCGCGTGCGTGGTGCGCAGAACGGTGCCCCAGTCGGCGATCCTGTAGTTGGCTGCCTCGGCACGCGCCGCAGCGCTGGGCTGTGTACGGTCGTCCGACGGGTCGTAGGGCATCTGCGCCCAGGAAGACACTCCTTGGTCGAGGAGCAAGTTGAAGGCGTCAAGGAAGTACGCGCCGCCGCCGGGGATCTTGATTTGGTTGTAGACGTAAGCCGGGCTCATCACGTGGCTGTCGCTGGTCAGCGGCCAGCCACGCTCAATCCCGCTCGTGGTAGGTCTTGAGCGTGAAGGCTACCGCCCAACCGACGCAGCTTCCCTGGTAGCCCTGACTGCGCGGGAGCGGGACATCAAGGCTGAGGTCCACGGAGGACGGTAGCAAAATGACCGGATCAGCGCGCAGGATGTAGGCGCTCTGGTATGCTTCGACGTTCTGACGTCTGAGCCCCAGACCGTGCTGCCCGGGGTCGACCGGTTCGGGAGGTGGAGTCGTTGGCTCCAGCGCAGCATCCACGGTGACGGTCTGCCCGGCGGCGACGGACACGCTCTGCGGTCCCCAGTCCGAGTGGCCGGCGAGCGTCAACCGGATCGTATGGAAGCCGGCAGATGCCTCGGGGATGGTATAGGGCGTGACCCGACCGGTGTCGCTCTGGTCGAGAAAGATGCGCGCGCCGGGCGGCGTTGACGTAACCCTGAGGCTGCCGGTCTGACGAGGGCCCGGCTCTTCACAGCCGAACAGCAGCAGGGCGGTGCCGACTGCGACAAGCCACAGAGCGATGCACCTGCGTTTCCGTAGTCTATCGTCCATCGGCATCGATAGAGGCTCTTCAGGAGTTCCGGTGGAAGAGTGTCATCGTGTGACTCTGACGAGGCTACAAGCCCGTCGAGACGGAATAAGCTGCATGACTTGGGGACCTTACACTCGGATGACCGTTCATGTCCACATCCATACCATGAATTATTGAGCAGCATGCGTATCCATTAGGTTGCTTCGCCCGGGATCGGTCGATGAACACCAGCCTCTACGAAGGCTGCAACCGCCGTGCCGCCACGCGCAAGTTGTCGCAGCCTCAGACGCTACCGTGGAGCGACTGGTAGGTCCGATCGCCGGTATCGACGTCGGGGCGTCTGGGGGGCGTCTGGGGCAGGGCTACTCTGGGAGCTATGGGTGACAAGGACCTGTACGCGAAGATTCTGGACATCGAGGCCCCGTGGCGAGAGGCAGATGTGGATCTCAACGAGCAGGAGACCGAGATCGTCGGACCGCGTTGGACGCGATCATGCAGCGCGGGTTGCCGCGGCGCGAGGTGCGTGTGTTCCCGTGCGCATCGGCGTGTACGATACGTCGTTTCAGCAACGCCACTCATACGCAACGGCGATCAACGACCTGGACGGGCATGTGCTGCACGTGGCCGACGGGCGCGACAAGCAGGCGTTGGAGGAGTACTACAAGCAGTGCGACACATTGCCCGCCATTTCGGGGAACCGTTGATCGAGTGCGGAGAGCCGAGCATCGCCGGCTTCGCCGATGCGGACGATCACCGGCTGAAGGGCAGGCGCTACGTGTGAGGAACCCCACGGACCCGGTGACCCACTCTGCCACCCTGATTCCTGCGACTCTAAGAAGTCCGGGGGTTACTTGCAGTTGTCACGCGGCGTCTGGAGGAACGCAGTGCCGGCAGTTGGCTGCAAGCAATCTTCGGTACAACGTAGTGAACTGACTTGGTCCCGAAATGGCTTCGATCTGTACGTGAGCATACGCCCACTTCCGCCAAGGTTGTTCGACATGCTCGTCATCGGTTCTGGAGATCACCTGCACTCGAGTAGGCTCGCCCCCTTGCCGTCCTGCTTCATGAGCGTAGTGCAGATAATCTCCGGCGGTATGGTGAGCCTGTCCATAGCCTGCAAGATGCCGAATTCGTAGTTCGTCAAGCCGAACGGCACTTTTGCGCAACTTGCTGCAATTCCATACCGAGAGCTCCCTCTGCTTGAACGCACCGGGCTTGGGACGCTGGTCACGGCTACTCCAGTCCCGTGGACGGACGAACCTACACAATATATCGCCTGATGCAACGGACATGGATGCGCTATAGCTGATCAACGAACTCGGACTCGCTCGCAGAAGGTATGTGGCGTACGAGACATGTCTCCGGTCGACTGTCGTCGAATACAGAAAGGTCAAGCACACCGTCGAGACTCAATTCGGCGAACATCAATTCTCCGCTACTCAGCCTCAAATCGAAAGCCAAAGCACCATCGACGTCTACCGTGATCTCGGGCTCGTCGGTCTTGCCCAACGCCACTCCAACGAGACGACGCGCAAGGTCGACGATCTCAGGCCGCGGCACGTGGCCCTCCAAACCTTGCGCGAATTCGTTTACCGTGATGTCTACGACCGACCTATCACTGCTGGGGTGCAGCACGACGCTTGCGGCCCGTGATTCAGGTTGCTCCGGCCAGCGCAAGAGCATTCTCCGCACGGGGATCAGTTCCACGTGCAGCGAGCCGACGACCGCGGGCGGTGCACTCATGCGTCGGCCATCGATATCGGATTCACAGAACCGTCCGGGCCGGTATGACAGGTCGCAACGGAGGGCTCGCTTTCGCCTGCTTCATTCTTGGCGCGAACCTCTACCTCATAGTCCGTATCGGGCTTCAACTCGATGAAGCTGCATGAAGTCAGTGGAGTCTCGATGCCGATGAGCCACTCTTTGGCCCCCAACTCGCGAACTCGGACAACATAGGTCACCTGTGGCTTGACCGCAACCTCCATCCATTCGCGGTCAGGCTGATCGTCGGGATACGGGAGACAAATGATAAAAGAGTCTCCGTTCCATACGACCGGAGGCTTGGGGGCCTTGACCTTCATGTCCAACGCTCCTTTCAGGTTCGCTGCCAGCCTGACAAACGGGAAACCCGTCCCGACGTGTTGACAAGCAGTAACTTCATCGAGCTGCAGCGACCGAGTCAAGTCCGACGGCCGACCGCGCCGGCCACTCTGGCCCCGGACGTGTCCCTAGGGCCTGTTGGGTTAGAGTAGACGGCATGTACGACCACCTCGCCACCGTGACCGACGGACGCACCGGCCGCTGCTCCTCGTGGGACACGACCGGCCGCAATCAGGACCACTGGCTCATCGCGCCCGGGGAGACCCGCACGCTGGCCGACATCGAGGGGCCGGGCATGATCACGCA
Organism: Spirochaetia bacterium; assembly: GCA_965208175.1. Classification (GTDB taxonomy): domain Bacteria; phylum Spirochaetota; class Spirochaetia; order SZUA-6; family Bin103; genus CATQHW01. The sequence continues at coordinate 1,618,242 of CBDBOG010000003.1, read as the reverse complement.
CCTGTGGCTCACCCAGCGCAACCACTTCCGCGAGTGCCTGCTGCGCATCACCTGGGACGACGCCCCGCACCCCAGCGTGGTGGCGCCGCTCGGCGACTTCTTCTGCCTGGGCCACGGTATCGTCGCGAGCTTCCAGTCGGCGCTGTTCACCGCTTCGACCAATCACGACAACCGGTTCGACCAAGGCTGCGCGCTCAACTGCTACGTGCCGATGCCGTTCCGCAGGCGCGCCTTGGTGGAGCTGGTCAACGAGAGCTCCGAGGAGCACCTGCAGTACTTCTACATCGACTACGAGCGGCTGCCGGAACCGCGCGAGGACGCCGGGTACTTCCACGCCGAGTTCCGGCGCGCCAATCCGTTCGGCGGCTGGGGCCACGAGATCACGGTCAACACGAAGGAGACCGACATCGTCAATCGCGCGCGCACCGCGTGGGAGAACAACTACGTCATCCTGGACACACGGGGCCGTGGCCACTACCTGGGCTGCAACCTGTCGGTGACCAACTTCCAGGGCACTTGGTGGGGCGAGGGCGACGACATGATCTGGGTGGACGGTTACCGCTGGCCGCCCGACCTGCACGGCACCGGCAGCGAGGACTACTTGGGCCAGGCGTGGGGGATGCAGGACAACGCCTTCCTGCGCAACGGCTCATCGATCCACGAGAAGAACACCGGCGGCTACCAGACCAGCTACGTGCTGCACCTGGAGAACCCGGTGCGCTTCCGCAAGGAGATCAAGGTCACCATCGAGCACGGGCACGGCAACCACCTGGCCAACGAGATGTCCTCCACCGCCTACTGGTACGCGGCCGAGCCCGCCACGGCCGCTCAGCCGCCGCCGGTGGCGCAGCGCCTGCCGGTGCTGCGCGACAACCAGGGCACGTGGCTGGAAGACCCGGCACGTCGTCATCCGGGCCGCCAAGTCCCGCTGACCGCGGAGATGCGCCGCATGAAGGAGCGGGCGGCCCGCCGGTCGCAGGCCTGACCGTCCCGTCGCCGTCAGCAGCCCTCGTCACCGCCGGCCGTGGCACCGGGTTGACGCGGCAGCCCGATGATGAAGCGGGCTCCGCCGTCGTGGTTCTCCGCCCGCACGCTGCCGCCGTGCGCCTCGACGTGCGCCCGCACGATGGCCAGCCCCAGCCCGCTGCCGCCTTCCGGAGCGTGCTCGCTGCGATAGAACCGCTCGAAGATGTGCGGCAAATCCTCCTCGGAGATCCCCGGTCCGCGGTCGGTCACGGACAGGTGCACCGTGTCGTCGCGCTCGTGGATGTCCACGGTCACCGTGGTGCCCAGGGCGGTCCAGTCGATCGCGTTCTGCACCAGGTTGCCGATCGCGGCCTCCAGCGAGCGCTGATCGCCTTCGATCGCGGTGCGCCCGCGCTCGATCAGCTCCACCTGCACCGAGCGTGACTCGGCACGGGCGCGCAGCAGCGCGATCGCGTTCCTGGCAGCATCGGTCAACTGCAGGGGGCGCCGCTCCAGGCCGGCCACCCCGCCTTCCAGGCGCGCGATGTCGAGCACGTTGGTGGTGATCCACTCCATGCGTTCGATCTGCCGCAGACACTCCGGCAGGAACTCGCCGCGCATCTGGTCGTCCTCCGGGTGCTTCTTCATCAGCTCGGTGAACGTCCGCAGTGCCGTCAGCGGTGTGCGCAGCTCGTGCGAGGCGTCGCCCACGAAGCGGCGCAACACGTCGCGCTCCCGGCGCAGCTCCTCGATGGTCGTGCCGAGCCGGGAAGCCATCGCGTTGAAGGCGACGGCCAGCTCGCGCATCTCCCCCTTGCCGCGCTCCGGAGCGCGGACACCGAGGTCGCCGTCGCCCATGCGCCGGGCAGACGAAGTCAGCGACGAGATCGGAGCGGTCATGCGACGCCCGACCACCAGCCCGATCAGGGCCGCCAGGACCGTGGTCGCCACGCCGGCCGCCACGAAGGTGTCGCGCAGGCCGCGCCGGACCTCTTGCAGCACGCCCCGGCCCGAGCCGATCTGCACGTAGCCGAAGGGCCGCGCGGGATCGCCGATCGGCACGGTCACCGCAGGTTCGATCTCGGCCTCGGGCTCCACCAGCGCCGCGCGGGCGGAAGCTGCCTGCCGGTCGAGGGTCAGGCGATTGCCCAGCAGGTCACGCCTCACGCGCATGCCGCGCGCGTGGGACTCCAGACCGAACCGCCGATACATCTCCTCACGCCACTGTTCCAGCGCGGACAGGCGTGAGCGCTCCATCAGCAGCAGTACGGCCGCCGAACCCAGGTCGAGGTCCCCGAACGCCGGGAACGCCCAGACCAGCTCATAATCGCTCATGCGGGCCGAGTCGGCCCACACGCGCCGTGAGCGGTCCAGGATCCACACCCTGACATCGCCCATGAGCGCCGAGGTTTCCGCCAGGTGCTGCAGGCGTCGCTGGTCCAGGATCGGAGAAAAGTACGGCAGGCTCTGGGTCGCGATGACCGCTGCGGTCTCCTGCAGCATGTCGCGCTCGCGACGCTCCACAAGCCTGCCGATGACCGCCATGGAGAGGCCCCCCATGACGGCGATCGCGACGATCGAGATGACGGCGAAGCTCAGTACCAGCCGCCACCTGATCGTCGCGAACACGCGGGTCACCGAATCGGTTTGCCCGAACCGGGTCTACGCAATCGGTCTACCCAATCCGAGCTACAGGGCGCTGTCGGCGTCCATGTCGCCGCCGGTGTCCTTGTCGGCGCCGTCGTGATCGCCCCGGGACCTCTCGCGCCGCTCGAAGCGCTGCCTCATGTCGCCGAACATCCTGCGCATGTCCTCCAGGGCCGGAAATGCCTGGTAGCGGATGCCGAGCATCGCCGCCCCGCTCTCCGCGTCTGCCCCCAAGGTGACCATCGCCGTCATTTCCTCGCCGTCGCGCTGGTAGTCGATGCTCACCTCGGCGCCGGCTTCGTGGCCGCCGATGATCTCCACGAGCTGACCCGGAGATCCATCCAGCGTCTGGCCACCGACGGCGATGATCCAGTCCCCGGGTTCCAGTCCCGCGTTCGCAGCCGCACTCTCGTCGACGACCTCCACCACGACCACTCCCGGCTTGTCGGACTCGATGCGGAACTGGAATCCGCGCCGTTCGGGAGCCATCGGCATGCGCAGGCCGCGTTGCGGCAGCCGGTCCACGCTGGCGCCCGCACCGCCGGTGATCGCCAGTCCGATGCGCGGCTGTCCCCAGATGCGCTCGATCGCCACGACCTGATCGCGCGTCTCGTCGCCGTGCTTGATGCTCAGTGTCACCTCGGAGCCTTCCGCCTCGGCCAGCGCCTGCACCAGCTCGCGCGCGCTTGCCAGAACCTGCCCGTCGATGCCCAGGATCAGGTCGCCTCGCTCGATGCCGGCCGCCGCCGCCGGGCCGTCGGGGTCGACCTGGGTGACGATCACCCCCATGGCCGCCTCGGCCTCACCGCCCTCCTGCGCGGCCAGCGGCAGGCCGACCGCCAGCAACGCCGCCGTCGCGATTGCCAGTACCTTCGTCCGTCTCGTCGTCATCGCAATTCCCTCCATGCGATTGAAGCTGGCATAACGATCGAAGCTGCGGATTGCGACCCTGTTTCCGCAGAATTAAGTTTTTGTAACACTCGCGAAGCGGTACCCGAAGCCGCGCACGGTCTGAATCCAGCGCGGCGAGCCCGGATCGTCCTCGATCTTCTCCCGCAGGCGGCGCACGTGCACGTCGACGGTGCGGTCGTAGCCGATGTCGGCGGTGTACCCCCACACCGCCTCGATGATCTGCGCGCGGCTGAGCAGCCGCTCAGGCCGTTCCGCCAAGTAGCGCAGCAGCCGGAACTCGGTCGGCGTCAGGTTCACCCGCCGGCCGCCCCGCTCCACCGCCATGAGGTCGGGATCGATCACCAGATCGCCGAAGCTGATGCGCTCGCTGCCGGCGGACGCGGCCAGCTCGCCGTAGGCACGCCGCAACAGGGCGCGCACGCGCGAGACGAGCTCGCGGAGCTGATACGGCTTGACCACGTAGTCGTCGGCGCCGAGCTCCAGGCCGATCACCTTGTCCATCTCTTCGTCACGCGCGGTGAGCATCAGGATCGGTTCGCGCCGGCCTTCGCCCCGGATCGCCCTGCACACGTCGAAGCCGCTCATGTCGGGCAGACGGATGTCCAGGATCAGCAGCCGCGGGTTCCACGTCCGGAACAACTCCAGGCCGTCGGCGCCGTCGCGGGCGCAACGCACCGCGAAGGCCTCCTTGCCCAATCCGTACTCCAGGCCACGAGCCACGGAGGCGGAGTCCTCGATCACCAGGATGCGCTCGCCGCTCATCGCCGCCCGTCCCGAGCCAGTGCCGCTTGCGCCAGCGCGGCGCGCAGCTCGTCGAACCCCTGCTTGTGCAGCGCGCTCAAGGGGATGGCCCGCGCAGACTCGCCCGGCTCCATGACGTCGGGCAGCGGCATGCCGTCCTCCACCCGATCGACCTTGTTGAGCACGGTCACCGTGGGGCGGTCGGCGGCGCCGAGCTCCCGCAGCACGCGCATCACCTCGGCCGCCTGCTCGCGGGCCATCGGGTGGCGTGCGTCGACCACGTGGATCAGCAGATCGGCCTCCACCACCTCCTCGAGCGTCGCGCGGAACGCGGCCACCAAGTTGGCGGGCAACTTCTGCACGAAACCCACCGTATCGGTCAGCAGCAGCGGCACGTCGTTCACCTGGACGCGGCGCGTGGTCGGGTCCAAGGTCGCGAACAGGCGGTTCTCGGCCCGCACCCCGGCGCCGGTGAGCGCGTTCATCAGCGTGCTCTTGCCGGCGTTGGCGTAGCCGACCAGGGCAGCCACCGGGAGGCGGCTGCGCCGCCGGCGCTCCCGGTGGCCGGAACGGGCGGCGGAGATGGCCTGCAGGTCCTTGCGCAGCCGGCTGATGCGGGTGCGCACGCGCCGCCGGTCCACCTCGAGCTGGGTCTCACCCGGGCCGCGCACCCCGACGCCAGCGTTGCCGGCCGAACGGCCGCCCGCCTGGCGCGCCAGGTGGGTCCACATGCGGGTCAACCGCGGCAGGCGGTATTCGAGCTGCGCCAGCTCCACCTGGATCTTGCCTTCATGGGAGCGGGCGTGGGAGGCGAACACGTCCAGGATGAGCGCCGACCGGTCGAGCACCTTGACCTCTTCACCGAGGATCTGCTCCAGGTTGCGCTGCTGGTTCGGCGCCAACTCGTCGTCGAAGAGCACCACGTCGACGCCAAGGCTGGAGGCGAGCTCCGCGATCTGCGCCGCCTTGCCGGAGCCGATGTAGGTCGCCGGGTTCGGCCGCGGCAACCGCTGACGTTCCCGGCCGGCGATCGCCAGCCCGGCCGTCCGCGCCAACTGCCCCAGCTCGGCGAGCGACGCGTCCAGCGGCCACCCGTCCCCGTCGCGCGTCAGCTCACAGCCGACCAGCAACACGCGCTCGGCACCCATCAGGCACCTTCCCTGCCGGCGCCGGCTCGCCCGGAATCCGTCAGCCGCTCCGCCGCCGGCCCGGCCAGCCGCACCAACGCGCGGGTCACGGCCGAACGGTCGTCATCCTCGGCGCTGCGCAGTTTCAGCAGTTCCCCCCGAGCGTCGTCCAGCGCCAGATTGCCCGGTGCGCCGGGGTAGTCCTTGGCGAGGGCGGCGGCGAGGGCGGCGGCGAGGGCGGCTTCGTCGTGCAAGGGAGGGCCTTCGCCCGCCTCGCGCAACTCGGCGCCGACCTGGCGGTAGGCATCACGGAACGGCATGCCGTGCGCGACCAGCTCGTAGGCGCGGTCGGTCGCCAGCAACTCCGGCGTACAGCCGTCCCGCAGCCGGCGCTCGTCGACCGTCAGCCGCGAAACGGCCAGCCGCATCACTGTGACGCAGCCCGCCGCCTCCTCCAGCGCGTCCAGGAACGGGCCCTTGGTCTGCTGAAGGTCGCGGTGATAGCCGCTCGGCAGGTGCTGCGTGATGGCCCGGATGGTCGCTGCCTGACCATCGACGAACGCGGCCTTGGCCCGCACCAGCTCCAGCAAGTCCGGGTTGCGCTTCTGCGGCATGATGCTGCTGCCCGTGGTCAGCTCCTCCGGAAGGCGGAAGTAGCCGAGCTCCGGCAGCGTGAACAGAAGCAGGTCCCAGGCGAGCCGCGCGAGCGTGGCGCAGACGCGGCCGGCTGCCTCCGCAACCTGCGCCTCCACCGCGCCGCGGCTGGTGTTCACGTACAGAACGTTGTTCTGGACACCCGCGAAGCCCAGCGACGCGGCCACCTTCCGGCGGTCCAGCGGCAACGGGACACCGTACCCGGCGGCCGCACCGAGCGGGTTGCGGTCGTTGCGGCGATACGCGCAGGCGACCAGGTCCGCGTCGTCGATCAGGGCCTCGGCGAACGCGGCCGCCCACAGCCCGACGGTTGACGGCATCGCCGGCTGCATGTGGGTACGGCCGGCCATCGGCGTCCGCGCGTGGGCGCCCGCGAAGTCAAGCAGCGTACCTGTCAGCCCGGCGATTTCCGCGCGGAAGTCGAGCAGCCACTCGCGCGTGTACAGGCGCAAGGCACCGATCACCTGGTCGTTGCGCGAACGTCCCGTGTGTATTTTCTTGCCGGCCTCCCCCACCCGCCCGGTCAGGAACCGCTCCAGGGCGGAGTGGCCGTCCTCCTCGTCATCCCGAATTCGGAACCGGCCGGCGTCGATTTCGGCAAGCGCCTCCCGCAGCGCCTCCCGCAGCGCGGCGAGCTCGGCCGCCTGAAGGATGCCGATCGCCCCGAGCATGTCGGCGTGCGCGAGGCTGGCGACCGCGTCGGCCTTCAGCAGCTTCCGGTCATGGATGCGGTCGTCGCCGACCGTGAAGCGCTCGACGGCCGGATCAAGATGACCGCCCTTGTCCCAGAGCTTGGCCCTGTCCCACAGCTTGTCCGCCGCCCGGTTCACGACGCACCGTCGTCGCCGACGCGGGCGACCCACACGTTCAGCATCTTCTCGGTCGCATCCGCGGCGGCCAGCACCTGGTCCGAATTGACCCCTTTGGTCGTCAGCGTGTCGCCGTCGCCGCGCCACGTGATCGTGCACTGCACGATCGCATCCGAGTGTCCTCCCGGGGGAATGGAAACCACGTAGTCGATCAGCTCCGGCAGCGCCAGGCCGATCTCGCCCGTGATCAGGCCGACGGCCTTCATGAACGCGTCGTACCCGCCGTCCCCCTGCGCCGAGTCCTCGTGGACCGCGGCGTCCTCCCCGCCGGGAGCGGTGTAGCTCAGCTTGACGGTGGCCGTCGACCGCAGGCCGATGGCGGAGACGATTACGACCGACTCCAGGACGAAGTGGCGCTCGTGCGGGCGCGCCAGCACGTCGTCGACGATGTAGGGAAGATCCTGCTGCGTGATCGTCGCCTTGCGGTCGGCCAGCTCCTTGATCCGCTCCAGCACGGCGTTGCGCTGCTTGCGGCTGAGCTCGATACCGAGCGCGTCCAGGTGATGCTCCAGGGTGGCCTTGCCGGCCAGCTTGCCGAGCGCGTAGGAGCGCTCCCGCCCGAAGCGCTCGGGCAGCAGCCGCCCCTGGTACAGATCGCCCTTGCGATCGCCGTCAGCGTGGATGCCTGCGGTCTGGGTGAAGGCGTTGGCGCCGGAGATCGCCTTGTTCGGAGGCACGCGGCGTCCGGACACCACGTCCACGCGCTCGCTCACCTGCACCAGCTTGCTCTCCTGGACGCGGCTCGTCCTGCCCAGAAAGTCGTGCATGCCGACCACCACCTCGTCCAGCGGGGCGTTGCCCGCACGCTCGCCCATGCCGTTGACCGTGCAGTGGACCCCGGCAACCCCGGCCTCGATCGCGGCCAGCGTGTTGGCGGTAGCCAGGCCGTAGTCGTTGTGCGCGTGAAAGTCGAAGTGCCGATCGGGGAAGCGGCTGACGATGGCCTCCACCATCTCGGTCACCATCGCCGGCGACAGCACGCCCAGCGTGTCCGGCAGCATGATGCGCACGATCGGCGTGTCGGCCAAGCCGCCGATGAGATTCAGGACATAGTCGCGCGAATCGATCATTCCGTTCGACCAGTCCTCCAGGTACAGGTTGCAGGCCACGCCGAGCCGGCCGGCCTTGCGTACCGTGTCGTCGATGTCCGCAACGTGCTGCGCGGGCGTCTTGCGGAGTTGCGTGGTCAGGTGCTTGAGCGATCCCTTCGCCAACACGTTCATCACCTTCCCGCCCAGATCCGCGATCCAGCGCGCGGATGCCTCTCCGTCGGTGTACCCCAGAATCTCGACCCGGTCGGCCGCGTCGTGAGAGACCGCCCACCGCAGGACCGTCTCCGCCCCCTCCCGCTCGCCGGCGCTCACCTGCGCGCTGGCGATCTCGATGCGGTCCACGCCGACCTCTTCCAGCACGAACTGCGCGATGGAGAGTTTCTCGTCCGGCGTATAGCTGACGTCACGCATCTGCTCGCCGTCCCGCAGCGTGGTGTCCATCACCTCGATCATCTTCGCGTCGTCTCCCCCTTCACGCTCGGTGAGGCACGGGCTCCTCAATACGAGAAAGGCCGCGAGCCTCCGGGAGCCCACGGCCTGCCTCGATCACGTCGTCGCGATCAGCTAGCGCACATGGGACCCTCGAAGGCCCTCGATAATCCCGATCGGAGTGCGCCTCGCCATCGGCTGCAAGCTACCGGCGCGGGCGGCTCGCGTCAAGGCCACGGGCGCCCAACGGTTTGCGCACGGCCGTGCCGAAACCGTTGTCGTGCCCGGTCGGCGATGCCGTATCATGGAGTTACTGCTGAACGAGAGGCATTCGCTGTCTTGAAACGCCCGGCGTGGGGAAAGATCGACACCGCAAGCGCGGAATACCACCCGCTCGCCCATCACTCGATGGACGTCGCCGCCGTATTCCTGCGGATGCTGCAGCTCCCGGTTGTTCGAGATCGCCTCAACACGGCGGCCGGCGCACGTCTGACGCCGCTCATATGCGAGCGGCTCGCCGCACTGGTGTTCCTGCACGACATCGGCAAGCTCCATCCGGGATTCCAGGCGAAGGGCTGGCCGCCAGGTCTGTGGGGCGGCCCGCTGCTTGGACATGTCGACCAGGGCTGCGATTCCCTGGTACTCGCCTGCCGGCCCGACCATCCGTTCCACTCGGCGATACGGCAGATCATGGAATGGGGCGACTCGGCGGAGTCGTTGCTCCGGGCGGTTCTCGCTCATCATGGACGGCCGGTCCCGCTGTCTCCCGACCCCTCGTCCACATCCTGGAAGGACGTTCCGTTCTATAGCTGGCGCGAGGAAGCGCTCCTCATGGACAAGACGTTGCGTCGATGGTTCGGCGATGCCTTCGGCCAGCGAGACGAGCCGCTGCCTGCCGAGCCGAGGTTCCACCACCTGGTAGCGGGACTCGTGGCTCTTGCCGACTGGATCGCTTCGGACCGGCAGTTCTTCGGGTTCTCGGCGCCGTTCGACGCCGGCTACGACACGACAGCCCACGGTCGAGCCCGTACGGCGCTGACCGCCATCGGCTTCGATCCATCCGCTCTGTCGGGCCGGCCGGCGCCGGGGTTCTCGCAGGTCACCGACCACGCGACTCCACGGCCCATGCAGCACGCGGTCGCGGCCGCGGCGGCCGACGCCCGCCTCATGGTCCTGGAGGCCGAGACCGGCTCAGGAAAGACGGAAGCCGCACTGTGGCGGTTCATGCATCTGCTCACCGCGGGCGCCGTGTCCGGGATGTACTTCGCGGTACCCACGCGCGCGGCCGCCCGCCAACTGCACGGACGCATCGCCGCCGCGCTGCGGCGCGCGTACGGAACCGAGGCGCCCGAGGCGGTTCTGGCCATTCCGGGCATGGTGCGAGCCGGAGACGCCTCCGGCCGTGCGCTGCCGGACTGGCGCGTCCTCTGGGACGATCACCCCGGCCCGGCACCTGCACGCTGGGCCGCGGAGCACGCTACGCGCTTCCTCTCCGCGACGGTCGCCGTCGGGACCGTGGATCAGGCGATGCTCGCCGCGCTCCAGGTGAAGCACGCGCATCTGCGAGGCAGCGCCCTGAGCCGAAGCCTGCTCGTGATCGACGAGGTGCATGCGTCGGACGCCTACATGACTGCGGTCATCGAGCGGTTGCTGCGCGGACACCTCGACGCCGGAGGACATGCCCTGCTGATGTCTGCGACTCTCGGCGCGCGAGCACGAGCTCGGTGGCTCGATGAGCCGCATGTGCCGGCGGTCGAAGACGCGACGCGTGCTCCCTACCCGGCGGTGTGGGTGAAAGGGAACCCGCGGCCGAACGGTACTGCCGGAGCAGGCGGGACCGGGAAGACAGTGCAGACGAGCACCATGCCGACGATGGCACCCGCAGACGCGGCCGACCGCGCCATCGCCGAAGCGCGCAGAGGCGCCCGTGTGCTCGTCATTCGGAATACCGTCCGCGCTGCGGTCGCTACCTGGGAGGCCGCGCACGCTGCTGGAGGCGAGGCGCTGCTCATGCGGGCAGCCGGTCTCCCGGCCCTCCATCACGGTCGCTTTGCGGTCGAGGACCGCCAACTCCTCGATACTGCCGTGGAAGCGGCGCTGAACATCGATCCGGCGCGCACGCGCATGGGCTGCATCGTGATCGGGACGCAAACGCTGGAACAGTCGCTCGACATCGACGCCGATCTGTTGATCACCGACCTTTGCCCGATGGACGTGCTGCTGCAGCGCATCGGCCGCGTTCACCGTCACCGCCTGCCGCGCCCGAACGGCTACGAGGGCGCGCGAGTGGTCGTGCTCCTCCGGGCCGACGGTCTGGACCCGCTCGTCGCGCCGGCCTTCGACAACGGCCTCGGCACCTGGGACGGTCCCGGAGGACAGGGTGGCATCTACCAGGATCTTGCCGTGCTGGAGCTCACCCGCCGCATGCTCGCGACGCGGAACGTGTGGGAGATCCCGGCAATGAACCGAGCTCTGGTCGAGGAAGCGACTCATCCCGACCGTGTGAGCGGTGTGATCGCCGAGAAGGGAAACGACTGGGACCGCTACGATCGCATGATAGGCGGTGCGCGTGCGGCGGACGGTCAGATTGCCGAGATGAATGCACTCGACCGCACCGTCCCCTTCGACGACGACCTGCAGTTTCCCACGAGCGACGAGCGCATCATGACGCGCTTGGGCGAGGAAGGAGCCGTACTGGAGCTCAAAGCGGCACCCGTAGGGCCATTTGGGCGCCGGGTGACGCGGATAACGCTACCGCCACACTGGTCTTACGGCGTCAGCGACGACCAGCAGCTCAGAATCGAGCCGGCCGACTCGGGGTTCGCTCTCCTGATCGGAGACAGGGCCTTCTGCTACGCCCGCACCGGACTCGCCAGAGCCACTTGACGGTCACATGGCAGGCTGTATACACTGAACCTTGTAGTCGGTAGGAATAGAACCTTAAACGATGCAAATGGAAATACTCTATCAGCTTAGGAGGCAATGATGAGATTCAGATTATTGGCGCTCATAGAAGGTTTTCGGCGGGTTCGCTGTTTCTGCGTCGAGATCGGATGGGGTACGTGGGTTGCTGGTTTCCGGAGACCTCCTCCGGATAAACCTCGTGTGGTCGGCAGGAAGACGATCCGGCACGATGATCCCCCATCACATCATGGGGGCGGACGACGGGTTGGACGGATACGGTGAATCTCCTCACCGATCCGACCCTCACGCTCGCCGGCGGCGGACGGGTCACTTTGCCGGGCCTGTTCGCCGCCCTCGCGGGCCGGAGCGTTCCCGGATTCCCGGCCTTGCGCCCACATCAGCGTGCGGCATTGCACATGTTCCTGGTGCAGCTTGGCGCCTTGGCGCTGTGGCACCAAAGACCGGTTGCTCGGATGCCACGCGAGGTGCCTACGGACCCTCACTCGTGGGCGGCTGCACTTCGTGGGCTCACCCCGAACCACATGGACGACTCACCGTGGCGGCTCGTAGTTGAGGACGAGGCCCAGCCGGCGTTCTTGCAACCCCCGGCACCACCCGGATTGAAGTGGTCGCCGGTGCGCACACCGGACGAACTTGACCTCCTCATCACCTCCCGCAACCACGATCTGAAGCACGCAGTAGCGCAGCGGGCCGACGCGGAGGATTGGGTATTCGCGCTGATTTCGCTGCAGACGACGGAGGGCTACGGCGGCAAGGGCAATCAGGGGATCGCACGTATGAACGGTGGATCGTCGAGTCGCGCGTTGCTCGGCCTTGCCCCGGCGGCAGAGAAAGAGACCGCGGTCGACCCCTCCGCATGGTGGATTCGCGATGTCCTCCGTCTGCTTGCAATGCGCGCCGACGGCGAAGGCAAAGCCGTCGGCACACCCGGAGGCCCCGCGCTCCTCTGGTGCCTTGAGTGGCCCGAGGGGCAGCAACTCGACCTGCCCGCGCTGGACCCGTGGTTCATCGAGGTATGCCGCAGAGTCCGGCTGTTCGATGGCGACGGCCTTTCCGCGAGGCGCAGCACATCGAAGGCGACGCGCACCGACGCGAAGCAGTTCAAGGGAGCCGTGGGCGATCCGTGGGCTCCGGTGCACAAGACAGAGGGCAAGAGCCTCACGTTGAGTGGAGGCGACTTCGATTACCGCCGGCTGTGCGCCCTGTTGTTCTCGGGCGACTGGCAGGTCCCGCCGCTCGCACGGGAGGAAGCATCCGGCGGTGAGCATATGCTGCTCGTGGCAGAGGCGCTGTCACGAGGCAACGCCAAGACGGAAGGCTTCAAGTCCCGCGTGCTGCCGATTCCCAGAAAAGTGGCTCAGCGGCTGTTCGCGTCGCCGACGGCCGGGAGACTGTCAGAGGCACAGATGAGGGAGATCGAGGAATTCGACAAGGCGCTTCGAACGTCGCTCGCGCTCGTCGCTGCGCGCGGCGATCCGGAGCTATTGGACAGAGAGCACTATGTCTTGTCCCGGCCAGCGCGGGCCCGCTTCAACCAGGAAGTGGACCGACTGTTCTTTCCCAGCCTGTGGCGGCGAGTGGAAGCTGCCGTCGATCAGACTGCTGCCGAGGAGACAAAGACCGACTTCCTGACGAAGCTGCATCGAGCCGCTCGGACCGAATTCGATGCTGCGCTCCCCTCCATCCCGTGCACGGCGATCCATCGCCCCCGCGCGGAAGCGAGGGCGCGGCGGCGATTCGGCAGCGCGCTGTGGCGATCGTTCCCGCAGCTGTTCGAAATGGAGGGCAACGATGCCGGCGCGTAACTCAGTAGTCGACGCCGCCGCCATCGCGGTAGCGCAATGCACGCAGCAGCTTGCTCCCGGGCGGCTGGCCGAACTCAGGCGCATGTCCGCTAGCGGCGCCCCCGCGTTCTGGCGTCTTGCCGCCCAGCACCCTGAGACTATCGGTGGCGCCAAGCAGGCCGACTGGATGAATGTCGTCCGCATGATTGCGATTCTCACGCCCAAGGGCGATCCGCCGAAACGGCGGCCCCTGCATGATCGCAATCGAAGACTCGGCGCGGTGCTGTGCGACGGAGGCGATCCTGACCCGGCCTGGCAGCCTCCCGCCAAGTTCAGCGAGCGCCGCCTCACGCAACTCATCGCAGCACGGGGAGCACAGCGCGCTGCGTTGCTGGAGCGCGCCGTCCGGGCGCTTGCCCGAACACGACTGCCGAACGCCGGCGTCAGCGTGACGGATCTCGCGCTGGCAGTGCTCATCGGCCAGGATCACGCGGCGCTGCTGGCAGCGCCGTACTATCGCCGGCTCGACCGAGCGGAACGGATTGCGAATCAGACCATAGACCAACCACAAGGGGACACCGATGCCTGACGCACGCTTTCTTCAGATTCATACGCTCAGCGGTTACACCGCGGCGCTGCTGAACCGGGACGACAGCGGCCTCGCCAAGCGCCTGCCGTATGGTGGCGCACTGCGCACGCGAATCTCTTCACAGTGCCTGAAGCGCCACTGGCGATGCGCTCAGGATCCGCATGCCCTCGACCGAATCGACGGGGCGGTCGAGGCGTTCCGATCTCGGGACCTCGTTACCCAGAAGGTCATGGATCCGCTACGGGGGCGGTTCTCTCCGGAAGTTGTCGCGGCGTTGGAACCGGAGCTCCAGATGGCCGTGTACGGCGACAAGGGAACGTCCAAGTCAGGTCGCCAGACACTCCTGTTCGGCGCACCCGAGATCGCGTGGATCGCCGCCGAAGCGTCTCGGCTCGCCACTGATGCCGGTGGCAGCGCGGAAACGGCGGCGGACGCCGTGAAGAAGTGGAGAAGCGAGTTTCGCGCCAACATCAGGACCATGCGCGACAACGCGGCGCTTCCGGCCGGGCTCACCTCCGCGCTGTTCGGGCGCATGGTCACCTCGGACCCGGACGCAAACGTGACCGCCCCGGTGCATGTCGCCCACTCCTTCACCGTGCACGGAGAGGAACCCGAGATCGACTACTTCACGGCCGTCGACGACCTCGCGACGGACGAACCGGGCGCCGACACCATTCAGGACACGGAGCTGACCTCCGGCCTGTTCTACGGGTACGTCGTGGTCGATCTTCCGGAGCTCGTCGACAACCTGGGCTCCAACGTGGCGCTGGCGAACGCCGTGCTGCACAACTTCATCTACCTGATTGCCGAGGTGTCCCCTGGGGCCAAATTGGGCTCGACCGCTCCGTATGGCCGCGCGGCCTTCATGCTCCTGGAGGCAGGAGACCGCCAGCCGCGCAGCCTGGCCGATGCCTTCCGCACGCCGTGCGAACCGCACGTCGATCCCGCCGTGCGGGCGCTGTGCGCGCACCTCTCCGCGCTGGACCGCATCTACGCTACCGGTGAGGAGCGGCGGCACCTGTGTGCGCAGGACGTGCCCGTTCCGTCGTCACAACCCGGCTCGTTGGCAGACCTTGCGAACTGGGTGCGAAGTCTTCCCGCAGCGGTGACTTCGTGAGCCATCGCTGGCTTGTGGTTCGCCTCGATGCGCCGCTGATGGCGTTCGGCGGCGTGGCCATCGATCAGGTCGGTCCCGTGCGTGACTTTCCGGCGGCGTCGATGTTGACCGGACTGGTCGGCAACGCGCTCGGCTGGCACTGGTCGCAACGTGAAGCGCACCAGGCGTTGCAGGACCGGCTCACGTTCGCCGCGTGCCGCACGCGGGAAGGCACGCGCCTCACCGACACGCAAAACGCCCAGCTTGCCAAGAGCGACAAGGGCTGGACCACTCGGGGGGGGCCGGAGGGCCGCGACGGCGCAAGCTACGGTGCGCCTCATCGCCGGTTCCGCGACTACCACGCCGACTCGTCCGTGCGTGTCGTGCTGCGGCTCGACCCGGCGGATGGTTCACCGGATCTGGAACGGATCGCGGCGGCGCTCGACCGGCCCGTGCGGCCTCTGTTCATCGGTCGCAAGCCATGCGTTCCCTCCGCACCGCTGCTGGCGGCGGGCGCAGAGCGCTGGGTTACCGCCGATACCGCCTACGACGCGTTATGTGAGCTGCCGGAGACAGGAGGCTCGCGAGCGCTGTGGCCGGAAGGCCAAGGGCCGAGCGCTGGCGAATCGGTAGATCGGATCGAGGATTGGCCAGATCTGCGCGTGTGGCGAACCGGCCTCCATGGCGGATCACGCCGAGTGGTGGAAGGGCGCGTGACGCCGGCGGCGTCGTGAAGCGATGGATCCGCTTTATCTGATCCGTATACCGCTTGCGATGAATGCGCTGGCCCGTTGGGGCGGCGAGCGCGGCTGGCTGCCGGGCCGCTCCGTGGCATTCGACGAGGGCCGAGCCCTGCATCATCTGGTGGACGAGGCGTTCGGCCCCGGCGCATTGCGCCCGTTCCGATTGCTGATGCCGCCGCGGTGCATGGAAGGCAACCTGTATTCCTACAGCAGACAGGATCACGAGCGACTGCGGATCGCGCTGCGGCAGTTCGCGTTGCCGGATCACCTCGCCGTACTACAGGAGCATCGCCTTGCCAGCAAGGCGATGCCAACGGACTGGAGCGTCGGGCAACGGGTTGGATTCGATGTCCGGGTGCGTCCCGTGCGCCGCCTACGCGCGGACCTCGTTACCGCTCGGGGACGATTCCGGAGCGGCTCCGAACTGGACGCGTTCCTGTCGGAAGCGCTCAACCGCCATCCCGACAATCGAGACGGCATGGCAGGAAGCAAGCGGTCGCGCGAGGCGGTCTACATTGACTGGCTGGCTGAACGCTTGGCACCCGCAGCCGAGGTCGATCGCCACGACACCCGTCTTGCCCGGTTCCATCGCACCCAAGTCGCTCGGGGAGACCGTACTCACGAAGGGCCTGATGCGATCCTGCACGGAACGCTGACCGTGACCCGAACGGACGCGTTCGGCAAGCTGCTGGCACACGGCGTTGGCAGGCATCGGGCGTTCGGCTACGGCATGCTTCTGCTGCGCCCGCCGCATCGCGCAGCGCCGCTCCGATAGAAAGAGACCGACCGGAGTGCTCAAGGGACGGCTTGGCCTCGAAGGCGCACGAGTCCCCCACAGCGACCGGCATGGTCTCATGTGGCTGGGACGCGGGAACGTCTACGTGGAGTCGGGGACCCTCCGCTTCGTCACGGCCGGCCATGGCGATCTCGGCCCCGGCGACTACGCGATTCCGTTTCAGATGGTGTCATGCCTGATGCTGCAGCCCGGCACCACCGTCAGCCATGACGCGTTGCGGATCCTGGCGCGCCACGGCACGGCCGTCGTCTGTGTCGGCGAGGACGGCGTGCGGTTCTACGCCAGTCTGCCGGCGGGACCTGCCGCGTCAGCCCGTGCTCGCAGGCAGATCTCGGCGTGGTGTGATCCGGAAAAGAGGATCTCGATCGTGCGCAAGATGTACGCGCTGCGCCTTGGCGAGTTCCTGCCCGCGACCGACATCAACGCGTTGCGGGGCATGGAAGGCGCCCGGATGAAGGTCATCTACCAGCGGCTGGCCGAGCAACACGGACTCCGCTGGCACGGACGTCGTTACGACCGCAACAACCCGGAGTCGGCCGACGTCGCCAACCAGGCCATCAACCACGCTTCCAGCGCCGTCGAAGGAGCAGCATTGGCGGCGGTCGCTGCCACGGGCACGCTCGCGGAGCTCGGCTTCATCCACGAGGACTCGAGCAACGCGTTCGCCCTGGACATATCCGACCTGTTCCGTGACTCCGTCTTGCTGCCGATCGCTTTCAGAGCTGCCGGCGCCATACTCCGCAACAAGGAAGGGCCGGTCGAGAGAGTCGTCAGGCGATATGCCGGGCACACGTTTCGACAGGAAAAGCTGATTACCAACATGATCGACCGGATCAAGTTTCTGATCGACGGCGACGATGACCATAGTCGTAACGCGTAACTCGCCGGGACGAGTCCGCGGCTTTCTCGCATCGTGCATGTGCGAAATCGCTCCTGGCGTGTACACCGCGCCGCGCATGACCGTGGCCGTGAGGGAGCGGATCTGGAATGTGCTTGCGGATTGGTACACGCCGGACCCGGACCACTCGATCCTGATGACGTGGCCGCAGTCCTCGCTCCCCGGTGGCCAGGAAATCCGCGTCATCGGGATTCCTCAACAGGATGTGTGGCGTCACGATGGAGTCTACGTCGCGAGAAGGGACGTCGATGAAAAAACGCTCGCGCGCCTTCGAGACAGCATCGGCCAAGACCTGGGCCCATCACCTGATGCAGCGTGACGACTGGGTGGTTATGGACATCGAGACTACCGGGCTCGGGATCAACGCTGAAATCGTGGAAGCAGCGGTCGTCGACAATCGCGGCGACACGCTCCTCGAAACCTTGGTCCGCCCGCGCACTCCGCCCGAGCCGGGGGCATCGAGGGTGCATGGCCTCAACGCCGCTGCGCTCCGCAATGAGCCTCGCTTCGAGCAGATCTACGAAGTCCTCGCGAGGCTGCTGATCGGGCGCACGGTCATCGCGTACAACGCCACGTTCGACCAGCAGGTCCTGACCCACACGTGCGGGGAAGCCGGACTCCCCCAGATCGATTGCACCTGGGAGTGCGCGATGTTGAGGTACGAGCGGTGGCGCGGCTTTCGAGCCTCGCTTGCGACGGCCTGCGAGATCGAGTCCATCGCCAGCGCGCCGCGCCATCGCGCCCTGCCGGACGCCCAGCTCGTATGGAACCTGATTCGCCGCATGGCCGGGGAATCAGCGTAACAGTCCACGATCTTTGACAGACCCCAATCAACTGGGTCAGAATGACTCAGAGGTTTCCCCGCCCACGCGGGGATAGACCTCCGTGATGGACAAGGAGGCCAAGGACGCACTGGGTTTCCCCGCCCACGCGGGGATAGACCTCTGCGGTATCTCTCCTACACGTGGATCGAGCCGGTTTCCCCGCCCACGCGGGGATAGACCCTCGATGTACCGCGGGCCGTTGTGCGGGTTGTCGGTTTCCCCGCCCACGCGGGGATAGACCCAGCGCACAACTGGCGCTGGCCGGCACGCCGGCGGTTTCCCCGCCCACGCGGGGATAGACCCGTCCAGGGCACGCACGGGCGGGTCAAAGGATCGGTTTCCCCGCCCACGCGGGGATAGACCCCCGGTATTCCGCGACATCCTGGAGATCGACGAGGTTTCCCCGCCCACGCGGGGATAGACCCGGGTCAGACAGGCCCGTTGTGTCCATGGACATGGTTTCCCCGCCCACGCGGGGATAGACCGTCGGGACGAACCCGACGAGAAAAGGTGATTACGGTTTCCCCGCCCACGCGGGGATAGACCCTCATAAGCGCTAACTTGATGTCTGTATCCGGTCTGAGTATCGTAATGTCAGATACACTGACCGGAGGGCTGTCACGGTGGACGAGGACTGGGACCTGCTGGTGTCGTTCCTGCCCAGTGAGTGGCGGGAGTTGGCCGAGGACACCGGCGCGCTGAAGGGGCTGCGCAAGGACAAGTCGGTGGACAACCTGCTGCGCACGCTGTTGATCCATCTGGGGTGCGGGCACTCGTTGCGGGAGACGGTGGTGCGGGCGCGACAGGCGAATCTGGCCGACCTGTCGGATGTGGCGCTGCTGAAGCGCCTGAGGAAGTCGAAGGAGTGGCTGTACGCGCTGTGCGTGAAGCTGTTTCAGGAGCACGGCATCGCGGTGGCGAGCGGAGGCGGCTTCCAGCTGCGGGCGTTTGACGCGACCACGGTGAAGGAACCGGGCAAGACCGGATCGCTGTGGCGCGTGCACTACAGCGTGTGCCTGCCGTCGCTGGCGTGCGACTTTTTCAAGCTCACGCGTACGGAGGGTGCCGGCAGCGGCGAATCGTTCGCGCAGTTCCCGATCCGCGCAGGCGATCACGTGGTAGCCGACCGGGGCTACTCGACGGCGCGCGGCATAGGCCATGTGGCGGATGCCGGCGGGCAACTGATCGTGCGCGTCAATACCGGCGCGTTGCCGCTGCGCACCGTGTCAGGCGAGCCATTGGATCTGCTGGCCACCGTCACTTCGCTGAGGCGCGTCGGCGTCGCCACATCGTGGTCCGCCCAGGTAGTGGTCGACGGTGACAGCGCCCAGCCGAGCCGGGTGGTTGTTGGTCGTGTCTGCGCCGTGCGCAAGTCTGCGGCGGCCGTCAGGGAGGCGCAGCGCAAGATCCGTCAGGAGGCAACCCGCAAGGGCAAGTGGGCGCAACCGGCCACCCTGAGGTTCGCCGCGTACGTGATCGTGTTCACCACCTTTCCGGCAGCCACCTTCAGCGCCGCCGAGGTCCTGGAGTGGTATCGGATTCGCTGGCAGGTCGAGTTGGTGTTCAAGCGGTTCAAGTCGCTGGCCCAGTTGGGGCATCTGCCGAAATACGACGACGACAGCGCCAAAGCGTGGCTGTACGGCAAATTGCTGGTCGCGCTGCTGGTCGAGAAGCTGATCCGCCATGCCAGTGCCATTTCCCCCTGGGGATACGACCTGGCGCCGGCAGCGACCACCGAGCGCGTGGCGTGAGTTCAAGTTCGTGCTCAACCAACTCACCCGCAGCATCGAACCGGCGCTGCCGCTGGCGCGGATGGTCGACGAGTGGAGGACGATCTCGCGCTCGCTGGCTGAGCCGCCGCGTCGTCGTCTGTCTCAGCTATCGAGTTACTTCGACGGTCGCTGCTCTGACCTCGACCAGCCCGATGAGGAAGATGTCGCGTAGCCAGAGCCACTCAGCTCCATAAAGTTAGCGCTTATGGGATAGACCCTCCACGTCGGCGGAAGCGGTGACCGCGTTGCGGGTTTCCCCGCCCACGCGGGGATAGACCCTTTTCAGGGCAAGCTGCACAGCGCGGACATGAGGTTTCCCCGCCCACGCGGGGATAGACCCGTTCATCGACCAGGACGGTTTCGCCGTCGTCAGGTTTCCCCGCCCACGCGGGGATAGACCCTCGATGCCCGCCTCGCCTTCGTGCTTGACCACGGTTTCCCCGCCCACGCGGGGATAGACCTCATCCAGTTCCGGCAGTTGGTTCCCGTCCGGGGGTTTCCCCGCCCACGCGGGGATAGACCTACGATCTGCTGCTGAACGGTACTCCGATCCCCGGTTTCCCCGCCCACGCGGGGATAGACCCTCGGAGACGATCGACCTCATCTACGCCGACCCGGTTTCCCCGCCCACGCGGGGATAGACCCCTCCGGGGTCGGGGGATGCTCCGGCCAGAGCCGGTTTCCCCGCCCACGCGGGGATAGACCCTGCTCCCAATGATAAGAGGCGATCATCCCATAGGTTTCCCCGCCCACGCGGGGATAGACCTGGGCCAGGAAGGCCGACCTCGCCGCGGAGGTGGGTTTCCCCGCCCACGCGGGGATAGACCCGAGCATCGCAGCGGTGATGTACCCGCGCCGCGGGTTTCCCCGCCCACGCGGGGATAGACCTGAAGGTCGACGCCGATGGCGTATGCGTCTTCGGGTTTCCCCGCCCACGCGGGGATAGACCCACGTCGAGTTCAAGCCGCAGCGCAAGCCGGAGGGTTTCCCCGCCCACGCGGGGATAGACCCGAGAAGCCGCTGCGCCCCTCGTGGATCATCAGGGTTTCCCCGCCCACGCGGGGATAGACCCCTCAAGGTTGACCTGGAAGCCGCCTGCGACGAGGTTTCCCCGCCCACGCGGGGATAGACCTTGCTTGCGGTTGATGCCCCACACCACCAGGCCGGTTTCCCCGCCCACGCGGGGATAGACCCACCAGCGATGCCGCCGTCGCCGCCGGGTCGGCGGTTTCCCCGCCCACGCGGGGATAGACCCAAGGGGGGGGTGTTCTCCTGCATGCCGCCGGCGGTTTCCCCGCCCACGCGGGGATAGACCTGGCATCGTGACGATCGGCGGCGTTTGTCTCGAGGTTTCCCCGCCCACGCGGGGATAGACCCCTCTGTGCGTCCACGGCGCTCTATTTCTTCGTGGTTTCCCCGCCCACGCGGGGATAGACCTTCCGGTGCCAACGCGCCGCACCCTTCCGTCTGGGTTTCCCCGCCCACGCGGGGATAGACCTGAACTGGGGTGGAGGTGCCAGCGTCGAGTGCCGGTTTCCCCGCCCACGCGGGGATAGACCCCACTCCACCATCGCCGATCCAAAAAGCGACAGGGTTTCCCCGCCCACGCGGGGATAGACCCTCCAGGGAGCCGGTCTCCGCCGTCGCCTGCCAGGTTTCCCCGCCCACGCGGGGATAGACCCGCCCATGTTCTCAGTGGAGCTCGATCCGGATAGGTTTCCCCGCCCACGCGGGGATAGACCGTCCCGTACTGTGACGCGCCGCGGGTCATCCGTGGTTTCCCCGCCCACGCGGGGATAGACCGCTCCTGTGCGTGTTCGTGGCGCTGACCATGGTGGTTTCCCCGCCCACGCGGGGATAGACCCGAGGCTCCCACCGGGGCGGGGTCATATCCTGTGGTTTCCCCGCCCACGCGGGGATAGACCCACGCGGCGGAGGGGCAGCTGCAGCCGGCTGTGGGTTTCCCCGCCCACGCGGGGATAGACCCCAGGCGCGTATCCGAGCGCTGGAGGAATCGAAGGTTTCCCCGCCCACGCGGGGATAGACCCCCGGTGATGTGCTTCAGGCGCAACAGCTCCTCGGTTTCCCCGCCCACGCGGGGATAGACCCGCAACGCGCGCGTCCCAGAGTACCACCCACTGGGTTTCCCCGCCCACGCGGGGATAGACCCTGCCCCTGTTCTGACCGTCCACTGCGCCATCCGGTTTCCCCGCCCACGCGGGGATAGACCCTGCACGGTTTCGGTCTACTGGCTCCAGCAGCCGGTTTCCCCGCCCACGCGGGGATAGACCTCTACCGTGGACCACGATCGCGGGCCGGTGGACGGTTTCCCCGCCCACGCGGGGATAGACCCGCTCGATGTACGGCCGTGCCGAGCAGCAGCCGGGTTTCCCCGCCCACGCGGGGATAGTCCCCTTCGTGGTGTCGCGCAGGTTGCCGATGCGGTGGTTTCCCCGCCCACGCGGGGATAGACCCGCCACATCGCGGGCGCGATCGAGATGCTCGGTGGTTTCCCCGCCCACGCGGGGATAGACCCTCGCCTCCCCGGAGCCGGGCGTACACCTGAAGTTCTGGGGCCACGACGAGTTCTTGCCCGTCGCCGAGGCGATCGATACGATGGCGGAGAAGCTGGGATGGCTGAAGCGAGAGTAGAGGTAGACTACGCGGGCCGCCCCATCGTCCGGGCGCCGATCACCGATGCGGACCGCGCGGCCGTGACCGTCGAAGACATGGCCGACCTCTGCGACGCGACGGCCACGACGCTCCCCGACGGCACGAAGGTCTGGCGGTGCTGGGACGGCACGTTCCTCGACAAGGACGGCCGGCCGGATCGCGACAACCCGGTCGACTACCGCTGGCCTACGCTCGAAGAGATGCTGGACGAGGCAGACGCCGCAGGCCGATAACCCGGCAGTACGGCCCCGTACGGTTTCCCCGCCCACGCGGGGATAGACGCCGACTCAGCAGCGAGGAAGTGTTGGCCGCGCTGGGTTTCCTCGCCCACGGGGGGAGACCTCGCCTAGCCCTCGGTAGGGTCCTCGTCAGCCGGGTTTCCCCGCCCACGCGCGGATAGACTCGACACCACCACGACGATCAGCGCGCCCGCTCACCCCGTTGTTATGGTCCTCACGCCGAGTCGTGCTGATCGGCCTCCATCTGCTCCCATATCTCCCGTGCCATGCGTTCCCTGACCTCGTCATCCGTGAGCTGCGCGCATTCAGGAATTGCGAAGCCGCGGTTCATCGGTTGGCTGATGGTGCAGGCGTTGTCCGTGGTCTTTCATGGAGGGCAGACACGAAGCCAGCGGGCCGGGACACGCGGCCGGGGGCACGGAGGGTACCGTCATGGGCCTACAGAGAGCACCTGTAGCCTCGGGACCCGCCCCGGAAGCGGACACCACGTTCTCACCGGGAGAATTGAGTGATGAAACGGATCTCGATCGCGGGCGCGCTGCTGGCGTTGTGCGCTGTCGTAGGACCGACCCCTGCGGCGGCAGACGAGGGGGATGCTCTCACCCAGCTCGGCAAGCTCGATTTCAAGGTGGGGGACCCGCCGCATGGGTTCAGCCCCAGGGAGTTTCTGCAGCTCCACAAGGCGGCGGAGAGCGGGAGTGCCGAAGCCCAGTTCGGCGTGGGGATCATGTTCGCCCTGGGCGTGATCGTCACCGATCAGGGCGATGCCCAAGCGACCGCGCTGTTCCGGAAGGCGGCCGATCAGGGGTATGCCCCGGCGCAGATCACCCTCGGACGAAAATATGTCGAGGGCAACGGCGTCGATGCGGACTACGCCGAAGCCGCGCGCTGGTTCCGACTGGCCGCCGAGCAGCAGAACCGCTACGGACAGACCTACCTCGGACTGATGTACGGCATCGGCGTCGGTGTCGAACAGGACTACGGGGAGTCCGTGAGGCTGCTGCGGCTGGCCGCCGAACAGGGCGACGGTGTGGCGCAGGCGCGGCTGGGTGACATGTACGCGTACGGCGAAGGCGTCGAGCGCAACCCCGATGAGGCCGACAAGTGGTATCGGCTCACCGCGCAGAAGTACAGGGAACCCATCTATGTGGTCGCCGGCGTCGAGTTCACGTCGGGCCGTATGAGCCTGTGGCATCTGATCCGTCTCGGTGAGCTGTACCGCGATGGCAGGGCAGTCCCCCGCAACCTCGTGAACGCCTACCGCTGGATGCACATCTCGAACCGGGGACATGTCTGGTCGACCAGAACGCCGGAAGGCATGGTCCCGTACCAGATGGAAATCGACCGGCTCGCCAAGCGGATGACCTACGAGGAGCTGGCCGAAGCCCGCCGGGCGGCCGACGAGTTCATAGAGACCTACCTCTGAATGCCGCGACTGCCGCACACGAAGGCGGACGCGGCGCCCCGGTGAGCGCCGCGTCCGTGTGGAACGGTGGGGCGGTTGCGCCCGGCCGGCGTCAGCCTCCCCCGCGTTCGCCGCCCGAGCCGTGCTCACCGCCCCCTTCGCCGCCGGGTCCGTGCTCGCCGCCGGATTGAGGGCCGATCTCCGCGTGCGGTGACCAGCCGGTGAAGCTCTGCCCCGCCGCATCCAGCCGCACGTCCACTGTCGTGAACGTAGGCGAGGTCTCGGCCCTCGGCCACCCACCGGGCGTCACGCGAGCCGTCGCTCAGGCGTTCGGTCATGGGTACTACCGGTGCGGGTCGAGCCCACCGATGTCAATCGGCAAGGTCGCACGGCATCGTGGCACTTGCGGTTCAGGTGCGTTACGCTTACCGTAATGCTGAGCATGTATGATTCGATCCTTTGCCGACCAGCGCACCGCGAACGTCTTCGATGGCGTGGCCGAGCGAGGCTTCCCCGCTTCGATCCTGAAGCGAGCCCGAAGCAAGCTGGACCGGATCAATTACGCAACGAGCATCGACGACCTGCTGGTGCCGCCTGGGAACCGGCTTGAACGGCTGAGGGGCAATCGAGACGGCCAGCACAGCATTCGCGTCTCACGCAGTTGGCGAATCTGTTTCGAGTGGCGAGACGGAGACGCGTTCAAGGTGGAATTGAACAATCACTACGAGGGTCTTGCAAAACTCCGATGATTCGGTCGCGGCCAGAAGCTTGTCGGTAGCAGTGTGACGAACGGCCGCGGGGAGGTGTTGATTCCGTCTGCGAGGCTGCGAGGCTTCATGGTGGCCGAAATCGCGAGACGATGCAGGCATCCGTTTGGGGCACGGACCCACCGGAGGGTGCGTCGCTGCAGGAGAGTCTGGACCTGAGAATTGTGCGGGAACGAGCGTCGGTTCAGTTCAGCATGCGCAGCAACTGGTCGACGGTCAGCGCCACGATCCCGAACATCAGGTGGCACATCACCTTGGCGTGACCGCGCACGCGGACGTGGCGGCCACCGAACTCGTCCTTGAGCCTGCCGTTGACCCGCTCGACGTTCGAGCGCTCCCGGTAGCGCACGTTCTCGGCGTACCGGCAGCCTGAGGCGCGCTGCGCGAGCGCCTCGGTGAGCCGTGCCTGCTTGCGAGCGGCGTCACGACGGGGGTTCTCGTCGATGATCGCCACGTGACCGAGCGATGCGCTGTGCGCTCTGATGTCGGCCGAGTCATAGGCTGAGTCCATCAGGTCGTACAGATTGGTGACCCGTGTGGCGCTCATGGTCGCCAGGGGAAGCGCCGCTTGGCTGTCGTGCAGCGAGGCCGAAGTCAGGATGCAGCTGACCGGAATGCCACCGTCGGCCGCGTCGATGTGCAGCTTGTAGCCGACCCAGGAGACCTGATGGCCCTTGGCGTTGCGCTTGGTGCCGACGTCGCACGCGCGTGGCAGGTCTTCGACCATCTGCGCCAGGGTCATCTCCTGCTGGCGCTCCAGACGGCGGGGTTCCTTCGGCGGGCGCTGCTCGCCCTTGCGCGGTCGTCCGCGCTTGCGCTTCGGCTGCGGTGGCTTTGGCTTTGGTTTCTCGCGCCCCTCGATCGCCGTCGAATCGCGCGAGAGGTGCCCGACCAGATGATCGTGCAGGGTGTGCTCGATCAGCGCCTCGTGCAGGCGGTTCGGCAAGGCACTGTGGGCGAACGCGGCGAAGGCGCGCGAGAAGGTCGCCTCGCTGGGGATCTCGCGCGCCTCGTTCCAGCCGCACAGACGCCGCAGTGTCCGGTCGATGGCCAGCCGCTCGATCAGCGCGCGGGTCGTGGTGATGTCGAACACCGCCTTGGCGATGAACGCACGCGCCAAGGCGGCACGATCTTCCCGAGGTCGCCCCGGCAGGCCGGTGAAGTGCGGCAGGAACCGCTCGACCCGCACGAACTCCAGCACCGTGACCAACGACTGGTAGCGCTCGGCCAGCGGACCGATCGCTTCTTCGAGCGCCGGGAACAGTCGCTCTTGCAGGCCGAACCAGTATTGCGATAGTATTCGACGTAGGGACATGACCGCTCTCTCTTGCGTGTGGTTTTGGCGAACACACGATACTACGGAGAGACGGCCTGTCCCCGTTTATTTGGCCTCTATCCTCTCAGTAATCCGGCTATCTCGGTAGTTTTGCAAAAGGCTCACTACGACTAATGGAGCGAACACATGGTTCAGGTACCGAGACATCGGATCGCATCCCACCCCGGGGCACTTCTGCTTGAGCAGATCAGCGAGATGGGACTGACCGTGAACGGTGTTGCTCGAGACATCGGCCTGCCTGCCACGCGACTGCATGAAATCGTGCATGAACGCCGCGGCATCAGCCCCGAGACGGCAATCGCGTTGGGCGTTTACTTCGCGCAGACCCCGGAGTTCTGGATGAATGCACAGACGGCCTACGATCTGTCCAGGGAACTGGTCGAGAACGGCAGGGAAATCCGATCACGCATCCGCTGCCACGCCGCACATCGAGCTGCAACCTGAGGCTGCCGGCTCGGAGTGTACCGGCCCCCGCGCATCGCCTATAATACGGACACAGAGTAGCCGACCTCCCGAGGAGGCGGCAAGCCCCAGCCGGTCCCACGGAGCCGACGCGCCGGCCGTACCCACCGGGACGGCACGGCAGATGCGCCACACGCTCCACACGGGGTTCCGCCTTGGGCGAAGGAGATGCCCATGGAACGGTCCCGCTACACGCTGACCGACATCACGCGCCCCGACCGGGAGCCGCTGGTGATGGTCACCGCCTACGACGCGGCGAGCGCCCGTCTGGCCGACGGCGCCGGCGTCGACCTGATCCTGGTGGGCGACACCCTGGCGGAGTTCGCCCTGGGATACGACAGCACCGTCCCCGTGACCATGGACGAGATGCTCCACCACTGCCGTGCGGTCACCCGTACACGGCCGCGCGCGCTGGTGGTCGGCGACATGCCGCTCGGCTCCTACCAGGTCTCCGAGGAGGAGGCGGTGCGCAACGCCATCCGCTTCGTCAAGGAGGGCGGTGTCGACGCGGTCAAGATCGAGGGGGGCGAAATCCGCGCACGGGCCGCGCGGGCCATCGTCGACGCGGGCGTCGCGGTGATGGGGCACATCGGCTACACGCCTCAGTCGGCGGTCAGCTTCGGATCGCACATCGTGACCGGCCGCGACGCCGCGACCGGCATCCAGCTCTACCGGGACGCGCTGGCGCTGGAGCGCGCCGGCTGCTTCTCGATCGTGCTGGAGGCGGTCGTGCGTGCGGTGGCGAGCCGCATCACGTCCGACTTGGCCGTGCCGACGATCGGCATCGGCGCGGGCGCCGGCTGCTCCGGGCAGGTGCTGGTGTTCCATGAGCTCACCGGCATCCACTCCGGCCCCTCGCCCCGCTTCGTGCGCCGCTATGGCGAAGCGGGCGCGGAGATCAGCCGCGCGATCGCCGACTACGCCCGTGACGTGCGCACCCGCGCCTATCCGGACAAGGAGCACGCCTATCTCATGCCGGCCGATGAGATCGCCCGCTTCGACCATGCGCTGGCCGCCGAGCGGCGCGACGCGGGGCTGCGCACGAGGACGGCATGAGGGTGGTCGAACGGATCGACCAGGTGCGCTCGTTCGTGCGCGCCGTGGGCCGGTCGACGGTCGGCCTGGTCGCGACGCTGGGCGCGCTGCACGCCGGACATCGGTCACTGGTC
This sequence comes from Spirochaetia bacterium, assembly GCA_965208175.1. Taxonomy (GTDB): domain Bacteria; phylum Spirochaetota; class Spirochaetia; order SZUA-6; family Bin103; genus CATQHW01. The sequence goes on along the minus strand of CBDBOG010000003.1, from coordinate 1,590,367 downwards.
GAGCACGCCCGTGCCGCTGGTGACACCGTGGTGGGGACGCTGTTCCTCAACCCCACGCAATTCTCCGAAAAGGCCGATCTGGAGTCCTATCCGCGCACGCGGGACGACGACCTGGCGCTGTTCCGCGACGCCGGAGCCTCCCTGGTGTTCGCCCCGGCGGTGCGGACGATGTATCCGCCCGGGTTCGAAACTACGGTGCTGCCGGGACGGGTCGGCGAGCCGCTGGAAGGCGCCGGGAGGCCCGGCCACTTCCCCGCTGTCTGCACGGTGGTGGCCAAGCTGCTGAACATCGTCACGCCCGCGCGCGCCTACTTCGGACAGAAGGACGCGCAACAGGTCGCCGTGCTGCGGCGCATAGTCACCGATCTCGACATCGACGTCGAAATGGTCGTCTGCGCGACGGTCCGCGACCACGACGGCGTGGCGCTGAGCTCGCGCAATGCGCTGCTCACCCCGGAGCAGCGCGCCCGCGCCGTCGCGATCCCGCGCGCCCTGGAGGCATGCCGGGCGCGGTTCGGCGCCGGCGAGCGGGATGCCGAGGCGCTGCGCGCGGTGCTCCGCGACCGGCTGCGCGGCAGCGTCGACCTGGAATACGCGAGCGTCGCCGATCCCGACACGATGGCGGAGCTGGAGACCGTCGATCGGTCCGGCGTCGCGTCGGTCGCTGTCCGCGTAGGCGGCGTGCGGCTGATCGACAACGTGCCGCTGGAGCCGGTGAGCTGATGCTGCTCTGCATGGACATCGGCAATACCAACATCGTGCTGGGAACCTTTCCGCCCGATGCGGCCGAGCACGCCGCGCCCGCCGCCACGTGGCGGCTGTCGACCCGCGCCAATGCGCAGGCCGACGAGTACGCCGTGCTGCTCCGGCAACTCCTGCAGTTGGAGGGACTGACGGAGGAGGCGATCGACGCGGTCGCGATCGCCAGCTCGGTGCCGGCGGTGCAGGGAGTGTTCGCCACGCTGTGCCGCAGCCGGCTGGGACTGGAGCCGCTCATCGTCGGCGTCGGCGTCCGGACCGGCGTGCGCGTCCGCTACGACAGCCTGCGGGACGTGGGCGCCGATCGCATCGTCGACGCCGCGGCGGCGTTCGCCGAGCACGGCGGCCCGGTCTGCGTGGTGGACTTCGGCACCGGAACCACCTTCGACGCGATCGACGCGTCCGGCCAGTACCTGGGCGGGGCCATCGCCCCCGGCATCGAGATCGCCGCGGACGCGCTCGCGGAGCGCGCCGCCAAGCTCGGGCGCATCGAGCTGGTGGCGCCGCCTCACGCGATCGGCACCAACACCACGCACGCGGTGCAGTCCGGGCTGATCTACGGCTACGTGGGCCTGGTGGAGGGCATGGTGGCGCGCTTCCGGGCCGAGCTCGGCGGCAGCGCCTTTGTGCTGGCGACCGGCGGGCTGGCCGACACCATCGCGCCGCTGACACGGGTGATCGACGCGGTCGATCCGTGGATCACCCTCAAGGGGCTGCGCCTGACGTGGAACGCGAACCTGGGCAACACCAGGACGGGCCAGACCAGGACGGAGAGGAAGACGTGAGCGACGGCGAGGACGCCATGAACGCCGAATCGCGAAGTCCGTTCGCCGGCCGGTCGGTGCTGGTGTGCGTCACCGGCGGCATCGCCGCCTACAAGGCGGCTGCCCTGGTCAGCGAGCTGGTGCAACTCGGCATCCGCGTGCGCGTGGTGCTGTCGGCCGGAGCCCGCAGGTTCATCCAGCCGCTCACCTTCCAGGCGATCACCGCCGAGCGGGTGGTCACCGACCTGTTCGATCCCGATCACGCGGGCGTGCAGCATGTCGAGCTTGCGACCGCACACGATCTGGTGGTCGTGGCGCCGGCGTCCGCCAACACCATCGCCCGCCTGGCCCGCGGCGCGGCCGACGACGTGGTGGCGGCGACCGTGCTGGCCAGCCCGGCGCCGGTGCTGGTCGCGCCGGCCATGGAGAGCACGATGTGGGAGAAACCGCCGACGCAGCGCAACGTCGAGCAAATCGCCGCCGACGGGATGACCATCGTTCCGCCTGCGACCGGCCGGCTGGCGTCCGGCGCCCACGGAGTCGGCCGCATGGCCGAACCGGCGTCGATCACCCGGCACGTCCGTCACGCGCTGGGCGCGCACGGCGATCTGGCCGGACGCTCCATGCTGATCACCGCCGGCGGCACGCGGGAGGCCGTGGACCCGGTCCGGACCCTGACCAACCGCTCGTCCGGCCTGATGGGCCGCGCCGTGGCGGCGGCCGCCCGCGACCGCGGCGCCGAGGTCACTCTGGTGACCACCGCCGCCGCCGAGACCGAGCCCGGCATCACGCCGATCGACGTCGAGAGCGCCGCCGGCATGGCGCATGCCGTCAGGGAGCACCTGCCGGGCCGGGATGCGCTGATCATGTCGGCAGCGGTCGCAGACTTTCGTCCCTCGGCACCCGCGGTGGCCAAGATCAAGAAGGCGGGACGGCCCGGGTTGACGATCGAGCTGGAGCCGACCGACGACATACTGGCATCGGTTGCGGCCGGCGGCGACGGGTGGCCGCGGCCTCCGGTGGTGGTCGGCTTCGCCGCCGAGACCGAGCGGCTCCGGGAGGGAGCGCGCCGCAAGCTTGCCACCAAGCGGCTGGACCTGATTGCCGCCAACGCGGTCGGTTCCGACCGGCGGCCGTTCGGCGCCGCCCGCGTGGCGCTGACGCTGATCGATCGCACGGGACGCGAGGAGTCCCTGCCGGAACTGTCCAAGGAGCAGGCGGCGCACCGCCTGCTGGATCGGGTGAAGGCGCTGCTCGGCGCCTGAGGTCCGGCTACTCCCCTGAAGTCCGGCTACTTCGTCCCGCCGCTATTTGCCCTGCCGTCGGACTCCGCCGCGTCCTGCAGTGCCTTGCGGTCGCCTTCCGCGCCTTCGGCGTCCTTCTGGCCGGTCGTCAGACCCTTCTCGAACTCCGCCTTGGCGCGGCCGATCGAGCGCGCGAATCGCGGGATCGCCGAGGCGCCGAACAGCACCAGGACGATCACGCCGACGATCAGTATCTCCGGATGACCAAGCATGCTTGCTACCTCTCTACCGCGTCTCCGGACGAGGTCTTGTCAATATACCCCTGTCCCGCGTCCCCGTCTTCCTCCGCAGGCCGGGTCTGCATGGGGTGAATCGCGCCATCCGGCGGCGTCGCCCCGGAGCGCTCCTGGTCCGCCTGTTCGAGGGCGGCGCCGAGCTGGCGCATCTCCGCCTTGGCGCGCGCGGACGCGGTCTGGACCTTCCGCACGACCCGTCCGACCGTGCGCGCCGCGCGCGGCAGCTCGCTCGGCTTCACGAACAGCACGATCACCAGCGCGATGATGCCGATCTCCCAGAGCCCGAGACCGAACATCAGCCGCCTCCAAACCGCAGAATGCGGGCGATCAGGATGGTCAGGAAGAACATCGCCACCATCGGCAGCGCCAGGCCGATCTGCGACACGACGTCCGGCGGCGTGATCAGGGCCGCCATCCCGAAGATTCCGACGATTGCGAAGCGGCTCGCGCGGAGCAGCGCGCGGCGGGTCACCACGCCCCCGCGCAGCAACAGCAACAGCACCACCGGCATCTGGAACACGAGCGCGAACATCAACAGGATCTGCAGCAGGAAGAACACGTTGCGGTCGTAGCTCAGCAGTATCCCCACCCGCTCCGGGATGAATCCCGAGCCCGTGAGAAAGTCGACCGACAACGGCAGCACCTGGTGGTACCCGTAGAGAAACCCGCCGCAGACCAGGACCATGCTTGCCCAGAGCGCGGCCGCGATCACTCTCCGCTCCTTGCGCTGCAGGGCGGGAAACACGAACCGGATCACATTGTAGGCATGCACCGGCAGCGACGCGACGACGCCGGCCAGCAGGGCAACCTTCATCCGCACCAGGAACCCCTCGAACAGCGAGGTCGCATAGAGCTGCTGCTCGCCGAGCCGCTCCTGGATCGCCGCCAGGGGCGCGAGCAGCAGGTTCAGGATCCACTCGTAGAACCCGTAGCAGACCCCGGCGGCCACCAGCGCGGCGATCACGGACACGATCAGCCGCCGCCGCAACTCTTCGGCGTGCTCGAGGAACGTCATGTGGCGTTCGGGCGAACGCGGCCTGGTCGTGGTCGGGCTCATCCCTGCTGGACCGTGGGCGTCCTCGGCCTCCGTGCCGCCGTCCTCGGCGTCCGCGCCGCTGCGCCGGACGGACGGACGACGCGACGGCGCACCAGCAACGCGACCGCTGCCAGGAATACCACCTCGATCGCGCCGTAGATGAGCAGGCCTGACAGCACGCCCTCGGTGAAGCCGTAGGAGTGCAGCCCGACACCGAGCTCGTTGATCCCGAACCAGGCAAGCATCACCACCATGATGCCGATCACGGACCCCGTCGCCATGCCGTACTCGCCGATCATCTTGCCCAGCCGCGCGTGGAACAGGATGGCGCACCACAGCACGATCATCAGCGCGCCGTTCTCCTTGGGATCCCATCCCCAGAAGCGCCCCCACGACTGGTCGGCCCAGATGCCGCCGAGCATGGTGCCGATGAACGAAAGGGTCAGTCCGAACGCCAGGGCACCGATCAGCATCCGGTAGGTCTGGCGCAGGCGTGGACCGCCGCCGCGGTTCTCGACGTACTGGAACAGGTAGACGTGGCCGACGAAGCCGGCGACGACGCAGGCGCAGTACCCGGAGGTGATCACGACCACGTGAGTGGAGAGCCAGAAGTTGGTGTCGAGCACCGCCTGCAGCTCGCGCAGGGTGTCACCTTCGGCGGCGAACTTGCCGGAGATCCATAGCAGCAGAAAGCCGATCACCAGCCCGCTGACGGCCCCCAGGCGATTGCCCCGGTAGCGGAGAAACACGCCGGCGGCGGCCGCGCACCAGGAGACGAACACGAACGTCTCGTACAAGTTGGTGACCGGCGGTCGGCCGCTGATGATCATCCGCAGCAGGATGCCGCCGGTATGGATGGTGAGGCCCAGCGCCAAGGCGACGACGCTCGCCCGCTCCGCCCACGGGCGGCTGACCAGCATGGCCAGGAGCGCCAGCGCCGTGCCCAGCAGGTAGGCCCAGCGTGCGTAGGAGAGCGGATCGACGCGGCGGTAGAACAGCTCCAGGAACGGGTCGGGCAGCGGCAGGGCGCTTCCCAGCCGCCGCTCCTGGGCAAGGACGAATGTTTGCGCGGCCAGATCGAACCGCGCCTGCCGGCCCTCGACATACGCCACCTGCAGGTCGCGGAGCGCGGTCAACTCCTCGGCGGCCTGGGATGCGATCTGCGGTTGCGCCAGCGCCTGCCAGGGGCTGAGCCAGCGGTCGCCTGCGGGTGACGGCAGCGGGATCAGCGGCAGCGGCAGGGAGCCGTAGGTCTGATCCCACAGACGGAGGTTCTGCGCCAGGCGCAGCAACGTCCGGTCAGTGGCGTCGAGCTGGCCCGAACGGCCGTGCCGGTCGACCACGGCGGCGGCGTGCTCCTCCAGCAGGGGACGACGCAGTGCGAGATCCAGATAGCTGTACGGCCCCGTTCCCGGTAGCTGCAGGGCCTCCGCCGCGCCGTCCGTGTCGACGAAGAACGCCTCGGTGTCGGGGTAGGTGAAGCCGAAGGCGGCGAGCATGCCGGAGAATTCGACCAGGTTGTTCCAGACACGGATGATCTCGCGCTGGACGAGGCTGCGCTCCTCGGCCGCCAGCTCGGACGCCAGCGCGGCCAACTCCTCGAGCTCGATCCCGCCGGCGCGCAGCTCTTCGAAGCTGTAGCGCCCACGTCCACGAGACGGTACGCCGATCGCCTCCAGCACCTCCGGGTGGTCGATCAGGAACACCTCGTCGCGGTAGGTCTCCTGCGGTGACAGCAGCACCCGCGCCAGCCAGTCGATCGCCGGCTGGCCGGCGTAGCGCTCGCGGCCGGAGTAGCGCAGCAGCGTGTTGCGCGCGTAACTGTCCAGCGGCTTGCGGCGCCCGTCCTCGATCATCATCAGCGGCTGCAGCGCCGCAGCGCTGGCGATCCGGGGCGCTGGCGGCTCGTAGCCGGTGGAGCGGTCGCCGCGGCCGAAGCGGCCGATCATCGACAGCGCCAGCAGGCACAGCACCGCCAGCAGGACGAACAGGACGATGCGCATCGGCTTGGCCAGGCCGGCGCCCGGCCCGGTCAACGGGGCCGCGTCTGCGCTCATGAAGCCTCCTCGACGGCGGAGGGCCGCCGGCGTCCGGGACGGACGAGCGTCTGCACGAAGTGCACGATCAGCCCCAGGCCGATGATCGCGGTGGCCACGTACGGCACCAGGCGGCCGCGGTTGCGAACCACCGCCAGGGTCGAGTAGGCAGCGCCGGTGGCGTCGAACTCGTACGAAGCCTGATACAAGGTGAATCCGCTGACCCGCAGCGGCTTGTTCATCGAGATGCGTACCGGCCGACGGGTGCCGGGCGCTTCGAGGACCACGTCGCTCTCGAACGACCGGGGCGTGTCGGTACCGGGATGGAACTCGGCACGGAAGTCCTCCAGCCCTATGAGCGCCGGCAGCACGTAGCGCGTTCGGCGCAGGGAGAAGCCGTAACGTTGGCCGTCCAGCGTCACGCTGGTCGGCGTCGGGTCCAGCGCCCACAGCGCCACCGCAGCGCCTTCCGAGCGGCCTGAGACCTGCAGGATCACGCCCGGCTGGTTCTCCTCCGGGCGAACCGAACGGCGGCGTGGCCGCAGCTCGGCGATGCCGCGGGCGTTCACGAACGGGCTGCTCCGGCCTTCCGGCGCCAGGTAGGCGTCCGCGCTCGCGTGGTTCTCCTCCACCAGCATGGTCAGGCTCAGTTCCGGAAGGGCGACCCGATCGCCGGGAGCCAGCCGCCCGAGGTCGACCGCGCTGACGTCGCGAGCATCGGTCCCTTCACGCCAGGCCGCCACCTCCCACTCGTGATAGGCCTCGCTGGTGTTGCGCCATTCCCCCTCCTGCAGCCGCAGGAACGACTCCTGCGCGAAGTAGGACACGAAGAACATGCCGAAGAACATCACGAACATGCCGAGGTGAATGATCAGGATTCCCACCCGCGACCACCGGTACACGAATCGGACGGCGGTCACCGCCACCAGGTTGACGAACAGAACCCACAGCACGAGCTGCGCGCCGGGCAGCGGCACGATGCCCCCGACCAACGTGATCCAGGCTCCGAAGTAGCGCTGCTGGGCGTCGTACAGACCGTGCGACACCTGATGGAACGTGCCCAGCAGAGTCAGCAGAAACAGCAACGCCAGGCAAATCACCGTAACGCGCAGGTCGATCGCGATCCGCACCAGCGGGCTGCGCCTCATCGCCTGAACCCACATCGGTCCCTATCCCTGTTCGCCGTATCCGCTACCGGACGAACGCGGACCGAGCGAGTTCAGGAGGTCCACGAAGGAGGAGCGCTGTTCGATCAGGACGCCGGCCGGTGCCTCGGCCTTGACGAACATGGTTTGCCCGCCCACCGAGGCGATCGCCGTCAGAAATGCCGTGTTGTCGCGGCCCGCGACCAGCGACGTGAAGTCGAACACGGTGAAGTCGAGATCACCCCGAACGGACATCGCATCGCCGAGGAGTGCCCGCACCCGTTCGGGCGGCAGGTCCAGCCCGAGCTGCGTGAGCCAGCGGCGCACGTTGGCTTCCACGCCGCCGGCGTCGCCTGCCAGCACCACCACGTTACTCTCCCCGCCTCCCGGCAGCCCGAACCGGGCCAGGCGAAGCCCGTCTCCCGGCAGTTCGTTCCAGCCGGTCGGAGCGACCCACCGCCAGCTCTGGCTTCCGGTTCCCGAGCCGGTCTCGCCGCCGGTCGAGTCGAACAGCGCACCGACCGGCGTCGGCGCTACGGTCACTTCCCGGTAGGTGCGGACCTCGACCTCTCGATCACAGCCCGCAAGCGACAGCAACGCCGTCAGCGTGACCGCGAGGAGGGCGGGCTGCCGGCCAGCATTCGAACCCATGAGACCCTATTCCAAGGTAGGGCCAGCCGCGGATCGGTTCAAGCGCAGGCGCGGGTTCGGGCGCCGGTCACGGCGTGTCGATGTCGGCCAGGGGACATATCGCAGTCACGCTGGATCGCGGCACGGATACGCTGGGATGCTGCTTCCAGACGCCGTACTCGGCCGCTCTGGCAAGGTAGGCCGCTTTCGTGACACCGCCGGCGCCTTCCTCGTGCGATGCGGCGTCCAGCAGCAGCAGGGAGCCATCACGCTCCTCGAAGAAGCGGCCGACGTACACCGGCCCGTCGGTATCGACCACGACCGTGATCCCGTGCAACTCGCCCAGGTGCCGGTGCTCGGGCGCCGCGAACGACTGCCGCTCACCCACCCCGGGATCTCCTCCACCCGACATGGTATTCGACCAACTCAGTCGCAATGACGGTCGAACACCTCTCTCAGGTCGGCGGCAATGGACCGCGGGTCGCGCCCTTCGATGCGATGCCGGGGGAACAGGTGCACCAGCTCGCCGTCCCGGAACAGCGCGAACGAAGGGCTTGAAGGCGGATAATCGGCAAAGTAGCTGCGCGCCTGCTCGGTCGCGTCCAGATCCTGTCCGGCGAACACGGTCCCGACACGCTGCGGCTTGGGGTCCTGCTGGAGCGCCAACGCCACCGCCGGCCGGGCACTGCCGGCGGCGCATCCGCACACCGAGTTCACCACCAGGAACGCGGTTCCTTCCGTGGTCTCCATGAACCGGTCAACGTCTTCGGGAACGATCAGCTCGGTGACGCCGATGCGCGCGAGCTCGTCACGCATGGGCTGCACCAACACGGGGTCGTATGGCATGGATTACCTCACTCTGGGGAGAGCTGGCTCGCGCCGGCGACCATCTCTTTCCCCGGATGCTCTGCTGGCTGCCAGCCTACCGCTTGCTCGCGCTTCCGTCGACCCGGAGGCGCATGCCGACACGGCACGATCCCGCCGAAACGCCGCTCCCGCCTGCGGAATTCGTCCAGGGCATCCGCCAGATCGGCCCGCTTGAAGTCCGGCCACAGCGTAGGCGTGAAGACCAGCTCCGCATAAGCGGCCTCCCAGAGCAGAAAGTCGCTCAGCCGCTGCTCGCCGCCGGTCCGGACGATCAGGTCGACCTCGCCCAGTGCGCCGTCGCCGCCCGTCAGCATGCGGGCAAAGTCGGACCGTGTCGGCGCGTCGCCGGCGGCGAGCAACGCGGCGGCGGACAGGATCGCATCGCGAGCCGAGTAGTCGGCCGCGATGCGCAGGAGCAGCCGGGCGCAGTCGCGTGTCGCCGACTCGCTACGCTCGATCTCGCGCTGCAGCGCCATGGGGAAACGATCGCGGCGGCCGATGAACGAAACACGTACTCCCTGCCGGACGCAGTTGCTGGTCTCGCGCTGCAGATACCACTGAAACAGGGACAACAGGAGCTGCACCTCGGCGGAGGGACGGCGCCAGTTGTCGGACGAGAACGCGTACAGGGTCAGCACATCGACGCCGAGATCGGCAGCGGACTCCACCGTCTCGCGCACCGCGTCGGTACCGGCCCGGTACCCGTCATATCGGGACAGGGACCGGGCCTGCGCCCAGCGCCCATTGCCGTCCATGATGATGCCCACGTGCCTGGGGCCGCCGCCCCCGGCCCCGTTGGCATGCCGTTGACCGTTCACCGTCCCGTCCTGGCGGCCCGGCATCACGATCTTCCCATGGCGCCGGCAGGGAGCGGGTGCGGGGCCGGGTCGTCTCCAGCCCCGGCATCCGGGCCATCCGCAGGACCACGGCCGATCCGGCCGATCGCCGAGATCAGTGCCTCCATGTGCCTGACGTATGCCTCGAGCGCCTGGCGACCTTCTGGCGTCAGTGCAAACGTGGTTCGGGGCTGACGCCCGCGGAACCCCTTGCGCACCGCGATGTAGCCGGCGTCCTCCAGCTTGCGGGCATGCACGCTGAGGTTGCCGTCGGTGACGCCGAGCAGCGACTTCAACTCCCGAAAGCTCATGGAGCGGGCGGCGGACAGCGCGCTGAGGATTGCCAGCCGGGTGCGCTCGTGCACCACCGCATCAAACGTCCTCGCGGTGGCGGCCAGTCCCTGTGCCAGGTCGCGCGACCGGAGGGCGTCGGCGGGAGCGGTCATGGCACGGTCAGCGGCGAAAGCACGGTCAGCCGCCATGTCGATGGGCGATGTGGACGCCGAACGCCACGTGCAGCACGCCGAAGCCGCACACCATCAGCGCCGGACCCGCCACCGGGTAAAGAAGGGCGGTGGCGCCGAGCAGCAGAAACCCGGTCCCCATGACCGACACGCTCCGCACGGAGAATGCTCCTCCGGTGAGGGCGGCGATGCCGTACAGGCTGAGCCATGAGCCGGGCATCAGCAGGTGTGCGCCGGCCGCGGCGAGAGCTCCGGTGAGCAGCGCGCCGACGGCCAGCGGCGGCACGAACGTGAAGACGAACGACTGTGCCGGCCGCGACCAGAGCGACAGTCCGCCGCGGCGAGCCTTCAGCGCCATCGCCGCCACACCCGTGATGAAGGCGGCAACGGCAGTCACGAGCCATATCGTCAACCAGTGGTCCGGTGCCAGCAGGGTGGCGCCGTAGGCGACGACGGCGCCCGTCCCCATCAGGATCATCCCGACTCCGGGCACCGCGTCGAAGCGGACCGCCCGCTCCATCGTCGTTCGGATGAAGCGCAACTCGTCCGCCGCGTGCTGTTCCATCGCGATCGGCATGGTCATCACGGCACAGTGTGACACTGATTGGGGGCAGCATCAAGTTCTTTGCCATTCAAAGTACGACGGTCGCATATGCCTGCCGCCGGCCCGTTTCTCCGGTGCATCGCCACGCTCATCGCCCACCGTCGTCGGAGGGCGGCTCATCCGCGGGGGCCGTCGACGCGCCCCCTTCGACCGCAAGGCCGCGCCGCCGCACACGCCCGGCCCACCGCCGGCGTGCCAGCTCCTGCATGTCGGTCGCGCGATCGGTCTCGTCGACGATCTCCAGTCCCAGCAGTGTCTCGACGATGTCTTCCACGGTGACGATCCCGGCTGTCCCCCCGTACTGATCCACGATCAGCGCGATGTGCTCGTGGCGGCTCAGCATCCGGGCGAACGAGTCGCGCAGCGACGTCGTGTCCGGAAGCGGCAGGATGTCCCGGCGGAGCGACTCCACGGTGCGCTCGCCCTCCCCCCGGGCGACCGCCAGCAGCAACTCGTAGCGCAGGACGTACCCCGTGACCGAGTCGACGCTGCCCCGGTAGATCGGTATCCGCGAGTGCCGCAGATCGGCCTCCGCCACCTCGGCGAGCGTCAGCGACTCGTCGAGCGCCACTACCACCGTGCGCGGCGTCATGGCGCCCCTGACGGCGAGCGCTCCCGACTGTATCACGCTCTCGATGATGCGCGACTCGTCCGCCGCGATGACGCCTTGGGTATGGCCAAGGTCGGCGATGGCGCGGATCTCGCTGCGGCTGACGCGGGCGGCGGGCTGGCCGCGGGCAATCAGCGCGGCGATGCGGTTGGCGAACGCCACCATCGGGTACAGGCCGACGATCAGCCCCTGTATCGTCCACGCCGCCGGTGCTGCCAAGCGGCGCCAGTAGGTGGCGCCGAGCGTCTTCGGGATGATCTCAGAGAAGAGGAGCACCGAGAACGTCAACCCCCCCGTGACGAGTCCCACCCACAGGTTCTCGAAGACCGCACCCGCCTGGTTTCCCACGAGCGTTGCGCCCGCCGTGTTGGCGATGGTGTTCAGGGTGAGAATCGCGGCGAGCGGCCGGTCGATGTCCTCCTTGAGCCGATGCAGCAGCAGTCCGGTGCGCCGCCCCACGCGCTTCAGGGCGGCCACGTAGCTGGGTGTCACGCTCAGGATGACCGCCTCCAGCACCGAGCAGAGGAACGAGAAGACCAGCGTGAACGCCAGATAGGCGAGCAGCAGCGCCATGGTGACGATCTACGGCACGAACGGCATGCGCCGGCCGCCGTGCCACAGGTAGCGGTCGGACAGCACGTTGAGCGGCTTCGCCGCCAGGTTGAAGTTGGTGCCGAGCTCCGCCAGGACGTTCTCCATCTGCAGCTCGTGCGCGGTCTGATGGCGGGATGCCAGGCGATAGAAGCGCGACCCGTGCTCGATCCACGCGGCGCGCACCACCGCGGCGCTGCGGCCACCTTGCGCCCGTATCCGCTCCGGGAAAACACCGATCGTGAACAGGCACAGATCCGCGACACGCTGGTACGCTGAAAACCGCTCCGGCTCCGCCGCCAGCGCAGCCGCCTGGATCATGCTGTCCAGGTCCAGCGTGTCGAACCGCAGCATCCTCCGGCGCCCACGGTCGTCGGCCACCGCAAGGGTGACCGAGCGCACCTGCACGAATGAGACGAGCAGGAGTACCAGGTAGTCGAACACGTGCGGTTTGCACAGCAACGCGAGCGCGGCCGCGGCATCGAACACGACCGCCGTGTGTCGGCCTGACGCCTCGACCGTGAACCGATGTGACGTCAGGTCGCGCCGAACCCGCGCGACCAGCATCGAGAAGAACAGCATGGGGGAGACGCGGAGCAGCGGTTCCTCGGTCTGCATGACCGCGTCAGCGAGCACGTCCGACACCAGCATGCCTTCCCGGATCTCCCGATCCTCACGGAACGCGTCCCCAAGGCGGCCCCTCACGGTGTGCGCAGGCGCCACCGCCTGCAGCACGAACGCGACATCCGCGTCGCCGTACAACGGGCCCAGATCGATCAAGCACAGCCATACTACACGGGAGTCCATGGGGCGCGTCACCTCCCCCGGCCAATGGCCAGGGTCTGCGCCGGTGCGCGGGCACAAAAAAGCCTGGCGACGACCTACTCTCCCGCCCTGATTGGACAGTACCATCGGCGCTGGAGGGCTTAACTTCCGTGTTCGGGATGGGAACGGGTGGGACCCCTCCGCTATGGTCACCAGGCACACATGTAAGAAACCGGTGGGCCTGAAACCGCGCACCGATCCGCGGGAAGCGGAGCAGCATCGCACAGAGAAGGGTAGAAAGGTGATATGGACAAGCCTAACGGTAAATTAGTACTGGTCAGCTGAACACATTACTGTGCTTACACTTCCAGCCTATCGACCAGATCATCTGTCTGGTACCTTCAGTCCGCGCCGAAGCGCGGACGGGTTGCCTCATCTCGAGGTGGGCTTCCCGCTTAGATGCTTTCAGCGGTTATCCCTTCCGAACATGGCTACCCAGCGCTTACCCCTGGCGGGATAACTGGTACACCAGCGGTTCGTCCACTCCGGTCCTCTCGTACTAGGAGCAGCTCCTCTCAAGCAACCGACGCCCATGGAAGATAGGGACCGAACTGTCTCACGACGTTCTGAACCCAGCTCACGTACCGCTTTAATTGGCGAACAGCCAAACCCTTGGGACCTGCTTCAGCCCCAGGATGCGATGAGCCGACATCGAGGTGCCAAACAGTGCCGTCGCTGTGGACGCTTGGGCACTATTAGCCTGTTATCCCCGGAGTACCTTTTATCCGTTTAGTGACGGCGCTTCCACGCACAACCGCCAGATCACTAAGACCTGCTTTCGCACCTGCTCGACTTGTAGGTCTCGCAGTCAAGCCACCTTTTGCCTTTGCACTCGTACGCTGATTTCCAACCAGCGCGAGGTGACCTTTGCGCACCTCCGTTACTCTTTAGGAGGTAACCGCCCCAGTCAAACCGCCCACCAGACACGGTCCGCGCAACCGTTTCAGGTCCACGCGTTAGATACCTAATCGACGAAGGGTGGTATTTCAACAACGGCTCCATCCAGCCTGACGACCAGATTTCAAAGCCTCCCACCTATCCTACACGTCGCAGATCAAGTACCAATGCCAAGCTGCAGTCAAGGTTCCGGGGTCTTACCGTCTAACCATGGGTAATCGGCATCTTCACCGATACTACAATTTCACCGAGTCCCGCGTCGAGACAGCGCCCAGATCGTTACACCATTCGTGCAGGTCGGAACTTACCCGACAAGGAATTTCGCTACCTTAGGACCGTTATAGTTACGGCCGCCGTTTACTGGGGCTTCGATTCGGAGCTCTCACCCCTCCTCTTAACCTTCCAGCACCGGGCAGGTGTCAGTCCCTATACATCTCGTTACCGATTAGCAGAGACCTGTGTTTTTGGTAAACAGTCGCCTGGGCCATTTCTCTGCAACCTCGTCTGAATCATCCGCCCGAAGGCCGACTCTCCACCCGAGGCCACACTTCTCCCGAAGTTACGTGTGCAATTTGCCGAGTTCCTTAACGCGGGTTCTCTCGAGCGCCTTAGAATTCTCTTCCCGCCTACCTGTGTCGGTTTACGGTACGGTCCCTGGCAGGCACCCCTTAGAGACTATTTCTCGGCGCCGGCCTCTATACACTTCACGTCAGCCCGAAGGCTTCAGCTCGCCTTGGCGGCTCGAACTCCGCGGGGGGATTTGCCTCCCCGCATCGACGTCCTCACCGTTTGGACCGGGACTACCATCGCCCGGCTGCACGTCCTCCGACGCGTCATCCCTGTCGGCATCTCCTGCCAGAGGTACGGGAATATGAACCCGTTTCCCATCGACTACGCCTCTCGGCCTCGTCTTAGGGGCCGACTAACCCTGGGCAGATTAACTTTACCCAGGAAACCTTAGGCTTTCGGCGGACGGGTTTTTCACCCGTCTTTTCGTTACTCATACCGGCATTCTCACTTCTGTCGCCTCCAGCGCTCCTCACGGAGCACCTTCATCAGCTGCCAGAACGCTCCCCTACCGCTCGCCAGAGCGCAACAAGGCGCTTCGGCGAACTCGTGACTTCGGTGGCGAACTTGAGCCCCGTTACATTGTCGGCGCACAAGAACTCGACCAGTGAGCTGTTACGCACTCTTTCAAGGGATGGCTGCTTCTAAGCCAACCTCCTGGCTGTCTTCGCACCTGCACTTCCTTTCCCACTTAGCTCGCGCTTGGGGACCTTAGTCAACGATCTGGGCTGTTTCCCTCTCGACCACGAACCTTATCGCCCGCAGTCTCACTCCCGCCCATCATGTCACGGCATTCGGAGTTTGGTTGGGGTTGGTACCCGGTGAAGGGCCCGAATCCATCCAGTGCTCTACCTCCGCGACACTAAGACGAGGCTAACCCTAAAGCTATTTCGGGGAGTACCAGCTATCTCCGAGCTTGTTTAGCCTTTCACTCCGATCCACAGCTCATCGGTGCCTTTTTCAACAGACTACCGTTCGGCCCTCCACGCTGTGTTACCAGCGCTTCAGCCTGGCCATGGATAGATCGCTCGGTTTCGGGTCTACAGCATGCAACTAATACGCCCTTGTCAGACTCGGTTTCCCTACGGCTCCGGCACTGCAATGCCTTAACCTCGCTGCATACCATAACTCGCCGGTTCATTCTGCAAAAGGCACGCCATCACCCCGCATAAAGCAAGGCTCTGACCGCTTGTAGGTCTACGGTTTCAGGTTCTATTTCACTCCCCTCTCGGGGTTCTTTTCACCTTTCCCTCACGGTACTTGTTCACTATCGGTAGCTACCTCGTATTTAGCCTTGGAAGGTGGTCCTCCCAGATTCCGGCAGGGTTTCACGTGTCCCGCCGTACTCAGGTGCGCCAACAGCGACGCTCGATCGAATTTCGTGTACGGGGCTTTCACCCGCTCTGGCCGCCCTTCCCAGAAGCGTTCCACTATCCGATGATCACGCCGCAGGGTGGCCTTACAACCTCCCTCGCTGGCGTCCTGCAACCCCGCACCGACAACGGTGTAAGCCTATCACGTCGGTACGGTTTGGGCTGTTCCCCGTTCGCTCGCCGCTACTAAGGGAATCTCGGTTGATGTCTCTTCCTCGGGGTACTTAGATGGTTCAGTTCCCCCGGTATCGCCTCACGACCCCTCCGGGCCGCGATGTAGAGCGTTTGACAGCTCTACGGGTTACCCCATTCGGCCATCCACGGATCTCAGGATGTTTGCTCCTACTCGTGGCTTATCGCAGCTTACCACGGCCTTCCTCGCCGAGTAGCTCCAAGGCATCCGCCGTAGACCCTTGCCCGCTTGCCATATCACCCATCTCCCCTTCCCTGTGTCCGATGCCGCTTGAAAAAGACCCCGTCAGATCAGCTGCGGCTTCGGAGGTGCGCGGGCGTAAACCTGCGCACCGATGTCAAAGACCCGTCGTCACAAGGCGTCGGCGGTTCGCCGCTCAACGCCGTCATCGTCTCAGTTTCAGTCGCCGGGCCGCGTCGAGTCCGCGCTGGCCGGGGAAACGACCCTGGCGTGGCGCCCTTCCGAATCGGACTCGGCCGAGTCGGCCCTGGCCGAATCCGACCTGTCGAATCCGTACCTGTGGAGGTATGGGGACTCGAACCCCAGACCTATGGCTTGCAAAGCCATCGCTCTAGCCACCTGAGCTATACCCCCGCCGATCGGCACAGGCAATCGACGCTATGGAGCGCCGCCAAGCCCCGGTCAACGGTGCTGCGAGCGCGCGTCATTCTCCTGTCTCGACTCAAGCCCGAGCGCTTCTGTGACAACGAAAGGGATTGGGGAAGAGTGAGGCCCGGGGCAGGCGGCAACCGCCTGCTGGCCGGCACCGACCAACCGAGGTCGGTACCGACGCTGAACTCTTGAAAAGGAGGTGATCCAGCCGCACCTTCCGGTACGGCTACCTTGTTACGACTTTACCCCCCTTACCAGGCGTACCTTCGGCGTCGCCGTCCTTACGGTTATGCAAACGACTTCGGGTACCCCCAACTCGGGTGGTATGACGGGCGGTGTGTACAAGGCCCGGGAACGTATTCACCGCGCCATGCTGATGCGCGATTACTAGCGATTCCACCTTCATGGAGTCGAGTTTCAGACTCCAATCCGAACCAAGGCCGGCTTTCAGCGATTTGCTCAACGTCGCCGTTTCGCTACGCTCTGTACCGACCATTGTAGCACGTGTGTAGCCCAGGACGTAAGGATCATGATGACCTGACCTCGTCCCCACCTTCCTCCGGTTTGTCACCGGCAGTTCCGTCCGAGTCCCCAGCATTACCTGTTGGCAACAGACGGTAAGGGTTGCGCTCGTTGCGGGACTTAACCCAACATCTCACGACACGAGCTGACGACGGCCATGCAATACCTGTGTGCACGTCCCGAAGGACAACCCACTCTCATGGATCTCCGTGCACATGTCAAACCCTGGTAAGGTTCCTCGCGTATCATCGAATTAAACCACATGCTCCACCGCTTGTGCGGGCCCCCGTCAATTCCTTTGAGTTTCACCCTTGCGGGCATACTCCCCAGGCGGTGCACTTAACGCGTTAGCTCCGGCACAGAGCACTCAACGCACCCTACGCCTAGTGCACATCGTTTACGGCGTGGACTACCAGGGTATCTAATCCTGTTCGCTCCCCACGCTTTCGCGCCTCAGCGTCAGTCTTTGGCCAGAAGCTTGCCTTCGCTACCGGTGTTCTTCCTGATATCTACAGATTTCACCCCTCCACCAGGAGTTCCAGCTTCCCCTCCAAGACTCTAGCGCAGCAGTTCCCAGCGCATTCCTCGGGTTGAGCCCGAGCCTTTTACACCAAGCTTGCTGCACCGCCTACGCGCCCTTTACGCCCAATAATTCCGAACAACGCTCGCCCCTTACGTGTTACCGCGGCTGCTGGCACGTAATTGGCCGGGGCTTCTTCCTCAACTAACGTCATCGATGAGGCGTTCCACTCCTCACCTTATTCTTCGCTGAGAAAAGGGCTTTACAACCGTCAGGCCTTCATCACCCACGCGGCGTCGCACCGTCAGGGTTTCCCCCATTGCGGACTATTCTTAGCTGCTGCCTCCCGTAGGAGTCTGGGCCGTGTCTCAGTCCCAGTGTGACCGTTCACCCTCTCAGGCCGGCTATCCATCATCGCCTTGGTGAGCTATTACCTCACCAACTAACTAATGGACCGCAGGCTCATCCCAAAGCGACACAATTGCGCCTTTCATCCGAGGCATCCAATCCTCGGATCTCATGAGGTATTACCCTATGTTTCCATAGGCTATCCCACACTTCGGGGCAGATCACCTACGTGTTACTCACCCGTTCGCCACTGTCCCCCGGAGCTTCAGCAAGCTGAAGCTCCATGGTTCTCGTTCGACTTGCATGCTTAAGACACGCCGCCAGCGTTCGTTCTGAGCCAGGATCAAACTCTCCGTGATATGAGTAGGACTTCCGCCCGAAGGCATCCGTCCTACGAATCTACATTCGAGGACCCCACTCTCCCCATCCCTATGATGTCAAAGAACCGATGGGATCCGATCGGGATCCCGCTCGCGGACGGGCACGGACGCCCGATCCGCATCACGGAAGCCCGTCTACCGACGGGCACCGTGGAAAAGGAGTCTATGCATCGTCGGGTGGCTCCGTCAAGGGCTTCGGAGCCTTTTTTTCATCTTTCTCGTCATCGGCTCCCGGCTCCCCGGCCAGCGGCTCGCCGGCCAAGCCCTGGATGGCGAGCTGCTCCAGCGCGTGCCGCTTCGCCGCACACCGTTCGGCCAAGTCGTCGATCTGGGCCATCAGGTCCTTGACCCCGGGGGTGCCGTGCGACACCGTGGCTTGGCCCTGTGTGCCCAGGCGGTCATGGATGAGCTGTCCCAACTCCTCGAGCAGCCGCGATCGCTGCCGTTCGAGCTGCAGCAGGTCGAGCCTGAGAGCACCCCGCTCGCCGAGCTCCCGCGCTTTCGATCGGGCGCGGTCCAGGGCGTCGCGCGAGCCCCGGAGCCCTTGATTGACAGCCCGCTCGACACCGCGCCACAGGCCGCTCCCAGCCATACCGGTAACCAGTTTACAATGACCGACGGGAGCTCGGCCACATCGGCCGGGGCGAAACGGCCCTTGGGCGACCGATGGCCGATGGTCTGTCGACCGCAGGCGGGCGAGCGGCTAAACTGCCGCCGTGACCGGATACAAGATCAAGGATCCAGCGCTCGCCGATCAAGGTTCGCTGAAGCTCCGGTGGGCGGAATCGCGCATGCCCGTACTTCAGCATCTCCGCCGGCTGCATCGCGACTCGAAGCTGCTGGCCGGCACGCGGATAGCCGGCTGCCTGCACGTGACCAAGGAAACCGCGATCCTGATCCGCGCCCTGCGGGACGCGGGAGCCGAGGTCGCCTGGTCGGGCTGCAATCCCTTGTCCACTCAGGATGATGTCGCAGCCGCGCTGGCGGCCGAAGGAGTCCCGATCTACGCCTGGCACGGCCTATCCACGGACGAGTTTTACTGGTGCATCGACCAGACGCTTGCGGTCGGCCCGACGCTGACCCTCGACGACGGTGCCGACCTGATCTTTCGCGCGCACGCTGCCGGGGACGGACTGACCGCCGGCATCATCGGCGGCACCGAGGAAACCACCACGGGGGTGCACAGACTCCGCGCCATGGCTGATGATCACGCCCTCAAGTACCCCGTCATCGCCGTGAACGATGCCACTACCAAGTGGGATTTCGACAACGTCTACGGGACCGGCCAGTCGGCCCTCGATGGAGTCTTGCGCGCCACGTCGGTACTCCTGGCCGGCAAGCAGTTGGTCGTTGCCGGCTTCGGTCATTGCGGGCGTGGCGTCGCCCAGCGCGCACGCGGCCTCGGCGCGATCGTCGTGGTCACCGAAGTAGATCCGATCGCCGCCCTCAAGGCGACGCTGGAGGGGTTCAACGTGTCGACCATGGATGCGGCCAGCGCCGTCGGCGACGTGTTCGTTACGACCACGGGAATCCGCGACGTGATCACCCGCCGGCACTTCGAGCGAATGAAGGATGGCGCGATCGTCTGCAACGCCGGTCACTACGACTGCGAGATCAATCTGAACGATCTGGCAGAGCTCACCGTGCGTTCCGAGGAGGTCCGGAGCAACAATCGCGAGCATGTGCTCGGCGATGGCCGCCGCCTGTACATTCTGGCGCAAGGCCGGCTGGTGAACCTGGCCGCGGCCGAGGGCCATCCACCCGAAGTGATGGACATGTCTTTCGCCAATCAGTTCCTGTCCCTCATCCGATTGGCCAAGGAGGGTAGCTCCCTGTCGCCGCTCGTGTACCCGGTGCCCGAAGAGCAGGACCGGGAGATCGCCGCCATCAAGCTGCAAACGATGGACATCCAGACCGACGAGCTTACCGCCGAGCAGCAGGCGTACCGTACCGACTACGCTCAGGGCACCTGAGCCCTGGAGCCACCGCGGCGTCACTCGCTCGCTCAGCCTGCCCCAATCTCATGCAGCTGGTTCTCCTCGGACCGCCCGGCGCCGGCAAGGGCACGCTCGCCAGCACCGTGGCCGGCCGCAGCGGAATGCGTCACATCTCCACGGGCGACCTCTTCCGCGCCGCGGTGAAGGCTCGGACCCCGCTCGGGCGCCGGGTGGCCGACCTGCTGCAGGCCGGCAGCCTGGTCCCCGATTCGCTGACCATCTCCCTGGTGCGCGATCACCTGGCGACCCTCGACGAACGGAAGGGATTCATTCTCGACGGCTTTCCTCGCACCGTCCCGCAGGCCGCCGCGCTGGCCGGATTCGCGCAGATCGACGCCGCCGTCGAGCTGATCGTGCCCGAGCAGGAAGTCGTTCGCCGCCTGTCCGGACGCCGTACCTGCGCCCGGTGCGGCGCCACCTTCAACGTGGCCTCGATGCCGGCGAATGCGTCACTGTTCTGCGCACCCGTGCAACGCGAAGACGACGATCCGGAGGCGATCCGACGGCGGCTCCACGCCTATCGGGCACAGACCACCCCGGTCATCGAGTACTACCGATCGACGGGTCTGCTGCGCGGCATCGACGGTACCGCCACGCCGAACGAGGTTGCCGATCGCATGCAAGCCGTGCTGGCCCGGCGATCCGGCCTGCTGCCACCGCGCCGAGCGCGACGTGCACGGTGACGTACCCGTGCTGACCCGGGACCCGTGGCGGTGTACACGTGCGCCCCGCACTCCTATGATTCAGCCCCGCACTCCCATGATGAGGATGCACACCTGATGGCCGACATCGCCGTGGCCGGGATGGCCGTCATGGGCCGCAACCTGGCCCTCAACATCGAGAGCCGCGGATACACCGTCGCGGTCCACAACCGAACTGCCCGTACGCTCGAGACCTTCGTCGACGGCGTGGGTGCCGGCAAGCGACTCGTGCCGTGCCGTACGCTGCCCGACGTGGTCGCGGCGCTCAACCGCCCCCGGCGCATTCTGCTGATGGTGCAGGCAGGCGCGCCGGTCGACGCGGTGCTCGGCGAGCTGCAGCCGTTGCTGGAGCCGGGCGACGTCATCCTGGACGGCGGCAACTCTCACTTTGCGGACACGACACGGCGCTGCCGCGACGCGGAAGCCTCGGATCTGCTGTACTTGGGTACGGGGGTCTCGGGAGGCGACGAAGGGGCGCTCCTCGGGCCGAGCATCATGCCCGGCGGCAGCGAGGCCGCCTATCGTCAGGTGAGCCCGATCCTGACCTCGATCGCCGCCAAGGTGGACGGAGACCCCTGCTGCACGTACATCGGCGCCGGCGGCGCAGGCCACTACGTCAAGATGGTGCACAACGGCATCGAGTATGGCGACATGCAGCTCATCGCCGAGGCGTACTCGCTGCTGCAGCAGCTCTGCGGCATGACGTTCCCGGAGATGGCGCAGCGCTTTGCGGACTGGAACCGCGGCGATCTGGACTCGTACCTGATCGAGATCACGGCGCGGATTCTGGCGGCGACCGACCCGGAGACCGGCGCGCCGATGGTGACCATGATCCTCGACAAGGCGGGACAGAAGGGCACGGGGACGTGGACGGGACAGTCGGCGCTCGAGCTTGGCGCCCCTGCGCCCACCATTGCCGAGGCGGTATTCGCACGCTCACTTTCGGCGGCAAAGCAGGAACGGATGGCCGCCGGCAGCGTGCTCCGCGGTCCGGACGCCGCGTTCAGCGGCAATCGTGAGGACCTGGCCAACGCGATCGGGACGGCACTCTACGCCGCGAAGATCTGCTCCTATGCTCAGGGCTTCGCGCTGATGCGTACCGCTGCCGCGGAGCACGGCTGGCGGCTCGACTACGGGGCGATCGCCATGATCTGGCGGGGAGGGTGCATCATCCGCGCCCGCTTCCTGCAGCGCATCAAGGAGGCCTATGACCGCGAACCGGACCTGGCCAACCTCATGCTCGACCCGTACTTCGCCGACGTGCTGCACGGGGCCCAGTCCGCATGGCGCCAGGTCGTCGGGGCGGCGACCACCGCTGGAGTTCCAGTCCCGGCGTTCGCGTCCTCGCTGAGCTACTTCGACGCATACCGAACGGCGCGCCTGCCGGCCAACCTGATACAGGCGCAACGCGACTACTTCGGCGCCCACACCTACGAGCGGGTCGACCGCGCCGGCACGTTCCACACAAACTGGTCGGCGACATGACGACTCCTTCCCCACTGTTCTCACTGGACGCCACGGTGGCCATCTCGGGCGGCGGAGCGACGCTGGCGATCGGGATGGCGCGCGGCCTGCTCAATGCCGGAGCGCGCATCGCGGTCTGGAGCCGACGGGCCGAGACGGTCGACCGCGCCCTGACCACGCTGAACGCTCCCGAGCGCACCACCGGCTTCGTGGCCGATGCCGGGTCGCCGGACGCGATCATGGATGCCCTGCGCCACACCGAAGCGCGGCTGGGTTGCCCGACGGTCCTGATCAACGCGGTCGGCGGCAACCTGAGCAAGGGAGCGTTTACCGAGATCGACATCGACGTGTTCCGTCAGACCGTCGAGCTCAATCTGGTCGCGGGCTGCCTGGTTCCGACCAAGGTTGTCGCGGCGCACTGGATCGAACACGGGATCGTGGGATCAATCATCAACATCGCGTCCATGGCCTCGTACAAGCCCTTGTCCGGCGTGTGGGCCTACGGAGCGGCGAAGGCCGGAGTCGTCAACCTCACGGAGGCGACGGCCAAGGAATTCGCCCCCCACCGCATCCGCGTGAACGCGATCGCACCCGGATTCTTCCTCGCCGAACAGAACCGAAGGCTGCTGGTGGACGAAGCGACCGGCCAACCCACCGAGCGTGGCCGGCAAGTGCTCGGCCGGACGCCGTTCGCGCGGTTCGGCGAACCGGAGGAGCTGGCCGGGGCGGCGATATTCCTTGCCAGTGAAGCCGCATCCGGGTTCGTCACGGGAGCGACCATACCGGTCGACGGCGGCTTTCTCGTGGACAGCATCTGAACGCCGACGCCGGAACGATGCACGGGAGCACCTGGACGCGGACATGCGGGAGGCCGGACGTACGGGAGGCATGACATGGCGGATCTGATGACGATGGAGCGTTCCGCGACGATGACCCACGAGGACATCTGCAGCCGCATCGAAGCCGGGACGCCACGCGCGCTGTTCGAGTCGCGGCGGGTTCTCGCGATCACGCCGGACGCCACCCGCAGCGCCCCGTTGCCCGCTCTGGTACGGGCGGTGGACGAGGTCATCGGCGCACACGCCCGGCAGCTCGACTACATGGTGGCGCTGGGGACGCACCCGATCATGCCGGACGACGCGATCGCCCGGCTCTATGGGGTGAGTCCCGCCGAGCGCGCCGAGCGCTTCGGCGCCAGCCGCTTCCTCAATCACCGGTGGGACACCCCCGGGACGCTGCAGCGGATCGGGTCGTTCACGGAGCGCCAGATCTCCGCGGCCACCGACGGCCGGTTCGACGAGGCCGTGGACATCACCATCAACCGCGCGATCTTCGAGTATGACCTGTTGCTGATCGTCGGCCCCGTATTCCCGCACGAGATCGTCGGCTTCTCGGGCGGCCACAAGTACCTGTTTCCCGGCATCTCCGGCGGCGAGTTCCTGGACTTCTTCCACTGGCTGAGCGCGGTCATCACCTGCATGAAGACGATCGGGCACAAGGACACGCCGGCGCGCCGCGTGATCGAGCAGGCCGCCGACTTGGTACCCACGGCCTGTCACCTGGTCGCGATGGTCGTGCAGCCGGGGCAGGAGCCGCCGGAGCTTGCCGGGCTGTACGTGGGCGATCCAAGGCACGCGTGGAGCGATGCGGCCGACCACTCCGCACGGATCCACATCACCCGTACGCCTCGCCGTTACCACACGGTGCTCGGGCACGCGCCCGCGATGTACGACGAGCTGTGGGTGGGCGGAAAGGTGATGTACAAGCTCGAGTCAGTGGTGTCCGACGGAGGACGCCTGATCATCTACGGCCCGCAGATCGACAAGCTGTCCGCCACCTGGGGCGACTACCTGGAACGGGTCGGGTACCATGTCACCGACTACTTGGTGGCGGAACGGCACCGATTCGCCGACGTCCCGCGAGGCGTGCTGGCTCACTCGGCCCTGGTCCGCGGCGTCGGCGAGTACCGCGACGGCGTCGAGCGTCCGCGGATCGACGTGGAACTGGCCACCGCCCTGCCGCGCGCGCTGTGCGAGCGCATCGGGCTCGCGTACCGGGATCCCGCTGCCATGGAACTGGATGACTACCGAGACCGGGAGGACTCCGGTATCCTGTATGTCCCGCACGCCGGTGAGGTGCTGCATCTGCCGGCGGCCGGCTGAGCTCGGTTGCATGACGAGTCCACTGCAGTTGTTCATCGACTTCGATGGCGTGATCTGCGATTCCGCCGCCGAGTGCCTGTTCAGCTCGTGGGTTGCCTATGACCGCCTTACCGGCGGCGCGCAGCCTGACGGCCCCCCCGGGTCCGACCCGGACACACCGCCATCGGTTCCGGTCACGCTGCGCGAGCGCTTCCTCGAGCTCCGCCCATTCATCCGCGCCGGTGACGACTACGTCCTGATCCAGGACCTGCTGGCCGCGGGACGCACGCCCGCACATCAGGAGGAGTTCGACGAGGCCCGCCGCATCGCCGGCCCGGGGCTGCTGGCGCGCTACGCGGACGCGCTCAATAGCGTCCGTCAGGAGTTGATGGTTCACGATCGCAGCCACTGGCTGCGACTGAACCCGCTGTACCCGGGCGTCGCGGAGCTCCTGCACGCCGCCGACTGGGACAGCACCTGGATCCTCTCTACCAAGCGCCCGCGTTACATCGAGGCAATTCTCGCCTTCCACGAAGTGCCGATACCGACGCAGGCGATCCTGCACGCCGCTGCCGTTTCGAAACTGGAAATGGTTGCCGCGGTGCTCGACGAGCGGCAGGCCGGGCGAGCCGCGCTGGTCGATGACCAGCTCGACCACCTGGTCGGCAACGACGACGCGCGTATCGAGGTGTATCTGGCCGCGTGGGGGTATGCCAAACCGGAGTGGCGGGCGGATCCGCGCGTCCCTGCGGTGGACCTCCCGGAGTTGTACGACCTGCTGGGACGGGCGATGAGCGACGGGCGCTGATGATCCGGGGACTGTTGTTTGTCGGTTACCTGCTGGTCCGGTTCCTCGCCGGGGACGTACGTCTGGGCCTTTGGAAAGTCTCGGGAGTAGCCCCCCGAGCGGGACCCGCGAAGGGCCGCCCGGACGGCGAACCGGATCCTGCGCAGCGGTTGCGCGCCGCAGTATCGCTCTACATGCGCCGCGAGGGACGAAGGCTCATCCGTCGCGCGGGAGAGTTGACCGGCTTCTCGGTGGTCATCGAGTCGGCTCTTCCCGATCTCCCACGGCGGTTCGTGCTGGTCAGCAACCATCAGAGTCTGCTGGACATCCCGGTGCTGATCACGGCACTGCCCGGCCGGACTCTCAAATTCGTCGCCAAGCGATCGCTGAAGTACGGAGTGCCGCTGGTGTCGAAGTGCCTTCGCTATGGCGGCGACGCCCTGATCGTTCGGCCGCGCGGCCGTATCGACTCCACCCAGATTCGCCTGCTGATCCGCGAGCTCCGCCGCTTCTCGGCGCTCGCCGACGAAGGTGCCTGTCCCGTCGTCTTCGCGGACGGCACCCGTTCACGGGACGGCGCGGTGCATCGGTTCCATTCGGGAGGGCTGGCCATCGTCCTGGAAGGGCGGCGGTTGCCGATCGTGTCGGCCGCGATCGACGGCGGGTACCGCCTGCGCGGACTCGCCGGGCTTGCCCGCATGGGAACGACCCGCTACCGCGTGAGATTCCTGTCGGTCTACCAGCCGCCGGAGAACAAGGCGGAGTTGCGCCAGAAGGTGCGGCACATGCGCACGGAAATCGCGGCACAGGTCGAACGCTGGCGGCACGAAGCCTCCGTGCTCACACCGGGCTGACCTCCCAGCGCCGGTTCGCCTCATCGAACCGGAAGTCCCCGAACCCGACTCCCAACACCGCGCCATCGGCGCCGCTGATGCGGGCCCGCTTGGTGAGCGCATTCAACTCCATTACGCGAAAGCGGTCGCCCTGGTAGTACACCGACTTCCCTTCCTTGGGCACCGAGCGGCGCACCTCCTGGTAATAGTCATACTCGTAGGACAGGCAACACAACAGCCGCCCGCATAATCCGGAGATGCGCCGAGTATCCAGCGAGAGTCCCTGGTCCCGAGCCATACGGACCGTCACCCGCGGGCGCCGGTCCGTAACCCCATTGCAGCACAGCACCCGGCCGCAGATCCCTGCCCCGCCAACGATCCGCGTCTCGTCGCGCATGCCGACCTGCTGCAGATCGATGCGCAAGCCCACCTCGTCCGACAGCTCTCCGAGCAGCCGGCGGAAGTCGATCCGCTTCTCTGCCGTGAAGTAGAGGATGAGCGTGCCGCCGCTGAACACGATGTGGGCTGCGGCCAGCTTCATCGCCAGATTGAGACCTTCGAGACGCCGTCGGCATGACCGCAGCAAGTCGTCGGCGAGCTCGCGGTTGCGTTCGTAATCGTCCAGATCATCGGCCTCCGCCTGGCGGATCACCTCGAACAGCTCGGCACCTCGCAGTTCCGTTTCGTCATGGACCGCTCCCAGCACGCGACCGATCTCGGACCCATGTCGAGTCGGGACGATGACACTGGCATCGGTGTCCAATTCGACCGCCACGGACGTCGGCGGAACGCACAGGCAGGTCTCGCTGGAGTGCAGCAGCTTGACCCGCACGACCCGACCGCTCACGGGTGCGGCGGTCTTCATGCCGGTTTCGCCGAGTACGGCGACGCCGGACGAGACTCTGTCATCCGGCCGTCTCCGACTCCCACGCGGCACCGTCCGCAGAACCGACCGCCTCCTTCAACGATCAGCCGCGGCGTGCAGATCGAACCGATCACGGTGGCGGTCGAGCGCAGTTCCACGAGCTCGGAGGCGACGACATCGCCGCGCACGCTACCGGCCACGACGACCGTGCCCACACGCAACGTGCACTCGGCTCGACCGGTGTGGCCGATGAGGACCCGTCCTTCGGCACGAACCTCGCCGTGGAATTCGCCGTCGATTCGCAGCATTCCGGTCAGGTCGATCTGTCCGCTCATCCGGGTGCCCTGTCCCACGATCGAGTCGACGATGTTTCGGTCGGCCGCACCGCTGCCGGAGTCCCGATCGGTCGTCATCGCGACGCCCCCACCGTGATCGCGGACACCGCAAGGAACTCCTCAGGGTTGCGGAGTTGCCCGCCGATGCTCACCTCGTAGTGCACGTGGGGCCCGGTCGACCGGCCGGTAGAGCCCATCAGACCGATCGTCTGACCACGCTGCACCGTCTGGCCCGGCTCGATCAGCACCCGTTGCAGGTGCCCGTAGCGCGTGACGAAACCGTATCTGTGGGCTATCTCGATCACGTTGCCCAGATTGTAACGTTCGTAGGCGATCCGGCTGACGGTCCCATTGGCCGTGGCGACGATCTCGGCGCCGCGGTGCATCGCGATGTCGATGCCGCGGTGGATGTAGAACGCGCCCGTGAACGGATGGCGCTGTGGACCGAACTCGAAGCTCACGTACCCGCCGCCGCGGACCGGCCACAGCGTGGGCACATCCGCCAGCAACGTCTGCTGAGCCGCTACCGTTTCGTTGAGCTCGGTCAGCGGCATCATCGCAGCGTCGAGCGCGGCGCTGAGCTGCCGGAGCGCGGTCACTCCCGGCGATTCGGCCGCCAGCGCGGAGGGCTGGCCCACGAACGCCGCCAGATCCCCGGCGCCGCGCACCGCGGACGCCGTAGTGGCGGTGAGATTCCCGGAACTCAGAATCCGCTGGAGCTGGTCGATCAGCACCCGGAACTCCTGCATCGTTCCCTGCAGCGCGATCACTTCGTCACCCACCGATTCCAGCGCCAGCTCGCTTGCGGCCAGGGAACGGTTGACAGCAGCCATCCGCTCATTGGTAGCGGTGAAGTGGGTGGAGAGAATCAGAAACGCGCAGAGCACGACGACCAGCAAGGTGCCGGCCGCCAGCAGCGTGAAGACCGAGAGCTGCAGATTGTACGTGCGGCGTTCACTGTGGGGGATCAGCATGACCGTGAATCGCTGGTTTCCCCTGCGCACGAGCGAGCGCAGCGCATGCCGGAAACCGCGCGCCGCCGCGGCTGCACGCGGTTCGCCGGGGGTCTCCGCCAACACGTCGTTGCGACGATGAAAGCCTGATTGCACGGTAGTTTCTGTGATGGCTCGGGGGCTCCGCTCCGGCACCATCTTGACCGGAGTCTGGGCGCCACGGTAGCGTTCCGCTCGCTCTCCTGTCAAACCGGCACGCTGCCCGGCCAGACCATTCCCCATCCGCCGAAGAAGAGACATGCAACTGTTCGACACTCACGCCCATCTCGCTCTCATCCACGACGACCCCATCGAGCAACTCCTGGCCGTGCAGGAAGCCAAGCATGCCGGCGTGCAGGCGTTCGTCTGCATCTCGAACGACCTGACCGACTTCACCGACACCTACGAGCAGCTCGGGCAGGATCATTCAATTTATTACAGCGCAGGCATTTCTCCTTCAGAGGTAGACCGCCTGCCGACCGGCTGGGAGACGCGCCTGGCCGATCTGGCCGGTGGCGAACGCGTGGTGGCGATCGGCGAGACCGGGCTCGACTACTATCGCAAGTACGGCGATCGTGACTCGCAGATCAGCCTGTTCGTTCGCCAGCTCGAGATCGCCGATCACGTCGGGCTGCCGGTCGTGATCCACAACCGGGATGCGGGCGCCGATGTGTTGGCGGTATTGCGGGACAAGCTGCCGGAGCGCGGCGGCGTGCTGCACTGCTATTCGGAGAACCTGGAGTTCGCGACGCGTGCGCTGGAGCTCAACCTGTACATCTCCTTCGCCGGCAACGTCACCTATCGCAGCGCTCGCACCCTGCAGGAGGTGGCGGCCGCCATGCCGCTGGAGCGGCTGCTCCTGGAAACCGAGACTCCGTTCATGGTGCCGGCGTCCCGCCGCGGTGAGCGCAATCGACCAGCCTATCTGCAAGAGACCGCACGCTTCGTGGCCGAACTGCGCGGAATACCGCTGGAGGAGTTCGCGGACGCCGTGTTCGCCAACAGCGAGCGCTTCTTCCGGGTGAGCGGCGGCGGGACTGGCGCCGCTCCGTGAGCGGCTACCCGAAGCACTCGTCGGGGCGCGGATGAACGCGCTCGTGATCGGCTCCGGGGCACGGGAGAGCGCCCTGGTTTGGGGCCTGTCACGCAGCTCGATAGTCAGCCGGCTGTACGCCGGCCCCGGCAACGCCGGCACCGCGGAGGTCGCCGAGAATATCGCTTCACTGGACCCGCTTGACCCGGACGCCGTACTGGGCGCCTGCCGCACGCACAGGATAGACCTCGCGGTGATCGGTCCTGAGGCGCCGTTGGCCGCCGGCGTCGTCGATCGTCTGGATGCGGCCGGAGTAGCCGCGCTCGGAGCAACGCGCCGAGCCGCCCGGCTCGAGTCGAGCAAGGCCTTTGCGAAGGAGTTCATGGCCCGGCACCGGGTGCCTACGGCACGTTCACAGCACGTTCACGAGAT
This sequence comes from Spirochaetia bacterium, assembly GCA_965208175.1. Lineage (GTDB taxonomy): Bacteria > Spirochaetota > Spirochaetia > SZUA-6 > Bin103 > CATQHW01. The sequence goes on along the minus strand of CBDBOG010000003.1, from coordinate 1,560,668 downwards.
CGGCACGGCAGAGCGGTTGTTGCGGAGCTCGAAACGGCGTCTCGTGGTCAAGCGTGACGGCCTCGCGGACGGCAAGGGCGTGCTGGACTCGGACGACATGGATGCTCTGGTCACGTTCGCCCGCGATGGACTGCGGTCGGGGTCCATCCTTCTGGAGGAACACTTGAGCGGCCCCGAGCTGTCCGCCTTCGTGCTGTTGTCCGGTCACGACCGGGGCGACTGCTTCCTGTTGCCCTACTGCGCGGACTACAAGAAACAGCACGAAGGCGAGGTGGGCCTCAATACCGGGGGCATGGGGTCGATCACCCCGGTGCCGTGGATTACCGACGAGCTGGACCGGCGGATCCGGGCGCGGATCATCGAGCCCACCGTGAACGGCATGGCCGAGGAGGGCCTGAGCTACCGGGGCGTGCTCTACGTGGGCCTGATGGTCACCGAGGACGGTCCCCGGGTGATCGAGTACAACGTCCGCTTCGGAGACCCGGAAGCGCAGGTGCTCATTCCCTCCCTGAACACCGATCTGGCCTCCCTGCTCGATGCCGTCGCGGCGGGACGGCTGCCGGACGTTCCACCCCAGGACCGCGCGGCCGCGTGCGTGGTGGTCGCTTCCGGCGGCTACCCGGAGCGGTACGAAACCGGCTTTCCCGTGGACCTGCCGGTCGCCGACCCTGACCGCGGGCTGATCTTTCACGCGAGCACGCGGACCCGCGACGGTCGAGTGGTCACCGGCGGAGGCCGGTGCTTTTCTGCGGTGGGACTCGGCGCCGACCTCGGGGCGGCTGCCGCCCACGCCTACGAACTGGCGGAGCGGATCCGCTTCCACGGCGGCTGGTACCGCCACGACATCGCTGCCGCCTACCGCGGCAAACGATAGACAGGGCTGCGGTCGCCTCGCCTCCGGCGAAGGGTCCCGGTCAGGGACCCGTGCGACAGGCGGCGGCATGGGAGCGCGCCGCTCGATACAAGACGATCCCGGCAGCCACGCTCACGTTGAGCGAGCCGACACTGCCGGCCGTCTCGACGGTCACCAGCGCGTCGCAATGCGCGCGAACGCCCGGGCGGATCCCGGATCCTTCCGCCCCCACGACGACGACGCTGCGCTCCGCGAACCGATACCCATCCAGAGGTTGTCCGTCGAGATCGGCCCCGACTACCCAGAATCCAGCCCGCTGAAGGCGCGTGAGCGCCCGCGCCAAGTTGGTGACCGTGGCGATCGTCAGGTAGGCCGTGGCCCCGGAAGCCGCGCGAATCGCCGCCGGACTGACGGCCGCGGCGCGGTCCGCCTGCAGCACCACGATGTCGACGCCGAAGCATTCCGCGGAACGGAGGATCCCTCCCAGATTGCCGGTATCCGTGACCCCGTCGACAGCCAGAACCAGGGCGTGGCTGTCGGTTCGAGCCGCGATCTCTTCCAGTCGCCGGTCATCCGTTCGTCGTTGACGGCAACGGACCCGCAACAATGCGCCCCGATGGCGTTCGGGGTCGACGTGCCGGCTCAGCTCACCGTCGCTCGTTCGCCGGACGGGCACTCCCGACTCAGCCGCCAGTTGCGCCAGCTTTCTGTGTCGAGCCCCGGCGCGCGCAAGCATGAGCACGCCGCCGGGCGAAGGAGCCGACAGCAGTTCCTCGATCGCCCGGAATCCATGGACGTACCGATGACGAGCGTGGCTCATACCTGTCCGGCCCCCTTCCGCATCATCCCTCTTTGCGAAACACCAGGATGTTCTGATGCACCATGGAGGGGATGTAAGCGTACTGGTAGCCGTACAGATGCAGCGCCTTGGCGACGTCGTACCAGACGAGATTGGCCTTCCACACCAAGCCGGGAATGGCGCTGAGGGTTTCGCCCAGTTCCGCGGACAGGCAATGGTAGCGGCCTTGCAGATACATGTCGCCGATGAACGTCGCGAGATAGCGGTTGCGGTCCAGGAGGCCGGTTGCCTGCGTGAAGATCCTTCCCATGGCATCGAGCCACGCCTGCTTGCTCGGATATCGGATGTCGCTGTGGCCGTGCAGCCGCGTGGGCCGCCGGGGAGCAGCCGGTTGTCCGACCCGCTTGAACTCCCCTTTCGACCGCGGCGCAGTCTCCATCTGCCAATACGGAACGTCGGTGAGAATCAACTGGAAGCGGCGGCCGCGCAGCTTCGGGAGCGCCTCCCGGGCATCGCCCGCAAGGGTCTCCAGCCCTCCCAGCCCCTCCAGGCCGCAGACCTGCCGATACAGGCTGATCCAGTGCGGGTTGATGTCGATCCCCGTGGCGTTCCGGCCGGCGAGTTCCGCCCCGATCAACACGCCGCCCACGCCCATGAACGGATCGAGCACGGACTCTCCCGCCTTGCTGAAAACGCGGACCAGATCCGCGCACAGCTCCGGCGGTTTCTGGCCGCCATGGGCTCGCCGTATATGGTGCTGATGGTCGATCGGATACGGGCGGCTGATCACAGAACGGGTCCAGTACAGCCACTCCTTTCCGGTGAGGTCGTTCAGCCGGTTGCGCTCCGAGTAGAACCCGCGGGATCGGCCGTCGGGATGGAACAGCTCCTGCTTGCCCGTGCTCATCGCCGGGGCCCGATCATCACGAGGTATTCGGTCACCGACCGCCGCCGGGCCACGCCCGCACCGCGTCCAAACACCGGGTACGGACGCGAGAACGTGCGTACGGTTCCATGCCGGCGAGCCAAGGCGACCAGATCGGCGATGGGCACGATGCCCTCCGAATTGTACGAGACCGCGATCCACCTCGCCCGCAGCGCCGAGAGCAGCGCGGCGATCGCTCCCGCTGCGCCGCGCCGGGTGCTGAACGGGCTCTTGAGCCGGCCGCGGGGGAACTTCCGCGTCTTCCCCGACAGTTCGGGCCGCTGCCATCGCGCGATGTTCTCCAGCACGTGGTAGTTGTCGACGTACTGCCGCGTCGTGTAGGGAGGATCGAGGTAGACGATGTCAGCCTCGATGCGCGGCGCAATGTCGAGGAGGTCTCCGGTGAGCACGCTCGCTTCCGGTGCGTCGATCGTGCGAATCGGCACGAGGCGCAGAGGTTCGTACACGCGTGCGTCGACCACGTGACGGCCGCCCCGGAATGGGCTGCTGCCGAGGTGCTTGAGATACGCGTCGTACTGGCCGACGGTATTGGCAGCCCGGTCGCATGCCAGCAGCAGGCTGGCAAGCAGCCACGACCGCTCGGCCGGGCCGATCACTCCGGAGGCGAGGAGCACGTCCACCCCCGGACGGATGGCGTCGATCCGCATGCAGTTCTCACGCGTGAAGTAGGTGTCCGAGTACCACCGCGTCGCATAGCCGGACCTCGGCAGCATCGAGTTGAGATCGCGCAGCGCTGGGTGCAGCCGCTCAGGGTCGGTGCGGGACAGCACTCCGTCGAGGATCAACGTGTTCGAACGCAGATTGTCGACGCACGTGACGCTGCCCACCCCTCGGGACAGCATCTCCAGGCCGATCGCACCGGTCCCGCAGAAGCCATCCAGAAAGGATGCGGGTGTCCCGGCGACGGCGAACATGGAGTCCGCGATCCAGCGAGCCAGACGCCGCTTGCAACCCAGGAACTTTCGGCTGGTCGCCGCAACGGTCCGTACGCCCACGCCCGGGTCCCCGATCTCCATCGCGCGCGCCGTATCGCCTATGCCTCGGGAAGCTCGATCGTGAAGCGCGAGCCACCCTCCACGGGATGCCACTTGAGCTCGCCGCTGGCGCTCTCGACGAGCTTGCTGCTCAAGGGCAGACCCAGTCCCGTGCTCTCGTCTCCCGAGCTACCCAGCTCGAACGCGGCAGTCGCGGTCTTGGCGTCCATCCCGCCTGCGTCGTCGATCACTTCCACGATCACCGTGCCGGCCGTCCCTCGCCGCGACGCGACGCGGATCGTGGTTGGTGATCCTCTGCCGGCCCGGGCAGCATTCTCTACCAGACTGGAAACCACGATGGTCAGGTCGCTCGGCCCGATCGCGGCCATGAGTCCCGGCTGCAGGTCGACCTGCAGGGTCGCCCGATGCGGCCGCACGGCGATGCGCATGGATTCGGCGACCGCCTGGACCACCTCCGTAACGTCCGCGTCCCGCGCCTCGTCGTCCTTGATCTCGCGCAGCAGCCGTTCCAGGTCCTGATGCGCAGCGCGGACGTTGCGGCGGATGAGCTGCAGGCTCCGCTGTGCGTCAGCGTCCGTACCCGCCGCCGTTCCCCAGTCGGCCGCCAAGCCGATTGCGGACAGCGCATTCTTGACTCCATGCACGGCCCCGGTGGCCAACTGGCCGACCGACGCGAGGCGGCTCTGCATCTGCAAGCGCTCTTCGGACTCCGCAAGCTCGGCGCGAGCGGCATCCACGTATCGAGGCCGGAACGGGCCGGTATACAGTTGGTTCGCCACCACCGCGGCAGCCAGCAACGCCAGCTCACACCAGAGGCCAGGAGCGAGGCGCGGCAGACCGAGTTGGTCCGTCCAGCGCTCGTACAGCGCGCCCGCCACCGCCAGAGAGGCGAACGAAACCACGACGACACGCCCGCGAGGTCGGGTGGCGATCGTACCCGAGGCCAACAATTGGAGCGGTCCGGCAGCCGCAGAGGCGGCAAGCGTCAACGACGACAGCGCCAATGCGGGTACCGTGCCTTGCAGACCAAACGCCGAAGTCAGGCAGTTCTGCACGATCAGTGACACGCAGAACGCGTGCCACACACGAGGCGAGACCCCGCGATCACGGACCGCCAACCACGCTCCGGAGAACCAGATCACGCCCTGGGCGCTCAGAATCTCAACGACCGTGCCGTCCGGCATCAGCCTGCCGATCGCCCGCACCGCCAGCGTCGCGAGCAACGCGACCTGCCAGACACCGGTCCACGTCCAGCGCCGCTGCCATGCGGCCGCCACGCCCAGAGGTACCGCCAAGGTGATGAGTGCGATCGCCCCGACGGTGATGGGGTGTACCGTGGCCGGCTACTCCAATTCGGCGAGCGGCACCGGCTCGGGGCTCGACTCCTCTCCGACCGCTTCAGCCACCTCGCCGAGCAGTTTCCTGGCGTGCGACGAGAGTCTGTCCGGGACCGTCACCGCGACCTTGATATACAGGTCCCCGCGCCGACCGGGTTTGTCCAGATGCGGCACTCCTTCGCCCCGCACCCGCAGCAGTCTGCCCGGTTGCGTTCCGGCCGGAACCTTGACCCGGATACGCCGGTCGTCGAGCGTGCCGACCAGGATCGAGGTTCCCAGTGCGGCCTGGGTGAACGCCAGTGGGATCACGCAGTACAGGTCATCGCCATGGCGCTGGTAACACGCGTGCGGCTCCACGTGCACGAAGACATACAGGTCGCCGGCCGGCGCACGACCGATGCCTTCGTCCCCCTGTCCGTTGAGCTGGATGCGCTTGCCGTCCTCCATGCCGACCGGGATGGTCACGCGCAGTCTTCGTTCCTTCTGTTCGCGTCCGGTTCCCCGGCACACGCGGCATGGGTTCTCGATCACCTCCCCCTCCCCCCCGCATGAGGGGCAGGACGTGGCGATCGAGAAGAACCCGGAGTTGCGGCGCACCTGACCGGAGCCGCCGCAGGTCGGACAGATGCTGCGGCTGCTGCTGCCTTCGGTGCCGTTACCGTCGCAGCGGGAACACGCCTCCTGACGACGGTAGGCGATCTCTGCCTTGGTGCCGAACACCGCTTGTTCGAACGGAACGCGCAAATCGTAGCGCAGATCGCCTCCACGGCCCGCTGCGCCGCGGCGTCCTCCACCACGCCGCCGATCGGTGCGCGTGAAGAACGAGTCGAAAATGCTGCCGACATCCCCGAATATGTCCTCGAAGTCGCGGAACACGTGTGAGAAGTCGTGCGCCTGGCCCCCGGCCATGCCGTCCACCCCGGCAAAGCCGAACTGGTCGTAGGCTTGCCTCTTCTGCGGATTGGCCAGCACGTCGTACGCTTCGGTGGCCTCCTTGAAGCGCTCTTCGGCTTGCCCGTCGCCGGCGTTGCGGTCCGGGTGGTAGCGCACCGCCAGCTTGCGGTACGCCTTCTTGATCTCGTCGAGTTCCGCGGAGCGGTCCAGCCCCAGGACCTCGTAGTAATCGCGCTTGGCCATCCTGAGCTATCGTCCTGCGGTGTCGCTGCGGCGGTCACCACCGCAGGTGGTCAGTCCGTCCACCCTGAGCGCCACCCTGAGCGCCACCCTGAGCGCCACCCTGAGCGCCACCCTGAGCGCCACCCTGAGCGCCACCCTGAGCGCCACCCTGAGCGTCTGTCCGGATTGGCACCATGGGCCATCCGACAGATTCCTAGCCGCGCTTCTCGTCGTCGTCGACCACCTCGTAGTCGGCGTCCTGAACCGAACCGGCCCCCTTGCCGTTGGCTCCCTGGTCGGCATCACCCTGCGAGTCGCTCCCGGCGCCGGCATCCTGCGTGCCGGCGGCGGCATCGCCCGATTCGGCCGATGCCTTCTGCTGAGCGTCCCGGTACACCTCTTCGGCGAGCTTGTGGGAAGCCTGCTTGAGCGCCTCGGTCTTCTCCTTGATCGTGGCGCTGTCGTTGCCCTCGACCGCCTGCTTCAGTTCCGCGATCGCGGCAGTGATCTTCTCCTTGTCATCCGCGCTCACCTTGTCACCGAAGTCGCTGAGCGACTTCTCGGTGGCATAGATCAGGCTGTCCGCCTCGTTCCTGGCCTCGGCGGCCTCCCGGGCGCTCTTGTCTTCGTCCGCGTGGACCTCCGCGTCCTTCACCATCCGCTCGATCTCGTCCTCGGAGAGTCCGGAGGAAGACTCGATGCGGATCTTCTGTTCCTTGCCGGTACCGAGATCCTTGGCGGATACGTGGACGATCCCGTTGGCATCGATGTCGAAGGCGACCTCGATCTGCGGAACGCCGCGGGGCGCCGCCGGAATCCCGATCAGATCGAATCTGCCGAGCGTGCGGTTCTGCGTAGCCATCTCGCGCTCCCCTTGCAGCACGTGAATGGAGACCGCGGTCTGGTTGTCGGCAGCCGTGGAGAAGATCTGGCTCTTGCGAGTGGGGATCGTCGTATTGCGCTCGATCAGCCGTGTGAACACCTGCCCGAGCGTCTCGATGCCTAGCGACAGCGGGGTGACGTCCAGCAGCAGGACATCCTTGACGTCCCCTCCCAGGATCCCGCCCTGGATGGCCGCTCCGACCGCGACCACCTCGTCCGGATTGACACCACGGTTCGGATCCTTCCCGAACAACCCGGCAACCAACTGCTGGACCGCCGGAATGCGGGTCGAGCCGCCCACCAGGATGACCTGGTCAATCTCGTCCGCGCTCACGCCGGCGTCCTTGATCGCCTGCTCGCAGGGACGCCGCGTCTGTTGCACCAGATCCTCGATCATCTGCTCGAACCTGGACCTCGTCAGCGTGTACTGAAGATGCTTGGGGCCGGAGGAGTCCGCGGTGATGAACGGCAGGTTGATCTCCGTGCTCTGCGTTCCGGAAAGCTCGATCTTGGCCTTCTCAGCCGCCTCCTTGAGGCGCTGCAGCGCCATCCGGTCGTTGGCCAGGTCGATGCCGGTGTCGCTCTTGAAGCTGGTGATGAGCCAGTCGATGACCCGCTGGTCGAAGTTGTCCCCTCCCAGGTGGGTGTCGCCGTTGGTGGACTTGACCTCGAATACGCCGTCGCCGAGTTCGAGGATGGAGATGTCGAAGGTGCCGCCGCCAAGGTCGTAGACCGCGATCTTCTCCTCGGAGCCTTCCTTGTTGAGCCCATAGGCGAGCGCTGCGGCCGTCGGCTCGTTGACGATCCTCTTGACGTCGAGGCCGGCGATCCGCCCGGCATCCTTGGTCGCCTGCCGCTGCGAGTCGTTGAAGTAGGCGGGGACGGTGATCACCGCCTCGGTCACCGTTTCGCCGAGGTAGTTCTCCGCCGTCTCCTTCATCTTCTGCAGCACCGCCGCCGCGATCTCGGGCGGCGAGTACTGCTTGTCACCGATGTGCACCCGGACGTCGTTGCCGGAGTCGGTAACCCGATACGGCACCATCTTGATCTCTTCCGGAACCTCCGCAAAGCGTCGGCCCATGAAGCGCTTGATCGAATACACCGTCCGTTCCGGGTTGGTGACCATCTGGTTCTTCGCCGGCTGGCCCACCAGGCGCCCCTTGTCCGTGAACGCGACGATCGACGGCGTGGTGCGCTGGCCCTCCGAGTTCTGCACCACCGTCGGCTCGCCCGCCTCCATCACCGAGACACAGGAGTTGGTGGTTCCCAAGTCGATGCCGATGATCTTGCCCATGCTATTCGCCTTCCTTTGTGTCGGCAGCTCCGTCGTCCCGCGTGTCTGCCGGATCGTCGTTCGAGCCTGAGAGCGGTTGCGCGACCTTCACCCGCGCGGGACGCACCACGCGGTCGTGCAGCAGATACCCTCGTTGATAGTCCTCCACCACGGTGGCGACCTCATGTGCTTCGGACTCCTCGGAGGCGATCGCCTGATGCCGTTCCGGGTCGAACGGCTCACCCTTGGAGATGAAGCGACAGAACCCCCACTTGCGCTCCAACAGGCCGGTCAGTTGCTTTTCGATCAACGACACGCCATCGCGCAGGGACGCGACGTCGGCGTCCTCGCCGGTCTGGATGGCGCGCTCGAGACTGTCGATGATGTCCGCAAGGTCCAGGAGAACCCCGGCGTTCGCGTAGCGGATGGCCTCATCCTTGTCGCGATGCAGCCGTCTGCGAAAGTTCTCGAAGTCCGCCTGCTTGCGGAGGAGCTGGTCCTGCAGGGCAGCCACCTCCGCGGTTAAGTCCCGTTCCGAAGTGGCAGCTACCTGACCGCCCGCCCTGCCTTCGTCGCCATCACCGCTGGCTTCCGCGGGCGGCGGCGTGTCGGCCGCCGCCTCATCCGGCCGCTGCGGATCTACCGCCGGCGGAGCACCTGCGTCGTCGCCCGATGCCGGCCCTGTCCCGTCTACCGGCCCTGTCGTGTTTCCGTTGTCGCTCATCTCTAGCAGGATCAACCCCGCGGGACGAAGCGGGCCACGTCCCGGTTGCCGTCAAAAGTGGATGATGGAAGATAATAGGGCCCCGAAAGGACCGTCAACAACGGCTGCGGACGTGCTCGGCGCGCCGCTCCAGCGCATCCATGCGGTCCTGCAGCTCGTCGAGGCGCTTGACCACCTCTGCTTGCCACCCGGACTGCCGTCCTTCGATCGAGCCTACGGTCGAGTCCAGGCCGACGATACGCTCCTGAAGGGCCGAGCGTTGCTCGTCGACCCGGCGCAGGCGTTCGTCTTCACCGCGGAGCCGGCGCAGATTGTCGTCCACCCGCTCGCTCATCTTGACCAGCTCGGCCAGCGCGGTGTCATATCCGTCGATGCGGCTGTGAATCGCCTCGATCTCCGCGGAACGCTCCTCGAGATCCCGGCTGCGAGCGGCGAGGTCCTCCTGGACCTCGCGAACGGAACGCAGCAACTCCTTGCCCTGCTTGACACTGATCTGCACCTCGATGGCGAGGTCCTTGATTTCGGAACTCTTCTTCTCCACGAACGCCGACAAGGTCTGCATGACCCGGTCTCCGTACCGCTTCACCTTTTCGAGCGAACGGTTGTTGCGGTCGAGCTGGCGAAACACGAAGACGACCGCCAGCACAACCAGAAGCGTGATGGCATCTCCAGGCCCGACGATAGGCATGTATCCCCTCCCAGCGGGATACCCGATACTATGGCCGTCCAGCGATTACTGTCAACGAATCAGGAAGAACGTTCTGCCGGCAGTCCGATGCCGGCGCAGCCCATCGCCTGCAGCAGCGAATCGTAGCGCCGGAACGTGAATCCCGCACGGCTGCCCGGCTCTGCCCGGCGCGCTCGGTGCGCGGTCAGCATTCCTGCCGCGCCAGCGCCGAGGATATCGTACCGGTAGTCATTCCCGACGTACAGCGTTCGCTCCGGGCGCACCTGCAGGAGGTCACAGACGTACCCGAACGGCTCCGGATTGGGCTTCAGGTAATTGGTCGCTTCCGAGGTGACCGCGCAGGACAGTCGTCCCAGCCCCATGCCACCCAGTTTGGCGGCCGGCGGCATGTCCGACAGAACGCCGACCTTCGCTCCATGATCCCGCAGCGCGGTGAGCGCGCGCGACACGCCGGGATATGGACGCACACCCCGCAGCGCGGCCGGCAGCCGCGTGTACACGACATCGTCGATCAGCGTTCGCGCGGCGGCCGCCCTGATCCCCAAACGCCCGGCTACCAAGTCCGCCTGCAGGGCATGCAGGTCGGCGATCGGACGGATCGAACGAATCTCGATGCGTACGTCGCGGAAGGCGCGAAACAGAGCAGAGTTCCGCACCACCAGGCGCCACGACCGCGCGGCCGCCCGGCGAGTCGGGTACAAGGTGCCGTCGAGGTCGAATACTACGGCCTCCGCGATCGGATCGCGCGGCTGGCTCATGACCCGATGGCGGCTACCTCGGCTGAATGGATGTGGATCTGGATGGTCACCATGCCGTAGACCGGATCATGGCCCTCCGCCTGCTCATAGCGCCAATGGCGCAGGGCCTCGGTGATCTTGTTGTTGAGCTCCGTGGACGCCGAGTTTTGCTCCCAGCGGTCGACCCGCACCAATCCCTGCGGGTTCACGCGGATCCACACCCGCAACTCCGAACCGGCCATCTCAGCCGGGATATCCTCCGGCAGCGCCGGATCCGCGACGTTCAGCAACCGACGCAATCCCAGGGATCCCGACACGTTCCAGCCTTCGGGCGGCCGCACGTCAGGAACTGCAGGACCCGCGACCCCGTCGGCTGCCGAACTGGTTCCCCGATCCGCGCCCGCGCTGGCGGTGGTGTCGTGACCGCTCGCGCTGAGCGCCTGGTCGAGTTCCCCGAGCCGCGAGCCGACGCCCGCGGTATCTTCCGACGGCGCTGCCGTCGCGCCTCCGGACACCGTGGCTTCCACCGGGGCCGGCCTGCCCGCCACCGGTGGCGCGGGGGCAGGCGGCGCGACCGGTTCGGCTGCGCCGGTACCAGCAGCGTCCGCCCTCCTGGCCGTCGGGGTCCCGCTCACGCTTACCGGAGCGAGCGCCGCCGCGGTGTCCGGCTTCCGTCCGCTGAGCCCGCGCACCACCGGAACCGAGTCGTCGGAACTGAGGCCCTGTGCTGCGCGGTCGTCGGGCGTCCGGCTCGACGCGCTCTTCGCATACACCGACTCGTCCACCGGCGGCAACGCCAACCCGTCCTTGAAGGTGGTCGAAAGGTCGCCCTGCTTCGCGGACGGGGCCGCAACCGAAGCCGCCGCACCCGCGCGCGGCTCGGCCTGCCTGACGGTGTCGCCGGTCACGGCGTTCAAGCCCCCACCTCCGCCTACCGGCGCGGACTCCACCGGCTGGCGGAGCTTCGGCCTCCACGCGACCGGGCTGGCAGACGCCTCGGCCGGCGCGGACTCCGTTCGCGGCTGCGTCCTGACTGGAGCCGGCTCCTGCGCGGTTGCCCGTTCCGGCGCCGGTTGCGCCTCGGCCACGGGCTGCGGGGCCGCGACCGGTTGCGGCGCGGGCTTGGGCACGGCCACCGCCGGAGCCGCCTCCTCCTGCTTCGGCGGCAGCGGCCGCTGCTCTCTGACGGGGGCGTCGCGCGCCTCCGGGGCGAGCAACCGAACCGTCAGGGGACGCGTATAGTCCTCGAAGCGAAGATCGAACAGCTTGTGCACGCCGATCAGCAGCGCCGCGTGCAGCACGGCTGCCACCAGAACGCCGGCGAACATCCGCTCCGACTGCTCGCGGAAGGTCACGGCACCGCTCTCCCCGGGGCAAGACGCGTTCGCAGCGCTACCGCGTGTATTCCGTTCATGCGCAACACGTCCATCACATGGACCAGAATCTGCGAGGATGCTCCTTCATCCACCTCGACGATGATGCTCTGGACCGACTCGGGGTCGATGCCGTCCTTGCCGAACGCGTTTGCCAGACCGTCGAGGTCGAGCTTTCGTTCGTTGAGATAGATCACGTCCTGCGAGTGCACGGTGACGATCAGGCGCGTCATCTCCGTCGGCACCGCCGTCGCCGATTCCGGCAGGGTCAATCCGATCGCGGGTGTGATCTTGAACGTGGAGGTGACCATGAAGAAGATGACGAGCTGAAACACGACGTCGATCATGGGAACCATGTCGACGGTCGTCCTGCGCTGCAGGCGCCGCCTGCGCAGTGTCATCATTCCCCCTGAACTCCCAGCAGCAGCACGAGCTCGCTGACCCGGTTCTCCAGGCGGACGATCGTGTTGTTGGCCTTGCTGGCCAGATAGTTGTAGAACATGATCACCGGGATACCGACGATCAGGCCGGCAGCGGTGGTCAGCAGCGCCTCCGAGATCCCGAGCGCCAATTGCGAGGAGTCCGCCACCGCGCCCGCCTCGCCGAGCACGCCGAACGCGTTGATGTTCCCGGTCACCGTACCCAGCAGACCCAGCAGCGGCGCCACGTGAGCGATCGTTCCGAGGGTGGGCAGGAAGCGCTCCTGCTTGGGGATCTCGACGTTGGCCGCGTCCATGATGATCTCCCGGACCACGCGGTTCGGCTGGTGGCGATGCTGGATGCCGACCGAGACCAGGCTGGAGACCGGCGACGGGTTCGCTTCGCAGATCGCCAGGGCTTCATCGAAGTGACGCTCCTGCAGGCGGCTCTTCAACCGGCTGAGCAGCTTCTCCTCATCCACCCGGGTGCGGCGAAAGTACAGCATCCGCTCGATGATCACGACCACTGCCACGACCGACAGAAAGATGATCACGACCATGATCGGACCGCCTTTCTGAATGATGTCCATGGGTTTCCCTCCCTTGCCTACAGGTTGACTTCGACGCCGAGCGACGCCTGGAATCCGGGCTCCTCGTACGGAGCCAGCTCGTAGCGACGCTGATCGGACAACGGCTCCAGCAGATCGGCGAGACCGGCGGTGATGGCGAAATGGTCCGAGACGTTGTAGAAGCCGCGGGCCGAGACGATCGGCAGTCCTACGTCGCGCGCCTGGTCCTGGTACCGGCGATCGAGCACGCTGGGGAACACCCAGTCGACGTTGTTCTCGACGCCGAAGCGGCCGCCGTCCCAGGCTGCCCGCATGCCCAGGCTGAACACATGCGGAGCTTGGTACCGCGGGATGTCGAAGAAGGCTCCCGACCAGTCGAGATTGAGAGCGGCGTTGGGGTTGATATCCCACCGCAATCCGAGGCCGGTCTGCAGCGTCCCGGCCGCCGCGTCCTTCTGCACCACCCGGTGCAGCCCGGACTCGCCAAGCTCACCCTGGATGTCGATCCGGTTGGTGCCGGTTTCGCCGCGCACCGCGGCGACCAGGCGCACGTCCTCGCCGACCGCGGCCCGCACCGACAGGTCGCCGAACCACTGGCGCGTGTCCCGCAACTCCCGCGGCTCCTCGATGAACTTGAGCGTTTCATACAGGCTGGAGAGATCACGGCCGATGATCTCGCGGCCTGCGGCCACGCGCAGGGTGACCAGGTCGCTCGGCGCACCGTCCACGAACACTTCAAACGGGATGCGCAATTCGGAATCGGGTTTGGGTGCGTAGTGCACCCCGGCGCGAGCGCCGAACCGGACCGCCGGCAAGTCGTAGGCAAGTGCGAGCCGCCCCAGTAGCCGATGCTCGGTATCCTCGTCGGCACGAGCGTGCCGAAACTCGTAGTCCCCCTCCACGCCGATCTCCAACTGACGGAGTTGCGCCTTGACGCCCGCGGCGGCGCGTCCCTGCCACTCGGTCATCGCCTGCATGTCGCTGCCCCTGAATGCGCGCGAGGCGCTCCCGCCGCCGATGCTGCCGCTCACCGTGACGACGTCGTTCGGCTGTGCCAGCAACATCAGGTCGCCGTCGACGAGTTGATCACTGAGCCCATGGCCATGACGCACATCGCTCAGGCCCTGCAGCCCATCCTCGACCCGCCGATAGCGGGCGGCCACACCGATCTCCGCGCCGCCGATGTCGCTGCTGTAGGCGCCTTGCAGGTCGTCGGTGCGATGGTATGCCTGATCGGGCGCCTTCCGCCCGAAACCCTCCAGGAGCTGGTGATCCACCCCCAGATGAAAATCCGGTCCGTCACCGGCATGCTGGAGCGCGATGCTGCTCCTGAGCAGCCCGTTGTTGCCGGTGGCAACCGCCGCCTGCAACGCCAGATCCGGACCCAGCAGCCCGGTGCCGCCCTCGCCTGAGTCGATCAGGACTTCCGGCAACCCGGGCGTGACCACCCGCAACTCATCGGCCGCCGGCAGCGGCACGGCCAAATCCGGCTTCGTCAGCTCTGCCTCCGGCGGCAGGCCCGGTTCCACCTGTACCTCCGCCACGTCCTCGATGCTCAACGTGACGGCAGGCACCTCGAGCGGGCGAGCCGCCGGCTGCGGGTCGCTTGCCTGTCCATGGGCGGCTACGGTCAACGCCGCCAGTACGGTCGCCAGCGCGTACCCGGCGACGCGTCGCGCCGCCGGCACTCTCATGTCCATCATTCCTCACCTACCATTGTGCGCGCCTGCCCCGCCCACCTGGATTCGGGAAAGTTGTCCAGAATCCGCTGCGCAAGCGCTTTCGCGGCGTCGGACCGCCCCGCGGCGGCCTCCGCCTCGGCCGACTTCAGGATGGCCTCCGCGCGCAACTCCTCCCCCGCTCCCTGGACCAGGGCGGCGTCGAGGAAGGCCCTTGCCGCCGCCGTCGGGTCCTCGCGCCGCAGGTAGTACTCGCCGAGCATCACCCGGGCACGTGCGAGGACGGTCGGGGCGCTCGCGGTCGAGGCCACGTCCTCCAGCAGTCGAAAGGCGCGGTCGGGAGGCGCCGATTCGTCGATCAGATACAGGCCTGCCAACTCCAGCATCGCCTTCCGCCCCGCCTCGGTCTCCGCGCGGCCGAGCCGCTCGACTGAAGCCGAAAGTTCGGCCTCCCTGCCGGTGAGGCCGGTCATCAGCAGCTTGACCTCGGCGATCCGCTGCTCCGTGCCCAGCGCCTTCGCCTGATCCGGATGGCGTCTCAGCAACTCTTCGAGGCTCTCCAGCGCCGTGCCGTGTTCCCCATCGGCCAGATAGGCCGTCGCGCGCAGGTTCAGGGCTTCGGGGTGAAAGGAGCTGTCCGGATAGCGATCGATCAGGTTCGACCACATGAACACCGCTTCGAAGCGCTCTCCCGAGCGCTCCGCCGCCAATCCGCCCCAATACAGCGCAGTGGGGACGGACTCACCGGACGGATATTCCTGCCGGTACCGGTAGAACGTGTCCTTGGAACGCGCGTAGTCGCCCTCCTCGAAGAGGACCTCGGCGCCCCGGAACAGCGCTTCCGCACGGAGCGTGCTGCCCGGATAGCGTTCCACCAGCGTCTCGAACGCGGTCACTGCAAGCTCCACGTCTCCGGCTTCATCGGCGGTTTCCCCGTACTCGAACAGCGCGTCGTCGGCCACCTCATCGGTGGGATAGCGCTCCCACACCTCTCGGTACGAATGTTGCGCACCCGCTACGCGGCCCAGGTTCCGGAGGCTCTTGGCGTGCATGTAACGGGCTCTGCCGGCTAGCTCCGCCCCCACGCGCCGCGCCAGGCTGTCGAAGCGGTGCGCTGCCTCCTCGAACCGTTCTTCGCTGTAGTAGGCCCAGGCCGCGAGGAACAGGGAGTCGTCGTCATCCTGCCGGCTCTCCAGGACGGAAGCCGCCTCGCGGAACTCGCCGAGCCGGTACAGCGCCCACCCCAGCCAGTAGTCCGCGTCCACGGCCAGATTCGCCAGATCGTCCCCCAATGCCTGCTGGAGCCCCGGCCGGCGTATCAACTCGATCCCGGCGCGGTACCGCTTGAGTGCGATTTCCGACACGCCCTGCAGGTAGGCGGCCACGGCATCCGCGCCGGGATCGCTCCCGGCCAGATCCGGGAACGTCTCCCGAAGCCGGCCCGCGTACTGCGTTACCGCCGCGTGGTCTTCCAGATCGAATGCCAGCTTCATCCGGTCGATCTGCGCAGAGACGTCCTCCGGGAGCAGTTGGATGAGCTCATCGATGCGCTGCAGAGCTGCCTCCAGCCTGCCTTCGCGCCGGGCAAGATTGGCCTGCAGGCGCAGCAGATCGGCGTGATAGGCGCTTCCCCTCACGGCTTCCTCGGCATCCGCGGCAGCCGCATCCGCCTTCACCAGGTCGCCTGCCCGATAGAACGCGTAGGCTGCCAGATAGGCCACCTCGGCGGCGCGCGGGTCGCCCTGATGCCGCGTACGGAGATCGCTGTACAGAGCGGCGGCTTCGGCGAACCGCTGCTCTTCCAGTGCGATATCGCCGAGGATCATCTGCACGGCTGCGGAGCGGCCCGGGGCCATCCGGATGACATGCGCAAGGATCTCCTTCGCTTCCGACAGGAGATCGGCCTCCGGGGATGCGTCAGTGCGGATCAGGGTCATCGCCAAGTACAGCGGCGCTGTGCCGTCCGTCCTGCCGGCGGCCAGTTCGCGTTCCCAGACCTTGCGGAGGAACAGCTCGGCGAGCTCGTCGGCGCCACGCTCGTAGCTCTCGGTGCCCAGGCGCAACCAGAAGTCGCTCAGGATCCCGGGTGATGAGGCGAAACGGTTCTCGGCGCTGTGCGTCCAGCGCTGCATGGCTTCGAGGTCGCCGGCCCGCCGTGCGGCGGCGAACAACCGACGGTGCGCGGCCGCCGCGATCTCGGGAGCGGCCGACACGAGTTGCCGGTAGAGCTCCGTGGCAAGCTCCACGCGCTCCAGCTCCCACAGCGCCTCCGCCTCGTAGAACATGATCTGCTCCCGGTACCGTGGCGGATACGATGCGGTCGGCAGGCCGGATGCGAAGGCGACCAGCTCCTCGTGTTGTCCGCCGGCACGGTAGCTGTGGGCCAGCAGGACCGCGGCGTAGGCGATCGTTCCGTCGGACATGCCCTCGCTCTGACGCATCAACTCCGCGAGCGACTCCTGCGCCGCGGCAACCCTCCCGGCCCCCAACTCGGCCAAGCCTTGGTACAGCAGTGCCTGCGGCCGGCGTGCGGGCGCGGCGCCCGAGCTCACGAACTGCTTGAGATCCAGCGCCGCTGCCTCGAAGGCACCGAGCTGATACCGGGTGATGCCGGTCCAATAGGGGATCTCTTCGAGGAACGCGGCGAGCCGGTAGCGGCTTGCGATCAGTGCGAAGGTCTCCAGCGCCTCCTCGTAGCGGCCGAGGTGATACAGCGAGACCCCCCTGCCGAAGTGAACATCCGCAATTGACTCGGACTTCGGATAGCGGGCGAGAAACGTGTCGTACACCTGCAAGGCGAGCTCGTAGTCGCCATCGGTAATCCGCCGCGCGGCTTCGCTCAGGAGCTCACGCTCGTCGG
This sequence comes from Spirochaetia bacterium, assembly GCA_965208175.1. Lineage (GTDB taxonomy): Bacteria > Spirochaetota > Spirochaetia > SZUA-6 > Bin103 > CATQHW01. The sequence continues at coordinate 1,543,418 of CBDBOG010000003.1, read as the reverse complement.
CCAGGATCGCAAGCGGCAGAGCGACGGCACTCGCGGCCAGGGCAAGGCACACGCCGGGGCGGGAGGCCCTGCGTCCGGCGAGGCTCGACATCGCGAGCAGCACCCGGGCACCCGCGGACACGTACCCCTTCATCCTACCTATTGAATGACGGTACGAACCGCCCCGCTCTTGATGTGGAACTACAAGATAGTTCGCTTCATGGCCGTGCCTGCGCCGGCATCGTCGAAGCGCCGGAAGCAGCACCGCGGCCGTTGCCGGCCCTCCCCGCGATGGCGCGCCGCACCGACCTGCTGGCGACCAGCGCGGCCAGCAGGTCGTCGCGGATCTCGGCGAGCTGGGCGCGCAACTCCGGATCGACCCGCTCGGCTTCCTGCCACAGCCGACGGCTCGCGCCGTCGACCGTAAAGCGAGCCTCCTGCAGCAGGTAGCGGACGCGAAACAGCACGTTCACCTCATAGCTGCCGTACACTCGTCGGCCGTAGGCATTCTTGCGAGGAGCGATCTGCGGGATGGAACGCTCCCAGTAGCGCAGGATGTGCGGCTTGACCCCCAGCAGTTCGCTGACCTGCCCGATCGAGTAGTACGTACCGATCCCCCTTTCAGCGCCTGCCCGGTCGGTCGCGTTTCTCAGGCCCGCGAACGTCGATGATGATTGGGACCCGGTCGAAGCCCAGGTCGGCCCGCGCCCGGTTCTCGAGGAAGCGGCGGTAGTGGGACGGAACACGAACCCTGTTGACGAAAAACAGGAGGCGCACGGGATTCGTGCCGGTCTGCACCCCATACTGGACTCGGAGAGGTTGGCGGCCCGGCGCCGCGCGCCTTCCTTTCTCCGAAGTGCCCGGCCCCCGGTTCCACTTCCGCACCGCATCGTTGATCTGGCTGGTGGAGACCAGCCGGGAGCGCTGCCTGCTCACCGCCGCGCACGCTTCGGTCAGGCTGGGAATGCCGGTTCGCTCGCGGGCGGACAACGTGATCAGCGGTACGTAGTTCAGTGCCGGAAGCTGGTAGCGGGCGCGCGCGATCACCCCATCGCGCTGGTGAGGCTGGAATAGATCCCACTTGTTGAGCGCTACCACCAGGCCGTTTCCCTTGCGCACCGCCAGGGACGCCAGACGTTTGTCCTGGTCGGCGATCTCCTCCCCGGCATCCGCCAGCAGCACGACCACGTCGCTGTGCTCCAGCGCGTCGACGGAACGTTGTGTGGAATAGTATTCCACCGGTTCCTGTACGCGCGTCCGCCGCCGGAGCCCCGCGGTGTCCACGACCTCGAACCGCACGCCATCTGCGACGAAGCGGCCGCTCACCGGATCGCGGGTCGTGCCGGGCGTGGCGTCCACCAGCGCCAGCGGGCGCCCGGTGAGCGCATTGAGCAACGTCGACTTGCCGGTGTTGGGCCGCCCGAGCAGCGCAAGACGAATCACTCCGTCCGGGGTGTCCTCATCGGGCACCGGGTCGTGAGCGTGATGGAGAACCCCGCCCGCGGCGGCGAGACGCGTGCGGGTGATCTCTGCAAGCGCATCGATGCCGCGGCCGTGGGCTGCGGAGATCGCCACGACGTCGGGGAAGCCGAGTTCGTGGAATCGAGCCGCCTCGACGTCAAGGGCGGCATGGTCGGCCTTGTTGACCGCCACGATCGGGTCCTTTCCGCGGCGGCGAAGATCCTCCGCGAGCGCATGGTCGTCGGAGCTCGGTCCGTCGAAGTCGACGACCAGCAGGACCACGTCGGCCGCGGCCGCCGCCTCACGCGCGCGCGTCGAAACCTGGTCTGCAAGCGGTTCGTCAGGGATCCGGGCACTGACGACACCGCCTGAGTCCATCAGCGTGGCCGTCAGGCCGTCGCCAATATCCCATGGCGCGTAGCCCAAGTCTCTGGTAACCCCGGGATCCGCGTGGGTGATCGCCCGGCGGAGGTTGCAGAGCCGATTGAACAAGGTGGACTTGCCGACGTTGGGCCGCCCGATGATGGCGACAGTCATGATCTGAACGGAGCGTCGGCAGCAGCAGCAGCGGCACTCCCTGGCCCCACGGTACGTCCGCGGGCTCCGCACTGTCAAACTCGCGGCCCTGACACGACACCGCCGACCGCATCAAATCGGCGGACCGGCGTGCCGATGATCTCAATAGGAATGGCTCGCAAGCGGTCGTGGGTGGGGTTCGTCTTCTGGCTGGGCCTAGTTACCGCGGTGCTGGTGGTGTTCGTGTTCAGCCGTCCGACCATCGAACGGGTGCTGGAGTCAACCGACTTCTTTTCGGCGGTGATGCCGGGGAATGGTTCCTCCGTAGTCGTGCAGCGACCATCCGGCCAGCCTTCGAACCGGTACGTGAATCGGAGCCAGGCGCCGGACCGTGCGGAGACGATCGACCCGACGCCGGAGCCTGAGGCCCCGCGGCCTGCCCGTGTGGAGCAGCCCGAACCGCCCGTGCCGCAGCGCACCGCCCGGGTGTTCTTCGTGATGGTGGACGAGGCCGGCGAAATCCGGCTCCACGGCGTGCAGCGATCGGTCAGTGCCGATGCCGCGCCGCTCACGGCGACGCTGCGCGAGCTCCTGGCCGGGCCCACGGATGCCGAGCAGCGCCTCGATCTCATCAGCCTGCTGCCCGAGGATGTGGAGCTTCACGGTGTATCCGTCCAGGACGGGACGGCGACCATCGATCTCGGCCAGGGATTCCGCTTCAGCTCGCTCGGCCAGGAAGCACTCCTGGGCCGCCTGAAGCAGCTCGTGTATTCGGCCACCGATCTTCCTACCGTCGACGCGGTGCAGGTCCTCATCGATGGAACCAACGTCGACTACCTCGGGCCGGAAGGCATCTACATCGGCGAACCGCTCACCCGGGACTCAATCGAGCGCTGAATCCCTCCGGGTCCCCCGCTCCGTCTGCCATACCCAACCGCCCCGAGAAGCCGCGGAGCGTCATCGGTCCTCGCCGACTCTCATGCGTTCGATCGCCAGCGCGCGGCCGCTGGCGGCGTCCACCTCGACGTGGATGGCGTTCAACAGGCTTGGACCGTCGGCCACCGCAAGCTTCAGGGGCATCTGCGACAGGCTGCGCCGTACCGACACCCGCTGATCGAACCCGATCACCCCACCGGCAGGGCCGGTCATGCCGACATCGGTGATGTAGGCGGTGCCGCCCGGGAGAATGCGCTCATCTGCCGTGGTCACGTGCGTATGCGTGCCGATCACGGCCGACACGCGGCCATCCAGATGGAGCGCCAGCGCTTCCTTTTCCTCCGATGACTCGGCGTGCATGTCGACCACGATCACGGGTGTCCTGGTGCGCAGGGCAGCGACGGCGCTGTCCGCCGTCCGGAACGGACACCGCGGTGACGGGAGCGCATGACGGCCTTGCACGTTGAGCACGCCGACGTCAGCCGCCGGCGTCCGCACCACGCACCATCCGTGCCCCGGTGCATCGGGGAGGTAGTTCTCGGGACGCAGCAACCGCTGTTCCTGTTCGAGCGTGTGATGCAACACGGGATGCTGCCAGACATGATTGCCTGACGTGATCACCTGGACTCCGAAACCGAGGATGCGGTCCACAACTTCCGGTGTCAGTCCGTAGCCATCGACGGCGTTTTCCCCATTGGCGACGACTACCGCGGCGCCGGTTCGCCGCTGCAGGCCTCGCAGTCCGGCGAACACGGCTCTCATGCCTGCGTCGCCGACGATGTCCCCGATGAGGAGGACTCCGAGCCTCGCCGACGACTCCCCGCGAGGGGTTCGGAGCTGCGTGGCTGCGGCCGGCCCGGCCGGAGCCATGGGCGCAGGGTCAGCGTGGATCAACAGCAGGCAAGCCGGGCGCGAAGCTACGCGAACGCTTACCGCGCGTACTCGGTGATGCGCGTCTCGCGGATCACCGTCACCTTGATGCGGCCGGGATAGGTGACTTCGTCTTCGATCCGGCGCGCCACGGCTCGACTCAACTCGCCGGCGCGATGGTCGGAAACCGAGTCGGCGCTCACCAGTATGCGCAACTCGCGTCCGGCCTGGATCGCGTAGGTCTTCTCCACCCCTTCGTACTCGCCGGCGATTCGCTCGAGGTCCTCCAGCCTCTTGAGGTAGTTGTCGAGCGCTTCCCGGCGCGCGCCGGGCCGCGAGGACGAGACGGTGTCCGCGATCTGGACGATGATGGCCTCCACCGTCTCGGGCTCGATGTCGTTGTGATGCGATCCGATCGCGTTGCACACGATGTCGTTCTCGCCGATCCGCCTAGCCAGGTCCATGCCGAGCTCGGCGTGCCCGACCTCCCCGTCCGATACCATGCCCTTGCCCACGTCGTGCAGCAGAGCCGCCCGCTTGGCGGCTTTCGTGTCGGCCCCGATCTCGACGGCGATGAACCCGGCGAGCACGGCCGCTTCCTTGGAGTGGGCGAGCTGGTTCTGGCCATAGCTGGTTCGAAAGCGCAGGCGACCGAGCGCCGCCACGCCGTCCGGGTGCATGTCGTGGATGCCGAGCTCGAACAGCACGCGCTGCCCCTCTTCGAACAGCGTCTGCTCGAGCTCCCGCATCACTTTGCGCACGACCTCCTCGATCCGCGCCGGATGGATGCGCCCGTCCGATACGAGCCGATGCAGAGCCAGCTTCGCGGTCTCCCTGCGCACCGGATCGAAGCAGGAGAGAATCACGGCTTCAGGCGTGTCGTCGATGATGATGTCGACGCCCGTCAGGGTCTCCAGGGCCCGTATGTTGCGGCCTTCCCGGCCGATGATCCGCCCCTTCATTTCGTCGGAGGGGAGATCGACCGAGGTGACGCTGGTCTCGGCGGTGACCTCGGTCGCCACGCGCTGCATTGCGGAGATGATGACCGCACGGGACCGCCGCTCGGCACCCTCTGCCGCCTCCGCCTCGATGCGCCGCACCAAGTCGTGCGCCTCCCGGCGCGCTTCCGTTTCTATGTTCGCGGTCAGCTGCCGCTTGGCCTCCGCAACCGTGAGTTGGGCGACTTTCTCCAGTTCGGCGTTCAGCGCCGCTCCCGCGTGGTCGACGGCGTCCTCTCGCTCCTGTACTTGCTGCTCGCGCGTCGCGAGTGCTCGTTCCTGACGGCCTAGGGTCTCAAGTCGCTCCTGGAGGCTCTCTTCCCTCTGACGAATCTTCCGTTCATAGCGCTCGATCTCGCGCCGTTGATCACGGGCCTCCCGGTCCAGCGTCTCGCGCTCGGCGAGGAGCTGGTCCTTTGTCTCGATGAGGGCTTCACTTTTCCTTTCTTCCGCCTCTCGTATCGCATCTTGGAGTACTCTTCTTGCCTTCTGCTCCGCAGAGGCAAGCTCGAATCTTGCGTAGGACCATCGGACGAGCCAGCCGATCAGCAAACCGGCGAGAGGAAGAATGAAGAACCATACCAGTCCCACTTCGTTCCTCCATAATGGCTGACATCCACGGTACGGGCCGGGCCGGGCAAAGTCAAGAAGGAGGCCGGCCGCCGGTCCCGGCATCCCTCACCAGCCGCAACCGTCGCACGAGGACCTGTACGTTCCATGCGCCCGCACCCTGGGCGCCCGCACCCTGGGCGCCGGCAAGCATGAGGTAGGCGGCCCGCCCGCCCGCCCGTGCGGGAAGGAAGGACAGGCAGCCGATCCGGTCGCGCGCCGACGCGGCGAAGCGGCGGCCCAATCCGGGGATCGCTTGCAGCGGATCCTCCACGATGAGCGCCACGCGACGGGTGAGGTAACGGGCGGACACAGGATCCTCATCCGCGAACGCGAGCCGCCCGCCCCCCTGGTCCAGGATGCCGGCGATCTGCCGCGACCGGTATCCCCCGTGCCGACCGCGAACCAGGAGAGCCGCGCCGACGGCGTCCACGCGGCGAGCCAGGCGATCCAACGGACCACCGCGGGTCCCGGTCTGCTCGTCGCCGCGCGCGTCTGCCAGGAACGCGTCCATCTCGATGCCGTACCCGGTCACCTGCAGCGCGTCGCCGTCCTCGCTTCCCACGTCCACCTCACCACCGGCCGGACCATCTGCGTCCGCCGCGCCGCCGGTCACCGCAGCCGCCAGCCGGCGCAAACCCGGATCGCGCCCCGGGCCGCCGCCGTAGGCGTGCGGCTGAACGCGGTAGACCCCGCCCTCGACCGCGACCGCCGGCCTGCCCGGAGCCGCCAGATCAAGCAACTCCCGCATCGGATGGACGCTGATGTGGGCGGACGGCCGGTTCTCCGCTGCCGCCGCGCGACGGTTCGCCCGCAACGGCTCCTCGGCTTCCCGTGCAGGCGGCAATTCCTCCAGGTGCTCGTCCTGAGCCGTGGAGGTCACCGGCGGCGGCTTTACCGGCTTGCGCGGGCGACCCACGGCCGGCAGTTGCTCCAGCCTCACGACGTCCGGCGTCCCTCCGCCGCTCGCGCTCCCGTCACCGCTCCGCTCGCCTCGCGCTCAGTGTACCGCAGAGACGATCACCGTCACGGATCAGCCGCGGAGACGGCTCCAGACGAGCGCTCCGCCTGCGAGCGCAAGCAGCACGGCCACGAACGTCCCGCCCAGCAGAGTCGTCGTGCCGGAACCGCCTCCGGCCGGTGGCGCTTCGGGCGCGGCGTCCCGGGCACAGAGCAATGCCCGGTCGAGGCTCCGGGCAGGATGGCGCAGGTCGAAACGCACACGGCCGTCCATGAGACGCGCAAGGAACGCGAGGCTCGAGGCGAGCAGTGCCCCCGCCGCTCCGGGTAGCCGCAGGCGCGAATCGACCATGAGCCGCGAGAGGAACATCAATCCGCCCAGGCTTGCGGCCTTGCCCGCGCCGACGGTCAGAGCCCCCTCCGTGACCGCGATGCCGCCGATCCGCAGCAAGACGCGACCGGCCGGGGTGAGCAGATTGAACGCGACCGTCACGCCGAGGAACAACATGGTGCGCCGCAGCCGCAGGCGCGGTTGCACCAGCCATGCCAGCGCGGCGAAGATCAGCGCCTGGGCTCCGCGCAGCATCAGGTCGTCCTGCGCCACCAGTCCGGCGGCCAGCAGCAGGCCCACCAACAACCGCGTTGAGGCCGACAGGTTGCCGTCAAGCCAGCGGGCCGCGGTGACTCTCAGTGCGGGCAACCCCGAGCGATGCGGCCTCGCATGCGCTTCATCCGCGCCGCGGCGTACTCGTCCGATCGGCCGCCTACGCGGCGCCGGGGTGACTGCTCAGGGAGCTTCTTCCGTATCGACCGGCCGGTCGAGCAACTCCAGGATCACCATCTCGCTGGCATCGCCGTATCGCGGGCCGAGCTTCAGCACACGCGTATATCCGCCGGGACGGCTCTGAAAGCGAGGTCCCAGGACATCGAACAGCTTGGCCAGCACCGCCGGATCATGCAGGCGCCGCGCGATGATTCTCCGGCTGTGCACACTGTCGTGCTTGGCGCGCGTAATCATCTTCTCCGCGCTGCGACGCACGGCAAGTGCCTTGGCACGGGTGGTGCGGATGCGTTCGTGCCGGAACAGCGCCGCCACCATGTTGGAATGGAGCGCCTTGCGGTGGCTCGGCGTGCGGCCGAGCGGATTGTAGCCGACGCGGTGTCTCACTTCACTCCACCCCCCGGATGCACCGGTTTCCGTACATGATGGTCACTCGTCGGTCTCGTCAAGCGCCGCAACCTCAGCGCCCGCCGCGGCCTCGGTCCCCACCGCGGCCTCGGTCCCCACCGTTGCCTCGGTGCCCACCGCTGCCTCGGTGCTGCCCACCGTTGCCTCCATGTTGCCGACCGCTGCCTCATCGCCCCCCTCACCCGTGGCGGGAGCGACCGATTCGGCGCTGGCAAGCTGCTGCCGCACCGCGCTGTAGTCGCTCATGCCAAGCTGCAACCCACGCTCTTCCAGCCGCTTCTTGATCTCGTCGAGGGACTTCCGTCCGAAATTGCGCGTCTTGGCGATCTCTTCCTCGGTCCTGCGCGTCAGGTCGCCGATCGTGCGGATGTTCTCGTTCCGCAGGCAGTTGCTGGAACGCACCGACAGCTCCAGTTCCTCGACCGGGGTATCGAGCAAGCGGCGCAGCCGTTCGTCCTCGAGATCGAGCTCCTCGTGGTCGCCGACCTCGTCTTCCTCGAAGTTGATGAATATCGTGTAGTGGTCCTTGGCGATCTTGGCCGCCTCCGCGACCGCGTCCTCAGGCTTGAGCGTGCCGTCCGTCCACACCTCCAGCACCAGCTTGTCGTAGTCGGTCCGCTGGCCGACCCTGGTGTTCTCCACCGCGTACTTCACGCGCGTGATCGGCGAGAACAGAGCGTCGATCGGAATCGTGCCGACAACGTCGATGAAGCGTTCGCTGTTCTCCGACGGCAGATAACCACGCGAGAACTCGATCTGCACTTCGAACTCGAGATTCGCGTCTTCCATGAGGGTGGCGATCGCCAGCTCCGGCGTGGTCACCACTATGCCCGTGTCCACCGCCAGATCGCCGGCGACCAGGGTCTTGGGGCCGGACACTTCCACGTACACCGTCCGCTCCTCCACCCCTTCGTCCAGCGCCAGTCTGATCTGCTTAAGGGCGTTGATGATATCCGGCGTGTCTTCGACGACATGAGGAATGGGCTCGAATTCACTGGAAACCGTGTGCGATGATCCGTCCTCCTCGCGGCTGGCGATCCGCACGGCCGTGATCGCATACCCCTGGATTCCCGAAAGCAGAATGCGCCGCAGGCTGTTGCCGATGGTCGCGCCATAGCCACGCTCGAACGGATACGCGATGAACTTCCCGTAGGAGGCATCCACGTCGGTGTGCTCGAAGACCATGCCGGTCGGCCGATTGAGCCCCTTCAAGAGGTTTTTTCTCGCCATCAGCCCCTCACTTGGAATACAGCTCGACGATCAGCTGCTCGTTGACGCCTTCGAGATCCGGGACGTCGGCCCGCCGTGGCAGAGCCAGGACCCGACCACGGACCGCATCCGGGTCGACCTCCAGCCATGGCAGCGTTCCGGAGCGGGAATACTCCTTCAGACTGTCCTTGACCGCGGTCATCATCTTGCCCCGCTCCTGCAACTCCAGCACGTCGTCCTTCTGTACCAGATAGCTCGGGATGGTCACCCGCCGGTCGTTGACCATGACGTGACCGTGCGAGACGAGCTGCCGCGCCTGCTTGCGCGAACTGGCGAAGTGCATGCGGTATACCACGTTGTCGAGGCGCTGCTCCAACATGCGCACCAGGTTCTCCGCGGTAACGCCGCGCTGCCGGTTGGCGCGATCAAAGAAGATGCGGAACTGTCGTTCCAGCATTCCGTACATGCGCTTCACGCGCTGCTTCTCGCGAAGCTGCATGCCGTAGTCCGACATTTTCTGCATGCGGGCCCGCGGGGCCTTGCCCGGCTTGCCACGCCGCCTGGTGATCTGACACTTGTCCGAATGACAGCGTGCCCCCTTGAGGAACAGCTTTACCCCTTCCGCCCGGCAAAGCCGGCAGGCAGGGCCGATGTAGCGAGCCATCGCTACACCCTCCGCTTCTTCTGCGGCCGGCAGCCGTTGTGTGGAATCGGCGTGACGTTCCGGATCGTGCGCACGCGGAGGCCGAGCGCCCCGAGGGACCGAACAGCCGATTCGCCGCCCCCACCGGGACCCTTGACGAACACGTTGACCTCCATCAAGCCGTAGTCCATCGCCTTCCGCGCGGCGGTCTCAGCGGTCGTCTGCGCCGCGAACGGAGTGGACTTCTTCGCCCCGCGGAACCCGAGAGATCCCGCCGAAGCCCACGACACCGCGTTTCCCATAAGGTCGGTGATCGTCACGATCGTGTTGTTGAAGGTCGCCTGGATATAGACGTTCCCCTCGCTGACCGCCCGGTCCCGTTTGCCTTTCGATTTTGCCATCTACGTTACTTGCAACCGTCCTTTACCAGTCTTGTCCGTCGAATCAGCCCTGTCCGTCGAATCAGCCCTGTCCGTCGAATCAGCCCTGTCGTCACTTGGCGGTGGGCGCTTTCTTCTTGCCCGCGACCGTCTTCTTGCTGCCCTTGCGCGCGCGCGCGTTGGTTCGCGTACGCTGTCCGCGCACCGGCAGTCCGCGCCGGTGGCGTATGCCCCGATAACAGCCGATGTCCATCAGCCGCTTGATGTTGAGCGACGCCTCGGTGCGCAGCGACCCTTCGACCACGTAGTCGCTCTCGATCACGCGCCGCAACTCGTTGACCTCTTCCGGTGCCAGGTCGTTCAGCATCCGGTCCCGGGCGATCCCGGTCTTGTCACAGATCGCAGCCGCCGAAGGCGCTCCGATACCAAAGATGTAGGTCAGGCCTACGCTCACGTGCTTGTTCGGCAGGTCGATCCCCGCGATCCTCGCCATGTCGTTACCCCTGTCGCTGTTTGTGTTTCGGGTTGTCACAGATGACGCGGACGACGCCGCGACGCCTGATGACCTTACACTTCGCGCACATCTTCTTCACGCTGGCCCTGACCTTCATGATGACCTCTACAGATTGCGGGCCCGTACGCGGCCCTTGCGAACGATCCCGTCGTGATGGTGCATCTTCAGATGCCCTTCGATCTGACTCATCGTGTCCAGGTCGACGCCGACCATGATCAACAGCGACGTGCCGCCCATCAGAAAGGCGACGCTGGATGGAAACCGGAACAACGCCTGGATGATGGACGGAATGATGGCGATGACCGCCAGGAACAGCGCTCCCGGCAAGATGATCCGGTTCAGGATCCGCGTCAGGTACTCGGTCATGTTGTCGGAGCTGATGCCGCGGATCGAGCCGCCGTTCTCGCGGATCTGCTTGCTGATCTCGACCGGGTTCAGCGTGACCTGCGTATAGAAGTAGGCGAAGAACACGATCAACAGCGCGTAGAACAGCATGTACGGCACGCCGTTCGGCGTCAGCCATGCCGCGAAGCGCGAGAGCCACGGCACGCCTCCGCCCAGGTTCTGCGCGATCTGCAGCGGGAAGATCAGGACCGAAGAAGCGAAGATCACCGGGATGACCCCCGAGGGGTTGATCTTGAACGGGAGATAGGCGTTCTGCGCGCCGTAGACCTTGCGGCCGATCACCCGCTTGGCGTAGTTGACCGGGATCCTTCGCTGTCCCTGCTGTTCGTAGATGACCAGCGAGATCACGCCGACGAACGCGCCGAGCACGAGGACGAAGAAGACCGGATTCAGGTCGCCACGCTGCACCTGGTTGATCATGAGGTAGATCGCGTCCGGGATGCGGGCGACGATTCCGGCGAAGATCAGCAGCGATATGCCGTTGCCGATGCCACGCTGCGTGATCTGCTCCCCCAGCCACATCAGGAAGATCGTGCCGGCGGTCACGGTGACGGTAGCCAGGATCGTGAACGGGATGCGATCCATGATGATCGCACCGGGGATCTGGCCGGCGAAGGTCGTGACAGTCAAGGACTGAATGAGACAAACGCCGACCGTAGCGATCCGGGTGTACCGCTGGATGCGCTTCTTGCCGCCATCCTCCTGGGAGATCTTCTTCAGCTTCGGGAACACCAGGACCAGGAGCTGCATCATGATCGACGTGGTGATGTACGGCACGATTCCCAACATGAAGACGGAGAAGTTCGTGAATGCGCCGCCCGAGAAGAAGTCGAAATAGTCCGTGATGCCGATGCCGCCCGACTGCTGCGCGGCGTAGAAGTTCTTGACGGTGCTGACATCGATCCCGGGGATCGGCAGGAACGCGCCGATCCGGAATATCACCAGGATCATGACCGTGAAGAGGATTCGTTCCCGCAGGTCGCGGATCCGAAAGATGTCGAGCAGCGGATTAGCCATCAGCCCGACTCGTCGCCCGCGGGTCCATCCGACGCCGGAGCGTCATCGGGCGAAGCATCGGCGGCGGCATCGGTCAGATGGATCGTGCCACCGGCGGCCGTCACCTTCCGGCAAGCTCCGGAGGACGCGCGATCGATGCGTACGGTGAGCGCACGTTCGAGTTCTCCCGAGCCCAACAGCTTGACCGGCACCCCGGCCGATCCGATCATGCCGGCTTCCAGGAGCGCCTGCCGGTCGACGGTGGCCCCGTCCGCAAAGCGGTTGAGATCGCGGACATCCAATACCTCGTGGACATTCCGGAACGGGTGATTGCTGAAGCCGCGGCGCGCGATACGCCGGTACAGCGGCATCTGCCCGCCCTCGAAGGTGGGGCGAACGCCACTGCCGGCGCGGGCCCGCTGTCCTTTCGTTCCACGTCCCGAGGTGCCGCCATGCCCGCTCGCCGAGCCGCGGCCGACGACGCGTCGCTTGCGTACGGCGCCGGCCGGCCGGCGTACCCGCGGCGCATCCACGGTGCTGTCAGATTCGCTCATGAGATCTCCTCGATCGCAAGCAGGTAGCGCACCTTGCGGATCATGCCGATGATCGGCGCGGTGGCGGTGTGCTCGGCGGACGAGCCGATGCCGCGCAACCCGAGCGCCTCAACCGTGGCCCGATGCCTGGGGCTGCGCCCGATAACGCTCCGGGCGAGCGTCACGCGCACGCGCGCGCCGTCGGTGAGCCGCAGGGGGCCTTCGGTGCCGATGGCAGCCACTATCGCCACAGCTCCGAAACGGTCTTGCCACGGCGGGCGGCAACTTCCGAGGCTTCCATGATCTGACCCAGGCCCTGAAACACGGCCTTCACCAGGTTCATCGAGTTCTGCGAGCCCAGCGACTTGCTGAGCGCATCACGCACGCCGGCCGCCTCGAGCACCGCCCTCACCGGACCGCCGGCAATCACGCCGGTTCCCGGAGCCGCGGGCTTCAGCAGCACCTTCGCCCCCTTGAACACACCGTTGACCTGGTGCGGCAGAGTGCCGCCCCGCATCGGAACTCTCACCATGTTGCGCCGCGCCCGTTCCGAACCCTTGCGAATGGCGTCGGCCACATAGGCAGCCTTGCCGAACCCGACACCGACATGGCCGTTGCGGTCACCGACCACCATCACCGCAGAAAACGAGAATCTGCGGCCTCCCTTCACTACCTTGGCAATTCGGTTGAGGCGAACGAGTTTCTCGAATCCCTCACCCCGGTCGCCGCGTTCCCGGTCTCTGTCGCCCACCGTTACCCCTCGAATCCTACAGTGCGATGCCGGACTTGCGTGCGCCGTCCGCGATCGCCTTGATCTTGCCGTGATAGGGATAGCCGTTGCGATCGAACACCACACTCCGTATCCCGCTCGCGCGCAATCGTTCGCCCGCGAGCTCACCGAGCCGGCCGAGGTCGGTCACCCGGTTGGGCACGTCGACCGCCGCTTCCCGATTCGAAACCGCCACCACGGTACGCTCCGCGTCGTCGTCGATCACCTGAACGTAGGTGTATCGGTTGCTCTTGAAAACCGTCATCCGCGGCCGCACGGCGGTGCCGCGCACCTTACCACGAATGCTCCGCTTGCGCCGAAGACGACGCACCACCTTGGCCGGCGCACCCATCAGTCGGCACCTCCCACGGCCGACTTTCCTACCTTGCGGCGCACGTGCTCGTCCGCGTAGCGGATGCCCTTGCCCTTGTACGGTTCCGGCGGCCGTATCGACCGGACATCCGAGGCGAACTGGCCGACACGCTGTTTGTCGACGCCGGAGATCTGGATACGATTGCCGCCCTCCACCTGAACGGCGAGGTCGGCCGGAATCTGCAACTGGACCGGCCGCGAGTAGCGGGCGTCGACGACCAGCGTCGTCCCCTGAACCTCCGCACGGTACCCCACCCCGTTGATGAGAAGCTCCCGCGTGAACCCGGTCGACACCCCGGTCACCATGTTGGCGATCAGGTTGCGGGTCAGACCGTGCACCGCCCGCGAGGACCGTTCATCGTCGGCTCGGCTGACTGCGACCGTTCCGTCCGCGACATCGACCCGCACGACATCGGGCAACGACGTGCTGAGCGTGCCCTTGGGACCGGCAACGTCCACCTGGCTGTCATGCACCGCTACTTCGACTCCCGTCGGCACCGGAATCGGCAGCACTCCTATGCGTGACATCCGGCTACCACACGCTGCAGATCAGCTCGCCGCCGACCTGTTGCTGAGCGGCCTTGCGGCCGGTGATCACGCCCGACGAGGTGGAGACGATCAGTGTCCCATATCCGTTCAGGATGCGAGGCATGGTGCGATAGCTCCGATACACCCGGCGCCCCGGCTTCGAGATCCGCTGCATTCCGCGGATGACCGGCCTGCGCTGGTCGTCGTACTTGAGGAACACGCGCACCGGTCCCTGACCGTCCTGGCCGGCGCGCTTGAAGTTGCGCACGTAGCCCTCGGTCTTCAACGTCTTGACGATCTCCAACTTGAACTTCGAGGGTACGATATCCACGCTCTCGTGGCCGGCCATGCCCGCGTTGCGGATCTTGGCCAGCATGTCCGCTACCGGATCGGTCACACCCATGGGGCTACCAGCTCGACTTCGTCACGCCGGGTATCAGTCCCCGGCTGGCGAGATCTCTGAAGCAGATCCGACACATCTCGAAACGACGCAGATAGCCCCGTGGCCGCCCGCAGCAGCGGCACCGGTTGACCTTGCGTGTCGAGAACTTGGGTTTGCGCTGCGCGCGCACGATCAGTGCCTTGCGTGCCACCTTATACCTCCATCGTCCATGCGCGGGCGCGGACTCCGTCCTGCCCGCCGGTCGCGGTCCGTACCATCGTGATCCTCTTCACCGCCGTGCAGTCCGTCACTCGGTGCGGAACGGCATTCCCAATCCGGCGAGAAGACTGCGGCCCTCCCGGTCGGTATGCGCCGAGGTAACGATGGTGACGTTGAGTCCATGAATCGAGTCGATGCGATCGTAGTCGATCTCGGAAAAGATGATCTGTTCATCGACGCCCACCGAGTAGTTGCCTCTTCCGTCGAATGAGTTGGGGGACAGACCACGGAAGTCCTTGATGCGGGGCACGGCCACGTTCACGAAACGATCGAGGAACTCCAGCATGCGGTCGCCACGAAGGGTCACCATCGCGCCGATCTCCATCCCGGCCCGGATCTTGAACGCCGCGATCGAGCGCCGCGCGCGCGTGGTCACCGCCCGCTGGCCGGCGATCAGCGTGAGCTCGTTGACCGCGGTGTCGAGGAGCTGGCGATTGGTGGGAGCCATGCCGACGCCCATGCTCAGCAGGACCTTGGTCAGCCTGGGGACCTGCATGACGCTGTCGTAGCTGAACTCCTCGATCAGCGCCGGCGCAACCGTATCCCGGTACAGGGCGCGCAGACGCGGCATGTACCCGCCCCTGGCGTCGCCGTTCCCGCTTGCCGTTCCATTGCCGGCTTTGTTCTTGCTCACAGCTCCTGCCCCGTACGCGCGGCGACGCGGCGAGTGCCCTCACCGCTGCTGCCCCCGCCGGAGGCACCGGCACCACCGGTCTCATACCGGATCCTCGAGCGTCCCTCCGGCGTGCTCAACATCACGTTCGACAGGTGGATCGGCGCCTCGATCTCGGAGATGCCTCCCTGCTGGCGCTGCTGAGTGGGTCGTATCGCCTTCTTCACCAGGTTGAGGCCCTCCACGACCACCTGCTGCCGATCGATGTCGATGCGCAACACGCGGCCGGTCTTGCCCCGCTCCCTGCCGGCGATCACCACCACCTGGTCATCACGGCGCAGTCGTACCCGCACCTGCGCGCGGCCGGCTCCACGCTTGCGCGCCATGTTACAGCACCTCCGGTGCCAGGGAGACGATCTTCATGTAGTCACGATCGCGCAACTCCCGCGCGACCGGACCGAAGATACGCTTTCCGGACGGATTGCCGGCCTCGTCGATCAGGACGCAGGCGTTGTCGTCGAAGCGGATGTATGAGCCGTCGACTCGGCGCGTCTCCTTCCGTGTCCTCACGATCACCGCCCGCACTACCGTGCCCTTGCGTACCGTGGCGGACGGTATCGCGGTCTTGACCGTCACCACGATCCGATCGCCGACCCCGGCGCTTACGTGGCGCGTGCCGCCGAGTACCTTGATGCACTGCACGCGCTTGGCGCCCGAGTTGTCCGCGACGTTGAGATAGCTCATCGCCTGTACCATCAGCTGCTCCGTTCCAAGATCTCCAGCAGCCGCCACCGCTTGTCGCGACTCAGCGGCCGCGATTCCACGACCCGGACGCGGTCGCCGATGCGGCAGGCGTTGTCCGCATCGTGCGCTTTCACGCGCTTGGACCTGCGGATGTATTTCTCGTACATCGGATGGCGCTTCTGGGAACTGACCAGGACCACGATCGTCTTGTCCATGCGATCCGAGACTACCGTTCCTGCCAGTACGCGAAGACGTTCCGTGCTACTCATCCCGTGCTACTCATCCCGTTCCATTCATCGCTGTCGAATCCCCAGCTCGTACTCATTGATTATGGTCTTGGCGCGAGCCAGCCTTCGGCGCAGCACGCGGACACTGACCGGATTGTCCAGGTGGCCGACCACCGTGTCGAACCGTGCCTTGCGGTACTCCGACACCAGCTCGTCATGCTTGAGCAGCAGCTCCGGGTAGGCGAGCTCACCATACTGTTCCTTCACGCCACCGTCCTCATACCAACGCTGTCCTCATGCCAACGCCGTCCTCATGCCTGTGGTGCGAACACGCTGCCGCGCGCACAGATCGTCGTCTTGATCGGCAGCTTGCTGCCGGCCAGCGTGAGCGCTTCCCGCGCCAGATCGGTCTCCACGCCGGCGAGCTCGAACATGACCGTACCGCGTCTGACCGGCGCGACGTGGTACTCCACGTTGCCCTTGCCCTTCCCCATGCGCGTTTCGGCAGGTTTCATGGTGTAAGGCATGTCGGGAAAGATCCGTATCCATACCTTGCCACCCCGTTTCACGTGCCGGGTCATGGCCACCCGAGCGGCCTCGATCTGCCGGTTGGTGATCCACTTGTGTTCGAGCGCGATCAGACCGAAATCCCCGAACGCCAATTCCTGCTGGCGCTCCCCGCCGCGCCGTAGCGGCCCGCCGCGCTGGCGCTTGCGAAACTTCTCCCGCTTTGGAGCCAGCATCGGTTACGCTGCCTCCTCACGGCCGCGCTGCCGCTTCAGGAGCAGCCCCGCGTCGTCCTTCTTGTCGCGGCCAAACACCTCGCCGTGAAAGACCCATACCTTGATGCCCAGCGTTCCGACCGTGGTGATAGCCACGGAGAATCCGTACTCGATGTCGGCGCGGAACGTGTGCAACGGGATGCGTCCCTCCTTGTACTGCTGGACGCGCGACATCTCCGCGCCGTTCAACCGTCCACCGGCCCGGATCTTGATGCCCTGTACGCCGGCGCGCATCGCGTTGTTGATCGCCATCTTCATGACCCGCCGGAACGACGCCCGCCCTCGCAACTGGCGCGCGATGTTCATCGCGATCAACTGGGCGTTGGTCTCGGGCCGCTGGATCTCCTTGATCTTGATCTGGATCTTCTTGCCGACCTGGCGCTGCAGCTTGGAACCCAGCCGCTCGATGTTCTGCCCCTTGGCTCCGATCACGACGCCGGGGCGACCGGTGTGGATGATCAGTGCGATGCGCTGAGGATGGCGGATGATCTCCACCTGGGCGATGTCCGCGCCGCGCGTCTCCGGAGCGGTGTCGATCGTCTTGCGCAACGACAGATCCTCGTGAAGCGTCGCCGCGTATTCGCGCGGGTCCACGTACCACTTGCTGCGCCATGACTGGTTGATCCCCATGCGCAGCCCGGTCGGATTGACCTTCTGTCCCATACTAGCTCATCTCCTCCACCGCTACCGAGATATGGCAGAGGCGGCTCACCTGGCGATCTGCTCGGCCGCGCCCGCGCACCCAGATGCGCTTCAGGCGCGGACCGTCGAGCACCTGCAGCTCGCGGACGTACAGCGTCTCCTCGTCGAGATCCTCATTTTGAAACAGTGCGTTGTCGCCGGCCGACTTGATCGTCTTGCGCAGGAGCGCGGCGCCCTTGTGCGGCATCGTCTCCAGTAGCGCCAGCGCCTCGGCATAGGGCTGGCGACGAACCAGATCGGCGAGGGGGCGCACCTTGCTCGGCGAAATACGCAGGAACTTGCTGTGGGCCGTGTAGCCTTGCTTGCCCCTGACCATCAGCGCCGCACCGCCTTGCGGTCTGAGCCCGCGTGCCCTCGAAATACCCGCGTCGGAGCGAACTCGCCGAGCTTGTGCCCCACCAGGTTCTCCGTGATGTAGACCGGAATCCAATTCTTGCCGTTGTAGACCGAGATGGTCATCCCGACCATCTGCGGGATGATCGTCGAGCAGCGCGAATACGTCTTGACCATCTGCTTGCCGGAGGACTTGGAGGCCTCGATCACCCGCTTGAACAGACCCGGCGACACGAACGGCCCTTTCTTGATCGATCGTGACATAATCTACCTCGTCATCCTTCCGGTCTCGCGCGTGGTCATCGGCGTCTGCTGACGATGAAGTCGCCTGACCGCTTGCGCTTGTTCCGCGTCTTCATCCCCTTCGTCAACTTCCCCCAGGGGGATACCGGATGGCGCCCTCCGGACGCCTTGCCCTCGCCGCCGCCGTGCGGGTGGTCGACTGGGTTCATCGCCACTCCGCGAACCTTTGGCCGCCGCCCCATCCAGCGAGCCCGGCCGGCCTTGCCAAGCGAAACGTTCATATGATCGGGGTTGCCGATCTCGCCGATGGAGGCCATGCAGCGTACATGGACCAGACGGGTCTCCCCGGATGGCAGCCGCACCGTCGCGTACTCGCCCTCCCTCGCGACCAGGGTGGCGCTATTGCCTGCGGCACGCACCAGTTGGCCGCCGCGTCCCGGCGTCAACTCCACATTGTGGATGGCGATACCCAGCGGCAGGTCACCGATCGGCAGGGCATTGCCGATCTCGATCGGCGCGCCGGGACCGCTCTGCACGGTCGCGCCGACGCGCAGGCCGCGCGGCGACAGGAGGTAACGCTTGTCCCCGTCGGCAAACACCACCAGCGCCAGATCCGCGCTGCGGTTCGGATCGTACTGGATCGAATGAACCGTACCCGGCACGCCGTGGTTGTCCCGTTTGAAATCTACCATGCGGTACTGGCGCTTGTGCTGACCGCCCTTGCGGCGAACGCTGATCCGCCCCTTGGAGCGGCCGGCGCGATAGGGACGGGCTTCGGTGAGGCGCTTCTCCGGCCTCTCATCGCTCAGCTCGGAATAATCGCGAACGGTCGTAGTGCGGGACGACGGCGTCGTCGGCTTGCGGTTCCGTACCGGCATCAGACGCCCTCGAAGATTTCGATGGTCTGGTCACCGGACAGGGTCACGATCGCCTTCTTCCATGAGGCCGTGTAACCCCGCCGGTAGCGAACTCGCTTCGGCTTGCGGGGGACATTGATGATGTTGCAGCGAACCGGTTTGACGTCGAACAGCCGCCGCACCTCCGCGAGCACCTGCTGCTTGGAGGCGCGCGGATCAACGCGGAAGCTGTACTTGCCCGCCTCGCGCAAGGAGTTGGATTTCTCGGTCACCAGCGGCTCGAGGATAATCTCACCCGCCATCGTCGGCCTCCAGATCTGCGCCGCCGTATCCGGCGTTCAATCGCGCCACGGCTTCGCGCTGCAGCAGCACCCGGTCTCCGTACAGCAGTTCGTGCACCCGGAGCCGTTGGCTGGAAAGAATGCGCAAGGAAGACAGATTGCGTCCCGCGCGCCGCGTCATCGGGTCGTCGGCGCCCAACACCAACACGGTCTTCAGTCCCGGCGACAGGGCATCGATCGTCGCCGCGAGCTCACGGGTGCGGCCCGAAGCGGACTGCACGCCGTCGACCACCATCAGCTGGTTCCCCCGGCATTTGGACGTGAGCACCGAACGTATGGCCAGTCGCTTCACCTTGCGCGGTATCCGATACCGGTAGTCGCGCGGCTGCGGGCCAAAGGTGATGCCGCCGCCGACCCACAGCGGTGATCGCCTCGATCCCGCGCGTGCCCGCCCCGTACCCTTCTGCCGGTAGGGCTTGCGGCCACCGCCGCGCACCTGGCCGCGGCGCTTGGTCGCCGCCGTGCCGACGCGCTGATTGGCAAGCTCATTGCGCAGCGCCGTATGGATGGCCCCGTCCGAGATCTCGATGTCGAAGACCCGGTCGTCCAACTCGATCTCTCCGGAAGGATTGCCGTCCGAGCCCAAAACCGGAACCTTCACTCCGCACTCCCATTCCGGCCGCCCTGCTTCTTTTTCGCGCTCGCCACCAACACATGCCCGCCGCGGCGGCCGGGAATCGGTCCGGCGATCATCAGCAGCCGCCGCTCCTGGTCGATGCGCAGCAGCTCGAGGTTCTGCACCGTGGCACGCCGGCCACCCATGCGCCCCGCCATGCGTGTGCCCTTCAGCACCCGCGACGGCCACGCCGACTGCCCGGTGGACCCGCCGGCGCGATGGAACTTGGAGCCGTGCGTCGCGCGGCCGCCCCGAAACCCGTGACGCTTGATCACGCCCTGAAAACCCTTCCCGAGCGACACGCCCTGGACGTCCACAAAGCGCCGGTCGGAAAAGATGGACAGGTCCAGCGGCTTCCCGACCTCGAACTCCCCGTCGAAGCCGCGCAACTCCATGATGCGTCGCGTCGGATCGATGCCCTCCGGAAACTGACCGGCAAACGGCTTCGTCAACCGCCGCTTGCGAGCCGTCCCCCAGCCCAGCACGACGGCGTCATACCCGTCACCTGCGGCAACGCGCGTGCCGATCACGACATTTGGTTCGACTCGCACCAGCGTCACCGGGCGCGCCGCCCCCGCATCGTCGAATACCTGCGTCATTCCCACCTTGACGCCAACTACCGCTACCACGCCGCACGCTCCCTACTGCCTGATCTCGACGTCGACGCCGGCCGGCAGCTCAAGCTTCATCAGCGCATCCATGACGGCGCTACTTGGCTCCAGGATGTCGATGAGCCGCTTGTGAGTCCGCATTTCGAACTGCTCACGCGACTTCTTGTAGACGTGCGGGGATCGGAGCACCGTGAATTTGTTGATCCGGGTCGGCAGCGGGATCGGACCCGCGACGCGCGCCCCCGCCTTTTGCACGGTCTGCACGATCGCCCGTGAACTTTGATCCACGAGCTCTATGTCGAACCCGCGCAAGCGCACCCGAATCCGTTCCGTAGCCATCGCCCGGTACCAGCCAGTCTCCCCTGTCGCCTCAGTCCAGAATCTCGGTCACGGCGCCGGCGCCGACGGTGCGTCCGCCTTCGCGAATGGCGAACCGCAGCCCGCGCTGGACCGCAATCGTGTTGATCAGATCGATGTTCAGCTCCGTACTGTCGCCCGGCATGACCATTTCCTTGCCTTCCGGGAGCGTGACGCTGCCGGTGATGTCGGTCGTCCTGAAATAGAACTGCGGACGATAGCCGGCAAAGAACGGAGAGTGGCGCCCTCCCTCTTCTCTGGTGAGCGCGTACACCTGCGCCTTCACCTGCCTGTGCGGCGTGATGGAGCCGGGCTTGGCCAGCACCTGGCCGCGCTCGACGTCACTGCGCTCCACACCGCGCAGCAAGGCGCCGATGTTGTCGCCGGCCTGCCCTTCGTCGAGCAGCTTGTTGAACATCTCGACACCGGTCACCACGGTCTTGTCGGTTTCCTTGATCCCGACGATCTCCACCGTCTCGCCGACCTTGATTCGGCCGCTCTCGACGCGGCCGGTCACGACCGTGCCCCGACCGGCGATCGAGAAGACGTCCTCGATCGGCATCAGGAAGTCCTGATCCACGTCACGCTCCGGCAGCGGAAAGTACGCATCCATGGCCGTGAGCAGCTCTTCGATCGGCTGGTTCGCGTCCTCGTCGCCCGGATTCTCCATCGCGGCCAGGGCGGATCCCTTGATGATCGGCGTGTCGTCGCCCGGGAAGTCGTACTGGTTGAGGACATCCTTGATCTCCTCCTCCACCAGCTCGAGGAGCTCCTCGTCGTCCACCATGTCGACCTTGTTGAGGAACACGATGATCGAAGGAACCTCCACCTGACGGGCAAGCAGGATGTGCTCACGCGTCTGCGGCATGACCGAGTCCGGCGCCGACACGACCAGCACGGCACCGTCCATCTGCGCGGCTCCCGTGATCATGTTCTTGATGTAGTCGGCGTGCCCCGGGCAGTCGACGTGGGCGTAGTGCCGATCCTCGCTCTGATACTCGACGTGCCGGGTGTTGATCGTGATGCCACGCGCCTTCTCTTCGGGCGCGTTGTCGATCTGGTCGTAGGTCATCACCTTGTCGCCGTACTTGTTGGCGCAGTACTGGGTGATTGCCGCAGTCAGCGTCGTCTTTCCATGGTCGACGTGACCGATGGTCCCGACGTTCATGTGCGGCTTGGTGCGATCGAATTTCTCCTTTGCCATCCCTTGTGTCTCCTTGGCCTGTTCTCCTCGACGAACCCTGGACTCCTCAAGCTACGGGAGTCTGGTTCCGCTCCGAAGCGCGTCCTGCGCGCTGAATGATCTCTTCCTGGACCGC
Source organism: Spirochaetia bacterium (assembly GCA_965208175.1). Taxonomy (GTDB): domain Bacteria; phylum Spirochaetota; class Spirochaetia; order SZUA-6; family Bin103; genus CATQHW01. Next base: position 1,521,145 of record CBDBOG010000003.1, on the reverse strand, counting down.
AGCGGGCACGCGGCGGTAGGCAGCGAACTGCATCGTATGGTTGCCGCGCCCGCTGGTCATCGAACGCAGCGCGGTAGCATATCCGAACATGCACCGCAGGGGCACGGCGGCGGTGACGACCTTGCCGCCGAAACGGTCGTCCACGGATCCGATCTGGCCCGAACGGGCGCCCAGGTCCGCGATCACGTCTCCCAGGTGCTCATCGGGCGCGCATACCTCGACATCCATGATCGGCTCCAGAATCGCCGGCCCGGCGCGGCGCACCGCTTCGTGGTACGCCATCGTGGCCGCCACGCTGAAGGCCACCTCGCTGGAGTCGACCTCGTGGTAGGAGCCGTCGAGCAGCACGGCTCGAAAGTCAACCATGGGATAGCCGGCGACCGAGCCGGTCTCCTTGGCCTGGGCGACACCCTTCTGCACGGCGGGAATGTACTCCTTGGGCACGGCGCCGCCTATGATCTTGCTCTCGAACACGAACCCGGCACCCGGCGGCAACGGCTCGAACCGCATCACGACGTGACCGTACTGACCGCGGCCCCCGGTCTGGCGCACGAAACGCCCTTCGGATTCGGCCGCCCGGGTGAGCGCCTCACGGTAGGCAACCTCCGGCCGTCCGACATCGGCGTCGACCGAGTACTCGCGCAACAGACGCTGTACCAGCACGTCCAGATGCAACTCGCCCATCCCGGAGATGATCGTCTGGCCGACTTCCGCGTCGTAGCGCACGTGGAAGGTCGGATCCTCCTCGGACAACGCGCGCAGGGCCAAGCCGAGCTTGTCGGACTCGGCCTTCGACTTCGGCTCGATGGCGATGGACACGACGGGGTCGGGGAACACCATCGATTCGAGCAGCAACCGGGCGTCGGCGTCGCACAGCGTGTCGCCGGTGGTCGTGCGCCGCGCGCCTACCAGGGCCGCGATGTCGCCGGTACGCAGGGCATCGACCTCCTCGCGGCGATTGGCGTGCATACGCAGGATGCGCGTGGCGCGTTCGCGCACATCGGCGGTCGCATTGAACACGTACGATCCCGACGGCAACACGCCCGAGTAGACGCGCACATAGGTGAGCCGGCCCACGTACGGGTCCGTGGTGACCTTGAAGGCCATCGCCGAGAACGGCTCGTCATCGGAGGGCTTGCGATCGACATACTCACCGTCGGCAGGCCGAATGCCCGACACCGGCTCCTTGTCCAGAGGCGAAGGCAGATAGTCGACGACCGCGTCGAGGAGCAACTGGACTCCCTTGTTCTTGAACGCCGCGCCGCACAGCACCGGAAACAGCTCGCCGGCGCAGGTGGCCTTCCTGATCACCTGCTGCACACGCTCCCGGGAGATGTCGGCGCCGTCCAGGTACTCCTCCATGAACGAGTCGTCGTGGTCGGCGAGCTTCTCGTGAAGTTCGATGCGGTGCCCTTCGGCAGTCGGAAGGAGATCGGCCGGAATCGGCCGGGCGCGGTACTCCGTACCCTGACCGGATTCCTCCCACTCGACGAGCTGCATGGCAACCAGGTCGATGAGGGCTGAAAAGCCGGGGCCTTCCGTCACCGGAATCTGGATGGGGACCGCGTCGGCGCCGAGCTTGTCGTGCAACTCATCCACGACATCGGCGAAACGCGCCCCCGTGCGATCCATCTTGTTGACAAACACGATCCGAGGGACCTTGTAGCGAGTAGCCTGCTTCCACACCGTCTCGCTCTGTGGCTCCACGCCGCCGACCGCGCAGAAGACCGCCACGGCACCGTCGAGGATACACAGCGATCGCTCCACCTCCACCGTGAAGTCCACGTGCCCGGGCGTGTCGATGATGTTGATATCGTGATCCCGCCAAGGACAGGAGGTGGCGGCGGCGGTGATGGTGATGCCGCGCTCCTTTTCCAACTCCATCCAGTCCATTTCGGCCTGGCCGTCGTGCACTTCTCCAAGCTTGTGCTTGCGCCCGGTGTAATAGAGCATGCGCTCGGTCGTGGTGGTCTTGCCGGCATCGATGTGCGCCATGATGCCGATGTTTCGCGTCCTGTTCAGTGGCTGCGACCGCGCCGTTCCACGCCGATTCGTCCGTTCCGCCATCGGTGCCCTACCTGTGACCTGCCGCCTGCCAGCGATGCCGTGCTACCAGCGGTAGTGGGCGAACGCCCTGTTGGCTTCGGCCATCCGATGCGTGTCCTCTTTCTTCTTGGCAGCCGAGCCGGTGTTGTTGTAGGCGTCCAGGAACTCGGCTCCCAGCCGCTCGGCCATGGTGCGCCCGCGACGGGCACGCGCGAACTGTAGCAGCCAGCGGATCGCGAGCGCGACCTGGCGGTCTTCGCGAACCTCCACCGGCACCTGGTAGGTGGATCCTCCCACGCGCCGCGATTTCACTTCCAGCATCGGCTTGATGTTGTCCACCGCCTTGTGGAACATCTCGATCGCATCTCCCTCTCCCTTGCCGTCAAGGAAGTCGAGCGCCTGATAGAACGTGCGCGCCGCCAGCGACTTCTTGCCGCGCAGCAGCATGCTGTTGATGAACCGTCCCGCAAGCGGGTCGCGAAATCGCGCATCGCGCACGTCGCGCCGCTGCGTACTTACGCTACGTCTGGGCATTTCCGTGAACTCCCTGAATTATCCCGCTACGAACTGTCCGTATACGGCCCTCAGGACCTCGGCCGCTTGGTGCCGTACTTCGATCGCGCGCGACGCCGATCGTCGACACCGAGCGTATCCTTGGCCCCGCGTACCACGTGGTAGCGGACACCCGCCAGATCCTTGACGCGCCCGCCCCGGATCAGAACGACGGAGTGCTCCTGCAGGTTGTGCCCGATCCCGGGAATGTAGGCGGTCACTTCGACCCCCGAAACCAGACGCACGCGCGCCACCTTGCGCAAAGCGGAGTTCGGCTTGCGCGGGGTGACGATCATCACCCTCGTGCATACACCGCGCTTCTGCGGGCATGACTGGAGCGCAGGACTCTTGCTGGTCTTGGTGCTGCGCTTGCGTCCGTTCCGGACAAGCTGGTTTATCGTCGGCACTCCTGACTCCTCATACTCGAACTACCACACTCCAACGAACCGCCCACTTCACGGGTACACCAGTCCTTCCGGCGGAACTGCCTGCCGGCGGAACCGCCGACATGCGACTCAGGCTGACCGCAGGTGTCTACGGCTTGATAGAAACCGAGCCACTACCATACGCGCCTTCGGCACGGACAGTCAAGTACCCCCGACCTTCCTTTTCCCGCGACGGCAGCGGGCACGATGGCCCGCCGCCTCCGCTTCGGGGCTTGCTTGCCCCAGAACGTACCGAGCGACGGCGCGACACGTCAAGCGGAGCTCGTCAAACGGGCTCGTCAAGTCAAACGGGGTCCGCGCACGCCGCCGGTCGGCAGGGAGTCAGGTCGGCCAGAAATCAGGCGGTAGGCACCTCGCTCACCAGATCGCCCAACTCCTCGGACATCATCTCGGCGCGGATCTGCGCCTCGCGCTCCTCCTGCTCCTTGCGCTTCTGGGCCAGGATCCGCTCCACGGTGATGTCCAGGTTCTCCATGTTCTCGTCGAACAGCTTGACGTCCCGATACGCGCGGATGCCGGTACCCGCCGGAATCTGGTTGCCGATGATGACGTTCTCCTTCAGACCGCGCAGATAGTCCGAGGACCCGGCGATCGCGGAGTTGGTAAGCACCCGCGTGGTCTCCTGGAACGAGGCCGCGGATATGAACGAGTCGATGTTCAGCGAAGCCCGCGTGATGCCGAGCAGCATCGGCTGCGCAACCGCCGGCTGACCGCCTTCCTGAATCACCTTCTCGTTCTCCGTGCGGAACCGGTGCCGATCGACCTGCTGGCCGAAGATGAACTCCGTGTCGCCCACCGACACGATCTCCACCTTCTTCATCATCTGTCGGATGATCATGCCGATGTGCTTGTCGTTGATGCGCACGCCCTGCAGCCGGTAGACCTCCTGAATCTCGTTGACCAGATACGCCTGCAGCGCGTTCTCGCCCAGGATCGCCAGCACGTCGTGCGGATCGGTCTGCCCCTCACAGAGCGGCTCGCCGGCCTCCACGGTGTCGCCGTCCCGCACCAGCAGATGCTTGCCCATGGGTACCGCGTGCTTGTGTTCGTCCCCGAAGGAGTCTTCGACCGCGAGCACGCGCTTGCCCTTCGTGATGCCGCGGAAGTACACGATGCCGTCGATCTTGGCCAGCACGGCGGGATTCCGGGGCCGCCGCGCCTCGAACAGCTCGCCGACGCGCGGCAGACCGCCGGTGATGTCGCGGGTCTTGACGCTCTCCTTGAGCAGCTTGGCCAGCGTGCGCCCGGCCTTGACCTCATCCCCCTCCGAAACGTTCAGATAGGCGGAGCCGGGCAGGTAGTAGACGGCTTCCTGGCCATCCTCGGTCTCCACCACGAGGCGCGGCTGCAGGGTCTCGGCCGAGAATTCGGTGATCTTCTTCTCGATCTTGCCGGTGTCCTCGTTGATCTCCTCGCGCAGCGTGGTACCGAGCACGATGTCGTCGAACCGTACCGTGCCGCTCACCTCGGCGATGATCGGCTCGGCGAACGGGTCGAAGTAGGCCATGGTCTCGTCCTCGGGGACGATCTGCTCGGTCCCGACCATCAGCTCGGAGCCGTTGCGGATGTCGACGCGGCGCGGCTGGGCGGTGATCAGCACCCGATCGCCGATGCGGTGCACGTAGCCGATCTCGGTCGCGTTGATGCGGTCGCCGTTGCGGCCCACCAGCGAATCGCCGGCCAGCACCTGCTGGCCTTCGGTCGCCATGAGCTCGTCGCCGGAGTCGAGCGTGATCTGCTGCAGCACACGGTTGACGATCAGGTGTCCCTTGCGTGTGAACAGCCGGTTGCCGTTGTCCAGCTCCACGACGTTGCCGTGAATCTCCCTGATCACGCACGGATACGGGAGGTACACCCGGTTCTCCTCGCTGACCCGGGTCGCCGCGCCACCGATGTGAAAGGTCTTCATCGTCAACTGCGTGCCCGGCTGCCCGATCGACTGCGCCGCGACGATGCCTACCGCCTCGCCGATCTCGACGGCTCGGTTCGACGCGAGATTGCGGCCGTAGCACTTGCGGCAGACGCCGCGCTTGGACTCGCAGGTCAGCACCGTGCGGATGCGCACGGTCTCGATGCCGATCTGCTCGATGTGCTCCGCGAGCTCGTCGGTGATCTCCTCGTTGAAGTCGACGATGACCGCACCCGAAATCGGGTGCCTGACCCGGTCCAGGGTGAAGCGCCCGGCGATGCGGTCGCGCAGCGGCTCGACGATGTCCTCACCGTCCTTGATGGCCTGCCGGTCGATGCCGTTGATCGTGCCGCAATCGTCCTCGCTCACCACCACGTCCTGGGCGATGTCCACCAGGCGGCGCGTCAGGTAGCCGGCGTCGGCCGTCTTGAGCGCCGTGTCGGCCAGCCCCTTGCGGGCGCCGTTGGTCGAGATGAAGAACTCGATCACCGACAGCCCCTCCTTGAAGTTGCTGCGGATCGGCAGCTCGATGATCTCGCCGGACGGGTTGGCCATCAGTCCGCGCATGCCGGCGAGCTGGCGGATCTGCTGCCGGCTACCCCGCGCGCCGGACGCCTCCATCACGTGCATGGGATTGAAGCCATGCCGGTCCGACTCCAGCTCCGCCATCAGCTCGTTGGTGATGTCGTCGTTGGTGGTGCTCCAGACCTCGATGACGCGGTTGTAACGCTCCTCGTTGGTGATGTGGCCCTGCAGGTACTGGTGGTGGATCTCCTCCACCTGGTGGCTGGCGCGATCGATGAGCTCGGGCTTCGAGGCCGGAACCAGGATGTCCTCCATACCGATGGTCGCGCCGAATTTCGTCGCGTAGTGGAATCCCAGCTCCTTGATGGTATCCAGCGCCTGCACGGTGACGTGCGGGCCGTGGTCGCGGTAGCAGTCCGAGATCAGCTTGCGCAGCTTGCCGTCGTCGAGCTGCTCGTTGATGAACTCCATCTCGTCGGGGAGGTCCGCGTTCAGCAGGACCCGCCCGGGCGTGGTCTCCACGTACTCGTCGCCCAGCTTGAGTTTGATCCTGGCGTGGTAGTTGACCGAACGCGCGTCCACCGCCCGCAGCACCTGCGCGGAAGTGGAGAAATGCTTGCCCTCGCCGGCGACGCCGTCACGCGAGCCGGTCAGGTAGGCGATGCCCAGGATCATGTCCTGGGTCGGCACCACGATCGGCGAGCCGTTGGCCGGGTCGAGCAGGTTCTGACTGGACAGCATCAACGTCCAGCTCTCGATCTGCGCGTCGGGCGTGAGCGGCACGTGCACGGCCATCTGGTCGCCGTCGAAGTCGGCGTTGAAGGCCGCGCACACCAGCGGATGCAGCTTGATCGCCTTGCCCTCGACCAGCACCGGCTCGAAGGCCTGGATCCCCAGCCGGTGCAGGGTGGGGGCCCGGTTCAGGAGGACCGGGTGTTCGCTGACGACCTCCTCCAGGACCGCCCACACCTCCGGAGTCTCCTCCTCCACCAGCGTCTTGGCCTTCTTGATGTTGTAGACGACGTCGTCCTCCACCAGCTTCTTCATGATGAAGGGCTTGAACAGTTCCAGCGCCATCTTGGTGGGCAGCCCGCACTGGTGCAGCTTGAGCTCCGGGCCCACCACGATCACCGACCTGCCCGAGTAGTCCACGCGCTTGCCCAGCAGGTTCTGCCGGAAGCGTCCCTGTTTGCCGCGCAGCATGTCGGACAGGGACTTCAGCGGCCGGTTGGCGGCACCCTTGACGACCCGCTTCTTCTTGGAGTTGTCGAACAGCGCGTCCACGGCCTCCTGCAGCATGCGCTTCTCGTTGCGGATGATGATGTCGGGCGCGTCCAGGGCGAGGAGCCGCTTGAGGCGGTTGTTGCGGTTGATCACGCGCCGGTAGAGGTCGTTCAGGTCGGAGGTCGCGAAGCGGCCACCGTCCAACTGCACCATCGGCCGCAGCTCCGGCGGGATCACTGGAATGACGTCGAGCACCATCCACTCCGGGTCGTTGCCGGAATCACGGAAGTTCTCGACGATTTCGATGCGCTTCAGGAGCCTCTTGTCGCTCTTGATCCCCTTTTCCATCATCTTGCGCCTCAGCTCGCCGGCCAGTGCGTCAAGATCGAGCGACTCCAGCAGGGTGCGGATCGCCTCCGCGCCGATGCCGGCCGTGAAGCCCATCGCGTGCCGGTCACGCGCCTCCAGGTACTCCTCCTCGGTGAGGAGCTGCATGCGCTTCAGGTCGGTGTCGCCGGAGTCGATGACGATGTACTTCTCGTAGTAGAGGATCGAACGGAGCGCCGCGATCGGCAGGTCAAGCAGCAGCCCCAGCCGCGAGGGGACCGAGCGATAGAACCAGATGTGCGACACCGGAGCGGCCAGCTCGATGTGCCCCATGCGCTCGCGGCGCACGCGCGGATGGGTTACCTCCACCCCGCAGCGGTCGCAGATCACGCCGCGATAGCGGATCGACTTGAACTTCCCGCAGTAGCACTCCCACTCCTTGGTGGTGCCGAAGATGCGCTCGCAGAACAGTCCGTCCTTCTCCGGCCGAAGCGTGCGGTAGTTGATGGTCTCCGGCTTCTTCACCTCGCCGTACGACCAGTCCCGAATCTCGTCGGGCGCCGCGATGCGAATGGTGATCTTCTCGAAATCGTCGTGCTCACGCATGAGATTCTCCCCTCCTGTCGGATCTCTGCGACCGCGGACCGCTTGATCTCAATCCGCCTGATCTCAATCCGTCCGTCCGCATCGGCAGCCCGCCCATCAGAAGCGCGCTCCCTCGCGGGTGATCAGCTCCTCGTCCCGCTCGGTGAGCGGCACCGGCTTGCCCTTGCCATCGAAGATCGTGATGTCCAGCGCCAGGCCGCGCAGCTCCTGCACCAGCACGTTGAACGACTCGGGGATGCCGCCGGACTCGAACGGCTCACCCTTCACGATGCTCTCGTACACCTTGGCGCGGCCGTTCATGTCATCCGACTTGACCGTGAGCAGCTCGCGCAGCGTGTTTGACGCGCCGTACGCCTCTAGCGCCCACACCTCCATCTCGCCGAGCCGCTGGCCGCCGTTCTGAGCCTTGCCGCCGAGCGGTTGCTGGGTGACCAGCGAGTACGGCCCCGTGGAACGGGAGTGCATCTTGTCGTCGACCAGGTGGCTGAGCTTCATCATGTAGATGACGCCGCAGGTGACCGGGTTCTCGAACGGTTCGCCTGTCAGCCCGTCGTACAGGGTAATCTTGGAGCTGGACGGAAGGTCCGCCTGGGACAGCTTGCCCTCGATCATCTCGTTCGACGCCGACTGGAACACCGGGGTCGCGTACCATTCGTCCAGCCTCAGTCCCGCCCAGCCGAGCTGGGTTTCCATGATCTGGCCCAGGTTCATCCGCGACGGGACGCCGAGCGGGTTCAGCACCACGTCCACGGAGGTGCCGTCGGCCATGAACGGCATGTCCTCTTCCGGCAGCACGCGGGCGATCACCCCCTTGTTGCCGTGGCGGCCGGCCATCTTGTCGCCTTCCTGCAGCTTGCGCTTGGATGCGACCAGCACCTTGACCACTTCCTCGACTCCCGGACTCAACTCGTCGCCGGCCGAGCGGCGCATGCGCTGGACGTCGATCACCGTGCCTTCCACGCCGTGCTGGATGCGCAGCGAGGTGTCGCGCACCTCCTTGGCCTTCTCACCGAAGATCGAGTTCAACAGCTTGAACTCCGGCGTGGAGTCGGTCTCGCTCTTGGGCGTGACTTTGCCGACCAGGATCGACCCCGACTTTACCTTGGCGCCGATGCGCACGATCCCCTCGGCGTCCAGGTGCTCGAAGGCATCCTCGGCCGTGTTGGGGATGTCGCGGGTGATCTTCTCCGGACCGAGCTTGGTCTCGCGCACCTCGATCGAGAATTCCTTGATGTGGATGGAGGTGAACACGTCCTCCTTGACCACGCGCGAGGAGACCAGGATGGCGTCCTCGTAGTTGTAGCCGTTCCACGGCATGAAGGCGACGATCACGTTGCGGCCCAGCGCCAGCTCGCCGGCATAGGTGGACGGCCCGTCGGCCAGGACCTGGCCGGCCGCCACCCGGTCGCCGACGCGGCACACCGGCTTCTGCAGGAAGCAGGTGTCCTGGTTGGTGCGCTGGTACTTGACCATCGGGTAGGTGTCGATCTCACCGTCGGCGGCGCCGTCGGGACGGATCTCCACCCGCTGGGAGCTGACGTAGTCGACCACGCCCGCCCGCCTGGCAAGCACCAGCACGCCGGAATCGTAGGCGGTCTTCTCCTCCATGCCGGTACCGACGCGCGGCGGCTCCGGAATGATCAGCGGCACCGCCTGCCGCTGCATGTTGGATCCCATCAAAGCCCGGTTTGCGTCATCGTGCTCCAGGAACGGGATCAGCGAGGCGGATACCGAGATGATCTGCTTGGGCGAGACGTCCATGTACTGGATGGAGTCGGGCTCGCGGGTGATGTAGTCGCCGCCCCGCCGGACCGGCACCAGGGTTTCCGTGAACTGCCCGTCATCGTCGACCGGCGCGCCGGCCTGGGCGATGAAGTACTTCTCTTCGTCGATCGCCGACAGGTACTCGATCTCGCGCGTGACGCGGCCGTCGATCACCTTGCGATACGGGGTCTCCAGGAAGCCGTAGGAGTTGACGCGCGTGTAGTTGGCCAGCGACACGATCAACCCGATGTTCGGCCCTTCGGGGGTCTCGATCGGGCACATGCGGCCGTAATGGGTGTAATGGACGTCGCGCACCTCGAAGCCGGCGCGGTCCCGTGACAGGCCGCCGGGGCCGAGCGCGTTCAGCCGCCTCTTGTGGGTCAGCTCGGCAAGAGGGTTGACCTGCTCCATGAACTGCGAGAGCTGGCTGGAGCCGAAGAACTCCTTGATCGTGGCAACGATCGGCTTGATCGACACCAAGTCCTGCGGCCGGATCGTGTCCGCCTCCTTCAGCGACATGCGCTCCTTGGCGATGCGCTCCATGCGGGAGAAGGCGATCTTCAGATGGTTGGTCAGGAGCTCTCCGACCGAGCGGATGCGGCGGTTGCCCAGGTGGTCGATGTCGTCGACGTTGCCTTCGCCGATGTAGACCTTGGTGAGCATGATCATCGTGTTGACGATGTCCTCCGGCACCAGCGTGTGCGTCTCCGGCGGCTCTGCGTAGTCGAACTTCTTGTTGAGCTTGTAGCGCCCCACCCGCCCCAGGTCGTAGCGGCGCGCGGAGAAGAACATGCTGTGCAGGTCCTTCTCCGCGCTGTCGATCGTGACCGGCTCGCCCGGCTTGATGGCCGAATGGACGCGGATCACCGCGTCTTCCCTGGTCATCTCGTCGTCGTCGTCGCTGGGGACCAGCCTGGTCTCCTCGCGCTCGAAGCAGTTGACCACGATGGGTGAGTGCAGGCTGTCCGGATGGTCGAAGTCGATGGCCTCGACCTCGGGCACCTGCAGGTTGACCAGCTCCTCGACGTCGTGGGACAGGAGCTTCTCGCCGGCCCGGTAGAGTCGAGTGTCGTCGCGATGCAACGGCCGCGCCAGGATCTTGCCCACAAGCTGCGACTTCGCCTCCGGGTCGTCCGTTACCGGGATGGTGGTGCGCTGGTAGAACAGGTCGACGATCGCTTCGCGGCTGTCGAATCCCAGCGCGCGCAGGAACACCGTGGCGAGCAGGCGCTTCTTGCGGTCGATCTTGGCGTAGATCAACTCCTTCTTCTGGTCGATCTCGAACTCCAGCCAGGAGCCGCGGTAGGGGATGATCCGCGAGGCGTAGACGCCTTTCTCGTGCGAGAAGATCGCGCCGGGCGAGCGGTGGATCTGGCTGACCACCACGCGCTCGGCGCCGTTGATGATGAAGGTTCCCCGCTCGGTCATGAGCGGGATGTCGCCCATGTAGATTTCCTTCTGCCGGATTTCGCCGGTCTGCAGGAACACCAGGTTGATCTTGGCCTTGATCGGGATCGCGTACGTCAGTCCCTTGGTCTTGCACGCGCTCTCCGAGAACTTGATGTTCGCCTCATCGAGCGAGTAGCCGGCGTACTCCAGGACCATGTCTCCATTCGGGCTCTCGATCGGAAACACGTCGCGGAACACCTCTTCGAGCCCCTGCCGGTCCGGCCCCTCGCCGTCGCGCAGCCGTTCGCGCTGCAGCAGGCGCTCGTAGGACAAGATCTGGATGTCCACGAGGTTCGGCATGGCCATCACGTCGTCGGAGCCACGGCCCATGAACTGGCGCGGGACCTTGGTAAGCGTACCGGGCATACATACCCCTCCTGTCAGACCGGCCGCGCAGGCCGGGGATGAGACGCGTCGGATCTGTTGTCGGTCGGTGCTGGAGTCGGGCTACTTGAGCTCAACGACGCCGCCAGCGCTCTCCAGCTTTTCCTTGGCCGTGTCGGCCTCTTCCTTGCCGACCATCTCCTTGACCGGCTTGTCACCGGCTTCGACCAGTTCCTTGGCCTCCTTGAGGCCGAGTCCGGTGAGGGCGCGAACCTCCTTGATGACCGGGATCTTCTTGCCGTCCGCGAAGCTCTTGAGTATGACGGTGAACTCCGTCTGCTCCTCTTCCTCCGCGGCTTCGGCGTCGGCCGGCGCCACTGCCACCGCGGCCATGGGCGCCGCGGCGGTCACGCCGAACTTGTCCTCCAAGGCCTTGACCAGGTCGGACACCTCCAGAACGGTCATCTCCGCGATCCCGTCCATGATCTGCTCTGCTGTCAGTTTGCCCATCGTATGCTCCTAAACGTTCTCTTTGCTTTTCGGTCGGTCTGTCTCAACCGTCTGTTTCTTCTGCGCCGGGCTGGTCCGTGGCCGCCTGGCTGTCCGCCACGGCCTGCAGGGTTCCTACCAGCTTCCGGATCACCCCCTGCAAGACCCCCGCCACCGAGCGGATCGGTCCGTTCATGGCGGCGAGCAGCATCGCGTACAACTGGTCGCGTGGCGGCAGGTCGGCCAGTGCCTCCACCTGGGCGGTGTCGAGGATCTGGCCGTCGACCAACGCGCCCTTGATCACCAGCGGCGAATCGCGGCGCACGTCCACCAGCACCTTGCAGGCGGCACCCGGCTCCGCTCCCAGCGTGGCAATCACGGTCGGGCCGGTGAGGCAATCGTCGGAAGCCGGCAACTCCAGCGAGTCGAGGGCGATCCGCATGAACCGGTTCTTCACCACCCGCAGGGTGGAGTCCTGTTCGCCCAGGGCCCGCCGCAACGCGGTCATCGCGCTGACGTCCAGCCCGGTGTAGTCCGCGTACACGGCATTCGGCGTCTGCTCAAGCATCTCGCGGAGGCGTGCCACCGCATCGCGCTTGTGCTGCTGCGGCTCGCGCTCGGCGACGCCCTCGGGAAGTGTGGCTTCGGGGAGTGTGGCTACGCCGTCGCTCATACGGCCACCTTCACGCCGGGGCTCATCGTCGTGCACACCGCGACGCTCCGAAGGAAGTCGCCCTTCGTGTCGGCGGGCCGCTTGCGCTCCACTTCCGCGACCACGGACCGCGCGTTCTCGGCCAGCGCCTGCCCGTCCATGCTGAGCCTGCCGATCGGCAGGTGGACGACACCGGTGCGATCGGCGCGAAACTCCACCCGGCCGCGCTTGAGCTCGGCGATGGTGCCGGCGACGTCCTGGGTGACGGTGCGGGTCTTCGGATTGGGCATCAGGCCGCGCCGGCCCAGGATCGGGCCGAGCCTGCCGACGTTGCGCATCATGTCAGGCGTGGCAACCGTCACGTCGAACTCCAGCCAGCCGTCCTTGATCCTGTCGATCAGTTCCTGGCCGCCGACGTACGTGGCGCCGGCCTCCTCGGCCTCCCGTGCCTTGTCGCCTTCGGCGAACACCAGGATCCGTTGCTCCTGCTCGAAGCTGTGCGGGAGGACCATCGTGTCGCGCACCGTCTGGTTGCCCCTGAGGGTCACCCGGACCGCGATCTCCACGGTCTCGTCGAATTTCGCCGGGGGCAGGCCCTTCAGCAGCCTCAAACCTTCTTCGACCGGATAGGTGTGCCGCCGATCGATGGCTTCCAGGGCGGCGCGATAGCGCTTGCCGTTTCGTGCCATTGCGTTCTCTCCTTTTCCGCGCCCGGTCTTCAGGCTTCGACCGTGACGCCCATGCTGCGCGCCGTGCCGGCGATGATGGCGATGGCCGCATCATCGTCGATGGCGTTGAGGTCGGGGCGCTTGGTCTGAGCGATCTCCAGCAACTGCGCGCGTGTGATGGAGGCCACCTTTTCCTTGTTCGGCTCCGCCGAGCCCTTCTCCAGCCCGCACACCTTGCGGATCAGCACCGCCGCCGGCGGCGTCTTGGTCACGAAGGTGAAGGTCTTGTCGGCGTAGATGGTGATCTCCACGGGGGTCGTGAGCCCGGGCTCCAGACCCTTGGTGCGCTCGTTGAACTGCTGTACGAACATCGGCGCGCTCACCCCGTGCGGGCCGAGCGCCGGCCCCACCGGCGGCGCCGGCGTCGCCTGCCCCGCCGGCACCTGTACCTTGACCACCGCAGCGATCCGTTTCTTGGCCACGCTTACGCTCCTTTAGACCTTTTCTACCTGCATGAAGTCGAGCTCCACGGGTGTCGAGCGGCCGAAGATGCCCACCATCACCCGCAGCTTCGCCTTTTCCTCGTTGATCTCCTCCACCGCTCCGGTGAACGAGTCGAACGGCCCGTCGATGATGCGCACGCTTTCGCCGATGACGAACGACTGCTTGGGCTTCAGCGTGCGGTCGCTCTTGATCTCTCCCGCCTTCTGCAGCAGCTCGCGCGCTTCGTCGGAGGAGATGGGCTGCGGCTTGCGGTTCTTGGTGGCCCCCACGAAGCCGGTGACTCCCTGTATCTGCCGGACGGCGGCGCAGACGTCCATCCAGGCGTCGCCCTCAAGGTCCATTTCCACCAGGATGTAGCCGGGAAGGAACTTGCGGGACGTCACCTTCTTCTTGCCGTCCTTGACCTCGACGACCTCTTCGGCCGGGACCTTGGCGTCGAACAGGTGGTTGTGCATGCGCGGCGACTCGATCAGGCGCGCCAGATGCTTGTGCACCTTGTTCTCGAACCCCGAGTAGGTGTGGACCACGTACCAACCCTTCGCCATTCCTCGAAACCCGCTCCTCAGCCGTTTCCCGTGCGCGTGCTGCCGCTCAGAAGACCAGATCGATCGCCTGAAACAGCAGGAAGTCGATCAGCCCCAGCGCGAGCGCAATGAGGGAGACCGACACGAGCACCACCTTCGTGGAGCTGGCGACCTCCTCTCGGCTCGGCCACGCCACCTTGCGCAACTCGCCGTAGCTCTCGCGAAAGAACTGTATGATCCGACCCACGATATCGCTTCCTCAACTCGCTTCCAGGCCAGGCAGGATTCGAACCTGCAACATCCGGTTTTGGAGACCGGCGCTCTAACCAGTTGGAGCTACTGGCCTTCCGATGCCTTCGTTCCGCGCCCGCTCGCCTTCAATCCGACTCGTCAAACCACTCTGCAGCTACTTGACGCGCGCCTCTCGATGCACCGTGTGCGTGCGGCAGCGGGGGCAATACTTCTTGAGCTCAAGCTTGCCCTGCGTATTGCGACGATTCTTGGTCGTCGTGTAGTTGCGAAGCTCCAGGCCGTCGGGCTGCGTGCAGCCGTCAGGCTGCGTGCAAGCCAACGCCACCAACTCCACCACCTTGGTCTTGGCCATCGAGAGTACTCCGTTGCCGAAGGGTCATATAGGAATACGGGAACGCCGGGCACGTGTCAAGCGGGCCCACGTCACCCCTGTGCGGAACGGGCCCGAAACGAGCCTCCGACCGGATTTGAACCGGTGACCCCCTCCTTACCATGGAGGTGCTCTACCAACTGAGCTACAGAGGCAGCCCCTCGTACATGCGGCAGGTTCTACTACCGATCCTCCACGCTTGCAACCCCCGTCGGTGGGATCGGGCCGGTCACGGCTGGAAGAGCATCAGCGCCGACTGTCCATAGCGCCGGCGGTCGACCAGCCTGAGCGGCACAGTCGCAGGATCGAGCGGATCGTCCGCGGGGCAGTGCAGCGCCAGGCAGCCGGACGTCTCCACGAGCTCCGCCTGCGCCAGCGCGGTCAACAGCCCGTGCTTGTGGCGGTACGCGTAGGGCGGATCCACGCAGACCACGTCGAACCGCTGCCCGCGCCGGCCGGCCGCGGCGATGAACCGTTCGGCCGGCGCCGTGATCACCGTGGCCCGAGCGCCGACGGCGGCGATGTTCGCCCGGATCGTGCGCCGCTTGCGTGCGTCGCGCTCCACCGCGACGATCGGTCCCGCCCCGCGGGAGGCGGCCTCGGCGGAAAGCAGGCCCGAGCCGGCGAACAGGTCCAGGAACGAACGGCCCCGCACGCCGCCGTCGATTCCGCCCGGCACACCGCCGAGGACGCCACCGAGGATGACGAACAGCGCCTCGCGCATGCGCGCAGTCATCGGCCGCGCCCCCGCCGGGACGCTGAGCGCGCGGCCGCGAGCCGCGCCGCCGGTCACCCGCATGTCCGGCCGCCGGCGGCCGACGCTTCCTGACCACCGCGGTGATGACGGCGCGCGTCGGCCTGCGCCTGACGCATCAGGTCCAGGTCGTCGGCCAGACGCGCGGCACGCAACCGCGGCAGGCCCGCTTGGCGCGTGCCGGCCAGCTCACCCGGACCGCGCTGCGCCAGGTCCAGGTCCGCCAGCGCGAAGCCGTCGGCGTGCTCCTTGACGGCACGGAGCCGCTCGGCCGCCTGCGGTGTGAGGTCCTTGCCGTAGACGAAGAAGGCGTACGCGGGAGCGGTGCCGCGGCCGACCCGTCCGCGAAGCTGGTGCAGCGCCGCGAGCCCGAAGCGTTCCGCGTGCTCGACCACCATGCAGGTCGCGTTCGGAACATCGAGCCCAACCTCCACGACCGTGGTGGCCACCAGCGCGTCGACCGATCCTGCGTGAAAGGCGCTCAAGGTCGCCCGCTGCTCGGCCGGGGGCATGCCGCCGTGGGCCAGCCCGACGCGGAAACCGGCAAAGCGTTGCCGGAGCCGCGCGAAGAGCGCGTTCGCCGAAGCCGCGGGACCGTCCGCCCCCGCCTCGGGCGCATCCTCCCCGGGCACGGCCGCGGGGCCGGGCTCCGCGGCCGCGGCGAAGAGGTCTCCGCTGGCGTCCGCCGCCGTGCCGACCGGCACCGTGTCGTCGCCGCCGATGGAGGGACAGACGAAATAGGCCTGGCGACCGGCGGCCAGCTCGGATTCGACATGCGCGTACACTCGCTCCCGGCGCTCCGTGCGCACCAGGTGGGTATGCAGCGCCGGACGTCCCGGCGGCTGGCGGTCGATCGAGCTCACCGTCAGGTCGCCGAAGAACGTGAGCGCCAGCGTCCGCGGGATCGGCGTGGCGGTCATCAGGATCAGGTCGCCGCGAGGCGCCTTGGCGGCGACGGCGGCTCGCTGCGCGACTCCGAACTTGTGCTGCTCGTCGATCACCACCAACCCCAGGTCGGCGAAGCGAACCGGCTCGGAGAGCACGGCGTGAGTGCTCAGCAGCAGGTCGACATCGCCGGCCGCCATGGCCGGGAGCAGGTGGGTCCGGGCCGCCCGGTCGGTGCTTCCGGACAGCAGTCCCAGTCGCACCCCCAGCGGCTCCAGCAGCCTCGACGCGGTCTCGGCATGCTGGTAGCAGAGCGCCTCCGACGGGACGACGACCGCCACCTGTCGGCCGGCGTCGATCACGCCCGCGGCCGCCAGCAGCGCCACCAGGGTCTTGCCGCAGCCCACGTCTCCCTGCAGCAGCCGGGCAGAGGTGTGAGGCCCGTAGAGATCTTCCTCGATCTCGGCCAGGACGGCGCGTTGCGCGCCCGTGAGCGTGAACGGGAGCCGCTCGAGCATCGCCGCCTGCAGCCTTCCGGCCCGCTTCCGGGGTGCCGGGCGCGGCCGGCCGGCCGGCGAGCGGCGCGCCAGCTCGAGCTGAAGCAGAAACAGCTCCTCGTAGGCCAGCGCGCGCCGCGCCCGTTCGGCCTCCTCTGGGCCCGGCGGACCATGGACACATCGCAATGCCGCGCCCTTGTCGGGCAGGCGGCGGACGGCGGCCATTTCCCGCGGCACCCGATAGCGGGCGGAGCGCGCGGCCCCCGCAAGGGCTTCATCGACCAGGCGGCGCAGCAGGCGCTGCGCGAGTCCGGCGGCGGCCGGATATACGGGCAGCAGCGTTCCGGCCGCCATCTCTTCCGGGCTCATCAACTCGAAGCTGCCGGCCTGGAGCCTGCCGTTGCGACGGTCGAACCTGCCGTAGACCAGCACCGGCTGACCGGCCGTCAGCGTCCTCCCGAGTTGCGGCCGGCCGAACGCGTACAGCGTGGCCCTGTCGCCGGCGGCGTCGGCGATCGTGATCGTGGGCGTACGGCGGCCGCGGAACCGGAAGGACCCGATGCGCACCACGGTCGCGCTGACGCAGGCGTCGGTGCCGGCGGCGACCTGCGCCAGCGGCAGCGACCGCCGGCGGTCCTGGTAGCCGCGCGGCAGGTGCATCAGCAGGTCGCCGACGGTCTGCACGCCGAGCCGCCCCAGCCGCTCCCGCGTGGCGGGGCCGACGCCGCGGAGCGCCGCCACGTCATCGTCCCAGGCAAGGGTCCCGCTACGGAGTCTGTCGGATTGGCGCGCCAGCGACATATCCGACGGACACCGTAGCGAAAAAGGTAGGGATGGGCCAAAAGCGGAGCCGCAGGCGACGACTTTGGGGCGGGAGTCTGTCGGATTGGCGCGCCAGCGGCATATCCGACGGACACCGTAGCGAAAAGGTGGGGATGGGCCAAAGACGGAGCCGTAGGCGACGCCCTTGGGGCACTCAGAACGGAGAGCTCAGGAACTGTGCGACCAGCCACCGCACCACGATGTTGCCGACGATCAGCACCACCAGGAGCAGCACGGCGATCAGGCCCAGGTAGGCCACCTTCTGCACCGTCTGTCCCCGCTCCATGAGCCGTTCGCCCAGCGAAATCCGGCGGGACACGAAGGTGACCATCGGCTGCAGCGTGTGATCGAGCATGTTCAGCAGTCCGCCGCCCTGCTCCCAGCGCATGGCGGCGATGAACGCACGCGCGACGGCCATGATCATGAACACCACCACCAGTACCGACGCCGCCGACCAGGTGACCAGCAGCACCTGAGCAAGCACGATGCCGGCGGTCACGCGTTGCGCCGCCGCGAGCCGCTGCAGCACGTTCCCGGCGACGATCAGGACCAGAATGGCTGCCGCGGGGGAGAAGTCCAACACGCCGACGCGCAGGAATCGCAGGCGCTGGAACCAGCGCAGATAGGGATCGGTGACGCGCGCCAGGATCTCGGTCGGCGCGTGATGATCGGCGCCGCGGAACCACGTGATGATGATCCGGAGCGCGACCAGCACCAGGTACACCAGCACGACCGCCTGCAGAAACCGAAACAGATCCGTCATTCCGCCCATGCTTCCACCACCAATGGAGACGCGGACAGCGCCTGCAGCATCTCGCCGTCGCTCGACACGGAGAGCTGCGGACCCGCGCGGATGACCACTTCCCCCGCGGCGGCCCGTGCCGCATCGTCGTCGCCGTTGCCGGCGTCGTCGGCCGGCGTGCCGTTGCCGTAGTGCAGAAAGAGCTGACACTGCCCGGGGCGATCCATGCAGAGGTCGCGCAACGCCACCAGGCCGTGTTCGTCGTCCGCCTGCAGGCGCAGGTGCACGCTCCGGTAGGGTCGTTCCGGCAGACCGTCGGGGGCCGTGATCGTTTCGGCCAGGATCTTGCTGCTGCCCCGTGAGCGGTCCACCCTGCCGCTCACGGCGACCACGGCACCGGTAGCGAGCCGTTCGCGGCCGGCATCGAATGCGTCCGGAAACACAACCACCTCCGCGGTGACGCCGTAGTCCTCCAACTGCGCGAACGCCATGCGCTGGCCGGAACGGGTGGCGATCTCCCGGATCTCGCCGACGATGCCGATGGCCGCCACGGGCGACCCGTCGGGGCGGGAGTCCAGCGTCGCCAGCTCGGCGACCCCCTTCTGCGGGCGCAGATCTGCGTAGTCGTCCAGCGGATGACCGGTGAAGTACATGCCGAGGTTGTCGCGCTCGTCCTGAAGCATCGCCGCCTGCTCCCACTCGTCGTGCCGTGCAAGCTCCGGCCGCGCCGCCTGCACACCCTCGTCCGCGGCGAACAGATCCTGTTGTCCGTGGGCGGTGCGTTGCCGCTCCGCGTCGGCCGACTCCAGCAACCGTTCCAGGTTCTCCCACAGCGTGGCGCGATTGTGACCCAGCCCGTCGAATGCGCCCACGCGAACCAGCGTCTCGATCACCTTGCGGTTGACCGCACGCGCGTCGATGCGGGAGACGAAGTCGATGAAATCCTGGTACGGGCCGCCGTTCTCCCGTTCGGCGACGATCGAGTCGACCGCACCGGTGCCCACGTTCTTGATGCCGCGCAGGCCGAAGAGGATGCGTTCCTCGGCGACGCTGAAGTCGGCCGCCGACCGGTTGATGGAGGGCGGCAGCACCTCCAGCCCCAGGTCGCGCGCCTCGTTCACGTACTCCGCCAGCTTGTCGGTGTCGTGCATTTCGTTGGTGAGGTTCGCGGCCATGAACTCCGCCGGGTAGTTGGCCTTCAGGTACGCCGTGCGGTAGGCGACCACGGCATACGGGGCGGCGTGGGTCTTGGGGAAGCCGTACTCCGCGAACGGGACCAGCGACTCGAACAGCTCGGCGGCGACCTGGCGGTCGAAGCCGCCTGCGACCGCGCCGTCGACGAAGCGCGACCGCTGCTTCTCCATCTCCTCCATCTTCTTCTTGCCCATCGCCCGCCGCAGCAGGTCGGCCTGTCCCAGGCTGAAGCCGGCCACGGCGCGGGCGATCTCCATCACCTGCTCCTGGTACACGATCACTCCGTAGGTCTCCCGCAGAATCGGCTCCAGCTCCGCGACCTTGTGGCGGATCGGGCGCCGGCCCGACTTGGCGTCCACGAACTGATCGATGAACTGCATGGGCCCGGGCCGGTACAGCGCGTTGAGCGCGATCAGGTCCTCCACGCAGGTGGGCTTCACGCGCGTCAGGACGGCGCGCATGCCCGCGCTCTCGAACTGGAACACGCAGGCGCTCCGGCCCTCGCCCAGCATGCGAAAGGTCTGCTCGTCATCCTCCGGGATGGTCTGCATGTCGAGCTCGACGCCGCGCGCGCGCACCATCGGCAGCGTGCGCTCGATCAGGGTGAGGGTCTTCAGGCCCAGGATGTCGATCTTTACCAGGCCGCAGTCCTCCAGGTATTCGTGCGAGTACTGGGTGGAGATCGCCTCGGTGCGCGTGTCGCGGTAGAGCGGCACGAAATCGGTCAGCGCGGAGGTGCCGATGACGATCGCCGCAGCGTGGGTGGAGGCGTGCCGGCTGAGTCCCTCCAGCTTCAGCGAAGTGTCGATCAGCGTGCGGTGCGTGTCGCTCTGTTCCCTCACCTCGCGCAGGCGCGCCTCCTGCTTGAGAGCCGTGCTCAGGTCGGAGTTCGGTCCGCCGGGAATGAGCTTGGCGATCTCGTCCGCTTCGCCGAAGGGGATCTCCAGCACGCGCGCCACGTCACGCACCACGGCCCGCGCCTTGAGGCTGCCGAAGGTGATCACCTGGGCCACGCGGTCGGCGCCGTACTTCCCGGTGATGTAGTCGATCACCTCGCCGCGCCGCTCGTAGCAGAAGTCGTTGTCGAAGTCGGGCAGGGTGACGCGTTCGGCGTTCAGGAAGCGCTCGAACAGCAGGTTGTACCGCAGCGGGTCGATGTCGGTGATGTGCAGGCAGTAGCCCACCAGCGACGCCGCCCCCGACCCGCGTCCCGGGCCGACCGGAATGCCAT
Organism: Spirochaetia bacterium; assembly: GCA_965208175.1. Classification (GTDB taxonomy): domain Bacteria; phylum Spirochaetota; class Spirochaetia; order SZUA-6; family Bin103; genus CATQHW01. The sequence continues at coordinate 1,500,389 of CBDBOG010000003.1, read as the reverse complement.
GCTCGCGGGCGAAGCGGATGAAGTCCCAGACGATCAGGAAGTAGCCGGCGTAGCCCATCGAGCCGATGACGTCGAGCTCGTACTGCAGCCGTTCCTGCGCCTCCTCCGTGGGGCTGCCGTAGCGCTCCCGCAGGCCCTCCCGGGCGAGCGCGACCAGGTACGACTCCTGGGTGTGGCCTTCCGGTACCTCGTAGGCGGGCATCTGCGGGCCCGGCATCGGGATCTGCAGCGTGCACTGCTCGGCGATCGCGCGCGTGCTGATGAGGGCCTGCGGCAGGTCGGCGAACAGGCCGGCCATCTCCTCCGTGCCCTTGAAGTACAGCTCGCTGTGCTCGTGCTTGAGCCGGTCGGCGTCCGAGCGCCGCTTGTTGGTGCCGATGCAGATCAGCACGTCCTGCGCATCGGCGTCGTCGCGGCCGCAGTAGTGGATGTCGTTGGTCGCGACCAGCGGCAGACCCGTGCGCCGGGCCAGGACAAGCAGCCGCTCGTTCTGCACTTTCTGCGCCGCGGGGGCGCCGTGATCCTGCAGTTCCAGGTAAAAGCGGTCCGGACCGAAGATGTCGCGGTAGCTGCCGGCCAGCTCCTCCGCTTCCTGCATGCGATCCTGTTGCAGCAGCATCGGGATCTTGCCGGACATGCAGCCGGAGAAGCCGATCAGGCCCTCCGCGTGCCGGGCAATCGCCTCGTCGTCGATACGCGGCCTATAGTAGAAGCCCTCCGTGTAGCCGATCGTGGAAAGCGCCATGAGATTGCGGTACCCGACCTCGTCCGCGGCGACCAGCCCCATGTGGTGCGACCGCGAGTGGTCGCCGCCGCGGTCGTGGCGCGAACCGGGCGCCAGGTAGAACTCGCAACCGATGATCGGGTTGACCCCTGCCGAGCGGCAGGCGCGATCGAAGCGCGCGACGCCGAACATGTTGCCGTGGTCGGTGAGCGCCAGGTGCGACATCTCGTGGCGTTGCGCGCACTCGGCCAGCCCTTCCACGGTGGCCGCGCCGTCGAGCAGCGAGTGGTCGGAGTGGACGTGCAGATGGACGAAATCCGAAGCCTGCGGCACGGCCCGACGGTATCCCGTTCGACGGGAGTTTTCCACGTAATGCGGGGGAGGGCCGTAGACGGCCACGCGTGGCGCGCGGCGACCCGCGACCTGGCGATCCTGCGGCGCCTCACGCCCGCGGAGCGGGACCTGTTGCGGGAGTTGGCGGACCGATTCCTGGCCGGCAAGCGGTTCGAGGCGGCCCGCGGCGCCGAGCTCGACGCGGAGCTGCTGGCGCGGGTCGCGGCGCAGGCATGCCTGCCGGTGCTGGCGCTCGACCTGGATTGGTATGCCGACTGGTCGACCGTGGTGATCGTGCCCGACCGTTTCACCGCGGACTTCGAGGAGGTGGACGAGGCCGGCGTCGTCCACGAGTGGACGGAGGATGCCGCCGGCGAGTTCTGGGATGAGGGGGGACCCATCGTCCTGTCGGTGGCCGACATCGACGCGTCCGGCACCGGCGAGGGATTCAACGTGGTCGTCCACGAGGTCGCCCACAAGCTCGACGCGCTCGACGGCAGTCTGAACGGCCGGCCGCCGCTGCACGCCGGCATGGATCCGGACGCGTGGGCCCGCGCGTTCACCGACGCGTTCACGGCGCTGTGCGAGGCGCCCGACGACTTTGCGCTCGACCCCTATGCCGCCGAGGCCCCGGAGGAGTTTTTCGCGGTGGCGAGCGAGTGTTTCTTCGAGCTGCCGGAGACGCTGGCCGACGAGCACCCGGCGGTCTACGCCCAGCTCGCCGCCTTCTACCGCCAGGACCCCGCGGAGCTATGCGCCTGAGGCGGCCTGGAGCCGGCCGTTTCGGACGTCATCCGCCTGTCCCGCGTGAGGCATTCTCACATCACGGGGCTGCATCTTGGCCTCCTGTAGCCTTCTGGCTACACTCACTGCGTGATCATGGTTCTTCACTACGTCGCCACCGACGGTGCCGACCCGTTCGATGCGTGGCTGAGGAAGCAGTCGCCGGAGGTACGGGGCCGCGTGCAGGCGCGCATCGACCGGGTCGAACTCGGCAACCTCGGCGATCACAAGGGAGTAGGAGCAGGTGTGTTCGAGCTGCGTATTCACATCGGCCCCGGCTACCGCGTGTATTTCGGCCGTGACGGTGACGTACTCGTGATCCTGCTTGGCGGCGGAACCAAGAAACGGCAGAGCCGCGACATCGCGACGGCCCAGGCTCTTTGGAAAGCCTACAGACAGGAGAAAGATGATGCCCGTGAAAAACCACCGAGCCGCTGACTACCTCCAGACGCCGGAGGACATCGTCGCCTATCTCAACGCAGCGATCGAGGAGATGGGAGACGACCCGCGCCTGCTCATGAAGGCGTTTCGCAACGTTGCCGAAGCGCTTGGCGGCGTGTCGGAGATCGCACGTAGAGCCGACATGGATCGCGTTGCGCTTTCCCGTGTGCTGGCAGGGCAACGGATCCCACGCCTCGATACCTTGACGAAAGTGTCGGCCGCGTGCGGAGTACGCATGCGATTCTCGGCGTAGTGACGGGGGCTGCGGCTCACCGGTTCAACATCTCGCGCAGGCGGGATGCATAGCGCGCGCGGTCGCGATCGTCGGCGCGCACGCGCAACCGCTGATCCTTCCTGTCGCCCATGTATCGCAGGATCACGTGCGTGTGCAGATGCCAGACGTCCTGGTCGCCAGCCGGCTCGTTGTTCTGCAGCACCGTCACGCCGTCTGCGGGATACCCGGTGCGCATGGCGAGCGCCACGCAGCGCACCACGGCCGCGATGCGGCCGGCCAACTCGTCGGGCAGCGTGTAGACGTTCTCGTGGTGCGCCAACGGAATCACCAGCGCCTTTCCGGGATGAACCGGGTTCCAGTGGAGGGAGATCTGCACCAGCACGTGCTTGCCGCGCCACGCCGTGAACTCCGATTCCGCGCCGGCCGCTATCGCGCAGAACGGACAGCGGTATCCGGCCGGCTCGTGCGAAGGGGCGATCACGTTCGATCTAGCGGCGCCGCGGCCACTGAGAAGTCCCCGCACCACATCCATCTACGGTACACACTCGACGGGCGTGTCCTGTCCGAACAGCTCATCGAGCACGGTCGTCCACGATCGTTCCGTCCTTCATCGTGATCACCCGATCCGCCATCCCGAGGATGCGACCGTGATGCGACGCGATCACGCAGGCGTGGGCGGACCGGTGCCGCTCCAGATAGGCACACATCGTCCGTTCCGCCGCCCGGTCGAGGGCGCTGCCGGCCTCATCGATCAGAAGCACGCTCGGCGGCCGGCGGGCGATCGCTCTGGCGAACGCAATCGTTCTCGCTTCACCCCTCGAAACCCGCACCGCCCGCTCGCCGACCGGATCCAGCGGCGTGTGCCCGTTGCGTTGCAGCATCTCCTGCAGGCCGCTCACCTGCATCGCGCGCGCCGCCTCCTGATGAGACCGGCGCTCGCCGGTACCGGCGACCACGTTGGCGAGAATCGATCCGGCAAACAGTTGCGGCGTTGACGGTACGTAGGCGCTGATCCTGCGGAGTTCCGCGGCCGGGCATGGAACCCCATCCACCTCGATCGCCCCCTCGCCCGGCCGGTACAGTCCTGCGAGCAGCCGCAGCAACGTCGACTTCCCGCTGCCGTTCTCGCCCGCCAGCGCGACGATCTCTCCCACGCCGACCGAGAACTCGCCTACCACCAGCGTGAAGGCCGCCTCCGCGCGCTGGTGCAGAGGATACCGGTACCGCATGTTCGATACGCGGAGGCTGGAGCGCACGCCCTCGCGATGCTGACCCACGGCGGGCGGCGCCCGCCGGTGGGAGCCGATCGAATACGCGGATGCCATCCGCCGCCAAGCTGCTGCACAGCGCCCGAGACCGGCAACCTGCGCGGACACCTCGTAGAACGTTGCCCGCAACGTCTCCACGACGACCAACGCGGCGATGAGCCCGCCGGGGCTGTACGTATCCGGCGGGGCCAATACCGCCGACCCGATGACAGCCATCTCCGGCACCAGCGCGATCGCGGACACCGACACCCTCGTCCGCCACAACGCTTGCGCTTGGCGCCTGAGCAGCGCCCCAATCGACATCTCGCGTGCGTCGAAGACCTGTCGCGCATCGCCGAGCAGTCCCTGAGCCCGGACGCTCGGCGCGGCAGTCCACGCCTCCTCGATGTCAGCCGACGCCTGCGCCTCGATCTGCCGCGCGGCGGAGTGCTCGGTGCGCGTGCGCCGCGAAAGAACCATCTGTACCGCCGCCACAATCGGAATGGTACCGAGGGCGACGAATCCGATCACACGATGGGTCATCGAGAGTATCCAGAACGATCCCACAGTCTGGACGACCAGCGCTGCGGTAGTAAGCGGGAATCGCACCAGCACCTGAGCGACGACGCGAGTGTCGACGTTCAGCGTGCTCGCGGCGTCACGACCCGGTTCCTCCAACCGATCCAGATCGGCGCAGGTCAGGGCGGTCGCAACAACGCAGCGAGCTTCATGGCCCAGGGATTCTTCGGCGACGGACGCCGTCCACCGCGAAACGGCCCGGATCACGGCTAGGCCCACGCCGCAGGCGGCAACCAGCACGACTCCCCGCCAGAACAAAGCGTCGTCCAGGCTGCCGATCGCATCCAGCGCCTCCTGCAGGCCAGTCGCGGCGCCGAGCGGCAGGATCTTGACCAGGACGTGGAGCGCAGCGTAGAGGCCGATGACCGGCACGACATGACGCGCGTCTCGCAGCAGCGCTCGGTGCAGTCCGCGCTCGCTCACGTCGGCACCACCTGGATCACGCGGTCTGCGCGTTCTAGTAGCTCATCCCGATGCGTGACGACGATGATGCTTCGTTCGCGCGAGCGCGCCTGCAGGTCGTCCGCAAGACGGCCGATCGAGCCGGGATCCAGGCCCTCGAAGGGCTCATCGAGAAAGGTGAACCGTCGGTCCTGCGCGAGCACGCGCGCCAAGTCGATCCTCTGTCGCTGGCCGGTGGAGAGACCCCGTCCGAACGCGTGGATTGGCGTGTCGAGCCCCTCGCTCAACCAACGCTCGCCTTCGAGCAGTCCGGTCGCACGACAGGCGGCCTCCAGCCTAAGCGACGAGGCGTCGCGATTGCCGAAATGCACGTTGTCTGCAACCGTTCCTTTCACCAGCAGGGGCCGTCCGAACGCGCCCGTGAGCTGTGATCGATAATGCTCGATCGGCCATTGATGGACCGCGAGCCCATCCAACGCAATCTCCCCACTACGGATCGGCAAGAAGCGGAAGATGACGTACAGCAGGGTTGTCTTGCCCGCCCCATTGGGTCCCGTGATCAGGGTCAGTCCGCGGCACGGGATCTCGGCATCGACCTGCGCCGAAGCGGAGCCGCCGCCGAAGGGAAGAGTCACCCCGTGCAATGCGAAACCACGGTTCCGTTGTACGAGGGCGATCTCGGGGCGGGAGTCGGGTCGCTCCGCGACGATCGCTTCATCGTCGGCGCCGCGAGCGAATGAATCCAGCCTCTCCAGCGGGCCGAGCGCTGCTGCCACGTTCACGACCACGCTCGAGGATCCTTGCAGCGGCCCCCACAGCAGACGGCCCAGCGCCAAGGCAGCCACCGTGCCCCCGGCATCAGCCCCAACCCTGAGGGCGCCGTATCCGGCGACGACCAGGACCGCGACCTCTATCAGGCTCTGCGCCGCGTGCGACTGCACCAGGTTGAGCCATGCCTTACGACGTTCGAGCGCCGCTGACGACGCCGCGAGTGAGTGGGACTGACGGCGACAGGTTTCCATCGTTGCCGACTCGAGCCCGAACGCCCGTACGGCGGCGGCGCCGTCTACCAGTTCGCGGGCGAGGGTGCTGAGCCGACCGGCAAAGGCGCGATTGCGAATGGACAGACGACCGATCCCCCACCGGCCCGCGAGCCCGGCCGCGACACACAGGCACGCGATGCCGACGATCGCCGCCATGGTCAGGATGTCCACGGTGATCGCGAGGTACAACGCCATCCCGAGCAGTGCGAACGGGTCTCTGATGAGCGCCGGCGCGAGCTGCCCGGCCACCTTCGAGCACGCATCACAGTCCGACTCCAAGGTCTGCACCACGTCGCCGGCCGAACGGTCGAGGACCGAGCGCAAGGGCATTGAGAGGCTTCGGCCCATCACCAGGGTCCGCAGTTTCCCGCGCAGAACGATCCGGAGGGTCTCCTCCATGACCGGCTGAACGTAGCCCCGAACGATGACGGCGACTCTCATGACCGCATAGATGAGTCCGGCGACCAGGAGATTCGTTGCTGGCGAGGTCAGCGCCTCCGCGATCAACCGCAGCCCGTGAACCCGTCCTATCTCGAGCAGCACACCCGCCAGCGCGACGACGCCGGGCAGGACCATACTCGTCCGGGAGACGTTCGTGTGCCGCGCCAACTCCCACAGCAGCGAGAGTGCACGCCGCACGGAATGGACCTGTGCCGTGAGCTTGCTCAACCTGCCTCCGTCCTCGACTTCATGCCGAACGGCGCCGCGTCCCCAGCGAGTCGAAGCCGCGTCCGACGCCCTCGGCCACCGCGAACACGACGTGCACGACGCCGTAGAACAGTGCCACCTCCGAGAGGGTCCAGCCCCTGATGCTGCCGAAGCGGCTGAACAGCGCGACGATGCCGAGGAGTTCGGTGACCGCCGCCATGACGTGGCCGAGCGACTCCATCAGGAACGACGATCGGTCTGCATCCGGGAACTCAGACTGGCCGCCGGCTGGCTCGGGCAACGGGGATCACCCTTGGGAACTCGTCCGGAGCCGATAGCGGAGTGTGAGACTGCGCCGCGTGTCCAGCCATCCGCCGGCCGGCGCCTCGTCCGCGGAGACCACGTCCACCTCGAACGACTTCAGAGACGGCCGCCCGTACTCCATCCACTCCTCCTGAGCCGCCCTGAGGTCATCGAACGCACGGGATTCGCCCATGACCTGGACGCTCGGATCGTCCGGCATGAAGGTGATCCAGGAAGCGGTGTCCACGTGGTGAAGGATGTAGGGGATCTCTTCGCCGCGCCGTACGGCATAGCGGAACGCGTCACTCGTCGCGAACAGGAACCACAGGAAGCCGGCGTTGATCGACTCCGGCAGCGAAGCGGCTGTGACGGGAAGCCCCTCCGGTATGTCGTCGATGATGAGCTGGTCGTGGGTGTCCGTGTGATGGGCTCCCTGGAGAGTCATGAAGCCTGACGGCCCGCGGAACCCGCCGGTGAAGGCCGCTCCGTCCTTCCGGAGATGCAGCAGGGGCGCACCGAAGCCGCGCAAAAGGAGCGGAACCAGGAGGACTCCGCCGTCCGTGAGCTGGTCCAGCCACGCCGGCGGGAGGTCCGGGCATCCGACCGTGGCGACGATGCGATCGAAGGGAGCGGCCTCCGGCCATCCCGCAGCGCCGTCGCCGGCATTGAGTCGCACGCCGGGATGCCCGGCCTCCGTCAGGTGCGCGCGCGCCCGCTCGACCAGGTCGTGCTGGATGTCGAGGGAGTGGGCGAGGTCGTCGCTGCCGACGCCGCAAGCGATCAGCGCGGCGTTCCAGCCGGATCCCGTGCCGATCTCCAGGACCTTCATACCCGGCTCCAGCCCCAGTTCGTGGAGCATCGTCAGCACCAGGGCCGGCTGCGAGGCGGCGCTGTGCTCCGGCGGCGGCTTCATCATGAGTCCCCGGTCCGAATAGATCGCCTGCAGCGCTTCCGGCGATGGATTCAGCCGATCCACGGCCACCCACTCGGCCGGACCCCACGGGTCGTTCGCGTTGAACGCAGCGGCGTACCGCTCGATGAACAGGTGGCGCGGAACGGCGCGCACCGCCGCCTCCAGCCACGGCGACTCCACGATCGCCGGGCACTTCGGCCGCAGCTCCGCGATCAGCCGCTCGACGTGCTCATCCATCATCCACCGCACCGCCGATCGAAGGTTGCCGCATCCCAGGCCGCCCCGTATATAACTGTCGCGTGACCCAGCGCCAGGCTGCGGCCGAGATCGAGCGGCTGTCGGCGGAGATCCGCCGGCATGAGCACGCCTACCACGTGCTGGCGCGGCCCGAGATCTCCGACGCCGAGTTCGACGGCCTGTTCGACACCCTGGTGGAGCTGGAGCGGCGGCACCCGCAGTTGGCCGGAGCGGACTCGCCTACCCGCCGGGTCGGCTCGGACCTGACCCAGGAGCTCCCCGAGGTGGAGCACACGGTGACGGTGCTGAGCCTGGACAAGGCATACGACATGGCCGGCGTCGAGCACTGGATGGACAAGGCCAGGGCCGCCGACCCCGAGACCGCGTTCGTGGTCGAGGAGAAGATCGACGGCAGCTCCATCCTGCTGCACTACCGCGACGGCGTGCTGGAGCGGGCGGTCACCCGCGGCAACGGCCGCACCGGCAACGACGTGACCGACAACGTGCGGACCATCCACACGGTGCCGCTCCGGCTCCAGGCGCGGGAGACGCTGGTGGTGCGGGGCGAGATCTTCATCCGGCGGGCCGCCTTCGACGCGCTCAACACCGGCGTGGAGACCCCGTACGCCAACGCCCGCAACTTCGCGGCAGGCAGTCTGCGGCGCGTGAAGAGCGTCGACGTGGCCACCGTGCCGCTGGAGATCTTCGTCTACGAGGGATTCATGGCCGATCCGCCGCCCACGCATACGGAGCTGCTGGCTCACCTGCGCCGCCTTGGCTTCCGCATCAATCCCGCTACCGTGGTGATCGAGGACGACGCGGACGGATCGTCTCCCGCGGATGGGGCGGCCGGGTTCGATGTGATCGACACCGCTGCGGCGGCGAAGTACGTGGACGAGCGGGCCGCGGCGCGGCCGGACCTGCCCTACGATATCGACGGCCTGGTGCTGAAGGTCGACCGGCTGGCGGCGCGCGAGGCGATGGGCGCCACCGAGCACCATCCGCGCTGGGCGATCGCGGTCAAGTTCGACGCGCCCGAGGGCGTGAGCGTGGTGCGGTCGATCGAGATCCAGGTCGGCCGCACCGGCCGGGTGACGCCGGTCGCGCGCATCGATCCGGTGCCGATCGCAGGCTCCACGATCGCCAACGTCACGCTGCACAACCAGGACTACGTCGACAGCCTGGAGCTTGCGGTCGGAGACACCGTGGCCGTGTCGAAGCGCGGCGACGTCATCCCGGCGGTGGAGCGCGTCCTGGAGAAGGACCCGGCGGGCCAGCCGGTCTGGCGCATGCCCGCGGAGTGCCCGTCGTGCGGAAGCGCCCTGACCGTGCAGGGCGCGCACTCGTTCTGCCCCAATGCCGCGTGCCGGGACCAGGTGCGCGGACGCCTGCGCTTCTTCGTCGCCCGCGACCAGATGGACATCGCCGGGCTGGGGCCGGCGACCATCGACCTGCTGGTCGACCGGGGGTGGGTGCGCGACATCGCCGAGCTGTACCGCTTCGACCCGCAGCGGCTGCTGGACGAGGAGGGGTTCGGCGAGAAGTCGGTGGCCGCGCTCGCGGACGGCATCGAGGCCAGCAAGGCCAAGCCGTTCGCGATCGTGCTGCCGGCGCTGGGCTTGCCGGAACTCGGGCCCAAGGTGAGCGATCTGCTCCTGCAGGCCGGGTTCGGCGACATCGACAGCCTGTACGCGGCGGTCGACGCCGGCGACCCGGAGGTGTTCACCGGCATCGACGGCATCGGCGAGCGCACGGCGGAGAGCATCATGCGTCAGCTCGGCCGGCCGGACCCGCTGACCGGCTCGCGCATGGCGACCTGGCGGGCAACGCCGCGCGGGGTGATCGCGGCGCTGCGCGCCCGCGGCCTGCGGTTCGCCGTGGATCCGTCCGATGCGGCCGGCACGGACGGCGGCGGCGAGCAGCCCTTCGCCGGCCAGACGTGGTGCATCACCGGCTCGTTCGAGGCGTTCAAGCCGCGGGCGCGGGCCGCGGACGAGATCCGCGCGCGCGGCGGCACCGTGACCGGCGCGGTATCCGGCGCCACCACCCACCTGCTCGCCGGCAGCGGCGGCGGCAGCAAGGTGACGAGGGCCGAGGAGGCAGGCGTCGAGATCGTCGGCGAGCAGACGTTCCTGCGCCTGCTGGGGCGCTCCCCGGACCCATCGGCATGATCCTGGCGATCGACATCGGCACCACGGCGGTCAAGTGCGGCCTGTTCGCGCGCGACGGGGGCGCCGATCCCGATGCGGCGCGCGGGTCATGTATCGCCGTCGGGCGTGCGCCGGTCTCGGCCGAGGGGGTGCGGGAGGAGACGGACGCGCACGTGTGGTCGAGCGCCGTCCGGACCGCGATCGCGCGCCTGCCGCATGCGGCGCGAGCGGTGACCGCGTGCGTGGTCACCGGCAACGGGCCGACGCTGATCCCGTGCGACGCCGACGGCGAGCCGGTCGGTCCGGCGCTCACCTGGCTGCACGCCCGCGCCCGGCAGGAAGCGAGCGAGGTGGCCGCGCGGACCGGCATCGCCGTGGACGCCTCCTTTCCGCTGCCCAAGGCGCTGTGGCTGGCGCGCCGGCGGCCGGCGACGTTCGAGCGCTCGGCCTGGCTCCTGTCGTGCGCGGAGTGGGTGGTGTTCCTGCTCACCGGCTGCGCGCACACCGCGATCGGCGCGCACGGCGTCGACCGGTTCTACTGGTCGGGCGAGGCACTGGCCGCGCTCGGCCTGGACGCCGCGCGCTTTCCGCCGTTCGCGGTCGCCGCCGAGGAGATCGGAGCGGTCACCCGGCAGGCGGCCGAGCGGTTCGGGATCGCCGCGGGCGCCCGCGTGTACGCCGGCGCCGCCGACTTCCAGATGGCGCTGATCGGGTCGGCCACGGTCCGTGCCGGGCGCACCCTGGACCGCAGCGGCAGTTCGGAGGGCATCAACCACGCCAGCTCCGCGCCGGTCGACGACCCGCGCCTGATCGTCCTGCCGCACCTGGTCGAAGGGCTGCACAACCTGGGCGGCGTGACGTCGGCCAGCGGCCGGGCGCTGTCCTGGCTGGCGCAGTCGGCGTCGCCGAGTCCCGTGGAGGTGAGCGCGGCGGTGGAGCGCGGCGCCGCCGCGCCGGCCGGAGCGCGGCGCGCCCTGTTCCTGCCCTACCTGTCGGGCGAACGGACCCCGCATTGGAACGCGGAGGCGTCCGCCGCCTTCCTGGGGCTGACCCTCCGGCACGGCTGGGACGAGATGGCACGCGCGGTGCTGGAGTCGGTCGGGTTCGCGATCCGCCAGATCATCGCCATTCTGGCCGAGCACGGGTGCAGCGTGCAGGAGCTGACCGCCTGCGGCGGCCCGGCGCGCCACGACGCGTGGAACCGGATCAAGGCCGACGTCACCGGCGTGCCGGTGCGGACGCTGGCCAACCCGGAAGCCGACCTGGTCGGCTGCGCCTGTCTGGCGCTGACCGCGGAAGGCCATTTCGCCGACCTGGCGTCAGCGGCGGCGGCCCTGGTGCGGCCCGGCCGGGAGTTCGAGCCGGACCGCTCGCTGGCGGCGCTGTACGCCGAGCTGTTCGACGCCTATCAGCGTGCCGGCGGCGCGCTGCAGCCCCTCTACCCGCACCTCGGCGGAGGTTCCCGCGTAGCGGGCGAGCCGTGAGCACCACGCCACGCTCGCGCGGAGGCCGGATGACCCGCATCCATCGGCATCAACGTGGGAAAACGACATCCTGGCTTCAAGAACAACGCGTTGTTTTGCGAGGCTTCGCGTTGATCGCGCAGGTTCGCTGAACGTGGACGCAGGGTTGGACGCTACGGAGCCCAGCTCAGGTCGGGCTCGAAGGGGTACATCGGGCAGCGTCGATGGCGGTACGCGAACGCGGTCATGTTCGCCGCCGTGCTGCCGGGCGTATCGACGCGAACGAAGGACGGGCAGACCTCGCGGTAGGCGGCGAGCGGCGCGTTGACCCCCTTGGCGACGATGAAGCGGAACGTGCTCGGGTCGATGCCGAAGTCGGTGAGCTGGTGCAGGCTGAACGGAACCATGCGCTTCGAGGTCAGCATGGTGACAAGCCCGGTCGTGCTCTCGACGACCGCCGTGCGCCCCTGGTCGTAGTGGTGGACGCCGCCGTGCCGGGCCTCCGGTTCGTGGAAGCGGCCGTCGAACACGTCGAGGACCCGTCCCTCGATCGCCAGGGGCTCGCCGTGCAGGCGGTCGGTCTTGCCGCCGATCCGGAACGACCGAACCGCTCCGCGGCCGGCGGCCTCGGCCGCGGCGACCGATTCGGGATCGTAGAGGCACGCGAACGACGGGCCGGCACCGCGCCGGTGGAGCTCGGCAGCCAGGGCGGTGCCGTCGGCCGCCGATCCGCCGCCGACGTTGTCGCCGACATCCAGCAGGCAGACCGGAGGCGCGAGCCGCTCGGCGCGATCGACCGCGTCCGGGACGCCGGGAAGATCCGCCTGCAGTTCCGCCCGCATGTCCCACAGCGCCCGCGCGATGTCGCCTGCCGCCTCCTCCGCGGTGAGCGGATCCCCGTCCGCAACCACGGTCACCGCGGAGCCCATCTCGGCTACGTCGGCGTAGGGGAACCCCAGCCAGAGGCTTGCCGCGAGAATCCCCGGCCGTTCGCGGATGGCTTCGATCCGCTCCACGAGCGCGCTGAGCGGCGGCTCGTCCGTGCACTGCTTGTCGATGCTGATCGCCACCGGCGGGAACATGGCGGCCATGCGGGGCGTGACCGTCCCGTTCAGTCGACCGACGAGCAGCCGCGCCGCCTCCAGCCCGCGGTCCCACTGGTCGACGTGCGGGTTCGTGCGGTAGGCGACGATCGCGTCGACCGCTCCGGCCATCCGTGGCGAGAGGTTCGCGTGGGGATCGCCGGTGGCGACGATCGGGACGTCGGCTCCCAATAACGCGCGGACCGCACCGAGCCAGTCGCCGTCCACGTCGCGCACGTCCTCGCTGACGGCGGCACCATGAGGCGCAACCAGCACCCCGTCGAGCGGCAGATGCAACCGGATCTCCGCAAGCAGGCGGCGCTTCAGCTCGGCATAGGCGGCGGCCGACACGAGTCCGTACGGCAGTGCCCGGGCGCCGAACAGCGGAACCGCCTCCTCAAGTCCGGCGAGAAAACCGCCGAGCTCATGACGGGTACCGGCGACCGCGGCCCGCAAGGAGTCGCCCGCCGCCAGCAGGTTGCCGCGAAAGGCGTCGATGCCGGTCGGTGCCTCGATGAACGTGTTGGTCTCGTGCTGCAAGGCGACGATCCCTACTCGCATGTGCCCGTCTCCCCCTCTGCCCGTGCCGGACCGCATGGTAGCGTGCGCCATGGCAGGCTCGCCGCGCAGGCCTCCCAACGTGGTGCTGGTCATGAGCGACCAGCATCATGCGGGGATCATGGGGTGCGCCGGAGACCGGGTTGCCCACACCCCGAACCTGGACCGCCTCGCCGAGGGCGGCACGCGCTTCCGCAACGCCTACTGCACCTATCCGCTGTGCGCCCCGAGCCGCATGTCGTTCATGACCGCTCGCCATCCCCACGAGTTGGGTCTCTTCGACAACGAAGGCCACCTCGGCAGCGATGTCCCCACGCTTGCGCACGCGTTCCTCTCTGCCGGCTACGACACCGTGCTCGCCGGCCGCATGCACTTCGTGGGTCCGGATCAACGGCATGGCTATCGCGATCGGATCGTGGGTGACGTGGGCGAGTCGGCGTATGCGGCCGCGGGCCTGAGACTGAAGAGCATCCTCGGCGACCTCGCCGACACGCCCGGCATGGGCCTGGCGGGCGTGGTCAAGAGCGGGCCGGGACGCACGGGCTATCACGCCTACGACGAGGCGGTGACCCGTGCGACGGTCCGCTGGCTGGGCGAGCGCGGCCGCCGCGAACACGACAGGCCGTTTCTGCTGACCGTCGGCTACGTCGCCCCGCATTGCCCGTTCGTTGCGCCCCCGCACGACTTCCGAGCCCATCGCGACATGATCGGCTACCCGGACCTTCCGCCGCCGGACGACCACCTGCACCCGGTCAACGCGGCCAAGCGCAGGCGCTGGGGAATCGACCCTCCGCCACCCCGCGATGCGCAGTGGCGAACACGAGTGGCCTACTACGGACTCTGCAGCTTCCTGGACTGCCAGGTCGGCACCATCCTCACCGCACTGGCGGAGAGCGGACTGCGCGAGCACACCGTCATCGTCTACTGCTCCGACCACGGGGAGATGCTCGGAGAGCACGGGATGTGGTGGAAGAGCACGTTCTACGACGGTGCCAGCCGCGTGCCGCTCATCGTGTCGTGGCCCGGCCACGTCCCCCCCGGGCAGGTGCGGGCCGAGAACGTGAGCTTGCTGGACCTCGGACCGACGCTGCTGGATCTGTGCGGCGCCGATGCCCTTCCAGGAGCCTCGGGAAGCAGTTTCCGCCGGCTGCTGACGGGAGACGACACCGCATGGAAGGACACGGCGATCGCCGAGCATGCCGAACGAGGATCCGAGGCCGTGGGCCGCATGGTCCGCTCCGGGGGCTGGAAGCTGAACTACTACCGCGGCCTGCAACCGGAGCTGTTCCGGATGGAGGAGGACCCCGGCGAAACGAACGACCTGGCGGGCAGCGCCCGGCACCGGGACGTCGAGCGGCGGCTTACGGAGCTGGCCCTGACCGACTGGACCCCCGACGACATCGCCGCCCGCATGCAGCGCCGCTCCGAAGAGCTGGCCCTCATCGGCACCTGGGAGCGAACGGCGCAGCCCCCGGAGCCCGATCCGACGTGGTTCTCCGGGAGGCTCGAGAACTGGGTCGACACCGGCACCACCGGTCCCGGCCTTGACATCGCACACGGCCCGGGAGACCATCGGACGCCCTGACCGCCAGGATCGTGAACCTCCAACCGGAACCCGCACAATCGTGATCGCCGGGCGCGCGGGAACCGGAGTGCGCGGCGCGGTCGCTGCTTCCGCGGCATCGCTCCGCCGCAGTTCCCGCGCGCGCACCACGGCGAAGCTGCGCAAGTACGCCGGCGTCTACGTCCTGCTGCTCATTCCGATCGCCTACCTGCTGGTCTACCGCTACTACCCGATCGTGCTGCAGGCGGTGATCGCGTTCAAGGATTACAAGCTGTCGGCGGGCGTGTTCGGCAGCGAATGGATCGGCCTGGGTAACTTTCGCGAACTGTTCGACATACGCGACATCGAGCGCGTGTTCGTCAACACCGTCTACATCAGCGTGCTGCGCCTGGTCGCGGGGTTCTTTCCGCCGATCGTGCTGTCCATCTTCCTCTACGACCTGCACTACAGCACGCTGCGGCGCATCAGTCAGACCATCCTCTACATTCCCCACTTCTTCTCCTGGGTGATCATCTACGCCATCGCCTTCGCGCTGTTCACGAAGACCGGCATCGTCAACAGCGTCATCGCCGCCATGGGCGGGGAGCCCAAGGACTTCCTGGTGAGCACCGCCGCATTCCGGCCGCTGCTCATCGGCTCCGGCGTCTGGAGAGAGGTCGGATGGGGCACCATCATCTACCTGGCCGCCCTGTCGAACCTCGATCCGGGCCTGTTCGACGCGGCCAAGATAGACGGCACCGGCCCCCTGCAGAGGATCCGCTACATCACCCTGCCCGGGATCAGGCCGGTCGTCGTGTTCCTGCTCACCCTGTCCATCGGCCGCCTCTTCCAGTCCACGGGCGTGGAGCAGATCCTGCTGTTCTACTCGCCGGCGACCCTGGAGGTGGGCGACGTGATCGGCACCTGGGTGTACCGCCAGGGACTCACCAGGCTGCAGTACAGCCTGGGCACCGCGCTGGCGTTCATCGAGTCGATCTTCGGCCTGGCGCTCATCCTGGGCGTCAATGAGTTCGCCAAGAGGCGGCTCAAGGTGGGCATCTGGTGATCGGCGGCGCACGAGCGGACCGGTGAAGCTGCAGGGCACGGAGCTGAGCTACCAGATCGGGGTCATCTCGGTCGTGGCGCTGGTATCGCTCACCTCGTTCTTTCCGCTGTTCTATGTCGTGGTCCTCTCGTTCGTCAGCGAGGCGGAGTGGGTCAGCAAGGGCGGCATCCTCCTGTGGGTCGACCGCCCCATCCTCAACGGCTACCAGACGGTGCTGAAGAACCCGATCCTGTTCCACAGCTTCTTCGTGAGCGTGCTCCGCGCCCTGTCCGGAACGGCGCTCGGCGTGTTCTGGGCGATGGTCACCGGCTTCGCCGCCTCCAGACGGGACATGATCGGAAGAAACGTCCTGATCACGCTCGTGCTCGTCACGTTCCTGTTCAGCGGCGGGCTCATACCCACCTACCTGGCCGTGTTCCACACCCGCATCTACAACACGTTCCTGGCCCTGATCGTGCCGGGCATGATCGGCGCGTGGAACGTGCTGGTCTTCAAGCAGTTCTTCCAGAACGTCCCCGGAGAGATCGAGGAGTCGGCCGACATCGACGGCGCCAGCCAGATCACCATCGCCTTCAAAATCTACGCACCGATGAGCAAGCCCGTGATCGCCGCTCTCTCCCTGTTCACGGCCGTCGACCTGTGGAACGAGTGGTTCACGGCCCTGGTGTTCACCAAGGACCAGGAGCTCAGGCCGTTCATGCTGTACCTGCGCAGCATCTTCAACATCGCCAGCAATCCGTTCGCCGGCGGACAGCTCCTCCTGGATCCCGCGATCCGCTCGACGCCGGTCAGCGTGAAGATGGCCGTGACCGTGGTGGGGATCGTGCCGATCATGTGCGTCTATCCGTTTCTGCAGAGGTATTTCATCAAGGGGGTGTATACGGGATCGGTCAAGGAATAGGGTCGGCGTCGGCCGGCCGTAATCGACACAGCGAGGCAGTGTGCCTCATCGCAACAACCACGATAAGAGACACGACAGGAGAATCGTAATGAAAAATATCAGATTCGTGGCCGTCGGGGTCGCGACGTTTCTGGCGCTCTCCCACCTTGCCTGGGCTTCCGGCGAGGAAGAGGGAGCCGCGGACCAGGTGCCGGAGATCGAGCTGATGTTCGGCGGCTGGGTCAATCAGCCGACCGACGAGAACGACCCGTTCCGCGCCTATCTCAACGAGACCTTCGGCGTGGACATCACCATGAACAACACGGCGGAGTTCAACAATGAGATCCTGACCCGATTCGCCACCAACGACCCGCCGGACATCGTCAAGTTCAGTGCCGGCGCCACCGGCGAGGCGTTCCTGACCCAGCTCTACGACGAGGGTTTTCTGCTGGAGGACTGGAACGAGCACGCGGCCAGCCTGCCGACGTGGATGGAATACATGGACGACTACGCGGAGGACTATCTGACCAAGGACGGAAAGCTGACCGCGCTGTCGACCGCCGGGCCGCCGAACATCTGGGGCTTCCAGATCCGCAAGGACTGGCTGGCGAACCTCGGCCTGGAGATACCGTCGACGGCCGACGAACTGATGAGCGTGGCGCGCGCGTTCACCTACGACGACCCGGACGGCAACGGCCAGGACGACACCTGGGGACTGACGTCGGCCGGCAACGGCCAGGGGGTCGGCGAGATCAGGAACCTGAAGCTGATGTGGGGACCGACCGACTTCTACATCGCCGGCGGGCAGGCCTCGCACTACGTCGTCGACGGAACCGAGCATGCGTTCCTGGACTTCATGCGAGCTGCCGTCGCGGAGGGCGTGATCGAGCCGAACTGGTACACGATCGCGTGGAACGAGCGGAAGGCGCCGCTCTTCCAGGGCGTGCTGGGCACCGCCTGGTATCCCGGCGTGCTGGTCACCGAGTTCGTCAACGAGGGAGGTCGAACCGTCGAGGAATCGGTGGACCTCTGGGCGCACATGCCGATGCCGAAGGGACGGCCCGAGGGAGGCAAGCTTGCCGCTCCACGGTTCTTCGACCGCATGTTCACCCTGTCCCGGCAGGCGACGGAGGATCCCGTCAAGCTGGAACGGATCCTCGCGCTCATCGACGGGGTCGCGTACCCGAATCCCGGCTACTACGCGATCCGCTGGGGCGTCGACATAGACAAGGGAGTCCGGCACGAGCTGCCGGGCGGCTACACGGCCATCATCGCCGGGCCGGGCACGGAGCGCTACCGGTCGGTCGAGAACTTCCTGGGCGCCGCCGACTGGGGCAACTGGATGTCGACCCGCGCCGACTTCACCATCTTCACGCCCGCGACCAGCGCCGACGATCTGCCGGCGACGGTCTTCAGCGAGATCGAGCTGAACAACGGCGCACTGGCCGAGGAGACCTATGCGCCCGATGCCTACTTCCTGCATCTGGACCAGTCGGTCGTCGGGGAGCTGAACACCCTGGCTGCCGAGTTCGAGTACAAGTACATCATCGGCGAGACGGACGACTACGAAGGCTTCATGAACGAGTGGCTGGCGGCCGGCGGACAGGATCTCCTGGACGAGGCGACGCGCCAGTTCAAGGCGCTGGGGATGATTCAGTAACCGGCGATTGGGACAATCGGCGATTGCGACATTCGGCGATTGCGACATTCGCACGTGTCGACTGAGGCATTCATGGGAGCGCCGGCCGGCTATCGGTCGGCGCTCTCTTTCGGTCATCGGGCAGACAGGAAGGAGGACACAAGCGCGTGGGATCGGCGATGAGGCTCACATGGGCGTTCGAAACACATGGCTTCTCCGTGGCCGCGGAACACGGCGGCGCGATGGCCATGCAGCGCGCCGGCGGCTCGGTGAAGGTGGACGCCAACACGCTACACCTCGCCGATGCCGAGGGCGGGAACTCCGAAGGCCTCGGCGGAGAGGGCAGCGGCATGGCCGAGTTCCGGTTCGCCGTTCCGGATCTGGTCTGGCGGTGGGAGGTGGTCCCCGCCGGCGCCGCGGTCGAGTTGACGGCATCGCTGTACAACGCCGGCGCGCGTCCGGTCGCGATCGGCGACTGGAACGTGCTGGATCTGCGCGCCGGCGACGGCGCGGGCCTGCGGGTCGGCGCGGATCCGGACCGCGTGCGCTTCTTCGCGTGGCATCCGTGGGACATGCGCGTGGAGTTGCTGTCCGACGGCCGGCACGAATCGGACAACCTCTGCCACCTTTTCGATCCAGGCACCGGACAGACCCTGGTCTGCGGATTCGTCACCGTCGACCGAATGGTCGGCCGGCATTCGCTGGATGCCGGCACCGGGGTCGCGAGATACCGTGCCACATGCCAGCTCGGCGGCGTCGAGCTGGCGCCCGGAGCCTGGATCACCTCCGAGCGGCTCCGCGTGGGCATCTTCGACGATCCGTACGACGCACTGGTGGATTGGGCCGAGGCCGTCCACCGCGGGTATGGAACGACGTATGCCGACGACCCGCCGGTCGGCTGGTGCGGAGGCGCCTGGATCGATGCCTTCAGCGCCGAGGAGGACTGCTGGGAGACCGTGGCCCTGGACAACGCCGACGCGCTGCGCCGGAAGCTGCGCGGCTTCGACGTCCGCTACCTGTGGACCAGTCAGACCAACTTCGTCGACGGGATCCCCGGCGACTGGCTGCGCGCGGACGAGCGGCAGATTCCGAGCGGCTTGGACGGGTTCTTCGCGAAGCTGGGGGAGCGCGGATTCGTCCCCGCCCTGTGGGTGTCCCCGTTCTGGTTCTTCGCCGAGGCGGAAGGAGCGCTCGAGGAGAACCACGAGAACCTGCTGAGGGACGCGAGCGGAGCGCCGATCTGCGAGCGGCGGAGCTGGGAATTCGACCTCCACTCGGACCCTGACGACGCTCCCCGGCTCCACCAGTACTTCCTGGACGGCACCCATCCGCAGACCGCGGCATACGTCCGCCGCATCTTCGCCTGGTACCGGAAGCTGGGCGTCCGCTACTACATGCTCGACTTCCTGGCGGTGAAGAAGGGTGCCCGGCTGCACGATCCGACCCGCACTCCGCTCCAGGCGGCGCGATCGATTCTCCAGGTGATCCGCGATGCCGCCGGCCCCGACACCCACCTGCAGACGGCGGTCTCCTCCACTCCGGGGTACGTGGGGCTGATCGACGCCGCCCGCGTCGGCCGCGACTTCGGAGAAGGGCGGCCGCTGTTTCCGCCCTACAACAACTGGCGCAACGCCGTCTACGCGCTGCACGACCGCCACTTCGGCAGCATCGAGTACCTGGTGCAGAACGCGGCGGCCAGCTTTTTCACCCACCGCCGCACCTATCTCAACGATTTCAACCTTCTGACCGTCGACAAGCCGGTGCCGATCGAGCACGCGCGGGTCGCCGCTACCGTGTTCGGCCTGGGCGGCAGCCCCCTCATGCTCGGCGACGACTACCGCCGGATCGATCCCGAGCGGCTGCGCCTGGTCAAGCTCTGCCTGCCGCGCACGCAGAGGGTGCCGGTGCCGGTCGACCTCTTCGAAGACGTCCATCCGGACGGGTACGCGCGGATGCTGAAGCTGGCGGTCGAAACGGGCTGGGATGAGTACACCCTCGTGGCGGTCTTCAACATGGACGACGAGGCGTATGCCACCGATGTCTCGTTCGCCCGCCTGGGATTGGCTCCGGAGTCGGCGTATCGCGTCTACGAGCTCTGGAACGAGGAGTACCGGGGAACCTTCAGAGGTCGCTTTCGCGCGGTCGTGCCTCCCGCGGCGTGCCGGCTGTACCGGATATCCCAGGCGCGTCCGTACCCCTGGCTCCTCGGCACCGACCTGCACATCCAGCAGGGCGCGGCGGAGATCACCGCCCTGTCGTGGGACGAGGCGAGCATGACGCTCGCCGGCACCGCAACCCGGCCGGCCGGCGAGCGCGGCAACCTGTTCTTCCTGATGCCGCGCGCCATGAGCTTGATCAATCACACCGAGTCGTTTCTGATGAAGGAGGTGCTGGACATGAACGTGGTGATTCGCAGACCCGTTCACTTCAGCGCGGAGCGCGAGGCGTTCGAGCTTCGTTTCAGGCCGCGAGGCACGCCGTACGTGTCACGCAAGGGCTGGCTGCCGTACACGACGGAGCGGGAGTGGCTGGAGTACGCGGAGCGACACCGCGCACCCGACGACCCGCGCGTGTTCGAATGAGGAGCATGACATGCACCAGGTGACCGACGACGAGAAGTTCCTGTTCGACCTGCAGGGGTATCTGATCCTGCGCGGGGCGATCGATCGCGACCTGATCCGGGCCCTGGACAAGGCCGTGGTGGACAACGAGGCGATCGACCACGACGAGAGCTGGTCGGAAGGACTGCCGGTGGTGACGGCCGCGCACTTCATCAAGGACACCTGGGTCGACAACCAGATCCGGCTGAACGGCCTGCCGCGGCTGGATCCGATCTTCGACGAGCTCATCGCCCATCCGGCGCTCATGCCCTATCTCAACGAGTTCATGGGCGAGCCGCAGCTCGTCAACACGTGGTCGATCTCGAAGTACGCGGGGCGCGAAGCCTCTGGCTGGCATCACGGGATACCGACCGAGCAGTACACGGTGCGCGACGGCGTCATCAGCTCGACCATGGTGAACGTCGCCATCATGCTGACCCCCAACCACCCGGGCGACGGGTGCTTCATCGTCATCCCCGGCTCGCACAAGAAGAACTTCGAGCTGGACCAACGCTGGCGGACGGCCGGGCTCGATACGCCCGGATCGGTCGAGATCACCGGCGATCCGGGTGACCTGATGATCTTCACCGAGGCGCTCACCCACGCCGGGGCGGCAAAGACGAGCTCACGGCGCCGGACGACGCTCCAGTACAACCACGTTCACCGCCAGCGCGGCGGCGGCATGTGGGACCACCACAACGTCCGGCACTACTGGATGCCGCCGTCGATCCGGGCGCGCTTCAACCCGGCGCAGGAGGCGCTCACCCACTGGATGGCGTACTCCATACCGGATCGGTCGGTCCCGGGAGCCGAGCGAATCGACGACTGAGATGAACCTCCGGGCGGGGCCGTCTACAGCGTGGCGATCATGTCGTGGCAGGCAGCCCTCGTCTCGAAGTCGCCGACGATCCGAAACCCCCACTTCCGGTAGAACGCGATTGCCCGTCCGTTGCGTTGCTGCACGCCGCCGAGCAGCACGAGTCGCCGCCGGCCGAGTCCGCGCAGCCAGGGCACCAGGTGGCCCATCACCGCGGAGCCCACGCCGGTGTCCTGACATCCATCCTCGACCGATGGCGCCAGGTAGGCGTCGGTGCGGTCGTCCAGCGGCGTCCCCCTGGCCGCGTATCGCTTCGTGTCGGATTCCTGCATGCGAAATCCGACGATGAAGTAGGCGATGATCCGCGCGCTGTCACCGTCGGGGACGGTCACCACGAACCGCACGACCTCCGTGTCGCTGCGCGTCTCGCCGCAGAGCCGGTCCGCCGTCTCCTGGTCAAATGGGTGCGGTCCGTAGAAGTCCCGCGTCCGCGGTGACAGGCGCGCGAAGTAGGCTCCGAGCAAGTCCGCGTCGTCATTGCTCAGCAAGCGCAACGTGGCATCGGCCCCGGAGCGCAGGGTGAGGCGTGCCCGCAGGCCGCGGGGGCGCTCGGAGTCCGCGGCCGTCACAGCGAGCTCGCGCGATACCACTCGCGCTTCGGATCGAAGAATTCCTCGTCGAGAGATGCGCCGAGTCCGGGCCGCGCCGGCAGGGCGACGTGGCCGTCGGCGACCTGTGGAACCTCGTCGATGAGCTTGGGGTACACCGTGTGGATGTGCGCCCGCACCGTCTCCTGCAGCACGCAGTTGGGCAGCGCGGCGTTGAGGTGGATGCCGGCGTACAGCGTCAGCGGCCCGGTGCAGTCGTGGGTGCTCACCGGGAGGTTGTAGGCCTGCGCCATGTCCGCGATGCGCTTGCCCTCGGAGATGCCGCCCACCCAGGTGGGGTCGATCATGATGTAGTCGGCGGCCCGCTGCTGCAGCACCTCCGCGAAGTCGGGCCGGGTCAGGAGCATCTCGCTGGCGCTGATCGGCATGCGGCTCTGCCGCCGGAACTCGGCCAGCATGCCGATGTTGTCCATCTTCAGGATGTCCTCCAGCCACAGCGGGCCGACCTCTCGCAACGCTTCGGCGATGCGCATCGCGGCCGGGAACTGGAAGTGGGCATGTCCGTCCACGAGCAGCTCCAGGTCCCAGCCGGCGGCGTCGCGCATTGCGCGCAGCGGCCCCATCGCCTCCTCGATGGCGGACGCGCCGATGAGCGCCGGTCCGCCTTCGATCGCCGCGCGGTCGAACGGCCACACCTTCAGCGCCGCGTACCCCAGCCCGGCCAGCTCTCTGGCAAGCGCCGCCGGCTCGTGCAGCGCCTGCCAGGTATCGGCCAGCGGCCCCGGCTCGCCGACCGATCCCATGCCGGGCCAGCCGTGCGCGCCCGCTCCGGCGCCGTAGCTCGGGTGGCCGCAACTGTTGTAGACCCGCACCCGCTCGCGCACCGGGCCGCCCAGCAGGCGATGGATCGGTTGGCCGGTCGCCTGGCCGAGGATGTCCCACAGCGCCAGGTCGACCGCCGACAGGGCGCGCAGCTCGGCGCCGCGCACGCCGAAGTTGGCGGCGCGCTCGTACAGGAAGCGCCAGTGACTCTCGATCGCCAGCGCGTCGGCGCCCAGCAGGCGGTGGCGGAACCAGTCGTGGATCACCGCCTCCACGGCTTCGGGCAGGTAGTAGCTTTCACCGCAGCCGACCAGCCCCTGATCGGTATGGATGCGGCAGAAGATCAGCCCCTGAAACAGGTCAGTGGGGCGATAGGTCTCGATCCTGGTGATGCGGAGCGCCGTTTCGGGGACCGGCAGCGGCGGCAGGTAGCCGGGGTTCACCGCGCGCGGCTTCCCGGACGCCGGCGTGGCATGGGACGCAGGCTTGCGGCGTTCATCACGAACGGGCCACCGCCTTCAGAGGCGTCGTCCAGCCGTGCCTTGTGCTCCGGCGGCATGCGCCAGCCGACCGCCCCCGCCGCCTCGTCGACGTGCTCCGGCAGGTCGGGACCCAGGATCGGAGCGCTGAGCGCCGGGTTCGCCAGCAGCCAGGCGATCGCCGCCTGCGCGGGCGTCTTGCCCAGCTCGCGGGCGACGTCGACCAAGGCGGCGAGCACGGGCTCGGCGTAGTCCAGGACCCGGTCCGCGTCGGCGCTGTCGCGCCAGTGGCTTTCGGCCGGCAGCGGCCGGCCCCTGCGCGCCTGTCCGGTGAGCAGGCCGATGGCGAGCGGGCTGTAGGTCATGAGTCCCAGACCATGTCGCTCGCACAGCGGCGACAGGTCGTACTCGGTATGCCACCGGTGCAGCAGGCTATACTGGTACTGGAGCATCGCCGGCGCGGCCAGTCCCTCGCGTTCGGCCGTCCAGAGCATCTCCACGACCTCGGCCGCGTGGTGGTTGCTCACGCCCACGTGCCGGGCCTTGCCCTGCCGGACCACGTCGTCCATCGCCCGCAACGACTCCTCCAGAGGCACGGTCGCGTCGGGCTGGTGCATGAGGTAGATGTCCACGTAGTCCATCTGCAGGCGGCGCAGGCTGCGGTCGATCTGGCTCAGGATGTAGGGGCGCGACAGCCCCCGCTCGGACGGCGCGTCGCCCATCGCCTGGCCCACCTTGGTGGTGATCACGAGCCGGTCACGCCCGCCCAGCCGCTTGACGGTCCGCCCCAGGAGCTCCTCGCTCCATCCACGGCCGTACACGTTGGCGCAGTCGAGGAAGTTGATCCCGAGATCGACCGCGCGCTCGATCGTGGTCATGCAGTGCTCATCCGAGAGCCCGCGGCGCTGACGGCCACGAAACGCCACGCCGACGCAGAGCGCCGACGCGCGGATGCCGGTCGTGCCGAGCTGCCGATACTCCATCGACCTCATCTTGACCGTCGGCGGACTGTCGTGTCACGGGCTCACGCGGTGTAGGGTCGGGACCAGTCTGTTTGGCGACCGCACCGCACGAGCGGGGTTTCACGTCCGCCTCAGCGATTCATCAAGTTATGTTGCGATAAGTGGACTCTTATGTCAGTTTGTCGCCATGAAATTCGCCGAGCTCGCAGCCCGGGTGCCGGCGAACGGGCTGTTCAGGACGGGGCAGATTCTTGCCGGGGAGCGTTCCCCCGCCGATCTCCGCAGACAGTTGCACCGGTGGACACGCAGCGGCCGCATTCTCCAACTGAGACGCGGGGTCTACCTTCTCCGCGCGCCGTACGCGAAAGCGTCCGCCCATCCCTTCGCGGTCGCCGGAGCGCTCAAGAAAGCCTCCTACGTGAGCCTCCACTCGGCCCTGGCCTACCACGGGATGATTCCGGAGTTCGTACCCGTCACCACCAGCGTCACGAGTGGCCGGCCGGAGGAGATCGAAACTCCGTCCGGGCGCTTTCAGTTCCGGCACGTGAGCGCGCGACTGCTGTTCGGCTTCTCGGAGGTCGAGATCGCTCCGGGACAGCGAGCGCTGCTCGCCTCGGCCCAGAAGGCGCTGGTTGACCTGTTGTACCTGACGCCGCACAGCGATCAGGAAGCCTACCTGCGGGAGCTGCGCGTGGAGCCCGCCGAGTGGTTTGACCGGGAGACCCTGCGCGAGACCGTCCAGCGCGCCGGATCGCGCAAGGTCGAGCGCGCCGTGCGGCTGCTGCTCGAACGCTGGGACGACGAAGAGGCGGAGGCATGAAGTCCCTGCTCATGGACCTGCTGGCGGACGAGCCGGACGCCTTCCAGGGACGGAGCACCGCCCGCGAGTACCTGCAGGCCAGAATCCTGCTCGCCCTGCAGGACCACGGCGCATTCACCGACTGGGCGTTCGTCGGCGGTACGGCGCTGCGGTTCCTGTACCGGCTCCCTCGTTACTCGGAGGACCTGGACTTCTCGCTCCTCGCCGCCGGGCGGGACGCGCGATTCGAATCGCTGATGCGCTCGGTACGCCACGATCTGACGGCCGAGGGATACGAGGTGGAGATTCAGTCCCGCGCCCGAGGGGCAGTCACCATCGGCATGGTGAAGTTCGGGGGGTTGCTGTATGAAGCGGGGCTGTCAGCACACGCGAGTCAGGTTCTCGCGATCCGGGTCGAGATCGACACCAATCCGCCAGCCGGCGCCGATTGCGACACGAGCGTGGTCCGCACGTTCGGCATGCTCAACCTGCTGCACCATGATCGTGCGTCGCTGTTTGCCGGCAAGCTGCATGCCGTGCTCATGCGCGCCTACACGAAAGGCCGCGATCTCTACGACCTGGCCTGGTACCTGTCCGATCCGGAGTGGCCGGCCCCCAACCTGCGGCTGCTCAACAGCGCCCTTCGGCAGACCGGCTGGGCCGGCGCGCCGGCGACGTGGCGTGAGCTGGTCGCCGACAAACTGCAGTCGATTGACTGGAGCGTCGCACGAAACGATGTCTCTCCGTTTCTGGAGCGACGACAGGATGCGGACCTGGTCGATCGCGACGTTCTGCTGGGGCTTCTGGGCCAGCGAAGGGAATCTTAGCGAACGGTGCCCGGGCTCAGGCGTTGGCCGCGTCGCGGCGGAAGGCCCAGCCGGTGAGGCGGCGCTCCAGCCAGGCGAAGGCTGCGTACATGCCGATGCCCTCCACGGCCAGCGCCCACAGGCCGGCGAACACCAGCGGTACCTCGAAGTTGGCCTGGGCGATCAGCAGCATGTGGCCGATGCCGACGTTGGCGGCCACCGTCTCGGAGATCACCGAACCGACGAACGCCAGGGTGATCGCCACCTTCAGGGAGCCGAAGAAGTACGGCAGCGCGCGCGGGATGCCGACCTTGAGCATGATGTCCCGCCGGTGGGCTCCCAACGCACGCAACACGTCCTCCAGCTCCGGCTCCAGGGTCGCCAGTCCCGTGGCGACGTTGACGACGATGGGGAAGAAGGAGATCAGGAACGCGGTGAGGATGGCGGGAGGCGAGCCGATGCCGAACCACAGCACCAGGATCGGCACCACGGCCACTTTCGGGACGCAGTTGAAGCCGATCATGATCGGATACAGGCCGTTGTAGATCGTCTTCGACCAGCCGATGATCAGGCCGAGCAGCAGGCCGAATCCCACCGCGATGCCGAACCCGGCAAGCGTCGTCCACAGCGTCTGCAGAGAGTTGACGAACAGTGCGCGGCGGAACTCGGAGAAGGTGGAGAGGATCAGGGTCGGCGGCGGCAACACGTAGGTGGGGATCCGGAACACCCGGCAGACCGCCTCCCAGAGCAGGAAGCCGGCCACGGTCATCACCCACGGCGACAGCTTCTCCCGCCAGCGCATGCGCACCGCGGCGACCGGCTGTGCGGACACCTGCGGAGGTGTTTCGGCCGAGGTCGACATCAGATGACCCGGTGCCGCGCGATGTGGTCGCGCAGCTCCTGGACGATGGTGACGAACTCGGGGGTATAGCAGTCCTCGGGCTCGCGCGGCCTGGGCAGGTCGATGGTCCGGGTGACATCGATCCGGCCGGGGCGCGCGCTCATCACGTGCACGGTGTCGGCCAGGAACACCGCTTCGCGCAGGTCGTGGGTGACCAGGATCACCGTGAACCGCTTGCGCTCCCACAGGTCGCGCAGCACGCACCACAGCTCCTCGCGCGTGAACGCGTCCAGGGCGGCGAACGGCTCATCGAGCATCAGCAGGTCCGGCTCGTGAATCAGGGCGCGGCACAGCGACGCCCGCTGCTGCATGCCGCCCGAAAGCTGCCACGGGTAGTGATCACCGTACCCGGACAGGCCCACCAGCCCGAGCAACTCCTCGGCCGCCGCCTCGTACTCCGCACGCCGCGAACGAAGCTGGCGCCGGTGCGGCTGCACGATCTCCATCGGCAGCAGGATGTTGTTCAGCGTGGTGCGCCACAGCAGCAGGGTCGGATTCTGGAACGCCATGCCGACGATCTTCAGCGGTCCGGTAACCGGCTCGCCGGCCACGACCGTGGCGCCGGCGCGGGCGGGGAGCAGGCCGGACACCAGCTTCATCAGCGTCGACTTGCCGCACCCGCTCGGCCCGACCACAGCGGCGAACTCGCCCCTGCCCACCTGCAGGTCCATGCCGTGCAGGACGAGCGGGGCGGCAGGGTCGCCGCCGTAGGTCAGGCTGACGTCTCGCAGCTCGACAAACGCGTCGTTCTGTGTGCGTTCGCTCCCGCCCGCCTCCACGGCGGCGCTACTGTAGCATCCGCTCCGAAGCGTCCGGCAGGTACTCGCTGGTGAACACGTCCTGTGGTGCCGGCGGCGCCATGGAGAACTCGTAGGTGACCCCGATCTGCTCGATGGAAGAGGCAAACCGCGCCGGGTCGACGTCGCCGAAGCCGTGCTCCTGCACGTACGCCGTGTTGACGTTGTCGGCGATGGACATCTCCAGCCGCTCCAGCTCGACCGGCTCCTTCGCCACCAGGTTGCGCTCCAGCACGTGCTTCACGGCGGCGGCCGGATCGGCCACCACGTCCTGCCAGCCCCTGATGGTGGCTCGCACGAAGCCTTTCACCGCGTCCGGGTTCGCGGCGGCGAACTCGGGATTGACGATGATGGTGTTGCCGTACAGGTCCAGCCCGTAGTCGGTCATCAGGAACACGCGGATCTCGTCCGGCGGCACGTCGTTCGCCTTGAGGTTGAGGAACGAGGAGAAGGAGTAGCCGGTGATGGCGTCCACCTGGCCGGCCACCAGCATCGGCTCGCGCACCGGGAAGCCGACGTTCTCGATCGTCACCTTGCTGGCGTCGATGTCGTTCTCCTTCACGAACGCCTTCCACTGCGCATAGGCGCCGTCGGGAGCCGGCGCGCCGAGGATGCGCCCTTCCAGGTCGCGCGGCTCCTCGATGCCGGTGCTGGCAAGCGTCACGATCGCGAAGGGCGGCGCGTCGTAGACCATCAGGATTCCCTTGATCCCGACGTCCGGGTTCTGGTCGCGGAACTTGATGAGCGAGTTGATGTCGGCGAAGCCGAACTGGTAGACGCCGCTGGCGACGCGCGGGATCGCCTCCAGCGAGCCCTGGCCGGTGTCAATGGTGACGTCCAGCCCCTCATCGGCGTAATAGCCCTTGTCGTCGGCGAGCAGATAGGCAGCGCTCGGCCCCTCGAACTTCCAGTCGAGCGAGAACTTGACGGCGAGCTGGTCGGCGCCGGCGGCGCCCGCCCCAAGCAGTGCGCACGCGACGGCGGCCAGCACCAGCGAAGCGCGATGAACGGTCTTCATGAGAACCTCCTGTCGTTATTGGCAAGGAGCGTATCACCCCTGCCGCGGGCGGCTACACCCCTTCGGTGGACGCCAGCCGCCGCAGGCAGTCGATGCCGTAGATCAGCGCGCGCGGCAGGTGAAACGGGTCCTTGACAGCCAGCCCCTTGACCGCGACGGGGGCCGGCCGTCCGGCCCGATCCAGGTTCTGATGCCAGTCGCCGGCGGCCGCCGGAAACCGGCTGAACGCGTAGTCGTGCACCCGCCAGTACCACTCCATCAGCCACTCCTGACCGGTGAGCTCGAAGAAGCGGAGCAAGGTCACGAACGCCTCGGTGTGCGGCCACCAGACCTTGGCGTCGGGCGCGTGCCAGCGCGGCGTGCCGCCGGTCAGGTGGCAGGCCAGAAAGAGCCCGCCCAGCTCGTCATCCCAGCCGCGCTGCAGGCTCCAGCGGATCACGTCCACGGCGGCGCGCAGGCGCTCGGAGCGCCGCGGGTGGCCGCGGTAGACCCGCTCCATGAACCACATGGACTCGATCGCGTGGCCGGGCACCAGCGTGTTGCCCACGTCGTCATCCCGGTAGCCCCCTCCCGGCCGCACGAACTCCAGCAGCGCCTCGAGCTCCGGGTGCACGTGCCAGGCGAACACGCGATCGGCAAGCTCCACCGCCCGCGCACACAACGCGTCGTCTCCGCCGATGCGGCCGACGTGGTCGAACACCATCGCGAACATCATCCAGACGCCGTGCGCGGCGAACCGCGGAGGAATCGGGTGCGGCGCGGTCGGCAGCTCTTCATGGCGCTCCAGCACGGGACCGAGCCGGCGCAGCGTCTGCACTGCGGCGTCCAGTGCGGTGCGGTCACCCGTAGCGCGCGCGTACTCGGCCAGTCCGTAGGCGGCGAAGCCGTCGACGTAGACGCTGGCCGGGGGCCGCGACACGCTGCCGTCGCGGTGCAGGGCGAAATGCCACCTGCCCGCGTCGTCGCGCCCGTGTCGGAGCAGGAACGCTGCGATCGGCCCGGCCATCTCCAGCCACGCGGGATCGCCGTCGAAGTCGTTGTACAGGCTGGCGAAGGTGAACAGCGCCCGGCCCTGCGACCACAGGTACTTCTCGGTCGAGGTCACCCGTCCGTCGTCGGTGATGATGTTGGTGACGCCGCCGTGCTCGCGGTCGATCGCCCGCTCGACCCAGAACGGCATCACGTGCCGGGTCAGGTGCTCGCGGTAGAAACGCAGCAGGCCGGGAAAGCCGGCATCGCGCAGTTCCGCGGTTGCGGGGATCATTCCGGCGGCTGCTCTCTCCGCCCGCGGACCGACCGGCTGTCTACTCGGTCTGGGTCAGGGCGAGCTGGATCGCGTCCGGCAGGCGCTGCACTTCCCGTGCGGAGATCAGGAACTCGCGGGCACCGTCGACGTCGGCGGCGTAGAAGTCCTGGTCATAGGGGATCAGGCCGACGTCGATACGTTCCGGCGGCCCGGGGTCGAGCACGTAGCCGATGCGGATCGTCGGCTCGCCGGCGGGGGCCTCGCCGGGCAGCTCGATGTCCGCGAGCAGCCCGATGATCGCCTGGTACAGCTTCTTGGCGGGATCCTCCGCGATGGCGGCGCCGTTCAGGGTGAAGGTCTCCTCCTCACCGTCCTCGGCGGCGGGGATGACGTCGAGCGTATAGGACTCTTCGCCGATCTCCACGGTCACCAGGTCGATCGCGGTGATGATGACCAGCGCCAGGAAGCGGCTGACCAGGTCGAACGGCGCGACGTCCATGAAGCGCTGCACGTCGCGTGCGTCGATGCCGTAGATCTTCGGGTCCTGGGCCTGCTTCACGTACAGCCGGTCGCGGCCGTAGCCGGAGCCGAACTGCAGGTGCAGGACGCCCCGGCCGTGGTTGACGACGATCTCCATGCGTGGCGGCGCCAGCCCGTAGGCGGCCGGGTCGTCGGCCTGGTCCGCGATGAACTCGTCGACGCGGATGGCCGACGCGGCGTTGATCAGCTCCTCGACCTTCTCGCCGTCCGCCCCGCGCTGCATGGCGTACGGCTGCACCAAGACGTCGCGCGACATCACGTGCGGCATCCCGTGCGGCTCGAAGTAGCGGACGATCTCCGTCGTGCCGTGGTCGTTCGTCACCAGCAGCCGGTTCACGGTGGCTGTCTCCACGCGCGGCAGGCGGCGTACGCGCAGGTCCTCGATCGTCCACGCCATCTGGTTCTTGTTGTTCTGCCAGACCGTGAATACCCGCGAATCGCCGTCGATCATGATGTAGTCGGTGTTGCGGCTCGGCGTGCGGTCGCCGAACGTGACGGTGCGCTCGGTGCCGTCGGCCAGCTTGATCCGGCCGACGATGTCGCCGCGGTCCAGGCCGTAGATCGACAGGTCGTCAGGATCCTCCGCGATCACGTCGCGGGCCCAGAGCCGGGCGAACATGGACACGATCGTCAGGATCCGGTTCGGATCGAGGTCCGCGTCCTCGTGCCCGGGCACGAACCAGCTCGCGTCTTCGCTCCGGCGCAGCGACAGCCCGGTGTCGGGGGTGCGCAGGTCGATCTCCAGGATTTCCTCGTCCGGAACCTGGTGCACCTTGACGTTGTCGTCCGGGAGCGGCGGAAGAGGAGGCGGCGGTCGGTTGATCAGGAACAGGTACGCGCCGACCAGCGCCGCGATCGCGACGCCGAAGACGGCCAGCAGGATTCCGCGCTTCAACGCCCCGCCCCTACAGGTGCCGGCGCCGCAGCCAGACCACCAGGCCGGCGCCGAGCACGATCAGCGGCACCACCACGACGACCGCGCCGGTGAAGATCCAGGTCGACAGGCTGTTGAGCCGCAGCGGCAGCATCAGCGTGAACTTGGGGCGCACGGAGATCGTCTCTTCCCGTTCGAAGACCCAGTTGATGCTGTTCACGATCAGGTCGACGTTGCCGGGAAACGATTGCTGGAAGTCCCCGCGCAGGAAGAAGGCGGTGGACAGCACGACGATGCGGGTGTCGTCGCCCTCGACGGTGGGCGCGGGGTCGGTGACGGCGACGCCGAGGTGGAACGGCCCGCGGGCGTCGCCTTCCTGGGGCAGCAGCTCGCCGCTCTCGGTGGTGATGATCTCCGCGCGCGCGAACGCCTCCTCCGAGCTCTGCAGCAACGGCTGGATCTCCAGCGACCGGCGGCGCACCTCCAGCTCCTCGATCCACGCCGGCGCCGGCAGCAGGACCAGCCGCCGGTCGAGCGAGATGGGCGAGGTGATCGGGTGGCTCACCACTTCCGGCACCAGCAGGTTGGGCTGGTTCGGCAGGTGGCGGCGCGAGTCCTGCTCGAACACCCATTCCTGACGGAACTGCACGCCGTAGCTGCGCAGCAGGCCGTTGAGATTCACCATGTCGACGTCCGTGACCTTGCTGAGTGCGAAGATCGCCTTGCCGCCGCCCTCCAGGTAGGCGCGCAGCTTGGCCACCTCATCCTCGGTGTAATCCGTGGTCGGCGCGGTGACCATCACGATCGTCGCGTCGTCGGGGATCGCTTCCACCTGCTGCAGATTCAGGTCCTCCAGTGCGAAGTTCTCGATCTCCAGGATCGGCCGCAGCCCCAGAGCGGTGACGTTCTGCTCGCGGTGGCCGATGATCGAGTAGATCTTCGGGTCCTGGTCGGAGGTCACGAACAGCAGCGCGGAGGTGACCTGCTGCTCCACGTTGAGCCCGATCTGGCGGTTGTTCTGCGTCAGCCGTAGCGAGAAGACGCTGATCACGCGGTGCTTGTTCTCGGTCGCCACCACAAGGTCACCGGCCCGCAGGCCGCCCTCGTCGTCGAAGCGGTCCGCCTGCGTGGGACTGCGCTCCGGGTCGAGGGTCTTGACGGCGATGTTCTTGGACCGGTCGGCGTAGAGATTGAGGATGTCGTCGATCTCCGGATTCTCGTCGCCCAGCGCGTACACCCCGTAGATCGTCACCGGCTCCTCGATGCCGTCGGCCACCTGCCGGGACTGCTCGGACAGCGAGTAGATGCCGCTCTCGGTCAGGTCGAACTCGATGTCGAGCTGGTCGACCACCAGGTTGACCAGCACCAGCGCCGCCACCGCGATCAGGGAGACCAGCGTGGCGTAGCCGCCGTAGCGGACCTTCTTCTGGTCCTTGAAGTCGAACGACATCAGATCCTTGAATGCCATGGTCCCCTCCTCAGGCCCAGCGCCGCTTGTCGATCATCCGTACCGTCAGCAGCAGGAAGAAGGCGCTGAAGGTCAGGTAGTAGACGATCGGACTGAGGTTCAGCAGGCCGCGGGCGAAGGTGTCGTAGCGGTCCACCGGCGAGAACCAGACCAGGAACCGGTTGATGAAGGTGTCGTAGAAGGTGATGTCCACCAGCACGATCACCACCACCGCGGCCGCCGCGACGACCGCCGCCCCGGCCGTGACGATGATGTTGCGGGTGGCCAGGAAGGTGAGCCCGGCCACGCCCGCGCCCAGCACCGCGGTGAAGATGATGCCGGCCGACTGGTCGGCGGGGATCAGCCGCTGCAGGCCGGGCATCACCCACATCAGGAACAGGGCGACGAACGTGACGATCGCCGCCACCACCAGGCTCTCCGTGGTCGAGGAGATGAAGCAGCCGACCGCCACGAACGCGGCCGCCAGCAGCAGGAAGCCGACGTACGCGGTGACGATCTCACCGGCCGGCAGATCGCCGAAGAACGACAGCGCGACCGGATAGGTCACGGTGATCAACAGCATCGTGACCAGCACGGTCATCGCGGCGCCGAACTTACCCAGGACGATGTCGGTGAGCTGCAGCGGCACGGTCAGGAGCAACTGGTCGGTGCGCAGCCGCCGTTCCTCCGTGAACAGCCGCATGGTGAGCACCGGGACGACGAAGATCAGCATGAAGCGCATCTGCGCCAGCACGCCGCCGTACAGCGGGCTGCGCGGGAACAGGATGCTGAAGGTGGCGGTGATGCCGAACAGCACCAGGAACAGGCCCATCGAGATGTAGCCGAAGGGCGATTGGAAGTAGGCGCGCAACTCGCGCCACCAGATGGCTGCCACTGTTCAAGCCTCCTGATCGGAATCGTCTTCGGTGAGCTGCAGGAAGATCTCCTCCAGCGTCACCTCCAGGGACCGCATGCCGAACAGCGGCAGCTTCGCCTTGGCGAGGGCGTAGAAGATGGCCTCCCGCGGATCGGCCTGACCGGTGTCCACCTCCAGGTCGACGGTGCCGGTGGCTTCGCTCTGCCCGGTCAGCCGCACCGACTCGACGCCGTTCACCTTCCCGAGCGCCGCCTGGGCGGCGTCCGCCGTGCCCTTGATGCGAACCGACAACCGGCCGGTGCCGGCGAGCGCCTTGCCCAGGTTCTCGGCGGTGTCGCTGGCCACGATCTTGCCGTGGCTGATGATGATGATGCGCTCGCAGACCGCCGATACCTCGGGCAGGATGTGGGAGCTCAGGATGACGGTGCGCTGCTCGCCCAGCGTGCGCACCAAGTCGCGCATCTCGATGATCTGGTGCGGGTCGAGCCCGATGGTCGGCTCGTCCAGGATGAGCGCCTTGGGGTCGCCGACCAGCGCCTGCCCCAGCCCGACGCGCTGCCGGTAGCCCTTCGACAGGTTGCGGATCATGCGATCGGCGACGTGCTCGATGCCGACCGACCGCATGATCTGCTCATTGGCGTCATCGCGCTCCCCGCGGTCGACGCCCTTGACGCGCGCGACGAACCGCAGGTAGTCGCGCACCGTCATGTCGACGTAGAGCGGCGGCAACTCCGGCAGGTAGCCAAGCGTGCGCTTGGCGCCGATCGGATCCTCCAGGACGTCGATGCCGTCGACGGTCACCGTACCGTCGGTCGCGGACAGGAAGCCGGTGATGATGTTCATCGTCGTCGACTTGCCCGCGCCGTTCGGACCCAGGAAGCCGACGACCTCACCGGCTTCGACGCGGAAGCTGACGTCGTCCACGGCAGTGTGCGTGCCGTATCGCTTGGTGACGTTCGTTACCTCGATCATCGCCTCAGACCGTCATCGAATGTTGGGGTTGTTGATGCCGGGCGACCCGACATGCTTACGCCGCGTTCGGCAGACTTCTTACTATATAGAGCAATGGTTGGGGAGAAGCAAGCTTCCGGCGGCTCCCGCTGCCTGGTGTCGACGATCTGCCGCGGCAGCGGACCCGGGGAGCCGTCCGGATACCTGTACGTCCTCGATCCGGAACGCGGCGTGCTGGGCTCCTGCCCGGTCCCGCCCTGCGAGCACCTGCACCGCGAACCCAACCCGCGCGGCGGCATCCGCGGCGGCCGCGGGCTCGCCGCCGACGGGGACACCGTGTACGTCGCCAACGGCGCGGAGGTGCTGCGCTTCGATCGCTCCTGGCATCGACTCGCCGGCATCAGCCACCCGTGGTGCGGGAACGTCCATGACATCGCCGTCCACGACGACCGCCTGTGGGTATGCTCGACCGCCAACGACGCGCTGGCGGCCTTCGATGCGGCCGGCCGTCTGACCGACCTGGTAGACCTGCGGCCGGCGGCGGGGCTGGCCGCGGACGGCTCGCGCTTTGCGGCGGCTCTCGATTATCGGGATCCCGCCGGGTACCCCCTGGCGGCGACCAACCTTCTGCATGCCAACGGTGTCGCCTTCGACGCTGACGGGGAGGCGCTGGTGACGCTCGGCCGGTCGGAGGCAGACGGCGAGGGGTGTCGCCGCGGGCTGATCGCCCGCGCCGATGCGCGCCGAGCCCCGATCCCGGTCGCCGACGACCTCCCGGTACCGATCCACAACGTCGTGCCGATGCCCGACGGCACCCTCCTGACGCTCGACACCGGCGCCGGCACGCTCTGCATCCTGCGCGCCGACGGCACGGTCGCCGACTCCCTGACGCTGGCACCGCCGGCCCCGCACGGGTTCCTGCGCGGCCTCTGCCGGGCAGGCGAAAGCCGGCTGCTGGTCGGCGAGCGCAACCGGCTCCTGCTGGTCGACCTGAAGAGCCGGACGGCCGCCACGCTCGCGCTGAGCGATTCACCCCGCGAGGCGGTGTACGCGATCGCGCCGCTGCCTGCCGGCTTCGAACCGCTGCCGGCATCCCTGGTGCCCGAGCGTCACTGGTAGCGCAGCAGCCGCGGGCTGCGCAGCGCGATCCACGCCGACAGAAGGATCAGCAGCACTCCGAAGATCACCAGCGCCATGCGCACGCCGAGCAGCTCGGCCAACGCGCCCGCCGGCAGGGCGCCAGCCGGCGTGAGCCCGAAGTTCATGGCGTAGATGCTCACCACCCGGCCGCGATACTCCGCGTTGGCCGACTCCAGCAGCAGCGCCTGGTTGAGCGCCCGCCGCAGCGCGTCGCCGACCCCGACCAGGACCGTCAGCCCGACCGCCACCGCCAGCACCGGGACCGTCCCGACCAGCGCCAGTCCCAGGCCGCTGGCCACCGCCCCGCCGATCAGCAGGGCTCCGCGCCAGCGGCGGCCGCTCCACGCCACGTAGGAGGCGCCGACGATCGCGCCCAGGCCGATCATGCTGGACAGCAGCCCCAGCGTGCGCGGACCCTGCTGGTACACGTCGACGACCAGCACCGGCAGCAGGAACCGGTACGGCATGGCCAGGACGGTGAAGGCGAGCGCCACGACGATGAGCGCCACCAGCAGCCCGTCGTTGCGCACGTACCGCAGCCCGGCGCCGATGTCGCGCAGAAACGACCGCTTCCCGGACGACGTCGAGGCCCTCGGGCGAGCCGAATGGCGCACCAGGCTGGTGCAGAGGACGGCGAGCAGATCGGAGGCCAGGACCACGACATACACGCCGAACGGACCGATCGCGTCGTACAGGACCCCCGCGACCGCCGGACCCAACAGGCCGGTGACGCTGAACGACACCGACACCAGCGCCACGGCGTTGCCGGCCAGCTCCTCGCCGACGATGTCCGCGATCAGCGACTGGCGCGCGGGCACCACGAAGGCGAACGCCACCCCCTGGACCGCGGATGCGGCCAGCAAGTGACCCCAGACGACCACGTCGAGCTTGATCGCCACCGCCACCGAGGCGGCGCTCGCGGCGATCAGGAGTTGACCGATCTGCAGGATGCGCTTTCGCGGAAACCGGTCTGCCAGCGCCCCGCCGAACAGCGACAGCGTCAGCATGGGCAGCGCGAAGCCCATGCTGACCAGCCCCAGGATGAACGCCGAGTCGGTCAGCTCATAGGCCAGGTAGCTCGCGGCGATGAACGTGGCTTGGTTGCCACCCATGACGATGGAGTTGCCCAGCCACAGGTAACGAAAGTCGCGGTGGCGCATCGCGCTGAAGCGCGACGCCCACCCGGAGGCAAAGCGCATCGAGTCGCGGCCGCCCTCACCATCCCAGCCCGTAGCCGATGACGGCACGGGGCGAAACGCCGCCGCGGATCACACCGCGCTCGGCGTCGATGCGGACGGCCATCGGCTTGCCGTGCCCCCACGGGCCGGTCATCCGTACCTCGTGGCCGCGTCGGCGAAGCTCGTCGAGCACGCCCGCGTCGATGCGGCTCTCGGCGGAGACGCCCAGCCGATGGGCGCTGCGCGGATAGAACGACGACGGGAAATGGGTGGAGTGCACGGTCGGCGCCTCCAGCGCCTCCTGCAGCGGCATGCCGAACACGGCGTGGTTCAGAAACACCTGCAGCGTCCACTGATCCTGTCCGTCGCCACCGGGCGTCCCGAACGCCATCTCCGGCCTGCCTTCGCGGGTGACTAGGCTGGGCGTGAGCGTGGCGCGCGGCCGCTTGCGCCCCGCGGCGGCGTTCGCCCGGTTGGCGTTGAGGTAGAACATCTGCGCGCGGGTGCCGATCGGGAAGCCCAGCCCCGGCACGACCGGCGAGGAGCCGATCCAGCCCCCCGACGGGGTGCAGGCAACCATGTTGCCGTCGGCGTCGATCGCGTCGCAGTGCGTGGTGTCGCCCATGTGCGCGTGGCCGGCGCCCTCGCCCGCCTCGCGGCCAGTAATGCCGAGCGCGGCGCGGTTGTCGGCCGGCACGTCGGCCAGCGGCAGCCCCTCGGCTCCCAGCGGTCCGGCGACCATCTCCGCGGAGGCGTCGGCGCCGATCGCCTGCCGCCGTTCATCGGCATAACCGGCCGACAGCAGCCGCTCCAGCGGCACATCATCGTGGTCCGGGTCGCCGTAGTAGGCCTCGCGGTCGGCGAACGCGAGCTTCGCGCACTCGATGACGGTGTGCAGGTAGTCGGCCGTGTTGTGCCCGATGCCCTGCAGGTCGAAGCCGTCGAGCAGGCGAAGCTGCTGCAGAAAGACCGGTCCCTGCGTCCACGGCCCGCATTTGTGAACCTCGACCCCGCGGAAGTGGACACTGCACGGCGTCTCCGCCGCCGCGCGCCAGGCGGCCATGTCGTCCATGGTCAGCAAGCCGGAGTGCTCCTCACCGGTGGCGTCGAGCACCGGCTCGGCGATGAAGCGGACGATCGCTTCCGCGATCGGCCCCTGGTAGAAGGCGTCGCGCGCCGCCTCGATGCCGCGCTCCCGTCCGCCGCCGGAGGCCTCCTCGGCGGCCGCCATCGTGCGCAGCGTCGCCGCGAAGTCGGGGTTGCGGAACCGCTCCCCGGTCCGCGGGATGCGGCCCCCGGGGCAGTAGATCGCCGCCGTCGAGGGATAGCGCTCCAGGAACAGCTTGGCCTTGTCCTCGGTGCTGCGGCTGAACGCCGGGTAGACCGGAAAGCCCTCTTCGGCCAACTCGATGGCGGGGGCCAGGATGTCCGCGAAGCGCAGACGACCGAAGCGCGCCACCGCGCACGCCCACGTGTCCACGGTCGCCGGCACGCAGGCCGGCAGGAAGCCGTCGCCTGGGATCAGGTCGATGCCGTGCTCCCGGCAGTAGTCGATGGTGAGCGCCGCCGGCGAGCAGCCCATGCCGCTGATCGCGTACGGCCTGCCCTCCGCGGCCGAGTAGACCAGGGTCGGCGCCTCGCCGCCGATGCCGTTGGCGAACGGTTCCAGCAGGTTCAGGCAGATGCACATCGCCGCCGCCGCGTCGATGGCGTTGCCGCCCCGTTCCATGACGTGCGCGCCGGCCGCCGTGGCCAGATAGTGCCCGGACGTGACCACGTAGTTGCGGCCCATGATCTCCGGGCGGGTCGTGAAGTCGCTCATGCTCCTACCTCGGTTGTCGTCAGAGTTGGCTCAGGAAGGTTGCCGCGGCGGTCGCAGCCGCCGCGATGTTCTCCTCGATGGTGACGCCCGACCGCTTGCGCGGCATGTAGCCGTGGTCGCCGTCGGCGATCCAGGCGATGCGGATGCGCTCCGGCAACCCGAAGCCGGGCACCTCGTCGCGGTTGCCGAACGGATCGCGCTCGCCCTGCACGATCATCGTCGGAGTGCGGAGGTCCCCCAGGTGCTCGGTGCGCATCTTCTCCGGTTTGCCCGGCGGATGGAACGGATAGGCAAAGCAGACCAGGGCGCGCACGCCGCATTCGTCGGCCACCATGCTGGCCATGCGTCCGCCCAACGAGCGTCCGGCGATCGCCAGCCGGGGCGGATCGCCCAGTTCCGCGATCACCGCGCGCCAGGTGTCCAGGAGTACCTCGTCGCGGTCGGGCCGCGAGCGGCCGGCTGCCATGTACGGGAAGGCGAAGCGCACCACGCGCAGCCCGTGCGACGCGAGCTCGCGCGCCAGGGTGACCATCGCGATGTGCTGCGGCCCCACCCCCGCGCCGTGCGCGAGCGCGATGGGCGGCCCGTCGGCAGGGCCGTCGAAGAGGAGCTCCGGAATCGGGTCGGGCACGCGCGTTACGCCGCGAACTGACCGCTGGCCAGCAGCACCAGGGTGCAGGCGCGGATCACCGGGATGCCCCGTTCCTGCAGGCGCCGCTCGACCAGATCGGATTCCGTGCCCGGGTTGAGGATCACGCGGCCGGGAGCCAGGGCGATGATCTGTTCGATCAGATCCTCCCCATGGCGCGGGCCAACGTAGACGGTCAGCGTATCGACCGCGCCGTCGATCGCGGCAAGATCGCGGGCGGCAGCAAGGCCTTCGATCTCGTCATGCGCGGGATGGACCGGGATCACGTGATGACCGTGCTGCCGGAGGCGGCGCACCGCCTGGTTGGAGGTCCGCTCCGGTTTCGGGCTGGCCCCCAGGACGGCGACACGCTGGTTGCTCATAGCAAGGACGCAACGAGGGTAGCACAGCCCGCCATCGGGCTGCGGCGCATGGGCAGCGCTAAGCACAGGCAACCGGTTATGGTGATGCTCCACCGATGCACATCGGCGACTCGGCGGCCGCCTTGATGAATGCCACGTGATCGTCTGGTCCGGGTGTGATCCTGTCCGCGTTACGCAGCGAGATCAGGATGGTGCCGCCACAGCACGTTCCGTCCCTGCGACCGAGTGCAAAGGCTGGTGACAGATGGCTCGGAGCGAACGTCGGGAGCGACTTTGCGCAATGCTGGGACAACTGGGTGCAGATGATCCGGGCGTCCGGCGCGGAACGACGGAGATGGCTTACTACAGCAGGGTCAGGTGTTCCTCCTCGCGACCGACCGATCGAGAACACCACGACCCGCGGCCGGACGCGTTCGATCAGGCGGCTGACGTAGCCCTGTAGGTCTACGGCTCCCGTTCCGCCGCCGTGATGCGGAAACACCAGGATCGGCGCTTCGCAGGCGCCTCCCGTGCGCAACAGGTCCTCCAAGCCAACTACGTCGAGATCACCAGTCAACAATGCGATCGGTCCCTCAGCGTTGCAGATCCGGATCACCGCACTGATGGAGTTGCTGTTGATCTTTCTGCCTGACCGGTCGGTGCTGCCCGGCCCCATGGCGGAAAGGTACGGACTCGGTGCCGTCACGAATGCACTCATCGCCCCTACCGTCTGGCGGTCACCAGCGGTCACTTTGGTCTCGAAGATGACCTCTCCGGCTCCATGGCGTGCGTCCAGTTCGTACACCAGGTCATCCCAGATGGCAGAGTCCTTCAAGCTGTCCGTGTTGAGGATCACCCGCTCGACTGCGACGGTATTCGCGGCGAGTAGGCCAACGAGACCACCGACATGGTCCTTGTCAGCGTGGGAAAGGACGACCGTCCGGATACGGCTTACGCCTTGTTGCTCCAGAAACTCAAGCAGCCCGCTGCCCGTCCCCGTGTCGAAGACGGCTATGTCGTTCCCGGAGAAGAGGACAACGCTGGTCCCGTGGCCAACGTCCAGGACTGCCATAGTCTCGCGCAGCCGTTCGGTCCTCGGCGTCATTCCGGCTCCCACTCATCGAAGTAGACATCCTCGAAGCTCTCGGCGCCAATGTTGACCTTCGCATGGAGCCGCAAACCGGTTCTCATGTTCGTGAGCACGTCATGCGGAATGTCCTGAAAGTAGATCCTGATCGCCTGATGGGGACTCCATGCAGGCACGATCACATGGCAATAACGCCCATCCTGCGACACGTCATCGACCCTCACCAGCGTTCGCCAAGGTTTCCTGGCGGGATGAAAGGTGCCGTGCAATTCATCTTGGCAGCGACGAAGCGACGTTCGAATGGCGTTCGGTTCGGGAGAACTGGTTCTGAGCAGGGCCGGAATAAAGCGCAACAACCTTCGATTCATCTCGGTCGTCAGGTCGGTGTACTGCGTACAAAGCAGACCGGGGATCTGGTGCCGATAGCACGCCGCGACCAGCTCGTCCCCGTTGAATGACGAGTACTCGGTTGTCTTCAGCCGATAGTCGCACAGCACGGCCTGCGCTCTGTGCTGCACTCCGGCCACGAAGCCGTCGAGATCGGTTATGGGTCCCGCTTCGGGAACGGGAGTAATCCCCAGGTCCTCGATCGAGTACGCGAATCCCTCGCGCGCTCCCGCATCATCGTCGATGATGAGAATACTCTCTATCGCTTCCGCGTTGCTGGTCACGTCAGGCCCCCAGGAGCGGAAGTATTACGGTGATCTCCGCCCCTCCCAGGTCACCGTGCTCTCGGGCATCGACTTCACCGCCGAGGTCTCCGACCGCGTCGCGCACGATCGTCAGTCCGAGTCCCGTACCGTTCTTTCTGGTCGTACGCCCGGGCAGCCAGATGTCCCGCTTGCTGATGTTCACGATCCCCGGACCGTTGTCGGAAACGACGAGCCGCCACTGCCGATCCTCTATGGCGGTCGCAATCCTCACTCTTCGCCCCATCGTTCCGGCGCTCTCGAACGCGGCAAGGCTGTTGTTGAGCAGGTTCGTGACGATCGATTCGACAGCCGCTTCGCTGCCGCGAATGTACGGCGAACCGACGCACAGGAACTCGTCGATCGCCACGCCACGGCCGTCCAAGAACGGAGCAAACGTCTTCAGCACCTCCCCGACCACGTCATGCAGATCGACGCGCGAGAGCCTGCGTTTATCGTGGTCAAGCAGTGTCAGTGTCGCGTTCCCCAGTACGGCGAGGCTCCTCACCGCCAGTTGTATGCCGGTGATCGGCTGCTGAAAATGGCTGCGGTATCTGTCTCCCAGGAAGGTCGGACCGCGGCGCTCGAGCGCGTCGGTCGATTGACGGATTACCTTGATCGGGTTGCCGCTCGACTCGTGAGCGAAGGTGGCGGCGGTGATCCCCGCGGTGCTCAGAGTTCGGTACAGTTGTATCTCCCTGTGCAGTGTCTCGGTCTCTCGGTCTCGTGAACGCTCGTAGTGAGCGAACGCCGCCTCGACCGGCTTGCGCTCGGACGGCGGAAGGGAGCCAATGGCCGTTTGCACAGCTCTCCCGGCATGTTTTGATCTTTGCGAGACGGCACCGCGTTGAACGGTGCGTCGCTTCTCGGCCGCCTCAAGTCTTCGGTTGGCCATCCAATCCATCGTGTCCTGCGTGAATTGGACAAGCTCCGTATACGCTTCGTCCTCAACGTAACCGGAGCGGTCGGTCTTCTGAACGAGCACCGAACGAGTATCGGTCACGTCGATCCGGCCGATCGACGTATTGGTACCCGGCCGCTCCTCGGGACTCCGGACGCGCCTCAGGTTCATGTCCAGCCAGTCGTTGCCGGGGTTGCCGTAGGGCATCACGCGCAGTCCGTTGTGATAGACGTGGACGCCGCCGAACTCGCTCAGCCACTCACGCACCTCCTGGACAGTGGCGGCCCGCGTAGCAAATGTGTCGCGATCCAGAATGAATACCCACAAGTCGAAGCGCACGGCCGGGCAGAGATACGGTCTGCGGTTACGGGACGCTGTTAGCGTGTCGTGTTCCGCGCTGAACAGACGTTCACCTCTCCAGTCGACCACCTCAGCCACCGCGCAACCCGCTTCGTCAACGCTGGCGGCAAGATGAAACTCAGCATCTTGAAAGTACCGATTCCGTACCAACGAGGCGAGGTCGTCGAAGTCCGGAGCAACGAGCGTCGGGGTGAACCCTGACGGATCATTGCCGAACGGATCGGCGAGCAGGATTAGCTCCCGGGCAAGACGTTTGACCTCCATGCGCTGGATGCGCTTGCGCAGTCCTTCGAT
This sequence comes from Spirochaetia bacterium, assembly GCA_965208175.1. Lineage (GTDB taxonomy): Bacteria > Spirochaetota > Spirochaetia > SZUA-6 > Bin103 > CATQHW01. The sequence goes on along the minus strand of CBDBOG010000003.1, from coordinate 1,457,115 downwards.
CCGGATCTCAGTGCCCCCGACATCCGTTCCTTTGCCGGCCTCGCGCGATCTTGCGACGTGCTCGATGCTCAGCTCCACGTTATCGACCAGATCGGTGGCGTCGAACCGCGACCAATCGATGAGCAGACGGTATTCGTCAGATCGTTGCTTCCGTGGGCGCGTCGTCAGGAGCGCGCGCGAGCCCATGCGCAGCGCGGCGAGGCGCCCCAATCCCTTGCTGCCTGCCGGAATGCGCCCCATGCGGGTGATCTGCGTCGCGGCCTTGGGGGAGCTGCCGAGCACCAGCCATCCTCGTTCGATCTCCTTCGGTGTCATGCCGTCACCGTTGTCAGCGACGACGATGCAACCGCCCTCACGGTCCGTCCCGCTCAGCTCGATTCGGCACCAAGTCGCGTCCGCGTCGTAGGAGTTCTTGACCAGCTCCACGATGCCCTTGTCAAGATGGGGGTTCAGCTCCTCCCCCAGGCGGCTCAGGATGTCGGCCGAGAATCGTATCCTCGCCGTACTCACGGCTTGCCCCACCAAGGTATCTCCGCCACTGCCGCGGTGGTCAGGTGGCGACACCTGATGCGCCGATTGAGCCACTCGTCGGTCCTGCCGTCTCGAAGACGTTGCAGCAACGCTCGACAACGTGCGATCGAAGGATCGCGGGGAAGGCACACAATGACATGGTTCTCGACGGCGACGGCCTGGGTCCCGCGTACGATTGTCGCTACGGCTCGTTTAGTGTCACGAGGACTGGAGGTCCGCCTCACGGCAACAAATGGTGGCCGGAACACCGTGCCCGAGAAGCGCCGGGTCTCCGTGATCTCCTCAACTGTTTCCCAGGGCGGCAGCGACCGTGCGTCGACGAAGGGATACTCGCTGCCGGTCTCCGGATCCCGATGTGGCACGACCGCGCCGACTCGAACCGTGAAGTACGCCGACACGACAGCATCCGAATCGCTGTCGATCGATGACCAGACTCGATGTGCTTGCGAGTTGTCGGCACGGTTGACGGTCAGGCTCAGCAAGAACACGTCGACGTCGGCATGTCGATCGAACGCTCCGTACGGGCGCACTTCCTCCAGAAGTGCGTTCCCGCCAACCATGCGCCGCCACCGCTCATAGCGGCTCCCCGAGCGCAGCACGTCTGGAAGGATGGCGGCTATGCGAGTCCCAACACGTGAGTGGAGAATCGCTGACTCCATGAAGAGCGCGGCAGAGTTCAGACGACCGGCCGACCACGTGCAGCCGTTCGCCGCGGCAACGGCGCGGAACGGCGGATTCATGATGATCCGATCCGCCGCAGAGTACACCTGTGGGCACCCCAACGCATCATGCACGGTTATTGCGGGCAGCAGATCGTACAGTGCTTCCCGCGCAATCCGCTCACGCGCGTTGCAGCGCTGCATGGCCAACACGGCAAGTCGTGCTCTTGCTGCCCGGACGAACACCTCGGACTGGTCACCTCCCGTCAGGCGCCGACCCCACAGTGCAAGGGTGTCCCGGACCGTGCGCGCCAACGGCAGCCCGCTCGCCACGGCCAGGAGAAGATCGCCGACTCCGCACGTGGGATCACAATACACGGACTCCCTATCGATCGCGGAGCCGAACGCATGCACGGCCTGATGCGCAAGCTGCCGCCCAGTGAAGAACGCGCCATGGTCCTTCAGGTCGGCCAATGGGGCGGTGCGTCGCAGTTCGCGGGATGGCGCACCGTCCAGGCACGAGTCGCGCCATGCCTGCCACTGCTCCCCCGAAAGGTCCCCGGCACTCAAGCGTTGTTCGAGTTCGGCGACGTACGGAAGCAGCGCATTCATGGTACGAGCCCAGCGTTCATTCCTGGTCGGCGCCCGCCCGCCCACCGACCTCGGCCCAGTCGGTCAGCTTCGTGGGGCCGCCACCACGCTCGGCAAGCAGGCCCCCAATGTCTCAATGCACGCCCGCTCATGGGCTCCAGTGCATCGTGCAGCAGTGAGTACCGCTGTTCAGCGTCAGGTGCACCATCACTCGACATAATAGAATAGGTCGCAGAGGAATGCTGAACCGATGAAGATCGAACACATCGCGCTGAACGTCCCCGATCCCGCGGCGATCGCCGACTGGTACGTCGCCAACCTGGGCATGCAGGTCGTGCGCCAGACCGGGGCGCCCACGTACACGACCTTCCTGGCTGACAGCGACGGCGAGACCGTCCTGGAGCTGTACCGCTTCGAAGACGCTCCCATGCCCGACTACGCTGCACAGGATCCGATGGTGTTGCACCTGGCGTTCACCTCCCCGAACGCGGTCGAGCAGGCCGGGCAGCTCGCCGCGGCCGGCGCGCAGCTCCACGGCGAACCGCGCGCCACCGGCGGCGGCGACACGCTGATCTTCCTGCGCGACCCGTGGGGCATCGCCCTGCAGCTTGTGGAGCGGACCCAGCCGCTTCTCGCTTGAGCGAAGCGAGCCCACCTGCCGCGCGGGTGAGCGAAGCGAACCCACCCGCTGTGCGGGTGACCGCGAGCCGCCGGCCGATCGCGCTGGGCGCGGTCGGACACCTGCTGCTGGAGATCACCAACAACTTCCTGCCGGTCACCTACCCGTTGCTGATCCCCCTGCTGGAGCTCTCGTTCACACAGGTGGGGCTGATCGCGCTGGTGCACTCTTTCTGCGGCACCCTGCCGCAGCCGTGGCTGGGCGCGCTGGCGCAGCGCTGGGGTCCGCAGCGGATCATCGTCATCAGCCTGGCGTGGTCGGGGCTGTTCATGGGGCTCATCGGTCTGACCGGTTCGTACTGGCTGGCGCTGGTGTGTGCCGGGCTGGGCGGCTTCGGCGGCGGCGCGTTCCATCCCGCCGGTGCGATGAGCGTGGCGCGCATTGCGGCCGGACCCTCCGGACGGCAACGGCGCGGGGCTGCCATGTCGCTGTTCTCCGTGGGCGGCAACCTGGGCTCGGCGCTGAGCCCGGCCCTGATGGCCGTGGCGCTCGGCCTGTTCGGCCTGCCCGGCACCGGCGCGGTGGTGGTGGTCGGGCTCGGGTCGGCGCTGCTGGTGTGGCGGCTGCTCGCGCCCCGGGCGCTCGCGTCCGGCGGCGACGCGGACGCGGACGGCGCCCTGCCGGGCTCCGCGTCATCTCCGTCGCCGGCGCGGCCACGCACGGAGCGTCGGGTCTATCCCGTCCTGCCGCTGGCCCTGATCGTGGTGTTCGCGATGTCGCGGAGCTGGTTCCAACTGTCGATCACCAGCTTCCTGCCCACCTGGACCGCCGAGTCGCTGGGCTCCACGGCCTGGCCGCTGGTGCTGTTCATGGGCTCCGTCGGGGCGGGCAGCCTGTCGGGGGGCCGGCTGTCCGACCGCATCGGCCGGACCCGTACGCTCCTGGGCGCAGCGCTCCTGACCATCCCCGCGCACCTGACCTTCATCCACGGGTTGCCGTCGGTGCAGTTGGCGGCGGTGGCCGTGCTCGGCGCCGCCCTCGGAGCCACGCTGCCGGTGGCCATCGTCATGGCGCAGGAGCGCCGGCCGCATGCGACCGGCGTCGCCGCCGGACTGGTGATCGGGTTGGGCGGGTTGCCGGCAGGCATCGGTGCGTCGGTCACGGGGCTGCTGGCGGACGCGTTCTCCCTCGCCGCCGCGCTGCAGTGGACGGTACTGGCCCTCGTGGTCGGCGCGCTGGCCGTTATCGCCCTGGCGTACCTGGAGCAGGATCGGGGCCGTCCAGCACCTCGGCGCACGCATCGCGAAACACCGCAAGCGACTCCCGCAGCGCCTCCTCGGTGATCACCAGCGGCGGGGCGATCTTTACGCACTCGCCTGCCACCCCCACCGGCGCGAACATCAGCAGGCCCCGCCGGTAGCAGGCCTGGACGATGGCCGCCGCCGTGACGGCGTCGGGCTCCCACGTGCCGGCCGGCCTGGGTCCGGGGCGCATCACCTGGATGCCGGCGACCAGCCCGCGGCCGGTCAGGCACGCCAACGCCGACGAGTGCGGCGCGACGATCCGGGCCAGCTCCTCCATCAGGATGCGCCCGAGCGCCTCCGCACGCTCCACCAGGTGCTCACGCTCAATGAGGTCGAGGTTGGCCAGCGCGGCCGCCACGCCGATCGGGTTGCCGGAGTGCGTGGAGGTCATCGACCCCGGCGGGTACACGTCCATGATGTCCCGCCGGCCGATCACGGCCGCCAGCGGCAGGCTGGAGGTGATTCCCTTGCCGCACGTGATCAGGTCCGGCGTGACGCCGTAGTGCTCGAAGCAGAACATGCGGCCGGTGCGCCCGAAGCCGGACTGCACCTCGTCGAAGATGGTGACGATGTCGTGCTCGGCCGCGAAAGCACACAGCGCCTGTGCGTACGCCGCGGGCAGGAAGTCCGGGCCGACACCCTGGTACGACTCGGTGATGATGCCGGCGATCTCGGCGGGCTCGACGCCGGACTCGGCGATCGCGGCCAGAAATCCCTTGAAGGAGGTGTCCGGGTTCTTGAACCCGTCCGGGAACGGCACGCGGAGGAAGGTCTCCCCCTCCCCGTTCAACCACTCGTGCTGGGCGGCCATGCCGCCGGCGAGCTGCGCGCCCATCGTGCGGCCGTGAAATGCGTTGCGGAAGGAGACGATCACTCGCCTGGACGGCCCGTGCCGGCGCAGGCCCCAGGTCTTGGCCAGCTTGATGGCCGCCTCGTTGGCTTCGCTGCCGGTGGTGACCACGAACACCGTGTAGTTGCCGGGATCGGGGGCGAGCGCCTGCAGGCGGGAGGCGAGCTCCGCGCGCCCTTCATGCGGGAACACGTAGGCCGACAGCAGCGGGCGCGACACGGCCTCGATCACGGCGTCGCGGATCTCGCGGCGGCCGTGGCCGGCATTGGTGATCAGGACGCCGGACGACCAGTCGATCCAGGTGTTGCCCCAGCGGTCGGAGACCTGGAAGCCGTCGGCCCGGTCCCAGACGATGGGCGGCTGCCCGGCCATCGCGCGCGGCTCGGCCGCCCGCAGGCGCTCCAGCACGGGCAGCGACTCCGGCACCGGCAGCGCCGTGCAGATGCGGCGGTGGCTGGTGTGCACCGGCGGAATCGCCACCGGCTCCAACGAGAACTCAGCAGCCATCGATGCCCCCCGGCGTCCCCTCGTGGTCGATGTGGACCGTGGCCCCTGCGGATGCCAGCGACTGGCGAGCCGCCTCCACCACCAGCTCGTTGACGCCGCTGTTGAGCGGCGTGGCGATCAGCCCGGTGCGGTCGATCTCCCGCAGGCGGGCGCGCCGCCCGTCGACCGGGAGGCCGCTGAGCGCGCGGGCCGCCTGCACGGCGGCGGCCATCGACTCGTAGCCGTAGCCGATCGCGTCCGCGCCGGCGCCCTCCCGCGGCGCCAGCCGGAAGAAGTCGGGACTGACGAAGTTGAACCGGCTGCCGCCCGGCCCGGTCGCCGCCACGTAGGCGTACTCGACGCCACGGTCCTGGTCGTCGTGGTCGATCAGCCCGGTACAGCCGTCTCCCTCGCAATACAGCGTCATCCCCTGATCGTTGGAGCCGGCGCCGGCGTCCGGATAGCCCAGTCCGGCGCTCACGGACAGGATCGCGCCGTTCTCCCAGTGCACCCGTCCATGCGCCCACAGGTAGCCGGTGTTGCCGTTCGGAAAGGCGCCGGTGGCGCCGGCGGCGCTGACCGCCACGGGACGCAGCCCGGTGATGAAATACACCAGGTCCACGTAATGGCAGCCCACGTAGGTGAACGGGTCGCTGTTGTCGCAGGTGAACCAGTTCTGGAAGTTCGAGTGGCGGTAGAAGTAGGGCTCGAACAGCCTGGCCTCGCCGTAGGCGAACTGCCCGAAGTCGCCGCGCCCGTACTGGCGGCGGGCGACCAGCGAGCGGCGGTCGAAGCGCTTGTGGTAGTCGATCCCCACGAACAGTCCGCGCTCGGCGGCAAGCTCGCCGATCTGGCGGCCCTGCTCGTACCGCTGCACCAGCGGCTTGACGCTGTAGACGTGCTGATCGCGCTGCAGCGCGTCGAGGATGATCTCGTGATGCAGGTGATCGGGCACGGCCACGAAGACAAGCTGCTGCGGGGCCAGCGCATCCAGGGCGCGCAGGTACGCGCGCGGGTCGCGGCCGGCGTCTCCGAGGCAGGGGTACGCCGTGAACCCCTGGCCGGGAAACGCCTCCGCAAGCTCCTCGTCGGAGGCCAACGGCGCCAGCCGGGCGGTGCTGGTGGCCGCGAGCGAGATGGAGCCCACTTCGCCGCTCCGCTGCAGGTGGTAGAGCGACGGCAGGATGACGTCACGGGTGAACATGCCGGCGCCCACCACCACGACGTCGAGCGGTGCGGGCGCACGCAGAGCGCTATCGGATTGAAGGATGCTCATGTGGTGGGTACGTATCGTCTACCGTGGACGGCGGCGATCATGGTATGGACGTGCCGGAACACCGTCAAACCAGGAGGTCCTTTCGTCCGGTCACTCCTCCCACAAACCTCGCTGCATCGACACATCACGCCCATCTACTCCTTGACGGAGCCGAGCGACAATCCCAGGATGTCAGCCGATCGGCACGCCCACACGTACCGGCGACGGTGAGTCACGCATGCGCGGTGAAGACTGTATGGAGATTCAACCGGAGACTCATGTCTCGTCAATGACATCGAGCCACATCGGTTCAGGATTCGTCGTCTCAGCTCCCCGCGACCACGGATTCACATCCGGCGCGACGACACGATGAAGGCAGGCCTGCGACGCATCACAGAGAGCGGCACCTTTGTGTGGCCATGGTCCGCCGCTCGTGGTCTCGCCGTCATATCGGGCGCTGCCGGGGGAGGCGGTGGGGGCGCCGGCGCGTTCTGCATGCAGGGTCTCAACCTCTACGGCGCCGGCGGTGGTGGCGGCGGTGGTGGGGGAGGCCGCACCACCCTGCAAATCGGACAACGGCTGTACGTTGCCTCCGGCGGGAACGGTGGCGGTGGTGGTAGCGGCGGTGGGATCACCCGTGATGGGAAGCCCGTGCACGGCAACAACGGTCAGGGATGCAACTTTGGCCCAAGTAACGGCGGCAAAGGAGCAACACCCGACCAGACCGACGGCCGCATTGTCGCAAATGGAGGCGACGGCGGACGAGGTTGTCCCGGAGAGACCATCATCGTCGAGCTGTCGGAGTTGTCCGCCGGAGACGTATTCGAGATTGCCATCGGCCAAGCGGGAGGCGGTGGAGGCGGCGGTCGAGGATTCGAGAATGGATGTGACGGTTCCAGCGGGATCGACGGCAACGTTCTTTTCGTCCCGGTCTACGACGAAAAGGACATCGCCTCATGAGCGCTTCGCCGGCGGCAGTGGAAGACTCGGGCGCACCAGGCGAGCCAAGTCGGTTAGAACTCCCCCCGACCAAGTGGAAGGAGCTTGGCGTCCAGGAGGGAGCCTGTAGTGTCGGATCGGATTCCCATGGTCTGCGGTTGACGTGGTCTACGCTGGATGTCGAAGTACTTCGCGGACCGATGGCTCATTCGGGCAGCTACGAGGAAACCTCGAAACACCTGATTCGCATAGCGTCACGGAAGAGGCTGACGGGTCCGGTCCGGTTCGTTTTGAAGCTGAGGGAGTTCTGGCGCTTGAGGTGGGACCAAGTTGTCGGTCTCCTCGGCTTCGATCAGACCGATGCAGACCACGTGGTCGCCGCCCTTCATGGAATCGTGACGCTTCGCGGTCGGGATGTTCGAGACCGGATCGCATATCTGTTCGCGATTCGGGCGACCCTGAGCTCCCTCTTTCGCGATCTGGATGTCGAGAACGAGTGGCTACGAGAGCCACACCCGTTGCTGCACGGGAAGTCTCCGCTGGCACTGTTGTCGAACGGTTCATTCGAAGCCCTGATGATCGTCAAGGAATATGTAGACACCGTCGCGGGACGGTAGGCGTGCTTGAGACGATCCCCAGCCGAGACACCCATCGGCAAGTGTTCCGACTGGCCGTGATCCCGGATGACCTCAGGCATGAACTGCAGCTCGACGCCGAGAGCAACGACGAGCTGCAGGAGATACTGGCCGCGGTCGGGTACCGCACGGACCTCGACGAACTGTGCGACGGCCCGTTCCGCCTAAAACGAAGACTGCGACCCAGGACTCGATTCTCCGACGGATCCTTTCCCGTATTCTACAGTTCGCTGGACTCCGCCACCGCCGAAGCGGAGATCAGGTACTGGTTTCCGCGCGGCTGCGGCAAGCCCGGCGCACCTCGTCCGGCGTACTATCATCGGTTCAGATGCACGTTCCGAGGGGCCGAGAAGGACCTACGCCCGAAGGCGGCCGAGTGGCCGGGCTTGGTCGACAAGAGCGACTACACGTTCTGCAATCAACTCGGCGCGGAAGCCATGCAGTCTGGGTTGGCCGGCCTCGTCACGCCTTCGGCGCGGAACGACGGAGCGAATCTGCCGGTGTTCAGAAGGGATGCGGTCAGCGATCCCGAGCTGCTTGACATCGCATCCGTGACATTCGACCCGAACACCGGAGAGACGACCGTGCGGTGAAACCGGATCGAGGCGCGGCAGAGCGACGGCAGAATCACGCCCCGCGTGAACATGCCCGCCAGCCACCCCGTCGATCGGCGCGCGCCGCGGATCCGGGGCGCGCAAGCCGACCACGAGAAACAGACTATTTCTCGACGGACAGGGGCTCCTCGTCTTGAGCCCCTCCTTTACCCTGCGTAATCGGACCACTGACCTGCGACTCGGATTCCGACTCCTGTTCCGCTTGTTCGGCCGCCGGTTGCTCGTCGGGCGCCTCCTCGGCGGCCGGCTGCTCCTCGGTGTCTGACTCCTGCCCTTCCGATTCGGCGGCAGCCTCTTGCTCGTCGGTTGCCGGCTGCTCCTGGGCCGGCTCCTGTTCCTCGGCGGCTTCCTCCGCGACCGGTTCGGGCGGTGCCGTCCCGCTGTCGCGTATCGCGAGGTACACGATGATCGCAGCCACGGCAACGACCACGACGACGAGCGCGACGATGCGTCCGGGTCTGGATGACCTCTGATTCATGTGTCAGCTTTAATCAACGGCAGACCCAGGCATCAAGCTGAGCGTTCGCATGCGAGCAGCCGTCTGAAACAACGAAACTATCGGGTTGACTTTTGGATAGCAAAGCCAGTATTTTGATGATTCCAAACCAACTGTGATAGAAACAACCGGGCTGACCAAGTACTACGGGCGCACGCGCGGGATCGACGGGCTGGATCTGAGCGTTGAGGCCGGCGAGTTCTTCGGCTTCATCGGGCCCAACGGCGCGGGCAAGTCGACGACGATCCGTACCCTGCTCGGGCTGCTGCGGCCGACGCGCGGCAGCGCCACGGTGTTCGGGCTGGACGTGACCAGCCGCGGTATCGACATCCGCCGCCGGCTCGGCTACATCCCCGCGGAGATCGGCTTCTACGGCGGCATGACCGGCGAGGCGATCCTCCGCCTGGCCAGCCGCATGCACGGGATGGACCCCGACCGGGGCCGGGAGGTGGCAGGCCGCCTGGACCTGGACCTGCAGCGCAAGGCAGACGAGCTGTCCACCGGCAACCGCAAGAAGCTGGCCGTCGTGCTGGCGCTGCAGCACCGACCGGAGCTGGTGATCCTGGACGAGCCGAGCGCCGGTCTGGACCCGCTGATGCAGGGCGTGCTGTTCGAACTGCTGCGTGAGGAGCACCGGCGCGGCGCCACCGTCTTTTTCTCCTCACACGTCCTGGACGAGGTGCAGCGCATGTGCCGGCGCGTAGCGATCGTCCGCAGCGGGCGCATCGTCGAGGTGGCGGAGATCGAAACGCTCCGCCAGCGCCACCTCAAGCGGGTGCGCGCCGTCTTCCCCGGTGAGCCGCCCGCGCGGGCGCTGGCCATCGACGGCGTCGCGAACCTGAGCGTGGATGCCGACAGCGCGCGCTTCGACTTCACCGGACCGCCGCGCGCCCTGCTCGCCATGTTGGCCAGGCGCCGCGTGGTCGACGTGACGATCGAGGATCCGACCCTGGACGACGTGTTCCTGCATTACTACGGCAGTGACGCGGAGGATGGGGCCGCCGATGCGGCGGAGGACCCCGCATGAGTCCGGCCTGGCACCTGTTCACGCACGAGTTGCGCCGCAACCGCCGGCAGGCGATCGCCTGGACCGGCATCGTCGCCGGTCTGGTGGTGCTCTACTCGCTGTTCCTCCCGTCGATCGCCGAGTCCGGCGACACGTTTGCCGGCATGCTGGAAGCCTATCCCGAAGGGTTGCTCAAGGCGCTCAACATCGAGGACGCGGCGATGTTCGTGACGCCGCTCGGTTTCCACGTCACCGAGAGCGGCATCGTGATCACCATCCTGGGCGGCATCTTCGCCGCCTCTCTGGGCGCCAACCTGCTGCTCAAGGAAGAGCGCGACCGCACGGCCGAGTTCCTGCTGGCCCAGCCGCTGTCGCGCCTGCAGGTGTGGGCGGGCAAGACCGCCGCAGCCTACGTCTACGTGATCGCCTTCAACGCCGTGACGTTCGCGGTGTCGGCCGCCGCGGTCACCGGCTTCAGCCCGGACACCGTCGATCTGCGCGCCCTGTTCATCTACGACGTGTACGTGCTGCTGCTGACCACGCTGCTGGCCGCCTTGGGGCTGCTGCTGTCGGCCGCGGTGCGGCGTGGCCGCAGCATGACCGGCGTCGCGGTCGCCATCGCGCTCGGCGGCTTCTTCGTGGACGCCATCTCGAAGACCACCGAGCAGGCGCGGCCGATCGGTTATCTCAGCCCCTACCGGTTCCTCGACGTGTCGGTCCTGGACCCCGGTTACGGTCTCACCATCGGCCGGCTCGCCTACTTCCTGCTGGGCACGGCCGTGCTGCTGACCGCCTCCGCGATCCGGTACCGGCGCAAGGACATCGTGGTCTAACATCGCCCCTGGGGGGCGCCACGATGACCATCGCCGAGAGGATCGCCGACCGCGCGCGACAGGAGGGGCTGGAGCTCTACTTCGGGCTGCCCGGATCCGGGGCGCTGATGGACCTGATGGAGGCCGGACGCCACGTCGGGCTGGACCTGGTGCTGATGGGCCACGAGTCGAGCGCGGCCATCACCGCCGCCTACTACGGCTACCTGCGCGGCGGCGCGGGTCTGGCGATCGGCATCAAGGGCGCGGGCGCCGGCAACCTGGCCGCCGGCGCGGTCAACGCGTTCTTCGAGCGCATGCCGGTGGTCTGCCTGTGCGAGCGCATCGGAAGCGGCGCACGCAACGACATGTCCCAAGTGTGCGAGCAGGAGCCGCTGTTCGCCCCGGTGTCGAACACCACCCTCCAGATCGACGCGGGCGCCGACCCCGGCCGCACGATCGACGCCGCCTTCACCGCCGCCGCGAGCGGACGTCCCGGGCCGGCGCTGCTGCAGTTGGCGTCCGACCAGGCGCAGGCTGATGCCGGCAGCGGCCCCACCGAGCGGACGGAGCCGCGCCTGGACGGACCGATGCCGGACGCAGCGGCAATCGCGCGGGCGGCGCGCCTGATCTCGGGCTGGCGGCGGCCGGCCGTCATCCTGGGCCCGGACATCGCCCTGGCGGGCGCGTCCGGAGCGGTACGCGCGCTGATCGACCGTCTGCGGCCGGCGGTGCTGCACGGCTTCCACGCGCGCGGCATGATCCGGGAGGACGATCCCCGCTTCGCCGGCGTGTTCATGGCGCTTCCCGGGCCGAACATCCTGGCCAACCGCATCCTGGCCGAGGCGGACGGCGCGCTGCTGATCGGCGTCGACGGCCTGTCCGTGGAGGGTACGTGGGACAGCACGTTGGGAATCCCGACCTGCGAGTTGGCGGCGCGGCCCGACTTCGAGATCGTATCTCCGGCAACGGTGCGCGTCGACGGCGACCTGGCCGCCTCGCTCCCGGCCCTGACGGCCGCCCTGCCCGCACGCACCGACGAGGGGTACCCGACCGAGCGCGTGGCCGCCATCCGCGCCGACATCCTGGCGCGCTGCTTCGCCCGGCCGCCGAAAGCCCGCCTGGCCGCCCAGGACGCGGTAGAGATCGCCCGCGAGCTGCTCCCCGAGGACGGCATCATGGTCTCGGAGACCGGCGTCTTCATCGTCATGCTCGACCACCTGTGGCCGGTCACCCGGCCGGACACCTTCTTCGGCTCCGGCGGCGCGCGCACGATGGGCCTGACCGTGCCGGCGGCGCTGGGCGCCAAGCTGGCCCGCCCGGACACGCCGGTGCTCGGCATCGGCGGCGACGGCAGCCTGCTGATGCGCCTGGGCGAGCTTGAGACCTTCGCCCGCACGGGCGCGGCGGTGCCGCTGGTGATCATCAACGACCAGGCGCACGGCACCATCCGCTCGCGGCAGAAGACGCGCGGCCTCGCCCCCTACTCCCTGCAATTCGCGCCGGTCGACTACGCCGCGATCGCGCGCGCCAGCGGCCTGCGCGGCGCCACGGTCTACGACCCGGAGACGCTGCGCCGCGAGCTGGCCGCGGCGCTGGCGGCCGACGTCGCCACCCTGATCGACGTGCGCGTCGACCCGCAGCCCTACCAGGACAGCTTCGGCCCCACCGTCGGCGTCCTGCAGTGAAATCTGCCCGGCAGGGCAGGCAACACGGGTAAGCATGCGATAGGATCGGAGCATCTCTCCGATACCGCAGGAGGTTCCGATGAAGATGACGAAGAGCATCCTGGCCATCCTGATCGCAGGACTGGCCGTGACCGGCGCGTGGGCGTCTCCCGTTCAGGAGGAGGCGGTCATGGCCGAGGAGATGAGCCCGATCGACATGCTCGCCAAGGTCGATCACTCCGCGTGGGAGCGCGGCAGCCACGGCGGCCGGTTCGTGGTGACCAACATCTCCGACGCCAAGACCTTCAACCCGGTCGTGGCCAAGGAGACCTCGACGACGGACATCACCAATCAGATGTTCGCGAGCGTCGTGCGGCGCAACCAGCTCACCCTTGAGTGGGAGCCGGGGCTGGCCGAGCGCTGGGAGATCTCCGAAGACCAGAAGACCATCACCCTCTACTTGCGCAGCGGCCTGGTCTGGTCGGACGGCGACCCGATCACGGCGGACGAGGTCGTCTGGACCGTCAATGAGATCATCCGGAACGAAGAGGTGGAGACCAGCACCCGCGACGCGCTGGTGGTCGGCGGGGAGTTCGCGGAGTTCGAGCTGATCGACGACCTGACCTACCGCATCGTGCTGCCGTCGGTGTACGCCGGCATCTTCGAGATCGCCTCGATCGGGCCGATGCCTCGCCACATCTTCGAGCCGCTGATCGAGGCGGAGGGCGCGGCCGCGGTCAACTCGTTCTGGGGGGTCGACACCGACGTGAGCACCATCGTCGGCAACGGCCCGTTCCTGATCAACGAGTACCTGCCCAGCCAGCGGGTGGTGATGACGCCCAACCCCAACTACTACGAGAAGGACGAGTGGGGCCAGCAGCTCCCGTACCTGGACGAGTTCGTGATCGAGTTCGTCGAAGACCTGGACACCGGCCTGGCCCGCTTCATCGCCGGCGAGACCGACGCCTGGGGGTTGCGCGGCGAGGACTACGGCGTCCTGGCCGAGCGGCAGGAATCCGACAACTTCCTGATCTACAACGTCGGTCCCGCGTCCAGCACGCAGTTCATCACCTTCAACCAGAACCCGATCGAGGGCGAGGAGGACGGCGGCATCGAGCCGCCAACGCTGACCTGGCTGTCCAACAAGAGCTTCCGGCAGGCGATGGCGCACCTGATCGATCGCGAGACGATCATCAACAACATCGCCTTCGGCTTCGGCTACCCGCAGTACTCGTTCGTGTGGACCGTGTCCCCCTACTACTGGGAGGGGGCCGCCGATGCCGCGTTCAAGTACGACCCGGAGCGCGCCAAGGAGCTGCTCGACTCGATCGGCTACACCGACCGCGACGGCGACGGCTTCCGCGAGGATCCGGACGGCAACAAGATCGAGCTGATCCTCAACACCAACTCCGGCAACACGGTGCGCGAGCAGATCGGCGAGTTGTTCACCCAGGAGGCGCAGGCCGCCGGCATCGACGTCACCTTCAAGCCGGAGGCGTTCAACGAGCTGGTCACCCGGCTAGTCGCCTCCTACGACTGGCACATGATCCTGATCGGCCTGACCGGATCGGTCGACCCGGTGGGCGGCGCCAACGTGTACCCGTCACGCGGCTCCCTGCACATGATCGAGCCCAACCAGGAGTCGCCGCGCCGCGACTGGGAGGCCGCCGTGGACGCCGCCTGGGACGAGGCCAACCTGACCACGGACGAGGAGCAGCGCATCCGCGGCTTCCGCAAGCTGCAGGAGCTCTGGATCGACGAGGTCCCGTGGGCCTACACCTTCGCTCCGGCGACGATGCACGCCTTCCGCAACACGTTCGGCAACATCAAGACGCACCCGCTGAACGGCTACGGCATTCGTGGCACCGCGGACCGGCTCTTCGTGAAATAGCCGGACGATGACAGAAGAGCCCGGGACGGGCGCGAACGTCCCGGGCTCTTCCTATCGATGAGAGAGCCCCCCCTCATGCATCCACGGTAGGGATCCGCGGCCCATGAGCCTGTCGCTGCTGCGCGTCGTCGGCCGGCGGCTGATGAACGCCGTACCGATCCTGCTGGTGACGCTGGCCATCGCCTTCTGGCTGATCCAGCTCGCGCCCGGGGACGTCTACAGCGAGTACGCGCTCAACCCCGACATCCGCGCCGAGGACCTGGAGCGGTTCCGTGCCAACTTCGGCCTGGACCAGCCGTGGTACGTGCAGTTCGGGCGCTACCTGTGGAACGCCGCGCAGGGCGACTTCGGCTTCTCGCAGACCTTCAAGGCGCCGGTGTTCGTGCTGGTCAAGCAGCGCGCGGCCAACACGCTGCTGCTGTCGGTGGTGTCGCTGCTCCTGGCCTGGGGATTCTCGATCCCGGCCGGCATCATCGCCGCCGCGCGCCAGTACCGGTGGCAGGACCAGTCGATCGCGGTGCTCGCCTTCTTCGGGCTGTCGATCCCGAACTTCTTCCTTGCCGCCGTGCTGCTGTACGTGATCTCGGCCACCGGGAGCTGGCTGCCGATCGGCGGCATGACCTCGATCGACCACGACCAGCTCTCCACCTTGGGGAAGATGTGGGACCTGGCCAAGCACCTGGTGGTGCCGGCGCTGGTGATCTCCACGGCGATCACCGCGTCGCTGACCCGCATCATGCGCGCCAACATGCTGGAGGTGATGGGCCAGCAGTACATCACCACCGCGCGCGCCAAGGGCTTGGCGGAGCGGGTGGTGATCCTCAAGCACGCGCTGCGGAACGCGGTCAACCCGATGATCACCCTGCTGGGCTTCAGCATCGGCGACATCTTGGGCGGCTCGGCGCTGGTGGAGATCGTCACCGGCTGGCCCGGCCTGGGCAAGCTGATCCTGTCGGCGCTGCTCAACCAGGACCCGTACCTGGTGTCCGGCAGCCTGATCTACGGCGTGATCCTGCTGATGATCGGAAACCTGGTGGCCGACATCCTGCTGGCGATCACCGATCCCCGGATCCGCGTGTCATGAGCGGCACGGTCACGGGGAGCGCCGGCGGCGTCGAGGTGGTGATCGAGTCGCTGCTCGGCGGCTTCGCCAGGAAGTTCCGCAGGCACACGCTGGGCAGGATCGGCGCCGTGACGCTGGTCGTCCTGTACGCCCTGGCGCTGCTTGCCGACCCGCTGGCGCCGGCGACCATGCGCTGGACGGACAAGACCAAGTCGTATCAGCCGCCGACGCGGATTCACTTCAGCTACCTCGACGGCGGCAGCGTGGTGGTGCGCCCGTTCGTGTTCGAGATGCATATCGTCAATCAGGCGCTGCGCACCTACGGTCGCGTGCCGCGCCACACCCTCCGCGTGATCTCGCAGGAGACGGTCGCCGGCCGCGGCGAGCTACGCGCGGTCTCCATGCAGGACTCGACGGCGGCGCGCGCGAGCACCACGGTCGCGGCGTTCCGGCGCCACTACGGGCTGCGGTTGGACCACCCGGCGCTGGCCGAGCTTCGGTCGCTGATCGCGGAGGTCGAGCGCCATCCGAGCCGCGACCTGCACCGCACCGTGCGGCTCGACCTGGGTCTGCCGGCCACGCCGGTCGCGGAACTGATCGTCGCCAAGGGCAACAAGAACTTCATGGGCTTCTTCGCGCGCGGCGTGCCGTACCGGTTCCTGGGGACGTTCACGGCGCGCTGGCACCTGCTCACCTCGCCCACTGGAGGCTTCTTTCCGCTCGGCACCGACCAAACCGGCCGCGACCTGCTGTCGCGGCTGCTGCACGGCGCGCGCGTGTCGCTCACCGTCGGGCTGGTCGGCGCGACCATCACGCTGGTGATCGGCCTGTTGATCGGCGGCGCCGCCGGCTACTTCGGCGGCGCGATCGACAACCTGCTGATGCGCTTCACGGAGGTGCTGCTGGCCTTCCCCTCGTTCTACCTGCTGCTGGCGCTGCGCGGCACCTTCCCGCCCACGCTGTCGAGCGTGCAGGTCTACTTCCTGATCATCCTGATCGTCTCCTTCGTCATCTGGGGCGGCCTGGCGCGCATCGTGCGTGGCATGGTGCTCTCCCTGCGCTCGGAGGACTACGTGCTGGCCGCCCGCGCGCTCGGCCTGGGTCCGTTCAAGATCATCCGCCGGCACGTGCTGCCGAACACGCTTTCCTACGTGATCGTGCACGTCACGCTGACGATCCCCGGCTTCATCCTGGGCGAGTCGACCCTGAGCTTCCTGGGGCTGGGCATCACCGAGCCGCAGTCGAGCTGGGGGCTGATGCTGTCGGTGTCGCGCGGCTACCGGATCTTCCAGGACTTCCCGTGGATCCTGGTGCCGGGCATCTTCATCTTCCTCGCCATCATGGCCTGGAACTTCGTCGGCGACGGCCTGCGCGACGCGGTCGATCCGCGGAGCCGCGCATGAGCGAAGCGAGCCTCACCCGGAGGGTGAGCGGTACGCCGGGCGGCGCCGCCGTCATGGACATCCAGGACCTGCAGGTCAGCTTCCACCTGCACGACCACGTGGTGCGCGCCGTGGACGGGGTCGACCTGCACGTGGACGAGGGGGAGACGATAGGCCTGGTCGGTGAGTCCGGCTGCGGCAAGTCGGTGACCTCGCTGGCGGTGATGCGGCTCATCCCGCAACCGCCCGGCCGCATCGAGCGCGGCTCGATCCGCCTGCGCGGGCGCGAGCTGGCCGGCCTGAGCGACCGCGAGATGCGCGCCGTGCGCGGCAACGACATCTCCATGATCTTCCAGGAGCCGATGACCTCCCTGAACCCCGTCTACTCGATCGGCGACCAGATCGGCGAGGCTCTGACCCTGCACCGCGACATGGACCGCGCCCAGGCGCGGCAGGAAGCGATCCGGCTGCTTGGCCTGGTCGGCATGTCCGACCCGGACTCGCGGGTCCGCGACTATCCGTTCCAGCTCTCCGGGGGACTCCGGCAGCGGGCGATGATCGCCATCGCGCTTGCGTGCGAGCCGGCGCTGCTGATCGCGGACGAGCCCACCACGGCGCTGGACGTCACCATCCAGGCGCAGATCCTCCGGCTGATGCGGTCGCTGAAGGAGCGGGTGCACACCTCGATCATCTTCATCACCCACGACCTGGCGGTGGTGGCCGGCTTCGTCGACCGCGTCGTGGTGATGTACGCCGGCGTGGTGGTCGAGTCGGCGCCGGTGCGCACGATCTTCAAGAAGCCGCAGCACCCCTACACGCAGGGACTGCTGGCCTCGGTGCCCGTGCTGACCGGCCCGGCCTCGCGGGAGCCGCTGCGCGCCATCCCCGGGCACCTGCCCGATCCGCGCCGGCGGATCTCCGGCTGCCGCTTCGCGGAGCGCTGCCCGCACGCGATGGCGCGCTGCACCGAGGCGGAGCCGGCGCTGACCTCGCTCGACGAGACCCACCAGGTGCGCTGCTTCCTGCACGGCGAGGCGGCGCGGCCGGTGGAGGAGCGGCTGCCGTGAGCGACGCGCCGCTGGTACAGGTCACGGACCTGCGCAAGGAGTTCGCGGTGAAGGCAGGCGGGTTCGCCCGCTCCCGCGGGACGCTCACCGCCGTGAACGACCTCACGCTGGCCATCCGGCACGGGGAAACGCTGGGCATGGTCGGCGAGTCGGGCTGCGGCAAGACCACGGTCGGCCGCTGCCTGCTGCGCCTCTACGAACCGGAGCGCGGGCGCGTGTTCCTGGACGCCGATCCGGCGGTCGCCGAACAGGTCGTGGAGCTGGACCGGGAGGCGCGCGCGCTGGACGGGTCAGCCGACGCGAAGCGCCGGGTCCGCGAGATCCGCGCCCGCGCCGACTCGCTTGCGGCCGGCCTGGACCTGCTCAGCATGGACCGCGCGCAGGTGAAGCAGGCGCGGCGCAAGCTGCAGATCGTGTTCCAGGACCCGTGGGCGTCGCTCAACCCGCGCATGCTGGTGGGGGACATCCTCACCGAGGGCCCGCGCGAGTTCGGCGTCACCGGCGGGGCCGTGCTCGGCGACATCACCGGCAAGCTGCTGGACATGGTCGGCATGCCCCGGCACGCGGCCGGCCGCTACCCGCACCAGTTCTCCGGCGGCCAGCGGCAGCGCATCGGCATCGCGCGGGCGCTGGCCCTGGAGCCGGAGCTGATCGTCGCCGACGAGCCGGTGTCGGCGCTGGACGTCTCCATCCAGGCGCAGATCGTCAACCTGTTGCTCGATCTGCAGCGCGAGATGGGGCTGGCCTACCTGTTCATCGCCCACGACCTGAGCATCGTCCGCTACGTCTCCAACCGCATCGCGGTGATGTACCTCGGCCACCTGGTGGAGCTCGGCGAGGCGCAGGCGGTCTGCGAGCGCCCGCGCCACCCGTACACTATCTCGTTGATGTCCGCGGTCCCGGTCGCCGACCCCGACGCCCCGCCGGCCGACCGGCCGCTGGAAGGTGACGTGCCGAGCCCGGTGAATCCGCCCCCCGGCTGCCCGTTCCACCCCCGCTGCCCGCAGGCCATCGACGAGTGCCGCCGCTCGATGCCGGCCCTCACCACCACCGCCGACGGCCACACCTTCGCCTGCCACAATCCGCCGACGCCCTGACCCCGCCGCTCCTGTAAACGACCGCGAGAGGACGGTACGGTTTACGTGATGTCGGATCTGTTGACGGATCCCTCGGTCGTTCAACTGCTCGAGTACGCACGGCAGAAGAAGAGCATCAGCTACGAGGAGATCAACGACCGCCTCCCCGACGAGTTGATCAACTCGGACCGCATCGACGAGGTGGCCGCCCTTCTGGAGCAGAACGACGTCACCCTGGAGGATGACGACGCCGGCGACGACGTGACGGAAGACGACCTGCGGCAGGCGGGTGATCACGGAATCGTTCACGACGCGGTCGTTCGCCGAATGCGGTCCGTATTGGAGGAGAAGCAGGAGCCACGGTATCTCGATAGAGGGGCGGCCGAGCTACTTCGAGAAGGGCGTGACACCTATCGGCGACTGGGTTTGGCCCGTCGTCGCGTGGTGGAGATCGGAGCCGGCCGCCACCTGGTCGCGACGTGGGACGGCACGATACGTACCATGACCTTCGCGCTCGCCCTTCGATGTCACGGATTCGCCGTAGTCGACTACGACGGCTTTCTCGACGTCAAGGACCGAGAGCCGGAGCGCGACCGTTTGGCGCGCGTCCTCAGGACGCTGGCGGTCGAGCCGGCACCGGACGGCGCTGGTCTCGCGTCAGGTATGTCGGCGCTTGAGAGCGAGAAGTATCATCGCTATCTATCCCGAGAATTGCTCATACTGGATGCGGTTTCCAGCAAGATGTCTCCCGGATCAGTGCCCGGTATGGCGCGCCGACTTCTGACGAATGGCGTAACGACCATGGGCGATGGTCATGCCGCCTTCCACAACCCGCTGCCGGGTTGATTCATGTCGGATAGATCAGATCTCGCCCGATCACTCAAACTTGTCGACCGGCTCACAGACCGTGGCAATGTGGTGGTTCTGGACCTGGTGCTCGATCACCATCTCCGAGACTCCCAACTCTGCAGCCAAACCGCGTACCGTTCGTCCGTCAATGGACGGCGCGACTCCCACCCGACTCCGAAGCCATTCGGCCGGTGCGAGAAACTCCGCCGCGAAGGCCCGCGACCGCGCTTGCCGTGCAGTCTCAAGAGTCCCAAGAATCGCAGGTCCGGGATGTTCACGCCCGATGTAGTCGCCGAGCGCGCGTGCCAGAAGAAAACGCCTCCCAGACTCGGACTTGCGGACCACCACGCAGGAGGGAGAGTCGGAGGCCACACAGCCTTGGAGTCGTGGAGACGGAGACGCCTCCACCTCCTGACTCCAAATCGTGCGAATCCCGTGTTCGCCGAACTCGAACCGCCCCGGCGCCGCGGTCAACTCCTGACGAACGGCGCGGGCGTCGTCGTGCCCGCTTCGCCACGGCGGGTCCGCATCTACTACCCGGCCACGGACAGCCTGCCGGACGGCTTGCCAATCATCGCCACTCTGCGCCTGCTCGGCTGATTCCAGCCAGTGGGCGAGACACGCCCGGATCGCTTCGAGCGAGTCTTCATGCGCCGAGCCCAGCGTTTCTTCGCGAATGGAAGGGGGCGTGTGATTCCAAGCGTCGGCGATACGATCTGCCGTCCGTACGTCGAGGTCGAACGGATCGAGACCCATGAGCGCGGCAGCTTGGCAGAACTCTCGAGCATCGGAATCAAGCGATTCTATGGCGCGCCACTCGGACTCAAGTGCCTGGAACGGCGTTCGCGTCTCCCGTAGCCGCGCGATGACATCGTCAACCAGAGCTCGGAACTCTTGCTCCAGGTCTTCGCGCCGGAGCATTTCGTCGCACGCGGAGCGGAACTCCAGCGGCGCGTGCTTCGGCCTCCAGCCCCGGGCAGCGACGCGGATCTGATTCCCGATCGGAAAAAATGTCATCCGAGGAAGAACGAACCCGTTTCCGGCGTGCGCAAGATCGTGTCTGGCAGCGAACCCCGGGCGCTGATCACCGCCTACGTTGGCGGGCTCGTACCACAAGTGCCACCAATTGGCGGCCAACCACTCGGCGACGTGTGCAAGAGGCACGAAGATGTGATCGCGGTACTCCCTCAGGTAGCGGTCATAGACCGATGTGACGTTCCGATCACCTACCGTGATAGTAATCCGCGCCATCGTATACTGAGAAACGCGGTCCGTAGATGACTCCGCGCCGGAACACCACTGGTACTCGAATATCGCCATTACGTGAGCCCTTCTACGAACTGGAAGGGTTCCAAGGGATACCCGTGGTATATGCCCGATCCTGGAGTCCCTTGCCTCGCTTCGAATATGGTGTCTCCGACGCGGCGCCAGACACGCCGGGGAAATCCGCCGTCGAATTCGCCGAAGGATCCATCGCGGACGGCGTCTTCGAGCCAACGCTGTACACGATCCGGATCCTTTTGGAGTTCTTCCGGGCACTTGGACTTTCCGGGCCGGTACACCGGATTCCCGCATGGACCGGGCATGGTTCTGTGAAATGGGCTGCAGAAGTACCGGCATTTGCAGGCCACCACCTCAAGAGAAACTCCGGCGGGCGGAGGCAACACCTTCCTGCCCTTGAGATTGGGGCGTCGGCGCGATGTCGGGCGGGCAGGCATGGCAGGAAGATCGACGCGTAGTTCAACGAGTGTGTGCCGGTGACGGCGAAAGACACGCTGCCACGTCGTTCTCTGGCACGGAGGATGCAAAGGTGTCGCCCACGATCGCCAACCTCTTCGATCGAGAGAGTTCCGACCGCGCTTCGATCAGCTTCTTCGCGACGTCCCGCGCAATCTCCAGGGTTTGGGTCACCGTCCGGCCTTGCGCAACGAGCCCCGGAATCTCTTCGGCGGTCGCCAGATACACGCCCTCAGGGAGCCTCTCGATGTGCAGGACGATACGCTCCATGTGTTCAAGTAAACCGGATCGCCTGCGACTCGGCAAGCACCCAGCACGTGCCCGTGCGCGTGCGGGCCGGCCGTCGCCGACGTTCGCTGCTCGGAAGTGAACTCTGAATCAGAGCTCGGGGCGACGCTTCCGAGTTCGTTGCAATGCGTACGGTCGACGCTGATTGGTGCGGCCGTTCAGCCGGAATCAGGATCCCGGGAGCGTTGCGCTCACCGGCCGGCGCGCACATAGCGCCGCCTGGGATCTCGCGGACCGGTGCCCACTTCGCGGACCAGTCCGCGCGAGACCAGCTTCGCGAGGCGCGTACGCGTGGCGCGGGGCGAACGCCCGATCGCTGTGGCGATGTCGCTCGTGCTGCGTCCGTCGCCATGCCCCAGCAGGGCGAGGATCGACCGATCGACCGCATCGACCGACACGGCCCCTGTCATCTCGGTCCGAATGGTGACGCGCAGCCGCAGGCCGACCTCCTCCCACGCCGGAGCAGCCAGGCCGGAATCGCGACATGAGGCGATCATGCGCTGGATGCCGCTTCCCCATTGCTCCACCAGCCCGAGTTCGTGGAAGACTCGTCCGATCGTGCGATTGCGCAACTTCGAGATACCCAGCGGCAGGTCGTCGAGGGTGAGCCCGAACGGCAGCAGGCCCGGGTTCTCCACCTCCAGCCGATCATCGAACATCGCGACCCGGATCGGCGCACCTCGCTGCGAGTAGTCCGCGTGGGCGACGGCGTTGACGATCGCCTCGCGCACGGCGGCAGGCGGCAGGCTCCACTGCTCCTCACGCCGAACCGGACCGATGGATGCACCGTGCAGCGCGTGCTTGCGCACGAACTCGACGGCCTCTTCGATCGCCGTGATGAGCGGCACCTTGAGGTCCGCATGGTCGAGAACGGCCGCCTTGTCGGTTCCGGCGAAGCGGCCCGCCTGGATCCAGGCGTCGGGGAAGTGAGCGAGGCGATCGGCTCCGAAGAGCAGCACTCCGCCCACGGTAGGCACCAGCCGACCCTGATGACGGGTGACGAGCCGGAGCGTTTCGAGGTTGCGGCGCGTCAGTTTCCGCGAAGGGGCAAAGAACTCGGAAGCGACTCGGAAGTCGACCGCTTCCGAGTCCAGTGCCGGAAGCGGCTGCTCATCGAAGGAGTCGCCGGCGGCGAAGCGCTGCATTTCGGCGATCAGCGGCGCATCCGCCAGGCGATTGGTTGAACCGACCCGCACGTAAGCGCCGGCTCGGAGCCCCTCCCGCGCGATGAAGTGCGGTCGCGCCGGGCTCGGATGGATCTGCACCGCGAGTACCTGCAGGTTCCGGAACGTGTGGATCTGCAGGTCCGGCAGCAAGCGTGGCCTGACCGAGTCGCTGATCAGGTTGGCCGCTCGTTCCTCCACGTCCAGCGGCTTCTCCACGCCACGCACGTGCGCGGTTCGGTCCTCGACCCCGATGAGAATCGTCCCACCCGTCGTATTGGCGAACGCGACCACCGTGCGCAGGACGCGGGCCGGTGAGGACAAGTCACGCTTGAACTCCAGGTCCTTTCCCTCGGGCCGACGCAGCATCTCCGCGAGGTCCATAGCTCGGAAATCTACTCTGAAGCAACGGTCACGGCCAAGCTTCCGAGCTCCGTGCGGAGCCGAAGGTCGGCCCTTCTCCTCGCTTCATGAGTCGGCGATGTCCGTGATCGCGTCGATGAACGCCTGCTCTTCGCGCTCACCGGCGCTCTCGGCTACCGCCCTCGACTCCTGGCGAGCAATCACACGAAAGCCGGGATCCTGCCACCGCTGCCGCTCGCCGGCTTGATGAACGTCCCAAAGAACCTCATTCATGATCTCGACGATCTCGTCGATTTCCAGGACGCCAAGCTCGCGCGCCGCGGCGAGAGCGCTGATTCTGCGTACCGTTCGAACCAGCGCATCGGTATCGCGAAGGACCGACTTCGGCTCAACCGCCAGGAGCCTCGCCAAGCGGGCTACGAACGCATCCACGACGACCGAGGACCCGAACACGGAATTGTGAGAACCGATCATGACGATCAGCTTCTCCCAGTAGTCCTTGCTCCGCCGCACCACGGCCGAGCTTGGCGTCGGTCGTCGCTCGCGGCTCTCCCAGCGTCAGGCACCGGCGGTCATGATGCGGTGGTAGACCTCGACGGCTTGCAGCACCTGGGCGCACTCGATCCACTCCACGGCGGCGTGCGCCTGGTCGATGCTGCCGGGGCCGAGGACGATGGAGGGGATGTCGGCGGCGCTGAGCTTGGCGGCGTCGGTGCCGTAGGGCTCGCCGTCGACGGACGCGTGACCCGTGACCGCCCGCACGGCCGCCACGGCGCCGGCGACGATCGGGGCGTCGGCCGGGGTCTCCATCGGTTCGATCGACAGGTCTTCCGTGACGTCGATGGTCACGCCGGCGTCCTCGGCGACCCGCGCGGCGATGCGCCGGTACGGGTCCAGCACGGCGGCGAAGTCCTCGCTCGGCAGGATCCGGCGGTCGAGCTCCATCCGGCACTCGGCCGGCACGAAGTTGACCTGCAGGCCGCCGTGGATGGTGCCGACGTTGTGGGTGGGCACGCCGGTGATGCCGTCGTCGAGCGCGGCGAAGCCGGCGCCGACCTCCTCGTCGAACGCCGTGATCAGGCGCGCCGCGGCGCTGATCGCGCTGGCGCCGAGGTGCGGCTTTGAGCTGTGCGCGGCGGTGCCGTGCACGTCGATCACGGCGCGGATGATCCCCTTGTGCGCGCGGACGATGCGCAGCTCGGTAGGCTCGGCGACCACGGCCGCCACGACGCGCGTGCCGCACGCCGGCAGCGCGTCCGCCAGCGCGGCGGCGCCCCGCATGCGGTACTCCTCGTCCACCGCGCCGGCGTACATCACGCTGACCGGCGGCGGCTCGCCGGAGCGGGCGATGCGCAGCATGGCGTGCAGCATCGCCACCCCGCCGGCCTTGGTGTCGCTCGAACCGCGGCCGAACACCTTGCCGTCCTTTACGACCGGCTGGAAGGGATCTATCGTCATGCCCTCGGCGGTGGCGGTATCCATGTGGCACTCGAACAGGACGGCCCGGCTCGGGTCCCGTCCCGGCAGCGTGGCGACCACGTTGGGCCGCCCCGGAAGCGCGTCCCACCGCTCGCACGCGATTCCGGCATCCGCGAAGAAGCGGGTCAGGTAGTCGGCCATGCCGCGCTCCCCGTCGGTGCCGCCGGGTAGGCCCGGGTTGACGCTCGGGATCGCCACCACCTCCTGAAGCGTCGCGATGATCGGGTCCGTGCTGCGCTCGTGAGCCACCGTGCTACCTCCGGAGGGGTTGCCTCCCAAGCCAATGATACGCCTGCGGCCGCGCGGAGCGAACATCCGCCCGCAAGCGCCCTTGCCTTCGTGGCCGTTCTGGCGCTGCTGTGGGGCGGCAACTCGGTCGGGTTGAAGATCGGGCTGGAATCGCTGCCGCCGATCACCCTGTCCACCCTGCGGTTCGCGCTCGGCTGGCTGCTGGTCGGCGGCTGGGCGTTGCTGCGCGGCCACTCGCTGTCGGTGCCGCGGTCCCAGTTGGGATGGATCGCGGCGTTCGCGGCGCTGTTCGTCGTGCAGACGATCGCGCTGACGGTGGGCACCCACCACACCTCGGCCGCCCACTCGACGATCATCATGAGCGCGTTTCCGTTCTTCACCGCCCTGCTCGCCCACCTGCTGGTGCCCGGCGACCGGCTGACGCTGCCGGTGGTCGCCGGCATCGTCGTCGCCTTCGGCGGCGTGGCGGTGACCTTCATCGGCCGCGACATCGCCTCCGGTGCCACGGCCCTCGGCGACCTGGTGCTGCTCGGAAGCTCGATCGGGCTGGCGCTGCGCACGGTGTGCGCCAAGCGGTTTTCCGGGCGAGTGGACGCGCTGCAGTTGCTGTTCTGGATGATGACGCTGAGCCTGCCGCCCTACGCGGCGCTGGCGCTGATCTTCGAGGACCCGTTCGCCGCGCCGCTGAGCACGCGCTCGGCGGTCGCACTGGGCTACGTGGGGCTGGTGGTGGCCGGCTTCTGCTTCCTGTCGTGGTTCTCGATGCTGCACCGCTACAGCCCGAGCAGGCTGTCGGTGCTGTTCTTCCTGCAGCCGCTGGCCGGCCTTGCCGGCAGCCGCCTGCTGGTCGGCGAGCCGGTCGGCCCCGCCCTGATCGCCGGCGGCATCCTGGTCGCCGTGGGCATCGCCGTGGTCAACCGGCCGGAGCGGCCCGCCGCTGGTCGCCGCTGACCATTCCTGTAAGATCGCGCGCGATGACATTCATTCAGGATCGGGTGATCGCCCGCGAGGTGCTCACCGGCTGCTTCTGCACCATGGGCTCGACGGTCTCGGTCGAGATCGCCGGTCACGCCGGCTTCGACTTTCTGGTGCTCGACATCGAGCACGGCGCCGGGGACCTGGAGACCCTGTACCGGCAGCTCCAGGTCGCCGCCGGCACCCCCGTGGCGGCGGTGGTGCGGGTCGCCTGGAACGAGGCGCCGCGGTTCAAGCGCGCGCTCGACGCCGGCGCCGACGGCATCATGGTGCCGTATGTGCAGACGCCGGAGGAGGCCGCCGCGGCGGTCGCGGCCATGCGCTACCCGCCGGCAGGGATCCGCGGCGTCGCCTCGTCGGTGCGGGCCACCCGCTTCGGGGCCGACTTCGCCGCCTATCGCGCCGGCTCCGACGACGGGCTGCTCACCGTCCTGCAGATCGAGACAGCCGAGGGCGTGAACGCCGCGCACGAGATCGCCGCGGTCGACGGTGCCGACGTGCTGTTCGTCGGCCCCAACGACCTGAGCTTCAGCCTGGGCATCCCGCAGCAGTTCGACCATCCCGATTACACCTGCGCGCTCGACCGGGTCGCGGACGGCGCCCGCGCGGCGGGAAAGGCGGCCGGCATCCTGCTGCAGACGCCAGACCAGGTCGCGCCGGCCATCGAGCGCGGCTATACCTTCATCGCGCTCGGCTCCGACGGCGGCTACGTGGCAGGCGGCGCGAAGGCTGCGTTCGCCGCGCTCGCGCCCTACCGCAAGGCCGGAGAGGATTGACCATGCTCAGATTCATCGCCACCGGCGAGGTTCCGGAGGTGACGCACCGGATCCTGGCACCACACGGACCCATCGAAGTGACCGCCGACAACGAGCAGGCGACGCTGGACGCGGCGGTCGACGACGACGTCATCGGGCTCATCCTGCGCGGCTCCTCCGGCGCGCCCGGCGATCTGATCCGCCGCGCCGCCGGACTGCGCGTGATCGGCCGCACCGGGGTCGGCTACGACTCCGTGGACGTGGAAGCCGCCACAGAGTGCGGCGTGGCGCTCATCACCACGCCCGGCGCCAACGCCGCCACCGTGGCCGAGGCATCGGTCGCCTACCTGCTGGCGCTGAACAAGCGGATCCCCTACTGGGACGATCAGATGAAGGCGCGCAACTGGGCGTCACGAGAGCAGTTCCTGGCCTGCGACATCGCCGGACTGACGGTCGGCATCGTCGGCTTCGGCAACATCGGCCAGTCGCTCGCCCGATTGCTCGGCCCGTTCCAGGTGACGCTGCTGGCCCACGATCCGTACGGCGATCCGGCCGCCGCGGAGGCGCTCGGCGTCGAGTTGGTGGAACTCGACGCGCTCCTCAAGCGTTCCGACACCGTCTGCCTGCACACGGCACTCACTGCAGAGACCCGCGGCATGATCGACCGCACGCGGATCGCGGCCATGAAGCCGGGTTCCTTCCTGATCAATTTGGCGCGCGGCGGCGTCGTGGAGAGCCTGGACGCGGTGCTCGCCGGGATCGAGGACGGGCCGCTGGCCGGCGCCGCGCTCGACGTGTTCGAGCCCGAGCCGCCCGACTTCGATCACCCGATCTTCCGCCATCCGGCGGTGCTCACCGCCCCGCACGCCATGGCGATGACCCAAGGAGCGATGGACCGCATGGCGGAGGTGATGGCGGAGGGAATGGCCGCGGTCCTGGACGGCGAGCGGCCGCCCCTCGTCGTGGTCAACCCGGAGGCGCTCGACCGAGGTCGAGCGAAGGCCGCCCGTGGCTGACCGGGTGCGCGGCGATACGGTTCGCATCGTGTTCCTGGACGATGCGATGTACTCGCTCGACGGCGACGTCGACTTCAGCGGCATCTCCTCTCAGGGCGACTACGTCCACTACGCCAACTCCACCCCGGAGGAGGGCGTGGAGCGCGGGCGCGATGCGGACGTGCTGATCACCAACAAGGCCAAGGTGACCGCCGCCGCGATCGAGGCCGGCCGCGACCTGCGCCTGGTGGCGGCGGCGGCGACCGGCTACGACAACGTCGACGTGCAGGCGGCGTCCGCGCGCGGCATCCCGGTCTGCAACGTCCCCGGCTACGCCGAGAACACCGTCCCGCAGCATGCATTCGCGCTGGTCCTGAACCTGGCCACGCAGGCGTTCCGCTACGCCGCCGACGTGGCGGCCGGCGACTGGGAGGCCGCGGACGGCTTCACGCTGCTGCGTTACCCGACCTTCGAGCTGCACGGCAAGGCGATCGGCATCATCGGCTTCGGAACGATCGGACGCGGCGTGGCGCGCATCGCGGAGGGATTCGGCATGCGCGTGATCGCCCACGACGCCCTGGGCATTGCCGACGGCGCCTACCCCAACACGCCGGTCGACGAGCTGCTGCGCGAAGCGGACGTCGTCACCGTGCACACCCCGCTCAACGACGCGACGCGCAACCTGATCGACAGCGAAGCGATCGCGCTGATGAAGCCGTCGGCGCTGCTGATCAACACCGCGCGCGGCGGCATCGTCGACGAGCACGCACTGGCCGAGGCGCTGAACCAGGGCCGGCTGGCCGGCGCGGGGTTCGATGTGCTCACCACGGAGCCGCCGCGGGACGGCAACCCGCTGTTGACCGCGCGCAACGCCCTGATCACTCCGCACTCGGCCTGGTCCACGCGCGAGGCGCGACAGAACCTGATCACCCGAACGGCGGATAACGTCCGCGCCTTTCTGGCCGGCACGCCCCGCAACATCGTGAACTGACCGATCCCAAGGGGATGGCCGCTCTTCTGCGGGAGCAGCGTTCAGCGCCGGAACCAGCGCTTGCGAATGCGGGCGGCGCCCGCCTGCGGTTTGGCAAGGTCCTTGGCGGCAGCCGCGATCACCCTGGTCGCGGTCGAGGCGGGCACGATCTCGGTGTTGATCACCAAATGATAGAGGGAGGCGTTGTTCCAATCCGCATGGTAGTTGCGGGAGATGAACGCCGACCGGCGCCGGTCGCTGTCGCGGACAAGCTGCAGCGCGTCCCGGGCGGAGAGCCCTTCCAGCGCCCCGACCCGTTCCGCACGCGACTGCTCGGAGGCGGTGATGCGTACGCGCAGCACGCCCGGCACGTCCAGTAGGACCATCATGCCCCCGCGGCCGACGATGACGACGTCTCCCCGCTCGGCGAGCTTGCGGATCGCCTGCCGGACCACCTCGTGGTAGACCCCGCGATCCAGCACGTGCGTGGTCTCGCCCAGCTCGTCCATGAGCGCACCGGGCGGGATCGCCGCATCCCCGAAGCCCGACGCACGGTAGGCGCCGGTGGCGGCGGCCGCCTCGAACCAGCGCTCCAGGATGCCGCGCAGCCCAGTTTCGTCCTGCTCGTCGACCTCGCTCACCCGCTCCTCGGCGACGCCGGTGGCGCGCGCCACCTCACTGATGATCTGCTTGTCGACCAAGTCGTAGCGGAGTTCCTCGGCGACCTGCTCGACGATGTCGGCAGCGCCGGAGCCGAACTGCCGCGATACCGTGATGACACCCATAGTGGTCCTACCTCCGCTTTTTCTGTATCCGCACCTTGTCCCGGATCGCCGCGGACTCCAGCTTGTCGATGAGCAGGTCAACCCCCTCGTGCTCGTCGTACGCCTCGACCTCCACGTGCAGGTCACTGCCCCAGCGCAGGTGCAGG
Organism: Spirochaetia bacterium; assembly: GCA_965208175.1. Taxonomy (GTDB): domain Bacteria; phylum Spirochaetota; class Spirochaetia; order SZUA-6; family Bin103; genus CATQHW01. Next base: position 1,427,421 of record CBDBOG010000003.1, on the reverse strand, counting down.
TTGGCCCCGAACTGGATCGAGCCGTGATCGGCGGTCAGGGTGACCCGCAGGTCGACGATCTGGTCGTCCAGGTGACGGAGCCGGTGCAGCTTCCTCTCCAGGTACTCTCGGGTATCCTTCGCCATCGGCATGTGCACGCCCTGGATGTCGAGATTCATCGTGTTTCTACCCTCCTGTATCATGGTGGCGGCGGGAGAGCTTCCGCGGCATCAGCCAGAGGATGAGATCACCTTTCGCAGTTGCCGAAACCGACTTCGATGATGCAACGTTCGATCGGGTAACGATGGTTGATGCGGTCCCGGCCCACATAGGTTCCGCCGGAAGCGAGACGGAGCAGCCCCGTGCGGAGGCCTACCTCCGCCGGTTGCGTCGCCTGTCCTCGGAGATGATCCTGGCCGAGGAGCGCGAGCGCCGCAGGATCGCGAGCGAACTTCACGACGGACTGGGCGACGAGTTGAGCTTGGCCCGTATCAAGACCGCGGAGCTGGCCGCCGACAATCCCGCCGATCCGCGGCTTGCAGAGTTGGCGCGGATCCTGGACCGCTGTACCGCGGGCGCTCGCTCCCTCACGTTCGCGCTGGCCCCACCGGTGCTGCACGAGATCGGCCTGCATGCCGCACTGGAATGGTTGGTCGAACGCCGCAATGTGCGCTCAGGCGTGCAGATGAGCTTCTCCGGGACGCCGGAGCCGGCCGGCCTGACGGAGGCCGAGCGCATCCTTTGCTACCGCTCCGTGCGCGAGTTGCTCCGCAACGTGGTCAAGCACGCGGCAGCCCGCTCGGCGGTGGTCACCGCGCGCGTGCGATCCGGAATCTACGAAATCGAGGTGCTGGACGACGGCCGCGGCTTCGACGCGCACCGCGCGCTGTCGCACTCCGACGGAACGGGCTTCGGACTGTTCAGCGTCCGCGAGCGCCTGCGCCATCTGGGCGGGCAACTTCTGATCCGCTCCACCATCGGCTCCGGCAGCCGGCTGACCATGCGGTTGCCCGTTGCTCAGGAGCACCGTTGAGCAGTGCTCTGCCGGTGGCTGCCGTTGATTTCCGGAGGGTCGAGGCGCTCACTGGGTCCCAACTTGGCTGAAGTTACGCCGCCGTCCCCGCGACCCGTCTCCGGAGCGGGAAAGACAGCGGTGAGACTGAACTGAAGGGGGGGCCTGTCTCACCGCTGTCTTACAGGCGCCTGCAGGGAAGTGCACCGTGCCGCCTTGCCCCGCATCATCCCGCTAGCGAACGTCCGTCGATCCCCATCGCGTCGGCGCCCGACACGCAAGGGTCCTTTTCCTCCTGGGGCGTTGCAACCGCGATCGCCAGCGCACCGCCCCCAACTCCCAGCACGACGACGAGCAGAGCGATAACAGCCTTCTTCCTGGCTCGCCGACGAGCCGCTGACGACCTCCATCCCCGGAGCGGCGATCTCACCGTCCGGGTAGAGGATCTTCGTCGCATCAGTAGCCGCGAGCCAGCGCCTTTCATCGAGCGCTCACCTGGAGCGATGATCTCGCGATCTCTCATGCTGGGCATCACCTCCCGTCCGGCCTCCTGTTACATTCAACGGCGGATGCCTCGGCCTCATACATCATCCAATTCCTGATTTCGCGCTTCCAAATGGCGGAGTCGGGCAACCGCGGTCTCACGTATCTCATCAAGCCGTGCACTGCGCAGGCCTCGGTTCGGCCGGCATCTCTCAAGGCGATTGGAAGCGACCGCCAATGGCGATCGAAGCGATCTTCGACGTGGAGCGCGAGCTCAGCCCAGCGCCGTGGAGCGGGTCAACAGCCGCTTGGCCGGCTCGTTCGGGTTCCACGATCCGTTCATCCGCGGGCTGGCCAAGATCCGGCTGGACTGCACGCTCGCGCTGTCGATCATGCTCGCGATGGCGCAATTTCCTCAAAAACTGACAGCCCTTGGCGTCCCGTCGTTCCTCGGCCTACCATGGCGCTGCGGATGCCGATCCCGACGACGCGAGCGAAAGTCCTCTTGGTAGACGATCATCACATCCTGCGTGACGGTCTCCGTGCGTTGCTGGACCGACAGGACGGCATCACCGTGGTAGGCGAGGCGGCCGACGGAACCTCGGCGCTGGAGTTGGCGCGCACGCTGCGGCCGGACGTGGTGGTCCTGGACATCAGCTTGCCCGGTCTGAGCGGCATCGAGGTCGCCACCCGCATCGCGGCCGAACTGCCATACACTCACACCGTGGCGCTTTCCAAGCACGACGACCACCGCTTCGTGGCGCGCATGGTCAAGGCCGGCGCCTCCGCATACCTGATCAAGGATTGCGCGTTCGACGAGCTGACCGCGGCGATCGCCACGGTGATGCGCGGCCGCAAGTACCTGGGCGAGGGCATAGCAGGCACTGTCATCGATCTGCTGCAGGGCGTCGACGAACCCGAATCGGCCCTGTCCGGGCTGTCCGAGCGCGAACGTGAGGTACTTCAACTCCTGGCCGAAGGGCAGACCGCCAAGGAAATCGCCGCCACCCTCAACGTCTCGGTCAAGACCGTGGACTCGCATCGCCAGCACGTGATGGCCAAGCTGGACGTGAAAAGCATCGCCGAGCTCACTCGTATCGCGATCCGCGAAGGCGTGGTGCCGCTCGACGACTGAGACTCGGCAGGCTACCGGTCAAGCGGGTGACGCCATCGAAGGCCCTTGAAGCGTGCGAAGTGCCGGTCGGCGGTCATCCAGACCGCCCCGTGCTCGATGGCCAGCGCAGCGAGATAGGCATCGGCTACGAGGTTGCCGCGGGCGTTCGTGCTCCTGCAGAGATCCGTGAAGATCGACCAGTGCCGATCGCCCGGCGCCACGCGGACGGTGTTCGGCCGTGAGCGAATGACACGGCAGAACCCCAGTGCCGCGTGTACGGTACTCGGCTTCGCGAATATGCGCGGATGAGTGACGATCCTGACCACGGACCCGAGCACAGGCTCCGCGTACCCGACCGCCGACTCCTCGCGCAGCACCCGCCGGAGCCAGCCTCGATACTCCGCATGTCGCTCCGTATCGCGCCGGAATGCATAGACCAGCACGTTGACGTCAGCAAGGATCACCCGGCTACCCCAGTCCCTCCATGCGATCAAGCAGCGCTGACGTATCATCCAGATCGATTCCCGGCAGGGGGCCGCCCGATCCATCGACAGGCAGGTCATCGCCTGAGCCCGCGGCTCGGTGCGGTCCATCCAGCGCGATGCGCAGAGCGTCCTCAATGACCGCGGTCAGCGTCCGATCGGTCTGAACGGCACACAGCTTCGCGCGGCTCAGCAGATCGTCATTCACATTGATGGTAGTCCGCATGCATCGAAGCATACGCCTCGCACATCCGTGGAGGCAACGCCGATCGACAGGAAGTCGACGACTGAGCTTCACGCGGCCGAGGCCGCCTCAGGCGAGCTCGCTGATCTCGCGGCGCGCCCAGAGCCGTTCGCCCATCACTTCCTCGACGTCGGTCAGCGTGGTGCAGGCGAGCATCGCGTCCGCTTCCGCCTCCGCCTCCTGCAGCTCGATGCCGGCCACCAGCGCCCGCACCCGCGGCAGGTAGGTGGGTTCCACGCTGAGCGTGCGCACGCCGATGCCGATCAGAAACGGGATGTACTCGGCCTGGTGCGCCATGTCGCCGCACACCGACAGTTCGGTGCCATGCTCTACGGCGCTCTCGGCCACCAGGTGCAGCGAGCGCAGCACCGCCGGGTGGTAGGGGCGGTAGAGGTCGGCCACCTTCTCGTTGGTGCGGTCGACCGCGATCAGGTACTGGATCAGGTCGTTGCTGCCGATCGACAGGAAGTCGGCCTCCGCCGCGAAGGCGTCGATGATCGGCAGCACCGACGGAACCTCGACCATCATGCCGATGGCAGGCAGATCGCACTCGACGCCCTCGTCCTGCAGTTCCTGCACGCAGTCCAGGGTGATCCTGCGGCCGTGCAGGAACTCGTCCAGGGCCGACACCATCGGGAACATGATGCGGATGGTGCGGCCCACGCCGGCGCGCAGCATAGCCCGCACCTGCTGCCGGAAGATGTCCGGGTTGCGCAGCGAGAAGCGGATCGAGCGCATGCCCAGGAACGGATTGGCTTCGCGGGTGTCGTCGGAGAAGTAGGACAGCACCTTGTCGCCGCCCATGTCGAGCGTCCGCAGGTTGACCTCGCGTCCGCGGAACCGCGCCAGCAACTGCGTGTACACCGCGAGCTGCTCCTCCTCCGTCGGGAAGTCGCTGCGCACGATAAACGGGAACTCGCTGCGGTACAGGCCGATGCCGTCGGCGCCCAGATCGGTGGCGAGCTCCACGTCGCTGAGCAGGTTCACGTTCGCCAGGACGCGAATGCCGGTGCCGTCGATCGTCCTGGTGACCGGCTGCCCCGGCGCCTGACGCTCCGAGCGCTCCAGGATCGCCCGCTGATCGTGGAAGATCTGCAGGTCAGCCTCGTCGGGATTGACCTGCACCATGCCGCCGTTGCCGTCCAGCAGCAGGGTGCTCCCCTCGGTGACGGTCATCATCCGTTCGTCGCGGACGATGATCAGCGGCAGCAGCAGCGATCGGGCCAGGATCGACAAGTGCGAGCTGGCGCCGCCGGTGACCAGCACTACGCCGGCAGCCCCCAGGGCGGAGAGCTCCAGCAGGTCCGACGGGTACAGCTCCCGCGCCACCACGATGCTGCCCGGCCGGGAGTCGATCGCCGAGCTCTCGCCGACGATGTTGCCGAGCAGGCGCACCACCACGTCCTTGACGTCCTGCACCTTGTCCTTGATGTAGACGCTCTCGCTGGCGGCGAAGCGCTGCAGGTAGGAGGAGGACACCTTCAGCACGGCGCCGGGGGCGCTTTCGCCCCCTTCGATGCGGGTCAGCACGCGGCTGGTGAACTCCTGGTCCTTCAGGATCAGCAGGTGGGCGGTGAAGATCAGCGACGCGACGTCGGAAAGCTTGTCCTCCACCTTGGCCTGCAGCTCCTCGAGCTGGTGCTCGGTCGCGAGCACCGCCGATTCGAAGTCGGCGCGGCCGAACGTGCGGTCATACGTGCGCTGGGCGAACGACTCGTAGACCCCCTCGCGGTCGAACGGCGCCGCCGGTCCCACCGCCTGGCCTTCGGCGGCCGTCTGTCCGGCGAAGCGCTCCCCGGAGCGGGCCTGGCGGCCGCGGGCGCTCCGCGCCGGACGGCGGTAACCGTCGCCCCGCGCCGACTCGTCCGCTTCCCTGGCGTCCATGAGCAGCCGCGCGTTCTCCAGCGCGTTGGCGAGCTGGCTGGCGACCGCCCGCAGCGCCAGCGCGTCGTCCTCGTCGAACGGCGTGGCGGCTTCGCGCTGCACGGCCAGCACGCCGATGGGAGCGATGCCGCGCGTGATCGGCACGGCCAGGAACGCCTCGTAGCGCTCCTCGTCGATGTCCGGCACGGGCTTGAAGCTGGGATGCTCGGAGGCGATCCGCTGCACGATCGGCCGCCGGCCTTCGAGCGCGGCGCCGACGATCCCCTCGCCCGGCGCCAGGCGCACGCGGCCGACCGACGACGGCTCCAGGCCGACGGTCGCGCTGAGCACCAGCTCCTCAGACTCTTCCTCGAAGATGTAGATGCTGCACACCGCCGCGCGCATGCGGCGCGCGACCATCTGCACCGCGCGGTCCAGGAACGCCTTCAGGCTGAGCGAGCCCAGGAACAGCCCGCTCATCTCGCCGAAGTCACAGATCAGCCGCAGGTGAGCGAAGCGAACCTCACTCGAAGAGCGATCCATTGAAGGGATACTACCGCATTTGACCCGAGGTCGGCCCCGCCGTACCATCGTCGCGCGCCATGGAGACCCTCGATCTGGGCCGCCGCATCGAGTTGCTGTCGATGGATCCGCACTTCCACGACATCAGCATCGCCGTCTACCGCACCGACGGCGCCGACGGCGCCACCTACCTGCTGCACAGCTACAGCAAGCGCGAGGGGGCCGGCGACCGGATGGCGTTTCTGGCGGCCGTGATGCAGGCGACCGGCGGCATGGAGAGCGTCGGCGGCAATCCGCTGGCGTTGCGGTTTGCCTGCGGGTACGCCCACGAGACGGCGCTCAAGAGGCTGTTCGTGGAGTCGTGCAAGGTCGCGCCCGGCACCGAGCCGGCGCAGCGGGAGCTGTGGGTGCTGGACAAGAAGAACGACCTGACGATCCGCGCCGACGGGCTGGGCGGCGGCCGTTACCGCTGCTCGGGCGACCGGGACGGCGCCCGCGAGCGCAGGCGGGTGGCGGCGGTCGCCGCCGGCCTGGGCAAGCTGGCGGAGCTCGACGTGGACGGCGACGAAGTACGGTTCCCCTGCGGGACCGACCACCACGAGCTGGTCGGGCTCCTGCTGCCGCGGGCGCTCAACGTGCGCGGCGCGTTGCGCGAGCAGGAAGCGGCCGCGTCGCGAGGCGTGCTCAGCGCACCGAGTCAGCAGCGGTAACCGGCGCGATGATGAACGGAGGCAACCGATGACAGGCAGGGAGCGGGTGCTGGCGGCGTTTTGCGGCGAGCCGGTCGACCGGCCGGCGGTGTGCAACCCGACCTCGGTGGCGACCGTGGAGTTGATGGACTTGGTGGATGCGCCGTTCCCGGATGCCAATCGCGACGGCGAGCTGATGGCCCGCCTGGCGGCCACGGGCCATACCGAGCTGGGCTTCGACACCATCATGCCCGTGTTCTCGATCATCCAGGACTCCTCCGCGCTCGGCTGCAAGATCCAGTGGGAGCAGAAGGACAACTGGCCGACCGTGAAGATGAGCCAGCCGATCTGGGAGACGCCGGACGACATCGTCATCCCGCGCGACTTCCTCACCCACAAGGACACCGCCTGCGTGCTCGACGCGATCCGCCGGCTGAAGGCGGAGTACGGCGACGAGGTGGCGGTGATCGGCAAGACCATGGGGCCGTGGTCGCTCGCCTACCACTGCTTCGGCGTGGAGCGCTTCCTGCTGCTGTCCCTGGACGACCCGGACGAGACCAAGCTGATCCTGGACCGGCTCAAGGAGGCGACCATCGACTTCGGCGTCGCCCAGATCGAGGCGGGCGCCGACGCGCTGACCCTGCCCGACCACGCCACCGGCGACCTGGTGTCGGGCGACTACTACCGGCGCTTCCTGCGGGACCTGCACATCGAGTTCGTGGAACGCATCCCGATCCCGCTCATCCTGCACATCTGCGGCAAGACCATCGACCGCATGGGCTTCATCGCCGAGACCGGCTTCGCCGCCTTCCACTACGACTCCAAGAACGACCCGGCCGAGTCCATCGAGGTGACCGGCGACCGCATCGCCCTGGTCGGCAACGTCAACAACCCGGAGACGCTGTTCGCCCGCGGCCCCGAGGAGGTGCAGGCGGAGGTGCGCAAGAACCTGGACGCCGGCATCAAGCTGGTCGGGCCCGAGTGCGCGATCCCGCTGCAGACCCCGCTCGACAACCTCAAGGCCATCCCCGCGGCGGTCGCCGACTGGACGCGGCAACACCCGAACTGACCGCCGGAATCAGCACGCACCACAGGAACGGACGGAACCACCCATGGCGCAGATCGAAGACATCGACAATGAGTTGATCCGAGAGGAGATCGAGGAGTTCATCGAGCGGCCCGACGAGCGCGAGCGCATGATCGAGATGTTCGCGCGCGCCCGGCCGGCGATGCAGGAGATCTCGGCGGCCCTCATCGAGGGAGAGGACGACGAGGTCGACGAGCTGACCAAGCAGGCGCTCGACGGCGGCATCACCGCGGTCGAGATCATGGACGACGGTCTGATCGCGGGCATGGGGATCGTCGGCATCAAGTTCCGGGAGAACATCATCTTCGTGCCGGAGGTACTGGCGTGCGCCCGCGCCATGAAGGCCGGCATGGCGCACATCGAGCCGATCCTGTCGGAGTCCGGCGTGCCGTCGCAGGGCACGGTGGTGATGGGCACGGTCAAGGGCGACCTGCACGACATCGGCAAGAACCTGTGCATCATGCTGCTGCGCGGCGCCGGCTTCGAGGTGATCGACCTGGGCGTCGACACCTCGGCCGACGAGTTCATTGACGCGGTGGAGGAGAACGAGGCGCCGCTGATGGGCATGTCGGCGCTGCTGACCACGACCATGCCCAACATGGGCAAGACGATCGAGGCGTTCATCGACGCCGACCTGCGCGACGACGTGCAGATCATGGTGGGCGGCGCCCCGGTCACGCAGGAGTTCGCCGACGACATGGGCGCCGACGGCTACGGCAAGGACGCGGTCGCCTGCGTGGAGTTGGCCAAGCGGCTCATGGTCGAACGGGAGCGGGTCGACGACTGAGCGGGCGTCCGGCTCCGGGAACGGTGGAGGGTCCGTGGCGGCGGGGCTGGACGCGGAGGCATGGCAGCAGCGCCTTGACCGCCTCAGCGCGGTGCTGGCGCCGATCGCCGACCACGCCAGCGTCCAGGCGACGTGGCGCTGTCCGTACAAGGACCGGCACGACCGCTGCACCGCCGCCTTCGGCTGCCGCAACCAGAGGCGCCCCGAAGCCGACGACCCGCGCTTCGCGTCGGGGGCGGACAAGCTCCGCTTCCTCTGTGCGGGCGACGACAAGCTCGACTATCGAAGTGCCTGGGAAGTCGACGCCGAGGCGGCGAATTCCCAGGAACGGCCGGCTGGGCGCTCGCCGGAGCGCCAGCGACGACGTGCGGGCGGGGAAGTCGACGCGGACGATCACGGATCGGGGAGCGTGGCCTGCGGCGCCGAACGGCTGAGCCCGGTGGCAGGTGCCACGCTGTTCGACTACGCGGACCGCGCGTCGATGCGCGTCCCCAGCTCCTGCGCGCGCACCGGCATCTGCCACGAGTGCGTGGTCCGGGTCGATGCCGGCCTCGACGGGCTGAGCCCGCGCACGGAAGCGGAGCGCTTCCTGCAGGATCCGTTCCGGCTGGCGTGCCAGACCGAGGTCACGGACCGCTACGCCGAGGTGGCGTTCCAGCCGCTGCGCCGCTCGCCGCGCATCCTCACCGACGGCAGCGGCGCCGGCCGCGAACGCACCCTCGACGCGGAGCTTCGGACCGACAGCGGCCCCGGCTCCGCCTCCCCGCGGGACCGCTTCCCGGGACGTGAGCTCGGCCTCGCCATCGACCTGGGCACCACCACCGTGGTGATGAAGGTGATCGACCTGGAAGCGGAAGCGACCATCGTCACCGCCTCCTTCGCCAACCCGCAGGGGTTCGCGGGCTCCGACATCATGCACCGCATCTCCTACGCGGCCGGCAGCTTCACCGAGGAGCTGCAGCACGCCATCGTCAGCGCCATCAACACCGAGATCCGCACGGTCGCCCGCTCCTGCGGGTTCCGGCGCACCTCGGTGACGGAGATGGTCGTCGCCGGCAATCCGACCATGCGCGACATCCTGTTCGGGCTGGACGTTCAGGGGCTGGGCCAGCGTCCGTACCGCTCCAGTGTGGAGGCGGACTTCCGCGCCGGCCGCCGTGCCACCACGACGCTGCAGGCGCCCGCGCGGCAGCTCGGCCTGCACCTGAACCCGCGCGCCCGCGTGGTCGGCCTGCCCATCATCGGCAGCCACGTCGGCGCCGACACCGCCGCCTGCCTGCTGGCGATCGGCATGGCCGACGCCGAACGGCCGGTGATGCTGGTCGACGTGGGCACCAACACCGAGGTCGTGGTCGGCCACCGCGACCGGCTGATCGCCGCGTCCTGCCCGGCCGGCCCCGCGTTCGAGGGCGGGCTGATCACCCACGGCATGCCCGCCTACGACGGCGCCATCGAGTCGCTGGCCTGGGAGGGCGGGGGATTCTCCTTCCAGACCATCGGCGAAGCGCCGCCGGAAGGCATCTGCGGGTCGGGCCTGATCGACCTGGTGGCGGAGTTGCGCCGGCACGAGATGATCACGCCCAAGGGGGTGTTCACCGCCGACCGGCGGCTCAAGGAGATCGACGTGGTGCCCGACCGCATCACCTTCTCGCGCGCCGACGCCAGCGCGCTGGCGCAGGCCAAGGCGGCCAACTACTGCGGCCAGGTGATCGCCATGCGACATTTCGGCATCGAGCCCGCAGAGCTGCACCGGCTCTACCTGGCCGGCGGGTTCGCCACCTACGTGAACGCGCGCAACGCCATCGATATCGGCATGCTGGCGCCGGTTGCGGCCGACCGGATCGAAAAAGTCGGCAACGCCGCGGTCGAGGGGGCTCGCATCGCGCTACTCTCCGAGCGTGAACGCGAGCGCATCGACGCGCTGGCGCAACGCATCGAGCACGTCGAGCTGGAGCTGGAGCCGGACTTCTTCGAGCTGTTCGTGGACGGCTGCCGGTTCGAGCCGATGCAGCTCGGCGCCGCACGGCGCTGACAACAGAATCGAGAACCACCAGGAGCAACAGGTTTGCGCGACGACAACGGACGATTCACGACGATAGGCGAGAACATACACACCACCCGCGTGCTGTTGCGCCGCGGCAAGCGCATCGTGGAGGCGCCGGACGGGCGCGAGTCGGTGCGCTTCAGGGACCGGGGCAGCGAAAGCGGTTACCTGCCGATCCCGGACGACGTCAAGCGCAGCCAGGACTACGAGGAAGGCCGCGTCAAGCACGTGGGCATCGCGGTGCGCACGGCGATGGCCGGCGGCCCCGACGCCCCGATCGCGCTCGAGTACCTGGCCACGCTGGTGCAGCGCCAGGAGCGCGCCGGCGCGGATTACCTGGACCTGAACGTCGACGAGGTGTCGCTCAAGCCGGACGAGCAGCAGCACGCCATGGCGTGGCTGGCCGGCATGGTGCAGGACACCGGTTCGACGCCGCTTTCGATCGACTCCTCCAACAGCGACACGATCCGTACCGGGCTGGAGGTGGTCGACGCCGGCCGGGCGGGCCGGCCGCTGATGAACTCGGCGTCCCTGGAGCGGATCGACGTGCTGGACGACGTGAAGCGATTCGACACGCGGGTGGTGGTCACCGCCGCCGGCGAGTCCGGCATGCCGGCCGGCGCCGGCGAGCGGGCTGACAACGCCACGCGCATCATCGAGGCAGCGCTCGGCAAGGGGATCGAGGCGGCCGACATCTTCGTCGACCCGCTGGTGTTCCCGATCTCCGTCGACATCGAGTTCGGCAACCACTGCCTGGACGCCATCCGCACGATCCGCGGCCGCTTCGGACCCGACATCCACATCACCGGCGGCTTCAGCAACGTGTCGTTCGGGATGCCGCAGCGGCGGCTGATCAACGACGTGTTCCTGCTGCTGGCGCTGCAGGCCGGCGCCGACTCCGGCATCGTCGATCCGGTGACCAGCCACCTGGACGAGGTGCGCGGCATGGACCGCGAATCGGTCCGCTACCGCATGGCCGAGGATCTGTTGCTCGGCCGCGACGACCGCTGCAAGGCGTTCCTGCGCGCGCACCGCCGGGGACACCTCAACGAGGAGGCATGAGCCATGGCCGAGTACAAGGTGCTGTGCTGGCGCGGCATTCCCGCGCAGGTGAAGGTGTACGGCGAGGGGGGAACGCAGTCGGCGACGATGCCCGACCGCTACCAGACCGAGATCGACCGGGTCGCCATGCGCGAGGGGCTGGCCGGCAGCGACGCCTACCTGGAGCAGTGGAAGTGGGGGCCGCGGACGGCGCGTGACGGCGGCACCCGGCAGGTGCTGGACGAGGTCGTCGCCGAGCTCACCGCGGAGTGGGACCCGAAACTGACCTCCGTGCCGGGCAGCGCCGCCGGGGATCGATAGCGCCGGCCGCATCGGGGTACGGTACGGCATGGCACCCCGCCCACGACTGACCTTCGACAAGACCGAGCTGGTGCTGATCGACACGGAAGCCAAGAAACCGGCCGTGCACAACCTGAGCCGCGACGACCTGGTCCGGTTCCGGCTTACCAGGAAGCGGGCGTTCGCCGTCTACCGGTTCGTGGACGACGACGTGCTTGAGCTGCACGTGCGTGGCACCGTGGATCCGCTGCTTATGCGCCGGCGCCGGAACCGGGAGCTGTTCGACGGCTACCTGGACGGCGCCAGGAAGTTCTGCGAAGCGAACCAGATTCCCTTCGTGGACGAGACCTGAGAGAAACGAGAGGAGCTCATCATGAGAGTCAGCAAGACCCTGGCCAAGCTGCGCGCCGGCCGCGCCGTGCGCATCTGCGGGCTCGGCCACTACATCCCCGCGTTCATGCGCCACGCCGAGCACCTGGGCTTCGACTGCATCTGGCTGGACCTGGAGCATCGCGCGATGGAGCAGCGCGAGCTGCAGTCGCTGCTGGTGCTGTCGCACCTGGTCGACATCGACGTGATGGTGCGCGTGCCGCTGGTCGACGGCGCCCAGCTCTACCGCGTGCTGGAGGACGGAGCCACGGGCATGATGTTCCCGCTGGTCAACACCCCGGAGCGGGCGCACCAGATCGTGCAGGCGGTCAAGTTCCCGCCGACCGGCAGCCGCGGCATGGACGGCGCCGGCCTGGACGGCGACTACTACCTGGACGCCGGTGAGACCTACGCGGAGGACGTTAATCGCGAGACCTTCGTGGTGGTCCAGATCGAGACCCCGCAGGCGGTCGAGAACGCCGACGCGATCGCGGCGGTGGAGGGCGTCGACGGGCTGTTCATCGGCCCCGCCGACCTGACCCTGCGCATCCGGCACCACGAAGGCGACCTGGACATCGACGCCGCCACCGATCGGGTGGCCGCCGCCGCGGAGCGCCACGGCAAGGCGTGGGGACGGCCGGGCGACGTGCAGTTGACCGCCGACATCCACGCCAAGGGCGCTCAGCTCCTGGTGCAGGGCAGCGAGTTCATGGGCATGATCAACGAGCTGCAGCGCGGCCGGGACGTCTTCGACGATCTGCTGGCCGCCGAGTCCTCCTGAGGCCGCCGTCCCCTCGCCCGCGCAGGCTGGAATGACCGCCTCACGAGTGACCGCCGCCGGAACGGCCGCCTCCGCGGACCGGCCGGTCGCGCTGCCGGCGGTCGCGCGGCTCGCCGACCCGGTGGACAACGTCGCCATCGCGCTGTCCACCCTGAGCGCCGGCCGGCGGATCGAGCGCGGCGGGACGGGGCGGAACCCGAGGTTTGCGCTGCCGCACCCGGTGCTGGAAGGGCACCGCTTTGCGGTCACCCGCATCCGCCGCGGCCAGGAGTTGCTCTCCTGGGGCTATCCGTTCGGCCGGGCGCTACGCGACATCGATCCCGGCGACTGGATCCGCAACGCCGGCATGATCGAGGCGCTGGCGCAGCGCGACCTGCCGCTGGCGCTGCCGGCCGACGCCAACTTCGAGGACCAGCCGCTTTCGCAGTCGGCGCGGCTGGACGAGGTCGCGCCGGCCGCGCCGCTTGCCGCGACTCCACGGGACCTGCGGTTCGCCGGCTACGACCGCGGCGAGCGCGGCTTCGGCACCCGCAACTACGTGATCGTGCTGGCGGTCAACTCCCACGCGAGCGCCGCCGCGGTCGCGCTGGCCGCGCGGCTGGACGGCATCGCCCGCTCGCTGGGCGGCACGGATGGCGTGGTGCCGGTCGCGCACACGGAGGGCGGCGGGCCGGAGCCGCCCAACAACCGCGATCTGCTGGAGCGCGCGCTGGTCGGCTTCCTGGTCCATCCCAACGTGGCCGGCGCCGTTGTGCTGGATCATCCGTCGGGCGCCGTGCGCTGGGCGGACGTGACCGCCTGCGCCGCGGCGCGGGAGCGCCGGCTGGATCGCATGCCGATCGTCGCAACGACCGCGGGCGATCCCGTCGACGACGATGCCGTGCTGCCGCTGCTGCGCGCCGCGGCCGGCGCCTGCCGGTGCGAACTGCCGCTGTCGGCGCTCAACATCGCCCTGCAGTGCGGCGGCTCGGACGCTTTCTCCGGCATCTCCGGCAACCCACTGGCCGGCGCGGTGGCGCGCGAGGTGATCGCCGCCGGCGGCGGCGCCATCCTGGCGGAGACGGACGAGCTGATCGGCGCCGAGCGCTACGTGCTGTCGTCGGTCAGGGACCGGGCCACCGCCGCCGCCTTCCTGGACCAGGTGGAGCGCTTCAAGGCGTGGACCGCCCGCCACGGGCAGTCGGCGGCCGGCAACCCGTCGGGCGGCAACAAGCTGCGCGGCCTGTACAACATCACGCTGAAGTCGATCGGCGCCGCCGCCAAGAAGGCTCCGGACGTGCCGCTGGCCGGCGTCGTCGAATACGCGGCTCCGGTCACGGAACCTGGGTTCCACTTCATGGACAGCCCCGGCAACGACCTGGAGAGCGTCGCCGGCCAGGTCGCCTCCGGTTCCAACGTGATCTTCTTCGTGACCGGCAACGGCTCGATCACCAACTTCCCGTTCGTGCCCACGGTCAAGTTCGTGACCACCACGCCGCGCTACGAGCTGCTCCCGCGCGAGATGGACGTGAACGCCGGCCGCTACCTGGACGGCGAGCCCATGGACGTCCTGACGGACGAGGTGCTGGAGCAGACGCTGCGCGTCGCCTCCGGCGAGCGCACCAAGGGCGAGCTGGCCGGCCACAGCCAGGTCTCCATCTGGCGCGACTGGGCTGTCGGCGAAGGGCTTGCGGGCCGTGGCCCCGGCGCCCGCTCCGCCCATGTCGCCGCGGCAACCGAACCGCTCGCGGAAGCGCCGGCGCTTGACCGTGCGGCAGCGCGCCGCGATCGCCACCATGGCCGGATTCCCGCGCCGGCGTGGCCGGACGAGCGTCCGCGGGTCGGCCTGATCGCCCCCACCTCGCTCTGCTCCGGGCAGGTGGCCGGCCTGATCGCCGCCGGCATCGAGCGGCGCGGCACCGTCGCCGGAGCGCTGGCCGGGGTGGTCGCCCTCCCCCACACCGAGGGCTGCGGCTCCGGCGGCAGCGACGACCTGTACACCCGCACGCTGGTGGGCCACGTGCTGCACCCGGCGGTGGCGGCGGCGCTGCTGCTGGAGCACGGCTGCGAGCGCACGCACAACGACTACTTCCGCGCCGCACTGCGCGACGCGGGCCAGTCCGCCGACCGCTTCGGCTGGGCGAGCATCCAGCTCGACGGCGGCATCGCCGCGGTGACCGAACGGGTGGCCGGTCACTTCGCGACGGCGGTCGCCGGCCGCGTCCCGGCGGGCGAAGGCGGGCCGCCGGTGGTCGGTCTGGTCGCCGCCGGCGACCCGTGCAGCCCGTCGACGGCCGACCTGCTGGCGAGCTTCGCGGTCGCCGTGGTGGCCTCCGGCGGATCGGTGATCGCGTCTGCCGCCGGCCCCACGCGGGCGGTCCTGGCCAGGGCCGGCATCGCCGCCGACAAACCGCGTCCCACGGTCCGCTTCGCAGAGCGCCCGTCCGTCGGCGGGCTCCACCTGATGGCCGCTCCCACCGGCCACGTCGACGAGGTCGCCGGCGGCCTGGTCGCGGCCGGCGCCGAGCTGATCGTCGCCTTCAGTCCCAGCCGGCCCATGCACGCCCACCCGTTCGTGCCGGTGCTGCAGGTCACCGACGCGGCGGACGCCGCCGGGTTCGACCTAGCGCTCGCGGAAGCGGGGTCGCCGGACAAAGCCGGCCGCCGCCTGGCGGAGCTGGCCGCCGCGGCGCTGGCCGGCGACTACACGCCGGCGCAACTGCGGAGCGGCGCCGTGGCCTTCCAGCTCACCCGCGGTACGACCGGCGTCTCGCTCTGACGCCGCAACTCCCCACCGGCAGCGTTCAGAAGGGGATGTCCGGCTCCGGCAGCGTCTGCAGCGAGAGCAGCTTCCGGCGGACCTGCTCGGCCCAGGTGCTGTGCGGATCCGCGCGCAGATACGCCTGCCAATGCTGACGCGCCTCCTGGGTGCGGCCGAGCTGCACGCACGCCTCGGCCAGGTTGCTGTGCGCGTCGGCGTAGTGCGGGTCCACGGCGAGCGCGCGGCGATAGGCGTCGACCGCTTCGGCGGCGCGGCCGGTGTCGATGAGGGCGTTGCCCAGGTTGTTCCATGCAGCGACGTAGTCCGGCTCCCGTTCGACGGCGCGCAGATAGCTGGAAGCCGCTTCGGCGGCGCGGCCGAGCGCGTACCGGGCGTTGCCCAGGTTGTAGTAGACCTCGGCGGAGTCGGCACCGCGCTCGATCGCCTGCGAGTATGCGTCCACCGCCTGCTCGTGGGCGCCGGCCTCGTCCGCGTGCACGCCGGCGTCGAACCACGCCTCGGCGCCGTCCGGGTCCGGTAGCGCCTCCGCGCCCGACTGCGGGCGGAGCTCGACGATCCGCTCCTCGGCCGGACGGGCGCCATCGACTTCGGCGGCGAAGTCCAGCAGGAGTTGACCCGAAGGCTCGGCAGCCTCGCCGGTGCGCAGGCGCACCCGCACCCCGCCGCCGTCCCCGGCTGCCTCCAGGTGAGGGAGCACGTCGTCCGCATTCGGCAGCCATCCGCCGATCTGGCGCAACGACCGCTTGAGTTGCCGCGTGGTGACGCCGGCGCGGGTCAGCGCGGCTACTGCGCGGGAGGTGGCGACGTCCCTGAAGTCGAAGGACGCCGACCGCCCTTCCCCCCGTTCCCCCCGTTCCCCCCGTTCCCGCCGCAGCAGCCCGCTCCGCACCCAGCGGCGGATCTCGCTCGGCGGCAGGTCCAGGATGCGGGCGAGCTGCGCCGCCGTGAACCGCGACACGACCGCCTCGCCCATGGCTACGCCTCCTCGATCAGGCGCTCGAACACCGGCGCCCGCAGGACACCGGCGCGCGTCTGCTCCACGAAGCTGACCTCGCAGTAGAGGCCGGGCCGTACGGCCAGAGCGCCGGCCGGCATCTCGACCAGCGCACCATCGGTCACGCGCTCGCGCAGCAGGCGCGCAAGACGCAGCCGCTCGTCCTCGCCATAGCCGGTGCCGACCCGGCCGGCATAGGTCAGCACGCCGTCGCGGTCCATCGCCACCGCGACGCTCTGGATGTCTCCGGTCTCCTGCGGCAGGTAACCGACGATCGCGCACAGGGCGTGCAGCCGCCGCTTCACCTTGGTCCACGCGTCCGAGCGCCTCCCGGGCCGATACGGGCTGTCCAGGCGCTTGCCCACGATCCCTTCCATGCCCCTCGCGCAGGCGCGCTCGTACAGCGTGCGCCCTTCCGTCGGGATCGCCTCCGAGATCGCCATCGGCTCCGGGGTATCGAGCTGCAGCAGCCGTTCCCGGCGGACGCGCAGCGGGTCCGCCATGACCGGCTGGAAGTCCCGGTAGAGCAGATCGAAGGCGATGAACCCGACCGGCTGCCGCGCCGCCAGTGCCTTGGCACGCCGCGCACCGCGTGCCTGATCGCGCGGCTGCAGGGACTCGAAGTCGGGCACGCCGTCCGCGTCCAGGGCGACGATCTCGCCGTCGACCACGCTGCCGTCGGGCAGCGCGGCCAGGGGAGCGAGCTCCGGGTATTGGGCGGTCACGTCGCGGCCGCCACGGCTGATCAGCCGCAGCGAGCGGTGCTCGACGTGCGCCATGGTGCGGAACCCGTCCCACTTGAGCTCGAACAGGTGATCCGCGGAATCGAACGGACTGCCGCTGGTGGCCAGCATCGGAGCGATGAGACGCGGCAAGTCCGGCAGATGCCTACACCGCCTTCTTCTTCGCCGCAGGGTGGCGCGCTCCCGCGCTCGGCGCCATCTTCTTCGGCGACACTGCCTTCTTCGGGGACTGTGCGGCGGCCGGGGCCTCGGCGGTCGCGCCGGCCATCTGCGCCTCGGCGACGCTCTTCTTGAGGGCGTCCATGAGGTTGATGATCTTCGGCTCCTCCGCGTCCTCGGCCTGGACCACCTCCTGCCCCTCCACCTTCATGCGGATCAGCTCGGTCAGCTTGGTGTGGTAGCGGTCGTCGTAGGAGGCCAGGTCGAAGTCCTGCATCCGGGAGGCGCCGATCAGGGTGTTGGCCAGCGTCAGCTCCTCGTCGGTGACCTCCACGTCGACCACCTCTTCGCGCAGCGACTCGGACGACTGCACCTTGGCGTGGTGATGCAGCACCGTGAGCCCCAACAGGTCGCCGATCGGCCGCAGCAGCACGATCTGCTCGCGCCCGCTGATCACCACCTGCGCCAGAGCGTGCACGCCGTTCTCCTGCATGCCGCGGTGCAGCAGCGCGTACGGCTTCTGCCCCGGCGTGCCGTCGGGGACCAGGTAGTAGGTGCGGCCCGCGTGATATACCGGGTCCACTGCGTCGGGCGGGATGAACCCCTCGATGTTGATCGAGTGGTCGCTCTGCGTGCGCAGCTTCTCCAGCTCGTCGTCCTCGATGATGACGTACTCGCCCTTGCTGTGCTCGTAGCCCTTGACGATCTGGTCGGAAGCCAGCTCGCCGTGCTCGGGACAGACCTTCTGGTACTTGACGCGGGTGTTGCAATCCTTGTGCAACTGGTTCAGCCGGATATCGCCGCCCGATCTGCTCGCCGTGAATCCGCGCACCGGCACGGACACCAGGCTCAACTTCAGGAACGCCTTCCAGCTCGATCGTGGAGCCATCTCTTGTTACCTGCCTCTCTTGGTTTCTCGGCTCCGGGCCGACTCGATTGTAGCATCTTGGGGCATGAACCTGAGTCGTCGGCCGCAGGCGTCAGGCCGGTCGCACGTACAGTAGACGAATGCCGCGAAACATCGGGTAGTGGCGGGCGTTCAGCGTCTGCAATCCCATTGCGTGACGCTCCGCGGTCGCCGCGATCAGTCCATCGGCCAGACCCGTGCCGTGTGACGGCCCGAAGTCGCGACGATGGAGACCAGCCGCCTTCGCTATCTCCAGGTCCACCGAGATCACGGGAAACAGTCGAACGAACTCATCGAGCTGGAGCCTTTCGTCACCGTCCCTCACGCCGGCGAAGAGCTCCGCGACCGTCACCGCGGACAGCGAGATCTCCTGCTCATGCTTTTGGACGAATGCGACCGCGGTCCGTTCGCCGCGCAGGTATTCGATCGCGATGTCGGTGTCCATGAGAAAGCGTCTCATCGCGAAAGATCCCTGTCGAGCGTTGCACGCGCGTCGGGCAACGTGGCGAGGTCGCCTCGATCAGCCCAGAGACCCGCCGCGGCTCGGAGCACTTCCCGCCGACGCTCGTCCGCGTGGCGTCCAAGGTACTCGTCCAATGCCTCTCGAATCAGCTCGCTCATGGGTCGGCCGGATCGCGCAGCCTGGTCCCCGAGGCTGTCCTTTTGCTCGTCGGTCAGATAGATCTGGGTTCTCGTCATCGTCGGCCGAGTATACATTAGCTGTATACATCCCTCGGCCAACCACCCAACGCCCGCGGTGTATCGCGAGGCCACGTCTGGCACCCGAGTCCCAGGAACCCCGCCACCGACGGATTGCCTCCGCGACGCCGCAGTGGCCACGTCGTCACTGACTGACGGCTCCGAGCGTCGGACGGCACGACCGCCCGATTGCAGATGTCCACTGCCACCGACCTATCAGCTACGACCACTCTCCGTGGTCGACTCGGTGATTACTTGCAGGCCACTTATCCCTTCAAAGTGCTTTGCGTTGTGAGTTATCAGCGGCACGGCATGTCGCAACGCACAGGCTGCGATCCATGCATCATTCGACGCCATCGCCCGTCCGATCCGTTGTCGCTCCGCAACCAGCCGGCCGTAGGTTCGAGCCACCTCATTGTCGTAACCTATAACAACAAATTTTTGCATCGTCGTTTCCAGTATCGCGCGCCTTCGCCGACCCCATTGACCCTTCTCCGCACCAAAATACAACTCACCCACCGTAATAAAGGTTATGCCTATGAGTCGGCCCTCGATACGGCGCGCGTACGCACCTCTCAGAGGGCCACTCTTCATCAGGTACGAGACTATGTCCGTATCGATGATACGCTGTGGACTCAAAGGTGCGCTTCTTTCGTCTCATGCCGCAACTCATCGATTGCGACGTCGAATTCATCGTCTCCATCCCCGGGCCAAGTGCCCATCAGCTCCTCGACGTTCGTCATAGGACTTACGTTCTGGGAACGCGCCAACTCTCTCATCGAAAGAAAATCAGCCGGCTCGGCGCATCGATAGTCGAGCAAATCAAGGCACGTCGTTTTCCCTCCGGTCTGATTAGAACGTGGGCCACAGTCGTCGTTGTCCGCAAAGAACACGACTACTTCTCTTCCTACTGCTTTCGAGCTTGGATACAGGATCCCGTCTATCGTGTCGTTCCCCTTGTTTCTCAAACGATGGCGAACGTACTCGGTGATCACTTGCGTCGGCACATATTCGATATGTTCCAAACCATCTTTGGAGATCGGTTTCGCGAGATCTGCCCGCAGATCACATAGGAATCTTATCGGATCCATCTTCCATCTGTTCTCCCGATCGAAATAGCTAGGCAGCTCAGGTAGCGAGGTGAAGTCCAATAGGCGCAACGTCCTCATGGCCCGAAACCTGGCAAGAACGATCACCTTGTCCTTTCCTTCACCCTTCGGGTCGTATGTCTCCAGGAACGCAGTCCTTTCGTCCAGAGCTGCATAGAACATGGAGATTCCGGCCGGGCTCATCCGGTTGGAGTATGTTGCGTATTCGCGAGGCGGAGCACCAAGCTGCGCGACGGTTGATGGACACTCTCCGCGTGGAACCACCCGCGCACGGATACATTCATCTCCCTTTCGGAACTCGCGGAACAGATCGAACTCGTTGAACAACTTGCGAAGCTCGTCGAGCATCCGTGCCGGTGAGATGATGCCAAGATCGCGATCCTGGTCGGAATCCTCGAAGAACAGATACCTCGTTCGATACTTGATCTCGGTTACGAAGTGATCCCATCCATAACGGAGCGCGTCGAATCTGTCCGTACCAAAGTAGTTCTTCTTGCACCATTCAGCCCCTGAGAACGCCGCGATCGCGTCTTCCCACAATTCGTGGCACCGCGTCCATTCATGCAATTCACTTTCGAACAGATCGTGAGTGTCGATTACCGTACCCTGGTAGCCGCCTTCGCTGCTGTCGTATGGAAGCTCGTCGGCAGGATCTGCGTATCTATCGTAGATAGCGTCACGTATCTCATCGAGGAGAACGGTTATGGGAGCGGCCTTGTTCTCTTTGCAATAGCTACAAAAGGCGCCTCGTGACTCACGCTTCAAGGCCGCGGAGAGAAACTTGTCGTTGACGCACGAGCTGCAGACGAATCGGTTCTCCGGCGCACAGTAGCCTCGGTCTTGCTCCTGCTTCAGTCGCTCCATTCGGCTTTTTTTTTCGTAGCCCATATGACTCCTCCAATGAAGCGAAGCTCCACTCCTCGCCGTCGCGCCGGCGAAGGCACTGGCGATCCGGCGTGCTTCGTGTTGCAGAGAGGTCGGTGGTTCGTCCCCAACGTCGGCGACAACCGCGCGACCTAGACCGTATTTGTACCGAATGTCCCGGCAACGGTCAAGCTCCCCGGTGTATCGGTCAGCTTGGCATGGAATGAAGGTGCTCGAGCGAAATGCGGTTGCTCACTGCACGGCCTGATTTCCCGATCATCGCGCGAAGCCTCTTCGTCGAATCCAGATATGGCTGTTTGCGGAAAACCAAACCACGCCAGCGACTCTCCCGTAGACGACTGCCGGCAGGCGTCACGGTCCACGCCACCGGCGGACCGCCTCGGCGACGCCGCAGTGGCCGCCGGCCGCGACCACGTCGTGGCGGGCGCGCAGCTCCGGCGCCGCGTTGGCGACCACGTAGCTGGAACCGGCCCACTCCAGCAGATCGCGGTCGTTGTAGTCGTTGCCGACCGCGCAGACGTCACCGCGGCGGATGCCGTGGCGCGCAGCCAGCCACGCCGCCGCCTGGCTCTTCGACACCTCGCGCGGGAACACCTCGATCCAGGTCGAGCGATGGTCCAGAGGAGAGGTGGCCCTGATCACGGTGAGATCCGGCAGCAGAGTCGCCACGTCGTCGCTGGAAGGCTCCGAGCGATCGGCCGGCACGACGGCCAGCAACTGCGCGCTGGGCCCTACCTGCCCGTCGAGCGGCGTCGCGAACGCGCGATACCGCGCCATGCGCCCTTCGAAGTCCATGTTCGGCCGTCCCGACCACCGGTACTGGAAATGGTGGTTGTCCGGGATCGGCCGGTGCACCATGAAGTCGAGGTCGAGTGCGTCCAGGGCTCGGACGGCCACCTCCGTCTCCATGCGGGTAAGCGAGCGCGAGCGAACCAGCCGGCGATGGCGGACGTCGTAGATCCCCGCCCCCGAGGAGACCATCACGTAGTCGACCGGGAACCGCTCGCCCTCCACCATCCCGAACGAATGCAGGTGCCGCCCGGTGGCGATGGCGCGCAGGAATCCGGCGCGTCCCAGCCGGTCGAGCGCTGCGCGGTCGCAGTCACGCAGCCTCCGGTCACCTCCAAGCAGGGTGCCGTCCAGATCCGTGACCAGCAGTCCTCGGCGCCGCATCATGGTTCGACTGATCCGAGGTCCCGTAATCCAGCGTATGGCAGCCGCTGACTGCGGCCCTCGTTGCGGATCCGATCCTCGATCACGCGGGATGATACGTCGGTCGCGACACCTCCGACAAGATGAACCCCGGCAGAGAACGCGCCCGTGTCGTCTATTGGCCTGATGAACGTTCTATTCAGGACCGCAATGTTCGGAGCTGGATGACAAATACCATCCGATACGTCAAATCACGACGCGTCCCTTGATGCCCCTATCGTCGACTACGAGCTGTTTGTCCGCGTTCTGTGTGCACCGTTTCGGCAGCGGATGATTCGGATCATTATCGCTTTCCGACGAGCCAATTTCGTGCCCGATAATTGACCGTCCTCTGTGCCTTCGCTATACTCTTGGGGTCGTACCGAACGTCAACCACGAGACCGTCACGGAACAGCCCCTCTCCGGACCCGACGTCCGCGAAATGGGATTCGTGCTTCCGTTGTGCGTTGTCGACCAGATCGCAGGCAGCATGGGGCTCCATCCTGGCGTTCGGCTCGATCCCGACCTCAACCAGGGCGCACAGGTATTCGCAGCATGACCCGACAACGAATCGAGAGCTTTCCCCGCACGCTCGGCCTGTCATTCGACGAGCTGGACGCCGACACCTGGATCATCAATGATGAGGAGCGCGGCGTCGAGAACGTAATCGTCGTGCACGAGGAACCGGTGATCATCTTCCGGCTCAAGGTCGCCGACCTGCCGCCGGGCGACCACTGCGCCCTCTACGAGGAGTTGCTGCGCCTGAACGGCACCGACCTCTTGCATGGCGCCTACGCACTGGAAGGCGGCGACCTGGGAGGTACCTCCGTCGTGTTGATGAACACGCTGCTCAGCGAGACCATCGACATCGAGGAGTTTCAGGCAACGCTCGACGCGATCAGCCTGTCGGTCGCCGAGCACTATGAGCGGCTCGTGCCGCTGGTCAAAACGGAGGGCGGCTGAAATGGGCCTGTTCGATCGGTTCCGCAGGGTCGTCAAGTCGAACGTGAACGACATGATCAGCAAGGCGGAGAATCCCGAGAAGATGCTCACGCAGTTGATCGAGGACATGAGCGGCCAGCTCATCGAATCCAAGAAGGCGGTAGCCTCAGCCATCGCCGACGAGAAGCAGCTCAAACGCCAGCTCCTGCAGCAGCGCACCCAGGCCGACGACTGGGAGAAGCGGGCCGTCCTCGCGGTGCAGGAGGGACAGGACGATCTGGCCAAACGCGCCCTGGTCCGCAAGCAGGAGCTCGACGAGTACGTCTCCAGCTATCAGGACCAGTGGCAGGCGCAGGGCGATTCGGTCGAGCAGCTCAAGGGATCGCTGCGCGACCTGACGCAGAAGATCGAGGAAGCGCAACGCAAGAAGAACATCCTGATCGCCCGCGCCAAGCGGGCGGAGGCGCAGCAGCGCATCCAGGCCACCCTGAGCACCTCACGCGACACGTCGGCGTTCGAGGCGTTCGACCGCATGGCCAAGAAGGTCGACCAGATCGAAGCGCAAGCGGACGCCGAACAGGAAATCGACCAGCTCGACGCCGGCGACAAGGCGCTCGAACGGGAGTTCCGGCAGCTCGAAGGACGTGACACGTCCGGGGACAGGCTGCTGGAAGACCTGAAGCGGAAGATGGGGCAGATCAAGGACAAGTCCGGGGAGAGCGCAAGCCAGGGCACCACGACGGGCTGACGCACCAACACGCCGCGGCGGGCGCTGAATCGCTTCGGTCGGAAGCTGCGAGCAGACTCAGGAGAGATCATCGCAAGGTGGGTTCCGTTCCGCCGGGGGCCCCTAATCGTAGCCGACGAAAACCCGCTCGTACGCGAAATCCGCGGTGCTGTCAGGGTCTATTCGCGATTCGCCCACTGCTTCTTGAATTCTGACGCGATGGCCTCCGGTGACGGCGGCTTCCCCTCCGACGCGGTGAACAGCTTCGCCAGCACGGCGATGTACATTTCTCCCAACGCCGTGGTGAGGGTGGCAGCGGTGCCTCCCGCGATCGCTCCGCCGGCAACCGTGCCCACGCCGGGAACTAACTTTAGGAGACTGGAGACGACTGCGCGGCCGAGAAAGGTCGCCCCCGTTGGCCCAGCCATCGCCGAGATGAGCGTCACCAGGAATGCCTTGGAGAGCTCGATCCCGAAGGTCGCCGAAATGCCGGCGAGCATGCCTATCTGAATCGGGACTAGCAACACCGCGTCGGAGAATGGTATAGGGGTCGCTCCCGCCGTGAACGCCGCTGTCGCAGCCCCCGCCACGACCTTGTGCGCCGCCTTCCTCTTGAGATCGATACTCGCTCTTTGGGCAGCCGCAAACGCCCTCTTGGTTCCCTCCCCATTTACCAGTTCGAACGTTACGTTCACAAGGTTCTGCAACCCTTCCGGGCGAAGAACGTGGCCGTCGTCGAGGCGCTCGCTCAACGCCCGCACGCGCACCACGTTCCTCGCCTCGGGCAGGAGCCTTTGCACCTCGGTCTTGAACCCTTGATCGGAGCGTGCTTTCGTGATGACGCCAAGCACGGGCATAAACTTCGTCAGGCGTTCGTGCAGTTCTACCTCGGCGGCTTCGACGCGCCGTCCATCTTCGGAAATGCATATCCACGCGACGTGGATATGCTGCTTCGCGTCCGTTTCCCTTGCCTTCGAACCTACGACTTCCAAGAGTTCATCGATGATCTGCTGATATTCCTTCAGTTCGAGCCCTCTCGTGTCGTAAACCGCCAGCGGGATGCCCTCTTTCGTAAGCCTGCGTGTCTCTTTGGTAACTGGACTGCCCTGTCCTGTCGCGGCAATCCTCCCCTGAAAAACCTCATTTATTAACGTGCTCTTGCCCACACCTGTGCGGCCGACAATGAGGACATTGACGGTCCCGATTTCCTGCGTGGCTTGGTGGATGGACCGCTCAATCGTGTCCATTATGTCCTCCGAGTCTTTGAAGCCTTTGAGCCAAGCGAATAGCTGTTCCATAGCTGCGGTTCCTCCTTGTCGTCGCTGATCTGATCGATGTGCGCCACAGTGCGCGGCGCCTAGGGTCGGTCCGCCCGGTCTGGTCACTACCCGACCAAGATACGAGCTGAGCACGTCAAATTCGGACGTACTCAATCGCTCCGCCTCCCTCAGGTCACGTCCACGGCACCTCAGATTTCCACGGTCGCGGCATGAGCATTCTTTAGACCGAGAATAAGCGATAGAGCCTGATGGGTTGAAAGAAATCCTCCTAAGTGCTGTAATGGGAAGCAAGTAAACAACCCCACGACAGCCCGAAGGAGGATGCAATCAGATGCAGCAACAAGGCTACCATAACAGCGCTGGGCGTCAAGGCCACTTCGCCAATCCGCGCGTGGTCGTCCAGGAACATCGCGGCGCTCCGCTGCTGAACGGCGCGGGGCTGGTGATTATTCGCCAGCTCATCGAGCGACTCGGGATCGCGCAGGCGATCAACGCCGGCCTGCGGCTGCTGAGGCGCCACAAGCCGTACGCGGAGTCCGATCACATCCTCACGCTGGTCTACAACCTGCTGAGCGGCGGCGAGACGCTCAACGACGTCAACCGCCTGGGCGACGATCCGGCGCTGCTACGCGTGCTGGGCACCGAGCAGGCACCGCATGCGACGACCGTCGGCGACTTCCTGGCGCGCTTCAAGCCCAAGAAGAACGACCGGGAGCAGCGGCCACTGCACAGGTTGCGGGAGGTCATCGAGACCGCCCAGCAACGCGCCTTCGCGCTGCTGCCCCGCAAGCGGCGCAAGGTGGCGACGCTGGACTGGGACTCCTCGAACCACGAGGTCTATGGCGAGCAGAAGGAAGGGGCGGACTTCGCCCATGACAGGACGTGGTGCTACAACGTGTTGTACGCGACGTTGGCGGAGACCGGCGACGTGCTGTACCAGGATCTGCGGGAGGGCAACACCTACACGAGCGCGGGCACCACCGGGGCGCTGCCGGCCACGATCGAACGGGTCAGCGAGCACTTTCGGCAGGTGCGCCTGCGCGCCGACTCCGGATTCTACGACCAGGAGATCGTCAAGATCTGCGCGGAGCGGGAAGTGGAGTTCTTCATCGTGGCCAAGCAGTACAGGAATCTGCTGAAGGCGGTGCATGCGGTTGCCGAGGACGCCTGGAAGTCCTTCGAGCCCAAGCAGATGAACAAAGGTGGCCGCACCGGCAAGAAGCGCAAGCGGCAGGAGAACCACAAGCGCAAGATCACCGTCGAGCGCAAGCCCGACACCTGGTTCAAGGGCAAGCCGCAGGTGGCCTCGATCACGTTTCGACCTGCGAGCTGGAAGAAGGCGTATCGGTTCGTCATCAAGCGCACGCCGATCCTGGACAAGGACGACCGACAGCTGTACTTGGCCGATGGGCTACGCCGGTACTCCTACTACATCGTGGTGACCAACTCGAAGGACAGCGACACGGCAGTGCTGCGGACCGCGCAGGGGCGCGGCAACCAGGAGAACCTGATCAAGGACTTCAAGCATGGGCTGGGGCTGTCGCACGTGCCGACCGGAGTGCTCGCGGCCAACCAAGCCTACTTTCTGATCGCCGCCTTGGCCTGGAATCTCAAGACGTGGATGCTGAACCTGTTGCGTCTTGGCGACGGGGCGGTGATGCGCTGCAAGCGCTTTCTATACCTGTGGATCTCCCAGGCGGCCGTGGTGTCAAAGACGGGACGGGACACTCTCGTGCTGAGGTTGCCACCGGGCGAATACTATCAGCGGTTCGGCACGGCGCTGGCGCGCGTCGCCGCTCTGTAGGGAGCGGCTGGCGGTCTGCAATCGCAGTCTGCAGGAGTAGTATGTCCTGAGGACTTGGCAGAAAGCGCCGCGTCTGCCTGAGACTGCCGATGAGCATGATCGGCCGGTGCTCACCGGCAACGGGCGGCTCCCGGGGTGCTTCCAGAATGCTCGCCACGCGGTAAACGTCATCGAAATCTCGGCAGATTACGAGTTCTGATTATTCTTGTCGCGACCCTGCCGCCTTATCGCTTATTCTCGGTTTAGATGGAACTCAGGCGTCTGAGTTCAGGTTCCGCCATGTGCCAGTCTTGAAGGAAGGTGACGAACATGTCTCGGCCCCTGACGTTGCCGTAACTGCGGGATATCGTGTTCCACCAGCGAGTGCCGGGATGGGGCGCACTGGTGCACGGAATTCGGTGATCCCGGAACACGGTCTCGGCGAATCGGCCGGCGAAGCGTGATGTCAAGATCGCGAGTTCCGGACGATGGTGCAGGATGAGCCATCCGAGCGCGGTCTCGGCTACGTCGAGATCCTGTGCACATTCGTGGCCTTGCATGCTGCCGCCGGCGAGCGGCGCCGGGCGCAGGAAGTAGTTGCAGTAGGCGATGTGGTTGAGGGGGAAGCGGTCCGGGGTCACGCCGCTCTCCCTCAGAGTCCGGGCGATCTCGTCCTGGATCGCACGGTAGATGCGATGGGCACGGGTCCAGCGGCCGGTGATGTTGCCGATGGTGCAGGCCCAGCGGACCTCCTCTTCGCTCAGATCGGCTTGGCGGCTGCGGTACCAGCGGTCGGGGTCGAGGTGGATGGTGGACTCGGGTGGCAGGTAGTGACTTTCTCCGATGACCAGCAGGCGCTTGTGCTGTGGGTCCCGGTAGCGGCTGCCGATCCAGGGCTGCATGCAGGGGTACCGGCGCAGGTGATCCGGCAGGGCGGTGGCAGTCACGATGCCGTCTCATGATGAGTGGCGAGGGTGGCGCACATCTCGTGCAGGCGCCGGCGCAGGCGGGACGGCCGCTCGACGGTGACGGCGGTTCCCCAGGTGACCAGGTGCCAACTCATCTCCTCGACGCCGCCGGCGGTGAAGCGGACCGTGGTCGAGCCGTCCTCGTTGGGCTGCACGGTCTGGTCCGGGTGGAACACGAACTCGGCCACGTCCTCCGCCACGCTCGCGGCGAAGCGCAGTACCACGTCGACCGGTTCTTCCTGGAAGGTCCCGAACGAGCGTCGGGCGAAGCGGCCCAGGTCGAACGCCGGGTTGCGCGTGAACGGCTGTCCCGTGAGCTCGGTCGCACTCATGCGGGCCAGGCGCCACAGCCGCAGCTCGCCCTCGACGGGGCCGATCAGGAACGCGCGATTGCCGTAGATGAGGCCGTAGGGTTCGACGCGGCGGCGGGTGCGCTCCCCCGTCGCGCGGTTCGCGTAGTCGAACGCCGCCACCAGGCCGACCGTGATCGCCTCGCGCAGCAGCGCGACCAGCCCCGCGTCCAGGCGGGGACGCGGCCCGGGGCGCATCGCCAGCCCCTCGGCCTCGGTCAGCGCCTGCACGTCGGGCTCGATCCCGCTCAGTGCATCGGCTTCCAATAGCGCGCGCAGCGTGTCGTCGAGGCGACGCAGCATGGCCGCACGTTCCTCCAGGCCGGCGCGGTCGAGCGCGTCCGCGGCGGCGGACAGCTCCGCCAGCTCCTCGGCCGAGACCGAAACCAAGTGACGCAGCGCGCGCGACCGCAGCCGCCAGCGGCGCTTCGCCTCCCCCGTGTCCACTGTTTCCAGCGGCCCGAACACGTCTTCCACGGCGTCGCGGAGGCGTTCCGCGGTACGGCGGCTGACCTCGAACTGGTGCTGAATGTCGTCGAGGGTCAGGCCGGCCCAGCTTCCCTGGAGCCGTATCGCCAGCCTCACGAGATCTGCGGCCCGGTCGTAAGGCACGGGTGATCTCCTTCATTCAGCGTTCGCGAACCGAATTGTATACGAGAATCACCGGTCATGTACGCACGCTCACCGCGGCGATGACGCGTTGCGTCTCGTCATGCGCTTCCTGAACTCCAGCGCGATGGCCTCCGGTGACGGCGCCTCGCCCGCGGAAGCAGTGAACAGCTTGGCGAGCACGGCGATGTACGCCTCGCCCAGCGCCGTGGTGAGGGCGCCGGCGGTTCCCGCGCCGATAACGCCGCCGGCCACCGAGCCGAGGCCGGGAACGAACTTCAGGGCGGTGGAGACGATGGCGCGGCCCAGAAACGTCGCTCCGGTCGCGCCGGCCGCTCCCGAGATGAGCGTGCCGAGAAAGGCCTTCGACAGCTCGATCCCGAAGGTGGCCGAAATGCCGGCCAGCATGCCGATCTGGATGGGCACCAGCAGGGCCGCGTCGGCGAACGGTATCGGGGCGGCACCCGCCGCGGTCGCTGCTGCCGCGGCTCCGACGACCACCTTGTGCGCCGCCTTCTTCTTGAGCTCGATGCTCGCCTTCTGGGCAGCCGCGAACGCCCGCTGGACCGCTTCCGGGATCACCTCCGTCGTCGCCTCCAGCAGGTCCTCCAGCCCCATGGGCTCAAGCACGAGGTCGGCATCGTCGAAGCGTTCGCGGAGCGCCCGCACCCGCACCACATTCTTCGCCTCGGGCAGCAGCCTCTGCACCTCGGCCTTGAACTCCTGATCGGAGCGGGCCTTGGTGATGACGCCCAGGACGGGCATGGATTCGGCCAGGCGCGCGTGCAGCTCGATCTCGGCCTGTTCGACTCGCCTGCCGTCCTCGGAGAGGCACACCCAGGCGACGTGGATGTGCTGGTTGACGTCCGGCTCCGCGGCCTTCGACTCCACGAAGCCCGCCAATTCGTCGATGATCTCCCGATACTCCTTGAGTTCCAGCCCCCTGGTGTCGTAGATCGCCAACGGCAGCCCCTTCTTCGTGAGCCTGCGGGTCTCCTGCGTGACCGGCTCCCCCTGCCCGGTCGCGGCGAGCCGGCCCTGGAAGATCTCGTTGATCAGCGTGCTCTTGCCGACACCCGTGCGGCCGGCGATGAGGACGTTGACGGTCCCGATCTTGTCGTTCGCCTCCGCGATGCAGCGCTCGATGAGGCCCCGGATGTTTCCCGCGTCCTCGAAGCGTTCGAGCGAATCGTGTGTGCGTGTCATGGTTCAGGTGTTTCTCCTGTCGTCTCGGATCGGTGCGCCGCGTCCGGCTCGGCCGAAGCGGTACGGCCGGGCCTGGCGCGTCACGTTCTGACCAAAGATACGGGCTGGATACGTCAGATTCCGACGTACCCGGAAGAAAGGAGGAGCTGTCCGTATCGGCTCAGGAGCCGGCGTCCGGGTGGGTAATCGGGACCACCCGCAGCGACGTGATGCCTTCGTAGTCGGTGGGATTGACCGTGTACAGCGGCAGGTCGTTGGCGATGGCGGTCGCTGCGATGAGCGCGTCATACGCGCGAGCGGAAGGCTTGCGCCCGGCGGTCCGCAGGTCTGCCGCAACCTGGCCAAACGCTCTGGCGGCAGGCGCATCGAACGGGACCGCATCGAAGTCGGCCTCGGCTTGCTGAACCTGCGCCTGCCTGGCTGCGCGTTCCCGGTCGGTCCGTGCCACCAGCGGGCCCACCGACAGTTCCGCGAGCGTGACGGCGCTGATGAGCGCCTCGCCGGGGAGCCGCCGGGGATCGTCAAGCCTGGGAAGCAGGATCACCGTGTTGGTGTCGAGCAGACCGCGGCCCGGAAGGTGGCTCGGGCTCATAGCGAGGGATCCAATATAGCGTCGACGTCGCGCCGAAACTCGTCCACGTCGACGCGCGGAACCCGTTTCCAGCGCGCCAGCAACGTCGCGCCATCCGGGCCACGCCGTCCGAGCGGCCGCAACTCCGCCACCGGTCGGCCCGAACGGGTGATCGTGAGGCGTTCCCCGGCGATCACGCGATCGATGACCTCTCGACCGTGGTTTCGCAGGTCTCTGACGGTTGCATGTGCCATAGGAGTGAGTGTATCACGCATGATACCAGGAGCCCCGCCGGATCCTGGCGATCTGATGCTCCGGTCGACCGACGGTCAGGACGAGGCGCACAGAATCCGGCGTTTGGCGAGCCGGCGCGTGCGCGCTACATTGACCGAAGGGGGTGACTGATGGCGTTGAGCGAAGAGCGGCAGCAGGTGCTGCGGATGGTGGAGCAGGGCACGATCTCCGCGGACGAGGGCTCGAAGCTGATCATGGCGCTCGGCGGGGAAGAGCAGGAAGGGCCGCAGGATCAGCCAGAGCAGGAGGCGGCCGAAGAGCACCCGGAGACACCTGCGGAGACGGCCGCCACCGATGACGTGCAGGTGCGCATCGCGCTCGCCAGCGGGGACGGCCACGTGGTCACGCTGGTGCTGCCGCTGCAGCTTGCCCGCTTCGCGCTTCCGCTGCTGGATCTTCCCCACGCGGCCGTGCTCGGCGAGCACGGCGTCGACATCAACCGCATCCGCGAGGCGCTGCGGTCGGGCGAGCCGTGCGACATCCTGGACTATCAGGACGAGGAGTCCGGGCACCGCATCCAGATCGTGATCGCCTGACTCAGCCGATCGCCCTCAACCGATCACCCGCAGGGCGGTCGGCGCGGCGCTGAGCGTGCGCGCGCCGGTTTCCGTCACCAGCACCAGGTCCTCGACCCGGATCCCGCCCCAACCCGCCCGGTAGGCGCCGGGCTCGATCGTCACCACGTCACCGGCGGCAAGCTCGTTCCCGGCCCGGGCGCGCAGGCTCGGCGCCTCGTGGATGTCGAGGCCGACGCCGTGGCCGACCCCGTGCCGCCACCAGTCGCCGATCCCCGCGGCCGTAAGCTCTTCATGCGCGGCGTCGTTGAGGTCGTCGCTGACGACCCCGGGACCCACCATCGCGAGCGCCCGGTCGTGCGCCCGCAGCACCGCGGCGTGCACGCGGCGCTGTTCGGCGTCGGGCTCGCCGATCACCCAGGCGCGGGTGAGATCGCTGCGGTAGCCGCCCACCGTGGCGCCGCAGTCGATGCACACCAGGTCGCCGGCGGCGAGCCGGCGGTCGGTCGGTTGCGCGTGCGGAAGCGCGCTGTGGGGGCCGGCGGCCACGATGGTCGGGAAGGCCGGCTCCTCCGAGCCGCGGCGCCGCATCTGCAGCTCCAGCTCCAGCGCGATGTCGCTCTCGGCCGCTCCGGCGCGCGCCAGGCGGGCCGTCGCCTCCAGCGCGGCGTCGACGATGCGTGCGGCGGACTCGATACTGGCGATCTCCTCCGGCCCCTTGCACCGGCGCCGTTCCTGTACCAGTCCTTCGGCCGGCACGAAGCAGGCGCTTCCGGCATCCCGGAGCTTGTCCAGCATCCCGGCGGTGACGCCCTCCGGCTCGTATCCGACCCGCGAGAAGCCCCGAGAGCGGCAGGTCTCGCCGATCATCTCGGCAGTGCTTCCTCCGGCGGGGAGTATCTCCACCTCCCAGTCCGGGCACTCGGCGGAGGCTTGTTCCTGATAGCGTCCGTCGGTGAGCAGCACGCGCTGGCCGCGGGCGACCAGCAGGGCGGCCGAACTGCCGGAGAAGCCGCTCAGGTAGCGGACGTCGGTTCGCGGCAACCCTTCGCCGTGCAGGCAGAGCAGCGCGTCGACGCCGGGACCGCCGAGATCCTCGGCGACCGCGGCGGCTCGCTCGCGCACCTCAGCCGCCGCGCGCCTCGGCAATCAGGGAACGGATGATCGAGAACTGATCGCGGTTGGGCGGCACGCGGGCGAGGAGGAACTGCCGGCCGTTGACGAACAAGGTAGGGGTGGCCGTCAAGCCGGCTCGGTTCGCCTCGGCGATGTCGGCTTCGATCTTGGCTCTCACCGTGCGGTCGTCAAGGGCGGTGCGCACGACCTCGGGATCGCTCAGGCCCACCTGCCGGGCATAGTCGACCAGCCGGTTCGGTCCGTATCGCTGGAAGTTCGCGAACAGCGTTTCGTTGTATTCCCAGAACTTTCCTTCCTGGTACGCGACATAGGCCGCCGCCGCCGCCGCGCAGGAGCTGCTGCGGCTGGTGGCCGGCATCGACCGGTTGCAGGTGCCGTCGAGCGGGTAGAACTTGTACACCAGCCGCACGTCGGCGAACGCGTTGGCCACCTCGATGATCCTGGGGTCGAACTCGTGACAGTGCGGACAGTTGTGGTCGGCATACACCACCAGGGTGATCGGCGCGTTCGGATCGCCGAGCTGCGGGCTGTCGCTCAACTCGAACTCGAAGCGCCTGAATGCCAGGTAGCGGTCGGCAAGCCGCTGCGAGTCGCGCGCTTCGAATATCTGCTGTTCCAGAAGCTGCCGCTCCGCGCCCGAGGACAGGCCCCAGGTCGCGGCCACCGCCACGACGATGCCGATGCAGCCGGCCATGACGCCGGGCCCGATCGCCGGGCCCGCCAGCGACTTCACCGCCCGCTTCAGCCGCTCGGCGCCGCCGGCCAGGCCGAACACCAGGGTCCCTGCCAGCGCCAGGTTCACGATCTGCAGCGCCGTGCAGTACAGGCAGAGCGCCCGGAGGACGAAGAAGGAGATCACCGCCAGTGCCACCGACACCGCCGTCGCGGCCAGCGCCAGGACGGCGCTGCCGCCGATCAGCCCCTGGCGGACGCGGGTGCTGAAGTGGGCCACCACCAGCGCCGCCAGCACGGCGGCGTGCATCCCCAGCCCGAACGCGGAAATCGGCACGCGGCCGATGGCCGCGAACGGCGACGCGCTGATGCGGTCACAGTCCACGTAGGAGTTGATGGCGCAGCCGCTAGCCGCTCCCAAGACCGTGTGGTGGAAGTAGCTGAGGGTCAGGAGGAAGCCGAGCACGACGCCGGCCAGCGCCAGGGCGATGGCGATATACGGGATGGCGCTGCTGCGGAACAGCTCGGCCGGCGCTGCCGGCTGCTGGACGGTCTTGGCGGCGGCCGTCGGGGCGTTCTTTGCCACGTTCTACTCCTCTGATGCGTATGCCCGAGGCATGCGTCGCCGGGCGCGACCCGGCGACGGCACGCGCTCCTGAGAATATCGTCCGCACAGCCAGGACGGTACAACCCCTGTTCCACATTGCGCCGGGCGCGCGTGATCCGAAGAATGGCGCGATAGACGTGAATACGGGAATGCCGTATTTATGGCTCATGAAGACCACCATCGACGTTCGTGACGACGTGCTGCGTCGAGCCAAGGCCAGGGCCGCACTCCGGGGTGAGCCACTCAGTCGCTTCATCGAGGTCTCGATCGAGCGTTCCTTGAGAGAGGAAGAGCCGGACTCTTCGTCATGGGCGGATTGGGCGCTGAGTCTTCCGCCCGTCTTGTCGGAATCCATCGTGGAGCTGAACGAAGCGTTGAGCGGCTCCGACTTCCGGCCGATTGATCCCGAGATGTGGCGGTGATCCTGGACACGAATGCGTGGGACGAGCACTTCGACAAAGTCGGCCAGGTCCGCCGCATCGCCTGGTAGTCGCAGGATGACGCGACTGGCGGTGCGGCTCACGCCCAGGGCGTCGCGGGATGCGATCGGCGGCTTCGACGAGCGGGGGAGGCTGCTGGTCCGAGTAGTGGCCGCGCCCGTGGACGGCGCGGCCAACGCGGCGTGCGTGCGCCTGCTGGCGAAGGCGCTCGGCATCGCGCCGAGCCGGGTGAGCCTGATCCGCGGTCGGCATGCGCGCGACAAGGTGCTCGATCTGCCGGTGGAGCCGGCGGGCCTTCGGCGGCTCGGATCGCTCGGCGGCACCCGGTGCGGCGGGAGCTGAACCGGCTCAGTCCCGTGGCAGCACCACCCGATGGAAGAACTCCCGGCGCGCAAGGGACAGGCCCGCGTAGAAGCTCGGCGGATAGGAGGTGGGCTCCGGGCTCGCGGCCATCCAGGGGTGCTCGTAGGCGTAGTAGAGGATGATCCGCTCGCCGTCGTCGCGGCGCGAGGGTCCCCTCGTATGCCAGAGGGCGTTGTGGAACATCACGCAGGAGCCCTGCGGGCAGCAGAGCTGCACCGCCCCCGGCAGCGACTCGAATCCCTGCAGGTCGCGCTCGTCCGGAGCCACCCGCGCGCGGTGCGATCCCGGCACCACGGTCAGGTTGCCTTGGTCGGGGGTGCTCATGTCCGACAGGAAGTAGGCGACCTTGAGCTGCAGCAGCGGGATGTAGGGCCCGAGCCCGCGGTAGCCGTTGTCGGCGCCGTCGATGTGCCAGCCGGCTCCGTGGCCACTGGCGCCGTGCTCCCAGAAGGCGTCGGAGGCGTGGAAGTGCGGCTTCTCGTTGAACAGCCCGGTGACGTAGGGCATCACCGCCGGCAGGTCCATCATGTCCAGGAACAGGTCGTCCTCGGCCAGCAGGTAGAAGATGCGCGTGCCGTTCTCCAGGTCCTGGTTGACGCGGAACACCTGTTCGCCGGCACGCGCCAGTTCGCGGCGGCGCTCGACGGCCTCCTCCAGAGCGCTGCGCAGCCGGCCGACGTGATCGGCGTCGAGCACGCCCTCGATCAGCAGGTACCCGTTGGTGTCGAAGAAGAACCGCTCGGAGGCGGTCGGCCGCTCTGCCATCATGCGGGCGGTGACGAGCGCTGTACGGCGCTCTTCGAGTCGGTGTGGCGGAACCCGCGCACCATCAGCCCGCGCTGATCGTTCGCACGGGTGGCCTCGGCGGCCTGTTTCTCCGCCTCGGCACGCACCTTGGTGCGGGTGGCGCGGACGATCGTGTAGTCCTCGGGATCGCGGTAGCGGATGATGAACACCGGCCGCGGCTCGTCGCCATAGTTGGGCTTCGATCCATGCACGGTCTTGACGTTGAAGAAGATCGAGTCGCCAGCCGACCCCTCGATCGGGACCGCCTTCTCCCACGGCCATTCGTGCTCGTCCAGCCCCAGGTGGGAGAAAGTGTCGACGTGCCGGAGCTGCCCCAGGCGATGGCTGCCCGGCACCACGTGCAGGGCGCCGTTGCGCAGGTCGGTGTCGATCGTGTAGCTGAGGATCGCCACCGGCCCCCGGTAGCGGTGCTCGAAGTAGGCGGAGTCCTGGTGGAGGTGCTTGGGGTGGCCGCCGACCGGCTCCTTGACCAGCGACTGCCCCTGGCCGAACAGCTCGATGTTGGGGCCGACGATCGCCTCCACGACGTCGAGGGAGGTGGAGTCGAGGGCGGCTGCCAGGAAGGCGGCGCTGGTGGTGTAGTCGATGCCGGCCACCATGATCTGCTTGTCCCGATCGTAGTGATCGGGAGCCGGCAGGAACAGGCTGCCGTTCGGCACCACCCATCCCTCGGGCACCTGCCAAGAGCGGTCCAAGTCGGCGATCGCGTCGTCGACCGTGGCCATGATGTCGCGATACATGGCGTCCGCGTGCGCGCGCATCAGGCCGCGCACCACAAGGCAGCCGTGCTCGTCGAAGATGGCGGCGGCGCGAACGAGGTCGAGGTCGTCGACAGACACCTCCAGGTCCGCGATTGCGACGGTGGGAGCGGCCGGCGTCATGGATGCCGTTCCGCCGTCCGGGCGACGGCCGGGCCGAAGCGCTGCGCGGCGCGTTCCCGCGCCCTGGCGGCCTCGACCTCGCGGTTGCGCGGCGGCGCCGTGGTCACCAGCGTGTCGAGCAGCCGCCGCGTGGCGAGCGCGACCTCGTCGACCGCGCGCTCGAAGGCGCCGGCGTTGGCCCGCGACGGCCTGGTCGTCCCGCTGACCTTGCGGACGTACTGCAGCGCCGCCGCGTGCATCTCCTCGGCGGTCGCCGACGGGGCGAAGTTGTGGAGCGGACGAATGCTGCGGCACATGCGGACGAGTCTATCAGGCCCGGCGGGCGCCGCGTTGCACGTTGTGACGAGGGCGGCGCACCATCGCACCCATGACGAACGCAGAGGTGGTCAGCCGGTACGAGCAGGACGGCTACGCCGTGATCCCGGAGGTGATCGACCGGGAGCTGGTGGCGGAGGTGCAGGGCCACGTCGAGTGGCTTGAGCGCCGGCACCCCGACGTGCGCCCCGAGCAGTTCCACCACCGCCTGATCGTGGACGATCCGTTCTGGATCCGCCTCTGCACCGACCCCCGGCTGATCGACGTGATCGAGCCGTTCCTGGGACCGGACATCGCCCTGTTCGCCGCCCACTACATCAGCAAGCCGCCGCGCAGCGGGCAGCCGGTGCTCTGGCACCAGGACGGCAACTACTGGCCGCTTGAGCCGATGGAGGTCATCACCATCTGGCTGGCCGGGGACGACTCGACGCGCGAGAACGGCTGCATGCGCGTCGTTCCCGGCTCGCACCGGACCAGGCGGCTGCACCAGCACCGCCGGACCGAGGACGCGCCGAACGTCCTGAGCTCGAAGCTGGACCGCGACGTGGACGAAGCGGACGCGGTCGACGTGGTCGTGCCGGCCGGCGGCGTCTCCCTGCACGACCCGTACATCATCCACGGCTCGGAGGCCAACCGCTCCGACCGGCGGCGCATCGGCCTGACCCTGCGCTACATACCCACCACCACGCGCATCCTCCGCGAGGACCACCCCGCGTACCTCTGCCGCGGCAGCGCCGTCGAAGGGATCAACACCTACCCGCCCTGGCCCCGCTTCCGCCCCGGCGACCACTACCCCTTCCGCGGCTGCGACCAGCCGCCGTGGGCTTGAGGAGGTTGAGAGTGGCTCGCTCGATCGGTGAAGGTCCCAACCAGGAGTACCTCGAAGACATCCTGTCCGCCGCCGACGCATGGCGGGAACGGTGCCTGATGGAGGACGGCTCCGTGTTCCTGGACGAGGAGGAACTTTGGTCGCGGGAGAACATCGGGAAGCTCAAAAAAGCATGCCAAGTCAAATCCGGGAAACTCGGCGGCCAAGACGGGTCATGGTCGTTCCTGAGGCAACAGATGAAAAACGAGCGGCCGGAGATCGTTCGCCTTGCGGCGGAGGCAGTCTGGCTGACCGACTTGTACCCGACGACAAAGAGTGCCGAGGCATCGTCTTGGAAACGCAGCCGCTTCGAGGAACTCTGGGAATCATCAAGTCCACCGCCACCCGAGAGCAAGCATCTCAGCGACCGGACACTGCGAGGCGTCAGCGACGTCCCGAATGCACACTTGATCGTCCACCACCCGCTGCAGTTTGTCCTGGCAGTGTTGGAGCGCTGGAAGGCGGAACCGCAGCGTGTCGAGCTCGCGAGGGATCCGTGGCAATTCGTCCACTGGCTTGACCGAGACGCGAACACGTATCGCTCGCCGATGAGGAATGAGTTGCTCTACCTGCTATTTCCCGATCACATGGAACCGATTGCATCTCCGAAGGCGAAGGACAGAATCGTGAAGTCGCTCGGACATCGACTGCCGAATCCGGTAGCCGAGAAGGGCACCCGGCCACCGAACGACCGAGCGATTCAGGAAATTCGCAAGGTCCTCGAGAGGGAACACGGGATGTTCGACTTCTTCGATGAGAACATCCAGCCACTCTGGAACCCCGGCGGAACCGCTCCCGACCCCAAATCGACCAAGCCGCTGAATTTCATTCTCTACGGGCCGCCCGGAACGGGAAAGACATTCAATACCGCCCGCCGCTGCGTGGAGATCTGCGATGGAGCGAGCGCGCCGGAAGCGAGAGGAATCCGCGAACGTTACCGGGAACTCGTCGAGGCCGGGCAAGTCGATTTCATCACGTTCCACGAGTCCTACGGGTACGAGGAGTTCGTCGAAGGCCTGCGGCCCGAGACCGGGGCCGGCGCGGGTTTCCGGCTGGAGCCGACGGATGGCGTGCTCAAGCGCATCGCCGAACGCGCGCGAGCCAGCGAAGCGCCGCACGTCCTAGTCATCGACGAAATCAACCGCGCCAACGTCTCGAAGGTGCTGGGTGAGCTCATCACGCTCTTGGAGGAAGACAAGCGCGCAGGCGCCGCGAACGAAGCGGCCGTGACGTTGCCGCACTCGCGTCAGCCGTTCACCCTGCCGGCAAATCTCCACATCCTCGGCACCATGAACACCGCCGACCGCTCCATCGCACTCCTCGACACGGCGCTGCGCCGTCGTTTCCAGTTCGAGGAGTTGGCGTCCGACGCCGATCTGCTGAAGGACGCGGGTGAGGCGACCGGCGTCGACCTCCCGGGCGTTCTCCGCGCCATGAACGAGCGCCTGGAGTGGCTCCTCGATCGCGACCACCTGATCGGCCATGCCTGGTTCATGACCGCGCGTACCAAGCCCGACGTAGACGACGCGATGCGCCGCAAGATCATCCCGCTCCTGGCGGAGTACTTCTACGAGGATTGGGCGAAGGTACAGGCTGTACTGGGTGGCCGCGACGACTTCGTCGAGCGGCATTCGCTGAAACCGCCTCCCGGTCTCGACGACGACGGTACGGACGAGGAGCGCTACCGATGGACCGTCCGTGGCGACTTCCCGGAGGGAGCGTACGACCGTCTGATCGGGCAGCAAGCCTCTGAGACGGCGTGACGCAGGGGCCAATCCGAGTCATCCGCGAGTGGGAAGAGATGCGCGTCGGCGACGACGGTTTCTCGGAGCGTGACGCCGAGCGGCTGCACCGCGTCGCCGAACGCGCAACCCGACGGCTCCGGTTGCCGGAAGGCGCGGTCCTCACGCGTACGGCCACCGGGGTCAGGGCCGGCCAGGTTGTGGGCGTTTTGGCAACGCCCCGCTCCACCCTGGAAATCCTGCCCAAGATCGACGGTGACGACGGCGCCGTGCGGGTGTCGCTGGTGCGGATGCTCGCCGTGGCGCGGGATCTGCGCGTGGCCGAAGGCGAGATGACGGCGCTGCGCACGCAGCGGCACGATCTGCTGGAGTTGCTCATCCGCCTTTTCGCCGACCGACTGCTCCCCGCCGTTCGCCGCGGACTGCCGCGTCGCTATCGGACTTGGACGGAGGACCTGAAGCTGCTGCGCGGACGGCTCGACGTCACCCGTCAACTCACCCGGCTTGCGGTCCGGTCCGACGTTCTCGCCTGCCGCTTCGACGAGCTGTCGGTGGACACCCCCTTGAACCGCGTCCTCAAGGCGGCGGTATCGAGGTTGACCGGGGTCACCCGCTCCTCAGCCACCGCTCGGCGTTTGGCCGAGCTCGTTGCGCGGTTGGAATTCGTGAAGGACACGCGTTCCCCCTTGCGCGAGCCGGTTCGCCTCGACCGCAGCAACACCGCGTATCACGACCTGTATCGTCTCGCCCGGATGTTCCTTGCCGGGGACTGGCAGAGCACGGCCAGCGGGAGGGCATCGGGCTTCGCGCTGGTATTCGCCATGAACGACCTCTTCGAGGCATTCATCGGGCGGAGCGTGCGGCGCGCCGCCTCACCGCGGCAGGTTCGCCTCCAGCACGCGAGGCACTACGCAATCGAAGCGCCGGACGGTCCGCTGTTCCGGCTCAAGCCGGACATCGTGGTCGAGACACCGGACGGCCCGATGGTCCTCGACACCAAGTGGAAGCGACTGGATCCTGCGGACAGAACGCTGGGCATCGATTCGTCCGACATCTATCAGATGCAGGCGTATGCTCATGCCTACGGCGCCGCGCGGCTCACTCTGGTGTATCCGTGGATCCAGGAAGTCGTCACCGATCCGGGAATTGCTCGTCGCTGGAAGATTCACGGAACCCGACACGCCCTGGACGTTGCGACCGTCGACGTCGGCCGCCCGGCGGGAGTCGTCGATGCGCTGCGATCGATCGTCGGCAGCGCGCCGCTTGCTCGTCGTCCAGCCGATGCGTTGTCGGCGGCGGGCGCCCCGTCTTCCGAGTCTTCAGGACTCCGTGCGGAGCGATGATTGCGTGCACGACCGGGCGGACGAACCGGTCGGAGCGGCTGAAACTCGGATCAGAGGGCGTGGCGGTGTGAGATCCGTCAGCGGCGACGAGGTCGACGGGTTGCCGAGTCTGCTCATCCCCGACGCGGCAGCGGGCGCGCCGCGAAAGAAGATCGAGGATTCTTTCCACAGGGTCTTGACGGGGTTTTGCGCGTGCGAGATGGCACGCCAGCGCACGTACAGGCCCCTTCCGGACTCCCGGAAGCTCGAACGCCCTTTCGGCCGCGCAGCACCCCTTCAGTGCCCCGCTGCGTGCGAATCGCCCGCACGTCCCGGACTGCCCAATGAGTCCTATCTGAAAACCGGTATTACATTTACTCCCATGAAGACCGCCGCTCTTGCCACCACCGCCGCCCCGATCACTTCCACCATCGGCGCGCTCTCCGACGGCGCGTTGCTGCGCCACACCACCACCTTGGTCCGCACGAACGCCACCTGCAGGGCGCCATCATCGACCACCTGGCCGAGATCGATGCCCGCCGGCTGTACCTGCAGCGAGGCTGCTCCAGCCTGTTCGACTATGCGGTGCGCGAGCTCGGCTACAGCGACCCCGCCGCCGCGCGGCGCATCGGCGCCGTGCGGCTGTGCGCGGACCAGCCGGGCGCGCGCGAGCGGCTGCGCGACGGCTCGCTGACGCTGAGCGCCGCCGCCGAGCTGCAGTGGGCGTTCGACCGGCAGCGGCGGCGCGGGTCGATCTCCGGCGTAGCGTCGACGGCACCGACGTGCTCCGTGGAGCGCTCCGCGCCGGCTGGGTCCACGTCGGCAGGCGCGGCGGCGAACGATCCGGGGGAGGACTCCTCGCCGGCCGAACTGCCGAGCCCCTCCGAACCCGCGCCGCCGCTGGTGCTCGATGCGGCCGGAAGACAGAAGCTGGTTGAGGAAGCGGCCGGCAAGAGCGCGCGGCAGGTCCGCCGGATGCTGGCCGATCTGGACCCCGAGCTTGCGCCGCCGGCCGACCGGGTGCGTCCCCTCGGCGACGGCCGGTACGAGATGAAGGCCGTCATCGACGCCGACTGCCAGCAGGGACTGGAACGGCTCCGCGGGCTGCTCTCCCACGTGGACCCGCGCATGACCATGGGGCAACTCGTCGGCCGCATCGTGCAGGAGGCGCTCGACCGCCATGACCCGAGCCGGCCGCCGCGCCGAACGCGCACCGGCAGCCGGGCGGCACAGGGCGAATCCGAGCCCGCTCCGGCAGCGAAGGAGCGGGCCGCCCTCGAACGCGGTCACGCCTCGACGGTGCAGGACGCGGCGATCCCCGCCGGCACTACTCCGACGCCGGAGCGGGAGCCGCAACCGACACCCAACTCCGCGCCTGCGCCGAACCGGCAGGGAGCGGTGGACCGCCGCGCCGCTGGCGGACCGAAACCGAACGGCGCGCTTACTCCGACGGCGAAGCCGCGCGCTTCGGGCCGCGCCATTCCGGCGGCGGTGCGACGACAGGTCTGGCAGCGGGACGGGAGCCGCTGCAGCTACGTCGATCGGCAGACCGGACGCCGCTGCAACTCGCGGCACCTGATCGAGATAGACCACATACTGCCCTATGCGCTTGGCGGTGGTGCTGATCCCCGGAACTTAAGGCTCCTGTGTGCGGCTCATCACCGCCATCGGCACGCGCCGGATGGCTCACGGCTGGAAGACCCGTCTCCTTGAGGGCGGCGGGCACCATCCTCAGGCGGGAGGCGGGCGGCTGAGCACCGGGAAGTCGCCGTCCCAGGTGAGCCCGGCGACGTACATGCCGGCCAGGTTGCGGCGCTCGTCGTCCACGTCGCCGTGGTGGCTGATGCCGCGCAGACGGTCCTTGCGGCGCAGGTCTTCCTTGCGCGTGCTCGACAGCCACCAGCGGCCGGCGAAGCGGAAGATCTCGGCGGCGACGAACGGGCCGACCAGGTAGATGCCGTTGGTGCCGGGGAAGCGGTCGGGCCGGTCGCTGATCGTGTGCGGCTCCGGCGCCAACTCGAAGCGGTCCCAGTCGGTGGTCGTCGCCAGGGCGATCGCCGAGTAGCGACCCTGCCGCCCTATCGCTCCGACGTCGAAGGAGCAGGCTGAGGATGGATGATGGCTCGGTCACTGGGTGACCAGTAGAATGCTCCCTGCCGTGAGTACCGCGAGATTCACCATCGAGGTAGAGCAGGAGCAGGACGAACGCTGGATCGCCGAGGTCCTTGAACTCCCCGGCGTGATGACCTACGGGGATTCGCCCGAGGACGCGATGATCAAGGTTCAGGCGCTGGCCCTCAGGGTCGTGGCCGATCGACTGGAGCACGGTGAGTCCGGCCCGCCGCTTCTCAACATCTCCTTTGACGCGGCGTGAAGCAGTGGCCGAGCACTCGAGCGCGGCGAGTTCTGTCCTCTCTGCTCAAGATCGGATGGACCTTCAAGAGGCAATCCGGATCGCACCGCACGCCTACGAGACCCGGCTGGCCGAACTACGTATTCGCGTTTCGCGACAACGAGGAGATCGGCCCGAGAATGCTGGCGCGCGCATCTCCCGAAGGACAGGACTCACGCCTGACGATCTATGACAACGCTCCCTACGACCACGGCGGCTGGAAGACCCGTCTCCTTGAGGGCGGCGGGCACCATCCTCAGGCGGGAGTCGGGCGGCTGAGCACCGGGAAGTCGCCGTCCCAGGTGAGCCCGGCGACGTACATGCCGGCCAGGTTGCGGCGCTCGTCGTCCACGTCGCCGTGGTGGCTGATGCCGCGCAGGCGGTCCTTGCGGCGCAGGTCTTCCTTGCGGGTGCTCGACAGCCACCAGCGGCCGGCGAAGCGAAACACCTCGGCAGCGACGAACGGGCCGACCAGGTAGATGCCGTTGGTGCCGGGGAAGCGGTCGGGCCGGTCGCTGATCGTGTGCCAGGTGCCCGG
This sequence comes from Spirochaetia bacterium, assembly GCA_965208175.1. Taxonomy (GTDB): domain Bacteria; phylum Spirochaetota; class Spirochaetia; order SZUA-6; family Bin103; genus CATQHW01. Next base: position 1,383,847 of record CBDBOG010000003.1, on the reverse strand, counting down.
GCCGTTGCAGAAGAACAGGTGGAAGACGCCGTCGCGTTCCAGCACGCACGGCGACTCGCAGCCGCCGGTGCCGCGCAGGCCGGCCGGGAACAGGAACACCGGCTCCGGCGCCAGCTCGAAGCGGTCCCAGTCGGTGGTGGTGGCCAGGGCGATCGCCGAGTAGCCCAGCTTCGCGGTGACGATGTAGTAGATGTGGTAGGTGTCGCCGATGCGCAGGATGTGGCTGTCCTTGCAGGCGCCGTACGGTTCGGCCCACGGCGGGGGCGGCAGCACGGGGTTGCGATCGTGGTAGCGCCATTCGAGCAGGTCGGTGGAGAACGCGACGCCGCAGCGCGTCCCCTGCATGCCCACGCCCGTGGTGACGCAGGCGAAGCCGCCCGCGTACGGGTGGATGTTCACCGGCACGCCGGTGGCGACGCAGTCCCACTCCCCCTGGGGCGTGCTCAGGATCAGGCCGCGGTACTCCAGGTCGAACAGGCCGCTGCCGACCGCGTAGCCGGTGTACTCGTAGGCGAGCTTGCGGATGCGCGGATCGGCCTTCTCCAGGTCCTCGGGCGAGCCGGTGATATGGAAGTTCCACAGGCGGCCTTCGTGCTCGACGAAGCTGTTGTCGATGAAGCTCAGGCCGGGACCGGGGCGGTACGCCAGCTCCATCACCTCGTCGAAGACGAACGGCTCCCGGCCGTTGGCCTGCCGCTTCAGGCGAGCCAGCCGGCCCGCCAGGCTGCGCTCATCCGCCGCCGGCGCCGGCGGAAACCGCTCCGCGATGCGATCTCGCTGCTCCCTCGGCATGATCGGCGGCCGTCCCTCGATCGGAAACAGGCCGGTGTGTTCGCGTCCCGTGTCGTCCATCGCAGCCTCAGCGTAGCCCACCCCCGCCCTGCCGGCGACCACGCGGGCTTCCGGCACCGAGCTGTCGGACGCCACCATGGCGGCACTGCGCCGAGTGGCGCAACGCTGGGCGGGGCGGAGGGCATGGGGCCGGATGACGACCCCGTCAGAGCAGGTCGCTGATTCGACGTACCGGCGAGTAGAAGCCGATTTCGACCATACGGGCAAGAACCGCGTCGGCGTCATCGGCGGAGAGCGCGCGATCGGCGCACAACGCTGTGAGGATGCCGATCGTTCCGGTGACGGGTATTCCGAGATCGGAACACCACCGCCGGGCGGCACGGTCATCGGTTACCACGACGCCGTCCCGGTGACGGGCGAGCGCGATGCACGACGCTTCACCGGCTCCGAGCGTGTGCAGGAGCTCGGTGAAGAGCGCGCGCTCGGCCGTCCGCATCGGCTCGGACGGCTGGATCAAGCCGACCGAGAGAGCCTCTTCCACCGCTTCCAGTCCGGCGCATCCCACGGCGCGTCCGGCGGCAAGCTCCACGCGCACCTGCTCGGTCACGCACAGCGACGCGCCGTACCTGTCCAGCAGCAGGCCGAGCCTTCCACAGAGGGCGAAATTGCAGAGCGTTACGGTGTCGACGAAGCGTCTCGACGGACGCTCAGGCATTCAGGTGGTCATCTGCCGCCATCGCCGTGTTCTGCTCGATGCCGTGCTCGGAGAGCCACCGCCTGAGATCGAGCACATGCATGCCGAGTGCCTCCGCAAGTTTGCCGATGCTGATGTAGCCTCCCACGTACGCCGCCAGCGCGTGACGCTGTTGCATGGGCAGCTCGCTCAGCGGCACCTGATAGCAGGCGAAGATGGCCTCGCGGACAAGCTGGCCCTTGCTGGTCTTGCGCGCGGCAGCCAGTCGGGCGAGTTCTTCATTCGCGGCAGGGTCGATCTTCACATGCAGCGTCGCGTCCCGTGCCATGCGCATCCCTCCTGCTAGGCCATAAAGTTATACAACGATATATGAACATGTACATGATCTCCTGACCCCATCACGGTACGATGGCGGCCATCGCACACCCCACCTTCATCGTCGGGCCTGCCGGGTCCGGGAAGACCGAAGCTTTGCTCCGGCGGGCGGCAGAGCGCTACCGGCTGAACCCGTTCGCTGCCACCCTGGTGGTGGTGCCGACGGTCCGGCACGGCGACCAGTTCCGGCGACGGTTGCTGGCGCTGTGCGGCGTGGCGCTCGACCTGCAGGTGGAGACGCCACGCGGAGTGGCCCGCAGGCTCCACACCGGGACCGCTACCGCCTCGATCGGCGCCGCGCGCGAGCTGCTCGGCAGCGTCGCGTACCGGCAGATCGCATCCGGAGCCGCCGCGCATTTCGCGCCGCTGGGCGCAGCGGCCGCGCTGCCGCTGCTGTGGGCAGCGGTGGATGAGTTGCTGGCCGAGGATGTCTCCGCGGACCGTTTCACCGCGGCTGCTGCCGCCACCGGCGACCCGCAGCTCGCGGCGGTCGCGGCCATCTACGGAGCCTGGCGCCGCGAGCTGGAGGAGCACGGGTGGCTCGCGCCGGCGGCGCTGCCGGCCGCGGCTGCCGGCGACGCGGCCGGACTGCCGTTCCTGGTGATCGTCGACGGCTTCCGGTTCTTTCACGGCGGTGAGCTCCGCCTGCTGGCCGCGCTGGCCCGCAACCGCGACCTTCTGCTGGCGTTCGATCCCGACGCCGGTGAGCGCGCCCGCCACTCGTACGAGCGCCTGCGCGGGCTGCTCCCGGATGCGGTCATCGAACGCGCCGGCGCGCGCGCGCCGGCGCCGCGGATGCAGGGGTGCGTTGCCGCCGATCGCGAAGCGGGGCTGCGCGCCATGGCGCGCGCCATCAAGCGGCGGCTGACCGACGACCGCAGCCTGCGGCCGTCGGACTGTGGGGTGACCTTCCGCCGGCTCGGTCCCGTTCTCGGCCTGGCGCGGCAGGTGTTCGCCGAGTACGACCTGCCGCTCGACCCCGTGGCCGGCGAACCGCTCGCCAACCGCCCGCTTGGCGTCTGGATGCGGCGGTTGCTGCGCCTGCCGGCCGAGGGGTGGCGGCTCCGCGACCTGATCACCGTGCTCGGAAGCGGCTTCATCGACCGCCGCCGCTTCGGACTCGACCCGTGGCAGATCACCCGCATCGCGCGCTGCGGGCGGCAGCATCATCTTTGGGCCGGACGCGACGCGCTGGACCGGCTGGCGCTGCTGGCGCCGAACAAAGAACAGGAGTCGCCTGACAGGACCGGCGGCGAGCGTGAGCAAGGACCGACCCTCCCCGGCATGGAGGCGCGCGGCCTCACTGCCGTGCTCTCGTACCTCTACGCATTCCTGGAACCGCCGCCCGCGCCCGCCGGCGCGCACGCGCGGCAGGTGAAGGCCGCGCTGTTCGGCCAGCCACCGCTCATCCGCGCCGGCGTCCGCACCGAACCGGGGCTCATCGCCGAGATCGACGCGCTCCGCGCGCACCTGGACGACATCGCCGCCGCGGACGACGCCACCCAGGAGGGGCCGGTGCCGTTCGCGGCGTTCGTGGAGCGCCTCCTGGCGCGCATGGAGGCGCCGGCGGCGATCCTGCGCGAAGCGGGCGGCGTGCTCCTGGCGCCGATGAGCGCGCTGGAGGGTCTGCGGCTGGCCCACTTGGAAGCAGGCGGCCTGGTGGAAGGCGAGTTCCCCGCGTCACGCTCGGCGCCGCTGCTCCTGTCCCGGGATGCGAGGCAGGCGCTGGCCGCGGCCGGGCTGGAGTTGCCGCCGCCTCCGGAACCGACCGAGGACGAGCTGTGGCTGTCCGTGCGCAGCCGCGCCGACACGGCGCTCACCGCCTGGCGGACGCGGCTGGACGAGCGCGGCCGGCAGGTGGCGGCCTCGCTCTATTTCGACGACGCCGCGGGCGACCAGGCGGACGAGACCCGCGCGCCCGAGCCGGCCGAGGCCGCCTCGCGGCGGGAGCTGGCGATCGCCTGCACCAGCGGGTGGAGCCGCGGCAGCGCCGCGCGGCCCGATGCCGGTCCCGCGTGGGAGGTCGTGCGTGTCGCCGCGCAGATCGAGCAGCGACGGCGCTCGTTCGTCCATGCCGGCGCATTCGAGGGCGCGGTCGGCGCCAATCTGCGTCCCGAGCTGACCGACGCGCGGGCCGTGTGGAGCGCGACACGACTCGAGAGTTACCGGACCTGCGCCTTCCAGTTTTTCGGGCACTACGCGCTCCGGCTCCGCGAGCTGGACGAGGAGCAGGAGTCCGCCGACGCGGCGACACGCGGGACCGTCATGCACGCGATGCTGCAGGACGCACTCGCGGACCTGAACGCCACCGACACGCCGCTCACGCCGGACACGGTCGACAGCGCCGTCGCACGCCTCCATACCAGCGGCAAGAGGATCTGGGAGCGGGCCCCGGAGGAGCACGGGTTCGGCCGGGCGGGGTTGTGGCGGATCGAGCGCGAGCCGGCGCTGGAGCGGCTGGAGGACCTGTTGCGAGCCGAAGCCGAGCGGTGCGCCGGGGACGGAGTCATCGCGCTCGACGGCACCGAGACCGGGATCGAGTCCGCGCTGCCACTGGAACCGCCGCTCGCGGTTGGAGCCAAGATTGACCGCCTGGACACGGCCTCCGGCCTGGCGGTGGTCGTGGACTACAAAACGGGCGGCTCCATCAGCCGCAGGGAGCTGGACGGCAACATCAGGATTCAGCTTCCCCTGTACGCGTACCTGGCGCGGGAGCGGGAGCAGGCCGGGCGGGTGATCGCCCGCTACGCCTGGTTGCGCGCACGCCACGCGCAGTGGCAGCTCGACTCGGACGATCCCGCCGACCGCGAGCTCATCGACGGCGTCGTGGCGCGCGCCGGCGAGGTGCGCGCAGCGGTGGAGGCCGGCGATTTCCGGGTCAGCCCGAACGTCCAGCCCTGTCCCTGGTACTGCGCCTTCCAGCACGCGTGCCGCGTCAATCAGTTCAGCCGATGGAAGAGCTGACCCGGCAACAGGCGGCGGTGGTCGCCGACCGCAACGCCGACATCCTGATCTCCGCCGGGGCCGGCAGCGGCAAGACCCGCGTGCTGGTCGAGCGCTACGTCGCGCTGCTCGACGACTGCCGCATCCCCGAGATCGCCGCGGTGACCTTCACCGACGCCGCCGCGACCGAGATGCGCGAGCGCGTGCGCCGCGAGGTGCGCATCCGGCCGGAGTTGGCAGGCCATCTCCCCGACATCGATCAGGCCATGATCGGCACCATTCACTCGCTCTGCCTGCAGGTGCTGCGCGAGCATCCGGTGGCCGCCGGGGCGATCGCCGCGGCGCGCATCTTCCCCGACGACGAGGCGGAGTACGAACGGATCGGCGCCGCACTCGACGCCCTGGAGGACGCGGCGCAGGCGGACGACGGCCGCGCCCTGGCGATACGGGAGCTCGACGTGTTCCCGCTGAGCGAGCAGCTCCCGCGGATGATCGAGCGCCGCGACGAGGTCCGGACCGCGTTCGGCCGGCTGGCCGGCTCGACCGTCGATGACTGGTCCCGCCACGTTCGCCGGCTGCTCGACGCCTCGCTCCGCGACGCGGTCGACGCGGAGCGGCCCGAGTTGGAACTCCTGGTCTCCGACCTGCGCCGCGCCCACGCGGGAGCCGCGCCTGCCGACAAGCTGGCGCAGCAGGTCGGGGGCCTCCTCGACGCGCTTGGCGATCCGCTTCCCGCGGAGCCCGGCCGGCTCGCCGAGGCGCTCGCCGCACAGGGGCCCCTGATCAAGGTCAACGTGGGCAGTCAGAAGAACTGGGAGGACGTGAAACTCGTCAAGGAGCACCTGAAGTCGGTCCGCGAAGCCGCCAGGCGGTTGCAGGAGGCGCCCCGCTGGGAGGCGTACGAAGCGGACGCCCTGCGGGTGGCCGCGGCGCTGCAGGCTCTGTTCCAGGACGCCTGCCGCCGCTACCGGACGCGCAAGGCCGAGCTTTTGGCATGCGACTACCTGGACCTGGAGCTGGAGGCGATCCGCCTCCTGGAACGCCACCCGGAGATCGCCGCCCGCTACCGCGCGCGGCTCCGGCACGTCATGGTGGACGAGGCTCAGGATCTGAACGAGACGCAGGTCCGCCTGCTGCGCCTGCTCACCGGCGGCAACGGCAGCGGGCCGCAGCGGTTCCTGGTCGGCGACGCCAAGCAGTCCATCTACCGGTTCCGCGGCAGCGACGTCGCCCACTTCAATCGCTACGAGGCGGAGATCGGCCGCGCCGGAGGGTCGGTCCGCGCCCTGACGCAGTCCTTTCGGACCCATGACGAGTTGGTGTCGGTATGCAATGCGCTATTCGAACGCGTGTTCGAGGCCGGCGCTGGTCCCGGTAGCGTCCGCATGCAGCCCATGTCCGGCCGCGGCCCGGCCGGGGGCGCCGGCCCCCACCTGACCGTGATCCCGGTTGCCAAGGCCTCCTCCGGCAGCGACGGAAGCGCGGACGCGAATCGCCGGCGGGTCGAGGCCGACGTGGTGGCGCGCGAGATCGCCGGGCTGTTCGAAGACGGCGCGACCGTGTGGGATGGAAGCCGGGGGTGCGAGCGGACGGCGACCCCGCGGGACGTGGCGGTCCTGATGCGGCGGCTGGCCAACGTGCACGTCTTCGAGCAGGCGCTGGAAGGCCACGGCGTGCCGTACGTCACGCCCGCGGGCGCCGGGTTCTTCACCCGGCAGGAGGTCCGCGACCTGACCAACCTGCTGGCGTGGCTCTCGGAGCCGGACGACCACATCGCCCTGGTCGGCGCGCTGCGCTCGCCCCTGTTCATGATCGACGACCGAACGCTCCTGGCTTGCCACGCCGTGGATCGGAGCTGGATGCGCGTGCTCGACCATCCACCCGACGAGGTAGCCGGCCCCGCCCGGCGGCGCTGCACGCACGCCGCGGCTGTGCTCAAGGAGCTGCGCGATGCCGCGGCACTGGAGCCGCCGGACGCGATCGTCGAGCGCGCGCTGGCCCTGACCGGCTTCGAAGCCGCCTGGGCGCCGTTGCGCGGCGGCGAGCAGGCGCTGGCCAACATCCGCAAGCTGGTGACGATCCTGCGCACGCTGGCCGGCCGCTCGATCGACGAGACGGTCACCTATCTGCGCCGGCGGCGCGACGAGCTGGTCGACCGCGAAGGGCTGGCGGTGGTCGACCGGACCGACGCGGTGCGGCTGCTGACCATCCACGGCGCCAAGGGGCTGGAGTTCCCGATCGTCTTCGTGCCCGAAGCGCACGTCCGCGCTCCGGAAACCCACGACAGCGTCCGCTGGCGCGTCGACGACGGCATCTCCGTAACCCTGAAAGCGGACGCCGCCTCGGCCGACGAACGCCGCCGGCGTCCGGGGCTGTATCGCTACCTGCTCGATCTCGATCGGCGCGAGGAGGACGCCGAGTACCGCCGGCTGCTCTACGTCGCGGCCACCCGCGCCGCCGACCGTTTGTACCTGAGCGGCGATGACGGCGGCCGAGAAAGGAGCTGGCTGGCGATGTGCCGGGAGACGCTGCGCGGCATGGACACGTCTTGGGTGGAGCTACGCGAGCCGGTGCCGGTCGACCTGGACACGATCGCGCGCGCCGGCCCACCCGTGGAGGTCGCGATCCCGCCGGCCTCCGGCGAACGGACGGTGGACGCGCCGCTGGTCGACCGCCCCGCGGTGATCCCGCTGCGCGCAAGCACCCCGGTCACGTCCCTACGCTCGCCGTCCGCGCCTGCCGGATTCGCCGGATCCGCCGGATCCGCCGGATCCGCGAGATCCGCAGGCCACGGGGACGGGCTGGCACTGGTGCGGGGCACTCTCGCGCACGAGGCGATCCGGGTCTGGTTCACCACCGGGACCCGCCCGGACCTGAGGCCCCAGCTCGGACGCCTGCACGCCTCCGCGGGCGACCCCGCCGGGCTGCGCGCGATGGCCGAGGTGGAAGACATGCTCGACCGCTTCGACGGCAGCGAGCTGGCGCGGGTGCTGCGCAGCCCCGGCACGCGTGCCCACTTCGAGCTTCCGTTCGGCTGGTACTGGGACGGCGCCCCCGTGCACGGCACCATCGACCTGGCCTACGAGCACTCCGGCCGCTGGCACCTCGTCGACTTCAAGACCGACGACGTGACGCGCGGGCGGCTCAAGCGGGCGGCGGCCCCCTACCTGGGCCAGGTCGCCCTCTACGCCGCCGCCCTGCAGCAGGCGGTCGGCCACGCGCCGGCCGCCGCGCTGTACTTCCTGCGCGCCGGCGCCAGCTACCTCCCCGACGCGGACGAGCTCCGCGGGGCGCTGGCCGCCACCCGTTCCCGCATCGACGCCGGCGAGCTCCTCGCCGAGCCCGAGCCGTAGACGTAGACTTCGCATTGAGGCGCCATGATGAAGATGCGCATCGCTCTGACAGTCCTGGCGGCTGCCATGACGGCGTTCTCCGCGTTCGCATTCCCACCCCCGCAACAGCTCGTCGAAGACGTGACCACCGACGTGCGCTTCCAGCAGAACGTCGATGACACCCGCTACTACCCGAGTCGTCCGCTCCTGCGTCACGACGACCTTGGCACCCGCTACTTCCTGATTCATCCGCTCCTGCGTCACGACATCCACCCGGACCGGATGCCGTGGCTCGGCTCCGAAGACCCCCGCCGACTCCTGGGGGACTTGACCACCGACCTTCTCCTCGATCCCCGTATCCGAACCGAAGGCAACGACCTTGAAACGGCGCTCTGCGGTTCGGCACAGGCACCGACCTGGGACGATCTCGTCGACCTGCTGGAGTTCTGCGAGCGGTTCTTCGAACCCGGATTCGCCGCCGTCAGTGGCTACTCCGAAGACGGCAGTTCTTCCTTCACGGTCAACGCTGACGCTGCCGTCGTTCTCAACATCGATCAATTGGCCGACGTGGCACATGATTGGGCACATGGCTTGCGGCAGATTTTCGGCCTTGACGCGTTCAGGATCACCATCACGTCGTCGGACTCATCCCTGATCGCCACTATCGAGTACAACGAAGATCGTTGGGGCCTTTCCTTCGTACACGGCTCTGCAGGCCGGCAGGATGGGTGACCCGCGAAGGGTCAGAATCTCCCTGAGCCCAACGTGGCGGTGAGGGAGGCGCCGACGCGACTTCCGAACGGGGTCATCTCGGCGCCGTCCTCGCCGTAGGTGACCGAGGCGGCGGCGCGCAGGGTGAGCCGGTCGGCCGGCCGGAAGGTCACCGACGGCGACACCCGCGCCGAGCCGTCGCTCAGGTTGGAGAGCCAGAACACGCCCATCGACCAGTCCGCGCCGCGGCCGAGTCCGACGCTGGCAGAGGCCGCCGCGTAGTGCCGGCCGGGGTAGATCAGGTCGCCGAAGCTCAGGTCGCCCGCCTCCAGCAGCTTCATGACGCCGCGGCGGTTGTCGCGCAGGACCGCCGCGTCCTCGTAGCCTTCACCGTTCCACAGGTACTGGCCGGCGAAGGTCGCGGACCAGTCGCCTTCCTCCGGCCGGTAGGTGTACCGCAGCCCGCCGGTGGCGGCCGCGAACGGATCGTCCGTGTTGCGCACGGCGCGCAGCCCGTGCGGGGTGTCGGGGCCGCGATCGGCCGGCTCCACGAAGCGCCGGTCCGAGCCCAGGCTGGCCTCCAGCTCCCCGAACAGGTCGAAGTCCAGCAGGCTGGTGCTCACCGTCAGCATGGCGCGCGGCACCCGGTCGGGGTGGTAGAAGGCGCCGATGCCGACCTCGGTGCCGCCCACGACGAACTCCGCCTTGGGCGCGGCGGCGAGCTGCACGCCGTCGTCGCCGGGGTCGGCGATCACGTAGAGATAGAGATTGTTGAAGTCCACCGGCAGGTTGGCGCGCAGCGACACCGGTCCCTCGCGCTCGGCTTCCGGGTCCTCGGGATCGATCGAGGTGAGGTTCAGCACGTCGGCCGGGCTGAAGAAGTACCCCACGCCCCAGGCGATCGTGTGCTTGCCGCCGCGCAGGAACAGCGCGTCGCCGATCGTGAAGTCCGAGAACAGCTCCCGGACGCTGACGATGTCATCGAAGCCGCGGGGCGGCTGCGCGTCCTCGTCGGTCGTGAACGGATAGCTCAGGTCGACCTTGCCGAATACGCGGAAGTCGTCCGCCGGCCGCGCGTCCAGGAACACGGTCGCACCCAGGTCGACGCCGACGCCCTGCGACTCCGGCTCCAGCGGCGCGTCGGCCAGCTCCTCGAACGACGACCAGGCCACGTCTCCGGTCAGCGAGAACCGGTACGAGCCGCCGATCTCGACCGGCGGCGGACCGGCCGCGAGGGCGGCTCCGTCCGAGGCCGCGTCCTCGGTGACCAGCACGTCGCCGCCGAACAGGTCGGAGGTGTCGATCGGGCTCTCCTCCTCGCTCTTGTCCTTCTCCTCGGACGATCCGAACAGCGACCCTTCGTCGGTGTCGATCGTCTGCGCGCCCGCCGCGCCGGCGACCAGGATCAGGGCGAGCAGGAGCGCCGTCACCGGTTGGCCCGCTCCACGTACGCCTTGGTGAACACCGAATCCGGGATCGCCGCGTCCGAAAGGTCGCTCATGCTGATCCGGGTCTTCTTTCCCTCGACCAGCTCGTCGACGAAGATCATCTCGGTCGGCACCACCGAGTCACCGACGCGCGCGTAGCGAGGGTAATAGGAGGTGCGCATCAGCCGCTCGGTCAGGCTGTAGTCCTCGGTCTTGAGCACCAGGCTGCCCTCGCGCGTGACCCACGCCTTCAGGAACGGGTAGGTCACCTCGTCGCTGGTCGCCTGCAGGTCGAGCACGTAGACGGCGTACTTGCCCAGCGTATCCTCCTCGACCGTGCGCACCGCGTAGTCCTCGGCGAAGCTGACCTCGCCGAAGTCGGAGTTGCGCGCGTCGGTGCCCTGAAACGCCTCCTTCAGTGACGTGTGCGAGAACTTGCGGCTCTCCGGATCGTAGAACCACAGGTTGTCCCCCTGCCGCAGGTAGCCCTGGCCGCGCTGGACCGCCGGGTCGCGGAACAGGATCAGGAACGCGTCGTCGGCGTCCCGCCGGAACTGCTGCACGACCAAGCGCTCGACGCCGTCCTCGGGGTCTTCGGAGATCATCGTCATGACCGCCGTGAAGTCCTGGTCGCCGAAGGTGCGCTGCCGGTCGATCTCGGCAAGCAGCGACTGCACGTCGACGTCGGTGGCCCACACGCCGGGGGCGGCGAGCAGTCCGGCCGCACACAGGAACGCTATCGCGAAACGTCGGATGGTCATGGTGTTTTCCCTCCAGGGAAGTCGGTCGTTGCCACGGATTCGTCCCGCCGCAGCTCAGGCCGAGCTGCGCAGCGCCGCCGCCGGCTCCATGCGGGCCGCGCGGCGCGCGGGGATGACGGCGGCCAGCAGGCTCAGGGCCAGCAGGATCGCCACGTTGGTGACCACCGACAGGGGCGGCACCGCGAAGGTGATCCGGCCGTCGTTCAGAAAGAACTGCAGCGGCGAGTCGGTGTCCAGGGTGAGCTGGCCCAGGACCAGCATGGCGATGCCGGCCAGCACCAGCCCGATGAGCGCGCCGATCAGGCCGATGAAGCCGGCCTCCATGAGGAAGATGCCGCGCACCGAGCGGCCCTGCATGCCCACCGCGCGCATGGTGCCGATCTCCCGGATGCGCTCCAGCAACACCATCCGGAACGTGTTCACGACCCCGACCATGGTGATGGTCAGCAGGATCAGAAACACCACCAGGCTGACGATGTCGAGCACGCCGAACAGGTCCGAGACCTGATCCAGGATGTCGTCCAGGGTCGTGATCTCGAAGCGCGTGCCCTCCCACGGCTCCTCGTCGTCGGCCAACCGGTTGACGCCGGCGCCGAGCGCCCCGGGAGTCCCCGGCGGCTGTCCGCTCACCTCTTCCTGCTCGTCTTCCGGAGCGGTCGGCAGCCGCGCGCGCAACACCTCGGCCACGCGGCCTGACTGCCGGGGGTCGCGCAGGTACAGGTTCAGGACCTGGAACTCGCCGGCGCCAGTGCCGATCAGCTCGCCCATGTAGTCCAGGCGGACGAAGGCCGAGGAGAACGCCGTGATCCCGGAGTCCTCGATGGTGGCCGCCAGCACCAGCTCGCCGACGTTCTGCTGGCCGGTGACCGTGGCGACGCGCACCAGGACCTGGTCGCCGACCTCGACGCGCAGCCGCTCGGCCGCGGCCTCCGGCAGGATCAGCGCGTTGCGGTCGTCCGGACCCGGCAGCGATCCGGCCGTCAGCGACAGGCTGGGAAAGAAGCTCGCCTCGCCGTGCCAATCCACGCCGTCGAGGAACTGGTTGGTCTGCTTGGAGCCGAAGATCAGCGTCCCGAGCGTGCGGCTGCGCCGGTTCAGGTCGCCGATCTGCCCCTCCACCTCGGCGACCGCGCCAGCGAGCGACGAGTCGCCGCCTTCCCAGTCGCGGATGACGTTGATGATCAGCCGCGAATCGGTGAGCTCCGTGCCGCTGACGTACACGTGGCCGCCGATCAGGTCGGTGAGCACCCGCTCGATGTTGCGCGACGCGCCGCCGGTGAACCCGTTGAGCAGGGTCACCACGACCACGCCGAACGCGATCGCGCCGGCCAGCAGCAGGGTGCGCTTCTTCTGGCGACCGGTGTTGCGGAAGGCGATGCGGAGCAGGCTGCGCATCACTCGACGCCCATCGCCTGCCGCGGCGAGATGCGCAGCGCGACCGCCAGCGGATACAGGCTGGAGACCACGGCGATCGCCGCGACCATGACCAGCGAGAACGCCACGGAGCCGGGCGAGACTTCGGGCCTGAGCACCTCCCCCCCGAACAGGATGCGCAGGAACAGGTTGGAGGCGGGGATGCCGGTGGTGCCCAGGATGAACAGCAGCACCAGCCCGAGCAGGACGCCGGCAGCGCCGAACACGAACGCCACCGTGACCGTCTCCGCGCCGATCATGCGCCGCACGAACCCCTTGCGCGCGCCGATCGCGCGCATCGTGCCGATCTCGCTCATGCGTTCGGTCACCGAGATCACCAGCGTGTTCATGATGATGATCACGGCGACCACGGCGATGACGATGATCACCACGTTGAAGACGATCTTGAATCCGTCGGAGAGCTGCGACACCGGCGCTCCGGCATCGCGCCAGTCCAGCACCTGCGCGTTGAGGTCACCCTCGCCGATGATCCGTTCCAGGTCCCTGGTCACGCGCTCGGCCGCCCCCGGACGGCGCAGCTTGAGCAGCAGGAAGTGCCAGGCGCCGGAGTCGACCACGGTCTCCTCGCGTCCGCCCAGGTCCAGCAGCACCGGTGCGCCCGTGCCGGTGGGGACCTCCTCCACCAAGCCGCCTGCGTCACCGCCGCCGAACAGGTCGTCTTCGTCCACGGAGCCGAGCTGCGCGACCTGCTCCTCGGTCAGGATCTGCTCCGCCGGCGCCGACACGGTCATCCCGGTCAGCGTGCGCAGCGTCGTGATGTCCACGAACGACACGAAGTTGAGCTGCGGCAGGGCGTTGCGGAACCGGAAGATGCCGGTGACCGGCACCTCTCGCACCTTGATGCCGGCGTCCGTGGTGGCGGTCAGCAGCAGGCGGTCGCCGGGACGGATCTCCCGTTCGGCCGACTCGCCGAGGTCGGTGGCGACCTCCTCCGACAGGACCAGCCCCACCTGGTCAGGTTCCAGGAACGAGCCCGCGATCAACTCGGCCGCATCCGGGAACGCCTCGCGGTAGCGCGCCGGCTCGATTCCCCAGAGCTGCGTGAACGACTCCCCGAGCGACGTCCCGTCCTCTCCCGCCAGGTTCACGGTGGCGGCGTCGCTCGCCTGCGGGCTCCAGGCGGGTACGTCCGGGTGGTCGGCGACCGCCTGCAGGAGCTGCTCGTAGCCGTCCAGGCGCGGCGTGCGGTTGTTGAGGAAGTCGGTGCTGCGGACGCCGAACAGGCTGACCGGCGCGTCGGCGACCCCGGCCAGCACCAGGTGGCCGGTGAAGTTGTCGATGAACGACCGCCGGATGCCGGCGGCGGCCGAGTCCATCAGCGAGTTGCCCACCACCAGCACGAAGGTGCCGATGAGGATGATCGTGCCGACGATCAGGCTCTTGGCGCGATGCTCCTGCAGGTTGCGGACCGCGATGCGCCAGACGACGCTCACGCCGCCGGCTCCGCTTCCGTCCTGAAATCCGCGGTGATCACTCCGTCGCGCAGACGGATGACGTGGTCGGCGATGTCGACGATCGCCGGCTTGTGGGTGGAGAAGATGAACGTCGTGCCGAGCTCCGCGTTCATGCGCTTCATCAGCTCGATGATCTGCTCGCTGGTCTCCGAGTCGAGGTTGGCGGTCGGCTCGTCGGCCAGCACGATGCGCGGCTTGTTGGCCAGCGCGCGGGCGATCGCCACCCGCTGGCGCTGGCCGCCGGACAGCTCGGCGGGGCGGTGGTCGCGGTGCTCGTCCAGTCCCACGGCGTCGATCAGGTAGGCGATCCAGTCGGCCCGCTGCGCCTTCGGCACCCGCGCCTGGCCGATCAGCAGCGGGAACTCCACGTTCTCGGTGACGTCCAGCACCGGGATCAGGTTGAACGACTGGAAGATGAAGCCCAGCACCTGGTGGCGGAGGTCGGTCACGGCGCGGTCGGTCAGGCCGGCGGTATCGGTGTCCATGACGCGCACCGTTCCCTCGGTGGGGGTGTCGATGCAGCCGATCATGTTCAGGATCGTGGTCTTGCCGGATCCCGACGGCCCGGCGATGGAGACGAAGTCCCCCTCCTCGATCTCGAAGCTCACGCCGTTGACGGCGTGCACCTCCGTCTTGCCGAGCGGATAGATCTTGCGCACTTCGGCGAGCGATACGGCGGTCATGACCGGAATGTAGGGCCGGCCCCGAGCAACAGGCTACCTCGCGCGCGCGCCGTTCATGCCAGGTTCACCGCCCGTTCATCCCCGCGGCCGGCGGCCTCAGTCGACCGCAAGCACCCGCACCGAACCGGGCCCGAAGGCAAGGTCGAGGCCGCCCGAGGTCACCGCCAGCTCCCCGTCCTGCGCGGCGAGCAGGTCGATGGCGCGCCGAACGCGGTCGCCGGCGACAGGGCCAGCCACGCCAGGCGGCGGTCCGCGCGCTCCACGCCGACCACGGCGCCGTCCAGCCTGGCCAGCACACGGCTGTCCCCGGCCGGCTCCAGGACCGCGTGGCCGACCGGCTCCGGGACGACCAGGTGCCCGAACGCGCCCGACAGCACGCCGCTGCCGGCGCGTCCCGGCGTGAAGCGGTCATAGTCGGCGACGCGCACGCCCAGCAGCTCGGCCAGTCCCTCCGGCGGCGCGTAGCTGAAGCGGCCGTTCTCCGCGTAGGAGCCCAGGTTGCCGTCCGCCACCACGCACGGCCCCGCCTCCCGCGCCACGGCACCGGCGACCCGCTTGACCGTCGCCGCGTCCAGCAGCGCCGTGTTCGCCAGCCAGACCACGCGGTACGGCGACCAGTCGTGCTCGCTGGTGATCACGTCGGCCGGGATGCCGTGCGCCCACAGCGTGCGGTAGAGACCCAGAAGACCGTCGAGGTAGCTCTGCTGCTCGCCGTTGTAGAGGAAGATCTCCGAGCTCGGGCCGCTGTAGAGGATCGCCACCTCGGCGCCCCCCGCCGCGGGGTCCGGGACCTGCAGCGGCAGGTGATCGGCGATGCGGTCGATGTCCGCGATCGCCCGGCGCACGGCCTGCAGGCGTCCGGTCGGCGCCCGGTCCGGTGCGGTCAGGCAGTAGCCCGGCGCCTCGAAACTCAGGTACTCCGGCGTGTACTGCCAGAACATCGCCCCGGCGGCGCCGTGGATGAGGCTCAGCCACAGCAGCGAGGTCACCTCCGCGGGGTGCGACTGCGGCTTCCAGGTGACGCCGGCCGGGCTCATGCCGGCGTAGATCTCCTCGTTCCACCATCGGCCGCCGCGGCCGATGGCGCGCGACCAGTCGAAGCTGAAGCAGCGGTCGGCGATCCGCATCGGGTCGGGCCCTGTCAGCAGCTCGTTGGAGGGCATGGACATGCCCCAACTGTCCACCTCGCGCGCGCAGGACTGGTCGAAGTGCCGCGGCATGTTCGCGCCGTGGGCGCGCAGCTCGTGGCGGTCGTCCAGCTCACGGATCACCTGCACCTGCCACCGCAGCGTCTCGGCCAGATTCTCGACGTGGAACTGCCGGTACAGCAGCATCTCCACGACGTTGCGGGAGTTGCGCGCGGGTGCCACGTCCTCCCAGCAGCGGTAGCGGCGGTGCAGCCGCTCGTTGAGCTGCTCCAGCGTGTAGCGGCGCTTGAGCCACGCGGCGTAGCGGGCGAGGGTGCTCGCGCAGTAGCACGGACAGACCGGTCCGTCGGTCGTCGGAAACGACGCGCCGTCCCATACGCCCCAGATCAGCAGGTTCTCGCGGTCGCGGTAGCGTCCCACCACGGTGCGCAGCAGCCGCTCGCCGAACTCCCGCCACTTCGGATGGTCGTAGCAGTGGATCATCCTCCCCTGCGGCATGGCGTTGGTGGAGTCGGGATGCAGGGGCGTCCCGTCGGGCCGCACCTGGCGGATGTCGGGGTGCTCGCGCAACAGCCAGTCCGGGCACGCCCCGTGGGTGGCCAGCGTCAGGTCGAACCAGACCAACAGGTCGTGGCGGGCGGCCAGCTCGAAGAAGCGGTCGAAGTCGTCCAGCTCGAAGCGGCCGGGCGCCGGCTCCATCCAGTTCCAGTAGGAGAAGGTGCGCACGATGCGCATGCCCGCGGCGCGGATCGCCGCGAAGTCCCGGTCCCAGAACTCCTGCGGCGGCATCGGCGCGCGGTAATACTCGGTGCCGACCGGAAAGGGAACCGGCGCGGTCCGGAATGGAAGTGCATCGGCCATGGCGCCTACGATAGCGCACCCGATTGCCGTTCATTCTGCGGTGGCCGCGATACCTCGCCCCGATTACGGTTGGCTCATGGCTCCCACGACTCCTCCGCACCACGCGATGCTCGCGGCGTTTGCCGAGAGGGACAGCAGCTACGATGGCGCCTTCGTGGCCGCCGTGCGGACGACCGGCATCTTCTGCCGCGCCTCCTGTCCGGCGCGCAGGCCGCGACCGGCCAACGTCGAGTTCTTCGAGTCCGCCGACGAGGCGCTCGCCGCCGGCTACCGGCCCTGCCTGCGGTGTCGGCCGCTCCAGGCCAACGGAGCCGCGCCGCCATGGCTGGACCCGCTGTTGGCCGAATTGGAGCGCAACCCGCGCCGCCGCTGGACCGACGCCGACCTCGCTGCCAACGGATTCCGTCCGGAGGCGGTGCGGCGGTGGTTTCGGCGGCGCTTCGGGACGACGTTCCATGCATACGCGCGCAGCCGGAGGCTGGCGGCAGCGGTCGGCACCCTGCAGCGGGGAGCACCCGTGACCGACACGGCGTTCGAGCACGGCTACGAATCGCTCAGCGGCTTCAACGATGCCATCCGCAAGCTGATCAGCGCGTCGCCCGGCGCGGCCGGAGACGCCAGGCTTCTGGCGGTGGCACCGATGGAGACTCCGCTGGGCGTGATGCTGCTCGGCGCCGCGGACGGCAAGCTGTGCCTGGCCGAATTCAGCGATCCGGATCGGCTGGAGGCGCAACTGCGCCGGACGCGCCGGTCCATGAGCGCGACGCTCGTCCCTGGGCGCCCGGCTCCCATCGCGGATGCCGAATCCCAGCTCATGGAGTACTTTGCCGGCCGCCGCCGGCGCTTCGACCTGCCCCTGCTGCCGGCCGGTACCGACATGCAGCGGCAGGTGTGGGAGACGCTGCTGCGGATACCCTATGGAGAGACGTGGAGCTACGGTCAGGTAGCGGCAGCGATCGGCCGGCCGCGGGCCGCCAGGCCGGTTGGCCAAGCGGTCGGCGCCAACCCCATTTCCATCATCGTCCCCTGCCACCGGGTGATCGGCGCCGCCGGCACCCTGACCGGCTACGGCGGCGGCCTGTGGCGCAAGCGACGCCTCCTGGCCCTGGAACGGGATTGAGGGCCCGTCGCAGCCGGGACCTCAGAGCGCCTTGACCGCGTCCTCGATGGCCTGCGTCGCGTCGATGTACGAGGTGCCCGGCGGAAAGGTCAGCGGCGCGCCGAAGCTGACCGACACGCGCGCCCGCCACGATCCGGGCAGGATCCCGCGCGCCCGCTCCCGGACGATGTGCACGGGGACGACCGGGGTGCGCGACTCGACACCCAGCATGCCGGTGCCGCTCTGGAACGGCAGCATCGGCTGCCCGAGACGCTGCTCGCCCTCGGGAAAGAGCACGACGCTCCAGCCCTCGTCCATCAGCCGGCCCATGTGCTGCAGGCTGGCGCGGACGGCGCTCTCGCGTGAGAGCGGAAAGGCGTTGGCGACAAGGGCGGCCAGGATCCCCCGCCAGCGGTTGCCGAAGGTGATCTCCGCGGCGGCGGCAAAGGCGAGCTGGCGCCGCCAGCGCCGCGGCGTGGCCTTGATCAGGACCAGGCTGTCCATGCGGATGGCGTTGTGGTTGGCCGCGAACAGCACGGCGCCGGACAGGTCGCTCAGGTGCTCGCGGCCCTGTACCCGGACCCGGTAGACGAAGCTCAGCACGGGCGTGAGCACCAGCCGGAACACCACCTCGCGCACGGCCGCGAACCAGATGGTGAGCGGCCACGTGTAGAACGGCGGCAGCGCCGCCTTCGCCTCCTCCTGCGAGCGCAACAGCCTGAGCAGCTCGCCGAACGTGGTGTTGGAGCCGACCAGCGACTCGTCGATGTAGACGCCGAGTTCCTGCTCGATCGCGGACAGCAACTCCACTCGTTTGAGGGAGTCGAGGTCGAGGTCGCCGCCCAGGCTCTTCTCCGGCAGGAGCTGCTCCTGCGGTACGCCGCTCACCTCCGACACCAGCCGCACCAGCCGCTCCCCCGGATCCCCGTCCGCACTGGCTTTGGACCGCTCGGCCGAAGGCCCGTCGGCGTCGCCCGCGCCCCCGCTCAGCGCCTCGATGACCACCGCCTTCTTGACCTTGAGCGTGTGCGTGCGCGGGAAGTCCGCCTCCGGCCACACCGTGAAGCCGCGGATGCGCTGGTGCTCGCCCAGCCGCTCGTTGGCGCGCCTGACGATGGCGGCGGCCTCCTCCGGCTCCTCCAGCAGGAAGACGGCGTGCACCTGCGGCCCGCCGTCGGCGTCCAGCCCGACCACGGTCGCGTCGGTGACCGCGGGGTCGGCCTTCAGCACCTCCTCCACATCCTCGGGATAGACGTTGCGGCCGTCGGCCAGGACGATCATGTCCTTCTTGCGGCCCTTGATGTGGAGGTATCCCTCCGCGTCCAGAAAGCCCTGGTCGCCGGTCCTGTACCACTCCCCGTCGAAGGCGCGCGCCGTCTGCTCCGGCGCCTGCCAGTAGCCCTGGGTGATGTTCGGCCCGCGCACCAGGATCTCGCCGTCGTCGGCGATGCGCACGTCGACCCCCGGCACCGGCTTGCCCACCGAGTCGAAGCGGGGATCGTCCAGCGGGTGGGTGCTGATCACCGGCGACGCCTCGGTGGCGCCGTAGCCCTGCAGGACGTTGATGCCGATCAGGTTCCACTTCTCGCCCAGCGTGCGGTCCAGGGCGGCGCCGCCGGAGACGATGGTCCGCAGGCTGCCGCCGAAGCGGGCGTGGATCTGACCGAACACGCGCCGGCGCAGCCCCACCGGCAGGTTGCGGGCCAGCTTCTGCGACAGCTCCCACACCCGCTCCTTGCCGCGGTTGACCACCTCCCGCTCGATGCCCTTCATGAACAGGTCGAGCGCCTGCGGCACCAGCAGCATCATCGTGATCCTGCGTTCCTGCATGAGCTTCAGCAGGACCGACGGCTGCCGGCTCGTGGCGAAGGTGATGTTCGCTCCGAAGCTGAACGCCGAGAACAGCGAGCCCATCTGCTCGAACATGTGGCTGAGCGGCAGCAGCGACAGCAGGCGCAGCGACGGGTCACCGGGGATGACCTTGAGGACCGACTCCAGGTTGGACAGCAGGTTGCGGTGGGTGAGCATCACCCCCTTGGCGTCGCCGGTGGTGCCCGAGGTGAACATGATCTCGGTCAGGTCCTCGCCGGCGAGCTCGACCGGCCGCGGCTCGCCCAAGGGGTAGCTCTGCTCCTCCAGTTCCTCGAAGTAGATCGCGGGCAGCCCCATCGCCTCGTGCTCAGGCGGCGTGAGGCGCGACACGAAGGCGGCTGTCGGATCGGTCTTGGCCCGCACCTGCTCGGCGAACTCCGCCGTGGAGCGCATGTCCAGCGGCACGACGATGGCGCCGGCGCGGATCATGCCGAAGTAGGCGAGCACCCAGTGCGGGGAGTTCGGCCCCCAGACGATCACGCGGTCGCCCTTGTCGACCCCGCGCTGCTGCAGCAGCGACGCGACGCGGCCGGCGCCCTCCCAGACGTCGCGGTAGCTCCAGTGCAGGTAGCGGAAGCCCGGCTTGAACGACAGCGCCGGCCGGTCTTCGAAGCGGCGCGCCGCGTCCTCCAGGAAACGATCGATCGTCTGCACCATCCGGCCCCTCCTTCTATGCGTCGCCGTGCAGCAACGCGACCACGGAAGCGAACGCGTACGTGCCGTCGTGGGTGATGCTCACATCCAGGCTGGCGATCCGGGACGCGTCGTACTCGGGCGCGAAGCGCAGGCACGGCCGGCCGTCGGGCCGGTGGGCGACCTCGACCACGTGCCAGTGACCGGCCGGCAGCTCCAGCGCCTTGAAAGCCGCCTCCTTGGCCGCGAAGACGCCGGCGAGCCGCTCGGGCGAGGCCCCCTCGGCTTCCGTGGGATGAAACAGCCGGCGCCGGAACGGATCGCCGCCGCGGCGGAGCGAACGCTCGAACGACGCGATCGCCACCAGGTCGACGCCGGTCCGCACCTGCTGACTCATCGCCGCCGGAAGGCCGGTGCGGGATCTCCAGGTGAGGCGAGGCCGAGGCCGATCACGGCGCGGTCGCGCTCGCGGCCAGCGCCCGCACCTCGTCCACCATCGCCCGCCAGGCGTCGTCCCCGTAGTCGGGGCCCGGCGCGAACGGCGGGGTCTCGATGCACATGGCCAGCGGGTCCAGGCCGCGCGCCTGCGCGAACACGCGCGGAAAGTCGACCGCGCCGTGGCCGGGCGCCAGGTGCAGGTCGCGGTCGCCCGGGGTGTCGGACAGGTGGAAGGTGCGCAGCCGGTCGCCCATCGCCTCCATCAGCTCGATGGTCCCGTCGTGGCCGTTGGCCATCAGGGCGTGGCCGGTGTCCAGGCAGAAGCAGAGGTGGGAGTGGGCGAGCTCGCCCGCGAAGCGGCGGAAGTGATCGGGGACCGAGCCGTAGCGCCGGCCGGGCACCGGCGGCAGGTTCTCCACCGCGAGCGCCAGGTCCACCCGCTCCGCCTCGCGCAGCAGCTCGCGCATGCTCACCGCCATCTGCGCGAAGTAGCGCTCGAAACCGTTCGTGTCCACCGGCTCGCGCGAGGTGGAGGGATGAAGGATCCCCGCCTGCGCGCCCGCCGCGGCGGCGCGCTCCATGGCGTGGCGGATGTGCGCGACCGCCTTGCGCCTGCGGCTCTCGTAGAAGTCGGCGATATCGAACGCCGGCCCCTCGTACGGCAGGTGCACGGTCTCCACCGGCACCCCCGCGGCGCGGTACTCGTCGCCCAGCCCCTCCGCCTGCTCGACGGTGAGCGGCCGGAGCATGCCGTGCATGAGCTCCACGGCGTCGAAGCCGGCCTGCGAGTACAGGCGCTGCAACTCGGCGTGCGGTATGTCGTCCATGCCGGCCGTGCACGCGGCAAATCGAAACTCCATCGCCACCTCCTGCGCGGCCCAACCACTGGGCCGCTGTTTCCTGGCAGGATACCACCGCCGGGCACCATGCCGTGCAGCGGTCCGGTTGCCTGCTACAGTCCCGGCCATGATCGACCTGACACGGTCCACGGACCCCGTGCCGGCGGTGCACGCCGCCGAGAGCGACCCCGGCACGGCGTGGCGGAAGAGCCCCGAACCGGCCATCGACGCGCCGCCCGACGACGATCTCCGCCCCGCTCCCGACGCCCGCTGGCCACGGCAGGCGGCGCGGACCGGCCTGTGCGGGTCGGTCAGCCCGCGGGTGGTGCGGTTGGCGGACGGGACCTGGCGGATGTACTACACGCAGATCCTGCCGCGCGAGGGCAATCCCACCGGCGCCAACGACTACGGCAACGCGACCACCCGCATCCTGAGCGCGCGCTCGGCCGACGGGGTGGCCTGGAACCCGGAGCCGGGCGTGCGCCTGTCGGCGGCCGAGGGTGGCGCGGGCGACTTCCGGGTCGTGTCGAGCGAGGTCGCCCCGGCGGCGGACGGCAGCGGCCGGCTGCGCATGTACTACGAGTGCTGCCCCGGATCGCAGGACGTGCAGAATTCCATCCGCAGCGCGGTCAGCAACGACGGACTCGAATGGGAGCCGGAGCCGGGCGACCGGCTGCTGGTGTCGGGCAGCAACATCATGGCGCCGCGCATCCTCTTTCTGGGCGACGGGCGCCTGCGCATGTACGTGACGCAGCGCGGCGTCGGCATCGTCAGCGCGATCTCCGCGGACGGCATGACGTTCGAGATGGAGCCGGGGCCCCGTTTCCCGGGCGATACGAGCACCTTCGCACCGGACCTGGTCCGGCTCCCCGACGGCCGGTACCGCATCTACTTCGCCGCCAACGTGAACGACCGGCCGGCGCTGCAAGGGGGCGGGCAGCACCTGATGACCGCCCTGTCCGGCGACGGATTGACTTGGGAGCGCGACGAGGAACCGGTACTCTCGCCCGGGGGCACCTGGGACCGTGCCAAGTCCTCGGAGATGTCCGTCTTTCCGCTCCCCGTGCGTGCCGGTCAGCCACCTGGCTATGGGATGGTCTACGAAGGCTGCGACGGCACGACCCCCAACGCGCGCGGCGTGTGGCGGATCGCCGCCGCCACCAGCGCCGACGGCGCGTAGCCGGTACCGGCCTGCGGTCGTCGAACCTGCTTCGACGCCGAAGCGGGAAACGCACTTGGAGTTGCGCGCCACTTCGACGCCGAAGCGGGAATCGACGCGGGACGTCACCGATCAGCCGCGCCCGAGCAACGCCGGCAACTCGCTCAGAGAGATCATCTCGGCATCCGGAACCACGTCCAGATCACGTTTCGCGCAGGTGCGGTTCAGCCAGAACGCTCGCAGGCCGGCCTGCTGGGCGCCCTGGACGTCGCGCCGCAGGCTGTCGCCGACCATGACCGTCCGGCCGGGCCTCGCGCCGGTAGGCGGGTACCCAGCGCCGGAGCGCCTTCAGGTTCGGATCGTCACCGGGAAACCGGGCCCAGAGTCCCTCCCAGGAGGCGATGCCGACGGCTTGGCAGTAGGCGTTCGTCGGAGCCGCAAACCACGCCTCGCGAGCCCGCTCCCGCACGGTCCGATGGAGCGCGTGCGGATCGACGCCGTAGCGCTCGCGGGCATGCTCGCAGGTCGCCAGGAACGCCGCCTCCGCAGAAGACTCCTCGGCGACCAGCGTGTCGTCGAGATCGAACAGGACGTGCGTTATCGCCATGCCTGCAGAACGGCGGTATCAGACGCACGCGTGCCACGGACGCGTGGTGTGGCCGCGCCGCTGGAACCACTCATCGCCGCCGTACACCAGCACGCCGTTCCGGGCCGCGGGCTCGCCGCGAGCACAGAACCAGTCCAGGCCGTCGTAGAGCGCCCCCCTGAGCGTGAGACCAGCTTTCATCTCCACCGGCAGCAGGCGCGTGCCGTCGTCGATCACCAGATCGACCTCGTGACCGGTGCGGTCGCGCCAGAAGTACAAGGGCGAGCTGATGCCCCGGTGGGTGAACGCCTTGAGGTACTCGCTCACCACGAACGTCTCGAATATCGCTCCGCGATTGGCATGCACGGCGATCTGCTCGGGCTCGCGGATTCGGAGCAGGTTGCACAGCAGACCCGCGTCCAGGAAGTAGAGCTTCGGGCTCTTGATGACGCGCTTCGAGAAGTTGCGGTGATGCGGGGGCAGAAGGTGCACGACGAACAGCGCCTGCAGCACGGAGATCCAAGTGCCGGCCGTGGTGTGGGAGACGCCGCAGTCGGACCCGAGTGACGAGAGGTTCAGGAGCTGCCCGCTTCGGCCCGCGCAGAGCTGCACGAACCGGCGGAACGTGTCCAGGTCGCCGATGCCGCCAAGGTCACGGACGTCGCGCTCCACGTAGGTGGTGTAGTAGGAGCCGAGCCAGTCGGCGGCGTCGAGACCACGATCGTGAATACGGGGAAACAGACCTTGGTACAGGATCCGGTCCAGTTCCAGCCCGGATGGGACGGAAGAGTCGCCATCGCCCGGCTCATCCGACTTCCAGGGATCGCCGGCCGGCACTCCGGTCAACTCGGACAGGCCGAGCGGCAGCAGCACGCACACCGCCGCCCGTCCGGCCAGCGTCTGGCTCACCGAACGGGTCAGGGGAAGCTGCTGGGAACCGGTGAGTATGTAGCGCCCGGGCGTCGGGTCGTCGTCCACCAGGACCTGGATGTAGGACAGGAGATCCGGCGCCCGCTGCACTTCGTCCAGAATCACGCCCGAGCGGTGGAGCGCCAGAAACCCGCGTGGATCGTCCAGCGCATGGTCCCGGGTGGCGGGATCCTCCAGGTTCAGATAGGCGTGGCCGTCGAACACCGACTTGGCGAGTGTCGTCTTGCCCGATTGACGCGGCCCCGTCAGAAATACCGCCGGGAACTGGACAGCCAAACGCCGGAGGCGCTCACCCAGGTTCCGCCGGAACATGCGACAGAGCGTACGGCACCGAGCCCTGATTGGCAAATTGCAACTTGAACTTTCAATCAGCCACTCGTCGCTCGTGGCCGCCGGTTCAGCCATGAAGGCTCGAGAACGGGGCGCTGCGTGATCCCGGGCTCGCACCGCTCGCGGCTGCGCGTATCGGTAGCGCTGCTCCGCCCGCGGCAAGCGGGTACGGCCGCAAGCGGCTACACTGACCCATCATGCTCGACAAACCGTTCCTGACCACCGTGGTCGGCTCCATGCCGCGGCCCAAGTTCTTTCGCGAGCGGGTCGACCGCCACCTTGTCGAAGGCACCGGCGAAGGCGACCTGCTCGACCTGATGGACCGATCCATCCCCTACGTCGCCGCGCTGCAGGAAGCCGCCGGCGTGGACGTCATCTCCGACGGCGAGTGGCGGCGCAAGTCTTACGTGGGCGTGATCGCCGAGATGCTCACCGGCGTCGAGCAGTTCAAGGTGCCGCTCGACTCGTTCCGGCACGACGCCCGCGTCGGCTACGCGGTCATCGGCCCGGTCGCCCCCACCCGCGAGGGGCTGTTCGCGGAGGAAGCGACCAAGCTGCGCCGCCACACCAGCAAAGCCGTGCGCGTGGCGCTGCCGACGCCGCACCTGACCGCCAGCTTCCTGTGGGACCCGGTCAAGTCGCCCGAGCACTACTCCGAGCGCGAATTCATCGAGGTCATGGTGCCGATCATCCGGCGCGAGGTGGAGCTGCTGCGCGACGCCGGGGTCCGCTACGTGCAGTTCGACGACACGCGCATCGGCGGCGTCCACGCCGAGGAGCCCGAGTCACAGGCATACCGAGACGCGCTGTTCGACTCCGTGGACACGCTCAACCGCGTGGTCGACGGCATCGAGGGGATCTACACCTCCCTGCACCTGTGCGGAAAGCGCCACATCGGGCCGGACCAGGTGCCGCGCTACGACACGATGCTGCCGGGCTTCGAGCGCCTGCACATCGACATGCCGATGTTCGAGATGCTGCAGTTCGACGACTACGACCGCGAGTTGCTGCGCGGCCTGCCCGAACGCATGGACGTGGGCTGCGGCTGCGTGGCGTCGAAGACCTTCGAGGTGGACACTCCGGAGGAGATCGCCGCCCGCGCGCGGGAGACGGCGAAGATCGTCGGCCCGGAGCGCACGGCGCTGCACCCGGACTGCGGCTTCTCGCCCGGCACCTACTTCGACATCCCGCTCGACGAGATCTACCAGAAGCTCGGCAACATGACGCGCGCGGCGGAGATGCTGCGCGCGGAGATGTAGCGCGGCCGGCCAGCCGGCACGCGCCAACGGACCGATGCGAGGCGACCGAAGAACGATATTCGTGGGCGACGTGCACGGCTGCTGCGCGGAGCTCGACACCCTGCTGGCCAAGGTCGAATACGCCCCTGACCGGGACCGGCTGCTCCTGACCGGGGACGCCTTCACGCGCGGGCCTGACCCGCTCGGCGTCTGGCAGAGGATCCGGGGCAGTAGCGCGGAGATGGTGATGGGCAACCACGACGACGAGTTGCTCGCCGAGCTCCGCACAATCGCCGCAGGCCGCGATCCCAAGCCGGCCTACGGCGACCGCAACGAGACGCTCCGGGTGCTGTCCACGCAGGGCGAGGAGCTGGTCGCGTGGCTGGCGGCGCTCCCGCTCTACATCGAGGAGTCCGCCTTCCTGCTCGTACACGCCGGCATCGACCCCGAACGCGGGCTGGCCGGCACCACGCGCGACCAGTTCCTGACCATCCGCACCTGGCCGCCCGACGGCGGCATCAGCGGCCCGCGCTGGCACGAGCACCTGGACGAGCGCCACCGCGTACCCGGCAGGCCCATCGTGTACGGCCACGACGCGCCGCAGGGTCTGCTGGTCAAGCGCTTCCCGGAGGCCGCGAACGGCGCCCGCCCCGGCTTGGTCGCACTCGATTCCGGCTGCGTGTTCGGCAACGCGCTCAGCGCCTACCTGCTGGAAGAGGACCGCATCGTCCAGGTTCCCGCCCAACGCCGCTGGATCGAACGAGGATCGTTCTCCTACATCCCACGAGGGGTGCAGCCCCCGAGCGACCCGTAGCGGAAGCGCCGCGACAAGCGGTGATCCCGGGCGGCTATGCGGGTCGGGCCCGACGTGTCTGTTCGGAAATCCGAGCGGGAGGCCTGATCTCGATCACGTCGGTGTGCAGGCTCTCATGCTCCTCATACCGGATGAGAGCCGATTCTTCGAGCGGGTGTGGTTGCGGGACCGGCTCGCCGAGCTCGTCCAACAGATCGAGATGTCCCTGTAGTGCTTCCTGGGCGGCCGCCAAGGCTTCCTCTCTGGTCTTCCCGGCCGATATGCAACCCGGAACGTCCGGAAACTCCACGCCCCAGTCGCTATCGCGGGTCTTTCGCAGGATCGCGGAATACGAGAGCTTGTACGAGTTCACGAGTGGCTTCTTCATACAGCCAGCTCGATCGCTACGGTCGGATCCGAATACCGCTCTGGCGTTCGATGCTCCGGACGGTTCCCGGCGGAATGTCCCTCTTCGGGTGCGGGACGGTGACCAGCCCAAGTAGGCCGTCTTTCTTGTAGTGGTGATGAGATCCTTTCACGCGACACAACGTGAACCCGTTCTCCTTCAGGATCCTGATGATCCTGTCGCTGCTGATGGCCATGGCCCGTCCTTCGACACGCTGATTTCATTTGCTTGCAATTATTTCTGTGAAAAAGACATATGAAGGTTATCAGCGGCTGCCGCGGGAGACGCCATGCACATGAGTCCAACTATCTGTGACGTATATATGAGCCTATATCCTACCCATCCGCCCGCTGCCCGTCAAACGCACCGGTGGCCGCAACCATGCGCTGAATCCGTTCACCGGTGTCCCTGCGCCCCCTGCACCTTTCTCGACGTTGACACGGGGACATAGGCCCCGGACATTTTGGCTGAGCGAATAGTGGATGAAACGAAGCTCCTTGAGCGAATCTCTGCCGACCCGCGGATCTTCGGCGGCAAACCGATTTTTCGAGGCCGCCTTCTGGCCGTCGAGCACGTATTGGGGATGCTGGCGGCCGGCGATGATCACCAGACCATACGGCAGGGCTATCCGTGGCTGGAGCCTGTAGACATCCTCGCCTGCTTGGCGTACGCCCGCCGCGTCGTCGGTCGCGAGCGGGTAGAACCTCTCCTCGTCCCCGGGGATGGAGCGATCGTCACGGCTGAACCAGGACGGCTCAGAGTCCGCCAGTAGCAGCGCTGCCTGCGCCGGAGCCAGGGCAGCCGAGTCAGCGGCATGGCGGCCGGCTCTCCCTCTTCAACAGGGCGATCTGGCCGGCATGGTAGACGCCGTGCTGGATCGTGCCATGCAGGGTGACGTAGAACGGGCCGCCGACCACCGGCGGCTGACGCCCCAGCACGTCGTCGTCCAACCCCTGGATGCGGCGCACCAGCGCCCGATTGGCTCGCCGCAGCTCCGCCAGCGCCGTTCGCCATGCCGCGGCGGAGGTGTCGGTGACCGCCGGCCACGTGGTTTCCCCCGCGGTCCACGCCTCCGGCGACCCGCCGATGACGCTCCGCGCATAGTCCAGCTCCGCGGTCAGGTGGGAGACGATCTCCCAGATGCTGTGCGCTCCCGACGCCGGCCTGCGTGCCGCGGTCGCGGCGTCGACGCCCGCCACGGCACCAAGCACCGACGACCCGTAGTAGGCCGGCCCCTCGAAGGTCTGCTCCAGAAGCCGTGCGATGCGTGCCGTCTCACTCACGGCGGCGCCCATCGTAGCGCAAAGATCCGCGGTGCCCGCCCGGCGGTGCGACGCGCTATAGTGCCGCCGGCATGAAACCCGTCCAGATCAAGTACCAGCCGGAGAGAAGCGTCACCTTCCTGGGAAGCCCCAGCATCGTCCGGTTGCCCGACGGCGCCCTGCTTTCCACCCACGACCACTTCGGCCCCGGCTGCCCGCGCAACCACGAGGACGAGGAGAGCCTGACCAGCGTCCACCGGTCCGAGGACGACGGCGCCACCTGGAACAACATCACCCACGTGATGAACGCCTACTGGAGCAGCCTGTTCGTGCACGGCGGCTCGGTCTACCTGCTGGGCACCTCCCAGCAGTACGGCTCCATCGTCATCCGCCGCAGCGACGACGGCGGCTTCCGCTGGACCCATCCCAAGGACGCGGACAGCGGGCTGCTGTTCCCCGGCGGGCCGTTCAAGGTAGCGCCCAATTACCACTGCGCCCCGGTTGCCGTCCTGGAGCACGAGGGCCGCATCTACAAGGCGTTCGAGGACTGCGACCCCTGCGTGTGGGGCACCGGCTTCCAGGCCTGCGTCATCTCCGCGCCGGTCGACGCCGACCTGCTGGACGCCGCCAACTGGCGGATGAGCAACAAGCTGCCGTTCACGCCATCATGGACGCTGGCTGCCTGGGGGCCGGTCACCCAGCCGGGCTGGCGCGAGGGCAACGTGGTGGCCGCGCCCGACGGGCAGCTCTGGGACGTGCTGACCTTCGAGGCGCGCCCGCTGGCGCAGGACACGGCGGCGATGGTGCGGATCGACGGAGAGGGCGAGCGGATCAGCTTCGATCCGGGCGCCAATCCCGACCCCGCTGAACCGGCCGGACCGGGCGGCTTCGTCGCCTTCCCCGGCGCCAAGGCAAAGTTCACGCTGCGCCGTGACCCGGTGACCGGCACCTACCTGACCCTGGCCAACGCCGTGACGGACCCGGACTGGCTGATCGCCACCTGGCAGGCGACGCAGCCTCCGGGCCAAGGACTGAACAAGCACCCGCGGCAGCGCAACGAGGTGTGGCTGTGCGCCTCCGACGACCTGGTGCGGTGGCGGACGGTGAAGCGGCTCATGGTCGACGAGAGCGGCCTGCGGCCGGAGGACTCCCTGCGCCTGACCGGCTTTCAGTACGTGGACTGGCGGTTCGACGGCGACGACCTGATCTACGTGGTGCGCACCGCCTACCGCGGCGCGCGCAACTTCCACGACTCCAACCGCATCCTGTTCAACCGCGAACCGGCGTTCCGCCCCACGATTGCGGCGCCTCCGGCGCCGTAACCGCGGCCCAGCCCCTCCTTCGGCACGAACCGCATCGTTCCGATGCGCTCCGTGCCGGGCACGGGTAACCCCGGCGCCTCCGGCGCCGCCTGTGTAGCCGCGGGGCGGCCGGCGTTGACGGCACCGGCCGGGCCGCCGATCATGACGCCTCCGTGAGTACGGCACCGGCGATTCCCACGCGCGCGCACCGCCTGTCGCCCGTCGCGCGAGCGGCGCGATCGTGGCAGCTCTACCTGCTGCTGCTGCCCACCGTGCTGCTGGTGCTCCTGTTCCAGTACGTGCCGATGTACGGCGTCACGATCGCGTTCAAGAACTTCAAGCCCCACCTCGGCGTGCTGGGCAGCGAGTGGATCGGCCTGCGCCACTTCGTCCGCTTCTTCGAGTCGCCGAGCTTCTGGCGGCTGATCAGGAACACGGCCCTGCTCTCGGGCTACGAGCTGCTGGTCGGGTTCCCGATCCCGATCATCCTGGCGCTGATGATGAACATGGTCACCGGGCAACGCTTCAAGCGCACGGTGCAGATGGTCACCTACGCCCCCCACTTCATCTCCACGGTGGTGATCGTCGGCATGCTGGGCGTCTTCCTCTCCAAGAACTTCGGGCTGGCCAACCATCTGCTCGACACACTGGGCGGGGAGCGGTTGTTCTTCCTGGGGCGCCGCGAGTGGTTCCGCACGTTGTACGTGTTCTCCGGCGTATGGCAGAACGCCGGCTGGGGCACCATCATCTACCTGGCGGCGCTCTCAAGCATCGACCCGGAGCAGCACGAGGCGGCGGTCGTGGACGGCGCCAGCCTCTTGCAGCGGGTGTGGCACATCGACATCCCCGGCATCCTGCCGACCATCGTCATCCTGCTCATCCTCAACGTCGGCCAGATCATGAGCGTCGGCTTCGAGAAGGCGTTCCTGATGCAGAACGCGCTGAATCTGGAGGTGTCCGAGATCATCCCCACCTACGTCTACAAGGTGGGGCTGCTCGACGCGCGCTACAGCTTCTCGGCCGCGGTGGACCTGTTCAGAACGGTGATCAACTTCGTGCTGCTGATCTCCGTCAACCGGGTTGCCAAGCTCCTGGGCCAGTCGGGGCTCTGGTAGGCCGGGGCGGAAGCGGATGATCGCGCTGGGGCGCCAGGACCGCATCCTCAACGGCGCCGTCTACGCCCTGCTGTCGCTGGTGCTGCTGGCGGTCGCCTACCCGCTGTTCTTCGTCGTCGTCGCCTCCATCAGCGATCCGTTCATGGTCAACCGGGGCGAGGTGTGGCTGTTCCCGCGCGGCATCACCCTGGACGGCTACGCGCGCATCGTCCAGCACGAGGACCTGCTGCGCGGCTACCGCAACAGCCTGGTCTACGCGACCGTCGGGACGGCCCTCAACCTGAGCCTGACGCTGACCGCCGCCTACGCCCTGTCGCGCCGCGACCTGTGGGGCCGCAACGCGTTCATGATCTACCTTACCTTCACCATGTTCTTCTCCGGCGGCCTGATCCCGACCTTCCTCCTGATCCGCAACCTCGGCCTCTACAACTCGTTCTGGATCATGATCCTGCCGGCCGGCGGCAGCGCCCTGCACCTGACGGTCTCGGTGTTCAACATCATCATCGCCCGCACCTTCTTCATGAACACCATTCCGCAGGAGCTGCTGGACGCCGCCGTGATCGACGGCTGCACCGACCTGCGCTTCTTCCGCTCCGTGGTGCTGCCGCTGTCGGGGGCGATCGTCGCCGTGCTGATGGTGTTCTACGCGGTCGGCCACTGGAACGGGTTCTTCCATGGACTGATCTACCTGCGCGAGCGCGAGCGCTTCCCGTTGCAGTTGATCCTGCGTGATATATTGATCCAGAACACGTTCACCGAAGAGCTGGAGATCGACGACGAGAACGCGATGGCGGCGATGATGCTGGCCGAGTCGATCAAGTACGGGATGATCATCGTCGCCAGCGTGCCGGTCCTGTTGCTCTATCCCTTCGTACAGAAGCACTACGTGCGCGGCGTGATGATCGGAGCGATCAAGGGCTGACGGGGGACGGGAACGCGAGGAAACAGTGCACGCCGGCATGCGCCGGCGAAAGAGAAACCATTTCCCAAGGAGTTGTTCATGTTGAACAAACGCTGGGCTGCCGTGGCGGCAGCCATCGTGATCGTTGCCGGGGCCGCGTGGGCCGAAGGCGCCGAAGAGACCGCTTCCGCGGAAGGGCGGCTTGAGGCCGTCGGCTTCAACGAGGGCGGCTACCCGATCGTCGACCAGACGGTGACCGTGCACGCGCTGATCCAGCGGCCCGGCCACGTGACCTCGGCGTTCGACGAGCAGACCCTGCTGGTCGAGATGCAGGAGCGCACCAATGTCGACATCGTCTTCGAAGAGGTGCCGCAGGCGCAGGTCCGGGAGAAGACCAACCTGCTGTTCGCCAGCCGCGAGTTCCCCGACGTGATCTTCGTCGCCGGCGTGCAGGACCGGCTGCTGTGGGACGCCGCCCAGGCCGGCGACGTGTGGCCGCTGAACGACCTGATCGAGGAGTACGCGCCCAACTGGCAGAAGGGCTTCGAGGAACGGCCGGTGATCCGCAACGCCATCACCATGCCGGACGGCAAGTTCTACAGCCTCCCGTACTACCGCGAAATCCTCAACGACTTCGGCATCCGCGACATCCAGGCGATCAACGTCGACTGGCTGAACACGATTGGACTGGAGATGCCGCAGACCACGGAGGAGCTGTACGAGACGCTGAAGGCGTTCCGCACCGGCATCGACTCCGGCACGCTGCCCAAGGACGGCATCCCCTGGTACTTCCGCTTCCACTCGTGGGTGGGCGGCGAGTTCGAGATCTACAACGCCTTCGGCCTGTGGATGAAGGGCCAGGGCTCCGGCGCGCAGCGCTACCTGTCCGTGAACGACGGGGTGGTGGAGTTCGGCGCCGCCGATCCCAAGCTCAAGGATGTGGTCAACTACATGCACCGCCTGTTCGACGAGGACCTGATCCCGGAAGAGGTGTTCACCGACGCGTGGGACGACTACCTGGCGAAGTCGCGCTCGGTGCCGCCGATCACGGGCATGTGGGGTTCCTACTTCATCGTGTCTCCGGTCGAGGAGTGGTACGACCCGCTGCCGCCGGTGGCAGGCCCGGACGGGACGAAGCGCTTCCGCTCGCAGCCGGTGCGCCTGCAGAAGAACGCGATGACGATCTTCTCCAAGTTCGAGCTGCCGGAGGTGATGGTGCGCTTCATCGACGCCTGGGCGGACGATGACTTCAGCATTCAGGCTTCCTACGGCGGTCCGATGATCGAGCAGAACGCCGACGGCTCCCGCACGGTGGTGGGGCGCGGCACCGAGTGGTACATGCACGGCCCGCACAACCACTTCCCGTCCTACATCTCCAAGCGGGCGTCGGACAATGTGCGCTGGACCGGCGAGCAGGGCGCGCGCGACGACTACGTCAACAACGTGTTCGCTCCCTACCTGTGGCCGCAGGACCGGCACTACGCCTACATCACCTTCACCGACGACGAGCAGGAGGAACTGTCGATCCAGGAGACGGAGATCGGCGACTACGTGAAGTCCACGATCGCCCGCTGGATCGTGGAAGGCACCGCCGACGCCGAGTGGGACGACTACCTGAAGCAGCTCGACCGCCTGGGCCTGCCGCAGGCGATGGCGATCTACCAGACCGCCTACGACCGCTTCTCCGGCAACTAGCCCCGTGAGCGGCGCCGCTGGCGCCGCTCACGGCCCAGCCCCTCCTTTGGCACGGACCGCATCGTCCCGATGCGCTCCGTGCCCGGATACGGGTAGCCCCGGCGCCGCCGGCGCCGTTTCGTGTAGTCTTCGTCTTGGCCGGCTGCAGCGCAGCCGGCCTCGCTTTCATTTCGGGAGGCACGGAAACGGCGAACGCGAACAGCCGGCCGGTAGCCGACGGGAAGCGGCGGACCTATAATCCGCGGGGTCCATGTTCGCTCATCCGTGCCGATGTGGCCGACTTCTCGCGATCTGCACCGTCCTTGCCCTGACGGCCGCCGCCGTGACCGCCGAGCCCGAGCACTCCGTGGCGCGCCGCTGGAACGAGGTCACGCTGCACGCGATCCGCAACGACTTCGCCCGCCCGCCCGTGCACGCCCGCAACCTCTACCACGTCACGGTCGCCATGTGGGACGCCTGGGCCGCCTACGACGACACGGCGCGGCAGGTCCTGACCGACGAGCGCGCCACGGCCGATGACGTCGCCGCGGCCCGCCACGAGGCGATCAGCTACGCCGCCTACCGCGTGCTGTACAACCGGTACCGCGACTCTCCCGGCGCCTACGAGTCGCTGACCAGCTTCGACAACCTGATGAAGGAGCTCGGCTACGACCCCGACTACAGCGGCCGGGAAGGGCCGAGCCCGGCGGCGCTCGGCAACCGTATCGGCAATCTCATCGTCGACCTTGGCTACGACGACGGCGCGGACGAGCTGGGCTCCTACGCCTTCGAGTGGGAGTACCGTCCCGCCAACCGGCCGATGGTGGTGGCGAACTCCGGGTCCGGCGTCGTGCACGACCCCAACCGCTGGCAGCCGCTGGCGCTGCGCATGTTCATCGACCAGGCCGGCCGCC
The DNA here is from genome assembly GCA_965208175.1 of Spirochaetia bacterium. Classification (GTDB taxonomy): domain Bacteria; phylum Spirochaetota; class Spirochaetia; order SZUA-6; family Bin103; genus CATQHW01. The sequence continues at coordinate 1,349,742 of CBDBOG010000003.1, read as the reverse complement.
AGCAGGCGGGCGGCGTGCAGCGCTTCATCGGCTCGCATTGGGGGGCGGTCACGCCGTTCGCGCTGGCCGACGACGGCATGGCCGCCGACGGCGTCTACCTCGACCCGGGCCCGCCGCCCTACCTGGGAGGCGACGGCAGCCTGGAGTACCAGATGGCCTTCGCCCAAGTCGCGCACTACAGCGCCACGCTCACCCCGGACGACGGCGTGCTGATGGACATCTCGCCCGGCGCGTTCGGCAACAACAGCCTGGGCACCAACGACGGCCGCGGCCACCCCGTGAACCCGGTCACCGGCGAGCCGTACGCCCCCAACGTCGTCAAGCGCGGCGACTGGGCGCGGGTGATCGCCGAGTTCTGGGCCGACGGCCCCGACTCGGAGACGCCGCCCGGGCACTGGAACACGCTGGCCAACTACGTCACCGACCACCCGCAGGCGGAGCGCCGTCTGGGCGGCGAGGGCAGGGAGCTCGGCCCGCTGGAGTGGGACATCAAGCTGTACCTGGCCCTGAACGGCGCCACGCACGACGCGGCGATCTGCGCCTGGGGCCTCAAGGGCCACTACGACTACGTGCGGCCGATCACGGCGATCCGCTACATGGCGGGGCTCGGCCAGTCCTCCGACCCGGACCTGCCCTCCTACCACGAGCACGGCCTGCCGCTGCACCCGGGACTGGTCGAGGTGGTCACCGGGGAGTCGGCCGCCGCCGGCGAGCGCCACGCCCACCTTGCAGAGCACGTCGGCAAGGTCGCGATCTACGGCTGGCTGGGCATTCCCGAGGATCCGGAAACCCAGTACAGCGGCGTGGGCTGGGCCCTGGCCGCCGACTGGGTCCCCTACCAGCGCGACACCTTCGTCACGCCGCCGTTCGCCGGCTACGTCTCCGGGCACAGCACCTTCAGCCGCGCCGCCGCCGAGGTGATGGCGCTGTTCACCGGCAGCGAGTACTTCCCCGGCGGCCTGGGCGAGTTCGTGGCGCCCGAGCACGACTTCCTGGTGTTCGAGTCCGGGCCGACCGAGACGCTCACCCTGCAGTGGGCTACCTACTACGACGCCTCCGACGAAGCCGGCATCTCCCGGCTGTACGGCGGCATCCACCCCTGGGTGGACGACCTGCCGGGCCGCATCATCGGCTCCAAGATCGGCATCGCCGCCTTCGAGCAGGCCCTGGCCTACTTCGGCGACTCCTCGTAGCAGCCGGCCGAACCCCTATCCGACGGTACGGCGCAGCGTCGTCGCCAGGTTGCCGCGCCTGCCGACGTTCACCTCTCCCAGCTCAAGCCACGCGGCCATCGCCTGCAGGTTCGCGGCAAGCTCGCCGGCGACCGCGCCGCCGTCGCAGCCCTCCTCCAGGTACGCGCCGCGCACCAGCAGCGCTCCGCCTGCCCGGTCCGCCTTGAGATCCACGCGCGCCGCCAGCGTGTCGCCGGTCAGGAACGGGAACACGTAGTAACCGTACTGCCGCTCCGGCTCGGGGACGTAGATCTCGATCCGGTAACGAAAGCCGAACAGGCGCTCGGTGCGCTCCCGGCGCCAGATCAGCGAGTCGAACGGGCTGAGCAGCGCACTCGCCCCGATCCGGCGGGGCATGCGCGCGTCGCGGTGCAGATAGGCGGGCCGGCTCCAGCCTTCGACGCTCGCTTCCAGCAGCTCGCCTTCCTCCACCAGCTCCCGCAGGAGCGGCCGCGCCTGCGGCACGCGGATACGGTAGTAGTCGGCCAGGTCGCCCGCGTCGCCGATGCCGTGCGCGCGGGCGGCCAGGCGCAGCAGCTCCCGCTGCGCGTCACGCGTCGCGGGCGCCGGCGCGGCCAGCACCTCGGGCGGGATCACCCGCTCGGCCAGGTCGTAGACGCGCGTGAAGTTGCCCCGCCGGGAGGTCGTCAGCCGGCCGGTGGCGAACAGCCATTCCAGTGCGAGCTTGCCGTCGCTCCGCCCCCACCACGGCCCGCCCCCACCGCGGCCCTGGTCGCGCAGGTCCGACACCGCGAGCGGTCCGCGCTCGGCCACCTCCCGGCGGATCGCCTCCACGTAGGCGCGGCGCTCCCGGCCGAAGGAGCTGACCCAGCGGGAGTGCGCGTCCTCCATGCGGTGGCGCAGCAGCGGGTAATGCTCGACCGGCAGCAGCGAAGCGACGTGCCCCCACGCTTCGAACAGCCGCCGCCGGCCGTAGGCGTAGGCGTCGAACCGCTCCCGCGGGTAGGCCCCGAGGCGCGAGAACGCCGGCATGTAGTGGGTGCGCACCGCCACGTTGACCGAGTCGAGCTGTACGACCTTGACCCGGTCGAACAGCCGGTCGAAGTGGCGGCTGTCGATACGGCCCGCCGGCGGCCGGTCCGCAAACCCCTGCGCCGCCAGGGCGATGCGTCGCGCCTCACGGTTGGACAGCTCGGTCTTCAGAGTCAACGCCCTCCCGGAATGTAATCGTTTTTGAATGGCGATAGTCTATTCTAATCTCTATTGAACGATCGTAACCGATTCTGCATGGTGGGTCCGTGACAGAAGAGGAACAGCCCCTCGGCCAGGCGTGGCTCAGGCGTGAGTTCCGCCTGCAGGTACCGGCGCCGGCAGTCGAGTGCTACGTCGTGGCAGGGGCGCGACGCACCCACATGCACGGTCGGAGAGTCATCGAACGGTACCCCAGGCAGTATGCCACGGAGGATACGGCCGTGGCGCACCTCCGCTTCGCCCTGCGCCATGAACCGTTCGACCCTGGTGTGCTGGTTGCCGCCTGCAATGCGATCGAGCCCGCCGATCTGGAGGGCTGGGTCAGAGCCGAGCCCACGGGCGCCTTCAGTCGACGCGCGTGGTTTTTCTACGAGACGTTCACCGGCAGGACCCTGGACCTGGAGGATGCGCGGGCGGGCAACTACGTCCGGGCGCTGGACCCGGACAAGCACGTCACCGCCGAACCCCGCAGATCCCGCCGGCATCGGGTCGCCGACAACCTGCTGGGCGGACGGGGGCTGTGGCCGACGGTCAGACGCACCTCGCTGCTGACCGAGCGCATTGATACGCGCATGGACGAACAGGCCCGAGCCCTCATCGAACGGAGCGGCTCGACGACTCTTTCCCGAGCCGTGAACTACCTGTATACGAAAGAGACCCGGTCGTCGTTCGCCATCGAGGGAGAGACACCGAGCGCGTCGCGCACGGAGCGGTTCGTCGCCGCGCTTCGGGAGGCGCAGGATTTCGATCCGACCGACAAGGGGGCTCTGATCCGCCTGCAGGGCGCCATCGTCGATCCGCGCTATGCGGCCTCCGACTGGCGAGAACTCCAGAACTTCGTGAGCGCGACCGTCGCCGGGTACCGCGAGGACGTGCACTTCATCTGCCCGCGCCCCGACGACGTGCCGGGCCTCATGGAGAGCTGGATGCACGTGACGCGGCGCCTCGATGACCGCGGCATCGACCCGGTGGTGGCAGCAGCCGTCTGCGCATTCGCGTTCGTCTTCATCCATCCCTTCGAGGACGGCAATGGCCGTATCCATCGCTTCCTGATGCACCACGTGCTCGCCAGGCGCGGCTACAGCCCGCCGGGCATCATCTTCCCCGTCTCGGCGGCCATGCTTCGCGACCCGCGCAGCTACGATGAGGTCCTCGAGACATTCTCGCGGCCGATCCTCGAGTTCATCCAATGGCGATGGACCGCCGAGCAGGAGATCGTGGTCGGCAACGACACCGCGGGCCTCTATCGCTACTTCGACGCCACCGCGTTCGCGGAGTACCTGCACGACCGCGTCGCGGACACGGTTCGCCGCGACCTCGAAGAGGAGCTTGCATTCATCGAGCAGTTCGACCGGGCGTTCGAAGCGGTACGCCGGATCGTCGACATGCCGGACCGCCGAGCCTCCCTGTTCGTGCGACTCTGCATGCAGAATGGAGGGCGGCTTGCCGCCGCGAAGCGACGGCTCTTTGCGGAGCTGGACGACGCCGAAGTCTCGGCGATGCAGGCAGCGGTCCGGGACTCGGCGGCGCGTGCAGGCGCTTCGGTACCGTTCCGGGCTCCCGGCCTGTAAGGTCGCATCATGCCGAAGGAACTGATCGGGGTCGCGCCGGGAAGGCTGGAGTGGCGAGAGTACGAAGAAACGCCGGTGGGAGCCGGGGACGTGCGCGTGGCGTGCGAGCACGCGGCGGCCAAGCACGGCACCGAGATGTCGTTCTTCAAGGGCTACGCGAACCCGCGCGGATCGTACGACCGCGAGTTGGGACTGTTCACCGGTGAAGGACGCACCGATGCCGAGTATGGCGTCGGCAACATGTTCTCGGGGACGGTAGTGGAGGCGGGAACGGCGGTAACCGGACTCCGCCCCGGCGACCGGGTCTTCGCGTACGGGCCCTTCCGGGAGGCGCACGTCCTGCCGGCCGAGCGCTGCTACCGCCTGCAGCCGGGCGTGAGCTGGAAATCGGCGGTGTGCCTGGATCCGGCCGTGTTCGCGATGGGGGCCGTGCGCGACGGCCACGTCCGCCTGGGCGACCGCGTCGCGGTGTTCGGCCTGGGGGCGATCGGACTGGTCGCCGTGCAGATGGCCCGGCTGGCCGGCGCCTTTGAGGTGATCGCCGTCGATCCGATCGGGGTGCGCCGCGACGTGGCAGGGCGCACCGGCGCCACGCGGACGCTCGATCCGACCGCGTGCGACGCCGGCCGCGAGATCAAGCTGGCCACCGGCGGCGCGGGCGTGGACGTCGCGATCGAGTACTCGGGCTCCGTGCCCGCGCTTCAACAGGCGTTTCGCGCCGTGGCGTTCGGCGGCACCGTCGTGTGCGGCGCCTACCCCGGACCGTACCCGGCCGGCCTGGACCTGGGCGCTGAAGCGCACTTCAACCGCCCTGAGGTCGTGTTCTCGCGCGTCAACAGCGACCCCTCGCGCGACCACCCGCGCTGGGACGAGCAGCGCGTCTACCGCACATGCCTGAAGCTGATCGCCGAGCGTCGGCTCGACGGCGACGAGATCGTGCAGCCGGTCGTCCGTTTCGCCGACCTGGCCGAGGAGTATCCGAGGATTGCGGATGCGCCGGAGACGCTCGTGAAGCTCGGCGTCGACTATTGACCGTCCGGGTCGAGATCGATGCCGAAGACGTCGCCGAGCCGATCCTCGGCCAGGGTTTCGGCGCCCGCCGCCCCGCCACCGGGCAGCACCGTCTCGGGGCTGATCAGCTCCTCCGGATCGACGCCGCGCAGGCGAAACAGCAGCTCCGGGCTGTCGTCGAGCCTGTTGCCGACGCCGTAGAGCACCGCTGCGACGTGCTTGCACATGGTCGCCCAGTCGGGACAACTGCACGCAAGTTCGATCTGCCGCGGCTTCGGGAACAGGCCGCGCTCCGGATCGGACACGACCTCCATCACGTGGTCGGAGAGCGAGCCCCGGAGCAGCTCCAGCATCGAGCCGATCTGCCCCGAGCATGCCTCCCGGATCGCCTTCCAGGTCGCGGCCGGAAGCTCCTGCACACGGATGGCGACCTCATACGGCTTGGCCCGTGATCCCTTGACCGTGGCTTCGATCCGTCCCGCGTGGATTTCAAAATGCCGGACGGCGCCGCTGCGGGCGTAGGTGCGGCCGCGTGGCAAGCGGTTGGCGTAGTCCGAGAACGATTCCAGGTGGGCGCACCAGCGCTTGCCCCAGAAGCTGCGGGCGATGGTGCGGCCTTCGATCGTCAAGGGGCGCAGGGTCCTCTTGGCCATGGACGCCACCAGAACCTATAGCGCGGCGCTGTTCACGTCGAGCCGGACCAGGTCGAGCAGCTCGCCGTCGGACAGCTCGGTGAGGTTGACATCCTGCTCGCCGCCGAGCACGTCGTCGGCCAGGTGCCGCTTGTCGGCGATCATGGCGTCGATCCGTTCCTCGACGGTGCCGCGCGTGATGAACTTGTGGACCAGCACGTTGCGCCGCTGGCCGATGCGGAAGGCGCGGTCGGTGGCCTGGTTCTCGACCGCCGGGTTCCACCAGCGGTCGAAGTGGATGACGTGCGACGCGGCGGTCAGGTTCAGGCCGGTGCCGCCGGCCTTGAGCGACAGGATCAGGAACGGCGGCCCGTCATCCGCCTGGAATCGCTCCACGACGTCGCGCCGCTCCGCGACTCCCGTCCCGCCGTGCAGCACCAGCCCGGCGCGGCCGAACAGGGTCGCGGCGTAATCGGCCAGCGGATCGATGATCTCGCGATACTGGGTGAAGACGAGCACGCGCTCCTGGCGGGCGGCGAGCTCCTCGCAGAGCTCGGCCAGCCGCAGGAACTTTCCGCTGGCCGACGGCGCGTACTCGCCGTCACCGGAGAGCTGGCTGGGATGGTTGCAGACCTGCTTGAGGCGCAGCAGCGAGCCGAGAACCAGTCCGCGGCGCTCGATCCCCTCGCTGGACTCCAGGGCGCGCTGCAGCGTCTGCACCACGTGCTGGTAGAGCCTGACCTGAGCTCGCGTCAGGTGGCAGTAGCGGTCGGTCTCGGTCTTGTCGGGCAGGTCGGCGATGATGCTGCGGTCGGTCTTCAGCCGGCGCAGGATGTAGGGGCTCACCAGCCGCCGCAGCGGCGCGAACGGCTGCTCCGGCCGCGCCTGCAGCGACTTGACGAAGGTCCCGAACGCCGCGCGCGAGCCGAGCAGGCCGGGATTGAGAAAGTCGAACAGCGCCCACAGGTCGCCCAGCCGGTTCTCCACCGGCGTGCCGGTCAGGGCGATGCGGGCGTCCGCTGCCAGCTTCCGGGCGGCGCGGCTCTGCCGCGTCGCCGGGTTCCTGACCGCCTGCGCCTCGTCCAGGATCACCAGCCGCCAGCGGATCTCCGCGAGCCACGTCTGCCGCGACAGCATGCTGTAGGTAGTGACCGCCAGGTCGGCGGCGGCCAGACGCTCCTCCGGTGCGGCCGCAATCTCGTCCAGAGTCTGCCGGTCGGTCTCGGCCGGATGCAGGAAGCAGAGCTTCAGCGACGGCGCGAACCGATCCGCCTCCGCGCGCCAGTTGCCGAGCAGCGACGCCGGCACCACCAGCAGAGTCGGCTTGCGCGTGCCTTCCGCGCCGGCTCCTCCGCACAGCAGCAGCGCCAGCACCTGGATGGTCTTGCCCAGCCCCATGTCGTCGGCCAGGCAGGCTCCGAGCCCCAATCCGGTGACGAAGTGCAACCACGCCAGCCCCTCGCGCTGATAGGGCCGCAGAGTCCCGCGCAGCGCTCCCGCGGCCGCCAGCTCGCGCTGCTCCAGGGTGCCGGGCCGGCGCAGCCGGTCCAGCAGCGTGCGGAGCGCCGCGCCGGCCGTCACCTGCACCCAGGGACGGTCGGCCTCCGTGTCCTCCTGCCGAAGATCCGCCGACGCCCCCGCCAGCAGGCGCATGCCCTCGACGAAGGAAATCACCTCGCCGTCCGCGTGGCGTTGCAGCGCTTCCCAGTGGGCGATCGCCTGTCCCAGCCGCTCACGGTCCACTTCAACCCACTGGTTGCGGAGCAGCACCAGGCCGTCGCCGGCGCTGCGCAGCGCCTCCAGCTCCTCGGCCGACAACGGACTGTCGCCCACGGCGACCTCGACCTTGAAGTCCAGCACCGCGTCGGCGCCCACCCGCGGCGGCGTCTGGCTGCCGATCGTCACCGACACCTGCGGCCGCTGCCGCTTGCGCCACCAGTTGGGGACCCGCACCGAGAGGCCGCTGCGCTCCAGCTCCGGCACGCTCTGCAGGAAGCGATACGCATGCTCGGGCGCCCAGGCCAGCGGGCGGTAGAGGTCGCCGGAATCGGCCAGCTCCCGCACCCAGTCGCACGCCCCCGACGCCTCCTCCACCGGCGACAGCAGGTTGATCAGCGCCGCCCGGTTCTTCGCCCCGGCGTACTGCTGCAGGGCGCTGCGCAGCGGCAGGTGCTTGAGGCGTCCCCCGGCGCCGAAGCCGGAGGCGTAGGTGGCCAGGAACGCGAACGGCCGCTCCTCGTCGTTCCTGTTCTCCGCGAGATGGAAGCAGACCCGTCCCACCTGCCGCCAGCGCGGCGCCCGCGCGCGCAGCAGGGCGGCCACGCCGCCCACGGACGCGGCGGCGTCCTGCACCCACGCGTCGAGCTGCTCCCACACGCACTTCAGGAGGTCCACCGAGAGATACTCGCCTCCCTCCATCGGCGGAGCGTTCAGGACCCAGGTGGAGAGGAGCGCGTCGCCCGGCGGCTCGACCGCCACCTGCCCGGCGTCCACGGGCAGGTGGCAGAGCCCGGTCAGGTAGTGTTCCGCAAGCTGCTGCCAGTAGCGCAGGCCGGGGACCTCCTGGGCCGGCAGCTTCTCCGCCGCCAAAGTGAAGAGCGCGCCGCGCCAATCGCTCCGAAAGGCGTCCAGCACGGGACCCAGAGCGGCCGCCGGTTCCTCCGCTGCGGGATCCGGCTCCCAGCGCAGGTGACCGGCCGGCGTCAGTCGCACGGCCACGTGACGCTGACCGAGGCAAGCCGCACAATCGTGACGCGGTCCGTCAGCCTGCCAGATTGCCAGGCGCTGCACGAACCTCCTAGCCGATACGCCACGTGTCCCGGTCGCTCAGCGCAGTCTTCACCGCAGAGTCCCCTCGCCTTGAAATGGAGTTTCAATAAAGATAGCCTCTCCCATCCTCTCGAATGAGCACAACCGACTCTGAATGACGCATCCCCAGAGAAACGAACAGCGCACCTCGCGCGAGCCGGGCGAACCAAGACCATGACGTTCGATCACGGTCGGGGTTGGCCCTACCCCGGAGCGCGTTGGTGGAAGTTCGATGTTCACACCCACACGCCATGCTCACGCGACACATACTGGCATAGACAGCAAGCCGGTCCCCACTGCCTGACGCCGGAGCAGTGGCTTCGACGCTTCATGGATGCAGACATCGATTGCGTGGCGATTACCGATCACAACAGCGGCGCATGGATTGACGAGCTCCGCGACACCTATGAAGGAATGCGGAACTCCAACTCTCCCGGCTTCCGGGAACTTCATCTATTCCCGGGAGTCGAGATCTCCGTCAACGCAGGCTTCCACCTGTTGGCGATTTTCGACATTCACAGGACGACCGCTGACATCGACACGCTGCTTGGCGCCGTGGCGTTTTGCGGCACCAAGGGTGACAGCAACGATGTAACACAGAAGTCTCCCGTCCATGTAGTGGAGGCGGTGCTGGCAGCGGGTGGCATGCCCGTTCCCGCTCACACGGATTGTGACAAGGGGCTGCTGAAAATTGAAGACGGCTCAGCGAAGACCGCGCTCGACGCGAACACCGTTCGACAAGTGCTGTCCTGCAAAGCAATTATTGCGATGGAGGTCATCGACCGTTCCCGTGCGAAGCCTCGCCTGTATGACGAGAGCGGCGCAGCGTGGACGGAGGTGGTCGGCTCCGACTGCCACAGCTTCCGCGACGCAAACGCCCCCGGATCCCGATATACGTGGGTAAAGATGGAAGTGCCGTCTCTTGAAGGGCTGCGGCTGGCGCTGATGGATGGAACGAGATTCTCGATTCGCCACCACGACGATCCGTTGCCGACCACCCTGCCAACTCACTTCGTTGAGTCTATCGAACTCGCAGACCTGGAGTACATGGGCCGGGGAGAGCCGGAGAGAGTCGCATTCAATCCAAGACTGAACGCGCTGGTCGGCGGACGCGGGACCGGAAAATCTACCGTCGTGCATGCACTGAGGCTTGCCGCGCGACGCGAGAGCGAGCTGCAACATTTGGCGAACCAGAGCGAGCCGCGATTGGCTTTCGAGCGCTTCAACCGGGTTCCTGCAAACCGAAGAGACGTAGGGGCGCTGAGAAGCAAGACGCGGATTACTTGCACCGTAATGCGAGACCGGATCCGCCATCGCGTACATTGGCCGGGCGACGATGAGGAGTCGATCGTCGAGGAACAGACAGACGACGGCAATTGGCGTGCCTCATCGATACAGGCCGTTACGTCCGCAAGGTTCCCGATACGCATCTTCAGCCAAGGGCAAATTGCGGCTCTTGCCGGCGAGGATCAGCAGGCGCTGTTGCAAGTGATCGACGACGCGGCCGGCGGGAGCGACCTTCGTCGAGGCCTGGAAGAGGCACATGCGGAGTTTCGTACGGCAAGAGACCGTATTCGGGAACTGGACGAAAAACTGAAGAGGCGCGTGACCTGCCTGATCGAGCGCCAGGACGTAGAGCGCAAGCTGCAGCGATTCGAGGAAGCGGGACATGCGGAAGTATTGAAGTGTTACCGACTCCGCAGCCGACAACGCAGAGAGGTTGACCGGCAATTCGAGCTGGCGGAGTCCGCAGCCACGGGCATTGAGCGTGAAGCCGAGTCTCTCCTGCCTGAGGACCTGCCTGCCGAGATGTTCGATGCCGGTGCGGAAGAGGACCGGCAAGTGGTCGCCGTCATCACCAAGCTGGCCGACGCGATGCGAACGGCCGCGCAGGGGCTGCGTGATTCCGCCCTCTCTCTCTTTGGGGCCACCGAGGGGCTGCGCGCGGGACTGGCAGGAGGCGCATGGCAGGAGGCCGTCGAACAGGCGGAACAACGCTACTCGGGACTGGTTTCCCTGTTGCAAACCGAGGGAGTCAGTGATCCAAGCGAATACGGCCGCCTCGTGCAGGACCGCCAACGGCTCGATGGCGAGTTGGCGCTCCTGGACTCCATGCAGGAAGAACGCACGCGGCTCATGGCTGATGCGAATGCTCGTCTGGAGCGAGTCCTGGAAGCCAGGCGCGCCCTCAGCAAGGCTCGTGAAGAGTTCCTGGCAACCGCCTTGAGGCACAATGAATTCGTGTCTATCCAGATTCGGACCTACGGCGATGATCCGCAGGCCGTTGAACGATCCCTGCGTCTGGCTCTGAACGTTCCAGACGACAGGTTCCGAGACGACATCCTCGTCACGGACGATGGCCGTGCTCCCACCGGTGCCGTAGCTCGGCTGTTTGCCAACGTGCCGGCGGAGCCTGCGGCGAGGTGCTTGGAGATCGAAGCCCGAATTTCAGGTCTCAAGAAGCGCATCGTTGATACGTGCGCCGGTGCTGATCACTTCGGCGGACACTTCAACAACTATCTCAAGCGCGAATCCGAGCGAACTCCAGAGTTGATCGACCGGGTGCTATCATGGTTCCCTGAGGATGGACTGAACGTCGAATACAGCCGCTCAGGGGACGGCGGCGACTTTCAACCCATCGGTCAGGCGTCTGCCGGCCAGCGATCGGCGGCGATGCTCGCCTTCCTGTTGGCTCACGGCGAGGAACCGCTGGTGCTGGATCAGCCGGAGGACGATCTGGACAATCAACTTATCTACGATCTGATCGTGCGCCAGATTCGGGAGCAAAAACTCAAGCGTCAGATCATCATCGTGACCCACAACGCAAACGTGGTCGTAAACGGCGATGCCGAGATGCTGCACGTGCTCGACTTCCGTAATCAGTGCTTCATCAGGCAGAAAGGATCGCTGCAACACGAGGCGATGCGGGCGGAAGTCTGCCGGGTGATGGAGGGCGGTCGCGAGGCTTTCGATCTTCGCTACCGACGGCTCGGACCGGAGCCGGCTGATGTTCGATAGCCGGAAGGAGTTGCTGGACAAGATACGGCTAGGCGAAGACACGTTTCTGGAGTACAAGGAGGCTCGCTTTTCGGGAACGCACGTCACCGAACCTCGGCGGGAATCACTTGCCAACGAGATCGCCGCGTTTGCCAACAGCCACGGAGGCGTCTTCGTGCTGGGCGTGGAGGACAGGACCCGGGAAGTCGTCGGCATTGACCTCGATCGGCTCGATACGGCGGAGCGCTTCATCCACGAGTTGTGCCATGACTCCATCGACCCACCGGTGGCTCCCATCATCGAGCGCCTCTGGCTGCCCGCTACGACCGGCGAGGATGTGGCTGTCATCAAGATCGACGTACCTGGCAGCTTGTTTGTGCATCGAAGTCCCGGAGGGTATCTGCATCGCGTCGGCAGCACCAAACGTCCCATGTCACCAGAGTACCTCGCCCGGTTGTTCCAGCAGCGAAGCCAGGCGCGGCTCATTCGATTCGATGAACAGCGGGTCGAGGCTGCCTCATTTGCGGATCTGGATACCGCCCTGATCAGACGGTTCCACTTACCCGATATTGAGGAGGATCTGGAGACTCTTGCGCGCAAGCTGGGTATGGTAGCGCCCACCGGCGACGATCCAGGTCCGACGGTCACGGGCGTGCTGCTTGGCGCGCCGCAACCGGAGCGCTGGATTCCTCACGCCTACATCCAGGCGGTGGCCTACCGTGGCCGTTCGGTGCCGGAAGCCCTGGAGTCCTCTTGGTACCAGATCGATGCCGCCGACATCACCGGACCTCTCGATGTTCAGGTGACCGAAGCGTGTCACTTCGTGGCTCGCAACCAGCACGTGCGCGCCAGAAAGGTCCTCGGCCGCGTGGATCACCCGCAGTACGACATGACCGCCGTATTCGAGGCTGTCGTCAACGCCGTCGCTCATCGCGACTACGCGATGTACGGGAGCCGAGTACGACTGCACATGTTCTCCGACCGGATAGAGTTGTCCTCTCCGGGCGCGTTGGCAAACACCCTCACGGTCGAGGACTTGGCTTACAGGCAGGCAAGTCGCAACGAAACGCTGGCAAGTCTACTGGCCAGATGTCCTGTTCCTACGGGGATCGCCGGCCTCGAAACTCTTCGAACGACACTGATGGATCGCCGAGGTAACGGTGTGCCGGTCATTCTGGCGCGGAGCCTGCGACTATCCGGAAAGGGACCAGAATACCGCTTGTTCGGCGACGAGTTGCGCCTGACGATCTACGCGGCGGACCCTGTCGTGTCGGAATGACCGGAGTGGCTACTCCGGACGCGCGAAGGCGACGAGCGCGGCGTCCTGCCCCCCGCCCGTCGCGATGACGACGAACTGCCGCCCCGAGCGCGCGCGGTAGGTCATCGGGTTCGCGTTCGTTGGAAACGGCGTCGCGCTGCGCCAGACCTCGGCGCCCGTCGCCTTGTCGAACGCGTACAGGTACGGCTCGCCGCCGCCCACGAAAACCACGCCTCCCGCGGTCACCATCGGGCCGGAGTTGCCGCGCGTGCCCAGCCGCTCCGGAAGCTCGACGCCGCGCAGCAGCGGGTGCCCGCGCACCTCGGGGTCGCCCTCGCCGAACGGCACCTTCCAGGCGATCTCGCCCGCGTGGAGGTCGATCGCCACCAGGTGTGCGTAGGGCGGCTTGATGAGCGGAATCGGGCCGAGCCTGCTCTCCGGGGTCTCTGCGGCGCCCGGTCCGCCGGCCTCCCGATACATGATGAGCGTCGCCCCGTAGGGGCAGTTGTTGCTGTACGCGACGTCGACCTCAGGGTCGTCCCCGGCATTCACGCACACCTGGTTCGTGTCGGCCTCTTCCGAGGTCCGCACGTACAGCAGCCCCGCCTCGGGGTCGAACGCGGCCCCGCCCCAGTTCGCCCCGCCGCTCGCGCCCGGGCGCTGCAGCGTCCCCTGCAGGCTCGGCGGCGTGAACAACGGACCCAGACGGAACTGCCGCATCTCCTCCACCGCCAGCGCGTGGATCTCCGGCGTCAGGTCGTTCGCGTCCTCCAGGGACACCCCCTGCCCGCTGAACGGGGGTGGCCTGGTCGGGAACGGCTGCGTCGGATACAGCACCTCGCCCGGCACGTTCGTCGCCGTGTCCACCGCACGCTCCTCGATCGGCCACACCGGCTCGCCGGTCACCCGGTCGAACACGTAGGTGAAGCCGTTCTTGGCCACCTGCGCCACCGCGTGGATCTCGCGCCCGTCCACCGTGATCGTCACCAGGTTCGGCGCTGCTGAAAGGTCGTAGTCCCATACGCCGTGGTGCACGGTCTGGAAGTGCCAACGGCGTTCGCCGGTACGCGCGTCGAGGCACACCAGCGACTCGGCGAACAGGTTCGCCCCCACCCGGCGGCCTCCCCAGTAGTCGCTGCTCGGCGTGCTCGTCGGCATGTACAGAAGCCCGCGCTCGGCGTCGACCGACATGAACCCCCACACGTTGGCGTGGCCGGTGTAGCGCCACGACTCGTCCTCCCAGGTGTCGGCGCCGAATTCGTCGCTCGATTGCGGGACGGTGAAGAACACCCAGCGGCGCTCGCCGGTGCGTACGTCGAAGGCCTGCACGGTTCCCGGCGGGTCGAATTTGCGCTGCAGCCGGTCGGGTATCCGGCTGCCCACCATCACCAGGTCCTCGAACACCACCGGCGGCGAGGTCTGGTCGAATTCCTCGCGGGTCACCGGGCGGCCATGGCCCTCGGTCAGCAGCACGCTCCCGAGCTCGCCGAAGTCCGTATTCAGCTCACCGCTCGCGGCATCGATCGCGTACAGCCGGTCGCGGCTGTTCAGGAATATGCGCTCGTCTTCCCCGTCGCTCCACCAGGCGATGCCCCGGTGCTTGAAACCGCTCGGCGGGGCGCCCTTGGGCCCACCCATGTACGCCTGGGGATCGAAGATCCACAGCTCGGCGCCCGTCTCCGCGTCGAGAGCGGCCACGCGCATGTACATGGTCGAGAGGTACAGGACGTTGCCGACCATGATCGGCGTTGCCTGGAACGCACCCGGGCGCGTTCCGTACTCCTCCAGGGGCCCCTCGTTCGGCTCCCAGCGCCAGACGATCTCCAACTCGCCCACGTTGGCGGCCGTAATGTCCGGAGCGCGCCCGGTCCCCGACCGCGCCATCCTGACGGAGGAAGGAGAGCGGGTGCACGCCTACCGGCTGCGCGGCTACCTATTCTTCGGCAGCGTCTTCTCGCTGGCCGATCACCTCAGACAGTCCCTGCGCGGCGCTGAGCGTCCGCTCTGCCTGCTGCTGGACTTCGACGCCGTTTCCGGTTTCGACTTCTCGGCGGTGAACGTCCTGGCCCGATTCCTGCAGACGGCGAACGCGGCCGGGGTGCCGGTCGTCCTGAGCGCCGTGTCCGGGAAGCTGCAGGCAGGGCTCGAGCGCAACCTGCCGCCCGCCGCATCCGCCGAGCTGCTGGTCGAGCCGAACGCGGACCGCGCCCTGGAGCGCTGCGAGGACCTGGTGATCGAGGCCTGGAAAGCGGACCGGGACCGGGAGGACGAGCGGCGCGCCTCGCTGCTGGAGCATGCCGCCGACGACCTGGAGCACTACCTTGAGCGCCAGACTCGCTTCGAGGACCTGCTGGAACGCCTGCGAGACCGGCTGACTTCCAGGGAGTACTCGACGGGCGACGCCCTCGCGGGGCCGGGAGCGCCGCGGGAGGGCCTGCAACTGCTGCTGTGGGGCCGGGCATCCGGCTACGACGCCGCGGGTTCGCGCCTCTATCAGCGCGGGCCGGGGGACGCTCTGGCCGGGTGAGCTGGACGGAAACGCGGCATCCGTGGTGGCGGACGAGCCCTGCCGCACGATGGTGCTGACGCCGGCCGCCCGGCGCCACCTGGAGGATCAGGACGAGCGGCTTGCCCTCACGCTGTATCGATTCCTGCTCGCCAACCGGCTCCTGGCGCTCCCGAAACGGGACAGGATCGATGAAGACGAATAGCCCGGCTACGAGTCGGCGGCGCCGTAGCGGACGCCGGTGGGGACCACGTCGGTCTCGCGGCCGGCGCGGATAGCCAGCGCCGCGTCCAGCGTGCTCCAGAAGTCGTGGTCGGGGGCGTAGCCCAGGAGCTCGCGCACCTTGGTGTGGTCGAACTCGAAGTAGTTCGGCGACGGCATGCGTACGTCGGCATACGCGGCGCCCAGTCGCTCGGCCAGGGCCGGAACCAGCTCCTCCCACACGGTGAGCAGCCCGCCCAGGGTGAATGCCTCGCCCACGGCGGCCTCGGCCTCCAGCGCCAGCGCCAGCCCCTTGGCGATGTCGCGCACGTCGGCCCACTCCTGCTTGAACGAGCGCCCGTCGGGACAGCGGCTGACCAGCAGGCGCTTGCCTTCCTGCCACGCCGCGTCGAGCTGCTGCAGAGCCTCCCGCGCCAACGGCGAAGGATTGGACAGCTCCTGCAACTCCCGGCGGGCGCGGGCCACGCTCCAGGTCCGGGGAATGCCCTCCTCGTCGAGCAGCTCGCTCGGCTCCAGCACCGTGGTGAAGCGGCACACGACGGTCGGCACCCCGTACTGGTGGTGGTAGTTCATGCACAGCTCCTCGCCGATCCACTTGGTCAGGAAGTAGGGCATCGTGATGCGGGGGCTGACCTCGTCCTCCCGGATCGGCCGCTCGAACAGGCGGCCGTCATCCTCCGTGCGCCAGTACACCGCCTCCGTGCAGGCGTACACCAGGCGATGCAGCCCCGGCGCGTGGGCGCGGATCGCCTCCAGCACGTGCAGGGTCCCCAGCCCGTTGATCTGCAGGTACTCGACGTGGTCGTGCGGCGAGGCGAAGGCGGCGGCGATGTGGTACACGGCGTCAACGCCCCGCACCGCCCGCTCGACGGCCGCGTAGTCGCGCAGGTCGCCCTCCACCAGCTCGACGTCCGCGATGCCGTCCAGCTTGTGCGCCCGGCTGGCGTCGCCGGGAAACACGAATCCGCGAATCTCGTGACCCTGGCGCAGCAGACGGCGCACCAGGTTGGCGCCAATGCGCCCGTTGGAGCCGGTAACCAGGATCTTCATGTCACGCCTCCACGCGGTAGCCGTCGTCGGCGCGCACGCCGCGCTCGATCAGCTCCGGCTCCAGGTCGAAGCCGGTGCCGGGCGTATCCGGCACCAGCAGCTTTCCGTCGCGCTGCTCCCAGCCGTCCAGCAGCAGCCCCTCGGTGTCGGCCGGCGCCGCCTCCAGCAGCGCGAAGTTCGGCACCGACGCCGCGAAGTCCGCGCGAGCGTAGCGCTCGACGATCGATCCCCAGCAGTGCGGAGCGCAGCGCGCGCCCCACGGCTCGATGCGCGCGGCGGTCGCCTTCCACCATGAAAGCCCCTCGGCGCGGAAGTCGTGCTGCACCACGTCGATGTCCCACCCTACGTCTTCCGGCCGTTCACGGAACAGTTAGCAACCTGCCGCTTGACCACGGCCCCTCCTGAACGCATGCTCCTTCGCCCTTCTATCCAAAATCCGTCGTCCTCTGTTCTCTCTTCCGGACATTCTTGAACAAACCGAGTTTCTCATTTAGGCCATCATAGAATGCCCTCTGCTCGTCTTTCCATGTCTCGCATTTCAGCAGCACGAAGTCCTCGGCATTGTGGTTTGTGTACTTTGGCGCATCGATCGCGATCCCCACGACCATCTTCAGATGATCGAACCGATTCCGTACAACACCGCACGCGACTTCCAACACTCCCCGCCGGATCTCGCGACATTCATCGAATGTTTTTCCGTGGCATCTCAACTGCAGGAATACGTACATCTTCTCCCGGTCATGGGATTGCATGTACGCAACCTTGCGAGCTATACCTTTGCCATTATCTGGAAAGCTATCTATTGCTTCCTCCATGTTCCTCGATAGCGACCGACGCGACAGCCGCGGTTCACGTGCCATCTCATACAATGCGTTGTTCTCATTCCAAAGACTCGCTCCTCTCGTCCTTCCTTCGAGCGCGTACTGATGAGTTACCTGGATAAGTCTGTCCCACAAGTATGAGTCCGCGTTCTCCGCTTTCCGTCGATCACGATGTCCTTCTTTCAAGAATCCCTTCCACTCTCCCTCGCCAATCCATAGCGCGGTGCACGACGGATCTGCTCCGATCCGGTACTGCTGTCGAGTTGAATCACAATTTAGAAAGTAATGTGCAAGAAGGTCCTCTTCCCCGCAGTAGAAAAGGAGGTCGTGCCTCTCTACGGCATCTTCCTTTTCGCTCACATACGCAACAAAGTCATGGTACGTATCAAGCTCACCCAAGACAATGCCGAGATTCACGCTATCGAGCACGTGAATAGGGTCCTTGCGTTCGAGTTCTACGAAAAACGGAGTCGGAACACCCTGAGAGCTCGTATGTCCGTACGCGATAGCCAAGCTGCCGTAGACGTTGTCTGCGGAGTACGACTCGCACGCTTCTTTCGCGCCGTGAGCGACGACGAACTTGTGGATGATGGGACTCTCTGGCAGGGTAGCCGGTAGAGGCTGTTTACACTTAGTGTCTAAGAATATTGGACGCCGATCTCTTACGTACTTTTCCGCACCTCGCGCAGTCCTCACCTGCTTGTCGATGATTTCCTTCTTCCAGCGCTGCCAAGTGACGTGGATGTCCTTGCTTGTATTTTGAATGGTCTTGCTCTCTCTGTCGAAAAAAACAAAGACATGGTCCTCGAATACTGCAAGAACATCGCAGAGTTCCTTTCCATCGTCTTTCCGAGGATTCGGCCAGCTCCATAGCTTCAGAAACGTCTTTTCGCAAAGTGTGGCGAGCAGGCGCTCGCTGCGGGTGAGTCCTTCTTGCTTCTTGATCTGCATCGTGTTGTCCTTGGTGGCGAGAATATGGCGCGTCGAGAAAGGGTCGCGGAGATGGATATGCGGAAGGCGACGTTCCGTCTCTGGTCAAATGGGAATCGGCACTATTCGTGTTCCGATGAGGGTAACCAGTGCGGGGGCCATGGGCAAGTCGCAGCACGTGCAATCGCAGGACGAAGTACGGATCGTCAACATGATAGCACGAACTTGCCGCCGAATCTGCCTCCGAGGAGGAAGAAAGCACCGCTTCATGCGGCCCGGCTGCGCAGCCCTTGGCGCGACCGTTCGGGCATAGCATCCAAGCGAAGGTCCCATAGGCCCCGCGTCATCGGAGAGCATACGGGAGATGTGCGGGTGGCCAGGCATGGGGTCTACTGTCTCGGCCCACCGAATCTCCGTAGAAACGGGTACCTTCTGCCTCACGCCGGCGTGCGAGGCGCTCCCGCTTCAGCATCTTCTGGGTCAGTCCGACAGATCCACTGCGGTGCTTCATGCCACGAACGCCTTGGCCGGGAACTCGTCCGAACGGTCTTGGTGTCCGGCGTTCTCAGACAGGAGACGGAGAAGTTGTCGATAACAACTCCAGACGTGACCGTCGACGTGAGCTAGCGCTCCAATGTTCGTCGGGTTGCGGGCCGGCGGCTTGTCAGCTGTCTGACTGGACCGTCTGGACCACTCGCGCCGATGCTCGCAGTTCCAGTCGGTATCCGTCGTCGGCGCGCACGCCGTGCTCGATCAACTCCGGCTCCAGGTCGAAGCCAGTGCCGGGCGTGTCCGGCACCAGCAGCTTGCCGTCGCGCTGCTCCCAGCCGTCCAGCAGCAACCCGTCGGTGTCGGCCGGCGCCGCCTCCAGCAGCGCGAAGTTCTGCACCGACGCCGCGAAGTGCGCGTGCGCGTAGCGCTCGACGATCGATCCCCAGCAGTGCGGAGCACAGCGCGCGCCCCACGGTTCGATGCGCGCGGCGGTCGCCTTCCACCATGAAAGCCCCTCGGCCCGGAAGTCATGCTGCACCACGTCGATGTCCCCGGCCTCCACCATGGCGAAGAAGCTCGGCGGCGGCGGTCCCGACTCGCCGTCGGCCACCAGTGTCGGGTAGCCGCGCTCCCGGATGAACCGGCGCAGGTCGGCGTTGAGCTCGGGGTCCTCCGCGAACGGCTCCTCGAACCAGTAGATGCCGGCATCGGCGCACGCGTCCAGGGTGTCCTTGGTGCTGTTGAGGGTGCCGCCGTTGTTGGCGTCCACCAGGATCTTCGCGTCCGGACCGGCCGCCTCGCGCACCGTGTGAATCACCACCAGGTCGCGCTCCAGCCCGGCCGCGGTCGGCATCCAGCGCGCCCCGCGCCCGATCTTGATCTTGAAGTTCCGGTACCCGTAACGGTGCCCGGTGCACACCTCTTCGCGGAAGATCTCCCGCGCCTGCCCATCGTCGGCGTCCAGGTCGTCGATGTAGATGGAGCCGTCGTAGAGCTCGACGGCGCGGCTGCCGCGGGCGCCCAGCAGCCGATACAGCGGCACGCCCTCCAGCCTGGCGGCCAGGTCCCACAGCGGCAGGTCGATCGCAACCCCGTCCCCCAGCGAGCCGCCCGGCAACCGGAACACTTCTCCGAGGCGGCGCCCCACCAGCGATTCGGCGTCCGCCCGCTCCAGCCCTGACCAACCGACGCCCACCGCGCCGCTCGCGGTGTGCACCCGCACCACCAAGTCGTGCACCACCATGCCGTGCGCGCCCTTGCGCGAATTGAAGCCGATGTCCCGAGGCCGCCGGCTGTGCACCCCGATCCTCTCGATCCGGCTGATCCGTTCGCCCGAAATGTCGCTCATCACTGCTCCGGCTTTCTGATCACCAGGCCCCGGTATCGAAGTATCAATCCCGAAGCGCGGGGTCGTGGGGCTGATTCCTGAAGTCCGCCAGGTCGAACGGACCCGGATCGCGCCGGATCTTGTCCCGCAACGGCGCCTGATTGGCAAAGTCGATGCGCTGCGGCCGCAGCAGGAAGCCCTGGGGGCCGTCCTGCAACTCGAGCCGGTCGCCCGGCCCCACGCCCAGCGCGTCCAACACTGCTCCCGGCAGCGTCACCTGCCGTTTGGCCGGGGTCTTCAACACCATCTGCTACCCAAGCGGCACCTTACGATAGACACTACGTTGGTAACGTGGAGTCGTCAAAGCGCTCTCGCGGCGTTGTTTCGCCGCCAAGTCCTGCTATCGACATCCAAGGGTCGTCCCGGGTCAAATGCCCCTGGTTGATCGTGGAGGAAGTGATACAATTATGACGACTGACGACCATTGCGAGGTGTACACCGATCTGGCCATTCCGCCAGGCGAGACGCTCGCCGACGAGATCGCCGCCCGAGGTATGAACCAGACGACACTGGCGGCACGTCTCGGCTGCCCCGTGCCGGTGGTAAACGAGATCATCGACGGGAAGCAGGCGATCACCGACGACACGGCCCTCGGCCTGGAGGGGGTTCTGGACATCCCGGCAGGGTTCTGGGTCAACCTGGAGCAGAACTACCGGATGACCCGAGCGAGACTCCGCGAACACGAACGCCCTCAGGCCGGGGAGTAGTCGCTAAGACAGGACATTACCCAGAATACCTGCCAAGCTGAACAGCCTTGAATATTCTCACGGTTCGATGCGTGCGCCGCTGTAGGCTGGCGAAGGTTCTGCCGGCAACCCCGCGTCCATACTGGATCGTTCAACGCCGATCTTTATACTGCGGCTTTCCACCAACCTATTCAGCATATTCAGTATCCATGCAGGAGCGCCGGGATAGATGCGCACGCTCTCTACTACCGACTTGAAATCAAAGTCTACCAAAATACCCGGCGGCTGCGGGTCACCGACGTTAAACATCGACAGCAGCCGCACTTCTCGCTCGCTTGCATATTCCTTCCGCTTGTTCAAATATGTTTCGAGAGGAATCGAAGTATTGAAGCCCGGATGCCCGTCAGCGATGTAATCCATATATCGAACTTGGCCTATGCAAACCGGGAATTCCAAGTTTGCAGGGATGTTGTCCCGCACCTTCGCGTATGTGCTTTGAATCACTACGCCTAATCCGCTCCCACCGTATGCGCGCCACATAAGCGCATTCTCCGCGTCGCCGGAGTACCAACAACTGGCATACATGCGCTCGCCAAGAACCTTCCTTATGTACGAGGAATAGAGGCGCATGGCGTTCTTGGCTGCCATTGTCATTTCGGTCAATATTTCAGCGCTAACTAGCCCCTTCATAAGCTCTCGTGATGTGGCGGCCGCGCCTTGCGGATAGGTTCCTTCGAAGTAATCCTTGAACGCGCTCACCCTGCCTAGATGGAGCAAATTTGTTTGAAGGAAGTCGATGAACTTCGGCAAGTCCATATATCGCCATACCTTGATCTGATCGTCTGGAGGTTGGTATCCGGAGACAGCAGGATGTGTTGTATTTGCTGGCATAGGCACTCTCTCCGAGGTTAGCCGCCAATGAGTTTCTTGACGGTCTCCGAAGCAACTTCAATTATCATCTGTCGCTCGTACGCGTCATGGCGCCCTGGGCAGTGTCGGCCTCGCCTCCCTGGGCTTTCTGCCTTGTCGGTCGGGCCCGTGACATGGCTTCGGTCGTCATCACTGCCCACTACGATCTGCTACCGGCGAGACGTCGGCAAGTCCGCCCTTCTGGGCGTGACTCCAGAAGGATCGACATCCCTCGCACCAAGCCTGACGCGGCGTTTGGGTTCAAGCGGCCCAGCCGGCTGAGATGACCTCAGCCTGTTCCAGGACCGTTTGCGTGGCCTTCTCCTGCTTGTCGGGGGGGTAGCCGTGCTTCCGCAGGATGCGCTTGACCAGCCGGCGGAGGTTGGCGCGGACGTTCTCGCGGAGCGTCCAGTCGATGGTGACGTTGCGCCTCACGGTGTCGACCAGTTCGCGGGCGATGTCGCGGAGCGTGTCGTCGCCCAGCACCTGCACGGCGCTGTCGTTGGTTTCGAGCGCGTCGAAGAAGGCAAGCTCGTCCTCGGACAGCCCGAGTTCGTCCCCGCGGGCGTTGGCCTCACGCATCTCGCGGGCAAGCTCGATCAGCTCCTCGATCACCTGCGCGGCCTCGACCGCCCGGTTCTGGTAGCGGCGGAGGGTCTCCTCCAGCATCTCCGCGAACGACCGCGCCTGCACGACGTTCTTGCGCCGGCGGGCGGCAAGCTCTCCCTTGAGCAGCTTTTGCAGCAGCTCGACGGCGAGGTTGCGACGCTGCATGCCGCGCACTTCGGCCAGGAACTCGTCCGACAGGATCGAGATGTCGGGCTTCTCCAGGCCGGCGGCGGCGAAGATGTCGATCACGCCCTCCGACGCCACCGCCCGCGACACGATCTGGCGTACGGCGTGCTCAAGCTCTTCCTCGGGCCACGCCTCGGCTGCGGCTCGCTTGCTCAGCACGGACTGGACGGCCTGGAAGAACGCCACGTCGTCGCGGATGCGCATCGCGTCGTCGTGCGGTACGGCGAGCGCGAAGGCTCGCGACAGGTCACGCACTGCCTGGACGCATCGCTCCTTCCCGCTCTCCTGGGCCAGGATGTGCTCCTGCGCCGCCGGCAGCAGCGCCAAGCGCTCCTGCGGCGTCCTAGTTGTCCACCGGGAGCGATCGAAGCCGTGGAACAGGCCGCAGCAGATCTCGTACTTCTCCAGCATCACGGCCACCGCCTCGGCCTGATTCAGCGCGGTCTGCCCGGTGCCGCCGCTCTCGGTATAGGTCGCGAGCGCGCGCTTGAGCTCGTGCGCGAGCCCGAGGTAGTCGACGACGAGGCCGCCCGGCTTGTCCCGGAACACCCGGTTGACGCGCGCGATCGCCTGCATCAGCCCGTGGCCCCGCATCGGCTTGTCGACGTACATCGTGTGCAGGCTCGGCGCATCGAAGCCGGTAAGCCACATGTCGCGCACCAGCACCACCTGCAGCGGGTCCGACGGGTCCCGGAACCGTTTCGCCAGCGCCTCCCGCCGGGGCTTGTTGCGAATGTGCGGCTGCCAGTCGAGCGGATCGGAGGCGGAGCCGGTCATGACCACCTTGAGCCGTCCCTTGTCGTCGTCCTCGTCGTGCCAGTCCGGGCGCAGGCGAGTGATCTCGCGATAGAGATCGATGCAGATGC
The DNA here is from genome assembly GCA_965208175.1 of Spirochaetia bacterium. Lineage (GTDB taxonomy): Bacteria > Spirochaetota > Spirochaetia > SZUA-6 > Bin103 > CATQHW01. Next base: position 1,326,357 of record CBDBOG010000003.1, on the reverse strand, counting down.
GCCGGCTCATGCAGACGACCATCGCCTTGCCGTCCATGGCTTCGAGACGCTGGTCGAAGTGCGCGATGAGATCCCCGGCGACGAGCTTCAGGCGCCTCTCCGCCCCGACGACCGCTTCGAGCTGCGCCCACTTCGTCTTGAGCTTCTCCTTGCGATCGACCTCTTCTCCCTCGGTCGCTTCCTCGAAGCCTGCGTCGATCGTCGGCCGCTCGCCCTCGTCGAGCGCCAGCTTGGCGAGCCGGCTCTCGTAGTAGATCGGCACCGTCGCCCGGTCCTCGACCGCGCGCTGGATGTCGTAGACGCTGATGTAGTCCCCGAACACGGCACGGGTGTTGGCGTCCTGAAGCTCGATCGGCGTCCCGGTGAAGCCGATGAACGAGGCGTTGGGCAGCGCGTCGCGCATGTGGCGCGCATAGCCGTCGAGGAAGTCGTACTGGCTGCGGTGCGCCTCGTCGGCAATGACGACGATGTTGCGCCGATCGGAGAGCCGCGGGTGACGGTCGCCCTTCTCCTCCGGGAAGAACTTCTGGATGGTGGTGAACACGACGCCGCCGGCCTGGACGGCGAGTTTGGCGCGCAGGTCCGCCCGGCTTACCGCCTGGACCGGCGGCTGGCGCAGCAGATCGTGGCACCGCACGAAGGTGCCGAAGAGCTGGTCGTCCAGGTCGTTGCGGTCGGTCAGCACCACCATGGTCGGGTTGGCCATCGCCTGCTCGCGGATGATGCGCCCGGCATAGAAGGCCATGGTCAGGCTCTTCCCCGAGCCCTGCGTGTGCCAGACGACGCCGATCCGCCGATCGCCGGGATCGCCGCCCGGCTGTCTGCCGGCCTCGTACCGACCGCCCGTCTCGGCGACCCGCTGCGCTTCCTGCTGCAGCGCCGCTGCGCGCAGGGTCTCGCCCACCGCAGCCTCCACCGCGTGGAACTGGTGATAGCCGGCCATCTTCTTGACGAGCGTGCCGCCGTCGTCCTCGAACACGATGAAGTCCCGCAGCAGCGACAGGAAGCGGCGCTTCTCGAAGACGCCCTCGATCGCCACCTGAAGCTCGGTGTAGAAGGCCGGCGCCAGTTCCTGGCCGCCGATGGTCCGCCACGGCTTGAACCACTCGCGGCCGGCGGAGAGGGTCCCGAGCCGCGCCTGCAGGCCGTCCGACACCAGGAGCACCGCGTTACAGGCGAACAGCGATGGCAGCTCCACCTTGTAGGTCTGCAACTGGTGGAACGCCGACCAGATCGTGGCGTTCTCATCGGCCGGATTCTTGAGCTCGATCACGGCCAACGGCAGCCCGTTGACGAATACCACGATGTCGGGCCGGCGGGTGTTCCCGTTCTCTGAGACCGTGAACTGGTTGATAGCCGACCACGTGTTCGCATCCGGCTCATCGAAGTCGACCACGCTCGCCTGGGCGCCGCGCACGGCACCGTCCGGGTCCCGGTACTCGACATTCACCCCGTTCACCACCATGCGGTGGAACGAGCGATTGCGCGCCTCCAACGTCGAGCCTTCCGGGCGCGTCAGCCTGCGCAGCGCATCGTCGAGCGCCTCCTCGGGCAGATCGGAGTTGAGCCGGCGCAGTGAGCCGCGCACGGCGCTCGTCAGCACCGTGTCCGCGTGGCTCGCGCGCAGTGGGTAGTAGAGCGAATCCGGTCCCGGCGACATGTCCGGGCCGCCCTGGACCTGGTATCCGAGCGCCCGAAACCAATCGAGCGCAGCATCCTCCACCATCGATTCCGTCACGATCGGCATCGACTACCCCAGCACCGGTAGGGATTCCAGGCGGGTGAGCCATTCGCCGAAATGGGCACACTCCCTGCGAATGCGGTCCAACCCTATGCGCTCTGCAACGGCCGTACCGTCGCGTACCTTGTGGTATCCCGGAAGTTGGTTCAGGCGCGCCGACGGATGGGTATCCGGGCCATCATTGATGTGTTCCGGGCTGGCGGCTGCACGCCGGGCAGCGGCAAGCTCGTTGGCCGGTTGTTCCCACTCCGGCTGCTCCCGCGCAAAGTGCGACGTATCCGAGAACAGCAGCGCCTCGAATTCGTACGGCTGAATATGCGGCAGGAACCGATCCGGGCGGCATCTCACCACGCGTACCACCTCCTCATGCAGTGCCGCCTCGATAGCCGCTGCATGCTCCAGGGGATCCGCCGGGGAGACCGCAGATCCGGGAACGTCGGATGGCAGTCCATACAGGTCGAAGAACGTCGTCACGTAGGTATCTCGTTGTTGACGCAGCGTATCACGCAGGAACCGCAGTATCCGTTGCATGCTGAGCGCACCTCCGCGAGCGCCCGCTGATGTAGGAACAAGCCGAGGTTCGAGGTACAGCGCTTGCTCCGCAAGAGCCTGACCGAGGACCTGTGTTACGAACGCCTGCTCGGTTTGCCCCTCGCATGTTATGATCACGCGTCTCACCGATCCGGGCCGCCGCCGACCACGTTCGCCTTCCACAAGTCTCCGACGGTATAGTTCTCCAACCAGTCTGTGAGTTGATCCGAGTCCAGCCGCTCGAACAATGACTCGCCATTTCTGCGATTGACCACGACGACCTCTTCCGGATCGAACTCGCTGACAAGGTCGGCTGATTGAGTGGAGAGGATTACCCTCCGCGCCTGGCTGGCGCCTCGAACCATCTCGGCGAGCAGTGTGAGCGCCGACGGATGCAACCCCAACTCCGGTTCGTCGATCATGATCGGGTCAGGCTGCAATTCGGGCGGCTGGAGTAGCACCGTCGCCACACAGACAAATCGGAGCAACCCGTCCGAAATCTGCCCCGGGCCCAGCGGTGTGTCCCGATCATCCCGGTGGTACCACTCCAGCTCGACACGCTCCTCGACGTCCTTGCGATACACGAAGTCTCCAAAGAACGGCGCGGCGATCCGCACCGTCTTCACGATGTCCTGAAGTCTGCGCGGATGACGCTCACGCAGGAATCGCAGAAACGGGGCCAGGTTGCTGCCATCCGCCTTCAGGCGCAGGTTGTCGCGCACCTCCTGCGGACAACGCATCCCGCTCACGCGGCTCGTGTCACCAAAATGGTACGCACGCCAGTCCCTGATCCCTGATAGGGCATACGTCGAAAGCCGGTAGATAGCCAAGTCATCGAGATGGTCACTCACGGCCTCCGTCGACCACCGGGATGACCGACCGGACAACAGCCTTCGCGCCGTCACAGGTTCTGCCGCCCGTGCCGCGCCGGGAGACAGCCACTCCCTGCCCAGAACGAGATCGTCACCCGCAGCCTCCGCTGAGAAGCTGTAGTAATAGTGTCCCCGATCGAATGACAGTGCTATCTCCAGATTTCGAGTCTTCCTTCGCCCTCCATACAGCAATGCATCCGCTCCGCCCTCCTGCTGGACATGGACCTGCCATCGGCCGCCCGCCAGTTCGGACACCGAACGGAACACGTCCAGCAAATTGCTCTTGCCTGCGCCATTCGCCCCGATGAGCACGTTGACTCCGCGCACCTCGAATTCTTCCAGCGACCGGATCGACTTGAAACCACGAACGGTGAGTCGGTGCAGAGTCGCCACGGTCTACACTCCTCGGACCAGATTGCAGCCAAGAAACGGTTTCACTTCCTCACCACCCGTAACCGGAACGAGGCGATGGACCTTGTTCCTGATGTCTACTCATCGTCATTCGGAGAGTCTCGCGACTCCTGTTCGTCGTCACGCAAGACGCCATCGACCTGCGAGCTCAGCAACCGCCACCGTCTGGAGCTTTCCGGAGACCAGGTCTGGGAGCAGCGTGTTCCGAAGAACAGTGAGGACGCCGACCTGGTGCAGGTTACTCAGGATCCGGCCCATGATAGGCGACACTGCTAACTCGAATTCCTTCGCGACATTTGCCGGCGGAAGAGGCAGGTTGACGGACGCGAATGTCTGCCGTGTGACCGTGTCGAAGACGGTACCGTGGGTTCGGCTGCGCAACTCCTCGACTGTGCCTCTAAGGAGCCAGTATACGAAGTAGTCCTGACTCTGATACGCGTCGGCCCCCCGTATACCGTAGCAGGTCTGATTCATCGCCATCGGCATTCCCAAACAAGCCAGCCGCCCTACCGTGCCGCGCGCGGAAATCACCGTCGTTCCGGCAGGCAGCACGGTCGTTGAACTATTGTCGACACCCGCCTGAGTGATGGTTTTCTCAGTCCCTACCACGAACACATCGGAAGGCGCGGGAGCGTCCTTAGGAGTGTACCATGGGATGTCTCCACCCCAATAGTGGTTCACCGACGTACGTGGCGTCCCACCGCTGAGAATCTCGACAGCCTCGGCAAAAACGCCAGTTTCCCAGCCCATCGGCACCTCTCCCGACTCGGAGTCCACCAATCGATCGGGAAACAAATCCGCGATCTCAGTCGGAAGCCCGGTGTCCCGACCTTCCATCTTGGCGCGGACGGGGTTGTAGTCGACGAACCAGGACTTGAACAGCGCTCGCGCCATCGCCTCCAGCGTGGCGTTCATCCGATGGTTCAGCTCGATCCGGTCGTCGAGCGTCCCGAGAATGTGCGCGATGGCTCGCTGTTCAGGGCGGGGAGGCAACCGTACCATCAAGCTCTTTAGATCCTCACTGCTGAGCCGACCCGTGCCATGTCCCGCAAGATCTACGAGGCTCAACATGCGGTGCTTGTTGCCAAGAATGAGGTATGGCAAGAACCCAAGATCGATCTCCGACTCGGGCCGCAAAGCCTTCACATCCTGGTTGAATGTCATGGGTGACTCCGTCACACAAACCGGCAACCTGTCGAGCAACGTCATACCTCTGGTGAGAAGTAAGACGGAGCCAGTCGGGACCAACCTCGTGCCATTGGCAACACCTTCGTCGGTTATGTGATCCGCAGTGTCGCGCAGGCGGAAACGCTTCATGTCCTTTGCCGATACCCATGGTATCGAACCGTTCCAATATGCTGGTTCTCTCATCGACGGGGTTCCGCCCGAAAGAAAACGAACCACATCGCCCAATGCTGCCTCGCACCATTCCGGGATTTCGTTCTGCAAGTCCGTCTCAACCAGGACCGCATGATCTCGTTCTATTTCGTCGCCGAAGCTATCCGCCACGTCATCCCATACAAACAGGTCGACCCGGAACGGCAGGGTGCTTTCGTCGAACGCCTCCCGCAGGTCGCCTACTTGGCGCCGTTGTTCCGGTTCGGAGAATACGACCAGATCAAGATCGGATTGCGGGTTCGACGTCCACTTCGCGCGCGAGCCGTAGACCCAGGCTGTCGTACCCGGCAGATGCCGCTCCAGCAGGGCAAGAACTGTACTGCGCTGCTCGGCTGTGATGTCGACAGCATTGCCTACGTCCATGTCATTCCGCTCATGGTTTGGTAGAGGCCGATAGCGTCGTCTACGAAGTCAGGAACCAATGCGAGGCAACTTCGCGCCTTCTCGCCGTCGTAGTCGTGAGACGTATCGATTCGAGCGTCGGCGTAGCTCAGCCACTGTTCCAACGCCGATGCGAGCAGCTCGTTCTCATGGGCGAGTCTGAAGATGGGCTTGGGGCTGTTGGGAGCTTCCGCGACACCGAGTTCCTCGGTCGGATACCTCTTCAATACCTTCCAGGCAGTCGTAGCAGGTTTCGAAACGCTGGATGACCGACTCCGCGATTCCCTCGCGGTCCAGGTCGGAGCGCTCGGGACTGCCATGCTGATGGTTCTCGTATTGCTCCGCCAAACGCTTCAGCGATAGCTGGAACTTGCCGTAGTCGATCATGCGCGGTCACCATCAGACACACCCCCGCTCTCCGTCAGGCCGAAGCCGAGTGCCTTGAGATTCTCGGCGATGGTGGCATCGAGCCGTGCTCCGTCGGCACGCTGAACTTCCAGCTCGGCGACCAGCCTCCGCATCTTCTGCTCAAAAGGCTCGCCATCGTCTTTGAGTGCCTCCACTCCGACGTAACGGCCGGGTGTGAGTACGTGGCCGTGCTTGCGCACCTCCTCCAGCGCCGTGTTCTTGCAGAAGCCCGGAATATCAGCGTAGTCGCCGGCTGCTTCTTCTCCGCGCCAGGAATGGTACGTGTCGGCGATGCGGGCGATGTCCTGGTCCGTCAACTCGCGGTGGGTGCGGTCGACCATGTGGCCGAGCTTGCGAGCGTCGATGAACAGCACCTCACCGCGACGGTCACGGAACGTACCGCCGTGACGATCGCGGGCGAGGAACCAGAGGCAGGCGGGGATTTGCGTCGAATAGAAGAGCTGGCCCGGCAGTGCCACCATGCAGTCGACCAGATCGGTCTCGATCAGGTTCTTGCGGATTTCTCCCTCGCCGGACTGGCTGGATGACATGGAACCGTTGGCGAGCACGAAGCCGGCAGTCCCATCGGGCGCCAAGTGGTGGATGATGTGCTGCACCCAGGCGAAATTGGCATTTCTTTGTGGCGGGACGCCATAGCGCCAGCGCTTGTCCTCTGCGAGCCGCTCGCCGCCCCAGTCTGAGACGTTGAACGGGGGATTGGCCAGTATGAAGTCGGCCCTGAGGTCGGGATGGCGGTCGTCGTGGAAGGTATCGCCGTGCGCGACCTGGCCCTCGATGCCGCGGATGGCGAGGTTCATCTTGGCGAGGCGCCACGTCGTGTAGTTGGACTCCTGGCCGTACACGGAGATGTCGCCGCGCGCCCTGCCGCCGTTGCCGTTGCCGGTGGTGTGGGCGCGGATGAACTCGACCGACTGCACGAACATGCCGGAGGAGCCGCAGCAGGGGTCGTAGACGCGGCCCCGGTAGGGCTCCAGCATCTCGACCAGGAGCTTGACGACGCAGCGCGGGGTGTAGAACTCGCCTCCCTTCTTGCCCTCTGCGCTGGCGAACTGGGACAGGAAGTACTCGTAGACCCGCCCGATCACGTCCTTCGAGCGGGCATCCCGGTCGCCCACCTTGATGTTGCTGATCATGTCGATGAGCTGGCCGAGCCGCTGCTTGTCGAGGGCCGGGCGGGCGTAGTCCTTGGGCAGCACGTCCTTGAGCGCCGGGTTGTCGCGCTCGATCGCGGCCATCGCATCGTCGACGAGCTGGCCGACGGTGGCTTGCCTCGCCTGTGCCTTGAGATGGCTCCAGCGCGCCTCACGCGGGACCCAGAAGATGCTTTCCGCGCGGTACTCGTCCGGATCCTCGGGGTCGGCGCCCTCGGCCTGCTCGCGTTCGAGTTGGGCGTGCCGCTCCTCGAATGCATCGGAGATGTATTTGAGGAAGATCAGGCCCAGGACGACGTGCTTGTACTCCGCAGCGTCCATCGAGCCACGCAAGGCGTCGGCCATGCGCCACAGCTCGGCCTCATACCCGGTCGTGGCGGCTTGGGCGGTGCCCGATCCTCCTCCCTCGGCTTTCTGCGCTCTCGGTCGTCCCCGTGCCATGACGCTGGTCTACACCACTCCCATCGCGCGCACTGAGGCGCGTCGAGTACACTCTACCCCGTCGGCTTGGCGTCAGAAACAGGCTCCGCACCACCTACGGGAGACCGCGGTGAGGATCATCTCGGCCAGGCCGGCCACGAGGCGTGAACGACGACAGTACGAGGAGAGCCATGAGACAGGAGTATGACTTTTCGAAGGGTGAGCGTGGGAAGTTCCATCACGAAGACACCCGACTCATTCTCCCGGTTTATCTGGAGGAAGACGTCCAGCGCTATTTTGATGAACGGGCAGAATCAAAGGGCATGGAAGTCTCTCAGCTTGTCAACGAAATGCTGCGCCGTGACATAGCGTTGATCGAAACGGTGAAGTAGAAGCACGCGTCGATCGAGCCCCGCAGCGCACGGCCATGCGCCACAGCTCGGCCTGGTATCTCGTCGTGGGGGCTCGGGCGGAAGCGGCTTCGCTCTCCTCGGCCCTGTGTGCTCCGGGTCGTCCGCGTGCCATGGCGCTTGTCTACTCACCGTCAGCGGCTTGCTGCCGCTGACACTTCCACTACATCGGCTGTGGCTTGGGGCTGTGGGATGGGTTCGCCATCTTCACGCATCCCTTCGATGTGGAGCTCGGTCGCATCCCGGATCTCTTCCAGCAACTCGTCCCTCGTGCTCGCCGTAGCCACGCAACCAGGCCTCGCCTCAGAACATGCTCAGGACCAGGCGGAGGCGCTCCTCCAGGGTCTCGTAGGAGTAATAGGTGCGGGCGATGCGGTAGTTGTGCTCGGCGGCCTCGGCGCGCAGGGCGGGGTCGGTCAGGTAGCGGCGCGCCTCGCGCACGGTGTCATCGCTGACGAACTCGTCCATCTCGATGGTGCGGAAGCCGAGCGGCTCGATGTCGTGGGTGTACACCGAGTAGCGGTTCACGACCAGCGGCTTGCGGAAGTAGATGGCCTCCAGGAAGGCGTTACCGAAACCCTCGAACAGCGACGGATAGGTCACCAGGTCGGCGTGCGGGTAGACGTCGGCCAGGGCGTACACCTTGCGGCCGTCTTCGGTGGTGCCGCGCCGCACGTCGATGATGTCGCTGACGAACAGCGCATTGACGCCGAGCAGGCGCGCGTACTCGCGGATACGCACCTCGTATTCGCGCCCCTCGTCACCGGCGGCGTGCGAGATCACGAGCTTGGCCGGCCGGTCGAGTCGCCGCACCAGCTCGATGGCGTGCTCGATGCCCTTGCGCTGCAGCACCCGCGTCGGTTGCAGGATCAGGAGCTCCTCGTCGCCGAGCCCGAGCGCGTCACGCACATCGGCGGCGTACGCGTCGACCGGCGGCGCTTCGGCGGCGAAGTCCATGACGTTCGGGATGAGGGTCGCCGTGGCGCCGGTGCGCAGCGCCAACTGGTGGCGGCCCGCGGAGTTGATGACCACGTGCTGGATCGAGGGCAGCGTCGGCGGACAGGCCCACCGCAGGAAGTCGCCGATGCAGTTGCGCACGAATCGCTTGCGCTCCCAGTGGAAGTCGTGGTGGTGGGCGATGGTGAGGATGCCGGTCTCGGCGATCGCCTCGGTCACCGCCAGGGCGAGCGGCACGTTGAGCGGGATCGCCAGGACGTTCTCCACCACGAGCAGCTCGATCCGCGACCGCGCCAGGAAGTCGTGGACGCTGCGCTTGAGCAGGGCGCGCAGCTCGTGGATGCGGCCGGTGATCCGTCCGTCGCGGACGTCGCAGCCGAAGCAGGCGGCGGTGATCTCCTCCACCTCCGGATGCCGGAAGTGGGCAAGCGGGCACGGGAACGAGCGCGCCGGCGGCGTCTGCAGTTCGCCGCCGAAATAGTGGCTCTCGTAGCCCAGGCGGCCGAGCACCTCCGCCCACTTGAACGCCTCCAGCGACACGCCGTCGGTGCCGGCCAGGCGAAACGAGAGGATACCCGCCCGCTTGTTCACCTCCATCACATCCTGCCGGAAGAGCGTTAGGAGTCTCGCCAAAATAAATTGGTCGTTTACTCCTGTCTGGGAGTCAGCATGTAGTTCCATTCGCCGTGAAACGTGTCACGCTTGAGGTTCAGCGCCTGCATCTGTTCGTCGCTCACCGACTGCCCCGTCGGGTAGCTGTTGTGGTCCAACTCCGAGCGGATCGTCAAGCCGCTCTTGGTCCTCGTATGCCCGATCAGGTTCACCACCACCTCCCGGCTCACCAACGGCCGCCCACGCCAGTTCTCGGTGATGTGGCAGAACATCCGATGCTCGATCTTGTTCCACTTGCTCGTCCCCGGCGGAAAGTGACACACCGAGATGCGTAGCCCGGTGGCGTCGGCGAACTTCTGCAGCTCCACCTTCCACAGCCGACTGCGGCTGCCGTTCGAGCCGCCTCCGTCGGCGGTGATCAGTAACCGCTTCGCCAACGGATAGGCCGCCCGGCCCATACGGAGCCACCACCGCCGCAGCGTCTCCACGGCGAACACCGCCGTGTCGTGATCCTCACCGACGCTCACCCAGCCGCTGTCACGGGTCACGTCGTAGACCCCGTACGGGATTGCTTTGCCCAGCTCCTTGTCGACGAAATCGTGCACCTTGACCCGCTCCGGTTGGCGCTTCGGACGCCACTCTCGGCCGCCGTTGTGAAACGCCCCTATCAGCTCCTTTTTCTTGGTGTCCACAGAAACTACCGGTTGCCGCAGGGCCTGAAAGGCGCGCACTCGACGGTTGATTTGCTTGAACTGCGCGTCGCGGTCGGCATGCTGGGCGCCCTCCAGCGTCTTGCGGTTGGCCTGCAGGCTATAACCCAACTCGTGCAGCAGCCGGTTGACGGTCCGCTCGCTGACCGGATGACCGGCGGCAGTCAGTTCCGCGGCCAACCGCGCGGCGCTGCTACAGGTCCACAGCAACGGCCCCATCGGATCGCCTCGGGTGACCGGATCGACCAGCCGTTCCAGCGCCCGCGCCAGCTTCGGGTCGCCGGCGGTCAACGGCTTGCGGCCCGCGCCCGGTCGTCGCAGGCGCGCGGTGTCGGGTCGCGCACCGGCTGTTTCGTTGGCATCAAGTTCCTTCAGCCCGGTGTGAATGGTGGTGCGTGACAGACCGGTGGCGGCGGCCACACAGGCGATGCCGCCGCGGCCCATCTGGCGCGCCTCGACCGCCGCCCAGCGTCGCCGAAGGCGCTCGTCGAACCACGGATCAAGGGCGGCGAACTTGGTCTTGACCGCTTCGGTGAGGACGGGGTTCACTGTCGCTGAGTAGATTATCGGCTCCTCCTTTCGACCACTTTATTTTGGCGAGAGCACTTAGCCTCGCATGACTCCGGATCCGGCGGCGATTGACCGCGCACTCATCAGGCGGCCACCATCGCGCCCGTTGATCAACACCGAAGGCGTCAGATGAAGCTCACGCTGCTCGGCACCGGCGTCCCCGCCCCCTCGGCGAAACGAGCCGGTTCGGGCTATGTCGTCCGGATCGCCAATGACACGTTCGTTTTCGATCACGGCCCGGGAGCCCACGCCCGCATGCTGCAGGCCGGCATCCCGGTCACGGACGTGACGCAATTGTTCCTGACGCACTTCCACTACGACCACTTCACGGACGTCGCGTCGCTGGTGTTGCGCCGCTGGGATCAGGGCGCCGGGAGGATCCCGGACATTCCCGTGTACGGTCCGCAGCCGGTCAGGCGCATCTTCGCGCTGCTGTTCGGCGAGGACGGCGTCTTCGCGGGCGACAGCGACGCGCGCACCCAGAATGCGTCCAGCGTCGCCCTGTATCACGCCCGCGGCGGCACCGGCGCGCGAGCCCGTCCGCAGCCACGGGTCACGGAACTGCAGCATGGCTCGACGGTGGAAGGCGGCGGCTGGACGGTTCGCGCCTTCGAGACTCCGCACACGCAGCCGCAGTTGATCTCGCTCGCCTACCGCCTCGATTGCGACGAGGGATCGCTGGTGTACAGCGGCGACACGGGACCGTGCGACGCCCTGGTCGAGCTGGCCCGGGGGGCGGACATCCTGATCCACATGTGCCACTACGTGAGCGGAACGGAGTACAACCAGGCGATGAGCTGGGGTACCGCCGGCCACAGGCATGCGGCCGAGCACGCGCAACGCGCCGGCGTGGGCACGCTGGTGCTGACGCACATGACACGGCAGGTCGACGCGGACGGAGTGCGCGAGCGCATCGTGAAAGAGATCGCCGACATCTATGACGGGCGGATCATCGTGGGGGAAGACCTCAAGACGATCGGGACCCAAGCACCGGAGATCGGCGACCCACTGTGACCGGCAGACGCCCAATCTGATCCGAACGAACGGCGTCCGCGTTGATCAGGCAGTGCGCGCGATTGACCACGCGCGAACGTGCCGCCACCATCGCGCGTCATGGGCAACACCTTCGGGCACCTGTTCCGGGTCACCACCTTCGGCGAGTCGCACGGGCCCGCCGTGGGCGCGGTGATCGACGGCTGCCCGCCCCTGCTGGAGCTGGCCGAGGCCGACCTGCAGGCGGAGCTGGACCGCAGGCGCCCGGGGCAGAGCGCGCTGACCACCCAGCGCCGCGAGGCCGATCGGGCTGAGATCCTCTCCGGGGTGTTCGAGGGGCGCACGCTGGGCACGCCGATCGCGGTGCTGGTGCGCAACACCGACGCCAAGCCGCAGGACTACGAGGACGTGCGCCACGCCTATCGCCCATCGCACGCCGACTACACCTACGAGCGCAAGTACGGCATCCGCGCCTGGATCGGCGGCGGGCGCGCCAGCGCGCGCGAGACCGTGGGCCGAGTGGCCGCCGGCGCCATCGCCCAGAAGCTGCTGCGCGAGCGCTGCGGCACCGAGGTACTGTCCTACGTCGCCCGCGTGCAGTCGATCGAGGCGGAGGTCGACCACACGCGGCTCGACCGCGCCGCCATCGAGGCGACGCCCACCCGCTGTCCGGACCCGGCGGCGGCGGAGCGGATGGTCGAGCGCATCGGCGCCGCCCGCAAGGACGGCGATTCGCTCGGCGGCGTCGTGCAGACGCTCGTGCGCGGCGTCCCACCCGGCCTGGGCGAGCCCGTGTTCGACAAGCTGGAGGCCGAGCTGGGCCGGGCGCTGCTGTCGCTGCCGGCATGCAAGGGGTTCGAGATCGGCTCCGGGTTCGGCGGTACGCTGCTGACCGGCTCGACCCACAACGACCCGTTCTATGCCGAGGACGGCCGCGTCCGCACCCGCACCAACCACTCCGGCGGGGTGCAGGGCGGCATCACCAATGGCGAGGACATCGTCGTCCGCGCCGCGTTCAAGCCGACCGCGACCATCCTGCGGGAGCAGGAGACGGTGGACGTGGACGGCAGACCCACCACCATCAAGGGCCGCGGCCGCCACGACCCGTGCGTGTTGCCGCGCGCCGTGCCGCTGGTGGACGCCATGGTGGCGCTGGTGCTGGCCGACCACTATCTGCTGCATGGGGCGACATCTGCGGCCGTGCTACAATCTTCCGAGGAGACCGAAACGTGAGTGAAAGCGAGCCGCAGGCAGGTACTGCGGGCTGGATGTCGTACCGCCCCGAGATCAAGGTGCTGGACTGCACCATCCGCGACGGCGGCCTGATGAACGACCATCAGTTCTCGGACGAGACCGTGCGCGGCGTGTACCAGGCGTGCGTCGAGAGCGGCATCGACTACATGGAGATCGGCTACATCAACTCCCGCGAGCAGTTCCCGCCCGGCGAGTTCGGGCCGTGGAAGCACTGCCAGGAGAGCGACGTGCGCCGCATCGTCGGCGACAACGACACGGCGCTGAAGATCGCGGCGATGGCCGACGCCGAGAAGAGCGACTACCAGGAGGACATCCTCCCCAAATCGGAGAGCGTGATCGACATGATCCGCATCGCCACCTACATCCACCAGATTCCGCTGGCGCTGGACATGATCAAGGACGCCCACGACAAGGGCTACGAGACCAGCCTCAACCTGATGGCGCTGTCCACCGTGAACGACCGGGAGCTGCACGAGGCGCTGGCGCTGGTGGCCCGCTCCGAAGTCGAGGTGATCTGCATCGTGGACAGCTTCGGCGCGCTGTACACGGAGCACATCGACGACTACATGAAGATCTTTCAGCCGTACTGCGACGAGGGCGGCAAGCTGGTCGGCATGCACGCGCACAACAACCGGCAGCTCGCCTTCGCCAACACCATCCAGGCGACCGTCCGCGGCGCCAACCGGCTGGACGCGAGCATGGCCGGCCTGGGGCGCGGCGCCGGCAACTGCCCGATGGAGCTGCTGCTCAGCTTCCTGCACAACCCCAAGTTCCGCCTGCGGCCCGCGCTGCACTGCATCCAGCACCACATCGAGCCGCTGCGCGAGAAGCTCAAGTGGGGCTTCGACTACCCGTACATGATGACCGGCGTGCTCAACCAGCACCCGCGCGCGGGCATGGCGTTCAACGAGTCCGAGCACCGCGGCGACATCATCCGCTTCTACGATTCGCTGGAAAATCCGGACTGACCCGATGGACGCGCTGGTGCAACCGACGCCCGGTCACGTTCTGGACGAGGAGACCCGCGCCGCGCTCCGGCTGATCAACTCGACCGCCGTGGTCGACACGCTGGCCCACGCCGGCTACGCCGCGCGCTACACGTTCATGCCGAACGTACGGAGCATGAATCCCGGCGCGCGGCTGGTCGCGCGGGCGGTGACCGTCCGCTTCGTCCCCGCCCGGCCGGACGGCGTGGCCGACAAGCCGCCCGGCGAGCAGTCGGCGGAGTACGTGGCCTTCGAGCAGGCCGGACCGGGCGACGTGATCGTCATGGAGGCGATGCGCTCAACGCTGATGTCGGTCGGCGGCGACATCAAGTTCCTCCGGCTCAAGCAGCGGGGCGCCGACGGCCTGATCTGCGACGGCGGCATCCGCGACATGGACACGGTCAAGGACTACGGCGTCTCACTCTGGGGCCTGGGCAGGACCGCGGCCCTGGGCACGCAGTTCGGCTACCCCTACACCGCCAACGACGCGGTCTCCGTGGACGGCGTGCTGGTCCGCCCCGGCGACTACCTGGTCGCCGACGACGACGGCGTGGTGGTCATCCCGCGCTCGATCGCGCCCGAGATCGCTCAGCAGACGATCGAGCGCGACGACCTGGAGGAGTGGATCCGCCGCCGCCTGGACGAGGAGAACCTCTCACCCGGCAAATACTACCCGCCGGACGAGGAGACATTCGCCCAGTACCGCGCGTGGAAGGCTCGGCAGGAGTGAGGCACGAGTCCGACTATAGCAGTTCCATTCATGACAACGCGACGTCGCATCGGTATCCTCTCGGCCTTACTCTTGCTGGCGGCCTCAGCGGTGCCGGCAATCACCCAAACGTGGAGCGAAGCCGTCGCGGCGTTTGCACGCGGAGACTACGAGACGGCATACCGCGGGTTCCGGAGTCACGCTGAAGAAGGCAATCCCTACGCCCAAACCTACGTCGGACTCATGTATTATGACGGCCACGGCGTGCCTCAAGACCACGGTGAAGCAATGACGTGGCTCAGCGCCGCCGCCGTGCAGGACGACGCTTACGCTCAATTTCGTCTATCAACGATGTACGTCTTGGGGAAAGGTGTTGCCGAAGACCCTTTGACAGCTCATACGTGGCTACGCCTTGCCGCAGCGCAAGGCCTATCGGCTGCTCAGGTCCTCCTCGGAACCGGATACCTTCAGCGGCAAGAATTGGATGAAGCCGCGAAGTGGTATCGTCGTGCTGCCGACCAGGATGTCGCCATCGCTCAGCACGCTCAACTTCTCTTGGGAATCATGTACCACAACGGCGATGGGGTTTCCCAGGACTATGTTCGGGCTCACAAATGGTACAATCTGGCTGCGTCGCGGTTCCCGGAGTCCGATTCGCGCGCAATTGCCGTAGATTCCAGAAACTACATCGCCTCGATTGTCTCGCCATCAGAGCTGGCCGAGGCTCAGCGTCTGGCGCGCGAATGGCAGCCCGTAACCGAGCCACAATAGCATGCTCCAGCAAGAGCTTTGCTTCGCAAGCCTGGTCCGATCCATGGCCTGTGAAGGGAAAGCGGCGTTGGCGCGAAGACCCGGAATTGGCTCAAGTCGCGATCGACGTTATTGAATTTCCCGCTCCTCAAGGAGTCGCCGATCTTGAGATCAGATCTATGGTTTGATCAGGAACTACATGTCATTTGAGCAGCAGATACAGCTCTGGGGGACGATCGGAACCTGGATCGCGAGCCTAGGAACGATTTCCGCGGTCCTCACTGCTCTATGGCTCGCTCGGCGCACCGAGAAGGTGCGACTGAAAGTTCATGTCGGTCTTCGACATAGGATTGGATCCCAAACGGAAGGGTGCTTGTCAGCAATGGTGACCAATCTCGGAGAGCGCCCTGTTAACGTCGTTGGCTGGGGTTGGACCATCGGTAAGGGAACGAGCAAGAAGCAGCTCGGAATGCTACCTCCTCCATCCTCATCCCCGGATCAGTTCCCGAGACTCATCGAACATGGTGGGATCAACGAATTTCGAGAACATCTGGACGGCGTATCAGACAAGCGCCTGAGATCGATCAGAGCGCAGATATATACGTCGGTTGGCCACACCGAACTCATCGCACCAGAGTTTTCCTTCCTGGATCGGCTCAAGGATGAACGCATCAGATCATTGTGATCCGTGCCGTATTTCCAGCATGCGAAGCCGCATCAGACGCGTTCGCCAATGTAATGTATCGGCTAGGGGAACGTAAATCCGGACGGCTTGGACGATCGATCGACCAATAGGAGCAAGGACGGATGACAACGCGACGAATCTCAGTAGATGTTCCGGAGAGCGTACTACTGACCGAGAAAACGGACGAACGCGCTTTTGCTCGTGAAATCAGGATACTCGCGGCGGTAAAGCTCTACGAACTCGGGCGTCTGTCGTCCGGTCGAGCCGCGGAGCTCGCCGGGATGGCGCGGGTCGAGTTCCTGCTGACGCTTGAGCGCTACAAAGTGTTTCCGCTAGAGACGGAGTTGAGCGACCTGGAACGCGAGCGTGGCTGAGTTCATCAGTAACACGTCGCCATTGCTGTATCTTCATCGCATAGAGTGCCTCCATTGGCTGCACGTCCTGTGTAATGAAATCCGAATACCCCAAGCCGTGGCGCAGGAGCTTTCGGACGGCCGACAGAAAGGGTACGACGTCCCCGATCCGCAGTGTCACGAGTGGATAGAGATCGTCGACTTGCATAGGATCCCTTCCGAATGGTTGAATCTGGATCTGGGAGCAGGCGAGCTGGCGGTCCTTTCCTTGGCGTTGGAGCAGGATGAGTGTACCGTCTTACTGGACGACAAGCACGCACGTAGTATCGCGCATGCCGCCGGGCTCACCGTGTGGGGAACATTGAGGGTTCTCATCGAAGCGAAAACGCAAGGGTTGGTCGAGCGAATTGGCGCTCATGTGGATCTGCTTGAGAGCACGGGTATGTGGATGTCGGACGCAATTCGGCGCCGCGTACTCGCACTGGCTGGAGAAACGGAGGCATCGGAGTAGGCGTGAGCAAAGCTACGCGGTCGGGCCGTACGAAGGAAGCGATGCGGGGCGGAACGAGATCGGAAAGGACGCGCTGGGTGTTGCGAACACTTTTGTTCTTGCTCGCGCTGACAGCGGCCGTGCCGGCGGTCGCCCAGACCTGGAGTGCGTCCGTCACGGCCTATGAGCGCGGGGACTACGCGACGGCGTACCGCGGATTCAGGACTCTGGCGCAACAGGGTGACGCCCGAGCGCAGTACCGGGTCGGGGTCATGCACTACCTGGGCCTCGGCGTACCCCGGGACCTTGCGGAAGCGGCGACGTGGTACTCGCGCGCGGCCGAGCAGGGCGATGTGGAGGCTCAGGCCAGCCTCGGGCTCATGTACGCCGAAGGCCAGGGAGTCGCCCAGAGCTACACGGAGGCGCTGCGGTGGTATCGCCGGGCGGCCGAGCAGGGCGACTCCTACGCTCAGTACTACCTTGGTGCCTCGTACCACATAGGAGAACGCGGGGTATCCCGGGACTTGGCGACCGCCGCCATCTGGTACCGCCGGGCGGCCGAACAGGGCTACACCTACGCCCAGTTCTACCTGGGACTCATGTACCTGGATGGGACCGGCGTTTCCCGGAACACGGCCCGGGCAGCCACGTGGTTCGGCCGCGCCGCCGCGCAGGGCCACGTACGCGCTCAGGCCCTGCTTGGTTTCATGTATCGCGACGGCCTCGGCGTGGACCAGAACGCGGCAGAGGCCGTGAGGTGGTTCCGCCGGGCGGCCGAGCAGGGCGACGGGGACGCTCAGTCCGGCCTGGGGGCCAGCTACTACCTCGGTCAGGGCGTAACTCAGGACTACGACGAAGCCGCGAAGTGGTTCCTTGCGGCCGCCGAGCAGGGCGACGCCTACGCCCAGTCCCGGCTCGCGACCATGTACCTCGACGGTCAGGGCGTCCCTCAGGACTTTGCCGAGGCCGCGAAGTGGCTGCTCCGCATCGCGGACGAAGGCCACGCCGACGCTCAGTTCCGGGTCGGGATCATGTACGGAGTCGGCGTCGGCGTCTCCCAGGACTATGCCGCCGCCATGAGCTGGTTCCGGCGCGCCGCCGAACAGGGACACGACGAAGCCCGTTACATCGTCAACAACACGACGGGCGAGGACATCCCGCCGGCCCTGACCAGGGAAGTCGCAAAGTGGTTCCGGCGCGCCGCCGAACAGGGAGATGTCGTGGCTCAGTACACGACCGGGAACATGTACTTCGCCGGACAGGGCGTCGCCGAGGACCATGCGGCAGCGGCCCACTGGTACCGGCGTGCCGCCGAACGGGGCGCCGCCGACGCGCAGTTCTCGATCGGGTACATGTACGACAAAGGACTGGGCGTGGGGCAGGACAACACGGAGGCATACCTGTGGTACGAGCTCGCCGCCTCGCGGTTCCAGTCACCCGAACGGCGGGAAGCGGCCGAGCGGTTCCGGGATCAGGTTGCCGCTCGTCTCTCCCCGGCCCCCCTGGCGGAGGCCCGGCGCCTGGCGCGGGAGTGGCGGCCCGCGGCTGACGCCATCACGGGTCCCAGACGCCTCTCAGTAAGCGGCTGAACCAGCTCAGTGCGCTGACTGAGCGGAGCTCAGTGGGCGCTGAGCCAGTCGGAGCCGACGCCGATTTCGACCTCGATCGGTGCGGCCAGGGGGAGCGCGTCGCGCATCAGGTCGTGCACGAGCGGCACGACCTCCTCGCGCTCTTCCCGTTGCAGATCGAACACCAGCTCGTCGTGCACCTGCAGGATCATCTGCGTGCGCAGGCGGCGCCGTTTCAGCTCGCGGGCGATGTCGATCATGGCGATCTTGATCATGTCGGCCGCGGTGCCCTGGATCGGGGCGTTGATGGCGATGCGCTCCGCGGCCGCGCGCGCGGTGCGGTTGCGGGAGTTGATGTCGCGCAGGAAGCGGCGCCGGCCCTTCAGGGTCTGCACGTACTCGGCGGCGTGGGCGAACGCGATCGCCTCGTCCATGTAGCCGCGGATCTTCGGGTACTGGGTGAAGTAGCGCTCGATGATCTCGGCCGCTTCCTTGCGGGCGATGCGCAGCCGCTGCGCCAGTCCGAATGAGGACATGCCGTAGGCGATGCCGTAGTTGACCATCTTGGACTTGCTGCGCATCTCCAGGGTGACCTCGTCGAGCGCCACCCCGTACACGCGCGACGCAGTTGCCGCGTGGATGTCCACGTCGCTGCTCAGGTCCTCCAGCATCGACTCCTCGCCCGCGATCGAGGCCAGGATGCGCAGCTCGATTTGCGAGTAGTCGGCCGACAGCAGCAGGTAGTCGGGTCCGCGCGGGACGAACGCCCGCCGGATCTCCCGCCCCTTTTCCGTGCGGATCGGGATATTCTGCAGGTTCGGGCCTTCCGAGTTCAACCGCCCGGTGGCGGCCACCAACTGGTTGAAGGTGGTGTGGATGCGGCCGGTGCGCTCGAACACCGCCGCCGGCAGCGTGTCCACGTAGGTGGACTTGAGCTTCTGCACGATGCGGTAGTCGAGCAGCATCGGGATCATCGGGTGGCGGTCGGCGTAGCGGGAGAGTTGCTGCTCGTTGGTCATGTACTGACCGGTGCGGGTCTTCTTGGGATTGGGGTCGATCTGCAGCCGGTCGAACAGGATCTCGCCGAGCTGCTTGGGGGAGTTGAGGTTGAACTCACCTTCCGCCGCCTCGTAGATCCCCTGCTCCAGCGCGGCGATCTCGGCGCCGAGCTGGTCCGCGTATTCATGCAGCACGTCGACGTCGACGGTGACCCCGGTATGCTCCATCTCCACCAGCACCCCGATCAGCGGGCTCTCGATGTCGTGGCAGACCCCCTCGTACTCGGCGTCGGCCAGCTCGGAGGCCAGCGCGGCCTGCAGGCGCAGGGCGACGTCCGCCCGCTCGGCGGCGTAGTCGGCCAGGCGCTCCGGGTCGGCCTCCAGCAGCGGCAACTGGTCCTTGCCGTCCTCCCCCACCAGCGAGGACAGCGGGATCGGCGAGTAGTCCAGGTAGCGCTCGGCGAGCTGCTCCAGGCGATGGCGCCCCTCCTGGTCGATGAGGCTGTGGGTGACGTGCGTGTCGCGCACCGTGCCGGCCAGCCGGACGCCGTGCCAGGCCAGCACGCTCATGGCGTGCTTGAGATAGTGGCCGACCTTGGTCACCGCCTCCGACTCGAACACCGGCCGCAGGTCGTCGAGCGCCTGCCGGTAGCCGGCCTGGTCGTCCGCCGGGAACGGTACGTAGGCGGCCGCGTGTGGGGCGGCAGCAAGCGCGACGCCGGCGATGCGGGCGCGCTTCGGATCCCCCGCCGTGCTCTGCAGATCGATCGCCACCGCCTCCCCGGCGAGCAACTCGGCGGCCAGGGCCTGCCGTTCCGCCGCGGTGGCGGCGACCCGGTAGTCGTGCTCCGTGCCTTCGATGGTGGCCATGCCGCGCGCTGCCGGAGAGTCGTCCCCGGCGTCGCCGAACAGCCGTTCCTTGAGGAGCCGGAACTCCAGCCGGTCGAAGATGGCGATGGTGGCGTCCGGATCGGGATCGCGCCGGGCGAAGCTGTCCAGGTCGACCTCCACCGGGAGGTCGACGTCGATGGTCGCCAGGCGCTTGGAGAGCAGCGCCTGCTCCGCGAACTGCTCGATCCGCTCGCGCTGTTTGCCCTTGAGGTCACCGGCGCGCCCGATCAGCTCCTCGACCGTCCCGAACTGCGCCAGCAGCTTTTGCGCGGTCTTGTCGCCGATGCCCGGAACACCGGGGATGTTGTCGACCGAGTCGCCCACCAGCGCCAGCACGTCGACCACCTGCGAGACGTCGGCGACGCCCCAGCGCTCGCGCACCTGGGCCGGCCCGAAGATCGACGCGGGGCTGCCGGGGGTGCGGCTGACCCGGTAGAGCGTGGTGCGATCGGTGACGAGCTGCGCCAAGTCCTTGTCCGGCGTCACCAGCCACGTGTGGAAGCCTGCCGCCTCGGCCTGCGCGGCGATGGTGCCGATGACGTCGTCGGCCTCCGCGCCGGACCAGGTGATCTCCGGGATGCGCAGCGCCGCGGTGATGGCGTGGACATCGTCGAGCGAGTCCAGCATCTCCTCCGGGGCCTTCTCACGCTGGGCCTTGTACTCGCCGTATTCGTCGTGGCGGCGGTTGCGGCCGGCGGCGTCGAACACGACCGCTATGTGCGTGGGCTGCTCCTCCTCGATGATCTTGACAAGCGAGTTGGTGTAGCCGAAGGCGGCCGAGGTGTTGACGCCGCGCGAGGTCAGGCGCGGGTTGGACAGGAAGACGAAGTACGCCTGATAGACGATCGGCATGCCGTCGATCAGGAACAGCCGCCGGCTTCCGTCGCCAGCGGCCCGGTCGCTGCTCACCCCGTCAGGTTACTTCCCCGCCCCGTGCCATCACAACTTTGCCGGTGCGGATCATCTCGACGATCCCGAACTTGTCGAGCATGCCGAGCAGCGCGTCGACCTTCTCCGACGAACCCGTGCACTTGAGGATCATCGAATGCTCGGTGAGGTCCTCGGTCGTGCAGTCGAAGTGGTCGCAGATCTGCAGCGCCTCGGTGCGCTGATCGGACTGACACGAGATCTTCACCAGCGCCAGCTCCTGCACCACGGCGCGATCGAAGGTGTGGTCGAAGCAGTGGATGACGTCCACCAGCTTGTTGACGCCCTTGATGATCTGGTCGAGCCCCTGCGGATCGCCCGACGCGCCGATCGTCATCCGCGAGTAGGCGCCGTTGTGGGCCGGCGAGACCACCAGCGACTCGATGTTGTAGGCGCGCCGCGCGAACACCTGCGCGATACGGGCCAGCACGCCCGGCTTGTTGGCGACCAGGGCGCTCAACGTGTTGACCGGGCGCTCCTCCATGAGGTTGCCCACGTGACCGTTTCCCGACGCCATCAGGTGGACCCCACCGGCTTGGCCAGCTTGGTGGTCGGCCGGTCGATGATCATGGTCTCCAGCGGCTGGCCGGAGGGGACCATCGGGTAGACGTTGTCCGCCTTCTCCACCTCCGCGTTGATGAGCACCGGACCGTCGTTGTGCTCCAGCGCCCGGGTCAGGACCTTGCGCACGTCGCCGGGACGCCGCAGGTTGAGCCCCATGGCCCCGAACGACTGCGCCAGCTTGGCGAAGTCCGGGTTGCCCTCCAGGTCGACCCCGCTCTCCCGCTCGTCGTAGAACAGCTCCTGCCACTGCCGGACCATGCCCAAGTAGTGGTTGTTGAGGACGATCACCTTGAGCGGCAGCTTGTGGATGCAGGCGGTGGCCAGCTCGCACATGGTCATCTGGAAGCCGCCGTCGCCGACGATCGCCAGCACGAGGTTGTCCGGGCGGCCGAACTGCGCGCCGATCGCGGCCGGGAAGCCGAAGCCCATGCTGCCGGCGCCGCCGGATGAGAGCCAGTTGTCGGGGTGGTCGGTCAGGTAGAACTGCGCCGCCCACATCTGGTGCTGGCCGACGTCGCTGGAGACGATCGCGCGCCCGCCGGTCAGGTGGTACAGCTCGTCGATCACGTGCTGCATCTTCAGACCGCCCTGCTTGCGGTACTTCAGCGGATAGCGCTTCTTGTATCCGTCCAGCCGGGTCAGCCACTCCTCGGTCTCCAGCCGCCCGACGTGCCTGGTCAGCTCCTCCAGCGCCACGCGGGCATCGGCCACGCAGTGCAGGTCGGGCTTGATCATCTTGCCGATCTCACCCTCGTCGATGTCGATGTGGATCTTGGTGGCGTTCTGGCAGAACTTGGTCGGATCGCCGACGATGCGGTCGTCGAAGCGGGAGCCGACCGACATGATCAGGTCGCACTCCATGACCGCCTTGTTCGCGTACGCGGTGCCGTGCATGCCCAGCATGCCCAGCGACAGCGGATGGGTCTCCGGGAATGCGCCCTTGCCCAGCAGCGTGGTGGTCACCGGGGCGTGCAGCTTCTCGGCCAGCGCGCGCACCTCCTCGTGCGCGCCTGCGATCAGGGCGCCGTGCCCGATCAGCAGCACCGGCCGGCGCGCGTTGCCCAGCGCCTCCGCGATGTCGTGGATGGACTCCCGATCGGTGAGCTCCGGCACGTGGTAGCCGGGCAGTTCCAGGCCGGGCTCCATGGAGCCGGCGAACGGCCCCTGGCTGACGTTCTTGGGAACGTCGATCAGCACCGGCCCGGGACGGCCGCTGGTGGCGATGTGCACGGCCTCCCGCACGGTGCGGGGGATGTCGGCCGTCTCCTTGACCAGGTAGCTGTGCTTCACGATCGGCATGGTCACGCCGAAGATGTCCGCCTCCTGAAAGGCGTCCTTGCCGAGCATCCAGGTCACCTGCTGCCCGGAGACGACGATCATCGGCACCGAGTCCATGTGCGCGGTCATGATGCCGGTCAGGGTGTTGGTGGCGCCGGGACCGCTGGTGACCAGCACGCAGGCCGGCTTGCCGGTGGCGCGCGCGTAACCGTCGGCCATGTGCGCGGCGCCCTGCTCGTGGCGGACCAGGATGAACTCCATGTCGGTGCCGGTCGCGACCAGCGCGTCGAAGATCGGCAGGGCCGCCCCGCCCGACAGGCCGAACACGTGCTTGATCCCGGCCTGCTCCAGGCACTTGATCAGGACGTGTCCGCCTTCCATGCCGTTTTCCGTCATTGCCATCGCTTCACTCCTGTGAGTGAGCAACATACGAGTCATCATCGCGGACTGTCAAGCACCCGTGCACGAGATTCTGAGAAATGATGGCCGGTTCCTGATCAGTGGATCCGGCGTGACCCTGGAAACAGGGCCTATTTCGTCTGTTGGTATCGACCCTGGTCAGTCATGAACAAGAATTATGATAACATGGCCTAATTCATCCATCAAGGCGCGCGGAAACAGCGTTTATTCCTTCAAACACGTCTCGTTCGGCTCTCGATTCAAGATCTGTTCTTCGAGTTCTGATCGAATCGGCCGTTTCCGCATCGCGCAGGAACGGAAGATTCACGTCGACCGTCAACAATGCCGATTTCAGCGCCGCATGCGCCAGATGCAACGCGACTCCGGCGTCGCTGATGGCGTGCACGGCGCCGATCGGCGCGAGCTGCCGGGCAAGGCCCAGCACCTCGGCGCAGTGCTCGGCCGTGGCCAGCGGCGCGCGCGTCATGCGTACCACGGCGGCGGCGACCTCCGCTTCGCGCCGCTCACGCGCGGCGGCGCCTTCCTTGGGCAGGGCCGACGCCCGCAGGTACGCCCCGTAGGCGTCGGCGTCCTCGACGGCCGCCTCCTGCAGGGCGCGCATCGCGGCGACCGCCCGGTCGCGGAGCGCCGTGACCTCCATCTGCACGTCCCGGTAGCGCTTCCGGCCGATGGTCAGCTCCCCGACCATCGACACCAGCGCAGCGGCGCCGGCGCCGGTCACCGCGGCCACCGCGCCGCCGCCCGGAGCCGGCGAACGGGACGCGGCCTGCGCCAGGAACTCGGTCACCGGCAACGCCAGCATGCTCATCCCGCGATCCCCCGCATGTCGGCCGCGCGCATCACGTTGGCCATGATCATCGCCGTGGTGACCGTTCCCACGCCGCCCGGCACCGGCGTCAGCGCGCCGGCCACCGCAACGACCGATTCAGGCTCCACGTCGCCGACCAGCTCGTCTCCGACCTGGTTGGTGCCGGCGTCGATCACCGCCGCGCCGGGCCGGATCATCGTTCCGGTGACCAGGCGCGGCACGCCGGCGGCGGCCACCACGACCTCCGCTTCGCCGAGCACTGCCCCCAGGTCGCGCGTGCGGGTGTGGCACACCGTGACCGTGGCGTGACGGTTGACCAGTACGGCCGCTACGGGACGGCCCACGGTCGGCCCGCGGCCGACGACGGCGACCGCTGCGCCGCGGATGGTCCGGCCGCAGCGCTCGATCATGCGGACGCAGGCCAGCGCCGTGGCCGGCACCAGCGCCCGCTCCTCGTGCCCGTCGAAGAGCGCCGCCCGGTTGGCGGCGGTGATGCCGTCAACGTCCTTCGCCGGATCCAGACGGTCGCAGAGTCCGGCGAGCGGGATCCCCTCCGGCAGCGGTAGCTCGATGATCACCCCATCGACGAGCGGATCGTCGCTCGCGAGGCCGACCGCGTCGGCGGCGGCCGCTGCCGGCGTGTCGGCCGCCAGCTCGATGACGCGCACCTCGATGCCGAGCCGCCGGCCGAGCCTGCGCTTCGCGCCGGCGTACCACGCGGAGGCCGGATCGTCGCCGATCAGCAGCACGTCCAGCCGCGGCTGACGGCCGGCGGCGGCCGTCAGTCTGGCGGCGGCGGCGCTCACCTCCTTGCGCAACGCGGCCGCGACCTCCGCGCCGGCGACGATCGTCGCGCCGGCTGGGCTCACGCCTCGTCGGCTTTACCGGTCAGCCGCCCAAGAAGGCGCTTCAGCAGCGAACGCTTGGCGGGCGCCGCAGGGCGAGCGGGCTCGGCCGGAACCTCCTTCTGCGCGGGCGAAGCCGCGGGCCTGGGCGCCGGCCGGGGTTTCGTTCCGTTGGCCGCTTCGGACGCGCGCGGACGATCGCCGCCCGATCCACCCCGGCTTCCCGCCCGTGCGGCGGCGGGGACGGCGGCCGGTGTGCGCGCGGGCCGTGGCCGCGCGGGCGCCCCGCGGTCCCGTTGCTCGGGCCGATTCGGTCGGGGCGGCCGGTCGCGGCGATCCTCCGCCCCGACGGGACGCCGGTCGGCGGGGCGCTGCTGCCTGCGCCGGCCGTCGCCGGACGACGGGCGGCCGGACGGACGCCCGTCCCGGCGCCGGTCTCCGGGCCGATGGCGCGGGCCGTGCGGGATCCGCACACCGGCGGACCGGTCGGCGACGTACAGCGCGGGCGCTGCCCGCTCGACCGGGATCTCCTTGCGGGTGAATTCCTCGATCGCCTGCAGTCCGTAGACGAACTCCTCGCATACCAGGGAGACCGCCTTGCCGCGCTTGCCGGCGCGCGCGGTGCGGCCGATACGGTGAACGTAGTTCTCGGTGTGCTCCGGCAGGTCGTAGTTGACCACCAGGTCCAGGTCGTCGATGTGCAGCCCACGCGCGGCCACGTCGGTGGCCACCAGGATCGGCAGGTTGCCCTCCTTGAGCTGGTCGATCAGCTTCTGGCGCTTCTTCTGCGGCAGGTCGCCGATGATGAACTCGGCGTCGCGGCCGTTCATGGACAGCCGGCGCGCCACCTGCTCGGCGGCGTGCTTGGTGTTGGTGAAGATCAGCGCGCTTTCGGGCTTCTCCTGCTCCAGCAGCCCGAGCAGCAGGCTGAGCTTCTGCTGCTTGGTGACGTGGTAGAGGCTCTGCGTGACGGTGTCTACCGTCATCCGCTCCGGCTCGATGGCGATCTCGGCCGGCTTGCTCATGTCCCGCCACGCCAGGTTGCGCACCCGGCCGTCCAGGGTGGCGCTCGACAGCAGCGTCCAGCGCTCCTTCGCAGGCGGCACCCGGCGCAGGATCTTGCGCACGTCCGGCATGAAGCCCATGTCGAACAGGCGGTCCGCCTCGTCGATCACCAGGGCGCCGACGTCCGGCAGCGGCACCTTGCCGGAGCGGTCGAAGTCGAGCAGCCGGCCCGGCGTGGCGATGAGGATGTCCACGCCCTCGCGCAGGGCTCGCTCCTGTTCCTCGTAGCCAACGCCGCCGTACACGCAGGCCATCTTGAAGTCGAGGTGCGTGCCGAGCAGTTGCGCCTCCTGCTCGATCTGCACCGCCAGCTCGCGGGTGGGGACGATGATGAGCGCGAATCGGTCGTCGAAGTATTCCTCCTTGAGGAACAGCTCGAAGATCGAGATCAGGAACGCGGCGGTCTTGCCGGTTCCGGTCTGGGACTGCACGGTCACGTCGATGCCTTCCAGGGAATACTCGAAGGTACGCTCCTGGACTTTCGTGCATTCGACGAATCCGGCGTCGCGGATTCCGTCCTGGATCCTCGGATCCAGGTTGAGGTCGGTGAACTTCATAGGTTCTGTCTGATTACTCCATGAGGCGATCGAAGGCGCCGGCCGGATCCGGGGCGGCGGTCACCGCCCGGCCGACGACCACGTAATCGGCCCCCGCGGCGAGTGCCGCCGCCGGTGTGACGATTCGTTTCTGGTCGTGCGCGCCCGCCCAGACCGGCCGCACCCCGGGGGTGACGATCCTGGCGTCCGGACCAACGGCAGCGCGCAGCGCCCGGGCGTCGCTGCCGGCGGCGATCAGGCCGCCGCAGCCGGAGTCGACCGCCATACGGCCAAGGTCGACCACCACGTCGTTCACCGGACGCCCGGGTGCAAGCCCGACCGCGTCCAGATCGGCGCGATCGAGGCTTGTAAGTATAGTAACGCCCAGAAGGGCCGGCGCATAGCCCGCGCCGGCCGCGCCCTCCCGTGCCGCGGCGGCGGCCGCCTGGAGCATGGCCGGACCGCCCGCGGCGTGCACGGTCACGAGCTCCACGCCCAGCCGTGCGACGGCCCGCGTGGCCCGCGCCACGGTCTCCGGTATGTCGTGCAGCTTGAGGTCCAGGAACACGCGATGACCGCGGTCGCGTACCGCCCGCACCGCCGCCGGACCCTCCGCCACGAACAGCTCCAGGCCCACCTTGTAGTAGCCGGGCCGGTCGCCGAGCGCGTCCATGAGGCACTCGGCCCGTGCCAGGTCGGGCGTGTCCAGGGCGATGATCACTCTTCGAGTGAGGTTCGCTTCGCTCACCCTGCTCAGATCATCCCGCGGCGGCATTCGTCTCCTCCCCGAGCGGCGTCTCGCCGCCGCTCTCGCGAATCGAGCCGATCAGATCACGCAGACACCCGCCGTCGCCACGGACGTATTCCGCGATGCCGTCGAGCACCGCGCCGGCGGTGCCGGGATCGACGAACGACGCGGTGCCGACCTGCACGGCGGCGGCGCCGGCGATGATCATCTGCAGTGCGTCTTCGGCCGAGCGGATGCCACCCACGCCGATCACGGGGATGGTGAGTGCGCGCGCGGCCTGGAACACCTGCCGGACCGCGATCGGAAGGATGGCCGGCCCCGACAGGCCGCCGGTACCGTTGGCCAGCACCGGCCGGCGCGTGCGCACGTCGATCACCATGCCGGTGATGGTGTTCATCACGGTCACCGCGTCGGCCCCGGCCCGCTCGGCCGCCAGCGCGTAGGCGGCCACCTCCGGCACCTCCGGGCTGAGCTTGGCGGCCACCGGACGATCGGTGACCTGCCGGACCGCCGCCACGGCCGCGGCGACCAGCTCCGGGTCATGCGCGAACATGCGCGCGTCGGCGTAGGCGACGTTCGGGCACGACAGGTTGAGCTCGAAGCCGATCCGGCGGTCCAGCCCGTCCTCGCGGCAGACGCGCTCCACGACCGCGCAGAGTTCCTCCACCGTGTGCCCCATCACGCTCACCAGCAGCGGGATCCCCAGCTCGGCCAGGTACGGCAGCTTGTCGCGGCAGAAGGCGTCGACCCCGACGTTCTGCAGGCCGATCGCGTTGAGCATCCCGGACGGCGTCTCGGTGATGCGCGGCGGCGGGTTGCCGGCCCGCGGGCGCAGGGTGACGGTCTTGGTGACGATTCCGCCCAGGTCGCGTAGCGGCAGGAACGCCGCTAGCTCGCGGCCGTAGCCGCAGGTGCCGGAGGCCAGCAGCACCGGATTCGGCGCCGGCAGGCCGCGCGCGATCGTGGTGGTGAGGTCGATCACGCGGACGCCTCCGCCCGGCCGGGCCACATCAGCCGCTCCGCGTCGAAAGCCGGCCCGTCACGGCAGACCAGGTCGTAGCCGCCGGCGGCGGTGCGCACCGCGCATCCCTGGCAGGCGCCGAACCCGCACGCCATGTGCTCCTCGACGGCGACCTGGCATGGCGTGCCGCTCCGCCGGCAGAGGTCGGCCACCGCGGCCAGCATCGGCTCGGGGCCGCAGGCGTAGACTCGGCACCCGGTGGCGTCCGTTCCCAGCAGCTCACGCAGGCGGTCCGCGGCCGTGCCGCGACCGCCGGCCGAGCCGTCGTCGGTCATCACGTGCACCTCGGCTCCGAGTGCGGCCAGCTCATCTCGCAGCAGCACCTGCTCGGCGGTGCGCGCGCCGACGATCACGCGCGGCACGGCCCCCTCGCGTGCCAGCCGCTCGGCCAGCGCGTAGATCGGTGGCAGGCCCACTCCACCGCCCACCAGAACCGCGGGCGCACAACTGTCGGAGCGGAAGCCGCGTCCCAGCGGACCCAGCACCCACACACGCTGCCCCGGCGCGCAGGCGAAAAGGGCGCGCGTGCCCAGGCCCACCGCCTTCGACAGGACCGCCAGGTGGCGGCCGTCGGCACGGAGGATGCTGAACGGCCGCGGCAGGTACGCCGGCTCCAGGCCGAGCTGCACGAACTGCCCGGGCTCGAAGCCGGCGCCAAGGCCGCATGCCAAGGTCAGCACGTGGTGCTCCGACGCCACGACCCGGTTGGCGGCCACCTCGCAGAGCTGCCGGGGCACGGTTGGCGCGACGCTGCGCCCCGCGGGAGACGTCACCCCTGCGGCCCACCTCCGTTGGCCGCGGCGTGCGCGTACTGCTCCTGCAGCGACATCACCTGCAACTGGCCCGATGCCATGGCGCGCATGCCGGAAATGGACGCGAAGGCGCCGGGCACGGTGGTGATGCACGGCACCCCGCGCGCCACCGCAAGCGAGCGGATGATCACCCCGTCGCTGTGCGGCTTCTTGCCTCCGGGCGTATTGATGACCAGCGCCACCTCGCCCCGTTCCAGCATTTCGACGACGTTGGGGCTGCCTTCGCTCACCCGGGACAGGGCGGAGACCGCGACGCCCGCCCGTTCCAGCTCCGCGGCGGTGCCGCGCGTGGCGAATAGCCGGAAGCCGAGCTCCTCGAGCGATCGGCCGATGCGGCCGGCGTGGCGCTTGTCCTCGTCGCGCACGCTCAGGAAGACGTTGCCGCCGACCGGCAGCGGCGATCCGGCGCCCATCTGGGCCTTCGCGAACGCCTTGCCGAAGCGGTCGTCGGAGCCCATCACCTCGCCGGTCGACTTCATCTCCGGCCCCAGCACCACGTCGATGCCGTGGAAGCGGCTGAAAGGCAGCACCGCCTCCTTGACCGCGTAGCGGTCGGGCCGTTCGGGGATCCGCACGTCCATGTCCGCCAGCGGCACGCCGACCATGACCTTGGCGGCGATCCGTGCCAGCGGCACGCCGATCGCCTTCGACACGAACGGGACCGTGCGCGAGGCGCGCGGATTCACCTCCAGCACGAAGACCTGACCGTCCTTGACCGCGAACTGCACGTTCATCAGCCCGATGATGTGCAACTCACGTGCGATCGCCACGGTCTGCCGCCTGATCTCCTGCACGACGGCGTCCGGCAACGAGTGCGGGGGCAGGCAGCAGGCGCTGTCCCCGGAGTGCACGCCGGCCTCCTCGATGTGCTCCATCACGCCACCCACCAGGTACGTGGCGCCGTCGCCGATCAGGTCGACGTCCACCTCGGTGGCGCCCTCCAGGAAGCTGTCGATGAGCACCGGCCGGTCGCCGGACACCTCCACCGCGCGCGCCATGTAGTCGCGCAGCGACTCGGGGTCGTAGACGATCTCCATGGCGCGCCCGCCCAGCACGTACGACGGGCGCAGCAGCACCGGGTAGCCGATCCGCCGCGCTTCGCGCTCGGCCTCCGCGACGGAGACGGCCGTGCCGTTCGGAGGCTGCACCAGCCCCAGCGCGGACAGCAGCTCCGCGAACCGGGAGCGGTCCTCGGCGCGGTCGATCGCGTCGCAGGCGGTGCCGGCGATCGGCACGCCGGCCGCCTCCAGGGCGCCCGCCAGGTTCAGCGGCGTCTGCCCGCCGAACTGGACGATGACCCCGTCGGGCCGCTCCTTGTCGACGATGTTGAGCACGTCCTCACACGTGAGCGGCTCGAAGTAGAGGCGGGTGGAGGTGTCGTAGTCGGTGGACACGGTCTCCGGGTTGCAGTTCACCATGATCGACTCGTAGCCGGCGTCGTCCAGACCGAAGGCGGCCTGACAGCAGCAGTAGTCGAACTCGATGCCCTGCCCGATCCGGTTGGGGCCGCCCCCCAGGATGATGACCCGCTTGTGGTCGGACGGGGGAACCTCGTCTTCCTCCTCGTAGGTCGAGTAGTAGTAGGGGGTGTAGGCCTCGAACTCGGCCGCGCACGTGTCCACCGGCTTGTAGGTGGGAAGCACCGCCTGCTCCTTGCGGCGCGCGCGCACCTCACCTTCGCTTGCGCCGAGCGCGGCGCCGATCTGCGCGTCGGAGAAGCCGAAGCGCTTGGCCGCGAGCAACTCTCCCACAGCATCCGCGCCGTTGCCTGCGCCAGCGGCGGCGCCCAGAGCTCCGGTGAGTTGCCGCTCCTGCTCGACGATGCGGGCGAGGGAGGCCAGGAACCAGGGGTCGATGGCGGTGGCGTCGTACAGCTCCTCCACGGTGGCGCCCAGTTCCAAGGCGTGCCGGAGCTGGAACAGCCGCTCCGCGTTGGGGGTGCGCAGCGCTTCGATCAGCGCCGCCTTGTCCAGACCGCGGAAGGCGTCGCGGAGCTGGAAGCCGTCCGCCTTGATCTCCAGGCCGCGCATGCCCTTCTGCAGCGCTTCGGTGAAGGTGCGGCCGATGGCCATCACCTCGCCCACCGATTTCATCTGCGTGGTGAGCGTGGGATCCGCCTCCGGGAATTTCTCGAAGGCGAAGCGCGGGATCTTGACCACGCAGTAGTCGATGGTGGGCTCGAAGCTGGCCGGGGTCTCGCGGGTGATGTCGTTCGGGATCTCGTCGAGCGTATAGCCGACCGCCAGCTTGGCGGCGAACTTCGCGATCGGGAAGCCGGTCGCCTTGGAGGCGAGCGCGGACGAGCGCGACAGGCGCGGGTTCATCTCGATGACCACCATGTCGCCGGTCTGCGGGTCGAGGGCGAACTGGATATTCGAGCCGCCGGTCTCCACGCCCACCTTGCGGATGCAGGCGATGGCGGCGTCGCGCATGATCTGGTATTCGCGGTCGGTCAGGGTCTGGGCCGGCGCCACCGTGATCGAGTCGCCGGTGTGCACGCCCATCGGATCGACATTTTCGATCGAGCAGATGATGACGACGTTGTCCTTCTTGTCGCGCATCACCTCCAGCTCGAACTCCTTCCAGCCGATCACGGACTGCTCGATCAGCACCTCGTGCGTGAGGGAGAGCTGCAGTCCGAGCTGCACGATCCGGTCGAATTCCTCGGGAGTGCGCGCCACGCCGCCGCCGGTGCCGCCCAGCGTGAAGCTGGGACGCACGATGCTGGGAAAGCCGGTCTCCTCGACCGCCGCGCGGGCGGCCTCCAGGCTGCCGGCGATGGTGGAGCGCGGCACCGCCAAGCCGATCTCCTCCATTGCGCGGCGGAACTCCTGGCGCGCTTCGGCCATGTGGATGGCGGCCAGGTCGGCGCCGATCATCTCCACGCCGAAGCGGTCGAACAGGCCGGCCTCCGACGCCTCCACCGCCAGGTTGAGCGCGGTCTGGCCGCCGAGCGTGGTGAGCACGGCGTCGGGACGCTCGCGCTCCAGGATGCGCTCCAGCGCCCACAGGTTGATCGGCTCGACGTAGGTGCGGTCGGCCAGCTCCGGGTCGGTCATGATGGTGGCCGGGTTGGAGTTGAGCAGCACCACCTCGAACCCCTCCTCCTTGAGCGCCTTGCACGCCTGCGTGCCGGAGTAGTCGAACTCGCACGCCTGGCCGATCACGATGGGGCCGGCGCCGAGCACCATCACCCGGTGGAGGTCGTCGCGGCGCGGCATCAGCGGGCCTCCGCCATGTCGGCGATGAAGCGGTCGAACAGGGGGCGGGCGTCGTGCGGGCCGGGCGCCGCCTCCGGATGGTACTGGATGGCGTACACCGGCAGCTCGCGGTGCTCGATCCCCTCCACGGTGTCGTCGTTGAGGTTGACCTGGGTCAGCCGGTAGTCCGCGGGCAGCGAGTCCAGGCGCACGCAGAAGCCGTGGTTCTGGGAGGTGATCGCCACCGAGCCGGACGCGAGGTCCTTGACGGGGTGGTTGCCACCGTGGTGGCCGAACTTGAGCTTGTAGCACTCGCCGCCGGCCGCCAGCGCCGTGATCTGTTGACCCAGGCAGATGCCGAACACGGGCAACGCCCCGATCAGTTCGCGCACCGCCTGGATCAGGTAGACCGGTCCGTCTGGGTCGCCCGGGCCGTTGGACAGGAACAGCCCGTCCGGGGAGAGCGCCAGGATGTCGGCGGCCAGCGTCGAGGCCGGCACCACGGTCACCCGGCAGCCGCGCGCCGCCAGCAGGCGCAGGATGTTGGTCTTGATGCCGCAGTCGATGGCGACCACGTGATGGGCGCCCTCGGTGCTGTATGCGTACGGCTCGGCGCAGGTGACCGCCGCGACGAGGTCGCGGCCGACCAGCCCCGGCGAGCGGTCGGCCAGCGCCACGGCGTCCGCCTCCGACATGTCTTCGGTGGTGAGGATCGCCTTCAGCGCCCCGGCGCGCCGGATGTGGCGGGTGAGCGCCCGCGTGTCGATGCCCTCGATGCCGATGACGCCGGCGGCTTCCAGGTAGGCGGACAGGTCGCCGGTGGCGCGCCAGTTGGAGACGATCGGCGACAGCTCCTTGATGATGAATCCCTCCGCCTGCGGGCCGGCCGACTCGGGATCCTCGTCGTTGATGCCATAGTTGCCGATCAGCGGATAGGTCATGCAGACGAGCTGCCCCTTGTAGGAGGGGTCGGTGATGATCTCCTGGTAGCCGGTCATGCTGGTGTTGAAGACCACCTCGCCGTCGCGGGTGCCTTCGGCGCCGAAGCGGGTGCCGTGAAAGACCCGGCCGTCCTCCAGCGCCAGCATCGCCCTGCGGCTCACGCTGCCCACGGCGCTCACGCCGCCTACAGCGGTCACGCTGCCGCCTCCATGCTGCCCCGCTCCATCAGCACACGGCCGCCGACGATGCAGGCGGTCGCCCGCCCGGTCATGGTGGCGCCCAGGAAGGGCGTGTTGACCGACTTGGAACGGATCGTGGCGCGCTCGACCACCCAGGACTCCTCGGGGTCGATCACCGAGATGTCGGCGGCGCTGCCGGGCGACAGGTGCCCGCCGTCCACGCCGATCAGCGCCGCCGGGTTGACCGACAGGTAGCGCACGAGCTGCTGGCAGTCGATCACGCCGTCACGCACCAGGTTCAGCGCCAGCGGCACCACGGTCTCCAGGCCGATGATGCCGTTGGGCGCGCTCACGAACTCCAGCGCCTTCTCGTACGGGGCATGCGGGGCGTGGTCGCTGCCGATCGTGTCGATGACGCCGTCCGCGAGCGCCGCGCGCACCGCCACGCGGTCGGACTCCGCACGCAGCGGCGGGTACATCTTGGCGTCCGTGTTGTAGCCGTCCACCGCCTCGTCGGTGAGCTCCCAGTAGTGCGGGCAGGTCTCGGCGGTGACCGCGATGCCCTCGGCCTTGGCCATGCGGATCAACTCCACGGAGCGGGCGCAGGAGACATGCAGGAAGTGCACACGCCCGCCGGTGAGCGCGGCGATCTGGATGTCGCGCGCGACCATCGCGCTCTCGGCCGCGCACGGCGTGCCGGACAGCCCCATGCGGGTGGCGGCCAGCCCCTCGTTCATGGCGCCGCCGGCGGACAGGCCGGGATCCTCGGCATGGACCAGGATGGGCAGCTCGAACTTCAGCGCGTATTCCAGGCTGCGGCGCATCACCATGGAGTCGGCGATCGGCTGGCCGTCGTCCGAAAGCGCCACCGCGCCGCCCTTGCGGAGCTGGCCGAACTCGGTGAGCTGCTTCCCCTCCTGGCCCAGGGTGACCGCGCCCACCGGCCACAGCCGGGCGAGCCCGATGCGGCGCGACTCGCGGATCAGGAATTCCATGTCGGGACGGCTGTCGGAGACCGGCCGCGTGTTGGGCATCGGGCAGACGCCGGTGAATCCGGCCGCGACCGCGGCGGTGAGCCCGCTCTGCAGGTCCTCCTTGTACTCGAACCCCGGTTCCCGCAAGTGCACGTGCAGGTCGATCAGGCCGGGCGTCACCACCTGTCCACTGCAGTCGATGGTACGGTCGGCCGCCGTGCCGAGATCGGCGCCGACAGCGGCGATCACCCCGTCGCGGATCAGCAGGTCGCAGACGCGGTCGACGTCGTTCTGCGGGTCGATCACGCGCCCGCCGCGCAGCAGCAGCGTCATCGGACCGTTCTCATCGGGCAAGGCAGGTGTGGAACAGGACCGCCATGCGCACGGCCACTCCGTTGGTCACCTGGTCCAGGATGAGGGAATGCGGTCCGTCGGCCACGTCGGCGGCGATCTCCACGCCGCGGTGCATGGGCATGGGATGCAGCACCAGCACGTCCGGGTCGGCGGCTTCCAGCCGCTCGCGGGTGATCCCGTACTCGACCGCGTACTCGTGGATCGACGGGAAGTAGCCGCCGTGCTGGCGCTCGAACTGGATGCGCAGGATGTTCAGCACGTCCTGCTGGCCGATCACGGCGTCCAGGTCGTAGCTGACCGCCACGCCCAGCTCCTCGATATCCGCCGGGATCAGCGTCGGCGGCCCGCAGACGGTCACCGACGCGCCCAGCTTGCTCAGGCCCCAGATGTTGGAGCGGGCCACCCGCGAGTGCAGGATGTCGCCGATCAGGCAGACGCGCAGTCCGCAGAGAGGGCGACGCTCGCGGATCGTGTAGATGTCGAGCAGACCCTGCGTGGGGTGCTCGTGCACGCCGTCGCCGGCGTTGACCACGCCGGCATCGAGCACCCGCGCCAGCAGGTCGGCGGCGCCGGAGGCCTGATGGCGGACGACCACGGTGTCGATCTGCATCGCCTCGATGGCGCGGGCGGTGTCGGTGAGGCTCTCCCCCTTCTCGGTGCTGGAGGTGGAGCCGGTCAGGTTGACGGTGTCGGCCGACAGCCGCTTGGCGGCCAGCTCGAAGCTTGAGCGGGTGCGGGTTGAGGCCTCGAAGAACAGGTTGGCGATGGTCTTGCCCTGCAGGGCCGGGACCTTCTTGACCTCGCGCGAGGAGACCTCCTTGAAGGAGTCGGTGGAGTCGAGGAGGAGCTCGATCTCCTCCCGCGACAGGTCCTGCAGCGCGAGCAGGTCCTTGCGCGACCAGCGGACCTTCTCCGTGGCCGGCTCGGGCGCCGTGGCCGTGGCGGCGGCCGGGACCGCCTGGGTGCCCGTCATGCCGGGTCCCCCTTGCGGTCGATCAGCACGTCGTCGACGCCGTCGGTCTCCGTGAAGCGGACCCGGATCTTCTCGTCGCGGGCCGTGGGGATGTTCCGGCCCACGTAATCGGCGCGGATCGGCAGCTCACGGTGGCCGCGGTCGATGAGCACGGCCAGCTTGATCTTGCGCGGGCGGCCCAGGTCGGCCAGCGCGTCCATGGCGGCGCGCGTGGTGCGGCCGGTGTAGAGGACGTCGTCGACCAGGATCACCACCCTGTCGTCGATGGGAAATCCCAGTTCGGTGGGCCGCACGACCGGCTGAGCCGCCACTTGGCTGAGGTCGTCGCGGTACAGGTTGATGTCCAGCGAGCCGAGGGGGACATCGATGCCGGTGGCGTCGTGCATGGCCTGCGCGATGCGCTGCGCCATGGGCACGCCGCGCGTGCGCACGCCGACCAAGCGTACGTCATCATCGGCCGATTCGATGATTTCGTGGGCGATGCGGATGAGTGCGCGCCGGATCTGGTCGGCGTCAAGCACGCGCCGACTCACCAAGCGCTCAGTTTGCGGCATGGGCATTCCCTTTCGGGCCTCACAGGACCCGACTTAAAAGGTTTGTGCGGACCTTAGCCGGCCGGCCGGCCGGCGTCAACCGGCGTTCGGCTTACCGGGCTACAGCCCAAGCTTCTCGAATGTCTCGATGGGGAGGAAGAGGCGCCGTTGTTCGTCGGCGAGGACGCGGAAGCCGTAGCGCGCATAGAACGCCTGAGCGCGATCGTCCTTGGCGTCGACGATCATCGCGTACACCGCGATCGTCGTGCTGGCGCGGACGACCCGGCGGATCGCGTCGAGCAGCAACGCCTCCCCGAGCCCGTGTCCCTGTCGCGTGAGATCGACCGCCAGCCGTCCGAGCACGGCCGCCGGCACCGGATAGTGCGGAAACCGCTTCGCCAGCGCCTGCGGTAGCTGGCTCTTCTGGAAACTGGCCGCGCTCAGCGTGTAATAGCCGGCGATCGAACCGGGCACATCGCCGACCGCGACGAACACCTGGGCAACGCGCCGCCGCACGTCCTGCGAAGCTTGCCGACGGAGATAGACATCGAGAGAGGACACTCCGCAGGCAAAGGATGCGCGGTCGTGGTGTGGCGCGAGGGGCTCGACGAAGGGAGGTGGCTCATCCACCGAACCGATCACGGTAGCGGCGAGCAGCTTCCCTGAGCTTCTCGTTGGGCTCCGGCGGGTTCAGCAGCGCCTCCTGAAACGCGTCCCAATCCCGGGCCGAGAGGGTTACCTGCTCGTGCGACTCGATGACACGCTCGGCCGCTGCCAGCGCACTCGACAACACGAAGGCGGTCATCGTGGTCTCCTGATACGCTGCCGCCCGCTCCAGCGTGAGCTTGGTCCTGGCATCCAGGCGCAGATGCATACGATCCCGTCTGACGGCGACCTGATTCATCCCTCGCTACTCCCGTGAATCCGATGGTACGCCATTGAGGCGTACACTGCAAGAGCCGGCGCCGAGTCGCTAAGAACGCCTCCGGCGTGGACCATGAGTCGGCAGAGCGCTCCGCTTGAACCAGGTAAAGGGAGGCAGGAGGCGCGGAGTCGTGATGCTCTGTCGCTGCGGGGCTGTACTTGCTCTGCCGCTCCGGAGCTGATCGGCTCTCGGGCTTTGCCGGATAGTTATGAGCTATCAAACCCTGCCAAAGGTCGGCTGTCACAGTCGCCGGTCCTGGGCTACCTCTCCCGTCGCCGGGAGGCTCGCGCTTACTCCCCTGCCTCCTGCCGTGTCCTCTCGTTGGTTCCTACTCGTCCGTGAAGTCGACGATCACCGTGAAGCCGGCCGCCCTCAGGACGCGGTTGAGTCCGCGGAACGCCTGGCGCGCCGCGTCGAGCTGTTCGGCGCTTTCGGCGTAGCTGGCGTCGTTGGACTCCACGATGTCGCGATCTTCCTTGTAGACCACTCTCACGCAGGCGGACTGCACGCACTGCGTGTGCAGCTCACCGATGCGGTCGGAGAGCCCTTTGCGGACCTCCAGAGCCTCGCTCAGGTCCAGCGTCTCGCCGTTGGCGCTCACACTGTGGGCGTAGTTGGCACGCTGGATGGCGTTGTTGAGCTTGCGCCGCTTGTGCTCCAGCGCACGGATCGACTCCCGCGTCGCGGACACGTCGAAGTCGTCAGCGGTCCGAAGCTGGTGCTGGTCGTTGCCGTACATACCGAGCCGGTCTCGGCTCTTGCGCGCCTCCGGCAGACAGTCGCGGAGCGTCTTGATCCGTGCGTCGTACTCGGCGCGGAGTTCCAGCGCTTCGTACAGGTAGAGTCTGTTCCCTTCGGCAGGCATTGCCGTCCCCTCCAATGAGCGCTGCCTGACCGCTTACGGACTGCTCCGGGCCGCCACCGGCAGCGAGCGGAGGAATGTAGTCAAGGCACCTCATGGGTGACAAGTGTTTGGTGGTCGTCGCTGCGTCGACCGGTTGACAGGCGCCCCGCATGGGGGACACTCACGGGAGGATGCGCTTCTTCAACACCTCGGGTCCGGTGGTTGCCGCCGACCACTACTGCGTGCCGCCGCTCGAACGGATCGATCTGAGCGAGATCCTCTCCCTGATCGGCGACAAGCGCTACTTCGTGCTGCACGCACCCCGCCAGACCGGCAAGACCTCGGCACTGCTGGCGCTCCGCGACCTGCTGAACGGCGGCGCCCACGGCCGGTACCGCTGCGTCTACGTGAACGTGGAGGCCGGCCAGGCGGCACGCGAGAACCAGACCGAAGCGATGCGCGCCATCCTCAGCGAGCTGGAGATCGAGTCGGAGGCGACGCTCAAGGATCCGTTGCCCGCCGACCTGTGGCCGGGACTGCTGGATCGAGTCGGCCCGACGGGTGTGCTCCGGCAGGTGCTGACGCGGTGGTCGCAGGCAGACCCCGTACCACTGGTGCTGCTGATCGACGAGATCGACACGCTCATAGGCGACACGCTGATCGCCGTGCTGAGACAGTTGCGCGCCGGCTACCCGCACCGCCCGCTCCGTTTTCCGCAAAGCGTCATTCTGTGCGGGGTGCGCGACGTCCGCGACTACCGTATCCACTCCTCTCCCGAGAACGCCATCGTCACCGGCGGCAGCGCCTTCAACATCAAGGCCGAGTCCCTGCGCATCGGGGACTTCTCCGAGGCCGAGGTGCGTGCTCTGCTCGGCCAGCACTCCGCCGACACCGGGCAGCCGTTCTCCGAGGACGCGCTGCAGGCGGTGTGGGAGCTGACCGCCGGCCAGCCGTGGCTGGCGAACGCCCTGGCCCAGCAAGCCTGTTTCCGGGACGAAGCCGGACGAGACCGCCTCCAGGAGATCACCCGCGGCGCGATCCATGCCGCCCGCGAGCAACTCATCCTGCGCCGCGAGACCCACCTCGAACAACTCACCGACAAGCTCTCGGAAGAGCGGGTACGACGGGTGATGGGACCGGTGCTAAGCGGCGGCCAAGCGAACCCGGAGATGCGTCCCGACGACCTGCAGTACGTGCGCGACCTGGGGCTGGTGGCGCGTGACGACCCGATCCGTATCGCCAATCCGATCTACCGCGAGGTCATTCCGCGCGATCTCACGTGGACGACCCAGGCCGGCTTCACACACGATCCCGCCTGGTACGTGGACGCGGACGGCACCCTCAAGCTCGCCGAGCTGCTGGCCGAGTTCCAGCGATTCTTTCGGGAGCACTCCGAGCACTGGATCCAGCGGTTCCAGTACCGGGAGGCCGGCCCGCAGTTGCTGCTGCAGGCATTCCTGCAGCGCGTCGTCAACTCGGGCGGCCGGGTAGAGCGCGAGTACGGGCTGGGGCGGATGCGGACCGACCTGCTGATTCTCTGGCCGGCCAGCGCGCCCCCGGACCGCGTGCGCCGGATGGTGATCGAGTGCAAGCTGTTGCGCCGCAGCCTGGAGGAGACCATCCGCACCGGGCTGGAACAGACACGCTCTTACGTGGACCGCTGCGCAGCCGGCGAAGGACACCTGGTGATCTTCGACCGCACCGCCGACAGGCCGTGGAGCGAGAAGCTCTTCCGCCGTACGGAACGCGCAGGGGGCATACCGATCACCGTATGGGGGATGTAGAGAGAGGCCATCAGCTCTCGATGCAGCCCGCGTCCCCCATCAGGCCCCGGAGAGCCCGAGCCGCCCGCTTCATGCCTTCCGCCCCGTCGCCGACATGCGGCTCCAGGGCGAGGAACCCCCGGTATCCGGCGTCACGGAGCTTGCCGAGCAGCTCCAGTGCCTGGCCGTCGCCGGCGCCGGCCACCGTCATCGCGCGATCCGCGAGCCGCGTGTCCTTCACCTGCACGTGAGCCACGTACTGGCCGAGAAGCGGCCAGCCCCGGTCAACTGCGCGCTCCACGCCGTAGTGCGGGAAGTTGCCGATGTCCCAGACGAACCTGAGGCTCGGGCTGTCGACCCCCTGGAGCAGCGTGCGGCACCGCTCCGGGGTGTCGCCGACCATGCCGGTCTCGTTCTCCATCACCAGAACCACGCCACGCGCCCCGGCAACCTCCGCAAGCGCCTTCAGCCGCGAGAGCGACTCGTCGATGTGCTCGGCCTCCCGACCGAGCGGGGGGCGAAACGAGAAGATCCGCACCAGCTTCGTGTCCAGACGCTCGGCCAGATCCAGGATGCGCCCCAGCTCGGCCAGAGACGACTCCAGGGGCTCCGTGATCGGCGACTTGCCGATACGGCTGCCGATGCAACTGACCCGTATCGAGCGCTCCCGGCAGGCCGTCGCCAAGCGCTCGGCCTCCCGGTCGCTGAGGTCGGCAGCCTTCTTGCCCCACGCGGTCCGCATCTCCAGGTAGCGGATGCCGAGCCTGCCCAGGACGTCGAGCTGCGTGTCGACGTCGTCGACTATCTCGTCACCAAACGCGCTCAGCGCGAAGGATGGTCGCTCGGCCGTCTGCGCGGACAACGTCTACTCGGGAGGTGCCTCCATGTCCACCGCGACGCCGTTGCCGAGTCCGCGCAGCTCCTGCTTGATGCTCTCGATCCGGTCGAACCCTTCCTGGATCCTATCGAGCAGGTCAGCCGAGACCGTGATGCCCTGCTTGACCAAGTACGCCACGGCGCTGCTGCGGTCGGGGACGACCTCCGCACGGACCATCTCGTCGACGCACTTGAGGCTGTCGTTGTCGAGTCGGACGGTCACCGTGTGGGCGCGCGAGTCGAGGGCGCCGGTGACGGCGTCTTTCGCGCCGGTGACGGCGGCGCTGGCGCCGGAAACCACTTTCTCTACCTTGTTTTCCACTTTTCTGAGCATGATCTCCCTCCTGGGATGGTTTCCCCTCCCCCGGCCTCTACCGGGAGTGCAACATACCGCCCCACCGCCTGATGGGACAAGCACACCCCCGGACCCCGTCCTGCGGCCTAACCGGCCAGATGGTCCTCGGCGCGGTCGGCCGGCTCGAAGCCGAGCACTTCGCGCGTGTGATCGGCGTCCAGCCACCGGTAGCGGCTGGTCGAGAGCGCATAGAAGATGTCGAAGCGCAGCGCGGCCGGCGCGTTGACGGCCAGCTCGGCGACGGTGGCCACGTCGCGCTGGCTGCACCACAACGCACCGCCGTCCGCCCCCTCGGGCACGTCGCGATCGTTCACTCCGCCGATGCGCAGACACAGGCAGGACAGGCCGTGCCCGTCGGCGTACGCCCGGCACATGCCTTCGCCCCACACCTTGCTGGCCGAGTAGGGCTCGGTCGGCCGCACCGGGTCCCGGTGCGTGACGCGCCGGAAGCCGTCCGGCACGTCCTCGAAGCGCCCCTCGCTGATCGCCTTGTACGGCTCGTCGAACCGGTAGCCCCAGTTGGTCATGACCGTGCTGGCGTAGACGATGCGGCGCACGCCCTGGCGCTTGCATGCCTCCAGCGCGTTGTATCCGCCGACCACGTTGCTGGGCACGATGACCTCGATCGGCGCCGACGGGTCGGGGATCGCGCCCATGTGGACGACCACCTCCGCCCCCTCGAAGGCCCGCTCCATCGCCTCCAGGTCGGCAAGGTCGGCCAGCCTGAAGCGATCCGGCGGACAGCTCAGCGTGCGCCCCTCCGCCACCCGCGACGACCCCTCGTACCGCCGGCCGCTCCCCGTCACGGTGTAGCGATCCGGCTGCGCCGCCAGATGCGCATACACCACGTCGCCGATCAGCCCGCTGACTCCGGTTACGTGTACATTCAATGTCATGGTGCGCGGAGTATCGCCCCGGCCGGGCGGATCGACAAACGACACGAGCGCCATCAGGGTCGTGCTGACGGACTTCGACGGCGTGGTCCGTCATTGGCCGCCCGAGGTCACGGCGTCCGTCGAGGACCGGCACGGCTTGCACCGAGGCAGCCTGGCGCGGACGGCCTTCGACCCGTCCGTCCTGGACGACGCGATCACCGGGCGCATGACGGACGCGGAGTGGCGGAGCGAGGTCGCGCGCCGGCTCGAAGCGGAGACTGATGCCGCCACCGCCCGCTCCGCGGTCGCCGCATGGTCGACCGGTCGCGGGGTCGTGGACACGGCCGCTCTGCGCGTTCTGCAGGCCGCTCGGTCCGTGGCCGCGCTCGGCTTGGTCACGAACGCCACGACCAGACTGGACGACGACCTCGCCCGCCTGGGCATGCGGGACGCATTCGACTTCGTGGTCAACTCATCTGCCGTCGGCTGCGCCAAGCCTTCGCGGTGTTTCCACGAGCATGCCGCCCGCCGGTGCGGGTGCGAACGCGGAGCCGTCCTGTTCGTGGACGACCGGCCAGAGAACGTCGAGGCCGCGATCGCGTTCGGATTCCACGGACACCTGTACCGCGACCCGGAAACGCTCAGACGCCTGCTGCGCGACTGGAACCTCCGGGGCTAGAACGAGTAGGTGGACTCCGAGCGCCGAGCGACCTTGAGGACGACGATCAACGCCGCATCGTCGTGGATGTCGTACAGGATCCGGTAGGGACCGACCCGGACCCGCCACGTCCCTGGCTGTCCTCGCACCTTGCGGGCTCCGGGCGGTCGAGGACTCCGGCCAAGATCCAGTATGGGGGAGGCCAGCCTGGACCGCGCCACGGCCGGCAACCGACGCATCTGCCGTTGGGCGGCAGGTGCCAACTCCACCCGACAGGGCATCGGCTACTTCAGGGAGTCAGCGTCCATCTCCGCGAAGAACCCGCTCGCCTCGCGGCCGCCATCTCGCTCCCACTCGCGGCGTGCCTCGTCCAACTCGGCTCGAAGTTCCTCGTCCTCTTTGGCCTCCAGCCACTCGCGCACGGCCTGAGCGACGATGTCCTTGGCAGGCTGCCCCTTCCGGGCGGCCTCGACCTTGAGTGCGGTGTAGAGCCCC
Source organism: Spirochaetia bacterium (assembly GCA_965208175.1). GTDB lineage: Bacteria > Spirochaetota > Spirochaetia > SZUA-6 > Bin103 > CATQHW01. Next base: position 1,283,117 of record CBDBOG010000003.1, on the reverse strand, counting down.
TCATCCTCAAAGATAACGGTCATTCGCTTGGACACCCTGCCTCCTATACGCCTACACGCCAAAGCGTACAGACGCCTGACCTCTCCGTCTACGGTGGTGACACTACGACCCTCTGAACCCGCGGGCGTCCTCCCCGCGGTCAGTGCGTGATGGCCCCCAGGCTGGCTGAGGAGACCAGCCGCGCGTACTTGGCGAGCACGCCGCGCTGATAGGGGATCGGCCGCTCGGCCGGCTTGATCTCGCGCAGCCGTGCCTCGATCTCCTGATCGGTCAGGGCCACGTCGATCGTCTTGGCGTCCAGGTCGAGGGTGATCTCATCGCCCTCCTGCACCGCGGCGATCGGTCCGCCGGCCTGCGCCTCGGGGGCGACGTGGCCGACGACGATGCCGTGGCTGCCGCCGGAGAAGCGGCCGTCGGTGATCAGCGCCACGTCCGCGATGAGCCCGGCGCCGGCGATCGCCGAGGTCGGCGCCAGCATCTCGCGCATGCCCGGGCCTCCGCGCGGCCCCTCGTAGCGGATCACCACCACGTCGCCGGCGACGATCGAGCCGTCCAGGATCGCGCGCAGGGCGCTTTCCTCCTCGTCGAACACGCGCGCCGGCCCGGTGTGGCGGCGCACGGTCACGCCCGAACTCTTCAGCACCGCCCCCTCCGGGGCCAGGTTGCCCTTGATCACGCTGATCGGCCCGGTCGGCTTGACGGGCGCTGACAGCGGATACAGCACGTCCTGGCCTTCCAGCTCCACGCTGACGTCGGCCAGGTTCTCGGCCACCGTGCGGCCGTTCACGGTCAGGCAGTCGCCGTGCAGCAGGCCGGCGTCCAGCAGCAGCTTCATCGCCGCCTGCACGCCGCCCACCCGGTCGAGGTCGCGCATCACGTAGCGGCCGGCCGGCTTGAGGTCAGCGATGGTCGGTGTGGTGTCGCAGAAGGCGTTGAACTCGTCGATCGACAGCGGCACCTCCGCCTCGTGCGCGAGCGCCAGCAGGTGCAGCACGGCGTTGGTGGAGCCGCCGAGCGCCATCACCACCCGGATCGCGTTCTCGAACGCGTCGTGGGTCATGATCTGCCGCGGCGTGCGGCCGGCGCGCACCGCGTCCATCAGCGCCCGGCCGGCGCGGTCCATCTCGGCCGCCTTGCGCTCGTCGACGGCGGGGATGGAGGCGTTGCCCGGCAGCGTCATGCCGATCGCCTCCATCGCGGACGCCATCGTGTTGGCCGTGTACATGCCGCCGCAGGCGCCGGGGCCGGGGCAGGCCGTGCACTCGATGCCGTGGCGCTCCTCCTCGTCGATGCGGCCGGCGCTGAAGGCGCCCACCGACTCGAAGGCCGACACGATGTCCACGTCCCGCCCGCGGAAGTTGCCCGGCAGGATGGTGCCGCCGTAGACGAAGATGCTCGGCACGTCCAGGCGGGCCATGGGCATCACGGTGCCGGGGATGGTCTTGTCGCAGCCGGCCACGCCCAGGATGGCGTCGAGCTGGTGGCCGCGGGTGACCAGCTCGATCGTGTCGGCGATCGCCTCGCGGCTGACCAACGAGCACTTCATGCCCTCGTGGCCCATGGCCTCGCCGTCGGTGACCACGAAGGTGTTGTAGCGCACCGGCACGCCGCCGGAGTCGCGCACGCCCGCGCGCGCCCGGTCGGCCAGGTCGTCCAGGTGCACGTTGCACGGCGTCACGTCGCTGCCGGCTGAGGCGATGCCGACGATCGGCTTGTCGAAGTCCTCGTCGGTGAAGCCGACGGCGCGCAGCATGGCCCGGTTGGGCGTGCGCTCCACGCCGGCGGTCATCGCGCGGCTGCGGATGTTCAGGTCGCTCATGCGCTCCTTCTCCATTGCAGGTAGGGGATCCGCGCCGCGGTGGCGCCGATCGCCTGGTCGCCGGCGAGCAGCGCGGCCGTCGAGTCCCAGGTGCCGGCGACCAGCGAGCGGCGTGCCGCCTCCGGCATCTCGACCGGGTACGTGTCACCGCCGATCGTGATCGTCGACTGCTCCAGGTCGACCCGCACCGGCGTGTCGGGCGCCGACTCGATGCGGTCCTGCCAATCGGAGACCCGGTCCGAGGTCAGCAGCGGCAGGCCCATCACCAGGCAGTTGCCCGCGAAGATTTCCGCGAACGAGCCGCCGACGATAGCGCGGAGGCCGGAGCGGTAGAGCGCCTGCGGCGCGTGCTCCCGCGACGATCCGCAGCCGAAGTTGCCGTTCACGAACAGAACCTGCGCGCCGGCGTAGCGCGGGTCGTCGAACGGGTGCCCCTTGCGCGAGCCGTCGGCGGCGACCCGTTCGTCCTGGAATGCGTGCTCGCCCAGGCCGTCGAAGGTGACCGCCTTCAGGTAGCGCGCGGGGATGATGCGGTCGGTGTCGATGTCGTCGCCGCGCACCGGCACGCCGGTGCCGGAGACGGCGGTGATGCGGGCGTCCGTGCTCATCAGTTGACCCCCAGCAGCTCGCGCACGTCGGTGACCCGGCCTGCGACCGCGGCCGCCGCCACCATGGCCGGGCTCATCAGCAGCGTGCGCCCGTCCGGCGACCCCTGCCGGCCGACGAAGTTGCGGTTCGACGAGGAGGCCGAGATCTGCGCCCCTTCCAGCTTGTCCGGGTTCATCGCCAGGCACATCGAGCAGCCGGCGCCGCGCCACTCGAACCCGGCCGCCTCGAACACCTCGCGCAGCCCCTCGGAGACGGCCTGATCGGCGATGCGGCGCGATCCGGGCACCACCAGCGCCTTGACCCCGGACGAGACGCGCCGGCCCTCCACCACCCGCGCCGCTTCGCGCAGGTCGGTCAGCCGGCTGTTCGTGCAGGAGCCGATGAAGGCGACGTCGATCGGCGTGCCGGCCAGCGGCGCACCCGGGCTCAGCTTCATGTGGCCGAGCGCCGCGGCCATCCCGTCGCGCAGCTCGTCCGACGCGCGCTCCGGGTCGGGAATCATGTCGGTGACCGCCGCGGACTGGCCGGGGTTGGTGCCCCAGGTGACCACCGGCTCGATGTCGGCGGCCTTGAGCACCACCTCGTCGTCGTAGCCGGTGTCCGGGTCCGAGGCCATGCCGCGCCAGAACTCGACCGCCGGCTCCCAGCCGTCCCCGGCCGGCGCCTCGGGGCGCCCGCGCAGGAAGTCGAAGGTGGTCCGGTCCGGGTTGACGTAGCCGACGCGGGCGCCGCCCTCGATGCTCATGTTGCAGATCGACATGCGCCCTTCCATGTCCAGCGCGTCGATGGTGGAGCCTCCGTACTCGTAGGCGTAGCCGATGCCGCCCTTCACCCCCAGGGTGGCGATGATCGACAGGATCACGTCCTTGGCGTAGACGCCGGGGCCGAGGTCGCCTTCCACCGTGATGCGGCGCAGCTTCGGCTTGCGCATGGCCAGCGTCTGCGTGGCCAGCACGTCGCGCACCTGCGAGGTGCCGATGCCGAATGCGATCGCCCCGAACGCGCCGTGCGTGGAGGTATGCGAGTCGCCGCAGGCGATCGTCATGCCCGGCTGGGTAAGGCCGAGCTGGGGGCCGATCACGTGCACGATGCCCTGCTCGGCGTGGCCGAGCCCGTAGTAGCGGATTCCGTGCTCGGCGACGTTGCGCTCCAGGTGCTCGAGCATCTGCTCGGCCATCGGATCCGCGAACGGGCGCTGCACGTCGTCGGTCGGCACGATGTGGTCGACCGTGGCGACGGTGAGCTCCGGGTGGCGGACGGCGAGGCCGCGCTCGCGCAACATGGCGAACGCCTGCGGCGAGGTGACCTCGTGCACGAGGTGCAGCCCCACGAAGAGCTGGGTCTCACCGGACGGCAGCTCCGCCACGCGGTGCAGATCCCACACCTTGTCCAGAAGGCTCTTACTCATCAAAGTGCTCCTTTGCTTCATGGCCCGTTTCCGCGCGAGGAGTCTGTCGGACTTGCCGCTTCAGCGGCAAGTCCGACAGACTCGGAGCGAAAGGTGGGGCTGGGCCGGATCGGTCGCCCGCGGCGACCGATCCGGGGCTCAATAACTCGGTTGGTCGGGGTCGATCTCCTCGACCCAGGCGTCGATGCCGCCGGCCAGGTTGACCACGTCGGAGAACCCTTCCGACCGCATCAGCTCCACCGCCTTGGCGCTGCGCCCGCCCATCTTGCAGTGGATGACGTACGAGTCGCTCGGCGACAGCTCGGTGAGCCGGTCCGGCAGCTCGCCGAGCGGGATGAGCTCCGCCTGCTCGATGCTGTTGATCTCGTGCTCGAACGGCTCCCTGACGTCGATCAGGACGGTCTCTGATCCCCCGTTCGATGAGTCATGGTCCAGCCGGCGGGCCAACTCGTGCACGTCGATCTCCGGCACGCCCTCTTCCTCGGCGCCGCCTGAGGGGATGCCGCAGAACTGCTCGTAGTCGATCAGCTCGGTGATCGTCGGCGAGTCGCCGCAGACCGGGCAGTCGGGGTTGCGGCGTAGCCGCAGCTCCCGGAACGACAGTTTGAGCGCGTCGAACAGCAGGTAGCGGCCACTGGCGACGTCGCCGACGCCGAGCAGCAGCTTGATCACCTCGTTGGCCTGCATGGCGCCGACGATGCCGGGCAGCACGCCGAACACGCCGCCTTCGGCGCAGGACGGGACCAGCCCCGGCGGCGGCGGCTCCGGGTACAGGCAGCGGTAGCAGGGCCCGCCGTCGTGGTTGAACACGGAGACTTGGCCCTCGAAGCGGAAGATGGATCCGTACACGTTGGGCTTGCCGGTGAGCACACAGGCGTCGTTGACCAGGTAGCGGGTCGGGAAGTTGTCCGTGCCGTCGGCGACCACGTCGTAGTCGCGGAAGATCGACAGCGCGTTCTGCGAGGAGAGCTGCTGGGGGATGCGATCGATCTGCACGTGCGGGTTGAGGTCGGCGAGGCGCTCGGCGGCGGCGTCGAGCTTGGGTACGCCGACGGTCGATTCGCCGTACAGGATCTGCCGCTGCAGGTTGGTGCGGTCGACCACGTCGAACTCGACGATGCCGATGCGGCCGACGCCGGCGGCGGTCAGGTAGAGCGCCAGCGGCGAGCCCAGGCCGCCCGCGCCGATGAGCAGGGCGGAGCCGTCCTTGAGGCGCTGCTGCCCCTCCTGGCCCACTTCCGGCATGACGATGTGGCGGCTGTAGCGCGCCAGCTCGTCCGTGTTCAGCGCGGCCGCGCCGCCCGCGATCGAAGGCACGATCGAGATCTCGTCCCCGTCGGCGACCGGCGTCGCTTCCCCGTCGCGGTCGCGGATGCTGTCGTCGTTGACGTAGACGTTGACGTAGCCGGGCACGGTGCCGTCCGCGTTCAGCAGGTGCTTCTTGAGGTCGGCGCTGAGCGCGGTGAGCTGGCCGAGCAGGTCGGCCACGTCGGTGGCGGCGTCGATGGTGACGGTCGACTGGCCATCCAGAAACTGCCGCAGCGGCGTCGGAATGTTGACGTTAATCGGCATGGATCAATCCCCGAGGACGCGTATCGGCTCGCGGCGAAAGGAACTGCCGTCGTCGTTCAGCACGAAGCAGCCCGTCTGGCCGCGGTATTCCGCCCTCTGTATAGAGATAATGATATACAAGAACAGCGGCATCGCATAGCTCAGGTCGGTGCCGGAGGGCTCGGCCGGATGGTCGGGGTGCGAGTGGTAGAAGCCGAGCAGCTCCAGGCCGGCCGCGGTGGCATGGCGCTCGCACGCCAGGTAGTCGCGGTCGGACACATGGAAGCGGCGTCGCCGGTCCTCCTCGGAGTCGTTGTCGAGCGGCCTGACCTCGGTGATGACCGGTCCGGACGGCGGACGCGTGCCGAACAGTGCCCCGACGCATTCATAGGGGTACGCGCGCTCGCCGGCGCGCTCCATGTCACGCGAAAGGGTCTTCGAGATCGTCGTCATGCTGCCCCCAGAAGTCGTCGGCCAGGTACTTGAGCGAGTTGTCCGGGAACACCGTCACCACCACCGCGCCCGGGCCGGCCTCGCGCGCGGCGCGCAGGGCAGCCGCCAAGTTGGCGGCCGACGAGGGACTGAGCGGGAGGCCCAGGTAGCGCCCTGCCGCGACCGCCATGCGGTACGCCTCCGGTGTGGGGACCTCGATCGGTTCGGAGCACAGATCGGCGTCGTAGATGGCCGGCACGTGCGCGACGGTGGGCATGTGCTTCCAGCCCTCCAGGCCGTGCAGCGGCGTGTCGGGCTGCACGGCGATGCAGCGCACCCCCTTGTCCTGCAGGAAGCGGGAGGTGCCGATGAAGGTGCCCGAGGTGCCCAGCCCGGCGACGAAGTGGGTGACGCGCCTGCGGGTCTGCTCCCAGATCTCCGGGCCCGTGCCGCGGTAATGCGCCTGCCAGTTGGCGGGGTTGGCGTACTGGTCGGGGTAGTAGTAGCGCTCCGGTTCGGCCGCCACGCGCCGCCGCGCCTCCGCCTGCGCGCCGTCGGTCCCCTCCAGCGGGTCGGTATAGGTGACCGCCGCGCCCAGGGTGGCCAGCAGCCGCTTGCGCTCGGGCGAGGCGTTGGCCGGCATGAGGATGTGCACGCCGAGCCGCAACGCGGCGCCGATCGCGGCCAGGGCGATGCCGGTGTTGCCGCTGGTCGCCTCGATCAGGGTGCGGCCGGCCAACCGGTCACAGGAGAGCGCCTGCTCGATCATTCCCTTGACCGCGCGATCCTTCACCGAGCCGGTGGGGTTGTAGTACTCGAGCTTGGCGTACACCTCCACGCCCGGAATGCCGTGGCGGATGGGAGCCAGCGGCGTGTTTCCGATCAGAGCGAGGATTGCCTGACCGCCACTCAAGGGCCGGGACTCACAGGGCGAGCAGCACGTCCAGCTCGGCGATGCGGGCGCACAGGGTCTGCAGGAACCGCGCCGCCGGCGCGCCGTCGATCAGCCGGTGGTCGATCGTCAGCGACAGCGCGATCTGCTGCTGGACCTCCTGCTCCCCGATCGGCCGCCAGGTCACCGCGCCGACGCCCAGGATGGCGGCCTGCGGCGGATTCAGGATCGGCGTGAACGACTCCACGCCGAAGCTGCCCAGGTTGCTCACGGTGAAGGTACCGCCGGACAGCTCCGCCGGCGTGATCGACCCTTCGCGGCAGCGCTCCGCGAGGTCTGCGGCGCTGGCCGACAGCTCGCGGACCCGCAGGCCGGCGGCGTCGCGGATCACCGGCACCATCAACACGCGCGGCGTGTCGACCGCGAACGCCAGGTGGACGGCGGCCGAGCGTACGATCTCCAACCCGCCTTCGCTGTCGCGGCAGGTCGCATTGAGCTCCGGGTGCTCGGTCAGGGTCCTGGCCACCGCGAACAGCAGCAGGTCGTTGAGGGTCACGTCGCTCATCTCGAACTGCGGATCGGCGGTCTTGAAGGCGGCGCGGAGCTGCAGGAGCCGCGTGGCGTCCGCGTAGGAGGTCATGGTGAGCTGCGCCGTGTCGCGCAGCGAGGCGTGCATGCGCTCGGCGACCAGGCGGCGGGCGCCGCGCACCGGGATCACCTGATCGGCCGCGGACGGGGCAGGAGCCGGGACGGGAGGTTGCGCCGGAGCGGCAGCCGGTGCCGCGGCGCCGGCTGCCAGCACGTCGCGCTCGATGATGCGGCCGCCGGGGCCGGTGCCGGTCAGGCCGGTCAGCGTCACCGACAGCTCGGCGGCCCGCTTGCGCGCCCGTGGCGAGACCGCCAGGCGCCGCGGCGTGTCCGCCGCCGTGGGAGCAGCGGGAGTGGGCGCCGGAGCCGTTGGTGCCGCGGGGGCGGCTGGTTCGGCCGGTGCCGGCGGGGCTGCGTCAGCCGGCTCGGTGTCCGTTTCGGCCACGCCGGCCTCCGTGCTCCCGATCTCTTCGGCCGTGCCGACCATCGCGATCGGTCCGTCCTCCGGGATCTCCTCCCCGACGTCGAACAGCTTCGCGACCAGCACGCCGTCCGCTTGCGATTCGATCTCGACCGTGGCCTTGTCGGTCTCCACCTCGCAGATCGTCTCGCCGGAGCTCACCGGATCACCGATCTCCCTGGTCCAGGCGATGATGGTGCGGGTCTCGCCGGGCTGCGCCAGCGGCGGGCGAACCGGGACGGCCATCAGGCGCGCTCCAGTGAGCCCTTGCTGAACGCAAGGTCGATCGCCAGGATCGCCGCGTCCGCATGGGAGTCGAGGTCGCCGGTGATCTTCTCGATGCCGGCGATCAGCCGGTCGAACTCGCCCGCCGGCACGACGGCCATGATGGTCCTGCTCATATCGCTTTTCTCGCCAAGGAAATTCAGGAAGTCGCCGAAGATCGGCACGCTGGTAAGGTGCCCGCGGATGCCCTTGGTGTCGAACACCGCGGCGCCGCGGATGCCGCGCTCCAGGAACAGCGTGACGATGTCATCGAAGTAGCGCTGCTCGTATACCACCACGAACAGCAGCCGGTCGCCAATGCGTGAGGTGCCGGCGGCAGCGCGCGCCACGGCCGGTTCCAGGTGCGCCGCGAACGCGTCGGCGAGTTGCTGGCGCGTCGGCGCGGCCAGCAGCTCCTCGTGCAGCCGCCGGCTGAGGCCGGTCCGGGAGATCTGCGCCAGGAGCTGCAGGTACTGCTGCGGATCCTCGTCCGGTCCGACCAGCACGAAGAACAGCCGCGTGCGCTTGCCGTCGACGCTGTCGTAGTCGATGCCGCGCTTGGACACGGCGATGCCGAACACGAACTGCGACACTTGCGGCAGCCGCGCATGCGGCATGGCGACGCCGTCCTCGAACCCGGTCGACCCCGCCTCCTCGCGCTCCACCAGCGCCCGGTGCAGCTCGTCCGCGGTGACTCCCTCCATGCCGGCGCTGATCAGCTCCGCCAGCTCGCGCACGCACTGCTCCTTGGCGGTCGCGCTGAGCGCCACGGTGCAGGCGCGCGCGTCGATGATCTCGCGTAGCTCCACGATCTACCTCTCCTCCATCGTTACCACTCCTAGCGCTGCGCTGCAACGCCGCGGGTCACGCCGTAGCGCGAGATCAACGGGCCGATCAGCTCGTTGATGAACACGCTCAGGAGCACGATGTTGACCAACTGCGTGACCAGGCGCTGAATATCCTCCGCAGCCGTGGCCACCACGCTCGCGCCCTGCAGGAACAGTGCCAGACCGATCGCCACGCCCGCCTGCGGAAACAGGCAGAAGCCAAGGTAGCGGCGCACACCCGCCGGCGCGCTCATCACGCGCGCGCCGAGGTACGACCCTACCATCTTGCCGGCGAAGCGGGCTGCCAGGTAGACGAAGCCGTAGCCGACGATGATCAGCTCCGTGAACACCGAGAGTTGCAGCTCGGCGCCGGCCAGGATGAAGAACAGGGCGAAGATCGGCGGCGTCACCGGTTCCAGCACCATGAAGAGCTGCCGGTTGGACGGGCTCAGATTGATCAGCACCGCCCCGAACATCATGTTCGCGAGCAACGGCGACAGGTGCAGGGCGAGGGCGCCGGCGGTGACGATGAACACCACCGCCACGGTGATCACCATGCGGGCGCCGTCGGACGCCGCGCTGCGGGCGATCGCGTGCAGGATCACGGCGCCCACGGCGCCGAGCAGCACCGAGAGCCCGATCTCCGACCCTGCCTCCGCTGCGGCGTGCAGGACGCCGCCGTGGTCCGCTCCGGCCGCGCCAAGGAGCGGGGTGACCAGCGCCAGGATGAGGCTGAACAGCAGGACGGCGATGGCGTCGTCGAAGGCGACGACGCCGTACAGGTAGTCCACGAACTCGCCGTGCACCTTCAGCTCGCGGACGATGACGACCGTCGCCGCCGGCGCCGTGGCCGCCGCGATACCGCCCAGCAGCAGGGCGAACCAGGACTCCAGCCCCAGAACCCTGAGCACGGTGCTGACCACCAGGAACGCCAGGAACGCCTCCAGCACGGTGATCACCAGGATCTTGGCGCCGGACCGGCGCAGCTTGGGAAGCTGAAACTCGCCGCCGATCGTGATGGCGATGAAGGCCAGCGCCACCTCCGTGACCGGCTGCAGCCGCGCGGCCGCATGGTGGGTGACAAGACCCGTGACCGAGTCTCCCAGCGCAAGGCCGGCAACGATGTAGCCGGTGATCGCCGGCAACCCGATGAGGCCGGCAAGCCGGCCGGCGAAGTAGCCGCACAACAGGAGCACGCCCAGGCTGAGGACCGGGCTGGCGGCGGCGACGGCCGCGACTCGCTCGACCGCCGTTGCGAGCCACTGCACGGCTCAGAGCGTAGGTTCCGCCGGCAGCGTCGTCAATTCGACCGGGCAGTCTGGCATGCCGGCCGGGCGGCAGTGTAGCCTGCCTGCGCCGTGATGAAGCCGATGTCCGTTCTGCGCGCCGCGCTGATCGTGCTCGGGGGCGGGCTGGTCCTGACCGGCTGCTTTCCGCGCTTTCCCAACCCCCAGACCGCTGCTCAGCAGCAGCCGGGAACGTACGATCCCTCGTTTTCTCCGGACGGATCGAAAATCCTGTTCGCAGACGATCGCGACGGCGACCTGGAGATCTACGTGGTCAACGCCGACGGCACCGGCATGCGTGCCCTCACCGACAACGACACGCGGGACTTCTTCCCGACTTGGTCGCCGGACGGCTCCACGATCGTGTTCACCTCGAACCGTGATGGCGCGATGGCGCTCTACCTGATGGACGCCGACGGCGGCAACCAGCGGCGCCTGATCATCGACGAGCAGCCCTGAGCCCGTCCGCCCGGCGAAGTCTGCCGCGGATCCGTATTCGCGGCGAATCGGGCTATGCGCCGCGGCTCTTGCCCCTGCCCCAGCCGTCGGCCGACATGCGGTCCGGGCCGTTCATGGCCACCACCAGCGTGGCGATCATCACCCCGAAATCCCGGATCGCGATCGCCGGCAACCCCAGCGTGTAGAGGGTGACGACGATCACGGCAAGCTGCACGGCCAGCAGCAGCGCCGCCGCCCGCGTGAACAGGCCGACGATCAACGCGCTGCCGAGCGCCACCTCGACAGCGCCGTGGATGACCGTGAACAGGCGGTCGAAGTCGATGATGCCGAGCTGCTCGCCGATCGCGTAGACGAAGTCCGGCAGGTAGGCCGCGCCGAAGTCCGGGTCGCGGAGCTGAGTGACGCCGAACCACAGAAACACCACGCCGGTACCGAGCCGTAACAACACCATGCCGGCGTTGTGCACCCTGCCCCCGCGTGGCATCCGGCAAGGCTAGGCGCGGGTTCGCCTCGCGTCAAGGACATGGGCGGCGGCCTCCCGTGTCCTCCAGAATGCTCAATCTTCGATTAGATCGACCCAGAACGGTGACGTCCACAGACACTCGCCGTCGCGCTGGCGCGCCCGGACGTAGTAGTAGACGTCCTGCAGCGGCCGGCCGGGGCGTTCGTCGACCCACTCCGCGTCGAAGTCCTCGCTGCCGGCGGCCACCGGCAGATCCGCCAGCACGTGGCCGCAGTGGACGACCTGCACGCACGCAAGCGGGGCCGTGCCGCGGATCATCACGCACAGGCGGCGCTCGGCGCCCGGCTCCAACCGCAGCTCGCAGCCCATGGCGGCGCCGTTCAGCGTGACGTCGGCGACGATGCGGGCGCCTGTGGTGGCATAGCAGCGCCGGGCGTACAGGGCGCGGAACAGTTCGTCCCAGGCCAGCACCGGTGCCTGTATCGCGGTGAGCCCGCAGTAGCCGTCGCCCATGCGCGTCGGCCAGCCGCTGTGGTTGTCGGTTCCGCCGACGAAGCCGAGCCGGTAGCCGCGCGCCAGCGCGGTGCGCACGCTGCCGCCCAGCCCGCCGTCCCAGATGCGCCACCGCTCATCGGTCTCCTCGGCTTCGAAGCAGCCGCGCTGCTGCACCATCTCCACCAGGCGCACCACGTCGCGATCGGCCGGCAACGGCCAGTGCATGGCGCACCAGGCAGGGCGTCCATCGTCACGCACCACGCCCTCACGGACGTACGAGTCCATGTTGCTGTGGTGCGGCACCAACAGGGCGCGCCCCGGCGGACACAGCCGCAGCAACGACGCCAGGTCGTAACGGTCGTTTTTCCGTTCCCATGCGGGAGCCAGCTCGGCGGCGAAGCGTGCGGTGATCGCCTCAAGGAGGTCCCAGCTCTCCGCGTAGAGGTTGGCGTGCCCGTAGCGCCGGCTCAGCTCGGCCGCGGGCGCCGCGCAGAACCGTCCCGGCTCCTCGAACGGCCGGCAGAGGGCCGCCTGCTCGGCCACCGTGCGGGTCACGGTCCCGTCCACGCCACTGCTCCGATAGGTCCCGGCCGGGCTCAGGTGATCCGACGGCCCGGCGAAGTCGAGCGCCAACTCGTCGCGCGCGCTGCGCAGCGCATCCACGGTCGGGCGCTGACCGTCGCCCGAGAACTCCGTGTGCCAGTGGAATTCGCCGAAGAAGATCGGCGTGCCGTCCAGGGCACGCGGCAGGGCGTTGCTGACCGCGGTGAGTCCGGCGCCTTCCCGCACCGCGACGCGGCCCGCGCTGCCATGCGCGGCTGCCCGACCGGCCGCCGCCTGTGTCGCGGCCGGGTTGCCGGCCCGGTCGAAGCGCCGCACCAGCAGGCGGCCGTCGTGGCGCAGCCAGGCGGCGAGGCGTTCAGGCTCTCCCGCGACGAAACGCACTACGAACGGCGCCGCCACCGGTTCTCCCTGCTCCGCGTCGACGTCGGCGACCGCCAGCGCGTGCAGCTTCCACGTCAGCCCGCTGTAGCGGTCGCGTGACTGCTGCGGCGACGGCCGGCCGGTTTCCCGTTCGCCGCGCATCTTCCGTTCCTGGTACTCCGCCTCCACCTCCAGCGTCGCACCCGCGGGCAGATCCTCGCGCAGGCGCACGACCGCCATCGTCATCGTGGCGATGTACCAACTCCAGCGGCGCTCCATCTCCCCCCACTCGTAGCGATGGGCGAACGGCAACGGTTCGCCGCAGTCGGCACGCGCCGCGGTGACGCGAACGCTCACCATCGGCATGACGCCGCTCGCGCGAATCCGCACCAGCGTCCCCGCCGCCAGCGGGGTCCGTATCCGAAATCGACAGCGCGGAAAGAGAGGATCCGTCGCCACCACCTCCACAACCGGATGCTCGCGTGGCTGTGCTCCCCTGCCGCCTGCTCCAGTCATCGTCACCTCACCCGGTTCATGGATCGTGGGCGCCGCGGCCTCCGCGCCCGTTCACGCCCGGACAATCCGGACGCGGCGCGTGACCGGCGCGGGCCACTCGCGGCCGGCCAGCATCGCGGCGCCACCGGGACCCAGCTCCAGCAACGCGACGGCGGAGCCGGCGCCGGCGGGAAGGCGTGCGGCAACCGCAGCCAGCACCGCCATGCCGGTTGCGCTGTCCGGAACGAACGCCACGAAGGCACCGCCTCCCCCGCCGCCGGAGATCTTGCCGCCGGTGGCACCGGCCGCTCGCGCGGCCGCCAGCAGCTCGGCGACCACGGGCGAGCCCACGCCGATGCCGTTCAGCAGCGCGCCGGCCTCATCGGCCAGCGCGCCCAGGCGGACCGCCCGATCGGCGGCAGGGGCGCCGAGTAGTCGGCACGCGGGCTCGACGATGGCTCCGAGCCGGTCGATCGCCGCTCGGATCTCGGTGTCGCCGGCCTGCATTCGTTCCCGGACGGCCGCCACGTGGGAGGCGGTGTCGCCGCGGCGCGGCACGAATCCCGCGACCAGGTGGATCCGGTGCACGGCGATCGGCTGCGCGGCCGGCACGCTGCCCGGCCCCGCCGGCATGAACCGCTGGACGCCGCCGAGCAGCGCCAGCCCCGTGTCGATGCCGGACGGCGAGCCGTGGAAGGCGTGCTCGGCGCGGTGCGCTCTGTCCCACAGCTCGCGCTCGCCGGAGGCAGCCGCCGCACCGCCCACGGCGCGGGCCAGCGCCACGCAGAGTGCCGCCGAGGAACCCAGGCCCACGCCGAAGGGAATCTCCGAACGCACCTCCAGCGCGCCGGCCGGCGGCGCGCCGATCCCGATCCGGCCGCAGGCATCGCGAAGCCGCTCGGCCGCAGCACCCGTTTCGTCCCCTTCGCGCGCCGGCACGAAGCGGAGCCGCAGCGACCACGGCACGCCCAGACCGACCGCCGGACGGCCGTACACCGCGGCGTGCTCGCCGAACAGCAGCAGCTTGCCGGCCGCCTCGCCGGTCATGCGCCGATTCCGCCATCCCCGGCAGTGCCGTCCCCGGCACCGGCGTCCCTGACGCCGGCCGCACTGACGGTGAGCGGCCGAACCCAGGGCCGGTCCGGCACGGCGCATCCCGGCGCCGCGACGCAGATCGCCAGCTCGCCGCCGGCACCGGCAGGCTTGCCGGCATGGCCCGCGGCAGCCACATGGTCCAGCCGCCCGCGGAGCTCATCCGGCTCCACCGGGACGCCGATATGCTCCCCCAGCCACCATGTCACCCGGCGGCCGGCGCGCAGCGCCTCGGCCCACCCTCCGGTACGCAATGCGTGGCGGACGATGGCATCGGAGACCCGGCGATGGCGCCGGCAGTCGACGGGCTGCTCGCGAGCCCACGCCAGATAGCGGGACACCGCCGGCGGCGTCGCCAGCGGCCGATCGCCGAGCACCAGGAACAGGTCCGCGGGGGCGGCCGGAAGAGGCTCGAAACGCGGCTCCCCGCCGCCGTGGAACAGCCCCGTGCCGCCGTAGGTGGACACGGCCACGTCGTAGCCGCTGCCGCGTCCTCCCTGCGCGGCGCGATGCGCGCTCAGGGCGGTGCGGAACACCGTGTCGAGCCTTGCCCCGCGACCAGAGCCGTCGAGCAGCGCGCGGGTCACCGCCACCGCCACCGCGGCGCTCGCCCCCAGGCCCAGCTTGCGTCCGTCCCCGGTCAGTGCGCCGGAGTCCACCGACACCGCCGCCGGATCCGGCGCCCGCCCGAGCTCGGTCGCGCACGCGTCGACCACCGCATCCAGCAGGCCGCCCGCGCCGGCACGCCACGCGAACCGGGCGACGCCGTCGGTTCCCTCGATGCGCAACGCGTCCGCCGCCGGGCGCACGCGCACGCGTACGCGCGGCTCCGCCGCGGCCGCCACCCCCAGTCCGCCGGGCTGCAGGACGGCGTATTCGCCCAGCAGCAGCACGCTGCCCGGCGCGCTGCACACCCATGCCTCAGCCGCCACGGACCACTCCCGCCCCGACGGCCGACACGAGCGGCGGCGGCGCAGCCGGGCACGCCGCGGCCAGCGCCGCTGCCACCCGCCGCGCATCGCCGTCGAGGCACAGCACCTTGACCTGCGGGCCCGCGTCCATCGTCTCCCACGCGGCCACGCCCTGCTCCCGCAGCTTCTCCACCGCCGCGAGCAGCACGAGCGTCTCCGGCAGCCAGTAGCGGATCGGCGGATCGGCCGCGAGCATGGTCGCGAACATGCGGGAGTAGCTCTTGCGCATCGCCACGCCGAGCCGCGGCAGATCACGGTCCCGCACCGCGGCCACCGCCTCCCGGTACAGCCCCGGACTGTCGGCCACCCAGCCCGCATACGCGGGCGAGGTCCGCCGGACCCGCTCCATCGCCTCGCGCGAGCCGATCGGCTTGGCGGCGGCGGTGACCACGGCGACCACCACCCGCAACTCCGGCCACGCCTCCGCCGGGACGAGCGGCCGCGCCGCCTCGGCGCCGGCCGGCAGCGACACGAAGCCGCCGAACACGGCCCGCGCTGCCGACGCCGAGCCCACCCGCGCCAGCTCGGAGAGCTCGCCATCCGGGAGCTCCATGCCGCACGCCGCGCTGCACGCTGCCGCCAGCGCCGCGAACCCGGACGAGGAGCTGGCCAGGCCGGCCGCGCTCGGGAAGTCGTTGCGCGCGCGGACGCGAAAGCCGTTCCGCATCCCGCACCGGCCGCGAACCGCGTCCAGGAACGGCCGGTAGCGGGCCGGGTCGAGGCGGCGGCCGTCCAGGTCCACGGTGTCGCCGTCGCCGTCGAGCCGCACCTGCACGCGGCTGCGGAGCGCCGCGAGCGCGATGCCCAGGCTGGGCGTAGCCGGCAGGTTGCGCTCCACGTCCGCCTTGCCCCAGTACTTGACCAGCGCCAGGTTGGGGTGGGCGACCGCGGTGGCCGGTCGCGCCGCCTCCGGCGCCATCACGGCTCGTCCCGGCGCAGCTCGGCGAAGGCCGCGGCGGCGGCGGCGCCGTCGATCGTGCCGGCGCCGGCGATGCGGTCGGCGACCCGCTCGACCTCCAGGCCGCGCGCGCCGGCCTGAAACGCCAGCCGGCGGGCGTGGAGGCGGAGGTGTCCGCGCTGGATCCCCTCTCCCACCAGCGCCAGCAGCGCCGCCAGGTTTTGTGCGAGCCCCACCGCGCAGGCGATCCGGGCGAGCGGCCGCGCACCGGGGTTGCCCAGCACCTGCAGGGCGAACCGTGCGCCGGGATGAACGCTCGTCGCCCCGCCCACCGATCCGAGCGGAATCGGCACCGACAGCTCGCCTACCAGCTCGCCATCCTCACGGCGGAAGCTCGACAGCGGCCCATATCTTCCCGACCTGCCGGCGTGCAGGTGGGCCGCCGCCTCCACGGCCCGCGTGTCGTTGCCGGTCGCCAGCGCCACCGCGGATATGCCGTTCATGATGCCCTTGTTGTGGGTGACCGCGCGGCCGGCGTCGTCGGCCGCCACCGCGGTCGCGCGCACCACCCGCCCGGCCATCTCCGCGCCGCTGCGCCCGGCGCGCGCGAAGCGCTCTTCCGGGCAGGAGAACCGGGCGGTGCAGACGTTGTGGCGCGACGCGTTGGTGACTATCGACATCAGCACCGTGCCACCGGCGGTCCGCTCCAACAAGGGGCGCAGCGCCTCGCCCGCCGTGTTGACCTTGTTGGCGCCCATCGCGTCACGGGCGTCCAGGTCCACCTCGACCTTGAGCACGCCGCTCGCCGGCAGGGCCAGCACGCGCATGCCGCGGTAGCCGCCGCCCCGCGCCACCAGCGTCGGCACCGCCGCGTGCACCCGCTCGCGAATCTCGGGCTCGGCTGCACGCACGCGTTCAGCGGCCGCCCCGTCGACGAATACCTGCACGGTCGCCATCGGCAACCCGCCGCTCGTTGCGAAGCCCCCGCCGCGGCGCGCCAGCCGGGCGGCGTGGGTGGCGGCGGCGATCACCGACGGCTCCTCGGTCGCCATCGGCACGGCCAGCTCGCGGCCGTCGATCAGGAACCCCGCGGCGACGCCGACCGGCACCGGCAGCACGCCGACCGCCGATTCGACCATCAGGTCGGCCAGGTCCAGCGCGCCGGCCGGCGCCCCGGTGGCCGCCTCCTCCTCATCGCCGAGCGGATGCCCGGCGGCGGCGGCGGCGCTCCGCAGCATGACGCGCCGCTCCGCGATGGATGCGTAGCGGAAGCGCTCGGGCAGGGTCACGGCGTGTCGTTCAGCCGGCGCCGGCCGGTACCATCCGTCATTGCGCCTTTACCGTCCCGAAGGAAGGAGCTACCGCCCCAACACCGTCGCCTGCGGCTCCGCTGTTGTCCCATCCCCACCTCCGCTACGGACTCCATCGGCCATGGCGCTCACGCACCATCGCCATGGAGTCCTACCGGCGTGCGTTTCTCTGGTAGTCGTAGAGGCGGTAGCCGTCATCGCGAATGCCGCTCAGATAGAACCGCTTGGCCGGAACGACTTCGTCGTCACCAACGGCTCCGTCGTCCGACGCCGCGCCGTCCGCCCTGTTCGGCGCTGACTCGGGCCCCCCCATCCACCGGTCGTACTGCCCGAAGGTCGCCGGGACCGCGTGGTCGAGCTCCTCTTCCAGGGTCCAGGACCGGATCACGTCGGGGGCTCCCGCGGCCACGCGGCCCGCGACCACCACCGCCGTGTTGCCGGAACCGTAGGAGAACAGCAGCACCTGGCGGCCCACGATGTCGTCGCCCAGCCGCCGATAGCGCTTCCAGAGCACGGACGCCAGCCCCAGGAACAGCGCGCCGGAGTAGATGTTGCCGATCTGGCCCACCGGTGCGACGGCCGCGTCCAGGTCGCGCTCCGCCAGGAACGCCCGGCTGGCGGCCTCGTCCAGGTTCAGATGCCGGCCGATCAACTCGCCCATCGCTTCCACCGGCAGTGTCATGAACGGGCTGTGCAGGGCGAACGCATCGGTGGCAGCCAGCACCTCGCGCGGTTCCCGGCCGGCGCGCGCGCAGTGGTCGAGCAGCGCTTGGCTGACCGCCTGCTTGTAGCACTTCAGCGAGTAGCCGCCCTTCACGCGCGCGGTGTCGGAGCCGAGCGGCCGGAAGAAGTCGTCGACGTCGCTCGACGAGTAGCCGGCGGTGGCCACGTCGATCTCCAGCAGCTTGGGGTCGACGCAGGCGCTCATGGCGACGGCGCCCGCGCCCTGGGTGAGCTCCGCGGTCGAGGCGGCGTCGTAGCGGGCGACGTCCGAGCAGACCACGACGCCGCTCTCGGCCGGCCGGTTGGTCAGCGCCAGCAGCGCCAGCACGGCCAGCAGCGAGATCATGCCGCCCGCACAGGCATGCTGGATCTGAAACGTGGAGATGCCCTCCGGCACCGGACACCCGGCGTCCTGCAGCATTCCCTCCACGTAGGCGGCGACCGGCTTGCTGTGGTCGACGGTGGTCTCGGTGCCCACGGCCAGGTAGCGCAGGTCGGCCAGCGACAGGGTCCCGCGCGTCAGCAACCGCAGGGCTGCCTGGGCCGCCATGGTCGCGCAATCCTCCCACCACGCCGGGAAGCGCACCTTCTCCTGCTGCGTGTATTCGAATGCCCGCTTGAGCGCCTTGCGCAGCAACGGGTTCTCCTCGACCCGGCGGCGGATCAGCGCGCCGATGTCGACCTGCAGCGACGGCAGGTAGAGGGCGATGTCGCCGATGCCGACGGCGGTACTGGCGGCGGCGCTCATGAGGCAAGCTCGCAGGCGGGCGTGTCGGCTTCGCTGGGCGCGGCTGCGGCCTCCCCTTCCACGGAGAGCGGCGCGGCGCCCGTGATCCGCACCGGCACGATGTGGCCGGGCAGGACGCCGGCCCGCTCGGGGAAGCGGACGATCACCCGTCCCTCGGTACGGCCCGTCAGATGACCGGCGCGGCGGGCCGGCCCCTCGACCAGGACCGGCAGCGTGCTGCCGACCAGGGCGGCGTTGTAGGCGCCGGCCGAACGCTGCAGCTCGTCGGAGAGGATCTGCACGCGCTCCTTCTTCACCGCGGCCGGCACGTCGTCCGCCCAGCGGGAGCTGGCGGCGCCGGGACGCGGCGAGTAGGCGGCGATGTAGGCCATGTTGAACCGGAACTCGCGCATCGCGCGGCGGGTCTGCTCGAACTGCTCGCCGGTCTCGCCGGTAAAGCCGACGATGATGTCCGTGGACAGCGTTGCCTGCGGCAGGATGCGCCGGATGTCGTCGACGATTCGGCGGTAGCGATCAAGCCGGTAGTTGCGGTTCATGCGGATCAGGACCTTGTCGTCCCCGGACTGCAGCGGCAGGTGCACCTGCTTGGCGATCGACGGGTGGGCGGCCATGGTCTCCAGCACTTCGGTCGACATGTCCTGTGGGTGCGGAGAGGTGTAGTAGACCCATATCGTGCGCCCGGCCTTCTCGCACAGACAGGCGACCCGGTGGAGCAGCTCGGCGAAGCTGCACTCGCCCGACGTGTCGGTGCCGTAGGAGTTGACGTTCTGGCCGAGCAGGGTGATCGAGTTGTAGCCGCGGCCGACCAAGCGCCCCACCTCGTCCAGGATCCCGGCGGACGGCCGCGACACCTCGCGCCCACGGGTATAGGGCACGGCGCAGAAGGTGCAGAGCTTGTCGCAGCCGTTCTGGATCGGCACGAAGGCGGCGTGGTCGGAGGAGTAGCGCGGGATGATCTTCCAGAAGGCGTCGTCGGTGCCCAGGTAGCCGGCGCCCGAGGCGGGGGTCACCACCCCGTCCTGGCGGATCAGATCGGGGAGCGACGGCACGTCGGCGGTGCGCACCAGGAAGTCGAACTTTCCGGCAAGCCGCGGCTCGTCGTGCGGCAATACGCAGCCCGAGACGAAGGTGAGCAGGGGTCGCTGCGCCTTCCAGGCATTCCAGCGCTCGATACGGGCATTCACGCGGTCGATCGCCCGCTGCCGGACCGAGCAGGCGATCGCGCCGATCAGGTCCGCATCTTCCTCGCGACCGGTCCTCACGAACCCCGCGGAGTCCAGCACCGTGGCGATCCGTTCGGTGTCGGAGAGGTTCATCTGGCAGCCGAACGACACCAGATGGTATGTCATGCCGCTGCCGAGCATAATAGCTCGCCCCCGCCATCGACAACCGACGGACCGCTCAGAACAGCGTCCCGTTCCAGAGCTGTGTCAGGAAGGTGGTGTGATGAAGCAGCTCGATGCCGTCCTCGGTGGTGCGATCGTGGGGATCGAGCGATACGACTATACGGCGCTTGGTCTCCGGATGGTCGACTTTCAGCTCCCGCAGCCCCTTGGCGTGCTCGCCCCGCACCCGCGTGACCGCCTTGGCCTCCACGGCGCAGTCGATGTGGTTGACCACGAAATCGACTTCGATGCCCGAGCTCAGGCGCCAGTAAAAAAAGTCGGCGTAGCGGGCGCGGTACGAATTGTAACAGCATAGCTCGTGGAACACCCAGTTCTCGAACGCCTTGCCGAACAACTCGCTGCCGGGCTGCACCGTTCCCCGCTTGGCCAGGAAGTTCACCACGCCGACGTCACCGAAGTAGAACTTCGACGAGGCCACCACCCTCCGCTTCGGGCGCCTCCGGTACGCCGGGAGGAACCTCCCCAGCAGCGTGTCCTCAAGGATCTCGAAGTACCCGCGGACCGTCCGGCTGGAGACGCCGGTGTCGCGGGCGATGGTCGTGTAGTTGACCACGTCGCCGTCGGACAGCGCCGCCAGACCGAGGAAGTCGGCGTAGGCGGGTAGCCGCCGCGTCAGCCCCTCGGCGGCGATCTCCTCCTTCAGGTACTGGGAAACGTAGGCATCCAGCAACGGCAGCGGACGGTCCGCGTCGTGGATGGGGGGCAGGTAGCCGTGATTCAGCAGTCTGACCAGATCCATGCCGGACCCGATTTCCATCGCCGAGAGGCCGTGCAGCTCACGCCGTTCGCCGCGACCGCCGAGGAGATTGGCCTGACCCCGGCGAACCTTGCGGGCACTGGATCCGCAGAGGGAGAAGCGGACGCCGCGGTGCTCGATGAGCCAGTGCACGGCGTCGAGGAGTGCCGGCACTTTCTGCACCTCGTCGATCACGATGAAGTCGCTGCCGTGTCGCCGCTGTTCGTCGATCAGCAATTCCGGGTTCTGCAGGTACCGCCGATAGGTCTCAGGGCGCAGCAGGTCGACCCACGGCACGTCGGGAAACTCGGCCTCGAGCAGGGTGCTCTTGCCCGTCTGCCGCGGTCCCCAGAGGAAGAACGTTGCCGGTGGATCAGTCCGCAACCGGAGCAATCGCGTGTATTCCGGCATCTCTACTTCAATATTGCATGCGAAACGAAATCATGCAACGCGATATGATCGTCGTTCATGATCACGCCCACCCATGCCGACATCGCCTCCAACATCGAGCTGCTGAGCGCCTGGATCGAAGCCCAGATGGCGTACCGGGCCGAGCCGGGGCTCTCCATCGGTATCGTCCACGACCAGGAGCTGGTGTGGGCACGCGGATTCGGCCACGCCGACCTGGACAACCGGGTCGCGGCGACCGCCGACACCCGGTACCGGATCGCGTCCGTCACCAAGCTGTTCACCGCCACCGCCATCCTGATCCTGCGCGACGCCGGGATGCTCCAGCTCGACGACCCGGTCGACCGGCTCCTGCCCTGGTTCGATATCCGGCAGCGCTATCCCGATGCGCCGCCCATCACCATCCGCCACCTCGTGACCCACACCGCCGGGCTGCCGCGCGAGGCGGCGTTTCCCTATTGACGGACGACAGCTTCCCCACCCGCGACCGGGTCAGGGAGGCGCTCCCACGCCAGGAGACGGCCTATCCCACCGAGACCCGCTGGAAGTACTCCAACCTCGCGCTCGTCTTGGCGGGCGAAATCGTGGCCGCGGCCTCCGGTCAGGCATACGAAGACTTCGTGCAGCAACGCATCCTGGACCCCCTCGGCATGAGCGACACCCTGGTCCGTGCACCGCATCCCGGCGCCCCCAAGCTGGCCGTCGGGTACGGACGGCGCCTGCCCGGTTCCGGCCGCGCGGTCCTCGGCTCTGCCACCGACTACCAGGGGATCACCTCGGCCGCCAACATGACGTCCACCGTGGAGGACTTGGCCAAGTTCGCGATGCTGCAGTTCCGGGACGGACCGGCCGTTGGCCACCAAGTGTTGCGCGGCAGCACGCTGCGGGAGATGCAGCGCGTGCACTGGCTGGATCCGGACTGGAAGCAGGGCTGGGGCCTGGGCTTCCGGGTGATGCGCGAGCGCGACGCTACCTGGATCGGACACGGCGGCTGGGCGCCGGGGTACCGCGCGCAGATGCTCCTCTGCCCCGCCGACAAGACCGGCGTGGTCGTGCTCAGCAACGCCCATGACTGCGACCCCGTGCGCTACTGCGACCGCGCCTTCCGGTGGGTGCTGCCGGCGGTCGTGGCACGCGCCGCGCGGGAGCTTCGACCGGCGGCGCCCGATCCCGGCTGGCAGCGCTACGTCGGCCGGTACCGGGATGCCTGGAGCGACACGCAGGTGCTGGTCCACAACGGAGAGCTGGTAATCGTAGATCCATCGGCCGACGATCCGCTGGAGACGCGCGCCACGCTCACCCCCGTCGCCGAGCACACCTTCCGGTACGAGTCCGACAACGGTTTTCGTTCCCGGGGCGAGCTGGCCGTGTTCGAGGTCGACGACTCCGGCAGGGTGCAGCGGCTGAAACTGGACGAGAACTACACCCACCCGGTGACCGACTGGCACGCTTTGGAT
The DNA here is from genome assembly GCA_965208175.1 of Spirochaetia bacterium. Lineage (GTDB taxonomy): Bacteria > Spirochaetota > Spirochaetia > SZUA-6 > Bin103 > CATQHW01. The sequence continues at coordinate 1,260,396 of CBDBOG010000003.1, read as the reverse complement.
GTCGGGTCGTCCCGCGAGCGACAGTAGGCTCTGTCCTGCTCAGGCGAAGATGAGCCGCCCTTTCGGCTCCGGGATCTCCCTGCCCAGCTCCCTTGCGGTCTCGATCCACTCACGGATGATCACTTGTACGTTTTCGAGAGCTTCCTGGTAGGTCTCGCCGTCAGCAGCACAGCCCGGCAACTCCGGGACCTCGGCGATGAATGCTTCATCGTCCCGGCTCCAGTAGATGATGATCTCGTACTTGACCATGTCTAACTCCCCAGACGGTACTTCAGGATGACGGCACGAACCTGCTTGACTTGATACACCTTCGCCTTCCCCGATTTCGGCTGCAAGTTCAGAATCTCCTCAACTTCATCACGCGTGAAGATGTGATGGTCGCCTCGGACACGACACGAGAAGCCGAGGCCTTCCAGCAGCCGGCACAGCTCCCGGAACGGAATGTTCGCGTCGGACCGTCCCCGAAGTACTCGGGCGAGCAGCCGTTCGGAGCGGGCCACGGATCAAACATTATTCTCGATGAGCGGCTGATTGTCACTACTGCTCATGCCGGCGGATGGATGAGAGGCAACTTTGAGGTGGCGTGGGTGCACGCTTCTCCGGAAAGATCTCACCTGTCTTTGACTGCAACGTATGGAGCGAGCTTTACCCCCCTTGCGAATCTCCGCCCCGATGCTACGATGAAGCCCTGCGCGGGTAGCTATCTCGGCAAGAGTATCTATAGGTAATGATTCAAGATATCTTGCATACTTGATCCCGAATAGATGAGCAGCAGTACCCTTACTTCCGTCGGGCAACGACTCACGCATACCAGCTAGAACGTCGGCAAGCTTCTGGAGACGATCACTCATGACATATACACCATACCTCCCCTCGCCTCAGAGCGCCACGAGAACGATCGGCCACCACTCGGACATCCGTGTGCGCGCCGGACCCCGCCAACGCACGGACCGTCGTTGGCTCGCCCTTGTATCCACTCAGACCAAGCCTGTCCTGGGAGTTCCGGCAGCGATAGGGTCGGAAGAGCCCTTCAATGGGCCGCCCGTGGCTCATTGAGCGAGTCGGCGCTCAAGGCCCTCAATCGCCGCGCGGTCCCGGTCGGAGCCCTCTATGATGCGGTCGGCGAAATAGTCGATGTTGTCCAATGGAGCTTCTCCCGCGAGAGCCGTGATGCTCACGGCGGCGACGCCTCTCATCGCATCGGCGAACGTCTGCGCCTCCGCCACGAACGCGGTCGCGAGGCCGTGCATGGTCCCCTCGGCGTGCGCGACGATCATGTCGGCCCGGCCCGACAACTCCTTGAGCCGACGAGACTCCTCAAGATCGCGGTTGTGGCGGTCCATAGCAGCAAGCCGGGCGTCGCATACGTTGTAGAACCTGCGCAGGGCGACTGAGCGGGCTTCCAGCTTCTCGAACGCCTCGGCGAGCTTGGCTTCCAGCCGCTCGGACACGTCCTTCTGGGACTTGGCGAACTCGTTGCTCGGCTCCTGTCGCAGACGGGCGCGCCAATAGGCCGCCGACCGCTGCGCCTCGCTTGCGGCCTCCATCAGCGAAGAGCGGGCGCGGCCCCACTCCGAGCTGTCCCCCATCGTCTTCTCCCGGTGCTTCTCCACCCGATTGCGAAACTCTTCAACGGCGTACTGGTGCACCCGCGCTACGGCCCACGGCTCGCCCCGCTCGTAGGCCACGACGCTTTGCTTTACCGACGCCCGGATCTTCCAGCGCTGCAACTTCTCCGCAGCCCCCATCAATATCTTGGGGGTCGAGACCGCAAGGCCGAGAATCAGCAAGACCCCCACCCAGCCATCAACGCCACCGATGGCGGCCAGCGCGAGAATCAGACCCAAAACCAAAACCAACGCAATCAGCGTAGGAAGCAAGCAACCGGTGGGATCCAATCTCCTGTTGCCACGAGCGCGGGCGTAGAGCATCGGCTCCGGCCGCATCGGTCTGTTCGCGTCGCGTTGGAAGCAGCGCTCGGCGAGCGCGTCCATCGAGACGTCAGATTGAGTCAATGCAGCAGCCCGTGCATGTCATGCGCCCGGTGCCTGACACCCGCCTATCCGGATTCGTGTCCGAAACGAGCAACTCACTGAACAGGTTGGTGCTCCGCTAACTAGTTCCTGTCCGTAAACTCACAACTCGTTGCGCGGGGTTGAGTTGAGGTACGAAAGGGAGCGGACAAAGAAACGGTGTTTCGGCTACCATAGCTGGTGAAACCCAAAACAATAGCCGAAACACCGGAGGTCAGATGCGCTCCACACGCACCATCCAGCCCAGCGTATTCCAGGCGCCCGAAGTTGTCCATCCCGTCGCCGAAGAGCTGGAACGTGCTTCCACATGGCTCGATGAGCACCCCGAACTGCTCGATACGGTCAGCGGCTGTGTTGGCGGCTCGGTCGCCTGTGGTCGCCGCGGTCTGACCTGCGAGACGATCCTGCGCTGCGGGGTGCTCAAACACCTGATGGGTTACTCGTACCGGGCGTTGGAGTTCGCGTTGCACGATTCGGCCACCATGCAGCGCTTCGCGCGGGTCGATCCGCACGAGGTGCCGAAGAAATCGGGGTTGCACGCCGGCATCAAGGCGATCGACGCCGAGGCCTGGGCAAGCATCGACGGCGTGCTGGTGCAGGACGCCAAGCTACAGGGCATCGAGGCAGGTCGGCAGGTGCGCATCGACTCCACGGTGACCGACACGGACATCCTGGCACCGTCGGACAGCCGCCTGCTGTGCGACGGCGTACGGGTGCTGACGCGGTTGCTGCGACAGGCACGTGGGCACTTGGCGGGTGTGTCGTCTCGCGACCACTGCCGCGCTGCCAAGCGCCGCGAGCAGGAGATCCGCTCGGGACGCGGCGCACGACGGCGGGCGGCCACCTATCGGCGGTTGCTGAGGCTGGTGGCGCAGACGACCGGCTACGCGGCGGCGGCGCGGGCTCGCGTGTGTTGCGTAACTGAGCCGTGGGCTGAGAGTTGGTGTGCCGAGGTGGGCGCCTACCTGGAGCTGGTCGCGCGCGTGGTCGACCAGACCAAGCGGCGCGTGTTCGACGGCGAAATGAGGTGCCGGCCAGCCAGAAGGTGGTGAGCCTGTTCGAGCCGCACACCGACATCATCGTCAAGGGTGGGCGTGCGACCGAGTACGGGCACAAGATCAACCTGAGCAGCGGGCGCAGTGGGCTGGTGCTCGACGTGGTGGTCGAAGCGGGCAACCCGGCCGACAGCACCCGCTGCCTGCCGATGCTGAGGCGGCATGTACAGATCTACGGCGAGCCGCCGCAGCGGGCGGCGTTCGACGGCGGACATGCGTCGCGGACGAATCTGGCGGACGCCAAGGAGCTGGGCGTGGAGCACGTGGTGTTCCACAAGAAACGTGGCCTGGAGCAGAGCGACATGACGCCGTCGGCGTGGATGTACGGCCAACTGAAGCGCTTTCGGGCCGGTGCGGAAGCAGGCATATCGTATCTGAAGCGATGCTTTGGGCTGGACCGCTGCACCTGGAGCGGCTGGGAACAGTTCCGGGCGTACGTGCATTCGGCGGTGTTCGCCCACAACCTGATAAGGCTGGTTCGCTTACTGCCGACGTGAGGCGCTGCGGCCAGCGGCGATCTCCGTTCTCCCACAGTCTCTCCGGAGCCTCGATGGGATTGGTGCGACTTATGTGTCGGTACGAAGAGAACCTACGCCCTATTGCCGCGATCTTGGCTCCCCGAACGAATGTCAAAACCAAGCTCGCCTACGCCCGACTCTTGATTCCCACACGTCCCGTACACCCCCGAGACGCTCTCCTCTTGACTCGCTGTCCCGAAACCGGGGGTTACCGGACAGGAACTAACTAACATCAGTACAACCAACAAGCCGCAGCAGGAAGCGGAGACTACGAGCCCCGCAACAGAAACAACATGCAACCGAAGCGTATTCCACGCGTCTGAGATTGTCCATCCGGTCGTCCCCGACTGGAACGCGCGCGCGAGTGTACCAATAGCGTGCATCCCCTGGCGTTCAGTAACCCCAGCTCAGAAATATACCTCGGCGAACAAGCGTTCACTGGGGACGCCCTGCCGCTTGAGGAGGTCGAAGGCGACGAAGATCATGGCGCTGTTGCCGCACAGAAAGCAGGGGGTGGACGCCGCGACCGGGTGCTCGCTCAGGTAGTCGGTGACGCGGCCCTGGTACCCGCCCGAACCGCGGCTCACGCACGGAACGTACCGGTCGGCCGCATACGCCTCGGTCTCGTAGCAGTCGTCGAGCGTGCGCACGCCGTGCAGCAGCAGGTAGTCCAACGCGGGATCGCTGCGCACCATGGCCCGGAACGGGGCGATGCCGGTGCCGGACGCCACGAACAGGACGGGGCCGCGAGCGTGCTCGGCGGCGACGGTGAAGAAGCCGAACGGCCCTTCCACGGCCAGCGGGCTGCCGGACGGCAGGCGCCGCAGTTGGCGGGAGACGGAGCCGCCCGAGACCTCCTTGATCAGCACCTCCAGGTAGGGGTCTCCGGCGCCGGAGTACACGGAGTACTCCCGCGACTCGACGTCGCCGGCCGCGCCCACGGTGATGTATTGACCGGGAGTGAACCGCATCTCCCCGCGCTCGATGCGCAGCACGTAAGCGCTCGGCGAAAGGTCGCGGCGGGCGATCAGCTCATGGTTCGCCACGATGGGAAGACTGCGTTATCGGTGGAGCGCGACGCTCAGCACGTTGAGGTCGGCCGGGGTGACGCCGGCGACGCGCGATGCCTGGCCGATGCTGACCGGCCGGATGCGAGCGAGCGCCTCGGCCGCCTCCGCCGACAGCGCGCGCACGGCCGCAAAGTCGAACGCTTCGGGAATCCGGACCGCCTCGTACTTCGCCTGGCGCGCGATGAGCCTGAGTTCGCGCTGGATGTAGCCGGCGTAGCGCACCTCGGCAGCCACCTGGGCGCGGAGCGGTGCATCGGTCAGCAGGGCGCGCAAATCCGGGATGTCCGCCGCTCCGCCGGCCACAAGCAGGTCCGGGAATGGCACCTCCGGACGGCGCGCCAGGCTTGCCAGCGAAGCCGGGGCACCGATCGGCGCGGTGCCGGCGGCGCGCAGCAACTCCTCCACCGCCGCGGGCGCGGCGCTGCCGGCGTCCAGCGCGACCAGCGCTCGTTCCAGCGCTCCCTCCCGATCCTTCACGCGGCGGTAATGGGCGTCCCCGACCAGCCCGAACCGATGGCCGTGGTGGGCAAGGCGCCGCTCCGCGTTGTCCTGGCGCAGCACCAGCCGGTGCTCGGCGCGCGAGGTGAACATGCGGTAGGGCTCGCGCCACTCGCGGGTGGTCAGATCGTCGATCATCACGCCGATGTACGCCTGGCTGCGGCCCAGCGTGAACGGCGGCCGGTCCTGCACCCTGCAGGCGGCGTTGATGCCGGCCATCAGGCCGAGCGCGGCCGCCTCCTCGTAGCCGGAGGTCCCGCACACCTGGCCGGCCAGGAACAGGCCCGGCACGGCGCGCGTCTCGAGCGTCGGCCCCAACTGGTACGCCGGCACGCTCTCGTACTCGACGGCGTAACCGGGCCGCGCCACACGCGCGCGCTCCAGGCCGGGGATCGTGGCCAGCGCCTCGGCCTGCACCTCTCGCGGCAGCGAGGTGGAGAAGCCGTTGAGGTAGATCAGGTCGCTGTCCAGGCCGTCGGGCTCGATGAAGAGTTGATGTCGGTCGCGGTCGGCGAAGCGCACCAGCTTGTCCTCGATCGACGGGCAGTAGCGCGGGCCGCGCCCGGCGATCGCGCCGGTGAAGATCGGCGAGCGGTCGAAGCCGGTGCGCAGCACCTCGTGGGTGGCGGCGGTGGTGTGGGTGATGTGGCAGCTCACCTGCGGCATGGCGGGGAAGGAGGCGCGATCGGTGCGCCCCGAGAACGGCTGCGGATCCGGATCGCCCGGTTGTTGGTCGCAGACGGAGAAGTCGATCGAGTCGCGGTACAGGCGCGGCGGCGTGCCGGTCTTGAGGCGGTGGGTCACCAGGCCGGCGCGGGCCAGCCAGCCGCCAAGGCTCACCGCCGCCGCCTCGCCCGCGCGGCCCCCCGCGGTGGGCTCCAGGCCGGTGTACATGACCGCGTTCAGGAAGGTGCCGGAGGCGATCACCAGCGCCCGGCAGGCGATCCGCCGGCCGTCGTCGAGCAGCACGGCGGACACGCCGCCACTGGCCGCGTCGCGATCGGCGGCGACGATGGTGCCGGTGACGATGCGCACCGCGTCGAGCGACTCCACGTGCTCGCGCGCGCGGCGGGCGTAGGAGTCGCGGTCCGACTGGCAGCGGGTCGACCAGACCGCCGGACCCTTGGAGCGGTTGAGGATCCGGAACTGGATGCCGGTGCGGTCGGCCAGATCGCCCATCACGCCGCCGAGGGCGTCCACCTCGTGCACGAGGTGCGCCTTTGCGGTGCCGCCGATCGCGGGGTTGCACGACATGCGGCCGATCGCGGCGCGGTCCATGGTGACCAGCGCCACCGTCGAGCCCATGCGCGCCGCGGCGCTGGCCGCCTCGATCCCGGCGTGGCCGCCGCCGAGCACGACCACGTCGACCGGCTCCAGGGTGGCGCGGCCGGCCGCGCCCGTGCCGTTCACTTGCCGATGCAGAACCGCGAGAAGATGCGGTTCAGGATGTCGTCGGTGGTCACCGCGCCCAGGATCTCGTCCAGGCAGAGGGTCGCGTTGCGCAGGTGCACGGCGACCAGCTCCGCTTCCGTGCGGGCGGCGAGGAGCCGCCGTGCGGCTTCGACCTCGGCCAGCGCATCGCGCAGGGCGCGGCGATGGCGGGCGCCGGCCACCACGGCGCCGCGCTCGGTGTAGTCCACCCCGGCCGCCCGGTCGCGCACGGCCGACGCCAGCTCCGGGACGCCGGCGCCGGTGCGCGCCGATACCAGCAGCGCGCTGTCGAGCGCCGGAGCGGGAGGCGACCCGTTCAGCAGGTCGGCCTTGTTGAGCACCGGGATCAGTCGCGCGGCGGGGATCAGCGCCTCCACTTCCGCCCGCACCTCGGACGACACGCCCGTGCGAGCGTCGCCGACCAGGATCGCCACGTCGGCCTGCGCCGCCGCCTCCCGCGTGCGCTCGATGCCGGTCCGCTCGACGCCGCTCGTCCCCGCGCGGATTCCGGCGGTGTCGACCAGCCGGACGTGCATGCCGGCGATGGACAGGTCCTCCCTGATCACATCGCGGGTGGTGCCGGGGACGGCGTCGACGATGGCCCGATCGCTGCCGGCCAGCCGGTTGAGAATCGACGACTTGCCGACGTTGGGTGGCCCGAGAATGGCGGCGTTGACACCATCGTACGGCAATTCGGCGTGCAGCGGGTCCTCCGCCGCGCGCGCCAGCAACTCGGCCACCGTGGCCAGATCGGCGCGTACCGCCTTGCGATCGACCAGGTCGCCCTCCTCTTCGGCGAAGTCCAACTCCATCTCGAGCTCGCTCAGCGCGTCCAGCAACCCCTCGCGGATCGGCTCGACCGCGGCCGCCACGGCGCCGTCCAGGCGTGCGCGCGCGCCGCGCAAGGCGGTGTCGGCCGAGCCGCGGATCAGGTCGGCCACGGCCTCCGCCTGCGAGAGGTCGAGCTTGCCTGAGAGAAAGGCGCGCCTGGTGAACTCGCCCGGGCCGGCGGCTGCGACGGACGGATCGCCGGCCATCAGCGTGTCGACGATGCGCGCCGCCAGCAGCGGGTTGCCGTGACAGGTGATCTCCACGCAGTCCTCGCCGGTGTAGGAGCGCGGCGCGCGGAACACGGTGACCACCACGTCGTCCACCGGTTCGTCGCAGGCGACGACGTAGCCGTGGTGGGCGGTGTGCGAGGCGGCCTCCCGGAGGTCCGCGCCGCGGAAGCAGGCGGCCACCGCCGCAATCGCCTGCGGACCGGTCAGCCGGACGATCGCCAGCGCCCCGGTGCCAGGCGGGGTGGCGACCGCGACCACGGTGTCCCGGGCGGCCACGGCGGCGCTCACAAGGACGCTCCCGCGGCCGGAGCCGCGCGCAGGCGGTCACACGCCCAGCGCGCGTGCTCGGCGACCACCGCGTCGCCGTCGGCCGTCAGAGTCTGCAGCCTGTCCAGAAGGTGGTGCGCACCCAGGTTGGCTGCGACCACGCAGGCGTTGCGCACCAGGCCGCGGCGGCCGGCGCGCATCAACGGCGTGCCGGCGAACCGGGCGGCGAGCTGGTCGTGATCCTCGATGCCCAGCACCTCGGCCACGTCGACCGTCGGCCCGGCGCGGTCGGCAGTGAAGTCCGGCTCCGTGGTCGGCGCGGCGCGCACGTTCCAGGGACATGCCTCCTGACAGAGATCGCAGCCGAACAGCCAGTCGCCGATCAGCGGCCGCAGCTCGACCGGGATCGATCCCTGGTGCTCGATGGTCAGATAGGAGATGCAGCGGCGCGCGTCGATCTGCCACTCGTCGTCCAGCGCGCCCGTCGGGCAGACGTCGCGGCAGTGGTTGCAGGCCGTGCCGCAGCGGGACCGCCGGCCGGCCGCCGGCTCCGGGGCCGTCGCCGGCAGCGACGCGGTGGTCAGCACCTCGCCGATCACGAACCAGCTCCCGAGCGTGCGATGGATCAGCAGCGTGTGCTTGCCCTGGAAGCCCAGGCCGGCGCGGGCGGCGTAGTGGGTCTCCAGCAGCGGCGTGGCGTCGGCGCCCCACAGGAAGCGCTCGCCCGGCAGTTCCTCCTGCAGCGTCCGGATCAGATCGCGCAGCTTGCCGCGCAGCACGCGGTGGTAGTCGCGCCCCCACGCATACATGCCGACGCGGCCGGCAGCGGCACGCGGGCCGCCCGGCACGGACGCGGTTGCCGGCTCCATCGCCGCGAGCGCCTCCGGGTGCGATGCGCGGGACCGTCGGCGGTTGTAGCTCAGCCCGACCACGATCACGGAGGCGCAATCGGCAAGCAGCGTGGTGGCGTCGATCTTGGCCGGCGCGTGGCGCTCCAGGTAGCGCATCTCGCCGTGCCGGTCGAGCTCGATCCAGCGCTCGAAGCGGCGTTGGGCCGCCTTCGAGCCGCGCGGCTCGGTGATCCCGAGCAGGTCCACCCCGACCCGCCCCGCGGCGTCTCGGATCAGTTCCAGGTCGCCCATGACCACGAGCGAGGCGCGCGAGGAGTCGGTCGGGACTGCCGCGCCAGCGGGAGGTCCGACCGACTCCGAAGCGAAAGGTGGGGATGGGCCAAGAGCGGAGCCCTGGGCGACGGTCTTGGGGCGCTACAACGAGCAGCGGCAGCCGCCGCAGGAGCTGATCTGCTCCGCGATGATGTTGATCGCGATCTCGCCGGCGAGCCGGGTCCCGTCAGCGTCATGTTGCAGCTCGTGCAGCTCGAACGCCTGCGGATGGCCGTTCTCGGGCAGGCCGTACAGGACCTCGATCGCCCCCTGCAGCGCGAATAGCTGCTTGGTCAGCATGAACGCCTGCACGTCATCCACCCGGGGATCGATCAGGTCGTCGGCTGGCGCGGAGAGCAGCGCGCGGGCCGGCATGTCGCGGATGACCGGCAGCAACGCGGCGCCGCCGACCGGCTGGTGGCAGGTGCGCTTGTCGAGCGCGAAGCTGCGGATGCGATCCCGGCTATCGAGCTCCAGGGTCAGCAGCTCGGTCTGGTCGCTGCACGGCATGGCCGCTCCACCGCCAACCGCGGGCTCAGCTCGCGTCCGGAGCGTACTCCGGGCGCATGGGCGAGAAGCACTCCACGGCTTCGGTGTCCTCCAGCACCTCGCAGCCGTGGAACTCCTCGGATGCGAAGAAATAGCTGGAGCCGGCCTCGGCGATGAACGTGTTGCCCTCCTGCCCCTTGTGGAACTTCAGCTTGCCGCGGATGACGAAACCGTTCTGCACCGCCACGTGGTTGTGCAGCGGGATGCGCGAGCCCTTGGTCATCTTGAAGTGGCAGAGCATCGATTCGTCCCCGAACGACAGGGTGGTGCGGAAGATGCCCTCGGGGTTCTCGATCGTCTGTGCCTTGCTCAGGTCTGCGTTGCTGATCATCGGTCCCTCACCGTGGATGGTTCGTAAGTTGTGCTCAGATCATACGCACGCGCGCGGGCGTTGAGAAGCTGCAGCGTTCCGGGCTCCGGGCGAGCGGATCCTGGCCGTGCCGTTCCCGTCTGGCTACCATCGGCCAGATGGGACGCACATTGACCATCCGGCTTCAGGATGATCTTGCGGAGTGGATCGAAGAGACGGCCAAGGCGATGGGCGTTTCGAAGGAGCGGTTGATCCGTGATCAGTTGGAGAAGGCGAGCCGTGAGGATACGCAGGCGCGGCGACTCAAGCGACTGGCCGGGTCTGTGCGTCTGGCACCGGACCTCTCACACAGAAAGGGCTTTTCCGACTCGTGAGCCGCCTATGCAGCCAGCGCTACGGCGAGGCAGACGCCAAGCGCAGGAAGTCTTCCTCGTCGCGGCACGCCAACGCCGCATCGACCAGACGCTCGCCGGATCCCTGCATCTGCGCCAACTGCTCGGCCAGTGATGCCGACACCGAAACTCCGCGCGCCTTGAGTACCTTCAGCGCATTCGCGCGCTGCGCCTCCGTGCGGCCTTGTGACCAACCCGCGGCGTGGCTCTCCCTGCGCTCTTCGCGCAGGAACGGGTCGTCATCCGGGCCGGTACCCTCCGTCGCGCCCAGTGATCGGCCCACGCGGCGCAGCGCTGCCGTCGTCTCCTGGGACAGCTCCGGCTCGTTCAGCGCACGATGTATCTCGTCCGCGGTCCAGCCCGGAAATGCGTGGCTCACGAGAGCGGGACGTAGGCGTCCGGCCTCCTGCAGGTGGATCGTCAAGCCCGGTCGCGCCGAAGCCGGACGGCTCTCATCCGGTTCGTCCGGGACCTCGACCCACACTTCGGGAAAGCCCCACGACTCGTACAGGCCGAGCTTGCCGCGGCGTACGTCCGTGGTGTTGTCCACCTCCAGCACCACGTCCGGCAACGAGTCGTTGCCCACCTCGATCACCTTCCCCCGCGGTATCGCCTGCGCGGGACGCAGAAACAGGATCTGGTCGGCCTGCATGATGCGTTGCCGCTCGCCACGCGCGTTGCGCACCAGCAGGTCGGTATGCCCGACCGCCTCGATCGGCGCGCCTCGCGCCGCCGCGACAAGACCGGCCAGCCGGGCGAGGCGCGATGCGGGGCGTTCGTGGTAGTAGCTGACCGGTTCGCAGATCATCGCGATCTCGGTGTCGGCGTCCCAGTACTCGAAGCGGATGTCGCAGTCGGCGATCCGGTCGCGCGGTATGCGCATCGACCGGCAGCCCGGGAACTCGGGTGCCGGCGGCTGGCGCCGCTCGGTGGCCGGCCTCGGCATGGTGGTCGTGATCGGCTCGGCCATGGGCCTCAAGGGTACGAGAAGGGAAGGACGTCCGGCAATGGAGCTCGCGCGTTGCGATCGCGGCCAAGGGGAGGGACAGCGCGCGTTGATCTTCTCCGCGTGCTCATCGTACCCTGAGACACGATGAGTGACGTTACGGCCACCGCGCCCTACTCGGTCTCCATCAGCGAACGGGCCAGGGAAGAGATCCGCAGGCTCGCGTCGGACAACGGGTTTCTGCGCCTCTGGGTCACCGAGGGCGGCTGCTCCGGCATGACCTACCAGGCGTCCATGGACGAGACCCGTACGCCGTTCGATGTCGTGGTCTACGACCAGGACGGGGTCACCCTCCTGGCGGACCGCAACAGCGCCGGGTACCTGCACCATCTCGACATCGATTACTCCGACGACTTGGTGAGCATGGGCTTCCGCTTCAGCAATCCGAACGCCACCAAGGCGTGCGGTTGCGGGGCCAGCTTCGCCCTGTAGCCGCTGACGCGGGGATCGGCACGGCATGGCAGTGCAGCCGGTCGACCTGACCGGCGGCGAGTCCGTCTACTGCATCAACCAGGCCCAGCTCGAGCGGGCGTTCCAGTTGGCCGACGCCGACCCCGACAGCGGCCCCCGGATCCGCGCCGCCCTTGAAGCGCTGGAGCAGGACCTGTCACGCAACGAGTGCGCCGCACTCGCCTTCGTCCTCATCGACCGGCTGCTGAAGTCGTCCCCAAGGAGTTGACCGTCTGAGGGAGGCGACATGAGCAAAGAGACCTACACCCCTTGGGACGGCGCAGAGGTCCTCGACGGTGACACGGTGATCATCGAGTACTTGCAGGCAGCACTCGAGGAGAACGATCCGGAGCTGTTCGTCGAGGCAGTTGGGAACGTCGCACGCGCCATGGGCATGACCACGGTCGCACAGGCAACTAAAGGTGACGGTGCCCCACCCGAGCGCGGATCTGCCGGTCGGAACGCTGAAGAGTATCTATCGCCAAGCGGGGTGGGACTGGAGGAGACGATGAACTACCCGGTCGTGATTCATAAAGACACCGACAGCGACTACGGCGTGACGGTGCCCGATCTGCCCGGCTGCTTTTCCGCCGGCTCGACCATGGACGAAGCCCTTGCCAACGCTGTCGAGGCCATCGCCACCCATGTCGAAGGACTGCTGCTCGATGGCGAGCCAATTCCTGGGCCCACGGAGGTCGAGACCCATCGAGGAAACGCCGACTACAGCGATGGCATATGGGCAGTAGTGATGGTGGACCTCTCAAAGGTGAGTGGGAGCGCACGCCGCATCAACGTCTCCATACCCGAACGAATCCTGGCACGAGTGGACGACTATGCGAAGGAAACGGGCGACTCTCGGTCCAGCCTGATGGCAGCCGCGCTATTGGAGTACGTCAGCCAACGACCTGAGAGAGAGTTGGCCTGACTGATCGCCCTCCTCACGCGCGAGTCTCGCAAACGCGGAAGCCGTCGGCGATCATCGTGCCCTCGTCGATGACGAAGCCGGCGCCGCCGCTCGCGTAGCGATCGTCACGCGCTTCGAGCAGCGGAGCGCCGTCCACGGCGAGCGAGAGGCGGTCGCCGGTGGCGGCGAAGCGCAACGCATGCAGACGCTCCATCTCGTAGGGAAAGGCGGTCTGCGCGAGGGTGTGAACGGCACCGTCCTGCCGGGCGACGATGGCGATCCGGTCGCCACCCGAGAACAGGGCGGCGTAGTAGCGCCGCAGGCCCCGGGCGCGCAGCACCAGGCCGCCCGAGCGGTGCAGGCTGAAGCGGAGGCCGGTCTCCACGGCATAGTCGCGCCACGCGCGCGTGCCGAGGGTCACCAGCCCATTGTCGGCGCTATGCGAGACGCAGTAGGTGAGATCGAAGTCGGGCGCGAACTCGCGCGCCGCGCTCACCCACGCGCGCAGCCAGTAGGGGCGCAGGTTCCAGATCGAGGACATCAGCATGCCGCTCTGCCGGAAGTCGTGCGGGGCGCCGTCCCAGTCCACGCTCAGCAACCTCAGCGACCCGGCCAACGGGCTCCGCGTCCCGGACGGCGCCGCCAACTCCACGCCGAGACGAAACAGCGGCATGCCGCCGTTCGCGGGCACCCGCCAGCGCAGCGTGTTGGCGCCGGCGCGCAACCGCTGCGCGGGCGAACGCAGCTCCTGCACGCGGTCGGCTGCGTCGTAGGAGAGCGCGTACAGGACCGCGTTCGGAAGAGGTCCGGCGGCAGGGTCCGGGGCCTGCACCCAGGCTACCACCTCCTGCGTGGCGTAGAGCGTGGGGCTGGCATGGGTCGAGAAGTTGTCCGCCACCTCGTCGAAGTCCAGGAAGACCGGCGTGGAGACGCGGCCCGCGGCCGATTCGGCGAGGTCGCGGTAGTGGAGCAGGACGCCGGGCTCATCGCTGCCGCCCACGCCGACCGGTGCGCCGCCGGGAAGGGCGTGCGGGCAGGGTGCGAAGCCCTGTTGGGCGCCCGGCATCTCGAACGCGAAATGGGGCTGCGGCGCCGGCGCCCGATCTCCCCGGCCTGCCGCGCCGGCGCGCAGGATTCGGCGCGTCTCCAGAACCGCATCGCTCACGCAGCGGCCACCCTCGGCCGTGACCACCAGCAGGCGGTCGGCGACCGGCTCGCGCAGGTCGGCGGGGATCGACGCCAGTCCCAACCGCACGCCGTTCAGGCAGCCGACGCTGCCGGCGTTGCAGTCGGTGTCGTAGCCGGCGGAGGCGGCGATGGTCACGGCGCGGCGGAAGTCGTCACCGCCGAGCAGCAGGGCGGCCAGCACCATCGCGTGGTTGGTCTGGATCGGGCACGGCCCGGCGAAGACGCCGTAACCGTAGCGAGGATCCAGCCACTCCCGTACCCGGCGCCAGTCGTCCCGGCGGGCGCAGATGCCGCGCACGTCGTCCAGCAGCCGGCGGAGCTGGTCGCCGGCCGCGAACGGCTCGGCCGCGTCCAGCAACGCCTCCAGCGAGCGGTGCTCGAAGGCCAGCGCCTGCAGCGCGCCCAGGTAGGCGGCGCAGTCGAGCGCCATTCCGTCGTGACTGACCGACGCCGCCTTGCGGATCAGCGCAGCGGCCTTCCCGGGGTCGCCCGGCGACATCAGCGCCAGCGGGTCGGTGAAGATCTGGGCGCCGATCTGGGTGGAGAGCATCGGCCCGTTGAGCGCGCAGCTCCCGCTCTGCGGGGCGCGGCAGCCCGTCTTCAGGCGCAGATAGGCCGTGTGCTCGGTGGAGCGGCCGAGTCCGCCCCACCAGAGGATGGTCTTGTCCTCGATGATGGTGTTGAGCCACGTGTCGCCGAAGTCCGCCGCCGTGACCTCGCCATCCCCAGCCTCCTCCACGGCGCGGAAGAAGCCGAAGCTGCCGGACAGGTCGTCGTCGGCGACCACCAGCGGCTGCCCGAGCGGCTCGTGCACGTAGCGATCGACCTCGCCGAACCGTTCCTGGATGGCATCGTACGCCCACCCCTCGACCGGCCGTCCCAGGTAGACCCCGACCATCTTGCCGAGCACGCCGGCGTAGGTCGCCTCGGCGATCCGTCGCTCGTCAGCGCTCACGGCCCGTCACCGCGGTCACGCGCCGCACGCTCCACCTGGAATCCGCGCGCCAGGTAGCCGCCCTCTTCCACCAGGAACCCGGCGCCGCCGCCCGCGTACTCGCCGTCCCGCGCGGTCAGCAGCGCGCGGCCGGCGACCGCGAAGCGCAACTCGTCGCCCGCCACGGTCAGGGCAACCGCCAGAGGCCGGTCGTGGGGCGCGTCGTACGGGCAGCAGGCCAGCACTTTCACCGTCCCGTCGCGGCGTTTCACCAGTCGCGCCTCGCCGCCGCGCGCCGTGCCGGCGCCCAGCACGCCGGCGTAGTAGCGCCGATGGCCGCGCGCCCGCGCCACGAGCCCCGCGGCGCGCTGATGCACGAGGGTCAGCTCCGAGCTCACGGTGTAGTCGTCCCAGTCGCGCGTGCCGATGGTGAGCACGCCGTTGTCGTCCGGATGGGAGATCGAGAAGGTGGTCGTGTAGTCCGGTGCCAGGTTGCGCGCCGAGCTGAGGAAGGCCTTCAGCCACGGCGTGTTGGTCGTCCAGGGCGTGAGCTCGGGGGACAGCTCGTCGGCCCTGCCCATCACCAGGCGCTCCGGCGCGCCGTGCCAGTCGAGGTGGCGGAGGATCACCTCGCCGTCCAGCCGCTGCGGCGCGGTCAGCTCGATGCCCAGTTCATAGATCGGCAGGCCGTCGCAGTGCGGCACCTGCCAAGACAGCCGGTTGGCGCCCGGCTGCAACGCGACGACCTCGCCATAGCGGGTGTCCAGCGAGCCGTCGCCGCGATAATGCCGGACAAAGAAGCGCCAGCTCGGCTGCGGCCCGGCGCCGCACTCGACCAGCGCCTTCACCGTCTGCGTGCCGTACAGGGTCGGGCTGGCCAGCACCTCGAAGTAACTGGTGTCGCGCACGCTGCTCGGCTCGGGAGCGAAGCAGGTCTGCACGCGCAGCCGCCCGCAGCGGCCCGGCGCCAGCCTCCGGTAGGAGATCCGCAGCCCGCCGCCGGCGTTGTGCAACCCGGCGACCGCCTGCAGGTGGTGCGGCTCGCGGTCGACCTGGAAGCCCTGTACGGCGCCGGGATACTCGAAGCCGAAGCGCGGCTGCCGCGGCGGCTGCTCCTCGCCGCGCAGTGCGGCCGCCGCGCGCAGGATCCGCCGCGTCTCCAGCACGGCGTCGGTCACGCACTCGCCGCCGTCGGCGCTGACCGCGTACAACCGGTCGGCGACCGGCGCGCGCAGGTCCACGCCCGCCGACAGCGCCGCCAGCCCCAGCCGCACGCCGTTCAGGCAGCCGACGTTGCCGGCGTTGCAGTCCGTGTCCCAGCCCGCGCTCGCCGCGATGGTCAGGCTGCGCTGGAAGTCGGCGCCGCCCGTCAGCAGCGCCATCAGCACCGACAGGTGGTTGGTCACCATCGGGCAGTTGCCGGGGTAGCGGTGGTAGCCGTGCTCGCGCTCGATCCAGTCGCGCACCTCCCGCCAGTCGCCCGCGGCGGAGCAGCGGTCGCGCACCGCCGACACCAGCCCGCGCAGCATCGCGTTCCCGACGAATCCCAACCCCTGCTCCAGCAGGCGCCCCGCGTCCGCCTCCTCGAAGGCCAGCGCCTCCAGCACCGCCAGGAACTCCGCGCAGTCGACGGCGATGCCGTCGTGGCTGACCGAGGCGGCCTCACGCGCCAGCCGCGCGGCGCGCGCCGGCGCTCCGGGATTGGCCAGCGCCCACCCGTCGGCGAAGATCTGCGCGCCGATCTGCTCCGCCATCGCGCGGCCGTTCAGGGCGATCGAACCGCTGGCCGGCGCCGCGTGTCCCTGCCGCAGCCGCAGCCAGGCGGTGTGCTCGGTGGAGCGGCTCATGCCGCCCCACCACAGGATGGTCTTGTCCTCGATGATGTAGTTGAGCCAGGTCTCGCCGATCTGGCGCGAGCTCAGGGCCGGATCGTAACCGTGGTCCTCCAGCGCCCGGAAGAACACGAACGTGCCCGACAGGTCGTCGTCCGGCACGATCAGCGGCATGCCCACCTCGTGGTGGACGAAGTTGGCGATCTCGCCGAAACGTTCCCGGATCGCCGGGTAGCTCCAGCCCTCCACCGCGCGCCCCAGGTAGACGCCGATCAGCTTGCCGAGCACGCCGGCGTAGACACGCTCGCGGACCTCCCCGCTCAACCCGGCCATGATGGAGTGCCCTACCCCTTGAGGGCGCCCGAGATCAGCCCCTCGATGAAGTAGCGCTGCACCAGCGCGAAGAACACCAGCGGCGGGCCGATCATGAGCAGGGTCCCGGCCATCATCACGCTCATGTTGTCTGTGAACGTGCCGTTCATGGACAGCAGCCCGAGCGTGGCGGTGATGCTCTCCTGGCCCAGGAAGGTGCGCGTGATCAGGAACTCGTTCCACGCCTGCAGGCCGACGATCACGGCCACCGTGATCAGGCCCGGACGCACCGGTGGTATCAGCACCGACCACAGCACACGCGCGGTGTTGGCGCCGTCGATGCGCGCCGCCTCCTCGAGCTGCTCAGGGACCGCCAGGAAGAAGGAACGCATCAGGAACACCGCCAGCGGCATGCTCAGCGCCGCCAGCACCACGCCGACCCCGTACAGGCTGCCGAGCAGCCCCAGCACCCGTGCGAAGATGTAGTAGAGCGGGAACAGGAACAACTGGATCGGGACGGTCATCGCCACCATGAAGTAGACGGTCACCATCCGCCACTGCCGGATCCGCCGCCGGGCCAGCACGTAGCCGGCGAGCGTCGCGCAAACGAGCACGGTCACCACCGCCGTGCCGCTCAGCAGGATGCTGTTGACGAACCCGCGCGAGAACTGCCCGTAGCGCCAGGCCTGCTCGAAGTTCTCCCAGTGCAGGGTGGTGGGCATGGCCAGGGGGCTGCGCACCACCTCGCGGTGGGTCTTGAGGCTGTTGATCGCCACCAGCGTCAACGGCGCCAGGGCCGTGAACGCGAACAGAATCAGGACGAGGTGGGAGCCCGCCGAGCCGATCAGCCGCCGCGAGCGCGGCGAGCGCCACGACGCCGCCGATCTGACGCCGGACGCACTCACCGCGCGCGCGCTCACGCGCCGCGCATTCATGCGCCGGACTCCCGGCGGCTCATCCATACGTAGAACACCGACGCCGCCAGGCCGAAGAAGCTCATCACCAGCCCGGTGGCCGCCGCCTTGCCGTACTGCAGGGCGTTGAACGCCAGCGTGTAGGCGTAGGTGCTGAGCATCTCGGAGCCGTGCGCCGGCCCGCCGCCGGTCATGATGTACACGTACTCGAAGGTCAGGAACGAGAAGATGGTGATGATCACGAACATCAGCAGCATCGTGGGCAGGATCGTCGGCAGGTAGAGGAAGCGGAAGAGCTGCAGCACCCCCGCCCCTTCGACGGTGGCGGCCTCGACCAGCTCCTGCGGCGTCTGGCGCAGGGCCGCCAGGTAGACGACCGTCAGGAAGCCCCAGTAGTGCCAGATGTCGACCATCGCCACGAAGTAGAGCGCCGTGTCCGGGCTTCCCAGCGGCGAGCGCAGCGGCGCCAGCGGCGAGTTGCGCGGAAACAGGTGGCGGACGTGGCGCAGCAGGCCGGAGACCGGGTTGAGGATGATGTTCAGCCAGAGGATGGCGTTGGTGACCGGCGCCAGCACGTAGGGGCCGAGATAGATCATCTGGTAGAGGGTGCGCGTGCGGCCGCGCTTGAGCAGCAGCATCGCGGTGAGCAGGCCGATGCCGACCGGCACGGTCAGGAACAGCAGGGTCCAGCGGACGTTGTTGCCCAGCGCCTTCCAGAACACCCGGTCGGCGAAGATCTTCTCGAAGTTGACGGTGCCGATCCAGTTCATGCTCAGGGACACGCCGTTCCAGTCGGTGAAGGCGACGTAGGCGGTCATCAGACCGGGAGCGAGCACCACCGTCACGCTCAGCAGCACGGCGGGCGCGAGCAGCAGGTAGTACTGAAGAGACCGGCTGAACATCAGCGGTCACACAGCCGGGAACACGGTAGCGGGCGATCGACCCTTCCGAAGCTTGTCGAAGCCATCAGGTGTCTGTGGCGAGACGGCTGATTCTGATACACTGAAGGCATGGAATCTCGCACGGAAACCTTCTCAAGAAACGGGATATACAGTTCAATGGAGACGTTTCGCAGATGGCCATGGGTTGCCGCCAACGCCGACATAGTAGCCTTGTGCAAGAGGATAGCACATGATTCAGGGCGTGACTTCTTCGTGAAGCCGCCGAGTCCCGAAAACGGCAAGTCACCATCTCAACGGTTGGCGATGGTAGAAGGACCGCGGAAGGCTGCCGTCAAGTACCGGGGACGCGAGTGGACATCAGAGCAAGCCAAGCGTGACTGTGATCGGCTGCTGAGCATCATTGGTCATCCTGGAGATGAGCTTCCCGCGATCTTTCGTCCGAACGAATAGCACCCGGACATTTCGGTTGCGCGACTCCCGGCAACTGAGGCATCTATCGGGCTCGTCATTCGCAGCCGCGCATGTTCCTTGCGGACAGGAAGCGGCCCGAAGCAACCTAAGCAACCTAGGCTGACGCTCCCTGCCCTCTTGTCCTCCGGGGACAACACGCCGATCTCGCAAGCCAACGCCCGCAAGTAAACCGCCATCGGACCCCCTACTGGATGGAGGTCTGTATTGCGTGCCATATACCAGTTCCTACCCTGTAGGGAATTACGCGCCCGTCTGTGCGTCCATTGTCGTCTGCAAGACGCCAGAATTGTCGGCAGGGCATACGGATGTCGTCGCTCATCTTGCGCCAACGCATGCCACTCTCCAGAGTGAGCCAGATGGCTGTTCCCCGTGCCAGAATAGACTCGTTCACCCCGTACCGGCTGGTTTCGAGCTCATAGTCGAACCCGAAATACTCAGCAATATCGAACCCGATGCTGTCTCCGCCGACCGCGCCGATGAACAGCTTGTCGTCGTGGACTTGCCACGTCAGGTAGCCTATCAACTCGCATTCGAAGTCGACGAGCATGAACACCCCTCCCGGGCCCACGTATGCAAACCCGGTGCTCATAGTTGCCAGCCGATTGGCGTCGACCGGTGCGAGGATCATCCAGACGCCCGGCATGTGCTCCGGAGACAAGCGGCCATGCTGGTGCTCCTGCGAGATGGGATGCGCGCCCACGAGCACCCCTCCCGCGATCGCAAAGACTACGGCGAAGATCATACGCTTCATGAAGAAACCCTCGTTTATTGACCCTGATTCTCCGGGTGCGGCCAGTGCGGCAGGCGCTCTATCAGGCAGGCGTAGCCGATCGCCAGCAGAACCTGGCGCTCCTGGGAGGGAGGCTTACGACAGGTATGTACGCCCGCCGAGCCGCACTTGGCATATCGGCGGAACCGCGACCGCTCGGGAAGGCGACGGCGATGTCCAAGTTGAACTCGTCGGTCATACGTTGATTCCGGAGCGGCCCAGCTTTGGGTCCTTGCTCCAGCTAGCCGGGACGGTGATGCAGAGTCGCCAGGCTCACAGTCTGGAGAACCGGGTTCGAGTCACACCACATGACTGCCACTCGATGTCCTCAAAGAACAGGAACAACGAAGAAACTTCCTCCGCCGCCGGCAAGGCAGCGAACGCCATCACGATGGCCGCGAGCACTACGCTCGAGGCCCCATCGCTCCGATCACGCCCCTCATGCGTTCACATCCTCATCCAGATGGACGCTACAAGAGGCTCGTCGTTCATGTCGTTCTCCTTCAGGTGATTTGCACGTCAGCCCCTACAGGGCGACCCGCCTGAGGGCAACGGCAGTACGAAGCCCTCAGGCGGCGAGTGACGGGGGCGCGATCAGCCGCCCATGCCGGGCGCCGGCACCGGCGCCACCAGTCCGGCCGCCTTGTCCTCCTCGTAGGCGGTCTGCACGTTGGCCAGGAACTCGTCCACGGTCAGCTCGCCCAGCCAGACCGAGTCGATATCGAAGAAGGCGGTCTGCGTGGCCGGCGGGAAGAAGGTCGAGGGCGAATAGCCGAAGTTGCCGGCGTTCACGGCCGAGATGGCGTCCTGGATGGCGCTCAGGAAGCCGTGCGAGAGCCCGCTGAAGTCGTCCAGGTCGATGTCGAGCTGGCTGATCGGGACGCCCCAGTAGCCGGGCCATCCCTCGGTCATGCCGACCAGGAACTCCTGGGTCATCATGCGGTCGATGATCTCGCCCACGGCGTCCTGCACCTCGGGCGGCGAGTAGGCGTTGATCGACAGCGATGCGGTCGTGCCGAGCAGGAAGATCGGCGACGGCAGCCCCTCGCGGCTCGGCAGCGGGAAGAAGCCCAGCTCGTCCAGGTTGCCGTCCTCCTCGGAATAGAAGCTGGTCGCGAACTGGAACACCAGCGACGGGCCGAAGAAGAACGGCGCGTCGTTCGACGACAGCAGCGACACCGCGTCAAGGAAGTTGAGGTTGAAGTAGTCCTCGCCGGCCAGGTAGTCGGCCTGGAACCACTCCGCGCTCTTCTGCATCGCCTCGGCGATCGACGCGTCGGTCCAGGGGATTGCGCCGGTGATCGCGTCGTAGGTGGCCTGCGGCCCCGCCCAGTGGGTGAGGAAGAGCTGCGTGTAGTTCTCGTTCACCGGGCGCCAGCCCTTGTTGCCGGTCACCGACGCATAGAGGCCCTGGTCGAGGGCGTCATCCATGATCGCTTCCAGCTCCTCGAAGGTGGTCGGGATCTCCCAGCCGTTCTCCTCGAACAGCACCTTGTTGTAGAAGACGCCCATGGTGTTCAGCGAGTTGGGCAGGGCGTACAGGTCGCCGTCGACCGTGCCCGCCTCGTAGATCGGCGTGAGGATGCGGTCGCGCCAGCCGTACTTCTCGGAGTAGGGCTCCATCGAGGCAAGGTGCCCGGCGGCGGCGAACGGGCGGACGAATGCCGGACCGGAGCCGTAGACGAGGTCCGGCCCGCCCCCGGCGGGCAGCACCGAGGCGATGACCGAGTCCACGTCGTTGCGGAACTCCATGACCAGCTCGAACTGGTCCTGCGACTCGTTGTAGGGATCGACCAGCACGGCCTTGATCACGTCCTGCAGGTGCGGGCCGGCGCCCCACATCCAGAACTGGATCTGCGTCCGTTCCTGCGCCGCGAGCGGCGCGGCGGCCAGCAGACCGATCGCGAGCACGAGCATCAAGCTGCGTACGATTGGAGAGCGTTTCACCATTACCTCCTGGGTATTGCTCATGGGCGAATCTCTACACGACGCACCGTCCGGGCGCAACCCGGCAGCCGCCCCCGCGCGCGCCCGCGGAGCCTCCGGTCAGCCGGCCCGGAGCGTGTCGACGATGAACCGGCGCAGACCGGGAAAGTCCGCGTCGCGGGCGGCCTGCACCTGCGGCAGTTGCTGCCAGCGGAAGTTCTGCCGGACGTCGACCACGGTCTGCCCGCGCGTCAGCCCGTCGCGGGTCTCGACGTCGCAGTGCAGGGCGACGGTGTGGATGAGCTCCGGGCGTGCCGCCGCGGCGATCGCGCACGAATCGATCAGCACGCAGTAGCTGCCGAAGCCGCGGCCGGTCACGAAGTCCAGCATGCCGCAGGCGAGCCGCGCCTCGGCGCGGCCGGAGGCGCGCAGCGCCTGTTCGTCGGCCTCGGTGAGGAGCAGGTCGCGGTGCGTGGCCACGTCCAGGCCGACCGCGACCAGGTCGAAGCCGCCGTGCAGGACCAGCCGCGCCGACTCGGGATCGACGTAGAAGTTCCACTCGCTCATCGGGTTGTCGCCTGTCGCGTTGAGGGCCGCCTCGCGCTGCAGCCCGAAGGCGCCGCCCAGCACGACCAGGCGGCAAACGAGCTCCGGCAGCCGCGGCTCCATGTGCAGCGCCAGCGCGATGTTGGTGAGCGGCCCGAGCGTCACCACGGTGAGGGGATCGCCGTCCCGCGCGTGCCGGCGTGCCTGCTCGACGAGCAGGGCGGGGGCGTAGGCCGGCTCGCCCGGCACCGTTGCCGCCGGCAGGCCGGTCTCTCCGAGGCCGTCCGCGCCATGCGAGAATGGGTCATGCGCGAGCTCCCGCACCAGGGCCCGAGGCCCGCCCCGGCCCGTGGGGACGCCCGGTCCGCCGGCCTCCGGCACGCCCATCAGGTTCAGGACCGTGTGGATGTTCCGGTAGCAGCGGTCGGCCGGCAGGTTGCCGGAGACGCTCGTGATGCCGCACACGCGGACGGCCGTGCTCTTCAGCGCGACGATGAGCGCCAGCGCATCGTCCATGCCCGGGTCGCAATCGATGAACAGAGGGGTGGCGGCACTCTCCCCAGTGGCTGAACCGCTCGTGATAGATGACTCCTCGGTGCCCGTGCGCGCAACGCTACTGACTCGCACATGACGAAGCAAACCGGCCCCCCCGCGAGCGGGATCGGGTACGTCGTGCTGTCGCACGTGATCGTGGACGACCTGCACTTCCCGTCGGGAGCCGAGCGGCGCGGCGTGCTCGGCGGCGCCGGCAGCTACGCCGCCGCCGGCCTGCGCCTGGCGGCCGATCGCGTCGGCATCGCCTGCGGCGTGGGTGAGGATTTCCCCGCCTCGGAACATGCGGCATGGTTCCGCGCCAACGGCATCGACACCACGGGACTCCAGCCGCGCGGTCCGCGCACGCCGCGCAGCGCCGTGGTCTACCACGCGGAGGACGCGCGCACGGAGACGCCGCTGCTCGGCCCCGCGCACTTCGCGCGGATGTCGCCCGCGATCGACCGGATGCCCGCGGCCTACCGCAACGCGACCGGCTACTACCTCTTTCGCGACCACGACCCGGCGTTCTGGGATGAAGCCGCCGCGCTGCGCGCCGCCTCCGGCGCTGTGGTGCTCTGGGAGCTGCACGCGGCTTCCACGGAGCCGGCCTGCTGGCCGGAGGTCGCCGCCCGGCTCGCCTGCGTGGACGCGGTATCGCTCAACCTCGCGGAGGGCCGCCGGCTGTACGGCATCCACACCCCGCGCGAGATCGTCCGGCGCCTGCTGGACACCGGCGTCGGCGGCGTCGCGCTGAGGCTGGGAGCGGACGGTGCGCTGCTCGGCCGCCCGCCGGCGGAGTGCTGCCACGTCCCCGCCTGGCCCGCCGCGGTGGTCGACGTGACCGGCGCCGGCAACGCCTTCGGCGGCGCGCTGCTGGCCGGGCTCGGAGCGGGGCAGGACTGGCTGCGCTCCGGCTGCGGCGCCGCGGCCGCCGCCTCGCTGATGCTGGAGCAGCACGGTCCCCCGGAGCAGTTGGATCACGGCGAGTGGCGCCGGCGGCGCGACCTGCTGCTTGCCCGCGTCCGTTCGGCGACCCCGGCGGGAGCGACCGCATGAGCGCGCCGGCGCCTACCGCGGACAACCCGATGCGGGCGCAGGTGTTCAGCCTGCCGGAGCTCCTGGCAACACAACATGACGCGCTGGAGGCGGCCACGCGTGCTCTGCTTCGCACGCCCACCATCTTCGCGGTGCAGGAGGTCATCCTCACCGGCTGCGGCGACTCGCACGTCGCCGGCGAGCTGCTGGCGGAGCCCTGGGTGCGGCTCACGGGCATCCCCTGCCGGCCGCTGCCCGCCATGCAGGCCGCGCGCTACGAGACGGAGCTCCCACGGCGGAGCCTCCCTCACGACCCGCTGGTGGTCGCGGTCAGCTCTTCCGGCACGGTCGCGCGCACGCTGGAGGCGGTCGAGCAGTGGCGGCGGCGCGGTGCGCTGACGGTCGCGGTGACCGCCGATCCGCAAAGCCGCCTGGCGCGAGCCGCCGAGCACTGCCTGCCGCTCACGCTGCCCCCGTTCGCCGCCGCCCCGGGCGTGCGCTCGTTCTTTCTCTCCGCGCAGGCGCTGTACCTGCTCGCCATCCGCATCGGCGAGGTGCGCGGCCGCCTGACGCAGCAGGAGGCGGAGCGGCTGCGCACACAGCTTTCCGCGACCGCGGATGCGCTCGGCCGGATGCTGCCCGCGCTCGACGAGGAGCTGGCCGCGCTGGCGCGGGAGTGGCGCGGGCACGGACGGTACGAATTGCTGGCCGGCGGCCCGGCCCGGGCTGCGGCCGCCTACGGCCGGGCCAAGGTGCTGGAGGCAGCAGGGGTGCCGGCGGTGGACCAGGACGTCGAGGAGTGGGTGCACCTGGACTACTTCGCGCGCGACCCGGACACCTGCGCCACCTGGGTGCTGTGCCCGGAGAGCGCCCGTGACCAGAGCCGCGTGCGCGAGATCGAGCCCTTCCTGCAGCGCCTGGGTCGGCCCTATCGCATCCTGACCGACGCGCCGCGACCCGCGGAGCCCGGCCGGACGATCGCGCTTCCGGCGCCGCCCGATCCCCTGTTCGCTCCGCTCGTGTACGCCGCGGCGCTTGCGCTGTTCGCCGCCCGGCTGAGCGCCGAGCTTGGCGCCGAGTACGGCCGCGGCGCGCGCGGGCGCTGGCAGGACTGCCGCGACGGCGCCACGACCCGCAACTCGCAGCGGCTGCCGCTCCCAGCAGATTGATAGGAGACCCATGCACGTTCACCGATTTCGCACACCCGGCAACGGTCCGCACGAGGTCACCGAGGCGCTCCACGCTGCGGTCGCGCAGAGCGGCATGCGCTCCGGCGCGCTGGTCGCCGCCATCCCGCACACCACCGCCGGACTCGCGGTGCTGTCGTTTCCCGACCCGCTGGGACTGGAGGACGTCGCCGACGAGCTGGCGCGGCTGGTGCCGACGCGGATCGACTTCAAGCACCAGCACGACACCCCGCAGGATGCGGCCGGCCACATCAAGTCCGCCCTGGTCGGCGTGTCGCTCAGCCTGATCGTCGAGGACGGCGAGCTCGTGCTCGGCCACTCCCAAGCGGTCTACTTCATGGAGTTCGACGGCCCGCGCGACCGTCAGCTCCACGTGCAGCTTCTGCCGGCCGCGGCCGTGAGCGAAGAGGGGAAAAGAACGTGAGTGACGCAGTGGACAAGCTCTACCTGCGCTACGAGTACGGCGCCAACGTGCCGCGCCGGGGCCTCCTGATCGACGGCCGGCCGGCGCTGACCGGCATCGACCCGAAGCGCATCGGCGACTACGTCATCATCACCGTGCGCGACCCCCTGTGCGCCTACGAGGAAGACCCGGCGCAGCAGGTCGCCCGCCACCTGAGCGACAGCGAGCTGGTGGCCCGCACCGGCATGTTCACCACCTACAGCGGGCGCTACGAGGACGCCCACGTGACCGTGGTCTCCGGCGGCAGCGGCTCACCAGAAGCGGAGCTGGTCCTGCACGAGTTCCTGGAAAACACCGCCGCCACCGCCTACCTGCGCCTGGGCGGCTCCGGCGGCATGCACGAATCGGTGCGGCCCGGGGACGTCGTGATCAGCCACGGCGTGGTGCGCGACGAGGGCATGACGCAGGCCTACGTGCGCCCCTCGTTTCCCGCCGCCGCCAGCCCGGAGATCGTGATGGCCCTGGCACAGGCCGGCGAGGATCTGGGCGTCCGCTACCACATAGGCATCACCCGTTCCAGCGACAGCGACTTCTGCGGCGTCGGGCGGCCATCGGTGGGCGGCTACATGCAGCCCGAGCACCTGGAAGTAATCGACTACTACCGGCGCGCCGGGGTCCTCAACGGGGACCGCGAGTCGGCAGCCCTGGTCACCCTGCCGCTCCTGTTCGGCAAGCGCGGCGGCTCGATCTGCTCGGTGGCAGATAACCTGGTGACCGGAGAGAAGTTCACCGCCGGCGCCGGCCACGACACCGCCCGGCAGATGGCCCTGCGCGGCCTGGCGATCCTGGCCCGCATGGACCGCGAGAAAGCGGAGGCCGGCCAGGCGTACTGGACGCCCTCGCTACGGGGATAGCCGCGCGGCGCCGGACTCCTCAGGCCGGACAGGCCGCAGCGACGGCCTGCTCCTCGGCGTGGTAGCTGGAGCGGACGAACGGCCCCGCGTCGCAGTGGCGGAAGCCCCGGTCCAGGGCGATGCGCTTCAGCCGGTCGAATTCGTCGGGCCGCCAGAAGCGCTTGACACGCAACTGCGTGCGCCCCGGCTGCAGGTACTGGCCCATGTTGAGGATGTCCACGCCGTTCGCGCGCAGGTCGTCCATGGCCGCGACCACCTCGCCTTCCTCCTCGCCCAGCCCCAGCATCAGGCTGGACTTGGTGACCGCATCCGGCGACAGCTCCTTGACGGTGTGCAGGAACCCGAGCGAGCGGTCGTAGTCGGAGTGCGAGCGCACCGCCGGCGTCAGCCTCCGGATCGTCTCCAGGTTGTGGGCGACGATGTCCGGCCCGCTGTCGACCAGCGTCTCCACCGAAGAAGGGTCGACGACGAGGTCCGGGCCGGCCAGGTCCGAGGGCAGCACCTCGATCCGGCAGCCGGGGGCGGCGGAGCGGATCGCCAGCACGGTGTCCGCCATCGCCAGAGCGCCGCCGTCCGGCAGGTCGTCGCGCGCCACCATGGTGATGACCACGTGCCGGAGCCCCATCTGCACCACGGACTCGGCGACGCGGCGCGGCTCATCGGCGTCCACGCTGCCGGGCAGGCCGGTCTCCACGGAGCAGAAGCGGCAGCGCCGCGTGCATACATTGCCCAGTATCATGAAGGTGGCGGTGCCGTGCGTGCCCCAGCATTCGTGGATGTTGGGGCAGCGCGCCTCCTCGCATACGGTATGGAGCTTCTGTGAACGGACGATTTCGCGGACCTGGAAATAGCGCGGGTCGGATGACAGCCGCACCCGCAGCCACTCCGGCTTCGGCGTCATGAGCGGCACCATACTACACGCGGGCGACCGGCCGGCCGTCCAGGCCCGTTCCTTCTGGGACGACCTGCCGCGGCCGTTTTTCGTGGTGGCGCCGATGGCCAACGCCACCGACACCGCCTTCCGCCGCGTCATCACCGAGTGCAGCAGCCCGCACGCGGTCTACACAGAGTTCACTTCGGTGGCCGGCCTGTGCTCGCCGGGAGCGCCGCGGCTGATGGTCGACCTGGAGTTCGCCGAGTGCGAGCGGCCGGTGATCGCGCAGTTCTTCGGATCGGTCCCGGAGCAGTTCCGGCGCTGTGCGGAGCTGGCCGTCGAGCTCGGCTTCGACGGGGTGGACATCAACATGGGCTGCCCGGATCGCTCCGTCCTGCGCCAGAAGGCGGGCGCGGCGCTGATCCGCGATCCCGACCTGGCGGTGGAGATCATCGACGCGACGCGCGCCGGCGCCGGGGATCTGCCGGTGTCGGTGAAGACCCGCATCGGGGACGCCTCCGACATCGTCGAGGAGTGGATCGGCCGGCTCCTGAGCGCGCGCCCGGCGGCGATCGCCATCCACGCCCGCACGATCAAGGAGCGTTCCGAGGTCCCCGCCCACTGGGACGCGGTGCGGCGGGCGTGCGAGCTGGCGCACGGCACGGGCGTGCCCATCGTCGGCAACGGCGACGTGCGTTCCCTCCAGCAGGGCCGCGCGCTGGCCGCCGAATCCGGAGCCGACGGCGTGATGATCGGCCGCGGCGTGTTCGGCAATCCCTGGCTGTTTTCCGCGGCCGGCGGTCCGGGCGACCTGCGCGTGGCGGTGGAGACGATGCTCGCGCACGCGCTGCTCTACGACCGGCTGTTCGCGGGCCGCAAGAACTTCGTCGACATGCGGCGCCACTTCAAAGCCTACGTCGGGGGCTTTCCCGGCGCCAGGCGGCTGCGCATGGAGCTGATGGAGACGCGCTCGGTGGCCGACGTGGAGCGGATCGTCACCCCCGTGATCGGCGCGTCATCGGTGCGGCGTGCCCACGATCGGGCGCATGAGCTGGCCTCGGCCGACGCGTGGGCGAACCGCCGAAACGGCGCCGTCGAGTTGACGGTGAAAACGGCCGGTTAGTATCCTCACGGCCAAATCCAGACCCGAAACAGGAGTCTATCCATGGCCTTCTCGGTCCCACCCCTCACCTACGCATACGACGCCCTCGAGCCGCACATCGACGAGCAGACGATGCGGATTCACCACGACAAGCACCACGACGCCTACGTCGGCAAGCTGAACGACGCGGTCGCCGGCACCGACCTGGAGAGCCAGTCGATCGAGTCGATCCTCAGCAACCTGGGCTCGGTGCCCGACGGCAAGCGCGCCGCGGTGCAGAACCAGGGTGGCGGGCACGCCAACCACACGCTGTTCTGGACCGTGATCGGCCCCAACGGCGGCGGTGCCCCCTCCGGCGACCTGGCCGGCGCGATCGACGCGGCCTTCGGCAGCTTCGACGGCTTCAAGGAGGCGTTCACGGACGCGGCCACCACTCGCTTCGGCTCCGGATGGGCATGGCTGGTGGTCAAGAGCGGCGGCGGCCTGGCCGTCTACAGCACCGGCAATCAGGACAGCCCCCTGTCTCAGGGCGACACCCCGATCCTGGGCATCGACGTCTGGGAGCACGCCTACTACCTGAACTACCAGAACCGGCGCCCCGACTACATCACCGCGTTCTACAACGTGATCGACTGGGCGGCGGTCGCGGGGCGCTACGCCGCGGCGAGCTGAGGCAACCCCTGAGCATGTCCGACAACGCGGCCGGGAACGGCGCCTCCGGGAACGGCCGCATGGAAAACGTCGTCATCGTCGGCTCGGGTCCGGCCGGGCACACGGCGGCCATCTACGCCGGCCGCGCCCTGCTGGACCCGTTGCTGTACGAGGGCTTCATGGCCGGCGGCGTGGCGGCCGGCGGCCAGCTCACCACCACCACCGACGTCGAGAACTATCCCGGCTTCCCGACCGGTGTCGGCGGCATCGAGCTCACCGAGCTCTACCGCCAGCAGTCGGTGAACTGCGGCGCCCGCATCGAGACGGTCACCGTCGACCGCGTGGACCTGAGCGAGCGCCCGTTCACGGTGGACGCCGACGGCGAGAGCGTGCGGGCGCGCACCCTCATCATCGCCACCGGCGCCACCGCCAAGCGGCTGGAGGTCCCGGGCACGGAGCGGCTGTGGCAGAAGGGCATCTCCGCCTGCGCGGTGTGTGACGGCGCGCTGCCGGTGTTCCGCGACAAGCCGCTGGTCGTGATCGGCGGCGGCGACACCGCCTGCGAGGAGTCGCTGTTCCTGACCCGCTACGGTTCCTCGGTCACCATACTGGTGCGGCGTGACGTGATGCGCGCCTCCAAGACCATGCAGCAGCGGGTCCTGGAGAACGACAAGATCAGCATCTCCTGGCAGACGGAGTTGGTCGAGGTGCTCGGCGACCAGTTGCTGGCCGGGGTACGCGTGCGCGACAAGGCTGCGGGCAAGGAGCGGGAGATCGAGGCCGGAGGCCTCTTCTTCGCCATCGGCCACCAGCCCAACACCGAGTTCCTGGAAGGCCAGCTCGACACCGACGACACCGGCTACGTGCTCACGGCCGCCGACAGCACCGCCACCAGCGTGGCCGGCGTGTTCGCCTGCGGCGACGTCCAGGACAAGGTCTACCGCCAGGCGGTCACCGCCGCCGGCACCGGCTGCATGGCCGCCCTGGAAGCCGAGCGCTTCCTGGACGCACACGGCTAGGCCCAAACTCCCGGTGTTGCCCCCACGCCAGTTGCACGCCGATCAGCAGCGCCGACCATCTCCAGCAACGCCGGCATGAGCAGAATGTCGACCACGCATCGCTAGGCCCAGTTGCACGGGAGCTATCGATGCGCGGCTCCGCGCACGCACGGGCAAGGCGGACCGCGTTGCGAGTTTGGCAGAGCACCGGCTCCGAAACGGGAGGGCCGTAGAGTGAACGACCGGAGGACCCGATATGACTGAGCGACGACGCTACATCCATCCACCCATAGAGGAGGCGCTCTGCGAGTTTCGTTTCGACCCGAGTCAAGACTGGAATCTCACAATACCTGGCAAACTCCAAACGGCATTAGGAGATGAATACGCGGGAAAGCCACGGCAGCAAACGGTCGTCGAACTGGGACTAGAAGCGCAGGACGGTCGACCTCCCAACGTCCGATACGGTGAAGGAGTCGCCAGGGTTCAGCTCGTATCAAAGGATGGCACGAGGCTGGTTGGAGTCGGCCCGGACGTACTTAGCATCCACATGCTGCGGCCCTATCAGGCTGCGGGATCTCCGGATCAGACCGGATGGAACGAGTTCCGCGCTCGGATAGATTCCGCACTCGATGCCTATTGGAAGGTCGCCGAGCCCGTCGGTGTAAGCCGCATCGGGATCCGGTACATCAACAAGATCGTCATTCCGAAGAAGACGGTCAGGATCGAGCACTACCTCCGGTCTGCCTTACCAGACGTCGAGGGACTGCCAGACCGCCTCAACAACTTTGTGAGCCGGGTAGATTATGTCTACGATGACGGGGTGCGTCTTGTGTTGTCTCAGGGTTCGATCGATGCACCGGTGGACCATGTCGGCTTCCTTCTGGATCTCGACGTCATCTGGGAGCACACAAAGCCGGTCACCAGAGACGACGCCTTGTTGAAGGCAGACAGCCTGCGCGACCGTGAGCGCGTCGCATTCGAAGCTGTAATCACCGATGTGGCTAGAGGGCTCTTCGATGCAGATTGACACTCACTCGCCCGCGCGGTTGACGGCTTCGCCCACAAGACCGGACAGATTCGACCTTGCTGAGCAGTCGGGCATGACCCATGGTGCTCCTCGTTGGATCGGCACGACACACGAACCGCTCGCGGCGGGTGCGGAAGCCGCCGCGCTGCAAATCGGCATGCAGACACTCGCATGCGAGCTCCTTGGGCCAAGTACGGCAGTTGCGGTCGGGGCAGCGTTGCGCGCGAATCTGTTTCCCGCGCTCGTGGACACGTCCTGGCTTCCATCGCCCGTTGCGCAGCCTGCCGTCGCCGAAGATCGCAGGCGAGAACGGCTGGCGATCGTGCTGCATGCAGCTTTCGACTCGGACCCTCTCGAGAGCGGCTTCGACCACCCAGCGGAGTCGATCATCGCGGAGGCGCTGCAGACGACAGAACGTCAACAGCCACTGGATTGGATACGGGCTATTGCCCTCGATGCTTCGGACCCGAGCTTCGCCGCATCGGTGTTGCGGTGTCTCGGCCGTATCGAACGCCCGGGTACCAGCCGATGGCGGGCCAGCTTGATCGCCGATGCCCTGCGTCTGGACGAAGTGCAGATCCGCGACGCAGCAGCGCAGGCGGCGGAGTCGTGGGCTGACGGCAACCTCACCGGTGTGTTCGCGACGCACGAAGAACCAGTACCATGGCTTCGTCAGTATATAAGCGAGGTTGTGAGTGACCTACGTGCACTAGGCTGATGTTCCTGGCTCGGAAGATCACGCGCGCGAAGTGGGTGGCTGCCCATCTCAATTCCGGGGAAATACCCGCTGATGCGGTAACGGCGGACTTGCGCACCAGGAACAATACCCTGTCGTTCTGGCAATGTGGCGATGCAACGGAGGAAGAACTCGACGAAGCAGTACTCGCTCTGGCGGCGGCTGCCCAGAGGGTCGAGAGCATCGATATCGTGTGGCTCTCCTATGATGAACTTCGCACTGATGGACAGAGGCTGGATGTTACTGCAGGACTTACGCCGGTAGCCGAGCTGGCCGAGCGACACGTCGATCTATCCCTTCTGGACTACGTTCGACTCGGAAGAGTCGCGGATCGTGTCGCTGCTGCTCTCAATAAAGGTAGACACCGTCGCCTGACGAGGCCGCGTGTGGTAGACATTCTTGCCCGAGCGGTCCAGCAGCGCCGCGTCGATCTGTCAGATCTGCAGGAGAAGGTTCGCAGCCAAGTGGAGGCGAGATAGGAGTCCAAGCGGGAGATCACGCCGGTTCCTGCCATTTCATCGGTCAAGCAGACTCCTCGGCTCCCTTGCCGATCGTTCGCCGCTCGGTCCAGACTTCCATACCATGGCGCTACAGATCGTCCAGGGCGACCTTTCGTGGAGCGGCGAGCACTGGATCTGCATGATCCGCGAGCCGGGCTCGGACGAAACGTCGGTGGTCAGCCACTACCACCTGCGAGTCTCCCCGGCCGGGCCGGGTAACGTGGCGGTCATTCACGTGCCGGGTGTGGACGGCGCCCACGTGATCGCCACCGACAACGACGACGCGGCCACGTTCGCCAGGGAGCGGTTCTTCGCCGGCCGGTCGGACTACCACCACGGCGACCTGCCGGTGCGGCAGGCCACTTTCGAGCGCACCGGTGAGGGACAGCCGGGGGCCGGCTGGCGCTACCGGTTCGCCGGCACCGAGGTGTCCGCGCGCTGGTTCGTGGGGGAACCGCCGGTCGTCGCGCACGGCCACCTGCGCCCCGGCGACTGGTGCTTCACGGTGCTGTACTTCGCCGAAGAGGCGGAGATCCACCTGAACGGACGCCGCGTACCGGGCGCCCCGTTCACCCGCGACATCTGGCGCACCTCCATCGGCGGCGACCGCAGCTCCTGCGTCTACGCCCTGGCCGAGACGTTCCTCGACACGGAGTAGGAAATCCGGGCCCGGCTCATGCCGTCACGATTGCTTGGCGCCCGTATTTACGGGTAGCATGGATCGAGATGAAGACCACCGTGGAGCTTCCCGACCATCTGCTCCGTGACGCGAAGGCTACCGCGGCGGCGCGGGGTCAGACCCTGCGCGCTTTTGTCGGCGACGCCATCGCCGATCGATTGCGGCTGCTGCGGGACGGCGGCGACGAGAAGCCGTGGATGAAACATCTCGGAGCGTTGCGCGATCATGCCGAGGAACTGGACCGCATCGACCGCATCGTCGAGGAGGAGTTCGAGACGGTGGATCCGTCTCAGTGGCGGTGATCCTCGACACCAACGCTTTGTCCGCATTCCTGAAGAACGAGCCGGGGATCGGCACGGTGGTCGCGCAGGCACACGCCCTCTTCGTACCCGTGATCGTGACCGGCGAGTACCGTTTCGGTCTGCAGCGCTCCTCCCGCCGGGCGGCGTTGACGGTCAAGCTGGAGACCTTCCTCGCCGACGTCCGCATCCTCGTGATCGATGAAGCGACGTCTTGCGTCTATGTCGTGGTGCGTGACGAGCTGAGAGCCGCCGGTACGCCGATACCCGAGAACGACTTGTGGATCGCGTCACTGGCACGCCAGAACGGCCTGCCGCTGCTGAGCGCCGACGCGCACTTCGATCACGTTGCCGGCGTCGAGCGCCGCTCCTGGAGGCCGAACCCCTGACCGCGGTGCTGGCTGCATGGTCAGCATCGGCCATACCGCGGGCCCGTATCGAGTATCAAACGTGAGAACGGATGACCATGACTGAATCGACGCCAGCATGCGGGGTCGGTGTCGACATCGGCGGCACCTTCACCGACGTCGTCGCCCTGACCGAGGACGGCCGGGCGGCGGTGGTCAAAGTGGCGAGCACGCCGGACGACTACGGCCGTGGCGTGCTGCGCGGCCTCGCGGACGCGCTGGCCAAGCTGGACCTGCCCGCCGCCGGCGTGGCCGAGATCGTGCATGGCTTCACGGTCGCGACCAACGCCATCCTGGAGGGCAAGGGCGCGGCGATGGCGCTCATCACCACCGAGGGGTTCCGCGACGTGCTGGAGATCGCCCGGCTGCGCACGCCCCGGCTCTACGACCTCTACTACCGCAAGCCGCCGCCGCTGGTGAAGCGCCGCCTGCGCCTGGAGGTGCGCGAGCGCGTCGATGCGCGCGGCCGGGTGCTCGCGCCGCTCGACGCCGGTGACGTTGAGCGCGCGGTGGCCGCGGTACGCGACTCCGGCGTCTCCTCCGTGGCGGTCTGTCTGCTGCACTCCTACGCCAATCCCGAGCACGAGCAGCAGATAGGCAAGGCGCTCCGCGCCGCGTTGCCCGACGTGGACGTCTCCCTGTCCAGCGAACTGCTGCCGGAAGCGCGCGAGTACGAGCGCACCAGCACCACCGTCGTCAACGGCTACATCCGGCCGGTCGTCGAGCGCTACCTGCAGCGGCTGGTCGCCGGGTTGCGCCGCTCCGGCACCGAAGCGCCGGTGACCGTGATGCAGTCCAACGGCGGGCTGATGCCGGTCGAGCTGGCCGCGCGCAAGCCCATGTACTGCATCGAGTCAGGGCCGGCCGCCGGCGTGATCGGCGCGGCAGAGATGGGTGCCCGCCTCGGCCAGGCCGACCTGATCACCTTCGACATGGGCGGCACCACCGCCAAGGCGTCGATCGTCGAGGGCAGCCAGGTGCTGCTGGCGCCCGAGTGCGAGGTCGGCGGCGGCATGAACGCCGGCCACCGCCTGCTGCGCGGCGCCGGCTACGTGTTGCGCGTGCCGACCATCGACATCGCCGAGGTGTCCGCCGGCGGCGGCAGCATCGCCTGGGTGGACCGCGCGGGCGGGCTGCAGATAGGCCCCCACTCCGCCGGCGCCGTGCCCGGCCCTGTCTGCTACGCGGCGGGCGGCACCGAACCCACCGTCTCCGACGCCGACGTGGCCCTGGGATTCCTGAATCCCGAGCACCTGCTCGGCGGCTCTTTCCCGATCGACGCGGAGCGGGCGCGCGCGGCACTGCGCGAGCGTCTGGCGACGCCTGCCGGCCTCACGGAGACGGAGGCGGCCTGGGGCGTGCACACCCTGGCCAACGTGAAGATGGGCGGCGCGCTGCGCTCGGTCTCCAGCGAGCGCGGGCGCGACCCGCGGCGCTTCGCGATGATCGCCTTCGGCGGCAGCGGTCCCGTGCACGCGGCAGGCCTGGCGTCGAGCCTTGGCATCGGCCGCGTGATCGTCCCGCGGTCGCCCGGCGTGTTCAGCGCCTTCGGGCTGCTGTTCGCGGAGGTCGAGCACCACTTCGTGCAGACCCTCAACCAGCCGCTGGCGGCGATCGACGTGGAGCGGGCAAACGCGATCCTGGACCGCATCGGCGGCGAGTGCCAGGCGCTGCTGGCCCGCGAAGGGTTCGACGGCGCCCGGCAGCAGTTGCAGATCCAGATGGATGCCAAGTACGAGGGGCAGACATCGGAACTGACCGTCGACCTGCCGGTGGAGCGCTTCGGCGCCGAGGCGCTGCCGGAGATCGAGTCCGCCTTCACGCACGAGCACCAGCGCACCTACGGATACAGCGTCCCGGAGCCGGTACAGGTCGTGAGCCTGCGGGTGATCGGCCGCGGTGTCGCGGACCGGGACCGCTCGCCGGCCGACCCCGACCCCGGGGACGGCCTGACCGCCACGGGACCGGCGCACTCCCCGGCCGACCGCCGCGTCTACTTCGGCCCCGGCCAAGGCTGGCTGTCCACGCCCGTGGTCGACCGTCCCGCCCTGCGCTCTGGTGCCATCGAGGGCCCACTGATCGTCGAGGAATACGACTCGACCACGGTGGTGCCGCCCGGCTGGCGCGCGGCCGCGGCCGATCACGGCTGCATGACCCTTCGGAGTAGGAATGAACATTGCTGATCACCCCCTCCACAGATCCCGGCGTGCGGGACTACCGCACCGGGCTCCTACCTCGGGTATGACGCCAAGCCGCCGTAAGGGATAGGGATGGTACACGTGGGCCGCAGGGAGCCAGCAAGCGACAAGGCGCTGCATGCGCTCCCAGGTGAGTCGGGTTTTCTGACTGCGGCGCCGCAGCGAGCGGTACCACAGCCATGCCACCCGATAGCGGAACAGGGCCAGCGCCGGCGAGTTCATGGGCACTCCGTAGTAACGCAGATGCCCGCCCACCACCGAGCGCAGCCACCGTCCCACCTCCGGAACCGGATCGTGCAGGCGGCCCCGAAGCTCGGCTTTCACCTGCCCCAGTTTCGCCTGCAACCGCTCACCCATCGTCTGCCTGAGCACCGTGAACCGTCCGTTGCTTCTCTTCGTCCCGCAGATATGCGTGAACCCGAGAAAGTCGAACGTTTCCGGCTTGCCCTGCCCTCCTCGCCTGCGGTTCTCGGCCGCAAACGGCCCGAACTCGATCAGGCGCGTCTTGACCGGGTGCACCTCCAAGGCAAACGAGCTGAACCGTTCGGCCAGCTCCGCCCGGAACCGCTCGGCATCCGACCGGTGTTGGAATCCAGCGACGATGTCGTCTGCGTAGCGCACGACGACCACGTCGCCGCGCGCCTGCGTCCGCCGCCACTGCTGGACCCACAGGTCGAACGCGTAGTGCAGGTAGACGTTCGCCAGCAACGGCGATGCGCTGCCTCCTTGCGGCGTCCCCTGCTCACTGCGCGTCCGCGTCCCGTCCTGCAGCACGCCGGCGTTCAGCCACTTCTGGATGAGCCGCACGACGCGCCGGTCCCCGATTCGGTGCTCGACGAACTTCACCAGCCACCCGTGGTCGATGGCATCGAAGAATCCACGGATGTCCACGTCGAGCACCCAGTTCACCTTTCTGGTCAGCAGGCCCGTGTACACGGCGTCCAGCGCATCGTGTGCGCTGCGTCCCGGTCGAAACCCGTAGCTGAACCCGAGAAAGTCGGTCTCGTAGATCGCGTTCAACACCTCCGTAGTCGCACGCTGGACGATCTTGTCCTCCAGCGCCGTCACGCCGAGCGGCCGTTGCCGCCCGTCGCCCTTCGGTATGAACACCCTGAGCACCGCCTTCGCTCGGTACGCTCCCCGCTGCAAGCGGGCCGACAGGTCACCGAGGTTGGCCTCCAGCTCCCTGCCGTACTGCTGCCACGTCACCCGATCCACTCCGGGTGCGGCGTCCCGCTTGAGGCTGAAGTACGCCTCCCGGAGCCTCGTCGGTTCGTAGACGTGGTGCAGCAGCGCGGTGAACCGCAGCGTCCTATCCTGTCGCGCTGCTTGACGTATCCGCGCAAGCGCACTGGGCGCGCCGTCCCGGCGCTGTGTCCGGGGCGCGTTTTGCTGGCGCGGATTCCCCTTGGTCAGGCCCCTTCCCTCCACCCGCTCCGCGGTTGGGGCAACGGCGTCCGACGCGACCGTAGGCGTCCCCTTGGCTGTCTCCGGCGTTTCCACCTTCGTGCCCGTGTAGGGTCCGCCATAGCCACGCTGTCCACCGCCCCCGTCCTTGTTCGCGGGCTTCGCTGGTACTATGGACCTGTCCGACTTCCCATCCCCGTACATCATCGGGGTGTGTCCTTGGACTTTCCGACACGTCCTGCGGCGCCATCCGCCACAGGAGAGGATGGGATCTCCCGGTTCCCGTGCGAGGTGTTTCCGCACGTGCTCGGGGTCTCGGACCGCGCAGGGTCCCGTGACGCCTCGCGCTGGCGGCGTCCCGGGTGTTGCCTTCCGCCTCCTCCAACGGCGTCGGCACCCCGAAGTGACTCTCTTTCGCGGCTCAATACCCAGCCCGCGCGTACCCCTGTCAACGCTTCGTTTCGCCCTCGCGGGCTGCCACGCATGACTCGGGGCCGTCGTGGGTCGCTAACCCTTCGTACGTATGACTCTTTCATTCACTACACCTCGCCGGTTTTGACCGGCGCACTTCGGAGTAGGAATGAACATTGCTGATCACCCCCTCCACAGATCCCGGCGTGCGGGACTACCGCACCGGGCTCCTACCTCGGGTATGACGCCAAGCCGCCGTAAGGGATAGGGATGGTACACGTGGGCCGCAGGGAGCCAGCAAGCGACAAGGCGCTGCATGCGCTCCCAGGTGAGTCGGGTTTTCTGACTGCGGCGCCGCAGCGAGCGGTACCACAGCCATGCCACCCGATAGCGGAACAGGGCCAGCGCCGGCGAGTTCATGGGCACTCCGTAGTAACGCAGATGCCCGCCCACCACCGAGCGCAGCCACCGTCCCACCTCCGGAACCGGATCGTGCAGGCGGCCCCGAAGCTCGGCTTTCACCTGCCCCAGTTTCGCCTGCAACCGCTCACCCATCGTCTGCCTGAGCACCGTGAACCGTCCGTTGCTTCTCTTCGTCCCGCAGATATGCGTGAACCCGAGAAAGTCGAACGTTTCCGGCTTGCCCTGCCCTCCTCGCCTGCGGTTCTCGGCCGCAAACGGCCCGAACTCGATCAGGCGCGTCTTGACCGGGTGCACCTCCAAGGCAAACGAGCTGAACCGTTCGGCCAGCTCCGCCCGGAACCGCTCGGCATCCGACCGGTGTTGGAATCCAGCGACGATGTCGTCTGCGTAGCGCACGACGACCACGTCGCCGCGCGCCTGCGTCCGCCGCCACTGCTGGACCCACAGGTCGAACGCGTAGTGCAGGTAGACGTTCGCCAGCAACGGCGATGCGCTGCCTCCTTGCGGCGTCCCCTGCTCACTGCGCGTCCGCGTCCCGTCCTGCAGCACGCCGGCGTTCAGCCACTTCTGGATGAGCCGCACGACGCGCCGGTCCCCGATTCGGTGCTCGACGAACTTCACCAGCCACCCGTGGTCGATGGCATCGAAGAATCCACGGATGTCCACGTCGAGCACCCAGTTCACCTTTCTGGTCAGCAGGCCCGTGTACACGGCGTCCAGCGCATCGTGTGCGCTGCGTCCCGGTCGAAACCCGTAGCTGAACCCGAGAAAGTCGGTCTCGTAGATCGCGTTCAACACCTCCGTAGTCGCACGCTGGACGATCTTGTCCTCCAGCGCCGTCACGCCGAGCGGCCGTTGCCGCCCGTCGCCCTTCGGTATGAACACCCTGAGCACCGCCTTCGCTCGGTACGCTCCCCGCTGCAAGCGGGCCGACAGGTCACCGAGGTTGGCCTCCAGCTCCCTGCCGTACTGCTGCCACGTCACCCGATCCACTCCGGGTGCGGCGTCCCGCTTGAGGCTGAAGTACGCCTCCCGGAGCCTCGTCGGTTCGTAGACGTGGTGCAGCAGCGCGGTGAACCGCAGCGTCCTATCCTGTCGCGCTGCTTGACGTATCCGCGCAAGCGCACTGGGCGCGCCGTCCCGGCGCTGTGTCCGGGGCGCGTTTTGCTGGCGCGGATTCCCCTTGGTCAGGCCCCTTCCCTCCACGCCTCCCGGAGCCTCGTCGGTTCGTAGACGTGGTGCAGCAGCGCGGTGAACCGCAGCGTCCTATCCTGTCGCGCTGCTTGACGTATCCGCGCAAGCGCACTGGGCGCGCCGTCCCGGCGCTGTGTCCGGGGCGCGTTTTGCTGGCGCGGATTCCCCTTGGTCAGGCCCCTTCCCTCCACCCGCTCCGCGGTTGGGGCAACGGCGTCCGACGCGACCGTAGGCGTCCCCTTGGCTGTCTCCGGCGTTTCCACCTTCGTGCCCGTGTAGGGTCCGCCATAGCCACGCTGTCCACCCCCGTCCTTGTTCGCGGGCTTCGCTGGTACTATGGACCTGTCCGACTTCCCATCCCCGTACATCATCGGGGTGTGTCCTTGGACTTTCCGACACGTCCTGCGGCGCCATCCGCCACAGGAGAGGATGGGATCTCCCGGTTCCCGTGCGAGGTGTTTCCGCACGTGCTCGGGGTCTCGGACCGCGCAGGGTCCCGTGACGCCTCGCGCTGGCGGCGTCCCGGGTGTTGCCTTCCGCCTCCTCCAACGGCGTCGGCACCCCGAAGTGACTCTCTTTCGCGGCTCAATACCCAGCCCGCGCGTACCCCTGTCAACGCTTCGTTTCGCCCTCGCGGGCTGCCACGCATGACTCGGGGCCGTCGTGGGTCGCTAACCCTTCGTACGTATGACTCTTTCATTCACTACACCTCGCCGGTTTTGACCGGCGCACTGGAGGAAAGACCATGCCGAGACCCGTAGCGACCGACATCCTGCACGTGGGCGAGGAATCGCAGTTGTTCGTGGACGACCACGTTGTCGCCGCGACCGAGCGGCTCACCCGGCGCCTGCACGCGGTGGAGAAGGACCCGGCCAACCCGGTGCTGCGCCCCGAGCTCCCCTGTGAGGGGACCTCGATCGAGTACACCAGCGTGCTCTGGGACGAGGAGGAGCAGCGGTTCAAGACCTGGTACCTGTGCGGCGACAACCAGGACACCCGCACCACTCCGGGAGCCAAGTCCCGGTTCGAGATCCGGTCCTGCTACGCCACCTCCGCGGACGGGATCAACTGGGACAAGCCCGATCTCGGGCTGATCGAGTGCGGCGGGTCACCGCGCAGCAACGCGATCGACAGCGGGCGCTGGCTGCAGGGCGTGGTGTACACGGGCCCCGACCGGGAGCCGGACGAGCGGCGGCGCTACAAGATGCTGGCCTGGGTCACCGGCGGCTACCAGGCCGCCTTCTCGCCCGACGGGATCCACTGGACCGATGCTCCCGGCAACCCGGTGTGGCCCATCACCGGCGACGTGGCGCCCACCATCTACGACGCGCGCGCGCGGCAGTACGTCAGCTTCGCAAAGGTCCACGACCAGTACGAGGGCCACCGGCGCCGGCTGGTGGGCCGCGGCACCAGCCCCGACTTCATGCATTGGAGCGACCCGCAACTGATTCTGGCCCCGGACGATCAGGACGAAGGCTGGACCCTGGGCCGTCCCGGGCACCACACCGAGTTCTACGGGCTCTGCGGGTTCCCGTACGCCGGCATGTACCTGGGGGTGCTGTGGGTGTTCCGGGTGACCGGCAAGGTGCCCGGCGGCACCAACTACGGCGGCATCCACGGACAACTGGTGCACAGCCGCGACGGGGTCGCCTGGGAGCGCGCCTTCAGCCGCATGCCGCTGATCCCGATCGGCCCCCAGGAGAGCTTCGACTGCGGCTACATCCATGCCGCCGGCCGGCCGCTCGTGGTCGGCGACGAGGTGTGGATCTACTACGACGGGCACGACGGCGACCACGGTTCCTACTGGTACAAGGAAGTGTGGGGCAGCGACGAGCCGCGCCGGGGCGGGGCGCTGGGCCTGGGACGGCTGCGCCTGGACGGGTTCGTCTCGCTCGACGCCGGCGCCGATGGCGGAACGCTCACAACCAAGCCCCTGGTCGTCGCCGGCGACGCGCTGGTGGTGAACACCAGTTCCCGCGCCGGCCTGGTGAAGGTGGAGGTGATGGACCTCGACGGCGCGACCGTGACCGGGTTCGACAGCAGCGACTGTGTCCCGATCACTACGGACAGCGTCCGCCACGTGGTCCGCTTCCGCGGCGGCAGATCACTGGGGACGCTGCGGGACACGCCCGTGTCGTTGCGCTTCCACCTCCAGGACGCGGAGCTCTACAGCTTCCGCTTCACGGCTGCGCGCTGACGGTCCGGCGCGGGACGGCACCTATACTATTGGAACGGCCTCCCAAAATACGTCAGTGCCCAGATTGCCAGCAGGTAGACGCTGATGAACGACTGAATCCCCGACAACGTCCGGATCCAGCCGCGACTGCGCAGCACGAATTCCTTGTGTTGAACCCTCGAAATCCACGTCCCGATGTTCAGGTCACGCCAACCAATATGAAACGCCGAGAGTAGAGAAAGATAGAGTCCCCAGGCAACCGCCTTGCCCAATTCACCAGGCATCCTGGCCGAGACAATCTCAGCCTTTGCGTCGGCGCCAACCTTGCTCGGTGAGCAAGGATCCAGGCGTTCGCTGGGCCAAACCTTGAAGACGCCATATCGTCGCGTAGAACGAGAATGTCCCGAAATCGCTATTCTCACGCCGTAGCATAGTGCCGAAAGCGATCCCAATATGAGTATATGTCCCAATGCCCGGCCCGGATATCTCCCCCACCTCGTAGTGAACTCGAACAAGAACCAACGCAAGTAACCGTTCACCTTTTCGAGAGCAGAAACTGGCCGTCGGTCTTCGAGAGCAGAACCTGGCCGTCGGTCTTCGAGAGCAGAACCTGGCCGTCGGTCGTGCCGCGCCATGTTGCTCTCAATACTGAACGTCGCTTCACGTTCGAGATTGCGAAGACCCGACTTGCGAAACAGCTCGCGAAGCCTCACCAGGGAATCCTGGCGTCCTTGCGGCACGACAAGCGTATCCACACCACGGATGCCTGCGACGTGGTCTTCCGATGGGGTTCCGATCGGTACGTACGTCGCGCGCCACAATTCGGTGCCGGTAACCTTGGCTTTGGTAACGATCGTATCCGAAAGATAGGCCGAGGTAAGATTGGCGCCACGGAGATCAGCGGACGTGAGGTCAGCGTTCAACAGTTGCGCTTGTCGCAGTGCGGCATGCTGAAGATTCGCGTTGGTCAGGTTTGCCTTGTCCAATTCCGCACAGTTGAGCGTCGCCCACTCCAGATTCGTATCGGCAAGGTTGGTGCCAGCAAGAACGGCGTTGGTGAAATCCAGGTGTGCGAGCGATTTGTTTCCCGACATGTCGGGACTCTGGAGCTTGGCATTGCGGAAATCGACCGGGCTCTTCCCCACCGGGGAAGCAAGCCAATTTTTGTGTTCCTTGAGTCGCGCCTCGCGTTCCTCGTCAGAGACTACGTGTCGGTCGGACACGGGTGGGCATTCGATATCACCATCGGAAACTACCTTCGGTGGCGTGCGATTAGCGATCGTTGCTCCCAACCAAAGAACGCCCAGCAGCGCGGCAATGGCCGCGATTGCTTGAATTATTGAACCAAACGACAAGTGAGAGTTTCGCTATTGTTGGAGATTGCTGAGGATCGGCTCGATCTGTGTCGCTGCCGCGTCCATTGCACCCTTGGCGGTTGTCTCATTCTGCCAGAGCAACTGCAATTGATCTTCCAGCTCGGCGAACACTTCATTATCGGGTAACATTGGATTGATCATTGCCGTCTGGGTCTTGAGCGTCTCCACGCGATAGTTGTTATTCTCCGGCGCACCCACCCTCCCCGTGGAGAATACGTAGTTGTCGGCGACGCTTTGGAGTGCCGGGTCACCGAATCCGAAGTACGTGTCGAATGCTTCCTGGCCGACTTCGCTGTTGAGCAGCTTGATGTACTCCCATGCGTGATCGGGATTGCGACTATGCCTCCACACCGCAAGTCGGTCCCCATATATGGTCGTGGCGGATCTGCCGCTGGGTCCGCGCGGCAACGGCACTATGTCCCACTCGTCTTCGAACTTGTAGAGACTCGGGAACTCGAACGTGTTGAGGAAGTACATGGCCGCGTGTCCTTCTTCGAACATCCCGACGCCACTCCCACCGAATTCGTCTTGCTGAGCCGGGGTCGGTGCCGCTTTGTATTCGTAGATCAGATCGTGCAGGAACTGTAGAGCTTCAACTGCTTGCGTCTCATTTCCGCGAAATGTCGGTTGCGAAGTACTGAAGTCGAAGAATTGTCCGCCGTAGGCCGCTACCACTGCATGATGAACGAATCCACGGTTTACACCGTTGACACCCCATATTCCGTTCTCCGGATCCGACAGCGACCGAGCCGCCTCGAGAAAATCTTCGTCCCAACTCCAGTCAGGAGTCGGATAGCGAATTCCAGCCTGATCGAACAAGCGCTTGTTGTAGGCGAGGACGGTAGTGCCGCTATTCATCGGGGCTTGAAACAATCTCTCACCAGTGTCATAGTGGCCGTCCCCGGCCAGCATGTCGAACCAGCCCGGATAGAGTCCTTTCGTCTCGTCGAAGTACCCTGCGTTCTTCATGCTCTCGGTAAGATCCAACAACTGCTCGTCTAGCTCGAAGTAGAGCGGCGAGTTGATATCAATCACGTCGGGACCCGCGCCGGTCTGGATCATGGACAACACTCGCGTGTTGTACTCGCCTCCCGGGATGGGATTCAGCCGCACGGTGACGTTGGGATACTGTTGCATGTAGGCATAGGCTACCTTCTCGAACGCATTGAGCTTCATCGAGTCGCCGGCGAACGTGACCACGAGATCTACCGGCCGATCGGTCTCCAACTGAGTGGATTGCTCGCCTCTGCCAGCAGCGGCGAGAGGGACTGCCAACGCAAGCGCTACTGCTGCCGGAATCCGCCATTTGCTCATGCCAAGCTCCTCATGCTCTGCTCAAAGTCCTGACAGATCCACGATCCTCTCCAGTTGCTCTGTGGAACACGCGACGAGGTTTGCCGTCTTTGATGAAGGTTGGGCTACATGATTTCGGAGAGGGCGGGACTGACTTGAGACCATACACGCGACACCTCCTCGTGCCATCGATGCATTCACGGACTCTACCGAAATACCATACGCCGCGCGCCTCGCAGTATCAAGGGGTGGGAACGCCGAAACCGGCAGCCATTGACCTCCAGGACGAAGAAGGGCCTACCTGCCCTCGTACGTGACTACAGGAGGCAGGTAGGCCATGGAAAGTCAGGAACTTGTACCGACCGCGCAGCGAATCGTCAAGGAGCTGTCGAGAGGGTTGAACGCCGGCCAGATCGGCCTGCAGGACGCCGAGCAGAGGATCGTGGAATTCGTCAACTGGGT
The DNA here is from genome assembly GCA_965208175.1 of Spirochaetia bacterium. Classification (GTDB taxonomy): domain Bacteria; phylum Spirochaetota; class Spirochaetia; order SZUA-6; family Bin103; genus CATQHW01. The sequence continues at coordinate 1,215,609 of CBDBOG010000003.1, read as the reverse complement.
CGGCGATCTGATGGTCCAGGAGGTGGTCGAAAGCGTCCAGGAGCCCACGCGGGCGAACCGGATCATGGTGGGCGGCGAGGTAGCGGTGTTCGATCAGGTGCGCAACCTGCGGTTCATCAACCGGTTCGGCGAATACGTGGTGCGAGCGCGGCGGTGCTACAAGTTCCTCGACCAGCCCGGCAGCTTCGCGCCGCTGGACGCGCAGTTGGGCATCGAGGGGTGCTTCGGGTTCTCGCCGCTGATGACGATGCTGATCTGCCTGCTGGGAGCCGAGGAGGCGTTCGAGCGCTCGGCGACCAAGCTGGAGGCGCTGCTGGGGTATGCGGTGAGCGCCACGGCGGTGCAGCGCACCACCGAGAAGACCGGCGAGCGCATCCCCGACGATCCAGCCGAACTGATCGATGCCGCAGCGCATGGCAAGCCATGCCCGTTGATGGTGGTCGAGGTGGACGGCACGACCAGCCCGCAAATCTCACCGCTGCCGGGAGTCACGGGACGAAAGAGCCTGCGCGCCGAGACCTGCTGGAAGGAGTGCAATCTGGTGGTGATCGACAAGCGTGACGGCAAGACGATCACCGACCGCTGGACCGGAGCCCGCTACGGGCCGCGCAAGGACTTCGAGCCGTACGCGGCGCAGGCCGGGATGCAGATGGGGTTCATGCACGCCGAGCAGACGCTGTTCATCGCCGACGGGGCGCGCCACAACTGGGAGCTTGCGATGACGCACTTTCCGGGAGCGGTGCAGATCCTGGACTACTACCACGCGGCCGGTCATCTGGGCGAGTTCTGCGGCCTGCTGCCGGCTTCGACGCGCGAGCAACACCGGCAACGGTGCTCGACGCTGCTCTACAACGGCGAGCCGTTACAGTTGATCGTCGAGATGAAGGGCGTGGTGGCCAAGCTCACCGACGCCGAGGCCGGGTGGAAGCACATCAACTACTTCCAGAACAACCAGCAGCGTATGGACTATGGCCGTTACCGAGCCTGCGGCTGGCCGATCGGCAGCGGCTCGGTGGAGGGGCAGTGCAAGTTCGTGGTGGGGCGGCGCTTCAAGGGTAACGGCATGCGCTGGCGGCCGCACGACAACGAATGCGTGCTGCGCACCCGCCTCGCCGTGCTCAACGGCGAGCTCGAACGCTACTTCCAGCCCCGTCCAGAGGTCTGGAACGAGGCCGCTTGATCATGTCAACCCCTGCTGCCGGTTTCGGCATTGCCACCCGTATCAAGGCGCCCAGCGCCCCCCAGCGCCCGGCCCTTGGCCAGAGGTGCCGACCACCTCGCCCATCGGGCTCGACCGACCCGTGATCATGGCGCCGTAGCGCTGTGCTCCGCCATCAATGCGGAACCTTTCCGACCGTGTACCGGGTGCGGCGCTGCGCCCGCTTGATGCCGGCGAGCGACAGACTGTCGGCGAAGTGGCAGGCGACGAGGTGCGGGCGTGCCGCCCGGTCGCCGTGGTTCACGAGCGGCGGCTCCTCGCGTCTGCAGATCTCCTCGGCGTACGGGCAGCGGGGATGGAAGTAGCAGCCGGTCGGAGGGTTGGCCGGGTCGGCGACATCGCCGGTGAGCACGATGCGCCGCCGCTCATGACGAGACTCCGGCTCGGTCTTCGGCACCGCGGAGAGCAGCGCCTCGGTGTAGGGGTGCAGGGGACGGAGGAAGATGTCGTCGGTGTCGCCGAGCTCCACGACCTTCCCCACGTACATCACGGCGACGCGCTGACTCACGTACTCCACCACCGCCAGATTGTGGGCGATGAACAGGTAGGTGAGGTGGAAGCGCTGCTTCAGCTCCTGCATCAGCTTGAGGATCTGCGCCTGCACCGAGACGTCGAGGGCTGACACCGGCTCGTCGGCGACGATGAACCTCGGGCTCAGCGCCAGGGCCCGCGCTATCGCGATCCTCTGCCGCTGGCCGCCTGAGAAGGCGTGCGGATAGCGCCTCATGTACTCGGGATCGAGACTGACGTCCCGCAGCAGCTGCGCCACTCTCTCCTCGAGCTCGTTCTTCCGGCGCACGATGGCGTGCGTGAGCAACGGCTCTCCTACCGTCTCCAGGATGTTCATGCGCGGATTGAGCGACGAGTAAGGGTCCTGGAAGATCATGCTCATGTGGCGCCAGACGCTCTTGAGCTGCGCCTCCTCGAGGCTGGCGACGTCGATCGGGTCGCCGCCGTCGACACTGAAGCGGACCGATCCGGACGTGGGGTCCAGAGCCCGGATGATGCATCTGCCGGTGGTGGTCTTGCCGCAGCCGCTCTCGCCGACCAGCCCCAGGACCTCGCCGCGGCGCACGAAGAAGCTGATCCCGTCCACGGCCCGTACCACGTTGACGGTGCTGCGCAGCAGGCCCCGAATCACCGGGAAGTGCTTCACCAGGGCGATGACCTCCAGGAGCTTCTCTCTCTCCATGCGCGCCTTCAATCGTACAGGTAGCAGCTCGTGGTGTGGCCGGGTCCCACCTCCACGGAGCCTGGGAACGCCTGCGCACACCGGTCCTCCATGACGTGGGCACAGCGGGGATGAAACGGGCATCCGCCCGGCATCTCGTAGGGGCTGGGGACGCTGCCGCCGATCGCCTCGATCTCGTGGGCCGAGCCCTCGCCCAGGCGCGGGATCGAGTTCAGCAGGCCGACCGTGTAGGGATGTCTCGGAGCGCGGAAGATCGTCTCCACCGGCGCCGACTCCACGTCCCGTCCCAGGTACATGACCATCACCCGGTCGCACAGCTCGGCGATCACGGCCAGGTCGTGGGTGATGATGATCAGCGACATGTTCAGCTCCTGCTGCAGCTCCTTCATCAACTCCAGGACCTGGGCCTGAATGGTCACGTCCACCGCGGTGGTGGGCTCGTCGGCGATCAGCAGGCTGGGATGGCAGGAGAGCGCCATGGCGATCATCGCCCGCTGCCGCATGCCGCCGCTGATGGCGAAGGGATAGGCGTCGATGGTCTGTTCCGGATTCGGCATGCCGGCGCGCCGCAGCATCTCGACGGCGCGCTCCCGCGCGGTGCGTTTGTCGCACTCCTGGTGCAGGCGGATCGCCTCCATGATCTGGTTGCCGATGGTGTAGACCAGGCTGAAGGCGGTCATCGGCTCCTGGAACACCATCGACACCTCGGCACCTCGGATGCTCCGTACCTGCCTGCCCTTCCAGTCCAGCTTCGCCAAGTCCACCACGCCGGCTTCCGTGCGCAGCAGGATCTCGCCGCTCACGATGCGGCCGTTGCGCGGGACGATGCGAAGGATGGACTGCGCCGTGACGCTCTTGCCGCAGCCGCTCTCGCCGGCGATGCCGAGCGTCTCGCCGCGTTGCAGGTCGAACGACACGCCGTCGACGGCCTTCAGCGTTCCCTCGCGCGAGAAGAAGAAGGTCTTGAGGTCGCGCACGCTGAGCAGCGCATCGTCCTTCGCCACCACGCCATCATGCATCGAAGCCGGGGCTCCGGTCAGCGGAAAGGGAGGTAGAGCGTGCATCCCCGGCGAGCGGGGATGCACGCCTCAGCGCCTATTCGTCGATGTAGATCGGCGCCAGCATCTCGTAACAGATGTTGTAGTTGCTGTTCCTGGGCCAGTTCCTGATGCGGTTGTTGACCACCCAGTACTGCGCCTGCATCGGCATGTTGAAGCCGCCGACCATCCACAGGTTGTCGTCCCAGATCTCGGCGATCTCGATGGTCTTGGCGATTCTCACCTGCTCGTCGCCGGAGGCGAGCGCCTCCTCGCGCAGGCGCATGATGGTCTTCAGCTCCGATCCCTTCTCACCGCCGCTCACGATCCAGGAACCCCACTGCGGCGCGGTTCCCCAGCGCTCGGAAATCGGCACCAGCGAGGCGCGGAACAGCGGATTCATCGGCCGGCCGCCGTGCTGCCCGGTGCCGGTGAAAATGTCGTACTGGCCGGACTCGATCGTGGCGGACGCCATGCCCTGTTCGACCGGCTTGCTGACGACCTCGATGCCGATCTCCCTCCAGTAGTTCCGGTACAGCTCGGCCAGCTCCACGGTCTCCGGCCACAGCACGTTGATGGTATTCACCAGGCGCAGGCGCTCGCCGTCGGAGCGCAACCGGAAGCCGTCGCCGTCACGGTCCGAGATCGTGCCGATCTCGTCGAGCAGCGCGTTGGCTTGGGCCAGATCGAAATCCAGGTGGCTCTTGAACAGGTTCTCGCCGTGAAACGGAGGACCCTCCGGGAGCCCGGTGTGGGTCGGAGTGGCAAGTCCCTTGAACACCAGGCTGTTCGCCTCCCCGCGGTTGATGGCGAGCGAGATGGCGACGCGGAACCGCTTGTCGTTGAGCAACGCGTTGAGCACCGGGTCCTCGTGGTGGAAGTTGAAGCGCACGTTGCCCTGGTTGTCCGGCGGCCACCAGTGCTGCTCGATGCGGTAGCCGCCGCGATCCATGCTGTCGACCACGAGCTGGTGGTTGGGGAAGCAGCCCCAGTCGAAGCAGGAATTGTAGTCGAAGTCGCCGGCGATGGTCTTGAGCAGCAGCGCCTCCTTGTCCTCGGTGAGCACCCGCTCCATGCGGTCGATGTAGGGGAGCTGATTGCCGGCGGTGTCGATCATGAAGTAGTAGGGATTGCGCTCCATGACCTGCACCGGCTCGCTGACCGTGTTCTGCGGAATCCACGCCAGCAGGACCGGGCGGTCGGGCATGCCCCAGGCATCCAGATGGCCGCCCATCTTGGAGTTGAAGAGGTTCACCCAAGTGTCGTAGCCCTCCGCCTTCATGGTCTCTTCGATCTTGGCCATCTCGGTGTAGGTGGGGTGGAACTGCTGCAGGTAGTGCTTGGGCAGATAGTTGTTGGGCCGCCATCGGGCCAGGTTCTCGATGAACACCCCGAACGGCTTGTGGAACGTCATCTGGAAGGTGTAGTCGTCGATCTTCGCGGGTACGCCGGGCACCCCGTCGATCAGCATGCGCGAAGAGGGGCTCGGGGAGAGGTCGGTGTTCAGCGCCACGTCCTCAAAGTAGAACATCAGGTCGTCGGCGGTGAACGGGGTGCCGTCGCTCCACTTCATGCCCTCGCGCAGGTGCAGCGTGAAGGTCATGCCGTCGGCGCTGACGTCCCAGCCCTCAATGAGCCGGGGGAACAGCCGCGCCATGTCCGGCGTGTACGAGACCAGGAACTCGTAGCCCCAGTCCATCATGTAGTTGGTGGCGGCCTTGCCGGTGTTGGGCAGGCGCAGCGTGCCGCCGTACGTGCCGATCCCGTCGACCGGCTGCACCACCAGCGGTTCCAGGGGCAACCGCTCGGCGATGGGGGGAAGGCTGCCCTGGGCGACGAGCGCGGCCACCGCCGGCGCCTCGTTGAAGGTGAGCGTGGTCCCCGTCATCCCTTCGTACTCGCTGAGGTTGTAGGGGATTGCGTGGTCGATCTGCTCCTGGCTGACGGCTGGGAAGGAGGTCAGCAGCAGCAGTAGAACGGTCACGGGCACGAGCTTCTTCATCATCATTCTCCTTGCGATGACATCGAGTCTTCGGCGGCTCCGTTGACGATCTCTGGAATGCTCCATTTTCCCTTCCCCGGCAGCCATGTCAAGTTGACGATCCGTCGCGGGGACAGGTGGCGTTCCCTCAGCGTGACCGGTCGGGCAGCCATCGTTCTGTCTCCTGTGGGGTCGCACGTTGTGTGCGTCGCCGCATCTCCATTCCTCGACGAACACGCCGATCACCGTGCCCACCGAGGAGTCGACCACCCGAATCGGGTCCAAGCGGGCGGCGTGAAGTGACTCACGGCGACAGCCCGAAGAGCTCGTCCGAGACATCCGCGCGTGTTGTCGAGGCCGACGAACGTTGTTCCCGGAGGATCAGTATACTATCCTGCACACTGTAGTGCCGGCACCAATCATTGCGACGTCACTGCTGAAGAGAGAAGCAGGGCATGAAGATAGAAATCGGCGAATCCCTAGGATATTCGTATCTCCGGCACGTCAAAGGCTGCTGGCTGGTCCAGGCTAACTGGAAGGCGTCCGAACATTGGACAAGAGAAAAGACGGACGCCGATCTGGAAACGATGTTCGATGCCGTTAAGAGCAAGTTCGACCGGGACGGACGCGTATTCAAACAGACCGGTGACGCCGCGCAACTTCTCAAACAGGGAGAGATAGATGTCGTCGGAGTCGATCAGGAGGGCGGTATTCACGCGATGGAGGTCGCGTTCCACGAATCCGGATTGAATTACGGCGGCGGCTCAGAGAACAGGATACTCAAGAAACTGTTGCGAACTCTGATGGTACTGCGAGCTTACCATCCGTCCGATGCGCGGCTCTCCATCTATTTTGTGTCGCCGAAGGTGAACCCCGGCGTGCAGAAGCCTCTGGAAGATGTGTTCGATGCCCTGCGTGCGGAATATCCGTCCGTCGAGTGGCATCTGTTCACCAACCGGGTGTTCGTCGAACGGATGATGCGACCTGCACTGGAGAAGTCGAACACCGTAGCGGACACATCCGAGTTGTTCGTGCGCGCGGCGAAACTCCTGGAACTTTCTGAACTCCCGCCCGCCGAAAGATCGCGAGGTGCGAGCGGCACAAAAAAGACGGGGGACACGACGCACTCGCCGGGGACTCCCCCTGTTGCGCCCGCTGCATCGTCGAGGCTCCAGCCCTTGGTGCAAGACCTCATGCGCACGCTGCTGGTACGCTGCCCGACGCTTCTCGATGATGCCGACAGGCGTAATTTTCTCGACCGGAGCTACTGCAAGGACGAACTCGGTCTCCGTATCGGCAATCTGGCACTTCTGCGCAGAGCCGTCGATGGACGGATGATCGCAGAACACGCTAGGTACTATGAAGAAGACTACGGAGGATTCTACGTGTGCAGTCAATGGTGGAAAGTCGGCCATTCGCGCAACGCGAGCAACCTGTTGAAATTCGTGACTGAGCTCGCCGCACGGAAAGCCGATCATCCGGACGTGGCGCGACTCGATCCTCACTTGAATGCTCTCCGTCGATACCTCAGGCTCGAGGAAGGTCCGTCCTAATAAAGGCCGGGCTGCACACCCCTATGGCGATGGAGGATGACGCGATGGAACGCTTCGACGGGATCCGCTCCGTGCACTATCAGGCCCGCGACCCCGGCTTGGTCTGGACGAAGGACCCGGAGCCGTGCATCGGACCCGATTCGCCACTGGACTCCCTGAGCATCCTGACCCCGAACGTGGTCGGGCTGCCGGAGGGCGCCTATCGCCTGTACTACACCGGCTGGGGTCGGGGGCGGTCGGTTCCCGACGCCAGCGGCTACATCCTCAGCGCCGTGTCCGACGATGGGCCGCGGCGTGGCGCGAGGGGCCGGGCGTGCGCCTGGACGTGCACGAGCCGGACGCGACGCTACGGGTGCTCCGCCCGGACGTCCTGCCGCTGCCGGACGGCCGCTGGCGAATGTACTTTGAGTCCGCCGGCCGACCGCCCGACCGTGGTCAAGAGCGCGGTCTCCCCAGACGGGCTGGCCTGGGAACTTGAGCCTGGCGTAGCGTCGCGGCTACGGACGCGTCGTTCGGTTCGCCGCGGTGCGTCTACGTCGAGTCGCCGTCGGATCACTCCCGGCTCTGCTGCCGGCTACTTCCACAGCTATGCCCATCGCCGGCGCACCGGCCTCGACGCGCCCAACCACATCATCAGCGCCATCGCCGATGACGGGCTGTCGGTCCGGATCGAGCCGGGCGTGCGAATCGCCCAGGAGGACGAGCAGCGGGGCACGCTGGCCGTCTACGCGCCGGAGGTGATCCGGCTGGGCGAACCGGCCGAGCCCCGCTACCGCATGTACTACGCCGCCTGGGCGACCGCCATCCGCGGCGGCATCTTCGACGCCTCCTCGCGGGACGGCCTCGCCTGGACCAGATCCCGGTCCGCTGCTCGACCTGGACCGGCCGCTGGACGTGAACATGGTCTCCGAACCGCGTATGATCGACCTTGACGACGGGCGCGCGCGGCGCGCTGGTGCAGCAAGACGGGACGCCTTCCTGGCGCGCACCGACAGCAGGTGTCGAACGAGACGGACACGGAGGTCGACGCGCACGGGGTGCGGCTGGTCCTGGAGGGCGGGCACCGGTTCGCGCTCTCGTAGACCGTGAAGCTGCGCCCGTCGCTGGAGCTGGGCGTGCGCCACGACGGCGGAGACCGGCGCCGAGGCGCCTCGGGGCTCTCGGTCGAGGCGAAAGGGCGGCTGCTGGTGGCGCACGCGGACTCGAACGACAACGAATGCGAGTGCGGCTGTGCGGCTCGCGCCGGACGCGCAGGGGCGCGGCTTCTCGTTCAACCTGGCGCCCGTCATCGGAACCACAGTCTCTCGGTCGCTTTGAACACGGTGAAGTGGTGGATGCGGGAGTCCTTGACGCGTTGGACGCAGGCCGCGTGCAGGCGTATCCTTGGTGCCTGAGGTTGTCGGGGAACGGGAGCGATGGCCGCGCGTGCAGGCTGGGCGGTGTCACCGCGTGATGAAGACCTGATCGACCTGTTCCGCGGTCGCCTCCATGATCCGCTGAAACGGCGCCTGAATCTGGAGCCGGCCGTACGTGGGGCGTTCCCGATGACGTTCGCGCGCCGTCTTGGCGTTGCTTCCTGGCTCCTTGGCGTCGCCATCGCGGTTCTTGCCGCCGCGCCGCTCTCGGCACTGGGGCGGTTGGAGGACCGCCCTCGCGCAGAGCTCGTACCACAGGTCGGGCACCAGTCCTTCGTATTCTCGGTGGCGTACAGCCCGGACGGCAGCCGCGTCGCTTCCGGAGACTCTGTTGGCGTCGTGCGCATCTGGGACCCGGACACGGAGGAGGAGACGGTGGTGTTGGCCGGACACGCAGGCGGTGTCAACGCCTTGGCGTACAGCCCCCTGGACGGCAGCCGCATCGCCTCGGCTGGAGATGACGGCACGGTGCGGATCTGGGACGCACGCACGGGCGCAGAGCTGGACGTACTGACCGGACACGCAGACGGTGTAAACGCGGTGGCGTACAGCCCGGACGGCAGCCGCATCGCCTCGTCCGGATATGACGGCACGGTACGGATCTGGGACCCGCAAAAAGCCGCGCAGACTCGGGCAATCACGGCCGACTCCGAGGCGGTGTTGTCGGTGACCTACAGCCCGGACGGCAGCAAGATTGCCTGGAGCGGCAGCGATGGCGTGCGGATCTGGGACGTACGTAGCGAGAAGAACTTCGTGCTGATCCGCACCATCCGCTGGGCCAGGTCGGTGACCTACAGCCCGGACGGCAGCCGTATCGTCGCGGTGAGCGATGAAGGCCCGCTACGGATTTTCGACGCCGAGACGGGCGAGGAGACGAAGGGGCTGGAAGACGACGTCGTCTGGGTCTCGTCGGTCGCGTACAGCCCGGACGGCCGCCGTATCGCCACCGGCAGCCGGGGCGACGTAGTACAGATCTGGGATGCGGAAACGGGCGCGGAGACGGCCGCGTTGACCGGCCACAAGGGCGGCGTCAACGCGATTGCGTACAGCCCGGACGGCAGGCACGTCGTCGCGGGGAGCCACGATGGGTCAGTACGGATCTGGAATGCCGAAACGGGCACTGAGACGGCCGCAATGATGGCCGACGACCTCTGGCTCTCGTCAGTGGTCTACCATCCGGACGGCAGCCGGGTGGCCGTGGCCAGCGACGACCGGACGGTCCTTCTCCTGGCTGCCGATACCGGCGTGCAGACGCTGGTGCTGGACGCGCAGACGCCGGTCCTGGAGGAGCGCCTATGGATCATGCGGCAGGTGGCGTACAGCCCGGACGGCGGGAGTATCGCGGGCAGCCACGATGGGGGTGTACTGATCTTTGACGCCGAGACGGGTGAACTGAAAGCGGAATTGAAGGGCCACGAAGGCATCGTCAGTTCGGTTGCGTACAGCCCCGACGGTAGTCGGCTCGCCTCGGGCAGTGGGGAGGACGGGACGCTGCGAATATGGGATGCTGAAACGCGCGCAGAGACGGTCATCATGAGCGACGGCGACGGCTACGTCGGGTCGGTCGCGTACAGTCCGGACGGCAGCCAGATCGCCTCGGTCAGCTACAGGGGCACCATCCGGATCTGGGATGCCAAGGCCGGATCCGAAGTGGCAGTGTGGCAAGCCATCGGTGGCACCAGTTCGGTGGCGTACAGTCCGGACGGAAGGTCTGTTATGGCCGGCAACAGGCAGGGTGTGTGGATCCTGGATACTCTCACGGGTGAACCGAGGGTCAAGCTGAGCGGCCACGAAAGCATGGTTCAGTCGGTGGCCTACAGCCCGGACGGCAGGAACATCGCCTCCGGCAGCGACGATGGGACGGTGCGCGTCTGGGATGCGGGCACCGGTCGACAGATGCTCGTCCTGACCGGCGCGGGCTTGGTCAACTCGGTGGCGTACGGTCCTCACGGCACGCACGTCGCCGCGGCTGCCTACGGGGGCTCCGTGCGCATCTGGCAAGTCGGTGAACCGACCCCCGCCGTGGTTCACCAGCGCTTTCCAGGACGGAGGTGGATCGCGTACCGGCCGGGCCGCCTCCGCTACGTCGCGAACGTCGGAGCCGAGCGCCACATGCGCATTCGATTCGACGGCCATCGCTGCCCGATCTTCCGCTTGTTGTACGGCGGCAGCTCGTGCCCGGTCTACCCGCTGGAGTGGTACCGGGACCAACTGCGCGTCGACCCCCAGGATCCGGACCTGCGCTCCGCGCTGCAACGGGAAGACCCCCAGATCCGTCCAAAGGAACTGCGCCTGGTGTGGAAGCGAGTCGCTGAATCCTCTCTGGTCTTCGGGGTCGTGTCGTCCGCGGCGGTCCTCGCCATGCTCTGGATCACGGTTCCGGTATTGCGGCACCGGCGTACCCCGCTTGGATTGGTCGAGGAGTTCTTCGGCGCCGCCAGCGACTACCAAGTGGAACGCCGGTTGACCAGCCACGCCCTCCTGCTGCAAGACAGGAGGGCCGCAAATCACTATGCGGTCCTACACGTCAACGGCGCCGACCAGGTGGCGACGGCGCTCGGACGGCGTATCAGGCGATCGAAGGACGTTCCGCTGTTGTTTCTGATTCAGCCCACCACCGGTGCGAGGACGTTGCCCGAACGCGCGCAGGCGGCGCAGAGGATCAGGGTTGCCTACCGAGTCAACGTCGTGCCGATGGCCCTGGCGACGATGGAGCGGGCGCTGAAGACGGGCAGCGTCAATACGGAAGTGAACGCCGCGAAGGACCGCTACGTAACCCGTCATGATCCCTACTACGAGAGCATCCCCGTCAAGGATCCGACGCTGTTCTTTGGCCGTTCAGCCCAGTTGCAGACCATTCCCCGGTTGTTGTCGCAGGGTCAGCACGTGGGGATCTTCGGACTTCGCAAGACCGGCAAGACCTCGTTGGCGCACCAGCTCCGCCTGAGGTTCCGCGACGTCCCCGTCGCGAGCATCGATTGCCAGCAACTCGACCGCCACTTGGCGGCCCCTCTCCTGCTGGCCGTGGCCGGCGCGCTGCGCACCGACCTCCAGGAGAGGTTCGAGGTCCGTGACGGCGGTGACCCCAATGGCCACCCCGGTTCACAACTGCGATCCCTGATCGACTCGTGGCACGCGCACGGCAGGTCGGAGCCGTTCGTCGTCGTCCTGGACGAGGTGGACAGGCTGCTTGCCTTTGACGAGCCGAACGCGAGCCATGATCTCCTGGTCGAAGGCAGGAAAGCGCTGGGGGTCTTGCGGGCGCTCGCCCAGGAGCTGAGCGGCGTCGTCCTGGTCGCGATCGCCAAGCGGCCGGACGTCAATCGGACCAACCGACTTCCTGCCGACGCCGGGGAGAACCCGATGTTCATGGGGTTCCGCGAGGTATACGCCGGAGGTCTCTCCGCAGACGAGTGCGACACGATGATCCGAGAGCTGGGTGCGTGGCGCGGCATTGAGTGGGAACCGGAGGCGCTGCGACGCCTCCACCACTACTGCGGCGGCCATCCCTTCGTCGCGCGCCTGTTCGCCAGTGACGCGTGCGAGCAGGGTCGGCGAACCACGATTACGGTCGACCGCGCGGAGCGTACGGCGGATACCATACGGACCACGATGCGGACGCACCTGATCGGCAAGGTGTATAGGCAGATCTTCACGGAGCTGCGCAAGGAAGAGCGTGAACTCGTTGAACGGATCGCCGCCGGATCGGAGTCTCTGAACGAATCGCTGCTCTCGCCGACCCAGGGGCAGGCTCTGGCGGACCTGGAGCACTTCGGGCTGGTGAACGGCAAGAACAACCTAGAGATCTGGCCAAAGCTCTTCGAGTACGGCGTGAAGACGGGGCAGTTCGCATGACTGAGAATCCCTATCGGTACCAGATCGCGGGGCACCAGTACGTGGGCGATCTGCCGCAAACCATTATCGACGGAATGATGTATCGGGGGGAGCACGTCGGCGTCGTCGGTGGCCGGCGGTGCGGGAAGACTTCGATCATCAAGGTCCTGGAGGGCAGACTTGCGCGTGAGGCGCTGGCGCGGCCGGTAGTCCCGGTGCCGGTCTACGTGAGCGGGCTGGATCGAGTCTTTCCGGGAGCGTTGTTTCGGGAGATTCTCAGGGGAATGACCGCGGGATTGGAAGGGTACCAATGGAGCGGATTCGTTCGCGAAGAGGAGCCCTTCGACGCGTTCAAGACCGAGCTGGAAGGACGCGTGGGAAGCGACCTCACGGATCGTCATGGCAGCGAGTGGATGGCGGTGATCCTGATCGACGAGATCGACACGCTGGCCGGGCGGCTTGAGGACGGCGGGTACGGTGACGTCTTCTTCGGCAATCTGCGGCATCTGATCTCGCAGCACGAGATGTGCGACAATTTCCGCCTGGTCGTTACGGGGGTGAACGATCCGGAAGGTGTGATCAACAAGGGGTCGCCGCTCAACGTGCTGGCGACGAGGAAACTCGGCGTTCTCAGCGCCGAGGACATGGACACGCTGATACAGGCCGGATTCCCGGACGGGATACCGCAAGCTCCGAAAGAGCGGATAGTGCAGCTCACGGGGCGTCATCCGTATCTGCTGCAGGGCGTGCTGCAGAAGCTCTGGCGTCCTGTCGGTCAGGACATAAACGGCGAGGAGGTTCAGGCGGAGGCCGCTTCATTTCAGCAGGAGCACAACGACTTCGCGCGGTGGTTCCGCGTACTGGGCGACGTGGCGCGGAGACTCTACGGGTACCTGTCGGCTCAGGCTTCACATGGAGTGTCGTCGGCCGAGCTTGCGAGCGGAATCTCCGCGGAGGCGGGGAGAGTCTTCACCTGTGGGGAGGTAAGTGACGCCCTTACCGTGCTCGTGACGCACGGAGTGATCGAGCAGGATGGGAAGGACTACCGCGTCAGTGGAACGATGTTCCGGGACTGGTTTGACGCGCATGCCCCAGTAGCCACGCACGACGTCTCCGAGATTATGAATCGGTTGAGCGCTCGCATAGAAGCGCTGAACGTTCCGGAACACGTTCGGCGTCGCGCCCAGAACCACTTGGGACGAGCACGGAACCTGCTGGCTCGAGGCGATGGCCCTGATCCGGGCACGGCGAAGCAGGGTGGTTCGGAGGCTCTCAGGAGGCTCTGGGACGTCGTCAAGGGGTTGCAGGACGCCACCGCGCTCGCCAAGAACCTGCAAGAGCTCATACCCCACCTTGGGACGGTCTCGGAGTGGATCCAGAACCTGAAGCTGTAAGGTCTTTCGCGCGCCGAAGCTCGGCGTGCGCCACGACGGCGGCGACGCGGAGACCGGCGCCGGGGTGGACGTCGGCGCCGGAATGCCCTTCGCCCACGCGGCCTGGGGGGCTCTCGGTCGAGGCGAAGGGGCGAACACTGGTGGCGCACGCGGACGCCGCCTACAAGGAGTGGGGTCCGAGCGCGGCGGTGCGGCTGTGGTGCGCGCTCGCTCGCGCTAGCCCAAGTTTAACACGAACGGGGGCGATTTCGCGGGGTTGAAGTGATTTCCGCGAATCTATGAGGGTCTCTGCCTCCAAAACGGCTGAATTCTCCAAAGTAGTGCCATACGGGCGTCATCCGACCCATTGACCATCCCATTGCCGGGCCTCTACCTTCTGCTCAGCCATGTTCGTGCACGGGCGCTGCCCCGCTCTTCGTGGGATCAAGAACACGGCCGTCGTAACGATGATGTTCACCACTTGTGCCCCGAATGTAGTGCCACACGGCGAAAACGGGATCCCCTAAATCGTTTAGTCACAATAGGATCACTTTGAGCCCGGCCGAGTAGGCGGGGTCGTTACCGAGCCCCGCCCCTCGCAGTCCCGAGCGTGCGCGATTGACGCACTCGGTTCCTCACCCGTCAGGTTCGCTCAAGTAGCATAGATCGAGCGCGTGACCTTGGCCGGTGGCAGGGGATGCCGCCTGAGAAGTTCGTTCATGCGATCCCAGCTCAAGCGTCCCGTGCGGTCGCGGCGCGACAGCCACTTCCGCCAACTGCGGATCGCTTGGCGGCGGTACCAGCCAAGTCGCTTGCCGTTCCCCGTCAGACCATAGTAGGTGCAGTGGCCCCGGATCATCCGTGCCAAGTGCTCGTGTTGGTGTTTGATCGGCAGGTGCCGATTGCGTTTGCACCAATCGTGCACGGCTTTCGCCGCGCGGGCGTAGCGGCTCTTTGCGGTGACCCGCAGCACTATCGTCTTGCCCTTCCTCGACCGTCCCCATACATGGGTGAAGCCGAGAAAATCGAACGTCGTGCCCGCTTCGTGCCCGCGCCGGCACTGCGCTCGGAAGTCCACGTAGCGCGTCTTCGTCGCGTGCAACACCAGCCCGTAGCGGCTGAGCCGTTTCCCCAGAACCGCGAGCATACGCTTGCCGCTCTGGCAGTCTTCGAAGGTCAACAGAGCATCATCGGCGAATCTCACCAGTTGGCACGCGCCTCTCAGCCGTGGTTTGGCCTCTCGCTCGAACCACTCATCCAGCACATAGTGCAGGAATACATTGGAGAGCAAGGGGCTAAGCACACCGCCCTGAGGTGCGCCCGTGTCGGATCGTTGCAACGTGCTTCCTTCAAGCACCCCCGCTTTTAGCCATTTATCGATCATGCGCCTGACGACGCCATCCTTGATCCGCAGGTCCAGAAATGATCTCAGATGTCTGTGGTCGATGCTGTCGAAGTATTCCGCCAGGTCGGCGTCGATCACCCACCGGTGCCCTCGGTCCATGATGCCCGCGCGGAGTGCGTCAAGTGCATCGTGGGCCGATCGTCCGGGTCGGAACCCGTATGAGCACGGCAAGAAGTCCGCTTCGTAGATCGGCTCCAGCAGCATCAGGATCGCCCGCTGCGCCACCTTGTCTTCCAGCGTCGGGATGCCCAGCGGTCGTTTCTTCCCGTCCGCCTTCGGGATGTACTGCCGGCGCACCGGAGGCGCGTAGTAGCTGCCCGCCTTGATCCGGTTCAGGAGGCTTTCCATATTCGCCCCCAAGTCCGTCTCGTAGTTGGCTGCCGTTACGCCGTCGACACCCGCCGCGCCATCCTTGCGCGTCCGTCGATACGCTTCATGCATCCAGTCGAGGTCAATCACGTGATGCAGCGACGTAAACACCCGCTCCGGGTGCCCCCTCGCCTGTTCGGCTATCCATTGCTGTTTCGTGGTAACTATTCAGGCGTAGTGGCAGCCCATGGGTCAGCGTAACCACGACCTGAAGATTGTAAGTTGTCTCGGGCGCTGTACGTGTTCGGCATTGCTGGTCTATTCTCGCGGTCGGGAGGGACGCAATGGACGCGAGCTTCAAGCTCACGCGCCAAGAGATAGGTGCGGCCTACGATGCTGGCCGAGACGCGGTCATCGCGTTGATCGAGGCTCTCATCGAGCGTTACGAGCAGCGGATCACGGCGCTGGAGCAGGAACTCCAGGAACTGAAGAAGGACAGCCACGACAGCGGCAAACCGCCGTCGCGAGACAGCTTCGAACGCAAGCAACACAGCCGCACGGCCTCTCGCCGGCAGCGCACCGGAAAGCGTCACGGGGGTCAGCCGAACCATCCTGGTGCGACCTTGAGCCAGAGCGAGCATCCCGACCTCGTCACCGTGCACGCGGTGGACCGGTGCGGTTGCGGACGATCGCTGGCCGACGAGCCGGTGGCCGACTACGAACGTCGGCAGGTGTTCGAGGTGCCGCCGCTGGCGGCGCAGGTCACCGAGCACCGCGCCGAGCGCAAACGCTGCCCGGACTGTGGGAAGATCGCGGTGGCCACATTCCCTGAGCCGGTCCGGCAGCCGGTGCAGTACGGCGAGCGGCTGCAAGCGGTGGCCGCATACCTGAAGAACTACGGGTTGCTGCCGTATCAGAGGGCGGCCGAGTGGTTCGCGGACCTGTTCTCGATCCCGATCAGCGTCGGCACGTTGGTGAACATCAACGCCACCTGCGCCGAGCGCTTGGCGGGCGTCAGCGAGATGATTCGTGAAGCGATCGGCGGCCAGCCGGTGGTCGGCTTCGATGAGACCGGGATGAGCGTCGACGGCCACCTGCGGTGGCTGCACGTGGCGAGCACGGAGCGGCTGACCCACTACGCCGAGCACGCGAAGCGGGGCAAGCAGGCCGGTGAGGACATCGGCATCTTGCCGAACTTCGCGGGGATCGCGCTGCACGATCACTGGCAGAGCTACTTTCGCTATCAGTGTGGGCACGCGCTGTGCAACGCCCATCATCTGCGCGAGCTGACGTTCGTCGAGGAACAGTACCGCCAGCGGTGGGCCGGTGAGCTCAAGGAGTTGCTGCTGAGGATGAACGCTGCGGTGGACCGTGCGCAGCAGCAGGGACGCCGGCGGCTGTACCGGCCTGAGCGCCGACGATTCGCCGCCGAGTACCGCAGGATCATCAACGTTGGGCTGGCCGCCAATCCGCCGCCGCCTCCGGCGCCACCGGGTACGCCCAAGAAGCGGGGCCGCAAGAAGCAGAGCAAGCCGCGCAATCTCCTGCTCCGGTTGTCCGGCCGCTGGCGATCGGTGCTCGCCTTCATGTACGACTTTCGCGTACCGTTCACCAACAACCAGGCCGAACGCGACCTGCGCATGATGAAAGTTCAGCAGAAGATCTCCGGCACGTTCCGCAGCGCTGAAGGTGCAGCCGCCTTCTGCCGGACCAGAGCCTATATCTCCACGATCCGCAAGAACGGCGGCAACGTGCTCGACGCCCTCAGGTCCGTCTTCGAAGGCCGCCCCATGATCCCTCCCTGCCTCAGACCGTCCGCCACGGCTGAATAGTTACGTTTCGTGTACGTGTTTGTGGAACTCAGGGTTTCCTCCAACGTGTCCCATCAGTGGATCTGTTCAGGTGACGCCTCGCTTCCCTCCACCGGGTCCCGCTGGCCACGGTTCCCCGCTTTCGTCGGTACTATCAAGGCGCTACGACTTCCTGCCACGCTTGTCCTTCGACTTATTGGTTCGTCAGCCGGCTCCGCAGGTCGCTTGCCGCTTCGTGTTCGCCGTCGCGCTCCCGCCGCCATGCAAGCCTGGCGGCGGGCCGGGAGTCTTGGTCCGCCGGTTCTCCCTGTGTCCGGCTCTCCCTTGCGGGCAATGACAGGATCTCCCAGGTTTCCTGGCGACCCATCCCGTGACTCTGCGTCGGTCCACGACCCCGGACGACCCTTGGCGCCTCGCCGTAGCGGCGCTTCCGGTGCTGCCCCCACTATTTAAACGATGAAGGCGTCATCATTTGCCCATCTCGAGGCTTACCGCGGCGCTTCGTCACCTCCTGTCTACGCTTCACGACGCCCGTTGCCGCACGCCGCGCTAGACTCGGTTCCGGCTGGCGGGCTACGCCTTTGCCGGGCGGGAGTCGAACCCGCTGGATCGCTGCGAAAGGTTTCAGATCTCTCTTCCTCCCTTCCAGGACTTGGCCTGGCGCAATTAAACTTGGGCTAGGGCCGAGTTTGACGCGTCCCGGAGTCTCCATGCGGAAGTGGGCTACGGCGTCGGGCTGTTCGGCGGGCGCTTCACCGGTACGCCCAACGCGGGTCTCGCGCTCGCGGACGGCGGAACGCGGGATACCGTATCGGTTGGCGGCTGATGCGAGGTGGTACCCTGGTGGCGTGATGGAACGCTTCGACGGGGTCCGAGCCGTGCACTACCAGGCCCGCGACCCCGGACTCGTGTGGACGAAGGACCCGGAGCCGTGCATCGGCCCCGATTCGCCGCTGGACTCACGGAGCATCCTGACCCCGAACGTGGTGCGGCTGCCCGCAGGCGGCTACCGGCTGTATTACACCGGCTGGGGGCCGGGGCGCGCGGTGCCCGACGCCAACGGCTACATCCTGAGCGCCGTGTCCGACGAGGGCGCGGCGTGGCGAAAGGAGCCGGGCGTGCGGCTGGACGTGCATGAGCCCGACGCGACGTTGCGGGTGCTCTGTCCCGACGTCGTGCCGCTTCCCGACGGCCGCCGGCGCATGTACTTCGAGGCCGCCACCCCCGACCGGCCGAACGTGATCAAGAGCGCCGTCTCCCCGGACGGGCTGGCCTGGGAGCCCGAGCCCGGCGTACGCGCCGCCGCTCCGGACGCGTCGTTCGGTTCGCCGCGCTGCGTCTACGTCGAGTCGTCATCCGGCCCCTCCGACGTCTGCTGCCGGCTCTACTTCCACAGCTATGCCCATCCGCGGCGCACCGGGCTCGACGCGCCCAACCACATCATCAGCGCCATCTCCGACGACGGGCTGTCGTTCCGGATCGAGCCGGGCGTGCGCATCGCCCAGGAGGACGAGCGGCGCGACACGCTGGCGGTCTACGCGCCGGAGGTGCTCCGACTGGGCGACCCCGCCGAGCCCCGTTACCGCATGTACTTCGCCGCCTGGGCCACCGACATCCGCGGCGGCATCTTCGCCGCCTCCTCACGGGACGGCCTGACCTGGACCAGGGATCCCGGTCCGCTGCTCGACCTTGACCGGCCGCTCGACGTGAACATGGTCTCCGAGCCGTGCGTGATCGACCTCGACGACGGCCGCTTCCGGCTCTTCTACGAGGCCCAGGACGAACAGAACCGACGGCGGACTCTGAGTGCCACCTCGGGGTAGGCTCACGCCGTGAGTTCCGAAGGCCCGGCTCCGCCGCCGCGCGGGGAGCGCCGCATCGTCTTCTCAAGCGATCCGTCCACCATCGCCACGTGGATGCTTCCGGATCCGGTCGCCGCCGCCGACCTGCGCCGCTGGGTCGACCTGCTGGCCGACGCCGGGGTCGATACCATGGTGCAGGACTGCTACAACCAGGGGTTCACCCCTTATTGGCGCACCGACCGCTTTCCGTACGATACGCGGGCTCAGCACCGCCGATTCCTGCCGCTGCTGGACGCGGGCGTGCAGCCCATGCAGGTACTGGGCGATCGTTGCCACGAGCGCGGCATGACCTTCCTGGGCGGCCTCCGCATGAACGACACCCACGACTTTCCCAAATTCGCGGAGTTCGTGGAGTCGCATCCCGAGTTCCAGCTTCCCAAGCGCTGGGACGTGCTGGGCATCGAGCGGCCGCCGGAAGCCGCGATCGACCGTGGCGGCAAGCCGCTCGACTTCACCTTCGAGCCGGTGCGCGCCTTCCTGCACGCCGTCGTCGCGACCCTGCTGGACACCATAGACGTCGACGGCGTGGAGCTGGTGATGCGCGATCCCGGCTACTTCCCGGTGCCGGACGCCCGCGACCGGGCGCACCTGATGACCGACCTGATCCGGCGCATCCGCCGGACGCTGGATGAGCACGGCCGTGCGCGCGGCCGGCGGCTGCTGCTGGGGGCGCGCGTGCTTTCCACCGTGGACGAGTGCCTGATCATGGGCCTGGACGTGCCGGGCTGGATCGCCGAGGGGCTGATCGACTACTGCGCGCCGATGGACACGATGTACTGCGACTTCAGCGCGGGATACGCGGAGTTCGGCGCCCTGGCGCGCGCACCGGACAGCGCGTGCATGGTGTATCCCGGGCTGCATCCCTGGGTCAGCCACCGCCGGCGCCACAGGAGCGAAGTGATGAGCCCGTCGATGAGCCGGGCGCTGGCGCACACCTTCTACGGCAGCGGCGCCGACGGCGTGTCGGTCTTCAACCACTTCGTCGGCCACCTGTTCACGCCGCCCTACTATCCGCAGGCGCTGCAGGTCTTCCACGACCTGCGCGACCCGCAACGGGTGGCCGCCGGCGACCGGCACTACGTCTTCGATCCCACCTGGGGCGGCGTGCCGTGGATGGGAATGGACCGCACCGCCTCCGGCGTGGCCAAGGCGCAGCGGCTGACGCTCGAACGGACCGCCGAGCGTCCGGCCGGCACGTACCGCTTCCGGCTCTACGAGAGGATGGATCGGGTGCGGTGCGCAACGCTGGCGCTGCGCGGCGCCGACCTCACCGAGCGGGACGAGCTTGCGGTGGTGCTCAACGGCGTGCCGCTTGCAGACGGTCCCCTGGGACGGGCGGACACGCGGGCGCGCGAGCGGCCGACCGGGCGGCGCGATCCGGCCCTGCCGGTGCGGCCGGTGTGTCCGGACACGCGCTGGTTCGTCCTGCCCGCCGGCGCCCCGGCCTTGGGAGACAACGCCTTGGCGATCACACTGGACCAGTCCGACCCGCAACGGTCGACTCCGGCGATCATCGACGAGGTGGAGGTGTGGATACAGCCATGTTGAGCGGAGCCGCCGTACGCTCGTTCGAGGAACAGGGATTCGTAACCGGGGGGCGCGCCCTCGAAGCGGACGCCGTGGACGAGCTGCGCGCGGAGCTGGCCCGCGTGTCGGCCGAGCGCGATGCGGGGGATGGCGCGAGGCCGGTGCTGGACCGCGACATCGGCCAGGAACGGGCCCCGGTGCAGCAGGTCGTGAACATCTGGCAGGCCAGCCCGGCGTTCCGGCGCCTGCTGGAGCATCCGCGGATCGTCGCGGAGGCGGTCCAGCTCACCGGCGCGCGCGAGCTGCGCGTGTGGCACGACCAGATCCAGTACAAGCCGCCGCGCACCGGCGGCACCACGCACTGGCACCAGGACGCACCGACGTGGCCGGTCATCACGCCGGACGTGCAGGTCACGGCGTGGGTGGCGCTGGACGACGTCGACCTGAACAACGGCTGCATGTGGATGGTGCCGGGCTCCCATCGCTGGGGCACGGTTTCTCTGCCTGATCCGGGCGAGGAGCTACCTGCCACCCACGGCGGACACGATGTCCAAGCCGAGCCGCGCCCTGTGCGGGCCGGGCACGTCCACTACCACCACTGCCTGACGTGGCACGCCTCTTTTCCGAACCGCAGCGATGGACCGCGCCGCGCCATCGCCATCCACTACATGCCGGAGCAGACCCGCTACGTGCAGGCCGGCGAGCACCCGATGAAACCGTTCGTCGGCGTGACCGACGGCGCGCAACTCGCCGGCGACGCGTTCCCACAGGTGTATCCGTCGCCGTCCTGACGGGCAGCGACCGGGATCAGAAGAAACCGCCCGCTCCACTGTCCTGCGCTTCCTCGGAGCGCTCTTCCAGCCACTCGTCGAACTCGGCCTGCTCCATCAGGGTGATGAAGCCGCGCATCTGCGCGTGGCCGATGCCGCAGAGCTGTGCGCACGCGATCTCGTACTTGCCGGTGGCGGTGGCCGTGAAGGTGAGCGGGATCACCAGTCCCGGGACCGCGTCCTGCTTCACCCGCAGTACCGGCACGAAGAAGCTGTGCACGACGTCCAGGCTGGACAGCTCGATCACGATCGGCTGGTCGATCGGGACGTTGAGCTGATTGTTGGTCATCACGTCGTCCTTCCCGAACAGGTCGTCGCGGTCCAGGCCGATGTGATTGTTCTCCTGCGGGCGCACCAGCGCGGGGTCGGTGCGGCCGAACACGCCGTCGGGGCCGGCGTAGTGGATGTTCCACTGGAACTGCTGCGCGACGACGCGTATCCGCATCGCCTCCGACGGCTCCGGCACCTTGGCCACGAAGCCGGCCCAGAACGGGATCGACAGTGCGAACAGCAGCACCAGCTCGATCACCACGATCACGGCTTCCAGGTAGCTGGTCGCGTGCGTACGGACGCCCTGTGGGTCGGCAACGGGGTTCCTCCGCCGCCGGAAGCGGATCATGGCGTAGATGAAGAACGCGCCCCAGCCGACGAACAGCACGAACATGACCAGGTGCACCCAGCCGATGATCGCGTCGATCCGGTAGCCGTGAGCGGAGATGTCGAGCGGCAGGCCGAGCGCCTGCGCGAATTCAACCATCGGTTCCCCCAGTCAGCGCGGCGCCGTGCGCGCCGCGCTCATGCTGCCGCTCGTTGCGCCGCAGCATGGTGACCGCGAACAGCGCCACCCCGGCCAGCACCGCGACGATGACCCCCACCAGGAACAGCACGGCGACCGTCAGCCCCTTGGAGGCGGGAGAATCGGGATCTCCGAAACAGACCGCGCAGGCGCCGGCAAGGCGGGGCACCAGAAGCAGCGCCGCCGCCACGAACGCCGGATGCAGCCGCGCGGCGTGGCGGCGCATCATCGCGGCCTCCGCGGCAGGCTGGCCAGCACGCGCCGCTCGGTGACGATCAGCGCCACCAGTCCGGCCGCCGCCGAAACGCCCAGCGCGACGGCGGGGCCGCGGTCGAGTCCGGGAGCGAACAGGAACGCCCAGCCCGAGAACAGTGCCAGGAACAGCCCGGCGATGGAGACGAAGACGACATGGAACACCTTGAGAGACATGCCGCCTACCTTGAGTCCGGGTCTCCGAGGTCGAGCGTGTCCCCGTAGCTCAGGGCGGTGAGCAGAAACAGCACCAGCAGGAAGATGCCGGTGTAGATCAGCACCGTGTAGACGATCTTGCGCTTTTCGCTGAACAGGTGCATGAACACGCCGGCTACCAGCGTGCCCTTCACGCTGGCGATGATCAGAGCAAGGGTGATGCCGCCGGCAACACCGATATCGATGCGGCTGGCCAGCACCGTGACGATCGTCAGCACCATCAGCGCTATGAACACCGCCACGTACTGGCGGACGTGCTTGTCGACGTGTTGATCGGCCACCTTCAACTCCTCGCTACATCCTGGAACAGGGCATCCATCGTCAGATCAGGTACAGGACCGGGAACAGGAAGATCCACACCAGGTCGACGAAGTGCCAGTACAGCCCCGCGATCTCGATGCGGTTGGCCAGCCGTTCCTTGTCGTCCCGGTACCAGCGGCGCGCGGTCGCCAGGTGGTAGAGGTTGACCGCCACGCCGGCCAGGATGTGCACGCCGTGCAGGCCGGTCATCGTGAAGTAGATCGCCAGGAAGGTGTTGGTCTTGGGATAGCGGTGATGGGCGAACTCGGCCCCGTACTCGAACCCCTTGATCACCAGGAAGGCCAGCGCCAGCGCGATGGTGGCGCCGAAGTAGAGCTGAAAGCGGCCGAACCGCTCCATCTTCAGCGACGCCCACGCCATCACCATGGTGACGCTGGACGTGATCAGGATGACGGTGTTGACCGTGGCCAGCGGGATGTTGAGCAGCTCCGCCTGCACCGGCCAGTTTCCGCCGGCGCCGACCCGCAACAGGATGTAGGTTGAAAAGAACGCCCCGAACAGCAGCACCTCGGAGGCCAGGAAGAGCCAGATGCCGAGCTTGCCGTTATAAAGGCGCGTCTCCGGATGTTCGGCGGTGGTGTAGGGAATGTCCATGGAAGTGCTGGCTCAGTGTCCGGCGCCGGAAGGCGCGGCGCCGGCCGGGTCGGGCCCGGCCCCGGCGGGACTGTGCTGCGGCAGGAACCCGGCCTTGGCGCCTGCCGGGCTGTAGTCGTAGGGCGGCCGGGTAACGGCCACCGGCTCGCGGAAGTTGACGTGCGGCAGCGGCGGTGAGGGCGCTGCCCACTCCAGGGTGGTCGCCTCCCACGGGTTCTCTTCCGCTTCCTTCGGCTTCCGCAGGCTGATGATGAAGTTGACGATGAAGAAGATCTGCGCCAGCCCCAGCCCCCAGGCGGAGAACGACATCACCTCGTTGAGCCAGAGCACGTCCTGCGCGTGGGCGTACGTGGCGCCGCCGTCGTAGAGGCGCCGGGACACGCCGGCCATGCCCTGGATGAACATGGGGAAGAACACGCCGTTCATGAAGATCAGCGAGGGCCAGAAGTGCCAGCTCGCCAGCCGTTCGCTCATGCGCCGGCCGGTCACCTTGGGGTACCAGTAGTAGATCCCGGCGAACAGTCCGAACAGCGACCCCGGAGCCACGACGTAGTGGAAGTGGCCGATCACGTAGTAGGTGTCGTGCAGGTAGATGTCGGCGGAAGCCAAGCCGAGCGGCAGGCCGGTCAGGCCGCCGATGCCGAACATGGGGATGAAGGCCAGCGCGAACTTCATCGGCGCCGTGAAGCGGATCGAGCCGCCCCACAGCGACAGGATGAACGCCGTCAGGATGATGATCGACGGCACCGAGATGATCATGGTCGTCAACTGGAAGAAAGAGCTGATCACTGTGCCCATGCCGGTCAGGAACATGTGGTGCGCCCACACGATGAACGACATGAAGCCCATGAACAGCGCCGAGTAGACCAGCGACTTGTAGCCCCACAGCGGCTTGCGCGTGTTGTTGGCGATGACCTCGGCGATGACCCCGAACGCCGGCAGGATCAGGACGTACACCTCCGGATGGGCCAGGAACCAGAACAGGTGCTGCCACAGCAGCGCGCTGCCGCCGCCGGACACCTCCAGCGGTTCGCCGGAGATCACCAGTCCGGTGGGCAGGAAGAAGCTGGTGCCCGCCACCCGGTCCAGGAGCTGCAGCACGCCGGCCGCCTCCAGCGGCGGGAACGCCAGCAGCAGCAGGAACGAGGTGATGAGCTGCGCCCAGACGAAGAAGGGCATGCGCATGTAGGCCAGCCCCGGGGCGCGGAGCTGCACGATCGTGGTGATGATGTTGATCGAGCCGAGCAGCGACGAGGTGATCAGGAAGATCATGCCGATCAGCCACCACGTCTGCCCCACCGTCTCGATCACGGACAGCGGCGCGTAGGAGGTCCACCCGGACTTGGCGGCGCCGCCCGGCACGAAGAAGCTGATCAGCATGACCACGCCGCCGATGAAGTACATCCAGTAGCTGGTCATGTTGAGCTTCGGAAACGCCATGTCCGGGGCGCCCACCTGCAGCGGCACGAAGTAGTTGCCGAACGCCCCGACCGCCAGCGGCACGACGCCCAGGAAGACCATGATCGTGCCGTGCATGGCGCCGAGCTGGTTGTAGAACTCCGGCGGGATGGCGCCCGGCTCGGGAAGGTTGAGCAGACCGCCCAGCAGCGGCAGCGGGCTGCCGGGGTAGGCGATGCTGTAGCGCATGATCATCACCAGGCAGAACCCGAAGAACAGGAACACCAGGGCGGTGATGCCGTACTGGATGCCGATCGTCTTGTGATCGATCGAGAAGATGTACTTCCGCCAGAACGGCTCCGGCGGATGGTCGCCGTGCGAGTGCGCGGCGTGGTCTGCGGTGCCGGCGTGCGCCACTACGTCAGCTCGCTTGCGTCAACTCGGCGGCTGCAGAGCCAGGTCGAGCGTCGCGGTGCCGCCTTCGGTAACGGTGACCTCATGCGTCGACGCGCCCAGCAACTCGTGCCAGACCTCCACCTGGTACGTGCCGGCCGGCAGGTTCGGAATGCTGAACGTGCCGTCGGGAGCCGTCACGGCCGCGTACGGGTGATCGAGCACCACGCCGAACGCGTTCATCCACGGGTGCACGTCGCACTTGATGGCGAACGGCTCGGCCTCCACCTTGTCGAACACCTGCTCGAGCTCGGTCTGGAACTTCGGCATGGCCTGGTTGAATTCCTGGTTGACCTTGCCGAACACGTGAACGTTGTGGAGCGTGCCGTCGGGATTGAGGATCTTGACCGTCTGGCCCACCCGCGCGATCAGGATGTGCGGATCGTAGATGCAGCCCGACTGGGTGAACTCCACCTCCGACGCCGGAGCGTCGAACTCCATCTCCGGAAGCCCGGACTTGACCTGGATCAAAACGTTGGCGAGTCCCTTCGAGTCGTCGAGCAGGAACGCCTGCTCGGTCTTGGGATCCTCGGCGTTCTTTTCGGCGCAGACCGGGTCGGCTTCCATGTTCAGGACGGCCGGCGCGCGCCTGGCTTCGGCGCCGAAGGTGATGGTGCCGGAGATGGTCGCGTTCAGCGCGCCCGGCGTGGACGACGCCTGCTCGGCGCTGGACGTGGTCGCGGGCTCCTTGGGCTTCTCGGCTTCGGTCGTGGTCTCGGAACCGCCGTCGTCGCCGCCGCCACAGGCGGCCAGCGTCAAGGCCAGAAGCGCCGCCAGCATCGGCAGCAGCGCGGTCGGCAGCAGTGACCGACGGCGGCGCGCGCCTGCGGGTCCCGCAGTCAGAGAAGAGTCTTCACGTAGGTACACGTAGGGTCCTCCGGAGGAAGTGGGAGCCGTGACAGGCTCTCGCTTACGGTCGCAGGTTGCGGCCGATCTGTCAACTTGACGCAGTAGGTCCGGGGCAACAGAGCCAGCGCTCTCGAGATGCGGCTGGCATAGGCTCTCCAGGAGAACTATCCTGCGTCCACCGACATGGAACTGTACCTCATCAGGCACGGGCAGTCGGCCAACAACCTGAGAGAGCAGGTACTGGCCGAGCATCCGGACACTACGCCCGCGGCGGTCGCGCCGCGCATGGCTGACCCGCCGCTGACAGATCTCGGCGAGCTGCAGGCGCGCCAGGCCGGCGAGGCGCTCAGGGAGGAGGGCGTCACCAAGCTCTATTGCGGGCCGATGCTGAGAACCCTGCAGACGGCACAGATCGTCGGCGCGGTGCTCGATCTCTCCTCTCATGTGTTCGTTGGACTTCACGAGTGGGGCGGCGTGTGGGAATCGCGCGACGACGGCACCAGAGTTCAACTCCCCGGACTGACCCGGAAGGAAATGAGCGCGATGTTTCCCGGCGTCGTGCTACCCGCCGACGTCACCGACCGCGGATGGTGGTTCCACGACTGGGAGGGAGACCGGGCGATGCTGCAACTCGTCCACCGCAACGCGGTGTCTTTCGTAGCTCACTTGGAAGCACACCACGTCCGCGCGGAGCAACGGGTCGGCGCCGTACTGCATGGTGGGTTCGGATCCAGTCTTGTCGGCGCGCTGGTGGGCGTCCCCCAGGATGTGCTGTATGAGCGCTTCACCCATGAGAACACCGGCATCAGCCGGATCTCGATCACACCCCAACGCCGGCAGATCCGCTATCTCAACCGCACTGATCATTTGCTTCCAGCACATGTGACCTGAGGCAGCGCTCCGATTCAGTAGCACTTCACAGGCTGAAGGGGACGGCTCCGCGCTCATCGACGGTGAATCCATGGCGCTCGACGTAGTGCGCGGCGGGCAGGAACCGGTCACCGCGCTCGGCGAGGAGCTGCTGCATGGCGTCCTCCAGGTGGCGCTGCAGAGCGGCATGGGAGCGGCTGCCGTAGCGGTTGTCGAGCTGGTTGGGGTCGGCCGCGGTGTCGTACAGGATGCCCCGGCCGTCCAGCCAGCGCGCATAGCTGTAGCGCGCGGAGCGGACGCCGCGCCAGGGCGCCCCGACGTATTCCGCGAACGGGGCGATGCACATGGTGAGGGCGTGCTCGGGCGCCGCGAACGGCTCGCCTCGGATGGCAGGCGACACGTCGGACCCCTCGACCGAGTCCGGAATCGGCACCCCGGCCAGGCCGAGCAGCGTCGGCAGAATGTCCACCACGCCGAACGGAAACGGGAGGTGGCGGCCGCGGCCGGCCTGGTCCGGACAGCGCAGGAGAAACGGCACGCGGATCGACTCGTCCCAGGGGTGCTGTTTGCGGTCGACCCCCTGCGAGCCCAGCATGTCGCCGTGGTCGGAGGTGTAGACGAGGATGGTGTCCTCGCGCAGGCCGGCGGCGTCGATGGCGGCGTCGATGCGGGCCAGTTGCTCGTCCAGCGCCGTGACGTGGGCGCAGTAGCCGGCCAGGTCTTCACGCACCGGATCCGGGCAGTTCGCCGGAACCTCGACGTCCGCCGCGGGATAACGGTCCAGGTACTCCTGCGGCAGGTCGCGGTAGGGGTTGTGCGGCGGCCCCCAGGAGAGCACCAGGGCGAACGGCACGTCCGCGGGCCGCGAGGCGATGTAGTCGACGGCCATGTCGGTCTGCGCCGCGGCGTCGTATCCGTCCCACCACAGCCGCTCGGGCGTGTCCCGGTAGTAGAAGGACCGCAGGTAGTCGTGCGTGCAGTTGGCGGCGGCCCAGAACTCGAATCCCTGCCGGCGCGGACCCGGCGGCGTGAACGCGCCACGTCGGTTGCCGTCCAGGTGCCACTTGCCGATGTACGCGGTGTCGTAGCCGGCGTCGCGCAGGATCGTGCCGAGGGTCGGCCGGTCGGTGGGAAGCCGCACGTCGTTGAGGAACAGCCCGTTGGTGAGCGGGTACTGGCCGGTGAGCAGCGCGGCGCGCCACGGGGTGCAGACGGGAATGCTGGAGACCGCCGTGTCGAACACCACCCCCTCCGCCGCCAAGCGGTCCATCGCCGGCGTCTGCACCGCGGCGCCCTCGTAGCCGGTCGTCCGCGCGCGATGCTGGTCGGAAAAGACGAAGACGATGTTCGGGACCCTTGCCATCCGCCTGTGCGTCAGGGTAGAGTGACACACGGCCTTCTACCTCACACCGAGGGGCATGCGATGAGCCTCAACATCAAGAACGGCGAGACCTGCCGGCTCGCCGGCGAGCTCGCCCGTCTCACGGGTGAGACCATGACCGGCGCTATCACCGTTGCATTGCGAGACCGCCTAGAACGGGAACGTCGCCGCCACGGCGCTGATGCGCTGGCGCGGGAGCTGCACGCGATCGGACAGCGATGCGCCACGCTGCTGGGGCCCGGCCCCTCCGCCGTGGACCACGGCGCGCTGCTCTACGACGAGCATGGCCTGCCGAAGTGATCATCGACACGTCGGCGATCTTGGCTGTCCTGCTGGCCGAGCCGGACGCCAAGCACTACGCGACCGCCATAGCGACAGCGTCCCCGCGCCGCATGTCGGCGGTCGCACTGCTCGAAGCCGCCATGGTGATCGAGAGCCGCGGTGGGACGGAGGCGGGGCTCGAGCTCGATGCGTTTCTGCGACAAGCGGGGGTCGAGTTGATGCCGGTCACACGCGAGCAGACCGACGCCGCGCGTCGGGGATGGCGGCGCTTCGGGAAAGGGAACCACCCGGCAGCTCTGAACTTCGGGGACTGTTTCGCGTATGCACTTGCCAAGACGCACCGCGAGCCACTGCTGTTCAAGGGCGACGACTTCTCCGGCACCGACATCGAGAAAGCATGATGCCGTAGCGTGCGGAGCGGACCCCGCGCGCGATGCTGGTCGGAGAAGGCGAAGACGATGTTGGGGCGGTTAGGGCGGGAGGGCATGAACCTGTCAGCGTTCGGAGCGTTGGCCGGTCTGCTCCAGCCACCGCTCGCGCCGCTTCTCGTAGCCGGCGGCCAGGTGGTGGCGGAACGGCAGGATGCGCTTCGGCACCTCGATGCCCCGATACTCGGCCCGGCAGAGGTAGCACACGGCCATCTCCGCCACGCGCCGATACAGGATCAGGTCGATCAGGAACACCACCGGCAGGCTGATTCCGTAGGTGAACGGCACCAGCACCGCGCCCACCACGACCACGGCGATGCCCAGGAAGCGGTTGAAGTCGCGCTGGCGGTAGAGGCGTGTCGAGGAGCACACCGCGCACTGGCGGAGCTCGCGGTGCGGCCCGGTCACCGCCACGGCCGTCCCGCACGCGTCGCAGGCGACGCCGTCGCCGGCCGGCCGCGACGCGTTCGCCTGGCCGCAGGCTGCGCAGCTCCACGACAGCGCCAGCTCGCCTGCGCCCACCTTACCGCTCACAGCGCCAGGCCGTAGGACAGCAGATCGAAGCGGTAGCTCGCCTCGCCGATGATGGCGGCGCTCACCGCCACGTACAGCAGTCCGGTGGCCGCCTGCGTAGACTTGGCGCGAACCGCCGCCCCTGCCAGGAAGCAGATCACCAGCGGCACCACCGTCCCGAAGAACAGGGCGATCCAGACGAACATGCCGTCGAGGCTCAGCGCGAACTCCAGCACCGGACGCTCGAAGCCACCGACGGTGACGCTGCCCGCGGCGATCACCACCGCGTCCCAGACCAGGCGGACCGAAAGGACGGCCGCGTACACGGCGATCGCCTTGCCCAGGAAGCGGGTCGGCATCTTCTCGGCGTTCAGGTAGTGGTGGCCGAGCACCATCGTGTACATCGACCCGGCGAGCGCCAATCCGCCGATCAGCGTGGTCGCGGCTGCGGCCGCCAGGCCCCCGGAGGCCGCGGCCGGCGTGCCGGCAAGGCCGTCGACCAGCACGAAGACGCCCACCGCCGGCGGCACCGCGCACGCCGCGATCGCCCAGGGCCGGCGCTGCCACGCGTAGGCGGTCGCGGCCATGGCGACGCCCAGCCAGACCAGCGCCAGCCACGGCCGTGCCATGCCGCCGCCCGGGGTGCCCTGCCCCGGGACCAGGGTGATCAGCAGCACGCCCAGGCCCAGCACGACCGCGGCCATGCCCAGGTTGAAACGCGTGAAGCCGTGGTCGATCCCGTCGCGCCGGTTGACCCACAGCCACAGCGGGTACAGGCCGCCGAACGACAGGAAGACGGAGGCGGACAGGCGAAGCAGCATGCGCCGCCTGCCCTATGAGGCCGGCCGGCTGGCCGCGTCAGCGGCAAGCCCGACGGCGTCGTAGGGAACGGTGGGATGGGCCAAGAGCGGAGCCGCAGGCGACGGTCTTGGGGCGCTAATCCGCGGCAGCCAGGCCGATGGTCAGGATGTAGTCGCGCAACACCCGGATCTGGTGGTCGGCGTCGCCGCCCAGGATGTCGCGAGGCGTGGCCTGCGGATAGAAGGTCGGCATCCTGGTGCCGGGCAGCAGTGTCTGCGGATCGGCGATCCAGTCGATGATCCACTGCGGCTTGAGCCGTTCCGCGGCCAGCGCGAAGTCGGGCGCCCAGCGGTCGGGCGTGCCCGGCGGCGTCTCGCCTCCCTGGATGTGGCAGGTGGTGCAGTTGAAGTAGTCGGTGGACCACAGCTTCTCCGCCGCCTGAAGCTCATCCGCGGTGAGCGCCGGCTCGACCCGCTCCACGAACGGGAACTCCTCGCCGTCGAGGGCGCTGAAGTAGCGCGCCAGGTCGTTGATCTCGCTCGCGCTGAAGCCGAACGTCGGCATGCGCGCCGCCAGCCATGGGCGGATCTCCGACGGCTGGTGCAGGAACGCGAACAGCCAGTCGGTCTGCACCTTGGCGCCCTCGCCGACCAGGTTGGGAGGCGCGAAGCCGACGGTGGCCGCCTCCGCCGCCGCGGCTCCCTGGCCGCGGAAGCGCACCAGCCAGTCGGTGACCGTCGGCGCGATGGAGCCGCCTTCGCCCTCGATGATGTGGCACGCCTGGCAGTTGTTGGTCCGCACGAGTTGCTGGCCGCGCTCGATCGCCAGCCGCTCCGGCGTGCGCGGCACGATCTTGGTCAGGTCCTCGTCAGGCTCCACGAAGCCGGCCAGCACGGTGACCACCGCCTCCACCTGCTGGTCGGTGAAGCCGTAGTTCGGCATGCGCAGCAGCAGGTCCGGCTCCAGCTCCTTGTGCTCGTCGAAGGAGCGCGGGTCCTTCATCTTCTGCGTCCACCAGCCGTAGCGGGTGTGATCGATGTGCAGGAAGCCGAAGTCGAACTGGTGCAGCGGCTTGTGGCCGATCGCCGTCAGCTCGGTGCCGATCGGCTTGGCCGTCTCGAACCCGGGGATCTCGTGGCAGCCGAAGCAGCCGTACTGGCGGATCAGCCGCTCGCCGGCGTAGTTGAGCTTTTCGCCGATGTCCATGGCAGCCGCCTGATCGCGGGCCACGCTCGGCGGCGCGGTCTTGCCCAGGAAGCCGACCACGATCTCGCCGACCAGCTCCTCGTTCACGTCGGGGGGCGGCCCGTACGCGTCGTTGCGGAACGTGACCAGGTAGGCGGTGACGTCGGCCGCCTCCTGCTCGGTCAAGCGCATGTCGGGCATGCGCGTCCCGGCATGGTAGCTCTCGGGATTGCGCAGCCAGTTGTAGATCCACCGCGGCGTGGTCTTGGAGCCGATGCCGGCGAAGTTGGGTCCGAACTGGCGCCGCAGCGCGTCTTGATCCGCGGCCGGCTCCTGGCTGTCGGGGAGCTGGTGGCAGGCCATGCAGCCGACCGACGCGACCAATTCCTCGCCGCGCGCCGCGTCGCCGCCGGCCGGCAGCGGCTCCATCTCGTAGCCGTCTGCGTGGTCCCACAGGTAGCTGACCATCGCGTGGATTTCCTGTTCGGTGCGCGCGGTCAGCTCAGGGGTGCTGTTGTTGGGCTGGCCGAAGAAGGCCGGCATCCACGCGTTGGCGCGGAACGCCTTGGGATCCTGGATCCAACGGAACGCCCAGTCCGGGGTCAGCTTGTCCTTGACGCGCGCCAGCGACGGGCCGCGCGGGCTGAGCCCCTCATAGGAGTCGATCTCGTGGCAGCCGTAGCAGCCGGCGCGCTCGATCAGGGACAGCCCGAAGCTGAGCTTCTCCGCGCCCTTCACCGTGGTCTGGCCGGCGTGGCACTGGAAGCAGCCTGCCTCCGCGTAGCGCGCGGGGTGCATGGGCTCCTCCCACAAGTGGAACTCCCGCCAGCCCAGGTCGGACTGCCACGCGACCTGCTGCGCCTTGCCGTCCGGGGTATGCACGCTGCCGTAGAAGTCGGTGGCGCGCCCGCGCCCGCCGTGACAGCTCGTGCAGCCGAACTCCTCGAGCGGATGCGGAGAGTCGCTGGCCAGGAACAGGTCGAGACGCGGGTGTGTGCGGTGGGGGTTGGGAGCCTCCGCGAGGTCCGCCCGCGACACGCCCTGGTGGCAGGTCACGCAGCGGTCCACGCGCGGCACCATCTCGAAGTTGAGATCCTCCCTGATGTCGCTCAGCACGACCTGCTCGATCTTCAGGGACGGCTGCGCCAAGTCGATGATCGGCAGGTCGCGGACCCCGGCGCCCAGCCGGTTCCAGAAGTCCATCGCCTGCGGGTCGATGCGCTCCAGCTTGCCGAGCAGGACGTCTGCGTCGCGCTGCAGGCCGGTGACGGCGCGCTCGGCCTGACGCAGATCCTCCCGGTAGGAAGCGAGCTGCATCTGCACGCCCTCCAGCTTCAGCGTCGCCGCCTCGTACTCGACGCCCGACTCTTCGTACTGCACGAGCAACCGCTCCTTGCGAGCGCGCTCGCGGTCGACGTTGCCGCCCACACCCGCCTGCGCCTGCTCGAACTTGTACAGCGCCTCTTCGTAGCGGGCCTTGTCGGTGAGGTAGCGCTGGTTGATCCCCTGGAACTCGGTGTCGGCCCGGCGCACCTCGCGCTCGGCGGCGCGTATGTCGCCCTGCAGCTCGTCCTGCCGAGCCTGGGCGCCGTCCACCGCGACGAGCGCCTGCTGGTACTGCGACTCGCCCTCCAGCCGCGCCCGCTCCGTCTCCCAGGCGCCGCGCGTGATCTGCCGGTCGATGTCCCGGAACTCGCGCTGGTAGCGCTTCCACTCGCGGTTGTAGTCCTCCAGGAAGACGCCGACTATCGCGGCCAGCAGCAGAATGGAGCTGATCGCGAACCACCGGTTCAACCCCGCCGGCTTGTAGTGTTTCTCCTGGTCTCTATCAGCCACGGTCTCTACCAGCCCTGTCCCGGTCAGCCATCCACAAACGCCTTCATTGCCGCACCTATATGTTGAAGAAGACCTCGGGGATCGAGATCACGTACTTGAGGTTGAACAGCCACCGCGTATACATCTTCAGCGGCAGCGACAACATGGAGAGGAACAGGATGATCAGCACCCCGTACTTCGCGCGGCCGAGCCGCTCGTGCAGGTCCTTGAAAACCGTCTTCGCCAGCAGTCCGGGCAGGATCAGGAAGTAGCCGACGACGATCACGAACCCGAATGCC
The DNA here is from genome assembly GCA_965208175.1 of Spirochaetia bacterium. Lineage (GTDB taxonomy): Bacteria > Spirochaetota > Spirochaetia > SZUA-6 > Bin103 > CATQHW01. Next base: position 1,181,808 of record CBDBOG010000003.1, on the reverse strand, counting down.
TCGCGGACGATCGGCGCGCGCGGCAGGCCGACGCCGAGCAGCCGCACCCAGATGATCTCCGACAGGTTGATGTTGTTGAGCACCACCCGCTTGTTGACGTCCCAGGTCTCGAACGGGCCGAAGAAGTTCCAGTTGGGGCCGCGCAGGAACGTTCCCGTGTAGATCAGGAACACCCACAGCGCCAGCCAGCCGAACATGAAGAGGCTCATGATGCGGCCGCGCTCGGCGTAGCTGTAGTAGCCCTGCCCGCCTTGCCGCTCGTCCAGGTAGGGGATGGCCATCAGGCCGACGATGATCAGCGTCGGGAACACCACGCCTGCGATCCAGGGGTCGAAGTAGACCAGCATCTCCTGCAGGCCCAGGAAGTACCACGGCGCCTTGGACGGATTGGGCGAGACGGTGGGGTTGGCCGGCTCCTCCAGCGGCGCCTTCAGCCCGATCGACCAGACGATCAGCAGCACGCTGATCAGGATCAGCGAGATGAACTCGATGTAGACCAGGTCCGGCCACACCAGCACCTTGCCGCCTTCCGCCTCCTCCGGCTTCTTGCCGGCGGCGATGCGCTCGTCGTTGGCGCGCGCCTGCTTCATGGCGAACCAGAGGAAGAACACCACCACGAACATCAGCGCCGTGATCGGGATGTTGTCCGGCTTGGTTGCGATCAGGCGGAAGTCGCGATCGAAGAGCCCCAAGCCGAAGAACGCCAACAGGATCAGCAGCATCACCACGCCGCCGCCGTTGGTCCAGAGGCGGTCGACGCGGAGCGCGTCGTGCACCTTCCGCAGCCCCTTGGTGGGCGGAAACACCACCATGGTCAGCACGAGGGTGATGGTGAACAGGATTGCCGGATCGGAGATCCGGTCGATGATCGCGCGCACGTTCTGCCTTACCTACCGTGTTCCCTGCAGGTCCTACGTGGGACCCGAGATGCCGCCGTCCTTACGGACGCGCCAGAAGTGCACGATCATGAAGATCATCGCGATGAACGGCACACCTATGCAGTGCAGGACGTAGAAGCGCAGCAGCGTCGCCTCACCCACGAAGCGGCCGCCGGCCAGCGCGAACTTGGCGTCCGCCCCGGCGTGCACGAAGTTGATGTCGCCCAGGTGCAGCAGGGCGGCGCCGGGTCCTTCGTGGCCGAGGAACGGTGCCGCGCGGGCCATGTTCAGGCCGACGGTGACCGCCCAGATGGCGAGCTGGTCCCACGGCAGCAGGTAGCCGGTGTAGCTGAGGAACATGGTGATAGTCAGCAGCAGCACGCCGATCGCCCAGTTGAACTCGCGCGGCGGCTTGTAGGAGCCGGTCATGAACACGCGGAACATGTGCAGCCACACCGTGATCACCATCAGGTGGGCGCCCCAGCGGTGAATCTCCCGCATGATGCCGAGCGGCACCTGCGATCCCAGGTCGATGATGTCGCCGTAGGCATGCTGGGAGGTCGGCCGGTAGTAGAACATCAGCAGGATGCCGGTGACGGTCAGCACCAGGAAGATGAAGAACGTCAGCCCGCCCATGCACCACGTGTACTTCACCTTGACCGCGTGCTTGGGAAGGCGCACCGGATGCAGGTGCAGGAAGACGTTGTTGAGCACCGACATCATGCGCTGGCGCCGGGAGACCGGGACGCCGGTGCGGAAGATGGACTTCCATACCTGGGTCTCGCCGACCGCCTTCACGGCGTCTGCCGGGCTCTTGCGGCCCCCTCCGTTCGAACCGCTGCCGTTGCTCTTTTTCGCCATTCAGGTGACTCCGTGCCTCGTCAGACGGCGAGGAACGACGAGGGGTCGCTCCACTCGCCCTTCTCCCACTGATACTTCTTGGTCTTGTCGACCACGATCTGGCCGTCGTCGCCCAGCGAGATGCTGTACCGCTCCAGCGGGCGCGGGGCCGGCCCCTCGAAGTTGATGCCGGTGATACGGAAGCCGCTGCCGTGGCACGGGCACTTGAACTTGCGGTCCGCCTCCAGCCAGTTCGGCGTGCAGCCCAGGTGCGTGCACACGGTCGACAGCGCGTACACCTGCTGCTCTTCGCGGATGATCCAGACGCCGAACTGATCCTTCCAGCGCGTGGAAACCTCGCCCACCGTGTACTCGTCCACGAAGCCGGCGCGAAAGGACTGCGGCGGCTCGAACAGCACGTTGGGGAACAGGAAGCGCACCAAGCCGAGCACCGAGCCCAGCACGATCGCGGTGAAGGAGATCCACGCCACGGCGAGCGTGGACAGGAACGAACGCCGCGTCATCTCGCCCCCGGACTCCCCCGGGGAGCCGGGCGAGGCTGCGGCGGCGTCTCCGGTCTTTGCCATCAGCGTATTCTCATCCCTGTATCGTCGTGCACGGCCGGATTCTTCACGTCTCCCGGCTCGCTGTAAACCCTGTCGGTTTCCACTAGCGGAGCGCCTCCGTGGCTGCCCGGCGCACCCGTGGGTCGATATCGCCGGTCGACAGGCCGCGTACCTGCTCGGTCAGATCCGGCCGGCCGAGGCCGACTGCGACGTTCACCGCGACCTCCATTATGTCGCTTTGCTCGTCCGCGTCAACATTCGGGAAGTCGGCCCAGTACTCCCGGTCCAGGATCTGCATGAGCACCTCCGCGCCGGCGTCGCTGCCGAGCGCCGCCAGGGCGATCGCCGCGAACCAGCGCGCGTTGTACTCCTCGTCGAACAGCAGCGGCTCCAGCGCCGGAACCGTGGACGGGTCGCCGATGGCGCCGATCGTGCGCACGGCCGACGTCCGGATGCGGTCCGAGTCGTGCTGCAGGTACGGCAGCAGCACCGGCAACTCCTCCGGGCCGGCCAGGAAGCCGAGCGCTTGCAGGTAGAAGGAGGCCGAGATCTCGCTGTCCTCGATCGCCAGCGCGTCCAGCAGCGTCGCGACGAACCGGCGGTCTCCGGTTAGCGCCATCGCCTGCGACAGGTACTGCCGCACGCGCTGATCGTCGCCCTCGGCCTCGGCGAAGGCCAGGTTCATCTGGTTCACGAAGCGCTCGTCGCGCGGCACGTCGTCCTTGCGGGCCAGGTCGAACAGCAAGGTGCTCAGGTCGAACGCCGCCTTCCAGCGGTCCCTCTGGCCCCCCGTGCGCACGTCCTCCAGGTAGTCCATCGCGTCGGCCGGCTCCGACGACAGGAGGGAGACGCCGGCGATCACCAGCACCGCCAGCACGGCGATCAGCAGCGGGACGACGAAGAACGAGTGGACTATGACGCCCAGGCCGGATCGCTTGGCCTCGCCGGCGGAGCCGTTCTGCCCGGAAGCGCCCTGTCCGGACGAGCCATTGCCGCCGGGCCGGGTGCTCTGTGCGTCGGTCTCCGACGCGCCTTCCGGGCCGGCCACGGCCGCAAGTGTACGGACCCTGTCCGCGCTCGGTCAACGTCGCGGCCGGTCGCTGCTCCGGCGCGCCCTCCAAGGCTGTGGTATCGTGGCTGGATAGCTCGGATCGAAGGCACGTCGGCCGGCCCCTGAGGTCAAGGAGGGCGGAAGCAGATGGACGGAGAACGGTCGGGGCGCACCGGGCCGGATCCGGAATACCGCCTCATCTCCTCGCAGGGGGGCGAGACGGCGACCTCCGGAGTCGGCGACAAGATCATCACGCACGACGGCAAGACCCATGTCGCGTGGCTCGATGCGACGGAAGCGGGGTACTTCGCCCAGGTCCGCACCCTCGACCGCGCGACCGGCGAGTGGTCTCCCACCTTCACGCTCGGAACGGCCACGGACGACCACGGCCGGCCCGCCATGACCATGGACAGCCGGGGCTACCTGCACGTCGTCTTCGGCGTGCACCACGACCAGGTTCCCTACCGGCGGTCGCTGCGTCCCAACGACGCCTCCGAGTGGACGCCGACGGTGACCTTCGGCGGTGATATGACCTACCCGGCACTCGTGTGTGGAGCGGACGACACGCTCTACATGGCGGGGAGGTCGAGGTGGGAAGGCTCGCGCCTGTACGCCAAGCCGCCGGGCGGCGACTGGGAGGACCGGGGGCTGATCATCCGCACGCTCGAAGGCTGCTTCAGCTACGCGGCCTACCATCCGGGGCTGGCGTGGGGGCCGGACCACCGGACGCTGCACCTGTCCACCAGCACCTACCAGAGCAAGACGAAGCAGTCGAATCTGTGGGGCACGATCCAGTCGGCCAACTACATGCGCTCCACCGATGGCGGGGCAACCTGGGAGCGCGCCGACGGCACGCCGATTCCGCTCCCGGCGACCTCCGAGACCATGGACGTGCTCGCCGCCGGCGAGAGTTCCTTCGCAAAACCGGGCATACGGAACCAGGGCGCCATCGTCGTCGACTCCACGGGCCGGCCGTTCGTGCTCTACATCCACTACAACATGCCGCGGCCGGGCCAGGTGTTCCTGGTCACGCCCGACGAGCAGGGCCGGTGGCGGCACCTGCCGCTGCAGGCGGCTCTGGACGAGTACTGGCCGGAGATGGCGGTGATCGACTGCCGCGCCGGGTTCAGCATCACGGAAGACGACACGCTGTGCATCGCGTTGACCCTGATCCCCCGTGATCATCCGGTAGCGGAGCGGGAGCGCCTGGCATGGAGGACGCCGGACCGGCCCGACGCACACCATTCCACGAAGCTGGAAGAGACCTACTACCTCGGGCTGCCGTGCTACTCCACGAACCCCGAGAACGCCCGCATCAGCTACGAATCGGCCAACACGTGGTGCGCGGAGAATCCCGCCAGGCGGCGGATCGCCTGGCTGGAGTCGCGTGACGGCGGCCGCACATACACCGCCCGCGACGTGATCGGGCCGGACCCGCAGATGCCCCCCAACCAGCCGAGCCTGGAACGACCGACCGGGTTCAACCGGGTCGCATCCGGCACCCTGCCCGGGATGATCTACTCCGTCCTCACAGCCGGGTCGCGATCCAAGCGCTCGGTCATGGACCACCGCGTGTACTGGGCCGACGCGGGCAGCCCGCGGGGAGGAGCGTGACGCCCGGAGACCGCCTCTTCGAGTCGTTTCAGCACCCGCCGCCGAAGTACCGGCCTGTCATCCAGTGGTGGTGGTCCACCACGATCGACGCCGTCCGGGGCAGGCAGCAACTGGACGAGTTCCGTCGCCAGGGGGGACGCACGGTCATCGTGTATCCGGCGCACGGAATGCGCCCGCACTTCCTCAGCGCGGGATGGTGGCGGTTGTGGAGGATCTTCCTCGACCACGCCCGGCGCACGGGGCTGCGCATGGGGATGGTGCCCGACTTCTTCCATCCCCAGGGCGATGCGCGCGACGTGCGGCTGGATCCGCCGGACCCCAGCCTGGTGCTGGAGGGGCACCCCGAGTACCGGCTCAAGCGTCTGCAGACGGTCGAGCGGCGCTTCAGCGGGCCGGGCACCGCCCTGATTCGCGGCCTCCCGGATCCGGTCATCGCGAGCGCCGGCAGGATCGGGAAAGGCGGCGCCCTGGACTACGCCAGCCTGCGCGATCTCTCACGCGCGATCGACGGCTCCACCTTCCGCAAGGAGCTCGGCGAGGGGGAGTGGCTGCTCTCCTTCCACCATCCCGTGGACCGCATGGGCCCGATCAACGTGCGGGTGGACCCCCTCAATCCGGATGCCACGCGGCGCTACCTGGACCTCACCCTCGGCGAGCTGGCCCGCCGCTTTCCCGAGCACGTGGGCACGACCTTTACGGTCGCCCTGTTCGACGCCGAGACCACCTTCGGCGGGCCGATCGTGTGGACTCCCCGGTTCTTCCCGGCGTTCCGGGAGCTGTGCGGCTACGACGTGCGGCCGTACCTGCCGCTGCTGACACGCGACGGCGGCGACGAGACGCCGCGGGTCCGCTGCGACTACTTCCGCGTGGTCAGCCACCTGTTCGTCGAAGGCTTCTGGAAGGTGCTTGCCGGCTGGTGCCGGGCGCACGGGATCCAGGCGATACAGCAGTCCTGGGGGGACAACCTCGTGGCGGAGTCGACCCTGGCCGGCGACTTCATGGCCTCCCAGCGGGAGATGACCTGCCCGTTCATGGAGGACCTGTTCTCCTGGCACCACGGCCCGCGCGGGTTCAAGGAGGTCGCCTCGATCGCCCACTTCGAAAACAGGCCGCTCTGGGTGGAGGCCGGGCTGCTGGAAGGGTGCGAGTCGTTCATCAGCCCGCAGAAGCTGCGCTCGGCCGGCAACGTGCTGGCGGCATGGGGCGTATCCGTGCAGACCACGATGACCTCCTTCGACGAGCACCACACGCTCGACGGGCATCCCATGCTGGGCACCGGGCAGCCCTTCTGGAAGTTCCACTCGCGGTACGGCGACTTCATGCAGCGCGTCGGCTTCCTGAACGACGACGGCGTCTCCGTCGCGCCGATCCTGCTCCTCAAGCCGCTGGCGACCGTGGTCGGCGGCGGCGGCCCCGTCGACGGAGCACCGCGCGGATCGTCCGAAGAGGACGGTGGCGTCACCGAGACGACCGGACAGGATCGCGGCGCGAGCTTCACCCGGCTGGTGGAAGCCGACTACGACGTCCTCATGGAGCGGCTGGTCGAAGGGCAGCGCGACTTCGAGGTCGCGGACGACCACTACCTCGCCAGGGCGATCCTCGGCAAAGGCTCGCTGGCGATCGGCCGCAGCGAGTTCAAGGTCGTGCTCCTGCCGCGGATGACCCTGATCAGCCGCGCGTCGATGGCGGTCATCCGCCGCTTCCACGAGGCCGGCGGTGTGGTGATCTTCTACGGTGCGCTTCCCTCGGGCTCACCTGAACAGGGCAGAAACGACCCCGAAATACGCGAAGCCGTGGCGGCGATGCTCGGCAGCCGGACCGAAGGCGTCGCCGGCGCAACCGCGGAGCAGCCCGCCGGCGCGGCCGCCGTGTTCGTCGCCGGTGGCCACGACCGGGTGCTGCAGGAGATCGACCGCGTGCTGCCGGCCGATCTCGCCGTCGTCGACGGGCCTTCCGAGCACCTCTACTGCTCCCACCGCGTGAAGGAAGGGACGGACATCTACTGGATCGCGAACGACACCGGCCATGCGCGCAGCGCCACCGTTTCCTTCAGCGCTGCCGGCACGCCGGAGATCTGGGACGCGGCGACCGGAGAGCGTCGGGAAACCGTCTATTGGGTCAAGGACGGCAGGACCGTCGTCCCATTGTCCTGGTCGGCCTATGACGGATTCGCCGTGGTGATGCAGCGGCACGGCGAAGCCCCGCCCATATGCATCGACCGAACGAACATCACCGGCGCCACGCTCGCGACGCGCGGCGGCCGGACGCGCCTCGAAGGCACGGTGCGGGCTCCGTACCGGACCGCGTCGGCCGCGGGGAGGTGGCGCGACCGACCGTTCGCCGCCGAGATCCCGCTGAAGGGGGCGCCCATCCAGGAGCTCGCTCCCACGGGATGGCGGTTCACGCCGGCGGCCGATCGCGTGGAGGTGCGCTACGCGGCGGAACACGTCGCGCCCGAGGGCCGGGGAGAGACGGCCGGCTTCGCGGACGCCGCCTACAACCACCGCGCCTGGCCGCTCACGTGGCTCTCCCGGGAGCGTTTCACGATCCGCAACTGGTGGCTGCTGGGGCCGTTCCCCAGCGACAACGGGAGAGGATTTCATACCCGGTACCCGCCGGAGACGGAATTCGACCTGGACGCGCCGTGCCGCACGCCGGATGGAGAGACCCGCGTGTGGCAGCACTTCCACAGCCGCAATCCGTGGGTGAACGCCGGGAAGGTCCTGGACTACGAGGGCGAACCGGGCGTCGCCTACGCGGCCACCTTCGTCCATTCCCCGGCCGCGCGGCGCGTGCAGGCGCGCTTCGAAGTGGCGAACGGCAAAATCTGGGTCAACGGCACGGAGGTCTACTCGTTCTACAGCCAGATCGGCTTCATCAAGATGAACGACGGGTTTGCCGAACGGCTGCCCATCCGGCTGCAGGAAGGGTGGAACACGATCCTGCTGAAGATCGAGAGCGCGTTCCCGGCCCACAACACCGGCCTGGTATTTCGGCTCACGGACGAGGAAGGGTTCCCGGCGCCCGGCCTGCGGTACGCGAAGCGGCCTCAGGACCCCGACGCACTCGTGCGCGAACGCCGGCAGGGAGCGGTGCGCGACACCATGCGGTTCCTGCCTCCCTTCCCGACGTACGACCAGCGACAGGGCCGGTTCCCGGTCACGCACGGCAGGGAGCGCTGGTACCGCGTGGAGATCCCGCCGGGCACCACGGCGTTCCTGGTCCCCGCGCGGCCGGCCGGCATCGCCGTCTACCTGAACGGCACCCGCGTGCAGCCGGACGGCGCCGGCAGGGTGACCTTCCCCGCGCTCGACTTCGACCGACCCGCCAGCATCGCGCTGCGGCTTCCGGCCGACCAAGAGCTGCAGGACTACCTTCAGTTTCAATCGGGGCCGACGGAGTACCGCCTGGGCACCTGGACCTGGACCGGGTTGACCTTCTACTCGGGCGAGGCGTTCTACGAGACGGAGTTCGATCTCGATCCGCGGCTGACGGGGACGCGCGTCATGCTCGACCTCGGCGAGGTCGGGCTCACCGCGCAGGTCTGGCTCAACGGCCGGAAGGTGGGCACCCGCCTGTGGGAGCCGTTCGAGATCGAGGTCACCGGCCACCTGCGGGCCGGCCGAAACCGGTTGCGCGTCGCCGTGACCAACGCCGATGCCCCCAGGCGAGGCGAGGCCAGCGTCGAGCGGATGATCGAGGGCAGGTTCGATCTCTGGCGCTACGGATGGCGCGGCTGGTACGCGCCTCCCTACCTGGGCGCCATCGACCTCAACGGCCTGATCGGTCCGCTACGTCTCATCCCCTTCGAGGACGTCTCCGTCGACCTCGACTCCGCCGTCACCTGACGCCTGACCCGCGACGATCTCCTGCGCGGTCACTGACGCCTCTCCGCGGCGATACAGCGCGGCAACTCCCGTGAACCCGTAGCTGCCGTAGCGGTACGTGCCTGCCGATCGGGCCGAGCAGCAGATGTCGGTCTGCCCGTCGGCGAAGGCGATCCTGGTCCAGGTGCCGTCCACCTGCTCGCGTGCCACGGCAACGTCCGGCAGCTCGGTCTCGCCCGCCTGCAGCGGCACCACGACGGTCTGGATCGTCAACGGCGCAGGTGCCGAACGGCGGTAGATCACGCACGGGGCCGGCGCCACGCCCAACCCGCCGCCGCCGGCATACCAGCCCTGCAGGCTCGGCTCCCGGCGTCCCTCGGCGATGTCGAGCTCGACGCTCCCCGGCGCGGCGCTGATGAACGCGATGTTCGGCTCGCCCTCGTCCGCGCTCCGGGCGCTCTTGCGCTCGCGATCCACCGCCACGGCCGTCGGCACCAGGTGAAAGAGCACCTCGAAGGTGTGAAGTCCGTGCCCGCTGAGAAAATCCGTGATGATCCAGTATTCGTGGCCGGTGTCGCCGGCCTTCACGAACATGACGCTGCGCGCGTGCTCGACCGATCGGTCGACCGCTCCGTCGATGACGGTGCGGGGAACGCCGTCCTCGCGGCGCTCCTCGCGATAGATCGCATACCCCTCGCGATAGGTTCCTTCCAGGTAGTCGCAGATCTCCGTGCTGTGCCAGACGTTGCCGAGGCGATGCGCGGTCTCGAGCGGGCCGTTCACGTCGCGCACCTGCGTCTTGCCGTCCACGACGACGGTGTTGTGACCCTGCGACCAGCTCATGAACTGCTGCATGAGGACGTCCTCGGCCGCCGAGGAATAGGAGTGGACTCCCAGGTCCTCCACCATCGATCTCCCGTGCGACACGATCTCGACGGCCAGCGCGTTCTCGTGGCCGTGGATGGTCCCGATGGGGCCGACGTCGAACTGCAGGTAGTTGGCGTCCCGCTGCCAGGAGGACCGCATGATGCCGTGCCCGCAGTACGGGTACCAGAACGACTTCTCCGAAGGCGGCCGGCCGCGCTCCCCGCGGCTCGCGACGTAGTCCCAGTCTTCCCGGTAGCGCTCGGCGACCACCGCGCCTATGAACGGGAGGGCCGACCCGCGCCTGGAGTCGCCGTTCCAGACATAGCTCCCATCGGGCTTGCTGGAGCAGGCCAGATACGCCGCTCGCTTCAGCAGCACCTCGATGTAATCCTCGGGAAAGGCAAGGCCGTTGTCGCGCAGCATCAGCCACGTCTCCAGGACGCTCGTGGACGCGCCGACCACGTACCCCGCGGAGTTCTCCTTCGAGGTGCCGTCGGGGTAGGAGGCTCCGGCGCCGAGGTAGTCGCCGACGATGCGCAGGCCCAGCTCCCGCCAGTCACGCGCGTCCCTGCACTCAAGAAATCCCACGCCGGCGGTGATCAGCCCCTGCCCCGCGTAGAAGAGCTGGTTGCCCTGCGGCGGCGGCTGCCTGTTCGCGAAGGCGATCATGTCCTCCTCGATGCAGGGCCCGGTGTACAGCGACAGCAGCAGGCACAGGTCGTGGCCGCAGAGGCCCTCCCACGAGAGGATGTACGGCATGAGCTGCAGGTAGGAGTGGTTCATCTGCAGCCCCGGAAACCAGATCCACTCCGGCTTGGTGTCCACGTAGAGCACGTAGTGCCGGGCAATCCACATCAGCTTCTCGATGTAGGCCTCATCGCCCGTGAGCCAGTAGGCCTGCGCCAGCGCCCGCTGGAAGAGCTGGTAGTTGAGGTGATGGGTCCAGATGACGTCGCCGTCATCGGGAACATGCGTCCAGTCCCACTGCGCGCCGACGTCCTGGATTCCCTTTTCCGGCTCGCTCGGCGTGAACACCTTGTTGTCGAGGAGCAGGTCGGCGATGTCGACCAGCGTGTACTCGGACGGCTTGATGCCCTGCGTCCTGCTCCAGGTGTAGCCCGGCTCCGTGCTGATCAGCGGGCGCATCCGGGCGCGGTCGCGCCACGTGACGTGGAGGTCGGGAAACTCCTTGACGTAGCGCTCGGAAATGAAATCGTATCCGGTCGTGTTCTGTGCGAATCCCCGCTCCGTGTGAGCGGACACGTACCGCACTGCGAGATTGGGCTGCGGCCGCTCCCGGCAATACCTGAGGAACGCCTCTTCCGCTGCGCGCCGGTCGCCGCGCGCCTCCGCATCCCGTACCGGCGCCAGCCCCGGGATCCCGTAGTCCAGACGGGAGAAAAAGGCGCCGATCTTCGCATCTTCCATGACCGCTTCCTGAGAGCGGCGCGCCGCCGTCGCTCGAACGACCGCGGCACGCCGCATGACTACCGTTTGATGGGTACTAGCGCGACTCGGTGCCCCAGACCTCGTCCCAGGTCGGCATCTTCTCCATCTCCGCGAGGATCTCGCTGCCGCCGAAGCGCATGAAGTCTTCCACGTACTCGTCCCACGTGGCATCGACGTCGATCTCGCCGGTCACCGCCTTGGCGAACCACTCGGACGCCAGCGTGTTGAGCGCGGCCCCGCGCTGCTTCATGACCTCCTGGATGTCGGTCTCCTTGTAGGAGTCCCACTTGTAGGGCCTGGCCATCTTGCTCCAGATCTCGTCAGTGTACAGATACTCCTCGTAGAACGTGTACACGTTCGGAGTCCGCGAGAACTTGTAGCTCTCCCGCGGGTTGAAGTTCGGATAGTTCGTCCACAGGCTTCCCCGTTGGGGATACTCGGCCGGGACGTCCTCCTGCGCCACCCGCACGATGCTGGAGTTGCCGGGCTCGCCGCCCCAATTCCAGTGCGCGCCCTCCTTGCCATACGCCCAGCCCGCCCAATTGGCGATCGCCTCCGGCGTGAAGTCGAGCAGGCCCGCCTTGGTGTCCAGGATCTGCATGACGCGGGCGACCTTGGCGTCGCTGATCGACTTTTCCCACACCTGCGGGATGTTGTCGCCGATGTTGGTGATGCCGTAGGTCGGAGCGAACTGGTGGCCGTCCGGCCCGCGCGGCGCGAACAGGACCAGCTCGCCGCCGGCGGCGAAGTCCTCATCCGAGATCATGCTGTCCGGCGGTCCGTTGGGATCCCGGTCGATGGCGGGGGTATTCACCATCACCACCCCGTAGCGCCCGGTGTTCTGCTTGTCGAGCGACGTGTCCACGTCCTGGGTGAGCGACTCGTTGTCGATGAGACCCATCTCCCACCAGCGCGCGATCTGCTTGGTGAAGGCCCTGAAGCCCGGGCCCACGAAGTTGTGCACGACCTCGCCGTCGATGAGCTGATTGCCCTGCAGCCCGGTCTGACCAACGCCGAACGCTCCCTGGATCGTCGCCCAGCCGAAATTGCTGAAGCTCAGGTCGCCGTAGAAGAAGCTGCCGTACGGGAGCGTGTCTGTCTTGCCGTTGCCGTCGGGGTCCCCGTCGCGGAACGCGACCATCAGACCCTCCAGCCAGTCGATGTCCATCGACGGATCGTCGTAGTAGAACATCTTGCCTTTCTCGTCCAACTGCACCTTGTTCGCTTCGTAGTCGCCGGGCAGGGAAACGCCGACCGCATCGGCCCAGTCCTTGCGAAAGGCCAGCAGCCAGTTGCCGACGATGCTCCCGCCGCGGATGGTCGCCCATCCGTAGTGCTCGCCCGGCTTGTCGGGGGCGCGGTGCACCTTCCAGGCCGCCGGGTACGCGCTGTCCACGGCTTTCACGTAGTTGGGCGCGTACTCCCGGAACATGGACTCCGGCGCGCTGCGGATGACCCCGTCCTGGTACATCACTTTCGAGTCGACGAAGTAAACCCCGGTGTCCGGCATCTCGCCGGCCGCCACGATGATCTGCTGCTTGTCGACCTGGAACTTGCCGACTCCGTTGGGGACGATGGTGACGTTGAACATCTGCTCCAGCTCACCCTGCCACCACGGCTTTTCCGCCGGGTTCCCCAGCCAGCTTATCTCCAGGTGATTGCTGAGGTCGTCCATGGCGGCAGATCCTTCCTCGGCAGCCTGCCCCGCGGCACCGACGCCGAGGGGCGCAGCCAGCAGTGCCGCCATGCATAGAAACAGTGACGCTCTTCTCATAGCTTTCTTCTCCGTTGCTTGTCGCGTTTCTTCGTTTCCGAACGTCGTGGCTTCACCTCCTTGCCGATGGATTATCTTGCCGATGGATTCTCGCGCCTGCCGCGCACGCACCGCTCATCCCTTCAACGACCCCACGAACACGCCCTTGATGAAGAACCGCTGCAGGAACGGGTAGACCAGTATGATCGGCCCGATCGTCAACACCGTCATCGCCGACCGCACCGCCACCGTCGGCAGCAGTTCCACCCGTTCGTCCCAGGCGACCATGTCCCGGCGCACCATCTGCAGATCGGTCAGCATGCGTCGCAGGATGTACTGCAGCACCCACTTGTCGCGGCCGTCGATGAACAACATGGCAAAGAACCACTCGTTCCAGTGCGCGACCGCCGTCCACAGCGCGATGGTCGCGGTCACCGCCTTCGACAGCGGCAGGAAGATCCGGGTCGCGATCGTCGGATAGCCGGCGCCGTCGATCATGGCCGACTCCTCGTACGCGGCGTCGATGGTCATGAGGAAATTGCGCATGATGATGATGTAGAACCCGTTCGCCACCAGCGGCAGGATCAGCGACAGGCGGGTGTCCATGAGCCCCAGCTTGCGGACCAGCAGATACAGCGGAATCAGCCCTCCCGAAAAGAACATCGTGATGACGATGTACATCGTGATCGCCGACCTGCCGGGGAGATCCCGCTTGGACAGCGGGTACGCGAACAGGAACGTCATGGCGATGGTAAGAGCCGTTCCGGCGACCACCCGCAACACGCTGTTCGCGTAGCCGACCAGGATGTTTCCGTACGCCGAGAGAGAGTACCGGTACGGGCGCAGCGTCCATTCCGCCATCCAGAGGCGGAAGCCCAGGTGGTTGACGCTGCCCGGCGTCGAGAAGGAGGTGAGCACGATGTTCCAGAACGGATAGAGGATGGTGGCGCAGAAGCAGACGAAGAACAGGACGATGCCGACTCCGAACGTTCGGTCCGCGATCGACCTGGGCCGCAGCGCAGCTACCATATCGCGTACTCGCTGAACCTTCTGATGATCGCGTTGGCCGCCACCAGCAGGATGACGCCGATGACGTTCTTGAACAGGCCCACGGCGGCGCCGAACTCGAAGCGGCTGTCCAGAATGCCGACGCGATAGACGTAGGTGTCGATGATGTCGGCCACCTCGTAGACGAGTGGATTGTAGAGGTTGAAGATCTGCTCGAACCCGGCATTCAGCAGGTGGCCCAGGGACAGCAGGAACAGGATGGTCATCACCGGGACCAGCGCGGGCAGCGTGATGTGCACCATCGTGCGCAGCGGGCCGGCCCCGTCGACGGCCGAAACGTCATAGAGCGTCGGGTCGACGGTGGAGATGGCGGCAAGATAGACGATCGTGCCCCACCCCACGCTCTGCCAGATGTGCGTGACGACCAGCAGCGGCCGGAACAGCGTCCGGTCCAGGAAGAGGTTCGGAACCTCCTCGGCTCCGAACAGGTGGCCGATAAAGGCAGGAATGCCGCGCTGCGGCGAGAGGATCTCCATGACGACGCCGGCGATGACGACCCAGGACATGAAGTGCGGGAGGTACGAGATCGACTGCGCGGCCTTCTTGAACGGCTGGTTACGGAGCTCGTTCAACAGCAACGCGAGGATGACGGGAGCGGGAAAGCCGAACACGATCTTCAACAGGCTGATGATGACCGTGTTGCGCAGCACCCGCGGAAAAAAGGGATCGAGAAACAGGTCTCTGAAGTGCTCGAAATTGTTCCAGGGGCTGCCCAGAATGCCGAGTCCGACCCGGAAGTCCTTGAAGGCTATGACCACGCCCCAGATCGGGAGGTAGTGAAATATGAAGAGAACGGTTGCGGGAATCAGGCAGAAGACGTAGAGGACCAGGTATTTCCTGGCCTTTCTCCGGCGTTCCTGCCTCGCGGTTGCGCCGAGGTCTACCTCAACGGGCGGTGCACGGATCTCTGCCATGATGTGCAGCCCAGATGCTGTGCGTGCACTCTATCCGCCGCAGTCCTCACGGTCAACGTCAGCCGGGATCAGGAAGTCGAGCCAGTTGTCGCGGCTGATCACCGTGGCCGTGGCGTTCGGGTAGGTTTGGGTCCAGGCGCTCGGGATGCGCCCTCGGCGGCCCTGCAGCTTGATCTCGAAGCCGTCGAGCATCCCGTCGCGCTCCTCGACGTAGTCCAGCTCGGCCCCGGTGTAGGTGCGCCAGAAGGACGTGCGGCCACGGCGACCGGTGTAGGCGAGGGTCTTCCGCCTCTCGATCACCAGGAAGTTCTCCCAGAGCCGGCCGACGTCGTCACGCCGCGAGATCGGCGCGAAGTTCTCGGTCACAGCGTTGCGGATGCCGAGATCCAGGAAGTACACCTTCTTCATCTTGGTGACCTCCTTGCGCAGGTTCCTGCTGAACCCCCCGAGCCGCGCGATGACGAACGCCTGCTCCAGCAAGTCGAGGTACGACTCGACAGTGTCACGGCTCATCGAAAGCTGCCTGGCCAGCTCGTGGGTCGAGACCTCCGACCCGATCTGGAATGCCAGGAGCCGCAACAGGTCGTGGATCTTCCCTCCGCGGCGTATCCCGGCCAACTCCAGAATGTCCTTGTAGAGATAGGCGGTGCTCACCTCCCGGAGGTGGTCCGCCTTGTCCGCGTCGTTGTGCAGGGAGAAGACCTCCGGGTAGGAGCCGTAGACCAGCAGCGCGTCGAGCATCTGCTCCAGCTCGAACGGGTTGTGCAGGTGAGCCAACTCCAGGACCGACACCGGGTACAGGACGTGCGTCCAGGTGCGGCCGGTGAGCGGCTCGCTGACCCGGTTGGCCAGCTCGAACGATGAGGAGCCGGTGGCGACGATGCGGAGATCGGGAAGGCCGTCCGTGAGGATCTTCAGGTTGATGCCGATGTCGGGAACGCGTTGCGCCTCGTCGATGAACAGCAGATCGTAGCCGGCGACCAGGCGAGTCATGGCGCCGAGGTCCCGGCTGGAGAGCACGTCCAGGTACCGCGTCTCGTCGGCGTTCACCGCAAGACTGCGATAGGGAAGCCCGGGTAACAACTCGTCCAGAAGCGTGGTCTTGCCGGTCTGGCGCGCCCCGTAGAGGATCGCCACCTTACCGCCGCGACGCACCCGTCGCTCGATGGTCGCGCTCAACGCACGTGGGATAAGGGCCATTTCGCAATAATAGTAACTATTCAGGCGTAGTGGCAGCCCATGGGTCAGCGTAACCACGACCTGAAGATTGTAAGTTGTCTCGGGCGCTGTACGTGTTCGGCATTGCTGGTCTATTCTCGCGGTCGGGAGGGGCGCAATGGACGCGAGCTTCAAGCTCACGCGCCAAGAGATAGGTGCGGCCTACGATGCTGGCCGAGACGCGGTCATCGCGTTGATCGAGGCTCTCATCGAGCGTTACGAGCAGCGGATCACGGCGCTGGAGCAGGAACTCCAGGAACTGAAGAAGGACAGCCACGACAGCGGCAAACCGCCGTCGCGAGACAGCTTCGAACGCAAGCAACACAGCCGCACGGCCTCTCGCCGGCAGCGAACCGGAAAGCGTCACGGGGGTCAGCCGAACCATCCTGGTGCGACCTTGAGCCAGAGTGAGCATCCCGACCTCGTCACCGTGCACGCGGTGGACCGGTGCGGCTGCGGACGATCGCTGGCCGACGAGCCGGTGGCCGACTACGAACGTCGGCAGGTGTTCGAGGTGCCGCCGCTGGCGGCGCAGGTCACCGAGCACCGCGCCGAGCGCAAACGCTGCCCGGACTGTGGGAAGACCGCGGTGGCCACATTCCCTGAGCCGGTCCGGCAGCCGGTGCAGTACGGCGAGCGGCTGCAAGCGGTGGCCGCATACCTGAAGAACTACGGGTTGCTACCGCGTATCAGAGGGCGGCCGAGTGGTTCGCGGACCTGTTCTCGATCCCGATCAGCGTCGGCACGTTGGTGAACATCAACGCCACCTGCGCCGAGCACTTGGCGGGCGTCAGCGAGATGATTCGTGAAGCGATCGGCGGCCAGCCGGTGGTCGGCTTCGATGAGACCGGGATGAGCGTCGACGGCCACCTGCGGTGGCTGCACGTGGCGAGCACGGAGCGGCTGACCCACTACGCCGAGCACGCGAAGCGGGGCAAGCAGGCCGGTGAGGACATCGGCATCTTGCCGGACTTCGCGGGGATCGCGCTGCACGATCACTGGCAGAGCTACTTTCGCTATCGGTGTGGGCACGCGCTGTGCAACGCCCATCATCTGCGCGAGCTGACGTTCGTCGAGGAACAGTACCGCCAGCGGTGGGCCGGTGAGCTCAAGGAGTTGCTGCTGAGGATGAACGCTGCGGTGGACCGTGCGCAGCAGCAGGGACGCCGGCGGCTGTACCGGCCTGAGCGCCGACGATTCGCCGCCGAGTACCGCAGGATCATCAACGCTGGGCTGGCCGCCAATCCGCCGCCGCCTCCGGCGCCACCCGGTACGCCCAAGAAGCGGGGCCGCAAGAAGCAGAGCAAGCCGCGCAATCTCCTGCTCCGGTTGGCCGGCCGCTGGCGATCGGTGCTCGCCTTCATGTACGACTTTCGCGTACCGTTCACCAACAACCAAGCCGAACGAGACCTGCGCATGATGAAAGTTCAGCAGAAGATCTCAGGCACGTTCCGCAGCGCTGAAGGTGCAGCCGCCTTCTGCCGGACCAGAGCCTATATCTCCACGATCCGCAAGAACGGCGGCAACGTGCTCGACGCCCTCAGGTCCGTCTTCGAAGGCCGCCCCATGATCCCTCCCTGCCTCAGACCGTCCGCCACGGCTGAATAGTTACCAATAATAGCGCTAATTGTGCGGTTACGTCAGCAAAATTCGCGCGAATTCTACGGTTAGACGCCCGGCATGGAGGCGCGCGGGCCGCTCAGTCGAGGACGGCGAGCATCTCCTCGATGCGAGTGAACTTCTCCCGCGGCTTGCCGGCGGCGGCGCCGCGCGCGACCTCGGCGGCGTCGATGGCGCGCCAGTCCTCGTAGCTGATCGGTCGCACGCCGCCGTCGCGGAGCTGCGCGAGCAGCGCGCCGGTGTCCGGCACGGCGCACCCGGCAAGCCCGTCGAGGTCGGCCAGCAGGTTCTTGGCGGTCTCGGTGCTGTCCGGCTTGTTGGTGCCGATGACGCCGGAGGGGCCGCGCTTGATCCAGCCGGCGGCGTACAGGCCCGGCGCCACCGCGCCGTCGGCGGTGATGCGCCCGCCCTGGTTGGGGAACACGCCGCGCCGGTCGTCGAACGGCAGGCCCTCGATCGGCACGCCGCGGTAGCCGACGCTGCGGAAGAACAGCCCGCAGTCCATCTCCACGGTCTCGCCCGTTCCCTCCGCCCACTGGTCGCCGGCCTCTCCGGCCAGGCGGTTCTTCTCCAGGGTCAGCCACTGCACGCGGCCGTTGCCGGCGAGCTCCTTGGGGCTGCGGAAGAAGTGGACGACGATCCGCTTCGAGCAGCCGCTCGCCGGCCCTTCCTCGCGCAGCTCGCCCAGCGCCTTCCAGTTGCGTTGCGCGTCGGTGTTGCCGGCTTGGTCGAGCTCCGCCTGGCAGCAGGGGCCGAGGTCGAAGTCGGCCTGGTCGTTGAAGTGCAGCGCGCAGTGGCCGAGCTCGCCGAGCTCGCGGATCTCCTTGCTGGTGAAGGCCGCCTGCACCGGGCCGCGGCGGCCGACCATGTGCACCTCGCGCACCTTGCTCTCCGCCAGCGCCTCCAGGGCGTGGGCGGCGATGTCGGTGCCGGCCAGCTCGTCGACGGTCTTGGCCAGGATGCGGGTCACGTCGACGGCGACGTTGCCCTGGCCGATGACGACGGCCGCCTCGGCGGAGAGGTCGAAGCTCAGGTCGCGGTAGTCGGGGTGGCCGTTGTACCAGCCCACGAACGCGGTGGCGGTGTGACTGCCTGCCAGGTCGATGCCGGGGATGTTGAGCGTGCGGTCGGTCTCCGCGCCGCAGGTGAACACCACCGCGTCGTAGAAGCGCTGCAGGTCGGCGACGCTCACGTCTCGGCCGACCATCACGTTGCCGATGAAGCTGCAGCGGTCGTTGCCGGCCGTTCGCTCGTAGATGCGGATCACGTTCTTGATCTTCTGATGGTCGGGGGCCACGCCACCTCGCACCAGTCCGAAGGGGGTGGGCAGGCGGTCGATGATGTCCACCTGCAGGTTCCGTTCGTCCTTCAGCAGCGCCTCCGCTGCATAGAAGCCGCTGGGGCCGGAGCCCACGATCGCTACGCGCCGTCCTGTGTCGCTCATCCGTTCCTCCGTATCATAATGGGCCGATGCTCATCGTCGCCAAGATCGTGCAGGGGCTCGGCCTGAGCTTTCTTGCCCTCAGCTTCGTGCTGGCGCTGCCCGAGCCGCTGCGGGGCCGCGACGTGGCGATCGGCGCGGCCATCTTCATGGCCGGCTGGCTCATGCAGCGGCTCAAGCGGTGACCGGGGTCCAAGCATGACCGAGCGCCGCACCGTGCTCAAGTTCGACGCCGGAGCCAGTGGGTTCCGCCGCATCGTGCTGGTCACGGCGGCGTTCGCGCTACTGCTGCTCGGCTCCGGCGCCGTCGTCATCATCTCCGTCCTCACCCTCTGAAGACCGCACCAGGTCGGCCATCTGCACGACGATGGCGGTCTGCGTGCGGAAGGCGCGATGCTGCATCACCACCAGCATCACGAAGTGCGCGTACGTGACCGCCGCCACCGCCAGGTGCAGCCAGCGCGGTATCGCCGCCGCGGCTGCCGCACCGCCCGAGACGGCGGTGGCCATGATGAGTAGGAGGCTGAGCGTCGCCTGCCCCGACACCGGTCCGTGGGCGCGGCGTGAGCGCTGGAGCAGGTCCGGGGCAAGCCCGCGCTCGCGCACGAAGTCGCGCACGCTCACGCCGGTGGTGACGAAGAAGAAGATGACCGCGGTCTGAGTCAGCAGAAAGACGATGGTCGTGAAGAACCCGAACGCCGGATGGCCGGCGCCCAGCACCTGGATGCCGGCGAACCCCTGGACCACGGCAGCGGTCAGCAGCGTTCCGGTGACGGTGATCAGAGCGTAGCACGTGTAGAGGAAGAGCCACATCGGCGGCTGCGATGCGGCGGATCAACCGGCGGTCTGGCCGATCTCGATCTGGTAGGTCTTCTCGAACTCCGCGGTCGGCAGCATGTCGATCGCGTCCCAGGTGAGCTGCGTGCACACGCGCGCGCAGATCTGACAGCCGATGCACTCCTGGAAGCGGATCTGCACGGGCGGGATGGGGATGTCGTACTTGTCGTCCGGCACCGCTTCGATGCAGTCGACCGGGCAGAACGGCACGCACACCTGGCAGCCCGTGCAGTTGTCCTCATCGACCACCGCCATGAGCTTGGGCTTGCGCTTCTTGGTCTGCATGGCCTTGGGAAGCTCCGGAATCGACCGGTAGAACTCCGCTCGTCGCTTCTTCTTGGCCATGATCTCTCCCCGTTCTCAGCGGGCTACTGGAAGTAGTCCGCGTTGATCTGGATGTACTTCTGCCACTCGTCGGGGACTTCGCTCTCCTCGAAGATGGCGTCGACCGGGCACTCCGGCACGCAGGCGGCGCAGTCGATGCACTCGTCGGGGTCGATGTACAGCATCTTGCCTTCCGGATCGTCGTACCCCTCCGAGGGGTGGATGCAGTCGACCGGACAGACTTCGACGCAGGAGGTATCGCAGGTGCCGATGCAGGGTTCGGTGATGATGTAGGCCATGAATGTTCCTCGCGCTTGCTTGGCGGCAAGATAGGCAGCCCCCCGCGGGCACGTCAAGATGAGGAACGTGGCTCCGCTGCTGGTGCTGACCGACCCCCGCTGCGCCCTGCACGACGCGGGCGCCGGCCACCCCGAGCGCCCCGAGCGGCTGCGGTTCGCCCTGGACGCGGTCGCCGCGGCAGAGGCTGCGGAGGCGCCGGAACTGCGGGTCGTCGAACGGCTCGAGCCCGTCGAGGAGTCCCGGCTCCTGCTCGCGCACACGCCCCGCTACGTCGAGCGCCTGCTGGGGATGGCCGGCCGCAGCGCCGTGCTGGACCCGGACACCCGAATCGGTCCGCACAGCATCGAGGCGGCGCGGCTCGCGGCGCAGGCCGCGCTGGAGGCGGTGCGCTCCGTGCTCGCCGGCGACGCGTCGGGCGCCGTCTGCCTCACCCGCCCGCCCGGCCACCACGCCGAGTCGGCGCGTGCTATGGGCTTCTGCGTCTTCAACAGTGCCGCCGTGGCGGCCTCAGCGGCGGTCGCCGACCTCGGCTGCCGCCGGGTGCTGATCTTCGACCCGGACGTTCACCACGGCAACGGCACGCAGGAGATCTTCTATGCGCGCTCCGACGTGCTCTACCTGTCGCTGCACCAGTACCCGTGGTACCCGTGGATCAGCGGCGCCGCGGACGAGACCGGCAGCGGCGCCGGGCGCGGGCACACCGTCAACGTCCCGCTGCCGGCCGGCTGCGGCGACACCGAGTACGCGCTGGCGATGGAGGACGTGGTGCTGCCGCTGGTGCGCGTCTGGCGCCCCGACCTGGTGATCGTGTCGGCCGGCTTCGACGCGCACGCGGCCGATCCTCTGGCCGGCATGCAGCTCACCGCCGCCGGGCTGCGCGATCTCTTCGGCCGGCTGTTCGCCCTCCTCGGCGACCTGGACATCCCGTGGGCGGCGACCCTGGAGGGAGGTTACGCGCGAACAGCGGTACGCGACGGCGTGGCCGCGCTCCTGCAGCCGTCCGTGTCCGAGCCGCTCACGGCGGAACGGGCCGTACCGCAGGCGGTGTCCGGCATCGCCATGGCCCGCGGTTTCTGCTCGCTGCTGAACGCTTGACCTGAAGCCGCTTTCTATCCGCTCAGGCCGAGCCGGACGAGCAGGGCGCGCATCTTCCGCGGGTCCATGTCGGTGTAGACCACGCCGTCGTAGACGACATTCGGGCCCTCGTCGCAGTGGCCGAGGCAGCCGCAGCGCCTGACCGGCACCGAGCGGGCGGCATGCTCTTCGCCGGCCTCCAGCACGTCCTCGCAGAACGCCATGGAGCAGCTCGAGCCGTGGCAGACGCCGACGCTGGCCGCGCCGGTGAGCGCCTCCTGCAGGGGATTCACGCCGCCCGCCGACCGGGTCAGGCCGCTTCCGCCGCCAGCGACCTGATGGTCCGGTACGGGTAGAGCCCGGTGGAGTGGCCGTCGCTCCAGGTCACCGCCAGCGCGTAGTTGCCGACCACCCGCACCTCGTCCGCGCGAATGTCGGCCGGGATGCGCCCGACGTCCAGGAGCTGCTCACCGGAGAACTCGTCCACGCAGCGCGCGCAGCGGCAGTTGGCGCGCAACTCGCGGTTGGCGACGCGGTCGACCGAGCCGTCCTCCCAGCTCACCGTGATCGAGCTCTCGTCGAAACCGACTTCCGGTTTCGCCTGCGAGCCCGCCTTGCTGCGTCCCAGCGCACGCACGACGGTATCGGCCGCGTGCGCGAACCCCTCGTCCCCGGCATACGCGTCGAACGTCCCGCCGTACGCTGCGGGATCGAGCGGGAGCTGGCAGAGAAGCGGCACGCCGAAGCGCTCGGCCAGCGCCTCGCCCCCACCTTCGCCGAACACCTGGTGCCGCCGGCCTTCGCCGTCGGCGAACCAGGCCATGTTCTCGATCACGCCCAGGACCGGCACCTCGACCTTGTCGAACATGACGATGCCCTTGCCGACGTCGGCGAGCGCCAGTGCCTGCGGGGTGGTGACGATCAGCGCCCCGTCGAGCTGGATGGCCTGCGTGATGGTGAGCTGGATGTCGCCCGTGCCCGGCGGCAGGTCGATCAGCAGGTAGTCCAGGCCTTCCCACGCGACGCCGTGCAGGAACTGCTGCACGTAGTTGGTGACCATCGGCCCCCGCATCACCGCCGGCGCGTCGCCGAGCCAGAAGCCGAACGACATCACCTGCAGGGGGCCGACCGCGACCGGCGCCAGCAGGTTGCCCCGCCCGGCGGTCAACGGCTGGTCGTGCCGGTTGAACAGGGTGGGCACCGACGGGCCGAAGATGTCGGCGTCCAGCAGGCCGACGCGGTGGCCGCGCCGCGCCAGCTCGCTGGCGATGCCGGCGGCGACCGTCGACTTGCCGACGCCGCCCTTGCACGAGGCCACGGCGATGATCGAGGAGACCTCCTCCAGGCCGGACTCCTTGACCGGAGAGGTGCGCCGCTGCTCCGGCGCGGTGATCCGCACCGTCACCGACTTGACCCCGGGCAGGTCGCCGATCAGCCGCTCGGCCTGCGTCTTGAACTCGTCGCGCACCGGGCAGGCGGGCGTGGTGATGCGGATCTCGGCGAGCACGTGCCCGTCCTCTATCTCAACCTCCTGCACGAACCCCAGGCTGACGATGTCCTGGTGCAGGTCGGGGTCGACGATCGCGCGCAGGGCGTCGGTGACGTCTGCCTTGGAAGCCATGCCCTATGATACTGCCGCGACGCTGCCGGGGGCAGCGCGAGCCCGGATTCCACACCCGCACCACGAGAGATGAGCATGTCTTCTTCCCCTGCCGAATCAGCCGCCGACTCAGCCGCAGCGGTCGGCTGGGACCTTGCCGACCTGTACGCCGCCACCGACGACCCGGCGCTGGACCGCGACCTGGACGCCGCGGACGGGGAGGCCGCGGAACTTGCCGCCGACTACCGCGGCCGCCTGGAGCGCCTCGACGCCGCCGGGCTGGCCGGCCTGGTCGAGCGCTACGAGGCATGCCTGGAGCGGGCCGGCAGGGCGGGCGCCTACGCCCACCTGGCGTGGTCGACCGACACCGGTGACGCGCAGCGCGGCGCGCTGCTGCAGAAGCTCACCGAGCGCTCGGCGGGCCTGCACCAAGCCCTGCTGTTCTTCGAGCTGGAGTGGGCGGGCCTGGCCGACGAGCAGGCTGATGCGCTGCTCTCCGACGAACGGCTCGGCCACTACCGCCACTTCCTGCGCGTCACCCGGCGCACCAGGCCGCACCTCCTGACCGAGCCGGAGGAGCGCGTCCTCAGCGAGAAGTCGGTCACCGGCCGGCGCGCCTGGATCCGCTATTTCGACGAGATGCACGGCGCAGCGAAGTTCCAGCTCGACGGTGCCGACATCCAGCGCGAGGAGCTCTTGAACAAGCTCCACCAGGCCGACCGGCCGCTCCGGCAGCGGGCCGCGGCCTCGATCACCGACGGGCTGCGGGCGCTGCTTCCCACCTCGACCTTCGTGTTCAACACGCTGCTGGCCGACAAGGCGTCGGAGGACCGGATGCGGAGCTTCCCTTCCTGGATCAGCGACCGCAACCTCGACAACCAGGTCGACGACGCCGTCGTCGACGCGCTGGTCGCCGCGGTGACCGGCCGCTACGACATCGTCGAGCGCTACTACCGGCTGAAGCGCCGGCTGCTCGAAGTCGGTGAGCTGTTCGACTACGACCGCTACGCGCCGCTCGCCGCCGAGTCCCGGCGCTACCACTGGGACGAGGCCGTGGAGACGGTCCTGTCGGCCTACCGGCGCTTCAGCGGCCGGTTGGGCGAGGCGGCGGCGCGCTTCTTCGACAATGCCTGGATCGACGCGCCGATCCGGCCGCGCAAGCGCGGCGGTGCCTTCTGCCACTCGTGCGTGCCCTCCGTCCACCCGTACCTGCTGCTCAACTACCAGGGCCAGCCGCGCGACATGATGACCCTCGCGCACGAGCTCGGCCACGGCGTGCACGGGCTGCTGGCCTCCCCGCGCGGGTACCTGCAGTTCCATACGCCGCTGACCACCGCGGAGACCGCTTCCGTGTTCGGAGAGGCGCTGGTCTTCCAGGACCTGCTGGAACGCGAAGACGACCGGCGCGAGCGTCTGGCCATGCTGGTCCGCCGCATCGAGGACACCTTCGCGACCGTCTTCCGCCAGACCGCCATGAACCGCTTCGAAGCGGCCATCCACAAGGCGCGGCGCAGTGACGGCGAGTTGACCCACGAGCGTTTCGCCGAGCTGTGGCTGTCCACGCAGCGGGCGATGTTCGGCGACAGCGTCACCCTGAGCGAGGACTACGGCGCCTGGTGGAGCTACATCCCCCACTTCGTGCACACCCCGGGCTACGTGTACGCCTACTCCTTCGGCGAGCTGCTGGTGCTGGCGCTCTACGCCCGCTACCAGGAGGCAGGCGAGTCCTTCGCGGACTCCTACGTGGAGATGCTGGCGGCCGGCGGCTCCGACTGGCCGCACCGGATCATGCAGCCGCTCGGCGTGGACCTGACCGATCCCGGCTTCTGGGACCGCGGTCTGGCGATGGTCGAGCAGATGGTCGAGGAAGCCGAGGAGTTGGCCGGCTGAGAAGCCGGCGGTAGCGCGATACGTCGGTCATCCCGTACAGTCGGCAGCGCGTGATTCGCTGGTGCTTCGAGGTGCTGACCTCCTCGGTCGGCAAGAAGGCGTTGATGGGCGCCACCGGGTTGTTCCTGTGCTCGTTCCTGGTCGTGCACCTGTACGGCAACCTGCTGCTCTACTCCGGCGCCGAGCACTTCGACGAGCATGCGCACAGCTTCGCCAAGAACATCATCATCCGCATCATCGAGGTGTTCCTGTTCCTGGCGATCGTCCTGCACGCGGCCAGCGGGATCTGGCTCACCGTGCAGAACCGCAAGGCGCGCCCGGTGCGCTACGCCAGGAACCGCTCTGCGGGAAGGAGCACGCTGGCCTCACGCACGATGGTGATCACCGGCAGCGCGATCTTCATCTACCTGGTGATCCATCTCCGCAACTTCTTCTACGAGTCCCGCTTCGGGCCGCGGGCAGACGAACTGTCGCTGTACGAGCTGGTGGTCGCCACCTTCCGCATGCCCGGGTACGCCGTGCTGTACGTGGTGGCGATGGTCTTGCTGGCCGCACATCTGCTGCACGGCTTCCAGTCCGGCTTCAAGTCGCTGGGGCTGCACCAGGTGCGGTACGCGCGCCTGATCCGCGCCGTGGGCATCGTCTTCTCCATCGCGGTGCCGGCCGCCTTCGCGTCGCTGCCGATCTACTTCCTGGCCGGAGGCAGCTCGTGAGCGCCGCTCCCGCCGGCCAACTCGACGGCCGCACCCCGTCGGGCGAGCTTGCCGAGCGCTGGACGAAGCACCGCTTCGACCTGAATCTGGTCAACCCCGCCAACCGGCGCCGCTACTCCGTGATCGTGGTGGGCTCCGGGCTGGCCGGCGCGTCGGCCGCCGCCTCGCTCGCGGAGATGGGCTACCAGGTGACCTGCCTGTGCCTGCAGGACAGCGCCCGGCGCGCGCACAGCATCGCCGCGCAGGGCGGCATCAACGCCGCCAAGAACTATCCCAACGACGGCGACAGCGTCTTCCGGCTGTTCTACGACACCATCAAGGGCGGCGACTACCGGGCGCGCGAATCCAACGTCCACCGGCTGGCGGAGATCTCCAACCTGATCATCGACCAGTGCGTGGCGCAGGGGGTGCCGTTCGCGCGCGAGTACGGCGGGCTCCTGGCCAACCGCTCGTTCGGCGGCGCGCAGGTGTCGCGCACCTTCTACGCGCGCGGCCAGACCGGCCAGCAACTTCTGCTCGGCGCCTACGGAGCGCTCAGCCGGCAGGTGGCCGCCGGCCAGGTGAAGATGCTCACGCGGCGCGAGATGCTGGACGTGGTCGTCGTGGACGGCACCGCGCGCGGCATCGTCGCCCGCAACCTGCTCGACGGCAGCCTGGAGACGCACGCCGCCCACGCGGTGCTCTTGGCCACCGGCGGTTACGGCAACGCCTACTACCTGTCCACCAACGCCATGGCCAGCAACGTCACCGCCACCTGGCGCGCCCACAAGCGCGGCGCGCTGTTCGCCAACCCGTGCTTCGTGCAGATCCACCCCACCTGCATCCCGGTGTCGGGCGAGCACCAGTCCAAGCTCACCCTGATGAGCGAGAGCCTGCGCAACGACGGCCGCGTCTGGGTGCCGCGCGCGACCGACGACGCCCGCCCCCCCGCGAAGATCCCGGAGGCGGACCGCTCCTACTTCCTGGAGGAACGCTACCCGGCGTTCGGCAACCTGGTGCCGCGCGACGTGGCCTCGCGCGCCGCCAAGGAGGTCTGCGATGCCGGCCGCGGCGTGGGCTCCACCGGCCAAGCCGTCTACCTGGACCTGCGCGACGCCATCGAACGGCTCGGCGTGGACACCGTCCGCGAGCGCTACGGCAACCTCTTCCAGATGTACCAGATGATCACGGGCGAGGATGCCTACACCGGCCCGATGCGAATCTATCCGGCCGTGCACTACACGATGGGCGGCCTGTGGGTGGACTACGACCTCCAGACCACCATCCCCGGCCTGTTCGCGCTGGGAGAGGCCAACTTCTCCGACCACGGCGCCAACCGCCTGGGCGCCAGCGCCCTGATGCAGGGCCTGGCCGACGGCTACTTCATCATCCCCTACACGCTCGGCGGCTACCTGGCCACCGCGCCGCTGCCCGACGTCGACACTGGCCACGCGGCGTTCGCGGACGCCCAGCGGCAGGCGACCGGGCAGCTCGGACGCCTGGCCGCCCTGGACGGCGGCACGCCGGTCGAGGACTTCCACCGCCGCCTGGGCCGCGTCCTGTGGGACAAGGCGGGCATGGCGCGCAGCGCCGAGGGCCTCGCGGAGGCCAGAGGCGAGATCGCCGAGCTGCGCGACCGCTTCTGGGCGGAAGCGTCGGTGCCGGGCAGCGCTGCCGACCTCAACGACGTGCTGGAGCGCGCCGGCCGCGTGGCCGATTTCCTGGAGTTCGGGGACCTGATCGTGCAGGACGCCCTGCACCGCGAGGAGTCGTGCGGGTCGCACTTCCGAGTCGAGCACCAGACCCCGGACAACGAGGCCTTGCGCGACGACGAGCGCTTCTCCTACGTCGCCGCCTGGGAGCACCAGAGCGTGGGAGCCGACGCCCGGCTTCACCGCGAGGACCTCACCTTCGACGTCGCCCACCCAACCGCCAGGAGCTACAAGTGAGGATTGCGTTGCGGGTCTGGCGTCAGGGACGCGACGAGCCCAGGGGCCGGCTGGTCGACTACGAGGTGCCCGACGTCTCCCCCGACATGTCGTTCCTGGAGATGCTGGACGTGCTCAACGACTCCCTGGAGCGCCGCGGCGAGGAGCCGATCGCCTTCGAGCACGACTGCCGGGAGGGCATCTGCGGCTCCTGCGGCTTCATGATCGACGGCCGCGCGCACGGCCCGCTCGCCGGCACCACCGTCTGCCAACTGCACATGCGCCACTTCGCCGACGGCGACACGCTGGTGGTCGAGCCGTGGCGGGCGCGCGCCTTCCCGGTGATCAAGGACCTGGTCGTGGACCGCGGCGCCTTCGACCGGATCATCCAGGCCGGCGGCTACATCTCCGTCAACACCGGCAGCGCGCCCGAGGCGAACGCCGTGCCGGTCGCCAAGGTTGACGCGGAGGCGTCCCTGGACGCCGCGGCCTGCATCGGCTGCGGGGCGTGCGTGGCCGCCTGCAAGAACGCGTCGGCGATGCTGTTCACCAGCGCCAAGCTCACCCACCTGGGCCGGCTTCCGCAGGGCCAGCCGGAACGGCGCCGCCGCGTCCGCGCCATGGTGCGCACCATGGACGCGGAGGGATTCGGCAACTGCACGAACGAGGCGGAATGCGAGGCGGAGTGCCCGAAAGGCATCTCCTTCGAGACCATCGCCCGCCTCAACCGCGAGTTCCTGGCCGCCGAGCTCCGCGATCCCGCCGGAGAGTGAGCCCGCGGTGACACAGCGCTGGCGGAAGCTGGGCGTCATCTTCCCGCAGCGGGATGAGTTCGTCTGGAACCAGCGCCCGTCGGCGCCCTGCGTCTTCCGCACGCACGACCGCTACCTGATGTACCTGCACGGGCTGCAGTTCTACAGCGAGCAGCGCAAGCTCACGCGGATCGGGCTGGCGGAGGCGCCGCTCGACGATCCGCTCGACTGGCGCATAGTGAGCGAGGAGCCGCTCATCGACCTGGGCGGCGAGGGGGCGATCGACTCCCACATGGCCGCCTACCCGTGGGTAACGCGGATCACCGACACCCACTGGCACCTGTACTACGCGGCATGGGACGGCTCGTTCCTGCCGCACGCGACCCACCAGAAGCGCTACCAGACCTGCATGGCCGAGAGCGACGACGCCGGCGTCACGTGGCGGCGCGACGGCCGGCCGCTGCTGGCGCTGGGACGGAGCGGCGCCCCCGACGAGAACGGCACCGGCTCGTGCGCGGTGATCCCGGCCGGCGACGAATACTGGATGTACTACACGGCGCTGTCGGTGCCGACCGCCGACTGGGGGCGGGTCTCCACCGCGCTCGCCGTCTCCCGCGACGGCGGCCACACCTTCGTCGCACACCCTGCGGGAGCACTCCTGAGCATTCCGCCGCGCATCGGCCACCTCTCCTCCACCTGCTCCAAACCGTTCGTGGAGCGCTCCGGAGACCGCTTCCACATGTGGTTCAGTTGCGCCGTCGACGGCGAGCACTACCGCATCCACCATGCGGAGAGCGCCGACGGCATCCACTTCAAGTGGCTCCCCCACCCCGTGGTCGACGTGAGCGAATCCGGCTGGGACTCGCAGATGACCTGCTATCCGTCGGTGATCCGCGACGAAGGCCCGGCCGGAACCCGCACCCTCATGTTCTACGCCGGCAACGACTACGCCGGCATCGGCGTCGCCGAGCTCGTGACCTCCTGGTGACCCCCGATGATCGAGAGACACCCTTCGATAGACCCGGTACATCCCGGGGAGATCCTGCGTGAGGACATTCTTTCGGCGCTTGCCTTGAGCAAGACAGCCCTTGCCGATGCGCTCGGGATTTCCCGGCGGACTCTCTACGACATCCTCATCGAGAGGCAGCCGGTCACTGCGGAGATGGCGGTTCGTTTCGGCAAGCTGTTCGGCAACGGCGCAGGCTTCTGGGTGAACCTGCAACGCCTATACGACTTGGCCCTCGCGGAGCGCACGGTGGATGTGTCCGCGATACCGACTCTCGACGCGTAGACTGGATAGACGACCGGAGCCGGTAGTACCTGATCTCTGTCCCCGACGCCTTTGAACGCTACGTCTTGAGCAGTGCTCGCTATGGACTCCACTCCATACGGTTCTGGAAGCGGACGAAGCCCTGCGCCTCGTAGAATCGGCGAGCGTCGTCATTGTCACTGTACACCTTCAGTTCCACGCGCTGAACTCCCCGCTCGGCGGCCTCGACCCGGACCCGGTCCATCAGCAGAGTTCCGATTCCCTGCCTGCGGTGCGTGTTGGACACCACCATCTGGTCGACCACGAGCGACCGGCCGGCATAGCGGAACGCGTTCTCCCCTCGAAGACGCTCGCATACCAACGGTATGAACCACTGCGGGCGCCGTTGGCGGTGCCCTTCGCGCACTTACCTGAGTGAGCGGGCGCGGCCGGAGCAGGACTTCGACAGCTTCGAGCGCGCTGATGCGGCGACGCTGGCGGTTTCGCTGGACGGGGTGGTGGCACCGATGAAGGATGGAGACCGGCAGGCCAAGCGAGCGGCAGCGCAGGAGGCGACCGAGCAACCAAGGAGTCTGTCGGATTTGACCGACCGAGGCGGCGAAGGGCGAAGGCGGGCTGGGCGGGCGAGTACATGGTAGGCAGGTAGAGGCATCGTGGTGGCGATCGGAGTAAGCTGGCGCAAGCGGTAAACACCACGCACCGAGGGTCTATGTCAGGCGAATTTCGAACCATCGATCGCGACACGCCGATGCTCATGCCGGCGTCGATTCAAGAGTGGCTGCCGGAACAGCATCTGGCGCGCTTCGTCGTAGAAATCGTCGATCAGCTTGATCTGAGCGAGTTGACCAGCCGCTACGGAGGCGGCGGCAAGCAGGCGTATCATCCGGCGCTGCTGGTGGCGCTGTTGTTCTACGGGTACGCGACCGGAGTGTTCTCCAGCCGCAAGCTGGAGCAGGCGACCTACGATTCGGTGGCGTTCCGGTACATCACCGCCGACCGGCATCCGGACCATGACACGATTGCGAACTTCCGCAAGCGGTTTCTGGATGAACTGGAGGGGCTGTTCAAGCAGATCCTGGTGCTGGCGTCGGCCATGGGAGTGATGAAGCTGGGAGCGGTGAGCCTGGACGGGAGCAAGATTCAGGGCAACGCGAGCAAGCACAAGGCGATGAGCTGGGGGCATGCCAACGACGTGGAGAAGCAGTTGGAGGGCGAGGTGCAACGGCTGCTTGAACTGGCCGAGGGAGCTGACAGCGAGACGCCCGAGCAGCAGCAGGTGGAGCTGGACATCCCGGCAGAGTTGCAGCGGCGCCAGGAGCGGCTGGCAGCGATCCAGGAAGCGAAGACGAAGATCGAGGAGCGGGCGCAGGAGCGGCACGCGGCCGAGCGGGCGGAGTACGAAGCGAAGATGCAGCGGCGTGAGCAACGCGAGGCGCAGACCGGCAAGAAGGCGGGAGGGCGCCCACCACAGGAGCCGCAGGCAGGACCGAAGGACAAGGATCAGGTGAACTTCACCGACGAACAGTCGCGCATCATGCCGGCGTCGGGCGGCGCGTTCGTGCAGGGCTACAACGCGCAGGCGGCGGTGGAGCACGACAGTCACTTGGTGGTGGGCAACCACGTCAGCCAAGCGACCAACGACAAGCAGGAAGTACAGCCGGCGCTGAACGAGTTGGAGAAGGTAGCCGAGGAGTTGGGCAAGCCGCAGACGTTGGTGGCGGATGCCGGGTATCACAGCAAAGAGAACGTGGAGCGCTGCGAGGCACAGGGGATCGAGCCGTATATCGCCGGCAGCCGAGAAGCCCACAACCAGCCGTTGGAACAGCGCATGCAAGCGCCGGCAGAGTGTCCTGCGGATGCGGATGCGGTCACGGCGATGGAGCATCGCCTCCAGACGGCTGCCGGGAAGGAGATCTACGGCAAGCGCAAGTCGACGGTGGAGACGGTATTCGGGGTGATCAAGGAGGTGCTGGGATTCCGGCGTTTTCATCTGCGTGGGCTGCAGGCAGTGCGGGGAGAATGGAATCTGGTGTGCACGGCGTGGAATCTGAAGCGGCTGTATGTTCTGGCAGCGTGATCGCACGCTGATGAGAACCCGGACCATGGGCCACGAAATTGGCGCCAGCGACGAAATGTGGTGAGCATTCCGGGATTCTGCCTACACCTGGTGGCCGCGAACCAGAGCGTCGGCGGCGTCATCGCCGGCTATGTCACCGCCGGTCCGGATGCATGAATCCGACAGACTCCAAGGGGACGGCCGGGTTCCGGGAGGTCGGGTGCGGTACGGTGTCCTGCTACGACGGCGACGGCCAGCGGCTGGGCACGCTGCGGATGGGGCGGATGCCGGAGGCGAACAAGGCGACGTTGAAGCAGATGCTGAGCGCGGAGGTGGAGGCGGCGTTGGCACAGCCGAATATCGCTTGACGTCACGGTGATCCGTCCACAGCCTTGGCTGATTGAACGGCTGGGCGTGGGCTGTGCTCATCCCGACTAAGGAGGACCGACGATGAGGAAACTGGCAGCACTGACGATCGTGGCGCTGGTCTTGACTGGCGCGTGCTCGCGCATGGCTCACGTGGACCCGTCAGAGACGGGCTTAGCGCCGGAGTCCATCCTGGGCTACATCGTCAGCTTGGAGTTCGAAGCCATCGACATCCCCGGATCGGAGCTTCTCACCTTCGATCCGGGGCAGCGCATCAATGAGGTCGAGTACCTGATCGAAGACGGCAGATACGCTACGCGCATACGCCACACCGTCGAGGGTGAGCAAGGCTGGACGGAATGGACTACTACGTCTCAACGACTCTGGGAGTACACCGTTACTGAGCCGAACGTCGCCAAGGTGGACCGCTACAGGGCTGACAGCGACGGCTCTACGCCCGCGACCACGACGACGCTGACCTTCGCCGCAGAGGCAAGTGGGGAGTGGACACGCCAGCTTCACCCAACGGAGCTCCACCCTGAGGGAGCCCGCTACTGGGGGACGTTCACGCTTCGCAAGGCAGCGGACGAGTAGCGCCCTCCCCCGAGAGCCAAGGGGATTCGTCAATGAATGAAACACGGCATTCGGAGTGCCAGCGCTGTGCTCGCAGCGCTGGCACTGATCGTCGCCTGCGAGCAGAACGTCATCACCGAGGAGCCGGTGAGCTTCAACGGGTCGACGATCCCTGACCAGACCTACGTCGTCGGCGATCCTATCCGCTCACTGACGCTGCTCCCGGTACATGGCATGCAACCCGTGACGTACTCGCTCACGCCAAGCGCGCCAGGGCTCAGCTTCGCGCCGGACTCCCGCACCTTGGAAGGAAGCCCCAGTGCGATCGACAGCTACCCCATGAGCTACCGTGCGGTCAACACACATGAGGTATCGATAATCATGCTCACTCTCGCCTCATCGATCACGCTCAACCGCTACCTACTAGCCAGCCGAGCTCGCGAACGCCTCGTCCACGGGCACTCTCTGCTGCAGCAGCGGCAAGAGCTCCCTGACTTTACGTGCATTTGCGCGCCCGACCGCCCGACAAGAGGATCTGCCGCGAATATGCAGCCCCGGGCGGGCTGACTCGCTCGTCTCGATGGGAGAGAGCCGGCAAGTCGAAGGGCTATACGGTAAGTAGTTTGGTGATTTCGGGCAGCAGTCCTTGATCGGAGACAAGCTCATCTATCAGGAACTCCCGGCCGGCGCGGTCACGCGCAAAGTACGAACACGACCCCCCCCTGCGCCCCCATAAGCGCTAACTTTATGGAGCTGAGTGGCTCTGGCTACGCGACATCTTCCTCATCGGGCTGGTCGAGGTCAGGGCAGCGACCGTCGAAGTAACTCGATAGCTGAGACAGACGACGACGCGGCGGCTCAGCCAGCGAGCGCGAGATCGTCCTCCACTCGTCGACCATCCGCGCCAGCGGCAGCGCCGGTTCGATGCTGCGGGTGAGTTGGTTGAGCACGAACTTGAACTCACGCCACGCGCTCGGTGGTCGCTGCCGGCGCCAAGTCGTATCCCCAGGGGGAAATGGCACTGGCATGGCGGATCAGCTTCTCGACCAGCAGCGCGACCAGCAATTTGCCGTACAGCCACGCTTTGGCGCTGTCGTCGTCGTATTTCGGCAGATGCCCCAACTGGGCCAGCGACTTGAACCGCTTGAACACCAACTCGACCTGCCAGCGAATCCGATACCACTCCAGGACCTCGGCGGCGCTGAAGGTGGCTGCCGGAAAGGTGGTGAACACGATCACGTACGCGGCGAACCTCAGGGTGGCCGGTTGCGCCCACTTGCCCTTGCGGGTTGCCTCCTGACGGATCTTGCGCTGCGCCTCCCTGACGGCCGCCGCAGACTTGCGCACGGCGCAGACACGACCAACAACCCACCCGGCTCGGCTGGGCGCTGTCACCGTCGACCACGACCTGGGCGGACCACGACGTGGCCACGCCGACGCGCCTCAGCGAAGTGACGGTGGCCAGCAGATCCAACGGCTCGCCTGACACGGTGCGCAGCGGCAACGCGCCGGTATTGACGCGCACGATCAGTTGCCCGCCGGCATCCGCCACATGGCCTATGCCGCGCGCCGTCGAGTAGCCCCGGTCGGCTACCACGTGATCGCCTGCGCGGATCGGGAACTGCGCGAACGATTCGCCGCTGCCGGCGCCCTCGGTACGCGTGAGCTTGAAGAAGTCGCACGCCAGCGACGGCAGGCACACGCTGTAGTGCACGCGCCACAGCGAGCCGGTCTTGCCCGGCTCCTTCACCGTGGTCGCGTCAAACGCCCGCAGTTGGAAGCCGCCCCCGCTCGCCACCGCGATGCCGTGCTCCTGAAACAGCCTCACGCACAGCGCGTACAGCCACTCCTTCGACTTCCTCAGGCGCTTCAGCAGCGCCACATCCGACAGGTCGGCCAGATTCGCCTGTCGCGCCCGCACCACCGTCTCCCGCAACGAGTGCCCGCACCCCAGATGGATCAACAGCGTGCGCAGCAGGTTGTCCACCGACTTGTCCTTGCGCAGCCCCTTCAGCGCGCCGGTGTCCTCGGCCAACTCCCGCCACTCACTGGGCAGGAACGACACCAGCAGGTCCCAGTCCTCGTCCACCGTGACAGCCCTCCGGTCAGTGTATCTGACATTACGATACTCAGACCGGATACAGACATCAAGTTAGCTCTTATGCCCTGCGCCCCCCCTTCATCATGGAACCCCAAGTCAACGTGAACGGACTCGGTCTTCCAGAGGAAGTTGATCTCTCTCCGTCGTCGGCCAAGCCTATGTCAGCCACCGCCAACCGCTCCGGTAGGCGCTCGATGAACGAACGGGCGGCGTCGAATGCCTTGTCGCTCGGCCAGATGGCCCCGGGCCATCGGTCATCAGCCGCCGTGTGACGAAGCGACTCCAATCGGGCAACCATTTGGCGCACTGCCGAAGTCGGCCGCCGTACGGAATGGACGATAATCGCCGTTTCCTGGATCGAGTGCTCGGCTGCGTGGCATGCACCTGCTCATCGCTTTGCCCCTCGTCCTGTCCCTCGCTGGACCTGACCTTCCGTTGGCCCTCTATCGCTCGCTGGTAGAACCGCGGGCCTCCACCAAACGCCTGGGCTCCAGTTCAACGATCTCTCGACCGCTTTCCTGCTGCCGTCGCTTTGCTTCCTCGTACAGCGCGCGAATGTCGTAGCCTCTCTCCGCTGCCAGTCGTTCCCGAGTAGCCCGGACTTCTCCGATGATCTGGTCGTGGTTCCATCTTGCCGCTGCGCTCAGACGAATCATCGGTCTCCTTCCGGTTGCTGGCTTCGGCTGCGTAGGAACCATCCAATGGTTCCTACCGTAGTCGTACCTACAAGGATGGCTGGGACTGTCTTCAAACCATTCAATGCCATGTACGTGGCACTTCCTATACATAGGACCAGAGCTACGAGCCCGAACACTTGTCCAATCAGATTGTTGCGCGCTCCCAAGCTGAGAGCCTTCGACTCCCATGAGATCCGATGGTCCTGCTCTTTCTCGGTGATCCTGAGAATCCGCTCTGCGGCCCCCGGCAGCACCTCATCGTAGTGGCTGAACATCGAAGGAGGTGGAAGAGGTCCTGTGAACGATGCTGCCTCAACCGCTGAAATACGGACGTTTTCGGGAAGCTTGTCGAGAACTTCCTTTGGAGGAAGAGCCGAGGTCCGGCTCTTGTTCCTATTGGAAGCTGGTATTGCGGGCCTCCGCTTCCGCTTACGACTCCTCGCCGACATCGTAACTCATCATTTCCATCGCCGAGTACATGTCACGAGCTATCCGGACCAAATCGCTGTGCCTGGCGTTGCGCGGATACCGCGGCGGATCGAATCGCTCTTGCGGCCAAAGGAGCAGCCAAGATCCGAGCCCAGAAAAGAATCCGTCCAAGAATCCGTCGTCGGCTGTGCGATAGTGGGCTCTTGGCCTACGGCCAAGGCGCACCGACGATGATTGGCCCTTAATCTGCTGAGTGATTACAAAACCCCCAAGGTTCAGGATTACGCCTCGCGTGCATCTGTCAACACCCTACAAATGTTTACCGTGGGAGGATATGCCACGCTTTGCGGTCTGCTCTTCATGGGCATCTCGGGTACCAGTACGCCCTTCGGCCTGCTGGCGATTCTAGCCGTCTGAGCCAAGTGTTTACCCACCAAACGTATGTGTGGGACTATCGAAGGTCAAGCGGAGGAAATTGCGCTGTAGGGGTCTCTGTCGGCCGATTCGGGTCGGAGGGACGACCTGGGGTCATGGCCGAAGCTCTGGACAGGGTTCGAGACGGCTCATTCGGGGACAGGAGATCGGTGGCAGGGCGTGATCCGGCGCCGCGTGGTCGTGGAACAGGGCGATCTGCGGGACGCACGAGAGGCGCAGGGCGCACGGCTGCCGGTGCGGTACCGGTGCGGCTGCTGTCCGTGGGCGGCGCTCCGGCGCTCTTGGTCAGGCTGCGCAGGTGTTCGCGCTGGCCGGCTTGGATGCGCCCGCGCGCCATGGCCAGCATGATCGACAGCGCCAGCGTGCAGCGCAGCCGCATCTTGGCCAGCCCGCGGATGAACGGATCGTCGAACCCGAACGAGCCTGCCAGGCGGCTGTTGACCCGCTCCACGGCGCTGCGCTTGTCGTAGTGATCCTTCCACGCGTAGCTGCAGCGCGCCACCGGGGTGAACACCCGCCGGTCCTCGCTGAGCGGTATGCGCACCGCCGTGCCCACCGGACACTGCTGCATGCCCTGGCACGCGGCGCCCCTCGCGCGCGCCGGACAGCGGAACTTCAGGGTGTTGCGATCGCGCTCGAAGCCGCCGTAGCTCATGCTGCGTTCGGTCCCGGTCTTCGGACAGACGCAAGAGACCTCGCCGTCGAAGGTGTAGATGACGTTCCGCTGCCCCTCGACCACCTTGCTGGTCTCCCCGTCGCGCCAACAGTTGCGAATGTCGATCACGGGCTTGATCTGATGCTGGTCCCACAGGCGTGTGATGAGCTTGCCGTCGTCGTAGCCCTTGTCGGCGCTCAGGTGCCCGCAGCGCTCCAGCACGGTGGGGTGGCGCTGTTCGAGCTGATCGATCAGCCGCAGCGCCACCGGTTGCTCGGCCGCCGAGGCCTCGGTGACCGCGAAGGCGACCGGGAGCTCGTAGGTGGTGTCGACCACCACGTGCAGCAAGAAGCCGAACCAGGAATGCTTGCTCGTGCGGCCCTTGAGGCCCCAATCAGCATCCTGCTCACGCCGCCGGTCGCGGCGCTCCTGGCTGTCATCGTCCTCGCCGTACGTGGGCGGCCCGTTGGCCTGCGAGTGCAGTTCCTTGCCGTCGATCCCCAGCGCCTGCCCGAAGTCCGGCAGCATCTCCTGCACCAGGTCGGCGGCGTCGTGGAAGATCTGCTCGACCTCGTGCTCGTGGTCGAACAGCCGGCGCTGGAAGCGGGTGTAGGCGCATTCGCTGGGCACCGCCTCCAGCCCCTTGAACACGTCGAACCCGCACCGGTGGCGCAGTTGCAGGTTGCGCAGCAGTTCGCGCCGCAGCGCGGCGATGCTCGGATGCCCGAACACGAAGGCGGCGATCAGGGAGTTCCACATGGGCCGCACCGGATAGTCGTCGCGGCCGTTGCCGCGTTCGGCTTCCAGGATCTGCATCAGCGGTTCGTCCGGCAGCGCGTCGAGCACCAGGCGCAGGCGTTGCAGGTCGCCCAACTGATCGACGCTGTCCCAGCAGAACAGTTGCGGACGTGGTAGGGTTGCCATGGGTGACTCCTGGTTCGTTGTTGGTGCTCGTCAGCATAGACGAGTTTCGGCCTTGAGTCACCCTATTTTATTGGTGGAGTACAAGTTACTCTCATATTGAGGTCCGCGCGCTGAGCGCGGACGACCGGTCATGGGGTAGACGAAACCGACCCCCTCCTATATCTCATTGCCACCATTGGACTTGGAACAGCGCAATTGGCTCAAGCGGGGCTCCTGACCCGACACTCGACTCCATGACGTCCTGAAAGCGGACGAATCCTTGGGCCTCGTAGAACCGCCGAGCGTCATCGTTGTCGCTGTACACGTTCAACTCCACGCTCTGCGTTCCTCGCCGGGCGGCCTCGGCCCGGATCCGATCCATCAGCAGCGTTCCGAATCCCTGCCTGCGGTGCGTGTTGGAGACCGCCATCTGGTCGACGACAAGCGAGCGGCTCGCATAGCGGAACGCGTTCTCCTCCCTGAGCCGCTCGGACACCAGCGCGTAGCCGACGCAGACGCCCTCGACACGGGCGACGAACATCTTTGTGCCGGCGCGCGACAGGAGATTCCGCTGGCCCTCCAGCGCCGCCGTCGGGTCGAACGGCTTGAACCACTGCGGGCGCCGCTGGCGGTGCTCCTCGTGCACCTGCCGGAGCAGCTCGACGATCTCCTCGGCATCATCGGAGGTTTCGATGTTCACGATCATCGCGATGCCGGTGGTCGATACGCGGGGCCGACGGTCACCCCTCGGCGCCGGTCATCTCCTCGGGGCGGACCCACTGGTCGTACTGGTCGGCGGTCAGGTGGCCGCTCGCGACCGCGGCCTCGCGCAGGGTGATGCCTTCGCGGTGGGCGGTCTTGGCGATGGTCGCGGCGTTGTCGTAGCCGATGTGCGGGTTGAGGGCGGTCACCAGCATGAGCGAGCGCTGCACCAGCTCGTCGATCCGCTCGGCGTCCGCTTCGATGCCGGTCACGCAGTGCTCGGTGAAGCTGGCCATGCCGTCGGCGAGCAGGCGGATGGACTGCAGCAGGCTGTCGATCAGCACCGGCTTGAAGACGTTGAGCTCGAAGGTGCCGGAAGCGCCGGCCACGGTGATGGCGGTGTCGTTGCCGAACACGCGGGCGCACACCATGGTCAGCGCCTCGCACTGGGTGGGGTTGACCTTGCCCGGCATGATCGAGCTGCCGGGCTCGTTCTCCGGCAGCCTCAGCTCGCCGAGCCCGGAGCGCGGTCCCGAGCCGAGCCAGCGGATGTCGTTGGCGATCTTCATCAGCGCCGCCGCCAGCGTCTTCAGGGCGCCGGACGCCTCCAGGATCGCGTCGTGGGCGGCCAGCGCCTCGAATTTGTTGGGCGCGCTGACGAACGGATGGCCGGTGAGGCGGGCGACCCAGGCGGCGACGCGCTCGGCGAAGCCCGGCGGCGCGTTCAGCCCGGTGCCGACCGCGGTGCCGCCCAGCGCCAGCTCGTGCAGGTCCGGCAGCGCGCGCTCGACCCGTTCCCGGCCCCGCCTGACCTGCTCGACGTAGCCCGAGAACTCCTGACCCAGGGTGAGCGGCACGGCATCCATCAGGTGCGTGCGGCCGATCTTGACGATCTGCGCGAACGCGTCGCGCTTCGCCTCCAGCTCCTCCTGCAGCGCCGCCGCGGCCGGCAACAGGCGTTCGCGCAGCGCGGTGACGGCGGCGATGTGCATGGCGGTCGGGAAGGTGTCGTTCGAGGACTGCGAGCGGTTGACGTCGTCGTTGGGG
Source organism: Spirochaetia bacterium (assembly GCA_965208175.1). Lineage (GTDB taxonomy): Bacteria > Spirochaetota > Spirochaetia > SZUA-6 > Bin103 > CATQHW01. The sequence continues at coordinate 1,142,091 of CBDBOG010000003.1, read as the reverse complement.
TGGATGGGCGTCTTGCTGCCGAGCACGCCGCCGGCCAGCTCGATGGCGCGGTTGGAGATCACCTCGTTGACGTTCATGTTCGACTGCGTGCCGGAGCCGGTCTGCCAGACGACCAGCGGGAAGTGGTCGTCCAGCTCGCCGGCGATGATCTGGTCGCAGGCGGCCACGATCAGGTCGCGCTTGCCGTCCTCCAGCACGCCGAGTTCGGCGTTGGCCAGCGCTGCCGCCTTCTTGAGGATCCCGAAGGCGCGCACCACCTCCAGCGGCATGCGCTCACCGCCGATGCGGAAGTTGTTGCGCGACCGCTCGGTCTGTGCCCCCCAGTAGCGGTCGGCCGGCACCCGTACCGGGCCGAGCGAATCGGTCTCCTCGCGGAAGTGCAGGGTAGCTGTGTCCGACACCTCAGGCGAGCTCCGGGAAGAGCGTGCGCACCACGTCCACCAGCTCGCGGACGTGGTCGGCCGAGGCCGCGAACGCCGCGCGCTCCCCGTCTTCGAGACTCACCTCGATGATTCGCTCGACGCCGCCGGCGCCGAGCACGCACGGCACGCCGACGAAGATGCCGTCGGCGCCGTACTCGCCCTGGCACAGAGCCGCGCACGGCAGGATGCGCTTCTTGTCGCGGACGATCGCCTCGACCATCTGCAGGATGGCCGCCGCCGCCGCGTAGTAGGAGCTGGTGCCCATCAGCTCGACGATCTCGCCGCCGCCGGTCTTGGTGCGCTCCACCAGCTCGTCGAGCCGCTCGGCGCTCATCAGCTCCGTCACAGGGATGCCGCCGACGTTGGTGAAGCGCGGCAACGGCACCATGTCGTCACCGTGGCCGCCGAGCAGCAGCGCGTTGATGTCCTCCACGCTGTAGCCGGTCTCCTCGGCGATGAAGGTCTTGAAGCGCGCCACGTCCAGGCAGCCGGCCTGGCCGACGATGCGCTCGGGCGGAAAGCCGCTGGCCTTCCAGGCGGCGTACACCATGGCGTCGAGCGGGTTGGTCATGACGATCAGGATGCAGTCGGGCACGCGTTCGCGGACCTCGGCGGAGACGCTGGCGACGATGCCGGCGTTGACCTTGATCAGGTCGTCGCGGCTCATGCCGGGCCGGCGCGGCAAGCCGGCGGTCAGCACGACGATGTCGGAGCCGGCAATCTCCGCGTAGTCGTCGGTTCCGGTCACGCGGCAGTCCAGCCGCTCGATGGGCGTGGCCTCGTACAGGTCGAGGGCCTTGCCGCGGGTCTGGTCGGCGACCTTGGGGATGTCGATGAGCACGACGTCGCCCAGCTCCTGGGCGACCAGCCAATGGGCACAGGTGGCGCCGACGTTGCCGGCGCCGATCACGGCGATCTTCGGACGTTTGAGCATGCTCCACTCATACCACGCCCGCGCGCGGCTGTCCGCCGTACTCGATGAAGCTGCGCTTCTCGTGTTTAGGTGTGCCACGGGAGCGAAGAGATGGACCTTACGCGCGCACGAATCGAAGTGGACGGCGGCAGCGGACCGCGGTGCCGGCAGGCAGGAACGGTGCTGGCCGAGGAGGTGGGCCGCCGCGCCCAGCAGGTGTGGCCGGCGGCCGGCGGGAATGGCCCGACGATCGTCCTGCGCGACGCCGCGACCGCCAAGCGGGCGGGCAGGCGCTGGTCGGCCGAGGAGGCGCGGTCATTTCGGAGCGCGGAATTCGCGGCGCGCCCGGAGGGCTTCTGCATCCACCGCGATGGCGACTCGTTGACCGTCACCGGCAACGACGCGCGCGGCGTGCTGTACGGCGTGGGCTGGCTGGTGCGCCACCTGGAGGTGGTCCGCTCCTCGGTGGTGCTGCCCGACGCGCTCCTGGACGGCGGGCCGGTGCGGTCGGCGCCGCGCTACCCGCTGCGCGGCCATCAGATCGGCTACCGGCCGAAGACCAACTCCTACTGCGGCTGGACCGTCGCCGAGTGGGAGCGGTACATCCGCGAGTTGGCGATCTTCGGCGCCAACGCCGTGGAAGTGATCCCGCCGGTCTCCGACGACGAGGCCGACTCCGACCACTTTCCGCTGCCGCAGATCGACACGATGCGGGAGGTTTCCGCGATCGCCGACCGGTACGACGTGGACCTGTGGATCTGGTTTCCCGCCCTGGAGTCCGATTACGGCGACGAGGCGACGGTGCGGCGCGCCGTCGCCGATTGGCGCGAGGTGTTCGCCGCCCTGCCCCGGGTCGACGCGGTGTTCATTCCCGGCGGCGACCCGGGATCCACGCCGGCGCGTCTGCTGCTGGCGCTGGCGGAACGGCAAAAGGCGTCGCTCCGTGAGCTGCACCCGCGGGCGCAGGTGTGGATCGCCCCGCAGGGGTTCCACGGTACAGACGAGGAGCACTTCCACGCGGCGCTGGAAGACGGGATCGACTGGCTGGACGGCGTGATCTTCGGTCCCTGGATCCACATGACTGCGGAGGCGTTCCGCGCCCGCGTGCCGGCCCGCTACCCGATCCGACTCTACCCGGACATCACCCACTGCCTGTCGTGCCAGTACCCGGTGCCGGATTGGGATCCGGCGCTCGCGGCCTGCCAGGGGCGTGAGCCGATCAATCCCCGCCCCACTGACCAGGCGCGCATCTTCGCCCTCACCGCCCCGCACTCGATCGGCTCCCTGAGCTACTGCGAAGGCAACAACGACGACCTCAACAAGATGGTGTGGAGCGCCCTGCTGTGGGATCCAGCGGCCGATCTGCACGCGGTGCTGCGGCAGTATGGCCGCCTGTTCGTGCATCCCGACCTGGCCGACGGGGTTGCGGCCACGATCCTCGGCCTGGAAGCCAACTGGCGGGGTCCGCTGCTGGCCAACGGCTCCGTGACGACCACGCTGCTGCGCGCGCAGGCGCTGGAACGAGCCGCGCCGCCGCGCGTGCTGAAGAGCTGGCGGATGCTGCAGCTTCTCTACCGCGCCTACTCCGACGCCTACATTCGCGAACGGCTGCTTGCCGAGACGGCGGCGCAGAGCCGCGCGTACGGCGAGTTGCGGCGCGCGGCCGATCTCGGCGCCCGGGCGGCATGCCGGCGCGCGCTGGCGATCCTGGACGACGCGGCGGTAGCGGCGCGCCAGGGCGAGCTGCGCTCCCGCGTCTACGCCCTTGCCGAGGCGCTGTTTCAGAGCGTGCACGCGCAGCTCTCGGTGCCGCGCTACGGCGCGCAGGCGGTGCGCCGCGGGGCCAGCCTGGACGGCGTGGAGTATCCGCTGAACGACCGGTTGTGGCTGCACGAACGCTGCGCCGAGATCGATGCCCTGGACACCGAGCCTGCGCGCATCGCCGCGATCGAGAACGTGCTGCAGCGCACCGATCCCGGCCCCGGCGGCCGCTACGACAACCTCGGCGACGCGGCCGAGCAGGCTCACCTCGTGCCCGGCGCGGGGTTCTCCGGCGACCCCTCGTTTCTGGACTCCGCGCTGCGCGGATTCGCCATCCCCTACCCCGCCGAAGCCATTCCCCATGCCTGGCTCAGCCAGGCGGAGTCGATCGGCCCCGGTCCCCTGGAGCTGCGCTACGACGGACTCGATGCCGGGGCAGCCTACCGCGTGGTCATCGTGTACGGCGGCGAAGGCCGCGCCGGCAGCAGCCAGCCGCGCGTGCGGATGGAGGCGGAGGATCCGGACGGTACCGTGCACGAGGTGCACGGCTGGCTGGCCAAACCCGCTCCCCGTGGCCCGCTGACCTTCGCGATACCCTTCGGCGCGACGGAAGGCGGATCGGTCACGCTGAGGATTCACCACGAAACCCGCGGCGGGGCGGGCCGGGGCGCCCAGGTCAGCGAAATCTGGCTGCAGCGCACGGACCGAGAGCGGCTGGAGACGCCGCCACCGGAGCGGCGCCGATAGGCCCACCGGACGGCGACCTCCGCGAGCTTGTCGCCCTGCTCGGCAGACTCTAGAGTCGTCGCCCATGCGGGAGCGCGTGGAGCGAGCGTACGGCGAGCTGGTCGCCGCGAGCGGTGACGATCCAGTCCGGGACGGCCTGCGGATCACCCCGGCGCGAGCCTCGGAAGCGTTCGCGTTCCTCACCTCCGGCTACCGCGCCGATCCCGCCGCGGAGCTGGCGAAGGCGGTCTTTCCGTCCGAATCGGACGAGATGATCGCCATGAAGGACATCGAGCTGTACTCGCTGTGCGAGCACCATCTCCTGCCGTTCTTCGGCCATGCCCACGTCGCCTACATCCCTGGCAAGTCCATCGTCGGTTTCTCCAGCATCCCGCAGCTCGTCGACCGCTTCGCGCACCGGCTGCAGATCCAGGAGCGCCTCACTGCCCAGGTCGCGGGCACCTTGATGGAGGTCCTGCGCGCGCGCGGCGTGGGGGTCGTGATCGAGGCGCGCCACCTGTGCGTGATGATGCGCGGCGTGCGCAAGCAGAACCCGGTAATGCGCACCTCCTGCATGCTCGGCACGTTCCGCACCGACAGCGCCACGCGCGCGGAGTTCCTGGCATCGATCCGGTGATCGGCGACAGGGTCGGGATCGACGACCTGCGGGTGAGCTGCATCGTCGGCATCCACCCGTGGGAACGGCGGTCGCCCCAGGAGGTGCGCATCACCCTTTCGATGGCGGTCGACCTGTCGCCGGCGGCGTCCAGCGGGCGGCTCGCGGACACGCTCGATTATGCCGAGCTGGCCGCCGCGGCGGAGGCCGAGGCGTTGCGCGGGCGCTACCGTCTGCTGGAGTCGCTGGCCGAGGCGCTGGCCGGCCTGTGCCTGCAGCGGCCGGGCGTGCGGGAGGCGCGGGTGTGCGTGCGCAAGCCGGCGGCGATCCCCGCCGCGCGGGCAGCGGTGGTGGAGGTGGTGCGGCGCCGTCCGCGGCCCGAACCGCGGCTGCTGGGCGTGCTCAACCTCTCGCCCGAGTCGCGCGTCACCCCGTCCGTTGCGGCCGACGAGGCGAGCATCGGCGAGCGGGCCCGCCACCTCCGTGAGACGGGATGCGAGGTGATCGAGCTGGGGGCGCGCTCCACCAACCCGGCGCCCGGCGCGGAACGGCTCAGCGAGGCGGAAGAGATCGACCGCCTGAAACCGGTGCTGCGATCGCTCGCGTCGGACGGCTATCGCGTGGGGGTCGAGACCTGGAGCGCCGATACCGCGATGTGGGCGCTCGACGCCGGGGCGGAGATGCTCGACTACACCAGCGAAGACCTCCCGGACGAGGTGTGCCGCCGCGCCGGCGAGAGCGGCGCCGCCCTGGTGCTGGTGAATCTGCCCTACGGGGATCCTGAGCGGATGCGCCAAACCGCCCCGGTCAACCACGGCGCGGAGCGCATCGCCGCCAGCCTGTCGGCGCGCGCCGATGCCGCGCGGGCGGCCGGGGCCGGCGACGTGTACGTGGACCCGAACACCGGCATCGTCCACCCCGAGCTGGACGACTACCGCAAGATCGAGCTGCAAATGCAGGCGATCGAGGCGGCCCGCAGGCTGGGGGAGACAGGCTACCCAGTGCTGATCAACTGCCCGCGCAAGGAGAGCCTGACCAGCCGCATCATCCTCTCCCACCTGCTGCTTGCGATCAGGCCTGCCTGGATCCGGACGCACGACCCCGAGATCATCGCCACCCTGCGCGCCCTGCGTTCGGCGGGTGACCCGGAGTGAAGCGCCGATGAGCACGAGGCAGGTCTTCATCGCCTGCGGATCCAACATCGATCCACGTCCCAACCTTGCCGCGGCGCTGGCGCGGCTGGAGGCGGTCGCCGATCGTTGTTGCATCTCGCCCACCTATCTCACCCGTCCGTGGGGAATGGCTGCGCAGGCGCCCTACCTGAACCTGGTGGTCGGCGTGCGGACCGAGGTCCCTCCGCACGCCCTGCTGGGACGGCTGCAGGCGATCGAGCGCGCGCTCGGCCGTACCCGCGCCGTCCGCTACGGCCCGCGGACGATCGATCTGGACATTCTGCTGTACGGCGACCTCGTGATCGGCGACGGGCGCCTGACGGTGCCGCACGCGGGCCTGACCGAGCGCGACTTCATGCTGGTGCCGCTGCTGGATATCGCGCCGGACCTAGCCCATCCCGCCGACGGTGAACCGCTTGGCCCGCGCCGGCACCGGACCACCTACCGGCAGATCGTCTGCCGGGTGCTGCCGTGACGGCCCCCGCCGCACCGTCCTCCGCCGACCGGCCCTTCGCCGGCCAGGTGGCGCTGGTCACCGGCGCCGCGCGCCGCACCGGCGCCGCCATCGCCGAGCACCTGGCCGCCCGCGGCGCGGCGGTCGCCGTCCACTACCACACCAGCGCCGCCGCGGCACGCGAACTGGCCGAGCGCCTGGGCGGCGATGCGGCCGGCTGCCACGCGGAGGCCGCCGACCTCACCGACCCCGACAGTGTCTCGGCGATGGTCGAGCGCATCGTCGAGCGTAGCGGCCGCCTCGACTTGCTGGTGAACAACGTCGGCACCTTCCAGGTGAAGCCGATCGAGCGGGTGGAGCCCGCGGAATGGGACCGGGCCATACGCACCACGGTCACCGCCGCCTTCCTGGTCTGCCGGACGGTGCTGCCGCACATGCGCCGCACCGGGTACGGACGCATCGTCAACATCGCCGATTCCGCAGCGGACAAGCTGTCCCCGCAGCCCACCCTCGCGCCCTACATGGTCGGCAAGACCGGCATCCTGATCCTGACCAAAAGCCTGGCCGCGGCGACCGCCGACTGCGACATCACCGTCAACGCCGTGTCGCCCGGCATCATGGAGAACTCGGTCACCAAGCCGCCCGGCGGGCCCGGCGCGATCCCCAAGCGGCGCTACGGAACCTACGCCGACCTCAACGCGGCGATCGCCTTCTTCCTGCGCCCCGACACCTCCTACATCACGGGCGAGAATCTCAAGGTTTCCGGCGGCTGGCATCTGTGAATGAAACGCTATCCCTTCAACGCGCCGCTGACCAGACCGGATTGAATGTCCCGCTGCAGACCGGCATGTCAGATGGTCGATGGGATCCTGATCGACGACCGTCTCCTTGAAAGCCGTAACAAATCCGTGTTCATCACTCGGCAACGATTTGACGGGAGACGATGGCCTTTCTCCGCCGATTCCGTGCATCTCGATAGGCGTAGTCCGAGTACACGACCATGAGGCGATTCGCGCCCGTTATGTAGGTGCAGCTATTCGCGCACGACCCGCCGTGGGTGAGGGTGACATCGTTGCCCCATTCCTTCCCCTCACCGTCGGTGCAGAACGTCATGTACTGCCCCGGCCTGCCGTACATCCTGAAGGCGACCCCGTTCGGAAGCAGCCCACCAACGGGATTCACGCTGGAGGGCCGAATCGCCTCGGGCGTGCTCCAGGTTTGCCCCTGGTCGTAGGAGCGAGTCGCCATCAGCGGAGAGTTCTCCGTGCTCTCATCGCCCGTCGTGCGCAACATCGCGGCCCAGTTGCCCCGGGGCATATTCGGCGTAATGTGCGCCAGAACGACCTGGCGTTCTCCGAGTTTCTCGAACGGAACACTGCAATGGTACGACCAGGTCGCGCCGCTATCGACGCTCTTGAAGAGGTTGGATTTGCTTCCCGTATCCAGTTCGCCGTTCTTCCGGATGATCCGCATACCGCTTGCAGGAGCTGGAAAGTAGTAGCTCGTGGTCATCAGCGTTCCGTCGGCGAGTTCCATAATCGGCAGCAGCGGGTAGTCGTGCAGCCGACAACCGAGCGGCGATGGTATCTGTACGCGAATCGCCAGATTCCGGGCGCGGGAGGCCGTAAGCTCCTCCGGGGAGACACCCCACGAAGCGTTGTGGATGCTGAACCCCGGGCGATCCAAGGGGTCCAGGTGCGGCGGCTGATCGTCCTGGATCTCTTGTACACCCAGAGCGGGAAGTCGATCGTCTCCCACGTACTGAATCATCCTTCTGAGGTGCGTACCGATGGCCGAGTGTGTCGGTCCCAGGACCGAGTCCTTCTCGAGGACCGTCTCCTTGTAGGCCGGAACGATGATGTCGGGGTCCATCATCGCCCTCTCCTTCCGCCATGTGCTCTCTCCGGGCGCACGGCTGTACATGTCGAGGGAACGACATTCCGTGTCCATTTCCCCCAGCCGGTAGTAAACGTTCATGCCCTTCCAGCCGATCCCCTGGAAGCGGGGAACCGGCTCGCAGCCGAGCTTGTCGACAGAGACCATTTTGGGCTTGTAGTAAAGCTGACGGCCACTGGAAAGGGTGATCCTCTCGCGGAGAAAGCTTTCCGCTTCGTTCTCGTCAACGACGGCGTGCGTCCAATGCTCGCCCTCATCGTCCGAGATGTACCAGAGATAGTGATAGTCGGCATCCGACGACATCTCGTCCTGGCCAATCGTCACGGCACAAACCAGCCGTCCGTCGCGCAGACGCCATATGTTCGGAAAATTGAACGAACCCCAGCTCGTGTCGCCCAGAGGCGCCGCCATCACGACACGCGGGGCCCCGAGGCCAATCTTCGCCCCGACATCAGGAGCCTCCTCGGGCTGTGAAATACCAGACAGTTCGTACTCCATCGTTTATTCGAGATCTCCCGGATTCTCGGGACTACCCCAAGGCGCAAGCTAAGGTGTATTCAGTGGGTCGTCAAACTGGTCGTCCGTCGGTCCGTCGGGTAGTGTTTCAGGCATGGGTCGTTCCCTCGGTTGGTACAGATGAAGCAGCAAACATCGATCCACGCAGTTCCTGCCACCCGAGTCGCGTTGAAGACCGGGATGTGGGCCACACGCGTAGCCGTCAACGCCGACCGGACCGTGCCCTATTGCCTGTCGCGATGCGAAGACACCGGACGCCTGCGCAACTTCGATGCTGCGGCCGCGGCGGATCCCGCACTGTTCGAAGGCCTGCACTTCAACGACTCCGACGTCTTCAAGGCGCTGGAGGGAGTTGCTACCGTGCTTGCGCAGAACCGGGATCCCGACCTCGAGCGCCAGGCGGACGAGCTGATCGCGCGGATCGCCGCGGCGCAGGAGCCTGACGGCTACCTGTACACGATTCGGACGTCCGGGGCGCACGTCGGGAGTGCGTCAGCGGGCCCGGAACGCTGGTCGAACCTGCGACAGGGCCACGAGCTGTACAACGTCGGACATCTCTACGAGGCGGCGGTGGCGTATGCCGATGCGACGGGCAAGGACAACCTCCTTGCGGTGGCGACGAAGGGCGCCGACTTCGTGGCGGACACGTTCGGCCCGGACGCGCTGGTGGCGTGCCCGGCCACCAGGAGATCGAGATCGGCTTGATGCGACTGGCGCGGAAGACGGGGCAGCGCCGGTACGCCGAGCTTGCCCGTTTCTTCCTCGCCGCCAGGGGCAGGGCGGGAAGGGGCGACACCGGTGGCCCTGTCGGCAGCGGCCCCACCGACAACGCTGCATACTCGCAGGACCACCTCCCGGTGCTGGAGCAGACCGAGGCGGTGGGACACGCGGTTCGCGCCGTGTACCTGTACATCGCGATGACGGAAGCCGCGTTCCCCGCGAGTGGCGGGTCGGACGCTGACGAGTACGCCGCGGCGGTGCTGCGCCTGTGGCACGACATCGTGGGAGGAAAGCTCTACCTCACCGGCGGCATCGGAGCGCGCCCGGAGATCGAGGGCTTCGGAGAACCCTACGAGTTGCCCAACGACAGCGCCTACGCGGAAACCTGCGCCTCCATTGCGCTGGTCCTGTGGGCCCGCCGACTGTTCCTCCTGACCGGCAGCGCCGATCACTACGACGTGCTGGAGCGCACGCTCTACAACGGATTGCTGTCGGGGGTCGCGCTCGGCGGCACCGACTTCTTCTACGCGAATCCGCTCGAAGCCGACGGCGTGACGGGCTTCAACATCGGCTCGGCAGAACGCCAGCCGTGGTTCGCGTGCTCCTGCTGTCCCTCCAACGTGGCCCGGTTCATCAGCACCGTGGGCTCCTACGTCTTCGCCACGAGCGAAGACTGCGTGTACGTGAATCTCTGCATTCCTGCTGAAGCGACGGTCACCGTGGACGGGGTGTCGCTGCACCTCCGCCTCGCCACCGAGTACCCCTGGAACGGACGCGTTTCGCTCACGGTCCAGACGGAGGTGCCCGTTCGGGCAACCGTCCGGCTCAGGCTTCCGGGATGGGCGCGAGGGCGGCCGGTCCCCTCGGACCTCTACCGGTACCGAGACGCCAACGCCGACCATGCCGAGGTCGCCGTCAACGGTGATGCGGTCACGCCGTGGGTCACCGACGCAGGTTACCTGGAGATCACCCGCGAGTGGCGCTCCGGGGACGTGGTCACGCTCGGGCTGCCGATGTCGGTCAGATTCGTGGAGGCCGACGATCGAGTGGAGGCCGACCGCGGCAGGGTCGCGCTCGAGCGCGGTCCCCTGGTCTACTGCCTCGAACAGGCCGACAACGGCGGAGACGTGCGGGAGCTGACCCTGGACGCGCCCGCGGAGTGGCAGCCCGAGCCGCGGCCCGACCTGCTCGGCGGCATCACGGTCCTGACGAACGGCGATCTGACCGCGGTGCCCTACTTCGCCTGGGGGCATCGCGGGGCCGGGAGCATGGCGGTGTGGTTGCGGGAGGCGGCCAGTCGATGACGATCCCGAAGTTCGATCCGGCGCAGACCTCGGGCGACGAACTGCGGCGATCCTACATCGACAGCGGGTACGTGCTGGCCACCGAGCTGGTGGACGAGTTCGAACGTGCCGAGATCGGGCGGGAGTTGCGGAGGATCAATCGGGGCGACTACTCGCGCTCGCCCATCGAGGGGGTGACCTGGCACGACGAGATCGAGCCGGTCGACTGGCCCGAGGACGACGAACGGCTCATGGGCCGCCACATGTACCTTGGGCAGCCGCATGTCTACAGCGCGGTCGTCCGCGACGCCATGACCCATGCCGGCATCTGCCGCGTCCTGGACCACGTCGTCGGCGCCTGCGTGCCGTTCTGGGATGGCGCCTACAAGTGCATGCAGAGCATGTTCGTGGTAAAGCCTCCCGGCGGCGCCGGCAGCCCGTGGCACCAGGACGAGCACCCCATCCCGACTCGCGACCGCTCGCTGACCGGCGTGTGGATCGCGCTGGCCGACGCGACGGTGGTGGATGGATGCCTGTGGATCGTGCCGGACAGCCACAAGTCGGGAGTCATCTACGAGCGCTACGCCCACGACCTGCCGGACGTCGACAGCCATGAAGTCGCGCGCGGCTTCGACGAGACCGGGGCCATCCCGATCGAGATGGCCGCCGGCAGCGTCCTGTTCTTCAGCGGTTATCTGCTGCACAGCTCGCGCAAGAACCGGAGCGACCGGTACCGCCCGGCCCTCACGTTTCATTATTGCAGCGCATCGACGTGGCTGACGTGGGGCGGCGAACGGAACTTTCGCGGCGTCGTGCAGGTGCGCGGTGAGGACCCCTATGCCGACTTGGGATACACGACGCCGCAGCCCTGGGTGAAGGAGCGCTAGTAGCCGTACAGGGGTGGTTGACGGCATGCCTTCCATGCGCGAATATCGGCCTGTCGGCCACATGTGAGGCCGGCTCGCCTCAAGAGGGGGAGGCCACAGAACAGTGCGGTGTGCTGCCGCGCGGCGTGGAGCCGTTGCGGTCAGGGCACCAGGAAGGAGCACTCAGATGGCCGTCGACTCCCTCGGACCGATCGATCCGGTTTCCATTCTCAAGGACATCGACCGGACGGCAGCCGCCTCTCGCGCCGACGATGCCGAGCCGGGCAGTCTGTCAACGGAAGCCCGCGTGGTCGCCGAGATTGAGGAAGCCATGGATATCGTCAGCCGCAGCCCCACGGTCCGCGCGGAACTGGTCGCCGACGTCAAGGCCAGGCTGCGGGACCCCGAATACCTCAACTCCACCGTCCTCGACCGGATCGCCGAACGCCTCCAGAACCGGTTCGGGACCTGAGCCCGGCACCGGCCGGGAGCGGTCCGGCATCCTTCCGCCCGCATCCCGGCGCGGCGCCTGCCTCACAAGGCGCGCACTCGGCGGAGGCGCCGGCCATCTCCTCGTGCCACCAGACTCACAAGGCCCGCGGCCTCGCCGCTGCCCCTCTTCCGGACCTATACTGCGCTCCCTTGCTGATCAGCGAGTTCGATGCATTCGTCCGTGACGCACTCATCGCGCCGATGGCGCCGGCCGACGCGGCCGACGCGGCGCCGAACGGCCTGCAGGTAGGCGCCGGAGACGCCCCTGTCGCACGCGTTGCGTTCGCGGTCGACTGCGGGCTGGAGGTGCTGCGCCGCGCCGCAGACCAGGAGGCACAACTGCTGTTCGTCCATCATGGCCTGTTCTGGGGCCGCCAGGTGACCGTTACCGGCGGGCTCTTCGAGCGCCTCCGCGTGCTGATGCAGCGCGATCTGGCCCTCTACGCCGTCCACCTGCCGCTGGACGCCCACCCCCGGCTCGGCAACAACGCCGGCATGGCCGCCGCGCTCGGGCTCACCGACTGCCGGCCGTTCGGCGACTACCACGGGGTCGACATCGGCGTGGCCGGCCGCGTACCGGAAGCGCGCTACCCCGACGGCGCCACGCTGGACGAACTGCTTGCCGACCCGTTCGGCGGGCGCGAGCGGTGCTCGGCGGTGCTGCCATTCGGGGCGGAGCGCATCCGCACCGTAGGGCTGGTGTCGGGTGGCGGCACCCGCATCGTCAGCCAAGCGATCGCCGCGGGACTCGACCTGTACATTACCGGCGATGCCTCGCACGAGGTCTATCACGAGGCGCTGGAGGCCGGCATCAACGTCGTCTTCGCCGGCCACTACGCGACCGAGACCTGGGGCGTGCGCAACATGATGGCGCACACCGCCGCTCACACCGAGTTGGCGACCACCTTCATCGACCTGCCGACCGGCCTGTGAGCCCACCGAGCGCCAGGGAGCGCTACCTGCCGCTGCTGCTCACGCTGGCCGTGGTGGCCGCCGACCAGATCGCGAAAGCGATCGTGGTGGCCACGCTGCCCCTGGCGCAGCCCGTTCCCGTGATCGGCGACTTCCTGCGGTTCACGTACGTGCACAACACCGCGATAGCCTTCAGCATCGGGCGCGGCATCCCGGCGGACTTGCGCCGCGTGCTGCTGCTCATCCTGCCGCTGGTGGCGATCGGCCTGATCTCGGCGTATTACCTCACCACCGACCAGCTCACGCGCGGGCAGCGATGGCTGCTGGCGGCGATCATGGGCGGCGGCATCGGCAACTACGTTGACCGGGTCGCCCGGCCGGACGGGGTGGTCGACTTCGTGGACGTCAAGTTTTACGGCATCCTGGGCTTCAGCCGGTTTCCGACCTTCAACGTGGCCGATTCATCGGTGGTAGTCGCCGGCATACTGCTGCTGGCAAGCTCGTGGTTGGTGTCGCGGCCGAGGCATGATGCCATGGACCCGGAGGGCGTCCGGGAGCAGTGCGTGCCTGAAAATGACGAGGAGGACAGATGAACAAGGCGATGAACACGGCCGTCTTCATGGTGGCCGCCACCGCGTTCTCGCTGGCCATGATGGTGGTGGTGATCCTGATCTCCATCGTGCTGGTCGGCTGGCTGACGCAGATGGGGCTCGCGCAGGGGGTGGCGTCGGTGCTGCTGGTGGTGTTCACCCTCGCCGGGCTTGCCGGATCCTTTTTCGCCTACGGACGGGTGATCAAGCTGGTCGACCGCAAGATCGACCTGTCGTCGAAGATCTACCCGCTGTTCCAGCGCAGGCGGCGGTAGGCGCTAGTAGTCCGTCAATCTCTAATATTTGGGTAGAGATGACGCAACTTGATGCGGGCATCATCGGTGGTGAAGCGCCACTGCACGGGCTCGCTTGCCCGATTGCGCGCTTCCGTCCAAGCGTCTACCTCGTGGCGCAGGGAGTCGATGTCTGGTATCCGACGATCCAAACATTGTCGTGCCAGCACGCTGAACTCACACTCAGCGATGTTCAGCCAACTGCCGTGATTCGGCGTATACACGAACTGCAGCTTGTCGAGCAAGGCGCGCGCCTTCTCTGGTTCGAAGGTCTTGTACAGCGACGCCCCGGTGTGCGTACTGAGGTTGTCCATCACCACTGTGATCCGCTGCGCCTGTGGATAGTCTTCTTCAACCAACCGGCGCATCCCTTCTGCCCAGGTCGGCGCCGCATGGTTCGTCGCTACATCGGTGCGGCGCCAATCATCGAATGGCGCGTAGTACATCAGCAAGTGTCCCACCCCGTTGCGCTTGTACTCCGCGTCGTAGCGGGCTACTTGGCCGGGACGCGGCTCTTGCGGTGGCCGCACCTCCTGCACGCACTGCTTGCTCGACTCATCCATGCAGATCACCGGATGCGCTGCATCGTACGGCTGGGTATATACTTGCAGGACGTTCTCCATCCCGCACACGAAGGCCGCGTTCTCCTGTGGCGGGATGCACCACATCTCCTGTCGCCACGGCTTGATCTCGTTTTTTTTAGCACCTGGCGTACCGTCTCGTGGGAGATCGAGCACACGATCCGGCGCCGCTTCAACTCGTCGCACAGCATATGCAGCGTCCACCGCGCCCGCCCTGCCGGCGGGTCACTACAGGCGATGGCGATCAACTGTGCCTCTCCCTCGCCATCCAGCACCGTAGCCCGCTCACGGCTGCGTTTGCGCCGCCCCAAGGCGGCCTCCAGCCCCTCCAGCACGCAGCGCTTGCGAATCCTCTCGACGTTCTGCGGCGTGACCCCTACGTGACTCGCTATCTCGGTGTCGCGCCACGCAGGCCCATCTGCTCCCTGGTCAGCCAGCAACAGGATCTCTGCATGCCGGCGCCGGTAGGCAGCCACCGTTCCCTTGTCCATCAACTCCGTGAGTTCCTCACGTTCCGCCAGGTCCAAATCGATGATGTACAGCTTCACTATCACCCCTCCCAGTGTGACCGTGATGGTCTACGCTATACATCGGCTCCCAACCTTTTCATATTGAGGCACTACTAGGAGTCTGTCGGATTTGCCGCGCCAGCGGGAAGGCCGACAGACTCCGACGCGTAAGGTGGGGATGGGCCGAAAGCGGAGCCGTAGGCGACGGTTTCGGGGCGCTACCCTCCGCGCGCTTGGGCCAGCGCCGCGCGCGCCGCGCTGTCGGTGAAGCGCAGGTCGCTGGCGATGTCGATGAATTGGAATCCTTCGCGCAGTCGGCGCGGCACGTCCGCGGGGTTCGGTACGGGCATCCCGCACGGAACGCCGGCGCGCGCGCAGCCTTCGCGGAAGCGCCGCAGCGCATCTTCGTGCCGCGGGTCGCCGGCGGTCACCCCCATCGACAGCGCCAGGTCGCCGGGGCCCAGGAAGCCGATGTCGACCCCGTCGACGCGGGCGATCGCCTCGGCGTTGTCGATCCCTTCCAGATCCTCGATCTGCGGGATGCACAGCAGCCAGTCGTTGGCTGTCTGCCGGTAGTCGTCGGCCAGCGTCACACAGCGGCCCGTCCCCTGTGAGCGCGTGCCGGCCGGCGGATAACGCATGGCCGACACGACGGCGGCGGCCTGCTCCGGCGTCGACACGTGCGGGATCACCAGCCCGCAGGCGCCCGCGTCCAGCACGCGGCCGATGGTGACCGGGTCGTGGTCCCAGATACGCGCCAGGGGCACGGCACCACGCGCCTCGGTCGCGCGGAAGGTGTGGGCGATGAGGCCCAGGTCGAACGCCGTGTGCTCGGCATCGACCACCAGCCACGAGTAGCCGGCGGCCGCCATGACCTCCGCCGCCAGCGGAGAGCCCAGATTGAGCCACGAACCCAGCGACGGCTCACCCGCCGCCAGTGCCTGCTTGATGGAGTCTGTCATCCTTTGTCCTTAGCGCGGGCTTGCCGCGGCGGGCCGGCCGCGACCGATCCGATGGAGGCGACGGGAATCGAACCCACGACCTCGTGAATGCCATTCACGCGCTCTAGCCAACTGAGCTACGCCCCCGGAGATTCGACGCGCGTCAGACGATGGCGCGCCTTCGTATGGTACGCGCGCGGCGCGCGCCAAGGCAAGCCGGACGCCACGCGGAATCCGGCCGTACGGCCGGCTACCTGGGCTGCGGGACGATGCGGATGTACGGCAACGGGGACTCCCATCCGTCCGGATAGGTCTCCTTCGCCGCGTCGTCGGAAACGGACGGCAGGATGATCACGTCGTCGCCCTGGTTCCAGTTCGCCGGTGTCGCGACCTGCTTGGCGGCGGTAAGCTGGCACGAATCGAGCAGCCGCAGGATCTCCGCGAAGTTGCGCCCCGTGCTCATCGGGTACGTGAGGGTCGCCTTGATCTTCTTGTCCGGCCCGATCACGAACACCGACCGCGCCGTGGCGTTGTCCATGGGCGTGCGGCCCTCGGAGGTCGTCCCGGCGTCCCCCGGCAGCATGTCGTAGGTCTTCACGATGGACAGGTCCGGATCGCCGATCAGCGGGTAGGTCACCGCATGGCCCTGCGACGCCTCGATGTCCTTCGACCACGCTTCGTGGTCGCTGACGCCGTCAACGCTGATACCGAGCACCTTGCAGTTGCGCCTGGCAAACTCGTCCTGGAGACCCGCCACGGCGCCCAGCTCGGTGGTGCACACCGGCGTGAAGTCCTTGGGGTGAGAGAAGAGAACCGCCCATCCGTCGCCAATCCACTCGTGGAAGTCGATCGGGCCCTGAGTGGTCTCCGCGGAAAAATCGGGAGCTTCGTCGTTGATCCTGAGCGCCACTGATGTCCTCCTGGGCCGTACGGTGCCACGCGGGGCGCCTGCCTTCAAGGTCGCCGGGGGGCACCGATGCCGTCATCCCACGGCAGCACCGTTAGATCCGGCCAAAACCTGCGCCATCGAGCCACCTTTCCCTGGTAGATCGCCGGCGTGACCTGCACCCGGTTCGCGCGCACCACGAGCCCGAACAGGTCGGCCAGGCCGAACGGCGCGAACACGACCGGGCCCCCGCGCGTCAGCCGCACACCGACCGCGGTGGCCGTGGTGGGCCAGGTGCGGATGGCGGCCTCGGTGGAGCGGTAGGGCTCGATGCCGTACCCGAAGCGTTGCCGGTACCAGAGGTGGACCCTGGCCTGGTTCTTGACGTCCAGACGGACCGGCAGGCCGGCCACGGCCTCCTGCGCCCCGGTCACGACGGCGTGCTCGGCTTCCTCACCGAGGTCGCCGGCATCGAAGTAGACGAGGTCGTGGTCGTCGACGTCCTCCCCCGGCGGCTTGCCGTGGGCGGCGTTCCAGACGGTCTGGGTCACGCAGCCTGCCCCCAGGTACCAGCCGGGCAGATCCAGCTCGGCCACCCGCTCCAGGCACTCCCAGAGCACGGCGTTGCCGCGGAGCAGGGCGAGCAGACGGTGGCGATGGCCGTCGGCCGGAGACGGGCTCATGCGGCCGCGGCCTGCCGCACGCCGTTCTCAAGCAGCAGCAGGCCGTCTGCCCGAGCCGGCATGCTGCGCGTCCAGCGCGGGTGATTGACCGGGTCGAGGAACGCCTCCGGGTGCGGCATCAGCCCGAACACCCGGCCGCTTGCGTCGCACAGCCCGGCCGCCGCCGCGGTCGAGCCGTTGGGGTTCTCGGGATACGCCGGCGGCCCGCCCGTGGCGCTTCGATAGCGGACACACACGTGGCCGGCATCCTCCAGCCGGCGCCGCGCCTTCGTACCGGCGAACACCAGCCTGCCCTCGCCGTGCCGCACCGGCAGCTCCAGGTCGCTCAGTCCGCGCGTCCACACGCACGGCGAACGGTCCTCGAACCCGACCCGCACCCACCGGTCCTCGAACCGGCCCGACTCGTTGTGGATCAGCGACGCCTCGCACTCCCAGCGCCGGCCGGCCGCCGGCAGCAGCCCTGTCCGGACCAGGATCTGGAAGCCGTTGCAGATACCCACGACCAGCCTGCCGGAGTCCAGGAAGCGGTCGATCTCCGCCCGCAGCCGGCGGCGCAGCAGCGCCGCCATCGCCGTCGCGGAGCCCAAGTGATCACCGTAGGTGAACCCGCCGGGGAACGCCAGGATCCCGAACGCCGCCAGCGGCGTGCGCCCCAGCGTCACCTCGGTGACGTGCACGCGGTCGGCGCGCGCACCGACCGCTGCGAAGGCCGCGGCCAGCTCCTCGTCCGCGTTGATGCCGAAGCCGCCGAGCACGCACACCCGCACGGGCTTCACTGTTCGGCACCGCCTCCGGCCGGACCGGTGCTCCAGGCCGCGGCCAGCCGCGACACTGCGACGCGGAGGACAGGCCGTCCGTGCCGGGACACGTGCAGCCGTGCGTCGCCCGACACCTCGCCGATCTCCGCACCGTCCAGGCCGTCGATCAGGGCCAGGAAGCGGTCCCGATGCTGACGCGGCACCGACACCAGCAGCCGCGACGGGCTCTCCCCGAACAGCAGTGCCGTGGTCGAGATTCGCGGTGGCGCGGCGAGGCGCTCCAGGCGTACGCGGGCGCCCAGCCGTCCGCCGATCGCGCACTCGGCCAGGGCGACCGCCAGCCCGCCATCGGAGAGGTCGTGGCAGGAGGCCATGCACCCCTCGCGGGCCGCCGCGTGCAGCGCGCGATAGCCGTCTCGCGCAGCTTCCGGCTGGACATCCGGGCCATGCCGGCGGCCGCCGTACAACCGATCATAGGTGCTGGCGCGGAGCTCGTCGCGGGTCGCCCCGACCAGGAACAGGCGGTCTCCGGGCCGCTTGAAGTCGGTGGTCATCGCCCTGCGCACGTCCGGGATGATGCCGATCAGTGACACCAGCAGCGTCGGCAGCACGGAGATCTTGCGGCCGCCCGCGAACGCGTCGTTCTTCATCGAGTCCTTGCCGGAGATCAGCGGCAGCCGGTAGGCAAGACAGGCGCGGCGCAGCCCCTTGGCGGCGCGAACGAGCTGTCCCAGCTTGTGGCAGCCGTCGGGGGTCTCGCCAGACTCGACCGGGTCGGGCCAGCAAAAGTTGTCCAGCGCCGCCATCCGGTCCGGGTCGCCGCCGCACGCCACGTGCGCGCGCACCGCCTCGTCCACCGCGCACATCGCCATCGCGTACGGGTCGACCTGCGACAGCCACGGGCAGATGCCGTGCGTGACGGTCACGCCCCGGTAGCTGTCATAGCGAGGGCGGACCACCGCTCCGTCGGTGGGCCCGTCGGCCGCGACCCCGCAGAACGGCTTGACCACCGATCCGGCCCGTACCTCGTGATCGTACTGCCGGACCAGGCTCTCCTTGGAGGTGACGTTGGGCTCCGCCAACAGCGCCAGCAGGGCTTCCTCCGGGGCCGGCGCGTCACGCAGCCGATCGGCCTTCACGCGAACCGCGGACGGCGGCTCCCACGCCGAGCGCAGGCGCATGCGCGGTACTCCATCGTGGAGAAACTCCAGGTCGAGTGATGCGACCAACTCGCCGCCGGCTCGCACCGTAACCAGGCCGTCATCGGTGAAACGGCCCACCTCGGAGAGCTCCACGCCCCGATCGGCCGCCAGATCGCGCAGGGCCTCCAGCCTGCCCGGCGGCACCGCCAGGCTCATGCGCTCCTGCGACTCGGACAGCAGGATCTCCCATGGTGCGAGACCGGGATACTTCAGGGGCGCCGCGTCCAGGTCGATGCTCACGCCGCCCGATTCGCGCGCCATCTCCCCGAGCGACGATGACAGGCCCCCGGCTCCGTTGTCGGTAATGCCGTGGAACAGTCCCGCGTCGCGCGCCTCCAGCAGCAGATCGAGCACCCGACGCTGCACGATCGGATCGCCGATCTGAACGGCGGAGGTGGGCGAGCCGCCGTCGAGGGCCAGCGAGGAGAAGGTCGCGCCGTGGATGCCGTCCTTGCCGATGCGTCCGCCGACCATGACCGCCAGATCGCCGGGCCGCACGCGTCCCTGCCAGGCTGGCTCGCCGGCCACCTGGGCCGGCAGCACGCCCCCGGTTCCGCAGAACACCAGCGGCTTGCCGATGAAGCTCGGGTCGAACAGGAAGGCGCCGGCCACCACCGGGATCCCCGACTGATTGCCGCCGTCGACGATGCCGCGATGGACGCCGGCCAGCATCCGCCGCGGATGCATGAGCTCGGCCGGCACCTCCCGCTCCGGAGTGTCCGGTGGCGCGAAACAGAGGACGTCGGTGTTGAAGATCGGCTTGGCGCCGCGGCCGGTGCCGATGATGTCGCGGTTCACCCCGACGATGCCGGTGATCGCCCCGCCGTACGGGTCCAGCGCGGACGGCGCGTTGTGCGTCTCCGCCTTGAAGCACAGCAGCGTCCGGTCATCGAACCGGATCACCCCGGAATCGTCGCTGAATACCGACTTCAGGAACCCGGAACCGTCGTCCAGCTCCGCGGTCGTGCGACGGATATAGGTGTCGAACAGGGACACGATACGCTCGGTCCGGCCGTCCTCGCAGTGATCGATGACGGCGTTGAAGATCTTGTGCTTGCAGTGCTCGGACCAGGTCTGCGCCAGCATCTCGAGCTCCACGTCGGTGAGGGGCTCGCCGATCCCGCCTTCGCGCCGGCGCGAGCGAAGCTCGGGATCGGCCGCGTAGGAGCGGATGGCGGCAAGCTCCGCCGCCGACAGCGCCAGCAGCCGGCGGTCCGAGAGCCGCGCCAGCGCGCCGTCGTCCATCGCGGCCACGTCGATCCGCTCGACGGCGGGAGCCGGTTCGGCGGCCACCGGCGGGTAGCGCGCCGGGGGCCGCTCGCCCCGTCGCCACGCGCGCGCGGCGATCGACGTAACCTGCTGCACCAGCGGGTTGTGCAGCGCTTCGGCCAGCCGCCCGGCCGGCGGTTCCGCGCCCTCCTCGAACCGGAACCGGTACTGGCGGGCCGTCTGCAGCGTCGCCGCGGGAGGAAGGTCATCGGCGACGAGCCCCACCACTTCGCGCAGTGTCCCGCCGGCGGGGTCGTGCACGCCCGGCCGGCAGGTCACCTCGATCACCAAGTCGGCGCCTTCCAGGGGCGCCTCGTCGATGGCGATGCCGGCCACGCCATCCGCCAGGAGGGCCACCAGCGCCGCGCGCTCCACCGGCACGCCCTCCACGATGTGGATATCGACGATCCGGATCGCCGCGATTCCGCCGATGCCCTCGGCAGCCAGCGTCGCGGCCAGCGCCGTTGCCCTGCCATCGGTAATGCCGGGCCGATAGGCGACCGCTATGCGCACGGGGCAGCGTAACACGGCCGCGTACGGCCGCGTCGGCCACGTCCACCGTCGTTGTCGCGCCGCCGATTCGCGTGTAACGTGGGTCGAGGTGCAGGACTGCGTCTCTTCCGTTGCGGTTGTTCCGGATCTATCCAGTCGCGATAAATGGGCCGCAATCCACGAAGTGATCAGCCGCTGGCCGGCGTTGAGCGACGCCAATCGCGATGCAATCGAGCACGCGGTGGTCGCGCGCGAGCGCATCCACTCGACGGCGGTCGGACGCGGCATTGCGCTCTCGCACGGCGAGTTGCGGGGATTGTCGTCGCTGCTGGTCGCGGTCGGCGTCTCCCGGATCGGCATCGAGTTCGCGGCCGTCGACCGGCAACCGGTCCATCTGCTGTTCGTATTCGCCACGCCGCCCGCACAGCGCACGGAGTACCTGCAGGTGCTGGCGGCGATATGCCGCCTGGGCCGTCAGGGCCGTCTGACCGGCCTCTGGGAAAGCGCGGTCGACACGGGCACCATCGAGCGCACGCTGAATCAGGCGTTCGACCCGCTGCACTGAGGCCGCGGTGCTCATCGTACCCGCCATCGACCTGCTGGGCGGCCGCTGTGTCCAGTTGCAGCAGGGGGACTTCGAACGCGCACGCCGCTACGGCAGCGACGCCGCGGCAGTCGCCGACGGGTTCGCGCAGCAGGGAGCGCTCTGGATCCACGTGGTCGACCTGGACGCCGCGCGCGGGGGCGGCGGCAATCGCGCGGCGATCGGCAGGATTCGGAAGGCGGTCGACGTGCGCGTGCAGGTCGGCGGCGGGGTACGGACCGCCGAGGATGCCGAGGCGCTGCTCGACCTGGGAGCGGACGCGGTGGTGGTAGGCACGACGCTCGCCACCCGCACGGAAGAGGTCCTGTCCTGGGCCGAGCGGTGGCCCGGCCGGGTGGTCGGCGGCATCGACGCCCGCCTGGGGCAGGTGCAGGTCAAGGGCTGGGCGGAGTCCGCGGGCGGCGAGCGGGCGCTGATCGATGCCGTGCGCGGATCGGAGCTCGCCGGACTGATTTATACGGCGGTCGACCGCGACGGCATGCTGGCAGGCCCGGACCTGGGGGGAGGCACGGCGGCCGCCCAGGCGTCCGGGCTGCCGGTGCTGTTCTCCGGCGGCGTGAGCTCGCAGGCCGACCTGACGGCGATCGCTTCGACGGGCGCCGCCGCCGGCGCAATCGTCGGGACCGCGATCTATGAGCGGCGCGTCGATCTGAGGCACGCGGTCGGCGCGCTGCAGCGCCCGGGCGACACCGAGCGGTGGGCGACGTGACGGCCTCGCCGGCCGGCGTGCGCCCGCTGGTCGTGATCTCCGGCGGCACGGTGGTCGACCTGCTGGCGATGAACGAGCGCGCCTACGTCAAGACGCGCGAATCGCGATCGCTGTGGGTGACCGATGCCGATGGCGCCCGCGAACTGCCGTACCGCCCTGCGCCGGGTTGCACGTCCAGGATCGCCGACGTGCGGCGCGGAGACTCGTGGTACGCGGCGGCGCTGGCCGACGAGGCCACGGAGCCGCGGGACACCGGCGCCGCCGCGACGAACCGGGAGCGGCCGCCGGAGCGGCCGCCGGACGTGCTCGACGCACTGGCGGCGGCCATCCGGGAACGCAGGGGAGCCGATCCGGAACGCTCCTACACCGCCTATCTGTTCGAGCAGGGTGCCGGCAAGATCCGCAAGAAGGTGGGCGAAGAGGCGATCGAGGTGATCACCGCCGGCACGGCGGAGGAGTTGGTCACCGAGTCGGCCGACCTGCTCTACCATCTGCTGGCGTTGCTGGAAGCGCAGGGCGTCCGGCTCGACGAGGTGTACGCGGAGCTCGAGCGCCGCAGGCGCTGACCCGCGCCCGTCACTCCTCAAGGGCCGAAGGCCAGAGCGACGTGCCAGCAGGTGACGCATCACGTCGGGTGGCGCAGCCGTTCCAGGATGGCGGCCGCGATGGCGCCGACCGGCTTGCGCGTGGTGTGGATGCGGATGCCGAGACTCTGGTAGATCGGCTCGCGCCGTTGATACAGGGCGCGCAGCTGGGCGGGCGGCAGGTCCATCAGCGGCCGGGCGCCCGGCCGGCCGGCCCGCTCTCGAAGCTCCGCGAGCGGCGCGGCCAGATAGAAGGTCATCCAATCGCGGAAGAACGCCCGGTTCGCCGGCTGCACCGGCGCTCCGCCGCCGACCGCCAGGACCGTCTGCTCCGCGCCGGTCAGCCGATGCAGGGCGGCGCTCTCCGCTGCCCGGAAGCCCGACTCGCCGGCCGCGGCGAAGATCTCGCGGATCGTCCGCCCCTGCTCCTGTTCGATCGCCCGGTCCAGGTCGACGAACCGCCAGCGCAGCGCCACCGCCAGCGCCATCCCGACCGAGGACTTGCCGGCGCCCATGAAGCCGATCAGCGCCACGCGGGTGACTCCGCCGGTGGCGATCGGTGCGCTCCCCTGTCCCGTGCCCGAGGCCACGTGTGCAGAGTACTGCATAGTTACCCTGCGATGCCGCCCGGATCAGAGACCGATCACCCGCTGGTGTCGGTGGTCATCCCCACGCACGACCGCCTCGCCCTGTTGATGGAGGCCATCGATTCGGTCCGCGCGCAGAGCTATGCCCCGATCGAGCTGATCGTCGTGGACGACGGGTCCACCGACGGCACCTCGGATCGCCTGCGCGCGGAGCCCGGCCTGCGCCTGCTCCGCATCGACCACAACGGCCGGCCCGGCGCCGTGCGCAACGCCGGCGTGGCTGTCGCGACCGGCGACTACCTGGCGTTCCTCGATTCCGACGACCTGTGGATGCCCAACAAGCTCGCCCTGCAGATGGAGCTGCTGCGCGCGAGTCCCGGCATTCCGATCGTCCACAGCCGGGAGCTCTGGCTGCGCGACGGCCGCCCGGTGTCACAGGCCGGCCAACGCCACCGGCGCTCCGGGTGGCTGTTCGCCGACGCCGTCCGCAAGTGCATCGTCGGGCCATCCACGGTGGTCCTGCACCGTGCCGTGCTGCGCGAGGTCGGCGGGTTCCGCGAAGACCTGGAGATCGCCGAGGACTACGAGCTGTGGCTGCGCGTGACCGCGCGCTTCCCGGTGGCGTACTGCGACCGGCCGCTGGTCACCAAGCGCGCCGGCCACGGGGATCAGCTCTCTGAGCGCTACGGACAGATCGAACGCTTTCGCATCGACGCCCTGGCGCCGCTGGTGGCGGCCGATCACTGGGCGGAGCCTGAACGCTCCATCGCGCGCCGCGAGCTCGCCCGCAAGTGCCTGATCCACGCCGCCGGCGCGCGCAAGCGTGGCCGCGACGGTGAGGCCGCGCGTTACGAGGCGCTGGCAGTCGACGTATCGCGGCCGGCTTGGAAGGCCTCGACCTCCGCCGCCAACTCCGGATCGCGCGCCGCGTACTCGAGGATGGACCGCAGGTAGCCTGCCGGCGCGCCGATATCCAGCCGGCGGCCGATCATGCGTTGGATGACCACGCGACCCTGTCGTGCCAGTTCCTCCACTCCCTCGGTGTAGTTGAACTCGCCGCCGAGATGGCGTTCCCAGCGGCCCCTCAAGGCCGGGTAGATCTCCGGCGTATACAAGTAGCGGCCGATCGAGATGTCGCGGCTCGGTTCGGTGCCCGGCGCCGGTTTCTCGACGATGCCGGTCACGTGCAGGCCGTCGTCTGCAAGCGCCACCACCCCGTACCGCTCCAGATGGGGAGGATCGTGCTCGACCGCCAGCACGCTGCAACCGGTGCGCTCGTACGTGTCGATCAACTGGCGAGTGAGCGGCGGATCGCCGACGTGCAGGTCGTCGGGAAACACGACCACGAACGGGTCATCACCGGTGAACGGCTCGGCCAGCAGGATCGCCTGGCCCGTGCCCAGCATCCTCTGCTGCCGCAGGAAGACGTATCGGCCCGGCGGCACGGCGATCGTCCGCTGCTTGTCGGCCGCGCCCTCGGACTCGAACACCTGCTCCAGCTCCACCTCGCGATCGACGTAGTCTTCCAGCGCCCGCTTGCGGCGCGAGGTGATGAACAGGATGTCCTCGACGCCGGAGTCGCGCAGCTCCTGTAGTATGAAGTCGATCGCGGGTCGGTCGATGACCGGAAACATCTCCTTGGGTACCGTCTTCGAAGCCGGCAGGAACCTGCTTCCATACCCGGCCGCGACGATCACCGCCTTCATGCGTGCCTCCTGGAGTGAACGATGACGCCGGCCCTGCGGGGCACCCTGGCGCTGGCTGCCGGCGCTGCGCTGGGCGCCCTGCTCCACCAGCCGCCGGTCGCCGCAGTCCTGCATACCGCCGCGGACCTGGCGGTCCGGGCCGTGCAGGTGTTCGTGTTTCCGATGGTGTTCTTCGGCCTGGTCGCGGGCATGCGCGAGCTGGGCCGCCGCGGCGCGCTGCGCGCCCACGCCAGGTTGCTCGCAGGGCAGGCGGCCGCCACGGTGTCCCTGGCGTCCCTGGGCGTACTGTCCGTGCTGGCAGCGTCACCGGATCGGATTCCCATCATCATCGTAAACCGCGCCGCCGCCTCGGTGCCGAGCTTTCTTCAGCATGCGCAGCGTGCGCTGCCGACCAACCTGTTTGCCGGACTGGCCGGCGACGGGGCGCTGTTGCTGCCAGTATACCTGATCGCTCTGGTGATCGGCCTGAGCATACCGGAGGATCGGTCGAGCCGCGTGATCGCCGAGCTGATCGAGGCGCTGTCGCGGCTCTTCTACCGGATCAACTCCCTCGTCACCGGCCATCTCTGGATCGCGCTGCTGCTCGGCGGCGCGTCGCTGACCGCCGCCCTGCGAGGGGGCGGCGCCGGTCCCTACGGCCAGCTCGTGCTGGTGCTGGCGATCGACCTGGGACTGGTGCTCGGAGGCCTGCTGCTCTGGTGGCGCCTGCTCCGACACAGGCAGGTGGAGGTGCCGTCGTTGTCCGGGCTGACCGTGCCGGTGCTGACGGGGGTCGGCACCGGCCACCACCACGCGGCGCTGGCGGCGCTGGCCCGGCACGGGGCCGCGGACCTGCGGATTCCGACCAAACTGGGAAGCGCGGGCTTTCCCTTGTTCGCGATGTTCGGCCGTGCAGGCAGCGCCATGGTGGCCGCCGCCTCCTTCACCCTTGTCGTTCGCTCCTATTCGACCATTCCGCTTGCCTGGGCTGAGGTGTTGTGGATCATCGGCGCCACCTCGGTGCTCGCCTTCGCCCTGCCGGCGGCTCCGGGCGGCGCCGCAACCGCGGCCCTGGCATTGCTTGCCGCTGGCTGGGGGAGAGGGCTGGAAGAGAGTTACCTCCTGGTGGCCCCGGTGCTGCCGCTGCTGACCGCGATGGGCGTGGCCGCGGACGTCGCGATCGGCGGCGCGATCGCCGTCGTGACCGGCGCGCGCGAGCGCCGGCAGGCCGACCCAAGGCCGGACCGCCGTCAGAGGTAGTGCGGCTCCGGGCCGTCGAGCTGCCGGAACTCCGGCGCATAGCGGCGTGGGCGGCGGCCGAAGCAGACCCCCATCTCCTCGTACAGGCTGATGATCGCCGGATCGACGTGGTGCTGCGTGATCGCCGTGCGCGTGGGCAGATACGACACCGAATCGCCGTTTACCCAACTCACGGTCACCCCCGAGACGCCGCCCAGCAGCAAGAGCACGGCCCCCGCGCCGACCTGCTTGCCGAATCCGACATCGAAGGCGGTCGTGGTCCCGGAACGCACCAAGTGCGCGGGCACGACATCGCGCGCTTCAGGCGCGTGGTGGAGACCCGGAACGTACATGCCCAGCTCGCGCATCGCATGGCGGATCTCCTCATCGTCGTCGAGTCGCGCCTGGATCTGTTCGCGGACGTAGCGTCCGGCGCCGGCGAGCTTGCGATGGCCGAAGGCGTCCGCGGCGACGCTGTCGTCGGTAACCGTGCCGCCGTCCGCCCTCGTCATCCCTTCGGCCACGACCACCGTGTAGGTCGCGGCGAAACCGCCCGCGGAGCGCAGGCGGCCGATCAATCTCTGCTTCAGGTGTTCGTGGACGACATCGAAGTCGACCGGAACCTCCGGCAGCAGGATGCAGTCGGCGTCGGCGGCGATGCCGCCGCGCAGCGCGACGTGGCCGGCGTAGCGCCCGAACGCCTCGGTGATCATCACGCGGTTGTGGCTGCGGCCCGTCGACTTGAGATCGTCGACGACACGCGCGATCCGGTTGACCGCGGTGTCCCCCCCGACCGAGTAGGTCTGCAGGTCCAGGTCGATCGTCTTCGGCGCGTGCACGACCGGGATGCCCCGTTCCGCGAGGTCGACGACCACCGAGCCGGTATCGTCGCCCCCCGCGATCACCAGGCCGTCGATGGAGAAGCGCCGCAGCCCGGCGATAATGCGATCGTAGCGGTTCTCGTCGGGAATCGCGGCGATCTTGACGCGGGAGTGCCCGGCCGACGACCCGGCTTCCGTGCAGTCGATCGCGTCGCGCCGGTCCGCGTCCAGCGCCACCAGCTCCGTGATCTGCTCCAGGTTGTAGAGTCCGGCGTAGCCGTTGGGGATGATCCAGGCGCGCGCGCCGCGCGCTTCCGCCATGGCGGCGGCGCCGTGCAGCACGGCGTTCAGTCCGGGTGCATCACCCCCACTGGTGAGCAGGCCGATGTTGCGCATATCCGGTCACGCAGACTATGGCAGCAGCCTGACCGCCTGCACGACCATCCCGACACCGACGGGGACCAGCAGGTTGTCCAGATCGCGGCCCGAAAGCGCCTCGATCGTCATGGCGGCGACGGCCACCGCGATCGACAGGCGGAGGTCGGCCGTAAGGGTGATCGTGACCAGGAACACCGCGGCAAGGCAGGCCACGCTCCCGGGCACGGTCTTGTTCCGGTTCAGCGGCATGTGCCGCCCCGCGAACGCCATGCCGATCACGCTGGCCGCCGAGTCGCCGAACGCGAGCGCGTAGATCGCGATCGCCGATGCGGGCAGCGGGTACAGCAGCAGCGCCAGCATGGCGCCAAGGCCCAAAGTGACCGGTCCGAGCACGAAGCCGGTGTCGCCCGGCCGCGCGGCAGCCACGGTAAGCCCCGACACTACCGCCACGCGGATCCCGGTCAGCCGCATCGCCTCGGCAGCCGTATAGAACAGGGTTCCCGCCATCAGCAGGCCCATGGTGACGGGCAGATTCACCGCCGCCAGCGGTGGAACCAGCGCCACCAGCAAGTGGATGGCCTTGCGGATCAACTCGCGATCGAGGCCGTCCGCCCTGGCGCGTGCGGGCATCCGCAGCGTGGGCTGCGCGAGCGCCGGAAGCAGTTGCTGAGGGCGTGATGTTTGCGGCGCTATGCGGTACACTGTTCGTCCATGGGCGATTAACTCAGCGGGAGAGTGCTACCTTCACACGGTAGAAGTCACTGGTTCAAATCCAGTATCGCCCATCGCGCGCCGGTCGGCAAGCCGCAACCTCTTGCCGATGCGTCGCTTACGCCCGGTTCGTCGCTGCGAGCCCACCGCTAGCGGAGCGAGCGCTTGGCGGCGGCCCGGCGCCGGCGCCTCGACCGGCCCGGCCGGGGACGAGCACCCGGCGCGGTCGCCGGCTTGCTCCCCTCCGGAGCGACCGCCATCGCGCGCCGTCGCAGCAGAAAGAACGCCAAGAGCCCGGCGCCGATCATGATCGCGGAGAGTATCTGGCCGGTGGTGAAGTTGAGCAGCGACGTCTGCGACGCATTCGCCACCGGTACCAGCATGATCGGGAAGTCCAGACCGGGGTCCGGCTGCCGGAGGTACTCGACCGCGAAGCGCACCACCCCGTAGCCGATCAGGTAGGCCGAGAACAGCACCCCCGGGAAGGGTGCGCGCTTCCGCAGCACGAACCACAGCACCACGAACAGCAGCAACCCTTCCAGGGCAGCCTCGTAGAGCTGGGAAGGATGGCGCGCCAGGTTCACCAGCGCCTGTTCCGGACCGATCTCGATCCCGGACCGCCCGGCCATCTCCCGCACCCACTCCTGCTCCGCCGGGAAACCGGGGGCATCGGGGAAGACGAACCCCCACCGCACGGTGGTCACCCGGCCGAACAGCTCGCCGTTGATGAAGTTCCCGACTCGGCCGAACGTATAGCCCAGCGGTGTGCAGGTCGCGATCATGTCCATCCACTCCGCGACCGGCAGCCGCTTGGCCCGGCAGTAGAGGGCGACCGCGACGATCGCCCCGAGCAGGCCGCCGTGGTACGCCATTCCCTGCAGCCCCACGAAGCGCAGCTTGCCCCCCTCGCGGGCGAACGGAACGACGATCTGAAGCGGATTGCGCAGGTAGTGGCCGCTCGGGTCGTAGACGATGACGGAGATGAGACGCCCTCCGATGAGCACGCCGATGATCCCCCAGAAGAACAGGTTGAGCACCGTCTCGTTGTCGACGGTCAGGTCTCGCTCCGCGATGCGCACGCGCAGCAGCCGATAGGTAAGGTAGAACGCCACCAGGTACATCAGGCCGTACCAGCGCAGCGGCAATCCGGGTACGATCTCCGGATTCAGCCAAGTGGGAAACGGGATGTAGCCTCCGTCCATCAGACCGTCATGATAGATCGCATCCATGATAGATCGCATCGCGCGTTGACACACGCTCCGGCGCACTTCGAGAATCGGAGGCGACCATGAAAGGCACCGAGCCGGCCCGGATCAGGCTCGGCGTACGTCGCACGTTCTGGATGACCGTGTCCGCCACCGCGGTGCTCGCCTGCATCCTGATGGTCCTGGCGCCCCAGGTGCTGGCACAGAACCGTGACCGCGATTCGGAACGGGCCCTCGCCATTCTGCGCGACGTATTCAACTTCGTCCGGCTGAACTACGTGAACGCTGCCGCCGCCGATACCGATCGGTTGCTGACCGGGGCGCTGAGGGGGATGTTGGAGGCGGTCGGCGATGACCACACGAAGTTCCTCGATCAAGACGAAATCGACGAGTTGAACGACATGACGATCGGCGAGTTCGGCGGCGTCGGCCTCTATCTCAGCCGCGCCGACGACGGCGTGCTGGTCATCGAGCCGTTCGTGGGCTCGCCGGCCCACGCGGCCGGGATCATGGCCGGCGACCTGATCGTGGCCATCGACGGCACGGCGGCCGGCACCCTGGACCAGGACGATGTCGTGGCCCGCCTGCGCGGCTCTCCCGGCACGGACGTTCGCGTTTCGCTGGTGCGAGCCGGCAACGAGACCCTGGAGGTTACCGTCACCCGCCAGCTCATCGAGGTCCCCACTGTCCGCCACGCCGTGATCGACCCCGGAATCGGCTACCTGCGCGTCAGTCCTCAGTTCACCAGCAAGACCCCGGACCGGATCCGGGAGGCGCTGCGCGACCTGGAGGGCCGATCGCGGTCGCTGATCCTCGACCTGCGCGGCAATCGCGGCGGCCTGTTTTCGGCCGTCGTCGAGATCGCCGACCTGTTTCTGGAGGCGGGAACGATCGTGCAGACCCGTTCGCGCGTCGAGAACGAGAACCAGCAGTACACCGCCACACGGCGTGCCACGCTGGTCGAACCCGATCTTCCCATCGTCGTGCTGATCGACAGCGTGTCGGCGTCAGCCGCCGAGATCCTGGCCGGCGCGCTCAAGGACCACGAGCGCGCCTACCTGGTCGGCCAGCAGAGTTACGGAAAGGGATCCGTGCAGCAGGTCATGCGCATCGAGGACGATCGCGCCGTCAAGGTCACCACCTCACGCTACCTCACCCCCCACGGAACCAGGATCGACGGCGTGGGTGTCGCGCCCCACCGCATCACCGAGCCGAAGCTGAGCGAGGACGAGCAGAAGACGCTGGGCGAGTTCGGCAGGTCGAAGCAGCTGATCCGGTTCGCGCTCGCCCATCCGGAGCCGACGGAAGCTGACATCGGCAGGTTCCTGGTCGACCTGGAGCAGAGCGAGTTCGACCTGGAGGAGCAGTTGGTCCGCCGCCAGCTTGCGCGCACCATCGCGCGGATCCACCGGCGGACGCCGATCTACGACCTGGTCAACGACCCTTCCCTGATCGAGGCGGTGAGGCTGCTGCGCACGGGCGAGGTCAGCGCGGATTCCTTTCCCGATGCCGCG
This sequence comes from Spirochaetia bacterium, assembly GCA_965208175.1. Lineage (GTDB taxonomy): Bacteria > Spirochaetota > Spirochaetia > SZUA-6 > Bin103 > CATQHW01. Next base: position 1,111,101 of record CBDBOG010000003.1, on the reverse strand, counting down.
CAGGCCGGGACTCCCGCCAGCGCCGCCGCCGGTTCCTCGCTTGGGGAGTGGTCATGATCGCGTCGGCCGAACGCCGGCGCGCCCGCTGAGTGCTGCACTTCGTCATCCCCGAGGGCGTGCTCATGGCCGCCGTTCCCGGCGAGGCGGCGGCGTACACGGCGGTGCTGACCGGGAAGGATTTCCACTACCTGGCGCATGTCCGCCGGCTCGGGCCCGGTGACAGCATCCCAGCCACCACGGCGGACGGCTCTCGATTCGCGATGACCGTGCGCGAGCGCTGCCGCGACCGGCTTTCCGTCGCGCTGCGCCCGCTTGCCGATGAGGGCCGGGAAGCGCGGTTGCTCCCTGCCCTGACGCTCGCCCAGGCAGTCGTCAAACCGGCGGCGATGGATCTCATCGTCCGGCAGGCGACGGAGCTGGGCGTGGCAGGCATCGTTCCGGTGGTGACCGACCGTTCGGTTCCCGCCGCCCACGCGCATCCGCGCCAGCCACGCTGGGAGCGGATCGCGCGCAACGCCAGCCAGCAGAGCGGACGGCGCCCGCTGCCGGCGATCGAGGCGCCGCGCCGCCTGCCCGAGATGCTGCATGCGGTACCGGCCGCAGCCGCAAGGCTGGTTTTCCATCCCCCTGCACCCGGCGACGTGGAGGTCGCACTGCCGGAGACGCTCGACCCCGCCGTGCCGGCGTGGCTTCTGCTGGGCCCGGAGGGAGGGTTCTCCCCCACGGAGCTCGATCGCATCGGCGCCGCCGGTTTTCGCCGCTGCGCGCTCGGAGCCACGGTGCTGCGGGCGGAGACCGCGGTGGTGGCGGCGATCATGGCCGTACGCCTGCTCAGGCATCGCGCGCCACGGCCGGCCCAGGAGGCACGCGGGGCGGTGCGGTGATCACCATCCTCCTGGTGGACGACGATCCACTGATCCACGACACGCTGGCCGCGATCCTTCCCGCCGAGTACCGCGTGATCGGCGCACGCACGGCGCCGGAGTTCTACGAACGGATCGACGCCGAGCAGGCAGACGTGGTCCTGATGGACGTCGCCCTGGGGACGGATGACGGCATCGAGCTTGTGCGTCAGGTGAACACCCGCCCCGACGCGCCGCCGATGGTGATGGTCAGCGCCCACGACGACATCGAGCTGGTGGTGGAGGCCATGCGGGCCGGCGCGGTCGACTACCTGATCAAGCCGCTCTCGCTCGACAAGCTGCGCGCCACGGTCCGCCAGGCCGTGGCGATGCGCCGGCGGCCGAACACCGCGGCCACGGACGGTCTGATCGGCTCCAGCCCACAGATGCAGCGCATTCGCGAAGAAGTCGCCATGTACGCGCCGGCCAACTCACCCGTCGTGATCTCCGGCGAGAGCGGCGTCGGCAAGGAGGTGGTGGCGCGCAGCCTGCACGCCAGCTCGCCGAGAGCCGGCCAGCCGTGGGTGGCGATCAACTGCGGAGCGATCGCTCCCACCATAGTCGAGACGGAGCTCTTCGGATCCGAACGCGGTGCCTATACGGATGCCGTCAGCCGACCCGGGTGCTTCGAACGCGCCGACAACGGCACCCTGTTCCTGGACGAGATCGGCGAGATGGGAACCGATCTGCAGGTGAAGCTCCTGCGCGTGCTGGAAGCGCAGGAGGTCACCCGCATCGGCGGAACACGCACGAAGCCGGTCGACGTGCGCACGATCGCAGCGACCAACGCCGTGCTGTCCGATCTGATGGGGGCTGGACGCTTCCGCGACGATCTGTACTACCGGTTGGGCGTGTTGCTGATCCACGTACCGCCGCTCCGGGAGCGGCTCCAGGACCTCGTCCAGCTTGCCTACCATTTCCTTCCGCCGCACCTCCGTCTGACTTCGCGGGCGATCGCGAAGCTGGGGGAGCACCACTGGCCCGGCAACGTGCGTGAGCTGCGCAACGTCATGGAGCGAGCCAGCCTCCTGGCGAGCGTGCAGCCAGGCGACCGGCGCACGGTGGATGCGAACGCGATCAGGTTCCAGTAGCACTCCATCCTTCCGCGCCGGACAACCTCCCGAAATTGACCGCTCTCCGGGGCCGCGGCTATACTTTCGGGGCCGTGCCGAGTGACAACTCCGAGCCCGGGGCCGGGCAGCCAACCGAAGGTCCGGATGTCCGGGAGCAGGGCTTCGGACTCCAGCTTCGTGCGCTCGGCAATATTGACAGCGGCGAGGCCGACGGCTGCGCGGTGCTGCATCTCGGCGGCCGGATCGATCCCACCAACGTCGGCCGGTTCCGCGACCGCTGCGACGCCGTGGTGGAGGCCGGTTACCTGCGACTGATCCTGGAATGTACGGCGCTGGACACGCTGTCCGGGACGGCGATCGGGGCGTTCGCGGCCCTGCAGCGACATCTGCGCCGGCGCGGCGGCGATCTGGTGCTGCTCAACCTGCGGGAACCGGACCACGAGCTCTTCCGGCTGCTCGGTTTCGCCGACCTGATTCCCGTCGCCCTGGACGTGGAGGAAGCGGTTTCGCATCTGGCCTCGCCCGGGCAGGCCGCGCCCGCGGTCCTCTTTCCGCACGTGCTCGAGTGCCCGACATGTACGACCAGGCTTCGCGCCGTCAAGCCCGGTCGGTTCCGCTGCTCGAGCTGCCAGGCGGTCCTGGCAATAAACCACGGCGCACAGGTATTCGCAGCATGACCCGACAACGAATCGAGAGCTTTCTCCGCACGCTCGGCCTGTCATTCGACGAGCTGGACGCCGACACCTGGATCATCAATGATGAGGAGCGCGGCGTCGAGAACGTAATCGTCGTGCACGAGGAACCGGTGATCATCTTCCGGCTCAAGGTCGCCGACCTGCCGCCGGGCGACCACTGCGCCCTCTACGAGGAGTTGCTGCGCCTGAACGGCACCGACCTCTTGCATGGCGCCTACGCACTGGAAGGCGACGACCTGGGAGGTACCTCCGTCGTGTTGATGAACACGCTGCTCAGCGAGACCATCGACATCGAGGAGTTTCAGGCAACGCTCGACGCGATCAGCCTGTCGGTCGCCGAGCACTATGAGCGGCTCGTGCCGCTGGTCAAAACGGAGGGCGGCTGAAATGGGCCTGTTCGATCGGTTCCGCAGGGTCGTCAAGTCGAACGTGAACGACATGATCAGCAAGGCGGAGAATCCCGAGAAGATGCTCACGCAGTTGATCGAGGACATGAGCGGCCAGCTCATCGAATCCAAGAAGGCGGTAGCCTCAGCCATCGCCGACGAGAAGCAGCTCGAACGCCAGCTCCTGCAGCAGCGCACCCAAGCCGACGACTGGGAGAAGCGGGCCGTCCTCGCGGTGCAGGAGGGACAGGACGATCTGGCCAAACGCGCCCTGGTCCGCAAGCAGGAGCTCGACGAGTACGTCTCCAGCTATCAGGACCAGTGGCAGGCGCAGCGCGATTCGGTCGAGCAGCTCAAGGGATCGCTGCGCGACCTGACGCAGAAGATCGAGGAAGCGCAACGCAAGAAGAACATCCTGATCGCCCGCGCCAAGCGGGCGGAGGCGCAGCAGCGCATCCAGGCCACCCTGAGCACCTCGCGCGATACGTCGGCGTTCGAGGCGTTCGACCGCATGGCCAAGAAGGTCGACCAGATCGAAGCGCAGGCGGACGCCGAGCAGGAGATCGACCAGCTCGACGCCGGCGACAAGGCGCTCGAACGGGAGTTCCGGCAGCTCGAAGGACGTGACACGTCCGGGGACAGGCTGCTGGAAGACCTGAAGCGGAAGATGGGGCAGATCGAAGACAAGTCCCAGGAGAGCACGAGCCAAGGGACGTCCCCGGGCGGCTGACGGACCGCCGGACACCGCTTCCGCACGGTCGCTGAGGCTCGGGATGGATCATGGGGAGCGCGCGCTAACGGGTTTCTCGCGGGGGGCGGAAACAGTGAACCGTTCGAACCGTCATGTTGAAGCCTCTGCCATGCGAAACTCCGGAAACGGGTTCCGGAGCCCTGCCCAGGCCTTGCTGTCGGCCGAGGCGAGACGCTCGTCAAGCAGGCATGCATCGAGCCGAGCGCGTATCGCCGCCTCGTGCATATCCTGGCCGATGAAGACGAGTTGCTGCGCGCGATCGCCGAATCGGGGATGCCAGCCCGGCTGCCGGTCAGGTCGCTGACCCTCGGGGTGCTCCCAGTGTTCGCGAGGCACGGCTGCCCACCACATCCCGGAGGGGTTCACGTCGCTGATCCCGCCGGCCTGAGCCCACTCGTAGGCGACCCGATGGTCAGCGGCGACCCAGAAGAAGCCTTTCGAGCGTAGCACGCCGGTCCAGTTCTCGTCGTCGTGCAGGAACGCCCACAGCTTCTCGGCGTCGAAGGGCTGCGACGTCCGATAGGTGAAGCTCGAGATCCCGTACTCCTCGGTCTCCGGCGTGTGCTCACCCTGAAGCTCTCGAATCCAGCCGGCGGAGGTTTCCGCCTTCTCGTAGTCGAACAGGCCCGTGTCGAGCACGCATTCGAGCGGGACCTGTCCGCGCGTCGCCATGAGGATCTTCGCGCCGGGGTTGAGCGCTTTCACGATGGCCTCGACCTCGAGAGCCTGATCGTTGCTCACGAGATCGAGCTTGTTCAGCACGATGACGTCGGCGAACTCGATCTGGTCGATGAGCAGGTCGGTCACCGTCCGGTGATCTTCTTCGCCCAACGACTCACCGCGGTCTTGGAGCGCTTCGGCGGCGTCGTAGTCCCTCAGGAAGCTCGCCGCGTCCACGACCGTGACCATCGTGTCGAGGCGCGAAACCTGACTCAGGCTCACACCGTTTTCGTCCTCGAAGGTGAAGGTCTGCGCGACCGGAATGGGCTCCGAGATCCCAGTGGACTCGATGAGCAGGTAGTCGAAGCGTCTCTCCTGCGCGAGCCGTGAGACCTCGGCGAGCAGGTCGTCTCGCAGCGTGCAGCAGATGCAGCCGTTCGACATCTCGACCAGCTTCTCCTCGGTCCGCGAGAGTTCGGCACCTCCGCGCTCAACGAGCGACGCGTCGATGTTGACGTCGCTCATGTCGTTGACGATGACCGCGACGCGCATGCCCTCGCGGTTATTGAGCACGTTGTTGAGAAGAGTGGTCTTGCCTGCGCCGAGAAAGCCGGACAGGACAGTAACGGGAAGTCTCTCTGACAGGGGCACTTGAGTTCCCTCACTCAAAGAGTGATCACGTAGTCGGGCGGGTTCGGAGCGAGCGCCGCGTAGAGTTGGGGAAAGCATCCGACCTGCACGCCGGCGACCGTGCCTTTGGCCGTCACTTCTCCCCGGCCGCACTGCTCAAACGTGCCGTCGGCCATGTTGCGACGGACGGCGCACTGGTCACACATCATGATCAGTATGTTCTGGGCAGTCGCGACCTTGGCGAGCCGCTCGCCAATGGGATCGCCGTCGCGCAAGCAGAACAGATTGTCGTCGAAGAAAAACATACCGACGACGGTTGCGCCGTGAGTACCCTCCTCGAGCTGCGGCAATACCATGGACGCCAACTTGACGGTTGACGCCATGTTCGTGGCGAAAACGTAGGCGACTGTCATGTCGTATCTCCTTGAACGTTACAGAGCGCGTGAGATCAGCGGCATCGCCGTAGACCAACCATGACCACGCCCGGCGTGCGCATGCCGCGCGTGGTCATGCATTGGTCTGCTACGCCGGCCGCCGGTCAGCTCGCCGGTCCGGCGGCGGCGTAGCGCGCAGACCGTCAGCTCCCTGACAGTGCGCCGACGATGCGCTCGACGTTGGTGCGGATGAAGTCCTGGTACGTCGCCGCCGGACCGTCCGCCTCGCTCAACGACCCGGTGTACACCGAGACCACCTCGATCCCCAGGTCGTCGGCGATCATCTGCGCCACGTGCGAGCTCACCGTCAGGCCCACGAAGATCGCCGGCACGCCGTGGTCGGCGATCGCTTCGCGCAGATTCGCCAGGTGGCGCGCCGACGGCTCGGACACCGTTGAGAACCCGGGAATGATGGTGTCGAGAACGGTGAAGCCGTAGCGGTCGGCGAAGTAGCCGAACACGTCGTGGTCGGTGACCAGGATCCGCCGGTCCCGCGGAATCGCGGCCACCCGTTCCCGTACCCACGCGTCCAGCGCATGCAGCTCGCCGACAAGCGCGTCCGCGCGCTCCGCATATTCGGCGCCGTGGTCGGGATCGACCTCGGCAAGCGCTTCCGCGATCTCCTCGGCCCAAGCCGTGACCAGGGTCGGGTCCATCCACACATGCGGGTCGAACTCGCCGTGGTCGTGCGCGTGCTCGTCGTGCCCGTGCTCGTCGTGCTCGTCCTCGTCGTGGTCGTGCTCGTCCTCATGCTCGTCGTCCATGCGCCGGAGGCTCAGATGCGCAGTCAGGTCGACCACGAGCCGCGGCTCGGCGCTCGCGATCAGGTCTCCGAGGAAGCCCGCTTCCAGCCCCGCGCCGTTGATGAACACGATGGCCGCATCCGCTGCCGCGCGGGCGTCACGAGCGGTCGCCCGAAACGCGTGCGGATCGGCTCCGGGCGGCAGCATCACGTACAGCGACAGGCGGTCACCGCCGACCCGGGCGACGATGTCGCCGACGATGTTGGTGGTCGCCACGACCGGCAGGAGATCCGCGGCCGGCCCCTCCCTTTGATCCTGGGCAAGGGCCAGCGTGCCAGCCAGCGCCATGACGGCAACGGCGAACGTCCATATCTTCTGATGTCTCATGGTATGGATGTTAACGATAATCCATTATCAAATCAACCCTGCTTGCTCGGTTCGCAGCTCTCCCTGGAGGCACCCGCCGACGAGTTGGCGCCCACTCGTCCCGCGCGCCGGTGACCGTATCCCGCTATAGATACTTAAACATTACATACGATCAATCCAATTTGATTTATTATTAGTAACTATTCAGCCGTGGCGGACGGTCTGAGGCAGGGAGGGATCATGGGGCGGCCTTCGAAGACGGACCTGAGGGCGTCGAGCACGTTGCCGCCGTTCTTGCGGATCGTGGAGATATAGGCTCTGGTCCGGCAGAAGGCGGCTGCACCTTCAGCGCTGCGGAACGTGCCGGAGATCTTCTGCTGAACTTTCATCATGCGCAGGTCGCGTTCGGCCTGGTTGTTGGTGAACGGTACGCGAAAGTCGTACATGAAGGCGAGCACCGATCGCCAGCGGCCGGACAACCGGAGCAGGAGATTGCGCGGCTTGCTCTGCTTCTTGCGGCCCCGCTTCTTGGGCGTACCCGGTGGCGCCGGAGGCGGCGGCGGATTGGCGGCCAGCCCAACGTTGATGATCCTGCGGTACTCGGCGGCGAATCGTCGGCGCTCAGGCCGGTACAGCCGCCGGCGTCCCTGCTGCTGCGCACGGTCCACCGCAGCGTTCATCCTCAGCAGCAACTCCTTGAGCTCACCGGCCCACCGCTGGCGGTACTGTTCCTCGACGAACGTCAGCTCGCGCAGATGATGGGCGTTGCACAGCGCGTGCCCACACTGATAGCGAAAGTAGCTCTGCCAGTGATCGTGCAGCGCGATCCCCGCGAAGTTCGGCAAGATGCCGATGTCCTCACCGGCCTGCTTGCCCCGCTTCGCGTGCTCGGCGTAGTGGGTCAGCCGCTCCGTGCTCGCCACGTGCAGCCACCGCAGGTGGCCGTCGACGCTCATCCCGGTCTCATCGAAGCCGACCACCGGCTGGCCGCCGATCGCTTCACGAATCATCTCGCTGACGCCCGCCAAGCGCTCGGCGCAGGTGGCGTTGATGTTCACCAACGTGCCGACGCTGATCGGGATCGAGAACAGGTCCGCGAACCACTCGGCCGCCCTCTGATACGGCAGCAACCCGTAGTTCTTCAGGTATGCGGCCACCGCTTGCAGCCGCTCGCCGTACTGCACCGGCTGCCGGACCGGCTCAGGGAATGTGGCCACCGCGATCTTCCCACAGTCCGGGCAGCGTTTGCGCTCGGCGCGGTGCTCGGTGACCTGCGCCGCCAGCGGCGGCACCTCGAACACCTGCCGACGTTCGTAGTCGGCCACCGGCTCGTCGGCCAGCGATCGTCCGCAACCGCACCGGTCCACCGCGTGCACGGTGACGAGGTCGGGATGCTCGCTCTGGCTCAAGGTCGCACCAGGATGGTTCGGCTGACCCCCGTGACGCTTTCCGGTTCGCTGCCGGCGAGAGGCCGTGCGGCTGTGTTGCTTGCGTTCGAAGCTGTCTCGCGACGGCGGTTTGCCGCTGTCGTGGCTGTCCTTCTTCAGTTCCTGGAGTTCCTGCTCCAGCGCCGTGATCCGCTGCTCGTAACGCTCGATGAGAGCCTCGATCAACGCGATGACCGCGTCTCGGCCAGCATCGTAGGCCGCACCTATCTCTTGGCGCGTGAGCTTGAAGCTCGCGTCCATTGCGTCCCTCCCGACCGCGAGAATAGACCAGCAATGCCGAACACGTACAGCGCCCGAGACAACTTACAATCTTCAGGTCGTGGTTACGCTGACCCATGGGCTGCCACTACGCCTGAATAGTTACTATTATTATAGACAAAAGGGTTCGGCCGAGTTTAAGGTGAGTGGTAACGCGACCGGCACATCCGCCAAGTATGGCGTCGCCTGCATGGCGCACGTCTCGCGGCTGACCACGACCGAGGCGTGCTCTGTCGGGCGTCTGTGGACATGGCATGGGGTTGGGGGATCCGCCGCGAGTCTGCCTGATGGCATCGTCGGGCGCCCTCGCTGCGCGCATGGACTCCTATTCCCGGCGTATCAAGGGTTTCGATCTCGACCTTGTCGAAGAGCCCCCCGCGCCGCGTGACCCCCGCTATGTGGCCGCCGTGATGCCCGCCGAGGCCGCGGAGCCCCTGCTCACGGGGCCGATTCAGCCCGCCTGGCCGCTGATCGCCTTCGGCCCTGACACCGAACTGCCGCGCCTGTTCCTGGCCGGCTGTGCCGACTACCTGCGCGATCCGTGGACGCCGGAGGAGTTGGAGTTGCGCGCGCTGCGCATCATCGGCGCCGCGGAGCCGCTCACCCGATTCGGCGACGGCCGCGCCCTGCGCCTGCTGGGACGGACGCTCTCGGGACCGGCGGGCACGGTCTCGCTTGGCGCGCAGGAAGCGGAGGTCCTGCGCATGCTGCTTGCAAACCGCGGCTCGACGGTAACGCGCGACGCCCTGTTCTACGCGATCTGGGGGCGGCCGCCGGTCCGGCGCAGCCGCGCCGTGGACATGCACGTCACCGCGCTGCGGCGCCATCTGGCGGCGGTCGCGGAGCCGGCTGACACCGCCCGGCCCCTGGCCGGGCGGTTGATCGTCACCGTTCGCGGCCGCGGCTACCGCATCGAATGAGCGCGTGCAGTACTACGAGAAGATCCGGATGAACAGGTCGTTGAGCGCGATTACCGTGGTCACGAACACGATCGAGACCATCGACATGAGCTTCAGCAGGATGTTGATCGACGGCCCGGAGGTGTCCTTGAATGGATCTCCGACCGTGTCGCCCACGACCGCCGCCTTGTGCGCCTCCGAACCCTTGCCGCCGTGCGCGCCGCCCTCGATGAACTTCTTGGCGTTGTCCCAGGCACCACCGGCGTTGGCCATCATGATGGCCAGCACGAAGCCGGAGGTCAGCGCCCCGGCAAGCAGCGCGATCACCGTGAACGGCCCGAAGATGATGCCGGTCAGGACAGGGGCTATCACCGCCAGCAGCGACGGCACCACCATCTCGCGCTGTGCGCCCTGGGTGGAGATGGCCACGCAGCCGGCGTAGTCCGGGCGGTCCTTGCCTTCCAGCAACCCCGGCTTCTCCCGGAACTGCCGGCGCACCTCCTTGACCATGTCGCCGGCGGCGCGGCCCACCGCGCGCATCGACAGGGACGAGAACACGAACGGCAACATGGCGCCGATGAACAGTCCGATCAGGATCTTCGGGTCCAGCAGGTTGATGTTCATGACCACGTCGGTGATGTGGCCGTCGGCCCCGCGGACGATCTCCACCAGGCCTGAGTAGAACTCCTCGAACAGCGGCGACACGTCGAGCTGCTCGAACGCCTCCTTGATCTTGTTGCCGTACTCGGCCAGCAGCGCCAGCGCGGTCAGCGCGGCGGAGCCGATCGCGAAGCCCTTGCCGGTGGCGGCCGTGGTGTTGCCCAGCGAGTCGAGCGCGTCGGTGCGCTCGCGCACGTGCGGCTCCATCTTGGCCATCTCGGCGATGCCGCCGGCGTTGTCCGCAACCGGCCCGTAGGCGTCGGTGGCCAGGGTGATGCCCAGCGTCGACAGCATGCCGACCGCGGACAGCCCGATCCCGTACAGCCCGAGGCCGGGATGAGCGGCGCCGCCGGACAGGAAGAATGCCGCCAGGGTCGCGCCGATCACCGTGAGCACCGGGATCAGCGTGGAGAGCATGCCCAGGCCGACGCCGCCGATGATGGTGGTCGCCGGACCGGTGATCGCCTCGTTGGACAGGAGCTGCGTGGGCTTGTAGTGGTCGGAGGTGTAGTACTCGGTGAAGTAGCCGATGACGTTGCCGGCGATCAGCCCGACGATCATGGCAGCCCAGATTCCCAGGAACTCACTGCCGAGCGTGAACATCACCAGCAGGAAGGAACCGATCGCGATCAGCGCGGTCGACCCGTAAGTGCCGCGCCGCAACGCGCCGAGCAGCACCGCCTGGCTGGCGTCCCCCTTGGCGCGCACCACGAAGGTGCCCAGGATCGAGCACAGCACGCCGATGGTCGCGATCGACACCGGCACCTGGATCGCCTGCAGCGTCGAGATCGAGTCCAGGCTGAGCGAGGCAACTGCTCCCAGCGCCATGGTGGCGATGATCGAGCCCACGTACGACTCGTACAGATCGGCGCCCATGCCGGCCACGTCGCCGACGTTGTCGCCGACGTTGTCGGCGATCGACGCCGGGTTGCGGGGATCGTCCTCCGGGATGCCCGCCTCCACCTTGCCGACCAGGTCTGCGCCGACGTCGGCGGCCTTGGTGAAGATGCCGCCGCCCAGGCGGGCGAACAGCGCCATCGCCGATGCGCCCATGCCGAAGGTGATCATGATCGGCGGGATCTCCTCCGGCGAGACGTCGAACACCGCGCGCAGCAGCCACCACCAGATCGAGATGTCCAGCAGCCCCAGGCCGACGACGGTCATGCCCATCACCGTCCCCGAGGAGAAGGCCACGCGCAGCCCGGCGTTGAGGCTCTCGCGGGCGCCCCAGGCGGTGCGCGCGTTGGCGCGGGTCGCCACGGTCATGCCTATGTATCCGGCGAGAGCCGAGAAGAAGCCGCCGGTGATGAACGCGAACGGCACGAAGCCGGACAGCAGGCCCAGCCCCCAGGAGATCACCCCCAGGATCGCGAACAGCACCACGAAGAAGATCGTCACCACCTTGTACTGTTGCTTCAGGTAGGCGATCGCCCCCTCCTGCACGGCGCGGCTGAGTTCCTTCATGCGGTCGTTGCCGGGCTCCTTGCGCAGCACGGCGAGCGCCAGGATCAGGGAGAAACCGAGTGCGGCCACGGAGCCGATCCAGGTGACCCACATCATGTCGGGGCCCTCTTCGGCCGCCTGCCCGGCAGCGGTCTCGTCGGCAAAACCGAGTGCGGCCGGAAGCACGGCTAGGGCCAGAATGAGCGATACGGAGAAGAAGCGTCTCATCGAATGTCCTTGCGGAAGGGGTTTGGCAGCGCCGCGCCGCGGCAACGCTACTTCAAGTATAGCACTATCATAGCGAAGCGGCACTCACCCCGGACCTCCGCCTGACCTTCCCTTCAGGCTCGCCGCGCCCCTAAGATGGACGCCGTGCCCGCGAACGAAGCAGCGCTCCTGCAGTCGCGCATCACGCTTCGCTCCAATCCGCGCGCCCTGGTGCCGCTGCTGCTGCCTCCGGGTCTGATCGCGATCATCGTGGCCGTCGCCCTGCTGGCCGAGGCTTGGCCGGTTCTGATCGGCGTCGCGCCGGTCGGCCTGATCGGCTACCGCGTGCTCCGCTACCTGTTGAAGCAGTCCCGCAACCGGCTGCGGCTGTTCGATGACCGGATCGAGCTGGACTTCATGGGCGAGGAGCAGGCCGTCGTGCGTTGGACGGAACTGACCCGCGCCGGGCTTGCCACCAACAAGCGGCGCCGCAGCGTCTTCCTCTACCGGGCCGACCAGGACCAGCTCGTCGAGCTCTCCGACGAGTTCGAGTCGTTCGAGGCGATCCTGAACGCCGTGCGCGCACGCACCGATTTCGAGGAGCTTGACCTGGGCGGCCACCGCAACGTGACCGACTTCCTGCGGGCGGAGGCCGCCGCCGAAACGGCCGCAGAGGAAGCCGACGAGTCCGCGCCCGACCACAAGCGCTAGCGCCCCGAACCCGTCGCCTCCGGCTCTTAGACCGAAGTTCCAGCGGCTGAAATCGGGGTCAACTCTTTTCTGTTTCGGTATTTGATGCCATTCGAACGGGGTCAAAATGTGCATGGTGTAGCCACTAATTAGGTTGACACGACCCTCGATATGTAGTATCTTCTCCTCGATGCCAAGTAGAAACGGAGCCGTCCACGTAGCCACAACCACCCGCCGCTACAAAGACAAGACCTATCATGCCCATCTCCTGCGCAGAACCTTCCGAGAAGACGGCAAGGTCAAGCACGAGACCCTCGGCAACATCTCCCACCTCCCCGCCCACGTCATCGATCTCATCCGCAGAGCCCTCAAAGGCGAGACCCTCGTCAATCCCGAAGACGCCTTCTCCTGCCTGCGCAGCCGCCCTCACGGCCATGTCGCCGCGGTCCTCGGCACCCTCAAGCAACTCGGCCTCCCTGCCCTCATCGCCCGTCCGGCCAGCCGCCTGCGCTCTCTGGTCATCGCCATGATCGTCGCCCGCGTCATCGACGCCCGCTCCAAGCTCGCCACCGCCCGCGCCATGCACCCCGAGAGCGCCGTGTCCACCCTCGGCCACCTGCTGGACTTGGACGAAGTCGACGAGAACGAGCTGTACCAGGCGATGGACTGGCTGGTGCAGCGCCAGCGCGGTATCGAGCAGCGTTTGGCCAAGCGGCATCTCAGCGACAACACGCTCGTGCTGTACGACCTGACCTCCAGCTACTTCGAGGGACACACCTGCCCGTTGGCGCAGCGCGGCCACAGCCGAGACGGCAAGAAGGGCACCGCGCAGATCGTGTTCGGACTGCTGTGCACCGCAGACGGTTGCCCGGTGGCCGTCGAGGTCTTCTCAGGCTCCACCAGCGATCCGAAGACCGTCGCCGCGCAGGTGGACAAGATCCGTGGCCGCTTCGGGCTCAAGCGGGTGGTCCTGGTCGGCGACCGCGGCATGCTCACCGGGGCGCGCATCCGCGAGGACCTGCAGGGCATCGACGGCATGCGCTGGATCACGACCCTGCGCGCGCCGACCATCCGCACGCTCATCGCCGCCGGTCAGGTGGCGCAGTCGTTGTTCGACGACCGGGATCTGGCCGAGATCAGCAGTCCTGACTTCCCGGGTGAGCGGCTGATCGTGTGCCGCAACCCGGTGTTGGCCGAGCAACGGCGGCGCAAGCGGCAGGAACTGTTGGCCGCCACCGAGCAGAAACTTGCCCCCATCGTGACGGCCACCCAGCGCGCCAAGGAGCCGTTGCGTGGCGCCGCCGCGATCGGCATGCGCGTGGGCAAGGTGATCAACCAGCACAAGGTGGCCAAGCACTTCGTCACCGTGATCAGCGAGGACTCATTCACGTTTCGGCGCGATCAGGACAAGATCGCCGAAGAGGAAGAACTCGACGGGCTGTACATCGTGCGTTCCAACGTGGAATCCGAGGTGCTCGACGCCGATCAGACGGTGCGCGCGTACAAGGACCTGTCCAAGGTCGAGCGCGCGTTCCGCAGTCTGAAGACGGTCGACATGAAGGTGCGCCCGATCTACCACCGGCGCCCCGATCGGGTACGCGCGCATGTGCTGCTGTGCATGCTGGCCTACTACGTGGAATGGCACATGCGCAGCAAGCTGGCGCCGGTGCTGTTCGACGACCACGACCCGCAGGCGGCCGCGCAGCAACGCTCCTCGGTGGTGCAGCCGGCGCAGCGCTCGCCGGCGGCGCGGGCGAAGGCGTCCAGCAAGCGCACCGCCGACGACCTGCCGGTGCACAGCTTCCGCAGCCTGATCAGCGAGTTGGGGACGCTGACGATGAACACCATGCAGGCGGCCGCAGACCGCGACACCTTTCAGCTCATGACCCAGCCGACGGCGCTCCAGCAGCGCTGCTTCGAGCTCCTTGGCGTCTCGCCTCGGATGTAGCCACGGACGGCATCTGACGTTTGCTGCTAATTACATGTATTCAAATGCCTTGCGCAACATCCTCTGTGGAACTTCGGCTTAGACGGCCGCCAGCTCCCTCTCGCACGCGTTGGCGATCGCCAGCCCGCCGGCGATGCTCCGGTAGTAGTCGAAGTCCTCCACCCGGCCGGGAAAGACCTCGGCCAGCCAGCGCTGCACCGGCACGAGCTGAGAAGATCCGCCCGTGCAGACGACCTGGTCGACGTCATCGGCATCGATACCGGCATCGGCGAGCAGCGCCCGGGCGGTTGCATCGACCCGTTCCATGGTCGGCTCCAGCACCCGCTCAAGGCGGGCGCGATCGAATGGCAGGCGAAGGTCGACCTCGTCAAGGCGGATCTCCGTCGCCTCCAGCTCGGACAGCTCGGCCTTGGCGGCCTCGGTGGCGCTCAGCAGGGCGTACACGGCGTTGCCGCGGATCAGCTTCCAGAGCCGGGTCAGCCTGCGGCGCGCGTCGGGACCGGACTGGATGCCGGCGAGAATGCTCTCCATGAGCTCCGGGCGGTTCGACATGTAGGAGGTCTGCCAGTTCAGCAGGTAGTCCTGGTAGCGGTAGAACGGGAACACCGAATCGGGCTCCGCCCGCGACAGTGAGCTCTTCACCGCGCACCCCTCGCCGAGCTCCGGGAAGATGACGTTGCGCATGATCTGCTGGTCGATGTGATTGCCGCCGATCGGCAGCCCGCGCGTGGCCACCACCTCGAAGCCGCCGTTGCGCGTGGACAGCAGGCACAGGTCCAGCGTGCCGCCGCCGAAGTCGAAGGTGAGCAGGTGTTCGGGCTGCGCGGAAGCCGTCCGCAGATAGCTCAAGCCTGCCGCAACCGGTTCCGGGTAGAACACCACATCGTCGAAGCCGGCGTTCTGGCAGGCGGTGGTCATCCGCTTCACGGCGACGTCGTTGGCGCCGTTGCCGCCGACGTAGCGCACCGGACGGCCAATGTGGATGCCACGGCCGACATCGTACCCGGCCCGCTCCAGGACCGAGCGGATCTCGGCCAGGATGAGCGTGACCAGGGCCACGATGTGAAAACTGCGGTGAAACACCTTGAAGCGGCTCTGCTCGGCCACGCCGAGGAAGCTCTTCAGTCCCCGGAACAGCCGCCCGGGCAGCTCGGTGTCGTCATAGCCCGACACCTGATGGACGCGCGTGGTGTCGCCGCGTCCGTGGCCTGCGCGCTGCGAGTCGGTCGTGCTGAAGGTCATGGCGATCTGGCCCACCTTGACCCGCTTCAGGCGGACGATCCGCCCGCGGTTGTCGCCGAGGTAACGGTCGATCGCCGCAGTACCCACCGAGCGCCCCATGGAGCGGTCCAGATACAGCGCCGAAGGCATGATCTTGGGGTTGGCCGCCGCCGCGTCCAGATCGATGTAGGTGATGCGGTCCGCCTCCCAGACGGCGAGCGTGCTGTTGGTGGTGCCAAAATCGAGTCCGATCCCGATCATGCTGCTCCCTTGCGAGGTATGTCCCTGCGACTGCTGTATCTGGATTCGCCCGACGCGTCGTCCGGCGGAGCCGGTCCCGGCGCCGTCGAGCCACGGAGGCTACCGCATGCCGGCGCTCGGCGTCGAGTCGCCGCGGCGGCCTGCGCACCGTTGACATCGAGGCGGTTCACTTCCTACCCTGCCGTCCCGGCCCGGATGGTGAAATTGGTAGACACGCTAGGTTCAGGGTCTAGTGGCCGCAAGGCTGTGGAGGTTCGAGTCCTCTTCCGGGCAACGTAGAACACGGGTCCACAAGATCGTCACTCCCGCACCACCAGGCAAGCCTGTGACGGTGCGGCGAGAGACCGCCCCGTCGCTCGCCGCCAACCCCCGCGTGACCCATCAGCCACGTCAGGTGATGGTCACGGTTCGCCGGTCGCAGCCGCTGCCAATCCGCACCGCCTCGGCGGCGCCGGCGCCCGCCGGCAGGGTGTTTCCCTCGATCAGGACGCTGCGGCAGTTGTGCAGGGCGATGGCCGGGTTGGTCCCCTCGATCCGGTTGTCGCGGATCACCACGTCCTCCGCGGAGCAGAGGCTGACGGCCACGCCGGCACCGGCCATGGTGTTGCCCTCGATCAGGATGTTGCGGTGGAAGCCCGCCGGGCCGAAGTCGTCCTCGTGGCCATACAGGCGGAAGCCGGTGGCGTCGACCGCGATGGCATGGCTCCCCATGTTGCCGGCCGCCTTGCCGCAGTCGTGGTAGGTGTTGTTGCGGATCGTGATGTTGCGCCGGCCGCGGCTCACCTCCCAGTACAGCTCGGTGGAGACATACGTGGCGGTGCCCCCGGACCGATCGAAGCGGCAGTTCTCGACCAGGACGTCGCTGGTCGACGTGATGGCGCCCCGGCTTCGATTGGGACCGAAGTAGCATCCGTCGTAGCGCAGCCGGTACGAGTAGCTGGTGTTGTTGAAGACATGGCCCGGCGCCACCGTGTCCGGAATGCGTTCAGCGAGGGTGATCCTCATCACTCCGGTGCCAGGATCGAGGGAGGATGCCTGCACCGTCCCGTTCCAGTAGTCGAGGTTCAATCCCACCAGGTCGGTGAACAATAGATCCTCACCCGGGAGCGGGCAGTGGGAGTTTCCCGACACCTGCACGTGGTGGTAGTCCTTGAAGTACGCCACCAGCGTGTGCGCGTCGAGCACCTCCCGGACGTAGGCATGGCGCCCGGAGTCGCCCGAGGCACCGGCGCAGTCGTCGCCCATTCCCTCGAACGCGCAGCTTTCGTACGCGACCGTGCCACGGCCGGCGCTGAAGCTCATGCCGTCGTGGTTGCTGGACATCATCCGCATGGTCCCGGGCCGCGGGACGATGCGCACGCGGGTGGCGGTGACGTCGCGGTTGTGGCTGCCGCCGAAGGCGAAGCCGCCGCTGCCATGGACGGTGACGTCGGTGAGGACGATCTGTTCGTTGTGGGAGAAATCCAGGTTGTTGAAGCAGTAGTGGGGATGCCGCAGACAGACCGCGTTGCCGGGATCCACCTGGAATCCCCGTTTCATGTTGAGGCGCAGGGTCTGCGGGGCGACGAGCTCGCTTGAGTCCAGGCCCATGAACTCGCGCCGCATGGGCCGCAGGGTGCCGGGCTCGTACTCCTGGAAGATGTGCACGGGCTCGCCCCCGGACACCGGGAACTCGTCGAACACGCGCACGTCGAGGTATCCGCCCTCCTCGCCGGCGGCCGCGGGCCGCGCGTTCAGGATCTCGCCGATCGAGTAGAAGGGGCGGTCCCAGTCGATCGTCAGGTTGCGTACCGTCAGCACCCCGGTGCAGTTGGCGAAGCGGGCGGGCCGGGTGAAGCCGCGCATCACCAGGACGGCCCCTTCGCCGTCTACGGTGAGGTTCCGGCAGGAGTCGAAGCACATCGCCGTCCCGAACGGATAAGGGGCATAGTCGGGCGGGTCGGCCCAGTTCATGCCGGGCAGCGCCGAGTGCATGAACCGTTCGAACTCTGTCATGCCGCCCGCATCTCCCAGCAGGTAGGTGCCGCCCCCGAACAGCACGGTCACGTCCTCGCGGCCGGAAGCATCGGTGGCGAGCCGACGAAACGACTCGATGCTGTTGGCGCCGGCATTCGGGGTGGCGCCGTACCGGCGCAGGTGCAACTCCGTGGCCATCCTCGACTACTCCTTCACGCCGCACTCAGGACCCGCGGACCGCGGGCATGGCAGCGCCGTGGCTACTCGGCGCCACGGCGCAGCACCCGCCCCGGGCGGGCGTGGGTGTGGATTCCGTCGCGGATCACCGACTCGCCGTTCACCAGCACGTGGCCGATGCCGTCCGGGTAGCGGTGCGGGTCCTCCCAGGTCGCGTTGTCGATGACGGTGTCCGGGTCGAAGACGACCACGTCGGCCGCCTTGCCCGCCGCGATCCGCCCGCGGCTCTCCATATGAAGCCGGTCGGCCACCGCGCCGGTCATCTTGTGCACGGCGTCCTCCAGCGTGAGCACCCCGAGCTCGCGCACGTAGCGGCCGAGCACCCGCGGGTAGCAGCCGTAGACGCGCGGATGCGGCGAGCCGGCTCCCCACACGCCGTCGGGCGACACCGCCTTTCCGTCGGAGCCGATCATCGCCAGCGGATGGCCGAGGAAGTAGCGCACGTCGTCTTCCGAGCGGATGTGCACCACGCCCTCCAGCCAGGGGTCCTCGCGGGCCACCGACAGGACCGCCTCCACCGGGGCCTCGCCACGCCGGGCTGCGATCTCCGTCCACACCTTGCCGACCATCCAGCGCGTCGAGTCCCGGTTGGCCTTGGTGATCACGTACTTGTCCCAGGGCAGCGGCACGCCCCCCCAGAACCCGCGGGCGACCTCCTCCGCCATGCGGGCGCAGGTGTCCGGGTCGGCCAGCCGGCGCCGGACCGCCGCCGGCCCGTCCTCCTGCGCCCAGAGGGGCAGCACCCCGGTGATTCCGCAGGCTCCGGCGGTATAGGGATAGACGTCGTAGAGCGCGTCCACGCCCCGCTCCCGCGCCGCCTCCATGCGCCGCACCATCTCGCCGCCTTCGCCGTGGTGACGGCTGTCGATCAGCGCGATGTGGGAGTACTGGACGGGAATGCCGGTGAGCTCACCGATCTCGATCGCCTCGTCCACGGCGTTGAAGTGATTGCCCGAGTGGAGCCGCGCATGCGTGGCGTAGAAGGCGCCGGGGAACCGGTGGGCTTCCGCCGCGAGCGCCGCGATCTCGCCGGCCGGCGCCGCCGACGCCGGCGGACCGGTGAGCTGGGTGGTGAGCGCGACCGCCCCCTGCTCCACCGCCTCGGCCACCAGGCGCTTCATCAACGCCAGCTCCTGGTCGTTCGCCGGCCGGGCCTCCGTGGCATTCGCCGCCTGCCGGAGGGTGCTGTGGCCGATCTGCCCCACCACGTTCAGGCTGACGCCGCTGCCTTCGAGCGCCTCCGCCCAGCCGTCGAAGTCCCTCCACGCGTAGCGGACGGCGCTGCCTTCGACGACCTGCACGGGGGCGATCTCCTGCAACTCCGCCGGGGTCAGCAGCCCGGCCGGAAACGCCGAAGACCCGCAGTTGCCGACCACCTCGGTGGTGACGCCCTGGTAGGCCTTGGACTCGCCGCCGGGGTCGTCGAGCATGGAGACGTCCGAGTGGGCGTGCATGTCGATGAAGCCCGGACAGACCACCTGGCCGCTGGCGTCGATCGTCTCGCCGCGCTCGGCTGCCGACAGGTCGCCGACCGCCTCAATTCGCCCGTCCGCGATCGCCACGTCAGCCCGGTACGCCGCCGCACCGGTGCCGTCGATCACCGATCCGCCCGCCACGACCTTCTCGAATGCCATCCTGATCTCCGCAACCTTCGAAGCCATCGGTCCGGCGACGATACCCATCGTTCCGGCGGCCCTTCAACGGCCTCGAAGTCTGTCGCATGTGGCGCGCTAGCGATACATCCGACGGACCCCGAGGGAGGTGGGGATGGGCCAATAGCGGAGCCGGAGGCGACGATATTGGGGCGCTCGGCTCCGGGCGCGTGGTACGGTCGAGTGGTGAACAGGATCGAACAGAGCCCGGTCGGGCGCACGGCGCTGCGCATCGGCCGGATCGGACTGGGCTCGGGGACGTTCGGCCGGGAGATCGACGAGGAGACCTCGCGCGCGGTCCTGGACCATGCGTTCGAGCGCGGGGTGACGTGCATCGACTCGGCCGAAGGGTATGGCGGCAGCGGATCGGGGGCGTTCGTCCAGTCGGAGCGCATCCTGGGCACGTGGATGGCCGACCGCGGCGTCCAGGACCACGTGGTGGTCATGACCAAGGTGGGCTCGGGCAACGGTCCGAGCAACATCGAGCAGGTCATCGCCCAGAGCCTGGAACGCCTGCAGCTCGACCGGGTGGCGGTGTACATGGTCCATCACTGGGACGACGAGGTGCCGCTCGACGAGACGCTGCACGCGCTGCACGAGGTGGTCGCGTCCGGCCGGGCGCAGGCGATCGGGTGCAGCAACTTCACCGGCGCGCAGCTCTCGGAGGCGCTCGAGATCAGCCGCCGCAACGGCTGGGCGCGGATCGAGATCGCCGAGAACATCTACAACCTGGCGCGGCCGGAAGAGGAGCGGAGCTCGATGCCGGTGTGCGATCGGCATCAGGTGACGTTTCTGGCCTTCAGCCCCCTGGGCGCCGGGTTCCTGACCGGGAAGTACACCAGCGACCGCGGCCGGTTGCCTGCCGGGACGCGTTTCGACGTCGCTCCCGCCCACTGCGACGTCTATTTCTCGGACCGCAACTTCCGGGTGGTGGAGCGGCTGCGCGCGAAGGCCGCCGAGCTCGGCGAGTCCATGGCGTACCTGGCGGGGGCGTGGACGGTGTCGAACCCGTCGGTGGGCAGCACGCTGTTCGGAGCGCGCAGCACCGCCCAGGTGGACAACGCGCTGCGCTGCCTGAACGACGGCATCGACGCCGGGCTCCGGGCCGAGATGGCGACCTGGAGCTGACGCGACGGACCCTGCCACGGCAACGCCGCGGCCGGGCGTCCTTGACCCCTATCCAGGCCGACGATACGCTCTGCAGTCACATCATCTCGGAGGCAGCACACTACCGCCAACCAACTCTTTTGCACTCTCTCGCGTCGGCGGCGTACTGTCTCTTCAACGCTCAGGAGGAGACATCCCAGGCAAGGTTTAGGAACACATCGGCATTCCGTCAAACGACCGAGGTAACCGTAAGCATCGCGACGTAACACTTACGGTTTTCGCCACTTCACGAAACAGGAAGGAGCAGAGATGAAACGAATATTCGCTTGCAGATTCGCGCTTGCGCTGGCATTGGCCATCATGATGGCGGCGCTGCCGGCTTGGGCGCAGCAGTACAACGAGGCGCCCATGCTTGCCGAGATGGTTGCCGCCGGCGATTTGCCGCCGGTCGAAGAACGACTGCCGGCGAATCCGTTCGTCCGCCAGGTCCATTCCGAGATCGGCACCTACGGCGGCACCCTGAACAAGTGGGACACCAACCTGCGGAACGCCTTTTTCACCCTGTATGGCTACGTGTTCAACACGGAGATGGGCGGCTACGGCTTCGACACACCGTTCGACATCAACTCGTACCTGGAGAACGGGATGTTCTTCACCGGACACGAGCCGTACCACTTCGAGCGCTACGAGTACAACGACGACTACACCGAGGTCACCTGCTGGCTGCGCGAAGGGCTGAAGTGGTCGGACGGCCATCCGTTCACGGTGGACGACATCGTCTGGAGCTGGAACGCGATCTCCACCAATCCCAACGTCTGGAATCCTCCCGGACACTGGGCCACCATTCACGGCGGCGCCAACATGACGGCCGAGAAGGTCGGCGAGAACGCGGTCAAGTACACCAGCAACTCTCCCAACCCGCGCATGCACACGCTCGTGACGATCTACGAAATGGTGCACGCCAAGCACTACTACGAGCAGTTCCATCCCGAACACAATTCCGACGCGACGTGGGAGGACCTGATCGACCGGTTGCTGCTCGGCGGCAGCTCGGGCGGAACCCACACCACCGGCTTCATCAAGCATTCCGAGCTCCCTCAGCTCGGCGCGTGGGTCTACACCAGCACCGATGAGGTGGACGGCATCCTCGCGACCCGCAACCCCTACTACCCGGTCGTCGATCCCGCCGGCAACCAGCTTCCCTACATCGACCACATCCGCATCCGGCTGTTCTCCAGCGTGGAGGCCGGCGTGCTCAGCACGTTCCGCGGCGAGGTCGACGTCCAGTCCACGCACTACACCGATCTCTCGGGCTACCAGGTCCTCAAGGAGAACGAGGAGCGTGGCGACTACAAGGTGAGCATCTGGAAGGGCGGAGCTTCGCAAGGCTACTACCTGTTGAACATCGAGCCGGAGGGAAATCCGCAGCTCGCGAAGTATGTGCGTGAGGTGGACTTCCGGCGGGCGATGTCCCTGGCGATAAACCGCGAGGAAGTGAACGACACCCTGTACTTCGGACTCGCCGAAGCGTCCGGCACGACCCTGAGCTCCGAGTCGTTCTTCCACGATCCGGCGATGGAGATGTGGGGCGGCTATGAGCCGGACCGCGCACGAGAGCTGCTGGCAGGACTGGGCTTGAAGGACAGCGATGGAGACGGGTTCGTCGAGTATCCGGAGGGCGGCAAGGTCACCATCATCCTCAACAACGCCAGCAACCTGCGGCCCAACCTGCCACTGGGAGAGATGGCCGTGAAGTACTGGCAGGACATCGGCCTCGACGTGAGGATGGAGGTCGTGCAGGCATCCGTCATCTTCGAGAACCGGACGTCCGGCGAGGTGCAGATGTACTCCAACTGGGGCCCCTCCATGCAGGTCTTCCTGCCGTACGTGTTCCTGGGCAACGCCTTCAACCCGGAGACGCACATGGGCAGCCGGCTGGACGATCCGCCGCCCGAGTACCTGAAAGCCTGGGAGATGGAGCAGGAGTTTCTGGGTCAACAGGATCCGGAAAGCTACACGCAGAAGCTCAAGGAATTCCTGACGTACGTCGCCACCGAGGTCACCCCGGAAATCGCGGTTACGTCGGGCTTTCCCGTGCCTTTCGTCGTCCACAACAGGATGGGGAACGTGCCGTCGACCGGCGTCAATCTCAAGGGCGAGTCGTCAGCTCATCCGGAGCAGTTCTACATCAAGTCCTGACGTCTTCCAACGGCGTCTGTTGCACGTCATCGCTTGGGGAGAGACCGGAGCGTCTCTCCCCAAGCTCTCCGGCCTAGCCACTCTCTGACATGACCGTCTTCCTCATCCGTCGGCTGTTCACCATGGTCATCTCCTTTCTGCTGATGTCGCTGGTGATCTTCATCATCATTCAGCTCGCGCCCGGCGACTTCATCACCCACCTCATGGCGCAGATGTCCGGAGGAGGAATGAGGGATGAGTACGCACGGGAGTTCGCCGAGAATTTCCGGCGGCTGCACGGCCTGGACCGGCCGAAGTGGATTCAGTACTTCATATGGATTCGGAACTTCCTCACCGGCGACATGGGCCACTCCCTCCTTCACGGACGGCCCGTCGCGACGCTGCTCGGCGACCGCCTGGCACTCAGCTTCGGGATATCTGCCGGCAGTCTGGTGTTCACCTGGCTGATCGGCATTCCCATCGGGATCTACAGCGCGACGCACAAGAACACGATCGGCGACCATGCTGCGACCTTCGTCGGCTTCCTGGGCCTATCGATTCCGAATTTCTTCCTGGCTCTGGTCCTGATGATATTCGCCGTGTTCGTAATCGATCAGCCGGTCGGCATGCTCTTTTCGCGCGCGTACGAGGAAGCGCCATGGAGCCTTGCGAAGGCGCTGGATCTGGCGAAGAACCTTTGGATTCCCATCGTCGTGATCGGCACGGCCGGAACGGCCGGCACCATCCGCGTCATGAGGGGCAACCTGCTCGACATGCTCGGACAACCTTACGTCACCACCGCGCGCTCCAAGGGACTGAGGGAGCGGATCGTCGTCCGCCGCCATGCCGTGAGGATCGCCTTCAATCCGTTCGTCAGCGGCCTGGGCATGTCGTTGCCGATACTGCTCTCCGGAGAGACGATCACCGCCATCGTGCTCAACCTGCCTACCGCCGGTCCGCTGCTGTTCGAAGCGCTGCTCGCGGAGGATATCTACCTGTCTGCGAGCATCCTGCAGTTCTACGCCATCTTCCTGCTCCTCGGAAACCTGATGGCCGACATCGCCCTGACGTGGCTGGATCCTCGCATTCGGCTGGAGTAAGCGGCCCCGGCCCGGCGTTGATGGAGAACCCATGAGTCAGGAAGCAGGAATGCCGGAGAGTCCAGCCCCGCACCCCGCAGTCGACCTCGATGTCGGGCTCGCATCGGGCTTCTGGCTGCCCATCTGGCGCCGCTTTCGCAAGAACCGCCTGGGCGTGATCAGCGGCATCATCCTGATCGTCCTCTACACGCTGGCCGTCTTCGCGCCGTTCTTCAGTCCCTACCCGTTCGACGAGTTCCACGGCAAGGTCAAGTTCGCTCCGCCGCAGCGGATCCGGGTGCTCGACGACGATGGCAGGCTTACCGCTCCTTTTACCTACGCGTACAAGCGGCAGATGGATCCGGAGACCCTGGCGCTCAACTATCATGAGGACCGGTCGACACGCTATCGCGTTCGTTTCTTCGTTCGCGGTGAGCCGTACCGGGTCCTGTTCGTGATCCCGGCCCGGGTGCGGTTCATCGGAATCGAGGAAGGCGGCACCCTCTTCCTGCTGGGTACCGACGTGCTCGGCCGAGATCTGTTGTCGCGCATCCTCAAGGCAGCTCAGGTCAGCCTCTCGGTTCCGTTGGTCGGAACCTTCATAACCGTGGTGTTGGGCCTGATCCTCGGCGTCGCGTCGGGCTACTTCGGCGGCGTGATCGACGACGTCATCCAGCGCTTCATCGAGCTGTTGCTGTCGTTCCCGCACATCCCGCTGTGGCTGGCGCTGTCGGCCGCGATTCCCCCTACCTGGCCGTCCAACTACGTCTATCTTACGATCGTGGCGATCCTCTCCTTCATCGGGTGGGGAGGGCTGGCCCGGGTCGTACGGGGAAAGGTCCTGGCGTACCGCGGGGAGGAGTACGTCCTTGCCGCCCGCGCGGCGGGAGCCCGCAACTGGCGCATCATCACCAGGCACCTGGTGCCCGGCTGCCTCAGCCACACCATCGTCGTCGCCACGCTGTCGATACCGGGCATCATTCTCGGCGAGAGCGCCCTGAGCTATCTGGGCGTGGGGGTGACGCCGCCAATGACGAGCTGGGGCGTGTTGATCAAGGACGCGACGAGCATTCACGCCATCGTGCGCCACGTCTGGCTGACGATTCCGGGACTGATGATCACCGTCACCGTGCTCTGCTTCAACTTCCTCGGGGATGCGATCCGCGATGCCGTCGACCCGTTCGCCACGTAGCCGGCCGGAGCAGGACGCATGAGTCAGGCGGACGGTGAAGCGCGGCGCCTGTTGTCCGTGGAAGGACTGAAGAAGCACTTCCCGATCGAGAAGGGCCTGTTTCGCAGGACCGTCGGCCAGGTTCGGGCGGTGGACGGCGTGAGCTTCGCCGTGCGGAAGGGGGAGACGCTGGGCCTGGTCGGTGAGAGCGGCTGCGGCAAGACCACGACCGGCCGGATGATCGCGGGACTGTACGAGCCGACGGCAGGACGCGTCGTCTTTCATGCGGACGGGCAGAACATGGACGTCTGGAGCTTGACGCACCCGGAGATGATCGAGTTTCGGCGCGGCGTCCAGATCGTGTTCCAGGACCCCTTCTCTTCCCTGAATCCATGGATGCGGGTTACGGAGATCGTCGGGGAGCCGCTCATCGTGCAGCGCGGCATGAAGGGGAAGGAGTTGCGCCGCGAGGTCGGCCGACTGCTGGAGGTCGTCGGCCTGCGCTCCCAGTACGCGGACCGGTTCCCGCACGAATTCAGCGGAGGGCAGAGACAGAGAATCGGGATCGCCAGGGCACTGGCTCCCGGGCCGCGGCTCGTGGTCGCGGACGAGCCGGTCTCGGCCCTGGACGTGTCGGTGCAGGCTCAGATCCTGAATCTGCTGATCGATCTTCAGGTCCGGTTCGAGCTGAGCTATCTGTTCATCGCGCACGACCTGAGCGTGGTGCGGTACATCAGCGATCGGGTCGCCGTCATGTACCTGGGCAAGATCGTGGAGACCGGCGAAGCGGAAGACGTGTTCCGCCACCCCCGCCATCCGTATACGGAAGCGCTGCTGTCGGCGCTCCCGGAGATGGATCCCACGGCGGAGGAGGACCGCATCGTCCTGCGCGGCGACGTGCCGAGTCCGGCCAATCCGCCGCCGGGATGTCCGTTCAACCCGCGCTGCCTGTACGCCGAGGATCGCTGCAAGGCCGATCCCCCGGAGCTGGTTGAGCTCGGCCCCGGTCACGCCACCGCGTGTCTGCGGGCACGGGAGCTCGATCTGCAGGGAAGGCCGTTCGCCGCCGGCGGCCATGAGCCGCCGCCCAACGGAGCGTGAACGATGAAGCCGAACGTCGTCGTCTTTTTCGTCGATGACATGGGATACGGGGATGCGTCGTGTCTCAATCCCGAGGGGAGGATATCGACGCCCAACTACGACCGGCTCGCGGCGGAAGGGATGACTTTCACGGACGCCCATTCGAGCTCCGCGGTCTGTTCACCGTCGCGGTACGGGCTGCTCACCGGCAGGTACAACTGGCGGTCCACGTTGCAGGCCGGCATCGTCAATCCGTTCGGGGACCCGTTGATCGCGCGCGATCGCTTGACGGTGGGGGGTCTGCTGCAGCGGCATGGATATCGGACCGGCTGCATCGGCAAGTGGCACCTGGGCATGGGCTGGGACTTCGAGGACACCGGCGCGTTTCTGCCGGATCGCGGCACCTACCGATCCGAGGTGTTTCCGCACGACCGCGAGGCGACCGACGCGGAGCGCGAGATCTGGCGCGAGGCGTTCGCCAGGCCGACCACCGGCGGTCCGACGACTCGCGGCTTCGACTACTACTTCGGCGTCGACGTACCCAACTGGCCGCCCTTCTGCTACATCGAGAACGACCGGACCCTCGGCATCCCTTCGGAGTTCCTTCCCGCCCGGATGCTCGAACACCACCAGGCGAGCATTCCCGGGCCGGCGATGCCGTACTGGCACTTCGAGCAACTTCTGCCGACGTGGGCCAAGAAGGCGGACGCGTTCATCGGTGAGAGCGTCGGTCGCGACAAGCCGTTCTTCCTCTACCTGCCGATGACCTCCCCCCACACCCCGCTGGCCGTCAATCCGGAGTGGATCGGCAGAAGCGGGCTCGACAACCTCTATGCCGACCTGGTCATGGAGACCGACGCCATATTCGGCCGCGTGCTCGCCTCGCTCGACCGGTACGGGGTGGCGGATGACACGCTGGTGCTGTTCACGAGTGACAACGGGTGTGCGCCCTACATCGGCGTCGAGGAGATGGAGGCTCAGGGCCACTTCCCGAGCGGTCGCTACCGCGGCTACAAGTCGGACGCGTGGGACGGCGGTCACCGCATACCGTGCATCGCCCGCTGGCCGGGCGTCGCGAGCCCGGGCTCGACGACCGATCACATTGTGTGCCTGACCGATCTCATGGCGACGGTCGCGGACATCATCGGTGACACCCTTCCCGATTCGGCCGCCGAGGACAGCGTCAGCCTTCTGCCGCTCCTTCGCGGCGAGGACCGTGCGGTCCGGGAGAGCGTCATCCACCATTCCATCAGCGGCAAGTTCGCGATTCGCGGCCGGCGGTGGAAGCTGGTGATCTGTCCCGGATCGGGCGGATGGAGCAAACGGGACGACGAAGCCGCCGCGGAAGGGCTGCCGCTCGTGCAGCTCTACGACATGGAGTCGGATCCGGAAGAGCGGCACAACCTGGAGTCGGATCGGCGGGATGTCGTCCGACGCATGCTCGGGGACTTGAAACGGATCGTCGCCGCCGGACGCAGCACTCCGGGCGAGAGCCAATCGAACGATGTCGAGGTCGACATCTGGAAACTGCACACCATGCCGGGAGTAGAGCCGGCGATCCTCGACGATTACTGAGAACGTCCGTCAGGAGGAGCGCAAGATGGCCGAACTACGACAGCGGTTGATGATTCTCTATCAGTACACATCCGATCTCGCGTCGCGCGTCGGCGCGTGGTCGATCTACGACGGCGCCGGCGAACGGGAACACTGCTCCGGAGACGCCGAGCAGCCGCCGTATGCCTCGGCCCTTGCGGCCATGCAGGACGGATGGCGCGTCATCCAGATGCCGCAACAGTTCCCGGCGCTTCCGGGAACGGAGTACCATACCTCCCATCTGAAGTTTCAGGTGGTCCTCGAACGCCTCGTGGAGATCGAATGATGAACGGATCCGTCTTCGCTCAACCCGTCGACCCAGAATTCCTGCTGACGACCAGGCAGGTGGCACAGTTCGCCGCGGACGGGTTTCTGCTGTTCGACCAGCTCGTTCCCGACCGGATCAATCGGCCGGCCGTCGCGGAGCTGCATGAAGGCCGGATCCAGCGGGGGCGGGGATATCAGCCCGCCACGTCGATGGCGGAGTTCGTCGACGATCACCTCGCGGACGCGCCGGCGATTCAGTCCGTGCTGCGCATGCCCGAGGTCCGCGGGATCATCCAGAGCCTGGTCGGCTGCGAGCCGCTCTATGACCACCACGCCGTCCACACGGTCGAGGGCGGGAAGGAGAAGGCCCAGCACTGGCACGCCGACGCCATCATCGACACGCGGCTGCATTTCGACGTCCAGCTCTTCTACTACCCCCACGACACCCCGCGCGAGATGGGCGGCACGATGTTTCTCCCCGGATCGCAGTTTCGCCGCATCAACGAGTCCGACATCGCCGTCCACCAGAACTTCCTCAACCAGAAGCCCATCGTCTGCAAGGCCGGCACCGTCGTCGTCGGCCACCACGGCATCTGGCACTGCGCCCAGCCCAATCTCACGGCGCGTACCCGCTACATGCTCAAGGTCCGCATGAACCCCATCGTCCGTCAGCTCAAGCTGTGGAACACCGACGACCTCGGCGATCCGGACGTCATCAGCCCGCTCGGCAAGAACCACGAGTGGTATGGCAACGAGCACCGCATCGAGTACGTCAACCGCATCAGGTTCTGGCGCTTCATCGTCGGCGACGAGAGCTTCGACATGCACCGTTGGCTGACCCGCCTGGAAAACATGCCCGAGACCCTGGCCACTACCGTCGCGTGAACTGACCTCCGGCTCGGAACCGGACAGAGACGAGCCGCGTGATCCAACGTGGCCTGCCGGCGGGCGCCGTTGACCCGATTCGGCACGTCAACGCACACTCGCCGAGATAACCGCTCCCACTCGATCAGTCCCTCCGCCGGACCGCCCAGCAACTGCTGCCGGATGGCGTCCACCTCCTGCAGCACGTCCTCACCGGGCTGGACGAGGCGCATGTTCTCCCGCGTCCCTCCCATCCATCGGTAGCTGTAGCCCAGGATCACGACCTTCGAGATTCGCCTGCTCAGGTTCGGCGCCGTGCTGTGGAAGACGCGGTTCTCGAAGAGGAACGCGTCGCCGGCCCTCAGGCAGAGATCGACCGCCCCGTCGGGATCGACCGCGCCCTTCCGAATCGGCAAGGGAGTCGAGAGCCGGTGCGAGCCGGGAGCGAACAGCGTGAAGCCCGAACGCGGCTCGGGGAAGTCGGTCAGGCAGTAGCCGACCTTGACGCCCGCGCGGAACACCCCAGCGTGCCCGACGTCCTCGGTCATGCCGATGTCCCGATGCCACGTCCGCGCGTCGCCATCGGCCTGGTCCTCAGGCCACTTGTAGATGATCGCGGCGGTGTGCAGGTGCAGGTTGGGCGACAGGAGCTGCACCACCAGCGGTACGGTCGACGAGTGTGCGAGCAGCGGGTGGAACGCCGGCTCCTCGACGACACCCGGGCGGCGCTGGACGTACGCCTGTCCCGGCGGCCGCTCGAAGTCTTCGATCAGCCTGTCGGCCGCGGCCGTCAACTCGGCTAGCTCTTCGGGTGTCAGCGCTCCTCGAACGACGAGGTAGCCGTTCTCGTCGAAGAACCGCCGTCGTTCGTCGTCGAGCAGGGCCGGTTCCATCGTCATCGGTGAGGCTTGTCTGCCGGCAGCCGTTCGTCAAGCCGAACTGTGGTCTGTGGTGTATGATGTGTGTATGTCCCGCACCAACATCGATGTCGACGAGGCGGCGTGCGCGGAAGTCATGCGCCGGTACTCCCTGACTACCAAGCGCGCAGCGGTCAACTTCGCACTCCGAGCGCTGGCGGCGGAACCCCTCAGCGTCGAGGAAGCGCGGCATATGCGCGGATCCGGCTGGGACGGCGATCTCGACGAGTTGCGGTCAAGACGCAATCCGTGATCCTGATCGACACCTCGGCATGGGTGGAGTTCCTGCGCGGGACCGGATCGCCGATCTGTGATCGCGTCGAAGCTCTCCTCGACGGCGAGATCGCGACCTGTGACGCAATCCGGATGGAGGTGCTTGCCGGCGCCCGGGACGAGCACCACCTGGAACGCCTGCGCCGCTTGCTTGCGCGCGCGGTCGTGCTTCCCACGACATCCGCGGACTACGACGAGGCGGCCGCCCTGTTTCGCCGCTGTCGCCGGGAAGGCTACACCCTTCGCCGCCTCATCGACTGCCTCATCGCCTCCGTCGCCATCCGGGCCGCTGCCCCCATCCTGCACAACGACGCCGACTTCGACGTGCTCGCGCGTCACACGGCTCTCCTCGTCGACTCATAGAGCTCGGTGGCGACTCTGATTCTCGACTGAACACGGGGACCCGCGGACATCTTGACCTTACCTGTCAGCCGCAGGAGATTGGCCGGGCGATGAGCGACGAACAGGTCCCCGACCGCGAGGCCTGCGACGACCTGAATCCGGGCTGGCAGCCGGGTGATCCGATCGCTTAGGAGTCTCGCCAAAATAAATTGGTCGTTTACTCCTGTCTGGGAGTCAGCATGTAGTTCCATTCGCCGTGAAACGTGTCACGCTTGAGGTTCAGCGCCTGCATCTGTTCGTCGCTCACCGACTGCCCCGTCGGGTAGCTGTTGTGGTCCAACTCCGAGCGGATCGTCAAGCCGCTCTTGGTCCTCGTATGCCCGATCAGGTTCACCACCACCTCCCGGCTCACCAACGGCCGCCCACGCCAGTTCTCGGTGATGTGGCAGAACATCCGATGCTCGATCTTGTTCCACTTGCTCGTCCCCGGCGGAAAGTGACACACCGAGATGCGTAGCCCGGTGGCGTCGGCGAACTTCTGCAGCTCCACCTTCCACAGCCGACTGCGGCTGCCGTTCGAGCCGCCTCCGTCGGCGGTGATCAGTAACCGCTTCGCCAACGGATAGGCCGCCCGGCCCATACGGAGCCACCACCGCCGCAGCGTCTCCACGGCGAACACCGCCGTGTCGTGATCCTCACCGACGCTCACCCAGCCGCTGTCACGGGTCACGTCGTAGACCCCGTACGGGATTGCTTTGCCCAGCTCCTTGTCGACGAAATCGTGCACCTTGACCCGCTCCGGTTGGCGCTTCGGACGCCACTCTCGGCCGCCGTTGTGAAACGCCCCTATCAGCTCCTTTTTCTTGGTGTCCACAGAAACTACCGGTTGCCGCAGGGCCTGAAAGGCGCGCACTCGACGGTTGATTTGCTTGAACTGCGCGTCGCGGTCGGCATGCTGGGCGCCCTCCAGCGTCTTGCGGTTGGCCTGCAGGCTATAACCCAACTCGTGCAGCAGCCGGTTGACGGTCCGCTCGCTGACCGGATGACCGGCGGCAGTCAGTTCCGCGGCCAACCGCGCGGCGCTGCTACAGGTCCACAGCAACGGCCCCATCGGATCGCCTCGGGTGACCGGATCGACCAGCCGTTCCAGCGCCCGCGCCAGCTTCGGGTCGCCGGCGGTCAACGGCTTGCGGCCCGCGCCCGGTCGTCGCAGGCGCGCGGTGTCGGGTCGCGCACCGGCTGTTTCGTTGGCATCAAGTTCCTTCAGCCCGGTGTGAATGGTGGTGCGTGACAGACCGGTGGCGGCGGCCACACAGGCGATGCCGCCGCGGCCCATCTGGCGCGCCTCGACCGCCGCCCAGCGTCGCCGAAGGCGCTCGTCGAACCACGGATCAAGGGCGGCGAACTTGGTCTTGACCGCTTCGGTGAGGACGGGGTTCACTGTCGCTGAGTAGATTATCGGCTCCTCCTTTCGACCACTTTATTTTGGCGAGAGCCCTTACATCAATCCGGAGTCGCCCGCCGCGACGGTGCCGCCCTACCGGGGCGAGCGCTACGAGGCGCTGGTGCCCGACACGTTCGACGTGGCCGAGCGCGCGCGGCAGGTGATCAATCCGCTCACGGAGGCGACCGACGCCGGCGCCGACCGCGAGATCTACTTCATGGGCGTCTTCTGCGTCAAGCCGGCTCTGCTGTGCCACGGCGTCAGCGACGCCAACGTGCAGCCGAAGTTCCAGCTCACGGCGCCGCTCATGCGCATGATCAGCGGCAGCGAGCAGAACCTGCAGGTGGAGGCCGACTGGCTGACGCGGCTGCGCCGCTGCATCGGCCCGGACGGGCTCTTCTACCTGCCGCTTCGTGGCAGGCCGTGGGAGGCGGTCTCCATTCCGAACTGGATCCGGACCGGACCCGGCAGGGACCAGTACCTGAATCCCTTCGCCATGGGCATGACGCTGGCGGCGATGACCCTGCTGGCGCGGCGGGATGCGGGCGAGGAGTGGTCCGCGAAGGCGTGCGCCATGGTGGACGCGCTGATCAGCCTGGCCGTGGACGAAGGCGACATCGCTTACTTCTGGCCCAGCGCGTTCCGGGCCGTGAAGGACCGGCCGGCCGCGACGGACCCTCCCGTCACCGAGGAGAACGGCGAGGCGTGCCGGCTGCCCTACGGCCTGGTGCACGCCTACCGGCTCCTCGGCCACGAGCCCGCGCTCACGCTGGCGGGCAAGAACCTCCGGTACCTGCGACGCTACTTCTTCCGCGAGGACGGCAGCTTCCTGCGTGAGCCCGGCGACGCGATGACCGTCCACTTCCACGAGCACTCGCGCGCCATCCTGACGATGCTGGAGTACGCGGCGTCGGCCGGCGACGAAGAGATGATGGACTTCGCGCTCCGCAGCTTCGAGTGGGTCAGGAACCTCGGCGTCCACCCGCAGGGGCGCGCTTCCAGCGTCTGGCAGCCCGGCGGCCCCGGCGGCCCCCTGGTCGGCTACTTTCCCGAGTTCGTCAACAGCGTGCAGTGGCATGCGTCGGAGCTGTGCAACGTCGCCGACATGATCGCGCTGGCGATCCGGTTCTCGGAGCTGGGGCTTGGCGACTACTGGGACGATGCCGACCGGTGGACCCGCAACATGTTCGCCGAGGGGCAGCTCCAGACCACGGACTGGATCGACCGCATCACCGAGGCGGACGCCTACAACCCGCCCCCCGCCGAGCTGCTGCCCACCGAAAGCATCCTCGGGCCGTGGTGCACGGCGGACTCCGTTTCCGAGCGCAGCCGCGGCGCGTTCGCCGGCTACCCGGCCGTCAACGACTGGTACGTCAGGTACGGCATCGGCATCCAGCACTGCTGCACCGCCACCTCGGCGCTGACGCTGTACCAGCTCTGGAAGAGCATCGTGCACCGGGACGGCGGCCGGCTGCGCTTGAACCTGCTGATGAACCACGCCTCGCGGTGGGCGGACGTCGACAGCTTCCTCCCCTACCAGGGCCGGGTCGAGGTGCGGCCGAAGGTCGACGCGGATCTCGCCATCCGCATCCCGGAGTGGGTGGCTCCCGGACAGGCGGCGTGCACGGTCAACGGCGCACGCCGCGAGCTCGCCTGGGACGGACGCTACGCGCGGGTCGGTCCGGTCGGCACCTCGGACCGCGCCACGCTCACGTTTTCCATCGGCGAGCGCACGGACGTCGTCTACGTGGAGAAGCACCGCTACGTGCTCACGCGCCGGGGCAACGACGTGGTCGATATCGATCCGCCGGGCCGCTACTGCCCCCTCTACCAGCGGCGCCACTACCGCGACGGCGAGCCCCGCCTGCGGCCGGTCACCCGCTTCGTCAGCAGCGAGGACGTGGACTGGTGAACCGAGGACGCGTGAATCGGAACCGAATCATCCACCGCGAGCCGGTGGCCGAGGGGTTCAGCGTCGAGACGGGGGTGCTCGGCTCGAACCAGAACGTCCAGGTCAACTTCCGGCCGCCCGGCTGGTACCGGCGGGATGAGTGGTTCGGCCGCAACCGCGACAGCGCGCTGGGCATGTGGTCGCTGGCGGTCCCGGAGATGATCGGCACCAGCGAGGGGTTCGTCTTCGGCTTCGAGGTACCTGACCGATGGCAGCCGGCCGGCGGCGGAGGCGACGCCGTCGAATACACCGCCGAGAGCCGGCCGCTGGGGCCGGACTTCGACCGGGCGTGCTTCGCCGGGCCCGACCACCTGATCGACCGCGACGGGCCGGTCCGTTACCGGGCGGAGATCGTCGTCGGCTTCGATCTGGTCGAGGTCGCGCTCCACATCACCAACCTGTCCGAGACGGCGACCACGTTCTTCTCCCACGTCTGCTGCCGCTTCCATGGAAGGGGACTGGTCTGGGGCTGGCGCGAGCGGGCCCTGGTCAACGTGGCGGGCGGTTGGATCCTGGCCGACCGTCTGCTGCGCGGCGACGGCTACCCGCCGGCCCGGCACTGGTTCCTGCCGGCAAACCACCCGGGCCGCGCATTCATGGAGATGTTCCGCCCGGGCAGTCCCGACGACCCACGCACCCAGGTCATCACCGGTCCCTGGATCGCCATGCCCATGCAGGACACCCGCTACACCACGATCTACGGATCGCCGCAGGCGGGCATGCTGTTCGTCAATCCCGAGAACCCGTGTCTGCACAGCGACGCGGTGAGCCGCTCGGTCGCCCCCGGGGCCACCGCCGTGCAGCGCACCTACCTCGCCGCATTCGAGTTGCCGCTCGACGAAGCGCTGGCCGAGCTCGACTCCCGGATCGCGCACGCGACGGCCACGGACTGAGGGCGCGCCCCCGGCGCGTGGTACGATCGCCGGACCATGCGCCCGAGGCCCGCTGGCGGCGCTCCCGACGCGGCACCCGCCGGCGACGTCGGGCTCCTGCGAGTGGAGGAGCTCAGCACCCACTTCAAGACACGGGACGGGGTGATCCGAGCCGTGGACGGGGTCAGCTTCTCCCTGGACGAAGGCGAGGTCCTCGGCGTCGTCGGCGAGAGCGGGTGCGGCAAGAGCGTCATGGCGCAGTCGGTGCTGCGCATCCTGCCGGAGCCGCTCGGCAGGATCACAGGCGGCACCATCCACTACCGCCGCGCTGCGGGCGACACGGTCGACCTTGCGGGCTACCGCGCCGACGACGAGGAGTTGCGCGCGCTGCGCGGCAGCGAGATCTCGATGGTGTTCCAGGAGCCGAT
Organism: Spirochaetia bacterium; assembly: GCA_965208175.1. GTDB lineage: Bacteria > Spirochaetota > Spirochaetia > SZUA-6 > Bin103 > CATQHW01. The sequence goes on along the minus strand of CBDBOG010000003.1, from coordinate 1,076,015 downwards.
GAACTCCCTGCACCCGATCAAGACGGTCGGCGCGCAGATCATCGAAGCGATCCTGCTGCACCAGGACACGGACAAGAGAACCGCCCGCGAGCGGGCGGTCGAGCTCATCGACCGGGTCGGTATCGCCGCTCCCTCGCGGCGGGTGGACGACTATCCCGGTCAGATGAGCGGCGGGATGCGCCAGCGGGTGATGATAGCCATGGCGCTGAGCTGCAACCCGCGCCTGCTGTTCGCCGACGAGCCGACCACCGCCCTGGACGTCACCATCCAGGCGCAGATCGTCGACCTGATGCTGGAGCTGCACGAGGCCTACGGCATGTCGCTGGTGGTGATCACCCACAACATGGGGCTGGTCGCCCGCATGGCGCAGCGCGTGGCGGTGATGTACCTGGGCCGGATCGTCGAGCTCACCGACGTCCACTCGGTATTCAAGCGCCCCCGGCACCCCTACACGCAGGGGTTGCTGCGCTCGATGCCGCTGCGCGGAGTGACCAAGAGCACGGCCCTGGAGGCGATCGAGGGCACGGTGCCGTCGCCCTACGGACAGCGGCGCGGGTGCAGCTTCGCGCCCCGCTGCCCGCACGCCGAGCCGCGCTGCTTCACCGACGAGCCGCCGGTGACCGAGAGCGAAGAGGGCCACCGGGTGGCCTGCTGGCTCTACGAATGAGCGTTCTGGAAGTCGAGGGGCTCACCAAGCTCTTCCCCATCCATCGCGGCCTGCTGCGGCGCCGGGTGGGCGACATCCGCGCCGTGGACGGCGTGAGCTTCTCGGTGGCCGCGCGCGAGACGCTCGGCATCGTCGGCGAGTCAGGCTCCGGCAAGACCACCGTCGCCCGCTGCCTCATGCGGCTGGTGGAGCCGACCTCCGGCAGCATCCGCCTGGCCGTCGACGGCGCGAGCTGGGACGTGGTGGCGCTGCAGCGGGACGAGCTCAAGGCGATCAAGCGCCACATGCAGATCGTCTTCCAGGACCCGGTGTCGTCGCTGGACCCGCGCATGTCGGTGGGCGACGTCATCGCCGAGGGCCTGGTGCTGCACGGCATGAAGCGCCGCAGGGAGCGCGAGGCGCGCGTCGCCGAGCTGCTCGACCTGGTCGGCATGGACCCGGCCGTGATGCGCCGCTACCCGCACGAGTTTTCCGGCGGCCAGCGGCAGCGGATCGGCATCGCCCGCGCGCTGGCGCTCGGCCCGCGGGTGCTGCTCTGCGACGAGCCGGTGTCGGCCCTGGACGTCTCCATCCAGGCGCAGGTGCTCAACCTGTTCAACCGGCTGCAGCGCGAGCTCGGCCTGAGCTACCTCTTCATCGCCCACGACCTGACCGTCGTGCAGTACGTCAGCGACCGCATCGCGGTGATGTACCTGGGCCGGGTGGTCGAGGTGGCGCCCGCCGGCGTGCTCGGCGAGCAGCCGCTGCACCCCTACACGGAGGCGCTGCTCGCGGCGATCCCCCTCCCCGACCCGGACCAGGAGGCGCAGCCGGCGGTCAAGGGCGACATCCCCGATCCGTCGTCTCCGCCGGCCGGCTGTCACTTCCACACCCGCTGTCCGTACGCGGAGGAGGAGTGCCGGCAACGCGAGCCGGAGCTGCGCGAACTGCGCGGGGGCAGCCGGCATGAGGTGGCGTGCCACCGCGCCGACGAGCTGAGCCTGACCGGGCTGCACCTGGCGGGCACCTGACAGCCGGGTCTAATACCGGAAGAAGACGGTCTCGACCTCCTCGATGCCTTCGTCCGGTGTGAATCGCCACACCCCGATGTAGCCTTCCCGCAGGTCGCCGTTCGCGTCCCAGTCCAGCGTGGTGGCAACCCCTTCGTAGTCGATCTGCCGGCCTTCCGCCAGCAATCGAAGAGCATCGGCCACACCGCCGGGCGTGCCCGGAACGATCTGCCCCGGCGGGCTGCCGACGGCCCGCAGATGGTCCCGAATGGCGGCGCCGTCCAGGCTCCCGGCGGCCTGCGCGGCCAGGGCCACGGCTATCGTCGCGTCGTAGGTCTCCTTGACGTAGGTGAATGCCGGAAGCCCGCCGTGCTCGGCTACGAACGACTGCTCCCACTCGGCGGCAGCGGCGCTGTCGGGAGTCGGCGCACCGGCGGTGCCGTACATGCCGCCCAGCGCGGCGCCTCCGATCTCCGTGACCAGCCGGACTCTCTTGGCGGCGTCGGCGAAGACGAACTGTGCGTAGATGCCTTCGTCGATCGCCTCCCGGACGATGGCCAGCGCCTGGTCCTCGAAGGTGACCACCACTAGCGCCTGAGCCCCGGCGCCGGCGCTCCGCCGCAGCTCGGCAGCGTACGTCGGCTGGTCATCGGCGACCGGGACAGCCCGCAGCGCCCCGGGCCATGCGTCCGCGAAGACGTCCGCCAGTCCCTGTCCGTAGGGGTCATCACGGTAGATCAGGCCCACGTTGCCGAAGCCGCGCTCCCGCGTCACCCGCGCAAGCACCGGCCCCTGGGCCGTGTCGGCAAGGGTCGTGCGGAAGAAGAAGTCGTCGTCGTCCGCATCTGTCAGCCGAGGCGATGTCGCCGACGGACTGATGGTGGGGATGCCGGCCGGCCCCGTCACGACCTCCACCACCGGCAAGGCGGCCGCGCTGGCATTGGGGCCGACGACGGCATGCACTCCCTCCTGCTCCACCAGACGCCGGGCGGCGCGCACCGCCGGAGCCGGGTGGCGGGTGGCGTCGGCCGTCACGCCCAGCACGGGCCGGCCCAGCACACCCCCGCCGTCGTTCAGGTGGCGGATGGCCAGGTCGAAGGCGCGTTGCCTGTCCGCCGACGTCTCGGGAGCGCCGGAGAAATCGAGCAGCAGCCCGATTCTCATCGGCCCGGAGGCATCCGCCCAAGCCCACCCCGGGCCCAGCATGGCCGCGAACAGCGCACACACGGCCACCAGACGAACGGGTGGCCCGCCGGACGTGCCTCTCGGTCCGGATGGTCTGCGGAGCCCTTCCGTTGAACTCATGCTCACCGTGTCAGCCGAGGTGCTTCAACGGCTTGGCGTGCAGTCGGCGCAGGACTCTCGTGATCGGATCGACGGTGACTCCCATGTTCTCGAGCGCCACCACGCCGAGGATGGGCTCTGCGTCTTCGGGACCGAAGATGATCTGCACGACCGTCTCCTGTCCCATCAGCGCGACGCGAGCGAATCCGTACTCGTATTCCACCGGCTGGCCATTCGCCAACTCGTACACGGCCTTGCCTTCCGGTTGGATTCCTGCCGCGCGCAGGCGGTCGGCGGGACCCAGGCAATCCACTGCCCCCGTATCGACCAGAAACTCAGCCTCGTAGGGGGTTCCCGCCCCGGAGAGGTTGGTCACTCGCGTCGTGACGTGGGTCAGGCCCATGCGCAAGTCTAGGAGGCAGCCTGATCACGGTCAACGGAACCGCCCAACCGGAGAAAAGGGCGCGTGCACGCCGAAACGTCCACGCGCCCTGCAAAGGACTCCTCGGCTTGGCCGAGGCGGGTCTATCCGATCAGTCCTACTCCAGCCACCAGCCTTCGGGGAAGTACTTCCAGGCCACCCACGAGTCGGGCTGGAAGTGTCCCAGCGGCATGTTGACCAGGGTGTCCCGGACGAACGTGAACTGCTGCGCGCCTGCGCCGACGCCCAGCCACAGCGCCTTCTCGTAGGCCATGATGTTGGCGTCGCGCGCCATCTGCTGCGCCTTGTCCTCGTCGGTCTCCGCGGCCCAGCCGATGGCCAGGTCCAGGTACTCCTTGAACTCGGGCGGGGGCTCCTCGCCTGATGCCCCCTGCGTGGCGTACCACTGCTCCCACAGCGGCGCCCACCAGCTCACCTGGATGAACTGCCGCGGGCTGAGCAGGTACTGCAGGTAGGGGATGGTCATGGCCCACATCGTGCCTTCGTGCTCGTTGCCGGCCGCCATCTCCGTGAGCAGGCTGCGCTCGACCAGGTTGAAGTTCAGCTCGACGCCGATCTCCTTCCACTGCTGGGCGATGATCTGCGTCTGGTCGGAGGAGCGCCACTGGTTCTCGACGATGGTGTCCATCGTGAAGTTGATGGTCAGCCGCCGGCCGTCCGGCATCAGGCGGAACCCGTCCGAGTCGCGCTCGGTCAGCCCCATGTCGTCGAGCAGCCGGTTGGCCTCGTCGACGTCGTAGGCCAGCACGTCGGCCTCGGCCGCTTCCACCTCCGCGTCGCGCCACGGCAACGCGTGCAGGTAGCCCATGCCGGCCACGCCCTGGGGACCGAAGACGATGTCCAGGATCGGCTGGCGGTTGATCCCCTTGGACAGCGCGCGGCGGAACCGGGTGTCCTGGAAGATCTCGCGCTTGACCGGATCGTCCACCGTCAGGTTCAGGTGGATGACCATCTCCGTGCCGCCGAGGTTGCGCGGGATGTTGCGCTGCTCCAGGCCGACCCGCGAGATGTCCCCGAACTGCGGCCGCTCCGTGAACGGATACCAGCCGCCGACGAACAGCTCGCCGGCGATGTCGCGCGCGCGCCAGGTCTCGCCGCCGTTGGTCATGAACTCGGCGTTCATGGCGTCGATGTAGGGGAGCTGCTTGCCCTCCTCGTCGACCTTCCAGTAGTAGGGGTTGCGCTCCCAGCGGACAAGCTGCGGCGATGCCTCGACCGGCATCCACGCCGCCACGGTCGGTACCTCCGGGTAGTGCTGCCCCAGCCAGTAGCGCTGCCGCTGCTTGCTGAAGTGCTCCTTCCAGTCGGAGGAGCCGTTGTCCTTGGCGACCTTGTCGGCGTCCTCGTTGTAGTCGATGTGGAACTGCTTGTAATGGTGCGCCGGCAGGTAGATGGAGTCACCGCCCTGGTGGCCGACCTGGGCGAGCTGGGACAGGAAGAGCAGCGCCAAGGGGTTCGGCGCGCCGAAGTCCAGCCGCAGCGTGTGGTCGTCGATCACGTGCATCTGCCACGGCTCTCCGTTCACCAGGAACTTGCCGTTCGGGGTCGGCGTGAGGTCGGTGTTCATCACCACGTCCTCGTAGGTGAAGCGGAGGTCCTCGGTGGTGAACTCGGCCTGGCCGTCCGACCACTTGACGCCCTTGACGAAGTGCAGCGTCAGCGAGCTCTTGTCGTCGTTCCACTCCCAGGAGCGGGCCAAGTTGGGATGAATCTTGCTCTCGGTGTCAGCGCGGACGATGCCCTCGATCGCGAACTGCACCGCCGGCCACCAGAAGCCCTGGCCCATGAAGTTCGTCTCGATGGCACTGCCGTCCTTGTACTGACCGATCTGGAAGTCCGGGGGTCCCATCGACACCACCAGCGGTTCCGGCGGCAGCCGCTCCGCGAGGGGCGGGATCTCACCGGCTGCGGCCGCGCGGGCCAGCACCGGCGCCTCCTGAAACTGGGCGTACACCATGCCGGCACTCAGCAGCAGCGCCAGCGCCAGGAACAGGTACTTTCTCATTACATCTCTCCTTGATGATTTCTGCGAGAGCGCTCGACTACGCGCCGGTAGATTCCCTGGTCTCCTGTCAGCGTACCTCCTGAGTTGTCAATTCGCTCACTTCTCGAATGGGTCGGCCGCGTCGCGCAGCCCGTCTCCCACGAAGTTGAATGCCAGCACCACGATGATGACCAGAATCGCCGGGATGAAGAACCAGGGGTGAAAGGCGATGGCCATGAACGTCTCGGCCTCCTTGAGGAGCACCCCCCAGCTTATCGCCGGCGGTAGCAGTCCCAGGCCCAGGAAGCTCAGCGCCGTCTCGCCGATGATCATGCCCGGCACGCCCAGGCTGAGGGAGACGATCAGGTAGCCGATGAAGTTCGGGATCAGGTGGCGGGTGATCACCCAGCCGCCGCCGGCCCCCAGCGCCCGCGAGGCCATGACGTACTCCTCCTCGCGCAGCGCCAGGAACTTGCCGCGGACCACGCGCGCCAGGTCCGTCCAGCCGATCAGCGACAGGATCACGACGATGGAGAAGTAGCGCTGCACGGCGCTCCACTCCTTGGGAATGGCGGCCGAGAGCGCCAGCCACAGCGGGATGTGCGGGATGCTGCGCAGGAGCTCGATGAGCCGCTGGATGACGTTGTCGACGGCGCCGCCGAAGTAGCCGGAGATGCCGCCCAGCAGCGTCCCGAGCACCAGGCTGGCAAGCACGCCGATCATCCCCACCGACATGGACAGCCGGCCGCCGTAGATCGTCCGCGACAGCAGGTCGCGGCCGATGTCGTCGGTGCCGAACAGGTTGATCGGCTCCGGGTCGTCGGTGCCGAAGAAGTGCAGGCTGGACCGGAACAGGCCCCAGAGCTTGTACTCCTCGCCCTGCACGAAGAAGCGCACCTCCTTCTTGCGGTTGCGGTCGTCCTGGTACACCAGCGCCCCGGTATCCATGTCGTAACCCTCCGTGAACTTGTGGTAGACGAAGGGGCGGAGCTGCAGGCGGCCCTGATCGAAGAAGCGGATGAGCTCCGGCGGGCTGTTGACCTTGACGCTGGTGCTGATGACCCGCGGGTCATACGGGGCGAAGAACTCGGCGAAGATGGCGACGAAGTAGAGCACGGCCAGCAGCCACAGGGAGACCAGCGCCACGCGGTGCTCCTTGAACTTCAGCCACATCAACTGTCCGTGCGAGCGTCCGATCGGCGCCAGGGCACTCGTATCGGCCATCAGTCGTACCGGATCCTGTGATCCACCGCCGCCAGGATGATGTCGGACAGCAGGGTGCCGACGACGGTCAGCACGCTGAGGATGAACACCAGGCTGGCCGCCAGGAACATGTCCTGCGTCGTCAGGGCGATGAACAGCAGCGGGCCGACGGTGGGCAGGTTGAGGACGATGGCGACGATCGCCTCGCCGGAGAAGATGGCCGGCAGCAGCCAGCCGATGGTCGACAGGATCGGATTGATGGCGACCTTGAAGACGTGGCGGGTGATCACGCGCATGCCCGGCGCGCCCTTCGCGCGGGCGGTCACCACGTACTGCTTGCCCAGCTCGTCGAGGGTGGTGGCGCGCATGACCCGCATGGTGCCTGCGGTTCCGGCGGTCCCCAGGACGACGACCGGGACCCAGAGGTGCGTGAGCAGGTCCCACAGCCTGGCCCAGCTCCACTCGGCGTGCAGGAACTCGCGCGAGAACAGGCCGCCCATCGTGATGCCGAACCAGGACCAACCCAGCCACATCAACACCAGGGCCAGCAGGAAGTTCGGGATCGACAGCCCCAGGAAGCCCAAGGCCGTGAACAGGTAGTCGGAGACCGAGTAGTGGTGGACGGCGCTGTAGATGCCGATCACCACGCCGACCACGAGCGTGAAGGTCACCGACAGCACCGCGATCAGCGCGGTGAGCCCCACCCGGCCCCAGATGAGCTCCGAGACCGGCTGGTTGTTGATGAAGGACCAGCCGAAGTCGCCGCGCAGGACGATGCCGCCGATCCAGCGGGCGTACCGGTGGTACCACGGCTTGTCCAGGCCGAACTGGGCGCGCAGGTTACTGACCTGCTCCGGCGCCATCTCGAAGCCGGCCGCCTTGAGCGTCAGCACGTGGTAGCTGACGAAGTCCCCGCGCGGCAACTCGATAATGACGAACGACACCACCGAGATGCCGAACACCAGCAGGATCATCGTCACGAAGCGCCGGGCGAGGAATCGACCCATCAGCTACGAGCTCCGCATGCCACCGAGTCTGTCGGTTCACCGCGCCTGCGGCAAGTCATCCCGAGACGGCGCGTCGGTCTGTATCAGTGCCGGGTCGACGGCCAAGCGAGCCCGCATGGTAGTCGGTGCGCCAGCGTCGGAGCGCGAGCGGACGACGCCAAGAGTGGTATGATGGACTTGGACTCATCATCGCCGGTGCGGCCGAACTATGGAAGAACCAGTCTTGCACAGTAATCCCCGGATCCAGGGCGGCGTGCCCGTGTTCACGGCCACGCGCGTTCCAGTGAAGAACCTCTTCGACTATCTGGAAGCCGGCGACACCCTTGATCAGTTCCTGATCGACTTCCCTGCTGTCGATCGGGCCAAGGCGGTCGCCGTGCTGGAGATGGCACGGGCAGCTCTAGATCTGGACGTTCATGCGAATTCTGCTCGATGAGTCGTTACCAAGACGTCTGATACGAGAGCTGCCTGGGCATATCGTCTCAACCGTGACCGACAACGGTTGGTCGGGTCTCGAGAACGGCGAGTTGCTTCGAACCGCCGCGGGTCGGTTTCATGTCTTTCTTACCGCCGATCAGAACATCGAATATCAGCAGAATCTCCGCGAATTGCCGATGGCTGTAGTGGTGCTTGTCGCCGTCAATAACCGACTCGATACCTTGCGTCTCCTCCTTCCGGAGTTGCTGGACCGACTCGGCCAACTCGAACCCCGCGCCCTGGTGAAGGTGGGCACGCGACGATCGAGAGGGGCCGCCCCGGACTGAGAGCGGAACGCCCACTACGGCAACCCGCTGGACTCGGCGCTCAGCGTCGCCGCAGGTCGACCATCACCGACCGCGGGCATCGCAGCGACAGATTGTCCCACCACTCGACCGGCGTGATGAGCCCCATGCGCGGGAACGCGTCGAAGAGCGCCCGGAGCGCGATGGACGCTTCGACCCGGGCCAACGGCGCGCCGAGGCAGAAGTGGATGCCCCAGCCGAAGCCCAGATGGCGGTTCTCGGCGCGGGCCAAGTCGAGTTGCTCGGGCCCGTCGAACTGAAGAGGATCGCGGTTGGCGGCGGCACGCCCCAGGATCGCCGTCTGGCCGCATTCGAGCCGACGGCCACGGACGGTCACGTCCTCGGTCAGCAGCCGCGTATCCTGCTGAATCGGCGGTTCGTACCGCACCAGCTCCTCGACGGCCGACGGCATCAGGGCTTCCTCCGCGCGCAGCCGCCGGAGCTGGTCGGGATGGCCGAGCAGGGTGACGATGCCCGACGCGATCAGACCGACGGTGGTCTCGTGGCCGGCGGCGAACAGGAACACGCACAGCCCGAGCAGCTCGGTCTCGCTGAGGCGCCCGCGGGCCTGCGCGTCGGCCAGCGTCGTGAGCAGATCGTCCCGCGGGCGCGCCCGGCGCGAGCCGACCAGCTCACGGAACAGCTCGCTCAACTCCCGGCGGTGCGGTCGGCGCGCTCGGCCAGTCCCAGCAGGTACGGGCCGGCGCCGCCCACGAACGCGGCGATGTCCTCCACCCAGCGACGGAACTGCGAGCGGAGCCCCTCCGGGATGCCGAGGATCTCGCAGATCACGGTCGCCGGCAGCGGATAGGCGAACGACACGAGGAGATCGGCGTCCTCCCCTTCGGGCAGCGCTTCGAGCAACTCCGCCACGATGCAGGCGATACGCTGCCGCAGTCGGTCCGCCAGGTCGGGGTAACCGTGCCCGCGACCAGGTTCCGCATGCGCGTGTGCTTGGGCGGATCGGTGAAGCCCAGCCAGTTGCCGACGTGCTCTCCCAGGTCGCGGTAGCGCTCGCGTTCGGCCGGCGGCAACGCACCCATGTTGACGCTCGACCGGCCGCTGGAGAAACGCGCGTCCCGGTTCGCCGCCAGCACGTCGTCGTAGCGGGTCAGGACCCAGGCGCGCAGCCCGTCGCACCAGTGCACGGGCTCGCTCTCCCGCATGGCCCGGTAGAGCGGATACGGGTCCGGCGGGAGCCGCCCGCGGCTGAACGCGCCGTAGGCGTCCGTCGCCTCGAACCCGGCAGGGCTCACGTCAGAATGGCGACCACTTGGCAGTGCCGGCGGCGTTCTCGACCACGCGCTCCATGAACCGCACCCCGCGGGCGCCGTCGGCGACGCCCGGGAAGTCGAGTTCCAGCTCGGTCGGCTCGCGCCCGGCCAGGCGGGCGCGCATGGTGTCAGCCGAGTTGGCGTAGATGTTCGCGAACGCGCCCAGGAACCCCTCCGGCGCTCCGGGGAACAGGTGGGTGGCGCGCTCGGCCGCCGCGCACAGCCCGGGGTCGCCGGCGCGGGCGATGGTGGCGTCGCCGCCGGGGTCCAGGAACAGCAGGCGGTCCGGATCCTCCTGGTCCCACAGCAAGCCGCCGTCGGTGCCGTAGACCCGCAGGGTGAGCCGGTTCTTCGCGCCGGCGGCCACCTGCGACACCCAGAGGACGCCCCGCGGGTCCTCGCGGGCGACGCTCCCATCGCCGGGCGCGAACCGCAGCAGCACGCTGACGTCGTCGTCCAGCCGGCGCCCCGGCACGAAGGTGGCCAGGTCGGCGCTCAGCTCGCGTATCTCCAGCCCGGCGACGTAGCTGACCAGGCTCTCGCAGTGGGTGCCGATGTCGCCCAGGGCACCGGCGATTCCCGCGCGGGCGGGATCGGTCCGCCACTCGGCCTGCTTGTGGCCCTGGGCGTCGATCGGCTCCGACAGCCAGCCCTGCGCGTACTCGACCACGACCCGGCGGATAGTCCCGATGCGCCCTTGGGCGACCTGGTGGCGGGCCTCCTTGACCATCGGGTAGCCGGTGTAGTTGTAGGTCACGGCGAACACGGCGCCGTGCTCGGCCACGGCGCGGACCAGCCGCTCTGCCTGCGCGCTGTCGTGCACCATGGGCTTGTCGATGACGACGTGGAAGCCCGCCTCGACACAGGCCAGCGCCGGCTCGAAGTGCGCGTGGTTGGGCGTGACGATCGACACGAAGTCGATCCGTTCCTCCGCCGGCCGGGCGCGCTCGCCCTCGATTAGTTCCTGCCAGCTTGCGTACGAGCGCTCGGGCGGCAGCAGCAGGTCACGCGCCGAGGCGAGTGCCTTGTCGGCCGTTCCCGACAGCGCACCGGCCGTCAACTCCACGAATCCGTCGAGCGCCGCCGCGCGCCGGTGAATGGCGCCGATGAACGCGTCGCGCCCGCCGCCGATCTGGGCGTAGCGCAGCCTGCGTCCGACCGACGTGACGGTCTCTACGCTACGCACGGCGCAAACGAGTCTCCTGGCGGCTATTGGCAAATGTTCCTTCAGATTTCATTGAAGGATGATATCCTTCAATTCAATCAGAGCTTCGATCTGATAGCTAGCCTGTGAAAAGTCCTGTGTTCTGGTAAAGTCATTATAGACGATGGCACAGTCAATACCGGCCGCCACGGCTGAGTGCAGCCCTCTGGATGAATCCTCTACAACCAGTGTCTCTTTTCTGGTGGCTCCGAGGCGCTTCAAGCCGGTCAGATATGGCTCCGGGTGCGGTTTGGCGAGCTTGTAGTCTTCGCGAACAAGGACGAAATCCATGAATTGCCTCACTTGGCGCTCTTCATGGATGATCTCGAAATCCACCCGTCTTGCAGTCGTCACGATAGCCATGCGGACGTATTTCGACAGTTCAGCAAGAGTTTCAACGACGCCTTCGATCTCGATAGCTTCCGTTCTGAGATATTCCTGATAATAATCATTACGAACCTCACGCTGCCTACTGATGGTCCGTTCATCAATACCTGCCGCCCTGGCTTGGGCCCAAGTGCCCAAGCCCTGGTTCATGTCCCGGAGATACTGATCCTTGTCCAAAGTCAAACCGACGTCCGCCAGGGCGCGTTCTCCAGCTTTGTAATACCAGAATTCGGTATCCACCAGAACACCATCATGGTCGAAGAGTAGGTACTTTCTCACTCTCTTGATCCTTTCCCGCAGCCTTCAGGATTTGTTGGCTAGCCAAGCAGGCGCGCCGGTCGCGCGGAGAAGGCCCGGGCGGCCGCGCCAAGGACGCCGATCTCCTCGCCGAGCCGGGACATCTCCACGCGCACCGAGTCTACCATCTGCTCCTGGACCAGCTCCCGCATGGTGGACAGGGCGGGATCGAGCAGGACCGCGCCGAGTTGGATGAGCCCACCGCCGATAACCAGCAGCTCGGGATCCAGGATCTGGACCGCCGCGGCCAGGGCCAGGCCGGCGTAGCGGCCGGCCCGCTGCAGGATCTCGCCCGCAGCCGCATCACCGCGCGCGGCGGCATCAGCCACGGTCTCGGCCGCGATGCGCAGCCGGCCGGGAGGCAGCATCGCGGCGAGCACCGGTGCGGCGCCTCGGTCGATGGCCTCGTAGGCCATGCGCGAGATGCCGATGCCGCTCGCGTACGCCATGACGCAGCCGCGCTTTCCGCAAGTGCACGGCGGGCCGTCCCAGTCGACGCTGAGGTGGCCGAGCTCGGCGGCGGTGCCGTGGGCGCCCGAGTACACCTGCCCGTCGGCGACGACGCCCAAGCCCAGGCCCGTGCTCAGGGTGACGTAGCACAGGTGGCTGACGCCGCGGCCGGCTCCGTAGCGGTGCTCGCCCAGGGCGGCCATGTTGGCGTCGTTGTCGAGCGCGACGGGGAGGCCGAGGCGACCGGCGAGCGTTTGGCGCAGGGGGTAGTGGTCCCAGGCCGGCAGGTTGGAGCTCACCAGGACCTCGCCCCGCTCCTGGTTGATGTTGCCCGGAAAGCCCACGCCGACGCCGACGACCCGCTCCCCTCGTGACGGCTCCATCAGAGCGGCGCAGCTCTCCTCGATGGCAGCGATGACCTCCGCCGGCGGCCGTTCCGCGTGGGCGGTGGTGACGTGGCGCCGCAGAATGGTGCCGGCGTCGTCCACCAGGCCGGCAGCGATCTTGGTGCCGCCGACATCGATGCCAACCGCCAGCAGGGACGTCACGTGCCTCCCGCGTGCTCGCGTGCGAGATACCGGCCGATCCCCTCCGGCCACTCGGGAAGTTCCGCACCGGTGAGCAGCCGGTACAGCCGGCAGTCCAGCACCGGCCGCGCGGGCCGGCAGGCGTAGCGTCCGGCGCTGCGCGGCTCCACCACCTCCACCGGCTCCGTGCGTCCGGCCTGGCGCAGCACCTCGGCCGCGAACCCGGCGCGGGTGCAGGCGCCGCGGCTGGTCATGTGCACGACGCCCGTTGCCCCGCACGAGATCAGCCGGGCGATGGCGGCTGCCAGGTCGCCGGTATAGGTCGGCGACTCGACCTGGTCGTCCGGCATCCGCACGACGCCGTCGCGAACCGCGGCGTCCAGTACGCGCGCCACGTAGTTGCCCGGCGCGTGCCCGAACAGCCAGGCCGTGCGCACCGCGCACGTCCGCGTGCACGCGGAGAGGCTCAGCCGCTCGCCGGCCAGCTTCGAGCGGCCGTAGTGGTTCAGCGGGTTGGGAGGCGCGACCTCGTCGTAGTCGCTCTGGGATCGGCCGTCGAAGACGTAGTCGGTGGAGATGTAGACCAGGGACGCCTCCGCCGCCTCCGCTCCCTGCGCCACGTTTGCGGCGCCGACGGCGTTGACCAGCCAGGCGCGGTCGGGGTCCGACTCGCATGCCTCCAGGTCGACGAAGGCGGCCGCGTTGACCACGATCTCGGGACGGGCCGCGGTGATCTGCTCGACGGTGCGCGCCCGGTCGGTGATGTCGATCTCGTCGATATCCCAGGCCATGACCCGGTGGGTGTCGGACAGGGCTGCGGTGATGTCCCGGCCGAGCATGCCGCGTGCCCCGATCACGAGAGCGTCGGGCACTGACTACGCCTCTGCGGCGTCCGACGCCTCCGCGTCGGCCGACACGCTCACCCAGCGCCCCTCCATGGAGGAGCGCTCGGCGGCGGCCATCACCTCCTGCACGCGCAGCGCGTCCTGGAAGTCGGGCTGCGGCGGCGTGTCGTCCCAGATGGCGCGCAGCAACCGGTACTGGCACTCGACGTGCGTGCGGGTGAAGCCGGCGGCCTGCGACCAGTCCGGGATCTTCTGGCCGGCGTGGTGCTGGACGGTCTCCAGCCGCCGGAAGCCGCGCATGCCGCCGAGCGGCTCGCCCGGATCGGTCGCGTCGTAGACCTCCAGCCAGCTCGGCTCCTCGGCGCAGAAGCGGATCGCGCCGCGGTCGCCGAACACCTCCACCTGCAGGTCGTTCACGGCGCCGGTGCCCATGCGGCTCACCTCGACCAGCCCCGGCACGCCGCCGGCCGTGCGCAGGTGCAGGAAGCAGCAGTCGTCCACCTCCACAGGCGCCAGCTCGTCGCTGCCGGCCGAGACCGGACGTCGATCGATCAGCGTCTCCAGCGTGGCGTTGACCGACTCGCACCGGCCGAGCAGGTAGCCGATCAGATCCAGCACGTGGCTGCCCAGGTCGTGCATGGCGCCGCCGCCGGACGCCTCCCGGTCCAGGCGCCACGACATCGGCTTGGCCGCGTCGATGTAGCTCGAGCGGTAGTAGCGGCCCCGGAAGGAGAAGATCCGCCCCAGGAAGCCGTCGTCCACGAGCTGCCTGGCGCGGGTGATGGCGGGAAAGAAGCGGAAGTTGAAGGTCGGCTGCGCCTTCACGCCCGCGCGGCGCACCGCTTCGGCCATGCGCGCGCCCTCGGCGACCGTGCGGGCCAGCGGCTTCTCGCAGTAGACGTGCTTGCCGGCCGCCGCCGCCGCCGTCACCACCGGCTCGTGCAGGGCGTTGGGCACCGAGCAGTCGACGAGGTCGACGTCGTCCCGCTCGACGATGCGGCGGTAGTCGTCGCTCCACGCCGGGCAGCCGATCTCCCGCGCCGCCCGCTCGGCGGAAGCCGTGGACGAGGTCGCCACGCCGGTGATGCGCACCGCGTCCGCCGGCAGGCCGTAGTGGTAGGGGATCGACCGGTAGGCCAGCGCGTGCACCTTGCCGATGCCGCCGTAGCCGATCAGGCCCACCCGGATCGGGCGGGCGTCTCCTGCTGCCACGTCAGCGCGTCAGGCCGCGCGCGTCCCGGTGCCGGTCCGCCGCCGCGTCGAGCACGCCGCGCAGCTTCTCCACCGCCGCCGGGATCTCCCCGGTGCCGGGCTGCAGCTTGCCCGCGGGCCCCTTGAGGAGCGGCGAGGAGAACTCGCCTACCGTCATTCCGGCGGCGACGAACTCGTCGACGTTGCCGGTGTTGAGCCCACCGTCCTCCATCAGCTCGATCCGGTCCTCCAGCCCGGCGGCGCGGATCATCTCGTGGAGGCGGCGGATATTGTCGACCATGATCGGGTCCATGGTATGGGGGCTCTTGCCGGTTTCCCGCGCCCAGAAATAGGCGCGGCTCTCGTACTCGATGGCGCGCACGTAGGGCTGCACGTACTGCTCGAAGGCCGCGATCGGCGTCCCCTGCCACGCCCAGACTCCGGCCTTCAGCCCGAGCACGTCCGTGATGTAGGAGATCGCCTGCATGGTGAGCTCTCCCATGGTCTCCAGCGGGAGCGTGATCAGGTTCACGCCCAGGTCGGCCATCTGCTTGAAGACGTCGAAGCCGGGGCGCACCATCTGCAGTTGCGCCTCGATCTCCAGGTCCGTGCTCTTGCGGGTCGCCTCGATGACGTCGAACCCGCCGCGCGGCATGCCGAAGTCCATGTACTTGCCGTCGCGCACCTCGATGTGGAACCAGTCGACGCCGGCGCTCTCCATCTCCGCGATCTGAGCGCCCAGCACGGCGTAGTCCGCCCAGAACAGGCCGGCGGCGATCTTCACCTTCTTTCCGACCGTGCCGATCGTGCCGCACGCTGCTGCAGGCCCATCGTCCCGTCCGCCCATCGTCATCATCACTCCCCCGGCGTCGATGGCGCATCCTACGCTACGAACCGGCGACATCCTATCCTCGCGAATCTGCACGGATTCCGCAGGGATGCTGATTTGCCGATCCGTCGGATCGGCCATTGATGTGGGACGACGGGCGCGCGCTTGAGCCCGCCGCCCCTCACCAAGCTCGCCCGACATGTCGTTGACGGCTGGTGAGGGACGTAGGAGGGTGACCGTGCGAATTCTGAAGGAGGAACGGGGATGAACCAGCTTCTTCAAAAGGCCTTCAACAAAGCGGCGGAGCTCCCACAGGCGGAACAGGATAAATTCGCGCGTTTCCTGCTGGCCGAGTTGGAGTCGGAACGGCAATGGGCCGAACTGTTTGCTCGTCCCGAGTCGGAGGATCTGCTGGAGCGGCTTGCCGACGAGGCCCTGTTGGAGCATCGCTCGGGGCGGACGCAGCGGCTCACGACGGAGGATCTATAAGTGTGCGTTCGTTTACGCGCAAGAGCTTCTGGCAGGCGTATCGACGCCTCCCAGACCACGTGCGAAGACAGGCCAACGAGTCCTACCGTTTCTTTGCGTCGGATCCCGGTCACCCAAGCCTGGATTTCAAACGCGTGGGTCGGAGGCGTCCGGTGTATTCGGTGCGCGTAAGCATCGACTACCGCGCTCTCGGCGTACTGGACCAAGGCGACATCGTGTGGTTCTGGATCGGTGCACACCACGAGTACGACAGACTTCTTGCGCGAAGGTAGCGGCAGCCGGTTGATTGTAGCCGCAGGACGGCCGCTATGATTCGACGTACGTCGCGGTGGCTTCGCGATACTCGGTCATCGCGCCCGCCGGCGGCGTGCCGGCGGGATTGTGGCGCCATCGGTCGCTGCCGCGCATCCAGTACGCCCGGAACTGCGGCCAGACGGACGTGTCGCATTTCACCTCGCCGGCCGAGTAGCGGATGGTCAGGCCGCAGCGCAGCCGGTCAGAGCGGTTCGGCTCGGACCCGTGCACGATGCGGTCGTCGTGCATGCTCATCTGGCCCGCGGCCATCTCCAGGGACCGGGCGGTCTGCGGGTCGACCAGCCCGTCGGCGAGCCTCAGCGGCAGCACCGCCTTGCGGTCGTCCAGGTCCTCGTGCCGCAGCGGCCCGAGCAGGTGCGACCCGGGGATGACCTGCATGGCGCCGTTCTCGCGGTCGCTGTCCGCGAACGCCAGCCAGACGGTGACCGAGCGCTGCGGTTGCAGCGGCCAGTAGAACGCGTCCTGGTGCCACGGCGTGATCCTGCCGTCGCCGGGATCCTTGGCGAAGAATTGGGTCCCCCACAGGTAGAAGTCGGGACCCAGCAGGGACTCGACCCGGTCGAGGATGGCGCCGGCGCGGCAGAGCTCGTACAACTCGCGGTCGAAGGCGTGCCACCAATCCATCTGTTGGGTGGAGGCGCCCGGCGGGAGCAGGCGCCGGAGCCGGTCGAACAGCGCCCGGAGGCGCGGTACCTCGCCGGCGGCGACGGCGGGCAGGGGGCACAGCCAGCCCAACTCCCGGAAATCCCGCACCTGCGCCGGGGTCAGCCCACCATCACCCATCGCCCCAAATCCGTCGCCTTCGGCTCCGCCTTTGGCCCATCCCACCTGCACTACGGAGTCGTTCGGACTGCCGCTCATGCGCCAATCCGAGCGACTCCGTAGTCGACGCTCACCATCTCGAACGTCTCGACGACCGGCGCTTCGAAGTCGACCACGCCGTCCTGTTGCTGCCACACCAGCGGCCGCTCGTCCGGGAGCCTTACCACCCGGCGGACCCGCTCGGGGACCCGCAGCCGCACCCGGGTGCCGGCGGCGGGGACGTTGGGCAGGCGCTCCTGGAAGTTCAGCAGGTTGACCCGGTAGCGGCTCCCGGCCCGGTCGGCGAACAGCGTCGCCTCGATCGCGGGCGGGGCGTCCACCTCCATGGTCGGGTGCGGCAGCAGCCGGCCGATCAGGCCGGCGAACAGGCCGCGGTTCTCCTCGTAGCGCTCCAGCGCGCCGCCCGCGTAGATGCAGCGGCCGGAGCCGAAGCGCCGCTCCACCAGCGCGGGCGAGCGCGGCGCCAAGTCCTTGTCCGGCGGGTCGTTGTGCACGGAGGAGAAGCGGCGCAGCTCGGCGTGCAGCGTGTAGGGCAGGCCCAGGGTGGCGAGCGTCGCCGTCCCGCTGCCGTCGCGCAGGCGCAGCCGCCACTGCGGCTCCGGCAGGAAGGATGGATGCTCCTTGGTCCACGCGGACATGAGCTCCTGCCCTTCCCCCTCGGGCACGAAGTAGGTGACCTCGTGCCCGGTCTCGCCGTCGCACGACACGCCGAACACATCGCCGAGCATGAAGTCCTGCTGCTGCACGCCGTCGGCGCGCAGGAGCGAGGTGCCGGCGCTGGCGTAGAGCGCGCCGCCGCCGGCGACGTAGTCCCGGATCGCGGCGACCTCCTCCTCGTCCATCATGGTGACGTCGGCCAGGATCACCACGCGATACTTGGAGAGGTCGGCGAGACTGCGCCTGGTGATGACTCCGAACGGGATGTGCGCATCCAGCAGCGCGCGGGTCGCGGCCAGCACCGCCGACAGGTGGGGAATCTCCGGCCAGTAGCCGGTGAGCTCCAGCACGTCGCGGCCGTTGTCGCGGAGATCGACCTTCGACGCGGTGCTGAAGTAGACGGCCACGTCCTGCACCATCTCGCCGCCCAGGTGGGGCTCGTAGCGCGCGAGCTCGCGGTAGATGGGGGCGATGCGCGGGTAGGGGCGCGGATTGACCGTGCCGTCGGGGTCGATCTGATCGATGAACACGAACGCCCCGCCGTTGGCCACCGCCGCGAACGCCCGCGCGCGGATCAGCTCCTCGGACTTCAGCCCGGTGTGGTCGCGGAGCTGCGGGCTGGAGCTGGTCTCGAAGCCGAACGGCCGATTGGGGGTGAGCGAGTAGAGCAGCTTGTTGACGAAGCTGCCCTGCAGCACGCCGCCGTAGAAGTCCCCCTGCAGGAAGTCCATGCGGTCGGCCATCTGCCAGCCGACCCCGCCGACGAATCCGATCGGCATGGTGGAGCTCTGGTGCTCGACGCTGATGTCGGGGTTGATCGCCTTTACCGTGGCGGTCAGCAGCGATGCGTACTCCAGCAGCCACTCCTCGCGCTTGCGCTGGAAGTTCACCCACACCGGGTCGCGCCAGTCCACGGTCCGCGGCGGCTCCCCGCCCACCTCCTCCGCGTAGCGGCGGCGGCAGTGGCGGCAGTAGCAGACGTTGTACCAGAAGGTCATGTCGATGCGGACGCCGTCGACGTCGTAGCGGGTGCAGAGCTCCGTCAGCAGGTCGCGGGCGTATTCGCGGTAGGGGGAGTTGGGGCAGCACTGCCCGTTGCGGGTGTCGGCCGACCCGCGCGAGCCGTCCGCCTTGACGATGCGCACGTCCGGCAGGTTCTCGTCCGCCCACCGGTCCCAGAGGAAGCAGACGATCGCAACCACGGCGATGCCGGCCTCGTGACAGCGCTCCAGGACCTCCCCGAACAGGTCGCGGCCCCGCAGCCCGGCGTGGGTATGGCCGACCTCCGACGGGTACATGCAGATCCCGACTGCCGAGTAGGCGTTGACCACCGCCGACTGGGCGCCGACCTCGCGCAGGAGCCCGACGTAGGCGTCGGGATCGAACCGGGCCATGAAGCGCTCGTCCCAGTCCTGGATGTGGGTGTCGACGACGTTTCGCCGCCATGCGGTCCGGTACCACCCCGGCTGCATCGGCGGCGACCCTACTACGGCCCCCAACCGTCGACAACGCGAGGGAAGACGATCCGCCAGAGCTTCACCCGTATGCGGTGGCCGCGTTTCTGCATTCGCCGTCACATGTGAGTTTGGAGTCCGCGCTTGCCCATCATGGGCTCATTCCGGAGGCGGTTCAGCAGACCAGCAGCGTGACCGCACGGAGGAGTCGATCGTTCACGACCGACCTCGGAGTGTTCTCTTTTCAACGCGTTCCTGCACGGCAGCCACGAGCCGGTGTCGAGGCGGTCAACCTCGGCTCAAACTCGTGGGCGTTCGTGGCCACGCCGTTGCGCGCTCTGGCCGACATGCTCTACCTCGACACGTCGGTGTCGTGGCAGAACGACGGGTTGGGGTACGTTCTGGAGTCACTGCGCATCGAGCCGGACGATCTGAGCGGCGTGTCGATCGCGGCGCTGCCCGAGATCAGCGAAAGCATCCGAAACCGAAGGGTCGTCGCCTATCTGGAGCATCTGGCGAAGGAGGCATCTCTTGCTGAGTGACGTCCTGCAGGCGCGGATCCGGGAGTATTCCATAGCGACCAGGATCCCGTGCAGTTGTCCGCATTGCCGGCGCCTGCAAGCGTTTTGCGACGACCCCGCAGCCACGACGCTGCGGCTCCCGTTGCGCAAGGAGTTGCGCCGCCACGTCCATGGCGTCATCGACTGCCTCCGGCTGGACATTCGCCACGAGACCGAACGCAAGGGTAGCCCGTACACGCTGGTGTGCACCAAGACCCGCGGCGCCTGGAAGCGGCGGTGCGCCCAGTACGCCGAGGACATCGCCCACCTGCGGCTACTTGCCACCGCCGCGCCCTCCAGCGGCGCCGGGGCCGACGCCTGCGCCGCCGACCTGCAGCAGGTGCAGACGGCGATAGCCCGCAGCGCCGCGAAGCCATGACTGTGACCACCGAACCCGTGCCGGCCGCGCCCTCCTCTCAGGACGCGCTGCACGCGCTGCTGCGCGAGGTCCTGCTGCCGAGCCTGGAGCCACGATGCCTACCTGTGGCTCACCGATCACAGCAACCGCCTGATCGAGCCCACAGACGGCCACGTCCAGGAGTTGCCGATGCCTGATACCTATCAGGCCGTCCTCGCGTTCCTCCATGACCTGTTCCGAGCCTAACTCAAGCCGCGCGGTGGGGTGCAGCGCCGACTGGTGCCACATGGCCAGATCCGATACACTATCTCCCAGACGATGACACGCTGTCCGTCGCGGCTAGTCTTCGTGCTTGTGCCGCTAGCAATCGTTCGACTTATCGTTGGGCTCAACGGTTATGCAGATGTGCCGCTCACGGTGGAAGGACTCCTGAGCGGCAGCGGCGTCTTGCGCGTAGAGGCATCGACGCTTCTTTCCGTGCGAGAGGAGGTTGCGCCTGATGCTTCGCGCCATTACTCAGACGTCCTCTTCGGATCGATTGCTCTGCGATACGGCCTTACGCCTGATACGGAATTGGCACTGCGTGGATCGGGCACCATCCGTGACAATCGAAGTATCGACATCGCCTCCGAAGTGCAGTCGACGACCACGTCAAGGTTTCAGAGCGTTTCCGTCGCTGCGAGTCATCGACTGCTCGCCGATACGACGACACCCGGTGTGCTGACGTTCCTGGAGATCGACGTTCTCCAGAACGTCGCGTCCGAAGGGCACGATTTTGCTCCTGTCCGAAGCGGGATGTTCGGCTTCACCATCTATCGGACCATCGACCCTGTGCTTCTCTCACTCACCGGTGGCTATCGTGTATCTCTCGCACGGGACGTGTCGAAGCAGACGGTCGATCCCGGGGATACCGTATTCTTGAACCCAGGTATTGGCTTCGCGGTCAATAACGAGGTTACGCTGAACGGCAGCGCACACCTCACCGTCGTCGGCGAGGACCTCGTGGGGGGCACGGTGACCACTCCCCGACGTACTCGCATCAAGACAGCCTTCGGCGTCGGTCTGTCCTGGAGTCGTGATCTGACCGTACGTCTTGACGTACGCGTCGACGCAAGCGGCACGGAAGGCACCGAGGTAGCACTCACCTCACCGCAAACTACCGGTTGCTCGGACCGACCGTCGATGAGTGAGACGTCGTGATCAATCTTCGCAGCCGCGTGCAGATCGCCACTCTGGCGAGCATGATCGCTGCGTGCTCGCTCGACGTCGCTCCCGCCGACACACTCCTGACGGATCCACTACTTCCTGGCAGCGCATCGATTCGCACGTGGAAGGACTTGCGGGACGATGATGTAGTCAAGCAGGACCTTGACGACTCCTGTGGAGCAGCATCGCTCGCGACGATTCTCAACTCCTTCTATCGCGTCGAAGTATCGGAACAGGACATCGTCGAGCGGCTCATCGACTCTGGCGTCAACGGATCGGCATCGCTCCTCGACTTGATCAACATCGCCAGTCATTACGACATGCAAGGAGCAGGGTACCTTCTGGCCTTCGAGAGACTGAAGGAGTTGCGGATCCCCGCGATCGTCTTTCTGAAGTATCGTGGGACCGAGGAACACTTCTCCGTCTTGCGCGGAATACACGACGACATAGTATGGCTCGGCGATCCGCTGTGGGGCAATCGACGTTTCTCGAGACAGCAATTCGCGTCGATGTGGGAAGATCAATCGGGCAAGGGCTACGTGCTCATCATAGTCCCCACAGAACTTGACGACGCCACGGTAGATCGCGGTTTCTTCAAGGAGCCGACGCGCAATCGACTACCACTACAGATGCTGACGATGGGCCGTCACCTGTCAACTACTGGGGATTCTCCCTAGATTTGTATAGCTCGTTTGTTTGCTTTTGCTTCTTCAAACGTAACTGTTCAGGCGCAAGGTAGGTTCGTTCGGCAGATTTCGGCAACGGGTCAAGACTTGGGATTGTAAGTTGTTTCGAGCGCTGTACGTGCTCGGCATTGCTGGTCTATTCTCGCGGTCGGGAGGGGCGCAATGGACGCGAGCTTCAAGCTCACGCGCCAAGAGATAGGTGCGGCCTACGATGCTGGCCGAGACGCGGTCATCGCGGTGGTCGAGAGTCTCATCGAGCGGATCGCGGCGCTGGAGCAGGAACTCCAGGAACTGAAGAAGGACAGCCACGACAGCGGCAAGCCGCCGTCGCGAGATAGCTTCGAACGCAAGCAACACAGCCGCACGGCCTCCCGCCGGCAGCGCACCGGAAAGCGTCACGGGGGGTCAGCCGAACCATCCTGGTGCGACCTTGAGCCAGAGCGAGCATCCCGACCTCGTCACCGTGCACGCGGTGGACCGGTGCGGTTGCGGACGATCGCTGGCCGACGAGCCGGTGGCCGACTACGAACGTCGGCAGGTGTTCGAGGTGCCGCCGCTGGCGGCGCAGGTCACCGAGCACCGCGCCGAGCGCAAACGCTGCCCGGACTGTGGGAAGATCGCGGTGGCCACATTCCCTGAGCCGGTCCGGCAGCCGGTGCAGTACGGCGAGCGGCTGCAAGCGGTGGCCGCGTACCTGAAGAACTACGGGTTGCTGCCGTATCAGAGGGCGGCCGAGTGGTTCGCGGACCTGTTCTCGATCCCGATCAGCGTCGGCACGTTGGTGAACATCAACGCCACCTGCGCCGAGCGCTTGGCGGGCGTCAGCGAGATGATTCGTGAAGCGATCGGCGGCCAGCCGGTGGTCGGCTTCGATGAGACCGGGATGAGCGTCGACGGCCACCTGCGGTGGCTGCACGTGGCGAGCACGGAGCGGCTGACCCACTACGCCGAGCACGCGAAGCGGGGCAAGCAGGCCGGTGAGGACATCGGCATCTTGCCGAACTTCGCGGGGATCGCGCTGCACGATCACTGGCAGAGCTACTTTCGCTATCAGTGTGGGCACGCGCTGTGCAACGCCCATCATCTGCGCGAGCTGACGTTCGTCGAGGAACAGTACCGCCAGCCGTGGGCGGGCGAACTCAAGGAGTTGCTGCTGAGGATGAACGCTGCGGTGGACCGTGCGCAGCAGCAGGGACGCCGGCGGCTGTACCGGCCTGAGCGCCGACGATTCGCCGCCGAGTACCGCAGGATCATCAACGTTGGGCTGGCCGCCAATCCGCCGCCGCCTCCGGCGCCACCGGGTACGCCCAAGAAGCGGGGCCGCAAGAAGCAGAGCAAGCCGCGCAATCTCCTGCTCCGGTTGGCCGGCCGCTGGCGATCGGTGCTCGCCTTCATGTACGACTTTCGCGTACCGTTCACCAACAACCAAGCCGAACGAGACCTGCGCATGATGAAAGTTCAGCAGAAGATCTCAGGCACGTTCCGCAGCGCTGAAGGTGCAGCCGCCTTCTGCCGGACCAGAGCCTATATCTCCACGATCCGCAAGAACGGCGGCAACGTGCTCGACGCACTCATGACCGTCTTCGAAGGCCGCCCCATGATCCCTCCCTGCCTCAGACCGTCCGCCACGGCTGAATAGTTACCTTCAAACGATGTTGCTTCACGTAACGGCATCGATCAATTGATCTAGCGCGTGATCCTCTAAATGGTCGTCGTTACGCAAGCCGTCGAGAACCCGCAAGGTGGGCGTCTCGTAGAGAATGTCTACTAGCGCCCAGTGGATCGGGACCCTATCGCGGTATTCATCCATTGCCTCCAGGATCGCTTCGGCGTCCTTCAGGCTCTGCGGGGACTCGTCACCCCTGAACCGTTCCAGCAGGGCAAGGACCGTGGCTCTGTATCTCACCCAAGGACGGTCCATCGCCAGCCTTAATGTGGTCCGTTCCTATAAAGTCGATCCGCAGGGGGGACATTGGCGATTTGTAGTGAAACCGCTGATACTCAAGTCGCTGCGGCACCTGTGATAGTCGATCCCATAAGACTTCCGTTCGCTCGACGGCGCCGCGCATCATCGCGCAGCAGATCGCTCTCTTGTCGTCCGTTCGCGTCGCTGGTGTGAACGCCACCAAGGCGGCCCTCCGCTCATCGAGCCGGATCTTCCGACGTGTTGTCAAATCCGTTTGGATCATGTGACTTCCATGATCTCCGTGGCACGCCGATTCGCTTCTTCGAAAGACCGCGATTGGCGTAACACATCCAACAGTTGGTCGAATTCATCGTCCTCGAACTCGTGACTCTTGCGCACTCTGTCAAGGTAAGCAACGGATGGTTTCTCGTACAATATGTCCAGTAACTCCCTGTGAATCGGGACCTTCTCACGACATTCATCCATCGCGTCGAGGGTCCTCTCGACGTCTTTCAAGCCTCGGGGAGAATCGTCATCTCTGTATTGTTCCAGCAGGGGAAGTACAATGTCTCGGTAGTCGGCCCACGTACGCATCCTGCATCATCAGTGCTGTGCCATGGTCTGTGCCATTTGATTCCCCGGACGGCGATGGTAGTGGATTCGGTGGTACCAACGCGTTCCACCTCTCCAGCCGTGAATGTCTACTCCAAACACTCTCCTGCCGTTCCTGAAGAAGGAGATTCCCCCTCCGCCCGCTTTGGGGTACCTTCGAACGGCTACGTATCGACTGGCGAACCTGGCAGCTGCGCGTAAGACCAGCCCCCAACCGTCTCCCTCGATTTCCTCCATCTCCGCATCTGAGAGAGGCCTGAGGTCCTCCGAGGAAACAAGCCCCTCGCCAACTTCGCCGAAGGCGAAACTGGCTTGCTCCGACGTGAGAGCTCTGACTCGCTCGGTCTCATTCGCGATGAGCTCGGTTGCGAGGCGGGGCTTCGGGTCATCTGCGAACGCCGCAGTCCCGCTGAGAACAACGGCCAACGTCACGAACAGCGTCAATCGTTGCATCATCGTTCCTCCGAACCAGTACAGTATCGAGCCTCGGCCACCCTTACAACCACTCTTTCGCCACCGCGACCCTTGGTGGCTCCGCCGCACCGAAGCCCGTATGATCGGCCGACCCAACCGACCACCCGCGCAGTGGAGGCTTCCGTGTCCAAGATCGGCTACCTCACGCCCGACGCTCCGGCGGTAGATCTGCCCGCGTACCGGGGCGAACGCTACGAGGCGCTGGTTCCCGACACGCTCGACATCGCCGAGCGGGCGCGCCTGGCCACCAACACCCTGCATCGGGCGACCGATCCGGCGGCCGACTACGAGCCCTATTGGATCGTCGTGTTCCGCTCGGAGCCGGCGCACATGTTCCACAACTGCTGGCAGAGCACCGGCTGGGCCAAGTGGATCATGGCCACCTCCATGGCCCGCATCGTCAGCGGCGTGGAGGACGGCCGCGAGGTGGAGCGGACCCAGCTCCACGCCGCCATGAAGTGCAGGGCCGACGACGGCCTGTTCTACAACCCGATCGAGGGGCGGCCGTGGGCGTTCGAGTGGTCGCCGGTGTCGGCCGCGGAGATGAGCCGCCGCTCCCCGCGGCCGGGGCAGATCCTGTCGCCGATGGGCAACGGCACGCTGATGACCTGCCTCTCCCATTACGCCCTGCTCGACGGCAATCCGCTCTGGAAGGAGGCCCTGCGCGCCCAGCTCGCGGGTATGCTGCGCATGACGGTCGACTCGGGCGACCAGTCGGCCTTCTGGCCCTCGTTCTGCTACGGCGTCGCCGAGCCGCCGACGGACGCCCGGCTGCCGCAGGTTCCGTTCGAGGCGGAGACCTCGATCGCCGCCCACGCCATGGTCCACGCATACCGCGCCCTGCAGGACGAGTCCGCCCTCGACGGTGGCCGGCGCATCATCAACTACCTGCGCCGCACCTTCTACGAGGAGGACGGGACCTTCCTGGCCTGCCCCGGCGAGCGGCACCGCGCGCACTTCCACGCGCACGCGCGCGGGCTGCTGGCCATGCAGGAGTACGTCGAGCAGACCGGTGACGCGGACGTCCGCGACTTCGTGCACCGCGGCTTCCGGCGGGCGAAGCAGCACTTGGCCAACCACGAGATCGACACGATGGGCGGCGGCCTCGCCATCACCGAGCTGCCCGGCGCGAACCTGGTCGGCTTCTTCCCGGAGTGGGCCAACAGCTCGATGGGCGAGAAGGGCGAGACCTGCCAGCTCACCGACATGATCGCCCTCGCGCTGCGGCTGGGGCAGAGCGGCCTCGACGAGGCCTGGGACGACGCCGACCGCTGGATCCGCAACCAGCTCGCCGAGGACCAGCTCACCGACGTGGGCTGGATCGACCGGCTCCCCAAGGACGTGCCCATTCAGCCGCACGCCTCGACCGAGGACGTGGCCTGTCGCAACCTGGGCAGCTTCACCGGCGGCCCCGACCCGAACGACTGGGCCGCGGGGCTGCACATGCACGTGCTCGGCCACTGCTGCACGGTCAACGGCGCCAAGGTGCTGTACTGGATCTGGGACCGGATCGTCACGTACGAGGCCGGCCGGCTGGACGTGAACCTGTTGCTGAACCGCGCCTCACCGTGGGCCGACGTGGACAGCTACGTGCCCTACGCCGGGCAGGTCGACGTGCGCGTCAAGCAGCCGGTGACGCTGCGGGTGCGGCTGCCCGAGTGGGCGCGGCCCGGCGACCTGGTCACCCGCGTGGACGGGACGGTGCGCGAGACCGCGCAGCAGGGACGCTACGCCGTGGTCGGCCAGGTCGCGCCCGGCCAGACGGTGATCCTGATCTTCCCGCTCCCGAGCCGCACCGACCACGTGCACATCGAGAAACGCCCGTACACGCTGAAGCGGCGCGGCAACGACGTCATCGCCATCGACCCGCCGGGGCGCTACCTGCCCCTCTACCAGCGCCAGCATTACTCCTCCGGGAGCCCACGGTTCCGCCGCGTCGAACGCTTCATTCCGGAACGGGTCGTGCACTGGTAGCGGCAGGCGCGCGACACTCTCACTGCATTGGAGGCAAGACGGATGGCCAGTTCAGAACCGTTCTACCAGGAGCTCACCCTGGAGCCCGAGATCACGGGCGGGTCCGTGCCCGGCGTGGCACGCATGCCGAACGGCGACATCGTCGCGGTATGGATCGACGGCGAGAACACGATGGGCTCGCGATCGTCCGATGCCGGTGCCTCCTGGAGCGGGGCCGAGGTGATGGCACCGGGCGTGGAAGGAGATCCGGCGCTGCTCGCCGCGCGGCAGGGCACGGCGCTGCACTACAACGCGTACGAGTCCGTCACGGAAGGCGACGATGCGCCGCGCTACCGGCACTCGTCCCTCTACCGGATGCCGAGCCACGACGGCGGCCGCACCTTCGGGGCGGCGACCCACATCGACACGGGCAAGCGCTACAACGGTCACGCCAACGAAGGGCTGGAGCTGCGCGACGGCACCTTGGTGCTGCCTTACTACTACGTCCGCAACCTGGAGGACGGGGGCGAGGTCTACGAACGGGAGATGGTGTGCGTGTCCAGCGTGCTCACCTCCACCGACGGCGGCAGCACCTGGCAGTCCGGCGGAGACGTGCAGCTTCCCGGCGATCCTAACGGGGCCGACGAGCCGGCCGTCGTCGAGCTCCTAAACGGCGATCTGCTCATGTTCGTCCGCTCCACGAGAGGCCGCCACTACCAGTCGCGGTCGAGCGATCGGGGCGCCACCTGGAGCGACCCGGTGCCGACGGTGCTGGTGGCCTCGAACACGCCGGCCGCGCTCCACCGCCTGTCGTTCGAGCCGAGCGCCGTGGTCGTGGTGTGGACCAGCACGCCGTACGTCGGCGCGATGAACCGCTACCCGCTGAGCGTCGCCATCTCCTACGACGACTGCGTGAGCTGGGCTCACCACCGCATCCTCACCAATCCCGGCTGCCAGGTCTCCTACCCCGGCGTCACCAGCACCGACGACGGCACCATCGTGGTCGTCTGGCAGCAATGGCTGGCCAAGACCTACCACTTTCCGCCCTACGACTCGATCAAGAGCCGACTGAAGTGCGCCCGTTTCAACGAGGAGTGGCTTCGGGAGGGCGCGTCCCTGTAACCGCGGCCCGTCGGCACCTCAGAGATAGAACACCTGTTCCTCGTCCAGCAGCGCGCGCAAGCCGGCCAGGGTAGCCTTGCCGTCGGCACCGGGCGGCTGATGGGGCCACGTGTTGCCGTAGCGCGTGGTGAGCTGCGTCCAGTCGAACAGCGACCGGCGCAGGCGCTCGCGGATCTCCCGGCATGCCGGATCGGCGTAGCGGTTGTGCATCTCCCAGGGATCTGCTGCGACGTGGTACAGCTCGCCCGCGTCCTCCACGCCGGCGAACGCTCCGCGCGGCCGGTGGCAGAGCTTCCAGTCCTTGGTGCGGATCGTCCTGCTCAACGGACACTCGGTGACGGCGAAGTCCCGCACGGCGGCGCCACCGCCGCGCAGCAGCGGCACCAAGTCATGGCCGTCGATCGTGTCCGGCGCCTCGATGCCGGCCAGCGCGCAGATCGTCGGGAACACGTCGACGCTCTCGACCAGCTCGCCGACGGTCAGATGCTCCGCGATGCCCCCGGCGGGCCAGCTCCAGATGAACGGCACGCGCGTGATCGCGTCGTAGCTGATGCCGGGCGCCTTCTCCAGGAAGCCGTGCTCCAGGGCGAAGTCGCCGTGGTCGCTGCAGTACACGACGATGGTGTTCTCCGCGCGGCCGATCTGCTCCAGCCGCTGCAGCGCCAGTCCCACCATGTGGTCGACCTGTGAGATGCACCCGTAGTAGCCCTGCAGCTTGCGCAGCCGGCCGGCCGGGTAGGTGCGCGGCTCGAACACCCAGTCGTAGCCGTGATGGCGGGCGATCATCCGCTGCTGGTGCGGAGGCTTGGCCGACAGGTCCTCGTCCGCGCTCGGCGGCAGCTCCAGCTCCACTCCGTCGTACAGCTCCCAGAACTCGGGCGCGGGGATGTAGTCCTGGTGCGGATGCAGCGGGTCGAGCTGGAACAGGAACGGCTCCCCGTCGGCCGTTCCCTCCAGAAGGTCGAAGAAGCTCTGCAGGCAGTACCCTTCGTTGGTGTCCTCGAAGGCGAGCTCGGAGGGGCAGGCATCGAGGATCTGGCTGCGGCCCCGGTACTCCCCGTCGTCGCGCAGGTGCTTGAGCCCCTTGGCGTCCAGATAGCGGTCGTAGGGCGTGTCTCCGGGCCGCGCCTCGTCGTGCAGATCGCGGTACAGGTCGCAGTGCGGCTCCAGCCATGAACCGTCCACGTGTATGTGGCCGACGATGCCGGTGCGGTATCCCGCCGCCTTGAAGGTGGAGAACAGCGACGGCAAGCCATCCGGCACCCGCTCGTTGCCCGACAGGCCGAAGATCCCGTGGTTGTGCACGTACTGGCCGGTCAGGTAGCACATCCGGCTGGGCGTGCAGATCGGGTTCTGCACGAACGCGCGCGTGAAGTTGACGCCGCGGCTCGCGAGCGCATCGAGGTGCGGAGTACGCACCTGGCGGTGCCCGTTGACGCCCAGGCAGCGCGCGTTGTGCTGGTCGCTCTTGATGATGAGGACGTTGGGACGGGTCACGACGACGTGTTCTGCCGGTGCTGCCGCTCCGCCATGCCCCTTGTCATGTCCAGGAACGGCTGGCCGGAAGGGTGCAGCCACGGCAGGTCACCGGGCGGAAACATGATGATGTCCTCGCGCTGCACCCGGTAGCTGCGGATGTGGGCGCGCGGCGCGTCGTCGTGGCAGTAATCGACCACGTACAGGTCGCCGTTTTCGAGCTCGACCCAGCCGGAGTATCCGCAGTCGCGGTGCACGCTGCGGTCCTGGTCGAGGATGACCGTGAATCCCGGGTAATACTCGCGCATGTACCAGGGTTCGCTCGGGTCGTGCACGCCCGCGCGGTCCTCTGGCATCGGCCGGCGCTCCACCATCGGCTGGACCTCCTCCCTGAGCGCCGCCTCCTGGGTCATGAGGTGCAGCGCCAGCATCTCGTTCGGCAGGCCAATGCGATAGGTGACGGCCACCTCCCCGGAGGAGAGCAGGCCCAGGCCGGGCCGCCCCTCAAGGCCGATCATCGGCGTCGCGTACGGTCCCTGCCACGTCCGGCCGCCGTCGTGGGAGAGGACCTTGTAGCCCTGACCCAGACTGTCGGCGCGCAATATGCCGAGGATGGTGCCGTCATCCAGCTCCTGGAAGGCGCCCTCCCCGAAGCCCAGCCATTGCCGATACCCGGGCATGATGCGCTGCTCGCCGGGCGGCAGGCCCGGAATCGCCACCGGCTCCGACCAACTGCTGCCCTGGTCTTCCGAGAAGTAGACGTACTGGGTCTCCACCCTCTGGTCGCCCTCGGTGCCGGTCACCTCGGCGCCGCCGAATACCACGCGGCCGTCGCGCAACTGGGTGAGCGACGGCACGACCGGCCCGTGGATGCCCGGCCCTTCCGGTCCCTGCCAGCTCACCCCACCGTCGGTGCTGCGGTAGAACAGGTTGACCCAGCGGTGCTCTCCCCGCGGCGCGCCGAACCGGTAGTCCACGACCAGCAGGAGCTGCCCGTCATGCAGACGGATGAGCCGCGGGCAGTTCATCGACGCGCCCACCCGCGTCTGATCGGTGATGCGCGCCCGCGACTCCTCGTAGCCGGCGATCGCCGCCTCGCTCAGCCACGAGCGCGACTCCTCGAACAGCTCCGGCGAGACCACGCACTCGTCGATGATGCTGCGCGGCAGCCAGCTCATGCCGCCGTCGCGGCTCAGCCTGCAGACGATCCGCGAGAACGGAAACGGCGCATGGAACATGCACTCCCGGTACACACACACCAGCGTGCCGTCCTCGCATTGCGCCAGGTCGGGAAAGCACTCGTAGATGTCGTCGTTGCGGGAGACGATCGAGCGAATCATGGGGCCGGATTATCGACGCGCCCGGATTGGACCGTCTACCGGCGAGGTCCGACATCGCCGAGGTCGATGGGCCGGAACCCGAGCGCCAGCGCCGGCGAGCCCGGCAGCAGACTGAAATCGTTCTGCTCCAGGCCGGCGCAGAGCGGGTCGGCGACGATGCTGTGGGTGTCGTTGCCGCCGGCCCGCCACGCGTCCAGCTCGTCACGGCTCCGCTCCACCCAGTTGGCGTCCGCGTCGTAGGTGCCGACGGCGGCCACGATCGGCTCACCGCCGCGCCCCGCGGCTGCGCCGGCCACGTCCCAGAGCAGGTTGAGGTTGCTCCGAAACCCCCGCGCGCCGGTGATTCCCCGCGGCCGCTGCGCGAACACCGGCCGCTCGGCGGTGAGCAGCAGGTTCTGCTCCAGCGTGAAGGTCGTGTGGTCCTCGA
Organism: Spirochaetia bacterium; assembly: GCA_965208175.1. GTDB lineage: Bacteria > Spirochaetota > Spirochaetia > SZUA-6 > Bin103 > CATQHW01. Next base: position 1,044,796 of record CBDBOG010000003.1, on the reverse strand, counting down.
CGCGCCCCAGCGAGATCACGCTGTGGCCGCCGCGGGCGAAGACGTTGTTGCGCACGATGTTCTCGCGGCCGTAGTGCTGATTGAAGACCTGCGTCCCGGCGTTGTAGCAGACGTTGTTCTCCACCAGGAGATGCGAGCTGCCCTCGTCCAGGTAGATGCACCAGCCGCCGTAGTTGGCCTGGCGAATGTCGTGGATGAGGTTCCCGCGCAGGACGGTCCCCGGCTGGACGCCGAGCGTGTAGATGCCGCCCATGTCGCTGAGCACGCCGTGGCCCAGGTCGTGGATGTGGTTGCGCTCGATGCGGTTGCCTTTCGCGACGGTGTCGCCGTAGCCCCAGATCCAGCCGCAGGAGATGCCGCTGTAGTACAGGTCGTGGATGTGGTTGTGGGCGACCACGTTGTCGAAGCTGTGCATGATCAGGATGCCGACCGCGCTCGGGAACACGCGCCCGCCCGCACGGATGGTGTTGTCGGTGATGACGTTGCGGCCGGTGCGGTCACGCGAGGCGGAATCGGCGTTCCCACCGTTGATGCGCACCCCGCCGGCGCCGAGGTCGGCGATCTCGTTGCCGACGATGTGGATGTCGTGGCACCCGTTGCGGAGCACGACCCCATACAGCCCCAGGTTGCGGAGCGTGCAGCCTTCCAACCCGCAGCCCCGCGCGTACTGCAGGTCGATGACGCCGGCCAGGTTGCACGCCGCCTGCGCGGTCGCGCCGTAGCTGTCGCCAGGGTTCATGTGGTCACCGATCTCGAAGCCCTCCAGCGATCCGGGGCCGGGCTGGCTCCAGTCGCAGCACTCGAAGGTCAGGTCCACGAACTGCACTCCCTCGACCGGGCGCTCGGGCGTGCCGCGCAGCAGCAGAAGCTGCTCGCACGCTGGCGCGTAGACCTCCACGCCGTCGGGGGACTCGCCCGGCAGCGGCAGGTAGAACAGCCGGCCGCGCGACCGGTCCAGGTACCATTCCCCCGGCTCCGACAGCGCCTCGAAGACGTTCTCGACGTAGTACTTGGCGTACCGCTGTCCCACGTCGTCGCGCAGCACGAAGATGCTGCGCCGACTGCTGGTAACCACCCGCGTGTGCTCGTCGAAGCTCCCGATCGGCAGCCGCTCCTCCACCCAGTAGTGGTGGACGACCACGTCGACGTCGCTCAGGTTGCGCCACCGGGCCACGTCGCCCGCACGGGCCACGAAGCGGTCGTGACCGTGGATGAACTCGTCGTTCTGGCTTGCGCGCAGGTCGAAGCCGGGAACGTCCTCGATCCAGAAGTATCCCTCCCTGGGCAGGCGAGCGCGGGGGCGCCGCTCGCCGTTCACGAAGAGCTGCCGGAAATGCCAGGAGCCGGCCGCGACGGCGTCGAGATCGGCCACCCAGACCTCGCGCTCGCTCGCGGCGGCGTCGGCCGTCGCGATGCCGACCTCATCCGCCGTGGTCACGCGCCACCCGGTCACGCGGCGGCCGCCGGTGAACGTCGCCGTCTCGCCGGGACAGGCGCGGTAGGTCGTCGGACCGGAGTCGCGCCCGTTGAACCACACCGGCTGGCCCAGGTGGTAGCGGCCGCCGCGCACCCAGACGGTGATCGGGCCGTGTGCATCCCCGCTCTCGCGCAAACGCCGCACCATCTCCCGTGCCCATTCGAGCGTCGCCAGCGGGCCGTCGTTGCCCGCCGGGTCGGGCTCCGGCAGGCGCCCGCTCCAGTTGTCGTTGCCGTCGGGCGACAGATACAGCGCCAGCCCATCCGCGGTGGTCGTGTCGTTCATCTCAGTCGTCTCCGTTCGGACTACAATGAAGACATCATGGTGGACAAGTCATGAGCGACGCCGAGGCGTGGCGCGTCGCCGTCCTCGACGAACACACGGCCGGTACCGGGCTGTTCCAGGGCGTGCGCTGCGCCTTCGCCGTGGCGAACTACTGGACCTACGGCTACTTCGAGCCGCGCGACCACTGCGAGCTGCCGGGCCTGCTGCTGCGAACCCGCGCATCCGCGGCCGCGCCGCACGCGTTCTTCGCGCCGGGGTTCGAGGGTCAGCCGTACCGCTACCGCCCGAACGAGCTGCCGGCGTACGTGAGCTGGACCGTCGAGCTGCCTGCGCCGGGCGGAGAACACGGGCGGCCCGCGCTGGTGATGCCCCGCCCGGGACCATGGGAGATCTGGGCCGAGCCGCATCCTGACCGGGTCGACTGGCACGTGCGGGCGCAGCACCGCGGCATGCGGATCCACCGCACGCTCCGCGGCCCGCTCGGCGACAAGCACACCGTGCACGTCGAGGCGCGGCCGGCCGCGCTGCGGGTGACGGCTCCGGGTGGCGCGACCGTCGAAATCGAGCACGACGCCTGCGCCGAGCCGTTCATGGTCACGTTCGGCAGCGGCGCCGGCGCGGACGGCCTGCCCGTCGAGACCGTCTACCGGGAAGTCGTGATCGAGGAGGTGCCCTACCCGGTTGGCACTTCACCAGCGCCGCGCAGTGCAGGGACCACATGCTCGACGGCGCTGTACCCGAGCGCCGACTCACCCCTGCCCGACGGTCCGGAGGACCTGCGCGCGACGGACGACGGGTGGTGCTTCATGGTCAACGAGGCGACGCCCGAGCATCCGCGCCACAGCGAGGGCGACCTGGTCGTGCTGTCCGACGGTTCCCTGCTGCTGGTCTGGAGCGACTACCATGCCGGCACGGCCTGGGACGAGTCGCCGGCCCGGCTGAGCGCGCGCCGGTCGACCGACGGCGGCCGCACATGGAGCCGCACGTGGACGGTGGTGGAGGACCAGCACGGCACCAACGTCATGTCCGCCAGCCTCCTGAACCTCGGGGACGAGTTGCTGCTCGTCTACTGCGACCACCTTCCGGGCATGCCCGTGAAGGGCATGGTCGCGCGCCGCTCCGCCGACGGCGGACGCACGTGGAGCGACGCCGTGGCGATCACCCCCGCCAACGGCAACCGGCACTCGGCCAACAACGCCAGCCTCAGGCGTCTGGCGGACGGCCGCATCCTGCTCGCCGCGCGGGAGTACATTGACGGGGTGCGCTGGCCGTACAGCCTGCTCTCCGACGATCGCGGCAAAACCTGGCGCGCCGGCTCGCACGTGCCCGACCCCGGACTGCCCGAGCGCGAGCGGATGGCCCAGAACGTCAACGAGCCGAGCGTCGCTCAGCTCGCCGACGGCCGCCTGCTGATGACCATGCGCTCGGTGTCGGGCGGCCAGTTCTTCTCCTACTCCGAAGACCGCGGGCAGAGCTGGTCGCGGCCCTTCCTGTCGCCGCTGCGCGGCGCCTGCTCGCCTGCGGCGATGCAGCGCGTGCCCGGCACCGACGACGTGCTCTGTCTGTGGACGTACGGTCTCTCAGGCCGCACCCCGCTGATTTCGGCGCTGTCGAGCGACGCGGGCCGAAGCTGGCGGCCCCTGAAGCTGGTCGAGCGCTCCCGTCACCACGGCTACTGCTACACCAGCATCACCTTCCACGGCCAGCACGTGCTGCTCACCTACAGCCACGCCCCTGAGCTGGACGGGGTGCGGCGCTTCGAGGTCGAGCCCGGCTACATCGATCTCCGTCTCACCGTCCTGCCGGTGGAGTGGTTCTACCGTTCGGCGACGCAGGAACCGACCTGAGTTGCGGCTCCGCACGGGAAGTGTCATGGTGACCGGCGACATATTTCCGTAGTCCAGGAGGATTCCATGAAGTGGCTCAGGCTCGGTGCGATTCCCGTGATCGCGTTGCTCGTGAACGGAGGGTTGGCTGCCCAGACAGGTATGGGCGCCGGCGAGATGACACTGCACGAGGTGTGGGCCACGCCGTCGGCGTACACGGCCGACACCGGCGCGAGCCTCCCCGCCTTCAGCCAGTCCCCGACGCTGGACGCAGCGGTTGCCGCAGGCGACCTGCCGCCGGTCGAAGACCGGCTTCCCATCGAACCCCTGGTGGTCCTGGGCGTCGACGGGCCCGGACTCTATGGCGGCACCTTCTTCAACGCCACCTACGACGTCGGTCTGGCGACGGCGCTGCGCGACGAGACGGCCATCATCCTGAACAAGCACAGCTTCACGGCCGACCCGTATCCCAACGTGGCGAAGAGCTACACAGCCGTCGACGATACCTCGTCGGTCTGGGAATTGAGGCTGCGCGAAGGGTTGCGCTGGTCTGACGGAACGCCGTTCACCACCGCCGACTTCACCTTCTGGTGGGACGACGTCATCCTCAATGAGGACATAACCCCGCAGCTACGACCGCAGTACCGGGGGGTTGCCATCACGGCGATCGATGACTACACCGTACAATTCGACTTCGGTGTCCCCGTGGATTTCGTCGCCAGGGGCGGCGGGTTCAACCCCATCACGCGCTTCCCCCGCCACTACCTCGAGCAGTTTCATGCCGGGTATGCCAGCGAGTCGGATCTGGCCGACATGGTGAAGAAGTCCGGGTTCGAGTCGTGGACTCAGTTCTTCCTGGACCGCGCCGACTACAACGAGTACGGCAACGTGGAAAAGCCCACGCTGGAGCCTTGGGAGCTCACCGATGCGCCGCCGGCCGACCCGGTGATCTGGACGCGCAACCCCTACTTCTGGGTGGTCGATACCGAAGGCAAGCAGCTTCCGTACTTCGAGGATCGCCGCACGTCCGTCCTCGGCGATCAGGAAGTCGTCAAGCTGAAGGCCCTGAACGGGGAAGTCGACTACTCGTTCCTGGACATCGACGTCTACACGCTGGCGAAGAAAGCCGAGCAGGACGGCATCGTCCGGGTCTACGTCCAGGACAACCCCGCGCTCGTCGCGTCCCAGTTGGACTTCAACCTGAACCACCCGGATCCGGTGATGCGGGAGGTCTTCTGGAACCCGCAGTTCAAGCGCGCGATCTCGCACGCGATCGACCGCGAGCTCATCAACCAGATCCTGTACGAGGGGCTCAGCTATCCGTCTCAGGTCGCGCCGCTGCCGTCCAGCCCGTACTTCAGCGAGGCGGTTCAGAACGAGGCGACGGAGCACGATGTCGAGCTTGCCAACAGCATCCTCGACGAGCTGGGACACGCGCGCAATGACGCCGGCGTGCGGACGTTCCCGAACGGGGAACCGATGGCGCTCACCTTCCTGTCGTTCGATACCGGCGGGCTGCCGACGCACGCCGAGATCATCACCGACGGGCTCAAGGAGATCGGCGTCGAGCTGACCGTGCGCTTCGTCGACTGGGGTGTGCTGACCCAGGCGCGCAACGCCGGCGACTACGACGGTGTGCTGATCTGGGAGAGCTGGGGCACCAACGAGGGTCTCCTGGTGAACGACCAGGCCGCCCACTTCGTGCCGAACCAGCCGCTCAACTTCTGGACGCCGAAGTACCGCGACTACACGATGTCCGGCGGCCAGCAGGGCGAGAAGCCGAACGCGATCGTGCAGGAAGCGCTCGACTACTACCTGCGCGCCCAGGCGACGCTCGATCTGGAAGAGCGCAAGGAACTGTTCGGGCACGTCCTGGAGATCTCGCGTCAGAACCTCTGGAGCATCGGCACCGTGCGCCATCCCGGCTTCGTGATCATGGTGACGCCGGAGATGCGCGGCATTCCGGGCGGGCGGCAGCCGATGTTCCGCGGCGATCACGGCCGGCGGGACGCATTCTGGAAGGCTCAGTAACGGGCGGCTTTGCAGCCGCTTTGGCTGATAGTACGAGCCGAGACGCATGACGCATTCCCGGTTTGGGTGGGACCATGCCGGGAATGCGGAACGCGCTTGATGTCATTTCGCTGGCCGGGATAGGGAGAACCCGTGGCTGAGTACGTGGTCCGCCGCGCCCTGATCATGGTGATCACGCTGGCGGCGATCTCGCTCATCGCCTACGTCGTGATCGAGTTGCCGCCCGGCGACTACGTCAGCTACCAGATCCAGATCATGGTCGAGCAGGGCACGTTCTCCGACGAGGAGGTGGAGAACCTGCGCAAGCGCTACGGCCTGGACCGCCCGATCACCGTGCGCTACTTCCGCTGGATCACCAACTTCGTCCAGGGCGACTTCGGATACTCGCTCTCATGGCACAAACCCGTACGGGAGCTGATCGGCGGGCGCTTCGCCATGACGGCGCTCCTTTCGACGCTGGCGCTGCTGTTCACGTGGGCGGTCTCGTTCCCGATCGGAGTGCTGTCGGCCGTGCGGCAGTACTCGTTCTGGGACATCTTCTGGACCTTCATCGGCTTCCTCGGCCTGGCGATCCCCAATTTCCTGCTGGCGCTCATCCTGATGTACCTGAGCCCCAAGATCTTTCCTGGGGTCGAAATCGGCGGGCTGTTCTCCCGTGAGTACCAGACCGCGGCGTGGAGCTGGGGCAAGTTCTGGGACCTGCTCGGGCACCTGTGGATTCCCGTGATCGTGATCGGTACCGCCGGCACCGCCGGCACGATCCGCATCCTGCGCGCCAACCTGATCGATGAGCTGCGCAAGCCCTACGTGGACATGGCGCGTGCCAAGGGCATCAGCGAAGTGCGCGCGATCCTGCGCTACCCGGTGCGCATCGCCCTGAATCCGTTCTTCTCCACGGTCGGCTGGATGCTGCCGACGCTGGTAGCCGGAGAAACGATCACGGCCGTCGTGCTGGGCATCCCGACGGGCGGCCCGATGTTTCTCTCCGCGCTGCAGCGGCAGGACATGCAGCTTGCAGCGTCGTTCGTCATGTTGATCTCGGTCTTCACGGTGATCGGAACGCTCGTGTCCGACCTGCTGCTGGCCGCGATCGACCCGCGCATCCGGTTCGACTGATGGCGACGGAGGCGGTCGTGCCCGCGCACGGGATGGAGACCGCGGACGAGCTGCTCACCGCCGGGCAGTGGCGGCTGATCCTGCTCCGGTTCCTGCGCCACCGCATGGCCGTGGCGGCCGGGATCGTGGTGCTGCTGTTCTACCTCGCGGCCACGTTCGTCGAGTTCGTCGCACCGTATGACCCCGGCGTGCGCGACACCTCGCACATTTCGGCGCCGCCGATGCGGCTCCGGGTGTGGGACGTGGAGGAGCGGCGGCTGCACGCGGTGCCCTTCGTGTACGGCACCACCCTGCGCCGCGATCCGGTCACGCTGCAGCGCCTCTACGTTGCGGACACGAGCATCCGGCTGCCGTTGCGCCTGCTGGTGCGGGGGGACGAGTATCGCCTGCTCGGATTCATCCCCGCCCGCGTGCACCTGTTCGGCTTCGACGGCGATGAACGCGGCACGCTGCTCGGCACCGACACGCAGGGGCGGGATCTGCTGTCACGCATCATCTACGGCACCCGCATCTCGCTCACCATCGGCTTCGTGGGGGTAGCCCTGAGCTTCGGGCTCGGCATCGCGCTCGGCGCGATATCCGGCTACTTCGGCGGCCTTGCCGACATGGTGATCCAGCGCATCATCGAGGTCCTCATCGCGATCCCGTCGCTGCCGCTGTGGATGGCGCTGAGCGCCGCGATTCCCTTCGACTGGCCGCAGACGCGCACCTTCTTCCTGATCACGGTCATCCTCTCCCTCACCGGCTGGCCCAGCATGGCGCGGGTAGTGCGCGGCAAGCTGCTGTCGCTGCGCGACGAGGACTTCGTGCTGGCCGCCCGCATCGACGGCGCCCGCGGCCCGCGCGTCATGTTCCGCCACCTGATCCCGTCCTTTCTCAGCCATATCATCGCCTCTGCGACGCTGGCGATCCCCGGCATGATTCTGGGCGAAACGGCGCTCAGCTTCCTGGGGATCGGCCTGCGGTCGCCGGCCATCAGTTGGGGCGTGCTGCTCAAGGAGGCGCAGAACATCCAGACGGTGGCCCTGATGCCCTGGCTGCTGCTGCCCGGCGCTGCCGTGGTGGTCGCGGTGCTGGCATTCAACTTCCTGGGCGACGGCCTGCGCGACGCCGCGGATCCCTATGCCTGACGCCGGCCGCGCGGACCTGCTGTCCATACACGACCTGCACGTCCACTTCCACACCACGCTGGGCACGGTGCGCGCGGTCAACGGGGTCTCGCTGCGGGTACCGACAAACCATGTCATGGGGCTGGTCGGCGAAAGCGGCTGCGGCAAGTCCGTGACCGCCCGCGCGGTGCTGCGCATCATCCCGCCGCCGGGGAAGATCGAGAGCGGACGGGTGCTCTACCACCCTCCGGACGGGGAAGCGGTCGACCTGGCGCTGCTGCCGCCGGCCGGGCGCGCGCTGCGCGCGATCCGCGGGCGGCGCGTGGCGATGATCTTCCAGGAGCCCATGACCTGCCTGAGCCCCGTGCACCGGATCGGCCTGCAGATCACGGAGGCGATTCGCGCGCACGAGCCGGTGAGCCGGGCCGAGGCGCGCGAGCGGGCGGTCGCCCTGCTGGCCGACGTGGGGATGCCGAGGCCCGAGCGCCAGCTCGACGCCTACACGTTCGAGCTGTCAGGCGGCATGCGCCAGCGCGCCATGATCGCCGTGGCGCTGGCCGCCAATCCCGAGCTGCTGATCGCGGACGAGCCCACGACGGCGGTCGACGTCACCATCCAGGCGCGGATCATGGAGCTGTTGCGCTCGCTGCAGCAGTCGCACGCCATGTCCGTGCTGTTCATCTCGCACGATCTCGGCCTGGTGGCGGAGATGAGCGAGCAGATCGCGGTCATGTACCTGGGCAAGATCGTCGAGCGCGGCGAGGCAGGCGAGGTATACCGGCGGCCCAGGCACCCCTACACCAAGGTGCTCATGGCGTGCGTGCCGCATCAGTCGAGTGCCCGCAAGACCCCGCTTACGACCATCGAAGGGACGGTCCCCGACGCGCGGCGGCTCCCGCCGGGCTGCCCGTTCAGCGCGCGGTGCTCGGAGTTCATGCCGGGTGTCTGCGACCGCAGCATGCCCGCGCTCACCTCCGTCGGGGATGGCCACGACGTCGCCTGCTTTCTCCATTCCGACCGGACAGAGGACGGCTGAGTGGCGCGCGCACACGACGACGGCCTGCTGCTGGAGGCGCGGGAGCTGGTGAAGCGCTTCCCGATCCGCCGCGGCCTGATGCGGCGCGTGATCGGGCACGTCCCCGCCGTGGACGGCGTGTCGCTGCAGGTACTGCGCGGGCGCACGCTCGGGCTGGTCGGCGAGAGCGGCTGCGGCAAGACGACGCTGCTGCGCATGCTGATGCGCATCCTCGAGCCGGACAGCGGCGTGCTCCGCTTCCGCGTGCATGACGAGCTCCAGGACATCACGCACGTACAGGGGCCGGAGCAACGGCAGATCTGGCAGCGCATGCGCATGATCTTCCAGGATCCCGACTCGTCGCTGAACCCGCGCCTGCCGGTGCGCGACATCGTCGCCGAGCCGCTGACCCTGAGCGGCACGGCGCGCGGCCGGCGCGCGACCGACGAGCGCGTGCGCGCCCTGCTCGCCGTGGTCGGCCTGAATCCCGACCACATCAACCGCTACCCGCACGCGTTCTCGGGCGGCCAGCGCCAGCGCATCGGCCTGGCGCGCGCGCTGGCCCTGGACCCCAAGCTGATCCTCGCCGACGAGCCGACCTCGGCGCTCGACGTGTCGGTGCAGGCGCAGATCCTCAACCTGATGCTGCGCATCCAGGCCGAGCGCGACCTGGCGTACGTCTTCGTCTCTCACGACCTGCATGTCGTGCGCCACATGAGCGATCACATGATCGTCATGTATCTCGGCACGGTCGGAGAGACCGGACCCACCGAGGAGCTGTTCACGCGCGCGCTGCACCCGTACACGGAGGCGCTGCTCTCGGCGGTACCCGACCCCGATCGGGCCGGCAACCGCGTCACGCTGGAGGGAGAGATCCCCGACCCGGCGCACCGCCCGCCGGGCTGTTCCTTCCATCCACGCTGCCCCTATAGCGAGGACGTCTGCCGCCGGGACGAACCCGTGCTCACGCCGATGGGCAGCGACCGCTTCGCCGCCTGCCACGTGGCGGCCCGTACGCGGACGGAACACTGACAAGAGCCTGTCAGTTTGAGCGGCCGCCGGATGACCGGCTACGATCAGCCGGTGGACCGGCGCAGACTGCCCATCGGCGTGCAGACCTTCCGCAAGCTCCGTGAGGAGAACTGTTATTACGTGGACAAGACGCCCTACATCGAGCGTCTGCTCGCCGAGGGCACCCACTACTTCCTGTCGCGCCCGCGGCGGTTCGGCAAGAGCCTGTTCCTCGACACGCTGAAGGAGCTGTTCGAGGGCAGCGAGGAGCTGTTCGAGGGGCTCCACATCCACGACGGCCGGGACTGGGAACGACATCCGGTGGTGCGCCTCGACTTCAGCGGCGGCGACTACCTGGATCCGGAAGGGTTGCGCCGCAACGTGACGGCGCAACTGGCTCGCATCGAGCGCCAGGAACAGGTGGCGACCGACACCACCGCACCGGAGCGGCTGGGGTTCCTGCTAGAAGCGCTGCATCGCAAGGCCGGGCAGCGGGTGGCGGTGCTGGTCGACGAGTACGACAAGCCGATCCTGGACGCGATGGGAGATCCGGAGATCGCCGAGGCCAATCGACGATTCCTGCGCAGCCTGTACTCGAACGTCAAGTTCGCGGAAGCGCACGTTCACTTCACCTTTCTGACCGGCGTGAGCAAGTTCACCAAGGTCAGCGTGTTCTCCGACCTGAACAACCTCACCGACATCACGCTGGATCGGCGCTACTCGGCGATCTGCGGCTACACGGAAGGTGACCTGGACACGGTGTTCACGCCGGAGCTGAACGGCCTGGATCGTGAGCAGGTGCGCGAGTGGTACAACGGCTATCGCTGGCGCGGTGCGGAGAAGGTGTACAACCCCTACGACGTGCTGCTGCTGTTCGACAGCCGCGAGTTCAAGGCGCACTGGTTCGAGACCGGGACGCCGGCGTTTCTGATGGAGACGCTCCTTGAGCGGCGCGTCTCCTCGGTGTCACTGGACGACATGGTGGGCACGGAAGATCTGCTTTCCGCGTTCGACGTGGGACACATCGGCACCGAGGCGCTGCTGTTCCAGACCGGCTATCTGACGATCACGGCGGAAGAGGAGCTGGGGGGGCAGGCGCTGTACCGGCTCGGCTATCCCAACCGGGAGGTGCGCCAGAGCCTGAACCGGGTGCTGCTGCGCCGCCTGGTGAAGGACGCCGGGCAGCAAACGGTGAACAGTATCCGGCTGGCACGCCTGCTTGCAGCGCACGACTGCGCCGGGCTGCAGGAGTTGTTTCACGCCTTCTTCGCAAGCATTCCCTATCAGTGGTACACAAACAACGCCATCGCCGACTACGAGGGTTACTACGCGAGCGTGTTCTACTCGTACTTCGCGGCGCTCGGTTACGACATCGTGGTGGAGGAGTCGAGCAGCCATGGGCGGCTGGACATGGCGGTGCGCGCCGGCGGGCACGTCTTTCTGTTCGAGTTCAAGGTCGTGGAGCTCGCGCCGCCGGGGTCGGCGCTGACGCAGTTGCGTGAGCGTGGGTACGCCGACAAGTACCGGGGCCGCGACGAACCGATCCACCTGATCGGGGTCGAGTTCAGCCGCGAGACGCGCAACGTGACCGCGTTCGAGGTGGCCGACGGCTGAGCCAATGGACAAATCTGTGTGCTTGCGCGCGGCGATCGAGCGACAGACTACGCGTGTGCTTGAACTGCAGTCCCGGCACGTCTTGACGCGGGAGGATGCCGAGGTGTTCGCCGCAGCCCTCGACGCCCCGCCCGCTCCGACGGCACGCGCGCTGGCGGCAGCACGAAACTACCGCGCGCGCGTGATTCACGCGGACTGAGCCTTCGGTTGCCGCACAGCGCACGACTACCGTCCCCGTCATTTCCCGTTCACTCCCCCTTGGCCCCGGGCACGTCTCTGCGCTGGAAGATCCAGAGCGCTGCGCCAAGCAGGACCGCCGTGTATGCCAGCATGACGAAGAACGCCCGGGCGTTGTCCGCCGGGAACGCCGCGCCCATCCACGCGGAAACGTTGGAGCCCAGGAGCGTTACGTCCAGGACGTTCCCCAACCATCCGGCGATCCCGGCGAGTGCGGGAGCGATCAACAGCTCGAAGAGGAAGTAGCCCATCGACAGCGCCATGCCCTGTGCGTTGGACCTGGTCGCCACCGTCAGGAACGCGGCCAACGCGAGGTACGGCGCCAGGGCGTACACCGCCTTGCCCAGCGCTGTTGCCACCGCCTTCCATGCCGCCGGGTCGCCAGCCACGAGCGGTCCCTCCGCGGCGGGCGGCAAGATTCCCGCGACCATGCTGGCAATGCCGACGAGCGCGGCTATGACGATGATTCCGGCACTACCGGCAGCCAAGAGCATGACGACCTTTGCGCTGAGCAGTTGCCAGCGTCCGGCCCCTCGGGTCAACGCCGCCCTCAGCGTGCCCAGACCGTACTCCACCCCGATGACCGTAGCCGCAAGGATCATGATGGGGATGACGAAGATCATGGGAATGAGTATGGGCACGGATCTTGATGTGACGGTACGCGAGCTCTGGGCAGGATAGCTGCGGGGAGAAAGAAGAAACCCTCCGAGAGCTTGCACAAACGCTCCCGGAGGGGCCTCCTTCTCTGTGGAAACGCAGAAAGAGGAGGAGTCCTTTGTGGCACGGATTGCTCAGGGACGCAAGATTCCATGAGTTGCTGCTGGAGGCGGACCGGCAGATCGCGGCCGAGGTGCACGGGAAGGGGTGTCCGGTGTGCTGCGGCAAGCTGCATGTGGCCGCCTACCGGCGCAAGCCGCGCAGCGGCATCGCGCTGCCGGCCGCGTACGACCGCCGTTTCAGCTTCTGTTGCGCCGAGGACGGGTGCCGCAAGCGGGTGACGCCGGCGTCGCTGCGGTTTCTGGGGCGGCGGGTGTATCTGGGGCTGATCGTGGTGCTGGTGGCGACCTTGCGCCATGGGCCGAGTCCGACGCGGGTACGGAAGCTGCGGGAGTTGACCGGAGCCAGTCGGCGCACGGTGGAGCGTTGGTGCCGATGGTGGCGCGGCGGGTTCGTGGAGACGCGATTCTGGCAGATGGCGCGCGCCGAGTTCGCCGAGCCGGTGGCCGAGGCGGCGCTGCCGAGTTCGTTGCTGGAACGGTTCAAGGGTAAGCACCGGGAGCGATTGCAAGCGCTGCTGAGGTTCCTGAGTCCGCTCGGGCGGCCGGGATAGGGAAAGAAGAGCGAGCTTTTTTCGGCCCATCGGCGATCCGCAGAGGTTGGCCGTCGGCGGTAAGGGAACGCGGTGGCTACGGTATGGCTATCCGAGTTGAACGGGAGAGCATTACCGATGAGCACCGCACCACAGCCTTCTGTCCACGAGCGTTGGGCGCAGTTCCGGTTCGCGGTCGTGGGACCGCTGCTGGCTGCGCCGCCGCCGCGGGGACACCTGCGCGCAGAACTCGAACGGCTGGCCGAGCGTACCTGGAAGCATCCGGTGAGCGGGCAGCCGGTGCAGTTCGCCGTCTCGACCATCGAGCGCTGGTTCCTGGCGGCGCGCAACGCCGGCGATGACCCGGTGCGGGCGCTGCGGCGCAAGCGGCGCAAGGACGCCGGTCGCCAGGATTCGCTGAACGCAGCCCTGCGCCAAGCGTTGCTGGCCCAGTATCGGGAGCATCCGGGTTGGAGCGCGCAACTGCACTACGACAATCTGGTGGTCGTCGCCGGGGGCCAGCCGGAACTGCGCCCGGTTCCCTCCTACTGGACCGTACGGCGCTACCTGCTGGCGCACGGATTGCGCGGCCGCCGGCGGCCTGGAGGGGCGCGCCGCACCGCCGGCGCGCAGCGCGCCGAGGCGCGGCTGGCCGCGCGCGAGGTGCGCAGCTACGAGGCCGAGTACGTCGGCGGGCTGTGGCACTGGGACTACCATCACGGCTCGCGCAAGGTCGTGACCGCGCAGGGCGAGTGGGCCACACCGCTGCTGTTTGGGGTGATCGACGACCGCTCCCGGCTGGCCTGCCACCTGCAGTGGTACCTGGAGGAGAACGCCGAGAACACCGCCCACGCGCTGGCGCAGGCGATCCAGAAGCGCGGCCTGCCGCGGGCGGGCATGAGTGACAACGGCACGCCCATGACGGCCGCCGAGATCGTCGAGGGGCTGGCCCGGTTGGGCATCGTGCACGAGACGACCCTGCCGTACAGCCCCTACCAGAACGGCAAACAGGAGGCGTTCTGGGCACAGATCGAGGGGCGGCTGTTGGCGATGCTCGAAGGCGTCGAGGACCTGAGCTTGGCGCTGCTCAACGAGGCCACGCAGGCGTGGGCGGAACTGGAGTACAACCGCAAGCGGCACGCCGAGATCGCCCAGACGCCGGCGGCGCGCTGGCTGGCCGGTCCGCAGGTACTGCGCCCGGCTCCCGACAGCGCGGCGCTGCGGCTGACGTTCACGCGCGCCGAAAGCCGCACCCTGCGGCGCAGCGACGCGACGGTGTCGATCGCAGGGCGGCGCTTCGAGGTGCCGAACCGCTACCGCCACCTGCCGCGCATCGCGGTGCGCTACGCGGCGTGGGACCTCACCACGGTGCATCTGGTCGACGATGAGGCCGGCACCGTGCTGTGCCGCCTGTACCCGCAGGACAAGGCCGGCAACGCCAGCGGCCTCAGGCGCACCCTCGAGCCGATCGGCGATGCGCTGCCGGCCACGGCTGCGGCTGGGGGCATGGCGCCGCTGCTGAGCAAGCTGATCGCCGAGCGGGCCGCCAGCGGCCTGCCGCCAGCCTACCTGCCCAAAGACGAAGGAGACACCCGATGAACCGAACCCTGCTGTCGCTGTACGGTCTGAAGTGGAACCCATTCGCCCCCGACGTGCCGGTGGAGGCCCTGTACCACAGCGCTGCGGTCGATTCGTTCTGCTGGCGCGTGGAGCAACTGTCCGGGGAAGGCGGCTTTGCGCTGGTCAGCGGCCATCCCGGCAGCGGCAAGTCGGCCGCGCTGCGCATCCTGACCCAACGGCTACAATCCCAGCGGGACCTCACGGTCGGGGTGCTGTCTCGGCCGCAGGCCGGGCTGCACGATTTCTACCGGGAGATGGGCGACCTGTTCGGCGTCGAGTTGCACCCGCACAATCGGTGGGCCGGCGCCAAGGTCCTGCGCCACCGCTGGCAGACCCACATCGACTCGGCCTTGGTGCGCCCCGTCCTGGTCGTCGACGAAGCCCAGGAGACGGCGTCGGCGGTGTTGAGCGAACTGCGCCTGTTGTGCTCCGCGCGGCTGGACTCCCATCTGCTGCTTACCGTCATCCTCGCCGGTGACCAGCGGCTGCTGCGGCGCCTGGACGCCGAGGAGCTGTTGCCGCTGGAAAGCCGTATCCGGGTGCGCATGAGCATGCCGCGCGCCAGCTCCGAGGAACTGCACGAATGCCTGCGCCACGCGCTCGAACGCGCCGGCGGCGGCGCGCATCTGATGAGCCCCGAACTGTGCGCGACCCTGTGCGACCACGCCGCCGGCAACTACCGCATCCTGATGAACATGGCCGGCGAGTTGCTGGCTGTGGCCGCGCACCGCGAACTGGAGCGCCTCGATGAGAAGCTGTTCCTGGAGACCTTCTCCACGCCCACTCCCGCCGCCCCCGGCGGCGCCGGACGGTGGTCGTGAGCCTGCTGCCCGTCGAGCCGGCCCACCGCCTGGCCTCCCGCCCCGCCCAGCAGCGCTGGCTGGTCACCGATCTGTGGGCCGAGCAGGCAGTCGGTATCCTCGGCGGCGAGCCGAAAACCTGCAAGTCATTCATGGCGCTCGAACTTGCCGTCGCCGTGGCGGCCGGCACACCGTGCCTGCGCCGCTTCGCCGTCTCGCGCCCCGGTCGGGTGTTGGTGTACGCCGCCGAGGACGCTCCGGCGGTCGTGCGGCAACGCCTCGACGGCATCTGCGCCACCGCCGGCGTGGCGCTGCGCGATCTGGACATCCAGGTCATCACCGCCCCCACGCTGCGGTTGGACCTGAGTGCCGATCGGAACAGCCTCACGCACACCGTGGCGGCGCTCACGCCGCGGCTGCTCATCCTCGACCCGTTCGTGCGCCTGCACCGCGTCGACGAGAACTCCAGCGGCGAAATCGCCCCGTTGCTCGCCTATCTGCGCGAACTGCAGCGCCGCTATCAGCTCGCCGTCGTGGTCGTGCATCACGCCAGAAAGGCCGCCCATCGGCTGCGCGACGGCCAAGCGCTGCGCGGCTCCTCGGAGTTTCACGCCTGGGGCGACTGCAACCTGTATCTGCGCCGCCGCGACGATTCGCTCACCCTCACCGTCGAGCACCGTGCCGCGCCACCGCCGGCGCCGATCCCGCTCGTCCTGCGTGCCGACGATGATGCGGTCGCGCTGGCCGTCAGTGATCGGCCGCCACCGCTCACGGGTGCCTCGCCGCCGCTCGATGAACGCATCGTCACCGCCCTCGCCGACGCCTGCTCCGGTTCGCTGTCGGTCGCCGCCCTGCGCTCCCGCTGCCGCGTCCGCAACGCCACGCTCTACCGCCGCCTTGCGGCGCTATGCCGCCAAGGCGTTCTCGTCAAGTCCGCTGCCGGCTACCGACTCGCCGACCAGCCTGACGCTTCCGTTCCCGTCCCCTCTACGTCGTCCGGGAACGGTACCCGGAACTCCACCGATTAGCGCGCAAACAAGGCCATCGATTACCGCGCCCACGCTCAGGAAGTTGGCCGGCGATGCGTTCGATGCTGAACGGCAGGGTGAACCCGCCCGCGCCTGCGCCTCCTCCGCCCAGCCCGACGCTTATCGAGACTCCTTCGCTGCTCTCGAGAGCAGCGGCGCCGGCCTCCGCTGCCGCTACGGAATCGGCGCCGTGGTGGTAGCTGACATAGCCAATCCAGAACACGCCCAGCGTAATGACGGCGATGATGCCCAGCAGTATCCAGGGTATCCGCCGTCGGCGCAGCTTGTACCACTCTCCTCTCGTCAGTGTCAGAACATGGGTTGTCATCGGTGTCCTCTCCATCAGTCGCTGCCGGTTACTTCCAGAAAATACTGTTCGAGGGACCTCCCGACGGGCGCCATCTCGGTGACGTAGACCTCGGAGCGGCTCATGGCCGCCACCAACTCCCCCGACCTGTCGACAGGCGCCGCCACGGAAAGCGCGCCATCCTCCGTCGTTCCCACTTCCCCGACCCAGGCCAGCGCCGACAGTATCGAGCGCGCCTTCCCGTCGTCGGTGGTCTTCACGCGGACCAGTTCGTCCCTGTCCGCGCGGACCAGTTCGGCGACCTCGCCCTGGACCACCAGCTTTCCCTTCGAGATGATGGTGACGCGGTCGCAGACCTGTTCGATCTCGTGCAGCAGGTGGCTCGACAGCAGCACGGTCCTGCTGCCGTCGCCGAGGCTCCGTATCAACTCGCGGACCTGGATCATGCCCTCCGGGTCCAGGCCGTTGGTGGGCTCGTCCAGGCACACCAGCTCCGGGTCGCCCAGCAGGGCGTAGCCGATCCCCAGCCGCTGCTTCATTCCGAGCGAGTAGGTATGGAAGCGGTCGTCGCCCCGGCCCGCCAGTCCCACCTGTTCGAGCAGGTCGTCGACGTCGGCCGACGAACCGCGTCCGGAGATGAGACGGAAGTACTCGAGATTCTCCCGCCCCGACATGTTCGGATAGAAGGCCGGGCTCTCGATGACGGCCCCGATGCGGCGCAGCGCCTCCCGGTGTGGCACGGTCGCGCCAAACAGTCGAAAGCTGCCCGACGTCGGCCTCAGCACGCCGAGCAGCATCCCCATCGTCGTGGTCTTGCCGGACCCGTTCGGTCCCAGCAGTCCGTAGATATGGCCACGCCGCACCTCCATCGAGAGGTCGTCCACCGCCGTGATATCTCCGAAACGCTTGGTCAGACCGTCGGTCTGAATGACCGGTTCATCCGTCATGTTCCCAACTCCCTTTGCCAGCTCCGACCGCTACCTGCGGCGAACCCGCACGATCCCGTCGGTGTCGACGTTCACGCTGCTCGTCTCACCGGAGTAGCGCACGTTGCCGACGCCTTCGACGCGTCCGGTCAGCGATCCACCGTCCATGGTGATCCGGAGCTGGTTGGCGCCGGCCAGGCTGAGCACGGCGTTCCCGACCAGCGACTCTTCCAGGTCGATGTTGGCGGCGCCCGCGGTCTGCAACGTCAGGTCACCGATGGTGCTGTCCTCGAAGATCAGGTTGCTCGCTCCGTCCAGATGCACCGTGAGCTCTGCCGCATCGAGGCCGACGACCGTGCCGTTCACGACCCCGGCGAGGCTCAGCGTCTCGATCGCCGGTGCGGTGATCATGATCCGGGCCGTCCGGTCCTCGTCGACGTCCCCGAAAATGATGCTGAGCCGATCGCCGGCGGTCGACACCTCGGCGGCGTCGACCAGGTCCTGGTCGCCGATGAGCACCGCGCTGTACTCGGCGGCATGCGTGAGGTGCAGTTCCCATCCGCCGCTCAGCTCTACGGCGGTGAACCGCTCTATCTCGATCTGCCGATCCCCCTCGATCTGCGGATCGAACTCGAGTCCATCGCCGTCGTCCCGGTCCGGCGCGGAGAACACGCGAATCGCCACCGCGACTCCCGCGGTAAGCAGGATCAGAACGACTCCCGAGGTCGCCAATATTCGATTCGTGTACATCAGATGACTCCTTCTTCGGTCCGCTCCGATGAGCGGTTTCGGTCGCGGTAGTGTGGTTCCAGATCGCTCAGCTCCAGGCCGAGCAGATCCATGGTCTTGAACAGGTGCGGCAGGTCGCGGTCGATGAAGCTGCGGCGCTTCAGCTCGCGCGCCTCGTGATAGGCGCGGTCCGCCACGAAGTAGCCGATGCCGCGGCGGTTGAAGATGATTCCCTGATCCTGCAGGTAGGCGTAGGTACGGGTGACCGTATTCGGGTTCACCTGCACGTCCATCGCCAGCTCGCGGATGGAGGGGATGCGGTCCCCGCCGTGCCAGACGCGCCGCAGGATGTTCTCGCACATGTAGTCGCCGATCTGCAGATAGATGGCCTGCGGTTGGGTGAATTCCATGCTCAGACTTCCGTCTCGCTCAGGCGGAGCCAGGTCAGGAACCAGAACAGCGGCGCCATGACCCCCCAGAAGAAGACCTTCGCGCCCGCTTCGATCGCCTCCCCGATCTGCGGCGCAGTTTCCACCATGAGGTGCACGTCGCCGCGAAACTCGAAAAACAGCAAGTACGCCAGTCCCACGGCGATCAGCACCAACCCCAGCGCTAGCCCAGCGAGGGACAGGACCACCTTCAGCGCGTTCCAGCGCCGGAAATACACCGCCCCGAACAGGAACAGCGAGCTGGTCACCAGGTACCCCAGCACAATACGCCAATCGTCCATCGACGGCGCGAAGACGGGGTGCGACCATCCGCGAATGAGCTGGCTGAGGCCGGCCCCGAGCAGGGTCACCAGGAAATAGCCGGCAAGGGCAACGGCCACGTAGCCGACGGTGGAAAGCAGAACCCGCACGGCCCAGCGCTCAATCGTCGAGATCGGTAGCGTCAGGTAGGCGTGCGCCCGCGGCTTGTCCGGCAGCTCCGCGAACAGCGTGCTGGTGAACAGGAAACCACCGGCGACGAGCGCCAGCGGAAAGAACACCACGTGAAAGTCGGACCCCGCGGGCTCCGGCGAAAAAAACACGTTGGCGATCAGGATCACCGCCGCCGCCGCACACGTCCCCACCAGGACCGCCCGGCTCTGTTGATGGAGATCGGTGCGCAGCGCGTGCCACGCACGCGCCACCGAGAATACGTTGTCGTCGTACATCACTCGCTCCTTTCGTCCGTGTCCGCGCGGGCGAACGCCGCTTCCACGCGCCGGTGATCGGCGCACACCGAGTTGAACAGCAGCTCCAGGTCGATGGTCGACTCGGACAACGGTCCGCCGCGCTCCGCGGGCACCAGGGCCCGGCCGGCGTGCGCGCCGCCGGTGCCGCTGCTGAGCTCCACGTAGATGGCGTGACCGTTGCCCGGGGCTCCCACGGGACCCGCCTGGCGCACCGCCAGCGCCGCCGAGATCTCCTCCACCGAGTGCTGAAAGACGATTGATCCCTGCTCCAGGATCAGGATCGGATCAATCAGATACTCCAGGTCGCGGACCTGATGGGTCGAGACGACGATCACCCGGTCGTCGGCCGCCGCGCCGGCCAGCAGGCGGCGGAACTGGCTCTTTGCCGGAATGTCGAGCCCGTTGGTCGGCTCGTCGAGCAGCAGCAGCCGGCACCCGCTGGCCACCGCGAAGGCGAGCAGCACCTTCTTCTTCTGACCGTAGGACATGGCGGTCATGCGCTGCTCCGGATCGATCTCCAGCTCGGCCAGGTAGCGCTCCATGGCGGCGTGATCGAAGCGCGGATAGAACACGCCGTAGAGCCTGACCAGCGCGCGCGCCGACAGCGCCGGCGTGTGGAACTCCTCCGGCACGAAGTACAGCTCGCGCAGGAACGTCGGCGTGCGGCGGCGCACCTCCTCGCCGGCGACGCGGGCGCTGCCCGCCTTGGGGAACAGCAGTCCCGCCATCAGGTTCAGCAGCGTGGTCTTGCCGGCGCCGTTGCGGCCCAGCAGTCCGTAGACGTTGCCGGGCGCAAGCGTCAGGTCCAGCCCTTCGAACAGCCGGCCCCTCCTGCCGTACCCGAACGCGACTCCTTCAAGTTCAACTTCAACCATTCCGTCCTCCTCCGTGATCGATACAACCAGTGTACTACTGCACTGGTACACTGTCAATCTATGGTCATGGGCGATCAGTGTCAAGCTTCCCCACCGGCCGGGTCGGACCGGCGTTGGCATGGGAGAAACACGGACGCGGGCGTAGACTGGGACGAGTAATCTTGAGGGGGCGCGAAGTAGGCCGGCGCGTCACTGGAGTAGCGCCCTGCGGGGCGAACCCGTTGTCAAGCTTGGTCCCGAGGCCCGTGGCGTTGTCATTGGTGAGGGTCTGCATGCGGCGCAGTCGACGTGCTGATCCATCCCGGTAAGGAGAATGCTCAGTTTGTTCACGCCTCGGCCGCTCCGCTCATCCACAGGAGAGACTGATGGCACGACACAATCGCAGAGGCAAGCGCAGCGGTAAGGGCAATCGCTCGGCGCAACCGCAGCAGGTGCACCCCAACGCGGCAGGCTTGGACGTGGGCGCCACCGAGGTGTACGCGGCGGTGCTCGCCGAGCGCGACGAGCAGCCGATCCGATCGTTCCCGACCTTCACCCGCGATCTGCATGAGTTGGCCGATTGGCTGAGGGCGTGCGAGGTGGACACGGTGGCCATGGAGTCCACCGGCGTGTACTGGATCCCCGTGCACCAGATCCTGGAAGCACGCGGCTTCGAGGTGGTGCTGGTCAACGCCCGCCACGTGCGCTCGGTGCCCGGCCGCAAGAGCGACGTGTCCGACTGCGAGTGGCTGCGCTACCTGCACTCGGTCGGCTTGCTGCGCGGCTCGTTCCGACCGGCTGACGAAGTGTGCGCGGTGCGCTCCCTGTTGCGCCATCGCGACGGCCTGGTCAAGACCGCCGCACGCAGCGTGCTGCATATGCAGAAGGCGTTCGATCAGATGAACGTCCATGTGCATCACGCGATCTCCGATCTCACCGGGTACACGGGCTTGGCCATCACCGACGCCATCCTGGCCGGAGAGCGCGACCCGTCGCGCTTGGCGGCGCTGGCCCACCCGCGGATCAGAGCCAGCCGCCACACGTTGATCAAGGCGCTGGAGGGCGATTGGCGATCCGAACATCTGTTCACGCTCCGGCACGCACGCCAGACCTACGCTCACTACCAACAGCTTGTCAGCGAGTGTGACCAGGAGATCGAGGCTCGCATCCGCGCCTTCGAGCAGACGCACGAACCGCCGGCCGCGACCTCCATGGACCCCCAATCCCCGCAGGTGCCCTCGGAGCCGCCTGAGCCGACGGCGCAATCGTTCAACGTGCCCGCCCACCTCACGCGGCTGTTCGGCACCGACCTGACCCTCATTCCCGGCATCGGCCCCACCACTGCGCTGGTCCTGTTCAGCGAGCTCGGCCCTGATCTGTCGCGGTTCCCGACCGCCTCGCAGTTCGCGTCCTGGCTGAACCTGTGTCCGCAGACCAAGATCACCGGCGGCAAGGTGATCAGCTCTCACACCGGTCCCGGTGTCAACCGCGCGGCGCAGGCGCTGCGCATGGCAGCCCAGACGCTCTACCGCAGCCACTCGGCGCTCGGAGAGTTCTTTCGCCGCAAACGTGCGCGCGTCGGCACACCGCAGGCGATCACCGACACCGCCCACAAGATGGCGCGCATCATCCACCACCTCGTGACCCGCCACGAACTCTACGATGACCGTATTCTGTTCGGCCAACAGCACCAGGACCGAAAACGCCATGAGCGCCGACTTCGCAATCAGGCGCGCGCACTCGGCTTCAACTTGGTCCCGGAGACTGCCTGATTCTGCTTGTTTCTAAGGAGCCCACGGCGCGAGGGCCCGGCGCTCAGGTGCTGGCCGGCAGTCCCGCTCGCGACTCCAGAGGCGAGGCAGCGGCGGTATGCGAGCGGTTCAAGGTGCTGATAGGGTGTCAGGCGAAGAGAGCCGCGCAACGCATGAGGGAGGCACCATGAAGATCAAACAGTCCATCGCGTTCCCGATCTTCGGGACGGCCGTCCTCCCGCTCGGCGACCTGTGCCGGCACGCGGCCGGGATCGGCTACGCCGGGATCGAGATGTGGGGACGCCGCGGCGGCGGAGCGTCCGGAGAGGAGGACTTCGACGAGGTCGTGGCCACGGCCCGCGAGCACGGGCTGCGCATGGTGAGCACCTGCGGCCACGGGACGCTCGAGAACGGCAGCAACAACCCCGCCAACCACGACCGCATTGTCATCGAGCTGCGGGAGACGATCGATCTGGCCGCGGCCAACGACGTCCCCAATGTGATCGCCTTCGCCGGCAACCGGCTGGACGGCCAGAGCGACCTGGAGGGCATGGTCGAGTGCGCCCGCGTGCTGCGCCGCGTGGCGCCGATCGCCGAGGACGCCGGCGTCAACGTCAACGTCGAGCTGCTGAACTCGCGCATCAATCATCCCGGCTACCTGTGCGACCACACCGACTGGGGCATCGCGCTGTGCGAGATGGTCGGCTCTCCGCGCATCAAGCTGCTGTTCGACATCTACCACATGCAGATCATGGAGGGCGACGTGATCCGCTCCCTCCGGCGCGCCCTCCCCCACATCGGACACTTCCACACGGCCGGCAACCCGGGCCGCCAGGACCTGGACGACACCCAGGAGCTCAACTACCGGGGCATCTGCCGTGCGATCGCCGCCACCGACTACGACGGCTACGTCGGCCACGAGTTCGTCCCCGCCGGCGACATCGTCCCGGCCCTGAAGCACGCCTTCGACATCTGCAACGTCGGGGCGTAGGCCCGGCTCAGACGGAACGCGGCGTCGCGTTCTCTGTCGCCGAGCGGGCCAAGGTTCGGGGTCCGGGGAACGTCTACGGTCGCAGGGCCTGTTCGATTGCTTCAGGATTCTCGGAAGCGACCTTCAGCAGTACTCGAGCCGGTCCGTCGGGAGTGCGGCGCCCCTGCTCCCAATTCCGAAGCGTGGATACGCTTACTCCGATCATGAGCGCGAACTCGGACTGAGTGCGCCGAAGCTTACGTCGGACCGCCTTGATATCAACCGGTCTGATCTCGAACATGCGCGACGGCTTCCGGATCCCACGCTTGATTTCACCTGCTTCATGGATGCTCGTCACCAACTCGTTGAAATCCTGTTCTCTCATGTAAGCTCCTCGCGGATCACCTTTGACAGTGTTCTCAACTGCTGAGGACTCAGATCTTCCTTTTGAACCGTGAGTTGAAAGCGCGCGGAAGTCAGTCTCAGGACGCTACTTGATCGCGACCAGGCATGGCAGATGCCTGAGGTGATAGGTGCTGGTTGAGTCCAGGCCGTAGCCGCCGATCCAGGGTCTCTCACCGTCGATCACGGGGATCTCGAAGCCGACGAACTCGGGACTGGCCGCGCGGCGCTTCTCCAGCACCTCCCGGTCGGGGTCCTTCGGCAGCTTGTTGAACATGACGCACGCCCTGACGTCCTTGGCTCCCCACTCCTCCAGCTTGGCTCTCAACGTGGCCATGGTGGTTCCCCGGTCCAGCACGTCATCGAGCAACAGGACGCTCTTGCCCCGGACGCCGACGGGCTCCAGTTGAATCCGTATCTCCTGTTGCGTCTTGCTCTCGTAGGAAAAGGCCTTGGTCAGGTCGTACTTGATGTTCAGCGAGCTCCGCTTGGCCAGGGCCCTGCCGATGTCCGTGGCCAGGAAGACCGCTCCGGTCAGGATGGGCAACAGGATGAGCTCCTCCCCCTCCCCGTAGATCCTGCCGATCTCTACGGCAAGCTCGTCCACCCTGCGCTGTATCTCGTCCTCCGACAGCAGCACGTACGCGATCAGCTCCCGTACCTCGGCAGGCGGGACGATGCCGTAGTCCTCCAGCGTGACGCCGTTCTTGGGCTGCGCGACCGGGATCTCGATCATGATGACTCCTCACATTCAGGCTCGACCGCCACGCGGATGCAGTCGTGGGCGCGGGCGTGCGCGGCATCGTATGCCAGCGCCACCTCGGCCAGCGAATAGCGGTGGGTGATGATGCCGTCCACGGGGACGTCGCCACGCGCGATCAGGTCGATCGCCAGCTCGAACAGCGGCCTGCCGCCCGCACCGGAGAAGCGCGTCTCCGGCTGCTTGCTGTGGAAGGAGAAGAAGTCGAAGGTGAACGTCCTCTGCTTCAGGCCGCCGAAGAACAGGATCTCGCCCCGGCTGCGTACCACCAGGGCGCACAGGTTGATCGCCTCGGGCTCCCCCGTGGCGTCGATCACGGTGTCGGCAAGACCGCCGTCGAGCGCGTCGCGGATCCGGTCGGCCACGTGGTCGGCCGTGCCGTCGACGACGTGGGTGGCGCCGAAGCGCTCCGCCACTTGGCGGCGCGCCGGCATCAGCTCGACCCCGACGACGCGCCGCGCGCCCATGCGGCGCAGCAGGGTATCGAACATCAGGCCGATGCCGCCCTGGCCGATCACCACCACGTCGCCGGCGATCACGTTGGTGAGCTTCTGGGCTCCGCTGATCACGGTGGCCAGCGGCTGCGCCATCACCATCTCGTGAACCGGGTACTCCGGGATCCGGAACACGCGGTCGACAGGCGCCAGGAAGCGCTCTGCCATGCCGTCCTGGGCACGCGGCAGGGCCAGCACCCGCTCGCCCGCCTCGAACGGAAACACCACCCTGGAGCCGCAGGAGACCTCCTCGATGACCCCGATCACCTCGTGCCCGCTACGTCCCGGCACCAGAGGATAGTCGCCGGCCGGCAGGTTGTAGACCGCCTTCAGGTCGCTGCCGCAGATGGAGACGATCTCCGCCCTCACGACGGCATGGTCGGCCTGCGGGTGCGGCTGCGGGACCTCGACGACGGACACCTTGCCGGGCGCCGTGACGTGGGCGGCTTTCATCCCGCGGCGATGATGCCAGCAGAGCCGCTCCGTGGCGACCGGCGCCCCTCGGGCCGGGCCGGTGCCCTGCGCATGGACCGGCGCTCGGCGGTTGGATACCCTGACCGCCATGTCTGCATCAGGTGCCAACGGCCTGCCGCGCCTCGCCGAGGGCGGCGTCTACCAGAAGCTCGGCGTCGTGCCGATTCTCAACGCGCGCAGCAACTCGACCGCGTTCGGCGGCTCCTCTCCGTCGGCGGTGGTCCGCGCCGCGATGGACGAGGCCGGCCGCGGCTGGACGGACATGGCCGACCTCATGAGCAAGACCGGCGACTACATGGCCGCACTGCTCGGCTGCGAGACCGCGCACCCCACGTCCGGCTGCGCGGCCGCGATCATCCTGAGCTCCGCGATCGCCATGACCCGCGACGACGGCGTCAAGATGGCGCGCCTGCCCAACACCACCGGCAGGAATGACCAGGTCCTCATCCAGCGGCAGCACCGCTACTGGGTGCAGCCCTGCTTCACCTTCGCCGGCGGCCGGCTGGTGCCGGTCGGCCGCGACGACGGCTGCACGGCCGCGGAGCTGGAGGCGGCCATCGGCGAGGATACCGTCGCCATCGCCCACCCCTTCTCGCAACCGGCCGGCTACCTGTTCCCGCCGCGCACCGGCGACCTTCCCCTGGAGGACGTGGTCGCCATCGGCCGGCGCCACGACGTGCCGGTGATCGTCGACGCCGCCGCCCAGATCTACCCGCTGGAGCACTTCCGCTGGATCGCGCAGGCGGCCGACATGGTCTGCTTCGGCGGCAAGTACTTCGGCAGCTCGCACTCGACCGGCATGGTGACCGGCCGCCGGAAGTACATCGATCCGCTGCGCAAGCTCGATTTCTCCGGCAGCATCGCCAACGACGAGGTCCCGGTCGGCAGCGGCTACGCCTTCGGGCGCGGCATGAAGCTGGACCGGCAGCAGGTGGTGGCCCTGGCAGTCGCGCTGGACGTCTGGTTCAACACCGATCACTCAGAGCGCTTGGCCGAGTACCACCGCCGCATGGGGGTCATCCAGGAGCAGCTTGCCGACATCCCGCACGTCTCGGCCGAGCCCGTTCCCTACGGCAACTACCAGTTGGTGCGGCTGTTCATCACCCTGGGCGAGGAGTTCCCGGCCACCGCCGAACAGATCGTCGAAGACCTCGACAAGGGCTCGCCGCGCATCCTGGTGGGATCGGAGGGCGATCGCGAGGTGTTCGTCGGACCGCACGTGCTGTCCGAGGGCGAGGAACGGATCGTCGCCGGCCAGCTCCGCAGCGTCCTGCTCGCACGCCTGCGCGGCTGACGGGCGTGGTGCATCTCCAGGCCACGATCGCGCGGACCCTGCCGATCGGCGGTTCCGGCGGCCCCAACGGGCTGACCTGGGACGGATCGCACCTCTGGAGCTGTGACTGCGACAGCTTCGTCATCGAGCGCATCGAGCCCGCGACCGGGAAGTCGGTGCGCTCCTTCCGGCCGGTCGACAGCATTCCGGCCGGCCTGGCCTGGGACGGCGCCTCGCTCTGGGTGTCCGTCCCCTACCACCTGAAGCTGTACGCGCTGGACCCCGCCGACGGCACGGTGCGCCGCTCGCTCCCGGCGCCGGCGCCGAAGTGCCACGGCGTCACCTGGGACGGATCGCACCTGTGGACGAGCTGTCCGGTCACCGACCGCTTCTACCGGGTGGACCCGGCAGACGGCCGCGCCACCGGGGGCTTCCCGTCGCCCGGCACCCGCCCGCACGGGCTGGAGTGGCGGGCCGGCGAGCTGTGGAGCGCCGATACCGACAGCCGCACCATCCACCAGATCGACCCCGAGTCTGGTGAGGTACGCGCCGCCGCGCCGTCCCCGGACGGCACCGAGCCGCACGGGCTCACCTGGGCCGGCGGCCACCTGTGGTTCGGCGACGAGCGCGCCAAGAACCTGCACCGGTTGGAGCTCGCCGAGGTGGCGGCCTGATGGCCGGCCGGCTGCGCATCGGCGTGATCGGCGCCAACCCCACGCAGAGCTGGGCCAAGCGCGGCCACCTGCCGGCGATCCTGGCTATGCCGGAGGAGCTGGAGCTGGTGGCCGTCTGCACCACCCGCGAGGAGACTGCGCGCGAGTCGGCGCGGATCTACGGCGCCCGCCACCACTTCGCCGACTACCGCGAGCTCATCGCCTGCGAGGAGGTGGAGGTGGTCGTGGTTTCCGTGCGCGCGCCTCGGCACTACGAGCCGACCATGGCGGCGCTGGCGGCCGGCAAGCACGTCTACACCGAGTGGCCGCTCGGCGCCAACCTGGCGGAAGCCCAGGAGATGGCGGCCGCCGCGCGCACGGCGCCGGGCACGTCGATCATCGGCCTGCAGGGGCGGCACACCCCGATCTACCGCCGGCTCAAGGAACTGGCCGACGAGGGCTTCTTCGGCGAGGTGCTGGCCATCCAGATCGGCTCCTGCGGCGGCGGCCTGCTCGACAAGGCGTCGCCGGCGAGCTGGCGCGCCGATGCCCGCAACGGCGCGCACAACGGCACCATCGGCTTCGGCCACCTGATCGAGCCCGTCTACCACTGCTTCGGACCGATCCGCGAGGTGTCGGGGGTCTGGCGCACGCAGGCGCCGCGGTGGCTGGAGCAGGACACCGGCCGGACGATCGACGCCACCGCGCCGGACACGGTGTTCATGCAGGGCTCGACCGACACCGGCACGGCCGTTCTGGCCTACGAGCACAGCGTGCCGTGGCACCCCAGCGGCTACCGGTTCGAGATCTACGGCCGCGAGAAGACGGCCTTGATTCACGCCGACGAACGCTTCGCGGACCTGAAGCTCATGGTCGGCGGCCCCGGCGACGAGCGGCTGACCGAGATGCCGGTCCCGGACCGGCTCACCCGCGTGCTGCACAGCCGCGAGCGCGACCGCCCGTTCGGCGTGGCCCAGCTCTGGAGCCACTACGCCGAGGCGATACGATCGGGCACCCCCGCGGAGCCCGACTTCGAGCTGGCGCTCGACCTGCACCGCCTGATCGACGCGCTGGAGCGCGCGTCCGACACCGGCACCCGGCAGGTCGTGTCGCGGTAACCGCCGATGAAGCGCTTCTACCATCCGCTCACGCTGTACGACCTGGAGCGGCTGGCCGAGGAGCGGCTGGCGACCGACTACTGGGACGTGGTCGCCGGCGGCGTGGGCGACGAGATCACCATACGCCGCAACCGGGAGGCCTTCGACGCGATCGCCATCCGCCCCCGCCTGCTGACCGACGTCAGCAGCCGCGACCTGTCCACCGTTGCGCTCGGCCACCGCATCTCCTTTCCCGTGATGGTGCCGCCGGCCGGCACGCAGGTGTGGGCGCATCCCGACGGCGACGTGGCCACCGCGCGCGCCTGCAGCGCTCACCGGACGGTGATGACCCTGCGCGCCGGCGCCGGCAAGACGGTCGCCGAGGTGCGCAAGGCAACCACCGGCCCGCTCTGGTACGGCGTCAAGCACTACCCGGACGAGGTCACCGAGTACCTGATCGGCCGCGCCGTGGAGGCCGGCGTGGACGCGGTCTGCATCACCATCGCCGGACCCGGCATGGGCGACCGGGAGCCGGACGTGCGTGGCTTCTCCCCGTCCCACGACGCACCCATCCAGAGCTACGTGGGCAAGTGGGCGGACCTGACCGACCGCCCCGACCTGGCCGGGATGATGGAAAACCTGGACGGCGTCTCCTACCCGCCGCTGGACGGCAAGCGGCTGGAGTGGCTGAAGGGGCTCACCGGGCTGCCGCTGATCGTCAAGGAGGTGATGACCGGCGAGGACGCGCTGCGCGCCGTCCATCACGGCGCCGACGCCGTGGTCGTTTCCAACCACGGCGGACGCACCTTCGACGGCATGCAGGCGTCGATCGAGGTGCTGCCGGAGATCGTCGCCGCGGTCGGCGACCGCGCTGAGGTCTACCTGGACTCCGGCGTGCGCCGCGGCACCGACGTGCTCAAGGCGCTGGCGCTCGGCGCCCGCGCGGTGATGGTCGGCCGGCCGGTCTTCTGGGGGCTGGCGATCGACGGCGAGGCCGGCGTGCGCACCATGCTCCAGATTCTCAAGTCCGAGTTCGACAAGGCGATGGCGATGTGCGGCTGCACGAGCGTCGCCGACATCGACGAGCGGCGGGTCGTCGTTCCGTGATGACGGAGAAAAGCGCGCTACGGCGTCTGTCGGACTGGCGCGTCAGCGGCAGACCGACAGGCACCGTAGCGAAAAGGTGGGGATGGGCCAAAAGCGGAGCCGAAGGCGACGGTTTGGGGCGAGGAGGTTCACATGGCGATCGCGATGACCGACCAGCAGAAGGACGACCTCGACCGCAAGGGGTACTTCGTCGTCGAGAACCTGCTCGGCACCGACGAAGTGGCCGCCGTCACCGCGGCGATGGACCAGGTCGCCGCCGAGGTGCGCGCGGAGCGCGGCCTGGGTCCGGGCGACAAGGTGGCGCTGCGCAACGGCATGATCCGCCATCCGAAGCTCCTCGACCTCATGGACCACCCGGCGATCCTGGAGCTGGTGGTCGACGCCTATGGCTGGAACATCCACAACCGCGACAGCGTCACGCAGTGCGAGCCGCCCAGGCCGGACGGCAGCGATCCCGACATTCTGTCCCTGGGCTGGCACTTCGATTACGAGGAGGAGTTCTGCGGGACCACCGTGGACGGCACGCTGCCGCTGTTGGACTTCAAGGTCGGCTGGTACATCTCCGACCACACCGAGCCCGGACACAGCACCATCCTGGTGGTGCCCGGCAGCTACCGCTGGTCGCGCGAGCAGCGCGCGACCTTCGAGGACTGGCTGGACCCGGCCGACATCGTCTCCGTGAAGGTGCCGGCCGGCAGCGTGATGCTGTGGCGGCCGACCCTGCTGCACAGCGTGACGCCCAACCTGTCCGCCACCGAGCGCAAGGCCATCTACGTGAGCTACACGCCGCGCTGGGTCCGGCCGAGCGGCCACCTGGACCAGGACGCCGCGCTCATCGCGCGCAGTTCGCCGGTACGCCGGCAGCTCCTGGGGGCGATGGGCAACCTGAGCCACCCGCTCGGCAGCGACCCGGTCAACAATCCCAGCTCCCAGTACTGGTTCTCCGACGACTGGGACACGGTGCCGCTGAAGGCGTGGGCAGAGGCACGCGCCGGAGGCCCGCCCTATGACTGGGGCACCGGCTTGGGCGTCAGCCACACCAAGGGTCCGAACTTCACGTTCACGCAGGTCACCGTCCCGGACGGCCCGTCCGAGGGAACGTCGTAAGGTGGCCGGGCAGCCGATCGTCACCGACATCGGCCAGGGCGTCGGTCTGACCACGCCGGCGCCGGCCGTCCGCACCGTCAAGGTGCTCCTCTCGCCGTTGCTGCAGGACGGCCTGGAGGACTTCTCGGTCGGCATCACCGAGGTGCCGCCGCACGGCGAGGGCACCTGTCACAACCATCCGGAGGCCGCCGAGGTGTGGCTGTTCTTCGCCGGCCGCGGCCGTGCCATCGTCGGCGACCGCGAGTACCCCACCGGCCCCGGCACCGTCGTCTACACCCCTCCCGGCACCTTCCACCAGTTCATCAACACCGGCGACGAACCGGTCAAGCTCTACTTTCTGTACGTCCCCGCCGACGAGGCGCAAGCCATCCTGGACGCCGAGTTCCGCTGAGAGGGTCCCGGCGGTCCCGTCGAGAGCCGAATCTCGCAGGTCTTCTCACCGTTGACGAAGGTGACGAGCAGGCTGCCGCCAAGGGAATGCGCATACGCCTGGAGGGTCGACAGGCGTGCGTTCGTCCGCCGTTCCAGCTTGGACACGTCCGACTGCGTCATCCGCAGGCGGCGCGCGACCTGCTCCTGGGTGAGGCAGAGTTCGCGTCGCAGCGCCGCCAAGGTGACCGGCTGCGCGGTAGGTGCAACCTGCTCTGCGGCCGGCGCAGCCTGCGCCCGCACTCGACAGCGGTCGATCCATGCCCGCCACAACGGCGAGGTCCCGTACCGGGGATAGGCGTCGACCAAGCGCGCCACCGCCGTGGCGAGACGGCCGAACGGATCCCCATGGATCGCTCTGGCCAACGGCTGCCAGTCCTCCAGGTCGCCTCGATCAAGGATGTCCGCGATCGCGACCAGCGGCAACTCTTCCGCGGGCACGTCCGCGGGCACCTCGGAATGACGGTGAATCATCGGGCGTCCCGCGGTGATTGGGCGAGCCGTTCGAGGACCCCGACCGCGATCCGGCGGCACCAGTCGGCGACCGTCTGCCAGTTCTGCCAACGCCGGTCCAGCTTGCGATAGGAGGCGAGATCCACGCTCGACAGATCGTCCGGGAGCGGCTCGGCGAGCTGCCTGGCGACCTGGGTTGCCACTCGCCGGCCGCCGGGTCCGATCTGGTCGGCGTAGTAGTCGTCCATGGCGACCACCACGGACACCGAGGAGTCCTCGCCGAGGCGGTCCGCGAGCGCCGCGCAATCCAGATAGTCCCGGGTCGCATTGCGAATCAGGCACAGCCACGCCTTGATGCGGAAGATCTCCGCCAGCGTCGGCACCCGCAACGCCCGTTTCCCGACCTGCACCTGCTCCACCTCCAGCGGTCGCCGCCGGATCAGATTCCTCACCCCGGTCTCCACCCCGTCGAGGCGGCCCAGGATCAACACCGGCCGCTGCACGCGAGCGGTGATCCAGCCTTGCGTCGCCTCCAGGTCGGACAGGATCTCTTCGAAGCGGCTCCGCAGATCGTCCACGACGTGATCGTCACCGAGTGACACCCGGTGGCCGGCGCGGTGTGCTGCCGCCGTGCCTCCGGCCAGGACCGCGTCGGGCACCAGTTCCTGCAGGCGAGCGGCAGCCCTGAATACCGCCTGCATCTCGGGCGGGTTCACGAGTAGTGAGCTTACGCACTATTCCTGGATGACGGCAATACGACGTCATACGGCGCAGCCGTACAACCGCGACGAACATAGACAGTACAGTACTCCTATCCGATAGGCTCAGGATGGATTCCGACCCTGGACAGGAGGAAACGAAATGAATGCTGAACGACCGCCAGCGGCCGGCACCTATCGGGCCACGGCGTTTGCCGACGCGAAGCCCGAGCTCGCCGCACCCGGAGCCACACCAGAGCGCCTGGAACACCTGCGGGAGCACGGATTCGTCATCGTCACGGACTTCGTGGACAGCCCCTGGATCCCGATCCTGCGCGAGGCAGGCCGCCGGGTCACCGAGGCCTGCGCGCCCGCCAACGGCTACCGCACGATCGATTGCTCGAAGGGCTACGTGCACCGCACCGGCGACGACGAGCCATGGGCGATCCGGGGCATCATCCATCCCGCTTTCGGCGAGCCCGGCTTTGCCGAGTTCCTCGGTTCCGCGGAGTTCCTGGACTTCGTCGCCGGCTGGTGCGACGGGCTCGGCCCCGAGGACCTGGTCATGAGCCCGATGCTGCTGTGGTGCAATCCCCGCGCGGGGAGAAATGGGCCCAGTTGGCACCGGGACGTGACCTGGTGGGGCACCGGGGAAAGCTACTTCGCCCAGCGCGAGGTCCGCGGCGAGGGGCCCGCGGCGTATTCCGAGGCGATCGAGAGAGTCCGCTGGAAGGAGATCCAGGAGAAGAACGAGGAGTCGATCGCGGAACGGAGCGGCGTAAGCATCTTCCTGGCGCTGGTGGACGACGAGTGCCACGAGTTGATACCGGGCAGCCACCGGCGATGGCGCACGCCATATGAGCATGACGTGCTCCTGCCACGCGAGATGAAGGAGGCGGGTGTGCCGCACACGCCCAGTTGGAACGGGGTGGATCCGTTGCCCGGACAGGTCGCGATCCGGCTCAAGCCGGGGGAAGCGCTCGTCCGCAACGGAGCCACGATTCACACCGGGCACACCGTCCCCGAGCGTGAACGGAACACCCTTGCGATCGGGTGGTCGAGGTGGCCGGGCCCGTTCACCGGCGATCCGTCGGTGGCGGACGTGCGCAATGCCTGGCAACTCGATCCCGCGGTGCGTGAGGCGCTGCCGCACGAGTGGATGAAGACCGCCTGGGACCGCTGGGCGGAGACCCAGAAGCTGGGGGACACGCTCGAGGACCGTTATACGGCGTTCGACATCGGTCGGATCAAGGCGGGAGCCAACACATGAGACTGCAGAACCAGACCGCCATCGTCACCGGCGCCGGCCGGGGAATCGGCCGGGCGACCGCCCTGGCGCTGGCCCGCAAAGGGGCCGGCGTAACGCTGGCGGCACGGACCGCCGCCGAGATCGAGGCCGTGGCCGAAGAGATCCGCGCCCTGGGCCGCGAGGCGCTCGCCGTCCCCACGGACGTCGCCGACCAGGCGGCGGTGCGGTCGACATCCTGGTCAACAACGCCGGCGTGGCCGGCACCTCACCGATACCGAACATCACCGAGGAACTCTGGGACCGCAACATCGCCGTCAACCTCAAGGCGGTGTTCCTGTGCACCCAGGCGGTGTTCAGTCACATGTGCGAGCGCGGCCGCGGCCACATCGTCAACGTCTCCTCGCTTGCCGGCAGGTACCCGTCAGCCAATTACGGCGCCTACGGCGCTGCCAAGTTCGGCGTGCGAGGATTCACCGGCATCACCGGGCTGGAGGGGCGCCCGCACGGCGTGAAGGCCACCCTCGTGGAGCCGGGTCCGATGGATACGAAGATGCGCCGCGACCACCATCGGGACGAGCTGTCGCAGCTCGGGCAGCCGGAAGACGTGGCCGACCTGATCCTGTTTGCCGTCACCCAGTCGTCCAAGGTCCACACTCCGGAGCTTCCGCTCTATACCACTTCGAGTCCGGAGATCGAGATGATCCGGCACTGGGAGTAGGCGTTCCGTACACGCGACTCAATGAACTTCCCGCGTCTCAGCGTTGCTCGTAAAACCAACCGGGCTGGATACGGGCGATATGCAGGCCGTCCAGCGCGTGATAGCTCACGAGGGTGAGGTCGTCCAGATGAAGGACGCTGGGGTAACCGAAATCTCCGTAAGGATCGCCGGCAATGACTCGCTCGTTTTCCCATGTCTCCCCCTCATCCCGGCTGATGACGGAGGTGAGCGGCGTGCGGATATGGTGCTTTTTTCCGTCTGCTCTGTTGCAGACGAGAGGCCTCTCCCCCGCCTCCTTCCCGCCGTTGCCGGTAGAACGCACCAGGAGCAAATCGCCGGTCGCCGGGATACGACTGACGTGGAGGGCAGAACTGTTCATGGGAAGCTGCAACTCCTGTA
The DNA here is from genome assembly GCA_965208175.1 of Spirochaetia bacterium. GTDB lineage: Bacteria > Spirochaetota > Spirochaetia > SZUA-6 > Bin103 > CATQHW01. The sequence goes on along the minus strand of CBDBOG010000003.1, from coordinate 1,010,291 downwards.
CAATTTTACCTCTCGACCACGTCTGTCCGTGATCCCCGGAGTCCGCCCGCCCGACGTACCCGCTGTAAGTCCGGAATAGCATCAGTACTCGCCCGTCTTTCAACTCGACGAGATGAGGCTCCTGGGACTCTACGCCTTCCTCCAACATGTCGACGTCGTTGTCACTCCGGTGCCACGTGTGCCCATCATCATCGGAATACCAGGCAGTACTGACGAATCCGCGATGGTCGTTGTCAAGCCCGGTATCGACCCGCAATTCGGCGGGAGCGAGAATTCGTCCGCCCGAGAGGCGCAGCAGCTTGTCGTTGTGCATCTGGCAGATATGCTCGCTGCCGGGCGTCAACACCTTCGGGTCGCTCCAGGTCTCCCCCTCATCATCCGAGAACCGGTAATAGGAGTGCCCGAACGGGTCTGGCCGCCCCGCGCTCCACACATAGGCCATCATCAGTTGCCCGTTCGTACGTCGCAAGAAGCTGGGTATTCCCACCCATTCCCCGCCGGGAGCCGAGAATCGCGCATCGGGTCCCGAAAGCAGCTGTTGTGGCTCGCTCCAAGTCTTCCCCCGGTCCTCGGACGAACAAGCATAGATGCCGGCTCGCCCGTCGGGCAGTTCGCAAAAGGCATACAACAGCCGGCCATCAGCAAGCTCGACGATGTCGCCGTTCATTCCCCTTGTGAAATACGGAGCCTCGACTTCGAACACGTGCACATCTCTCAACATGACTCACCCCTTGAAGGATCCTCCGAAGATCCCTCTCATAAAGTACGTCTTGGGGATCTCCGTCCACTCGGCCCGAGTCTCACGTCAGGACCCGCAGAGCAGCCTCGGGCGCCTTGTCGAGAACCCGGAGGAGCGCCTTTGCAGCGCCGGTCGGGCAGCGCTTGCCTTGCTCCCAGTTGCGGATCGTCTCTCGGGGCACGTCGATGCGCCGCGCGAACTCGACCTGCGTCAGCCCGAGGCGCCGCCGCACCCGGCGGGCGTATTGCGCCATGTCCTGAATCGCCTCGGCATCATCATGGCTCTGCTGCACGGCGAGGTCAGTTTCCGTCGCTCGATCGAGCACTGCGTAGTCGACCCGTCCCGGAGGAAGGCTTCGCTGATCGTCCGGATCAATCTTCACTCGTGTTCTGGCCATACTCCCTTAACCTCCCTGCTGTTGGCCTTGCGGGCCGAAATGATCCGGACCGCAGCGCCGCGCATCGCGTAGATCACGACGAACACGCGGCCCTCTATCGCACCGAGCAACCGGTAGCGATCCTCGCCGTAGTCCCACCGTCGGTCCTGCCCGAGGATCCGGGCCAAATCGAGGAATGCACGGATGGCGTAGGCGAAGTCGAAGCCGCGAGCCGTGTTTCACGGTACTTTGCCGCATAGCGGTGGTCAGAACCGGCAGTCTGGCGAGCGATAGGACGACGGTCAAATGACGTGTGCGATCGCGTGGCCGAAGGTCCGACGCGGCACGATCGTCACCGACATCGGCGAGGGCCTCCAGGAGCCGGCTGGGGGACGCCACGCGACGGGAAACGCCGATCTGGGGCAGCATACGTGGCAGCGGTGTAAGAGCGGCTTGACTGTGAATGATCTCTCACCGATGGAGGTCGCCAGGATGCTCAGGAACCCAGGGTTCGCCGAAGCAAGTCAATTGATCTACGAGCAAGAGTGTACTCAGTAGGAGACATCGGCGGATCAGTGCGGCTTATCCGATCGAAGTGATCCAGCATCCCCTTGATGAGCGTTTCACGCCCGGCGCCGTCCACGTCTTCGAGGGTTCGGTACACGCAGGAGAAGAAAACACTGAACGCGTACGCCACATCACCAGGGGCGACGTGGCTGCTTTCCGCAAGCAGGGCGTCCAGTGTCCGCAATGACTTCAGAAGACGCATCTTCGCCTCCTTCGATAACGCGATATCCTGCTTCTCCCCGGAGGCGAAAAAGCTTAGTAGACGACGCTCCTTGGGACCTGCGCCAGGATCAGTCAAGTGGAACCTCCCGTCTCATCCTCGCAACAGAAACAAAATGAGTCCAGCGCTGCCCGTCATCGACCCGATGATCTGCTGCGCCTCGCCGCCGAGCGCGTCAGCCCGATGGCGCACGCCGGCTGATTGTCGGGCAGAGATTGCCCCACACGCACCGCCGCCCGATCCTGTCGGCCAGCTCATGGGAGCAGTCCAGCCGTCCAGCCTGCGAATCTGGCCATCCGGCCTGAATCGATCGTGCGCTGAGCAGATCGGCACGCGAGGATCGCCGTCACGGCATTATCTGCGGCGGGGTCGTATCCCAACGCCTCCGTGGATGAGGCACCACGCCGACGGACGCAGACACCAACGAGCCCGGCCACGTGGATGTTGCGCAAACCGTCGATAGTGCCCAGCACTCTGCCGTCGTCGGACGATACCACGCATCATCTGCCGGACGACCCGCACTCAGCGAAATCCGCGGTGATCATGCCTAGCGATGCGGGCAGTTGCTCGTCGTGGATCTCCTCGCGCAACCCCCCTAACTGCAAAGCCGACGGCCCAACCTCCGGACTATGCCTAGCCACAGATCTAAGAGGCCAGACTGCGTTGAATCATCGGTTACTAAATATGCTCACCAGCAAGCTCGCCATATCCCGCCTGGCCCTCGCCCGACTGCTGTGTCTCGATCCACCTCCTCTCCACTGTAACGATCGACGACGAACGTCTCCCTATCTCAGAAACGCCCAATACACTACTTATCTTCTGAGCAGCTCTGTCTATCTATGAGGTAGTGCGCGTACGCAAGCCCCTCTTCGAGGTCCTCGGCCACTCGAAATCCGGTAAAGCTCGTTCGAAGATCCTCCCGGCTCCTGCCGCGCATCGCAAAGCGGAGATACCGTACATCCTCGTCCGCCCACGATCCTCCTCTCACCACCCGCATCTTCTCTTCGCAACGGCCGTTCGCGTACGACGCCGATGCAACATCGCTCCAACAATCTTCTACCCACTCCCACACGTTGCCATGTGTCAGTGCCCGCGATCTGGTGGTGGAAAAAGGCTGAGATTCCCGCTTTGCTGTAGGTGAGCCTGAGGAAAGGGAAGAAGGGAAACCGGGCACAGTTGGTTGGCGACCAACCCGGTTTCCCCTCAACCGAGAGCGGTCATCATAGTCGACGGCGAGCAAGAGAGCTACCGGATCGAAGACGTTCCCGAACGGCTGAACGGCGTGGGCTGTCCGGCGTGCGGCAGCCGGCGGCTTGGGCATCACAGCAGCTACGAGAAGTACCTGTACAGGCGGACGATCGAGATTCTGCGGGTCAAGTGCTGGGGGTGCGGGCGCACGCATGCGGTGCTGCCGTCGTGCTCGCTGCCGGGGTGCTCGGTGGGCACCGCGGAGGTGGAACGCTACCTGTTGGACCGTGAGCGGGGCGCAAGCCGCCGGCAGGCGCTGGAGGAACTGCGTCGGCGGGGCATGCATGAGGGGTACGGCAAGCAACTGGATCGCCGCCTGCGGGTGGCGGTCAACCGCGCCAAGGCGTTGTGGCCGCAGGCGGCCGATCAGGATCTCGGTGGGCTGGAATGGATCCGGGCGGTGTGCGCGCCGCTGTGCGAGTCCCGCCCGCTGCTGAGTCTCAACCGCTTCTGTCTGGCCAACCAGGTGAACGCCGTGTGCTTTTGCCGGTCTTCGATTCTGCTGTTTCGGATGGCGCCGAACTCAGCACGTAATAGACCCTCTGCTCGGACGGCCGGCGGCTCCGTAGGTTCTGGATCATCACCACCGCAAGGAGCCGAGCATGACCCGCGAAGAACGCGAGCACCGTGAGCGCCAGATCACGGAGTTCCGCTATCAACTGGTCGCCGAGCTGGCCAACCCCTACCTGTCCGGCCCCGAACGCCGCGAGTTGATCCGGCAAAAGGCGGCCGTCGAGCACGAGGTGCCGCTGCTCGGACGCCGGCGCTACACGGCCAGTTGCATCCACAAGTGGCTGCTGCTGTACCGCAAGCACGGCAGAGCTGGCTTGGCCCCCCGCGCCCGCCGCGACGCCGGGCGCTCGCGCGCGATGTCGGACACCGAGGCGGCCGTCCTGCTGCTCTACCTGGAGAACCATCCCGAGCTCAGCGCCGCGGCCGCGCTGCGCACGCTGCAGGCCGACGGCAGGATCTCAAGCTACCCGTCAACCTCCGCCCTGTCGCGCCTGGTGCGCTCGGCAGGTCTGCAGCGCCGCGAACGGCAGCGGCAACTCCACGGCGCCGAGCAGAAGCTCAAGTTCGACTTCTTCGCCCCCCTGGAGTGCGTCCAGGTCGATTGCATGCACGCCCTGAAGTTGCCCGACCCGAACGGGCGCCGCCGCATGGCCATCCTGCTGGCCTTCCTCGACGACGCCACCCGCAGAATCCTCTACGCCTGCTGGGCATGGCGCGAAAGCGCGATCGCCTTCGAGGCCGGCATCCGTCACATCCTGGCCGCTCACGGGCGCATCGGCAGGCTCTACTGCGACAACGGCTCGCCGTTCGTCAGCACCCAGACCCGCCGCATCCTCGATTCGCTCGGCCTGATCATCTCCCATTCCCGCGTCGGCAAGCCTGCCGGTCGCGGCAAGATCGAGCGCTTCTTCCGCACCGTGCGTCAGCAGTTCCTGGCACCGCTGGACGTCGAGGAGCTGGCCGGCATCGCCGATCTGGACCAGCGCTTCCACACGTGGCTGGAAAGCGAATACCACCGCTCACCCCATCGCGGCCTGGACGGCGCCACTCCGCTTGCGACCTGGCTGACCAGGAGTCACCTGATCGTGCCGCTGGACCCGACCGTCAATCTGGATGAGGCGTTTCGCCACGAAGCGCTGCGCACCGTCCACCGCGACGGCACCATCACGCTGGACAGCGTGCTGTTCGAGTTGCCTGCCACCCTCATCGGCCAGCGCATGACGCTGCGCTACGATCCCCAGCCGCCGCCGCGCCACCGGCGGCTGTTCGTCTTCCACGACGGTCGTTGCCTCGGCGAGGCGCGCAGGGTCGACTCCTACGCCAACGCCCACGTGCGCCGCGGACCGTTCCGTCTCGAACTGGCCGACCAGGACCACGACGATCCCGACGACGACCAGCACGACCCCGCCGGCGCCGCTGGCGCCGTCAGCCCGCCGCCGGCTCCGCTGGGCCCCACCACCGCTTCGCTGGCCGCCTCACGGATCGAGCTGCCCACCGATGAACACCCCCAGGAGGACCGATCATGACCTCGCAGCGCGAACTGCTGAGCTTCTTCAACCTCACCGAGCTGCCGTTCTCCAAGGAGATCCCCGTCGACCAGTTGCACCTGCTGCCCTCGGTGCAGCGCCACCTCGCCGCCGCCCAACTGCTGGTCGACACCCGCGGCATCGGCGCCATTACCGGCAAGGCCGGCACCGGCAAGAGCTGCCTGCTGCGCCTGCTCGCCGACCGGTTGCCTCCCGGACTGTACCGTTCCTTCTACCTGTGCCACTCCTCGGTCGGACTCGTGGAGTTCTACACCCACCTGTCCACCCTGTTCGGCCTGCAGCCCAACTACCGACGGGCGGCCATGTTTCGCGACATCAAGGACCACGTGCTGGCGATGAACCACTCCTCCCACGTCCATCCGGTGCTGCTGGTCGACGAGGCGCACCTGCTCAGCCCGGACATCCTTGCCGAGATCCGACTCCTGGTGAACTTCGAAATCGATTCGTTCAACGCCCTCACCGTCATCCTGTGCGGCTCCGAGATGCTCACCCGCAAGTTCGGCCTTTCCATGCTGGAGGCGCTGGCCAGCTCCATCACCGTCACCATCTCGGTCGACACCCTGGCGGCCGACGAGTCGGCCAGCTATCTGGAGCAGCGCCTGCGCGCCTGCGGCGCCGCCCGGCCGGTGTTCACCAAGAACGCCCTCGCGCTCATCCATCAAGCCGCAGGCGGCACCCTGCGCACGCTGGGCACCATCGCCAACGCCGCCCTGCTGAAGGCGTTCACCGCCGCCAGCCACCAGGTGGAAGCCGAGCACGTGCAGCAGGTCATCCAACGGTGAGTGGTCTGCCCACCGTCCCCGTGCACGCCATCGATCCGCAGCCCGACGCCCCCCAGTGGTTGATCCGCGATCTGTGGAGCGCCACTGCCGTGGGCGTCATCGGCGGCTTGCCAAAGTCCTGCAAGTCGTGGTTCGGACTCGATCTTGCCGTCTCGGTCGCATCCGCCACGGCAGCCCTCGACCGGTTCGAGGTGCTCGCTCCGGGACCGGCGCTGGTCTACCTCGCCGAGGACTCCCTGCCGCGCGTGCGCGAGCGCGTCGCGCACCTGTGCCGCCACCGCGGCCTCGACCTCGCCGCCCTCGACCTGCACGTGGTCACCGCTGACACCCTGCGCCTGGACCACGACCGCGACCAGCATGCGCTCGACGACACTCTCGGCGCCCTGCGCCCCGCACTTCTGCTGCTCGACCCCCTGGTCCGTCTGCACCGCCTCGACGAAAACTCAGCCGCCGACATCGCGGCTCTACTGGGCTTTCTGCGCGAGCTCAACCGTCGCCATCAAGTGGCTCTCATCCTGGTCCATCACCTCGCCAAACGCGCTCGGCGCAACCTCGGCCAAGCCCTGCGCGGCTCCTCGGACCTGCACGCCTGGACCGATTCGGCCTGCTATCTGGCGCGCCGCGGCGACGGGCGCTTGCTGCTCACCGTCGAGCATCGCTCCGCCCCCGCGCCCGATCCGGTCCTGCTGCGTCTGCACGGAGGCGGCCACCTGCCGCTTGCCCTGCGCCTCGACGGCCACGCCGCCGCACCGCCGTCGCTCGCCGAAGCGGTGCGCGCCACTCTCCAGGAAGCCGCGGCGCCGCTGTCCAGAACCGCCCTGCGTCAACGGCTGCGCGTCAACAACTCCCGTCTCGGCGATGCCCTGCTCGAACTGGAACACCACGGCCTCGCCGTCCGCGACCGCCACGGTTGGCGCCTGCCGCTCTGAACGGCCCTCCACGCTGACGCCAAGCGTCGCCCCTCCCTCCCGGAGGCCGTTCCCCCGTTCCGCACCAGGGACGCACTCGGAACGGAACGCCTCCAGGCGATCGCCACACACTTACTCACCAGATGTCGGCAATCCCCGCAGACCGGGAATCGTCACCGTACCGCGACAATTCCCGCTTACCAGATCGCGGGATTCCCATCTACCAGATCGCGGGCGCTGACACCATGCACCTCGAATAACCCGAACTCGTTCGCATGGAAGGTACCAACTGGCTTCGGATTCGGAACCAAATCCTCCCTCGCCGAATCAGCCGCGGAAGACTGCCTACCGCAGTTGAAGTGAGCAGCGCTCGTAGTAATCGTATCGCCCGACGAAAACGCTCCATCGCTACCGGCACGAGCCACGTATTCCCATTCGTACTCATTTAGAAGCCGGTACGGTCCTCCACCCTCTGTGCCGCTTCCGTCACTTGCCACCGTATCGTTCAACCACTTCGTGTACCCTTTCGCATCCAACCAGCTTATACACACCGCCGGCTGCGTCTTCGTAGTCTCGATTCCCAGGTTCTTCCAGTCGGTCCCCGGCCCCTCAAACCATGTATGCTCGTCGCTCGCGCAACCTCTGTACTCACCCGAAGGAGTTTCTTGCATGCCTGCTTCGCGTACCACATACCTCCAGCACACCCCGACATCACTACCCTCCGCATCTCCGCTTTCATCTAACCTTTCGTCCCAATACTCACGGTACTCGCCCACCGTAACTTCGTACATACCCACCGCCAGCACAGTACCGCTCTTCGGCACGCTCACGTTCTCCTGGAGACGCTCATTAGCAGACCGACCCTCCTCGTCACCGGGAGACCCCATTGCATATTTTCCACTAGGAACAACAACCATTCGTGGACAATTATCGCATGCACGATAGGTGGCTCCTGCCTTCGAAAGGCATTCCCATGCGTCCGCGTTCCGGACCTTCGTCAGCGCCTCGCTCCCCTGACTCAGCATCGTCTCAAACTGCGTAGACAACGTTTCGGAAAGTCTCTTCTCCCTAGCTATCTCGACCAGTTTCTCCAATATCTCTACATAAGCGCTCAGTTCCCCTATAGTGTCAACGACGCTCTCACGTCTCGCCTCCCACTCCCGCATCGCCCCCACCACCGCATCCTCGATCTCCACTGGTGGTGCGTCCTTTACCCTTACGCCATCGACCACAAGCCTATTTCCCAGCGCCCGGCCTTCGATCAGAACTGATGTAGCACCGTGCTCCAGCATTGACACCAGCGGAATATCGGCCGTCATACGCCACCCCGATCGCGAAGCTCTCGCCGGGATGTTGATGGTATCCGGCACACCGTGCTGCTCCTCATTGAACTCCAAGCCGATCTCGTTCCCATTCGACACTATCTTCTTGATCAGCACAATCTCCGTCAATTCGTCAAGCGTCGTGTCCCCGTTGATCCACGCCGATATGTGAAGGCTCAGGAGATTATCGAGATCCTCAAGCGTTTCAACGTTCACCCCCTCGTTCGAGCGGATCTCCGCGCCGAGCACTATCTCACTCGGCGCGGGATCATCGTCTTCCACCACCAATAACACTTCCGTCCCCGAATAGCGGGCCGGCTCAAGCACGAGCACGCTAAGGGTCGTGGGACCTTCGTGTACGGAATCGTCATCGCCCTGAAAGGTCAACTGCGTGCTAGCATTGGTCGAGTCCTTACGGAGATCGATCGCAATCTCGCCTCCGGAATAGTACTCCGACTGCGGCACGTGCAGCACCAAACGGCTGTCGGAGGTCGCTGGTGCCCGAAGTGTGAGCGCTATCGTGGTGGACAGACCATGCGCGAGGTCGACGACCGGAGGAGTGGCGTCGAGGGTGCCTTCTTCAGTTCCGCCAGCTATCGTCGCGTGTACCGGCCAAAGAAGAATCGCGGATACGGTCAACATCCTCAACAGCCGCTTATGATGAGCGGAAACGATACTGAACATCGTCAACCTCCTTGGTTATTGGCGTACTATCGACTCACGAGAACCAACATGCGCGTCCGTCTCGTTCCCAAGTACATCGACGGATCGCCTACCGGCTCGACACCGCCGCCTGCCCGATTTCGACCGTCGTCCACCCCGGAAGTCAGAGTCGCAGTAACGTAACATCCACCGCGATCATCACGGACAGCCGAAAAGTGTTCGCGGAGCGTGCGTTTTCGCGCGGTCGGGCCGCGGGAGCGTATTGTATTCCGGCGGCAATCGTGGACGGAAAGTCAGGTGGAAAGCCGAAGACGAGATAGGCGCTTGGGGCGAAGAGTTGCTCCCAACCGATCTCCGGCGGCTCGATGCTATCGGGGTCCGTCAGCGGGCCGCTAATACGATAATTCGCAAGGACTCCGAAGTCGATAGGCGCAAGGAAACCCCAATAGCGCAGCAACCGGTGTCGCCGCCTATGCCGTAGCCCACTTCGACTCCCAGCGGCAACGCGACGCCCGCGTGGGTAGCCCATTGATCCTTGGCGGTGTCAAATGCCCGCTCGCTGCCGACGACCAACCCCAGATACGCGCCGAGCGTGACGTAACCTGTGCCGGGAATCCGCTTGGTCGCGAATGAGCCCACCGGATCGGCGAACGCCTCGAGAGCCGCCTGTAGCTCGTCGCCGGTCTGCGCTCCGACGATATTCGCCCCAAGCGCCATCAGCCTCCTCGCGTTCGCTCCGATTCCGGTGCCGGTCAGATCGATGTACCGTAACGCGGCCGCCAATGCATCCGTATACCGGTGCTCAATGGTGGACAGGTACATCCTGCGCCATAGACGACGACGTTCTCGCTCTGTCCCCACGTCGTGAAAGTAATTCTCGACCAGCTCAATCGTATCAACCGCGAGGCTTATCACATCGGCTATCGCCATCGGCTCGGGTTTCTCGTTCGACGGCGAAAGCACCGCCCGTCGCATTTCGTTCTCCATGCGGACGAATTGGCCAAAAACGCTCTCAACCAGCTCAAAAAACGCTGCGCTCTCTTCGAGATAGAGATGTGCTGAAGCGTCGGCATCACGCCGACACGGACTCTCGGCGAACAGTATGTCCATGAAGACTGGCTGAGTTGCCCGTTCGGCCCTGTGCGTCCGTATCGATGACAGCGAGAAGCCACCGATCACTATGTCGTTCCAAGGCGTGTCGGAATAGGTGCGGTAATGGAGCCATTCTCTTGCCAACAGGGCGATCAGGTGGACTTCGTCGCAGATGCCGCGCTTCCTCGTCGTCGGGACCCCGTTGCCACTTGGCCAAAGAGAGAAGGCATGCGAAGGAATCGATCCGCTTACTATCGACTCAAAAAGAGCGAATTGTGAAACGAGAGCCTCGGATGAGAACGCCGGCATTTGCATTAGTCGGGTTGGCAGTTGTTGCAGGTCATCTGCGGCTGCGGCGCGAAATGCAGGAAGCAGGGACTGGAAGTCGCGTGCGAGGTCGTGTTGTTCGAAGACAGCTCTCATGGCTTGAACGAGGTACGCAGCATCGTGTTTCGCGAGCTCTTTGATCGTCTTACCTAAAGAGCTTGTAATGACTTCCTCAACGGCGCGGTCGATGAGGAAGTCGGTCAGAATCACTTCGAACGAGGCGTGCTCTGTCGGCGTAACGGGTTCAACATTGACGTGATCTGTCGGTGGCGCGCCTCGGGGCTCACGGGAGTAGGAAAGTGACTGGCCATATTGCGGGACTATTTCTCGTTCTCGATGTGATTTCACGTATTCAGAAAGTTTCGGGACGCTATTATATGAGTAAGGACGAGGGAGATAGGCGCGTTTTTCAGGAAAGTCTTCCGGTGCTACAGTAGTGTGATCTTGTACCAAATCAGTTAGCCACTCGTGGAGCACGCCATGGAATAGATCCTTCGGGTGGTTGTTGTCGACATGGTGCTGGCTGACAATCCTCTGGATTCGATTCACGCTCGGTCGGTGTTCCGGGTTCGCGTGTCGCGCCACCAGGTCCACAATGTCGGCTATCGGAGGGGATTCGCGTTCGAGAAGCTTGCGAAACGGCGTCGGCGAGGAGCTGGAGGACGCGGAAAAGGATTCCAGAAATACGTTAATGTCGTGCAGATGTAGGTGTTTGGCAGCGCGGTAGAACGCACTATCAGCCAATTCAGGATACACGTGGAGCGGGACTGTCAAGAACAACGACAGGAGAACGAGGTGAACAGCGGTCCGAGTCGACGAGGATCTGAGTGGCTTGTCTTCGCTGTAAGGCATTTTCAGCAACCTGTCACCGATGGTAGAGCATTGGCGCTGAGACTAATATGCATAGAGAGCTTCTGTCAAGGCGGTGCATTGCCTCAGGAAGATCCGGCCCTGGGAAGCAAGCCTCACCTATGAATCTATCGCGACGAGGGCACCCCACCGTGATCACCAACCCGGCGCGGGAGTTTGACCCGGTAATTGGCGCTGGCTTTTTCAAGTTCGGCAACATCTCGTCCCCGCTCGCTAATCGCACCTTGCGCGTCTGCATCATTCCGTCCATGTCGGCCATGGCACCCCCGGTTTGTGCGTTGAGCGCCTTGAGTTCGAACGAGCTACCGGTCACCGAAGCGGAAGGTCTCTTCGGCCTGCCGGGCCGTCACCAGGGCCGTGCGGTGGGCTGGAAGAAGGTGATGTCCTTGGCCCTGATGCGGACGCCTTGAATCCGTCGTCGGTGACCGGACAAGCCTCCGACGATGTGCGCCAGCAGATTGGGGTGGGGCGCGGTGTCGCGGTCGCCCGCGGGCGTGATCGAGCCATGGGTGTGGCCGTCATGACTCCGAACGCGGTCGCGCCGGAGAAGGGGTTGCCGATGCCAAGTGACGATGGTCGTCTGAGGGGCTCGACGGGCCTCAGCCTCGCTTAGCCGGCTGCTTACGTGGCACGATCGCAAGTCAGGAGATGCAGACTCGGTGAGCACGCGGATTAACTCATCAACCCCGAGCTCGGACGGTCCGGGGGCCGGCAGGGCACCGGTGCTCGACGTCTTTGCGCTCCGCGACGGCGTGGTCGAGGAGTACCGGCGCTTCGCCACCTCCTTCACTACGATTCACGCTGCGGACATCCGCAAGCAGGTTGAGGCGATCTACGCGGAGAATCGCTACTGGCCCGAGCCGCTGATCCAGATCAACCCGAGCTACAAGCGCTCGACGGACGTCGCCACACTGGCTGCAGACGGCGTCCTGCATCCCGGTTGTGCGGACATCTTCCGCGCGGACGGTCAGCCGCTGATCCTCTACAAGCACCAGGAGCAGGCGGTCGCGCTCGCCGCCGAGGGCGAGAGCTTCGTGGTGACGACCGGGACGGGATCCGGGAAGTCGCTCTGCTTCTTCATTCCGATCGTCAGCCACGTGCTGGCTACACCGCAGACGGCCCGGCGGCGCACACACGCCATCGTCGTGTACCCGATGAACGCGCTGGCGAACTCGCAGATGGAGGAACTGAGCAAGTTCATCGACCAAGTGCCCGGAGAACGACCGATCACCTTCGCGCGCTACACGGGCCAGGAGGACCGCGACGAGCGGCGGCGGGTTGCGGACGAGCCCCCGGACATTCTCCTGACCAACTTCATGATGCTCGAACTCCTGATGACGCGGCAGGACGACCTCGACCGCCGGGTCATGGGCAACTGCGCCGGCCTTCGGTTCCTGGTCCTGGACGAGCTGCACACGTACCGCGGCCGCCAGGGCGCGGACGTGGCGCTGCTGGTGCGCCGGGTCCGTGAACGCCTCCAGCCGGAGAAGCTCCTGTGCATCGGCACTTCGGCCACGATGGCGAGCGAAGGATCGCTGGAGGACAAGAGCCGGGTCGTCGCGGGCGTGGCCGCGAAGCTGTTCGGAGTCCCGGTCGCCGACAGCAACGTGATCGCCGAGACGCTGGAACGCACCACGGTCTCGACCGCCACGGCCGACTCGGTGCGGCCCGACCTCGGCGCCGCCATCGATGCCGGCGTCGCGCCGGACCTCTCCGACGCGGCGCTGCGGGCGCACCCGCTCGCGGTTTGGGTGGAGACGCGGCTCGGCATCTCGTTCTCGGAGGTCGACCAGCGCTGGGTCCGGGCGAAGCCGATGACGGTGACCGATGCAGTGGGCCGGCTCGCGGCCGAGTCGGGTCGACCCGAAGCCGCCTGCGGCAGGGCGCTGCGCGATCTTCTGCTCGTGTCGAGCATCCCCGAGCAGGAACGCACCGCTAACCCCGAGGCAAGCGAGGACAGCTTCTACTCGTTCAAGCTCCACCAGTTCATCTCGGGCGCCGGCCACGCTTACGGGACGATCGAAACGCCCGGCACACGAAAGGTGACGGTGGATGGCCAGCAGTTTCTTCCCGGCCAGGCTGGCAAGCGTCTCTACGCCGTGCACTTCTGTCGCGAGTGCGGGCACGAATATCACCCGGTGCGGCTCGTGGAGCAGGAGGGCGAGAAGGTGTTCCTCGCCCGTGACATCGACGACGCCCCACCGGCGCGGCAGGACGAGGCCGACGAGGCGCAGCCCGAGGACGAGATTCTCGGCTTCCTGACGCCGCACCCGCCTGACGATCCCGACTTCACGTTCGCCGACCGCGACGATGACTACCCGGAGACCTGGCTGGAGTTCGACGCCGGAGGCAACCCGCGGCTCAAGAGGTACTACCGCGACGCGCGCGCGCGGCGCGTCCAGGTCGCGCCCGACGGCCACGTCGGCACGGGAACGACGGCGTGGTTCCTGCCCGGCAAGTTCCGACTGTGCCTGCGCTGCCGAAACACTCAAGGCGGTGCGGCGCGCGATCGCACGCGCCTGGCCTCGCTGTCGGCGGAGGGGCGCAGCTCGGCGACCACCGTACTCGTCGCCAGCACGCTGCGCTGGATGCACGGCGTCGAGTCGGGGATGCACGGCTACACGCGAAAGGTCCTCGGCTTCACCGACAACCGCCAGGATGCCTCCCTGCAGGCCGGTCACTTCAACGACTTCCTGTTCGTCAGCCTCGTGCGCGCGGGGTTCCTCGGGGCGCTGCACGACGCCGGCCCGAACGGGCTCCGCAGCGACGCGCTGGGCGTCGCCGTGCAGCGCACGCTGGGCTTCGACCGGTCGGACGCGCAGATCCGCGCCGAGTGGCTGCTGGAGCCCGCGCTGCGCGGCTTCAACTTGCAGGAGGCCGAGGGCACGCTCCGGCAGGTGCTCGCCTATCGCGTCTGGTTCGATCAGCGGCGCGGCTGGCGCTACACCAACCCGAACCTGGAGCAGCTCGACCTGGTCCGGGTGGAGTACCTCGGCCTCGACGACCTAGCCGCGGACGACGAGCTGTTCGCCGACTCGCACCCTCTGCTGCAACAGGCCGGCCGCGCGATCCGCACAGAGGTCTATCGCGAGCTGCTCGACCACATGCGGAAGTGGATGGCGATCCGCAGCCAGGTGCTCGACGCCGCCGTCATCGAGCAGTTGGTGGCGAAGTCGCACAGTCGTATCCGGTCGCCGTGGGGCCTGCGAGATGACGAGAATCCGCGAGGCGCGCGTTGGCTGATGGTGGTCGCGCCCACGCGCCGGGCCAGCACGCTCCGCGACACGGATCTGATCGTGCGCGGCGGATCCCGAAGCGGTCTCGGACGGACGCTGCGCTCGACCACGCTCTGGGGCGACGCATCCATCCGCGACCTGAAGTCGAAGGAGTTCGACCGGCTCGTCGAGGATCTTCTCCGCGCAGCCGCGACGCACGGCTTGGTGTCGGAGGAAGGCACGCCGTTCGACCAGCCCGGCTGGCGCCTCAACGACGCCTGCGTCCTGTTCCGATTGGGCGACGTGTCGGCGGACGACGGCGATTCCCATCACAACGCCTTCTTCCGCGACCTGTACGCCAATCTCGCGACGATGCTGCGCGTTCCGATGCATCCGCTGTTCGGGTTCGAAGCGCGGGAGCACACCGCCCAGGTCGATCCCGACAACCGGGAGATCCGGGAGCAGCGCTTCCGCTTCGGTAAGCGGGAGCGCGATGAGCTTGACGCGGACGAGCAGCGGCTCCGCGAGGCCGGCGAGGCCAATCGGTTCCTGCCGGTGCTGTTCTGCTCGCCGACGATGGAGCTCGGCGTGGACATCGCGGCGCTCAACGCCGTCCACCTGCGCAACGTGCCTCCGACGCCGGCCAACTACGCCCAGCGCGGCGGCCGCGCGGGCCGGAGCGGACAAGCCGCCCTGGTGATCACGTACGCTTCTTCGCAGAGCCCGCACGACCAGCACTTCTTCCACGACCCCAAGGAGATGGTCCACGGCGAGGTGCGCGCCCCGGTGCTGGAGCTCGCCAACCGGGACTTGCTCGACAGCCATCTGCAGGCGGTCTGGCTCTCCTGCGTCGACCAGCCGCTCGACCCTTGCATCGCGGAGCTGCTCACCCTCGACGACGCGAGCCGGCCCCTCGACCCGGACCTCCAGGCCGCACTGCAGGAGAGCCGCGTCGCCGACCGCGCGGGCGAACGGATTCGGCGCGTCCTCGACCTGGTCGCGAGCGATCTCACGCCAGAGACCGCGCCCTGGTACCTAGGCCGGGACGCCTACGCGGACGCCGTCGTGGCGTCCGCCGCCAAGCGCTTCGATGGCGCGTTCCATCGCTGGCGGGACCTCTTTGCCGCGGCCGAGGCGCAGCGCGACGCCGCGCGCCGGACCATGGACGACTACTCCACCCCCTACCGGGAGAAGCGCGCGGCGCAGACCCGGCACGCGCAGGCAGTGGACCAGCTCAACCTGCTGCAGCGTGGGACCAGCGCGCTGTCCAGCGACTTCTACACCTACCGCTACCTCGCCACCGAGGGTTTCCTGCCCGGGTACAACTTCCCCCGGCTGCCACTGCTCGCCTACGTCCCGGCGGGCCGGGATGGCCGCGGACGGCAGACCTACCTGCAGCGGCCGCGCTTCCTCGCGCTCGCCGAGTTCGGCCCGCGCAGCCTCGTCTACCACGAGGGACGCGCCCACCGGGTGGTGCGCGCGCTCCTGTCGCTCGGTCACCGGGATTCCGCCACACCGGACGCGCAACTGCCCACCATGGCGGTGCGCGTCTGCGCCAACTGCGGGGCGGGCCACTTCGGCGACGATCGGTCGACGTGCCACTCCTGCGGAGCGTCGCTCGGCAGCGCGGAGGTGGTCGGCAACACGTACCGGATCGAGAATGTCGCCACGCAGCCGGCCGAGCAGATCACCGCGAACGACGAGGAGCGCCAGCGCCAGGGCTTCGACCTGCAGACGACGTTCGAGTGGGCGATCCGCGACCAGGAGATCGACGTACGGCGCGCGACGGCCCGCGACGAGGAGGGTGAGATCGTGCTCCTGGCGTACGGCGCCGGGGCGACGATCACGCGCCTCAACAAGGGGCTGCGCCGGAGAGCCGACAAGAAGGTGCTCGGCTTCCGCATCGATCCGGTGTCCGGGTACTGGGCCAAGAACGAGGACGACGCGGACGAGAATCCACTCGATCCTACCGCCTCGCCGCGGCAGTGGATCGTCCCCAGCGTTCAGGACCGCAGGAACGCGCTCCTGTTTCAGCCCGCCGGCGACGATCTTTCGGAAGTCACCATGGCCACCGTGCAGCACGCGATCCTGCGCGGCATCGAGGCGATGTTCCAACTGGAAGAAGGAGAGATGCTCGCCGAACCGATGCCAACGCGCGAGGTCCGCAACGGCTTCCTGCTCTACGAGGCTACCGAAGGCGGCGCCGGCGTGCTCACGCGGCTGGTGAGCCAGGAGAACAGCCTTGCCGCGGTGGCGCGCACGGCGCTGCAGATCATGCATCTCGCGGCCGGCGAGGATGCCTTGCCGGAGTCCGCGGCGGGCCTCTCCGACGACGGGACGGCGTGCGTGGCCGCCTGCTACCGGTGCCTGATGTCGTACTACAACCAGCCCGACCACGAGATTCTGGACCGCCGCGACGAGGACGCTCGCTCGCTCCTGCTGCGCCTGGCGCGCGCCCGCACGGTGGTACGCGCGGACCGGCCGTCGGAGGCGCCGCAACCGGTCGACGGCGAAGACGCGGGCGAAGGCCGTTGGCTGGCCGAAGCGTTGCGGCGCGGGATTCCCGCGCCGGATCCGGAGCCGCTGGCGGCCGAGGACCACTCGGTGCGCTGCGTCTGGCGCAAGCACTACGTTGCGGCGGTCATCGACGACGCCGGCGGTCTCGCGTTGCAGGCGCTGGATGACCTTGGCTTCGAGGTCGTTCGGTTCGACGATCCCACGAGCTGGAACGCTGCCTTCACGCGGCTGGCTGCCGCCTTGGGGCAGGCGCCGTGAGCGCCCCCTTCTACGCGCCCGGCAACTTGGTGAGCGCGCGCGGACGGGAGTGGGTGGTGCTCACCGGAAGCTCGGAGGAGACCTTGCAGGTCCGTCCGGTGACCGGAACGGATGAGGATCGTACGCTGATCCACCTGCCGCTGGAGGCGGAGCCGGTGCGCGAGGCGCGGTTTCCGTTGCCGAGCGCGCAGCAGATCGGCGGGCACGACTCGGCGCTGCTGCTGCGCGACGCATTGCTGCTCTCGCTGCGGCGCGGCGCCGGACCGTTTCGGAGCTTCGGACAGATCTCGGTCGAGCCGCGCGCCTACCAACTCGTGCCCCTGCTCATGGCGCTCAAGCTCGATCCGGTGCGCCTGCTCATCGCCGACGACGTCGGAGTTGGCAAGACGATCGAGGCCCTGCTGATCGCCCGCGAGCTGCTCGACCGCGGCGACATCGAGCGCACCGTGGTCCTGTGCCCTCCGCACCTCGTGGACCAGTGGGTCACCGAGCTGGAGGTTCGCTTCCACCTCCGCGCCGCGGCCGTCACGGCTCGGAGCACGCGCCGCCTGGAGCGGGGCATTCCGCCGGGCGCCAGCATCTTCTCCGAGTTCCCGCACACGGTCGTCAGCCTCGACTACGTGAAGACCCGCGAGCGGCGCGACCACTTCCTGCAGGCATGTCCCGACTTCGTGATCGTCGACGAAGCGCACACCTGCGCCGCCGCCGGCCAGCGCCGGCACCAGCGGCGCGAACTGCTGCAGGGTCTGGCCCGCAGCGAGTCGCGACACCTCGTCCTGCTCACGGCGACGCCGCACAGCGGCGACGACGCCGCGTTCTACCGGCTGCTCGGCCTGCTGGAACCGGACTTCGAGCGCCTGGCGGACGCCACGGGTACGGGTCGGGAACGGCTCCGCACCCGTCTGGCGCGGCACTTCGTGCAACGGCGGCGGCCCGACATCGCCGAGTGGCACGACGGCGACATCTTCCCGCGACGCGAAACGAGGGAACTCACCTATCAGCTCACCGGGTCCTGGGAGGCATTCTTCGACGCCGTCCTCGACTACTGCGCCGAGGTCGTGGAGACGGGAGCCGGGAACGAAACGCGACAGCGCCTGAACTTCTGGGGAACGTTGGCGTTGCTGCGCTGCACCGGGTCGAGCCCGGTCGCGGCCGTGCTGGCCCTGCGCACCCGCGCCGGAGAGGACCTGGGCGACGAGACCCGCGAGGATCTTCTCGACCGCATCTTCGACGGTGAGGACGACGCGCTGGTCGCGGACGACGTCGAGCCCCCGGTCGGCGGCGACAGCCCCGAGCTGGCGCGGCTGATAACGCAGGCGGAGAGCTTGGCGGGCCAGAGCGGCGATCCGAAGCTCAGGACCGCCTCGTTGCACGTCACGGAGCTGGTCTCGGAGGGGTTCAACGTCGTGGTGTTCTGCCGCTTTATCGCGACCGCCCATTACGTGGCCCGGCACTTGCGCGAAATCCTGAAGGGCGTTGCCGTCAGCGCCGTGACCGGCGAGATGCCGCCCGAGGATCGCGAGGCGTGCGTGGCGCTGATCGGCGCCACCGAATGCGCCCGCGTCCTGGTCACCACCGACTGCCTGTCGGAGGGGGTCAACCTGCAGGATTCCTTCGACGCCGTCGTGCACTACGACCTGTCGTGGAACCCCACGCGCCACGAGCAGCGCGAGGGCCGGGTGGATCGCTTCGGCCAGCCGAGCAGAACGGTGCGCGCCACGCTGCTCTACGGCGACAACCCGATCGACGGCGCGGTGCTCCAGGTCATCCTGCGCAAGGCCGCCCGCATTCGGGAGGAGCTCGGCGTCCCCGTGCCGGTGCCGGACGAGGGCCATTCGCTCACCCAGGCGCTGCTCAAGGCCGTGCTCCTGCGGCGGCGCGGGCGGTCCGCCGCGGCCGAAGGGCGACAGCTCGAACTGTTCGAGAGGCATTGGGAGGACACGACGGCGAAGGCCCGGAGGAACCGGACCGTGTTCGCCCAGCGGCGCATCAGGCCTGACGAGGTGCTGCCGGAGTGGCGCAAGAGCCTGGCCGCGGTGGGCAGCCGCGACGACGTGCAGCGCTTTGCCGGTCGCGCTCTCGCCCGGCTCGGCTCCGGGCTCGAACCGCAGGGCCGGGCATTCAAGGTCCCGACGGCGCCGTTGCCGGCGGAGGTGCGCGAACGTCTGGAGGCCGAGGCGATCACGGGTACGGTGGCGGTGGACTTCGCCTATCCGTCGGCGCCGGGATGCCGCCCGGTCCAGCGCAGCCATCCGCTGGTCGCGGTGCTCGCCGAGACCCTGCTCGCGCGCACCCTCTCAGTCGACGAGAACGGCGCCCTGACCGCCGACCCGTCGGTGCTCGGCCGGGTCGGCTGCTGGATATCGGAGGGAGTGCGTGCCCGCTCCACGGTCGTGCTCCTGCGGCTGCGCCATCAGCTCCTGACGCGTGCGCAGCATCGGGAGACGACACTGATGGTCGAGGAGGCGGCCGCGTTGGCCTGGAGCGGCACCGGAGTCGCAGACCCGATCATCGAGCCCGATACCCTGTCGCTGCTCGCCGACGCCCCGGCCGGCGATCCCCCACGCCACGTGCGAGAGCGGGAGGTGGCACGTGCGCTGACCCTGCTCCGGGAGCGCGCGCCAAGCCTGGAGGGTTTCGCGGCGGCGCGCGCCCGTGCCTTGCTCGACGACCATCTGCGGGTGCGCGAAGCCAGCCGGGCGACCGGGAGCACCTCCGTGCAGGCGCTCCCGCGTCCCGACGTGATCGGCGTGTACGTGCTCCTGCCGCGGCTGGACTGACCGTGCCCCAGTCCGAACCGGTTGGCCAGCGAGGGAGGCCGGCATATCGATTCTCATCGTGGTCTTGGTCGCGGAGTGACCGTGCGGGCGGGGCTCGGCTGGCGTTCGATGCCCTGACGATCGAGGGCGGTATCATCGGCGCCGACTGGCTCGGCAAGGTGGCTCAGCTCCGGGCCGCGACCCAGGAGCCGGACGACTACCGCATCCCGAGGGGCCTGGAGATCCGCGACGAGATCGCGCGCGGCTGGCGCATCGCCCAAGCATGCTTTCAGGACCTGGAAACGGGTCGCGCCTCGGAAGGCGACGCCCGCGCGCTTGCGGAGCGCTTCCTGGAGGAGCTGCTCCGCGACGCGTTCGGGTTCGCGTCCCTCGCGCGCACTGCGCCGCGGACCATCGGCGACCGGGTGTATCCGGTTCGCTTCTTCGCCCTCGGCGACCGTGTTCCCGTCGTGGTGGCCCCGGCGGGAGCGGGCCTGGACGCCCCCCTGCCCGAGCTGGGAGACGCCGACCGCCGCCGGACCGCGTTCGGGCTCCTCCAGGAAGTGCTGAACGCCTCCGACGCGGCACTCTGGGGTATCGCGTCGGACGGCCTCTCGCTGCGGATCGCGCGCGACAACGCGAGTTTGACGCGGCCGGCGTGGATCGAGGCGGACCTGAACAGGATCTTCACGGAGGACCTGTACCCCGACTTCGCCGCACTCTGGCTCCTCGCGCACGAGTCGCGCTTCGGCCCCGCCGACGCACCGGCCGCGACCTGCCCGCTGGAGACGTGGCGTGAGGAGGCGCGCCAGGAGGGGACGCGGGCACGCGACAAGCTCAGCGACGGCTTTCAGCAGGCGCTCGAAATGCTGGGGCAGGGGTTCCTCTCGCACACCGCGAACGCAAAGCTCCGTTCCGCGCTGCACACCGGCGAGCTGACGACCGATCGCTACTTCGGGCAGCTCCTGCGGCTGGTCTATCGGCTCATCTTTCTGCTCACGGTCGAAGAACGCGACCTGTTGCACCCGAAGGACGGGTCCGCTTCGGCGCGTCGGCTCTACGCCGACGGCTACGCCCTCCGGCGCCTGCGCGATCGCGCCGTCCGCCGGAGCGCCCACGATCGGCACGGGGATCTGTGGGAGGCGGTCAAGATCGTCTTCCGCGGGCTTGCCGTCGGCGAGCCGCGTCTCGGGTTGCCGGCCCTCGCCGGCCTGTTCGCGCCCGAGCAGTGCCCGGAGCTGGACGCGGCGAAGCTCGACAATCGCGCGTTCCTCGGCGCCCTGTTCCACTTGGCGTGGCTGCGCGAGCCCTCGGGACTGGTGCGCGTGAACTGGCGCGACATGGGTCCGGACGAACTCGGCTACGTCTACGAGGGTCTGCTGGAGCTGGTGCCGCAGATCACGCGGGCCGGACGTTCCTTCTCCTTTGCGAGCGCCGACGAGAGCCGGGGCCACGCGCGGAAGACGACCGGCAGCTACTACACGCCGGACGAGCTAGTGCAGCTCCTGCTGACGAGCGCCCTTGATCCGGTGGTCAAGCACACGGTGGACGCTCATCCCGACCGTCCGGTCGACGCGCTCCTGGAGCTGGCGATCGTCGATCCGGCGTGCGGATCGGGGCACTTCCTGCTCGCGGCGTCGCGCCGGCTCGCCGATCACGTCGCGCGCATCCGAGCTGGCGCCACGCCCACGCCGATTGACTACCAGCGCGCGCTCCGCGATGTGGTCCGGCGCTGCATCTATGGCGTCGATCAGAACCCGCTGGCCGTCGAACTGTGCAAGGTGAGCCTGTGGATGGAATCGCTCGATCCGGGGCTGCCGCTCACCTTCCTGGAGAGCCACGTTCGGTGCGGCAACTCCCTGATCGGCACGACCCACGAGTTGATGGGCGACCAAGTGCCGGACGCCGCATGGGCGGTCCTCGAGGGCGACGACCGGAAGGTCACCCGATCGCTCAAGCGGCGCAACCAGAGAGAGATCGCAGGTCATCGCAGCCTGCCATTCGAGACTCGGAACGAGACGGACGCGGTGCGCGATGCGATGCGCGCCATCGAGCGGGCCCCGGACGCGGATGCCTCCGCATTGGCGGAGAAGCAGGAACGATGGCAGGCACTCCTGACCTCGCAGGCTTACGAGCACGAGAAACTCGTGGCCGACGCATGGTGCGCCGCCTTCCTCTGGCCCAAGAGCGAGCCCGGCTCGGTCGTCGAGGCGGCGCCCACGACCGCCACATGGCTCGCGCTCCGCGACGGGCAGACGGCGCCATCCCCGGTGCTCGTCGAAACCACGCGGCGCATCTCCAAGAAGTACCGCCTGTTTCACTGGGAGTTGGCGTTTCCGGACGTATTCGCCCGAGGCGGCTTCGATGTCGTGCTCGGCAACCCCCCGTGGGAGCGAATCAAGCTCCAGGAACAGGAGTTCTTCGCCAGCCGCGAGTCGTCGATCGCGAACGCACGGAACGCCGCCGAGCGCAAGAAACTCATCGCCGCACTGCCGGCGACGAACCCCGTTCTCTGGAAGGAGTGGAGCCGCGAGACACGTGTCGCGCAGGGGCAGAGCCACTTCGTGCGGCAATCGGGCCGTTACCCGCTCTGCGGCAAGGGCGACGTGAACACGTACGCGTTGTTCGCCGAGCACAACCTCAGGATTCCCGGTCCGCGCGGTCGAGCCGGATTCATCGTGCCGAGCGGCATCGCGACGGACGACACGACCAAGGAGTACTTTCAGGCGATCATGCAGTCGCGCTCTCTCGTGTCGATGTGGGAGTTCGAGAACGCGGGTTTCTTTACGGCGGGCAAGGGCCACATGCTGCGGTTCGCGCTGACGACGCTCTCCGGCAAGAGCGATCCGTCCGCGTCGGCCGATTTCGTGTTTCAGGGGCAGGCGGTCTCGGACGTCGACGATCCGGATCGCCACTTCACCCTGACCGCGGATGACATCGAGACCATCAACCCGAATACCGGGACCTGTCCCATCTTTCGGACGACGCGTGACGCGGCCATCGCGCTCGCGATCTACCGGCGCGCCGGCGTGCTGTGGCGCGCCGGTGACCCGGACGGCAATCCGTGGGGCTTGAGATTCCTGAGCATGTTCCATATGGCCAACGATTCCGGGTTGTTCCGCACGCGGGCTGACCTTGCGTCGGTGGGGTGGAAGGAGGAAGGCAACCGGTTCGAGAAGGACGGCCACGTCATGCTGCCTCTGTACGAGGCGAAGATGACCTACCAGTACAACCATAGGAGCGGCACATTCGACGGAGCGCCGCCCGGAAAGCGACCGCATCGGTTACCATCTCCGTCTGACGCGCAACTCGCCGATCCGCACTATTCACCGCTGCCGTTCTATTGGATCGCGGAGGAGGAGATAGAATCTCGGCTCGACGGCCTATGGAGCCGTGGATGGATGCTCGGCTGGCGAGACGTTACCGACGCGCGAGCGAGCGTGCGCACAGTCGTCCCGTGTATCATCCCTAGGACTGCCGTCAATCACACGCTTCCGCTTGCGATGCCGTCTCTCACACCACAACTCGTTTCCGCCCTCCAGGCAAATCTATCGAGCATTCCATTTGACTATTGCGCAAGGCAGAAGGTCGGGGGACTTCACTTGACGTACTTCACCATGAGGCAACTTCCCGCGCTTCGTCCGATGGTGTACAGCATGCCTGCACCCTGGGCGCCGGCGATGAGAATTCTTGACTGGATTCTCCCGCGTGTTCTGGAGCTCAACTTTACTTCGTGGGCTCTGAAGGCATTCGCCGAGGATTGCGGTGACGACAGCCCTCCTTTCATCTGGGATCCGGACCGCCGCTTCCAGCTCCAGTGCGAGATCGACGCGGCATTCTTCCGATTGTACGGTATCTCGCGAGATGACGCGGCTTATGTCCTGGACACTCTTCAGGTCCTTAAGCAGTCGGATAAGCGCGAGCACGGCGAATACCGCACGAAGCGAGTAGTGATCGAGACCTACGATGCTCTGGACTCCGCGACGAAGGAACAGCCGTACGACTCGCCACTCGGACCACCACGGAGGGCAATGTGAGCCGATTCCGATTTCGCGAGATGCGTGTCGAGAACTACCGATGCTTCAGAGAGCTACGGCTCTTACTTGAGGAGGACACCACGGTTTTCTTCGCCGAGAATGGCGGCGGAAAGACCGCGTTGCTAACGGCTCTAGCAATGGGGCTCGCCGTATTCGAGAACGGCGCACCGAAAGCCTTGCAACTCGACGCGAGGCGCGATCCCACGATGCGCACGCTCGACGAGAAGGGGCGTCGCGAGCCGGTGGGGACGTGCAGTCTCGACTGGACCGCAACCGTGGGACAAACGGAGTCCGTCACGTGGTCAGCGTCGGCTTCTCCCGCTGCCGTTATAACCACGATGCCTCTCGGAGATCTGGACGAGTTCAGAGTGCCCGGAGATCGGTGGCCGTTGTTCGGGTGGTACGGCGTCGATCGTTTGGCGCGCCACCGCGGCCGACGTCGCAGGGTCGAGCGTAAGGGTGACCGCTGGGAAGCCTATGCTTCCGCGCTCGACCCGCATCTCGATGAGGCACCGTTGCTCCAGTGGCTCCAAGATGAGATGCTTGGAGACGCGGCCCGGAGGGATCAGAACGAACCGGAGCGGTTCTTCCACGCGGCCGTGATGGAGGCAACGATCAAGGCGACGCCCGGAGTCACGAACGCATGGTACGATCCGGCGAAGCAGAGTCCCTTGATACGTTTCAAGAGCGGCCATGTCGCTTCCTGGGCCGAACTGTCGGACGGCTATCACGTGTTTATTGCCCTGGTCGCGGACATCGCCCGTCGCGCAGTCATGCTCAACGAGTTCGACGGCGCCGACGCGCCCGCGCGAGTGGAGGGGGTGGTGCTCATCGACGAACTCGACCTTCACCTACACCCAAAGTGGCAGCGCGTCGCACTTACCCGCCTTCGCACTGCGTTTCCGAGACTGCAACTCGTCGTCACTACCCACTCACCGCAGGTGCTGAGCAGCGCCGAAAACCGCCAAGTGCGCCGGCTCGTCGACGGGAAGCTTCACGAGTACCCCGTGTTCGTCGAAGGCAGAGACACGAATGCAATCCTCCGCGAACACATGAACACCGACGAGCGCGATGCCGAGGGTACGCGCGCGCTGCAGGAGCTGCACGACCTTATCGACCAGGGTCGAGGCGAAGAAGCCGTAAGACGGTACGAGGAACTGCTTGCTCGTTGGGGAGACCTTGATCCCGCCTTGATTTGGGCCAAAGCGCTCATGGATCCCGAGGAGTAACGTGCGCGGCGTCTCGAAACCCTGGCCTCCAAGAGATGTCTATCCAGACGGCCAAGCGCAGTCGAGCCTCCCCGATGCGGAGAACGCCTACCTGAGGGCGCTTCCAGGGGTGTCCGACCAGGGCTCCTTTGCGCGTTCCGAGTTCGATCGACTCGATAAGCAGAAGCTCCGGCGCGAGATGTACCGGGAACAGCACTCCCTGTGCATCTACTGCGAACGGCGGATCGCCGAGGTCTACCCGAAGCCTCGCATTGACCACTGGCGCCCGAGTAGCCTCAATCCCGGGCTCTCGCTGCACTGGAAGAACCTCTATCTGTCCTGTCCCTCCCCGGATACGTGCGACTCGGCCAAGGCCGACCGCCCCTTACGTTGGGATGACGCCGACCCCGACATGCCCTGGCCCGTGGACCGCCCGTACGAAGACGTCGTCGGGTTCACCAGTCGCGGCGAGATCTACGTCCGCTCGGATGTTGTGTTGTCGGGCTCCACCCGCCAGGCACTCGAGCTCGCCATCGCGGACCGTTGCGATGGCGCTCATGTGCGGCGCAGCATCGTCAATCTGAACCATCCGGCGCTGGTCGCCGCACGGGTGACCGCGATCAAGGTCGAGCGCAAGCGCTTGGAGACGGACTTCAAGAACACGACCGCTACCACGCACGACCGCGAAGTGAGGGCCACCCGGCTCCTTGACGAGATTGAGCGCCCTCAATTCGTGAGCATCCGCGTCGCATGGCTGCGCAAGAGCCTGGGCCGAGGCCGGTGGCGATGCTGACGGCGGTCGCGATCACGCGTCTGGAGAAGGCTGCCACCGACAACGGCTTCGACCTCGAAATGGAACGCACGGCCGCCTGGCTCTCCTTCGGCAGCAGCCAGACATCGCTGCGCATTTGGCTCACGGCCCAGGGAGAGTCCCGGTTTTTCGCGGCCATGTCGCGGGCCGACGTCCTCGACGGCTTGGCAGGCTTGGGCGTGCCGTCCACCGACCCGCGTCCGAGTGGTGCCGCCGACGCGCTCAGCGTCGGCAACATTGCCGCACTCCACCATCTGTTGCGCCGCGCGTTTCAACTCTCGCGCACCCTGCCGGACGCCCTCCTCCGATCCTTCCAGAACGAAACCGCGAACCTGCCCCGGACGACCGAAGCCGAACGCCTGGTAGTCCAGCGAGTTGGTCAGGATGTCTTCCGCCGCGGCCTGTTCGAGTACTGGGATGGCCGATGCGCGATCACCGGCCTCGCAGTGCCCGAGCTCTTACGCGCCAGCCACATCAAACCTTGGGCTGCCTGCAATACCGACGCCGAGCGCCTCGACGTCTTCAACGGCTTGCTCCTGGCTGCCCATCTCGACGCGGCGTTCGACGCCGGCTTCATAACGGCCGAACACGACGGAACGGTACTCGTCTCGAGCATGCTCCCTCCCGACGCCCGGTCAGTGCTCGGGCTCGATGGGTCGCTGACAGTCCGTTCGCTGCACCACGCTCACGAGCGCTACTTGCGATCTCACCGGGCCACCATCTTCCGAGCGAGTGCAGAGGCACACGCGCGTCATTGAGCCGTGCTCACGATAGTACGCCGCGTACCCCGGTGGTCAGAACCTCGGCCGGCGTGCGGGCGGTTGTCGCGGGTGCCCTCGCCGTGTGGCGGTACCTCAGTGATGCCGACCGAGAAGTCATCGAGCCCGTCCTGCAGCATGCGATAACAGCACCTTGACGGTGCGGACGGCCGGCGCGGAGTGGTCAGGCCGAGCCCTGGCC
The DNA here is from genome assembly GCA_965208175.1 of Spirochaetia bacterium. Taxonomy (GTDB): domain Bacteria; phylum Spirochaetota; class Spirochaetia; order SZUA-6; family Bin103; genus CATQHW01. The sequence continues at coordinate 983,352 of CBDBOG010000003.1, read as the reverse complement.
GATGTCGGTGACGATCGTGCTGCGTCGGAACTTCGCCGCGCGATCGCACACCTTATTTGACCGTCATCCTACCGCTTGCCAGACGCCGGCTCAATACGCCAACTCCTACTCAAATCCCTTGCCCGTCCAATACTCACCCCTACCCGGTCTTCCCCCAAAGTATTCCCCGTTCGAATAACCCGCGCTTATACTCCTTTTCACCAACCATTCACTCCCCTCCCCAAAAAAGCGGCTCCCACACAGCCGTAGGCCACGCCGGCCACGTACGCGGGTTTACCCTTTTGCCCTCGTCCATCGTTACGGCAAGCGCGTCGTCAATACCTAGTTGTTCCAATCTCGATACAAAACCTGCGAAATCATCCCTTCCTCCCGTGATCATATCCCCGAATCGAGCCTCTATCTCTTCACCAATAGCCGGCCCTATGACATCTGCTACATCGCGCATTCTCGCGCTCCCCCGCGGTCCAATCCAATACTCCGGTGCAAGACCCCAAGACCACCTATTCGTAAGCAAACTGACGAGCTCCCTACTTGCGTCCCTAAACGCAACCGCATGCATGTTCGGCATCAGATAGTACGGGTACCGCGGAAAGAAGGGCGGCCGATCGTCCGAATCTGCTATACTATCCCCACTTCTCCACCAATCCTGTATCTTCTCGAATGCCCTAATTCCGTGGTGCTCCAAAACGTACCCCTCGCGCGTCAATTTCACGAAATCCAAAACTCGGAGCGCCGCCCTAACTTCGTCGTCTGACGCGCCACTCTTCATTGCCATATACGTTCCGTTCGCGGGCGATACCCCCCCTATGCGCGTTCCTTGCGCACGCCCGATCGGCGGCGGCAGGACCACAACTCGTATGTCGTCCGATATCCCACGCGCCATCGTCGCCACCCTCCCCCAGTCTCTTACCACCTGTAATGAAAGAATGGTCGCTACCTCGCCCGTCAGCAGCTCGTTTAGCAGATCATCCGCGCCCTTCCGAGAAAACATTACGTCGTCGGCCAAAAGTTCCTCTATGTACCAGCTGGCAGCCATCTCTACCAGCGCACGAAATTGCCCTGTCTTCGCGTTAGGAAGCACCTCGCCTGTCCGCTCGTCCACGCCATTCGGAATCCCGTTGTCCGTTACGTTCGTTCCCTCTGAACCTCCTATAGTCGACAGGCCAAACGCACCAAAGAGCGTCGGCCAGTTGTAGATCCACCGCCCCCCAGCGACCGGTGCGGAGTGCCCCTCAAGCAAGTCACTGTTTCGAATCGCCGTCAGCAACCGATGAAGGTCGTCGATCGTGAAGCTATAGTCTACGAATGAAACCACTCCTGAAGGTTCAAGGGGGATCCTCGGACTGTCTCCAAGATCAAACCCCACTGCCTCTATCACTGCCTCTATCCAATCCTCTCGAAAAACCGGTAGATACGTAGGGAGAACCGTGAAGAGAGACAGCCCGGGTATCGCTATCAAGCCATCACTGTCCATATAGTCGTCAAAGGCGTCGTTTGTCATCAGTTCATAGAGATTAGGCGTCGCATCCTCGGTTATCAATGTTCTCGGGATACGACGGATATCGGCGTTCTCCAAGAGCGCTGCGTCATAGGCCGTGAAGACCACGGCATCGTCGCTTGTTGCTGCCAAAACCGCGTTCTCGTCATGTAGTTCTCCCAGCCCCCAGCTCGCGACGTTGAGGTCGAAGTACTCCATGTTGTCGTGACTCGCGATTATCGATGGGAGATATGTCATAACTTCAGAGGTTTCGTGGAGGTCCGTGTAAACAAGCTCGATCGAATCAATCGTTGAGGCAATCTCACCGTGCGCGCCGGCAGAGACGAATGACGGAAACACCAACGAACCGATGACCGCAGCGAGCATGAATGCCTTTCTCATCTCTCCTACTCTCTCTTGGTGGGTAACTGTTCTTAGCACGCCATGTTCGAAGGATCAAGACGGTTCACCCTTCAGCTATCAGCGTCATGATTCCGGCTCTACAGACCGCCTCCACGACGAGCTCGCGCTTCAGAACTCAAATTGACTCATGACGACCACTTCGGTCGGTACGTCAACCATCGGCGTCGCTGCCTAACCTCACGCATCGTACAGGTCGCCTCGGATTCTCCGACTGACTGTCTGCCGTGCGAGCCTGCCCGTCGCGTGCAACTCCGCCGCTCGCCCCACATCAAGCCTTCCTGATGACGGGCAATTAGGGAGTTATGACCTGACCTGCCCCGTATCGCCATCCCTAGATAGTTCCTGTCCGTAAGCTCACAAGTTGTTGAGCAGGCGTGGATTGAAGGTTTTGGAGGGTTGAAGAAAAGGGTGTTTCGGTTATCATCACTGGTGACCAAACCACGAAACAACCGAAACACCCCGGAGAGCCCGATGCGCACGACACGCAGCGAACAACCAAGTGTATTCCAGGCGCCGCAGATTGACCATACCGTCGCCGACGAGCTGGAACTGGCGTCCCTGTTGCTCGATCAACATCCGGAACTGCTCGATATGGTCGGCCTCTGCGTCGGCGGCTCGGCCACGTGTGGTCGTATCGGGCTGACCTGCGAGACCATCCTGCGCTGCGCGGTGATCGCGCGTCTGATGGACTACTCGTACCGGGAGTTGGAGTTCGCGCTGCACGATTCGCGCAGCATGCAGCGCTTTGCGCGCGTCGATCCGTGGCGTGTGCCGAAGAAGTCGGCGCTGCACAGCGCCATCAGCATGATCGACGCCAAGACCTGGGAACGGCTGGACGCCGTGCTGTTGCAGAAGGCCAAGGAGCGGGGCATCGAAACCGGGACGCAGGTGCGCATCGACTCCACGACGACCGCCACCGACATCCTGGCACCGTCGGACAGCCGCCTGCTGTACGACGGGGTGCGGGTGCTGACGCGACTGCTGCGCCAAGCGCAGGGGCTGCTGCCGGAGCTTCAGTTCAGCGATCACTGCCGTGCCGCCAAGCGGCGTGAGCGGCAGATCGGCTCGGCGCGCGAGCCGAAGCGGCGGCGGCGCGGCTATCGGCGGCTGCTGGCGTTGGTGGCGCTGTCGCTGGGCTACGCGGCGGCGGCGCGGACTCGCGTGAGTACCGTAACTGACCCGTGGGCCGAGAGTTGGTGTGCGGAAGTGGACGCCTATGTGGGGTTGATCGAGCGCGTGGTGGACCAGACCAGGCGGCGGGTGTTCGACGGCCAGAAGGTGCCGGCCGCCGAGAAGGTGGTGAGCCTGTTCGAGCCGCACACCGACATCATCGTCAAGGGCGGGCGCGCCACGCAGTACGGGCACAAGATCAACCTGAGCACCGGGCGCAGCGGGCTGGTGCTGGATGTGGTGGTCGAAGCAGGCAACCCTGCCGATAGCACGCGCTGCCTGCCGATGCTGAGGCGGCATGTGCAAGCGTTCGGCGAACCGCCGCAGCGCGCAGCGTTCGATGGAGGCTATGCCTCGAAGCAGAATCTGAGCGACGCCAAGGAGTTGGGGGTGGAGCACGTGGTGTTCCACAAGAAGAGTGGTCTGGAGCCGGCCGACATGACGCCGTCGTCGTGGATCTACGGTCAACTCAAGCGCTTTCGGGCTGGTGCGGAAGCGTGCATCTCGTACCTGAAGCGGTGTTTTGGGTTGGACCGCTGCAACTGGCATGGGCGGGAACGTTTTCACGCGTACGTGCACGCGGCGGTGTTCGCGCACAACCTGATACGGCTGGCTCGGCTGTTGCCTGCCTGAGCAGCCGCCACGGCGGTTTTTCGTCTCACAATTCACCACGCCGCGGATCGAACTGCCGGATAGGAATGCATATATCGCTGATAAGAGCGTATGTTTTGCCTCATGTGAACCATGAATAGCGTCCCATATCCCGTCATTTCCGAGCTGCCTCCGACCGATTACTGACCCGTCACCTGCTCTGTACATGCCGCCAAGGACCCTCTGCCGCCCTCATCGGTCCAAATCGGCAATTCCCGGACAGGAACTAGATAGATAGATCCTGCTGAAACACTCTAAGTCAAAGGTGACGTCGTTTGCCCCCGAATACACGCCGGACTCATATGGTCTCGGCAACCGATCGGTCAGCAACGCCATCGGGGGAAGAGCCCGCCCCTACCGCGAACTTCATCGATACATGGGGTCACTGAGAATCTGGTGGAAGTACTCCGGTCGACGCCTTAGCGAGTCATCGGATCCCACAAGGATTAGTACGGCCAAATCGTAAGATCGCCGTTCGCTACCAACGAGTCCGTACTCGTGTAGCTCTTCACGTTGCATCCCTCCTCCACCTGTCTCTCTTTCGTCGCTCGAATTCGAGCTGCTTCTTCCAATCACGAAATTTCGATTGATCAGGTACAATACTCCCGACGACGCAGTCACGACACAGAGTGTCTGAACGGCCGCCCCTATCAGAGGCCAATGCGTCGGTTGTGTTATTTCATCATCGCTATCCAGCCGAACCGCCCTTATGACGAGCATCAATGTGGCGCCGACGGGCAATACTCCAAGTGAAATAGCAGACAAGCATCGGCCCAATGCGTTGCGAAACAATGGCCATACGAACTGCATTTCTATTTGCTCAGATGGCGGGTCGAGACGACGTAGTTCAAGCAGTCCCGAGACCATGAACAAGACGGTTATCAAGATTGCGAGCGGGGTAAGTACAAAGGCGACGAATCCCTTAACAGACACGCCGAAGACGACCAACTCCTCCTCAGGAGTAGATCTGATCAATTGCGCAAGACGCTCTTTGGCCGCATCTGGATCGAGGCCATAGATCTCGGCTCCTACAGATTTGAGCCCGACACTGCGGTAATCGCGCCATGGAGAGCCTTCGCCGTACACAGTCGTAGTAAGCAAAATCCCCGTCTTGTGGACTTCTCCCCTGACGGCAAGCTCTATGGTATCAGTTGGTGGCTGGAATGTATTTTCCCCTATTCGGACAAGAAACTTGCATGCTCCTCTTTCCTCGCATGAGAACTCAACACCCCTCAGCTGTCTGCTGCTGCGAGTGGTGGTCTCAGAATCGTCCGGGCAGATCTCGTTTTTGCGCGCACTCAACTGCTTCTTTATTTCGTCGCTCTTCGGAATCATCACCTCATAGTGAGTGCTCACTGAGTGCCTTATTAGTAGCAAGACGTCTTGCATGGGCCTATCAAAGAAGGGCTCGATCAGATAGTAGGACAGCCCGATTTCCTGAAGAAAACGTTTCTCATCAATGGAAATCGGATAGCACTCAAAGAGAGGTTGCGCTTCTTCGTATATACGTTTTCCGATGGTAGGATCCAGTTCCTCTTTGATCAGGTTTCTAACGCTAGTCGCTTGATCAAGGTCGGATAGGAAAGAGAGGTCGTCGATGGCCGTTCTATAGACGGAGTCTCGGTCTGGTGATAGTGCCAGAATGACTGCAGCGAGGCATGCGGCGAGTATAGCAAAGTATGTTTTATGCAGTCTCTTGAATGACGGTGTCCAGTCAAGCTTCATCGAGTCCTGGTTTATGTCATCGCGGTAGAAGGCGATAGGATGGTCATGCCCCACTGACTTCGGCAAGGTCTGAGGGACATCGGAAGCGCGAGGCACCAATAGCCGTTTACTTGGGGCACGAAGGGGCACCTGTGGGTATCAAACGAGAGACAGGCGGGGCGTGAGAACTCGCAGATAGGATTCGGCGCTGGTCAAGTGTTGGGGGGATAGCCGCGCACGGCTGGCCGCCGGTTGCGGGGCGACGCTCCCGATTTCCAGGGCACCCGTGCTGCTGTTCGCGCCGAGCAGGGCACGTGATGACGACGGCGAAGATCGACGGAGGGTTAGAAGCTAAACGTCCTGGCTCTCGTGCGCGAAGGCGTGATACAGCGTATCGATTTGAAGCTCGTCGACCAACCAGCAAATTCGACGTCCATGTCTGCGCAGATATTGGAGGACAATCCCACGACTCACTCAATGGAAGATGGACGGCCCGGCGGCAAACATTCACACGAATCCCGGAGACCGCTACTCGAACGAGAAGTGGTGGGGGGTCGGCTCGAAGGTGCAGGGGTACTCGGGTCCGGGGCGCGTGACCCAGAAGTAGTACTCGCCGGTGCGCGGCACCAGGAGGAAGCTGTACAGCGTGGCCAGCGGATAGTCCTCCGGCATCTGGTCGAGGTGCTTGCACACCGGCGACGGCGGCGTGTGGTCGCGCATGATGCGGCGCATCGCCTCCACGCTCGGGCTGGACTCGTGCTCGCGCAGCAACCGCTCGATCAGGCGGTGGCGGGCGACGTGGAACTCGTGCAGGGACGTCTGTCCCTGGATGGCCGAGGTCTTCTCTTCCACGGCTACGCCGTCGGTGGTGAAGATCCACGGCGTGTCGGTGCGCCGCACCGCGTAGGTGTTCTTGCTCTTCTCCACCGCGGCCGCGTCGCCTTCGCCGTCGATCAGCACCAGGTTGCTCGGTCCCGTCATCGTGCTGTAGCGGTCGATCAGGTCCAGCGCCTCCGCCGTCGTGCTGCAGCAGCGCAGCACCAGGGGGCCGATGTCGACCCAGAAGCCGGCGTCGGTCTGTTCATGGGCGTAGGCGATGCTTGAGCCCTGGATCGTCAGCCCATGCTCGTTCACGGCCAGCGCCGTGCCCATGTAGCTGTGGCCCATCTCCTCCGGAAAGCGGAACATCACCGGATCGCCGAAGCCCTGCAGGCCCGCGACCGAACCGATCCCGGAGTCCATGTTGCGGCCCACGATCGGGCCCACGGGGCTCTCCTTGAAGATGACGCTGGTGCAACTGCCGGCGTCCGCCGGCGCGGCCTCGGCTTCGCCCGAGACGCGCAGGTAGACCAGCCGCCGATACTGGTCCTGGCACAGCAGGATGCGGCGGTAGTCGGTGCCGAACACGTCGGCGATTCCCTTGGCCTCCAGGTCCTGGAACTGCGCCAGTCCCTGCATCTCCGGATACCGGTGCGGATCGAACGGCTCCGCCAGCCGCTCGCGGTGGATGTCGCCCACGGCGTCGAGCAGCCGCGGCTCCGTCCACTCGCGAACCCGCGCCACGTCCCGCTCGCGGCCCGCGAGGCGCGCGTGCCTGGCGAACGGTTCCAGCAGGTTCAGCTCCGGACCCTGCATGCCCTCCTCGTCGCCGAGCCGCTCCACCGCCTCCTTGTCGACCAGGCGGTAGAACTCGAATACCTCGCCGTGCGGCGCCGGGATCAGGCCGTCCTCCTGCCACGCCCGGGCCAGGGCGGCGCCGTTCTCGTAGCCGTCGCGTCGGATCACTCTGGTCTTCACCGCGAGCCTCCCGCAGCGCGCGACCGCGGCGCCGGGACGCGATTGGCCCGGCGCCGGCAGCGCGCGTCCTTACATCTGGTGGGACTGCAGCGGATGCTGCAGGTAGAACAACTCGGGATGGGCCGGGAACGTGTACAACATGTCCCAGCCGTACAGGAAGGTTTCCGGCACGTTCATCAGGTTGTCCTTGATGATGAACACGGTCGGGAAGTATCCGACCGTGCCGATCACCGGCAGGTTCTCCGACACCCAGGTCAGGATCTCCCTGCCCAGACGGATGCTCTCCTCCTCGTCGACCGTGGCCTTGAGCTGCTGCCAGTTCTCGTACATCTGCACCACGTCCGCGGGCGGCTCCTCGCCCTGCTCCCCGCCGGAGGCCAGCCACTTGGCCCACAACTGGCTCCACGCGTTGCCGGTGCTCGGCGTGGGGATGAGGTTGTAGGGATCGTTGAAGATCAGGAAGTCCGAGGACCCGTCGTGTCCCCAGGCGCCCATCTGCAGGTCGTTGGCGCGCACCCGCTCGCGATACAGCTCGATGTTCAGGACGTTGATCGACAGGTCCACCCCGATGGCGGCCCAGTACTCCTTGATCAACTCCTCGAGCGCCGGCTGAATCGACGCGGTGAGGAACGTCCACGCCAGCCGCTCGCCGTCGGGGCGCAGGCGGAATTCGTTGTTTCTGTCCCACTCCAGGCCGAGCTCGTCCAGCATCTGGTTGGCCTGATCCGGATCGTACTGCGCCCACGAGTCGTCGTAGTCGGGGTTGTAGTACTTGGAAGTGGACAGCGCGTTGATCTGGGTCGGCTTGGCGCGTCCGAAGTAGAGAACCTCGTTGATCTCGTGGCGGTCGATCGCCAGCGACAGCGCGCGGCGGAAGCTGACCTCGCGGAACAGGTCGCGCAGCACGTCATCCCCTTCCAGGGTCTGGTTGACCATCAGCGTGGGCGAGCTCTGGTTCGTGTACTGCCACAGGAACACCCGGTACTGGCCGCCCGCCTCGTTCTCCTTGAACATCGGGAACTGCTGGAAGTTGACGGTGTGCCCCTCGGCGGCGGCGAAATCGGCTTCACCGCTGATGATCTTGCCGTAGTAGACCTCCAGGTCCTCCAGCCGCCGGCTCACGATGCTATCGATGTAGGGGAGTTGATTGCCCGCGCTGTCGACCTTCCAGTAGTACGGGTTCCGCTCGTAGACCAGCAGGTCGGTCTCCTTCCGGGTCTGGGTGTACGGGTTGAGCGTGGGCAGATCGGGCTTCATCGGGAAGCCGATGAAGTGATGGTTGCGGTCGTTGAAGTACTGGTGCCAGGCGTCGAAGCCGGCCTCCTTGGCCACCTTGTCGGCATCGCTGTTGTGGGCGATGTGGAACTGCTTCAGGTAGTGGCTGGGCGGCGTCAGCACGCCTCCCCACCAGCCGACGAGCTGGGTCGTGAACAGCGGGTGCGGGGCGCTGAAGTGAAACCGCGCCGTCGTGTCGTCCACCGCCTCGAAGCGCAGTACCTCGCCGCCGGGAGCGAACCCGCCCGGCACGCTGGGGGTGAGGCTCTCGTTCTGCAGGATGTCCGTGTGCCAGAACTCGATGTCGTGCAGCCCCATCGGCTCGCCGTCGGACCACTTCATCCCCGCGCGCAGCTTGAAGGTGAAGGTCATGCCGTCGGCGGACAGCTCGTACGACTCGGGCATGTTGGTGACGATCGTGCTCTCGTCGAAGTCGATGCGCAGGAACGGATCGGTGCCGGCCATGTACCAGCCGTCGCGGGTCAGGTCGGGCCGCAGATGCAGGACGTTGGCGGTCCCGCCGTACTCGCCGATCGTCTGTCCCAGGCTGGCCTGCGGTTCCACCACCTGCGGCACCTCCGGCAGCCGGTCGTCGACCGGGGGCAGGCTGCCCTCGGAAACCAGTGCGGCCAGCATCGGGGCCTCGTGGTACGTGTCGGCGTAGGCGGCGAACGACGCGATCAGCATCACTCCCGACAACAGGGCGAGCGTTTTCCTCATCTCGGACCTCCAGAGCGCAGGGTTAGACAGCCATCTTTTAGCGCCCATTGCGGGCTGTCAAGCTCGGCGCTACCGTTGCGGCATGGAGAGCCGCGTCAATACCGAGGTCTATCGTCACCGCCGCGAGCGTCCCGACCTGCTCGGGGAGCGCTCCCCGGAAGGGCTGCGGGTCACGCAGATCAGCGCCGACCCCGACCGCCCGCACAGCCACATCTACATGGAGGCGCGGGTGTTCACGCCCGACTCCCGGCGCTTCGTGTTCCAGCGCTTCCTCGATCCTGCCGACGTCGACACCCGCAGCAGCCGGCGCGAATACCTGCTGTGCGACATCGAGGACGGCTACTCGTTCATCCAGCTCACCGACGAGGAGGGCGCCATCGGCCCCAGCGTCTCCCCGGACGGACGCTACATGTACTACTTCATCGACCGGACCCGGGCCGGCGGCGGCTGGTGGGCGGTCAAGCGCGTGGATCTCGACTCCTTCCAGCGCGAGACCCTGGCCAGGTTCGACGGCCCGCTGCCGGAAGCCGGCCGCCACCTGAGCCTGCTCTACGGCACCAGCAGCATCTCCTCCGACGGCGCCCGCCTGTGCATGGCCGGCTACCTCGGCGACGGCCGCACCCACAACGCGCCGTGGGGACTGGTGGTGTTCGACGTCGAGCGCGCCGCCGTCTCGCTCATCTTCGAAGGCCAGAGCTTCTGCAACATCCATCACCAGTACTCCCGCTCGAAGGACCCGGAGGAGAGCCACGACATCCTCCTGCAGGACAATCACGGCTGCGACGTGGACGAGTTGGGCGACATCGTCACCCTGGCCGGCGGCAACGGCGCCGACGTGCACGTGATCCGCGACGACGGCAGCGACTTCCGCTGCTACGCGTTCGGCCGCGACGGGGTCGAGAACTGCCAGGGGCACCAGGCGTGGCGCGGCGAGAAGATGTCGGTGGTGGCGAGCATGGCCATCGAGAGCGAGGAACGGTATCCGCTGCTGGAGGCCACGGCGGTCCGCGCCGAGCCCGGCACCATGCACCACGGGCGCCTGATTCCGGGCGCCACGCGCAACCGCATCAGCCGCTCGATGGAGCGCGAGGACTCCTGCCACTTCGCGTTCGACCCGACGGGGACGAAGTTCGTCTCCGACACCTTCGGCTACCGCGGCCGCCACGCGAACTGCGTGATCTACGTCGGCGTGCTGCCGGACGAGCCCGACGCGGTGCTGCGGACCAGCTACCTGCTCCACCCCCGCTCGTCGTTCGGGCAGTCGCAGCACACCCACCCGCATCCGTTCCAGTCGCCGGACGGCAGCGTGGTGCTGTTCAACTCGGACGAGTCGGGGCTGCCGCAGATCTACGCCGTCGAAGACTTCGAGTATCCCTGAACGGGCGGCCCGGGCCGGTTCAGGCGCCCGCCTGTGCCTCGAAACGGATGCGCGGGTCGAGCCAGGCCAGCAGCAGGTCGGACAGCAGCGTGCCGATGACCGTCAGCACGGTCAGGAAGATCACGATGGTAGCCGCAAGGTACATGTCCTGAGCCAGCAGCGCGCGCAGCAACAACGGCCCGGTGGTCGGCAGGCTCAGCACCAGCGCGGTGATCACCTCGCCGGACACGATCACCGGCAGCAGCCACCCCACGGTGCTGACGATCGGGTTCACGGCGATGCGCGCCGGGTACTTGAACAGCAGGGAGCGTTCGCCGACGCCCTTGGCGCGGGCGGTGATCACGTACTGCTTGCGCAGCTCGTCGAGCAGCGAGGCGCGCATCACGCGGATCAGCCAGGCGGTGCCGGCGGTGCCGATGACGATGATCGGCGCCACCAAGTGGCCGAGCATGTCGAGCAGCTTGGCGAAGCTCCACTCGGCGCGTGCGTATTCCAGCGAGAACAGTCCGCCGATGGAGATCCCGAACAGCTTGAACAGCAGGTACATGAGGATCAGGGCGAGCAGGAAGTTGGGCGTCGCCAGGCCGATGAACCCCAGCGCGGTGAAGGTGTAGTCACCGAGCGAGTACTGGTGCGTGGCGGAGTAGATCCCGATCGGTATCGCCACCAGGTAGGTGAAGATCAGCGTCGCCCCCGTCAGCAGGATGGTGAGCGGCAGCCGCTCCAGGATCAGCTCCATGACCGGCCGGTTCCAGTCCAGCGACATGCCCGGGCTGCCGCTCACCAGCCGCCGCATCCAGGTCAGGTAGCGCAGGTACACCGGCTTGTCGAGCCCGTACTGCAGGCGCAGCGCGTCCACCATCTCCTGGTTGACGCGCTGGCCGGTCGCCTCGAGCTGCGCCACCTTCGTGGACACGAAGTCGCCCGGCGGCAGCTCGATGATGATGAAGCCGAAGATCGAGATCGCGATCAGCACCGTGACCGTGTAGGCGATGCGGCGAATGACGTAGCCGCTCATTCCTTGCGCTCCTCACTCGTGTAGGGGTCCGCGGCGTCGCGCAGCCCGTCGCCCAGGAAGTTGAACATCAGCACCGTCACCACGACGAAGATGCCGGGTATCAGGCGCCACGGCTGGATCACCACGGTACTGAGGGTCTGGGCGTCCTTGAGCAGCACGCCCCAGCTCACCACCGGCGGCCGCAGCCCCAGCCCGAGGAAGCTCAGCGCCGTCTCCCCCAGGATCATGCCCGGGATCGCCAGTGTGATGTTGACGATCAGGTAGCTCATGAACGACGGCAGCAGGTGGCGCCGGATGATGTCGCCGGCGCCCTGTCCGGCGATGCGCGCCGCCATCACGAAGTCCTCCTCGCGCAGCTCCAGCAGCTTGCCGCGCACCACCCGCGCCAGGCCGGCCCAGCCCTGCAGCGCCAGGATCACGGTGATGGCGAAGTAGACGCGCAGCGCCGGCCAGTCGGCGGGCAGCGCCGCCGACAGCGCCATCCACAGGGGAATGGTGGGTATGGAGATGATGAACTCGATGGCGCGCTGCACGATCAGGTCGGGGGTGCCGCCGTAGTACCCGGAGATGCCGCCCAGGATGCACCCCAGGACGAAGCTGATGAACACGCCCACCAGCCCGATCGACAGCGAGATGCGGGCGCCGAGGATGACGCGGGAGAGCATGTCGCGCCCGAGCCGGTCGGTGCCCAGCAGGAACGCCTCCCCGCCCTGGGTGCCGAAGAAGTGCACGTCCGCGCGGAAGATCCCCCACAGCTTGTAGGGGTCGCCCCGCACGAACAGGACCAGCGGCAGCCGGCGCGTCGTGTCGGCCGCGTACTCTCGCCGCAGGGTCACCTCGTTGCGGGTCTGCACCAGCGGATACACGAACGGCAGCCGCACGCTCCCCTCGTCGAAGACCCGCACGAGCTGCGGCGGAGCGTTGATGTAGTCGTTGTGGCGCTGGAAGATGTCGTGCGGCGCGAAGAACTCGGCGAAGATCGCCACCAGGTACAGCAGCGCCAGCACCGTGGCCCCGGCCAGAGCCAGCCGGTGGCGGCGCAGCTTGCGCCACATCAACTGCCACTGCGAGGCGAGGAAGTACTGCTCCTGCAGCTCCCGGCGGGCCTCGCCGCGTACCGCCTCCGCCACCGGTCGCACTCCTACGCGGAGTCACCGTCGCTGGCGGACAGTGCAATGCTCACGGACGGTCGACCTCCTCGCCTTGGCGGAGTGTATATCGGGGATCGGCGATGTTGCACGGCTCGGGGCGCGGTCACAGCAGATCCCGGGCACCCACGGGAACCTCGTCCGTCCCGTACACGCTGTTGGAATAGTTCCAGTGGTTGTCGGAGCCGCCCAGCGCGTTGCCGGCGTCGATCGGAAACACCGACTCCACGTTCGAATCGCGGAGGAATCTGCCGGCCAGGCGGGCGTTCCCCCATAACGGCACCAGCCACCGGTAGTGGCTGGCGGTGACGAAGATCTCCGACTCGTAGATCTCGATGCCGTCCACGCCGGCGGCGATCAGACCGATCGCCCGGCGCATGGCCGCGGCCGGGCTGCCGGCGACACCGCCGGTGTCCAGCACTCCCGTGCTGCCGTTCACGCCGCCGAGCACACGCACCCGGTGCTGGCGGCCGAGCTCGATGTAGGGCCGGATGTCCTGGCTGCCGTGCGCGAAGGCGTCGTGCAGCGGATCCATCTGCAGCTCGTCGACCAAGCCCTCGGCCACCCAGCGCTCCACGTCCATGCCCTCGGCGACGTTGAAGAACAGGCCCGCACACGGCACCCGCGCCGCGACCGGCAGCCCGGCGCCCGGCCGGCCGTTCAGCTCGCGGCGTAGCTCGCGCAGCAGCTCGGTCAGCCCCCGGCAGCGCCAGCGTAGCCATCGCTGATACGGCTCGCCGTCCGTGTAGTCCAGCGTCCGCGGATCGACCCCGGCAACACGCCGGTACTCCGCCACCATCGCCGGGTTGTAGCCAGCCATCGGCGGCTGGCGGCAGCAGCCGATCGTCAGGCCGTCGGAACCGAGCCCGGCCGCCTCCACCAGGATGTCCACCCGCTCGCGGCGCGCCTCGGGGAAGAAGAACTCCACGCGGCTTGGGTCCGGCTCTTCCGTGTGCTTCGGGTAGCGCTTGACCTCCGGATGCTGCCGCGCCCATGACGAGGTCAGCGCGCCACCGTAGGAAGTCGGCGAGTAATGGCGGTTCATCGTCAGCCACGCGTCGATCCGCAGCCCGTGGTGGCGCCGCCGCGACAGCACGTACCCGAACGTGTCGTGATCGCGGACCATGCGGCTCCACGCCGCGAAGTGCGGGCATTCGGCAAGGATCCCGTCCGTCAGGGGCACCCCGGGGAACAGGTCCGCCTGAGGAAGGCGCGAGTGGTAGAGCAGGCACGAGCGGCCGATCGCCCAGCTCAGGCTGGTCATGCCGACCTCGCGTTGCCCGGCGAGGATCGTCTCGATCTGATCGAGCTCCGTTCTGGAGTGCTCGTCGAAGTAATCCCACCAGTCGGCGATGCCGCGCAGCTCGATGGGGAGGCGCGTGGTCTGGTCGAGGAAGGAGCGCATCGACGCCTCGGTGACCGGGATCGCGCGCAGCGCCCGGATGCCGGCCCGCGGCAGGTTCTCCGCGCGCAACTCGATCGGCTCGCCGGAGAACTCCCGCACGCACAGGAACACGGGCCCGAACTCGGGGCCCAGCGCCAACATGCTGGAGGCAGGGGCGCTGCCGTCGCGCTCGCCCTGCATGAGGCGGATCAGTCCGTCGCCCGCCTGCACGTAGAGACGGCCCACCGGCTGCACGAACACCGCGTAGCAGCCCCGCAGCCCCAACTGCAGCGTGACCGAGCTCCCCTTCTCTCCGCTGACCAGGCACGAATCCGACCCCGTGCCCTCGACACGCCACGAGCCGCCCACGGCCGCCCGCTCCCAGTCGTCGATCTCCACCGCGGCGCGGCTTCGGTCCCGCCGGAACCGAAACGGGGCCAGCGGTGACACCAGCACGCCGTCAAGGTCGGCCGGCGGACGCCGGTAGCGCAGCCTCGGCCCCTGCGCGTAGTGCCGGCCGTCCAGCTCCGGCAGCAGCTCGAACCAGTACGTCCCCGGCTCCCACGCCGACACGTCGACCTCGCGAGCCGCCTCCGGGCCGATGGAAAGCGTGCCGGACTCCACGCTGCGCGGCGCCCCGCGGCGATGCACGGCAAGCCGTGCCCGCAGGTCATCAACGCCCGCCAGGCCCGGCCGCCGCCGGTACCGCAACTCGACGCTGTCCCGGTCGAGGAGAACCCGGGGACCCAGACGCAGATCGACCGCCGGCTGCATCGACCGGCTCATCTCCGAGAACGGATTCCAGTGCAAGCCCGGCGGCACCCAACCCGTGTCGTACACGACCCGTTCGCGGTCCCCGAGTCGAACCCATTCGGCGTGCTCATCGCCGCTACAGCACTGGTACAGGTCGTAGCGGGCGAGCGGCGTGCCGCTGTCGGGGTCGTGTAGGGTGATCGTGAAGCGGTAGCCCCTGCGGTAGCAGACTCCGGCCTCGAACTCGTAGACAGCCGGCACCAGCAACGGCCCCAGGTCCAGTGCCACCCTGGCACCGCTCGGCAGTCGCCGAGTCCGCGTGAACGTGCGCCGGTCGGGCGCCGTCGCCTTCAGCCGCACCTGTGCGTCCGGCGCCTCCCGCGCGGATCTCACCTCCAGCGTGTTTCGCTGTCCCGGGTAGAACGGCAGCGGCGCGTCGGGCCGCTCCGGCGCAGTCCCGTTGAGGGTGACGATGAACCGCGCGTCATCCATGTGACGGCACACTTCCTTTCGAGGCATGCGACAGTAGCGACTCACCGTTCTCCGCGGCCGTCCGCGATGATCCGTGCCGCGGAGATCCCGGCGACAAGCGTCGGATATGCGGACTGCAGACGCTGCCCGGCGCTACTCCAGTCACACGGCTCACTCTCCGAAGGAAGCGGCACGATACGGGCGACTGGCCGGCCGCGCCGGAGCACCTCGACCTCCTCGCCGCGCTCCACGTCCGCAAGCACGGCGGCAAAGTGACGCTGGATGTAGCGGACGTTGTGTGACCTCACGTTGGACATCGTCCCTCACTTACCGCCCGATCCGGCGGACGGCCGAATCCCCTCGCGGCAATGGCTCAGAGTGACGCAAGCCGATCGAACGTATCCGGGTACTTACGGGCCATCAGAATGAGCGCCGCAGCGGCCGGCGGCGGGCTCGATCGACCCTGCTCCCAGCTCTCGACGGTGCGCACCGGAACGCGCAGCAGACCTGCGAACACGGCCCTCGATACGTCGATCTCCTGGCGAATCCTCTTGATCAATTCGGGGGTGAGCCCCGGCAGGGGCTTCGCCTCGACCCGGGTCGTCCGAAGCGTTCGCGTTCCGGCCCGGTACTCCTTCACTTCACGGAGTCCCTGAAGCACCTCTGTGGCGATGTCACGTTCAGCCATGCCTGATCTCCTCCACGACCTTCCGCCACGAGGCCCGTTCGGCAGGCGAAAGATCGTCCTTCACTCCCTTGCGGTACATGGTGAGCAGGTAGATCTCGTCTTCTGCGACGAGCCAGTAGTAGATGATCCTGCTGCCGCCTCGTTTCCCGCGTCCTTTCGGTCCCCAGCGGATCTTCCGGATACCGCCCGACCCGCGAATGATGTCTCCGGCCTCGGGGCGTGCGCTGAGAAATGTCTGCAGCGCCGCGTAACTCTGGTCATCGAGATGGGCGGGGAGCTGTTTGGTGAACTCCGAGGTCTCGATGAACAGCACACTTCAACTATACGTAATCTACGTTGTCAATGCGAGAAGTGCGCGCCCCGATCGGCAAATAAACCAGGGTCCATGGTACCGTGCCCCGGCCGATGATGGTCGTGAGCACCGCCAACGGAGCGGTCGGCATCCGGGATGCCATGGCGGTCCTGCGCGACGGCGGATCGGCGCTCGACGCCGTGGAGGCGGGAACGCGCCGGGTCGAGCTGAACGCGCGCGACCACACCGTTGGACTCGGCGGCCTGCCGAACGTCATCGGCGAGGTGCGCCTCGACGCCAGCATCATGGACGGCCGCACGCTGCGCGCCGGCGCGGTCGGCTCGGTGCGCGGCATCCTGCACGCCATCACCCTGGCGCGCCGCGTCATGGAGCGCAGCCCGCACGTGCTCCTCGTCGCGGACGGGGCCGAGCGCTTCGCGCGCGAGATCGGCATGGACGAGCACGACCTGTTGACCGAGGAGGCCGCATCGCGCTGGCGGGAGGGGCTCGCGCAGCGCCACCCCGACGTCGATCCCGAAGGCATCGCCGGCCGCGACCGGCTGTTGGATCTGGTCGGCGGCGCGCGGGACTCCATGCGCGGCTGGGACCCGCCGGGCGCGGAGGAGCCGCCCAGTCCGAAGGACCCGCACGGCACGGTCAACTTCCTGGCGCAGGACCACGACGGCAACCTGGCCAGCGCGGTCAGCACCAGCGGCTACCCGTGGGGGTACCCCGGCCGGCTCGGCGACTCGCCGATCATCGGCGCGGGCGGCTACGCGGACAACCGCTGGGGCGCCGCGGCCTCGACCGGGACCGGCGAGGTCGTGCTGAGGACCCTGACCACCCGCAGTGTGGTGCTCTACCTGCGCACCGGCATGTCGCTCGCCGACGCCATGACCACCGCGCTGGCCGACCTCCGCGACCTGGACGATCCGCTGGCCGGGCACATCGCCGTGATCGCCCTGAGTCCCTCAGGCGAGCATGCCGGATACTCGTACCGAAGCGGCGAGCACTACGTGTACCTGGATGACTCCATGGCCGAACCGGAGACCGCCGACATGGTGCAGATGCGACTCTGACTCATCCGCCAGAGCCGTCGAGGATGTCCGCCGGCGGAGGATCGCGGTAGCATCCAGCATGAGCAAGGCCTGGGGCGCACGCAACCTGACCGGTCTTTTCTTCCTGCTGGCATTCACAGCCCTGCGGGCGTTCACGGCCGCAGCAGCATGGGCTGAGCCCGTACACGAGACGCCCGCGGTCTCCTCGATCACCGTCGTCTCCTCCCCGGCGAGGGGCGATACCTACGAGCTCGGGGAGATCATCGAGGTAGCAGTCGAGTTCGACATCGCGGTGTCGGCAACTGGCAGTCCTCAGATGGCGCTGACCATCGGGACGCACACGCGACAGGCGACCTTTTCCCGATTGGATGGCCAGTCCCTGTACTTCTCCTACGACGTGCACGAGGAGGACCGTGACGAGAACGGGATCGCCGTCCCGGCCAACGCTCTGTCACTCGAAAGCGGGACCATCACGGCCGACGACGGCACCATCGACGCCGATCTGAAGCACGCGGCGGCAGCCGCCGAGCACGGCAGCAAGGTGAACGGCAGCCTGTTCTCACCGCCGGCGGTAGAGAGCATCTCCTGGGTCTCCACTCCGACGAGGGACGACACCTACGAACGCGGAGAGCCGATCGAACTGATGGTCCAGTTCGACAGAGTGGTCACGGCGACCGGCGGAGCCCGGCTGGCGCTGACCATCGGACCCGAGACACGGCACGCCACCGCCATGGGATGGGGCAGCTCCTCCGGCCTGTTCTTCGACTACACCGTGCAGGAGAAGGACCGCGACGACGACGGCATCAGTATCGCCGCCAACGCCCTGGCCCTCGCCGGCGGCACCGTCAAGGGCCCCGACGGCACCACCGACGCCGACCTGACGCACGATGCGGTAGCAGCCGAACACGACAGGAAGGTGGACGGCGGCCTGGTGTCGCCGGCGGCGGTGAAGCGCATCGACGTGATGTCGTCCCGAGCGGGGGATGACACCTACGAACTCGGGGAAGAGATCCAGGTCTGGGTGGAGTTCGACAAAGCGGTGACGGTGAGCGGCAGTCCCCAGGTTGCACTGACCATCGGGGCCGAGACTCGGTACGCCGTCCACGACAGCTCGTTCGGCCGTCATGCCCACTTCAGCTATACGGTTCAGGAGGGCGACCGGGACGACGACGGCATCAGCATCGCCGCCAACGCGCTGGCCCTCGCCGGCGGCACCGTCAAGGGGCCCGACGGCACCACCGACGCCGACCTGACGCACGATGCGGTAGCAGCCGAACACAACAGGAAGGTGGACGGCAACCGCGATGTCGCGCCACCGCGGGTGAGGGACATCTACCTGGACTCCTCTCCAGCGCGAGGTGACACCTACCAACTGGGTGAGACCATTAGGGTGGAAGTCGAGTTCGACAAAGCGGTGAAGACAACCGGTGAGCCCCGGCTAGCGCTGGCTATCGGAACGCGGACGCGGCACGCGACCCACTACGGATGGAGCAGTCACTCTCTGCTCTTCCAGTACACCGTCCAGGCGGGGGATCGTGACGAGGACGGCATCAGCATCCCGGCCAACGCGCTGGCCCTCTTCGGCCGAACCATCACGGCCGCCGACGGCACGACCGCCGCAGATCTCACGCACGAGGCGGTGTCCCCCGAGGGGGCCGGCAAAGTGAACGGCAGCGATGTCACGCCACCGCGGGTGATGGCCATCCGCTTCGGCTACTCCCCACCAGCGCGGGGTGGCACGTACGAGCTGGGCGAGACGGTTGAAGTGGAAGTTGAGTTCGATAGGGCGGTGACGGCAACCGGCGATCCCGAGGTGGCGCTGACCGTCGGGGCCGAGACGCGGCACGCGGCCTTCAGAGGCTGGGGCGGGCATCATTTGAGCTTTGCCTACACCGTGCAAGAGGGGGATCGCGACGAGGACGGCATCAGCATTCCCGCCAACGCGCTGGCCCTCAATGGCGGATCCATCACAGCCGCTGACGGCACGACCGCCGCGGATCTGGCGCACGGGATGGTAGCCGCCGACGGCGACCGCAAGGTGGACGGCAGCCTGGCATCGCCGCCGGGAGTGACACACATCTACATCGGCGACTCCCCCGCGAGGGGTAACACCTATCAACTGGGAGAGGCAATTCGGGTGGGAGTCCACTTCGACAAGGTGGTGAAAGTGACCGGAAGGCCCCAGGTCGAGCTGACCATCGGGGCCGAGACGCGGTACGCGACCCACTCCACGAGATGGGGAGACGACCGTTACGTGGACTTCAGCTACGTCGTGCAGGAGGGCGACCAGGATGAGGACGGGATCAGCATCCCGGCCAACGCGCTGGCGCTCAACGGCGGATCCATCACGGCCACCGACGGCACGACCCACGCTGACCTGACGCACGCGGCGGTCGGCCCGAATCGCGACAGGAAGGTTGACGGCAGCAGCGACGTCATTCCGCCGCGGGTGGCGGCCATCCAGTTCGACTCCTCCCCGGCGCGGGGTGACACCTACGAACTGGGGGAGACGGTCGAAGTGGTCGTCACGTTCGACGGGGGGGTGGAGTCAACGGGCGATCCCCGAGTTGCGCTGACCATCGGAACGCAAACGCGGTACGCGACCTCTTCCGGGTGGGGCAGCAATTCTCTGTACTTCAGCTACACCGTGCAGGAGGGGGACCGGGATGAAGACGGGATCAGCATCCCGGCCAACGCGCTGGTGCTGAGCGGCGGAACCATCACGGCCCCCGACGGCACGACGCCCGCCGACCTGACACACGCGGCGGTCGCCGCCGACGGCGGCAGCAAGGTGAACGGCAGCCTGGCCACGCCACCGCGCGTGAGAGACATCTCCTTCTTTTTCCCAGGACGGAGTGACACTTGGTCACGAGGGGAGACGATCGAGGTGAAAGTCGCGTTCAACAGGACGGTGACGGTGACCGGCACCCCTCGGTTGGCGCTGACCATCGGAGCGAAGACGCGGCACGCGGCCTACTCCGGATCGTGGAGGGAGTATGCGGACTTCAGCTACGTAGTGCAGGAGGATGACCGTGATGACGACGGGATCAGCATCCCGGCCAACGCGCTGGTGCTGAACGGCGGAACCATCACGGCGGCGGACGGCGTGACCGACGCTGACCTGACGCACGCGCCCGTAGGCCCCGACCGTGACATGAAAGTGGACGGCAGCCGCGCTGTCACGCCACCGCGGGTAAGGGCCCTCTACTACGACTCCTCCCCAGCTCGGGGCGACACCTACGGACTCGGAGAGACGGTCGAGGTGATCGTCGAGTTTGACGGCGGAGTGGAAGCGGCCGGCGACCCCCAGGTTGCGCTGACCGTCGGGACGGAGACGCGGTACGCGACCTTTTTCGGATGGAGCAGCGACAATACCCTGAGATTCCGCTACACCATTCAGACCGGAGACAGCGATGAGGACGGGATCAGCATCCCGGCCAACTCGCTGCTCCTGGGCGGCGGAAGCATCACAGGCCGCGACGGCACGACCCCGGCCGTTCTGACGCACCTGGACGTAGCCGCCGAACCCGACGCCAAGGTGAACGGCAGCGATGTCACCACACCGCGGGTAAGTAACATCTACTTCCCTTACTCTCCAGCACGGGGAGACACCTACGAACTGGGCGAGACGATCGAGGTGGATGTCGAGTTCGACAGAGCGGTGCATGTGACCGGCACGCCTCAACTGGCGCTGACCATCGGGGCCGCGACGCGGCTTGCAGCGATGTCCGGTTGGGGCAGGAACTCCCTGTACTTCATCTACACCGTGCAGGCAGGGGACCGCGATGAGGACGGAATCAGCATCCCGGCCAACTCGCTGGTGCTCACCGGCGCAACCATCACGGGAGCCGACGGCACAACCGACGCAGATCTCACGCATGGAACGGTAGCTGCCGGGCGCGGCAGCAAGGTGAACGGCAGCTTGATCACGCCACCGGCGGTGAGCCAGATCTACTTCCTCTCCTCCCCGAGCAGGGATGACACCTACAGTTTGAGTGAGACGATTGAGGTGCTGGTCGAGTTCGACAGGGCGGTGGAGGCCACCGGCACGCCTCAAGTCGCGCTGACCATCGGGACCGAGACACGGCACGCGGTCTACTCCGAGTCGTGGGACGACCGACACATGCATTTCAGCTATGCGGTGCAGGAGGATGACCGCGATGAGGACGGGGTCGGCATCCAGGCCAACTCCCTGCTCCTGGGCGGCGGAACGATCAAGCTCGCCGTCGACAGCACGATCGACGCTGATCTGACCCATGACGCGGTGGGCCCGGACCCCGAAATCAAAGTGAACGGCAGTCGGGGCACGCCGTGAACGTTCGGGCGATGCAGGGTTTCCGGCGCGGCCGCAACCTGATCGGGCTCTCCTGCCTGCTGGCGGCCACGGTGTCAGCCTCGGTCGCTCAGGCCCAAAGCGCGGCTCCCACAGTCTCGTCCATCTCCTTCAGCTCCACCCCGGCGAGGGGTGACACGTACGCACTGGGAGAGGCGGTTGAAGTGCGTGTTCGGTTCGACCGAGCCGTGACCGCGACCGGCAGGCCCCAGGTGGCGCTGACCGTCGGGACACAGACGCGCGGCCTTCTTCGCTTGGGGCAGCAAGTCTCTGTACTTCGCCTACACCGTTCAGGAGGCGGACCGTGACGAGGACGGGATCAACATCTCGTCCGACGCGTTATTCCTCAACGGCGGAACCATCAAGGCCGCCGATGGCATCACCGACGCTGATCTCACGCACGAGGCGCTTGACGCCGCGCGCGGCAGTAAGGTGAACGGCAGCTTGATCGGGCCGCCGCCGAAGGTGAAGGACATCTCCCTTGTCTCGTCCCCGGCGCAGGGCGACACCTACGGACTCGGGGAGACGGTCGAGCTGGTCGTCGAGTTCGACAGAACGGTGGCGGCGACCGGCAGTCCGCAGGTGGCGCTGACCATCGGGACGCAGACACGCCAGGCGGCGTACGCCCTGTCGTGGCAGGATCCCCGGTACGCGCACTTCAGTTATGCGGTGCATGAGGGCGACCGGGATGGGGACGGGATCAGCATCGACGCCAACTCCCTGTCGCTCAACGGCGGCACGATCACGCACGCGGACGACTCGACGACCGGCGCCGCCATCGCCCACAGCGCCGTGGCTGCCGACCTCACCCGCAGGGTGGATGGCAGCCTCGTCACGCCGCCGATGGTGCGTGCCATCTACCTCGACAACCACGTCCCGCCGCCGACCGGCGATACGTATGTTCGCGGTGAGAGGGTTCGGGTGTGGGTCGAGTTCGACCGAGATGTGACCGTGACGGGATGGCCCCTCGTGGCGCTCACCATCGGGAGCAAGACAAGGCAGGCGATCTACTCTGGCTATGCCGCCATCGCCGCGCGCGGCGGGGGCACGATTGTCGACGAAGACGTCTTGTCGTTCGACTACTTGGTGCAAGCCGTGGACCGGGATGTGGACGGGATCAGCATCGACGGCAACGCTTTGGCCCTCAACGGCGGCACCATCAGGCACGTCGGCGACGGGACCACGGACGCGGATCTAGCTCATGATGCGGTGCCCGCGGACCCTGGCCGCAAGGTGAACGGCAGCCGGGTCAACCCCTGAACGGCTCAGCCCTCGCGGCTGCAACACCATGTCCGAGCGCAGACCGCCGACATGGTGCAGATGCGGCTCTGATTCCTGCGAGGAGCCTGTGGTAACTTCGAGCGATGCGGGCGTTCCGGCATCGCCGCAACCTGATCGGTCTCTCCTGCCTGCTGGTGCTCGCGTCATGTGCGACGCCGCCGCCGACCCCGACGACATCAGATGCAGCGGCTGCCACGGTCGATCAGGCCGAGAGCACCGCGCCCGCAGTCTCGTCCATCGCGTTCCGTGGGTCCCCGGCACGCGGCGACACGTACGGGCTCGGAGAGACGGTCGAGGTAAACGTGCGGTTCGACAGAGCGGTGACGGCAACCGGCAAGCCCCAGGTGGCGCTGACCATCGGAACGCAGACGCGGCGCGCCACCTTGTCCTCATGGAGCACACAATCCCTGTACTTCAGCTACTCCGTGCAGGAGGGGGACCGCGACGAGGACGGGATCAGCATCGCCGCCAACGCGCTCGTTCTCAACGGAGGTGCCATCAGGACCACCGTCGGCGCCGTCGATGTGAATCTGACTCACGAGGCCGTAGCCGCCCTGCGCGGCAGCAAGGTGAACGGCAGCGCGACCGCGCAACCAGGAGTGACGGATGTCTCTCTCAGCTCCTCCCCGGCAACGGGTGACACCTATGAACTCGGGGAGACGATTGAGGTGCGGGTCCAGTTCGACAGGGCCGTCACGGCAACCGGCAAGCCCCAAGTGGCGCTGACGATCGGGGCCAAGACGCGGCACGCGACCTTGTTCGGATGGGGCCGTCAGCATCTGACTTTCACCTACACCGTGCAGGAGGAGGATCGGGATGAGGACGGCGCCAGCATCGCGGCCAACGCACTGGTTCTCAACGGCGGTGCCATCAGGACCACCGTCGGCGCCGTCGATGTGAATCTGACCCACGGGCCGGTCGCAGTCGAGCGCGGCAACAAGGTGAACGGCAGTAGCAGCACGCCGCCGGGAGTGAGGGAGATCGCCTTCAACTCCTCCCCGGCGAGGGGCGGAACGTACGAACTGGGCGAGACGATCGAGTTGCGAGTCGAGTTCGACAGAACGGTGACAATACGCGGCGAGCCCCAGGTGGCTCTGACCATCGGCACACAGACGCGGCACGCGACGCTGTCCGCATGGACCACACAGTTCCTGCACTTCGAGTACACCGTGCAGGGGGAAGACCGCGACGAGGACGGCATCGGCATCGCCGCCAATGCGCTGCTTCTCAACGGCGGTACCATCAAGTCCGCCGACGGCTCGACCGACGCCGATCTGACACACGGGCCGGTCGCCGCCGGATTCGGCAGCAAGGTGAACGGCGGCGACAGCACGCCACCAAAGGTGAGGAAAATCTCCATCATCTCCTCCCCGGACAGGGGTGGGACGTACGGACTCGGGGAAACGGTCGAGGTGAAGGTCGAGTTCGACCGAGCGGTGGCAGCAAGCGGCACTCCCCAGGTGGCGCTGACCATCGGGACGAAGACGCGGCACGCGACCTATTTCGGATGGCGCAGCGATGCTCTGTTCTTCAGACTCTTCGTCCGGAAGGCTGACCGTGATGAGGACGGAATCAGTGTCCCGGCCAACGCGCTGTCTCTCAGCGGCGGGACCATCAAGGCCACCGATGGCACGATCGACGCTGATCTTGCCCACAGCGCGGTGGCCGACGACCCCACCCGTAAGGTAAACGGCAGCCGCTCCACGCCGTGAACGTACCGCCCCTACGGGTGCGACAGTATGCCGGTGTCGATCCCGGCGTCCGAGTCCTCCAGGGTGTCGCCGGGATAGCCGGCGGCGTGCGTCGGCTTGGCGACCGGGTAGACGGCGCTGCGGAGCTCGCCACCGGCCACCTGTATGCCGTTCGGCTCCGCATAGGGTGAGCGGTTGTAGTACGGGGTCGCCACCGTGACCTCGTGGCCGAGGTTCTCCAGGCCGGCCCGCACTTCGACGCCGAAGCGCCCGTCCAGCAGCACCTGGTCCGATTCCACGTGCAGCCGCGGCGCCTGCACGGCCTGC
Source organism: Spirochaetia bacterium (assembly GCA_965208175.1). Lineage (GTDB taxonomy): Bacteria > Spirochaetota > Spirochaetia > SZUA-6 > Bin103 > CATQHW01. Next base: position 958,313 of record CBDBOG010000003.1, on the reverse strand, counting down.
TGCAGGTCCATGCCGAACGCGGCGTGGTTCACGCACGCCTGCACCAGCGCCGACCAGATGCGGCGGCCCCCGGACGCGCCGAGCACGGCGTGCAGCCGGCCGTCGCGGACCAGGATCAGCGGCGTCATGTTGTTCAGCCCGCGCCCGCCCGGAACGATCGAGTTCACCGCGCCCGGCGTCGGATAGAACCAGGTCATCGCGTTGTTCATCATCACGCCGACGCCGGGGACGATCACCCCGGACCACGACATGTTGGTCTGCGTCAGACACACGGCGTTGCGATCCGCGTCCACCACCGAGATGTGCGTGGTGCCGCCGTCCGCCGAGACACCCGCGGGAGCCGGCAGGTCCGCGGGCCGCGGGACTCCTCGCCATGCCCACGGGTCGCCGGCGGCGGTGTGACCGGCGCCGTCCGGGCTGATCGTCCGCGCCCGCGTCGCCGCGTAGCCCGGCTCCGCCAGAGTGTCGAACGGCGCATCCGGATGGTCGCCCAGGTACGAGTACCGGTCCACCGCCGCCCGCCGGATCGCCTCGATCACCAGGTGCAGCGCCTCCACCGAGCCCCAGCCGTGGCGGGCCAGGTCGAAGTGCTCGAGGATGTGGAGCGCCTCCGCGACGGCCGTGCCGCCGTTCGGACCGGGGACGGCCAGCACCCCGTACCCCCGGTAGCCGGCCTCCAGCACCGTGTCGTGCACGAACGGCCGGTAGCCGGCCAGGTCCTCCTGCCGGATCGTGCCGCCGTGCGCCGCCATCTCGGAGGCGATGCGCTCGGCCACCTCGCCCCGGTAGAAGCCGTCCGGTCCGTCGCGGGCGATGAGCTCCAGCGTGCGTGCGTGATCGCGCTGCACCAGCGTCTCGCCCACGGCCAGCGGCTGGCCGCCGGGGTAGTAGGTCTGGCGGGTCGCCGGGTAGCGGGTCATGATCGGCCGCCCGCTGACCAGCATCAGGACGAAGTGGTGGCCGACCGGGAACCCGTTGCGCGCCAGCCGGATCGCCGGCAGCAGCGCCTGGTCCAGGCTCATCGTGCCCCATCGTTCCAGGGCCACCGCCAGACCTGCCGCCGTTCCCGGCACCGCGATCGCCGCGTGGCCGTAGACGTTGGCCCGGTCCTTGACCAGCGGCCACGCGTAGCCGCGGGAGAACCGCAGCCCGCCGGTCTCCGGACGGTCGGTCCCTCCCTCCAGCTCGTACATGTCCGGCCCGGCCGCGGCGGCCGCGCGCATGCCGAAGTCCACGGAGCCGGCCTCGCCCGAGGCGAAGCGGGCGACCAGCATGCCGCCGCCGCCCACGCCGTTCATGAGCGGCTGCAGCACCCCCATCGCGAAGGCGGTGGTCACGGCCGCGTCCACGGCGTTGCCGCCTCGCTGCAGGACCTCGGTGCCGATGCGCGCGCCCAGCCGGTCCTGGGCGACCACCATACCGCCGGTCACGCTCAGCACCTCGTGCGCCAGGACCGGCCGACTCATCTTCATGGCGGCGCACTCTACGCGTGGCGCGGGGCCGCGTCGACGCGGTTACGGCAACCCGCCTACTCCAGGGTGATCCACGCGCGAAACTGATCCTCGTCGACGTTGCGACCGCTGAGGATCACCACCACGTCTCCCTCGCCATCAAGGCTGACGCGCCCACTCAAGAGCGCCGCCGTCACGATCGCGCCGGAAGGCTCGGTGCGCACGCCATGCCGGTCGTAGAGCCATCCCATCGCTTCCCGCGTCTCCCGGTCCGGCACGGCGACGGCCTGGCGGACGTGTCGACGGAGGATCGGCCAGTTGTGCTCCCCGACGTCGTAGGAAAGCAGGCCGTCACAGATGCTCGCCGGGCGATCGATCCGCACCCGCCGCCCCGCATCGAGGGCCTCCCCGAAGTCAGCGGCACCTTCCGGCTCGACGCCGACGATCTCGGCCCGCGGAAAGCCGTCCGCGAACGCCAGCGCATGGCCGGCCATGAGGCCGCCGCCCGAGACCTGACAGAACAGGTGCGAGGCCGCGCGGCCCTGCGCCCGCAGCTCGCGCACGATCTCCAGGCCGCCCACGCCGTTGCCGGCGATCACGTCCGCATCGTCGTACGGCGATGCCTGGACCGCTCCCTCCCGGTCGGCGATCTCACGCGTCATCCGGTCCCGTTCCCCCGTCTCGTGGTCACGGGCGATGTCGTACGTGCGGATCTCCGCGCCGAACGAACGCGTCAGCTCGACCTTCATGCGCGCCGCCGTATCGGGCATGACGACGATCACCCGCTTGCCGAGCCGCATGCCGGCGAAGGCGATGCCGGACGCGAAGTTCCCGGAGGAGTGGGCGACGACCGGCCGGTCGCCGATCCGGCTCAGGTTGCGCGCCATCCAGTGCAGTGCGCCGAGCAGCTTGAACGAGCCGACGGGCGTCCACCCGTAGTCCTTCAGCCAGATCCGCCGCTCGGCCGGCATCCCGAGCTCCCGCTCCAGTGCATGCGAACGGATCAGCGGCGCCGCCGACACGTGCCGGCGTATGCCGCGCTCGGCCTCGCGGACGTCGTCGACCGTCGCGATCCGGATGGCCGCCGCCTCGCCTTCAGCTCGCCGCTGCATCGTCCACGACTCCGCGCAGCGCCAGGATGTGCTCCGGACCCGACGCGCAGCAACCGCCGGCGATCTGCGCGCCGGCGTCCAGCCACCGCCAGGGACGCTGCAGCTCCGAGCCCGTGCCGCCGTCGAGCAGCCGATCTCCCGCCCGCAGGCGCTCGGTGATTCGTGTCATATCCCATGATACCGTGGGCGAGGTGAACCATGGCTGGACAAAAGACTTCCTCGTCGACACGGACTGGACGAGTCTGACTCTGGGAGAACGCATCAGACATCTCGAGGTAGAGGGTTATGTCGTCCTGCCGAACTTGCTCTCGCCCGAGCACATCGATCGAATCAAGAAGGAACCGCCGAGCTGGAGACGTTCGGTGTCGACTATAGCGTTCACCAACGAGGGTGCCAGGACGTCCAGTTTCGTGGAGGAGCCATCACCGAGCTGATCGCACACCCGCCGACGCTCCGGTTCCTGCGAACGCTCTGCGATCAGGTCGTCATGATGACGTACGACTACGCCCGCTCCGAGCCGGGGCATCCGGGAATAAGCCTGCACTGCGATGGACAACCGTGGGGGTCGGAGATCTTCGGTTACGGACAGAGCTGCCCCCGGTTGGTTCGGGTTCTGTACTATCTGGACGATCTGACTCGTGAGGTTTCCCCGTTCAAGGTCCTACCCAGATCGCACCTGAGCTTTCACCACGAGGGAAATCCATACTTGAGATACGCCGAGCACCCGGAGCAGGTGATGGTCACCTGTGAGGCCGGCTCTGCGGTGCTCATCAGCCAGAACGTGTTCCATGGAAACTACCCGAACATCGGCGGCTATTCACGGCAGCTTCTGGGAATCGCGTACCGACCGGCTTGGGCAGGACCCGGAGGAGAGGTCGAACCCTGGGATCCGGACCAACTCGCCAAGGTCCCCGCGACCGTGCGAGAGCTGATGATCGATCCCAACACTCGCATCTGGAACTTCGGCGGCGGAAACAAGCCTGCCGAAATGCCGCGGCAGGCGCCCGGGATCTCACCGAGCCGATGGGAGCGAGTCAACTGAGCGCGACAGCACGCTTTCCGTTCGTCCCGGCGACCGGCGAATTCAGCAGCGTGCGGGGAAGATGGTGACGACGTGACACGCGCGACCGAGCCACCTGTCATCGACGCTCACGGTCACACGCTGGACCAGGCTTTCGACACACAACGGCACCTGCACGAGGCGCTGGGCGGGCTCACCGATGTGCCGATGATGCGCGCCGACGGCGTGGCCGCGCAGCTCACCGCCTGCTGGGTGCCGGACGCCGCGATCGGCGGCCCGCATGCCAGCCGGCAGCCGCTGCGGAAACTGTTGCAGATGGTCGACTACCTGCATCACGAGCTGAACGGTCCGGCAGGCGATCATGTCACGCCGGCGATTTGCGCCGGCGATATCGAGGCGGCCCGGGCGGACGGCAAGGTCGCGCTCATCCTCGGGCTGGAGGGCGGTGATGCGCTCAAGGGCGACGTCAGCCTCCTGCGCACCCTGCACCGACTCGGCCTGCGGCACGTCGGCCTGGTGCACGAAGGGCGCAATGCCCTGGGGACGGCAACACAGGTTTGGAACGGTCCGGAGATGCGCGTCCACGACAGCCACATCGACGGCCCCGGCGGCCTCACGCCGGCAGGGCACGCGGTCGTAGGCGAGATGAACCGGCTCGGCATGCTGGTCGACGTGACCCACATGGAAGCGGCGACGTTCCGGGACACGCTCGCGATCACCACCGCCCCCGTCGTTGCGACTCACGGCAACGCGCGGGCGTTGCGCGATACGCCCCGCTATTTCGACGATGATCAGCTCCGCGCCATCGCCGCGACCGGCGGCCTCATCTGCCCCAGCCCGACCCCGCTCGGGCCAACCCCCGAAGCGGCCGCTCTCGAGCTGCTGCTCGACCACATCGATCACATGGTGGCGCTGGTTGGGCCGGATCACGTCGGGTTCGGCACCGATTTTCTCGGTCAGATCGAGGCGCGGCCGGCCGGCGTCGGTGACATCAGTGAGGTAGGCCACCTCATGGCCGGGTTGCGGGCCCGCGGTCACGAGCACGGGACCATCGAGAAGATCGCCGGCGGTAATTTCATGCGCGTCTTCGAGGCGGTGGCCGGATGAACGATGCCGTCAGTCCGGGAATGAGCACCGCCACCGACCTCCCCCTGGATTTCCGGCGCTCCTTCATGCGCTGGGACAGGCCGCGCAACCCCAACGACCCGCGGCCCTACGCGCGCCACAACACCCCCCTCGGCAACCGCGTGCGCATCGAGCTGGACTCGATCCTGACGGTCCTCCGGCCGCACGGCACGCCCGAGCGCTACTTCCTCATCGCGCCATGTCGGGCCGAATGGGTCTACGCCGAGCGGGAGTTGTTTCAGATCCCGAGCCGGGAGTTCCGCTGCGTTTATTCCCTGGATCAGGAGCGGGGCATGGGCAGGAGCCTGCTGTGGGACGGTACGACCAAACGGACCATTGCCGCCGACGGCTGGGAGCTCGAGATCGACCTGCAGACCTTCAGCAGATCATCGGTCCACGACACGACCGCGGCAGTCATGGCCGCGTCGGAAGGCAAGGACCCACTTGTCGGGCGCACGACCATCTCGCATCCCGACGGCAGCTATGAGTGTACGTTGGAGTATCCCATCAAGACGATGAACTTCCGGCCGGAGACGCCGTCGTTTCAGGTCGACACCGGGCCACTGGTGCTTCCTGACTTCTCGTCGGGCGAGGAGTCGATGATCGATCGGCTGGTCATGGCCCATGTCGCGTTCAACCGATTCGATCGCGCGGAGTTCATCATTCGCGTGCCGACACCGATCGACGAGTCCCGGCCCGACGGACCAAGGACCCTGCACTACGCGGCGGTGCGCGAGTACCCGGCAACCAACCAGATCCTCACCGGCGCGTACTGACGCGGCGCGGGGTTACCGGAGCCGCCACGCGGTTGCCCCCGTACGGCGGCGTCTTCGCTCACCACTCCCACGGTGGCGGAGTCGCGAGCAGCCGCTTCAACTTCTCGTTCGGCGCAGGAGGAGCGTCGAGGAGCGTCACGAACGCATCAAAACGGTCCGCATCCAGACCGAACAGCCTGCGATCGAGCAGGGTGTCCTGAGCAGCTTGGCGCACCACATCCAGCACGAATTCCGAGCGGTTCTTACCCAGCGCCTCTGCGGCGCGAGTGATAAGGTCTCGATCGTCAGCGCTGATGCGCAGATTGACCCGCGATCTGCGATCGCGTTCGCCCGTTGGTTGATCCGCCACTCCTACTCCTCCCGCGGCTGACGAATGATACCGTGACTCCGTCATGACCGATCGTTGCGACCTCAAGGTGACCGACTACCGGGTCCTGTTCGACGACGACCGCTATCCCGCCAGCGGGTGCGCCGTCGTCAAGAGCGGCGACAGGCTGCTGATGACCGTGCAGCGGGCGAGCGACGCCGAGCGCGGCATCTCCTCGCTGCTCACGCAGAGCGACGACCTGGGCGCCACCTGGACCGAGCCGCGTCCGTTCGGCCCGCCGCTCGCCAACCCGGAGACAGAGTTCCAGGGCGTCGCCCCCGCGCACGCGCTGGAGGATGGGACCGTGGTCGCCTGCGGCATCTACCTGCCCAAGGGCTTCGACCGCTCCCTCGGTGGGCGCGGCCTGTATCGGCCCAGCGACATCCTCATCGGGCACCGCGCGCCGGATGCCGACGAGTTCTCCTGGAACCGGATCGCCGCCGGCACCTTCCTCACCGAGCAGTTCATCGCTCCCGGCATCGCCCTCCCGAACGGCCGGCTGGTGTTCACGATGTGGGGTTCGGCCGTGCGGGGCGACAACTGGCAGTGCGGGGTGCTCCTCTCGGACGACGGCGGCCACACGCTCCGTTACCGGCAGGTCGGCTACGAGCCGGATCCGGCGATCCGCAAGGACCCGGAGGTGATGGCCGGCTACAACGAGCAGACCCTGTTCGCCGCCAAGGACGGCACGCTGGTCTCGGTGATCCGCGGCCGCGACCATCTGGGCGGCATCCCCGGCACCAATCCACGCTCCAGCGACTGCCTGTTCTTCCGCGCGGAGTCCGGCGACCGCGGCGAGACGTGGTCGTCCCCGGAGCCGACCGACCTGTCCGGAACCGGGGCGCCAGCGGACGGCCTGGCGCTCCCTGACGGCTCCCTGGTCCTGCCGGCCCGCCTGCCTTCGCACTGGAGCCGCCACCGCGGCCACTCGTTCTGCGGGATGCACATGGCGCGCAGCTTCGACCTGGGCCGCACCTGGAGCACGGACCTCCTGTTCGACCGCACCCCTGACGACGAGCCGTTCGACAACTACTACAACGCCATGAACGGCACCTTCGTCCCCCTCGGCGATTCCGAGGCGATGTACGTGTTCGGCCACTTCCGGCGGGGCTCCGCGACCGGGCACCGCGCCTACGCCGTCCACCTCCGCTGGGACTGACGCACGCGACGCTTCAGATCTCGCACGCGTCTCCGTTGCAGCCCGGTTTGCCTCGCCCGGCGATCGCTCGGATCGGGAGCACGGCTGCGCCGAAGGCGCGCCGCTTTGTCGCTCCGGACCGCCGATTGGCTGATGTCGCACCGAGTGCTATAGTACTGCGAATGATGAAAGCCGATCACGAGGGTTCGGATTGCGCGCGTTCAAGACCAAGCCTTTCGCTCGCTTCGCCGAACGCGAGGGAATAGCAGATGCAGCCCTGTGCGATGCCGTTCGCCGCGCTGAACGAGGTTCGATCGATGCCGACCTCGGCGGCGGCGTCCTCAAGCAGCGTATCGCACGGAAGGGACAGGGCCGCTCCGGCGGGTTTCGCGCGATCCTGCTCTTTCGCCGGAGCGAACGGTGTTTCTTCGTCTTCGGGTTCGCGAAGAGTAGCCGGGACAATCTTCGGCGGGATGAGTTGAAGGCGTTCCGCCTTCTGGCGGACGAGATGCTGGGAATGGATGAAGCCGGCCTGCGCGCGGTGCTTTCGAACGGGACGATAACCGAGGTGATATGCCATGGCTAAGCAATACAAGAGCGACGCGTTAGCGGCGGCTCACGAGACGGCGCTGGGTCTGACGGAGGCGGGCGTCATGGTGACTCGAACCATGAGGGTTTTCGACGAGATGTGCCTGACGCCGGTCGAGGAGATGGCACCGGAGAGAATCCGAGAGATCCGGCTACGGGAGAATGCGAGCCAAGCGGTGTTCGCCCGCTACCTCAACGTGACGACAGGCCTGGTAAGCCAGTGGGAGCGTGGCGTGAAGCGGCCGCGCGGCGCTTCGCTGAAGCTCCTGACGTTGGTCGCGAAGAAGGGGCTCGGGGCGGTCGCCTGACAGAGTCGGTTGCACGTAGGAGGAGATCGAGCTCCGGGACGAAGCGCTATGGATACTCGTACTCCGGCGTGCCGTAGACCTCCGGTATGTCCAGGAGCTCCATAGTGAGCCCGAGCCGGGCATCCGCCTCGAAGTAGTCGATGCGGTCGATGCCCAGGATCGGCCCGCCCCTGGATCTGCTGATAGCCGATGCCCTCCAGGTACCGGTAGACCGCGTCTTACTGGTCGACGGCCAGGTACGCGCCGATGTGGTGGAGGCCGCCGGCCCCTTACCTCATTGAGCAGTTCGTCGCTCCCGGCATCGCCCTGCCGGACGGCCGGCTGGTGTTCACCATGTGGGGATCGGCCGTGTGCGGCGACAACTGGCAGTGCGGCGTGCTCCTCTCCGACGACGGCCGCCACACGCTCCGCCACCGGCACGTCGGCTACGAGCCCGATCCGGCGATCCGCAAGGACCCGGAGGTCATGGCCGGCTACAACGAGCGGACCCTGTTCGCCGCCACGGATGGCACGCTGGTCTCGGTCATCCGCGGCCGCGACCAGGTCGATCCCTTCCCGCTCGACGAAGCGCTTGATGGCGGACACGAAGTCCTTCGTCATGGGCGCCAACAGCGCCGAGGACGGCACCGGGTAACCGCACAGCGTGCGCAGGTAGTAGGCGGTGCCGCCAGCGCTCTGCAGGAGCGGCACGTAGGCGTTCAGGTACATACGGTCGATGCACTGCAGTTCAAGGGTGACGTGATCGGACAGAACCTCGGCGGCGGTTCGTGCTATGTTCATGTCGGAGTAGGGTCGAGGACTGGCGCGCCGACGGTAGGGTCCGGCGGGAAGTCCAACCGCTTTCGCGTTGGCCCGCAGTCCGGCTCCCATGGTCACGTTTCCAGCCCCCGCCTCATCAAACGCAGCATGCGGTTTTCCCGCACTACGCTTTCCTGCCCGCTTCTCGTCAAGGGTTATGTGGCCTATCGCGTCGGGTGCGCTCTCGAAGCCGCCAGCCGCCACCGGACCCGGTAATCACCGTACAGTCCCAGCCGCTCATACAGCCAGCTCCTACTCCACCTCTTCCAACCGAATCCCTGGCGTTTCTTGGCGCGCATCATATGCCGCCGTATCTTCTTCTCCACCCAGTCGCGAACATAGCCAAAACACCGGCTCGAGTGCCCTATCGCGAAGTAGTTCACCCACCCACGCAGGATCGGATTGGGTGTCCGGGTAGCCCAGGGCGGTTACCCGCCCCAGGCCCCCACAGACCCGTGCGAGCGCGATTGACGCACACGGTTCCTCAAGCCGCAGTGTTCGCTACGCGGTAGATGGAATGGACGACGCGCGCGGCCGGCAGCGGGTACCGCGCCAGCAACCGGGCAAATCTCACCCAATTGAGGGGCCGGCCGCCGCGGCGATTCAGCCACTTCATCCATGTGCGTTTCACCGTTTCGTGAAAGCAGCTCATCGAGCGCAGGTTTCCAGTGAGCCCGTAATACGAGTAGTGGCCCAACAGCTTGCGCCGCAGCGCCTGCTGCTGTTCCCACAGCGGTGCATGCCGGTGACGCTTGCACCAAGTGGACACTGCCTGTAGCGCACGGGTGAGCCGGTCGGATGCGGTCTTCCGATTCACGATCCACTTCCCTGTGCGCGAGCGTCCCCAGTAGTGCGTGAATCCCAGAAATGGAAAACTCGCCCCATGGTGCGCCGCCTCGTTCTCGCCCGGTGGCAAGAACCGGAACATCCGCGTCTTCTCCGGGTGCACGGCCAGCCCGTACTTCGCGAACCGTTTGGGCAGTACCCGTAGCACTCGCTCGGCGTCCTGCCGGTCACTGAATGCCAATACCGCATCGTCCGCGAAGCGTACCAGGAAGGCCCGGCCCCGCAGACGCGGCTGGACTACCGCCGTAAACCAACGGTCGAGTACCTCGTGCAGGTACACATTACTCATCAGCGGCGAGAGCACCCCGCCCTGGGGAACTCCCTGCTCACTATAGGATACCGAGCCGTTCTCCATCACGCCGGCGTTCAGCCACTTGCCAATCAACCGGGTGATCACTCCATCGCGTATCCGCTGCGCGAGAATCTCTCGCAGAGTGGTGTGTGAGAGGGTGTCAAAGTACTTGCGTATATCCAAGTCTATCACCCAGCCGCCCCTCTGCCGCATCGTTTGGTCCCAGAGTGCTTGCAGCGCCGTGTGCGGCGATCGCCTGGGGCGAAAGCCGTGCGAACAGTCCTTGAAGTCCTGCTCGTACAGAGGCTCCATCAGCATCTGCACTGCCCGCTGGAGCACCTTGTCCTCGAACGTTGGGATGCCGATCGGACGGGGCTCCGCGCCCTTCCCTTTCGGTATCTGCGCGCGCCTTACCGGCGGCGCACGGTAGCTCCCCGACTTCGCCCGTTCCAGCAGTGATTCCAAATTCTGTTCCAGGTTTTCCTCGTACTGCTCGGCGGTCTGTTCATCGACGCCAACTGCACCGTCCTTCCGGGTTCGCCGGTAAGCCTCGTGCAGCCATTCCAGATCCATGTGATATGCCAGCGACGTGAATGCCACCTCGGGGTGTATTCTCGCGTTCTTCGCTATCCGCTGCTGTTTCGTTAACACGTTCCCGGATTTCATCGCATCCTCCGTGTTTCCCCGCATCGGTTCTGCGACTCGACGCCCTCCTTTCCTCCACGGGGTCCGGCGCGGCCACCGTTCCCCCGCTTCCTCGGTACTATGGGGGCGCTAAGACTGCTCGTTGCCCTTCTCGCCGCGCTTCGTTGCCTTCGCTTGGCGATACCATGCCAGCCCCGCTGTTTCGCTCCGGTGCGATCGCGGGTGCTCTCCCGCACCGGCCCGGACTTTGCTGTGCCGGTGTCCCTCCGGCTCTCCTGTCATGGAGCCAACGAGCTCTCCCAGGTTCCTGGGCCACCCGTTCCGCATCTGCCCTGCTCTCCGACCCCGGCCGGGCCGTCGTGCCAAGCCTGTTTGGCACTCCGGTGCTGCCCCCGCTGACCTAACGACGAAGGCCCCAGCGATCATGTTTCTTTCGAGGTTCAATCACACGGCTTCTGCGGTCGCTGTCTACGCTTCGCCCGCGGGGTCGCCCCCGCCCAGGCGCAAGACTCGCTTCCGGCTGCCGGCTACGCTCTACCGGGTGGGATTGGCTACCCACAGGGCGGCTACGAGAGGTTTCTTACGTTCTCACATCTTCCCTCCTCTCCCAGGCTTGGCCTGGCGCGATAGGTCTGGAACTGAGGAGTCAGGCGGCATGACCATGGACGGACTCGATCTGATCGGGGAGCAAGATTTCGGCTCGATAGGTTGCCGACAGTAGCGACCACGCTGCCGCGAAGCGGTCGCTTTGTGCCCATCCTCGAAGCGTCAGGATCGCTTGCCCGCCGGCCTCCCGCCAGCGCATCCCGGATCGCTTCATGTGAGCGTGGGCGCGGTAATCGATGGCCTTGTTTGCGCGCTAATCGGTGGAGTTCCGGGTACCGTTCCCGGACGACGTAGAGGGGACGGGAACGGAAGCGTCAGGCTGGTCGGCGAGTCGGTAGCCGGCAGCGGACTTGACGAGAACGCCTTGGCGGCATAGCGCCGCAAGGCGGCGGTAGAGCGTGGCGTTGCGGACGCGGCAGCGGGAGCGCAGGGCGGCGACCGACAGCGAACCGGAGCAGGCGTCGGCGAGGGCGGTGACGATGCGTTCATCGAGCGGCGGCGAGGCACCCGTGAGCGGTGGCGGCCGATCACTGACGGCCAGCGCGACCGCATCATCGTCGGCACGCAGGACGAGCGGGATCGGCGCCGGCGGTGGCGCGGCACGGTGCTCGACGGTGAGGGTGAGCGAATCGTCGCGGCGGCGCAGATACAGGTTGCAGTCGCCCCAGGCGTGAAACTCCGAGGAGCCGCGCAGCGCTTGGCCGTCGCGCAGCCGATGGGCGGCCTTTCTGGCGTGATGCACGACCACGACGGCGAGCTGATAGCGGCGCTGCAGTTCGCGCAGATAGGCGAGCAACGGGGCGATTTCGCCGCTGGAGTTCTCGTCGACGCGGTGCAGGCGCACGAACGGGTCGAGGATGAGCAGCCGCGGCGTGAGCGCCGCCACGGTGTGCGTGAGGCTGTTCCGATCGGCACTCAGGTCCAACCGCAGCGTGGGGGCGGTGATGACCTGGATGTCCAGATCGCGCAGCGCCACGCCGGCGGTGGCGCAGATGCCGTCGAGGCGTTGCCGCACGACCGCCGGAGCGTCCTCGGCGGCGTACACCAACACCCGACCGGGGCGCGAGACGGCGAAGCGGCGCAGGCACGGTGTGCCGGCCGCCACGGCGACGGCAAGTTCGAGCGCCATGAATGACTTGCAGGTTTTCGGCTCGCCGCCGAGGATACCGACTGCCTGCTCGGCCCACAGATCGGTGACCAGCCAGCGCTGCTGGGCGGGGCGGGAGGCCAGGCGGTGGGCCGGCTCGACGGGCAGCAGGCTCACGACCACCGTCCGGCGCCGCCGGGGGCGGCGGGAGTGGGCGTGGAGAAGGTCTCCAGGAACAGCTTCTCATCGAGGCGCTCCAGTTCGCGGTGCGCGGCGACAGCCAGCAACTCGCCGGCCATGTTCATCAGGGTGCGGTAGTTGCCGGCGGCGTGGTCGCACAGGGTCGCGCACAGTTCGGGGGTCATCAGATGCGCGCCGCCGCCGGCGCGTTCGAGCGCGTGGCGCAGGCATTCGTGCAGTTCCTCGGAACTGGCGCGCGGCATGCTCAGGCGCACCCGGATACGGCTTTCCAGCGGCAACAGCTCCTCGGCGTCCAGGCGCCGCAGCAGCCGCTGGTCACCGGCGAGGATGACGGTGAGCAACAGGTGGGAGTCCAGCCGCGCCGAGCACAACAGGCGCAGTTCGCTCAACACCGCCGGCGCCGTCTCCTGGGCTTCGTCGACGACCAGGACGGGGCGCACCAAGGCCGAGTCGATGTGGGTCTGCCAGCGGTGGCGCAGGACCTTGGCGCCGGCCCACCGATTGTGCGGGTGCAACTCGACGCCGAACAGGTCGCCCATCTCCCGGTAGAAATCGTGCAGCCCGGCCTGCGGGCGAGACAGCACCCCGACCGTGAGGTCCCGCTGGGATTGTAGCCGTTGGGTCAGGATGCGCAGCGCGGCCGACTTGCCGCTGCCGGGATGGCCGCTGACCAGCGCAAAGCCGCCTTCCCCGGACAGTTGCTCCACGCGCCAGCAGAACGAATCGACCGCAGCGCTGTGGTACAGGGCCTCCACCGGCACGTCGGGGGCGAACGGGTTCCACTTCAGACCGTACAGCGACAGCAGGGTTCGGTTCATCGGGTGTCTCCTTCGTCTTTGGGCAGGTAGGCTGGCGGCAGGCCGCTGGCGGCCCGCTCGGCGATCAGCTTGCTCAGCAGCGGCGCCATGCCCCCAGCCGCAGCCGTGGCCGGCAGCGCATCGCCGATCGGCTCCAGGGTGCGCCTGAGGCCGCTGGCGTTGCCGGCCTTGTCCTGCGGATAGAGGCGGCACAGCACGGTGCCGGTGGCGTCGTCGATCAGATGCACCGTGGTGAGGTCCCACGCCGCGTAGCGCACCGCGATGCGCGGCAGGTGGCGGTAGCGGTTCGGCACCTCGAAGCGCCGCCCTGCGATCGACACCGTCGCGTCGCTGCGCCGCAGGGTGCGGCTTTCGGCGCGCGTGAACGTCAGCCGCAGCGCCGCGCTGTCGGGAGCCGGGCGCAGTACCTGCGGACCGGCCAGCCAACGCGCCGCCGGCGTCTGGGCGATCTCGGCGTGGCGCTTGCGGTTGTACTCCAGTTCCGCCCACGCCTGGGTGGCCTCGTTGAGCAGCGCCAAGCTCAGGTCCTCGACGCCTTCGAGCATCGCCAACAGCCGCCCCTCGATCTGTGCCCAGAACGCCTCCTGTTTGCCGTTCTGGTAGGGGCTGTACGGCAGGGTCGTCTCGTGCACGATGCCCAACCGGGCCAGCCCCTCGACGATCTCGGCGGCCGTCATGGGCGTGCCGTTGTCACTCATGCCCGCCCGCGGCAGGCCGCGCTTCTGGATCGCCTGCGCCAGCGCGTGGGCGGTGTTCTCGGCGTTCTCCTCCAGGTACCACTGCAGGTGGCAGGCCAGCCGGGAGCGGTCGTCGATCACCCCAAACAGCAGCGGTGTGGCCCACTCGCCCTGCGCGGTCACGACCTTGCGCGAGCCGTGATGGTAGTCCCAGTGCCACAGCCCGCCGACGTACTCGGCCTCGTAGCTGCGCACCTCGCGCGCGGCCAGCCGCGCCTCGGCGCGCTGCGCGCCGGCGGTGCGGCGCGCCCCTCCAGGCCGCCGGCGGCCGCGCAATCCGTGCGCCAGCAGGTAGCGCCGTACGGTCCAGTAGGAGGGAACCGGGCGCAGTTCCGGCTGGCCCCCGGCGACGACCACCAGATTGTCGTAGTGCAGTTGCGCGCTCCAACCCGGATGCTCCCGATACTGGGCCAGCAACGCTTGGCGCAGGGCTGCGTTCAGCGAATCCTGGCGACCGGCGTCCTTGCGCCGCTTGCGCCGCAGCGCCCGCACCGGGTCATCGCCGGCGTTGCGCGCCGCCAGGAACCAGCGCTCGATGGTCGAGACGGCGAACTGCACCGGCTGCCCGCTCACCGGATGCTTCCAGGTACGCTCGGCCAGCCGTTCGAGTTCTGCGCGCAGGTGTCCCTGTGGCGGCGGCGCAGCCAGCAGCGGTCCCACGACCGCGAACCGGAACTGCGCCCAACGCTCGTGGACAGAAGGCTGTGGTGCGGTGCTCATCGGTAATGCTCTCCCGTTCAACTCGGATAGCCATACCGTAGCCACCGCGTTCCCTTACCGCCGACGGCCAACCTCTGCGGATCGCCGATGGGCCGAAAAAAGCTCGCTCTTCTTTCCTTATCCCGGCCGCCCGAGCGGACTCAGGAACCTCATCAGCGCTTGCAATCGCTCCCGGTGCTTGCCCTTGAACCGTTCCAGCAACGAACTCGGCAGCGCCGCCTCGGCCACCGGCTCGGCGAACTCGGCGCGCGCCATCTGCCAGAATCGCGTCTCCACGAACCCGCCGCGCCACCACCGGCACCAACGCTCCACCGTGCGCCGACTGGCTCCGGTCAACTCCCGCAGCTTCCGTACCCGCGTCGGACTCGGCCCATGGCGCAAGGTCGCCACCAGCACCACGATCAGCCCCAGATACACCCGCCGCCCCAGAAACCGCAGCGACGCCGGCGTCACCCGCTTGCGGCACCCGTCCTCAGCGCAACAGAAGCTGAAACGGCTCTCGTACGCGGCCGGCAGCGCGATGCCGCTGCGCGGCTTGCGCGGGTAGGCGGCCACATGCAGCTTGCCGGAGCACACCGGACACCCCTTCCCGTGCACCTCGGCCGCGATCTGCCGGTCCGCCTCCAGCAGCAACTCATGGAATCTTGCGTCCCTGAGCAATCCGTGCCACAAAGGACTCCTCCTCTTTCTGCGTTTCCACAGAGAAGGAGGCCCCTCCGGGAGCGTCTGTGCAAGCTCTCGGGTAACTATTCAGGCGTAGTGGCAGCCCATGGGTCAGCGTAACCACGACCTGAAGATTGTAAGTTGTCTCGGGCGCTGTACGTGTTCGGCATTGCTGGTCTATTCTCGCGGTCGGGAGGGGCGCAATGGACGCGAGCTTCAAGCTCACGCGCCAAGAGATAGGTGCGGCCTACGATGCTGGCCGAGACGCGGTCATCGCGGTGGTCGAGGCTCTCATCGAGCGTTACGAGCAGCGGATCACGGCGCTGGAGCAGGAACTCCAGGAACTGAAGAAGGACAGCCACGACAGCGGCAAACCGCCGTCGCGAGACAGCTTCGAACGCAAGCAACACAGCCGCACGGCCTCTCGCCGGCAGCGAACCGGAAAGCGTCACGGGGGTCAGCCGAACCATCCTGGTGCGACCTTGAGCCAGAGTGAGCATCCCGACCTCGTCACCGTGCACGCGGTGGACCGGTGCGGCTGCGGACGATCGCTGGCCGACGAGCCGGTGGCCGACTACGAACGTCGGCAGGTGTTCGAGGTGCCGCCGCTGGCGGCGCAGGTCACCGAGCACCGCGCCGAGCGCAAACGCTGCCCGGACTGTGGGAAGACCGCGGTGGCCACATTCCCTGAGCCGGTCCGGCAGCCGGTGCAGTACGGCGAGCGGCTGCAAGCGGTGGCCGCGTACCTGAAGAACTACGGGTTGCTGCCGTATCAGAGGGCGGCCGAGTGGTTCGCGGACCTGTTCTCGATCCCGATCAGCGTCGGCACGTTGGTGAACATCAACGCCACCTGCGCCGAGCGCTTGGCGGGCGTCAGCGAGATGATTCGTGAAGCGATCGGCGGCCAGCCGGTGGTCGGCTTCGATGAGACCGGGATGAGCGTCGACGGCCACCTGCGGTGGCTGCACGTGGCGAGCACGGAGCGGCTGACCCACTACGCCGAGCACGCGAAGCGGGGCAAGCAGGCCGGTGAGGACATCGGCATCTTGCCGAACTTCGCGGGGATCGCGCTGCACGATCACTGGCAGAGCTACTTTCGCTATCAGTGTGGGCACGCGCTGTGCAACGCCCATCATCTGCGCGAGCTGACGTTCATCGAGGAACAGTACCGCCAGCCGTGGGCGGGCGAACTCAAGGAGTTGCTGCTGAGGATGAACGCTGCGGTGGACCGTGCGCAGCAGCAGGGACGCCGGCGGCTGTACCGGCCTGAGCGCCGACGATTCGCCGCCGAGTACCGCAGGATCATCAACGTTGGGCTGACCGCCAATCCGCCGCCGCCTCCGGCGCCACCCGGTACGCCCAAGAAGCGGGGCCGCAAGAAGCAGAGCAAGCCGCGCAATCTCCTGCTCCGGTTGGCCGGCCGCTGGCGATCGGTGCTCGCCTTCATGTACGACTTTCGCGTACCGTTCACCAACAACCAGGCCGAACGGGACCTGCGCATGATGAAAGTTCAGCAGAAGATCTCAGGCACGTTCCGCAGCGCTGAAGGTGCAGCCGCCTTCTGCCGGACCAGAGCCTATATCTCCACGATCCGCAAGAACGGCGGCAACGTGCTCGACGCCCTCAGGTCCGTCTTCGAAGGCCGCCCCATGATCCCTCCCTGCCTCAGACCGTCCGCCACGGCTGAATAGTTACGCTCTCGGAGGGTTTCTTCTTTCTCCCCGCAGCTATCCTGCCCAGAGTTCGCGTACAGTCACATCAAGATCCGTGCCCATACTCACTGGACACACCTCCGGTCGATGGGTTCCCCACCGGCCAGTATTGGCCACCGACGCCACCGTGTGTCCAATAACGGCGGCCCTCGCGCCGCAGAGTGGAACAGCGACCGGAGTCCTTCTGCGCCTACCGAGATGCTACATGCTCGTCGGTCTGAGGCGGAGCCTCGCTAGCTGCACTTCCCGTTGTCTGCGTTTGGCTGAGCCTGTCGACTGTCTAACCCTCCGTCCCAACAATCAACTTTATTCCCGACGGACCAACGATCGCCGACGAGGCTTCCTCCCACTTCGCCCGCCGCCTCGCTACCATGGCGTCCGAATTGATCAGCCCTTCCAGACTCCTGTCGATCTCCCCAGCGATTGTGCACATGTGGTTCCGCACTAGATCCATGACCTCTACAGAAACATCAACTTGCGCCTCTAGTATCTCGCCATCCGGTTCGTCGACGTAGATCAGTCGAAAGACGGTTACCGGGCGAATGCGAAAGCCGTCCTCCATTCTCAGTCTTGTCACCGCACGCACATCGATCCTACCGTCGAAGACTTCATGGTGCTTGACCGGAATCGTCAACATCCTTCCAAACACCTTTGTGCGCACCTCCGTACGCCAATCTACGCGCCCATCGTAGATCTCGGTATGGTAAACCCAGCTCATCGTGCTGCCCGACACCGAAAAGGTTATCGAACCAAAACGACGAACTCCGATTTGCATCGTGCAGCAACTACCTACCTGTTTACCGGACACCCAATATATCGACGGATCCTCCAAACGGTCTCCTATCTCTTTCATTAGGGGCTCCGCTAGCATCGTAATGGGACCGCCACCATATTTCTCAAGAACGGAATGGACGATCGATGCTGGTACCGCGACCGCGAAATCAGGCCCCTTATTTCCGAACACAACACCTACGACTAAACCTTCGTAATCACTGATAACAGGCGCACCACTATCTCCGCCTCCGACTGGGACCGTGACGTATATCTTGCGGTTGGATTCGACGACGTAGCTATCGCTTCGATGCCTGATGACTATCGGGCGGCTGCGGCTGGTACTGAGTACGCTCACCGGATTCTGATCGAGTGGCTCATAGGATAACTGGAGCGCTTGGCGAGTCGACAGATGTGGGAGGCCATCGATGTCGACCTTCAACAGCGCTATGTCGATCCCTTCGTTCTTGTAATTTGCGAATACCGACATCTCGAAACGATGAGACAGACTATGAAAATCTCCAGTGGCTGACGTAGCGTTTTCCACGACATGCCCAGCAGTTACCAGTATGCCTCGTTCACGATCGATTATGAACGCCGTTCCTTCCCTCGGCGACGCTATACTCGCAACGGCGCTTTCGTGGCTCCCTCTCTCCTCAGGATCATACGCCTCCAGACACTCCGCACTAGCGACCGCGGCCATACACACGCAGACCAAGAGTGCCGTCAGAGACAGTTGTATTGGGCGGATCACAGGTCTGGCCTCTTCGTAAACTCGACCGTCATCTCTTGGACAGTCGATGTCTTGACGTCACCTCCAAACGAGAATACCTTTAGTGCGATACCTCCTGCCCCAGTAGACTCAACTGCGAAACGGATGGTTACTTTTAATCTGTCAAGATGCAAAGGCGGGATGCCCCTTTCGGCGACCTTGACCGCTCTTAGTGAGGAAATGACTGCTTCCGCTAATAGATCGCTGACCGATGACGCTAATGTGGTATCAGAGTCTCTCGGAGGCTTTAGGTGCAGAGTGACGTCCACGATTGACGAGTCTGTGATCTCAGCGCCTAGGTCAACGACAAACAGAGAGACACTGCCTCCTGCGGAGGCGCTCATCGTCGTCTTCAGTTTCAACGTGACGTTCGACAGCAGAGGCAGCTCGTGTTCGTCGACAGCGTCCTTCACGCGAACCAAGCTTCGCTGCAATTCGGTCAATAGATCTTCTACGGCTGTCCGAATCACCGTCGACTGTTCGCCTTCGGTCGCAGGGTTGTCGCCATATGCGAATGGCATCGCCCCAAGAGTCGAGATCAATACGCTTATCACGACCAGCAGAACCCGACCATCCGTTGCGCGTGTCTTTCTCATCATTCGCATCTTTCCCTCCTTGCGCTTTGAGGCATCGATTGTCGTACCGCGGCGATACTCCCTAACACCATCTCTCCACTCTTCCTTGGCGCACGATGCGCTGTCCTCCTCTCACTTAGACCAACCGACTGTGGCGTCTAAACGAACGCTCCCCGCCACCTCGACCTCGACCTTCATTCCGTCTTCATCGGCCTCCACCCAGTCTTGAATCTTGACGTCGTATACCTCCGCGACAATAGTCCCCGCATTTCTCAAATCAAGAACGTAGCGCTCGTTCGCCAACGCGTCTACCCACTCCATGTCCTCCGAAAAATCGTACGTTACGACTACTCTAAACCGATCGTCAACTACCGGTAAATCCGCAACCACCAATCTCTTTTCAACGTCGAGACTCAAGCTCACCCCAGATAGATATTGAACCACAGACGGTTCTGCAATATCTCCAATGTCCAAGAACACCGGCAACCTCAGATGGAACCGTCCGTCGTCACTACCCTGCAACAGAGACAGGTCAGGCAACGGCATGACTACCGGCTCTGGAATGTTATCACCTACATACACCGCACTGCTCCCGTCGACCCGTAGGAGCAACTGAACCACGTCGTCCGCGACTACCAAGTCCGAAAAGCCCACCGAACGAGGGCTCCAGAGAAGGCTTATACGGGGATCATAACCAAGTATAATTGGCTGATGAAGCGCCGTCCAAGCCCGCTGTACCACCCCTCGTATGTCCATTTTCGCCAGCGCGGTCTGGGCGATCGTCCGTTCCATCGCAGACATATGACGCCTAATGTACGGTTTCACTTCACTGGCAAACGTGATCTCTATTAGATCAAAGAGGCGCATGGTCGGCCTTTCGCTCCATACGAAATCGAGATCTATGTTGAAATGCGGCTCCCAGTCCTCGGCCACTCCTAAGGTCGCTTCGGCGGTCACAATCGCTTTCGCCTCGGCGGTCACACTTGCTATGATTCCGCCGACGTCCTTTGCCGACACTCTAGCGTGAACCGGCAACGAGATGACGATTTTGTCCCTATCACCCCTTACGGAAAGCGCACCATCTCGCCGCACCCAACCTACTATGTCGCATCTGATATCTGGCGATATTTTCGTTTTCCCTTGGCAACGATATATCTTCCAACTCCTGAAGCATGGATAGTCCCATTTCAACCACTGAGCCGGTATGCAGACCTGTCGTCCTCGACTCAGGTCTGCCAAGTGCTGCGGAAAACCTTCCTGCAGTTGACGCTCTATTTCGTCTATTTCTACGTTGACAGAGATGACTATGGATGAGTCTTTGGGTGTACCAAACGCGTATCCATAGGGCAGAAGCATGGCAACGAACATTGAACTTAAGAACCGCAATAACTTCATCGATATCCTCCATCAATCGTAGCGGATTCCATCGTAAGCCCCTTACGATGACGCTCCAACTTCCTCCCGAAACACACCATATTCCATGTGCACGGCGTTGACTGTTAGCGAGTTCCTGTCCGGGAATTGCCGATTTGGACCGATGAGGGCGGCAGAGGGTCCTTGGCGGCATGTACAGAGCAGGTGACGGGTCAGTAATCGGTCGGAGGCAGCTCGGAAATGACGGGATATGGGACGCTATTCATGGTTCACATGAGGCAAAACATACGCTCTTATCAGCGATATATGCATTCCTATCCGGCAGTTCGATCCGCGGCGTGGTGAATTGTGAGACGAAAAACCGCCGTGGCGGCTGCTCAGGCAGGCAACAGCCGAGCCAGCCGTATCAGGTTGTGCGCGAACACCGCCGCGTGCACGTACGCGTGAAAACGTTCCCGCCCATGCCAGTTGCAGCGGTCCAACCCAAAACACCGCTTCAGGTACGAGATGCACGCTTCCGCACCAGCCCGAAAGCGCTTGAGTTGACCGTAGATCCACGACGACGGCGTCATGTCGGCCGGCTCCAGACCACTCTTCTTGTGGAACACCACGTGCTCCACCCCCAACTCCTTGGCGTCGCTCAGATTCTGCTTCGAGGCATAGCCTCCATCGAACGCTGCGCGCTGCGGCGGTTCGCCGAACGCTTGCACATGCCGCCTCAGCATCGGCAGGCAGCGCGTGCTATCGGCAGGGTTGCCTGCTTCGACCACCACATCCAGCACCAGCCCGCTGCGCCCGGTGCTCAGGTTGATCTTGTGCCCGTACTGCGTGGCGCGCCCGCCCTTGACGATGATGTCGGTGTGCGGCTCGAACAGGCTCACCACCTTCTCGGCGGCCGGCACCTTCTGGCCGTCGAACACCCGCCGCCTGGTCTGGTCCACCACGCGCTCGATCAACCCCACATAGGCGTCCACTTCCGCACACCAACTCTCGGCCCACGGGTCAGTTACGGTACTCACGCGAGTCCGCGCCGCCGCCGCGTAGCCCAGCGACAGCGCCACCAACGCCAGCAGCCGCCGATAGCCGCGCCGCCGCCGCTTCGGCTCGCGCGCCGAGCCGATCTGCCGCTCACGCCGCTTGGCGGCACGGCAGTGATCGCTGAACTGAAGCTCCGGCAGCAGCCCCTGCGCTTGGCGCAGCAGTCGCGTCAGCACCCGCACCCCGTCGTACAGCAGGCGGCTGTCCGACGGTGCCAGGATGTCGGTGGCGGTCGTCGTGGAGTCGATGCGCACCTGCGTCCCGGTTTCGATGCCCCGCTCCTTGGCCTTCTGCAACAGCACGGCGTCCAGCCGTTCCCAGGTCTTGGCGTCGATCATGCTGATGGCGCTGTGCAGCGCCGACTTCTTCGGCACACGCCACGGATCGACGCGCGCAAAGCGCTGCATGCTGCGCGAATCGTGCAGCGCGAACTCCAACTCCCGGTACGAGTAGTCCATCAGACGCGCGATCACCGCGCAGCGCAGGATGGTCTCGCAGGTCAGCCCGATACGACCACACGTGGCCGAGCCGCCGACGCAGAGGCCGACCATATCGAGCAGTTCCGGATGTTGATCGAGCAACAGGGACGCCAGTTCCAGCTCGTCGGCGACGGTATGGTCAATCTGCGGCGCCTGGAATACACTTGGTTGTTCGCTGCGTGTCGTGCGCATCGGGCTCTCCGGGGTGTTTCGGTTGTTTCGTGGTTTGGTCACCAGTGATGATAACCGAAACACCCTTTTCTTCAACCCTCCAAAACCTTCAATCCACGCCTGCTCAACAACTTGTGAGCTTACGGACAGGAACTAGCGAGCCTCGACCATCGCGTATCAGCGGGACGCCATCAACCGTCACACATGATCCGTTGTTGACGATTCTACCTCTCACCCAATAACCGACTTCTGACTTGTCGAAGACTCCCTCGAATGTTGACTTACTGCTGCTTGAGGTAGTCACCGCGATTGTTGTCGGATCGATACGCCATCCTTCTCCAGACGGAGAAACCTTCTTGTCCATTGCTTGCGGAGCTTGGCAGTGGTCGTTGCGAATGGTCCACGAGTTGGACACTTCTCGCCTATCGACTCTTAGGATCGTCTCACTGTGTTCCGCTAAGTATTGCAATTGACACTCCAAGATTGTATCTAAGAAATACTCTACGGATGTGCCTGTGGAATTTAGAAAATCACGGAAGCCCTGGTCGGCCAAGACACCACTATAGTATCGTTCCGCGGCAAGGCTGAAACTCAACTGTTCGGACTTCGACCTGGCAAGGCCCCAGTCAGATGATAGGCGCGCACTCAGGCCGTCGCCATAGGACAATTGTGAAGAACAGAACTCTATGGCCATTTCCATCGTTGACGCGGATCGGTGGCGTGAAAAGGTCTGACAATCGGCCAACATCGCACATGAAATTGTCAGCATGAGCCACTTCGGAATCATGGAAGTTACATTCGCGGCGGCGTCTTGCGGTCCCGCCTTGATGTCGCCGTGCTGCCGTTTGATCTGCGTATTGCGGCGTCCTTTCACCATATATAGGCTCCTTACCGAGGTACTCGGTGAGCGGTAGAATCTGCCAATAGTTGGCACGGACAGAACGTAGATCGACGGCGAGATATGGGAATACAGAGATTCGTACTTTGATTGATCCGAGAATAAGCGATAAGGCGGCAGGGTCGCGACAAGAATAATCAGAACTCGTAATCTGCCGAGATTTCGATGACGTTTACCGCGTGGCGAGCATTCTGGAAGCACCCCGGGAGCCGCCCGTTGCCGGTGAGCACCGGCCGATCATGCTCATCGGCAGTCTCAGGCAGACGCGGCGCTTTCTGCCAAGTCCTCAGGACATACTACTCCTGCAGACTGCGATTGCAGACCGCCAGCCGCTCCCTACAGAGCGGCGACGCGCGCCAGCGCCGTGCCGAACCGCTGATAGTATTCGCCCGGTGGCACCTCAGCACGAGAGTGTCCCGTCCCGTCTTTGACACCACGGCCGCCTGGGAGATCCACAGGTATAGAAAGCGCTTGCAGCGCATCACCGCCCCGTCGCCAAGACGCAACAGGTTCAGCATCCACGTCTTGAGATTCCAGGCCAAGGCGGCGATCAGAAAGTAGGCTTGGTTGGCCGCGAGCACTCCGGTCGGCACGTGCGACAGCCCCAGCCCATGCTTGAAGTCCTTGATCAGGTTCTCCTGGTTGCCGCGCCCCTGCGCGGTCCGCAGCACTGCCGTGTCGCTGTCCTTCGAGTTGGTCACCACGATGTAGTAGGAGTACCGGCGTAGCCCATCGGCCAAGTACAGCTGTCGGTCGTCCTTGTCCAGGATCGGCGTGCGCTTGATGACGAACCGATACGCCTTCTTCCAGCTCGCAGGTCGAAACGTGATCGAGGCCACCTGCGGCTTGCCCTTGAACCAGGTGTCGGGCTTGCGCTCGACGGTGATCTTGCGCTTGTGGTTCTCCTGCCGCTTGCGCTTCTTGCCGGTGCGGCCACCTTTGTTCATCTGCTTGGGCTCGAAGGACTTCCAGGCGTCCTCGGCAACCGCATGCACCGCCTTCAGCAGATTCCTGTACTGCTTGGCCACGATGAAGAACTCCACTTCCCGCTCCGCGCAGATCTTGACGATCTCCTGGTCGTAGAATCCGGAGTCGGCGCGCAGGCGCACCTGCCGAAAGTGCTCGCTGACCCGTTCGATCGTGGCCGGCAGCGCCCCGGTGGTGCCCGCGCTCGTGTAGGTGTTGCCCTCCCGCAGATCCTGGTACAGCACGTCGCCGGTCTCCGCCAACGTCGCGTACAACACGTTGTAGCACCACGTCCTGTCATGGGCGAAGTCCGCCCCTTCCTTCTGCTCGCCATAGACCTCGTGGTTCGAGGAGTCCCAGTCCAGCGTCGCCACCTTGCGCCGCTTGCGGGGCAGCAGCGCGAAGGCGCGTTGCTGGGCGGTCTCGATGACCTCCCGCAACCTGTGCAGTGGCCGCTGCTCCCGGTCGTTCTTCTTGGGCTTGAAGCGCGCCAGGAAGTCGCCGACGGTCGTCGCATGCGGTGCCTGCTCGGTGCCCAGCACGCGTAGCAGCGCCGGATCGTCGCCCAGGCGGTTGACGTCGTTGAGCGTCTCGCCGCCGCTCAGCAGGTTGTAGACCAGCGTGAGGATGTGATCGGACTCCGCGTACGGCTTGTGGCGCCTCAGCAGCCGCAGGCCGGCGTTGATCGCCTGCGCGATCCCGAGTCGCTCGATGAGCTGGCGAATAATCACCAGCCCCGCGCCGTTCAGCAGCGGAGCGCCGCGATGTTCCTGGACGACCACGCGCGGATTGGCGAAGTGGCCTTGACGCCCAGCGCTGTTATGGTAGCCTTGTTGCTGCATCTGATTGCATCCTCCTTCGGGCTGTCGTGGGGTTGTTTACTTGCTTCCCATTACAGCACTTAGGAGGATTTCTTTCAACCCATCAGGCTCTATCGCTTATTCTCGGATTGATGATAGACTTTCGGGTCTTCAGGCGCCCGGATGGAAGAGCGTGATCGTGTGACACCGAAATGGCAACCGGGGCTGTGAAGACGGGGTCGGCGTACATGAAGGGGCTCCCAGCCTCGGGCACGCGGCGCGGAACACCTCGGATGGAGCCGTCCGTAGCGCGGATAGGAGGAATAAGGTCGGCTCGGCTACGTCGATTCGCAGCGATGGTCAAGCGCGAGAGCGTCCTTTTCGTTGCCCTGTCTGCGTTTGTCTTGCCGGTCATGTCATGCTTCCCTGCCATCTCATCGAGACCGACCGACGACCATCGCACATGGTCACACCGATGACGATGTAGCACACGGTGGGCACGCTGCGTAGCTGATCCAGCCGATGGTAGTCCGCCGCCCGTTAGTCCAGCCGGCGCGGCCTCCCGGGACCGGGTGCGGCTCGCCGGTGTCCCGGCCTCCGACAGCGCACCCGGCTTCTCCGCCGGCCTGAAGATCGGGGAGAGAGCTCGCGAACTCCGGCCAGGGGTACTTCCTTCACTTCGAACATCAAGTTGCTGCGGAAGTCTTCGTCGGAAGAAGTAGTAGCTTCTGGCCTGCCCATCTCGGACGCGACGTCCTCGCCTACCGGGATCTCCATGGGCGCCTCCGCGGAGCCCTGATCCTGCAAGCGGCCGCACTCTTCGACAGTCAGCGTGAAGCGGCGTTCCCGAGCGGTGTTGACTCGCGGTCTGCGGGCGTTCGGCAGTTGGTTGATCCGCCACTCCTACTCCTCCGCGGCTGACGAATGATACCGTGACTCCGTCATGACCGATCGTTGCGACCTCAAGGTGACCGACTACCGGGTCCTGTTCGACGACGACCGCTATCCCGCCAGCGGGTGCGCCGTCGTCAAGAGCGGCGACAGGCTGCTGATGACCGTGCAGCGGGCGAGCGACGCCGAGCGCGGCATCTCCTCGCTGCTCACGCAGAGCGACGACCTGGGCGCCACCTGGACCGAGCCGCGTCCGTTCGGCCCGCCGCTCGCCAACCCGGAGACAGAGTTCCAGGGCGTCGCCCCCGCGCACGCGCTGGAGGATGGGACCGTGGTCGCCTGCGGCATCTACCTGCCCAAGGGCTTCGACCGCTCCCTCGGTGGGCGCGGCCTGTATCGGCCCAGCGACATCCTCATCGGGCACCGCGCGCCGGATGCCGACGAGTTCTCCTGGAACCGGATCGCCGCCGGCACCTTCCTCACCGAGCAGTTCATCGCTCCCGGCATCGCCCTCCCGAACGGCCGGCTGGTGTTCACGATGTGGGGTTCGGCCGTGCGGGGCGACAACTGGCAGTGCGGGGTGCTCCTCTCGGACGACGGCGGCCACACGCTCCGTTACCGGCAGGTCGGCTACGAGCCGGATCCGGCGATCCGCAAGGACCCGGAGGTGATGGCCGGCTACAACGAGCAGACCCTGTTCGCCGCCAAGGACGGCACGCTGGTCTCGGTGATCCGCGGCCGCGACCATCTGGGCGGCATCCCCGGCACCAATCCACGCTCCAGCGACTGCCTGTTCTTCCGCGCGGAGTCCGGCGACCGCGGCGAGACGTGGTCGTCCCCGGAGCCGACCGACCTGTCCGGAACCGGGGCGCCAGCGGACGGCCTGGCGCTCCCTGACGGCTCCCTGGTCCTGCCGGCCCGCCTGCCTTCGCACTGGAGCCGCCACCGCGGCCACTCGTTCTGCGGGATGCACATGGCGCGCAGCTTCGACCTGGGCCGCACCTGGAGCACGGACCTCCTGTTCGACCGTACCCCCGACGGCGAGCCGTTCGACAACTACTACAACGCCATGAACGGCACCTTCGTCCCCCTCGGCGATACGGACGCGATGTACGTGTTCGGCCACTTCCGCCCCGGCTTCCCGACCGCCCACCGCGCCTACGCCGTCCACCTCCGCTGGGACTGACGCGCGCAACGCGGCACAGGAGTGATCGCAGAGACGATCCGATGAGCACGACTCGACCCGACCGAACGGCTATCCGTCGGAACTCGCTGTCACGGCCGGTGGCCCTTGCGCTCGACGACGGCCTCATCAAACAGGGGCGGACCTTCTTCGACTATGGCTGCGGTCGCGCTGACGATCTGCGGCGGCTGCACAAACTGGGATTCTCAGTGTCCGGTTGGGATCCCGCGTTCTTTCCTGACGAAGAGCGGTCGCCAGCCGACGTCGTGAATCTTGGCTACGTCGTCAACGTCATCGAGGATCCCGCCGAGCGCGTCGTCGTCCTCCGGGCAGCGTGGGAGCTCGCCAGAAAGGTGCTTGTCGTTTCAGCGCGTCTAGACTGGGAGGCAACGGACGCCGCCGTCGATTTCCAGAGCGACGGGATAGTCACCAGAAAGTGCACATTCCAGAAGTTCTTCTCGCAGGAAGAGCTCCGCCAGTGGATTGAGCACGTCCTCAACCACCGCCCGGTCGCGGCGGCTCCCGGCGTCTTCTACGTGTTCCGCGACGATGCCGACGAACAGACGTTCGCCGTGAACCGAGTCTCCAGACACCGAAGGATCCCCTCGATTGAAGACTGGCAAGAACGCATCACCGGCCACCAGGATTTGATCGAGCCGCTCCTGGCATTCATTACCGAGCGCGGCCGCCTCCCGGTTGACAGTGAACTTCCCACCGCACCTCAACTCACACAGGTCTTCGGAAGTGTAGCTCGAGCATTCTCCCTGATTCGCCGATTTACCGCTCGTGACCGCTGGGACGGCATACGGCAAGAACGGAAATCCGATGTCCTAGTGTACCTGGCCCTCGCGGCGTTCCCGAAGCGACCTCGATTTGGCGCCCTGCCCGAGGAACTGCGCCATGACATCCGCGCGTTTTTCGGGTCCTACAAGTCCGGCTGTGCCGAGGCTGACGCTCTCTTGTTCTCCGCAGGCGACCAGGATGCCGTAGATCAAGCGTGCCGCGACGCCAACGTCGGAAAACGCCTGCCCGAAGCCCTCTATGTACACCGCACCGCCGTCGAACACCTTCCTCCGCTCTTGCGTGTATACGAAGGATGCGGCCGTCAGCTCGCTGGTGAGGTCGACGGGTTCACGCTTGTCAAGCTATTCCGCCGGCGCCCATGCGTCTCGTACCTCGCCTATGAGGACTTCGACCGGGTGGCTCATCCAGCGCTCTTGACTGCTGTGGTCGCCAACCTGAGGCGCCTCCATCTCCACTTTCGCGACTACACGCGCTCCTCGAATCCGCCCGTACTACATCGAAAGGAGCTCTTCGTCGGCCCTGACTATCCGGCCCGCGAGCGCTTCGCACGCCTCACCGCGCGCGAAGAAACAATAGGACTTCTCAACGCCCCCAGCACGATAGGCACGAGTGCCGGCTGGCGCGCCATGCTCGCGCACCGCGGCGTGTCCATTCGAGGACACCAAGTCGTGCGCAACTCCTAGGAGTCTGTCGGATTTGACCGACCGAGGCGGCGAAGGGCGAAGGCGGGCTGGGCGGGCGAGTACATGGTAGGCAGGTAGAGGCATCGTGGCGATCGGAGTAAGCTGGCGCAAGCGCTCACACCACGCACCGAGGGCCTATGTCAGCCAAATTTCGAACCATCGATCGCGACACGCCGATGCTCATGCCGGCGTCGATTCAAGAGTGGCTGCCGGAACAGCATCTGGCGCGCTTCGTCGTAGAAATCGTCGATCAGCTTGATCTGAGCGAGTTGACCAGCCGCTACGGAGGCGGCGGCAAGCAGGCGTATCATCCGGCGCTGCTGGTGGCGCTGCTGTTCTACGGGTACGCGACCGGAGTGTTCTCCAGCCGCAAGCTGGAGCAGGCGACCTACGATTCGGTGGCGTTCCGGTACATCACCGCCGACCGGCATCCGGACCATGACACGATTGCGAACTTCCGCAAGCGGTTTCTGGATGAACTGGAGGGGCTGTTCAAGCAGATCCTGGTGCTGGCGTCGGCCATGGGAGTGATGAAGCTGGGAGCGGTGAGCCTGGACGGGAGCAAGATTCAGGGCAACGCGAGCAAGCACAAGGCGATGAGCTGGGGGCATGCCAACGACGTGGAGAAGCAGTTGGAGGGCGAGGTGCAACGGCTGCTTGAACTGGCCGAGGGAGCTGACAGCGAGACGCCCGAGCAGCAGCAGGTGGAGCTGGACATCCCGGCAGAGTTGCAGCGGCGCCAGGAGCGGCTGGCAGCGATCCAGGAAGCGAAGACGAAGATCGAGGAGCGGGCGCAGGAGCGGCACGCGGCCGAGCGGGCGGAGTACGAAGCGAAGATGCAGCGGCGTGAGCAACGCGAGGCGCAGACCGGCAAGAAGGCGGGAGGGCGCCCACCACAGGAGCCGCAGGCAGGACCGAAGGACAAGGATCAGGTGAACTTCACCGACGAACAGTCGCGCATCATGCCGGCGTCGGGCGGCGCGTTCGTGCAGGGCTACAACGCGCAGGCGGCGGTGGAGCACGACAGTCACTTGGTGGTGGGCAACCACGTCAGCCAAGCGACCAACGACAAGCAGGAAGTACAGCCGGCGCTGAACGAGTTGGAGAAGGTAGCCGAGGAGTTGGGCAAGCCGCAGACGTTGGTGGCGGATGGTATCACAGCAAAGAGAACGTGGAGCGCTGCGAGGCACAGGGGATCGAGCCGTATATCGCCGGCAGCCGAGAAGCCCACAACCAGCCGTTGGAACAGCGCATGCAAGCGCCGGCAGAGTGTCCTGCGGATGCGGATGCGGTCACGGCGATGGAGCATCGCCTCCAGACGGCTGCCGGGAAGGAGATCTACGGCAAGCGCAAGTCGACGGTGGAGACGGTATTCGGGGTGATCAAGGAGGTGCTGGGATTCCGGCGTTTTCATCTGCGTGGGCTGCAGGCAGTGCGGGGAGAATGGAATCTGGTGTGCACGGCGTGGAATCTGAAGCGGCTGTATGTTCTGGCAGCGTGATCGCACGCTGATGAGAACCCGGACCATGGGCCACGAAATTGGCGCCAGCGACGAAATGTGGTGAGCATTCCGGGATTCTGCCTACACCCTGGTGGCCGCGAACCAGAGCGTCGGCGGCGTCATCGCCGGCTCTGTCACCGCCGGTCCGGATGCATGAATCCGACAGACTCCTAGAACCCGAGGCTTGACTCACACTCCCCGAAACCGACGCTCGCACATGGCCGTCGCCGAATTCACCCCTGAACAACCGATTCCGCGATAGTGGCAGCGACACGATGAGTGCACGCTACCCCTCGGCTCACCTGTCGTTCCGCTACTGATCCATCAACACCTTGTCAACGCCTCAGCTCTTGTGCTATCATCCAGGTCTCGATGGGAGGCGGACTATATGCAGGCGGTACCTAAGCTCTCGATCTCGCCGGAGCTGGACACCTCTAAGCAATATGACCCCGCCAAGAACTACTCGTTCCGTTACCGCGCCAAACGGCATAAAGACCTACCTCACGTTGTCAAGTTCTCCGGCGGACGCTCAAGCGGCTTGCTGCTCTTCACCCTGCTCGAAAACGGGTTCCTCAAGCAAGAACGCGGCGACGTTGTGGTGTTCAACAACACATCGTGCGAGCACCCCGAGACCTACAAATTCGTAGCCGAGTGCAAGAGGCGCGTAGAGTCGGCAGGTATTCCGTTCTTTTTCGCGCAGTTTCAGACTTACGAAGACGCCCGTCAAGGAGAGTGGCGCCGCATTCCGTCCTACAGGTTAGTCAATGAGAGTCCGTTCTCCGAGGACAATCCGGACGGATTCCACTGGCGCGGCGAGGTCTTCGAGGAGATGCTCTCATACAAGGCCTATCTGCCAAACCAGTTCACGCGCGTATGCACTCAATCCCTGAAACTCGAAGTGACGCGACTGTTCCTTCGGGATTGGTTCGCGAACAAGAAGGGCATCTCGCATCAGGGACATGGCCTAGATGCATCACAAGTGGACACCCGCCAACTGCACAAATCGCACATCCGCAGCGGCGGTGGCGTGCCAGAGGGTCTCCTTCTTGCGAAGAAGCGCTTTATGTTGAGCCGTCCGACAAGCCGTCCGCGCCAAACATACAAGGAATTCTCATCTCCGTCCGCTCCTTTCGACAATCCGAGCCTCGCTGGCAAGGTGTTCGGTCAAAAGGCATGGTTCGGCGACGGAGGCATCGAGTATGTGGCGTTCATCGGCCTGCGCGGTGATGAGCAACTTCGCGTTTCTCGAGTTCAGACGCGGTCGGCCAACCCCCACGCGAACGAGGGATACGAGGGCGAGCATGTTTACATGCCGCTGGCTCAAATGTGGATCAGTAAGGACGATGTAAGTTCCTTCTGGAAACAACAGAACTGGGATCTCAAGCTCCCCGGCAACGGAGCCCTGTCAAACTGCGTCTATTGCTTCCTAAAAGGTGTCGGCGTCCTATCGCAGGTCCACACGGCCATGGAGGCTCAAAAGAGTGAGCCAATCGAGGACTTTGGCTCCACGCGGGGCACCCCCTGCGACATTAGCTGGTGGTCACGAAAGGAGCAGGACTACGGGCGTAACCTAAGAGCCGAAGGGCGGGTGCGCACGAAGCCCGACGGGCCGGATTTCATTGGGTTCTTCGGCGCATCCAATTCGTTCTCGTACGAGGTGCTAGGCACCTATGCCAAAGACGGTAGGAACCTGGAGGACTTCTCGGACACCGTGCTGCCCTGCGACTGCACCGAGTAGGAGCCCATGACGAAGCGCATCTACTTGGACTACCAAGCCACTACGCCACTTGACCCTCAGGTGTTCGCTGCCATGCAGCCGCACTGGATGGAGAGTTTCGGCAACCCTCACTCTGAGGGGCACGCTTTCGGCTGGGAAGCGCGCGAAGCAGTAGCGGTCGCACGGAGTTGCGTGGCCGACTTTATCGGCGCAGATGACGGCGAGATCGTGTTCGTTTCTGGAGCCACCGAGTCTTGCAACCTCGCGCTGCGTGGCGCCGCCAGTGGATCGTGCGGAGGGCGTCGGGAGATCATTACTCTGGCTACAGAGCATGCCGCCGTTTTTGATACCGCTCATTCACTGCGCGAACTCGGTTTCGACGTCACCTTCTTGCCCGTCCGACCCGACGGCCTGCTGGATTTGGGGGTTCTCGAATCCGCCCTAAGTGAGCGCACGCTGCTAGTCTCGGCGATGCTCGTGAACAACGAGAGTGGCGTGGTCCAGCCGCTCGCCGACATTTCCCATCTGTGCCGTAGGGTCGGAGCCATGTTGCATTCTGACGCAACCCAAGCGGCGGGGCGTATCGACATCGACGTTGACCAACTCGGCGTTGACCTCTTGAGCCTCTCCGCGCACAAGGTCTACGGGCCCAACGGCGTGGGCGCTTTGTACGTACGCGAACGTCCCGATCTGCGCCTTGAGCCCCTTCTGACAGGTGGTCGCCAAGAACGAGGACTCAGGCCTGGAACCGTCCCCGCTCCGCTGGTCGCTGGCTTCGGAGAGGCTTGCGCTATTGCTGCCCGCCAACTCGATGGTGACGCCGATCGTCTCAGCGACATGGCGGCCCGGTTGTTGGCGGCTCTGCAGGCGGACCTTCCGAATCTGCGGACGTTCGGCGACCTGGAACGACGCGCTCCCGGGAGTCTCAATATCGGCGTCCCTGGTATCCTGGGGGAGCGACTTGTCGAGGCGGTATCGCGAGAAGTCGCCATCTCGACCGGCGCCGCCTGCGCGACGGGTTCTCCCGAGCCGTCTCGGGTATTATTGGCTCTTGGACTTGAACAAGACGTCGCCGCGACAGGCGTGAGAATCAGTCTCGGGCGCTTTACTACCTGCGCCGAAGTTGACGCCGCTAGCGCCATCTTGCGGAAGGCACTCACGACCATGACCAGAGGAATCTAACCAGTGACGGCCACATTGAAATTTGGTAAAGCCACTTTGAACGAAGGGTTCACCCCACACAGTACCGCATCCTTCAGCGATCTCCGTCCCGCACGCATAGTGCGTGAGCTGATACAGAACTCGCTAGACGCCGCCGTAGTGGAAGCCGGCGAAGAAACTGCCATCATGCGCTTTGACGTTGAGAGAATCAGGCGTCGTCAGATTCCTGACGCCAAAGGATACCGAGCGGCATTCGAGAAAGCCATCCGATATCAGACCAAATTCAGCGGCCGCGAACTCCCAGACGCCGCGCAGCAGGTGGTTGAGCATATCGCAAATGGCTTGACGGATGCCGCAGCCGGCAAAGCAACATTACTGTCCGTTTCCGACAACGGGATTGGGCTCGACAAGAAGAGAATGAACTCGTTGCTCGGCGACGGTTCGAGCGCCAAGTCCGAGGACTCCTCGGGTTCCTACGGCGTCGGACACTTGGCGCCGATGTCGCTCTCCGACATCAGGTACATGCTCTACGGCGGGGTTACCCGAAACGGCCGTCGGATTGTCGCCGGTCGGACCGTGCTCGCAAGCCACGGCGGTCGTGGAGGAGTCCATGCCGCCCAAGGCTATTTGATCAACGCATTCAGAAAGGGGCTCGACGGCAATCTGTACGACTTCATACGCCCGCCTTATCCCTCGATCATTCAGAGTAGACTCGATCAGATCAACTCCGAATGGGGCCACGGTAGCGTCGTCATGATGCTCGCGTTCAACAACTTCAGGAGCGGCACATCCCTTTGGGATGTAGTATCTAAAGTCGCCTCATACAATTTCTGCTCGTAACTGTTCAGGCGTAAGGTAGGTTCGTTCGGCAGATTTCGGCAACGGGTCAAGACTTGGGATTGTAAGTTGTCTCGGGCGCTGTACGTGTTCGGCATTGCTGGTCTATTCTCGCGGTCGGGAGGGGCGTAATGGACGCGAGCTTCAAGCTCACGCGCCAAGAGATAGGTGCGGCCTACGATGCTGGCCGAGACGCGGTCATCGCGTTGATCGAGGCTCTCATCGAGCGTTACGAGCAGCGGATCACGGCGCTGGAGCAGGAACTCCAGGAACTGAAGAAGGACAGCCACGACAGCGGCAAACCGCCGTCGCGAGACAGCTTCGAACGCAAGCAACACAGCCGCACGGCCTCTCGCCGGCAGCGAACCGGAAAGCGTCACGGGGGTCAGCCGAACCATCCTGGTGCGACCTTGAGCCAGAGTGAGCATCCCGACCTCGTCACCGTGCACGCGGTGGACCGGTGCGGCTGCGGACGATCGCTGGCCGACGAGCCGGTGGCCGACTACGAACGTCGGCAGGTGTTCGAGGTGCCGCCGCTGGCGGCGCAGGTCACCGAGCACCGCGCCGAGCGCAAACGCTGCCCGGACTGTGGGAAGACCGCGGTGGCCACATTCCCTGAGCCGGTCCGGCAGCCGGTGCAGTACGGCGAGCGGCTGCAAGCGGTGGCCGCATACCTGAAGAACTACGGGTTGCTGCCGTATCAGAGGGCGGCCGAGTGGTTCGCGGACCTGTTCTCGATCCCGATCAGCGTCGGCACGTTGGTGAACATCAACGCCACCTGCGCCGAGCACTTGGCGGGCGTCAGCGAGATGATTCGTGAAGCGATCGGCGGCCAGCCGGTGGTCGGCTTCGATGAGACCGGGATGAGCGTCGACGGCCACCTGCGGTGGCTGCACGTGGCGAGCACGGAGCGGCTGACCCACTACGCCGAGCACGCGAAGCGGGGCAAGCAGGCCGGTGAGGACATCGGCATCTTGCCGAACTTCGCGGGGATCGCGCTGCACGATCACTGGCAGAGCTACTTTCGCTATCAGTGTGGGCACGCGCTGTGCAACGCCCATCATCTGCGCGAGCTGACGTTCGTCGAGGAACAGTACCGCCAGCGGTGGGCCGGTGAGCTCAAGGAGTTGCTGCTGAGGATGAACGCTGCGGTGGACCGTGCGCAGCAGCAGGGACGCCGGCGGCTGTACCGGCCTGAGCGCCGACGATTCGCCGCCGAGTACCGCAGGATCATCAACGCTGGGCTGGCCGCCAATCCGCCGCCGCCTCCGGCGCCACCGGGTACGCCCAAGAAGCGGGGCCGCAAGAAGCAGAGCAAGCCGCGCAATCTCCTGCTCCGGTTGGCCGGCCGCTGGCGATCGGTGCTCGCCTTCATGTACGACTTTCGCGTACCGTTCACCAACAACCAGGCCGAACGGGACCTGCGCATGATGAAAGTTCAGCAGAAGATCTCAGGCACGTTCCGCAGCGCTGAAGGTGCAGCCGCCTTCTGCCGGACCAGAGCCTATATCTCCACGATCCGCAAGAACGGCGGCAACGTGCTCGACGCCCTCAGGTCCGTCTTCGAAGGCCGCCCCATGATCCCTCCCTGCCTCAGACCGTCCGCCACGGCTGAATAGTTACTTCTGCTCAGCGATTTATCAGGGCAAACTGGTTATCCACGTCGACGACGGGAGCGGGCCGCGCACACTTGCTAGGAACACGCTCGAGCACACCCTTGAGCAGGACAAGGAACGTGTTCGGTCCGCAAGGTCCGACTCCTTCTTCGAAGGACTACGACCTTCCGGCCAAAGCGCCTACTCGATCCTGAGGACGCTGGCGGATCATCCCAGCCAACGTGTAGAACTAAACCTCGGGGCAGCGTACCTCAGCCTGATGAAGGCCGCTCCGAGCGGTAGCGCGAGGGTCGACCTATTCAGAAACGGCATGTGGATTACGGACGAAGCCTTTGCGTTGAAGAGAGCCGACTTCGCCAACCGCCAGCCCTTCCACGCCGTCGTCGAGATTCGCGCGAAAGAGAGCGGCCACTTGCACCGGCTCGTCCGCAAGGCGGAAGGTCCCATGCATGACGCGATCTCCTTCTCGCTTCTTTCCACGACCGAGGGTCAAAAGTTGCGGGCAGCTCTGACCCAACTTGCCGCCGCAATCAAGGACCAAGTACCCGAGGTCGGAGACGAAGGGTACGTGGTCGATAATTTCCTTCTGGTCAACGCGGATTCCAGTGGCGGGCGTGGGAAGCGCAGCTTCTCGTTTTGGGGCGTCCCTACCGTAGCGGGTCGAACCCGCTCCAATCAGCTCATACCCGGCCTGGAGCCGAGAGACGTTGAACCAGATGGGAAGACAGATCCTCCCCGACCACCGCGGCCGCCTCGGCATCAGCCTCGGGGAGAGTTCCGGTCAAGTCCATTGCCGTTCAACTCCGCAGTTGTTCCTGACGGACGAGGTAAGCTCAGCGCGGCAATCGCCAGTCAAAAGGACTTCGCGGAGGTTTGGCTCGTTCTTCGCGTAGACGAGAACACGGACGTGACATGCGACAGGATTTGGCAGGACGAAGACGTTGCGATATCGTCGTTCAACATCACTCCGTCCAAGGGCAACGGAAAGGAATTGGCATCGGAGATATTGTCTGGCGGGCGAGCGGTAAGCGTACGCGGATTCTCCCAGGGCATCATTTACGACGTCGATATCGAGTACACTACGCCACGGCAGCTCGCGACCGCTGTCGGAACGCCGGTGTTCAGGCTCGAACTTCACCGTCCGCCCACTCCTCCGAAGTCTCAGGCGAAGACCCACGATGCCAACAACGCTTAGTATACGGGCATCAGATCCCGGTTCTGGGAGTCGTGCTTTCCATTGGCCTGTCCTCGAGTCCGGAAACCGCAGCTTCGAGACCGGCGTCTACTCAGTCACATGTGAAGACAAGGAACGAGGCCGTTCCTTTTTATTGGAACATGAAGTCCGGGGCGCTCCGCTGATCGAGATGTGGACGCAGGCCAACATGCTCCTCTTCGTTTGCACCGTGGCGTCACCTCGCTCCATGTATCGAGCTCTGCACAAGTCTCAGAGTCGCAAACAATCGATCCAATGGAACCAAGAGGACCTTGGTGACTTCCCCACATTTACCCCGATGATCGTAGCGCGGCAGGAGATCCACCACGTAACCGATGCCCAGGCGGACGGCCTTACTCCTGCTTGGCACGCTAGAGAGCTGCGCCTTCCAAAAGGTGCTAGGGTCGCTATCGGTCCCGTGTTCAGGTTCCAATCCGGCATCAACGGGTTGTTGGATTTCCACCTGGATCCGTCCTTGGAGAACGGTCGGTTCCGCATAGAACCAAGCTCCGAGGATGGCTTCAAGTTCACCGTGTACTTGGCGTCCAACCTCCACACCTATCTCCGACACCAGAGAAACCAGCCCGCCGGCATGAACGTGATGGTCCACGTCGTCTCTGCCGCGTTGGCCAACCTTCGCCAAGACTACGGTACCGATGACGGCGAAGAGGGCTGGCGGTCGTTCCCAAACCTAGTCGGACTCGCCGAACTGCTCCAA
Source organism: Spirochaetia bacterium (assembly GCA_965208175.1). GTDB lineage: Bacteria > Spirochaetota > Spirochaetia > SZUA-6 > Bin103 > CATQHW01. Next base: position 921,134 of record CBDBOG010000003.1, on the reverse strand, counting down.
CAGAAGCAACTCCCACACTGGACGCACGACGACTTCCGACCGGAGGTTGTCGCTACCGGCCTGTATCCTCACAAGGTTCCAATCGTAAGTGTAGCAGAAGATGACTGACCAAAGCTACAAGGAGCTGAACCAAGAGGAGTATCTCCGCCTGCAAACGAGCCTCCTTAGAGAGAAGGGCGATGACGCTCAGCGTCAGTTTCTCGAAGCCGTCAAGGAACCGGACGCCTTTCTGGCGTTCATCGACGAGAGAGTCCGGATTGTTGGTGGATCGACGCCCGTTCTGTTCGACGGAGCGTTAACGGAGTCGTCGTTCAAGGAACCAACCCAAGACCAGGAGCGCAGGATATACGAAATCTTACGCCATGTGTCCCCACGAACCGCCTGTCGAGTTTCCTTCTGGGCGACCGTGACTATTGAGCATGTGAGGTCTGGCAAGATCGCCGAGCCAACTTGGCTCGCGTCCAACGGCGGCAACAACGAGAGCGGCGATGAGAGGATAGACCGCGCACTGTACACTGACGGACACGGTACTCCTAGATCCATCGACGATTGCGTAAGAACGGTCTTTCGGCGAATGAGCGGCCTTCCCGCAGCCCGAGGTAACCGAAGCGTATTCGTGAATCCCACTTTTGGGCGCGCATGGTGGCGGGAACGCTTAGTATCACGGATCACCCAGCGCGGCTCCCAAGTCCAATCCCGTGACTCGTTGCTTGAAGTCGTACGTCGAAGCCAGGAGTATTGGGAGCGCCTCGTGACAATGATAGTGTCTCGGGGTTCCGTCTTCGGGTCGGTTGATGTCCAAGACGCGCTCGTCAACACCTTAGCGACGCACATGAGCCTGCAACCCGACACTCCTCTTCAGAACACTCCAACCTTATCGACGCTGCTGCGCCGGTTCAGCAATCTCTCTTCGTCCATTGAGATGGGCGTACTGAATTTCGATGAAATTTCCGAGGTCGTCAAACGGCTGATCTCTCAAGTTGCAGTTGCTGACCGTCACGTCTGAACCGTTATGTTGAGTCCAATGCGCCTCCGTTTCCCATACGCTCTTCAGCCGACGCCCCGAGCCTCTACGGAATCATTCCGTTCGCCAATTTACGAATGTCGTCGACAATTACCTCACTACGCTTCGCGATGAACTCCGCGTACGTATCCCCGACCTCTTTCGAACCGTTCCGTGCGAGTGCGTCAAACGGTATCCGGTGGGTTTCCACGAGCTTCCTCAATTCCTTACGACCGCCCACTTCTTTCGCGAGTGCCGACTCTTCCGCCAGGTACTCATGCGGCCCTTGCGCACGGATCAGTTGATTGGTCTTGTCCGTCAGCAGAGCGAAATTTAGGCAATGTTCGCGCCGCCTCTCTTCTACATCGTTGTCCCGTAGGTACTGCTTCGGAAATAGATGATGATAATCCCAACGACCTCGGTCGTTAACGGTGAAGGGCCGTCCGGTCGCGAAGTCGCGCGCCTGTCGCAAGCCTACTGCGAACAAGCCTCGTGAAATCGTCCTCTTGAGTTTAGGCGATGGCAAGGGCTGTTCGTCCAGTGCAGACATCTGCTCTCTCGTCGGAAGTGGATATCTCTTCTCATCGAAAATGGGCGCCACCTGTTTCAAGTCAACAGTCAGCGATCCTATTGCCGTCAACGCGGCTTTCAACTTCTCATAATCCTCTTGCAGGCGCGTATTCACACTTCGAGAATAGCGCCCGGTGAGAAAGGACCGCCACAGGTACGCACGCAGGAGCCGCCTGACCCTTCCAGCAAACTTTCCGGGAACAACGTTCTCGTTTGAAATACTGTAGAGTGCGGGAAGTACTCGGAGCGGGACGTCAGAAGGAACGAATCGACTGTCAGGGATACCTTCTTCTGTGTAAAACTTGAGAGACCACGCTAACGCCGGACGGAACTCCTCCAGCCTCCCGCGCAGTGTCGTCAACACGCGCTCCTTTGTGTAATTCCCCGCCGTAGGTGCCACGTCGGACCAGAGGGATGCGACTTTCAGCAGTAATTCGCCCAGTTCGGGAATGAGAGGCTCGTCGGTTCGTGATTCGAAGAAGCGGCCTATTAGGCCGCCGTCTGTGAGATCTTCGACGATTTCAATGATCTCTTCTCGGAGGGACTTTCCGGTGTCGGCATCGTAAAGGGCGACAGCTATGTCGAATCTCTTGATTACCGCGGACGTTTGATTTGTCTTGACGTAGACATCGATTGCGTCCTTTCTCGATAGGTCATCAAGTAGGCGCAGATGCCAGAGGTTGCGGCCGCGTAACCGTTCCCCGATACCTTGATTGATTCGTGTATACAGATCCATCGCGCGGTCGCCGTCGTTATTCACTGCTTCGTTGCACCACTTCCAGCAGGCGTTGACGTCTTGAGTGACTCCATCTATCCCCAGGATGCTGAAGGGGAAACAAATCTTCTCATATAGGCGAGTAGCGGGGATGTCGGTTAGGTCTCGAGGTAGTTCCGCCTCCGTCGGTGTTTTGACCGCCAGCGCTTCAAGGGGTGTGTGACTCCAATCCCTGACACTCACGACCAGTGGAGGATCCCCAAGAAACGCGCTCCAGAGAGCAGTGAGGCGCTGCTGGCCATCAAGGACGAGGTGTCTGCGGGGATCCCAAGGCTGTGTTTGTATACCAACTCCCTTTATGGCTCTTGAGCTGAAGCGCGTCGGGTGGTCCGCAATAATCAGAAGTGTGCCAACGGGACGGCCTCGCAACAAAGCGGAGAGCAGGTCCTTGACCTTCGGGGTGTCCCATACGTAACTGCGCTGGAATTTTGGCAACGCGACCAAGCCGGATTTCATCGCTTCCATCCATTCGGCCAGGGGGCGAGATTGATAACCCTGATCGTTGAGCATGAGCTTCACTCCTTCGCGTTTCGGGACTGCTGCGTTGCATCGAGCTGTGGGTTGCTGGAGAATGGAACTCCCTGGATGGTGTTCGGATCCGAGTGCGCCGGCACAGTCGGTGTAGAGGGTAACGGATCACACCTCCGAGTCGGGCACCAGTAGCTGGTCATCAGTTCCGTTATGGATATTCGTAGCCGGGCGTGCCGTAGACCTCCGGCATGTCCAGGAGCTCCAGGGTGAGCCCGAGTTGCGCGTCGGACTCGAAGTAGTCGAAGCGGCCGTTGCGGTCGATGCCCAGGATCGGCCCGCCCTGAATCTGCGCGTACCCGAGGCCCTCCAGGTAGCGGTAGGCGGCGTCGTACTGATCCGCGGCCAGGTACGCGCCGATGTGGTGGAGGCCGCCGGCCGGCTGCTGCTCCAGGTACTCGCTGTAGATGGTTCTGCCGCCGCCGGAAATGGGCACGATGATCTCCACGTCCCAGGTCCCGGCCGCCATGCAGACCTCGAGCGCGTACCGCTCGGCGGGGGCGCCCCGATAGGTGACCCCCTCCCAGTCGCCGCTGTCGACGCGGTAGACCTGGAACGGTCCGAAGCCGACGGCGCTCAGGCGATCCATCATCGCCCTGGCATCAGGAGCGACGAAGCCGATCTGCTTCCAGTTGCCGAGCGACGCGATGCCGGCGTCAAGCGGGACCATTTGTTCCCTCCATGCCCGGCAGCAGCGCACCGACGCACGGGCAGGAGATCAGGTTGGCCGAGGGGAACTTGCTGAGTTGCCGGACGCCGTCGGCGGTGATCACGAACTGCTCCTCGATGCGGGCGGCGTCGTTGCCCTGGCCGCAGTAGGTCTCGAACGCCATCACCATGTTCTCCTCGATCACCTCCGGATGATCGAAGGAGAAGAAGCGGCTGATCACCGGCTTGCCCCAGTGGGTGATGCCGATGCCGTGCGCGACCTGCAGGGCGAACGCCTCGGCCTCGCTCGACAGGCCCAGGTCTTCGTACGAGGGCCACACCTCGGCGATCTCCGCGGTGCTGACGCCGGGCTTCACCCTGGCGACCGCGTCGAACAGCCAGTCGTAGGTCCTCTGGTAGACGTCAAGCTGCACCGCGGACGGCTTGCCGACCACGAAGGTCTGGTAGTAGCAGGTCTTGTAGCCGTTGAACACGCTCACGACGTCGATGTAGAGCATGTCGCCCATGCGCAGCATGCGGTCGGAGAAGTCGTGCGGATGAGGGTAGGCGCGGTCGCCGGAGATCACGTTGATGTTCTGGATCTCCTCGGCGCCCAGGCGATACATGGTCTCGCGCATGAACCCGGCGATGTCGCTTTCGCGGACCCCCGGCCGGGTGCGGTTGACCACCTCCCAGAACGCCGCCTCGACGATCGAGATGGAGGTCTCGATGAGGTCGACCTCCTCGTCGGTCTTGATCTTGGAGGCATCCAGCAGGGTCTGCTGGCCATCGACCACGTGGATGCCCTCGGCTTCCAGCGCGCGGATCATCAGCACCTCGGCAAGGTCGATGCCCACCGGCTCGTCCTGCACGCCGAACTCCGTCAGGTGGTCCTTGACCATCGTCGCGAACTTCTTCGCGTTCTCGATGCCCACGGCGGTGGGAAACGCGCCGCGCCACGTGCCGATGGAGGGCACCATCCGATCGGCGATCCAGGGGCAGAGCTTCTTCTTGGCGGCGATGGCGCTGCCGAGCTCGTACAGGACCGGCTGCTGCCCGGCCACCATCAGGGCGCTGCGCAGCAGCTTGTTGTTGGCCCAGTCGTTGACCCTGGTGCTGGTGATGTAACGGATCCAGTCCGGATCGAACACCAGCAGCGTCGCGATGCCGTCCTTCTGCATCTGTTCGTTGGTCTTGCGGACCCGGTCCGCGCGCAGCTTGTCGTAGTCGACGCGGATCTCGCAGTCCTTGGCCATCAAGCCCAGGGTCATGCCACGGCCTCCTCCAGGATGCGCACGTTCAGGCGAAATAGAGGCCGCCGTTGAGGTTCAACAACTGGCCGGTGACGTAGGAGCCGGCGCCGGAGGCCAGCCACATGATCGTGCCGGCCATGTCCCGGCCTTCGGCGTAGCGGCCCAGGGGTATGCTTTCGAGCTCCTCGGTCTTCAACTCGTCGAAGGTCATGTCGCGGCTGGCCGCCTCGGCCCGCATGAAGCTCCAGTGCATCTCGGTGGCGGCCAGCCCCGGACAGAGCGCGTTGACGGTGACGTGGTAGGGGGCCATCTCGCGGGCCAGGGAGATGGTCAGGGTGTGCACGGCGCCCTTCGATGAGCAGTACGCGGCGTACTCGGGAAATCCGAGCTTGCCGCCATAGGACCCCAGGTTGACGATCGTGCCGCCCTTCTGCTCCCGCATCTGGCGAGCGGCGTACTTGCAGCCGAAGAAGATGCCCTTGAAGTTGACCGCGAAGATGCGGTCGATGACCTCGGCATCCATGTCGGCGACGGGGCCTTCCGAGAGGTGCGTGCCCGCGTTGTTCACCATGATGTCCAGTCGGCCGAACTCCTTGACGGCGCCCTCCACCAGGTCGCGCACCGCCCCTTCGTCGGACACGTCCGTTTCCTGCGAGTAGCCCCGGTTGTCGGGGTGCGCCGCGCGAATGCCGTCCATGGTCTCGTGCACGGCGGGCAGGATGTCGGCCACCACCACGTGCACGCCGTGCGCGGCAAGCGTCTCTGCCGTGCCTTGTCCCAGACCTCGGGCGGCCCCGGTCACCACGGCGAACTTGCCGGCGACTTCGCTGAACGGTTGTCTGTCGGCCACGTGCGGTTCCTCCTGGCGGTCGGTCAGGCGGCGTCCGGGATGTGCTCCCGGAGCGCGCTCAGGTGGTCCAGCCGGCGGGCGGACGCCCCCGTCAGCAGCGGGCCGGGCGGATCGCCGAACACGTCCGCCTTGCGGTAGCCGTGGCTGGCGATCACGTCGCGGTACCGCCCGAGGACCCCGGGCGTTATCGCGCGCGTGTAGTTGATCGTGAACATGCGGCGGCGGGTGCCGCCACCCCACGCGCTGTGCTTCAGGGACTGGGTGAACAGCACCAGGTCGCCGGGCCGGCTGGCCAGGGCGACGGCCGGGATCCGGTCGCCCGGCAATCCTCCCCAGAACCGCTCACCGCGGATCTGCTCGTCGATCATCTCCGCATACGGCTCGCCTTCGCGATGGCTCCCCGGTATCACCCGCAGGGCGCCGCTCTGGGCATCCACCGGATCGAGATACAGCGCCAGCTTCACGAAGCCCACGGGGTTGGACAGCGTTCCGTCCGAGTGCCAGCGGGTGTCGCCCACGTAATAGTTGCCGTCGCTGTTCCAGTACTGGTAGTCGTCACCGCACACGGCGCGGGCGACGCCGTGCAGGCGCTCGTCGTCCAGCAGGCTGCACAGGTACTCGCTGTGATTCAGGAACGGCGCCACCGAGAGCCGCTCGCGGCCGTCATGGCCGTCGCCGCCGTGCCGCCGTATGAGCTCCTCGAAGGCGTCCTCGATCCGCGTGGACTCGTACGCGAACAGCCCCGGCAGGTGCAGGTAGCCGAACGTGGCGAAAAACTCGCGCTGCGCCCCGGTCAACTCGAAGGACATCGCCGAAGCCTATCACGCGTCAGCGCACGCGCAGCCGGGCCCACCGGGTATGGGTCACCCCCTCGGTCGTGCACCAGTAGCAGGTCATCAGGTCGCCGTCCGGGAACCGTGTGCCGCCCGGTCTTCCGAAGGCGATCAGCATGTGCTCGGCCAGGAAGTTGTCGCTGTCGGGGGTGCCGAGCGTGGCCTCGGCGCCCGCGTCGAACACGACGATCTCCGAGTCCGGGTCGTAGTTGGTCAGGTCGGCGGTGAGGGCGACGCGGATGCCCTGCGGTTCGTGCCGGTGGTTGTAGATGGTGGCGACGCGCCCGTCGGGCAGTGCGATAGGCGTGCTCACCTGCCCGCGCAGCGTGGTGGGGCGCGGGTCGGACCACGTGCGGCCCTGGTCCTCCGAGATCGCCCAGTGGGTGTTGAGGTCCTCCGAGGTGCCGTACACGTGCGTCCAGAACAGCGTGTAGATGCGGCCGTCGGCAAGGACGCAGGATCGCTGGTCCCACCACAGCAGCTCGCCGCGCGGGTCGTCGGCGATGATGGTCAGCTCGCCCCAGGTGCGCCCCTGGTCCGCCGAGAACACCGCGCCCGCCTTCTGGTCGGGTGCGCCCTCGTAGCCGCTCGGCTTCCACGTCTCGAACGGATACATCCAGCGGTCGGGCGCCAACTGGAACATGCCGCCCGCTCCGTTGCAGGTGTAGCGGTCCGGGGGGAATTCCACCGGGACGACCTGCGGTTGCGTCCAGGTGCGGCCCAGATCGGAGGACCAGAACAGGAGCATCGCCGGGCGCTGCAGCGACTCGGTGTCCGCGTCGAAGAGGTCGTCATCGGTGGCCTCGAAGCGGCCGGCGGTCATCACCAGTCTGCCATCGGGCACGGTGTGGATGTGCGGCCCGCGGTAGGTGTACCCGTCGCGCGGAGGGTTGCGGGGATGGATGCCGCCCTGGTTGTTCCACGTGCGGCCGCCGTCCGCGGAGCGCAGCACCTCGATGTGGTTGTCCGAGGAGCCGAGCGACTCCCCCACGTGCTGGGCGGCGATCAGCGTGCCGTCCGCGAGCGGCGTGATCACGGGCATGAACGCGCCGTGCCTGGCGCTGCGGGAGATGATGCCAGTGGCGACGATCTCGATCGGTGGAGCCATACCCGCATGGTACCCCGCAAATGGAACCTGCCGAGCTCTCGAAGATGCCCGGCAGCGTGCGAAGCCATCAGTTTGACCGATTCGGGAGCCCCCGCTACCCTCCGGGGATGGCCCTCGGTCGGAGGGCAAGACCTCACCCAAGGAGTTCGGACGATGAGAAACAAGATCGTACTGCTGGCCCTCTGCGTCGGTCTGGTCTCGGGCGGCCTCGCCTTTGCTCAAGACGGCGACAAGACCATCACGTTCTGGCATCACACCTACACGGTTGCCACCGACTGGATGCGCGAGCAGGCGGCCAAGTACCTGGAGGACCATCCCGGCCTGCAGATCGACATCATCGAGTATCCGCACGGCGACTACGAGGTGCGCCTGCGCGCGGCCATCGCAGCCGGAGATCCGCCGGACATCCTCAACGTGCTCGACTACCTGTTTCCGGAATTCTTCGAGAAAGGCTGGCTGGCTCCGGTCGATCCGGGCGCATTCGGCGTGAGCACCCAGCAGGACGTCGTCGATCTGTTCGTGAACCCGGCACTGGAGGGCATGGTGTTCGACGGACAGGTGTACGGCGTGCCGGCCGAGTTCAACACGTTCGTGCTGTTCCTCAACCAGGAGATGTTCGCGGAGGCCGGTCTGGACGCATCGGCGCTCTCGGCACAGTGGCAGGAGCGCGCCGCGACGTGGGACGAGTTCTTCGACCTGCTGAGCTCGGTAGAGATGCGGAACGCGGACGGCGCCATCGAGCGGATCGGCTTCAACTGGGTCTGGGGTCTGGACTCCTTCTGGTACGCCCAGCAGTTCTGGAACGTCACCACCCAGTACGGCTGCGACGTCATCGACGATGACAACCTGGTCGCGATCGACTCGGAGGCTTGTGTCCAGGCGTTCGAGGACACGTGGAACCGGCTGATCACCGAGGGGCGCGGCGGCCCGGACATCGCCACCGCCAGTCCGGTCTACGCCTTCCAGGACTTCATGGAAGAGCGCCAGGCGGTGGTCATGGGCGGCCCGTGGGCGCCGGCGGCGTGGCGGGAGAATTCACCCAACGTGTTCGAGAACTTCGTGGTGGCGCCGATTCCGCAGCGCGACCCTGACAACCCGCACACGTTCATTCACACCTACGCGCTGGCGGTGAGCGCCGGTTCCGATGCCGCAAGCGAATCGTGGGATTTCCTCGACGTGCTGCTCTCCACGCCGGGAGAGATGTACGAGGTCGCGGGCTACATCAACGGGCGGCTCGGCATGTTCCAACTGCCGCAGGTGCGCAGCGCGCTGCGCGGCGTCGAGGTGTACGAGCAGAGCTACGCCACGGGCAGCTTCGTCTGGCGCAGTCCGACCTGGGCACAGGAGGGCGAGCTGATCAAGAACGCGATCGAGGAGTTCGCCGAGAACGGCGACGTCGCCGGCTCGCTCCGCAAGGCGGCCGACGAGATGCGCCGGCTTCGCCGCGAGTAGAGCGCACTCGACCATCCCGAACGGCGCGCGGGTGCCGGTCCATCGGGCCGGCGCTCTCCGCGCCGTTCGTGTCTCAACCCACATGACGTTCCGTCGAGCCAGCACGCGGAGCCGCTGAACGATGCAGCGCGAGTCCCAGCGACAGGCCATGTGGGGCCTGCTGTTCGCACTTCCCGCCATCGCGTTGCTTGCTGCATTCAGCCTCTATCCGATGGCGCGCGCGTTCTACTTCAGCCTCACCGACTACGATCTGCGCCCGAATCCGGCCTTCGTCGGGATCGAGAACTACCTGCGCGTGCTCGGCAGCAGCGCCTTTCTCAACTCGCTCCGGGTGAGCGTCGTGTACGTGTTCGGCACCGTGATCCCGGTCTGGCTGGTCAGTTTCGGGCTGGCATCGCTGCTGTTCAACACGCGCCGCGGATCGGGCGCGTGGCGGACGGTGCTCTTCCTGCCCACCGTGGTGCCGCTGCTGACGGTCACGCTGGTGTGGAAGCTGTTCTTCAATTATCGCGGCGTGGTCAACGCGCTGCTCGATCCCTTCCTGGCCGGCGAGCCGATCGCGTGGCTGACCAAGTCCGCGTACGCGCCGCTGGCGCTGATCATGACCAGTTGGTGGCACGCTGCCAGCTACTACATGATCCTGTTCCTGGCGGGCCGCCAGGCGGTACCGGCGGCCCACGAGGAGGCGGCGCAGATCGAAGGCGCGGGCGCATGGCAGCGCCTGCGGTGGGTGGTCCTGCCGCACATGCGCCCGACGATCGCGCTGGTCATGGTGATCTCGGTCATCAACGGCTTTCGCACCTTCGCCCTGCAGCACGTGATGACCGGCGGCGGCCCCGGAACCGCGACCGAGATCATGACCCTGCTGATCTACAAGACGGCATTCAACTTCGGCCTGTACGGCGAGGCGGCGGCGATCTCCATCCTCTACCTGGCGATGATCCTGGTCTTCAGCGTGCTGCAGTTCCGGGTGCTGCGGGGGGCGGAGCATGGCTAGCCGTGCGGCCGATGCGCCTCGATCGGCCGACGCACGTGGAAAGCGGTCCGAACCCCGCGCACTGCGGTTTCAGGGCAGTCGGACCGCCGCCCGCGTGGCGGTTCTGCTGCTGCTCGTCGTCGCCGCGGTGGTGACCGTGCTGCCGCTGGTGTGGATGGTGAGCACCTCCTTCAAGGCGCCGGATGCAGTGTTCACCCTGCCGATCCGCTGGTTGCCCGACGCCCTGCGGTGGGGCAACTACACCGAGGCGCTGACCTCGCGGCCGTTCGGGCGCTACGCCGTGAACTCCATCGGCGTGTCGCTCGCCAGCGTCGCCATCACCGTGCTGCTCAGCGCAGCGGCGGGCTACAGCTTCGCCCGCTTCCATTACCCGGGCCGCGACCTGCTGTTCGTCCTGGTGCTGGCCACGATCGTGATACCGTTCGAGGCGATCGCGTTGCCGCTCTACCTGCAGATTCACCGCTGGCACTGGCTGAACACCTACCTGGGGCTGACGCTTCCCACGGCGCTGTCGCCGATCGGCATCTTCATCATGCGCCAGTACATCCTGGGCATCCCGCAGGACTTCCTGGACAGCGCCCGCAGCGAAGGTGCGTCCGAGCCCCGCATCCTCGCCACCATCATCTGGCCGCTCTCCCTGCCGGCGCTGGCCGCGGTCGCGATCTTCACCTTCGTCTGGAACTGGAACAACTACCTGTGGCCGCTGCTCGTGGTCTCCCGCGACTGGCTGCGCACGCTGCCGCTGGGCATGGCGCTGTTCGAAAACCAGCTCAACGTCAATTACAACCAGGTGATGGCGGTGGCGGTGTTCGGCGCCCTGCCGCTCGTGCTGATGTTCATCCTGCTGCAGCGCAACTTCGTTCGTGGCGTGGCCCTGACCGGGCTGCGCGAAGGCTGAGCGAGCGCAACGCGACGATGGCGGTGCTGGCGGTGGACATAGGCGGCACGCGCACGCGTGCGCTGCTGATTCCGGACCCTCCCACCGCACGTCCGCCGGCGGAGCCACCGCAGCCGGCGGAGATGGCCGCGCGCACTGCCGGCCAGCCGTTGCTTCTGGGCGATCTGCTGGCGTTCCTCGTCGCGTATCGCGACCGGGCGGAGGAACCCGTGGAAGCGATCGGCGTGTCCGTCGCCGGGGTGCTCGGCGACGACCGCCGCACCGTCCGTCAAGCGCTGAACGTCGGCTGGCGGGATGTCCCGTTGGCGGGTGCTCTCCACGAACGCTTCCAATGCCCGGTGGTGCTGGATACCGATGCATTCGCCGCCGCCTCCGCGGAGATCCGGCTGGGGGTCGGGCGACGCCAACCCACCTTTCTCTATGTCACGATCGGCACCGGCATCGGTCACGCCCTCGTGCTCGATGGACGGCTCTGGCGCGGCGTGCACGGTGCGGCGAGCACCTTCGGCCACCTCAAGTCGTCCGCCGACGCCGATGCCCCCTGCTCCTGCGGTGGTTACGGGTGCCTCTGCCAATATGCGTCCGGTCGCGGCATCGCCCGGTTGGCCCAGCCTCCCGGTCCGAAACGCCGCTCACTCGACGGGCCTGCGGTCGTCGCGGCCGCATCGCGAGGCGAGCCGTGGGCGCAGAGCGTCATGGCAGCGGCAGATGACGCCCTCGCCCGGGCCTTGAGCCACGCGCTGACACTGGCGGACTGTGGCACGGTCGTCATCGGTGGCGGAGCTGTCTCCGAGAAGTGGCCCGACCCCGGGGACGTCCACGAAAGGGTCGCGAAGCTCGTTCATCCGCAGGTCAGAATCGAGGAGGTCGCCATTTCGACGCTGCCCCAGACGGCCTTGCTCGGTGCAGCCCTGCAGGCGTTCGACCTCTTCCGCGCCGTCGGCGAAGATCAATGAGCTGAGGAGGCTCCATGAACGACAGAGGTACGGTGGCTGATCTCATCCACCAGGCACGACGAGAGGGCTGGGCGATGGGTCAGTTCAACATGAGCAGCCTGGACACTCTGCACGGCATCGTCGACGCCGCGAACGACGCGCAGCTTCCCTGCCTGGTGGGGGTTTCGATGGGCACCTTGCGCTATGCCGGCATGGAGTATATCGCCGGGCTCATGCGGGCAGCGCGCACCCAGGCGACGATGCCGCTCTACTTTCATCTGGACCACGGCTCCGATCTCGACGTCGTGCGACGGGCGATCGACGCCGGGTTCGACTCGGTGATGATCGACACCTCGATGCTGCCATACGCCGAGAACGTCGCTCGGGTGCGTGAAACGGCTGAGGTCACCCGAGCCCACGGGGTCGCCCTGGAGGCACAGCTCGGCGAGACGCTGGATGAAGAGACGGGAGCGGGTGCCCAGCTCGACACGGACCCTGCGGACGTGCAGCGATTCGTCACCGAGACCGGCATCGACTACCTGGCATGCTCGTTCGGCAACGCGCCGGGCACCGGGGTCGGTACCGGCAATCCCGACCGCGATCTCATCGCACGTATTGGAAGCGCATCGCCGGTGCCCCTGGTCGTGCACGGCGGGACCAGCCTGTCCGACGAGATGACGCGCTTCGCGATCCGCTGCGGCGCGGCAAAGATCAACATCGACACCTGGATCCGGCGAGCCGTCAGCCGCACGCTTGCCCGTTGTTACGCGAACGGCGCCTCCGTTTCCGATCCGCGGATCCCCTTCAAGCAGGTCAGGGCCGCGGTCGCGGCAGCGGTCACCGAGAAATTGCGCTTGTTCCGCTGCGACTTCGCGCATGCGGAGGCCCGACATGGGCGGCGCGTGGATGGGAGTCCATGAGGTCGGCGGCGGCGAGGTCGTCCGGTCCCTGATGCTGCCGGCATCGGCCCGGCAGCGGGCGCGCGAAAAAAGATCGCGGAATCTTGCCGCAGGGTCTTGACGGGGGTTATGCGCCTGCGAGGTGCCACGCCGGCGCACGTTCGCGCCCCTTCTGGCCTCCCGGAAGCTCGGATGCCTGTTCGGCCGCCGAGCACCCCTCTCAGCGCCCGCTGCGCCCGCATCGCCGGCACGTCCCGGGCCGGGCAATAAAGTCTATCTGAAAAACCAGTAGTACATTTACCCCATGAAGACCGCCACTCCTGCGAGCGCCGTCCGCCCCGCGATCACCTCCACCATCGGCGTGCTCTCCGACCGGGAGCTGCTGCGTCAGACCACCACGCTGGTCCGCCACGAACGCCACCTGCAGGGTGCCATCATTGACCACCTGACCGAGATCGAGGCCCGCCGTCTCTTTCTTCAACGCGGCTGCTCCAGCCTGTTCGATTACGCGGTGCGCGAACTCGGCTACAGCGACGCTGCCGCTGGCCGGCGTATCGGCGCCGTGCGGCTGTGCGCCGACCAGCCGGGCGCGCGCGAGCGGCTGCGCGACGGCTCGCTGACGCTGAGCGCCGCCGCCGAGCTGCAGTGGGCGTTCGACCGCCAGCGGCGGCGCGGCGCGATCGCCGGGACCGCGTCGACCGCGCCGCCTGGGGCAGCGCCGGCCGCCGATCCGGTGGCGGATGCCGCGCCGGGACCGCCGAGCCACTCCGAGCCGGCGCCGCCGCTGGTGTTCGATGCGGCAGGAAGGCAGAAGCTGGTCGAGGAAGCGTCCGGCAAGAGCGCGCGCCACGTCCGCCGGATGCTGGCCGACCTGGATCCGGAGCTGGGGCCGCCGGCCGACCGCGTGCGCCCGCTCGGCGACGGGCGCTACGAGCTGAAGGCCGTCATAGACGCCGACTGCCAGAAAGGACTGGAACACCTGCGTGGGCTGCTCTCGCACGTGGACCCACGCATGACCGTGGGGCAGCTCGTCGGCCTCATCGTGCAGGAGGCGCTCGACCGCCACGACCCGAGCCGGCCGCCGCGCCGCGCGCGTACCCGCAGCGGGTCGGCACCGGGAGAATCCCAGCCCGCTCCGGCAGCGAAGGAGTCCGCACGCGAACGCCATCACGCCTCGGCGGTGCAGGACGCCGCGATCCACGTCCACACGACTCCGACAGCGGAGTGGACCGCGGGGGCGACGAGTCAACCATCACCGGCCTCCCCGCACTCGCTCGTGCAGGACACGGCGTCGGCCACCGGCACCACTCCGACAGCGAAGCGGGCGGAAGAGCGGACGCCGCAAGCGAGCCGGCAGGATGCGACGGGCCGCCGCGCCGCCGGCGGAAGGAAACCGCCCGGCGCCTTCACTTCGACGGCGAAGCCGCGCGCTTCGGGCCGTGCGATTCCGGCGGCGGTGAAACGACAAGTGTGGCAACGGGACGGGGGCCGCTGCAGCTACGTCGATCAGCACACCGGACGGCGCTGCAACTCACGACATATGATCGAGATGGACCACATCCTGCCGTATGCACTGGGCGGCGGTGCCGATCCGGAGAATCTGAGACTCTAATGCGGAGCGCGGGATAATGCGGAGTAGGTGGCTGGGAACGGCTGATCCGATGGGATTCAGTCAGGTTTAGCGGGGTTTGGCGGGTCGCTGCAGTAGCCGGGACTCCGCATTATCCCGCCCCTTCAAGCAAGGAGGCATTCCATGCTTGAAGACCATCTCAAGTTGGCGAACCCGTGTCGCCGACTCCGTCCTGGGCCGGCGGGCGTCTACGTCGACGACTTTGCAGACTGGCTGCGGGAACGCGGCTATCGGGCGAACACGCGGAGCTTCATGCTGCGCAGTTTGGCCTCATGGACGGACTGGCTCGCCGAGCGGTCGTTCTGTGACGGGGACTTCGTGGCCGGATACGAGGCGTGCCGGACGGAGCTGTGCGAGCACGGTCGGGTTCGCTACCAGCGCAGTCCCAATCGAAACGCACTGGCCGCCGCTGCGGCGTTGATCCGGTTCCTGAGGGAGCGAGGTGTCGTGGCGGTCGCTCAGCAGCCACTGACGCCGAGCGAGCGCTGGCCACTGCTGAAGCAGTTTCGGACGTGGATGCTGCAACACCGGGGCGTGACACCCAGCACCATGGAACGCTACGAGCGCTACGCAGCCGATTTCGTCGAGGCTCTGGGAGTGGTTCCGGCGCACTACAGCGCCGCTGCGGTTCGCGGCTTCGTGATCGCGCGGTCTGACGGTCACAGGGTCAAGACGGCTCAGCTGATCGCGACGGCCACCTGCTCCTTCCTGCGGTTCCTCGCCGCCACCGGGCAGTGCTGCGACGGCCTGCGGTACGCGGTGCCGCGCTTCGCGTCCTACCAACTGGCGGCCACGCCTCGGTTCCTTGAACCTGAGGATCTGCAGAAGCTCATCGACTCGTGCGGCCACGAGGATGAGGCCGGGCTCAGAGAGCGGGCGGTCATCCTCCTGCTGGCCCGCCTGGGGCTGCGCGCCAGCGAGGTCGCCGAGCTGAGCTTCGACGCCATCGACTGGCACAACGGGCGCATCGCCGTCTGCGGCAAGGGCCGCAGCCACCAGTGGCTGCCGCTCCCGCAGCAGGTCGGCGAGGCCATCCTCACCTACCTGCGCCGCGGGCGCCCGCCGTTGGCGGTCCCACAGGTGTTCATCTCGGTGCTGGCGCCACGGCGCCCGATGACTCGACAGGCCGTGTCCGATGTCGTGGGTGCAGCTCTTCGTCGGGCAGCAATCAAGGCGCCCAACCACGGCGCGCACCTGCTGCGCCATTCGGCGGCCACCGCCATGCTGCGCACGGGGGTGTCGCTGGACGGCGTGGCCACCGTCCTGAGGCACCGCTCGCCGAGGACGACCGCCCACTACGCCAAGGTCGACTTCGACCTGCTGGGCGAAATCGCCCAGCCGTGGCCGGGGGTGCGATCATGCTGAGCGGCCACGTAGAGCGCTATCTGGCACTGCGGCGAACGCTCGGGTTCAAGCTGCGTAACACCGAGCGCAATCTGCAGGCGTTCGCACGGTTCGCCACGCATCAGGGGGACACCCAGATCCGCGCCGCCACCGCCGTGCAGTGGGCAGCACAGGCGTCCTCACCGCACGCGCGCCACGTTCGACTTCACGACGTCGTGCTGCTGGCCCGCTTCCTGCACGCCGAGGAGGCGGCCCACGAGGTGCCCCCGGAGCGCTTGTTCCACGTCCGGGTGGTCCGACAGCCTCCCTACATCTACACCCCTGACCAGATCGCCCAACTGCTGGGCGCGGCGCACCGTCTGCGGCGCTCCTACGCGCTGCGACCGACCGGGTATGCGACGCTGATCGGGCTCATCGCGGCCACCGGCCTGCGGGTCTCCGAGGCGCTGGACCTGCGCTTCGACGACCTGCTCCCCAACGCGGTGCTGCGCATCCGCCAGACCAAGTTCGCCAAGAGCCGCCTGGTGCCGCTGCATGCGAGCACGGTCGAGGCACTGACGGCGTACCTGCACGAGCGCCAGCGTGTCGCCATCGCCGACGACCATCTGTTCGTGTCGGCGAACCACCGGCGCATCCCGACGCCGACGGCCAGCACCACCTTCCAGCGAGTGGTCCGGCTCGCCGGCATCGCACCTGATCGGCAGCGCCGACCGCGACTGGTCGATTTGCGCCACACCTTCGCCACCAGATCCCTGCAACGCTGTGCGGTTCGGCGCGAATCGGTGGCGCGCCACATGGTGGCGCTGTCCACCTATCTCGGCCACTCCAGCGTCGTCCACACCTACTGGTACCTGGAGGCGACCCCGGATTTGATGGCTGACATCGCCGCGGCGGGCGAGAGTCTGGTTGCCGGGAGGCTGACATGACTCCCATCGCACCGTTGATCTGCGAGTTCCTGCGCACCTACCTCCCCGTGGAGCGCGGCTTCAGCCCGCATACCTGCGAGAGCTACGCCTATGCGTTCCGCCTGTTGTTCACTTTCGCCGCCGAACGGCTCGGCATCAGACCGTCGGCGCTTCATCTTGAACACCTCGACGCCCCGCTCGTCGTGGCTTTCCTGACCCATTTCGAGGTGGATCGTGGTGGCAGCCCGGCCAGCCGCAACGTCCGACTGGCAGCCGTGAAGTCCTTCATGCGCTACGTCGAGTTCCGTCACCCGGCCGCGCTGGAGCAAGCCAGGCAGATCCTCGCCATCCCCGCCAAGCGCCATGATCAGCCGCTCGTTCGCCACCTGAGCATCGAAGAGATCAACGCGATTCTGGACGCCGCGGATATCACCACCCGGATCGGCATCCGCGACCGCGCCATGCTCCATCTGTGCTTCGCTGCCGCTCTGCGCGTGTCCGAGCTGGTGAGCGCGCAGGTGGCAGATCTGTCGCTGCGGGGAACCGCGAGTCTTCGCGTCCACGGCAAGGGCCG
Source organism: Spirochaetia bacterium (assembly GCA_965208175.1). GTDB lineage: Bacteria > Spirochaetota > Spirochaetia > SZUA-6 > Bin103 > CATQHW01. The sequence goes on along the minus strand of CBDBOG010000003.1, from coordinate 903,932 downwards.
CCGTGAGCGCTGTCTGCCGCTGTGGAAACAAACCGCCGCCGACCTGCGGGCCTGGCTCGCCGTCCGCGGCGAGCACTCAGCGCCGGAGCTGTTCCTGAACGCCACCGACAGGCCCATGAGCCGCGCCGGATTCGAGTACGTCCTGCACAAGCACGTGCGGGCAGCCGTGACCGTCTGCCCCGCGCTGGCGGGACGTTCGATCTCGCCCCACCAGCTCCGCCATAGCTGCGCGCTCACCATGCTTCAGGCTACCGCAGACATCCGCAAGGTGGCGCTGTGGCTGGGGCACGCCGACGTGCGCACCACCGAGGTCTACCTGCGCGTGGATCCCACCGAGAAGCTGCAGGCCGTCGAAGCGGTGCTGCCGCCGGAGCTGCGCCGCGGGCGATTCAAGCCTCCCGACGAGCTGATCGCCTCGCTCCTGGCGCCGGGATAATGCGGAGCGATTCGCGCCTCAAATCCTTGCCAGATCGGACCTTCGGCTACGTGACTCCGCATTATCCCGGACTCCGCATTACAATCGTAATGCGGAGCTCCGCATTAAGGCTCGTCTGCCGAGCTCATCACCGTCATCGGCATGCGCCGCACGGCTGAACCGTGCCTTCGAGAGGATCAGCTCCGACACGGAGTCCTGAAGACCCCTACATGATAGGGTTCACGGCCAAAATGGAGGTGATTGGTGGGCCAGGAAAGGAGTGGCATCCACAGTGACCCCGATATTCTCGATGGAGCCACCGTCTTTGTCGGGACGCGGGTTCCGGTTCGAACACTGCTCGACTATCTGGAGGCCGGTCGTCCGCTCGCTGAGTTCCTCGACGACTTTCCTACCGTTACGCGCAGCCATGCTATAGCAGTCCTGGAACAGGCCAAGGATCTCCTGGTTGCCGATGCGCGTACTGCTCGATGAGTGCCGGCCTCCATGGTTACGGCACGAACTTCCCGGTCATGGGGTACATACGGTAGCCGAGCTGGGGTGGGCAGGCGTCAAGAACGGCGAGCTTCTGCAGCTGGTGGCTCCACGTATACGGTGCCTGACATGAGTGAAGCACGCTACCCGGCCGATCGCGCCGACGGACGGCAAGCGACCACCATGGGATTCTGCCAGCACCTGTTGCGCAGCACTGAGGGCCGGCTGGCCTACCGGCCCGGGCTGGACGACGCCGGGTTTGCCGAGTGGCGGCAACGGGTGCGCGCCAAGCTCGCCGAGCTGCTGGCGCTTACTCCCGAGCTCATCGCGCCAAGGACGCCGCCAGAGCCCGCACCGGTTCGCCTGTGGAGCGAGCGTCGCGACGGCTACCGCCTGGAGAAATGGGAGGCATACCCGGAGCCGGGGTCGGTGGTGCCGCTGCTCATGCTGGTGCCGGACACGGTCGACGATGCGCAGCCCGGCGCGGCCGTGATGTGCTTCCCCGGTTCGGCCTCAAGCAAGGAGCTGCTGGCCGGCGAGCCGGAGCTGCGGCCGGAACAGCCGCCCAACAAGCACCCCGTAGCCAACCGCATGGCCTGGTACTACGCCAAGGCGGGACTGGTGGCCGTGGCGCTGGACAACCCCGGCATAGGCGAGCTGGACCTGCTGCACGCCGGGGTGCCCCCGAACAGCGGCCGGGTGAAACTCACCGCGCAACTCATCCGGCTGGGACGGAGCTACGTGGAGCTGACGGTGTCGCAGAAGCTGCACGTGCTGGCGTGGCTGCGGTCGCTGCCGTTCGTCGATGCCGGGCGGGTGGCGGTGAGCGGCCATTCCCTCGGCACGGAGCCGGCGATGTGCATGGCCGTGCTGGACCCGAGCCTGGCCGCCCTGGTGTTCAACGACTTTCTCTGCCACGTCCGCCAACGGCACGTGGTGCTCGGGTTGCCTCGCGACGGGCAATGGCGCGACGTGGATCCGCTATGGCACGTCGTCCCCGGCATGTTCAGATGGTTCGACTTTCCCGACCTGCTGAGCTCGCTGGCCGGCCGCCCGCTGATCATGACCGAGGGCGGCGCCAGGCAGCACCTGGACCAGGTCCGCGGCGCGTACCGGGAACGCGGCTCGAGTCACCTGCTTGCGATCCACCACTATCCGCGGTACGCCGACGCTGACGCCCGGATCCACGACGACGACGAGATCCCGGAGGGGCTGACCATGGACGAGTACTTCACCTACGCCAACGTGGACGTGCCCAACCACAACTTCAAGCACGCCGTGGCCGTGCCGTGGCTGGTGCGGGCGCTGAGCGGGAACCTGACGTGACCGCCTGGCCGCGCTACCCGCGCACGGGCGCACTCGCCGAGAATCCCAGCAGATAGCGCAACCCGGGCGAGAAGGTTTGCGCCACCTCCGGGGCTATCGACGTGTAGTCGGTAAACGGCTTCATCCAAGAGCGGGAGTAGTAGCAGAGAATCGCTCGACGAGGGTTGTCCGTGGCGTTCGGTCCCGATCGGTGCCAGGTGTTCGAAAGCCAGATGGCGACGGAGCCGGCCGGCCCGGTCAGCTTTGTTCGGTTCTCCTGCTCTCCTCCCCATGCGGGCTTTCTGCGAGTGCGGTGGCTGTCGGGAACGATCTGCGTGGCACCGTTGGCCGTCGTGAAATCATCGAGCATCCAGGCGTTCTGAATGGTCAGGGGAAAGTCCGGCAAGGGCTCCGGCAACTGACCGAGCGGCACATCAACGTGCCACGCTCCCCCTTCGTCGGTATGCGGACCGATGCTGGTCGCGCTGCAGTCGGCGAGCACGCAATCGGCTCCTAGGATCTCCTGCGCCAGGGACAGCACCACGGGGTGTTCTATCAGTTTCCCGAAAGCCGGCGCCTTGTTCACGACGTTCCAGATTCGCTGCGACCGGTCGTGATCGAACAGGGTCGGCAAATGAAGGAAATTCTTGACGACCGCCGCAGGAGGGACGGGCCACGGCGTGTCTTGCTGTTGGGCACGGGTATGGCGGACTCGCCGCATGAGTCGCGCCTGCTCCGCTTCACTGATCTGGTAGCTTTCCTTCAGATACGCTTCGATTTGGTCGTCTCCCGACAACGCGGGACCGTCTTCCGGCTCGAAGGGTTGTCGTCGTTCTCGTTCGAAGAGCTCCGCCACGATACCCCGGTAGTACCGGACCTCATCTTTGCTGAGCACTCCTTCAACAACCGCGTATCCGTGTTCGGATAGATGTGTCAGCACCGATTTCAGATCGTTATTCGGATCTCCCTGGGTTCTCATGATCCTCCTCCGGTGCGCCTGACACGCTTCCTGCCGGAATCCATGAGATGGTACTACGCCACGGCGCGCCCGTTAGCGCCCGTCGGCCGCTCTTGCCATGCCGCAACCGGCGTGGTAGTGAGGATGGAGGGATCCACGGCTATGGCACCCATCTGCGAGGTCGAGCGCGAGCGGTACGCGACCTCGGGCCAGGAACGGGTGGCGGTGAGTTGCTCCGTGTCCTACATCGGCCAGGGGCTGCGGCTGGAGGAGACGAGGGCGCTGGTCAATTCGTCCGACTGGAACTACCGGGCGCGCAGCCGGGAGTCGCGGGACAACGGCAAGACCTGGAGCGACTGGGAGCTCCTGTACGAGGAGCGGCCGCGGCAGGGCGACGTGACGGAGTCCGGCGGGGCCAGCCAGCGCGGCACGGGGCCCTACGATCCGGTGTCCGGCATGCTGATCAAGCCGGTATTCCAGCGCCTGCTGCGCGGCGATCCGCGGGAGGCGCTGCACCTGCTCTGGACCGGCGAGCGGCGCTTCGCCGATCACGGCTTCTACCAGTTGTCGGCCGACGACGGTCGCACGTGGGGCGACGCGCGCCTGCTCAAGTACGAGTCCGGGCCGGACTTCGACCCCGATGACTGGGGCGATCCGACCTTCTTCCGGCGCAACGAGATGTACGTCGGCCGCCCGCTCGTCGCCAGCAACGGGACCGTCGTGATCAGCGCCACGGTGCCGGTGCCGTACCGCGACGCGGAGGACGAGAAGATCCCCGTGGTGTTCCCCAACACCTACCGGGAAGGCTGCGTCGCGGGCGTCATCTGCTTCGTCGGCCGCTGGGACGCGGCGGCCGGCGACTACCGCTGGCAGACCTCGCAGCCGATCTTCCTGCCGCGGCGCACCTCCACCCGCGGACTGGTCGAGCTGGACCTGAGCGAGCTGTCCGACGGCCGGCTGCTGCTGATCATGCGCGGCTCCAACGCCGGGCTCGACCCCCTGGAGTGCCCCGGCCGCAAGTGGTGCTCGACCTCGTCCGACGGCGGCCTGACCTGGACCCCGATCACCGACCTGCGCTACGACGACGGCGGGCAGTTCTCCTCGCCTGCCACCTTCGCCAAGACCATCCGGCCCACCCGGACTGGCAAGCTGTACTGCGTGCTCAACATCGCCGAGCGGCCGGCCGAGGCCAACGCGCCGCGCCACCCGCTGCAGATCGCCGAGATCGACGAGCAACGCGTCGCGCTCAGGCGCGATACCGTCACCGTGATCGACCGGCGCGACCCGGAGCACGACGCCGACACCCTGCAGCTCACCAATTTCAGCCTGCTGGAGAACCGCGAGACCCGCGACCTGGAGCTCTACCTGACACGCCTCGGCGCCAAGGGCGGCGGTCGCGACGTCTGGAGCGCCGACGCCTATCACTACCGGCTGCTCCTGTAGGCAAGGAGGGCGCACATGACCGTCAGCGAACGGACCTTGAGCTATCGCGGCAGCGACGTCGCCGCCGCCTACGAGATCGTCGGCTACCGCACCGCCCACGAGCCCAAGCTGCTCCGGCAGCGCTTCAGCGAGATCGGCAACGACATCTACGACTTGGTGCTCTTGAGCTACTCGGACGACGACGGCGCATCCTGGTCGGAGGATCAGCCCTACCAGACGAGCTTCGTGACCCCGTCAGGCATGGTGCGCACCGGCTACGGCACGCTGGTAACCGATCCGGCCAGCGGGCTGGTGGTGGCGCTCAACGGCACGTCGGTGATGCCGACCGACCACATGCTGGAAGCCCTCACCTACACCTTTCCCACCTACCGGGTCTCCGACGACGACGGCCTTACCTGGCTGTTCGAGGACCGGATCATCCAGGAGGGAGAGGAATACGATCCCTCCCATCCGCTGCAGGCGGTGTGGACCGGCAGGAACGCCGTCCACTTCGCCAACGTGCCGTTCTTCGATCGCGCGGGGCGCCTGATCTTCCCCGTGCAGATCACCCGCCTGCAACCCGACGGCACGCTGTTCTGTCCGCCGGGCGCGCTCTCCTTTCACGAGATCATGGTCCTGATCGGTACCTGGCACGGCAGGCGGCTGCGCTGGCAGGTCAGCGAGCGCGTCGTCCTGGAGCCCGATGTCTCCACCCGCGGGGTAAGCGAGGGGGCGGTCGCCGAGATGCCCGACGGACGATTCCTGATGGTGATGCGCGGCAGCAACGCCGGCAATCCGTCACTGCCCGGCCACAAGTGGTACTGCACCTCGGACGACGGCTGCCTCACCTGGAGCGGCATCGCGCCCTGGACCTGGACCGACGGCACGCCGTTCCACTCGCCCGCCTCCTACTCCACGATCGTCCCGCACTCGAACGGCCGCTACTACTGGATCGGCAACCTGTGCGAAGAGAACCCCGAGGGCAACGGTCCGGACTATCCGCTGGTCGCAGGCGAGGTGGACCCGGACAGCTTCCTGCTGATCCGCGACAGCGTCACCGAGATCGACACCTGGCGCGACGACGACCCCGCGCCCGTGCGCCTGCGCAACTTCGAGGTGCACCAGGAGCGCACCGGCGACGACCTGATCCTGCGCATGACGCGGCTCTGGGTGGACGCCGAGCGGCACATGCGCGGCGACGCCTGGCGGTACCGGCTCAGCCCTTGAGCGAGCCGATGAAGATGCCCTTGATGAAGTAGCGCTGCAGGAACGGGTACAGCAGGATGATCGGCCCGATCGTGATCAGGGTCGTGGCCGCCTTCAGCGCCTCGGGAGGCAGGCGCTGCTGGTTGGTGAAGTCCCCCGGGTCGCCGAACTCGATGACCTGCTCCAGCAGCTCACGCTCCTTGATCAGCAGCCGCCGCAGGATCATCTGCAGCACGAGCTTGGAGTCGCTCTTCATGTAGATCAGCCAGTCGAACCAGGCATTCCAGTGGCGGACCGCCGCCCACAGGAAGACCACCGCCATCACCGGCTTGGCCAGCGGCATGATCACCCGGAACAGGACCTCCAGGTAGTTGGCTCCGTCGATCAGCGCCGACTCCTCGTAGGCGATGTCGATGGTCATCAGGAAGTTGCGGACGATGAGAATGTAAAAGCCGACCGCCAGCATCGGCAGGATGAGGACGATGAACCTGTCGAGCAGTCCCAGCGAACGGATTAGCAGATAGGTCGGGATCAACCCGCCGGAGAAGAAAATCGTGACCAGGATATAGATGGTGATCCCGGTGCGTCCCGGCAGGTTCTTCTTGGACAGCGGGTAGGCCACCATCAAGGTGACGACCACGGTGAGCGCGCCCCCCACGGCGGTGCGGACGATCGAATTGAAGTAGGCGACCGCGATCACGTTCTCGGTGAACACGAACTCGTAGGCTTCCAATTTCCATTCGCTTGGCCAGATGTGCAGACCCAGCGTCAGCGCGTCGTTGAAGCCGGAAAAGGACAGGATGATCGTGAACCAGAAGGGGTAGAGAAAGGTCAGGGCGAGCAGGAGCAGCACCACCGACGCCGCCGCCTTGAAGGCGATCTCCCCCGCCGTCTGGCGCTGGTAGCCGAACACGCGGCGCACGCGCGCGCCGCCGATGTCGACCTCGACCAGCCCCTGGTCGATCATCTGCTTGGCCATCTCAGACCGTCCCGAACCGCCGCACCGCCATCACCAGATTCCGTGGTCGCTGAAACGCCGGATCACGGCGTTGACCAGCACGATCAGCGCGACCCCGACGACGGTCTGGAACAGGCCGGCGGCGGTGGCGAACTCAAATTCCTGCGAGAGGATGCCGACCCGGTACACGTAGGTATCGATGATGTCGGCGACCTCGTACACGAGCGGGTTGTACAGGTTGAAGACCTGCTCAAACCCGGCATCGAGAATGTAGCTCAGCCGCAGGATGAACAGGATGGTGATCACCGGCAGCAGCGACGGCAGCGTGATGGCGGTCGCCTGCCGCACCCGCCCGGCGCCGTCGATCCGCGCCACGTCGTACATGGTCGGATCGATGGAGGAGATCGCCGCCAGGTAGATCACCGAGCCCCAGCCCACCTCCTTCCAGACGTCGGTGGCGATCAGGATGGGCCGGAATACGCTCTGGTTGGTGAGCAGCAGCGGCGCGTCCCTGCCGAGCACCGTGTACAGGTACCCGATGATGCCGCGCTGCGGTGACAGTATCTCCACCAGGATGCCGGCCATCACGACCCAGGAGATGAAGTGGGGGAGGTAGGTGATCGACTGGATTCCCTTCTTCCACCAGGAGTTGGCGAACTCGTTGATGATCAGGGCCAGCAGGATCGGCGCCGGAAAGCCGAACACGATGCGCTGCAGGCTGATGATGACGGTGTTGCGCATGACCCGCTGGAACTGGAAGCTGCCGAACAGAAACTCGAAGTTCTCGAAGTTGTTCCAGGGGCTGCCCAGGATGCCGCGGCTTGCCTGGAAGTTCTTGAACGCGATGACGATGCCGTACATCGGAAGGTAGTTGAAGACGAGCAGCAGCAGTAGCGCGGGCAGCATCGACAGGTAGAGCAGCCGCATGCGCCGCACGCGGCTCCATCGCTCGCGCCGCAGATTGTCGCGTATCTGTATGTCGACCGCGGATGCCCGCATCGGCCTCAATCCCGGGAGCCTAGAGCGGAAGGGGATGGACCGGCGGGCCCATCCCCTTCATGCCAGGCGAAGTAGCGAATCAGTATTCGATGCGGCCTTCGTGCAGCGCCTCGATGATGATCGAGTTCTGCATGGCCTCGTACACCTGGTCGCCGCCCTCGGCCATCCAGCGCGCCACGTAGGCGTCCCACTCGGCGTCCAGGTCGACCTGCCCGGTCACCACCCGCATGAAGAACTCGTTGGCGAGCGTGTTCAGCCCCTCGCCCTGGCGATCGGCGATCGCCTTCATCTCGGTCTCCGTGAACAGGTCCCACTTGTACGGTCGCGTGTGGTAGTACTCGGAGTGTCCGGGGGCGAACCAGTTGTCCCAGATCTGGACGAACTGCGGCGAATAGATCCAGCGGATCATGTCCATGTGATATCCGTACGGATAGTGGAAGAACCTGCCGAGCTTGGGCTCGTCCGGGTGGTTCGCCACGACGTCCTCCTCCGTCACGCGGTTCGGCTTCGAGTTGCCCGGCTCGCCGGACCAGGTGAAGTGCACGCCTTCCTTGCCGAACTGGCTGATCATCCAGCCCTCCGGGTCATGCTGGCGCCAGTCCCAGATCTGCAGGATCTTGGCCAGCTTCTCGTCGCTCACGTCGTGGCGGATCTTGAGCGAGGCCCAGTTGCTGATCGGCGAGTGCGCCTGGTAGACCTGCACGCCCTGGTAGCCCTCGGGACCGATCGGCGGCGGCATCATCGCCACGCTGGCGCCGGCCGCGACCTCTTCAAGGGTCGCGTGGTTGGGCGGCCGCTCCAGCGTCGGGTTCACGTAGGTGGAGTTGCTCATGAACTGCACCCCGACTATGCCGGCCATGTCCTTCTGCCACTGGTCCTGGCGGCTCATCGTCGGGAACTCCTTGTCGATGAGGTCCTTGGCGTACCAGTCGGCCAGGTGGGCCAGGAACTTCTTGTAGCGGGGTGAAACCGGCTGCAGCACCAGGTCGCCGTTCTCGTCCTGGTAGTTGGCCACGCCGCCGGTGCCCACCGTGATCGAGTACATCGGCAGGCCGAAGGCGCCGAACAGGGTGGTGAAGCTCCAGGGGATGACGTTGGACGCGCTCGCCGGAATGGTGTCGATCTTGCCGTTGCCGTCGGGATCGCCGTCCCGATAGAGCACCATCAGCTCCTCCATCCAGTCGAGCGTGAGGTTGGCCGGAACGAACCAGGTGCGGTCGGTCTCGGTGCTGACCTTCCAGCGCGTCTCGTAGTAGTCCGGAATCGGGTGCCCGACGTTCTCGGCCCAGTCGGCGCGGGTCGACCAGAAGCCGATCAGCGGTACGTTGGTCGACATCGTGACCCCGACCAGGGCGACGTAGGCATCGTCGCTGTCCGGGCTCTTGCTGATGTTGAGCGCTATGGGATGATCGAGCATCCACTGGTAGTGCAGCGGCGCGTGCTCCTGGATCATCGCCAGCGGGATCTCGCGGGTCAGCCCGTCGCGGTAATGGAACTGGTCGTCGCCAGCCGAGAAGACCTCGGGCGCCTCGCCTGCGGCGAACATCAGGTCGATCTTCTCCCGGTCGTTGTTCCAGATGCCGTTGCCGAGGATGCGGACGTTGAAGATCTCTTCGGCCACCTGCGCCGCATAGGAGGTCTCTTCCCGCAGCTGCCACGTGATCTCCATCGGTTGGTCCGCGGCACCCTCCGCCTGCCCTTCGGCAAATGCCATCGACGGCACCAGCCAGAGCGCCAACAGGGCCATCACGGCCACGAGATTGCTTGATCGCTTGTGCATGCTCATCCTCCGTGTGCGATGCGTTGTGCCCGCGCCGGCGAGAGCGTGCCACGCAGTCGGTGACGGCCACCTCACCACGCGGGTGAAGGCCGGAGCCTACCCCGTTGCCGACCGACCGGTCCAGTCCACCAGAGCCGCCCGCGTCCTTGTGCCGGCCACGGGGCCGATCTATCGTCGCCCGATGGAGGTCGAACCGGCAGCCGCGCACGACCGGTACGGCGCCGCGCTCAGCCGGGCCGGCAGGTTCCTGCGCGGACGGCAGCGGCGGGACGGGTCGACCGCCGGCGCCGGCTCGATCTGGGGCTACTACTCGCAACCGCTCGGGTTGCTGAGCGGCGGGTCGCCCGAGGACTGGAGCTGCGCCAATCGCTGCCTGGACTTCGTCCTGCGCGAGCACCTGACCGCCGCCGGGACGGTCGGCGTCGAGCCGCTGCCGTACGTCGGCGATCTCTACGTCTCTCCCTACCTGATACGCGGCGCCGCGACGTGGGGACGGACCGACCTGTCCGTGCCGCTGGCCAGGTCGCTCGCTCGCTTCCAGGACCCGTGCGGCGGCATCCGCTACCGCATTCAAGCACCCGGCCTGATCGACCCCGCGACGACCGCGCACGGCGGCATCGCCCTGCTTGCCACCGGCCATCTGCAGCACGCGCAGCGGGCCGGGCGGTTCCTGCTCCGGCTGCACCGGGTGCAACGGGATCTGGCCGACCGCATCGTGGACGCACAGCAGGCCGACGGCGGCTTCTTCTCGGGCACCAGTCCTGCTACATCGACGAAGCGGCCGGGCAGTGGTCCCATGCGTTCAGCGGGTACGAGGAGTTGCAGGCCAATCCTGATATCTTCATCGACACCGCCGCGCAGATGGCTCATTACCTGGCGCAGGTACGGGCCGTCATCTGAGGAGTGACCTGGAGGCCACGTGCGTCTGTCGGAGCTCAAGAACAGCATCCTCTCCCGCCGCGTTTCGGTCGGCACCTGGATCTCCATCGGTCACCCGGACGTGACCGAGATGCTGGCGCACCAGGGGTTCGACTGGCTCCTCTTCGACCTGGAGCATGGGCCGCTGACCATCGAGTCGCTGCAGCGTCTGCTGCAGTCCATGAACGGCAGCCGGGCCGCCGCGCTGGTGCGCACGCCGCCGGGTCAGCCGAGCCTGGCCGGACACGTGCTGGATTGTGGCGCCGACGGAGTGGTGTTTCCGATGGTCGAAGACAGGTCGCAGGCGCAGGCCGCGGTCGACGCATGCAGGTATCCCCCGCTCGGCAGCCGCGGCATGGGTCCCAGGCGTGCCGCCGGATACGGCAGGATCGAGACGGAATACCTGCGGTCCGCGAACGACCGGACCGTGGTAGCCATCCAGATCGAGACCGGCGGAGGCGTCGAGCGCATCGATGAGATCCTGTCCGTGCCGGGCATCGACGCCGCCCTGCTCGGTCTCGGAGATCTGTCCGCCAGCCTGGGTTGCCACCTGGACTTCGCTGCCCCGCGCGTGGTCGAGGCGGTCGAGACGGTGCTCGCAGCGTGTCGACGGCACCGCGTCCTTCCCGGCATGGCCTACGCGCACGATGCTGCCACCGCCCGTGGGTATGTCGAGCAGGGATTCCGGCTGGTCGGCGTGGGCAGCGACGACGCGTTTCTGATGGACGGATCGCGCCGCGTTCTCGCATGCCTGGGGTCGCTGTCATGACCGTTGCGGCGGCGTCGGCAGACCACCCGCGCAACTCCGAAGCCGCCGTCTATCCGCGCCGCGACGGGTCGCTTCTGCTGATCTACCAGGAGTATCTGGCGAGTCCGCGCGGCGGCGGTGATGACGCCCCGAACAGGCTGGTGGCCGTGGTGTCGAACGACGGGGGCCGCTCCTGGACCGACAAACGGATCGTGGCAGAGCCGGCCCCGGACCAGGTCAACGTCTACAGCCCATCCCTGCTGCCTTCGCAGCGCGGCGACCTGCTGCTCTTCCACTACGCCTACCAGGCGATCGGCGCCGGCCAGGCGGTGGACAGCACCGGCTACCTGGCACGCTCGAGCGACGAGGGGGAGCACTTCAGCGACCGGAGGATCGTTTGGGAGCACCGCCCGTTCGGAGCCGCCAGCTCGGCCGTCACGCGGCTGCCGTCGGGCCGGCTGCTGTTCCCGGTCGAGCACCACGTGGGCGAGCTCTGGACCGCGGAGGCGAGCATCCAGGCGCGCTGCGTCATCAGCGACGACGAAGGCGAGACCTGGCAGGAAGGCGCTGCCGTGCGGCTGCCGCTCCGCGGTTGCATGGAGCCGCACATCGAGGCGCTGACCGACGGCTCGGTGCTGATGGTGATGCGCACCCAGCTCGGCAGCGTCTTCTCCTGCCGCTCGCGCGACGAAGGCATGACCTGGTCGCTGCCCCAGGCGACGGAGCTGCGCGCGCCGGAGTCGTGCCCGGAGCTGGCCCGTCACCCGCGGAGCGGAGAGCTGTGGCTGCTGTGGAACGACGGCGAGTACGACCCGGGGTTCGGGAGCCACTTCGGCAAGCGCAGTCCGCTCAGCCTTGCCGTCTCCCGCGATGAAGGGCGCACGTGGCAGCGACGGAGCGTGATCGAATCGGACCCGGATCGCGCGTTCACCAACCCCGGCGTCTGCTTCCTGCAGGACGGCAGCGCGATCGTCAACTACTGGACCTGCCGCTATCGGCCCGACCGGCGCATGGCGAACGACCGCATCGACCTGCGGGTGGCCCGGCTCGACGGCAGCGGGTCGCCGCTCCCTCCTCGATGACGGCCGGCTCGGCGCGGGTCACGGACGTTCGCGTCCGAGGCGGCACCCGAGGCGTCCTGAGCCTGATCGAGGTCACCACCGGCGCGGGGGTCACCGGGATCGGCGCCACCGGCTCGCCGGTGCCGGCCATCGACGCGATCGTCCGCGGATGTGGACTGGCCGATCTGGTGATCGGCGAGGATCCGCTGGAGCCGCGGCGCCTGTGGCGGACGATGTTCCAGAGGTGGCAAGCGCAGCGCGGGCGCGGCTCGGAAGGCGGGCTTGCGGTCAACGCCATGGGGGCGATCGACATGGCGCTCTGGGACCTGAGGGGCAAGCTCCTCGACCTGCCGCTGCATCGGCTGCTCGGCGGAGCAGACGCGGACGCTGTCGGAGCCGCCTCCACCGCCCCGCCAAAATCCCAGCCCGGATCCGGGAGGGAGGAAGTGCCCGCCTACGCCAGCGGCACGGCATTTCAGGACGCCGCCACGCTCAAGAGTCCGGATCGGTTGGCGGCCGAGAGCGATGCCATCGTCCAGCGCGGCTTTCACGCGCTGAAATTCGGCTGGGGCGCGCACTTCGGCGACGAAGACCGCGACCGGCTGGCGGCGGTGCGGGACGCCATCGGACCCGACGTGCTCCTGATGCTCGACGTGGGCTGCCCGGCGTACTGGTCGGACGGTTGGAGCGCATCCGCCGCGCTGCGTGCAGCCCGCGTGGCGGAGCAGTTCGACTGTCACTTCCTGGAGGAGCCGCTGCCGCCGCACGAGGTGGCAGGCCACAAGGAAGTCACCGACCGGACGACGATCGACATCGCCACCGGCGAAAGCCTGTCGACGGTGTACCAGTTCCAGCCGTTCATCGAGCAGCGAGCGGTGGACGTGGTGCAGCCGGATGCTGCCCAGATGGGCGTGACGCAGGCGTTCGAGGTGGCCGTGAATGCCCGCGAGCGCGGCATGCGATGTGTCCCGCACGGCCCGTGGTCGGCGCTGACCGTCGGCGCGCATCTGCACATCCTGGCCTCGGTCGGCGCAGGCGGCATGGTCGAGTACCCGGGCTTCGACGCGCTGCCCGAGAGCACCGCGGTGCCGGCGCACATCGCCCAGTTCGAGATCGTCGAGCATCCGCCCGAACTGGTCGACGGGCGCCTGCGGCTGTCGAGCCGGCCCGGGCTCGGTCTGGGCAATTTCGTCGAGCAGGGCGTGCGCGGACTGGAGGCCGACAGCCGGTGCTAACGCCGATCCATCTTGCCGGCAACTGCGCAGTGGACGTGATGTTCCAGGCCGCGATCGGCGCAGTCCACGCCAAGCTCCGGATCCTGGAAGCAGAGCCTTCGGTTACGCTGGCAGGGGGAGCGGGATGGCCGGCCTACCTGCTGGCCCAGCTCGGTCACCCGGTGCAGCTCAACACGCGGCTCGGGCGCGACCTGTTCGGCACCGTCCTCCGCGACCGCCTGGCGAGGGCAGGAGTGGAAGTGCTCGGCCCCGACGCGGCGGCGACGGCGGTCAGCGTGATCTCGGCAGCGGAGGGTGGGCTGAGATCGGGATTCGTGTATCCGGGGGAGCCGATCGACTGGCGGGCCTCACTGCCAGGCCTGCGCTCCGTGCCGGGCACGCGATGGTTCTTTGCCAGCGGATACTCGGGCGTAGGCGAGGCGGACTTCCGGGCGCTGAAGGACCTCTTCACCGAATTGCGGGATCGGCAGGTGAGGATCGTGTTCGACCCCAGCCCCTGGTTCGCGCAGCGCGTCGAAAGAGATGCGATGCTCGATCTCATCTCCAGCGTCTACTGCCTGAGCGCCACGCAGTCCGAGCTGGCCGCGTGGTTCTCGGTGGAAGATCCGGCGGCGCTCGCCCGGCACGTCCTGAAGTGCGGCCCGGCCTGCGCCGTCGTGAAGCAGGGGGCGAACGGCGCGACGGTCGGCACGACGGACGGCACTGTGCAGCACGTGCCGACGGATCCGGTTGCCGGCGCCAACACCGTGGGTGCGGGCGACACGTTCAGTGCCGGCCTCCTGCACGGACTGAGCACGGATCTGCCGGCGCCGGACGCGGTGGCGCTGGCGGTGCGGATGGCGACGGAAGTCGTGCGCGTCGGGCGCGCTGCATTCAGGGTGACCGCATTCCGCGACAGAGACGGAGACGAACCATGACCGACCGCGAACCGATCGAGGTGCTGTCGATGCTTGTGCTGCCGGAGGTCGGCGAACGGATCCGGCGCATGAACGGCATCAGGCTGACCATGACCGAGGACCGCGCCGAGATACGGCGGCACCTCGCCACGGCCCGCGTGCTGATCGCGCGCCGCATGGATGCGGAGTTGCTGCGCGGCGCCCCCAGGCTGGAGCTGATTCACGCGTGCACGGGCGGCGTGGAGGACGTGCTGATCCCGGAGCTTGTCGCGAGCCCCATCCCGGTCGCCTGCGTCAAGGGGATCTTCGACGTGACCGGCGCCGAGCACGCCATGGCGTCGATGCTGGCGCTCACCTATCGCTTGCCGGCCTACCTGCGGCAGCAACGCGAGCGGCGTCACGACTGGGTCGCCCCGCACGAGCTGCGCGGCAAGACGGTCGGCATCGTCGGCCTGGGCCGGATCGGCATGGAGCTGGCGCGGCTGGCGACCTGCTTCGGCGCCCGCGTCATCGGCTGCTCGCGGAGCGCGAAGGCGTCCCCTCACCTGGCGGACTGGCTCGCCCCCGACCGGCTGGAGGAGTTGCTGGCCGATTCGGACTTCGTGGTCGTCTGCGTGCCGCGTACGCCACTCACCGAGGGCCTGTTCGCCGCGCGGCAGTTCCGGGCGATGAAGCGCACCGCCTACCTGGTCGACATCACCGGACGGAGCGTGCTCTTCGACCTGGACGCGCTGGTGCGCGCGCTGCGCGAGGGGTGGATCGCCGGCGCGGACCTGCAGATCCAGCACGGCCTGCCGCCTGCGGACTCGCCGCTGTGGGAACTGGACAACCTCATCCTCTCCAACCACGCGGCCAACTCGGCCCAGACGCAGCGGCGGTTCGCGGACCACCTCGTCGAGAACCTGCGCCGATTTCGGGAAGGCCGGCCCCTCCTGGGGCTGGTGGACAAGGAAGCCGGCTACTGAATGCCCAGTCCCAGCGCAGGGCGCCCTCCAGGGTCGGCTCCAGCCAGCGAAACCTCAGCTCGGTGAGCCGCGCCGGGCCCACAGGCTATCCCGGTGTGGCGTACGACAGGTCCCACCCGTCCAGGCTGGTCAGCGGACGCCGCGCGAGGCCGAGGTCCGGCCGGCCGCCGTCCGCCCAGCTCAGCACCTCCTCCCTGTGGCCCAGGCGCCGCAGGGCGCTCCACGACTCGGTGTAGTTGCCGCGGCCGGGCGTGCAGTCCCAGAAGAAGAAGCTCTCCACGCCGGCCCGATACAGCCCCGCCGCGCGTTCGCGGTACAGGCCGGGCGGCATCATGCGGGGCAGCAGGCTCATCGACAGCGTGCAGGAGGTGCCACGCGTCAGCTCGACGAACCAGTCCGCCCCGCGGGGGTCCTCCCAGGAGTCGGCGGCGCTGTCCAGGAACACCGCCGACGTGTAGGGGATGAGGGTGTCCACCAGCCCCTCCCGCACCCAGGTCTGCAGGTCCATGCCGTAGTAGAGGTTCTCCGCGGCGTCGCGCATGACGATCGCCGTGACCGGGATGCGCGGCCGCTGCCGGGCGCGCGCGACCTCGTCCAGGTCCGCGCGGACCTCGCGCATGAAGCTGGTGAGCACGCCGCAGCGGTGCCACAGCCACGTCTCGTCGTCGTCCGCCAGCGTGCGCGGGTCGCGGCCGTGCTCCGCTTGGAAGCTGTCGATCAGCGGCGGCTCGAACTCGCTGAACGGGGGCCGCCGGTTGTAGGCCAGGCAGATGCCGTCGACATCGTAGTCGGTGGCCACCTCGTTCAGCAGCGACACCGCGAAGCGCCGGCTCTCCGGGTAGGCGTAGGAAATGCGAGGCGTCTCGCGCCCGTCGCGGTCGCGGCCCCGAAGCTCGGGGTGGCGCCCGTAGAAGGAGTCGCCGTGGTCGAAGTGGTCGTGGTCGGGCGGAAACCGGAACCCGGCCGGCCGGTAGGTCGCGTGAAACTCCAGTCCCATGTCGCGGGCGTGCTCGCGGGCGACCCGGAACGGATCGATGCCCTGCTCGCGCAGGATCTGCCAGCTCTCCCGGTGCAGGCGGTCGCCGCTCCGCGCGAAGTCGTCCAGGCCGTCGTGCGTCGGCAGCCGGCCGGCGGTCCCCAGGTAGTAGAGCAGGTCCCCCATGCCGCACTCCCAGTACAGGCGCGAGAAATCCGTGTTGCGGAACATCTCGATGCGGCGCCGGATGTGGCCGGCTTCCGTCGGCCGCGTGGCGTAGTGCAGGCCGTGGGCGTCGTTGTGCCCGAACAGCCGCCGGGTGTCCTGCCGAGCCGCGTCGGCCCGGAAGGTGGCGACCTCCCCCTCGGTAAGCGGGACCAGCTTCACGTAGGCCAGGCGCACAGGATCGCCCAGCACGCACCCGGGCGCGTCGCCTGCGGCGATCCGCCGGTTGTTCTGGCCGATCACGAGGTCCTGGCCGCTCAGGTCGGCGATTTTCCAGAACAGCTCCCGGATCCGGTGCCGCCCCGCGCGGTCGGTCACCGGGCAGGTGAGCACGGTGGAGCTGGCATCCCCGCTCAGCCGGGCCAGCGCCACCACCGCCTCCGACGACTCCGCCATCATCCCCAGTGACACCGCGTGGTAGCCGGACGCACGCAGCGGATAGGTGAGGTCGGGCGCGTTGGTCTCCTCGTCGGCCCGCGCCATGGTGCCGGCCAGCCCCTCGAGCTGGTACGACAGCAGGCGCCAGTGGCGAGCGCGCGAGCCGGGATACAGCGCCGCCGCCGGCCGGCAGGCGTCCAGGTCGGTGCGGTAGATCGCCGGCTTCGTGAGCCAGCAGTCGCCGATCAGGTCTCTGGTGGTTTCAGCCATGCTCGCATTCTAGATGCGCGGTCGGGCCGGTGCATCCCACTGCAACGCGACGCCAGGGCCGCGGAGGACGCCGCAGCGTGGACCATGCACGTTGACAGGACATCTCATCGACTCCACGGTGAGGTCATCCTCATGCAAGACGGATATACGGCCGTCATCAAGAAGACCACGGATTGGTGGATCGGCTGGATCGAGGAAGTACCGGGAGTCAACTGCCAGGAACGGACCAAGGAGGCGTTGCTGGAGAGCCTCAAGGTCACGTTGCAAGAAGCGCTGGAACTCAACCGACGCGATCCGTAGCCCCGTCACCGATCTGACACTCCGGCGCGGCCCGTCCTATGCTGCCGGCCATGAGCGCATCAGACGATCCGGTCGCCATTTACCTGCAAACGTTCGAGGCGTTGCGCGCGCGCAAGCGCTGGTCGACGCAGTCGGTGACGTTCCGGTTCGTCGCGCTGAGCCTGGGCGCCGCCGCCTCCACCATCGGCTACGACCGGCTGGAGGAGGCGGCCACCGACCTGCGCAAGCGCGCCCGCTGGTCCAGCCCGCTCAAGTCGGAGATCCGCTACGTGGTGGCCGCCATGATCCTGCGGCGCGGGCTGGATACAGCCCCGGTCCACGAGTGCGTGTTCGCCACGCGCGACGCCTTCAAGGAGCACAAGATCCCGAGCCGGGGCACCGGCCCGACGCTGGCGGCGCTGTTGATGGCCCTGCACGGTGAGGGGGCTCCGGTGCCCGGAGAGGACCTGGAACGGCTGGCGCTCATCTACCGCCGGTGGCGCACCGAGCACCGGTGGCTGACCAACGCCGGCGACTTGCCGGCCGCGGCGCTGCATGCCTCCCGCGACGAGCCGGTCGACGTCCTGGCCGCGGACATCGAACGGGCCTACACCCGCCTGCATGACGCCGACTTCACCCGCGGCCAGCAACTCCAGCTCGTCTCGCAGCTTCTTGCGGTCGACCCGCGCGGCACCGACGCCGGAGTGGACCGGTCTGCGACGTCGCCGAGCGGCTGAGAAGCCGGGAGGAACGGGTCCGACCGAGCCGCTATGACGAGGTGGCGCTCCTGGCACTCACGCAGAGTCCCACCGCGGCAGTGGTCGACCGCGTGCTCGACAACCGCGACCGTCTCCGGCAGGCCAAGTCGCGCCCGGACAAGTCCGTTGCCTTCACGCTGGCCGCCGGCATCGAGCTGTCCGCCGACACTGAGCGAGCCGGCGAACGCAGCGCCGGCGACCTGGCGGCCCTGCAGTCGATCCAGGCGATCCTGGATGCCCAGCAGGCAGCGACGATCGCAGCCATATCGGCCGGCGGGGCGGCGGGTGCGGCCGCCGGCGCTTCGGGCGGCCACTGACGAAGCCACCGACGTGTCCAGCCGGGGGTGGACACCGATTCTATAGTTCGATAATTATAGAAATATGGCTGATACCGGACCCTCGACTCTGGCCGTCGAGGACGCAGCGTCCACCTTCGCGGCACTGGGGTCGGAGCAGCGGCTGGCGGTCCTTCACGTCCTGGTGCGCGCCGGGCCGGAGGGCCTGCCGATCGGGACGCTGGGTGAGCGGAGCGGGGTCACCGGCTCCACGCTGACCCACCACGTGCGCATCCTTACCCAGGCCGGGTTGGTCAACCGCGTCAAGCGCGGCCGCTCCGTCATCTGCGCCGCGGTCGCCTATCCGCGGGTGCAGGCCCTGTCGGACTATCTCCTCTGCGAGTGCTGCACCGACAGCGCCCACCCGTGTCCGGGAGTCCACCATGAGTGAGCAGGCGGTAACGCTGCCCGAGACCGGAGACGACGCGACGTGCTGCGCAAGCGCGGGTTCGGCCGTGACTTACCCGGAGCGCGTGACGCTACCGTTGCCCGGTCTGTGGCGGCGGGTCGACAAGGCGTGGCTGGCGATCGGGTTGATCCCGGCGCTGCTCGCCCTGATCGATCCCGCGCAGGTGCTGCCCACCGTGCGGTTCGCCGGTGAGGAGATCCTGCGGACCGGCGTCTTCATCGCCTGCGCGGTGCTGGCCGTGGCGGTTCTCCGCGCGACCGGCGCGGAGGCGCTGCTGAGCAAGGCGTTCACGGGGCCCGAGATGCGGATGATCGCGCTGGGTGCGCTGATCGGCGGGCTGGCGCCGTTCTGCTCCTGCGAGGTGATCCCGTTCATCGCCGCGTTGCTGGCGGTCGGCGCGCCGCTGTCGGCCGTGATGGCCTTCTGGCTCGCGTCGCCGTTGATGGACCCGGCGATGTTCCTGATCACCTCGGGCACCCTCGGCACGGGATTCGCCGCGGCAAAGACGGTGGCGGCGGTGGCGCTGGGGATGGGCGGCGGCCTGCTGGTGAAAGCGTGCGCGGGGAGCCGCATGTTCGCCGATCCGCTCAAGGCGGATTCCGCCGCCGGCGCGTGTGCGACGAGCTGCGGAACCGGGGGCGGCACCGGTGCGCTCGCCGGCCACCCGGAGTGGGCGTTCTGGAGGACGCCGGAGCGCCGCAACAGCTTCCGCGACACCGCGGTCCGGAACGCGCTGTTCCTGGGGAAGTGGCTGCTGCTTGCCTACCTGGTGGAAGCGCTGATGCTGCGGTACGTGCCCGCGGAGGTGATCGCGACCGTGCTCGGCGGCGACGGGCTGTGGCCGATCCTGCTGGGCGCGGTGGTCGGGGCACCGGCCTACCTGAACGGCTACGCCACCGTGCCGCTGGTCGACGCGCTGCTGGCGCAGGGCATGTCCGACGGGGCCGCCATGTCGTTCGTCATCGCCGGCGGCGTGAGCTGCATCCCGGCGGCGATCGCGGTGTGGGCACTCGTGAAGACGCGGGTGTTCGCCTCCTACCTGGGCATCGCGCTGGTAGGCTCGGTGGTCGCGGGCCTCATCTGGAACGTGGTCGCCTGACGCGTCCGTCCTCTGCGCTCAGCGCAGACGCTTGCGCCGCGGCGGCGGATCGTCTATCACCGGAACCGCGATGATCGTCCACAACGGCGGGCTGATGACGCCGCTTTCCGAGGCCGTACTGTTTCCGTACGACGACCGGACCGTCCCCTTCCGCTACCGCCTGCGGATCGGCTTGGTCGAAGGGATGAATCCCTACAAGGGTCACCTGGTCGCGATGGAGCGCGGCGCCGCGGACGCGCACGACGCCATGATCAAGTACTACGGGGCGGTGTGCGAGGTCGACGGCGAGCTGCGGCTGTGGTACCTGGGACACGGCACGCTGGACGGACGCCGTTCGCCGGCCCGCGTCTGCTACGCGACCAGCTCCGATGGCGTCACCTGGACGAAGCCGGACCTCGGACTGGTCGAGTTCGCAGGCTCCAAGCACAACAACATCGTCGCGTTCGAGACCGAGCAGGAGCCCACCTCCTGCTCCGTCCTCCACGATCCCGACGATCCGGACCCGTCGCGGCGCTTCAAGATGATCAACGAGGCGCATCCCTACTACATCATGGCGGCATTCAGCCCGGACGGCCTGCACTGGACCGAGGGCCCGAACAACCCGATTCTCAAGCACAACGCGGTCGAGCCGACCGGCCTGATCAGGCACGGCGGCCGGTACCTGCTGAACGGCCAGGGCGGCAACGTCGGCACGAAGCGCGCGCTGGTCACCTTCGTCTCCTACGACTTCGACCACTGGAGCGACGCGGTCGCCCTGGGCTTCCGCCGTGACCAGGAGCCGCACCGGCAGATCGCCGGCTGCCACGCCGGCGAGCAGGTGCACCTGGGCGCCGGACTGTGGGACCGCGGCAACGTCATCCTCGGCGTGTACGGCATGTGGCACGGAGAGTCCAACGACCGCCGCTTCGTCAGCATGGACCTGGGCCTGCTGGTGAGCAACGACGGCCTGCACTTCTCGGAGCCCATTCCCGACTTCCGCTTCATCCCCGGCTACGAGATCGACCGTTCCGACAACTTCGCCTTCCCGTGCCTGGAGCAGGGGCAGGGGTTCGCCAACGTCGGCGACGAGTCGCTCGTCTGGTACTCCAACTGGCGCGGCGGCGACCTGAACGTGGCGCGTTTCCCGCGCGACCGCATGGGCTACTTCGAGGTGGTGCCGGACCCGCGCCCGAACCTGCAGCCGAGCGAGGACACCCACCAGCTCTACTGGCGCGAGCACATCGGCGACATGGTGCCGGAGTATGGAGCGCCCCACTTCATCTCCTGCCCCATCGACCTGCAGGGAGCCGCGGCCCGGATCAGCATCAACGCGGAAGGGCTCTCCCCCCGCAACCGGCTGCGGGCCACGCTCCTGGACGAGCGCATGCGGCCGATACCCGGCTACACGGCGGAGGACTGCGTCCCGCTGGAAGGCGAGGGCCTCCGCGTGCCGGTGCGCTGGCGGGGCGGGGAGCTGGTGGAAGGACTGACCGCTCCCTTCATGCTGCGCGTCGATTGGGAATCCGAGCGCCTGGACGACGTCTTCCTGTACGCGGCGTACGTCACCGAATGAGCGGAGCGAGCCTCACTCGCAAGAGTGAAGGGCCTACTCGCATCCCTCGAACGGAGGAACGCCGGCCCCGCGCTCGGCGCTCGCCTCGGCGGCCTGAATGACGCCGATCACCCGCCGCGCCTGCTCGGGCGTGACCGGATTGGGCTCGCCCAACAGCAGGTGGTCGGCGAGTTCCCGGTAGTAGCTGATCCACGATTCCATGCGCGGCGACACCTGCACGACGCCCTCGTGGCGGACGCCGGACGCGTAACTCACCAGCCGCAACTCCTCCCTCGCCGCGCCCGCCTCCAGCCCGCCCAGCGTGCCCAGGATCCGCCACTTCGGTTGCGGCAGCGCGCTGATCTGGGACGAGACGAACTCGGCCGTTACCCCGTTCTCGAATCGCAGGCCCACCTTCATGTAGTCCTCGTTCGTGACCCCGTGCCAGACGAGGTCGTGGCGGGTGCCGGTCACGTGGGAGATCCTCGCGGGCACCAGATTGAGGATCCAGTCCAGGAAGTGCGCGCCCCAGTCGTAGAGAACGCCGCCTGAGACCGCCTTGTCGGAACGCCACGTGGGACCCGGGTGCCCGTAGCCGGCTTGAGCGCACTCGACATGAAACACCTCGCCGATCAGACCGCGGTCGATCACGTCCCGGATGGTCAGGTAGTCCGCGTCCCACCGCCGGTTGTGAAACACGCTGACCGACAGGCCCACCTCACGCGCGCGGCCAACGATGCGGTTCGCCTCCTCCACGTTGAGGCAGAACGGCTTCTCGATGACCACGTGCGCGCCGGCATCCAGGCACTGCAGGGCGGCCTGCTCATGGAGCGAGTGCGGCAGGATCACGACGACCAGGTCGAGGTTCCCATCGGCCAGCATCTCCTCGCTGCTGGTGGCGTAGAGCTCCAGGTCGGGACACTCCTGCCGGGCCACCTCGACGCGCCCGCGGTCGATGTCGCACATCGCCACCGGCCGCAGGCCGGGCACCTCGTTCAGCCAGCCGTAGTGGTTGCGGCCCATGTTGTGGTTCGGCCCGTACCCGAGCAGGCCGCATCGGAGCGTCTTCTCCTCAACGTCGGCTCCCGCGGTCCAGGCGATGGCGCGGGTGACCAGCTTGCGAAACGCCCGCGTCTGCCATGCCTGCGTGGTGTGTCCATTTGCCAGATAGGCCACCCGCCCGCGCCCGTGCTCGCGCACATGGACGACCGGATGTCGCTCGTTCCGGAAGCCGGCGTCCGCGAGCACCGTGCACCGCTCCGGGTCGAAGCCCTGCAGCCGGTACAGCTCATCGAAGACCGGGAAGTCCCGGATGCGCCGCGTGATGTAGTGGTCGCCGTCAAGGATCCGGACCGGGAACTCGTGGTGAGCGGGATGGCTCAGGAACTCCCCTCCCAGCATCTCCAAGTACGCGCGGCTCCCGCGGAAGCTGTCGGCGGCCGCATGCAGGCCGACGAAGCCTCCGCCGGCCTGCACGAACTGCAGCAGTCCGGCCTCCCGCGCGCCGTTCAGCTCGTCGCGGCAGCCGGTCGTGTAGACGACGACCGCCGCGTAGTCGCCGCGAGGCAGCGCCGCGAACGCGTCGAACTCGGTCGTCATCTCGAGCTCGTAGCGACCGTCGGCGGCCAGGTCCTCGCCGATCAGCCGTCCGGCCGACTCGCTGAGGTGAAAGTCGCCCTCGTTGTAGACGTACAGAATCTTCTTCATCCCGTTGATCTCAGACCAACTCGATCGGTCCTGGATAGCGGGCGACGATCGAGTCCGAAGTCAGCAGGATCATGCCCTCGATCTGCGCCTGCGTAACCAGCATTCGGTCGAACGGGTCCTTGTGGACGGCCGGCAGGAGATCCACCGCCGTCGCGTGCGCCCCGGTTACGGCCAATTCCCGGTAACCGTTCTCCATCAATCCCCGTCGCAGCACACGCGGATCGACGCGGAAGTCCTCGCGGCCCAGGGCGCTCTTGATGGAGACCTCCCAGAGCGATGCGGCGCTGTAGAACGGTTCCGTCGCCGGGTCTTCCAGGCGCCCCAGCACACCGGCCGGCAACCGTTCGGGTTCGCCCGCCGCCCATAGCAGAATGTGCGTATCGAGCAGCAGCCTCACATCAGTCTCATGCGTCGCCTTCGAACAGTCGCTCGATCTCGTTCGATCCCATGCGGTCGAAATCGGCCGGCGCCGACACGGCACCCGACAGAAACCCGGTCCTGCGCACCGCTCCAGGATCCGGCGCGTCCACCGCGACGACCCTCACCATCGGCGTCCCGGCGCGAGCGATGATGAACGGCTCGCCCTGTGCGGCTGCGTGAACCAGCCGAGACAAGTTTGTCTTGGCTTCGTGCATGTTGACCATGCGCATGGTATCCTCCGGACTTAGTCCAAGTAGCTTAGTCCGATACGAGCTCGAACGCAACCGAGGACTTCAGAACCCGGGCCAACCGGGAAGGGCGGCTGACTGCTGGAACCACGCCGCCATCTGCTCCTCGTCGAGCTCGCCTTCATGAATATCGATCCAGCGCGCATCCTTGTCCTTGCCCGAGCCGGGCGGGAGGGGTCGCAGCGACGCACCGTTGAGGAAGGTCACCTTCACGTAGCGGGTAAAGACATGGTAGCTGGCGAACCACCCTTGGCCCTCGATGCCGTAGAAGGGCGAGTTCCACCGCACGGCCTTGCGCACGTCAGGCACGGTGCGAACGATGAGCTCGTCCAGGCGGCGCCCGAGGTCGCTCTTCCAGCCGGGCATGGCCGCGATGTAGGCCTGGACCGGGGCGTCGCCGTCGGCCTTCGCGATCTGGGGATTGCCGCCCGACAGAAGGATCGGCTTCGGGCCGTCCCGCCTGGTGGTCTTCGTCGACTTCTTGGCCTTGTTCATTACCTCGCTCCCTCCTCCGCCGTTGGCGCGGCGCGCTCGTCACGGCCCCGCGCCGAATCGATGAATTGCCGCGGCGACACCACCCGGACGCCGGCCCGGCACTCGGGCGGGAAATGAGCGGCGTTGCCGGTTACCAGATACTCGGCGCTTGCAGCCATCGCCACCTCCAGAAACGGCTCGTCGGCGGCCTCCGGCAGCCTCTTCATCAGCGGTACCGGCGAAGCCAGCAGACCTCCCGCCTCGATCTGAGTCGTGAGCGCGGTTACGGCCTCTGCATCGAAGGGAAATGACGGTCGATGCAGGACCTCCGCGTATTCCGCAAGGATTCGGGCGTCATAGCAGAGGCTGAGCCCGCCGGCCGCGGTCAGGCTGACGATCACGCCGGGCGGACCGAACGGTGACAACAGCCCGGAGACCAGCACGTTGGTGTCGACGACGACTCTCATCCATCCCGGCTGCGCCGGACCGCATCGATCTCAGCATTCACGTCTTCGAGGGTCATTCGATCCGCACCGGTTTCGCGGGCGCGTTGCTGCATGGCGCCCACCGCGAGCTGCGCCCGCGCCTGCCGCAGGGCGGCGAGCGACGCTTCGAGAGTCGACGCCGTCGTAGCCGAAAGCACGGCGATCGGCTTGCCATTCGAGGTAACGACCAGGTCCTTCTCCCGGGCCAGCGAACTCCAGACGGCCGCCGACCGGCTGCGCAACTCACGAACGCTGACGAACTCCACTCATCTGCCTCCTGACGCCAACCGTGTACTCGATCGTGTACCCGATCGTGACCGAAGTCAATTCAGATGGTTGTCAGCCCTTGACCGCGCCCACGGTGAAGCCCTGGATCAGCCGGTCCAGGAACACGTTGTACACCAGCGCCACCGGGATGGCGATGATCAGGGCCGAGGCGAGCAGCGGCTGCCAGAAGAAGACGTCTCCCAGGATCAGCTCCGTCGGGACGCCGACGCTCAGCGTCCGCCACTCCGAGCGGGTGATGAACACCAGGGCGTAGATGAACTCGTGCAGCGTCAGCGTGAAGCTGAACACGATCACGGAGATGATGCCCGGCCGCGCCAGCGGCAGCGCCACGCGCAGGAACGCCCCGTAGGGGTGGTAGCCGTCGACCAGCGCCGCCTCCTCCGTCTCCTCCGGGATCGACTTGAAGAAGCCCATCAGCAGCCAGGCGCTGAACGGCACCGTGATCGTCGGATAGACCACGATCAGCGAGAGCAGGGAGTTGCTCAGGCCCAGCGACACGATGATCCGGAACAGCGGGATGAACAGCAGCGTCGGCGGCACCAGGTAGACGATGAACATCAGGATGCCGGCGCGCTCCCCCCAGCGCCCGGTCAGGCGGGCAAGCGAGTAGGCCGCCGGCAGCGCCAGGATGAGCGTGATCGCCACCACCGCCGCGCCCACCACGGCGGAGTTGCGCACGAACACCAGGTAGTTGGTGTCGTTGAACAGGTTGTCCAGATGCTCCAGGGTGGGCGGCTCGGCGTAGTCACGGTACAGGTCGCGGTCGGTCTGGAAGGTGGTGATGCCCATCACCAGGAAGGGCGCCGCGGCCAGCAGGCAGAAGAACAGCACGGACACGGTGTAGAGCGTGCCCTTGATCACGCGCCGCGGGCTCACCCGCGCGGGCGGGGTCGCCATCAGCTCGGGTGGGATCTTCAGGTCGACCATCCGGATGCGGCCTCTAGCGGACCTGCGCGCGGCTGGCCGTGCGCAACAGCACGATCGCCACCGCCAGCAGCACGGGGAAGATGAACAGCGCGATCGCCGCGCCCTGCGACAGGTTGCCGCCGTCGATGCCGACCAGGAAGCTGTACATCGGCAGGGTGAGCGTGTGGTTGATCGGCCCGCCGCGAGTCAGCACGTACACGACGGTCAGGTCGCCGAAGGTGAAGATGAAGGCGAACAACAGCGAGTTGAGCATGATCGGCAGGATCAGCGGCAGCTTCACCTGGAACAGCGACCGGAAGTAGCGCGCGCCGTCCGCCTTGGCCTGGTCCACCACGTCGGTCGGGATGCTGGACAGGCCGGCCATCAGGATCACCGTCGCCAGCGGCGTCATGCGCCAGACGTGCACGAAGATCACCGAGGCCTTGGACAGGTAGGTCTTGCCCAGCCAGGTCAGGTTGCGGGTGGGACCCCAGACCGTGCCCGGTCCCAGCAGGCCGAGCTGCTCCAGCAGGTCGTCGATCGGGCTGTACTTGGAGTCGAACATCCACAGCCAGCCGATCACGGAGAGCGACAGCGGCGTCGCCCACGGCATGATCAACAACAGCCGCGCCGTCCACATCCCGCCGCGGACGAAGCGATTGTCCGGCAGCGATGCGGTGAGGATCAGGGCCAGCATGTTGGCCAGGATCAGGACGAAGAACTGGGCGACGAGGGTGAAGACGAAGGTGTTGCGCAGCGCGGCGTGGAAGTCGGGCGCTTTCAAAACGGTCTCGAAGTTGCGCAGGCCGGCGTAGCGGATGCTGGCGTTGCCCACCGTGGCGTCGCTGAGGCTGAATGCGAACGCCGTGAAGAACGGCACGCCGATCAGCAGGACGATGTAGAGCACGGCCGGCGCCAGGAAGGCGAAGCCCATGAGGCGGCGGCTGTCCAGCGCGCTGCCGCGCCCGTCGCCGGCGTCGGTCACCGATACGCTCCCGCGCCGTCCAGCCGCTCGCCGCTGCCGCCGGCGAAGCGGTGCGAATCGGTGACGGCGAAGGAATACGACTCCCCCACCTGCAGGGGCATCGTCACGTTGCTCGGCAGGCGCGCCAGCGTCAGGTGCGGCTCGCCGCGGAAGTCGTCGACCTGGCCGTAGAGCAGGCGATCGGCCCCCAGGTACTCGATGCGGGTGATGCGGAACTCGACGTCGTGCCGGTCTCCTGCCGCCGCCGGCTGCAGGTGCTCGGGGCGGAAGCCGAGCAGCTCGTCCTCCGCCACCGGCAGCAGGTTCATCCCCGGCGAGCCCAGGAAGGTGGCGACGAAGGTGTTGGCCGGCCGGTCGTAGATCGCCTGCGGCGGGCCGACCTGCTGCACCAGCCCCTGCTCCATCACGACGATGCGGTCGCCGAGCCCCATCGCCTCGATCTGGTCGTGGGTGACGAAGATGGTCGTGATCCCCAGCTCGCGCTGAAAGAACTTCAACTCGTCGCGGGCGTAGGCGCGCAGCTTGGCGTCCAGGTTGCTGAGCGGCTCATCGAGGAGCAGCACGTCCGGCTCGGTGACGATCGCGCGCGCGATCGCCACCCGCTGCCGCTCGCCGCCGGAGAGCTGGCGCGGCCGGCGGTCGAGCAGGTGGTCGATGCTGACCTTGCGCGCCGCCTGCAGGACCCGATCCTCGCGCTCGGCCCTGCTCCGGGTGCGTCCCTGCGCCTTCAGCGGGAAGGCGATGTTGTTCGCCACGGTCATGTGCGGGTAGAGCGCGTAAGACTGGAAGACCATGGCGATGCCGCGCTTGCGCGGCGGCAGCGCCGTGACGTCGCGCGCGCCGATGTACACGCGCCCGGCGTTGGGCTTCTCCAGCCCGGCCACGGTGCGCATCAGGGTCGTCTTGCCGCATCCCGACGGCCCGAGCACGACCAGGAACTCGCCGGACTCGATCTCCAGGTCCACCCCGGCGACGGCGGTGACGTCGCCGAAGCGCTTGACGATCCCGGACAGGCGCACCGCGCTCATGCTCGCTCCTCAACCGTTCGGAACTGCCGCCCGCTGCCTCCGACTCCTGTCACTCGCATGCATCCTCGTTTACGCGCAGGAATTCGACAAGAAATCTGTCTACATGCTGAGACAGCGCTAACACGATGTAGCCTGCATCCCCGCCGTGTGTTCCTGTGGAACTACTGCTCCAGGTAGTGGCCGAACCGGACGCGTAGGCAAAGTCACCATCGAACAGTATCTTCTTGAACCCGAGGTCTATACTAAATGCTGGTCCTACCACATTGACACTAACGTACAAGTAGGGAACAAGGGCAAACTCCGAGCGATAGAGCCGAGCGGAGCGCAGGCGACTCTCCACTGCAGCCTGAATTGCTTCATCCCATAGACCAATTTCGGAAGCATCTGACGGCAGATGCTCCACGACCAAGTTCATCCGAGTGCAATCGGCGAAAAGCTTGAAATAATCAATACTATCCTCTGTGGATTCGGCAACAGATCGCGGGGTGACGACGGCAAGGAGCGTAAAGAGCCCCAAAGTGACTATCACCGACCTATTACCGCCGCGCTGGCTCTCGGTCGCTACGAAGTTGGGTTCAATGGTCATTCCTTCCTCAAACGTCACTTGCGTTTGGCGATGCTCGCACCGACCGGCGCCGCCGAAGATCAGTCCGATCAGCAGTAAAGGCCATGTTCCGGCTATTGCAGTTCCGGCGGCAGCGATGCCTATTCCAGAACCAATTCTCGCACCGGCGACGCCGCCAATAACTCCGCCCACGATCAGACCGATCTCAGTCCTTTCCTCGTCCCTCAGGCAGAGCCTCCTAACGCGCTCCCGTTCATAGGACATGTATGGAAAGACCGCTTCTTCCCGGATTCGACAGAAGGTCCGGATGCTTTCTACTCATCGCGACCTGTACCGATTAACGGTGGGTCGGCGGCGCCGGCAGGCAGCGCGGTCGTCGCGAGCGATGTACGGACGACCCCGCTGGACTTTGAGATCGGCTCCGATCCTGCCTGCGCCGCGTCACCTACCTCAGCGCAGATAGCCGCGGGCGCGCCAGTCGGCGAAGATCTCCTCCGCGCGCGCGTGCGCCTCCGCCACCGACTCCTCGGCGGTCTGCTCGCCCTTGGCGACCCTGGCCACCATGTTGACGACCAGGTTCTCGCCGAAGGCCTGCATCACGGCCGGATTGGCGACGCCCGGGTAGCCGATGTACACCGACCAGTCGTTCACGGTCGCAAGCACCTTGAGCTTGTCCGCGGGCTGCGAGTCGAACGGGTCGTCCTCCAGCCAGCCGGCGAGCTCCGGCACCGTGCTGGGATAGCACGGGAAGTTGTACAGCTCCGAGTTGTAGACGGCGTCGTTGTAGACGGCGGTGTGGTCCAGGATGAACTTCTTGGCCGCTTCGAGCTCCGCGCCCTCCACGTAGGTGGGAATCACGTAGATCTGCCACACGTGGCTGGATGCGAAGGCGCCGGCCGGGCCCTCCAGGGCCGGCACGAAGCCGATGTCCGCCGCCGCCTCCTCGTCGATCTTCTGCAGCGAGCGGTAGGCCGAGATCGAGTTGAGGATGTAGCTCAGCTCGCCGGCGATCAGCCCCTGGTTGTTCGAGGAGGGGGTCCAGCCGAACACCTCTTCGGTCATCGCGTCGTTCTGCAGCTTCGCGTAGTACTCGACCGCGGCGACGGTCTCCGGGGAGTTCAGCACCACGTTGTCGTTCTCGTCCTGCACACTGCCGCCGTGTGACCAGATGACGGCCCGCGTGGCCATGCGGCTGTCCAGCTCCGGGCTCAGGCCGATGCCGACCGGGACGCCGTGCTTCTGCATGATGGCGACGCCGCCTTCGTACAGATCGTCCCAGGTGGACGGGCCGTTCGGCAGGCCGACGTCGGCCCACAGGCTGATCTGGTAGTCGCCGGGGTCCGGGATGTAGCCGTGCGTGAAGCCGAAGTAGGTATCGGTGACCGGCAGGTAGCTGGTCGCCTCGCAGTTGGCGGTGCGCTCGCCGTGGGCGACCGCGGCCGCTTCGTTGATGTCGTTCAGCGGGTGCAGCCCCTCGATGAAGGCGGTCGGCGGGAACGCCATCTCGATGAGGGTGTGGCCCTCGCCGGCTTCGATGGCAGCGGTCAGGGCGGCGGGCAGCTCTCCCACGTTGACGTGATCGACGCTCACGTCGGCGCCGTTCGCCTTGCCCCAGTCCTCCGCGTAGGCGTCGAACCACTCGTCGTAGCGCGGGACGAAGTGGCTCCACTGCAGAATGGACAACTCCACGTTCTGAGCCAGCGCCAGCGGCGCGCCGAGGACCACGAAGGCCATCAGCAACAGGAACGTACGGGTGCGTTTCATACCTCTCTCCTTCTGAACCGATCGGTCTGCGGCGTCACGGAGGTCCGTCGGGCCCCCGTCTTTCAGCCATTCGATACGCTACCGCATGGACCGGTGACTGCCAATGGTCGGCCGGGGTGCGAGCGTGCTCAGCCGGTGAACAGCGAGCGCGGCAGAAGAGCCAGCTTGAGGGACAGGCAGGCGCGGTTGAACACGTCACGCCCCTCGCCGATGCCGGCCAGGTAGGCGAGCGCAGCGCGGCCGTCGGACAGGAAGCGGCAGGTCAGGTTGGTGTACTCGCCGGCCGGGTGCGACTCGATGTCGGTCACGTGCCGGAACGTGCGCCCGCGGTCGTCGGAGACGGCGACCGACAGCGGCGTGCGCTCGCCGAAGTGGTGGTGGTCGTGGACGTACGTCCCGCCGTTCCAGAACAGCACGAGCCGCTCGGTGCCGGGCAGGAGCGTCAGGCAGGTGCAGGACTCCGGGCTGATGGGCCCGCTCGGCTGCGGCAGCTCCCAGGTCCGGCCGCAGTCATGGGAGCGGGTGACGAACACGCGGCCGAGCTGGGTGCGCAGCGAGCAGACCAGCTCGCCGTCCGGCATCTGCGCCACCGCCGGCTCCATCGCGCCGCGCATGGGCAGGTCGATGCGGCCGCCCTGCAGGGTCCAGGTATGGCCGTCGTCCTCGCTGACGTAGCTGTCCACCCACTGCTTCTCGCCCGGCTCCCAGATCAGCGCCGAGCTCTGCATCATGACCAGCAGGCGGCCGTCCTGCAGCCGGCGGAAGCAGTCGTACATGGTGAAGCGGTGCTCGCCGCAGCGCTGCCAGATGAAGCTGGGCGCGCCGAGGGTCTGCCCGCCGTCCGCCGAGCGTCGCAGCTCCAGCGAGGAGTCGGTCCGGGTGTGGTTGCGCGTGACCGCCAGCAGCAACTCGTCGCCGAGCAGCGCCAGCGACGGGTTCATGGCGTTCACGTCGCCGGGGTCGACGTCGAGCAGCAGGCGCTCGTCGCTCCAGGTCGCGCCGCCGTCGGCCGACTCGCGGATGAAGATCGCGGCGTCGCCGAAGTCGCCGCCTCCCTCCGGACCGGCGCGGTAGCCGTGGTAGACGATCAGCAGGCGGCCGTCGGCAAGCTCGACCAGCGAGGAGCTGTCGCTGCGCGGCCGCGCCTCATTGCACGGGCTGACGGTGACGAGTTGGACCATACCGAATCCAGGATACTACGGAATCTGCCGGATATGGCGCGTCAGCGGCATATCCGACAGACTCCGTAGCGGAGGTGGGGATGGGCCAAGAAGCGGAGCCGCAGGCGACGGTTCTTGGGGCGTTGGCTCTCAGCGTCGTGGACCAGTCGCCGCTCCGCAAGGGCGGCACCGGCGCCGACGCCCTCACCGAGTCGGTGCGCCTGGCGCAGCACTGCGAGCGGCTCGGCTACGCCCGCTACTGGGTGGCCGAGCACCACGCCTCCACCTCGTGGACGGGCGCCAGTCCGGAGATCCTGATCGGCCAGATCGCGGCCGGCACCTCGACCATCCGCGTCGGCTCCGGCGGGGTGATGCTGTCCCACTACTCGGCGCTCAAGGTCGCCGAGCAGTTCCGGGCACTCGACGCCTTCCACCCGGGCCGCATCGACCTGGGCGTCGGCCGCGCGCCCGGCAGCGACCAGCGCACCGCCTTCGCCCTGGCCCATCCGCGGCAGCCCGCGGACGTGCGCACCTTTCCCCGCCAGGTCCACGACCTGCTGGCCTTCCTGTCCGGAGAAATGGCCGCCGACCATCCGTTCGCCGGGATCAGCGCGCTGGCCGGGCCGCAGCCGGCCACCGGCCCGGAGGTCTGGCTGCTCGGCTCCAGCGACTATAGCGCCAGGCTCGCCGCCATGCTGGGCCTGCCGTTCGCGTTCGCGGACTTCTTCGGCAACCTCGAGCACGGACCGCTGGTCGCGGACCTGTACCGCCGGGAGTTCCAGCCGTCGGCGTACCTGGACGCGCCGCGGCTCAACGTCACCGTGCAGGTGATGTGTGCTCCGACCGAGGAGGAGGCGCGCTACCTGGCGTCCAGCAGGAACCTCAACAAGCTGCGCCAGCTCCACCTGGAGCGTCCTTCAGAGCCGGTGTCCGCGGGCGGCGACCTGCGCACGGGTCTGCTGCCGCCCGACGAGGCCGCCGAGCTTCCACTGCGCGAGACCGAGCGCGCGGCGCTCTCGCAACTCTCAACCCACTACGTCGACGGCGACCCCGGCCAGGTCCGCGAGGGCATCCTCGACGCGTCAGCCCGCTACGGCACCACCGACATCGGCATCGTCACCAACTGCTTCGCCTTCGAGGACCGCGCCCGCTCCTACGAGCTGGTGGCCGGCGCGTTCGGCCTCCGCGGAGAAGGTGAGCCCTTCGTCTCAACCCAAACCCCCTGAGCCAGGCGTCGACCTGCCCGAAAGCATCCTGCTGCCATTCATCCGCAGTGCGATGGCCGAGTGGTCCGACGTCATCAGGGTGGCGGAACTTCCCGGCATCAGAGAGTAACCCCTTCCGCTTGAGCCGGTTTCCCGACAGCAGGGCCCTTCATGGCCAACATTGCGGAGTCGACGCCACGGCGATACGAACACGGTTCTTCCACCGTCGAGCATTCGCCGTCGACGGTGATCACCTCAGAGAACTTGAGCGCGAGTTCGGCACCTCAGCGCGCTACCCGGAAAAGCCACTGATGAGCACGGCACTCTTCTTGATCCGGTCTTTGGGGAATCGTATGGGCCGCTTACACCGGTCGTGCGCCGACCC
Source organism: Spirochaetia bacterium (assembly GCA_965208175.1). Lineage (GTDB taxonomy): Bacteria > Spirochaetota > Spirochaetia > SZUA-6 > Bin103 > CATQHW01. The sequence goes on along the minus strand of CBDBOG010000003.1, from coordinate 870,694 downwards.
TTGTGCCGCCTCCGGTCTTCCACGCAGGCCGGCACCCACGCGGCCGGGACACGGCTGTCGGGACTGCATGGAACGGCGTCAATCGCAGCCGTATTTCTTGCATTATTTACCTTTTCATATTATATTTAAAGTATGTCCAACATGCCCACCGCAGCTCCTGCTACCGCCGTTGTCGGCCTGTCCGACGACCAACTGCTGGCGCAGACCGGAAGGTTGGCGCAGCTCGATCGTCAGCTCCAGGTCTTCGTCATCGACCACCTGCTGGAGATCGAGGCGCGCATGCTGTACCTGCGCCGCGGCTTCTCCAGCCTGTTCGACTACGTGAAGCGCGGGCTGGGCTACAGCGACGGCGCCACGTATCGGCGGATCGGCGCCATGAAGCTGTGCGCGCAGGTGGCAGGCACCCGTGAGCGGCTACGCGACGGCTCGCTGACGCTGGACGCGGCGGCGCAGTTGCAGTCTGCCTTCGGATCGCCGCGATCGGCACGAAACGCGAGCGACGCGCGGTACCGCTCCGGCGCCGAATGCCGTGGTGGCTGCGGGGCAGGCCATGCGGCCGAACGGCTCGGCTCCAACGGCTTCGTCAACGTCGCCGCCGCCGAAGCTGGACCTCTCGGCACGGAAGGCGCTGGTGGACGAGGCGGTCGGCAAGAGCTCACGAGAGGTCATGCGGATGCTGGCCGGGGTGGACCCCGACCTCGCGGCGCCGGCCGATCGATTGCGGCCCCTGGACGCGGAGCGCTGGGAGCTCAAGGCGGTCATCGACGCGGAGTGCCAGCGCGGCCTGGAGCAGCTCAAGGGGCTGCTGTCGCACGTCGACCCACACATGACGTTGGGACAGCTCGTCGGGCGGCTGGTCAAGGAAGGGCTGGACCGCCACGACCCCGCCCGGCCGCCACGGCGCGCTCGACGCCCTGCCGTCAGCCAGTCGGACAGCGCCGAGCGAACTTCGGCGCCGAAGCCGAAGCTGCGCCCGGCCGGCGACGCCGACCCGGCGCGGAACCGGTCAGCGATCCACGCCGCGGCATCGGCCTGCAACAGCACTTCGGCGCCGGAGCCGCTGCGAGATACGCAGGCGAGCGCGCCTTCGGTGCTAAAGCGGCCCGCCAAGCCTACCGGACATCCTCCTTCGGCGCCGAAGCCATTACGGGATGCAAAGCCGCCAGCAGCGTCGAACAGCGAGCGCTCCGCGCGGCCGGCCGGCGCCACGGCTTCGGCGGCCACCTCGCGCTCCTCGGGCCGGGCGATCCCGGCGGCGGTGCGTCGGGAGGTCTGGCAGCGCGACAGCGGGCGTTGCTCCTATGTGGACCCTCGCACCGGACGCCGCTGCGCGTCACGGCATCTGCTGGAGATCGATCACAGCATCCCGTACGCCCGCGGCGGCAGCGCGGAGCGGGCCAACCTCAGACTCCTATGTGCGGCCCATCACCGCCAACGTCATCGCCACCCCCGCGCCGAGCCGGGATCAGCGCGGGAGCCTGCCGGCTGATCGATGCGTGCCGCGCCGCCCGGTTCTCGCAGCATGACGCGCAAGATGGCGCCCCCTCGGGCTGAAGACCAACCGGAGCGTGCGGGTTTCGTACTTTGGCTTCTCGGCTACGGATCGCTCAACGTAGACGCTGCGAAAAGCAAGACGGGCGTTTCCGACCAAGTCGGCATACGCGACAACCTGTTCGCGGAATTTGCCGTCGAGCACGTCATCGTCAAGTGATGGGATTTGGCAATCCGTTCACTCTCGGAGCGGATTTCAGCGGCTGCTGAAGCCGGGGCCACGGTTGAACATGGATGGCGCGCGTGACGTGACCGCCGTCGCCGGGATCTCCGTGATACCGTTCGCCGATGGCCCGGACTTCCTCCGCTCGCCCTCCCAACATCCTGTTCATCCTGGCCGATCAGCTCCGTGCGGACTTCGTGAGCTGCTACGGCGCCGGCTTCATCGACACGCCGCACATCGACGGCATCGCCGCGGACGGCATCCGCTACGCGCGGGCGTACTCGGCCTCACCGCTGTGCGTGCCGGCACGCACAGCGCTGCTGACCGGCATGGGCGCCGCGCGCACCGGCGTGGCCGACAACCTGCACGCGCTCCGACCCGACTACCGCGAGGCCGGCATCCGCACGTGGCCGGAGCTGCTGGCCGAAGCCGGCTACCGCACGGCGGCGATCGGCAAGATGCACTTCTACCCGTGGGACACTGCGCACGGCTTCCACGAGCGGGTGGCCTGCGAGGACAAGCTCTGGCCCCTGATCCGCGACGACTACGCGCGCTACCTGGAAGCCCACGGCCTGGCCAAGCTGCGCTGGTCGGAGTACGGCGACTACCTGCGCACGCGCGGGACGGCGACCACGGACATCCCGTGGGAACACTCCTGGGACCGCTTCACGGGCCGGGAGGCGTGCCGGTTCATCGAACGGAATGCAGGCGAGGAGGCCCCCTGGGCGCTGATGGTCGGGTTCCCCGGGCCGCACGACCCGTACGATCCGGCGCGCGACTTTCCGGTGCGGTACCGGGACGAGGACATGCCGGCGCCGGTGCCGGCGGCCGCGGGAGATCCCGGCGGGCTGCGGGAGGCGCACGAGCGCCAGCGCGCGGGCATGGGCATGCCGGATGCCCCGCTCAGTCCGGCAGAGAGCGCTGCCATGCGCTCCCACTACGCCGGGCTGGTGAAGGGGATCGACCACGAGGTCGGGGACATGATCGCGATGCTGCGCGACAGCGGCCAGCTCGACGACACCTTCGTCATCTTCACCAGCGATCACGGCGACCTGCTCGGCGACCACGGCATGCAGGGCAAGGGCAACTTCTTCGAGGGCTCGATGCGCATCCCGCTGGTGGCTCAGGGTCCCGGGATCGGCAGCGGGACAGACCATGAGGGCTTGGTGGAGCTCCGCGACGTCACGGCCAGCATGCTGCGCATCGCCGGCGTCGAGCCGCCGGCGCACATGGACGCCCGTCCCCTGCCCGGCCTGGGAGCCGACTGCGACGGCCGAACGGAGATCCTGGGCGTGCTCGCCGGCGCCTGGGTCGCCTTCGACGGCACCTGGAAGCTCTGCAAGTACCACGGCCATGCGCCGCTGCTGTTCAACCTGGCCGACGACCCGGACGAGCTGGTCGACCGCGCGGAAGATCCCGCCGCGGCGCGCGAGCTCCTTCGGCTCGATGCCCTGCTCACCGCCGAGGTGATGGCCGGCGCCGACCTGGCCATGCACGACCGCCTGGTCTCGCCGTACTCACTGGCGACCGACGAGGCGTTCGGACGGCCCGGATGGAGCTGGCGCTACCCGGCGCCGATCGCGGCCGCGACGCTGCACACCGCCGGCGGCGGTCCCGGCGAGGAGTCGGACTATGACAATCGGTAAAGGAGCGTTCCGCTACCGGGTCGACGACCGGTGGGCGCACCTCGATGCCGCCGCGCGCGGGGTCCTCTGCAGCGTGGCCTGCGACCGCCGCGGGCGCGTCTACCTGTGCAGCCGCGAGCCGGACCCGAAGATCCTGGTCTACGACGCGGACGGCGCGCGTCTGGATGAGTGGACGCATGCGGCGTTCCGCCATCCGGCCGGCATCCACGGCATCAGCGCGGCTGCCGACGACACCCTCTACGTCACCGACGTCCTGGACCACGTCGTGCACCGCTTCACGCTCGACGGCACGCTGCTCGACACCCTGGGCACGGCCGGCCGGCCGGGAGTGCCAGGGCAGCCGTTCAACAGTCCCACGCAGGCGTTCCAGGCACCGTCAGGAGACCTCTACGTGGCCGACGGCTACGGGCAGGCGCGCATCCACCGGTTCGCCGCGGACGGGACGCTCCTTGCCTCCTGGGGTGAGCCCGGCGGCGGGTCGGGCCAGTTCGACACCCCACACTCGATCGCCGTCGACCGCCGCGGCCAGGTCTGGGTCGCCGACCGCGAGAACCAACGGGTGCAGGTGTTCGACGCGGACGGCGCATTCATCCGCGAGCGCCGGCTGGAGCGGGCCAACAACATCGCCCTGGACGGCCAGGACCACGTGTTCGCCGGCTCGGGCATCCTGGACCTGGACGGCACCGTGCTGGCCGAGAGCATCGACTACTGGGGTCACTGCGTCTGCGTCGCCCCGAACGGCGACCTCTACTGGACGCACGTGGGCGGTCCCAATCAGCTCGCGAAGTACATCCGGGTGGAGGAACGTCAGTAGCGGCGGCAGCCTCGACTACTTCCGATCGTAGGGGTCGGCGGCGTCGCGCAGGCCGTCACCCATGAAGTTGAACGCCAGCACGGAGATGATCACCGGGATGGCCGGGAGCATCAGCCACGGCAGCGAGGCGACCGTGCGCGCATTCGACGCCGCCTTGAGCAGCACTCCCCAGCTTATCGCCGGCGCCTGCAGGCCCAGTCCCAGGAAGCTCAATGAGGTCTCGCTCACGATCATGAACGGAATCGCCAGCGACGCGGCCGCGATCAGGTGGCTGGCGAAGTTGGGCACCATGTGGCGGACGATGATGGTCAGGTCGCTGGTGCCGGCCAGCCGCGCGGCGGCGATGAAGTCCTCCTCGCGCATCGCCAGGAACCGCCCGCGGACGACCCGGGCGATCTCCGTCCACGCATACAGCGACAGGAGGATGGTGATCGCCAGGTATCTCTGCTGGACGGTGAACTCCCTGGGCAGAGCCGCGGCCAGCCCGATCCAGAGCGGTATCGCCGGGATCGAACGCAGTATCTCGATGAGGCGCTGGATGGCCGTATCGACCTTTCCGCCGTAGTAGCCGGACGCGCCCCCGATCAGAATGCCCAGCACCAGGCTGATCACCACGCCGATCAGGCCGATCGACAGCGACAGGCGCGTGCCGTGCAGGATGCGCGCGACGATGTCGCGGCCCTGCTCGTCCGTGCCGAACAGGAACGGTGCCGTCCTTCGCTCGTGCCCCTCCACCACCAGAAAGTGCGTGGTGCTCCGAAACAGGCCCAGCAGCTTGTACTCGTAGCCGTCGCCGATCAGCCGCACGCGCAGGCGCGTGTCCGGATCGGGCTCATACACCTTGCGGAACGTCTTCAGATCGCGTTTGCCGATCAGGTCGTACACGTGCAGGCTGAGCGCCCCGTCGTCGAAGAAGCGCAGGCGCTGCGGCGGTACCGTCGGGAACTGTTCGTCCGACGTCGCGGGATCGGAGCTCGACAGCGTGTCGGCGAAGATTGCCACCAGGTAGAACAGGACGACGACGATCGCCGAAGCAATCGCAGCCTTGTGGCGGCGGAATCGCCACCACATGAGCTTCCATTGGCCGGCCAGGTAGCGCCGCTCGTCCTCTACCGGAGAGCGGGCGGCTGCCGGGGCTTCGTCGGTTTCCGAGGACATCGCGTCAGCTCAACCGGATGCGCGGGTCGGTGATGGCCAGCAGCAGGTCGGAGATCAGCGTACCGATCACGGTCAGCATGCCAAGCCAGAGAAAGATGGTGGAGGCCAGGTACAGGTCCTCGCTGAGGACCGCCTGCAGCAGCACGGGCCCCACGGTCGGCAGGCTGAGCACGGTGGAGACGATCACGTCGCCGGACAGCAGGAACGGCAGCAGGTAGCCCATCGTGGAGATGAACGGATTGAACGCCAGGCGCACGGGATACTTGAAGATAAGCTTCCACTCGGCCACGCCCTTGGCGCGAGCCGACATCACGTACTGCTTGCCGAGTTCGTCAAGCAGGTTGTTGCGCATGACGCGGATCAGCGCCGCCGTGCCGGCGGTGCCCAGCACGATCGCGGGGGCGATCAGGTGGCGCAGCATGTTCGTGAACTTGGCCCATGTCCACGGCTGGTTGAGGTATTCCGGCGAGTACAGGCCGCCGATCTCCCAGCCGAACACGAGCGCCCCCAACCACAGCAATATCAGGCCCAGGAGGAAATTCGGCACCGCCAGCCCCAGGAACCCGATGAACGTGACCGCGTAGTCCTGCGGCGTGTTGTGGTGCACGGCTGAGTAGATGCCGATCGGTATCGCCAGGATCCAGGTAAACAGAATGGTGCCGACGGCCAGGATGAGGGTGTTGGCGAGCCGGTCGGCGATCACCTCGGCGATCGGCCGGCCGAACGCGAAGGACATCCCCCAGTCGCCGGTGACAATACGCTGCAGCCACTTGAGGTACTGGATGGGCACCGGCCGGTCCAGCCCGAAGTCGGCGCGCAACTGCGCCTCCAGGGCCGGGTCGCCCAGGATGTTCCCGGACGCGCCGGCCCCCTGACCGGCGCCCAGCAGGGACTGCACGTAGAAGGTGGCGAAGTCACCCGGAGGGAGCTGGACGACCAGAAACGCCACCAGGGAGATGACCAGAGACGTGAGCAGCGCGTAGCCAAGACGGCGGGCGAGATAGGCACCCATGGGGTCAGGACGGAATCGACGAGCGGCCCGCTCCGTCGCAGGAGCGGGCCGCTCGCATCAATCCACGTGAATCGACGCTAGAAGCCTGCGTCGTTCAGGCCGCCCTCGAAGAAGAACTGAACGGTCCTGCCGCTGCCCGGGTTCTGCAGCGCCGAGACATTCGGCGCGCGCTCCGGCACGTTGCGGAAGTTGTTCTTGACGACGATGACGCCGTTGGAGGCAGCCGAGTCGCCGATCAGGCCGATGTAGTACAGATTGTTGACGGCGATCTCCTGCGTCTCCAGGTAGTTCTCCGTGCGGTCGGCGTAGCGCAGCAACTGCGATTCGTCGCTGAGCTTGACCAGCCGCCGGAATTCGGTGTCGGACTCCGGCGGCTCGGCCACGACCGCGCCGAGCGTGTAGGAGCCCGCGCGCTGCGCGTACCAGTTCGAGTACGCCGGGAAGGCGCTGCGCCCGGAGATCAGGCTGGTCGGCTCGCGCGCGTTGACGTCGCCGTCCAGGTAGAGCTGCTGCAGGTTGCCGCCGCGCTCGTCGGTGGCCGCCTGGCCCTGCACGAGGCGCAGGTTGACGTTGACGCCGACCGCCGCCCAGTCCTCCTTGAGCAGCTCGCCGATGCCCGCGGTGGTGAACCAGCCCAGGCTGAGGGAGAAGTCCAGGGTCAGTCTCTTGCTGCCGTCGCTGGTCAGGCGGAAGCCGTCCGAGTCCCGCTCGGACAGACCGATCTCGTCCAGGATCTGGTTGGCCTTGGCGGGGTCGTAATCGGCGTAGCGGTACGCGATCTCATCGCCCGGATAATGGGCGTGCCAGTGCGGGAACACCGCCTGCCGGCCGGTGGCCGTGCCGAAGTAGATCAGCTCGTTGATCTTGTCCCGGTTGATGGCGTGCGACATGGCGATCTTGAAGTCGCGGTTGGTGATCCACTTGCGGATCTCCGGATCCGCCTCCTCGGTGACCTCGCCCAGGCCGTAGGTGTAGTTGAAGGCGACCGCCACGGTGGCGTCGCCCGGCCACAACATCAGCCGGTAGTTCTCCTTCTCCCCGTTCTCGATGAAAGCGGGCACGTTGTTGAATGAGATGCCGCGGTGGTTGAAGTCGTACTCGCCGTTGAGGGCGCGCAGGTTGTGGACCTCGGAGTCCGCGTACAGCCGCATCTGGATGTTGTCGATGTACGGGAGCTGGTTTCCGACCGGATCGACCCCGTAGTAGTAGGGATTGCGCTCGAACGCCCACAGGTCGGTGTTGTTGGGGCTGGTGACCACCCACGGGGCGACCGTCGGCGCCTCGACCGTCTTGTGCACGTCGATCTTGTTCCTGAAGTAGGTCTCCCAGTTCTCGAAGCCCTCCTCGGACACCATCTCGTTGATGTCGGCCTCGTCCACGAAGTCCTTGTGGAACTGCTCCAGGAAGTGGGCGGGTGCGAACGAGGGCGAGCCGACGCGGCCGTTGAGCGTCCAGCCGGCGATGCGGTAGGTGGCCACGTCGTCGATGAAGCCGGCCTGCGGGGTCTCGAAGTACCACTGGATGGTGCTGTCGTCGATCTTGCGCACTCCCGGGTTGAAGGACGAGAAGCCCAGGCGGCAGTTCTTATCCGGGTTCAGGGTCTCGTGGCAGACGATGTGCTCAACGGCCCACACGAAGTCGTCGGCCGTGAACGGCTCGCCGTCCGACCACTTCATCTCGCGCCGGAGATGGAACGTGTAGGTGACGTCGTCGTCCTCCAGCGTCCAGTCCCGGACGTTGTTGGGGACGATGTTGGTGCCGTCGATGTCGTACAGCAGCAGGTGGTCCATCATGATGCGGTCGGCGTTCTGGCCGTCGCCGGGTCCGGCGAAGCCGCGCCGCCACGTGCCGCCGTACTCGCCGATCTGCTCCACCACCGGGACGACCAGGACGTCCGAGGCGATCGGCAGCCGCTCTTCGACCGGGGGCAGCTCGCCAGCCGCCACACGTTCGGCCAGCATCGGCGCCTCGTTGAACGAGGTCGGCATCGGGCCGTCATAGGCGAAGGTCGTCAGCTCGGCGGATGCCGACATCGACAGGGCCAGACCCAGGGCCAATGCCAACACCCCTACTTTCGTATGCGTACGCATGATTCCTCCAAGCGCTCGAGCGCGGTCGCGCCGAGCGTGCCGCATGATCCCTTCCCGCGGGCGAACTGTCAAGCTTCCCCACCGGCCGGGTCGGACCGGCGTTGGCATGGGAGAAACACGGACGCGGGCGTAGACTGGGACGAGTAATCTTGAGGGGGCGCGAAGTAGGCCGGCGCGTCACTGGAGTAGCGCCCTGCGGGGCGAACCCGTTGTCAAGCTTGGTCCCGAGGCCCGTGGCGTTGTCATTGGTGAGGGTCTGCATGCGGCGCAGTCGACGTGCTGATCCATCCCGGTAAGGAGAATGCTCAGTTTGTTCACGCCTCGGCCGCTCCGCTCATCCACAGGAGAGACTGATGGCACGACGCAACCGCAGAGGCAAACGGAGCGGCAAAGGCAATCGCTCGGCGCGACCGCAGCAGGTGCACCCCAACGCGGCAGGCTTGGACGTGGGCGCCACCGAGGTGTACGCGGCGGTGCTCGCCGAGCGCGACGAGCAGCCGATCCGATCGTTTGCGACCTTCACCCGCGATCTGCATGAGTTGGCCGATTGGCTGAGCGCCTGCGAGGTAGACACGGTGGCCATGGAGTCCACCGGCGTGTACTGGATCCCCGTGCACCAGATCCTGGAAGCACGCGGCTTCGAGGTGGTGCTGGTCAACGCCCGCCACGTGCGCTCGGTGCCCGGCCGCAAGAGCGACGTGTCCGACTGCGAGTGGCTGCGCTACCTGCACTCGGTCGGCTTGCTGCGCGGCTCGTTCCGACCGGCTGACGAAGTGTGCGCGGTGCGCTCCCTGTTGCGCCATCGCGACGGCCTGGTCAAGACCGCCGCACGCAGCGTGCTGCATATGCAGAAGGCGTTCGATCAGATGAACATCCATGTGCATCACGCGATCTCCGATCTCACCGGGTACACGGGCTTGGCCATCACCGACGCCATCCTGGCCGGAGAGCGCGACCCGTCGCGCTTGGCGGCGCTGGCCCACCCGCGGATCAGAGCCAGCCGCCACACGTTGATCAAGGCGCTGGAGGGCGATTGGCGATCCGAACATCTGTTCACGCTCCGGCACGCACGCCAGACCTACGCTCACTACCAACAGCTTGTCAGCGAGTGTGACCAGGAGATCGAGGCTCGCATCCGCGCCTTTGAGCAGACGCACGAACCGCCGGCCGCGACCTCCATGGACCCCCAATCCCCGCAGGCGCCCTCGGAGCCGCCTGAGCCGACGGCGCAATCGTTCAACGTGCCCGCCCACCTCACACGGCTGTTCGGCACCGACCTGACCCTCATTCCCGGCATCGGCCCCACCACCGCGCTGGTCCTGTTCAGCGAGCTCGGCCCTGATCTGTCGCGGTTCCCGACCGCCTCGCAGTTCGCGTCCTGGCTGAACCTGTGTCCGCAGACCAAGATCACCGGCGGCAAGGTGATCAGCTCTCACACCGGTCCCGGCGTCAACCGCGCGGCGCAGGCGCTGCGCATGGCAGCCCAGACGCTCTACCGCAGCCACTCGGCGCTCGGAGAGTTCTTTCGCCGCAAACGTGCGCGCGTCGGCACACCGCAGGCGATCACCGACACCGCCCACAAGATGGCGCGCATCATCCACCACCTCGTGACCCGCCACGAACTCTACGATGACCGTATTCTGTTCGGCCAACAGCACCAGGACCGAAAACGCCATGAGCGCCGACTTCGCAATCAGGCGCGCGCACTCGGCTTCAACTTGGTCCCGGAGACTGCCTGATTCTGCTTGTTTCTAAGGAGGATAGGGACCCGTTGCTGCCCGTTGCTGGAGGTACTCCGGAGAGTACAGGCCGCCGATCTCCCAGCCGAACACGAGCGCCCCCAACCACAGCAATATCAGACCCAGGAGGAAGTTCGGCACCGCCAGCCCCAGGAACCCGATGAACGTGACCGCGTAGTCCTGCGGCGTGTTGTGGTGCACGGCGGAGTAGATGCCGATCGGTATCGCCAGCGTCCAGGTCAGGAGGATCGTGCCGACGGCAAGAATGACGGTGTTGGTGAGCCGGTCGGCGATCACCTCGGAGATCGGCCGGTTGAACGCGAACGACATCCCCCAGTTGCCGGTGACGATGCGCTGCAGCCACCTGAGGTACTGGACGGGCACCGGTTGGTCCAGCCCGAAGTCGGAGCGCAACTGCGCCTCGATCGCCGGGTCCCCCCGGATGTTCCCCGACGCGCCGACTCCCTGACCGGCGCCCAGTATGGTCTGTACGTAGTGGGTGGCGAAGTCACCCGGCGGGAGTTGGACCACCAGGAACGCGATCAGGGAGATGGCCAGCCAGCGACGTCAGCAGTGCATAGCCGAGACGCCGCGCGATGTAGGTCGCCATGGGCGGTCAGAGCGGAGTCATCGAGCGGCCCGCTTCGTTGCGGAAGCGGACCGCTCGGTTGCGTGAACGTACGTGTCGCTACCCGATACCCGGCCTAGGAGTCTGTCGGATTTGACCGACCGAGGCGGCGAAGGGCGAAGGCGGGCTGGGCGGGCGAGTACATGGTAGGCAGGTAGAGGCATCGTGGCGATCGGAGTAAGCTGGCGCAAGCGGTAAACACCACGCACCGAGGGTCTATGTCAGGCGAATTTCGAACCATCGATCGCGACACGCCGATGCTCATGCCGGCGTCGATTCAAGAGTGGCTGCCGGAACAGCATCTGGCGCGCTTCGTCGTAGAAATCGTCGATCAGCTTGATCTGAGCGAGTTGACCAGCCGCTACGGAGGCGGCGGCAAGCAGGCGTATCATCCGGCGCTGCTGGTGGCGCTGCTGTTCTACGGGTACGCGACCGGAGTGTTCTCCAGCCGCAAGCTGGAGCAGGCGACCTACGATTCGGTGGCGTTCCGGTACATCACCGCCGACCGGCATCCGGACCATGACACGATTGCGAACTTCCGCAAGCGGTTTCTGGATGAACTGGAGGGGCTGTTCAAGCAGATCCTGGTGCTGGCGTCGGCCATGGGAGTGATGAAGCTGGGAGCGGTGAGCCTGGACGGGAGCAAGATTCAGGGCAACGCGAGCAAGCACAAGGCGATGAGCTGGGGGCATGCCAACGACGTGGAGAAGCAGTTGGAGGGCGAGGTGCAACGGCTGCTTGAACTGGCCGAGGGAGCTGACAGCGAGACGCCCGAGCAGCAGCAGGTGGAGCTGGACATCCCGGCAGAGTTGCAGCGGCGCCAGGAGCGGCTGGCAGCGATCCAGGAAGCGAAGACGAAGATCGAGGAGCGGGCGCAGGAGCGGCACGCGGCCGAGCGGGCGGAGTACGAAGCGAAGATGCAGCGGCGTGAGCAACGCGAGGCGCAGACCGGCAAGAAGGCGGGAGGGCGCCCACCACAGGAGCCGCAGGCAGGACCGAAGGACAAGGATCAGGTGAACTTCACCGACGAACAGTCGCGCATCATGCCGGCGTCGGGCGGCGCGTTCGTGCAGGGCTACAACGCGCAGGCGGCGGTGGAGCACGACAGTCACTTGGTGGTGGGCAACCACGTCAGCCAAGCGACCAACGACAAGCAGGAAGTACAGCCGGCGCTGAACGAGTTGGAGAAAGTAGCCGAGGAATTGGGCAAGCCGCAGGCGTTGGTGGCGGATGCCGGGTATCACAGCAAAGAGAACGTGGAGCGCTGCGAGGCACAGGGGATCGAGCCGTATATCGCCGGCAGCCGAGAAGCCCACAATCAGCCGTTGGAACAGCGCATGCAAGCGCCGGCAGAGTGTCCTGCGGATGCGGATGCGGTCACGGCGATGGAGCATCGCCTCAAGACGGCTGCCGGGAAGGCGATCTACGGCAAGCGCAAGTCGACGGTGGAGACGGTATTCGGGGTGATCAAGGAGGTGCTGGGATTCCGGCGTTTTCATCTGCGTGGGCTGCAGGCAGTGCGGGGAGAATGGAATCTGGTGTGCACGGCGTGGAATCTGAAGCGGCTGTATGTTCTGGCAGCGTGATCGCACGCTGATGAGAACCGGACCATGGGCCAGGAATTGGCGCCAGCGACGAAATTGTGGTGAGCATTCCGGGATTCTGCCCACATCCGTTACGTCCGCAGCCTCTGGTGGCCGCGAACCAGAGCGTCGGCGGCGTCATCGCCGGCTATGTCACCGCCGGTCCGGATGCATGAATCCGACAGACTCCTAGAAGCCGGCGTCGTTCAGGCCGCCCTCGAAGAAGAACTGGACGGTCCGCCCGCTGCCCGGGTTCTGCAGCGCCGAGACGTTCGGCGCACGCTCCGGCACATTGCGAAAGTTGTTCTTGACCACGATGACGCCGTTGGAGGCGGCCGAGTCGCCGATGAGGCCGATGTAGTACAGGTTGTTCACGGCGATCTCCTGCGTCTCGATGTAGTTCTCCGTGCGGTCGGCGTAGCGCATCAACTGCGATTCGTCGCTGAGTTCGACCAGCCGCCAGAAGTCGGTGTCGGACTCCGGAGGCTCGGCCACGACGGCGCCGAGCGTGTAGGAACCCGAGCGCTGCGCATACCAGTTCGAATACGCGGGGAAGGCGCTGCGGCCGGAGATCAGGCTGGTCGGCTCGCGCGCGTTGACGTCGCCATCCAGGAAGAGCTGCTGCAGGTTGCCGCCGCGCTCGTCGGTGGCCGCGGAGCCCTGTACGAGCCGCAGGTTGACGTTGACGCCCACCGCCGCCCAGTCCTCCTTGAGCAGCTCGCCGATGTCGGCGGTGGTGAACCACCCCGAGCTGAGGGAGAAGTCCAGGGTCAACCTGCCGCCGCCGTCGCTGCGCAGGCGGAAGCCGTCCGAGTCCCGTTCCGACAGGCCGATGTCGTCCAGGATCTGGTTGGCTCGGGCCGGGTCGTATTCGGAGTAGCGGAACGCGATCTCATCGCCCGGGTAGTGGGCGTGCCAGTGCGGGAACACCGCCTGCCGTCCCGTGGCCGTGCCGAAGTAGACCAGCTCGTTGATCTTGTCGCGGTTGATGGCGTGCGACATGGCGATCTTGAAGTCGCGGTTGGTGATCCACTTGCGGATCTCCGGATCCGGCTCTTCGGTGACGTCGCCCAGGCCGTAGGTGTAGTTGAAGGCGACCGCGACGGTGGCGTCGCCCGGCCACAGCATCAGCCGGTAGTTCCCCTTCTCCCCGTTCTCGATGAAGGTGGGCACGTTGTTGAAGGCGATGGAGCCGTGTTGGAAGTCGTACTCGCCGTTGGCGGCGCGCAGGTTGTGCACCTCGGAGTCCGCGTACAGCCGCATCTGGATGTAGTCGATGTACGGGAGTTGGTTCCCCTCCGGATCGACCGCGTAGTAGTAGGGATTGCGCTCGAACGCCCACAGGTCGGTGTTGTTGGGGCTGGTGACGATCCACGGGGCGACCGTCGGAGCCTCGACCGTCTTGTGCACGTCGATCTTTCTCTTGAAGAACGTCTCCCAGTTCTCGAAGCCCGACTCGGACACCATCTCGGTGATGTCGCCCTCGCTGGCGAAGTCCTTGTGGAACTGCTCCAGAAAGTGACCGGGCGCGAACGCCGGCGCGCCGACACGGCCGTTGAGCGTCCAGCCGGCGATGCGGTAGGTGGCGACGTCGTCGATGAAGCCGGCCTGCGGGGACGGGAAGTACCACTGGATCGTGCTGTCGTCGATCTTGCGCAGCATCGGGTTGAAGGATGAGAAGCCCAGCCGGCCCTCCTTCTGCGGGTTGAGCGCCTCATGGCGGACGATGTGCTCGTTGGCCCACAGGAAGTCGTCCGCAGTAAACGGCGTGCCGTCCGACCACTCCATCTCGCGCCGGAGATGGAACGTGTAGGTGACGCCGTCTTCCTCAAGCGTCCAGTCCCTGATGAGGTTGGGCACGATGTTGGTGCCGTCGATGTCGTACAGCAGCATGTGGTCCATCATGATGCGGTCGGCGTTCTGACCGTTGCCGGGGCCGCGAAAGCCGCGCCGCCACGTGCCGCCGTAGTCACCGATCCGTTCGACCACCGGGATGACCAGTACGTCCGAGGCGATCGGCAGCCGCTCGTCGACCGGGGGCAACTCGCCCGCCGCCACCTTGGCGGCCAGCATCGGCGCTTCGTTGAACGAAGTCGGCAGCGGGCCGTCGTAGGCGAAAGTCGTCAGTTCGGCGGATGCCGACATCGACAGGGCCAACCCCAGCGTCAATGCCAACACCAGTACTTTCGTATGCGTTCGCATGGTTCCTCCAGATGCTCGATCCCGGTCGCGCTGAGCGGGCAAAATGGTGGCCTCCCGCGCGTGTCGTGTCAACCGACCGTGGCTCGGGCCATCCTGTGCTGTGCTAAGCTGAAGCCGGGAGACGTGAGCTTCGTGACACAGCAAGCCGAGCACGCCGGAGGCGGCCGTCTGGAGAAATTGCGGGACATGTACAGCCAGGCCTACGCATGGGAGCCCCGCCCGCGAAGCACGACATGTTGGACGGCGTAGCGGACCGGGCCCGTATGCGCTACAAGGTCCGGGCGGTTATCAGCCAGTGGGACATCCCGCGTCTGTACCCGAGCGCCCGTCCCGACACGGTGAGCGCCGAGTTCCACCACGAATACCAGGAAGACTCCGACCTGGAGCAGAAATTCAAAGACGACGGCGACGCTCTCGGCGCGGAGTAAGGCAAGCCCGGGCAGCCGCGTTCCCGTGGACACTTCAGCTCGCCCCGCAGTTGTAGCCAAGGCATTGCGGGTTGCCAGATGGGCTCCGCTTGCGGCCGCCCTGCTGATCGCGGCGGCTGGCGGATGGGCGGATGACGAACCGCCGGCTCCCGCGCCTCCGCTGCACGCTTCCGCGCGCATCCACGCCGGCAACGCGCTGATCGCCGTGGTGGAAGGCGAGCTGGCCGCGCCCGGCAGCGTGGTGGTCGACTATTGGCCCGCAGACGGCGAAGTGCTGCGCTCGGCGCCCGCGGAAAGCCGGGGCACCTCGTTCACCGTGCATCTGTTCCGCCTGCGGGCCGCGACCGAGTATCGGTACCAGGTGCGCGCGCTCGGCGCCGGCGGCCGTCTGTCGGCGCCCACGGCTGCCGCCGCCTTCACCACCGGCCCGTTGCCCGAGGGCCTGCGCGACGCCGTATTCGACGTGTGGCGGGGCGCGCCCACCCTGCCCGTCACGTTCCTGGAGTTCCGGCAGAGCGAGTTCTTCGGCCTGGCGGCTTTCGACGGCGAAGGGCATGTCGTCTGGTACTTCCGGGCGCCGGAGGGCGAGCAGCCCTACGTCATGGCCCGCCGCCCGAACGGCAACATCGTCTACCTGGCCGGCTTCAAGGGCGGCACCACCGCCGCCGGCCTGGTCGAGATCGACCCCACCGGCCGGGAGCTGCACCGCCTAGCCGACGAGTGCGCGCCGTTCGGGCCCATGCACCACGAGGTGCAGGTGCTTCCGGACGGGCGCGTGCTGTACCTGTCGCGCGACGTGCTGTGGGACGGCTACGGCGATCCGGGCGTGCCGCAGGAAGGCGACACGCTGGGCATCTGGGACGCGGAGGCGGGCACTGCCACGATCGTCTGGAACATCTTCGACCACATTTCCCCCGCCGACCGGACGGCGCCCGCCTCCAACCGGACCCTGCCGGGACACCCCATGTGGGGCGGCTGCGACCGCGACACGCGCGTGCAGGACTGGAGCCACGGCAACTCTGCCGTGGTCGCCGAAGACGGCAGCGTGCTGGTGTCGCTCGGCCACCTGAACCAGGTGATCTCGATCGCCCCCGACCTGGCCTCCGTGCGCTGGCGCCTGGGCGGCCCCGGCAGCGACTTCACCCTCGAGGATCCGCGCGACCGCTTCTACGCGCAGCACACGGCGGTGCCGCTCGCCTCGGGCAACGTGCTGCTGTTCGACAACGGCACCGGCCGGCCCCATGACGAGGGCGCCCAGTTCTCCCGCGCGGTGGAGCTTGAGCTCGACCTGGAGCGGATGACCGCCCGCCGGGTGTGGGAATACTGGCACCGCCCGCCGCTGTACGCGGCGTGCTGCTCCAGCGTGCAGCGCCTGCCCGGCGGCAACACCCTGATCCTGTACGGATCGAGCCGCGCCGAGCGCTGCTGCCGCGTGTTCATCATCGCCGAGGTCACCCCCGACGGCCGCACCGTCTGGGAGGTCGGCCACCGCTCGCCCGGCAAGCCCAACCAGTACCGCGTCTACGCCGCCGAATCGATCATGGGCGAATCACGCCGCCGGTGACTCCCGGCTGCCGCGGCGGCGCAGCCACTCGACGGTGGCCATGAACAGCAGGGCGAAGGCCAGCAGGACGGTGGCGACGGCCAGGATCGCGGGGCTGATCTCCTCGCGGATGCCCGACCACATCTGCCGGGGGATGGTGCGCTGCTCCAGGCCGCCGATGAAGAGCACGGTGACCACCTCGTCGAACGAGGTGGCGAGAGCGAACAGCGCGCCGGACACGACGCCGGGCGCGATCAACGGGAGCTGGATGCGGCGGAAGCCGGTCAGCGGTCCGGCGCCCAGGCTGGCGGAGGCGCGCAGCAGGTTCCGGTCGAAGCCGGAGAGGGTCGCGGTGACGGTGATGACCACGAAGGGCGCGCCCAGCGTGGTATGCGCCAGGATCAGTCCCAGGTGGGTCTGCGCAAGCCCGATCTCGGAGTAGAAGAAGAACATGCCGACCGCGGAGATGATCAGCGGCGTCACGATCGGCGACAGCAGCATCCCCATGATCGCGGTGCGGCCCGGCATCGCCGGGCTCGACAGGCCGAGCGCGGCCACGGTGCCCAGCACGGTCGCCAGCGCCGTGGCGGCGGCGCCGATGACCAGGCTGTTGACCAGCGCGCGCAGCCACTCCTCGTCGCCCGCCACGCTCCGGTACCAGCGCAGCGAATAGGCGTCCGGGTCGAGCCTGAGCATTCCCTCGGTGAAGGTGAAGTAGGGCTCCACGTTGAAGCTCAAGGGGACGAACACCAGCAGCGGCGCGATCAGGAACAGCAGGACCGCCGTGCAGAACGCCAGGTACGCGAGCCGGCCGGCGCGTTCCGGAAGGGTGCGAGCCGGCACGGTGCGGTTTGCCACGGTCAGCCCAGCCGCAGGCGGTTGATGCCCACCACCCGGTCGTAGATCACGAAGAAGATCAGCACGCAGGTCAGCAGGATGCCGCCCAGCGCCGCCGCCAGTCCCCAGTTCAGCGACTCCTGCATGTGGTACGCGATCTGGTTGGAGATGAGCTGGCCGGTGCGGCCCCCGACCAGGGCCGGCGTGATGTAGTAGCCGAGCGCGACGATGAACACCAGCAGCGTGCCGGCACCCACGCCGGGCAGGGACTGCGGCCAGTAGACGCGGACGAACGCTTGCACCGGCCCCGCGCCCAGGGACGCGGCGGCACGCAGGTACTCGGGCCGGATGGTGCGCATGACCGAGTAGAGCGGCAGCACCATGAACGGCAGCAGCACGTGGGTCATCGCGATCAGGGTGCCGGCCATGTTGTAGATCATGGCCAGCCGCTGATCGTCGCCGATCACGCCGATCGCTACCAGCAGGTCGTTGATCACCCCCTGCGACTGCAGCAGCACGATCCAGGACGTGGTCCGCACCAGCAGCGAGGTCCAGAACGGCAGCAGCACCCCGACCAGCATCAGCGCGGCGCGGCGCGGCGGCGCGTGCGCGATTCCGTAGGCCAGCGGGTAGCCGAGGACCAGGCACAGCGCCGTGACCGCCAGGCTGACCAGGAACGTCCTGCCGAAGAGCTGGAGGTAGATGCGCTGCTCCTCCGGCCGGCGGACGACGCGGCCGTCCGGGCCGCGGTCCCGGTCGACGGCGTTCAGGTAGTGGCGGGCCGTCCAGCGCTCGCCGGCGCGCCCCAGCGCCCGCCACGTGCGCGCCTCTCCCCAGGCCGGGTCCGCCTCCATCATGGCGGTGCGCCAGTCGTCGGTCTCCACGCCCTGCAGCCGGCGCATGCTGCGGGTGAAGACGCTGCGCAGGCCGGCCTCCACGCGGTTGACGCGGGTGGCGATCTGGCCGAGCGTGCGCTCTTCCCGCGCAACCAGCAGCTCGCGGGCGGCCGCCGCGTACACCGGCTCCGGCGGCGCGACGCTTCCGCCCCAGCCGCGCAGCAGCGCCACGGTGTCCGGCAGCGCGTCGGCGACCACCGGGTCGTGGACGCTGCGCACCAGCATGGAACCCAGCGGCGCCAGGAACGCCACGCCGACGAATCCTGCAAGCGGCAGGACCAGCAGCGCGGCGCGGAGGCGGGCGCCGCCCCGTCCGGGCATGCGCTGCCGGGGCCGGCTCAGCGTGCCAGCCACGCTCCGAAGCGGTCGTTGATCTGGTCGCCGTAGTCCGCCCACCACGCCCAGTCATTGACCACCGAGCGCTCCAGGCGCTCCGGCGTGATCGGCATGTGCGGCTCCATCGCTACGCCGGTCTCGACATGGGTGCCTACCAGGGGCAGCGCCGACTGCCGGGTCGGACTGTAGGAGATGTAGCCGCTCATGGCGGCCATCGACTCCGGCCTGGCCGTGAACGCCAGGAACTCCAGCGCTGTCTCCAGGTTGGGCGCCCCCGCCACGATCGCGAGCTGGCCGTGGTCCAGCACCTGGCCGTCCCAGACGATCTCGAACGGCTGGTTCTCGGCCACCTGGGCGTTGAAGATGCGGCCGTTGTAGGCGATGCTCATCACCACCTCGCCGTCGGCCAGCATCTGCGGCGGTTGCGCGCCGGCCTCCCACCACACCACGTGCTCCTTGATCGAATCCAGCTTCCGGAACGCCCGGTCCACGCCTTCGGGCGTGCTCAGGATCTCGTACACCTGGTCGACCGGCACGCCGTCGGCGACCAGCGCGAACTCCATGGTGCCGTACGGCGAGCGCCGCATGCCGCGACGGCCGGGGAACGTCTCCAGGTCGAAGAAGTCGGCCATGGTCGACGGCTGCTCGCCCATAAAATGGTCCGTGCGGTAGGCGTAGATCGTCGAGTACACGACCAGCCCGACGCCGCACTCGGAGATCATGCCGGGCAGGAAGTCCTGCGCCGCCTCCTCCGCATCCTGTCCGGGAAAGACGTCCTCATGCGGGATGATCTCCAGCAGACCTTCGTCGCAGCCGCGCACCGCGTCCGCGGCTTCCAGGTCGACCACGTCCCAGTGCACGTTCCCGGTCTCCACCTGGGCGCGTATCTCTGCGAGGCCGCCGTTGTAGTCCTCCATGCGCAAGGCGTAGCCGGTGTCGCCGCCGAACGGATCGAGCAGCGCCCTCTGCGTCGCCCGGCCGTACGCTCCGCCCCAGGACACCATGGTCATCTCCTCGGCGGTGGCCGGCAGGCTCGCCACCAGCGCGGCCAGGGTCAGGGTCACCGCAATCCTGGTCATCCTCATGTCTCTTCGTCCTCCTCGTCGTCGACGTCCAGTGCCCGGCAGTCGGCTGCCGCCCATCCGATGGTGATCGTATCGCCCTCCAGCATCGCGCCATGTCCGACGATGTTCGGGATCTTGAGCGCGAAGTCGGTGCGCCCGCCGGCCCGGACGTGCACGATCAGGTGGTCGCCCAGGAAGGTGATCGCCTCGACCTGAACCTCGAACTGGTTGCTGTACTCGTGCGACCCGGTCGCCAGGGCGACCCGTTCGGGGCGGATGGCCAGCGTCACGCCGTCGCCGGCCGCGCACTCCGCGACCCGGAAGGCGGCGATCGTCTGATCGCCCACCGCGACCCGGCAGTAGTCGCCGTCGACGGCGGTCACCTGCCCGCGCAGCAGGTTGTTGCCGCCGATGAAGCGGGCCACGAACGGCCGCTCCGGCTCCTCGTAGAGGATCTCCGGCGTCGCCACCTGCTCGATGCGGCCGCGGTTGAACACGGCGATGCGGTCCGACATCACCATCGCTTCCTGCTGGTCGTGCGTGACGTAGACGACCGTGACCCCCAGCGAGCGGTGGATGCGCCGGATCTCGTACTGCATCTCCTCGCGCAGGCTGCGGTCCAGGGCGCCGAGCGGCTCGTCCATCAGCACCAGGCTGGGCTCGAACACCAGCGCGCGCCCGATGGCGACGCGCTGCTGCTGGCCGCCGGAGAGCTGGTCGGGCCGCCGGTCCTCGAACCCCTCCAGCCGCACCAGCCGCAGCGCCCGCTGCACGCGCTCGCGCCGCTCTCCGGGGTCGAGCCGGCGCACCTCCAGCGGGAAGGAGAGGTTCTGTCCCACCGTGAGGTGCGGGAACAGCGCGTAGTTCTGGAAGACGACGCCGATGTTGCGCTGCCTGGGCGGCAGGTCGTGCACGGAGCGGCCGGCGATGCGGATGGTGCCGGCGGACGGGGTCTCGAACCCGGCCAGCATCATCAGGCAGGTGGTCTTGCCCGAGCCCGACGGCCCGAGCAGGGTCAGGAACTCCCCTTCGCGAACGCTGAGGTTCAGGTCACGGACGACCAGCGTGCGCCCGTCGTAGCTCTTGTCGATCGAGGCGAACTCGACGTACGGCGGGAGGCCGTCCGGGGCCGCGTCCCGCGCTGTGGCGGACTCACCCGGTTGCGCCGATACGCCTCCGGACGTGGCCGTCGCCATGGACTGCACAATTTACCATGGAAGCGCCGAGGTTCGTCCCAGCCCGGTCAACGCCTCTTCGATCGCTCCCTTGACGACGCCCAGCACCTGCACGGACTCGGTGAAGTCGCCGAGCATGAACTTGCCGGCCGCCCTGACCTTGGCCTCCGCCCGCTCGTACTGCTCGGCAACGCGCGGGTCGGCGTGCCCGCCGGGGATCCCCAGCGACTGCGCCATGTCCTCGGGGCCGCCGGCGAAGAAGTCGATGCCGTCCACCTGCAGGATCTCGTCCAGGTTCTCCACCGAGGTGACGCTCTCGAGCTGCGGGACCAGCAGCGTGTTGCGGTTGGCGGCCTCGAACAGCGAGATGCGCTCCGGGCCGTCCTGGCGCAGCACCATCGGGTAGCTGGTCGAACTGCGCAGTCCGAGCGGCGCGAAGAACGTGTACTTCACCAGCGCCTCCGCCTCCGCGCGCGTCTGCAGGTTGGGGACCACGATGAGCTGCACGCCGCGGTCCAGGTAGGACAGGATGGTCGACTCCGCACCGTCGGGGATGCGCATGCCGGTGGTCATCCCGAACCCCTCGGCGATGCGGCAGATGGTGCCCACCTGCTGCGGGCTCACCGGCGCGTGCTGCCCGTCCAGGTTGACGAAGTCCAGGCCCATGCGGCCGGCCAGCTCCACCACCTCCTCCGAGGGCTCGTTCATCGATACGCCCAGCGCCTTTTCGCCGCGCGCCTTACGCCATAGGATCCGGTTCTCGATCATGAGTACGCCTACCTCCGTTCGCGTCGCCGTCGCGGCCACGTTGGCACTGGCCGCCCTGCTCGCCTCCGCCGAGGACTCCAACCCGCCGCGCGTCGTGTCGGCGAGCGCGGCGCTGCACCCCGACAACAGCCTTATAGCAGAGATCGCCGTCGAGCTCGACGCGCCGGGCCGCGTGTATATCGAGTACGCGGGTCCCGCCGGTGCGCTGCGCTCCGCGACCACGCCCGCGTCCGCCCGCACCCACCGCGTGCCGCTGGTGCGCCTGCTCCCCGATACCGGCTACCGCTACGCGGTGGTGCCGGTCGCCGGCGACGATACTCCCGGCACACCCGCCGGGGCCGGCAGGTTCCGGACGCGCGCGCTGCCGCCGGCGCTGGCTCGCCTCGATATCGACGTGACCGGCGAGTCGACCGCGGAGCTGGTGCTGCTCGACCTGCAGGACAACCCGGACAGCTTCTTCCTGTTCCTGGACAGCCTCGGCCGCATCGTCTGGTACCACCGCAACCGGCCGGTCGTCGCCGATCCGCCCACGCCGATCAGGGCGGTGCGCCAGAAGCCCAACCACAACCTGGTCTATTGGGAGGGCGGCCCCACCGGCCGCTTCGTGAACTGCTGCCTGCGCGAGATCGATCCGCTCGGGCGCGTCGTGACCCGCCTGGTCAACAACGACATCGACAAGTGGGCGCACCACGACCTGGCGATCCTGCCGGACGAGCAGGTGCTCTACATCGCCCACGAGATCGTCACCATCGACGACAGCGAGCAGGGAGGCGAGGCGGAGACGCGCGTGCTGGTCGACTCGCTGCGTCTCTGGGACCAGGCCACGCACACGACCGAGGAGCTGTGGGACGCCCGCGACCACCTGTCCTTGGCCAATCGCGTCCGCTGGGGCGGCGACCTCAAGAACTGGCTGAACGTCAACTCGCTGGCCTTCGGCGTGCGCGGCAACGTGATCCTGTCGCTCGCCAACCGCAACGAGATCATCTCCGTCGCCCCCGACTTCAAGAGCATCGAGTGGCGGCTCGGGGGGCCCGAGTCGAGCTGGGAGTTCGCCGACCCGACCGACCGCTTCTACTTCCAGCACACCGCCGCCGAGCTCCCGAACGGCAACATCCTGCTGTTCGACAACGGCCGCGACCGGCCGGAGGAGGAGGGAGGCGAGTACTCCCGCGCCCTGGAGCTGGCACTCAACACCTACGACCTGATTGCGGTGAAGGTGTGGGAGTACCGCCACACGCCGGACCTGTATTCGCTATCCCGGTCGAGCGCCTACCGGCTGCCGTCCGGGAACACGCTGATCAACTTCGAAACCAACGATTCCGACCCGCAGCGCGTGATCGTCGAGGCGGACGCCGGCGGCGCCGTGGTGTGGCAGGCCGACCTGCGCAGCCCGACGATCCGCAACAGCTACCGCGCCTATCCGGCCGACACCATCATGGGCGAGCACCGCGTGGAGGAGAGATGATGCCGGAACTGACCGCCGCCCTGATCGGGCTCCGCCACCCGCACTCGGCGGGCCACATCCGCACGCTGGACTGCCTTCCCGAGGTGGGGCGCATCGTGGTCTGGGACGAGGACGCCTCGGCCCTGGACGATCTGCGGGACGAAGTACGCGACACGCCGGTCGAGCAGGCCGGCAGCCTCGCGGAGCTGCTCGGCCGCCGCGACCTGGCCTTCGTGGTCGGTGCCGAGCGCAACGACCGCAACCCGGACCTGTTCGCGGGCATCCTGGAAGCCGGCCACCACCTGATGGCCGAGAAGCCGCTGGGCCGCACCGCCGACGACGCGCGGCGCGTGGTGGCCGCCGCCGAGCGGGCGGACCGGCGGCTCGCCGTGTTCTACACCAACCGCTACAACCCGCTGATCGCCGAGGCGCGCCGGCTGGTGCACGCCGGCGCGTTGGGCGCACTGTTCTCGCTGGAGATACGGATGCTCACCACGCAGGTCCGCTTCCGCGGACCCGATCACTGGCTGTTCGACCGCGGCAAGGCCGGCGGTGGCATCCTCTCCTGGCTGGGCTGCCACTCGCTGGACCTCATGCCGTTCCTGACCGGCGATCCGATCGTGTCGGTAGCGGCGGAGGTCGCCACACGCGGCGAGGACGGCTTCGACGTCGAGGACACGGCGACCCTGTCGATGCGCCTGCGCTCGGGCGCGCTCGCGTCGCTGCACGCCGCGTACGTGCTGGCCGTCGCGGGCGGCGGCTTCTACAACCCCGCCGGCTACGACCAGCACGTCGGCGTCAACGGCCGCGAGGGGCGGCTCTGGTGGAACGACCGCGGGCCGCCCGAGCTGCACCTGGAGAGCGGCGTGCCCGATTTCGCGGCCGCGCCGCAGCGCACGTTCACCTTCACGCCGGCCGAGTCGCGCGCGTACGGGGGCAGCTACGGCGAGCGGCTCGTGCGCGACTTCATCGCCGCCACGCGCGGCGAGGGTCCCGTGCCGATCCCGGGCGAGGCGGCGGTCCGGGTGGGACTGATCGTCGACGCGGCCTACGAGTCGGCGCGCACCGGCCGGCGGGTCGAGGTGCCGGCGGAGTAGCCGGGCCGGCCGCTACATGAGCCGGCGGATGCGCTGCACGCGGCCCTCGCGGGAGGTGGCGAGCATGCGCTCCGGAACCGCCAGGCGCCCGAGCAGCGACGGACTCTCCTGCACGAAGGTCTCCGCGTAGCGGGTCCTCATCACGCGGCCCAGGTGGGCGAGCTCCATCTCGATGCGCCGGCGGGCGCGCTCAGGGTTGTGCTCCTGCGTGCGGTAGCATGCCTCCGCCTGCACGCGCAGCTCGACGATGTCGTCGGGCAGCTCCACGCCGCAGGTGACCTGGCTGGTGTCGAACATGATGCCGGAGAAGTAGGTGACCGCGACCCGGTGCGGGCGTCCGGCGCGCGGGGTGGCGGCGCGGTCGCGCGCCTCCAGCACCGCCCGGCCCACTTCCGTGTGGTCGGTCCGGTGCGCCATGCGGAAGCCGGAGTCGCCGTACGGGTTCTCGGTGATCAGGATGTCGGGAGCGATCTCGACGATCAGCTCCCGGATCGCGTCGATCGCCTGCGGCTGCTCCTGGCGCGTGAACGGCTTGTCGTCGAACCCCAGCACGCGCACGTCTTCGATCCCGAACAGAGCCGCCGCTTGGCGCATCTCCTGTTCCTTGCGGCCGGTGTATGCCTCCACCGGCTCGCCGACGATGGCGGGATCGCGTTCCGCCTCCGGCCTGGCCATCTCGTCCAGGAAGCGCTCGCGGTGGGTGGCGCCGCCGTGCGTGACGCTGCAGACGGTCACCCGGTCGCCCGCGCGGGCATGCAGGCAGAGGGTGCCCGACACCCAGGTCCAGTCGTGCGGATGCGCCATGACGGCGAGCAGGCGGAGCGGTTCGTTCACGGCATTGTGTCCGAGCGATCGGTCTTGGCTGCATGGTCCGCGTCACCGCGCCGTGCATATGCCTCGGCCAAATGGCGGTCGTGATCTCGGGCGACATCGCCCCGTCCAGATCGGAATCGTCCCAGAACGGCGAGCGCGCGGCGCGCTCGGTCCGTCCAGGAAACCTGTTTCGTTGCGGGAGTCTCTTCCATGGCCGCCCTCGCGGTCTCGATGATCACAGCCCAGTCACCGAAAGACAAGGACTGGCCGCATCGCGGGCGCTGGAGCGCCGCGTTTGGAGTTGGCCTCGAATGTCGGCGTCGAAGCAGAGTGACCGGTTGCGGGAACAGATTGCTGAACATCAGCCGGTGTTGGGGAGCACGGCGATGTCCGGGCAACCGGAGAGATCCGCGTCCGCCGTGACCAGTGTCAGACCGAACACCATGGCGCTCGCGGCGATGAAGCGGTCGGCCGGATCCTGATTCTGCAGCCGCACGGCACGGCTGGCCGCCGCCACGTCGATCGTGACGGGGGCTTCCCGCAGGGGAGGATCGGCCAGCGCGTCACGCACCCAGCTCCGGGCGTCAGGCTCCAGCATCAGCCGCCCCCGCTCGCTCAGGATCAGCACCTCCCAGATGCTGATGGAGCAGATCCACAGCTCGTTCGAGGGATCTTCCAGGGCTCGCCGCACCGGATCGGCGAGCCGCGGCACGTCCGCCACGCTCCACACCCAGATGTGCGTGTCGAGCAGCAGCTTCATGCCTGCAGGACTTCCCAGTCCGACGGATCGGATACGGGAGCGACGATGTCGCCCACGATCCTGGTGCGGTCCCGCATGCAGCCCAGCCACCCTTCGTCCCGCGCGGCGGGCGGCGGCGGGACGATCTGGGCCACGGGCTTGCCGAATCGCGTCACCAGGACCGGCACCCGTGTCTTCCCCACGCGGTCCAGGACCGCCAGACAGGTCGCCTTGAACGTCGAGATCTGAATCTCTTCCATTTCCTGGTTCATACCTTGGTCAAAGACCATGGTCAAATTGATGGGATGACGGGATGACACTATGGGCTTGCACGAATCGGCCGTTTTACCGAGCATGTCGGATACTCGCGCGGCGCTTGGCGTCCGCGCACCCACCGATACGGAGGCATCACCGTGCGACCAATGTTCTGTGCGGCAGCGATCGGCCTGTTGTGCGCCGGCGCCGTCATGGCCGACATCAAGCCGGCCGTCGTCTACGACGTCGGCAGCAAGTTCGACAAGTCGTTCAACGAGGGCGTCTACAACGGCGCCGAGCGGTTCAAGGAGGAGACCGGCGTCGCCTACGCCGAGTTCCAGATCACCAACGAGGCGCAGCGGGAGCAGGCGTTCCGGAACTTCGCCCGCCGCGAATACAGTCCAATCATCGCCGTGGGCTTCAGCCAGGCGCCGGCCGTGGAGGCGGTGGCTGCCGAATTCCCGGACACCAGCTTCGCCATCATCGACATGGTCGTGGATCTGCCAAACGTGCAGTCCATCGTGTTCAAGGAGCACGAAGGCTCGTTCCTGGTGGGCATGATCGCCGCCATGGCGTCCGAGACCGGCACGGTCGGCTTCGTGGGCGGCATGGACATCCCGCTGATCCGCCGGTTCGGCTGCGGCTACGTGCAGGGGGTGCGGTACGTCACCCCGGACGCGGAGATCTACCAGAACATGGCCGGAACCACGCCGGCGGCGTGGAGCGATCCGGTCAAGGGCGCGGAGCTCGCCAAGTCGCAGTTCGACCGCGGCGCGGACGTGGTGTTCGCGGCGGCCGGGGCCACCGGGCTGGGCGTGCTGCAGGCCGCCGCGGACGGCGGCAAGCTGTCGATCGGCGTGGACTCCAACCAGAACTACCTGCACCCGGGGTCCGTGCTGACCTCGATGCTCAAGCGGGTCGACGTCGCGGCCTACGACGTGTTCAAGACCGCCCTGGAGGGCACCTGGGAGCCGGGCTTCAGGAACCTGGGGCTGGCCGAGGACGGCGTCGGCTGGGCGCTCGACGAGCACAACCAGGCCCTGATCAGCGACGCGATGACCGAGCGGGTGGAGGCCGCGCGGGCCGCGATCGTCGCCGGGGAGATGGAGATCCACGACTACATGGCGACCAACTCCTGCCCATAGAGTCAGCTCCTCCCGCGATCGCGCTGCGCGGGATCAACAAGCGGTTCGGCGCCGTGCAGGCCAACCGCGACGTGTCGCTGGAGGTGGCGGCCGGGACCATTCACGGCATCGTCGGCGAGAACGGCGCCGGCAAGTCGACCCTGATGAGCATCCTTTACGGGTTCTACCGGGCCGACTCCGGCACGATCGAGGTAGCCGGCCGGCCGGCCGCCATCGCCAGCCCGCGCGACGCGATCGCCGCCGGCATCGGCATGGTCCACCAGCACTTCATGCTTGTGGAGCCGCTGACGGTGCTGGAGAACGTCCTGCTGGGCGCCGAAGGCGCCGCGCTTCTGCAGCGCGGCCTGCGCCGCGCGCGTGAGACGCTGACCCACCTGGCGCGGGAGTACCGGCTGGAGGTGGACGTCGATGCCCCGGTCGGCGACCTGCCGGTCGGCATCCAGCAGCGGGTGGAGATCCTCAAGGCGCTGTACCGCGGCGCCGAGACCCTGATCCTGGACGAGCCGACCGGCGTGCTGACGCCGCAGGAGGCCGACGAGCTGTTCCGGATCCTGGCGGCGCTCAAGGAACAGGGGCGAACGATGATCCTGATCACGCACAAGCTGCGCGAGATCATGGCCGCGACCGACCGCGTGACGGTGATGCGCGCCGGCCAGGTGGTGGCCCACGTGGACACCGCGGAGACCTCGCAGGACCACCTGGCCGAGCTCATGGTGGGCCGCGCGGTGCTGTTGCGGGT
Source organism: Spirochaetia bacterium (assembly GCA_965208175.1). Lineage (GTDB taxonomy): Bacteria > Spirochaetota > Spirochaetia > SZUA-6 > Bin103 > CATQHW01. The sequence continues at coordinate 842,829 of CBDBOG010000003.1, read as the reverse complement.
GGAGAAGAGCCCCGCCACGCCCGGCGAGGTAATGCTTGCCGCCGACCGTCTGGACTACACCGACGCCGCGGGCGTGCGCCGCGTGCGGGAGGTGAGTCTCCGCGTGCGCCGGGGCGAGATCGTCGGCATCGCCGGCGTGGCGGGCAACGGGCAGTCGGAGCTGATGGCGCTGCTCGCCGGGATCGAGCGGCCGGACGCCGGCACGGTGACGGTCAGCGGCCGCCTGGTCTGCGATGCCCGCGACGCCGCCGACGCCCGCCGGATGCGCCACGCAGGCCTGGGGCACGTGCCGGAGGACCGCCAGCGCATGGGGCTGGTCACCGCCTTCGCGGCCAACGAATCCTCGATCCTGGGCTACCACGACGACAGCGCCTACAACGGCGCCATCCTCATGCACCGGCGGAAGATCATCGCCTCTGCCCGGCGGCAGATGAACGAGTTCGACGTGCGCCCGCCCGATCCGCTGCTGCGCTCCGATGCCTTCTCCGGCGGCAACCAGCAGAAGATCATCGTCGCCCGCGAGCTGGACCGCGATCCCGACGTGCTGCTCATCGGCCAGCCCACCCGCGGGCTCGACATCGGCGCGATCGAGTTCATCCACCGGCGTCTGATTCTGCTGCGTGACCGCGGCATGGCGATCCTGCTGGTCTCGGTCGAGCTGGACGAGATCATCGCGCTGTGCGACCGGGTGCTGGTGATGTTCGACGGCGCCATCGCCGGCGAAGTGGCCGGCGCGGACGCGACCGAGCAGACCATCGGTCCGCTGATGGCCGGGATCGGCGCGGCGGCCTGAGGTGGCTGCCACCCGTGGCTGACTGACGTGGCTGACTGACGTGGCTGACTGACGTGGCTGACTGACGTGGCTGACTGACGTGGCTGACTGACGTGGCTGACTGACGTGGCTGCCGCCCTGCCGGAAGGAGGCCTGCCGCGCTGGGCCGCCAACGGCGTGCTGCCGCTGGTCAACCTGCTGGCCGCCTTCGTGGTGGCCGGCATCGTCATCCTGATCATCGGCGAGAGTCCGATCCAGGCGCTGGCGGTCCTGGTCCGGGGGGCATTCGGGTTCCCGGAGGCGTGGGGCTACACCCTGTACTACGCCACCAACTTCATCTTCACCGCGCTGGCCGTGTCGGTCGCCCTGCACTGCGGCCTGTTCAACATCGGCGGCGAGGGCCAGGGCTATCTCGGCGGCCTGGGCGTGGGGCTGGTGTGCCTGTTCCTGGACGGCCTGCCGCTGGTGGTCCTGCTGCCGCTGGCAGTCGCGGCCGGCGCGCTGTTCGGGGCGGTGTGGGCGTGGGTGCCGGGCTATCTGCAGGCGCGGCGCGGCTCGCACATCGTCATCACCACCATCATGTTCAACTTCCTGGCGGCCACGCTGATGGTCTACCTGCTGGTGAACGTGCTCATCGATCCCGGTCAGATGTCGCCCCAAAGCCGCTCCTTCGCCGAGCACGTGCGGGTGCCGGCGATGCACGAAGTGCTCGGATGGATCGGCATCGACTTCCCGCGCACGCCGCTCAACATGGCGTTTCCGTGGGCGCTGGTGTGCGGCGCCGGCGTGTGGATCTTCATCTGGCACACGCGCTGGGGCTACGAGCTGCGCACCGTCGGGGCCAACACCGACGCCGCGGTCTACGCCGGCATCTCGCCGTCTCGGAACATCGTCCGCGCCATGGCGATCTCCGGGGCGCTCGCCGGGATGATGGGGCTCAACGAGATCATGGGCGTCAGCCACCGGCTGCTGCTCAACTTCACCGCCGGCTACGGGTTCGTGGGCATCGCCGTCTCCCTGATGGGCCGCAACCACCCGCTGGGGATCGTGGTCGCCAGCCTGCTGTTCGGAGCGCTGTATCAGGGCGGCGCGGAGTTGGCGTTCGAGATGCCGAAGGTGAGCCGCGAGCTGGTGGTGGTGATCCAGGGCCTGGTGATCCTGTTCGTGGGGGCGCTGGAGTATCTGTTCCGGCCCGTGCTGCTGCCCTGGCTGCGCGGCCGCCGGCGGGCCGCGGCGGAGCCGTAGCGGATGGAGGCGTTCGGGTTCTTCGTCCTGCTGCTGGACGCCACGTTGCGGGTGTCGGTGCCGCTGGTGCTGGCGTCGCTGGCCGGGCTGTTCTCGGAGCGGTCGGGGATCGTCGACATCGGGCTGGAGGGCAAGATGCTCGGCGGCGCGTTCGCTGCCGCCTCCGCGTCGTACGTGTGCTCGGACCTTCTTGCGACCGCGGGGCTGACGGCCCTGCTGCCGGCGGCGGCCTGGGTGGGCCTGGCGGCGGGCATCGCCTGCGCGGTGCTGCTGGCGCTGCTGCACGGGGTGGCGTGCATCCGCTTCCACGGCAACCAGATCGTCTCCGGCGTGGCGATCAACATCCTCGTCGCCGGCCTCACCGTGCTGCTGGCCAGCGCTTGGTTCGGACAAGGGGGGCGGACGCCGCAACTCCCGCCCGAAGGGCGGTTTCGCCCGACGGTCTGGCCGGGCGCCGAGGCGGTCCAGGAGGTGCCGGTCATCGGCCACCTGTACGGCGAGATGCTGTCCGGCCACAACGTCCTGGTGTACGCGGCGTTCCTGACCGTGCCGGCCGCGTTCTGGGTGATCTACCGGACCCGCTTCGGGCTGCGGTTGCGCGCGGTGGGCGAAAACCCCGAAGCGGTTGACACCGCCGGCATCTCGGTGGCCGCGATCCGCTACCGCGCCGTGCTGCTGTGCGGAGCGCTGTGCGGCGCGGCCGGCGCCTACCTGGCCACCGCGCAGTCCGCGGCGTTCATCCGCGACATGACCGCCGGCAAGGGGTTCATCGCGCTGGCTGCCCTGATCTTCGGCAAGTGGCGCCCGGGCCGCACGCTGGTGGCCTGCCTGCTGTTCGGGTTCCTGGAAGCCCTGGCCGCCCGGCTGCAGGGCGCGTTCGACCTGCAGGGCACCGCCGGTGCGGTGCGGGCGCTGGTGGCGGCCGCGCCGTTCGTGATCGAGGCGCTGCCCTACGCCCTGGTCGTGCTCCTGCTGGCCGGCTTCGTCGGCCGCGCCGTCGCGCCGAGGGCGAGCGGCATCCCCTATCTCAAGTCGGGGTAATGCCGGAACGGCCGTGCTGATTTGACCCAACATCAGCCGCCACACATACTTCCGGCCGCCATGAGAAAACTGTTGACGGCGCTCTGCGCCGGTCTGTGTCTTCTGTCGGGCGGAGTGGCTGTGGCAGACGAGGCCGAGACGCTGGATGCGATCTCCGCGCACATGGTCGCGCAGGCCACGCTGGCCGCCCACTTCATCGACGCCGCGCTGCAGGCGGGCATGGACGCTGAGGAGATCAACGCCGTGCTCGCCGACATCGCCGACAGCTCGGTGATCACCGAGTTCTGGATCAGCGACGAGACCGGGCGGATCGCGTTCACGAACATCCCCGGCACCGAATTCGCGTTCCCGACCGACCCCGATGCCGGCACCCAGGCGGCGCCGTTCGCCGCGCTCCTGCAGGGCAAGGTGAACGTCGTGATCCAGGACGCGCAGCCGCGCGAGCTCGATGCGGCGATCTTCAAGTACGTCGGCGTGGCGGGCATCGACCAGGCGCGCATCGTGCAGGTCGGCGTGTCCGCCGCCGAGATGGAGAGCGAATGAGCAGCGCGTAAGCCCACACGTGCGCTACACCATCGATCCGCCGCTGCCACGGGTCCGTCACGTCGACGTGATCCCCGTCGATCACGACGGCTCCCGCGCGTTCTACGTGCGCGACCCGCAGGAGTTCGCCCCGCAGCCGATCATGCTCGGCGCCGCGGGGCTGCTGGTCCTGTCGTGCCTGGATGGGAGGCACTCGATGGGACAAGTCCGCCAAGTGCTACGGGAGCGGCTCCCAGGCGCCGACATCGATCCGGCGGAGATCCACCGGCTGCTGCGCACGCTGAGCCGCGGCTGCTTCCTGCACGATCGGGCGGCGGCCGAGCGCATCGCCAGCGTGTCGGAGGAGTTCGCCCGTGCCACGGTGCGGCCCGCCTGGCACGCCGGCAAGTCCTATCCGGACGATGCGGGCGAGCTGGCCGCGATGTTCGACCGGTTCTGCGTCGAGGCCAAGACGGCGATCCCCAAGTCCATGGAGCCCACGGCGGTCCCGGCTGCGCGCGCGGACGCACCATATCTGGCGGCCGTGATGTGCCCGCACATCGACCTGCGGGCGGGCGGCGCGATCTACCCGCCGGCCTTCGCGGCGCTGGCTGCCGCGGCGCGTGATCCCGAGCCCATTGAGCTCTACGTTATCCTGGGCGTCGCCCACCACGCCGGCATGGAGCCGGGCGCGGGGTTCGCGATCGCGACCGACAAGGACTACACAACGCCGTTCGGCCAGGCGCCGACCGGCCGTGCAGTGATCGAGGACTGGTCGCGCCGCGCCGGCCGCGACGTCACCGAGCGCCAGACCCTGCACCGTACCGAGCACTCGGTGGAGTTCCCGCTGCTGTTCCTACACTACACCGAGACACGCGCCGCCCTGCCGCCGTACGAGGTGGTGCCGGTTCTGCTCGGCAGCGTCGACCCGTACCTGCGCGACGGCTCCGACCCGCTGCAGGCGCCGGAGGTCGCAGGCGAGCTTGCGGCGCTGCGCGAGGCGGTCGCCGCCTGCGGCAAGCGCGCGCTCTACGTGCTCAGCGTGGACCTGGCGCACATCGGCCCCAAGTTCGGCGGCGCCGACCGCGTGGACGACGCCGGCGCCGCGGCCTGCGAGCAGGCCGACCGCGCCCTGCTGGACTACGCGCAGCGGTTCGACCCGGACGGCTTCACGCGTTCGTTCTCCGCCAGCGGCAATAACCGCAACGTAGATGCCGTCTCCGGCCTGTACTCCCTGTACCCGCTGCTGGACGGAGGAGCACGCCACGGCACCCTGCTCGCCTACGGCCAGAACCGCCAGCCCGACACCGGCTCGCTGGTCAGCTACGCCAGCATGGCCTTTTATCAATCCAGCGCCGATTGACCGATCCGTCCACTACGTCCATGCTCTATGTCCATGGACGAAAAAGCCGACACGATGCCTGCGGGCGAATTCAAGCAGAAGTGCCTGGCGCTGATCGACCGCGTCGCCGCTACCGGGACGCCGATCATCATCAGCAAGTACGGCACGCCGGTCGCCCGCCTGGTGCCCCTGGAGAGCCCCGGCGACCGCGAGGAGCGCATCCTCCAGGACCTCCGATCCGGCTCTGGCGGCATGCTGGTCGACGAGCAAACGTTCCTTGCGCCGACGTCGGAGATCGCCGGCTGGGCTGACTCGTGATCACCCTCGACACCCATGTCGCCGTGTGGTGGAGTCAAGCACCGGAGCATCTCAGCCCGAAGGCGGTCGAGACCATCCGCCGTGCGGACCGTCTCCTGGTTCCGTCGATCGTGTTCTGGGAAGTCGCGCTCCTGGTCCGCAAGGAGCGCCTCAGATTGAACCGGGATCAGGCGGTGGCTGCCTGGGCGGAGCGCCTGCTGTCGATCCCGCGGGTGCAGGAAGTACCTCTGACGCATGGACTGGCCATGGCCGCAGACGCCTCCGACATGCACCCCGACCCGGCGGACCGCTTCATCGCCGCCACCGCGCACCACCACCACGCGCCGCTGGTAACCAAGGATCAGCTGCTTCAGGACGTAGGCTGGCTGTCGACGGTCTGGTGACGGACGCCCGGCGCCTGACTCAGCCCCCGCCCACGTTGGCGTGCGGGTCCAGCGCGTCGCGCAGTCCGTCGCCCAGGTAGTTGACGCTCAACACCGTGAGCGAGATGGCAACCCCCGGCCAGATCACGCGCGCCGGCGTGAGAGTCAGGAACGGCACGCCGTCGTAGAGCAGCCGGCCCCAGGTCGGGAAGTCGGACGGAAACCCCAGGCCCAGGAAGCTCAGCGCGCTCTCCGTGATGATCGCCTGCGCGATGCCGAGCGTGGCCGCCACGACGATGGGGCTCAAGGCGTTCGGGAAGATGTGCAGCAGGATGATGCGCAACGGCCGCGCGCCGATGCTGCGCGCTGCCACCACGTACTCCCACTGCTTGATGGCGAGCACCTGGCCGCGGACGATGCGCGCGGTCTGCATCCAGCTCGTGATGCCGATGACCACCACGATCAGGATGAAGATGCCGGCCTCCGTGCCCAGCGCGGACTGCAGCGGGTCTCGGAACAGCATCATCGCGACCAGCAGCAGCGGCAGCACGGGCAACGCCAGGAACAGGTCGGTCAACCGCATCAGCGGGCCGTCGAACCGGTGGAAGTAGCCGGCGGTGACTCCCACCATCGTGCCGAGCGTCAACGACAGCAGCATCGCGGCCATGCCGACGGCCAGGGAGATGCGCCCGCCGGCCAGCAACTGCGCCAGCGTGTCGCGGCCCAGGTTGTCGGTGCCCAGCGGATGCTCCAGGGACGGGCCCTGGTTTTTCGCCCGGTAGTCCAGGAACTGGGGATCGATGTCGTGGACGGCCGGCCCGAACAGCACCGCCAGCGCGATCAGCGACAACACCGCGGCACCCGCGATCGTTCCCGAGTGACGCCGCAGCCGGCGGGCGGCCCGGGAGCGGACCGCCTCAGTCATAGCGAATGCGCGGATCCAGGACGCCGTACAGCAGGTCCGCCACCAGGTTGAAGGTCACGATCAGCACCGCGAAGAGGAAGGTCACCGTCTGCACGGTGGGAATGTCGGCCCCTTCGATCGCACCGATCAGCAGCGCGCCGATGCCGTTGATGCGGAAGATCTGCTCGGTGATGACCGCTCCGGCGAAGGTCGTGGGAATGCCCAGGGCCAGCACCGTGACCACCGGGATCATGCTGTTGCGCAGCACGTGGATGAGGACCACGACGCGCTCGGTCAGCCCCTTGGCGCGGGCGGTGCGCACGTACTCCTGGTGGATGGTGTCCAGCACCGCCGAGCGCGTGAAGCGGCTGATCTGCGCGGCGTTGAACAGGGCCAGCACCAGAACCGGCATGATCATCTGCTTCACCTGGTAGACCAAGCTGTCCAGGTCGGTCACGCGGTGGGTGGTGTCGTAGATCGACGGCAGCCAGCCGAGCGATGCGCTGAAGATGACGATGAGCACCGTGCCGGTGAAGAAGGTCGGCACCGAGAAGCCGATCATCGTCACCACCGTGCCCAACCGGTCGAAGATCGAGTGCTGCCGGTAGGCGGACAGCACCCCGACCGGCACGGCGATCAGGACCGCGACCAGGTAGGAGATGCCCACCACGGTCAGCGTCTGCGGCAGCCGCTCGGCGACCAGGTCCACCACCGGGGAGCGGGTCGCCCACGAGCGCACCCGCAGGCGCGCGCCGGAGTCGCCGATCTCGGCGCCGAGCACCGCCTCCAGCAGGTTGAGCGGCTCGTTCACCAGGAACTGCTGCAGCCACCGCAGGTAGCGGACCGGGAACGGCTGGCCGATCCCCAGGCTTTGCCGGATCTGCTCGCGGACCTCCGGCGGAATCGTCAGCGGGAGCTGGGCGGTCGGGTCACCGGGCGCCAGGTCCAGCAGGGCGAACACGACGAAGCTGATCGCCAACAGCGTCGGGACGGCGAACAGCAAGCGCCGTATCGCGTAACGCAGCATGCGGGGGCCGCGCGGCCCGCGTCACCTCACTCTGTACGATGCCACTCGTTGACGTTCCACAGGGTCGCGTCCCAGGCGTTGTGACGCATGCCCCCGAGGGTGAGCGACCGGGCGGCGACCTCGCCGCGATGGATCAGCGGCACCAGCACCCCGTCCTCGATGAGCAGGTCGTTCATGCGCTTGGCGATCTCCGCCCGCTGCTCGATGCCCCCGGTCTTCGCGAGCTCGGCCGCCAGTGCGTCGTACGCCACGCTGCAGTAGCGGGCGATGTTGCTGCCGAGCCACTGGTTCTCGGGGCCGGGGATCTCCTCGCAGACCCAGCCGGCCATGAACGCCTGCGGGTCGGTGCCGTCGAACGTGCCGGTGTACATCTGGATGTCGGCGTAGAACTTCTGGTAGGTATCCGGGCTCGCTTGGTCGCCGCCGAAGAACACCGACGCGCTGATGTTGCGCAGCTCGGTCTCCACGCCGATCTCCCGCCACATCTGCTTGACCAGCGCCTGCGTCCCCTGCCGGACGGAGTTGGTCGAGGTCTGGTAGAGAATCGACAGCCGCACCCCGTCCTTCGCGCGTACGCCGTCGCCGCCGCGCACCCAGCCGGCTTCGTCGAGCAGCCGGTTGGCGCCGTCGATGTCCTGGGTCAGGCACCAGTCGTTGGCGGTCGAGGCATAGACCGGCGGGGCGGGCAGGACGTTGCACGTCACCCGGCCGGCCGGCCCGTAGCCGGCCTCGACCAGGATGTCGCGATCGATGGCCAGCGACAGAGCGCGCACCACCACCGGATCGGCCAGGAACGGGTGCGGATTGCTGCCGTCCTGATAGGTGGAGCGCTCCTCGCCAAGCGCCGGGTCCGGATTGGTCAGGTTGATCTCCAGGCGCTCGACGAAGGTCCCGAAGGCGGACAGCACCTCGCCCCTGCCCGACCTCTCCATGTCCGCCAGGATCTCCGGCTCGACCTGCAGGTTCCAGGCGTAGTCGAACTCGCCGGTCACCAGCACCGCGCGGGCGGCCGACACCGCGTCGCCCCCGCCCTTCATCAGGACCGAGGAGAACGCCGGCTGGTCAGGGTTGCGGTACCGGTCGTTCACGACGTAGTGCACGACGTCGTTGGGACGGAACTCCGCCACCATGTAGGGACCGGTGCCGATCGGGGCGAAGTTCTCGGCCGTGCACTCCGGCGCCCTGGCTCCCATGCACGGCTCGAACTGCCGCTTCTGGAGAATCGGAAGGATGGAGCCCACGAACGGCGCGTACGGAAACGGCATCGGCACGTCGAAGTCGATGCGCACCGTGTGCTCGTCGACCGCCGACACCGCGGCGACACCCTGGAACGCTGCCGCCGAGCTGCAGCCGCCGCTCGGGTCCATGCAGTAGGCAGCCGTGAACGCGACGTCCTCCGCCGTGAACGGTGTGCCGTCGGCCCACGCCACGTCGTCGCGCAGTGTCCAGGTAATCGACATCAGGTCCTGCGCCACCCCGCCGTTGTCGAGCGTCGGAATCTCGGCGGCCAGCCACGCGACCATGTCGCCGTTCTCGTCGTAGCGCGCCAGCGGCTCCAGGATCAGCGAGGCCGCGTGGGTGTCCTTGGTGCCGCCCGACAGGTACGGGTTGAGGATGGACGGCGCCTGCCAATAGAGCATCTTCAGCTCCCCGTCGGCGCCGCGCTCGGCGGCTGCCGTGGAGGCCAGCACAGCGACCGCTGCCGCCGCCAGTATCAAGGTTCGTAGTTTCGTCATCGGAGAAAGCTCCTTCTCGGAACGTCGCCGTCAGTGTACGCGCTGATCGTCCGGGCCGCCATCTTCGCCGAGCCCTCGGCGTCAGGTATCGCGTCCGTCGCGCGAGCCGTGCCAGTGTTGCCCCGTGGCCGTGTTCAGCACCGTGGACCAGATGCTGGCTCAACTCCGCGCCGGCGAGGACGGACGCGCCGAGTTCAAGGAGCTGCGCCTGCGGGACCGGCGCGTGATTGCCCCGAACACCGAGGACCTCGCAGGCGAGCTGGTCGCGTTCGCGAACGCCGAGGGAGGTGCCGTGTTCGTCGGCGTCACCGATTCAGGCGTCGTTCAGGGGCTTCCGCCTGAGCGGATGGACTTGGTCGAGCAGTGGCTACTCAACGTGGCGACCCACAACTGCGATCCGCCGATCCGGCCGATCATTCGCAAGGCGCTGCTGCCGGATGCCGATGGAGCGGACGTGCCCGTGTTGCTAGTCGAGGTCCCGCGTGGTCTGTACGTCCACCGCACGTCCGGCGGGCGCTACTACGTGAGGATCGGATCTACGAAACGGGACCTCACGCCGCCGGAGCTCGCCCGGCTGTTCCAGCAGAGGGGCCGCGAGTACGTGTTCGACGAGCAGCCGGTACTGGCAGCATCGGTGGAAGACCTCAACCGCAACCGCCTGGAATCCTTCTTCGGGCGGTCGCCCACCATCCCGTGGCTCGATCTGCTCCGCAACACCCGCGTGACGGTCGCAGACGAGGACGGCGTCGACCGTCCGACGGTCGCCGGGCTGTTGGTCTTCGCGACCGAGCCCACCGACTTCCTTGCATCAGGCTCGATCGAAGCGGCGCGCTACCGGGACACGCGCCTGTCTTCCGACGACCTCGTCCATGCCGAGCGCCTCGGGGGCCCGGTTTCCGACCAGATCGACGCCGGGATGGGCTTCGTCGCCCGGTTCATCGGCGGTGACGACTCGCCTGCCGGCGGCCCTCACTACGACCTCGACGTCGTCGACGAGGCGATCGTCAACGCGGTCGCCCACCGCGATTACGCCATCGCCGGCTCGAAGATCCGCCTGTTCCTCTTTGCGGACCGGTTGGAGCTCTACAGCCCGGGGAAGCTGCCCAACACGATCACGCTCGACGACATGCCCTACCGCACGTTCACCCGAAACCAGCTCCTGGTGAACTTCCTGTCGAGAATCCGCAGCAAGCGCACCGGGCGGGTGTTCCTGGAGTCCCGCGGCGAGGGCGTCCGCAAGATCCTCCAGGACGGCGAAGCCCACTCCGGCCGGCGCCCGGAATACGCCCTGTTCGGCGACGAGCTCCGCCTGACGTTGTGGGCGCGGGTGACAGCGACCGACTGACGCAGCAGCAACCTTGAGAGGCAGTGCACCAGGAGAACGATAGGCATGCCGATCCATCATGCCCTTTGGAAAGGGAATTACATACCATTTTGCCAAGCCGGCCAGAACCCGCCGGCTCCCAGGGCCTTTAACTCGGCGCCGCGCCGGTGACGCCGGCCGGCACGTCGGCGGTAAATCCATCCTGAAATGAGGTCCGACCATTCGGCAGCCGAGCAGGAAATCGCGGTCTTGTCACCCCGGTAGGGTGAACGCTACCCCGGTACCGTCCGCCTGCAGTCTGATGCAACCGGCGACCGACCGGCCCGACGTTGTACGTTGCCCCCGTGGTAGCGCTCAAGCCGCCGTGGAAGGCCCAAGAGATGCGCTCGGCGTTCGGTAGTCATAAACATCATCGTCTTAGCCTTCTGTTATTATCGCCGGATAGACGTCTTGGTCCGAAAGCAGATCCCTCAGATCTGTAGCGATTTCTCTTTCACGCTCAAGCGACAAGGATCGTCATCTTCCCGTCGGTGTTCTACCCATAGACCATGGCCAAGAACTCGTATTCCCCCGACGTTCAGCACAGCTAACCTTCCGTTCTTACTTAGAACGTACCCTTTATCCTTGAACGTCTTACGAACCAAATCCAATGACCGTTCAACTCCCAGTTGTCGTTCTGCTCGCAACCAGTTGGCCGATAGGTACTCTTCGTCCTTCTCTCTCTTTAACAGGAACGCTGCCAGAGTGGGGCGGCCTTTATTGTTCCTTGAGGGAGGGCAGTACCGGGCTATACGGCCCCGATCGGGGATCTTCAAGGCAAATAGGATTGTGCTTCCAGTTGATCAACTTGACTGGCTTTGGCCCGGCCATCAACCTTCCTGATCAGCAGCACCTTGTCGCCGAGGAACTCCATTGCCACCAGTATTCTCCCTTCCGCTCCGATCCACTCCGCTATGAAGGTTCCGTCAGGACTCACAGATATGTCCGAGATGTTCTTTTCTTTGGCGACGCCCAGAAAGAAATGCACAATAGACTCCAGCGAGTCCATCTGGTAGTTCTCCTCTTCGTCTTCCTCGCAGATGTTGATGAGTTCCTCAATACGGTTGGCAGTCTCGGTACGTCCAGACTTCTGGAGCATCGTCACGAGGTGCGCCGGAGTCGTGTGAGGCAGGCGTCCCGAACTGGTTATTATCCCTTGATCAAAGGCGGTTGAGTATTTGGCGTCGGTAGTGGCGTGCAGATCAACTTTCAAGCCCTTGACTATTGATCTTGAATAGTGTCGAACAGATGTCTCTCGGGCTTCGCTGGTAGCTTGCGTGGCCTGTATGGTTACTTTGCGAATGCGTCGCCAGTTCGTAACGGTTGTTGCACCAATTGACCTGAATGGGTCCCGTCTTGGGGTCGGACAGACAAAGTTAGGTGTCAGTGTCATTGCGATCTCTATTCACAACTAATCTTCTGGTTGCAATGAGGTTAGCATTCACGCGGAGCGAAACAGTATATTGCCCTTGGGAGATGCCGATTGAGGGGATCGGTATATGAAAGTGCACCTGCACATTTTCCAGCTCTTCTTCAAGGGCGGAAGTAGTACCTTCTGCACTGAACATACTCCCTTCTTCATCACCATCTCGCGATATACTGAGTTTGATTGCGACGGTTTTAGTCGGTGATAACATGACTTCTCCACGGGCTGACACATAGACAACCCATGGTGACTCTGTCTTCTGTTCTTTCTCCAACTCAATTGTGTCGAATACACCGACCAGTGTATATCTGCCGGTAATTCGGTCAATCACGACTCGTTCCGCGAACAGAAATGCTAGTATGTTTGGATTCTCCACCGACAGTTCACTCAAGGGCATTGAATCCTTCCCATGTGTCAATCTAGCCCACGATCCTACTGGCTCTGATCCCGGTTCCGGCACCTGACAGCCTCCCTGGGACGAGGGTGGTGTCGGAGTGTGGTTGCCACGACGGATACAGTACCACGGACGGCCCCTCACGGGTACCCCGTCGGTGCCGGTTGGGTACAGTGGCGGTACCTTCGGAGGTGTGTAAGGGTGTACTGGAGGTTAGGTGGCCGGAGCCTCAGTACCAGCACCGGTCACGTGGGGCTTGCGGGAATCAGCGTCACGTCCACCCCGAGGGGCCACCAGTAGTCGCCGAGGTTCGCGAACACCGGATTCGTCGCCGGCACAGGGAACCGTGCTGTGAGCGTACGGCCGGAGCGGTGCCATGTGACCTGCGATCCGAACGAATCGGCCGAGGACAGGCCGGCCGCCACGATGGTCATCTTGCTCACGGGGTAGACGCCGCGCATGCGCAGCAGGGAGCGGTAGTAGGCGTCGGCCAGCGGCACGCGGTTGCCGACGACCCGCCGAGTGCTCGCGAAGGCACCGCGGTCGAGTCCCTCGTTGTCGTTGTCGCTGACAATCGTGCCGACCTGCAGGCCGAGGTCGTTGGCGGCGGTTCCCGTGAACGCGCCGCTGATGCTGCCGCGGACCTGTACGACGAAGGCGCCGGTGCCGTTGTTCTGCGAGGCGTCGTACACGACCGTGCTCTGCGTGAGCTTGTCCACGCCCGCCACCACGGCCGCCGCCCGCAAGTTCGTTTGAGTGATCGGCGGCCACCGCCGCGTAGATCGCTGCCGGCTGCGTATCGGTGATCACGGAGTAGTCCATGGTGAACGGCATCGACTCGAACGCCAGGGTGCCCATCGAGATCATCTTCAAGGCATCCGCCGAGGCGATCTTGCCGGTTCCGACGAAGCTGTTGCCGCGCTGGAAGCCGAAGAACAGGTTGGCCGGCAGGGTAGCGGGGCGCGGGAGCTTAAGGCGCTCGCCGATGTAGTCCAGCCACACGCCTTCAGCGGCGGCCGTGAGCGTGTTGGGCTACGCAGGGACCGCATGAACTCGGCGCGGCGCAACGGTTCGGCGACGTAGGTGTCGGTGATCGTGACCAATCCGCCGAGCAGGACATGGAGGTTCGGGCGAACTCGATGTTCCACTGGGACAGAAGCTGATCAAGCTCCAGGGTGTCGGACTGCTCTATGACGACGTCGCTCAGGGGCGAACCGGTGACGTTGATCGTGAAGCTGCGGGTGCCGGTTGCTCCGCGGAAGTCCCGGACGGTGTACTGGAGGGTTGACTGGCCGGGTGCCTCGGGAATCCGGAGGACCGTCCTGATGCTCGGCGTGAATCCCAAGCCAAGCGGAAGGCCGGTGAGCGAGTACGTGAACGGGGCTACGCCGATCGAGGACAGCGGCAGCACGATCGAGAAGATTTCGTCCACGATGGCGTTCTGCTGCGGGATCGCCGCGATGTATGGCGTGAGGTTCGGCAGTATCCCGAGTGCCGCGACCAGCCCGACGGCCCCGGTCGGCGCTGGCGGCGCGGCTCCCGCACCGGGAGCGAATACCCGCTGCGGCGCCTCCATAACAGCCACGTAGTGTAGGCTCCGGCAGACTCCGGTTCATCCGACATGAGAGACACCGCGACCAGTGACGTCCCCCGCGCCGGCATGCTGGCCACGGTGCGCAATCGGAGCGGTGTGGTGGCGGCCGTGGAGCCGTTCGACGGAGACACCGGGCGGCTGCACCTCGTGCATGTGGAGTACAAGGACAGCCGCTCGCCGACCGAGGAGCGCGTGCTGTGGGAGCTGGAGCCGGGCGCGAGCCTGCTCGAACCGACCGCGCTTCCCGACGCGACCATTGCTGACGCCATGCCGACGGAAGACTTCGACGCGCTCCTCCGCGCCGCGCGCTGGACCGCGCTCTCACCGTACCTCGGCGCCGACGGCCAAGGTCCGCCACCCCACGAGCCTCTCGCGAGCCCGTTCCACGGCGCCGTGCGCCCGGAGGACTACCAGCTCGTACCGCTGTTGAAGGCGCTCCGCATGCCCCGCGTCAGCCTGTTGATCGCCGACGACGTCGGGCTCGGAAAGACCATCGAAGCGGGGCTGATCCTGACCGAGCTGCTGCTCCGACGTCGCATCCGCCGCGTCCTGGTGCTCGCGCCCGCGGCCCTCCGTTGGCAATGGCGCGATGAGCTGTGGGAGAAGTTCTCGCTGCGCTTCGAGGTCGTCGACCGTCACCGGACGGACCTCACGCGCCGCCGCCTCGGCATGGACGCCAATCCGTGGCGTTCGTTCGACCGCATCGTCGCCTCCTACCACTACCTGCGCCAGCCGGACGTGCGCGAGCAGTTCCTGTCGGCGTGCCACACCCCGGAGGGGTCCCCACATCTGCCGTGGGACCTGCTGATCGTCGATGAATGCCACAACCTGATGCCCTCTTCGTTCGGTAAGGACAGCGACCTGTGCCGCACGCTGCGACTGGTGGCGCCGCGATTCGAGCATCGGCTGTTCCTGTCGGCGACGCCGCACAACGGCCACACGCGGTCGTTCACCGGTCTCCTGGAGATGCTCGACCCGGTGCGCTTCACGCGCACCGCCGAGATGACCCCCGCGATGCGCCAGCGCGCCGACGACGTGGTCATCCGTCGCCTGAAGCGCGAGATCAACGCCGGAAGCTCAGCGCCCCGCTTCTGCCACCGGAATCCGCCGAAGTCGCTGCGACTCGACTTCGACCTACGCGAGTCGGCGTTGTCGACGGCGTTCGACGCATTCCGCCGCGCCGTGCGCCGTCTCGTGGCCGACGGGGCGAAGCGGCGCCGCCGCGCCGGCACCTTCGCCGTCGAGATTCTGGGCAAGCGACTGCTGTCGTGTTCCACCGCCTTCGCGGAATCCTGGCGCCGGGCGCAACAGGGGTTCGCCGAACAGGAGGCCGCCCGGGAACAGGACCTGACGGCCGCGGAACGAACCCTGCGCCAGGAGACCGGGGACGACCGGGAAACGCAGCAGCGCGAGGCGACCGCCGCAACCGTGGTGGGCGCATGGCTCAAGAACTTCGCCAGCGAAGTGAGCGATGAGCTGCTCGGCCTCGACCGCGCGCTCGACGCTCTCGGCTTCGATCTCGGAGGACCGCCCGTGGTCGAGCAGACGCCCGTCGCGGACGTGCGCTTCGACACGCTCGTCGCGTTGATCGATCGGCTCCTGCGACACGACAACGAATTCCGCGACGACGAACGCCTGATCGTCTTCACCGAGTACAAGACCACGCTCGACTACCTGGCACGGCGTCTGCGCGAGCGCTATCCGGCCGACCGCGTGCTGACGCTGTTCGGCGCGGGAGGGCCGGAAGGAATGACCGACCTCGACCGCGACAACGTCAAGGCGGCGTTCAACGACCCGGAGTCGTCGGTGCGCGTGCTGGTCGCCACCGACGCGGCGTCCGAAGGACTCAACCTGCACCGCACCGCTCGCTACCTCCTCCACTACGACTGCCCCTGGAACCCGTCACGGCTGGAGCAGCGCAACGGCCGCCTGGACCGCTACGGGCAGGCCCGCGACGTGACGGTCCATCACTTCGTCAGCGACACCGATCCGGATCTGCAGTTCCTCGCTCACGTCATCGGCAAGGTCGACGAGATCCGGGAGGACCTGGGCTCCGTCAACGAGGTGCTCGACCGCGCCGTGCATCGCCGCCTGATCGAGGGCGAGGACGAGCCGGCCGTACGGATGGATCTGGACAACGGCATCGACGCTGCTCGGGGGAGCGCGCTCTTCCCCGCCGACGACAGGGCAGCGTTGAACGGCGCCTCGGGAGAGCTGGACGCGCTGGCCGCCGAGATCGACCTGGACCCGGCCGCGCTCGGCGGCACGCTCGAAGCGGCCATGGCGACCTCGGGCGGCAGGCCGCAACTCCAGGTCGCCGAGGAGTCCGGCTTCTACCGCGTGGCGAATCCCGCGCTACCCGGGTGGCAGGAAGTCATCGACGAAGCCGTGCGCCCCCCCGCGCCCGACGGCGGCACGGGTCCGATGCCACGCTTGGCCTTCAGCACGGAGCCATTCATCGAGCAGCTCGGACCCCTGAACGTGTTCCTGCCCCGTCGCGATGCCGTCCTCATGCACCTGGCACACCCGCTGATGCAGCGCGCGCTCGGCGTCCTGGCGCGTCGCCGTTATCCCGGCGACCACCAGGTCTCACGCTGGACCGTGCGCCGCGGCGCCGTCCCGGAAGGCGCCGACGCCGTTCTCCTGGTCAGCATCGAGGAACTGGCCGTGAACGAACTGCGGGAGACGTTCCATCGCTGGATTCGCACCGTGGCGTTCCCCGTCAGCGACGGCGAGCTCGGCGACCCGCGCGCGCACGTGCCGGCCCAGGAGCTTCGCGCAACGCAGGACTCGCTCGCCCCGGAAGACCGGGGACGGGCCGGCGAGATCCTGGAAGACGTCGACCGGGACGTGCGCCGCTGGCTGCGTCGACACAGCGCCACGCTCACCGAGTCCCTGCGCGCGCAACTCGATGCCGACGGCGCCGCCGCGCGCCGGCGCGAAGACGAACGCTACCGCCAGCGCCAGGGCGAAGTGTCGGCCCTCATCGAAACAGTGACCATCGCTCGGCTGGAGCGCGAGATCGAGGAACTGAACCTGAGTGCCGCGCAAGGCGTGTTGTTCTCCGAGGCAGACCGGTTGGCCTCGATCGAGCAGTCCATCGAAGAGAAGCGGGAAGAGATCACGCGGCGCCGCGAGCACTACGTCGAGATCCGCGACCAGTTGCAGCGTGAGCGCACGCGCATCATCGAGTACCTGCTGCCCAAGCGTTTCGCCATGGCGGGCGAAGCTCAAGTCTTCCCCGTGACCGTAGAGGTTCGATTGCCGGAGCACGGGCGATGAAGCCCAAGCCAGGCACCTCTCCCCTGCCGGGTTGGGAACGGCTGCGCCACGGCGGATTGCTGTTCGACGGCACGCGGCTTCAAGGGCTCGCCGCGTTCAGGCCCGAGCCGCTGGACCAATACACCGAAGGGCAGTTGCGACAGCGAGCCAATGCGATCCTGGAAGGGAGCGGCGACACGTCGAGCTTCGTTGCGTTCGTGCTGGAACGGGTCTGCGGTCTGGACGCCTCGACCGGCGCCTGGGCGAGGGGCAACAGCGTCGCCCCATCGTGGGGACGGCGCGCGATCACCGGCGAGACCGCCAAGCCCCGCCACCTGTGGACCGGCAAACACGGGGCGTCCATGCCGATGTTCCTCGACGACGGCAAGCGTCTCGGCATTGGCAGAGGCCGCCGGATCGTGAGTCAGGTGCTCGGCTGGCTGCGCGCCGGCAACGACCATCTCGCGCTGGTGACCAACGGCCGGCAGTGGCGGCTCCTGTTCGCCGGGCTCGACTACGACGCCTGGTGCGAATGGGACCTGGACCTGTGGTTCGACGAAGGCGAGCTCTCCCCGCAGGTCGAGGCGCTCCGAAACCTGCTCAACGCCAAGCTCTGGAAGCCGGAGACCGAGGACGCGACGCCGCGCCTGCTGCAGGCCATTCGAGACACGCGCAAGGGGCAGGCCGAGCTGTCCGAGGTGCTCGGTGAGCGGGTCCGCGAAGCTGTCGAAATCCTGATTCGAGGCCACGGCGAGTCCCTGCACGCCCTGGCCGAATCGCCGGTCGCTGCCCCGACCCCGGCGGAGATCTATCGCGCCGTCTGCCGGGTAGCGATGCGGCTGGTAGTGATCCTGTTCGCCGAGTCGCGTGATCTGCTGCCACGTGACAACGCGCTCTATCACGGCAGCTATGGGCTGAACGGCCTGCTGGAGCAGCTCGAGCGCGACGAGGGCTCGCTGGCCGATGGCTTCGGCGCGTGGCCGCGCGTGCTCGCCCTGTTTCGCCTGGTGCGGGACGGCTCCTATCACCCGGACCTGCCGGTCACCGCATACGGCGGCGAGCTGTTCGCGGCCGGGCAGTCCGGCGCGACCGACGGCGTGTCGCAGGCGCTCGCCGTGTTCGAGCGCGCGTGCTTCGAGCACCAAGTGCTCTCCGACCGCGATGTCCGCGACCTGTTGCGACTCCTCACGCGCACGACGGTTCGCATCCGCCAGGGCCGCGCCGGCATGCGGGCAGTGGTCCCCGTCGACTTCTCCGACCTCTCTTCGGAGTACCTGGGCATCCTCTACGAGGGGTTGCTGGACTACGAACTGAAGACTGCCCCGTCCGGCGATCCGGTGATCTTCCTCGCCGTGGGTGACCAGCCGGCCCTGCCGCTGTCGCGCCTGGAAGCGATGGACGACACCGCTCTCAAGGCGTTGTTCGAGAGCTTCAAGAAGAAAGGGTCGACCGAAGAGGACGACGTTTCGGAGGAGGACTCGGAAGAAGACGAATCGGCACTCGAACCTGAGGAGACGGACGCCGCGGCGGAACAGGCCGGCTCCGAGTCCGACGCGCGGCGACACGATCGCACGCGCGCCGAGAGCTGGGCGCGCCACGCCGCGCAGGTGGCCGGACTGGTGAGAAAACGACGGAACCGGCAGACGGCGGAGCGCCGGCTCGCGGACGAACGGGAGCTCGCGGAGACGGCCCGCCGACTGGTTGCCCGCGTGGTCCTTCCAGGCGAGTGGTACTTGGTGCGCTGGGGCGGCACACGCAAGGGCTCCGGCAGCTTCTACACCCGCCCCGGCCTTGCCATACCCACGGTGCACCGCACCTTGCGACCACTGGCCTACGAACCGCGGACCGCTGCCGACGGCACACCGGACACCGACGCTCCCGTGCCGCGCTGGACCCCGAAGCCCCCCGAAGAAATCCTGGATGTCACGGTCTGCGACCCGGCCTGCGGCTCCGGCACCTTCCCGCTGGCCGCGCTGCGCTTTCTCACCGATGCACTCTACGCATCGCTGCAGCACCATGGGCGCATCGAGCCGGAAGGGGAGCGCTTGGTCGTGCGGCTGCTTGGTGTCCGCGAAGGCGACCAGGACGGCGAGCGCATTGCCGACGAGCTCATTCCCTGTCGCCCTGACGACGATGACTTCGAGCCCCGCCTCATGGCGGTGTTGCGCCGCCACGTCGTGGAACGGTGCATCTACGCTGTCGACCTCGATCCGCTGGCCGTCGAGCTCTGCCGGCTGTCGCTTTGGATCGAGACGATGGACCGCTCGCTCCCGTTCGGCTTCCTGGACCACAAGATCAAGTGCGGCAACGCATTGATCGGTGCGTGGTTCGACCAATTCCAGCATTACCCGGCGATGGCGTGGAAGAATCGCGATGGCGGCGACAAGAACCACGCGAACGGGGTGCACTTCGAGAAGGGCGCTCGCACCAGAGCGATCAAGGCATTCGTCAAGGACCGGCTGACGCCGGATCTCAAGCTGTTCTTGAGTGGCGCCAATCTGTTCCAGGAGGATCTCTTAGACGCGGCGGCTACCGCCCACGACCAAGCTCTAGCCGTGCTCGCCCAGATGCACGCGTTGCCCGTGAGTGACGCCGCCGAGCGCTCCCGCCGTTACCGAGACCACCTCGTGCGATCACCCGCTCGGCGCTCTCT
Organism: Spirochaetia bacterium; assembly: GCA_965208175.1. Taxonomy (GTDB): domain Bacteria; phylum Spirochaetota; class Spirochaetia; order SZUA-6; family Bin103; genus CATQHW01. The sequence goes on along the minus strand of CBDBOG010000003.1, from coordinate 822,869 downwards.
CAAGGACGCGATGGACCTCTGGTGCGCCTGCTGGTTCTGGCCCGCCGAGCAGCTCGCCTGCGCCCCGCTGCCTACGACCTTCACCGCTCCTTCTGCCGAGACGCGGGCAGTCGGCGCGCAAATCGCCACCGAGATGCGCTTTTTCCACTGGGAGTTGGAGTTCCCCGACGTATACCGAAACGACAGCTCAGGATTTGTTGCGATTATAGGGAATCCCCCGTGGGAGACTATTCAGCCGTATTCCAAGGAGTACTTCTCCAACATCGACCCTCTATACCGCACGTACGGAAGGCAGGATGCCCTGACGAGACAGTCCCGTTACTTCAGCGACCCCACCGTGGAGCGCGGTTGGTTGCACTACAACAGCCGCTGTGCCGACGTCTCCAACTGGACGAAGCACGCCGGAAACCCTTTCGGCGACCCAACTCGCGCAACCGGCACTCATGATCGTTTCACAACCGGCGGCCGCATCAACAACGAAGCGCTCCATTCCCGCTGGCGCGCTGTTCGGTGCCGCTCGAATTGCTACTCCGACACAACACACCCATTTGTCTATCAGCGCGAGGGCAAAGCGTATACGTACAAGCTCTTCCTCGAACAGACACACGCACTATGCGCGGTCGGTGGTAGATTGGGGCTCATCGTACCGTCCGGTCTCCATTCCGACCACGGCACAGCCGCGCTACGCCACCTGTTCCTCGATCGTTGTACTTGGGAGTGGATCTTCGGCATCGAAAACCGCGAGAGTATCTTCCCTATCCATAAGAGCTACAAATTTAGTGCAGTCATCGTAGGCAAGGGTGGACATACTCACTCTGTTCGCACCGCGTTTATGAGACGCCGCCTCGAAGATTGGGAGAATGCAGAGGCCGTCTCTACGCCCTATACCCTTCAGCAGATTCGCCGCCTCAGCCCCAATACGCGAGCTCTTCTGGAGATTCAGTCTCAGCGTGACCTCGAAGTCTTAGAGAAGATCTACACGAACTCCGTTCCCTTGGGTGACTCAACACATGGAAGATGGAACGTACGCTACGGCAACGAGTTCGACATGACCAACGACTCCCGCCTCTTTCCCCCTCGACCCGAATGGGAAGCCAAGGGTTACAGACCTGACGAGTACAGTCGCTGGCTACTCGGCTCATGGCAGCCAATCGAACGACTTTGGCAAGAGCTCGACATTGATCCTTCCGTTTCCGATCCAACATCAGTCTCACTTGACCCTCTACTGTTCAATACCAACGCAACCGCCGAGCGTCGGGAGGCTCAGGCCATCTACATGCACGGCAGCCGCCTCAAACCCGGCGATGTTGCCTCGACAGCCTGGAAGACGCGTTGCGCGCAGCCTCCATATGACCAACTGCCGATCCCTCGCTCGCGACTTCCTGCGGGCGTCGTTCTCTCCCGTGAAGGCGACGCCTTTATTCGAGAAGAGTCCATCGACGACACCGCGTTACCGTTCTACGAAGGCCGAATGATCGGTCAGTTCGATTTCAGTCAAAAAGGCTGGCTCACTGGTAAAGGCCGACGTGCTGTGTGGCAGGAGATCCCTTGGCGACTAAAGTGGATCCAACCACAATATTTGATGCGCTCAGACGATTGTTTACTTCGCGTCAGGCGACGATATGGCCGCAAGGTCGCGATCATGAGTATCACCTCATCAACGAACACACGAACGATGATTGCGTCTTGGGTCGACGATGTGCCGTGCGGTCATTCTATCGGAATATTGGATTGCGACTCCGAGGTTGCCGCGGTACTTGGTGCGACACTAAATTCGCTAGCCTACGATTTTGCTCTGCGTATCCGATTCTCTGGACTAAACGCGAGCTGGTTCGTACTCGAAGAGTCTCCGCTTCCCGCGGAAGGGTTGCACGTTAGTGACCAGTTGTGCCGATTAGTTGCTCGATTGGACTCCCCCACACTAGCTCGATGTACGGAACTTCTGCGATCATCGACCGCATCTCCTGTCCGATACGCACTGACCCCACACGAACGCCTGAGGATCCGGGTTGTTCTCGACGTGTTGATCGCGAGTGAATTCCAGCTTGAGTATGACGACCTACGGCACGTGCTGAGGCAGTGCGATCTCCCGCGCTCCGGCTCCGCGGAGCATAGTGCCGTGAGCGATCTGAATCCGAAAGGATTCTGGCGGGTCGATAAGGACCAAGACCCCGAGATTCGCCACCCTGTTTTGACGTTGATAGCTTTTCGCGACCTTGAGTCAAAGATTCACACACACGGAGATAGAGCGAAAGGAGTTCAGGCATTTCTCACGCAGAACGATGGCGACGGTTGGATGCTGCCCGAGATGCTCCGTCTCTCTGACCACGGACTAGGCCACGATGAACGCGCACGACATTCGCAACCGGTCGCCAGTCGCCTTGGGCCGCGCTATTACGATTGGCAGCTCGTGCAGAGTTTGGAAGAGTCAAGGCGCGAATCCCATCTCCACGCCCGGAACCTCCTCGGCGAGCACGGTTACGCGCGGCTCCTGGACGACCTGAAGGGTCGCCGTATCGCTGCTGGCGAAGGCTACCATGATCTCCTCACTCACAACCTCGACTTGGGCCAGAATCTCCGCCCTGATCCGCCTGCCTCTGCTCATGACACAGACCGGTTGCGGGTAGCTGAGTCAGCGTCCGATCATATAGCACAGGCACCTGCGGAGAGCGGACAGGGGAGGTTGTTTGATTAGCGTGTGTGCGTGCATGAGCAACACCGAAGGCCGGCGGAGGCATCATGCTTGAGCGCTTGAGACTCCAGAATGTCGGTCCTGGACCGGAAATGGAGCTCTCGTTTCGACCCAGCGTGAACCTTCTCACGGGCGACAACGGTCTCGGCAAGACCTTTCTGATGGACGCCGCTTGGTGGGTTCTTACGGGACACTGGCCTCACGACGTGAACTCACGGCTGACAGTAGGGTTCCCGGCAAGGCCAAGGGACATGGAGTCGTCGGCGAAGATCGAGTGCGGCGTTCGGGGGTCCGCGCGACAGGCGACGGTCTCGGCAAGTTGGTCGCGAGTGCAAGAGAGGTGGCTCCGTTCCTCGGCAGGCGAAGAGAGTCTGGTCTTGTATGCCCACATGGATGGCTCGATGTCCATTTGGGACCCGTTGCGCAACTACTTGGGCGGGCTCGAAAACAGTATTCCTCAAGGGATCGAGAAGCGTAACCTGCGTGGTGTGGATCAATGGCCCGCCTACGTGTTCTCCGAGTCCGACGTATGGGACGGGCTGTGGGAAGAGTTGCAGGGCCGCCGAGTTCCTGCTTGCAACGGCCTGCTGTTCGACTGGTCGAGTTGGATCAAGGATCGCGACCAGAGCAACGCCGACACAATGCAGGCCGCGCTGGAGGCCCTGTCGCCGGGAGGTGGCGAGACCCTCACCGTGGGGCCGGTCCAGCGTCTGAGCATTCAGGACTCGCGGGACATTCCGACTATTCGAACTGCCTACGCCGGAACGGTCCCGATTCTCCACGCTTCCGCAGGCGTACGGCGGGTGTGCGCCTTGGCGTACGTTCTCACTTGGGCGTGGAAGGAACATCGACTCGCGGCACGCCATTTCGGCCAAGACCCAACGGACAGCGTTGTCATGCTGTTCGACGAGGTCGAGAGCCACCTTCATCCCCGTTGGCAACGCACGATCCTGAGATCGCTTCGCAACCTCGGAAGCGCGCTGTTGGATGACGCAAGACTGCAGCTTGTGGTGACGACACACTCGCCGCTAGTGATGGCATCCGCGGAGGCGTGGTTCGACCCGGAGCAGGACGCCTGGTTCGATCTCGATCTGGAGGGTGATCCGCCACGCGCCGTCTTGCGGGAACGTCGCTACCTGCGCCACGGCGGCGCCGGTGCGTGGCTCACCAGCGAAGCCTTCGACCTGGCGACCGATCGCGGCAGTGTCGAGGCGGAGACGGCGATCGTGCGTGCCCGCACGCTCCTGCGCGATTCCGATCCCAAGCTGGCAGACGTCATGGCCGCGCACGAAGCGCTGCGAGCTGCGTTGCCCGACGTGGACGAGTTCTGGGTGCGCTGGAACGCCTTCGTCGAACGGTGCGGCGGTACGCCGTGATCCCCGTGAAGCCGGCGCCGGAGCCGCCGGACTTCGACCGCACGGTGCGACAGCCGGGACTGCGCGCCATCGCGGAGCTGGTCGGGGAACCGCCCCAGCGGCACGTAGGCAAGCCGTTCGATCAGGTTGCCGACTCAAGGGACATGATTCCCGCAGCGAGCTTCCCGCCCTACTGGCGCGAAGCGCTCGACGGTCTCCAAGCCGCCTATGATCGGGTATGCGCCTACCTCTGTGTTCGTATCTCGACGGATCCAAGCGTCGATCACTACGTCGCGAAGTCCCGGCGCTGGGATCTGGTTTACGACTGGAGCAACTATCGGTTGGCGTGCGCGGCAATGAACAACTACAAGGGCGAGTACGGAGATGTCCTCGATCCGTTCGAACTGCAGGATGGCTGGTTCGCCCTCGAGTTGGCGGAGTTTCAGGTCGTGCCGGGCGCGGGACTGGCCGACAGTGACGCAGACCGCGTCCAGGCGACGATCCGCCGCCTGCGCTTGAACGGGCCGAGATTCTGCCGCATCCGTGCAGAGTACGCGGAAGCCCGATGGAGCGGCGACATCACCGATGCGTACCTTGCCCGACACTCGCCCTTCGTGGCACGCGAGCTGATCCGTCAGGGACGCATGAACGGGTGACGTAGCCCATGGCGGCGTTGAACCCCTGCAGGTTCATCCTATGAGCGCCAACGACGTGACTGCCGGGCGCGATCGGTCACCAGAGGCGGTCGGTCTCCAGGGCTTCCAGCAGATCGGGAAGTGGCCAGATGTCGATCCCGTCCGGGCTGCGCATGCGTCGCTCACCCGGGCAGGTCAGAATCCGGCGGCGCAGGCGCGGGAGCGGGGCGACGGCACGGAGCCCGGCCAGGTGGCGATCGTGGATGCGGGCGGACGCCTTGGCCTCGATCGCGACGAAGTCGCCGTCGCGCACCAGCAGGAAGTCGACCTCCGTGTCCCGAGCGCGCGCCGGCGCCCAGTAGTACATCTCGTCGAACGCGCCGCGATAGTCGCGATAGCTGGCGAGCACGGTGGCGATCCAGCCCTCGAACAGGGGGCCGCGTTCGCGCTGGTCGAGCTCTCGGAAGCGCCCGCCGGCCGCCCGCGCCAAGCCGGGATCGATCCAGTACAGCTTGGGGTGCTTCCGCTCCCGGACCCGCAGCTTCGCTTCGTACGCCGGCAGCCGAAACGTCACCAGCGTGTCCTCCAGGATCTCCACGTCCCCGGTGACCGTCGTCCGGCTGACCGCCGCGTCGCGCGCCGCTGACGCGACGCTGAGCGTCTGGCCGTGAAACAGGGCGGCGACCGGCAGGAAGCGCGCGAAGCCGGCCAGGTTGCGCACGAGCGCCTCGCCCTTGATCTCTTCCTTCAAGTAGAGCTGGACGTAGGATCGCAACGCCGCAACCCGGTCGTCGGCGTTCCAGATCACGGGCAGGCTGCCGTGCCGGAGCACCGTGTCGAGATCGAAGTCGGCGCCCAGCTCGCGTGGCAGGAAGGGATACATGCGGGTATGGACCGCGCGCCCGCCCAGCAGGTTGACGCCGGCTCGCTTCAGCTTGCGCGCGGAGGAGCCGGTCAGGATGAATCGGAGGTTCGCGTTCCTCGATGTGGCGGTGGACTTCGTTGAGGAGACCGGGCAGCCGCTGGATCTCGTCCACGAACACCCGACCGCCGGGCGCGACCGTGCGCAACTCGGCGGCGAATCGTCCCGCGTCGGCCAGATAGCCTTGATACAGGGCCTCGTCGAGAAGACCGCGAATGAAGACGGCTGGCGACACCTCACCATCGTTCTGGAGCCCCTCAACCCCGACTATGAACCCATCGAACTGACCGCCGAGGACGAGAGTCCCGTCGAAGTGGTCGCTGAGCTGATCGAGGTCCTCGGCACCGAGCCGCCGACTGACGAACTCGGCCACCCTTGATGAGACGCAAGGTCAAGGACGCACTCAAGTTAGCCAGAGAAGCCGGATGGGTGCACGTTCGCACGAGCGGTAGCCATCGTCACTTCAAGCACCCGTCCATTCCCGGCACGGTCACCATCGCGGGCAAGCCGAGCGACGATCTTCACCCCAAGACGTGGAAGTCCATTCTCAATACCATCAACGCAGATGGGGAGGAGCCATGAGTCGCAAGTACGTCATCATCATCGAGAGAGGAGAGCGAAACTGCTCCGCATACGCCCCTGACTTGCCGGGATGCATCGCCACGGGTAAGACCATCGAGGAGACCAAGCGCAACATGACTGAAGCCATCACGGCACATCTGGACTTCATGCGTGAAACCGGCGACCCAATCCCGGAGCCCACCGCCCTCGTGGCGGATTCTGTGACCGTTGTCTGAAGTCAGGGAGACCTGACCAGAGTGCTGAGGACCTGATAGGGCGTGTAGTCGAGAGCGTAGGTCGTCTCGTCGAGCTGCCTCGGGGCGCCGAGCTCCTGCTCGCGGAAGTCCACCAGCGTGACCTGTTCGGCGGGCCGGGCAAGGCGGATCTTTGCGGTGCCGCGCCGGCCGGCCGTCTCGTGCAGGCGGAGGACGTAGCCGCTGCCTGTGTCGCTCGGCAGGACCCACGCCGGGCACAGCGACCCGGGATGCTCCAGCACGAACGGAGAAGGCCGCAAGGCGCCTGACTGGGTCGTCGGCACGGGGGCGAAGAGCGCGTCGGCGGCGCATGCGCTGGACAGCACCGCATCGGGACCGCTGCCGAGGGTCGCGGGCTCGTGCCGGCCGACCGCGAAGCGGATCGTGTGCCGGCCCAGGTCGGCCGCGGGGTCCGGGTGCCGGGCCGCCTTGAGCAGCGACACCCCCAGTTCGCCGGCGAAGCAGGAGAAGCCGTACTTGGCCTCGGTCAGGACCGCCAAGCCGGTGCCGTCGTCGTCGTGCACGGCGACCCAGCGGCTGCCGGCCACCTCCCACATCGCCTCGTCTTCCGGCCGGCCGGGAAGCTGCGGGCGCTCGATGGAGCCGAACGGAGCGCCGAAGGTGGCGGTGCGGCCGCGGTAGCCGGTCGGCAGGTGGTAGCGGAGCAGCCGGTGCTCCTCCTGCCAGTCGACGTCGACCTCGATCAGCAGATGGCGGCTGCCGGGATCGAGCAGGTAGCGGACGGTCGCCCGGCTGGACTCGCCGATGGCCGCGTGGGCCTCCAGCACCCCGCGCCGCCCGCGATGCCCGGCGGCGAGCCGCAGGCGGTCGGCGACCGGTGTCATGGTAGCGGCCGTGTAGTGGTCGATCTCCCAGGCGTCGTAGTTGTGCGGGTCGTCGTGGCCGAGCCGCAGGCCGGCCGCGCCGTTCAGCTCCAGGCGCCGGCCGTCGACGGCCAGGGCGGCGAGTTGGCCGTCGCCGTCGAACGAAGCCTGCACGATGCCGTTGTCGAGCCGCGTCGGCTCCGCTGCCACGGCGGCGTGGCTGCCGGGCGCCTCGGCCAGCGGGGCGGTGCCGAGCGGCGGCAGGTCCAGGAGCAGGTCTCGATCGGCCAGGTACACGCGGCGGTGCACGGGCAGCGGGTTGAACGCGACGGCGTCGCCGCCGTTCGCCAGCTCGGCCGCCGTGGCCGCTTCCTCGCGGGACAGGATGCGGGCGAACTCGGCCTCCAGGTCTTCGTACACGCGGGCGATCGAGCTGCCGGGAAGGGCGTCGTGGAACTGTCCGAACAGCACGCGCAGCCACGCCTGCTCGCCGAGCGGTGCGCCGCCGTCGGCCACGCGCAGCGCCTCACGGGTCTGCAGCGCCACCTCGCACGCCCGGTAGAGCCGCTTGTACTCGGCCTGCGAGGTGAGCACGCCGCGGTGCGCCTCCATGTAGAGCTCGCCCTGGTAGACCGGCAGGCGGTCGCGCACCCGCGCAAGCTCGGCGAAGAAGGAGGCACTGGTCCGCCACGCGTGGCGCGGGGAGCCGGCCAGGTCCCGGAAGCGGCGCGCGCGCTCGGCCTCCGCTTCGCTCGGGCCGCCGCCGCCGTCGCCCAGGCCGGTGCCGATCAGGAGCGAGTCGTGGACGTCGAGCTGACGGTGGCGGCGGAGCGCCCGGCGGTTCTCTTCCAGCCGGACCTGGCCGTTGTAGCCGGTGGTGGCCAGGTGGGCGACGACCTCGCTGTCGCCGTCGCTGCCGCGCCACACGAAGCTGCTGTACGGGAACCGCGACACCTGTGACCAGGTGATCTTGGTGGTGTAGAAGCCGCTGATGCCCGCCAGGCGCAGGATCTGCGGCAGGCAGTTGCTGTAGCCGAAGACGTCGGGAATCCAGCACACCTCGCTCGGCGCGCCGCTGAATTCGGCGATGAAGCGGTTGCCGTACACGGCGCTGCGCGCCAGCGCCTCGCCTGCCGGCATGTTCACGTCGGGCTCGACCTCGAAGCCGCCCATCAGCTCCCACCGGCCGGCGGCGATCTGGCGCTTGATCTGCGGGATCAGGGCCGGCGCGTCCTCCTGGACCGCGCGGTACACCGCGGGCGTGCTGTGGGCGAAGACCATCTCCGGGTAGGCATCCAGCATGCGGAGCTGGGTGGCGAAGGAGTGGACGTTCTTGTGCCGCGTCGCGAACTCCGGCCACAGCCAGACGACGTCGATGTGCGCGTGGCCGATGAGCGCCGCCTCCGGCTGCCAGGATTCGGCAGGCAGCTCGGCGAGGAGCGCCCGCGCCGCCGCGCGCATCGCCTCCACCCCGCCCGCCACCCAGGCGTCACAGCATGTGTCGATGCCGCGCATGAGCCGGCGCAGCAACGGCGAGACGTCGTCGAATGCCGGCCGGTACCCGTGGCCCGACGCGTCGACTGCCGCGCCCTCGTCCCGGATCAGGAGGTCGGCGAGCTGCCGGAGCGCGTCCAGGTCCCACTTCAAGTCCCAGGCGGCGAGGTCGCGGATGCGCAGCTCGGCGAAGTCGAAGCGCAGCCCGTACGGGCCGATCGGCTCCGGGGGCGGTGAGGCCCAGATGCCGGTCTGCCAGGTGGCGGTGTCCAGGTGGAGGGTGGCTGCCGCGTCGGGGAGCGGGCAGGTCGGATGGCCCGGATCGAGCCCGGCCCACGGCACGCCGTCGATGAACGCGGTCGTCTCCCCCTGGCACTTCCAGCGCAGAAAGCGCCGGCCGTGCTCGCCCTCCAGGGCGTCCGGAATCCGCACGCGAAACCACCGGTGCGACCAGCCGCCGTGCGGTGCGCCGAAGTGCTCGCCCGGCCGGACGGGGGCATAGGCGAGGGAGGCGGCCTGACCGCCGTCGAGCATCTCGTCCGTCACGGGACTCCCGTCCACTGACAAGGGCGCGCGCCGGGCCCAGATCAGGCGGTCCACGTTCGCCTGGATGCGGGCCAGGCGGTCCGCCACGAGCTGCGGAAGCGGGTTGAGGCGGCGGCTCATCGGCGGCTAGTCGGTCACCTCGACCGACCCCAGGAATGCTTCCAGGTCGCGGGCTATGGGTCGGCGCGCCGCCCGTGCGTCTTCGAGGACGATGCGCAGCCTGCGCACATCGAGCCCGCGCGCGTAGGCGTGTCTGAACACATGGCGAAACCCGCGCAACGAGTCGAGCAACCCTCGTGTCTCGGCCGAAATGACGCCCGGGCGTATCCCCGGCACGGCTATCATCATCCGTCTGAGCAACTCGGCGTGTACCCGCCATCCGGTGCGACGTTGTTCTCGAAGGCATCCGCTACGACCTTGAACAGATCCTCGATCGCGCCGTACAGGTTATGCAGTTGGTACGCCAGACTCTCCATGCCGGCCACGCCTCCGATGGGCTCGCGCTCATCGATGAGACCGTAGATGCGCTCGATTTGCTGGAGCTGCGCGCGCACGTCCGCCGCCAACCCTAGGTAGCGGGACTCTTCCATTGCAGACCGTCACGCGCGATGGCAGCGGCGAAGTGGCAGCCGTCCCGATCGACCAAGTCGACCACGCGGCACAGACCATCCTCAAGATAGCTCTTGAGGTCCAAATACGAGCGGGGTGCCACCGGGGGAATGGCGAGATCAACGTCCGACCGATCGTCGAAGGCTCCGGGACGCAGGATGGAACCGAAGATGGTGGCCTCCGGAAGGGCAATCGGCGCGGCGGCAAGCAGGTCGAGCAGACGCGCCAACGTGGCTTGGCGGCGGCGTTCCCGTTCCTTCCGCTTCTGCCTCAACGCGCGATCCAGCACCTCGGTGGAGAACCGTCCCGCCATGGTAGCCTCGACCCTGACTATACCGTGACCCCGCGTGCGTTCACCAAACGGCGAGCGCCAGCCATAGAACGTGACCGTGTCGAGCAGGAGATTCATTGCGTGACAGCGGCGCTTAATCCGTTCGGGCCTCGAAGGATTCGAGCACGTGGTCGGGAAGCGGGCCGAAGAACGACTCCGGCACCTCCGCAAGCCCTTCGCCGAGCCCTACCGGCCGCGGCCGGTGGGTCGGCTGCTGAATGGGCCGAATCTCGGCAACGGGACGGTTGCGCCGACACAGGATGATGCGATCGCCTTCGGCCAGCTTGGCGATATGCGCGGACAGGTGCGTCTTCGCCTCCTGCATGTTGATCCTGGTCGTGGACATAGGTGGCCGGCCTACAGCTCGACGTTGCCGCCGGAGTCGCTGAGGGACGGCATCGGCGTGCGCCAGCCGTAGCCGGGGCGGCGGAACAGGCTGGAGGCGGCAGCCGGTCCCCAGCTTCCGGCCGGGTAGCCGTGCAGGGGGATGCCGGGGTGCTCGTCCCACGCCTTCTGGATCGGGGTCACGAACTCCCAGCACGACTCGATCGCGTCGGCGCGCGCGTACAGCGTGGCGTCGCCCGTAATGCCGTCCAGCAGCAGCCGTTCGTAAGCGTCCGGCAGGTAGGTGTCGGCCAGGTCGGCGTAGCGGAAGTGCATCCCCACCTGCTGCACGTCGAAGCCGGCGCCCGGCAGCTTGACATTGCAGCGGAGCTGGATCGCCTCGTCCGGCTGGATGCGGATGATCAGCTTGCTGGCATCGGCCGCCGCCGCCGAGACGGCGTGGCGGCCGTAGTCCCCGGGGTCCGGCGCGCCCTCGGTTACGGACGCCGGCGGCGTGCCGAACAGGTGGTGCGGGACCTGCTTGAAGTGGATGACGACCTCGGTCACCCGCGCCGGCAGCCGCTTGCCGGTGCGGACCAGGAACGGCACCCCCGCCCAGCGCCGGTTGTCGATGTGGAAGCGCAGCGCCACGTAGGTCTCCGTGCGCGACCCGGCCGGCACGCCCGGCTCCTCGCGATAGCCGGGCATGGCGCCGTCGGTGGTCAGTGATCCCGTGTACTGGCCGCGCACGACGTCCTGTGACACCTGCGACGGCGCGATCGGCCGCAGCGAGTCGAACACCTTGACCGTCTCGTTGCGCACCGCGCTCGGCCGGAAGTGCGCCGGCGGCTCCATGGCGATCATGCCCACCACCTGCAGCAGGTGGTTCTGGAACATGTCGCGCAGCGCGCCCGATCCGTCGTAGTAGCCGCCGCGTCCCTCCACCCCCACCTGCTCGGCGGCGGTGATCTCCACCCGGTCGATCGTCGCGCGGTTCCAGAGCGGCTCCCACACTTCGTTCGCGAAGCGCAGGACCAGCACGTTCTGGACCGTCTCCTTCCCCAGGTAGTGATCGATCCGGTAGATCTGATGCTCCGTGAACCAGCCGTGCAGCCGCTCGTTCAGCGCGCGGGCCGATTCCAGGTCATAGCCGAACGGCTTCTCGACGATCAGGCGCCGCCACGCACCGTCCCGCTGCTCGGCCAGGCCGGCGCCGGCCAGCCCGCCGGCGATCGGCTCGAACAGGCTTGGCGGCGTCGCAAGGTAGTAGAGGACGTTGCCCCCGGTGCCGGCCTCGCCCGCCACGGCGCGCAGCCGCTCGGCGAGCTTCCCGAACCCGGTCGCGGACCCGGGATCGAGCTGCTGGTAGTGCAGGGCGCCGAGAAACCGCTCCCGGTCCGCCGCCGGTTCGTCACCGGCGCCGCTCTCGAGCTCCTCGGCCATCCGTTGGCGGAACTGATCGTCGCTCATGCCGGTGCGGCCGGCGCCGATCACGGCGAACCGCTCCGGCAGCAGTCCTCGCCGGGACAGGTCGTAGAGTCCGGGGATCAGCTTGCGGGCGGTGAGATCGCCCGACGCGCCGAAGATCACGATCGTGCAGGGGGAAGCCTGCTCCGTTGCGGTTGTCATGGCACCTCGCCTCGCTACCGGTCGCGGCCGCCCCGCAGCAGGGACACGCCCAGGGCACCGAGCAGCAGTGGCAACCCGGCGTCGATGATGATCCACGCCAGGGAGACCGCCGCCTCCGGCACCGCCGTGTACGCGGGGCTGAGGAGGTTGAACCAGTTCCAGTAGAACATGACGGCCACGAACAGCAGCCCGTAGAACAACGTGTTGGCGACCAGGTACTCACGGGTGAGCGCGCTGCTGCCTTCACCGGCGGCGGCCCGCTTGCGCAGGTAGGCGAAGGCAAGACCGATCGCGATCGCGACCGCCATCAGCACGTCCAGGACGCTCCAGAACGGGCTGTAGGGCGCCTCCTCCGTGGAGGCGTAGTAGAGCGGCTCCACCACGGTATGGACGGCCACCGCGACCGCCGTGATCACGAGGACTGTGCCACCGATGCGCGGGATCATGTTCAACCTCGCCCGATACTGTGAGTTCCGCCATCGAGCGCCGTCAACACGGGCGTCAGCGGGGGCCGGCATCCGCCGCGTGATATGGTCCGTCCCCCGTCAAGGAGACCGCACATGCTCAAGCACCGTTTCGGGATCGGGCCGGCCCCATGAGCCGCCCGGACAACCCCCGCGTCGCCTCGGCGCAGGTGCACCCGCTGCTCATCGACCGCTGGTCGCCGCGCTCGTTCTCGCCCGATCCCTTGAGCGACGACGAGATCGCCTCCCTGTTCGAAGGCGCCCGCTGGTCGCCATCGTCCTTCAACGGCCAGCCGTGGCTGTTTCTCTACGAGACCGACGGCGCCGACCGGCCGGTGTTCGACTCGATCCTGATGTCGCGCAACCGTCAGTGGGCGGCCAGGGCGCCGCTGCTCGGGTTCATCTTCGCCAACACGCGGACCCCTGACGGACGCGAGCCGCGCACCGCGCAGTTCGACACCGGCGCCGCCTGGATGGCGCTGGCGCTGCAGGCGCAGGCGCTGGGCATCTACACCCATGCGATGGCCGGCATCGACCGCGACGCAGCGCACGAGCGGCTGGGCGTGAGCGCGGAGCGCTACACCGTGATGTGCGCCTTCGCCGCCGGCCGGTTGGGACCCCGCGACGCGCTGTCGGCCGAGCTGCGGGAACGCGAGCGGCCCAGTGACCGCAAGTCGCTGGCCGAGATCGCCCACAGAGGCACTCTCGAAGCGCTCGGGTGAACCCCGCGCCGGTGCGCTAAAATGAGAACGCAATGTCCGATCATCTGAAGCTGCTCACCGAGAACCGCGACCGCTACGTCGCCGAGCTGCGCGAGTTCGTGCGCATCCCCAGCATCTCCTCACTCCCCGACCACCAGGACGACGTCCGCGCCGCGGCGACCTGGGTCCGCGACCGGCTGGCCCGGGCCGGGCTCGAGCACGCCGAGATCCTGGAGACCGGAGCGCAGCCGGCCGTGTACGCCGATCACCTGCACGCGCCCGGCGCGCCGACCGTGCTGATCTACGCCCACTTCGACGTGCAGCCGGCGCTCCGTTCCGATGGCTGGGACGCCGATCCGTTCGATCCCGTGCTTGCCGGCGACCGCGTCTACGGCCGCGGCTCCTCCGACGACAAGGGCAACCTGCTGGTCCCGGTGCAGGCGGTGGAGGCGCTGCTGGCCGATGGCGGGTCGCTGCCCGTGAACGTCAAGTTCCTGCTGGAGGGGCAGGAGGAGATCGGCAGCCCGACGATGGATCCGTTCGTCGCCGAGCACGCCGAACGCCTGGCCTGCGACCTGGTCGTGAGTGCCGACGGATCGCAGTGGAGCGAGACCGAGCCCGGGCTGTGGCTGAGCCTGCGCGGCCTGTGCTCGCTGCAGATCGACGTGACCGGCCCGGCCCGCGACGTGCACTCCGGCACCTACGGCGGCGCCATTCACAACCCCATCCACGCGCTGGTGCGCGTCCTGGACTCCATGCGAAGCGCGGACGGCAAGGTCATGGTGGACGGCTTCTTCGACGGCGTGCCGGAGCTGTCGGACGCAGATCGCGCCGCGCTCGACCGCGTCCCCTTCGACGAGCGGACCTTCCTGGACGGCCTGGGTTCGCAGGGGCTGTTCGGCGAGCCCGGCTACGCCACGCGGGCTCGCCAGTGGCGGCGTCCGACGCTGGAGATCAACGGCATCTGGGGAGGATTCCAGGGCGACGGGGTCAAGACCGTCCTGCCGAGCCAGGCGCACGCCAAGATCACCTGCCGCCTGGTCGGCGACCAGGATCCCGCCAGGGTCAGGGAGGCGATCGCCGCACACGTGCGCCGGCACGCCGACCCGGCCGTCGCCGTCGAGGTGCGGTCGCTGGGCTCGGCCGGCATGCCGTACACCATCCCCACCGGGCATCCGGGCAACCAGGCCGCGCGCGCCGTCTTGGCCGAGCTGTACGGCACCGAGCCGTACGCGATCGCATCCGGCGGCAGCATCCCGATCCTGAACATGTTCGAGCGCTACCTGGGAGCCAAGACCGTGATCTTCGCATTCGCCCTGGAGGACGAGGGCGCGCACGGTCCGAACGAGTTCTTCCGCCTGGCAAGCTACGAACGCGGCAAGGTGGCCTATTGCCGCCTGCTCGACCGCCTGTCCGGGCTGGCGGCGTAAGAGGAGAGAACATGACCACGCATCGACTTCGCCGCGCAGCGCGCGCACTCGTTCTCGTCCTGGCCGCCCTGTGGGCGCTCGGCGCCTGCGCCGTCACGCAGGAGCTCACCGTTCGCGCCGACCGCTCGGGCGAAACCGCCATCGCCATCGACTTGGCCCCCGATTTCGTGGCCCGCGTACAGGAGATGGCCGCGCTCGCCGACATCGAATTGCCCGACGAGGGGATGGTCAACCTGGAGACGCTCCGCGACACCCTGGCCGCCCTGCCGGGAGTCACGGTGACCCGGGTCGAGGCACCGGAAGAGAATCTCCTCGATCTCGCGTTCAGCTTCGAGGATGCGCCGGCCATGTTCCCCAGCCCCAGCCTGCTCTGGGAGGCCGGCATCGTCACCTTCGAGGAGGTGGAGGAGGGCACCCGCGTGCGCCTCTACCTGGACCTGGACAACTACAAGCAGCTCGAGCAGATCTTCCCCGTGCTCGACGATCCGGTCATCCGCGCCATGGGCCCGGAGGAGAACACCGAGATCACCGCCGATGACTACCTGACGATGATGAGCTTCGTCCTGGGTCCGAGCGGCCCGGACGCCATCTCCGAATCGGTGATCACCATCCGGCTGAACGTCGACGGCGAGCTGGTCTCCCAGCGCGGCGGCCGCATCGAGGACGGCGTCGCGATCTTCGAGCTCAACGTGCTCGACCTGCTGCTCCTGCACGAACCGGTCGACCTGGAGGTCGTCTTCCGGTAGGCCCCTGTCCTTCCTCTGGGTTATATTCGAGTATAATTCGAGGAGGCCACATGCATAGCACCAATCTGCGCAAGGTCGGCGGCTCCGTCATGCTCGCGGTGCCCCCGGCGCTGCTCGACGTCCTGGAACTTTGGGCCGGCGCCAGGGTGGACATCGGGATCGAGCAGGGCCGCCTGATCGTCGCGCCGAGAACGCGGCCCAGCTACACCCTCGACGAACTCCTCGCGCAGTGCGACGAGACCGCCCCGGCGGACGACGGGGATCGAGCGTGGCTTGAGGCCGAACCGGTCGGCAACGAGTTGCTGTAGTGCAGCGGGGCGAGATCTGGCTGGTCAGCCTCGATCCCACCGCCGGCCATGAGCAACGAGGGACCCGGCCGGTCGTGGTCGTCTCCCCCGCTTCCTTCAATGCGCTTACCGGGACACCCGTCGTCCTGCCCATTACCACCGGCAGACGCTTCGCGCACCGTCGCGGGTTCGCCGTCTCGCTTGATGATGCCGATACTCGAACCGCTGGCGTGATCCGCTGTGATCAGCCTCGCGCCCTCGATCTCGGTTCCCGAAACGGGCGGCGTTTCGAAACGGTGCCGGAAGCGATCATGGACGAGGTGCTGGCCCGCCTCGCCGCTATCCTGGCGTAAACGGAGGGTAGTAATTCAGGAGCCTCTGCTGTGCCACCACTCTTCGAGGATCGTGCACTGCAGAGCGCCCTGTTCGCTTGAGAACACGAGTCTGAATGTTCCGTCGAGCTCGACCCGCGCTCCGGATGCCTTTTGGGTAAAGCGGGCTTGCCAACCGGCAATCGCGGTATCGTTCCTGACCGCCCAGACCTGCGACGCAAACTCGACGTCCTTCTGAGCGTCCGCTGCGTTATTCTGCCAATACTCCCGAATTTCGTGTCGTCCTCTCATCGGATCGTCGAAGGGAGTTTCCCGATACGTGGCAGTGTCGGAAAACAGCCTCACCACCCGGTCCGGATCGCCATCGACCCAGGCACGGCCGTACTCGTCCAGCCAATGCTGAACGTCCTGTTCCGTCAACTGATCGTCAGATCGCCGGCGTCGTCGAAAGCGAGGGGCTCGGGCGCGCCTTCGACCTCGGTCTGCGCCGCCCCGTTCAGAGCCTCGACGGCGGCCGGGCTGGCCTGCACCTCGCCGAGCGACAGGGTGTCGCGGATGCGCGCCAGGCGCAGCGCCGCCGGATCGGTGACGCCGGTGGTCTGGATCGCCGCACGGATGGCCAGAGCGTCTGAGGCCAGCACCATCGGGATCTTGACGCTCACCGACGCGGTGGAGGTGAGCGCGTTGGGGTAGGTCTCGTCGAAGGTCATGCGGTCGAACACGCGGCGGGTGGTCACGTCCACCAAGCCGATGCCGTTGGCGTTGCCGTGCGTCTCCGGGGTCAGGCTGAGCGCCGCGATGCGGGTGATCGCCGGGCCGCCGGTGAGGTCAGGGTTGCTGTAGCGGCCGACGACGTTGCAGTCGAAGCCGGTGCCGGCGATGTTCTTGCCGATCCGGTCCAGCACCAGCACGTCCAGCTCCGCGAACGGCAGGGTGGGCTGCAGGCCGCGCGCCTGATCGAGCAGCGCCGGCTCGCGCTCGATCATCCGGTCCCCGGGGACCAGTTCGACGTGGCAGGTTTCGTGGTGGGCATTCTCCAGCAGCGCGACCCCCGCGCGAATGCGGCCGGTGGCCAGCACGTGGGAGGCGACCGCCAGCACGGTGTCCGCCATCGCGGTCATGCCGCGGCTGTGATACGCCTGCGCCCCCGCCTGCTTGCCCAGGCCGATGGCGATCATCTTGGCCAGCCCGCTCTCCCGTTCGCCGCGGAAGGAGGGGTGCGGCTTGACGCGGTTGACGATGACGATGCCGTCCGCCCCCCACGCCAGCCGGTCGACCATCACCGGCAGGCCGTCAGCCTCGCCTATCCGCTCCACGTCCATGGAGGAGCGCATCGGCGCACCTACCGTCGCTTCGCTGACGCCCATGCCGGCGAGGAGCTCGGCCTGCCCTGCGCCGGTGGCGCCGCCGTGGCTGCCCATCGCCGGGACGACGAACGGTTCGGCGCCGGCCTGACGCAACGACGCCACCAGCCGCGCCACCACCGCGCCCTGGTTGGCTACGCCGCGGCTGCCCACGGCGATGGCGATCGACTCGCCGCGGCGCACCACGCGGCCGAGAGCCGCGGGAGACAGGGTCTCCTCGAGCTGCCCGGGGGCGAGTCGCGGCCGCGGCAGCGACTGCCGGACGGTCACCACCTCCGGGATCGGGACGCCGGCCAGGATCGACTCGACGGAGCCCATCAGCGCCAGCTCCGGTCGGCCACCGCGCGCACGGTTTCATCGATCTGCTCGTCGCTGACCAGCGCCGCCAGCTCCAGGCGGCGGGACACCGGGGTGGAGATGTCGAGCGAGGTCAGGCAGGCCACCGGGCCGTCCAGATCGTCGAAACAGCGGGTGGTGATCTCCGCCGCGAGCGCCGGGCCGATCCCCTGGCTTCGGGCGGCCTCCTCGACGATGACCATGGCGCCGGTCTTGGCGAGCGAGGCGCCGATGGCGTCGTAGTCGATCGACAGCTTGTCCAGGCAGCGCAGGTCGAGGAGCTCCACCGACACGCCGTCCTCGGCGAGGGCCGCGGCCACCGCGGCGCAGCGCCCGACCATGCCGCCGTAGGTCAGGACGGTCACCTGGTCGCCGGCCTGCACGGTGCGCGCCGTGCCGAAGGGGATGGCGTAGTCCAGGTCGCCGGCCGGAGCCTGCGACCGCTGCGTGTAGAGGGCGTTGTGCTCCAGGAACACCACCGGATCGAGCGAATGCATGGCGGTGTTGAACAGGCCGATGTAGTCGTACGCGTCGGCCGGAGCGACGATCCGGAAGCCGGGGAACATGCCGTACAGGCCGACCGGGTCCATGGAGTGCTGCGCCCCGTAGCCGAGCCCGGTGCCGACGCGGCTGCGCACCACGATCGGCAGGTCGGTGGTGTCGCCGTACATGTGGCGCGCCTTGGAGAGCTGGTTGAAGAGCTGGTCGGCGGCCACCAGCGCGAAGTCCGCGAACATGATCTCCACCACCACGCGCATGCCCAGCATGGCGGCGCCAAAACCGAGCCCGGAAAAGCCGCCCTCGGAGATCGGCGTGTTGATCACGCGCTCCGGGAAGCGCTCGACCAGTCCCTTGGTCGCCCCGTAGGCGCCGCCGCCCAGGTTGGCCACCTCCTCGCCGAAGACGATCGCGTCCGCCTCCCGCTCCAGCCAGCGGCCGGTCACCGCCGCGATCGCGTCCGAGTAGCGCATCGGCTCGAGCGCCGTGCCGTTCCCGTCCGCGCTGTCCCCGTCCGCCCCGTTCCCGCCGTCCTGTTGGCGGTCGACGAAGCGCAGGCCTGCAAGCTCCGCGCCGCTCGAGCGCATGCCGTCGCCGGCGGTGCCGGGGTCCGGCCACAGGCTCTCGCGCACGCGCGGCGGATCGCCGTCCTCCGTGCACGCCGCCCGCGCCGCCTGCACGCCCTGCTCGGCCAGCGCGTCGATGGTCTCCACCGCCGCGTCGTCGAGCAGGCCCGCCTCCACCAGGATGCGCGGCAGCACGCGCGTCACCTCGGTGCCGGCGTACCGGTCCTCCTCCTCCTTGCTGCGGTAGCGGAAGGCGCTGCCGGGCACGTCGCCGGCGTGGTGGTAGCGGCGGTAGCACTCGCACTCGATGATCGCCGGCGTGCCGCCGTCGCGCAGCCGGCCGGCCACCTCCCGCAGCAGACCGAGGATGGCGATCGCGTCGTCGCCGTCGACGACGTAGCCGTCCATGGCGTAGGCGGAGGCGCGCCGCGACAGGGGCTCCACCGCGCAGGCGTCCTGCACGCGGGTGGCCACCGCGTAGCGGTTGTTCTCCACGAACACGATCAGCGGTAGCGACCAGAGGCCGGCCAGGTTGCACGCCTCGTGAAAGGCGCCCTGGTTGACCGCGCCGTCGCCGATGTAGCACACGATCACGTTGCCCGACCCGGCGAACTTCTCGGCATAGGCGGCGCCGGCCGCCAGCGGCACGCCGCCGCCGACGATCGCGTTGGACCCCAGAAACCCGGACTCGTTGTGGCGCAGGTGCATGGAGCCGCCGCGCCCGCCGCAGTAGCCGGGGGCCAGCCCCATGATCTCCGCCATGGTGCGGTAGAAGACCTCTTGCGCCTCCTCCGGCAACTCGCCTGCCGCGGGGTCCCAGTCGGCCGGCACCTGCGCCTGCAGCACCTTGGCCAGGAACTGGTGGTGGGCGCGGTAGGTGGCGGCCATCTTGTCGGTGGGGCGCAGCGCCGCCACCGCCGCGGAGGCGGTCGCCTCCTGGCCCACGGAGGTGTGCACGGGGCCCCAGACGGCGCCGGTGTTCTTGAGCTCCAGCAACGCGTGCTCGAAGCGGTTGATCGCCAGCGTGTCGAACAGCAGCCGCGCGGCCTGCCGGCGGTCGAGCTGCTCGACGTCGGCCGCGTCGGACTCCCAGCGCTCCCACGGGAAGGAGCCGTCGATCGGGGTACGTTTCACGCAGTCATCCTCTGTAGACAGTCATCCTCTGTAGATTGGCATCCTCAGTCCATCAGGAAGCCGCCGTTGACGTCGACGATCTCCCCGGTGATGAAGCGGGCGCGGTCGGACGCCAGGAAGGCGACCGCCTCGGCGACGTCCTCGGGCTGGCCGTAGGTGCCCAGCGGGATCTTGGCGGCGAACTCCCGGTTGGTCTCGTCCCCCCACTCGCGCGTCAGCGCGGTGTCGATCGGCCCGGGCGCCACCGCGTTGGCGGTGATGCCGTAGGCGGCCGCCTGCAGCGCCAGCGACTTCGTCAGGCAGATGATGCCGGCCTTGGACGCCGAGTAGTGCGCGCCCGCCGCCGCGCCGCCGATCTTGCCGGCCATGGAGGCGACGCTGACGATGCGACCTCGGCCTGCCTCCTTCATGCGGCGGAACGCCTCGCGGCTGGCGATGAAGGTGCCGCGCAGGTTGATCGCCATCATCCGGTCCCAGGCGTCCGTCGAAAGCTCCAGGATCGGCGTCAGCTCGCAGATGCCGGCGTTGTTGACCAAGATGTCCAGGGTGCCGAGCTCGCCGTCCACCGTCGCGAACAGCTCCAGGATCGCCCCTTCGTCGGCCACGTCGGTACGCACGCAGACCGCCCGGCCGCCGGCCTCCTCCACCTCGGCGGCGGTGGTCGCCGCCTCCTCCATGTTCAGGTCCGCGATCGCGACGTCGGCACCGTCGCGCGCCAGCGTGGTGGCGATCCGCCGGCCGATGCCGGCCGCCGCGCCCGTGACCAGAGCGACCTTGCGCGGGCTCATCCGGTCTCCGGGAGCTGCCGCAGCTCCAGCACTTCGCGGTCCGGTCCGTAGAAATACTGCACCCATACCTCCGGGCGGAACTCGACCAGGTCGCCCACCATGTCCACCCCCGCCTGCCGCAGCCGGTCGAGGTCGGCGCGGATGTCCGTGCACAGGAACCCCAGGTGGGTGAAGCCGCGGTCGGCCTGCGTGCGGTCGCCCACGGGACTCCCTTCGGGATCCAGGTAGTGGAACAGCTCCAGCATGAAATCGCCCTGAAAGAGGTGGGCGATGCGGGCCGTGCAGGCGGGCAGGCCGGCTATGCCGCCCAAGTTCATCTCCGGCGGCACCTCGATGACGCGGCGCAACTCGAAGCTCAGCAGGTCGCGGTAGAACGCGATCGAGGTGTCGAGGTCGCTGACGCTGAGCGCCACGTGGTCGACGACTGCGGTCATGATTCTGGCCGGTACGGTAGCGGATCGGGGCCGGTCTGTCGTGGCAGACTGGGCCGCATGGCAGAGCAGGGGCCGGTCGTCGGCGTCATCATGGGCAGTTCCTCCGACTGGCCGACGATGCGCAAGGCGGGCGAGGTGCTCGACCGGTTCGAGGTCCCGCACGAGCGGCGCGTGGTGTCCGCGCACCGGACTCCCGACCTGATGCGGAGCTACGCACGCGGGGCGGCCGGCCGCGGCATCGAGGCGATCATCGCCGGCGCCGGCGGCGCAGCCCACCTGCCGGGGATGGTGGCGGCCTTCACCACCGTCCCGGTCATCGGCGTGCCGGTGCAGAGCCGGGCGCTGTCGGGGCTGGATTCGCTGCTGTCGATCGCGCAGATGCCGGGAGGCGTGCCGGTCGCGACGATGGCGATCGGCGAGGCCGGCGCCACCAACGCCGGACTGTTCGTGGTGGCGCTGCTGGCCGTGCGCCGGCCGGTGCTGCGCGAGCGTCTGGACGCCTTCCGCGCCGAGCGCGAGCGGGAGGTGCTGGAGCAGACGCTCGGCTGACCTCACCGCCCGCGGTCGCGGTGCCGGTGCGGGCTACTCCTCGTCGTCCTCCTCCGGCATGAGCACGAACTCGGGATAGGCCTCCATCTTCAACTCGGCGACATCCTGGCCGAGCTGCTCGACCTGCTTGGAGACGCGGGCGCCCAGCAGGGCGTCGACGATCTTCCACGCCACCAGCGACACGACGAACACGAACGCTCCGACGGCCACCACGCCCAGGAGCTGGACGCCGAAGTTGCCGCCTGCGGCGATGCAGACCGCCAGGGTGCCCCAAACGCCGGCAAACAGGTGCGCCGGCACCGCGCCGACCACGTCGTCCAGCTTCATCTTCTCCAGCAGCTTGATGGCGGCGGTGCAGACGATGCCGCCGATGGCGCCGATGATGACCGCCCAGACGTGGGAGGTGATGTCGGGTCCGGCGGTGATCGAGACCAGGCCGGCGATGGCGCCGTTCAGGCCCGCGAACATGTCCATGCGGCCCAGGATCAGGCGGGAGAACGCCAGCGCCGTCACGACGCCGGCCGCGGCCGCCAGGTTGGTGTTGACCAGCACGTGGCCCATGGCCACCACGTCCGCCGCGCTGCCCAGCGCGAGCTGCGACCCGCCGTTGAACCCGAACCAGCCGAACCACAGGATGAAGACGCCCAGCGTCACTACCACGACGTTGGACGGCGGGGTCACCTTGACCGAGCCGTCCTTGCGGAACTTGCCGAGGCGCGGCCCGACCACGAGGATGCCCGCCAGCGCCGCCCAGCCGCCGGTGCCGTGCACGATCGTGGAGCCGGCGAAATCCTGGAAGCCCATGCTGCCGAGCCAGCCGCCGCCCCACGTCCAGGCGCCGACGACCGGGTAGATGAACGCGGTCAGGATCAGCGTGAACAGGAAGAACGGCCACATCTTGACCCGCTCGGCCAGAGCCCCCGACACGATGGAGGCGGCGGTCGCCACGAACACCATCTGGAAGAACCAGTCCGACATCACCGAGTAGCCGTTGTCGATCACGGCCGCCGCGTCGCCGGTGCCATCCAGCAGAGCGAGCTCCGCGGCCGACGGCCGGTAGAACAGCTTGAAGGAGCCGATCACGCTGCCCACGTCGGTGTACATGAGGCTGTAGCCGACGATGTAGTAGGCGAGGCCCGCGATCGAGTAGAGGCCGATGTTCTTCAGGCAGATCACGGAGGCGTTCTTGGTGCGAACGGACCCGGACTCCAGCATGGTGAAGCCGGCCGCCATCCACATCACCAGCCCTCCCCAGAGGAGGAACGAGAAGGTGTTGAGGACGAAAGCCGTCTCTTCCGCGACGGCCGCGTACGCGGCGCTCGATCCCGCCATCAGCAGGCCGAGCACCAGCAGCAGCCGTACCGTGACGGGGCCGCGGCGAAAGAACTGAAGGTCGTTCATGGCAATTCCTTGTCGTGCCGGTGGTTGATTTTGGGCCGCGAGCGGCTCACCCGATCGGCCGTTCCGTATATTAGCGCGATTGCGCCCTTGCGTGCGCCGGCCCGAGGCGGGGCACACTTGCGGACGTGGCTCTCCCGCTGCTTCCCGGCGCGACGATCGGCGTCCTGGGCTCGGGTCAGCTTGGCCGGATGCTGGGCTTGGCCTGCCGGCGCATGGGCTACCGGCTGCACGTCTTCTCCCCGGAGCGCGACAGCCCGGCCGGGCAGGTGGCCGACCGCGAGGAGGCCGCCCCGTACGAGGACCTGGACGCGGTGCGCGCTTTCGCACAAGCCGTGGACGTGGTCACCTTCGAGTTCGAGAACGTGCCGGCCGCGACCGCGGCCGCGGCGGCCGAGCACGCGCCCGTTCACCCGGACGGTCGCGTGCTGCACATCGCCCAGAACCGCCTGCGGGAGAAGACGGCGCTCGCAGCGCACGGTTTCCCGGTGACCCCGTTCCGGGCGGTCGCAAGCGTTCGGGAGGTCCGGGCCGCGGTCGCGGAGGTGGGCCTGCCAGCGATCCTCAAGAGCGCCGGGTTCGGCTACGACGGCAAGGGACAGGCGGCCGTCAACAACGCCGATCAGACGGAAGCGGCCTGGAACGCGGTGACCGGCTACGCCGGCGACCCGGCCTCAGCCAGCGGAGCCGGAAGCGAACCGGCGGCCATCCTGGAGCGGCGGGTCGACTTCACACACGAGCTGTCCGTAATCGCCGCGCGGTCGGCGGGCGGCCGTACGGTCACCTATCCGCCGTGCGAGAACCGGCACGAAGGAGGCATCCTGGACCTGTCGAGCTGCCCGGCCGAGGTGCCGACGGCCGTCGCGGAGGGAGCACGCGCCCTCGCCTGCGACCTGATGGACGCACTGGACGTGGTCGGCGTCCTCTGCGTCGAGATGTTCCTGACCGGCGGCGGCGAGTTGCTGGTGAATGAGATCGCGCCGCGGCCGCACAACTCCGGCCACCTCACGATCGAGGCGGCGGCCACCAGTCAGTTCGAGCAGCAGCTGCGCGCCGTGTGCGGCCTACCGCTCGGCGCCACCTGCCTGCACCGCCCGGCCGCGATGGCCAACCTGCTCGGCGACCTGTGGTCAGACGGCCCACCACGCTGGGAACGCGCTGCCGCGATCGAAGGCGTCTCCCTCCACCTCTACGGCAAGGCGGAGGCGCGCCCCGGCCGCAAGATGGGCCACCTCACCGCCTTGGCCGACACCCCGCGCCACGCCCGCTCCCTCGTCTCCACCGCCCTTGACCTGCTCCGGCCGGCGGCGGAATCTCCCGGACACCGAGCCCGACCGAGGTAGCAAGGACCCTACCTCCGCTTCCTTCCCTCCTTCACTCGGGCGTCACGATGGCGCCTCAGAACCGCTATTCTCCCGCGTTTGCGGACCGTCGGGTTGCGATCTCGGGCGCGGTAAACGTCTCCCGGACCATCATCACAACGGCGGTGCAAACTATTGACTTATATCATTGCTATATATATTAATATATGATTATCGACACCGTTGGAGTGGTCACCTCCACCGTTTCCGCCCTCACCGACGACGCACTGCTGGCTCAGACCAGGAAGTTCGCCCACCTCGAACACCACGTCGAGGTCACCGTCATCGACCACCTGCATGAGATCCACGCCCGCCGCCTCCATCTGCGCCGCGGTTTCTCCAGCCTGTTCGACTACACCGTGCGCGAGCTCGGCTATTCCGACTCCGCAGCCTCGCGCCGCATCAGCGCAATGAAGCTCTGCGAGGAGCTGCCGGAGTTGCGCGATGGACTCCAGGACGGATCAATCTCTCTGACCACCGCCGCCCAGCTGCAGAACGCCTTCGACCGCCAGAAACGCAACCGCCGCCGTCGACAGCGCGGCGCCGTCGTGGCGGGCAGGCCGCCCGTGCCGCGGCAGGACTCGCTGCTGTCTCCAACGGCGGAGGCTCCCGAACCGCCGGAGCCCGCGCTGCTGCTGGACGTGTCCGCGCGCAGGGCGCTGGTGCAGCAGGCGGCCGGCAGGAGCACGCGGCAGGTGCAGGAACTGTTGGCTGGCGTCGACCCCGGGTTGACGGTGCCGGCCGACAAGGTGCGCCCGCTGGGCGACGGGCGCTACGAGTTGAAGGCTGTCATCGACGCGGAGTGCCACCGCGCGCTGGAGCGGCTGCGGGGGTTGCTGTCGCACATGGACCAGTACATGACGCTGGGGCAACTCGTGGGGCGGCTGGCGCGCGAGGGGCTCGACCGCCACGACCCGACCCGGCCGCCGCGCCGGGCGCGCGCCGGAAGCCAAGCGGCACAGGGCGAATCCGAGCCCGCTCCGGCAGCGAAGGAGCGGTCCGCCCCGGAACCCGGTCACGCCGTGACGGTGCAGGACGCGGCGATCCCCGCCGACACCACTCCGCCGTCGGAGCGGACGCCGCACCCGACGCCGACCTCTGCGCCCTCGCAGACCCGACAGGAAGCGACCGACCGCCGAGCCGCTGCCGCCACGAAACCCGCTGGCGCCGCCACTCCGACGGCGAAGCCGTGCGCTTCGGGCCGCGCGATTCCGGCGGCGGTGAAGGACTACGCTTCACACTGCACCTCTTGCCGTGCCGTCGACGTGACCTCGGGGAAACGTCGACGTTTGGAGAGCTTGCGGCCGCGCATCTTGACGGGTGGGTCGTCGCCGGGATGCTCGTAGAGGAAGTCGTTATTGTCGTTGCAGGCATGGGCTCGCAGCAGGCCGTGACGGCGCCAGATGTTGGCCGTCTGCACGGTGATGCCGAGCAGATCGGCTATCTGGCGCGACGTCAGCAGACCGGCCTCACGGAGCCGATCGTAGCGGCTCTTGAGCCCATAGGCACGCCCCAGATCGGACACCCTGTGACTATGAAAGCGCTTTCCGTCTCCTGATAGATGCCCTCGCTCGTTGAGGATGTCGGCGATCTGCGCGTCGGTATGGTGCTCACGCAACGCGTCGATCTGTGCCACCACTTCAGGCGGTGTCTGGCGAATCTGCCACACCGGCGGCGCCAGCGGCAGGCTCAGCGACCGGGTCGCACCGCCGCGGAAGCGGATGCCCACCATGATCTGTTCCCCCCTGGTCAGGGTGACGTCCTCGATCAGCAGCCGCACCATGCGCTTGCGCTCGCGGTGCGGGGTCTTGGGGTCGTTCCACAACCGCGGAACGTCGGCCGCCAGAGCGAAGATCCGCTCTCGTTGCTCTGCGCCGAGCTGCCGATGATCCTCCTGTCGGCGTCGATGGAGTTCTTCCTGCGCGTGCTGCAGGCCACGCAGCTTCTCGTTCCACTCCGCTTCCAGCACATCGGCGACCAGGCGGTTGTCGGGATCGACGTGCATGAACCGCCGTCGCGCCACGTCGGCTTCGTAGCGCGCCCGCTCGACCTGCTGTTGGCGCAGCACGTCGGCTTCGTGAATGCGTGCGTCCAACTCGGCCTGGACTTGGAGGGCCACCTCGAGGCTCACCGGCGACACCGTCTGCAGCAGCAACTCTCCGATGGCCCGATCGATCCCGGTGCCCGTGATGATCTGACACCTGCGGCTGGCGGTATCGTTGCCCTCGTACTGGCAGACGTATTCGGTGCTCTGCCGGCCGCTGCCACTGCGATAGCGCACCGTCATCCGCCGACCACATACCCCGCAGATCACCAAGCCCTGCAGCAACGCGGCTCCCTCCCGCGGCGGGCTCTGGCGTCGTTCGGCGCCATGCGCCTGGGCGTTGGCACGCAATTGCCTCAGGTTCGCCTCGTACTGCTCGGCGCTGATGTAGCCCGGATGCGCGTCGGGCAACCGCACCGTCCACTGCTCGCGCGGCAGCTTGCGGAACTCCATGGCTCCACCGACCAGTTTGCGACGCCGGGTGCGCCCGAAGCAGTAGATGCCGGCGTAGCGGGGGTTGTGCAGCACGCGCAGCACCCGCCACAGCCGTAGCGGCTCCCAGACCACCTCCCCCTGGTGGGGTCCGTTGCGGGGGCGGCGCGGGAAGCGCAGATCCTGCTCGCGGAAGTGCTTGACCGTCGCCGAAGCCGACCCCGTGCGGCTAAAGGTGGCAAACAGATGCTCCAAGCTGCCCCGCACCTGCGCATCGGGATCCAGCCCCACGGCGCCGCCCTCCTCGTAGACCAGTCCCACCGGCAGCGATAGGCGCAGCGCGCCCCGGCGCGCGGCATTCAGCACGCCGCCGCGCAGCCGCGCGCGCAGCACGTGCAACTCCGCCTCGCTCATCGTGCCTTTCAGCCCGAGCAGCAGCCGGTCGTTGAAATCGGCCGGGTTGTACAGCCCGTCCTCGTCCAGGATCAGCGTGTCGGTGAGCGCACAGATCTCCAGCAGTCGGTGCCAGTCACTGGAGTTGCGCGCCAGCCGCGAGACCTCCAGCCCCAGCACGATGCCAGCTTTGCCGGTGCCGACCTCGCCCACCAGCCTCTGGAACCCGGCGCGCTCGGCACCCGAAGCTCCCGACTGTCCCAGGTCCGAGTCGATCACGGTCACCCGCTCGGACGGCCAGCCCAGCGCCACCGCCCGATCGCGCAACGCGTACTGCCGCATCGTGCTCTCGGTGTTTTCGAACACTTGGCGCACCGTCGATTGACGGATGTACAGGTACGCGTCGCGGCGCAGGTGGCCGTCGTTGACCTTCTGATGGGCCAGTGCATTCACGCCGATGCCTCCTGGAGGTGGCCCAGCGCCATGGCGCTGAGCACCTGTACGACCGGCACGCAGGCCGCCTCGGGCAGCGTGACCGCGCTTGCCGGCGCCTGCGAGCGCAGCGGCCGTGGCGCCGGCAGCTTCGCGCACAGCTGCATCCACGCGGCCAGCCCGTGCTGGACCACCACCGCCATGCCGTCCCGACTGGCCATCACCTGACGATTCGTACCGGCTTCGCGCAACTGCTCGTAGCGCGCCTCGTGCGCGGCGGCCTGCTGCGGGAGCGCGACGGTACTCATGACCGCCCCCCTTTTTCCTGTCGCGCCAAGGCGCGCTGGACGCTGCGCGGATGCACCGAGATGCCGAATCGTTGCCGCACCAATTCGGCCAAGGCGTCCGCGTTCATCCGCGGCTGCTGCGCCAGGGTCTGCTGCACGACCTCCATGACCGCCTCCGAGAGTTTGTGGGCGTGGCGTGGTCCACGTTTCTTGGGTACCAGTGCGGCCAAGCCACCGGCCTCGTAGGCGGCCCGCGCCTGGTAGAACGAGGGGCGTGAGAGCCCGAAGCTGGCCGCGCTGCGGCTGACGGTGTAGCCGTCCACGCGCACGCGGCGCAGCATCTCGTACTTGACCTGCAGCAGGTCGCGGGGGTCGAAGAAGGCGCTGTCGATGAACTGTTCGTCGGCGACCTGATGCGGGCGCGGATGCAGGCAGCCGCTGCGGCGCAGGGCGATGGCTTTGGCATCGTTTGGGTGATGTGGCATGAAAGGCTCCTCCCAGAGTGTTAGAACAACTATGCCGCAATTCGGATGCGGGTCAAGAGGGGTGCCAGAGTGAACAGGAGATTTTATAACGAATAAACGAGCTTCTACGTGCATAAGATCTGGCGTCAGCGGCAAAATGGTCTTTACACTCATGGCGGAATTGTCTTTACACACAACCCTCATCTCTCTCCTGCTGACGCCGTTCATCGAACGACCCCACCAGTGCCGCAAGCCTTAGCAGATCATCCACCCGAAACGGCGATCGACCCGCCGAGATCGCCACATACGGGTCGTCAGCCGCCGCGTTCGTCCAGCGTGCCGGCAGCGATCGCGACTCCTGGTCACCATCGCGGTAGAACACCCGATCCTCGGCCCAACACCGACTGGACTCCAGGAGCTCGAACTCACGTCCGAACAGGGGGTGGAACGGATGGGTCACCTGGAACGTTCGCCGCTCAGCCGGGGTATCATGTGCATTTGAAGACCGACTCCAAGCGGGAGGTCTGGCAGCGAGACGGCGGCCGCTGCAGCTACGTCGACCCGCGGAGCGGGCGCCGCTGCGCCTCCCGCCACCTGCTCCAGATCGATCACCAGGTGCCGCACGCCCTGGGCGGAAGCGCGGCGCCGGCCAATCTGCTCTCCTGTGCCTCGCCCATCACCTTTTTTCGCCACCAAAGGCAATCGTCACCCGCAGAGGCCGCCGAGCAAGGACCGCTCAGCTCAGCTCTGGTCGACGAGAAGCGCGTCCGACCGGGACCTCACGCTGCTCCGAGCTGGCGAACGTCGACGAAGCGGCCGGTGGCGGCCGACTCCCTGGCGGCCAGCGAGGTATAGACGCTCCTCAGGCCGCATGCCAGGTCGGCGCGCGGGGGCGTGCCGTCGCGGGCCAGACGTAGGAAGTCGCCGATCAGGTTGGCGTCGCCGCCGTGGTGCCCGCCTTCGCCCTCGTCGAGGTGGCCCTGCTCGCTGAAGCGGTCGTGGTGGCGCACCTCGCGGTAGTCCGAGGTGTACCAGTCGAACTCGATCGTTCCCTGGTAGCCGGAGACCACGGCGCCGCGCCGGTGCGCGTCGCGCCGGGTGAAGAACACCTGGGTGTAGGTGCCGTGCGCGCCGGAGGCGAACCGCAGCACCGCGGTCGAGCAGTCCTCGTTGGTGCCTTCGTCCGTACGCGTGTCGGACGAGAACAGGCACAGGTGGTCGTCCGCGGTCCGCAGTCCGTTGCGGCGACGGTTCTCCGGGCTCTCCGGACAGGTGGCGGTCTCGTCGCACTCCGAGCAGCGCAGCCCCGGCGGCTTGTCGCCGCCGAAGACGCGGCCGTAGTTGCCCATCGCCGCCACCTGCACGATCGGCGATCCCATCAGCATCGCGAGGTAGTCGAAGTCGTGGGTCGCCTTCTGCAGGAACAGGCCGCCGGTGATGGTGTAGTCGCGGTAGCCCTGCTCCCAGTAGACGGTCCCATAGCTCACGTAGTTGGTGGCGGCGATGTGCTCGGGCGTGCCCACCGCGCCGGAGCGGATGCGCTCGTCGATCATCTCCGCGAGCGACGACACGCGCAGCGGAAAGCTGACCACCACGCGCTCGTACCGCCCGGCGTAGGCGGCCTCCAGGCGGCGCGCCTGATCCATGGAGATGGAGACCGGCTTCTCCAGGAACAGCGGCAGGTCCAGGTCGGCGACCTCGATCGCGTACTCGGTGTGCAGGTGACAGCGCGTGCCGACCAGCACTGCCGTCGGGCGCGCCCCGCGGTGGAGCTCCCCGACCGAGCCGTAGAACGGCGCGTCGGCGAACCGCTCCGGCAGCCGCGAGCGCACCCCGTCCTCGTCCGGGTCGAGCACGCCCACCAGCTCCACCGCCTGATCGAACTCCGCGATCTGCTGCACGAGGCGGCCGGCTCTGCCGCCGCAACCGATCACGCCGAGCCGGATCATTTCGGCTCTTCCGCGATCACCACCTGCACGTGTCGCTCGTCCGCGATGGAACGAAACCGCGATGAGATGGAGTACCCGCCCACCACGGGAACTGCGGGTATGCCCGTCAGCCTTTCGAGCAGCGCCGCTCGGTCGATGGCCCTCAGAATATCGCCTTCGCCGATCCCGACGGAGACTTCGGCGGCAAGATACCGTTCATCCCGCGTTGCGATGTCGCGTCCCAGCAGCACCACGTCGAGCAACAGCAGCGGATCACGATCGGCCTCCGCGAACGTTCCGGCATCGATGGCGTCATCGATCTCGTCGGCCAGCGCGCTGCGGTCGATCACTCGAATGCGCCGCAGCAGACTCCCGAAGTAGGCCGGCGCATAGCTGCGGAACCGGCGCTCCGCCTCGTCGCCCATCAGGCGATCCATGCGCCGTTCCAGCGGGACGAAGCGGGCATCGACGTTCTTGAGGTGCAGCAGAATGTCCTTGAACAGCTCGGAATGCTCGCGCATTTGCTCGGCGAACCGATCCATCCGTTCGGCCAATGACGTGGTGACCTCGCCGAGTGTCCGGGTCTGCTCGGTCAGAGCGGTGACCTGCTGCGGCAGCCTCTGGAACTCCTCGTCCAGGATCGACTGACGCAATCGGGCTCGATACTGAGGATTGCGTTCCAGTACCTCCAGAAGTTCATCGAAGCTGGTAATGCTCTCTGTAGCCACGTCGACCGGTCCCGCTATCGCTGTAAGCGTAGCACGCGTCCGGTGGGGAACGGCACGGCGATGCGCGGCGCCTCGATCCCCGGGAACATCCGGTCGCGCAGCCAGGTCCAGGCCCGCCACGCCGCCTGCAGGCCCAGCCCGCCGATGCGGACCAAGTTGTAGAGCCCCTCCAGCGGCGTCAGGCTCGAGCCTGCGAAATAGGTACCGCCCACGTCGCGGACGACCCGGTCGGCGCCCACTTCCAGCCGTTTCTCGCCCAGGCTGTAGATGCCGGGCGGCGAGCCCGCCGCCGACATCGCGTCCGTGGTCGCGACCAGCCGGCTCGGCCCCAGGGCGGCCGTGAGCCGGCCGAGCAGCGCCGGCGGCAGGTGGATGCCGTCCGGGACGACCGAGGCCGCCAGGTCCGGGCAGACCAACGCGCGGTTGATCACGTTGTCGTGGCGGTGCACCTGCGCCGCGCAGCCGTTGCCGAGGTGCGTCCAGAGCCGCAGCCCGGCGCGCACCGCCTCCGCCAGGTCGGCCCCGCCGACGTCGCTGTGCCCGGCGCACACCGTCACGCCGTCGGCCGCGGCCCGGCGGATCAGCTCCACCGATCCGGGCAGCTCCGGCGCCACGGTCAGCATGACGACGCGGCCGCCGGCGGCCCGCTGCAGCCGATCGTAGACGGCCGGATCGGGATCGAGCATGCAGGCCGGATCATGGGCGCCGCGGAACCCCTCGACCGGGCTCAGGAACGGACCCTCGACGTGGAAGCCGGGCACGGCGTCCTGCACCCGAGGGCTTCGCAAGGCCCCGGCCAGGGCGGCGAGCTGCGCCTCCATCCGGTCCACTGGGCCGGTGGTCACGGTGGGCAGCAGGTGCGAGCAGCCGGCATCCCACAGCGCCGCGACCGCGTGCTCGACGGCGTCCACGGACAGGTCGGCGGTATGGAAGTCGACGCCCGCGAACCCGTTCACCTGCGGATCGAACAGCGCCGGCCCGCTCACCAGCGCCAAGCCGGCCGGCATCTCGCGCGTATACGCGGCGCGCTCGGCCGTCAACGGCTCGCCCGACAAGGCGTCGAACACGGCGGGACCGGCCTCGCCTCCCTCATTCATAGGCTGCGCATGGTACTATGCGCGCAGTTCGGCCCCAACGCGGGCCGCCATCAACCGACATCCCCGACACGGAGGCAACCACGTGAAGCTCGTCTTTCTCGACGACTACCGACTCGGCGTGCTGCGCGACGACGGCGTCGTCGACGTCTCAGGCGCCGTCGCCGATCTGCACCACCACTCCGCCCAGGCACCCAGCGCCCAGGCGCTGCTCAACCAGGTCATCGCGGGCTGGGACGGCTGCCGCGACGCCATCGCGTCCGCCGCCGCATCCGGCACCGCGCGCCCGGTCGACCAGGTCACGCTGCGCCCGCCCGTGCCGCGTCCCGGACAGCTCGTCTGCCTGGCCGGCAACTACATCGAACCCGACCACCCGGAGAAGGAAACCTTCAACGCCTTCCTCAAGTCGCCCACCTCGGTCATGACCACCGGCGACACCGTGGAGCTGGCGGACGCCGACGCCACGGTGTTCCACTTCGAGCCCGAGTTCGCGCTGGTCATGGGCAAGCCGGCCGCCAAGCTGGCGCCGGAGGACGCCCTGGGCAGGATCTTCGGCTACACCCAGTTCATGGACGTCTCCGCGCGCGGCCTGCCCGGCGGCTTCTTCCTGGGCAAGAGCTGGCACACCTTCGGCCCGATGGGCCCGGTGCTGGTGACCGCCGACGAGATCCCCGATCCCAACGCGCTCGGCATGCGCCTGTGGGTGAACGACAACCTCAAGCACGACGTCAACACCGGCGAGATGGCCCGCCACGTACCCGAGCTGCTGGCCGAGGTCACCGCCGTCGTCGCCCTGGAACCCGGCGACGTGGTCTCCACCGGCACCCACCACTACGCGCTGTCGCCCATCCAGGACGGCGACGTGGTGCGCATGTCCATCGAGGGCCTGGGGCCGGAGCTGTCGGTCGACGTCACCGATCCGCGCAAGCGCACCTGGGACCGATAGCAGCAGCCGGTAGTGTCTCAGTTTGTGAGACACTACCCAGCAGCCCCGATCGTTGACAGCCAATCGCGATTGGGCTACCGCTACCGAATGCCATCGAGCATCAAGGAGAATTCGATGAGGAAGGTTTTTCGCACATCGATCGCACTGGCCCTCGCGGGCCTGCTCGCCGGCGTGTACGCGCACGCCCAGACCATGGACTACAGCGAGGCGCCCATGCTGGCCGAGATGGTCGCCGCGGGCGACCTGCCACCGGTCGCGGAGCGCGTCTCCGACGAGCCGCTGGTCCGGGAGGTGCTGGGCGAGATCGGCCAGTACGGCGGCACGCTGCGCCGCTGGGCCCCCGACGCCATCGGCGGCTGGATCCAGTTGAACTACTACCGCGGCCTGGGTGATGCGGGCGGCTTCGGCTTCATCATCCCCTACGACCTGGCGGGATACCTCGACGACGGCGTGCACTTCGGCGGCCTGGACCCGCTGTACGCCAAGGAGTACCAGTTCAACGACGACTACACCGAGCTCACCGTCTGGCACCGCAGGGGCGCCAAGTGGTCCGACGGCCATCCGCTGACCGCGGACGACATCATCTGGTCGATGGAGAACGTCGGCCACGACACGAACATCCACCCGAACGGGAGCTGGTGGACGCACTCCGGCGGCGAGCCCATCAAGGTGGAGAAGATCGACGACTACACGGTCAAGTACATCTCCGCGGTCCCCAACCCGGACATGACCCTGAACGTGTCCGGACCCTGGGCGCTGTATCCCAAGCACTACGCCGAGCAGTTCCATCCCAAGTTCAACTCCGACTCGACCTACGAGGACTTCAAGAACAACACCGAGCTTCGCTTCATGGAAGATCCCGGCGCCATGCCGCAGATCGGTCCCTGGGTCGTCACGCAGCTCGATGACGTCGACGGGTCCCGCGCCGTGCGCAACCCGTACTATCCCGTGGTCGACACCGCAGGCAACCAGCTCCCGTACATCGACCACATCCACATCAGGATCCTGGCCGACCAGCAGACGGCTGCGCTGGCGGTCATCCAGGGACAGATCGACGTCCAGGGCCGCGGCATGCAGGGATTCCAGAACTACCAGGTCATGAAGGAGGGCGAGGCCGCAGGCGACTACCAGGTCCTCACCTGGAAGGGCGGCGCGTTCCAGGGCTACCTGAAGCTGGCCCTGGAGCCCTCCGACGAGAACCTGGCCAAGCTCATGCACCAGGTCGACTTCCGGCGGGCGCTGTCGATGGCCATCAACCGGGAAGAGATCAACGAGGCGCTGTACTTCGGGCTGGCGCAGCCGTCCGGGACCATGGTCGGCCGCGACTCTCCGTTCTACGACAGCCGCATGGAGGCGTACGCCGGGTTCGACCCCGACGAGGCGAAGCGAATCTTCGCCGAGCTCGGACTCAAGGACACCGACGGCGACGGCATCCTGCAGCATCCCGACGGCCAGAACGTCACCATCATCATCGACACGCCGACCGACCGGTTCGTCAACACCCCGCAGACGGAGATGGTGATCCGGCAGTGGCGGGACGTGGGACTCGACGCCATCATGAACGCCGTCAAGCGCTCGGTCATCTTCGAGAAGATGCGCGCCTACGACATGCAGGTGGTCATGCACTGGGGACCGTCCCTGCAGGTGTCCCTGCCGTGGGTGTTCCGTTCGGGCGGCTACAACCCGGAGACGCAGACGCTCGGCACCAAGTACTCGAACCCGCCGCCGGAGTTCCTGGCCGCCTGGGAGCTGGAGCAGCAGGTGATCTCCGCCATCGACCCGGAGTCATACTCGGCCCTGACCAAGGAGTTGTGGATCATGGAGGCCGAGGAGGTGACGAGCTGGATCGCGATCACCTCCGACTTCCCGGTGATCATCATCCGCCACAACCGCATCGGCAACCTGCCGGACGTGGCGACCGCCCAGAAGATGGAGTACTCGGCCTATCCCGACCAGTTCTACATCAAATACGAGGCGCAATAAGGGAGAACGGTGAGGAATGGAGTCTGTCGAGATCGGCGCGCGTCAGCGGCTATCCGACAGACTCCATGACCTCAGGCGGGGCTGGGCCAGAACCGGAGCCGAAGGCGACGATTCTGGGGCGGCGTGACGGGCCGCACGTGATCCCGATCACCGACGGGCCGGCCGCCCTCGACTGAACCCGATGGGCACCGGAAAGCCGCCGACCGTCGGCGCCATCGAGCTCGGCCGGCACTTCTTCCGCGAGGTCGTCAGGCCGGCGATGGAGCGGGTCTGTCCCCGCCACCTGGAAGCCGCCGCCTGCGGCCGCTTCGGGATGGGGAGCGAGTGCCTGGGCATGGACGACGCGGTCAGCCGCGACCACCACTGGGGTCCCAAGGTCGACATCCTGCTGCCCGACGGCCTGTTCCGGGAAACCGACCCCGCGATCTGGGCGAAGGTGGCCGAGCGGTTCCCGGCCTCCTTCCAAGGCTTCCGGCTGGAAGCCGGCTACGTCGGCGGACCCGGCCTGGCGCCCGAGGGGATCGGCTCCTTCCTGAGCCGGACCATCGGCCGCACCACCCCTCCCGAAAGCGACACGGACTGGCTCGACATCCCGGAGGAGGACATCGTGCACGTGGTCAACGGCGAGGTCTGGCACGACCCGTCCGGCGGGTTCAGCCGCATCCGCGCCGTGTTCGAAGGCTATTACCCCGACGCCGTCTGGAAGCGGCGCATCGCGCACTGGTGCCGCTACGCCAGTGGCATGGGCCTCTACTGGATGCAGCGCGCCCGCCTGCGGGACAACCTCGTCTTCCTGCACACTTCGTTCGCGAACACGCTGAAGCGCACCATCGAGCTGGCCTTCCTGCTGAACCGGACCTACTTCCCCTACGACAAGTGGCTGTACCCGCTGTTCCGCCGCCTGGAGCACCTGGCTCCCGACATGGTCCCTCTGATCGACGAGGCGACGGCGGACGGCGCCACCTGGGAGGGCCGCTTCGAGATCATGCAGACCCTGCACGAGCTGCTGGACCAGCGCATGGTCGAGCTGGGCCTGGTGCGCCCGCATCCCCGCTTCAAGCCGCACGCCACCTCCGGGTACCGTCTGCTGGAGTGGTGCTACCGCGACCTGCTGCACGCGATCCCGCGCGAGCTGTTCACGCACGTGCCCGTGTGGGACCAG
This sequence comes from Spirochaetia bacterium, assembly GCA_965208175.1. Lineage (GTDB taxonomy): Bacteria > Spirochaetota > Spirochaetia > SZUA-6 > Bin103 > CATQHW01. Next base: position 786,412 of record CBDBOG010000003.1, on the reverse strand, counting down.
AAGTACTTCGAGGCGTTCACCACCGGCTACGTCGCCGATCTCACCGACGACGTGTGGCAGGACATGCTGCACCTCGAGAAATCGGACACGCGCTCATGAGGAGAAACACATGGCCGACTTCGCGCTGGGCTCGCTGAAACCACGGGGGACGCGCCGCGTCGTCTATTGCAGCGACCCGTCCAACACCACGCGCTTCATGACCGAGGGCCGCGCGACGCCGGACGATCTGCGCGGGGTCGTGCGCAACTACGCCGGGGCGCAGGCGATCGACACCGTGGTGCAGGAGGTCTTCAGCCAGGGGTGGAGCCACTGGTGGCGCGGCGAGTCGTGCGAGTGGGACGCCCGCCCCCACCACCAGCGGCTGGTGCCGATGATGGACGACGGCGTGATGCCGATCCAGGTCTACGCCGAGGAGTGCCACCGGCACGGCATCGAGATGATCGCCGGCTTCCGGATGAACGACCGCCACGGCCACAACGCCGACTGGTTCGCCAGGCTGGGGCAGGACAAGCCGCACTGGATCCTCAGGGGGTACGACCCGTCGTCGCCGCGCACCACCGACCCGCGCAGCTACGAGTTGGGCTGCGCGCTCAACTACGCCGAGGAGGAGGTGCGCGACTTCCTGTTCGCGGTCATGGAGGAGGTCGCCACCCGCTTCGACGTGGACGGCATCGAGTTCAACTTCACCCGCCTGCCGGCGTGCTTCCCCCGGGGCGAAGCGGAGCAAAGCCACGCGATCCTCACCGGCTTCGTCCGGCGGGTGCGCGCGATGCTGGACGCGGTCGGGGCCATGCGGGGCCGCCGGCTCCTGCTGGGCGTGCGCGTCCTCCAGCACCTGGACGGGTGCCTGCGGATGGGGTACGACATCCCGGTCTGGATCGGCGACCGGCTGATCGACTACGTCGTCCCCGGCGACATCGGCTTCACCGATCCCAATCCCCGGTTCGAGGAGTTCGTGCGGCTGGCCCGCGACACGGACTGCTACGTGTATCCGCAGGTACAGGAGTGGCTGGGCTACAACCACCGCGACCTGACGCAGACGCCCGAGCACTACTGCGCGACGGTGCGTAACTTCTACGGCGCGGGCGCCGACGGATTCTCCACCCAGAACGTCTTCGACGTCTCGCGCTTCCCGATGCTGCGGACGCTGCGCGACCCGGAACGGGTCGACGCGCACGACCGCCACTACGCCTTCTATCCGATCTGGGGGTCGAACGCCGGCCGGCGGGCAGGATACAAGGGCGACTTCCCCTACCGCGCGGAAGAGATCATCCTGCCGCGGGACGCGCCAGGCACGCGCGGCCGGATCCGCTTCCGCCTATGCGAGCACCTGCCGGAGGACTCGCCCGCGGAGATGCTCTGCCGGCCCGCGATCGTGCCGGGCGACGAGATCGAATTCGATCTCAACGGCCAGCGGGTTCCGCCGGAGTCGGTCCGCTGCGAGTGGCCGGACTCGGAGGGTGAGCTGCCGGTGTGCCGCTTCGCCCTGGGCTCTCCCCCGGCGGTGTACGGGGACAACCACCTGGGCGTGCGGCTCGTCGCAGGCGCCCCCGGCGCACGGGACGACGTGGTCCTGCACGAGGTCGAGGTGCGGGTGCAGGGGGGACGATGAGCCAGGCGGCGCTCCAGACCGCGATCGCGGAAGCCGCCTCGATCCGGAGCGTGCGGGCGCTCATGTGGCGCCGCTTCAGCAAGAACCGGTTGGCGGTCGTCAGCGGCGTCATCCTGGCCGTCCTCTATGCCATCGCCCTGTTCGCCCCGTTCTTCAGCGCCTATCACCACGACGAGTTTCACGTCACGTTCAAATTCGCCCCTCCGCAGAAGGTCCACTTCAGGGACGAGGAGGGCAGGCTGTCCCGTCCGTTCGTCTACGCCCGCGAACGGAGCATCGACATGACAACCCTGGCGATCTCCTACCGGGAAGTGAAGACCACGAAGTACCCGATCCGCTTCTTCGTCCCCTCGGAGCCCTACAAGCTGGTCGGCTTCATCCCGGCCAGCGTGCGGCTGTTCGGCGTGGACGACGGAGCGACGCTGTTCCTGTGGGGCACGGACACCCTGGGCCGTGACATCCTGTCACGGGTCTGGACGGGCGCGCAGGTGAGCCTGTCGGTCCCGCTGGTGGGCACCCTCATCACCATCGTGCTGGGATCGATCCTGGGCGTGGCCTCCGCCTACTTCGGCAAGATGGTGGACAACGCCATCCAGCGGATCATCGAGCTGTTGATCTCCTTTCCGCAGATACCGCTGTGGATCGCCCTGTCGGCCGCCATCCCGGTCACCTGGCCGTCGGGGTTCGTCTATCTCGGCGTGGTGGTCATCCTGTCGCTCATCGGCTGGGGCAGCTTGGCGCGCGTGGTGCGCGGCAAGGTGCTGGCCTACCGACAGGAGGAATACGTGATGGCGGCCCGCGTGGTCGGCTCCAGCCATTGGCGGATCATCAACAAGCACCTCCTGCCCGGCTCGCTCAGCCACATCATCGTCGTCGCCACGCTGGCCATTCCGGGCACGATCCTCGGCGAGAGCAGCCTGAGCTTCCTGGGCATCGGCATCACGCCGCCGCTGACGAGCTGGGGGGTGATGCTGAAGGACGCCCAGAACGTGCAGGCGCTGGTTCACCACCTGTGGCTGGCCATTCCCGGACTCATGATCATCCTGGTCGTGCTCTGCTACAACTTCTTCGGCGACGGATTGCGCGATGCAGCCGATCCGTTCGCGACCTGACGCCATGGCGAAAGACCCTTCCGGAGGCCAAAAGCTCCTTGAAGTCAGGGACCTGCGCACCTGGTTTCACACCGACGACGGCATCGTGCGCGCCGTCGACGGCGTGAGCTTCGACATCGCCACCAACCGCACCGTCGGCATCGTCGGCGAAAGCGGCTGCGGCAAGAGCGTGACCGCTGCCACCATCCTGCGCCTGGTGCCGAGCCCGCCGGGGCGCATCGAGGGAGGATCGATCGCCCTGCACCGGGAGCACGAGGTCGTCGACCTGGCGCGCGTCCCGCCCAAGGGCCGCAAGATCCGGGAGATCAGGGGCAAGGAGATCGCGATGGTCTTCCAGGAGCCGATGCGCACCCTGAGCCCCATCTACACCATCGGCTACCAGATCACCGAAAGCGTGCTCATCCACCTGGACATGGACAAGACGCAGGCCAGGGAGTACGCCACGGAGATGCTGCGCCGCGTCGGCATGCCCGACCCCGCGCAGCGGGTGAACGAGTACCCCTACCAGTTGAGCGGCGGCATGCGGCAGCGGGCGATGATCGCCATGGCGCTGTCCTGCCGGCCGCGGCTGCTCATCGCCGACGAGCCGACCACCGCCCTGGACGTGACCATCGAGGCGCAGATCCTCCGGCTCCTCCGGGACCTGCAGGCCGAGTACCACATGTCGATCCTGTTCATCACCCACGACTTGGGCGTCATCGCGCAGATGGCCGACGACGTGATCGTCATGTACCTGGGCCGGATCATGGAGCAGGCGCCGGTGACGGAGCTGTTCGCCAATCCCCGGCATCCCTACACGCAGGCGCTGTTCCGCTCGGTGCCGTCCATGGCCACCGCTCCCAAGTCCAAGCTGGAGGCGATCACGGGCTCGGTGCCCGACCCCATGACCGTCATCGAGGGCTGCCCGTTCGCGCCGCGCTGCGCGCACGCCACCGACCGGTGCCGGACCCAGCCGGAGGTCACGCCGGTCGGCCCGGACCACACCGTAGCCTGCTGGCTGTACCCGGAGGGCGGCGATGCCCCCTGAGCGGCCGGCCGGCCGGCCATTGCTGGAGGTGGCGGGCCTGAAGAAGCACTTCCCGATCGAGAAGGGGCTGCTGCGGCGCACGGTGGGCTACGTCCGGGCCGTGGACGGCGTCGACTTCTCGATCACGGCCGGAGAGACGCTTGGGCTGGTGGGGGAGAGCGGCTGCGGCAAGACCACCACCGGCAGGGTGATCGTCGGCCTGCACGATCCCACCGACGGCCGCGTCGTATTCAGGAAGGACGGCAGGGAGCTGGACCTCCGCGCCCTCACGCGCGAGGAGATGCACGAGTATCACCGCCACGTGCAGATCGTCTTCCAGGACCCCTTCTCGTCGCTGAGCCCGCGGATGCGCGTCTCCGAGATCGTCGGCGAGCCGCTGATCGTGCAGAAGATCGCCAAGGGCCAGGCGATGCGGGGCGAGGTGCAGCGCCTGCTGTCGCTGGTCGGGCTCAGGCCGCAGCACGCGGACCGGTTTCCCCACGAGTTCTCCGGCGGGCAGCGGCAGCGCATCGGCCTGGCCCGCGCGCTGGCGCTCGCGCCCTCCCTGGTGGTTGCAGACGAGCCGGTCTCCGCCCTCGACATGTCCGTGCAGGCGCAGATCCTGAACCTCATGATCGACCTGCAGCGCGAGCTGGGGCTGAGCTACCTGTTCATCGCCCACGACCTGAACGTCGTGCACTACGTCAGCGACCGGGTCGCGGTCATGTACCTGGGACGCATCGTCGAGACGGGCGGCGCCGCGGAGATGTTCCGCCATCCCCGGCATCCCTACACGGAGGCGCTGCTGGCCTCCTCCCCGTCCATCGATCCCCACGAGAAGCCGGCGGAGGTCGCCCTGGAAGGTGACGTCCCCAGTCCCGTGAACCCGCCGCCGGGCTGCCACTTCCACCCGCGCTGCCCGTATGCGGAAGACCGCTGCCGGGTGGAGGCGACCCCGCTGGTGGAGGTCGCAGCCGGCCACCGCTCCTCTTGCCTGCGCACCAGCGAGCTGGAGCTTGCGGGAAGGACGCCGGCATGAAGGTCTTCCTGCTGCGGCGCTTCCTGTCGATGATCGTCGCCTACTTCCTGCTGTCGCTGATCATCTTCATCACCATCCAGATCGCGCCCGGCGACTACCTGACCAACATGCTGGCAGAGCTGCAGGAGCAGCGCTCGGGCATCCGCACGGAGGCCGCCCTGCAGATGGTGGAGAACCTGCGCGTCCGTTTCGGCCTCGACAAACCCAAGTGGCAGCAATACCTGATCTGGATCCGCAACTTCACCATGGGCGACATGGGCATTTCGTTCACCTACCAGCGGCCCGTCGCCGAGCTGCTCGGCGGCCGCCTGCTGCTGACCTTCATCATCTCCTTCGCCTCCCTGATCTTCACCTGGGGCATCGGCATACCGATCGGGATCTACGTGGCGCTCCACAAGAACACCATCCGTGACTACGTCGCCACCTTCGTCGGCTTCGTGGGCCTGTCCATCCCCAATTTCTTCCTGGCGCTGGCGCTCATGGTGCTCGCCTTGTTCACCTTCGGGATGAACGTGGGGAGCATGTTCTCACCGGCGTACCAGGACGCCGACTGGAGCGTCATGAGGGTGCTGGACTTCATCAAGAACCTGTGGATCCCGATCGTCGTGATCGGCACGGCCGGCACCGCCGGCACCATCCGGGTGATGCGCGGCAACCTGCTCGACGTGCTGGGGGAGCCCTACGTCACCACGGCGCGCTCCAAGGGCGTCAAGGAGCGGATCGTCACCCGCCGCCACGCCGTGCGGATCGCCTTCAACCCGTTCGTGAGCAGCCTGGGCATGACGCTGCCGGCCCTGCTGTCCAGCGAAGCGATCACGTCGATCGTCCTCAACCTGCCGACCGCCGGACCGCTCCTGCTGGAGGCCGTGCTCGGCGAGGACATCTTCATGGCGGCCAGCATCCTGCAGTTCTACGCGATCTTCCTGCTGATCGGGAACCTGCTGGCCGACATCGCCCTGGCCATGCTCGACCCCCGCATCCGCTACGACTAGCGGCGCGCACCCGCGCGTTGACGCATCCCGGACCATCGGCTACGATTTCGGCGTTGTGAGACTGAAAACCCTGCTGATCGGGATCGGAACCCTGGTCGTGGCAGCCGCCGTGGCGGTGGTGTTCGTGACCAGCGCGACCGCCGCTACCGTGCCGGAGACCCCGGCGGTCGAGGCAAAGTCCTCCCAGGACTACGGCCTTGGCGAGAATTGCCCGCTGAGCGGGCACGGCGACACGATCTAAGCACCGTAGCGCCCGAACTGCCGGCTACGTTGGAGGAGACCCCCGCCCGGGCGGGGGTCTTTGTGTCTCACTCACGATTTGCCTGATCCGATGAACCGCACCCACCATGCTGACCGGCGGCATGCTGACTCGCGGCATGCCGATCCCCTGCAGCGGTTCCATCCCGCGGTTGCCGCCTGGTTTCGCGACGCGTTCGCCGCCCCCACGGAGATCCAGCAGCGGGCCTGGGCCCAGATCGCCGGCGGGCGACACACCCTCATCGCCGCTCCCACCGGTTCGGGAAAGACGCTCGCCGCCTTCCTGTCCGCGATCGACGGTCTGGTGCGCCGCTCGGTCGACGGAACGCTGACCGAAGCAACCTCGGTCCTGTACGTCTCGCCCCTGAAGGCGCTCAGCAACGACATCCACCGCAACCTGGAGCAACCGCTGGCCGGCATCCACGGCCTGCTCCATCCGGAAGGGGCTGACGGACAGGAGGGATCGGCGCCGATCCACTCCCTGGTGCGCACCGGCGACACGCCGTCCGCGGCGCGCGCGGCGATGACCCGCCGCCCTCCGCACATCCTGGTGACCACCCCGGAGTCGCTGTACCTGTTGCTCACCTCCGACGGCGGCCGCCGGATGCTGCGCACCGTGGAGACGGTGATCGTCGACGAGATCCACGCCGTGGTCGGCTCCAAGCGCGGCTCCCACCTCGCCCTCAGCCTGGAGCGGCTGCAGGCGCTCACCGAGGCGCCTCCCCGCCGCATCGGCCTGTCGGCGACGCAGAAGCCGATCGAGCGGGTGGCCGAGTACCTGGTGCCGTCGGGCGATCCGTGCGCGATCGTGGACGTCGGCCACCGCCGCCGCATGGACACGGCGCTGGAGCTGCCGGACTCGCCCCTGGCGGCGGTCATGTCCAACGAGGTGTGGGAGGAGATCTACGCCCGCCTGTGCGAGCTGATCGCCGCGCACCGCACCACGCTGATCTTCGTCAACACGCGGCGCATGACCGAGCGCGCCGCGCACGAGCTGAGCGAGCGCCTGGGACCGGACGCGGTGGCCGCCCACCACGGCAGCTTGTCCAAGGAGACGCGCCTGGACGCGGAGCGGCGGCTCAAGCAGGGATCGCTGCGCGCCCTGGTCGCCACCGCGTCGCTGGAGCTGGGCATCGACATCGGCTCCGTCGACCTGGTGTGTCAGCTCGGCTCGCCGCGCTCGATCATGGCCTTCCTGCAGCGCGTCGGCCGCTCCGGCCACGCCGTGGGAGCCACGCCCAAGGGCCGCCTGTTCCCGCTCAGCCGCGACGACCTGGTGGAAGGGTGCGCGCTGCTGGCGGCCGCGGCGCGCGGTGACCTGGACGAGATCCCGATTCCGGAAGCGCCGCTCGACATCCTGGCGCAGCAGATCGTCGCCGAGTGCGCGGCGCGCGAATGGTCCGCCGACGAGCTGTACCGGGTGGTGTGCGGGTCGTATCCGTACCGCGGCCTGGCCCGCGACCGTTTCGACACGGTGGTGCGCATGCTGGCCGAGGGCTTCACCACCCGCCGCGGGCGGCGCGGCGCCTACCTGCACCTGGACGCCGTGAACGGCCGGCTGCGCGCCCGCCGCGGCGCCCGCCTGGTCGCGCTGACCGGCGGCGGCGCCATCCCCGACACCTTCGACTACGAGGTGCGCGCCGAGCCCGACGAGACCATGGTGGGCACCATCCACGAGGACTTCGCTATCGAGAGCATGGCCGGCGACGTGTTCCAGCTCGGCAACACGTCCTGGCGCATCCTGCAGGTGACCGGCAGCACCGTGCGCGTCGCCCATGCCGGCGACCAGCGTCCCACCATCCCCTTCTGGCTGGGCGAGGCGCCGGGCCGCACCCCGGAGCTGTCGGCCTCGGTGTCCGATCTGCGCGAAGGAGCGGAGGCGGCGATCCGCGAAGCGGAGGAGCGCGGCGACCCGGCGGTGCCGGCCGCGACCGCGTGGCTGAAGTCGCTGCCGGGGATGCCGGCGAGCGGGGCCGAGCAGGCCGCCGAGTATCTCACCGCGGGCCGCAACGCCCTGGACGCCATGCCGACCGCGCGCACGCTGGTGATGGAGCGGTTCTTCGACGAGGCCGGCGACATGCACCTGGTCGTCCACTCCCCGCACGGCTCGCGGCTCAACCGCGGCTGGGGGCTGGCGCTGCGCAAGCGCTTCTGCCGCACCTTCAACTTCGAGCTGCAGGCGGCCGCCACCGACGACGCGATCGTGCTGTCGCTCGGCCCCACGCACAGCTTCCGCATGGAGGAGGTGTGGAACTACCTGCATCCCAAGACGGTCCGCGAGGTGTTGGTACAGGCGCTGCTCGATGCGCCGATGTTCCAGGTGCGGTGGCGCTGGAACGCCTCGCGCGCGCTGGCCGTGCCCCGCTGGCGCGGCGGGCGCCGGACGCCGCCCTACCTGCAGCGCATGCAGGCGGAGGACCTGGTGGCGCTGGTGTTCCCGGACCAGCTCGCCTGCGCCGAGAACCTGACCGGCGAGCGCGAGGTGCCCGACCACCCGCTGGTGGCGCAGACCATCGACGACTGCCTGACCGAGGCGATGGACATCGAGGCGCTGCAGGCGCTGATCGGCGCGGTGCGGTCCGGCGAGCTGACGCTGGTGTGCCGCGATCTCACAGAGCCGTCCCCGTTCGCGCAGGAGATCCTGGGCGCCCGTCCTTACGCCTTCCTGGACGACGCGCCGCTGGAGGAGCGGCGCACGCAGGCGGTGCGCAACCGCCGCTGGCTGGACCCGCAGGAGGCGCGCGAGCTCGGTGCGCTGGACTCCGCGGCGATCGCCCGCGTGCGCAACGAGGCGTGGCCTCGGGTCGAGGACGCCGACGACCTGCACGACGCCCTGGTTCTGCTGGGCTATCTGACCGACGCCGAGGGCCGGCGCGGCGACGGCACCCGCGGCTGGGTCGAGCCGTTCGAGGAGCTGGTCGCGGCGGGCCGGGCCACGCGGCAGAGCTCCGCGGCCGGCCCGTTATGGGTAGCCGCCGAGCGGTTGCCGGAGTGGCAGGCGCTGGCCCCGGAGGCCGGGCGCACCCCGGAGCTCACCCTCCACGACCGTTACCTGCGCAGCTATGAAGCCGACGAGGCATTGCGCGAGCTGCTGCGCGGCCGCCTGGAAGCGCTCGGCCCGGTGACGGAGGCCGAGCTCGCCGCCTCCATCGGACAGCCGCCGCGAGCCGTGGCGGCGGCGCTCACCGCCCTGGAGATCGAGGGCTTCGTGATGCAGGGCACCTTCACGGGGGCGGCGGACGCGGACGGCGAGGTCGAGTGGTGCGAACGTCGGCTGCTGGCGCGCATCAACCGCTACACGCTGGACCGCCTGCGGCGCGAGATCGAGCCGGTCTCCAAGGCCGACTACGTGCGCTTCCTGATGCGCTGGCAGCACGTCGGGCCGGCGCACCGGATGATGGGACCGGACGGCCTGGCCGAGGTTCTGGCGGTGATGGACGGCGTCGAGTTGCCGGCGGCCGCCTGGGAGCGGGCGGTGCTGCCGCTACGCGTGCGTGACTACGACCCGGCGTGGCTGGACGGTCTGTGCCTGTCGGGCCGCGTGGTGTGGGCCCGCTTTCCGGACGAAACCGCAGGCGGGCCGGTCAAGGCGACCCGCATCGCGCTGCTCGACCGCGAGCGCCGGCCGGTGTGGCAGCGGCTGGCCGCGGGCGCGGCACCCGACCCGTCGACCGCCACGGCGCGGGCCGTGCACTCCCTGCTCCGGGAAGCGGGCGCTTCCTTCTTCGACGACATCGTCGCCGGCACGCGGCTGCTGCGCACGCAGGTGGAGGGAGCGCTCGGCGAGCTGGTTGCGGCCGGCTTGGTGACCTGCGACGGCTTCGCCGGGCTGCGCGCGCTGATCGGACCGGCCTCGCCCGCCGGCCGCTCCGGGAACGGCGCCCGGCGCCGCTTCGGGGACCGCCGCCCCGGCGCTGTCTATCGCCGGCAGCAGTCGTCCCTGGAGACCGCCGGCCGCTGGTCGCTGGCGCGGACGGTTGCGCCTGCCGCGGACGGGGACGGCGACGAGCAGCCGCGCGAGACCGCCGCCCGCGCGCTGCTCAGGCGGTACGGCGTGGTGTTCCGCCGCCTCACCGACCGGGAGCCGCACCTGCCGCCGTGGCGGGAGCTGGTGCGCACCCTGCGCCGGCTGGAGACGCGGGGCGAGATCCGCGGCGGCCACTTCGTGTCCGGCGTCGGCGGCGAGCAGTTCGCGCTGCCGGAGGCCGTCGGCGCCCTGCGAGAGGTGCGGCGCGGCGAAGCGGGCGACGAGGTCACCGTCCTGAGCGCGGTCGATCCCGTGAACGCACTGGGAGTGACCACACCGTCCGGCGCCAAGGTGGCCGCGCGCACCGGCAACCGGGTCGCGTACCGGGCCGGCCGGCCGATCGCCGTCCTCGACGGCGGCCGCGTGATCTACTGCGAGCGCCTCTCCCCCGAGGACGGCTGGGCAGTCCAGAAGCGCCTGCTGCGCGCCGCGCTCACCGAACCCACCGGTACGGATGGCCGCCACAGCACCATGACGACGCCGAACGCATCACGTTCCGCGCCCCGTACGCCGGCTGACAGGCACAGCCTCAGCGACTGATCCGCGGCCGCGGAGACGTACGTACCCTCAAGGCAGGCGCCGGTCGACGACCTGAGGGTTCCTGCGCAGCGTTCCTCTCTTCATTTATGCGGGGACAGTCTCCGATACACTGGAGCGCAGCCCGCAATCCTGCCGATGGGACTGGACTACCTTGCAGAGTATACCCGTGCATGTGGTGATCGGGACAATGGTACGGTGCGCGAGATCGCGCGGCCAGGACGGGGAGGAGTGATGCGGCGTCCGCTGGTGAGAGCCGGCATGCTCGACAGGGTGCGGGCGGCGCCGTACGCCTCGCTGTCGGTGGGCGTGCTGGCGGTCGCCGCGTACCTGTGCCTGGTGAACCTGGATTACGCCGCGCTGTGGCACGACGAGGCGCCGACGGCGCTGATCGGCAGGAACCTGCTGCAACGCGGCGACATCACCGGCTGGGACGGGCGCAACTTGGTGGGCGGCACCAACGGACGCACGCTCAACCAGGACCTGCGCGACGTGCTGCCGCCGCTGACGTACGTGCTCAACGCCGCGGGAATGGCCGTGTTCGGGGTCAACGAGACCGGCGCGCGCATCATGCCGGCGCTGATCGGGATCCTCTCGCTCGGGCTCCTTCATCTGCTCCTGCGCCAGCACCTGGCGGGCCGGCCGCGGCTGATCCTCTTCTGCCTGCTGTTCGCGGCGTGGTCGCCGCAACTGCTGCTGTACTTCCGCCAGTCGCGCTACTTCGCGTTCATGGCGTTCGGCGTGATCGCCGTGTTCTATTTCTACGAATGCTGGTGGCGCAGCGGGAAGGGCATCGATCTCGCGGCGCTGACGCTGGTCGCCGCGCTCGCGTTCTTCAACCATTATACCGGCGGCGCCGCCACCATCCTGGCGCTCGCCGCCTGGCACCTGCTGCTTCGCATGCGCGCGACGACGCGCCGCCAGTGGCTGGCCCTGGCCTCCTGCGGCGCGCTCGTGGTCGCCGCCGGCACGGCCTACCTCGCCTGGATCGAGGTGATCGGCGGCGAGCGCAGCGGATTCCTCGCCTTCACGGGCGTCGTCGGACTGGAGGAATATCGCGGGAGAATACCTCCGGTCCTGCTGCGCCTGCCGCTCTATACCCGTGACTTGTTCGCCGCGGACTGGATCTCGTGGCCGGTGCTGCTGTGGTTCGCCGGCATGCTGTCGGTGGCGCTGATTCGCCGCCGGTCGAGCGGGCCAAGTGGGATCGAGCGGACTCCCGGAGCTTCGCGACCTCCGGCGCCCGCCAGCGGCGACGTGCCGATGGCCGCGGCCGGGCGGATCGTGCTCATGGGCGCGTTGTTCGCGTTGTTCGCGGCGGCGCTGTCGGTACAGCCGGTGTGGTTGCTGATCAAGCCCTACACCGACCTGCGCTACTGCATGGGGGCGCTGCCGCTGCTGCTGGCCATGAAGGGGCTGTTCGTGGAGTGGGCGTGGCGCCGGTGGTGGATCGTAGGTGCGGCGGCGGGCGCCGTACTGCTGTTCTCCAGCGCCGGGGCTTGGCCGTTGAACATGACGATGCTGTTCACTGGGGAGCGCACGCTCGGGCCGCACCTGTTCCAGTTCGTGCGGGAGATCCACCGTCCCTACCGCGACTCCATCAGGGTGGTGTCCGACCACCTGCTGCGATACGCCGGGCAGGACGATCTGGTGTACGTCCCGGAGTTCGCCTACCGCGAAGCACTGATGTTCATCGCCGGCCACCGCGTGCTGTTCTGCTGCATCCTGGACGACGATTCGCCCCTGCCGCAGGCGGCGATCGACGCGTTGCGCCCCCACGTGTCCGCAGGGACGATCGTTCCCGACTGGATCATCCTGTTCGGAGAGCCCGTCCCGGATTACTGGAAGACCGTGACGGCGCGCTACTCCGTAGCGGCGCAACCGGACGTGTTCTACTACCCGACGCAGCGCCCGGAGATCAACCTGCACGCCTTCAGGCCGCTGCCCGCAGGGCAACTCGGCGTGCACATCCTGCGCCGTAAGGCGGAGGACAGGCTGTACCATGAAGCCGAGGCGCTTCTCGGGCAGGGCCGCTCGGCGGAAGCGCTGCAGATCTATCGCGCGGCGCTGGAGATCGACCCTGCGCACGCGCTCGCGCACGCGGGCGCCGGCGCCGCGCTCTTCAATCTGGAGCACTACGAAGAGGTGCTGCAGTCGCTGGGGAGGGCGGTCGCCCTGCAGCCCGCCCATCCGAATGCGGCGTCGTGGCACCGCCTGATGGGGCGGGCGGCCCAGAAGTTGGACCACCCCGATGCGGCCGACCACTACGCGCGCGCGATCGAGCTCGACCCGCGCGACGCGGATGCGATCGATCGGCTTGCCCTGGCGCGCTATCAGGAACGGCGCTACGAGGAAGCGCACGCCCTGTACCGGACGCTGGTGGAGATCACTCCCGACAGCGCCCAGACCCACTCCAACCTGGGCGCGACGCTCTACTACCTCGGCCGCAGCAAGGACGCCCTGCGGAGCTTCGAGCGCGCGCTCGCCCTGGACCCGGACCTGGAAACCGCTCGCGCCGCCCTCGAAGTACTGGCGCCGGAGTCCACGACGGCGGACTCCGGCGGGCGGCCCTGACGCTCATGCTGCCGGGCGGCGAGCGCGGTATGCGCGACATCGTGCAGGTCTTGCGCCCGCATCAGTGGATCAAGAATGTGCTGGTGTTCGTCCCACTCGTCGCCGCTCACGAGATGGGGCTCTCCGGCTGGCTGGCGGCTGCCGGGACGTCGGTCGCCTTCTGCGCGTGCGCGTCGGCCGGCTACGTGCTGAACGATCTGATCGACCTCCCGCACGATCGCAGTCATCCGGGCAAGCGGCATCGCGCGCTGGCGGCGGGCCGGGTGCGGACGCGGACGATGGCCGTCATCGCCGGGGCACTGGCCTGCGCGGGAGTCCCACTTGCCTTCGTCGTGTCGCCGGCGGCAGGGCGCGCCGTCCTGGGTTACCTGCTGACAACCACGGCGTACACGATGTATCTCAAGCGCGTGCTGTTTCTCGACGTCATGACACTGGCGGTACTGTACGCGATGCGCATCGTGGCGGGAGCAGCCGCGGCGGCGATCCCCGTGTCGCCCTGGCTGAGCGCGTTCTCGCTGCTCATCTTCGTCGCGCTGGCCACCGTCAAGCGGCAACGGGAGCTGTATGCGCCTGCGGCGGCCGGTGGGCCGGCGCTCGCTGGCCGCGCGTACCGCAGCGAGGATCGCATGGTGCTGATCGCGCTCGCAGCGGCTTCCGGCTTCGCCTCGGTGGTGGTACTCGCCCTGTACGTCCAGAGTTCGACGGTCAGTGCGCGCTACGAACAACCGCACCTGATGTGGTTGATCTGCCCGTTGCTCGTGTACTGGCTGGGACGCCTGCTGCTGCTCGCCAACCGGGGGGCGATCGACGACGACCCGGTCGCGTTCGCGTTGCGCGACCGCGCGAGCTGGCTCACGGCCGCCGGGATCGTGGCTGCGTTCGCGGCGGCCTTGTGACACCGGTCCGTGGGGCCATGAGGCTCTCCGGTTGGGGCCGGTTCCCGGTGCTTGACTGCCGCCTGGAGCGGCTGCGGGAGGCTGCGCAGCTCCGCGAGTTGACCGCCGGCAGCGGCACGCTCATCGCCCGCGGCGCCGGACGTTCCTACGGCGATGCCGCGCTCAATCCGGACCTCACGGTGTCCATGCTGCCGATGAACCGAATGCAGGCGTTCGACCCCTCAACCGGCCTGCTGACGTGCGAATCCGGGGTGTTGCTGGCCGACATCCTGCAGACCTTCGTGCCGCACGGCTGGTTCCCGCCGGTCGTGCCGGGCACCAGGTTCGTGACCGTCGGCGGCATGATCGCCGCCGACGTGCACGGCAAGAACCACTATCGGGACGGCTCGTTCGGGGCACACGTGGAGGCGCTGACGCTGGCGTCGGCCGACGGCCAGATCCGGGAGTGCAGCCGCACCGCGGACGCCGACCTGTTCCGGGCCACCGTGGGTGGCTTGGGCCTGACCGGCGTGATCCTGTCGGCGCGCGTGCGCCTGCGACCGATCACCACCGCCTTCGTGATGCGGGAGACGCTGGCCGCGCGCGACCTGGACGAGACGCTGGACCGGTTCGAGGAGTCGCGGGAGTGGCCGTGCTGCGCCGCCTGGATCGATGGGCTGGCCGACGGCGCGCGCCGCGGCCGATCGCTGCTGACGCGCGGTCGGTTTCTGGATCGCGCCGTGCTGCCGGCGGGGATGGAGGCGCTGTCCTGGCCCCGCGCCGCCCCGCGCCCGCCACGGGTTCCCGCCGACGCGCCAGCGTGGCTGCTCAATCGCGTCTCGGTCGGGCTGTTCAACGAACTGCGCTACCGGCGCGGCAACGCCGCCGAGGCGCGTCCGGTGCACGCCGAGCGATTCTTCTTTCCCCTCGACGCCCTGCACGGGTGGAACCGCCTGTACGGCCGCGGCGGCTTCGTCCAGTACCAGTGCGTGCTGCCGGGCACTGCGAGCGCCGCCGGCATCGCCGCGCTGCTTGACCGCACCGCGGCGTCCGGGCAGGGGCCGTTCCTGGCGGTGCTCAAGCGGCTCGGCGCCGCCGGCGAGGGGCTCATGTCGTTTCCCATGGACGGGTACACGCTGTCCCTCGACTTCCCGGTGCGCCGCCGGACCCTGCGGTTGCTGGACGAGCTGGACGAGATAACCCACGGCTGCGGCGGGCGCTTGTACCTGGCCAAGGACGCCCGCTGCGCGCCACGTCGCGTTGCCGAGGGGTACCCGGGGTACGCCGCGTTTCACACGCTGCGGACGGCGCCCGCGACGCACCGCTACGACTCCGTGCTCTCGCAGAGGTTGTCGCTGTGAACGGTTCGCAGCGGACGGCGCTCGTGATCGGCGCCACCTCGGACATCGGCCGCGCCATCGCCCGTGCGCTGGCGGTGGACGGCTATCGCCTGCAGCTTGCCGGACGCGACGCGGCCCGCCTGGAGCGGGAGGTGCAGGACATCCGCGTGCGCGCCGGCGGCGCTGTGAGCGCGCATCTCTGCGATGTACTGCGGTACGAGACGGTGGGCGCGCTCCTTGCGGCTCTCGATCCACTGCCGGACGTCGCCATCTGCGTCGTCGGTCTGCTGGGCGACCAGCGGCGTGGCGAACTCGACGCGGGCGCCGCCGAGCGGGTGATGCGCACCAACTACCTGGGGCCGGCGTTGCTGCTCGGAGCGTTGGCGGAGCGGTTCGAGCGACGCGGCAGCGGCGTTCTGGTCGGCGTCAGCTCGGTCGCCGGCGACCGCGGGCGCGGTGCGAACTATATCTACGGCTCGTCCAAGGCCGGATTCACCGCGTTCCTTTCCGGGCTGCGCAACCGCCTGAGCGTTGCCGACGTGCACGTCGTGACGGTCAAGCCCGGCTACGTGCGCACGCGCATGACCGACGGCATGGACCTGCCGGACCGGCTCACGGCGAAGCCCGAGGAGGTGGCGCGCGCGGTGCGCAGGGCGATTCTCCGGCGCCGCCACATCGTCTACGTGCGCCGGATTTGGCGCCTGATCATGCTGATCGTCCGCGCCGTGCCGGAACACGCATTCAAGTACCTGCGGCGGTAGCGCCGCACGCATCGAAGGCAGAAGGCTGGCGGGGCGCGTGCCGTCCGGCTTCAGCGATCGGCCACGTCAGCGGAACGATATGACGCGAGCGACGAGTTGTTGAGCTCGGAGGCGGTCAGCCGCTCGGCATTGGCGTCGAGATAGGCAAGCACGTTCGGATCGTGCTTGGCCCCACACAGTAGCGGCCATCGAAATCCGCCGACGATCGGCGGCCAGTCGAGGTGCGCCACGGGTGGACGGCGCGCGTTGACGGCGACGATCGCCTTGATCCGCCCGGCGGCGAACAGTCCGTCGCTCTGGGTGACGCGACGCAGTCGATCGTAATAGCGATTGAGCCGCGGATCGGCGATGCGCGCCTGATCGGCGGCCACGCTCTCCAGGTATCCCTCCGGCAGGCGGCGGATGTAGTGGGCCGGCCGCCGATGCACACCGCCGTCCGGAAGCAGCGCCTGCAACACGTCGCTGAATCCGTACACGTCGATGAACTTCTGATCCGTGCGGCCGGCGAACGGCGCCATCCCCAGGTCGCACAGGTGTATGACCGGCACGTCGGCACGGGCGAGGATCCCACCCAGCCGCATGCTCGGGTGGTCGGGGTACGTATCGACATCTCCTCGCCGAAACGCAAGATAATCCGATACGCTCGACCCGCGATGGTACGCCGCCCGTTCGTCGGCGATGCCGCCGGTCTGAATCGGGTCCGCCTTGTGGTAGGCGATCGGCGACTTCAACGGCGTATGCGGAAGCGCAACCATCCACAGGCAGGCGCACGCGGCGAGTACGGGCGGGCCCGTCCGGGCACCCGTCCGCACGCCGATCGAAGCCATGATGCTCTCCCACCGGTCGACGACGACGATGACCGCAAGCAGATACGGGTAGGTGAAGAACCGCCCGCCCATGTAGTCCGCGCCCGTGAACAGCGTGTAGCACAGGTGCAAGGCGGCGCCCAGCGCGAGAAATCGGTACATGCCCTTGCGCGAGAACATCCAGACCAGTGCCGCGACGATCAGGGGCAGTACGGGAGGATCGTTTCGCGTAACTATTCAGCCGTGGCGGACGGTCTGAGGCAGGGAGGGATCATGGGGCGGCCTTCGAAGACGGACCTGAGGGCGTCGAGCACGTTGCCGCCGTTCTTGCGGATCGTGGAGATATAGGCTCTGGTCCGGCAGAAGGCGGCTGCACCTTCAGCGCTGCGGAACGTGCCTGAGATCTTCTGCTGAACTTTCATCATGCGCAGGTCCCGTTCGGCCTGGTTGTTGGTGAACGGTACGCGAAAGTCGTACATGAAGGCGAGCACCGATCGCCAGCGGCCGGACAACCGGAGCAGGAGATTGCGCGGTTTGCTCTGCTTCTTGCGGCCCCGCTTCTTGGGCGTACCCGGTGGCGCCGGAGGCGGCGGCGGATTGGCGGCCAGCCCAACGTTGATGATCCTGCGGTACTCGGCGGCGAATCGTCGGCGCTCAGGCCGGTACAGCCGCCGGCGTCCCTGCTGCTGCGCACGGTCCACCGCAGCGTTCATCCTCAGCAGCAACTCCTTGAGTTCGCCCGCCCACGGCTGGCGGTACTGTTCCTCGACGAACGTCAGCTCGCGCAGATGATGGGCGTTGCACAGCGCGTGCCCACACTGATAGCGAAAGTAGCTCTGCCAGTGATCGTGCAGCGCGATCCCCGCGAAGTTCGGCAAGATGCCGATGTCCTCACCGGCCTGCTTGCCCCGCTTCGCGTGCTCGGCGTAGTGGGTCAGCCGCTCCGTGCTCGCCACGTGCAGCCACCGCAGGTGGCCGTCGACGCTCATCCCGGTCTCATCGAAGCCGACCACCGGCTGGCCGCCGATCGCTTCACGAATCATCTCGCTGACGCCCGCCAAGTGCTCGGCGCAGGTGGCGTTGATGTTCACCAACGTGCCGACGCTGATCGGGATCGAGAACAGGTCCGCGAACCACTCGGCCGCCCTCTGATACGGTAGCAACCCGTAGTTCTTCAGGTATGCGGCCACCGCTTGCAGCCGCTCGCCGTACTGCACCGGCTGCCGGACCGGCTCAGGGAATGTGGCCACCGCGGTCTTCCCACAGTCCGGGCAGCGTTTGCGCTCGGCGCGGTGCTCGGTGACCTGCGCCGCCAGCGGCGGCACCTCGAACACCTGCCGACGTTCGTAGTCGGCCACCGGCTCGTCGGCCAGCGATCGTCCGCAGCCGCACCGGTCCACCGCGTGCACGGTGACGAGGTCGGGATGCTCACTCTGGCTCAAGGTCGCACCAGGATGGTTCGGCTGACCCCCGTGACGCTTTCCGGTTCGCTGCCGGCGAGAGGCCGTGCGGCTGTGTTGCTTGCGTTCGAAGCTGTCTCGCGACGGCGGTTTGCCGCTGTCGTGGCTGTCCTTCTTCAGTTCCTGGAGTTCCTGCTCCAGCGCCGTGATCCGCTGCTCGTAACGCTCGATGAGAGCCTCGATCAACGCGATGACCGCGTCTCGGCCAGCATCGTAGGCCGCACCTATCTCTTGGCGCGTGAGCTTGAAGCTCGCGTCCATTGCGCCCCTCCCGACCGCGAGAATAGACCAGCAATGCCGAACACGTACAGCGCCCGAGACAACTTACAATCTTCAGGTCGTGGTTACGCTGACCCATGGGCTGCCACTACGCCTGAATAGTTACCGTTTCGCAACGTAAAGAGAAAATAGTGGAGGCCGTTCTGGATCGACATCGCCAGCGGAATCCCGCTGCCGAGCTTGTTGTATGCGGTCATCGGCAGCGGAAAACCGAAGTACAGCAACGCAAACAGCGTCCACGCGGCCAGCGGAGTCAGCAGCAACGCCACCGCCTTCGCCCGCACCCCGCGGCCACGTGCTCGCCGCATCTCCCAGAGCGCAAAGAACGTCGGCGGCCAGACGATCAGGGCGAAGTCGTGGCGGAACAGCGGCGCCAAGCCGGAGATTGCGGCCACGGCAAGCAAGGCCGCGTCGTCGACCGGGCGCTCCTCGATCCGCGTGCGTCGGTTCAGTAAAATCAGCAGGCCGACCAGCATGGCATGGCCGGCGGGGTTGTGAAGACCGGACCACGCATAATCCATGTACGCATTGGAGGCCGTCAACAGCAGCACCGCGGCGGTCCATCGTGCCGGCGCCTTGAGCAACCGCGCCAACAGCACAAGTGTGAGTCCGTTCAGGGCAACGGCCTGCACCGCGAAGTTGACGAAGTAATCCTCCGTGAGCGAACGTGCGAACGCGGTGAGAAAGAAGCCGATGACACTGGTGAAAAGCTGAATCCGTTCATGGGGATTCCAACGCAGACCCGCACCGCCGAACAGTTGTTCGACCTGCCGGGCAACGATCCAGAAGTCGTCGCTCAACCACGCGTTCTTGAGGAGCACGAAGACGAACAACGCGGCGACACTCGCGGCGGCGGCACGCCATAACGTCGCCCGCTGCGGCGCCGGCTTCGCAGCGGGCGGCCGGTGCTGCCTGCGCGCGTCGACGACCGTTACGTCACTCACGGGTCCGGCGCGACGAGTGCCCGTAGTGCTGCCACCGCGACCCTTGCTCTTGCGCTTGGACACGGATCAGGACCAAGTGGGGCACTCGGTCAGCGAACGGCTCCCGCCTGGCACCCAAACTCGATGAGGGTGGCGGGTAACGTCTTTTCCGAGTCGCCCGGATACACCGAGCATGATGATGGTAGTAGTTTACCCTGACCTTGCATCAAGTGTCCTGCCGCACGCTTGACCGCTGCGGCGGCGCCCGGCATGGTTGCCACAGACAAATCACGGGGAGCTCGGTAGCGCCGAGCTGAGAGGAGGGCGCAGCAGCCCTCGACTCGCACCACCTGATCCGGGCAATGCCGGCGGAGGGATGGATCTCTCAGACGCGATGACATCGCGGAACCCCGATGACGGAGGAGGTTTCGCATGAATCACATCGCATGCGGCGGGTGGCTCACCCGCCTGCTCACGACCGTCGCCCTCATCGTTGCGCCCCTTGCCGCACTCGCTGGCCCGGACGCCGAGACGTCCGATCTGCGCCGCACGGTGACGGTGATGACGCACGACTCGTTCGCCGTGTCCGAGGAGGTACTGGCCGCGTTCGAGGACCGGCACGGCATCCGCGTCCGCATCCTGGAGGCAGGCGACACCGGCACCGCCCTGAACAAGGCCATCTTGGCGCGCGGCAAGCCGCTGGCCGACGCCATCTACGGGATCGACAACACCTTCCTGAGCCGGGCGCTGGACGAGGACATCCTTGAGCCCTACCGCTCGCGGATGCTGGCGTCCGTGCCGCAGGAGTTCCAGATCGACCCGTCGCACCGGGCGCTCCCGGTCGACTACGGCGACGTCTGCCTGAACTACCACGTCGCCTCCTTCGGCGAGGACGGACCGCCGCCGCCCGCGGACCTGGACGACCTGATCGACCCGGCCTACCGCGGCCTCACCGTGGTCCAGAACCCGGCCACATCGTCGCCCGGGCTGGCCTTCCTGATGGCCACCGTGGCCCGCTACGGCGACCCCGGCTACCTGGACTACTGGCAGTCGCTGGTCGACAACGACGTGCTGGTCGTCAACGACTGGGAGACCGCCTACTTCGTGGAGTTCACGGGCTCCGTCGGTCAGGGGTCGCGCCCGATCGTCGTCTCCTACGGCTCAAGCCCCCCGTTCGAGGTGCTGTACGCCGAGGCGCCGATGGACTCACCGCCCACCGCCGCGGTCACCGGGCCACTGTCCTGTTTCCGGCAGATCGAGTTCGTGGGCATCCTGGCAGGTGCCGAGAACCGCGACCTGGCCGAGCTCTGGGTGGACTTCATGCTGTCGCGACCGTTTCAGGAGGACCTGCCGCTGAACATGTTCGTGTTCCCCGTGAACGGCGGCGCCGTCCTGCAGAAGGAATTCGTGGACTTCCTGGCCGTGCCGGACGAGCCGGCGCTGCTCGATCCCGCCCAGATCGCCGAGCATCGGGAGCGCTGGATCCGCGAATGGACCGAGGTGGTGCTGCGCTGAGCCGCACCGTGCAACGGGGCCCGGCCCTGCTCTGGGCCGGGCCGCTCGCCTTCCTGGCGCTGTTCCATGCGTATCCGCTCATCAGGATCGTCGCGACCAGCTTCACCCGCGAGGCGGATGGCCTGCTGCGGGCACTGGGGTCGCCGGCGACCGCGCGCGTGCTGCTGTTCACCATCGGGCAGGCGGCGGCGTCCACGGCGCTGACGCTCGCCGTCGGGCTGCCGGGCGCCTGGCTGGTGGCGCGCTACCGGTTCGCCGGCAAGACGCTGTTCCGGGCGCTGACGGCGATCCCGTTCGTGCTGCCCACCCTGGTGGTGGCGGCCGCCTTCGATGCACTGCTCGGCTCGCGCGGCTGGATCAACGCGGCGCTGGAGTCGGCAGGCATGCCGCCGCTGCGCTTCACGCGTACGCTCGGCGCCATCCTGGTCGCGCACGTGTTCTACAACACCTCGATCGTGCTGCGGCTGGTGGGCGACTACTGGTCGCGCATCGACCGCCGCCTGTGGGATGCGGCCCGCACCCTGGGCGCCGGCGCCGCGCAGCGCTGGCTGCGCGTCAGCCTGCCGTTGCTGGCCGCCCCCGTTGCGGCGGCGGCGGTGCTGGTGTTCATCTTCTGCTTCACCTCGTTCGGGGTGATCCTGATCCTGGGCGGGCCGCGCTTCGCGACCATCGAGGTGGAGATCTACTACCAGGCCATCAGCCTGTTCGACCTGCCGGTGGCCGCTTCGCTCTCCCTCGTGCAGATCGCGATCACGCTGGCGCTCGGCATCGCCTACACGCGGTTGATGCGGCGCGTGACCCGACCTCTGCCGCTGCGTGCGCCGCGCGAGAACGAACGCTCCCTGAGCGGCAGCCCGGCGCGCGCCGTGGCGGCGGCCGTGTTGCTGGGCATCGCCTTCTTCCAGCTCGCGCCGCTGGCTGCGCTGGCCACGCGCTCCGTCTCGGGCGCGGAGGGGCCGACGCTGGCGTTCTACCGGCAACTGGGCGTGGAGAGCCGGCAGGGCGCCTTTCACGGCAGCGCGCTCACCGCGGTGCGCAATTCGCTGGCCTTCGCGGCGGCGGCCACGGTGATCGCACTCGCCGTCGGGACGCCGGCCGCCTGGGCGCTCGGCCGGCACGGCGCAGCGCGCTCCTCGCGACTGTTCGACCCGCTGCTGATGCTGCCGCTGGGCACCTCGGCGGTCACGCTGGGGCTGGGCTTCATCGTCGCGCTGAACCGGCCGCCGCTGGACCTGCGCGCCTCGCCACTGCTGATCCCGATCGCGCACGCGCTGGTGGCGCTGCCGTTCGTGGTGCGCAGCCTGGCGCCGGCGCTCGCCACCGTCGAGCCGCGCCTGATCCAGGCCGCGCGCGTGCTGGGCGCCGCCCGCGCTCAGGTGGCGCGCCGCGTGGAGCTGCCCACCGTCGCGCGGGCGATGGGCGTGGCGGCGGCGTTCGCGTTCTCGATCTCGCTTGGCGAGTTCGGGGCCACGGCGATCGTCGCACGCGGCGATCTGCCGACCATCCCGCTGGCGATCTTCCGGCTGCTCGGCCGGCCGGGCGCCCTCAACCTGGGCCAGGCCCTGGCGCTGGCGACCATCCTCATGCTGGTCACCGCGGTGGTGGTCACCGCGATCGAGCGGCTGCGGGTGGCGCGCGTGTCGAGCTTCTGAGGCACGCGATGACGGTCGATCTGGAGCTGCGCGGCGTGAGCAAGCGCTACGGCGAGACGCTGGCCCTTGACGGCGTCGACCTCCAGGTGCGCCGCGGCGAAACGCTCGCGCTGCTCGGCCCGAGCGGCTGCGGCAAGAGCACGCTGCTGGCACTGGTCGCCGGGCTGGAGCCGCACGAGGGCGCGATCCTGTGGCACGGGCGGGAGATGACCGGCACGCCGGCCGAGGCGCGGGGGTTCGGGATGGTGTTCCAGGACTACGCCCTGTTCCCGCACCTGAACGTGTTCGAGAACGTCGCCTTCGGCCTGCGCCTCCGCCGCACGCCGGCCGCGCGCCTGCGCGAGCGGGTGGCCGACGTGCTGGCGCTGGTCGGCCTGGAGCACCTGCGCGACCGGGACGTCACCACCCTGTCCGGAGGAGAGCGGCAGCGCGTGGCGCTGGCGCGCGCGCTGGCGCCGGGCCCCCGCCTGCTCATGCTGGACGAACCGCTGGCCGCCCTGGACCGCAACCTGCGCGACCGGCTGGCGGAGGACCTGGGCGCGATCCTGGAGGACCTGGACCTGCCGGCGATTTACGTCACCCACGACGTGGAGGAGGCACTGGCGGTCGCCGACCGCGTCGCGGTCATGCAGCCGCGCCGCATCGCCCGCATCGGCACGCCGCAGGAGATCTACCGGGAACCGGGCAGCGAGTACGTGGCCCGTTTCCTGGGCCTGGACAACCTGGTCGCCGCCCGTCTGGATCAGGCCGGCGACCGCCCCGTGCTGCGCACGGCGATCGGCGAGCTGCCGGCGGAGGTGCTACCGGCTCCCGCGGCTGCCGGCGTGTCGGATCTGAAGCTGCTGCTCCGCCCCACCGGCATCACCATCGGGGAGGACTCGCCAGGGCGGGCGGTCTCCAGCGCCGACCGCTGGGTCCTGCAGGGCGAGCTGATCGGCCGCTCCTTCCGTGGCGCCGCGCAGCGCCTGCAGGTCACCGTGGCCGGGATCGAGTTCCGCTTCCGTGTGCCCGCCGATCAGCTCCTGCCACCGGCCGGCGGCCCGGTGACCTTCAGCATCGACCCCCGACGCGGAGCGTGCCTGATCCGAGCGACGGCGACTCCGGCCGGCGATTCCTAGCTCAGCTCGGCTCATGCCGGACACGGGAACGACTGCGGCCCATCAAGGCACACATGGGGCGGTTGTCGGCTGTCGACTCCCGTCCGCATATTGACCCCTATGGTGCCCGGGACCAGCGAGGTCGGTGCGATGTTCGACCGCATCGCTCCGACCTACGATCGTCTCAACCGCCTGCTGTCGCTGCGCTCGGACGTGCGCTGGCGCGACTGCGTCGCCCGCGCGCTGGCCGCCCGCCGCATCCGCAGCGTCCTGGACGTGGCAACCGGCACCGGCGACCTGCTGCTGGCGATCGACCGGCGCCTGCCCCGCCTGACCCGCACCGTGGGCGTTGACCTGGCCCCGGACATGCTCCACATCGCCCGCGACAAGCTGGCGCGGGCCGGCTGCGCCGCGAAGCTCACGCTGGGCGACGCCCACCGCCTGCCGTTCGAGGAGCATTCCTTCGATGCGGTCACAGTCGCGTTCGGCATCCGCAACATGGACGACCGTCCGCGCGCGCTGACCGAGATGCGCCGCGTGCTCGCCCGCGGCGGCACCTTGGCGGTGCTGGAGTTCTCGCTTCCCGAGTCTCCGCGGTTGCGCGCGCTCTACCTGACCTATTTCCGCCACGTGCTGCCGGCCATCGGCCGGCTCGTCTCCGGGGACGGGCAAGCGTATCGCTACCTCAACGCATCGGTGGAAACGTTCCCGTACGGCACGCGCTTCGTCACCATGCTGCGGCAGGCCGGCTTTCCGGAAGTCACCACCCGCCCCCTCACGTTCGGGGTCGCGACGCTGTACCTGGCACGCAAGTCATGATGCCGCCCGGCCGCGCTATACTGACGGCCAGCGCATGAGCGACGTCGCTTCCCCGCCTCTGCCGCACACCGCGACCGGTAACGGCCAGACTCCTTCCAGATGCGGCGACGGCAGCATCTGCCGCGTCGAAGTGGCCGCCGAGGTCCAGCCGCTGGCGTGGCTGGCCGGCCGCCCCGAAGGGGAGTTGTGCTTCTGGGCCGACCGCGACGGCCGCGAAGAGACCGCAGCCGCCGGCATCCTGACCGAGGTCGCCGGCAACGCGGCACCCGGGGCAGCGGTCTGGATGGAGCGCATCGCCGCTCACCTGGAAGGCGCCGACGAAGGCGTCCGCTTCTACGGAGGCACGCGCTTCGACCCGCATGTGCCCGCCGCTCCCGAGTGGCGGACACTCGGCGCCTACCGGTTCGTGGTGCCCCGCTTCGAGGCCGTCAGGCGCGACGGCAGGAAGCTGCTGGCCTGCAACTTCCGCGCCGCAGAGCGCGATGGCCTCCCGGCGTTGCTGGCAGACCTGCAGCGACCGCCGGCAACGGTCCCGGAACCGGCCGGATCGGTCCGCCTGCGCCGCGACGCCGATGAGCCCGACCGCGGGGGCTGGGCGACGCTCGTGCGCACGGCGCTCGCCGCCATCGACGATCCCGCCGAACCTCTGAGCAAGGTGGTCGTGGCGCGCCGCACCGGCGCGACGGCGTCCGCGCCGGTCACCCCCGCGGCGCTGCTGGCCGCCATGAGCCGGTCGGACGACCGCTCGTTCCGCTTCGTGGTGCAGCCCCGGCCCGGCACGGCCTTCGTCAGCGTCACTCCAGAACGGCTTTTCTCACTTTCCGGAAGCACCGTGCGTACGGAGGCGATTGCCGGCACCCGTCGCCGTGGCGCTTCTCCGAAGGACGACGATCGCTTGCGGCGGGAGCTGGCGGCGTCGGCCAAGGACGTGCTGGAGCACCGCATCGTGCATGACGCGATCGCCCGCGCACTCACCGGTCTGTGCACGGATACCGCCGCCGGAGAAACCACCGTGCTGAGTCTGCCCGCCCTCCAGCACCTGATGAGTCGTCTTTCGGGCGAACTGGCCCCCGGCATGGGCATCGCCGACCTGGTGGACGCCTTGCATCCCACACCGGCTGTCGGGGGCGAGCCGGCTGAAGCCGCGCGCCGTTTCCTGACCCGGCACGAGCCGTTCGACCGCGGCTGGTACGCCGCGCCGGTGGGCTGGGTCGGTCACGACGAGGCCTCCTTCGCGGTTGCCATCCGTTCTGCGCTGATCGACGGCAGGTCGGTGTCGCTCTACACCGGCAACGGGCTGGTGAACGGCTCCTGCCCGGACGCGGAGTGGGCGGAGCTGGAAGCCAAGATCGGCTGCTACTTCACGCCCGGCGGCTGAGTTCCCACTGACCGCACCCATGCGGAACCGCTTGTGGGGCGAGCTGATCATCGACGAGCTGGTCCGCTGCGGTTGCCGCGCCGCGTGGGTCTGTCCCGGCGCCCGCTCCGCTCCGCTCGCGGCCGCGGCCGCCCGCTCGGCCGAGCTGGAGGTGTCGATCTGCATCGACGAGCGTGCCGCCGGCTACCAGGCCGTCAACGCCGCGCGCGCCTCCGGACTTCCCTCCACCGTAGTCTGCACTTCCGGCACGGCCGCAGCCAACCTGCTGCCGGCCGCGGTGGAGGCGAGCCTGAGCGGCGTGCCGCTGCTTCTGTTGACCGCCGACCGGCCCCCGGAGCTGCGCGACACCGGCGCCAACCAGACGATCGACCAGCCCGACCTGTTCGGCCGCGCCGCAGCATGGCGCTTCGACCTGCCGGTGCCGGACGACCGCATCGATCCAGCGGCGCTTCTGACCACGATCGATCAGGCCATGCACCGGGCTCGTACGGCGGCGGCCGCCGTGCACCTGAATTGCATGTTCTCCGAACCGCTGCTGGATGACGGGCGCGTGGAGGCCATCGGGCGTCCGGCCGGTAGACGTCCCTTCACCACCTACTCCGCGGCCCCCACCGAACCGGAGCCTGCGTCGGTGGCGGATACCGCCACCGCGTTGCGGGGCGCCACCGCCGGTCTGCTTGCGGTCGGGCCACTGCCGGCGGGGACCGACCGGCACATGATCGCCTCTCTGGCCGCGACGCTGGGCTGGCCGGTGCTGGCCGACATCCAGTCCGGCCTGCGCCACCCGTGGCCGGGTCGTCCGGAGCTCGCGATCGTGCGCCATCACGACCTCGTGCTGGCGCACGCAAGCACGGCGCTGCCGGCCCCGGACGTGGTGCTGCACCTCGGAGGCCGGCTCACCTCCAAGGCGTACCTGGGACTGCTGGGCGCGGCGCGGCCGGCCGCCTGCGTGCACGTCGCCGGGCACCCGCGCCGCATCGACCCCGAGCACGTGGTCACCAGTCGCGTGCAGGCGGCGCCCGACCGCTTCTGCGCGGCGCTCGAAGCGGAGCTCGGCGCCGGCGAGCCGGCCGGAGACGGAGCGCCCGGGCTGGTCGCGGCGGGCGCGGCTGCGGCAGGCGAGGTGGCGTCAGTGCTCGACGCCGAGCCGGTCAGCGAGCCGGCGACCGCCCGCGACCTGATCGAGCTGCTGCCGGCCGGCTGGGGCGCGTTCGCGGGCAGCAGCATGCCGGTCCGGGACCTCGACACCTTTGCGGAAGACTCGGCCTCGCGCCCCGCGCCGCTGGCCGTCGGGGCCAACCGCGGCGCCAGTGGAATCGACGGCGCGATCGCCTCCGCGGCGGGGTTCGCTGCGGGCCTCAGGGCGCCGGTCGGCGCGCTGCTCGGCGACCTCGCCGTCCTGCACGACCTGGGCTCGCTGGCCGTGCTGGCCCGCGCGCCGCGGCCGGTGGTGTTGGTGGTGGTCAACAACGATGGTGGCGGCATCTTCAGCTTCCTGCCGGCGCTCGCCGGCCAGGACGACGTGTTCGAGCGCTGCTTCGGCACTCCGCACGGCTACCGGTTCGAGCACGCCTGCCGGATGTTCGGCCTGGACTATCACCGGCCCGAGACGCGCGCGGCGGCACGCGAGGCCCTTGGTAGCTGCTTTGCCGCCGGACGTCCGGCGCTCATCGAAGTGACCACCGACCGCGAACAGAACCTGGCCCTGCACCGGAGGCTCGGCGCCGAGGTCGGCGACGCCATCGAAACGCGGGCGCGGACGGGCGGGTGAGCGGAGCGAACCTCACTCGAAGAGTGAGCGAGGAGTCGTCGCCGACGGCGGTGCTGCTGCACGGCTTTCTGGGCGAGCCCGCCGATTGGCAACCGGTCATCGACCGGCTTGCCGGACGGCTGCAGTGCGTGGCGCCGCCACTGGTCGAGCATCCGACCCTCGCCTCGCTGGAGACGGCGATCCGCCGGGCGGTCCCGGGTCCGGCGGTGTTGATCGGCTACTCGATGGGCGCCCGGCTGGCGCTGCACCTGCTGCTGCGCGACCCGGACCGCTACCGGGCCGGCGTGCTGGCCTGCGGCTCCCCCGGCGTTCCCACCGCGACGGGGCGGGCCGAGCGGCGACGCGGCGACGCCTGCCTGGCCGCGCGCCTGCGCGGGCTTGGCGGCGGCGATGCGCTGCGTGGCTTCCTGGACGACTGGTACGCCCAGCCGATCTTCGCTCGGGTGCGCTCGCATCCGTGCTACCAGGCCATGCTGGCACGCCGCCTGCGGATCGACCCCCGCGCCTGGGCGGCCACGCTGACCCACCTGGGCACCGGCGCGCTGCCGCCGCTCTGGGACGAGCTGCCTCGCCTCCGGCAGCCCACCCTGGTCGTGGCCGGCACGCTCGACGACCGCTACGTGAGCATCACCGCGCGGATGGAGGAACGGAACGACGCGATCCGCGCTCGCCTCCTCACGGACTGCGGCCACGCCGTGCTCTGTGAAAAGCCGGCCGAATTTGCTACACAGGCCTCAACCTTCCTCGACGAGGAGCTCCGGAGTACATGAGTCAGATCGACTGGACAGCCTGCGGATCGTACCGCGAGATCCTGTTCCACAAGGCCAGCGGGATCGCCAAGATCACCATCAACCGCCCGCACGTGCGCAACGCTTTCACGCCGCTGACCGTGGAAGAGATGATGGACGCGCTGCGCGACGCCACCAACGACAGCAGCATCGGCGTGGTCATCCTGACCGGCGCGGGCGAGCTGGCGTTCTGCTCCGGCGGCGACCAGAAGGTGCGCGGCCACGCCGGCTACCAGGACGAGGAGGGGGTCGACCGCCTCAACGTGCTGGAGTTCCAGCGGCAGATGCGGCGCTGTCCGCTGCCCATCGTCGCCATGGTGGCCGGCTTCGCGATCGGCGGCGGCCACGTCCTGCACGTGATGTGCGACCTGACCATCGCCGCCGACAACGCCGTGTTCGGCCAGACCGGCCCGCGCGTCGGATCGTTCGACGGCGGCTTCGGCGCCAGCTACCTGGCGCGCATCGTCGGCCAGAAGAAAGCCCGCGAGATCTGGTACCTGTGCAAGCAGTACGACGCGCAGGAGGCGCTGGCGATGGGCCTGGTCAACGCGGTGGTGCCGCTGGCCGACCTGGAGTCGGAAACCGTGAACTGGTGCCGGCAGATCCTCCGGCATTCACCCACCGCCATCCGCTGCCTGAAGGCGGCGTTCAACGCCGACTGCGACGGGCAGGCCGGGCTGCAGGAGCTGGCCGGCGCGGCGACCATGCTGTTCTACCAGACGGAGGAAGCGCAGGAAGGCCGGGACGCCTTCGTGCAGAAGCGGCAGCCGGACTTCTCCGGGTTCCCGCGCCGTCCCTGACGCCGCCGGGGTGAAGCAGAAGAGCGCCTGCGAGTCCGTAGGATCTGCCGCGCCAGCGGCATATCCTGCGGAGTCGTAGGGAGGTGGGGATGGGCCAAAAAGCGAAGCCGAAGGCGACGGTTTTTGGGGCGACCGCGATCTGGCTGGAGGCGGCGCGGCCGCGCACGCTGCCGGCCGCCGCGGCGCCGGTCCTGATCGGCTCGGTGATGGCGGCTGCCGACGACGCCTTCGCCTGGGCGGCCGCGGTGCTGGCGCTCCTCGGGGCGCTCTCCATCCAGATCGGCACCAACCTGCACAACGACCACGCCGACCACGCGCGCGGCGCCGACACCGCCGACCGGGTCGGGCCGCGGCGGGTGGCGCAGGCCGGCCTGCTCGAGCCGGAAGAGCTGCGCCGCGGCATCGCCGTGGTGTTCGCGGCGGCGGGCGTGATCGGCATGATCGCCGCCATCGTGGGCGGCTGGCCGATCCTGGTGGTGCTGGCCGCCTCGGTCGCCGCCGCGCTCGCCTATACCGGCGGCCCGCGCCCGCTCGGCTACCTAGGATTCGGCGACGTGATGGCGTTCGTGTTCTTCGGGCCGGTCGCCGTCGCCGCCACCTACTTCCTGCATGCGGGCGCGTGGCCGGTCGAGGCGATCGTCGCCGGCGCCGGCCCCGGCCTGCTGGCGGCGGCGATCCTGACCGTCAACAACCTGCGCGACATCGAAACCGACCGCGCCGCCGGCAAGCGCACCCTGGCGGTCCGCTTCGGCGCCGGCTTCGCGCGCGCCGAATACCTGGGCTGCGTCGTTGGCGCCGCCGTGGTGCCTACCGTGCTGGCGATCGCCACCGGCCGCTGGGCCGGAGCGCTGCCCCTGATGACGCTCATCGCGGCGATGCCGTGGGTCCTGATCGTGCTGCGTCCCGACAGCCGGCCCCCCGATCTCAACCACGCCCTGGCCGGCACCGCCCGCGCCATGCTCATCCACGCCCTGCTGTTCTCCATCGGATGGTCGATCGCCTGAAGTCCGGGCCGCTCGACCTGGTCGAGCTGCTCCGCTCCCACGGTGATGCGGTCGCGCTGGCCGGTGCCGAGCATCCTCCCGGCGAGGGGCTGAGCTACCGCCGGCTGGCCGACGCGGCCGGCGGATGGGTGGAACGGTTCCGCGCCTACGGCCTGACTCCCGGCTCGCGGCTCACCGTGCAAGCCGAGAACAGCGCCGTGCTGGCCGCGTTCCTGTACGGCGTGTGGTCCGCCGGCCTGCTGCCGCTGATCCTGAGCCCGCTGCTCCCGGTGGAGCGCGTGCGCGAGCTGGGCACGGAGCTCCGCAGCGGCCCGCCGTTTACGGCCGCCGACCTCGATCTGCCGAGCAGCGGCGGCGCGGGCCCGGTCGCCCCCGGCGCCCCCGCTACCGCGCTGCTGACCTCCGGCAGCACCGGCAACCCGCGGGCGGTGGTCCACACCCTGGCCAACCATCTCTACAGCGCCATCGGCTCCGCCGCCAACCTGCCGCTGGAGCGCGACGACCGCTGGCTGGTCGCGCTGCCCATGAGCCACGTGGCCGGGCTGTCGATCCTGTTCCGCTGCCTGCTCGCCGGGGCGACGGCCCTCATCGCCCGCTCCGGCTCCTTTCGCGAGGACGATCAAGGCGCGGACGACGCGCTGTCGCTGCTGCCACGGGCGACCCGGCTCTCCGTGGTACCGGCGCAGCTCCAGCGGCTGATCGAGCTGCCTGAGGACCGGCGGGCCGCCCTGCGCAGCGTGCTGGTCGGCGGTCAGGCGACGGCGCCGGCCCTGCTCGAGCGCGCGCGGGCGGCCGGCATCCCGGCGCTGACCACCTACGGCTCCACGGAGATGGCTTCGCAGATCGCCACCGCCACCCCCGGCGACGATCTGCCTCCCGGGGCGAGCGGCCGCGTGCTGCCGCACCGGCGGCTGCGCATCCGCGACGGCCAGGTAGAGCTGGCCGGCGAGACCCTCTTCGCCGGCTACCTGGGCCCCGACGGCATCGAACCGCCGCCGCTCGCATCCGGCGGCTGGTTCGCGACCGGCGACGGCGGACGCCTCCAAGACGGCGTCCTGACCATCACCGGCCGCGCCGACGGCATGTTCATCTCCGGCGGTGAGAATATCCATCCGCAGGAGATCGAGGCGGTGCTCGGCGCCCACCCCGCGGTGGCGCTCGCCGTGGTCGTGCCCGCCCCCGACCCCGCGTTCGGCTCCCGCCCGGTGGCGTTCATCCAGTCAGTCGGCGACCTGCCGCCCGAAGACGAGCTGCAGGCCCTCCTCGACGAACGGCTACCTCGCTACAAGCACCCCGTCCGCTACCATCCGCTGCCGGCGGGCGCCCTCACCCCCCTCGGCAAGCCCGACCGCATGCGGCTGACCGACCTGGCACGCATCAGTGATGCCGCGAGTGGCGCCTGATCTGATAGAGTGTTGTGAGGACTCGCGGCTGGATGTCAGGAACGTTCGGGTAGAATCCATGAGCAGAAACGAAGCCGTTGCGCTGCTGCGCATGCACAAGGAAACCCTCGCGAATCGCTTCGGCGTCGTGGAGCTAGGCCTCTTCGGTTCCGTCGCTCGCGACCAGGCGGGCGACAACAGCGATGTTGACATCTTGGTCAGATTCGATGGACCAGCTACTTCGAAACGCTACTTTGGCGTTCAGTTCTATATCGAAGACCTCCTGCATCACCGAGTCGATCTGGTCACCCACAAGGCACTCAGGACTGAGTTCCGTCCATTTGTAGAGAAAGAGATAGTCAGTGTCTGAGGCCGGACATCAAGCACGCGACTGGCGCTGCTACGTTCGGGATATGCTCGACTTCACTGAGAAGGTGCTTGCTTACACGGCGAACATGGAGCAGGACGACTTCATCTCGGATAGTCGCACCTATGACGCGACCCTGCGAAACCTCGAACTGATCGGCGAGGCGGCGGTTCACGTCCCGATCGACATTCGGAACGCACATCCCGACATTCCGTGGCGCGCCGTCATCGGAACGCGCAACCGAGTCGCTCACGGGTATCTCGGCATCGACGACGACGTGATCTGGGACATCATCCGAACTGACGTCCCGGCGCTTCGTCGTGCATTGGAAGGACTGTTGGGGACGATCCACGAGAAGACCGGATAGAGGCGCCCTGCTCGCCGAGCGCGTGCCGCACTACAAGCACCCATGTGCGCTACCTCGCGATGCAGAGGACGCCCTTCGCCCCTTGGCACGCCGGACCGCACACTTCCGACCGACTTGGCGTGCGAGCGACCCCCGCCCTGATACGGCCGAGCGTCTCGACCGTCGACATCAGCCGTTCGGCTTGGCCCGCAGAGGCAAGCACACGTCGGTCACCAACTGCGCAGGAGCGGTATCGACGGGTGAGTTGTGATACATCTCCAGGCAAGGCCGGTCGCCGACCTCCTCGCCGTTCTGCGGCAGCCACACCCCGTACAGGAGCTTGTACGCTTCCGGAAGACCGTCGTAGGGCCCGCGATGGGTGTACACCGCGTAACGGCCGGCCGCGATCGTGTCGATGACGATTCCGGGCGGCGGCGATGCGTCGGTGCGAACCTCGACGCATGCGTCGGCGCGCAGACGCTCCGGCGCGACGACGCCGGGGTCGTCGTGGTAGATGCCCAGGACACGGCCGGGCCGGGCGCCGATGGTTGCCACCCACTCGAGCAGACGCTCGAAGCACGATCCCACCTCGCTGTAGGGACCGACATGACGGACGCGGGCGATCTCGATGTCGTCGAGGATTTCGATGCGAACTTCCATGGTGATGTCTCCTTCCATCCTTATGTCTCCATTTGGGGAGTCGATTTCGACGCGCTCCTCGCCGGGGTAATACCTGACCCTGGCGGCTGCACGGCCGAAGACCGGAGGCGGCGACGCCGTGCGGTATCGGCTCGGACTCATCCCGCAGCCTCGGCGAAAGGCCCGCGAGAAGCCCTCCGGGGTGTCATAGCCGGCATCGAGCGCGACCTCGGTCACCTGGACCGATTCGTGGCGCAGGCGGTAGGCCGCGCGCTCAAGACGCAGTCGCCGC
The DNA here is from genome assembly GCA_965208175.1 of Spirochaetia bacterium. GTDB lineage: Bacteria > Spirochaetota > Spirochaetia > SZUA-6 > Bin103 > CATQHW01. The sequence goes on along the minus strand of CBDBOG010000003.1, from coordinate 752,961 downwards.
ACCAGATCCGTGATCGACTCACCGGTCATGGCCCGGAACATGCGCTGGCAGTGAAACCGTGAGAACGCCGCTTCGGCCGCCACTTCTTCGATCGTGCAGCGCCGGTCAAGACGGCGCACTATGAAATCGACGGCCCGCTTGAGCCGGCGGTGGTATTCCTCGGCGGTGGCGGAACGCATGAGCGCACTCTGGCATGCCAGGTGACGCTCGGCCTGACCGTACGTGCGCTCTTGCTCATGACCGAGCTGACGCGGCAGCACGACCCGCGCCCGACTGACATCAACGCTGCGTCGTGATCGACCGGGGCGTCTACCGGACCGGTTGAGGGACGCGTGTCTCAACGACCAGCTCGCGCCCGACTCATGGAGCGCGGCACCGATTCGGCTGGCGGCCGTCCGGTGCCGCGGGTCGAGCATGCGGCGCACCACCTTCACGTCAACGCCAAGGCGCCGTGCGAGGCCGCTCCGTGTGAGACCGCTGTCGCGGAGCGCAATCACCAGGGCAGCTTTCGCCGCCGTGTCCGCCGGCACGGCAACATCGTGCTCGTCAGCGAGTCGGGCACTTGGAACCGGGATAGGGTCGCCGTCGGCCGGCGGGTGCACGATGCGGCCGGCGATAGCTACGTCCAACGCGTCCGCGGCCTCCGCGAGTGCCTCGGCTTCATCGGCGCCCGAGGTCAGGCATTCCGGCAAGCCCCGGAACGAGACGACGACCTCTTCCGGCCCGGTAAGGTTCAGTCGTGCTGGATAGACAAAGCGCATGGCGTTCTCCGGTGATGTAGGCTTACTCTATTACCCACCGATGGATGAGTTCTTCTGCAAGCCGATCCTGGAATCACCTTACGAGTATCCCCGTCATTGGGAGGTAGCACAGGAGGACGCCGCGGCGTGAGCAACGACAACGGAGGTCGCCTCCAAGGCGCTGCCAGTGCGGAGCCTCATCGGAGTGACACCGATCCGCGACTGGTGACCCGGATCCGGCTGCGGAACTACAAGAGCATCGCTACCTGCGACGTGGAGCCCGACCCGCTCTGCTTCCTGGTCGGCCCTAACGGGTGCGGGAAGAGCAACTTCCTGGACGCCCTGCGCTTCGTGACAGAGGCATTGCGCTTCTCACTGGAGCACGCGCTGCGTGATCGCGGCGGCATACAGGAGGTGCGGAGACGCTCGGGAGGCCACCCCAACCACTTCGGTATACGACTCGATCTTCAGCTTCCCCGGGCGGTCGGCTGGTATGCGTTCCAGGTTGCGGCGAAACCGGGTGGTCGTTACAGCGTGCAGCAGGAAGAGTGCTTCGTCGCGGGTGAGGGCGGCCACGGATCGTACCGAGTAGCAAACGGCATCGTGGAGGCCAGCACGATACCCAATCCCCCGGCGTGCGCCAGCGACCGCCTCTATCTCGTCAACGTGTCCGGGTTCGACGTGTTCCGCCTCCTCTATGACGCGCTGTCCGGAATGGGCTTCTACAACCTGAATCCGGATGTTATCCGCGATCTCCAGGCACCTGACCCGGGCGAGCTCCTGAAACGGGACGGAAGCAACCTGGCGAGCGTGCTGTCCAGCCTCGACGGCGGTCGCAAGACGGCCGTGGAAGAGTACCTTGCAGCGATTACTCCCGGCGTCACCGGTGTCGCGGCGCGAACCATGGGTACGAAGCTCACCCTCGACTTCCGTCAGGAGGTGCGGGGAGCCAAGCACCCATGGCGGTTCCTGGCCAGCAACATGTCCGACGGCACGTTGCGTGCGCTTGGCGTCCTGGTGGCGCTGTTTCAGGGCAACGGCGAAACAATGGGCCGCCGTCATCTGGTGGGCATCGAAGAGCCGGAGAGTGCCCTGCATCCCGCCGCCGCCGGCGTCCTCATCGACAGTCTTACCGATGCCAGCCAGTTGGCCCAGGTCGTGGTGACCAGCCACAGCGCGGATCTGCTCGATAACGACGCCATCCCCGATAGCGCGATCCTGGCCGTCCTGTCCGAACACGCGGAAACCCGGATCGGTCCCCTCGACGAGGCCGGGCGCTCCGCGCTCCGCGATCACCTGTTCACCGCGGGCGAACTGCTACGGATGGACCAGCTGCGTCCCGATCCGGAGCATGCAGCTCCCCGCCAGCTCGATCTGTTCGCGAGCACCCGCTGACGGATGTCAACAGTCGTCACGATAGTGGAAGGGCCGGGCGAAGTGGACGCCATCCCGATCCTGATCCGGCGTATCGCTGCCACGGCCATGCCCGATGCCCTACCACACGTGCCAAGACCGATTCGAGTTAAGCGCGACCGCTTCCTCAAGGAGAACGAATTGGAGCGGTACGTTGACCTGGCGGCCCGCCAGTCCGGCCCCGATGGCGGAGTACTGATCGTCCTGGACGCGGACGACGACTGTCCCCCGGAACTCGCTTCGATGGTCCTTGGGCGAGCAACGCGGGCACGCAGCGACCGCCCCATCAAGGTGGTGCTGGCGAAGCGCGAGTACGAGGCGTGGTTCCTCGCGGCAGCGGACTCGATCGCAGGACGCCGCGGCCTCCCAGACGACGTGACCGCGCCGAAGGACGCCGAGGCGATCCGTGACGCGAAAGGATGGCTGACCTCTCGTATGCCACCGGGCCGAGCATACAAGGAGACGCGCGACCAACCCGCACTCACCAGCCTGTTCGATCTCTCCACGGCAAGACGCGGAGCACCGTCATTCGACAAGATGTGGCGCACGGTGATCGATCTGATAGCGGGTTGAGGCAAGCCTGTCTCCAGCTGTGCGGGGCTCCGACGGCCCGAACCGCTATGATCGGGGCTGACCGTCAGGTTTCCCGGAGGTTCCTGTGAGCCGGATCGACCGCGTTCAGATTCACGAGTTCTCGTTCGACGTGCCCGACATCGGGCTTGAGCAGGCCGCCGCCGGCGTCGGCAACATGGCCTACGTCAAAGGCGCCACCCACACCGCCCGCCGCTTCGCGGTGCGCGTCAGCACCGACGACGGAGCCAGCGGCGAATACGTCACGCACTGGGTGGGGACGCCCGCCTCGCTTGCGCAGGCCCAGATGCTGGCGCCGCTGCTGCTGGGGCGCGACCCGGACCGGCGCGAGGCGATCTACGACGACCTGAAACGGGAGCTGCGCGCCTTCGACCACATGGGGCAGGGCGTGCTGGACATCGCCCTCTGGGACCTGGCCGGCAAGCGGCTGGGCACCTCGGTGTCGCGGCTGCTGGGCGGCTTCCGCGAACGGCTGCCGACGTACGCCAGCACCTATCACGGCCAGCTCGGGCCCGGCGGTCTGAACAGCCCGCAGGCGTTCGCGGATTTCGCCGCCGAGTGCCAGGCGGCCGGCTTCGCCGGCTTCAAGATCCATGGCTGGAACGACGGCGACGTCACGCGCGAAGTCGACAACCTGCGCGCGGTGCGCGCCCGCGTCGGCGACGGCTGGCGCATCATGCTGGACCCGGCGTGCCAGCTCCGCACCTGGAACGATGCGCTGGCGGTCGGCCGCGTGTGCGACGAGATCGGCTGCTTCTGGTACGAGGACCCGTACCGCGACGCCGGCATCGCCGCGGAGGGGCACCGCCGCCTGCGCGAGCGGCTGTCGACGCCGCTGCTGGTCACCGAGCACGTGCGCACCCTGGAGCAAAAGGCGGCGTTCCTGGTGGCCGGCGGCTGCGACATGATCCACGCCGATCCCGAGTACGACCTGGGCATCACCGGCGTGATGAAGATCGCCCACCTCAGCGAGGCGTTCGGGCTCGACCTGCAGGTGCACGCCTGCGGACCCGCCCACCGGGCGGTGGTCTCGGCGCTGCGCAACACCCACCTCTACGAGCTGGCGCTGATGGGTCCCGGCATGCGCAACCTGGTCCCGCCGGTGTACGACGGGTACAGCGACCAGCCCGACGCGGTCGGCGCCGACGGCTGCGTGCCCGTTCCCGACGGACCGGGCCTGGGCGTCAGCTACGACTGGGACTACATCGAGCGCAACACCACCACGTCCGCCGACCTCACGGCGGACTGAAGCGGGCCGCCGCGCGTGCTACCGTCGCGGCATGGAACTGCGCAAGAACCGCATCAAGCACCGGCTGGCCGCCGGTGAGGTGGCCACCGTGGTGTCGGGCATCACCCATCCCGACGACATCGACACGTTCGGGGCGATCGCGGAGGCGACCGGGGTCGACGGGATCTGGCTGGAAGGAGAGCACGGGCCGGTCGACGCCGCCGAGCTGGGCAACCTCACCCGCGCCTGCGACATCTGGGGCCTGACCTCCGTGGTGCGCGTCAACGACAATCACCAGGGGCTGATCTACCGCACCCTGGACCGTGGCGCCCAGGCGGTCGTGGTCCCGCACGTGAACACCCGCGCCGAGGCCGAGAACGTCGTGCAGGGCGGCAAGTTCGCGCCGGCCGGCGCCCGCGGGCTGTACGGCAGCCGGCAGTACCACGGAGTGGCCGACTACACCGCGCGCGGCAACGAGGAGACCTGCCTGATCGTCCTGATCGAGGACATCGTCGCCCACGGCAACCTGGACGAGATCCTGGAGGTCGACCACATCGACGTGTTCTTCGTGGCGCCCTCGGACTTCGCCTCCTCGATGGGCCACATCGGCAACCATGGGCACCCCGACGTGCAGGCGAAGATCGACGACTCCCTCCGCCGCATCGTGGCGGCGGGCCGCACCGCCGGCACCCTGACCTCCACCGCGGACGTCGCATCCTACATCGACCAGGGGGTCCGCTTCGTGCTGACCGGCGTCGGCGGCTGGCTGCAGGCGGGCGCCGCGGAGTACATGAGCCGCGTGCGCGGCTGACCGGTCAGCGCCGGACGGCGCGAAAACGCAGCCTCACGTAGTCGACCGTCCAGGCACCGTCGGCGCCGCGCAACGCGGGAGCAGCGGCGGCTGAGACCTCCTCCTCGACCTGTTGCCGCGCCTGCTGGTCCAGCGGATCCAGGAACGCCGCCGCGAAGGTATGCATCCATTCGGTGAGCGTGCCCGGCACCGGCGTGGGGCGCGGGAATCGCCGGATGCCGGTGACCTCGAACCCGTGTGCCTCCAAGAGGCGCCGGTACTCGCCGTCCGTGGGGAAGTACCAGGGATCGAGGGCGACCGCGTCGATGCCGCGGCGGCCCAGGGCTTCGTGGAAGGCGTCCCGGACCGCGGCGATGTTGCCGGCTCCGCCGAACTCGGCCACGAACCGTCCGCCGGGGCGGAGCAGGCGCCGGACGCCGGCGATGACCGCCGCCGCCTCCGGTATCCAGTGCAGCACGGCGTTGGAGAACACGGCGTCGAAGCTCCCCGCCGCCAGCTCCGGTCCGGCCAAGTGGCGTGCGTCGGCCTCCTGCGCGGACAGCCCGCGCTGCCGCGCAGCCGCCACGAACTCGGCGCTGCGGTCGACGCCCAGCACCCGGCAGCCGCGGGCGGCGAGCTGCTCGGTGAGCTCCCCGTCGCCGCAGCCCAGGTCGAGCACCCGTTCGCCGGGGCGCGGATCGAGCAGCTCCAGCACGCCGCGTCCCAGCTCCGGGACGTAGGGAGCCCAGCGGCGGTAGCGTTCAGGGTCCCAGCGCTGCTCGCCGGCGGTCGGGTTTGGATCCACGTTGGCGCCTCGGTCCTCGCATGCAAGCATACCGGCTCATGGACACCGGGACCGAATTCCTTCGCTTCGTCGCTGCCGAGTTCGCCAAGGCGCGCGAGTACGCCGAGCGGGCGGTCGCACAGATGCCGGCCGAGGACCTGTCCTGGCGGCCCGCCGAGCGCGGCAACAGCGTCTCCATGCTCATGCGCCACCTGGGTGGCAACCTGCGCTCCCGCTTCACGGACTTCCTCACCACCGACGGAGAGAAGCCCGACCGCGACCGCGACTCCGAGTTCCGCAACGACGTGGGCGGCAAGGACGCGGTCCTGGCCAAGTGGAGCGCCGGCTGGGCGTGCCTGGATGGCGCTCTCGCGGAACTGGACCCCGCCGACCTGCACCGGACGATTACGATCCGCGGTGAACCGCACACCGTGCTGCAGGCACTGCTGCGCGCGGTGACCCACACCAACTACCACGTCGGCCAGATCGTCGATCTGGCACGCACGCGGACGGCCGACTGGCAGACGCTGAGCATGCCGCGCCCACCGGGCGAGTAGCGCCCCGAAACCGTCGCCTTCCTCAGCCCTCGCGCATTCCCTCCGCGATCGGGACGCGCAGCGCGGAGAACACCGGCAGCACGCCGAACAGCCCGCCGACGCCGATCGCCGAGCCCACGCCGATCGCGATCGCGGCCAGGCTGATCACGCTGCCGCCCAGCTCCGCCTGGGTGGTGCCGCGGAAGATCGGCACCACCAGTTCGGTGAGCGGACCCGACAGCAGCAGGCTCAGCGCCACGCCGATCAGCGCCGCCGCGCTCACCATGATCAGCGAGCGGGCGAAGAACTCGCGCGCAATCACGCCGCGCGATGCGCCCACGGCCCGTTCCACGGCGATCTCACGCGTGCGGCCGAGCACCTCCACCAGCATGATGCTGAGGATGCCGATGCAGCCGGTCACCAGCAGTACGAAGCCGAGCAGGTTCACCACCAGCGAGAAGGTGGCCACCGTGGCACGCGCCTCTTCGAGGGCGGCGGTGCCGCCGTCCGGACGCCCTTCCCACACCTCGGCCTTCACGTCGTCGCCGTACTGCTGGGCAAGCGCCTCGCGCACCTGGCTCTCGATGGTCGCCAGACCGCTCCCTTGCACGCGCAGCGAGATCCGGGAGTTCAGGAACCGCTCCAGCATGGCCGAGTTGACGTTGCTCGGAAACGCCGAGGTCGACGGCACGATCATGTCGCCCACCCCGTACGCGCGCCGCTGGATCTCGCTCGGGTCGCCGAAGACCCCACGCACCGTATAGGTGGGCGGCGTGAAGCGCCGGCGCTGGCCGGCCTGTCCCTGTCCCTGCGTCGCCGCCGGCGGCTGGATGACCTGGCCGAGCGCATCCACCGGCGAGCCGAACAGCACCTCGGCCATGGTTTCGGAAACCATCGCCTCGCGAACCCCCTGCGCGACGTCGTCCGCCGTGAAGGCGGAGCCGGCGACCACCTCCAGGCCCATCACGTCGAGGTAGTCCTCGTTCACGCCGACGACGCTGCGGAACCGGTACTGCTTGCCGCCGACCAGGAACTCCGTCCACGGGACGAACGCGACGGGGCTGGCCGACACGGCTCCGGACACGCCGGTGCGCAGCGCGTCGATCACGTTGCCGTCGAACTGCGGAGGCCGTATCGCCTGCAGCTCGCCGTCCTCGTCGATCTCGACGTTGGCGACCATGACCACCAGGCCTTCCTTTTCGAGCTGCTCGGACACCAGCCGGCTGAACGCGCCGCTGATCGACAGCGCGAAGATCAGCACGCCGACGCCCAGGCCGACCGTGGACAGCGTCACGATCGACTTGACCGACGAACGCGTCAGGCTGGTCAGTACGGAGCGGATGGTACGCATGACTCCTCCTCGACTCCTTACCTACTCGTAGCGGATCGCTTCGGCGGCAGGCACCCGCGCCGCCGCCGACGCCGGCACCACGTTGAAGACCGCGACGATCCCCCACGACACCAGCACGCCGACGACGATCAGGCCGATCTGCAGCGCACCGAAGCCGATGGTCTCTTCCATCAGGCGCGACAGCAGCGCCGACAGTCCCAGCCCGACGGCCGCGCCGACGGCACCGATCGCCAGCGCCTCCAGGAAGAAGACGGTGAAGACCTGGCGGATGCTCGCTCCGACCGCCTTGAGGATGCCCACCGTGCGCCGTTTGCGGACGGCGCGGCTGAAGAAGATGTTGGTGACGTTGACCGCCGCGATCAGCAACGCCGACAGCGCCAGGAACAGGATGACCGTGGCCAGCCGGCCGTTGCGGTCGGCGGTCGCCTCCGCCTCCTCCCGCGGGACGCTGATCGCCACCGCGCCCACGCCGTGCGCGGAGTCGAACCAGTTGGCGAGCTGTGCCCGCGCCTCCTCCAACTGGTCGGGGTCGTCGACCATGAACCGCAGGTTGGTGCGCAGAGCCCGGAAGCGGCCCCGGAACCCCTGGAACTGCTCAGCGGCGATGACCGCGGGCGCGAAGGCCAGGCTGTCCACCTCGGTGCCGCTGGGCTCCAGCACGCCGATGATGCGATAGAGCTGGTTGCGCGAGAGGACCTGGCGGCCCACCGACTCGCCGTCTTCGAACAGCGTGGCGCCCAGCGTGGAGCCGAGCACCAGCAGCGGCTCGCCCCGGTCCAGGTCGGCCGCCTGGAACACGTCGCCCTCGGCTGCCGCCAGGCCCCAAGCCTTGAAGAACTCGGGGGTGACCTCCCAGCCTTCCACGAACTCGATCTGGGGTTGCGGTCCCTCGGGCGGCGCAACGGGCTGCCATGCCGGACTCGCTGCGGTGCCGGCGTCGGCCTGTTGACCCTGGGCTTGCTGACCCTGGGCTTGTTGACCCTGGCCCGCCTGCGCCTGCTGCCCCTGTCCGGGCTGTCGCTGGAGCTGGCCGCGCTGCGCGGCCTGACCGCCTTGGGCCTGGCCACCCTGGCGCTGGAATTGGCCGCCCTGATCCTGCTGAGCTGCCTGACCGCCCTGTCCGCGCTGAAACTGACCACCCGCGGCCTGGTTGCCCTGCCCGGCCTGGTTGCCCTGCCCGGCCTGGCTCTGCTGCCCGGATTGCGTACCCTGCGTCTGCGTACCCTGACCCTGCGCTCCCTGGCCCTGGTTCTGCCCTCCGCCACGCTGGCCGAAGCCGCTGTCTCCGAACCAGAAGCCGGTCCGGTTGGCCAGATAGGCGTATTGGATCGCCTGCGTCACCGAGCGCGCCTCCAGGTCGGCGGCGGTCAGGATGCTCACCTCCGTCGAGGTCTGCACCTGCGCGGGCAGGTCCATCTCGTCTGCGTCCTCGCGGGCGGCGACGACGATCTCCCGGTAGCGCGGCGACGACAGCAGCTCGCGCGACTGCTCGCCGGTGCGGCCGGCCAGCGCGATGCCGGCGGCGGTCGCGCCGACCGCCAGCGCCACGCCCAGCGACAGCAGCAGCGACTCGGCCGGCCGGCCGACGACCGAGCGCACGCTCATGCGCAGGTCCTCGCGGTAGTTCATCCAGCTGCCTCCCCGTCCTGGGCGACGCGGCCGTCGCGCACGCGGATGCAGCGGCGCGCGCGCCGCCCCAGGTCGTCGTCGTGCGTCACCATGACGATGGTGACGCCTTCCCGGTTGAGACCCTCCAGGATCTGCATGATCTCCTCCCCGCGGTCGCTCGGCAGGTTGCCGGTGGGCTCGTCGGCCAGAATGAGGTCCGGCTTCAGGGCGAGCGAGCGGGCGATGGCCACGCGCTGCTGCTCGCCGCCCGACATCATGGTCGGCAGGTGGTACATGCGCTCGCTCAGGCCCACCTCCTCCAGCAGCTCGGCCGCGCGCGTGCGCCGCTCGCCGCGCCCCATGCCGGCGTAGCCCATCGGCAGCATCACGTTCTCGATGGCCGACAGCTCGCTGAACAGGTTGAAGCTCTGAAAGATGAAGCCGAAGTGGCGGTTGCGGATGCGCGCCTGCTCCTTGTCCGGGAGCTGCGTGATCTCCACGTCCTCCAGGAAGTAGCTGCCCTCGCTCGGCACGTCGAGCAGGCCGACGATGTGCATGAACGTCGACTTGCCCGAGCCGGACGGCCCCATCACGGAGATGTACTCGCCGCGCTCGATCTGCAGGCTGACGTCGGTCAGCGCCTTCACCTCCACCTCGCCCAGGTCGTAGCTCTTGCCGATCTTCTCCAGTCGTATCATGCGTCGCTCCCTTCCAGCACGACGATGTCATGCTCGATGAAATTCTGGTAACCGCTCACGATTATCCGATCGCCGGCCTGCACCCCGGTCAGCACCTCCACCAGGTTGCCTTCCACCTGGCCGAAGGTGACGGCGATCTTGGCGGCGCGCTCCCCTTCGATCCGGTACAGGTAGCGCTGGCTGCCGGTGGTCAGGTACGGGCCGCGCGGCAGCAGCAGCGCGGCCTCGGTCACGCCGACCTCCAGCACGCCCACGGCGGTGGCGCCCGACAGCAACGGCCCCGCTTCGGGATCGGGCTGCACGCGCACCAGCACCGTTGCGCCCAGGCCGTCCGGGGACTGCTGCGCCACCCGGCCGACGGAGGTCACCCACCCCGTCAGCCCGACCGCCCCGATGCCCAGCTCCACCGGCTGGCCGAGCTGCAGAGCTCCCGCGTACTGCTCCAGCACCTCCAGCTCGATCACCGCGCTGTCCGGGTCGGCGATCGTGAACAACTCCTGGTTGTCGCTGACGGCGCTGCCCGTGATGCCGAGCGCCGCTTCCACGCTCAGAACCTCGCCGCTCATGGGAGCGGTGACCGCCATCGAAGCGATCTTGTCCTGCTGGCGGCGGATCTCGACCTGCAACGCGTCGATCGACGCAAGCGATACCTGGTCCTCCAGCACCGCGATCTCCCGGTCCTCGGCGAGTTGCAGGACCTGTTCGTCGCGGTTGTCGATCAGCCCCTGCAGGGTGCGCTCCGCGGCCTCCAGGTCGCTCGGGGGTGACACCTCGGCGGCGACCATCGACTTCACCTCGTCCCGCTCTTCGGTCGCCTCTTCGATCTCCTGCCCCAGGTCGTCGATCTGGCGCTGCTTGCGCTGCAGGTCGATGCGGATCTGCAGCCGCTGCTTGGTCAGCGACCGTTCCGCGTCGGCCAGATCGGCGCGCAGGTCCTCCAGCGCTTCCACCAGATCGGTGGCGGCGAGCTCCGCCAGGAGCTGGCCCGGCTCCACGCGGTCGCCTTCCTGTACGTACAGCGCCGCCGCCGATCCCGCCTCCGGGCTCAGCAGCGTCATCTGCACCGGGAAGACCACCGTGCCACTGGCCTGCGTGGTCTGCACCAGGCGGCCACGGGTCACCTCCTCCACGTTGTAGGAGCGTAACGTGTACAGCTCCTGCCGCGGTCCGAGCACCAGGTAGGCCGCGACCGCGAGCCCCACCACCAGAGCACCGACCAGCAGCACCAGGCGCCACTGCCGCCGCTGGCCGGGCGGACGGTACGCCTTGACCTTGCCGGTATCTACGATCTTGCTCTCAGACATCGCCCATCCGCGACAGTATGGTCCGCCACGGTCGTAAACATCCGGGCAATCCCATCTAAACGGCTCCGGAACCGCGCGTCCGCGCGGCCAGCTCGTCCCTGATGCCGGTGGACGAGCGCTCCAGGCAGAACCGGTCGGCCGGCAGCTCGACGAACATCCGGCGCAGCGCATCCGGCACGCGCAGCCGACCCAGGCTCAGCAGCCCGGACGGAAGCGGGCGGGCCGCCACCAGGAAACGGCAGCCGGCCGCTCCGATGGCCGCCACCGCATCCATCATCTGCCGCTCGCCACCGTAGAAGCGCGGCTGCAGCACCCGCTCGGCCGTATCGGCCCCGACCACGAACACCGCGCCCGGGAACAGCGCCGCCTTGTCCGCGTAGAGCGCCGCGCGGGTCAGCCACAGCTCCGCGCGGCCCAGGAACTGCGCCGCGCGGCGGTGCGCCTCGGCCGCGTCGAGCGGCGACTTGTCGGCGTTCACCACCGGCAGCTCGTACGACACCGGCAGCCGCAGGAACGCCGCCGCCGCCGCCGCCAGCCCGCGGTGGCCGTCATGCACGGGATTGAAGGCCCCGGACAGGAGCGCCCCGACCCGCGACCGCCGGTCCCCCGGCGGATCGGGCAGCACGCCGCCGTCCGTTTCCCGGCACACCGCCGGCGCCCCCGTGCCGAGGAGCGCCGCCAACTCCGAGCCGGCGTCGACGGAGATCTGCAGCGGCTCCGGCTCCGGCCACGGCGGCACGGCCGCCGGATCGACGCCGGCGGCCGCCGCCAGCGCCAGCAGCACCAGGCGGCCGGCGACGGCCTCCTCCTGCGCGCGGGTCCGCGCCCCCTTGGTGAGCCGGACCGTCACGCGCCGCGACCCCAGGCCGTCCCGTGTCGCGACATGACACACGTGCGCGCCGCGCCGCGCGCGGCCGGTCACCATCGCGGTGGTGCAGCCCAGGCCCACCACCGCCGCGCCCGTGCCGGCCAGCTCCCGCGCGCGGTCGCACGCCACCGCCGCCAGCTCGTGCGCCACCGCCGGATCGGTCGCGCGGGCCGGCCTGGCTCGCAGGGCCGTGGCCAGGGAATCGTGATGGTAGCGGTCGTGCGCTTCCAGCACCGTCGCGGACGACCCGCCCACCGCGTGCAGCCACGCCAGGCCCTGCGTGCCGCCGGCCAGCTCCAGGACGGCCGCCACGGGCGCGGCGTGCACGGCGCGGACCAGATCCGCCCACGCCGCGGGGCCGTACCCCACCCGGTCATGCGGATGGGCCGACATCTGCTACCCTCACCGCTGCATGGCGCGCACCACCACCGTCCTGTTCATCGCCGACCTCGTCGGCAAGCCGGGCGTCTTCTGCGTCAAGAGCCTGCTGGGCAGCCTGCGGCGCACCCACCAAGTGGACCTGACGATCGCGAACTGCGACGGCGCGACCGGCGGATTCGGGCTGGGCAAGCGGCATGCGGCCTACCTGCACAAGCTCGGCGTGGACGTGATCACGTCCGGAGAGTGTATCTATTACAAGCGCGACATGGTGCCCTACCTGAAAGAGGTCCGCTACGTGCTGCGGCCGTTCAACTACCCGCGCCACAATCCCGGCCACGGATGGACGACCGTAACCGCCCGCGGCGGTGCGCGCGTGACGGTGGCCTGCCTGCTCGGCCAGTCCGGCTACGACCGCGTGCATCCCGGCAACCCGTTCGCGGCGGCCGAGTGGCTGGCCACCGAGCGGCGCGCGGAGACACCGATCATGATCCTGGACTTCCACGCCTGCACCACCGCGGAGAAGCGCAACATGTGCGTGTGGATGGACGGCAAGGTGAGCGCGGTGTTCGGCACGCACGTGCGGGTCCAGTCGGCGGACGAAGCGATCAGCGAGAAGGGCACCGCGACCCTCACCCACTGCGGGCGCACCGGCAGCATCGATTCCGTGGGCGGACTGGACCCGGAGATCGAGATCCGCAAGTGGCGGACCGGGATCTACGAACGGTCGGCGGACACGTGGAGCAACCTGCAGTTGCAGGGGGTGCTTGCCCGCTTCGATGATGACGGCCGTGCGGTCGCTCTGGAGCGCCTGCAGGTACGGTGTCCCACACCGGAGGGAATTGATGCGCACGCCGGCTGACCGGCGCCGGCACGGGTTCCGCGGCCGGCTCACCTCGCTATCGGCATCGGCGGCGTTGGCATCGGCGATGCTGCTGGCCGGCTGCTCCTTCGATTACCGATCCACCGAGCTCGACGAGGAGCTGGCCGAGGAGGTGCCGAACACGGTTCTGAACGGCGTCGAGCACACCGTGATGAGCGGCGACCGGGTGACGGCCGTCCTGCGCATCGATCGCGTGGAGAGCTACGACGAGCGCGACCTGCTGGTACTCTCCGGCATTCACTTCACGGAGTTCGATGCCGATGGCCTCGTGATCACCGAAGCGTGGGCGGAGCGAGCCGAGTACCGCAGCGAGACCGGCGACGCCCGCGCCGAAGGGTCGGTGGTGGTGTCGTCGGACCGGGAGGATGCCCGCATCACTGCCACGGGACTGAACTGGAACGACGCCGAACGCATGTTGACCGGCGACGATGGCGCGGAGGTGGTGCTGGAATGGGGCGACGGATCCAGACTGGCCGGCTTCGATTTCGAGGCCGACGTCGCTCGCCGGATCGTCCGCTACCTGGGGCCGGTCTCCGGCAGCCTGGTGTTCGACCGATGAGGCGGCCCGGCCGGCCGGCCGCCGTCCGGCTGGCGTCCGCGGTCCTGTTGGCGTCCGCAGCCCTGCTGACGTCCGCCCCGGCGTTCGCCCAGGACGAGCCCGCCGCGGACGCGGAGACGACGACGATCACGATCAAGGCGCTCGACAGCATGGAGACGGTCGGCGCCAAGGGCCGGGAACGCACGGTGCTCACCGGCAAGGTCGAGATCGTCGTGGACGACACCATCATCCGCGCCGAGCGCATCGAGCTGTTCGGAGAGGAGGCCGACATCGTCCTGTGCCAGGGCGCGGTGCGGGTGATCGAAGAGGACGAGAACATCGAGATCGGCAGCGAGCACCTGCTGTTCGACCGCGGACGGTCGGTGCTGCGCATCCAGGGCAGCGCGCTCCTGATCGACCGCGACAACGAGGTGGTGGTGAAGGGCGGCTTCATGGAGTACCATCAGGACACGGGCGAAGCGACCGTGCAGATCGGGGTGCGCATTCTCAAGCCCGACTTGGTGTCCCGGTCGGAGTTCGCGCGCTACCGCCGCGACGAGAACACCGTCGACCTGTCCGGCATGCCCGTGGTGACCTACCAGGGCGACGAGTACCGGGCGATGCGAATCTTCATCGACCTGGACCGGGAAACGGTTCGGATGGAAGGGGAGATTCAGGGCACCATAACGGTGTCGTGAGCGACCGCCCCGAGACGAACCGTCGCGCGGCGACGCTGGCCGTCAGCGGTCTCCGCAAGCGGTTCGGACGCAAGGTTGCGGTGGACGGAATCTCATTTCGCATGGCCGTGAGCGAGGTGGTCGGCCTGCTCGGCCCCAACGGCGCCGGCAAGACGACCGCGTTCTTCATGATCGCCGGCTTCATCGAGCCGTCGGAAGGCAGCGTCCTGCTCGGGGACCGGGACATCACGCGGCTGCCCATGTACCGCCGTGCGCGCTTGGGCATCGCCTATCTGCCGCAGGAACCGTCCGTGTTCCGCAGGCTGACCGTCCGCCAGAACGTCCTGGCGGTGCTCGAGACGCGGCGGATGCCCCGCGGCCGGAGGCATGATCTCTGTGACGAGCTGCTCGCCGAGCTCGGCATCGAGGAGGTCGCCGGCCAGAAGGCGCACACGCTCTCCGGCGGCGAGCGCCGGCGGACGGAGATCGCTCGCTCGCTCGCCAGCGACCCCCGCTTCCTGCTGCTTGACGAACCGTTCGCGGGCATCGATCCCATCGCCGTCCACCATCTGAAGGAGGTGGTTCGGTCGCTTGCGGGCAAGGGCATCGGCATCCTGCTCACCGACCACAACGTCCGCGACGCCCTGGAGATCACCGACCGCTCCTACATCATCGACGGCGGCCACATCATCGCCGAGGGCAGCCGCGAGGCGTTGCTGGCCGATCCGGCGGCCCGCAGCGCGTACCTGGGCGAAGAGTTCCGCATGTAGCTTGCCGCTCACGCCGCAAACCCGCCAGACTCCTTGATGGCGACAGTCACCATGCAAGCGCAGCAACCGGTGCTTCGGCAGGAACAACGCCTGCGGATGACGCCGCAGCTCTATCAGGCGATCAAAATCATGGCGCTGCCGCTTGCCGACCTGCAGCTCACCATCGACCAGGAGCTCGAGCGCAATCCGGCGCTGGAGGTCGTGTCCGACGATCCGACCGATTCGCTCGACGAAATCGAGGATCGCCCGGAAGAGGAGCTATTCGGCGACTCCTCCGATCCCGGGTTTCAGGGCCTGCGCAGCGACGGCGACCCGGACGCGAAGCAGCGTTTCCTGGAGGGCTCGCTGCAGCGGCCCGAGACGCTGCAGGAGCACCTGCTGTGGCAACTGCGCCTGCAGCCGGCCGACCCCGACGTCCTGGGCGCGGCCGAGCTGCTGATCCGCCACCTGGACGACAACGGGTTCCTCCTGGAACCTCCCGGGGTGGCGGCGCCGGACGCCCGGCCCCGGACGCTCGCCCGCGCCCAGGCGCTGGTGCAGGGGCTGGACCCGGTCGGCACGTGCGTCGCCGACTACCGGGAATCGCTCAGCGTCCAGGTACGGTATCACGATCAACCTGCGCCGCACGCCGCGACCGTGGTCCAGGGCCATCTGGACGCACTGGAGCGCGGCCGGCTCGACGAAATCGCGCGTGCGCTGGACATCCCGGTTGCCGCGGTGCGCGAGGTGCTCGCGTTCGTGCGCACGCTCGATCCGCTTCCCGGCCGCAATTTCCAGTCCGAGCCCACTCGCTACGTGGTGCCGGACGTGATCGTGCGCATGCACGACGGCGAGCTGGCAATCATTCTCAACGACGAGGTGATCCCGGTCCTGGGCGTCGACAGCTTCTTCGAGCAGATCGGCAGCAACGGCCACGGCGGCACCGCCGCCGGCAGGGAAGCGCGCCGATTCGCCAAGGCGAACCTGCAGGAGGCCCGCTCCTTCATCCGCAACGTCACCGCGCGAAACCGTTCGCTGGTGCGGGTGACACGGGCGGTCGTCGGCCACCAGCGCGAGTTCTTCCGTAGCGGGCCGAAGCAACTCCGCCCGCTGACGCTGCGCGACGTGGCCGCGGAGGTCGATCTGCACGAAGCGACGGTCTCGCGCATCGTCAACGGCAAGTTCGTGCAGACCGAGTGGGGGATCTACGAGCTCCGCCACTTCTTCACCAACTCCATCTCCGGCGCCGGATCGAGCGGGTCGCGATACTCGAAGGCCGGCGTCAAGGAGATGGTGCGCGAGATCATCGAAGCCGAGCGTCCGGACGGCAAGCGGTTGTCCGACAGCCGCATCGCCGCCATGCTTGCCGAGCGCGGCGTCAGGATCGCCCGGCGTACGGTCGCCAAGTACCGCGGCGAACTGGACATCGAGAGTTCCCTGGAGCGCTGAGGAACGCACCCCCATATGGCATTCACCGTCCTCGACCTGCTGCGGCTGGACCTGCGGGAGAACGAAGCGCTGCACCTGTCGTGCATCGGCGGACGCGCAGGGATCACGCGCGAGATCAACGCGCCGGAGCTCAACCGCCCCGGACTGGCGCTGGCAGGGTTCTATGAACGGTTCGCGTACCAGCGCATCCAGGTGTTCGGCCGTGGCGAACGCGCCTACCTGGAGAAGCTCTCCGCCGAAGGCCAGACGGACACGCTCAAGCGCCTGTTCGACCACGCGGTCCCGTGCTGCGTGTTCACCGACAGTCAGCAGCCGACCGAGGACTTCCGCGAGCTGTGCGAAGCCGCGGGTTGCCCGATCCTGCAGACCACGCTCTCATCCTCCTCCTTCACGGCGCGGGTGGTGAGCGCGCTGAACTCGATCTTCGCCCCGTCCGATCGTGTGCACGGCGTGCTGCTTGAGGTGTTCGGACTGGGTGTGCTTCTGCAGGGGCCCTCGGGCGTCGGCAAGAGCGAGGCGGCGCTGGCACTGATCGAACGCGGCCACCGCTTCGTGGCCGACGACGTGGTGGAGATCCGGCGCGTCGGCAACACCCTGATCGGCAACGGCGTGGAGGTCACCAGCCACCACCTGGAGATCCGCGGCATCGGCATCATCAACATCGCCCACCTGTTCGGCGTCGGCGCCATCCGCGAGTCCAAGCACATCCAGTTGGCCGTGCAGCTTGAGGAGTGGGACAACTCGCGCGAATATGATCGAATCGGCGATCAGGACATACAGGTGGAGCTCATCGGCACCCACGTCCGCCAGATCGTGATCCCGGTGCGGCCTGGGCGGCCCGTGCCGATCCTGATCGAGACCGCGGCAATGAACGAACGGCTCAAGCACATGGGGTACCACTCGGCCCAGGAATTCAACCGCAGCGTCATGGCATGGATGTCGGCGCGCAACCCGCAGACCGCCGCGGTCGAAGAGTGGTAGGTGAGACCGGATGGTGGAGCGTGAGGTGATGATCGCGAATCGGGCCGGCGTCCACGCGCGGCCCGCGGCGCTGCTGGTACGAACCGCCAACCGGTTTCAGGCCGACATCTACCTCGAGAAGGACGGCGAACGGGTCAACGGCAAGTCGATCATGGGGATCATCGCCCTCGGCGCCGCCTATCGGACCACGCTGCGCGTGATCGCCACCGGCGCCGACGAAGCGGAGGCCGTGGAAGCGCTGGTCCGCCTGGTGGACAGCAAGTTCCAGGCGACGGACGACCTGCCGTGAGAGGCCTTACGGAGCGCCAGCGCCAGACCCTGCAGTTCATCGAGCACTACCTCGACCTGCACGGCTTCGCTCCGACGGTGCGCGAGGTGGCATCCCACCTGGGAGTCACCACCAAGGGTGCCCACGACCACCTGCGGGCGCTGCAGCGCAAGGGCTGCATCACGCGCGGCAGCCGGCGGTCGCGGGCGATCGCCGTGACCGGGAACGGCCCGGATGCGCCGGAGGTCGTCGACATTCCGGTGCTGGGCACGGTGATGGCGGGACAGCCCCTGCTCGCCGAGGAAAACCTGGACGGCACCTACCAGTTGCCGCGGTCCAGCATCGGCGCGGGGGACCACTTTGCGCTGCACGTGCGCGGCGACAGCATGCAGGACGCAGGCATCCATGACGGCGACCTGGCCGTGATCCGCCAGCAGCCTACCGCCACGGATGGGGACATCGTGGTTGCCGTGATCGACGACGCGGTGACGCTGAAGCGCTTCTTCAAGGAGAGCCAGCGGGTCAGGCTTCAGGCCGAGAATCCCGCCTACCCACCCCTCTACGCGACCGACCTCAGGATCCTGGGCAAGCTCGCGTGCCTGGTGCGCGACTACCGCTGAGATGCCGCGCCGCGCCGTTCCGGCGCCGCTGTGATGGCTGAAGCCCCCATCCATCTGTTCTGCGGGCCCGACACGGGTGAGAAGCGCCGCGCGGTCGAACGGCTGCGCGCGCAGCTTCAGCGCGGCTCGGGCGGTGTCACGCTCGCTATCGAACGCCACTATCCGTTCGACACGGTCATCGTCGACGTCATCGCATCGCTGCGCACGCCCAGCCTGTTCGCACCGCGGCGGCTGGTGGTGCTCAGTCAGGCGGAGGCACTGAAGGCATCCGATGCCGCGGCGCTGGCCGACTACTGCCGGGAACCTGCCGACGGGACCACGCTCGTGATCGAGACCGAGGAGCTGCGCGTCGCCAAGCGCCTGCAGGACGCGGTGCCGGCATCCTGCCGCCGGGTGTTCTGGGAGCGCTTTCCCGATCAGCGGCGCCGCAGCATCAGCGCATTCTTCCGCGAACGCGGAATCGCCATCGACGACCAGGCGGTGGAGACGCTCAACGAGGTCGTCGGCTCCTCATCGGCGGCGCTGGAGAGCGAGTGCGCCGCGCTGGCCGCCATGCATCGGGCGACGTCCGGCGAAGCGGACATGCTGACCGCCGAGGACATCGACCGGTGGGTGCACCACAGCAGGGCCGAGACGGTGTTCACCCTGTTCGACCATCTGGGAAGCCGCGACCTGGCAGCCGGTGCGCGCACCCTGCAGGCGATCATGCTGACCCGGCAGGCGACCCCATCGCAGCTCCTTGGCGGCCTGGCCTCACAGTTTCGAAAGACGGCCGATCTGCAGCAACTGCTGCCGCGCATGGACCGCCGGGAGGCGTGGCGGGTGCTCAAGGTGTCCGGCAAGCGGGCGCAGGCCAGCCTGGCCCGCGCGGCCGAGCGCTACCAGGCCGCGGAGCTGCAGGCGATCCTGCGGGTACTGGCCGAGTTCGACCTGCGCATCCGCGCCGCCGCCGGGCACATGCAGCTCAGCCTGCTCCGGCTTCTGCTCTACTACGTCGTCGTTCGAGGTGGGCAGGGCGCATGGCGATGGTTTCCTCACTGACGCCCGCGCACGCGTCTTCGTTCGAGGTGGGCCAGGAGTGCCGCGGCTGTTTCCTCACTGACTCCCGCGCAACGGCTGATCTGGCCCGGCGTGGCGCGCGCCACCCCCGCAACGGAAGCGAACCGCTGCAACAGGCGCTTCGAACGTGCCGGCCCGATGCCCTGCACCTCCTCGAGCGCCGAGCGCGCCACCCGTCTGGTGCGCAGCCGCTTGTGGTAGGTGGTCGCGAAGCGGTGTGACTCGTCCCGCACCGCCTGCAGGAGGCGCAGCGCCGCGCTCCCATCGGGTAGCGCCAGCGGCGTGCCGTTGCCGGGCAGGTAGATATGCTCCTGGCGCTTGGCCAGGCCGGCCAGCGGCAGATCGGTCAGCCCAAGTCCGTCGAGAATCCCCTTTGCGGCGCTCACTTGGCCGGCGCCGCCGTCCACCAGCACCAGATCGGGGCGAGGCAGGCGATCGTTGAGCACGCGCGCATAGCGGCGCGCGACCACCTCACGCATCGCCTCGAAGTCGTCGACCCGGCCGCCCAGCGACCTGATCCTGAAGTGGCGGTACTCGCCCTTCGCCGGCTGCCCGGCCTCGAACACCACCAGCGACGCCACGGTGTCGCGCCCGCCGAGATGCGAGATGTCGAATCCTTCGATCCTCCGCGGCGCTGCCGGAAGGTCCAGCGCCCGGCCCAACTCCTCGACGCCTCGTTCGCGGTCGACGCCGGGGTTGGCCCGTTCGGCGTCCTGGCGGGCGTTGGCGTCGGCCAGCCTCAGAACCTGCGCGTGCTTTCCGCGCCGCGGCACGTGCACGCGGGGCGCCGCCCGCCGGCGGCCCGAATCCGACGGCAGCAGCGTGCACAGCGCGGCCGTGAGCGCGTCCGGCTCCTCCACGGTGCGGATGTAGACCGTCAGGCCCGCCAGTGCCGTCCTCCTGCCGCCGTAGTAGCCCAGCACGAACCGTGCGCGGGCCGCCGCTTCGTCGGACTGCGGGCCGGGGTCCTGCACGTGGAAACGCTCGCGTCCCACCAGGTTGCCGCCCCGGAACTGCAGCACCAGAAACCGGTGCCAGTCGCCGCCAACAAAGTGGCCGATGTAGTCGCGCGCATCAGCGTCCACGCCGGCGACGTGCTGCTGTTCGGTCACGTCGCGAATGGCC
The DNA here is from genome assembly GCA_965208175.1 of Spirochaetia bacterium. Classification (GTDB taxonomy): domain Bacteria; phylum Spirochaetota; class Spirochaetia; order SZUA-6; family Bin103; genus CATQHW01. The sequence goes on along the minus strand of CBDBOG010000003.1, from coordinate 732,323 downwards.
TGGAGCTGGTCGCGGATCGCCGCCGCACGCTCGAACCGCTGGTTGGACGCAGCCTGGCTCATCCGGCGGGTCAGATCGCGGGTCAGGTCGTCCGCGCGGCCGGAGACCAGCGTGCGAACCGCACGCACGCGCTCGGCGTACTCCCCGGGGTCGATGGCGCCGACGCAAGGGGCCGCACAGCGGTTGATGTAGTGGTTGAGACAGGGAGCGGGACGGCGCCGGAACACCTCGCCGCGCTTGCGCAGCGGGAACAGCCGATCGATCAGGTCCAGGTAGACGTCGATCTGGTTGGCCTTCGCGAACGGCCCGAAGTACTCGGAGCCGTCGAACACGATGGTGCGCGTGCGGTAGACCCGCGGAAACTCCTCCGCGGTGAGCCGGATCACGGGATAGGACTTGCCGTCCTTGAGATTGATGTTGTAGCGCGGCGCGAACCGCTTGATGAGGGAGTTCTCCAGCAGGAAGGCCTCCGACTCACTGCCGGTCAGAACCGTCTCGATCGCGGCGGTCCGCGTCGCCAGCATCAGCGTCCGCGAGTCGCGCGGCCCCCGGTTGAAGTAGCTGGACACGCGCGCGCGCAGCTTCTTGGCCTTGCCCACGTAGAGGACCGAGCCCGACGGGTCCTTGAAGAGGTACACGCCCGGCGCCTGCGGCAGGCTCGCGGCCGTCGCGCGAAGGTCCGCAGGAGCGCGAAGATCTTCATCGGACATCGTGCGTGAGCTCCATATCTTTCCGCAGATTGTGCTTTTCTCAGGGTACCGTCGTGCCGATGGTCAAGTGTAGACCTATCGTCGCGGCCGGACGGGACCGGCCGCGCAGGCGGTTTGTCGAAGGAGTTGCATCTTGATAGGTTGTGTCATCACCCGGCGGGGGATTAGCTCAGGTGGTAGAGCGATAGGTTCGCAATCTATAGGTCAGGGGTTCGAGTCCCCTATCCTCCAGTCCGCCACGTCCGCGGCACGCCCGCGCGCCCGGCATGCGGCGCGGGCGGCGGCGGTGCTGCTGGCCACGGTGGTCACGCTCAATTGCGCCACCAATCCCGAAGTTCCCGGACTCGACCTGAGGCCGGTCGTACCCCAGGAGATAGACGCCCCGCAGAGCGCTACCCAATCGGGCGCGGAAACCACCGTCACGGAGCCTGCACAGCCGGCGACCACCGACACGGCGGACGAACCGGCGATGTCCACCTCCGCCTCAGAGCCCGCTCAGCCCGCCGCGCCGGCCGCGACCGCGTCCATGTCCGAGCCCGACGATCCGATCGAGGCCCGCATCGACGAGCTGCTGGCCGCCATGACCATCGAGCAGAAGGTCGGGCAGCGCTTCATGACCTGGATTCCGGGAACGGCCGGCTCGGAGCGGGTGACCGCCCTGATCGATCACGCTCACGTCGGCGGCGTGATCATCACCGAGCACAACGTGGAGAGCCACGACCAGGTGCGGGAGCTGATCGACGGGCTGCAGCGCATGGCGCAGGACGGTCCGTCGTCCGTGCCCCTGTTCATCGCCACCGACCAGGAGGGCGGCCGGGTGACCCGCCTTCGCCTGCCGGAGCTCACCCTCTTCCCGGCGGCGTTCCACCAGGGAAAACACGGTGACAGCGACTACGTGGAAGCGGCCGCCTACGTGACCGGCGTGGAGCTGCGCCGCCTGGGCGTGAACATGAACCTGGCTCCGCTGCTCGACCTGTACGACCGGAACGACGGCACGGTGATAGACGGCCGTGCCTACGGCGCCGACTCCCGGCTGATCACCGACTACGCGCGCGCCTACGTCCGTGGCGCCAACCGCGCCGGGATCATCTCGGTGGCCAAGCACTTCCCCGGCCACGGCGTGACCGCGTACGACTCGCATGACCGCCTGCCGGTGGTGCGGCTCACGCGGTCGGAGCGCGCGGCGATCCTGGCACCCTTCATCGCCGCGATCGACACCGGCATCGACTCGGTCATGGCCGCGCACATCCTGTATGAGGACCTGGATCCGAACCTGCCGGCCAGCGTGTCGCCGGCGATCGTCACCGGCCTGCTGCGCGAGCAGCTCGGCTTCGACGGCGTGGTGATCACGGACGCGATCGAGATCCGGGCCCCGGCCCCGGCGCTGATGGAGCCCTACCTCGTACGCAACAGCTTCGATGCCGGAGTCGACGTCATCCTGGCGGCCCGGTCCAGCGACGTGCTGCCGCTCATCGAGGAAGGGGTCCGCCTGGTCCGCGCCGGGATGGAGAGCGAGGAGCGCCTGGACGACTCCGTGCGCCGCATCCTGCGTGTCAAGCTGCAGGCAACGATGACGGAGCGATGATCGTATCCGATGCCACCATGCGGGAGCTGCTCGACGCGGGCACGGTGGAGATCGCCCCGCTCGAGGAGTACCAGCTCCAGCCGGCATCGGTCGATCTGCGGCTCGGCGACCACTTCCTGAAGGTCGACGAGAACACCGCCGAGAGCATTTCGCTGACCGACCCGGTCCGCTACACGGAGTTGCGGGCCGAGCAGATCGTCATCCCTCCGCAGTCGTTCCTGCTGGCGGTCACCCGCGAGCGTATCCGGTTGCCCGACGACATGATCGCCTTCGTCGAGGGCCGCAGCTCGATCGGCCGGATCGGCCTGTTCATCCAGAACGCCGGCTGGGTGGACCCCGGTTTCGACGGCACGATCACGCTGGAGCTGTTCAACGCCAACCGCCTGCCGATCCGTCTCACCGCCGGCCGGCGCATCTGCCAGATCGTGTTCGCGCGCATGGACCGGCCGGCGGCCCGGCCGTACGGGGGCAAGTACCAGAACCAGCGCGACGCCGTGGGCAGCCGCGTCTACCAGGATACCGCCTGAAGGGCCGGCCGGCTGAGCGGAGACCCGTGCGGGTTCCGCGCCGTCAGCGCTCGCCGATCGGCACGTAGTCGCGCTCGGTCGGCCCCGTGTAGATCTGCCGCGGCCGCGCCAGGCGCGCGTCGGGGTCAAGGATCATCTCGTGCCAGTGCGCGATCCAGCCCGGCAGCCTGCCGATCGTGAACAGCGTCGGGAACATGTCCACCGGAATACCCAGCGCCTGCAGGATGATCCCGGAGTAGAAGTCCACGTTCGGATAGAGCTTGCGCGCGATGAAGTACTCGTCGCGCAACGCGATCTCCTCCAACTCCACCGCGAGGTCCAGCAAAGGGGTCGAGGCGTTCAGCTTCTCGAGCACCTCGAAGCATGCCTTCTTGAGGATCTGCGCGCGCGGGTCGAAGTTCTTGTAGACGCGGTGGCCGAACCCCATCAGGCGGACGCCGGCGACCTTGTTCTTGACCTTCTCCAGAAACTCCGCGCCTCCATCCCCGGTCGCCAGGATCTGCCGCAGCATCTCCACGACCGCCTGATTGGCGCCGCCGTGCAGCGGTCCCCAGAGCGCGTGAACGCCGGCGGCGATGGAGGCGAACAGGTTGGCCTTGGAGCTGCCGACCATGCGGACGGTGGAGGCCGAGCAGTTCTGCTCGTGGTCGGCGTGCAGGAGAAATATCGTGTCCATGGTGCGGGCGATCTCGGGATCGACCACGTACTCCTCGCACGGGGTGGCGAACATCATGTGCAGGAAGTTGGCCGCGTACCCCAAGTCGTTGCGCGGGTACATGAACGGCTGTCCGATCGAGTGCTTGTAGGAGTAGGCGACGATGGTCGGCAGCTTCGCGATCAGCCGGTGGATGGAGATCTCGACCTGCCGTTCGTCGTGCATGTCCAGCGAGTCGGAGTAGAACGTGGAGAGCGCCCCGACGACGGCGCCGCATATGGCCATCGGGTGTGCCCGCTTCGGGAAGCCTTCGTAGAAGCTGCGCACGTCTTCATGCACCATGGTGTGATAGGTGATGTCGCGCATGAAGGCGTGCAGCGCGTCGCGGGTGGGCAGCTCACCGTCGAGGAGCAGCATCGCCGTCTCCAGGAAGTGGCTGGACTCGGCGAGTTGCTCGATCGGGATGCCGCGGTAGCGCAACACGCCCCGCTCGCCGTCGATGAACGTGATCGCGCTCCGGCAGGAGCCGGTGTTGGCGTAGCCCGGATCGACGGTGATCGCGCCGGTGTCCCGGCGCAGGGCGCCGATGTCGATGCCGACCTCACCCTCGGACCCGCGCATGACCGCGAGATCGATCTCTCTTTCATCGAGCACGATACGGGCCGTTTCGGCCATGTCCTGTGAGCCTCCGAACCTGACGTCCGCCCATCCTATCACGGGCCGATCCCGGCGAGGGTTGACCCGAGATGGGACTAAGCCGAAGTTCCACAGAGGATGTTGCGCAAGGCATTTGAATACATGTAATTAGCAGCAAACGTCAGATGCCGTCCGTGGCTACATCCGAGGCGAGACGCCAAGGAGCTCGAAGCAGCGCTGCTGGAGCGCCGTCGGCTGGGTCATGAGCTGAAAGGTGTCGCGGTCTGCGGCCGCCTGCATGGTGTTCATCGTCAGCGTCCCCAACTCGCTGATCAGGCTGCGGAAGCTGTGCACCGGCAGGTCGTCGGCGGTGCGCTTGCTGGACGCCTTCGCCCGCGCCGCCGGCGAGCGCTGCGCCGGCTGCACCACCGAGGAGCGTTGCTGCGCGGCCGCCTGCGGGTCGTGGTCGTCGAACAGCACCGGCGCCAGCTTGCTGCGCATGTGCCATTCCACGTAGTAGGCCAGCATGCACAGCAGCACATGCGCGCGTACCCGATCGGGGCGCCGGTGGTAGATCGGGCGCACCTTCATGTCGACCGTCTTCAGACTGCGGAACGCGCGCTCGACCTTGGACAGGTCCTTGTACGCGCGCACCGTCTGATCGGCGTCGAGCACCTCGGATTCCACGTTGGAACGCACGATGTACAGCCCGTCGAGTTCTTCCTCTTCGGCGATCTTGTCCTGATCGCGCCGAAACGTGAATGAGTCCTCGCTGATCACGGTGACGAAGTGCTTGGCCACCTTGTGCTGGTTGATCACCTTGCCCACGCGCATGCCGATCGCGGCGGCGCCACGCAACGGCTCCTTGGCGCGCTGGGTGGCCGTCACGATGGGGGCAAGTTTCTGCTCGGTGGCGGCCAACAGTTCCTGCCGCTTGCGCCGCCGTTGCTCGGCCAACACCGGGTTGCGGCACACGATCAGCCGCTCACCCGGGAAGTCAGGACTGCTGATCTCGGCCAGGTCCCGGTCGTCGAACAACGACTGCGCCACCTGACCGGCGGCGATGAGCGTGCGGATGGTCGGCGCGCGCAGGGTCGTGATCCAGCGCATGCCGTCGATGCCCTGCAGGTCCTCGCGGATGCGCGCCCCGGTGAGCATGCCGCGGTCGCCGACCAGGACCACCCGCTTGAGCCCGAAGCGGCCACGGATCTTGTCCACCTGCGCGGCGACGGTCTTCGGATCGCTGGTGGAGCCTGAGAAGACCTCGACGGCCACCGGGCAACCGTCTGCGGTGCACAGCAGTCCGAACACGATCTGCGCGGTGCCCTTCTTGCCGTCTCGGCTGTGGCCGCGCTGCGCCAACGGGCAGGTGTGTCCCTCGAAGTAGCTGGAGGTCAGGTCGTACAGCACGAGCGTGTTGTCGCTGAGATGCCGCTTGGCCAAACGCTGCTCGATACCGCGCTGGCGCTGCACCAGCCAGTCCATCGCCTGGTACAGCTCGTTCTCGTCGACTTCGTCCAAGTCCAGCAGGTGGCCGAGGGTGGACACGGCGCTCTCGGGGTGCATGGCGCGGGCGGTGGCGAGCTTGGAGCGGGCGTCGATGACGCGGGCGACGATCATGGCGATGACCAGAGAGCGCAGGCGGCTGGCCGGACGGGCGATGAGGGCAGGGAGGCCGAGTTGCTTGAGGGTGCCGAGGACCGCGGCGACATGGCCGTGAGGGCGGCTGCGCAGGCAGGAGAAGGCGTCTTCGGGATTGACGAGGGTCTCGCCTTTGAGGGCTCTGCGGATGAGATCGATGACGTGGGCGGGGAGGTGGGAGATGTTGCCGAGGGTCTCGTGCTTGACCTTGCCGTCTTCTCGGAAGGTTCTGCGCAGGAGATGGGCATGGTAGGTCTTGTCTTTGTAGCGGCGGGTGGTTGTGGCTACGTGGACGGCTCCGTTTCTACTTGGCATCAAGGAGAAGATACTACATATCGAGAGTCGTGTCAACCTAATTAGTGGCTACACCATGCACATTTTGACCCCGTTCGAATGGCATCAAATACCGAAACAGAAAAGAGTTGACCCCGATTTCAGCCGCTGGAACTTCGGACTAAGGCGGGATCTGCAGGGTGAACGTGGTGCCGGAACCTACCTCGCTCATCACGCTGACGCGGCCGCCGTGCGCCTGCACGATGTGCTTGACGATCGCCAGGCCCAGGCCCGACCCGGGGATGCTCGAATCGCGCTCGACCCGGTAGAAGCGCTCGAACACCCGATTCAGGTGCTCGCCGGCGATGCCGGGTCCATCGTCGGTCACGTCGATGCGCACGCCTCCTTCGCTCCGGGCGCCGTCCCCGCTTCCAGCGCCGTCCCCGCTTCCAGCGCCGTCCCCGGAACGCGCGCTGATGCGCACGGATGCCCGGTCGCCGCCGTAGAGCAGCGCGTTGTCCAGCAGGTTTGCCAGCGCCCGCTCCAGCAGAGGGGCGTTGGCGCGCACCCGCATGCCGTCGACGCCGGCCATGCCGATGCGTGCGCGCCCCCCGCCGAGTCGCGACCGGCAAGCGTCGACCGCCCGCGTGACGATAGGGGCGAGCGGCTGCGCGGTAGCATCGATGCCGTCGTGCTCGCCCTGTTCGATGCGGGACAGGCTCAGGAGATCCTCTACCAGCGCGTCCAGCCGCTCCGCCTGCGCACCGGCGATGCGCAGGAACCGCTTGCCGTTGGAGCCGCGGTACAGGCGGCGGTCGAGCATCGTCTCCACGAACCCCTTGATGGCCGTGATCGGCGTGCGCAGCTCGTGGGACACGTTGGCCACGAAGTCGTGGCGCAGCCGCTCCAACCGGCGCAGGCGCGTGGCGTCGGACGCGCAGATCAGCACCAGCAGGCCGTCCTCGTCAGCCTGGACCCGGCTCACGCGGATGTGGATCACCGCCTCCGGCACCAGATCGGTCATGTCGCGGGTGCCGTGATCGGCGGTGCCGGCCAGAACGGGCGCCAGGAGCTCCCGCAGCGACTGCGCGGGCATCGCTTCCGCGAGGGGCCGGCCGACGTGCTCGGGACGGACCCCCAGGAGCTCCCCGGCCGCCGTGTTGGCGACGCAGACGACGCCGCGCGGGTCCACCGCCACCACCCCGTCGGGAAGCTGGGCCAGCAAGCGCTCGACCCGACGGACGCCGCGGGCTTCCGCGACCGTCGTGCCGGCATCCCGGCGCGCCCTGACGGCCGCAGCCCACGCGCGCCTCAGGCACCACGCCAGCACGCCCGCCGACGCCCCCAGCAGCGCGATCGCCAGCCGTCCGGCCCCCCGTGCCAGGAAATCCGCCGGCAACAGCACCGCGGCCGCGACGCCCGCGGCCGCCACCCCGGCGCCGGTCACCGCCGCCGCGACCTGCCGGCGGCGATCGCCGGGACCGTCCGGTCCCTCCGGTGCGCTCATTCGCGCATGCGGAAGCCGACGCCGCGCACCGTCTCCAGCCGCCACGCCTCGTCGCCGAGCTTCTTGCGCAGAGAGGCGATGATGACGTCCACGGATCGGTCGGTGACCGGGTAGTCGGCACCGTGCACGCCGGTGACGATGCGCGGCCGCGACGACACCCAGCCGGCGCGCTCGGTGAGGAACAGCAGGGTCCGAAACTCGGTGGCGGTCAGCTTCAACGGCGTGCCGGACACGGTCGCCTCGTGCCGCCGCGGGTCGAGCCGGATGGGTCCGGCGGAGACCGGAGCGGCCGGTTCCTCCCCGCCGGCGGCGGCGCCCGCCGAGCTGCCGAGCGGATCGAGGCGCCGCAGCAGCGCGCGCGCCCGTGCCACCAGCACGCGGGGGCTGAAGGGCTTGGTGATGTAGTCGTCGGCACCGATCTCCAGGCCGGCGATGACGTCCTCCTCCTCGCCGCGGGCGGACACGATCAGGATGGGAATGGCACGTGTCTGGGCGTCGTCCTTGAGCCGGCGGCACACCGTCAGGCCGTCGACGCCGGGCAGCGCCAGATCCAGGACGATCAGCTCGGTCGGCTTGCGGGCCACCGAGTGCAGCGCTTCCTCGCCGCTGGTCACCCGCCGCGGCTCAAACCCCGCGCTGTCGAGGTTGAAAGCGATCAGCTTCGCGATGTCGCGGTCGTCCTCGACGATGAGCGCGTGCGGCCGCGGGTCGCGCTTTTTTTTCACGCCGGCTCGTACATGCGGATGAACGCGCGCGGCAGCGTCCAGCACAGGAGCCGCACCAGCCGCGCCACCGCCAGGGTCGCAAGCCGATGCGATCGACTGGGGCGCGCGGCGGCAGCCCGCTGGAGGATGGCGGCCAGCCGGTCGTATTCGGCACCGCTGAAGCGTTCGGCGACATCCTCTGCCCCGCGCTCCGCCACGCGCGCGGCCTCCTCCGGGTTGGCCAGCGCGTGGTGGATCGTGCGCACGTATGCCGCCCGGTTCGCGGCCAGGTAGCCGCCGACCGTGCCGTCGGTGATCTGCGCCGACACGCCGGCATCGTCGGCCAACGCCACGATCGGTAGCCGGCAGAGCTTTGCCTCGGTGATCACCAACCCGAAGGTGTCGCCGAGGCTCGCGTACAGCATCAGGTCCGCTTCCACCATCTCGCGCAGCATGCGCTCACGGCTGACCGCGCCGGCCAGCCGCACCCGTTCGGGCGCCCGCACCGATCGGCGCACCCAGTCGGTAAGCGGTCCCGGTCCGACCAGATGCCACTCGGCCCGCGGGTAGCGGTCGGCCAACTCCTCGTTCCAGATCGAGACCAGGAGTTCGACGTTCTTCTCCGCGGACAGCCGCCCCGGCGTGATCAGGCGGGGGGCGGCATCGGCACCCGCGTCAGCGCCCGCGTCAGCGGCCGATCCCGGACGCGGCCGGGTGCGCGGCGGAGGCGTGGCGCGTTCCGGGAACCGGTTCTCGACCACACGCCAGGCTGCCACGTGCAGAACCTCCACCAGATACCGCCGCATCTTCTCACAGAGGATGCTGAGGAGCACGCGGTGCATGCGCCGTTGCGTGAGGCCGAGCAGCCCCGTGAGCATCCAGCGGATGAAAGCCTGCGCGGCCGGACCCGAGCCCGGCGGATAGGTGTAGACCATGTAGTCGGGCGCGTAGGTGGTGAAGCGATTGATCGCCGGCACGCCGAAGCGGGCCGACAGGTACAGCAGGAAGAACAGCCCCTGCGGAGCCACGCAGTGCCCGTAGGCCACGTCGAACCGATATCCGCGCAGCCGCCGTGCCAAGCGGCGCGGATCGGCGTCGAACACGTGGTAGAAGCCGCGATAGGCGACCAGGTGGTAGGTGCGCGTGTGCTCGGTGTTGGTGGAGACCACCACCACCGTGTCGCCCCGCTCCCTGAAGTACGCCAGCTCGGCCTCGATGCTGCGGCTGACGCCGTCCACCAGGCCGTACGAGTCGCTGACGAGCAGGATGCGCACGTCAGCCGAGGGCGCGCTCCATGACCCGGTTCAAGCGCTTGGCGAAGGCGATCGGATCCTCCGGCCGGACCCCCTCGATCAGCAGGGCCTGCTCCAGCAGCAGGCGGCTGGCGTCGTCCAGCAGGGCGTCGTCGCCGCGCTCGGCGAGCCCGACGATGATCGGGTGTCCGGGGTTGACCTCCAGGATCGGCTTGCTGTCCGGCAGGTCGCGCTGGCCGAGCTGCTTCAGCACGTTCTGGAAGGCCAGGGTCGGATCGCTGCCGTCGGCGACCACGCAGGACGGTGAGTCCGAGAGCCGGGCGCTGGGGCGCACGTCCTTGACCTGCTCGGAGAGGAGCTTCTTCATCTTGCCGAGCAGCGGCTCGATCTTCTTCTCGCTCTCCTCATCGCGATCGTCCTTGAGGTCGTCGGCGGTGTCCGAGCGGTTGACGGACTTGAGCTCGAGATCGCCGTAGGTGCCGATGGCAGGCACCACCAGCTCGTCGATCTCGTCCTCCATGATCAGCACCTCGAAGCCCTTCGCCCGGTACGCTTCCAGCAGCGGCGAGCGCCGCAGGTCGGCCGAACGGTCGCCGGTGATGTAGTAGATGGCGTTCTGGTCGGAGGACATGCGCTCCTTGTACTGGGCCAGGCTGACCAGCCCCTCCTCGGAGCTCGACCGGTAGCGCGCAAGCTCCAGGAGCTGCTCCCGGTTGCCCGGATCCTGGTAGAGGCCCTCCTTGAGCACCCGGCCCAGCTCCGTGAAGAAGCGATCGTAGGCGCCTGCGTTGTTCTTCGCCAAGCCGGCCAGCTCCGACAGGATCTTCTTCACCGACGCCTGCCTGATCGCCGCCATGGTGCGGTTCTGCTGCAGGATCTCGCGCGAGACGTTGAGCGGCAGGTCCTCCGAGTCGATCACGCCGCGGATGAAGCGCAGGTAGGCGGGCAGCAGGTCGCGGTCGTCATCGGTGATGAACACGCGCCGCACGTACAGCTTCACGCCCGGCTGGTAGTCCGGGTAGTAGATGTCCGGCGGCGCCTTGGCCGGCAGGTAGAACAGCGTCGTGTACTCCAGCGTGCCTTCCGCGTGCGTGTGTACCCAGTGCAGCGGATCCTCGGTGTCCACGGTCAGGGTCTTGTAGAACTCCTGGTAGTCGTCGTCGGTCAGCTCCGACTTGGCGCGCTTCCAGAGGGCGGAGGCGGCGTTGATCTGCTCCACCTTCTCCTCGGGCTCGGCGCCTTCCTCGGTGCCGGCCTGATCGGTGCGGGCCGGCTCCGCGTAGTGCAGGTGGATGGGATGCGGGATGTGGTTGGAATAGCGCTTGACGATCCCCTCGATCCGGTACCGGGAGGCGAACTCCTTGCCGTCGTCGTTCAGGTGCAGGGTGACAGTGGTGCCGGACTGCGCCCGCTCGGCCGGCTCCACCTCGAACTGGCCGCGACCGTCGCTCGTCCACGTGTGCGCCTGGTCGTCCCCGGCGCGCCTGCTTACCACCTCGACCCGGTCCGCGACCATGAACGAGGCGTAGAAGCCGACCCCGAACTGCCCGATCAGGTTGGTGTCGGCCGCAGCATCACCCTTGGCGTCGTCCAGGAAGCGGCGCGTGCCCGAGCGGGCGATCGTGCCCAGGTTCTGAGCCAGCTCGTCGGCGTCCATGCCGATCCCGGTGTCGGAGACCGACAGCGTCGCGCGCTCGGAGTCGTCGAACTCGACGTCGATGCGCGGCACGAACGGGAAGCCCTTGTAGTCGTCCTCGGTCAGGGTCAGGTACTTGAGCTTGTCCAGCGCGTCGGAGGCGTTGGAGATCAGCTCGCGCAGGAAGATCTCCCGCTGCGAGTACAGCGAGTGGGTAATCAGGTGGAGGAGCTCGGCGACCTCCGTCTTGAACTTCTTCTTGGCCATCGGTCGAAAGGTAGTACCGCGGTTCAGGCGCCGGCCAGCACGCCGGCGGCCGCCTCCGCGAACTTCAGCCCCATCGCGGCGCGCACCTGCTCCATCGTCTCCCGCGCCTCGCGCCGCATGCGGGCGTTGCCGGCGTCGATGATCGCCTCGATGCGCTCCGGGTCGGCGGCGTACGCCGCGCGCCGCTCCCGGATCGGATCCAGGAACGCGTTCAGCGCACGCGCCAGCGTGCGCTTGACCTCCACGTCACCGACCGCGCCGCGGCGGTAGCGGTCCTTGAGGTCGCCGACCTCCGCCGTGTCGGGGTTGAAGGCGTCGTGGTACTGGAAGACGGGGTTGCCCTCCACTGTCCCCGGGATGTCCGCCCGCACCCGCTTGGGGTCGGTGTACATGCCCATCACGCGGCGCTGCACGGTCTTCTCGTCGTCGGACAGGTAGATGGTGTTGTCCAGGCTCTTGCTCATCTTGGCCTGACCATCCGTTCCCAGCAGGACCGGAAAGTCGCCGAGCAGGGTGCCGGGCTCCGGGAAGACCGGGCCGTACAGCTTGTTGAAGCGGCGGCAGATCTCGCGAGTCACCTCCAGGTGCGACTCGTTGTCCTTGCCGACCGGCACCAGGTGGGCGCGCGGCAGCAGGATGTCGGCCGCCTGCAGGACCGGATAGCCCAGCAGCCCGAACGGCAGGGCGTCCAGGTGCGCCGCCTGCGCCATCTCCTTGACGGTGGGTATGCGCTCCAGGCGCGGCACGCTCACCAGCATGCTCAGCAGCGTGGTGAGCTCGAAGGTCTCCGGGATGGCGCTCTGCACGAAGATGGTGGAGCGCTCCGGGTCGATGCCGACCGCCAGGTAGTCCAGCACGACCTCGCGGATGGTGCGCTCCAGCTCCGCCAAGTGGTGCTTCTCCGGCCGCGTGGTCATCGTGTGCACGTCGGCCACGATGAAGAAGCACTCGTATTCGTCCTGGAGCTGCACCCGGTTGTGCAGGCTGCCCACGTAGTGGCCGATATGCAGGGGACCGGTCGGCCGGTCGCCGGTCAGGATCCGTTTCTTCGCTCCCATCGTCCGCTCACCGTAGGGGCACGGCGCCGTCCCGGTCAACGCCGGATGTGCCCCCATCCGCGGCATCACGCAGCGTCCTGTGCTCTCCGCTGTTCCTCCCAACCCACATCGCCTCTCCCGACATCGCCTCCTACCTATGCCCTTCCAGCACCTTGCCCCTCCACCACTAAGGCGCTATCCTTCCCGCACTGTCCACCCCATGATCCCACCGATGCCTTTCCATCGGCCTCTTCCGCACCTCGTCCTCATTCAACGGTAACGCAATCGCCATGCACCTTGACTTCAGGAACCCGCCGATCAACGAGGTCATCATCGCCACCTATTTCAGCTCTCCGATCTCGGAATTGCGAACCGAGCACATTGGCCTTTTCTGGGCAGGCATCAAGAACGATTTTCCCACGGCTGTGCAGCGCCCGCCAGTCCCCATGGAGGAGCTCAGTGCCGGCGCAGAAGTCTTTCCCACGCCGCGCTATTGGTTCTTCTCTCGAGATGACGCTAGCCTTTTACAGGTTCAAAAGAGTGCCTTCATGTTCAACTGGAGACGGCGACATGACATCTACCCACGATTTCGTACCCTCAAACCCCAGTTCGACAGGAATTACAACCTTTTCGTCGAGTTCGCCCGTGCCGCCCTCCATTCCGACGATCCAACCATAGACCTATGCGAACTGACCTACATCAATGTCATTCACCCATGCGAATTCTGGAAAGCCCCGTCCGATACCAAAAACGTCATACCATCTTTTTCCTTGATCGACGCCGGACTCGCCGAACACGTGGCCGCCGGCTTTAACTGCAGCTTCTCCTTCGACACAGCCAACGACGTTCAGTTGAATGTCGGTGTCCGCAGTGGCATGACCGCGGAGGAGCCGATCGTTCCAGTCCTCTTGTTCGAAATCAAGGCCACCGCGAACCTCATCACAGCGACGAAGCCAGACGCGGACGCGTGGTTCGCGCGTGCCCATGCCGCAATACTCGACTGTTTTGTTAGCATCACTGATCGGACGATCCAAGACACGCACTGGCAGCGCGTCGAGGTCTGCTAGTGCCCGAAGTGTCGTTGAGAGACAAGACCCCCGAAAGCTTCCTTAGCGCCTCTTCGTCGAATGCCAGCGACACCTTGGTCCGCGACGCTCCTCCCCCGCCGAGACACACCGCGCCAGACTATCCTCACCACTTCAAGCATCTGCGGCGTTTCCGCGTCGATGCCATGCATGGTGGCGTTGAGCCGCTGCGCCGCGTTGGGGTCGCCTTCTCTCCCGAGCTTCCCTCCGATGACGACCGAGCGCTCACTTCCTGGAATCAAGCCAATCAAGTTCTGTTGGTCGCATCCTATAGTGCCTACGAAGACTCGGCTGCTCGAGGCTCGGCATATGCCGATCAAGCTTGGTCCCGTCTGTTCAGGATCCTAACCGAGTCCCACCCCCGTCGCGACCAGAGTCACGATGCCTTCGAGGCATATCGGAGTCGGATTCAGGAACTGATCGAGGAGGCGACACTCGACGGCATCTCCCCCAACATGTCCTCCGAAAGGGACTTCTGGTCGTTCATGCGATCGCGTCCGTCTGCGCGCCGGGCCGGGATCGTACTTCTCGACAATGGCAATCTACGCGCTGTCTGGAGAGACGACATGTCCATTCTTGTCGGGCTTCAGTTCCTCGGCATGGGCTGGATCGAATACGTAATATTGAAGCGTCGAGTGGGATCTGCGAGAGTCTCCCAGACGTCGGGCATTGACACAAGCGAGGCTGTAAAGGGGCAGCTCCGCGCATTTGAATTGACCTCGTGGATGAACGCATGACCGAGAAGGAAATACCCGATTCCGACCATGTCGTCAGGTACGTGAGGCCGCGTCTAGTGCTGGATGATGGCGGCGTCGAGGGATCGGCGTTCCGCCTGCGACCAGGGGACAGCGGACTTTCGGTGAACTGGCTTGAGTGGTTTGGCGGACTTTCGACGCCTCGACAGATCGATCGCGTGCGAATGCACTCTCGCTTGGAGATGAGAAGAAATGGGCGGCTTGCGGAACTCAACGTGAGAAGTACGAGACGGAGCGCCGGCGCCCTGGCCTCGCTTCGCTTCGTTCATGCTCCGCTGCCTGCTGAACAAGGCGACGAAGCCGACCCATCGCATAGTGAGATCACCGGACTGCCGTCCGATTCCTCACTTGCTGCGAGGGTCGGCGACCTGATCGCTTGGTCCGTGACCAACCTGTATCCGGCAATCGATCCATAACTACGACCCACCTGAACACACCCTCGATAACGGAGCATCGATGTTCACACCGCACGAACGAGAGAAGCTGTTGCTGGCGGTGGCCGGCATGGTGGCGCGCGACCGGCTGCAGCGCGGCGTCAAGCTCAATCACCCCGAGGCCACGGCCGTCATCGCCACCCAGATCATGGAGTGGGCGCGCGAGGGCCGCTCGCTGACCGACATCGTCGACCTGGGCGGAACGATCCTGTCCGCCGAGCAGGTGATGAGCGGCGTGCCGGCCATGATCCCGAGCGTGCAGGTCGAGGCGACCTTTCCGGACGGCACCAAGCTGGTGACCGTCCACCATCCGATCCAATGAACCCAAATCCAATGAGTGCGGCATCTTCAGGACTCCACGACGGCTGGGCGCCGGGCCAGGTCTGGCCCGCGCGCGACTCCTGGCGCAGCCTGCCGGAGCGGCCGGCGGTGCAGGTCGAGGTGGCCAACACCGGCGACCGCCCGATCCAGGTGGGCAGCCACTTCCACTTCTTCGAGGTCAACCGCGCCCTGCGTTTCGACCGCGCTCGCGCGTACGGCATGAAGCTGGCCATCGCCGCCGGCACCGCGGTGCGCTTCGAGCCCGGGCAGCGCCATCGGGTGACGCTCTTGCCGCTCGGCGGCGAACGGATCTGCCACGGCCTCAACGGGCTTGTGAACGGCCCCCTCGACGACGACGCGATCCGCGCGGCCGCTCTGGCCGCGGCACGCGAAGGAGGATTCGGCGGTGCCTGACGCCGACTACGGATTCCGCACCGGCGGCGCCGGCCACGCCGGCATGTTCGGACCGGCCACGGGCGACCGCGTGCGGTTGGGAGACACCGACCTGGTGCTCGCAGTCGAGCGCGACCTGACCCTGACCGGCGACGAAGTGAAGTTCGGCGGCGGCAAGGTGATCCGCGACGGCATGGGGCAGGACCCCCGCGCCACGCGCGCCGGAGGCTCCCCGGACCTGGTGATCACCAACGCCCTGATCGTGGACCACACCGGCATCTACAAGGCCGACATCGGCGTCCGCGACGGTCTGATCTGGGGCATCGGCAAGGCCGGCAACCCGGGGCTGCAGGACGGCGTCGATCCCGCCCTGGTGATCGGTCCGGGGACCGAGGCGCTGGCGGGCGAGGGGATGATCTGCACCGCCGGCGCCATCGACAGCCACATCCACTTCATCTGTCCGCAGCTTGTCACCACGGCTCTGACCAGCGGCGTCACTACCCTGCTCGGCGGCGGCACCGGACCGGCCACCGGCACCCTGGCGACCACCTGCACGCCCGGAGCCTGGAACCTGGCGCGCATGCTGGAGGCAGCCGAGGAGTACCCGGTGAACCTGGGCTTCTTCGGCAAGGGCAACAGCTCGCTGCCCGAGCCGTTGCGGGAGCAGGTTGCGGCCGGCGCGTGCGGGCTGAAGCTGCACGAGGACTGGGGCACCACGCCGGCAGCGATCGACTGCTGCCTGGGCGTGGCCGACGAGACCGACGTGCAGGTGGCGATCCACACCGACACCCTCAACGAGGCTGGCTTCGTCGAGGACACGATCCGCGCGTTTCGCGGCCGCACCATCCACACGTTCCACTCCGAAGGCGCCGGCGGCGGCCACGCGCCCGATATCCTGCGCGTCTGCGGCGAGCCCAATGTGCTGCCCAGCTCCACCAATCCCACCCGCCCCTTCACGGTCAACACGGTGGCCGAGCACCGCGACATGCTGATGGTCTGCCACCACCTGGACCCGTCGATCCCGGAGGACGTCGCGTTCGCGGACAGCCGCATCAGGCCGCAGACGATCGCCGCCGAGGACATCCTGCACGACCTGGGCGCCATCAGCATCATGGCCAGCGACAGCCAGGCGATGGGCCGCGTCGGCGAGGTCATCACCCGCACGTGGCAGACCGCGCACAAGATGAAGGTGCAGCGCGGCGCCCTGCCCGGCGACCCGGCGGCCCACGACAACGGCCGCATCAAGCGCTACGTGGCCAAGTACACCATCTGTCCCGCGATCGCCCACGGGGTGAGCGACCTGATCGGCTCCGTGCAGGTCGGCAAGCTCGCCGACTTGACGCTGTGGCAGCCGGCGTTCTTCGGCGTGCACCCGGAAGTCGTGCTCAAGGGCGGCTTCATCGCCTTCGCCGCAATGGGCGACGCCAACGCGTCCATCCCGACGCCGCAGCCGGTGTGGGGCCGGCCCATGTTCGGCGCCCACGGCGGCGCCCGCGCCTCCACCAGCGTCACCTTCGTCAGCGCCGCCGCGCGTGACGCGGTGGCAACCGCCGACGGGATCCGGCGGCGGGTGGAGGCCGTGCACGGGACGCGCGGGGTGAGCAAGCGCGACCTGCCCCTCAACGACGCGCTGCCGGTGATGGAGGTCGATCCCGACTCCTACGAGTTCCGCGCGGACGGTGAGCCGCTGACCTGCGAGCCGCTGGCCGAGGTCCCCCTGGCGCAACGCTACTTCATGTTCTGAGGGGAACGAGCGGACGATCCGATGGGTGAGGAGGCACACGACAGAACGCGGGCGCGGCTCCTGCTCCTGGCCGACAGCGCCTTTCCCACCGGCGCGTTCGCCCACTCCTGGGGCCTGGAGTGGGCAGTGCGGGCCGGCTGGGTCACCGACGCCGTCAGCCTGGTTGCCTGGACCCGCGATGCGCTGCGCTTCGGGATCGCGCCGCTGGACGGGCGGGCGGTGGCACGCGCCGCCGCCGTGACGGCTCCGGGCACGGAGTCAGCTCCGGGCACGGAGTCAGCTCCGGGCACGGAGCCGGCAGTGCGAAAGCTGGCACGCCTCAGCGACGAGGTCGCCAGCTTCCAGCCGTCCCGCGAAGCGCGCGCGGCCGGAGGCCAGCTTGGCCGATCGCTGCTCCGCGCCGCCGCGGACGCGCTGCCGGGGCTGCGGGATCATCCCGCCCACGCGGGCGTGACCCGGGCGACAGCCGGCCGCGACGACCGGCTCCAGCATCCTGTCGCCTGGGGATTCGTGGGCGGCGCGTTGGGCATCGACGCCGCCGAGCTCCTGCAGGTGTTCCTGCTGGGAACCGTCCGCCAGTGGTCACAGGTGGCAGTGCGCACGGTACCGGTCGGCCAGTCCGAGGCAGTCGCCGTCGTCGGTGCGTTGCTGGAGGAGGTGACCGGACTCGCACGGCGGATTGCCCGGCAGCCTCGGATGCTCGCGAGCGCCGCGCCCGGCTGGGATGCCGCGGTGCTGGGCCACGGCGAATTGACCGCTCGCTACTTCAGAAGCTAGGTCTGCTGAAACCAGTCGTCGTCCAGTATCTCGAAGCGGCGGTGCAACTCGGCCGTGAGCTCCTCGGGCAGGCCCAGCCCCCGGTCCATCAGGGCGATGTTGGCGCGCATGTGCGCGGGATTGCGCGTGCCCACGATGGCGGTGTCGATCTCCGGCCGGTCCAGGGTGAAGGCCAGCGACAGCTCGATCCGGTCGGCGGGGCCGCCGGGCAGGTCGCCCTGCTCCAGTACCTTGCGCGCCCGTCCGAAGTACGTGTCGGCATAGGCGAGGGGGCTCTCCGCCGCGCCGAAGCTGCCGTTGGCGATCGGCCGCTTGGCGATCACGCCCATGCCGGCGGTCCGCGCGGCCTGCAGGAGACCGCTGGTGCGGGCGCGCTGCTCGACCACGTTGTAGCTGGTCTGCAGCGTCTGGAAGCGGCCGCTCCGCACCGCCCACATCGCCGCCTCGTTGTCGCCGGAGTAGCCGATGTAGCGGGTCTTCCCGGCGCGCCGCGCATCCTCCATCGCTTCGATCGCCTCGCCCCGCTCCAGCACCTTCTTCGAGCAGGAGTGGAGCTGCAAGAGGTCCAGGTGATCGGTCTTCAGCCGGCGCAGGCTCTGCTCGACGCTGGCCGCGATGGTCGCGGCCGTCCACTCGCCGGCGTTCGCGTCGCCCGCCTGATGGCCGCACTTCGACGCCAGCACGAACGAGTCGCGCCGGCCGGCCACCGCCTTGCCGACCTTCTCTTCGCTGTCGCCGTAGCAGGCGGCGGTGTCCAGGAAGGTGATGCCGCCGTCGAGCGCCGCATGCAGCACGGCCGCCGCCTCGGCATCCGAATCGAGCGTGCTGAGCTCGAACAGCCCGGCGCCCAGGCGGGTCACTTCCAGGTCGGTCGGGCCGAGCCTACGCGTCCGGATGCCACACCTCCCCGAACAGCCGCAGCCAATTGCCGCCCAGCACCTTGGCGACGTCGTCGGGCGCGTAGCCGCGTCGGATGAGTGCCGTGGCCAGGTTGGGCATCTCGCGCGGGGTCTCCAGTCCCTTCGGGTACATCTGCATCGCCGTGTAGTCGACGTCGGGCTTCGCGAACGTCGACGGGAACTTCGTCCCCTGCTGGGAGGAGATGAAGCGCCAGAACTCGTGCGGCTGGTCCTGCGTGTAGTCGGACCCGAAGCCCACGTGGTCGATGCCGGCCCGCTCCACCAGGTCGTCGATCGCCTCCACCATGTCGTCGAGGGTCGACGCCTCGCCCGTGCGCAGGAAGCTGGTGATCGCCGTGGCGCCGATCACGCCGCCGCCCGCCGCGCAGGCGCGCACCGCCTCGTCGGTCTTGTTGCGCGGCACGTCGTAGTAGCCCTTGCAGTTGGCGTGCGTGATCGCCACCGGCCGCTCCGAGTGCTCGATCACGTCCAGGGTGGTGCGCGGCCCCACGTGCGACAGGTCGGCCAGGATCCCCAGCCGGTTCATCTCCCGCACCGCGTCGCGCCCGAAGTTGGTCAGGCCGGGATCGTGCGCCTCGTAGCAGCCGGCGCCCAGCAGGTTCTGCTCGTGGTAGGTGACCTGGATGACGCGCACCCCCAGGTCCGAGAACAGCTCCAGCCGGCGCAGGTCGTTCTCGATCGGCGTGGCGTTCTGGAAGCTCAGGATGATGCCGACGCGGCCCTCCGCCTTGGCGGCGTGGATGTCGGCGACCGATCGGACCGGCCGGATCTGCGCCGAGCGCATGCGAAAGCGCTCGTACCACGCGGCCACCGCGTCGGCGGTCTCCACGAACCCCTCCCAGGTCGCCACGGTGGCGCTGGTGGCGGTCAGGCCGCCGTCGTAGAGGTCGGCGAACACGTTGTCGCTGTGCCAGTTGCTGATGTTGAGCGAGTCGATGATGATCGACCGTCGATACAGGTCCGCGATGGCGTCGGCAGGCATGCCGTACGGTAGCACGGCCACGCGGCGGCATGACCCTGGGGCTCGACCGTGATCGCGGGCGAGCAGCCTATTCCCGCGGGAAGTGGCCGTTGCCCCGCAGGATGCGGCGGCGCTCGCGGTCGTCGCCCTGCGCCAGCATGCGCTCCTTCAGCGCCTCCTCGGCGTCGAGCAGCCGCTGCTCGGCACTGGTGAGCTCCAGCAGGCTCTGCTTCTTCGCAAGCGGCAGGTCGCTGTAATAGGAGATGTAGTAGGAGACGACCTCGGTGGAGACCTGCTCAAGTTCCGCCACCGGCAGGTGCCCGGGCGTCGACTCGTAGAGGTCCTGGAAGAGGTGCAGGCAGCGGGTCTTGAGCTCCTGCCGCTCGTCGGCCGGCTCGTCGGTGAAGAAGCTCACCGTGCCCTGCAGGAAGGCCCGGTCACGCTGCAGCCGGTCGATCCGGAAGCGGCGCCGACCGATGGTCAGGACGTCCATGCGGCCATCGTCGTAGCGGCGGATCTCCCTGGCCACGCGGGCGGAGCAGCCCACGTCGGCCACGGTGTTCTCGTTGGCGCACAGCACGCCGAATTCGCCGTTGGCGTCGATCACCTCGCCCATCATCTCCTTGTAGCGCTCCTCGAAGATCTGCAGCGGCAGGGCGGTGTCCGGGAACAGCACGACCTTGAGCGGGAACAGCGGAAGGAGAGTCTCAGCCATCGCAGCGTCGCGCCATCTCCGTCGCGAAGTAGGTCAGGACGACGTCGGCTCCCGCCCGCTTGATGGCCGTGATCGACTCCACCATCGCCTGATCGCCGTCGATGCAGCCGGCGGCGGCGGCCGCCTTGATCATCGCGTACTCACCCGACACCTGATAGGCGGCCACGGGCACGTCCACGGCGCCGCGGACCGCGGCGACCACGTCCAGGTACGGCAGGGCCGGCTTGACCATGACGATGTCCGCGCCCTCCGCCACGTCCAGGCGCACCTCCCGCAGAGCGTCGCGTCCGTTGGCCGGATCGACCTGGTACGTCTTCTTGTCGCCGGCGCGCGGGGCGGAGTCGAGCGCCTCCCGGAACGGCCCATAGAAGCATGATGCGTACTTGGCCGAGTAGGCCAGGATCCCGACCTCCGTGTGGCCCGCCCGGTCCAACGCGGCCCGGATGTAGCCGATCCTCCCGTCCATCATGTCGGACGGCGCTACCAGGTCGGCTCCCGCCTCCGCCTGGCACAAGGCCATGTCGGCCAGGATCGGCAGGCTCTGGTCGTTGTCGATGCGTCCGTCGATCACCAGTCCGTCGTGGCCGTCGCTGGAGTACGGGTCCATCGCCACGTCGGTGATCACCAGCAACTCCGGATGCGCGTCCTTGAGGGCGCGGACAGCGCGCGGCACCAGCCCATCCGGATTCATTCCCTCGCCTGCCCGCGGGTCCTTCCGTTCGTCCGGCACCGCGGGGAACAGCGCCACCGCCGGAACGCCGGCGTCGAACGCCTCCCCGGCCTCCGTGACCAGGGTGTCTATCGAAATGCGGTGGCGGCCGGGCATGGCCGCGATCGGATCGCGGACCCCGGAGCCTTCGACCACGAACAGCGGCAGCACCAGGTCGGCCGGACGCACCGCGGTCTGGCGCACCAGGCGGCGGATGCTCTCGTTCCGCCGGTTGCGCCGCGGGCGGCTCGTGAGCGCCATGGACCCCACCGGCTCAACCTACCGTCGGCGCGCGGCGCAGGCAAGGAGTCCGCCGGAGCCGGGATGGGAGATGAGGGAGATGCGCCCGGTCACGATGCTTCCCGTGCGTTTGATAGGATGCTCGCATGTCCGCGTCCGATGCGGCGCCCGGCGATCTCGCGCGATTCCCCGCAATCCCCTACGGGCTCGCCTACTTCAAGGGCATTCGCCGGGAAGGCTGCCTGTATGTCGACAAGACGCGCTTCCTGCGCTCGCTGGAGCAGGAGCGGTTCGTGTTCTTCATCCGCCCGCGCCGCTTCGGCAAGACCTGCTGGCTGTCGATGATGGAGAGCTATTACGACCGCAACCAAGCCGACGACTTCGCGGAGCTGTTCGGCGGTACGGACATCGGCCGGGACCCCACTCCGAACCGCAGCCGGTACGTCGTGCTTCGCTTCAACTTCTCCGCCTTCAACGACGCCCTGGAGACGCTGGAGCGGGAGTTCGAGGAGTACTGCGCCATGCAGATGCTGGATGCGCTGGAGCGCAATCCAGATCTGTTTCCGGGTCCGGCGCTGGAACGCATCCGGTCGCCGTCGAGCGTCAACGGACGCCTCAACGCGCTGTTCCTGCACGCCGGCAGGCACGACATCCCGCTCTACGTCCTGATCGACGAGTACGACAACTTCGCGAACACGATCCTGGCGCATCAGGGGGCGGACGCCTACCACGCGCTCACGCACGGCGGCGGCTTCTTTCGCAATTTCTTCGCGACGCTCAAGGCGGGCACCGAAAACGGCAGCGTGGACCGGCTGTTCGTCACCGGCGTGTCGCCGATCACCATGGACGACGTGACGTCAGGCTTCAACATCGGCGCCAACGTCAGCCTCCGGTCGGAGTTCAACGAAATGCTCGGTTTCACCGAGGACGAGGTCCGTCGCATGCTGGACACCTACCGGGATCTGAACGTGTTCGACCAGGACGTGGAGGCGGCGATGGGGACGATGCGCGAATGGTACGACGGCTACCGGTTCGCGCCGGCTTCCGAGAACGTCGTCTACAACACCGACATGGTGCTCTATTACTTGAAGCAGTCGCTGCCCAACAGACCGGGGCCGGACAATCTGATCGACGTCAACGTGCGCATCGACTACGGCAAGCTGCGCCACCTGTTGCTCACCGGGCGCCGGCTGAACGGCAACTTCGACCTGCTGCGCCGCGTGATCGCCGAGGGCCGAGCGGAGAGCGAGATCGCGGACAGTTTCCCGCAGGCGCGGCTCGACCAGAGGGAGAACTTCCTGTCGCTCATGCACTACTTCGGCCTGCTGAGCATCCGCGGCCTGGCGGCCGGCGTGCCGGCACTCGGCATTCCCAACCAGACGGTACGGCGGCTGATGTACGGTTACCTGCGCGACGCCTATCGGGACGTGGGCGTGTTCTCGGTGGACCTGGTGGAGTTCGACCGGCTCACGCGGCGGATGGCGCTGGCAGGAGACTGGCGGCCGGCGGTCGAGCGGCTGGGCACGGCGGTGGCGGAGCAGACCGGCGTACGCGACTACCTGCACGGCGAGAAGGTCGTGCAGGGCTTCCTGGCGGCCTACCTGAGCGCGTCCGGCTATTTCGTGTTCCACTCCGAGATGGAGTTGGCGAAGGGCTACGCCGACATGGTGCTGGCGCCGCTCTCGGCGCGCTATCCGGGCATGCGACACGGCTTCGTGATCGAGCTCAAGTACGTGCGCCGCGACGCGGCGGCGGAAGCGGAGGTGCCCGCGAAGGCGACCGAGGCGGTTGCGCAGTTGCGCCGCTATCTGACGGACGGTCGGCTGGCGCACCGGTACCCGGACGCGGTGTTCAGAGGCGTGGCGCTGGTATTCCGAGGCTGGGAGCTGGCGCACGCCGAGGAGGTGACGATCGACGCCGGTCACGTCAGTCGTTGACGTCTCTCGTCACCTCGCGTTGCAAGCGCAACACCGTGTCGGGGAGGCTACCTTCCTCCAATAGATACCGGCAGATTGCGTCGATCGCGACGTTGTATTCCTCGGCGACGGCATCCAGGTGCCGCGCGATCTCAGGCCATGCGCAAACAGACTGTACGGACAGAAGGTTCGCTCCGGTCAGGTCGGCGCCGGCCGTGAAGGCATAGTCCAGCTCCGTGCCGTACAGGTTGGCGTCGCGTAGATCGGCGCCGCGTAGGTCGGCGTCCCACAGTGTGGCGTAGCGCAGTTGGGCATCGCGAAGGTCGACATCGCGCAGGTCGGCTGAGTCAAGGTACGCACGGTCCAGGATTGCGTCGTTCATATCGGCGCCGCGAAAGTAGCTGTCCGATAGATTTGCATCGCTCAGGTTGGCGTCGCGCAGATCGGCGTCGTGCACGGTCGCGTTGGACAGGTAGGCATCACGCAGGTCCGCACCGCGCAGGTCGGCGTATGCCAAGTTGGCATCCACCAGAATCGCGCCGGACAGGTTTGCCTGGGTGAGGTCGGCATGACGCATGTAGGCACGGGACAGTCCGGCCCCAGACAGATCGGCATGGCTCAGGTTGGCACGATCCAAGGTGGCGTGGTGCAGAAATGCGCGGCGTAGATCAGCACCACGCAGGTCGGCGTAGGCAAGATCGGCATCGTACAGGATAGCGCCGGACAGGTCTGCGTTGCGGAGATCAGCCCCGCGCATGGATGCATTGCGCAGGTCGGCACCGGAGCAGTCCGGCAGACACAGCGGCTGAGGGACGGCATCGGAGCAAATCAGCATCAGCAGCAGCGCTATCCCAATAACGATCCGTCGTTGGCGCGAGACGCTCAATAACTGACTCCTAACGCATAGCTCGGTCAATCGTAGCGTTACACAAACTCAACACGCGAAGTGGGAGGGCCTGTCAGCCGCCGCCTGCCCGCCGCCGCGCCGCGCGCACCGCGGCCGGCTCGGAGTCGCCGACGGTCTCCCGCGAGAAGATGCGCAGCGAGCGGTCGGCCAGCGGCAACTCCACCCGGACGCCGCCGCGCCGGTGAGATTCGCGCATGGCCATCGCGATCTCCAGCGCGTGCAGGGCGTCGGCGCCCGAGCAGTTGGGCTCCTTGCCGGTCTCGATGCAGCCGAGCAGGTCGCGCACGGTGCGCGTGTTGGGGCTCTCGACCGACGGCGGTGGCGGGAAGATCAGCCGCGCCGGCTCCTCGCCGCGGCCCTCCAGGCTCGACGCATGCAGTTTGTGGAAGGCGACCTCCTGGGCATCGGCCAGGGCGTGCAGGCGCCCGCGCGTCCCGGTCAGCTCGAACTGCCAGCCTCCCGCCCCGCACGGCAGCATGCGCGCCAATCCCTGCACGCCGTTCTCGTAGTGCAGGTAGCCGTTGCCCTGCAGGTCGTCGTCGCCGGCCGCGTTTTCGTCCGAGTCCATGTGGCCGAACACCCACCGCACCCGTCCGCCCGCCAGCCGGTTGGTGAGGGCGAGCAGGTGGCTGCCGTTGTGCGAGATGAAAGCCTCGCCCATGCTCACGATCTGCAGCAGGTCGCCGAGCTCGCCGGCTTCCACCAGCTCGCGCATGCGGTCGTACGGGGCCGACCAGTTGCGGGAGCAGCCCACCGCGAAGACGATGCCCGCCTCCCGGCAGGCGGCCACCATGCGGTCGCCCTCCTCCAGGGAGATCGCCAGCGGCTTCTCCGCCCAGATCGCCTTGAGGCCGCGCGAGGCGCCGATCTCGACGACGTCGAGCAGCACGCGGGCGCGGGGCCGGGCCGACGTGCAGATGCTCACCAGGTCGGGGCGCTCGCGCTCCAGCATCTCGCGGTAGTCGGCGTAGAGCGTCTCGACCCCCCACTTGGCCCGGTAGGCGTCTCGCTGACCCTCGTGCGGGTCGGCGCCGGCCGCGACCTCGATGCCGACCTCCCGGTAGCAGGGAGTATGGGCGGTCGGGAACAGGTGGTGCGCCCACTTCCCCCGCTCGTCGTCGATGGTGCTTCCCATCCGTCCCAGTCCGATCACCACGGCGCGGTACTCTTCGTTCATGGTGTCACCCCCAGTCACGATCCGGGATCACCCTACTGCGCCCAACGATGATCGTCGCCTCCGTCCGTTACGCCCGGTCCGGACCTGGTCGGCTGCTTCCTGCCGCGCCGTCAGATCGTGCGTGATGTGTGCGAATCGATTTGACGAGTTGCGGCCGGCAAAGCAGCATGCCGGTCGTTCCGGGGGCAGGTTATGAGACCCAGATACTTCGACGTCCTGACGTATGGCAAGGACTACTCCGCGGTGCCGAGGATCGCGCCCTGGCGCACCATCCAGGTCGATCCGGACCGCGCGGGGCAGTGGATCGTCGCCGGCGACCTGGACGGCGACGGCGATGTGGAGCTGGTGAGCGCGCGCAACAACCCGGACCGCCCGTCGCAGGAGGTGGTGTCGGTCATCACCCACAAGCTCGACGGCACGGTGCTGTGGGAGTGGGGCGAGCCGCAGGCCGGGGTGGCCCGCCTGGGATACGACGTGGCCTGCCAGGTCCACGACTGGGACGGCGACGGCAGCCTGGAGGTGGTCGTGGTCGGCGCGCGCGAGATCGTCGAGCTCGACGGCGCCACCGGAGCCGAGAAGCGCCGCCTGCCGGTCCCGGAGGACGCCGCCGACTGCCTCACCTTCGTGAACCTGTCCGGCGCCGAGCGTCCGACGGACGTGCTGATCAAGACGCGCTACGAGCAGATCTGGGCGTTGGATCGCGAGGGGCGCGAGCTGTGGAACGTGCGCCATCCGGCCGGACGCCTGACCGCCCACCAGGTGTTTCCGGTGGACCTGGACGGCGACGGCCGTGACGAGCTGATCGTCGGCTACGCGATGCTGAACCCGGACGGCTCGATGCGCTGGGAGATGGAGGCGGCCGAAGGGTTGCCGCTGGGAATCGGCTGCCACGTGGACTGCGCGCGGGTGCTGCGCCGGGGCGAAACGGCCGCGGATTGGCGTTTCGTCGTGACCTGCTGCGCCAACGAGCGGATGGCGTCCGTCGACGGCACCGGCCGCACCGTGTGGGCCTTGGACAACCGCCACTACGAATCGGTCGACGTGTGCTCGATCTATCCCGAGCTGCCGGGCCCGCAGATCGTCGTGGACGTCGCCAAGTACGAGGAGGTGGTGGCGCCCATCCACGTGCTCGACGAGGACGGCGCGCTGCTCGGGAAGCTGTTCACCTGGAACTCCCGCTTCCATTTCCCCATCGACTGGGACGGCTCCGGCCGCGACCTGTTCGTGGTGGGCGGCGAGCACGCCCTGTTCGACGGGGGCGGCGACAAGGTCGCCATCTTCGACACCCCCGGGGTCGACCATCCGAGCGGCCTGATCTGCGGGCGCGGCGACCTGACCGGGAACGGCGTGCCCGACGTGATGATCTCCGCCGACCACGGCGGCACGATCTTCCTGTACCGCAACGAGCACGGAGCCATGTCGGCCCCCGGGCTGCCCGAGATCACGGAGGTCAACTATACCCTCTATTGAAGCCACCCGGATCAGCGCGCCGCCGGACTGGGCGGTACGCCAGCGCCGGCTGATCGAGGTGATGGAACAGGCGGCTCCGGTGTACCAGCAGCGCTACACCCGGGCCGACGGCAGCTTCGTCTGGCGAACGCGCTGGCCGGGGATGGACGGCTCCGACGACGGCTACGAGAGCTATCACAACTGGCCGCTGCTCTACGCCCTGGGCGGCGCAACGGATCTGCACGAGCGCAGCCGCTTTCTGTGGGAGGCGGTGACCCGGCAGTTCACGGGCTACGGCCAGATCCATCGCGAGTTCGATGCCTATTACGACTGGATGCACCACGGCGAGTCCTCCCTGTATCTGTACTACTTCGGGCTCGCCGACCCGCTGCGCCAGCCGGACCGTGCGCGGGCGCTGCGCTTCGCCGGCATGTACCTGGGAACCGACCCGGAGGCCGACAACTGGGACGCCGGGCGGCGCATGATCCGCTCGCCCATCACCGGCAGCCGGGGACCGCGCTTCGAGAACACGTTCGAGGACTGGGAGGCGGTGCGCTGGGTGCTGGCCGATTACCCGGTGCCGTTCGACGACCTGGAGGTTCCCACCCGCGACGCCGAGTGGGAGCCCGGCGAGGTGGTGGCCAAGGCCGACTGGAACGACGACGCCGTGTTCGCGGTGATCCTGCAGGCGCTGAACCGGCGCCAGATGCGCTGCGACGTGCCGCTCAACCTGACCTGCACCAGCCTGATCACGCACGCGTTCCTGCTCACCGGAGAGGAGCGCTACCGGCGCTGGGTGCTGGATTACCTGGAGGCCTGGGCGGACCGCATCGCCGCCAACGGCGGTCTGTGCCCGGACAACGTCGGCCCCGGCGGCACCATCGGCGAGACCATGGACGGCAAGTGGTGGGGCGGCTACTACGGCTGGGCCTGGCCGCACGGCAGCCGCACCATCATCGAGCCGCTGCTGATCGCGGCGATGAACGCGCTGCTCTTGACCGGTGACGCCGGCTACCTGGAGATTCCGCGCGGCCAGCTCGCCCGCCTGATCGAGATGGGACGCAGCGAGGGCGGCCGCCTGTTGGTGCCGCACCGGCACACCGACGCCGGCTGGACCTCCTGGCGGCCGCTGGAAGCGCACACCGTCGGCCAGCTCTGGTACCTGTCACAGGCGCGGGCCGACCGCGACGTGATCGACTCGCTGCCGGAGAGCCGCAGTGGGTGGACGGAGCTGGTGGAGGGCCGCGGCAAGGGGGACGACGTCCACTTCGGCCCCTGGTTCTGCTACCTGGACGGGCGCCTGCCCGACTACCCGCTACGCCTGCTGGACGTGCAGCACCGGGAGGTGGTGCGGCGCATGGACCTGCTCCGCGCCGACGACGGCGACCCCGAGGAGTGGGACGTGCACCACTGGCAGGACATCAACCCCGTGCACACCGAGGCGCTGGTGCAGCAGACCTGCGGCGGCCCCCAGGTGATCTACCACGGCGGCCTCCTGCACGTGCGGGTACGCCACTTCGATGCCGAAGCCGGGCGTCCGGGGCTCCCTCCGGAGGTGGCCGTCCTGGTGTCGGCGCTGGACGGCGACGGCATCACGCTGGAACTGGTCAACCTCGGCGCCGTGCACACGCGCCGGGCGCTGCTGCAGGCGGGCGCCTTCGGCGAGCACCGCTTCACGACCGCGCGCGATCTCGACTCGGGGAGCACGGCCGAAGTCGGCGACCGCCACCTGGAAGTGGTGCTGCCGCCGGGACGGGCGTTGCGCCTGCGGCTGGGCATGCAGCGCTTCTGCCACGCCCCCAGCTACCGGCAGCCGGTGTAGTACCCTGTCAAACTGATGTCGCGGGGTGACACCCCCAAATGACAGTTTGACAGGGTACTAGTAGTGCCTCAATATGAAAAGGTTGGGAGCCGATGTATAGCGTAGACCATCACGGTCACACTGGGAGGGGTGATAGTGAAGCTGTACATCATCGATTTGGACCTGGCGGAACGTGAGGAACTCACGGAGTTGATGGACAAGGGAACGGTGGCTGCCTACCGGCGCCGGCATGCAGAGATCCTGTTGCTGGCTGACCAGGGAGCAGATGGGCCTGCGTGGCGCGACACCGAGATAGCGAGTCACGTAGGGGTCACGCCGCAGAACGTCGAGAGGATTCGCAAGCGCTGCGTGCTGGAGGGGCTGGAGGCCGCCTTGGGGCGGCGCAAACGCAGCCGTGAGCGGGCTACGGTGCTGGATGGCGAGGGAGAGGCACAGTTGATCGCCATCGCCTGTAGTGACCCGCCGGCAGGGCGGGCGCGGTGGACGCTGCATATGCTGTGCGACGAGTTGAAGCGGCGCCGGATCGTGTGCTCGATCTCCCACGAGACGGTACGCCAGGTGCTAAAAAAAACGAGATCAAGCCGTGGCGACAGGAGATGTGGTGCATCCCGCCACAGGAGAACGCGGCCTTCGTGTGCGGGATGGAGAACGTCCTGCAAGTATATACCCAGCCGTACGATGCAGCGCATCCGGTGATCTGCATGGATGAGTCGAGCAAGCAGTGCGTGCAGGAGGTGCGGCCACCGCAAGAGCCGCGTCCCGGCCAAGTAGCCCGCTACGACGCGGAGTACAAGCGCAACGGGGTGGGACACTTGCTGATGTACTACGCGCCATTCGATGATTGGCGCCGCACCGATGTAGCGACGAACCATGCGGCGCCGACCTGGGCAGAAGGGATGCGCCGGTTGGTTGAAGAAGACTATCCACAGGCGCAGCGGATCACAGTGGTGATGGACAACCTCAGTACGCACACCGGGGCGTCGCTGTACAAGACCTTCGAACCAGAGAAGGCGCGCGCCTTGCTCGACAAGCTGCAGTTCGTGTATACGCCGAATCACGGCAGTTGGCTGAACATCGCTGAGTGTGAGTTCAGCGTGCTGGCACGACAATGTTTGGATCGTCGGATACCAGACATCGACTCCCTGCGCCACGAGGTAGACGCTTGGACGGAAGCGCGCAATCGGGCAAGCGAGCCCGTGCAGTGGCGCTTCACCACCGATGATGCCCGCATCAAGTTGCGTCATCTCTACCCAAATATTAGAGATTGACGGACTACTAGAGGAGTCTGTCGGACTTGCCGCGTGAGCGGGAAGGCCGGCAGACTCGGAAGCGAGAGGTGGGGATGGGCCGAAAGCGTCGCCGCAGGCGACGGTTTCGGGACGCTAGCGCCGGGGACGCCCGTGCGGCGGGCGCCCCCAGGCTAAGTCGTTCGGGTGCCGGCTAGCCGTTCAGGAACCACTGCGCCGGCTGCGACACCTTGAACCAGCTCAAGTCGTCGGAGAAGATCGCGGTCTCCAGCACGTTCTCCAGCCGGTTGCTGACGATCACCGGCGCCACCGGCCACGCGACCGTGCCAATGACCGGCAGGGTGTCCGAGAAGAACTGCCAGACCTCGGCGCGATAGCGCCGGTAGTCCTCGTCGCTCACCGCCTCCAGCGAGTTGATGTACGACTCGTAGTAGGCCTTGACGTCGTCCGGCGGCTCCTCGCCGGCCGGCGGCTCGGGACCGATCCTGCCGCCCTGGTCCCAGGTCGACCACGTGAACCACTCGCCCCACTTCTGCCCCCACACGCTGGAGGTGATGTCGAACGGCGTGGAGTTGGGGATGTAGGAACGCAGCTCCAGCATGCGGTCGATGCGCGAGACGCGCACGTCGAAGTCGTTGGCCTGTATCCGCTGGCTGACCAGCTCGCCCGAAACCACCTTCAGGTCGACCTCGACGCCGACCGCCTCCCAGTAGTCGCGGATGAGCTCGGCGGAGTCGGAGTTGGTCTCGTCGACGTCCATGTTGATCCGCAGGACCTCGCCGTCGGCCATCGTCCGGTAGCCGTCGTCGTTCGTGCCCAGGCCCATCTCGTCGAGCAGCGCGCGGGCGCCGTCAGGGTCGTACTCGGCGAAGTTCGTCGCCCACGCGGGATCGTAGAACGATGCGCCGTAGTGGATGGTGGCCTGTTGCGGCACCCCCATGCCCAGGAACAGGAACTCGTTCATCTCATCGCGGTTCAGCGCCAGCGACATGGCCTGGCGGAACCTGACGTCGCCGAACACGGCCCGCTTGGCCAGGTCGTCGTGGTTCTGGTTGAAGGTCAGCCCCGGGTCCGCCGCGTAGATCCGCTGCCAGTTGCGCAGCTCGTAGTCACCCTGCGCTTCGCCTCTCTTGTAGAGCTGCATCTCCGACTGCTTGAGCAGCCGGCCGGCCACGTCGGACTTGCCCTGCAGGGCATCGAGAATCGTCACCTGCTGATCGCTGACGATGTTGACCACCACGCGATCGATGTACGGGAGCTGATTGCCGGCCGTGTCCACGACGTGATAGTAGGGATTCCGGGCGAACGTCTTCTTCAGTTGCACGTCGGTCTCCATGACCCACGTGCCGAGGGTCGGGACCTTCTTCAGCGCGTCCACGTTGGGAAATACGTTCAGCTCCTTCGAGTGGGCGTCGACCCAGTTCTCGTGACCGAGCTCCTTGGCCAGCTCGTTCGCCTTGGGGTTGTGGTCGATGTGGAACTGCTTGGCGAAGTGGCTGGGCATCATGAAGAAGCTGGGCAGCGTGTACCAGTGGTTGATCATCGACAGCACTGGGCGATAGGGGATGGCCATCTTGATGCGGAAGGCGTAGTCGTCGAGCTTCTCGAAGGTCGCCAGCTCGCCGCCGATGGTCCACACGAAGCGCACCCAGTGGTTGATCTCGTCGTTGAGCATGACGTCGTTGTAGAAGTACATGACGTCGTCCGCGGTGAGCGGCGCGCCGTCGGACCACTTCATGCCCTCACGCAGGTAGATGGTCAGCTCGGTGCCGTCCTCCGAGAGCTCGTAGCCCTTGGCGATGTCGGGAATGACCGCCGAACAGCTTGGGTCGGTAGTGAACAGGTAGGAGAGCCGGACGTGGCCCAGATCCGACCAGCCCCCGGTGTTGGAGGCGCTGATGGTGCCCCCGTAGGTGCCGATCTCGCCCAGCGGCTCCAGCACCAGCGGATCGTCGGGCAGCCGCTCGGCCACCGGCGGCAGATCGCCCGATGCCACCAGCGCGGCCAGCATCGGCGCCTCGTTGAAGCTGGTGATCCCGAGTTGCGACGCGGTGCGCGCTTCCAGCCAGGTCGTCGGGATGGCGGCCGCGTACGCGACGGAGACAAGGCACAGACCGAGTGCCAACGGAATTCTCTTCATGAGTTCCTCCTGAACAGCGACAGGTATGCTTGGATGTCGTTGGGGTCTGCCGGCGAGTGTAGCCGGCGCCCGGACAGTCGTCAATGCGCGCGCCAGACTGGCGGCGGCGCCGGCGGATGACATGGGGGCGCGCCGCCGCTATGATCTCCGCCTGCCGCTCCGCTGCCGGGCGCTCCTGGAATGCTTCAGTATACCGTACGGCGAATCCTCCTGATGATCCTCACTGTGTGGATCATATCGATCATCAGCTTTGTCGTGATTCAGCTTCCTCCCGGCGACTATTTGACGACGCTCGCCATCAACCTTGAGGAGAGCGGCTATCCGGTCGAAGAGGCGATGCTGGAGCGCTACCGCACCAGATTCGGGCTCGACAAGACGATGTTCGAGCAGTACGTCATCTGGATAACGAACTTCGTGCAGGGCGACATGGGGTACTCCTTCGAGTGGAGAGCCAACGTCAACACCCTCATATGGGAGCGGCTGCTGCTCACGATAGCGCTGAGCACGTCGTCGCTGATCCTGACCTGGATGATCTCGCTTCCGATCGGCATCTACTCCGCGCTGAGGCAGCACTCGCTCGGCGACTACGCGTTTACCATCCTCGGCCTGATGGGGATCTCCGTTCCCAGTTTCATGCTCGCGCTGGTG
This sequence comes from Spirochaetia bacterium, assembly GCA_965208175.1. Lineage (GTDB taxonomy): Bacteria > Spirochaetota > Spirochaetia > SZUA-6 > Bin103 > CATQHW01. Next base: position 699,532 of record CBDBOG010000003.1, on the reverse strand, counting down.
CTGATGTACGTCGCGTTCAACACGTTCGGCCTTGACGTCGGCAGACTGTTCTCCCCGGAATACGAAGACGCCTCCTGGAGCTTCGGGAAGGTGCTGGACCTGCTCAAGCACATCTGGCTGCCGGGCTTCATCATCGCCCTCTCCGGCACCGCCGGCCTGATCCGCACCCTGCGCGCCAACCTGCTGGACGAGCTCAAGAAGCCGTACATGATCACCGCCCGTTCCAAGGGAGTCGCCTATCGCAAGGTGGTCATGAAGTATCCCATGCGGATTGCCATGAACCCGTTCATCAGCTCGTTCGCCTATATCCTGCCCGGCCTGATCTCATTCTCGGCGATCATCTCCGTGGTGATGAACATGCCCACCACCGGCCCGCTGCTGCTCGGTGCGCTGCAGACCCAGGACATGTACCTGGCCGGCAGCTTCATCATGCTGCTCAGCGTACTGACCGTGATCGGCACCTTCTTCTCCGACCTGCTGCTGGCGGCGGTCGATCCAAGGGTACGGTTCTTCTAAGGTGCTGTCAGCGTTCAAGGCGGGCCGCGGCAGGCAAACCGAGGAGACCCAGGAGCTCGACGACCTGTACACGTCCTCGCAGTGGAAGCTGATCGTCATCCGCTTCCGCAAGCACAAGCCGGCGGTAGTATCCCTGTTCGTCCTGATCGTGTTCTACCTGCTCGCGCTGCTGGCTCCGTTCTTCGCCGTGCACGATCCCAACGAGAAGAACGCCGACTACCGCGAGGCGCCGCCGCAGCGCATCCACTTCGTCAATGACGCCGGAAAATTCTCACTATTTCCGGTCATCTATCCCTTTCGCAAGGCGATGAACACGGAAACATTCGAGGTGGAGTTCAGCGAAATCGTCGAAGAAGAGACCAGGCTGGTGCCCTTCGCCAAGGGATTCGAGTACCGGCTCTTCGGGCTCACGCTGGACCGTCATTTCTTCGGGCCCGAACGCCCCGGCGTGCCGTTTCACCTCCTGGGCTGCGACCGCCTGGGCCGCGACCTGTACAGCCGCATCCTGTACGGCAGCAGGATCTCGCTCTCCATCGGGCTGTTCGGCGTGGCCATCAGCTTCTTTCTGGGAATCCTGATCGGGGGCATCGCCGGGTATCTGGGAGGCGTCGTCGACAACGTCGTGCAGCGCGCCATCGAGATTCTGCTGTCGATTCCGCAACTGCCCCTGTGGATGGCGTTGAGCGCGGCGTTGCCGCGGGACTGGTCGCAGCTTCAGAACTACCTGCTGATCACGATCATCCTGTCGATCATCGGCTGGACGGGACTGGCGCGCATCGTGCGCGGCAGGTTCCTGAGCCTGCGCACGGAGGACTTCGTCACCGCCGCCGAGCTCATGGGCCGCAACAACCTGCAGATCATCTTCATCCACATGCTGCCGTCGTTCTACAGCTACATCATCGCGTCGCTCACCCTGTCGATCCCGGGGATGATCCTGGGCGAGACCGCACTCAGCTTCCTGGGCCTTGGCCTGCAGGCGCCGACCATCAGTTGGGGCGTGCTGCTGCGGGACGCGCAGAACGTGTACGCCATCGCCATCACACCGTGGATCCTGTTGCCGTGCGTGTGCGTGATCCTCGTCGTGCTGGCGTTCAACCTGCTCGGCGACGGAATCCGAGACGCTGCCGATCCCTACGGGAGCCGGTGATGGAGCCGGGCAACATCCTGGAGGTGGACGACCTGACGGTCGAGTTCCACGGCGACGAAGGGATCGCCAAGGCGGTCAACGGCGTCTCCTTTGCGGTCCGGGAGGGACAGTCGGTCGGCCTGGTCGGTGAGAGCGGCTGCGGCAAGTCGGTGTCGGCGTACTCCATCCTGCGCCTGCTGGCCGACACCGCGCGCATCACCAGCGGCGCGATCCGCTACCGGCAACGCGACGGCGCCGTGACCGACCTCACCACGCTGGATCCGGACGGCGACCATATCCGCAGACTGCGCGGCGCCGACATCTCGATGATCTTCCAGGAGCCGATGACCGCCTTCAGCCCCGTGCACACCATCAACAACCAGATTTCCGAGCTGCTGATGCTGCACACCGGCATCGGCAAGGAGGAGGCCAGGGCCAGGACCATCGAGCTGCTGCGCCGCACCGGCATTCCCGACCCCGAGCAGCGGGTGGACGACTACACCTTTCAGTTGAGCGGCGGGATGCGGCAGCGCGCCATGATCGCCCTGGGGATCGCCTGCGGGCCGCGCATCCTGATCGCGGACGAGCCGACCACGGCGCTCGACGTGACCATCCAGGCGCAGGTGCTGAAGATGATCCAGGAGATGCAGCGGGAGCTGGGGCTGTCGCTGATCCTGATCACCCACGACCTGGCCGTCATCTCCAAGATGGTCGAGCACGTGTACGTCATGTACCTGGGCAGGGTGGTGGAAGACGCGCCGGTGCGGGAGCTGTTCCGCAACCCCCGCCATCCCTACACGCGCAACCTGATGAAGTCGGTGCCGCGCATGAGCCAGCAGGGAGAGCGGCTGCACACCATCGAAGGAGCGGTGCCCACCACCTACCTGCTGCCCACGGGATGTCCCTTCCACCCGCGCTGCGAGGAGGCGATCGCCGGTACCTGCGAGGTGACCCATCCGCCGGCGGTGAAGATCGGCGAGGGCCACGTGGCCACCTGCCACAACATTCCGGTGCCGGTGTCGTGAGCGACACCCTGCTGCAGGTCCGCAACCTCCGGAAGTACTTTCCGGTGGAGCACGGCTTTCTGAGGCGGGGCGACGACTTCATCCGCGCCGTGGACGACATCTCGTTCGACGTGGTCCGCGGCACCGTCCTGGGACTCATTGGCGAGAGCGGCTGCGGCAAGACCACGACCGTGAAGACGATCATGCGGGCCATTCCACCCACCTCCGGCAGCATCGAGTACGCCACGCAGGACAACCGGTCGGTGGATCTGGCGCAGTTGACCAGGAAGGAGCTGAAGCCCCTGCGGAAGGAGATCCAGATGATCTTCCAGGACCCGTTCAGCTCGCTGAACCCGCGCATGACCGCGCTCGACATCGTCGCCGAACCGCTCAAGGTGCTGAAGTGGCGGAAGCCGGACTACCGCCGCCGGGTCGAGGAGCTGATGGACCTGGTGGGGCTCGATCCGCGCTTCCTGTCGCGCTATCCACACGCGTTCTCCGGCGGCCAGCGGCAGCGGCTGGGCATCGCGCGGGCGCTCGCCTCCTCGCCCTCGCTGCTGTTCGCGGACGAGCCGGTGTCGGCCCTCGACGTCTCCGTGCAGGCGCAGATCCTCAACCTGCTGCTCGACATCCAGGCCCGCATGGGGTTGACGGTGGTGATCATCGCCCACGATCTGGGCGTGGTGCGCTACATCTGCAGGGAAGTGGCGATCATGTACCTGGGCAAGATCGTCGAGCAGGGCGACACCAGGGAGATCTACACCCACCCCCGGCATCCCTATACCGCCGGCCTGCTGGCGGCCAGCCCGGACACCGATCCCGACACCCCATGGGCGGAGGACCTGCTCTCGGGCGACGTGCCGAGCCCGATCGGCGAACGCCCGGGATGCGTGTTCGCCTCACGCTGCGCGCACGCCGAGGAGCGCTGCAGCCGTGAGGTTCCCAAGCTGGCGCCGGTTGCAGGCGGGGACCGCGTGGCGACCGGCCACGCGGTCGCCTGCTGGCGCGCCGACGAGCTGCGACTGCGCGGCATCTGAACGCGGATCGAGGTGGACGGCGCCAACGGCACTCGCTATACTAACTCTTGAGCGCCTCCACCGTCTTCCTCACGATATCCCCTATGTCCGATGTGGGCACTCTCTGCATCTTCTCGTAATTGATGTCGTCCGGCGACAACAATTCCTTCAAATCCACGTCCGCATCGCCCTCTCGCTGCAGTATGTACGCACGTGACTCATAATGCGACACCATCCTAGAACTATACCGAAAGTGCGCCGTCAAGATCCTCACCAGGAACACCACCAGAATGACCGCACCGAACCGCGTCGACAGCGACGACAGAATCGTTCGCAGCGCATCATCTTCCGCGCGAGCATCGATAATCTCCTTCAGCTTCGCTTCGATCACCGACAGCTCACCGTCAGCCGGACGATATCCAATGACAAAGCGCATACGACTATCCGCCATTTCAATCGACCGAATTAGTTCCGCATATAGCCGCGACGAGCCTTCATCTATCTCTATATCCTCAATCCCCGCCAGTTGACGCTCGATTTCGGCCAATCGCGCGTCACTCCCATATCCCAAATACTCGCTCAACTCTGCTTTAGACGCGTTGATTGCAGAGACAACGTCAGAGTAACCCTTCAATTCATCCACAACGCTCGCTACCTCTTCCAGCGCACTCTGAGCGCGCACTACATCGTTCGTCGCCGACCGTAGGCGTTGGTCGAAATTCATTGCGGCAATCGTGTCTGCCCCGACGAAGATCGCAGCACCGCCTAGAAGCGCTACAAGTATGGTCCCGATACTTACACGGCTCTCAACACGGTACGCTCGTGCTCGGTTGCGAAGTTCTTCAGTCAATTCCAGAGGACTGTCGGGCGCCCTGCTTTCGCGCTTCGCCCTTGATCGAAACGCGAGCTCCGCGATGTCCCTCAGACTCAGCGCGAATTGTCCGACGATTATGATGAACCCAAGAACGGCTATAACCAAATAGTAGCCAATGGATTCCTCCACGAACACGGGGGTTGTAAAGATCAAGATCGGGTTCACGGCGAGCCCAACCGCCAGTGCCGCTGCGAGCGAAACATGGATTATCCAATGCGGTCTATTGCCGACGATCCGCGGGGCTGTCATCCAGGAAGAAACAACGGATACCGATGTGCATACACCAAAGAAGACGACTGATATTACGTCGGATACATCGTTGTATATTTCACTAATAAGGTACGTGCCGGCTGCCGAAGTTGCGATGACAACCACCTGTATGGCTGCCCAAATCAGGAGCGCTCTTCCGAATCTCGCAAACATGGGGAACTCTCTGTCTGGTTCGCCACCAGCTGTCTGCGTTCCTTGCTTACACATAACCGTTTCTCCTTGCTGGGTCGGACTCCTACGGTGACTCTCGGCGTCCGTAGTACACGCCCGGCTTGCCCAGTGTACCGGAGAGGTCCGGAACCACTGGCTTGCGCCGTGAGACGTACCCTCCCGTTAACATCGATCATCCCGTTGGACACTATGGATACCCGGGAGGGTGCGATGAGTGGTTGGCGTACTTTGAGACTGAGCCCGAGTGGTCGAGTTGACTCAACACCGTCGCGTGGTCCCATTGCGTGTTCCGGAAGTTCTGACCGCGATTCTTCCGGAAATTCTGGTCGGTCCGAACAGGAGGACCGGCAGCGAGCGACACGGGCAGAGAAGATAGCCTGTAGCCGCTGCGCACGCCGCCCGAGCGTCTGGCGCCGCGGATCCCGATTCAGGTGGACGTGACCGGCGAGGTGTCCCACGACGGGCTGCGCTACTCGATGCCGCCGCAGGCGGCCGGGATGGCCGGCACCCTGTACCTGTACCTGTACCTGTACCTGTACCGCGACGTGGTGCACATCGTGGCCGGCCGCTACGAAGCCGAACATCCCCGGCACGTGCCCAACGGCACCGTGTCGCGGCTTGCCGAGCATCGCAGCGCGCACTTGGCGGCGATCTCCGGCGCGCGCGGGCAGCGTTACCTGAAGCGCCAGCAGTTGCTGGAGACCGGAGCGGCGGCGCTGTCGTTCCTCACCGAGCTGATCTACCTCAGCCCGCCGCGGCGCTGGTACCGGCAGGTCGACACCCTGCACGAGCTGTTGCAGCGCTGCGGGGCCAAGAACCTGAATTCGGCCAGATCTACTCAGAAATCGAGCGCCGGAAGGTAGCCGCTGGGCTGCAGCGCGTTGGGACGCCAGCGCGGCGCCACCGCCGGGACGTTGCCGCCGGCTCCCCAGATCTGCCAGCTCGACTCGTTCACCACCAGCAGGCAGCCGCACCCGTAGCGCGGCAGATCCAGCACCGTGAGGTGGCGCACGCGCCCGCAGCGCTCCGGGAACGGCCGCACCACCCGGCCGGTGAGAGGATCGAGGATGCCGCCGCGGTTCGCCGCCAGGTCACTGCCGGCGGTACCCCACGGCAGCGGACGGCAGCCCGCCTCGGCCGACATCTCCACCCAGCGGCTGATCAGCTCGAGCCGGTGGTCGAGCAGCACGGCGATGCCGGGCTCCCGCCACTGGGTGATGGCCAGGATCTGCGGCTCCGGCCGCCCGGGAAGGAAGCGGCCCAGCGCGTACTGCTGCACGTGGCCCCACTTGAGCTGCGTGCGGATGGCGCCGGTCCGCGGCTCGATCTCCATCAGCCCCTCCTCCCCGGCGGCGACGTAGAAGCGCGGCTCCGCGTTCAGGGCGAACAGCCCGATGGCGTCCGAATGATCGGGCAGGTCGAGCGACCACACGGTTTCTCCGGCAGGAGAGAGCAGCGTCCGGCTGGCGAACAGGTAGTCCGGCTCCCCGGCCCGAAGCTGCACGGGCAGCGGAAAGTGGCCGGTGTTCAGCGCCCGGTGCCACAGCAGCTCGAGGCGGCGGTCGTACAGCCAGATGTTCCAGTAGCGGTCCTTGACGTAGAAGCCGGGAGGCTGTCCCACCTCGGTGAGGACGGGGCAGATGGCATCCCCGAGCATGCGCTCGTGCGGGTAGTCGGCGTCTTCCCGGTAGGGATTGGAGGGAGGCGACGCCACCGTGGCACGGTGCTCGCCGCTCGCCGCGTCGTGCACGTGGATGCCGAAGTCGGCGGTGAACACGACTTCGCGCCGGCCGTCGCCGTCGATGTCGAGGGCGCACAGCGGCAGGTCGCCGCCCTGGCTCAGCGGGTGCTCGAACGGCCCCAGCCGCCACCGGTGGCCGTGGATCAGGTGCTGGCAGTGAACCTCGGTGCCGTGATGCTCATCGGCCAGCAGCTCCGGCAGTCCGTCGCCGTCCAGATCCTGAAACACCACGCGGCTGCGGCACAGCGCCTCGTCCAGGGCGCCCTCGGCCAGCAGCTCCATGTCCGGAGCGTCCGGCAGCGGCAGCTCGGTCTGCCGGACCCGATAGCCGGCGACCTGCAGCGGTCCGTAGGTCGATTCGCCGCTGCACACCAGGGCGGCTCGACCGTGGGTATAGCGGCCGTCGACGACACGGATGGTCGGTCCGTCCACGAGGCCCGCCTGCAGCTCGCTGCCGGTGACCCGGATCAGCATGCGGTACTCCGGCAGGGGAGCGGGCAGCGGCACCTGGGCCAGCACCAGGTGCCGGTCGCCCGAGCGCAGCACCAGCCGCATGCCGGCGCCGTCCTCCACGGTCAGCGCGTAGTAGTGGCGGGCATCCTGGTAGCGGAACGCAACTCCGGCGGGACCGTCCTGGCCGCCACTGCAGCTTGCCCGCAGCTCATAGTCGGTCCAGGCCCAGTCGCCGAACGCCAGGATGGGAATCGGCGGGATCTGGATCGTCACGAAGGGGTCGAAGGCGCCGCACTCATCCAACATCCGCTGCTTGCGGCTCTCCCGCTCGCGCGCGCAACTGCGGATCTGGCGCACCCTGCTGCCCTCGATGATCCAGTTGGGAGCGTCCCAGCTGGACAGCAGCGACTCCTCGCGTACCGGCGCGCGTGAGAACGTGTCGTCTTCCAGGCGCACGGCCAGCTCCTCGGTGCGCATCCGGTCGAAGCCCAGTTCGAAGTCGAAGCGCTCGGTCTGCAATGCTGCGAGGTTCATGGGTCAGCGCTCCGATACCGGCTCGTTCACCAGCAGCCGCCAGTCATCGGGAGACGCTCTGAATGCGCCGAGCTCGCTGGCCGGAGGAGGTGTCCAGCTACGGTTGCTGTCGACGGCCGGATAGCCCCGCGTGATGTACTCCACACCGCGCCGAACCACCTCCGCCAGCGTCATCTCGCGCTCACGAGCGACCCGTTGGACCTCCTCGTTGAGCGCATCGGGAAGCTGAATCTGGATGCGTACCATGGCATCGAAATACCACGCTCGATTCTTGATGCCAACCGTCACTCGACGGCGGAGGTCGACCGGGCGGCGCGCCTTCGTGCGATCCTTTTTCGAGACGTGAACCTGGCGGTGTTCGCCTCGGGCCGGGGCAGCAACCTGGACATCCTCGTCGCGCGGGCCGCCGACGGCCGGCTGCCGGCGCGGATCGCCCTGGTGCTGAGCAACAACAGCGGCAGCGGCGCGCTCGCCATCGCGCGCCGCCACGGCATCCCCGCCGAGCACCTTTCCGCGGTGACCCACCCCGAGGCGGACGCCTATCGGGACGCGATGCTCGCACTCCTCGATTCCCACCGGGCCGGCATGATCGTGCTGGCCGGCTTCATGAAGCTCGTCCCCGCCCCGGTCGTCGCCCGCTACCCCCGCCGCATCGTGAACATCCATCCGGCACCGCTGCCGCGCTTCGGCGGGCCGGGCATGTACGGGCTGGCCCCGCACCACGCGGTGCTGGCGGCCGGCCTGCGGGAGAGCGCGGTCTGCGTGCACTACGTCAACGCCGAATACGACCAGGGTCCGCTCATCGACTCACGCCCGGTACCGATCTGTCCGAACGACACGCCGGAGTCATTGCAGCGGCGGGCCGCCGCCGTCGAGCACGACCTGTACTGGCGCGTTATCGCCGATCTCATCACTGGCGGGAGCGCCGCGTGAAGGGACGCGGGGCCGCTGTAAACCCACCCAACCGCTTCGAGCGGATCGAGTACGTCGCCGATCCGGAGTCTCCGCCCGGCCGTCCGAAGACCGAGCTGCTGCGCGACCGCTCGCGCTCCATCATCGCCACCAACCTGAGCCCGGACATCGGCTTCGACGCCTCCATCAACCCCTACCGCGGCTGCGCGCACGGCTGCGCGTACTGCTACGCCCGGCCCACGCACGAGTACCTGGGCTTCTCCGCCGGGCTCGACTTCGAGACCCGCATCGTGGTCAAGGAAGACGCGCCCGATCTGCTGGCCGCGGAGCTCTCACGTCAACGCTGGCGTCCGCAGCCGCTGGCGCTCTCCGGGGTGACCGATCCGTACCAGCCGGTCGAACGCCAACTCCGCATCACTCGCCGCTGCCTGGAGGTGCTGGCCGAGTTCCGCAACCCCGTGATCGTGGTCACCAAGAACCGCCTGGTGGCCCGTGACGCCGACCTGCTGGCCGACCTTGCCGCCGGCGGCGCGGCCGCGGTGTTCCTGTCGATCCCGACGATCGACGCCTCGCTGAGCAACGCCCTGGAACCGCGCACCAGCACCCCCGCCCGGCGGCTGCAGGCGATGGAGAGCCTGGCGGTAGCCGGCGTGCCGGTGGGAGTCCTGACGGCGCCGGTGATCCCCGGCCTCACCGATCACGAGATACCGGCGATCCTGGACGCCGCGGGAGCCGCCGGCGCGTCGTTCGCCGGCTACGTCATGCTGCGGCTGCCGCTGGCGGTGGCGCCGCTGTTCGAGGACTGGCTCGAACGGCACCGGCCCGACCGGAAAGGCAAGGTGTTGTCACGCATCCGCCAGGTCCGCGGCGGCAAGCACGCGGACGGCCGGCTCAACGATGCCGGCTTCGGCTCCCGAATGCGGGGCTCGGGGCCGTTCGCGGACCTGGTCGCCACCATGTTCGCGCGCTCGTGCGCCCGCGCCGGTGTCGCCGACCGTGCCCCCGAGCTCGACGCCGGCTCGTTCCGCGTCCCGGACCGCTACCGGGCGGGCGCGGACCAGCTCACGTTGTGGCCCTGCGCCCCGAAACCGTAGCCTCCGGCTCCGCTTTCGGCCCAGCCCCGCCTTGCGCCTTCGGGGTCCGTCGGATTGGCGCTACCGCGCCGATCCGACGGACCCCTTGACGGCCGCCTCGATGAGCTCGTCCGGGATGTCGTCGAACGACGAGTAGTTCATCGAGTACAGCCGCGCGTACAGGCCGTTCAGGGCCATCAGCTCGGCATGCGTGCCGCGCTCCACGATGCGGCCCTCCTGCAGGACCAGGATGCGGTCGGCGCCGCGAATGGTGGCCAGCCGGTGCGCGATCACCAGGCCGGTCCGCCCTTCGAGCAGCCTGGTGAGCGCCTTCTGGATCAGCATCTCCGTGTAGCTGTCGATGTTGGCGGTCGCCTCGTCCAGCACCAGGACCTTGGTGTCGGCCACCACGGCGCGCGCGAAGCTGATGAGCTGCCTCTGGCCGAGCGACAGGTTGCCGCCGCGCTGCTCGATCTCGGTCTGGTAGCCGTCCGGCAGGCGCATGATGAACCCGTGCGCGCCGACGGTGCGGGCCGCCTGTTCGACCTGTTCGCGTGTCACGTGCGGCTTGTGGTAGCGGATGTTCTCCTCGATCGTGCCCGAGAACAGGAACGGCTCCTGCAGCACCATGCCGATGTGGCGGCCGAGCGAGTCCTGAGACACGTCGCGCACGTCGTGGCCGCCCACCAGCACCTTCCCGTCCCACACCTCGTAGAAGCGGTGCGCCAGCGCCGTGATGCTGGTCTTGCCCGAGCCCGTCGGCCCGACCAGGGCCACGGTCTCTCCGGGACGGGCGCTGAAGCTGATGTCGCGCAGCACCGGCTGATCCGGGACGTAGCCGAAGGTGACGCCGCGGAACTCGACCGAGCCGTCGCAGTCGTCGAGATCGATCGCGCCGGGCCGGTCCGTGATCTCGACCGGGACGTCCATCACCTCGAAGATCCGCTGCCCGGCCGCCATGGCCCGCTGCATGATGCTGAGCTGCATCGTCACCGAGCGGATCGGCTGGAAGAACCGCTGGATGTAGATCAGGAACGCGATCAGCACGCCCAGGTCGAGGCTGCGGTCGAGCACCATCGCCCCGCCGACGAACACGACGATCCCGGTCGCCATGCCGGTGAGCGTGTCGACGATCGGGATGATCATCTGCGCGATCATCACCGCGCGCGACTGCGCGACCAGGTTGTCGTGCGCCTTGTCGTGGTACAGATCCAGGTTGACCGGCTCCCGGCCGGCCTCCTGCACCGTGCGCACCCCGTTGATCGCCTCTGCCATGGCGCCGTTGGCGATGGACGAGGCCTCCCGCGCCCGCAGGAAGGTGCGCTTGGCATGCGGCAGCCAGACCATGCGGACGATGATCAGCGTCGGCACCACCGCCAGGGCCAGCAGCCCGAGCATCCAGTCCATGGCCACCAGCACCGTCATGATGCCGACGAGCAGCACCATGTCCCCGACCGCGAACACCGACGACTCCAGGAACTCCTGCAACGCGTACACGTCGCCCTGCAGGCGCGACATCAGCCGCCCGGTCTCGGTGCGGTCCATGAAGGACAGCGACACCCGCTGCAGGTGGCGGTACATGGCGCGGCGCAGGTCGAACAGCACGCGCTCGCCGGCGCGCGCCACCACGCCTTCCTGCAGCACGTTGGCGATGAAGTTGACGAGGATGATGCCGACGAAGACGGCGACCGTGGCCCGCAGCAGCGTCAGGGCGGCATCACCGGCGCCCGCCACGTAATCGAACGTGTTGCTCACGATCAGGGGGATTGCGAGCTGCGTCGCGGTGAACACCAGCACCGCCGCCAGCCCGAACAGCAGCCGCCGCCGGTAGGGGACCACGAACGCCAGGAGCCGGCGGACGACCTTGCCGTCGAAGGTCGCGCCGAACATCACCTCCTCGCGGTTGGACTGCGCCCCCACCGACGCCAGGCGGGGCCGCTTTTCGGCACGCGCTTCGTTAACGGCCACGCGCCACCTCCCCGGCGCGCGCCGCGCCGCCGGCGATGCTGTCGGCGATCCGGTCCAGCGACTCCGAGGGGTTCGCCTGGAGCTGGTATAGCGCGCGGTACCGGCCGCCCAGCTCCATCAGCTCGGCGTGGGTGCCGCGCTCGACGATGGAGCCGGCGTCCACGAACAGGATCTCGTCGGCGTGCATGAGCGAGCTCAGCCGGTGCGAGACGATGATCGTGGCGGTGCGCTCGGTCAGCTTGCGCAGCGCGGTGCGGATGCGCCGCTCGGTCCCGGCGTCGATCGCCGCCGTGGAGTCGTCGAAGGCGATGACCGCCGGCCTGACCATGATGCTGCGGGCGATCGAAAGCCGTTGCCGCTGCCCGCCGGACAGCGACACGCCGCGCTCGCCGACCAGCGTCCGGTACTCTTCGGGCAGGCCCAGCACCCAGTCGTGGAGCTGTGCGGACGAGCTGGCGTGGGTGATCTGCTCGCGCTGCGCCCAGGGGTCGCCGTACGCGACGTTGCTCTCCACGCTGGCGGTGAACAGGAAGTTGTCCTGCTGGATCACCCCCACCGCCGAGCGCAGCGACTGCAGGGTCACCGAGCGGATGTCCTGACCGTCGATGGTGATGCGGCCCGCGTCGACGTCATAGTAGCGGGCGGTCAGCAGTGCGATGGTCGACTTTCCGGACCCCGGCGGCCCGACGATGCCGAGCGTGCGGCCGGGCCCCACCTCGAAACTGATGCCATCAAGCACCGTGTCACCGCCGCCGCCATAGGAGAAGCTCACCGACTCGAAGCGCAGCACCCCTTCGCGGATCTCCAGGTCGTGCGCGTCAGGCCGGTCCCTGATGTCCGGGTCCAGGTCCAGGATCTCGAACAGCCGCCCGCCGGACGTCGATGCGCGCGACAGCGCGCTCACCACCATGCCGAGCTGCCGGATCGGCATCTGCAGGATCAGCATGAACACCAGGAACTCGGTGACGTCGCCGACGGTGAGGTGCCCGGCCAGCACGCGGGTGCCGCCGACCCAGAGCATCAGCGCCATCGCCGAGTAGTAGGCCAGCGTCATCAGGCTCACGTCGCGCACGCGGATGTTGATGGTGCGGTCCGTGTAGCGCTTGGCCTGCTCGGTAACCGTGTCGAACTTGCCCATCTCGTGCTCGCGCGCCGCAAACGCGCGGACCACGCGGATGCCGCCCAGGTTCTCCTCCATCACCTTGGTCAGCCGCGCCAGGCACTGCTGCAGGCGCAGCCACGCCACCCGCAGCCGCATGCGCGCCACCGTCGCCCGCCACGCGACCACGGGCGCGAAGCTCATCGCCGCCAACGTGAGCAGCGGATCGGTGCTCAGCAGCAGCCAGGTGCCCCAGCCGAGCAGCACCAGCAGCCAGACCGCCTTGATCATCCCACGGTTGAAGGAGGTGGCGACCGACTCGACATCGAGCATGCCACGGGTGATCAGCTCGCCGGTGTGCACGCGGTCGTGGAACCCGTAGCTGAGACGCTGCACCTTGTCGTAGTAGTTCATCCGCAGCCGGTAGCCGACGCTCTGGCCGACGATCTCCGCCTGCTGGGTGTGCACCATCATCATCAGCCCGCGCACCACGCTGGCACCCAGGATCAGAGCGGCGAGCTGCAGGAGTTGCCGCTTGGCCGCCGACGGGTCGGTAGCGCCCGCCAGAATCACGTTCACGGTGTCCACCACATCGCCGACGTACTGCGGCAGCAGCAGTTGGAACACGGCCGCGGCGACGGTGGCGGTCACCGCGACCGTCAGCCGCACCGGATGGGCCAGCGCCATGCGGAGCACGCGCAGCACCGGGCCGAACCCGGCCCAGGTCGTCGTGCGATCCGCCGGCCGGATCACCGATCCTGCGGTACTCACAAGATTCCTGGATGCAGCCGGCACGCCGCGCCGGCGAGCTGAGCGGTCCATCGCGAGCGATCGCGAGAAGAGCATCTCAACGTCACTCGACCCAGGGGAGGCGACTGCAGTCGTCGATTGCGAAGGAAGCCCTCGATTGTCTTCTCGACCGCCGACGTTCGCTTCGGCGGTCTTCCGTGACAAGGTAGCGATGTGATGTACGCCTCGGTTGTTCTTGCACAGATGCGTCGGACGTCACCTGCCTTGGGAAGTGATACTCCGCCTTGCCGAAATGGAGTCAAAGCCGCCACCGGTCGCTCGCGCAGAACGTGGTCCCACATCTCCGGAGCATCTGCGCCGCTAGAACCATGGTGAGGTACCTTCACGACGTCCGACACAGGATGATCAAACTCCCTTCGAAGATCGGCAATCCTCAACCAACCTCTCTTGCGGTCCGCTCTGAATCGGAGCACGTCTCCGCCGAGAAGAATAGCGGTGCCGGCTAATTGAACCAGGAGCGCGACGGACAAATGGTTTGGTGTCGGTGCCGGTACGGCTGTTTTCGAATCCATCGGTCGAGGCATCTGTTCGGCAAGGTGTATCAGTGCTAATCTGATGGCCTCGTCGGACGGCGACAACGCCCAAAGCTCGCAACCACGCCGTCTCAACAGCAGTTTGTTCTCCGAAGCCAACCGTGCCGTGGTTCTTCTCTCGTTTACAAGTGCGAGGGCCTTCCCGATTTCTTGTGTCCCACTATGCAACATCATCGCGCCGTCTGCGTACGCGGCTACAAACGCCAAGAATTCCTTCTGGCAAAACGCAGCCGGGCAAACGAAGTCAGCCCTATGACAGCTACTTATAACCTTTGTGATCCCCCGAATATGGTCGTCATGCCAATGCGTGACCACAATCGTTTTCACCGAGCGGGCGGCGTCGACACCGATCAGCTTCAGGTAGCTGAGAGCTGCCGCGTTACCTTCGCGATCCACGCACGAGTCCACGACAATCCACTCGCCACGACCAAAATGGATGAGCGCGCACTCTCCGTAGCCCGGCCCGAGGAGCGTGAGTTCGAAGTCGTCCCGGTCAGGTGCTGCTACCTCCAACGGATCGTATTCGCCTGTTCCTGTGCAACCTGATCAGCGGTAGCAAGCTCCGAGTCAGTCCATACAGGGAGTCGTCGAAACCTGAGAATCGCTGTTCGGCTACGTTGTCCTCCCTCGCTGGTCGCGTACCCCACGTGTAGCAGGAACACGGCTCCCTCCTTGACGAGCGGTCTCTCATCGTCGCTCACCTCGTCAAGGCTAATCTCCGCTTCCTCTTCGGGCATGTCGCTCATCAGGTCCAAGAGCCTGACGGTGAATGACTCTTCCGCGACGGCTGTGACGACTCCCTGCCATTTCTGGAGAATCCGGAACGAAGTGCGAGGTTCATGAAATCGAACCGCAGGCGCAATATACGGAATGGGAGGAGGCTCGAAACCCGACTGCGAGTCGCTTAGCGTGGAGCCTTCCCTAGGCGCATTAGCGTCGTCATCGACCAAAGGTGGAGAACCAACAACGTGGAATGGACGTTGGATCTCGTTCCCTTCATGGGACATGCTGTCGATTGCTCCGAGGTGAACGGCGGGCAGATGATCAGTCATCGTTCAGTAGTTTCCCAAGAACGTTCTCGGACGATACTGCACCGCCCCACTCTTTACTGAGAGTGCTAAGCATAGCACGGCACCCAGCGACTTCTTCAGCAACATCGTAGTGGTTGTTTATATCGATAAACAGCCCGCTTTGCACGCGTGCCGACGGTTCCACCCTTATGCGAAGAAATCCGTTGGGCCCTTCCGGTCTCATGCCTTCCATCGTGAGGCTATGCACTCCCGGACTGTCGAGCAGGCCGAACCAAGGCGCCTTCGGTGCGAGTATGTCGCTGAGTCTACTCCAGGGTTGGCTATCGTCGAGGCGGCAGTGGCAAGTGTAATTGATGCCGAGCATCCTGATCGGCGTATGAACGAGCCTTGAGAAGGTGGCAGCCACGAGATCATGCAGGTGCTGAAAATACGCTTCACTCGTCGTGGTTGCCACGAACCGGTCGGGCAACACCTGCACGCTCAGCCAATCGACTTCGAATAAGGCAGCTTGGGCGCTGATCATCTGAATCTGCGCTGCCTGCGCTTCACCCCGGTTGATCAGGCCTTCCCCAGCGAACCAAGCCGGCTGGAAGATCGCTGGGTTCAGATCGCCAACTGCGACGATTGAATGGCTCTGTAGCTCAATCTCATGTTTCATCTGTGACGCACTCTCATAGTATGACGCTTCGGGTCGACGTCCAAGTTCAGCCTGGGACTCCTCCTACCAAGTGTCGGCCATGCGCTGCAGCAGCGGCGCCACATCGACGTCGAACGCGCCCAGCGGCGCCCGTTTCGGGTCTCCTGCCCACAAGAACGGATTGTGCGCGACGACGTCGCTGCCGATCCAGCCGACCGCGACGTAGCTGTGCCACACGCCCTGCCGAACGATCGCGTCGAACAGGGCCGACAGCCGGTCGCCGAAGTTGCACAGGTAGAAGGAGCAGATCAGCGGCCGGCCGGGATAGACCGAGCAGCGGCGGTCCTGCAGCCAGTGGCAGAAGCCGTCATCGCCCTGTCTCGGCACGATCGGCTCCCCGGTGTTCCACTCGTAGAGCAGCGTCGCCTCCGCCGGTGAGGCGTGGAACTGCCGCGCCAGGTCGGCGATGCGGGCGGCGCGCTCGTCCGGGTCCGGGCGATCCGGCAGCTCCAGATGGTCGCGCAGCAGCCGTTCCCGGCTGAGTCCGAGCGCCCGCTCCAGTCGCGGCAGGTCCGCGCCCAGCACCGGCACGCGGTCGCGGCAGCAGAGACCGCAGCCCGCGCAGCCGACCGTGGCCAGGCCGGGGCGGAGCCGGACCCGGTCCAGGGCGGCGATCAGATCGCCGACCGTCGCCTGCTCGGCGTAGCCGGCAAGCTCGATCTCGTCCCGTTGCAGGACCAGTTGCAGCGAGCGGTTCGTCCCGTCCATGGCGTCCCGTCCGCAACGGTAGTCGAGACACCCCCGCTCGGCCTACCCTCAACCGGTGACCGAATCGAGACCGATGTCCGCAACCGGAGCGATGTCCGCTCCCAGGCTCCAGGCGTTCTTCACGCACGTCGCGGCCCTGAAGCGGATGCCGCGCAGAGGATGGGTGCAACGGGGGGTCCCCGATCCCGAATCGGTGGCCGCGCACTCGTTCGGCGTGGCGGCGCTGGCCGCAGTGACCGCCTCCGCTACCGGCGCCGATCCGGCGCGGGCAGCCCTCATCGCCGTGATTCATGACCTGGCGGAGGCGCTCACCGGCGACGTCACCCCCGCCGACGGCGTGCCCGGCCACGAAAAGCAGCGGCAGGAGGAAGCGGCGGCGCGGCGGATCCTGGCGGACGTCGACCCCGACGGGACGCTGATGGCCGCGTGGCTGGACTACGCCGAGCGGCGCACGCCGGAAGGCCGGCTGATCAAGGACCTGGACAAGATCGACATGGCGCTGCAGGCGGATGCCTACGCCCGCGAGGGGAACCCGGCCGCCGGCACACTGCGCGGCTCCGCGGAGCGCGCGATCCACACGGCGGCCATGCGCGCGCTGCTGCCGCCCGCGGAGCCGGCGCGATGAGCCCGCCGCCCGCGATCCGCTGGGGGATCATCGGCTGCGGCGACGTCTGCGAGGTCAAGAGCGGACCGGGGTTCGCCAAGGCCAGCGGATCACGCCTGGTCGCCGTGATGCGGCGCAACGGCGATGCGGCGCGCGACTACGCCCGCCGCCACGGCGTCCCCCGCGCCTACGACGACGCGGCCGAGCTGATCGGCGACGCCGAGGTGGACGCGGTCTACGTCGCCACGCCGCCGTCGTCCCATCACGACTATGCGCTGCAGGCGTTGGCGGCCGGCAAGCCCGTGTACGTGGAGAAACCGATGGCCTGCTCCCACCGGGAGTGCCGGGCCATGAACGCCGCCGCCGATGCCGCGGGCCTGCCGCTGTTCGTCGCCTACTACCGGCGCATGCTGCCCCGTTTCGTGGCGGTGCGCGACGCGTTGCTCGGCGGCAGCATCGGCACGCCACTGACGGTGACGGCGCAGTACGTCAGTCCGCCGGATCCCGCTCTCGGCTCCGGTCCGCTGCCGTGGAGGTACCGGCCGGAGATCGCCGGCGGGGGACTGTTCGCGGACATGGGCTCCCACGTGCTGGACCTGCTGGACCACCTGCTCGGCCCGATCGAGGAGGTCCGTGGCTTCGCCGTGAACCAGCTCGGCGCCTATGAAGCGGAGGATGCGGTGGCGTTCGCCATGCGCTTCCGCGACGGCGTGGTCGGTACGGCGCGCTTCGCCTTCACCGCGCAGGACGAGGTCGACCTGGTCGAGATCGCCGGCAGCCGAGGCGTTCTGCGCTACTCGACCTTCGGGGACGTCCCGTTCGAGATCGCGACCGCCGGCGGTATCACCCCCACCGAGATCGCTCATCCCGAGCACGTACAGCAGCCACTGATCCAGTCGATCGTGGACGAACTCCGCGGCTTCGGGAGCTGCCCGAGCACCGGCATGAGCGCCGCGCGCACCGGCCGGATCATGGACCGGGTGCTGGAGGAGTACAGGAGCGCCTGACCGGACGCGCGGATCGCTCCAGACACAGCAAAGCGCGCCGCCGTGAGCAGCGCCAGCGATCTGGCGCGTCGTCGGCGTGCGCGCTACAAAAGGTTTGACAAATTCACCGGGGATCGATGCCCGGCCGGTCTTTCCGACCGTCCGGAGCATCGTCTCCCGCGTTTATACGCTCAGCTCGGCTGTCCTATCTTCGCTGTCGCTTCGGACCTGTCGGGCCCTTCTTACATCTCCTGGCTTTCGGGATGGTCGACCATCCAGGTCCCGTCCGCGTCCTGCGACGCGACGAAGTGCCAGGCCCTGCCGTCTTCGTCCGTGACGTAGAAGGTGCCCCCGGTTGCCATGCCATTCTCGTACATGCCCTCGTAGCGGGAACCGGTGGCCCAGGTATAGGTGCCTTCGCCGTTCGGCGCGCCGGCCATGAATCCGCCCTCGTACATGTCACCGCTAGGCCACTTCATCATGCCGGAGCCGTCGATGCTGCCGGCCATGAAGTCGCCTTCATAGCTGGTGCCGTCGGTCCACATCAGCATGCCCGTGCCCTCGATCGTCTCGGTCACGAAGATGCCGCTGTAGGTCAGGCCGTCGGGCCAAGTCAGCGTGCCGTAGCCGTTGATGCGACCGGCGGTGAAGTTGCCTTCATACGAGGCGCCGCTCGGCCAGGTCATCATGCCGGTACCGGCCATCTCGCCAGCCTGGAACGGCCCTTCGTACATGGCGCCCGAAGGCCACGTGAGCCGGCCTTCACCGTGCGGCAGACCGGACTCGAATGCACCTTCGTACATCGTTCCGTCCGCCCAGGTGTAGGTGCCCTGGCCGTGGACCTTGCCATCCTCGAACTCGCCTTCGTAGGTCGAGCCGTCGTCGTACGTGAAGCTGCCGGTCTTGGCCCAGGCAGCCGCCGCTCCGACGAGTGCGATAGTCAGAAGAGCTGCTAGAACTTTCATGGAACAAACAATCGCAGATTCTGAAAGTTGTGGCAACCCGTCATGGTACGATTTGCACCGATCGACCAAGGAGGCCCCGATGCTCACCGAAGACCGGCTGGAAACCGGCTGGACCACCACCGAGGAGGATCGCGCGGCAGCGGCGGAGCTGGCGGCGCGCATCCCCCCGCGCGTCTTCGACGCTCACATGCATCTCTATGATATAGAACACTTTCCGAGCGTGGGCCCGATGCTGGAGTGGGGACCGGAGCGGGTCGGCCTGGACGACTGGCGGGACTTGGTCGGCGCGCAGCTCGGCGGCCCGGAGCGGATGGCGGGCGCCCTGGTCCTGCCCTTTCCGGCGCCGGATCTGCCGATCGGCCCCAAGAACGCGTACGTCGCCGAGCAGACCGCCGGGCATCCGAGGGCCATCCGGGCGTACCTGGTCGCTGCGAGCACCACGCTGGCGGAGGTGGAAGGAGACCTGGACGGCGAGGGAGTCGGCGGCTTCAAGTGCTACCACTGCTACAGCGCCCGCGAGGACACGCAGCAATCCTACATCGACGAGTTCCTGCCCGACTGGACGTGGCGGGTCGCCGACGAGCGCGGCTGGTTCATCATGCTGCACATCGTGCGCGACCCCGCGCTGGACGACCCGGAGAACCAGCGCCAGATCCGCGAGAAGTGCGAGCGGTTCCCGAACGCTCAGCTCATCCTGGCGCACGCCGCGCGCGGCTTCCACGGCCCGAACACCACGAAGTCAATCGCCTCGCTGCGCGGCCTGCAGAACGTCTGGTTCGACACCTCCGCGATCTGCGAGGCGGAGCCCATGGCCGCCATCCTGGACGAGTTCGGGCCGCGCCGGCTTCTGTACGGCTCCGATTTTCCGGTCTCACACCAGCGCGGGCGCTCGATCACGCTCGGCAGCGGGTTCGCGTGGGTCGCCACCGACCAGGTCGAGTGGAACGACCACGCCTTCTTCGGGCAGCCGATCCAGGTCGGCCTGGAGGAGGTGCGCGCCATCCTCCACGCGGCCGACCGGTTCGGACTGAACGAGGCCGACCTGCAGGACGTGTTCTGCGACAACGCGGAGCGGCTGCTGGGTCTCCGAGCAGTCGATCCCGAGATGGGGCAGAAGAGCTACGAGCGCGCGCTCACCATCATCCCGCGCGGCAATCACCTGCTCAGCAAGAACCCGGACCGCATGGCGCCCGGGCAGTGGCCGCCCTACTTCCGCGAGGCCCGCGGCTGCGAGGTGTGGGACGAGGCGGGACGCCACTTCTTCGACTGCTCCTCGCACGGGATCGGTGCGACCATCCTGGGGTTCCGCGACCCGGACGTCACCCGCGCGGTGATCCGGCGGGTCAGCCTGGGGAGTTGCTCGACGCTCAACCCGCGCGAGGAGCTGGAGCTGGCCGACCTCCTGTGCGGCCTCCACCCCTGGGCGGAACGGGTACGGCTGGCGCGCACCGGCGGCGAGACCATGACCGTGGCGGTGCGTATCGCCCGCGCGACCACCGACCGCTCCGTGGTGGCGATCAGCGGCTACCACGGATGGCACGACTGGTACCTGGCGGCCAATTTGGGCGAGAGCGACGCGCTCCGAGGCCACCTGATGCCGGGCCTGGAGCCGCTCGGCGTGCCGCGCGAGCTGCGCGGCACGGCGCAGGTCTTCGAATGGGGCGACCTGGAGAAGTTCAACCGCATCATCGCCGAGCACGGCGACCGGCTGGCTGCCGTCGTGATGGAACCGTGCCGGGGGAAGGACCCCGACCCCGGCTACCTGGAGCACATCCGCGACGAGGCGCACCGCGTCGGCGCGATGCTGATCTTCGACGAGACGTCCATCGGCTTCCGCCTGGAGCGCGCCGGCGCGCACGCCCGCTTCGGGGTGAACCCCGACCTGGCCGCGTTCGGCAAGAGTCTGGGCAACGGCCACGCCATCGGCGCCGTGATCGGCACCGCGGCCGCCATGGAGGGCGCCGAGCACTCGTTCATCTCCTCGAGCTACTGGACCGAGGGCGTGGGCCCGGCGGCGGCGGTGGCAGCGGTAAAGAAGATGACGCAGCAGCTCGACGTGCCGGCGCTGGTGGCCGCGGTGGGGGAGCGGGTCAAGGCGGCGTGGCGCCGGCAGGCCGATGCCGCCGGGGTGCCCATGGTCGTCAGCGACACCTACCCGTGCGGCGCGAGCGCCACCTTCGACCACGAGCAGGCGAGCGAGCTCAGCACGCTGTACACGCACCTGATGCTGGAGCGCGGCTTCCTGGCCCCGCCGACGATCTACTGCTCGGTGGCGCACACGGAGGAGGTGCTGGACCGGTACGAAGAGGCGATGGGGCCGGTCATGGCCGAGCTTGCCGACGCGATCCGCAAGGGTGATGTCGCCGAGCGGCTGCGCGGTCCGCTGCCGGTGGAGGGCTTCAGGCGGCTGGTACGCTGAGGGGCCCACGGACGGGAGGCTGATCAACTCCCCGATTGCGGATCCTGAGCCCCGGCGATCCGGTAGCTGGTGCGCTTGCCGCCGCCCGGATTGCGGATCAGGAAGCCTCGCGCGAGCAGACCGTTGATGTCGCGCTGCGCCGTGGCGATGGAGCACTTCCCCAAACTCGCCCATTTCTTCGCCGTCAGCTTCCCGACGAAGCGATCCATTACGCGGTTGAGCACGGTCTTCTGCCGAACGGAGAACGTCTCATGCGCGTAGCGCCGCCAGAACTCCGCTTTCGCGAGGACGGTACGTCTTTCCGTCTCGGCTTCGTCGATCGCGCGGCCGAAACAGGCGACAAACCACGCCAGCCATTCGGTGACGTCCAACGTTCCCCGCTGGGTCGTCTCCAGCGTCCGGTAGTAACGCGACCGCTCCTGCCGGATCTGCGCTGACAGGCTGTAGAACCGCTGCCCCGTTCCTTCCATCTGCGCCAACGCCAAGTCGGCGATGGCACGGGCGATGCGGCCGTTGCCGTCGTCGTACGGATGGATGGTGACGAACCACAAATGCGCGACGGCGCTGCGCAACAGGGCATCCATCGACGGACGGTCGTTGAACCAGGTGAGAAACCGGTCCATCTCGGTCGCGACGCGTTCCGCCGGAGGCGCTTCGAAGTGGACCCGCTCTCTGCCCATCGCCCCGGAAACGACCCTCATGGGGCCGTCGCGATCGGTCCGCCAGTCGGCGACCGTGATCTTGCGGACACCGGAGTAACCGGTCGGAAACAGCGCCGCGTGCCATCCCCGAAGACGCTCCGGGCTCAGTGGCCGGCCGTAGTGCTGCGTGGCGTCGAGCACCATTTCGACGACCCCGTCGGCGGTCCGGTCGAAGACCGACGCGCCTCCAGCCGACATGCCAAGGCGCCGGGCCACCGACGAGCGCACGACGGCCGGATCCAGCGTCTCCCCCTCGATCTCCGAGGTCTTCACGACATCCTTGGTGGTCGCCTGCAGCTCCGATTCGATCTTGAGGTCGAAGCCGAGTTGGCTCATCGCACCCAGCAACCGTCCGTGCCGGCCTCTGGCATCAGCCAGCGGCGACAGCAGGGCGTCGGCATCCCACCGAAACGCCGGCCAATCGCCCCGCTCCCACAGGTACACTTCTCAATTCTCCGCACAGAATGCGGACAATATGCGAGGATTGTCCGCACCCGGCAAGGCGTGGCGCTTGGACGGCGGACCGGCATGCAGGGTTTCAGGCCCTGCGTGGCCGGCGTACAGTGGCATCATGCGTATCACGGGCGTCACGCTGAGCGCGTTCTCGTACGGCGATCCCGAGCCCGGTCTCTGGAACGGGATCATCGGCTATCCGCCCCGCCCGCGGCGCAAGGGATTCTCGCGGCTCACCGTCACCACCGACGACGGGGCGGTTGGCATGGCGCCGGGACCGGGACCGAACCGGGCGCTCATCGATCAGTTGGCCGCCGTGGTGACGGGGCAGGATCCGCTTGCCGCCGACGCGCTCTGGCAGCGCATGTACCAGGGGAACTGGCGCAAGCCGGTCGCCAAGGGCGAGCACATTCGCGCGATGTCGGCGATCGACAACGCCCTCTGGGACCTGCGCGGAAAGGTAGCCGGCCAGCCCGCGTGGAAGCTGCTCGGCGGCGCGCAGCGCGAGCTTCCCGCATACGCGGCCGGCGGCTACTACCAGGAAGGCAAGGGGCTGGCCGAGCTGGCGGCCGAGGCCGCGCATGCGGTCGAGCTGGGCTTCCGCGCGGTGAAGATGAAGATCGGCTGGGCGGGGGTGACGCTGCGCGAGGACGCGGAGCGGGTGGGCGCCGTGCGCGAGGCGGTCGGACCGGACGTCGATCTCATGATCGACGCGAACAACGCCTGGGACTTCGCCACCGCGCTGCGCTTCGCGCGGCTGGTCGAGCGCCACGACCCCTACTGGTTCGAGGAGCCCGTGCACGCGGACGACGTGCAGGGCAGCGCGGCGCTTGCCCGCGCGCAGCCGATCCCGATCGCCAGCGGCGAGAACGAGTTCACCCGCTGGGGCTTCCGCGACCTGATCGACGCGCGCGCCGCGCACTACATCCAGGCCGATCCCAACGTCTGCGGCGGGCTCACCGAGTGGGTGAAGATCGCCGCCTACGCCGGCGCGCACCACCTGCCGATGGCGCCGCACGGCGATGCGCACCTGGGGGCGGTCGCGGTCGCGGCGGTCACCAACGGGCAGATCGTGGAGATGGGCCCCGCGCTGCTGACCGACGAGCTGGTCGCGCCGCCGGAGTTCCGCGACGGTCGCATCGTGATGTCCGATCGCCCCGGCCTCGGCATCGAGTGGAACGAGGATCTGATCGAGCTCCTGGCGCGTGGTGACTGACAAGCGGGATGCGATTCTTGCCGATATAGCCCGCAATTACTCCCTGCGACCGCTGTCGATGAGCCGCGTGTACGCAGGATGTGGAACCCGGAACTGGTCCCTGCGCACCGCGGAGGGCAGGTTCTTCGTCAAGGAGTATTCCGGGCACACAAACGCGGACGAAGAACGACAGGCCCTCGAACTCTCCATGTTCGCGCGCGACTGCGGCATACCGACTCCGCGGGTCATCGCGACTCGCTCCGAGGACCTGATCTGCACGTGCGGCGACACGATGTTCGCCCTGTTCGAATGGGCGGCTGGATGCACCGCGACGCGATCCCTGTCACTTGAACAGATGGCGCAGGCGGGTGGAGTCCTCGGCGACATCCATCGTCACTTCAGCACGATCGAGTCGCCGCTCCCATCCGAGACATCGCGTTGGCTCGGATTCGACGCCGCCGACAAGCTGCGCGAAGTCGAGCGCTACGTGGAGATCATCCGCCGAAAGGCCGAGCCCGACGACTTCGACAGACGGACACTTCCCCTGCTGATCGAGCGCCAACAGCTCGTTCGGGAAGTTCCCAGGATCCTGCAAGCCCTCCCCATCCTCACAACGCAGGTGATACACAGCGACTATGGCCTCCCGAACGTGATGTTCAGGGACGGCAGGATTTCTGCCGTGGTCGACTTCCAACCGCCCAGGCCCTTCCTGATTGCCTACGAAGTCGGGAGAGTCGCTTTTGGCCCGGAGAACTTCACGTCATCGGGATGGATCGACAAGGCATCCGTTCTGATACGGGAGTACTGCAGAGCACACAGGGTTTCCGTCCACGACATCGGCTTCGCTCCTCACGTGTGGCTCGTGCAGCTCATTCGAAGCATGTACGGCGTCAAACAGCACTACACGCGCCCCGTCGAGCTGCAAGATTCCCTGAATCGCTTCTGGTTCCAGTGCGCCCACGCGGCTCGGACGCTCTTCGCGAATCTGGCGACCGTACAGGAGACTCTGAAGTCGGTCTGGGAGACGAGCGCCGGCGACGGCCGAACCGGTTGACGCCCGCTGGACGGCGATAACGTACTGCCGCTGTCGCCGCGATCACGTGTCCGGTAGGATCGGCCATGCCACTTCCGCACTGTCCCGCCAAGTACGGCAGCCGGGCGATCATCACGGCCCGCCGGGCGATCGAGGCTGGCCGGCAGGGCGCTCCGCCGGAGTGTCCGCCTGACCTGATCCTCCTCTATCAGAAGAGCCTGTGGCGGGAGTTGAACGCCGCCCCCTTGCACAAGGAGACCGGCGATCGCGCGCCGTTCATCGTCCTGGATCGCGGCGACGCTCCGGTCGCCGTTGCCGGCGGATTCGGAGTCGGAGCGCCGGCGGCGGCGGTCTGTTTGGAGATGTGTGTTCGCGCTGGGTGCGCGGCGCATTGTGGTGGTCGGGTACGCGGGCGCGCTGCAGCCCGGCCTCGACCCTGGAGACGTGCTGGCGTGCGATCGTGCGATCCGGGACGAAGGCACCTCCTACCACTATCTCGCGGCGGAAGCGGAAGCTCGGGCTGACCCCGAGTTGCTGGTTGCCTGCCGGCGAGCGCTGGCGGCCGCCGAGATCGACGCCGTGAGCGGCACGTCCTGGACCACCGATGCTCCCTTCCGGGAGACCGAGGCCGAGGTGCGGGAGATGCAGGCCGGGGGCGTGCTGGCGGTGGAGATGGAGCTTGCCGCCGTGTACGCCGCGGCACAGGTGCGCGGCGTCGCCGCAGCGGGGCTCTGCGTGGTGAGCGATTCGCTGAGCGAGCTCGTCTGGCGCCCGCATTTCCGCGACCCGCAGGTACAGAAGCGCCTCCGAGACGTGTTCGGCGTCACGGCGGACATGCTGGCGCGGTCGTCTGGCGATGCCTTGCCGGCCTCCCGGCGCGTCGGACAGACTCCGTAGCGCAGCCGTCATGGCATCTCCACCCGACCTGATCGGCGACCGCGCATTCACCTTGCCTCCGATCTACGTCTCGGACCTGGATCGCTGCGCTCCTGCCGACGCCCTGAGCACGGAGTCCCGCCGCGGCGCTTGGCGCACCCTGCCCTACGAGACGCCGGCGTTCAGTGGCACGATGCTCATGGCCAACCCGGAAACTGGCGCGCCCGATGTCACCTGTCCGCTGGACCTCCGCGGCCCGCATGCCATTTCGATCGGCATCCATCCCAGCGACATCGGGCAGATCGATTGGCATAACTCCACCGGCGACGTCGTATGGCTGCGGGCCAAGCTTACCGGCGATCAGTCCTTCTCCATCCTCGAATGGGACCCAGGAGGGCACCTCAAGCGCCGCCGCCTGGAGGAAATCTTCTGGAAGGTCGCCGACCTGACCGACCAGGAGATCACCTTCTCCCAGTACCGCCTGCGCGCGGGCACCAGCGACCATCCTGAGCTGGGCGACCATGCCCCGGCGCGGATCGCCTACGTCAAGCTGGTGCCGCTCACCGACGAGGAGGCAGCGCTCGTCCGCACGGACCGCGCCGACCGGTCGCACAAGCGGCTGCAGGGTCACACCGACATCAGCAACGTGCTGCGCGCCGGCACGGTCGACGCGATCCGGGAGGAACTCGAGTCGTACCGGGACAGCGACTTCGACCGCATCCACTGGGAGATGGGTTCCGGCGACCTGATGAACTATCCCAGCCGGATCGGTCGCACCCTGGACCAGATCGAACCGCCCGACTACGGGCGCAAGTGGGACCGCTACCAGCACGAGGGCTGGAACCGGCTGGTGGCCGCCGGCATCGACCCGTTCGGGGAGGCGGCCAGCTACGCGCACGGCATGGGCCTGGGCTTCCACGCCGCCTACCGGCTGGCCGGGTGGACCTATCCGCCGCCGCTGATCGACTACGCCTTCGCCGACGGCCTCTACGACCGCCACCCGGAGTGGCGCTGCAAGGACCGCGACGGCCGCGATCAGGCACGCCTGTCCTACGCGTTCCCGGAGGTGCAGGAGTACTGCATCTCCGTCCTGCGCGAGGTGGTGCGCGCCTACCCCGTCGACGGCGTCACGCTGCTCTACAACCGCCGCCCGCCCTACCTGGACTACGAGGCGCCCCTGACCGAGGGGTTCACGGCGGCGACCGGAAAGGATGCGTTCCGGATACCGGCCGACGATCCGCAGTGGCTGAGTTACCGCGCCGACGTGCTCACCGCATTCATGCGGCGCGTTCGCCAGGCCATGGCCGACGAGGGCTCCGCCCGCGGGGCGCCGGTGGAGATCTCCGCCTGCATCCTGGGCTCCGTCGAGGACAACCTGTTCTTCGGCATCGACGTGGCCGCGTGGGCGCACGAAGGCCTGGTGGACACGGTGATGCCATACAGCAGCGCGCCTTATGCGCTGCCCGTGCCCACCGACACCTGGAGCGGCCCCGAGCAGGTGCGCCCGTTCGCGGACGCGGTCGCCGGGACCACGTGCCGGCTGGCCATGAACATCATGCCGCGCTTCATGCCTCCGGAGGACTTTCGCCGTATGGCGAAGATGCTCTACGACGCCGGCAGCGAGCATCTGTTCTTCTGGGACAGCTACCAGCGCGACCACCACCGCGGGTACTGGAACGCTCTGCGCCGCCTGGGTCACCGCGACGAGATCGACCGCTGGCACGCGGCCGGCGAGCCGCCGCTGGGGACGCCGCTGACCGAACGGGAGCTCAAGGAGCGCTGCGCGGCGCTGCACGACGTGCGGCCCGAGCTGCTGGAGCAGGACCGCGCGATCCAGCCGCTTCTGAGCCTGGCCGGCTGGAACATGCACGGCGTGGCGCCCGGTTGACCGGCCGGCCGGACGGCTCCGTGATCGGCGTCGCCGTGGTCGGCGTCGGCTACATGGGCGCCATCCACGCCCGTACCTACGCCGCCGAGCCGCGCTCGCACCTGGTCGGCGTGTTCGATGCCCGCCCCGCCACGGCCCGCTCAGTGGCTGACGAGGCCGGCGCCGCCGCGTTCGCGAGCATCGAAGAGCTCCTGGACCGGTCCGAGGTGGAGGCGGTCAGCATCTGCACCCCCGACGCCGACCACGTCGAGCCGACCCTTGCCGCGCTGGCGGCCGGCAAGCACGTGCTGCTGGAGAAGCCGATCGCGACCACCATGGCGGACGCCGACCGGATCGTCGCGGCCGCGGAAACTTCCCCCGGACAACTCATGGTCGCGCAGATCGTCCGCTTCGATCCGCGTTACGTGCGCGTCAAGCGGATGCTCGACGACGGCGCGCTCGGCGATCCGATCAGCCTGCACGCGCGCCGCATCACCTCCAGCGCGTCGCAGGACAACCTGCGCGGCCGCGTGTCGGTGCAGCTCTTCCTGGGCATCCACGACTACGACGCCATCCGCTGGCTGACGGGATGCGAATTCGCGCAGGTGCATACCGAAGCGCGCAGCGGCCTGCTCTCAGCCAGGGGATACGACGTGGAGGACGTCGCCTTCACCGTGGGCCGCCTGGACGGCGGCGCCGTGGCCTGCGTGGAGAGCGGCTGGGTGCTGCCGCGGGAGATCCCGCGCGGCGGCGACATCAAGCTGGAGGTGATCGGCACCCGCGGCACCGCGCGCGTCGACCTGGTCGAGCAGGGACTGGCGGTCTGCCTGGCCGGAGAACGCTACGAACGGCCCAGCTTCGGCCACGCCATCGCCGAGGAAATCGAGGACTTCCTGAAGGGCATCGCCGCCGGCCGGCAGCCCAGCGTCACCGCCGCTGAGGGACGCGCCTCATTGCAGGTCGCGCTGGCCGCGATCCGGTCAACCGAGCTCGGCAGGCCCGTTCTGCTGTGATGGCCGACCGCTGCCGAACACCGACCATCGCAGGCTCCTGATCCGGACCTCAATCGGAGCGGTAGGGGTCTTCCGCCGTGTCCACCAAGCGCACGTGGCGTATCTCCCGCCACAGGGAGCGCACCACCTCCGTCCCTCGGTAGGTGCGCCCGCGTTTCTCGCCCGAGGGAACCAGCAGGCCGGCGTTCACCATGGCGGCCAGGTCACGCGTCGCTGACGCCGCGGTGATCTCCTCTCCGGTTGAGCTCGCAACCGTCTTCATGTAGAGCGGGCGCCGCAGCCTCCAGCCGCGGCCGGCGTCGCAGAGGGCGCCCACCACCCGGTCGGGCAGTCGATGGGAGGCCGCGACCTGTTCGCACCGGTCCCACAGCGCCTCGGTTTCCCGCACCCGACGGAGCAGGGTGGCTGCCTGCCGATAATGGGCCGTCAGACAGAAACGGACCCATGGACCGGCACTGCGACGGGGGGACCACTTGCCCTGCCCGACCTCCGCAAGTACGTCGTAGTAGGCGAGGGTGTTGCGTCCCAGGTATTCCTCGATGCTTGCGAACTCGGGGCTGAGCGTTGCGTCGCTCGCCAGCACGAACGTCTGCAGGCAACGCGCCATCCGGCCGTTGCCATCGCTGAACGGGTGAATCATGGCCAGGTTCAGGTGGGCCATGGCAGCCACGACGGGAAGCGGTGCGTCACGGCGGGCGATCTGCTCGGTCAGCTCTTCCATCAGAGGCTCTACCATGTCTCTGTCGGGTGCCGAGTACACGACGTCGCCATCCGGGTTCCTCACCGAAACGTCGCCGGGCCTCCACTGGCCAGGGGCCTTGTCCAGGTCGTGCTTGAGCATCATGAAGTGAAGGGACTTCAGCAGCGATGCGTCGATGGTGGGCGCCGTGGGAGCCAGGTTGATGACGTACGTCATGGCGTCCCGGTAACCGCCGATCGCGGCGCGCGTGGGCGCATCGGCGGCGCCGGGCTCCTCCCCGTCCATGATGGCGGCCACGTCCTCGACGCTGGAGTGGTATCCCTCGATGGAGTTCGATCCCTGGATCGCGCGCGCCTCGGTCACCCGGCGAAGCGTCCCGTACCACCGCCGCGGCCGATGCAGGTAGAAGCGCAACTCCTCACGACGTTGCCCGATGCGCCCGAGGACGCGCTCGTCGGCCGCGGTCACCTCCGGCGCGGAGAAGATCACGTGCTCATTAGTATCACAGATAACGACAGGATATGTCGATTATTTATCGACGAGGGAGGATAGCGACGGCGTGGCCGGACCCGCCCCTGCCGATCAGTCCACCTTGTCGTAGTTGGCGACCCCGATCAGGTTGGTGCCGATCGTCAGCACCTGGCTGTCCCTGGAGAAGCGCACGGTCAGGTCGGGATAGTCGATGCGCGGCGCTCCCCAGGTGTCCTCCGCTTCGTCGATCGGGTCCAGACGCAGGGCGCGCCGCAGGTCGATCGGATCCCCGACGCTCGTCTCCTTGTCCGAGCGCCGAACCGTGATGTTGCTCAACGCCAACTGGGACGGGTTCAGGCCGCCGCGCTTGATGAACTCGTAGTCGCCGCGCATCTCGTGCACGCGCCGCCACTCGTTCGATTCGGCGAAGAAGTAGTCGGTCGTCAGGCTGAAGGTGCTCTCGTCGAACACCCAGCGGGCGCGCATCTGCGGAATCTGCTCGAGCGTCCGCGAATCGCGCTCCGCCTCCCAGACGCCGACCACCTGCCGGCCGGCCCGGTGCTCGTAGACCTTGCTGATGATCTTGCCGCGCAGCGAGTACGCGGCGACCAGCAGGATGATCGCGACGATGACGCCCAGGACGGTGAAGTATCGAATCGCGCCGGTCTTGAACTCTTCCCAGCCCATCGACAGCCTCCGTCAGAGGCTCCACTGTAGTCCCGCGCTTCCCCGCGGGACAAGCGCCTCAGCGGCCTGGCGGCCCGGCGGCCCGGCCCCGAGATCCTCCGCTGGCCCAGAGCGTGACGCGGCCGAGCCGGTCGTAGGGGCCGAACATGTGCAGCCCGCCCGCGACGATGTCCGGACGGCCGTCACCGTCCAGATCGGCGACGTCGGCGGTGACCAGGTGGGTCGGCGCACCCGCGATCCCGTGGGGGGTGAACTGCTGCGCGCCGTCGTTCTCCAGCCAGATCAGGCTCCGGCGGGAGGGATCGGCCCAGTCGCTCACCAGGCTGGTGGCCACGATGTCGAGGTCGCCGTCGCCGTCCAGGTCGGCCGGAATCGGGCTGAACGCGCCGTAGAAACGCAGCAGGTCGTGGCGGACGAAGCCGCGCCGGCCCCGGTTCTCCAGCCACTGGAGGCCGTGGTACGGGCGCAGCATGGTCGTCGACCGCGCCGCCGGCACGTCGAACGCGTCACCGTTGCTGTAGAGCAGGTCCAGGTCCCCGTCGCCGTCCAGGTCGACCGGCGCGATCCCGGACGAGCCGAACAGCGGCGTCGGCGCCCGGTACAGCGTCCGCTTCACGAAGGTTCCGTCACCGCGGCCCAGGAAGGCGTCGATGCGTTCGCTGGCCTGCGAGACGAGCGCGACGACGTCGAGATGGCCGTCGCCGTCAATGTCGACCACCGGCATGTGGCTGGCGCCGGCGACCTCCTCCAGCTCGTGGTAGGCGAAGTCTCCCGCCGCCTGCTGCTCCAGCCAGCCGATCGAACCGACGGCCACGTGACCGAACACCGCCACCGCCAGGTCCTGGTCGCCGTCCTCGTCCAAGTCTCCCGCCCGCACGTCCGCCACGCGGCCCACGTCCTGCAGCAGCACCCGCCGCGTGTAGCCTCCGGGGCCGCGCTCCAGCAGCACGACGCCCCCGACCAGCCCGTCCGTGGGCGCCAGGCTGCCGAGGGACGCCACGGCCAGGTCCTGGTCGCCGTCCCCGTCGGCGTCGAGCACCGCCGCACGGGCCGGGGCCGCGACATCGGCCAGCACCGCCTCCGTCCACCCATCGCCGGCCCGCGCCAGAACGGAGACGGTGTTGCGCCGGGCATCGCTTACCAGGACCTCGACCGAGCCGTCTCCGTCGACGTCCACGGTCCGCACCGAGGTGATCAGTGGAGGCACAGACCCGGGCGGCGCGACGGGCTCGGCGGAAAACATCAAGGGGGAGTCGAGCGGATCCGCGGGCAGCAAGGGAAGAGCGTCCGGCGCGCGGTTGCGAAAGTACCGCCACACCTCCAGGTACTGGTCGTCCGTGAGCTCGAGCGCGGCCCGCTCGGCCATGATCGCCCGCATGCGGGCGAGCGATTTCAGCCAGTCGGCGCGCGCCAGCTCGCCCGGGTCGGGGGGGCCGTGGCAGCCGGTGCAGCTCGAGACGACGATCTCGGGGACGTCGGGGAGCGCCTGCCATGCCTCCTGTTCGGGATCATCGGCTTCGCGCGCGAGCGCAACGGCCACCGCGATGGCCGCGGCGCCGACTCCCATCGCGCCCAGGAGCAGCGCCGCACGGGACCTGGAACGCGGCGTCAGGAGGGCTTTCTCCTGATCGTGAGCAACGCGCCGGCAGGCGGATCGTCGATCGTCGACACGGCCCCGTCGGGCCAGCGCACCTCCAGGGTCTGAAGCACGGCATCGCTCGGCAGGCCGAAGTGCACGCGCTGCGGGTCGCCGAACAGGTACCCGCTCGCGGAGCGCACGTCGCGGCGCTGCACGCCGGCGGCGGTGCGCAGCCGCACCACGGCGCCGATCGCCCGCGTGTTGGCGCCGCCCTGGCGCAGCTCGACCTGCACCGCGGAGCCGCCGCACATCCGGTTCTCGAAAAGCTGCGCGGGCGTGGCCAGGTTGTTGACGACGATGTCGAGGTCGCCGTCCAGGTCCAGGTCGACCATTCCCATGCCGCGTCCGCTGCGCTCCGAGGCGAGCTCCCATTCCGGAGCCGGCGTGAAGCGACCCTCACCGATGTTGCGGTACGCTTGGTTCTGCTCGATCAGCTCGCCGTCCGGCAGATACGGGAACTGCTCGCTGCCGGCCATGCCGTTGACCACGTAGAGGTCGAGCGCGCCGTCGTGATCCAGATCGCCGAGCTTGGCCGACCAGCTCCATCCACTGGAGGCCACGCCGGCCGTGCGCGCACTGTTGCGGTACCGCCCGTCTTCCTCCCGCGACAGGAGCACGTTGGCGATCACCTGCTGATCGCCCTGCTCGCCGGGGACCTCGGCCATCTTCATCATCACGGTCAGGTAGTGGCGGGCCAGCTCGGCCGAGTACGGGCTCATGTCGGCCGCGAACAGCTCCTCCTCGCCGTCCGCGTCCACGTCGCCGGCGTCCAGGCTCATCGTGTTGCGGCTGATCGCCCGGAACGGCATCGCCTCCGTCCAGCCCCCGTCGGCCCGCAGCCAGACCTGGTCGATCAGCGCGAAGTCGTTGCCGACGTGGATGTCCAGGCGGCCGTCGCCGTCCAGGTCGACCAGCAGCAGCGCCAGCGCCTCCGCCCGGTCGGCCAGGCGCGTCGTGCGCAGGCCGCTGGCGACGCGCTCGTGGTAGAAGACGCCTCCCGCTCCATGGCCGATGCCCAGGTTCTTCACCAGCTCCGCGTCATAGGTCGCCGTCACCAGGTCCAGGTCGCCGTCGCCGTCCAGGTCGCCCCATGCCATCACGTAAGCGGTCTCGACCGGGGCGGGGTGAAAGAGGCGATCGAACTCGCCGTCCAGCGTATCGCGCCGCCACAGCTCGGGCGGGCCGTTGCCGCGGGTGAAGGCGATGTCGAGCAGGTCGTCGCCGTCGGCGTCGACCACGGTGACCGCGCGCGTGTGGCGGATGGGCACGATCTGCCGGCGGAAACGCAGGCCGCCCTCGTTCCACAGCAGGGAGACCGGCCCCGCCAGGTTGGTGAGCACCAGGTCGAGGTCGCCGTCGCCGTCCAGGTCACCCGCGGCGACGCCGGCGCCGTGGCTGTCGAACAGCTCGATCGGCAGTCCGGACGGCAGCGTCCGGTGGTCCAGGTCGTGCGCCCGGAACGCCGCTTCGCACCCCGACCGCGGGAGGAACCGCCGGACCTCGACACTGACGTCGACCGCGGCTCCATCGGCGTGAGCCCCGGTACAGAGAGCGATCCAGGCGAGCACCGCGGCGGCGCACCGCCCTCCCTGCTTCCAGTCCCTGGATGTCATGTCAAAAAAAGACGGCCAGACCGAAGCGTGGCTTCAGCCTGGCCGTCGGCATCGCTCTTCAGGAAGCGAAGCTCAGAGCTTGATACCCGCCTGGTCCAGGTACCGGTTCATGGCGGTGTTGTAGATCTCCTCCAACTCCTCGGCGCCCAGGCGCTCGATGCGGCTGATGAAGCGGTCCCAGTCACTGTCCATGTTGTTCTGTCCGTTGATGAAGCGGGCGATCTGCTCGTCGACGTAGGTGTGGAGCTGCTGCTCCAACTGCGCCTTCTCATCCAGCTCGTCCGGGCTGAAGCCGAAGCTCGGTGCCGGCGGCACGTCCCAGGTGCCGGCCTCGCGCCACTCGTCCCAGATCTTCAGGGTCGCGGCGCGGGCCGCCTTGCGGCCGTCCGGATCGGCGGGATCCCAGTAGTAGTTGGTCCAGTCCATGCCCCAGGTGTCGCTCGGGCCGCCCTGCATCATGATCTGCGGTCCCTCGCCGATCATCTCACCGCGCGTCTTGGAACGGTCGGGGTCGTTCTCCTCGCACTCCACCTTCGGGTAGGCGCCGCTCCAGCACAGCGTCCAGCGGCGGTGCCAGTCGTTGCCGGGGGTGTCGTCCCACTCCCACGCGTAGCCCTCGGGGCCGTAGCTGTTCAGCGTGGCGCCCTCGTCGCTGTACATGAAGTCCAGCAGCGCCACCGCCGCGGCCACGTTGTCGCCGCGTGCGGACAGCAGCGCCTTGGGACCGGCGATGCCGCGCTGGCGGATCCAGACGTCCTCGCCGTTCACCTGGGGGGCGACCACGGGATAGGACGAGAAGCCGCAGAACTGGTCGCCGCCGGTGCCCTGGGTGCAGTACCGCTCGGCCTGCGTCGGCTCGATGCTGGAGGCCCAGGTGCCCCACCAGAACATGGTCTTGCCCTCGTCCCAGTCCAGGCGCCGCTGGTCCTTCTCCGCCATCGTCAGGTAATCGGGGTGCAGGATGCCGGCTTCGTGCATGGCGCGCAGGAACTCGGTGGCGCGCTTGAAGCGCGGGTTCAGCGGCCCGAAGCGCCAGACGTTGTCCGGCTCCATCTGCATGGCCGTGTCGGCCGCGAACTCGTCCTTGTACATGACGCGGGGCAACTGGCCGCTGTTGCGGATGCCGCGGTCGCCGCGCGTGTGCATGCCGGTGGTCGGACCGCCGAACATCGCGTCCCAGTGCGGCTTCATGGCCAGGATCGCCTCCTGGACCTGGTCGATATCCGTGAACTGATCGGGCACGCTCGGGTCGAAGCCGGCCGCCTCCATCAGGTCGCTGCGCAGCACGAACCCGGGCACCCGCGGCGCCAGGAAGCGCGTGTCCAGCCGGTTCGCCAGGTACACGTGGCCGTCCGGCGCGAAGCGCTGATAGTTGTCGATGTCCCACGCGGCGTACACGCGGTCCAGGTTGGGCATGTTGCCCGCCTCGCGCTCGACGTCCAGGGCGACGAACAGGCCCTGCGGCCCGTAGATGTTCGGGTCGTCCCCCATGGTGCCGAAGTACTGCATGACGTCCGGAAAATCCAGCGACGCCAGGGTCGTGCTCCACCAGGTGGACATGTCCCCCTGCTCGACGTGCATCGGCTGGATGGTCGTGCCGGTCGCCTCGCCCAGCCACTTCATGACCAGGGTCTCCGGCGTGGCGTTCTTGTTGAACTCGTAGAACCCGGACCAGGTGATGACCGGCCCCTCGGCCGACACCGCGCCGGCGGCGGCCACCATCAGCACGAGTGCCAGGGTGCTCAGACGGGATAGCGATTGCCTCATGCAACGCCTCCTTCTCTCGGGATTGCCGGCGCCGCGGCGCGCGGCTCGTCCGGTCAGTATGCGCCCGCGCGGCGGGCTGCCGCAACGCCCAGATAGCCGGGGCCTGCGGCAACCGCTTGGCGGCCCGTCCCACCGCTCCTGGAGTCCGCCGGACCGCCCGCCGGCGCGGCCAATCCGGCGGATTCCAGGCTCAGCCCTTGACGGAGCCGAGGGTGATTCCCCTCACGAAGTAGCGCTGCGCGAACGGATACACGAACAGGATGGGAACCACCGTGATCAGCGTGAACGCCATCTGCGTGGCCTTCAAGTAGCCGCCCTGCCACACTTCCTGCGCCGCGTCGTACTGCCCTTCGACCTCGTACGCGGTGAGCTGCTCCGGCCCCGCGTCCGGGCTGCCGACGCTGGAGCCGCCGAAGCCGCCGACCACCGCCACCTCCCGCAGGAACAGGGTCAGCGGGTACTGCTTCCGGTCGCTCAGGTAGATCAGCGCGCTGAAGAACGAGTTCCACATGGCCACGGCCGCGAACAGCCCGATCGTCGCCAGCATCGGCTTGATCAGCGGCAGCACGATCCTGAAGAACACCAGGAAGTCGCCGCCGCCGTCGACGTACACGGACTCCAGCAGCTCCTCGCTGACGTTGGTGTGGATGTAGACCCGGAACAGGATCACGTAGTAGGCGCTGACCGCCCCCGGCAGCACGATCGCCCACAACGTGTTCAGCATGCCGAGCTCCCGGATCCACAGGAAGTTCGGGATCAGCCCGCCGCTGAAGAACATCGACACCAGCAGCACGGCGCCGATGAAGCCGCGGAAGGCCAGCCTGCGCTGCGCGAGCGCGAAACCGGCCATCCCGCACAGGATGACGGTCAGCACGGTGTTCAGCACGGTATAGAGGATGGAGTTGTAGTAGGCGCGGGCGATGAACGGGTTGTACTGGAACAGGTAGGTATAGATCTCCAGGCTGAAGTCGACCGGAATGAGGGTCACCTTGCCGAAGCCGACGGCGAAGAAGTCGCTGGTCGAGATCGCGGCCATGTACACGAACGGGTAGAGGGCCGACATGGCGATCGCGAAGATCAGGATGACGTTGCCGACGTCGAACAGCCGCGAGCCGAACGACTGGCGATAGACGCGGGTCATCGCTACCAGAGCCCCCCTTCTACCAGAGTCCCTGCCCGCGCACCCTGCGGACGATCCGGTGCGTGGCGTAGACGATCGAGAAGGAGACGATGGAGTTGAGCAGCCCCACGGCGGTCGCGTATCCGTACTGGCCGTTCTGGATTCCGCGGCGGTACACGTAGGTCTGGATGATGTCCGACGTCTCGTAGGTCGCCGGGTTCTGGATCAGCAGCGCCTTCTCGAAGCCGACGTCGATCAGCGTCCGCATGTTCAGGATCAGGAGCACCAGGATCGTCGGCAGGATGGAAGGCAGCGTCACCCGCCAGATCTTCTGGAAGCGTCCGGCGCCGTCGATGTCGGCCGACTCGTACAGCTCCGGGTTGATGCCGGTCATCGCCGCCAGGTACAGGATCGAGCCCCAGCCCAGGTTCTGCCAGATGCCGGAGATCACGTACATCGGCCGGAACGCGCGCGGATCGGCCAGGATGACCGGCGCTTCCCCGGTCATGTCGGCGATGATGCGCGTGACCAGGCCTTCGAAATTGACGAACTGGAACATCAGGCCGACGATCACCACCTGCGACACGAAGTGCGGGAGGTAGGTCAGCGACTGCATCCAGCTCTTGAATTTGGCGTTCGCCAGCTCGTTGAGCAGGATCGCGAAGATGATCGGCGCCGGAAACCCGTAGACGAGCTGCTGGAGTCCGAGCAGCACGGTGTTGCGGAGCAACCGGAGGGTGTTGGGGTCGGTGAGGAAGTCCTCGAAGTACCGGAACCCGACCCAGTTGGCGCCGAAGAAGCCTTCGATCGGGCTGAACCGCCGGAAGGCGAACGTGAGGCCCCAGATCGGGATGTAGTGGAAGACCACCAGCCACACGAGGGCGATCCCGATCATGACGTGCCGCGCGGGAAAGCGGCGGATCACGTCGATGTTCCCGGCGAACCGGGACCCGAGGGTGCGCGGCTCGGCCCTGCGCTCGCGCAGCGACGACTCGACCTGGGTGTCGGCCGTTACGCCGGCAGGAGCCGTGGAGACGTCAGACACTGCCCGTGCCTCCGCCCGCGCTTACGCCTGCAGACTCGGATCCGGCACGAACTGTCCCGGTCGCGACGATGGAGAGGTCAGCCATTCACTCCATCCTTGGCGGCTGGCGAAAGCCTCAAAGGGATGCGCCAGCCTGCCACCGCGCCCGTGAGGTGTCAACATGCAAGCGCAGGCCTTGGCGGCAGAAACGCTTGACGCCGATACACAGACTCTACACACTCTACGCATGGCGACCCGGACGGTGTCCGTGACGACCGAGGCCTACGAAAAGCTCCGGCGCGCCCGCAGATACCCGACCGAGTCGTTCACGCAGGTGATCCTGCGGGCGACGTGGCCGGAGGACACGATCACGGCGGCGGAGCTTCTCAACCGGCTCGATCGCATCCCGGAGCCGTTCACGGCCGATGGACTCGATGCGATCGAGCGAGCCAAGGCGGAACAGCGCGAGCCCGAGGACAAGTGGACCGGTCGCTGATCCTGGAGACGACCTTCCTGATCGATCTGGAGCGCGAGCGCTCGAAGCGGCGGGCGGGCTCCACGCGGGACTTCCTCGAGCGGCATGGCCGCTGTCGCCTGTTCATCACCGACGTGATCGCCGGCGAGCTCGCAGCCGGTGTCTCGCTCGGCAAGCGCGAAGTGTGGGAGGAGTTCATCAGGCCCTTCCGCACCCTGCCGCTCAACCGGGACGTGTGCTGGGAATACGGAGTCACCTATCGCTATCTGCAGGAGCAGGGCCGGCTGATCGGCGGCAACGACCTGTGGATCGGCGCCGCCGGACTGGCCTACGGGATGCCGGTCGTCACGCGCAACGCCGAGCACTTCGGGCGCATACCCAGGCTGGAGGTGATCTCCTACTGACGGTCATCGCGCAAAGCCGAGGCAGTGCAGGGGGACACGTTGCCCCGACTCGTATCGCCGGTCGGTCCCGTGGAAGAGGACGACCTTGCGGTCGTAGTCGAGCCCCTTGAACTGAGTTCGTCCCTTGCCGCGCCCGCCGACCTCGATCACGTAGTCCCGCCCGTCGAGCGTGACCAGGAAGTCGGGCGTCTTGGCGCCGCGGGTCGACTTGGCGTACCGGAACGGTGCGCCATGCTGAGCCATCGCCAAGGCGAAGAAGTCCTCGCGAAGGGCGCCGACGCACTCGTCCCATGGCCGATACAGCAGCCGGTACGGCGGTTCCAGGAACACCTTGGGCTCGCGCAGCACGTTCGTCCCCGCAGGGAACGCCTGCCTCAGCAGGAATGCTCGTTCCAGCGCCCTGACGTAGCGTTCGGCCATGTATTTCGTGATGCCCAAGTTGCGGCCGATCGACGTGTAGTTGACGCCGTCGATCGGCGAGCGGCCGACGAAGGCGAGCGTACGCTCGATGTGCTCCAGGTCGCCGACGGACAGGCGCGGCTCATGCGCCGGGATGTCGTTACGGATCACGGTCTCGACGATGTTGCCGAACAGATCCTGCGCCGGCCCCGCTTCCAGCACGAACGGGTACAGGCCGCCGGTCAGATACTCGTCGAACCGGGGCGACGCCCGCAGGATGCCGGACGGCACCTCGTCCTGCAGCACGGCGCCGAGGCCGAGTGCCGGAAGAGCCTGGTCGGCTGCGAACAGGAGGAATTCCCGGAACGTGAAGGGCAGCAACCGCAGCACGCGCACGCGCCGGGAGAGGTCGGCCACCGATCCGTACAGGGACACCGCGACGGAACTGGTGAACCACACCCGCGCCGGCAGGAAGTCGAAGGTTTGCTTGAGGTCGGCAGCGTAGTCGCGCACGTGGTGGATCTCGTCGATGAAGAACGACCGCACGCCGTAGCGGTCGCCGAAGAGGCGTACCAGGTCGGTCAGGCGGTCACCGCGATCGAGCGTGTCCGCCGACACGTAGAGGGCGTCTTCCGTCTGCGCGCGCAGTTGCCGCAGCAGGACCGTCTTGCCGGTGCCGCGCGGGCCGATGAGGGCGACGAACGGCCGGCCTGCCAAGCCTTGCATCGTCGGAAAGAGAAAACGCGTACGGGTGAAGCGGCCGACGCTCTGCATGGCAAGGCCGTCTCGGTCCAGGATCCGGTTCGCGTCCACTAGATTGGCTTCATCATATCATTCTGGACATTCAACTTCCATGATGTATGTCATTTTGGCCAATGAATGACCAGGATGCTGGAGTCGACTACAGAGAAGCTTCGAATTCCGCCCACAGCTCGCGCAGCGCGTCCACCTCGTGTCCTTCCGGCAGGGGCGTGACGTGGTGCCGGACGCGGGTCGTGTAGCTGCTGCCGGCCGCGAACGCGAGCGAGCCCGGCCAGGTGACGTAATCCATGGCCGGCCCGCCGGCGCCCATGCACACCGCGGCGGTGGTCTCGGGCTCGAACAGGATGACGTGCCGCTCTCCGCCCGGCGCGGGGTGCGACATCAGCGCCGGCTGCGTCCATGACCCGCCGACACGGCCGTCGCCGCGCGGGCAGTGCGGGACCCTGCCGAGTTCCCGAAACGGGCTGTCCGGCGCCACGATCAGCCGGTCGATGTGGTAGCCGCCGATGTCCAGGAAGTTGACGAGCGCTCCGGAGGCGTCCCAGAACCGGCAGCCGATCGCGGTCTCCCGCGTCAGCTTCCTTCCAGCCGGCCGGTTGAGGCTGGTGTAGCAGGCGAAGAACTGCCCGTACTCGCCCAGCTCCGTCCCCGTCTCGTTGGTGACCGTGATCGTGCAGTCGTAGCCGATCCGCGGCGGCTCCTGCACGGTCGGGACGCTCCACTCGTGGCGGGTGCGCACGCCGTCGCACCGGTACTCGCTCCACACGCGCGCCACATTGCGGAGATCCTCCCCGCCGCACACCGCCGGGACCATGCGCGGCCGCATCTCCGTCGATCCGTCGTAACCGGCCCACCACTGCCACTCGCGGCAGTCCCAGGTCGGGGTTTCGGGCTCGACCGCGTCGGTGCCGTCGGCCAGCACGAAGCGGTAGACCCCGAGGTGGCGCTTGCCG
The DNA here is from genome assembly GCA_965208175.1 of Spirochaetia bacterium. Classification (GTDB taxonomy): domain Bacteria; phylum Spirochaetota; class Spirochaetia; order SZUA-6; family Bin103; genus CATQHW01. Next base: position 658,870 of record CBDBOG010000003.1, on the reverse strand, counting down.
GCGCCGTCGATGACCACCTTGGCGCGGTGCTCGCCCGCGCGGTCGCCCACGTCGATGTGAAAGCGTTGGATCATGGTCAGCCGCCCGCGAACGGGTTTCTCACCTCCACGCCGCTGTAGAACTGGCCCGGGTTGAGATCCTCCGAATAGACCATGGCGCAGCTTGCCCGGCCGGCGGCGGCCAGAATGAGCGAGTCCCAGAACGAGATCTGCCACAGCACCACGCCTTCGATGGCGCGGTTGATATCGTCGAGCGTGATGACCACCAACTCGAACGGCCGAAACGTCGCCACGATCCCCTTTGCCCGCATCGGCTCGATCGACAGCTTCCTGGTGGCTGATACGAAGAACTCCTGCACCACCTGCGTGGAGATCACGCCGTTTCCTTCCCGCGCGCTGCGCCGCAGCAACGCTCGCGCGACGCGCATCTTCTCCGGCTCATCATGATCGCTGGCGTAGACAAGCACATTCGTATCGAAAAAGGACTTAGGCATCGTAGAGGTCGCTACGGCTCCATTTCCTTCCGCGTGAACGGCCCTGTGCTTCGTCCATGGCGCGGAAGGCCTCCGAAATCCAGTCGGCCTCCTGGATCACCCGCCGTCTCAAAAGATCCCGGATGAGCGCGTTGAACGACATCCCGTGGCGGCGGGCGTACTCGCGCCCTTGCTCGATGAGCTGATCTTCCATGGCCAGAGTCACGTTGCGCATCGTTCCTACCCTTCAATGTGCCACAGCCTATGTGTGTGTCAAGCGCGATCGGTAACCCACGTTCCTGGTCTGATCAACAGCGACCCGAGATCGACATCGCGCGATCCTCGACGATACGCATGGCGAGCGGTACTTTCCGTCCACGATGAAAACCAGACTGCTCCGCACTCGCCAAAGCCGCCGGCTGACGGTCACGATCGCCGCGGTCGCCGCCCTTGCCACGCTGCTTCCGGCGGCGTGGGCACAGAACCCGCAGGACGAGATCCCGTTCGACCCGGAGGTGCGCCGCGGCACGCTGGGCAACGGGCTGACCTACTACATCAAGGTCAACCCGGAGCCGCCCGAGCGCATCCAGCTCCGGTTGGGGGTCAACGCAGGCTCCGTGCTGGAGGAGGAGTCCGAGCGCGGCCTGGCCCACTACCTGGAGCACATGGCCTTCAACGGCACCGCCTCCTTCGCCGGCAACGAGATCATCGACTACCTGGAGTCGATCGGCTCCGCCTTCGGACCCGACATCAACGGCTACACGAGCTTCGATGAGACCGTCTACATCCTGGAGCTCCCCACCGAGCCGGACGTGATCGCCCAGGGCTTCGACATCCTGAGCGAATGGGCATACGCCATCACCCTGGACCCGGAGGAAGTGGAAAAGGAGCGCGGCGTGGTGCTGGAGGAGTGGCGGCTCGGCCGCGGCGCCGACCAGCGCATCCGGGACCAGCAGTTTCCGGTGCTGTTCGGCGACTCCCAGTACTCGGTGCGGCTGCCGATCGGCCTGCAGGAGGTCATCGAGACCGCATCCGCCGACGACCTGCGCGCTTTCTACGAGCGCTGGTACCGGCCCGACTTGATGGCCGTGGTCGCGGTGGGCGATCTGGACCTCGACGAGATGGAAGCCCTGATCCGCGAGCACTTCGCGGCGCCGCCGGAGGGTGCGGCCGACTTCCCGCGCGCCTACCCGCCGGATCCGCCGACCGACCGCACGCAGTTTCCCGTTCCCCCGCACCCGGACCTGCGGGTGAACGTGTCGACCGATCCCGAGGTGAACCTCACCACGCTGTGGCTCTACCACAAGGTGCCGGCGCAGGTCGGCCACGACCGCGCCGCCTACCGGCGCCTGCTGGTCGATCGGCTGTTCGGCGGCATGATCAACGCCCGGCTGTACGAACGCAGCCGGGAGGCCGATCCTCCGTTCCTGGCCGCCGGCAGCGGCAGGTCCCTGTTGGTGGGAGATGCCGCTACCCTGTACATGGCCGCCTACGTGGACAAGGACCGCATCGCGCGCGGGCTGGACACGCTGCTGGAGGAGATGCAGCGGGTCGCCCAGCACGGGTTCACGGCCACCGAGCTGGAGCGCGAGAAGGCCACCATGCTGCGCGCCATCGAGAGTGCGTGGCACGAAAAGGACCAGCGGCCGTCGCAGCGTCTGGCAGAGGAGTACCTGCGCCACTTCCTGGACGGCGAGCCGGTCCCGGGGGTCGACGCGGAATACGTCCTGTATAACGAGATGCTGCCGGAGATCACCGTGGCGGACGTGAACCGGATCGCCGAGCCCTGGCGCGGGATCCACAACGCGGTGGTGCTGCTGTCGGGTCCGGACGGCATACCGGCCGGGCCGGAGACCGAAGCCGAGCTGATCGCGAAGGTCACCGCCGCCCCGTCCCTGGAGGTCGCGGCCTATGCCGACGAAACCAGCGACGAGCCACTGCTGGCCGAGATCCCGGAGCCGGGCGCCATCGTCGCCGAGGAGGCCATCGACGCCGTGGACGCCGTGCGCTGGACCCTCTCCAACGGCGTCACCGTCATCGCCAGGCAGACGGACTTCCGGGACGACGAGGTCCTGCTGGCCGCGACCAGCCCCGGCGGCACCTCGCTGGTGGAGGACGCCGACTACGTGGCCGCCCTCACCGCCGACTCCCTGGTGAGCGGCTCCGGCGTCGGCGCGCACGACGTGGTCGCGCTGGAGAAGCTGCTGGCCGGCAACACCGCCTCGCTGTCCCCGTACATCGGCGGGCTGTTCGAGGGATTCACCGGCGACTCCTCCCCGGACGACCTGGAGACGCTGTTCCAGCTCGTCACCCTGTACGCGACCGCCCCTCGCCTGGACGCCGACTACTTCGAGAGCTATGCGTCCAACCTGAGAAGCCAGGCCGAGAACCGGCTGTCGCAGCCGGACGCGGTGTTCTCCGACACCTACCGCAGCGCGATCAGCCAGGACCACTTCCGCACCCGGCCGTTCACGGTGGAGTGGGTGGAGGAGCTCAACCTGGAGCGTTCCACCGCCATCTATCACGATCGGTTCGCCGATCTCGGCGACTTCACCTTCATCGTCGTCGGCGCGTTCGACTGGGACGCCCTGCGCTCGCTGACAGCCACCTACCTGGCGTCGCTGCCGGCGGCCGGCCGGGTCGAGACCTGGCGCGACGTGGGCATCGACCCGCCGCCCGCAATAGAGGAACGCATCGTCCGGCAGGGAATCGACGAGCGCTCGATCACGCGCGTCGCCTTCGCCGGCGACATGGAGTGGAGCAGGGAGGCGTCGCTGGAGCTGTCGGCCCTCGGCGAGATGCTGCAGATCCGCCTGCGCGAACGGGTCCGTGAGGAGTTGGGGGGCACCTACTCGATCGGCATCGGCGCTTCGGCATCGGCTCTGCCCGACCCCGAGTACCAGGTCACGGTCTGGTTCTCCAGCGATCCGGAACGCGCCGACGAGCTGTTCGAGGAGGTGCTGATCGGCGTCGACTGGGCATTGGACGGCGCCGAGCAGAGCTACCTGGACAAGGCGAAGGAGATCCTGCGCTCGAGTCGTGAGGAGCAGCTCCGGCGCAACGGCTTCTGGCTGGGTCAGATCCGGGGAGCCGTGCAGCGCGGCGAGCCGTTCCAGGCGATCGCCGGCTTCGACGAGCGCCTGGACGCGCTGACCCTGGAGCAGGTGGCGGAGGCGGCCCGCCGCTACCTCAGCCGCGACCGCTACGTGCGGGTCGTGCTGCTGCCGGAAGAGTCGGGGAGCGGTTCGGAGTAACCGCTCCCGGCGTCCGCGGCGCTCAGGTCCAGCGCCGGCAGCCGTGCCTCGCACACGTCGCCGCCGGCGACGCTCAGCGCATAGCCGCCCGCGGTGGACCGCGCCGTCACCACCCGGCGCAGCTCCGTGCCCGCGTAGTGGGCGGCCGCGCCGTCGTCCAGGGCGATGCCGGGGACGATCGCCCCGGCGCGCAGCATCGCGTGCAGGGTCGGCCGGCGCTCCGGCTCCGCGTCGTAGTGGGGGCAGCAGCTTCCCGGCAGGAAGCCCAGGCAGTCGAGCGCCCGGAGCCGGTCGGCCCAGGAGTCGGTGCTGCCCTGCTCGAACCAGCAGATCGCCCCGGCGCTGACCCCGGACAGCACGATCCCGGCCTGCCACGCCTCCCGCAGGACCTCGTCCAGGCCCCATTCGCGCCAGACGCCGAGCAGGCTGCGGGTGTTGCCCCCGCCCACGAAGATCACGTCGCGGCCGAACACCCACTCGCGCAGGTCGGGCGTGCGCGTGAACAGCGACAGGTGCGACGGCCTGCAGTCCAGGCGCCCGCAGGCGGAGTAGAACCGGACCAGGTAGGAGTCGGCGTCGCCGGTGGCGGTGGGGATGAAACCGACCGACGGACGATCGGTCGTCGCCTGCGCAAGGATGTAGCGCTCGACGAGCAGGTCTCCCGGTCCGAACCCGCCGCCGCCAAGCGCGATGATGTGGCGCTCAGTCGACGTGGAAGACCTCCTCGGCCGCGGCCCACCACTCGCCTTCGGCGCGGTCCGGCAGCGGCTCCTGGCAGGGGTCGGTGATCTTCCACCACTCCTGCGTCCTGGGATCGGCCGCCATCGCCGCCATGTCGGCGGCGAAGTCGCTGCCCACGTACTCGAAGTACGAGAACAGGTAGTGCTTGCCGTCGGGCAGCCGGCGCAGGAAGATCGAGTAGTTGCGGATGTTGGACCGGTGGATCCGGTCCAGCACGTCCGGCCACACGTCGGCGTGCAGCCGGTTGTACTCCTCGATCTTCTCTTCCCGCAGGCCGACGATCAATCCGTAGCGCTTCATGTCTCTCCTCCTCTGCGCTGCCGCGCCAGTCGAGCCCCGGCGGTCAGCGCCTGCAGCTTGGCGCGGGCGATGTGCCGGGGGCAGTGGTTGAAGCCGCAGTCCGGCACCGCGACGATGCGCGCGGCATCCACGTGGCGCGCCGCCTGCTCCAGGGCGGCGGCCACTTCCTCGGCGTCCTCGACGAAGTAGGACTTCACGTCGACCACGCCGACGCCGACGTCGATCGGCTCCGGCACCTGGGCCAGCAGATCGAGCTGCGCCTGCTCGCGGTTGGCGAACTCGAAGTTGAGCTGGTCGCAGCGCGCCCTGCTGAGCGCCGGGAACAGGTAGCGGTAGTCGCGCCGGTCGCGCGAGCGGCCCCTGAAGTTGCCGAAACACAGGTGCACGCCGACGCGCGCGTGCACGCCGTCGCGGGTGGCGTTGAGCGCCTCGACCAGCTCGGAGCCCGCTGCGTGGCTGGTGGCGTAGCGCGGCTCGTCGATCTGCAGATAGGTGGCACCGGCCGCGACCAGCGCCCGCATCTCGGCATTGACGATGTCGGTCATGTCGGCCAGCACCGCATCGCGGCTGGTCCCGCTGTCCGGCAGCAGCAGCGGCAGCGACAGCGTCACCGGGCCGGGGACGCACACCTTGATCGGCCGCTCGGTGTGGCGGCGCAGGTAGGCGACCTCTTCCACGATGCCCAGCCCCTCCGCGGCGCGCACCGGCCCCTCGACCCGGTAGCGCGGGTTCTGGTCGTAGCCGGCGGCGCCGAGCCGGCGCGCGGGTCGGAGCTGCATCAGGCCGGTAAGGCGGCCGTAGAAGCCCTGGATGAAGTCGCGGCGCCGCATTTCGCCGTCGGTGACCACGTCGACGCCGGCGTGCTCCTGGTCGAACAGCGCCACGTTGACCGCGTCGTCGAGCGCCTCGGCGATGTCGGCCTCACCCAAGTCACCGGCGGACGCGGCGCGCTCCTCCAGGGCGATCAGCCAGCTCGGCAGCGCGTAGCTGCCGATCATCTCGGTCGGATAGAGCGGCCGGTCGGCCATGGTCAGCCCGCCGCCTCCCGGATGGCGTCGACGTTGCGGCGCGCCACCTGGGCCAGCATGCCGTTCAGCTCGCCGCAGATGATCATCCTGGCGCCCATCTCGATCCAGCGTGCCGCGCTCTCGCCGTCGGGGACCACCGTCCCGCACGGTTTGCCGACCCGGGCGCAGCCCTCGATGGCCCGGCGGATCACCGCCTCGTGCGGGCCGCCCGGCCGGTAGAAGTCGGCCAGGGCGATGCCGTGCGACATCGCCAGGTCGTACGGGCCGACCAGGCAGGCGGTTACCCACGGCCGGTCGAACACGGACGGGTCGTCGACCGCGCGCGGCGTCTCGATCATGGGGATCAGCGCGAGCTGCTCCTCCAGCTCCGCCCAGGTCTCGCGGCGGAAGTCGCCCACGTGGCGGTTGCCGGGGCCGCCCGGGCCGCGCTCGCCGACCGGCGGCAAGAAGGCGGCGCGGCGCAGCGTGTCGACCTGCTCGGCGGTGTCGACCATCGGCAGGATGGCCCCGAGCGAGCCGTAGTCGAGCGCCAAGCGCACGTGCTCGTACGTGCAGAACGTGCGCATGATCACGGCAAAGCCGGCCAGCCGGCCGACTCGGCAGATGGCGGCGAGGCGGTCCGGTGGATACTCGCCGTGCTCGGCGTCCAGCATCAGGAAGTCGTAGCCGGCGTTCTGCAGCACCTCGATGTGCGATTCGTGAGTGTTGTCGGTGGCGAGCGCCCCGATCGGCACCTCGCCCGCCGCCAGCTTGCGCACGACGGCATTCTCGGTCACAGGCATGCCCAGACCATACCGCACTTGGGTACTACAGGATGCCGATGAGCTCCAGCAGCCCCGAGACCCGTACCGCCATCACGACCACGGCGACGACCAGGATCGCGCGGATCCAGCGCTCGCCGCCGGCCACCGAGAAGCGCGCGCCGATCCAGGCGCCGGCGGCATTGCCGGCCGCCAAGGTCAGGCCCGGACCCCACTCGACCTTGCCGTTGAGCAGGAACACCGTCAGCGCCGACACCGTGAAGATCAGGATCACCGCCACCTTGACCGCGTTGATGCGTACCAGGTCGTAGCCGGTCAGGAAGATCAGGGAGCTCATGATCAGGAAGCCCACCCCCGCCTGGATGAAGCCCCCGTACACGCCGATGGCGAAGAAGATCGCCATCAGCAGGAGGCGGCGCGAGCCGGCCGGCGGCTCCACCGTGCCCTGTCCCTCGGCCGGCTTGGGCTTGACGAAGATCGACACCAGCACCAGCACCATGACCCCGGCCAGCACCGCGTTGAACACGGCGTCCGGCACGTCCACGGCGATGCGCGAGCCGACCACCGCGCCGGCGAGCGCCGGCAGGCCGAGCTGCAGCGCGAGCGCCGGCTCGAAGTGGCCCTTGCTGCGAAAGCCGGCGACGGCGGTGATGTTCTGCAGCATGATCGCCACCCGCACCGTGCCGTTGGCGACGCTGGAGGGCATGCCCAGGAAGATCAGCACCGGCATGGTGAGCGCGCTGCCGCCGCCGGCCACCGTGTTCAGGAAGCCGCCGGCGACGCCGACCACCAGCACGAGCGCGAGCTCGGGTAGTTCCACGGGAGGTTACCGAAACGGATCGTGGGCGCGGGCGCCCATCAGGTCAGCCACGCGTATACAGATCCGCTCGGGTCCAATCGCGCGGCGGCCCGGGCTGACCAGACTCAAGGCGGCGCTGTCGCTCCGTCGCCGCATCGAACAGCCGCAGCCGCTCTTCGACCGACAGACGGCGAGCGGCTCGACCGTCCGACGGTGCGACACGAACAGCGTCGCCCGCCGTTTGCCGTTCGATCTCCATCGCGCGCCGCCCCTACGCCGGCTCGACAGGGACCACGCGCCCCGTGGTCAGGCTGCGGCTGACGGCGTCGGTGAACTCCATGTACTGCAGGCCGATCTTGAACGGGGTCAGCACGATCTCCTCCTCGCCGCGGATGGCGCCAACGAACTCGGCCTCGACCCGCCAGGACTGCTCCTCCTCGGGGCGCACCTCCACCTCGGCCAGCGCGTCGTCGCCGTTGCGTCCGGCCCATACGGTATCGCTCTCGCTGTCGAAGCGGATCGTGCCGTCCGATCCGCACAGGTGGATCTGCGAGCCGCCGCTCAGCCCCATCACCGCCGACACCTGCAGGTGAAGCTGCGCACCGCAGTGGAGCTCCGCCGTGATGTCGATGTGCTCCGGCACCAGCGCGTCGCGCAGCACGCCCGACGCATCGCGCCGGCGCGTGACGAAGGTCCTGCCCATCGCCGAGAGGCGGCGGGCCGTCCCGACCCAGCGCATCATCGCCTCGTACCAGATGCCCATGGTCATGATGTTGCGGCCCGACAGGTCGGTGTCCTGACGCCAGTGCAGCGGGGCGTCGCGGTCCAGGAAGCCGGTGGAGACGCGAGCGTCGACGACCAGCATCTCGCCCAGCACTCCCTCGGCCATCAGCCGCTGAATGGTGCGGTCCACCCGCACCGTCATCGGTGACGGCACGATCTGCGCCACCAGGTCCGGATGCGCCCGCGACGCCGCGAGCATCCTGCGCGCCTCGGCGGCGTCGCGCGCCATGCGCGCCTCGCACAGCACGTGCTTGCCGGCGTTCAGGGCTGCGACCGTCACCTGCTCGTGCAGGTAGGGCCAGGTGCCGATCACCACCGCGTCGACGTCGGAGTCGACCACCTCCCGCCACGTCGTCAGCACCTGCGGGATGCCGAACTCCGCGGCCACCCGCGCGCCCGAAGCGTGCGACCGGTTGCAGACGCTGACCACCTCGACCCCGTCGATCGCCTGCAGACGCGGGATGTGCAGGTGGCGCGTGTTGGCGCCGGCGCCCACCACGCCGACCCTGATTCGTGAACTCATGATTAGTCCTCCTTGGGAGTGTTCCCTTGCTCGGCGACCTCGGACGTGGGTCAGACATGATGGATGGGGCGTGCCCTACTCGTCAGCGGCACGTCAGTTATCCAGCTCTGCTGCCAGCGGTGCCCACCAGACGTTGCCCGCTCCGTGCCTCCGATAGTCGATTTCCACTCTTGGCGCGCCGCGAAGGCGATCGGCCACGCTGCATGAGCCGAGCATATACTGAAGTTTGCTGAGCTTGATATTCCCTTGCGGACCGCTGGACGTGAACCGATCCTTGCCATCTGTATGGTGCATATAGAGATCGATGAAGCCCAAGTTCAACAGTGCTGAGAACTGCCGCCGCAGTTCTTCGTCTTCGGTTCTCCGATTCCTGGTCTTGCCTCGTCTCTCGGTAGAGACATTGAAGTCTCCGCAAAGCACACATCCGCGAGAAACGGAAGCGCGACACTCGATATGTTTGGCAAGGGATGCGAGCCAGTTGGCTCTGCGCTTGATGTCATCGCCATACGGGGCGTAGACAGACGAAACCTCCAGCCCGTCTACGTCGACCGTGAGAAAACTCGGTCCGGCGCTCTCCTGTCCGGGCAAGCCCTGTTGGACAACCTCGGATTTCCTCCGGCTGAGGACGGCGACACCATATTCTCCATCGCGACACCACGCACGGGCACAATAGTCGGCCGACCGGAACCTAGAGAAACGATCCGTACTGAGAATCGCCCTGAGCTCCTCCCGGAAGACTTCCTCCGATGCCCGGATCTTCTGGAGTGCGACGACATCGGGCTGCTGCTCGTCCAACCAGCTAAGGAGGACCTCCTTTCGCGCGCGGACCCCGTTAATGCTCCATGTAGCGATTCTCATGGAGACCTGCGGTTACCGTCACCGGGGCTCCTACGCGAACTCGCTTCGCTGAGTTGTTCCTTCACCTCGCTGCCATCCTTCAACTCGTCGCCGGGCTCCGGCGGTCGGTCCGGGGCGTTGTCGAGCAGGCTCAACAGGCCGTCGGGCTTCGCACCGGCGGCGCGATCCTTGAGAAATCCCGCGGCCGACTCGACCGCACCGATCTTCTGAGCTACGGCGGCGACGATCCACTGGTTGAGCGAAACCCCATCCTGTTCCGCAAGGCGCATGGCGCTTGCCTTCAGTGACTCGGGCAGATGAAGCGGATACCGATACCGGGTCGACACGCTCACGTCATCAACCTTTTCACGACTTCGCCCGGGGACGCGACATCGATACCCGAGGTGTCCGCAACCCGAAAGTGTTTGGTGTTGTGGGTCACGATCGCATCCGCGCTGCCGTTGAGCGCCACCTCCAGTACCATCTCATCGTCGGGATCCGGAAGCGCCGGCCGCGCCAAGAACGTCACGTCAACCGGCTCGGCCAACTCTGCAAGCCCAGCCATGGCCCTGGCAACGTCCTGTAGCGTATGACCGGTAACCTCTCGCATGGAACCACGGCTCAGTACCGACTCGTACTCCAGGAACAACGCGGTTGAACAAAGCATGGTCACGCGGCCCTCCGTAGCCAGTCGCAAGAGTGCGTTGCTGGCTCCCTTCCGGCTCCTGAAGGCGGAAGCAACGACGTTCGTATCCAATACCAGCCTCAACCAACGACCATCTTGGCATGACGTCCTATAGGATGTCTACTTGATTCGTTCTATGGTAGTGGGTACTTCGGAGATACCCTCCCGAGTCTGACCCCGCTATATAGCACTAAAGTGCTTACGCAGCGGAAGATAGGTGATGATCGGACCGAGGGAGCGAAAAACGAGCCTTGTCAGCGCAGTCGTCAGCCACCGATGTGTCCTCCTGGGCTCGACGGCGGGCTCCTCACCCTTGATCTGGCCCGAGGAGATCAGGACCGTCAGGTGCGCCAGTTGGTTCGGGTCGCGCGGTCGCTTCCTCGTGACTCGCCTCCTGCCACAGTGTCTCCCGTCACCGCTCCCGATTCACACGCCAATTTCTGGCGTTTGTAATTGACGAACTCTACGCCTCCGCCCATCCTGTCCGCATGAGAGCGCCAAGGACCCCGGCTGAGCCGGGCCACTCGGTGAATACAACAGTTCCACAAGGCCGCAGGGTAGCTCCCCGCGACCGGGGCGAATACCCGAGGAGGAGATCCGAGTCACGACGCGGGTTCCTTGGTGCTCTCAAATCCAGGCCCGGCACCTTGGCCGGGCCAATCAAAAGCACTGAGGCGAACGATGAAGACGATGGCAGTGGCATGCGCGATGGCGGTGGCCGGGGCGACCATGATTACGGCAGAACCCGCGGCAACCTCGGCGCCAGACCTGATGAAGGCGTGGCGGGCGGACAAGGACTCCGTGATCGAGGAGTACGGCGGTGAGAGATTGATCGTGTTCGGATACGTCGAGAAGCTGTCAGACGGAGGCTTCGGGTTCACAAGCAACGTGAAATCATTCGGTGTGGTTCCTTCCCGGGACGCCGATCGCATAGTAGTCAACTGCGAGCTGTGGGGTTTGCAATTCATCTCCCCACACCTTGTCGGCTGCCGGGAGTCGGACTACGTCCCTGACGAGTGGCCGACCCTGGAAGAAGCGATAGCTGCGCGGACCTTCGAGCATCAGTACGAAGTCGAGACCGAGGGGCCCCACGCCGGGAAGGTCACACGCAGCTCAGATGCGATTGCCAACTTCGATCCTACCGGGGCATGGGCGATCCAGGCGCTCTCTGCCAGCGGGGTCCCGACCACTGGTGCCTACATCAGACTCTACGAAGACGGATCCGCGGTTCTCTTGAGCGTAACATGCGGCACGATAGCGACCGGAGCATGGGTATACGAAGACCGCCAACTCGTATTGATCGACACAGACGGCACGACGACGCCAAGCACGGTACTCGGCGTGCCGCCAAGGAAGAGCCTTGGGGAGAGATTCCTGTTTGACACCGGCTTCTGGAATCTGATCTCCGCAGACCCGGACATGGATTGCTGAGCAGGACCTACGCTCGCTCCCGCAGCCGCCGGTTGGCCTCGCGCACCATTCACACGCCTCTCAGCCAACAGCACCGGCAAACTTGACGGCCACCGGGCATGGCAATTGATACTGATGTCCAGAGCGAACCCCGGGTAGAGGGCGGGGCATGCACTCATGACGCTGTCCCTCGGGAGAGAGGTCGCGAACTCTCTCCACCCTACCCGGGGCCGCTACTGAAGCTACGTTCGTAACATCCTCCACACCTGTCAAGTAGGGCTCAGCTCGGCAATACCCATACCCGTTCTATCCCGCGACCAACTGCCGGCCCACGTCCCAGACGATCGTGGCGATGCCCAGGAGGAGGACCGCCGCGAACAGGCGGCGGATGCGCGGCCCCTTGAACCGCCTGGCGAGGCGTACGCCCAGCAACGCGCCGAGCACCGATCCCGTGGTGAGCAGCAGCACCAGCAGCAGCTCGACGTGCCCCTGCCCGCCGTGGCGGACCGCCCCGTAGCCGGAAGCCAGCACCACCTGCACGGCGCTGGTGCCGATCGCGACGTGGGTAGGCACACCCAGCACGTAGATCAGCAGCGGAAAGTTGATGAACCCGCCGCCCACGCCCATCAGCCCGGTCAGGATGCCAGTGCCGAAACCCATGGCCAGCGGCACCCACACCGAGATGCCGGACAGACCTGAACGCGGAAGGTCCATGATCGGCCGCAGCCGGATGCGGCGCAGCGCCCGCCCCGCGCGCGTGTCCACGTCAGCGCGCCCCACGCGGGTCTCGCGCCAGATCATCACCGCGACCGACGCCAGCAGCAACACGAACAGGCCGCCGAGCACCAGGTCGAGCAGCGTGATGCCGCCGCCGGAGACGCTCACCTCGCCGATCGACTCCAGCGCGTTCTGAATGCGCAGGCCCACCTCGGCCCCCGCCACCGCTCCGGCGCCGAGCACCAGCCCCAGGCGCAACTCGACGTTGCCGGCCCGCCGGTGCCGGTACGCGGACACCGTGCCGGTCAGGAAGATCTGCACCAGGTCGGTGCCCACGGCGACCGGGTACGGCACCCCGAACAGCGCCTTGAGCGCCGGCGTGAGCAGGAACCCGCCGCCCACGCCGAACAGCCCGGTGAGCACGCCCACCGAGAAGCCGAGCACCACCACGCCCGGCAGCCACACCTCCACCTGGGCCAGGGGAAGGAACAGCGTGAGCACGCGCGCACCTTACCCCGGCGCGCGCCGCGCTACCGCCGGCCGCCGATTCCGCTCTACAGTCCGACCGGCGCCACCGCCACCCAGTAGTAGACCAGGTAGGCGCCGGCTCCGAGCAGGAACAGCACGCCGACGTGGTTGGCGAACGGCATCAGCGCCCGCAGCCGCTGCGCCAGCGTGGTGCGCAGCAGCGCGGCCGCGACGGTGACCACGGTGATCACCGCCCCCATGCCCAGCGCGTAGCTCACGAACTGGGCGAGGCTGACCAGCCATCCGTCGGCGGTCAGCGCCGTCGAGACCACCAGCAGGAAGATCGGCAGCGCGCAGCTCAGCGACGCGATGGAGTAGGTCATCCCGAACAGGAGCGCGTTCAGGGTGTTGCGCTGCGGCGTGACGTGCACGCGGCTGGCGGCGGCGATGCCGATCTTGCGGCCGGAGATCAAGAGCCACAGCGCCAGCGCCACCATGACGGCTCCCACCGCCGTGGCCGCATACGGCAGGACCGGACCGAGCGCCTGCCCGGCCAGCCCGACCAGCACGCCCACCGGCGCCACCACCGCCACGAATCCCACGGTGGTCGCCGCGGCGATGCGAAGCGCCCCGAGCGTGCGCCGCAGCCATGACGCGGCACCGTAGCCGCTCTCCTGCGTGCCGAGCTGCAGCGACAGGTAGGTGGGCAGCATGATGAAGCCGCACGGGTTGACGCAGGCGACGATGCCGGCCCCGAACGCCGTGCCGAGCCGCACCGATCGGGCCAGCTCGGTGGCGGCGTTCTCGGCGCCGGCCTGCACGCGCGTGAGCAGATAGACCAGGGCGACCACCGCGGCTGCCGGCACCACGTAGTACCAGAGGACGTGCCGCAACCCGCCGGTCGCCGGCCGTGACGGGTCCGCGGTCCGGGCGGTGGCCATCCGCTATGGTTCCGCGTCGATCAGGGCGCCGGCCAGCTCCTCCAGCTTTTCCTTCGTCAGAAAACCGGTCCAGGTGTGGGCGATCTGCCCTGCGGAGTTGATGAAATAGGTGGCGGGGAGACCCAGCAGCTCGTATTCCTTCTGGACATGCTCGTCCGCGGTGGTAACCGCCGGGTAGGTGATCTCCAGCGTATGCAGCAATGACATCGCGTGCTCGGGCAAGCCGAGCCCGGCCAGCGCGCCGATGTCGACGCCCAGCATCAAGACCTGCCTGCGGTGCTTGTCGTAGTACTCCTGGAACTCCGGCATCTCGACCTGGCACGGCGGGCACTGGGCAGCCCAGAAGTTGAGGATGATCGGCTTGCCCAGGGCGACCACGTCGCTCAGGTGCAGCTCGCGGCCGCCGAGCTCCTTCTCGCCCTGGTACGCCTCGAAATAGAAGTCGGGGGCCATGGGCAGGTCCGCATGGACCGGGCTGCCACCGTCTCCGCCCTTACCCCCACAGCCGGCAAGCAGCAGGCCGGCCGCCGCGGCTGCCAGCAGGACGCGCACTCCTCGTCGTGACCGCTCCATCGCTTCCTCCTCAGTCGACGCCGGCAGCCGGCCGTCCCTTACCCGCGGATCCGTCCGCCCACGGCGCCGGCAGGCCGAGCGCGCGCAGCTTGGCCTCCGCCTCCGCCCGCTCGCGATTGCGGGCCAGGCGGCCGGGCTGACCCTTGCGCTCGGCCAGCCAGCCCGCCGCACGCGCCATCTCGGCCGCCTGCTCGTGGTCGCCGGCGGTCAAACAGGCGACCAGATCGGTCTCGATCCGGCTCAGGCTGGTGGTGTGCAGCCGGTAGTCGCAGAACGCCTCCCAGGCCAGCGGGCACCAGCGGGCGACCACTTCCGCGCCGATCACCTGCGCGTAGTGGCGGATCTCGAGTTGCGCGTGGTCGTCCATGCGCAGCGACAGGAAGTGCAGCAGATTGTGCAGGTCGATCTTCCAGTACGCCTCGGTATAGGTGGACAGCGGCAGGTCCTTGCGCGCCTGCTCGCGCGCCACGCCGGCATCGAGGCGTTCCTGGTAGACGCTCCGCGCCCGTCGCTGCAGCCCTGCCTCGGCGCCACTCAGCCGCTCGCCGACCGAGCGGTCCAGCGGCTCGCCCGATCCCTGCCGGTTGCCGGACGCCTGCGTGCGCCATTCAGCGGGGGCCGTGGCCTGCGCGGCGTCGATCGCGATCGAGTAGCGGGTCGAGATCTCGTTGACGGAGGCGGTGCGGTGGCGGATCCACTGCCGCCAGGCGTCCATCGGCACGCGCACGTGCAGCTTCAGCTCGCACATCTCGAACGGGGTGGTGTGGCGGTGGCGCATCAGGTAGCGGATCAGCCCGCGGTCGTCGCTCACCCGCCGGGTGCCCTCCCCGTAGGAGACGCGCGCCGCCTGCACGATCGCGGCGTCGTTGCCCAGGTAATCGACGACGCGCACGAACCCGTCGTCCAGCACGTCCAGCCGGCGGCCCAGGATCTCGTCCAGCGCGGCGACGTGCGGGCGCGTGAGCGCGTGCTCGCCGGCATCCCGGTCGCCGCCTTCGGCCTCAAGGAAGCGGGCCGCGCGCTCGACCACCCGGCCCGCCTCCGGGAAGGTGAACAGCTCGCACACCGCCGGGAACGGCAGCCAGCGGCAGTCGGCGATCTCCTCGGCCTGCAGCCGGACCCTGCCCGTGCCCGCGTCGGCCAGGAAGTAGTACACGACCTTGTCGTCGCCGGACGGGAGGCGGTAGCGCACCTCCTCGCGGAACCCCGGCAGGAAGCTCACGTCACGGATGCCCACCTCCTCGGCGATCTCGCGCCGCGCCGCTTCGGCGATGCTCTCGCCGGCCTCGACGTGGCCCTTGACCAGCCCCCAGTAGCCGCGCTCCGACCGCGACTCCACGGCCAGGAAGTGCAGCGCACCGTCGATCCTGCGGAAGAGCGCCGCGCCGCTCGAGGTTACGTGCGCCATCGCTACCGAACCGACAGGACGACCTTGCCGACGTTGCCGAAATCCTCGACCAGCGCGTGCGCGTCGCCCGCCTGCCGGATCGGCAGCGTGCGGTCGATGATCGGCTGCAGCCGCCCTTCGTCGAACAGCGGCAGGAACCGCCACGCGAATCCCGCCGTGATCGCCGCCTTCTCCTCGTCCGAGCGGCCGCGCAGCACGGAGCCGATGATCCGGATCCTCCTCCGCATCAATGCGGCCAGGTCGACCGTCGCCTGCGCGCCGCCCAGCGTCGCCAACAGGACCAGGCGCCCGCGGGTCGCAAGCACCCTCAGGTTGCGCTCCAGGTAATCGGCGCCGACGATGTCCAGCACCATGTCCACGCCGCCCCAATCGCGCTCGATCTCGGCGGCGAAGTCCTGCCGGGTATGGTCGATTGCGAGCTCGGCGCCCAGGCGCCGGCAGACCGCCAGCTTGCGCTCGTCACGCGCCGTGACCGCCACCCGCGCGCCCGCGCAGGCGGCGAGCTGGATGGCCGCGGTGCCGACGCCGCTGGCGCCGCCGTGGATGAGCACCGATTCGCCCGCCCGCAGCTCCGCTTCCTGGAACAGGTTCACGTACGCGGTGAGGAACGCCTCCGGGACCGCTGCCGCCTCCGTCAGCGACAGGCGTTCCGGCACGCGCATCAGGCTGCCGGCAGGCACCGCGCAGCGCTCGGCATAGGCGCCGCCGGGGACGATCGCGCAGACGCGGTCGCCGGCGGACCATTCCGCGACGCCCTGGCCGAGCGCTCCGATCCGCCCGGCGATTTCCAGGCCCAGGATGTCCGACGCCCCGGGCGGCGGCGGGTAGCGGCCGGCGCGCTGCATCAGGTCGGCGCGGTTCACCGCCGTGGCCGCCACATCGACCAGGACGTGACCGGCCGGCGGCGGTGCCGGCTCCGAGACCTCCTCCCAGCGCAAGGAGTGCTCGGGGGCGCGGCCGACGACGATCGCGTGCACGGTCAGCCCTGCAGGTTGGCGATGGCCGTGCGAGACCCGCCGGGACCGAGGAAGCGGACGATCACGCTCACCAGCAGGGGGCCGGCCAGCGCCTCCCGGAAGCGCTCGCAGGTGTCCTCCGGGCCGGCGTCGAAGCGCACGCTCAAGGGGTCGCCGGCGAACGGCGCCGGGTCATCGGCACCTCCGGCGTAGGTCGTGACGCAGCGCCCGCTGCCCGGCGGCAGCCTGTCGTAGGAGAAGACGCTGCGCTCGGTGACCGCCTGGCCGTCGACGGTGCGCTCGCGGACCACGCCCAGCCGGCACGCGCCGGGAGCGCCGACATCGGCCGTGCCGGTGATGCGCGGAGTGGCGAGCTCGTCCGGCTCCGCGGTCCATGCCTGAAGCGCGCGTTCCAGCGTGTGGCCGGCGCTCAGGACGTCCAGGACCGGCTCGGTCTGCTCCCCGTTGCTCACCACGTGCGTCCCGGCACGGCTCATGAGCAGGGGATAGACCACCAGCGCCGGATCGTCGCCGCGCCCGGCATCGACGAACTCCGTCCGTACCGTGCCGTCGGCGGACTCCACCAACCGCCGGTTGCGGCTGCGCTGGCTGCGGCCGGTGATCCAGTAGACGATCACCAGGCTGTGTCCATCGGGAGCCGGGCCCAGCGCCAACCCGCGCCCACGGTAGGTGCCGTCGGCCAGCCGCGCGAAGCCGTCCATGTCCGGCGCGCTCAGCCCGGAAGCGCGGCGCGGATGCGCGCCGCCTCGGCGGCCAGCGCCTCGTCGCCCGGGTTCGGACCGACGCTGGCGAAGTCCATGTCGTGCATGCCGTCGATCGGGCTGACGTGGACGTGCACGTGCGGGACCTCCAGCCCGGCGATCAGCAGCCCTACCTTGGTCGGCTGGTAGGCCGCCTGCTGCGCGCGGGCGATGGAGCGCGCGACGCTCATCAGCGCGTTCAGGGTCTCGTCATCCAGGTCGATCCAATGATCGACCTCGGCCCGCGGCACCACCAGCGTGTGACCGGGGCGCAACGGGTTGACCGACAGGAACGCCACGCACCGTTCGTCCTGCCAGACAAAGTGGGCCGGCAGCTCGCCGGCGATGATCCGCGTGAAGACGCTTGCCATGACGATGATCAGTGTAACCCGTACCACGGTCGGGCTATGCTCCCGCGCACGTGGACCACTCCCGCACGCTCAACGTCCTGCTGTTCATCATCGTCATCATCGCCGTCGGCGTGGCGCTCAAGCTGATGCAGCCGGTGCTCACCCTGTTCCTGGTGGCGCTGATGCTGGCCTACCTGATCGATCCGGTGATGGTGGTGATGGACGAGCGCCTGAAGCTGCCGTTGTGGGCCGCGCTGCCACTGACCGCCATCCTGTCGCTGGCCGTGCTGTCGGGCATCGGCGTGATCATCATCCGCAGCCTGGTCGAGTTCACGCGGGACTTCGACGACTTCATGCCGGCCATCGACCGGACCCTGCAGAACGCGACGGAGTTCCTCGCGAGCAGATTCGGGGTGGAGCTCTCCTTCAATCCCCTGGAAGAGCTGCGCGGCCTGCTGCTGTCGTCCTTCAATCAAGTGGCCAACGCGGCGCAGTCGGTGCTGCGCGGCGTCACCTCCTTCCTGCTGGTGTTCTTCTTCGCGCTGCTGTTCCTGTCGGCCAAGCACCACATGACGCGAAGCTTCGCGGACGCGTTCTCGCATCCGCAGAGCTCGATGCCGGCCATCCTGGGGCAGATCGACCGCTCGCTGCGCCGCTTCATCGGCGTCAAGACCCTGATCAGCCTGTCGGTCGGCACCGCCACGAGCCTGATCCTGCTGGCCTTCGGCGTCCGCTTCGCCGTGGTGTGGGGGTTGCTGACGTTCCTGCTCAACTTCATCCCCAGCGTCGGATCGCTCTTGTCGATCGCCGCCGTGGCGCTGTTCTCCTTCGCGCAGTTCGGCGGCGGGCTGACGCCGATCGCCGTGATCTCGTGCGTGGCCGCGGCGCAGGTCCTCACCGGCAGCATCCTGGAGCCCAAGCTGCTCGGCGACGCGCTGAACCTGTCGCTGCTGGTGGTGTTCATCTTCCTGTTCTTCTGGGGATGGCTCTGGGGTCCGATCGGCGCGCTGCTGGCGGTGCCGATGACCGCGGCGCTGCGCATCGTGCTGGCCAACATCCCGGCGACCGAGTCGTTCACCCGGCTCATGGAGGGCCGGCGGCGCGAGTCGTCCTGAGGTGGCCGGCATGGCTCACGGGGGCCGGGTCGACGATCTGTGGGTCGACGATCTGTGGGTGCGCCGCGGCACCCGCGACGTGCTGCAGGGCGTCAGCCTGGAGGTCGCCGGCGGCGGCGGGCTCTTGATCACCGGCGCCAACGGCACCGGCAAGACCACGCTGCTGCGGGCGATCCTCGGCTTCCTTCCGCCGCGGCGCGGCGCGGTCACCTTCGGCGGGCGCCCCGTGCGGGCTCCGGCAGCCGGCTACGTGCCGCAGGAGTCGCCTGCCGGCGACCTGCCGATCACCGCGGCCGAGGTGGTGGAGATCGGCACCGTGGCGCGGCGCCTGGGCGCTGCCGAGCGCGGCCGGGTCGTGGCCGCAGCCATGGATGACACGGGGTGCGGACACCTGCGCCGGCGCCGCTACGGGGAGCTGTCGGGCGGCGAACGCCAGCGCGTGTCGGTGGCGCGCTGCATCGCGCAGAACGCGCGGCTGCTGCTCCTGGACGAGCCGACGTCGGCTCTGGACGCCGCGGCGCGCGCCGGCCTGATCGAGCTCCTGGAGCGCCTGCGCGAGCGGCTGGGGCTGGCGATCCTGATCGTCAGCCATGATCCCGAGGTTCGGGCGCGCGTCCCGTGGCCGGTGCGCGAGCTGCGCGACGGGCGTGTGCGGACTTGAGCACCCTGCTCGAAGCGCTCGCCGTGGCGCCGATCGCGCGCGGGCTGGCCGCCGTGCTGATCGCCGGCGCCGCGCTGCCGCTGGCCGGGGTGCTGGTGCTGCGCCTGGAGCTCGTGACCCTGCGCTTCACCCTCATGCACGGGGCGCTGCTGGGAGCGGCGGTGGCGCTGGCCGTCGGCCTGGACCCGCTGCTCCCGGGCCTGGCGGTCGCCCTGCTGCTGGTCATCACCCACGCTCCGATCGCCAGGGCGGCGGGGCTGAGGCTGGGCTACGTGGCGGCGTTCCTGATGGTGATCACCATCGGCGCGGCGGCAGCGGTGATCTACCGCGCGGCCGTACCGGCGCCGGAGGTGTTCGCCGTGCTCTGGGGCGATCCGTTCGCGCTCAGCCGCACCGACCTGATCGCCGTCGCGGCATTCGGGGCGGCGCTGATCGCGTTCGTGGCGCTGGCCCACCGCCGCATCGCGGCGCTCCTGTTCGACCAGGAGGTGGCGGCTGCGAGCGGGGTGGCCGTGCGGCGGGTGCGGGCGGCGGTGCTGCTTGCGGTAGGCTGCGCCGTGGCCTTCGCGATGAAGCTGATCGGCGCGCTGCTGCTCGACGCCATCCTGCTGTTGCCGGCGATCCTGGCGCTGGCCGTGGCGCGCAGCGTGCGCGGCCTGTTCCTGCTGGCCGGAGCGGCCGGGCTGGCCGTGGCGGCGGCAGGGTTCGCGGTGGCCCTCCTGATCGACCTGCCGGCCAGCGCCGGCGTGACGCTGGCGGCAGCCCTGCTGCTGCCGGTGGTGATCGTCGCCCGGCGACGGAGGCACGCGTGAGCCGGCACGCCGTGGCTGGCGGCAGGCGGCTCCCACGGCTGCGATACCTGCTGCTGGCTGCGTGGATCGGCTGCGCGGCCGCGGCCGGTGCGGACGGCGGCGCGGCGGTGGCGTCCACCGAGTGGACGGCGGCCTTCGCCCGCGCGGCCGGCATTCCGGAAGTGACGGTGCTGGCGCCGGCGGCATCGCGCCATCCGGCCGAGTACCAGTTGCGGCCGTCTGACCTGCGCGCGGTCGCCGCCGCGGACGCGCTGATCTTCGCCGGCTACGAGGCGATGGCCGCCCGCCTGCGAGAGCTGGCGCCGAAGGACGCGACCGTCCTGCGCATCGACACCGACTATTCGCTGGCCACGCTCCGCCGGTCGCTCGATGCGCTACAGGCAGCCGGCGGCACCCCGGCGTCCGCGGCGGCCAACCTGCGCGCGATCGCCGAGGAGTACGCCGCCTGGCGCTCCGAGCTGGCGGCGCGCGGCCTGGCCGGGGCGCCGGCGCTGGTCCACCGCTTCCAGGAGCCGCTGGCGCGCGAGCTGGGCTTCGACGCGGTCGCGACATTCGGCCCGCTGCCGCCGCAGGCAGCCGCTCTCGCCTCCCTGGCCGAGGCAGAGGTGGCGCTGATCATCGACAACCACCACAACGCGGTCGCCGCGCCGCTCGCAGAGATCCACGCTCCGGCGCCGGTGGTGGCGTTCCTGAACTTCCCCGGCGCTGCCGGCACCGCGACCCTGCTGGACGTGGTCCGCCACAACCGCAGGCTGCTGGCCGCCGCGCTGGACGGATGACGGGGCGCTACGCCCGCTCCGTGATCTGGAACGCGTACAGGCTGGCCTCGCTCAGGTGGAACTTCAGGCGGATCGTCCGGCCGCGCAGGGACGACAGGCCGCCTCCGTTCCATCGCACCGTGTGCGCGAGGGCGTCGCCCGAGAACGCCGCGCACTCACCGCGGCCGAACCCTTCGACCACCTCGCCTCCCCCGGTAAGAACCTCGGCCTGGATTCGGCCGTTGGCGGCGCCGGCGTTGATCTGCAGCTCGTCCCCCTCGCATGCGAACGCCCGCGTCACCAGCACTCCCTCGCTCTGCCGCACCGGCGTGCGCGCGATGAAGCGGTCGCGCTTGAGCGTCGCCAGCCCTACCGCGCTCTCCTGCGCGCCCGTGTCGTTGTGCAGGACGTTGTGGCCCGTGTAGTAGAACCACAGCTCGTCGCCGACGGTAACGGGCGGCAGAGGAAAGAGCATGCCGCAGTCGAACTCCCGCGCCTGGCCGTGCTCGATGCCGCGCTCGATGAAGGTCTGCCGCGTCGGCAGCCGGTCCCAGCGTTTCCCGTCGCGGCTGAAGGCGAGTTGCGAGTCGATGGTCATGGAGGTGTCCGAGTAGTACATCTGCAGCAGCCCGAAGTAGAGGTCCTCGTAGGGGAAGACCGGCATGCCGTACACCTCGACCGGGTCCAGCTCGTCCGGGGTGATCACCGTCCGCGGAAAACTCCAGCTCAGCAGGTCCGGGCTCTCCGCGCGCGCCACCCGCCGCTTCCAGCGCCCGGCGTACACCGGCGGCCGCATGTACAGGACATAGCGCTCGAGCCGCTCGTCCCGGAACACGGTGTTCATGGTATCGGACTCGCCGTCGATCACGGGATTGTCCGCGTGCGGCGTCCAGTGGATGCCGTCCGGCGAGTACGCGATGCAGACGCCCGCACGCAGCTCGCCCGCTCGGTGCTGCGCGACCAGCTTCTCCGGCGCCTTGACCCCGAAGATGTCCGTGTACAGCAGCTTGTAGCGCCGCGCCGGATCGGGCTCGGCGTCTTCCTTCAGCACCGTGCCGCAGGTGGCCCACCACTCACCGGTCAGGACCACGTTGTTGGCCGTCGATCCGTCGTACTCGAACCTGCCCACGTTCGGCTTCTCCCACACGATGCCGTCCCGCGATGTGGCGTAGCCGATCCAGTAGGTGTAGGTGCAGTCCTCCGGGCTGTTCCAGTGGACGAAGTGCGACGAGTTGTACCAGAGCTTGAACAGCCCCTCGTCGCGGTCGTACATCACGGAGTTGCCGTGCATCCCCTTGTTGCCCTGTCCCGGCTGCCTGCTGTGCTCCCACGGCTGGTCGGCGACCAGCAGCGGGTTGGCGTGGTGCTTGGCCGGCCGGGTGACCACCCGCTTCAGGTTCCACGAGTCCTCGACCACGAAATCGTCGACCAGAAGCTGCTTGCGCGTGCCGATGTCCATGGACGGGTACTGTAGTGGAGCCGGCGCCCGTGCCGCCACGTCGGCGAGCGGTCCGGCGCCCGATGACCATCAAGCCGGGATCAACTCGGCAACGTCGTCGTGAAGGAGCGCAAGCCCGGCGTCCAGGGTAACGAGCCGCCCTTCACGCTGTCGGGCCAGGGATGCGAGATAGGCATCGGTCACCTGTCGATGACCGATGACGCCGCGCAAGCGGACGGATGAATACGGCACGTCGTCGCTCCAAAACGAATGGCCGGACATCGACTCGATTCCTTCTAACAGCGAGCGCGCACCGTCGGCGTCGGGTTGCGTGGAGTCACGATAGTAGTGTCGGACCAGCGCGCCCTGCGTAATCGGGCACGTGGCAAACGGTGGAGCCTCTTGAGCGAACCATCGTCGTGCGCGCTCGTGGTGTACGTGTGACGCATTGACCAGCGCGATGAGCACGTTGGCATCGAGCAGTCGCGTCACTCGTGGTCGTCCAATGATCGAACGTCGGCTTCGGTGATCGGCCGCGCCGAGCGAATCAGCGGAAAACCGGTCAGTGGGTCCCGCTCCTCTACATGCCGCTCGGTTCCGCGCGGCGCGACGCTCAATCCGCGACGCAGCAGGACGTTGATCGTGTGGGTCATCGATCGCTGACTCTGGTGAGCGACCGATCGCACCACAAGATGCAAATCATCATCAATGTTGATTGTCGTTCTCATCGGCATCATCAGGGCCGATGACGCATCATGATGTCAAGATGTCGCTACGCATGTGGCGGGGGGACGGCTCCACCCATCATGCGCCGATGATCTCGATGCGGTTGCCGAACGGGTCGTCGGTGAAGAAACGGGTGCGCCCCGGCAGGGAAGTGTCCCAGCGAGCCGCGAAGCCCGCCTCCCGCAGCCGTTCCGCAACTGCGGCCGCATCCGGGACGCGAAACGCGGGGTGCGCCTTCTTTGCGGGAAGGAAGTCCTCCGCTACGCCCAGATGGAGCTCCTGGTCGCCGACCGCGTACCAGACACCCCCGCGCGCGGCCAGAGGAGCCGGCTTGGGAATCTCCCGGAGCCCGAGCGCCACGCCGTAAAAGGCGCGAACGGCGCCCTCGCAGCCGGGAGGCATGGCAACCTGCACATGATCGAGCAACATCTGACCGATCCCTTACGGCTGCTTGACGGAAACGGTCAGCGACTGGATGCCCAGGCGCTTCCAGGCACCTCTCCGATACCGCGGACGGCTTCGCAGGTTCCCGACGACGTTCGACGACTCGGACATGCTGTCCGCCGTCCAGCGTCGCTCGGTCGTCCGGCCATCCCGGTGGATCTCGAAGATCCGGGCCTCTCGCTCGCGTAGCAGCGCCTCCTTGAACGCAGGCATCGGTGGGTCCAGCGTGATCGGCAACACGTCTCCCTCTTCTCCGTTTACCGAGGACGAGTCCGTACCCTCTGATTCGCTTCCTGATCCGTCGTCCACGTCTTCGGGCAACAGACTTGCGAGGTACTGCCCGCTCACCTGGCTCAGCGCAACGATCGACCGGTACTGCGCTTCGCAATAGCGCTGGAGGTTGCCGAACACCGAGGCTCGCTCCCAATACCCGGACTCCAGGACGAACGACTCGATTCGCTTGAGTCGTTCGGGATCCTCCACGAAGTCGCGGTAGTGCTTGCCCGCCTTCTGACGGTTCGCCGCTGCGGTCGCGGGCAGGACGTTGCCGTAGAGGTGAAGGCCACAGTGGGTACGGTTCATCGGAATTGCATGGTCGCGTTCCATCCGGCCTCCGACCAACTCATCCTCCGTGTAGGCGCACCGCCCGCCGAACCACCTGAGCGTCTCTTCCCACTGAGTATCCGTCAGCCCACCGAACCGCGCCCCCGCATCCGACAGGACAACGCGCACGAAGGCGTTCGCAGCGTCGCCAGGACTCCACTGTCTCGTCTGCTGTGCCATCAGCGCAGCCTCCCGGCGCTTGTACCGCCGATCCGTTCCGGTCGTCAACCGGTGGTGCGCGTCCGTGACCGGTCCGCCGGAGAGCGGGCCATGGCATCGGTGATCCGCGCTCCTGCGGGCGCGTCCACGCTGCCGGCGAGCAACGGGTCGCCGGTGGCTTCCATCCACCGATCGAGCCGGCCGCGCAGGTCGGCGGCCACCGCGTACAGATCGGGGCGGGCGACGACGTTGTGCTGCTCGGTGGGATCGAACATCAGATCGTAGAGCATCTCTCGCTCGCGCGGCAGGCCGTCCCATCCGTGGGAGAGCAACTCCTCCTTGCTCGGGCCGTCGTCGGCGTTGCTCAACACGACGCGCTCGTAGTCGTCGTAGCGGCGGATGTACTTGTGGCGCGCCGTGCGCACGCAGCGCGCCGGCTCGTAGGCCGCGTGAAAGTTGATCTCGGCATGGATTTCCTCGTGCAGGGCGTCGGCCTCGCCGCGCACCAGCGGCTGCAGCGGCCGGCCCTGAACGAAGTCCGGAACGTCGATCCCCGCGGCTGCATAGGCGGTCGGCGCCAGGTCGATCAGGCTGACCAGGGAGTCGATGACCCTTCCCCCGCGGAATCCGCCGGGACCGCGCGCGACCAGGAAGACACCGATTCCCTGGTCAGTGAGGTTACACATGTTGCGCGGGAACTGCAGGCCGTGGTCAGTGAAGCAGAGCACCAGCGTGTCGTCGGCCAGCCCGGCGTCATCCAGCGCGCGCAGCACGCGAGCGAACGCGGCGTCCATCACGCGCGCCGCCGCCTTGAAGTCCGCGGTGTCGCGGCGCGTCGCGGGCGTGTCCGGAAGCGGCGCCGGCGGGCTGCAGTAGCGCTCGTCCTCCGCCGGGTGATGCGCCGGATCCGCCGGCGGGAACGGCCGATGCGTCTCGTTCAGGCCAACGGAGATGAAGAACGGCTTGGGGTGTCTGCCGCGGATGAACGCGGCAGCGGCGTCGGCGGCGTCGGCCGGTTCGGTCTCCGGGTAGTTCGTGTCGTGGTCGCAGACCACCTCGTCGTAGCCCACCACGGCGACGTCCGGCGCGGTATGCTCGACGCCCGACAGGACGGTGTGGTAGCCGGCCCGCTTCATACCGTGCACGAGGTGGCGGGAGTAATCGGGCATGGCGAACCCGCGATGGGCCAGGCCGAGCTGGCCGCAGGAGTGGGGATACATGCCGGTGAGAAAGCCCGTCCGGCTGGGCGAGCAGGTGGGCGCGGCGGCGAACGCCTGCCGGAACAGCACCCCCTGCTCGGCCAGCCGCTGCAGGTGCGGCGTCGGCACCGCGTGCCCGTACGGCTGCACGAAGCGGCCGGTGTTGTGCGAGTGCAGGAAGACGATGTTGGTCCGGCTCATGGCGTGATTGTCGGCAGACACCGGGAACAGTAGGCTAGATGGCACATGGAGTTCCGCGTCGTCCTGATCGAGTCTGAAGAAGGGTACGCGGTGAGTTGTCCTGCGCTGTGGGGGTGCCACTCGCAGGGAACTACGCTCGACGAGGCGCTCGCGAACATCAAGGAAGCGATCCGAGAGTGGCTGGCAGTAGAGGAACAGCAGCGCACACAGCTCAAAGTCATCGAGACTGAAGTCGTGGTCTGATGCCCCGCATTGCGGGAGTTCCTTACCGCCAGGCCGTTCGCGTCCTCGAAAAACCCGGATTCCGCGTCGTCCGTCAGAGCGGACACGCCGTGCTGTCCAACGGCGAAGTAACCGTCACGATCCCACGAACTCATTGCCACGTACGGTAAATGAAGCTATTTTGGCCTCATGATCAAGGCCACTGTTAGCCAGACCAAGAACGGGCTGAGCGGCCTCCTGGCCGAGGTGAGGCGTGGCGAAACCGTGCTGATCATGAACCGCGGCCAGTCGATAGCCAAAATCACGAGCTACAACCCGGCGGAACTGACGGACGACCAGGGTATGGCGGAGCTGGTGCGCAGCGGGATGGCCGCCACTCCGGAAGCACCGCTCGACGTCGACCGCTTTCTGGCGACGCCACGGCCTCGTCTTGCAGACGGTCTCAGCGTCGGCGAGCTTGTCGCGAAGGAACGAGCGGAAGGCCGCTGAGATACAGGGGCATTGATCACTCCAGCGCAGTTTGTCGAAGAGGTCAGTCGGCTGAGTTTCGAGAACTCATTCAATCCCTTCTCGGATCGATGCGTCGATCACGATCTGGACGACGCACCCCGGCTACGTTCCCAGATGTTGCTACGCGTGCTCGAAGTCGCGGCGGATGGGAATGTGGATTCGATGTGGGTTGGACGTGATCTTGGTTATCTCGGCGGCCGTCGTACCGGAATAGCCTTCACGGACGATGCGCACATCCATGAGTACGCTCGCCGCTGGGGAATATCCGTTCGGCAGTCAACCAACGGGAACCAGCACGAGCGTACGGCTACGGTGGTCTGGCGCATTCTGTCGCGCATCGCGCTTCGAGTGTTCCTTTGGAACGTGTTTCCGCTACACCTTCATGAGCCCGGCAACCCCTTTAGTAATCGATTGCACGATAGGTTCGAGCGGAAGGCCGGCGAACAGATGCTTGCGAATGCGATCGACCTCGTGCGACCGCGCCGGCTGGTGGCCATCGGCAAAGACGCGGCGCGGGTGGTCTCCAAAATGTGCGCAGCGTGTGAAATAGTGCACGTACGACATCCGAGTCACGGAGGCCAAACTGACTTTGTGTCGCAGATGTCAAAATTGTACGGTCTAAATCTAAACCCAGGATAGGCGATAAGGTGGCGGCCCGGCACACCTTGGACCCGCTGCGGTTGCCCCTGTGGACGCCACTCTCGGCCCCCGTCGCGATACTCGCCCACCAACTCCGTTTTCTTGGTGTCCACAGAGACTACCGGTTGCCGCAGGCGCTGAGAGGCTACTGCTTGGCGACGAACGGCGAGCATCTCCCCGAAGTACACGAAATCGGGTCAACTCCAGACCTATACCGGACGACACATGAGAAATGGAGCGCGGGGATGGCGACGTCTTGCGGCCTCCCTGCGTTTCCTTGGATCTCGAGGTCGGCAGCGACGACAGGATTCATGCCATCGGGGCAATACGGGCGGATACCGGCCGCAGTCTGACGCATTCGGGCGGCGGTCTGGCCGCCTTGCTTTCGGGGCTGGACGACTTCGCCGAGGGCGCGTCCTTCCTGCTGGGACACAACCTGATCGCCTTCGACCTGCCCCACCTGGCGGCGGCGAAACCAGCCCTCCGGCTTCTGAAGCTCCCGGCCGTCGACACGCTGCGTCTCAGCCCGCTCGCCTTCCCCCGCAACCCCTATCACAGTCTCGTCAAGCACTACCAGGACGGCGGTCTCAAGCGCGGCCGGGTGAACGATCCCGAGCTCGACTCCCGCATCGCGCTGCAGCTCTATCGCGACGAGTGCGAGGCGCTGGCGAACGCCGCACCGGACCTGCTCGCCGCATGGCACTGGCTGTGCACCCCTGAGCCCAGCGGCGTGGACCGCGCCCTGGACGGGCTCTTCTGCCGGCTTCGAGGGCGCGACCGGCCACCGCGGACGGAGGCTGAGGGGGCGATCGAGCGGCGGCTGGAGAACGCCGCCTGCGCGACTTGGGCACGCGATGTCGTTGCGGATGTGGGCCAGCTCGGCTGGCCGCTGGCCTATGCCCTGGCGTGGCTTTCCGTGGCCGGCGGCAACTCGGTGATGCCGCCCTGGATCCGCCACCAGTTTCCGCAAGCGGGGCGGCTGGTGCGCCGCCTCAGGGACACCGCGTGCACGGATCCGGCCTGCGGCTGGTGCCGGTGGCGCCACGACGCGGGCAGGGAGCTGAAACGCTGGTTCGGGTATGACGGTTTTCGTCCCGAACCGGCGGATGCCGGCGGCAGGCCCATGCAGCAGGCCATCGTCGAGGAGGCTATGGCGGGCAAACATGTTCTGGGCATCCTGCCCACCGGGACGGGGAAGTCGCTCTGCTACCAGATCCCCGCGTTGTCACGCTACGACAAGACCGGCGCGTTGACGGTCGTGATATCGCCCCTGGTCGCGCTGATGGCGGACCAGGTGACTGGGCTGGAGCAGCGCGGCATCGGTTGCTGCGTGACCGTCAACGGGCTGCTGTCGATGCCGGAGCGAAGCGACGCCCTGGACCGGATCCGGCTGGGAGACGCCGGCATCCTGCTGATCTCGCCGGAGCAACTGCGCTCGCCCTCCCTGCGGCGGGTTCTGGACCAGCGCGAGATCGGCGCCTGGGTGCTGGACGAGGCGCACTGCCTGTCGCGCTGGGGCCACGACTTCCGGCCCGACTACCGCTACGTCGGACGTTTCATCCGTGAGAAAGCGGGTGACGGACCGATCCCACCGGTCCTCTGCCTGACCGCGACCGCCAAACCCGATGTCGTCGGGGACCTCGCCCGCCACTTTCGAAACGAGCTCGACATCGAGCTGACCGTGTTCGACGGCGGCGCCGAACGCGCCAATCTGGCCTTCGAGGTGATCCCGACCACGGGAGGAGAGAAGTTCCCGGACATCCTGCAGGTCCTGACGTCCCATCTGCCGCCCGAAGCGCCGGGTGGCGCGATCGTCTACTGCGCGACGCGTAAGCAGAGCGAGGACGTCGCGGAGTACCTTCAGTTGAAGGAGGTCGCCGCGGACCATTTCCACGCGGGCCTGCCGCCGGAGACGAAGAAGGCGGTGCAGCGGCGCTTCATCGCCGGCGAGTTGCGCGCGATCGTGGCCACCAACGCCTTCGGGATGGGGATCGACAAGCCGGACGTGCGGCTGGTCGTCCACGCCGACGTACCGGGCTCGCTGGAGAATTATCTGCAAGAAGCCGGCCGCGCCGGGCGCGACCGCGATCCGGCGCGCTGCGTTCTTCTCTACGCCACGGACGACGTCGAGCGACAGTTCGGCATGTCGGCGCGTTCGCGCCTCACCCGCGAGGAGATCCACGGGATCCTGAGGGCCCTGCGCAATCTCGACCGGAAGAAGCGCTTCGACGGTGACGTGGTGGCGACCGCCGGCGAGATTCTCGGGGAGGACGATGAGAAGGTATTCGAACGCGACTCCACGACCGACGACACCCGGGTGCGCACCGCCGTCGCCTGGCTGGAGGAGTCGCAACTCCTCACCCGCGAGGAGAACGTCGTCCACGTGTTCCCGTCCTCGCTCCGGGTGAGCACGGTAGACGAGGCCGAAGGGCGACTCGCCAACGCAAGGATCGCGGCGGCTTATCGCAGGCAACTCCTGCTGATCGCGCAATCCCTGATCGGTGCGGACGCCGACGAGGGGGTGAGCACGGACGAGCTGATGGGAATCTCGGGCCTGAGTCCGGAACGCGTGCGCGGCGCCCTGTACGACCTGGAGCGGTTCGGCATCGCCAGCAACGACACGGCGCTGACCGCGTTCGTCCACACCGGCGTGGACCGTTCGTCGGAGAAACGCCTCCGAGAGGCGGCTGCATTGGAGACTGCTCTCATCGAACACATGCAGGAGGCCGCTCCCGACCTCGGAAAGGGAGACAGCTCGTCACTCCATCTGCGTATCGCCGCCCAAGTGCTGCGGGACCAGGGTCTGGCCGATCCGCTGCCGGAACGGCTGTTCCGCATCGTCAAGGGCATCGCCTTCGACGGGCGCGGCGAGGACGACGGCGCCGCGGGCAGCCTCACGGTCCGCAAGCGGGACGCGGAGACCGCACGGGTCACGCTGCATCGCCAGTGGGGTGCGCTGGCAAAGATCGCCGGCATACGCCGCGACGCGGCCGGCCGCCTGCTCGAACATCTGCTCGACTGCCTGCCGCCCGGCAGCCGCGGCACCGACCTCCTGGCAGAGACCACGCTCGGGAAGCTCCTGCAGGCGATCGAGTCCGACCTGGTGCTGAAGAGCATGGTGAGGAACCCGGCCAAGCTGCTGGACCGCGCCCTGCTCTGGCTCCACGAGCTGGAGGTGATCCGCCTCAACAAGGGGCTGGCGGTGTTCCGCCCGGCGATGACGATCCGCCTGGAGCAGCGGGACCGGCGGCGCGGGTTCTCCAGGGCGGACTTCGAGCCCCTGGCGCTGCACTACAAGGGACAGGTGCTGCAGGTCCACGTCATGAAGGAGTTCGCCGAGCGCGGCCTCGCGGCCATGAGCGAGGCGCTGCGCCTGGCGATGGACTACTTCGCACTCACGGAGGAGGAGTTTCTGGCCCGCTGGCTGCCTGGCCGGGACCGGGAGATCGGCCGGCAGACGACGCCCGCGTCCTGGCGCGAAATCGTCGAGAGCCTGGGGAACACGCTTCAGCAGCACATCGTGGCCGACGAGCGGGAACAGACCAACGTGCTGGTCCTCGCGGGCCCGGGTTCGGGCAAGACGCGCGTGCTGGTGCACCGCATCGCGTGGCTGATCCGCGTCAGGCGGGAGAACGCCCGCGGCATCCTCGCGCTGGCCTACAACCGTCACGCGGCCGTCGACATCCGCCGCCGGCTGGCGGAGGTGATCGGCGACGACGCGCGCGGCGTGACGGTGCTCACGTGCCACGCGCTTGCCATGCGCCTGGCGGGAGCGAGCTTCACCGGCCGGTCGGAGCGCCCGGACGACGAGACGTTCAGGGACGTGATGCGCCGTGCCGTCGCGCTGCTCCGCGGCGAGGAGCTGTCGCCGGAGGAGGCGGACGAGCGCCGCGAGCGCCTGCTCGCGGGCTTCCGGTGGATTCTGGTCGACGAGTACCAGGATGTCGGCCTGGAGCAGTACGAGCTGATCTCGGCGCTGGCCGGCCGGACGCTGGAAGACGACGCGGGCAAGCTCACCCTGTTCGCCGTCGGCGACGACGATCAGAACATCTATGCCTTCAACGGAGCGTCGGTGGAGTTCATCCGGCGCTTCGAGGCCGACTACGGGCCGAGGCCCACCTACCTGACCGCCAACTACCGTTCGACCGCCCATATCGTGGCGGCGGCCAATGCGGTGGTCGAGCCTGCGCGGAACCGCATGAAGGCGGGGCATCCCATCCGGGTCGACCGCGTACGAGAGAACGACCCGCCGGGCGGAGCGTGGGAGGCGCTGGACCCGGTTTCGTGCGGGCGGGTGCAGGTTCTGCCGGCAGGAGGCGATCCGGTCGGCCAGGCGCGTGCCGTTATGGCCGAGATGCTGCGTCTCTCCGATCTGGCGCAGGAGTGGGACTGGTCGCGGTGCGCGGTCATCGCGCGCCAGTGGGAGTACCTGGTTTCGGTGCGCGCGTTCTGCGAGGCGCATGAGATCCCCGTACAGGCGGCGAACGAGGAGATCCCGAATTTCTGGCGCCTGCGGGAAACCCGGGCGTTCGTCGAGTGGCTGCGCGAACGCGAAACGCGGATCGTCGACGGCGCGTCCCTGCGCGGGTGGGCCGACGCGAGGCCCTTCGATCCCTGGCACGACCTGCTGCGGCAGGCGGTGGAGGAACATGCGCTGGAAACCGGCGGCGGAGAGACACCGGTGGACCATTTCATCGAGTGGCTGGCCGAGTGGGGCCGGGACATCCGCCGCCGCCAGCGGGGGCTGCTGCTGCTCACCGCCCATCGCGCCAAGGGGCTGGAGTTCGATCACGTGGCGGTCCTGGACGGCGGCTGGGACCGCGTGGGCCGCAACGAGGATCCCGACGCACCGCGCAGGCTCTACTACGTGGCGATGACGCGGGCGCGGCAGACGCTGACGCTGGCCAGGCTCGACGGATCCCGGAGCTTCCGTGCCG
The DNA here is from genome assembly GCA_965208175.1 of Spirochaetia bacterium. GTDB lineage: Bacteria > Spirochaetota > Spirochaetia > SZUA-6 > Bin103 > CATQHW01. The sequence continues at coordinate 626,679 of CBDBOG010000003.1, read as the reverse complement.
AACTGGCCGACCATCCCGCCACGATCCGTCGCGAGGCTGCCGAGCTTCCCCCGTGCCCGGAGGCGGTGGAGTATCGCCATGTCCGGCCCACCCTTCAGGAGGTCGATCTGGGGTTCGCCGGGCGGCGCCGTGCCGGCGATCCCGTACACGGCGCCATCACGGCACTCTCGATCGGCGATCCCCTGCACGTGCGGGCCGGAAAGGACGGGCGTCGGACGCTGCTGGACCGGGCCGGCCGGACCGTGGGGCGCCTGGCCGGGTCGTTCAGGCCGCCGCCCGGGTCACGGTGCCGGTCGGCGGCAACGTTCGCGGTCGTGGGCTGGAGCCGGGAGGCGTCGGACCCGAAATACCACGACGCCATGAGATGCGACGACTGGGAAGTGGTCATGCCCGAACTGGTGTTCGAGCCGGACAGGTGAGCGACCTCGGTGATCGGCGTCACGCCGACGGCCGCGGCGCTCGATGTATAGTCGGAACATGCCCGGCGACCGCGCGGAGCTGATCGATCCGTTCACGCTGAACGCCGCAGACGGCTACGCGTGGCTCAAGGGCAACCTGCACTCGCACACGACCTGCTCGGACGGCCTCCTGTCGCCGCAGCAGCGCGCAGACGCCTACGCGGCCGCCGGCTACGACTTCCTGGCGATCACCGACCACTACCGCATCACCAGCCTCTCCAGCATCACCCCTGCCCACGGACTGGTCCTGATCCAGGGCGTGGAGCTGCATCCCGACAACCCCTTCGGCGGCCAGGTGCACCATTTCGTCGGCCTGCACGTCAGCGACGACATCGATGCCGCGAAGCTCGCGCCGCAACACGTGATCGACGCGGTCCGCGAGCAGGGCGGCTCGGTGTGGCTGGCCCACCCGTACTGGAGCTCCGTCTGCATTCCGCGCGACACGCTGCCGTTGCGCGGCCTGGCCGGCATCGAGGTCTTCAACGCCGCGTGCGGCCTGCAGGGCAAGGCGGAGTCGGCGGTGCATTGGGACGAGTGGATGGTGCACGCCGGCCGGCTCGTGCCGGCGATAGCGAACGACGACTCCCACTTCCGGGACGAGGATCGTCGTGACACGTACGAAGCGTGGACGATGGTGCGTACGCGTGAACGGTCAGCGTCGGCGATCGTCGATGCGTTGGTCACCGGCGCCTCCTACGGCACCACCGGGCCGGTCATCCACGATATCCAGTTGCGACGGGAGCGATCGGCGAGCGGGCGCCGCATTCAGGCTACCGTGGTGTGCTCGGAGGCAAAGCGGATCGATGCGATCAGCGATCTGGGCGGAGCATCGTACCGCGAGCCGGATGCGACCTTCGAGCAAGCGACGTTCCCGTTGAAGATCGACGCCCGCTGGGTGCGGTTCGAAGTGATCGCGCCCGACGGAAGCAAGGCCTGGTCCAATCCGTTCGATCTGAGCGCTCGCTGAGGCATCCTCAAAATGGCAGTCAGAGAGACGCCACGCCGATGGCCGTTCCTGGACTGGTCGCTGGTGCAGCCCGGCTACCAGCACATGCCGCGCTCGCCGAAGTACGGCAACGTGCCGTACGGGATCGCCATCCGCTCGCAGCCCGCGCACCGGTCAGTCCCCTGGCTCGGTGCCGACAAGCCGTGGGAAGAGCAGGCGCTCGGCAAGTCGCAGTCGCTCGTCTACGAGAACGGCACCTACCGGCTGTGGTATGAGGCGGCCGCCAGCGACTACAACTGGCGCTCCTCGGACCTGACCGACTACAGCCACCGGCTGTGCTACGCCGAGTCGAGCGACGGCGTGAGCTGGCACAAGCCGAACCTCGGCCTGGTGGAGTTTCGCGGCGACCGGAACACGAACATCGTCTTCGACCGGACGCGCAACGACGGCCGTGCCTGCCTGGGCGGAACGGTGTTCGTCGACCCGGTCGCACCGGCTGCCGAGCGCTACAAGCACATTTTCCTGGGCGCCGAGCCAGACAAGTGGCAGATGCAGGGCGCGGTGTCGGCGGATGGGCTGCAGTGGACTCCGATCGCCGAGCCGCTCATCGACGGCTTCATGAGCGACACCCAGACCACCACACATTACGACCCGGTACGACGCCGCTACGTCGGCTACTTCCGCACGTGGATGGAAAGCGACGTCCCCAGCTCATCGTTCCGCTCGCGCCAGTCCCGAAGGTCGATCTCCCGCGCCGAAACCGCTGATTTTCGGAGCTGGCCCCATCCCGAGACGACGGCGTACCTGGGCGTGGCTCACCATCCGTCCCACGATCTGTACACCAACGCCCACGCCCTCTATCCCGGACGGGACGATCTGCACCTGTTCTTCCCCGCCCAGTTCAGCCGCGAGAAGGACACGCTGCAAGTCCACCTGGCCACGAGCCGGGACGGCGTGCGGCTGGAGTACTTCGGCGACCGGCCGGTGGTACCGATCGAAGCGGACGGCGCAGGAGAAGAGAAGCGCGTCTATGCGGGGGTGGGCGTCGCACCGCTCGGCGCGGATACCGTGGCCGTGCCGTGCAGCCGCTGGCACCACACCCACAACGAGGACACGGCCGAGGGATTCCGGGCGCAGTACCAGGGCGAGTATTTCTGGGCGACCTGGAGCACCGACCGCTTCGCGGCGGTGGAGGCCGACGAACGCGGCTTCTTTGCGACACCGGTGTTCGACGACCCGCTGGGCTCGCTGTCGGTCAACGCCACGACCTACCCGTCGGGGGAGATACGGGTCCAGCTCACCGATGAGACGGGGGTGCCCGTCGAGGGGTATGCGTTTGCCCAGTGCGACCCGGTGCGGGGCGACCGGATCCGCCATCCGGTAACCTGGCGGGGCAGCCCCGAGATCGCAGTCCATCCCGAGAGGCCGCTGGTAATCCAGTTCCGGATGACGCGGGCGAAGCTCTACGCCTTGTACACGGCGTGACCCGTGTACGCCGGTCCGACCTGTACGGTTAGTGGTACAAGTTTTCGGTTCACGGTAGACTTCCGTTGAGACCGACAATCTGGAGGGTGATGTGAGAACGGTTTCGTTCACGGAAGCCAGGAATGGCCTGAAGTCCATACTCGACGGAGTCGCAGGCGATGCGGACGTGGCCATCATCACGCGCCGAGATGCCGAGGACGCGGTGGTCATGTCGCTCGACTACTACAACAGCCTGATGGAAACCGTTCACCTGCTGAAGTCGCCCGCGAACGCCGCTCACCTCGCGAAGTCGATCGAGCAATTCCGGGCCGGCCACGTGCTCGAACGAGAGACGATCGACCCGTAATCGATGGCGCGCACGTTGGCATGGACCAACGCGGCATGGGCCGACTACCTGCGGTGGCAGGGACAGGACAGAAAGACGCTGCGGCGGATCAACCGGCTGATCGCCGACACCATGCGCTCCCCGTTCGAGGGGATCGGCAAGCCGGAAGCGCTGAAGGAGACCCTGACCGGCTTCCGGTCACGGCGGATCGACCAGGAAAACCGCCTGGTCTACGCCGTCGAGGACATCCGCGTGACCATCATCTCCTGCCGCTACCACTACGAGCGGTGATGCCATGATCCTGGCCATCCTGCGCCGGCTGCGGCTGATGGTGGTCACCCTGGCCGCGATCTCCGTCCTCTCGTTCCTGATCATCCAGGCGCCGCCCGGCAACTACCTGGACACCTATATCACGCAGTTGCGCATGCAGGGCGACGCCGTCGACGACGCCAGGATAGAAGCGCTGGAAGCCCGCTACGGCCTGGAGCGTCCGATGCACGTGCAGTACCTGAAGTGGATCTGGGGGGTGCTGCGCGGCGACCTGGGGCGCTCGATGGCGCACAACATGGAGGTCAACAAGCTGCTGGCGCAACGGCTGCCCGCGAGCCTGGCGATCTCCACCCTGTCGCTGATCCTGGTCTACCTGCTCGGCCTGCCGATCGGGATCTACTCGGCCACGCGCCAGTACTCGCCCGGCGACTACGTGTTCACGTTCATCGGCTTCATGGGCCTGGCGATTCCCAACTTCCTGTTCGCGCTGATCCTGCTGTGGATCACCTTCGAGGTCACCGGCACCGCGGCCATCGGGCTGTTCTCCGCCGAGTACGCCAACGAGCCGTGGAGCTTCGCCAAGCTCATCGACCTGCTGAAGCACCTGTGGATGCCGGCCCTGATCGTCGGCACCGCCGGCACCGCCGGCCTGATCCGGGTGGTGCGCGCCAGCCTGCTCGACGAACTGCGCAAGCTCTACGTCACGGTCGCCCGCGCCAAGGGCGTGGCCGAGCGGCCGCTGCTGTTTCGCTACCCGGTGCGCATCGCGCTGAACCCCGTGATCTCGACGATCGGCTGGACCCTGCCGGCTTTGGTGTCGGGCGAGCTCCTGGTATCGCTGGTCATGGGCCTGCCCACGATAGCGCCGCTGTTCGTGCAGGCACTGATCAACCAGGACATGTTCCTGGCCGGCAGCGTGGTGATGGTGCTGAGCAGCCTGACCGTGCTCGGCACCCTCATCTCCGACATCCTGCTGGTCGCGATCGATCCGCGCATCCGGGAGGCGGTCTGACGTGGCCCTCTACGACGCGGCCGAGCGCGAGCAGGTCTCATCGCAGTGGCGGCTGATCCGCATCCGCTTCCTGCGCCACAAGGTGGCGGTCGCCGCGCTGGTGCTGCTCGGCATCTTCTACCTGGGCGTGCTGTTCGCGGAGTTCGTGGCGCCCTACGACCCCCGCCAGCGCAGCCCGGAACAGCAGTACTCACCGCCGCAGCGGATCCGCCTGTTCCACGAGGGCCGCCTGACCGCGCCGTTCGTGTATGGGCTGCTGTCCGAGCTGGATCTGGAGACGTTCCGCTACGTGTACGAGGTGAACGGGGACGCCCGGCAGCCGCTGGCGCTGTTCGTGCGCGGCGACCCGTACGAGCTGTGGGGCCTGTTTCCGTCCGACCTGCACCTGTTCGGGGTCGCGGACGGCGGCAGGGCGTACCTGTTCGGCACCGACAACCTGGGGCGCGACCTGATGTCGCGGGTGATCCACGGCGGTCGCATCTCCCTGTCGATCGGGCTGGTCGGCATCGCCATCAGCTTCCTGCTCGGCATCGTCCTGGGAGGGATCTCCGGCTACTTCGGGGGAACCGTGGACGTGGCCATCCAGCGGCTCGTGGAGTTCCTGCGCTCCATCCCCGATCTGCCGCTGTGGATGGCGCTGAGCGTGGCGCTGCCCCGCTACTGGTCGACCGAGCGGGTCTACTTCGGCATCGTCATGATCCTGTCGCTGGTCGGCTGGACCTCCATCGCGCGCGTGGTGCGCGGCAAGTTCATGGCCGTGCGCGAGGAGGAGTTCGTCACCGCGGCCGTCGTCTCCGGCGCCGGCACGGGGCGCATCCTGTTCCGCCACCTGCTGCCCTCCTTCGCCAGCTACATGATCGCCTCGCTGACGCTGTCGGTGCCGGGGATGATCCTGGGAGAGACCGCATTGAGCTTCATCGGCCTGGGGCTGCAGACCCCGGCGATAAGCTGGGGGGTGCTGCTGCAGGAGTCGCAACGCATCCACGTGCTGGCGGGGTCGCCCTGGCTGCTGATCCCGGGCGGGTTCGTGATCGTCACGGTGCTGGCGTTCAACTTCCTGGGAGACGGGCTGCGCGACGCGGCCGATCCGTACACCTCCACGTAATAAGGAAAGGGAGGAGGGATCGATCCCCCCTCCCCGGTTCGCTACAGATCCGCGGGCCGGCCCGTATCCGACGTGGAACGCATCGGGAACCGATGCGCTCCACGTCAAAGGAGGGGCTGGGCCGAGGTTGCGGCGCCCGTGGCGCCGCAACCTCGGGGCTACTTGAAGTAGAACTGCGCCGGCACCTCGTGGATGTGCTCGGCGATGATCGGATCGGGGATGTTCCCCAGCTTGAGGCTGGCGATTCCGTAGTAGTCCTGCCTCGGAGGGCGCACGGCGCCGATCATGTACAGCCCTTCCTCCAACAGCGCGAAGATCTCCATGGTGATGGCGATGCGTTCCTCATTGTCCGAGATGGAAATCGCGCGCTCGCGCAGCGCCGCGATCTGCTTCAGCTCATCCGGGGGCTCCATGCCCTCCGCGCCGTCCGTATTCAGCCAGGCAGCCCACTCCCTGCCGGGCGTGAACCAGGTGCCGACCGGTACGACCTCGCCCCGCACCAGCGGGTTCATCGGCCGGCCGGCCAGCCCGAACGGGAACATGATCAGGTCGAAGTCGTTGGTGTTGTAGATGCCGCCGAACGCGTCCCAGCTTCCGGCGCGGGCGACGGTCTCGATACCGATATCATCCCAGTAGCCGGTGTACAGGTCCGCGATCTCGGCGGTAAGGCCGGACGGCATCGCGTAGATCTGCATGCGCAGGCGCTCGCCGTCGGAGCGCAGGCGGTAGCCGTCGCCGTCCCGCTCGTCCAGACCCAGCTCGTCCAGGATGGCGTTGGCCTTGTCCAGGTCGTGCTCCAGGTAGATCTTGAACAGGTTCTCGCCGTAGTACGGCGGGCCGGCCTCCACGGTCGGCTGCGACGCAACGCCCAGCCCCTTGTAGAAGGTCTGGTTGATCTCGTCGCGGTCGATGGCGTGTGAGAGCGCGATGCGGAAGCGCTTGTCGCTCTGCAGGTCCCGGAGCACCTCGTCCTGGTGGGCGAAGTTAAAAATGATCAGGCCCTGCTCGCCCCCCGGCCACCAGTACTGGATGCGGCGATAGCCGGCGCTGTCGGCGTTCTCGTTGACCACCTGCAGGTTGGCGATGCCGCCCCACGGACCGGGCGCCTGCAGGTCGGACTCGCCGGCCAGGATCTTCAGCAGCTCGGCCTCGCCCGGCGGAACGCCCTGCGAGTGGATGGCGTCGATGTAGGGAAGCTGGTTGCCGGCCGTGTCGATCTTCCAGTAGTAGGGGTTGCGGTTCATCACCAGCACCTGGTCGGTCTTCTCGTTCTCGAGCTTCCAGGGGCCGATCACCGGCGTCTTGGGGCTGTGCTGCGGGTTGTAGATCTCCTTGAAGTGGTCGGTCCAGGTCTCGAAGCCGGCCTCCTTCACCGCCGCCTCGACCTTGTCCATCGAGGTGTGGCCAGGGTGGAAAGCTTTGAGGAACTCCGAGTGCGCGTAGTTGGCCGGCCGCCACCGCGCCATGAACTCCACGAACATGCCGGCCTGCACGTCCCAGGAGATCTGCACCGCGGTGTCCGAAACCTTGCTGATCGTCCCCGCGTTGCCGCCGAACCGCATCTGCGAAGGCGGCGTCGGGAACAGCTCCTCGTTGAGGCCGATCTCGTTCCAGTAGAACAGGAAGTCGTCGGCGACGAACGGCTTGCCGTCGCTCCACTTCATCCCTTCACGCAGGTGCAGGGTGATGGTCATGCCGTCCGCGCTCCACTCCCAGCCCGCCAGGGCATTCGGGAAGATCGAGCTCATGTCCGGCGAGTACGCCGTGGCGTACTCCCACACCCAGTGGTCGCCGTTGATGATGGTGCCTTCCGGGCGCAGCTCGCGCAGCACGCCGCCGTACTGGCCGATCTCGTCCACGGGCTCGACCACCAGCGGGTTGCTCGGCAGCCGGTCCGCCAGCGGCGGCAGGTCGCCGGCCGCCACCATGCTGGCCAGCATGGGCGCCTCGCTGAACGAGCTGATCGCCCCGTGCATGCCCTGCCATTCGTCGAGCTGGTGCACCTCGGAGTTGGTGTCCATCATCTGCGCCATCGCCAGCGACGGCACGATCAGCAGCGCCACGGCCACCGCGATCGGTGCGACCCGGCGCGCCAAGTCGATTCTCCTCCGCATAACTACGTTCCTCCTTGTTGTGAATCGGTTGGATCGAACGGCTTCGAGTCTACGGCTCCAGGGTCGCAGTGCCAACTCATGCGTTCTGACCGGTCCTGTACAGCCGCTACCTTGAACGAATGCGCTCCAGCTCCTGCAGGAAGCGCGGTTCGTCCGGCAACAGCTCGATCGCCTTGCGATAGCTGTCTTCGACCTCTCGCGCCGGCGCCTGCAACCAGTGGAGGGAGCGCCCCAGGTCCCGCCACGCCCAGGCATGGCGAGCCGTCGGCGCATCAAGCTGGACGACCCGCTCCAGGAGCGCGCGAGCCTCCGTGAGAAACCTGCGGTTCGAGTCGCTCCGCCCCTGCCGGTAGGACTCACCCGCCAACCGGAGCTTGGTCTGGGCGAACTCGTGCAGCGCGCGCGGGTCGCCATACACCGTCTCGCCGGCGCGCTCGAAGTAACGGTGCGCGAGGCGGAAATCGCTGGCGCGACGGGCCAGGATGGCGGCGTCGACGGCATCCTGGCCGAACCGCTCGAAACGACTCTGCGTGAGCAGGCGCCGTGCCTTGCTCTCGTCACCGGCCTGCATGAACGCGTCGATCAGGGCATTGGCGACGTGAGGGGCCGCATGCTGCGGTCCATGCGATTCGAAGGTTTCCAGCACCTCCTCGGCGCGTGCGATCTCACCGCGTTCGGCGTACGAGCGGATCAGCGCCGCGGCGAGCGCAGCCGAAGCGGGGTTGGCCGTCCAGGTGGACTCGATACGGCGGTGAGCTTCCTGCTCGTCTCCCAGAGCCTGCAGATGTGCCGCGTCCCGCAGCGCGGACAGCGCCGCGTATTCCGGGTGGGCCGGAAGCGTTGCCTGGAAGTAGGTGCGCTGCTCGTCGAAGTCGAAGCGTGGCACCGGCGAGCCGTTGGCATGCATCTCCCGAAACACTTTCGCCAACCCGGAAAGCCGTCCTTCCGCAAGCCCCAGCTCCTTCAGGAACTCGCCGATACGGCGATTGCGCGCGGGTGCGGCGCGAACCTCCGCGTTCGGCAGCAGGTGGCGGGGTTCGATTCCCGGCACGGGCCCCGGATAGCTGATGACCTCGATCCGATTCGGATGGAGGTAGACCTTCGTGGGTTCGGGCTGGTCGACGTCGTAGCCGCGGTGATACAGCGCGTTGACCAGGGTCTCGCGTACGGCGGGCTGCGGGTAGTTGACCCAGCCTCGTACCCGGCTCCGGTCACGCTGTTTCTGCAGATGGAACGCCGACAGGTTCTCAAGATAGTTGAGGCAGTCACGAAGCTGGTCCACCAAGCCGCCGCCGAAGGTGCGCTCCTCCTGTACGTCCCCTGCCCGGTCGGCGGCAAACTGCACGACCTCGATCCGGGCACCTCGGAACCATGTCGAGGGGTCTTTCGAGAAGAACAGGAGGCTCGCGTTCCGGGGCGACTCGTGATCGTTGACCTGCATGGTGAGGCGCATGCGCCGGTAGATGTCCCGCTCGCTGGGCTCGTCGAGGAGCCCGCTCCCCACGTCGCGCAGGTACTCCCGTACCTTCACCTCGCGCAGGTCCTCGACCTGGGCGTCGAGCGCGCGGCGATCGTCCCACGGCACGCGTGCGGTCTGCTGAATGAGCCCGCGGAGCAGGTCGCCGCGTCGCTCGGCGTCGACGGTTTCGGAGCCGAGGCGGACCCAGTAGCGGCTTGTCCCGCCGTCAGTCGCCGGTGCGCGATGGGGTCTCATCTCGCTTGCCGGCGCCCATACGACCAGGATGTGCCGGCCGGCGATCACTTGGGGCGACAAGATGGGAGGGTAGGGCGGATCCAGCCTGTTGGAGTTGCCGCGTATCCACTTCTGAGCCGCCTCCACGTCGTTCGGGGAGATGCCTGCGGGAGGCAGGACCGCTCGGCCGGCGCGTTCCGCGACACCGATGACGACGTAGCCGCCGTTCAGGTTGTGATAGTCGTTGGCGAACGCGCAGATCGTCCGCAACACCTGCGGACCGGTGGTGTGCGCATCCCACGACGCCTTGAGCTCGACCCGCTCCGACTCCACGCCCCGGCAGTGCAGGAGAGCGTCCAGGTTGACGGGAAGAATCGGTCTCATGATGAACGACCATAGCCGCTATCGGCTCGCCGGCAGCCTACCGCGTCGTCTGGATGGTCCGCGAACTCCCTCACGACCAGACGAACACCTCCGGATCATCCTCCGAGTAGCCGATGAACACCGCCAGCACGACCCGAGGCGAGGAGCCCTCCAGCGCCGGCACCTCGTGCACCAGGCGGGTGTTGAAGAAGTAGAGGTCGCCTGGCTGCAGGTCCACCTGGTAGTGCTCGACGGCGTTGGCCGCGGCGTAATCGGCGAAGGCGTCGGCCTGCAGGCACGGCTCCAGCTCCGGCGTCCACAGGCAGCGGTGCAGGATCGACTGCGCGATCCGGCCGCCGGAGCGGCTGTTCTGCAGGCACAGCACGCCCGCGAACTGGTGCGCGAAGCGGCTGACGGCGTAGTCCAGCCGCCGCTCGTGCTTGCCCACGTGGTCGACGTGCGGCTGGTAGCGGTGCCCGGCGTAGTGGATGCGGAAGATCGCCGGGCCGTAGGAGCGGCCGCCGGGCTCGTACGCGGTCGTGACCCGCTTGCCCGGCGCCAGCTCCGCCAGCCGGTCGTAGACCAGCTTCACCGGGTCCGGATGCCCTGCGAACAGGGTGGCGAACAGCTCCCGGGTCTTCTCCGCGTGGGCCAGGAACCCCTCCCGGTCGGCGGCGCGGTTGCTCAGGCTGGTGCCGATGTCCACGCGGCGCGGCTGCACGCTGTCGGCATCCAGCAGGCTCGGGTCCATCAGCCCGCGCGCCACGAAGCGGTCGATCAGCGCAGCGCAGTGATCGGCCGGATAGGCACCGTGCAGGACGATCGCCGGAACCTCCGCCCGCGCCAGCGACGCCAGCGGATCGGGATGCTCCGCCAGCACGCTCCCCACGTCCGGTTCGGCCGCCGCCCAGCACATGCGCCATCGTACCGTTCCGGGGGCGCAGGTGGCACGCGTGGTGGCAGATCCCATCTGCCGGGAGGCGCCGTCCTGCGAGTCTGTGGAGAACTACGCGGAACTTTGCCCGGGGGGTTGCCAGGAGGCGACCGATCGATTATCAGCATGGATAACAGCGCCATTGCTGGTCGGAGGGTGGCCATGACCGAGACGTTGTCGGTGCCGGATTTCGATGTCTATCCCGTTCGCCAGGCGCTCAGCGGCGCGCGGATCGTGGAGGGCGACGTAGAGGCGCGCTGGCGCGACGGCAGCGCCAGCTTGCTGCCCAGCCTGTGGCTGCGAGAGTTCAGCCCCGATCTCGGCACCGTTCATCCGGTGACCCGGGAGCAGGTGATCATGCTCGCCGACCTGCCGGACGACCTGCGCGCCGCCGCGGTGGAAGTGCTGTCCGACGGCCGCCTGGAGGTGACGTGGCATACGGAAGGGCTGGTGAGCCGGTACCACCCCGGCTGGTTGTGGGCGCACCGCCCCGAGTCGCCGGAACCCGACGGTCTGCCGGCGCGCCGCCTGTGGGAAGCCGGTCGGGCGAAGTCCACGCCGATCACGCGCGTGAGCGGAGCCGCCATCCGCGCCGGTGACGAGGCGGCGCTCGGCGCCTGGTTGCGGGCCATCCACGTCGACGGCCTGAGCATCGTCGAGGATCTTCCGCCTGACCGTGACCTCGTGCCCGAGATTCCGCACCGCATCGGCTGTCTGCGCAACTCCAACCTCGGCGAGATCTGGGAGGTGGAGAGCCGTCCGGACGCGGACAGCAACGCCTTCACCAGCGTCGCTCTGGCGGCCCATAACGACATGTGCCCGCGCGAGTACGTACCGGGGTTGCAGTTTCTGTTCTGTCTGCACAACTCCTGCACTGGGGGCGACAGCATCTTCGTGGACGGCTACGCGGTGGCCGAACAGCTCCGGGCCGAATCCCCGGACCACTTCGAAGTGCTGACAACCGTGGCCGTGCCGTTCGGCAGCCGCAACCGCGATTCCGATCACCGCTGCCGCGCACCGGTACTGGAGCTGGACGCCGCCGGCACCGTCGCCACGGTGCACTACACGTGGTGGCTGCGCAACCCGATGAGCGGCGACACGGCCACCATCAAGGCGTTCTACGCCGCCTTCAGACGGTTTCAGCGTCTGGCGAACGATCCCGGCAACCAACTCGCACTGCGCTTGCGCACGGGCGACATGGCGGTGTTCGACAACCGGCGCATGCTGCACGGACGCACTGCCTTCGATCCCTCCTCGGGCCGCCGCTGGCTGCGCGGCTGCTACAGCGAGCGCGAGGAACTCGAGTCCCGCCTGCGGATGTTGGCGCGGATGGAACGGACCCGGTTGGTCGAGTCGAGCGGCAGCGCCTCGGACGCGATCGCCGGTCAGCGCGGCGCTGCCGCAGCTCCCCGGCGACCATGATGCGGGCGCAGGACCGATGGCTGATCGCGTGGAAGAACGGACGACACGCCGCCGCTCGCCGGTCCGCACCTTGACTCTGGTGTTCGGGGTGCTTGCGGTCCTCCTGGCGAGCTGCACGAGCGGCAATGACAAGCTGGCTTCCGCCACCCCCAGGCCGCCTTCCGCGGATCAGCCGCCGCCGCTGGTGCCGGTGGTCATCGGCGCCGCGGATCGGCGAACCGACTCGTTCGTGCTGAACTCGGCCGCGGTGAGCAGCCACGTGCTCACGCTCAGCGTTTCCTACAGCGGCGGCTGCAGGAACCACGAATTCGTCCTGACCGCGGCGGCCGCGTTCGTGGAGGCCGACCCGTATCAGCTCGATCTGGTCTTGACCCATGACGCCAACGGAGACAGGTGCGAGGCGTTTCCGACCGAACAGCTTCGCTACGATCTCACGCCGATCCGGGAACGCTACCGCGGCGCCTACGGCCGGGATTCAGGCACCGTCCACCTGCACCTTGACCAGTCCCCGGCTCCCCTCGTGTATCGATTCTGACCTGAACGAAACTCGGCATGAGCGACTACGACAGATGCCGCCGCAGCTGCGCGCCGTCTTTGAGAGCGGCCTCGATCCGCTCCAGGGACTCGGCTTCACATCCCCCAGATGGTGACCGGTACGCCATCTCCCGACGGCGCGCGGCGGAAGATCTTTTCCGACCAAGGTCGTTCCCGTGTGCGGTCGAACACGATCAGGTGGCCCGCTTCCGCCCCGCAGCGGTCCGCGTAGCTCCGGGTTTGCGCCAAGCCGTCGGCGACGGTCCGCTCCAAGCCCTGCCGCAGCACCTTGCACTCGACGACGAAACGGCGCTCCCGCCCGCCCCGCGGCCAGACGATCAGCAGGTCCGTACGCCCGCGCCCCAACGCGTACTCGCGTTCGATCCGCCCGCCGCCATTGACGATCCGCTGCAGGTGCGCCTGCAGCAGCAACTGCGGCCCCGCCTCGTGGTACTGCTCGAAGCGCTGCACCCAGTGCTCGGAGTGTTCGCGGAAGAACGCCTGGAACGCCGCGATCAGCCCCGCCACGTCCAGCCCGCCGTCAGCGTCCACGTACCACGCCATCCGCTGCGGCAGCCCCGCCTGCACCGCGTAGTTCAGATGCCGCGGCACCACCTCGGCGTAGATCGGGTTGGCGATGTGCGGCGTGCCGTCCGCCTCCTGCGCCACCAGTCCCAGGTCGCAGGCGTAGGCGACGTCCTCGGTGGTCCACGCCTGCTCGTCGGCGCCGGTCAGGATCGGCTCCACCACGCGCCGCACGCGCTCCTCGCGCAGCTTGTTCGCCAGGTCGTCGATGTGCGTGTCGCGGCGCAGAATCAGCCGCTCCTGCGCCTCCAGGATCGCCTGCTCGGTGATCGGGCGGGAGCGGTCGCGGCCCGCCTTGTCGTCGAAGCACGCCTCTCGGCACAGCGCGTTCACCAGCCACGGCTGCCCGGCGGTACGCACCAGGATCAGCCGCAGCGCATCCTCCGTGAACGCTTGCCCGGTCGCTGCCGTGTGCTGCGCCAGCAATTCCCGAACCTCCCGCTCGGAGAAGTCGCCCAGCCGCAGCGACTTCGCCTTGATGTTGAAGGCGCTACCGCCGAGCACCAGTCGGTCCTCGGCGGACGAGTGGATGCGGTAGTCGCGCACGTCGCGCACTCCGCACAGGACGATGCTGTGCGGGAAGGCCGCCGGACGCTGGTCGTAGCCGGTGCGAAGCTGGCGCAGCACCGACAGCAAGGTGTCGCCGACCAGCGCGTCGATCTCGTCGATCAGCAGCACCAGCGGGCGCGCGTCCGCCATGCTCCAGCGCGCCAGCGCCTGGTGCAGCGCCTGCCCCGGCCCGACGCGCTCCAGCAGGGCCGGCCAGAGGTTCTCCAGGGTTTCGTCGTGCAGCGTCACGCTGGCCCGAAACGCCAACTGGGCGAGCACCGTGCGCAGTCCTTCCGCCACGTTCTCGCGCATCGCCTGACCAGCCTCGACGTTCGCGTACACGCAGCGGTAGTCCCCGGCGGCGCCGCCGTTCAGCAGGTCGCGCAGCGCCAGCAACGCCGAGGTCTTTCCGGTCTGGCGCGGCGCGTGCAGCACGAAGTACTTCTTGTCGCGGACCAAGCCGAGCACGGTGTCGAGATCGATTCGTTCCAGTGGCGGGATACAGTAGTGGTCCTCGCTCACCACCGGACCTTCCGTGTTGAACGTGCGCACCGTGGCTATCGTCTCAAAGTGTGGTATGGCTGTCGAACACGTTGTGTTTCGCCGCGAGCGGACCGGTGGCGGCGCACAGGGAGGACAGATGAGGCTCACATGAAGGCGGGCAGGCGGTGCGGCCACACGCGCTGCGGTGGTAGATTGCGCGCCAGTCATGAGCTCACTGCATTCCTACCATCCGCCCTTCGCCCGCTGCCGCGCCGGCGTCGCCTGCCGGGACGTGACGCCGCCGGTCGGAATCCAGAGCCGCTCCTTCGGCGCCGCCCTGCACGAGACGGCCGAAGGCGTCCACCGGCCCTTCACCGCCACCGCCCTGGCCCTGGCCGAGCTGGAAGGCGACGGCGGTCCGATGCTCCTGCTTGCCGTCGACATCGGCTGGCTGGAGAAGGACGAGATGGCCGAGTTCCTGGACGGGGTGCGCGAGCCGCTCGGCCTCGACGAGGGCCGGCTGCTCATCGCCTTCTCCCATACCCACGCGGGCGCGAACCTGTCGAGCTCCATGTGCGACAACCCCGGCGGCGACAAGATCCGCCCCTACTTCGAGCGATTGATCGCCCGTTGCGCGGAGGCCGGCGCCGAGGCCATCGCGAACCTCGTACCCGCATGGCTCACCTTCGGCTCCGGCACCTGCGACCTCGCCCAGAACCGCGACGCCTGGGACGAGGACTCACGGCAGTTCGTCACCGGCTTCAACCCCAGCGGAGAAGCCGACGACACGGTCCTGGTCGCCCGCGTCAACGGCGACGACGGCAGCGTCCTGGCCACGCTGGTCAACTACGGCTGCCACCCCACCACCCTGGGGCCGACCAACCGCCTGCTCTCCCCGGACTACATCGGCGCGATGCGCGAAGTCATGGAAGACGCCTTCGGCGCCCCCTGCCTGTTCCTGCTCAGCCCCTGCGGCGACACCGGCCCCCGCGAGGGGTTCGTAGGGGACACCGCCGTCGCCGACTCCAACGGCCGCCGCCTGGGCTTCGCAGCAGCCGCCGCCGTCGAGTCGCTGCTGCCCGCCGGGACCCAGCTCGAGTACGACGGGCCCATCATCTCCGGCGCCACCCTCGGCGCCTGGAAGCGCACCAAGCTCGATCCCCCCGCGGACGACCGGTCATTCGCGATGCGCAGCCGCGCTCTGCGCATCGATCTGCCGATCAAGCCTCACGAATCACCGGATGCCCTCAAGGCCGCCCACGACCAAGCCACACGCGACCTGGAAGCCGCGCAAGCCTCCGCCGACCCCATCGCCATCCGCAACGCCACGGCCCTCCGCGAGCGCGCCCGCCGTCGCCTCCTCCGCGGCCCGACCCTACCCGACGGCGGAACCATCCCTCTCGACCTCCACCTCTGGCAGATCGGGGACGCGTGCCTCCTGTCCGTACCCGCCGAGCCTTACTCCATGCTCCAGAGCGAGTTGCGGGCACGCTCCCCCGGCCGACCCATCTTCATCTCCGTCGTCACCAACGGCACCCTCGCCTACCTCCTGCCGCGGGAGTTGTATGGCCAGAAGCTCTACCAGGACTGGGTCTCCTTCCCCGGCCCCGGCGGCCTCGAGCTGGTGCTGGAGACAGCGGCCGACACGATCGCGGAGTGGAGTGCGGTGCCGTAGCGACGACGGCCGTTTCCTTGCCGCACCGCAAACCGGCCGCCCCAACCGGACTCGCCGGTGTAGTTCACGCCGCCGACGGTCGAGAATGTGCCAAGGAAGATCGTGGAAGTAGGCTGGCCGCTTCCGGAGGACCACCTGGTCCACCGGCAGGTCTCAGGGCTGCTCCTCCTTTCTCAGTGTCGTCAGATGTGCCCTACGGGTATCCTGTGCGACCTCCTCGACCTCGCGTGCTACCCGAGTTTCGATCCCCAACTCCAGATCCAACGCTGTCGTGAACGGCAGCAGGAGGTCGGCCGCCGGCGACGTCACGATGAGTTCGCGCGTCCGCTCTAGCTCGAGATAGGCGCACAGCTTGGTCAATTCATCGGGAACCTCTTCCGGGAGAGAGCCGAGCGTCGGCAATATTGCCAACGCCGCGCCGACATCCCGCGCGATGGCGGCGGCCTCCAGGGTCGCCCGCGCACGGATCAACAGGCCCCGCCAGCGATGCCTTGAAGATCCTGCGTCTTCGCGGTCAAGCGCTCGACCGGCTGCCTCGACAGCCTGCTCGTACCGTCTGCGCCCCAACTCGAACTCCGCGATCGCGAACAGCGCTATTTCGGTCATCTCGCGAATTGCAGGAGCCTCGTTCATCCCGAAGCGACGCACCATCTCCCAATGAGTGGATAGACCCTCCTCCGTTCGCTCTATACGAGAAAGCGCGAATCCCTTGGTGAGGAGAGCTCTCGCGATCCGTGCTTGAGCGTTCGGCGCATCGAACCAACCGAGGCGACGCGCGGCCTCATCGTAGGTGGCCAGCTCCTCCTCCGTTTCTTGCACAGAGCTGAGGATCAATGCCTTGTCGAGGAGGGCCGTACGTACCCAGTATCGATGGTTTATCGTATCGCCCGATCCATAGCGGCACACGATCTCATCGTAGATCGCTAGTTGCTCCGGCAGGCTGCCGAGCACCCTTACCTTGTCAAAGAGGGCCTCCGCGACACGTTCTTGAAGGGCTGGTGCATCACTCGCCCCGAATCGGCGTATGATCTCGTCGAGAACGGGCAGCTTCTCCAGATGCCTGTTCAAGTAACCAAGGACGTTCCCTTTTTGGTGGAGAGCTGCCGCTACGTGCTCAAGAACGGTTGGCTCATGACTCGCCCCGCAACGGCGCACGACCTCGTCGAAGACTGATAGCTCCTCTTCCCGCCGGTTCAGGGAGCCAAACACCTTCGCCTTGCCGATAAGAGCTATCGCGACCTCCTGGAGAGCGTGCGCCGCACCGCTCGCCTCGGCGAAGCGTACCATTTCGTCGCAGAAGGCAAGTGTGTCCTCTCCCCGATCTATGCGAGCTTGAAATTCAACCATCTCAAGAAACATCTGCCGCCCATTCGACCCTTTATTGTCTCGTATATCACGACGACACATTCTCCAAAACTCGTCCAATGCTGCTCGAACATGCTCTCTTCCTGCCCGCTTTGCGCTTGACAAGTCTGCTTCTGCTGCAATCGGCATCATATTGAGCCTCATGAACACGTTCTGATATAGTTGCTTCTTCTGGATCTCTACAACTTGCAGATCACGGGCGATTTCGGTCGTAACTCGCCTCAGTTCGGACGGCGAATAGTAGGACTCCATGAAACAAACCAGCGCTTCGACCAAAGGAGCCTGCCCACGCGGGGAGCGGCGCAGCAGGTAGTAGATGTTGAACAGCCTCTCGGTCAGGTAGTAGAGCTTGCGCCGGGCGCCACCGTCCGTCTCGACCGCGCCGCGGGTGATGAGACGCGCGAGTTGGGCGCTGCACTGACTGGTGCCGATCCTGACCCGATTCGCGATCTCCCGCGCACTCGCCGGTTTCCACAGCTCCGCGAGGGCGAGATAGACCCGTCGCTCCTGTGCCGGGAGCGCCTCAAGATGGCTCTTGAAATACTCCGTATGGTCGTCGACGAGGTTGAGGAGGTTGGCCATCAATTCCCGGAACGACAGTCCGGCTCCGAAGTGGGCCACGATGGCGATCAGCCGCGGGCTCCCGCCGGTGAGGATCTGCAACTCCCGGACCGTTCCGGGCACGCGGCGCCGGCCGGATACCCTTTTCCACAGGGCGGTACACTCGTCGGTGTCCAGCGGGCGCAGCGTGAGCACGCGGAGCAAGTCGTAGAGCGCGCGGTCGGGGCTGTCGATCTCGTCGAACCGACTCGTCGCGCTGGCCAGAAGGACGATCCGGGGCTCGGTCTGGAGGGTCTTGCGCAGGCGCCAGCCGGCATCCTGCGGGTCCGTCATGTCCCGGAACATCATGTCCAGGTTCTCGACCATCAGCACGAGCCGCTTGCTCACCCGATCCGAGAAATCCAGCAGGGTGCCGAGGCAACGCTCTCCAAGCATCCTGTCGTCGCCGATGCTCCGCAGCTCTTCGAACGTGCGACTCAAGCCGGTGCCGTTCTCCTGGCCCGGTGCCTCCGCAAGCCGGGACAGCGCCTCCAGCCAGAATTCGCCGACGGTGGCGACCTGGTAGCTTTCTTCGGCGAAGATCAACGGAAAGAAACCGCGGGACAGGTCCGCGTCCCGTCGTATCTCGGTCGCGACGCGCAGCAGGAGGCTCGTCTTGCCACTGCCGCGCGGACCGATCACGATCTGGTGCGGATTCGCCTGTCCGTCGCAGTCGCGCAGCATCTCGACCATCGAGTCGAACTCGACCGTCCGCACGCAGAACGACGCCACCAAGTCGTCGTCGGAAAGGAAGCCGGGATTGTATTTGCGCGCCGGGACCGTCACTACGCCGCCTTTCGCTCAGGCATGGCGACGCTCGATGGGCAGGAAGTGCCGGCCGTGCCGCGCGCGCCACCAGTCCTCCAGCAGGCCGGACACGAACCGATACGCATCGTCCCGATACTCCAGGTACCCGTCGTGTTCGAGCAAGCTGAGGATGTTCTCGACCATGACGAAGGACGTTTCCGTGTCGTCGTCCATGTCCGGCACCGAAGCTGCGTGCCAGACTCGGTATCGCTCGACCGCGCCGGCATGCAGCGCACCACCGACCGCGGCCTCGGTCAGGAGTTCGAGCGCGATCCCGTATCCTCTTGTCCCGAGCACATCCCTGAGCCGGCCCTCGTAATGCTCCAGAGCCGCCTGCCCCCGGACGGAGAGCATTTCGTCGGTGTACACGTGCTCCACATCGTCCAGCGTGGCCATGGGTCGCCCAGCGCGGCTCAGATATACATGCAGGTGGTCGAAGAACTGCTGCACATGATGAGGGATCTGGCAGCGCAACCGGTGACACATGTCGCGGCGGACATCAAGAGGAAGGTCAAGGTCATATGTCTCTGCCAGTTCGCCGAGGCAGGCGACCGCCGTCTTCTCGTCCCACGGTTTCAGATCGAAGGCGGAATAGATGTTCGCCTGAGCACTCAATCCGGCTTGCCGGAGGATGGGCTCAAGGCTCACGCTGCCGGAGAGGATCAGAACGACCCGGCCGCGATGAGCTTTGGCCGTTCTTGCGCAGCCAGCTCAGGAACTCGTCCGCCGCCTGCCTACGCTCCGGCGTCATGTGATGGTCGTGGCCCTTGAGCAGCCGGTTGACGAGGATCGGCAACTCGTCGATCGCAAGCACCACAGGACGGCCGTTCTCCGCCAGAGCGGCGAAGATCGCATCACCCTTCTGCTGCCAGCTCCCCACATCCACTCCGGCACGCATCTTGACCTGCACCTCCGAGACGGCAAGCGTTTCCACACGGTCGCCTATCTCGCCCAGCGCGTTGGCGAATACGTTCTTGATCCGGCGCCACGCGGCCTGCGCCGGCCGTGATCGGGCTCCGAGCTCGGCGATGGCGTCCGCCGCGTTCGCGGCTCCCTCCAGATCGACGAAAATCGTGTCGAAGTCGCCTTCGTCTTTCAGACGGCGCAGCAACTCTCGTACCAGACTGGTCTTGCCCATCCGCCGTTGAGCGGTCAGGAGGGTATGGCTCCCGTACCCGCTCCGCGAGCGCTCCAAGATCGGCGTCCCGATCGAAGAACCGGTCACCTTCGACCCAATTGCTTCCGGCTTTCCTAAGCGCCATCCCCCATTCCCAACATGTTCGATGGCAACAATATTGTAGGGACATCGTTCCGGCAAGCGGCTGTTCGAAAACCATGGACCTCGACTACCGTCCCTGACGCCCCCTGGATGACGTAGCGGACATCATCGCCAGGGTGCCCATCGGCACCGGACGCGGTGGGCTGGCGTTCGACGCCGACACTCGGTGCGTCCACGGCGCCGTCACTGGTCCGACCCAAGCCGACCCCCAGGCTCGCATCGCCTACTACGACACGGGCGCTAAACCGAAGTTCCAGCGGCTGAAATCGGGGTCAACTCTTTTCTGTTTCGGTATTTGATGCCATTCGAACGGGGTCAAAATGTGCATGGTGTAGCCACTAATTAGGTTGACACGACCCTCGATATGTAGTATCTTCTCCTCGATGCCAAGTAGAAACGGAGCCGTCCACGTAGCCACAACCACCCGCCGCTACAAAGACAAGACCTATCATGCCCATCTCCTGCGCAGAACCTTCCGAGAAGACGGCAAGGTCAAGCACGAGACCCTCGGCAACATCTCCCACCTCCCCGCCCACGTCATCGATCTCATCCGCAGAGCCCTCAAAGGCGAGACCCTCGTCAATCCCGAAGACGCCTTCTCCTGCCTGCGCAGCCGCCCTCACGGCCATGTCGCCGCGGTCCTCGGCACCCTCAAGCAACTCGGCCTCCCTGCCCTCATCGCCCGTCCGGCCAGCCGCCTGCGCTCTCTGGTCATCGCCATGATCGTCGCCCGCGTCATCGACGCCCGCTCCAAGCTCGCCACCGCCCGCGCCATGCACCCCGAGAGCGCCGTGTCCACCCTCGGCCACCTGCTGGACTTGGACGAAGTCGACGAGAACGAGCTGTACCAGGCGATGGACTGGCTGGTGCAGCGCCAGCGCGGTATCGAGCAGCGTTTGGCCAAGCGGCATCTCAGCGACAACACGCTCGTGCTGTACGACCTGACCTCCAGCTACTTCGAGGGACACACCTGCCCGTTGGCGCAGCGCGGCCACAGCCGAGACGGCAAGAAGGGCACCGCGCAGATCGTGTTCGGACTGCTGTGCACCGCAGACGGTTGCCCGGTGGCCGTCGAGGTCTTCTCAGGCTCCACCAGCGATCCGAAGACCGTCGCCGCGCAGGTGGACAAGATCCGTGGCCGCTTCGGGCTCAAGCGGGTGGTCCTGGTCGGCGACCGCGGCATGCTCACCGGGGCGCGCATCCGCGAGGACCTGCAGGGCATCGACGGCATGCGCTGGATCACGACCCTGCGCGCGCCGACCATCCGCACGCTCATCGCCGCCGGTCAGGTGGCGCAGTCGTTGTTCGACGACCGGGATCTGGCCGAGATCAGCAGTCCTGACTTCCCGGGTGAGCGGCTGATCGTGTGCCGCAACCCGGTGTTGGCCGAGCAACGGCGGCGCAAGCGGCAGGAACTGTTGGCCGCCACCGAGCAGAAACTTGCCCCCATCGTGACGGCCACCCAGCGCGCCAAGGAGCCGTTGCGTGGCGCCGCCGCGATCGGCATGCGCGTGGGCAAGGTGATCAACCAGCACAAGGTGGCCAAGCACTTCGTCACCGTGATCAGCGAGGACTCATTCACGTTTCGGCGCGATCAGGACAAGATCGCCGAAGAGGAAGAACTCGACGGGCTGTACATCGTGCGTTCCAACGTGGAATCCGAGGTGCTCGACGCCGATCAGACGGTGCGCGCGTACAAGGACCTGTCCAAGGTCGAGCGCGCGTTCCGCAGTCTGAAGACGGTCGACATGAAGGTGCGCCCGATCTACCACCGGCGCCCCGATCGGGTACGCGCGCATGTGCTGCTGTGCATGCTGGCCTACTACGTGGAATGGCACATGCGCAGCAAGCTGGCGCCGGTGCTGTTCGACGACCACGACCCGCAGGCGGCCGCGCAGCAACGCTCCTCGGTGGTGCAGCCGGCGCAGCGCTCGCCGGCGGCGCGGGCGAAGGCGTCCAGCAAGCGCACCGCCGACGACCTGCCGGTGCACAGCTTCCGCAGCCTGATCAGCGAGTTGGGGACGCTGACGATGAACACCATGCAGGCGGCCGCAGACCGCGACACCTTTCAGCTCATGACCCAGCCGACGGCGCTCCAGCAGCGCTGCTTCGAGCTCCTTGGCGTCTCGCCTCGGATGTAGCCACGGACGGCATCTGACGTTTGCTGCTAATTACATGTATTCAAATGCCTTGCGCAACATCCTCTGTGGAACTTCGGGCTAAAGAGCAACTCTTCACGAGCAACACAGTGTTGCCCGCTCCTGAGCGACAGCACTCCTGGTTCGCAGATCGTCGCCGTAGGTCGAGACAGCGCTGGAAGAACGCGCGCGTCGCGGCCGGGAGCCTCGCCATCGTCGGCGTGTGATGGATCCAGGGCTACTAGTAGTCCGTCAATCTCTAATATTTGGGTAGAGATGACGCAACTTGATGCGGGCATCATCGGTGGTGAAGCGCCACTGCACGGGCTCGCTCGCCCGATTGCGCGCTTCCGTCCAAGCGTCTACCTCGTGGCGCAGGGAGTCGATGTCTGGTATCCAACGATCCAAACATTGTCGTGCCAGCACGCTGAACTCACACTCAGCGATGTTCAGCCAACTGCCGTGATTCGGCGTATACACGAACTGCAGCTTGTCGAGCAAGGCGCGCGCCTTCTCTGGTTCGAAGGTCTTGTACAGCGACGCCCCGGTGTGCGTACTGAGGTTGTCCATCACCACTGTGATCCGCTGCGCCTGTGGATAGTCTTCTTCAACCAACCGGCGCATCCCTTCTGCCCAGGTCGGCGCCGCATGGTTCGTCGCTACATCGGTGCGGCGCCAATCATCGAATGGCGCGTAGTACATCAGCAAGTGTCCCACCCCGTTGCGCTTGTACTCCGCGTCGTAGCGGGCTACTTGGCCGGGACGCGGCTCTTGCGGTGGCCGCACCTCCTGCACGCACTGCTTGCTCGACTCATCCATGCAGATCACCGGATGCGCTGCATCGTACGGCTGGGTATATACTTGCAGGACGTTCTCCATCCCGCACACGAAGGCCGCGTTCTCCTGTGGCGGGATGCACCACATCTCCTGTCGCCACGGCTTGATCTCGTTTTTTTTAGCACCTGGCGTACCGTCTCGTGGGAGATCGAGCACACGATCCGGCGCCGCTTCAACTCGTCGCACAGCATATGCAGCGTCCACCGCGCCCGCCCTGCCGGCGGGTCACTACAGGCGATGGCGATCAACTGTGCCTCTCCCTCGCCATCCAGCACCGTAGCCCGCTCACGGCTGCGTTTGCGCCGCCCCAAGGCGGCCTCCAGCCCCTCCAGCACGCAGCGCTTGCGAATCCTCTCGACGTTCTGCGGCGTGACCCCTACGTGACTCGCTATCTCGGTGTCGCGCCACGCAGGCCCATCTGCTCCCTGGTCAGCCAGCAACAGGATCTCTGCATGCCGGCGCCGGTAGGCAGCCACCGTTCCCTTGTCCATCAACTCCGTGAGTTCCTCACGTTCCGCCAGGTCCAAATCGATGATGTACAGCTTCACTATCACCCCTCCCAGTGTGACCGTGATGGTCTACGCTATACATCGGCTCCCAACCTTTTCATATTGAGGCACTACTAGCGAAGTAAGAGCCCAGCTCGTTACACGTCGACGAGGCTGGTGGTGGTCTCAGGCTCCGGAACCGGATCACCGCTTTCGCGGAGTATCTCCAAGTGGTATACGATCGCCTCCCGGATCAGCTCCTCCGTCTCCTCACGCGTATCACCTGCGGCCACACACCCAGGCAGGTCAGGGACAAACGCCGAATAGCCGTTGCCGGTCTTTTCGATGACGACGGCGTACTTCATGGGGCTGCTCAGGTGCGGAACTCCGGGGCGACGGCACTTCTGGCGCGCAGGTCGTCGCCGTAGATGTCCAGGAAACCCTGGAAGAACACACGCGTAGAGTCGGGCAACTCGGCCATCATCGGCGAGTGAAGGATCCAGGGCTGGTCGGAGAAGTAGTCGAACATGTGCTCGCGGTCCGAGGTGTAGGTCAGCATGAAGGTGCGGCGCCGCCTGTCGGTGTGGTAGCGGCCGCGGTGCAGGCCCAGCGCCTCGAAGGCTACCGCGTCGCCGGGGTGCTGGTGGATGCGGACGGCGCCGGGCATCTCGTTGGAGCGGTTGTTGGCCTGGCCGTCGGCCAGGCGGATGAGGTACTCCTCGTCGGTGTCCCAGCGCAGGTGTGAGCCGGGGACGTACTCGACGTCGGAGGTCTCCACCAGGGCGATCTGGAGCTGGATGCCGTCGGGCTTGGTGCGGGTCGCGACGACGCTGCGCTGGTCCGCCTCGTCGGGTTTCAGGAACTGGACGTCGCGGTGCCAGGAGCCGTCCTCGTGCGCGGTCGTGGGCTCGAACCACAGGGTGGTGGCGCGGAACACCGGCTCGCCGTCCAGCAGCTCGCGGGCGAAGGCCAGGATGCGCTCGTCGGCGATCAGGTTCATGAGCGTGACGAACTCGCCGGGGTGGTCGCGGAAGTACCCGGGGTGGTTCAGGTGGCGCATGTTGTGGCGGTCGGGGTCGCCGGGCTTGCCGTCCTCGGCGCTGGCCGCAAGCCACTGCCGGCGTACGCGCTCGGTGATCCGCAGCAGCTCGTCGACCTCGTCCGCCGGCAGCAGCGAGCGGTACACGCAGTAGCCCTCTTCCGTCCACTGGTCGCGCAGGGATCGGAGCGCGGGCTCTGTCACTCCGGAGCCCCGTCCATCAGCGCGTCGAACTCGGCTTCCGACAGGAGGTTGTCGTCCCGGTCGAGCTGGTAGGCGATCGCGTAGGCGGCGCGGTTGACGCCGCTCAGGTTGGGCTCGCCGCGGTGCCAGACGTAGTTGGTGAAGAAGTAGGCGTCGCCGGGCCCGCCGGAGATCAGATCCTCCTGCGAGTCGTCCACCACGTCCAGGGCGATCCGCTTGCGCTGGTACTGCTGGCCGTCGCGGCCGTGCTGCGGGACCTGGTCCCAGTACTGCTCGTGGAACTGGATCCGCCAGCGTGCGTGCGTGCCCGGCAGAAAGCCGAGGGCGATGGCGTCGGGCGCCACCTCGTCGAGGGCGATCCAGCAGTTCAGGCACACCCTCGGCCGCAGCTTCCAGTAGAAGCAGTCCTGGTGGTAGAAGCTGCGCCCAGCCTTGAACACCGACGGCTTGAAGATCGTCTGGTCCGTGTAGCGCTTCACCGGCCCGCCGAGCAGCGCGTCCATGGCGCCCACCAGCTTGGGATGGCCGGTGAAGTCGTCGAACACCGTTTCGATGGCGGACGGAAGCTGCAGGGAGCCGGAGCGGTAGTTGCCGCCGGGAGTGTCCCGATCCTCGGGGTCCCAGGTCTGCAGGTGGCGGTGCGGCCACCCGTAGTCGTGGTAGCCGTTCCAGAGCTCCTCCATCCGGGCGCGCACCGGGACGGTCTCCACGTGGTCGAACAGGCCGCGGACGACGCAGTAGCCGTCCCGCTCGAGCTGCTGCTTGTGTTCTTCGGTGACCATCAGGCCCTCCTTGGCGCGTACCGGCCGAGTATACCGCCGCCGGCTACCGCGCTCCGTCGGTCAGCTCCGCGAACTCCGTGTCCGTCAGCCGGTTGTCGTCGCGGTCGAGTTGGTAGGCGATCGCGTACGCGGCGCGGTTGACCTCGCCCAGGTTGGGCTCGCCGCGGTGCCAGATATAGTTGTCGAAGAAGAACGCGTCGCCGGGCTCGCCGGGAATCAGATCCTCCGCGGCGTCATCGACGACCGAAAGCGGTATCCGCCGGCGCTGGTACGTGCTGCCGTCGCGGCCGTGCTTGGGCACCTGGTCCCAGTACGCCTCGTGGAACTGAACCCGCCAGCGGCGGTGAGAGCCGGGCAGGAAGCCCAGCGCCATGATCCCGCGGTCGACCCGGTCGAGGGCCACCCAGCAGTTCAGGCACACCTTCGGCCGCAGCTTCCAGTAGAAGCAGTCCTGGTGGTAGAAGCTGCGCCCGGCCTTGAACACCGACGGCTTGAAGATCGTCTGGTCGGTGTAGTGGCGGACCGGGCCGCCGAGCAGCGTCTCCATCGCGCCGGTCAGCTTCGGGCTTGCCGCGAAGTCGGCGAAGACGGACTCGATGTCCGCCGGCCGCTGCAGGGAGCCGGAGCGGTAGTTGCCGCCGGGCGTGTCGCGGTCCTCCGGATCCCAGGTCTGCAGATGCGGGTTGGGCCACCCGTAGTCGTGGCGCCCTTCGTACATCGCCTCGATCCGCGCGCGAACCGGGCTCGTCTCGTCTTCGGAGTACAGCCCGCGGATCACGCAGTAGCCGTCCCGCTGGAGCTGCGTCACGTGCTCGGCGGTGGCCGGTGACTCTGTGCCGATCGCCATCATCTGCCTCCATATCCCATCTCGTCCCAGAGCTCCCGGGCGCGCGCCTTCGCCGCCGTAGTCGGCTCGCGAGTCGCCGCG
Organism: Spirochaetia bacterium; assembly: GCA_965208175.1. Classification (GTDB taxonomy): domain Bacteria; phylum Spirochaetota; class Spirochaetia; order SZUA-6; family Bin103; genus CATQHW01. The sequence continues at coordinate 600,259 of CBDBOG010000003.1, read as the reverse complement.
ATGCTGGGCGGCGCATCCGGCGGCTCGGCGCCGTCCGGCCACGGCGACCAGGTGTCATCCTGGTACTTCGCCCGTTGCGCTTCGTCGGCGAAGTCGGGCACCTCGACCGGCTGGCCGTCCTGCAACGCGCTCCGCCACGCCAGGATGCCGACCGAGCTCATCGCCACGCCCCGGTAGACGTCCAGGAACGGCTGCTCGCCCGAGCGGATCGCGTGCGCGAAGTGGTAGTTGGTCCAGAAGTCGCCGCCGCCGTGGCCGGCGCGCTCGGCCAGCTCGGCGTGCTCGGGCCAGTCGGGGAGGTAGGTACGCTCCAGCGGCTGATCGGGCCAGCGGTTCCACGGCTCGTGCCAGACGCGCACCTCCCCGGGACCGAAGTAGCCCGGGCCGCGCGCGATCTCCATCGCCCCCCGCGTGCCGTGCACGCGGTACCAGTTGCTGTGTCCCGGCAGCACCAGGCCGAAGATCCGGAACACCGAGCCGTCGTCCATGCGGCAGAGGATCACCGAGCCGGGATCGCTGCGGCGCATGCTGAGCTCGTCGACCTCCGGGACGGCGATGGAGATGCCGTTGACGATCCTCGGCATCGACCCGGTGATGTAGACCAGCGGCGCCAGCGCGTGAGTGCAGTAGTAGGTGGACGGCAGCCAGTTGCGCCAGTGCTGCTCGCCCGGCGCCAGGCGCAGGCGGGCGTCGGGCGCCATGGGGTGGTTGTACTCGCCCTCGGCATAGGTGGCCCAGCCGATCTCGCCGGTGCGGTACAGCCGGCGCATCTCCTGGCTGAAGACGGTGTAGCAGTAGTTCTCGGCCAGCATGTAGATGCAGCCCGAGCGCTCCGCCGCCCGGCAGAGCTCCACGCCCTGGGCGATCGTGCCGTTCGACGAGGTCTCACTGAGGACGTGCTTGCCGGCGTCCAGCGCCTTGACCGCGAACGGCCCGTGCTCGTGGAAGTAGTTGGCCAGGATCACGGCGTCCAGGTCGTGCTCCAGGAACGCGTCGTAGTCCGTGTAGGTGGCGACCCCGTGGGTCCGGCCAGCGGCCTGCAGCCGCTCCTCCCACGTGTCGCAGATGGCGACCAGCTTCATCCCTACTGCGTCCGTGGCGCCCTTGATGAAGCTCTCGCCGCGGCCGACACCGATCACGCCGACGCGTATCTCACCCTCGTGCATGGAACCTCCCCGGCTGCGCCGTCAGAGTAGCCGATCCCGCCTCGCCCGCACACATTGGCACCGTGGATGAGGAAGGACCCGCGGCGGCGCCGGCTACGATTCTCCGTCTGCGGACTGCCGCCCGTGCGATCGCGCGGATCGGTCTGGCATGCCTTGCCGCAGCCGTCCTGACGGCACTCGACGGGGAGGTGAGTTCGGGATTCGATCCGCGCCCGGGAGCCCCGGGCGCAGGTGATCCGCTGTTTCGCGGCCTTGGCAACGGCGGCTACGACGTCGCCCACTACACGGTAGCACTCAATGTGGACGTGGACGCCAACTTGGTTTCCGGACGCACACGGATCGAGGCCGTTGCAACCCAGGATCTCTCGTCCTTCAACCTGGACCTGCGAGGACTCGACGTCACGGAAGTCAGCGTGAACGGCCGGTCGGCCGATCACGTCCGCGACGTATATGAGCTGACGATCGCACCGGCCACGCCGATACGGGCGGGAACGACGTTCAGAGCCAGGGTGGCCTACGAGGGACGGCCCTGGAATCGACGTATACCTCTCCCGGAGCCTTGGTTGACTCGCCCGGAAGGCTGGTTCCGGTACGAGACCGGGATCGTCGCGTTCGGCGCGCCGCGCGGGGCGTCCTATTGGTACCCGGTCAACGAACATCCAACCGACAAGGCGACGTACACCTTCATCATCACGGTCGCCAAGCCGTACGAGGCTGTATCGACCGGTGAGCTGGTCGCGACGGAGGATCACGGCGATACCGTCACCTACGTCTGGGAGAGCCGCCACGCGATGGCCAGCTATCTGACGGTCCTGGCCATCGCCCGGTTCGACGAGGCCCATGGAGTGACGGCTGCAGGAGTGCCAATCGCGCACTCGATCGAACGATCGGTCGGCGAATCGGCACGCCGGCGTCTGGACAACAGCACAGCGATCATCGACTTCTTCGCCGACATCCTCGGGCCGTATCCGTTCGACTCCACCGGTGCGATCGTGATCGACACGTCGCTCCCGTTCCAGGCGTTGGCAACCCAACCACGACCAATCTACAACGCGTGGACCCTCGACTCTGCCGGCGACTCGATCGTCTCACACGAGTTGGCGCACCAGTGGTTCGGCAATCTGCTCACTCCGACGTCGTGGCGAGACGTGTGGCTGAACGAAGGATTCGCGACGTACCTCGAGTGGATGTGGGAATCGCACGAGCATGGCAGGGATTTGGTTGCAGATCTCTGGGAGCACGCCTGGGATCCCGACCTCGGACCACCGGGCGATCCTGACCCTCACGATCTGTTCGCGCTCACCGTCTATGTGAGGGGTGCCATGGCGTTGCACGCGCTGCGCAGCGAGATCGGCGACGAGGCGTTCTTCCGGGTACTGCGCGAGTACGTGGCCCGCCACGCGGGCGGCAACGTGACGACCGCGGACTTCGTGGCGGTCGCCGAGGAGATCGCGGCACGCGACCTGGACGACCTGTTCGACGCATGGCTCTATGCCGAGAGGACTCCTCCCCCGCCCGACTGAACGGTCGTGGCGTAGCCGATGCCGGTCTGTCCGAAGCCGTTGCCGGTGTACCAGCAGCGCAACCCGCCGTCGTGCGCGACAACCGACGCGTACGAGCGCTGGTGGTCGTCAAAGCTGCCGGCCGCGCCGACTCCCAGGTCGCCGTCTGGTCCGGAGTCCGTCCAGGTCCAGCTCACGCCGTCGCCGCTGATCAGGCTGCGCACGCGATACGCCGTGCCGAAGATATTGACCCACATCGTCCAGCGGCCGTCGTGACGCAGCACGAACGGCTTGGAAACGATGTACTCGAACGGCTCGGTGGCGAATCCGCGGGGGCTTACCAAGAGGCCGTCCAGCGGCTTGGTCCAGCGGATGCCGTTGGTCGACTCGGCATAGCCCACACCGATGTGTGGAATCACGTCCCCGTGACCGGTCCGTACACCCGCCGGTCTGGGCGAATAGTCGCCCAAGGAGGTGTAGTACATGCGGAAGACGCCGTCGTCGGCCAGCACGCAGACGCTGCCGGTTCCCTCGTGATCCCATGGACGGTCCAGCGCCAGCACCGGTGACTCGCCGGCATGCCTCCACGTGCGGCCACGGTCATCACTGAGCGCGAAACCAGTCGTATTGGCCAGCTTGCCGTCGTCTCTGGGCACACCCCACGCCCCGTAGTACATCAGCCACGGTCCGTCTTCGCGTGGCATGACGAACGGAAAGCTCGGCCCCACTGCGTTGTAGGCGGTGCCGGATTGGCGCTCCAGGACCGAGCCGGAGAAGCGCCACTCATGCGGTGCCTCCGTCGGGGCGACTGCTCGACAGATCCGATGGAAACCGTCCGCGCCTGTGCCCCAGTAGTACATGTGGTAATCGTCGCCGAACCTCAGCACGTGCGGACTCGAGGCACGGTGGGCATCGGCATCTCCGCCCAGCCCCGGAGCGACGACCGGATCGGTGCGCGGGAAGCGCCAGGATACCGGCGGCGGCGCGGGGTCGCTCACCGGCTGCCCCAGGCCGTCGGCCCGCCTGACTCAACCGAACTGGAGGCCCATGACTTTGTGTTCTCGCATATCGATATGCGATATACTGCGAGCCCATGATTCGGAGCTTCCGCTGTAAGGACACGCAACGGTTGGCTGCCGGCTATCGTACGCGACGTTTCGCTGCCTTTGAGCGAGTTGCCCAGCGGAAGCTGGCACAATTGGACGCCGCGGCGACTTTGGAGTTTCTGCGAGCGCCGCCCGGCAATCGCCTGGAGGAACTCAAGGGTGACCGTAAAGGTCAATACAGCATCCGTATCAACGATCGATGGCGACTCTGTTTCCGCTTTGAGGATGGCAACGCATACGATGCGGAGATCGTCGACTACCACTAAGGAGGCAAACGCATGACAGCACTGGAACCCGTTCACCCCGGTGAGATCCTGAAGTACGACTTCATGGAGCCGTTGGAGCTGTCCGCCACGTCGTTGGCGAGGGCCATCGGCGTGACCCCGGCGCGAGTCAACGAAATCGTGAGGCGCCGGCGCGGCATCACGGCCGAAACCGCGCTTCGCCTTGCCAGGTACTTCAATACTGACGCTCAGAGCTGGATGAACCTGCAAACCCGATACGAGCTCGCACTCGCCGAACGGACTGCGCATGCTGCCCTGCAGGCCATCCGCCCGCGCAAGGTCGCGTAACCCCGAGCCCTGCCCCACGGTCACCGCGCCATCATCGAGCAGGCGGGCGACCTGCCCGCCTGCTCGTGTAGAAGATCGATCCTCGTCGACTCTAATTGCCGACCAGCTCTCCGTAGCGCTCGTACTGCTGCTGGCGCACGGCGATCACCTCCTGGGCGCCGAGCTTGTTCAACCCGTCGACGAACTCGTCGAACTTGCTCAGCGGCTCCTGGCCGGTGACGAACTTGTCGAACCACTCCGTCCGGTAGGTGTTCAGGTCGGCCTGCAGACGATTCAGCACCTCCTGCTCGTCCAGGGTCGGCCGCACCTGCGGGAAGGACGGCGACCGGTAGTACTTCTGGTAGGCGTTGTTGTTGTCCAGAACCCACTGCGGGTTGCGGAAGTCCCAAGCGTAGGCCCACTGCAGGTGGGCGTACGGCGGCTGGCTGCCGCCGATCTCGCGGAGCCGCTCGTCGAACGGCTTGTCCTCGCTGCCGATGGTCTCGATCTCGCCGTCCACCATCCGGTAGGTGTCCCCGATGATGCCGAAGTTCTGCAGCATCAGCGCTTCATCGCTGTTGCGGATGAAGTCGATCCAGTGCATGGCCACTTCCGGCTGCTTGGCATCCTTCGTGATCCCCATCTGGTCGCCGCCGTATCGCTCGCGCTTCACGAAGAACTTGTCGCCGTATGGCCCTTCGATGGGCGGACCGTTCACGAATACCGGGATCGACGCGTCGGGCTTGCCGGAGGGATGGGCGCCCGAGTAGATCCTGGCGAAGGTGGTCCAACAGGAGATCAGCCCGACCTGGTCGTTCGAGACCTTCTCCAGGGTCTCGGTCCAACTGTCGGTGGCGTACGCCTTGTCGAGCAGCCCTTCCGTGTAGAGCTGGTTCAGCCAGGTGAGGTACTCCTTCATCCGCGGGCTCTGGAAGATCCAGAAGACCTGTCCGTCGTCGTCGACCAGGTAGTCCGTCATGATCGAGTACTCGAACCCGTAGAGGTTGCCCAGATACCGCAGATAGCCGCGGCCGGCGGCCGGCGTCAGGGGAATCTCGTCCTGCTTGCCGTTGCCGTTGGGGTCGTCGTCCCGGAACGCCCGCAGCGCCGTCATCATGTCGGCCTGCGTCTCCGGCATGTCCGCGATGCCCACCGCTTCCAGCCACAACACGTTCCACAGCGGCCCGAAAGACAGGTAGTGCGGCAGCACGTAGTTGCCCACGCCGTAGATGTTCCCGTCCGGGCTGGTGTCCAGGATCTTGTAGATGCTGTTGGTGCCGGTGTTCCACCACTTGTTGATGTTGGGCGCGTGGGTCTCCAGCAGGTCGTTGAGCGGGATGATCAGTCCGTCACGGCCGTGCTGGCCGATGTCCCCCAACAGCGACATGTTGATCACGTCGGGCAGATCCACGGCGGCGGCGAGGCGCGCCTTCATCACTTCCGCGTAGTTCTTGACCTGGATGTTCTCCCACTCGACGTGAACGCCGCTGAGGCGCTCCAGCTCCTGGTAGACCGGCAGATCGTTGCTGGCCGGCTGCAGGCTGGCGGCCCAGCCGGTGTGCGTGGCCACGTGCAGGGTAGGCAGCTCGCCGGGCGCCATCCCTTCCTCCGTGCCCGCGCCGAAGGCGCCGGCGGCAACCAGGCTCAGCACCATACCCAGGACCGCGATCCTCGATAGTTCCATGTCGTTCTCCTTCCTTCGTTCCGTCGTTCGGTGGTTATCGACTGGTCCACCAACCAGCTCACCGGCCAGCCCTCCTGACCGCCGGATCTACCCCTTGAGGGCGCCGATCAGGACGCCCTTCACGAAATACCTCTGCAGGAACGGATAAAGCAGCAGGATCGGCAGCACCGCCACGATCATCACCGCGAACTTGATCTGCACCATCGCCATGACGCCCTCACCCTGCTCGCCGGTCTCGAACTGCTGCACCGCCTCAGGCGATGCCTGGATCAGCACCCTGCGCAAGTAGATCTGGATCGGCTGCAGCTCGGCTTTCGGCAGGTAGAGCAGGGCAGGGAAGAAGCTGTTCCAGTGGTTCACCCCGTAGAACAGCACCAGCACGGCGATGATCGGCCTGGACAGCGGCACCACGATCTTCCAGACGATCCGCCATTCGCCCGCGCCCTCGATGCGGGCGCACTCGAACAGGTCTTCCGGCAGGGTCTGAAAGAAGGTGCGGCAGATGATCAGGTTGAAGGTGGCGATCAGCGTCGGGATCACGATCGCCCAGCGCGTGGCGTAGAGCCCGAGCTTGACCACCAGCACGAACAGCGGAATCAACCCGCCGGAAAAGAACATGGTGAACACGAACAGGAACATCAGCACGCGGCGCGCCGAGAAGTTGCGCTTGGACAGCGGATAGGCGGCCATCACCGTGAAGACCAGGTTCAACGCCGTGCCGACACCGGTATACCAGATCGTGTTGTAGTAGCTGCGCAGCACGACGGGATCGTTGAGCACCGTCCGGTAGGCGTCCAGGCTGAACCCCTTCGGGAGCAGAAATATCTCCCGGCGCACCACCGCCACCGGATCGCTGATCGACATGCTGAGCACGAACACGAACGGATAGAGCGTGATGACGAAGGCGATTGCCACGCCGATGTAGACGAAGGCATCGACGGCCACGTCCTCGATCGTGAGCGCCCTCCTGACGCCGATCCTCCCCGTCATGGCGAGCTCACCAGAGCGACGTGTCCGTAAAGCGGCGCGCCAGCCGGTTGAAGACCACCAAGAATATCAGATTGATGACGTTTGCGAACAGCCCTACGGCGGAGCCGAAGCCGTACTTGCTGTCGATGATGCCGCGGCGGTAGACGTAGGTGGCGATCACGTCGGCCACCTCGTAGGTGGCCGGCGTGTACATGAGGAGCACCTTCTCCCAGTCGACCGCAAGCGCCCGTCCCAGGTTCAGAATCAGCAGGATGATGATCGTCGGCGCCATCCCCGGGATGGTGACGAAGCGGATCCGCTGGATGCGCGAGGCGCCGTCAACCTCGGCGGCGTCGTAGAGCTCCTGGCTGATGCCGGCGATCGCGGCCAGGTAGATGATCGAGCTGAAGCCGAAGTGCTGCCAGATGCCGGAGCCGATGTAGAGCGGCCGGAACCAGCTCTGCAGGCCCAGGAAGTTGATCGGTTCGCCGCCCAGCGACTTGATGACGATGTTGATGATGCCGTTGTTGGGCGACAGGAAGGTGACCAGCATGCCGACGATGATGACCAGCGATATGAAGTGCGGGAGGTAGCTCACGGTCTGCACCACCCGCTTGAGCGGCAGCACCTTCATCTCGTTGAGCATCAGCGCGAAGATGATCGGCACGGGAAAGCCGAAGACGATGCTGTAGAAGCTGAGCAGCAGCGTGTTGCGCATCAGCCGCCAGAAATAGAACGACTCGAAGAACTGGATGAACCACTTGAAGCCGACCCAGTCGCTGCCGAACACGCCGCGGCCCATCTTGTAGTCCTGAAAGGCCAGGACGATGCCGGCCATCGGCACGTAGTGGAAGATGACGAGGTAGACGACCGGCAACGCCATCATGGCGTACCAGGCTCGTTCGAGCTTGATCCGCCTCCACAACGCAACCAAAGGAGCCCGTCTGGTCAGGGTGGAAGCCGTGGACACGGCGTTCCGCATGAGAAGCCTACTGTGCGCCCCTCAAGGAGCGCTGTCAACGCACGCGCCCGGCCCCGGTGCTGCCGAGCGTACGTTAACTGCCTTGCTGGTCAAGCGTTATCGGTCTTGCTGGTCTTCAACAGGAGACGGTTCCTGCCGTCCTCGTAGCGGTAGCTGACCTCGTCCATCATCTCGCGGACCAGGTGGACGCCCAGGCCGCCGACCGGGCGGTCGTCGAGCGCCGCGTCCGTGTCCGGGACCGGAGCGTCCTGAAGCGGATCGAAGAGCGGGCCGTCGTCGGAAATCTCGATGGTGACGGTGTCCGCGTCGCACGCCACGATGACCTCCAGCTCGCTCGCCCCGGCCTCGCGGCCGTGGGTCATCACGTTGAGGGTCATCTCCTCGAGCACGAGGTTCATGCGGAACAGGAAGTCCGGCGGCCACCGCTCGCGCTCTCCCAGTTCCTCGATGGCATCCGTGATGTCCGAAAGCCGTTCAGGGTCGGCGTCCAGCTTCAGGTGCAGGTCGGCGCTCACGCCCGGAGCCTCTCCCGTTCGCGCCGCCTCCGGCGCGAGCGCCTCATGCGCGGCTCCTGCCGCCGCGCGGAGGTTCCGTGCGGCCGGTGGTCGCCCCCACGGAACCCATCGATGTCAGGCGCTCACCGCCTGGGTGGCTTCCTCCCTGGAGGCGTGCACCTGGATGATGCGGTCGAAACCGCTGATCTCGAACACTTCCTTGATCGACGGCGAGAGCGCACAGATGGCGAACTTGGCCTGCTGCCGCTGCAGCTTCCGGGCGAGCAGCAGCGTCGCCCGCAGGCCGGAACTGCTGATGTAGGTAAGCTTGTCCATGTCCAGGACCACCGCGGAATCGCCGTCGCCGACCACTTCCTCGAACCGGTCCTGGAATTCCTGGGAATTGCTGCCGTCGATGCGACCGTCGACGGCGACGATCAACGCGCTGCCGTCGCGCTCACTGCTGATTTGCACTCATCCTTCTCCCGTCATGCGGCGCCTGCCGCGCCGCGTCGTGGCCTCCGATGGTAGCCGAAAACCATCACTCGGGTCGACCGGAGGCTCATGCATCGTCATGCATTGTCATGCGTCGACCCGTTTGCGCAGCGTGAGCCGATTGCGCTCGCCCACGCGCATGTAGGACACCTCGTCCACCAGCGAGCGGCGCATCAGCCCCGCTCCCAGGCTTGCCGGGTCCTCCGCTTCGCCCGGTCCGCTCCCGTCTGCCAACGCGGGCTCCTCCAGCGGATCGTAGGCGCCTCCGTCATCCTCCACCGTGACCTCCGCCACGCCGCCGTCGAGCGTGGCGGACACCGCGATCTCGTATTCGCTGACCGCCGACAGCCGCTCGTCGATCGCATCGATCACGACCGCCTCCAGCGCCTGCCGGAGGTGCCCGGCGCCGGTCTGGCCGATGCCGGCGCTCTCGGCGAACACCCGCATCTCCTCGCCGATGCGGGGCAGGTCCGCGCGGTTGTTGCGCAGCGAGAAGCGCCGGACCGCGATCTCGTCCTCGACCGTCTCGCGGCCGAGGACGACCATGGTGACGTCGTCGAACTGAGCCGCCTCGCCGGCGAACTCCTCGATCGATCGCAGCATCATCTCCAGCGTGTCGCCGGTGCCGCGGCCGGCGCTGTCCCGGAGGCTCTCCTCCATGCGCTCGTAGCCGTACTCCTCCTCGGTCACGTCGGCCGATTCGGGGATGCCGTCGGTATAGACGAACAGCTTGCCGCCGGGCGGCACGCTGACCGCCGCTTCGTCATAGGTGAGCCCGTCGAACATGGCCAGGGCGACGCCCCCGGTCAGCGGGATCCGTTTCACCCCTCCGTCGGTCACCAGCGCCGGCGAGTTGTGGCCGCCGTTCGCGTACACGAAGCTGCCGTCGCGAACGTCGTACACGCCGTAGAAGACCGTCACGAACATGTCCCCGGCGGTGGCCTCGACCAGGGTGTCGTTGACCATCCGCAGGCACTCGCCGGGACCGTGCTCCACCTGCCGGGCGGTGGCGCGTATGACCGTGCGCGTGACCGCCATGAACATCGACGCCGGCACGCCCTTGCCGGCGACGTCGCCGACGACGACGCCGATGCGGTTCTCGTCCAGCCGGAAGAAGTCGTAGAAGTCGCCGCCGACCTCCTTGGCGGGATGCATGGCGGCCTGGATCTTGACGCCCGGCGCCTCGAAGCGCTCGCCGGGCAGGAACGAGCGCTGCACCCGGCTGGCGATCTGCAGATCGCGTTGCAGGGCCATGTACGCGGTCCTGGTGCGCAGCGCCTCCTGCAACTGGGCCACCAGCGTCGTCAGCCGTTCCTGCTGGCGGCCGACCCGGCTGGTCATCTTCTGGAAGGCCAGTCCGATCATCTGCAGCTCGTTGCCGCTGTCGTTGTCGCCGGCCGCGTCGACCTCCACCGTGGCCGCCGGCGCCTGCACCTCGGCAAGGTCGTTGAGGATGTCCCGCCGCTCCTCCTCGTTCAGGGTGTCGGCAAGGCGAGTCATCTCGCCCTGAATGAACCGCTCCTGCTGGCGCCGGCGCAGCAGCGCCCGGCGGCGGTGCCGGCGCAATGTCAGCGTCTGCGTACGGAACGTGTTCACGGCGCGGGCGATGCGCGCCACCTCGTCGTCCGACTCCTCCTCGCTGACCGCAACGGTCGCCTGCGTGTCGCCGCGGGACAGCGCGTCCAGCACGACCACGCCCTCGGTCAGACGGGACAGCGCGCCGCGCAGGTAGAGGGTGAGCCCGACCAGCGAGGCGAGCACGAATCCCGCTCCCGCCAGGGCGGTGATCAGGCTGACCCGCCGCTGATCGGCGTAGACGGCGCTGACGTCCTGCACCGTGACCACGCGCGCAACCAGGTTGCCCAGCTCGGCTTCCAGCGGAAACGCGGCGTGCGAGAACACCTGGTCGCCGCTTCGGACCGGCTCCGAGGTGCTTCCGGGCAGCCACCCCGTCTCGCGGATGAGCTCCCAGATCTCCGGATCGGTCCCCACCAGCAGGCGGCCCCGCCGGTTCACGATCAGCGCCTCCGCCCCGGTGTCCTCCTTGAGCTCGGTCAGCGCCTCAATGATGTCGGTCGCCAGAATGGCTACCGCGAGTGTCGCGCCGTCCGCGCCGTGCAGGGGAACGCCGGCCGACAGCGTCACGTTGCGCTCCGCGTCGATCGCCACGCCGCCGCCGGTCCATCCCCGCTCGATCATCCGCGCCAGCGCCTCGTCGCTGGCAGCCGCCGCCGGCTCGAACGCCGGCTGCGAGGAATACAGCACCTCCCTGCCGGGTGAGACCAGGTCCAGGCGAGTCACGCCGCCGGCGCGCCGCAGCGTCGCGAGCGTCGCCTGCGCCGCCTGCGAGATCTCGCCACGGTCCCCGCCGGCCAGGGCGTCGCGCAGCGCCCGGTTCTCCGCGACGATCGGCGTGCGCTCGCGCATGCGCTGCACGCCGGTCTCCACGATCTTGCTCCAGAGTGCGCGGCTGCCGGTCATGGCGGTGCGGTCGAGCTGTTCGCGCAGCGCCTGCTCGCGCCGGCTCCCGGCGAGCACCAGGCCGGCCACCATCACCGCCATGAACACGACGACGATGACCCCGATCCGCGCCTTGAGGCCCATCGGACCTACTCCACCACCACCTGCGCCACGCGCAGCAGATCCAGCGGAGGATAGATCCCCAACTCCAGCGCGACCGACATGCGGATCACCAGTGAGAACCGGCCGAGCGAGCGGACCGGGATTTCCTCCGGCCGCTCGCCGTCGACCAGAATCCGCTCGGCCTGGGCGCCGGCCAGCTTGCCGACCAGGTAGTAAGGGCTCACGAAGCCGAGCATCGCCTGCGAACCCACGAAATTCGCTTCGACGCCGGCAAAGACGGGGATGCCACGCGCCACCGCCGCCTCCGTGATGCGGACGTCGTTGCTGGTCACGAAGGAGTCGGGACCCATGTACAGGAACTCCGCTCCGTCGTCCGCCAGCCCATCGACGACCTCGGTCAGACGGCCGGGGTCGGCCCTGCCGTCGGCGTCCAGGGGTACCGGGGCTTCCAGCAGCTCGATGCCGCGCTCCGCCGCCTCCTCGCGGAGCTCCTCGATGTTGATCAACGAGTTGCGCTCCAGGGAGTTGTAGACCACGCCCAGACGCGCGACGGAGCGGTATTGCAGCAGCGCGTCGAGCTGCTTCTTCACCGGCGGCAGAAACGCCGTGCCGGTGACGGGACGGCCGGTCGACTCGAAGCTCTCTACGATGTTGGCCTCGATCGGGTAGGCGACGATCGAGAATACGCCGGGTATCCCCTGCACGTGCGCCGTGCGGTCCGAGGGCGAGTGCGGACCCAGGATGCCGAGCGTCGCCGAGGTGCCGAACGTATGCACCAGGTCCGGCCGGGCGGCGCGTATCTCGGCGACGATCCCGGGGATCCTGCTCCGGTCCCGCTCGAGGTTGCGCAGCGTGTAGCGCACCGGTATGCCGCGCTCCCGCATGTGCGCCCGGAAGCCGTGCTCGACGTCGGTCTCGCCGCGCCACACCACCAGGAACACGTGGAACGGGTCTTCCTGGGTCCGGGCGCCGGCCGGTGTCTGGGCAGCCGCCACGCCGGCCAGTGCGGTGATGGTGGCTGCCGCCAGCCAGCAGGACGCCCTGCGCCCTCTCACACCGCCTCCCTCGCCGGCGTGCCGGCACGGCTCATCGCGACGTAGACCGCCGTGCAGACCAGCACCAGGACGCCGACGGCGAGCATCGCCTGCCCATACGCCGTGGCGGCCGCCACCGCCCCCACCAGCACCGCTCCTCCCGCGGTGCCGATCCGCTCCAGGGTGCGGAACATGCCGACGATTCCGCCCGGGCTGATTCCCACCTCGCCGCTGGCTTCCTGCGCGATCTCCTGAATCACGGCGAGCTGGGGCACGGTCACGATCGCGAACCCGCTTCCCATCAGGGCCACCGACGCGAGCACCAGCCCGGTCGCGTCCGCCAACGCCGGCAGCGCACACCCCACGCCCAGGATGCAATTGCCGGCGATCATCAGCAGCCGTGGCCGCCTGAGCCGGTCCGCGGCTCGAGCGACCAGCGGCGTGACGACGACGCAGGCGATGCCGTACACCATCATCACCCGGCCGATGTTCGACTGCGTGTTGTCGAGGAACTCCAGGTAAAGCGGCACCAGGTAGAAGAACAGGCCGCCGAGCACGAACTTGCTCGGCAACGCGGTGAATACCGTCACGGCCATGAACTGGCGGTGCCCGAGCAACCGGAGCCAGCCGCGCAGGCCGCCCTTCCCGCGGCTCACGCGGCGCACGCCGCCCGGGTCGATGGTCACGAGCGCTGCCGCCGCAGCGACCGCCGCGAGCGCTGCGGCGACCAGCAGGGTGTCCCGGTAGCCCAGGCGTCCCGCCAGCATTCCGCCGATCGCCGGACCGCACACGAAGGCCGCGAACACGGCCCCGAGAAAGCCCGACATGCCCACGGCCCGGTTCGAACGTTCGGAATGCTGGGCGACGTACGCGTGGGCGGAGATGAAGATGACGCCGTAGCCCAGACCGGAGAGCGTCCACCACAGCAGTCCCTCGACGATGGTCGAGGCGAACGCCGTCCCCATGTGTCCCGCAACGGACGGGACGATGCCGGCGATGAACATCCCGCGCGGTGGGATGCGGTCCGTCAGCGATCCGATCATCGGGGTGGCGATGAGCACCATCGCCATGAACGCCGTGATCGGCAGGCCGATCGCCACTTCGCGGCTCAGGCCGGCGATGGGCTCGTAGATGTCATTGAAGAACAGCGGCAGGAACGGACGCGAGATCTCCTGTGCCAGCATGAACAGGAAGAACGGAATCCGCACGTCCATGGGCGAGCGGGAAACGAGCGTGTTTTCCGAGCCGGGCAACGCGAAGTGGAAGCGCGCCCGGATGTCGTCGAGCACGTCGCGGATGCGCCTCTGGACGCCGCGGTCGAGCTGCACTTCGTGCGCGTCCTCGGCCTCCTCCACCAGGTCCGCGAACGCGGCGTTGATGCGGTGCAGCGCGGCGTTGATGAGCTGCCCGAAGCGGCCCACCTCGTCCCGGTGGCGCACGCCGAAGCGGCTGCCGAAGTCGCCCCTGGCGCTGAGCTCCAGCAGGCGATCCACCAGGCGAATCGGCCCCGAGACCCTGACCACCACCAGGGCCACCAGCAACTCGATCCCGATCAGCAGGGTGACCAGCAGCACGGTGCCGATGTCCAGGCGCAGTGCCGCCAGCTCGGAGCGCACCGTCCCCTCCTGCACCCGCACCCGCAGGGACGCCACCTGCCTCCCGTCATCTAGCCTGACCGGCAGCTCCACCAGCTCCCCGTCGTCGGCGTCGCGGGTCGACTCCGGCGCGATGCCCCGCGCATAGAGCTCAGTGCCGTCCGGATCAAGGACGGCCACGTACGTGAAGTCCTCGTTGTCCGCGAGCACCCCGTCCAGGAACTCGTCCATCTTCACCAGCGAGCCGAGCGGGATGCCCCACGACACGGCATAGCCGATCTGTTCCGCCACCAGCTCGCCGGCGACTTCCGCCTTGCGCCGGACCTCGGGAAGCAGGGTGTCCTCGAAGGTCCGGGCCAGCAGCAACGACAGGGCCCCCTGGGAGAGGATCAGCAGCAGCGCCGTCAGGCCGGCCAGCCGCAGGACCACGCTGCGGTAGACGCCCCGCTCGGATCTTTCCGCGGTCCGGTCCGGCGCGCTGCCGCGGCGGACACCAGCGGAAGCCGCGATCATCGCGCGCTGCCGGCACCGACCTGCCGGCCGGCCTCCCGCGCGATCCGGCGGATCTCCTCGGCCCCGTTGGAAACCGCTCGGCTGGCCGCCTCCGTCGTCTCCGCGAACCGCACGGCGTGCGGATCGGGGTCCATCCCGGCATGGATCTCGATCCCCGGATCGATGGGCGCCTGCATCGCATGCAGGCGCTGCCGCAACGGCCGCGTCACGAACACCGACAGGACGGCGCCGAGCAGCACGAACCCGACCACGACCGCCGCGCACAGACCGGCGATCCGCAGCGCCATGTCCTGCACGTTCTCGTCGAACTCCGCGCGTGAGAAACGCAGCGCGAGCGATCCGACCGCCTGCCCCAGGCTGTTCTCCACCCGCAGGCCGACCACGTGCGCGTCCGGCTCCAGCCGCGACCAGACCGGCTCGCCCGCGTTCCACTCGGCAACCCAGTCCTCGGACACCAAGTCACCGCGCAGGCTCTCGTCGGTGCCGTAGAGGACGATCCCGTGCTCGTCGAACATCTCGATCGAGAGCACCTGGTCGTGCTGCTGCATGCTGTCCAACAGGTCCCCGTCCACGCCCGGCAGCGCGTTCAGGGCCAGTCCCAGCGACAGCGACGCCTCTATGTTGTGACCGATGTCCTGCAGCACGAGCGCGTGCCGGTCGCGCAGCAGCCCGGCCAGGTACTTCTGGTATTCGTAGTGGTTCAGCAGTCCCGTCAGGGTGACGGCGGAAGCCAGGATGAAGCAGATGCTCGCCGCGACGCGCGGGCGAAGGCTGAAGCGAACCGCCGGCGATTGTGGTTGCCCCACGGCGGTGGTCCTCTCCATGAAGAATACCGTGCGCGTCCCTCCGCGCCGTGTCAATGAGTCTCGGCCGGCCAACCGGCCAAGCGCTACCGGCAGGGATCCAAGTAAAGCGCGGCAACTACGCGCTGGCGGTGACCTGAGGCGACGGCCACTCCACGGGGCTCTACCCGTACCGGACGGACTATCAGGTCGCTGGCGGCGGAGGCGGCCTGAACCCGCGGAGAGCGGCGTGAGTCCCCTGTAGGGCGGGCACCGGTTCGTGGGGGACGGGCCCGCGCGTTCGGTCCGGTGCCGCCCCCAAACAGGAGCCGCTCATCGGCGCGGCCAGCGCCGGCGTCTACCACGGCTCGATCTGCTCCATGGCGTTCCGCTAGGACATGCTGGAGTCGGGGTACGAGCACGCCGCCCGCTTGGTGCCGGTCAGAGACTGCGGCTGCCTCGGGCACTGCGACGAGGGCCCGAACCTGAACTACAACGGGGTGATCTACACCGACATGGACCCGAACAAGATGCGCGCCCTGCTCGCACGGCTCCGATTAACGGTACGGGATTCGTAGACAGTCAGACAGTCAGTTTCCTAATGCCGCGGATGTTCGTCCTCCGCGTTGACGGGGGCTCGTCCTTTGAGGTTACGTTACGCGGGGAGCGGCATGAATTCTCCGAGTCAGCAGTTGTTCTTAGGAGGGCGCACATGGCACAGCAGACCGACAACTTGGGACGGATCAGGAGTCCTGGCGCTGGCGGACGGAGACCGCCATCGAATTCGATGAGCGTTGGCATACAACGGCCGCTGAGGATTCCAGTTGCTGCCGTGGCGCTCGGTTTGATGGCGCTGGGGCCGCTCTTGGCCTTCGCTGACCTTGCACCGGCAGTTCAGGCGGATCTGTATCTGGTCCAGACAGAGGACTACATCAAACAGAAAGACTACGCCGCAGCGCAGGAAGCCATGGGAAAGATCCTTGTATTGCAGGAAAAGCACGATCTGACGATACCGGAAGAGTTTCACTTCAAGTATGCACAAGTCCTGGACTTGGCGGGGCAATACGAGGAGGCGATTGCGGCTGTGACCCACTACCTGGACGTAGCCGGCCGGAAAGGAGCGCACTACCGCGAAGCTCTAACTCTGCTTCACACGGCTTCGCAGAACGCGGACGCCGCTTCCGAAGTGGTGCAGAACATGAAGATGGTGGTTGTCCCGGCGGGAAGCTACCTGATGGGGTCGCCGTTTTCGGAAGAGTACAGGCGTGAAGATGAGGGACCGCAGCATCGGGTGACCATACGTGAGGCCGTTTGCAGTGGGCGCGTACGAGGTGACGTTCGAACAGTGGGACACGTGCGCGAACGCAGGCGGATGCAGTGGATATGTGCCAGATGACAACGGGTGGGGACGTGGCCGGCGGCCGGTGATCAACGTGAGTTGGGAGGACGCGCAGCAGTTTGTCGCGTGGCTTCGGAACGTAACCGGGGAGCCGTATCGCTTGCTCAGCGAAGCCGAGTGGGAATACGTGGCACGTGCCGGCACGACCACGCCGTTCCACACGGGTGCGACCATCTCGACGTCGCAGGCCAACTATGACGGGCGTTTCACCTACGGCAACGGCAGAACCGGCGTGTATCGCCGGCAGACAGTGGAGGTAGGATCGTTCCCGGCGAATGGCTTCGAATTGTATGATGTGCACGGAAACGTGTGGGAGTGGGTCGACGATTGCTGGAAACACCAGCTACCAGGGAGCGCCGAGCGATGGCAGCGCGTGGGAGCGCGGCGATTGCAGTCGTCGGGTGGTGCGCGGCGGCTCGTGGGACTTCGATCCCAGCGTCCTGCGCTCCGCGAATCGCGGCTGGTACGCGACCAGGTACCGTGTCTACCTCGTCGGTTTCCGAGTTGCCCGTACGCTCACGCCGTGAATCTTTACCTCTTGAGACTCTTGCAAAACTCCGTGGATTCGATGGGTTGCAGACGGCTGTCGGTAGCGGAGCGGCGAACGGCTGCCGGGAGGTGTAGGCAGGACGCTATATGCTCCGGCAATCCGTGAGTGACACTTCATCGTGGACGGAATCCCGAGACGATGCGGGGCATCCTGAGGTGCACGGACTCATCGGTGGGCGTCTCGCTGCCAGCAGGAGTCGCGACCAGACAGTTCGTGCGGAAACGAGTTCAGGTCAGTTCAGCATGCGCAGCAACTGGTCGACGGTCAGCGCCACGATTCCGAACATCAGGTAACACCGCACCTTGGCGTGCCCGCGCACGCGGACGTGGCGGCCACCGAACTCGTCCTTGAGCCGGCCGTTGACCCGCTCGACGGTCGAGCGCTGCCGATAGCGCACGTTCTCGGGATACCGGTAGCCTGAGGCGCGTTGCGCGAGCGCCTCGGTGAGCCGTGCCTGCTTGCGAGCGGCGTCACGACGGGGGTTCTCGTCGATGATCGCCACGTGACCGAGCGATGCGCTGTGCGCTCTGATGTCGGCCGAGTCATAGGCTGAGTCCATCAGGTCGTACAGATTGGTGACCCGTGTGGCGCTCATGGTCGCCAGGGGAAGCGCCGCTTGGCTGTCGTGCAGCGAGGCCGAAGTCAGGATGCAGTCTGACCGTGAAGCAATGCGCCAGGAAGTCCGCGACGATATGAAAGAGACTCGCGTGGCGAGTGCCCAGATCAGTCAAGACATCTTGAATCTCGGCCGGCGGCTTGAGGACTCCATCAACGAGGTGCGCAGAGAGATCAGAGAGGTACACGATGACGTGGCCGATGTGCGTGAGCGAGTGGCTCGAATAGAGGAGCGCACAGCAGCAACTCAAGTGGCTGCCGGTTGAGCAACGCTATGCGAGGAGCGTGAAAGAGGAATGCCCAATCAGGATTGGAACGTGCAGAACCGTACACCTACGTACGGCGGCGTGTGCTCCGCCTGCATTGTCGTAAAGTTATGATAATGGTTTGGCACAGAGACATGAGAGTCGCTGCCGTCATCATCTTTCCTCTGCGCACCATGCCCTCCTCCCGTAGAAGCTTCGTGAGTGTGTACGTTCTCCCCTCCTGTGAGACCATGGAGTTCCTCCCGCGCCGTACCTAGTAGTCCGTCAATCTCTAATATTTGGGTAGAGATGACGCAACTTGATGCGGGCATCATCGGTGGTGAAGCGCCACTGCACGGGCTCGCTCGCCCGATTGCGCGCTTCCGTCCAAGCGTCTACCTCGTGGCGCAGGGAGTCGATGTCTGGTATCCAACGATCCAAACATTGTCGTGCCAGCACGCTGAACTCACACTCAGCGATGTTCAGCCAACTGCCGTGATTCGGCGTATACACGAACTGCAGCTTGTCGAGCAAGGCGCGCGCCTTCTCTGGTTCGAAGGTCTTGTACAGCGACGCCCCGGTGTGCGTACTGAGGTTGTCCATCACCACTGTGATCCGCTGCGCCTGTGGATAGTCTTCTTCAACCAACCGGCGCATCCCTTCTGCCCAGGTCGGCGCCGCATGGTTCGTCGCTACATCGGTGCGGCGCCAATCATCGAATGGCGCGTAGTACATCAGCAAGTGTCCCACCCCGTTGCGCTTGTACTCCGCGTCGTAGCGGGCTACTTGGCCGGGACGCGGCTCTTGCGGTGGCCGCACCTCCTGCACGCACTGCTTGCTCGACTCATCCATGCAGATCACCGGATGCGCTGCATCGTACGGCTGGGTATATACTTGCAGGACGTTCTCCATCCCGCACACGAAGGCCGCGTTCTCCTGTGGCGGGATGCACCACATCTCCTGTCGCCACGGCTTGATCTCGTTTTTTTGTAACTATTCAGCCGTGGCGGACGGTCTGAGGCAGGGAGGGATCATGGGGCGGCCTTCGAAGACGGACCTGAGGGCGTCGAGCACGTTGCCGCCGTTCTTGCGGATCGTGGAGATATAGGCTCTGGTCCGGCAGAAGGCGGCTGCACCTTCAGCGCTGCGGAACGTGCCGGAGATCTTCTGCTGAACTTTCATCATGCGCAGGTCGCGTTCGGCCTGGTTGTTGGTGAACGGTACGCGAAAGTCGTACATGAAGGCGAGCACCGATCGCCAGCGGCCGGACAACCGGAGCAGGAGATTGCGCGGCTTGCTCTGCTTCTTGCGGCCCCGCTTCTTGGGCGTACCCGGTGGCGCCGGAGGCGGCGGCGGATTGGCGGCCAGCCCAACGTTGATGATCCTGCGGTACTCGGCGGCGAATCGTCGGCGCTCAGGCCGGTACAGCCGCCGGCGTCCCTGCTGCTGCGCACGGTCCACCGCAGCGTTCATCCTCAGCAGCAACTCCTTGAGCTCACCGGCCCACCGCTGGCGGTACTGTTCCTCGACGAACGTCAGCTCGCGCAGATGATGGGCGTTGCACAGCGCGTGCCCACACTGATAGCGAAAGTAGCTCTGCCAGTGATCGTGCAGCGCGATCCCCGCGAAGTTCGGCAAGATGCCGATGTCCTCACCGGCCTGCTTGCCCCGCTTCGCGTGCTCGGCGTAGTGGGTCAGCCGCTCCGTGCTCGCCACGTGCAGCCACCGCAGGTGGCCGTCGACGCTCATCCCGGTCTCATCGAAGCCGACCACCGGCTGGCCGCCGATCGCTTCACGAATCATCTCGCTGACGCCCGCCAAGCGCTCGGCGCAGGTGGCGTTGATGTTCACCAACGTGCCGACGCTGATCGGGATCGAGAACAGGTCCGCGAACCACTCGGCCGCCCTCTGATACGGCAGCAACCCGTAGTTCTTCAGGTATGCGGCCACCGCTTGCAGCCGCTCGCCGTACTGCACCGGCTGCCGGACCGGCTCAGGGAATGTGGCCACCGCGATCTTCCCACAGTCCGGGCAGCGTTTGCGCTCGGCGCGGTGCTCGGTGACCTGCGCCGCCAGCGGCGGCACCTCGAACACCTGCCGACGTTCGTAGTCGGCCACCGGCTCGTCGGCCAGCGATCGTCCGCAACCGCACCGGTCCACCGCGTGCACGGTGACGAGGTCGGGATGCTCGCTCTGGCTCAAGGTCGCACCAGGATGGTTCGGCTGACCCCCGTGACGCTTTCCGGTGCGCTGCCGGCGAGAGGCCGTGCGGCTGTGTTGCTTGCGTTCGAAGCTGTCTCGCGACGGCGGTTTGCCGCTGTCGTGGCTGTCCTTCTTCAGTTCCTGGAGTTCCTGCTCCAGCGCCGTGATCCGCTGCTCGTAACGCTCGATGAGAGCCTCGATCAACGCGATGACCGCGTCTCGGCCAGCATCGTAGGCCGCACCTATCTCTTGGCGCGTGAGCTTGAAGCTCGCGTCCATTGCGTCCCTCCCGACCGCGAGAATAGACCAGCAATGCCGAACACGTACAGCGCCCGAGACAACTTACAATCTTCAGGTCGTGGTTACGCTGACCCATGGGCTGCCACTACGCCTGAATAGTTACGTTTTTTTTAGCACCTGGCGTACCGTCTCGTGGGAGATCGAGCACACGATCCGGCGCCGCTTCAACTCGTCGCACAGCATATGCAGCGTCCACCGCGCCCGCCCTGCCGGCGGGTCACTACAGGCGATGGCGATCAACTGTGCCTCTCCCTCGCCATCCAGCACCGTAGCCCGCTCACGGCTGCGTTTGCGCCGCCCCAAGGCGGCCTCCAGCCCCTCCAGCACGCAGCGCTTGCGAATCCTCTCGACGTTCTGCGGCGTGACCCCTACGTGACTCGCTATCTCGGTGTCGCGCCACGCAGGCCCATCTGCTCCCTGGTCAGCCAGCAACAGGATCTCTGCATGCCGGCGCCGGTAGGCAGCCACCGTTCCCTTGTCCATCAACTCCGTGAGTTCCTCACGTTCCGCCAGGTCCAAATCGATGATGTACAGCTTCACTATCACCCCTCCCAGTGTGACCGTGATGGTCTACGCTATACATCGGCTCCCAACCTTTTCATATTGAGGCACTACTAGGAGTCTGTCGGATTCATGCATCCGGACCGGCGGTGACATAGCCGGCGATGACGCCGCCGACGCTCTGGTTCGCGGCCACCAGGTGTAGGCAGAATCCCGGAATGCTCACCACAATTTCATCGCTGGCGCCAATTCCTGGCCCATGGTCCGGGTTCTCATCAGCGTGCGATCACGCTGCCAGAACATACAGCCGCTTCAGATTCCACGCCGTGCACACCAGATTCCATTCTCCCCGCACTGCCTGCAGCCCACGCAGATGAAAACGCCGGAATCCCAGCACCTCCTTGATCACCCCGAATACCGTCTCCACCGTCGACTTGCGCTTGCCGTAGATCGCCTTCCCGGCAGCCGTCTTGAGGCGATGCTCCATCGCCGTGACCGCATCCGCATCCGCAGGACACTCTGCCGGCGCTTGCATGCGCTGTTCCAACGGCTGATTGTGGGCTTCTCGGCTGCCGGCGATATACGGCTCGATCCCCTGTGCCTCGCAGCGCTCCACGTTCTCTTTGCTGTGATACCCGGCATCCGCCACCAACGCCTGCGGCTTGCCCAACTCCTCGGCTACCTTCTCCAACTCGTTCAGCGCCGGCTGTACTTCCTGCTTGTCGTTGGTCGCTTGGCTGACGTGGTTGCCCACCACCAAGTGACTGTCGTGCTCCACCGCCGCCTGCGCGTTGTAGCCCTGCACGAACGCGCCGCCCGACGCCGGCATGATGCGCGACTGTTCGTCGGTGAAGTTCACCTGATCCTTGTCCTTCGGTCCTGCCTGCGGCTCCTGTGGTGGGCGCCCTCCCGCCTTCTTGCCGGTCTGCGCCTCGCGTTGCTCACGCCGCTGCATCTTCGCTTCGTACTCCGCCCGCTCGGCCGCGTGCCGCTCCTGCGCCCGCTCCTCGATCTTCGTCTTCGCTTCCTGGATCGCTGCCAGCCGCTCCTGGCGCCGCTGCAACTCTGCCGGGATGTCCAGCTCCACCTGCTGCTGCTCGGGCGTCTCGCTGTCAGCTCCCTCGGCCAGTTCAAGCAGCCGTTGCACCTCGCCCTCCAACTGCTTCTCCACGTCGTTGGCATGCCCCCAGCTCATCGCCTTGTGCTTGCTCGCGTTGCCCTGAATCTTGCTCCCGTCCAGGCTCACCGCTCCCAGCTTCATCACTCCCATGGCCGACGCCAGCACCAGGATCTGCTTGAACAGCCCCTCCAGTTCATCCAGAAACCGCTTGCGGAAGTTCGCAATCGTGTCATGGTCCGGATGCCGGTCGGCGGTGATGTACCGGAACGCCACCGAATCGTAGGTCGCCTGCTCCAGCTTGCGGCTGGAGAACACTCCGGTCGCGTACCCGTAGAACAACAGCGCCACCAGCAGCGCCGGATGATACGCCTGCTTGCCGCCGCCTCCGTAGCGGCTGGTCAACTCGCTCAGATCAAGCTGATCGACGATTTCTACGACGAAGCGCGCCAGATGCTGTTCCGGCAGCCACTCTTGAATCGACGCCGGCATGAGCATCGGCGTGTCGCGATCGATGGTTCGAAATTTGGCTGACATAGGCCCTCGGTGCGTGGTGTGAGCGCTTGCGCCAGCTTACTCCGATCGCCACGATGCCTCTACCTGCCTACCATGTACTCGCCCGCCCAGCCCGCCTTCGCCCTTCGCCGCCTCGGTCGGTCAAATCCGACAGACTCCTAGCAGGAATCGTCCGCTCGCTTTCTCGTATTCTTCCCATCCAACTGGACACGACTGAGCATCGAACGCGATGATAGCGCCGTGTTGTAGAGCAGAGATGAGCCGTAGCAGAACTACCGGGTCCATGCTCTGCAAAGCCTTTTCGGCTTGGCTCTGGGTCGGAGTGGATTGGCCTTGGACCGGACCGGCAGCTATAAGGAGTGCTGCCGCCACCGGCACGAGCTTCATAATCCATTTGAGACGGTTTGTGATGTTTCCTCCATCAGTGGGTTCGGCTACGAATTCTAGCAAGATGGGGTCTCCGGCTGCAAGTGGGGAGAAGGAAGTGTAGCTGAAGCGCAGCCCGGTGACATCTGAACGGCGCCGTGAAACAATGGGCCGCGCCCATGCGTACGTTCAACACCGCCGGTCCGGTCCGGGCTGACCGGCACTACCAGATCGCACCGCTGTCGCGGATCGACCTCGACGAAGTCCTCGGCCTGATTCGCGACGAGCGGTACTTCGTGCTGCACGCGCCGCGCCAGACCGGCAAGACGTCGGCGCTGTTGGCGCTCCGCGATCTCCTCAACTCCGGCGAGGCGGGCGACTGGCGCTGCGTATACGCCAACTTCGAGGTCGGCCAGGCCGGACGCGAGGACACGGCGCGGTCGATGCGCGCCATGCTGGGCGAGCTCGCGCGCCGGGCCCGCCGGACCCTGGATGACGAGACCCCGAACCGGGTGCGGCATGCCGCGCTCGAACAGGACGGCGCGCTCATCGAAGTCCTCGCCCGCTGGGCCGAGGCCGACACCACGCCGCTGGTGCTGCTGCTCGACGAGATCGACGCGCTGATCGGCGACACCCTGCTGTCGGTGCTGCGGCAGCTTCGCGCCGGCTACGACCAGCGCCCGGACGGCTTCCCGCACAGCATCATCCTGTGCGGGTTGCGTGACGTCCGCGACTACCGCATTCACTCCACCGCCGAGAACCGGATGGTGCTCGGCGGCAGCGCCTTCAACATCAAGTCGGAGTCGTTGCGGCTCGGCGACTTCTCCGAGCAGGAGATCCACGCGCTGACCGCGCAGCACACGACGCAGACCGGACAGGAGTTCACGGAAGATGCGCTGGAGTCCATCGTGACCCGCACCGCCGGCCAGCCGTGGCTGGTGAACGCATTGTGCTACGACGCCTGCTTCCGCCACAAGCCGGGCCGCGACCGCGGGCGTCCGATCACCGCGGCCGCCATCCTGGAGGCGCAGGAGCGGCTGATCCTGCGCCGTGACACGCACATCGACGACTTGGCGAACAAGCTGCGCGAAGAGCGCGTACGTCGTGTGATCGAGCCGATCCTGGCCGGCGCCGGCCAGCAGGCGTGGTCGGACGAGGACCTCGCCTACGTCCGTGACCTGGGCTTGATCACGCAGGACGTGGGCGGCCGGCCGCGTATCGCCAACCCGATCTACTCGCAGGTGGTGCCTCGCCACCTGAACTACGCGGTACAGGCGGGGCTGCCGCAGGAGATGGCATGGTACGTGGACGCCGCCGGCAACCTCGACATGGCGGGACTGATAGAGGCGTTCCAGGCGTTCTTCCGGGAGCACTCCGAGCACTGGGTGCAGCGCTTCGAGCAGTACCACGAGGCCGGGCCGCAATTGCTGCTGCAGGCTCACCTGCAGCGGGTGGTGAACGGCGGCGGGCGGATCGAGCGGGAGTACGCGCTGGGGCGAGGGAGGACCGACCTGCTGATCGTCTGGCCGCAGGGCGAGCACGAGCGGCGCTGGGTGGTGGAGTGCAAGGTGCGGCACGGGGACCTGGAGCGCACCATCGCCGAGGGCATCGAACAGACACACACGTACATCGACCGCTGCGCGGCGGAGGCCGGCCACCTGATCGTGTTCGACCGGTCGCCGGAGCGGAGTTGGGAGGAGAAGATCTTCCGCCGCACCGCGCCGCACGGCTCCGGCGCACCGGTCACGGTGTGGGGCATGTAACGTTTGGGCGGCGTAACCTCGCGGGCTCGGACGCCGTCGTTCGTATCGTCGGGTTTGGGCACACTGGGCCGATGAACTCAAGCAACACGAGGAGGGTCTGACGGATGGCCGACGTGGACGTTGCCTACAATGAGGACCAAGCGTTTGACCGTTGAATCGATGATCCGCTACGTTCCTTGATACCTCAAGAGAGGTCGGGAGCATGCGTTGTCGTCGGAGACTTGAGTTGAGCATCGCCGTGTTGCTCTACTCCGTGTCGCTGCACGCGGCGGCTCAGGATTGCAGCGAGTGGAATACTCCGCGCTTCTTCGCGCAGGCCGAGCCGCCGGTGCGCGACTGCCTGATCGCCGGTGCCGAAGTGTTGGCGCGGGACGAGCGCGGCTGGACTCCCCTGCATTTCGCGACCGCGGTGGACGACCCAGTGATCGCCCGGCTCCTGCTGGAACATGGAGCCGACGTATGGGCGCGCGACGAGAACGACTGGACGCCGCTGCACTTCGCGGCGGCGCGCAACCCCGATCCCGGCCTGATAGACGTGCTGGTGGACTATGGCGCCGACGCGTCGGCTCGAGACGACAAGGGATGGACTCCCCTGCACTTGGCCGCTTGGCACGGCAGCAGCCCGGAAACCATCACGGCCCTGACACGTGCGGGAGCTGCCGTCGAAGCACGCAGTCGGGACGGCTGGACCCCGCTGCACTTGGCGGCCTATCGCAACGGCCCAGAGATCATCTGTACTCTGACCCACGCTGGCGCGGACGTGGACGCGCAGGATCTGAACCTCTGGACGCCACTGCACTGGGCAGCGTACGGCAACGCCGACCCCGCCGTCATCACACTGCTGGACGCCCTGCATGCGGACGTCGGCGCGCGTGACGGAAACGACTGGACGCCGTTGCACTGGGCTGCCCTGAACAATACGGAAGCGGCCGTCATTCATGCGCTGCAGAAAGCGGGAGCCGATCTGGAGACGCAGGACTTCATGGGAGGCTGGACCCCGCTTCATCTGGCAGCCGTCTGGAAGAACCGCGCCGCATTCGGTGCGTTGCTCGCTGCCGGAGCCGACGCCGGAACCCGGGACGTGGACCGAAAGACCGCGTGGGACTACGTCGCCGAAGAAGACCAACAAGAGTACCGTCAGGTGGCGAGTCGGTCGCCGGCAGGTGCCGCGCCGAATGACATAGTACAGGAGACGGAATGCAACGGTCTGCCAAGATGACGTCGCTGGCGCGCCATGAATGAGCACAGCCAAGGCACGCCGGAAGGCGCCGCCGACGAACTCCGTAGCGGCGATCCGTCCGGGCCGCGCGTTGCGGGAAGGCCCAGGACAGTCTGGAGTGGCGAAGCGATCGCGGTCATCGGCACCGGCGTGGCGCTACTGGTCGCAATGATCAGTGGCTTCTTGTCGCTCAGCAGCCGCTTGGACGAACTGACCAGACATCGAGAGAATCGGCTTGCATCCGTGCAGACGCACATCGAGGATCGAGTCGAGGCGTTCCGTCAAACGGTCGACGGAACTCTGAGTGGCCAGAACGCTCGCATGACCGCTTTCGAGGTCCGCCTGGCGGAACTGGAAGTACGCCTGCAGAGCCAAGATGGCTTGTGAGTTTACGGACAGGACGGCCGAGTGCATATGACTCCTGCTCAATTCGTAGATGAATTACGCAGGCTGAGTTTCGAAAACACCTTCAACCCGTACTCAAGTCGATGTATCGCGCACGATGTGCAAGACGCACCGAAACTTCGTTCCCAAGCGTTGCTGAGGGTGCTGGAAGTCGCAGCGGAGCGGGGTGTCGATTCGATTTGGGTTGGCCGCGATCTGGGCTATCGAGGCGGCCGCCGCACCGGATTCGCCTTCACGGACGATGTGCATATCCATGACTACGCTCGCCGGTGGGGCATCTCCATTTTACAACCAACTAGCGGGGAGACGTATGCGGAGCGCACGGCCACGGTGGTCTGGCGCGTTCTTTCGCGGATTACGCTTCCGGTGTTCTTGTGGAACGTCTTTCCACTACACCCTCACAAACCAGGCAATCACCTTAGCAATCGACCGCACAACAATCCTGAGCGGAAGGCTGGCGAGCAACTTCTTGCTCACGTCATCGGCCTCTTGGAGCCGCGCCGGCTGGTCGCGATCGGCAACGACGCGGCGCGAGTGGTCTCGAATATGCGCGCGGAGTGCGAAGTCTTGCATGTACGACATCCGAGCCGCGGAGGCCAAGGCATCTTCGTGGCTCGGATGTGTGAATGGTACGGTCTCGATGAAATGTCCATGGAGCCGGACCACCGTGCCGCGAAACAATGTGTCGCGCCGATGCACACGTTCAACACCGCCGGTCCGGTCCGGGCTGACCGGCACTACCGGATCGCACCGCTGTCGCGGATCGACCTCGACGAAGTCCTCGGCCTGATTCGCGACGAGCGGTACTTCGTGCTGCACGCGCCGCGCCAGACCGGCAAGACGTCGGCGCTGCTGGCGCTCCGCGATCTCCTCAACTCCGGCGAGGAGGGCGACTGGCGCTGCGTATACGCCAACTTCGAGGTCGGCCAGGCCGGACGCGAGGACACGGCGCGGTCGATGCGTGCCATGCTGGGCGAGCTCGCGCGCCGGGCCCGCCGGACCCTGGATGACGAGACCCCGAACCTGGTGCGGCACGCCGCGCTCGAACAGGAGGGCGCGGACGGCGCGCTCATCGAGGTGCTCGGGCGCTGGGCGGAGGCCGACGCCACGCCGCTGGTGCTGCTGCTCGACGAGATCGACGCGCTGATCGGCGACACCCTGCTGTCGGTGCTGCGGCAGCTTCGCGCCGGCTACGACCAGCGCCCCGACGGCTTCCCGCACAGCATCATCCTGTGCGGGCTGCGCGATGTGCGCGACTACCGCATCCACTCCAGCGCCGAGAACCGGATGGTGCTCGGCGGCAGCGCCTTCAACGTCAAGTCCGAGTCGCTACGGCTCGGCGACTTCTCCGAGCAGGAGATCCGCACGCTGACCGCGCAGCACACGGCGCAGACCGGACAGGCGTTCACGGAAGATGCGCTGGAGTCCGTCGTGACCCGCACCGCCGGCCAGCCGTGGCTGGTGAACGCGCTGTGCTACGACACCTGCTTCCGCCACAAGCCGGGCCGCGACCGCGGGCGCCCGATCACCGCGGCCGCCATCCTGGAAGCGCAGGAGCGGCTGATCCTGCGCCGTGACACGCACATCGACGACCTGGCCAACAAGCTGCGCGAGGAGCGCGTGCGGCGCGTGATCGAGCCGATCCTGGCGGGCACCGACCAGATCGCATGCTCGGAGGAAGATCTCGCCTACGTCCGGGATCTCGGGCTGGTGGCGCGATCCACCGACGGGCCGCCGCGCATCGCCAATCCGATCTACGCGGAGGTGGTGCCGAGGCACCTGAATTACGCGGTACAGGAGACGCTGCCGCAGCAGATGGGATGGTACGTGGACGACGCCGGCAATCTGGACGTGGCGGGACTGATCGAGGCGTTCCAGGCGTTCTTCCGGGAGCACTCCGAGCACTGGGTGCAGCGCTTCGAGCAGTACCATGAGGCCGGGCCGCAACTGCTGCTGCAGGCTCACCTGCAGCGGGTCGTGAACGGCGGCGGTCGGATCGAGCGGGAGTACGCGCTGGGGCGAGGGAGGACCGACCTGCTGATCGTGTGGCCGCAGGGCGGGCGCGAGCGGCGCTGGGTGGTGGAGTGCAAGGTGCGGCGCGGGCACCTGGAGCGCGCCATCGCCGAGGGTATCGAGCAGACACGCGCGTACATCGACCGCTGCGCGGCGGAGGCCGGCCACCTGATCGTGTTCGACCGGTCGCCGGAGCGGAGCTGGGAGCAGAAGATCTTCCGCCGCACGGCGCCGGACGGCCCCGGCGCACCGGTCACGGTGTGGGGCATGTAACGTTTGGGCCGCGTAACCTCGCGGGCTCGGAGGCTGTCGTTCGCATCGCCGGATTTCGGGCACACTGGACCGATGAACTCGAGCAACACGAGGAGGGTCTGACGAATGGCCGACGTGGACGTTGCCTACAATGAGGACCAAGCGCCTCTGGAGGCGTTGCTGCGCTCAATCGACCGGCCGGGGGACTACTGCACCCACGGCCGCCTGTTCGTGCCGATGCCGCAGATCGAGGTCGAAGGAGCCGGCTCGCTTTCCTTTCCCATCACCGCGCAGCAGGCGCAGGCGCTGACCGCCGCCGCGGCGCCGGCGCCGTACGGCCGCGGCGAGCAGACGCTGGTGGATCCTTCCGTCCGCGCCTGCCGGCAGATCGACGCAGCCCAGGTGCGCGTGGCCGGCGGAGCATGGCGCGACACCCTGGAGCAGATCGTCGACCGCGCCGCCACCGGACTCGGCTGCCCGCCCGAGCGCACCTGCGCGCATCTGTACAAGCTGCTGATTTACGAGCGTGGCGGGTTCTTCGCCGCCCACCGGGACACCGAGAAGGAGGACGGCATGGTCGCCACCCTCGTGCTGTCCCTGCCGGTGGCGGGCGCCGGAGGCGAGCTGATCATCCGCCACCAACAACGCGAGACCGTCGTCGACCTGCGCGCCGAGGAGCCGTCCGAAATCGCCTTCGCCGCATTCTACGCGGACTGCGTCCACGAGGTGCGTCCGGTCACTGCCGGACACCGAATCGTCCTGATCTACAATCTGACGCTGCGGGGCAGCGGCACATCGCCGCCGACGGCCCCGGACTTCGGTGCCCAGGAGGAGAGGATTGGCTCACTCCTCGCCGATTGGGAAGCGTCGTCCGCCGCCGGCGACAAGCTGGTGTGGCTGCTGGAGCACGACTACAGCGAGGCGGGGCTGTCGCTCGACGCGCTGAAGAACGCCGACGCGGCGGTGGCGGGCGCGCTGGCGCGGGCGGCTGGACGGGCGCAGCACACGCTCGTTGCGGCGGTCCTGCGTATCGAGGAGTTCGGGTACGCGGACGAATCCGGCGGGTATCCCGGTTGGGACGATGACGGCGACGCTTCGGACATGGAGGAGGTGTTTTCCTCCTCCCAGGTGCTGGACGGCTGGGCCGCGCCCGACGGGTCGCGCCCCGATTACGGCGAGCTTCCGCTGCTGCCGGGAGAACTGCTGCCGGCCGGGGCGCTGGACGGCGCGCAGCCGGACGACCAGCAGGCGACCGTGACCGGCAACGAGGGCGTGGAGCTGTCCCGCTCCTATCGGCGCGCAGCCCTGGTGCTGTGGCCCGCGGCGCGCACCGTGGCGACGCTTGCCCGCGGCGGCATCGACGGTGCGGTCACCTACGTCGCCGAAGAGCTTGAGCGCACCGAACCCGAGACGCGCCCGGGCCGGCGCCTGCTCGGATTGACTGCGCAACTCATCGACGCCTGGCCGACGCCGGCGCAGGGAGGGGCGCGCAAGGCGTGCCGGGCCGCGCTGCACCTGCTGCGCCGGTTGGGCGACGACGCCACGACCCGGCGCTTCCTGCGCGAGGTCGCCACGCCGCACTACCGGAGCGGCGACAACGACGAGTTGCTGGCGACGGCGGCGTCCACCGATCCCGCTACGCTCGACGACTGGCTGCCGGAGTTCATGGCGGCGAACGTCCCGCTCCAGCCGGAGGCCGCACTCGACCTGCTATGGCGGCTGGGCGAGCGCGCGCAGTCACCGGCTGACGGGGGAGCGCCACGACGCTCCGCACTGGAGGCCGCGGCGCGCGCCGCCGGCGCCGCGTTCCCGCCGACGCTGGCCGCCGCTGCCGCAGGCACGCCGGCGGCCCGGCGCGGCAGCGCCCGCCCGCTGAGCGCGCAAGCCGTCAGCTTGCTGCTGCTGGTGACGTGGCGCTACGGGCTTGCCGAGGAGGCGGAGAATTCCGCCCGGCTGCTTATGGAGCGCCCGGAGGCGGCGCCCGCGCAGCGGGTCCTGCCCAAGGCGCTGGCGGAGACGGCGCAGGTGTGCGACATGGCCGGCGGCGCCGCGGAGCCCGCCGGATTCGTCACGCTGTGGCGGCATGCGGCTTCGAGCCTGCTGGCGCGCAGCGCACGACCGCCGGAAGAGCCCGCCGACTGGGTGATAGCGACCAGGGTCCCGTGCAGTTGTCCCCATTGCCGGCGCCTGCAAGCGTTCTGCGACGACTCGACGGCCACGACGCTGCGACTCCCGCTGCGCAAGGAGTTGCGCCGCCACGTCCACGGCGTCATCGACCGCCTCCGGCTCGACATCCGCCACGAGACCGAACGCAAGGGCAGCCCGTACACGCTGGTGTGCACCAAGACCCGCGGCGCCTGGAAGCGGCGCTGCGCCGAGTACGCCGAGGACGTCGCCCACCTGCGGCTGCTGGCCACCGCCGCGCCCACCAGCGGCTCCGGGTCCGACGCCTGCGCCGCCGACCTGCGGCACGTGCAGGCGGCGATCGCCCGCAGCGACACGGCGACGCCCGCGCCCTGATCCGAATGCGTTTCTTCAATACAGCCGGTCCGACGCGCCCGGACGACCGCTACTGCATTACCGCGCTGAGTCCGCTTGATCGGAGGGAGTTCCCCACCCCTGATCCGAGGAACGCTATTTCGTGCTGCATGCGAACCGGCAGACTGGCACGCGCCCTGCTGCCGCTCCGCCACCTGCTGAACGGGGGTACCGAGCGCGCTTTCCGCTGTTCATGGCCTACCTGCTTTCCTCTGTAGTGCTGAAAGCACTGAGTCTACCCTTATACTGCGAATGTGTAGCCAGTTTTCTGTCAGAAGACAGAACGCCGCACCTGCGCACCATGCGCGAGTACAGTCGAGGGATTTCGCCCACAGACCGAACATTGCGCGGTCACGGCGTGCTTGCCACTACGGCTGGATTCGTTACGAATAGTGTTCCGGGTATTCATCTCTTGTGGGGAAGCAGAATGAGATACGTGAATCGGCTACTGGGGAAACTGCATACGCTTTGTTGGGCCGTCGGCTTCAAAGCCAACTGCGATGTGCAGGAACCCGAAGACTTCCTGCGCGTCCTGCTTCGATGGACACGGGAGGCCGACCACGGCCTCTGCCATCGAGACGTCCCATCAGCCAACGAAGTCGTGGCGAGAGTGTCCGAGAGACTCCGGACCGCCCACCTCAAAGTCCTGACCACAGGATTTCTTCCTATCGTCGGGCCAGTCGTCGGACTCGTAATCGAAGGATCACTGATAACCCGCTTTCGAGTCTGCGCTGAGGAGTTCTTTGAGTCGCCGTCACTGACCCACGAGCGATCGCTACCGGAAGGTCACGTGACGACACTTTCGCAATCAGCAGGTCGTTTTGGCGAGAGACAATTGTCGTTCTCCTACGAAACGTGCGTAGATAATTTCTTGGTAAAAAGCACTTCATATGAGTACATGGGATTGGTCAGGTCTACGGCACCGATCACCGGATCGCGGAAAATGGCTAGGCTATTTTCAGGATCTTCTGGTATGCTTGGAAGCTGGATTCCCGGCTTCCATGTCTTTCGCGATAGCCACCAAGTTAGCATGTTTCTCGAGTCGTTGCAGGCTATTTGTTGGTCGGCTGGCGAACAGCACGGCTGCGAATCACACCATGGCAAAGACTTTAGGCGTGTTCTATGGCAATGGGCTTCCAAGCGGTCCGAGTGGTCGCAGAATGAGCGCGGCGAATTCGATCAGGATGACCGTCAGGAGCTGGTTGCCGCCGTGTCCGCCAAGCTACGGACGGCGTCTCAGTGGAAACTGGCGTTCGGGTTCCTGCCCATGATCGGTCCCATCGCGGCATTCCTGATCCATGGATCAATGGGCGCTCGCTTCTACGATGCTACACGCGCGTACTTTGCGGCACACCACTCAGGTCGAGCGTGATCCGGCGAGCGTCGCGCCTTGCTCACAGCGGGTGTCCGAGGCTTCCGGACGAGGCGAGTCCCAGCGATGCGGCGCGCTCGGCCTGCCATGCCTCCACCTCCGGCGCGCCGACGTCCCGGCGGTGCCAGAGCGCCCAGTTCAGGCAGGCGATCAGGTCGTCCGGATGCTCGACGCCGATCCCCAGCCGGACCAGCCGGTCCACGCCGATGCGCCGGACTTCCTCCTCGGCGGTGAAGTACTCCGACACGGAGCGGTGGTGGTTGAGCTTGGTGGCCAGCCCGTCGAAGCTCAGCGCGTAGCGCAGCACCCCGCACATCGCCAGCACGTCGCAGAAGTGGCGGGTCTCGGCCTCGTCGGCATCTCGCAGCCGGAAGCTCACGATCGAGCCCGGCGCGGTGTAGTGCCGGGCGATCACGGCGGCGTCCGGATGGCCGGGCGCCGTGGGATGGAACACCGCCTCCACCAGCGGATGGGCGGCCAGGAAGGCGGTGACGGCCCGCGCCGTCGAACAGCGCCGCCGGAAGCGCGGCTCGGCCTGGTCCAGGCCGTCCAGGATCGCCGTGGCGCGCCGCCAGTCGGCGATGCCGCCGCGCATCGCCTGAAGGTCCATCACGCCGTTGAGCAGGCGGATGTCGTCGGACGCCAGGTAGCCCCACATGTCGCGGTCCTGTCCGGCCAGCGCCTTGGTGCCGGACACCACCGCCACGTCCACGCCCTCCCAGCGCAGCGCCGGCTCCGCCAGCCCCCACGGGCTGGCGATGGTGCTGTCGAGCGCCACCACCAGCCGCACGCCGCCGGCCGCGCGCACCTCGCCCACGGCGCGCGCCAGCGCCTCCGGGTCGACGGCCCGCATCAGCGGGTTGGTGTAGGTCTCCACGAACAACAGCCGCGTCTCCGGCCGCAGCGCGGCGGCCAGCCCCGCGTGGCTCAGGTCGTCCACCAGCGTCAACTCGCCGCCGAGCAGCGTGGTCAGCCGGCTCAGATACGCCTTGCTCTTGTTGTACACGCCGCGCGCGCAGGCCACGTGGTCGCCCGGCTCCAGAAGTGCGTCGAACAACAGCGCGCACGCCTGCATGCCGGTGTCGGTGAGCACCGCCGCCTCGGCTCCTTCCAGCTCGCGGACCCACGCCAGCAGCCGCCGCGAGACCGTGGTGCCGTAGCGCCCATAGATCTGCGGCTGTTCCGACCAGCACGCGGAGCCCAGGAACATCAACTCCTGCTTGCGCTCCTGCCAGCGCACCATGGGGCCGCTGCCGAGCAGGTCGAGCTGGATCGTCTCGCCGTCGGGATGCAGGTACGGCACTCCGGTGCGGTGCATCGCGGCGTCAATGCCCTCGTGCAGCCCGCGGGTGGCGGCATCCATCGCCGACCGTTGCGGCCGCTCCGGCGGCGTCCCCGCGGGATCGAGGTACGCGCCGATCACCTCCGGGTCACGAAGCCTGGACCAAGTCGCACGCCTCCGGCGGCATCCAGTGCGCGTCCTGACCCGCCCACTTGACGTTGCAGCCGATCGGGTTGGTCAGCTCGACCGGGACGGCGCTGCGCGCCAGCACCGCGTCGGTCGCGTCGCGCAGCTCGTGGGTGGTCGCCTTGGCGGCGTTGCGGGGATCGTCGTCCATGCGGCCGGTGTAGCGCAGCCTGCGGTCCGCGTCGAACAGGTAGTAGTGCGGGGTACGAAGCGCGCCGTACGCCTGGGCGACGGTCTGGTCCTCGTCGCGGGCGTAGACGAACTGGAAGTCCTTCTCCGCGGCGCGCGTGACCATGTGCTCGAACGAGTCGTCGGGGTGGTTGTCGGTCTCGTTCGAGTTGATCGAGACCATGGCGACGCCGCGCGGCGCATAGTCGGCGGCGAAGGCGTTCATGCGGTCCTCGCTGCCGATCACGAACGGGCAGTGGTTGCAGGAGAAGACGACCACCAGCGCCGCGCTGCCGGCGAAGTCGTCCAGGGTGTAGGTCTTGCCGTCCACGGCGGGCAGCGAGAAGTCCGGCGCACGGTCGCCGATTTCCAGGGTGAAAGCCATCGGTTCCTCCTTCGGGTTCTGTCAAGTCGAGTATTCCCCGACCGGGACGGGTCATCAACCGGCAGGGATGAGTCGTGTCCCATCCTGCGTCAACGAGCGAGCAACTCGGTCAGGCGGCGCTGCCACTCCGCCTCGTCGACCACTTCGAAGCGCAGTGCCTTGCCGCGCATGACCGGGACGAACTCGGCCCAGTCGCGCAGGGTCGCGTGGGCGGAGCAGATGTCGAAGACCGAGCGCTTGTACTCGGTGTCGGCGGCCTCCTTGAGGTGCAGGCCCTTGGTCTCGACCACGAACACCTGGTGGAACGGGTCGGCCGCGTCGGGGTCGTCCGGTTTCAGCGTGAAGATGAAGTCGGCGTAGATCCTCCCCCGCTTCCAGCCCTGCACGTAGTAGTCCTGGCGCGGGCGGTTGCGGTACCAGAAGAACAGGCGCTCCTGCCAGTCGAGGAAGGTCGCCACCCGGTTCTCCAGCTCGTTCAGTTCGCTTTCCGTCGGTGCGGTCGAACAGATTGAGCTGGTACGGCACGCCGTCCTCGCGGTTGGCCTGCCGGGCGGGGGCACCGCGGATCTGCCGGGGCAGCCGGTTGAAGCCGAGGTCCTCGGCCGCAACGATGAAGCGCATCTCGCTCGCTTCGAGCAGCTCCGTGAACACGGCTCGCGCCAGCCGATCGCGCTCGATCTCCAGACGCTTGCGCAACTCCTCCAGGACGAAGCCGTAGTTGCTCACCACGAGGGCACGCGGATACCGGTCCAGAAGCGCGCCGAACACGCGGCGCGCCACCTCGCTGCCTCGCCACGGATTCGGCATCACGTCCAACAAGTGGCTGGCGGCGAACGCATGATCCAGGCTCCCGCCGTTCGCAGGCCGATCGGGCGTTGCATGGGTGGAAGCCGCTGCAATGCCGCCGTCCACACCGACCTGCATCTGGATGTCGTCGCCCGGCCGCTCACCGAGCGGAAGATCGTAGAGCGGTGTCACGTCGACCTCGTCCCACGGCGTGCGCGACAGGATGTCAGCTTCGTAGTGCGCGGGACGCCACGTGCCGCCGTCGCGAATCATGAACGCGGGAAGCACCAGATCGCGCGCCGCCCGCCGGAAGCGCGCTCGTTGCCTTCGTACGACCGGTTCCGCCGGCTCCATGGGGCTGTCGCCGTCATCGGCCAGCTTGGGCTGCAAGTCGCCGAGCCCTTCGCGATCGAATCCACGACGCACTTCCTGCAGCAGCTCGACGCTCTGGCGCTGAAAGCAGAACACGTAGCTCTCGTCGAGCCAGCGCTTGCCGGTCTTGCGCGCGTAGGGCTGGCGCAGGATGCGACCCACGAGCTGCGTCAGAGCGCTCTTCGAGCTCGGGCGCGTGAGGATTGCCAGCACGTACGCGAAGGCGCAGTCCCACCCCTCCTGAAGCGGCTGCTTGGTGATGATGAAACGGATCTGGCAGTCCCGCGCCAGCAAGCCGCCGGCGTCATCCACCTCCTTGAGGTCGTCGCGAGCGCTGGTCTTGACCGCGATCTGCTCCGCGCCGATGTCGGGGTGCTCCATCAGGTACTCGCGGGCGTCCTCGGCGTGCACGACGCCGGGCTGCCGCTGGTCTCGGCCGGTGCGCTCCACCTGGATCAGGCAGATCGGGCGAATGTGCATGCCGGTGGCGGCCTCGTGCCGCCTGGCATGCTCCTCGAGGTTCGCCCGGTGCTCGACGGCCGCCAACAGGGTGTCCTTCCAACTCGTGCTCGACCGATTCCTGACGTGCAGGTCGAGCTTGATCATCTCCTCCGCATTCAGGTCGCGGCCGAAGATCTCGATCAGCACGTTGGCTTCGCTGGTCGGGGTCGCCGAAAGCTCCACGATCAGCGATGGATTGAACCCCTCCAGCGTGGCCTTGGCGTTGCGGCTGTATGCCTTGTGGCCCTCGTCCAGCACGATCATCGGGCGCAGGAGCCTCAGGGTGTTGCCGAGCGAGGTCTTGACCTGCCGGCCCCAGAAGCCGCTGCCCTCGAAGGTGTCCAGGTTCGGCACGCGCTCCAGCAGGACGCGATGCCCGGAGGCGTCGTCATCCCCCGGAAAAAACCGGTCGAACCCGCCGCTGTCGCGGAACATCCGAAGCTGGTCCTTGGTCTCGCGGTTCGCGGACGGGAGCATCAGCATCAGGATGCAGAGACTGTCGGCCACGTCCGCCGGACGGAAGCCGCTGGTCTTCTCCAGGACCAGCGTCCGGCCGGCCGATGCGAGGTCGAGCTGCTGGCGGTAGGGATGGTCGCGGTCTTTCAGGGCGATGAGCGTCTGGCGATAGATCTGCGTCGTAGGCACGATCCACAGCACCAACCCGGTCTGACGGTAGAGCAGCTTGCTGTGCACCAGGTCGATCACGCGCGTCGCCAGCAGCGTCTTGCCGCCCCCGGTGGGAATCTTGAGGCAGAACGAGGGGAGCGGCTCGCCGGTTCCGGTGGTGCGCCTGGTGTACGGACGCGCCGACACCGCCTCCCACGCGTCCCGCGCCCAATCAGGCTTCAAATCCGGCGCGACCTCCCGTACCTTCTCCGCCCTGTCGCGCTGCCGCGCAAGCTCGTCCAGGAGGCCGCGAACGGCGGCCAGCGCGCGCTGTTGATACTCCTTTAGGATCATGGCGCGGGCTGGCCGCCGTCCGCCAACGCGTCGATCGCCTGGTAGATCTGGAACGGCAACTGGCAGAACGTGATGCGGTACTGATCCAGAAACTCCTGGTCCAGGTACTTGGTGGGCGCGAACACGAGCCGGTTGGTCCCCTTCGGCGTGGGCAGCGAGCGGGCGTAGTCGAGCGTGAGCGCCAGATCCTTGATCCGTTCGCGGTCCGGTTCGTAGATCAGGTACACGTCGCCCCGCTCGCTTCTTCCGATGAATCCCGTCTCACGGTCGATCTTGCCGGCGTCGAACTGGTCGCCGGTAGCCGTGAAGAACACGTAGCCCGCCAGCGCTTCGTAGTCCGGAAGATCTCCGCCGGACAGCAGCGACTCCTGCTGCATCGGGGCGCCGAGCTCGAAGTAGCTGAACGAGCCGCCGAGTCCGGCCTTCAGGTTGGCGTCCTTCGCGGACGGCACACCCTTGATCACCCGGCGCACCCGCTCCGCGGTGATCGAATCCGCGTAGTCCTCACATTCGATCAGCACGAACCGTCGGCTGCCGCCATCCTCCTGGTTGAGCGCGAGAACGGCGTGCGCCGTGGTGCCGGACCCCGCGAACGAGTCCAGGACGATAGAGTCTCGGTCGGTCGCGATCGCAAGGATGCGTCGAATGAGACCGGTGGGCTTCACGGTGTTGAACACGTCCTCCGATCTCTCGAAGTCCAGAACCGAAACCAGTTCCTTCTTCGCATCTTGCGTATGTCCAACCTCTGCATGTGGCCACAACGTCTGCGGTACGACGCCCCGCTTCACCTCAGACAGATAACGCTTGAGGCGCGGCATGCTGTTGCCGTCCGGCCCCCACCAGACACGGTGGTCCTGATCGAGCTCCTCGAATCTCTCCGGCGAGACCCGGAAGTAGTTTCCCACTGACGGTCTGAACGTCCTGCCTGACGGGCTGGTCACTTCGTACGTACCAAGGCTGTAGTAGTTTCGAGCGGTCAAGTCGCTCGATGACCAGTCGCCGCGAGGATCGTCGTCCGGGTTCTTGTACCGCCCCGTTGCCTGTGCGCTTCGCGCCAGGAGGTTTGGGCTCCACTGCTGAGCGTCCTGTGCGTAGATGATCACGAAGTCATGGTCTTCCGAGAACTGCCTCGCCATGTTTCTCGGCGAGAAATTCTTCTGCCAGATAGCGGTTGCGACGAAGTTCTCCTCCCCGAACACCTCGTCCATGAGGCATCGGAGATTATGGACCTCGTTGTCGTCGATCGAGATGAATATGGCCCCGTCCTGCCTCAGCAACTCTCGCAACAGTTTCAGGCGCGGCAGCATCATGCAGCACCACTTGTCGTGGCGGGTCAGGTCATCGCGGTCGACGGTCTTGCCGAGCCAATCCTGCATCATCGGCGAGTTGACGTTGTCGTTGTACGCCCACCCCTCGTTGCCGGTGTTGTACGGCGGATCGATGTAGATGCACTTGACTTTGTTGTGGTAAGTCGGAAGCAGGGCCTTCAACGCCGCCAGGTTGTCGCCGTGAACGACCAGATTGTCGTGGAGGCTCGCCGTCTTTTCGGTTCCCTTGCCAGCGACCGGGCGCAACTCATGGAACGGCACCGAAAGATGGTGGTTGTCGACGAACGTCTTGCCTTTGAAGTGTAATGACGGCATGGCAACGGGCGTACCCACGTACGCCAAAGGGACAAGTCAGTCTACGAGTGCCAAGCGTCGGGCGTCCAGGCCGGTTGCCGTCAGGTCCCATGTTACCGTGGCTGCGGGGCGAATGGGCATGAGAAGCCGTAAGGCGATGACCTTGCTTTTGCGACCGGCTGAACCAGGAGCGTACAGGGACGCTGAACGTCGCGGCTCGGGAGCACTGACACGGCGATGAGGTTGCCGTCCACACCGTCGGATCGAGAAGCCGCGGGTATCAGAACGAGACTGGCGGCGCTGGCCGCCGAGCAGGCGGCGCTGCGGGAGCGGCTCGCCGAAATCGGCGCGAACGACGCCGACGACCATGGCAGCCCTTCGGTTGATGTGGCACCGGTAACCGCGTCGTCGTCACCGGCCGACAAGATCGCGCTGTTCCGATCGCTCTTCCGGGGCCGCGAGGACGTATTCCCGAGGCGATGGACCAACGCGCGCAGCGGCCGGTCGGGTTACGCACCCGCCTGTGCCAACGAATGGGCGCCTCGCATCTGCAACAAGCCGCGGATCAAGTGCCGGGAATGTCTGCACCGCGCCTTCATCCCGGTGACCGATGAAGTCGTCGGCCGCCATCTCCGCGGCAGGGACACGGACGGCAGGGACTTCACCATGGGCGTCTATCCCCTGCTGGCCGACGAGACCTGCCGGTTTCTGGCCATCGACTTCGACAAGCATACGTGGCACCGGGACGCGGCAGTCTTTCTTGCCACCTGTCAGGCCAATCGAGTTCCGGCCGCGCTGGAGCGGTCGCGGTCCGGCCGGGGCGGTCACGTGTGGATCTTCTTCTCCGAACCGGTTCCCGCATCTTCGGCGCGCCGACTCGGCGCCTGGCTTCTCACCGAGTCCATGGAACGGAACCCGGACATCGGATTCGAGTCCTACGACCGCCTGTTCCCCAATCAGGACACCATGCCGGCCGGCGGGTTTCGGCAACCTCATCGCCCTGCCGCTGCAGCACGGGCCGCGCCAATCGGGCAACAGCGTATTCCTGGACGACGGCTTTGAGCCCCATGTCGACCAGTGGCGGTACCTGTCTTCGATCAGGCGCATGACCCCCGCCGAGGTGGGTGGCCTGACCGACGAGGCCGGGCAGCGCGGGCGCGTGCTCGGCGTACGCCTGCCGGTGGTGGAGGACGAGGACGAAGCGCCGTGGCTCTCCCGGCCGTCCCGGAGAAAGCCGGCCATTCCGATCGACGACCCGTTGCCGGAGACCGTGGAGGTCGTGCTGGGCGATCAGGTGTACATCGCTCGAACCGGGCTGCCGGCCTCCGTGGTCAATCGGCTCGTTCGTCTGGCCGCGTTTCAGAATCCCGAGTTCTACAGCCATCAGGCGATGCGCCTGCCCACGTTCGGAATCCCGCGCATCATCGGCTGCGCCGAACTGCCGTCGCACCACGTGGCACTGCCGCGCGATTGCCGCGATGCGGCGGAGGATCTGCTCAAATCGTTGGGAATCGCCGTCCGCCGGCGTGACGAACGCAATTGCGGCCGCCCGATCGAAGCGACCTTCGCCGGCGAGCTCACCGGCGAGCAGCAGGCGTCCGCCGACGCCCTGCTCCGGCACGATACCGGCGTGCTGGCGGCGACCACGGCCTTCGGCAAGACCGTGGTCGCCGCGTCCGTGATCGCCGCCCGAGCCCGCAACACCCTGGTGCTGGTGCATCGACGGCAACTTCTCGACCAGTGGATCGCCCGCCTCGGCAGCTTCCTCGACCTGCGCCCCGAGGAGATCGGCCGGATCGGCGGCGGCAAGCGCGGGCCGACCGGCGTGGTCGACGTCGCCGTCATACAGAGCCTCGTCGGCAGAGGGGAGCGCCGGGATGAGGTGGACGACATCGTCGCCGACTACGGACATCTCGTGGTCGATGAGTGCCATCACCTGTCGGCGGTCAGCTTCGAGGCGGTGGCGCGCCGCTGCAAGGCGCGGTACGTCCTCGGTCTGTCGGCTACTGTGACCCGCAAGGACGGTCATCACCCGATCATCTTCATGCAGTGCGGACCCGTCCGGTTCCGCGTGGATGCCCGTCGGCAGGCCGCCAAGCGGCCGTTCAGCCACCGGGTGGTGCTCCGCGCCACGAACTTCACGCTACCCGCGGAACTGGACCCCGACCGACCGCCGATCCAGAGGATCTACGGGGCGCTGGCAGAGGACGCAGAGCGCAACGAGTTGATTCTCGAGGACGTGATGAGCGCCGTGGCAGAGGCACGATCGCCCATCGTTCTGACGGAACGCAAGGCGCACGCGTTACTGCTGGCGGAGCGGCTGTCGCGGCACGCGCGCAACGTGCTGCTGTTGCACGGCGGAATGGGCCAGAAGGCAAGAACGGAGATGACCAACCGGCTGGAGACGATCGGCGATGCGGAGGAGCGGGTGTTGATCGCCACCGGCCGCTACGTCGGGGAAGGATTCGACGACGCCCGGCTCGACACGCTCTTCCTGACCATGCCGATCTCCTGGCGGGGGACGCTCGCCCAATACGCCGGCCGGCTGCACCGCATCCACCCCGCCAAGCGCGAGGTGGTCGTCTACGACTACGTCGACGGTGACGTGCCGGTGCTGACCCGCATGAGCGTCAAGCGCATCAAGGGGTTCGAGAGCCTCGGATACTGTGTCGCCGAACCTGTTCCGCCTCGTCCGCTATAATCGAGCCCGCCCGATGGCCTCCGATCAGCCGCTCATCGTCCAGGGTGTCGACACGCTGCTGCTGGAGGTGGCCAGCCCCCGCTTCGAGGAGGCGCGCTCTCGCCTGCTGGCCTTTGCGGAGCTGATCAAGGCGCCCGAGCACGTCCACACCTACCGCATGACGGCGCTGTCCATCTGGAACGCCCGTTCCGCCGGCGTCGGGGTGGAGGACATCATCGCCACCCTGCACGAGTTCAGCCGCTATCCGGTGCCGGACGCCACGCTCGTCGAGATCAGGACCCATGCCTCGCGTTTCGGCAAGCTGCGGCTGATCGCAGACGACGACGGCTTGATGCTCGAGTCACGCGACGACGAATCGATCGAGATCGCCCGCCGCAACCGCGACGTCTCCAAGTGGCTGGGCGACCGCACCGGCCGGCGCACGTTCCAGGTCGACGCCGAGCGCCGTGGGCTGCTGAAGCTGGCGCTGGTCCGTGCCGGATTCCCGCCGGATGACGAGGCGGGCTACACCGCCGGCACCCCGCTGGCGTTCGAGCTGCGGGAGACCACCCGTGGCGGCGTGACGTTCCGGCTGCGCGACTACCAGGACGAAGCGGCGCGCGCATTCGAGGACGTGCGCCACTCCGCCGGCGGCAGCGGCGTCATCGTGCTGCCGTGCGGCGCCGGCAAGACGATCGTCGGGCTGGCCTGCATGCACGCGCTGCAGACCACGACGCTGATCCTGTGCACCAGCGTCACGGCCGCCAAGCAGTGGATTGCCGAGACGCTCGACAAGACCACCCTCACCGAGGAGCTGATCGGCATCTACGCCGGCCCGAAACGCGCGCTGCGGCCGCTCACCGTCGCCACCTACCAGATGCTCACCCACCGCCGCCGCAGCGACGAGCCGATGGTCAATCTGGAGGTGTTCGACCGCGCCGACTGGGGTCTGATCGTCTACGACGAGGTGCATCTGCTCCCTGCGCCGGTCTTCCAGATCACCGCCGCCCTGCAGGCGCGGCGCCGGCTAGGGCTGACCGCCACCCTGGTCCGCGAGGACGGGCTGGAGGAGGACGTGTTCGCCCTGATCGGGCCGAAGAAGGCCGAGGTCCCCTGGCGCGAGCTGGAGCGCCAGGGATGGGTGGCGACCGCGCACTGCACGGAGATGCGCCTGCCGCTGCCGCCGGCGCTGCGCATGGAGTACGCCGCGGCCTCCCCTCGACAGCAATTTCCGATTGCGGCTCAGAACCCGGACAAGCGAGCGCTGGTGCGCGCCCTGCTGAGCCTCCATCGCGACGACCGGGTCCTGGTGATGGCGATGTACGTCGACCAGATCAAGGGCGTGGCGGACGCGCTCGATGTGCCGGTGCTCACCGGCGCCTCGTCGCAGAAGCGACGCGACGCACTGTTCCAGGCGTTCCGGGACGGTGAGGTCCGCTGCCTGGCGGTCAGCAAGATCGGCAGCCTGGCGATCGACCTGCCGGACGCCAACGTCGCGATCCAGATCTCCGGCACCTTCGGATCGCGCCAGGAAGAGGCGCAGCGCCTGGGCCGCATCCTGCGCCCCAAGAGCGACGGCACGCAGGCGCACTTCTACTCGCTGGTCAGCGCGGCGACCGTGGAGCAGGAGTTCGCCATGAACCGGCAGCGCTTCCTCTGCGAGCAGGGCTACGAGTACGCCATCGCCGACGCCCCGGACCCCGAGCGGGTGACGACCTCGTCGGTGGCCGAGGCGATCGTCGCAGCCGGCGGGACGCTGCGGGAACCGAGCGCGTGAAGCTGCTGAACCTCGACTGGCACGAGGTCTTCGACCTGCTGCCGAAGTGGGAGGCGCTCTCGATCCAGCAGCGCCGCTTCCTGATCGATCGCATTCCCGCCAAGTACTGGACACGAACCAGGGACGAGGAACTGATCGCGCTCGGCTGGCTCGAGCCGGTGCGCAGGAAGAAGGCGATCCGGCACGAGGTGCCGCGATCGAGGCGGTTCTGGTTGACTCTGTTCCGCGAGCTGTCCCGCGCGAGGCCGTTTCCGGAAGAAACCGCGACCGCCGACGCCGCCGCGGTCCTGGTGCTGAAGGACTACCTCCTGCAGCACTACACCGGCGACGAGGTTTCGCGCCTCGGCCGCCGGGCTTCACACAGCACCCGGTATCAGCTTGCTCGCGAGATGAGCGGTGCGGGCTGGTGGCGCCAGTTCCTGGACTGGC
The DNA here is from genome assembly GCA_965208175.1 of Spirochaetia bacterium. GTDB lineage: Bacteria > Spirochaetota > Spirochaetia > SZUA-6 > Bin103 > CATQHW01. The sequence goes on along the minus strand of CBDBOG010000003.1, from coordinate 556,282 downwards.
ACGGCGAACCCGACTCCTCGGCGCCGGGCGACGACCGCACGGACGATCAGGACGAGCCGGACCAACGAGGCGAGCGGCTGCGCTCGTTGCTCGAGACTCCTGTCGCGGCTCTGGACCTTTCGGTGAGATCCGAGCACTGCCTGAGGAACCTGGGCATCAGCACGATCGGCGAGCTCACCCGGAAGAACGAGGACGAGATCACCAGGGCTCGCAATCTCGGTCGCCAGTCCCTTGCCGAGATCAAGCGCAGGCTGGAAGAACAAGGCCTGCATCTCGGCATGACCGAAGCCGACTACAGCGCGGCGCGCAGGCTTCCCGCCGTCGCCGAGCCGGCCGATCCGAAGCGTGCCATCCGTCCCCGGCGTGCAGCGCTCGGCGCGGACGGCCGCTGGCAACAGGCGCCGCCGGCCGCCGTCAGCACCGCCAAGGAGCTGATCAACGCGGTGGTCGCACACGGCGGACCGATCGCCGTCAGCGATTTGTTCGACGCGGCCGGCGAACGTTCGCACCGCGACACCCTGGCAGCCGGGCTGGAGTTCGCCTTCCGCGAGGCCTTGCTGCTGATCGTCGCCGACGCGGCGCTGCTGCCGTTTGTCTGCATCTGGCCGCCGATCCTCCACCGACTGCAGCTCGGTCGCGCCGCGTCACTCCGCGAGAGCACGTTCCGCAGCGTAGAGTTGCTGTGCCGGCCGCTGCTGGTCGAGGACATCGCGACGCTGCTGCTGGACGCGATCGCCGAACCTCCCAGACTCAAGTCGGGAACCTGCCACCTGTTCGTCCGCAACCTTCGTGCGGTCGGCGCCTCACTCTCTGCAGTGCCGGCATGGATCGCCCCCGAGTTCGCGCCGCTGAATCCGGACCGACGCGTCGCACGCGCGGCGCACTTCGCATTCTCCCTGCGATTGGCGACGGCGCAGGAAGGAGCAGGCACCAATCGCACGCTCGTGGTAACCGACCACGGCCGCGCGTGGCTGATGCGACCGGCAAAAGAACGGCTCAAGGAGATCCTCGACCTGCTGCGCGAAGATGCGATGCTCCGCCCCGAGGAGAGCCTCGGGTTCCTTGATCCGTGGTATGCCGAGGATCCCGAGGCGGTGCCGCTGAACTTCGTGCCGTATGTCGACGGCATGAACTGGTTCGTCGGCAGTCCGGGGCGCGGCGTGGTCGATGCCTTCCGCGCGGTCGGCCGGGAGTCGATCCTCGACCTGCAGGCGTTCGTCCGCTTCCACGCCGAGGAGCGCAATCCTCTGCAGGAGCGCACACACGTCATGGGCTACGGCCCGGCCATGGACTCCGAAGGGAGCGTGGTCGCCGAGCGGGTCTGGGGATCGACGCTCCTGGCGTTCGTCCACGAACGACTGATTCCGCTCGGCGGCATCGCGCTCGGCCCCCTGACCGAAGGCGATGCCGGCTTCCGCATGACCGACATCGGCCGTTATCTGCTCGGCGAGGCCGACGACTTCGACCTCGACGCGCCGGCGGACACCGGCGACGTCATCGTTCAGCCCAACTTCGAGATCGTCTTCCTCTCGCCTTCACCCACCGGCCAGGTTCGGGCGCGGGTATTCGCCGTCCCCACGGCCGGGATGAGGGGACCGGATGCCGTGGGGACGCTGTTCGTCATCAACCGCGCGTCGGTCCAGCGGGCGGTAACGGCCGGCCAGGATGCCGAACAGGTGATCGCGACGGCCGGCGACCTGTCGAAACAGCCGCTGCCGGCCAACGTGAGCCGCCAGATCCGGGACTGGGCGGCCGAGATGCGCTGGATCGAGGTCCGCCCCGCCGTGGTGGTCGACTGCGGGGACGCCGAGACCGCCGCACACGTGCTGGCGGCGGCAGGCAAGCGAGGCCGTCGGCTGTCGGAGAGCGTCGTGGAACTGGTCGAAGGGACCGACCTGACGCCCGCGATACGCCGCAAGCTGATCAGCCGCGGTATCTTCATGCGCTCCTGAGATTCGTCACTCTGTCGCGGAGCCGTCGTGATGCCGTGCGTCGCGGCGCACCGTCAACGTGTAGCCTCCGGTTTGCCCGGTCGGATCGTCGACCACGACCCGGTACGTGCGGTCTTCCTCGGCGCGGTACGCCAGCTCGGCGTTCAAGCCGAACAGTCCGCCGCCGCTGTCGGCGTGCAGCGGGAGGCAATGCCGAACCGGCCAGATAGAGGGGGCTTTCACCCTCCCCGAATGGGACAGTGATCCCGAACGGTCCGGCCACTGGGCGCGCGTCGCCGCCGAGCATGGCAGTGCGCTGGGCGCCTCTGGCCCCACGTCGAACGCATCGCCGTCGCGTGGCAGCACGCCGCCGCCGTGCTGGGAGCGGCCGGGCCGATGACCGCGGCCGACCGCCCGGCCGCATGCGCAGACGACCCACCGGACTGCGCCGCACCTCGACGGTGATCGGACCAGCGCCAGAAATCAATCAAGGCTCCTCTCGTCCCGCCGTCGCGCCGCCGAGTCGGATCTCCTCCACGATCCGGACGGCGAGCTCCGGGTTCTCGAGCATGAAGTCGTGTTCGCCCCCAGGAATCGCGATAACCGTGCTCCCCCTGGATTCGAGGAATCCGTGCTCGCCTTCCGTGAGGCGGCCGACTACCGCATCGGCGGTACCGTACACGTAGACCACACGCGACAAGTTGGTGGATGCGAGCATCTCGCTGTACCGGTCATGGCTGACGGCTCCGTTGAGGCGGCGTCCGATCAGGAGACTTGGTTCCGTCGTCGGGCACTCGGGTTTCCGCTCCGGTTCAACTCCGTTGCGGAAGCGGTAGGAACAGCCGTTCAAGAAGCCTCGTGCGACAGCTTCCGGCATATCCAACCGTCCGGCCATGATCACATACGCTTCGGCAGCGAGCGGTCCCTTCAGCGCCAGGAAACGGGCAACGAGGAACGCGCCGTGCGAGACGCCCACGACGATGACCTGTTTCCCCTGCCTCTTGAAGTGCTGTATCGTGCGGTACAGAATCTCGACGCTGACATCAATCTCGGCTTTTAGCTGCTCCACCGACAGCTCACCCGCCCTGGCTGTCAGGTCGCTGTGCTCCAAGGTCAGCGTCTGGTGCACGTTGGCGATGTACAGGCGTTCGTGGTTCGGGAAGCTACCGAACAGTCGCAATAACTCGCTTTGTGGGAACAGGAAATCAACCGGGCCGCCCTGTTCCAGCAACCAGACCGTATCCGATTGACTGTCGCCGTATGACACGAACAATTTCCTGACGTCATTGGGTATGGACGTCGCGCGATATCCCGTTTCCTGAGGAACGAACAGATCACAGCCCGTCAGCAACAGCAGCGCTGCCGCCAAAGGTAACGCGGTGGAAGAAAGGTGAGCTCGACTTGCAGTCAGGAGCCTCATCTCATGTCATCTCCAGACGCGCGATCGACTCTTCGGTGCACTCCATGAACGCGGCGAAGATGGCTTCCAGACGGTCGACTCTCCCCTCAAGGGCCGCCGTCCGTCGTGCAAGAGTCGTCATCGCTTTCGGTCCCGTGTCCGGCAAGCATAGGTCGGACTCCGTGATCCGGCAATGAGGGGGCCGAGAAGGACGGCCAGATCGCCCACCCAGTTGGCGAACTCCAGGTTAGGCCAAGGTAAGGCCCTTCTTCGTCCTGGAGTCGATGGCTCCCGGTTTCGGCGTTCCCACCCGGCGGGAAGCGGGACATCGCTCTTCACGCGCACGCGCACTGCGCGGTCGTTGAACTGATCTACAACGAGGAGAAACGGCGGAGCGCCGTCCAGCGTCGCTGCGACGGACTCACGGCGCCATAGCCGCTCGTCGGCGTCGGCGAGGTATTACCATGCTGATGCACGATCCGCCCCATCCCGGCGCCTTCATCAGGCGGCAGTGTCTGGAGCCCCCTCGGTCTGACCGTCACCGAGGCGGCGAAGGGGCTCGCAGTGTCCCGCAACACGCTCTCCCTGCTGCTCAACGGACGTCTCGGAATCTCTCCCGAAATGGCCATCCGGGCTGTCACAGGCATTCGGCGGCAGCCCGGAGAGTTAGGTTGCAGCAGCAGATGCAGTACGACCTCTGGCAGGCTTTGACGAACCGCGAGGAGACTCCGGTTCGGCAGTTCGTCACGACCTGACGCCCAGACACGAAAGGTCAGCCAGTTCACACACCCGGCCTTGGGTGATCGGTCATCAGTACGCGGAACCAATCCGGCAACTCGAGGTCGGGTCGCAGAGCGACAACACCAACGCGGTGCCTGTCGACATAGTCCGTGCGGGTCAGCCATTCCGCGTCTGCGGCATGGGGAACGAGCAGGAGCGTTCGTTCCGCCCGGAGGGTCCCCAGCGGAGCGCATCCGCGTACGGGTGCGCGCTCTCCGTCATTCCGCTGAGGATCCCTGCTGCGGAAGCGCGGTACTTGGCGTCAAGGACGACGAACCTCTTCAGGCCGTCCGCAGACTGCGATGTCATCACCAGATCGGGTCTGAATTCGCGTGAGATTGACCAGCTTCCGTTGCGCTCGCGTCCTTTGGTGTTGCCGAAAGTCCGCTGCAAGTGGAGCGTGATGCGGTTTCCATCGGCACGTCTGCCCGCGAATTGTCGACGATCGGAGTCGGTCAGGCCCATAGTCTTCCACTCGTATTCGGGAAGCCACTCGCCCAGATTCCGCGCCAGGGCGACGAAGCACCACCGTTCGTAGATCTCCCACGTCGGACTGAGCGGCAGCCGGTCCTCGGGATCCAACCGATACAGACCGCGCCGCAGCGCTTCCCATCCGACGCGCCAGAAGCGCGCGTAGAGAGGATGTGCCGCCACCGCGTTGAGTCCCGCAGCCGTGATCTCGGGACGGCGCACTTCCCTGAACGGTCGGCGGCGCTCGGCCGTTGCGAATGTCCGCCCCATTTCACCGAGGATCTGATTCCATCGATCCACTCGGTTGGCGACGGCCGTCCTCGTGTCGTTCGGGGGCTTCTGTGCGAGCCCTTTCAAACTCTTGGAGAGTTCTCTGCACCTGAGATGCAGCGCTCGCAGCATGGCCAGGATGCACCGGTTCGCCGGAGAATCGAGCGTGCGCTCGACGGCCGGTACGTCGAGGATCGGATCTGATCCCGGACCGCGGGGACTCGATGCGGTACCCGGACGGATGGCCGCGAGCGTAGCCGGTTGGCGGAGCGCCGACCGCATCGTACGCAGGTCGGCACGCCGGGTATCCCGGAGCGGGACGAACTGCCGCCGCGCGCGCAGAACGCTCACCGGCTCCCGCCGGATCGCCGCCAGCGCGCGTTCCAGGTCGCCACGACGCCTCCTCAGCCGCTCGAACAGGATGAGAGGATCATCGGTCTCGCCCACCGCTCCGAGCCGGCGGCGCGCGGGCTCTTCACCGATCACCAGATGCGGGTCGAAGTCGAGGATCTCGTCGACCATGTGCGCGAAGACCTCACGCCCCGTCTTTCCCCGATCGGGGCTCACGTCGAGCAGCCAGACGCACAGCGATCGGTCGTCCGCATCCAGCAACTCGGCGCGCACCTCGCCAGCGTAGAATCCCGGCGTCCACGACCACTCGTTCGCTGACCCCTCGACCCGTCCGAGCGGTTCGTCGTCGATCAGAAGCCGGCACTCGCGATCGGCCGGACCGATGAAGATGGTCTGCTGCCGCTCGGCGAACCCGCCATTGGGCCGGGACGCGTCAAGATGGTGGAGGCCATCATCGCGCCGGATTCGCAACGTCCCTCTTTCGGCGGTCATGGACCTATCGCCAGAAACGAAAGCTGCCGGTCTGTTTCACGTCCTCGATGAGCTCGTCGACCTTTCGGACAGAGCGAGTCAGGTTCGACCCGTTCAGCGCGGTCCGGCACTGCTCCAGAGCGTTGCGGAAGCGAGGCGAGTCGTCGCCGCGGAGCTTCGGCAGGACTTTCGCGTAGATCACCCGGTCGAGCGCGACATTCACGGTCAACCCCGCGCGCTGCGCCTGACGCTGCTCCATGAACCGCACGACCTCCTCGATTACGCGCCAGCCGAAGTGCAGCCGGGCCGGACTCAACGCCTCCATGAGGCCTGTAAGTGTCTGCCTGACCGCGTCCCTGTCCTGATCGATCAGGGAGGTTTTCTCCCAACCCGGCCACCCGCCCACGTCCACGTCCCAGAACTCCAGCGTGAATGCCCGGTCCAGCACCTTGTCGGATATGCCCATGGTGGTCTCGTCCATGTTTACGGTGCCGATGAGGACCAGGTTGGGCGGGTAACGAACGCTCGGTCGGATACCGTATTGGGCTGCGTCGCCGCTGTGCAGCTCTATCTCGCCGTGTTCGAGTTCCATCGCGCTGAGAATCGGCGCCAGGTACTGCTCCGGGTGGGACAGGTTCATCTCGTCCAGCACGCACACGTGGGGTTGAGATGGGTTGTCTGCAGCCTGAATCAGGAATAGCAGGAACTCGGTTCTGGTGTATCGGTTGTCGCCGAGAGGGTTGACGTACCCCAACAGCGGCGTCGGGTCGTACCAGCCTGGCTGAACTGCGATCGTGCAGATACGACCATTCGACCGGCCGTCCGGACCGGTCAGAGCCTTGGCGTACTCGACGGCGAGCTGCGTCTTGCCGGTGCCTGAAAGGCCGGTGAGCACCGCGAAGTGCCGCCGTTCGCTTGCCCAGAGCCCGAGGTGGATCGACTCCACCATGTCCCGCTCGAAGATGAGTGTTCCGGCCTCCTCGATAGACTCGAAGTGTTTGGTGATCTGGGACAGGCACGGCTGATCGACCGGTGGCGGCGGATCTGGAGGCTGGGCGGGAAGCTCGTGACGTGAGGTTCGACGTTGTTCACTGGCAATCTTGGACAGGATCTCAGGTAGCATCATGCGCCGGGCGACGGCGTTCCAGTCGGAGCGATCCACAGGGCCGATGGCCGCGTCCAAATGGTCGAGAATGAGCCGGCTCGCTTGGGCATCCCATACGATCCCTTTGCTGTTGCCATTCAGAACTCTATATAGGTCTTTCCTCCCGAGGGTGCGTTGGGTCGTGAAGTCGTGCGGGAAGAGTGCAGCGAACGTACGCGTCGTCTTGACGTGCGGTCCGGACGGGTAGTCCCCCCGCACGCGCTTGAATGTCTCGGCTATGCGAGCATCCAGCCGTTCGGATCTCATCTGCGGATCTATCGGAAGATCGCCATTGGTCAGTTCGTGGAACCACCGGCGAAACTCTGGATCGGCCAGAGCTGCTTTTACGTCCTTGTCGGTGTCGCCGTCTAGATCGTAGAGCGGGTTTTCGTCCCAGATGCGGAGCAGGAAGGCCTCGCTCTCCCGCTCTTCAGCAGAAGATTCCCAAACCTTTTGCAGGAATCTGGCGTTGCTCGCGACCTTCTGCGGGTCCCGGTCGAGCCGCCGCTCGGCTTCATGACAGGAGTTTCGCCACCCCTCCGGGGTCGTCATGTCGAACATCGCCATAGCGCTCTCCCGCGCCCCGGAGATTGTGGCCTCACGCCGGGGCACTTTGTCGCCTATTCTATCCCCTTGATGTGCTCACACAGCACTTCACATCATCGTCTCGATCAAGTGATGCCCGCCGATCCGCGACTTCTCTCGGCGGCAGTTCGAGATCGGCCTCCAAGTCGCCGTGCTCCTCGACGAAGCTGTCCCTCAGCACCCAGATGGTCGAGCCCGTGCCATCCTCCGGCACCGCCGGTTGCAGCGTGTCGACTGTGCCCTCAAGGCGCGCGAATCTGCGATCGACGGCCGCGATCTGATCGGCGATTCGCTGATCCGCGTCGACGAGCCTGCGGAAGCCCGAGACTACGGCCACGGTGCCGGCGACACCCACGGCGACGATGGCAACGACGACGGCGATCCATTCGGCTGTTACGACCGGCACGGTGCGCGTTCTCCGCATGGTCGTCAACTCCGCGGAGTCTACTCAATCGTGCTGTTGCGGCCAGACCAGCACCGGCCGGCGGGCGGCCGTTGCCTCGTCCAACCGTCCGATCGGCGTGGTGTGGGGGGCGGTGCGCACCAGGTCCGGCGTATCCGCCGCCTCCGCCAGGATGGCGCGCATGGCCGCCACGAACCCGTCCAGGGTCGCCTTGGACTCGGTCTCCGTGGGCTCCACCATCAGCGCCTCGGGCACGATGAGCGGGAAGTAGATGGTCGGCGGGTGGATGCCGTAGTCGATCAGGCGCTTGGCGATGTCCAGGGCGCGCACGCGGTGCTCCTGCGCCTGGCGGCGCGCGCTGAAGACCACCTCGTGCTTGCAGACGCGCGGATACGGCACCTCCAGGACGTCGGCCAGCGCTGTTCGCACGTAGTTGGCGGCCACCACCGCCAGCCGGCTCATCGCGGCCAGCCCGTCGCCGCCCAGCGAGCGCAGGTAGGCGTAGCCGCGCACGGCGTTGTTGACGTTGCCATAGAAGGCGCGCACGCGGCCGATCGAGTCGGGCCGGTCGTAGTCGTGGCGATAGGTGTCACCGTCGCGGACCACCACCGGGGCCGGCAGGAAGCGCGACAACTCCTCCGTCACCGCGGTCGCCCCCGCTCCCGGGCCGCCGCCGCCGTGCGGGACGCTGAAGGTCTTGTGCAGGTTGAAGTGCAGGATGTCGGTGCCCAGGTCGCCGGGCTTGGCCACGCCGACCATGGCGTTCATGTTGGCGCCGTCCATGTAGACCAGGCCGCCGGCCTCGTGCACGGCGGCGGCGATGTCCGTGATGCGCTCCACGAACAGCCCCAACGTGTTCGGGTTGGTGATCATCAGCCCGGCCACGCTGTCGTCGAGCGCGTCCCGAACGGCGTCGATGTCGAGGTTGCCGTCCGCGCCGGTGGGCACGGTGCGCGACCGGTAGCCGGCCATGGCGGCGGTCGCCGGGTTGGTGCCGTGCGCGGAATCGGGCACCAGCATCGTCGTCCGCTGGGAGCCCTTCGCGTCATGGTACGCGCGGATGACGAGCGCGCCGGTCAACTCGCCGTGCGCGCCGGCCGACGGCTGCAGCGACACGCCGGGGAGCCCTGCGATCTCGCCCAGCCACTCCTGCAGTTCCCAGAGCAGGCGCAGCGCGCCCTGCACGGTCGCCTCGTCCTGGTAGGGGTGGATGGACGCCAGCCCCGGCAGGTCGGCGATGCGGTCGTTGATCTTGGGGTTGTACTTCATGGTGCAGGAGCCGAGCGGATAGAAGCCCTGGTCCACCGAGAAGTTGCGCCGCGAGCTGTTGGTGAAGTGGCGGACCACCTCCGGCTCGGAGAGCTCCGGCAGGGGCAGCTCGGCGCGGCGCAGCTCCGCCGGCAACGCCTCCGCGCGCGGCACGTCGAGCGGCGGGAACTGCACGCCGGTGCGTCCCGCGACCGAGCGCTCGAACAGCAGCGGCTGCTCCGGCAGCAGGGCAGCTCCGGACACGCCGGGGGCGCTCATGCGACCGCCTCCGCCACGGCTGCCACCAGCCGGTCGATGTCGGCGCGGCGGTTGAGCTCCGTCGCGGTGAGCAGCCAGCAGCCGTCCAGGCCCAGGTCGAAGCGGCCCAGGTCGAGCCCGCCGACGATGCCGTGGTCGGCCCAGAGCCGCCGGTTCAGCTCGGCCGGCGCCACCGGCGTGCGCACCGTCAGCTCGCGGAAGAACCGCCCGGAGAAGCGCGCTTCGACCCGCGGCACGCGCGCCAGCTCGGCGGCCAGGTAGTGGGAGCGGTGATAGCACTGGTCGGCGACCTCGCGAAGCCCGGACGGGCCCAACGCCGCCAGGTAGATGGCCACGGCGGTGGCGATCAGCGCCTCGTTGGTGCAGATGTTGCTGGTCGCCTTCTCGCGGCGGATGTCCTGCTCGCGCGGCTTGAGGGTGAGCACGAAGCCGCGGCGGCCGCGCTCGTCGCGGGCGACGCCGGCCAGGCGGCCCGGCATCTGCCGCACGTTGCGCATCGAGGTGGCCAGCAGGCCCACGTAGGGGCCGCCGTAGAACAGCGGTATGCCGAGCGGCTGCCCCTCCGCCGTGGCGATGTCGGCGCCCAGCTCGCCGGGCGGGCGCAGCACCGCCTGCGCGACTGGGTCGGCGGACACCACCGCCAGCGCCCCGGCCGCGTGGGCCCGCTCGCAGAGCTCCGCGACCGGCTCGATTACGCCCAGAAAGTTCGGGTAGGCAAGCAGCAGGGCGGCGATGTCGTCGCCGAGCGCCCGCTCCACCTCGCCGGGATCGGTGCGTCCCGACGCGCGGTCGAACGGGATGGTCACGATACGGAGGCCCAGGCCGGACAGGTAGGTGGCAAGCACCTCGCGGTACTCGGGATGCACGGCCTCGCTGACCGCGATCGTCTCCCGGCCGCGGCGCAGCCGGGCGGCCATGAGTGCCGCCTCCGCCAGCGCGGTGGAGCCGTCGTACATCGACGCATTGGCCACTTCCATGCCGAGCAGCCGGGCGACCATCGTCTGGAACTCGAAGATGGTCTGCAGCGTCCCCTGGCTCACCTCCGGCTGGTACGGGGTATAGGCCGTGTAAAGCTCGCTGCGGAACAGCAGGTGCGGGATCACGGCCGGGGTGTAGTGGTGGTAGGCGCCGGCGCCCAGAAAGCAGCTCTGCCGGTCGAGGGCGCTGTTGCGGTCGGCCAGTTTGCGGAAGGCGGCGGCGACTTCCGGCTCGCTCAGGCCGTCCGGCAGATCGAGCCGCGGGAACCGCTGCGCGTGCGGGACGTCCGCGAACAGCTCCTCGACGCTGGAGACGCCGATCGCCTGGAGCATCTCGGCGATCTCGGCGCCGGTGTGGGGGGCGTACTGCACGGCGGTATCAGGCCGACGCGACGAGCTGGGCGTAGGCCTCCGCGTCCAGGAGCTGCGACTCCTCCGCGTCCAGCCGGCTGGGGCGGACCGTGATGATCCAGCCGTCGCCGTACGGCGCTTCGTTGACGAGCTGCGGGGCCGACTCCAGGTCGCCGTTCACGGCCACCACCTCCCCCGTCAGCGGGGCGAACAGGTCGCTGGCAGCCTTGACGCTCTCGATCACCCCGAACGGGCTGCCCTGGGTGACCTGGCTGCCGACCTCGGGAAGCTCCACGTAGACCACGTCGCCCAGTTCGTGCTGGGCGTGGTCGGTGATGCCGATCACGACCAGATCGCCGTCCTGCCGGGTCCATTCGTGCTCGGCGGTGTACCTCAGGTCCTTGGGGAACTCCATCATCGCTTCCTCATCATGTGGGCTTCCGTGTGGGCGTCCGCCTGTAAAATGGGCGTTGGACGACGGCTGCGGCCACCGGGCGGCTCCGGATGGTCACCGCCAGCTCGGCGCCCACGGCCGCGTGCTCGCGCCCCACCAGCCCCATCGCCACGCTGCGCTCCAGCCACGGCGCATAGCCGCCGCTGGTCACGGTTCCGGCCGGCTCGCCGCCGGCGGTCGTGATCGCGAACCCCGCTCGCGCGATCGCGCGTCCGTCGAGCTGGAGGCAGGCCAGGCGCCGCGCCACGCCGGCAGCGCGCTGCGCGGCGATGGCGGACGCGCCGACGTACGCGTCGCCCTTCGACACGAACCGGCCGAGCCCGGCCTCCAGCGGCGACACCTCGCGCGTGAGCTCGTGCCCATACAGCGGGAACGACGCCTCCAGGCGTAGCGTGTCGCGCGCCCCGAGCCCGGCCGGATGCAGGCCGGCGGAGGCGCCCGCTTTTAGCAGCGCCATCCACAGCGCCTCCGTGCGCCCGGCAGCGGCGAACAGCTCGAACCCGTCCTCACCGGTATAACCGGTGCGCGCCACCAGCGCGGGGACGCCCGCCACCTCCGTCTCCCGGCAGCGATAGATGCCGATGGCGGCAAGGTCGGCCGCGGCGACACCCTGCAGGATCGCCTCCGCCCGCGGCCCCTGGATGGCGATCAGTCCGAACTCGGCGCTACGGTCGCGCAGGTCGACGCCGCTCATGCCGGCGGCGACCGCGCGCGCGTGCTCGACCACGGCGTCGGTGTTGGCGGCGTTGACCACGACGCGGTACCCGTCGTCCGCGAGCCGGTACACGATCACGTCGTCGATGACCCCGCCGGCATCATCGAGGATCAGCGAGTAGCGAGCCGCGCCGACCGCCAGCCGCCCGACGTCCAGGCAGGCCAGCCGGGCGACGCAGGCGGCGGCTCCGGGGCCGTTCACGTCGATCTCTCCCATGTGGCTGACGTCGAACAGGCCGGCCGCCGTGCGCACCGCACGGTGCTCGGCGACGATGCCCGCGTACTGCACCGGCATGCTCCAGCCGGCGAACGGCACCATGCGCGCGCCGAGCCGCTCGTGGGCGGCGTGCAGCGGGGTGCGAAGCAGCGTCGGCATCGTCAAGGAACGATAACAGCCTCCGGTCAACTCCTCCAAACCGCGGCGCGGTTACCACGTCGTGGTCGATCGATATACGCTGTGGTTCGCCATGGAGGCGACAGAGCAACGCCTGTTCACGCCCGGCGACGGCGCCACGCCGCCGGCACTCACCGGGCGTGAGCGGGAAGAGGCGGTGCTGAAGCAGTGCCTGGCCGACCTGCTCGGCGGCAAGGCTCCGCCGCACAACCTCGCCCTCATCGGCCCGCGCGGCACCGGCAAGACCGTGTTGCTCAACTGGTTCGAGCGCTCATGCCGCGAGCGAACAGCGGAAGTGGACGTGGTGACCCTGACTCCCGACGACGTCCCGACCCGCGACGGCCTGGTCGACGTCCTGGCGCCGCGGTCGAGGCTGGCGAAGCTGCTGCCCCGGAAGGTGGGCGTCGCGGCCGTCGGTTCGGTCGAGTGGGCGCCGGCTCCCGGCAGCACCCGGAACCTGCGGGCGGAACTGACCGCCCGGTGCCGCGGGAAACCGCTTGCGGTGCTGCTCGACGAAGCGCACACGCTCGACCTCGTGGTGGGCAGAACGCTGCTCAACGCCAGTCAGAGGGTACGCACGGAGGCGCCGTTCCTGTTGGTGATGGCCGGCACGCCGGGCCTGCCGGCGCATCTGGGCGCCATGGACGCGTCCTTTTGGAGCCGTCTGGGCGCGGGACGCCTGGGCATCGGCCTGCTGAGCGCCGCCGCCGCCGGCGCCGCCCTGATCGAGCCGCTGGCGGCCCACGGCGTGAGCATCGACCCGGACGCCCTCGACGCGGTCGTCGAGCACAGCCAGCGCTATCCGTACTTCATCCAGCTCTGGGGCGAGGCGCTGTGGGAGCAGCGCCTCGCCACCGGCGCGACCCGGCTGACGGCCGCTCACGCGGACGCTGCACGCCCCGACGTGGCGGTCCGTATGACGGACTATTACCAAGATCGGTATTTCGAGTTGGACCAGTCGGGCTGGTTGGCCGCCGCCGAACAGGTGGCAGCCAGAATTCAACGCACGCCGAGACCGACCTACGCCGAGTTGAAGTCCGCCATCGCCGACGGCCTCGCTCCGAACGCCGGCCACGAGCATGTGCAGGCGGCCCTGGCCACGTGTGAGCGTCTGGGCTTCGTCTGGTGCCCGCCCGGCCAACCGTCGCCCGTTCGGTACGAGGCCGGCATCCCCTCGCTGATGACCCACGTGCTCGACCAGTCTCCGGCGACTCCCGAGTCGACGATTCGTTGAGCCGAAGAGGCGCGTTTTCGTTTACAGCAGGGCCAGAAAGCCGCCGTCCACGTACAGCACGTGGCCGTTGACGAAGCTGGAGGCGTCCGAGGCCAGAAACACGGCCGGTCCCACCAACTCCGTCGTCTCCCCCCAGCGGCCCGCCGGCGTGCGCTCGCGCAGCCAGGCGTTGAACGCCGGATCGTCGGCGAGCGGCTGGGTCATCTCGGTGACGAAGTAGCCGGGGCCGATGCCGTTGGCCTGCACCCCGTGCGGCCCCCACTCCACCGCCATCGCCCGCGTCAGCATCTGCAGTCCACCCTTGGCGGCCCCGTACGCGGCGGTGCCGAGCCGGGCCCGCTCGCTGATCAGCGAGCAGGTGTTGATGATCTTGCCGCGGCCCCGCTCGCACATGCCGCGCGCGACCCGCCGGCCGACCAGGAAGGGCGCCGTGAGATCGGTGTCGATCACCTCCTGCCAGGCGGCGGAGTCCAGCTCGACCATCGGCGCGCGCCGCGTCATGCCGGCGTTGTTGACCAGGATGTCGATAGCCCCGATGGACCGCTCGACGGCGCCGATCGCCTCGTCCCCCGCCTGCTCGTCGCGGGTGTCGAAGGGGCACGCATCGGCCTCGATCCCGTCCGCGCGCAACGCTTCGATCATCTGATCGACGCGGTCGAGCCGGCGGCCGTTGACCAGCACGTGGGCGCCCGCCTCGCCCAGGCCGCGCGCCAGCGCGGCGCCGATGCCGGAGGTCGAACCGGTGACCAGGGCGAGCCTGCCGTCGAGCCGAAAGTCGTTCGCCGTCATGGCGACGCATGGTAGCGCGGCGCGGCGATCGACGCACCGTCCCGGTCCGCGCGTACTTGTGCAGCGGGAATGTTGATGGCGATCGCCGACCGGACGTAAGCTACGAAGGAAGATTCACGGATGAGCATGGAGACGCGGCCCTGCGGGGCGGCCGCGGAAGCGGCACGGGTGGCTCGGTGGATGCGATGACCGGGGAGTTGATCGCCATCCTTGCGGTCGGCGCGACGTTGCTTGGAGTGATGGTGGCGCTCTTCGGGTGGATGCGTGGAGACATGGGCAGAATCGGCGACAAGCTCGATCGCTTCGGGGAGCGTCTGTCGGCAGTGGAAGGTCGCTTGTCGGTCGTCGAAACGATACTGCATGAGCGGACCGGCACGATAGCGCCTCCTCCTGGCGAAACGAACTGATCTGAGATAAATCGTCACCAGCGACATGACCACGTGCACGCGGATATCCGTGCTTCTGGCAGGATCGGTGATGCTGGTCGTGGGAGCCGCGGGTGCCGGAGCCGAGGGAGCCCGTCGACCGATCGTGTACGACGTCACGGTGGCGCGCTTGGAGCGCTACCAGGACGCGGATCTACCGCAGATGACCCCGGCTGCGGTGGCGCGGCACGTGGACGGCGACACCTTCGAGGTTGCGATCGCCGACCCGCCCCACGGCATGCGCTCCACCGAGCGCGTGCGCCTGATGGGCATCGACACCCCGGAGCTGGGCGACCCGCTGGCCGCGGAGGCGCAGGAGCATACCGCGCGCCGCACCGGCACGGGACCGGTGTATCTTGCCTTCGACTTCCAGCGGCGCGACCAGTTCGGCCGCTTGCTGGCCTTCGTCTACCTGCCGGACGGTACGCTGCTGAACGCCGAACTGATCGAAACCGGGCTCGCCGTGGTCTATCGCGGCGATGACTTGGTGTACTTCCGGCCTCAGTTCGAGGCCCTGGAGCAGGAAGCCCGGTCGCGGGAGCGAGGGGTGTGGAAGGGCAAGGCCGCCGCAGGGGTGATCATCGTCGACATCCGCAACCAGAGCCGCGCCGAACACGTGCTGTTACGCAACGACGGGCCCGCCACGGTGGACCTCTCAGGGTGGCGGATCTGCGACGATGACCGCGACGTGCTGATGATTCCGTCACGTGTGATGCTGGCCCCCGGAAAGACCCTTGCCGTGGGCAGCGGCACGGGCTGCGTGGACACCCATCACCCCTGCCTGACGGTCTCCACGAAAAACATCTGGGGCAACTCCGGGGATGTGGCGTGTCTCGAGGACCGCTCCGGGAACGTCGTTGATGCCCAAGCATACGGGAACCATGCCGCTGACACGTGCTCATGCTGAGCCCCGCCGCTTACCAGTAGCTGGCGATGCAGGTGGGTGTGTCTGTAGAGGGAGAATTGTGGTCAGTCGGACCCGCGTGAATCCCTTTCGAGTCGCTCCATCATCTCAAGAAAGTGGCGTTCGCCCGACTCAAGCGCCCACAACGGCCGATTGAACCACGGTGCGCGCCTACGCCGATCGGGGTACCGGCACCAGCGCCAGACCACGGCGGCGAGCAGCGCCACGCCGAACCCCACGATCACGACAACCACCGAGCATCCGTTCAACAAGGGACGTGAAGCGTAAACGAAAACGAGTCAGGCTGCGGCTCGCATCGAATGCGGAGCGGAGTACACTGAAGACGTGGAAATCGTCCTGCATGCCATCGTCTTCGCTGACAAGGCGATCGAGGAGAACAACGGCAAGAAGGGGCTCATCGGCATCTTTCAGAGCTTCAACTTCTCGCAGTTCCCGACGGTCGCTCCGACCTGGTACGTATACCTCGCCTTCGGCAACGTGGCGAAGGGCCGGCACGACGTGACGGTCAACGTCGTCCACGACGACACGGGCTCCGTGATCGTCCGGTCGCATGGCGAGGTTCAGGTGCGGACGCCGGCGACCGACGTGGAGCTCGTGTTTCCGATGGCGGGGGCCGCGTTCCGTGCGCCGGGCGTACACTGGCTGACGGTGACGCTGGATCAGGCCCAGATCGGCAGCCGCGTGCTGCACGTGGGGCAGCAACCCGAGGACACCAGGTAATGACCGCCGCTCGTTGACCGCCTCCGCAGGCCGAACCTACCTTCGGCCGGTGGGGACCGCGGAGCCACCGCCCGAGCGCCGCGCGCTCAGCCCCGCGCAGCGGATCGCCGCGCAGCGCACCTTTCACATCTTCACCCTGTTCAACGTCTGCTCGTTCCAGTGCCTGTCGGGCAACCTGATCACCCTGTTCGGGCTCCGGGTCGGGCTGGGCAGCGTCATGATCGGCGTGCTGTTCGCCGTCATCCCGCTGTCCCAATTCATGCCACTCATCGGCCGGCTGTTCGTCACCCGGCTCGGCAACGTGCGCTCCATGGGCCTGTTCTGGAGCGCGCGCTGCATCCTGGCGGCGCCCCTGCTGGTGGTGGCGCTGTTCGCGGGCGCGGGCCAGACCACCGTGGCGGTGGCGCTGCTGTTCATCGGCGTGCTGGGCTTCAACCTGGCCCGCGGCGCCGGCATGGCCGGCATGCAGCCGGTCATCGGCCACCTGACCACGCCGCAGGACCGCGGCCTGTTCATGTCGCGGATGCAGCTCATCATCCACGCCGTGATCATCGTGACCGGCCTGCTGATGGGTCTGGTCCTGGACCGGGAGTCGCCGCTGGCGGTATTCACGGTCATCCTGGCGGTGGGCGTGGCGGCCGGCGTCATCGCCACCTTCTCCGTGTTCCGCCTGCCGGAACCGCCGAACGAGGAGCGCTCCGGCCCGCTCCTGCGGGCCGCCGCCGAGGCGCTGCGCGGCGCCACCATGCGCCGCTTCCTGCTCCTGATCCTGGCGGTGTTCGCCGGCTCCTTCATGGTCAGTCCGTTCTTCATCGTGTTCCTGCGGCAGGTCTACGGCATGGGCGACAACTCGATCATGCTGGTGACGGTGGTCGGCTCGGTCGGCGCCATCTGCATGGCGCTGCTCAGCGGCCTGATGACCGACCGCATCGGCGCCCAGCCGCTGCTGGTGCTGTCGGCCGCCGCGATCGCGGTGGTGATGCTGCCGCTGGTGGTGGCGCCTCCCCTGCCCGCGACCGCGGCATGGATCTACGGCGCGGCGGCGTTCTTCGTGTTCATGCTGGGCGCCAGCGGACTGCAGAGCGCCTCCACCGTCTACTTCCTGTCGATCGGCAAGCCATCCGAGCGGCTCAACCTGGGCATCCTGTACATGCTCGCCACCGGGCTGGGCGGCACGCTGGGATCGCTGGCCGGCGGCGCGCTACTGGACCTGCTGGGCGGCGCGCTGGGGGTGACTGGTTCGTTCCGGGCCTACTTCGCGCTGGTGACGGTGCTGTTCGCGGCCATCGTCGTCGGCATGGGCGGGCTGGAGCGGCTGGGTGCCTACCGCGCGCGCGACGTGCTGTCGATGATGTTCTCCATCCGCGACCTGCGCGCGCTGGGGTTACTCAACCGGCTGCAACGGGTGCGCAGCCCGTTCGAGGAGGAGCAGCTCATCCAGGAGCTCGGCTCGTCGCGCTCGCGCGTGACCGCCCGCGACCTGGTGCGCAAGCTGTCCTCACCGCGGTTCGCGGTGCGTGCGGAAGCGCTGACGGCGCTCAGCACGGCCGACACGCGCGAGGACCTGGCCCCGGCCCTGATCAACGAGCTGCGCAACCACGACTTCACCACCGCCTACCTCGCCGCGAACGTGGCCGGGCAGAAGGGCGTCACGGAGGCGATCCCGGCCCTGCGGGAGAGCCTGGACTCCCGCGATTTTTTCCTGGCCGGCAAGGCGATGGTGGCCCTGGGGCGGCTCGGCGACCGGCCGAGCGTCGGACGGATCGAGCAGCTCCTGGCCGACACCGAGAACCCGCGCCTGATCATCCACGCGGCCACCGCCCTGGAGCTGTTCGGCAGCGCGACCTCGGTCCCGGTCCTCATCGCCAAGCTGAGCCGCCGGTTCGCCCCCTACGTGCGCGACGAGCTGATCCTGGCGATCGCCGCGATCCTGGGCGCGGGCAGCTTCCTGTACCCCCACTACCGGAGCTTCCTGGACGACGCCGCGGCCGGGCTGGACAGCCTGCGCGACGAGCTGACTCAGAACCGGCGTTCGCGGACGCCGCGCGAGCAGGTGGTTAAGATGCTGGACCTGATGGGCGAAGATCATGCGCGCTTCGCGAAGGCCGCCCGTGCACTGTTGGCCATGCTGTCCGGCGCGGCGCTCGACGCGCCGGCGGCCGAGCAGCTCGCCGGCGGCCTGGCCGACCGCGAGATACTGAGCCTGGACCGGTACCGCTTCCTGGTCGCGGCGGTCGTCACCTGGGCGGTCGCCCGGGGTCCGCGTCCGTCATCCGAGCGGCGACCCGCATGAGCGGCGGCCCATGAGCGAATCCGCTCCGGACTCGACGGCTCTGCCGCCCTCCCGCGCGGCGCGCATCGAGGACGGCGCGGTGATCGTCTCGCTCGTACTGCTGGCGGTCATCCCCACGGCGCAGGTCGTCGTCCGCCTGCTGTTCGACGCCGCCCTGACCGCGGCTGCCGGCTACGTCAGGCACCTGGTGGTCTGGGCCGCGTTGCTCACCGGCATCGTCGCCACTCGCGAGCGGCAGCACCTGTCGCTGAGCGCCGGCCTGCCGAAGCTGCCCGCCCCGTACGATCGCTGGGCGGCGGTCGCGGCCACGACCATCACCGTGGCTGTCACCACCGGCATCGCCGTCAGCGCCGCGTCGCTGACGCTGGTGGCGTTCGGCGCGTACGAGCGGGTCGGGATGTTCCCCAAGCGGGCGGTGCTGGCGATCCTGCCGGTCGGCTTCGGCCTCATGGCGCTGCGCATGGTGCTGGCCGCATCCCGGCCGCAGGAGGAGGGCCGTTCGGGACGGGCGGGAACCGCGGCAGGCGTGCTCGGCATCGCGCTCGGCGTGATCCTGTCGACGCAGCCGCTTACCAGCCTGATCATCAGCGTCTCCTGGGAGATCGGCTCGGGACTGGGGGCGCTGGAGGGGCCGCTCTTCGACCTCGCCGACATCGTGAACGGCCTGATCCGGTCGCTGCGGTTGCCCCTGCTGATCCTCATGATCGTCTCGGCGGCAGCGGGCGTGCCGATCTTCGCCGTGCTAGGCGGCATCGCCCTCCTGATGTTCGCCTCCAACGGCGTGCTGGAAACGGTCCCGGACGAGGCCTACACGATGCTCATCGGCGTGCACGTGCCGGCTCTGCCGCTGTTCGCGCTGTCCGGCTTCCTGCTCTCGGAGAGCGGAGCCGGAGCGCGCCTGGTCAGGCTGTGCACGGCGCTGTTCTCCCGCTACCGCGGCGGCCTGATCATCGCCGCGACGCTGATCTGCGCCTACTTCACTACCTTCACGGGCGCCTCCGGCGTGACCATCCTGGCAGTCGGCGGCCTGCTGGCGGTGCTGCTGGCGGAGAACGGCTTCCGCAAGGACCTTTCCACCGGCCTGCTGACCGCCTCCGGCAGCATCGGTCTGCTGTTTCCCCCCAGCCTCCCCATCATCATGTACGGCGTCGTCAGCGGGACCAGCATCAAGGCGATGTTCGCCGGCGGCGTCGGTCCCGGCGTGCTCCTGGTGTTCGCCGTGATCGCCTTCGCGCTGGTGCGTGCCCGACGCTCGGAGCGTGCCCGACGCTCGGACCGCGTTCGTCGTACGGAGCGGGATACGGTCGTCGTGGCCGAGCCGTCCGAGGGACCGCCCGCCGCCGCCGGTCCCGACGGCCCGGCCACGCTGCGGGAGATCGGCCGGGCGCTACGGCACGCCGGCTGGGAGGTGGCGCTGCCGGTGATCATCCTGGGACTGCTGTTCGGCGGCGTCACCAACCTGGTGGAGACGTCCGCGATCGCCGTGGTCTACCTGCTGATCGTGCAGATGGTGATCCACCGTGACCTGTCCGTGCGCGACCTGCCCCGCCTGTTCGCCAGGGCGGCGCCCATCATCGGCGGCATCCTGGTGATCCTGGGAGTCGCCAAGGCGCTGTCGTTCGCGATCGTGGACGCGCAGGTGCCGCAGGCGCTGGTGCAGTGGTTCTCCGACCACGTGCGCTCGCCCTACGTGTTCCTGATCCTGCTCAACCTGGCGCTGCTCATCGCCGGCTGCCTGATGGACATCTTCTCGGCGATCGTCGTGCTGGTGCCGCTGCTGACCCCGATCGCGGCCGCCTACGGGGTGGATCCGGTCCACCTGGGGATCATCTTCCTGGCCAACCTGGAACTCGGGTACCTGACCCCTCCAGTGGGTCTGAACCTGTTCCTGGCCTCGTACCGGTTCGAGATCCCCCTCACGAAGCTGTACCGCACCACCCTGCCGTTCCTGGCGATCCTGCTGGTGTCGGTGCTGGTGATCACCTACGTGCCTCCCCTCACCACGACGCTCGTCAACCTGCTCGGTCTGTCCGGCGACGCGGTCAATTGACGCTCCCCGAACCGCGCGCGACCATGTTCGCGATCATGGAACACCGTTTCTTGTCAGGAAGCGGCGAGCGCCCCGGCACCCCGCGGCGCCTGTCGGCCGTGCGTCGCGCGTGCGCCTGTCTGGCGATGCTGGCGTTGGCTGCGGCCGTCGCCGGAGCGCAGAACCTGAAGTTCGCCAGCGTGGCGCCGAAGGACACGGTGTGGGACGTCGCGCTCAATCAGATCGGCGCCGAGTGGCACCGGCTCTCGGGCGGCGACATCGAGGTGACCGTCTTTCCCGGCGGCGTGGCGGGCGACGAGACCGACCTGCTGCGCAAGGTGCGTACCGGCCAGTTGGA
Source organism: Spirochaetia bacterium (assembly GCA_965208175.1). Taxonomy (GTDB): domain Bacteria; phylum Spirochaetota; class Spirochaetia; order SZUA-6; family Bin103; genus CATQHW01. Next base: position 535,287 of record CBDBOG010000003.1, on the reverse strand, counting down.
CGCCGTCGCCATCTCCGCGATCGGTCTGGCGACCGTCTATCCCGGCGTGTTGGCGCTCGGCATGCCGTTCCTGTTCGAGAACGAGGAGGAAGTGGCGTATGCCACCGAGCAGCTCCGCCCGCTGATCGAGGATGAGTTCGAGCGTCGCGGCTTCAAGATGCTCATGTGGACGGCGGCCGGCTGGGTGCACTTCTTCAGCCGCGAGCCCATCCTCACCCCGGACGACCTCCGGCAGCAGAAGCTGAACGTCCCCGACGCGAATCCGGGCGTCGTGTCCGCCTGGCAGGACATCGGCTTCCGGATCGCGGAGCTACCCGTCACGGAGGTCGCCTTCGGTCTGCAGAACGGGTTTGTCGACGCGGTGCTGAACACCTCGCTGATCGTCGCGCCCATGCAATGGTTCGGCGTCGCCAAGCACATGAACGCGCTGGAGATCGCCCCGTTCTACGGGGCGATGCTGATCTCCACGCGCACCTGGAGGCGCTTTCCCGAGGATCTGCGTCCGCAGCTTTTTGCGGCCGTGCAGGAGTACGGTGGGGAAGCGACCGCGCAGGTGCTGGCCGCCGAGCGCGCGGCCGTCGAGATCATGCGCCGCTTCGGGCTGACCATCCACCAGCCCACCGCCGAAGAGGCGGCCGAGTGGCGGGTGCTGCAACGCGGTTTCGAGTCGCTGGTCGGTCCGGTCGTGGACGAGCGCGCCTTCGAGGTCGTGGTCGAGGCTCTGGCCGAGTACCGCGCCGGCCGCGCCGCTTCACCGTAGTACCATCGCCGACCGGCGGTAGGCCCGCACCGTCCGCTCGATCCCGGAGCGGTAGCCGGTCGCCGGCGCATAGCCCAGCACCGCCCGCGCGCGGGCGATGGAGAAGTGGTAATCGTGCGCGGTCTGGGCCACCCGGTACACGGTCAGCGGCGGCTCGCCGGCCGACGGAACGGCGCGGTACAGGCATTCGCAGAGCCGGGCCGCCGGCAGCGCGACGCGCGCCGGCACCGGCCACCGCGGCGGCTTCCGCTCCAGGAGCAGCGCCGCGTGACAGAGCAGTTGCCGCCAAGTCACGCGCTCGCCCCCGGTCACCAGCAGCACCTCGCCCGCCGCCGACTCGGTCTCCAGCGCCAGCTCGAACGCGCGCGAGACGTCGTCCACGTACACCGGGCAGGTCAGGTGGCGCCCGGCGTCGATGAAGGCGGGCAGCCCGCGCTCGATCGCCCGCAGGATGCGGTAGAAGCTGGTGGTGTCGTCGGGACCGTAGACGTTGCCGAGGCGCAGCACCACGGCGTCGGGCATGAGCCCGCGCACGCTCCGCTCGGCGGCCAGCTTGCTCTCCTGGTAGGGGTTGACCGGAGGATAGAACGGACCCTGCTCCGTGGTGTCGCGGTGCGGGCCGAAGCCGTGCACGGCCGCCGAGCTGGCGTGCACGAACCGGCGGCAGCCGGCAGCCCCGGCCGCCCGGCACAGACGTGCCGTGAGCTCGACGTTGTAGCGCCGGAAGTGGTCGGCCGTGCCCCAGTCGGTCACCGCCCCCGCGCAGTGCACGACGGTCGCCGCCCCTTGCAGCGCCGCGCCCGCGCCGGCATCCCCGCTCAGGTCATGGCGCTGCAGGCGGACCCCGGTCGCCGCCAGCCGGCGCATCCGTTCCTCGGGACCGCCCCGGAACCAGATGCCGCGCACCCGCCGTCCGGACGCCGCCAGGTGAATGGCGAGCGCGGAGCCGACGAACCCGGACGCGCCGGTCACGACCGTGTCCACGGAGGGCTCCCGACCCATGCGTGCAGCGTGTCCGTTTTGCGCCCGTGGGCGTCAAGGCGGGGCGGCACGCCGGCAGGCGCCTTGACGCCGCGCGGGCTCGTCAGGCATCGAGTAGCCCGATGAACACCCCCAGCGCGCCGTCCGGACCGCCCGTCACCATCACCCGGGAGCAGATCGACCGCTACCGCGACGAGGGATACCTGATCCTGGAGCGCGCCATCGGCGACGACACGCTGCAGATGCTGCGCGAGGAGTGCTCGTACTTCATGGGGTACATGGACGCGGAGATGGACGCCTCCGGGATGGAGCGGAAGGGCATCCACCAGCGCGGCAACCGCTACTTCGTCAGCAACCGCTACCACCTGAGCCCGCGGCTGTGGCGCTTCGTGTATGGCGAGGTGATGGCGCGGGTGTGCCGGGCCGCGCTCGGAGCCGACGCCTATCTGTTCAACGAGCAGTGGGTGGTCAAGGCGGCCGACACCGGCGGCGCGTTCGCCTGGCACCAGGACTCCGGCTACGTCAAGAACCGCTACCGGCAGACCACCCACCGGCCCTACCTCTCCTGCTGGTGCACCCTGGACGACGTCGACGAGTCGAACGGAACGGTCTACGTCCTCCCCCACTCGCGCGCCGGCACCAGGGAGATGATCGCCGATCACGTCCGCGACGCGGTGGACGACGATCTGATCGGCTACCACGGCGACGATCCGGGGATCGCCATGATCGTCCCGGCCGGCTCGGTGGTGGCGTTCACGAGCTACAACTTCCACCGCTCCGGACCGAACACGACCGGCCGCATGCGGCGCGTCTACCTCACGCAGTACAGCGCCGAGCCGATCCTGGGAGCGGACGGCGGCCTGTGGTCGCAGGCGGTGCCGTTCCTGCGCGGCGGGGCGGTCGTGTACGACCACGCGGCCGACCGTGCGGCGCGCGCGGCGAGCGGCTGACCCGCCCGGCGGTCAGCGCGCCAACAGGATCGACAGGTCCAGGGCGATGCCGGCGGCCGCGTGGATGAAGACCCCCGGCAGGATCGAGCCGGTGCGCACCGCCAGCAGCCCCAGGGCCAGGCCGAACGGGAAGGCGGCCGCCAGCTCCATGGGCGGGTGGCCGATGTGCAGCAGCGTGGACGCGAGCGCCTGCGGGGTGGCGGCCAGCAGAACGCCGGACGCGCCGGCGCCGCGGCGCGGCACCAGCGGGAACAGCAGAGCGCCGCGGAACGTGAGCTCCCACGGCAGGTAGTAGCAGCACAGGTAGGCCATGGCGTGCGCGGCGATGCCGAGCGGCGACCGCGCCAGCTCCAGGGTCTCGGGCCGCCCGAACGGGTAGAAGGCGGCGAGCTGCGGGTTCCGGCGCGACAGGAACCCGACCAGCGCGGCGGCCGCGCAGGCCAGCAGCACCGCGGCGGGGTGGATGCGCTTCGCCCTGCGCACGCCGATCTCGTGCAGGCGTCCGCCGCCCAGGCGCAGCACCGCGGCGGGCGCCAGCCCGAGCAGCACCAGTGCGGCGGCGAAACGAACGGCGTAGTCCGCGAACGGAGCCGGTTCGCCGCCGGCCAGCAACCGGGCCAGGGTCGCGGCTTCCGGCGGGGCCGCCGCCAGCGCGAACAGGGTCACCCCCACGGCGGCCGCGAGGACGACCGCGGCCGACTCCGAGCGCCGCGCCCAGCCGATCACGGCGCGGCGTCCACGGCGGCGGCCACCGCCGCCGCGACCTGGGCGGCGCCGGTCGGCCGCGGCGCGCGCGCCAGTGCCCGCCGGGCGGACTCCACCTCGCCTTCGACCAGGGCACGCCGGAGCGCCTCCTGAAACGCGCGGGCCGACGGCGCGTACCAGCCGTAGCCGTTGCGGACGATGAAGCTGCGGCTGTGGCGCTCGTTGGGAGCGCCGACCTGGGTGATCAGGAACGGCCGCCGCGCGGCGGTCACCTCCAGCGTGAACAGCGTGCCGCACTTGCCGGCGGCCAGGTCCGCGGCCGCCAGCAGCACCTCCATGTCGTCGCGAAACGGCAGCGGCACGACCCGGTTGCCGGCGAACCGCGCCGCCAGGTGCCGACGCAGCGCTGCGTTGCGGCCCGTGGCCACCAGCATCAGCGCGTCCGGCACCGCGCGCGTGCACGCCTGCACGAACCTCTCGGCATCGCCGATGCCGGCCCCGCCCAGGCCGTAGAACACCACCGGCCGCCCCGGCTCCAGGCCCAGCCGCCGTCTGGCTTCCCGGCGGTCCGGCGCGGCCAGGAACCGCCGGTGGGTGATGGGCGCCACGCGTTCGATGCGCTCACGCCCCACGCCGGAGTCACGCACCGCGTCGGCGGCAGCCGCGCCCATGGCGAAGTAGCGGTCGGCGTGGCAGGCGAGCAGGTGGTGCGGCCCGCCCAGCTCCGTGAACACGTAGAGCAGCGGCGGCCGGTGCCGGGCCAGCCGCCTGGCGCGGGCGAAAATATGCGCGGTGCCCCAGTGGGTGGCCAGCACCGCCGCCGGCCGGCGGCCGTCGAGCAGCTCGCGAGCCTGCGGCACCGCCTGCGCGGCCGCCGCGCGGTTGACCATGCGCGTCACCGCCGGCAGCGCCGCCCCGCCGGCGAAGGCAAGCTGGCCGGCCCGCCGGTGGCGCAGAATCCAGTCCCAGGACGAGACGTAGAAGCGCTCCGTGCGCGGCCCGCCCAGGGCCGCCGCGTCGACCAGCTCGGCGCCGCGGCCGCGCTCCTCCAGCGCCGCCGCGAGCGCGCGCGCCGCCGACAGGTGGCCGGCCCCGGCCGCGAAGTACGGGACGACGACCGGTCCGCCCGCGCCGTTCCGGGCAGGCGTCGCCGCCGCGCCCGGCCGCGTCACCGCGCGTCGCCGGCGCTGCGGTAGAGGGCTGCGATGCGATCGCCGATGCCGTTCCAGTCGAACTGCTGCGCCCGCGCCCGCGCGGCGCGGCCGGCCGCCTGCAGGTCCATGCCGCGGGCGCTCCGCATCGCCTCGGGCAGAGCGCCGGGCTCGTCCGGCTCGTAGAGGACCCCCATGCTGCCGTCGATCAGGTCCGCCATGCAGCCGCGGCGCGGCAGCACGACGGGCAACCCGAAGCCGAGCGCCTGGATGGCGCTGCCGGAGGTCATCACCTCCCGGAACGGCAGCACGGCCACGTCCGCGGCGTTAAGGTAGTACTGAAACTCCTCCTCCGGGAAGAAGTCGGAGGTCTCGATCCGAATCGACCGCGCCGCGCGGGCGGCCGCGGCCACCCGGTCCAGCAGCCCCGGCGCCCGAGCGTTGGTCTTCATCATCAGGATCAGCAGGTCCTCGGGCCGTGCGATCTCCCGGTACGCGTCGACCAGCTCCTCCAGCCCCTTGTATCCGCGCAGGTTGCCGAAGAACACGTACACGAAGCGGCCGTCCTCGATCCCCAGCCGGGCACGCGCCGCCGCGCGCGTGACCTCGTCCGGAAACACGTCCATGAAGTGCCCGTGCGGGATCACGTGCACGAGCTCCACTCCGTAGCGGCGGGTGAGCTGCTCGGCGCCGTAGCGGCAGTGGGCGATCACGGCGTCCGCCTCGCGCGCCACCAGCAGGTTGACCAGCCGGTCCAGCTCCGGGTGCGGACGCTCGTGCGGGAACAGGTTGTGCAGGGTCCAGACGACGCGGTAGCCGATCCGCCTGGCCTGGATGAGCGTCTCGGCGAAGCGCGCGTACTCGCCCAGCGCCCCTTCCGGGCCGCCCTGCGTGTAGAACCGGTCCAGCCAGTTCAGATGCAGGACCGAGTACTCCGGCCGCGAACGCTCCAGCCAGTCGGCGCCGAACGCATAGTCGCCGGGCTCCAGGTGGATGCCATGGCGGCGCAGCGACCGCGCCAGCAACGCCCCGTACTGATTGGAGCGCCCGCCCAGCCTCAGGTCGCCGCCGGCTTCCCAGAAGAAGAACGCGCGCATGCTCATCCGTCCAGGACTCGCCAGCCGGCCCCGGCCGCGTCCGGAGGCTGCCAGCGGCGTTCGCCGTCCCCGCGGCGGATGACCAGCGTGGCCGTTGCCGCCTCCCATTCGACCAGAGCGGGCTCCGAGCCCGCGCGACCGACCTCGATCACGGCGAGGAAGTCTGCCGCACTTCCCCGGCGGGTACGCACCAGCAGGTCGGTACGCTCCGAGGCGGGGTTGAACGGCGCGTCGCCCACCGCCACCGAGCCGCCCGCCTCGTCCGGGAGATGGAGGGCGACCCAGCCTGCCCCCCTGTGCCAGAGCGCCGCCGCCGCGCCGGCCGCGATGCCGGTCTCGCGGACGCCCACGTGCGGGAGAGCGACGGCCAGGCCGCCGGCGGCGGTCCCGCGCAGCCAGGCGAGCTTGCCGCGCACGCGGAACAGCCACTGCACCACGTGCTCCTCCGGCGAACGGACGGTGAACCGGTCCAGAAAGCAGCTTCCGTCCGACGCCACCGCCCGGAACATCGCCGTTCCCGCGTAGACGCCGTCCGCGTCGTCACCGGCGCCGTCATCGGCAAATCGCACCCGAGCCAGCACCTGGTCGGGGCCGGCCGGCGGGCACTCGAATCGGACGAGCTCCGCCCGCGCGGGCGGCTGCGAGCGGCGGTCCAGGATCGCGGTGTTGTGGCTGAACGACTGCCGGTACCAGGAACGGTGCAGCGGCACCCCATAGCCGGGTGAGCCCAGGTCGGGCGAGACCGGCTCGCCGGCCGCATACAGCGACAGGGCAAGCTTGTCCGGGTGACCGTGCCCGCCTCCGGACGGCCCGTGCTTGAGCAGCGCCACCGAGGGTTCGGGCGAGCCCGGAATGCGACGTTCTCGCAGCACGGTCAGGCCGATGGCCGGCAGGCTGACGCTTCCCAGGCCGCCGTCGGCGCCCTCGGCACCGTCGTCCCGCACGTCGTCCGGCCCGTACAGGAGCGCCTCCGTCGAGTCGCGCGGCGTGGACCGGTAGTTCTCCGCCAGCACCGCATGAAATTCGGGATCGCCGAACCAGCCGGCCGCCACCTCGTACAGGGCGCGCGCGGGCGGCACCCCGTGGCAGAGGTCGCCGCGCAGCGAGGAGAAGAACCAGCAGTCGTTGGTGGCCGGCAGCCGCCCGTCCGGCATGCGGATCGCCAGCGGCGCCGCGTACATGCGCCGGATCCCCTCAGCTTGCGCGCACTCCGGGCGCGAGGAGGCCACCACCGCGGCCAGCGTGGTCAGGGCGTGGGCGGCGTAGAAATGGTAGCTCGACGAGCACTCCCACCACAGGCCGTCGGCGAGCCCGTCGCGCAGCAGCCGACGGAACCCGAAGGCGCCGTCGATCGCCTCGTCCACCAGGGCGTCGTCGCCCACGGCCGTGCCCACCGCCGCCAGCGCCGCGTGGTGCCAGCACTCGATGTTGTGCACTTCGTGAAATCGCTGAGCGCGGATGTGACAGGCCGCCGGCTTCAGCAGGTCGCCTTCGATCAGCTCCCGGTCGCGCGGCGGCAGCCGCTCGCGCAACAGGTCGTAGGCGCGCGCCAGCGGCACGATGATGTTGGACTCGTCCAGCGACTGGTAGGTGGCCTTGCCGCGGCCGCCGCCGCGCGACGTGTGCGTCCCCGGCGGATAGCCCGGGTAGCGCCGCGCGTAGCCGGTGAGCACGCCGGCGGCGCGCTCCGCGGCGGACTCCTCCCCGGCCAGGCGCCACAGCAGCGCGGCCTGCAGCGCCCCGTGCGCGAGCAGGTGGTTGGCGCCGAAGCGCCATGCCTCGTCGAAGGGCGACCCGCTCCACACGCGCCCGTCGACCGGACAGGCGTGCGCGCGCGGCGTGCGCGGATCGAAGCGCAACTCGGCCGCGTGGTCGGGACAGAAGTAGTTGTGATAGAGGCCGGCCGGCTCGTCGGGCGGCTCCAGGTCGACGGCGAGCAGGGCGCCGGCCCGCCGGCGCAGACCCTCGCGCGCGTCCGCGAACCGGCCCGAGCGCCAACGCGCCGCCGCCCGTTCCAGCAACCCATCCGGGATCAGCCGCACGGCGCTATCCGAGAGTCGGCCATAGAGTCTGCGGCGACGAGTGTCCCGATGCTCACGGCGGCCATGCGTACCGGCTGGTACGGACCGTCGAGTCGGAAAGCAGAGTGATCTCGACTACCGTGTTGATGGGATCTCCTCGGAAGCGTACGGTTGCGCGTTCCTCCAGGGTGGTTCATGGCTCGCGATCGCGTGCGGGTGCGCCTCGGCATACGCGCAGGCCGCGCGAATAAGCTCCTCGGTCAGCGATGGGTAGGCGTCCAGAATTGCGGCAACAGTGTCTCCATTGGCTACCATGTCGGCGATGTCGTGAGCAGGTATGCGCGTCCCTGCGATGCACGGTGTCCCCAAGAGTATCTCCGGGTCTATCGACACCTGAGGCTCCTCGTTGTTTGGCCGCTCATTCTGCGGGGTGTCAATCTCGAGGTTCGATTCGGTCCGTGTGGTTCCGGCATTAGCGAGATCCGTTTGCAGTTCCTCTCTCATCACGTCAAATGTATCTACGCCGTAGCCCGCCAGTTTCGACAGGAATAACGGCTTCGTAACTTCGGCACACGTCGCTGCCGATCCCGTGGAGAGCCGTCCCATCGTAGAGCTTTACGGCGATGATCATTACTTGCCTCTTCGCAGAACTGCTCCGGAGCCTTCTTCTCTCGAACGCGTGAGCGCGCGTTCCTTCCCGCGCTGCGCTCATGGTAACACAAGCCGCCTCCGCTCCGGCCGTCGCGCACCGGCGCCCCGAACAGCCCGAGGCCGAGCAGGCGGCGGCTCCGAGCGTTTGCCGGCGGCGCGGCCGGCGCCGTACGCTGACGCCATGCGCATCGCCAATCCCATGTACGACGCCGCCTTCAAGTACCTGATGGACGACGATGCGTCCGCGCGGCTGCTGGTGGGCGCGGTGCTGGGCGAGGACGTCGAGAGCCTGCAGTCGCTGCCGCAGGAGCGGGCGGCGCGGCCGTCCCCGGCGCCGGCTCCCGGTGAGTCTCCGTCCGGCGAACTGCTCACCGTGCGGCGGGTCGACTTCGCGGCGACCGTGCGCACCGCCTCCGGCGACCGACTGCGCGTGCTGGTGGAGGTTCAGAAGGCGCGCTTCACCGACGAGGTCATGCGCTTCCGGGAGTACCTGGGCCGCCACTATGCGGACCGGGAGAACTACGACCAAGGGCCCGACGGGCGGCGGCGCCACCGGCCGCTACGGGCGATCTACATCCTGGGCGAGTGCCTGCCGCGCACGGAGGCGACGGTGCTGCGGGTATCGCGGGAGTACCTGGACGGCGTGACCGGTCAGCGGCTGTCGGATCGGGAGGAGTTCGTGGAGGCGCTGAGCCACGACTGCTGGGTAGTGCAGGTGCCGCTGCTGGCGGCGCGGCGGCGCACGGACCTGGAGCGCCTGCTGAGCGTGTTCGACCAGGAGTTGCAGGTGGCCGGAAACCGCAGCCTGCTGGAGGTGGACGAGAGGGACCTGCCGGAGCGCTACGCTCCGGTGCTACGGCGCCTCGCCGGCGCTGCGGCCAGCGTTGAGGTGGCCGATTCGATGGCGCTGGAAGACGAGGTATCGGAAACCTGGGGACGGATGAAGCGGGAGATCGCAGCGGACAAAGCGGCCCTGGCAGAAAAGGACGCGGCCCTGGCCGAAAGGGACACCGCGCTGGCCGCAAAGGACGCGGCGCTGGAGCGGGAGCGGGCGGATCGCGAAGCCGTCCAGAAGCGGGTTGCCGAGATGGAACGGCGGCTGGCGGCGCTCGACCCGGAGTCGGGGAGTCCGTAGGAAACGACGCCCCCGGCGCCCGCTGGAAGCCCATCACGGCGTGCGCATGGCGCGATACCAGTCCGCGCAGGCGCGCAGGTGCGCATCCACGTCGCGGTCCGGACGGTATCCCAGGACGCTCCTGGCGCGGTCGCACCGGTAGTGGAAGTCCTTCGCCGCTCGGACCACGCGATAGCGGGTGACCAGGGGAGGCCGGCGCAGCCGCGCCAGGCGTCCGAACACCTCGGCCGCCTCCGCCACCGGCCGCGCCACCGCGTACGGCACGCTGCGCGCCCGCAGGCTGACCCCTAGAGCACGGGCGCAGCGGCCGGTGAGCTGCCTCCAGCTCATGGTGACGTCGTCGGTCAGTATGAAGGTACCCGCGACGCGCCGTTCCAGCGCCAGCGCCGCCGCCTGCGCCAGGTTGCCGACGTACAGCGGCGTCAGCAGCGTGCGCCCGCCGCCGACCAGCGCCCACGTGCCGGCGTCGATCCGCTCCAGCATCGGCAGCGTCCAGCGTCGGTCGCCGGGCCCGTACACGGCGCTGGGACGCAGGATCGTCAGCCGCACCCCACGGCGGACGGCGTGCAGGCGGGCGGCGCGCTCGGCGGCGCGCTTCGACCGTGAGTACGCCGAGGACACCCTCGCGCCGCGGCTGTCCTCGTCCAGGTCGCGGCCGTAGCCGCCGGCGTTGGCGGTCGATACGTGCACGACGTGCCCGGCGCCCGCGCGCGCCGCCGCCTCCACGACGTTGACGGCGCCGGCGACGTTGTCGCGCTCGAAGTCGGCGCGGCGGCCCCAGTCGACGGCGCGCGCCGCGCAGTGGACGACGGCCCGGCAGCCGGCGAAGGCCGCCGCCAGGCCCGGCACGTCATCCAGCGCGGCCGGCGCCAGCGCCACCCTCGAGCCCAGCTCGCGCAGGGCTCGGGTGTCGCTGCGCGCCCGCACCGTGCAGACCAGCTCCTCCCCGCCCGCGGCGAGCGCGGCAGCGCACGCGTGGCCGACGAAACCAGTAGCCCCGGTGACCGCCGTCACGGCTCCCGACCATAGCCCACGGCGGCGGGCGGGGGCGCCTATTGCCTCTCAGAACGATCGGTTACCATTCGTGGCCGAACGCACAGTCAAGCGAGGGAAGTACGCATGAACGATGTAGAGGGGCGCTGGAACCTGGAGATCGAGACCGTTCGCGGCAAGCAGAGGACCGCCACGCTGGACCTCTCGACAGACGGAGAGACGGTGAGCGGCGCGCTGATCGGCGAAAAGATGACCCTCGAGTTCGACAGCGGCAGGCGCAAGGGCAACGCCATCAGGTGGAAGTCCGACGTGTCGATTCCCATGTTTCCCGGCAAGCGGACGGTGACCTGCACCTTCACGGTCGACGGCGACACCATCAGCGGCACGATCGACGGCCCCAAGCAGAAGCTGGCGACGTGCAAGGGCTCGCGCTCCGAGTAGCGTTCGCGCTCGGAGTAGCGTTCGCGCTCCGAGTAGCGTGAGCAGGCCCCGGGGTCGGGCCGGGTAGACACATGAGCACCGTCGCCAAGGATCGGCGCGTGCCGTTCTTCACCAGGATCGCGTACGGCATCGGCGAGTCCGCCGAGGGCATGAAGCGCAACGCGACCTCCCTGTTCGTGCTGTTCTACTACAACCAGGTGCTGGGTCTGCCGGGCACGCTGGCGGGCGCGGCGCTGTTCATCGCCCTGCTGGTCGACGGGTTCACGGACCCGCTGATCGGGACGTGGTCCGATCACTGCCGGTCGAAGCTGGGACGGCGCCATCCCTTCATGTTCGCGGCCGCGCTGCCGGTGGGGCTGGCCTTCGTCGGCCTGTTCGCGCCGCCGTCCGCACTGGGCGAGATCGGCCTGTTCCTCTGGCTGACCGCCTTCGCCGTGCTCACCCGGTTCGCCCTGACGCTCTACAACGTCCCGCACCTGGCCCTGGGCACGGAGATCACGGAGGACCCGGAGGAGCGCACCAGGCTCATCCTGCTGCGCCAGCTCTTCTTACCTGGGCACGACGTTCGCGATCGTCGTCGGCGTCGGCTGGTTCTTCTCCGATGCGCGCGGCGGCCGGCTCCTGGCGGAGAACTACCCGAGCTTCGCGATCGCGCTCGGCACGGCGATGACGGTGGCGATCCTGGTGGCGGCCCTGGGAACGCGGTCGGAGATCCGGTACGTGAACACCGCCCCGCCCCGCCAGCAGGGGTTTCTTGCGCAGCTCCTCCGCGACGTCCGGGAGAGCGCGCGCAACAAGCCGTTCGTGTGGCTCGCCGCCGGAACGACGGCACTGTTCGTCTCGGCAGGGGTGCACAGGACGCTGAGCCTCTATCTCCTGGAGTATTTCTGGGCACTCCACAGCGGACAGATGGTGGTCGTCCAGCTCGCGACGCTGGTGGGACTGTTCGCCGGCATCGTCGCGCTCCGTTTCGTCCTGTTCCGCACGAGCAAGCGGTTCACGCTGCTGCTCGGCACGGCGGGCTCCGTATCGTTCCAGGTCCTGCCGGTCCTGCTGCGCCTGGCCGACCTCTTTCCCGCGAACGGCACGTCCGCGCTGGTGTGGGCGCTGATCGTGATAGAGATCATCCAGGGCGCATTCTCTGCCTTCGCGCTGGTCGCCTACTTCGCGATGATGACCGACGTCACCGACCTGCACGAACTCGAAACCGGCCACCGCCGCGAAGGCGCCCTGTTCGGGGTCATCACCTTCGCCGTCAAGGCGTCGGCCGCGCTCGCCCAGATCGTCGCCGGGGTCGGCCTGGACGTGATCGACTGGCCGCGGGGGGCCGGCGTCACGGTGGGCGCCGTGCCGGCCGAGACCATCGTCCACCTGGGGATCTTCTACGGTCCCGTGCTGATGGTGTTCTCCGCCGCCGGCATCTGGTGCTACCTGCACTGTCGGCTGGACGCCAGGCGCCGCGCGGATATCATGCGCGAGCTGTACGCCCGCCGCCGCGCAGCCGCTGCCGGCACGACCGCGTAAGAGCATGGGAGACGCCGTCGCGATCGTCGGGTACAGCCTTCGCCGTCGACGCCGGCGGCCAGCTCACCCAGGACGCGGTGGTGGCGCAGATCGCCGCCAAGGTGGCCGAGCTGTGCGGCCACGACGAGGGCAGCCCCGAGGAACCGCTGTCCAGCTTCGGTCTGACCTCCATCTCGGTCGCCGAACTGGGCGCGTTCATCCGCATGCAGTTCAACCACCAGGTCAGCGCCCTGGAGCTGATGACGACCGCCACCTACCTGTCGCTCGTTTCCGAACGGCGGCGCGGCCCCGGCGGACACGGCGGCCACCGCCAGGGTCCGTTAGGAGTCTCGCCAAAATAAATTGGTCGTTTACTCCTGTCTGGGAGTCAGCATGTAGTTCCATTCGCCGTGAAACGTGTCACGCTTGAGGTTCAGCGCCTGCATCTGTTCGTCGCTCACCGACTGCCCCGTCGGGTAGCTGTTGTGGTCCAACTCCGAGCGGATCGTCAAGCCGCTCTTGGTCCTCGTATGCCCGATCAGGTTCACCACCACCTCCCGGCTCACCAACGGCCGCCCACGCCAGTTCTCGGTGATGTGGCAGAACATCCGATGCTCGATCTTGTTCCACTTGCTCGTCCCCGGCGGAAAGTGACACACCGAGATGCGTAGCCCGGTGGCGTCGGCGAACTTCTGCAGCTCCACCTTCCACAGCCGACTGCGGCTGCCGTTCGAGCCGCCTCCGTCGGCGGTGATCAGTAACCGCTTCGCCAACGGATAGGCCGCCCGGCCCATACGGAGCCACCACCGCCGCAGCGTCTCCACGGCGAACACCGCCGTGTCGTGATCCTCACCGACGCTCACCCAGCCGCTGTCACGGGTCACGTCGTAGACCCCGTACGGGATTGCTTTGCCCAGCTCCTTGTCGACGAAATCGTGCACCTTGACCCGCTCCGGTTGGCGCTTCGGACGCCACTCTCGGCCGCCGTTGTGAAACGCCCCTATCAGCTCCTTTTTCTTGGTGTCCACAGAAACTACCGGTTGCCGCAGGGCCTGAAAGGCGCGCACTCGACGGTTGATTTGCTTGAACTGCGCGTCGCGGTCGGCATGCTGGGCGCCCTCCAGCGTCTTGCGGTTGGCCTGCAGGCTATAACCCAACTCGTGCAGCAGCCGGTTGACGGTCCGCTCGCTGACCGGATGACCGGCGGCAGTCAGTTCCGCGGCCAACCGCGCGGCGCTGCTACAGGTCCACAGCAACGGCCCCATCGGATCGCCTCGGGTGACCGGATCGACCAGCCGTTCCAGCGCCCGCGCCAGCTTCGGGTCGCCGGCGGTCAACGGCTTGCGGCCCGCGCCCGGTCGTCGCAGGCGCGCGGTGTCGGGTCGCGCACCGGCTGTTTCGTTGGCATCAAGTTCCTTCAGCCCGGTGTGAATGGTGGTGCGTGACAGACCGGTGGCGGCGGCCACACAGGCGATGCCGCCGCGGCCCATCTGGCGCGCCTCGACCGCCGCCCAGCGTCGCCGAAGGCGCTCGTCGAACCACGGATCAAGGGCGGCGAACTTGGTCTTGACCGCTTCGGTGAGGACGGGGTTCACTGTCGCTGAGTAGATTATCGGCTCCTCCTTTCGACCACTTTATTTTGGCGAGAGCCCTTAGCCCTGCCGGTGCCGTACGCAGCGACCGCTCGACCGGGCCGTGGCCTTCCGCGAAGCGCATCCCGAACTGGGGGAGCGCTGGTGCGACGTGAGCTACGCCGACCTGGTCGACGACCCGTGGGCAACGGTGAGCGCCGTCTACGAGCACTTCGGCTGGCCACTCACGGCCGAGGCCCGTGCCGCGATGCAGGCGTGGCAGGAACGGCAGGCGGAGCGGCGCCGGCACGAGGTCCGGCACAGCTACGACCTCGAGGACTACGACCTCACCCCGGAGGCCGTCGACGCCGCCTTCGCCCGCTACCGGCAGTTCATCGCCGGCCGCGGCATCCGCACCTGACACCGGCGCCGGCGGCCGCGGGAGGCGCCTCAGTCCGGGATCACGCCCGTGGCGCGCAACAGGGTCTCCTGTACCAGCAACTCGTGCGACACCGGCCGGTCACGCGGCTGCCTCCCCCCGATGGTGGCCAGGAACGCGTCGAGCTCCAGCTCGTAGGTCCGCTGCCGGCTCTCCCCGTCCACGCTCACGACCTGCTCGCCCTGCCGGTAGCCGGCCCCGGCTTCCGCCAGGCAGAGCCGGACCTGCAGGCCGGGCTCGAAGGGCTCGACGATGATGGCGCTGCCCCGGCTGCCGTACACCTCGAAACGGCGCGCCGCCGGCTGCGTCTCCAGCGCGGCGATGTCGATGAAGGCAAGGGCGTTCTCGAACTCGAAGACCCCCAGCGTGTTGTCCTCGAACGCCGCCGCCGACCGCGCGTCGCTGCGCAGGAAGGACGTCACCTTCACCGGACGCCCCAGGATCCAGACGACCTGGTCCAGCATGTGCCCGCCGAGATCGAAGAAGATGCCGCCCCGGTGCGCGCCGGCGATCCGGGCGCGCCCGGCCTCGTCGATGTGCGTGGACATGTGGGCGCGCACGGCGAACACGTCGCCCAGCAGGCCCGATCTGGCCCATTCGGCGACCATTCTGAAGGAAGAGTGGTAGCGCAGCATGTAGCCCATCTGGATGAGCAGACCCTTCCGTTCGGCTGCCGCCACGACCTGCTGCCACTGCGCCCAGTCGTCGCCGGCAGGCTTGTCGTACCAGACGTGCTTTCCGGCGGCGACGATCTCCCCGGTCTGGTCGAGACTCTCCGCGTTGTGCCCCTCGGAGGCGATCGCCGCGATGCTCTCGTCCTCCAGCATCTCGCTCCGGTCGCCGTACCAGTGAACGCCCGCGAAGGCGCCGCCGGACCCCTCCAGCTCGGCGCGCCGCGCCGGGTCGGGTTCGAATACCCCCGCGACCTCGACATCGCCGTTCGCCTGCATCGCCTGCAGCTTGCCGGACGCGTGCCCGTGCCTGGTTCCGTATTGAGCCATGCGAGTCTTCGCCACCGTTTCCTCCTGTTGCGGCTGGTGTGCCGCGGCACGGTACCACGCCGGGTCCCCGATCGCGGAGATCTTCCGAGGTCAGCCCGCGGCTGACCAGCCTCCGTCCACGGACCACGTCGCGCCGGTCACGAACGATGCCTCCTCGCTGCACAGGAAGAACACGACGCCGGCGACCTCCTCCGGTTGGCCGAAGCGGTTGAAGAGCGACCTGGCCTTCAGCCCCGACCCGGTGGCCGCCGGGTAGGAGGAGTCCTTGATGTAGCGCAGCAGCAGCAGCGTGTCGATCGCGCCGGGCGCCACGCAGTTGACCCTGATGCCGCGGCCGGCCAGGTCCGCGGCCATGGAGCGGGTCAGCGCCTCGACGGCTCCCTTGGCGCCGGCGTACGCGACCCGCTCCCCGACGGGACGGGACGCCAGGATCAACCCGACGTCGTAGCCGCCCCTGGCGAAGCGCACCGCCGAGGCGTGCCCCAGGCCGGACGCCGCCCCGCTGACCACCAGCACCCTGGCCATCCGCTCTCCTTCGCCGCAACCATCCACGACCGCGCCCCGATCATCAAGGCTCGGGCCCCGAGCCTTGACAACGTGTCGCGGGGTACGATACTCCCCGTTCTGGAAGGAGATTCAGACATGGGAGATTCGGAAGACCGCATCACGGTCGCGCGCGAGAACGTGGAAGCGGCGCAGGCCATCTTCAAGACGCTGCGCGGGGCGTTCAACCCCGACCTCTCGGCGCTTCAGGCGAACGCGCCGGGCATCGCCGCGTTCGCCGAGCGCCTGGACCTGGGCATCGAGCGAATTCAGACGTTCCTGGAGATCGGAGGAGATCCCCTCACCGTGCCGCGTGAAAACGTTCAGTCGATGCTGGAACGGCTCAGGAACTTCCGCGCCAACTTCAACCCGGACACCGCCGCCCTGAAGGCGAACACCCCGGGCATCGCCACGTTCGCCGAGCGCCTGGACCGCGCGGCCGAGCGGCTGGAAAACGCCCTGAAGTAGGAGGTCAGCCCCGGCGCTTGACCGTGATGGTCACGACTTCGGCCTTGCGGTACTTCTGGTGCCGGATGGACGACGCGTAGTGCCGCAACAGGCGAAGCGAGGTTTCCTCTCCCGCCGTTGACGCGTCGGGTTCCGCGAGCGTCGCGATCTCGTCCTCCAGGTTGCCGCTGCCGAAGGCGGCGACGAACTCCAGCTCTCCCGCGTCGCGGCCGACGCGCACCGACACGCGCAGTTGCTGGCGCCGCTCGGAGGCGAACTCGGGATCGTCGGCGAACGGATCCTCCTCTTCCTTGAGCGAGAGGATCACCTCCTCGCAGGCAGCGCGCAGCGGCGCCATGGCGGCCTCACTCCAGCCGCGCCGCGAGGCCGGCGCGACCACGAACTCGTCCACGGCGCGAATCGCCTCGGTGTTCAGCTCCATCGTCCGCCGCTTCCACTGTCCGGGCGGATCCAGGAACCCGACACCCACCCAGAAGGAGATCCCGACGATCGCGCCCTTGCGGTAGTCCAACCCGGATGCGACCACCAGCTTGATCCCCAGCGTGAACATGACCGCCGCCAGCGTCAGGACGAAGGCGCCGGCGACCGCGTTGGGGATGGCCAGCAGCAGCGACACGACCTTCGGGAAGAAGGCCAGCACCAGGAACAGCAGTCCGACGAACACGCCGACGCGGCGCGCCGCCACGCCGGTGATCTCGGCGATGCCGACGCTGGTCGAGTGGTGGTCGGCAGGGTTCCGGCGAGCCGGAGAGCAGGTTGCCGACGCCGTCGGTGGCCACCGCGTTCTGCACCAGCGTGTAGTCGGTCGCGCACGGCCGGCGCCAGGAGACCTTCTGGATGGCGATCGCATCGCCGACCGTCTCGACGGCTCCGGCCCGGGACAGGAACATGAACGACGGCAGCAGCCAGAAGTGGCGCCCGAGTGCCGAGAAGTCCAGTCCCGGCCACGCCGAGAAGCGTGGCAGCCCGATCCAGTGGGCGTCCATGACCCGCTGCACGTCGTAGGTGCCGAACAGGGCCCCGACCACGCAGCCTGCCAGCACGCCGATCACCGGCGCCCACACCCGCGCCACGCCGCGGGTACGCAGGGTCACGACCATGATCGCCGCCAGCGTCACGCCCGCCGTCAGCGGCGCGGCCACCGGCGGCGACCCCGCCGGCTCCTGGCCGAACAGGTCGAAGATGACCGGCGCCAGGGTGACCGGGATCAGCATGAGATCGTGCTCGACACGGTCGGCGTGAGGATGCGCCGCAGGCGCCGCACGACTCTCAACAGCGGCAGGGCGGAGATCAGCACGAGCGTCGCCAGCAGCGTCGGGCCGCCCTCGGACAAGGCGGTGATGGAGACGGCGATGTACGCCGCGGCGGGTCCCATCAGCAGCAGGTGGCCGGAGCCGAGCCGGCGGCGGCGCGTGGTCTGCAGCATCGTCGTGAGGCCGCTCACGATCAGGCCCGCGAACACGGCCCATGACAGGTAGGAGTCCTCGAGACCGGCGCTGCGCACGACGATCAGGATCGTCACGATCATGCTGGCCAGCGACAGCGCGGCGTGCTGAACGGCCAGACCCAGGGCGAGTGCCGGCCGTAGCGGCTCGTCCGGCTCGTAGCGGACTTCCTGCTCGGCGGCGTGCTCCTGCTTCATGGAGGTCAACCGGTCACGGCGAGCGCCGGCGTGACGCCAGCGGCTGCAGCGTCAATCCTTGCACGGCGATCGAGAAGATCACCACCACGTAGGTCATCGTCAGAATCAGCTCGCGCTCGGCTCCGGCCGGCAGCGACAGGGCGAGCGCCACCGAGATGCCGCCGCGCAGCCCGGCCCAGGCGGCCACCAGCCCTCCGGAACGCCGCATCAGCCGCATCGTCCCGCCGACGGCCAGCAGGCGCGAACCGGTCACCGCCGCGATCGCCACGGCGCCGGCCGCCAGCGCCGCCGGGTTCAGGTCGATCACCAGCAGCTCCAGCCCGATCAGCACGAACAGCACGGCGTTGAGCACCTCGTCCAGCAGCTCCCAGAAGGAATCGAGGTGCTCGCGCGTCTTCGCGGACATCCCCAGGCGGCGGCCGCGGTTGCCGATGAACAGCCCCATCACGACCACGGCCAGCGGCCCGGACACGTGCAGCAGCCCCGCCAGCGCGAAGCCGCCGGCGACCAGCGCCAGCGTGATCAGCACCTCGACCTGGTAGCTGTCGATGCTGCGCAGCGCCAGGTAGCCCAGCCAGCCCAGGACCAGCCCCAGCGCCGCGCCGCCCAGGGCCTCCTGAACCAGGAACAGCCCCAGCTCGCCGGCGTGGAGCTGCACGGAGCCCGCCGCCAGCCCCGCCAGGGTCGCGAACACGACCACGGCGAACCCGTCGTTGAACAGCGACTCGCCGGCGATCAGGGCGCGCAGCCCGGCGCCGACCCCGCTGCGGCGCAGGATGGCCAGCACCGCCACCGGGTCGGTGGGCGCCACGATCGCGCCGAACACCAGGCACCAGGCGAAGCCCAGCGGCAGCCCCAGCAGCCCGGCGCTGGCGTACGCCGCCAGCGCCACCAGCGCCGTGGAGACGATCACGCCCAGCGTCGCGAACAGCCCCACCTCCAGCCAGTGGTCCAGCAGATCGCCCAGGTCGACGTGCAGGGCTCCGGCGAACAGCAGGAAGCTGAGCATGCCGCGCAGCAGGGTCTCCTCCAGGGCGGCGGCCGCCACCAGCTCGCGGGCGCGCTCGGCGATCGACAGTACGCCCGCCGACCCCAGGACCAGGACCACGACCGAGATCGCCAGCGCGATGAGCATCACGCCGATGGTGGTCGGCAGGCCGATCAGCCGCTCGTTGAGGAAGGCGAGCAGCGCGGTGACCGCCAGCAGGGCGGCGACGGTGGCAAACAGCTCCATGATCTTCCGGGATTCTATTCGGGCGGGGAGGATCCGGCACAGGTCTCGTCACCGCCCGCCCGTGGCCATCGTATGATCGAGCCGCCATGAGCCGGTACCGGACTGCCATCATCGCGTGCGGGATGATCGCCCGCGCCCACGCCCGCGCCTGGCAGGGCGTGCCCGGCCGGCCGGCCGGGATCGGGGCCATCGCGGACAGCAACCCGGACGCCTTGCGGGAGTTCGGGGAGTTCTTCGGCGTGGCCGCCGGGCACCGCTACGCCGACTACCGCGAGATGCTGGACGCCGAGCGCCCGGACTTCGTCGACGTCTGCTCCTGGCACGCCCAGCACGCGGAGATGGTGATCGCCGCCGCCGCCCGGCAGCCGAAGGCGATCATCTGCCAGAAGCCGATGGCCGTGGACCTGGGCGAGGCGGACCGCATGCTCACCGCCTGCGAGCGCAACGGCGTCAAGCTGGCGATCGCCTACCAGCGCCCCCACCACGCGGCGTGGCTGCGCGCGCGGGAGCTGATCCGCGCAGGCGCCATCGGCCGGGTCGCGCAGGTGACCGTGGAGTCGGGCGGCAACCTGCTCAACGTCAACTCGCACAACATCCGCCTGGCGCTGTTCCTGATGGACGAGCCGGCGGTCGACTGGGTGCTCGGCGCCGTCGAGCGCACCACCGACCACGTGGAGCGCGGCCTGCCGGCCGAGGACGCCTGCCTGGGGATCGCCGGCTGCGACAACGGCGCGACCATCCTCATCCACGGCAACGACGTGCCGCAGACGCTGCGCGTGACTGGCAGCGACGGGATCATGGAGCTGGGCACCCGGATGCCCCCGCCGGCCGAGCTCCCCTCGGACGCGCCGATGTACATGCCGGAGGGACCGACGTCCCGCTACAACCGCGAGATCGGCACGGCGCGCTACCTGGGCGCGTCGACCGGCGGCTGGCAGACGGTCGAGGCGCCGTGGCATGACCCGTGGGCGCACCAGTGCCGGGAGACCATCGACTGGGTCGAGGGGCGGCTCGAGCGGCCGATCTCGGGCGGCGACCGCGGGCGCGCGGTGCAGGAAGTGATGATGGCGCTGTTCGAGTCGGCGCGGAAACGGCAGCGCATCCACCTGCCGCTGAAGACGCGCGTCAATCCGCTCAGCCTGATGGCAGAGTCAGGCGAGCTGCCGGTCGAGTGGCCGGGCCGCCACGAACGCCGCTCCGGGATCGTGCGCGGCGAGGCGATGGCGTGGCCGGACCGTTGAAGCGCCGGCACCGGAGGATCGCCACGCGGTCATCGAATTAAAGCGTGGCGGCGCCGGCGCACGCTCATGCCGGTATGGAACAGCTTTTTTCGCTTCGCAGCCTCTTCGCCGTGCTGGCCGCCGGCATGGCCGCCGCATCCCTGATGGGATGCATGGACTTCGTGGACGCGGCCTCGACGCAGCGCACGTCACGTTCCGGCACCGCTGACGCCGCCGCGCCGGACGATGCCGACGCGGGTACGCCGCGGCCTCCCGCCCTCAAGCTCGTGATCAACGAGTTCGACTACGACCAGGCCGGCGCCGACACCGCCGAGTTCATGGAGATCGTCAACCCGAACCCCTCCGCCGTCGACCTGGCCAACTACCGGATCGAGCTGATCAACGGCTCGAACGGGCGCCGCTACGGCTCCTACGCCCCCACCGGCCGGCTGGACGCCTGGGCGTACCTCGTGATCGGCGACCAGGCGGTCATCGCCTCCGTGCCCGCCGGTACCCTCACGGCGCCGCTGAAGAGCGGCGGCCTGCAGAACGGCCCGGACGCCGTCCGCATCGTCGAAGCCGCGACCGGGCGCGTACTGGACGGCGTCCACTACCGGGACGCCGTCCCCGGCATCGGAGAGGGCGCACCCGCGCCGCGGGATGACACCGGCGCCCCCACGTCGATCGGCCGCTGCCCGGACGGCTTCGACAGCGACGACAACGGCGCGGACTTCGCGACCATGGCGCCGACGCCGGGAGCGGCCAACGCGTGCGCCGGCACGGTCCCCGG
This sequence comes from Spirochaetia bacterium, assembly GCA_965208175.1. Lineage (GTDB taxonomy): Bacteria > Spirochaetota > Spirochaetia > SZUA-6 > Bin103 > CATQHW01. The sequence continues at coordinate 513,991 of CBDBOG010000003.1, read as the reverse complement.
CTGACGGACGCTGACCGAATCGAAGATTCATACACGATACCCGTCGCAACGAAAGCTGAAAGCACTCGATGTGGCGGCTCGGCTCGACGACCTGCGAATTCCCGCCGGCAACCGACTGGAGCGGCTGAAGGGAGACCGGTCTGATCAGCACAGCATGCGGATCAAAGATCGGTATCGGGTGACATTCAGATGGGAGGATGGCAGTGCCCACGACGTCAGAATCGAAGACTATCGCTAGAGATCCGAACTGGCTCGGACCGGCAGTGCCTCCCGGGGAAATGCTGCTGGAAGAGTTCATCAAGCCCCTCGGCATTCGTCAGGCCGACGCCGCCAGGGATCTTGGGATTTCACTGAATCGTCTCCACGAAGTCGTGCGCGGCAAACGCCGCATTACCGCAGACACTGCGCTGCGCCTGTCGCGGCTGTGGAACACCTCTCCGCAGTTCTGGATGCGGCTCCAGGCTGATTGGGACTTGCACCAGGCGATGGAGAAGGCGGCGTCCTACTAGGGTCTCCGGCTGAAGCGCCACGGATGCCGTTGCGGTATCTCGGTCATGAAACACTCACGTTTCGTTCGCAACATCGTCGTCGGCGTGGCGACGATGATCGCCGCCGCATCCCTTGTCGGATGCATGGAGTTTCTGGATTTGGCGGCACCGGCTGCCACGAAACCGGCGGTGGTTCAGCCGGCTCCGGGCGAGAGCCCGCCGCGCTCCGCCACCACGTCGGTGACGGTGCGGGTAGCCGGACCGCTGACCGCCGCCTCGGCGAAAGGCAGCCACGACGACGTCACGTCGGTGACCGTCCGCGCGGCCGGCAACGACGCCGGCGGAACGCACCGGGACCCGCTGTCCACGGCCATGCTCACCCGCTCGCCGGCCGGCGTCTGGACCGGAACCCTGCCCGGGCTCACCATGGGCACGCCACTGACCTTCACGGCGAAAGCACTGAACGGCGACGGCACGGAGATCTTCACCGGCACCCACACCGCTACGCTCAACGACGTTGGCGCGCAGATCACGATCCGGTTGCACGCGGTCGGCGACAACCAGCCGAACCGCGTCCCGAAGGTCACCGGCATCAGCATCAGCAACGTCTCCACCGGCATTCCGGCCGACGTGAGCATCACCGTGGCGGGGACGGGTACGGAGGACCTCGCCTACGAGTTCAGCGGCGGTACGTTCGATCCGCCGTCGGGAACCGTCACCCTTGCATCCGGCTCGGGGACCATCAACAGCACCTACCGGCCGCCGAACGTCGTCGGCTGGTACACCGTGCAGATCGCCCTGAGCAACGCCCAGGGCAATCGGGTCGAGGTGGACTTCCAGATCCGGGTACAGACCTCAGGTCTGGCGGCGCGGCTGGGACCGGTCGTGCGCGGCATCGCCGGCAAGCGCACTCCCGCGGGCATCCGTTGGACGGCCGCCGTCTCCGCTGCCGGCGAGGACACCGGGCTGACCTATGCCTGGACGTTCGCCAAGAGCGACAACAGTACCGGAACGTTCACGGACGCGACCGCGAATCCGACGATCATGACCGGCTACGAGCGGACGACCGCCGGCACTCTTACCGTCACCGTCACCGACACGGAGAGCCTGCAGACCAGCGCCACCCTCGCGGTAGCCGCCGGCATGTTCCCCGCTCTCCCGCTCATGCCGCAGGCGGCAACGCTGCTGGTCAACGAGATCGACTACGATCAGGCCGGCAGCACGGACACCGCCGAGTTCATCGAGATCCTGAACCCGGGATCGGACGCGGTCGATCTTGCCGACTACCGCTTCGAGTTGGTGGACGGCGCCGACGACGAGCCGTATCAGTCCGTGGACGGCAGCGGACAGCTCGCCAGCGGCGGCTTCCTGGTGCTGGCGAAGCAGGCGGTGATCGACACCCCGAACTTTCTGCCGGCCGGTACGCTCACGCTGGCGCTGACCGGGAACAGCGTCACGAACGGCCCGGACGGCGTGCGCATCGTGCGCCAGGCGGACAGCCGCGTGGTGGATGCCGTCCACTACGAGGGCGTCGTTCCCGGCGCGGGCGAAGGCTCGCCGGCGCCGCAGGATCCCGACACCGACGCGACCTCGGTCGGCAGGTTTCCGGCCGGCTTCGACAGCGACGACAACGGCCTGGACTTCCGCGCGATGACAGCGACGCCCGGCGCCGCCAACACCTGCTCGTAGTCTTTCTCGCGAACCGTTACCCCGCGCGTGGCGCCCTCCACCGGCGCCTCGCGCGGGTCTTGGCGGTCAGAGCATCTCGCCATGCGCGGTGGGTTCGAAGTCGAATACAGCAGGGCCGCGAGGCGGCGGCTCCGCAGGGTGCCCAAGAACGTCGCGCACACGATCGTCGGCAAGATCAGGGGGCTTGCCTTGGACCCGTATGCGGCGAACAACAACGTCAGCCGGCTGACCGCAGTCGATGGTTACCGGCTTCGTATCGGACACTGGCGCGTGCTGTATAGTCTCGACACGGAGGCACATGTGGTGACTGTCGCGGCGATCCTGCCGCGCGGGGAGGCATACCGATGAAAGGCCAGTTTCAGACCTTCATGCGCGACGGCGAGCAGTGCGTCGAGATTCCGCTCGCGGAATACCGCGCACTGCTCGATGCCGCTGACGAAGACGCCGTCGACGCGGCGATCCTGCGGCGCATCCTCGACGATCCTGACCAGGATTGGGTGCCGGAAGACGTAGTCAGACGTTTGGCGGCCGGCGAGAACGCCGTGCGCGTCTGGCGTGAGCACCGCGGATTGAAAGCGTGCGACCTCGCTGCCGCGGCCGGGATCGGAAGATCCTATCTTTCAGCCATCGAGACCGGCAGGAAGCCAGGTTCGATCAAGGCCCTGCACGGCGTTGCGAAGGCGCTCGGCGTGACCATCGACGACCTGCTGGAGCCGGCATGCACAGGAGGCGCCGACGCGGCACAATGACGGAGCCATGCGCATCTACATCAGCCGCCAATTGCAGAACCCGGAGTTCTCCTCCGATGCCCGCCGGGCGGGCATCGCCCGCCTGGGCGAGCTTGCCGACGTGGAGGAGCTGCCCGCCCCGCTGACCCCCGAGCACGCGCCGGGACTGGTCGCCGTGATCGCCGACGGCACCTTCTTCTCCGACGACTTCTACGCCGCTGCCGGCGACCTTCGGGTCGTGGCGCGCTGGGGCGTCGGCTTCGACCAGGTCAACCTGACCGGCGCCACCCGCTGCGGCGTGCCGGTCACCGTCACCCCCGTGCACATGGATACCGTGGCCGAGTACACGATCGCGCAGTGGATGGCCACCATGAAGCGCACCTACACCTTCAACCGGATGGCCCATTCCGGCGACTGGCGGGTGATCCGCTGCTTCGACGTACAGGGCTCCTGCCTCGGGCTCTACGGGTTCGGGCGCATCGGTCAGGAGGTGGCGAAGCGGGCCGTCCCGCTGCTGGGCGAGCGCGGCCGGCTGCTGGTGTACGACATCCGCGACGACATCGCAGAGCTCGCCGCCCGCTTCGGCGCCGAGGCGGTGGCGGAGCCGGAGGAGCTGTTCCGCCGCTGCGACACCGTGTGCGTGCACGTCTCCGGGGCCGACCCGGTGGTGGGCTACGAGCATCTCGCCCTCATGCAGCCGCACGCGTCCGTGATCAATCCATCCCGCGGGACGCTGGTGGACGACGACGGGGCGCACCGCGCCGTCGAGGAGGGAAAGATCTTCTACTACGTGGTCGACGACCCCGTGGACGGCCCGCGCGCCATCCACCGCGACCACCCGCGCATCATCGCCACCAACCACTCGGGCGGCATCACCGTGGAGTCCTCCGCGCGCCTGGATGCCAAGACCTTCGAGCAGGTGACCGACGCCGTGCACGGGCGCCAGCCCGACCACGTGCTCAACCCGGACGCGCTCGACCACCCGCGCGTGCGCGTGTGGCTGCGGGAGCGACGCTGAGGCCGGCCGCTACTCCGCCGGGACGACGGCCGGCAGATAGATCCGGTTGTCGTGAACGGACGCCACCGCAGGATCATCCCGGAGCCGGGCCTTGGCCAGCTCGCGGTCCTCACCGTCGTCCAGCCGCAGCAGCGAATAGCCGCCGCCAGCCGTGTCGCCATCGCGGAAGCGCACGATCAAGCTGTGTGGATCGACGCCTGGTGCCGATGCGCCCCGAGGAGTAGCACCGGGATCGCGAAAGCGTCCGTCGGAGCGCAGATGGCGTCCGTAGGAGGCTCCGGGATAGGAGCCGAACAGGCCGAACGCGTCCAGCAGACCGGCGCCCGGCAGTCCGTCCCCGGCACGCGCGAGCATCGCCCGCACGTCGCTCAGGGTGAGGGAGGGGGCGACGCCGGCCAGCAGGGCCAGGACGCCGCTCACGTGTGCGGCCGCGATCGACGTCCCATGGTCCACGGTGACCATCCACGGCACCGCGCCGGGGCTGCCCGCGCCCAGCGTCGGCACCCCCGCCCGGCTGTCGCCGCCGGGTGCGATGACGTCGGTCTCCGGGCCGGAGTTGGACATGGGCGCGAGCGACCCGTCGATCCCCGAGGCCGCCACCGCCACGGTGTAGCGGGAGTTGGCCGGGGCGCGCACCGCGGAACCGTGGTTGCCCGCGGCGCTCACCACGATGGCGCCCGCTTCGGTGACGCGGCGCAGGACCTCCTCCAGGAGTTCGTCGGGGGGCCCCGGCAGGGAGTCCGCAAAGCTGAGGTTGATGATTTCCGCCGGCCGGCCCGGGACGCGGCCGGAGTCGTTCTCCAGCCCGGCGGCGTACAGCAGGCCCTGTGCCACGTCGTAGCTCGTCGCGCCGCGGTGCGCCACCACGCGCACCGGCATGATCGTCACCCGCGAGCGGCCCCACGGCCACCCCATGCCGGCCAGGCCCATGCCGTTGTCGGTCTGCGCGGCGATGACGCCGGCCATCGCCGTCCCGTGCCAGGGGCCGCCGGTTGCGGGATCCGTGGCGTCGGGATCGATGCCGTCGCCGTCGGCGCCGGCCTCGGGGTCACGAACGAAGTCGTAGCCGGCCGCGGTGTCCAGATTGGGCAGCAGCTCCGGGTGCGGGACGTAGCCGGTGTCCAGCACCGCCACCATCACCGGCTCCGGCTCCGGCAGCACGTGGGCCGCGAGCGCCTGCCACACCTCCGGCAGCCGCATCCGGCGCAGCGGCCACTGGCCGTCGCTCGAACCCCCGCATCCGACGGCGGCCGCTCCGGCGGGATAACACGGATCGCCGGGAACCGGCGGCCGTCCCGGCAGCGCCGCGACGACTGCCGCGGCGGACGCGTGCAGGTCGAACCCGGCCACGCCCGAGGTGCGCACGCGGACGGTCAGGGTGTGGCGTCCGGGAGCAAGCGGACGCGGCGGCCGGTAGGACGTGGCATGGGGATCAAGGCGCCGATACGGCCCACCGTTCAGGGACACCTCGACGGCGGCCACCGTCGGCGCGCTGCCGCTCCACTCCCAGAGGGGCGGGTTTGCGTAGTCGCCGAGCAGCACGGACCGATGCACCGACGCGCTCAGCATAGCCGGCTCCTCGCACGACGCGAGCAGCACGGCGATGACGGTACCGGCAAGCACGGCCGGAGCCCGGGACACGACGGCGGTCAAAGGGATGGAAAGCCGACCACGCGCTCGCAGCAGGTCGTGAAGCTCCCACCCGGGGGTGAGGAGGCCCTTCCGGGAAGGACCATGACGCTCACCATGGACGCGCCCCCGGCGCTTGAACCGGGACATCACCGTGCATGACAGGTCCATCTTATACGCGGATGACCGTCCATGTACCTGTCCAATTCATAACGTCATCAAACAGTTGATGGTCGTTTACGTATCGTTTCGGGTCTTGTCGGGACCCGGTCCCGCGAAGGCCGGCCCGTCCATTGATTGCCATCGATCCACTACCATCATGGCGGTACCGTGAGCCGACCACCGAGCGCCCGCCGCCCGGCCGTGCCGGGGATCGTCAGCGGGACGCTGCGGACCGATGGCGCCGGGTCGGGCTGACCGCAGCGGCCTGCGTAAGCGGGCGCGCCGCATCCGGGACGCGGTCCCGCCGTCGGACCGCGCGCGGCTGAGCGCTCGCATCTGCGGCCGCGCGCGGACCCTGCTGACCGCGGCCGGCGCGCACACCGTGATGGTCTACGTGAGCTTCCGCAGCGAGGTGGAGACCGCCGGGCTGATCGACGAGTTGCGCCGCACGCACCGGGTGGCCGCACCGCGGGTCGCGGACGCCGGGTGCATGGATGCGATGCTCCTGGCCGGCACGCCGCTGGTGCGCAGCCGCCTGGGCATCATGGAGCCGCCGGCCACGGCCGCGCTGGTGGATCCGGCGTCGATCGACGCGGTGCTGGTGCCGGGGCTCGCCTTCGATCCGGCCGGCTATCGGCTGGGCTACGGCGGCGGCTACTACGACCGCTTCCTGGCCCGCTGCGCGGGGGCGCACCGCATCGGCCTGGCCTTCGAGGCGCAGATGGTCGACTCGGTGCGTCCGCATGCCCACGACCAGCCACTCGACCACATTGTCACCGAGCGGCGGGTCATCGACGCGGGGCTCCGGTGAGCGGGTTGCTGCGCGACGGACTGCTGGTCGGCCTGGGAGGCTTCTTTGGCGCCGTGGCGCGCTTCCTGGTGACCGGCTGGCTGCAGGCGCGCGACGACTCGTTTCCGTACGGTACCCTGGCGGTCAACGTCGCCGGCTCGCTGGCGCTCGCCTTTCTGGCCACCATGCTGTCGGAGCGGGCGCTTCCCGGCAGCGCGTTCCGGCTGATCGCGATGGTGGGGTTCCTGGGCGCCTTCACCACGTTCTCGGCCTTTAGCTACGAGTCGGCGCTGCTGTGGAGCAGCGGCCGCTGGCTGGCCCTGGCCGGCAACGTCGTCCTGAACGTCGGCACCTGCCTGCTGGCGACCGCGGCCGGCATCGCCCTGGCGCGGCAGGCCGCCGGCGGGCCATAAGCGGGGCGCGGGCCTCTTCCCGGACCTCAGGCCCGCGGCAGGCGCGCGACTTGGCCGAGGGTGCCCTTCGTGCCGGTGAGCAGAATCCCGAGCCGGAACACCTTGGCGGCGGTCACCAGCGCGAAGGGGGTGCAGCGAGGACGAGCCAGCGCGGATTGACAGATCGCTGCCCCCACGTTATTGTTCTTCATGGATTTCCGATTTAATTATCATAAGTCATAGATTGTTATCGTTTTTCGCGATACATCACGTCGTCGCGCGATCCGCGATACCAATCACATAGGAACACGAGGCTAAAGAAGAACAATTCGAAGAGAGTGGCTCAAGAGGATCGTTTTTCACAATCCATAAGGGTTTTTCGCGAACAGCGCTTGCCGGTAACTGCGACTCCGGCCGGCTACGCGGCACTCATCGACGCATACGATCTGCACGTGCCACTTCCGCGCACGTTGAGTGCCACCGGTGAGCGGCATCGGTTCCTGGCACAGGCCGGATGGCGGATCTTTTCGCCACGGCACGCTCCTCCGCCGAGCCTGGCAGGGCACCTGACCTTCGCTCTGAAACACGAGGGACTCGATCTCGCCGTGCTCAAGCGGCTGTTTCGCGCCACCGGGCCCGCGCCGATCGAGGCAGTCGTCAGAGCCTCGCCCACCGGCGCCTACGCACGGCGCGTCTGGTTCCTGTACGAATGGCTCACCGGCAGGAGGCTTGATCTGCCGAACGCCGACCGCGGCGCCTACCCACCGGTTCTCGACCCGCGACTGCAGTTCCCCGCCGCGGCCGAGAATTCGACGCGCCATCGCGTCAAGAACAACCTGCCCGGTATCCCCGAGTTCTGCCCCCTCGTGTCCCGGACCGAGGCGCTGGACCGCTTCATCAAGCTGGACCTGCCTTCAATTGCACGAGAAGCCAGCGCTGCGGTGCCGCAGGACCTGATGGCGCGCGCCGCGGCGTTTCTGCTGATCAAGGACTCCCGGGCGAGCTTCGTCATCGAAGGCGAACGCCCCCCGCAGAACCGCATCCAGCGCTGGAGCCGCGCGATCGGTCAAGCGGGCACGCAGCCGCTGGACTTCGACGAACTGCTCCGCCTGCAGGAGATCGTGATCGGCGATGCGCGCTTCGTGCAACTCGGTCTCAGAAACGAAGGAGGATTCGTCGGCGAGCGGGATCGGTACACCCAACAGCCAATCCCCGACCACGTATGCGCGAGGCCGGAGGATCTGTCGGATCTCGTCGATGGCCTGATCGCCTTCGACCGGACGGCGGCACGGGACCTCGATCCGGTGCTGGCCGCTGCGGTTCTGGCATTCGGATTCGTCTACATCCATCCGTTCGAGGATGGCAACGGCAGAATGCACCGCTACCTGATCCACCACGTCCTGGCCGAGCGGGGCTTCAACCCCCCCGGCGTCACGTTTCCCGTCTCGGCAGCGATTCTGGACAGAATCCGCGAGTACCGCACGACCCTGGAGGACTACTGGAAGAGACTGTTGCCCGTAGTCGATTGGAACCCGACCGAACGCGGCAACGTGACCGTGCTGAACGACACGGCCGACTTCTACCGGTTCTTCGATGCCACGCCGCACGCAGAGTTCCTGTACGGGTGCGTGCAGCACACCGTCGAACACGACCTGCCGGAGGAAACCAAGTATCTACAACAGTACGATGCGTTCAACGCAGGGGTGAGCTCGATCGTCGACATGCCGGAACGTCTGTCCAATCTCCTGTTCCGGTTTCTGCGCCAGAACGGCGGCAACCTTTCCCACCGGGGACGGTCGAGAGAATTCGCACGGCTGACCGATGAAGAGATCAGCCGGGTCGAGGCGCTCTATCGGGAGACCTTCGGCGATGAAACCGACGCGGCTGCCACTTCAGGAGCGTACTCATGACGCGGCGCAACGGACGCTCGCAAGGCCGACGCGGGGCGCCGGTCAGGTCCGCGCCGGTGAGGTTGCGCCGGTCAGATCCGCCCCGAACAGAATCGTCCCAGAAAGCTTGCTCTCGTTCGTTGAGTTTCATCTCGATCCTACTCCGTCCCGACGCTCACGGACGTGGTTGGAACACCATCCCACTCGCGCCTGTGCGGGCGGCCCTCGCGAGCCTTTCAGGCCCGCAGCAGGCGCGCGACCTGGCCGAGGGTGCCCTTCGTGCCGGTGAGCAGGATCCCGAGCCGGAACACCTTGGCGGCGGCCCACACGGCGCCCACCGTCGCCACGGCCATGCCGGCCACCGACACGGCCACCTGCAGCGCGCCCGGCTCGCCGACCAGCACGCGCATGAACATCACCACCGGCGCCGTCACCGGGACCAGCGACAGCACGACGGCGACGGTCCCGTCGGGACTGATCAGCACCGACGGCATCACCAGCATCGGCACCACCAGCGCCACCATCACCGGCCACAGGAGCTGCCCGAGGTTCTGCTCGTCGGCGGCGATCGCGCCGGCCATCGCGAAGGCGGCCGAGTACAGCAGGAACCCCAGCGCGAAGAACACCAGCAGCGTCAGCAGGTTGCCGGGCTGCACGACCGGGGGAACCGACACGCCCGCCAGCGGCCCGAGCACCTCGATCACCAGCAGGGCGATGAGCATCCAGGCAAGGTATTGCAGCACGCCCGCCGCCCCCCGTCCCGCCAGCTTGCCGGCCAGCAGCGCGAAGGGATGCAGCGAGGACAGCATGATCTCCGCGGTCTTGCCGGTCTTCTCGGTGAGCACCGCGCGGCTGATCGACTGGCCGTACAGGATGAGCATCATGTAGAGCAGTCCCACGAACGCCGTCACCACCAGGAACGACTCCTCCAGGTCCTGCTCGACCGCCCCCTCCTCGTCCAGCAGCAGCGCCTGCAGGCGCGGCTGGCGCGTCAGGGCGGTGATGCGCTCCGCGTCCAGCCCGGCGCGCTGCAGGCGGCCCTGCACGACCGCGCGGCCGATCACGCCATCCACCAGCGCACGCAGGGCGACGTCCACCGCCTCGTCGCTGAAGTAGCGGGGATCCTCCTCGCCGAGCGGGTCGGCCGGGAACATCACGTAGCCGTCCAGGTCGCCGGCCCGTACCCGGCCGGCCAGCGGCTCCGCCTCGCCTGCCTCCTCGACGGCGATGCCGAGCGGGGCAAGCTCGTTCCGGATCGGCGGCAGCAGGTCGCCCGCGCCGACCAGGGCCAGTGTCCGCCCCTGCAACGCGGAGACGTCGTCGGCCGCATTCCGGGCCAGCACCGACGGCAGCGCAAACAGGGCGGCGATGATGAAGGGGCCGGTGAGCGTGGTGATCAGGAACCCCTTGGTCACGGCCGTCATGCGCAGTTCCTTGCAACAGACCAGCCAGAGCTTGCTCACCGGTGCGGCCGACCTATTGCCCCTGCGGGGCCAGCTCGCCGATCGAGGCCTCCAGCTTCACGCGGTCGTCGGCGGGGAGCCGCACCTGGTCCTGACTCACCACGGCGGGACGTGCCGTCGGCGGCAGCGGCGTGTCGAACTGATACTCGGGGTCCTGCGCGCGGCGCTTCTCGATGGCCAGCATCTCCCGCCACGAGCCGAGCAGCGTGCGCGGCACCGGCATGTCGCCGGCGATCACGGCCGCCAGCTTCTTGAGGTTATAGCAGGGGACGCCGGCGAACATGTGGTGCTCGGCGTGCCAGTTCATCCGCCAGTACAGGAAGGAGATGAACGGATGCAGGGTGTTGGAGCGCACGCACAGGCGGAAGTCGGGGACGTTGTCGCGCAGCCCGGCGTGCATGGGCTTGCCGCACAGATAGGTCAGCCAGTTGCCGACGAACAGGTAGCCGGTGAGCACGATGGAGAGCCACCAGGCGCCGGTCGCCGCGGAGACGGCCAGGAGCGCGGCGTGGAAGGCGATGGTGAGGCGCGCCCAGCGCACGGCCCGGCGCTCCACGTCCGGGGCGATCGCGAACAGCGCCCTGGTCCACTCGCTGGTGCGGATGCCGGTCACCTTCAGGTTGTAGCGCGGCAGCGCCATGCGCACGGCGGCTCCCACCACCCGCAACAGCCCGTCGACGTTGACGGTCAGCATCTGCACCACCGACCGCGCCGACAGGCCCAGGTCGAGCGGCAGCAGCACTTCGCGGTCGCCGTCCGGGTGCAGGGTGTAGCGGTGGTGGTAGGTGTGGCTCATCGCGTACTCGTGGTGGTTCCACCACGACAGCAGGCTGAGGACGCGCAGGAAGAAGCGGTTCAGCCAGCGGGTCCGGAACACGGTGCCGTGGCCGAGCTCGTGCACGGCCAGCCCGCGGAAGAAGGTGCCCACGGTGCCGTGGCACCAGAGCGCGATCGCGAACGGCACCCACAGCCCGCGGATGAAGCAGTACGCGGTGGCCGCGCCGGTGACGGCGAACAGCCCCAGGTGGCCGAGGGTCTGGAAGGCACCCTGCAGGTCGCTGCGCTGCATGAGCGTGCGCAGCACGGCCGGGTCGATCGGGCAGCGGTACCACTTGACGCGGAAGTTCCTGCGAACCTCGGCCAGCGGCGGGAAGTCGAAGCGCGCGGTCGCGGTGCTCATGGGACGCGATTATACGGCCACAGCTTCCTCACCGCTGCACGCGCTCCACGAAGATGCGGTGCAGCGAGGGGGCGACCACCTCGAAGCGGCGCACGCGCACGCGGTCGACCAGGAGCCTCAGGATCTGCTCCGGCGCGACCCCCTCGGCCGGCTCGATCTCGACGTAGTTCGGATAGCCGGTCAAGCCGGCCACCAACGGGTCGCCGCGCAGGAAGCCGGCGTCGCCGTCCACCTCCACCTGGATGCTGCCGGTGCCGAAGCGGTCCTTGACCTCGCTCAGCCGGCCCGCCACCACGGTCCTGCCGCGGTCGATGATGTGCACGCGCTCGCAGATCCGCTCCGCCTGGTCCATCAGGTGGGTGGAGAACAGCACCGTCTTGCCGGCCCGCGCCAGCTCCATCAGGGCCGCGCGCAGCACGTCGGTGGACACCGGGTCGATGCCCGAGAACGGCTCGTCGAAGAAGACGATCGCAGGGTCGTGCACGACCGCGGCGATGAACTGCACCTTCTGCGCCATCCCCTTGGAGAGCTGCTCGACCCGCCGGTCGCGCCAGTCCGCCAGCTCGAACCGCTCCAGCCACGCGGCGATCGCCGCCGCCGAGCGCGCCGCCGGCACGCCCTTGAGCGCCGCCAGGTAGGTCAGCACCTCCCGCACCGTCTGCCGCTGGTACAGGCCGCGCTCCTCCGGCAGGTAGCCGATGCGCTCCTTGTCCGCCTCCGCCAGCGGCCGGCCGTCGAACAGCACCCGGCCCGCGTCCGGGGCCAGGATGTTCATGATCATGCGGATGATCGTGCTCTTGCCGGCGCCGTTGGGGCCCAGCAGCCCGAAGATCTCGCCCGACTGCGCCCGGAACGAGACCCCGTCCACGGCCAGGTGATCGCCGTAGCGCTTCACGACCTCGCGAACCTCGATCATGCGTCGCGCACTCAAAGGTGCGGCCAGCGACCGGGACTCGACAAGCGATCGTGCCGCGTGGCCGTGATCGGCGACGAGCGGCGTCTGCCGTAGTTACGCATCGGGCTTCGTCCGGCTACGATCGGGCAACGACATGGACCCGACAACCGAAAGACGACCGCCGCTCGCGGACGAGCCGCTGCCGACGCGCTACGAGCACGCCACGGCCGAGCGGGAGGCGACCGAGCGCTGGACGGCCGCGTGCGCGTTCAGCGCGACCCCCGACGGCCGCGAAGGCCGCTACGTGGTGATGATGCCGCTGCCCAACGTCACCGGCGCCCTGCACATGGGGCACGCCATGGACAACGTCATGCAGGACCTGCTGATCCGCTGGCACCGGATGCTGGGCGACAACACGCTGTGGATGGCCGGCACCGACCACGCCGGCATCGCCACGCAGGCCGTGATCGAGCGGCGCCTGCTGGAGCTGGAAGGCAAGACCCGCCACGACATCGGCCGCGACGCCCTGGTGCGGCGCATCTGGGAGTGGAAGGACCGCTACCAGCAGCGCATCGTCGAGCAGCAGCGGGCGATGGGCTGCTCCTGCGACTGGGACCGGCAGCGCTTCACGATGGACGCGGTCTGCTCGCGCGCCGTGCGCCACACCTTCCTGGCGCTGTTCCGCGACGGGCTGGTGTTCCGCGGCACGCGGCTGGTCAACTGGGACTGCGCCCTGCGCACCGCGGTCTCCGACGACGAGATCGGCTACCGCACCGTGGACGGCGCCTACTGGCACCTGCGCTACCCCGTGATCGACCCCGAGCCGGGCGAGCCCGCCCACGTGGTGGTGGCCACCACCCGCCCGGAGACCATGCTCGGCGACACCGCCGTCGCCTGCCACCCCGACCCGCGCGCGGCGCTCGACCGCGCCATCGAGCGCCTGGCAGAGCGCGCCGCCCGCGCCCCGCAACGCGAGCGGCCGGCCCTGGAGGAGCAGCTCGCCGGACTCCGCCGGCGCCGCGAGACCCACCTGGACGGACTGATGCGGCTGGCGGAGATGGCCGCGGCCGGCCGCCTGATCCGGCTGCCCCTGCTGGACCGCGAGATACCGCTGATCACCGACGAGTGGGCCAAGCCCGAGGTGGGCTCCGGCTGCGTGAAGATCACGCCCGGCCACGACCCCAACGACTACGAGGTGTGGCAGCGCCACCAGGACCGCATCGGCCTGATCAACATCCTGCAGCCGGACGGCACCCTGAACGGCGTGGCCGGCCCCTACGCCGGCCTCGACCGCTCCGAGGCACGCACGCGCGTGGTGGCCGACCTCCAGAGCGCCGGCCTGCTGGACCGCATCGAGCCGCACCGGGTCGAGATCGGCCACTCCGACCGCTCCGGCACCGCCATCGAGCCCTACCTGTCGCGGCAGTGGTACCTGCGCATGGGCGACGTGCCCGGCGGCGTCACCGTGGGGCGCGGCACCGCCAACGAGGCCACCGTCCCCGGGCTGGCGCAGGTGGCGATCGACGCGGTGGCAGGCGAATGGCGCTCGCCGACCGGGCGCAAGCTCGCCTTCTTCCCGGACGACCGCTACGCTCGCACCTACCTGGACTGGCTGGGCGAAAAGCGCGACTGGAACATCAGCCGGCAGCTCTGGTGGGGACACCAGATCCCGATCTGGACCGCGCGCTGCACGGGCGGCCGGCTGCGGCAGGCGCTCGACCTGGCCGGGCGCCTCCGCGGCCGCGAGGACGTGGCCGTGCAGCTCCGCGAGGTCACCGACGCGATCGGACGCGAGGGCGGCTCCCTCACGGTGGGCGAGGCGGCCGCGGCGCCCGCGTCCGCCGAGGTGGAGATCGACCTCTGCCTGCGCGACGCGGAGGCAGAGCGCGAGCTGGCGGGGGAGCTGGCCGAGCTCGGCTTCGAGCAGGACCCCGACGTGCTGGACACCTGGTTCTCCAGCGCGCTGTGGCCGCACAGCACCCTGGGATGGCCCGATCCCGGCGACGCTCCGGTCGACCCCGGCCAACCGCCGCTCGGCGCGGCCGGAGGCGAGGACTGCCTGAGCTACTACTACCCCGGCTCCTGCCTGGTGACCGGCCGCGACATCATCACGCTGTGGGTAGCGCGCATGGTGATCGCCGGCATGTACAACCTGGGCGACCTGCCCTTCGAGCACTGCTTCGTGCACGCCAACATCCTGGACGGCAAGGGCGAGATGATGAGCAAGTCGGCCGGCAACGGCATCGACCCGGTCGACATCATCGAGCGCTACGGCGCCGACGCGCTGCGCTACGTGATGTGCGAGCTGCAGACCGGCAGCCAGGACATCCGCCTGCCGGTGCAGGCCGTGTCGCCGTTCACGGGCAAGACCATCGAGCTGGCCACCGCCGAGCACGGCCAGACCATCTTCACCTACCTGTGCCCGGACACCGGCAAGGAGTTCGACGTGCTGGGCACCATGCCCGACCTGCCGGGGGCGACCCTGATCAGCGACCGCTTCGACGTCGGCCGCTCCTTCTGCACCAAGCTCTGGAACGCGGCCCGCTTCGCGTTCATCAGCCTGCGCGGCTACCGCCACCGGGAGCTGGCGCTCGGCGAGCTCGAGAGCGAGGACCACTGGATCCTGTCGCGCCTGTCGCGCACCTGCGCGGCCGTGCAGGAGCAGCTCTCAAGCTACCGTCCGTCGGCGGCGCTGGCCACCGTGCGCGAGTTCTTCTGGGGCGACCTCTGCGACTGGTACCTGGAGCTGATCAAGCCGCGGCTGTCCGGCGCCGCTGACGCGACGGGCGCTGACGATGCGGACGCCGATGCGGCCCGCCAGACCGTGGCGGCCGTGCTGGACGGCACGCTGCGCCTGCTGCATCCGTTCGTGCCGTTCATCAGCGAGACCCTGTGGGCGCGGCTGCGCGAGCTGGCGCCGCGCCGCGGCATCGCCGGCTGGCAGCCGGCCGACGCGGAGCTGCTGGCGGTCGCGGACTGGCCGCGGCCGGACGCGCTGCTCGAGGACGCGGCGCTGGAAGCCGACGTGGACCGCCTGCGCGGCGTCGCCCGCGCGGTCCGCGACCTGCGCGCCCGGCACGGCGTGGAGGCGCGCAAGCCGCTCGACGCCATCATCCGGCCCACCGGCGACGGCGGCGGGGGTTCCCGGCTCGACGCCTACGAGGGGCTGATCCGCCGCGCGGCCGGCCTGCGGTCGCTCCGCTTCGCGGCCGGCGGCGCGCCCCCGGCAGGCTCCGCGTCCGCGGTCGTCGGCGATCACGAGCTCCACCTGCTGGACGTGGTCGACGTCGAGGTGGAGCGGCAGCGCCTGGCCAAGCAGCGCGACCGCCTGCAGCGCCAGATCGGCGGCTCGGAAAAGAAGCTCGCCAACGCCGGCTTCCTGAACAACGCCGCCGCCGAGGTGGTCGAGCGGGAGCGGCAGCGCCTGGCCGATGCCCGAGTCGAGCTGCAAGCCGTGCAGCAGAACCTGAGCCACCTGACCTGAGCGATCCGGGCAGCGCGCCGGGACCGCCGGTATCCGGGTGGCAGCTCCTGGCTGCCAGGCCGCGCTTTCGGCGGCTGGTGGCCTCCTCGGCGCTGTGGTACGCCACCCGCGCCTACGAGCTGGTGGTGCTGTCGTGGCTGGTGCTGCAGCTCACCGACTCGGTCGCCGCCGTCGCCGCCCTGGCCGCCGCCCGCGGGCTGCCCATGCTGCTGCTGGCGTACGTGGGCGGGACGCTGGCCGACCGCGTCTCGCGCCTGCGCCTGCTGCGCATCACGCAGAGCCTCACCCTGGCCATCGTGGCCGCCTACGCCGCCTACCTGGCGCTCGCCGCGCCCGTCCCCTGGAGCGCCCACCTCGTGATCGGGCTGGTCGGGGCGGTGTGGAGCTTCGACTTCGCCAACCGCCGCTCGCTGTACACAGAGCTGTTCGAGCCGCGCGAGCTGACCACCGCGGTACCGGTCGACACGATCACGTTTACCGCCGGCCTGATCGCCGGGCCGCTGATCGCCGGCGTCCTCACCCGCACCGGCGGCTTCGCGGTCGCCTACGCGGGGCTGGCCGTCATGCACGCCGCCTCGCTCGTCCTCCTCCCCACCGGCGGGCAGCGCCCGCCGCGGCCGGCCGCGGCCCCGGAGCGGCTGTCGATCGCCGCGCGCCTGCGCGACGGGCTGGCCACGCTGCGCGGCCAGCGCGCCCTGCAGGCGACCGTGGCGGTCACCCTGGTCTCCAACTTCTTCGCGTTCCCGTTCCACCAGATGGTGCCGGTGATCGCCCGCGAGGTGCTGGCGGCCGACGCGCTGCGCTTCGGGATCCTGGTGGCCGCCTGGGGAGTCGGCGCGCTGGCCGGCTCGGTCACCCTGGCCGCGCGCGCCGTCAGGCGGCCGCCATGGGTGTTCTTCGCCGGCATGTCCAGCCTGTTCGTCTGCATCTGTGGCTTCGCGCTGTCCGGCGGCTACCTGCTGTCGGTGGGGCTGCTGCTGGCCGGCGGCATCGGCTTTTCCGGCTTCGCGTCCATGCAAATCCTGATCACCCTGCGCTCGGCGCCGCCCGCGCTGCGCGGGCGCGCGCTGGGGGTGGTCGGCCTGGCGATCGGGGTCAACCCCCTGGGCAACGTGATCCTGGGACTGGTGGCGGAGCGGATCGGCCCGCAGGCCGCGCTCGCCGGCTTCGCGCTGATCGGGCTCTCCGGACTGGCGCTGGTCCGGTGGCGCTACCCGGAGCTGGGCCGCCGCGGGGCGGTCAGCGATCCTCCGCCGGAGCCTGCGCCGCCGGCGAGCTGAAGCGCTCCACGAACGCGGTGTGCACGGCCGGCGGCACGTACTTGGCCAGCACCGTCTCCCATCCGCTGAGCCCGATCAGTCCCTTCACCACGCTGGAGCTCACCTCGGCGATCTCGCGCGGGGGCATCAGGAACACGGTGACCACGCCCGCGTCCAGGTCGCTGTTGATGTACTTCATCGACCGCTCGTACTGGTAGTCGAGCTCCGTGCGGATGCCGCGCAGCACGAACTCCGCGCCCCGCGACCGCGCGTACTCCACCAGGAAGCGGTTCTCGTAGGTTTCCACCGTCGCCTTGGTGTGGCCGGCCAGCGAGGCGCGGACCAGCGCCAGGCGCTCGGCGATCGAGAACTCGTAGCGCTTGTCCGGGTTCGTGCCGATGGCGACGATCAGCTCATCGAACAGCCGCTCCCCCTGCTCCACCACCCACAGGTGGCCGTTGGTGATCGGGTCGAAGCTGGCCGCGTACACGCATCGCCTGGGCATGGACGCATCCCAACCCGACCGGCGGGCGCTGGTCAAGAAGCGCGCG
Source organism: Spirochaetia bacterium (assembly GCA_965208175.1). Taxonomy (GTDB): domain Bacteria; phylum Spirochaetota; class Spirochaetia; order SZUA-6; family Bin103; genus CATQHW01. The sequence continues at coordinate 496,374 of CBDBOG010000003.1, read as the reverse complement.
CCGGCACTATGATCGCGCTGTCGTGGGTAGCTGCTTCTCGTGCGGCGCGGCGTTCAATCCGGACCTGGAGATATTCCGCACGACGACCTGCGCGAGTTGCGGCAAGGACGCGCACGTCTGCCTGAACTGCCGCTTCTACGACAAGTCCGTGCACATGGAGTGCCGGGAGTCGATCGCCGAGCCGGTGGCGCAGAAGGACCGGTCGAACTTCTGCGAGTACTTCAAGGTGAGGCAGGGGACCGGCCCCGGTCCGGCCGCCGACGACCGTGCGGAGCGCGCCCGCGAGGCGGCCGAGCGCCTGTTCGGCGGCCTGTAGACGGGCAGTCCGCCGGCGCCGGAGAAACAGCCCCCGGCGGCTTTCGTGGGAGGGGTTGTGAACGCAACCGCCAAAGGCACCCGCCGGGGGCCAGACCGTGCTTCAACTCCTTGTGTGGGATGAAGGAGCCCGGTTCGCTTTCCGCAAGGAGTTTCGTTGTGGACGCGACCCCGTTGGTCTGTACCGGGCGAACCGGGCTCCATGAATCAAGGACGTTCACCGTACCACGGTCGGGGCCGGACATCGGGATCGAACGGCTTGACGACATAGTCGTCGGCGCCGGTGTCCAGCCCCGCGATGCGGTCGGCGCGCGTCTCGCGGGCCGTGAGCATGATGATCGGCACCGACGACTCGCGCCGCAGGATGCGGCACACCTGCATGCCGTCGAGCTTGGGCAGCATCAGGTCGAGCACGACCAGGTGCGGAGGGCGAGCGCGGGCGAGCGCCAGGCCGGCACGCCCGTCGTGGGCGACCTCCGCATCGAATCCTGCCCGTTCGAAGCGGACCTTCAGCCAGTGCGCGATCCGCGGCTCGTCTTCGACGATCAGCACCGTGCGCTTCATCATCACTCCCACGATGGCCGCGAAATGTCGCACGATTGTCTCATCCCGGGACGGATTTCGCGCGGCGGACGCCGGGGAGCGGCCGCTCAGAGAACCGCGCCGTACGCCTCGTCGAAGGCGCTCGCCGCATAGGCGTCCGACGCGTAGGCGAACCCGCCGTCGCCCCAACGCTCCCCCCAACTGTTGCGCACGATGAAATGCGTCCCCGTGTAGCCCACCAGGCAGGCCGCGTGCCCGCCGCCCGAGGCGTCCTCCCGGTACCGGTCCAGCTCACCCTCCGCGGCCGCCGCCCGCTCCCAGGTCCGGTCCACCACCACCCGCACCAGCACCGGCCCCTGGTTCGAGATCCATGCCCGCCACCGCTCCGGGTCGCGCCCCAGGTTGTGGTAGCTGGCGATCCGGTACTTCGCCGCCCGGGCATAAAACGCCTCCGTGCTCAGCGAGCTCAGCGACCCGTCCATGGGCAGCGTGCTCTCGGTCACACACCCGTACTTCCGCGCCACGCGCAGGGCAAGCTTGATCTGCGTCCCCGCCGACTCGATGAATGTCGTCGGGAACGAGTTGAGCAGGTCCGTCTCCTTGTTGGCCATCCATATGAACCGGGGCGAGGGCCGCTCGCCCCCGGTCAGCAGCCCGGCCTGCCGGTAGTGCCAGTGCAGCACCCCGTCCGCCGCCGCGAACCCGACGCAGGCGCCGGTCGTCCCCTGGTCCCTGACCGGCCAGTCCTCCGCGCGCAGGTCCACCTCGGCGCGGGCCGCCGCGTCCGCCACCACCCCGGCATCCACGGCGTCCGCCAAGGTCCAGTCCCTCCGCACGCCGGCCGACCGGTCGCAGTTGAGAACGAATCGCCCCACGCCCGGGACGAGGCCGATCGGTGCGGTTCGCATGTGTCGGGCATCATATCGGCCGAAACGTGACCTCGGCTCCGGGCGTCCGGGGGACCCTGCTCGCGTCGTCCCGTGGGCCGATGCCCGGGTCGCCGGGGCGCCGGTTCGGCCGGACATCACCCGCCCAGTCCGGGTGCCGACTCACCGTCGGGGCGCCCGCCGCCGATATATAGGGCGTGGCGTTGCGCCTCGATCATCCAGGGGCGCGCTTGAAGGGAGGCTGCCATGGCCATCGAACTGCCGACTGAACTGACGAACCTGCTGACCGCCGAGACGATCGTGATCGTCACGGTGGCGGCGCTGGCCGGCTTGGTGGCGCTGGCGCTGCTGCAAGGCGCCGGCCTGCGCCGGCGGGTCGACGACATGCTGCAGGAAGACACGGCCGCCTACGCGACGCTGCGCACCGCCGCGGAGCGGGTGGCCAGGATCGAGGCGGGGACCCTGCCCACCGGCCACGAGGACCTGCGCATCGCGGTGTCGCCGGAGTTGAGCGAGCGGCTGGAAGAGGCGGCCCGGCGCGGCGGCGTGTCGCTGATGACGGCCGCCCGCGCGGCGCTGGAGCGGGGGCTGGCCTCCGAGGAGGCCGAGCGGCGGCAGCCGCGCGAGCTGGCCGCGCCGGCGGCGATGGCGGTGGAGCCGGTCGAGCGCAACGGCTACTGACCGGCGTCAGCCGAGCATGCGGTAGCCCACTCCGCGCTCGGTCTGGATGTAGGACGGGCTGGCCGCGTCGTCGCCCAACCGCCGGCGGAGCTTCCTGATGAAGGTACGCACCAGCTCCGTGTCGTCCGTCTCCCGGCGGCCCCATACCTGGCGCAGCAGCGTGTCGTAGGTGGTCACCCGCCCCGCGTTGAGCGACAGGACGCGCAGCAGCTCGTACTCGGTGGCCGTCAGCCGCACCGGCCGGCCGGCCACCGTCGCCTGGCGCCGCTCGTAGTGGACGGCCAGGTCGCCGCTCACGAACGGTTCGGGCTCGGCGCGCCCGCGCAGGGCGGCGCGGACGCGTGCCGTCAGCTCCGTCGGTGAGAACGGCTTGACGATGTAGTCGGCCGCGCCGGTCTCCAGGGCGCGCGCGATCGTCTCGTCGCGACCGTAGCCGGAGATGAAGATGACCGGCTGGTCGGCCAACTCCGGGACCCGCTCCATCATCTCGATGCCGTCCGTCCCGGACAGCATCAGGTCCAGGAGCACCAGCCGCGGCTTGTCCGTGCGGATGAGGCGGGACACGTCCCGATAGTCGCCGGTGACGACCGGCGCGTAGCCGGCGGCCGAGAGCGCGTTGCGCACGTAGCGGAGCGTCTGAGGATCGTCGTCGACCACCAGGATGCGCTCCGGGTCGCGCCCGTGCCGGGCGGGCCGCGGACGGTCGGCGGGGAGGCCGGCCGCCGGGCCCTGTTCCTCCGCCGCCGGGAGCGTGAAGGTGACCCGGGTGCCCTGGCCGGCTCCGCCGCTCTCGGCCCGGATGCGGCCGCCGTGCGCTTCCACCAGCCCCTTGCAGATGGACAGGCCCAAGCCGATGCCGCCGGTGCCGGGTTCGCGGTCGCCCTCGCCGGTGCCGGCGTATTTGCTGAACAGGTGCGGCAGGCGCTCCGCCGGCACGCCGCGGCCCTCGTCGGCGACCGACACCGCGACCTGCAGGCCGTCGCGCAGGGCGGCCACCCGGATCGGAGCGGAGCCCGGGGAGTACGCGGCGGCATTCGCGAGGAGGTTGTTCAGGACCTGCACGATACGCGGCCGGTCGGCCATTACCCGCGGAAGGTCCGGCGGAAGGTCGAGCAGGACCCGGTGCGCGCCGCCGCCGCTCAGGAAGGTGTTCCGCGCCTGGTCCACCAGCGCAGGCACCTCCGACGGCTCGGGGGAGACCGAGAGGGTGCCGGTCTCGATGCGTCCGGCGTCGAGCAGGTCGCCGATCAGGCCGCGCATGTGGTCGGCCTGCTGGTCGATGATGCGGAAGAACTGCACCATCTCGGCCGGGTCCAGGCCGGGCGAGGCGCCGAGCACGGTGGCCGCCGAGCCCTTGATCGAGGTCAGCGGCGCGCGCAGCTCGTGGCTGACCATGCCCAGGAACTCCGCCCGCAGCCGCTCCAGCTCCTGGAGCGGCGCCATGTCCTGCATGGTGACGACCAGCGACTCCACCGCGCCGTCCACGGAGCGGATCGGCGTGGCGTTGACCAGGGCCGTGGCGCTGCGCCCGCCGGGGACGGAGAGCACGACCTCCTCGGCGCGCACCGTCCCCAAGCTCCGGAGCGCCTGCGCCAGCCGGGCCTCGGCGAGGGGGACTTCGCGTCCGTCGGCGCGACGCACGATCAGCGCGTCCTTGAGCTGCTCCACCGTGCCGCCCGGCATGCACAGGCCCTCCACGATCCGCCGCGCCTCGCGATTGAGCGACACCGGACGGCCGGTGCGGAGATCGATGACGACCACGCCGACACGCGAGGTCTCGACCAGCGCCTCCAGGTCGGCGCGCACCCGCCGCTCGTCGCGGTGCGCGCGGGCGTTGACGATGGCCGCCGCCGCCTGCGATGCGAACAGCAGCAGCACCTCCTCGTCCTCGTCCGTGAACTCCCGGCCTTCTTCCTTCCCGCCGAGGAAGAAGCTGCCGACGCGCACGTCCCGGTGGCGTATCGGCGTGCCCAGGAAAGCCGCCGGCAGCACCAGGTCCGTGGCGTAGCCGAGCGAGCGCACGTAGTCGGCCAGATTCGGGAGCCGGAGCGGACCCGAAAGCCCGCCCAGGTGGTCGAAGAGATCCAGCCCGCCGGGCCCCCATTCCTCTATCCGCCGGAGGTCGGCGGCGGTGAAGCCGGACGTGACGAAGTCCTGCGAGATCGGGTCGTCGCCCGCAGTGATCACGCCCCGCACGGCGCCGGTCAGCGCGATGGCGCTGTTCAGGACCTCGCGCAGCATGGTGTCGAGGTCGAGGCTGCCATTGATGCGCAGGATGGCGGCGCTCAACCCCGAGATGCGCTCGCGCAGCGTCCGGTTCTCCCGCAGGAGCTCGTCGCGGGGTGGCACGGGGCCGATCGTAACGCCCGCTCCCCGCCGGCTCGGCGCAGCAGGCGCGGCAGCGGCTCGCCGGCCTGCTGCTTGCCTATTCCTTCTCCGCCGGACGGATCGGCAGAGGGTCGTCCGAGGCCGGGAGTGCGGAGCGTGCCGGGGAGTACGCGGCGGAGTACGGCGAGGCGTCGTTCCGGGACAAGCTGCGCACCGCCGCGCGGAACGCCGGCAGCGCCGTGGTCGAACGGGCGCTGGCGCTCAGGTACGTGGCGGTGTCCGCGGAGACGCCGGCCTGGGCACGGGAGTGCGCCCACGCCGCCCTCGGTTACTTCATCGTGCCGCTGGACGCGATTCCGGACGCCGCGCCGGCCGGGTTCTGCGACGACCTGGCTGTCCTGGCGACGGCGCTGAGGGCGGTCGCCGCCTACGTCACGCCGGCGATCCGGGCGCGCGCCGCGCGGAAGGCCAGGAAGGTGTGCGGCCTTGCGGAAGGCCCGCGGGACGCCCTGAACCGCCCTGCGGCCGGTGAGTGGCCGCCGACCGCGCTGTGACCGCCGCCCCGCGCGGGCTCAGGCCGGGAAATCGCCGAGCATCCACGAGAGAAACGCGCCGATGCGCTGACGGAAGGCCGCCAGAGTGGCGGGCAGGCGGTCGGCCAGCGCCTGGAGGCGGTCGGCTTCCAGTCCCGATCCATAGACGTTGCGGAAGACGTGCCGGAAACGCAGGTACTCGCCCAGCTCCTTCGATAGCTGGGCATCGATCACGGCAGGCCGGACCTTCGGGATCTCCAGGACCATGTCGCCGAGGAGCTCCTGATGCCACCGCTCGGCCTGCGGTACGCCTCCGTTCAGCTCGCCTGCGATGCGCACGAAGATCCGCTCCACCCCGCTGTAGAAGTCGTGCAAGATCGATCCTCGAGCCCGCAGCGAATAGGTGTCGGGTCCGCTCGGAGCGCCCGCCAGCTCCTGCGCGAGCCGTTCCAGGCTGGCGAGCTCGTTGGTGACCTCCGCGGCCAGCCGCCGGAGAAGCGTCTCTTCGCGCGTCACAGTTCGGTTCCGTGCTCGCGGACGGCGGCGAGCAGCGCCGGCGCCGCCGTCTCCCCGGCGGTCAGGTCCAGCGGGAACCCGGTCATGGAGGCGGCTTCGGCCGACACCGCGTAGAAGCGCCGGGGCGGGATGCCGTCGGCGACCAGGTCGATGTCCGAGCGATGGGTGAACGGCCGCGTCCGGTCGAAGGCGGAGCCGATGCCGACGACTCTGCGCGCGCCCGCGCCCTTCAGGAACCGTGCGATGCGGCGTGCGTCCGCTACCGCCCGGTCGCGGTCCCCGGACTCGAAGTGGGTGGCGCGGATGTGGGCGAGGAGCGCGGCGCGGTCCATGGCATCGGCTAATCTACCCGAAATCTGGCAGTTCGGGCTCCGCTAGCGCCGGACCCGCGTGTAGGAGTCGACCTGGAGCCGGGCCGGGAAGCCGGGTCCTGCGGCCTCGCGGACGACGCGGCCGCGGACGGTGACGTGAAGCTGCTGCTGCTTGCGGAGTTCCGGCGCCAAGTCGCCGACGATCTCGTAGTGGTCGGTCTCGGTGACCAGGACCAGGATGGTCAGCGGCGCCGAGCCGGTCACCGTCACCCGGCCGGTGAACTCGATGACCTGGTCCGGTTGCGGCGGGTCCGGCGCGGCGGGCTCCTCCGCCGCCGGGGAGGCGCAGGCCAGGAGCACGCCGGCGGACAGGGCAACGGCCGCGCCGGCGCGCGTCATGCCGTGACGCCCATCACGCTACTCCTTGACCACCACCGTGATGCGGTTCTCGGACTCCGCGGTGACGCGCAGGCGCAGGGTGCCGGAGTTGCGCCCCAGCGTGGTGTACATGTTGGAGTGCGGCGGCTGCACGCGCTCGTTGAACACGGGCAGCGGGTGCAGGTACGGCCCCGGCCGGGACAGGCGGCCGGGCCGCCCGATGATGTAGTTGTACAGGTTGATCGACCCCAGCCGGTACTCCACGCCGCCGGCGTGCGAGGTCCTCCAGTCGCCGGTGTTGTACCGGTAGGGGGCGGGCGCGTCGGTGTTGTCCGACAGCAGGGTGGCCGCCCCCCAGTTGGTCAGCAGGTCCAGGAAGGACTCGTCGTGGCCGTGGGTGCGCAACGCCGCCTCGACCGCGTCCACCCCCCACCGGTCGCTCTGCACGACGTCGCCGAAGAGCGCGGCGCCGCCGTAGTTGCGGGCCACGTAGGCGCCGAGCGCGTAGACAAGCGAGTAGTTGATGCCGGACCCGTCCCACCCGGTGACCTGGAAGTCGTTGTAGAGGTTGTAAACGCTGAGGCGCCCGCGCCGATTTTCCGGCTCTCCCGCCGTGGGATCGCCGCCGTCGACCCCGCGCGGTCCCCGGATCATGAGCTTGTCGGCGACCAGGTCCTCAGCCACTTCCGATGCCTGCTCGTTGAGCCACGTCTCGCTGTAGGCGTCCCGCAGAACCGGCTTCTGATAGAAGTGGATGACGTGCTGGAACTCGTGGGCCAAGGTGGCGAAGAAGCCATCCTCGGACACGGACAGGAGCGGCGAGTCCATGAACAGGATCAGCCGCTCGAGCGAGTATTGCAGCAGGTCATGGTCGGGCTGCCGCAGTTGGTTGTGGATGCCCCAGAAGTAGCCGGCGATGCTGGGCGCGACGCCGTCGCCCCCGATGTCGTACATCAGGATGTGGATCTCTTCGGCGGCCTCCGCCGGAATCAGGAACGGCTCCCCGTCCGCCCCGAGCATGTGGTGCGGTCCCCACGGGGCGCCGAAGATGGTCGTCAACCAATCGTAGATGTCGTTGTTGCCGCCGGGACGGAGAAACCGTTCCGCGACCCCGTCAACCATTTCCTGAGTGACGCACTCCCCGCGGCTGGCGCAGGTCGGCGCCCACTCCTGGTCGGCGACCCACACGGCCGCGGTCACGGCTCCGTCCGTGGCGACCCGGCGCAGGGTGACGGGTAGCTCGACTTCATCGTCCGGGTCGTAGAAGATGAACCGTTGGCCCTCCGCGGGCGCCGGGCGCGCCTGCAGCGCCTGAATCCGCCCCGGGCCGGCCGATCCCTTCCAGACGGGCGGGCCGTCGTTGAAGTTGTTGAAGGCCGTGATCCGCTGCATCAGCGGGGGCACCTCGTCCACGCCGGGCCTGAGTCCGGGCTGGTCCTGTGCGGTCGCGCTGCGCGTGTCCGCGGCGTCGCGGAGAAACTCGACCTGCGGATCGACGTGGTAGGCGCCGGCGGTGGCGATCACGTACACCTCCGGCGAGGAGGATCCCAGGTGCAGCGTGTAGGCGGTGTCGTCGAGCGCCTCCCCGTTCGGGTTGAGGACGAACACCTGGTCCCCGCTGCCGCGGTAGGTGGCAGTGAGGGTCCCGGCCGGCCTCGGCGCCGGGCCGCCCGCCACCTCGAAGCGCGCGATCACGGTGCCGGTGCCCCGGTTGCTGTACTCGCCGGGACCGGTGAAGGTGCCGGAGTAGGTCGTCACCTGCCCGTGGTTGTAGACGCTGACGACGTAGTTGGTCTCCTCTGCGTCGCAACTGTCGTCGTGGGTGACCCGCACCTCGTAGAGGCCGGGCGGGGGATCTCCCCCCGACCACGTGGCGTGCTCGTTGCGCAGGCCATCGGCGGAACAGCCTTCGCCGGCGATGCGGTCGAGCACGCCGCCGCTCGCGGTGTGGCGGACGCGGCGGAAGAGCTCGTCCCCGTTCGGGTCCGCCACATGCAGGTCCAGATCGGCGTCGGAGTCCCAGGATACGGTGACTTGCACATCGCTGAAGCTCACGGGGGCATTGATGACCACGTGGCAGTCCGGCGGGCCGACCGCCCCACTGGCATCCACCGCCGACACGTCGAGGCAGACAGCCGGCAGTTCGCCCAGGTCTTCCAGGCCGAATTCCACCCGTGCGACCAGCCGCTGGGGGGAGGCGCCGTCCGGCAGGTCGATCTCGTAATAGCCGAAATCGACGAAGGTACGGCCGCGGATCGAAAGGAGCAGCTTGTCCGTGCCCGGCCCGGGCTCGACGTCAAGGAAGACCGATCCGCCGGACACGTAGGCGACGTTGCCCGTCACCGCGACGGAGGGGCCGCCGCTGGGCTCCGGCACGTCATCGAACCGCACCACGCCGGACACGCCGTCCGCTTCGATCGCCGCCACGATGGAAGCGATCAGGGAGAACTCCGCGACCGTGATGGTGAACTCGAGAGTGGCGGCCTGGTCCTTCTCGTCCCGCGCCGTGTAGGTCATGTCGTAGGCGCCGGTCTCGGTCGGCGTTCCCCTGAGCTCGCGCGCGGCCGTGTCGAACTGCAGCCCCGGGATCTCGGGAATGAGGGAGTACGTCAGGGCGCCCGTGCCGCCGGTGGCGGCGGGCAGGACCAGGGGGGTGATCTCCTCGTCGACCGTGTAGGCCTTCGGGGCGTCGATGGTCGCCGAGAACGTCGGCGGCCCGATCGGCGTCGGCGCGGGACAGCCGAGCGTTACCAGGGCCGCGAGCGCGGCGAGCGCGATGGTCCATACTCCGCGCTGACAGCGCGGGCGGGGGTTCTTTGTCGATGCGTCCACGGTTTCGGAGCCTACCACACTCTCCGTTCTTGTGAGTGTCGCCCGCGCGCGGGTGACGCGACCCGGTCAGCGCAGGGCGCCCAGGTCGAGGCGCAGGGACACGGTCAGCAGGTGGGAGAGGCGGTGGTCGACCTCGCTCTCCTCACCGAAGGCGAAGCGGGCGGTGCCGCGGTAGCGGGTGCTCACGCGCAGGCCGCCGTCCGTGTAGGTGATGCCGAGGGAGGCGGTGTAGAGCTGGCGGTTGCGCTCCGGCTGCTCGGCGTAGAGGTCGAACAGCGGTTTCAGCCAGCCGTCCAGGGCCAGATCGCCGACCTTCAGGCGCGACTGCAGCCGGCCGCCGGCGGTGACGAGCGGCGGGGCGTCGCTGCGGCGCAGGATCAGCTCCGTGCCCAGGTCCAGCCGGTCGGTAAGGTCGAGGTCCAGGCGCGGCTGAACGCTCACCGACTGGGTGGCGCCCTCGGCCGGCTCGCGCGGATCGGAGCGGCTGGTCAGGCGGACCGGCAGCGTCAGGCGGGCGGCGTCGCCCAAGTCCTGACGAGCGCTGGTAAGCAGGGTGTGGCGGATGTAGGTGGGCTCCAGGACCTCCTCGTCGTCCTCCTCCACGCCCTGCGCGGTCTCGTAGGTGAAGGTGAGCACCGGCAGGTCCTGGGCCTGCCCGAGGACGGCCAGCGCGGCGAAGAGCAGGGGCAGCGCCGCCAGGCGGGAGCGGGAACTGAGCATGCCTTGATGATCGGCGGCCGGCGCGTTCGCGTTGACGAGGTGCGTCAGGAGACCCGGTAGGTCGCCAGGAAGGTGTCGGCGGCGCGCTGCGCCTGCGCGAGCTGCTCGGCGGTCATGGCCGTGAGATCGGGTTTCACCTTCTCGTGCTCGGCGCGATGTATCGGGAGGGTGTCGCCCTTCCCCCTCCGGGGCTCGTCGCGCTTGCCGCCAGCGCGCAGATCGTCTCGTCCAGAAGTTCCTGCGCCTGAGCGGTAAGCACGTAGACCGCCAAGCTGGCCAGCAGGTGGTCGATGAGGGGTCGGTCGCCCATCTTGATCGGCGCCTTGGGCGTGTCCCGGAACAGCGAGCGGATGCGCGTCCCGTCGCCGAGACTCTCAGGTAAGCAGGACGGCGTTCACCTCTCAGACGACATGCAACAGCTTGTTGGCGTAGTCCCTCCCGCAGGTGGGTTCGGGAAGCGGTTTGCCGTCCTCGATGTAGAGAGCGATCGTCTCGTCGACGATCTCACACAACTCCGCAAACACTTCCCGCTCGTCGTTGCCGTGGCAGCCGGCGTAGAACAGCCCGGGACAGCTCCCGACGAAAGACCGATCTTCTTCCGACCACTCGACGATCTTGACGTATCGGCTGCTGGCTTTCACTCCGTGGCCTCCCGAACGGCTTCTCTGACAGCTTTCTCTTGATACTTCTTCGCGTCGCCACCGAGCGATCCGGCGATGGTAACCGGCTTCGGCACCCTCGGATGCACGTAATTTCTGTGGTTTCCCCTGCCTCCCCGATTGACGAACCCCGGCCGCTTCAAGGTCCCTGATCAGTTCCCGGATCTTCCGAGGCATACGAAACCGAGACTGCCGTCTGCCGCCAGACGCTATAAGCGGAAGAGTTCAGAGGTCAAGAACTAGTAGTGCCTCAATATGAAAAGGTTGGGAGCCGATGTATAGCGTAGACCATCACGGTCACACTGGGAGGGGTGATAGTGAAGCTGTACATCATCGATTTGGACCTGGCGGAACGTGAGGAACTCACGGAGTTGATGGACAAGGGAACGGTGGCTGCCTACCGGCGCCGGCATGCAGAGATCCTGTTGCTGGCTGACCAGGGAGCAGATGGGCCTGCGTGGCGCGACACCGAGATAGCGAGTCACGTAGGGGTCACGCCGCAGAACGTCGAGAGGATTCGCAAGCGCTGCGTGCTGGAGGGGCTGGAGGCCGCCTTGGGGCGGCGCAAACGCAGCCGTGAGCGGGCTACGGTGCTGGATGGCGAGGGAGAGGCACAGTTGATCGCCATCGCCTGTAGTGACCCGCCGGCAGGGCGGGCGCGGTGGACGCTGCATATGCTGTGCGACGAGTTGAAGCGGCGCCGGATCGTGTGCTCGATCTCCCACGAGACGGTACGCCAGGTGCTAAAAAAAACGAGATCAAGCCGTGGCGACAGGAGATGTGGTGCATCCCGCCACAGGAGAACGCGGCCTTCGTGTGCGGGATGGAGAACGTCCTGCAAGTATATACCCAGCCGTACGATGCAGCGCATCCGGTGATCTGCATGGATGAGTCGAGCAAGCAGTGCGTGCAGGAGGTGCGGCCACCGCAAGAGCCGCGTCCCGGCCAAGTAGCCCGCTACGACGCGGAGTACAAGCGCAACGGGGTGGGACACTTGCTGATGTACTACGCGCCATTCGATGATTGGCGCCGCACCGATGTAGCGACGAACCATGCGGCGCCGACCTGGGCAGAAGGGATGCGCCGGTTGGTTGAAGAAGACCGAGAATAAGCGATAGAGCCTGATGGGTTGAAAGAAATCCTCCTAAGTGCTGTAATGGGAAGCAAGTAAACAACCCCACGACAGCCCGAAGGAGGATGCAATCAGATGCAGCAACAAGGCTACCATAACAGCGCTGGGCGTCAAGGCCACTTCGCCAATCCGCGCGTGGTCGTCCAGGAACATCGCGGCGCTCCGCTGCTGAACGGCGCGGGGCTGGTGATTATTCGCCAGCTCATCGAGCGACTCGGGATCGCGCAGGCGATCAACGCCGGCCTGCGGCTGCTGAGGCGCCACAAGCCGTACGCGGAGTCCGATCACATCCTCACGCTGGTCTACAACCTGCTGAGCGGCGGCGAGACGCTCAACGACGTCAACCGCCTGGGCGACGATCCGGCGCTGCTACGCGTGCTGGGCACCGAGCAGGCACCGCATGCGACGACCGTCGGCGACTTCCTGGCGCGCTTCAAGCCCAAGAAGAACGACCGGGAGCAGCGGCCACTGCACAGGTTGCGGGAGGTCATCGAGACCGCCCAGCAACGCGCCTTCGCGCTGCTGCCCCGCAAGCGGCGCAAGGTGGCGACGCTGGACTGGGACTCCTCGAACCACGAGGTCTATGGCGAGCAGAAGGAAGGGGCGGACTTCGCCCATGACAGGACGTGGTGCTACAACGTGTTGTACGCGACGTTGGCGGAGACCGGCGACGTGCTGTACCAGGATCTGCGGGAGGGCAACACCTACACGAGCGCGGGCACCACCGGGGCGCTGCCGGCCACGATCGAACGGGTCAGCGAGCACTTTCGGCAGGTGCGCCTGCGCGCCGACTCCGGATTCTACGACCAGGAGATCGTCAAGATCTGCGCGGAGCGGGAAGTGGAGTTCTTCATCGTGGCCAAGCAGTACAGGAATCTGCTGAAGGCGGTGCATGCGGTTGCCGAGGACGCCTGGAAGTCCTTCGAGCCCAAGCAGATGAACAAAGGTGGCCGCACCGGCAAGAAGCGCAAGCGGCAGGAGAACCACAAGCGCAAGATCACCGTCGAGCGCAAGCCCGACACCTGGTTCAAGGGCAAGCCGCAGGTGGCCTCGATCACGTTTCGACCTGCGAGCTGGAAGAAGGCGTATCGGTTCGTCATCAAGCGCACGCCGATCCTGGACAAGGACGACCGACAGCTGTACTTGGCCGATGGGCTACGCCGGTACTCCTACTACATCGTGGTGACCAACTCGAAGGACAGCGACACGGCAGTGCTGCGGACCGCGCAGGGGCGCGGCAACCAGGAGAACCTGATCAAGGACTTCAAGCATGGGCTGGGGCTGTCGCACGTGCCGACCGGAGTGCTCGCGGCCAACCAAGCCTACTTTCTGATCGCCGCCTTGGCCTGGAATCTCAAGACGTGGATGCTGAACCTGTTGCGTCTTGGCGACGGGGCGGTGATGCGCTGCAAGCGCTTTCTATACCTGTGGATCTCCCAGGCGGCCGTGGTGTCAAAGACGGGACGGGACACTCTCGTGCTGAGGTGCCACCGGGCGAATACTATCAGCGGTTCGGCACGGCGCTGGCGCGCGTCGCCGCTCTGTAGGGAGCGGCTGGCGGTCTGCAATCGCAGTCTGCAGGAGTAGTATGTCCTGAGGACTTGGCAGAAAGCGCCGCGTCTGCCTGAGACTGCCGATGAGCATGATCGGCCGGTGCTCACCGGCAACGGGCGGCTCCCGGGGTGCTTCCAGAATGCTCGCCACGCGGTAAACGTCATCGAAATCTCGGCAGATTACGAGTTCTGATTATTCTTGTCGCGACCCTGCCGCCTTATCGCTTATTCTCGGAGAAGACTATCCACAGGCGCAGCGGATCACAGTGGTGATGGACAACCTCAGTACGCACACCGGGGCGTCGCTGTACAAGACCTTCGAACCAGAGAAGGCGCGCGCCTTGCTCGACAAGCTGCAGTTCGTGTATACGCCGAATCACGGCAGTTGGCTGAACATCGCTGAGTGTGAGTTCAGCGTGCTGGCACGACAATGTTTGGATCGTCGGATACCAGACATCGACTCCCTGCGCCACGAGGTAGACGCTTGGACGGAAGCGCGCAATCGGGCGAGCGAGCCCGTGCAGTGGCGCTTCACCACCGATGATGCCCGCATCAAGTTGCGTCATCTCTACCCAAATATTAGAGATTGACGGACTACTAGAGACCACGTCCACGTCGCCGCCTGGGGGAGCGCCGCGGCCGGCAGGACGTCATTCCGGTCTGTGCGCTCTTCAACTCTCCTCCATTCGATCGCCACTGCTCCGGGCCCTACCGGTAGGCGCCGAGAAACGCGTCGGCGGCGCGCTGCGCCGTAAGCGACCGGCGAACCCAGGCTCTATGAAGCCGGCGGTGGACGCGCAGTCGGCAGGAGCGAGAGGTAGTCGGCGCGGGTACGCGCGTGGGGTAGCTTCTCGAACAGCTCGCGCAGATACCAGTACGGCTCGCGCCGGTTGGCCTTGGCGGTCTCGATCAGGCTGTACAGGATCGCGCTCGCCTCGGCTCCGCGTGGGCTTCCGGAAAACAGCCAGTTCTTTCGTCCCACCACGAACGGCCGGATCGCCTGCTCGCAGGCGTTGTTGTCCGGCCTCAACTGCGGGTGTTCCAGATAGCGGATCAGCTTCGGCCACTCGCCCAACGCGAAGGCGAGCGCCTTGCCGAGCGCCGAGCCGGGCAGCACCTGGTCGCGCTTGGCCTGCAGCCAGCCGTGAAACGTGTCGAGCACCGGCTGCACCTGCGCGCGCCGTGCGGCCACGAACCGCTCGGGGTCCTCAGCGCGGTGCTTGGACAGTTGCGACTCGGCGCGGTACAGCTTGGCGATGAACCCCAGCGCCACCAGCGCCGCTCCGGCGCGGCTGGACACCTTGCCCAGCGCGTCGGCGGCCTCCTTGAAGGCGCGCCGCACGTGCGCCCAACAGCCCACGTGCACGATGCCGGGCTGCGCACACGGGCGCGCGTAGCCGTCGTACCCGTCGGTCTGCACGTAGCCCTGGTAATCGCCGATGATCCCGAACGCCACCCGCGCGGCGCGGCTGGGCTCATAGCGGTACACCACCACCGGCTCATCAGGCGGGCCGCCGCGCGCCACCCATACGTAGCTCGGATCGGTGTTGGCGCGCTCGTGCTCCTTGAGCACCTGCACGGTGGTCTCGTCGATCTGCAGAATCGGTCCGCAGCGCAGCTTGTCGAGCAACGCCTCCATCAGCGCCTGGCAGGCGCCGGCGGCAGCGATCATCCAGTCCGACATCGTGCGCCGTGACAGCTCGACCCCGAGGCGCGCGAACTGCCGCTCCTGTCGGTACAGCGGCAACGCGTCGCAGAACTTCGCCGCGGCGATGAACGCCAACAGCCCCTCGGAGGCCAGCCCCTTCGGGATCAGCGCCGCCGGCGGCGGCGCGATCCGCACCGCCGGATGCTCTTCGTCGCCGGAGCCCTCGCAGTGATGGCAGGCGTACTTGGGCCGCACCGTGCGGATCACCCGTACCTGCGGCGGGATCACGTCGAGCTTCTCGGAGGTGTCCGCGCCGATGCGCACCAAGCGGTGGCCGCACTCACACTGCTTGTCCTGCTCGGGCAGGTCGATGACTTGCTCGACCCGCCGCAGCGCCTGCGGCAGCGGTCTGCGCCGCGGGCGGCTGCGAGTACCGGCACGCACCTCGGCGGCCGCCTGATCCGAGGACGGCTCATCCTCGGGCGCTTGGTCCTCGGGGGATTCGCTGCCGGCGGCTTGTTCGATCTCATCGAACAGCCGGATCTGCAGCCGCTCGGCGGCGGTGAGCTGTTCGGTGCCGCGCCCGTACAGCTTGGTCTTGAACCACGCCACCTGTTCTTCGTAGAGATCCAGCTTCTTGTTCAGCTCCCGAAGTTTCGCGTCCAGCGCATCGTTCCTGGTGATCAGCTCACCGTTCTTCGCCGTCAGCTCGTCCTGTTCCAGGAGCAGGCGGCGATTGTCTTCACGCAACGTATCGCGTTCTTCGGCGACCGCTGATGCGCTGGACATGTCGATACAGTAGCACGAAATACACTGATCTTGTCAACTCCCCTCAGGCGATTTCCCGGTACCGCAGCTCCTCGTGCGTGTGCCAGAAATCGATCCCGATCAGCAGCATCCGAAGCTCCTCGACGCCGATCTCACGGCGCGCCTCGGCCACCGTTCGTGGCCACGGAAACCGCCCCTTCTCCAGCCGCTTCATCCACAGACAGAATCCCGTCCGATCCCAGTACACCGCCTTCAGCACCCGCCGCTGCGCGTTGCAGAACAGGAACAGCGCCGTCTCGAACGGGCTGAGCTGCATCTGCTCCTGCACCACCAGCACCAGCCCGTTGATCTGCTTGCGCATATCGGTCGCTCCCGGCCGCACGAAGATCCGCGCCGCCCCCAGCTCCAGCCGGATCACCTCACGTCCTCCAGCGCCGCCAGCACCTCGCGCAGATGCCCGGCGCGCACCGACGGCCACAGTCTCAGCACGTACCGGTCGGCCACCACCAACTCGATGGCCGCTCGCTGCTCGGCGCCCACGTCGACCCCGGCCAGCCGCCCCAGTTCCACCAGCCGATGACTCTCCGCCTCCGCCGGCTGCGCCACCTTGCCCGCCCAGCGGCACAGCGACCAATACGGCAGCCCGTGCCGCTCGCAGTACGCCTTCTTCGACAGACCGCTGCTCCGCCACTCCGCGACCTGTCGGCTCCAATATTCCCGTCCGCGCTTTTCGCTCATTTCGTCCCTCCTGTCAGGGACGATGTCTCGCTATTTCAGCCTTCGTAAGGGAATTATATACGATGGTGCCATTGACAAGATAGCGCCGCCTGTGGCACTATTCTGTCATGGATACCAGCACCGCGAAGAAGGGTCCCGGCAAGGCTTTCCGGCGTGGCATGAGCCTCGCGGATCTGTTCCGCCTCTTCCCCGACGACGCCATCGCAGAGGCGTGGTTCGCTGAGCAGCGATGGGGCGGGAAGCCGACCTGCCCGCAGTGCAGCCATGGCGATGTGCAGACGGGATGCGCCCATCGGACGATGCCATACCGCTGCCGGCACCGCGAGTGCCGCAAGCGGTTCAGCGTGAAGGTCGGGACGATCATGGAAAGCTCGAACCTCGACTACCAGACCTGGGCGATCGCCATCTACCTGCATACCACGTCCCTCAAGGGCGTCTCATCGATGAAGCTGCACCGCGACCTCGGGATCACGCAAAAGAGCGCTTGGCATCTTGCGCACCGAATCCGCGCTGCTTATGGGGAAGCGGGAGATCTGTTCGAGGGGCCGGTCGAGGCCGACGAGGCGTACTTCGGCGGCAAGCAGAAGAACAAGCACATCGGCGATCGGGAGTACATCGGGCGCGGAGCAGTCGGCAAGACGATCGTCGCGGGCGTGAAGGACCGCGAGACCAACTGCATCAGTGCGGCCGTGGTCGAGTCCACGAAGAGACGCGAGTTGCAGAGCTTCGTCGCCCAGCGCGCCAGCGTCGCGGCCGATCACTTCACGGACGAGCTGGCGAGCTACAAGGGCCTGCCGAACCACACGGCGGTCCGGCACTCGATCGGGGAGTACGTCAGAGGGCAGGCCCACATCAACGGCATGGAATCGTTCTGGGCCGCCATGAAGCGCGGCTACTACGGGATCTACCACCGGATGAGCCCGAAGCACCTTGATCGCTACGTCGCCGAGTTCTCCGGACGCCACAACCTTCGCCGCCTCGACACCATCGACCAGATGCGGACCCTTGTGCGACGGATGCTCGGTCAGCGGCTCCAGTACCCCGACCTCATCGAGCCAAACGGCAGGTCGTCAGGGGCGCGGGAGATGGCCCTCTGAGGAGGGGCGACCGGCGGTCAGCTACCCTGCCGGCCGCAAGACGAGCATCTCGCCACGGCCGCCCTCAGAGGGACCACTCAAGAGCCGTGGCGAGGGTCTACTGCCGGGCTGGCCGCGAAGCCAGCCACTCTTCGGTCGTCAGGACCGGTATCCTCCTTCGCTCAACTGGGGTTGACAGGAAAAGACGCGGCATTTAATATCACCATGTCAGTCATTCGTCCTGGCAACTCGATCGAGCTGGACGCCGCCTGTAGCTGCAGGTCGGCGTCCTTTTTATGCAGTGAGCGTAACGCCTGCTGTAAGTACCTGCAAGTTCATTGTGACAATGAACTTGCAGGGGTTGATCACGGGCAGTGTTCGGCCTCCCACCCGGGGTCCATGATCGGATGGTTGGAGTCGCATGGCGAATCGGCCATCGAGTAGTCGACCTCGTATCCCATGTCCTCGAACGCCCCGAGGGTGACCTTGGTTGCTACTGATCCAAGCTTCACCGACAGCCCAGTGCGATTCGAGGGGATGATGCTCGGGTCCATCAGTTCAGCCCACAGCCATACTGTCCAGTGATCGCCTACCACCGGGACTCCAGGGAGATCCGCGATGACAACGCCCTCAAGCCACGTCTTGGCCCAGTAGCCGCTGGTCGCGCGCGGTCCCGTGAAGACGCGGACGTCGGCTCGATCGGGGACGGGCAGTCCGGTCCCGGATGAAGGGGAAGGCGCCAAGCGCTCGGACGGCTGAAGGGGGCGCGTCAGGTTCTCGAAAGCCGTCGAGGCAGCGAACCCCATCACGTGAGCGATCTCATGGCGAGCGAGGTCGCGGAAGTTGTCCAGCCACGTCTGAACCCACCAATCGCCCCAAGAGATGGGCGAATTCGGATTGAGCACATCGCGTGGTAGAGCATAGTGGGGGTTGTCGCGCTTGAACGCGATGCGCCCGTAGAACGGGAGGCCGGTTTCGGGACGTTCCTCGCAAGCCCATGCGGTCGCCGAAGGCGTCTGACTTCTAAAGTGCACGGCGATCCTCAGATCGTCGACCGTGCGGCCAGCAAGCTGGGCATCCAGACCTTGGCATCCAAGCTCCGCCGAGGCGATCCGGCGCGGGGGGCCGGTGTCCGCCGAGATGGTGTGCTCCCAGTAGGCTGCCGCGCACTCGATCTCATCCTTGAGCCATTGGTCCATGTGTCCCGCGTAGACGATGTCGATGCTGAAGGTGTCGGGTGCCGATGCCACGCGCGGGTACGGGCAGGTCCGAAGGACTCCAACCTTCCCCGTG
The DNA here is from genome assembly GCA_965208175.1 of Spirochaetia bacterium. Classification (GTDB taxonomy): domain Bacteria; phylum Spirochaetota; class Spirochaetia; order SZUA-6; family Bin103; genus CATQHW01. Next base: position 477,463 of record CBDBOG010000003.1, on the reverse strand, counting down.
ATGGGCGGCGGGGGATCGGGGTCCGGCGGAGGTTCTGGGGTCGTTGGTGGTTGCGGTTGCGTCGGCGGATCGTCCGCTGGCGGGTCGCCTGCTGGCGGAACCATGTCGTCGCAGGCCAGCACCATCAGCGCCAGCAGGACGAGCGTCGCGACTCGGATCATCATCGCGAACCATCCGTGCCAACCACGACGCGGAAGCGCCATTGATGGAACTCTGAAACGACGAGCTGCATGTCGGCCGCGTTGAAGTTTCCCGAGATGAACACCACAGCCTTGCCAGATCGGAATCGGTAGGAGACGGTCCCGATCACTGGGGTACCCTGTGCCATGAGCGAGAAGGTGAGCGGCAATTGAGCCCAACTTGTGGCTGATTCGGCTGGGCCGGTGAGATATGCCGCGATCATTCCTTCCCGGATCGCTTCCGCCGTGACTGATGGCATCAGGTACTCGATGGTCGCACTGCTCCCCGTCACGGCGTTTGTGCTCGCGACATCCTTGATGACGAAGTCGACTTGGTTGATCGTGAACGTCTTCGAGGAGTAGCTCGACGAGCCGGGCTTGGATGTGTTCGACCCCGGTCCCTGCTCGCAAGAGAGGAGAGCCACGGCCACGAGGACGGCCGCGATGATCGGCATCGGTCGGCGTTGACGCATCCGGCGCCTGGCGAACGACTCCCCGGCGCGCTGGTCGGCGCGGAGGGGCGTGGCTGCCGTAGCAGCCAGTAGCGGTAGAACGTGGCGGATCATGGTCCACCTCCCTGATGTCACCCGGACAGACGCCGGGCCGTTGAGACCGTCCGTCCGCAGGTGATCCTGGGTGTGGATTGCCGCGCGTATTCACCCGGCGGTGGGGTAGCTACTCCCCGTCGCCATCATGGGCTGTTGTATTCCGCGCCGGTGACCCGACATGGGTCAGAACCACCGCGACGGACGGTCTCGTTCACTCGGGGCCTCTTGACCCCAGTGGCGGGCCGACGGTACAAGGAAAGTGCCACGGCCCGCAAGCCGTGTGAGGAGGGAACAATGGCAAAGCGCATCCTTGAGGTACCGGAGAAGCGGTACCAGCCATCGAAGGACGAGCTGGAAGAGGTTGCTCGAATCGACGCGACGCCGGAAGAGGTGGCGCGGCGTGTCCTTCAGCCAGCCGAGGTCCGGGAGGTCAACGCGGCCGAGTGGCGGCAGCGCCGGAAGCGGCAACGCAATGGATCATCCTGAACCGACCATCGCGGACGTCGTCGATCTGCTCAGGATCGTCAACGAGCGCCTCGGCTCCGTGGAGCAGCGCCTCGGCTCCGTGGAGCAGAAGGTCGACGACTTGGCCGCGGTCGTTCAGGGGATGGCAACTGGTCACGCCGAGCGGTTCGATGCGATCGAGAAGCGCCTCGACGAGCTGGACCCGCCGACGCCGCGTGGTAGCGAGGGATGGAATCCGAACCGGCTCGCGTGACCAGCTTCGGGCCACGTGGCACCATCGTATATAATTCCCCTTCGTAAGGTGGGGTTCAGCGGACGCTTACGATCCGCTGCGCCTGCGCGAGCTGCTCGGCGGTCATCCCGTCCGCCAGCGTTCGGATCTCCTCTGCCAGGCGAACCTCGCCGTCGGGAGTCTCGGTAGACCACCAGGAGTCGGGCTTCCACCGCTCGGCGATGTTCAGCCACTTGTGGGCGGCGACATCGTTGCGGGGGAGGGCGACACCCTCCCGATACATCGTGCCGAGCGCGAGGAGGTGAAACCCGATCTCACGGCCCGAGGTGTACTCCCGGCCGGCCACCACGGTGACTTCCCGGTCCGCCCGGGCGGCCAGCCGGTACCAATCCACGGACTTCGCGTAGTCCTGCTCGACGCCGGCGCCGAGGTCGTACAGGAGGGCCAGTCAGAACTGGCCTTCGGCGTCTCCCTGTTCGGCAGCCAGCCCGCACCACCGGGCTGCTTCGGCATGGTCCTGCTCCAGGCCGTCCAGCTCCCCGAACGCGTACACGCTGCCCAGGGTGCTCTGCGCCGGGGCGAACCCCTGTTCGGCTGACCGGCGGAACCAGGCGAGCGCTTCGGTGGTGCTCTTCTCCATGCCGCCGAAGCCGCACGCGTACATGGTCCCGAGGTGTAACTGGGATCCTGTGTCCCCAGCCTCTGCGGCTTGGATCAGCCGAGCGGTCTCCTCCGGGTCATGCTCCGGCCCCATGCCGGCGCCGTCCTGCGCCAGCGGCAAGAAGGGCCAGCATCGCGACCGCAACGAGTCGCAGCTTCCTGGTAAGCCGTTTCATCGCACATCTCCGTCGATGGCCATAGCGATCACTGGCAAGGTATGCACGACCTGTCCCCTGAACCAGACCAGGCGTTCCCGTGTCGGTCGGGGAGGCGCGCCGCTCACGCCGACCGCAGGGAGCCGGGATATCTCAGACTGTCAGTCCTCTCCGCGCCGATCTTCTGCGCGGCTGCGTGGTGCCCTGCCACCCGTCAGTCGTCATCCTTCGGTGGTGGCGGCGGCTCCGCGTTCGGATCCTTCTTGAGTCTCTCCAGCCAGTCCTTCCACTTACGGTCGCGCTCTCGCATCCCTTCGCGTCGACCTTCGCGTCGACCTTTTTCGCGTTCGCGCTTCAGGAACGTCATGGTCACTCCTTCAAGTCCGACGATGACCGCAGCCAGGGCGGTGCCGACAGATGCCGTACGCGTCATGGCATGGTACATGACTTCCACGAGCCCTCTCGCCATCGCGGATCGCATCGCATCGTCCAACGCGAGCACGAGGTACACGGTTACGACAACCGAGTACGTGAGCAGGTACCATCGCAGCCTGCCGGGTGATGCGTCGGGGCTCACGCGAGCACTGCACCGCGCAACGCTTCCGTGATCCGGAACGGTACGCGTGGCTCCTGTGGCGCGCCTGGGCCGGCGCCGGGCGTTTCTGCTGGTGCTGCTGGAGTTCCAGGCGCAGGACGATCGCTTGATGCCACTGCGCGTCCGCACCTACACGGGGTTGCTGGAGTTGGCGCGCAATCAGCCCCGGGGGTGGCCGGCGAGCAGCTCCCCCCGGTGCCCGGTGGTGCTCTACAACGGCACCGAGCCGTGGAACGCAGCCCCGGACATGGGCTCCCTCATCACGCACCGCTGCGCGCCTGGCCGACCTGCTGGCGCCGATCGCCGATCCGGAACGGCTGGCCGAAGTCGGTGACTGGCTGATGCGCTGCGACACTCCCCGCCGAGTTCCTTGCCCGCTTCGATCCCGCCTCACCATCCTGATACCTGCCGTTTGAGCCGAGCGCCGGCCGCGGGTCTTCAGTCGGCTTCTCTCGCCTCTTCCGATCCTTCGAGTCAGCCAGCTCAGGAAGTGGCCGGGCGCGTCGCGGTTGCCGCGCAGGTAAACTGAGCGATCCTGCGCCGCCGGAAGGTTGTCACATCTTCGGTGATGTCATAGCGTTTGATTCGTGCGCTTCGTCGTGGATACCAATGTCGTCGTCGCCGCTCTTCGCAGCCCGACGGGAGCGTCGGCTGCGTTGATCGACCGAGCCCTGCGCCGGGAGTTCACAATGCTGCTTTCCGTACCGCTGGTGCTGGAATATGAGGCGGCCTGCCGTGACCCGGACCAGCGAGTCGTTTCGGGTCTTGGCGCGGAGGACGTACGAGAGGTGGTTTCCGCGCTGTGTGCGGTGGCGGAACCGGTGTGGACAGCGTTTCTGTGGCGGCCGCAGCTACGCGATCCGGCCGACGAGATGGTGCTCGAAGCGGCCATCAACGGGAACGCCGATGCCCTGGTAACCTTCAACCGGCGGGACTTCGGCGATGCTCCGGGACGATTCGGGATTGCGGTGCTGTCGCCGCTGCAGGCGTTGAGGAGGATCGAGGAATGAGGAGACGGACCAGCACGTATCCGTTGCGTCTGCCAGCGTCGTTGAAGGCGGCCGTCGCCGAGATCAGCAGGGAAGACGGCACCAGCATCAATCAATTCGTGTCCACGGCGGTCGCGGAGAAGGTCGCCGCCATGAAGACGGCCGAGTTCTTCGCCGCGCGTGGCGGCGAGGCGGACATCGAAGCGGCACGGCGGATTCTGCGCCGAGCAGGAGGACAGCCGCCGGAGCCCGAGGACCGCCATGATTCAGTGTAGCACGCGGTGTCTGGTAAGCGGACCGCCGGGCAATCGAGATCGGCGGCAAGGCGGCGCATCCCGTGGAGGATGCGGGCTACGCGGATTCCGGACGGGGTCGGCTCGTACACGATGACAAACAGCTTCATCTCCGCGTCCAGCACGGCTTGCCGGCGCTGAAACGGCCGCAGGGCGGCACGTACGACCTCGCTGACGGACTGCTGCCAGCCGTCAGTCGTCATCCTTCGCTGGCGGCGGCTCCGCGTTCGGATCCTTCTTGAGTCTCTCCTGCCAGTCCTTCCACTCGCGGTCGCGCTCTCGCATCCCTTCGCGTCGGCCCTCGCGTCGGCCTCTTTCGCGTTCGCGCTTCAAGAACGTCATGGTCACTCCTTCAAGTCCGACGATGAACCGCAGCCAGGGCGGTGCCGACAGATGCCGTACGCGTCATGGCATGGTACATGACTTCCACGAGCCCTCTCGCCATCGCGGATCGCATCGCATCGTCCAACGACGTGAAAATGATCAACCGGATCGTCAACGGCCGGTCGGCGATCGACGACCTCGCTGACGGACTGGGAGAATGACCTTGACGCCGCATCCTTGCGACAGCACATTATTCTTGCATGATCCAATTCGCAAGGACAGGCGCCACGTCACTGGTCATCGGCGCGCGAATCAAGGCCCTGCGTGAACAGCGGGAACTTACCCAGGACAGCATGGCACGCCTGTTCGGCTTCAAGGATCGACAGACCGTCTCGGCAATCGAGACCGGCGGTCGGGCGGTGACTGCGGAGGAACTGCTGCTCGCGGTTGAGAAACTGGGCGTGCCGCTGGAATACTTCACCGATCCGTTCCTGCTCGCTGGCGAGGGTCGCTTTTCCTGGCGCCACACCGGCGTCGACGGGGATCGGTTGGCAGCCTACGAGCGCAACTCCGGACGCTGGATCGCCGCATTCAGGAGGTTGGCGCCGGCGGTCGGGCGCGAGACTCCGCTCATGCGACGGGCGCTCGGTCTTACCCGTCGCTCACGGTTCGAGGAGGCGATGCGTGCCGGTGAGCGGTTCGCGGCCGAATTCGGACTCGGTGATGTTCCGGCGATACGGCTGAGCGAAGCCATGGAACGACAGCTCGGCATCCTCGTTCTCATGATCGACGCGGAGCCGCACATCTCAGGGGCTGCATGTCGTCTTGCCGAGATGGACGCCGTCCTGATCGCGCGGAGAGAGGTCGCCGGCCGCCGTCACTTCGATCTTGCTCACGAGTTGTTCCACATCCTGACCTGGGATGCCATGCCGCCGGAGCACGCCGAAGCCGTGCGGGAAACCGGCGGGAACCGCGTGGAGCAGCTCGCAAACAACTTCGCCGCCGCGGCGCTCATGCCCGCCGCCGTGTTGCGGCGATTCGGTGGCTGGGCGGAACTGGCCGAGGAAGCGTTGATCCGGCGGTTGAACGCGGCGGCGGTCGAGTTGCACGTGACCTCCTCCGCACTGAGGTGGCGGCTTGTCGCGCTCGGCGAATTGAAGCCTGCGGCGGCGCGTGCGTTGCCGGAGGTCGCACTGCGCAACAACGCCCGCGCACAGGCAGAGCCCCAGCCCCCCGCCCCTTTCTCCAGGCCGTTCATGGAGGTGATGGGATTGGCCATCGATCAGGGTCTGGTCTCGGTTCGACGCATGGCCGGGCTGCTCGACGTCTCCATCGAAGGGCTCGCGAAGCTGTTCGCGTCACACGGTTTCGAACGGCCCATGGAGCTCTGACCCTCGGTGGCCCGGCACGCCGGAGCGGTGCTGGTGGATACCAACGTCATCCTGGAGTCCTACCGGACCGGCTCATGGCGCGCGCTCGCGGGGGGCTACGGAGTGGAAACCGTCGAGGAATGCGTCGACGAAACGCAGACGGGGTCCCAGCGCCGCGAGCCGGAGCGCCGAATCGACGAAGGCGGGCTTCGAGACTCTCTCAGGGTGGTTCACTCGGTCGCAGCGAAGGAACGCGCGGAATTGGCGATCCGGCCCCAGGACATCGCTTTGGACCGTGGCGAAGAGTCGTTGTGGGCTCACGCGCGGGGCCGGGACGACTCCTGGATCCTGTGCGGGCCGGACAGGGCCAGTCTTCGCTGTGGCGTTCGGCTCGGGTTTCGCGAGCGGCTGGTGTCGTTGGAACGGCTTCTCGGTGCTGTCGGCCACGGGACGAGGATTCCCTTGAGAACGCCATACACGAGTAGCTGGCTGGACCAGGTACTTCGGGAACTGGTGATCGCCGGAGACGTTCAGGTAAGCAGGACGGCGCGCGCCACTGAGGCCGACATGGAGGCGGCGCGGCGGATTCTGCGGCGAATGGGGGGACAGCCGCCGGAACCCGAGGACCGCCTTGAAGAAGTCGGGGTACCGGCTCATCCGGTGCGCTGTTGACTCGCGGGCGGACTTGGCCGAATAAGACCCGATCCGGCGGTTGAACGCGGCTGCGGACGAGCGGTGCGCGGGTCTTCAGTCGGCTTCTTTCGTCCCTTCTTCCGATCCTTCGAGTCGCTGCTTGAGAGCACGCAAGGCGTCCTGGTCGATGCCGGTAGCCGCTTCGATGATCGGCCACCGAACGCCCGCTCGCAACAGGTTCTCGATGGTGCCCACTTGGCCCTCAAGCCCTTCCCTGCGGCCCTGCTGAAGTCCCACCTCGCGGCCCTCCTGGAGTCCTTCCGCGCGGACCTTGCGCGCCATTTCCTGCATCAGTTCCTCGGCGTAGGTCACCAGATCACCTCCCGATCCCGACACCGTCGCGCGCAACTGTGCGCCGAACTGGCGTGCGGTGTCGCGGTCTTGTGTCGCCCACAGGTACACCACCAGCGTGCGGACGGCATCCTGGTCGGCCTGCGGCAGCCACTCGGACAGCAACTGCGCCGCGCGCCGCAGCGCCTGCCGCCGATGCCGGTACCGAGCCATCATCATGAGCTGAGCGATACGGCCGTGCAACCGGCCGCGGACCGTCCGCGGGTGCTCGCGCGACTGGTCGACGAGCAGGTGAGCGAAGCGCGGCACCCAGGGCCAGTCGCGCACGGAATCGGCGAACAGGTCGGCGAACTCGGTGGCGTGGCGCCAGCGGCCCGGCCCCTGGTAGAAGACCAGGGGGACGATGAGGCGCAGGCGCCGCTCGCGGGGAAACTGCGCGCGGGAGCGATCCCAGATGCGGCAGCAGTACTTGAGCAGGCGGAATCGTATCCAGCGATCGGGCCGGGACTGGTGTTCCAGGAGCACGTACAGCCATGCGGGCGGAGCGCCGGCCCTGCGCCTGATCGAGAAAAGCAGGTCGGACTCGGTGTCGAGCAGGTCGGGGTCGACGAAGCTGCGGTCCTGCAGGGTGAGGGTGGACCAGCGCAGGTCGCGGGCGAGCTCCTCCGGCAGGTGGGAGCGAAGCAGGGCGGCGGCCTCCGCGTGGTCGGCGAAGACGGTGCAAAAGAGCTTGTCGTGCGGTCGCTGCACGCCGTGTGCCATCGACCGAAGAAGCGTCGCCGTCGGCGCTGGCGCTTTCGTCGGCCGGCAGCAGATTGTTACATTGTTCGTGATGCCATATCGTTCCGGGCATGCCCCTCGTTCTGGACACCAATGAGGTCGTGATCGGGTGAGTAGCACAACGCTCGTCGAACGCATTCGTATCAGCGGCTTTCGGTCGCTCGCGAACATCGACATCCAGGACCTGCCCCGCGTCTCCGTGCTGATCGGCGCCAACGGATCGGGCAAGTCCAACCTGATCCGATTCTTCGAGATGAGATGCTCAAGTCTCGTAAGCTGGCCCAATTTATCACATGGCAGGGAGGAGCCGACGACCAGCTATTTCGCGGCAGCAGCGTCAGCCCGCGCATGGAAGCGACGCTGGGCATGCGCACCGAAGCGGGTCTCAACGAGTATCGATTCGCACTGGCGCATGCTCACCCTGATCGGTTCATGTTCGTCGATGAGGCATTTCGCTTCAAACGCGACACGATCGACGAGGAGCGGGAATGGTTTCATCTGGACAGCGGCCACACGGAAGCGAAGATCCTCGAAGCCCGCCTGTCCGACCGCCGGGGCAGTCAGACCGCGCGAGTCATCATCACGCTGTTGCGGAGTTGTGCGGTCTATCAGTTCCACGACACTTCCAATGAGTCGCGCTTCAAGAAGAGGTGGGACGCGACCGACAACGCTCAGTTGCGCTCGCACGGCGGCAATCTGGCTGCGGTTCTGCTCAGAGTCGAACGAGAAGACGTGCGGCGTTTCGAGACGATCTGTTATCACATCGGTCGAGTCCTGCCGGTATTCGATCGCTTCGAAATCGAGGAGACCAACGGTATGGCACTCCTGAGATGGAAGGCCAAAGGCACCGACAAGACGTTCGGAGCACATCTCACGTCGGACGGATCGCTGCGTCTCTTCGCTCTCGTGACGCTGCTGAATCTGCCCGCCGACATGCTGCCGGACGTCATGTTGCTGGACGAACCCGAGCTCGGCCTGCATCCGACCGCGATCGGCTTGATCGCCAGCATGATCAAGCAGCGTTCGGTGGACCGGCAGATCATCGTCGCCACCCAGTCGCCGCGGTTCGTGGACTCGTTCGGCCTGGACGAGATCATCGTACTGGATCTCTGCGACGGACGGACCGTGTGTCGCAAGCTCAGCCGTGACGACTATCAGGTCTGGCTCGACGAGTTCGCGCCCGGCGAACTCTGGGAGAAGAACATCCTTGGCGGCCGACCGTGATCCGTCTGGCGATCGTCGTGGAAGGACAGACGGAGGAGGAGTTCGTCAAGGGCGTGCTTGCAGACCATCTGCGGACATGCGGCGTTGAGCCCACGCCGTCCCTTGTGGGCAAAGGGAACGAGGGAGGGAACGTCACGGTAGGTCGCGTTGCGTCGGAGATGGCTCGCTTGTTCTGGTCGTTCGATCGGGTGACGTCGTTAGTAGGACTTCTACGGATTCCGTTGTAAGGGTGACGGCTCGACGGAGGACTTGGAGAAACGCATACACTGCGAGGTAGACCGCAAGATAAGGATCAGCTACGATCAATCAAGAGTGTTTCCGTATATACAGCAGTACGAGTTCGAGGCCCTGCTGTTTTCGGACGTAACGGTCTTTGACGAGTTGCTGGACCGACCGCCAAACTTGGTCAAGAAGCTGAGTGCAATCAGATCGAAGTTCGAAACTCCGGAACACATCAATGACGACAAGGAGACGCACCCTGGCAGACGCATCGAAGACTTCATGCCGAGCTACCACAAGCGGGTGGACGGTCCCTTGCTGGCAGACCGGATCGGATTGAAGCGGAGACCTCGGCGTGGTCGGCGAAGACGGTGCGAAAGAGCTTGTCGTGCGGCCGCTGCACGCCGTGGGCCATCGACCGAAGAAGCGTTGCCGCTGGCGCCGGCACTTTCGTCGGCCGGCGACGGGCTGGCGACGCGGTTGACCCGAAGCCATAGAGCGGAAGCTCGGGATCCTGGTCCTCGTGGTCGACGCGGAGCGCGACATCTACGGGGCGGCATGTCGTTTGCGGAGATGGACGCCGTCCTGATCGCCCGAGGAGCCCGGCCGACGATCTATTGGCGGTGAGATGCTATTCCAATTCGGGGCAGGACGGGCAGCACTGATCGTTTGAGGCATCGCTCAGGTTGCGCAGATTGAAGATCTCGCTTCTGAGGTGGCGCAACTCTTCACGAAGGTCCATCTCCATCGTTTGCCGTCGCCGCTCATACTCATCTCGGATTTCTATGTTCAAGGCCGTCCTCTGAATCGAGGCGTTCCAGAAGCTGCCGCCAGCGATGGCCATGGAGACGAAGACCGCCGCCGTTGGCACGATGAGCTCCCGGTTCAGGCGGAGCCAAGTGAAGAATCTCGATGTAGCTGACGTACTCTGAGGCTGAGGACTTGGTGGAGCAGTCGGCTCCGAGTTCTCTGGCTGAGACGCCATCAGACGAACTTACGAAATTGCTTATGAAGCAGGGTCAGAGGTATCACGTTCCCCACGCCAGCCACATAGGTCTTCTTCCAGGGCATCTCGTCATGTGTTCGATCTCTGAGCTGAGAAGCGGTGTACCTGCTGAAGCTGTCATACACCCAGTTTATTAGGGAGAGCTGATAGTCGGTCGTGATGGCGCTTCCACGGAACTGAATCTCATCAACGACCGCTTCCGGGATGTCAGCAGAGCCGTACTGGTTGAACTGGTACCAGACCTCCCTGACGACTGGTCCGTGCTCCCACGCCTCGATCGCCTCCGGGAACAGTGGCTGGCCCAGGGCCGCGACGTGGTACCCCTGCATGTAGTACAGCAGCTTCTGCAGCTTCATGTGGCTGAAGCCTGCCATGGGCCCCTTGACCCGACGAGACTCCAAGAGGAACCTGATGCTGTACTGCAGGCTATGGCTGAGGAGGATGAAGCTCATCTCAACCTATCCTCTGGGTCCAGAGGCACCTCACGGCGTAAATATACTACATTGAGATGCTCGATGGCAAACTTCATGTCAACCTCCATGGAACAACATGGTTCTCTGTGCTCTACGACACCCACAGTGGAGCCCGCCCCGAGATAGCTCAGACGGAGTCAACCGTCGCGGGCCGCGCACCGAGTCGGCGAAGACGGTGCGAAAGAGCTTGTCATGCGGCCGCTGCACGCCGTGGGCCATCGACCGAGGAAGCGTCGCCGCCGGCGCTGGCGCTTTCGTCGGCCCTCAACGTCGGCTGGCAGCCGCGGTCGTCGCCAGTATCGCGATCGAGTTCCGGCGCGGACCTGACGCGGCGGAGGCTACGCCTCCACATTCCACGACGACGCCCGGCAGTCTCCTGACCCCGGTCCGTAAAGCGCCAGCGCCCCCCGCGCGCTATTCATGGTGCGGACCCGAACCATGCTTCACGACGAGAACTACAAGCGCCTGTTCGCCTCCCCGCTCATGGTTCAGGACGTGCTGCGCGCCTGCGTGCCCGCTCACCGGCTGGCCGCCGCCGACCTTTCCAGCCTGGGCGAGCTCTCCCCAGAGTACGTCAGCGACGAACTGCGCACGCGTCACGGGGACACCGTCTGGCACCTGCGCCTGGGCCGGCGCCGGGCGTTTCTGCTGGTGCTGCTTGAGTTCCAGGCGCAGGACGATCGCTTGATGGCGCTGCGCGTCCTCACCTACACGGGGTTGCTGTTGTTGGAGCTGGCGCGCAATCAGCCCCCGGAGGTGGCCGGCGAGCGGCTCCCGGCGGTGCTGCCGGTGGTGCTCTACAACGGCACCGAGCCGTGGACCGGGGCGTCGGACATGGGCTCCCTCATCACGCCGGTCGGGTCATGGCTGGCGCCGTATCAGCCGTCCCAGCGCTACCACCTGATTGACCTGCAGCGGGTGGCGGCGGATGATCTGCCGTACCGCAACCTGCTGTCAGCGCCCGCGATCTGGTAGATGGGAATCCCGCGATCTGGTAAGCGGGAATTGTCGCGGTACGGTGACGATTCCCGGTCTGCGGGGATTGCCGACATCTGGTGAGTAAGTGTGTGGCGATCGCCTGGAGGCGTTCCGTTCCGAGTGCGTCCCTGGTGCGGAACGGGGGAACGGCCTCCGGGAGGGAGGGGCGACGCTTGGCGTCAGCGTGGAGGGCGGTTTCAGAGCGGCAGGCGCCAGCCGTGGCGGTCGCGGACGGCGAGGCCTTGTTGTTCCAGTTCGAGCAGGGCATCGCCGAGACGGGAGTTGTTGACGCGCAGCCGTTGACGCAGGGCGGTTCTGGACAGCGGCGCCGCGGCCTGCTGGAGGGCGGCGCGCACCGCCTCGGCGAGCGACGGCGGTGCGGCGGCGTGGCCATCGAGGCACAGGGCAAGCGGCTGGTGGCCGCCGCCGTGGAGGCGCAACAGGACCGGATCGGGCGCGGGGGCGGAGCGATGCTCGACGGTGAGCAGCAGGCGCCCGTCGCCGCGGCGCGCCAGATAGCAGGCCGAATCGGTCCAGGCGTGCAGGTCCGAGGAGCCGCGCAGGGCTTGGCCGAGGTTGCGCCGAGAGCGTTTGGCGAGGTGATGGACGAGGATGAGAGCCACCTGGTGGCGGCGATTGAGCTCGCGCAGGAAGCCCAGTAGAGCCGCGATGTCGGCGGCTGAGTTTTCGTCCAGGCGGTGCAGACGGACCAGGGGATCGAGCAGCAGCAATGCGGGGCGCAGGGCGCCGAGGGTGTCGTCGAGCGCATGCTGGTCGCGGTCGCGGTCCAGGCGCAGGCTGTCAGCGGTGACCACGTGCAGGTCGAGGGCGGCGAGGTCGAGGCCGCGATGGCGGCACAGGTGCGCGACGCGCTCGCGCACGCGCGGCAGGGAGTCCTCGGCGAGGTAGACCAGCGCCGGTCCCGGAGCGAGCACCTCGAACCGGTCGAGGGCCGCCGTGGCGGAGGCGACCGAGACGGCAAGATCGAGTCCGAACCACGACTTGCAGGACTTGGGCAAGCCGCCGATGACGCCCACGGCAGCGGCGCTCCACAGATCGCGGATCAACCACTGGGGGGCGTCGGGCTGCGGATCGATGGCGTGCACGGGGACGGTGGGCAGACCGCTCACCGTTGGATGACCTGCTGCACGTGCTCGGCTTCCACCTGGTTGCTCGCGGCGGTGAACGCCTTCAGCAGGGCGGCGTTGGCGATGGTGCCCAGCGTGCGCAGGGTGCCGCCTGCGGCCTGATGGATGAGCGCGAGGGCGTTCTTGGTGAACACCGGTCCGGCGGCGCCGCAGGCGCGCAGGCGCTGCTCCAGATAGCTGGCCGACTCGTCGGCCGCCAGGGTGTCGACCGAGATGGTGACGGTGATAGAACTGGCCAGCGCCTCCAGCATGGACAGGCCGAACTTGCGGGTGAGCATCTCGGAGCCGCACAGGATGACGGTGAGCGCGTTGAGCGAATCGATTTCGAAGTTCACCAGGAGTCGGATCTCGGCAAGGATGTCCGGGCTGAGCAGGTGCGCCTCGTCGACCAGCAGCACCGGATGGACGTGGGAGGAGTGGTTCATCGCCAGCACGCGGTCCTTGATGTCGCGGAACATGGCCGCCCGTCGGTAGTTGGGCTGCAGGCCGAAGAGGGTGGACAGGTGGGTGTAGAACTCCACGAGCCCGACCGAGGAGTGGCACAGGTAGAAGCAGCGGTACAGGCCGTGCGGCAGCCGGTCGGCGAGCAGGCGCAGCAGACAGCTCTTGCCGGTGCCGGCCTTGCCGGTGATGGCGCCGATGCCGCGGGTGTCGACCAGCAGTTGGGCGGCCGCCAGGTGGCGCTGCACCGAGGGCAGCAGGTGCAACTGGTCGACGGGGATCTCCTTGGAGAACGGCGGCTCGGTGAGGTTGAAGAAGCTCAGCAGTTCGCGCTGCGAGGTCATGATCGGTCCTCCTGGGGGTGTTCATCGGTGGGCAGCTCGATCCGTGAGGCGGCCAGCGAAGCGGTGGTGGGGCCCAGCGGAGCCGGCGGCGGGCCGGCGGCGGCAGCGGCGCCGGCGGGGTCGTGCTGGTCGTCGTCGGGATCGTCGTGGTCCTGGTCGGCCAGTTCGAGACGGAACGGTCCGCGGCGCACGTGGGCGTTGGCGTAGGAGTCGACCCTGCGCGCCTCGCCGAGGCAGCGACCGTCGTGGAAGACGAACAGCCGCCGGTGTCGCGGCGGCGGCTGGGGGTCGTAGCGCAGGGTGACGCGCTGACCGATGAGGGTGGCGGGCAACTCGAACAGCACGCTGTCCAGCGTGATGGTGCCGTCGCGGTGCACGGTGCGCAGCGCTTCGTGACGAAACGCCTCATCCAGGTTGACGGTCGGATCCAGCGGCACGATCAGATGGCTCCTGTTCAACCAGGTCGCAAGCGGAGTGGCGCGGTCCAGCCCGCGATGGGGTGAGCGGTGGTATTCGCTTTCCAGCCACGTGTGGAAGCGCTGGTCCAGATCGGCGATGCCGGCCAGCTCCTCGACGTCCAGCGGTGCCAGGAACTGCTGGCGCACGGTGCGGAAGAAGCGCTCGATCTTGCCGCGGCCGGCAGGCTTGCCGACGCGGGAATGGGAGATGATCAGGCCGAGCGAATCGAGGATGCGGCGAGTCTGGGTGCTGACGAACGGCGAGCCGTTGTCGCAGTAGAGCCTGCCGATGCGCCCGTGAGCGGCCAGGATGTGGCGGATGCCGGCCTCGAAGGCGACCGCGCTCTCGCGCCATGCCCAGCAGGCGTAGAGGATTCTGCGGGTGGCGTCGTCGAGGAAGGCCAGCAGGATGGCCATGCGGCGGCGCCCGTTCGGGTCGGGCAGCTTCAGGGCGTGCATGCAGTCGACCTGCACGCACTCCAGGGGGGCGAAGAAGTCGAACTTCAGCTTCTGCTCGGCGCCGTGGAGCTGCCGCTGCCGTTCGCGGCGCTGCAGGCCTGCCGAGCGCACCAGGCGCGACAGCGCGGAGGTTGACGGGTAGCTTGAGATCCTGCCGTCGGCCTGTAGCGTGCGCAGCGCGGCCGCGGCGCTGAGCTCGGGATGGTTCTCCAGGTAGAGCAACAGGACGGCCGCCTCGGTGTCCGACATCGCGCGCGAGCGCCCGGCGTCGCGGCGGGCGCGGGGGGCCAAGCCCGCTCGGCCGTGCTTGCGGTACAGCAGCAGCCATCTGTGGATGCAGCTGGCCGTGTAGCGCCGGCGACCGAGCAGCGGCACCTCGTGCTCGACGGCCGCCTTCTGCCGGATCAACTCGCGGCGTTCGGCACCGGACAGGTAGGGGTTGGCCAGCTCGGCGACCAGTTGATAGCGGAACTCCGTGATCTGGCGCTCACGGTGCTCGCGTTCTTCGCGGGTCATGCTCGGCTCCTTGCGGTGGTGATGATCCAGAACCTACGGAGCCCCCGGCCGTCCGGGCAGAGGCTCTATTACGTGCTGTGCTCCGAGCCGTCCGAAACAGCAGGATCGAAGACCGGCAATAGCACACCGCGTTCACGCGGTGCTCCAGGCAGAAGCGGTTGAGGCTCAGCAGCGGCGTGCATGCGCTGAGCGGCTCACATACGGCGTGGATCCACGCCAGGCCACCGAGTTGCTGATCAGCCGCCTGCGGCCACAGCGCCTTGGCGCGGTTGACCGCCACGTTCAAGCGGCGATCCAGTTGCTTGCCGTACCCCTCATGCATGCCTCGCCGGCGCAGTTCCTCCAGCGCCTGCGGACGGCTTGAGCCTTGCTCACGAGCCAGCAGGTAGCGTTCCACCTCCGCGGTGCCCACCGAGCACCCCGGCAGCGAGCACGACGGCAGCACCGCATGCGTGCGCCCGCCCCCCCAGCACTTGACCCGCAGAATCTCGATCGTCCGCCTGTACAGGTACTTCTCGTAGCTGCTGTGATGCCCAAGCCGCCGGCTGCCGCACGCCGGACAGCCCACGCCGTTCAGCCGTTCGGGAACGTCTTCGATCCGGTAGCTCTCTTGCTCGCCGTCGACTATGATGACCGCTCTCGGTTGAGGGGAAACCGGGTTGGTCGCCAACCAACTGTGCCCGGTTTCCCTTCTTCCCTTTCCTCACGCTCACCTACAGCAAAGCGGGAATCTCAGCCTTTTTCCACCACCAGATCGCGGGCACTGACACCTGCTGCGGGCGGTGGTGCGGCTGGAGCAGAGCCGGTCGCCGCAGGACGTGATGCGGGCGGTGACGGCGCTGCGGCGCTGGTTGCCGAAGCGGGGCGCGGAGGAGTTGCGGCGCGCGTTCGTGGATTGGTTGTGTCAGATGGCCGAACGGATGGCGCCACCGGGAGCGATAGTGCCGGCGATACGGACGCTTCGGAGTAGGAATGAACATTGCTGATCACCCCCTCCACAGATCCCGGCGTGCGGGACTACCGCACCGGGCTCCTACCTCGGGTATGACGCCAAGCCGCCGTAAGGGATAGGGATGGTACACGTGGGCCGCAGGGAGCCAGCAAGCGACAAGGCGCTGCATGCGCTCCCAGGTGAGTCGGGTTTTCTGACTGCGGCGCCGCAGCGAGCGGTACCACAGCCATGCCACCCGATAGCGGAACAGGGCCAGCGCCGGCGAGTTCATGGGCACTCCGTAGTAACGCAGATGCCCGCCCACCACCGAGCGCAGCCACCGTCCCACCTCCGGAACCGGATCGTGCAGGCGGCCCCGAAGCTCGGCTTTCACCTGCCCCAGTTTCGCCTGCAACCGCTCACCCATCGTCTGCCTGAGCACCGTGAACCGTCCGTTGCTTCTCTTCGTCCCGCAGATATGCGTGAACCCGAGAAAGTCGAACGTTTCCGGCTTGCCCTGCCCTCCTCGCCTGCGGTTCTCGGCCGCAAACGGCCCGAACTCGATCAGGCGCGTCTTGACCGGGTGCACCTCCAAGGCAAACGAGCTGAACCGTTCGGCCAGCTCCGCCCGGAACCGCTCGGCATCCGACCGGTGTTGGAATCCAGCGACGATGTCGTCTGCGTAGCGCACGACGACCACGTCGCCGCGCGCCTGCGTCCGCCGCCACTGCTGGACCCACAGGTCGAACGCGTAGTGCAGGTAGACGTTCGCCAGCAACGGCGATGCGCTGCCTCCTTGCGGCGTCCCCTGCTCACTGCGCGTCCGCGTCCCGTCCTGCAGCACGCCGGCGTTCAGCCACTTCTGGATGAGCCGCACGACGCGCCGGTCCCCGATTCGGTGCTCGACGAACTTCACCAGCCACCCGTGGTCGATGGCATCGAAGAATCCACGGATGTCCACGTCGAGCACCCAGTTCACCTTTCTGGTCAGCAGGCCCGTGTACACGGCGTCCAGCGCATCGTGTGCGCTGCGTCCCGGTCGAAACCCGTAGCTGAACCCGAGAAAGTCGGTCTCGTAGATCGCGTTCAACACCTCCGTAGTCGCACGCTGGACGATCTTGTCCTCCAGCGCCGTCACGCCGAGCGGCCGTTGCCGCCCGTCGCCCTTCGGTATGAACACCCTGAGCACCGCCTTCGCTCGGTACGCTCCCCGCTGCAAGCGGGCCGACAGGTCACCGAGGTTGGCCTCCAGCTCCCTGCCGTACTGCTGCCACGTCACCCGATCCACTCCGGGTGCGGCGTCCCGCTTGAGGCTGAAGTACGCCTCCCGGAGCCTCGTCGGTTCGTAGACGTGGTGCAGCAGCGCGGTGAACCGCAGCGTCCTATCCTGTCGCGCTGCTTGACGTATCCGCGCAAGCGCACTGGGCGCGCCGTCCCGGCGCTGTGTCCGGGGCGCGTTTTGCTGGCGCGGATTCCCCTTGGTCAGGCCCCTTCCCTCCACCCGCTCCGCGGTTGGGGCAACGGCGTCCGACGCGACCGTAGGCGTCCCCTTGGCTGTCTCCGGCGTTTCCACCTTCGTGCCCGTGTAGGGTCCGCCATAGCCACGCTGTCCACCGCCCCCGTCCTTGTTCGCGGGCTTCGCTGGTACTATGGACCTGTCCGACTTCCCATCCCCGTACATCATCGGGGTGTGTCCTTGGACTTTCCGACACGTCCTGCGGCGCCATCCGCCACAGGAGAGGATGGGATCTCCCGGTTCCCGTGCGAGGTGTTTCCGCACGTGCTCGGGGTCTCGGACCGCGCAGGGTCCCGTGACGCCTCGCGCTGGCGGCGTCCCGGGTGTTGCCTTCCGCCTCCTCCAACGGCGTCGGCACCCCGAAGTGACTCTCTTTCGCGGCTCAATACCCAGCCCGCGCGTACCCCTGTCAACGCTTCGTTTCGCCCTCGCGGGCTGCCACGCATGACTCGGGGCCGTCGTGGGTCGCTAACCCTTCGTACGTATGACTCTTTCATTCACTACACCTCGCCGGTTTTGACCGGCGCACTTCGGAGTAGGAATGAACATTGCTGATCACCCCCTCCACAGATCCCGGCGTGCGGGACTACCGCACCGGGCTCCTACCTCGGGTATGACGCCAAGCCGCCGTAAGGGATAGGGATGGTACACGTGGGCCGCAGGGAGCCAGCAAGCGACAAGGCGCTGCATGCGCTCCCAGGTGAGTCGGGTTTTCTGACTGCGGCGCCGCAGCGAGCGGTACCACAGCCATGCCACCCGATAGCGGAACAGGGCCAGCGCCGGCGAGTTCATGGGCACTCCGTAGTAACGCAGATGCCCGCCCACCACCGAGCGCAGCCACCGTCCCACCTCCGGAACCGGATCGTGCAGGCGGCCCCGAAGCTCGGCTTTCACCTGCCCCAGTTTCGCCTGCAACCGCTCACCCATCGTCTGCCTGAGCACCGTGAACCGTCCGTTGCTTCTCTTCGTCCCGCAGATATGCGTGAACCCGAGAAAGTCGAACGTTTCCGGCTTGCCCTGCCCTCCTCGCCTGCGGTTCTCGGCCGCAAACGGCCCGAACTCGATCAGGCGCGTCTTGACCGGGTGCACCTCCAAGGCAAACGAGCTGAACCGTTCGGCCAGCTCCGCCCGGAACCGCTCGGCATCCGACCGGTGTTGGAATCCAGCGACGATGTCGTCTGCGTAGCGCACGACGACCACGTCGCCGCGCGCCTGCGTCCGCCGCCACTGCTGGACCCACAGGTCGAACGCGTAGTGCAGGTAGACGTTCGCCAGCAACGGCGATGCGCTGCCTCCTTGCGGCGTCCCCTGCTCACTGCGCGTCCGCGTCCCGTCCTGCAGCACGCCGGCGTTCAGCCACTTCTGGATGAGCCGCACGACGCGCCGGTCCCCGATTCGGTGCTCGACGAACTTCACCAGCCACCCGTGGTCGATGGCATCGAAGAATCCACGGATGTCCACGTCGAGCACCCAGTTCACCTTTCTGGTCAGCAGGCCCGTGTACACGGCGTCCAGCGCATCGTGTGCGCTGCGTCCCGGTCGAAACCCGTAGCTGAACCCGAGAAAGTCGGTCTCGTAGATCGCGTTCAACACCTCCGTAGTCGCACGCTGGACGATCTTGTCCTCCAGCGCCGTCACGCCGAGCGGCCGTTGCCGCCCGTCGCCCTTCGGTATGAACACCCTGAGCACCGCCTTCGCTCGGTACGCTCCCCGCTGCAAGCGGGCCGACAGGTCACCGAGGTTGGCCTCCAGCTCCCTGCCGTACTGCTGCCACGTCACCCGATCCACTCCGGGTGCGGCGTCCCGCTTGAGGCTGAAGTACGCCTCCCGGAGCCTCGTCGGTTCGTAGACGTGGTGCAGCAGCGCGGTGAACCGCAGCGTCCTATCCTGTCGCGCTGCTTGACGTATCCGCGCAAGCGCACTGGGCGCGCCGTCCCGGCGCTGTGTCCGGGGCGCGTTTTGCTGGCGCGGATTCCCCTTGGTCAGGCCCCTTCCCTCCACCCGCTCCGCGGTTGGGGCAACGGCGTCCGACGCGACCGTAGGCGTCCCCTTGGCTGTCTCCGGCGTTTCCACCTTCGTGCCCGTGTAGGGTCCGCCATAGCCACGCTGTCCACCGCCCCCGTCCTTGTTCGCGGGCTTCGCTGGTACTATGGACCTGTCCGACTTCCCATCCCCGTACATCATCGGGGTGTGTCCTTGGACTTTCCGACACGTCCTGCGGCGCCATCCGCCACAGGAGAGGATGGGATCTCCCGGTTCCCGTGCGAGGTGTTTCCGCACGTGCTCGGGGTCTCGGACCGCGCAGGGTCCCGTGACGCCTCGCGCTGGCGGCGTCCCGGGTGTTGCCTTCCGCCTCCTCCAACGGCGTCGGCACCCCGAAGTGACTCTCTTTCGCGGCTCAATACCCAGCCCGCGCGTACCCCTGTCAACGCTTCGTTTCGCCCTCGCGGGCTGCCACGCATGACTCGGGGCCGTCGTGGGTCGCTAACCCTTCGTACGTATGACTCTTTCATTCACTACACCTCGCCGGTTTTGACCGGCGCACTGGAGGAGGCGAGCATGACGTTGGTCGAACGGGTCGCCGAGTGGCCCAAGCAGTGGCTCCAGGAAGGCCGCGAACAGGGCGTTGTGGAAGGCCGTGAACAAGGCCACGCACAAGGTGTTGCGGAAGGCCGTGAACAGGGTGTTGACCAGCAGCGGGCACTGCTGTGTCGGCAGGCGGCGGCGCGCTTCGATGCCGACACCGCTGCGCGCCTGGCCGACCTGCTGGCGCCGATCGCCGATCCGGAACGGCTGGCCGAGGTCGGTGACTGGCTGGTGCGCTGCGACACTCCCGCCGAGTTCCTCGCCCGCTTCAATCCCGCCTCACCATCCTGACACCTGCAGTAATTGACCAGAGCCCTGAAAACCTCATGCGAGGCGGACCAACCAGACGTTTTGGGATACCGCAGTCGAGGCTGGCACGCGCAAACCGGGAGGACGCCTTGATGTTGGTAGCGGCTGCGCTGCGTCACGAGAGGTCTCTTGAGGTGATCTGGAGAGAAGCTGCCCGCGGGGGCAGAATGCCGTGAGGCCGTCCGGGGGGTGTGGCCGGCAATAGCGGTCCGGGGGAAACGATCAACGCCTCCGCCGCCCGACGCCGCCGTAGGTACAAGCACGTGGTCGTCGACGAAGCTGCCGATCGTCTCGTCGACGGTCGCCGTCCATGATCGGACCGAGCCGCTCCAGACGGCCTGCCTGCAGGGCGGCGACAGCGTCGTCCACCAACGCGGCCTTGCGGGCTATCGCATCGATGACGACCCGATCGCACCCTTCCTCCGTGCCGCCGCGCATCCTAGCTGCGAAGTGCGGGCAATGTGTTGGACGCCAATTCATCACAACCATCATAGGCCGCTATAGCTTGCCCTCAGGCAGTTCCGAAATCACGAATCTGAGTTTGCCTGTTGGCGATCGCTCCAGCGACTCGACATAGTCCACCTTGATAGCAACCGTGTACCCTACACGACTTCGAATGGCCATCAGTAATGCCTGTTCATCGCGATCACCATAAGAATAACCCTTCACTATACGCACGACGACCTCGTTCGTGCTTCGTTGATACAACTGTGATTCACGCACATTGACCATGTCCTTGAATGCGTGGTCCAACCGCCCTACCAGCGCGCCGTTCGGCAGCACTATGTAGTCCTCGTCGCGACCGTGCACAGTAGCCACCAGCCGTCCGGGAAGTCCGCAGGAACACGCAGCATCAGAAAGCTCCACTATGTCGCCCGTGTCGTAGCGCAGCAAGGCTGTAGCCGGATTGGACAGATTGCACCCGACAATTCTGTATTCGCCATCACGCGATGTAGGCACGAACTCAACCGCAGAGAAGTCCTCATCAACGTGGAGGTTCCCTGATTTACACTCGGAGAAATTCGCGACCGCCTCCGTCATACCATAGTGCTGACGAGGTCGTACCTCGAATGCCTTCTCGATCACCTCGATCTGATGAGGGAGAACATTCTCTGCTCCGAGAGTGATCCAACGTACTTGGTACCCAAGATCGACGTTGTTGTCAGCGATGTGCCGGGCCAATAGCGCGATCAGTGACGGGTAACCATGTAGCCATGGAGGACGCCGCCTGCGAAGCTCATCGATGTATGATCGCAAATTGTGAGGGCTCATATGGAATCCGCTCAGCAGCAGTTGCTTCCCGGGGACATTGTATCGCCAGAAGGGCGGTCGGGCTTGGGTGACAGGTACTACTGTGCGACCGCCGGCGTAAGCACACCAAATATCCGGGTGAAGACCGTGCCACTGTCGATAACGCCACCATATCGCCCACTGCTCGCGGACGGCATCTGCCGTGGTAGGAAAGCGGAGTCCAGCGCCGGTTGTGCCGCTTGTATGGACCCAGACGCGTCGGTGGAGGCCGACGGCGGTAGAAACAAAACGCGAGACTCGCGTTTGGACATCTTTCTTAGTCACGACCGGGATTACGTGCAAGTCTTCCAACGTCCGGATTTCTCTAGGGTGGATGGCGTTCTCTTTGAACCATCTCCGATAATGTGGGACGTGAGAAGCGCAGTAGTGGACGTACTCGCGTAGACGCCGGTCGCGAAGGTGCTGGACCTCAGCGCTTGTGGACGTGCTGCGCGCTTCGACGTCCTGTAGCAGATAAGGAAAGGAAGCTCCGAAGCGCGTTCGTTGGATACGATATCCTTCGAAGCTGCAGGCCAGATTCTGGATGGGGACTGGAAGGAACCGGTAGAGCGCCTCGCGATCAATCATGTGTCCGGGGATCCGGTGTAGCGCAGGTCACGCAGGTCGGAGTGGAGGAGTCAAGGTTAGAGCTGGGTCGGACGTCGAGAGAGTAACGTTCACGAGAGTTGGATTCGGCGGCTGGAGCCGATCGACACGGCGACGCCCGCAAGGACTCGGAAGGCTCCCGGTGCGTAGTGACCATTACGTAGTGCTTCTTACCACAGGGGTTGTCGCCGTGTCTCAGATTGCGCGAAAGCGCACGGAGTTGAACGGAGAAGTCGGGGCCCCCCGGTAGGGACGGCACGCGTGCGAGTTGTGGGGGGCTGTTTCTTTCTGTGGTCGGCCGTCCGTGGTGCGCGAAGCTGATGGCGTTGGTCTCCGCGATCAACAGCCGGCAGCGGCTCGGTAGCGCAGCCAGTGGTGTTCGCCGTTGCAGCCGCCGTGCGGCGGGTGGGTCTCCCCAAGCTCCGGACGGCACGGGCCCTCGACGCCGATCAACCGATCCTCGTCGAACCGGTGAAAACCATCTATGATCGACTGCGCATGCTTGGACCGAATGCCTCAGGCAGTCCCCACCGCAGATGGTCTGTGCGATAGTGATTGCATGCACGACACTGTCCCCATGCTCATAGATCTACACCACGCCGTAAGCGAGATGGAATAGGCCAGTGACCAATATCGAGGAGCTCACACGGAAGCAGAAACACATCGGCGTAGTCGGGCTCGGCTATGTCGGTACTCCCTTGGCTGTCGCGTTAGGATGCTACTTCTCCGTCTACGGCTTTGATCGAGACGCGCGTACAATTCAAGCGCTTCGCTCTGGTGTGGACCGAACTAAGTCGGTGGACGAACGGCGGCTTCGCGAGATGCGCGCATGTTTCAGTTCCGACCCCTCAGTACTACAGCGATGCGGGTTCGTCATTGTAGCCGTCCCGACACCGATTACTATAGAAAATACTCCCGATCTGGAACCCTTAAGGTCTGCCGCCGTTACCGTGGGAAGAAATCTCGCTCCTGGGGCCGTAGTAGTTGTTGAGTCGACAGTCTATCCCGGTGTAACCGAAGAGGTCGTAGGAAGAATCATCGCCGACGAAAGCGGTTATGTGGCTGGACACGATTTTTTTCTGGGCTACTCACCAGAACGGATCAACCCAGGCGACGGCATCCACACTCTTGAACACGTGACTAAGGTGGTAGCAGCCGAAAGCGAGAACGTAGTCAAACTGATGACGGCCGTCTACGGCGCCCTCACCGGTGGCAAGGTGTTTCGCTCTACTAGCATCAAGACCGCCGAGGCGGCAAAGGTGATAGAAAACACTCAGCGCGATCTAAACATCGCCCTGATGAACGAGCTAGCGATGATCTTCGACCGGCTCGGTCTCGATACTCAGGAAGTCATTCGCACTGCAAGTACCAAATGGAATTTTGCTCGTTTCGAACCGGGACTGGTCGGCGGGCATTGCATAGGAGTGGATCCTTACTACCTCACCCATATTGCGGAAAAAGTCGGCCATCTGCCGCGAGTCATCTTGGCGGGTCGCTATGTAAATGACTTCATGGGCAGATATGTGGGAGAGCGAGCAGTGTCGATTATCCGAAGCCATCGGGGTGACACTCGGCAAATTCGAGTGTTGATCCTCGGGTTGACCTTCAAAGAGAACATCTCCGACGTACGCAACAGCCGTGTGATCGATATAATCCACACGTTCGAAGAGTACGGCGTGAAGTGGTCGGTCTTCGACCCGGAAGCAGATCCGGAGGACGTTCGCGAACACTACGGTTTCGAACCCTTGGACGATATAAATCAGAACAGGCCGTACGACGCAATCGTAGCAGCAGTGAGGCACGACGTCTTCAAATCAATGTTCCCCCTGAGCGCTTTGCGCGCCATTTCAGTGGCTCACAATCCCGTACTGATCGACGTGAAGTCATCGTACGATGCAGCTGCTGCCGAAGCCGCTGGTTTTGTCTATTGGCGACTGTGAGACTGTGACTGACAGAGGCGATTAGCGACTGCACGAGGAAGAGGGCGAGGTGCCGTGGAGCGTGGAAGGAATCGGAAGTCAGTGGAGTTGGGAGTGGCGGAGTGGCAGCGTGTAGACCGGTTGGCGACCAATCAGATGGGCCCGAAGCCTTAGTGCGGGACGACTGTCGGGCAGCATAATAAGCCGTCGACGGAAAACGGGGCCGGATTAGGCGGTTTCCACGCACGCGGGTTTCTTGCCACGGCCTAGGAGCCATCGGTAGGCTTGGTCCATCTGTAGCGCCATCGCATCCCAACCGTAGTCACGAATCATCCAATCGCGGCCCACGCGGCCCATTTGGTTGAGGGCATATTCCGAACGGGACATGGCGGCGTGTAGGGCATCAGCGAAAGCGTCAACGTCGTGGCCGACCCACCAACCACATCCTTGGGCCTCCAATCCCGCCCAAGGAGCGCCCGTGGTGACAACGCACGGGCAACTATGGGCGAGTGCTTCCGCAACGACCACGCCGAAATTTTCGCTGTTAGTGGGAAGAGCGAACAACTGGGATCGCGCGTAAAGCCGGCTCTTCGCGGCACCGTACACCGGTCCGACGAACTGGACGCGCTGCAATCCGAGCGTGTGCGCCATGGCCTTGATCTTATGTTCGTAGGAGATGTCGCCCTTGCCGGCGACAACGAGCTGCCAATCGGGATGGCGATCCTGAAGTAGCTGCCAGCAGGACAGCAGCCGGTCGAGACCCTTGTGAGGGTGGATTCGACTCAAGAACAGCAATGTTCGGCTCTCTTGGGTGGTCTGGGCAGGCGGCGACGCGGGGACATCGATACCGTTGGGCACTACCGCTACGGGATTGGCGAGTCCGATGGATCGGATGTCACGATACTCGGCCACGCTCGTAGCGTGGAGGAGATCAGCCTTCGCGAGCGTTCGATACTGGAACTGCCAGAGTGCACTCTTCAAGGAGCGCCTTCTCCTCAGCGCCGCAGGAGAGAGGGTGCCACGTGGGGACACGACCAGCTTGGCGTGGCGACCTGGCACTAGCCACCCTGCCAGCATGTTCATCATGGACCAAAGACTGTGATTGTGGAAGACGTCCACGCGTCTCGCGGCGGACATCATCGCGCGCGTGTGCCCGATCGAGACTCCATATTTCCCAACTATCGGCACAACGGAAAAATCGCGCGTTGTCACTCCGGCGATGCTGTGACGTGCATAGAGGCACGAGAGTTCCACGTCGTGACCTCTCGCCGCGAGACTCTCGCACAGACGTGGAACCGAGTACCACCAGCCGCTAGCTTCGTTCTCTATGTTGGGTACGACATGGAAGAGGGTCAGGGGTCAATCCTTTGGGTGTTGGACTGTGGCAGATGAGCAGCAACGGCGTCAAGTCGTCGCTCTTGTGGGATGCAGGCTGTGTGCCAATCGCGGACTGCAAGTGCCTCCGAGTCAAGGCTACTGTCACCGAGGGGTGACACTCGCTTGACTGCGGGCAGGAGGCGCATATGATGCATGCGGCGTGACCGTACAGGGGTAGTTCGTGTGAGCCCGCGAACCGCCGCTCGGTAGGAGGAACGGCTGAATGATTGGTATTGAACCAAGGAGATCGACCGCTGAGACAACGCGGTCAACTTAGGTTCATCGTGTGCGCTGTGGAAGGGACTGCCGAGATCTGGATATGGCAGCGGATCGTTTCGCCGCACACCGCCGGTTTGGCGAATTCTCTAGGGAAACAGCAGCGAGTCGTGTATGTGGCGGAGAACGTCATGACGCAAGCGCGTCAACTACAGGGGTGGGATGCGCCGACGCTGAAGAATGTTGAATTGCGTCGCGTTCGCACGGCACAGGAGGCGCGTGACTTGGTCGAGGGCGCTGCGGACGGCTCGATTCATATTTGCCAGGGGATGCGTGCGAACGGAGTGATCGGGGTCGCCCAAGGATACCTTGCGCGGAGGAATCTCGAGCAATGGATTGTGATGGAGAAGGTGAACGACGGCGGATTCGCAGGTGTAGTGCGCCGGATGGAATACGGGCGATGCGTTCGGCGAATGCGGGAAGTGGTGAAGGGAATATTGGCGATTGGTGAAGGAACTACCGAGTGGCTGGTGCGGCGGGGATGGGATTCGAAACACGTATATCCGTTCGCATACTTCTTGCCCCTTCCGCGATACGGGGTGGGGGACACGCGAAGGCGGGGGCGGTATCGAATTGTCTTTGTTGGGCAACTTATACGTCGGAAGAGAGTTGATTTGGTGATCGACGCGCTTCGAAAGCTGCCGGATCGCGAGGTGGAGTTGACAGTTGTCGGCGGGGGCCCACTTGAAGAGACTCTGCGCCGGCGAGCTCTGGGGGAACTCGGAGGGAGGGTATCGTGGCTCGGCCGTGTCCCGATGAAAGTGGTGCAACGCTACATGGCTCAAGCGGATTGTCTGGTACTTCCGAGCTCGCATGATGGTTGGGGTGTTGTAGTTTCGGAGGCGCTCATGGTCGGGACACCGGTGGTCTGCAGCGATCGATGCGGAGCAGCGGCGGTCGTGCGACGGAGTGGTCGAGGTGGTGTGTTCAAGAATGGCGATGTCAGTGACCTTACGCAGAGAATCGAAGCTGAAGTATCGAGAGGTAGGCACTCGGCTGCAGGGCGACGTGAGCTGCAGAGTTGGGCGAAGTGCCTAGGTGCCGATGCGGGGGCGGCGTACTTGCGTCGGATAGTGCGTCACGCAGCGGGCAATGGCGGGTGGCCGTCGCCACCATGGAGTCGCGGGCCACAGCGGGGGCTCGCGTGAAGGCCGGCACGGGCTTGTGTCGTAGAAGGGCGATGCGGTAATGCGTGCGGAGGCGCCGGGTGGCTCGGAGACGATGGCGAGTAGAGGGTCGATGGGAGGTCGTGTAGTCAGCGACACGGACGGGCAGGAGCGACGCCGACCGGCCCGCGGAGTATTCAGCAGTGCGTCCATGGCACTCGGAGCCCACAGCATCTCCAGAGGGGGCTTGGTTCTGGCATCGGTCGTAATGGCCCGGGGATTCACCACAGTGGAATTCGCAGCCTACAGCTACTTCCGCGAAACGGTCGTGCTGATAGCGACGTATGCCGCGCTCGGGCTCGGTGTGACAGCAACGCGGTGCTTCGCCGCTATTGACGTGAAGGCACTGGAACGCGAACGCGCATTGCCCGGGTCGCTGTCGTCGTTGTCGTTCATGGCGTCAGCTTTGGCGTCAGTGGTGATAGTCACGATACCTAGTATGTGGATCACCGCAGAGTTCGCAATACCGATGTGGTTGGTGGCGACCGCGGTAGGGTTAGCGGCCTTGGAGGTGGTGCCGATCAACGCCGTGGTGGGACTAGAACGGTATCGTGCCGTCGTTCTGTTGTCGTTCGTCTATGCGGCAGTGGTGGTCTTTGCAGCGTGGCGATCCGTGATCCTCGGCGATCCCATCGTGGGGATGTGTGGCCTTATCGGCGGAAGTCTCGCTCAGGTAGCTGGATCCTACGTCGTAATCCACCGCGCGATCGGGTGGCGAGCAATGACGGAGGGTGCTGTGCCACGGCTCCGCAACCTGCGCGGCGCGTTCCGGATTGCCGGTCCGATGTTCGCTACCTCCCTGATGGTCGTGTCGGGGAACTGGCTCGTCGGACGAATCATGCTCGAGGAGCCGGACGGTGATCGCATCTTCGCCCTCTACGCCGTGGGTCGGCAGTGGTACGGGCTCGGGTTGGTCATTCCAGCGATGGTATCGCGCGTTCTCCTACCAAGACTCGTCCGGATCAGAGGCGGAGGAAAACGGGAGGACATGAGGGGACTCGTGAGATTATCGACGGTCGTGGCGATGATCTCCGCCATCTTGGTTGCGTCAGTCGTGGTGCCACTTGGGCCGTGGTTCGTGTCCTTCTACGGTGATCGATACGCGGCAGCGACATGGTTGATTACAGGATTCATGGCGGTAGCCGTGATCACTTCTCCCGCCCGAGCCCTCACCAATCCAATCGTGGCGGACGACGGCCAGCAAAGCTTGTTGGCCTTCACAGGCGGATGGCTGGTACTCTTGCTTGCCGTGTCGTGGTTGGGGCTTAGGAGTGGACTGGGAGTTTGGGCTGGAGCGTTGGCACAGGCGATAGCGATGGCGTATTTGGGAACGGTCGCTTGCCTATACTGTCGTAGGCGGCGATTGGTATGAGCATCGGTATCGCTCGTTCTCGTCGAAATGTCCGTACTCATCCACAGGTGCTTCGGGAGGTTTTGTGAACGTACGCGCGGGGGTTGAGGCCGCGACTATACTGATCGCGATCGCATTTCGCGTGATGTCGGAAGAGACGGCAATCATAGGATACGTTGTCTTGGCCTGTTATGCGACCACCGGTCGCGGTCAGGCGATTTACGCCTTCGTGATATCGTGGCTTTTTGGGGCGCTCAATCCCGGAATGTTTCCCGTCGTCGAGAACGGATCCGTGTTGCGGTATCTCGTGATAGCGGGGGGAGTAGGGTCGATACTCACTCAAACAGCCTTCGCACGGAAGCGGAAGCGGGACAGAATCGTCCGTATGACCTTGCTGTTGGCTGGGTTTCTCTTGGCTCATTCGATTCTGTTCAGTCATCAGCGGACGATATCGTTCCTAAAGGCGATCCTGTGGGGAGTGACTATGGTGTCGATCTTGATCGCGTGGGAGGACCTGTCGCCCGGATCCCGCGACGTTCTCGCCCGACGACTATATCGTACATTGATATGCATCGCTGTGGTCAGCATTCCTCTAACCCTACTTGCGGTAGGGTACTATCGCAACGATCGTGGATTTCAGGGCATCCTTCACCATCCACAGGCGTTCGGCATTGTGATGGCGCTGCTTGGCGCGTGGGCGATTCCGTCGTCGCTTGCGGATCGACGACCGCGGTGGAGCTTTCTTGCGTCGGCGTTGGCGTTGGCGATGGTGGTGTTGTCTGGCGCGAGGACCGGGGGCTTCGCACTGGCAATTGGCATATCCGTGATGCTCATCGTGCGCTCAAGGGGTCGGCTGCTCGCGCTGGTCCAGTATGTTGTAAGGGGCCGTGTGGTTCTGCTGGCCGTAGCCTTGGGCAGTGTGTTGACTCTTACGGGCGGCGTGCTTCAGTACCTTGAGAAGCGGGCCGACGTCACGGTGGATCGATCCACCGCGGTCGAACTCGTTGCGCGTTCGCGGGGCGTATTGATCTTACCGATGATACGCAACATACTGGGGGATCCAATTGTCGGAATAGGCTTCGGTGTGCCTTCCAGTCTTGAGAACGTCGCGAGAGCCGACGGCCTCTTGGGCATACCGACTTCGGCCGCTGTCGAGAAAGGCGTTATGCCGCTCGCCGTACTTGAAGAGGTCGGAGTTTTCGGACTTTGCTTGGTAGGTATCTGGCTATGGATTGGGTTCAGGCGCAGCGTTCGTAACGGTCCATCGGCGGTGGCAGTGATTGTCACGGCTTTGGCTGTGAATCTTGGTGAGTCGATACTGTTCGCTCCGGGTGGAACGGGACTGTTGTTCATGGTGGCGATGGGCTGGTCCATTTCGACTCCAAGTGGACGGCGTGGAGATGGCGTCGAGGAGAGGAAAGGTGGGGACATCGTGGAAGGACGGGGCTGATAGCGTCCCAGCTCTCCTCAACGTGGCGCGGCTGCTTAACAAGTACTTGCCCCGCGGTAAAGGGGCGGTGCCGCGGTACATTGGGCGCGTGGCTGCTTCTGCGTTCAAGGACGCATTCATATCGACGCGGCATGGTGCGTGTCTTCACGTTGAACCGTCGAGCCTGGATGTGTACGTCCATATTCTCAATCACGGGAGAACATGGAATCGTCCTGTGTTCGAGATGTGCTCGAACCATCTACGATCGGGTGACACATTCTACGATGTTGGGGCGAATATTGGATGCATAGCATTGGAAGTCGCGGCGTTGTTTAGAGACGAAGTAACGTGCGTGGCAATCGAGCCACAGCCGCTGCTGGCGGAGGCTATAAGGAAGTCGGCCGACGGTAGTGGATTTAGGAGCGTTCGCGTGATTGAGGCAATGGTGAGTTCCAGGGACGGGGAGGGGGAGTTGTTCTTGAGTTCCCATTGCATTCACGCGTCGCAAGTCGGGCGTAAGGGATGGCGTAACAAGATACGGCGGAGGACGGTGTGTATCGATACGTTGGCGGTTGCAGATGTTGCAGAGAGGGGTATCTCGCCGCCGAGCGTGATCAAGATAGACATTGAAGGTGGGGAGCTTCAGGCTCTAAGAGGTGCGCGGAAGACGCTGGTCGAGTACCATCCGTTGGTGATCTTGGAGTGCGATGACAATATGGAAAGGTGGGGGTACGGGCGACGGGAATTGGTGCGAGTGTTGGAGGAAGTGGGCGGCTACGATATTTTGCTTCTTTCGCGCGATACCGGGGAACTGATAGCTGTAGAGGAAGAGTTGGCGGATCGGGAGTACACGGAACTCGTTGCGGTTCCGCGGTAGGGAGGGGATTCGGTCTGCGTGGGTTGCGAGGGGCTCTGTGGGAGTACAAGAGCCGGGAATATGAAGCAGGTTCTGCAGTCGCAGCGGCGGGGTGACCTGACGGTTGCCGAGGTGCCGTTGCCGGCGTGCGGGGCGGGCGGCGTGTTGGTGAGGACCCGCTCTAGTGTCATCTCGGCTGGGACCGAGAGGATGATGCTGGAGCTGGGGAAGAAGAGCCTGCTGGGGAAGGCGCGGGCGCGGCCGGATCTGGTGAGGAAGGTCGTCGACACGGTGCGGACGCGGGGCGTGCGGGCGACCGCCGAGCAGGTGTTCGCCAGACTCGACGAGCCGGTGCCGCTGGGGTATTCCGCGTCGGGAGAGGTGGTCGAGGCTGGTCGGGATGTGGCCGGGCTGCAGCCGGGGGATCGCGTGGCGATGGCCGGCGCCGGTTACGCCAACCATGCGGAGTTCAACTTCGTGCCGCGAAATCTGTGCGCGAGGATCCCGCAGGGGGTTTCGTACGCAGACGCGGCGTTCGCGACCGTCGGGGCGATCGCGTTGCAGGGGGTACGGCAAGCGCAGCCTCTGATCGGCGAGCGGATGGTCGTCATCGGGCTGGGACTGATCGGGCTGCTGACGGTGCAGATCCTGAAGGCGAACGGTTGCGCGGTCCTGGGCGTGGACCCGGACGCTGAACGGGCCACGCTCGCTGCCGCGCTGGGCGCCGACCTGGCGGTCGGCTCCGACGCCGAGGGCGCGTGCGCGGGCTTCACCGGCGGCCAGGGGGCGGATGCCGTGATCATCGCTGCGGCTACGCCGAGCAGCCAGCCGATCGAGCTGGCGGCGCAACTGTCGCGCCACAAGGGTCGGGTGGTGGCTGTCGGCTTGGTGGGCATGCAGGTGCCGCGGGACGCGTTCTATCGCAAGGAGCTCGATCTGCGGCTGGCCATGTCCTACGGTCCCGGACGCTACGATCCCGACTACGAGGAACGGGGCAACGACTATCCGTTCGGCTACGTCCGGTTCACCGAGCAGCGCAACCTGGAGAGCTTTCTCTACCTGGTGCAGCAGAAGCGGGTGACGCCGTCGGCCCTGGTCACCCACCGCCTGCCGTTCGCGGACGCGCTCGACGCGTATGCCCTGATAGAGGGCAAGCTGCCGGCGGAGAGCACGCTGGAGCGCACGTACCTGGGCATCGTGCTGGAGTATCCCGAAGACGCCCGGCCGGAGCGCACGGTCCGTCGGATGGAGGACCGTGCGGCGGGCGCGCGTGACGGCGACGTCGGGATCGGATTCATCGGCGCCGGCGGCTTTGCCCGGAGCGTGCTGTTACCGCAGATCGCGAAGGCGGGGGGCGCTCGGCTGACCGCCGTCTGCACGAGTACCGGCGGGAGTGCCGCGCTGACCGCGGAGCGGTTCGGGTTCACGGTGGCCACCACGGATGCAGGGGAGGTGCTCGAACGTGCCGACACGGCGGCGGTGTTCATCGCCACCCGGCACGGCAGCCACGCTGGCTTGGCGGCCGCGGCGTTGCGGGCCGGGAAGCACGTCTTCGTCGAGAAGCCCCTGTGCCTTGCGGAAGCCGGCCTCGACGAGGTGGAGAGCGCCCTGCAGGACGCGCGAGGGGCCGGGTTCGAGCCCTGTCTGATGGTGGGGTTCAACCGCCGGTTCTCCTCCCATGCCGGCGCGCTGCAAGCCGCGTTCCGGGGTCGCGTGACTCCCATGATCGTGAGCTACCGGGTCAATGCCGGCGTGGTGCCGGCCGGGAGCTGGCTGCACGATCCCGACGAGGGAGGAGGCCGCATCGTCGGCGAGACCTGCCACTTCGTGGACTTCTGTACGGCACTGACCGGCAGTGATCCGGTCTCGATCGTGGCCACCAGCATCGCCTCGGACGCTCGGGACGTGGTTGCGCAGGACTCTTCGGTGCTCACGATCCGGTACGCGGACGGCTCGCTGGCCACGATCCAGTACCTGGCTCTGGGGCACCGCGCCCTGCCCAAGGAACGGTGCGAGGTCTTCGCGGACGGGAGGAGCGCCGTGATGGACGATTTTCGCAGCACCCGCTTCTACGGTGGGGGCCGGAGCCTGCGCAGCAAGCAGGCCAAGGGGTTCGCCGAGGAGATCGATGCCTTCCTGAGCGTGTGCCGTGACGGCGGTCCGTGGCCGATTCCCTGGTCAGGTATCGTTGCCACTCACCTCGTATGCTTCGGGGCAGTGCGCAGCCTGGAAACCGGCAACACGGTCGACGTCGGGTGATCGGTGGCATCGTTGCGAACGCACGCGAACCTCGATGAGCCCTACCGCTGCCGGGCGCTATCTGCGGACGATCCGCCATTTGCGGCCACGGCAGGTCGGCTGGCAGCTCGTCCACCGACTGCGGCGTAATCGGCCCGGCCCTCGCCGCGCGCCGGCGCGGGAGCGGCTACCGGATGTCCGCTGGACGGACCAGATGAGCGTTCCGTGGCCGCCGGCTGGCGGAGCTCACGATCGAGAATCGCTCCTCTCGGGTTCCTTGACGTTCCAGAACCGGACCGAGGCTTTGGGCTTTCCACCGGACTGGGCCGTCACGGCGCTGCCGCTGCTGTGGCGCTATCACTTGCACTACCACGACTTCCTTTGGTCCCTGGCGTTCGCTGATGCGCGCCGGGCAGCGCTTCACTGGATCGAGCATCACCGTCCGGGCCGTGGACAGGTGGGTTGGGAGCCGTACCCGACATCACTGCGGCTCGCCAACTGGTGCGCGCTGTTTCTTGGCCGCCACCGGGAGCGGACGCTGGCGGACCCCATGTTTGCCTCCAATCTCTGGTCGAGCGTCCGCGCGCAGGCGAACCATCTGCAGCGGCGCCTGGAGTGGCATCTGCTTGGCAATCATCTGTTCGAGAACGGAGTCGCACTGGCGCTCGTGGGGAGTTGCTTCGCGCATCCGAACGCGGGATCGTGGCTGCGGACCGGCATCAAGGTCCTCGAGCGAGAGTTGCCCGAGCAGGTGCTGGCCGACGGTGGGCACTTCGAGCGCTCCCCGATGTATCAGCAGCGCATCCTGCACGGTCTTCGGCTGCTCGCCTGCACACGGGATGCCGACCTCTGCAACCTGGTTGGACCGTACGTCGAACGGGTGGGGACCGCTCTGGCCAGTCTTCGCCATCCCGATGGCTGCATCGCGCTGATGAACGACAGCGCGTTCGAGGACTCCCCCCACCGGGCGGACCCCGTTCCGGACTCCACCTCGGGGCTGCCGCTTGGCCTGTTTGCGCTCGTCGACAGCGGCTACTACGGCGCGCGAACCGGGGACGGCCACTACGTGCTCTGCGACGCGGGGCCGATCGGCCCGGACTACCAGCCGGGCCACGGACATGCCGATCTGCTTTCGTTCGAGCTGTCCCTGCGCGGCGCGAGGGTGGTCGTGGACAGCGGCGTCTCCACGTACGAGGCGGGCGCGATGCGCGACTACTGCCGCTCCACGCGCGCGCACAACACGGTGGAGATCGAAGGGCAGAATCAGGTCGAGGTGTGGGCGGCGTTTCGGGTGGGACGGCGGCGCGCGCCGCGGGACGTGGACTGGCAGGAGTCCCCGGACGGATTCCTGCTGTCGGCGCGGCATGACGGGTACCGCCATCTGCCAGGGCGGCCGACCCATGCCAGGACCTTTCGCTGGCATGCCGGCGGGCGACTGGAAATCTCCGACAGCGTGGAATCGGCGCGACCCGTGCGATCCGTCGCGCGCGTGCACTTCCACCCCGACTGCCGGTTCGAGGAGCTGAACGGCGATGCCTGTACGCTAGGCACTCCCGGCGGGAGGGTTCGGGTCGACTGGTCGGGATGGGCGGACGCGGCGCAAGACGACTCGGTCTACTGCCCGCAGTTCGGGGTCGAGATCCCCAACCCCTGCCTTCGGCTCTCCAGCGCGGTCGCGAGCCTTCACGCGGCCGTCAGGATAGCGGTTCAGTAATGCGCATTCTCTTCCTGTCTCACTACTTCCCGCCGGAGCGGAATGCGCCGGCTTCCCGCACCTTCGCCCACTGCAGGCTGTGGGCTGCTGCCGGCCATGCCGTCACGGTCGTGACGTGCGCGCCGCACCATCCGCGCGGCGTGCTCTATCCCGGGTATCGCAACGCGCTGCGGCAGATCGAGTACGTCGACGGCATTCGCGTGGTGCGCTGTCTCACGTTGCCGACTGCCAATGAAGGGACGTGGAAGCGGAGTGCGAGTTTCCTCTTCTACCTGGTGTCGGCGGTCTGTAGCGCGATGCTTGAGGAGCGGCCGGACATCGTCATCGCCACGTCGCCGCAGTTCTTCTGCGGGTGGGCCGGCGTGGTGGTCGGCACGCTGCGACGCCGGCCTGTGCTGATCGAGATCCGGGATCTGTGGCCGGAATCGATCGCAGCCGTCGGCGCGCTGCACGCTCGCCTGGTACTGAAGGTCCTGGAGGCGCTGGAGCGCGCGATGTACCGGGCCGCACGCCATATTGTCACGGTAGGAGGTGGTTATCGGGACGGCTTGATCCAGCGCGGAGTCGAACCAGAGCGCGTGTCGATGGTGATGAACGGTGTCGATGGCGACCTGTTCTTCCCAGGGAACGAAGATCGGGAGCTCGCCGATCGGTTGGGCGTCGCGGGCCGTTTCTGCGTCACCTACTGCGGGGCCATCGGTATGGCCCATGGGCTGGAGGTGGTGCTGAGGGCGGCGAGGCTCCTCCTGGAGCGCGGCCGCTCCGACATCGTATTCCTGCTGGTCGGCGACGGTGCACGGCTGGAGGCTCTGCGAGGTGAAGCGCTGCGGGACGGTCTGGATAATGTGGTGTTCACAGGAGCGCTCGACCGAAACCAAGTTCCCGCGATCCTCTCCGTGTCGGACGCCTGTCTGGTCCATCTCCGCAAGGCAAGGACGTTCGCGACCGTTATGCCGTCGAAGATCTTCGAGTCCGCGGCGATGGAGCGTCCGATCATTCTGGGTGTACAGGGATTCGCTCGCGAGTTCATTGCGAAAGCCGGCTGCGGCATCTACGTCGAGCCGGAGAACGAGGAGGAACTGGTCGAAGCGGCGCTGCGACTGGCCGACGACGCCGAGCTGAGAAACAGACTCGGTGCCGCCGGGAGGGAGTACGTGACCGAGCGATTCGAGCGCGGCCGGCTTGCGGAGCGTTACCTTGGGATCATCCAACGGGTCGTGGACCGGGCCGGCTAGCGAAGGACTGCGTGGCGACCGTTTGTCGGCGCGCCGGTGTCGTGTTATTCAGTTGCCGGCGCCGGGCCGCGCCATCTGACCTCCTCTCAACCGGCCCCGTCCCCATGAAACCAGTCAGCGCCGCCGTCGGGCCCATTCGCATCCTGTCGGTGTTCGGCACGCGGCCCGAGGCGGTAAAGATGGCACCGGTGGCGCGAACGCTGGCTGCGGCCGACGGGGTGGAACATCGCATCTGTGTGACGGCGCAGCACCGGGAGATGCTCGACTCGGTGCTGGAGCTGTTCGAGCTTCGGCCTGACTACGACCTAGACGTGATGGCGCCGAACCAGGACGCGACGCACGTCACGTGCGCGGTGCTCACGGGTATGCGTGAGGTGCTGTCGGACGTGCGGCCGGACCGCGTGCTGGTGCACGGCGACCCGACGACCGCCCTGGCTGCCGCGCTCGCCGCCTACTACGCGAAGGTGCCGGTGGGGCACGTGGAGGCGGGGCTCCGCACGGGCGACCGGTATGCGCCGTGGCCGGAAGAGATGAACCGCCGGATCGCCGACGCGATCAGCGACCGGCACTACGCGCCGACGGAGGGAGCGCGGCAGAACTTGCTGGCGGAAGGGATTCCGGATTCCGGCATCACGGTGACCGGGAACACCTGCATCGACGCCCTGTACCATGTCGCGGAGCGGCTCCGGAGCGATGCGGAGCTGGCCGCGCGTGCGCGAGAGAGCCTGCCGGCACGGGCAGCCGGCCGGCGGCTGGTCCTGGTCACCGCGCACAGGCGGGAGAACTTCGGCGCCGGATTCGAGGAGATCTGCCGCGCGCTGGCGGCGATCGGCGCCCGCGACGACGTGGAGATCGTCTTTCCCGTGCATCCCAACCCCAACGTGCAGGAGCCGGTGCGGCGCCACCTGAGCGGCCGGCCGCACATCCACCTGATCGATCCCCTGGACTACCTGAGCTTCGTGGCGGTGATGAGCGACGCGCACCTGATCGTCACCGACTCGGGCGGTATCCAGGAGGAAGCGCCGGCGCTCGGCAAGCCGGTGCTGGTGATGCGGGAGGTCACCGAGCGGCCGGAGGCGATCGCGGCGGGGACCATCCGGCTGGTGGGCACCGACGCGGAACGGATCGTCGGGGAGACGGAGCGGCTGTTGGAGGACGAGGACGCCTACGCGGCCATGGCGCGCGCGGCCAATCCGTTCGGCGACGGGCACGCGAGCGAGCGCATCCTGGCCGAGCTGACCGGTGGCTGACGCGCGGCCGCGACGGGTGTGCGTGATCGGGCTGGGTTACGTGGGGCTGCCCACCGCGGCCAGCATCGCCGCCCGCGGCATCGAGGTGACCGGCGTCGACGTGGACGCGGAGCGCCTGTCGGCGATCGCGTCCGGGGCGGCGCCGACCGCCGAGGAGGACGTGAACGACCTGGTGCGCACGGTGGTTGCCGCCGGCGCACTGCGGACGGCGGCGACCCCGGAGCCGTCCGAGGCGTTCATCATCGCGGTGCCGACGCCGCACGGACCGGATCACGCGCCGGACGTGAGCCTCGTGCGGACAGCCGCGGAGAGCCTGGCGCCGTTGCTCAGACCCGGCAATCTGGTGGTCCTGGAGTCCACGTCGCCGGTCGGCACGACCGAGCAGCTTTGTGCCTGGCTCGCCGAGTCGCGCGGCGACCTGTCGTTTCCGCATGAGGCAGGGGTGGACAGCGACGTGCGCGTCGCGTACAGCCCGGAGCGGGCGATCCCGGGGAACATGCTGCACGAGCTGACCAACAACGATCGGGTCGTCGGCGGGATCACCGGCGCCTGCGCGGCCGCGGCCGCCGGTCTCTATCGGGTGTTCGTCCGCGGCCGGTGCCACGTGACCGGCGCGCGCACCGCGGAGCTGGTGAAGCTCGCCGAGAACGCGTACCGGGACGTGAACATCGCCTTCGCGAACGAGATCTCGCTGGTGTGCGACTCGCTCGGGATCGACCCCTGGGAGCTCATCGGGCTGGCCAACCGGCACCCGCGCGTCGACATCCTGCGGCCGGGTCCGGGCGTCGGCGGCCACTGCATCGCGGTCGATCCGTGGTTCATCGTTCACTCCGCGCCGGAGCGGACGCCGCTCATCCGGGCAGCCCGGCAGGTGAACGGCGGCAAGCCGCTGTGGGTGGCGGAGCAGGTGCTGGCCGCCTGCCAGGGCATCGAGGCCCCGGTGATCGCATGCCTTGGCCTCGCCTACAAGGCCGACGTGGGCGACCTGCGCGAGAGTCCGGCGATCGCCGTGATCGAGCGGTTGCAGGAAACGTGCCCCGGCCGCCTGCTGGTGGTCGAGCCGCACGTCGACGACCTGCCCCCCGGTCTCGCGGCCGGCGGACCGACGGCGCTGGTCAGCCTGGACCAAGCTCTGGCGGCCGACGTGATCGTGTTGCTGACCGATCACCAGCAGTTCCGCCGCGTCGATCGAACGTGCCTCGCCGGCAAGCGCGTGATCGACACGCGCGGCATCTGGCGTGACAATGCGGAATAGGTTCTCGCTGCGGCCGTTCCGTCTCCTGGAGGGACGACCCACTCGCTGACGCTTTTGCCGGCGGCGCGCTCGACGGGATAGAGTCGGCAGGTGCCGGTCGCTGCGATGAGCTCGCTGCCTGCCCACCCGCGCATTCCCTACGGCGAATCGGACTTCCAGCGCATCCGCCGGCAACCGGTGGCTGTACGTCGACAAGACCCGCTTCCTGCGCCGGCTGGAGCAGGAGCGCTACGTCTTCCTCATCCGCCCGCGGTGCTCTACTACCTGGACCACTCGATTCCGAACCCGCCAAGGCCGGGGTTGCCGCGACGGCGGGGACGCGAAGGCGCAGCTTGCGCGCTACCTGGCGGACGAGCGTCTGGCACTGCCGTCGGTGCGGCAGCTCAGCGGGCCGGTGTCCGACTTGTGCACCCGGTGGTGCCGCCGGCACACCGCGAACGACGGCGACTTGGGATCCGTAAGTGCGTCATCGACACGCGAGACAACATGGCGTCCTTCGTAACCTTATGTTCGGAATTTCCTGTTACTTCAAACATGTCGGAAGCCTCAGAAATCTGAAACGTTCATCGTCCAGGAGTCCGAAGGTCACCGAAACCAAGTCCTCTGTTTCTGGCAACTTGGGAACACGGATGAACACATTCCTCAGTTCTCGAAGCTGATAATATGACATGTCTGATGATCGCCTTTCAAGCGCTTGTTTGACTTCTTCGCACATCACTTGAAAGTAGGCCGTGCTGACCTCTGGCGTGTCTTGCCTGCTGTACGTGTCGCGCCGGCCGTCGGTTATCAGTTTTCTGATGTATCCTATCTGACTACGTCGGCGCCAGTGATGCAACAAGTAGCCGAAGAGTCCGAGGATCGCTGACGCTGCAACACCGGCGGCAGCGCCCTTGAGCACTTCGAGCATCCACTCCCTCACGAGGCGGGAAACCTACTCACCTTGATCTGCAAGGTCGGCCGCAGCGACTATCGCCGACTGGCGCCGGCACTCCTCGGCGAATCCCGATCGTCTGGTATCAGGAACCCAGATTTGGACGGGTCGCAGTCCCGCAGCGCGCAGAGCGTCAGCGTCGAGAACACGGACTGAGACGGCTGTGGACACGGCAGCCTCCACATCTCACGAAGGTGCCACGAGGCTTGGTCAACTTCAAGAGGCACGAAATCCGAGTAGCGGTTGACCTCGCCCAGCAGGTGACGAACACCTCCGCGGCCGGGATCACGACGCGGTCGCGCGGCTTTCAGGGCAGGTCGCCGTGCAGGCCGTCGCCGTCCCAGAGCGCTACGGCGTCGACATCGGTGCACTCGCCGCGGCGGACGACGGAGCTGTCCGTGGCCGGACTTGACGAAATCGCTAGCCGGCCGGGCGGTCAGCGGGACTGGAGCCTGAAGCGCCGGCGCCGTCCGGGCGGTATATGGAGCAAGAGGCACAGGTGTATCTGATGAGCTCCCGCTTCAAGGCCGTCAACAAGCGCCTCGAGGCGATGGACAAGTGGTTCAACGGGATGCAATGGATGGTGGGCGGCAGGGTGGTACTGCTGGCGGCCAATCATGAGCCAATTGCGGTGTTCCAAGTGCAATGATGGCAATGAGATATAGGAGGGGGTCAGTTTCGTCTACCCCATGGCCGGTCGTCGGCTCTCATCGAGCGGGCCTCAATATGTGAGCAAGTTCTAATAGACAAATAAAATAGGTGACTCAAGGCCGAAACTCGTCTATGCTGACGAGCACCACAACGAACCAGGAGTCACCCATGGCAACCCTACCACGTCCGCAACTATTCTGCTGGGACAGCATCGATCAGTTGGGCGACCTGCAGCGCCTGCGCCTGGTGCTCGACGCGCTGCCGGACGAGCCGCTGATGCAGACGCTGGAAGCCGAACGCGGCCACGGCCGCGACGACTATCCGGTGCGGCCCATGTGGAACTCCCTGATCGCCGCCTTCGTGTTCGGGCATCCGAGCATCGCCGCGCTGCGGCGCGAACTGCTGCGCAACCTGCAACTGCGCCACCGGTGCGGGTTCGACGTGTTCAAGGGGCTGGAGGCGGTGCCCAGCGAATGCGCCTACACCCGCTTCCAGCGCCGGCTGTTCGACCACGAGCAGGAGGTCGAGCAGATCTTCCACGACGCCGCCGACTTGGTGCAGGAGATGCTGCCGGACTTCGGGCAGGCGCTGGGGATCGACGGCAAGGAACTGCACTCGCAGGCCAACGGGCCGCCCACGTACGCCGAGGACGATGACAGCCAGGAGCGCCGCGACCGGCGGCGTGAGCAGGATGCTGATTGGGGCCTCAAGGGCCGCACGAGCAAGCACTCCTGGTTCGGCTTCTTGCTGCACGTGGTGGTCGACACCACCTACGAGCTCCCGGTCGCCTTCGCGGTCACCGAGGCCTCGGCGGCCGAGCAACCGGTGGCGCTGCGGCTGATCGATCAGCTCGAACAGCGCCACCCCACCGTGCTGGAGCGCTGCGGGCACCTGAGCGCCGACAAGGGCTACGACGACGGCAAGCTCATCACACGCCTGTGGGACCAGCATCAGATCAAGCCCGTGATCGACATTCGCAACTGTTGGCGCGACGGGGAGACCAGCAAGGTGGTCGAGGGGCAGCGGAACGTCATCTACACCTTCGACGGCGAGGTCTCTTGCGTCTGTCCGAAGACCGGGACCGAACGCAGCATGAGCTACGGCGGCTTCGAGCGCGATCGCAACACCCTGAAGTTCCGCTGTCCGGCGCGCGCGAGGGGCGCCGCGTGCCAGGGCATGCAGCAGTGTCCGGTGGGCACGGCGGTGCGCATACCGCTCAGCGAGGACCGGCGGGTGTTCACCCCGGTGGCGCGCTGCAGCTACGCGTGGAAGGATCACTACGACAAGCGCAGCGCCGTGGAGCGGGTCAACAGCCGCCTGGCAGGCTCGTTCGGGTTCGACGATCCGTTCATCCGCGGGCTGGCCAAGATGCGGCTGCGCTGCACGCTGGCGCTGTCGATCATGCTGGCCATGGCGCGCGGGCGCATCCAAGCCGGCCAGCGCGAACACCTGCGCAGCCTGACCAAGAGCGCCGGAGCGCCGCCCACGGACAGCAGCCGCACCGGTACCGCACCGGCAGCCGTGCGCCCTGCGCCTCTCGTGCGTCCCGCAGATCGCCCTGTTCCACGACCACGCGGCGCCGGATCACGCCCTGCCACCGATCTCCTGTCCCCGAATGAGCCGTCTCGAACCCTGTCCAGAGCTTCGACCATGACCCCAGGTCGTCCCTCCGACCCGAATCGGCCGACAGAGACCCCTACAGCGCAATTTCCTCATCATGATGTCGTCTTGACACCCACTGCCGTGCGCGCTCCACTGTCACACGAAACGATTTCGGTATGAAGACTCCTTCCCAGAAACCGATGCGACTCGAGCTTTCGCCCGAGGACCGTCAGGCGTTGGCAATTGGCGCTCGATACGAGGGAAGCGACGAGCACAAAGATCGGCGCTGGTGGGGTGGTTTGCCAAAGGCACGCCAACTTCCTGGCGGACGTATCGGTCGCCGCCGAAAACAGGTCACATCGGTCTGCCCACTTACGACACTGGAAGACCGCGACAAGGCGACGAGATGGGTACAGCAGGCTATCGCCGCTGGCAACTACCGCTTCGTTGAGGCCGATCAGAGGTATCCGAAGAACGTGTGGATCGAGGCCGAGGGGCGGTTCTGGTTCGGAGCGTGCATCAATACCGCAGCCGGCCAGTACAAGGGGTGGCCTATCGCCAAGGCAGAGTACGATGAGATTTCAGACTGATTGGATCGGAGGCGGCAGCAACGCCTGCCCAGAGGAACGAGCAACGCTCTGCGACCTGCGGATCTTCGTTGCAGAGCATAACGTCTGTGAGTTCGTCGACTTGGTGTCGAACGAGAGGTTCGAGTCTCTGACCGTTCCGTCAGTACACCTCGCCGAGGGTCTCGCAACCGACTGGTGGCGCATATTCGGGGGTCGCGACGTGACCCATAAGCTGTTGCGATACCGGACTGGATTCGCGCTTCCGGATCTGCGTTTACAATTCGATGGTTCGACATTCGACGTATCGGTACGGAGACTGCATAGCTCGAACCCTGATCTGATCATGGATGCCGCGGCGGGTGAAGAAGCGTCCCGGGGCGATGTGGAGGCGGCTCTCTCACGGTTCATTGAGGATGTCGTAGAACGGCTTGCCGACGGCGGTGTTCGGAGAAGCGAAGTTGCTCTGCGCTGGAAACGTGTGAGCCGATCGCGAACGGATCCCGAGGAGCAGGAATTCTGTGAGGCCGCAGGTGCGCTGGACGTCGATCCGTACGCAATCGAGGAACACGATATTCGCTTGATCGAAAGGGCTCACGAGTACTTGCGTGGAGAGCCCCTGATCGAGTTCCTGGCTGGTGCTGCGCTCGGCGAACGCTCGGAATCGAGCTTGGACTGGGTGACTGAGGTAGAGTCCCGGCCGCAGAGGGAAGCTGCGCTGCCGGGGCTCGACGAGGCAGCGGATCAGATCGGACCGGCCCTGCAGCGCCGTGCTGACGATCGCCCCTGGAGATTGGGATACCGCGCGGCATGGGCTTTTCGCGATGCGGTCTTCGCACCGCACGACCGGTTTCTCTCGCTTGATCGAATCGCAAAGGAAATGGGCTCACGGACGTTCAGGGCGGTGCCAATTCCCGGTCGGACCAGGGCACTCGTCTCTCATGGCGATGGTGCAGTGCGGGTCCATCTGCATGACCATCGCCAAGACGCTGGGGAGCAGGCCGCCTCAAGGCGCGACAAGTTCGCGTTCGCACGGGCGGTAGGCGATGCTCTGTGTTTCCGAGACGAGCCGCGGTCGATCGTCAATGACCTTGAGGCGGCTGAACGTCAGGCGACGGGGCGGGCGTTTGCCGCGCAGCTCCTGGCGCCGCTCGACCAGGTCCTGGCGATGGACGAGGAGCACCTCGCCATAGATGAAATCGCCGATGAGTTCGAGGTCTCGTCCAGGGTCATCGAGCATCAGCTTGAGAATCAGGATCGTATTCGGGAGGCATGCGCTACGGCGGTTCTTCCGTGAGTGAAGTCGTGCAACTCACCCCGGTCGGGCCGCAGGACACCGGCGGCGCGCTCGACGGGATAGAGTCGGCAGGTGCCGGTCGCTGCGATGAGCTCGCTGCCTGCCCACCCGCGCACTCCCTACGGCGAATCGGACTTCCAGCGGATCCGCCGCAACCGGTGGCTGTACGTGGGCAAGACCCGCTTCCTGCGCCGGCTGGAGCCCATGGTGGCCCGCTACCCGCACCTGCGGCGCGGCTACCTGATCGAGTTCAAATATCTCCCCCGCAGCGATCCGGCCGACCAGGCCGGCGTTGCTGCGGCGGCCGGAGAGGCGGCGGCGTAACTGGAACGCTACCTGGCGGACGAGCGTCTGGCGCGGCAGTTTCCGGGCGTGCGCTTCACCGGGCTGGTTGTGGTGTTCCACGGCTGGGAGCTGGCGCACTGCGACGCCGTGACGCCATCACGCCCTGCTCCGGTTGACTGACTGCTACGGCGGGTCGACCCAGTCGCGGACGGTGTTGACGGCCGTGGCGGTGTTGTTGAACAGGCTGATGATGGGGGCGACGCGCCCGATGCCTTCCAGCAGGCGCAGGATCACCTGGCGTTCGACGATCAGGATGTCGCCGGTGCTCACGGGAGCATCCAGCGCCGCGTGGCGCAGGCTGCGGCCGGTCTTGTCGACGAAGTGGACCAGGCCCAGGTCGGCCTCGCGGGTCGGGCCGCCGGCGCGCAGCAGGTAGTCGCTGACCGTCAGCCCGTGCTGGAAGGGGATCACGCCGGGGCGATTGACCTCGCCCAGAACGGTGACGAATACCTCGGCGGCGGGGACGACGATCTGGTCTCGCGGCTGCAGGGGCAGGTCGCCGTTCAGGCCGTCGCCGTCCCAGAGCGCGGCGGCGTCGATCTCGATGCGCTCGCCGGCGCGGACGACGTAGGTGTCGGCGGCGCGCGCGAACGGGGTCGGGCCGCCGACGGCGTACAGGGCTTCGTAGACGGTCATGCCGGGATAGAACGGCAGGACCAGCCGGACCGGGATCGGCGCGGGCAGGCCGGTGCGGAGCTCCGCGGAGTTGGAGGGAAGGGCGGTGGGCAGAGTGATCGGCCCTTCGCCGTCGGCGGGGGTGCCGAACACGGCCCCCTCGACGACGACCGCGGAGCCGGAGCCGAAGCTGGACAGCACGCGCACGACCGCGCTGTCGCGCAGCGTGACCAGCATCCCTTCCTCGAAGGTGACCGCCATGGAGGTGTACTGCCCGTTCACGTCGGGCTGGCGGACCTGCATGCGCCGGCGGTTCGCGTACGGGGTCGGGCCGCCGGCCTGGTTCACCAGGTCCGCGACCGTGGCGCCGCGCAGCAGCTCGTACTCGCCGGGCAGCTCGATCGCCCCGGTGATGGAGACGGTGACCCGGTCGATCGGCACGACCACGCGGTCGTTGGCGCGCAGCGGGATGTCCGGGCGGCTTCCGTCCCAGATCGCGGCGGCGTCGAAGGATACCCGGTCCGCGTCGGCGCGGATGATGAAGCCCGCTCCCCCGGCGGCGTGCGGGGTTGGACCACCGACGGCGGCCATGGCCTGGCGCAG
Source organism: Spirochaetia bacterium (assembly GCA_965208175.1). GTDB lineage: Bacteria > Spirochaetota > Spirochaetia > SZUA-6 > Bin103 > CATQHW01. Next base: position 432,709 of record CBDBOG010000003.1, on the reverse strand, counting down.
GGACAGGCCGGTCGAGTAGGGAATGGTCACCTCGACCGGAGTCTTCGGGATCGTGATCGGCGCGGTGCCGTCCTGCGCGCGGCCGTAGAAGGCGCCGGAGAGCACCACCGGGTCGGTGTGGCGGGTGGTGGAACGGACGATGATGGCGTCCTGGTGGCGGAGCGGGATGCGGTCGGCCGTATCGATCGCGGCGGTCCTGCGGGCGAATGTTCCCGCTCCGTCGTAGCCTGAGATCTCGATGTTGTCGGGGTCGGCGTCGGGCAGCAGGCCGCCGGCCCAGGCGACCAGAGCGGTGACCCCTTCGGAGGGCAGCAGCTCGTACGGGCCCGGATAGCGGACGGCGCCGGCGATGGTGACCGTGGTCTCCGCCACCGGCACGAAGATCCGGTCGCTCGGGCGGAGCAGGGGGTTGAAGTCGTCGCCGCCGACCTCGAAGTAGCGGGCCAGGTCGATGCGGCGCGAGGAGCCGTCGGCGCGGGCAAGCTCGATGCGGCGGACGCTGCCGTGCCGATCCACTCCCCCGGCCAGCCGGATGGCGTCCTGCACGCGGTTGATGGCGTGCACGATCATGGTGCCGGGCGCGCGCACGGCGCCGCCCACGAACACCTCGAACCGCGCAGGGGAGACCAGCTCGAACTCGATGTAGTCGGCCGGAATTCGGCGCAGGGACTCCAGGATGGAGGCGCGCAGGTCCGAGTACTCGCGTCCGGTGGTCTCCACGGTGCCGACGTAGGGGACCTCCAGGACGCCGTCGTCCTGCACCATCAGGTTGAACGGAGCCGTCTCCGGGAGCGCGATCGTCAGCCGGTAGCGGTCGCCCGGTGTGACGATGTAGCGCTGGGAGCTCAGCAGCGTGGCCAGCAACTGGGCGTCCGGGAGCGCCGCCGGCGCCGGGACGCGCTGGCCGAATGCGACGGCCGCTTCGCCGCCGTCGCCGGACTGCGCGGCGGCGCCGTCCTGGGCTGCCGCGCGCAGGACGGCGATGCAGAGGATGGCGAGGATGGCGAGTGCGCGTTTCATCATGTGGGTGGACCTGTTCTCTTCCGCTTGAAGCCGATCTCCCGGCGGATCTCGTCGAGCTGCCGGCGCTGCGCGGGGTCGGACTCGGCGCGCTTGAAGCGCTCGGCCGTGAACGCGGCCAGGATCGATGCCAGGAAGGCCGCCAGGGTGCCGACGATGCAGATCAGGGCGCGGCCGGGGCGGCTCTTGCGGAGCGGCACTTCCACCGCCTCGACGATCTGGAAGGCCGACTCCCTGGCGTTCTCCTCGATGCGGGTGCTTTCGTACTGGGTGCGGAGAAAGGCGTAGATCGTGTCACGGACGCTCAGCTCCGTGGCAAGGTTCATGTATTCGACCCCCAGCGCGGGCAACTTCTTCAGCGGGATCGTGGAGTCCTGAAACTCTACGAAGCCGTGCTCGATCTCGCGGATGAGCGTGCGCAGCTTGTCAGCCTCGCTCCGCAGCCGGACCACGGCCGCGGTGTTCTCGCCCAACAGCTCGGTCTGGGAGAGGAGGGCCACCTCCTTGAGGTACAGCTCGGTCTTGAGCGTGGTGACGTTCTCGATCGCGGACTCCGACTGGGCGGTGAGGTTGACCACGCCGGACTCCTGCTGGAACTCGATCAGCGCTCTCTGCGCGTCCGTGCGTTCCTGCCGGACGGCGGCCAAGCGCTCCTCCAGGAAGACCTTCCTGCGGCGTACCCGCTCGATCGTGAGCGCATGCATCTTCTCGCGCAGCCGCTGCACGGCGAACTCCAGGCCGGCGGCGGCCTGCTCGGGGTAGTGGTGGTCGTAGGAGATCACCAGCAGGTCGGATTCGAACAAGTATTCCGTATTCAGGCTCTCTGCGAGCCGTTCCCGCGCAAGCATGATGTCGTCGTTGCTGGACGCGTCGGTGACGAAGCCCTGCTGCCGGGCGAGCGCGTCCAGGATCTCCCGGCCGACGATCAGCTCCTGCGCGCGGCTGGCGTCCGTGCTGGTCCCGGGCGCCAGCAGGCTGGCGAAATCGGCCAGCCCGCCGGTGTCCGGAATTTGGCTGAGCAGGGTGGCGGCCCCCGCGCCGTAGTCAGGAGCGTCGTCGGCGATCGACACGGTCACGCTGGCGGTGAACCAGGTGGGCAGCACGTTCCACGGCGACTCCGGGTCCATGGAGATGGCGGCGATATTGTAGGCCAGCAGGACCACGGCCGCGATGCCGGTGGTGGCCACGATGAGGCGCCGGCGGCGGACCAGGACCAGGACCAGGTCGAGCACGGTGAAGGTGTCGTCCTGAACGGGGTCCGCGTCCGCCTGGGCAGACGGGGGCATCTGCGGGTCACTCATCACCCCTTATAGCGTCGGGTCATTGGCCGTTCGACTTGACGAACCGGCGCCCGGAGCAGCGCCGGATTGAAGCGCCGTCGCCGGCCGTGCCGTATAGAGGTCAGGAGGCGGAGATGTATACTGCGGGCAGGGCTGGATGATGCCGTTGGGAAGCGCCGAGATCGAGCAGATCGGCAGCTACGTGCGGGCCAACCTGACGGAGTGGATGGCGGACGTCGTGGGACCGCACGTTCGGGAGCGTACGGCTCCCGTAGAGGACGCGCTCGCGCTGCAGCGCGAGCTCATCTGCACCCGGTTCGAGGTCGTCGACAAGCGCTTCGAAGGGTTGAATCGGAGCATGGAGACGCGTTTCGAGGCGATGGACAAGCGCTTCGAGGACATGCATCGGAGCATGGAGACGCGCTTCCAGGCCGTGGACAAGCGTTTCGAGGCGGTGGACAAGCGTTTCGAGAACATGCATCGGAACATGGAGACGCAGCGCGCTTGAAGCCCGTGTAGCGACCTGTGTCACCCGTCGACATCAGTTTGAAGGGGTACTACGTGAAGCGCAGTCGGGGCAGACACGCCTCGGCGGCGCGGATCTTCTGCTCGGTCCCCAGGTCGGTCCAGTAGCCTTCGGCCAGCACGGCGACCATGCGGCCGTCGGCGGCGACCCGCTCGTAGAGCGATTCGTACTTGACCGCGCCCTCATGGGCGGCGTAATCGAGCTCGCCGCGCTCCAGCGCCTGCGAGGTGCGCACGATCGCCTCGTCGAGGTAGCGGAGGAACAGGCGGCGCGGGTTGGGGATGATCGAGAAACCGGAGTTGATCGGCGTCCAGCGGCGGCCGGCGCGCTCCAGGAACGGGTTGCGCTCCTTCGGCGCCTTTTCCCGGAAGCCGCGCACCAGGCCGCTGGACTCGTCCAGGTCCAGGGCGCCGTAGTCGCCCGACTCCTCCCACGGCACCAGCGCGGCGACGTCGATCACGCACTCGCCGGGGTCGATGCCGCACGCGGCGGCGCGCTCCAGCCCGTGCCGGTAGCAGCCATACAGGTCAGCGTCGAGCAGGTTGTCGGCGTTGGCGTAGACGACCGGCCGCTCGGGCAGCCGGCCGGCGGCGTGCAGCTTGACGATCGGGGCGATGGTGCCGGCCGGCCGCTCCTCGATCAGGAGCTCGACCGGCAGGCTGCGGTAGGAGCCGCCGGCGGCCTGGAAGTGGTGCTGGAGCAGGTCGCCGCCCGTGCCGGCGGCCAGGATGATCCGCTCGATCCGCCGGCACGCCGCGTGCACGTCCAGGTGCCACTCGATCATGGGCTTGACCGGTCCGGCGGGGCCGGCGCGCATCGACGCCAGCGCCTTGGGGCCGATCGTACCCCATGTGGAGGGGGGCAGGTACGGGTGGGTTCCGGGATCGAGGCGCTTGCGCTCGTCGGCCAGACGGGTGCCCCTGCCGCCGGCCAGGGCGATCGACCAGAGGGTCTCCGCCGGCATGGGCACCTGCATCGGTGTCAGGCTCCCCGGGAGATCGAAAGGGGTCTGCCGTTTTGCTTGACGACGATGTGTGTCTCCAGGTTCACCCGCGAGGCCATGTTAACGAGTCTATCGATGCTGAACTTGCTGATCTTGCCGTTGACCAGTTCGCTCACGCGAGAACGCGGCACACCGAGCTGTTTGCCCGCTTCCTGCTGAGTGATCGCCTGCCGCTTCACATACTCGGTCAGAGCGATCATGAGCTGAGACCGAATCCTCAGGTTTGCGGCTTCGGCGGGTGTATCGGAAATCGCCTCCCAGACGTCAGAGTAAGTATTGTCAGAGTAAGTATTGATTGTATGCAAATATTCAACCTCATCGAAGACGAGCTCATCGAGGACGAGATTTCATTTCTTCTTTTTCTTCGGACATGACGCTTACATTTGCCGAATCCTCCCTATCTCACTGAGCCGCTTCCTCGCTATCTCAAGGTCCTTCTTCAGGGTCCTCTGCGACTTCTTCACGAATACGTGTAAGACGTAGACCATCTCGCCAATGGTCGTAATGTAGATGGCTCTGTACTGGCTTTCCGAGCCCTGTACTCGAAGCTCTCGAACACCTGTACCCACCGAGGACATCGGTTTCCAGTCATTGGGATCGAATCCGCGTTGCAGGCGATCGATCTGGTACCCGATGTCATGTCGAACGTCCTTGGGAAAGCGGCGAAGATCCCGGAGGGAGGAGCCGCGGAAGTCTACGCGACGCATTGCGTGAGAACACTGTCGCATATTTGCGACACATGGTCAAGTCGAGAAGTGCGGCGGGTTCGTGGCTGGCACGCTACTGCCCAGAGGAGATCGACAGGGGCTCGTCGCGCGGCTGGTCGGCGAGCGGCCGGCAGCCGCCGTCTTCGATGACGAAGGACTGCTCGCAGTGCACGGAGCTGACGTCGTCCGCCCAGACCGCGGACTCCAGGTTCAGCACCATGCCCGCCTCCAGCGGCAGGTCGGCCGGCCGGCTGACGAAATCGTCCTCGATGCGGAGGCCGGTGTCGGGGACGACGATCGGATAGTCGCGTACCTCCAGGCCGATGCCGTGGCCGTGCGGGAAGCCGTCCAGGCCGGCCGCCGCCAGGGCTTGGCCCATCGCTTTCGCCGCCGCGGAGGCCGGCGTGCCGGGGGCCAGGTGCTCGACGCCTGCCCGGAGCACGTCGCGCACCGCGGCCTGCCGACGCCGGCTGGCATCGTCCGGAGGACCGAAGGCGATGGTGTGGCCGGTGTCCGAGAACCAGGAGCGCAGCCGGCAGCCGTGGTCGAAGTACATGGAGCCGCGGTCGGGCAGGCGGTAGTCCGCCTCGGTCGCCAGGCCGAAGCCGGTGGGGCTGCCGGAAAAGTGGTCGAGGTCGGCGCCGTGCTCGGCCAGCTTCATCCGGTACAGGTCGGTGAGCTCGCGCCAGCTCGACCCCAAGCTGGCCACGGCCAAGGTCTCCGCGGCGGCGTACTCCGCGGCCTCGGCGGCGCGCTGCAGGGTGGCGATCTGCGACTCCGACTTCACCGTGCGGCCGAGGCGCAGCAGGTTGGTGCAGTCACCAGCCCGGCGGCCGCCGGCCCCGCGGCTGCCGCCGGCCAGCGCCTCCCAGGTGGCGGCGGCCAGCGACTCGCGTTCGGCGCCGACGCGGGCCGTGGTGTCCAGCAGGTCCCGCAGGGCCTCGGTGCGCGTCGCGCGGCGCGGCCGGCCGAACGCCTCGGCCACCTTCTCGAACCCGGCCGGCAGCTCGCGGGGGGCCGCCTCGTCCGATCCCCAGACGACGATCCGGTCGGCGGTGGTGTCCCTGGCGTTGGCGGCCATCTCTGCGGAGACCAGCAGGGTCACCTCGCCCTCGGACGTGAGGAGGACCAGCGCCTGCTGCAGGTCGGAGGAGGCGCCGGGACGCATCATGTATTCCCGGAACAGGGGATCGATCCAGTTGCGGTAGTCGGCCAGGTCGGCAAGCGCGGCCGGCGAGGCGCCGACCAGCACGTCCATCCCGGCCGCGCGCATCTCTTCGAGCGTTCGCGCTACCATCGGTGGATGCTCCTGATGCCGCGTCCGCTCACGCTGGGCGGCCTGGACTGCGTGTTGTTCGCGCCGCCCGGCGGACGCGCGGAGGGACTGGGCGTCTTCTGCCACGGGTTCGGCGCGCCGGGCGACGACCTGGTGCCGCTGGGCGCCGAGATCCTTGCCGCGCCGGGGACCGAGACGCTGGCGCTGCTGTTCCCGGCGGCACCGCGGTCGATGGCCGACGAGGGGATGCCGGGCGGGCGGGCGTGGTGGCCGCTCGATCTGAGCCGGCTTGCGACCGGGTCGCCGCTCGACGCGGCCGAGATGGCGGGTCGGGTGCCGCCGGGGTCGGCCGAGGCGGCGGCCACGCTGGGCGAGGCGGTGACCGCCTGCGCCGAACGGCTGGGGCTGGAGCCGGACCGCGTGGTGCTGGGCGGCTTCTCGCAAGGGGCGATGGTGGCGTGCGAGTGCGCGTTCCGCTCCGGCGCCGCCTGGGCCGGGCTCTGCCTGCTGTCGGGAGCGCCGCTGGACCTGGCCCGCTGGGGGCGGCAGGCGGAGGCGATGGCCGGCCGGCCGGTGCTGCAGACGCACGGGCGCCTGGACCCGGTACTGCCGTACGAGGGCGCGGAGATGGTGCGCGACACCCTTACTGCGGCCGGCCTGAGGGTGGACTTTCGCCCGTTCATGGGCGGCCACACGATTCCGCCGGAGGCGCTGGCCGCGCTGCCGGGGTTCCTGCGGACCGCGGCCGGTCTCTGAGTCAGTCGGAGGTCAGGGGCGCGGCGCCCTGCTCGGCGGCCTGTGCCGCCGGCGCGAACACGCGCACGACGCCCTGCACGATCGCGTCCAGCACGAACCAGGTGGCCAGGAAGGCCACGCACTCCAGCGCGAAGTTCCCGAACTTGTAGAACAGGGTGGCGGTCAGGAAGGCGACGCCCGCGACCGGGAGCTGGCGGGCCAGCAGGTGGCTGGCGCTGAGGGTTCGGATCAGTTGAAACATCGCTGCACCTCGGCGGGACGGTAGCCCGGAACGGCGGTCCGGCGCCAGCGTCGAGCGGAGCTGTGCTATCATGCTACCGTGCTCCCGGCCGAGCGCGTTCGTATTGGCAACACCGGCGTCACCGTCACCCGGATGGGACTGGGCGGCGCCCCGCTGGCCGCCCTGCGCACCAAGGCCGCCGACAAGGCCGCCGCCGGGGCGGTCGCCGCCGCGTGGGAGGCCGGCCTGCGCTACTTCGATACCGCCCCCCGTTACGGCAAGGGCTTGTCCGAGCAGCGGCTGGGAGAGGCCCTTTCGGGCCTGCCCCGCGACGAGTTGACCATCTCCACCAAGGTGGGATTCCTGCTCGACCCGGCGAAACCCGCGCGCACGGGGCGGGTCGACGTGGACGTGATCTGCGACTTTTCGCGCGACGGGGTGTTGCGCTCGCTGGAGGAAAGCTGCGCCCGGCTGCGCACCGACCGGGTCGACATCGCCCTCATCCACGACCCCGACTGGGCGCCCGACGATCCGGAGGGCGACCCGGAGCGCGCCACCGGCGACCATTTCCGCGCGGTGATGGAAGGCGCCTATCCGGCCCTGGAGGAATTGCGCGCCGCCGGCACAGTGGGGGCGGTCGGCCTGGGCATGAACCAGTGGCAGATGCTGCTGGAGTTCGCGCGCGCCGGCGACTTCGACTGCTTCATGCTGGCCGGCCGCTACACGCTGCTGGACCAGACCGCGCTGCCGGAGCTGTTGCCGGAGTGCGCGGAGCGCGGCATCTCCGTGATCATGGCCTCCGTGTTCAATTCCGGCATCCTGGCCACGGGGCCGGGTGGCGACGCGACGTTCAACTACGCCCCGGCGCCGGTGGAGGTCAGGGAGCGGGCGCGCGGGCTGGAGGCGGTCTGCACCCGCCACGGGGTCACGCTGGCGGCCGCCGCGCTGCAGTTCCCGCTGGCCCATCCGGCCGTAGCGGCTGCCGCGGTAGGGGCGGTCGACGCCGCCGAGCTGCACGCCGACCTGGCGCACGCCGCGGCGGATGTCCCGGCGGCCTTCTGGCGCGAGATCGGCCAGCGCGAGTTGATCGACCCCGACGCCCCCACGCCGTAGCCGCTGCCGCCCGGAGTCCCGATGCAGCGCCTGCGGCTGTTCGTGTTCACTGTCAGCCACTTTTTCGTCGATTCGTACGCGTCCATGCTCACCCCGGCGCTGCCGTTCGTGCGCGACCGGCTGGGGCTGACCTTCGCCCAGATCGGCCTGCTCGGCTCCTTCGTGCAGCTCTCGAACCTCGGCCAGCCGCTGCTGGGCATCCTGGGCGACTACCTGCGCGGGCGCTGGCTGATCTTCGTCGGCATCGCCGTGGCGGCGGTGTTCGCGCCGCTGATCGGCGTGGTGCCCAGCTTCGCCTGGCTGGTGCCGTGCGTGATGCTGGCCGGCCTGGGCGTCTCCGCCTTCCATCCCTCCGGCTTCGCGCTGGCCGGCGACCTGTCGGGCGACCGCCGCTCCTTCGGGCTGGCGCTGTTCATCTTCGGCGGGACCGCGGCGCTGGGCTTCACGCCGCTGTGGGTGCCGGCGCTGGTGACCACGCTGGGGATGGGGTGGCTGCCGCTGGCGACGATCCCGGGGCTGCTGATGCTGCCGTTCGTGATCGCCATGGTGCCGGCGCGCAGCACGCCACGCTCCGCGCTGCCGGAGCGGGTGGCGGAGTTCCGCAGCGCGCTGGCGCCGATCGGCGTGATCGTGGCGACGGTGATCGTGCGCTCCATCGGCGGGTTCGGCTTCGCGTTCTTCCTGCCGCTGCTCGGACAGGAGCGGGGGCTGCCGCCGCTGGTCTGGGGGCTGCAGCTCGCCGTCTACAACCTGTCCGGAGTGGTGGGCAGCCTGATCCTGGGGTACTTGGCCGACCGGCGGGACCCCAAGCCGCTGGTGCTGGCGTCGCTGGTGCTGGCGACGCCCTTCATGCTCCTGGCCCTGAACGCCGACGGGGTGGCGGCGCTGGTGATGCTGGCCGCCGGCGGCACCATGGCGTTCGCCTCCAACTCGATCATGGTGGCGATGGCGCAGCAGCACGCGCCGGCCAACGCCGGCTTCGTCTCCAGCCTGCCGGGCGGCTTCAGTTGGGGAGTGGCCGGGCTCACCATGCCGCTGTTCGGGCTGATCGCCGACGCCTCCGGGGTGCTTGCGGCGATGCGCATCCTGGCCGTGCTGCCGCTGGCCGCGGCGGTGGTGGGGTTGCTGCTGCCGCGGCAGGGGGCCGGGAGGCCGGAGCTGCAGCCGGCCGGCGCGGGGGCCGCGCGTGGCTGACGGGCTGACGCTGCGCTACGGCACCAACCCGCACCAGGCGCACGCCCGCGCGTCGCTGGAGGGTGGCCGGCTGCCGTTCGCGGTGCTGAACGGCGCGCCCGGCTACATCAACCTGCTGGACGCCCTGAACGCGTGGCAGCTCGTGCGCGAGCTGCGTGAGGCCACCGGGCTGGCGGCGGCAGCGTCATTCAAGCACGTGAGTCCGGCCGGCGCCGCGGTGGCGGTGCCGCTGTCGGACGCCGAGCGCGCCGCCTGTTTCGCGCGGGGCGAGCTTTCCGCGCCGGCGGCCGCCTACGCGCGCGCCCGCGGCACGGACCGGGTTTCCTCCTATGGCGACTGGATCGCGCTCAGCGACCCGGTGGACGAGGCCACGGCGCGCCTGATCCGGCCGGAGGTGTCCGACGGCATCATCGCCCCGGGCTACGAGCCGGCCGCGCTGGAGCTGCTGGCGGCCAAGAAGGGGGGCGGCTACCACGTGCTGGAGATCGACGCCGGCTACGGGCCGCCGGAGCTGGAGCGGCGGACCGTGTTCGGCGTGACCCTGGAGCAGGCGCGCAACGACCGCGCCTGCGACGCGGAGACGCTGACCGCCGCCGGGTTGCCGGCCGAGGTGGTGCGCGACCTGACCGTCGGCCTGATCGCGCTGAAGTACACGCAGTCCAACTCCGTCTGCCTGTGCGCGCGCGGGCAGACGATCGGCGTGGCCGCCGGCCAGCAGTCGCGCATCCACTGCACGCGGCTGGCGATCGCCAAGGCGCGCACCTGGCTGCTGCGACAGCACCCGCGGGCCCTGGGGTTGCGCTTCCGGCGCGGCGTCCGCAGGCCGGACCGCGACACCGCCGTCGCGTGCTACGTGGAGCGCGGCCTGACCGGCCCGGACGGCCAGGCGCTGTCGGCCCACCTGGAGGAGCGCCCGGAGCCGATCTCCGCGGATGAGGAGCGGCGCTGGATCGGCGGCGGACCGTCGATCAGCCTCTGCTCGGACGGCTTCTTCCCCAACCGGGACAACGTCGACGTGGCCGGCGGCTTCGGCGTGCGCTCCGTCGCACAGCCCGGCGGCTCGGCCTTCGACGGCGCGGTCGAGGAGGCGTGCCGGGAGCACGGCATCTCCATGGTCAAGACCGGCGTCCGCCTCTTCCACCACTGAACGACGCCGGCAGCGGCCGATTGCCTGCCGCGACTCGCCGTTCATAGATTGGGCGCGGGGTCATTCGATGGAGTCGATCGTGCGCGCCGACCGGGTCGAGAAGCGGTTCGGCCCCATCGAGGCGCTGGCCGGCGTCAGCCTGGAGATCGAGCCCGGCATCATCTACGCCCTGCTGGGGCCGAACGGCGCCGGCAAGACCACGCTGATCCGCGTGCTGGCCACGCTGCTCAAGCCCGACGGCGGCTCGGCCACGGTCGCCGGCATCGACGTCGTGCGCGATCCGGTCGCGGTCCGCGCCCGCATCGGCCTGGCCGGCCAGTTCGCGGCGGTGGACGAGTACCTGACCGGCCGCGAGGCGGTCGAGATGGTAGGCCGGCTGTACAACCTGAGCGCTCGCGTCGCGCGCGAACGCGCCGCGGAGGTGCTGGAGCGGATCTCGCTGGCGACCGACGCCGACCGGCTGGTGCGCACGTATTCCGGCGGCATGAAGCGGCGCCTGGACCTGGCCGCGTCGCTGGTGGGCCGGCCCGATGTGCTGTTTCTGGACGAACCGACCACCGGCATCGATCCGCGCAGCCGCCTCGAGGTCTGGGACCTGATCCGTGACCTGGTCAGCTCCGGCACCACCGTGCTCCTGACCACGCAGTATCTGGACGAGGCCGACCAGCTCGCCGGCCGCATCGGCGTCATTCACGAGGGCAGGCTCATCAGCGAGGGCACGGGCAACGAGTTGAAGGACCGTCTCGGCGGCGCGGTGATCCAGGTGGAGGTGCCCGAAGCGGACCGGGAAGCGACGCGCGCGGCCCTGGACGCGGACGGCGGCACCGGCGGGATCATCACCCTGCCCGCCCCCGCAGGCTCGCGGTCGCTGGCGGACGCGATCCGCAGGCTCGACGCGGCGGGCATCGATCCGACCGACATCGGCCTGCGCCGTCCGACGCTGGACGACGTGTTCATCGCGCTCACCGGCCATGGCGCCACGTCCGAGGGCAACGGCGCCGCGGACGGGATGCCGGCCGGCCGGCGCGGCGGCTTCCCCGGCCGCCGCAGGAGGCGCGCGTGAGCGGTACGGCGGTGAGCGCGGCGCCGCCGCGCGGGCGTACCCGCGTCTCGCCGGGACACGCGGTCAAGGACACCGCGGTGATCATGCGGCGCAACCTGCGGCGCGTCGTGCGCATGCCGCAGCTCCTGCTGTTCGCGACCGTGCAGCCGGTGATGTTCCTGGTCCTGTTCAACTACGTGTTCGGGGGTGCCGTGGGCCGCTCGATCCCGGCTGCGGCCGGCGGCGACTACCTCAACTGGCTGCTACCGGGAGTGCTGCTGCAGATGGCCGTGTTCGGTTCCACCCAGACCGCGATGGGACTGATCGAAGACCTCAACAAGGGCGTGATCGACCGTTTCCGGTCGCTGCCGATGGCGCGCTCCGCGGTGCTGGCCGGCCGCACCGTGGCCGACCTGGTGCGCAACGTCTTCGTGCTCGCCCTGGTGCTCGGGCTGGGCTACGCGCTCGGGTTCCGCGCGCAGACCTCGCTGGTGCCGGTTGCCGGCGGGCTCCTGGTGGCGATGATCTTCGGCTTCGCCCTGTCGTGGGTGATGGCCTGCATCGGCCTCGCCGTCAAGAACGCAGAGGCGGCGCAGCCGGCGGCCATGATTCCAATCTTTCCGATGGTGTTCGCAAGCTCCGTGTTCGTGCCGACCGGCACGCTGCCGGACTGGCTGCGCGTGTTCGCCGACCACCAGCCGGTGACCCGCACGGCAAACGCCGTGCGCGGCCTGATCCTGGGCGAGGGGGCGCTGGCGCCCACTCAGACGGTCGCCGGCGAGGTCACCGCGGCGCTGATCTGGGCGCTCGCCATCATCGTGGCCGCCGCGCCGCTGGCCGTGCGCCTCTACCGGCGCGCGGTCAGTTAGCGTCAACGTATTGCCATCCGACGTTGGCTGGGCGGTTGCTGCACGTTCGTGTACTGTTTCGTGCATGGCTACCAAGACCATCTCGCTTGAGCTCGACGCCTACGAGAGACTGAAAGCCGCCAAGCGCCCGGGCGAGTCGTTCTCGGCCACGGTCCGGCGGGCTCGTTTCGGTCCGAGCGACTCCACCGGGAAGACGATCCTGGCATCGATGGGCGAACTGACCGTACGCCCGGCCGACCTGGAGGCCGTGGAGTACTGGTCATCCGGCGTCGAGAAGGCGAGGACGACGACGCCGTCGCGTTGGGGCAGCCGCGCGTGAAGCTCGTCGACACCGACTTCCTCATCGATCGACAGCGTGAGTGGGCGGCTGGAGAGACCGGGCCCGCGACAACGTATCTGCGTGAGCATGGCGCCACGTCGTTCGCGATCTCGACGGTCTCGCTGTTGGAGTTTCTGGAGGGATACGAGCACCCGCGCGACGGCGAGGTGCTCCTGGACGCATATACGAGGCTTCCGGTCACCGACGGGGTCGCTCGGCGTGGGAGCCGCCTGCGGCGCAGACTTCGTTCCGAGGGTCAGATGATCGGGGACTTCGACGTGCTCATAGCCGCGACGGCCCTGGATGCGGGCATCCCACTGGTAACCGGCAATGTTGCCCACTTCCGGCGGGTCCAGGACCTCGAGATCGAGCCGTACCGGACAACCGGCGTAGAAGCGCGCTATTCGTCGACCGCCAGCAGCAGGGCCAGCTCGGCCATGCGGTGGGAGAAGCCGACCTCGTTGTCGTAGAAGCTGGTGGCCTTGATCAGGGTGTTGCCGCCGGCAGGTACCGCCAGCAGGTCGTCGCGGATCATCGACGACCAGGGCTCGCCCACGCAGTCGCGGGAGCACTCGTACCAGTCGCCCAGGTAGGCGATCTGGCCCAGGATGGTCGATGCGTTCATGGCCTGAATGTTGGCCTGCATGGCCTCCATCACCTCGTCCGCGCCGTGCTCGCCCTCGATCAGGAACACGGCCTCCACCACGCTGCCGGTATCGGTGGGCACGCGCAGGGCGGTGCCGTTGAGCTTGCCGTCCAGGTGCGGGAGCACCTTGCCGACCGCCTTGGCCGCGCCGGTGGAAGCCGGGATGATGTTGTTCAGGGTCGCCCGGTTCTTGCTGCCGCCGAACGCGTCGACGACCTTCTGGGTCGCGGTGGCCGCGTGCGTGGTGCTCATCAGGCCGGCGAGGATCGGGAAGGAGCGGTCGATCACGGCGGCCAGCGGCGCCAGGCAGTTGGTCGTGCAGCTCGCGTTGGAGACGATGGTCTCTGCCCCGGTGAGCGATTCGTGGTTGACGCCGACCACCACGGTGGGAGTGTCGTCGTCGCAGGGCGCGGAGACGACCACGCGCCGCGCGCCGGCGCGCAGGTGGGCGGCGCTCCGCTCCTGGGTGAGGTAGAAGCCCGTGCACTCGAACACCACGTCCACGCCGTGGTCCCCCCACGGCACCGCCGCGGCATCCTTCTCGCCGTAGATGGCGACCTCGTGGCCGCCGATGCGGAGGCTGTTGCCCGAGCCGCGCTCGACCGGCGCCGGGAAGCGCCCGTAGACGGAGTCGCGCGGCAGGCTGGCGGCGATGTCGTCCACCGCCACAAGGTCGTTGCCGGCGACGATCTCGAACCGGTCCGGAAGCCGCCCCAGGATCACGCGCATCACGTTCTTGCCGATGCGCCCCATGCCGTTGAATCCGACTCTCAGCTTTGCCATCGCGCCGGACCATACCCGTAGTGCCTCCCCTGTGTCTTCGCCGGCGGGGCGCGGTAGAATCGGCGCCGTGAAGACGCAACCTGCCGCCGGGGCCGCACCGCCGAGCGTCGGCATGCCGACGCCGCTCATCGACGGGGAGGCGCGCGTGCGCGGCCGCCTCCGCTTCACGGCGGACTACATCGACCGGCGAACCCTTGCCATGCGCCTGGTGACCAGCCCCTACGCGCACGCCCGCGTGCGCTCCATCGACACGGAGGCGGCGTGCGCGCTGCCCGGCGTGGTGCGCGTCCTGACCGCGGCGGACCTGCCCGAGATCACGCCCACGACCCGCGTCCGGCTGCTGCTGGCGCGCGACCGCGCGCTGTTCGCCGGCCACCCGGTGGCGCTGGTGATCGCCGAGACCGAGGCCGCGGCCGAGGACGGCGTCGACGCCGTGATGGTCGACTACGAACCGCTGCCGGCGGCCACCACCATGGACGCGGCCGTCCGGCCGGGCGCCCCGCTGGTGTGGCCGGAGGGGGTGCCGGGCGAGGACGCGGAGGCAGCCGACCACGGCGCCGACGTGGGCGGCGCGGCCGACGGACCCGCCGCGCCGTCCAACGTCGCCAACCCGGTCGGCTTTCAGCGCGGCGACGCGGACGCCGCGCTGCGCTCCGCGTACCGGAGCGTCGACCTCACCTTCGAGGTCGACCGCGTCCACCAGAGCTACCTGGAGCCGCACGCCACCATTGCCGAACCCGGTGAGGGGCGCGGCGCCACGGTGCGGAGCGCCTCGCAGGCGCCCACCAACGTGCAGAAGGAGTCGGCCGCGCTGCTGGGGGTGCCCGCGGCGGACGTGGACGCCAAGGTCATGCACGTCGGCGGCGGTTTCGGCGGCAAGTTCATCCTCTACGAGCCGCTGGTGACCGCTGCCGCGCGCGCCGTGGATGCGCCGGTGCAGCTCGTGATGACCCGGCGCGAGGAGTTGCTGGCCGCCCAGCCGGCGGCCGGCGGGCGCCTGCGCATCCGGCTCGGCGCGGACGAAGGGGGCTCGCTGACCGCGATCAAGGCGGACCTCACCTACGACGGAGGCTGCTTTCCGAACTCACCGACCGGCATCGGCGTGATGATGTGCGGCAGCATCTACCGGGCGCCCAACATCGACGTCCGCGGCCGCACCGTGATGACGCACAAGGCGTCGATCGGTGCCTACCGTGCGCCGGGGATGACCCAGCAGGCGTTCGCGATGGAGAGCGCCATGGACGAGCTGGCGATCGCCCTCGACCTGGACCCGCTGGAGCTGCGCCTGCGCAACGTGTCGCAGGCGGGCGATGAGCTGGCCGACGGCAGCGAGTGGCCGGACATCGGCATGCGGGAGGTGCTGGAGAAGCTGCGCGCGCATCCGCTCTGGCAGAAGCGCAAGAGCCTGGCGGCCTCCGGGCGCGGCGTCGGGGTGGCGCTCGGCGCGTGGTTCGGGGGCGTGGACGCCAGCAACGCCGGCTGCACGGTGGAAGAGGACGGCGGCATCACCGTGCACCTGAACGCCGTGGACCTGACCGGCGTCAGCACCAGCGTGGTGCTCCTGGTAGCCGAGGAGATCGGCGTCAGCCCGGACGCGGTGCGGGTGCGCTGGCAGGGGCAGGTCGACGGCCCCTATCACCTGTCCAACGCCGGCGGCAGCAAGACGCTCCGGTCAGTGGGGCCCGCGGTGGCCGCGGCGGCGCGCGACGCCAGGGAGCAGCTCTTCCGCGTCGCGGCAGCGCACCTCGAGGCGGACGCCGCCGACCTTGAGATCGCCGACAACACGGTTCGCGTCAAGGGCGTGCCGGAGTCCGCGGTCGCGATCGGCGAGCTGGCCGGCATGCGCGCCCTGCACGGGCCGATCGCCGGCCACGGGCGCAGCGCTCCGGGGGGACGCACGCCGGCCTTCTGCGGGCAGATGGCGGAGGTCAGCGTGGATGAGGAGACCGGCCGCATCACCGTGCACGGCATCGTCATGGCCCAGGACGTGGGCCGCGCGATCAACCCGCTGACGGTCGCCGGGCAGATGATGGGCGGCGCCGCGCAGGGGGCCGGTTGGGCGCTCTGCGAGCGGCTGGTCTACGACGAGGACGGCCAGCTCCTCACCGGCACGCTGATGGACTACGCGGTGCCGTCCGCGAAGGACATCCCACCGATCGAGACACTGCTGGTGGAACGGCCGTCCGGCAACGACCCGCACGGCGCGCGGGGGGTGGGCGAGCCGCCGATCATCGCCACCGCCGGGGCGATCGCCAACGCGGTCCGGCACGCCAGCGGCCGGCGGGTGACCGCGGCACCGCTGACCCCGAGCCGGGTCCTCGCCGCCCCGGGGGCGGGCGCCCAGGGGCCGGCCGGCCCACCGGGTGGGACGGGCGCCTCTGCCTGACCGGGCGCTCCCGGCGCCGCCGACGCGGCTCGTGCTGGGGACGGCCCGCCTGGCCGCCGGCGGGTGGGCGCTGCCGGGCTCCACGCACGGGCCCGAGGCGCTGGCGCTGCTGGACCGCGCCTTCGAGCTCGGCATCCGCGCGCTCGACACCGCCGCGATCTATCAGCTCGGCGGCAGCGAACGGGCGGTCGGCGCCTGGCTGCGCAGCGCCGGGGTCCGCGACCGCGTCTACCTGATCGGCAAGGGCGGCCACCCGTCGCTGCTCTGGCGCCCGCGGCTGGGGCGGCGCGACCTGGAACGGGATCTCACGGGGTCGCTGGCGCGGCTGGACACCGACCGGCTCGACCTCTATCTCCTGCATCGCGACGCGCCCGGCGCGCCGCTGGAGCCGATCGCGGAAACCCTCTGGTCGTTCGTGGCCGACGGGCGGACCCGCGCCTACGGGGTGTCGAACTGGACGCACGAGCGGTTCGCGGCGCTGCACGCGCTCGCGCTGCGCAGGGGCATGCCGCCGCCGGCCGCATCGAGCCCGCAGTTCAGCCTGCCGGTGTGGGTCGGCCGCCCGTACCCGGGCTGCGTGTCGATCGGCGGTTCGGCCGCGTGCGCCGCGCTGGCCGTCTACGCGGCGGCAGGGGCAGCGGTGCTGGCGTGGTCGCCACTGGGCGGCGGCTGGCTGCGGCCGGCCGGCCGGCCGGCGCGCGGCCGCGCGTACCGCGGCGGCGACAACGACGCGCGCCTGCGCCGGCTGGCGGAGCTGGCGGCGCGTATCGGCTGCACGCCGGCGCAGGCGGCGCTGGCGTACGTGCTGGCCCATGGGCCGGGCGTGCACGCGATCGTGGGCACGCGGCGACCCGAGCGGCTGGCCGAGCTGCGGGACGGGCTGTCGGTCGGTCTCAGCCGCGATCAGCTCGCATGGCTGCTCGGCGGCGCCGGAGATGCGGCCGGGGTCGCGTCCGGGACGCCCGGATGAGCGGCGCGGACGCCATCGTCGTCGGCTCCGGGGCCGCCGGCGGCTGGGCTGCCAAGGAACTGACGGAGGCCGGCCTGCAGGTACTGCTCCTGGAGGCCGGGCCGCGGCCACGCCCGCCGGCACCGGCGGGGCGCGCCTGGGCGACGAGGCTGTGGCGTCACGCGCGCGGCGCGCAGGCGGTGCAGGAGCAACACCCCGTTTACTGGGACAAGGATCCGGACCTGTTCGTCCGGGACGCCGCGGAGCCGTACGAGACGCCGGCCGGCCGGCCGTTCGCGTGGATCCGCGGGCGCCAGCTCGGCGGGCGCACGCTGCTCTGGGGCGGCGTGACGCTGCGCCTGTCCGACTGCGAGCTGCAGGCGGCCCAGCGCGACGGTCATGGTCCGGCCTGGCCGCTGCGCTACGCCGACCTGGCGCCGTACTACGACCGGGTGGAGCGCTTCCTGCGCATCCACGGCACCGCGGAGGGTCTGCCCCATCTGCCCGACGGCCGGTTCTCCGGCGCCCGGCCTCTGACCGGAGCGGAGCGCCGGGTGGCCGACGGGCTGGCGGCGGCCTGGCCCGAGCGGCGCATGATCCCGTCGCGCGGCCTGGCCGTCTTCCAGCAGGGACGGGCCGATACCGGGCTGACCAGCGTCGGCTCCACCATCGCCGCGGCGCGGGCGACCGGCCGGCTGCGCATCCGCACCGGAGCGGCGGTCAGCCACCTGCTGCCGTGCCCCAGCGGGGCCGGCGGGGTCGCGTTCGTGGATGCCGCGACCGGCAGGGCGGGCGAGGCGCGGGCCGGCCTGATCGTGCTCTGCGCGTCCACGATCGAGACGGTGAGGATCCTGCTGAGCACGCGGGAGGAGCATCCCGAGCTGCCGGTGGACGAATCGGCGTCGCTGGGCCGTTACCTGATGGACCACGTGCTCACCGGCACGATCGTCGAGGTGGACGGCGTCCCGTACGAGGAGCCGGCCCCGCGCACCGGCGCCGACTCGTTCCTGATCCCCCGCTTCCAGAACCTCGGCGCGGGGGCGCCGTCGGCCCGGACCGAGCCGTTCCTGCGCGGCTACGGCCTGTGGGGGGGGATCCAGCGGCGCGGCTTCGCCGGCCCACGCGGGGGCGCGGCGCGCGGATTCGTCGTCGCGCACGGCGAGATGCTGCCGCGGGCCGAGAACCGCGTGGAGCTGGCGGCCGGCCGCAACCCGGACGGGCTGCGCCGGGTGCGCATCGACTGCGCGTGGGGGGACAACGACCGCGCCATGCACGCCGCCATGCGGGGGTGCATCGAGGAGGTGATGCAGGCCGGCGGCGGCAGGACGCGCGCGCTGTTCGGGGCGACGGCCGGCCTGCCGGGCGTGCTGGGCCTGCCGGGACGGCTGGAGCGCCTCTGGTCGGCGGCGCCGCCCGGCGCCTACGCGCACGAGGTGGGCGGCGCCCGCATGGGCGGCGATCCGTCCGAGTCCGTGGTCGACGCGCGCAACCGCTGTTGGGCGCTGCCCAACGTGCTGGTCACCGACGGCGCCTGCTGGCCCACGTCGGCGTGGCAGGGGCCGACGCTCTCCATCATGGCGCTGACCGCGCGCGCCTGTGCGCTGGCCGCCGATGACCTTCGCCGCGGCAGGCTGACCGCGGCCGGGCAACGGGCCACGTGAAGCGGATCGCCATCGTCGCGATCGGTTCCTGGGGGGACGTGGGCCCGCTGATCACGCTCGGCGCCGGGCTCGGCGCCGCCGGCTACGAGGTGGTGCTGGTCACCCACCCCGCCTACGCGGAGGACGCCGGCCGCGCCGGCCTGGACTTCGGGCCGCTGTCAGGCGATCCGGTGGCCATCCCGGAGGACGAGCGCGGCCGGCAGTGGCTGGAGTCGGGCGGCAACGGGCTGCGCTTCGCCCTCCACCTGGTCCGCATCGCCCGCCCGTTGCAGCGCGCGGTGCTCGACGAGGCGTACGCGGCATGCCGCTTCTGCTCGGCGGTCCTGCACACGCCGTTCGCGTCGTTCGCGGCCCATGTCGCCGAGCGCCTGGAGCTGCCGAGCGTCGTCGTCGGCCAGCAGCCGGTGACCCGGACCGGCGCGTGGCGGGCGTTCCTGGTCCCGGACGGCCTGCCCTTGGGCCGGGCCGGCAACCGGCTGTCCTACCGTCTGATGGAGCAGGCGGTGTGGCAGCCCTACCGGTCCGGCTTCCAGCGCTGGCGCCGCGAGGCGGGCATGCCGGACGCCGGCCTGTTCGGGCCGGCCGGCCGGCTGTACACGGGCCGGGTGCCGGTGGTGTACGGCTTCAGCGGGCTGGTGGTGCCGACGCCGGACGACTGGCCGGCCTGGCACCGGGCGGCCGGCTACTGGCCGGCGCCGGAGCGCGGGTCATGGGACCGCGAGGATGCCCGGGTCGCGGCGTTCCTGGAGGACGGGCCGCCGCCGGTGTTCGTCGGGTTCGGCAGCATGACCTCGCGCAACCCGCAGCGCGTGCTGGCGCGGGTGGTGGAGGCGCTGCGGGTCGTCGGACGCCGGGGGCTGCTCACCGGCGCGGCCGGGGCCGCACTCACGGCCGGCGCCCCGGCGCCGCGCCTGGATGCGCCTGACATGCTGATCGCCGACGGCTTCTCGCACGCGCGCGCGCTGCCGGGGGTGGCCGCGGCCGTCCACCATGGCGGCGCCGGCACGGTGGCCACCAGCCTCATGGCCGGCGTGCCGACGGTGGTGGTGCCGTTCTTCGCCGACCAGTTCTTCTGGGGCCGCCGGGTGGCGGCGCTGGGGGCGGGGCCGGAGCCGCTGCCGATGGCCCGGCTGGACGCTCCCGGATTGGCCGGCCGGCTGCGGGACGTGCTAGCCTCGCCATCGATGCGGGAGCGGGCCGCCGGACTGGGCGCACGGCTGCGCGCCGAGGACGGCGTTGCGGCGGCGGTGGCATTGATCGACCGCCACTTGGCGACGCCGCGTGGCTGAACGGTCGCGGGTGCCGCGCCGTCTCCACCAGATCTGGATCCAGGGCCAGGAGCACCTGCCGGCGCGGCTGGTCGAGTTGCAGCGCACCTGGCGCGATCTCAATCCCGGCCACGAGTACCGTCTCTGGGACGAGCCGGCGCTGCGCGAGCTGATCACGGCCCGCCACCCGTGGTTCCTGCCGACGTGGGACCGCTACCGGCACCTGCACCAGCGGGCGGACGTGGGCCGGCTGTTCGTGCTGTACGAGCAGGGCGGCTTCTACGCGGACGTGGACGCGCGGGCGCTACGCCCGCTCGACGAGCTGACGGCGATGGTCCCGCACGCGCGGGTGATCACCTCGGCGCTGCCGTTCGCGGGACTGGACCACCGGCTCATCTCACTGGCCTGCGGGACACGGCGGCTGATCACCAACGCGATCCTGGGCATGGAGCCCGGACTGGACGAGTGGCTGCAGGTGTTGCGGCGGCTGCCGCGGCGATCGACGTTCCTGCGGTTCCACAAGGAACTATCGATCGCGTTCGGAACCGGACCGATGTTCCTTGCCGGCGCGGTCGACCGTGCGTTTGCCGACTGTCGCGGACAGGTGGCGATCATGCCGGCGCGGATGTTCGAGCGGCGGCTTGGGTACCAGCCGTACTTCCCCGCGCCGCCCGACGCGTTCATGGACCACCTAATGGACGCGTCGTGGCACTCTCCGTGGCTGCAACGGCTGCTGAAGCTGTACTACGGCTGGCTGTACCGCTGACCGCGCGCGCCGCGCGGGGAAACGGCAGGTCAGCAGCGCCGGCAGCACGGTCAGCGCGCCCGCCGTGGTCGCCGCGATGGCGATGCTCAGCAGCAGCCCGAACCGGCCGACCGGCACGAAGGTCGATCCCACCAGCGCCAGCAGCCCGAAGCAGATCGCCCCGGAGGTGACCAGGATCGGGCAGCCGGCATGGGCCACCGCCGCGCGCATGGCCTGCTCGCGCCCGGCGCCGTGATTGCGCTCGCGCTTGTACCAGACCAGCAGGTGCAGGGCGTCGTCGATGCCGATGCCGATCGCCAGGCTGGCCACCATCACCGACAGCGCGTCGAACGGCACGCCGGCGGCTGCCATCAGCGCCGCGGTCGCCATGATCCCGATCGCCAGCGGCGCCACCGCGGCGAAACCCAGGAGGATCGAGCGCAGCGCGATCGCGGTCAGCACCACCACCAGCACGGCGCTGGAGAGGGCGGTGATGATCTGGTCGCGCCGCAGCAACTCGGACAGCCGCAGCCCGAACATGCTCCAGCCCCACAGGTCCGAGCGAACCTCCGGTAGCGTCTCGCCCACCGCCTCGCGGACGAAGGAGGCCAGCTCGGCCGTTCCTGCCTCGTACAGGTAGCCGCCGGTCGACCCTTCCATCACCCACAGGCGGCTGGTCAGGGTCGTCGCGCCGTCGCCGAGGCCGGGGCCGGAGCGGGCCGCGGCGGCCAGCGTGCTCATGCGCGCCGCCAGCTCGATCAGCGGCCGGTCGGCCGCCGTCAGGGGGCCGGGAGGCTCGCCGCCGGCGGCCGCGCGCCGCAGCGCGGCCAGGCTGGTGGTGAAGGACGAGATGTGGCTGACGTCGGGATGCGCGGCCAGCCGCGCTTCCAGGTCGTCCACGGCTGACAGCACGTGCGGGAGCGCGAAGTACCGCACGGTGTCGTCCGGGGCCTGCAGGGTGAGGTTGAGGTCGATGAAGCTCCCGAACTCGCGCATGAACTCGGCGTTGGCGGCCACCGCGTCGCTCTCGCCGCGCACGTGTCCGGCGAAGTCGGTTTCGTAGCGGACCGCCGGCACCGCCACGGCGAACAGGACCAGCACCAGCGCCGCGCCGGCGAGGGCCGCGCGCGGCACGCCGGTCAGGGTCACCGCGAACCGCTGCAGCACGGAGAGCACGGCGGCGGGCCGGCGCCGCCCGGCTTCGGGATCGTGCCGGCGGTGCAGTTGGTGCAGCGCCGCCGGCAGCACGGTCAGGCAGAGCAGCGCGCCTGCGCCCACGCCGGCGGCCGATATCAGGGCGAACTCGCGCAGGCGCGGAATGCTCGACAGCAGCAGCGTGAGCAGCCCCGCGATCGTGGTCATCGCGGCCAGCGCGACCGGCCGGATGACCTCCGCCGTGGCGGGGAGCACGTCGCGAGGTCCGCGCCCGAAGCGGAACGCCAGATGCACGCCGTACGAGCTGGTCAACGCCAGCACCAGGATCGGCACCACCAGCGTGATGATCGCGATCGGCACGCCGGTGAGGCGCATCAGTCCGGTCGCCCAGATGGCGGCGCTGGCGGCGACGGCAACCACCGACAGCGACACCGGCAGCCGTCCCAGGGCGGCAAGCAGCGTCAGGATGACCACGCCCGCGGCGAGCAGCCCCAGGATCGGCGGGTCGCGGTTGAGCGCGGCCAGCGTGGCCTGGTGCAGCGGTATCCAGCCGGCCAGCGTCACCTCGTAGTGCTCGCGCAGGCCGTCGAGCGCCGGTTCAATCGACACCAGGAACTCCTGGTAGTCGGGGATCACCGTGACCGCGTACACCACCGCGAGGGCGGACCCGTCGGCTGCCAGCACCAGGTTGCGCGCCTCCGGGGCGTCGCGGAGCGCCGTGCGCACGCGCTCGGCCTGCGCCTCCGTGGCCGGCGCGCGTCCCTCGGCGAGCGCCGGAGCGAGCTGCAGCCGGCCGCCTGCGAGGCGGTAGGCCGGCAGGTTCAGGGGCGTCACGGATGAGACGACGAGCGGGTGCGCGGATATGGCGCGGTCCGCTTCCGCCAGCCCCTGCAGCGAGCTCACGGCGAACGGCTCGTCGGCGCGCAGCATGAGGATCAGGTAGTTGAGGTCCTTGTCCTCCTGTCCGTAGGTGTCGAACAGACGCTGCGCCTCGTCGTCGCGCGGCAGCAGCCGCACCACCTCCGGATCGACGCGCACGCCCAGGGCGGCAAGCCCGAGGGCAACCGTGATCGCCACCCAGGCGACGATGATCGTACGGGAGTGGCGGAGAATGGCGGAGGCCGCACGCAGGGAGCGCGTGGACGGGCGGGCTACTGTCATGGTGGAGCGATGCCCAATATACCCTTATATTGCGTGTCGGCCGAACGTTCGGTCACCGATTCCCCATGGATCTTCACGAATTCCAGGCAAAGGAGTGCTTCGAGCGCCACGGCATTCCGGTCGCGCGCGGGCACGTGGCCACCACGGCGGCAGAGGCCGCGCAGGCCGCCGAACGGCTCGGGCCGCCGGTGGTGGTGAAGGCGCAGGTGCTCACCGGCGGGCGCGGCAAGGCCGGGGGCGTGAAGCTCTGCCGTTCGGCGGCGGAGGCGCGCGCGGCCGCGCAGGCGATCCTGGGCATGGACATCCGCGGCCACGCGGTGCGCACGGTGCTGGTGGACCCGGCGGCGGACATCCGCGGCGAGCTGTACTTGGCGGTGACGAACGACCGCGCCGCGCGCCGGCCGCTGATCATGGCCAGCGCTGCCGGCGGCATGGACATCGAGACGGTGAACCGGAAAACGCCGGAGGCGATCCTGCGCGCGCACGTCGATCCCCAGATCGGGCTGCGCGACTACCAGGTTGCCGGCCTGGCCTCCGGGCTCGCGCGCGCGCAAGCGACGGCGCTGCCGGCCGGTCTACGGCAGCCGTTCGCGGCGCTGACGCGATCGCTGTACGACTGCTTCCGCGCCACCGACGCCACCCTGTGCGAGATCAATCCCCTGGCCATCGTCGCCGATGGTGACGCCGTCGCCCTGCGCGCACTGGACGGAAAGATGAGCATCGACGACAACGCGCAGTTCCGCCAGGGCGGCTTGGCGAAGCTGCGCGACGCGTCCGCCGATCCGGCGGGCGAGGCGGAGGCGCGCGCGTCCGGCATCAACTACGTGAAACTGGACGGCCAGATCGGCTGCATGGTCAACGGCGCCGGACTGGCGATGGCGACCATGGACCTGGTCGGCCACTTCGGCGACTCGCACGGCATCGGTCCCGCCAACTTCCTGGACGTCTCCGGCGGCGCCTCCGCGCAGCAGGTCGCCACCGGCCTGCGCATCATCCTGTCCGACACCGACGTGCGGGCGGTGCTGATCAACATCTTCGGCGGCATCACCCGCGGCGACGAAGTGGCGCGCGGCATCATGGCCGCGCTGGAAGAGGTGCCCACGGCGCTGCCGATGACCATTCGCCTGGCGGGCACCAACCACGAGGAAGGCATGCGCCTGCTGGAGGAGGCGGGGCTGGCCAACGTCACGGTGGCGCAGTCCCTGCAGGCTGCGGCGCAGGCCGCCGTCGATGCGGCGCGGAGCGGCTGATGCCCGTGCCGAGGTGCCCGTGAGGCCGATACTGACATGTCTGTCCTGATCGACCGGAGCACGCGGGTGATCGTGCAGGGCATCACCGGCAATCACGGCCGCTTCCACGCCAGCCAGATGATCGAGTACGGCACCGACGTGGCCGGCGGCACCCGGCCCGGCAAGGGCGGCGAATCGATCCTGGAGCGGCCGATCTTCGACACCGTGGCCGAGGCGCGCGAGCGCACCGGCGCCGACTGCAGCGTCATCTTCGTGCCGCCGCCGCTGGCCGCGGACGCCATCCTGGAGGCCGTGGACGCGGACATCCGGCTGGTGGTCTGCATCACGGAGGGGATCCCGATCCGGGACATGCAGCTCGTGCGGGCGCGGGTCGACCGCGGCGGCAGCCGCCTGCTCGGCCCCAACTGCCCGGGACTGCTGACGCCGGCGCAGAGCAAGGTGGGCATCATGCCGGGGACGATCGCCTCGCCCGGCAGCGTGGGCGTGGTGTCGCGCAGCGGCACCCTGACCTACGAGGCGGTGTACGCCCTGACCGAGCGCGGCATCGGCCAGTCCACCTGCATCGGCATCGGCGGCGACCCCGTGAACGGCACCGACTTCATCGACGTGCTGGAGCTGTTCGAGCGCGACGCCGGCACCGACCGGGTGGTGCTCATCGGGGAGATCGGCGGCACCGACGAGCAGCGCGCCGCCGACTACATCCGGCTCGAGATGTCCAAGCCGGTCGTGGCCTTCATCGCCGGACGGATGGCCCCGGAAGGCAAGACCATGGGCCACGCCGGCGCGCTGGTGGAAGGGGCCGAGGGGTCGGCCGGCGACAAGATCGACGCCCTCCGTTCCGCGGGCGCGCGCATCGCCACCCACCCGGAAGAGATCCCGGACCTGGTCAGCGGCTGAGCCGCCTGCACCTCGGGGGAGGACGGCGCACGGAACAGAACAGCGCAGAGGACAAAAAAAGGCCCCTGGGTAAAGGAGGTGAAACCCCAGGGGCCTGAAGGCGAGATGTCCTTCGTGTAGGTAACTAAGCAAACAACCCCACGGCTGTCCGGTTACACCACCCGGCGCACTTTCTCGGATCGGTCGTTCCAGGCCGAATCGGGCCGCCGCCAGCCCCTCTTTCCGATAAGCGCCCGGAATGCCGCGGCGATCGCCAGCGCGTACGCCGCCAGCACCGCGGCCGGCACCCAGGCGCCGCCGCCGTTGGCGGGCACGTTCAGGACCAGGATCATCGGGATCGCCAGGAAGAAGGTGAGCCCGGATGCGTAGCAGTAGTCGGCCGCGGCCGGCGTGCGCAGCTCCGGATCGACCACCCGCACCAGGGCGATGCCGGTGGTGAGGGTGCCGGTCAGGCTGCCGTAGAACATCAGCAGCCGGGCGAACGAGTGGTCGGCGAACATGCGCGGCGTGATCCACATCAGCGATGCCAGGGTCAGCGTCCCGATCAGGAGCGCGAACACGGCCAGCACCAGCCAGTACTCGGCGATGACCCCGACGGCGATCGACGCCAGCCCGGCGGCGATCATGAAGTCGACGGCGCCGCCGGCGACGCGCGTCAGCCCGCCGCCGTCGAGCAGGTGGGCAAGACCGAGCCGCTCGGCCAGCGCGCGCGCGGCCAGCGCCGTCAGCAGCCCGAAGATGAAGGCGATGCCCCACAGGTTGGCCGCCAGCTCACTCCCCGACGGCCCGAGCAGGGCCAGCAACCCGGTGATCCCGGCCAGCAGGCCGTAGCTGGCC
Source organism: Spirochaetia bacterium (assembly GCA_965208175.1). Lineage (GTDB taxonomy): Bacteria > Spirochaetota > Spirochaetia > SZUA-6 > Bin103 > CATQHW01. The sequence continues at coordinate 406,499 of CBDBOG010000003.1, read as the reverse complement.
AGGTAGACTCCGAACACGATCGCCAGCCACAGCGACAGCGAATCGATCGCGTCCGGCTCCGTGCGCTGCCGGGCGCCTTCCGGGCCCGCGTCCCGCGCGTCCAGCAGCCCGGTGCGCCGGCCGTAGCCGGACGGGGGCTCGATCCACCCGCGCGCGATCGCGGCGTTGATCAGGAGCACGCCGCCGACGCAGGCCAGCAGGAAGCCGAGCGCCCCGAAGGTCAGGCCGATGCTGCCCGCGCCGGCGAAGCCCAGCCGCTCCCAGCCCGAGCCGATCGCGAACGCCTGGCCCGGCCCCAGGGAGAAGCCGATCGCCGCCAGGAACCCGAAGCTCGGAAAGAGCTCCGGCAGCAGCGTCCCGATCAGCGCGAAGGTGAGCAGCAAACCGGCCAGCCCCTGCAGGGTCATCTGCGACAGGATCACGGCCGCCGAACCGGTGATCGCCCTGGCGCGGCGCCGGGTGGTCGAACGCAGGCCGAGCGCGATGATCGCCAAGTTGAGCAGGTGGTAGGTGAGCTGCTCGACGCCGCCAGTGCCGTGCCCGGCGAGCGGCGCCACCCAGTTGTAGAACGGGAACAGCAGCACGCCGGCGGTCAGCGCGTTGGGGATCAGGAAGCGCTGCAGCAGCCGGACGCGCGCGCGGAGGGCGGTCGCGGCCGCCAACGCCGCGCCGATCAGGCCGAGATCGATGAGCAGCGGCCAGGAAATGGGCACCGTTCGGGAGATGTCAGCCGTCGCGCTCGAGCGGGCGCAGGGACTTGGGCGCGTGTATGAGCGTGCGGACCCCGTCGGCGGTCACCAGCATGTCGTCCTCCACGCGCACCCCGCCGCGCAGTCCGTCGCCGTACACGCCGGGCTCCACGGTGATGACGTCGCCTGTGGCCAGGACGCCGTCCGGCCACGCCGGGTTGAGGTAGGGCGGCTCGTGCGGGCAGAGGCCGATGCCGTGGCCGAGGTGGTGGAACATGCCGCCGGGCACGATCCGGTCCATGCGCTCGCGCGCAAGGTTGAACAGGTCGACGCAGGCCACGCCCGGCCGAGCCATCCGCTTCACTTCCGCCAGCGTGTCGACCGCCTGCCGGTGCGCCCGCTCCTGCTCGTCGGTGGGCGCGGTCACCGCGAACACGCGCGAGGCGTCCGCGTAGTAGCCGCGGTAGTTGACGCCCAGGTCCAGGATCCACAGCTCGTCCGCGCGCGCCGGCCGGCGCCGCGGCGGGCCGCCGGGCGACCCGCACTGGAAGTCCTGCCCGAACCGCAACGGCAGCTCGCCCGCCTCTTCCACCACCGCAGCGGACAGCTCGCTGTAGAGGGCCAGCTCGTCCAGGCCCGGCTCGATGACCTGGGCGGCGCGCGCGTAGGCGGCGTCGATGCAGCGCGCGGCGGCCTGGATGAGCTCCACCTCGTCCGGGTCCTTGCGCCGGCGCAAGTGGAGCAGGTCGGGCGTCACGTCGGTAAACGCGGCGTCCATGCGCTGCAGCACGGCGGCGCCGAGCACTCCCTGGTCCAGGCCCACGCGGCGCGCGCCGGCCAGCTCCGGGGCGAGCAGCGAAGCGATGCCGTCGGCCTGGTCCAGGCGGATCGTCGCGTTGGACTGCGCCTCGGCGACGCGCACGTCGTCCACGACGGCGCCGTCGGAGCGCGGCTCGCTGGTGGCCAGCACCGAGCGCTCGGCGCCGATCGCCACGGCTCCGAGCGCGAACCACGGAGGCAGGCAGCCGGTGACGTAGTAGACGTGGCAGGGATCGGTGAGCAGCAGCAGGTCGAGCTCGCGGTCGGCCAGAATCGAGCGCACGCGGTCGAGGCGTCGGGCACAGCCATCCAGGGTCAGCATCGCCCGGAGAGTCTACCCCGGAAATCTGGCCGGCGCTTGCCTGTGCCGGGTGCTTCGGGTATTAAGGGAACAGTGGTACTGCTGATCATCGTCGGCGCCATCGTGGTGGTGGGACTGGGGGTCTTCTTCATCGAGCCCGGCATTTTCGCTCTGGCGTACAGCCTGATCACGCCGCTGTTCGTGCGCAATCCGCCGTTCGTGAAGCTGGATCGGGGCTTTCCCGGCCACCGGGTGATCGAGGACGCCTACCCGGAGATCCGCGCGGAGGCGGAGGCGCTGTTGCGGAACCCGGAGCGGATCCCGAAATTCCACGAGGTCGACCCGCTGCAGACCCCGATCTCCGGCAAGGACGGGATCCCGTGGCGGACCTTCTTCCTCAAGGGTCACGGCGTCTGGCACGACACCAACGTGAAGCTGGCCCCGAAGACCGTGGAGGTGCTCGGGCAGATCCCGGAGGTCGAAACGGCGATGTTCTCGATCCTGGACGGCGGCAAGCACATCCCCGCGCACCGCGGCTTCTTCCGGGGGGTGTACCGCTACCACCTGGGCCTGATCGTGCCGGACGACGCGCCGGTCTACATCGTCTGCGGCGGCCAGGAGTACCACTGGCGGGAAGGGCACGGCGTGTTGTTCGACGACACCTACCGGCACGAGGTGTGGAACAGGAGCGCTCACCCGCGGGTCGTGCTGTTCCTGAACGTCCTGCGCGACGCCGACCTGCCGCGCTGGATGAGCCCGATCAACCGCCTGGTCGCGTCGTTGATGCAGAGATCGCCCAAGCTGAAACGCGCCGGCAAGCGCGCCGAGGTGGCAATGGACATCTGACCCCGATGGGTCGGGCATCTGCTGCTCGGTGAGGCCCGGGCAGCCGGCCGCTACTCCGGAACCAGGGTTGCCGTGGCGACCGCCGGCACCGCCGTCGTGCTGATGCGGCTGTCGGACGTGGCGCGAGCCCTGGAGGGCCAGGGGATGCAGACGCATCGCTCCTACTGGGCGGCATACCGCCACGTCGTGCGGCTGCAGAGCGACGATCACCGCGTCGTGCTGCATCTCACCGGCGGCCACCGGGTGCCGGTGAGCCGCTCGTTCCGCGCTGACGTGCGGGCCTGCATGACGAACCGCGAAGACGACCACCAGGGCCCGTCAAAAAGCGGTCGAGGTTGACCGATGGCCGCTCAGGCGCCCGCGCACGGCGCGTCCCTGCAGGCCGTCAGCGGCCCCAGCAGATCCGGCGCGGTCAGGAGGCCGGAGAAGAGCCCGATCATGGTCATCGTGGTGCCGGCGTCGTCGATATCGACCATCATCGGCTCCTCGGTGACACCCTGGAAGAGTAGCGTGAAGATGCCAACGGCCAAGTCCAGCGGGTCCTCGAAGCCTTCCACGAACTCGATCGAGACCCCGTCATCGGGGACCGTCAGCTTGAAGCCGGTCTCGTTCTGCACGGTCAGGCTGCCGCTGACGGTGAGCTTGGTGGAAACGTTCTCCGGCGGCTCCATTCCCTCCTCCGGTTCGATCGGCACCGGCGGGTCGATGACGCTGGTGCCGTCACCGACGGTGAACGTGAAGGTGTCCTCCCCGAACGTCAGAGTGGTCGGGTCGGCCTGGCCGGCGATGTGCCAGGTGCCGACGTAGGCCGGCGCCATTTCCGGAGCCGGCCCGCGGGAGCAGCCCGCTACCGCCAGCAGGATCGCCGCGCTTGCGGCGAACAGCGAAGTCCTCTGTTTCATCGACATCCTCCCGAAGCCGGAAGGATACGCGCGCCGCGTCGATCGGCCAAGCACGTCCGCGCGCCGCTGGACGTGCGGCGAGGAGGAGTGAACGGAGGGGCTCAGCCGGCGGGCGTCAGGTCTTCGGACAGACCGACGCGGCCTGGAGGGAGCCCCCACGGCGCTCCGGCGCCGGCGTAGCCGGTTGCGGCGGCGTGTGCGGCCTGCAGGGTCCACTCGATGCCGCGGATCGCGGTGACCGGGCCGGCGGCGTCCGCGGGCAGCGACGGCGGCGGGTTCGCCGTGAGCACGAACTCGGCCGGCACCTCCGCGGGCGGGGCGGCGGTAAAGCCAGCCTCGATGCAGGCGGTGTGCTGCAGTGCGTTGCCGATCGTACAGGCGGGCGGCTCGCCGGTCTCCATCGACGCCAGCAGTGCGCGTAGCGGCTGGGATGGGTCGTACGGCGGGTCGGCCATCTCCTCGCTCCTGCCTGCCCGTTCGATCACCACGCGTCCGCCGGCAACGGTGGCCGTGCCGCCCTCGAAGCGGTACTCGATGTGGGCGTCGGTCGCCTCCAGGCAGGCGTGCGCCGCCAGCATGCCGATGACGGTCCCTTCGCCGGTCTCGACCCGCAGGTACTGGGTGTCGGCCCAGGCGTCGCGGGCGGCGCGGTAATTCTCGGCCGTGACGGCGACGGGGGTCGCAGCCTGCCGCTCGCCCGCGCCGGCCACGTACAGCATCTGCTGGAGCTGGTGGGCGCAGGCGTTCTGGATCGGTGAGTCGAGGACCTCCGCGCCGCCGCGCCGGCCGCCCCAGTCACGGCGCCGGTAGTAGCGCCGGCCGCGCGTCGCGCTGATGAGCGTCCGCGCGTGTGTGAGCGCGCCCAGCCCACCCCCGGTGCGCAGGGCCTTGAGCCGGGCGACCGCGGGGGAGTACATGCCCTGATAGCCGATAGCCAGGATGCGTCCGCTACGCGCCGCGGCCTGCTGCATGCGGCGCGCCTGCGCCAGGGTGCCGGCCGCCGGCTTCTCGCAGAGCACGTGGCAGCCGGCCTCCAGCGCCGCGACGGACGCGGTCTCGTGGCAGGGGATGCCGCCGGCGACCACGACCAGCTCCAGGCCCGCCTCGGCGGCCAAGAGCTCCTCCAGGGTCGGGTGCGCGGTTGCGCCGAGCTCGCCGAGCATGCGCTCCGACTCCGGGTAGCGGCCAGGCGTGCGCACCACGGCGGCGGCCAGCGCGCAGCGCCGCTCGGCCTGCCCGGCCGCGAGCACCTCCAGCAGCGTGCGGCCGTATCCGCCGATCCCGACGAGGGCGGCGCGAGGAACACCACGCACTCGACGACCTATCGCTGCTATGCCGCGTGCGAGGTCACATCGAGGCGCAGCCCGATGGCACCGAGAGCGGCATCCATCTGATCCAGGCGCGAGTGGTGCTGGACATCAAGGACTCGATCGACCTGCGGAAGGTGCCAGCCGAGCCGGCGAGCCAACTCTGCCTTGCCGATGCCCTGATCCCGCATGCCCTGGTATAGGATGATCTTTACGGCGGTGAGGGTCGGTAGCGAGATACGAACCCCGCCCTGCGAAGCGGTCGGAATGTCGTGACGATCGTGAATACGCGCGGCGACGGCTTCCTCAAGTGCCCCGACCGCGCGCTCGAGCGCCTCGGCCTGGTCTTCGCCGAACGTCGTCAGTTCCGGAAAATCTGGAGCCGTCACCAGTACGGCCCCCTCATCGCTCTCCAACTCGACTGGATAAGACAGCATACCTGAATCGTCTTCTCCATTGCACGTCTATACGCATTATCTGCGTGCAACATACTACCATCCCAGGGTTTCTTTCCCGCCGCAATTCACTATTCCCATGTCTTGCGTTCCTCCATCTGGCAGAATACACAACACAACTGTTCATGTAAACACATCTGTTTACCTTGCGGTTCCGGTCGCGAGGCCTGCGGCTGGCGCCTGCACGCGGAGCCAGAGGCTCAACCATCGGACGCCGGCCTGACGGCAGCCGGCTTGGACGGCTACGATGCGCCGTCGCTTTGCCGATGCCCTCCCGCCTCAGCACCACCAACCGCACCATCGCCGTTGCCATCGGCGCCGGGGTCACCGTGGCCCAGGCGATCAGCGCGGGGGTGGGCTGGCAGGCGATGGCGTCCACGTTCGAGCGGATCGCGCACGCCGCGGCCGCCCCGCTGGCCGGGGCGGCGGCCGCCGGGCTGTGGGTGCTGGCCGTGCGCACGCCGCAGGCGGTCCGCCGGCTGTTCCTGCCCTCGCCGGCGCGGGTCGAGTGGACGGTCGAGCGCGCGCGCGCCGCCGGCCTGCTGCCGGAGGGCTACGTGAGCGACCCGCACCGCGACCTGCTGGTCGCGCGCACGATCGCCTTCGACCGCAAGGCCGGCCTCACCGACGAGGAGATCCGCAAGGACTTGGCTGACCAACTGGCAGAGGAGGCCCGGCACGAGTCCGGCGGCTAGGAGTCTGTCGGATTTGACCGACCGAGGCGGCGAAGGGCGAAGGCGGGCTGGGCGGGCGAGTACATGGTAGGCAGGTAGAGGCATCGTGGCGATCGGAGTAAGCTGGCGCAAGCGCTCACACCACGCACCGAGGGCCTATGTCAGCCAAATTTCGAACCATCGATCGCGACACGCCGATGCTCATGCCGGCGTCGATTCAAGAGTGGCTGCCGGAACAGCATCTGGCGCGCTTCGTCGTAGAAATCGTCGATCAGCTTGATCTGAGCGAGTTGACCAGCCGCTACGGAGGCGGCGGCAAGCAGGCGTATCATCCGGCGCTGCTGGTGGCGCTGTTGTTCTACGGGTACGCGACCGGAGTGTTCTCCAGCCGCAAGCTGGAGCAGGCGACCTACGATTCGGTGGCGTTCCGGTACATCACCGCCGACCGGCATCCGGACCATGACACGATTGCGAACTTCCGCAAGCGGTTTCTGGATGAACTGGAGGGGCTGTTCAAGCAGATCCTGGTGCTGGCGTCGGCCATGGGAGTGATGAAGCTGGGAGCGGTGAGCCTGGACGGGAGCAAGATTCAGGGCAACGCGAGCAAGCACAAGGCGATGAGCTGGGGGCATGCCAACGACGTGGAGAAGCAGTTGGAGGGCGAGGTGCAACGGCTGCTTGAACTGGCCGAGGGAGCTGACAGCGAGACGCCCGAGCAGCAGCAGGTGGAGCTGGACATCCCGGCAGAGTTGCAGCGGCGCCAGGAGCGGCTGGCAGCGATCCAGGAAGCGAAGACGAAGATCGAGGAGCGGGCGCAGGAGCGGCACGCGGCCGAGCGGGCGGAGTACGAAGCGAAGATGCAGCGGCGTGAGCAACGCGAGGCGCAGACCGGCAAGAAGGCGGGAGGGCGCCCACCACAGGAGCCGCAGGCAGGACCGAAGGACAAGGATCAGGTGAACTTCACCGACGAACAGTCGCGCATCATGCCGGCGTCGGGCGGCGCGTTCGTGCAGGGCTACAACGCGCAGGCGGCGGTGGAGCACGACAGTCACTTGGTGGTGGGCAACCACGTCAGCCAAGCGACCAACGACAAGCAGGAAGTACAGCCGGCGCTGAACGAGTTGGAGAAGGTAGCCGAGGAGTTGGGCAAGCCGCAGACGTTGGTGGCGGATGCCGGGTATCACAGCAAAGAGAACGTGGAGCGCTGCGCGGCACAGGGGATCGAGCCGTATATCGCCGGCAGCCGAGAAGCCCACAATCAGCCGTTGGAACAGCGCATGCAAGCGCCGGCAGAGTGTCCTGCGGATGCGGATGCGGTCACGGCGATGGAGCATCGCCTCAAGACGGCTGCCGGGAAGGCGATCTACGGCAAGCGCAAGTCGACGGTGGAGACGGTATTCGGGGTGATCAAGGAGGTGCTGGGATTCCGGCGTTTTCATCTGCGTGGGCTGCAGGCAGTGCGGGGAGAATGGAATCTGGTGTGCACGGCGTGGAATCTGAAGCGGCTGTATGTTCTGGCAGCGTGATCGCACGCTGATGAGAACCGGACCATGGGCCAGGAATTGGCGCCAGCGATGAAATTGTGGTGAGCATTCCGGGATTCTGCCCACATCCGTTACGTCCGCAGCCTCTGGAGGCCGCGAACCAGAGCGTCGGCGGCGTCATCGCCGGCTATGTCACCGCCGGTCCGGATGCATGAATCCGACAGACTCCTAGCCACGAATTCCGGACAGGAAGATCTCCGCCGCCTGCGCCACGGTCAGCTCGCGGGCCAGGATCCGGTCCTGGAAGTCGCGGGTCCAGGCGGCCAGCCGGCCGCGGGCGGTGCGGAACTCGTTGAGGATCGTTCGGCCGATCGGGCCGCAGCCGTCCAGGAAGCCGCTCAGGGCGAAGTCGCGCTCGGCGGCGGCGCGGTCGTAGTCCAGCCGGACGATGCGCGCCCTCCACCCGGTGGAGGCGGTCCTCGCAGGGGAGCCGGTGAGCTCCAGACGTGCGTAGGCGGCGCGCGGGTTGCCGTCGAACGGCAGGCCGATCGCACCGGCGTTGACCACCAGACAGCCGCGACAGCGGCGGATCAACGGCCGGTGGGTATGGCCGACCGCGAACACCGCGCTCTGCAGACGAACCTTGGTCTCGAGTTCCCGGTCGGTGGTGTGCGAGTAGATGCCGTCGCGGGAGCCGAGCAGGGTGCCGTGCGTCACGAAGACCTCGCCGGCCGGCGTCTGTAGGGTCGCCTGGGTCGGCATGGCCGGGAGCTCGGCCGCGCGCGCGCCCAGCGAGCGCCGGCACCAGTCCACCGCCGCGAACGCGTCGTAGGCGGGGGGCGGGCGCGCGGCGTCCGGAGAGCCGCGCTGCATCACGTACTCCTCGTGGTTGCCGCGGATGACGATCCAGCCGTCGCGCACGCGGCGCTCTTCGACCAGATCCCAGCACTCCGGGGAGCGCGGGCCGCGGTTGACGATGTCCCCGGCCACCAGCACCGCGTCCGGCCGCCACCGGTCGACGTGATCCATGACCGCGCGCAGGGCCTGCAGGTTGCCGTGCACGTCGGCCAGGATGGCGATCTTCACGAGTGGCGCCCACGAAGGGCGGGCGGGAGTCCCGCGGTTTGACAGTACGTCAAGTCGGCCAATACATTAGCGTAGCTTCCGGTGTGCGTGCGCGAGCCGTCTGCGACGCGCGAAGCGATCAGGCCGTGCCTGCTCGCAAGAATCAACCGATCGACAGAACATGGAACTGATTACTGATCTGGCATGGCGGATCGGCGGACCGCAAGGGAGCGGCGTCGATACCGCGGCCCGCTTTTTCGCCCGCTCCTGCGCGGCGGCGGGCCTGCACGTGTTCGGCCATCGCGAATACTACTCCAACATCATGGGCCGCCACTCGTACTACGACGTGCGCGTGGCCGACCACCCGCTCACCTGCCACCGGAGCGAGGTGGACTTCATGGCGTCGTTCGACGCGGAGACGCTGGCCCGGAACGTGATGACGGTCGCGGACGGCGGCTGGCTGCTGCACTCGGAGCGCGACGCCGACGTTCCCCTGAGCCGGTTGAGCATGCTGGACGAGCGGGTGGCCGAAGACCTGACCGCGCTGCTGGACGAGCGCGGCCTGCCGCACGGCACCGCCGGCCTGCTGGAGCTGGCGGCCGAGCGCGGCGTACACGCGCTGCCGGTGGACTTCGGCGCGGTGACCGGCGCCCTGGCGGAGGAGATGGGCATCCCGCCGGCGCGCGCCGACCGCACCCGCAACACGGTGTCGGTGGCGGTCTGCTGCGCGGCCATGGGGCTGGACCGCTCCTACCTGGTGAGCGCCCTGGACCGCGTGTTCCGCGGCCGCAAGCCGATCGTGGAGCTCAACGTGCACGCCATCGACCAGGCGTACCGCTACGCGCTGCAGCGGTTCGAGGACCGCTCGTTTCACCTCAGCCTCAAGCCCGGCGGCGCCGCGGACGGCCGCCTGTACATCAACGGCAGCGAGGCGGTGGCCATGGGCAAGATGGCCGCAGGCCTCGCCTTCCAGACCTACTACCCGATCAGCCCCGCCACGGCGGAGAACACCTTCCTGGAGCGGCACACCCGCATCGGCCGCGAAGGCGGCGGCAACCAGGCCGTGGTCGTGGTGCAGACCGAGGACGAGATCGCGGCCATCACCATGGCGGCCGGCGCGGCGCTCACCGGCGTGCGCGCCTCCACCGCGACCTCCGGCCCCGGCTTCTCGCTGATGACCGAGGGGCTGGGCTGGGTCGGCATCAACGAGGTGCCGCTGGTGGTGACGCTCTGGCAGCGCGGTGGCCCGTCGACCGGCCTGCCCACGCGCACGGAGCAGGGCGACCTGCTGTCCGCCCTGCACGCCGGCCACGGCGAGTTCCCGCGCATCGTGCTGGCCTCCTCCGACCTGGAGGAGGCGTTCGCGGACGCCGCGCAGGCGTTCAACTACGCCGAGCGCTACCAGCTCCCGGTCATCCACCTGATGGACAAGGCGCTGTCCAGCACGACGCAGACCCTCACCCGCTTCGATCCGGCCACCCTGTCGATCGACCGCGGCGTGCTGTACGAGCCGAATGGCCGCGCACCGGAGCAGGGGTCGTTCCCGCGCTTCGCGGTCACCGACGACGGCATCTCGCCCCGGCCGGTGCTCGGGCAGCCGGGCGGCATGCACTGGGTGACCGGCGGCGAGCACACCGAGGAGGGCCGCGTCACCGAGGACCCGGTGGTGCGCGAGCAGCAGGTGGAGAAGCGGGAGCGCAAGCTGGAGCTGGCGGCGGCCGAGATCGGCGCGGCGGAGAAGCTGGCCGTCTACGGCGCCGCCGACGCCGCGGTGACCGTGGTGGGCTGGGGCTCCACCAAGGGCGCGGTGCTGGAGGCGATGGATGCGCTGGCGGGCGAGGGCATCGGCGTGCGGCTGGTGCAGGCGCGGCTGCTCTGGCCGTTCCCGGGTGAGGAGCTTGCGGAGCTGCTGGCCGGCGAGCGGGCGGCCGGCCCGGTGGTGACCGTGGAGCTCAACCACTCCGGGCAGTTCGCGCGCCTGTTGGCGGAGCAGACCGGCGTGCGCGCCGCGCACCGCATTGTCAAGTACAACGGTCGGCCGTTCACGGCCGCCGAGCTGCAGGCGCCGCTGCGCCGCATCGCCGCCGGCGGCGCCGAGGCGCGGACCGTCGTCCGCAATCCCTGGGAGTAGCGAGGATATGGCAACAGCAACCCTGGACCGCAGGCAGGCGCTCAAGCAGTTCCGGGTGGATTACGCCAACGACTGGTGCCCGGGCTGCGGCGACTTCGGCATCCTGGGCGCGCTGCAGCAGGCGCTGGCCGGCATGGGCCGCCGTCCGCACGAGGTCGTGCTGGTCGGCGGCATCGGCTGCTCGGGCAAGGCGCAGTACTACGTCAACTGCTACGGCGTGCACACCCTGCACGGTCGGCCGCTGCCGTTCGCGACCGGCATCAAGCTGGCCAACCCGGAGCTGACCGTGATCATCGTCGGCGGCGACGGCGACGGGCTGGGCATCGGCGCCGGCCACTTCGTCAACGCCGGCCGCCGCAACGTCGACCTGACCTACCTGCTGTTCAACAACGAGGTGTACGGCCTCACGCAGGGGCAGGGCGCGCCGACGCTGCAACTCGGCCTGCAGACCAAGAGCCTGGCGGAGCCGAACATCCAGGAGAGCGTCAACGGGCCGTCGCTGGCGTACGCCAGCGGCTTCACCTGGATCGGGCGGGGATACTCCTACGACGTCCGCCACCTGGTGCGGATGATCACCCGCGCGGTCGAGCACCCCGGTCTGTCGTTTCTGGACATCGTCCAGCCGTGCCCGACCTACAACGACCTGCACGACAAGGCGTGGTTCGGCGGCGAGGGCACCGAGAACGGCGAGTCGCGCATCTACGACCTGGAGACGACCGACTACGACGGCCGCATCCCGGCAGACGCAGACGCAGCCGTCTACGCCGACCGGATCGCCGCGTTCTCGACCAAGGCGCTGGAGTGGGGCGACCGCATCCCGATCGGCCTGCTGCTGGAAAGAGAGGGAGTGAGCGCCTTCGGCGACCGCATCGGCGGCCGGCTCGACGCCTACCGGAAGCAACCGCCGGCGGCGCGCGCCATCGCCGGCCCGGACGGCCGGCCCACCGCCGACCTTACCGCCGTCTTCGACGAGTCCGGGGTCCCCTAGCCGACTAGCGGTCCGTCTCGCGCGATACGGAGAGCACGTCACTGGCGTCCACCAGGTGTACGCCGGTCGAGGCATCGATCCTGGCCTTCGCCTCGGGCACGAATCTGACGCCTACGGTCTCCAGACCGGCAGTTCCCGGCACGCCGCCGATGCCGGGCAGGGGACCGGCCCTCGATACGGGGCCGGATCGAGCGGACCACTTCGCCTCGCCAACCAGCAGCCGCCGGCCGTCGACCGAGCGCGCCACGACGTCGAGCTCGGGGGCGTTGCCACGCCAGTAGCGCCGCGCCGGCTCCCAGGGTCCCAGTGGAGCCAGCGGCGTATCGATCCGGTGCAGTTCCGGCACGGCCATGCGGCAGAGCTCCTCCCACGCGTAGCCCTCCAGCGCCGTCCGGTGCCGGCGCCAGTAGTGCAGCCGGGTGTCGCGCGGCGCTTCCGCCAGGGCCGCCCGGTGCGGGGCCACGGCCGCGAACCACAGGCGCAGGAACGGGTCGTCGAGCCGGTAGAGGCTGCGCTTGCCGGACGCCGGGCTGCTCCCGAACGGGATCTCCCGGCGCACGAAGTCCATCTCGACCAGGGCGGCAAGCTGCCGCGTCAGGCTGGAGGCCGGCTTGCCGAGCCGGCCCGCGATCTCGCTGATGCGGTGGGCGCCGGCGCCGATGGCATCCAGCAGCGGGCGCAGCGAGGTGGCCGGCGGCGTCTCGGCCAGCAGCAGGCGGTCCGGCTCCTCGTGCAGCGGGCCTGAGGGATCGAGGACCAACTCGTCGACCGCGGCGGTGAGGTCGCCTCCGTACGGTTCGGCGAGCTCCCAGTAGCGCGGCAGGCCGCCCCAGAGCGCGTAGGCGGACACCAGAGAGCGCGGCGTCGCCGCGGTGAAGACGTCGGCCAGGTAGCCGGGCCGCAGCGGGCGCACCGCGAATGCCTCCACCGCACGGCCGTACAGGGGAGCGTCGGCGTCGAGCACGGCGCCGTGCATCATGTGTCGGCTCGAACCGCTTACCACCAGGCACGGCCGCCCGCCGGGGCGGTCCAGCCAGTTCTGCAGCACGGCGGCCAGCGACGGGTCCGCAGCGATCAGGTACGGCATCTCGTCGACGATGAACGGTCCGTTCCAGCTCGCCCGCACGGCGGCGTCGGCGAGGCGGGTGAAGAACGACCGCCAGTCCGGGTACTCGACGTCGTCGAACCCACCGAACCGCTCCGCGACCGCGGCGGCCAGATAACGCCGCTGAACGGCGGGCGCCGACTGATCCGCGACCGTGTAGAGGCCGTCGCGGCGCCGCGACCACTCCAGGAGCAGACGGGACTTGCCTACCCGGCGGCGCCCCCAGATGACGGCGAACGCCCCGGAGTGGCGCAACGCGCTGTCGAGGCGCCGTAGCTCGCCGGCACGATCGAGAAACTCCATCGCACTATTATGCACTCAAGCATTATGTTGACCAGCATATCCGTCCCATATGCCCACGACAAGCCGTCAATCACATCGAGGGGGCCATGAAGCCACGCGCGGTGAGGCGTCCATCTACCCCGGTTCTCCTCACAGGCCTCTGAGCGCGTCCGCACCGCGACCGCCGTCTGATATATTGTGCACCCATGGACTGGTGCCGGCTGCTCAACCCCAACCGACGCCGACAGACAACGATTCCCAACGATCATCGCGGTCAGTTCGAACGAGACTTTGACCGCGCCATCTTCTCGACACCCGTAAAGCGCCTGCAGGACAAAGCACAGGTCTTCCCTCTGGAGCCGCACGATGCCGTACGCACTCGCCTCACCCATTCTCTCGAGGTTTCCAGCGTCGCCCGCGGCCTCGCAGCCCGCAGCGCCAAGTGGCTGCGGGAGGAAGGCGAGATTTCAGGAGACATGGACCGCTCAATCGAGGCCATCGCCGCGACGTGCGGCCTCATCCATGACTTGGGCAATCCACCGTTCGGCCACGCCGGCGAGGACGCCATCAGGGCGTGGTTCAAGAAACCGCCACAAGCAGGCGTTCTCAATAACTTACAAACCGATCAGCACGTGCACGACTTCCTTAGGTTCGAAGGTAACGCACAGTCCCTGAGACTCGTCGCGAAGCTACAGATTCTTGTAGATCATACCGGTCTCAACCTCACGTTCGGGACTCTCTCTGCTCTGAGGAAGTACCTCTCCTCGTCCGACCCCGCCGAGAAGACCTCCGACAATCCGGCGTTTCAGAAACCAGGATATTTTGCCTCTGAAAACGACATCATTCCGCAGATCCAACATGAAACAGGTACCGAAGGAGCGCGACATCCCATTTGCCTTCTCGTGGAAGCCGCGGATGACATTGCCTACTTGCCTGCCGATGTCGAGGATGCGGTCAAAAAGGGCGTGGTCTCATGGAAGACGATTGAGAGTCAATTGACCGCCATAGAGGCCGAGTCCGTCACGAAAGCCCTGAACGGTCAGAAGGCAATTCTGACGGCCGGCTCGGCCTCCTTGCCGAACGACCTCGATGATGACATATCGGCGTCAGCGTTTCGAACCGCGGCGATCCGCGTCATGGTAGACGCTGTTTTCTGCGTGTTTCGGAATCAATATGAGGACATCCTTAGAGGCAAATACCCTCGTTCACTGCTCGACGACAGCAACGCCAAAGACCTCGCCCATTGCTTACGGACTATCGCAAAAAAGGATGTGTATTCCACCCGTTCGACGTTGCTGTTGGAGTTGATGGGTCGGCACGTAATAGGAGATCTCATGGATGTCTTCTGGGAGGGAGCCCAGGCCATGCCGGCGGAAGGCACCCCGAAGGCGTCCAAGTTCGCAGGCAAGGCGGCAGCACTTGTTTCCCCAAATTACCGAAAGATATTTCAGGCCACATTGGCTGAAGGGCGACTACCGGAGGATTACTGCCGACTTCAATTGGTTACGGACTACATCTGCGGCATGACGGACTCGTTCGCAACGAATCTCCATTCGGATCTATTCAATGGACGATAGCCTTACCGTTTCTGATCTCAAGCGGAAATTGTTGCAGGAGGTTGGATCCCTCTTTCATCGAAATGGTCCAGTCTGGAAGCCTATACACGAAGTGGTACATGATCTTCGACAGTCGCGGGTTCCGGCGGTGCTGTTCGGTGGAACGCTTCGGTCTCTCTTGGTGTCGCGGATCTTCCACGACAAGCCCGGGAGGCCGAGGGACATAGACATCGTCGTGTCTGGGACAACGACAGCGCAGCTCGAAGAGCGGTTTCGCGGCATCGTGGCGCGTCGCACACGCTTTGGTGGACTGCGGTTGGAGCGTGGCGACTGGCAGTTCGACGTGTGGCCAATTGAAGAGACCTGGGCGTTCAAGCACGATCACGGTGGCGGGACGGCTGATTTCGCTGCGCTGCCGAGAACGACGACGTTCAATCTAGAAGCGGTCGCGGTTGAGGCGTGGCCATGTGCCGGACGGCCAAGAGCTCTGTTTTCCGGAGACGAACAGTTCTTTGAAGGGATCATCTCCAGGACGATCGAGCTCAACCGCGAGAAGAGTCCCTTTCCGGAGCTCACGGTTGTTCGCGGTCTGATTCTAGCCAGAGAACTGCGCTTCAAGATCGGTCCGCGACTGGTCAGGTACATTGGTGAGGTCGGTGCGTCGATGAACGAAGATGTCCTCGACCGCATTCAGGCTGACCACTACGGCCTGATCCGAATGAGTAGCCGTGCGCTGCATGATTCCATCACGATTATGGTACGCCAAATGCGATACGGGGAAAGCAGCCAATTGTCAGGTGCCCCGCACGGTTATTCTTGGGTCAACGTTGGTATGAGGAGAGTCGAGCCGGATACCGCTATCACGCGACGGTCTATTTCAAAATAGCCCGCGGACGCACCGCGCTACGAGTCCTCCGGGGAGAGGCCGATCGATCGCGCGCAGGGTGTCCCTGCGGACCTTGCACACCATCACGTAGGCGGGGTCGTAGATGTTGCCCAGGTCGTACTCGACCACCTGACCCAGCAGCGTGTGCGCGGCGGTTTCCGGCAGGCCCAGCTCGCCCAGCCAGCGCAGCATCTCTCCGGTCGCGTATTGCACGCACTGGTCGAGCGGGCGGCCACAGCCGACCGTCATCAGGTGCTCGGCGGAGATCGCGCGCGGCCAGGCGATGGTGCGCCCGGAAAGCACGCGCACGGAGAAGGTGACGTCGGCCGACACCTCGACGCCGTTGCCGGTGATCTCGCCGTCGCCCTGCACGGCGTGCACGTCGCCCAGGAAGAACAGCGCGCCCGGCACCGAGACCGGGAACCAGACGGTGACGCCCGCCACGAAGCCGGCGTAGTCCATGTTGCCGCCGTGGGCGCCGGAGGTGGCGGTGGAGATGGCCTGCCCCCGGTCGGGGGCCACCCCGAAGCAGCCGATCATGGGGCGGAACGGCACCTGCAGTGCCTCCAGGCCGGGCACGTCGATCGGCGTGGCTGTGCCGCGGTCGAGGTCGAGACGCCAGTCGACCATCCGTTTCGCCCCGGCGTCGAAGCCGGGTTCCAGCACCTGCGCATCCACGGGCGAGGTGGTGAAGCCGGTGGCGCGGTTGGGCGTGACGGCGTGCAGGGTGACCGCCAGCGCGTCGCCGGGCTCGGCCCCGTCGACGTGGAAGGGGCCGGTCTGCGGGTTGCCGCGCGGGGTCACCTGGTCGCCTGCTCCGTCGCTGCCGCCCGCGTCGACCGTGGAGGTCACGACGGTGTCGCCGTCGCCGATGGAGACCACGGGCTCGTGCGTGCCGAGGGTCCGGTAGTAGTGGGTGGGCCGGTACCGGTGCCGGAGCGGACGCTTTGCTATCATCGGGGCGAGCTTACAACCCGGTCACCGTGCCGACGAGCCGCCAAGGAGTCCGCTGAGATGAAACTCGGAATGTTCATGATGCCGCTGCATCCGCCGGAGCGCGACCGCACCGAAGGCTACGAGGAGGACCTGGAGCTGGTGGTGCGCTGCGACCGGCTCGGCTACGAGGAGGCGTGGATCGGCCAGCACCACACCCTGGACTGGGAGCCCATCCCCTCCAACGACGTTTTCATCGCCAACGCGCTGCCGCGCACCTCGAACATCAAGCTGGGCACGGGCGTGACGATCATGCCCCTGCACCATCCGGCCAACATCGCCACCCGGCTGGCCTACCTCGACCACCTGGCGCGCGGCCGCTTCCTGATCGGCTTCGGCCAGGGCGGCGTGCCGTGCGACTACGAGCTGTTCGGCCTGGACCCGGCCGAGGTCGGGCTGATGACCATACGCGGCATGGACATGGTCCTGAAGCTGTGGGAATCCGAGGCGCCGTACGAGCTCAAGGACGAGTTCTGGGAGATCAAGGTCCAGAACCCCCGCCCCGACTTCAACATGGGCGACATCCTCAAGCCCTACCAGAAGCCGCACCCGCCGATCGCGACCAGCATCATCAAGGCGGAGTCGCGCGGCGCGCTCACCGCCGGCGAGCGCGGCTACATCCCGATCAGCGCCAACATGGTCACCCCGCAGGTGCTCAAGCGGCAGTGGGAGGTCTACTGCGAGGGCGCGGCCAAGGCCGGCCGCCCGGAGCCGGACCGCGCCGACTGGCGGGTGTCGCGCAGCATCATGGTGGCCGACACCGACGCCGACGCCTGGGAGTTCGCCCGCGCCGACGGCGCCTACGCCCGTTCGTACGAGTACCTGATCAAGATCCTCAAGGCCGGCATGGTGCAGGAGGCGATGAAGCTCGACCCGGGCATGACCGACGACGACATCGACGTCCCGTACGTGCTGGAGAACCTGTGCATCATCGGCAGCGTCGATACGGTCGTGCAGCGCCTGCGCGAGGTGATCGACATCACCGGCGGCTTCGGCACGCTGCTCATGCTCGCCCAGGACTCGGACAACGACGAGCGCTGGTGGCGCTGCGTGGAGCTCCTGGCCACCGAGGTGGTGCCGGCGCTGTCGGACGGCTAGGGGCCGGCCGGCGGTTCCGTTGGTGGTGGCCGATGCTTGATCGACTCAGGATCCGCAACTATCGCGTGTTCGGCGATCTCGAGGTCACGCGGCTGAGCCGCGTGAACGTCGTCGCGGGCGGTAACAACGCGGGCAAGACATCCCTGCTGGAAGCGCTGTTTCTCCTCTCGGGAGGCGGCAACCCTCGTCTGGCCCTGAATGCAAGCATCACCCGGACCGCGAACGATATCGAAACCCGCTCGGACGCGCGGTTCACCGGCGACTCGGTTCGCGAGACCCTGTGGAAGCCCCTGTTCTTCGGGTTCGACTTCGATCGCACCATCGAAATCACCGCGCATCATCAACCGTGCGGCAGTCTGTCGCTCACGGTCGCGCTCGAACCTCGCACGAACTCGGCGTTTCCCCTGGAGGACGCCGGCCGTGCGGACCAAGGCCTTTTCGACCAACAACTGACGCTCAGATTCCAGCAGGGCGACGGACCCGCGATCCGGGCTGCCGTTCAACTCTCCGCGAAGGACATCCACTTCAAACACCACCACGAGACAATCCCTTTCGCGGCCAGTTTGCACTCGTCCATGTCACGTACCGGTCGCGAAGACGCGATCCTCCTGGGGGCGCTGCGGAAGCGAAAGCAAGGCGACGTGCTCCTCAAGCCCCTGCAGGCGATCGAGCCGCGCTTGAGAAGCATCGTAGACAACTCCTCCAGTGGCTGGCCCATGATATGGGGCGACGTCGGGCTCCCCGAACTCGTGCCGCTGTCGGTCATGGGCGAGGGGATGACGAGATTTGCCAGCATCGTACTGGGATTTGTAAGCGCCGAAAACGGCCTCGTACTCATCGACGAAGTCGAGAACGGCATCCATCACTCCGTGCTGACCGACATGTGGCGGGTGATCGATGAGTCCTCACGGCGCTATGGCGTCCAGGTATTCGCCACCACCCACAGCTTCGAATGCGTCCAAGCCGCCGACCAGGCCATCCAGACTGACGACCTTGCTCTCCATCGTCTGGAGGTCGACGAAGGCCGATGCAGGTGTGTCACCTACGAGCGATCCGAGATCGCGGCCGCAATCCGCCATGACATTGAGGTCCGTTGACTGTGAAGCCGCATGCCATCACGTCAGCGGTTCAACTGCTGGTTGAAGGCAACGATTACCGAAACTTCTTTGAAGCCTTCCGTGATCATCTTCGTATTTCGCGGATGGAGATTCAGAACTATGGGGGCGTGAGTGAACTGAGTGGCTTTCTCTCCGCACTGGTGAGGGCTCCCAGGTTTGCCGATGTCCGCCATCTCGGGATCGTGCGTGATGCCGAGGCCTCCGCTCGGTCGGCATTTCAAAGCGTGCGTTCGGCACTGGACAAGGCAAGGCTGGCGCTCCCCGAAGAGATAGGCATGGTTGCGCCGGGAAGTCCCATGGTCAGCGTGCTGGTGTTGCCCGAAGACGCGCCAGGCATGCTCGAAACGGTGCTGGCGCGTTCCTTTGCGCAAACCCGAGAAGACAGTTGCATCGATCGGTTCTTCACCTGTATCGAGTCAAACGGTGGGACGATTCGTCGGTCTGATAAGGCACGGGCATACGCCTACCTCTCCACGAGCAGCGATCCTCGCGTCTCGGTCGGCGTGGCAGCGAAGCAAGGCGTCTGGGACTTCGAGCATGCTGCATTCACCAAGGTCCGTGAGTTCCTGTCTCGGCTGGGGGCTCCATGACGGCAGTCCGAGCCCGACGCGTCCGCTGACGAGTAGCCGATGGCCGAGGCAGCCCGCTGGCAGGAGCTGGCCGGCGCACTGGACTCCGCGGCGGAGGCCGACGGCACCGGCAGCCTGAGCGCGGCCGTCCGGCATGGCGGGCGGACGGTGTGGAGACACGCGGCCGGCTGGGCGGATCGCGAGCAGGGCCGGCGTGCCGACGCCGGCACCGTCTACCGGGTGGGGTCGATCAGCAAGACGCTGACGGTGGTGACGGCGCTGCGCTTGGCGGAGCGGGGCGTGCTCGACCTGGACGATCCGGTCTCCCGGAACGTGCCGGAGATCGAGACCACGGTCGGCTACGCCGAGCAGCCGCGCGCCATCACGCTGCGCGACCTGGGCACCCACACCAGCGGCCTGGCGCGCGAGCCGCGCATCCCGCGGCTGCTGGCCGGCGCGGTCGACGAGTGGGAGCAAACGCTGCTGGGCGCCATCCCGGCCACCCGCTTCGCCCATCCCCCGGGCTCCTGCTTTGACTACTCCAACGTCGGCGCCGCCATCCTGGGCCTGGCGGTGCGGCGCGCGGGCGCGATGCCGTACCCGGAGTTGGTCGCCGCCGAGATCTGCGCGCCGCTCGGCCTGACCGCGACCGGGTTCCTGCCGCCGGCGGACCGGGAGCGGCTTGCCACCGGCTACGAGCGGCTGGTGGACGGGTCGATCAGCACCCGCGACTCGGAGCGCCAGCACGCCGGGCGCGGCTTCCACGTGCCGAGCGGCGGCCTGTACTCGACGCCGAGCGAGATCGCGGCGTTCGGCGCGGCGCTGGGCCCGGGCGCGGAGGACGTGCTGCTGAGCGCGGCGGCGCGGCGGGAGATGCTGCAGGTGGCGACCCGAAAGTCCGAGGAGTGCTCGCCCGGCCCGTCGAACGGCTACGGGGTCGGCGTCGAGCTCTACCTGGACGGCACGCAGGTGGTCGCCTTCGGCCACCACGGCGACATGAACGGCTACGGCGCGGTGGTGCTGGGCGACCCGCAACGGGACGTGACGATCTGCGTGTGCAGCAGCTTCCGCGGAAGCGAGGAGCTGGGCATGGAGCGCTCGCTCGACCTGCTGCTGGCAGCTGCCGGGGTGGTGGCGGCCCTCTCGGACGAATAGAGCCTGCCGGCTTCTGCCACCCATGCCCGAGTGAACGGGGCAGGTGCGTGACCGGCCGCGATGGTATTCTCGGAATGATGAATTCCGAAATTCCAACGAAGCCGGTCGGCGCGGGATCCTCTCCGCTACGCTGGCGGCTGCCGTGCTGGCGGCGGCGGGCTGCAGCCTGACCCCCGTCCCCGGCTGCGACCAGATGCACACGCAGGCGTTCTTCGCGTGGGCTGATACGGCGCGGGTCGTCTCCTGCATCCGGCAGGGCGCGGACGTCACCGCGCGCGACCCGGACGGCAACACCGCCCTGCACTGGGCGGCCCGCTACGCTGGCGACGACAGGGCCGTCACGGCGCTGCTGGACGCCGGCGCCGACCCCGACGCGCGCCAGAAGGCGGGCGCCACGCCCCTGCACTGGGCGGCCGCTACAGCGCCAGCGCAGAGGTCATCACGGCGCTGGCCGAGGCCGGCGCCAGCCTCGACGCCCGGCAGCGGATCGGCGGCACCCCGCTGCACACCGCGGCCCGCTACAGCGACCACCCGGCCATCATCGCCGCACTGGCGGACGCCGGTGCCGACCTGGATGCCCGCCACGACGACGGCGTGACGCCGCTGCACTGGGCGGCCCGCTACAACGATCGCCCGGCCATCGTCACTGCGCTCGTGGACGCGGGCGCCGATCTGGACGCGCGCACCACGACGGACAGCAACACGGCGCTGCACCTGGCAGCCCGGCACAGCGATCATCCGGCCGTCATCGCGGCTCTTGCGAGCGCCGGCGCGCCGCTCGAGACACGCAGTGAGAACGGCGCAACGCCGCTGCACAGTGCCGCCGCGTACAACCAGAATCCGACCATCATCACTGCCCTGGCGGCAGCGGGTGCGGATATGGAAGCCCGGCTCAGTGACGGCAACGGCACCGCGCTGCACGCCGCGGCCTACACCAACCAGAACCCGGCCGTCATCGTCGCCCTGTTGGAGGCCGGCGCGGACCTGGAAGCCCGCAACGTTCTGAGCCGCACGCCGCTGCACAGCGCCGCGGACGGCGACTATCCCGCCATCGTGGCCGCGCTGCTGGATGCGGGCGCAGAAGTCAATCCGACGGACAGATCCGGCCGCACGCCGCTGGATCGCGCCCGACATCCGGACATCATCGCGCTGTTGCTGGAGGCCGGCGGCGTGTGCGCGAGGTCGGACAACTGCGATTGACGTGAGGCGGCCTCACGGAGCGCCGCCGCACTCCGACGTCGTGGAAAGGTCTGGCTCAGGAAGAAGATCGTGGGCACGTAGATCCCTGCGATCCGGTCGTCCGCGTGGAGCTCCTGCTCCTGCTCCTGACCCGCTGGAGGATGCCGGTCGGGCGGCCTGCTGCCCGATCCCGAGGACCACGTCGAGGTCGGCGTCATCGATCACCTGCGCGAGATCCACGCCTTCCGCCTCCGTCGGCGCCGTGGCTTCTTCGGCGCCGAAGTCGAAGCGGAATCCGGGCAGTGACCCGTTCGCCAGCGCGCTCCGCCACTTCGGCGCCGAAGCGCAGTGCATCGGTCGGCCCGCGCCGTCCCGGCGGCCGTCAAACGGGATGTCTGGCTGCGCTCGATCAGGCGCCGCTAGTCCGGTCAGGGAGCGGCGTCGCCGAAGAGGCCGATCTGCACGTCCCACTCGACGCGGAGGCCGCGAAGCGAACGGTCCGCGAAGTCCAGCAGCGCCGCGTAGTCGGCCGCGGAGTGGTCGTGCACGCCAGGGCGGAACGCCCAGCCGATGGCGTCCGCGGCGCCGAGCATGCGGTAGACCCGCTCGGTGGTGCGTAGCGCGGCGTAGGAACCGGAGGGATTTGCCCATGGGTCGCCGAACGCCTCGGTGACCAGCAGCGCCCGCGGCGCAATCAGCGCGTGCAGAAAGTGCTGGTCGTACGGCAACTCCGCGTCGCGGCCGGCGTAGTCGGCGAAGTCCTTGCCGAACCAGAAGATGTAGCGGCTCCTCAGGAAGTCGTCGATCACCTCCGCGCCGTCGCCCTTCATGCGGTTGGGGCCGGAGCCGCCGGCCCCCGAGCAGTTGGGGTTGGTGAGCGCGATCCGCTCGTCGGTGGCGCCGGCCAGCAGCGCGCTCTTGCCGCCGCGGGAGTGCCCGGTGACGGCGATGCGGTCGACGGCCGCCGCGCCGATCCGCTCCAGCGCGTCCACGCAGCGGTGGAAGCCCCACGCCCAAGCGGCCAGGGCGCCGCACTCGGCGCCCGGCATCAGGCGGTACAGGCCGGTCTCCCGGTACCGGTCGGGGTTGTCGGCGGCCAGGGCCGTGCGGTCGAACGAGGCGGCGATGTAGCCGCGCTCCAGCACGGAGCGGACCACCTCGTCGTTGAAGTAGCGCCAGCAGCCGTCGCCGTCCAGGACGACGGGAAACGGCCCTTCGCCCGGCGGGATCCACAGGCTCAGCGGAAAGCGGATCTCGCCGCCCGCGACGTTCACCCGGATCTCGTACGTGTGATACGCGACCACCCGCTCCGGCGCGATCAGGTTGGCCGAGCGCCGGATCACCTCCACGCCGTCCGGCGCCGGCGGCATGCCGCCATACTCGTGCGGGACGATCGCGCGGGCCAGCTCGCTGCGGCGGCGTGGCCACGACGACGCATCGGCCTCCGTGCCGTCCTCGAACCGGAGCGGATCGGGCGCCAGGGTCGCCGCTACAGAGTCGAGCTCACTCATGGAACGCCCGTAACTATTCAGCCGTGGCGGACGGTCTGAGGCAGGGAGGGATCATGGGGCGGCCTTCGAAGACGGACCTGAGGGCGTCGAGCACGTTGCCGCCGTTCTTGCGGATCGTGGAGATATAGGCTCTGGTCCGGCAGAAGGCGGCTGCACCTTCAGCGCTGCGGAACGTGCCGGAGATCTTCTGCTGAACTTTCATCATGCGCAGGTCGCGTTCGGCCTGGTTGTTGGTGAACGGTACGCGAAAGTCGTACATGAAGGCGAGCACCGATCGCCAGCGGCCGGACAACCGGAGCAGGAGATTGCGCGGCTTGCTCTGCTTCTTGCGGCCCCGCTTCTTGGGCGTACCCGGTGGCGCCGGAGGCGGCGGCGGATTGGCGGCCAGCCCAACGTTGATGATCCTGCGGTACTCGGCGGCGAATCGTCGGCGCTCAGGCCGGTACAGCCGCCGGCGTCCCTGCTGCTGCGCACGGTCCACCGCAGCGTTCATCCTCAGCAGCAACTCCTTGAGCTCACCGGCCCACCGCTGGCGGTACTGTTCCTCGACGAACGTCAGCTCGCGCAGATGATGGGCGTTGCACAGCGCGTGCCCACACTGATAGCGAAAGTAGCTCTGCCAGTGATCGTGCAGCGCGATCCCCGCGAAGTTCGGCAAGATGCCGATGTCCTCACCGGCCTGCTTGCCCCGCTTCGCGTGCTCGGCGTAGTGGGTCAGCCGCTCCGTGCTCGCCACGTGCAGCCACCGCAGGTGGCCGTCGACGCTCATCCCGGTCTCATCGAAGCCGACCACCGGCTGGCCGCCGATCGCTTCACGAATCATCTCGCTGACGCCCGCCAAGCGCTCGGCGCAGGTGGCGTTGATGTTCACCAACGTGCCGACGCTGATCGGGATCGAGAACAGGTCCGCGAACCACTCGGCCGCCCTCTGATACGGCAGCAACCCGTAGTTCTTCAGGTATGCGGCCACCGCTTGCAGCCGCTCGCCGTACTGCACCGGCTGCCGGACCGGCTCAGGGAATGTGGCCACCGCGATCTTCCCACAGTCCGGGCAGCGTTTGCGCTCGGCGCGGTGCTCGGTGACCTGCGCCGCCAGCGGCGGCACCTCGAACACCTGCCGACGTTCGTAGTCGGCCACCGGCTCGTCGGCCAGCGATCGTCCGCAACCGCACCGGTCCACCGCGTGCACGGTGACGAGGTCGGGATGCTCGCTCTGGCTCAAGGTCGCACCAGGATGGTTCGGCTGACCCCCGTGACGCTTTCCGGTGCGCTGCCGGCGAGAGGCCGTGCGGCTGTGTTGCTTGCGTTCGAAGCTGTCTCGCGACGGCGGTTTGCCGCTGTCGTGGCTGTCCTTCTTCAGTTCCTGGAGTTCCTGCTCCAGCGCCGTGATCCGCTGCTCGTAACGCTCGATGAGAGCCTCGATCAACGCGATGACCGCGTCTCGGCCAGCATCGTAGGCCGCACCTATCTCTTGGCGCGTGAGCTTGAAGCTCGCGTCCATTGCGTCCCTCCCGACCGCGAGAATAGACCAGCAATGCCGAACACGTACAGCGCCCGAGACAACTTACAATCTTCAGGTCGTGGTTACGCTGACCCATGGGCTGCCACTACGCCTGAATAGTTACGAACGCCCAATTTTACCCCGCGGCTGCCGGCGACCGGCACCCCGTACGCCGGCGAGTTCGGCTCCGGGTCATCAGGCTACTATGGGCGGCCGAGGAGGCGATGAAGGACATCCGCATCGTGGACTGCGACGTGCACGTCCGCGATCTGCCGGACGAGCTGGCACGCCACTGCGACCTGCCGTGGCGCAAGGCCGTGGAGGCGATCGCCCCGGCGGCGGCCGTCACCTCGCGCTTCGGATCGGTGGGCGACTACATCGTGCCCGGCCTGGCGCAGGGGTCGGGCGACGGCTCCGACCCGTTGTGGCCGGGTGGGCAGAACCGCCCGCTGTTCGAGGTCGATCCCGCGCAGTGCCGGCGCGACCTGGACGGCTTCGGCATCGAGTCGGCCGTGCTCTTTCCCGACCTGCTGCTGAAGATCGCCGTGCAGGTCGACGCCGGCTACGCCATGGCCCTGGCCCGTGCCTACAACCGTTGGCTGATCGACCGGTGGCTGCCAGTCGACGGCTTCTACGGCGCGCTGTGCATCGCCCCGCAGGACCCGGAGGGCTCGGCGGCCGAGATCCGCGAGCTCGGCGGCCGGCACAAGATGGTCTGCGTCTACCTGCCGGCCGCCGGCGTGAACCCCCTGTACGGGCACCGGATGTACCACCCGATCTACGAGGCGGCGCAGGAGCTGGGCCTGCCGGTGTCCCTGCACGGACTCGCCATGTGCCATCCGACCTTCCCCTGCCAGCTAGAGCAGTTCGACGAGGTGGGCCGGCACGGCTTCGGCCACTCGCTGCAGATGTCTGCCAACTTCTACCACCTGATGTGCAACGGCATCCCCGTCCGCTTCCCGGACCTCAAGATCAGCTTCAACGAGGGCGGCCTGGCCTGGGTGCCGTGGATGATGATGCGGCTGAACAACGAGTACCTGGAGTGGCGCGGCCGGTTGCTGCCGTTCTTCAAGGAGCGGCCCAGCCACTACCTCCGGAACTTCCGCTTCTCCACCCAGCCGGCGGAGGAACCGGAGCATCCGCGCGACTACGTGAAGCTGCTTGACCTGATCAGCACCTTCACCGGGAACCACGACAACGTCATCTACGCGTCCGACTGGCCGCACCACGACTTCCTGCATCCCGACCGCCTGGGCAGGTACCCGATGCCCGACGAGGTGCGGCGGCAGATCATGGGCGCCAACGCCGCCGAGTTCTTCGGCATCCCGCCGAGGTAGCGCCCCGAAACCGTCGCCTTCGGCTCCGCTTTCGGCCCATCCCCACCTTCCGCGTCGGAGTTTGTCGGCCTTCCCGCTTACGCGGCAAATCCGACAGAATCCTAGCGCCATGGCCGACTACCCGCTCATGCCGGCAGCGGAGATCACGGAAGGGACCTGCCGCCTGGTGACCGTCAACGGCGTGGACATCGGCATCTTCCGCGCCGGCGGCAGCCTCCGCGCCTACCGCAACCGCTGCCCGCACGACGGCGGGCCGGTCTGCGCCGGCACGATCACCGGTACGCTGGCGCAAGGCCCGGAGACCGGCTGGCAGCCCCGCTGGGAGCGGGAGGGAGAGATCCTCTACTGCCCCTGGCACGGCTCGGACTTCGACCTGTGCACGGGCAGGGCGCTGTCCAGGAAGCCGCTGCGCCTGCAGTCCTACCCCGTCAGGGTCGAGAACGGCACGGTCACGATCACGGTGTGAGAAGCCCGCGGCGGCCTCACCGGTAGCGGATCGAGACCTCCGCCCACTCGACGATCAGCGGCGGATGGATGTGCGGGTTTCGCTTCCGCACCGTGACCAGCAGCTCATTGCCGCCGGTGTTCAGGACGTGCGGCGACACGGGGAAGAGGATCTCCGCCCCGTACTGGTAGGGATAGGTCCGCTCCTCCCCCACCAGCCGGCGGCCGTTGACGGCCAGCTCCAGCTCGTCACGCCCGGTGAGGTTGGCGATCTCCACCCGGAGCGCGATCTCCTGCGGCACGCTCCCGTCCAGCCGGTCGCCGATACGGAAGCGCACGCGGCCCTGCTGCCCGTCCCCGGCCAGCTCCAGCGGCAGGTCTACCAGCTCCTCCGGGATCCCATGGCCGTAGGCGCCCGGCGTGCTCGCCTTCAGGAAGTCGAAGATGTAGAGCTTGTCGCGCGTGGCCAGGGTGTCGAGATCGCCGATCTCGCGCAGCGCGTCCCAGCCCCACCGGTCCAGGTCGAAGAACTGCCGGTAGTGCTTGGAGAACGGCTGCCGGAAGAAATTGAACAGGTAGACGCCGTGCGCGCCGTCGCGCAGGTGCAGCATGGCGAAGGCGCGCAGCGCCTCGGCGCGCGCGAGCCGCGGGTCGTGGTTGGGATTGATCGACGGGAACACCTGGCACGCGGTGCCGGTGACCGCCCGCATCCACGCGCCGGTGGGAATGGTGGCCGGGGTGACGCTGCGCCCCAGCGACAGCACGTCGACGATCTCCTCGCGGATCCAGGCGCGCACGTCTATGCCGATCCGCTCGCAGCGCTCGATCGAGCCCGGCACGCGCACCATGAGGGACTTGCCGCGCGCGGCCGCCAGCGTCTTCACCCGGCGGATCATGGCGGTGAGCAGCGGCGCGTCCTGCCGCTCGCGGCCGAGCCGGAACAGGAACGGGTGGCTCATGAAGTCGAGCTCGACCCCGTCGTTGTCGAAGCCCAGGATCTCTTCGACCAGCCCGAGCACGTGGTCCCGGCAGCCTTCGGCCGCGTAGTCGAACGCCCGGCGCATCCACCACGGGATCGATCTGGGCTCGTAGGCGGCGCCCGGCTCGCCGATCAGCCAGTCGGGGTGCTCGCTCTTGATCGGGCTGATACCGCCGGCACCCGCCGCCGCCACCTCGGGATCGGGGTCGTGGGCGTCGTGCGCGTCGTTCATCCGCAGCGAGAAAAACAGCTCCATGCCGCAGTCGCGCGCGCCGCGGGCCACGAGCTCCGGCGGGCTGTGGCCGGCTTGCAGGAAGGACTGCAGGTTGCACCAGGAGCGCCAGTTGTGGACGTTCAGGAACTTGCCGTCGGCGGTGCGGTGGTGCTCCATCCACAGGGGCCGCCGCTCCCCGCCGGGCGGGACGAGGTTCAGCCCGTGGGTGGCACCGCAGCACCAGACGTAGGTGTCGACGTGGGTGCCGGCCAGCGGCGCGAACAGCTCGGAGAGGTAGTCCCCGGCCGACATCGGCGCCTCGTGGAGCCTGCTGCGGAAGCCTCCGAGGGTGTCGCCGTCCTCGTTGTAGATGAGGCGCCGCCTGCGCGTGCGCTCTGCCATGCCGTCCCCGACGCTGGCACGGGTCCCGCGCCCGGTCAAGGAATCGGCACCGCCCGGACCGACCGCCTCGCGCATTGGTACGGCGCCCGCCATCCGATACGCTTCCCGGACCACCGGAACGGACCCATGACCCCTCAACAGGTAGCGCACTTCCAGACGCTCGGGTTCCTGCAGTGCCCGCAGCTCTTTTCGCCGCCGGAGATGCGCGCCCTGTCGGACGCGTTCGACGCGGCCATGTGCCGCGAGCGCGGCGGCACGCCGGCCCCCGGACCGGGGGACCGGCGTCAGCAGGTGGCGTCGTTCTTCGACCTGGACCCGGAGGCGTTCTACCCGCTGCTCGACGATGAGCGGCTGGTGAACGTGTTCGAGACGCTGCTCGGGGAGGACTTCATCCTGCTGGAGAGCGAGGGGCTGCTGCACACGGAGGGCAGCCGCTGGCACCACGACGCGCGCGCGCCGACCGGGCTCTTCAGCATGCGCGCCGCGATCTACCTGGACCGGCTGGGGCCGGGCGACGGTTGCCTGGACATCATTCCCGGCAGCCACTTCCTGGAGTTCGGCGAGGCGCTGACGCGCACGCCGCGGGACTACGGCGAGGACGGCTTCGGCGACCGCCTCCTCGACCTGGGCGTGGAGCCGGAGGAGATCCCCGGCCGCCATTCGCTCCGCAACGAGCCGGGCGACGTGATTTTCATGAACCACAAGGTCTATCACGCCGCCCTCACCGAGAAGCCGGGGCGCCGGGCCATCCACGTCAACTGCGTCCAGAACACGACGCCGGAGCGCAGCCGCGAGCACTTCGATTGGCTGACCGGCGTGCTGGAGCAGTCGAGCCGTGCGCGGGGACGGCTCTACTCGGACCGCCTGATCGAGACGGCCGGCCCGCGCCGCCGCCGCATGCTGGCGCGCGCGATCGAACTGGGCTACGGCGCCGGCCGCCCCGCCACGCGGCCGCAGCGCGCATGAGCGGCCCGGAGCGGATCAACCTCCCCGCGCTGCGGCAGGGGATGGATCGCGAGGGCGTGGACGTCCTGCTGGCGGCGTCCCAGGAGAACTTCTACTACCTGACCGGCACCCTGCTGCTGTCGCAGAAGATGCTGCCTGAGCGGCTGTGCATCGCCGTGCTGCCCCAGGAGGGGGAGCCCTCCGCCGTGGTCTGCTACTGCGAGGAGCTGCAGACCCGGCAGGATTCCCGGATCACCGACCTCGACACCTACCTGGAGTTCGCCGAGAGCCCGATGCGGGCGGTGGCCGAGCACCTGCGGGCGCGCGGCCTGGCCGCCGCGCGCATCGGCATCGAGGAGCGCTTCCTGGCCGCCGAGTACGCCCGGGAGCTGACCGGCCTGCTGCCCGATGCCGCCGTGGTGGGCGCCGACCGCCTCTTCGAACGGGCGCGAGCGATCAAGACCCCGGCGGAGATCGAGCTCATGGCCGATGCGGCGCGGCGCACGGAGCGCGCCATCCTCGAGACGCTGAAGGCGGCCGCGGCGGGCGACACCGAGCAGCAGATGGCGACCGGCCTGTCCACCCGCATCCTGGAAGCCGGCGCGACCTGGCACTGGCTCACCCTGGCCGCCGGCGCCAACACCGCCGTCAACCACCCCTGGCCCGGCCCCACGCGGCTGACGGCGGGCCAGATCGTTCGCATCGACCTGACCGCCAACTTCGGCGGCTACCAGGCCGACGTGGCCCGCACCGCGGCGATCGCGCCAGCGGGCGAGGAGCGGCGGTCGACCTACCGCCGCCTGCGCGACGCGCAGCGGGAGACGATCGCGGCGGCGCGGCCGGGGACCAGAGCCTGCGACCTCTACCTGGGCTGCAAGCGCGCGCTGGAACGGACGGGACTGACCATCACCAGCCAGTCCGTCGGTCACGGGTTCGGCATCGGCATGCACGAGTTTCCCGTCCTGCACGCGCACGAGCGGGCCGGGATCGAGCCCGGCATGGTGCTCAACATCGAGCCGGCCGCCAGGGACGCGGACGGCTTTCTGTACCACACTGAGGACACCCTCGTGGTGACCGACGGCGAGCCCCGCATCCTCACGGACCTGATGGATACGGACGAGCTGTTCGTCATCGGCTGACCACGCCGGGAAAGGACGGACCGCCATGATTGAGATCGTCGACCAGGGCATCCTCTCGCACGTGCCGGGGCGCGGCGCGTACCACCCGTGGATCACGCCGCTGTCCGACGGCACCTTCATCGCCAGCCAGTCGGTGGGACCGGACCTGGCCTCCTCGGACAAGCTGATCGAGGTGCTGCGCTCGGACGACGGCAGGAACTGGGTCAGCCAGGGGAGCCCCCATCCGGGCGGCGGGCCGCCCACCGACGGCTACGGCTACGGCGGCCCACAGGTGAGCGAGGTGCCGGACGGCCGCCTGGTCATGACCGCCGGGCGCGCCCTCCTGAGCGACGATCCGATGTTCGATCCGGAGACCGAGGCCCTGAACCCCCCGGAGAACCTGCTGCTCTGGTCGCACGACCGCGGACGCACCTGGTCGGAGCCGCAGGTGGTGCCGGTGGACCTGCCGCCGGAGAAGTACACCGTGAATGGCGCCGGCAGCCTCAAGCAGCTCGCGCCGGACCGCTGGATGTATCCGCTGGAGACCTGGAAGCCGGAGGGCTACGACGGGCCGCCCGACCAGAAGGCGGTCGCCCTGTTCTCGGCCGACCGGGGGCGCACCTGGGGCGAACTCACCGTGGTCGCCGACGACCCGTCGGGCCGGCTGCTGTGGTGGGACCAGATGTGCGCGGTGCTTCCCGACGGCCGCATCTACACGATGTTCTGGACGCACCGCTACGGGACATCCGAGGACGCCGTCAACCACTGGAGCGTGTCCGCCGACCAGGGCCGCACGTGGACGGCGCCCGCGCCCACCAACCTGCGCGGCCAGGTGTGCTCGCCGATCCCGCTGTCCGACGGTCGGGTGGCGGCGATCTACAACTACCGGCACGAGCCGCAGGGCATCCACGTCGCCCTCACGCGCGACCTGTCGCACTACGACGTCGAGCACGAGATCGTCGTGTTCGACGCCGGCGACGAGGCCACCCTGGGCGAGCCCGAGCACGAGAACTTCCTGGCCGAGCACATGCAGATCGCCTTCGGCAAGCCGTCCGGCATCGTGCTGGCCGAGGGCACCGTGCTCGCCTGGTTCTGGTGCACGTCCGAGGGCGTCACCCACACGCGCTGGGTGCGCCTCCGCATCGACTGAGGGGCTGTGCTACCGGAGCTGGGTGCAGAGACCCCGGATGAGCCGGGGAAGCTCGTTGAGGCACGCTCGCGAAGCGTCCTTCCTGCTGCCGTTCGGGGTCGGCACTCCGTACATGGTGAGCTCGGTTGCCAGCCAGGCGTTCCCAGCCGCCACCAAGCGCCCGGTCTCGAAGTAATCGCTCATGAAGCCGTTCCAGCCGATGCCCAGGCCATCCCCGTTGGCCACGGCCGGCAGCAGGTTGAAATGGTTCTCGAACGTCTCGACCGGGGCCGGCGGAGCCGCGCAGCCATGAGCCTGGAACCACGTGTCCCAGGTTGCCCAGCCGTGGGCCGTCCGGGGGACGTCCAGGCGCGGCACGTCGCTCCACGTGCTCGGATGCTCGGCGAGCACGCCGCCGAAGCGTTCCATGAAGGCGGAAGAGGCCACCGGCACGATCTCCTCGCGCAACAGCGGAACCGCCTGAGGGTTCGGGTGCGGTCCGACCACGCCCTCGAACACGATGTCGATGCCCGACGGGAGCAGCAGGGGAAGGAGGTCGTAGTCATAGACCACGATCCGCACCGCGATCGAGTCGCCAAGTGTGCGCTTGAGCGTAAGGAAGACGCGGTTCAGCACCAACACGGACATCTCCAGAGTGCAGCCGATGGTGAGCCCGGACCGGCGGTTGCTGCGCATCCTCTGGCCCGCGTCATGCAGCGCATCCAATCCTGACTGGATGGCGCCGAAGTAGGTCTCGCCGCTCTTCGTCAAAGCGACCCCACGGCCCCGGCGTTCGAACAGCGCCGCCCCGAGCGTCTTTTCGAGCATGCGGATGTGACGGCTGATCGCCGAGTGGGAAGTCGTGCGCTCTTCGGCGGCGAGCGTGATGCTGCCGAGCCGCGCCGTCGCCTCGAAGGCGAGCAACGCGCTCATGGAGGGAAGTTCGAACCGGCTGCGGCTTATGGGGAAGCGTCCGTCATCGACGGGGACGGTGCTCTGCTCCTTTCACCTAGGCACGCATGATGCGCCCGTCGGAGGATTACTGCAACAGGGAATGGGTGGGAAAAGAGATCATCCCCAATCAGATTTGGTACACACATGAATCAGAAATGATCATTGCGTGCCTGCTGCAACTGTGGAATGAAGAACCCCCGCGCGGGCTTCGTCTCTTCGCCGCGAAGCCTACGACTCCTCTGTTATGCCTTTCACAACCAACTGGCGGTCTTGATTTCCGAAGATCGGAGTCGCGGTCACGCCCGCGCGGGGGTACCGGCCAAAATAAACACCAACCCGACTGCCACGGTCAAGGGGTCTGTGCTCCTATCCCACGAGTCGCAGACCTCTCAATTATGATACGACAACGTATCCATTCGGCCATATATCCATGTGGCAATCTGTCGGTAGAGTCCTCATGACATCCGTCGGACAGCTTCGTGCCCAGTCCGTTCGATGGCGGCAAGGAGGACGATGTGGAATCGAGGGACTGGATCCCCGATGTCGGCACCGGTTCGGCAAACGTCAAATACCGGTTGTCGGGATCGCGTGTCACGGTGGACGCCTCAGAGGATCTCGCTGAGATGATCGTGAACATCGCGAGCGGAAAGATTCCGGCAAGTTCCTGCGGCATCATCGCGGACATCGTTGCGTTGGGCCGTCTACTGCTGCAGGAAACCGCATACCCCCGTACCAGGGAAAAACGTGAAGATCGATCATAGGGACAAGAGCTCTCCTGCGTTCCCGGTTTCTTCTCCGGGGATGCCGCGCGCCCGGATATAGTTCTCCAAAAAAAGAGAGGCCGGCGCATGAGCCCGCGTACGGGCTCGCGTCGCCAGCCTCTCGGTAGCCGTGACGGCGCGATGCCGTCAGCCGTAGACTACCAGCCCATGACCTCCTTCCACGCGGCGATCGGCGTCACGGACTTGAGCTCGGCGCGGTCGTCGATGCCGTTGGACTCGAGCCACGCGACCCACCGCCCATTGCGGTCCTCGTAGATCCGCCGCCAGCGCGCGGTGTCGATCAGCGACGCGATCATGTCGTCGTAGGCGGACTGGAAGTCCTCCTCGCTGCCCGCTGTCAGGACCGTCACCAGCCCCGTGTTGTACTTCTGCTCCGCGGACGCCAGCGCCGTCGCCTCCAGGGGCGGCAGCACCTCGGCGACCTGGGCGTAGGACGGGATCGGGCTAGCGAACGCCGACAGCGCCTCGGCGTACGGCTGACCCCATTCGACGCCGCCCGGCACGCCGGAGTCGTAGGGCTCGGAGGGTATGAGCATCCCGTAGTGGTTGCGGTTGTGCTCCATGTTCTCGAAATTCAGCCGTTCGACCCATGACGCATAGGCGGGTGCCGCCAGCGGGAAGAGCTTCGGAAAGCGGCCGGCCTTCTCGCCCGTTTCCGGATCGGTGTAGCCGGACTCCCAGAGGTTGTTGACCCGCTTGTGCTGCGTGCCCGGCTCGCTCGGGCCGTGAAACCCGTCCGGCAGACTGGTCCAGTAGAGCGGCGGCGGCGCCGGCTCCCAGTCCACGCCCATCTGGCCGACGTGCACGAACGTCGAGATCACGCCTTCGTCACTGAACATCCAGTCCAGCAGCTTCATGGTCTCGTCCGGGTACGGGTTGTTCGCCATGATCAGGTTGAAGCTCGACTGGTTGTTGGTATAGCGGCCCGGATTGTCCGTGATCGGTGGCAGCATCATGATGATCGCCTGCGCCTGGTACGCCTTCACGTCCTCGTGGTCGGGACCGAGCTGGTCGACCCGCGCGGTGAGGTGATCGCGGTAGCCGGCGCCCGAGTAGCCGCCGTGTCCGGCCATGACCGAGTACTGGCCCGCCGCCAGGTCGCCTTCGAACGCGCCCGGATCCAGGAAGGCGCCGGGGCTCATCAGGCCGTCCCGCCACAGCATGTTGAAGAACTTCAACTGGTGGTAGAGCTCCTCCGAGGCCCACTGCGGCATGAGCCGCTTCTCGCCGTCGACCTCCCAGCCGGCGCCGCCGCCCTGGTTGATGACCATCTTCGGCCAGCGCATGTTGGCGTCGGTCATCAGGCCGAACGGAATGCGCGGGCTCCCGTCGAGCGTGGTGAAGTCGTCGTTCTTGAGATTCATGAGGAGCTCGTGGAGCTCGTCATAGGTCGTGGCGTAGCCGTACTTCTCGTAGGCGTCCAGCCGCATCATCCAGTGCGGATGGGCCGAAAACGGATCGTCCGCCCTGATCCGCCAGACCCAGGAGGGCACGGCGTACAGCGTCCCCTCGAGCCGGTACGCCCGCAGGTGACCCTTGTCGGCCGACGCGAAGACGGGGTAGTTCTCCGGGTCGTCAAAGTACTTGTCCAGCGCGTGCAGCCGCCCGTCCTTGGCCAGGTCGGTGAGCAGCCGCACGGACTCCGCGTTGAAGCGGACCCTGGCGATGACGTCCGGCACGTCGCCGGAGGCGACCAGGGCGCGCAGCGCCTCCAGGTTGCCCGAGCCCTCGGCGCGAATGCCGGGAATGCCGAACTTCTCCTGGACCCATTGGTTGCCTATTTCCTCGAACGTCCCGTCCGGATCGCTGAACGGCCCGTCCGCGGGACGCGAGCCCATGCCCCAGATCCAGATGGGATCGTCGGCGACGCCGATGGACGCTCCCAGCAGGAGCACCACCAGCACGATCGATAGCTTTTTCATCGAAAGCCTCCTCCAAAGTGTCAAATGCTGCACTCGGCAGCAGCGAAGATCACGGTCCTGAGTTCCCAAACACCTCCCGTTCTCGTTCATTCCTTGATCGATCCGATCAACACTCCCTTCACGAAGTAGCGCTGCAGCCACGGATACGCCAGCAGGATCGGCACCATCGCGAACACCGTGAACGCCATGTCCAGCGACCGCTGCGTCAGGCGTGACGCCTCCTCCTCCAGCGGGCTCATGTTCGAGTAGTCGAGGATGACCCCCTTGAGGATGTCGATCGCGTTCTGCCTCGACACGCGCAGGAACGTCTGCAGCGGCCACAGCCTGGGCTCGGTGTTGACGAAGAACTCGCCCGTGAAATAGTCGTTCCAGTGGGTGACGGCGCTGAACAGGCCCAGCACCGCGAACATCGGGATCGACAGCGGCACGACGATCCTGAAGAAGATCGTCGGGTAGCCGGCGCCGTCCATCCGCGCCGCCTCCGTGAGGCCTTCCGGGAGTCCCTGGAAGGAGGTCTTCATCACGATCATGGTCCACACCGAGAACCCGGCCGGGATGATGTAGACCCAGAACGTGTTGAGCAGCCCGAACGCCCGCAGCACCATGTAGTACGGGATCAGCCCGACCTCGAAGAAGATCGACAGAAAGAAGAACAGGATGATGAACTTGCGGCCCAACAGCTCCCTGCGCGTCAGGGCGAAGGCGGCCGTGCCGGTCACCACCAGCATCAGCGGAACGCCGGTGGCCACCCGCAGCACCGTGATGCCCAGCGCCCGCCACACCCCGGGCGTGTCGGCGACGATCCAGTAGTTGGCCCAGTAGAACTGCTTCGGCCAGAGCATGGCGTCCACGCCCGCCACGGGATCGCTGAGCGAATTGACCACCAGGTACCAGAACGGATAGAAGGTCACGGCCCCCAGCAACGCCAGAACGGCGTAGTTGCCGGCCCGGAAGAGCGTCTCGGAAGGCGTACGCCGGTAGTGCACGTGCCCGGTACCCGCCGCTCACCAGATGCCGGTCCCGGCCGAGCGCTTGGAGATCCAGTTGGCGGTCAGCACCAGCGCCAGGGCGATCACGCTGAACACCAGCCCCATGGCGGCCGCGAACGCGTAGTTGCCCTGGATCAGCCCGACGCGCAGGACGTAGTAGTCGGTGACGTAGGCCATCTCCGCGATGGTCGGGTTCATCAGGTTGTAGATCTGGTCGAACCCGGCCGACAGGATGCCGGGGATGCCGAGCACCAGCAGGATGGCGATGATGGGCAGCATCCCCGGCAGGGTGACGTGCCAGAGCTGCGCCCAACGGCCGGCGCCGTCGGCCAGCGCCGCCTCGTACAGCTCGGGATCGATGCGGGTGATCGCCGCCAGGTAGATGATCGTGCCCCAGCCCACCTCCTTGAAGATGTTGCTCACCACCAGGATCGGGATGAAGGCCGACTTGTCCCCCATCAGCGCCACCGGGTCCAGGCCGAGCACGGCGCGGATCTGGTTGAAGGGGCTGGTGGCCTCCCAGGACAGCAGGTCGTAGATGATCCGCGCCAGGATCACCCACGACAGGAAGTGGGGGAGGTACGCGACGGTCTGGATCGTGCGCTTGAAGGAGCGGTGGCGCACCTCGTTGAGCAGCAGCGCCAGGACGATCGGCATCGGCCAGGCGGCCAGGAACTTGGCCACCGAGATGCGGACCGTATTGCGCAGCACGTACCAGAACTCCGGGTCCTGGAAGAAGAAGAAGTTGTAGAAGATGGGGTCCGTGAAAGGGCTGCGGAAGGGGCCGAGGGTGGTGCTGTAGTCCTTGAACGCCAGCGTGAGCCCGTAGACGGGGATGTAGCGGAACACGAACGTGAGCACGATCGCCGGCAGCAGCAGCAGGTAGAGCGCGCGCTGCCGCCAGATCAGGGTGAGCGCGCGCTGCACGGACATCCGCGTGCGCGTCCGTTCTTCGGTGACCGGGGCGGCAGGGTCGCGTCGGGCGGCAGGGTCGCGTCGGGCGGCAGGGTCGCGTCGGGCGGCAGGGTCGCGTCGGGCGGCAGGGTCGAGAGCCTTGGATGCTCGCATGGCCGCCCCGCCGGTCAGTGCGCGCGTCCCGGATCAGGCGGGCGATCGGCCGGCGCGCGCAGCGGTGGCTCGTACGACTCCACGTTCAGTGCAATCGCAATCACCATCCGCGGATCGTTCCACGGCGCCCCGCGCCGGTCAAGCGCGGAGCCGTCAGCCGTGCCACATGTACTGGTGCTTGGGGTAGCCGTCCGGCATGATCCGCTCCGGGTGGGTCTCCGGGATGCAGACCACGCCCAGGTGCTCGTGCCCGAGCGTGTCGATCGCCCTGAGCTTCAGCTCCCGGCGACGCCGACCGGCGAGCGCCGCGCGCAGCTCGTCGACGTGCCCGAGCCGGCGCTGCAGCGGCCCCTTCACGCTCTTGCCGTCGAGGTTGCAGGCGTCCCAGATGGCCAGGCCCGCCGCCCCCGCGTCGTACAGCGACAGGGCTTCCGTGCGGTACGCGTCGTAGGCCGCGTCGGTGCCGTCGTCCCAGACCCGCAGGTGCGGCCAGAGCCCGGTCGGCGACCCTTCCACCAGCTCGCGGTAGTGGGCCATGTCGACCGCCGGCTGCCCGCGGATCTTCCCCCACGGATGCAGGCGGTCGACCAGCCCTTCGGCCACCCACGCCGCCACGTCCAGGCCGTAGTAGAGGTTGCCGGCCGGCAGCGCGAAGGTGTCGGCCGACAGGGCGATCCGCCGGCCCGCCTTCCTGCCGACCGAGTCGAGCTCCGCGCGCAGCTCGCGCACGAACGCCGTCAAGGCGCGGAATCGGTAGCGCAGCCAGCGCTCGTCCCACTCGTCGAGGGTGCGGGGGTCTTCCCCGTACTCCTGCAGGAAGCCGCTCACCAGCGGCTCCTCGTAACCCACGAACGGCGGTCCGCGCAGGAAATTGAGGTCGATGCCGTCGGCCCCCCAGGAGGCGAGCTCGGCCAGGAACTCGACCTGGTGGCGGCGCACCTCCGGGAATGCATAGCTCAGGCTGCTGGTCGCGATCCCGGCGCGGCTCACGCACCGCCACTCCGGGTGCTCCAGGCAGAGTGTGCTGGTCGGCGACTCGTGCGGGAAGGGCATCGCCCACGCGCCCATGCGCTGGTAGACATGGAATTGCAGTCCCATCCCCTGCGTGTATTCCATGGCGGTCGTCAGCGTGTTGACGCCGCGCCGGTTGAGCGTCTCGAACGACTCGTGACCCTGCACGCCCATGGCCGGGCCGTCGTGGCCGGCGAGCATCCTGCCCTTGGTGACCGGGAAGGTCGTGGCCGTGCCGATGACGCCCCAGTAGAGGCTCTCCACGTCGGAGTGGCGGTACGGCTCCACCAGCTCCCGGATGTCCTGCCGGTCGCGGAACCGGCCCGACGTGACGAAGCCCACGCCGTCGTTGTAGGCGATCAGCCGGCGGTGATCGCCATGCTGCCGGTCCGCCTGCAGCTCCTCCACCTCGCGGTCCGAGAGCGGCTCACAGCGCACGTAGGCCAGCGCGGTGGCGGCGCCGCTGTGCCGCCTGGGCGGCGCGATGACCAGGTCCTGGCCGGTCAGGTCGGCGCAGGCGACCTCGAAGTCCTCGATGCTGATGCTGTCGGACGGCGGCGTCCGGTCGCGCTCGAAGGCGCGGAAGCAGGGGTCGCCGCTCAGCCTGACCCGGTTGCCGGACGGGGCGTAGGTGTGGTGCAGGCTGAAGCAGTCGCCCCACACGCCGATCGTCACCCGGTGCCACCCCCGCAGGTTCAGCGGCAGCGTGAGGTTCGGCGTGTCGCCAGCGTCCGCAGCGTAGAGCAGCCTGCCTTCGAGGTCGCCGCTGGTGTAGTCGCAGACGCGCCAGTAGCCGGGGCGCGCATGCGGGGAGATGGCGCCGGCAGGGGACGCCTTGCTGAAGTCGCTGAAAACCACGGCCTGACCCATAGCGGGCTACGCTGGGCGAGCCCGTAGGCGCTGTCAAGCTCCTCGGCGGGTCAGGCGAGCTCCGTCAGCACCTGCAGGCAGCGCTCGGCGACGATGCGTTCCTGGCCGGGCTTCAGCATGTGCGGGTTGACGACGACGCCGTCGCCGATGAAGTGCTGGGCCACCACCACCCGCGGATCGCCGTCCATCAGCGCCTGGGAAAGCTGCCCGGTGGTGAACCCGGCGTCCGGCAGCGTGCGCACCGCGAGCATCGGCACAGTGTAGGTGTCCCCCTTCTCCATGCGCTCCAGCGCGACCGGGTGGCCGGCGCCGGCGAGCGCCCGCTCGACGTGGCCGATCTGCGCCGTCCAGCGGGCGCGGTCGGCGTCGTGGTCGCGCGCCAGGTAGCGCTCCAGCGCGGTCATGAAGCCGATGATCTCCTCGCGGCTGACCTTGGCCGGCCGGCCCACGGTGGCGAACGGGTTGCCGTTGGCCATGCAGGCGTCGATCAGGTCCTGCCGGCCGACCACCAGCCCGGTCGACTGCGGGCCCATGATGCTCTTGCCGCCGCTGAAGATGGTCAGGTCGGCGCCGGCCTTCCAGAAGCGCGTCAGGGTCGACAGCGGCGGGCACTCGGAGGCGGCATCGACGATCAGCGGCACGCCGGCCCCGCGCGCGATGCCCACCAGGTCCGCGAGCGGGACCGACGCGGGGTCGCCCAGCCGGTGGGCCATGCACAGGATCGCCGCCGTGTCCGGGCCGACGGCCTCACGCAGCGCATCGGTGGGCGGCTCGCCCCCGTCCGGGACCTCCACGAAGGTGCCGCCGGCCAGCCGCAGCGCCTGGTCGTAGGCCAGGCGGTGGATCTGCTGGACGACCACTTCCGACTTCATGCCGGTGGTGTCGGGAAGCTGCGTGATCCGCTCGGGATCGGTGCCGGCGATGCAGGCCGCCGCCGTCACCAGCAGCCCGGCCGCGGCGCTGGAGGTCACGTACGCCGCCTCCACGTCCAGCAGGCCGGCGATGCGCCGGCCGACGGCGGGGTGCAGGTCCTCCAGCCTGCAGAACTCGCGGTTGGCCTCCCTCATGACTGCGAAGATCTCGGGATCCATCACCGAGCCGCCGTAGTTGGTTACGGTGCCGGCGGCGTTGATCAGCGGGCGAACGCCCAGTTCCTCGTAGATTCCCATGCGTTCCTTTTCACTCTCTGTGGGGGTGCGGCATCCTATAGCATGATCGCGCGTCGACGATTGGTTCGGATGCAGGTACGGTTGCCGGAAGCAATGGCGAGGCGCGTTCGCCAAGCGGCAGATCGCGAGCAGATCTCGATGGCGGAACTGATCCGGCGCGCCGTGTCGTGCTATTTCGAGGCGTCACCCGAAGCCGGCAACTCGGCACGCTATGGACGAGCGGCAGCCGCTGCGGGTGCGATCAGCTCCGGACGGGTGACCTCTCCAGCAATCACGACAGCCACTTCGCGGAAGCCTCGGAGGCGTGATGTTCATGCTGAACCGATCGCCCGGGCGACCGCTTCCGGCTCGCGGTCGATAACGGTCAACAGAACGCGAGCTGCACGGTCCGGAACGCGGCGACCCTGTTCCCAGTCCTGCAGGGCACGTGCATCAAGGCCGAAGCGATCCGCGAACTTCTGCCGGCTCAACTTCATGCGCTTGCGAAGTGCGATGATCCTCTCCGCCGTCGGATCGTCGACGATTCGGCGCGGAAGCTCGACTTCGCCCCGCACATGGGCCAGGACCTCGCCCAGCGCAGCCTCGACGTCGCGGCCCAGGTCGGTTCGTTCGGTGGTCATCTGTCCTTCTCCTCCTCCTTGATCTTGGCAACCAGCCGCGAGAGTGCCTTCTTGTCGGCGGGTGTCAGATCTTCGCGATCCGCCTTCGCATAGGCTGTCAGCATGTAGATGGTTCCAGGTTCGGAGTGATAGAAGTAGATCGCCCGAACCCCACCTTGCTTGCCCC
Organism: Spirochaetia bacterium; assembly: GCA_965208175.1. GTDB lineage: Bacteria > Spirochaetota > Spirochaetia > SZUA-6 > Bin103 > CATQHW01. The sequence continues at coordinate 365,766 of CBDBOG010000003.1, read as the reverse complement.
GACCGGAGGCTGCCCAGCGCAACTTCCGAATTCCTCCGGTTCCCCGAATCACGGGGCTTCGCCCGGATTGGCCACAATCGCAGCTTCCATCTCCTTCCGAACTGACTCCGGGAGGAGCTTGCGAATTGCCCGCTCGTAGGTCGTGGTGACGAAGAGCTGCATCGGTGACCCAGCCAAATATGCGGCATTGCCGCACATCATGCAAAGGTCACGGTCAGAGCCACCGCGGGATGCAGGTGACACCGACCCTCACGTCGTTTGCTTCGCCGGCGGCGCCGATCTACCATCGGCGGGTGGACCACGCGCAGCTCCCGTTCATGATCGAGCTTCTCGACGACGAGACGCCGGCGGTCCAGCAGCGCGTGATGGAGGCGCTGGCCGACTTCGGCGACGAGCTGGACGCCGAGATCGAGCGGCAGGGAATCGAGGTCGACGACGCGCGCCGCGAGCTGCTCGACGAAGTCCACGCCATCCAGAGGCGCGAGCGGTTGCTGGAGCGCTGGCAGGAGTGCCTGGCCGTCCCCAACGAGAAGGTGAAGCTGGAGACCGCGCTCGGGTTGATCGCGGAGTACGAGCTGGGTGAAGGCGCCGCCGAGCGGCTGACCACCCTGCTGGACGGGCTGGCCGACGACTACCGCGGCGCCCACGTCGGCGCCGACGTGTTCACGCTGGCCCACTACCTGTTCCGGACCAGGGGCCTGACCGGCTGCGGCAAGAAGGACTACTACACGCCGGCCGCGAGCAACCTGGTGTCCGTGATCACCCGCGGCCGCGGGCTGCCGATCAGCCTGTCGTGCATCTACCTGCTGGTCGGCGCCCGGCTCGATCTGGACATCGAGGGCTGCAATGTGCCCAACCACTTCCTGGCCCGCGCCGTGGCCGGCGACCGGCTGATCCTGGTCGATTGCTTCAACGGCGGGGCGACCCTGGACGTGGCGCAACTCATTCCCAAGGGACACGACGCCACCGCGCAGCTCGCCCGCATCCGCCGCGGCACCCCGGCCGCCACGATCATGCTGCGCGTGGCCGCGAACCTGGCGGTCGCGCACGCGCGCGCGGGCAACGAGTCCGACGCGCGCTTCTTCACCGAGCTGCGCGACCAGACCGCCTGAGCGGTCCGCTGAGCGCCAGCGGACCGGCCCTGCCCGCCGCGTCCGGCGGCGATGGGGAATCGCTGCGCGGCACGGTCCACTCGATCATCTACGTCACCGACGACGGCTCCTTCGCGGTCGTGCGCCTGCAGTCGGAGGATGACCCCGATGCGCAGCCGGTCGCGGTCGGCCCGCTGGCCGGCGTGCGCCCGGGCGAGCTCCTGCACCTGCGGGGCGCGTGGACCCATCACCGCCGCCACGGCCCGCGCTTCGAGGTCAGCTCCTTCCACTCCGTGGCTCCGAGCACCGCGGCCGGCATCGAGCGCTTCCTGGCCTCGCGCCTGGTGAAGGGCGTCGGCCCCGCGCTGGCGAAGCGCATCGTCGCCCGTTTCGGCACCGACGCGCTGGACGTGCTGGACCGCCACGGCGAGCGGCTGACCGAGGTGGCCGGCATCGGCACCGACCGCCGCGACCGCATCCTGGCCTCCTGGGCCGACCACCGCCAGCTCCGCGACACCATGATCTTCCTGCAGGGGCACGGCATCTCCCCGGCCTACGCGCTGCGCATCCACCGCCGCTACGGAGCCGGGGCGCGCCGCGCGGTCACCGACAACCCGTACCGGCTGGCCGAGGAGGTGGCCGGCATCGGCTTCCTGATCGCCGACCGCATCGCCGCCTCGCTCGGCGTCGACCGCGACTCCCCGGAGCGGGCCGCAGCCGGCGTGCTGCACGTGCTGGCGACCGGCGCGGCCCGCGGCCACACGCTGATGCCCGTGGACGCCGTGGCGGAGGCCGGAGCCGAGCTGCTGTCCGTGGACGAGTCGGCGGTGCGCGACGCGGTCCGGGCGCTGGCGGCCCGCCGCGCGGTGCTGCCGTGCGAAGAAAGCGGCGCCGATGCGATCGCCCTTCCCGACCTGCGGCGCGCCGAGCAGCGCTCCGCCGACCGGTTGCGGGTTCTTGCCGGACGGCCGCCGAACCCGTTGCGTTCCGATGTCGGCCGGCTGCTCGACTCCTTCGAACGATCGGGTGGCGTCGAACTGTCACCCGAACAGCGCGCTGCCGCCGCACAGGCGGCTCAGGCTTCGGTCCTGGTCGTCACCGGTGGTCCGGGAACCGGCAAGACCACGCTGATCCGGGCGGTGCTCGGCCTGTACGACGCTGCCGGCGGGCGGGTGCAACTCGCCGCCCCGACGGGACGCGCCGCCAAGCGGATCGAGGAGCAGGCCGGCCGGCCGGCCTCGACCATCCACCGGCTCTTGGAATACAGCCCCCGCGAGGGGCGGTTCCTGCGCGGCGCCGAGGACCCGCTGGACTGCGACGGACTGATCATCGACGAGCTGTCGATGGTGGACGTGACGCTGCTGGACGCCGTGCTTCAGGCCACGCCGCCCGACTGCCGGCTGCTGCTGGTCGGCGACAGCGACCAGCTCCCCTCGGTCGGGCCCGGCGACGTGCTGGCCGACCTGATAGCCGCGGGCGTCTGCCCGGTCGCCCGCCTCACCACCGTGTTCCGCCAGGGCGAGCGATCGGCCATCGTGATGGCCGCACACGCGGTCAACGACGGCGAGGTTCCCCGCGGGCAGGGCGACGGCCAGGCCGGCGACTACTTCTTCGTCAGCCGCGACGACCGGGAGGCCGCCCGCAACACGATCGTGCACCTGGTCACCGAGCGCATGCCGGCGCGTTTCGGACTCGACCCGCACACGGACATCCAGGTGCTGACGCCGATGAACCGCGGCGAGTTGGGCACCGCCGCCCTCAACCGCGAGCTGCAGGCGGCGCTGAACCCGCACGGGGCGGCCATCGAGGGCGCGGCCGACATCCGCGTGGGCGACCGCGTCATGCAGACCCGCAACGACTACCAGCTCGAGGTGTTCAACGGCGACATCGGCCTGGTGCGCGACCTGGACGCGGAGGACCAGCGCGTGCTGGTGGACTTCTCCACGGGACCGGTCTGGTACGAGGCATCGGAGCTGGACTCGCTGGTGCCGGCCTACGCGATCACGATCCACAAGTCGCAGGGCTCGGAGTTCGCGGCCGCGGTGATCTCCATCGCCACCGAGCACTACCCGATGCTGCAGCGCAACCTGCTGTACACGGCGCTGACCCGCGCGCGGCGGCTGGCGGTGGTGGTGGGCAGCCCCCGCGCCGCGCATATCGCGGTCGGCAACGCGCAGGCGCGCCAGCGCCATACCGGGCTGGTCGAGCTGCTGACGGGCGTTTCGCCGGCCGCGCGATGACCGCACCGGTTGGCAGTCGCGTCGGCCTCGGCACCTGGGCGATCGGCGGCCCCGGCTGGCGGGGCGGCTGGGGGGCACAGGCGGACGCCGACTCGCTGGCCACCATCCACGCCGCCCTGAACCGCGGCGTCGACTGGCTGGACACCGCCCCGCTGTACGGCCGCGGCCACGCCGAGGAGCTGATCGGCCGCGTGCTCGCCGAGCGACCCGGCGACGGCTGCGGCGTGCGCATCGCCACCAAGTGCGGCTGGCCGTGGGTGGGCCGGCGCGCGCGGCCGTTCGCGCGACTCACCGCCGCGAGCGTCCGCACCGAGCTGGAGCAGAGCCTCAGGCGCCTGCGCGCCGAGCGCGTCGACCTGTACCAGATCCACCACCCGCGCCCGCCCGAGCAGCTTGCGGAGGGATGGGAAGAGATGGCCCGCCTGCGGGAGCAGGGCCTGGTCGGCGCCTGCGGGGTGTGCAACGCCGGCGTCGCCGACCTGGAGCGTCTGCGGGCCATCGCCCCGGTGGCGGCGCTGCAGGTGCCGTACAGCCTGCTGCGACGCGACGCGGAGGCTGACCTCCTCCCTCATTGCCGCCGCCACGGCATCCCCGTACTGGCCGCCAGCCCCCTGCACAGCGGCGTGCTGGCCGACGGCTTCGGCCGCGCGCGGGTGGCACGGCTGCGCGGCGACGACTGGCGGCGCGGCCACCGCGACTTCACCGAGCCGCGGCTCGGCGCGCACCTGCGGGCCGTCGAGCAGTTGCGCATGATCGCCGGCGGCCGGCCGCTGCCGTGGCTGGCGCTCGCCTGGCTGCTCGCGCAGCCGGGCGTGCACGCGGCCATCCTGGGGGCGCGCACGCCCCGTCAGGTGGCCGAAGCGCTCACCCCGTGGCCGAAGCTGGAAGCGGCCGAGGTCGCCCGCCTCGGCACCTTGGCGGCGTCTCCGTTGCCGGGACTATACAAGTCATAGGACCATGGTACATAGTCCGGTTATGACAACCCTCTCCAAGTCGCAGTTCAAACCTCGGGCGTTCGAGTACTTCCGCAGGGTCCAGGAGCGGCGCGAGACGCTGGTCATCACCGATCGCGGCACGCCGGTGCTCAAGATCACGCCGATCACCGAAGACGACGATGCCGATCTGGCGGCGCTGCGCGGATCGGTGCTGCGCTACGACGATCCGTTGGAGCCCGTCGAAGAACCGTGGGAGTCAGCCGATTGATCCTGCTGGACACGCACGCCTGGATCTGGCACTTGAGCGATCCGTCACAGCTCTCGGCGGCAGCCCGCGTTGCGATCGATGACGCGCGACGCGATCTCGCCGTGCACGTCTCCTCGATCAGCGTGTGGGAGCTGTTCATGCTGACGAAGAAAAGCCGCCTGCAACTCGCCATCGCGCCGGAGGCATTTCTGCACCGGGCGGAGCGCCTGTCCTACGTGCGATTCGCCGCTGTCGACAATGGCGTCGCCCGCCGCTCCGTGCAGCTCCCCGACATTCACGACGATCCGGCAGACCGGCTCATCCTCGCTACCGCGCAGCAACTCGGCTGCCCGGTCGTGAGCAAGGACCGCCGCCTCTCGGACTATCCGGACGCGGAGATCATCTGGTAACGCCGCTCGTGGCGGGATCGGTGAGGGCGCCGACGATCTTCTCGCCGTCGAAGCGCGCGGTCTCGATGAAGATGCTGCCGGCCCGGTCGCCCGCGCACACCGAGCCGCACACGAACACGCCCGGCACGTCGGTCTGGCACGTGTCCGGGTCGTAGCGCGGCCTCCGGTCCGGGCCCTCGAGCGTGACCCCGACGCCTTCCAGCAGGCTCAGGTCGGGACGGTAGCCGATCTGCACGATCACGGCGTCGTTGGCGACCTCCTGCGACTGGCCGCTCCGGCGCACGGTCACAGACCCCTCGTCGATGCGCTCGACGGTCGCCGACGGCAGCCAGCCGATCTCGCCGCGCGCGATGCGGTTCTCCAGCTCCGGCAGGATCCAGTACTTCGTCTGCATCCGCTCGCCACGGTGGACGAGGGTGACGCGGGCGCCGGCCCGCTGCAGCTCCAGGGCCGCTTCCGCGGCGGCGCTGCGCCCGCCGACGACGGCCACGTCGCGGTCGTAGTAGGGATGGCCCTCGTCGAACCGGTGCACGACCTTGGGCAGCTCCTCGCCCGGGACCCCCAGCCGCCGCGGCCAGTCGAAGAAGCCGGTGGCCACGACCACCGCGCGCGCGACCGACCGCCGCGCCCGCGAGCCGCGCACCGACGTGACCACGAATCCTCCGGTGCCGGCCTCGTCCCGCTCCAGCGCGACCACCGGCTCGTACTGGCGCACGCGCACGGCGAAGCGCTCGGCCACGCGCCGGTAGTACTCGACCGTCTCGGCCCGCGACGGCTTGCGCGCCAGCGACGCGAAGGGCATCCGCGCCAGCTCCAAGCGCTCCGGCGAGGAGAAGAACACCATGTTGCGCGGGAAGTGGAAGATCGAGTTGACCAGGCAGCCCTTCTCCAGCAGCACGTAGTCGAGGCCGGCCTCATCGGCTTGAATCGCGCAGGCCAGCCCGGCCGGGCCCGCGCCGATGATGACCAGGTCGTGCCTGGCGCGATCGTCGCCTCTGGCGCGACGGGCACCGTGACCGCCGTCGCCTCGATCGCCAATGTGATCGTCCGTGTCTGACATCGCTCGCTTCCGCCGCCGCGTACTGGACCATTACCGCCGTCACGGCCGCCGGTTCCCCTGGCGGCAGACGCGCGACCCGTATCGGATCCTGGTTTCGGAGTTCATGCTACAGCAGACGCAGACGGCGCGCGTGCTCAAGCACTTCGACCCGTTCGTGGCGCGTTTCCCCGACGCGCGCTCGCTGGCCGCCGCCGACCGTGGCGAGGTGCTGGCGCTGTGGAGCGGCCTTGGCTACAACCGGCGCGCCGTGGCCCTGCACCGCGCCGCCGCGACGATCGCGAATCGTTTCGGCGGCGAGGTGCCCAGCGGCGAAGAGGATCTGCGCGCCCTGCCCGGAGTCGGCCCGGCCACCGCCGGGGCGGTGCAGGCATTCGGCTTCGGGCTGCCGGCCGTGTTCGTGGAGACAAACATCCGCCGCGCCGTCCTGCACGAGCTGTTCGGAGGCCACGACCAGGTCAGCGACCGCGAGCTTGAGCCGGTGCTGGAGCGGGCGCTCGACCGCGCCGACCCGCGCACCTGGTACCAGGCGCTGATGGACTACGGCGCCGCCCTGGGGCGCACCGGCCCCAATCCGAACCGGCGGAGCGCCCACTACACGCGCCAGAGCAGTTTCGACGGCTCCAACCGCCAGCAGCGGGGGCTCATCCTGCGCGTGCTGGCCGAACGCGGCCCCCTCTCCCGTGACGCACTGGCCGCTGCGATCGGCGCCGACGACCGCGCCGGCCGCGAGCGGGCGCTGCGAAACCTGCACACGATGGCGGCCGAAGGCTTCCTCGACATGACCGCGGGCATCGTCGCACTGTCGAGTGGCCGGGAGGACGCACAGACGCGGTAGATTTCGCGAGTGCTTGCGCCGCTCGATCCGCTTCGGTAGCGTCGGAAGCCACGTCTCATATCGTGACGGCAGGCCGCGTCCTTAACGTGACGCCAGACCGACGGTACGGTGTGAGGCGACAGGGAGGGGGCCTTGGCCGAACTGAAGGTCATCAAGCGCACCGGCGAAGTCGTGGGCTTCGACCGGGAGCGGATCGCCACCGCCATCAGCAAGGCGGTGCGCGCGACCGGAGAGCCACACATTACCGCCGTTCTGGGAAACGGCAAGCTGCACGACCTGCTCACGGACGTCACGACCGAGATCGACGACCGCTTCGTCGAGCTGTTTCCCAACGTCGAGAACATCCAGGACATCGTCGAGAAACACCTGGTCAAGCACGGTCTCTACGAGGTCGCCAAGCGCTACATTCTGTACCGCGCCGAGCACCAGAAGGCGCGCGAGGAGCGCAAGGAACAGGTGGCCGAGCGCTCGCTGCTCGGCAAGCTCACCGTGATCAAGCGCGACGGCCGCTCGGTGCTGTTCGACATCTCGGAGATCCAGCAGGCTATCCAGGAGTGCGCGCACGGCTTCGACCAGTCCGGTAGCGGCGAGATCGACGTCGATCTTATCGCCCGCGAGACGGTGCGCAACGTCTTCGACGGCATCTCCACCGCCGACATCGACCGGGCGGTGCTGCTGGCCGCCTCCTCGTTCATCGAGCGCGACCCCGCCTACGCCAAGGTGGCCGCGCGGCTGTTCCTGCGCCGCATCTACCGCGAGGTGATCGGCGTCGCCCGCAGCCACGAGGACGGTTACCGGCAGGCGTTCGTGCGTGGCATCCGCCGCGGCGTCGAGCACGGCCTGTACGACGAGCGCCTCCTGGAGTTCAACCTGGGCCGGCTGGCCGAATCGCTCGATACCGCGCGCGACGACCTGCTCAACTTCATGGGCGTGCAGACCCTGCACGAGCGCTACTTCGCCCGCGCCGGCGATGTGCTGCTGGAGACGCCACAGGCGTTCTGGATGCGCGTTGCGATGGGGCTGGCCGTGCTGGAGGAGGACCGCGACGAGCGCGCCGTGGCCTTCTACCAGGCGATCTCCTCCCTGCGCTTCGTGCCGTCGACGCCCACGCTGTTCCATTCCGGAACCACCCGCCCGCAGCTCTCCTCGTGCTTCCTGACCACGGTGGATGACGACCTGGAGCACATCTTCAAGTCGTTCGCGGACAACGCTCAGCTCTCCAAGTGGTCGGGCGGCCTGGGCAACGACTGGTCGTCCATCCGCGGCACCGGCGCCCACATCAAGAGCACCAACGTGGAGAGCCAGGGGGTGATCCCGTTCCTGAAGATCGCCAGCGACGTGACCCTGGCGATCAACCGCTCCGGCAAGCGGCGGGGGGCCACCTGCGCCTACCTGGAGACCTGGCACCTGGACATCGAGGATTTCCTGGACCTGCGCCGCAACACCGGCGACGAGCGCCGCCGCACGCACGACATGAATACGGCCAACTGGATCCCGGACCTGTTCATGAAGCGGGTGGCCGACGACGCCGAGTGGACGTTGTTCTCGCCGGACGAGACCCCGGACCTGCACGACCTGTACGGGCAGGCGTTCGAGAAGCGCTACCTGGAATACGAGCGCAAGGCGCGCGCCGGGCTGCTTGCGCGGACCCGCACCGTCTCCGCGCTGAAGCTCTGGCGCAAGATGCTGTCGATGCTGTTCGAGACCGGCCATCCCTGGATCACCTTCAAGGACCCGTCGAACATCCGCTCGCCGCAGGACCACGCCGGCGTCGTGCACAGCTCCAACCTGTGCACGGAAATCACCCTCAACACCTCGCGAGAGGAGACGGCGGTCTGCAACCTGGGCTCGGTGAACCTGGAGAAGCACGTGGTCGACGGCGTGCTGCAGGCGGATTCGCTGGCCGTCACCGTCGAGACAGCGATGCGGATGCTCGACAACGTGATCGACGTCTGCTTCTACCCCACCGCGGAGGCGCGCGTGTCGAACCTCCGCCACCGGCCGGTCGGACTGGGCGTGATGGGGTTTGCCGACGCCCTGTTCAAGCTGGACATCCCGTTCGAGTCGGACGAGGCGATCGCGTTCGCCGACCGCTCCATGGAGCTGATCGCCCACAGCGCCATCCTGGGCTCCTCGCGCCTGGCCGCCGAGCGCGGCCCCTACGACAGCTATGCCGGCTCCAAGTGGGAGCGCGGCCTGCTGCCGCAGGACACCCTGGACCTGCTGGAGGCCGAGCGCGGCCTGCCGGTCGAGGTGGCGCGCGGCGGCGAGCTGGACTGGGAGCCGGTGCGCCGGCACGTGCGCGAGCACGGCATGCGCAACTCCAACACCATGGCGATCGCCCCGACGGCGACCATCTCCACCATCTCCGGCTGCTTCCCGTCGATCGAGCCCATCTACCAGAACGTCTACGTCAAGTCGAACATCTCCGGCGAGTTCACCGTCGCCAACCCCTACCTGGTGGGCGACCTCAAGCAGGCCGGCCTCTGGGACCGGGAGATGTTCGAGCAGTTGAAGTTCCACGACGGCAGCGTGCAGGCCATCGACGCGATCCCGGCGCCGCTGCGCGCCAAGTACCGGACCGCGTTCGAGGTCGCCCCCCTGCACTGCCTGCGCATGACCGCCGCGCGCAGCAAGTGGATCGACCAGAGCCAGTCGCACAACGTGTTCATGCGCGGCACCTCCGGGCAGGCGCTGAGCGAGATCTACCAGACGGCGTGGAAGCTGGGCCTGAAGACCACCTACTACCTGCGAACGCTGGCCGCCAGCCAGGTGGAGAAGTCCACCCTGGGCAGCGAGTACGGCTTCACCCAGAAGCGCGCCAACGGCGCGCCGGCCAACGGGACGCCGGCGCCTGCCGAGCCGGCCGCGGACAGCGAGCCGCAGAACGGCCAGGACGCCGCAGCCTGCAACCTGGACGAAGACTGCGAAGCCTGCCAGTAACGCCGATGGGCATCATCAACAACACCGCCACCGATCCCAACAAGATCCTGCCGCTGCGCTACCAGTGGGCGCGCGGCTACTACAAGGCCGGGGTCGCCAACAACTGGGTCCCGGAAGAGGTGTCGATGCAGAAGGACGTCGAGCAATGGAAGGCGCCCGACGTGCTCTCCGACGACGAACGGCGCCTGATCCTCTGGAACCTCGGATTCTTCTCCACCGCCGAGTCGCTGACCGCCAACAACATCGTGCTGGCCGTGTACACGCACGTGACCAACCCGGAATGCCGCCAGTACCTGCTGCGGCAGGCGTTCGAGGAGGCGATCCACACCGACACCTTCATCTACTGCTGCGACAGCTTGGGGCTGGATCCGGACGAGATCTACACCATGTACCGGACCATCCCGTCGATCGAGCGCAAGGACTCGATGGTCATCGAGATGACCCGCTCGATCTTCGCGCCCGGCTTCACGACCACCACCGAGCAGGGCGTGCGCGACCTGCTGCACGACCTTGTCGGCTACTACGTGATCATGGAGGGCATCTTCTTCTACGCCGGATTCGCGATGATGCTGGCCCTCAAGCGGCAGAACAAGATGGTGGGCGTCGGCGAGCAATTCGAGTTCATCATGCGCGACGAGAGCGTGCACCTGGCGTTCGGCTCCGACCTGATCAACACCATCAAGGCCGAGTACCCGGACACCTGGACCCCGGCCTTCCAGGACGAGTTGATCGACCTGATCCGCCGCGGCGTGGAGCTGGAGGCCGCCTACGCCCGCGACGCCTGCCCGCGCGGCCTGCTGGGCATCAACGCCGACCAGTTCGCCGCCTACGTCGAGTACATCGCCGACCGCCGCGTGGAGCGCATCGGCCTGCCCCGCCAGTACGAGCGCGAGAACCCCTTCCCGTGGATGGCCGGGGCCATCGACCTCAACAAGGAAAAGAACTTCTTCGAGACCCGCGTCACCGAGTACCAGACCGCGGGTTCTCTGACGTGGGACTGACGCCACGCCGGCCCCACCGCGCGCCTGCCGGGCGTCCTCTACTCGACCAGGAAGACCGCCCCGTCCAGGCTCGTGCCGGTCAATGACCGCATCAGCCGGCCGTCGAAGGTGACGAGGTGACCGCGCCGGTGCGTTGCCAGCACCGCGAGGTGGAAGTCGGTCAATTGCTGGTGGCCCTGCAGTCGTCTCTTCACGTCGTCGTCCAGGGAACGTAGCGACAGATCGTCCGCCCAGAAGCTGTGACCGCCCGACTCGCAGAACCGGGCCAACCGCTCGAGCACTTCGGCGGGCGTTGCCGACACCGTCGGATACGCCGGGTTCGACAGCACCCGGATACACCCGTTCTCGGTGGTCGAGCACGTCGCCCAGTCGGCGGCAAACGTCCCGAACCAGTGGTGGGCGGCATCGTGATTGACGTGCCGGGCGTCGAACAGTGCCACCAGGTAGTTGACGTCGAGCAGGTAGCTCACAGTCCGTCGTCGCGGAGCCGATTGACCAGGTGAAGGTCCGGGGCCGAGCCCTCCTGTGCCGGAAAGATCGTCACCCCGTTCCTCACGGCCGGCCCGCTCTGCGGCTGCAGTGCCTTCAGAATCAGCTCCGAGGCGACCTCGCCCAGTGTCTTGCGACGCTGCTGCGCGAGCTGCCGCACCTTGGCCAACGCCTCTGCGGACAGGTTCAGGGTCGTCCTCATCAACGGCTACCCTGGCGAACGCGATGAGTGATGTCAAGCATCACTCATCGCGTTCGCTCCTCGCGGATCGCCTCCGTGACAGCGCCAGGCCGGCGACGATCATGGCCAAGGCGACCGGCGCGCTCGGGTGGATGCGCTCGCCGAGCACGGTGGCGATCAGGACCAGCGACAGGAACGGCGACAGGAAGATGAGTTGGCCCAGCCGGCCGGCCACCGCGGTCAGGGCGAGCGCGCGCTGCCAGAGCAGGAAGGCGACGCCCATCTCCACCAGCCCCACCCAGGCGCCGTAGCCCAGGTTCGCCGGCGTGATCGCCGGCAGGCCGGCGGTGGCCGCGCAGATCGCTCCGATCGCCACCGTGGCCGCGGCGAAGCCGTTCAGCATGAGCGGCACCGCATGCGCGCCGACCTTCACCGTGTGCAGCCAGTATCCGGCCCAGAGGACGGTGCTGCCCAGCGCCAGCGCCACCCCGACGGTATCGAAACGGCCCAACCCGGCGGAACCGCCGCGGGTCAAGAGGACGGCGACGCCGGCGTAGCTGACCGCGACGCCGATCCAGCCTCGCACCGACAAGCGCTGTTTCAGCAGCGGGATCGCCAGCAGCGCCAGCGTCACCGCCCACAGGTAGTTGAGCGGCTGTGCGATCTGCGCGGGCAGCCGGTCGTATGCCTCGAACAGCACCAGGTAGTAGCCGAGCGGGTTGAGCAGCCCAAGGGCCGCCGCGCGCACGTGCTGCCGCAGGCTCATCGGCGCCGTGACGAACGGGCGCGCCGCAGCGAAGAAGGCCAGCGCCACCACGCAGCCCAGGAACAGGAGCTGCACCGGCTGCAGCTCCCGCAGTCCCAGCTTGAAGCCGGTCGCGACCGTCGACCAGAGGGCGACGCTGATCAGGGCGTAGAGCAGCGCGCGCCGCTCGCGCCCCACTGCCCCTAGCAGGACTCCCGGCGCGGGCTGCCCGCCAGGGCCTCGCCCTCGCTCCCGAGCGCCGCGCACGCGTCCCGCGCCGCGGCGAGGTGGTCGCGGCGCAGCACTGCCAGCAACTCCTGCCGGCGCCCTTCAAGCAGCCGCATGATACGCAGCAGCCCAAGCCGCTCGTCTCGGCGGCGGGCGCGAGCCAGCTCCTCCTCCGTGCCGGAGAGGGCCAGCCGCCGCAGCCTCGCGGTCTGCGCGGCGGAGACCCGCGTCAGTTCCCGGTCGACGGCCGCGGCCAGGACGCGGGCGTCGTTGAGCTCGCCCAACACGTCCTGCAGGCGCTTCAGCTCCGCAGCCTCCGCAGCACCTCCGGTGAGACCGCCGACCGCCGGTTCAACGAGGTAGCGCAGGCGCTTCACGGCCAACCGCGCGTCGTGGAGCTCGTCGTCGCTGGCGGCCTCCGCAGCCGCCGTCAGGCGGGCGCCTGTGTCGGCCGCGTACTCCTGCAGCCGCTCACCGAACGCACGGCCAAACGTCAGCGGCGCCGGCACCGCCTGCTCCAGCCGTGCGCGCAACTCCGCGTCCAGCCGCTCGAAGCGGCTGCGCACCGCGGCCGCCGCGGCGGCGTGGCCGGCGTGCCGCCGCCGGCGCAGCCGCTCCAGCAGATGGTTGAGGCCGGCGCGTTCGCTGCGCCGCAGCGCCGCGCGGACGCTCACCAGCCACGCGATCTGCACCTCCGCGTCGCGCCCCTTGTTGGTCCGCCGCATCAACCGGCGCAGCGCCGACCGCACCCGCTTGCCGGCGGCCCGGCCCAGCCAAGGCCGGTAGGCGCGCAGCACGCCGCGGCACCGGCGCAACGCGACGCGGAAGTCGTGCAGCGCCTCCGGCTTGCCGGGCCGCCCTACGTGCCGGACCGCCCGATCGGCCTGCGACAGGTAGCGGTCGACCAGCGCGGCCACCGTCTCCACCACCGGCCGCTCCAGCAGACCGTGCGCCCGTGAACTGTCCATCGAAGCCCCGTACTATACCGACGCGGCACGGAACGACACAGCCGACCCTCGATACTGGTCGTGTGCGTTCACAACTCGCGGCGGAGCCAGCTCAGGAGAGCTCGACGCGCAACCCGAAGACCTGATCCATCAACTCCCCCTTGCGGGCCAGCGCCATCCGCTCCAGTGACAGGTCGCCCTGATACCCGCATTTCAGGCGCAGCACGTCCCCGGCGCGCTCGGCGTCGAAGCGGTCGATGCGGCCCAGGTGGCTGACGTCCAGTGCGTCGGCGACCCGCAGGATCGCCGCCAGCTTGTTGACCACCAGCCGCTGCCGGCGGGAGAGCTCCGCGTACATGGGGTGGGACATCTGCGGCAGCGCCCGGCGGTGGTAGCGCACGACGTTGGCGACCACCGCCGTGTCCCGCTCGTCGATGCCGAATACCTCGGAGTTGGCGACGATGTAGGCGCCGTGCCTGTGGTGGCCGGACGCCTTGATCAGCTTGCCGACCTCGTGCAGCAACGCGGCCACGTTCAGCAGCAGCCGCTCGCGGTGGCCGAGCCCGTGATCGGCGGCCAGCAGGTCGAACAGGACCAGCGCCAGCCTGGTGACGTGGCGGACGTGCGGGTCCTCGGCGTGATACTTGCGCGCCACACTCAGGGCCGAGGCGATCGTCTGCCGCTCGAACTCGCGGCGCGACTCCTCGTCGTCGAGCGCGGCGCTCAGCAGCACGCCTTCGCGGATGCTCAACTCCGGGACGATCACCTGCTGGGCGGCCGTCGACTCCAGGAACAGGTCGTAGACGATCAGGTCGGGCAGGATGCCCTCGGCGTCCTCGTACGGGATCGAGAGCTCGTGGACGAGCTCCTCGACCCGCAGCGCCTGCAGGCCGCGGATCAGCTCCTGCAGCGCCGGGCGCTCGATCAGCGAGCAGTGCTCGGCGATCCGCCGCCCGGCGCGCGAGGCGGCCAGCCGGATCACGCCACCGCCTGCCACGAATCGGCGGATGTGCTTGAGCGGCTGCTCGTGGCTGAGCACCTCGCGCGTGGGGGCCACGGTCTCCGACAGCACGCGGCGCAGCCGCTCCGGATTGCCGTGCATGGGCCGCAGCATGTCCTCCATGCGGGCGCTGCCCAGCTTCAGCGAGTGGACGAACGCCATCCGCCCGCGGCGCAGCAGCATGAACTCCGTGCTGCCCGTGCCGATCTGCATGATCAGGGAGTTCGAGCGCGCGAACCGCGGGATCGCAGCCTTGATGGCGTGTACGGCGCCCAGGTAGGTCAGCCGGTTCTCCTCCACGCCGTCGATCACGCGCACGTCCAGTCCGGTGCGGAGCGCCACCCGGTCGACGAAGGTATCGCGGTTCTCGGCCTCGCGCAGCGCGCTGGTCGCGATCACGGTGGTCTCGCCGGGGCCGATCCCCCAGCCGCGCAGCAGCTCCTGGAAGGACGCCAGTGCGTCCAGCGACGCGCCGATGGTGGTGCGGCTGGCGGTGCCGGAGCCGAACACGTCGTGGCCGAGCGGCACCGGCCGGTCCGCGCGGTCCAGGATGCGGATCGCCCCGGTCGCCTCGACCTCGCCGACCACCATGCGGATGGCGCTGGAGCCGATGTCGATCACCGCCCGCGCGGCGCCGTTGCGGCCGTCCGGCGCACCGCCGCTCATGCCAGCGACTCCTGCGCCAGCGCCGCGGCACCGCGCACGACCGCCTCGTCGCCGAGGGTCGCCGCGACAACCTCGACCCCCTCGCCCAGGGACGGCAGCGCGTGCCGGCGCATCGAGTCGGCCGTGCGCTCGACCAGCCAGTCGCCGAGCTTCTCCACCAGGCCGCCGCCCAGCACCACCATCTCCGGGTTGAGCAGGTTGACGCAGTTGGCGATGCCGATGCCCAGACGCTCCGCCGCCCGCTCCAGCAGCTCGACGCCCGGCTGCTCGCCGACGGCCAGCACGCGCGCGATCATCTTGCTGCGCACCGACCGCACGTCCGTTCCGGCCTTTGCGGTCACGGCCGGCGCCTTGCCGATCGCGGCCTGGGCGATCAGATCGCGCGCGATGGCGCTGCGGCTGGCCAGCGCCTCAAGGCACCCGTATTGCCCGCAGCCGCACAGCGGCCCGTGGAGCTGCACGATCATGTGGCCGATCTCCCCGGCGTTGCCGTTGGCGCCGCGGTACAGGCGGCCGTCCAGCACCAGCCCGCCGCCGATCCCGGTGCCGGGGAACACCCCGACCACGTGCCGGCGGCCGCGCGCGGCGCCGAAGCGGTGCTCGCCGTAGGTGCCGGCGCTGACGTCGTTCTCGACGACCACCGGAACACCGAAGGCATCCTGCAGGCAGTCCCGGATCGGGAAGTCGGCAACGCCCAGGTTCGGCGAGCCGGTCAAGGTGCCGCGCTGCGCGTCCATCGGTCCCGGCGCGCCGATACCGATCGCGGCCACGGCCGACCGCTTGATCTCGGCGTCCTCCAAGGCCGCCTGCACGGTGGCGACCAGACCCTTCGCCAGGCCGCGCGCGCCGGCGGTAGGGTCGGTCGTGCGCTTGTCCGACCCCAGCGCCTTCGCGCCGCGGTACACGGTCGCGAGCATCTTCGAGCCGCCGAGGTCGATGCCGACCACCAGCGCATCCATGGGCACCTCTCACGCGGGGCGGCCGAACGCTGCCGCCCGCGTTGCGATTCTCCGATGATTGGGCGCTATCATGCCAGCATGCCCGCCAGCGGGACTCCGGACGCCGCTACCCCCGCGACCTCGCCCGCGAGCGCGCGCCCTCGGACGGCCGGCGCCCTGCCGCCGGCACGCTATCTCGACGGCGCGCTGAGCTGGCTGGCGTTCAACCGCCGCGTGCTGGACCGGGCGGACACGGCCGCCACGCCGCTGCTGGAGCGCCTGCGCTTCCTGGGCATCGTCGGCACCAACCTGGACGAGTTCTTCATGGTGCGCGTGCCCGCGCTGCGGCGCGCCGGCGACGCCGGCCGCCGGCTGGCTGAAGTGCGCGGCCGCGTCGAGCGCATCGTACGCGGCCAGACCGACTGCCTGCGCCGGCGGGTGCTGCCGCCGCTGACCGATGCCGGCGTGCGCATCCTCGAGCGCGACGCCTACCCGCTCGGCACCCTGGAACTGCTGCGGGACCACTTCCGGAGCCAGATCCACCCGGCCCTCACCCCGGTGCGCATCACGGGCGAGGAGAGCGTGCCGCTGCCGAGCCTGCGGCTTCACGTGGGCTTCCTGCTGGAGCCGGCCGACGAGCAGGCACGGTCCGCGTCCGCCGCGGCCACGGCCGGCGCCGGCCCCGTGGTCGCCGTGGTGCCGCTGCCGGGCACCCTCGACCGGCTGGTGCCGGTCCCGCGGGAAGGAGCGGGCACCGGCCGAGGGAGTGAAGCGGGATCAGCACATCAAGGCGCCGGCCGCCGAGCACCAGCCGTCACCTACGCGCTGCTGGAGGACCTGGTCGCCGGCAACGCCGACCTGCTGTTTCCCGGCTTCCGCATCCTGGACAGCATCCGGTTCCGCGTCACCCGTTCGGGCGACGCAGAGGTGGACGAGCTGCGCGACGACGACTTCGTCGAGGCCATGGAAGAGGTCATCTCGGCGCGGCGCGGCGGGGTGGCGGTGCGCCTGGAGGTGTCGGACGCCGACTGCGAGCTGTGCCGGGTGCTGGCCGCCGAGCTGGCGGTCGAGCCGGCGGACGTCTATGCCTGCGACGGGCCGATGGACCTGGCCGGCTGGTCCAGCCTGGTCGACATGCCGGGGCTCGACCGCCTGCGGTTCGAGCCGTGGGAACCGGTGCGCCCGCTCTGGCTGGACGGCACCGAGACGATCTGGGACGTGATCCGCACGCGCGACCGCATGCTGCACCACCCCTACGAGTCGTTCGACGCCGTCGTGCACCTGCTGAAGCAGGCCGCGGACGATTCCGACGTGCTGGCGATCAAGATGACGCTGTACCGGGTGTCGCGGGAGTCGCCGATCGTGGCCGCGCTGGGACGGGCGGCGGAGGCGGGCAAGCAGGTGACGGTGCTGGTGGAGGTGAAAGCGCGCTTCGACGAGGAGCGCAACCTGGAGCGTGCGGCGCTCCTGGAGCGGCAGGGCGCGATCGTCGTGTACGGCATCGCCTGGCACAAGGTGCACGCGAAGGCGCTCCTGATCGTCCGCCGCGAATCCGGCCGCATCCGCCGCTACGTCCACCTGGGGACCGGCAACTACCGCGACGACACGGCGCGCCTGTACACGGACGTCGGGCTCCTGACCGCCGACGACGAGCTGGCCATGGAGGCCGGCCTGTTCTTCAACGCGATCACCGGCTACTCCACGGTCCCGAACCTGCGCCGCCTGACCATGGCGCCCACCACCCTCAAGCAGCGCCTGCTGGCCATGATCGAGCGCGAGGCGGCGCGGCCGGCGAACGAAGAGCCGCTGATCATGGCCAAGCTCAACCAGCTCACCGACCGCGACGTGATCGACGCCCTGTACGCCGCGTCGCGCGCCGGCGTCACCATCAAGCTGAACGTACGCGGCGAGTGCCTGCTGATCCCGGAGCGGCGCGGCATGAGCCGCAACATCACGGTGGTGTCGGTCATCGACCGCTACCTCGAGCACGCGCGCCTGCTCTACGTGCGCGCAGGCGGCGCCGACGAGTGCTACCTGGCGAGCGCCGACTGGATGCCGCGCAACCTCAGCCGCCGCGTGGAGCTGATGGTCCCGATCGCGGATCCCCGGCTGAAGCGCCGCGCGCTGGAGATACTGGAATCAGCGTTCTCTGACAACACCAACGCCTACCGGCTGCGCAGCGACGGCACGTACGCCCGGGTGAGGCGGTCCTCGGCGGACGAGCCCTTCCATCGAAGCCAGGAGGCCATGCACGAGGCGGCCGGGCGGCGCGCCCGCACCGAGCTTGGCGAGCCGGCCGGCAAGCTGATCGCCCGCCGGCCGCGCCCGGAGCGCTGAAGCGCAGCTCGGAGCTGGGGGCTCAGAGCTCGACGCGCTGCCCGGTCGCCACGTAGACCGAAGCCTCGCAGATATTGGTGGCGTGGTCGCCGACCCGCTCGTACTGCTTCGCCACGAACAGCAGGGTCTGCGCCTGCGCGATCGTCTTCGGCGACTCCATCATGTAGGTGAGCAGCTCGCGGAACATCTGCGAGTAGGTGTTGTCGATCAGGTCGTCGCCGGCAGCCACGTCCTGCGCGGCCAGCTCGTCGCGGTTCACGAAGGCGTGCACGGAGTCGCGCACCATCTGTGTGGCCCGGTCCGCCATCAGGTTCATGGAGATCAGCGGCTTGATGTAGGTCTCCGAGGCCAGTTTCTGCGCCACCTTGGCGACGTGCACGGCCAGGTCGCCGATGCGCTCCAGCGCGATCACCACGTGCAGGGAAGTGATGATGAAGCGCAGGTCGGTGGCCACCGGCTGTTCCCGGGCCACGATCTTGTTCACGTAGTCCTCGATCTCGTAGGTGGCCTGATTGACCGCGTCTTCCCCCACGAGAACGTCTTCGGCCATCGCCTCGTTCTGGCTCAGCAGCGCCTTGGTCGCCTGGCCCACCGCCGACTCGACCGCCTGGGCCAGGTCCAGCAGGCGCTGCTGCAGCTCCCCGATCTCGCGTTCGAACTGATGACGGAGCGGTTGCGGCTCACTCACGGTTGCCTCCTGCGGAGTCTGTCGGATCGGCGCTCCGGCGACACATCCGACAGACTCCGTCCCTGTCTATCCCGTCGCGGCCTGCCAGGCCGCCAGGTACTCGTCGATCACCTCGCTGCCGACCGCCTTGATGGTCAGGCCGAACGGTCCGGCCAGCGGCCGCACCACCTGCTTGGCGGGCTCGCCGGTCTGCAGGAACGAGTCCAGCTCGGCGCTTCCGGCCTTGAACACCCACAGCCGGCCTTCCTCCATCTGCGTGTAGAAACCCGGCAGCGTGGTCAGGTACTCGTCGATCGTGGCGCTCTCGGTGGACTTCACCGTCACCCCGCCCGGCGCGGCCAGCGGCCGTACCACCTGCCTGGCGGGCTCGCCTGACTCCTGAAACGCGGCAAGGTCGTCGGACCCTTCGCGGAACACCCACAGCCGGCCGTCATCCTCCAGGACGACGAAGCCGGGCTTGGCGTACATCTCCAGATCCAGTGCCTGTTGCTCGGCCGCGGTCGCGCATCCGGCGATCAGCGCGCCGGCCAGCACCAGGATCAAGGCCGGCGCGATGCGGTCATGCCTCTTGTGTATTCCCATGTTCATTCCTCCTCCAGTGCGTGGGCTTTGCTTCATTGCCTGTTCGGCCGGCTCATCCGAACCGGCCGCTGATGTAGTCTTCCGTCTCCTGAAGCTGCGGCTTCAGGAACACGTCCTCGGTGGGCGCGAACTCGATGAGCCGGCCCAGGTACATGAACGCCGTGATGTCGCTGACGCGCGATGCCTGCTGCATGTTGTGGGTGACGATCAGGATCGTGTAGCTGCCTTTCAGCTCGTGGATCAGATCCTCGATCTTGCTGGTGGCGATCGGGTCCAGGGCGCTGGCCGGCTCGTCCATGAGCAGCACTTCCGGCTCGGCTGCCACCGCGCGGGCGATGCACAGCCGCTGCTGCTGGCCGCCGGACAGTCCCAGCGCGCTCTCCTGCAGCCGGTCCTTGACCTCGTCCCAGAGCGCCGCGCCCACAAGCGCGCGATGGCACACGGAGTCGAGCACCTGCTTGTCGCGTTCGCCGTCGATCCGTAGCGGATAGATGACGTTCTCGTAGATGCTCATCGGGAATGGATTCGGCTTCTGCGCCACCATCCCCATGCGCTTGCGCAGCTCGATGACGTCCGTACCCGGCGCGTAGATCGAGTCGCCGGACAGCCGCATGTCACCCTCGATCCGCACGCTGTCGACCAGGTCGTTGAGGCGGTTCACCGAGCGCAGCAGCGTCGATTTGCCGCAGCCGGACGGCCCGATCAGCGCCGTCACCTTGCCGAACGGGACCCTCATCGACACGTCGAACAGCGCCTGCGCCGAGCCGTACCAGAGGTTGAAGCGGTCCACCTCCAGCACGCTCGCAAGCTCCAGCGTGCTCGGATGCACGGCGGTCCTGACGTCGCCGCCGGCGGCGACGCGCTCCAGCAGGTTCTCCCGGACGACGCCCGCCGCCCCACCCCGCGGGCGGCCGTCCGTGTGCGCTGTTCCGTCGGCGGTCGGGGCGAGGTGCCGGTCCACCGTGAGGCGGCCGTGCTCGCTGCGGTCTCTGGTGGCATCCATCTGGCAGACTCTCCTGGAATTGGCCTCTCCTAGAACTGACTTCCGGCGACGCGGCGGTACAGCCGGCTGCGCAGCCGGATCGCCGTCACGTTCAGCAGCACGACGATCAGGATCAGCAGCAGCGTCGACGTGAACACCATGGGGATGGCCGCCTCGCTGTTCTGGCTCTGGAAGCCGACGTCGAAAATGTGAAAGCCCAGGTGCATGAAGCTGCGCTCCAGGTGCACGTACGGGAAGTAGCGGTCGATCGGCAGCTCGGGCGCGAGCTTCACGGCGCCCACCAGCATCAGCGGCGCCACTTCGCCGGCCCCCCGCGCCATCGCCAGGATCATGCCGGTCATGATGCCGGGCAGTGCGCGCGGCATGACGATGCGCTCGATGGTCTGCCACTTGCTGGCTCCGCAGGCATAGGACCCTTCCCGCATCGACCCCGGCACCGCGGCCAGCGCCTCCTCGGTGGCGACGATCACCACCGGCAGCGTCAGCAGCGCCAGCGTCAGGGACGCCCACAGGATGCCGCCGGTGCCGAGAGTGGGGCTGGGCAGCTTGGCGCGGAAGAACAGCTCGTCGATGCCGCCGCCGATCAGGTAGCTGAAGAAGCCCAGCCCGAACACGCCGAAGACGATGCTGGGCACGCCGGCCAGGTTGTTGATCGCGATCCGCACGGTCGACACCAGTCGCCCCGGCCTGGCGTACTCGCGCAGGTAGAGCGCGGCGATCACCCCGAACGGGGCCACGGCGAGCGACATCAGGAGGGTCATCACCACCGTGCCGAAGATCGCCGGGAACACGCCGCCTTCGCTGTTTGCCTCACGCGGGTCGGCGGTCAGGAACTCCGCCCACCGCGACAGGTAGATGCCCAGCTTGCCCAGCAGGCCGAGCCGGTTGGCCGGGTAGCCGCGCACGACCTGGCCGAGCGGGACCAGCACCTCGGAGCCGTCGGAGAGCCGCATCGCGAGCTGGTAGCGGTCGCTCGATCGCTGCAGCTCGTCGATCCGGGCGCGGATCTGCGCATACTCCGCATTCGCCGCCGCCTCGACGGACGCCGCCTTCTCCCGCTCCGACGCGAGCTTGTCCCCGGCGGCCGCGATCGAGAACGCATTGCCCTCGGCCCGGGCGTCGTCGTTCTCCAGCGCGGCTTCGCGCACGCGGAGCCGCGCCTTCTCCAGGCGGTGGTTCACGTCGCCGATGTCGCGCCGTTCCAGCCGCCTGCGCTCGGCGCGCCAGCCCTCCACGGCCGGGTGGTGCCGCTCGAACTCCCTCCAGGCGGGCTCCGGGCCTTCGGCGGTCGCAGCGCCGTCGACCAGGAACGCCACCGGCTCGCCGTAGAATCGCCCCCAGGTCAGCCGTTCGAAGATCACCGCCCACTCCGGCGCGCTTCGCCCGGCCAGGGCGAAGTCGTCCACCCACGTGAAGTGCACGCCGGTCACGTCGAAGTTGCCGGTCCGCACGAGCCACCGCGTGGCCCAGCCGCGCTGCCGTTCCAGCAGCTCACGCGCCGGCTCCCGCGCGGCGGCGGGCAGCGAGTCGATCGCGCCGGCGGCCGGTTGGTAGCGGTCGCGGCGGGTCACCTCGCCCACGTGGACGGAGCCGTCGGCCATCTCGAAGCGGGCCAGCGGCGCCGGCCAGAAAGTGCCCAGGCCGCGCACCAGGATCAGCAGCAGCAGCCCAAGGGTCATCACCAGGGCGATCACCAGCGTGCCGGCGGTCAGCCACATCATCGGCTGTCCCTGCGCGGCCAGCGAGGCGCCGCTGCTCACGCGGCGGCGCGGCGCGGCAGGCCCGGCGGCGGCCAACCCGGCCGGGGGTGCGACAGCGAAGGCGCTCGGAGCGACGGTCGACTTCACAACTCGAACGCCCTGCGGCGGAACCGCTGCCGCACCGACTCGGCGATCGTGTTCACCACGAAGGTCATCACGAACAGCGTCAGCGCCGCCAGGAACAGGATGCGGTAGTGCGTGCTGTCGACGACCGCCTCCGGCAGCTCGACGGCGATGTTCGCCGCCAGGGTGCGGAAGCCGTTGAACAGGTTCATCTCCAGGATCGGCGTGTTGCCGGCCGCCATCAGCACGATCATCGTCTCACCCACGGCGCGGCCCAGCCCGATCATCACGGCCGAGAACAGCCCGCTCATGGCGGTCGGCACGATCACGCGCATCGCGGTCTGCCACGGGGTGGCGCCGGCGGCCAGGGACGCGGAACGCAGGTGCTCGGGCACGCTCTTCAGCGCGTCGTCGGCTATGGTGTAGATGATCGGGATGATCGCGAAGCCCATCACGAAGCCCACCACCAGCGAGTTGCGCTGCACGTAGGTGCCGAGCACGGGGCCGATGACCGGGAACGACCCGCGCGAGTCCAGTCCCAGCGCCTGCAGGAGCCAGCCGCCGAGCAGGGCGGCGCCGCCCGCGACCGCCACCGCGGCGGCGACCTTGACGATCTCCAGCAGCGCCACCTTCCGCGCCGGCAGGCTCCGGTACAGCGTCCGCAGCCTGGGAGCGAGCGAGCGCGACACGTACCACACCGTGACCAGCCCGGTGAGCGGCAGCAGCATCATCGCCCAGCCGCCGGCGCCGGTACCGATCTGTCCGTCCAGCCAGAGCTTGATGTCGCCTGCGAACAGCGCCCGCTCGGCCACCGGCCCGGCCAGCCGCGACAGCAGCAGGCCGAGCGGCAGCGCCGCCACGAGCACGAAGGGGATGCGGAATCGCGACAGGATGATCGCCGTGCGGTCGGGCAGGAGCTGGAACAGGTAGCCGCCGGCCAGGCAGGTGAGCGGGATCATCAGGAACGCGACCAGGATCATCGGCACCGCCCGCTCGGCGATCGGCGCGAACACCAGGCCGGCCAGGAAGCCGAGCACGACGCTCGGCAGGCTGGCCATCATCTCGATGATCGGCTTGATGCGCGCACGCAGCCTGCTGGGCAGGAACTCGCTGGTGTAGATGGCCGCCAGCAGCGCCAGCGGCACCCCGAACAGCATCGAGTAGACGGTCGCCTTGATCGTCCCGAAGATCAGCGGGACCAGCCCGTACTTGGCCTCGAACGTGTCGGTGCCGCTCGACGACTGCCAGACGTGCTCGGGATCGCGGTTGCCCTCGTACCAGACCTTGGCGAAGATCGATCGCACGGTGGCTTCCGGGTGCGGGCTGTCCAGCGCCAGCAGCGCGAATCCCCGGTCGGTCACGGCCGCGATCGCGTCGTCGCGGGGGCTCGCCGCGACGGCCGTGATCGGCACGCCGGCGAAGGGCCGCGCCTCGGCCAGAAACGCGTTGCTGGTCACGTAGAAGCTGCGCACGCTGCCGTCCACGTAACCCACGACGATCATGCGCTTGCGCGACGAGCTGCCGATGCTGGTGACGGCCGCCGGGCCGCCAGGCACAGCAGGGCCGTCGAACGTATGGGCGTTGACCAGCAGCAGCCCGTCGGCCGTCGCGGCGTCTTCGTCGCGCACCCGGAACCAGGTACGGACGCGCCCGCGGCTGTCGCCGATCAGCAGCGTATCGCGGCCCAGCAGGAAGCGGGCCACCGTGAGGCGCACGGCATCGTCGCGCAGCACGTCGCCGCGCGCGGCCACCACGGGCTCGCGCAGGTTGCGGGTATCGAAGCGCACGAACGCCCCGTCCTGCCAGAGCACGTAGACGGCATCCGCGTTGCCGCTGACGAGCACGCGGGACAGCGGGACGGCGCGCCCGAAGTCGGGAATCGCGGCGCTGCCGCCGCGCACGGTCGCGGTCACGCGGCCGGTGAGGATGTTGCGCCGCCGCGTCACGGCGCTGATCCGCATCACGCCGTCATCGGTCACCATGGCGATCACCGGCCCGACCGAGCGCACCGTCTGGTCGATCAGCAGGACGCTGCCTGCGTGGCCGCTCGCCACCGGGTCCCGGATGTGCGCCTCCAGCCGCTGCAGACGCAACTGGCCGATCGGCGTGCGCTGGATCGACGCGTCGTCGAGCACGCCGACCTCGCCCTCGCGGAGCGCGTGCAGCCCGGCCGGCACGTCCTCGTTCTCGAAGAACGCGGTCTCGAACAGCACCTGGCCGAGCCGGAACGTGCCGTCGGCGAAGCCGGCGGCCAGCCAGCCGCCGTCGTCCGAGTAGGTCAGGGAGGTGGGCTGCTCGTCGAACAGCGGCACCTCCTCGAGCAGCATGCCGTCGGGGACGCCCGTGTCGATGCGGAAGTGCCGCAGCGCCCGCCCGCCGTCGACCAGCTCGGCGGCCGCCACGCGGAACTCGTCCACCAGCACGAAGCGGTCCACCGCGGCGGGGAAACCCGCGGGCCCCTGGCCGGATCCCGACTGGGAGACCGCCGACTCCAGCCGCGAGCGGCCCACCAGCGGCACCACGACGGAGGCCAGGAACACGAACACCAGGAACACCGCGGCGATCACGCCGATCCCGCCGATCGTGATGACCGACCTGGAGGCGACCTCCGCGATACGCACACCGGCGCGCGTCTTGTGCGCGCGCCGGTATCCCGTGAACGCCGGCTGGCTCATATGCCGAACGCCCCTCCGCCGGACTCGCTCAGATGCCCAGCGCCTCCATCGCCTCGGAGGCGATCTGGTTGGTGATCGGGTAATACCCGTCCTTGATCACGTCCTCCTGACCCTCGGTGGAGAACATGTACCGGACGAACTCGCGCCGCAACGGGTCGAGGTCGCTGCCGGGACGGTGGTTGACGTACACGTACAGGAAGCGGGAGAGCGGATACTCGCCGGTGTACGCATACTCGGGGGTGGCCGGGATCGGGTCGGACCAGGCGTCATGGGCCACGGGCACCGCACACACGTCGGCGGTGAGGTAGCCGATCCCGGAGTAGCCGATGCCGGGAGCGTCGCTGGCGACGCCCTGCACGACCGAGGAGCTGCCGGGCTGTTCCTTCACGGACGGCTTGTAGTCGCCGTTGCCCAGCACGCTCTTCTTGAAGTACCCGTAGGTGCCGGACGCCGAGTTGCGGCCGTACAAGCTGATCGGCTGGTCGGCCCAGGCGCCGTCGGTCACGCCGGCTTGGCCCCAGGTGCGGATGTCGCTCTCGTGACCGAGAAGGCGGTTGGTCGAGAAGATGGCGTCGACCTGTTGCAGGGTGAGTCCCGTCGCGCAGATCGGGTTGTCCTTGTTGGCGTAGACGGCCAGCATGTCGATCGCGGCCGGCAGGCTGGTCGGCGGATAGCCGTACTTGCTCTCGAACTCGTCCACCTCGGCCGCCTTCATCTGGCGGCTCATCGGGCCGAACTGGGAGCTTCCGGCGATCAGCGCCGGCGGCGCCGTCGAGGACCCCTTGCCCTCGATCTCGATGCGGACGTTCGGGTACATCCCCAGGAAGCCTTCGGCCCACAGCGTCATGGTGTTGTTCATGGTGTCGGAGCCGACGCTCTTGACGCTGCCGGACACGCCCTGCACCTGCTCGTACACGGTGAGGGCCGGGTCGACCGACACCTGCGCCAGGACGGTCATCGCCGTGAGCGCCATGGCCGCCGCCAGGGCTGCCGCTATGATTCGGTTGGGTCGCATGCTTCTCCTCGCGATGCTCAGGATTCGCGGGTACGGTCCCGGACGATTGCTAGCGCACCGCTAGCGCTCTGGTATTTCTGTGCTAGGGGGCGTAGCGTGCAGGGCGTGCCGGAGCTGCCGGAGGTTGAGACGATCTCGCAGGGTGTGCGGCCGGTGCTGGTGGGGCAGCGCATCGAGCGCGTCGTCGTACGCGAGCCGCGGTTGCGCTGGCGGGTCGCGGAGGACCTGGCGCCGCGCTTGGCCGGGCGCACGGTGCGGGACGTGCGGCGGCGGGCCAAGTACCTGATCGTCGACGCAGGGGCCGAGAGCCTGATCGCCCACCTCGGCATGTCCGGGCGGCTGCTGGTGGTCGAGGCGGGGACGCCGCCGGCCAAGCACGACCACGCGGACGTGGTGCTGGGCTCGGGGCTGGCCGTGCGGCTGCGCGATCCGCGCCGGTTCGGATCGCTGCACGTGGCCACGGCGCCCGACGAGCACCCGCTGCTGGCCGGACTGGGACCGGAGCCGCTCGGCGCCTGGTTCGACGGCGCCTACCTGTTCGCGGCGAGCCGCCGGCGCACAGTGGCGATCAAGGACCTGCTGCTGAACAGCCGCATCGTCGCCGGCATCGGCAACATCTATGCCAGCGAGGCGCTTTGGGCCGCCCGCGTGCATCCGCGCACGCCGGCCGGCCGGCTGGGCCGCGTCCGCCTGCAGCGGGTCGCCGATGCCGTCCGCGCGATCCTGCAGCGGGCCATCGACACCGGCGGCACCACGCTGCGCGACTACCGCACGCCGGGCGGCGACCCCGGGCTGTTCGCGATCGAGCTGTCCGCCTACGGCCGCGCCGGTTTGCCCTGTCCGCGCTGCGGTGCGGCCATCCGCGCGTTGCGCTCCGGCGGCCGATCCACCTTCTATTGCCCGCGCTGCCAGCGCCGCTGATACTGCCCGGCATGCGTATCGAGCAGGCCGTGGTAATCCCGGCTCGCGGCGGCCACTACAACGAGGATCTCCAGGCGATCCGCGCGGGCGCCCACCGCGACGGTTACCTCTACCCGGGAACGCCGCAGGCGCCCGGCTTCGACGCGATCCGCCAGCCGAGCGAGGCGTTCTCCCTGATCCTGCGCCTGGAGGGCGGCGCCACCGTCGCCGGCGACGGCATGAGCGTCGCCTATTCGGCGGCCGGCGGCAGGCACGGCCTGTTCCGGGCAGCCGAGCAGCTCCCGCACCTGCAGGCGATCGCCGACCACCTGCGCGGGCGGACGATCGGCGGCCTGCCGGAGATGTGCGCGGAGCTGGAGGCGCTGCCGCTCGACGACCGGCTGCACCGCAACGCCGCCTTCTACGGCGCATCGCAGGCGCTGGCGCAGGCGGTCGCGGTCGCACAGGGGCGCACCGCTGCGGAGGTGCTGGCCGCCCACTTCGGCCGGCCGGTGGCGGCCGCGCCGGTCGCCATCAACGTGCAATGCGGCGACGAGCGGCACCACGGCGTCGACAAGGCGATCATGAAGCGGGCCGACGTGCTGCCGCACGGGCTGATCAACGACCTGGACGTGCTGGGAGCGAAGGGCGAGCGGCTGCAGGAGTACGTGAGCTGGATCGCCGACCGCATCGCCCGCCACGCGCCGGCCGACTACCGGCCGGAGTTGCATATCGACGTGTACGGCATGGTCGGCGTCGCGTTCGGCCACGACGTCGGGCGGATGGCCGACTACCTCGCCGGGCTGGGCGAGCGGGCGCTGCCGCACCGGCTGTGCGTGGAGACGCCGGTCCTGATGGACTCGCGCAGCGCCCAGATCGAGACGCTGGCAGCCCTGCGCGAGGCGCTTTCCGCGCGCGAGCCGCGCGTTCCGATCATCGTCGACGAGTGGGCCAACACGCTGGCCGACATCCGCGCCTTCCTCGCCGCCGGTGCCGTGGACATGGTCAACGTGAAGAGCCCGGACCTGGGCTCCATCCTCAACGCCGGCCGGGCGATCCTGGACTGCAAGGCCGCCGGCGTGCGCCCGATCCTGGGCGGCTCCTGCGCGGACACCGACCAGTCGGCGCGGGTCATCGCCCACCTGGCGCTGGCCGCCGAGCCGGCCTGGGTGCTGGCGCGGCCCGGCATGGGGATCGACGAAGGCATGCAGATCGTCGGCAACGAGATGGCGCGCACGCTCGCCCTGATCGCAGCGCGGCGCTGACGGGCGCGCACCGGGCCGGCCGTGCGTGCGGCAGTCAGCGCGACCGGCCCGTTCCGTCGTCTCTACCGGCCATCCGCGGGAACGGTCGAGTCGTAGTCGTCGTACGTGGCCGCCAGCTCGTTCGCCCGTGCCATCGCATTCTCCAGGTCGATCAAGCCGTGCCCGTAGACCTCGTCCACACCCGGAGCGCCCAGGTCGCGCGCCGACATCAGGAGAATGAACGCGAGCTGCTCGGAGGTGAGGGTCGGACACTTCTGCGCCAGCATGGCAAGCGCCCCCGAAACGCGTGGAGCTCGAACGAAGTGCCGGTGAACGATGATGCCCGATTGTCGTCCGGGGCGACGATGAAGGCGTGCCGTGCCACCCCCGCGCGGGGGGAATGGCCGCCTGATTCATGGGACAGGACCCAGCCATCGTCGGCCGCACGATGGTCCACCGCGCCGACGACCACGAGCGCGCTCTTGGCATGCAACCAGCCCCTCTCGGCGTATGACTCGACGAACGCGTTGGCGCGAATGGCGGGAATCGCGTTGGCAGGATCGTCGCCGGGCAACGCCGTGGTGAGGTTGCCGGCTGCCCACACCAACAACGCAGCGTACCGGCCGCCGGTGGAGTCGTCTCTGAGTGCCCGCGACTGGTCTACCGGGAGCCGATCCTGGCCGTCCAGGTTTTCGACGCCGACGGCTGCATTCACGATGTTGAGCTTGGACGGGTTATCGGCCGAATAACCCCGCTCATCTTGCGTGTCGCGATACACGAACCTCGCATTCGGCGCGTAGTGGCGCGTGATGTTCGCCACGGCCGTACCGTGGCCGGGTTGACCGTCCTCGGGAAGAAGTCGTAGACGATCACCTGGACGCCGTTGCCGTTCCAGCCCTCCTCGTGCAGCCGGTCGAGAGCGTCCCGTTCGTACCTCGTGAAGTCCAGTTCCTCATCCCCGAGGGAGTCAACGCCATAGGCCCAGTCCTCCCGTGTCGGAACGGGCCGGCCGGTGCACACAGCGGACTCGACCGAGGGTGGCTCTGCCGGCTTCCGGGCTTCTTCCTGCATGTCCATGAGGTCGCACCCGGCGATCGCGAGCAGCGCCAGGCACGGAAGTGCGCGAGGATGCCATGGCTTCGGGTTCACGACTGACGACGCACTACCACGTAAGCGCACCGAACGCGGACGCTCGGGCCCGAAGGTGCACTCCTCAGCGTGATCCGCTTCCCTTGCCTGTCTCACGACGTGAATTGCGGACGGATTCGATCGGTTCCGCAAGAGCAGGTCGAGAATCGGTGCGTGACTCAGGGAACAAATTCCTCTCCGTCACTCGGGACGCGCAGAGAGTCCGGAGACGCTGCCCTGCGCAGCATGAGTCGTCCCTATCGCATTCTCGGGGGCGCTACCATCGAGTGTATCGACGGCAGCGTCGACGCGGTACCGTACCGTATGCATGGAGAGGGAAGGATGCAGTTGCCGGCGGTGAACGGCGACGGGCTGCCGGTCGTGCCGATGAGCGATGAGCAGAAGTACCTGTTCGACCTGAAGGGCTGGATCGCCCTGCCCGGCCTGCTCGACGACGCGCAGCTCGAGCCGATCCGCGAGCACCAGATGCGCTTCCTGTACCACCCGGAGGAGCTGCCTGAGGCCGAGCGCGACAACCACGGCGGCCCGTCGCAGGTGTTGCTGGACGCGCCGGCGGTGGTCGGCGTGCTCAACGAGATCATCTCCCACCCGCCGCTGGCGGCAGAGGACTGCTACGGGTTCCGTTTCGACCACACCTACACCAGCCACCGGCAGGCCGGCCACGACAACTTCGCCCCGCACGGCGGCAACGGCCTGTTCAACTTCTGCGGCGACTCCCACCTCTACCAGATGCATCCGGGCCGCATCCACGCCGGCCTGGTGCGCGTGGTGTGGGAGCTGAACGAGGTCGTCGCGGGCGAGGGCGGCACGCTGTTCCTGTCCGGCAGCCACAAGAGCGCGTTTCCGCGCCCGGAGGCGCTGTCCGGCCGCGACAGCGCGCTGTGGGAGACCTACTCCTGCCCGGCCGGCTCGGCGGTCATATTCACCGAGGCGCTCTGCCACACCGGCACCCGCTGGACGAACGGCACGCGCGACCGGCTGAGCCTGTTCACGTGCTACAACACCGTCAACGCCAAGTGGGGCAAGGGCTGTCCGCCGCCGGAGGTGATCGCCGCCATGCCGCCGCTCCGCCGCACCCTGTTCCGCGGCGTCTGGCACGGCATGCGCGAGGTCCCCGGCATCAACAAGTACCATGACGAAGCCAACACCGGCCGCTTCGCCGCCGGATAGAATCAGCCTCGCTTACGTGCCCCGAGACATCATACGTGCGCCCGGTCGCCGACCACCAGCGAGCGCCCGACAGCCCGTAGCGCCCGTTCCACATGGCGAAGGGGCGAGCGTTGGTCGGGATCGACGAGCCGGCACACGGCGGGCTCATCCAGTTCCAGACGGGCGGCGAGTTCGCCCTTGGTGACACGTTGCCGCCGCATGGCCGTGTAGAGGGCCAGCTTGGCAGCCGCGATGGGTGGCACGGCGACGAGTTCCTGGCCGTGGCCGGTCGTGCTCGGCACCGGAATGTCCCATTGCTCCCGGACATACCCAGCCAGTGCGGCTACCAATGCATCCTCGGCCATCGCGAGCGCTTCGGCCCGGTCGTCGCCGCACGTCAGCGCCCCCGCTACGTCGGGAAAGGAGACAGCATATCCGCCTTCTTCCTCAGGGGTCAGGACGCACGGATAGAGGTACTGCATCAGAAATCCTCCTGGTCGATTCCGAGATCCTTCAACATCGCCGCCAACAGCCCCTTCCCGAGCTCTTTACGCGGAACGGTCGAAAAGCGCCCGCCAACGTGGACGCGGCCATGGCTGCCCTTGCCGTGACGCCGGTCGAACCGGTACTCCAGTCGACGCTTCCTGGCGTAGCGCCTCACGCGTCTCAGAAACTCGGTCCCGTTCAAGGGATGCGATCATACATCGGCGGGCGCAGCCACGCAGCCTTGGGATCCGCCGAGGACGGCCCCATCACCGATCCCAAGGCCGGCCCGAACCATCCTCGGACAGAGCCCGAACCCGGGCACGGAGGTCGCCGATCGAGATCGATACACCCCGTCTTCTCGGCAAGCTGCTTGATCTGCTCGTAGACTTGGGGATCGACGACAATGTTGATCCTGGGGTTCCGTGACGGCATGCCTTCTTCTCCTCCATCCGGTGTAACGCCCTTGATGCTCCCCGATCAAGCTGCGCCGCGAACGGCCGATCATGGCTGACCTGCCGGTCGTCCAGCTGCGCGGGTCCAGCGCCGAGCGCGGGCGGCAGCACGGGCGCGCCCTCAGCCGGCAGATCGAGCAGGCGGTCGCGTTCTACGCCGGGCTGTTCGGCCGGCTCGGGCTGACCGGCGCCGAGGTGCGCCGCCGCGCCGCGCGCTTCGTCGAGCCCACGCACCGGCTCAACCCGCTGCTTGCCGCCGAGTTCGAGGGGATCGCCGAGGGGTCCCGCTGCCACCTGCACGACGTCTACGCACTTTCGGCGCGCTACGAGATCGCCTTCACGGAGGTGGCGCTCGGCGAGTGCTCGAACGTGTTCGTGGGCGCGGAACGGTCGACGACCGGCGCCACGCTGCTCGGCCAGAACTGGGACTGGCGGCCGGAGGTGGCGGCCTTCCGGGTGATCCTGCGCAGCCGGTGCGACGACGGGCCCGACCACGTGATGATCAGCGAGTGCGGGCAGCCGGGGAAGTTCGGCCTGAACTCCGCCGGGCTCGGCCTGGTGGCGGCCGGTCTGGACTGCACGGCCAGGCACGCGACCGGCGACCAGCTCTACGTGGGCCTCAAGCGCACGGCGCTGCAGTGCGCGTCGATCGAGGAGGCCGGGGCAATCCTCACCCGGAACCCGCCGCTGGCGACAGTGAACGTGATCGCGGCTCAGGCCGCCGGCGCCGGCTGCGAGATCGAGTACACACCGGCCGGCCCGGTCCGGCGCGACCTGGCGCCTGCCGAGCTGTACTGGCACACCAACCACTGCCGCGAGGCGGACGAGCCGTCCGGTTTCGAGAACAGCCTGCGCCGCGGCCGGCGCTGGAGCGAGCTGACCGGCGGAGCCCGCGACGTGTCGCCAGGGACGCTCGAATCCTGGCTGGCCGACCGGGACGGCGACGACCGCATCTGCCAGACGCCGCGCCCCGGGGACACCCGCATCACCTCCCTGGAGACCCTGTCCTCGCTGGTGCTGGACCTGCGCTCCCGGACCCTGTGGGCCACCGCCGGCCCCTCCCACGAGGCTCCGTACCGCCCCTACCGCCTGCCGTAGGCCGTAGGCCCGGAAGGTCAATTCGTCTATATTCCCGCCCGGCCGCGTCAAACACGACAGCGGCTTACAGGAGGATCAACACACATGAAATCGCGTATGGCCATCGCGTTGCTGGCGGCGTGTGTCGCCGGCGGCGTCGCCTTCGCCGCTCCGGCGTCGGAGGAGGCCGCCGTCGCCATGGCGCCGGGGCCGCTCGGCAAGTACGACCCGCCGATCGAGGTCAGCATTGTCGCCCAGGTGCTGGTGGACCAGCAGTTCGCCGACGGCGACAGCTTCGAGAACAACCCGTGGACGCGGAGCTGGCTGGACGAGCTCGGCATCCAAGTCAATCCGCTCTGGATCGCCCGCACCGACGACCAGTACGACCAGAAGATCGCGGTCACCATCGCCTCGGCGGACCTGCCCGACATCATGCTGCTGGAGCAGGACAAGCTGGTGTCGCTGGCGCGCGCCGGCAAGCTGGCGCCGCTTGGCGCACTCTACGAGGAGTACATCCTGCCGGAGCTGCGCGAGCACCTGGACTGGAGCCCGATCACCCTCGAAGCGGGCTCCGTGGACGGCGAGCTCTACGCGCTCCCCGACTACAACCGGCAGCCGTTCGCCAAGTACCTGTGGATCCGCGACGACTGGCAGGACGCGGTCGGCCTGCCCGATCCCGAGACCATGGACGACGTGATCGAGCTGGCGCGCGCGTTCGCCACGCAGGACCCGGACGGCAACGGCAAGGACGACACCTTCGGCCTGCCGCTGGACAAGGACTTCAAGTTCCTGGGCGAGGGCTTCTTCGCCGGGTACGGCGCCTACCCGGCCAACTTCATCGCCGACATGTGGCTGGAGCGCGACGGCGGGCTGGAGTTCGCCGGCGTGCAGCCGGAGGTGCGCACCGCGCTCGGCAAGCTGCGCGAGATGTTCGACGACGGGCTGCTCGATCCCGAGTTCGTGGTCAAGGACCGCGGCGCCGCCTACGGCGACGTGGCCGCCGGCAAGTACGGCCTGCTGTACGGCGAGCGCTGGAACCCGGCGTGGCCGCTGCGGCAGTTCCGGGACAACCACCCCGACGAGGACTGGCACTGGGTCAACCTGCCCTCCGAGGAGGGATCGGTGGCCCTGTCGCCGTCCAACCTCAAGCCGCCCACGTTCTTCGCCGTGCGCGCCGACTATCCCAACCCGGAAGCGATGATCAAGCTCTACAACCACACCTACGTGCACGGATCGACCCGCGACGCCGACCTCAACGAGTACGACGAAGGCATCGTCATCAACCACGTGCGGCTGTTCCACAACATCCGCATGTTCGCCGGCCACGACCTGTCCGTGCGCATCAACGCCGCGCTCGAGGACGGGGACACCTCGCGGCTGTCGGAGGGCCGCGAGATGAAGGCGTTCAACGAGGTCAAGGCCTTTGCCGACGGCGACACCGGGGTCACCCAGAACTGGATCTCCTACCGCGTCAACGGTCCCGGCAGCCCCATGATCACGGTGGGCGAGCTCTACGACTCCGACCATTTCGTGTACAACCAGTTCTATGGCCCGCTCGGCCCCGCCTACATTCAGCGCGGCGCCACCCTCAACTCCATGAAGGAGGAGATCTTCGCCAAGATCATCATCGGCGAGGAGGCCCTGGAGGCGTTCGACACCTTCGTCGAGGACTGGTACCGGCTCGGCGGCCAGGACGTCACCGACGAGGTCAACGAGTGGTGGCAGACCACGAAGTAGGGAGTTCTCGGTAATCGGTTCGACTTCGACGCGGCGGAGCGGGACGTGAGCGCCACCGTGCGCCCCGAGCTCCGCCGCTTCTGGCGCCGCCGGCGCGACCGGCCGCCGGCGGCGCCGTTGCACCTGATGATGGTGCCGGCCGTGGTGGTGGTAGCGATCTTCGCCTACCTGCCGATGTACGGCGCCACCATGGCGTTCCAGTACTTCGACCCGGCGCTCGGCCTGTTCGGCCGGCAGCCCTGGGTCGGCTGGGACAACTTCCGCTACGTCTTCTCCCTGCCCAATTTCGGCAACGTCATCTTCAACACGTTCGTGATCTCCGCCTGGAAGATCGTGCTCGGCCTGGCGCTGCCGGTGGGCGTGGCGCTGCTGCTCAACGAGATGGGCAACATGCCGGTCAAGCGCACCATCCAGTCGGTGATCTACATGCCCCATTTCCTGTCGTGGGTCATCCTGGGCGGCATCTTCCTGGTGATCCTGTCGCCCACCGGCGGCATGGTGAACGGCGTGCTGGAGTGGCTGGGCTTCGAGTCGATCTTCTTCCTGGGCAGCAACCGCTGGTTCCGGTTCACGGTCATCACCACCCACCTGTGGAAGGAGGTGGGCTGGGGCACGATCATCTACCTGGCGGCGCTCACCGGCATCGACGAGAACCTGTACGCGGCAGCCTCCATCGACGGCGCCAGCCGCCTGCAGCAGACCCGCTACGTGACCATTCCCGGCATCAGCCACGTGATCGTGCTGCTCGGGGTGCTCAGCCTGGGCCAAGCCCTGCACGCCGGCTTCGACCAGATCTTCAACCTGTACAGCCCGGTGGTGTACGAGACCGGCGACATCATCAGCACGTTCGTATACCGCGTCGGCATACTGGAGTTTCAGTACAGCGTGGCGGCGGCGGTGGGGCTGTTCCAGTCCGTGGTTTCGCTGGTGCTGATCAGCCTGTCCTACTGGCTGGCGGTGCGCTACGCCGACTACCGGATCTTCTGATGGCGGCGCAGGCAACGGTCGAACCGCGCGCGGATGCTTCGCGCCGGCTGCGCAAGCGCGTGGGGCCGGGCCGGATCGCGTTCCAGGCCGGCAACTACACGCTGATGGCGCTGTACGCGGCGGTCTGCTTCATCCCGCTGCTGCACATCCTGGCAGTGTCGTTCAGCACCGGAGCCGCCGCGGTGGCCAACCTGGTGGGCTTGTGGCCGGTGGGGTTCAACACCAAGGCGTACGAGTTCGTCGCTACCCGCGTGGAGTTCCTGCGCTCGGTGGGCGTCTCCTTCCTGCGGCTCGGCGCGGCCCTGCCGATCTACATGGTGTTCAACTGCATCACCGCCTACGCGCTGTCGAAGCGGGAGAAGCTCTTCCCCTGGCGGTCCGCCTATATGTGGTTCCTGTTCGTCACCATGCTGTTCAACGGCGGACTGATCCCGACCTATTTCGTGGTGCTGAAGATGGGCATGATCAACCGCTTCTGGTCGCTCCTGATCCCGTTGCTGCCCACACAGGTGTTCAACATCATCCTGCTGCTCAACTTCTTCCGGCGCGTCCCGGTAGAGCTGGAGGAGGCGGCGTTCATCGACGGCGCCGGCCACCTGCAGATCCTGTGGCGGGTCTACCTGCCGGTCTCCACCGCGGCGATCGCCACCATCTCCCTGTTCGTGCTGGTGTTCCACTGGAACGAGTGGTTCTTCGGGCTGATCTACCTGCACGATCCGCGCAAGGTCCCGCTCGCCACCTACCTGCGCACCATCCTGATCGACCTCACTTCCGTGGACCTGGACTACGCCGACGAGGAGTTCTTCAAGTTCATCTCCGACGAGAACTCGAAGGCGGCGCAGATCTTCATCGGCATGGTGCCGATCCTGCTGGTCTATCCGTTCCTGCAGCGCTACTTCACCAAGGGCCTGGTGCTGGGCGCGGTCAAGGGATAGTACCCCATCAAACTGATGTCGACGGGTGACATGGGTGGCTACACGGGCTTCAAGCGCGCTGGAACAGCGCGCACGAGGTCGAGTAACGTAGCACGCACCCCCAAACAACAGTTTGATGGGGTACTAGTGGGCGACTGCGTCTTCTGCCGGATCGTGGCCGGCCGGGAGCCGTGCAGCCGCGTGCACGAGGACGACGTCTCCCTGGGCTTCATGGGCATCCGCCCGGCGCGTCCCGGCGAGCTGATGGTCATTCCCAAGGAGCACATCGATCACTTCTGCGACCTCCCGGACGACCTGGCCGCGCACATTCTGCTGGTCGCGCAGCGGCTGTCGCGTGCGATCCGCCGCACGCTGCGCCCGCAGCGCGTCGGCCTGGTCGTGCACGGGTTCGGCGTCCCGCACGCCCACCTGCTGGTCGTCCCCCAGCACGAGCCGACCGACATCACCTCCGGCCGGCACATCCGCCTGGAGGAGGGCCGCATCGCCTTCGGCACCCGGCACTTGGAGGTGACCCGAGAGGACCTCGACGCGATGGCGGCCTCGCTGGCCGGGCAACCGCTTTCGTGGGTGCGTCGGTGAACTGGGCGTCCGGCCCTGCTGGTTGGTGACAGGAGTCGCTCAGCTCTCGTCGTCCTCCAGTGCCTACCGGCACGGGGCACACAAGCCGTACACCTCCAACAGATGGCCCGCCACGTGGATGTCATGCTCCTGCGCAATCTTGCTCAACGCGTCGGATACGTGACACTCGTCGATCTCGATCACATTCAGGCACCGGGGGCAGACGATGTGTGCGTGGTGGCCGTCCTCCGACATCAGCACGTACACCGGGGCGCGCCCCGAGAGGAAGGTTGGTCGCACGATCGCCAGCCGGGAAAGAAGGTCGAGCGTGCGGAAGACGCTCGCCCGTCCCACACTCGGCGCCCGCTCCAGCACGCCCGCAACGATCTCCGTCGAGCTCAGGTGCTTCCTGGAGTCGGCCATCACCTCCAAAACCGCGCGCCTGGCACGAGTCACCTTGGCCCCCGACTCGGACAGCCGCGTCACGGCGTACCGGAGGTCGGCCTCATGGTGATCAGCACTCACGAGCACAGAGTAACACCATCGCCCGCCCGATGAAATGATACTCCGTCTCGTTCATTTGACATCTCCGATGCCCAGCACGTATGATACCCAGTATCATTCGAAGGACAGGATGCTTCCATCTGATCAACGGCCGACAGCAGCCCTGCCGGCGCTACTCGAT
Organism: Spirochaetia bacterium; assembly: GCA_965208175.1. GTDB lineage: Bacteria > Spirochaetota > Spirochaetia > SZUA-6 > Bin103 > CATQHW01. Next base: position 328,328 of record CBDBOG010000003.1, on the reverse strand, counting down.
GGACCCCTCTACCGCAAGCCGGTCATTGACCAGGGGCGCCAGTGACGGCCACCTCGTACTCGATCAACCCGGAGACCCGCGTGAAGCTCGAATCCGCCGGAGCTGTTGATGCTGCTAGGCCGTCCTAGACGCGACCCATCCTTGATCCGACAGATAAAGGACTGGGCGTACGAGTGCTTGCCGATCTCAGCGGGGGCGACCGTGACCGTCATGGAGCTTGAGTGCCGCGAACTTGGTTGCCCGCCACTCGAAACGGTCGTTGCCGCGATGGAGCAAGACAAGGAGCCGCGTCAGTGGAAGCTTCATAAAGCGATGCCCGATATCACCCTCGCCGATGTTGTTGAACTAGCCGCCAAGAAGCCTCCGGCAGGCGCCTAGACACTTCATCTCGTTCCTGAATCAATGAATTACGGAGTATTATCCGATGTCAGATACAACCTCCACCGTTCCGGTGACCGTGCTCACCGGTTTCTTGGGATCGGGCAAGACCACGCTGCTCAATCGCATCCTGTCGGAGAACCACGGCAAGCGAATCGCCGTGATCGAAAATGAGTTCGGCGAGATTGGTGTCGACAACGATCTGGTGATCGGGGCCGAAGAAGAGATCTTCGAAATGAACAACGGCTGCATCTGTTGCACCGTCCGTGGAGATCTGATTCGCATCCTTGGCAATCTCATGAAACGTCGTGACAAGTTTGATCACATCATGATCGAAACCACCGGGATGGCTGATCCCGGTCCCGTCGCGCAGACATTCTTCATGGATGATGAGCTCCGCGAAGCGCTCAGCCTGGATGGGGTCGTGACGATGATCGATGCCAAGCATGTGTTGCTGCACATCGACGAAAACGATGAAGTCAAAGAGCAGATCGCGTTCGCCGATGTCATCTTGTTGAACAAGATCGATCTGGTTTCAGCGGAAGAGCTCGATCAACTGGAAGCTCGAATCCACTCGATGAATTCGGCTGCCACGATCTATCGCACACGCGATGCGGCCGTGGATATGGATATGGTGCTCAACCTCGGGGGATTTGACCTTGATCGCGCTCTCGAGGTCGATCCCAAGTTCATGGAACCTGAGTATCCATTCGAGTGGAGTGGTCTGTATGAGCTCCGGGCAGGGAATTATCGGCTAGTTCTGAAGCCTGGCCCTGATCCAGCGATGAATCTCAACTTCAGGGCGGCTGCCGACGCCAGCGAATCCGCTATGCGCGACACCGTCGAAAAAGCGGTCCGGGTCTTCTCGGACAGTGAAGTCGCTCTAGGTCCCGGTGCAGCGATCGCGCCAGGCGACCAGCTGAGTCATCTCAGTCTTGAGGGAGAGCAGATTGACTACATATTGCGGGTCCCATCGGCAGGTCCCTATGTGCTGTTCACCGAGCATCATCCCGATGAGTTCGAAGCGTTTCTCAGCGATGCCAGGGGAAACCGCATCGATTCCCTCTTGGTACGCGAGTACAAGCCGGACCATGAGCACGACGAGGAAGTGACATCCGTCGGAATCAACACGCCAGGTGATCTCGATCTCCGAAAATTTCAGAAGTGGTTAAGCGATCTGCTTGCCAATCAAGGGCCCGATATCTTCCGGATGAAGGGCGTCTTGTCGTTCCGGGGCGCTGAGGCGCGCTACGTGTTCCAAGGCGTTCACATGCTCTTCGATGGGCGTATGGATCGGCCTTGGCGCGACGGCGAGCGGGCGAATTCCCTTATCTTCATCGGTCGCAACTTGAATCGCGAGGCACTGAACGCGGGCTTCGAGTCCTGCTTGACGTAGGCGCTTCGATGCCGGATAGCGGGCTGCTTGCAGAGTCATGGCGTGTAGCCTTGGGCGACTACATCATCGATCTGGCATGGTCCCCGGACGGCTCGAGACTGGCCGCGGTAGCGGTGGAAGGTTCGGTGTTCCTGATCGACGATCACGGCGATTCGGGACACTCCCAGCTCATAGGTCGACATGCCGATGGGGCCAACTCGTTGTCTTGGCGCCGCGATGGGGCGGAGTTCGCAACGGCAGGACATGACGGGCTGGCCAAGGTGTGGGATGGGAGTTCGGGGCAACAGCTCAGCTCGCTCGAAGCGCAAGATTCCTGGGTTGCCAAGGCTGCTTACAGTCCTCGTGGCAACCTGTTGGCAACGGCTGCGGGCCGCCATCTCAAGTTGTGGAACGAACGACGCGAAGGGGTCTACGAGTCCTCCGATCACTCGAGCACCATCGCCGATGCAGGATGGAATCCGGACGGTTCCGGGGTGGCGGCGGCGGCCTACAATGGGATCACGCTGCATGTACCTGGCAAGCAGGGTCAGCCGCGGAAATACACGTGGAAGGGTTCGAGCCTTGTGTTGGCATGGAGTCCCGATGCGAAGTACATGGCAACCGGGGAACAAGATTCGACGGTTCATTTTTGGCATGTCAAATCGGGTAAAGATGCGCAGATGTGGGGCTTCCCCACCAAGGTGCGTGAGTTGAGTTGGAATCCCAGCGGGCGATGGCTGGCGACCGGGGGCGGCGCATCGGCTTGTTTGTGGGATTGCAGCGGAAGAGGGCCGATGGGGCGGAAGCCTCGTCAATACGACGCGCATTCCAGCAACCTGACTCAATTGGTCTTTCAGCCCGACGGGGAGTTGCTGGCCTCGGCGGATGCTGATGCGAACCTCTTTTTGTGGGACCCTTTGAAGCACGACCGCGTCATTGGACGGGTGGCGCTTTCATCATCTGCGAGCTGCTTGCGGTGGTGCAGAGGCGGCAAGCTTGCGGCTGGGCAGGAAGATGGCAGGGTCGTCATCTTCGAGGTCCTGTCGGCGGCCGCAGGTTGAGGTCGATGCAGGACGAATCCCTGAATCGCCCGAACTTCAACGCACAAACACAACGACTGCGCCACACCGTTCAGCAGGGAACATCCCTGACGACGAGACGCGCCGAGCGGTTGGGGCAGATCTTCCTTTGTGAACCCGGGTTATTCGCGCTCCAGCCCGAAAGTTGGCTGAATTGAGGATTCGAGACGGGTTCGCGGGGCGGATCGGTGAGAGCGCGGACCTCGGTTGACGCTCGTGATCGGACGAGACGCTGGGTCAGCGATCTGCGGGCCCTGATTCGGCCGCGCGTGGCGATTCGCGGGCTGCCGAGCGAATGGGCCGGACATGGTACGGCCCGTAGCAGAACGCCCGCGAACCGATCGGAGTGGCCCCTGAGCCTCAGCTTGGCGCCCAGTCGAGCGCCGCAAGCTTGCCCCACAGACGCTGCCAATCGGGGGCGGCGTCCTGGGCGATGACGAACGTCAGCCTGCGCCCGTGGCGGACCACGCGGCTGGCCACCCGCAGCACCCGCTCACGCAACCGGCGCAGACTCCAGCCGACGCCGGTGGCCCGCTGCATCACGCACCGCCCGGCGTGCAGCACCTCGTAGGCCAGCAGGTTCAGCAGCAACAGCGTCTCGTTCTGCGCCCGCACGCCTGCTTCTTGCGGCTCGGTGACCGCCTCCAGGAGGCGGCCCCGGTAGTGGCTCTTCGCACGCGCCGACGACGACAGCGCCGGCGCCAGCACGTCCATGAACTCTCCCATGTGCCCTTCGGCCTTGCCCCGCATGCGGTACAGCCCCAGCAGTCGTGCGCCGCTGTAGCGGTGGCGCTTGAGGTTGGTGATCAGCCAGAAGTAGTCGAGGAACAACTCTCCGGGCCGCTCCAACACCACCAGCACCACCCGCCGCGGGTGCGCCCAGGAATCGGCCTGGTAGCGCATCTCGTGGCACCACACCCGCCCCTCGCGCGGCGGACGCCCAGGCGGCCGGCGCAGGTACGGCTCGGCCATGCGGTCCAGCACCGCGTTGTTGCGGATACGCGCCACGTAGTCGATGCGCGCCGACTCAAGGCCCTTGAGTGTCTCGCCGTCGGGAAAGCCGGCGTCCATGCGCACCAGCACCGACTCACACACTCGCCGCACGCGCTCGACCACCGGCCGGATGAACTCAAGCGCCCCGTCGGCCGACCCCACCGCGCCCGGCCGCAGCGTGCCGTCCAGCAGGTCGCCGCTCTCGGCGCAACTGGCGATGAGCGCATGAAACATCCGCTGCCCGTAGTAGCCGTTGTACTGGCTGCCGGCCTGCTGCCCGTGCACTTCGAACGGCAGGCCGTCCACGTCGATCATCAACCGCTTGCGCCGCCGGTCCCCGTTGTCCTTCCACAGCCGGCGCACCGCCAGCTCGATGATCCCCTCGCGTACGACCTCCTGGTTGGTCGGCGCGCTCAACAGGCCCACCAACCGCGACAGCGTCGGCTGCGAGGGCAGCACGCTGTCGGCTTCCAGCGCGGCGACGCCGCGGCGCGTGTCGTTGGCCACCCGCAAGCTCGGGTCGTGCCGCAGCCGGTCCGCGTCGTCCTGGTCGCGCCAGCCCTGGCCGAGCAGCAACAGGCTGGTCCGCAGCAGGTCGGCCAGCGGATAGGTGATCAGCAGCGGATTGCGCGGATCCAGCAGCCGCTCGTCCATCCAGTCGACGATGCCGGTGCGCTCCATGATCTCACGCAGCAGCAGCGCGCCGCTGTCGGCGCTGAGATGGTCCGCCCGCGCTTCGACCTGCACCGAGCCGTTGAAGGTCGTCGAAAAGATCGGTAGAGTCTCACCCACGGCGTGTCCCGTCCTTTGTGGTGGTGTTGTTTGTAACACCTTGACTCTACTGCAAATCGGCGGACGCGCCTACTTTTTCTCCACTCCTGCGCGAATATGCCGGGGTGAAGGCTGTTGTTGTGGGCGAGCAGACAGAGGATTCCCGCCATTGCCAAAGGCGATGATGAAGGAGTCCTGGAAGAGTCTCAAACTCAACGGAACGATCCAGCTCACGATCAGTGGCTGCCTTGGCCCATGCGATGTGGCCAATGTTGTCTATGTGCTGGCAAGCGATGGAACCGGGCACTGGTTCGGCGGACTTTCCGAGGATTGGCAATACGAGACACTGGTCGAATGGGCGGTCGGGTGCCAGCAGGCGGGTGCGCTGTTGCGGATTCCGGCGCCCCTGGACGGCCACCGTTTTTCACGTTTCGATTCCGTTTCGACTCCCCGCTCAGACATGATCCCAGGGATTCCCACGAAAACCCGACTCGTCGCGGTTCCTGCGCCACGTGACCACCCCTACGCCGTAGTGGAATAGATACTCGAAACCGGAGTCCCCTGCGTGGATGTGTGAACGGAGCGCGACGGCCAGCTCTTCTACATCCGCATCGCGGGCGTCGAGCGGCGCAAGTGCACGGGCGACCGTGGTTGGCGTCTTTCCAATGAGGGTCTTGCAAAACTCCGATGATTCGGTCGCGGCCAGAAGCTTGTCGGTAGCAGTGTGACGAACGGCCGCGGGGAGGTGTTGATTCCGTCTGCGAGGCTGCGAGGCTTCATGGTGGCCGAAATCGCGAGACGATGCAGGCATCCGTTTGGGGCACGGACCCACCGGAGGGTGCGTCGCTGCAGGAGAGTCTGGACCTGAGAATTGTGCGGGAACGAGCGTCGGTTCAGTTCAGCATGCGCAGCAACTGGTCGACGGTCAGCGCCACGATCCCGAACATCAGGTGGCACATCACCTTGGCGTGACCGCGCACGCGGACGTGGCGGCCACCGAACTCGTCCTTGAGCCTGCCGTTGACCCGCTCGACGTTCGAGCGCTCCCGGTAGCGCACGTTCTCGGCGTACCGGCAGCCTGAGGCGCGCTGCGCGAGCGCCTCGGTGAGCCGTGCCTGCTTGCGAGCGGCGTCACGACGGGGGTTCTCGTCGATGATCGCCACGTGACCGAGCGATGCGCTGTGCGCTCTGATGTCGGCCGAGTCATAGGCTGAGTCCATCAGGTCGTACAGATTGGTGACCCGTGTGGCGCTCATGGTCGCCAGGGGAAGCGCCGCTTGGCTGTCGTGCAGCGAGGCCGAAGTCAGGATGCAGCTGACCGGAATGCCACCGTCGGCCGCGTCGATGTGCAGCTTGTAGCCGACCCAGGAGACCTGATGGCCCTTGGCGTTGCGCTTGGTGCCGACGTCGCACGCGCGTGGCAGGTCTTCGACCATCTGCGCCAGGGTCATCTCCTGCTGGCGCTCCAGACGGCGGGGTTCCTTCGGCGGGCGCTGCTCGCCCTTGCGCGGTCGTCCGCGCTTGCGCTTCGGCTGCGGTGGCTTTGGCTTTGGTTTCTCGCGCCCCTCGATCGCCGTCGAATCGCGCGAGAGGTGCCCGACCAGATGATCGTGCAGGGTGTGCTCGATCAGCGCCTCGTGCAGGCGGTTCGGCAAGGCACTGTGGGCGAACGCGGCGAAGGCGCGCGAGAAGGTCGCCTCGCTGGGGATCTCGCGCGCCTCGTTCCAGCCGCACAGACGCCGCAGTGTCCGGTCGATGGCCAGCCGCTCGATCAGCGCGCGGGTCGTGGTGATGTCGAACACCGCCTTGGCGATGAACGCACGCGCCAAGGCGGCACGATCTTCCCGAGGTCGCCCCGGCAGGCCGGTGAAGTGCGGCAGGAACCGCTCGACCCGCACGAACTCCAGCACCGTGACCAACGACTGGTAGCGCTCGGCCAGCGGACCGATCGCTTCTTCGAGCGCCGGGAACAGTCGCTCTTGCAGGCCGAACCAGTATTGCGATAGTATTCGACGTAGGGACATGACCGCTCTCTCTTGCGTGTGGTTTTGGCGAACACACGATACTACGGAGAGACGGCCTGTCCCCGTTTATTTGGCCTCTATCCTCTCAGTAATCCGGCTATCTCGGTAGTTTTGCAAAAGGCTCCAATGACTCGGCGACGTGCCGGTAGGATGCAGGCATCGGCCAACAGGCCCATCTCCCAGAGTACGCCGGCGATGTAGAGGTGCGCGGGAACGGTTGACTCACTCCATCTGCCGCAGATCTCCTCCACGTGGCGGCGGTGCGGCGGCGAGCCACCCACGCCAACAACGATCACGAGTGATCGACGCGTGGCAGCGACACACGCGGTGAGTGCGGCCGCGAGGTCGATGGCGCGATACAGCGACCACGCAGCGAGCACCACGTCGTGGGGTTCCACGTCCACATGAGGCCACTCGCCTTGCACGGTGTCGATCGTGGCGATGCCCGCTGCAGTCGTCTTTCTTCGCAGTATCCCGAGCATGTCCGGTGAATGGTCCACCGCGGTGATCCGTTCCACGTTTTCGGACAGCGGGAGCGCGAAACGGCCCGTGCCGGCTCCGACATCAAGAAGCGAATCGGTCGGACGGACGATCTTCTTCAGATACTCGAGCGTAACGCGCTCGCCGCCGGAGCCGGTACGTTTATCATAGTGCGGTGCGTAGCGTTCCCAGAAGGTCCGGTCCGTCGTGGCGTCGAGCCGGTCGGATCGGGCCGCCCGGACCGCTTGCTCCCATAGGGTCTGAAACGCCCGCAGGTCGTGTGTCATGTTCGTTCCCGCCGCCCGCTCACCCGACTACCGCCGTTCATCGTTCGGTCCCTCGTTTGGCACCGTCGGTTTCAGCAACCTGACATGGATCTCGGAAGAGCGGTTGTTCACGACAGTGTCGACACCGTAGACGGACTTCAGGTTCGCCTCGTTGATAACCTGCTCGACCGGGCCGGACTCGAGGAGACGGCCTTCTTTGAGCATGGCCACGCGGTGGGAGAACATCGAAGCCAGGTTGATGTCGTGCAGGGACAGAATCGCGATCAGACCGTTGTCCTCCACGACACTGCGCAGAAGGCTCATGGTCTCCAGCTGGTTCCGGACGTCGAGGCTGCCCGTTGGTTCGTCCATCAGCACGACGGGCGTCTGCTGGGCAAGGGCCCGTGCGATGACCACTCGTTGTCTCTCTCCACCGCTCAACTCGTTGATGGGGCGGAAGGCAAGGCCGTGTAGTCGCATCAGTTCCAGGGCCTCAAACGCCACGTCCCTGTCGGCTTTGCTGATCCTCATCCCGGCGTGTGGGATCCGGCCCATCATGATCGTATCGACCACAGAGATCGGAAACACCGTTCCGTGGTCCTGCGGGACGTAGCTCATGCAGCGGGCCAGCGTCCTCCGCGGCATGCGCCTCACGTCTGTTCCTTCGTAGCTGATCGTGCCTGCCTCCGGGTCGTGGATTCGATTGAGGCATTTGAGCAGCGTCGTCTTGCCCGACCCGTTCGGCCCCATGATCGTCAGAATCTCCCGCCCCGCAGCCTCGAAGCTGATCCCTTTCAACACCTCCCTCCGGCGGTAGGCGTAGTGCACGCCCCGCACGGACAAGCTCATCCGGAGTACCTCGTCCGGCGTGCGACGATGAGGCTCAGAAAGAGCGGCACACCGAGAAACGAAATGACGATCCCCACGGGAATGACGACCGGGGAGAGGAGCGTGCGGCCGATCGTGTCGGCGAGCACGACCAGGATGGCGCCGATGACCACGGAGAAGGGCAGAAGCCGGGGGTGATCGCCGCCGATCAGAAGCCTCGCGATGTGTGGTCCGACCAGCCCCACGAATCCGATGACGCCGGTGAAACTGATCGTTGAAGCGGTCAGGAGAACCGCCACCATACCGGTGATGGCCTTGATGCTCGTCGGGTTCGCGCCGATGGATTTGGTCAGCTCGTCTCCTCCGGCGGTGAGGGCGTTGAAGCTCAGCGAGAAATGTTGGAGAACCGGCAGCGAGACCGTCAGAACCACGGCCAGAAACAGGTTCTGGTCCCACGACGCGTCGTTGAGACTGCCGAACGCCCACTGAACCGCGGCGGCAAGCTGGTGCTCCTCGGCCACGTACTGGACGGTGGACGTCAGGGCCGCGAAGAGGTAGTTCAGGGCGATGCCGGTCAGGATCAGTGTCTCCGGCGACATCCCAAGCTTCCAGGAGATTGCGTAGACCAACAGCGCGCAAAGGACCGCAAAGGAGAACGCATTGATAACAACGCCGCCGACCGTGCCGGGTACGATGGCGAAGCCGAACACGATGGCGACACTCGCGCCGAACGCGGCGGCGGAGGAAACGCCGATCGTGAATGGGCTGACCAGCGGGTTGCGCGTAAGCGCCTGCATCACGACACCGGAGACCGAGAGCGCCGCCCCGGCCAGAACAGCCAGAACAACCCGTGGGAGCCGCAGGAGGAGCACGATCTTCTGCTCTACGGTGATGCTTGCCTCGCGCCGCACAAGCTTCAGGAGAGCATCCGCGGTCTCGCCGAGCGAGATGTCCGCGATGCCCATCTGCAACGAGACGAGCGATACCAACGCAAGCACGCCAACCCCGCCGGTCAGAGCCAGAAGGCTCACGACACGCTTCCACTCGTAGCGAGCCTTGAGCTCGATCGTTCCGGGCGACGTCTTCACATCCATGGCGGGTATGCAGACAAGGGCGCCGCCCATCGCGCGACGGCGCCCCTGCCTCCGTCAGCCCGGGCTACGGTTCGGGATAGAAGTGTCCGTCCAGGTCATTGAATCCCTGGAAGTCCTCCAGCCACGCTCGGAAGTACTCGGCCGGGTCCAGATCGGGCAACCTCTCCGGGTACATCCACTTCGCAACGTAGAGAGCTCCGACGATCTTTGACGCTCCGCCGTGACCAAACTGGGACATGACGTACACATTGTCGTTCTTGACCGCGTCGATCTCGTCCCAACCCGGTCTGCTCTTGATCTTCTGGATCTCCTCTTCTCTCTGCTCCAGCGAGGGCGGCGCGTAGACACCGGTGCCTGTGCGTGCCGTGTCCGGTGTGATGTTCTTCACGATGTACTCGGGGTTCATCGTGATGACGGCCTCCGGGTCGATGGCCGACTCCGTGAGGTTGGCCGGCGGATTGGCGAAGATGTTCTGTCCGCCTGCGTATTCGATCATCGTGAAGTAGTACCCGCCGGGGAAGGTCGTCCCCTGCTCCCGGGTCGTCTCGAAGTAGACCGTCTTCTTCGGAACGCCGTCGAGCTGCTCACGGATGTAGTCCAGCGGCTCGGTGAAGGTGTCGAGGAAATGCTGCGCGTCCTCCTCGGTGGCGAACATCTTTCCTATGTTCGTGATCTGGTTCTCGAAGTCGCCGGTGTCATATCCGGAGATCACGAACACCTTGATGCCAAAAGGTGCCAGCTTCTCTTCCGCCTCTTCGACGGCGCCGTTGTGGGGAAGGATCACCACCTGCGGGTCCAGTTCGATGATCTTCTCGTAGTTGAGCTCACGCTGGCTCTTCCCGATGACGCTGTCCGGGTCGTAGTGCTTCCAGTATTCCCGGTCCTGAATCGTGTTGAGATCCGCCCCGATCATGTAGTCGATCGCGCCGGACGCCCTGATCAACTCGCTGTTGTACCGGTTGGCGGCAACGGCTCTGCTCACGGGGTGGGGAAGCTCGACGCGGCGTCCGATGTTGTCGGTCAGGATGATCGTCTCCGCTTGGGCTGAAGACTCGACCGTTGCTTCCTGACTACCCACGGCGAAGACGGGGGGCACAGCCACGCCGACGGCCAGAACGGCGCAGAGCAACAGGACGCCTGCCCTTGGATGCTTCTTGCCCATGGGAAGCCCCTCTGGGTCGGTTCGAATCCTGTTTGGAATCCCCCGGGATTCTCGGTCGCTGTGGACCGGGTAGCGATTTCTCATCAGCAGCTCCTCACTATGAGACTGTGTCCCATTTAGTGTCCTACTGATACGGCGTCTCATTTAGATTGTCAAGTTGTTGGATGAGGAGAGGAGTGAGTTGCGAGCGCCGGCACCCCTTGATCCGGTTGCCCATGCCGAAGCTGCAGAGAGGGGATCTTGTTAAAGCGTTATGGAAAAGACAATTAAGATCAACTGCCGAAGTCCGCGTCTGGCTTCACTTGGACTTGGCCTGACGCAACGAACCCTGGGCTGGGGACCCGCGTCTCCCCTCGCGTCCGCCTTACGGCGCGTCGCTGGATTCCACGAGCAGTTCGAGCTCTCGCATGAGTGCGCTGAATACGCGATTCATCTTGACGAGGTGCTCGTGCACCGTGGCATCGGCCAAGCCCACGTACTCGTGGGCCAGGACATTACGGAACCCGCCCAGCCCGCGCAGCGCACCGTAGAGATCCGCAGAGAGTAGGTCGTGCCGGCGCGCGTTCGTCAGGATCTCCTCGTAGGTGTCGCTGACCACTTCGTGCCGCGCGCTCAGCACGTGGTCCAGGATGTCGAGGACGCTCCCGGCGATGAGGAAGAGCAGGCGCTCGACGGCATACCGGGTCGTCCGGCTTGCCAGGTAGTCGTCCAGCGAGAGGCTACCCCACTGAGAGAGGTCCGCACCGTACTGCCGGAGCAGCTCGAGCCTCTCCAGGAGGCTCCTAGGCCGATACACCATGACGCCGGTTCCTGCGCCCTTGCAGGTACAGCACGCGATCCCGATACCGCCAGATGGCCCTTCGCTCGAACTCGTTGAGGCGATCGGCGTCGGCATACCGCAGGAGCCTGCCGTCCCGGATCACCGAGAACGCCACCTCCGCCTTCGCCTGGTTCAGCCAGACCAGATCCAAACGCTCGCTATGGAGCAGGCCGGTAAGCGTACCGCGCAGCGCGAACAGGTCATCCCACTCGTATTCATCCGTCGTGTAAATGGCGAGGTCCACGTCCGAGTCGGCGTGCCCCTCGCCGGCAGCACGCGAGCCGAACAGGTACACGGCCTGAATGCGCGCGTCGGCTGCTGTCGCCGGCAACAGCAGATCGACACACTCGCTGGTCGACAGGCCGACCGGATTCGTTCCCTTCCATCGCTCGCGCACAGCCATGTCCTTACGCTCGGAAGATCACTGTATCGGCAGCAGGTCGGTAACGGCCACCGCGAGGATGTGGGCCGGAGATTGACGCCGGTATCCGGCAGCGACCAACGTCGAAACGATGCGAACGTGGCGCAGTCCCGAGGAGCTGGTCGAGATCGGCCTGTCTCGCAGTCGCGTCCTGATGGTGAACGAGGCCCACGACGGCTTCAAGCGCTGCGTACGCACCCGCGACATCGGCGTCCGCATGATCGAGCCGGCGCACGCGGCCGGCGTTCGGTACCTGGCGATGGAAGCCCTCACGCCCGAGTTCGCCGCGGCTGCGAATCGGGACCGGCGCCTCGGACCGGGCAGCGGCTATCTGGCCCAGTTCGACCTACGCGAACTGATGAATGCGGCCCTTGCGCATGGATGGGATCTGATCGCATACGACATATCCATCGCTGCGGACGACTACCGGCTCGTGTCCGCCATGAACGACCGCGAGGAACAGCAGGCCCGCAATCTGGCGGCCGCACTCGACCGGCTACCTCGGACCGGCAAGCTCATGGTGTGGTGTGGATGGTCACATCACTACAAGGGATCGGCCAGGAGACCGGACGGTACGCTGGAGTTCATGGGCTCGCGGTTTCGACGCGCAGCGCACATCACTCCATTCTGCATCGACCAATGCCTGGGGATGCTTTGGAAGAGTCGTGCCGCGCGGTTCTGGCATGCGCGGCGGCACCGTCGTGTGCTGGTGCGGTTCGGGGGCACCGCGGGCTACCTGGTCGGGACTACCGGCGGGCCCGTTGCCCGCCGCCCGGTCGATGCGATCATCAGGTCGCTTCACAACGAGCTGCAGTGACTGCCACCACCTGATCGCTCCACCACCTGATCGCTGTCCGATCACGGGGACAGACCCCGGAACACCAGGTCCACCTGTTCGGCCAGCGCTGCCCGTGCGAGTGCCGCGTCGCGATCACCCGGGCGCTCGAGGTCGATCAGCAGCCGGCTCATGACCGCCCCGTAGAGCAGCGTGGCGGCCGTGTCGGGGTCAACGTCGGCGCGGATGTCGCCGGCGTCGCGCAACTCGTCGAGCAGGGCGGCCAAGCGCGCCATGAACGCCTCGTCGATGCGCTTGAATCCCGCCAGCTCGGCGGGCGGCGCCGCGAAGGCACTGATGAGGATCTCGCGCAGCACCGGCGGCTCGAACAGCACGGCCGCCTCGACGAACGACGCGAGCAACTCCACGCACTGCGCGGCACCGGCCGGCGCGCGCCCCACCCGCTCGTCCGCTGCCGCGAGCGTCTGGTGCGCCACGTCCCACCACAGCGCGGCGAGCAGCGCATTCTTGGAACCGAAGTAATTGTAGACCGATCCGGCCGCCACCTCCGCGGCGGCGGCGATGCCTTCGATGGTCGTCGCCGCGAAGCCCTGCTCCTCGATCACCCGGCGGGCCGCCGCCAGGATCTGCGCGCGGGTGCGCGCCTTCTTGCGCTCACGCAGCCCGGACACGACCGAAACCGTACCGCATCGGCCTCATGCTACGAGGATCCGAATACGTAGCGGGCGAGCAGGGTGGCGGAGATTCCGCCCGGCTGCTCCCAGGCGAAGGTGTCCTCGCGTTCGCCGAGCATCACGGCCGTATAAAGGCCGAGCGTCAGTCCCTGGTGGATGTTCCAGGAGGCGCCGGCGGCAGCGACCCCGGAGCCGTCGACCGGCGACAGAACGCCGCTCAGTGACAGGTTCCACGTTTCGGCCGGGCGGTAGCTCAGCTCGGGAAACAGGTACACGCCGTAGTGGTCGAGCGCCGCCTCCGGCGCGGGCGTCGCGTCGTCCCACGCCCGCCAGGGACGCACGCCGGCTTCCAGCAGCACGGTGACGACGCCGGCCTCCGGGCCGAGGTCCAGGAACGCGAGCCCGCCGCCGGTCAGGAACAAGCCTTGCCCGGCGGCGCGGCGCAGGTCGACGCCCGCTGCGGCGGGCAGCGCCGTGCCGCCGCTCAGATGCCAGTCGACGCCGGCGAGCGCTCCCTTCAGGCTGAGGTAGGCGCGGTGCTCGCGCTCCTCCGGCTCCGCCGCGCTCGCCGCGGCATACAGGTAGCCGCCCTCCACGGTCAGCTCGCCCACCCGCACCACGGCACGGCCCCCGGCGTCGGTGCGCTCGATGCCGAGCGGATGAAGCGGGGGCAGCGCGACCAGCTCCAGGAAGGACAAGCGGCCCAACGGCACGTACGCCGCCACCAGCCATTCGGCGGCGGTCAGGAACTCGCCGGCACCGGCCGCGAACGCCGGCGACTGTCCGAAGAGGATGTCGCCGGCGTTGAAGAACCGGCCCTGGCCCCAGGCCAGCCGCGTCTTTCCCGCCGTGAGGCGGAACCCCGGCAGCCGCGCCCGCAGAAAGGCGCGCTCCACCTCGACGCCGGCGACCGTGCCGCTGGCGACCGTGCCGCTGGCGACCGTGCCGCCGGCCACCGCCGCGCCGTCATCGCTGGCTTCCTGCCGCAGCTCGGCGCGCATGCTGAGCTGGCCGCGGACGTTGCGGTTGCCGGTCGCCACCAGATCGAGCCGGGCACTGCCGCTGCCTCCCAGCAGCATCCCGTCGTCCGGGTCGGACAGCCCGGCGAGCAGCGCCTCCACGGTCACGGCCGTGCGCACGTCGGCCGCCGCCGGAGCTGCCGCCAGCAGACCCAGCAAGACCGCCGTCACCACCGTCTTCGCGCCGCGCAGCCGGCTCAAAAGGTCAGCTCCTCCAGGGAGAACAGGCTCTCGTCCACCTCGATGTCCACCTCGATCGTGTCGATCAGGAACACCGTGCGCGAGTCCTTCTTCATCAGGTCGGACATCTCCATCCGCACCGGGATCAGCTTGTCCGCCACCTCGCGGTAGTCGGAGATGGCCATCTGCTTCAGCGGCCGGCCGCGCAGGGAGAACTGCTCGATGCGGCGGGTGACGAACAGCTCGGCGTCGATCCATGCGACCTGAATCGGATACACCACATCCCTCCTGGTCGCGGTGAGCCGCAGCCGATGGCAGTCGTGGCCGTCAATCGGCTCGGTGCCCTCGAGCTCCACCTCGTAGTCGTCGAGCAGGCTGCCCTCCCCGGTCATGTCCTCATACGAGAAGTCGGAGCCCAGGACGTTGTCGCGCAGCGCCGCCGCCTGCAGGTGGATGACCTCCTCCGCCTCCGGGAAATAGAGATAGATCTCGTCGTCGAGGCGCAGGATCTTCTGTCCCGCCTCCTCCGGGTTGGTGAACTCCAGCAATGCACGGTCGTCGCCCACGGCCGTGGAGATGAAGGTCTTGGTACGGGTGCCGAACCGGTCGCTGATCTCGAGCGAGCCGGTGGAGTGCACGGAGGCATGGCGCTCGTTGCGCTCCATCTTCCGGATCACCTCTGCGCCGGTCAGGGCGCCGAGGGGAACGGCGCCGGTCAGCAGCAACAGCGGCAGCAGCGTGCCGCCGCGGGCGCATCGCCGGGTCTTCATCATCGTCCTCTCCTTGTGTCATCGAACCTGCTGGTGCCGGCGCGCCCGCTACTCATGGCGCAGACACTCCACGACGTCGAGCTTGAGCGCGCGGCGCGCGGGCAGCAGCGCGATCTCCATGCTGGCCGCGATCCCGAAGACCACGGCCGCAACCATCGTCCCCGGGTTCCAGGCGCCGCGGAAGACCCCGGTCACCCGGTAGCCGATGTTCACGTCGCCGTAAAGGCCGCTCAGGTCGATGCCCCAGTTCACCAGCCACCAGGTGGCCACGGCGCCCACCGCCACCCCCGAAAGCGATCCCAGCAGACCGATCGCCCCCGCCTCCACCACCATCGCGGCGCGAATCGCGCCGTCGTCCATGCCCAGCGCGCGCAGCGTGCCGAACTCTCGGATCCGTTCGTACACGGCGATCAGCATGGTGTTGGACACGCCCACCGCGGCGATCAGAAAGACCAGGGACAGGATGATGCTGTTGCCGGCGGTGTCCGACTCCAACAACGCCAGGTAGTCCCGCGCCAACTCCGTCCAGCCCACCGCCACCACGCCCGGAAAGGCAGCCGCCAGGTCTTCGTTCAGGCGCCGGATCTCGCGTTCCAGGGGCGCTCCCGCCGGCACCTGGAGCGTCCGTCCGAGCCGGGCGCGCAGCGCGCCGAGCGAGATCTCCGTCACCCCCTCCAGGTCGAGGTCGAGCTGGGCGACGTCGAGGGGCAGGAAGCCCACTCCCCGGTTGATGGTCGGGTTCGGGCTGCTCACGATACCGACCAGCTCCAGCTCCAGGATCTGCACCGCGCCGTGCCGGGTGCGGGTCCGCACCTCGACGAAGTCGCCGACCGCGATCTCCAGGTCGGCGGCCGTCCAGACGCCCAGGAGCAGCCCCGGCACGCCGGGCTCCAGGTAGGCGCCGCCGGGCAGCACGCTCCCGGGCAGCCGGAACACGTCGGGATCGTGCTCCGGGTCGATGCCGATCAGGCGCACCGGCAGCGAGCCCTCGCCGAAGAACAGCTCGCCGGTGAAGCGGATACGGGGGGCCGCGGCCACTCCCCGTTCGATGAGCGCGGCGAGCAGCGGGCGATACTCGACCATCTCGTGCTTCAGTTCCGGGCGCTCCAGGTCCACGTGCTGCGCGCTTGAAACGACGCGGCCGGAGCCGGTCTCGTACCACACCAGGTTGCGCTGCGACTCGGAGTCCATCCCGCGCATCATCGAATCCATGAAGACGAACAGCGCGATTCCGGCAGCCAGCGCCGCGGCGGTGATGGCCGTGCGGCGGCGGTGACGGCCGAGGTTGCGCAGGGCCAGCCGCAACAGGGTCGCGGTCATCGACTCAGGGCCCCGCGCAGCGCCACCGCCGGGTGCAGCCGGGACGCCTTGCGAGCCGGCCAGTAGGAGGCGGCGGCGGTCACCGCGATGGCGTAGCAGAACACCAGCACGGTGGAGCGCGCGTCGAGCCGCGGGTACAACACGTCGGACATGTTCAGCTCCACTCCCTCCATGGCGGCGCTGTAGTCGATGCCTGCCTGCGACAACGGCAGCACGATGGCGCTGCCCAGCGCCACACCGGCCAGTGCCGCGGCGATGCCGATGAACAGCGACTCGAGGAAGAACAGGCGCGAGATTTGGCCTCCCGTCATACCGAGCGCGGCGATCGTGCCGATCTCCTTCGTGCGCTCGAACACCACCATCATCGTAGTGTTGACGATCGCCGTGGTGGCCAGCAGGAAGAAGAACAGGGCGAGGATGTTGAAGACCCAGGTGGTGAGCTGCAGCGTCGAGAAGAGCTCGCTGGTCTCCGTCCACGCCTGCACCGCCAGACCGGGATCGCCGTCCGGCAGCCCCTCCGCCAGCGCGGCGGTGAGCCCCGGCACCTCCTGTTCGCTCCCGGTGTACAACAGGATCTCGGTCACGCCGTCGGCCGCGGTCAACTTCAGGAAGCGCTGCACCGTGTCCAGCGGCGCCAGCAGCATGCCGCGCAGACCGCCGGTCGGAGTCCCGATCACGCCGCTCACCGTGAAGGTCCACGCCTGGGTGCTCAGCACCGCGGTGCGCGTGAGGATCGTCAGCCTGTCGCCGACCGCCAGGCCCAGCTCGTCGGCCTGCGCCGCGCTGATCAGCACCTCGCGCTCGCCCGCGCGCGGCAGGCTGCCGCCGTGCACGTCGAGCTGCCAGGCGCGGGCGAACTCCTCCAGTGAGGGGCTGCCGGCGGCGCTGCCAGCGGCCTTGCCCATCTGCGGCAGCCGAGCGCGCGCCACCTCGATCTCGCGGGCGAAGTCGAGGCCCAGGCCGAAGGCGCCGTGATTGCGATCCTCGCGGTAGATGGCGCCGGCGAAGCGCACCCGCGGCAGCACGCCGGTCACCTCGGGCAGCTCCTGCAGCCGCGCTGCCAGGGCGCCGGCGCCGGTCACCGCGAGGTGCACGGGGCTGAGGGTCTCGTAGCGGCCGTACTCGGCATGGCGTACCCGCGCGTGACCGCTGTCGTAGGTCAGCGTGGTGGACACCATGTCGCCGAGCATGCCTCCGAGCAGCGAGAACCCCAGCACCACGGACAGCGTCGCCACGGTGATGGCGGAGCCGGACAGCAGCGAGCGGCGCTTGTTGCGCGCCACGTTGCGCAGGGCGATGCGCCACAGCCTCATGCTCCGCCTCCGGTCACTCGGCCTAGGCCCGGCTCTCGTCGGCGGCGATGCGGCCGTCCTGCAGCCGCACCAGCCGGTCCGCGTAGTCCATCACCATGGCGTCGTGGGTGGAGAAGATGAAGGTCGAGCCGAGCTGGCGGTTGAGCCGCCGCATCAGCTCCAGCAACCCCTCGCCGATCTCGGAGTCGACGTTGGCGGTGGGCTCGTCCGCCAGCACGATCTGCGGCTCCTTGACCAGCGCCCGGGCGATCGCCACCCGCTGCTGCTGGCCGCCGGAGAGTTCGCCCGGCCGCCGCCCGGTCATGTCCTGCAGGCCGACTTCCGCCAGCATCTCCAGGCTCCGCGTGCGCACCTCGCCGGCGTCAAGCGAGAGCAGCGACAGCGCCAGCGAGACATTCTCGTACGCGGTCAGGACCGGAATCAGATTGAACGACTGAAACACGAATCCCAGGTGATTCCGCCGGAACAGGGCGAGCTGCTTGCGGGTCAGGCCCGACACCGCCTGATCGTCGATCAGCACGTCGCCGGCGGTGGCCGCGTCCAGACAGCCGATCAGGTTGAGCAGCGTGGACTTGCCCGATCCCGAGGGTCCCGCGATGGCAAGGAACTCCCCGCGGTTCACCTCCAGGCTGACGCCACGCAACGCGGCGACCTCTGCAGTCCCGCTCCGATACACCTTGGTGACGTTGCGAATCGAAATCAATCCGGACACGATCAATACTATACATAACTTCATTATTATAGTAAATTCATTTATTTGCCCGGCATGGTCGGCGCCGGCGCGGACCCTCGCACGAAACGCTGGAGAAACGGCGGCCAGATCCGCGCCCGTCACGCCGCCTCGCCGAGATCGGCCAGCAGCAGATGGTCGCGAGGACGGTCGTCTTCAAGCCGGGCGAAGACGATTGCGTCTTCGCGCCGGTAGCCGAGCGACGAAGGCTCGGCGACGATCGCGCCGATTGTGGCGGTCACGT
The DNA here is from genome assembly GCA_965208175.1 of Spirochaetia bacterium. Taxonomy (GTDB): domain Bacteria; phylum Spirochaetota; class Spirochaetia; order SZUA-6; family Bin103; genus CATQHW01. The sequence continues at coordinate 309,591 of CBDBOG010000003.1, read as the reverse complement.
TGGCCCGGCCGCCTCGGGCCGCGCCCGCCGTCGGGTCGCTCACGACCACGGCGATCATCGAGGCGGCGGGAGACGAGTCGATGATCCGGCGCAGCGCCGCTACCCTTCTCCGATTCGGGCGGCAGCAGCGAGGTGAACGTCAGCTCGAGATCCAGGCGCGCCGCCCCGATCGCCACCACTCCGCTTGCCGCCAACGCCGTCAACAGCGCGCGACCCCACCCGCGCGCCACGTCCCGCCGCAGCGTGGCGAGCGCCTTCCCGGTTTGCGCCTTCTTGCGCTCTCGCAGGCCGGTCACACACTTATGTATATATTGCTATAAAATTGTAGTCAATTCATTTTTCGTGGGATCCGTGCCGGACCGGCTCCTCCCCCTACTCATTCACACGGGCGGGCGCGTCGCCGGACGGCGGCTGTCGGCCCGCGTCCTGTGCCTCAGTTGCCCAGAGCGAACTGCCGTACAGCCCGGATCGCCCAGTAGCCGAGCGTGGCCGGCCAGAACGCACCGGAGATGACGGCCACGACGACGGACTCCCATGCCGCCGAGGCGATGCCGACGCCGATCCCGACCAGAAGATACGTACCGCCGCCGATGCCCGTCGTTACGCGTCGATTGCCATTGCTGCCCATGGAATTCCCCCTGCTGCCAATCATGGTAGAGGCCATGCGCGGCGTGAAACCTCTTGTCATTACCGTCCCTGCCGGTGGCGCAGCGCCGCAGGATGCCGGCGCGTAGTACGCTGATGGGGATGAAACGGAGGATCCTCGGAAAGACCCGGCTGCGCGCCACGGTGCTCGGCTACGGCGCCATGGAGCTGCGAGATCCCGGCCGGGTGAGCGACCGCGAGGCGGACCACCTGCTCGGCGCCGTCCTCGACGGCGGCATCAACTTCATCGACACCAGTCCCGACTACGGCGTGTCCGAGGACCGTGTCGGCAAGTACCTCTGCCATCGGCGCAGCGACTACGTGCTGGCCACCAAGTGCGGTTGCAACGTGGACGACCACGGGACCGGCCGCGAACCCCGTCACGTCTGGACGCGGGAACAGCTCCTCCGCAACATCGAGCAGTCGCTGCGGCGGCTGCGCACCGATCACGTCGACATCTGGCAGCTTCATGGCGCGCGGGTCGAGGACGTGGACGGCGGCGGGCTGCTGGAGGTCATGCACGAGGTGAAGGCCACCGGCAAGGCCCGCCACGTGTCGATCTCGTCCACGCTTCCGGACATCCGCAGCTACCTGCTGCGGCGGGCCTTCGCCACCTACCAGATTCCCTATTCCGCGCTGCAGCGGGAGCACGAGCTGGTGATCCGTGAGGTCGCGGCCGCCGGCGCGGGCGTGATCATCCGTGGCGGCGTCGCCAAGGGGGAGCACTCTGCCCGCATGGCGAACCGGTGGAAGCTGTGGGAGACCTGCAACCTCGACGAGTTCGTGGCCGAGGGCGAGTCACGATCCGGGTTCCTGCTGCGGCTCACGATCACCCACCCCGGGATGCACACGACCATCGTCGGAACGAGCAATCCGCAGCACCTCGCCGAAAACCTGGCGGCCGCCGAGCGCGGCACGGTGCGCGAAGACACCTATGCCGAGATCCAGCGACGGCTCACCGGCGCCGGCGAGCACCCGTAGCGAGCAGCGATTCACCGAGTCGCCGAAGGACGCGGCCCGAACGCTGCATCAGCACGGCGACACGGGGCTGGTCATTTGACTCAAGTCTTTTTTATAATTACACTTACATCATGACTGAAGCCGCCGAAAGAGGGCTCGCATCCACGGTCTCCGCCCTGTCCGACGACCGCCTGTTGGAGCAGACCACGAAGCTGGCTCTCCTCGATCACCAGGTTCAAGTCTTCGTCATCGATCACCTGCTCGAGATCGAGGCGCGCGGGCTGTACCTGAGCCGCGGCTATTCAAACCTGTTCGCGTACGTGACGCGCGGGCTCGGCTACAGCGACGGCGCCGCGTGGCGCCGGATCGCCGCCATGAAGCTGTGCGCGCGGATCGAGGGGACGCGCGACCGGTTGCGGGACGGATCGCTCACGCTGGATGCGGCGGCGCAGTTGCAGGCCGCATTCGAGCGCCGCGATCGGGAGCAGGCGCGCCTGGCACGCGGAGCGGCGACCCCGGTGGGATCCGCCATGAAGCCGAACGGCTCGCCGCCGCCGGAACGTCCTCCGGAGCGGAAGCAGGCGCCGTTGCTGGACCTTTCGGCGCGGAAGGCGCTGGTGGAGCAGGCCGCCGGCAAGAGCACCCGGCAGGTGATGCAGATGCTGGCCGCGGTCGATCCGGCGCTGGCGGTGCCGGCCGACAGGATGCGGCCTCTGAGCGAGGGGCGCTGGGAGCTGAAGGCGGTCATCGACGAGGACTGCCAGCGCGGACTGGAGCAGCTCAAGGGGCTCCTCTCCCACGTCGATCCGCGCATGACGCTGGGGCAGCTCGTGGGGCGCGTCGTCAGGGATGGGCTCGACCGCTACGACCCGAGCCGACCCCCGCGCCGCCGGACGAATCGCACTCCAGCCTCGGCCGCCGAGCGAACTTCGGCGCCGAAGGACGGGGCACCCTCGGACGGCGACGTCCCGGCAGTAGAGCGGACCGCGAAGCGTGCGGACGCCACGGCGTGGGCGGCCGGCGAGCAGACTGCCTCGCGCGACACCGCTCCCGCTCCGGCGGAGCCGGAACCCACGCAGCCGTCCCAGGATCGCCGGATCCCGGCGGTGGCGCCGGCCACGCCGCCCCAGACGCGTACGGCAACCCGATCGGCGGCTGTCCCTGCTTCGGCGCCGAAGCGCCCTGCACGGCCGAGCGCCGGCAGTTCGCCGTCGAAGGCACCACGCAACCCGGACCCCGGAGCCACTTCGGCGTCGAAGCGGCGTGGGCCGACCGAGGGCACGGACGCTTCGCCCTCGAACAGGCCTGGCGAACCTGATCAACCGACCCCGTCGGCGCCCAACCCGGCCACACCGGTGGCGCGCGGCATCACTTCGGCGCCGAAGCGGTGCGCCGCGATCGGACGGGCGATTCCAGCCGGCGTCAGGCGGCGGGTATGGCAGCGCGACCAGGGCCGCTGCAGCTATGAGGATCTGGGCAGCGGGCGCCGCTGCGGCTCCCGGCACCTGCTCCAGGTAGACCACGTCTTCCCGTACGCGCTCGGAGGTGGCGCGGAGCTGCAGAATCTCAGGCTCTAATGCGGAGCGCGGGATAATGCGGAGTAGGTGGCTGGGAACGGCTGATCCGATGGGATTCAGTCAGGTTTAGCGGGGTTTGGCGGGTCGCTGCAGTAGCCGGGACTCCGCATTATCCCGCCCCTTCAAGCAAGGAGGCATTCCATGCTTGAAGACCATCTCAAGTTGGCGAACCCGTGTCGCCGACTCCGTTCTGGGCCGGCGGGCGTCTACGTCGACGACTTTGCAGACTGGCTGCGGGAACGCGGCTATCGGGCGAACACGCGGAGCTTCATGCTGCGCAGTTTGGCCTCATGGACGGACTGGCTCGCCGAGCGGTCGTTCTGTGACGGGGACTTCGTGGCCGGATACGAGGCGTGCCGGACGGAGCTGTGCGAGCACGGTCGGGTTCGCTACCAGCGCAGTCCCAATCGAAACGCACTGGCCGCCGCTGCGGCGTTGATCCGGTTCCTGAGGGAGCGAGGTGTCGTGGCGGTCGCTCAGCAGCCACTGACGCCGAGCGAGCGCTGGCCACTGCTGAAGCAGTTTCGGACGTGGATGCTGCAACACCGGGGCGTGACACCCAGCACCATGGAACGCTACGAGCGCTACGCAGCCGATTTCGTCGAGGCTCTGGGAGTGGTTCCGGCGCACTACAGCGCCGCTGCGGTTCGCGGCTTCGTGATCGCGCGGTCTGACGGTCACAGGGTCAAGACGGCTCAGCTGATCGCGACGGCCACCTGCTCCTTCCTGCGGTTCCTCGCCGCCACCGGGCAGTGCTGCGACGGCCTGCGGTACGCGGTGCCGCGCTTCGCGTCCTACCAACTGGCGGCCACGCCTCGGTTCCTTGAACCTGAGGATCTGCAGAAGCTCATCGACTCGTGCGGCCACGAGGATGAGGCCGGGCTCAGAGAGCGGGCGGTCATCCTCCTGCTGGCCCGCCTGGGGCTGCGCGCCAGCGAGGTCGCCGAGCTGAGCTTCGACGCCATCGACTGGCACAACGGGCGCATCGCCGTCTGCGGCAAGGGCCGCAGCCACCAGTGGCTGCCGCTCCCGCAGCAGGTCGGCGAGGCCATCCTCACCTACCTGCGCCGCGGGCGCCCGCCGTTGGCGGTCCCACAGGTGTTCATCTCGGTGCTGGCGCCACGGCGCCCGATGACTCGACAGGCCGTGTCCGATGTCGTGGGTGCAGCTCTTCGTCGGGCAGCAATCAAGGCGCCCAACCACGGCGCGCACCTGCTGCGCCATTCGGCGGCCACCGCCATGCTGCGCACGGGGGTGTCGCTGGACGGCGTGGCCACCGTCCTGAGGCACCGCTCGCCGAGGACGACCGCCCACTACGCCAAGGTCGACTTCGACCTGCTGGGCGAAATCGCCCAGCCGTGGCCGGGGGTGCGATCATGCTGAGCGGCCACGTAGAGCGCTATCTGGCACTGCGGCGAACGCTCGGGTTCAAGCTGCGTAACACCGAGCGCAATCTGCAGGCGTTCGCACGGTTCGCCACGCATCAGGGGGACACCCAGATCCGCGCCGCCACCGCCGTGCAGTGGGCAGCACAGGCGTCCTCACCGCACGCGCGCCACGTTCGACTTCACGACGTCGTGCTGCTGGCCCGCTTCCTGCACGCCGAGGAGGCGGCCCACGAGGTGCCCCCGGAGCGCTTGTTCCACGTCCGGGTGGTCCGACAGCCTCCCTACATCTACACCCCTGACCAGATCGCCCAACTGCTGGGCGCGGCGCACCGTCTGCGGCGCTCCTACGCGCTGCGACCGACCGGGTATGCGACGCTGATCGGGCTCATCGCGGCCACCGGCCTGCGGGTCTCCGAGGCGCTGGACCTGCGCTTCGACGACCTGCTCCCCAACGCGGTGCTGCGCATCCGCCAGACCAAGTTCGCCAAGAGCCGCCTGGTGCCGCTGCATGCGAGCACGGTCGAGGCACTGACGGCGTACCTGCACGAGCGCCAGCGTGTCGCCATCGCCGACGACCATCTGTTCGTGTCGGCGAACCACCGGCGCATCCCGACGCCGACGGCCAGCACCACCTTCCAGCGAGTGGTCCGGCTCGCCGGCATCGCACCTGATCGGCAGCGCCGACCGCGACTGGTCGATTTGCGCCACACCTTCGCCACCAGATCCCTGCAACGCTGTGCGGTTCGGCGCGAATCGGTGGCGCGCCACATGGTGGCGCTGTCCACCTATCTCGGCCACTCCAGCGTCGTCCACACCTACTGGTACCTGGAGGCGACCCCGGATTTGATGGCTGACATCGCCGCGGCGGGCGAGAGTCTGGTTGCCGGGAGGCTGACATGACTCCCATCGCACCGTTGATCTGCGAGTTCCTGCGCACCTACCTCCCCGTGGAGCGCGGCTTCAGCCCGCATACCTGCGAGAGCTACGCCTATGCGTTCCGCCTGTTGTTCACTTTCGCCGCCGAACGGCTCGGCATCAGACCGTCGGCGCTTCATCTTGAACACCTCGACGCCCCGCTCGTCGTGGCTTTCCTGACCCATTTCGAGGTGGATCGTGGTGGCAGCCCGGCCAGCCGCAACGTCCGACTGGCAGCCGTGAAGTCCTTCATGCGCTACGTCGAGTTCCGTCACCCGGCCGCGCTGGAGCAAGCCAGGCAGATCCTCGCCATCCCCGCCAAGCGCCATGATCAGCCGCTCGTTCGCCACCTGAGCATCGAAGAGATCAACGCGATTCTGGACGCCGCGGATATCACCACCCGGATCGGCATCCGCGACCGCGCCATGCTCCATCTGTGCTTCGCTGCCGCTCTGCGCGTGTCCGAGCTGGTGAGCGCGCAGGTGGCAGATCTGTCGCTGCGGGGAACCGCGAGTCTTCGCGTCCACGGCAAGGGCCGCCGTGAGCGCTGTCTGCCGCTGTGGAAACAAACCGCCGCCGACCTGCGGGCCTGGCTCGCCGTCCGCGGCGAGCACTCAGCGCCGGAGCTGTTCCTGAACGCCACCGACAGGCCCATGAGCCGCGCCGGATTCGAGTACGTCCTGCACAAGCACGTGCGGGCAGCCGTGACCGTCTGCCCCGCGCTGGCGGGACGTTCGATCTCGCCCCACCAGCTCCGCCATAGCTGCGCGCTCACCATGCTTCAGGCTACCGCAGACATCCGCAAGGTGGCGCTGTGGCTGGGGCACGCCGACGTGCGCACCACCGAGGTCTACCTGCGCGTGGATCCCACCGAGAAGCTGCAGGCCGTCGAAGCGGTGCTGCCGCCGGAGCTGCGCCGCGGGCGATTCAAGCCTCCCGACGAGCTGATCGCCTCGCTCCTGGCGCCGGGATAATGCGGAGCGATTCGCGCCTCAAATCCTTGCCAGATCGGACCTTCGGCTACGTGACTCCGCATTATCCCGGACTCCGCATTAAGGCTCCTGTGCTTCGCGCACCACCGACACCGGCATGCGGCCGGCGGCCAGGGCGAGCGCCCGCCGGCCGAGGGACTGCCCGACGCCCGGAAGGCCACGTGATCGACGCCGTCGTCTTCGACTGGGACGGGACGCTGATGGACCACGATGCGAGCTGGCGGCGCTGCATGGCCGCCACGGCCGAAGCGATGGTCCGCCGTGATTCCCGTGTCGATGTCGCCGGTTTGACCGCCGCCTACCAAGCGGCGGCGGAGCAGCTCTGGGAAGAGCTCCACGACATCCTTGCGCCGCCGTGGGGGAACATGGACGACCGCCGCATCCTGCAGCAGGTGTGGGGCCGGGCCTTGGGGCCGGACGCATCCCGAGATGACGCCGCCCTGGCAGCGGAGACCTGGACCGCTCTCAGCAGGGCTGACGTTCCCATCTACGACGACGTGATCGAGTGCCTGGACGCCTTGCGCGGCCGATTCCGGCTGGGCGTGCTGACCAACGGGTCGGCGGCCACCCATCTCCCCAAGGTGGAGGCGTCCGGTCTGCGCGGCTACTTCGGCTCGGTGACCACCACCGACGTCGGCGCCGGCAAGCCGCTGCGGGCGATCTTCGACCACGCGCTGGCGTCCCTGGATGCCGCGCCGTCGCGATCGGTCTACGTCGGCGATTCGCCGGCCAGAGACGTCGCCGGCGCCAACGGGTCCGGCATGACGTCGGTCTGGATCAACCGCACCGGCGCGGAGCTCGCGGCCGGCGACCCGGTTGCGGACGCGGAGATCATCTCCCTGCGCGAGCTTCCCGGCCTGCTCGACCGCATGAGCACATAGATCGGCGCGGCTGCCACGGCCGCGGCCTGTTCGCCATCGTGTTCATGGCGATCCTGCCGGTGGCGGTTTTCTACCTGTTCATGCAGCGCCGTTTCGTGTCGGGTCACCGCGGGGCGCTTAAGACCTGATACCGGCCCCGCTTGCGCCTGCGCCTGCGCCGACAGCGCGAACCGCGCCGCCGGCGCCGATGAGGGCGGGAGTCGGCCCCCTACTGCGTCGTGCTGTCCCAGAAGTCGTCGAACTCCCGGAGCGCCTGCCGCACGTCGCTGACGGTGCCGGCCAGGAATGCCTGCCCGACTCGGTCGTATACCGCGTTGATGCCGCCGGGCGGCGCCTCGCCGACGATCAGCCCGTACAACCCGGACGTAGTCGGGGGTTCTGCGAGCATGTCCATCATCTCCTGCTGGAGCACGGACATGGGATAGGTCAACGGCGGATCCAGTGCCGAGAACAAGCCGTCCACCTGCAGCAGCTTGGTGCCGTACACGTCGTCCATGAGGGCGAACTTGAGGAGCTCGAACGCCACCTCGGGATGCTCGGACTCGTTGTAGATGCCGCCCGAGCCGTAGCTCAGGCTCTGCAGCAGGTGCGGAACGCCGTCGGACGACGGAGCGTAGAACACCCCCACCTCGAAGTCCTTGTCGGCGTTGGCCTCCGCAGCCGTGAACCAGCTCCCCATCGGGTAGATCGCCGCCTTGCCGGCCAGGAACTGCTGCTCCAGGTCGGCGTAGCCGACGCTCAGCGCGCCCTTGTTGAAGCACCCGTCGTCGACGAGCTGCTTGTAGTATTCCGCGGCCTCCGCGAAACCCTCCTCGAAGGAAACCGTGCCGGCCCAGCGGTCGGCATACCATCGCGGGTTGTGATGGAACACCTCGGCGGAGGTGAAGATCGAAAATGCGTAGCCAGCGACCCATTCGCCACCGGTGATGATGGGCGTGATCCCCGCCGCGCGCAGCGTGGCGCACGCGTCCGCGAACTCCTCCCAGGTCCGCGGCGTGTCGCCGAGACCGGCCTGCGCCCACAGCGACTTGTTGTAGTACAGCAATCCCTGTGGCTGGATCGCCGTGGGGAGGCCGTACAGCACCCCCTTGTAGCGCGCGGTGTCCACGTTTCGGATCCGCTGGAGGTCGGGATCATCGTCGGGCAGTGGCCACAGGATGCCGGCGTCGGCGAACACGTTGATGGTGATGTTGGTCATCAGATCGGGCACGTCACCGGCGGCGATCCGCGTCTTGATGAAGTCGTCCGCGGCCGGGGTGACGGCCGCGTTGGCCTCGATCAGCTCGATGGTCACGTCCGGGGTCCCGGCCACGAAGGCGTCCGCGATCTCCTGCCAGAACTCCAGGCTCAGGTTGGGGGTCACCCACACCTGCCACGAGATCTCCTTGGGCGCGTCCGCGTCTTCCTGGCCCGCGGCAAAGCCGGAGGCGGCTCCTATCACGCAGGCGCACAGGACCAGTGCCAGTCGTTTCGTCATATGGTCTCTCCTCGGGGGTTGGTCAGCGCAGGGGGGACGCCCGGCACGGCGCCGAAGCGGCCTCTGCCTGTCGCGACACAGCGTATCACGGGCCGGCACTCGGCCCTCCCGGCGCCTGCGCCACCGCTCGCGGATTTTCGATAGAATCGCCGACCGAACCCCAACAATCCGATAATCCTTTATAGAGCGATGAGCACCGCAACAGCACCCTTGTCCGTCTTCCAGCCGGTGGAGAGCCAGGTCGACTTCCCGGCCATGGAAGAAGAGATCCTGGCCTTCTGGAACGATGGAGGCCTGTACCGGAAGTCGGTCGAGAGCCGCCCCGCCGACAGGCCGTTCCGGTTTTATGACGGGCCGCCGTTCGCCACCGGCCTGCCGCACTACGGGCACCTGCTCGCCTCCATCTCCAAGGACGTGGTGCCACGCTACTGGACCATGCGCGGCTACCGCGTGGAGCGCCGCTGGGGCTGGGACTGCCATGGCCTGCCGGTGGAGAACGAGGCGGAGAGCCAGCTCGGCCTGAAGACCCGCGGCGACATCATCGACTACGGGATCGGCCCGTTCAACGAGTACTGCCGGCAGGTGGTGCTGCGCTATACCGCCGAGTGGCAGACGCTGATCCAGCGGCTGGGCCGCTGGGTCGACTGGGACCACCAGTACCGGACCATGGACACCGACTTCATGGAGTCGGTCTGGTGGGTGTTCAAGTCGCTGTGGGACAAGGGCCTGATCTACGAGGGCTTCAAGTCGCTGGCCTACTGCCCGCGCTGCGCGACGCCGCTGTCCAACTTCGAGGTCAACCTGGGCTACCAGGACACGCAGGACCCGTCGATCACCGTGCGCTTCCGCGTGCGCGGCGCGCCCGGCCTGTCCATCCTGGCCTGGACGACCACGCCCTGGACGCTGCCGTCGAACATGGCGCTGGCCGTGGGAGAGGACATCGACTACGTGCGCGTCGCCACCACGGACGGCGAGTCGCTGATCCTGGCGCGCTCCCGCCTGGACGCCGTATTCGGCAAGCGCACGGCGGAGATCGCCGCGGTCGCCGAGCAGCCGGTCGACGAGCTCCTGGCCATGACCTACGAGCCGCTGTTCGACGACTTCGCCGAGCTGCGCGACGAAGGCGCGTTCCGGGTCGTGGCCGCCGACTTCGTGTCCACCGAGGACGGCACCGGCATCGTCCACATCGCCCCCGGCTTCGGCGAGGACGACCACCTGCTCGGCCAGCGCGCCGGCATCCCCGTGGTTTGCCCGATCGACGCCGACTGCCGCTTCACGGACGAGGTGGCCGACTACGCCGGCCAGTTCGTCAAGGACGCCGACACGCCCATCGTCCGCGCCCTGCGCGCCGCCGGTACGCTGTTCTCCGAGGGCACCATCGTCCACAACTACCCGTTCTGCTGGCGCTGCGACGCGCCGCTGATCTACCGCACCGTCTCCACCTGGTTCGTGCGCGTCGAGGGCGAGCTCAAGGAGCGGATGCTGGAGGCCAACCGGCGCATTCGCTGGGTACCCGGGCATATCCGCGACGGCCGCTTCGGCCGCTGGCTGGAAGGCGCCCGTGACTGGGCGATCAGCCGCAACCGCTACTGGGGCACGCCCCTGCCGATCTGGCGCGACGAGGAGACGGGCGAGGCGGTCTGCGTGGGCAGCATCGAGGAGCTCGCGACGCTGACCGGCCAGCCGGTCGACGACCTGCACAAGCACCGCATCGACGACCTGGAGATCCCCTCGCCGTCGGGCGCGGGCACCCTGCGCCGCATTCCGGAGGTGCTGGACTGCTGGTTCGAGTCGGGATCGATGCCGTACGCGCAGAGCCACTACCCGTTCGGGCGGGCGGAGGACTTCGAGGCGAGCTTTCCCGCCGACTTCATCTCCGAGAATCTGGACCAGACGCGCGGCTGGTTCTACACCCTCACGGTGCTGGCGGCGGCGCTGTTCGACGGGCCGGCGTTCCACAACTGCATCGTCGGCGGCATGCTGCTGGCAGAGGACGGCCGCAAGCTGAGCAAGCGCCTGCGCAACTACCCCGACCCGGCAAAGATGCTTGCCACCTACGGCGCCGACGCGATGAGGCTCTACCTGCTGAACTCGTCGGCCATGAAGGCGGAGGAGCTGCGCCTGAGCGAGTCCGGCATGAGTCAGAGCCTGCGCGACGTGATCATCCCGCTCTGGAACGCCTACAGCTTCTTCGTCACCTACGCCCGCATCGACGGCTGGAAGCCGGCCGCGGGACCGGACGCGGCCGGGACCCGATCCGCGAACCGCCTGGACCGCTGGATCGTCTCCTCGCTGCAGACCCTGCTGGACGACGTCAACCGGGAGATGGAGGCCTACCGCCTCTACCGCACCGTACCGGCCATGGTCGCGTTCGTGGAGCGGCTCACCAACTGGTACATCCGCCGCAGCCGCCGCCGCTTCTGGAAGTCCGAGGACGACGCCGACAAGGCGGCCGCCTACGCGACGCTCTACGAGGTGCTGACCGCCTTCGTGAAGGCGCTGGCGCCCGTGCTGCCGTTCGTGACCGAGCGCATCTACCAGAACCTCGTGCGCGCCGCCGACCCCGGCGCCCCGCAGAGCATTCACCTCTGCGACATGCCGCAGGCGCGCGAAGATCTGCGCGACCGGGCGCTGGAGCGCAGCATGGAGTTGGCGACGCGGGCGGTCGTGCTCGGCCGCTCGCTGCGCAGCAAGCACGACCTCAAGGTCCGCCAGCCGCTGCGCCGCCTCTACCTGCTGCCGGCCGACGAGGAGAGCCGCCACGAGCTCGAGCCGATGCGGGACCTGATCGCCGAGGAGCTCAACGTCAAGGAGGTCGTCCTGGTGGAGGACGAGACCGAGCTCAGCGAGGTCTCCTACAAGCCCGACTTCCGCCGCCTGGGCCCCCGCTTCCGCACCGGCATGAAGGAGGTCGCCGCGCGCGTGCGCTCGCTCAGCCCGGCCGACATCGCCGAGCTCAAGGGCGGCGGCGGCATCGAGGTCGCCGGCGGCCGCATCACCCTCGACGACCTGGACGTGCAGCGCACGGAGAAGCCCGGCATCGTCGCCGCGCTTGCGAACAACTTGGGCGTCGGTCTGGACACCCAGCTCGACCCGGAACTGGAAGCCGAGGGGCTCGCGCGCGAGCTGGTCAACCGCATCCAGAACCTGCGCAAGAGCGCCGGCCTGGAGGTCTCGGACCGCATCGAGCTCGGCGTGCAGGGCACGGACCAGGTGGAGGCGGCGGTCGCCGGCCACCGCGACTACGTGAGCGGCGAGACCCTGGCCGTCGACCTCCGCATCGGCTCGCTCCCGGACGGCGCCGCCGAATCGCAGGACCTCACCGTCAACGGCCACGACGCCACGGTCGCGCTCCGCAAGGCGGAGCGGTAGCTACCCCCGGAAGGGCTGAACGGCTATACAGGGGCGTTCTGTACAGCGGTCGTTGACTTACGTTACAGAATCCTGTACATCCCGGTTGGGATCTGAGTCCGTATGGCAAGAGAGTTGCCCATTACCGAAGCGCGAGCCAAGCTCACGCAAATCGCCAACGACCTCGCCGGGTCTCAGGACACCGTGACCGTCACGAACCGCGGGAAGCCGATGATGACGCTTATCGGCTACGAGATGTACGAATCGATCATCGAGTCCCTGGAGATCATGAGCGATCCCGAGCTGATGGCGCAGCTCCGGCAGAGCCTGCGGGAGGCTCGAAGCGGCGACGTGATCGACCTCGACGAGGTCGAACGCGAACTCGCCTGAGGTGCCGTACCGGGTCGTCCTGACCCCCACGGCCAGAGACATGCTGGCCGGCATCCGGGACCGGCGTCTCCGTCGGCAGATCCTCACCCGGATGCATGCTCTCCAGCAGCACCCGAAACTGATCGGGAAGCCGCTGATCGGTGAACTTGCGGGCTGTTACAGCCTGCGCGTTGCAGCGCAACGGTACCGGGTGATCTACACGATCGAAGACCACCGGCTGGTTGTGCACGTGATCGCGATCGGCATCCGCAAAGCCGGCGAGCGAAGTGACATCTACGAGATCGCCCGGCGTCTGCTTCGCAATCGGTTAGTCGAGTGAGTTGGGCGATGGACGCTGAGATCCGCCGCGGTCAACAACGACATGGCAAGAGGAGCTGCCCATTTGAGGTGCCATATCGAGTCCGCTTGACGCGAGTCTCTCATCTCACTATTTTCGTGTTATGAAGAACGTGACGGTCTCGCTGCCCGAAGACACCGCGAGATGGATCCGTGTCGAGGCCGCCAAAGCCGATCGCAGCGTGTCCGCGTGGCTGGCCGACCTGCTGAATGACACGAAGTGCCACAGCGATGATTACGACGCTGCGATGGAGCGGTGTCTGGCGATCAGGCCACGCAGGCTGGAGTGGATCGACGGCCGCAAGCCGACCCGCGAGGAGCTGCATGACCGCGCCGGTCTTCGTTGATACCAACGTCCTCGTCTACCGCCATGACACCACGGACCCGATAAAGCAGGCGCGCGCCGAAGCTTGGTACGAGTTCGTCTGGCGATTGCGGCTGGGCCGTCTCAGTTACCAGGTGCTGCAGGAGCTGTACGCAACATTAACCCGCAAGCTGGCGCCGCAGTTCGATGTGCAGGAAGCCCGTGCTGTGGTCCGCGACCTCACGGCGTGGCAACCGATCGCCGCGGATCTCGCCCTGCTCGAGCGCGCATGGCGACTGGAGTCACGCTACTCGCTGTCCTGGTGGGACGCCTTGATCGTCGCCGCCGCGCAGGCCGGCGGCTGCCGAGCCTTGCTGACGGAGGACCTCCAGCATGGGCAGAGGTTCGGGGCGGTGAGGGTGGTCGATCCGTTCGCATCACCGGACCGGTCACCGGCAGATCTGCTCGCCGCGGAGGAGGCGGGATAGCCCCGCGCTTGCGCCGAGGTGCTGCTGGCTCGATTGGAATAACATCAGCACATGGAAGACGACAGCAGCGTGACGATCGGCACCGACAACCAGCTCCTGTTCGACGACGCGTTGGTCGCCGACAAGAGCGGCTTCAGCCTCACCCTGAATCCACCCGCGCGCGCCGAGGCGCCGGCGCTCCGGCCCGAACGGCCTTGGGAGGCGGGCGGCGTCCACCACGCGAGCGTCGTCGGCGTTTCGGACGGGTATCGGCTGTACTACTCGGCAACGGCAGACGACGGCTCGACCTCGCTCTGCGTCGCCCTGTCGGAAGACGGCGTGGAGTGGCATCGGCCCGATCTGGGCGTGGTCGAGCATGCGGCCAGCAGCGCCACCAACATCGTGATGCGCGGAGCTACCGGCAGCGTCTTCGTCGATCCCGCCGCGCCGGCGGGGGAACGGTTCAAGTTCATCGGCGAAGACCGCACCCCCTGGGGCGTCACCAGCGTCAATTGCGGCGGCGCACGGTTCCGGTACTTCAAGGGAAAGCTGGACACCTGGGTCTACCCGGCCGTGATCGGCGCCATCTCGCCCGACGGCATCGCGTGGACGAAGTACCCGGCGCCGATCATGCCGTGGTACACGGACACCCAGAACGTCGCCTTCCGGGACGAGCGCCTGCAACGCTACGTCGCCTTCGTGCGATGGAACGAGCATCTCCATCTCGATGCGGACGGAAGGCAGGTCGGATCGTTCGACTATCGCGCCGTGGCGCGCGCGGAGTCGTCCGACTTCTCGCGGTTTCCGGAGCCGACCAAGGTCCTGGAGCCGGACTTCAGCCAAGCCGCCGACGATGACCTGGCCGGCGGCGGCCTCTACAACAGCGCCGCGATCAAGTACCCGTGCGCCGCGAACAGCTACTTCATCTTCACCTCGGCGTACCACCACACCAGCGACACGCTGGACGTACAGCTCGCGACCAGCCGCGACGGGATCGTCTTCACGCGCTGGCCGACGCCGTTCGTGCGCCTCGGACCCGCGACCGCCTTCGACGCCAAGGGGCTGTACCTGGCCAGCGGCATCGCCGCCGGCGACGACGATCTGTACCTCTACTACACCGGCGTCAGCACCCGCCACGACATCGACGTCGACGCCAAGCGCAGCGGCGACGCCCAACCCTCGGCGATCGGCAGGTTGCGGCTGCGCCGCGACGGCTTCGTGTCGCAGGACGCCGAAGGCGAGCGCGCCAGCCTCACCACGGTGCCGTTCAAGCTGGCCGGCGACCGCTTGCAGGTGAACATGGACGCCAGCTCACGCGGCTGGCTGCAGGTCGAGATGCTGGACGCCAGCGGCCACGCGCTGTGGGGGTACGCGGCCGCCGAGGCCGACAGGCTCACGGCCAACGACCTGCGCCGAACCGTCACCTGGAACGGCCGCGCCGACCTGTCCGCCCTGCGCGGCCGGCGCGTTCGGCTGCGCTTCCTGGGAGGCTGGGTCAAGCTCTACGGATTTCGGTTCCGCTAGGAGTCTGTCGGTTTTGCCGCGCCAGCGGGAAGGCCGACAGACTCCGACGCGGAAGGTGGGGATGGGCCGAAAGCGGAGCCGGAGGCGACGGTTTCGGGGCGCTGACGCTCGGCGCCGCCCGCCCGCGCGGCGGCCAGCGGGGTGGGCACGTCACCGGCGGCCATCCGTTCCGGGGTCACCAGGTGGCAGGCGGCGCGATGGCCCGGCGCGACCTCCGTCAGCGGCGGTTCACGTTGGCGGCACACCTCCTCCGCGAACGGGCAACGGGTGTGGAAGCGGCAGCCTGACGGCGGGTCGATCGGGGTCGGCACGTCGCCCTGCAGGATGATGCGCTCGCGCGCGGCTTCGGGATCCGGGATCGGGATCGCCGAGAACAGCGCCTGCGTGTAGGGGTGCAGCGGGCGGGCGAACAGCGCCGGCTTGGCGGCCATCTCCACCACCTTGCCCAGGTACATCACCGCCACCCGGTCGGCGATGTGGCGCACGACTCCCAGGTCGTGGGCGATGAACAGGTAGGTCAGGCGGAACTCCCGCTGGAGCGCGCGCAGCAGGTTGATCACCTGCGCCTGGATCGATACGTCGAGCGCCGACACCGGCTCGTCGCAGACCAGCAGCTTGGGGTTGACCGCCAGCGCGCGGGCGATGCCGATGCGCTGGCGCTGGCCGCCGGAAAACTCGTGCGGGTAGCGGCGTGCGTGCTCGGCTGTGAGGCCGACCACGTCCAGCAGCTCCGCGACGCGACGCGCCCGCTCGCTCCCCTGCGCCAGGCGATGGATGGCCAGCGGCTCGCGGACCATCTGCTCCACCGTCATGCGGGGGTTCAGCGAGGAATACGGATCCTGGAAGATCATCTGCATCTGGCGCCGCAGCGCCCGCAACTCCTCGCCATCGGCGCGAGCCACGTCCCTGCCCTCGAACAGGACCTGGCCCCCGGTCGGCTCCAGCAGCCGCAGCAGCAGGCGGCCGACGGTGGTCTTGCCGGAGCCGCTCTCCCCGACCAAGCCCATGCACTCGCCGCGCTGCAAGGTGAAGCTCACGCCGTCGACCGCGTGCACGGCAGCCGTGCGTCGCGACAGCAGGCCGCCGCGCACGGGGAAGTGCTTGTACAGATCGCGCACCTCCACCAGCGGTGCCTTGGGTGTCGCGACCGGCGTCGCCATCACGACCCGGCCTTGTCGCCGACCGCGGTGGCTTCGCGCATCGGCCGGAAGTCCGAGTAGCGGTAACATGCGGCCTCGTGTCCGGGCCAGAACGCGTGCAGCGGCGGCTCCTCGGTCCCGCAGATCTCCTGCGCGTACGGACAGCGCGGATGGAAGCGGCACCCCTCCGGCATGGCGTGCGGGCTCGGCACCACGCCCTCGATCGCCACCAGCTCATCGCGCTCTTCGGCGGGGTTCGGCAGCGATCCCAGGAGGCCCTCCGTGTACGGGTGGCGGCCCTCGCGAAACAGGGTGACCACGTCGGCCCGCTCCACGATCTTGCCGGCGTACATCACCACCACCTGCTGGACCATCTCGGCGACCACGCCCAGATCGTGGGTAATCAGGACGATCGCCATGCCGAGCTCCGCGCGGAGCTGGCGCATCAGGTCCAGGATCTGCGCCTGGATCGTGGTGTCCAGCGCCGTGGACGGCTCGTCCGCGATCAGGATCTTCGGGTGGCACGACAGCGCCATGGCGATCATCACCCGCTGCCGCATGCCGCCGCTCATCTCGTGCGGGTAGTCGCGCACCCGCTTCTCCGGGGCCGGTATGCCGACCAGCTCCAGCATCTCCACGGCGCGGCTGTACGCCTCGCGCTTGCGCAGCCGCTGGTGCTGGATGATGTTCTCGGCGATCTGGAAGCCGACGCTGAACACCGGGTTGAGGCTCGACATCGGCTCCTGGAAGATCATCGAGATCTCGTTGCCGCGGATCTCGCGCATGCGCGCCTCCGGGAAGCGCAGCAGGTCCTCCCCCTCGAACAGGATGCGGCCGCTCTCGATGCGGCCGGGCGGCGAGGCCACCAGCCGCAGCACCGTCAGCGCCGTGACGCTCTTGCCGCAGCCGGACTCGCCGACGATGCCGAGCGTGCCGCCGGCCGGCAGGTCGAAGCTCACCCCGTCCACCGCCGGCACCACGCCGTCCTCGGTGTGGAAGTAGGTGCGCAGGTCGAGCACCGACAGCAGCGGCGGATCGGGCGCGCCGGTCTTTCTCTCCACCTCAGCACGCCACCGAGAACAGCTTGGCACGCGACATGCGTATGCGGATCGCGATCCGTTCGTCGCGCAGCGCCGCCAGGTCGCCGCGGCCGTTCCAGATTACCGGCGCGGACAGGCTGTCGCCGCGCAGGGGCGCGCACTCCGCGAACGAGTGGCCGGCAAGCGGCGCCAAGTGCTCGGCCGGCCACAGCGTCGGCGGGATGAGCTCGGCCTTGATCCAGCCGTTGGGCTCCGTGAGGTAGTTCAGGCGCAGCTCCCGGCCCGCGCACTCCCGCGGCCCCAGCGTCAGCTCGCCGTCGGTGTCCGCCTGCAGCGCCACCAGCCGGTCGGGCTGCCACGTCGCCCAGCGGAGCACCCCGCCGCGGTCGGTTTCCAGCCCCGCGTAGCCTTCGTTGTGGCGGCCGCGGATGCCCAGACACAGCACCCCCCACAGGCCGTCGGCAAGCGGGATCACGCCGGGGCTGGCGTACATGCCGGAGTCCTCCGGCCCTCCCGCCGGCCCCATCGGGATGATCGGCCTCCCTCCGGGACGGTGCCAGAGAACCCCGTCGCGGCTCACCGCCAAGTGGACGTCCAGCACGTCGCGGGTCCGGTAGTAGACGGCCGGAAACATCAGGTGGAACGGCCCGCCCCCCGGATAGCGGCTGTAGCCGTTGGTGTACAGGTCGTCGGTCGGAGGATCCTGCGGATCCGCCTCCAGCACCACCTGCGGCTCCGGCCACTCGGTGGCGAACTCCGTCGATTCCGAGCGGCCGACCGCCCGGCGAAACCCACGGCTCATCCGCACGTAGGCGACGTAGCGGCCGCGCTCCTCGTCGTACAGCGCGACGTTCTGGGTGTCGCAGAAGCGGTCCATGAGCGTCGCATCCAGCCGCTTCCAGTGAATGCCGTCCGGCGACGCGGCGCCGCGCAGCTCGCCGGTCAGGCGCAGGATCTCGCGCAGCTCCCGGTCCGGCATCCCCTGCTCGCGCAGCCGCGTGCGCAGCGGCAGCGCTTCGGCGTCACCCGACAGCACCTGGTCGCCGTAGCGCCAGCGGGACTCCATGGTGACCAGCTTGAAGTCCCCGTCCCGCGGATCGCGGAACACCGATCCCTCCAGCCGGTTCGGGTAGACGATGTTGGTCTTCCGGTGGTCGCCGTACGGAAAGAGGTCGAGGTCGGGCCGGTGCCAGACGACCCCGTCGTCGCTGTGCGCGTAGCAGAGAGCTCCGTGCGGGTAGTGCTCCGACGTACCGATGCCGTACCAGAGGTGGTAGGTTCCGTCGTGCCGCACCACGCACGGATAGGTCGGCCGCCGCTGTTCCCAGGGGCGGTCGAACTCGATAAGTCGCGCGGATCGGCCGGCCTGTTGCACCGCCAGGCGCACACCGCGCGGCGCGCCTGCCAGGTAGGCGCGACCGTCCGGCTCGTAGCCGCTGGTCCCGGGCCACACGGCCTGCCAGTCCAGGAACGGCTCGGGTCTCATGCCGGCAGCCGCGGAGCCGGGCTGCCACGTGCCGGCGGTGGCGTCGGTGCTCTTCGGACTCATCGCTTTTCTCCCTGCCGCTATATCTTCTGCCGCGGATCCTGAGCGTCGCGCAACGCGTCGCCGATGAAGTTGATGCACAGCACGGCCACGGTGATGGCCACCCCTGGCGGCACCCACTGCCACCAGTAGTTGACCAGGGCGGTCAGATTCTGCGCGGCCGTCAGCATGTTGCCCCACGACGGGGTGGGTACCTGCACGCCCACGCCCAGAAAGCTCAGGCCGGCCTCGGTCAGGATCATCCCCGCCGTGCCCAGCGTCGCCGAGACGATCACCGGCGCCAGCGCGTTTGGCAGCAGGTGCCGGAAGGCCAGGGCGGCCCAGTGCGCGCCCAGCGACCGGGCCGCCAGCACGAACTCCTGCTCGCGCAGCGCCAGGAGCTGGTTGCGCACGATGCGGTAGATGTCCGTCCACTGGATGAAGCCCAGCACCGCCATCACCGTGAACAGGTTCGGACCGAGCAGGCTCACCAGCGTCAGGATGATGATGAAACCGGGAAAGCTGATCACGATCTCCGAGAACTTCAGCAGCGCCGCGTCCACCTTGCCGCCGACGAACCCGGAGATCGTGCCCACCACCACGCCGATGCTCACCGCGATGGTGATCCCGGCGAGCCCGACCGACAGCGACACCCGTCCGCCGTAGAGCACGCGGGCGAACACGTCGCGGCCGAGGTGGTCGGTGCCCAGCCAGTGGGTGGCGCTCGGCGGCTGGTTGCGCTGCTTGAGGACCACGTCGTTGGGATCGTGTCGGGCGATCACGGGCGCGGCGATCACCGCCAGCACCAGCATCACGAAGACCGCGAACGCCACCGCTCCCAGCCGGTGTCTTGCCAACCGGCGCAGCACGCCCCTGCCCTGCCGTCGCTCGCCTGCGGCCGGCTCCCGGACCGGGGCGGCGGCGACGCTCACCGCCCGGCCTCGCCACGGCTGTGCAGCCGCACGCGCGGGTCTGCCAGCGCGGTGAGCAGGTCCACCAGGACGCTGGCCGCCAGCACGGCGAGCGCGGAGAACAGCGTCACGGCCATGATGATCGGATAGTCGCGGCCGCGCACCGAGCCGATGTAGAACGCGCCCATGCCGGGCCAGTTGAAGACGGTCTCGATGACCACCGAGCCGCCGATCAGGATCGGCAGCCGCAGCCCCAAGACGACGATGATCGGGATCAGGGCGTTGCGGAACGCGTGCACGAGGATGACGCGCCAGGCGGGCAGCCCCTTGCTGCGCGCCGTGGTGACGAAGTCGCGGCGCAGCACCTCCAGCACGCTCGAGCGCGTGTAGCGCATGAGCGCCGCGGTCAGGTCGAGTCCCAGGATGAACGCCGGCAGCACCAGGTGGTGCAGCCGTGCGGCGGTGTCGGTCGCGCCGGGAGAGACGCGGCCGCCGAGCGGGAACAGGTCGAGCTGGACGCTCAGCAGGAACAGGGCGAGCAGGCCGACGTAGAAGGTGGGGGTGGATATGCCCATCATGCCGGCGACCGTCAGCGCGTGGTCGATGGGGCTGTAGCGCTTCAGGGCGGACACGACGCCCAGGGACAGGCCCAGCACCGACGACATCAGGAACGCCGCCCCCATCAACTCCAGCGTCGGGCCCAGGCGAAAGCTGACCAGCTCGGCGACCGGGCGCCGGGTCGACAGGCTCACGCCGAGATCGGCGCGCACCAGGTTGCCCAGCCACTCCAGGTAGCGGATCGGCGCCGGCCGGTCCAGCCCCATCTCGCGCCGGATCTTGGCGAGCTCTTCCTCGGTGAAGGCGATCTCTTCCTCTTCCACCCGCCCGGCGAGGATCGCCATGGCGGCGTCACCCGGCGCCAGCTCGATGAAGACGAAGACGATGATGGTGATGCCGAGCAGGGTCGGGATCATCGACACGACGCGCCTGACAAGGTAGGTGCCCATGGAGAACGGCGAACCTCAGCGTGAACGCGATTCAGCACCGCGCGCGACGGCGCGCCGCCGGGCGGGCACCGTCAACGCGGTCGGCACCAACGGGTGCGACGGAGCACACCCGTCGCACCCGTGCCATCGATCTTCCCTCCGCCGCCGTTTACTCGACGACCTCCCACTCGTGCCAGGAGATGTCGATGGGGAAGTTGAGGATGTCGGGAATGACCCCCGGCGTGCTCAACCGGCTGGATCGCGCCTTGAGCCCCATCGTGTTGATCACCGGCATGTAGACCATGTCGTTCCACGCATGCACCTGCAGCTCGTCGTAGAGCGCGCGCAGCTCGTCCATGTCGTACGTCGTGGTGATCTGTTCGGCGATCCGGTCCACCTCCGGATTCGAGTAGCCCCTGCCGATCGGCGCCGGGCTGTCGGAGCGCAGCCGCAGCAGCGCCTCCGGGGTCACGGCGGACCAGCCGCCCATGTAGAAGTCGAAGTCCCGTTCGTTCAGCCTGGTGCCGATCACCGCCACCTCGACCAGCTCGACCTCGGCGGCGATGCCGATCTCCTTCCAGTAGTCCTGCACGATCGTGGCCAGCTCCAGGCGGATGCCGCCCGCGTCGATGTCGCGCAGCAGGATGGTGACGGTCGTCCCGAAGTCCCAGCCCGCCTCCGCCAGGAGCGCCTTGGCGCCGTCCGGATCGTAGTTCACGGGCGTCAGGTTCGGATTGCGCCAGCCGATCGCCGGCAGGATGCCCTGCGGCACGATCGGGTCGCCGTAGTCGCCGTACAGGCTGTCGGCGATCGTCTGCCGGTCGATCGCCATCATCAACGCGCGCCGCACGCGCGGATCGTTGAGCTCGGGCCGGCTGATGTTGACGCTCATCGCCGTCAGGTGATTGAGCACCTGCGCGAAGACCTCCATGTGCTCGAGCTTGGCGACCTCCTTGGCGCTGGTGGGCGTGATCTGGAAGAACGCGAAGTCGGCTTCGTGGTTGGCCGCGGCGAGCGCCGGATCCTTGGCGTGGATGATGATCTCGTCGATCTTCGGCGTGCCCCGGTGGTAGGCATCGTGCTTCTCCAGCCGGATGAACTGAAACGGCTCGGTCTCCACCACCTTGAACGGGCCGGTGCCGTTGGGAACGCTCCAGGTCGGGTGGCCCTCGACCTTGCTGCCCTCGCCGACCAGCTCCACCTGCGCCTTCGACATGATCGAGGTGATGGAGACGTTGCGGAGGAATCCGGGCGTCCGCTGAGTCAGATGGAACCGCACGGTGTGGTCGTCGACCGCCTCGATCCCGGACACGCCGTCGGCGCCACCAGACCGGTGGGCGTCGACGCCGTCGAGGTTCAGCAGATTGCCGATCCAGGTCGGGCTGGTGACGTAGCCGTCCAGAATGATCTCGAAGGTGGCCTTCACGTCATGCGCCGTGAACGGCGTGCCGTCGTGGAAGACCACATCGTCGCGCAGATGGAACGTGTACTGCAGGCCGTCCTCGGAGATGTCCCAGCTCGTCGCCAGGCTCGGAATTTCCGGTATGTGCTGCCCGTTGTTCTCCAGCAGCCGGTCGAAGACCAGCCACCACTGCGGCCAGTGGCCGTCGTTGCGATGCGACCATGGCGCGGGAGTCCACACCTCGTAGACCAGCCGCCCCGGCATCTGGATCGTGGCCTTTTCCGTCATGGCCGTCTCCGCGGTGCTCGCGGCGTACAGCCCCGTCGCGATCAGCAGCGAACCAGCGGCGAGCAAGCCCTGCGCTGCGATCCTCTTGGCGTTCATTACGCACCTCCTGGACCGGGAGAACGCCATCGGGAATTCACCCGGCGTTGTGTTCGACCGGCTCGCAGCGTATCCCCGATCACGTGCGCTGCCAAGCAAGGCCGCCTCGGTCTAAGCTGCCGTGCGGGACGGTCAGGGAGAGCGCCATGAAATACCTGTTCATCGACGACCAGCACGTCGAGCGCATCGACAACCTGGCCAGGAAACTCCATCAGCCGCGCAAGTTCGAGGGCAACGCCGTGCTGCGGCCCGAGCACCGCTGGGAGAACATGTACATCCGCACGTGGGGGGCGCCGGTCTGGGACGCGAAGGCAGAGATCTTCAAGATGATCTACCTGGGCACCGCGGCACCCGACGATGCGACCATCGGCACCGGCGCAGCCCTCAAGCTCGACGCCGGCGGGGATGCCGGCGCCAGCGGCAACTACTCCTGCTACGCGACCTCCGCCGACGGCGTCAACTGGGAGAAGCCGTTCCTCCACCTGTACGACTATCCGGGACTGACGTGGAAGGGCACCCCGGTCGGCGGGGAAAACAACATCCTGCCGTCGATCCGCGGCCAGATCCGCGGACCGCTGTACCACGCGCGGGAAGCGGATCCGGCACGGCGCTTCAAGGCGCTGACGTACCGGGACGGTCATCTGTACACCCTCGTATCCGCCGACTGCATCTCCTGGCAGGAGGTAGACGCGCCGCCTCAGCCCAGCGCCGATGTCTCGGAGCTGTACCTGGACGAGGCACGCGACCTGTTCGTCTCCACGGTCAAGCACCGCGGTCCGTACGGCCGCTCTTTCTACCTGTCGACCAGCGAGGACTTCCGGAGCTGGAGCGAGCAGGAGTTGATCTTCCACGCCGATCAGACCGACCAGGAGAACGGCTTCCAGCGCCTGCGCCGCTTCTTCGAGGATGCGGCGCTGCTGACCCCGGTGCACAACCGTCCCGAGGAGTGGCGCACCGACGTATACCACTTCCCGGTCTTCCGCTACGAGGACCTCTACCTGGGTCTGCCGGTCATGCACCACTGGGCCGGCAAGCGCCCGCCGCTTTTCGAGAACGTGGACAGCCGCAAGACGATGGAGCTGGCCTGCAGCCGGGATCTCCGGCAGTGGGAGCGGGTAGCGAATCGCGCTCCGTTCCTGGAGCTGTCGCCGGCCGGCGACGGCAGCCGCTACGACACCGGGCAGATCGGTTCCACGAACGGCGTGCTGCGGCGCAACGGCGAGCTCTGGATCTACTACACCGCGGCCCGGCGCCGCGGGGTGCCGATCGCGGAGGCGGCGTTCCACGGCTTCCTGGACTCCGCCGCGATCTGCATGGCCCGCCTGCGGCTGGACGGATTCGTGTCGCTCAAGGGCGGCGTCGAGTGGGGCTCGCTGCTCACGGTGCCGCTGGAGGTCACCGGACCCGATCTCCACGTCAACGTGGACGCGTGGCGCGGACGGGTTCTCGCGGAAGTCCTCGACGAGCACGGCGCGGCGCTCCCCGGCTACGCGGCCAAGGAGTGCATCCCCGCCGTCATCGACAGCACCGACCATGTCGTGCGCTGGCGCGACCGCGGCAGCCTGGCCGAGTTGAAGGGCAGGCGCGTACGCCTTCGGCTCTCGCTCTGGCAAGCCGAACTGTACGCCCTATGGTTCGGGCCGAGCGGGCAGAGCGCGCTCAGTTCATCGTAATCATTGCTGCGGAAAGGACTTGAACCTTCACGGGATTTAACTCCCACTAGCCCCTCAAGCTAGCGTGTCTACCAATTCCACCACCGCAGCGTTCGGGCTCGGGTGGGCCCGCACTATAGGAAACCGGGTTTCCCGGCGTCAATCTTCCGCGCGTCCGGGGTTGCCGGGGGAGTGCGTCTTTCGGTAGGTTACGCGCTTCTCCGCGCTCCGCCGGGAGCATTCCACCGGGATTTGGAGGCAGCCATGAGACTGCTCGGACGTTCCTTGCTCACCTTGCACGACCTTTCCCCCGACGAGCTCAGGGGGCTCCTGGACCTGTCCGCCGTGGTCAAGCGGCAGCGCCGCTCGGGAGAGCGGCACCAGCGATTCGCCGGACTGGCGCTGGCGATGCTGTACGAGAAGCCGTCCACCCGCACCCGCTCCGCCTTCGCGACCGCGTTCGGGGAAGAGGGCGGCTTTCCGGTCGTGATGAACCGGGACGAGCTGCAGCTCGGCGCCAAGGAGTCGATCGAAGACACCGCGCGCGTGTTCGGCCGCATGTACGACGCCATCCAGTACCGCGGCTACGCCCAGGAGACCGTCGAGACCCTGGCCCGGTACGCCGGCATCCCCGTGTACAACGGGCTCACCGACAGCCGGCACCCCACCCAGGTGCTGGCCGACCTGCTCACCATCCGCGAGCACTACGGCGCTCTCGACGGCGTGTCGCTGGCCTACGTGGGCGACGCGCGCAACAACGTCGCCACCTCGCTCATGGTTGGTTGTTCCATGGCCGGCGTCGGCTGCACGCTGGTGGCGCCGAGCGAGCTGCAGCCGGCTCCGGAGCTGGTAGCAGCCTGCCGCAACGGGTCGGGCGCGTCCCTCACGGTAAGCGCCGACCTGGAGGCCGTGGATGGGGCCGACGTCGTCTACACCGACGTGTGGGCGTCCATGGGCGAGGAGGACCGTGAGGCGGAGCGCCTGCAGCTCCTGGCCGGCTACCAAGTCAACGACGCGCTGATGGGGCGGGCGGCCGACACCGCGATCTTCATGCACGACCTGCCGGCGGTGAAGGGCAACGAGGTCACCCACAGCGTTTTCGAGTCCTCCCGCTCGATGGTCTGGGAGCAGGCGGAGAACCGCAAGCACACGGCCAAGGCGCTGATGCTGGCGACGCTGGTCGGCGAAGAGTGAGCGAAGCGACCCTCACTCGCAGAGTGAGCGGCCGGCTCGACCAGGCGCGCGCCGCGGTGCGCCGCTCCGGCTGCGCCCGCTGGCTGTTCTACAACGTCTACCACCGCGACCAGATCGCCGACGCGGTGCTCGGAATCGGCGCCGGTGCCAGCAACAGCCGGCCGTGGCTGGCGGTGGTGCCGCCCGACGGCCCCGTGATCAAGCTCGTCCACGAGATCGAAGCCGGCGTCCTGGACCACGTGGGCGGCACGACGCACCGCTACGCGTCGCGCTCCCGCTTCGCGGAGCTGCTCGGCGGCATCGCTCCGCCGGGCAGCGTCCTGGCCGCGCAGTGCTCGCCCACCCTGCCGCGCCTGTCCACGCTCGACCACGGCACCGCGCGCCTGCTGGAGCGGGCCGGCTTCACCCTGCAACCCTCCGAGGACCTGGTGCAGTGGACGATGGGCGGCCTGAGCGGCGCCCAGCTTGCCAGCCATGACCGCGCCGCGGAGGCACTGCACGACATCGTCGCCGATTCCTGGCAGCGCATCGCGCGGGCCTGCGCCGCGGGGCGGGCCGTGACCGAAGGTGCCGTCCGCGACGGCATTCTGGCCGCGTTCGAGGAGCGCGGCATGGTTACCGATCACGAGCCGATCACCGCCTTCGGAGCGCATTCGGCCGATCCCCACTACAGCGCGTCCGGCGCCGGAGCGGCGCTTGCGGCGGACCAGGTGGTGCAACTCGACCTGTGGTGCAAGGAGCCCGGCCCGGAAGCGGTCTACGCCGACATCTCCTGGGTCGGTGTGGCCGCGAGGCAGCCGACCGCACGACAACGGGATGCCTTCGCCGCGGTGCTCGCCGCCCGCGAACGCGCGGTGACGTTCCTCGCCGACGCCGCGGAGGCGGGTCGCACGGTGTCGGGCAGCGACGTCGACCGCGCCTGCCGCCAGGAGTTGGCCGAGCGCGATCTGCTGTCCGCGGTGCGGCACCGCACCGGCCACAGCATCGACACCGACCTGCACGGCTCCGGGGTGAACCTCGACTCGTTCGAGTTTCCGGACGAGCGCCCGGTCACCGAGGGCGCCTGCTTCTCGGTCGAGCCCGGCGTCTATTTCCCCGGCGAGTTCGGCATGCGCACCGAGATCGACGTATCCATACGGTGCGGCCGGCCGGTGGCATCCGGTGGCCCGGCCCAGGAGGCCCTGCTATCGTTGCCGTAGCGTCCGCGACAGGCTGGTTGCACTGCGCCCCGCCGCCGGCGTACTTCTTGCGCCCGTGACCGACCGCTATCCGTTCGAGGTCCCGCCGGCCATCGAACGCTTTCTCTCAGCGCACGACACCTACCTCCTCCTCGGCCACCAGGATCCCGACGGCGACTGCCTGGCCTCGCCGCTGGCGCTCGCCAGCTTCCTGCGGCGCCGCGGCAAGCAGGCGCGCACCTTCTGCGAAGGCCCGTTCACCCGGCCGGAGATCGCCTCGTTCGCGCGGCGGTTCGCCCCCGGCGTGACCCCGCAGGACCGCGCCGGCGACGCGGCCGCCATCGTCCTGGACTGCTCGACCGCCGACCGCACGGGCGAGCCCGGAAAGGGCATCGCGGGTCTGCCGACGCTGGTGATCGACCATCACGCGTCCGGCGATCCGTTCGGCGACGAGCGCCTGATCGTGCCGACGGTTCCCGCCACCGCGTTGCTCGTGCAGGGCCTGATCGAGCTGCTGGGCGACCGGCCGACGAAGGAGGAGGCCGACCTCCTGCTGTTCGCGACCTGCACCGACACCGGCTTCTTCCGTCACCTGCGCAACGACACCGGCTACGTGTTCCGCGCCGTCGCGCGCCTGGTGGACGCCGGCGCCAGCACCGAGGCCGCCTACTCGGGCATGTTCGGCGCGCGCCCGTTCGAACGTCGCGTGATGCTCGGCCGCATGCTGGCCCGCTCCCAGCGTCTCTACGGCGGGCTGCTCCTGTACACGGCGAAGTACGCGAGCGACCGGGCGGAGATCGGCGAGGCCGGGCGCGGCGACGACGACCTGTATTCGCTGCTGCAGACGGTCGCCGGCGCCGAAGCGCTGCTGGTCGTGCGCGAGGAGAGTCCGGGCGAATGCTCGGTGAGCATGCGGTCGACCACCGCCGTCGACGTCGGCTCGTGCGCGCACGAGTTGGGCGGGGGCGGTCATCCACAGGCGGCCGGATGCTCCTTCCCCGGCACCGTCGAGCAGGCCAGGCAGGCCGCGCTGGCGGTGCTGGCTCCCCAGATCGAACGGCTCCGGCGACAGCGATAGCGACGTTCCCGAGGGCTCGGACGCTGGAGGAGCGCCCGTCGCCCATTTGAGTAAACACGGGTAAGGGGCGCGCCGAGGCGGCCCATGTACGGCCTCTCCGGCAGCCCGATCCTGGCACGCTTCCTGTTCTTCCTGGTCTTCATGACGAAGTCAGTGACCAGGACCCCCGATGACCCGATGAAGCCGGCGGTGCTGCGCTACCAGCGCACCGGCGCCGGGCGGCGCGAACTGCTCGACCGGATCGGCGCATACGTCTACCGCTTTCCCCTCTGGCAGGGCGGACCGGTGGACGACGACGATTGCGGCGATTTCTATCTGTACTGCCGGCCGCGCCTGCAGGATTTGATCGACCGCTTCCAGGACCAGGGGCGGCCGTTCGAGGCGTACCTCAAGTCGGTCCTCACCTGGCAACTCCGCAGCTACTACCGCGCGAAGAGACGCCGGGACGCCGCGTGGCGGCTCGCCGGTACCCCTCCGTTCTGGGATCCGGATGCGGCCGAGCTCAGTTCCGGCGCAGCCGACGTGCGCGCGCGCCGGGCGCCCGCTGCTGCGGCTCCCGCTGCTGCGCCGGCCACGCTGCCGGCCACGCTGGCTGCCGCACAGGCCACGACGGCGGCGGCCGGCAACCCGGCCGTGCGCAGGCGGTTGCTGTTCGCGGTGCTCAAGAACTGCCTGCGGATGCACGACACGCACGTGCCTGCCTGGGCCGGCCTGTGCGGCCGTGACGATCTGCAGGCGCTGATCGGGGTGGCGCGCCGGGCGAGCGGGGCGTCGCAGCGCCGCTGGACCAGGCTCAGCCAGCGGACCAATCACGCCTTCGCCATGGCGCGGCTGACCGAGGGACAGCTCCGCGACGAGACCGACGCGGACCGGCGGCGGCTCCTGGAGCATCGGCTGCAGCGCGCGCGCCGGACGGCAACCAACGCCAGGGCGGAGCTCGGGGCGGTGCGGCTGGGGCCGAGCAACCGGCAGATCGCCCAGCTCCTCGGGATCCCCAAGGGAACGGTGGACACCGGGCTGTTCTGGTTGAAGCACCGTTTCCCCCCGCGGTAGCCTGCACGTCACTTGACGCTGCTACTGGCCAGCACCAACGCCGGAAAGGTCCGCGAGTTTCGCCGCGTGTTGCCGGAGGTGCAGGTGCTGACCCCCGCCGACCGTGGGCTGCCCTTCGCCTACGACGAACGGGGCGCCACCTTCCTCGACAATGCGCTCGGCAAGGCGCGCCATCTGTTCGCGATGACAGGCGCGGCCGCGGTGGCCGACGACTCCGGGCTGGTCGTCCCGGCGCTCGGCGGCGCGCCGGGCGTGCGTTCCGCGCGCTACGGCGGCGACCTCACCCAGGAGCGGCGCAACCTCCTGTTGCTGGACGCTCTTGCCGGCGCGGCCGACCGTTCCGCGAGGTTCGTGTGCTGCGTTGCGGTGATGCTGGCCGATCACCGGCTTCTGGTCGCCCAGGAAACGGTCGAGGGCAGCATCATCTCCGCCCCGCGGGGCGCGGGCGGGTTCGGCTACGATCCGATCTTCCGGCCTCTCGGCGCCGGGAAGACCTTTGCCGAGATGGACGGCGCCGCCAAGGACGCGATCTCGCACCGCGGCCGGGCCCTGCGCCGGCTGCGCGGGGCGCTGCTGGATTCGATGAGCCATGCGGAACGGGCCGGGCGCCAAGGCTAGGCAGGGCGGGCGCGACCAGCGCCTGTTCGTCTGCACCTCGTGCGAGAGGCGTGAGCCCAAGTGGCTGGGGCGCTGCCCCAACTGCGGTGAGTGGAACAGCTTCCGCGAGATCGATGGCGGTTCTGCCGCCTCCGCCTCGGCTGCCGGCGAGGCACCGCTGGCGGTACCGCTGGCCTCGATCGAAGCCGATCCCGGGCTCCGCGTCGCCTCCGGCAACGGCGAGCTGGACCGCGTGCTCGGAGGCGGGTTCATGCGCGGCTCGACCACGCTGATCGGCGGCGAGCCCGGGGTCGGCAAGTCCACCCTGCTCCTGCAGGTCGCCGCGAAGCTGCAGACCGCCGGACGGGTGCTCTACGTCAGCGCCGAGGAATCGGCCGAGCACCTGCGGCTGCGCGCCGACCGGCTGCGGCTGCAGGCGCCGAGGCTGGAGGTCTGGGCGGGAGCGGAGCTGGGCGAGCTGTTGCGGCTGCTGGACACCGCCCGCCCGGCGGCGGTCATCGTCGACTCGCTGCAGGCCCTGACCGCCGCGGGCTCTTCCGCCCAGCCGGGCGCCGTGAACCAGATCAAGGAGATCTGCGACGCGCTGACCGGCTGGACGCACGCGCGCAACGCGATCACGGTGCTGGTCGCGCACGTCACCAAGGAAGGCGGCATCGCCGGCCCCAAGGCGATCGAGCACATGGTGGACGTCGTCCTCTCCTTCGAGACCGGCAGCGCGGAGCTACGCTTTCTCCGTGCGTCGAAGAACCGTTTCGGCCCGGTCGAAGAGGTGGCGCTCTTCGAGATGACCGGCCGCGGCCTGCGGCAGCTTGCCGATCCGGAGTCACGGTTCGTCGAGCATGCGGGCGCCGGCCGGCCGCCGCCCGGCGTGGCGATCGCCGCGATCTACGAAGGCTCACGCGTGCTGTGCGTCGAGGTACAGGCGCTCGCCGTGCCGGCGCAGCGCGCGAGCCCGCGCATCGTCTCCGACCGCATCGACGGCGGGCGGGTGGCTCGCATCGCCGCCGTGCTGCAGCGCTCGGTGCAGGTGCCGTTCCTAGACCGCGACATCTACATGAACGTCGCCGGCGGTCTGCGGCTGCGCGACGTGGCGGCCGACCTGCCGATCGCGCTGGCGCTGTACGGTGCGCGCACCGAGCTCACCCCGGCCGCGACCCTGGCGGCCTTCGGCGAGATCACGCTGGCGGGCCAGATCCGGCGCGCGGTGGGCACCGAACGGCGCCTGCGGGCGGCCGCCGGCCTCGGCATCACCACCGTGCTCGCGCCGGGGCCGCTCCCCGCCGATCACGCATCCGGCTCGCGGGCGGTCGCCGACGTGCGCCAGGCCGTACGGGCGGCCATGGTTCCGGCGGGCGCGGCCGCGGGAGGCGCGTAGGCGGCCTTAGCGGAACAGCAAGGTGCCCAGCAACGGAAGGCCGATGAAGGTTCCCGCCGCGCTCCCCAGGGTGGCGCCCAGGAATACCACCAGCGCGTGGCTGATGCGGTTTCGGAAGAAGCCGCGGACGCTCATCAGGTCGTCCTGCAGCGACTCGAAATCGCTGACGCGCGGTTTGCGGACCAAGGCCTCCACCGCGCCGCTGACGAACCCCACGCCGATGGTCGGGTTCATCGACGTGATGGGCGCCGCCAGGAACGAGACGATCACCGTGACCGGGTGCGCCAGGGCGACCAGCGCCCCCAGGGAAGCGAGCGATCCGTTGATCAGGACCCACCGGCCGAGCATCGTCAGCGTCAGATCGATGCCCGACCGCGCGAAGCCGACACCGATCACCGCGGCGACGATGGCCGGCACCAGCCACGGCAGGATCCGGCCGACCGTCGAGCGCGGCGGCGGCGCGCCGAGCTCATCGGTGTCGGGCAGTTCGCCGCCGGCGTCGATCTCCTGCAACGCTCGCACGACCCCGGCCTTGTGGCCGGCGCCCAGCACGGCGACGACCGGCCCGCCGCCCGGACCGGCGGCGCGGGCCGCCTGCGAGATGCGGGCAGCCAGGTAGCGGTCGCGCTCGTCGATCAGCACCGCCTTGGCCTTCGGCAGGTACTCGGCAAGCTCGGAGATCATGCTGGTGAGCGCGCCGTCGGTCTTCAGCCGCTCGATCTCCTGCGGGTCGGGCTTCTCGGAGCTGAACCCGGTGACCAGGAGCGCCGACAGCAGCTTCGAGCGGCCCCACAGCCCGCTCTGCGACCACGCTCGCCGCAGGGTCACCTGGACATCCCGATCGCAGAGCTCCACACGCGCTCCGGCCGCCTCGGCCTCCTCCACCGCCGCCAGCATCTCCGCGCCCGGCCGCACCTGGGCGTCCATGCCCATGCGCCGCTGGAACGCCGCCAGCACCATGTTGGCCAGCAGCAGGAACCCGCGCCGGCTGCGCAGCACGGAGCGGATGTCCAGATCCCGCCACGCATCCGGCTTGGTGAGCGTCTGGTAGCGCGCCTCGTCCAGCTCTACGCAGACCACCTCCGGCCTCTCGCGTTCGAGGAGCGCGCGCACGTCCTCGACGCTCCGTTGCGAGACGTGCGCGGTTCCCAGGATGACGATCTGCCGCCCGCCGAACGCCACGCGCTCGAGCGGCGGCGCCACGCCGGCGGGGGGCGCATCGGCGCGCGCCGACTCGGCGCCGTCCTCCGGCCGCTGCTCGTCGGCGGCATCCGGCGCCGCGTCAGCGATGCTGATACGCGCTCCCGGTATAGGTGACGCGGACCTGCTTGTACGGCCCGTCGCCTTCGCTCTCCGTGCTCACGTCGTCCACTCCGCTGATGGTGGTATGCACCAACCTGCGCTCGAACGGGTTCATCGGCTCGAGCAGTTGCGACCGCCCCGAGCGCTGCACGTCGCGCGCCACGCGCATCGCCATGCGGGTCAGGCTCTGCTCGCGGCGGTAGCGGTAGTCCTCGGTATCCAGGATCACCCGCGGCCCGTCCTCATGCCGGCGACCGCACGCGATGTTGGTCAGGAGTTGCATGGCTTCCAGCGTGGCACCATGCCGGCCGATGAGAATGCCGGCGTCATCGGAGATCATCTCGAGGACGACGCGGTCGTCCTCCCGGGTGGCGATGCGCAGATCGGCCTCGATCCCCATGCGGCGCAGCAGGTCGGAGACGAACCCCGCGGCCTCCGACTCCTGCTCGGTGTGCGGCTCCAGATCCTCCACCGGCTGCTCTTCCCCGACGTGCACACGGATGGTGACCTTGCCGCCGCCGAACAGGCCGGATCGGGCCTTGACCACCTCGACGTCGATTTCGTCCTCATCGAGACCCATCGCCTCGATCGCGTTGGCGATCGCCTCCTTCTCGGTGCGCCCTTCGAACTCGTGTACCTCCATCGTCACTCCTCACGCGCCGTTCGAGGACGGCGCCGTCACGTCAGTTCACTGCCCGCTTTGCGGGGCTCGCTACGCGGGCCGCTTCTTCCTCGGGGCCGTCGCTCCGCCCGACCGAGGCTTGCCGGGGGTGTCGCCGCGGCTGTTGATGTAGAGCTGCTGCACGACCGTCAGGATGTTCTGCACCGTCCAGTACAGGACCAATCCCGACGGCATGTCGTAGAGGATGAAGAAGAAAAAGATGGGCATCGCGTACTGCAGCATCTTCATCTGGCTGGCGTTGGCGCCCTGCGCCGTTGGCATGATCTTGGTCTGCAGGAAGGTGGAGCCCAGCATGAAGAACGGAAGCAGCCGCAGTTCGTCCCAGCCGAGCAGCGGGAGCTGGAAGCCCAACGGCAGGAAACTCTCCGGCGCGGACAGATCGGCGATCCACCCCGTGATGAAGGAGGCGCCGCGCAGGTCGAAGTGTTCGATCAGCACCGTGTACAGCGCGAAGAAAATCGGCATCTGCAGCAGCATGGGCAGGCAGCCGCCGACCGGATTCACCTTCTCGCGGCGATACAGGTCCATGGTCGCCTGGTTCAGGCGCTCGGGCTTGCCCTTGAACTTCTCGCGCAGCTCCTGGATCTGCGGCTGAAGCTGCGCCATCCGCTTGGTCGACTCCGAGCTCTTGCGCGTGAGCGGGAAGAACACCACCTTGATGAAGACGGTGAGCAGGATGATCGCCACGCCGTAGTTGGGGATCACCCGATAGAACGCGTCCAGCAGGAAGCGCACGATGTTGGCCAGCCAGCCGATGATCGCCGCCGTGCTGACGGTCTCCTCCAAGTGGAGCTGGTCGACGGCCGGCAGAGCCGGGTCGTTGTAGCGGGCGAGCGTGCTGCGGTCCTTGGGCCCGGCGTAGATGCGGAAGACATCCGTTTCCCCGACGCTGGCGATCGCCGGCCGGCCCAGGTACAGGGCAGTGCGCCGGTCGATTTCGGGATCGGGGCGGCCGTCGTAGGTGATCCGGTAGTCGGTCTGGTCCGGGATCACCACCAGCGTGAAGTACTTGCCGACGATGCTGGTCCAGCGGACGCGGCGTTCTTCCAGGGTCAGATCGTTGCGCAGCCGCTGCCGCTTGCGCTTGCCCTCCGGGTAATAGCGCATGTATTCCCGGTATTCGTTGCGCCGGTCGAGCTTTTCATAGTCCGGTCCGAGCTGCGGCGCGATACCGAGCGTGTAGCTGACACCGCCGAAGTCGAGCGCCGGCACCGCGTTCACGGAGTTCTCGATACGGATGCGCAGCTCGAACAGGTACTCCAGGTCGAACCGGTAGGTCTTGATCAGCCGGAACGGCGTGCCGTCGGTGGCCACGAAATCGCGGCTGAACTCCCAGGTCGTCGCGTCGACGTGCTGGAACGCGAACGGATCGTCGCTCGGCGCCGTATCCACGCCCCCGAACGCGACGGTCAGGTACTCGGTACCGTCTTCCGGGCGATGGACCAGCTCGACCGGCTCGCCGTTGACGTCCAGATGATCCTTGAGCTGGAGCGACGCGATGGTGCCACCTGTCCGCGAGAACGCGATCCTGAAGACATCGGTCTCCCGGTGGATCAGGTCTTCCGCGAACGCGCCGCCGCCGGTGCCGGCCGCCTCGGAGTCGGCTGCCGTCACCGCGCTTGGCGCCAGGTCGGCGAGCGGTACGGCCGGCTGTGACCGGCCGCCGAACAGCGACGGCATCTGCGGCTGGGTCTGCTCCTGGGTTTCCGCTCCCTCTTCCAGCGGCAGCGGATCCGGCGCGAACAGCAGGGTGTAGGCCAGAATCACGCCGACCGAGAGGACGACGGCAATGATGGTCTTTACGTCCATGATCGGTGTCTGGTCCTGCTACGGGACCGGGTCGTAGCCTCCGGATCCGAGCGGATGGCAGCGCGACAGGCGCCGCAGCGACATCCAGGTGCCGCGCAGGATGCCATGCCGGATCAGCGCCTGCCTGGTGTATTCGGAGCAGGTCGGGGTGAATCGGCACGACGGCGGCAGCCACGGTGACACGACGAGCTGGTAGATCCGTACGGCGCCGGCGGCGGCCAACCGCAACGCGTTGCGCACGGAGGACATGGGGAGGTCGCTTCGCGCATCGTGTTCCTTGCTGCCGGGACCGGCCGGCACGTTGCCGGCGGCCGGGCGCGATCTGTTGCCGTTCAAGGGTGGCAGCTATTCCGCCCGGCGCTGGAGCAGCCGCGCGGTGCCCAGCACGGTCGCCATGTCGCTGCGCCGTTCGCGGGTCGTGGTGGTCGCGTCACCGTAAATCACGAACACCAGGTCATAGGAACCGGCAATGCGGCCGACGAGCTGGCGGTATGCTTCCCGGCTGATGCGCTTCTGCCGGTTACGATCCACGGCCCGGCGGAGGCTGCGGGTGGGCGCGAAGGCAACCCGGTGATGGCCCAGTCCGTTCGCGGCATACCCGAGCTTGAGGCCACGCGTCCGGCTGAACCGTCCGGCCCGGAACAGCCGCTGGATGTCTTGGGACCGGGACAACCGATCGAATCCGCCGCGCCCTGGTCGGATATGCCCTGGTCGGACGTGCCCAAGTCGGGCTTGCCCAATATGACCCTCGTGCTGTCGGCGTCTGGGTTCCACTCGTCCACCTGTCAGCGGTCGTCTGAAGCCGGACAACCACCTAGTACGGCTTGCGTTCATCGGAAACGGTCAGCCGGTGCCGACCCTTGCGCCGTCGCCGTTTGAGTACCTGGCGACCCCCGCGTGTCTTCATGCGCGCACGGAATCCGAAGGTACGACGTCGGCGAACGCGGCTGGGCTGGTAGGTCCGTTTCATAAGGGAATCCGATCAGGGAGCCGGCTCAATGTAGGTTCAGCGTTCGCCGGTGTCAAACCGCCGGTCGCCCGACCGATCGCCAAGTACGGTAGCGATCCGCGATATGCGGAGGGACGCGTGCGAGCGGCCGAGCCGCCGGACGATCGCCGCTTCCCGAGCTCGCAGGAGCTGTACCCATCCCGGGTGATCGGCGGCAACGATCAGCCGGCCCCGTTCGACTTCGACCGGGCGCGTATGCGCGGCCAACTCGCGCCCGACGATCTCCGGCCAGCCCTGGAACAGGGAGGCGGAACCGGCCGCGTCGCCGGACTCGGCAAGCCACCGGCGCAAGGTCTCTCCCAGCCGTTCCATCGGTCGTCCGTCCTAGTACCCCATCAAACTGTAGTTTGGGGGTGCGTGCTACGGGAACTCGGCCTTGTGCGCGCTGTTCCAGCGCGCTTGAAGCCCGTGTAGCGACCTCTGTCACCCGTCGACATCAGTTTGATGGGGTACTACGGCTTCCACGGTGTGAGCGAGCCGTCCCGCACGGTGATCCGCAGAGTCGGCCCGGTTTCGTAGCGATCGAACGGCTCGTCGGGAAGGAACGTGAAGAACCGCTGGTCGGCCGTCGGCAGGGCTGCCAGAAACCGCTCCCGCTTGCGGGCATCGAGCTCCAGCAGCACATCGTCGAGCAACAGCAACGGAGCCGGCCGGGATCGTTCGGCAACCCGCGCGGCCTGCGCGGCGCGCAGTGCCAGCGACGCCAGCCGCTTCTGCCCCGTGGACGCGTACCGGCGGAACGAGAGCCCGTCGATTCGCAACGGAAAGCGGTCTCGGTGGGGCCCGGTGGTGGTGGTCTGCAAGGCATGATCGCGCCGGCGGGCCGAACGCATCTGCGCGGCAACCTCCTCGGGGGCAGCGCTCGACCAAGACGGCTGGTAGCCGATGGATACCGCCACGTCCGACTCCGTCACGCGGTGGAAGATCGCCGCGAAGCGGCCGGCGTAGTCGCCGATCAGATCGCTTCGTTGAGATCCGATCACCAAGCCGGCTTCTATCAACTGCCGGTCGTAGACGTCGAGCAAGTCGTCCGACGGCCCTCCTCGAAGCAGGGCGTTGCGCTCCATCAGCACGCGGCGGTAGCGGCGCAGCGCCGGCAGCGCACCCGGATCCGAGAGCGCGGCGGTCTGATCAAAGAAACGCCGCAACTCCGCCGGCGGCCCGTCGACCGCGCGAAGATCGTCGTGGGAGAACAGGATGCACGGCACCGCGCCCACCACCTCGGCGCGGTCCGCTACGCGGGAGCCGTCGACCCGGATCTCTCGGGGGCCGTCCTTGCGCAGGTGGACGGCAACCTCGCGATGCCAGGCTCCCGGCGACGCAGTGTCCGCATCGAGCGCAGTGTCCGCGTCG
Organism: Spirochaetia bacterium; assembly: GCA_965208175.1. Taxonomy (GTDB): domain Bacteria; phylum Spirochaetota; class Spirochaetia; order SZUA-6; family Bin103; genus CATQHW01. The sequence goes on along the minus strand of CBDBOG010000003.1, from coordinate 272,694 downwards.
AGCACGAACGAGCCGCCGACTACGCCCTGGTCCATGCCCGATCGGATCAGATCCGCGTCCTGTCGGGTTCGAAACGAGCCGCCGAAACACAGCAGATAGATGGCTTCAAGGAGATTCGTCTTCCCCTGTCCGTTCTCTCCGATCAGAAACACGCAGTCCTGTCCCTCCAGGCTGTCCAGGCGCAACGGCTGAAGGTTGCGAAAGCGCTCGAGACGCAGGGCCGACAGTCGTGCCCGCTCGGCCGACGGTCGCAAGGCGTCGCTAACCGACCTGCATCGGCATGATGATATGGAAGTAGTGGCGTTCCGGATCCGCCGACAGCGTGATCGCCTTGTTCGGCGCGGTGAAGGCCAGAACCACCTGATCCGTGTCCATCTCGCGCAGCGGGTCCAGCAAGTACTGATAGTTGAGTGCCAGCGAAGAAGCCGGGCCCTGGTACTCGCACGGGAGCTCCTCGCGGGCCGTGCCGACATCGCCCTCGCTGCACTGTACGGTGAGCTGGCCCGCTTCGACCTCCAGCCGGACGCGCCGCGATTTCTGTTCCACCAGCACCGATACCCGTCGCAAGGCCTCCGTCAAGGCGGAGCGATCGACCACCAGCCGGTGTTCCTGGCTCTCCGGAATCACGCTCTTCACATTCGGGAACTGCGCGTCGATCAGTCCCGAGTTGATGCGCCGATGCTCCACTTGCGCATGCAGGTTGCGGTCGGCGATCGCCAACTGCAGCGATCCCTCCCCGGTGCAGAACTTGCGTATCAGCGTGAGTATCTTCGGAGGGACGATCACCCCTGCGCCATCGAGCGCCGGCTCGATCTCCTTCTTACAGAATGCCAGCCGATGCGAATCGGTAGCGACCATCATCAACTCGCCGTCGGCCTGGTCCAGGAAGGTGCCGTTCATGAAGTACCGAGTCTCATCGTCAGAGACCGCGAATATCGTCTGTGCGATCATCTCGACGAAGTCGCTTTGCGGTACTTCGACGAATTCGCTGTCGTGCGTCGCGGGAAACTCGGGAAACCGGTCCGGAGGCAGCGTCTTCAGGGTGAAGTCGATCCTCCTGCCTTGCGGCCGAACCGCAAGCATGCTTTCAGCGCTGGTCTCGAACTCGATGTCCCCGACCGGAGAAGAACGCAGGATGCCCGCGAGCTTGTCGCACGGCACCGTCGTGACGCCATCCCGCTGCATGTCCACCGACACCCGTGCCTGGTAGTTCACCTTCAGATCGGATGCGCGCAGGGTGAGCATGCCGTCATCGACGGCGAGGAAGACGTTTGACAGGACGGTGATGGCGTTTCTGGTGGAGATGATCTCCAGGGCGTGAGCGGTCTCTCGCAGGATCACGTCCTTGTCGATGGTGAACTTCATGGTGTCGGCGCCTCCTTGACGGTGCCCTGCGGACCGATCATGCAACGGATCGGCCTTTCCGTAACTACCATGAGAAGAACATTGGTGGTAGGAACGGTGCTGTGGATGATGGTGATATCCTTGTAAATCATTACAATAATGTACTTTATTGGATTCAAAAACGGGTGGTGTCAATCCCCGTCGTCAGCGGATGGTCCGTGACCGGACAACGGTCTGCGGCGTCAGGGCGAGTTGTCCCGTATACGTCCACGGTCTTTACGGTCGTTGTCCACACGTATCCGGGGGGTTCACCGGGATCGCTGGGTGATCGTGCGGGTCAGGTGGGAGATGACTGGATCGAGGGTCGGATCGGTGCGCTTGCGCTCGGCGACTCGTTGGCAGGAGTGCATGACCGTGGTGTGATCGCGCCCGCCGAACTCCAGTCCGATCTCGGTGGTGGAGAGCTCGGTGACGTCGCGGGCGATGTACATCGCAAGTTGGCGAGGGAACGCGATGGCACGGGTGCGCTTCTTGCCTTTCAGTTCGTTCTGGCTGAGGCCGAAGTACTCGGCGGTGACCCGCTGGATGGTGTCGAGAGAGACGTTCGTGGGCGCGGAGAAGAACTCTCTGAGCTCTCGGGAAGCGACATCGAGCGTGATCGTGCGGTTGACCAGGTTGGAATAGGCGGTGAGCTTGATGAGGGCCTTCTCCAGGTCGCGCACGTTGCTCTGGATGTTCTGGCAGATGAGCTCGATCACGTCGGTCGGAACGGAAACGCCGTTCTCGTCGATCTTTTGAGTCAGGATGGCGATGCGGGTCTCGTAGTCCGGCGGCTGCAGGTCGATGTTGAGGCCGCGCTCGAACCGGTTGATGAGGCGGTCGGGGAGGCTTTTCAACTCGGACACCGGGCGATCGCTGGAGAACACCATCTCCTTGTTGGCGTCGTAGAGCGCGTTGAAGGTGTGGAACAGTTCCTGCTGCGTTTCGGTCTTGCCCTGCAGGAACTGGATGTCGTCGATCAGCAGTACGTCGGCTGACCGGTAGCGATTCTTGAAGCGGTGCCCGGTCTTGTCCTTGATCGACTGGATGAACTCGTTGGTGAAGGTCTCGACCGTGACGTAGACGACTTTCAGGTCGCGGTACTCCTGGTAGACGTCGTTGCCGATGGCCTGCAGCAGGTGGGTCTTTCCAAGCCCGACCCCACCGTAGATCAGGCAGGGGTTGTAGGTCCGTCCGGGGTTCTTGGCGATTGCTACCGCGGCGTTGAGGGCGAACGAGTTGCCGTCACCTTCCACGAAGCGGGAGAAGCGGTACTCGGGGTTGAGTTGGGCATGGCGGGGGCGTTCGGCCCGGATGTGGGAACTCTCGGCGGGGGGTGGCACGGTCGCGTTGGGTGGCATGGTCTCCTGCTCGACCGGGACGGGAGTCGCGCTGCCGTTGGTGCGGCGGATCTCGAAGGTGATGCGGAGGTTCTGTCCGGAGAGATCCAACAGCGACTCCTCGAGTTTCGTCCGATACCGTTGGTCGACCTGATCCCGGTAGAACGAGGAGGGGACGTTCAGCCGGACCTGGGAATCGTCGGCGCCGGCGTAACTCATTCCGGAGAACCACGTCTGGTACTCCTGCTCGCTGATCTCGGATCGGAGGTGGGTGACGGCTTCGTTCCAGAAGACCTCGTAATCCCATACAGAGCCGTTATTACTCATGTTATCCACATGTGCTCCACATTCCATTGGGAGCGGTCGGCGAACGACCTTCGCGGAAGGGGACGCTCCGAGGGCCACCGGAGGCGAGCCGATAGAACGGTACTAAGCAAGTAGATCATTTATCGGTAATAAATTATTTCGAAAGATCCGAACGGATGAAAAAGGCTCGACAGCGATGGTTTCGATACATGTTGAGAACCCCCTTTTGGCCACTCGTTATTCAGGAGTTATGAACAAGTTATCAACGACCGGACCAATTTCAGTGTAGCGCACGGGAAAAGGAGGTGCAAGCGTTCGCGGCGGGAGCGCCCGGTATACGAGGAGGTGCCAGTTCCGCTGCGCTTGAGCTGACGGGCGCGTGCCTACGGCTGGATGTCCGAGGCCGGCATCCCGGTGATGCGCTCGCTTATGCGTTCGAGGTCGTCGGCGGAGTAGTAGGTGACGGAGATCCGGCCTCGGCGCGCCGAGCCGCGGACATCGACCTTGGTACCGAGCGCTTCGATCAGCCGTTGCTGGAGGGCCGCCAGGTCGGGGTCGGCGGGCGGCCGCGAAGGAGGGGCGGCGGGGCCGGCGGTCTCGGGCGGCACCGGCCCCGGGAGCTGTTGGGCCGCGTTCTCGGTGGCTCGCACGGAGAGCTGGTCGGCCAGGATGCGGTCGAACAGCTCTCGGCGCGACGCATCGTCGGTGACTGCCAGGAGCGCCCGCGCATGGCCGGCCGAGAGCTCCCCGCGCTCGACCGAGGCCAGGATGTCGTCGGGGAGCTTCAGCAGGCGCAGGGCATTGGTGACGGTGACGCGGCTCTTGCCGACGCGCTGTGCGACCTGGTCCTGCGTGCGGCCGCCGGCCTCCATGAGCCTTCGGTAGCCACGCGCCTCCTCGACGGGATTGAGGTCGGCCCGCTGCAGATTCTCGACGAGGGCCAGCTCCAGGTGCTCGAGCCCCTGGGTCGCGCGTACCACGGCGGGAACGGTCGAGAGTCCGGCAAGGCGCGCTGCTCGAAAGCGCCGCTCGCCGGCGATGATGCGGTAGCCGTCGCCATCGGATTGAACCACGAGCGGCTGAAGCAGCCCGTGCGTGGCGATGGAGTCTGCGAGATCCCGAAGCTCGCGTTCATCGAAGGTGGTGCGCGGCTGGTCGAGGTTGGGTGAAATCGCGTCCAGCGGCAGTTCGCTCGGCGACTCGGCCGGAGGGCTGTCGCCCAACAGTGCCTCGATTCCGCGCCCGAGGGCAGGGCGTTTGGCGCGGGAACGCTTAGACACGGGACACGAACTCCTCGGCAAGCTGGCGATAGCTCCTGGCGCCGATGCTCGACGGGGCGTACTCGCAAATCGGCTGTGCGTAGGACGGGGCCTCCGCCAGGCGGACGTTGCGCGGAATAACTGTTCTGAAAACTTGGTCCTGGAAGTATCCTGTCACTTCTCTCACCACCTCATGGGTCAGGCGCGTGCGGCCATCGTACATCGTGAAGACGATGCCGCCGACACGCAGCTTCTTGTTGTGGCGGCGCTGTACCCCTTCGATCGTGCGAAGGAGCATCGCCAGCCCCTCCAGTGCGAGGTATTCGCACTGGAGGGGAATGACCACGTGCGTGGCTGCCACCAGGGCGTTGATCGTCAGGAGTCCGAGCGACGGGGGGCAGTCGATGAGAACGTCGTCGAACGGAGCGGTAGCTCCCTTGAGCACGCGCTTCAGGTACCCCTCGCGGCCGTGCGCGTCGGCCAACTCGACCGACGCGCCGCTCAACTCGATGCCGCCGGGCGCGATCGACAATCCGGGAATGCTGGTCGTGACGATGACCTCGGAAACATCGACGGCGCCGATCACGGCCTGGTAGATCGACGGTGAAGCCTCCGCGCCCACGCTGCTGGTGGCGTTTCCCTGCGGATCGAAGTCGATGACCAGGACCTTCCGTCCGGAAAGAGCCAGATAGGCCGCCAGGTTGACGGTGGTGGTAGTCTTGCCGACGCCGCCCTTCTGGTTGGCAAAGGCGAATCGGCGGCGCATATGGACGTGCACCCTACCGACTGCCGCACGGCGACGCAACGCGGCGGCAGGGGAAGTGCTACAGGCCGTACCGGGCCTTCATGGCGGTGTACCGACCATGGCTCTTGGCGTCCAGTGAGGGGCTGAGGTAGGTGTCCAGCAGAGGTATCAGGACGTCGGCGAGATACCGGCCACGCGCCATCCATTGGAAGTAGCTGCGGCCTCCGTGGTGGTACGGGCCGTAGAGCCGGCCGCCGAACCGGGCGACAACCCATCGGAACAACGCCTCATGGTCGGTGTGCATGCGCAGGGTCACGTGCGGCTGCTTGCCATCGCCACCAAAATGGCCCTCGCCGATGAGAATGCCGACGAGAATGCCCTCGTCGATTGCGGTTCGTTGTTTCACCGTGAGGTTTCCCGTGGAACGTTGCGCATTCCTGTATCGTGCGGGACCACACGCCGTGTCAATCTTCAGGCGAGCCTATCGTCAAGGTTGGCCCCTCCGGCTCGTCTTCCTGGGCCGCGCGGGCGATTCCCGCCACGGGATGCTCGGGCTCGATGCGGACCACGCGCACGCCGGAGCTGTTCCGGCCCTGAACCGGAACCTCGCCGGCCGTGGCCTTCAGCACCTTGCCCTGCTCCGTGATGCAGACGACATCGTCGTCGGCCTGGGTTGAGGTGATGCCCGCCACCAGACCGGTCCTGTCGTGGGTCTTGTAGCAAATCTGACCCATCGTGCCTCTCCCGTGCGGTGTGAAAGAGCTGTACGCTATCCGCTTTCCGTAACCGTTCGCGGAGATGACGAACAAGCGCTGGTGGTGGTCGACCGCAACCGCGCCGACCACGGCATCGTCGGGCCGCAGCCGCATGCCGCGGACGCCACGGGTCGCGCGGCCCATGGAGCGGATCCCGTACTCGGAGAAGCGCAGCGCGTAGCCAAACCGGGTGGCCAGCACGACGTCGCTGCTGCCATCGGTGAGCATCGCGGACACCAGGCGGTCGTCGGGATCCAGGTTGATCGCGACGATCCCGCGGGTGCGGGCATTGGCGAAGTCGGTGGTCCTGACCTTCTTGACGACGCCGCGGGAGGTCGCCATGAACAGGTAGGTGTCCCGGTCGAACTCCGTGAGGGAGGCCACGGCCGTAACCTGTTCGTCCGCCTCCATACCGAGCAGGGAGCGCAAGTCCTGACCGATCGCCGAACGGGTCCGGTCCGGCAACTCGTGGACCCGCACCCAGTACGACTTGCCGGTGTCCGTTACGAACAGGATGTAAGTATGGGTCGACGCGATGAACAGGTGCCGCACGAAGTCGTTGCCGGCCACGGCCACGGAGCTGCCCTTGCCGCCCCGGGACTGCCGGCGAAAGGCCGCCACGGGCAACCGCTTGACGATCCCGCGGTTGGTGATCTGCACCACGACGTCCTCTTCGGGAATAAGGTCCTCCAGGTCGATGTCCGTGATCGGAGTCGCGACCACTTCGGTGCGGCGGTCGTCACCGTACTTGCGGGCGATGTCCGCCAGCTCCCGCTTCACCACCGCGAGGATCTTCCTCCGGTCGCCGAGCAGTTCACGGAGGGACTCGATCAATTCGCGGACCTGGACGATCTCGGCCTCGACCTTCTCGACCTCGAGGCTGGTCAGACGCTGCAGCCGCATGTCCAGGATCGCGTCGGCCTGCTTCTTGCTCAACTCGAAGCGCTCGCGCAGGCCGACGCGTGCTTCGGTGGTCCCGCGCGAGCCGCGGATGATCCTGATCACTTCGTCGATATGGTCCAGCGCCAGCTTCAGGCCGTCCAGAATGTGGAGGCGATCCTCCGCCTTGCGCAGGTCAAAGCGGGCGCGGCGGACAACCACCTCGCGGCGGTGTTCGACGTACAGCTCGATCTGACTCTTCAGGTCGAGCACGCGCGGCTGCCCCTTGACCAGGGCCAGGGCGTTGACACTCATCGTGATCTGCAACTGCGTGTGCGCGAAGAGCTGATTGACCGTAACGTCGCGGTTCGCGCCGCGCTTCAGCTCGATCACGACGCGCATGCCGCGCCGGTCGGATTCGTCTCGCAAGTCGGCGATGCCCTCGATACGCCGGTTCCGGTGGAGGTCGGCGATCCGCACGACCATGTTGGCCTTGTTGACCTGGTACGGGATCTCCGTGACGACGATCGCCTCCCGGCCGGACTTGAGGGTCTCGAACACGATGCGGCCGCGGATGGGGATCCGCCCCCGCCCCGTGTGGTACGCCTCGGCGATGGCGTCGCGGCCGTAGATGATTCCGCCGGTCGGGAAGTCCGGACCCGTGATGGAGCGCATGAGCTCGTCGATCGTGATCCTGGGGTTGTCGATGTAGGCGGCGACCGCGCGCGCCACCTCGCGCAGGTTGTGCGGGGGCAGATTGGTGGCCATGCCCACCGCGATGCCGCTGGCGCCGTTGGCCAGCAGGAACGGGAACGCGCCCGGCAGCACCACGGGCTCTTCCAGCGAATCGTCGTAATTGAGCTGAAAGTCGACCGTCTCCTTGCCGATGTCGGCCAGCATCTCCTGCGCGATCGGTGCCAGCCGCGCCTCCGTATAGCGCATCGCCGCCGGCGGATCGCCGTCGATCGAGCCGAAGTTGCCCTGGCCGTCGACCACGGGGTAGCGCAGCGAGAAATCCTGCGCCATGCGCACGAGGGCGTCGTAGACCGCCTGCTCACCGTGAGGGTGGAACTTTCCCAGGACCTCACCCGCGACGCGTGCGGTCTTCCGGTACGGCCGGTCCGCACGCAGCCCCATCTCGTTCATCGCGTGCAGGAGCCGCCGGTGCACGGGCTTCAGGCCGTCGCGGGCATCGGGCAGCGCGCGGCTGACGATGACCGACATGGCGTAGGTCAGGTAGGACGTTCGAACCTCGTCCTCCACCTGCCGCGGTATGACGCGGCTGCTCAACTCCTCAGCCATGTACCCTCCTCGCCATGTGAGATGCCCCTCCCGAATCGGTGATGTGTGCCGGCGCGCCGCGTGGCGGACGGTCCGGAGCCCGCCCGCGGGCGCCGGCGGCCGGTCAGATGTCGAGCGTCCCGACCGAAAGCGCGAAGTCCTCGATGAACTTCCGCCGCGGCTCCACCGCCTCACCCATGAGCGTGGTGACGGCGCTCTCCGCCTCCACGTCGTCGTCCAGGGAGACGTGCATGATGCTGCGGGTCTCCGGGTTCATGGTGGTCTCCCACAACTGGTCCGGATTCATCTCTCCCAGACCCTTGTAGCGCTGGATGTTCGCCCTGGCGCCGTTGCCCGCCAGAATCCGGTCGCGCTGCGCGTCGTCGTGGGCGTAGGCGACTTCGCCAGAATGCTCGATCTTGTAAAGTGGCGGCATGGCGATGTAGACGTGCCGGTTGGCGATCAACGGTTTCATGTGGCGGTAGAAGAAGGTGAGCAGCAGCGTGCGGATGTGCGATCCGTCCACATCGGCGTCCGCCATCAGGATCACCTTGTGGTAACGCAGGCGCGACATGTCGAGGTCGGAGCCCATGCCCACGCCGAGGCTGGTGATGATCGGCAGCAGCTTCTCATTGGTCAGCACCTTTTCGGGGCGCGCCTTCTCCACGTTGAGCATCTTTCCCCACAGCGGCAGGATGGCCTGGAACTGGCGGTCCCGCCCCTGCTTGGCGCTGCCCCCGGCCGAGTCGCCCTCGACGATGTACAGCTCGCACTTGGACGGATCCGTCTCCGAGCAGTCGGCCAGCTTGCCGGGCAGGCCGGTGCTCTCAAGCAGCCCCTTGCGGCGGGTGATCTCCCGAGCGCGCCGCGCCGCGCTGCGTGCCTTGGCGGCCAGCATGCACTTCTCCAGGATGGCGCGCGCCGCAGGCGGCCACTCCTGCAGGAAGCGGGCAAGCTCTTCGTTGACGAACGACTCGACCAGGCCGCGCACCTCGCTGTTGCCCAGCTTCTGCTTGGTCTGGCCCTCGAACTGGGGCTCCGGCACCTTGACCGACACGACCGCCGTGAGACCTTCGCGCACGTCCTCGCCGGTCAGCGCCTCATCGTCCTTCTTGGCGAGTTTCATGCGCCGCATCGCGTCGTTCAGGGTGCGCGTCAGCGCGCCGCGAAAGCCGCTCAGGTGGCTGCCCCCCTCCCGCGTGTTGACGTTGTTGGCGAAGCTGAAGACCTGGTCGGCATAGCCGTCGTTCCAGGCCAGCGCGATGTCCAGCAGGACGTCGTCACGTTCACCCTGGAACGCGATCACCGGCTCGTGAATGGTCTTCTTGTTCTGGTGGAGGTACTCCACGAACGACCGCACGCCGCCGTCGAACTTGAAGGTGCTCGACCGTCGCTCCTCTCCGCGCGTGTCGATGAGCTCGATGCTGACCCCGCTGTTCAGGAACGCCAGCTCGCGCAGCCGCGACGACAGCATGTCGAAGCTGAACTCGATCTTCGCGAACATCTCCGGGTCCGGTTCGAACCGGGTGATGGTGCCGTGACGGTCGGTGCTGCCGACTTCCCGCACCGGGGCGTCGGGAGTGCCGCGCTGGTAGCGCTGCTGGTAGATCGCGCCGTCGCGATGCACGGTCACCTCGCACCAGAGCGACAGCGCGTTGACCATGGATACGCCGACGCCGTGCAGGCCGCTCGATACCTTGTAGCTCTTCTTGTCGAACTTGCCGCCGGCGTTGAGCCGGGTCATCACCACCTCGAGGGCGCTGATGCCTTCGGTCGGATGGACGTCGGTGGGAATGCCGCGCCCGTCGTCGGCGACGCGGATCACCTCGCCCGGCTCGATGGTGACCTGGACCTGGGAGCAGTGCCCGATCAGCGCTTCGTCGACGCTGTTGTCCACCACCTCGTACACGAGGTGGTGGAGTCCTTCCGGGCCCGTGGTGCCGATGTACATGCCGGGCCGCTTGCGGACGTGCTCCAGGCCTTCGAGCACCTGGATGTTTTGCGCGGTATAGTCTTGCGCCACGAGCTCTGATCCCCTCCCCAGTGGTTTATGCCAGCCGTTTGTTTACTGTTTCGGCTGCTAAACCCCCATAGCTTAAGGGGTCGCCGAAGAAAAGTAAACCGAAACCGAACATGGATTTGTGCGTTTCGCGACGGGTTCTCGACGGGACGGCGGCCGCACGATCCGGTGGCGCCGCTAGCACCCCACCAAACTGTAGTTTGGGGCAGCGCGCTTGAAGCCCGTGTAGCCACCTTTTGTCACCCGCCGACATCAGTTTGATGGGGTGCTACGACCGTCGCGTAGCCGGCGGCAGGAACTCCCGGAACTCGTACTCCACGCGTCCGTCGTCGGTCACCGCGACCGTCGCGTGTCCGCCGCGCGCCATCGCGTCGAGCACCCGCTCGGCTTCCGCCAGCGACAGCGATGACTCGACGGCGATCACCGAGGCGGTGATCCTGCCGCCTTGGGCCCGCGCGATGCGCAGGACCTCGTGCTCGGGGTCCGGCTCCTTCGCCACTTGGCTCGCGCGCTCGGCGCGCACCCGCCTGAGGGCGAACAGGCCTTCGATGGTGGGAGCCAGACCGACGAATGCCAGCGGAAAGAGCCAGAACCAGGCGCCGGTGATCACCCACAGCCCACCGAACACGAACGTGCAGGCGACGCCGCCGGCGAGCCGCTGTTCGGCCTTCTTTTCCTTGCGCCGCTTCCTGCGCCCGGAGTCGCCGCCGCCTACTTCCACGGTCACCACGGCCCCAACGATAGCACACGGGGGTAGACGCAACGGAGATGGTGAGGAACGGCTGGCCGTCAGGTCGCTGCATTTCATGGGCCATCGCCAGGCAAGCGCACCGAACGGCGGCGGCGCTTTCGTCGCCGGACCCTTGCGGAACCGCGTTTGACAGAAACGGCGCGGCGTCCCTATAGTCGGGTCTTCGGTTCCCGAGAATCGGAGAGGTGTCCGAGTGGTCGAAGGAGACGGTCTTGAAAACCGTTGAGCCCTTGCGGCTCCGTGGGTTCGAATCCCACCCTCTCCGCACAGCGGCTGACGGGCAGCCGCCGGGAGAGGTGCGAGAGTGGCCGAATCGGGCTCCCTGCTAAGGAGTTGTACCCCTGGGGTACCGTGGGTTCGAATCCCACCCTCTCCGGACAGACTGAGTGCCCATAGCTCAGCTGGATAGAGCGCTAGATTGCGGATCTAGAGGTCGGAGGTTCGAGTCCTCTTGGGCACGGAACGGAGAGATGCGAGAGCGGTTGAATCGGGCGGACTCGAAATCCGTTGAGCCGCTGCGGTGGCTCCGTGGGTTCGAATCCCACTCTCTCCGCACGGGCGGCGGGCGCTGCACGGGTGGCGCCCGCCGTTCTGGCCGTACGTGACCGATGGCCGGGAGAGATGACCGAGAGGCCGAAGGTGCACGCTTGGAAAGCGTGTGTGCCCTTACCCGGGCACCGTGGGTTCGAATCCCACTCTCTCCGTTCGCCGATGGCGGCCCCTCGGGTACGCAGGTCGGGCACTGTGCTACGGGTCGCCGCCCAACCCCGTCAGGACCGGAAGGTAGCAGCGGTAAGCGAACGACTCGGGAGCCGCAGGACGCTTGGTCTCGCCCGAGGGGCCTTTCTTCACCACGGGTCCTCGACCGGAAAATAGACTTGGCGTTCTGACGATGGCCTACGAAGTCACCGCCGCCCGGCGCCGGCCGCAGATATTCGCCGAGCTGGTGGGGCAGGAGTACGTCGTGCAGACGCTGCAGAACGAGCTGCGCTCGGGCAACGTCGCGCAGGCGTTTCTGTTCTCCGGCCCGCGGGGTGTCGGCAAGACCTCCGCGGCCCGCATCCTGGCCAAGGCGCTGAACTGCGGGCAGGGGCCGACCGATACGCCGTGCGGAACCTGCGGCCCGTGCAGGGAGATCGCGCGGGCGCAGTCCCTGGACGTGGTGGAGATCGACGGCGCCTCCCACACGGGAGTGGACGACGTCCGTGAGCTGCGCGATCAGGTCGTGTTTCCGCCGAGCTCGGCCCGCACCAGGGTGTACATCATCGACGAGGTGCACATGTTGTCGACCTCGGCCTTCAACGCCTTGTTGAAGACGATCGAGGAGCCTCCCCCCTATGTGACCTTCGTGTTCGCCACCACCGAGCCGCACAAGGTGCCCGCCACGGTTCGTTCGCGCTGCCAGCACTTCGCGTTCAGCCTGATCGGGCACGAACGCATCGCCGGCTGCCTGCGCGACGCCGCGGCCGAGCTGGGCGCGCAGGTGGCCGATGACGCCCTGCACTGGATCGCGCGCCAGTCGGCGGGATCCTTACGCGACGCGTTCATGATCCTGGACCAGGTGATCGCCGGCGCCCGCGGCGACGGTCAGGCCACCGTGACCCTGGAAGGGCTGCGCGACAGCATCGGCCTGTTGGGGTTCGACGACCTGAACGGCGTCGCGCAGGCGGTCGCCGCGCGCGACGTGCCGGGGACGCTCACCGCCTTCGACCGGGCCCTGGGCAGGGGCGTGGCGGTGGACCATTTCCTGGCGGAGTTGGTCGAGTACTTCCGCAGCGTGCTGTTCCTCAAGCACGGCCTGAACCGCGATGCCTGGCTGTCCGCGCCCGCCGACGCGTTTCCGCGCGGCGTTCTGGATGCGATCAGCGTCGAGCAGGCCGAGAAGGCGGTCGAGCTGCTGCTCGCCGCACAGCGCAACCTCAAGGGCGCGCTGAACGAGCGCTGCGAGGTGGAGCTGGCGCTCAGCCGCCTGGCCGAGCTCGACCGCCTGATCACGCCGGCCGAGGTCCTGGAGCGCCTGCGCGAGCTGCAGGTGGCCGTCGGCGCGCCGGCGCCGGCACCGGGGGGGCCGACACTGCCCGCCCCGGCGCGGTCACCCGCCTCCGCACCTGCTGCGCCGGCCGGGGAACCGGCTCCGGCAGCCGATGCCGCGACCGGCTCGGACGCCTCCGGAGAGCCGGCCGCGGCGGCTCGGCAGCCGATCGCCGCCCTGCGCCAGCGCAGGCCACCGGTCGCGTCCGCGCTGGAGCGGGCGGAATCGGTCGAGCTCCACGGAGAGGAGTTGCGCGTACGCTTCGCGAAGGGAGACCGCTACCCGGCGGACACGGTCCGGGAGCACGCCGCGGAGGTCGCGGCGGCATTCGGACTCGCCGGACCGGGCACAATCAGCGTACAACTGGGTTCAGGCGAGGACGACCCTGACGATCACGAAGGGGCGGCAGCGCCGGGCGTGGAGATGATCAGAAGCATCTTTCGGGGCGAGATCGTGCAGGGCGGAGGCTGAAGGCGCGCATGGCGAACAACCCGTTCGACTTGTTCAAGATGATCCAGGGCATGCAGAAGCAGATGGCTGAGGTGCAGGGCAAGCTGGCCGACGTCCGCGTCACCGGTACGGCCGGCGGCGACATGGTGCAGGTGGAGGTCACCGGCAACCTGGAGGTGGTGAAGGTGACGCTGGACCCGATCGTGGTCGATCCCGAGGAGCGTTCGGTGCTGGAGGACCTGATCACGGCGGCGATGGGCGATGCGCTGCGCAAGGTTCGCGAGGAGCTCAAGCAGCAGGTCGGCGGCGGGCTGAACCTTCCGCCCGCGTTTCCCGGCGCCTGACCGCACTCGAATGCAGACCCTGGACCGACTCGTACACGGGTTCTCCCGCCTGCCCGGCCTGGGCCGCAAGAGCGCCGAGCGGCTGGTCTACTTCCTCCTCGGAGCCAAGGACGAGTTCGTGGAGTCGCTGGCCCGCGACCTGATCGCCCTCAAGCGCAACACCCGCCCCTGTAGCCGCTGCGGCGTGTATGCGGAGGCCGACCTGTGCGCCTACTGCTCAGATCCCACGCGGGAGACCGACACGCTCTGCGTGGTGGAAGAGTCACGGGACGTCATCACCATCGAGTCCACGCAGACCTTCCGCGGGCTGTACCACGTACTGGGCGGAGCGATATCACCCGTGGACGGCATCAGGCCGGCGGACCTGACCATCGACGCCCTGATCGGCCGCGTGCGCGACTCCCCCGTGCGCGAGGTGATCCTGGCCACCAACCCCACGGTCGAGGGGGAGACCACCGCGCTGTACCTGCGCGACCGCCTCCTGCAGCGGGCCGGCGGGCCTGGCGCCGAGCTGACCGTCACCCAGCTCGCCCTGGGCCTGCCGGTCGGCGGCGACCTGGAGTACGCGGACCGCCTCACCCTGGCGCGCGCCCTGAACGGCCGCACGGCGGTGTGACGTGGAGGTGAGGATCTCCGGCGCGGATCTCCCGTAGTCAGATCTTGTCGACCAGGCCCTATATCTTGTCGACCAGGATGGCGCACTTGCCCGAGGGAATGGGCAAGGTCTTGCGGCGGCGCCCCAGCACGTGGATCGCCAGGTAGTAGAGCTTCTCGGACTCCAGTCGCACCTCCCAGCCGCGGTCCGAGTTGTGGGTCCGGATGGAGACCAGGTTGCGCTTCAGGGTCAGGTTCTCGATCCCCATGCCCTCCAGCGCCGGCAGCGTCCAGTCCACGGTCTTGCGGGGGAGGGAGATCGAGAGCCCCAGCACGTTCTCGATCACCAGCGCCACCGTGGAAAGGGCGACGAACGGCAGGTAGGACTTGCGGGGAAAACCGCCCTTGCCGTGCCACTTGGCCGCCGACTCGTGCTCCGGGGCGTAGGCGTCCCACAAGTCGCCCACGCCCCGTTCCGGGACCAGCACGTCGTGCATGGCGAACAGGTGGCGCAACGCGAACTCCCTCGCCATGCCGATTTGCCCGTAGCGCTCCAGCCCCTTGATGATCGCGTAGTTCACGTACGGCAGCACCGACCCCCGGTAGCCGCCGCCGTACGGGTCGTACAGCGCTTCCTCGGCAGCCAGGCTCGGGAACGGGTGGCTGCGGCCGAAGGTCCGCGGGTTGGTCAGGTGGCCGATCAGCCGGCGCGCCTTATCCTCGCTCGGAATCTCGGCCAGCAGCGTCCAGAACGCCGCGATCGTCTTGACCTTGAGCTGCTGGCCGTAGCGGTCGAGGTCGTAGTAGATCGAGTCTTCCTCGTTCCACATCTTCTCCTGCATACGCGTCTTCAGGGCGAAGTACTCCCGCTTGTAGCGAAAGGCCACTTCCTTGTCGTTGAGGGCGTCGGCGATCGTCGAGATGAACGACGCGCTGGCCGCCTGCTGGGCGTTGAAGTCCACGGGATAGGCGATGCGGTCGCGGGGGCTGTTGCCCATGCCCAGCGCCTGGCGCGGAACCGCCAGCAGGCCGTTGTCCCGCCGGAAACTGGTCTGGATCCACTGGTAATAGCGTTCCAGAATCGGCAGCACCTCGCGCAGACGTCGCTTGGAGCCCAGGCGGTGGTAGAGGTTGTACTCCGCCCACGCGAACAGCGGCGCCTGCACGCCGTGCGGGTTCGCCTTGATCAGGAATGGCTGCCCGTCCAGCAGGCTGTATTCGCCGTGAATGGCCCCGCACGGCTGCTGCTTGGCGTAGAAGGCGTCGAGCTGCGCCTCCACCGGAAACTCCCGGTTCGAGTACACGAGCGAGAAGGTGGAGCAGCAGGCGGCCACCTGGTTCACGCGATCCTGCGCAGGATCGCAGAATACCCGATCGAAACCGCTTCCCGGCTCGCCCCGGCGCCAATAGCCGGGCATCAGCTCCCAGGTGGCGTCGAACAGGTCGACGAGCGCCTGGTGGTCGTGGACGAGGCGGGGAAGCTCCTCCCGCGTGGTGTTCACGACCGGTGCCTGCTGCGGAACTGCTACGTTGGAGATGACTGGTGCCTGCAAGAGAGAAGTGCGGGAAGCGTGAGTTGCAATCATAGCACGGGCCGCCGTTTCGATGTCAAAGCGGAGCAGGCCCGTGGCCACGTACGCAACTATTGACAGGGGCAGGGAATGGTGCTTGACTCGATCGGTGGGTCAGACAGCGCCCGGTACTCTCGAAGCGACTGCCGCCATGGCCAGACTGCGGCTCGGCGCGCACGAGAGTGCCCGGCTCGAGGCGGAGTTGGCCCGCATCGTCGACTACTTCGCGCTGCTTGCGGAGGCCGACGTCGACGACCTGCGGCCGACGACCCATCCGCTGCTGACCGGATCCCGATTGCGCGACGATGAAGTCTCCGACCTGCCCACCTCATACGACCCGGTCCGGGCGGCTCCGGACCGCGACGAACGGTTCATCGTCGTTCCGAACGTCCTGTAACATTCGAAGTGAGGGACGAATGGCGGAGGTTTCGCGCTGGCGCGCGGTGTTCACGGATGAGGGCGGACGGAGCCGCTGGCTGGCATACGCCCGCGGCTGGAACGAGCGGATCAACGCCTTCGTGTCCTTCGCGGACGCCGACGGCGGCGCGGACGGTGGCGCGGACGGTGGCGCGGACGGACCCCTTGTCGGCATGCCGTGCGCGATCAAGGACAACATCGCGGTAGCCGGCCAGCCGCTCCGCTGCGGCTCGGCGCTGCTCGGCGCGCACGTGGCCCCGTTCAGCGCCACCTGTGTTCGGCGGCTGCAGCGCGCCGGCGCGATCGTGGCCGGCAAGACCAATCTCGACGAGTTCGGCATGGGTTCCGACACGCAGGCATCCGTGCACGGCGGCTGCGCCAACCCCTGGGACGCCGAACTGGTGCCCGGCGGGTCCAGCGGCGGATCGGCGGCCGCGGTTGCGGCCGGCATCGTGCCGTTCGCCCTGGGATCGGACACCGGCGGCTCGGTCCGGCAGCCGGCCTCCTTCTGCGGCGTGTTCGGGCTCAAGCCCACCTACGGCGTGGTCTCCCGGTTCGGGCTGGTCTCGTACGCCTCGTCACTGGAGGTGATCGGCATCATCGCCGAGACGCCTGAGCTGTGCGGTGAGGTGCTGGATGTGATCGCCGGTGTGGACGAGCACGACCAGTCCACGGTCGCGGGCTCGCCCGACCGGGACGAGGTGCGTACGATCGGCGTGCCGCGCGCGTGCCGGGAGGAGCTGCGCGATCCGCAGGTGCGCACGGCGCTCGACGCCACCGTCGAACAGCTCGGCGAGTTGGGGTACCGCGTCGTGGATGTTGACCTCACCACGCTGCGCTACGCCGCCGCCGCCTACTATGTGATCTCCTGCGCGGAGGCCAGCGCCAACCTGGCCCGCTTCGACGGCGTACGCTACGGGGCGCGCGCCGCCGCGGAGTCGGCGGACGAGACGATCATCGCCTCCCGCTCCGAGGGATTCGGGGACGAGGTCAAGCTCCGCGTGCTGGCCGGCACCTACGTGCTGCGCTCCGGCTTCCACGACCGCTACTACCTGCGCGCGCAGCGCGTGCGCACGGCGCTGCGCGACGAGCTTGCCGGCCTGTTCGGTCAGGTCGACCTGCTGCTCATGCCGGTCTACCCGGTGCCGCCGTTCGCGCGCGGCAGCGCCCGCCTGGATCCGTTTGAGCAGAAGGTCGCCGACCTGTACACGACCGTCGCCAACTTGGCCGGCGCTCCGGCGGTGAGCTTCCCGACGCCGCAGCCGCGGGTGCCGATCGGGATGCAGTTGATCGGACCCAATTTCGGGGAGCGGCTGCTGCTGGAGGTGGCCGCCCGGTATGCGGAGGCGCATCCGCCGGCCCGCCCGCAGGGATACGCGGAGGACTGGCGATGAGCGGCGCCCACGCCGAACGGGGCGCGTTCGACACGTTCGTGGGGCTGGAGATCCACATCCAGCTCGACACCCGCACGAAGGTGTTCTGCGGCTGCCCGGTCGCCTTCGGCGGCGACCCCAACACGCGGGTGTGTCCGATCTGCCTTGGCTTCCCCGGCGTGCTGCCGGCCCTGAACCGGGAGGCGGCGCGCATGGCCTACGTGGTCGCGCAGGCGGTCGGCTGCACGCTGTCGGCCGAGGCGGTGTTCGAGCGCAAGAACTACTTCTACCCCGACCTTCCCAAGAACTACCAGATCTCCCAGTACGGTGCGCCGATCGGCGCCGGCGGCTCGCTGACCGCGCCGCTCTCCCCCACCCGGCCGGTGGCGATCCGGGAGGTTCACCTGGAAGAGGACGCCGGCAAGATGATCCACGCGGGCGACGTCTCCCTGCTGGACTTCAACCGCACGGGCACACCCCTGGTGGAGATCGTCACCGAGCCGGACCTGCGCTCGGGCGACGAGGCGATCGCCTTCCTGCAGTACTTCCGCCGCGTGGTCCGCCACTTGGGCGTGTGCGACGGGAACATGGAGGAGGGGTCGCTGCGCTGCGACGCCAACGTCTCCATCAATCACGCGGGCGCCGGCCTGGGCAGCAAGGTGGAGATCAAGAACCTCAATTCCTTCAAGTTCGTCGGCCGCGCCATCGAGTTCGAGCTCGACCGCCAACGCCAGGATCTCGAGACCGGACGGAGCGTGCGGGTCGAGACCCGCCACTGGAACGAGAACCGCGACGTCACCACGCCGATGCGGGTGAAGGAGTCCGACTCCGACTACCGCTACTTCCCTGAGCCCGATCTGCCGCCGCTGCGGCCGGACGCGTCGTTCCTGGAATCGGTGGACGCCGCGCAGGTGGAGCTGCCGATGGCACTCCGCGACCGGTTGGCAACCGATCACGGCCTGTCCGGCGCGCAGGCGGAGTTCCTGAGCGAGGAGCGGGCGACCGCCGAGCTGTTCGAGCGGGCGGTCGCCGCCGGCGCCGATGCCCAGCAGGCAGCCCGCTGGTTGGCGGGCGACGTGCGCCGGCTGCTGAACCGGACCGGCATGGCGATTGCGGACTCGCCGCTGAGCGCCGGGCGTCTCCGCGAGTTACTGGAGCTCATCGACTCCGGCGCCATCTCCGGCAAGATCGCCAAGGGAGTGCTGGAGTCCGTGCTGGCCGACGACCTGGACCCGGCCGAGGTGGTCGAGCGGCAGGGCTTGCGGCTGATCGCCGACGAAGCGGAGCTCGATGGGTACGTCGATGCCGCGATCGCGGCGTTCCCGGAGGCGGCCGCGCAGTTGCGGCAGGGCGACGGGCGGCCTGTCGGCTTCCTGATCGGCGAGGTGATGAAGCGAACCGGCGGACGCGCGGCCCCGGAGCCCCTGCGGCGGATGCTGCAGGCCCGCATAGGAGGACAGTGATGGCGGACGCCGGCTCGTGGTCCGAACGGACCCTGGTGGCCGATATCGGAGATCGGCGCGGACGCGAGGTCGCGGTGGCCGGCTGGGTGCACCGGGTGCGCTCGCTCGGCCGAGTGGCATTTGTGCTGCTGCGCGACCGCTCGGGCATCGCGCAGCTCGTGTTCCCGGGCTCGGTGGACCTGTCCTCCGAGTCGGTGATCACGGCGACCGGCACGGTGGAGGCCAACGACCGCGCGCCCGGCGGCTTCGAGGTGCAGGTCACCGGGCACCGCGTGTTGTCGACGGCTGCGGCGGACCTGCCGCTGGCGGTCAACGGCCGGCCGGAGAACCTGTCGCTGGACGCGCAGCTCGACCACCGCATGCTGGCGCTGCGCATTCCCAAGCTGCTGGACGTGTTCAAGGTGCAGGCGACCATCGTCGAGGGCTTCGCCCGCCATCTGCGCGGTGAGGATTTCACGGAGATCAAGACCGCCAAGCTGATCGGCAGTGGCACCGAGGGCGGCACCGGCCTGTTCGCGGTGCGTTACTTCGACCGCGACGTGTTCCTGGCGCAGTCGCCGCAGCTCTACAAACAGGCGATGGTCGCATCCGGCCTGGAGCGGGTGTTCGAGATCGGCCACGCCTACCGGGCGGAGAAGCACGACACTCCCCGCCACCTGAACGAGTACGTGTCGCTCGACGTGGAGATGGCCTTCATCGACAGCGAGCACGACCTGATGGACCTGGAGCAGCGCATCCTGAAGACCATCTTCGCCGCGATCGCCGAGCGCAACGGCCGCGAGCTCGACGCCTGGGGAGCCTCGGTGCCGACGCCGGAGGCGGTTGACGCGCTGCCGAGACTGAACCACGACCAGGCGCTCGAACTGGCCTCCGAGCTGCTCGGCCGGCGGGTCTACGAGGTCTCGCCGGAGGTGGAGCGCGAGCTCTGCTCCTGGGCGGAGCGCGAGCACGGCACCGACGGCTGCTTCGTGTACGGCGACCCGCGCCGCAAGCGGCCCTTCTACACGCACCCGGCGCCGGACGGCAAGACCATGTCGTTCGACCTGCTGTTCCGTGGCGTGGAGATCACCACCGGCGGCCGGCGCATCGAGCAGCACGACCTGCTGGCCGAGAGCATCGAGGCCGCAGGTCTGCCGGTCGAGTCGCTGGCCGACTACCTGTCGGTATTCCGCTACGGCTGCCCGCCGCACGGCGGCTTCGCGATCGGCCTGGAGCGCCTTACCCAGAAGGTGCTGGGCCTGGAGAGCGTCAAGGAAGCCGCCCTCTTCCCCCGCGACCGCAAGCGCACCCGCCCCTGACAAGGGCGGCCGCCCCTGACGACGCGGCGGGTTCTCCGATCAGCCGATGGTGAGGACGAGCTGGCCGCCCTTGAAGATGCGGATCTCGCCCGAGGACTCCGAGACGGCGATGCCGAGGGCGTCGGTAGCGGCGGTGATCGCCGCCGCCGCCGCATGACGGGCGCCCAGGCCGGGGGTCTGCGCGGGTGAGGCCGGGGCGCTCAGGAACGCGCCGGCCGACTCCACCACGCCGTCGCGGCGCACGACGAAGGCGCCGTCCATCAGCGCGTACTCCTTGATCGTCTCGTCCAGCGCCGGGTCGAGCAGGTTGCGCTCGTCGTCCGGGTAGCCGCGGAACGGGTTCATCACGAGCTGGCTGGTGTGGCCGAGCACGCGCTCGTGGTCGCCGACCACGAACAGCGCGCCCACCGGCCGGCCTTCCCGTCCCTGGGTCGCGAGCTCGCGGCCGATCTGCAGCACCCGCTCCAGCACCCCGCGCCGCGCCATCGCGGCGAGCGGCTGCCGGCGGACCGACGCGAAGGTCTCGAACTCCACGCCCACGTCCGTGACCACCACCGTGTCGAGCACGCCGGTGTCCGGGAGGCCGAAGACGCTGACGACGCGGTCGGCGTGGTCGATCACGCCGCGGGACAACGCCAGCAGGATGGCGACCTCCACCTGGCTGGACCGCGACGGCACCGAGAACGGGATCAGCACCTGGTCCGAGAATCCCGCCGGCAGCGACGCCTCCGAAGCCGGATGCGAGCTGGCCAGGACCGCCCGGCGCTCGATGCCGAAGCCGCCCGCGGCGCCGAACTCCCGCACCATGGGCCGCGAGACTTCGTCCACGTGCAGGATGACCGTGCTGGCCTCCACCTCCGCGGCCAGCGCCCCGGCGTGCACCAGCACCCGCGCCGAGATCCGGTCGGCGCCGGCGCGGCTCGGCGCCCCGTCCGGACCTATAAGCAGCCGGCACACCGACTCCGGGCGGTCGGCCTGAAGCAGCCGCTCGACCAGGCCCTTGTCCCGCAGCGTGGCGGCGATGTCGGCCAGCAGCGCCACGTGCCCATCGGGGTCCAGCGAATCGCCAAGGATCAGGAAGATCAGCGCGACGTGGCCGTCTTCGCCGGCGTCGTAGCTCACGCCGTCGAAAGAGCGGCCGATCACCACCACCGTCCGCCCGAAGCCGGGGATCTGCAGGTGCGGGAACGCGATGCGGTCGGAAATGCGCGAGCTGAGCGCAAGCTCGCGCTGCCACAGGCCGTCCATCACCGCCTCCACGTCCAGCGGACCACCTGAGCGGGCGGCCGCATGCACCAGCTCGGCCAGCGCGGCACGCTTGTCGCGGTTGCGCAGGAACACCACCCGCTCCACCGCCACCAGCTCGCGCAATTTCATACCGGGATTATGGCACCGCCGCGCGAGCGAGTGATCCCCTTGCGGGATCGTGCCGGTAACCGTAGCGTGCGCCGATGCAGAACTATCGCGGCATGGCGCTCGATGCGGTCTTCGCCGCTCTCGGCGTGTTGGCGCCCGGCGCCGACGCCGGCGCGCTGAGCGCCGCCACGCCCCCCGACCCGTCGCTCGGCGATCTGTCCGTACCCTGTTTCCCGCTGGCCAGGGTGCTGCGGCGCGCGCCTGCACAGATCGCCGCCGAGCTGGCCGCGGCCGTCGAGCTGCCGGCCGCCTTCCGGAGCGTGTCCGCCGACGGCGCGTACCTGAACTTCTTCGTCGATCCGGGCGACCTGATCGCCGGCGTGGTCGGCGCCGTGCGCGCGGCCGGCGCGTCCTACGGGTCGAACGGCACCGGCATCGGCCGCACGGCGCTCCTGGAGCACACCTCGATCAACCCGAATGCCTCCCCGCACGTGGGGCGCGCGCGCAACGCGCTGATCGGCGACGTGCTGGCGCGGCTGCTGCGCTTCGAGGGCTACGACCTGGAGGTGCGCTACTTCGTCAACGACGTCGGCAAGCAGATCGCGCTGCTGGTGCTGGCCGCCGGCGACCGGCAGGTGCCGTTCGCGGAGATCCTGGACCTGTACGTGCAGGCCAACGCCCGTCTGGAGCGGGACCCGGACCTGGAGCGGCAGACGTTCGACCTGCTGCGCAAGCTCGAACAGGGCGATGCCGGCACGCGGCGCCGCTTCGACGCCATCGTCGACGTCTGCGTCGCCGGCCAGCGGGCCATCCTGGAGGCGCTGGACATCCGCCACGACCGCTTCGACAAGGAGTCGGAGTACCTGTGGAGCGGCCGCACCCGGGAGGTGATCGAGCGCCTTCGCCACACCGGCCGGCTGTCGACCGACGAGGAGGGCCGCTCCGTGCTGGACCTGGACGGCTACGACCTGCCGTCACGCAATCCGGTGGTAGTGCTGGAACGCTCCGACGGCACATCCATGTACCAGCTC
This sequence comes from Spirochaetia bacterium, assembly GCA_965208175.1. GTDB lineage: Bacteria > Spirochaetota > Spirochaetia > SZUA-6 > Bin103 > CATQHW01. Next base: position 250,046 of record CBDBOG010000003.1, on the reverse strand, counting down.
CGCGACATCGCCTACACCCTGGACAAGATCGACAGCGGCGCCGACCGCAACCTGATCGTGCTGGGCGAGGACCAGCGGCTGCACCACCGGCAGCTCACCGCCGCAATCGACCTGCTGGGCGCGCAGGCGCCGGAGGTCGTGCATTACGCGTTCCTCAGCCTCGACGACGCCAGCATGTCGACCCGCTCCGGCAACGTGGTGCTCCTGGAGGAGTTCATGGCGGAAGCGGTGAAACGCGCGGGCCGGGCGCTGACCGAGCGGGGCGTCGCCTTCGACCGCGAGCGCGCCGAGGCGGTCGCTCACGGCGCGGTCCGCTACAGCATCCTGCGCGTCGCCAACGAGAAGATGGTGCGCTTCGACTTCGAGGAGGCGCTCGCCTTCGAGGGCGACACCGGCCCGTACCTGCTGTACGGACACGCACGCATGTGCGCGTTGCTGCGCCGCCACGGGCAGCAGCTCCCGGAGAGCGCCGACTTCAACCTGCTGGCCGACGGCTCCGAGCTGGAGCTGGCCAAGGCGGTCGCCGGCTTCCCGGACGCGGTATCCCGCACCCTGCGGGAGGCCAGCCCGCACGTGGTTGCCGACTACCTGTACGGGCTGACCCGCGCCTTCACGGCGTTCTACCACGCCTGTCCGGTGCTGGACGCGCCACCTCCCCTGCGCGACGGCCGGTTGCTCCTGGTCGACGCCGCGCGTCAGACCCTCCGCAACGGCATGCTCGTCCTCGGCATGCGGCCCCTGGAACGCATGTAGTTGTACGACGTGCGAGCCGGTTTTCCCGACGGTCAAGCACAGTACCAGGTAGTCCTCGACGGTATCGAGGAACAACGTTGGCAGACCTGCGACCGTGGTCCCTCGAAGGCGACCAAGTGGGCGACACCCGCGATCTTGCCGTAGAAGACGGTCAACGTGACGACAGACGACGTTCTATACCAGAAGAGAGCGCGTGTTCTCGAAGCGATCTCACGGATCGTGGACGAGATAAAGCGGGGCTGGAAGCAATCGGAGAGCCACCGTCCTGAGAAATGGATTGAGCTGTCCGGCTTGTCGGGAATTGTGTCGGTCTCAGAGCTGGCGGCATTCCTGGGAACCGGTCCAGCAACCGCACACAAGTACGCACGCGCGTTGTCGGAACTCTGTGAGCTCGACGGAGCGAGCGCCGATGACCCCGCAAGACCGACGCCGCTAAGGCTAAGGCGGAGGCCGCACGCCGAGCAGAGGAAGCCAGAAAGAACCTGGACGGCAATCGCGTGCTGAACATGAACGCAGATGGGCCGTATGAGGCCAGCTTCGTGATCGACAACGCGCCGACCGTGATCTTCAATCCGGAGAGCGGGAGGATCGGCGACTCCGGCGGGAGTTTGATTCTGGGTTTCTCCGAGGCCGTGTATAGCGACTCAAGCAGCACGGCGTTCACCGAAGCGGCGCTCGCCGGGCTGATCGACCTCAGGGAGGATGACGAGAACGGCGTGCCCATTCCGTTCACCGCGTCGATAGACCCGGACAACGACATCGTGACGATCGACCCGACAGCCGCGTTGCCTCTCCGAACGTGGGTGCGGGTGCGCAATGCCTACCATGACACGGTGGGCAACGCGGGTCTCCAGGCGACCGCGACCTTCACCGCGGACACGATCAGACCGACCGTGACGATCGACGGCGTGCCGGACACGGACAGCGGCTCGTTCATGGCCACGTTCACGTTCAGTGAGCCGGTCACCGGCTTCACCGCGTCCGACGTGGCCGTCACCAATGCTACGGCGAGCGCGGTCACCGAAGTACGGACGGCCGGCAGTGGCACGTGCGGATCACGCCGACCGGCGACTACCGCGTCGCGCTGCCGGCCGAGCGGGTGACCGATCTGACCGGCAACGGCAACACAGCGTCGACCACGCGCGACGGATCTCACGGCGCCGACCTCACCGATCCGCGGCTGGTTTCGATCGTCCGGCTGGCGCCGGCGAACTCGCCGACCCGATCACGTGGCGCGTGACCTTCAGCGAGGACGTGGAGCAATTCAATGCTGACTCCGTAGCTCTGTTGGACCATCAATCTCAAGTCCCGCTTTCCGGGGTCACGGAGCGCATCATTGCGATGGAGGGCTCCGAGGTGGTGTACGACGTCACGTTCTCCGGCAGCGCGCTGGCGAACCACAACGGCACGGTGAGGCTTGCCTTCCTGACGATCGGCAGTCCCGATAGCTGGGTGTCGGTCAACGTGCGGGACAGATCCAACCGACCGCTTCCGTGTTGCGACACCCTTGGCGCCGACGAGCGCACCCTGGAAGTCGACATCATGGCGCCGCGGGTCGCCGACATCGTTCGATCGAGTCCCGGCCGGGAGCACACCAACCACAACGAGGTCGGCTGGACGGTGACGTTCAGCGAGGCGGTTCGGAACCTGAGTGGGGGCGACTTCACGATCTCGGGCACCGATGCCGCCATTACCGTCACGCCGGAAGGCAGCGGCACCCGGGCGTGGAACGTCGTCGTCTCCGGCGGCAATCTTGCGAGCCTCAACGGCACGATCAAGCTCTCCTTCGCCGGCACTCGGGACATCGAGGACATGGCAGGTAACGCCCTTGCCGCCATCGCACCGACGGGCGCCGTCGAGAACACCTTCGTAATCGACAACTTCGCGCCGGCGCTGACTTCAAAGGTGAGGCAGCCCCTTGAGGATTCGCCCGCCGATGCCCAAACGGCGACGTGGCGCCTGACGTTCAGCGAGGACATGCGCGGCATCGACGCGACCGACTTCGCGGTCCACGGCGCGACGATTGCCGTAGCGGCAGCCGATTCGAAGTCGGTCTACGACCTGTCGGTCTCTGGCGAGGACATCGTCCCGGTTCGACGCCCGATCAGAGTGTACGTCAAGCGAGAGAGCGACATCACCGACCTCGCCGGCAACGCCCTGCGTGTGCCGCGTCCACCGACGGAGTTCGTGCTGCCCTCGTCAGCGGCGACCTCGCGCTGAATGCTCCGAGCTCGTTCGACTATGCTTCAAGTCGCGTGCATATCTCGGCGAGGGAAATGCCGAGTGCGTCGGTGTGCTTCCCTTCGATGGCCGCCTGATCGGCCGGAGACAGCGGAGCGTCGACCGTTTCCGTGAGGGCTGCGAGGTCTTGCGGGCTCATCACTTCCTTGAGAGCGCCAAGTCTGCGGCGCCGCTTCGATCGTGCCTTGTTGTCGTCCATGTTCGCTACTGCGTCGTCATCGACGATCGTACTGGTGGTCGAAGACGCATGACGAGCCCAGTATCTCGCGAAACCACAGGGTGGCGCTGGCGCCGATCGAATCGGTCAGACGGACCGGTTCGTTCAGGGTGAAGTGTACGGGCTGCTGCAGGCCGTCATTGATCGCGACGTTGTCGGCGTAGAGGTAGGTGCGGTCCAGGTTGTCGAGTTTGGGGTTGAGCCGTCCCTGGACGCCGGAGAGGTGCCCTGATCGGTTGGCGATGATCTGCGAGCCGCCGTTCGGCGAAGGGCGCATGCGTACGTCAATCGGCCGGTCGGGCGCGCAGTCTCTTGCGACCCATGCCGCGAATCCCGGCGCCGCGCACAGCACGGTCATCGGCAGCCGTGCGTGCAGCTCGAAGTCCGCGTGTCCGAAAGCATCGGTGCGCTCCTCGAGGTGGGTCCGGTTGGGATAGATCAGCAGCACATGGATACCCTGCAGCGGGTCGCCGGTGTCGTCGTGGCGGACCGCTACGCGCACAGCAATGCCCTCCGGAAGGGGTGGGCTTGCGGCCGGCAGCACCAGCTTCAGCTCCCGGTCGCCGATCAGCTCGAAGACCGGCTTTCGCCCGGCGAGCGCGAAGGTCTCGTCTTCGATGACGCCGATGCCCTCGCCTCGTCGCTCGATGAAGTACTCGCGTCCGCCGGCCCCGGGTACGTCGCCCACCGGGCACTGTCCGAGGCGGGACGCCAGAAGCTCGTTGCGGGTGAACTGGCTGGTGCGCAGGTCCTCGGTCGTCATGGAGTTGCAGAGTCCGCCCGGCGAGTAGATCTCCAGTCGGTCGTCGAACATGAAGAGGCGAATCTTCGATCCCGACACCGCGTAGTCCCGGTGGACGACCGCGTTCACCACGGCCTCGAACACCGCGCGCTCGCTGTATTGAGGAACGTCGCTGCGGGCCGGCCGCTTCCGAGCGGCGACGCGGCGGTTGCGGACCACGAACTGCATCGCATCCCGTATCTGGCGGTCGAGCGGCCCACCGATGTCCAGCGCGTCGAGCTGGCGATTGCCGTCTTGCCGGGTACCGTCGTAGCAGACGGCCTGGATGAAGGCGTTCGGAAGCCACTCCCGAGGGTCGACGGCGGCAAGCAGCACGCCGCCGACCGTGGCCCGAAGGGCACCATGTCGATCGTCCTTGACGAACTTCAGCTTGGTCAGGGTGACCTCCGCAGGATCGTTCGTGCGCGAGCTCGCGTAACGTCGCCAAAGATCGGGACTGAGGCTGTTGATGCCGGTGTTGCGGACGACTTGAGAATCGGTGGTGCCGGCATCGGACTGTCCTCGTGACTGCAGCAGCCGGCGGATCTCGTCGGGCTGCATCAGGCGCTTACTATCTCCTCGGCGCTGGAAGTAACCGCCCGGCGAGCGGTGAACGGTTGCGCCAGGCGGTATCTCGACGAGCAGGGCACCGCCATGCCCCCCGCGGCTCCACCGGTACCCGGTAGACGCTGAAGTCCAGCGGCGGTGTGATGCTGTCGGAGCAGATCTCCGTCACGCGATCCGCCAGCAGGTCGAGCTGCGCCGGGGTGAGTGACTGTGGCTTTCGGTCGTCCGTGACCCCCAGGACAACGCGCCCGCCGCCGGAGTTGGCGAACGCCGTGAACCCGTCGGCGAGCCCGTCGCGATGGGGGGCGGAAACGCGGTTGCCATGGAACCGCGCTTCCTTGAGCTCGAGGCCGGAATCCTCACCGAGCCGGACCTGCTCCCACAACAGCGGGGCATCGATCAGCATGGCTTCCTACCCTCCGCGGCTCTCATGCCCCCAGTCGCTCACGGATCTCGGAGAGGGAAATCGTCTTCTGGTTTCGCCGCTTGGCGATCTGTTTCCAGAAGGACCGGTTGGTCTCGACCACAACGGTCTCCCAATCTGCCCCTTCTACTCCGAGGACGACCGCGATCGGTTCCCCGTTTCGAGTGATCACGACCTGGTCGCTCTGGGCCGCCTCCATCACGGACCGAATCCTCTTCTGCAGGTCGCGTACGCTGATGGTTTTCACAAGATCTCCTCCGTCCGCTTGTCGGGCGGCTTCCTTCTCACGGCACGCACGTATACCTCCTTTTCCTCTTCGTCGACGTCGTAGAACACTCGATACGCACCGATCCGCAGCTCCCAGAGCGGTGGATTCGCCTCCCAGGCAGGCGTGAGGTCGATCAGCAGCTTGCGGTTCCTCGTCGCCAAGGTCGGTTGGTGCGTCAACTGTTCCTCGATCGAGTCCAGAATTCGCCGCCGGTCATGTACGCGGATCTTCTTCAGGTCGTCCTCCACCCCGACGGCGAATCGGAGCTCATACATGGCATGTACAATCGCATATGCACCAGTGACGCGCAACGCACTCTCGGTCTGGTCGGCGAAAGGACCGCACGGATTTGCCTCGAACGCTATGATGCCAGGGCAAAGGTGATCGTCTATGCATGGATGGGTTGACAACCAACGGATCGCCGTTTGAGCGTTCTGGTCTTGATGATGAGGCCCCAAGAGAGGCAGCGACGGGCGTGATGCGCCGGGCCATCGTCTCCGCGCGGCTCTCCCCTCTTGTCGTGGCGCTCTGCTGTGCGCTCGCCAACGGCGCAGGCGCGGAGCCGATCACGCTTCGGCTTCATACGTTCAACTCACCCCAGTCGATCGCCGTCCGGCTGTTTCTGCAACCATGGGCCGAGGAGATCGAGGAGAGAACCGCGGGCCGGGTCGAGGTGCAGGTGTTCCCGGCGATGCAGCTCGGCGGCAGGCCGGGGGATCTCTACGGGCAGGCACGGGACGGGGTGGTCGACATCGTCTGGACCCTGCCCGGCTACTCGCCGGGGCGGTTTCCACTGACCGAGGCGTTCGAGCTCCCCTTCGTCTGCGGGGACGCGGAGGCGACCAGTCAGGCGTTCCACGAGTTCTACCGGATGTGGCTGCAGGGTGAGTACGACGATACTCATCCCCTGGTGTTTCACTCGGCAGCGCCCGGCCACATCCACACCGCCGACCGGGAGGTGCGCACGCTGAAGGACCTCGAAGGCCTGAAGATCCGTGCCCCCTCGCGGATCAGCGCGGCGATGCTGGAGGCGCTTGGCGCCGTGCCGGTCGGCATGCCCGTCCCGGAGGTCTACGAGGCGCTTGCGCGGGGCGTCGTGGAAGGCGCACTGATCCCATGGACCATCATGCGGCCCTTCCGCCTGCATGAAGTGACCCGGTACCACGCCGAAGTCGCCTTCTCCTGCGCCCTGTTCCTGATGACCATGAACAAGGCGCGCTACGAGGGATTGCCGGCGGAGATCCGCACGGTCATCGACGAGACGACGGGAATGGAGCTGGCCAGGCGACTGGGGCGCCTGTGGCAGGACGATGAGGAGCCGGGCCGCGCCATCGCGCTGGAGCGGGGCCATTCGATCATTCCGCTCTCGGAAGCGGAGCGCGAGCGCTGGCGGACCGTCCTGCAGCCGGTGACCGACGACTGGGTGGAGAAGGTCGACGCCATGGGCCACGACGGCGCGGCCATGCTCGCCGATGCACGACGCCTGGTAGCCGCGTACGGCGATGACCTCAACCGGTAGGCCGGGAGAGGACCAGCAGGCGGGCGATACGGCTCGCGGCCCGGCCCCGGACGTGCCGGGCCATCGCGTCGGAGCCCACGTGGAGCGGCTGGCCGCGCAGGTTGCGATCGCCGGGGGCCTGCTGATGTTCGGCGTCGTGGTGATGACCGTGATCAGCGTCCTCGGGCGCTATCTCTTCAACGCCCCGATCCCGGGCGATTACGAGATCACCGAGCTCGCCTGCGGCATCGCGGTGTTCGCCTTCTTCCCCTACTGCCACGCCAGGAGCGGCAACATCGTGGTGGAGTTCTTCACCGGCAGACTGAGTCCGCGTCACAAGACGGCGCTGGGCACCGTGCACAGCGTCGCCTTCACGCTGGTTGCCGGCTTGGTCACGTGGCGCCTGCTCGTCGGCGGCGTGCGCAAGCTGCAGGACGGCGAGACGACGCTGTTCCTGGGCATTCCGCTCCATTGGGCCTACTTCGCCGCGCTGCTTGGAGCCGGATTGCTGACCGCGATCTGCGTCCTGGTGGTCTTCCGTCACGTTCACGCCCTGAGGCGATGAGGAGGATGGAGAACGGTTATCGATGGCTCGGCGTGGTCTGACCATGACCGAAATGGGATTCGCCGGACTACTGTTCGGCGTCTGCCTGCTGCTGATCGCGTTGCGGATGCCCGTCGCGATCGCAATGTTCGTAGTCGGCGGCATCGGTTTCGCGTCGCTCGCGGGATGGCCGGCGTTCCTCAACCTGATCAACACCACTCCGTTCAGCCGGGCGTCGGGCTACACGCTCTCGGTGCTGCCGTTGTTCCTGCTGATGGGCCAGTTCGCTTCCCGAGCGGGGCTCAGCCGTTCGCTGTTCGACTCGGCCCGCGCCTGGGTGGGGCACCGCCGCGGCGGGCTGGCCATCTCGTCCGTTTACGGGTGCGCGGCGTTCGGCTCCATCTGCGGCTCGTCGTTTGCGACCGCGGCAACGATGGCTTCGGTGGCGCTGCCCGAGATGAAGCGGCACGGGTATTCGGGGGCGCTGGCTACCGGGGCGCTGGCCGCCGGCGGTACGCTCGGCATTCTGATCCCTCCCTCGGTGATCCTGGTGATCTATGCGGTCATCACCGAGCAGTCGATCGGCAAGCTGTTCTTGGCCGCCCTGATCCCCGGCATCATCTCGACGCTCGGTTATGCCGCCGCGATCAGCGCTTACGTTCGAATCTTCCCCAAGTCCGGCCCCGTCGCTCCGGCCCTGCCGTTCCGCGAGCGCGTGCGCAGCCTGGGCGCGGTGTTGCCGGTCGTAGCGATTTTTCTGGTGGTCCTTGGCGGCATCTATCTCGGCATGTTCACCCCGACCGAGGGAGCCGCGATCGGGGCGGCGTCCACCGCCCTGTTGGCGATCGCGCTCGGGCGGTTGAGTTGGAAGAGCTTCGCGTCGAGCATACTGGAGACTGCGCAGACCACTGCGGCGATTTTCCTGATCCTGATCGGCGCCGAGATCTACAACGGCTTCCTCGCGTTGTCCCAGCTCCCGGTCGGGCTGTCCGCCGCGCTCGCGTCATCGGGGCTGGCGCCGATGTCGATCATGATCGGAATCTTGCTCATCTACATGCTGCTCGGCTGCGTGATGGACAGTTTGGCCATGATCCTGTTGACCGTACCGGTGTTCTTTCCCCTGGTTACGGGCCTCGAATTCGGCCTTACGGAACCGGAGATCGCAATCTGGTTCGGAATCCTGACGCTGATCGTCGTGGAGATCGGTCTGATCACCCCGCCGATCGGCCTCAACGTCTACGTGATCAACTCGCTGGCCGACGGCGTCTCGCTCGGAGAGTCGTTCCGGGGCATCTTCCCGTTCCTGCTGGTCGATTTCGCCCGCGTCGCCATGCTCCTGGCCGTGCCCGTGACGTGCCTCTGGCTGCCGAGACTGGTCTGAACGGCAATGGAGAATAGTTCCGGGGACCGCCGCCATCCCGACGCGAAAATCCCGGGTCCGCTCAGCGTCGGCCTGGCCCTGCAGATCGCCTGCCTGGTGCTGCCCGGCGCCGTGATGATTCCGACGGTCGTCTTCCGGGCTGCCGGCCAGCCCGAAGACGTCCTGCTGTGGGCCGTGTTCGCGTCGGTGGCGGCCTGCGGCGCGACCGCGATGCTCCAGGCTCGGCGGATCGGCCGGTTCGGCGCCGGCTACATCCTGGCGATCGGAACGTCAGGGGCCGCCATCGCGGTCAGCATCGCCGCCCTCGCGGCGGGCGGCCCGGCGCTGCTCGCGACCCTGGTCGTGATCCTCGCCCTGGTCCAGTTCGTGTTCTCCACGCGCCTCTCGCTGTTCCGGCGCATCCTGACGCCGACCGTCACGGGGACGGTCCTGATGCTCACGCCGGTCACGGTCATGCCGGTCATGTTCGAGCAATTGAAGAACGTGCCGGGCGGCACGCCGCCGCTGGCCGCGACGCTCTGCGCCCTGACGACCCTGGTCGTCATAGCCGGCATCACGCTGGCGGCGAAGGAACGGGTGCGCCTGTGGGCGCCGGTCATCGGCATCGTCGCGGGCTCGATCGTCGGAGGCATGTTCGGTCTCTATGACGCGGACCGCATCGTCCGCGCTTCGTGGATCGGCATTCCGAGGCCGGCATGGTCGGCCCTCGACCTGCGCTTCGGAGCCGACTTCTGGGCGCTGCTTCCCGCGTTCGTGTTCATCGCCCTGGTCTGCACGATTCAGACCATCAGCGGCGCCGTTGCCATCCAGCGCGTGTCGTGGGCCGAGAGCCGGGCGGTGGACTTCCGGGCGGTGCAGGGCGCGGTGGCTGCCGACGGAGTGGGCAACCTGCTGTCGGGCCTGGCGGGCACGATGCCGCTCGGCTTCCGGCCGACGGGCGCGTCGATGGTCGAGATCACCGGGATCAGCTCTCGCCGCATCGGACTCGCGCTCGGGGCGGTGCTGATCGTGCTGGCGTTCGTTCCCAAGGCGCTTGCCGTGATCCTGGCGATACCCGGTCCGGTCATCACGGCGTTCGTCACCGTCACCATGGCGACGATCTTCATCATCGGCATGAAGATGATCACGCAGGACGGAGTCGACTATCGCAAGGGCCTGATTGCCGGGATCTCGTTCTGGATCGGCGTGGGCTTTCAGAGCGGCGCGATCATTCCGGAGCATGTCTGGGAGTTTGCAAACGCTCTGTTGAAGAACGGGATGCTGACCGGAGGCATCGCGGCGATCGTCATGACCGCGTTCGTGGAGCTGGCGAAGTCGCGCCGCCGCCGGCTGGAGGTGGCGCTCGATCCCTCCGCCCTGCGCGAGATCCGGGAGTTCATCGGCGCATTCGCATTGCGCAGGGGCTGGGACGCGCAGATGGTGGATCGCCTCGACGCCGTCTGCGAAGAGACGCTGCTGACGCTCGAGCAACAGGACGAGCCGGGTACGGACGGCGGACGCCGGCGGCTGCACCTCACGGCGCGCGCTGAGGACGGCGGAGCGGTCCTGGAGTTCGTCGCCTCGAAAGGAGAGGAGAACATCGAGGACCGCATCGCGCTGCTGGGCGACGCCAGCGCCGGAGCGTCGATCGAGCGGGAGGTCTCGCTGCGGCTGTTGCGCCACCTCGCCTCCTCGGTCCGCCATCAGCAGTACCATGACACGGAGATCGTGACCGTCCGCGTGGAGCCTCCGGGGGCACGGATGCCCCGCGGGATGTAGAGGCCGTTCGCACCGTCATGCATGCGGTCATCGAAATGGCAGAACGCCCATTGACGGAACGCGATGAGGAGCCTAGCGTAGTCGAAGGAATCCATCCAAGGGACAGGGAGAAAACAGATGTACGTTGTCGCTTTCGTCACACACAAGCCGGGCCGGGTACAGGCAGGCAGCGAGCTTCAGGGCGCATTCATCGACTATCTGCGCAATCATCCCGGTCATCCCGGAGTTGTCGTACACAACGCTGGTCCGACGCTCGCCGACGACGCGAAGACCATCGTCGGCTTGCTGTTGATCGCCGAAGCGCCTTCCCTGGAGGCTGCGCGCGCTTTCCTGGCTGACAGCCCCTATGGCAAGGCGGACATCTTCGCCGACACTCAGTTCCGGCCTTGGGACTGGAGGACGGGCCGTCCTGGTTAGCCCCTCAAGGTAGACGGTCCTCGCCGCCTGCGGTCGGCCAGCAGCGCGTCCACCCCCGGAATCGCTCGGCGGCACGGCAAGCGGTGGAGCCAGGCAAGGGCGCTGGGTGACTCGGTGGGCTCGTCGATGAGCACTTCCTCTTCGCTGGCGGGCACGAGCTTGGCGACACTCCGGCCGTGGGAGGTGACATTGATGGTCGCTCCTGCCCGCACCATCCCGAGGTACCTGCCGAGCCGAGACTTCAACTCCGCGGCACTGACTTGGATCATGCCGACACCGTGGTCAGAATGAGGGCAAGGGAAGGCCGTCAGCCGTCCTGCGATGCCGTATCGACGGCGACGCCATAGGTGCCGCCACCGGCGTCTGCGCCCACCTCCCGCTCTAGCGCCTCCTGAACCAGCCGATTCAGTGAGATGCCGCGTACCGTCGCCTGTTCTGCCGCCCGACGGTGCAGGGATGTAGGGACACGAACATTGAAACTACCCTTATACGACTTGTGAGCCGGTTTCCCGACGGTCCGGCACAGTACCAGGTAGTCCTCGACCGCTTCGCGGAACGACGCGGCCAGGTCCGCGACCGTGGTCCCCTCGAAGGTCACCAAGTCAGTGACCCCCGCTATCTTGCCGTAGAAGACCTCATCGTCAGCGTTGAAGTGCACCGACCCGACAAATCCCTTGTATGACAGACTGTCCCTCACGCTAGGTACCCCTTCTCCCGCAAGTGTTCCTCGATCAGTTCGAGTTGATACGTCTTCATGACGTTGGCCGGATGCGGGCGATGCATACGAATCACGTCTTGCGTATCCCGGTTGATGAACGCCACCCGCGACCCTCCGCTGTGACCACGCGGCGCCTCGACATATCCGAACGCTTTCAGCAGACGCGCCAACTCGTCGTAGCTGAAGTCCTTCGGCCTGCGCAAGAACCGTTGCAGGAGCTTCGCCGCGCGGCTCACAACCGCACTGTGACGCAGTCCTGAGATACATGCAACTACATTTCAGTCGCCAAACCGCTGCCCATGGCTGACGGTGCCTCCTGGAGGATGAGCCTCGAAGCCGCCCGCGTACAGGCCGGCATCGACCACCGATCCCACACCGCGGCCGTGGCGCATGTGGGGCCGGCGCTACGAGGTCAGTTCCCGCATCAACGCGCCAACGGTTCCCGCCGGATCGGCCACGTTGAACGGAAAGCACGCCATCTCCAGATCGCCGCCATCGGCGAATCGGAAGAGGAGCGTCTCGCGAAACGCTTTCGTCCTCGGATAGACCAGTACCACACGCCGGCAGCCGTATCTCTTCCCGTAGGCGAAGAGCTGATACGCGTCGTCCTGGCTGACGCCGCGGTTCGGCGCGACGAGGTCGAGTGGCTTCCACTTCGCATCCAGGATGAATCGGACTCGCTTGCGATCGAACAAGACGATATCGGGCTTCAACCGAAACGCGTCCTTGCCAGCGACGTCGGTCGCCAGTTGCCACATCGGCCCTTGGGCACGCACCGTGAAGCGTCGCTGGTGTCGACGGACCGCGGCGGTGACGAAATCCTCGAACACCTCCTCCATCGGGAACAGCAGCGCACGATTGACGTGCGGCCCGGCGAACGTGGCGAGACCGTGGCCGAACAGGAACAATCCGACCCACGGCATCACGGTGTCGTAGTGCCGCATCGAACGGTCCAAGCGGTGCCGTGCCCAGTCGTCGTCGAGATTGGTCGACGAGGGCACTTCGGAGAAGGCGATGCGCAACTGATGGACGCGCTGCCGGTTCGCGGGATGGCGAACGATACCCGCGAGCCGCCGTAACGCGCTGTGTATCAGGCGGTTGGCGGGTCGGTTCGCCGTGAACTCGTCGTAGCCGACGTAGAACCTGGAGCGGTCGACCAGATTCTCGCGAACGTGCGGCGAGAACAAGATCCGGCCCCGCAGGCAGGGGAGATTCGCCTCCTGTGTCCGGTACGCCCGGGCGAGGCCACGACGGGTCAGCAGGACGACGCTCACCAGGAACAGATGGACGAGCGCTTCGAACATGTCGAAGCGCCGGATCGCGCGGATGCTGGCACCGTCAAGCTGTGCCTGCCCGAGACCGCGCCAGTCGCGCAGCATCGTGAGGAAGACCCGCCGGGTGTCTTCGTCCCTAATTGATATGGAACCAGGAGGGCGTTCCGTCGGCTCGCCAGCGTGGCCGCTGATCGTCGTCGCGCCGTCCCCGTCGTCCGAGAGACCGACCTTCGGGAGGATCTCGATCACGGTTCCCGGCGCGTTTCGATGATTCCGACGTAGTTCTGCGCGTGGAGGCGACCGTTCCGTAGCGAGAGAACGGGCCAGCGCCTGCCCCGTTCGTCGGTCGACCGTGCGAGCGCGAATCTCTCCAGATCACGCCGTTCATCCTCACGCAATCCGGTCAGCGGCTCGTGCTCTCGAACTACAAGCACGCGCGGAGTCGGCATGGTCAGGCGTCCGGTGCCGCGTTACTACTGTCTTCTGTTGACGTCTTCGGTTCGTAGATCGCCTGATACGCGGTCACGGCGGTCCACGGGCCGTCAGCGGCAGAGGGTAGGTCGTACACGGCTTGGTCCGCATCCACCAGCTCCGCTCTTACCAGCTCCTCGGGCAGATCCGACTTCCGGACGAACCCGTTGTCGTTCAGAACCGCGCGAATCTTCTCCCAGTCGTCGTAGAAGTACTCTTGAAGCAGTGGCAGGATTTGGGTCCGAAACGTGCTGGCGAGCGCCGCCAGTGTGTCGACACCCAGCAAGTAGGTGTGCCCGATCTGGTGCTCGCGATCCAATAAGACGGCGATGCGTCGATTCATCGCGGCGAGCAGCTCGCGACAATCGACGCCGTCTGCGTCGGTGCTGATGCCAGGATGAGACGCATCCGGCATCATCTCCTCGAACACGAAACGCCGCCGTAACGCGGTGTCCAGGAGGGCGATGGACCGGTCCGCCGTGTTCATCGTCCCGACGACGTGCAGGTTCGCCGGCACGCCGAACTCTGTCTTCGAGCCGGGCAGCGTCACCCGTGTCTCATCTTCGCGGCCGGTCCGCTTCGAGTCCTCGATCAGGGTGATCAGCTCGCCGAAGATCCGGGCGATGTTGCCACGGTTGATCTCGTCGATGACGAGCACGTAACGCTGGTCCGGGTCCTGCTCGGCGCGCTCGGTAATCCGTCTGAAAACGCCGCGAGACAGCTCGTATCGGACATCTCCGACGTTGTGCGGCTCGGCTTGGCTGTCCGCGCTGGCGCTCGCATCGTCCACCAGCACGGGCCGGATGCCCTCGACGAAATCCTCGTAGGTGGTGTTCTGGTGGAACGTCACCATCTCGATCCGGTTCGTATGCCGGTATTCGTTGAACCGGCGCTTGATGGCGGCGCGGTCTTCCCGCCCCTCCTCGGACACATCGTGGACGCTCCGGCCTTCGACAATCGCCACCGCACGGGTGACGGTGTGCCACGTCTTCCCGGTGCCGGGTGGCCCATAGAGGACCAGATTCAGGGGGTGGAGGCGAGGCTTCTTCGATGGCCCCCCCTTGCCGAGCAGTGCGAACGTCGGTTCGTACGAAGCCGCCGTCGCAAACGCGCTGAGCGTGGAACTCCCCGGCTGGGTGCGTGCGAAGGCCCTCTGGTCCGTCTGGGCGGCGAAGCTGGCCGAGGCCTTGTTGATCCAGTACACATGGAGTCTGCTGCGTTCATTCAGTCCGCCGGGTTCGGCGTAGTCGTTGCTGTGAACGACGCCGATCGCCCGGCCCTTGAACCCGGTGCGGACCAGGATGACGTCTCCCCGACTGGGCTCCGCGAGAGGATACGGGTCGCGCGAAGGGTCGCTCCACGAACCAACGGGGCCTCCTGGTCTGATTGCGTCCGTGTACACGGCGCAACTCCGCTCGAAGTCTGTCCAGCGGTCGCCCTCGTAGGCTCGTGTGCTGACTTGGAAGTACCGGGACTCAGCCGTGATCAGCGGAGACCCCGACATGTACTGGAACCACACGAACGCGTTGATCTCGTGCGCCCGGCATTCGGGGAAGGTCCGCTTGGCCTTGTCCATGGCCGACACGTACTCTGCATGACCCCAGCGCTTCAGGTCCGCGCCCTCATTCGCGGGCAGGCGTTCCAGCGTATCGGCAGGAATGAAGTAATCAGGGTTGATGAGGCATAGCGTATGCGTCAGCTTCACGATCGCGACAAACTTGAGCTCCAGAACATCACGAAACAGCTCCGGATCGATTCGCGGCTCGTTCTCGACCGCCTGCCGGAACAGACGCCACAGCAGGTCGGGCCTGAACTCGCTTCTGTCGTTGAACACGGCCGAAGCCACCGGGGTCGGCGTGGGAAACGTGTAGAGATCATCGTTGCCGGGATCCGGGGGCGCCTCCAGCCCGAAGCACTTCGCGACACTCGGATAGACTCTTGGTCGCTGGCGCTTGGTGTTCTTCTGAGCCAGGGAGTAGAGGAACGAAAACGGATCGATCCCCTGATCACCGTTCTTGAGCAGTTCGGGCTTGCCGCCCCAGTCCACTTGGCTCGCCTGTGTGGCCAATCCGTCTTCGCCGGCACCCCGAATCGCCCTTCCAAGTTCTCGGAACCAGCCTGCCCAGTGGTGGATTTCCTTCACGTATCTGCTCCGTCGGAACCTCGGCAGGTTGCTGGCCGGAGAGCAAGACGAGGACCGGATTGGTCCGCTCTTGCCGTCACGCGATCCGCCAACAGATCGGGTTGCGCCGAGGTGAGTGACTGCGGCTCTCGGTCGTCCGTGAGCCCCAGGAGGAGCTTCGCCATCGGTTCCCGTCCACCTCGCCTACGAGCTGTAGACGCCCAGGATGCGGTAGCTCGCGGTGAGATCGCGCAGCTCCGCCTCGGCGTTGCCGAGCGCGTCGGCGGCGGCGCCCAGGGCAACGTCGACGTAGAAGCGGTACTCCCAGGGGCGTCCGGGGATGGGGCGGGACTCCAGTTTGGTCATGTTGAGGTCGTGCCTGGCGAACACGGTCAGGCACTCCGAGAGCGCGCCGGGGCGGTCCGGGGTGGAGAACACCAGGGAGGCCTTGTCGGCCGGCGCCAGGGGCGGGTGGTCGGCCGCGGCGATGAGCAGGAACCGCGTGTAGTTCTGGGGGTTGTCCTCGATTCCCTGCTTGAGCACGCGCATCCGGTAGGTACGCGCCGCCTCCTCGCTGGCGATGGTGGCGTCGCTCATCTGTCCTTCGCGGGCGAGGTGGGCGACCGCTCCGGCGGTGTCGTAGAACGACACCGACTGCCAATCATGCTCGCTCAGATAGCGCCGGCACTGCGCCAGTCCCTGCGGGTGCGAATAGACGCGCCTGATGCCGTCGATGGTCGCGCCCGGCCGGCCGATCAGGTTGTGCACGATGCGGATGTTGCGCTCGGCGACGATCGTCAGGTCAGGAAACTGCAGCAACAGCTCGAAGTTCTGGTGAATGGTGCCGGTCAGCGAGTTCTCGACCGGCAGGGCGCCGTAGCGGCAGGCGCCCGACAGCACCGCCTCGAACACGTCCCGGAACTCCCGGCACGGCACCGGCTCGGCGCGTTCCAGGAAACGGCGGATGGCGATCTCGCTGTTGGCGCCCATCTCCCCCTGGAAGGCGACCCTGGGCAGCTCGCCGTCATCGCCCGCGGGACGCGGCGTCGCGATCTTGGCCGCTCCCAGCGGCAACCGCGCCACCTCCATGCCCAGCACGGCGGCCAGTCCGTCGATGTCGCGCATCAGCTTTTCGAACTGCGCCGGGTGCAGCGACTGCGGCCCGTCGGACAGCGCACGCTCCGGATCGGGGTGCACCTCCACGAGCAGTCCCTGTGCGCCGGCAGCCAGCGAGGCCAGCCCCATGGGCGGCACCCTGGAGCGGTCGCCGGTGCCCAGGCTGGGATCGACGATGATCGGCAGGTGCGACAGGGCCTGAACGGCCGGCACCGCCGACAGGTCGAGCGTGCTGCGGGTGGCGGTCTCGAACGTGCGGATGCCGCGCTCGCACAGGATCACGTCCTCGGCGCCGTTGGCCAGCAGGTACTCGGCCGACATGAGCAGGTCGCGGACCCTGGCGCCCATGCCGCGCTTGAGCACAACCGGCTTGCCGAGGGCGCCCACCCGCCGCAGCAAGTCGAAGTTCTGCATGTTGCGGGCGCCGATCTGAAGCACGTCGACCAGCTCGGCCATCTCCGCCAGGTGGTCGGGCGACGACGCCTCCGACACCACCGGCATCCCGTGGCGGTCGCCCGCCTCGCGCAGGAAGCGCAGGCCCTCCAGCCCCAGACCCTGGAAGGAGTACGGCGAGGTGCGCGGCTTGATCGCTGCGCCGCGCAGCAGCACCGCACCGGACTCGGCCACCAGCGCGGCGCACTCCATGATCTGGTCGCGGCTCTCCACCACCGACGGGCCGGCGATCACGGCGATGCGCTGGCCGCCGATGCGGATGGGGCCCACCGACACCACCGTGTCGGCGCGCTGCACCTCTCGGGAAGCCAGCTTGTACGGCTTGGAGATCGGCAGCACCTGCTCGACCCCTTCGATCGCCTCGTACGCATGGGGATCGGTCACTCGCGGACCGACCGCGGCCAGCACGGTGCGCTCGCCGTCCTCGATCTGCCGCACCGTGAAACCCTGCTCCTGGAGATCGCGGCGGACTGCCTGCCGGCGCGACTCGGAGATGCCGCGTGCCAGAACGACTACCATGAAACGGCGATTATCCACGACGGCGCGCGTGTTCCGCCAGTAGCCGGGTGCCGGCCCTGCCGGCCCTGCCGACCCCCGCGCTGGCGCCCCGAACCCGAGAACCCTATACTGGAGCATGCGCAAACTGCTGGTGCAGTACGTCAAGGACCTGACGGCCGGCCGTCTGGCCTCGGGATTCGAGCACTCGGCGCGCGTCTACCACCTGGCGCGAGAGATCGGCGAGGGCATGGACTACGACGACGACGTCCTGCACGCCGCCTGCTTCCTGCACAACATCGAGACGCCGGCGCGTGGAGCCGGCGCTGCCACCGACCGGGCGCGGGTGCTGCTGAGCGAAGTCGGCTTCGACGTGAGCAAGGTCAACGCCGTGTGCGACGCGATCGCCGAGCACGCACCCGGCTCGCAGCCTGATGGGCTGGAGGCGAAGCTGCTCTACGACGCCAACCTGCTGGATACCGTCGGCGCGGTGGGGTTCGCCCGCCTGTCGATCGGGGCGTTCTTCTGGCACCATCTGAAGACCATGGAAGAGGTCCTGGCGTTTCTGCGCGAGCGCCTTGCGCACTCGGAGCGGTTCTGCTTCGAGGTGTCGGCGCAGATGGCGCAGGAGAAGCTTGCCTTCATGCGCCACGCCGTCGACCAGTTCGAGGCCGAGCTGGCGCTCTGACGGCCGATCCCGAATCACAGGCAGGGCAATACCCATCATGCAACCACCGAGTTCGAGAGCGCCGGCCGATTTGCACCCGCTGGAGGCGGCAGCGCTCCGCGAGGTGCAGCCGGGTGAGGACTACACGCCGGAAGCGCTGGCCGCGGCGGCCGGCCTGGTCCTGGGTCAGGTCAATCAGGTCATCTCCTGGCTCACGGGCAAGGGCTGGCTGGCCGAGACCAGCCGCGTCAGCGAGGTCGAGCACGATCTGACCGAGCTGGGCCGCTCGTATCAGCGCGACGGCACTCCGGAGGAGCGGATCCTCCGGCAGCTCGAAGGCGGTCCCCTGTCGCTGCCGGACATTGCCGAGCGCACCGCGCTGGAGCAGCGCGAGGTGGGTTCGGCGTACGGGACCCTCGCGCGCGCCCGCGCCGTGCGGATGGACGATCAGAAGCGCGCCATGGCGATCGGCGCCCCGCCGGCGGCGCTGGCGACCGCCCGCCGCCTGCTTGACGCCGCAGTGGCCGGGCCGTTGCGGGAGTCGGCGCTTGCGGACGGCGACCGGGAGGTGCTGGCGACTCTCAGCCGGCGGCGCGGGGCGCGCGGGCCCTTCCGGGCGAGCGACCGGGAGACGGTCTTCTACCGCCTGACCGGGCAGGGAGCGCAGGTCGCGGCGGCGCTCGCCGCCGGTCCGGAGGGCGCGGCCGAGGCGATCGGCGTGCTGACCCCCGAGATCCTGGCGTCCGGCGCCTGGCGGGAGCAGGGCCTGCGCCCCTACAACGTCGAGACCCCGCCGAACCGGGTGCTGTTCGGCCGCCACAACCCGTACGCGACCTTCCTGGACGATCTCAAGGACAAGCTGGTTTCGCTCGGTTTCCAGGAGTTCGACGGGCCTCTGGTGGAGACCGAGTTCTGGAACTGCGACGCGCTCTTCATGCCGCAGTCCCACTCGGCGCGCGACATCCACGACGTGTTCTACGTCATGGAGCCGACCCACACCGCCTCGATCCCGGAGCGGTTCCTGGACCCGGTGGCCGACGCCCACGAGCGCGGCGGACGGACCGGCAGCCGCGGCTGGGGCTACCGCTTCGACCGCGACTTCACGCGGCGGCTGATCCTGCGCAGCCAGGGGACGGTGCTGTCGGCGAAGGCGCTCACCGGAGCCGAGGTGCCGGGCAAGTACTTCGGAGTGGTGCGCTGTTTCCGGTACGACGACGTGGACGCCACCCACCTGGCCGACTTCTACCAGACCGAGGGGATCGTCCTGAGCGAGCGGGCCAACCTGCGCTCGCTACTGGGCCTGCTGGAGCTGTTCGCCAGGGAGGTGGCCAAGGCGACGGAGGTTCGCTTCGAGCCCGGCTACTTTCCGTTCACGGAGCCGTCGGTGGAGCTGTGGGTCAAGCACCCGCAGCTCGGCTGGTTCGAGCTGGGCGGAGCGGGCATCTTCCGCCCCGAGGTGTGCGATCCGATGGGCGTGGACGTACCGGTGCTGGCGTGGGGGCTTGGCATCGACCGCATGGCGCTGCTGTCGCTGGGGCTGGACACGGTGCGAGAGCTGTTCTCGGAGGATATCGAGCGCGTGCGCACGCGCGCTGCCGCGGCGGCGGCCGGCGGAAGGGCGTAGGCATGCCCAAGATCGACGTGGCCGACGGCCTGCTGGAGCGGTTCCTGGGCCGGCCGATCGACGACGCGGAGCTTGCGCCGCTGCTGTCCTGCGCCAAGGCGGTGCTGGACGAGCGCGACCTGGATGCCGGCATCCGCCGCATCGAGCTCAACGACACCAACCGGCCCGACCTGTGGTCCACCGCCGGCCTGGCACGGCAACTGCGCGCCCGGCTGGGCGAGCCGCTTCCGTCCTACGACTGCTTTTCCGAGCCAGGGGCTTCCCTCCCTTCGCAGCAGCGCGTCATCGATGTCGACGCGGGGCTGAAGTCGATACGGCCCTACATCGTCGGCTTCCAGGCGAGCGGGACCGCGGTCGGCGAGGCCCTGCTGGTCGACCTGATCCAGACGCAGGAGAAGCTGTGCTGGAGCTTCGGCCGCAAGCGGCGGTCGATCGCCATGGGCGTCTACCGGGCCGGCCGCATGCGCTACCCGATCCGCTACGTGGCCGCCGATCCGGATGCCACCTCGTTCGTGCCCCTGCCTGCCGACGAGCAGCCCCCTCAGGAAATGAGCCTGCGGCAGGTGCTCTCCGGCCATCCCAAGGGCGCGGAGTTCGGCCCGATCATCGCCGGGTACGACCGCTATCCCTTTCTGGTGGACGCCGCGGGCGATGCGCTGAGCCTGCCGCCGGTCATCAACAGCGCCGGGCTGGGGGCGGTCACGCCTGCCGACGACGACCTGTTCGTCGAGGTGACCGGCACCGACCTCAGCCACCTGTTGCTGGCCACGGCGGTCGTCGCCTGCGACCTGGCCGATGCCGGCTTCCGCATCCATCCGGTCACCACCAGGTACCCGTACGACACGCCGTTCGGCCGGGAGGTGACCGCGCCGCTGGCGTTCCAGGTGCCGGTCCGCGTCGAGCTGTCCTACGTGCGGCGGCTGCTTGGCGAGCCGGTGGCGGCCGGCGACGCGCTGGACTCCCTGCGGCGCGCCGGCGTCGAGGCGGAGGTGTCCGGCGACACCCTGACGGTGCGTCCGCCGCCGTTCCGAAACGACTTCCTGCATCCGGTGGACGTGATCGAGGAGGTGGTGATCGGCCGCGGCCTCGAGACGTTTCGCCCCACGCTGCCGGAGGACTTCACGGCCGGCCGGCTGACCGACGTCGAGCTGTTCAGCCGGCGCGCGCGGGCGCTGATGGTGGGACTGGGGTACGAGGAACTGATGGTCAGTTACCTCGGCTCGGAGCGCGACCATGTCGAGCGGATGCGGGCGGCCGGCGACGCGGAGCTCGACGGACAGGTGCTGCGCATCGCCAACCCGATCTCGGAAAGCTACGCGGTGGTGCGCGCCTCCAGCCTGCCCAGCCTGCTGCGCTGCGAGGCGGCCAGCGCGCACGCCGTCTACCCGCACCGCCTGTTCGAGGTGGGCAAGGTCGCCCGCCGCGACGCCGGGGACGACTCCGGCACGGTGACGCGCACCCATCTGGGCTTCCTGATCGCCGACGGTGCGGCCGGATTCAACGACGTCAACGAGCACCTGGCCGGGTTGCTCTACTACCTGCACATCCCCTACCGGCTGCGCGCGTGCGCCGATCGCAGGTTTGCGCCGGGCCGCGCCGCGGAGGTGCTGGTCGGCGCGGACGATACGCGTGCCGGTGTGATCGGCGAACTGCACCCGGAGGCGCTGGCGGCGTGGGCGATCCAGATGCCGTGCGCCGCCTGCGAGTTGGAGCTGGAGACGCTGGAGGCGGCCACCTCCTAACTTTCGTCGTGGCGGGCGATCGGGAACCGGCGGCCGGGGCCGAAGGCGCGCGGTGACAGCTTGATCACGGTCGCGGCCTGGCGCCGCTTGTGCTCCGAGCGCGCCACCATCTGCAGGATGCGCCCGACGAGCTCGGGCTCGAAGCCGGCGGCGGCGATCTGCTCGGCGCCTTCACTCTCCTCGACGTAGCGCCGCAGGATCGCGTCCAGCACGTCGTACGGCGGCAGCGAGTCGCTGTCGAGCTGATCGGGCCGCAGCTCTGCGGACGGCGGCTTGTCGATGGTCGCCTGCGGGATGGCCGGGCCGTCTTCGTTGATGCGGCGGGCAAGCGTGTACACCTGCGTCTTCCACAGGTCGCCGATCGGCGCCAGCGCGCCTGCCATGTCGCCGTACAGGGTGGCGTAGCCGGTGGCCAGCTCGCTCTTGTTGCCGGTGGCCAGGGCCAGCGCGCCGGTCTTGTTCGCGAACGCCATCACCAGCGTGCCGCGGATGCGCGCCTGCAGGTTCTCCTCCGCCGTGTTGGGAGGGCGGCCGGCAAAGACCGGCCCCAGCGTGTCAAGGTATGCCGCAAACGCCGGCTCGATCGACAGCACGTGGAAATCGATCCCGAGCGCGCGCGCCAGGTCCTCCGCATCGCCCCGGCTCCCGGGGGACGAGTAGCGCGACGGCAGCGCGAAGGCGGTGACGCGCTCGGGGCCCAGTTGGCGCGCGGCGACGGCGGCCACCACCGCGGAGTCGATGCCGCCCGAGATCGCCAGGCAGACACGGTCGTGGCCGGTCTTTGCCAGGTAGTCGCGCAGGCCTATGCCGATCGCGGATTCGACCTCCCGGTAGTCGTCCGTGGCAGGGGCGGCGACGCCGGTCGAGTCGGTGTCGATCACGGCCACGTCCTCCCGGAACCCGGGCGACCGGTGGATCAGCCGGCCGTCGCATGCGCACGCCATGGACTGCCCGTCGAAGATGAGCCCGTCGTTGCCCCCGACCGCGTTGGCGTACACGACCGGGCAGCCGCCGGTGGCCGCCACCCGAGCCAGCAGCGCGGCGCGAAGCGCCGGCTTGCCGAGGTGGTACGGCGATGCCGACGGCGCCAGCATCAGCGTCGCGCCGGCGCGCGACTGCTCGGCGACCGGGTCGCGCGCATAGACGCCTGCGGGATCGGGGTCCGACTCCCACCAGATGTCCTCGCAGATGGTGAGCCCCAGCCGCTCGTCGGCGAACGGCACGGGCCGGCAGGCGGCGGCCGGCTCGAAGTAGCGCGCCTCGTCGAACACGTCGTAGGTGGGCAGCAGGCTCTTGGCCTGCGAGCCGACCATGGTTCCGTCGGCGAGCAGGGTGGCGACGTTGTGCAGCGCCTTGCCGATACCCGTCCGGTTCGGGGCGACGTGTCCGGCCACCACGCCCAGCCCCGGCGGAAGCAGCCGGCGCAGCCGGTCGACCGCGTCGAGGTTGGCCGTCACGAACGACCGGTGGTCCAGCAGGTCCATCGGCGGGTAGCCGCACACCGCCAGCTCCGGGCAGACCATCAGCGTGGCGCCGCCGGCTTGCGCCGCCTGCGCGGCGGACACGATGCGGTCGACGTTGCCGGCGAAGTCGCCGATGGTCGGGTTGATCTGGGCCAGGGCGATCCGCACGACCCCTCCTGTTGCGGGAGCTTCCTACCCCAGAGACGACTCGAACGTCCGACCCACGGTTTAGGAAACCGTTGCTCTATCCACCTGAGCTACTGGGGCATGTGCGCCGCACGGCGCCGCATCAAGTTACACCGCTCGGGCACGGACGGCGAGTCCCGAGCCCGACGGCCTGCGCTTCCGGGTGCGGCTCCACGCACGTCCGGCGTACCCATGCGCCGATGCCGGCGTCGCGAAGCCGCCGCTCGATCTCGGAGAGCTGCGCCTCGGAGGCGGGTTCGGTGACGACCCGGATCCGGTCCCCGAACGGCTCCAGGGTGGCGGGGATGTCCCGGAGTCGCAGCCGGTCGAGCAGGTCGTGGGCGTTGTCCGGGATCCTGAACACCCCGACTTGCAGCAGGTACCGCGTCGGGGGCGGTACCTGCAGAACGTGCAGGCGCACCCGGGCCACCCCGGAACGCAGCATCCCCAACTCGCGTGCGGCGCCCAGGGACAGGTCGATGATGCGATCGGCCACGAACGGACCGCGGTCGTTGATGCGGACCTCGACGCTTCCGCTACCGCCCGTAAGGGAGACTCTCACCAGGGTGTCGAACGGCAGGGTCGGGTGCGCGGCGGTCAGCGCGAACATGTCGTACTGCTCGCCGCTCGCGGTCGGCCGGCCATGGAACTGCCAGCCGTACCAGGATGCCAGGCCGGTGGTGCCCGCGGGGAGTGCTGCCCGCTCGTGCTGGCCGGGCGCGGCGGTGAACGATACCGGCAGCGCCTCCTGCGCGGCGGCGCCGGCGGCGATGAGCGCGAACAAAGCCAGGAAGATGGCGTACATCCACTTGATTATCGACTCCGGGATCTGCAAATTGAGGCCGGCGATGAGCGGCGATCTGCGTGCGGCCCTGGCCGCCGAGCGTCCCCTGCAGGTGGTCGGCGTGATCAACGCCTATGCCGCGGTGCAGGCGCGGTCGGCCGGATTCCGGGCGATCTACCTGTCCGGCGCGGGCGTGGCCAACGCGGGATTCGCGCTACCCGACCTGGCGATGACCGGCCTGGGGGACGTGCTGGAGGACACGCGCCGGATCACCGGCGCCGTGCCCCTGCCGTTGCTGGTGGATGCCGACACCGGCTGGGGCGAGGGCCTCACCATCGGCCGCACCGCCCGCGAGTTGGCGCGCGCGGGCGCCGCCGCCATGCACCTGGAGGACCAGGTGCAGACCAAGCGGTGCGGGCACCGCGGCGGCAAGCAGCTCGTGGCGGCCGACCTGATGCAGGAGCGGATCGCCGCGGCCGCAGACGGCCGGCCCGACGAGCGCTTCGTGGTGATGGCGCGCACCGACGCGCTGGCGGTCGAGGGTCTGGAATCGGCGGTGGAGCGGTGCGGGCGCTACGTGGAAGCCGGAGCGGACATGATCTTCTTCGAAGGGGCCACCGCACTCGAGCAGTTCGGCCGCGTGGCCGACGCGGCAGGGGTGCCGGTGCTGGCCAACATCACCGAGTTCGGAAAGACGCCGCTGTGGACGCGCGAGCAGCTCGCGGCGGCCGGGGTGGCGCTGGTGCTCTACCCGCTGTCCGGGTTCCGCGCCATGGCCAAGGCGGCGGCCGGCGTGTTCGAGACGATCCGGCGCGACGGCACGCAAAGGGAGACGATCACGCAGATGCAGACACGTGCAGAGCTGTACGAGACGCTGGATTACGAGCGCTATGAGGCGCGCGCGGACGCGATCCTGGCCCGGGCGGACCAGGCCCGGAACGGCGACCGTGGCTGAGGCGAGCGCCGGTCTGAGCGGCGTGGTCGCCGGCCGCTCGGCGATCGCGACCGTCGGCAAGGGCCACGGCCTGCGCTATCGCGGCTACGCGATCGAGGAGCTGGCGGGCGGCGCCTGCTTCGAGGAGGTGGCCTGGCTGCTGATTCACGGAGAGCTGCCGGGACGCGCCGAGCTCGACTGGTACCGGCAGCGCCTGATCGCGCTCCGGGACCTTCCGGAGGCGGTCCGCGGGATCATGCAGCGGCTGCCCGATCACGCCCACCCGATGGACGTGCTGCGTACCGGCTGCTCGGCGCTGGGAGCGGTCGCCCCGGTCGTGGATCCCGCCGCCATGGTGGACGCGGCCGACACCCTGCTGGCGCAGTTGCCGGCCGTCATCGGCGCGTGGCGCGGCGCCGCCGCGGATGGTGCCGGCGCCGGGTCGCTCGCCGCCCACACCCTGGTGCAGCTCGGCGCCGGGCCGGTGACGCCCGATGCCGAGCGCACCCTGGACGTCGCCATGACCCTGTACGCCGAGCACGAGTTCAACGCCTCCACCTTCGCGGCGCGCACGGCGGCCTCCACCCTCACCGACTTCCACTCCGCGATCACCGCCGCCATCGGCACGCTTCGCGGGCCGCTGCACGGCGGCGCCAACGAGGCGGCGCTCGACCTGATCCGCTCCTTCGACGATCCCGACGTGGCGGAGGAAGGAGTCATGCGGGCGCTGGCGGAGAAAAGGCTGATCATGGGGTTCGGCCACCGCGTCTACCGCGACGGCGATCCCCGCTCGCCGATCATCGAGGCGTGCGCGGAGCGGCTGGTGGCCGGGCACGGCGGCGCCCGGATGCTGGCGATCGCGCGCCGCATCGAGGCGGTGATGCGGCGGGAGAAGGGGCTGTTCCCGAACCTGGACTTTTACAGCGCGGTGGTGTTCGACCAACTCGGCATCGAGCAGCGCCTGTTCACGCCGGTGTTCGTGATCGCCCGCCTGACCGGCTGGGCCGCGCATGTTATCGAGCAGCTCGCCGACAACAAGTTGATCCGCCCCACCGCCGACTACGTCGGCCCCGACGACCGCGCGTTCGTGCCGCTTTCGGAGCGCTCTACTCCTTGAGCGCCAGGTGGACGATGACCGGCAGCGCGACACCTGCCGGCAGCGTGCCGTTCAGGCGCAGCCAGCCGCCGAAGTGGCGGAGGCGTGCGAAGGTCGTCGGTCCCGGCGTGCTCGGCAGCGCGATTTCCGTGCCCTCGTCGGTCCAGTGGATGCCGTCCGGCGCGATCTGCACGCGGGCGACCGCACCGGCGGGAGCCTCGCCGTCGATGAGGCGGATGAAGAAGATCGCCTCGCGCGCCCACGCCGATTCGTACGGCTCGGTGGCGAAGTCGCCTTCCCAGGTGGTGCCCAGCTCGATCGCCGCGGTGTGACTCTGCCTCATCGTTCCTCTCCCCTCACGTGGCCGTGGAGACCGCGACGCTGTCCACGTACAGGAACGCGCGCGTTGCGGCGTCGCTCTCCACGAAGAAGGCGACGTTCAGCATCGACCACAGGTTGGGCATCGCCGGCAGCCGCATCGGCTCGATGGCGGCCACGTCCAGGTCGCGCTCGTTGCAGCGGAATCCCAGGAAGCGCATGCCGGCCAGGTCGAAATCCAGCCGCAGGTAGTACCAGTTGTGCTTGGTGGCGATCTCGTTGTAGCAGAGCCGCTGGCCGCCGCCCGGGACGTCGACCCAGTTTCTGGACTTGAAGTGGAAGTGCGACCAAGTCTTGCCGCGGGTGCCGATGTCGTGGAGCGGCTCGCGCTCGTTCTTGTACTGCCAGCACTCGGCTCGCCGGCCCTCGAAGGCGTTGAGGTAGCGGATGTGCGGCATGACCCGGAGCGGCTCGGCCGCCTGCCCGTCGGCGTGCTGGAGGTCGAGCAGGACTCCGAACGCGCGCACCGCCGTCTCGCCGAGCTCCAGCTCGTTCGCCTCCGGCTTGAAGGTGACGATCGCCTCCACGCGCAGCGGTCCGGCGGTGCGGAAGGTGGAGCGCTTGATCGCCGTGCAGAAGGTGCCGGGCTTGGCGCGCGTGGCCAGCTTCAGCGCGTAGGCGCCGCCGATCGCGCCGGAGGTGCCCGCGTCCCACATGGTCAGGTTGCTCAGCATCGGCGGGCGCATGTCCATGTACTCCGGCAGCATGGCGTCAACACGGTCCTCGTAGTTGCCGATCAGCGCGCCCCAGCCGTTCACGCCGTCGTTGAAGTCGTCGTAGAACAGGAGCCGCTGCAGCGGCTCGAACAAGCTAAGGGTCGTGTGTGCCCGCATGGCGGCACTGTGGCACACCAAGCGGTAAGGGTGAAAGCGTCAGCGCGAAGTACGCGCTACCTTGGTGACGGAAGAGAACCAAGCCATCACGCCAGGCCAATCAGCGGGCAGACGCGCGTCTTGACCGCGAGTAGCGGCGAGCGCGACGATGGGCACGATCGGATCAGTGGTAAACGACGAACAGGAGAAGGTATCGTTCCTCAAGGCGCTGCGAAGCTTGACGGACAACCTCAGCACAGACATTGCGACCATGGACGGTCAGTGGACGGTCAAGGGCTTTATCGACGTGTATCGCAGCATTTACACTATCTCGTCCGACACCAAGGTGGTCTCGAAGATTCTCGAGATTCACCTCTTTCCGAGGCTACTCGCCTTCGCGGAGGAGATAGGGTACGGAATCGTTCTCGCGGATCATCAGAACTACTACCCGGACATCTCGTTTGTGAAGGCCAACTCGGACCTGAAGTTCGCCGTCGACTTCAAGACGACATACCGGCGGGCAACGACCCCTGAGTTCTGTAACGGGTTCACGCTCGGCTCACACGACAAGTATTTCACGGATCGAGACAGCACGAAGAACATACAGTTCCCGTACAAGGAGTACGCCGGCCACTATTGTTTGGGTATCATCTATTCGCGTCACGCCGACCGGGACGTCGATGAGACTCGAGCGTATCGAATCGAGGATCTTCAGTCGATCGCTTCAGTTATTCGAGACATTCAGTTCTTCGTTCAAGAGAAGTGGCGGATTGCTTCGGATCAACGCGGCAGCGGGAATACGGCGAACATCGGCAGCATCAACAGAATCGACGACATCGTTGCGGGTAACGGAATGTTCTCGGTGCTCGGAGAAGAATGGTTCGACGACTATTGGATGAACTACGGGAAGATCACGGTAAAGGATCCTTCTGGAAAGACCCGCCCAATCCGAAGACTGACGGACTTCGTCAGTTACCGTGGCGGTGATCCGATGCAGGTGGTGCCGAAGGCGACACGTCCTTCCAAGGGCAGTTGATGATGCGAGTCCAGGTACCACCGATCAAGTGCCAAGGTATCAAAACCAAGCTGGTACCCACCATTCTACGGGAGATCGAGCGCGATCCAGCCGGGGTCTGGGTCGAGCCTTTCCTAGGTTCCGGAGTGGTGGCTCTGAACGTGGCCCCGCGGCGAGCCTTGCTCGCAGACAGCAATCCACACCTGATCCGGTTCTATCAAGCCGTCAAGGACGGTGCCGTCGATGGATCGAAGACCAGAAGGTACCTCGAGCGGGAAGGCGATCTCTTGGCGAATCGGGGGCAAGACCACTATTACCATGTGCGCGATCGTTTCAACTCGAGTGGGGATCCGCTGGATTTCCTGTTCCTTAATCGATCCTGTTTCAACGGAGTCATCCGATTCAACAAGCGAGGGGGATTCAATGTCCCGTTCGGACACAAGCCGCAGCGGTTCGCTCCGGCCTACATCACGAAGATCGTCAATCAGGTCGAGTGCTTCCGAGCGGCCACGGAGCTGTTCGACTGGCGGTTCGCGTGCCAGGACTACCGGATCACTCTCGGGGAAGTGAGAGAGGGTGACTACGTATACTGTGATCCTCCGTATGTCGGCCGCCACGTAGACTATTATGACAGTTGGGATGAGGAGTCGGAGACGTCACTGTACGAGAGACTGCGGAAGAACCCGTGCCGGTTCATGTTATCTACGTGGCACAGCAACGAGTACCGAACGAACGTATATCTGCAGACGCTCTGGGGTACGTTCGAGATCTCGACGCAGGAGCACTTTTATCATGTCGGTGCACGCGAGACGAACCGAAAGCCGATGCTGGAGGCGTTGGTCACGAATCACGTTCGCGCATCGCCCAGGGAGGAGCATGAGAGGTCGGACGAACAGTTGATGCTCTTCGAAAGAAGCGGCTGGTACGTCGGCAGTGGGGCGAGATCAGCCGCGGACGATCGCATGAACGATGTTTGAGCGGTTGCGCAAGCTGGACGCCGAATTCGACCGCATGCGGGGCGAGATCGCGCGTGCGTTCGCCGATGCGACCGAGCACGACGTCCAGGCTCTGACCGATGAGGCCGTAAAGGCTGCGCGCAGACACCGCGGGATCCCAAGGACTCCGCCGTGCTGGCGCCGCTGGTGGCCGCGAAGGCCGACCTCCTGGTGACCGGTGACGTTGATCTCCTGGCGCTCCGCAGCCGCCATCCGATCGAGACGCCGACAGAGTTCGGGAGTCGTCTCTGAGATGGTGTGCATCGCATGAAAACGGATGAGGTCCTGGAGCGGCTCGCCGCCTACGCGGCGGAGCCGCCGCCGTTCCCGCAGGCAGCCCACGACGGCGCTCGCCTGTGTCTGCTGGATGCGCTGGGCTGCGCCGCGTTGGCGCTGCGCCACCCTGCCTGCACGCGCCTCTTGGGACCGTTCGTCCCGGGCCAGGACGCAGCCGTGCCCGGCGGCGCCCGGGTGCCCGGCACGGCGCTTGCGCTGGACCCGATCCAGGCGGCGTTCAACATCTCGACCCTGATCCGCTGGCTGGACTACAACGACACGTGGCTGGCGGCCGAGTGGGGCCACCCCTCCGACAACATCGGCGCGCTGCTGGCGGTGGCAGACCATCTGTGCCGTAGCGGGCAGCGCCGCGTCACGATGCGCGAGCTGGAGTCGCTGATCGTGCGCGCCTACGAGATCCAGGGCGTGCTGGCGATCGACAACAGCTTCAACCGGGTCGGCTTCGACCACGTGCTGCTGGTGAAGCTGGCCTGCGCGTGCACGGTGACCGCGCTGCTCTCAGGCGACGCCCGGGCGGTGGCGGACGCCGCGTCGCAGGCGCTGGTCGACGCCGGCCCGCTGCGCACGTACCGCCACGCGCCGAACACCGGGTCGCGCAAGTCCTGGGCGGCCGGCGACGCCGCGGCGCGCGCGGTGCAGCTCGCCTACCTGACGATGCGCGGGGAGCCGGGCTACCCGCGCGCGGTGGAGACGCCGCGCTGGGGCTTCGACGCGGTGCTGCTGCGCGGGCAGCCGCTGCGCTGCGGGCCGCTGGCCAGCCACATCGTCGAGCACGTGCTGTTCAAGGTCGACTTCCCGGCGGAGTTCCACGCGCAGACCGCGGCCGAGGCGGCGATCGCCCTGCACCCGCGGGTGCGCGAGCGGCTGGACGAGATCGAGCGCATCGACATCCGCACCCAGGAGGCCGCGGTGCGGATCATCGACAAGACCGGCCCGCTGGCCAATCCGGCCGACCGGGATCACTGCCTGCAGTACATCATCGCGGTGGGACTGCTGGTCGGCGAGCTGACCGACCACCACTATGACGACGAGTTCGCGGCTGACGCGCGCATCGACCGGCTGCGCAGCCTGATGCGGGTGGCCGAGGAGCCGTCGTACAGCGCCGGCTACCTGGATCCGGCGGAGCGCTCGATCGCCAACGCCGTGCAGGTGCACTTCACCGACGGCACCAGCACGGATTCCGTGGAGGTGGTCTATCCGATCGGCCATCCGCGGCGGCGCGCGGAGGCACTGCCGCGGCTGCGGCGCAAGCTGCGGGCCAACCTGGCGACGGCGTTCGACGGCCGGCGGGTGGAGCGCATCGCGGCCTGGTTCGACGACGGCGCCGCGCTGGCAGACATGACGGTGTCGGACTTCATGGACGCTCTGGTTGTCGAGCCGTGACCTCGACGGGAGGAAGCGAATGCACGTATTGATCACCGGTTCCGCCGGCAGACTGGGCCGGGTGCTGGTCGCGGGCCTGTCCGCACGGCACCGGTTGCGCGGCTACGACCTGCAACCGACGCCCGGAGTCGAGGATTCCGTGGTCGGCGACCTGCAGGACCTGGAGCGGCTGACCGCCGCGGCGGACGGAGTGGACGGCATCGTCCACCTGGGGGCCGTCGTGGGCGGTGCGCACGGCTGGGAGGCCGTGCTTCAGGCCAACATCGTCGGCATGCGCAACGCGCTGGAGGCGTCGCGTCGCGCCGGTGTGCGTCGCTTCGTGTTCGCGAGCCGCGCCGGACTGGTCGAGCGCTATCCGCGCAAGCTGACGCGCACGGTGGACCTGCCGACGCGGCCGTTCGACGACTATTCGGTCAGCAAGGCGTTCGGGGAACAGCTCGGCCACCGCTACCACGACGAGTTCGGGATCGAGTTCGTGGCGGTGCGCATCGGCAGCTTCCGCGCGGACCGGACCGATACCCGGCATCCGCACGACCTCAGCCACGGCGACGCCGTGCGGGTGTTCGAGGCGGCCCTCACCCATCCCGGTGTGGGTTTCGAGATCGTCTTCGGCGTCTCCGACGCGGTGTGGCCGCTGTACGACCTGGACCACGGGCGCCGCGCCATCGGCTACCACCCGCAGGACCGCTGCGAGCTCACCGAGGCGGCGGACACCTCTCCCCGCTTCCGCGACTGAGGCGCCGGGCCTCAGAGAAGAAAGGGCGCCGCACGCGGAGTTGATCCGCGCCAGCGCCCTCCCGGTCTATCCGATGCGTGCGGCGCTACGCGGCGATCATCGAGTGCGGGTCGATCACGAACTTGGTCGCCGCGCCCTTGTCGAAGTCCTGGTAGCCGTTGGGGGCGTCGTCCAGGGAGATGACCTGCGCGTTGACCGCCTCAGCGATCTGCACCTTGTCGTAGACGATCGCCTGCATGAGCTGGCGGTGGTACCGCATCACCGGACATTGGCCGGTGGTGAAGTGATGGGACTTGGCCCAGCCCAGGCCGATGCGGATACCCAGGTTGCCGATCTTGGCGTTGTCGTCGACGCCGCCCGGATCGCCGGTCACGTACAGGCCGGGAATGCCGATGCCGCCGCCGGCGCGGGTCACTTCCATCACCGAGTTGAGCACCGTGGCCGGTTGCTCCACCGCGGAGTCCTTGCCGTGGCCGCGCGCCTCGAAGCCCACGCAGTCGACCGCCTGGTCGACCTCCGGCTCGCCGACGATCTCGGCGATCTGCTCTCCCAGGGTAGCCTCCTGGGTCAGGTCCACGGTCTCGCAGCCGAAGCTGCGCGCCTGCGCCAGCCGCTCGGCGATCAGGTCGCCGACGATCACCACGGCGGCGCCCAGGAGCTGACAGGAGTGCGCGCACGCCAGGCCGACCGGCCCGCCGCCGGCCACGTAGACGATCGAGCCGGGCCCGACGCCGGCCGAGAACGCGCCGTGGAAGCCGGTGGGGAAGATGTCCGACAGCAGCGTCAGGTCCTTGATCTTGGCCATCGCCACGTCACGCTCAGGCAGCTTCAGCAGGTTGAAGTCCGCGTACGGCACCATCACGTACTCGGCCTGCCCGCCGACCCAGCCGCCCATGTCGACGTAGCCGTAGGCGGCGCCGGGACGGGCCGGATTCACGTTCAGGCAGATGCCGGTCTTGGTCTCCTTGCAGTTGCGGCAGCGGCCGCAGGCGATGTTGAAGGGGACGCTGACGATGTCGCCAACGTCGACGAACTCGACGTCGTGGCCGGCCTCGATCACCTCACCGGTGATCTCGTGGCCCAGGATCAGCCCCTCGGGCGCGGTCGTGCGGCCGCGCACCATGTGCTGGTCGCTGCCGCAGATGTTGGTCGAAACGATCTTGAGGATCACGCCGTGGTCGCACTTGCGATCGCCGAGCGCCAGCTCGGGAAAGTCGATCGACTGGATCTCGACCACGCCGGGCTTGATGTAGGCTACGCCTCGATTGCTTGCCATCTGAATCCCTCCGGGAATTGGTCGTCGTGAACGGCCCGACTCTACGCCGAGGGAGCCCGACGGGCAACTCCCCAAGACGTTCGCTCCGGGCGTGATGTGTATCGTTGCGCCGAAAGATCGGCAACGATCCCCGGGTGGTCGGACAGTGTTCGGTCCCCGTGGTACCGGTCGATCAGCGTCAGCGACCGGGCCGACAGATCCTCGCTCAGCGCAACGTGGTCGATGATTCTCCGTCCGCCGAAGCCAAGCGTCGAGGTGGCGATCGTCAGGTGCGGCGGGATGGCGGCCCGCAGAGCGTCGCGCTGAGCGCCCGGCGCGTAGCCGGGCTGCCCTACCTGCTGGTTGAAATCTCCCGTCACGATCAAGCGCTTCGGCGACGTTCGTTCGAGCACCTCCGACAGGCCGGTCAGATACTGTTCGTGATCTTCCCATGCCTTGCGTACCACCCCGTCGTTGGTCCACCGCGTCCGCGCTCCGTGAAAGGGGATGCAGACTCCGATCACGGTCACCCTGCCCAGAGGCGTCCGTGTAACGCCGGATACGAACTTCCCGGGAGGCAGCGAGGCGCTCCCACGGTCATCGACCTGCTCCCAGGGCTCTCTGGACCAGAGAACCACCTTCCTGAGTTCGCCGGTCGCCTTCACTCCGTCCGGTTGTGAGTGGATCGTGTGGCCGGCTTGGTCGGACAGAAGCCTGACGTCCGTCTCCGTGA
Organism: Spirochaetia bacterium; assembly: GCA_965208175.1. Lineage (GTDB taxonomy): Bacteria > Spirochaetota > Spirochaetia > SZUA-6 > Bin103 > CATQHW01. Next base: position 216,448 of record CBDBOG010000003.1, on the reverse strand, counting down.
GACAGACTATGTCGGGCACGTGTCGTTCGATGCGGCGCAGGATCTCGTCACGGCGGCTCCAGGAACGAGGCGTGGCCCACTCGACGTTCCAGGTCACCAACGTAGCGGCATGGTGTTGCAGCATCCGTTTCGCCCCTTTTCGCCCGCAGCGCTACTGAGCACCGATCCGGTCAATCGACTCCCGGATAGATGGTATGTGATCCGGATCCAGCCACGCGAGAAGATCTCCGGCAGTGAGCAGGACGCGCTGCAGGTCAGCGCCGGCTGACGGGTGGGTGGGCATGGTCAGCTCAGTATGAATCCACGCCGGGTGCCGGGGAAGGTGACGTGCGCTCCGGCAACAGGCAACGTCGCTGATAGCGACCTGCGCCCCCTCCAGTTCGAAGTTCGATGCTGCCCTTGACACCGTCGTTTAGCCGGGTCGCGGCCCTCTGCACGCGGGTCCCGATCCATCAGAGCGAGAACCCTGAGGTGGCGGACCGAGACCTGACACCCATACCTTACGAGGACCCAAGCTTGGAGCGCTCTGCTGATCTGCCGTTCCGGGGAATCAGGTATGACGGGGACGGGAACGTGGCCGACCCTCTTCCCGGGCCGGCTCGTGTCCGGGCCGTCGCCCTGCAGAAGGCGTGGAGAGCGTACTGCTGCCGCGACCACGAACCGGACGTCGTCTGTCTCACCGAGGCGGACGTGAGGTTGCTCGCCGACCGGTTTACCGGCCGCGTTGCGACACCCTCGGACATGCTGGTGTGATCAGGAAGCCGCCAGTCAGGAGGAAGTTGTTGGCAGCGGCATTCGCGATCCCCGGCCCCGTCACCGAAACGTGCTCTTTCGGCGACGGGCCTGCCAACTTGGCGATGCAAAGGCGTTGACGCGGCGATCGACGTGCCGATAGCGTACGCGCTCGGCTGCGGGATCGCCGTCTTGCGTTTTCCGCTGCCTACAACAGAATGGAGGGTCTCAAAGTGACACTCAGGAATCAAGGGAAACTGCTGGCGCTGCTGGCGGGCTTCGCGCTCGTCGCCGCCGGGGCATGGGCCCAGCAGTACAACGAAGCGCCGATGCTTCAGGAGATGGTCGCCTCGGGCGATCTGCCGCCGGTGGGCGAGCGGCTGCCGGAAGATCCGCTGGTGGTCGAGCCGGTCGACTCGGTCGGCCAGTACGGCGGCACGTGGCGCCGCGCCTTCAAGGGGATCAAGGACTTCCACGCCTTCGGCCGCCTCAACTACGAGCCGATGCTGCGCTGGCCGCGCGATCCCAAGGACCCGGTCCAGCCCGGCCTGGCCAGGGAGTGGACGTGGTCGGAGGACGGCACGGAGCTGACCCTGCACTTGCGCCGCGGGCTCAAGTGGTCCGACGGGGCGCCGTTCACGGTCGACGACATCATCTTCTGGTGGGAGGCGATCGAGACCGACACCAACATCACCGCCGCCCCGCACGCGGAGTGGGTGATCGACGGCCAGCCGATGGAGCTCACGAAGATCGACGACGTCACCATCAAGCTCACCTTCGCCGGCCCCAACGGCCTGGCGGAGACGGTCGGGCTGGCCTTCCACGGCAACCAGTGGCCGCTCGGCTTCGAGCGCTTCGGCTTCTTCGCGCCGCGCCACTACCTGGAGCAGTACCATCCCGCGTACAACTCGAACGTGAGCGACTACCAGCAGTTCGAGGACAAGGCGTTCGACTTCAACATCGAGCGGCCGGCCATGACCCCCTGGCGGGTCACCGAGTGGGGCGCCGGCGCCACCGAGCTGGTCGCCGATCGCAATCCCTACTACTGGAAGGTGGACGTCGAGGGCAACCAGCTCCCGTACATCGACCGCCTGCACTTCACGCTGGTGGAAGACAACGAGGCGGCCAACCTGCTGGCCATCGCCGGCGAGATCGACATGCAGACCCGGCACATGCAGCTCAGCAAGTTCCCGGTCTACCAGCAGAACGCCGAGGCGGGCGAGTACCACACGCTGCTGTGGAGCAACGCCGCCGCATCGCATGCGACGTTCTTTCCGAATCAGAGCTACGGCGACCCCAAGTACCGCGCGCTGATGCAGGAGCTGAAGTTCCGGCAGGCGCTGTCGCTGGCCATCGACCGCGACCTGATCAACGAGGTCGTGCACCTGGGCCTGGGCACACCGCGCACGGAGTCGGTCGTGAACGACTCGGCGCTCTTCCAGCCTGACATCGAGTTCTACTACGCCGAGTACGACCTGGACCGGGCGCGCGCGCTGCTGGACGAGATCGGCCTGCCGGCAGGAGACGACGGAGTCCGCACCTTCGCGGACGGCTCGCCGCTGGAGTTGATCGTCGAAGCGGTCGGCACCGGCAACACCGACGCGCTGGAGATCGCCGTGGAGGGCTTCAACGACATCGGCCTGAAGACGGTGCTGAAGACCATGACGCGCGACGTGTACTGGCCGCGGGCTGGCGCGAACGAGGTCATGATCGCCACCTGGGGCACGGACCGCGGCCTGGTGCCGATGGTCGACCCGATCTACCAGTTCCCGTTCGACGAGCGTTCATGGATGGCTCCGGCGTTCGGCACCTGGTACAAGACGGGCGGTGAGCTGGGCGAGGAGCCTCCGGCCGAGATGAAGGAGTTGATGGACCTGTACGACGAGTACAAGGGGAACGTCGACTCGTCGGCGCAGCTCGAGATCGCCAAGAAGCTGGTCAGGCTGTCCACCGAGCGGCTGTACACGATCGGCACCGTCGGCATGGCGCCGGGCATCGTCGTCGTCAAGGACAACTTCAAGAACGTGGTGGAGGAGTTCACGGCCGACTGGCTCATCATGTCGCCGGGGACGCAGGATCCGAGCCACTACTACTTCGACCAGTCGTAGCGTCCGCACGCCGGACGTGCCGGGCACGCCGGACGTGCTGGCGGGATGCGGGCGTGGAAGACACCGTTCTTCCGCGCCCGCCGTACCCGCCGCTCGACACAGCTAGTCAGGAGCACTCCTTCCCATGCTCGCCTACGTCGTGCAGCGGGTGCTGGCGATCATCCCGCTGCTGCTGTTCGTTTCCATCATCACCTTCGTCATCATCCAGTTGCCGCCCGGCGACTTCTTCACCTCGTTGCAGGCCGAGATCGCCGAGACCGGCGGCGGCCAGGACGCCCGCACGCTGGAGGCGCTCCGCAAGCAGTACGGGCTGGACCGGCCGCAGTACATCCAATACCTGAAGTGGATCACCGGCTTCCTGCGCGGCGACTTCGGATGGTCGCTGGAGTGGAACAGCCCGGTCTGGCCGCTGGTCGCCAGCCGGCTGGGGTACACCGTCCTGCTCGGCTGCATCTCGCTCGCGTTCACGATGCTCATCGCCATACCGATCGGCATCTACACCGCCACCCACCAGTACGCGATCAGCGACAACCTGCTGTCGTTCGTGGGCTTCGTGGGGCTGTCGCTGCCCGGGTTCCTGCTGGCCCTCGCCTGGATGTTCTTCGGCGCCCTGGTGCTGCGCATCGACGTCTGGGGAACGCTGTCGCCGGAGATGGAGGACGCCCCGTTCAGCATCGCGAAGGCGGCCGACTACCTCAACCACCTGTGGCCCCCGGCGGTCATCCTGGGGCTGGCCTCGACGGCTCAGCTCCAGCGCATCATGCGCGGCAGCATGCTCGACGTGTTCGGGCAACAGTTCATCACCACCGCCCGCGCCAAGGGCCTGAAGGAGCGCAAGGTCATCAACAAGTACGGGGTGCGGGTGGCGATCAATCCGCTCATCAGCGTGCTGGCGCTGGAGATCCCGAAGATGATCTCGGAATCGGCGCTGATCGGCATCGTCATGTCCCTGCCGACGACCGGGCCGCTGTTCCTGCGCGCCCTGCGCACCCAGGACATGTACCTGGCCGGCACCTTCCTGTTGTTCATGACCCTGCTGCTGATGGTGTCCAACCTGATCGCCGACATCGTGCTGGCCCTGGTCGACCCGCGCATCGTCTACGAGAGCGATTCGGAATGACCGACCTGGCATCCAGATCGGCGGAGCTCTTCAAGCTCTACGAAGAGCTGGAGGACCGGGGCGACGCGGAGGATGCCGCCGATGTGGCGCCCCGCGCCGCCGGCGCGCGCTACGCGGCTTCGCAGTGGCGGCTGATGTGGCGGAAGTTCATCCGCAACCGCGCCGCCATCGCCGGCGGCATCGTCATCGCCTGCTTCTACCTGGTCGCGCTGTTCGGCAACTTCGTGTCCCCCTACGCGCTGGATACCCGGCACCGAAACTACATCTACATGCCGCCGCAGCGCATCCACTTCTTTCACGACGGCCGCTTCGGGCCGTTCGTCTACGGGATCGAACGCAGCATCGACCCGAAGACGCTGCTGAAGATCTACGAGCCGGACCGCGAGCACGTCATCCCGTTGCGGTTCTTCGCCGCGGGCGAGCCGTACAAGCTGTTCGGGCTGTTCGAGACCGACCTGCACCTCTTCGGCGTGGACGAGGGGGTCGTGTCCATCCTCGGCACGGACCGTCAGGGGCGGGACATGTTCACCCGCATCGTTCTGGGCAGCCAGATCTCCCTGACCATCGGGCTGATCGGGGTCGCGCTGAGCCTGTTCCTGGGCTCGGTGCTGGGGGTGGCGTCCGGCTACTACGGCGGCGCGATCGACAACTTCATCCAGCGCGTGATCGAGCTGGTCCGCTCGTTCCCGTCGATCCCGCTGTGGATGGCGCTGTCGGCGGCGCTCCCCCTGACGTGGCCGCAACTGCGCATCTACTTCGCGGTCACGCTGATCCTGTCGCTGATCGGCTGGACCTGGCTGGCGCGGCAGTTGCGCGGCAAGGTCCTGTCGCTGCGTTCGGAGGACTTCGTGCTGGCCGCCAAGATGGCGGGCGCGGGCGACCGGCGGGTGATCTTCAAGCACCTGATCCCGGCCACGCTCGGCCACATCATCGTCGTCTCCACCCTGGCCATGCCGAGCATGATCCTGGGCGAGACGGCGCTGAGCTTCCTGGGCCTGGGCCTGCAGCCGCCGCTGACGAGCTGGGGCGTGCTGCTGCAGGAGGCGCAGAACATCCAGTCCATCGCCGTGTACCCGTGGGTATTCACGCCGGCGATCTTCATCGCGGCGGCGATTCTGGCATTCAACTTCCTGGGCGACGGGATGCGCGATGCGGCCGACCCGTACACGAGCTGACCGGACAGCGGCGCAGTCGGCCGCCGCGCCGGACGGGACTCCGCTGCTGCGTATCGAGGACCTGCGCACGCATTTCACGACCCTCGACGGGGTGGTACGGGCGGTGGACGGCGTGGCCCTGGAGGTGCACCCGGGCGAGACACTGGGCGTGGTCGGTGAGTCGGGATGCGGCAAGAGCGTCACCGCCTTCTCCGTCCTGCGGCTGCTGCCGCGCCGGACCAGCCGCATCGTCAGCGGCCGGATCCTGTTCGACCGGCGCGACGGCAGCGCGCCGGTGGACATGGCCGGGCTCGACGCCAACGGCGAGGTGATCCGCGACATCCGCGGCAACGAGATCGCCATGATCTTCCAGGAGCCGCTTACGTCGCTGTCGCCCGTGCACACCATCGGCAACCAGATCGAGGAGACGGTGCGGCTCCACCAGGCGGTGAACCGGGCCGTGGCGCACGAGCGCGCGGTCGAGCTGATGGAGCAGGTCGGCATCGCCATGCCGGAGCAGCGCCTGGCCGGCTACCCGCACCAGTTCTCCGGCGGGATGCGGCAGCGGGCCATGATCGCGATGGCGCTGTCCTGCAACCCGTCGCTGCTGATCGCCGACGAGCCGACCACCGCGCTCGACGTGACCATCCAGGCGCAGATCCTGGAGTTGATGAAGGCGCTGCAGCAGGACCTGGGCATGGCCATCATGCTGATCACCCACGATCTGGGGGTGATCGCGGAGATGGCGGACCGGGTGGCCGTGATGTACATGGGCAAGGTGGTGGAGGAAGGCGACGTGCGCACGGTGTTCCACCGCCCGCTGCATCCGTATACGGTCGGCCTGATGCGCTCGATCCCGCAGGTGGGCCGGGGCATGCCGGGCCGCCTGGCGCCGATCCCGGGCAGCGTCCCGGACCCCTTCTCGGTGCCGCCCGGCTGCGCCTTCTATCCGCGCTGCCCGGCGGCCAAGACGGATTCCTGCCAGGCCGCCGTGGCGCTGCGGGAAGTGGAGCCGACCCATCACGTGCGCTGCACACTGTACGCGGACCATGGCTGAGCCGACGCACGTGCCGGACGAGGTGCTGCTGGAGGTCCGCAACCTCAAGAAGCACTTTCCGATCCAGAGGGGTGTGTTCCGTCGTACCGTCGGGTACGTCAGGGCCGTGGACGGGGTCGACTTCCAGCTCCGCAGCGGGGAGACGCTGGGACTGGTCGGCGAGTCGGGTTGCGGCAAGACCACCACGGGCCGGGTCATCCTGCGGGCGATCGAGGCGACCGACGGACAGGTGCTGTTCCGCCGCAGCGACGGCAGCGTGGTGGACCTCGCCACGCTGCAGAAGGAGGAGATGATCGCCGTACGCCGGGAGATGCAGATCATCTTCCAGGATCCGTTCTCGTCGCTGAATCCGCGCATGACCGTCAGCGAGATCGTCGCCGAGCCGCTGGTCATTCACCGTGTCGCTTCCGGGGCGGCGCTGAAGCTGAAGGTGCAGGAGCTGCTGGAGGCGGTCGGCCTCAAGGCCCAGCACATGAACCGCTACCCGTACGCGTTCTCAGGCGGTCAGCGGCAGCGCATCGGCATCGCGCGGGCGCTGGCGCTGCGGCCCCGGCTGGTGGTGGCCGACGAGCCGGTGTCCGCCCTGGACGTCTCCATCCAGGCGCAGGTCATCAACCTGCTGGAGGACCTGCAGGAAGAGCTCGGCCTGACCTACCTGTTCATCGCCCACGACCTGTCCGTGGTCGAGCACATCAGCGACCGCGTGGCGGTGATGTATCTGGGCAAGATCGTGGAGATGGCAGAAGCGCGGACACTGTTCGAGAGCCCGCGCCATCCCTACACGGAGGCGCTCCTGTCGGCGATCCCGATCGCCGACCCCGATCACCGCACGGAGCGCATCGTGCTCGCGGGCGACGTGCCGAGCCCGTCAGCGCCGCCGCCGGGCTGCAAGTTCCACCCCCGCTGCCGCTACGCGCAGCCGATCTGCTCGCAGGAGGAGCCGCCGCTCACGCCGCTGCCGGACGGCCGCGCGTCCGCCTGCCACTTCGCCGAGGAGCTGAATCTGGCCGGCGTCTCATGGACCGACGACTGAGGGAGGCTGCCATGAAGGTAGCCGGCAGGGCCTGAGTGCGCGTCGACGGTCGTTTGCTCAAGAGACGGGAGCCGGCTCGCGGTCGACGACTTCGGCGACGATATCTCCGACTTGGCTGGAGAACCCCGTGAGGCCGCCCCAGCCTGCTTCGGCGACATCGTCGGCACCTGGGTCGAGGTCGGAGATGTCGCGCACCTTACCGTCGCGTGCGAAGAAAAACGTCTTCAGTTCGCCTTGCAGCGCGTTGTGGGCAAGTTCTCTGGTGCGCTGCACCGCACTCAGGCCCAGAAGTTTCAGCACGTCAGAGGGCTGTCCTCCACTTCGCTGAAACAGCTTGAGTGCCCACATGATGTCGAGGACATGCGGGGAATGGGTCGACAGACAGATTCGGTATCCGCGCCGCCGCAGCTCCAGAGCAAGTCCGAGTACGGCGCCGATGCCGTCCGGGTGCAGTCCCATCTCGGGCTCTTCGATCACCACCCACTCGAGGTCTTCGCGGCGGGGCACTCTCGACGGCGGCATGAGCCAGTAGAGTCCGAGCAGCAACGGGACGAATTCGCGCTGCCCGGCCGACCATACCAGATAGGGCAAGGGGGCGCGGCCCTCTTGTTTCAGAACCAAACGCCGCTGGAACGTCGAACTGTCGGTGCGCAATCCGAATCCACCGAAGATGTGATCGATGATCGGTTGTCGCAAGGGCTTCGACAGACGCTGCGTGCGCGGAAAGACGACGTCATCGGGACCGATTTCGTTCTGCACCATTTCATGAAGTTCCTGGCTGAAGTGGCGCAGGACGTAGGGATCTCCGGACCGGTAATCATTGAACGGACGGGTCATCCCGTCGCGCAGGCTCATGACCCGCTGCGCGGGAATGTAGAACATCCGTTGCGGTTGGCGCGAACTCCCGGCGCGTGCATAGGTAGCGAGATCGGTCCGGGTCTGCTCCTGGCCCCGTATCAACTCGCTGTTCTCTGACCAGATCGACGACATCCCCTCACCGAAGTAGAGATCGAAGAAACGGTCGGGATTGGGTGCCGGGATGCCGAACGCTTTCATGGTTCGGTGAATGGCAGGTCTGTCGACGAGCAGCTTGAGCAGTTGCAGGAAGATGCTCTTTCCGGTGGCTTGCGGCCCGACGAAGACGGTCAGATCACCGAAGCGGATGTCCGCTTCGGTTACCGGGCCGACATTGCTGGCCCGTAGTCGGTTCATCGTGTCGAGCCGCGGCATCCGAACGCAGTCAGCCGGATGCCAGCCCGGTGCCGAGGCGGCGGGTGAGCGCCGCGATCGGCACCCACAGGAGCGCGACGATGCCGGCCGCCGCGGCAAGCTGCCACCACACGTCTCCCAGGCCGGCCCCGTTCAGGGTGACCTCGAAGATCGGGTTGATGATCCAGTAGGTGGGCAGCAGCATGGCGATCCACTGCGGCCAGTGGGGGAAGATGTAGAACACCGTCGGCCCCAACAGCAGGAAGCCCGTGCCCTTGATCACGGCGTACAGGGCGGTCGAGTCCTTGCAGGCCGTGCCGTAGACCAGCCCGAGCTGGGCGCACAGCGCCGCGGCCAGCAGCACCACGACCGCCAGCGTCAGCGCCCCGGCGGCGAGCGCGCCGTTGAGCCCCAGGGTGACCAGGGACATGACGGCGCCCATCACGAAGCCGGCGATCCCCTTCGCCGCGACGACCTCGCCCAGCCGCGCCGGCGTCACGGACAGCGCCAGCAGCGTTCCCTGCTCCTTCTCCTGGGTCAGGCTGAGCGCCGGAAGGTAGAGGCCGACGATCATCAGCGCGTACATGACCAGCAGCGGCGTCAGGCGTGCGGCGATGGGCAGCGCGGTCGAGCCCAGGGCGGTGATTAGCACGTCCACCGGCGGCGGCGATCCCTCCACCCGGCGGATCAGGTCGAGCGCGGTGACGGCCAGCACGATGCGGTCTGCCGCGCGCGCCTGCCCGCCCACGAACAGTTCCAGTGGAGGGCGTGCGCCCGAGCGCACGCGATCGTCGAAGTCCGCCGGCAGCACCAGCCCGGCGTCCAGGTCGTGGGCGGCAAGCCGGCTGCGAAGATCCTCCTCGTCCGTGAGCCGGGCAAGCACGATGCCGTCCGCCGCGGCAAGCGCTTCGGTGATCTGCGAGTCACCCCGGTCGACGACGCCCAGACGGGGCTTCGGGTCGAACAGCGATCCGAACACCACCTGGATCAGCACCGTCAGCACGATCGGCACCAGCAGGCCGTACAGAACCATCGGCGAACGGGGCCCCAGGCGCAGGTCCTTGCCCAGGATCAGCGACACGCGGTTGAGACTCATTGCAGCACCTTCCGGCGCAGGACGAGCCAGCCGGCCGCGAAGAACGCGGCCGCCCAGGCGAGCGACAGGCCCAGGTGGCCGGCGGCATCACGCCAGCCGGCGCCGTGCGCGGTGACGTTCACCAGCGCCTCCACCAGCGCGAACGTCGGCAGGACCCGTACCCACGGCGAGGCGCTGCCCGGAAACAGGACCGCCACCGCGGGGATCATCATCGGCACCATGAACACCACGCCGCCCATCAGGTTCGCCATCATGTCGCGGCCGATGCAGCCGGCGATCATCGCCGCGCCCGACACCATCGCCGCGCCGGCGATCATGAGCGCCAGGAGCAGCAGCGGCTGCGTGGACCAGAGGCCGATAGCCGCCAGCAGCAGCACGCTCTGCGCGAGCCCCAGCGCCATGCCCGTCAACCCCTTGGCGGCCAGCAGGTCGCCGACCGTGGCCGGCGTGACCAGGACGGCCGTGGCGGTGCCGGCCTGCAGCTCGCGGGAGATCAGCGACGACATGCCGAGCAACTCCATGATCAGCACCATGACCACGATGATCGGCCGGAACAGCTCGCGCGCGGTCACCTGCGACCCGACGCGATCCTCGCCTACCACCGTGTACAGCTCATCGGGGCTCGGAAAGCTCACCGGCGGTGGCAAACCGGCCACCCCGAAGGCCAGCTCGCGCACCAGCGCGGACATCGCCTCCCGCAGCTCGGGCGGCACGCCGGAGTCCACCAGCACCTCCACGCTGGCGCGCCGGCCCGCCTGCAGCGCGGCGAAGAACCCGTCCGGAAACGCCAGGCCGATCGGCAGGCGCACCGCGTCTGCGCCGCGCGGCACCCGCTCGCTCTCGCTCCCCGCGACGACGAGCGAGCCGGCCTCGTCACGCCACGCCTTGCGCTCGCCGGCGACCACCGCGCGCAGGTCGGCGGCATCCGCGATGGGCACCACCTGGAGCCCCGCCTCGCCGCCCTCTCCGCCGGCCTCCTCCAGGACCGCCGCGCCGATGCCGCTGACGCCGACGGTGATCGACTCGTTCACCCGGTTCGGCAGCACCCAGAAGATCACGATCAGGAACACCAGGCTGAGCGCGGTCAGGAACAGCCACAGCCGGTCGCGGACGTACTCGCGGGCATCCTTGGCGATGATGGCGCCGACGATCGCCGGCCGGCTTACCGTGCGCGCCTGGTACACGACGCCGGTTACCCGTCGAGCTGCCGGCCGGTCATCTCGATGAAGATGGCCTCCAGCGTGGCCTCTTCCGTGTGCACGGTGACCAGCTCCGGAGCGCTGAGTGCGGCGCGCAGCGCATCGTCCGCGCCGTCGGCGTCCATGTCGACGCGACGCTCGACCAGCTCGCCGTCCTGACGCACCTGCACGCGCGCCGAGCGGGTGCCGTGGCGGAGCTTCAGCGACTCCGGCGTGTCGAGGGCGTACAGGGTGCCTTCGTTGATGAATGCCACGCGGTCGGACAGCTCGTCGGCCTCGTGCATGTCGTGCGTGGTCAGCAGGACCGCCGCGCCGCGCGCCGCCTCCTCCGTGATCAGGCGCCGGATCGCCGTCGAGGAGACGGGGTCCAGGCCGTCGGTGGGCTCGTCCAGGAACAGCACGTCGGGGGCGTTGACCAGCGCGCGGGCGACCATCAGCCGCTGCCGCATCCCCTTGGAGTACTTGCTGACGCGGTCGCGTGCGCGGTCGGCCAGCCCGACGCGGGACAGCAACGCGCCGGTGTCCAGGTGCCTGATGCCGAACAGGCTGGCGAAGAAGCGCAGATTCTCCTCGGCCGACATCGAGTCGTAGAGGTTCTTCTCCTCGAAGCAGACGCCGATGCGCGCCTGCATGGCCGGATCGTCGGCGGTGACGTCCGTGCCCAGCACGCGGGCGGTGCCGGCCTGCGGGTGCATGCGGCCGATCAGGATCTTGATCGTCGTCGACTTGCCGGCGCCGTTCGGGCCCAGGAAGCCAAGCACCTCTCCCGGAGCCACCTCGAAGCTGACGCCCCGTACGGCCTGCACGTCGCCGTAGGAGTATCTCAGGTCGCGAACCTCGATCGCTGCGCCCATGTCACGCGACTCCTCGCCGGCGCTCGCCGTGCGGGCGCCGGACCGGAGACGAGTATCCACCGTATGCTGTCGGCGTGGAACCCGTCACCGACCGGCCGACCTTAGATCCGCATTGCTTCTGTTGCGGGGAGTCCAACGCGCAGGGTCTGAAGCTGCGTTACCGCTATCCGCAGCCCGGAGAGGCCAGCACGTCGTTCACGATCCCCGACCACTTCACCGGCTGGAAGGACGTCGTGCACGGCGGCCTGCTGGCGATGGTGCTGGACGAGACGATGGCGCACGCCTGCGCCAGCAAGGGGCTGAACGGCTTCACGGGCGAAATCTCCGTTCGCTTCCGGCAGCCGGTACGGGTCGGCACGGTGGTGGCGGCGGCCGGACGTATCCGGTCCGAGCGGCGCCGCGTGGTGACGACCGAGGCGCAGCTCACCGCCGGCGGCGCGACGATCGCCGAGGCGGAGGCGAGCTTCTTCGTGCCGCCCGAGTCCGCAGCGCCGGAATAGCGCCCCGAAAGCCTGCGCTCAGTCCGGGCGGCTGGGGACGTGCACGACCTCGCGCGCCTTGCTGCCCTGCGCCGGGCCGACGATGCCGCGTGCTTCCATCTCCTCGACCAGGCGGGCGGCCCGGTTGTAGCCGATCTTGAGCTTGCGCTGCAGGTAGGAGGCGGACGCCTTGCCGGACGCCAGCACGATGTCGAGCGCCTGCTCCATCATCGGATCGTCCGAGCCATCGGCGACCGGCCCCTCCATCTCCTCTTCTTCGAACAGCACGTCCTCGTCGATGTAGTCGGGCTGGCCCAGCGTACGGACGTGGTCGGCGACCGCCTCGACCTCCTCGTCGGACAGGTAGGCGCCCTGGATGCGGACCGGCGCCGGGTCCCACGCGGACGCGAACAGCAAGTCGCCGCGGCCGAGCAGCTTCTCCGCGCCGACGCCGTCGATGATGATGCGCGAGTCGAACTTGCTGGCCACCATGAAGGCGATCCGGGACGGGATGTTGGCCTTGATCAGGCCGGTGATGACGTCGATCGACGGCCGCTGCGTGGCCAGCACGATGTGCATCCCGACCGCGCGCGCCATGGCCGCCAGGCGCGCCAGGGTCGACTCCAGCTCCTTGCCGGTGGTGGCCATCAGGTCGGCCAGCTCGTCGATGATGATGACGATGTAGGGCAGCTTCTCTCCCTTGTTCTGGCCGGCCTTGCGGTTGAACGAGGCGACGTCGCGCACGCCCACCTCGTCGAGCAGGGAGTAGCGCCGCTCCATCTCGAACAGGCAGTACTGCAGGGCCTGGAAGGCGCGCTTGGGTTCCGTGATGACCGGGGTCAGAAGGTGCGGGATGTCGTTGTAGAACTTGAGCTCGACGATCTTGGGGTCGATCAGCAGCAGCCGGAGCTGCTCCGGCGTGCGCGCGCAGATCAGGGAGCAGATGATCGAGTTGACGCACACCGACTTGCCGGACCCGGTGGCGCCGGCGATCAGCAGGTGCGGAGTCTGCGCCAGGTCCATGATCTGGCACTCGCCGGCGATTCCCTGCCCGAGGGCGATGGGCAGGCTGTTGGACTTGGAGCGGAAGTCCTTGTGCGCAAGCAGCGTGCGGAAGCCGACGATGGCGCGGGTCCGGTTCGGCACCTCGATGCCGACCGCGTGCTTGCCGGGGATCGGCGCGACGATGCGCACGCGCGAGGCGGCGAGCTGCAGGGCGATGTTGTCGGCCAGGTTGACGATGGAGGAGAGCTTCACGCCCGCGGCGGGCAGGATCTCGTACATCGTGATCGCCGGTCCGCGGCTGATGCCGGTGACCTTGGCGCTGATGCGGAACTCCTGCAGCGTCTCGGTGAGCACCTCGGCATGCTGCTCCGCTTCCGCCTGCAACTCCCGGTCGGGACGGTTGCGGTGCTCGTCCAGCAGCCGGTCGATCGGTACGTGATAGCCGCTGTTCGCCGGCGTGTCGCGGCCGCCGGTGCGGGGGCGGCGCGACGCGGCGGGGCGCGGTCGTACGCGGCGGGGTGCTTCTTCCCCTGCCGGCTCGGGAGGAGCCGGCGAAGGCGCCGGCGGCTCGTCGTCGGCCGGCTCTCCGGCCAGGATCGCCGCGAATGGCTCCCTGCTCTGCAGGATCGCCGACTCGTCGTAGCCGTCGTCCTGACCGGCCCGGCCGCCCTGGTCTGCCTGGTCGCCGGGTTCGGGGGAAGGTTCGCGCTCGGCCGCACGTTCCTCCGGCGTGCCTGGCGCCGCATCGGGCGGCGCCAGCAGGGCTGTCGGAACTCCCAGCTTGGGCGCGACACCGCTCAGCAGCACGACCGCCGCCGCGGCGGTGACCAGCAGGACCAGCAGCAGCAGCACGCTGGTGGGCCGGCCCAGGGCGTCGACGAGCGCGGCCGGCAGGGGCGGCGGGTCGGTCAGGGTCAGGATGTGGGTGAGGGACGCCACGATCGGGATGATGAGCGCTGCTACCGGCAACGCCACGTGCAGGGTCGGCACGCGCGCGTCGGCCGGCGCCCGGCCGACCGCATAGGCCACCACGTACAGGTAGACCGGTACCAGGATGGCCGCCCAGCCCAGGCTGCGTATCAGGAACGCCCCGGGGGCGAGCAGCAGCGCCGCTCCGGGCTGCAGGCGTAGCTGCTCTCCCGAGAACGCCTGCAGAACCGTCGACAGGCTCAGCACGCTGGCCGCCACCGCGGACGCGAGCGCCAGGACCCAGATCGGCCAGTCCGGCACCCGCTCCATCACGCCGGCGCGGTCCTGTGTCTTGACGGACTCCGGCGTCGGATCGCGCGTAGCCAACACCCCTCCCCTTACCCGCTTATCGGCATGGCGCCGCCGCCGGCTGAGACGGCAGGCCCGTCAGCGAACCAGCAGGCCGACGACGCCGAGCGGCAGCAGGTAGGCCGCGAACCAGGCAAGCCTGTCTCGATACAGGACAGCCAGCAGTGCGCGCAGGCAGAGCGCCCCCACGGCAAGCGCGGCCATGAAACCGGCCGCAAGCGCCGGCACGCCGGCTGTCCGGATCAACCCGCCCGCGTCGTCGAAGCTCAGGACCAGCGCTCCCAGCACCGCCGGCACCGACACCAGGAAGGCGAATTCGCCTGCTCGGCGGCGGTCCGTCCCGCCGAGCAGGCAGACCGCCACGGTGGCGCCCGCGCGCGAGATCCCCGGCAGCACGGCGATGCCCTGCGCGACGCCCACGGCGATCGCCAGCCACAGCCCGGGCTCGCGGGCGGCGGGACGCTGCCGGCGCAGCCGGGTGGCGAGCAGGATGGCGGCGGTGGCGATGAAGGCGATGGAGACCGCGGTGAGCGTACGCGCCGACGGAAGCAGGAAGCGGCTGACGGCGAAGCCGGCGACGGCCGTCGCGGCGCTGGCGGCCGCGATTGCGGCGAGCAGGCGCAGATCCCCGCGGTCGGCCGAGGCGGCGCGCCCGGTGACCAGGAGCGCCCCGGCCCGCAGCAACGCGGCCAGACGTCGGCGGAATTGGTAGCAGACGACGAACAGCGTGGCGACGTGCAGCAGCACGTCGAACAGGAGCGGAGGCTCGGCGATCCCCAGCCACTCCCGCGCCACGACCAAGTGGCCGGAGCTGGAGATCGGCAGGAACTCGGTCGCCCCCTGCAGCAGCCCGAGCCCGACCGCCTCGACGATGCTCATGGTCCGGTCCGTTCGGACAGCTCGACGGTCACCAGGTGGCGCTGGGCGTTCAGACCCGGCACCTGGACGCGCTGCACCGCCGCGCGGAACGGCAGCGCCCGCAGCGCCGCGTCGATCGCCGCGCGCGTGCCGGCGTAGGCCAGCAGGCGCGGCGCCAGGCGTTCCCGGGCGACCGCGGCGGCCAGCTCAGGCAGGGGGGCGACCGCGCGCGCGGTGACCAGGTCGAAGCGTTCGCTGTCCGCGTGCGCGACCACGCGCGCGTTGCCCAGCCGCAGGTGCGGGACGACCGCGGACAGGAACGCGCGTCGCTTCTCCGAGCGCTCGATCAGCGTGAAGGTCAGGCGCGGCAGCGCGATCGCCAGCGGGATGGCCGGCAGGCCCGCGCCCGACCCGAAGTCGGCCACCCGCCGGCCGAGCCGCCGCACGACCGGCACCGCCGTCAGCGCGTCCAGCACGTGGTGCGTGACGAGCTGCTCGCGATCCGCCTTGACGAAGCCGTAGACCCGGTTCCAGCGGTCCAGCTCAGCCACGTACGCCGCCAGCACGTCGGCGTCGGCATCCACACCGAGCGCCCGCAGGCCGGCGTCGAGCGCGTCCGGGGACCGGTCCGGGCCGTGACCGATCGACTCACGGCCGCCGGTGATGTGCATCGCGCCGTCTCGCTGCTCCCCGGACACCTTCTGCAAGTGTCGCCCCTTTGGCAACGACCAGGAACCGGATGCCATCGAGAGGTCGGACCGTTCGCAGCGTCCACCGCCCGATGACGAAGCTCGGCTGAGCGGACTACCCTGAGCGGTGTCGGACCGCGACGCGCATTGGCCGCACCGGCAGGAGGCATGGGTGTGAACACGGCGTATCCGCAGATACCCTACGGCTGGGCCGACTTCGAGGGGATGCGCCGCGAGCGCACCCTGTACGTCGACAAGACGCGCTTCCTGCACGACCTGGAGCGGGAACGGACCGCCTTCCTGATCCGCCCGCGGCGCTTCGGCAAGTCGTGCTGGGTGGCGCTGCTGGAGAGCTACTACGACCGCAACCGCGCCGACCGCTTCGAGGCGATCTTCGGCGGCACCGACATCGCGCGGCAGCCCACCGCCAACCGCCACCGCTACGTGGTCCTGCGCTTCGACTTCTCCGCGTTCGACGACACCCTGGAGACCCTCCGCGAACGCTTCGAGACCTATTGCTTCATCAAGCTCCGCGCCACGCTGGAACGAAGCCGCGATCTGTTTCCGCAGCCGGTGACCGACCGCATCCTGGCCCACCCCTCCATCGACGGCAGACTGAACGAATTGTTCGAGCATGTCGGCGAGCACGACATCCCGCTGTACGTGCTGATCGACGAGTACGACAACTTCGCCAACACGATCCTGGCGCACCGCGGGGCGCAGGCGTACGAGTCGCTCACCCACGGCGGCGGCTTCTACCGCAGCTTCTTCGCCACCCTCAAGGCCGGCGTCGGCCACGGCGGCGGCGTCGAGCGCATGTTCGTCACCGGCGTGTCGCCGCTCACCATGGACGACGTGACCTCGGGCTTCAACATCGCCACCAACGTCAGCCTGATGCCGGAGTTCAACGAGGTGCTCGGCTTCACCGCCGCCGAGGTGCGCGCCATCCTTGAGACCTACCGCGACCACGGCGTGCTCGACCAGGACGTGGACGAGGCGATGGCCGTCATGGCCGAGTGGTATGACGGCTACCGCTTCGCCAAGCGCGCGCACCAGACCGTCTACAACACCGACATGGTGCTCTATTACGTCAAGGCGTCGGTTCCCGGACGCGGCAAACCGGACGATCTGATCGACGCCAACGTGCGCATCGACTACGGCAAGCTGCGCCACCTGCTGACGGTCAACCGACAGCTCAACGGCAACTTCGACCTGCTGCGCCACGTGATCGGCGAAGGCTGGGTGGACGGCGAGCTGCGCGACGGATTCCCGCTGGACGAAATCGATCAGAGGGACAACTTCGTGTCGCTGCTGCACTACTTCGGCCTGCTGAGCATCCGCGAGGTGCGCGACGGCATGCCGCGGCTGGCGATTCCCAACCAGACCGTGCGGCGGCTGATGTACGGCTATCTGCGCGACGGCTACCGCGACGTGGGCGTGTTTGCCGTGGACCGGCACGCGTTCGGCCGGCTGGTGCACGAGATGGCGTACCGCGGCGCCTGGCGGCCGGTACTGGAGTTCCTGAGCAGCGCGATCGCCGGCCAGACCTCGATCCGCGACTACATCGACGGCGAGAAGGTGATCCAGGGATTCCTCGCCGCCTACCTGAGCGCGACCGAGCACTTCGTGTTCCACACCGAGCGCGAGCTGGGCGGCGGCTACGCGGACATCTGCCTGGAGCCGCACCTGCAACGCTACGCCGGCATGCGCCACGGCTACGTGATCGAGTTGAAGTACCTGAAGCGCGGCGAGCCGGCCGGCGCGGCGCGCGTGGCGAAGGCGGCACGGGAGGCGGCGGCCCAACTCCGGCGCTACGTGGCGGACGAGCGGCTGGCGCGCCAGTACCCGACGGTGCGGTTCACCGGCCTGGCGCTCGTGTTCCACGGCTGGGAACTGACGCACGCCGAACCGGCGTCCGCCCCGCCACTGGATGAGACTCGTAACACTTCCGTGCGAAGGTGACCGAGTCCCCCATCAACGATCTCGCGGAGTCGATCCCGATCACAGTGAATTTCGATAGTACGTCGCTGAATCTTCGTGCTATGCGCAGCCATATTGAGAGATCCCTACGGGATCGACTCGGCCCTCGTGAAGTTCATGAACTTCCCGGAAGAAATCCGCCGCGCTCGACGGCGCTCGACGACGCCGAGTGCAGCTCGGGATGCGGCATCGTCTAGTCCCGGATGGCCGAGCAGAGATCGGATTGCTGCCAGGCTGATCGAGTCCCCCCAGATTGGCCAAGTGAACAGGAAGCTTCCATCGGCATCGCGGCTGCCACCGATGACATCAAGCCGCGTGTCTACGCCACGGCGGCGGGGCACCACCGTCAAGACGGACAACCCGACGGCGGCGAGTCGATTGGCGCCGTGCTGAGTGGTCTCCTTCGTCTTCGAGTCCGTAGGATCGGTAGCGCGCAGGGCGTAGCGCACGTCTTCGTGCGGGTCCCATCGAAACGAACTTGTTGCGTCGGGGCGGGTCCAGGGCGTAAACAGTGCTTCACCCAAGCAGCCCGCAGTCGTGATGGCGGACTTGTTGCCATTCATTCGGCGAAGAGGAGTCTCTTCCCTTGGAACCGCGCTCAAACGCTCCAAGAAGTGCTGATGCCCCTGCCCGAACATCAGACACAGGGGAGTTGGCTCGACTTCCTCATTCTTGTTTCGGTTGCGGACGACGGCATCGCTTGCCAAGGCGGCCCACAGGTCAGCGACGTAGCGGTCGCCGCGGGCGGCGTTGCGGAGCTTTTCCGACGCTTCCTCGGGAGACAGCTTCAGACCCCGGTGTGGCTCGAAGTCATGTCGAAGCGCGAGACTGGACAAGCCGGAGGCCACGGCGGTCAAGACTGACTCGCTCGTCGCGGGCTCCCACAGATGCAGTACCGGGCGCATAAGCGGTTCGGCAACTGTCCACGCAACTCGCGGCCGCCACTGCGGACACGCCTCCTCCAGCGCGCGCAGCAAACCCAGCAGCGCCAGAAAAGCGAGCAGGTTGTCGGGCTCCAACCCATCCAGCCGATGCTGTCCAGCCGCCGTCATCACACCCGCTCCGCTTCGGACGCCCGGTGGTCGGCGAGGCGAATAATCGCCTCGAACCGTGCCAGTCCCCAAGTTCCGTAGCGCGTCCTGAGGGCCTCGAACGTGGCGCTCCAGTCCAGACCGTGAAAGTCGAACGCCAGTGATTGCGGCCCGGCGCTCGGCTCGAGATGCCACGCATCGACCCCGAGGCAACCGAGCAGCTCGTGCCCCGGCTCGCGGTCGTGCGGATCAGCAAAGCCGAAAAATGGTCGCCCGAATCCGTGATGCGTTCCGATCAGCCACAGCACCAGTTCCGGATCGTGAGCGTGCGCGAATCTCGGATGGCTACGCGCCATGCGTACCGACAGCGCTTCATGGCGCCACCCCTTCGGCAGCCCGGACCTGTGCCACGCACCGGCAGGGGACACCCTCCCGCTCTTGGCCATGGCCGGACCATCGGGTCGATTCCACCAGTCACCCCCGGCCAGCATGGTCTGGAACCGCGCGTCCGCCTTCCCGGCGTCATGCAGGAACGCTGCGAGACCGAGGTCGGCTGCGATCTTCGAGGACAGCCGGAGCGTTCGCGCAATAGACTCGACGTACGCCACCACGTTGTCCGTGTGGCACGTGAGTGCGACGGGCCGTGACGAAGTGTACGAGAGACCGTCGTTCTCGGTAGCGGACGATTGACCCGACGCGACCGCATCACGGAGCCCGTGTGGCGCAACCAGAATGACCCCAGCGTCATGGCTGGCGTACGGGAAGTGGCTCTCGATGCGGCGGCCCCTTACGTTGCGCCCGCCCTCGGCGCTCCGCAGCCGTTGCAGTGCCTCGCGCACCCTGCGAACGACACGGTCGCTCGCTGTCTGGTCGTCCCCGTCGTTCGGCAAAGCGTCCAGAAGCTCATCCAGCGGGACCGAGCCGTCGCTCGCCGCAATCACCGCGGAAACGCGCCGCCAAGCTGCGTCTGATCGAACTACGTCGCGTGCGATCCTTACGGTATACCGTCGTCCGCGGTAGGGCAGCGCGGCGGCGTCGGCCACGTCCATCACGTGAGCCGTACTCTCCGGCGCCCATCCGAACCGGTCACAGCCGCCGTAATCTGCGGGAACGACCAGCAGGTCTCCCGGTCGCAACTCCGCAGGCGTGACATAGCCCGTTCGGGGATCGTCAGGCCCGGCCCACCGGAACGCTCTCATCGACCGGCTCCGCTCTGTCTCCGGTGGATGATCCCGTCCGGGCACATCGGCGACGTCGTCCAGTTGGCCAGCCTGGTCCCCTCGCAGCCAAGCTGTCGCTGACCAGATCGGGATGTCGATCATTTCCTCCGTGCGCGGTGGAACGAGTCCCAGGATAGTCATGAGATCCGCGCCGCCCTCGCGCAGATCGGAACTGGTGATGTCGCTCCGCCAGAACACGGAAACCTCCGCCGGCGCTCGCTCCGCGCCGTGCAGGAAGAGACCTGGGTCAGGGTCAGCGAGCGGCGGCGGAGAGGTCTGACACCAGATGTCGAAATAGGCTGGCATCAGGGCAGGAGCTTGGGCTCGATGGGCCGCGAGTTCCGTTGTGTCCAGACCAGCTTCTCGCAGGCTTCGGTCGAGCGCCGCCACACCGAAGTCCACGACGCCGTCTTCGGCAATTCCGCCGAGAGCGTCCCAGGTCACGCGAATCCGGTCCCCATACACCGGGTCATCAGTCTTCTTGTTCAAGGCATCGGAGGTGACGAGAATCGCGCCTTCTGCTGCGATGGGCCGTCCCGCGCGGTTCAACCGTCCGAAACGCTGCCGGAGGGCATCAAACGATGCTGCCTGTGTCACCAAGCCATCGAGATCGAGGTCGACCCCTACTTCCAGACACTGCGTAGCGACAAGATAGAGCGGAGCAGCCTCTGATCGGCCGGCGTCGCCGGTACGGAACGGTTTGAGCTGCTGGACGATCAGGTCTCGGGTCGCGGCTCGCGAGCGTCCGATCATGAGCAGGGTTTGTGCACCCGCGGTTCTCTTCTGCAGCGTTTCGAATACGGCGCGGGCCAGAGCCACGCGGTTGACCACGACGCCGACTGCGGGGGAAGACACGCCGCCGCGTGTCAGACGTTCGGCTGTCTCACACGCTTCGCGTGCAAACGCCTCTGCAGGGTTTTCACGGATCGGCTTCATCAGTTTGGCGCGCTTGTTGGCCTCCAGGCGTTTCTTCAGTGTGGGGTCGCCCCGGTCATCAGGACCCAGCGAGAAGGGGCGTTGACCAAGCGTGCCGGGCGTGGCGGAGAGAAGAACCGTCCGTACGCCGGCTCCGCCTATCTCATGCACGGCGTGCAGAGTCTGCCGAAAGGGCTCGGAGAGATGGGCCTCGTCGAGCAGGATAAGCGTGTTCTCGCCCAGGAGACCGGCATGCACCGGCTTCATACGGTTCGACACGCCGTACCCACGAAACAGCAATCGCGATCCGACCTGATCGACCGTGGAGCACAGGAGAGTCGGCTGGGTCGGGGTGCGCGCCCAGTCGTCTTCCAGAGGAGCGCCGCCACGCAGGCGGGCAGCGACTAGCGGAGGCGCGCCTTCGCCGGCGAGCACCCGCAACCTACCGGCGACTTCCTCGACGACGGCCCTTCCGGAGGTGGGCGCCTGCGACGGATCGGTCAGCGCGTTCGCTATCTTCCGGGCGCGTTCGTAGGCATCGTCCACAACCAGACGGCGGTCTACGACCAGCACGATACGGAGCGCGACGGTAGTCGGCTCGTCCCACCGCGAAGCCAGATGAAACACCGATACGTCCAGCGCCGCCGTCTTGCCGGCCCCCGTGGGTAGATCGAGAACGTCCGGCCATCGCTCCTCGCGGTCCAGCCGATCGACGAGAGCCTGCTGCCAGGGGAACGGTGTGTGACCGTGGATCGCCTGGAAGAACGGTGAGAAGTCGGCAGCCGTCAACGTCATCGTCAGTCCCCGAGGCGCCGGCAGAGCCCCAACCCGGTGAACCGTCCGGCGCCGAGCAGTACGGGGCCGGTGATCTCGCCTCCGAAGTCGACGACGGCATGGGTCAGCGACCGACTGACCAGCGGCTCAGGGACTCGCCAGCGTGTCCATGGTGGCGCACCCGACACCGGTCGCGCCGATGGCGCTCCTTCAATCGCGGAGTGCTTGCCGGCCTGAATGTTGGCCGGATCGGGCCGGGGCAGACCAACATTGCCACACGCGCGCGCGATAAGATCACGGATCTCGTCATCGTCGTGACGCTTGAGATGCCGGTCAAGCACGAGGGGCGTCACGGTGGCCCAGATCCGTGCCGGCCGCAGATACGGATCGGGATCGAGTGACCGCTTGGCCACCGTCCCCGCCGGCGCGAGTCGCAACGGTGTCCGAAGTGGCGCACCATTCAGCTCCAGGATCCGCCGTTCGTCGCCGGGGTCAAACGGTGCGACCTTCTCGAACGCAGCGCGAAAACCGGAAATGTCCTGAAGTTCGGTCTGCGCCGGCGGAATAAGCGCGAAGCCGAACACGCGACCATCCGAATGCGGGGAACCAACGAATGCCATCGGGACTATCGCAACATGCGGAGACCGGGTAGGTTTGCGATCCGTCGTGTGACCGGACACGACCTCGGGAATCCTTTCCGCCATGCCGATAGCCCGGTAGCCGCTCATCAACGTGTGCCGCAATACGCGGGTGACCAGCGCCGCAGCGCGTATGTCGGGTACGACTCCGTCTACGACTTCGAGGACCAGCCAACCGGGGTCACGCGGTGACGTTTCCTGATCGTAGGCGGGTGGAACGCCAGCCCCAGGCAGGATCACGGGCCGTGTCGGGTTCGCGTGGTGAGCCCGCTCAAGTTCCGCCAGCCGTCCAGGGTAGACCCTGCGTTGAGCGGATGCGGGCGGCCAAGTCGGTGCTGTGGATTCCCCACATAGAAAACGACAACGTACTAGACTTGCCGAATGGCCCAGATAGCCAACGTCGCGCGCTATCGCATCCAGCGTCCGCAACGTCTCCGGCGCAGACTCGACGTCCCAGACCAGCGCCATGGTCGGATCTTCCGGACAGGCGACAGGAAACCGGCGCGGCTGGCGTGGGCGCATTTCGGGCATGACCCTGAGGTAAGTCTTACCCGCAGTCGACGCTCTCTGATCGTTGGGTGGAACGAACACGTCGGGTGCTGTACGTCCGGTGTGATTCCCTGCGTGGACAGTCGGTGTATCCTGCGCTTCAAGCCACTCCAGCGCCGAGCGCTCAGAGGGTCGCTCGCCGCGCGCCGCCCAGGCCGAAACGAGCGCCGAAAACACCCGATCCGGCTGCGGCGGCCAATCTGGTGTCCCGCTTGCAGGCGTCCGGGCCGCACGGCACACACCAGTCAGGAACTCGATCTCCAGGAGCAGGCTCACACGTCTTCCTGGTCCCCGCCAGCAGCGTCCAGCGCAAGCTCTCGACTGCGCCTGACAATCTCGATCAACTTGGGTTGCGGCTCCAACACCAGTGACCTGAACTGGAAACCGGCTTCTTCGGCGAAGGTATACGCATCCCGGTACAGACCCCGTGCGCCAGCACGGTCCAGCTCGAGTGGTTCGGTCGAACCATCAGCGTGGACAAGCTCCAACGGCGAGTCTCCGTCACAAACCAAGTCGCATCGCGACCGTAGCGCATAGCCGACGGCATCCTGCTCGGCAAGCGCGACCAGACCGAGAGCAGCGAGTAAGACACGAGCAGCCGAGTCCCGCGCATCGCTCCCAAAGCGCAGGCGTCGCAGCCCTGCCAGGGTCAGCACGGCGCGGTGTTCGGCGTAGGAGAAGGTAACCCCCAAAGGTTGGACGGACGGCGCAATGTTCCCATGGTTGATTTCCGACGGCCGAACCTTCTTGGCGCCTCTGCCTGCTTGCTTCTGGTCCGGACTCCAACCGGAAGTGCCCCTGAACACGTCCACTTTTCGGAGAACCCCCAGGGGATCGATGCGACTACCCGTGCGCCGCCCTCTCGTTTGCGGCTCCGTCCTTCCCGTACGACGATCTGCCAGCCCCTCCTCCACGGGCGTGTCGACCCCCATGATCTCCGAGACGAACGCACGCGGAAACTTTGCACCCAGACCGCCGCCCTCGCCCTGGCTATGCCATGCGCCAAAGAGAAGGGCTGTGGGCGACGTCTCTAGCAGGGCGGTGGCATCCGCAGACGTCGCGGCCGCGAGGCGCCGGCCTTGTTCGCTCTGCATGAAGGCGACACCGTCCATCAGGCTGTCGCGGAATATCGCGTCGTACACCCTGTGCGGCGCATCCAGAGAGGTGATCTGCTCAATCGGCTGAAGCCCCGTGTCTCGAAAGTCCACCACGACGTACGGCAGCGGGATGCCGTCGGCCGTGGCCGCTACCAGCAACGCCTCCTCCAGGCGGTTCGCTTGACTCTGGACGCTATCGATGAGGACGCACCACGTCTCATTGCCGCCAACGTTGCGGCACTCGTACACGTGGCGCGGCGGGTCCTCCCTCCGCTCGCCCGGATAGGTGGGTGGAAAGACCTTGTCGCCCGCGCCGCCCGCCGGCTGCAGGCGGCGCAACCGCCGGATCGCGGCATCTGCCGCGACTGCGTCTCTGAGTGCCGAAAGTGTAATCATGGTCCACTCCGGACGTGTGATGGTGGATCAGACCGTCCAACGCGAGTCAGGCCTGCCTGCTCTTCCTCGACGGTGGCACTGACGATCTCCTCAGCGTAGGATCTGCAGTAAAGCCTTGCCGAAGACTCCCTGCGCAACTGGGTCGAGGAAGTCATCTCTTTTCTATGTAGTGAAATATGCGACCATATCACGCTCTTCGTTACGCGTTCAGCCTTCACCTAAGCCTCCTTGTCGGATATATAGTGTCTGCGACGCTGCTCAAAGCTAAACAACTCAGCTGCATGCCGTCAAGCGTCCACGGCTACTGCTTGGGTGCAGCCCTCCTGCTCCGTACCGATAGTCTTCCAACCCAAAGCGGGGGCTCTGCTGGCGGCAGCGGGTTGCCCGCCAGGGGGACAGCCTCCGAACCAAGGGATGACGTAGCACTTCCGCGAATGAGGCCGAGGCCGGGGCCCCGGAAAGGACTCACGCCACACTGGTGGTGCCTGCGACGCTGCTCTCTGCAATGAAGGCCGCTGCTTCTGCACCGACGCGGTTAGGGATCTCGCCAAAATAAAGTGGTCGAATGGAGGAACCGATAGTCTACTCAGCGACAGTGAACCCCGTCCTCACCGAAGCGGTCAAGACCAAGTTCGCCGCCCTTGATCCATGGTTCGACGAGCGCCTTCGGCGACGCTGGGCGGCGGTCGAGGCGCGCCAGATGGGCCGCGGCGGCATCGCCTGTGTGGCCGCCGCCACCGGTCTGTCGCGCACCACCATTCACACCGGGCTGAAGGAACTTGATGCCAACGAAGCAGCCGGTGCGCCACCGGACACTGCGCGCCTGCGACGACCGGGCGCGTGCCGCAAGCCGTTGACCGCCGGCGACCCGAAGCTGGCGCGGGCGCTGGAACGGCTGGTCGATCCGGTCACCCGAGGCGATCCGATGGGGCCGTTGCTGTGGACCTGTAGCAGCGCCGCGCGGTTGGCGGCGGAACTGACTGCCGCCGGTCATCCGGTCAGCGAGCGGACCGTCAACCGGCTGCTGCACGAGTTGGGTTATAGCCTGCAGGCCAACCGCAAGACGCTGGAGGGCGCCCAGCATGCCGACCGCGACGCGCAGTTCAAGCACATCAACCGGCGGGTGCGCGCCTTTCAGGCCCTGCGGCAACCGGTAGTTTCCGTGGACACCAAGAAAAAGGAGCTGATAGGGGCGTTTCACAACGGCGGCCGAGAGTGGCGTCCGAAGCGCCAACCGGAGCGGGTCAAGGTGCACGATTTCGTCGACAAGGAGCTGGGCAAAGCAATCCCGTACGGGGTCTACGACGTGACCCGTGACAGCGGCTGGGTGAGCGTCGGTGAGGATCACGACACGGCGGTGTTCGCCGTGGAGACGCTGCGGCGGTGGTGGCTCCGTATGGGCCGGGCGGCCTATCCGTTGGCGAAGCGGTTACTGATCACCGCCGACGGAGGCGGCTCGAACGGCAGCCGCAGTCGGCTGTGGAAGGTGGAGCTGCAGAAGTTCGCCGACGCCACTGGGCTGCGCATCTCGGTGTGCCACTTTCCGCCGGGGACGAGCAAGTGGAACAAGATCGAGCATCGGATGTTCTGCCACATCACCGAGAACTGGCGTGGGCGACCGTTGGTGAGCCGGGAGGTGGTGGTGAACCTGATCGGGCATACGAGGACCAAGAGCGGCTTGACGATCCGCTCGGAGTTGGACCACAACAGCTACCCGACAGGGCAGTCGGTGAGCGACGAACAGATGCAGGCGCTGAATCTCACGCGTGACACGTTTCACGGCGAATGGAACTACATGCTGACTCCCAGACAGGAGTAAACGACCAATTTATTTTGGCGAGACTCCTTAGCATACAGAAGACCGACCGATTAGGCGATCTCGGTCAATCAGATCGTTTTTTGGTCGCTAAACGCCAGCCACCGTGGCCGTTCGACGTTCGACGCTACTGGTCGCGCCCCGCTCTGCCTATGACGTGCGGAGATGCTGACGAGTCCGCCGGAGGCCGCTCGCGAACGGCTCCGACAGTGATCTACAACGACGCCGAGTCGTTGACCGCCACCGGGGACATTCGCAGGTGGACGTGGAGGTGAACCCTGATCGACTCTCACCGACGAGCCTGCTACAGGCAGCATGCACGATCCCGAAATCCACGGCGTGACTGAACTTGAGCCCCCTTCCCGGAAGCGGTAGAGTGACGGAGCAGGTTCCGGCTGTGGACGAGGTTCCCGCTTACCCGCGCATTCCCTACGGCCAGGCCGACTTCCGGCGCATCCGCCAGCGCAAGTGGCTGTACGTCGACAAGACCCGTTTCCTGCGACGTTTGGAACAGGAGGACTATATCTTCCTGATTCGCCCGCGGCGGTTTGGCAAGTCGCTGTGGATCTCGCTGCTGGAGAACTACTACGACCGCTGGTGGGGCCACGAGTTCGACGCCACCTTCGCCGGCACCGACATCGGTCGCAACCCGACCGCGGAGCGCCATCGCTATGTGGTCCTCCGTTTCAACTTCTCGGCGGTCAACGACAAGCTCGACACCCTGGAGCGGGAGTTCGAGACCTACTGCATGATCGAGCTCCGGGGGGCGCTGCGGCGCCATCCCGACCTGTTTCCCGAAGCGGTGCTGCGGGAGATCCTCGCGCCGCCCTCGATCTCCTCGAAGCTCACCGAGCTGTTCCGGCACGTCGGCGACCACGGCATCCCGCTGTACGTGCTCATCGACGAGTACGACAACTTCGCCAACACCGTGCTGGCGCACCACGGCACGGACGCGTACGAGGACTTCACGCACGGCGGCGGCTTCTTTCGCAACTTCTTCGCCACCCTCAAGTCGGGGACGGACCGCAGCGGCGGAGGCATCGACCGGCTGTTCATCACCGGCGTGTCGCCGGTGACCATGGACGACGTGACCAGTGGCTTCAACATCGGCACCAACATCAGCCTTGAGCCCGACTTCAACGAGATGGTCGGCTTCACTGAGGCGGAAGTGCGGCGCTTGGTGGAGACCTACCGGGAGCACGGCGTGCTCGACCAGGACGTCGATGAAGCCATGGCCCTGATGGGCGAGTGGTACAACGGCTACCGGTTCGCCACGGCGGTCGACACCGACCTCTACAACACCGACATGGTGCTCTACTACCTGAAGCATTCGATCCCGAACCGGGGGGTGCCGGACTACCTGATCGACACCAACGTGCGCATCGACTACGGCAAGCTGCGCCACCTGCTGGTGGTGGGCCGGCAGCTCAACGGCAACTTCGACCTGCTGCGGGAGATCATCGGCGAGGGGCGGAAGGACCTGCCGCGCATCCAGCCGAGCTTCCCGGTGAAGCAGCTCACCGACCGGCAGAACTTCCTGTCGCTGCTGCACTACTTCGGGCTGCTGAGCATCCGCGCCGTGGTCGACGGCGTGCCGCGGCTGGCGGTCCCCAACCAGACCGTGAAGCAGTTGATGTACGGCTACCTGCGCGACGGCTACCGGGACGTGGAGGCGTTCAGGATCGACCTGTTCCGGTTCGAGCAGTTGATGATGCGCATGGCCAACCAGGGCGAGTGGCGGCCGGCATTCGAGTTCCTGGGCGACGCGATCGCCGCGCAGACCGGGATTCGCGACTACATCGCCGGGGAGAAGGTCGTCCAGGGGTTCCTGGCGGCGTACCTGAGCGTGACCGACTACTACGTGTTCCGCTCGGAGGCGGAGCTGGGGAAGGGACACGCGGACATCAGCCTGGAGCCGTTGCTGGCGCGCTTTCCGCACCTGCGGGTCGGCTACCTGATCGAGCTGAAGTACGTGAAGCGCAGCGAGCCGGCGGAAGATGCGGGCGTGGCGGCCGCGGTCAGCGGTGCGACAGCGCAACTGAGACGCTACCTGGCGGACGAGCGGCTGGCGCGCCAGTTCCCCGGCGTGCGGTTCGTGGGTCTGGCGGTGGTGTTCCACGGCTGGGAGCTGGCGTTCTGCGACGCGGTGGCGTAGCACACGTTCGTCCAGGATCGCTTTTTCACCTGCGCTACCACGCGAAGTTTCTCAAGGTTGCGGGCCGGCACGGCCGATTACATTGAAGGGGCCTCGTCACGGAGGCCGCGCAGGTCTTGGTGAACGAGGAACACGGGCAGAACGGCGGAGCACAGCACGCCCCGTCCATGGAATTGCTGGCGGACACTCCCCTGGTGCCGGCGCGCATGGTCAACGAGTACCAGTACTGCCCTCGTCTGGCCTATCTGGAATGGGTGCAGGGCGAGTGGGCCGAGTCGGCGGACACCGTGGAGGGCCGCCACGCCCATCGGCGCGTCAATCGCGACGGCGGGAGTCTGCCGCCCCCGGCCGAGGTGTCGGCAGACCACAGACTGCACGCGCGTTCGATCACGCTGTCGTCCGACGCGCTCGGGCTGATCGCGCGCATGGACCTGATCGAATCCGACGACGACCAGGTGATTCCGGTCGACTACAAGCGCGGCAAGCGGCCGCACGTCAAAGGCGGCGCCTATGACCCGGAGCGCGTGCAACTTTGCGCGCAGGGGCTGCTCCTGCGCGAGCACGGCTACCGCTGCGACGAAGGAGTGCTGTACTTCGTCGCCAGCCGGGAGCGAGTCCGGGTTCCGTTCGACGATGCGCTGGTTCGGACTACCACGGAGGCGATCACGGGTCTGCGCAGCCTCGCGCAGAACGGGACGATTCCTCCGCCGCTGCAGGACAGTCCGAAGTGCCCGCGCTGCTCCCTGGTCGGCATCTGTCTGCCGGACGAGGTCAACCATCTGGCGCAGTCGTCACCCGAGCCGCGGCCGATCGCCGTCCCGAACACGGAGGCGCTGCCGCTCTACGTGCAGGCGCGCGGCGCCAAGGTCGCCAAGTCCGGGGAGACGCTGGTGGTGAGCGTCGATGACGAAAAAGTGGCCACCGCCCGCCTCGCGGAGACCTCGCAGGTCGTCCTCATGGGCAGCGTCTATATCACCGCGCCAAGCCTCCAGGAGCTCATGTGGCGCGGGATACCGGTCACTTGGTACAGCCAGGGAGGCTGGTTCTACGGCCACACCGTCGGCAACGGCCACAAGAACGTGGAGCTGCGCACCGCCCAGTACCGGGCGAGCTTCGATGCCGCCACCTGCCTCCGGTTCGCCAAGGGCCTGGTAAGCGCCAAGATCCTGAACTCCCGCACGCTGCTCCGTCGCAACTGGAAGCGCCCGGACGACAACCGCGGCGTGATGATCGAGCTCAAGGAGGACAGCCGCGCCGCCGAGCGCGCACGGTCGCTGGCCGAGCTGCTCGGCATCGAGGGTACGGCGGCGGCCCGCTACTTCCGGGCGTTCCCGGCCATGATCAACCGGGACGACCCGGAGGAGGCCGCGGCGTTCGAGTTCGAGAAGCGAAACCGCCGCCCTCCCACCGATCCGGTCAACGCGCTGCTGTCCTTCGTGTATTCGTTGCTGGTCCGCGCCTGGACCGTGACGCTGACCGCCGTCGGGTTCGACGCCTTCCGCGGTCTGTACCATCAACCGCGCTACGGCCGGCCGGCGCTGGCCCTCGACCTGATGGAGCCGTTTCGACCTATCGTCGCCGAGTCCGTCGTACTGCAGGTCATCAACAACGGCGAGGTGAGGCCGGCGGATTTCAAGGAGGCCGCGGGCAGCGTCGCACTCACGCCGGCCGGCCGGCGCACGGTCATCGGTGCGTTCGAGCGCCGCCTGGATCACGAAGTCATCCACCCGCTCTTCGGCTACCGCGTCAGCTACCGCCGTCTCATGGAGATGCAGGCGCGCCTGCTCGGGCGCTTCCTGCTCGGCGAGCTCGCCTCCTATCCCAACTTCCTGACCCGCTGAGCACATGCCCGAGCACCTCTACATCGTCGTCTATGACATCTCCGATCCCAAGCGCTGGCGCAAGGTATTCAAGGTGATGAACGGGTACGGGGCGTGGGTGCAGCTCTCGGTGTTCCAGTGCCGGCTGAGCCGCCAGCGGCAGGCCGAGTTGCTTGCACGTCTCGACGGTCTGATAGATCATGGCGAGGATCATGTGGTGCTGGTCGACGTAGGGGTGGCCGACAACGTAGAACCGCGGGTCGTCAGCCTCGGAAAGCCGTTCCACGTGATGCGTCGCGAGCCGGTGATCGTATGATCCGGCTCGCCGCCAGGGAGCGAGCGCTCCGGTGACGCGCACCCGCCGGGGAGCGCTCGCACTGTGGCGAGCTCTTTGACATACCGAGAATTATCTGACAGACTGATCGGCGAATGTTGTGCCGGCCTCCGCTATTCTCAGGATCGCGTCCGACCTCTCGCATTGCAGCCGGCAACCGCCTGCATAGCGAGGAGTTGGGTGCGGTCCGATTCCGTCGGTAATACCCGACGGCCTCATTGAAGCGATGTACGCGGCGACCGTCGCCCAGTGGCTTTCCGGCGATTCCGTCGGTAATACCCGACGGCCTCATTGAAGCAGTGGCACGACGGGTTGCCAGACATCGCGGCGAATGAACTGGGATTCCGTCGGTAATACCCGACGGCCTCATTGAAGCTTGTTGACGCGGACGCCGGTGGCGTTGCTGAAGAAATTGGATTCCGTCGGTAATACCCGACGGCCTCATTGAAGCCGCCGTCACTGCGTTTGTCGCGATCTTTCCCGCCACCACCGCGGGATTCCGTCGGTAATACCCGACGGCCTCATTGAAGCAGGAAGATCGCGTACGGGTTCGTCGGATCGACCATGATTCCGTCGGTAATACCCGACGGCCTCATTGAAGCCCCAGGCCCCAGGTGATCGTCCCGTTGGAGCTGATCGATTCCGTCGGTAATACCCGACGGCCTCATTGAAGCCACGCCCGGAAGAGGTTGCCAACAACGTTGTCGGGACCCCCGATTCCGTCGGTAATACCCGACGGCCTCATTGAAGCGCCTTGGCGAAGAAGTCGGCTAGCGTCTCGAACCAGACGGATTCCGTCGGTAATACCCGACGGCCTCATTGAAGCGTCCGACCCGGACGGGACGATTGCGTCGTATGAGTGGGCGCAGGATTCCGTCGGTAATACCCGACGGCCTCATTGAAGCGCAAATCGCTTGACAAATCCCTCCCCAGGGTCCATATTGATTCCGTCGGTAATACCCGACGGCCTCATTGAAGCTGTTGGATGAGCGGTCGGACACCCTTGATTTCGATGTCGTAGATTCCGTCGGTAATACCCGACGGCCTCATTGAAGCCGCGGGTGCGCCGGCGCTGGCGCGGCAGGGGTCCCCGGATTCCGTCGGTAATACCCGACGGCCTCATTGAAGCTGAAGATGCAGGGCTTCCGCGACTACGTCGGCGGGCAGGATTCGATTCCGTCGGTAATACCCGACGGCCTCATTGAAGCAAGGGGAAGCCCGTCTCAAGGGGAGATACGCGCGCGATTCTGGCGGATTCCGTCGGTAATACCCGACGGCCTCATTGAAGCACAGGTGTTGACACCACATAATCGAGCGCGTATGGTGATTCCGTCGGTAATACCCGACGGCCTCATTGAAGCCCGGTGGCGTCGCGGCGCAGGGCGCTTACGCTGATTGCGTGCCCGATTCCGTCGGTAATACCCGACGGCCTCATTGAAGCGCGAACCGCCCTCGTGCATCGCGGATAGCACCCGCAGTCTTCTGGGATTCCGTCGGTAATACCCGACGGCCTCATTGAAGCGACTGGCTATAGGAGGCTGGTATGGACGTACGCAAGGATTCCGTCGGTAATACCCGACGGCCTCATTGAAGCCGCGCGGTCGTGTCAATAGGGTATTGCCCCTGCGAATCGCCGTGATTCCGTCGGTAATACCCGACGGCCTCATTGAAGCAGCGTCGACAACGACGACGTGAGGCGGGGGAACATCAGATTCCGTCGGTAATACCCGACGGCCTCATTGAAGCGCGGTTTGTTCGCGAAATCTTGACCGCTCCCCTGCCCCCAGATTCCGTCGGTAATACCCGACGGCCTCATTGAAGCGATCTCGACGGCACCATCGCCGACGACGCGCACCGGGATTCCGTCGGTAATACCCGACGGCCTCATTGAAGCCCGATGGTGACGTTGTACCTCATGGCTCGACGATACGCGCGATTCCGTCGGTAATACCCGACGGCCTCATTGAAGCGCCAAGACGACCGGGACCGTCGGCACCATCCCCACGGACCAGGATTCCGTCGGTAATACCCGACGGCCTCATTGAAGCTTCCGCCTCCGTCAACGCCTGGCCGGTGCCGGCGCTGCCGATTCCGTCGGTAATACCCGACGGCCTCATTGAAGCAGGAACTGCTCCCGGTCCGGGTCGGCCGCGTCGGGGTTCAGGATTCCGTCGGTAATACCCGACGGCCTCATTGAAGCAGCGCTTCGCGGTTCGCCCGCGTGGCGCCGGTCACCCAAGATTCCGTCGGTAATACCCGACGGCCTCATTGAAGCGAGAGCTGGATCGCCGCGGACGGCGCGCTTGAGCGGTTGATTCCGTCGGTAATACCCGACGGCCTCATTGAAGCGCGGTCGGCGAGCTGGCGAGGCGCGCGGAGGCGGAGGTGCAGCGAGATTCCGTCGGTAATACCCGACGGCCTCATTGAAGCCTCCAGGACGATGTGCTGCACCAGCACGCTATCCTCCTGGCCGAGATTCCGTCGGTAATACCCGACGGCCTCATTGAAGCTTCGCCACCGAGATGACCTTGACCTCGCCGGGATCGACGATTCCGTCGGTAATACCCGACGGCCTCATTGAAGCTCCACGGCCAGGGACACGCTGTCGATCTGGATGATACGTCCGGGATTCCGTCGGTAATACCCGACGGCCTCATTGAAGCATCCAGCCGTTGCGATGGCTCTGGGAAGATTGGCCGCAGTGATTCCGTCGGTAATACCCGACGGCCTCATTGAAGCGGCGACTACTTCGTCAATCTTTCGTTTCACGAGGTGGTCGATTCCGTCGGTAATACCCGACGGCCTCATTGAAGCCCGCCGTACTGCTGCCAGGCGAGGCCCTGCTTCCCGCAGGATTCCGTCGGTAATACCCGACGGCCTCATTGAAGCACCGAGCGACACGACGCTCTTCCGCACGTACGCGCGCAGGATTCCGTCGGTAATACCCGACGGCCTCATTGAAGCCGGTCTCGGTGGAACGTCGTTGGTCGTCGAGTGGAGATTCCGTCGGTAATACCCGACGGCCTCATTGAAGCTGGTCATTCCAGGACGCGCAGTCACACCTATTGTACGATTCCGTCGGTAATACCCGACGGCCTCATTGAAGCCCACGGTGGCGGGCCTTCATCTGCTCGATGAGCGCGGATTCCGTCGGTAATACCCGACGGCCTCATTGAAGCGCAACCTTGACGGTTTGGCCTTCGATGAGCGCGATTCCGTCGGTAATACCCGACGGCCTCATTGAAGCGTCCTCCCACTGGTCGCCGCGCTTGCGCCGCGAGTTGGTGGCGAGATTCCGTCGGTAATACCCGACGGCCTCATTGAAGCGTCGGCGGCGCGTTCGTAAGCGACGGCCAGCTCACGGGATTCCGTGATTCCGTCGGTAATACCCGACGGCCTCATTGAAGCAGTCGAGTATGGTTCCGATGATGAATATGAGGCATGCGGGACACGATTCCGTCGGTAATACCCGACGGCCTCATTGAAGCGTCTTCAAATCCATTTCCAGAAGGCGACGTCGAGTAGCCAGTCCTGATTCCGTCGGTAATACCCGACGGCCTCATTGAAGCCTGTGCTGACCGTATACACCGCGAGGCGTGCGGGGGACCCGTACCCGTGGCAGCAGTCATCGCACTCGGCCGGCGACCTCCGTTCGTTGACAGCACCGCATCACGAGCGGTAGCCTGCTTGGCATGTCATCAGAGCGTGGACGCACGAAGATGAGAGGCTGACCACTGTGCCGGTATGACAGCATCGAGAAGAGGCACGGGTTCACCGCGAAGATAGTGGCTTGGAATGTCGAGTGGGCTACACTCCGCTCCCGGCGAATCGCGGAAATACTGGCTCGCATCTTCGTTGATTACGATCCCGACATCGTGTGTCTCACAGAGGCCGATTTCAACCTGTTGGCTGATCGTTCGGGCTCTGTGATATACTCGCAGCCGGACGGTATCCGGGCAAAGACGGACGGCAGCTTGCGAAAGGTGGTTCTGTGGTCGAAAGAGCCATGGGAGAAGGTTGACACGCAAGGGGTCGATACACTGCCGCCCGGCAGATTCGTTTCGGCCGTCACTACGACCCCTTTGGGTGAAGTCACAGTAGTCGGAGTCTGTATTCCGTATCGAGACGCACGAGTCCGTTGGACGAACGATGGCGTAACCCGTAAACCATGGGAAGACCACAGGCAGTATCTTGCCGGTCTGAACGAAGTGCTCAGATGTACGCCAGCCAGGCCGCTGGTTCTGCTGGGAGACTTCAACCAGCAGGTAGGACAGACTGGCTACGCTCCCCGCGCACTACGTGAAACGCTCAGAACCGCTCTGTCAGAGCGCCTCACGATCGCAACCAGTGCACTGGGCTTCGACGGCCGCAGAGTCATCGACCAGATCGCGATCAGTGAGGACCTGTCAGCCCAATCACTTTCTCTGATCAGCAGGTACTGCAGCGACGAGTCGCTCACGGACCACGTCGGCGTATTCGCCGACCTCGGGGCGCAATCAGCCCCGGCATTGAATCCGACCGAGAACTATGCGTTCGAGCGGTTCACAGAGCCGCTGTAGCGTCGTCCGCGCCCGGCGGTCGCGGCGCGGCTCCGTGGTGCGCAGGGTGCCCGCCGGGGGCGAGTCGGTTCGGATCAGATCCGGCCGGCGGCCCGGGGCGCTGGACGGAGGTGGGTATCGATGCGCCGACTTGTGCTTCCACGAGCGAGCGATAGCGGCTTTCGGCAGCCAGCAGCTCGGCGGCGGTACCGGACTCGATGATGCGGCCGGCCTCCATCACGACCACGCGGTCGGCGCGCTCGATGGTGGAGCGGCGGTGGGCGATCACCAACGCGGTGCGGCCGGACAGGAGGCGCCGCATCGCCTCCTGGATCAGATCCTCGGTCTGTGCGTCCACCGACGAGGTGGCCTCGTCGAGAATCAGGATCGGCGCGTCCTTGAGCAGCGCGCGTGCGATCGCGATGCGCTGGCGCTGCCCGCCGGAGAGGCGCACGCCGCGGTCGCCGACCACCGTGTCCCAGCCGTCCGGAAGCGCGCCGATGAACTCCTCGGCGTTCGCGGCGCGGGCCGCGGCCCGCAGCTCGGCGTCGCCGGCATCGGGGCGCCCGAACAGGATGTTGTCGCGCACGCTGCCATGGAACAGGAACACTTCCTGGTTGACCACCGCCACCTGCCGGCGCAGGAACGGCAGGTCCAAGGTGCGTACGTCGCGGCCGCCGACCAGCACACGGCCGGCGTCGGGGTCGTAGAAGCGCGGCACCAGGCGCGTGACCGTGGTCTTGCCGGAGCCCGTCGGCCCGGCCAGCGACACCACCTCGCCCGGCTCGATCGCCAGGCTGATCCGGTGCAGCACGGGCGTGCCCCGGTGGTAGGCGAATGTCACCCGGTCCAGCTCCACGGAACCGTGGAACGTGGCCGGCACGACCGCGTCCGGCGGACTTTCGATGTCCGGCTCGATCGCCAGCAGCTCGTCGATGCGCCGGTAGCTGGCCAGCGCGCGGTGCAGGACCTCGCCGATGTCGGCCAGCTTCAGGAACGGCTGGTAGATGAACGTCAGGTAGGCCAGGAACAGATACAGGTCGGCCACCTGCAGGCCGCCCCGCAGGGCGGTGGCGCCGCCGACGGCCACGGCCAGCACGACGCCGACGCCTCCGGTCATCTCCACGATCGCGTTCGGCAGCATCGAGCGGTGCATGGCGCCGGTCATGTCGTCGCGATAGCGGCCGGCGAGCCGCGCCACGCGCCGCGCCTGCTCGGCCTCGCGGGTGAACGACTTGATCTCGCTCATTCCCTGCAGGCTGTCCTCCACCAGGGCCACCACTTGCGCGTAACGCTCGCGCACGCGGCGCCACGTACCGCGGATGGTGCGGGTCACCAGCCAGGTCACCAGCGCCGCCACCGGCAGCGGGCTGAGCACCACCAGGGTGAGCATGGGGTCGATGCTCAGCAGCACCACGATCATGGCCACGGGGATGGCGACGGCCTGCGCCAGCTCGGGCACGCCGTGCGCGACGAAGTCCTCCAGCGATTCGACGTCGCTCACCGAGCGCGCGATCAGGGTGCCGGTACGGTTGTCGGCAAAGAAGCGGTGGGAGAGTCGCTGCAGGTGACGGTAGACGCGTTGCAGCAGGTCGCTCAGCAGCGCGTAGGAGGCCTGATGGGAGGTCAGCCCGTACAGGTAGCGGGCGGCGCCGCGCAGCAGGAACGCGCCCGCCATGGCCGCGATGACGACCGCCAGCGAGACGCCGTCCAGCCCGGCGCCGCTTTCCGAACCGCCCGGTGGCCTGGTGATGGCGGCAATGAGGCGGCGGACGTACAGCGGCGGGATCAGCGTGGTGGCCGAGAACAGGAGGCCGCAGGCCGCCGACAGCCCGATGAGCACCTTGTGGCCACGGAACGCGTCGAGGACGCGCCCGGTCTGCTCCGTCTCAGCCATCGGTCGACAGCACCCGGACAGTCTATCCGGCGCGCGGATGTCCGGCGACGGCCTGGATGCGGACGCGCGCGGCACACTGGCCCCGCGCCGTCCGTCCCACTACACTTGCACGCTTGAAATGGTACTGGAGGTTCTGCTTACCCTCGGCCTCCTGGTCGTGGTGGCCAAGCTCGCCGAAGGGGTGTTCAGCCGGTTCGGACTGAGCTCGATCATCGCCTACACGGCGACGGGCGTGGTGCTCGGCCCGGTCCTGGGGATCGCCGAGGCGACGCCCGAGATTCAACTCTTCCTGGGCATCGGCATCCTGGTGCTGTTCTTCCTGGTCGGCCTGGACGAGATCGACATTCCCGGATTCGTCGCGACGTTCTGCGGCCGCTACTTCTTTGCGGCCGTGCTGTCGGT
The DNA here is from genome assembly GCA_965208175.1 of Spirochaetia bacterium. Taxonomy (GTDB): domain Bacteria; phylum Spirochaetota; class Spirochaetia; order SZUA-6; family Bin103; genus CATQHW01. The sequence continues at coordinate 179,015 of CBDBOG010000003.1, read as the reverse complement.
CCTGGTGTCGCTGCTGGCGGCGCTCATCGTCACGTCGGACCTGCTGAATCTTCGTTTCGCGCTCGGACTGGACTTCACCGAGGCGCTGGCCCTGGCAGGGATCCTGTCGCTGTCCAGCCTGGGACTGCTGGCCAAGGTGCTCGCCGACGAAGGGCACCTCAAGGAGCCGATCGGCCTCAAGATGTTCACGATCGTGACGATCGCGGAGGTGTTCGCCCTGCTGGTGGTGGGGTTCAGCATCGGCGATCACCATGACCACGGCAGCCATGACCTGTCGGCGCTGAACGTGCTGATCCTCCTGGCGCAGATCGCGGGATTCGTGGTCGTGACGTGGGTCCTGTCGGCCAAGCTCCTGCCGCCGGCGATCCTGTTTCTCCGCCGTTTCATCAGGGTGCCGGAGCTGTCGTTCGGCCTGCTGCTCGGCGGGCTCTTTCTGGTGGTGGTGGGGGCCGAGAAGATCGGACTGCACGGCACCATCGGGGCGCTGCTGTTCGGCGCGGCGCTCTCGGGGCTGCCCGAGGGGGTGCGGCACGACATCCTTCCGGGGATGCGCAGCGCGTCGGAAGGTCTGTTCGTCCCTCTGTTCTTTGCGTCGGCCGGCCTGCAATTCGATCTGTCCTTCACGGAGATCCCGATCGGGACGATCGCGGCCCTCGTGCTGGTCCCGCTGGTGGGCAAGTTCGCAGGCTCGTTCCTGAGTACGATCGTGACCCGCATCGAGTCGCCGTTCACGCTGGCCACGGGGCTGATGTCGAAGGGCGTTGCGGAGATCGCCCTGCTGCTGGTGCTGCTGGAAGCCGGGGTGATCGAGCAGAGCGTGTTCTCGCTGTTCGTGCTGGTCATGTTCGGCTACATCCTGCTGATGCCGCAGGCGATCAAGATCTCGGTCAAGCGCGCGAAGTCGGAGTACGCGCGGATGCCGCAGGTCATCCCGCCGTCCTACGTCCGGTATGCTCTCTCCGGAGTCAGAATCGGCAGCCTCCTGGACAGGACCCGAAGCTACCCGGACTCGGCCACCACGGTGCAGAGCTTCCTGGATCACTGGACCGTGCCGAACCATCGCGACTACGTGGTGGTTGATGGCGGCGAGGTGGCGGGGATCGTGTCGATGTCCAAGGTACGATCCGTTCCCAGGAACGCGCGGGCGACGACGACGCTGCAGGATCTGCTGCGAGTACGGACGCCGCATGCCGGGCCCGACGAGTTGATCGTCGACGTCATGGATCGGATGACGAGCAGCTCGATAACCGTGATACCGGTCATGGACGGGGTCTCGGGACTGTTCCTGGGCACCCTGGCAAGTCATGATGTCATGGACTTGGTCGCCCTGATGGAAGAGATCAAGGAGGAAGAGAAATCGATGGGCGCTGAGGCAGGGACGGCTGACGCATAAAGGTTCCTAACCCCTTACACAATCTCCCTCAACCTGTACAATGGAAGGGATGGCCGACATTGATCTGCAGGGCCTTGATCCGGCGACGGCGCGGGAGGTGGTCGCCGGCTATCTGCGATCGTCGCGGGAGTTGCGGGGACAGTTGCGATCCGCCCGCGAGCAGGAAGCGCTCTGGCAGAAGCGCACGCTGCTGGCCGGGCAGGCCGGCGACCACGAGCTCGAGCATCGGGCACAACGCCGGCTGAAGGAGGCGCGCGAGACCAGCGGGAGGCTGAGCGCGGAGGATTTCGAGCTGTCGGCTGTCATCGATCGGCTGAAGGCGGAGTTGCAGAGGCTTCGCGCCGCGCCGGAGCTTTCCGGCATCGACGCGGACCAGCTCCTCACCGAGCTCCGCTCGATCGCCGGGGAGCCGGATGCGACCGCGGAAGCGTTGCAGGAACTGCAGACGGAGCGCGAGCTCCGCGAGCTGAAGCGCAGGCTCGAAGCCGAACCCTGACCGGATCCGCTTGATCCACGGCCGACGCTGGCTCCTGCTCGATTCAAGAGACCGCTGTGCAGACGAATTGGAGCGTCACGGTTATGACTAGTTTCACGGACTGCGGCCATGCCGAGAAGTAAGCAGTTCGAACCCGAGCAGGCGCTGAGCAGCGCGATGAGCGCCTTCTGGCATCACGGCTACGATGCGACCTCCATGGAGGACCTGATGGACTGCATGGGTATCGGCCGGGCGAGCATCTACAACGCGTTCGGGAACAAGCGCGCGCTGTTCCTCTCCGCCCTGGAGCACTATGTAAGCAACGGGGGAGCGCTCCAAGGCGTACGCCTGCCGGATTCCCCCAGGCTGGCGATCGTGACCGCGTTCAGGACCATCGTCGAACGGGCGGTGACCGGCGAGTCGTGCGACGGGTGCCTGGTGGTCAATACGGCGCTCGAGCTGGCGCCGCATGACCATGATATCGCGCAGATCGTGAACGGGATATTCGTGCAGCAGGAGGCGCTGTTTCGTACCTATCTGGAGCAGGCCATGGCGTGTGGTGAAGTCCCGCAGACCCTGGATCCGTCGCGGACCGCGCAGACGCTGCTGGCCCTGTCCATCGCGGTGCTGGTGCTCGCCCGCAGCCGGCCGGATGAGCCGCTGCTGCGATCGATCGAGCACCAAGTCCAGGCGCTGTTGGGCTAGCGCCCCGAAACCGTCGCCTACGGCTCCGCTTTCGGCCCATCCCCACCTTTCGCGTCGGAGTCTGTCGGCTTTCCCGCTGGCGCGGCAAATCCGACAGACTCCTAGCGCCCCGAAACCGGCGCCTGCCGAGGACGGCGCGCGGACGGCTCCGCTCTCGGCCGATCCCGACTTTTCGCTACGGACCGGTGCTTGCCTGGCCCGGTGACCCAAGCAGGACTGCTGCCTGCGCGGCGACGGCGCTCAGCAGTTCCGGCTCGGGACGGCTCCGCGCAAGCACGTGGAGCCCGATCAGCAGCGAGAGCAGGGCGCTTGCGGTCTGGGGCGCGTCCACAGCCGCCGCGACCTCTCCGGCAGCCTTGCCGGCCTCCACGGAGGCGCGGAAGTTGCGTTCGATCTCCGAGAGCCCACGTTGAGCCAATTCCGCAACGGTACCGTCCCTCGGTGAAACTTCCAGCGCCGTGTTGATCATCAGGCAGCCGACTCCCCCCTCGGGGGCGGTCGCCGCGATGGACTCGAAGGCGTTCAGGATGACCTTGCGCGGCGACCCCGTGCGAGCCGACTCGGCCAGGCGACCCAGCTCGTACTCCTGCCCGTAGCGCTGCAGCACCGTCAGGAACAAGCCCTGCTTGTCGCCAAATGTCTCGTAGAGCCGGGCGCGGCTGATGCCCGTACCGTCCACGATGTCCCGGATCGATGTCCCCCGGTATCCATGGGTCCGAAACAGCCGCGTCGCCTTGCCAAGGGCGGCGCCGACATCGAAGGGCGTTCGCTTTCTTCCTCGCTTGGCCATGACCGTCCCCTATCTTGGACCGAATTGGATCAAACAGTCCATAATTGGTAACTATTCAGCCGTGGCGGACGGTCTGAGGCAGGGAGGGATCATGGGGCGGCCTTCGAAGACGGTCATGAGTGCGTCGAGCACGTTGCCGCCGTTCTTGCGGATCGTGGAGATATAGGCTCTGGTCCGGCAGAAGGCGGCTGCACCTTCAGCGCTGCGGAACGTGCCTGAGATCTTCTGCTGAACTTTCATCATGCGCAGGTCCCGTTCGGCCTGGTTGTTGGTGAACGGTACGCGAAAGTCGTACATGAAGGCGAGCACCGATCGCCAGCGGCCGGACAACCGGAGCAGGAGATTGCGCGGTTTGCTCTGCTTCTTGCGGCCCCGCTTCTTGGGCGTACCCGGTGGCGCCGGAGGCGGCGGCGGATTGGCGGCCAGCCCAACGTTGATGATCCTGCGGTACTCGGCGGCGAATCGTCGGCGCTCAGGCCGGTACAGCCGCCGGCGTCCCTGCTGCTGCGCACGGTCCACCGCAGCGTTCATCCTCAGCAGCAACTTCTTGAGTTCGCCCGCCCACGGCTGGCGGTACTGTTCCTCGATGAACGTCAGCTCGCGCAGATGATGGGCGTTGCACAGCGCGTGCCCACACTGATAGCGAAAGTAGCTCTGCCAGTGATCGTGCAGCGCGATCCCCGCGAAGTTCGGCAAGATGCCGATGTCCTCACCGGCCTGCTTGCCCCGCTTCGCGTGCTCGGCGTAGTGGGTCAGCCGCTCCGTGCTCGCCACGTGCAGCCACCGCAGGTGGCCGTCGACGCTCATCCCGGTCTCATCGAAGCCGACCACCGGCTGGCCGCCGATCGCTTCACGAATCATCTCGCTGACGCCCGCCAAGCGCTCGGCGCAGGTGGCGTTGATGTTCACCAACGTGCCGACGCTGATCGGGATCGAGAACAGGTCCGCGAACCACTCGGCCGCCCTCTGATACGGTAGCAACCCGTAGTTCTTCAGGTATGCGGCCACCGCTTGCAGCCGCTCGCCGTACTGCACCGGCTGCCGGACCGGCTCAGGGAATGTGGCCACCGCGGTCTTCCCACAGTCCGGGCAGCGTTTGCGCTCGGCGCGGTGCTCGGTGACCTGCGCCGCCAGCGGCGGCACCTCGAACACCTGCCGACGTTCGTAGTCGGCCACCGGCTCGTCGGCCAGCGATCGTCCGCAGCCGCACCGGTCCACCGCGTGCACGGTGACGAGGTCGGGATGCTCACTCTGGCTCAAGGTCGCACCAGGATGGTTCGGCTGACCCCCGTGACGCTTTCCGGTGCGCTGCCGGCGAGAGGCCGTGCGGCTGTGTTGCTTGCGTTCGAAGCTGTCTCGCGACGGCGGTTTGCCGCTGTCGTGGCTGTCCTTCTTCAGTTCCTGGAGTTCCTGCTCCAGCGCCGTGATCCGCTGCTCGTAACGCTCGATGAGAGCCTCGATCAACGCGATGACCGCGTCTCGGCCAGCATCGTAGGCCGCACCTATCTCTTGGCGCGTGAGCTTGAAGCTCGCGTCCATTGCGCCCCTCCCGACCGCGAGAATAGACCAGCAATGCCGAACACGTACAGCGCCCGAGACAACTTACAATCTTCAGGTCGTGGTTACGCTGATCCATGGGCTGCCACTACGCCTGAATAGTTACCATAATTGAAGAGATCGTGGCGGCCGGCGGTGGGCAGGTGATCCTGCCGGAAGCTGCGCCTGGTCAGCGTGCCGGCAGGCCGTCCACGGGCTCGGCGCGGACCGTCCGTCCGTGCGGGCTGCGCGCATCGGCCCCGCGCAGCAGCGTCTCCACGATGACGGCGCTGCCACCGGACGGCTCCAGCAGGCATACGTCCGCTTCCCGTCCCGGGGCGAGCAGCCCCTTGGTCCCGCAGCCCAGGAGCGCGGCCGGCCAGGCGCCGAGGAGCGCCGCCAGCGCTTCCGGCCCGGCCAGCCCGCGGGCGGGACCGGATCGATACAGGGCATCGACGCCAGGCGGATGCCCGGACGTGCTCATCAGCAGCCGCACGGTGCCGTCCGCCACCAGCCGCCACAGGTGGGGATCATCGACCAGCCACGCGGGATCGGTGGCCGTCAGCGCCCCCGCGCTCCGGGCGCGACGCAGCGCCGCTGCCTCGCGGAGCGGTCCGACCGCTACCCGGCCTCCATGCGTCGCGGCGCGGTTGGCGGCCTCGACCGCCGCATCCTCATCCCCATCCACACAGATGATGAGCGTGGCCCGCAGCCGGGCAAGCGCCTGCGCGGCGGCATCGAGCAGGGGGGCTCCACGGCGCGCCGGCAGCACGAACGCCGTTCGTCCGAGCTCGTGAATCGTTCGCGGCGCGCAGGCGATCTGATCGTCCGTTTCGATCAGCTCCATCGGAACCACGTCGCAGCACGACGGCTGGCGCGGCTCGGCATCCGCCCATCCGGCGCAGGTGATCCCGGCGTGTGCGAACCACTCCTGTGGGGGCGTTGCCGCCGAATCGGCCGGGACCAGCGGCAGCACCCAGCCGGGCAGCACCATCATTCCCATGGCGTCGATCACGCGCCGCGGGGTGGTTCCGCCGGCGCCGACGCCGACGCCGACGATCCAGCCATCGCGGATCGACAGATCGGCGACGAACCGCCCGCCCGGGGCGGCGATCAGCCCCGCCTTGAGCAGGATCGTGTCATGGCCCTGATCCGGCGGGCCGCCGCGGGGGAGGTCGATGCCCTGTCATAGCATCTACCGTGGGACCTCTGCACGGTCCCTCCGATCCGGCGCGAGCCCGGCCGCTGCCGCAGGATTTGCCGCTGACTCGGCCGATCCGACAGACTCCGGACAGGAATGGCATCCGCCGTAGCCCGTATACGGCTCGACCACCTGCGGCACAACCTTGCGGCGATTCGCACGCACGTGCCGCGGGCCACGCGCGTGTGCCTTGTGGTCAAGGCCGATGCCTACGGGCACGGGGCGGTCCGTGCGGCACGGGCGGCGTCCGCCCCCGGCGGGGCGGACCTCCTGGCCGTGAGCTCGGTCGACGAGGGGCGCGAGTTGCGGGAGGCGGGCATCCGCGGTGCAGTGCTGCTGCTCGGTCCCACGGTGCCCGATCAGGCGGGGGACGTGGCCCGTTGGCGGCTGACGGCGGTCTGCGCCGACGTTGCCACGGTGCGTGCGATCGGCACCGCCAACCACGGCGGACCGCCGCTGCCGGTACATCTCGAATTGGACACCGGCATGCATCGTTCCGGCTGCCGGCCGGCCAAAGCCGTCGCCGTCGCCCGCTCGATCGCGGAACTGGGCGACGTCCGCCTGGAGGGCCTCTGCACTCATTTCCCGGCCGCCGATGCAGCGGATCTGGAGCAGACCCGACGCCAGCTCGCGGAACTGGTGGTGCGCGCGCAGGAGGTGCGCCCGCACCACCCGGATTTGGTCCTGCACGCGGCCAACTCGGCGGCGATCGCAGCGGTGCCCGCGTCGCACCTCGACCTGGTACGGGCCGGGCTGGCCGCCTACGGCTACGATCCGTCGTTCGGAGGCCGCCTGCGGGGCCGACTCAAGCCGGTCATGGAGCTCTCCACGCGCGTGACCGCGCTGCGCCGTGTCGGCGCCGGCGATCACGTCTCGTACGGGCAGGAGTACCGGGCTGCGCACGACACGGTGATCGCCACCATCGCGGCCGGCTACGGCGACGGGTACCCGTGGCCCGGCGGACGTGGCGCGGCGCTGCCGGAGGTCCGCATCGGCGTCGATCGCTACCCGCTTGCGGGCCGCGTGTGCATGGACCACTGCATGATCGACGTGGGTCCGCGCCCGACGGTGCGCGTCGGTGACCGGGCGGTCCTGTTCGGCCCCGGCGGCCCGACCGGAGCCGACGTGGCGGCCTGGTCGGGCACGATCCCGTACGAAATCCTCACCCGCGTCGCCGGGCGCGTACCGCGGCGCTACGCCTGGTCGGCGTAGCCGGGTTCGGTCAGTTCTTGCCCTTGTCGACCAGCCGTTCCTTGTCGATCCACGGCATCATCGAACGCAGCTCAGCGCCCACCTGTTCGAGCTGGTGCTCGGCGTGCTCGGAGCGGTCGGCCAGGAACCGGTGGCGGCCGGCGCGGTTCTCGTCCATCCAGCGCTTGGCGAACGTACCGTCCTGGATGTCCGCCAGGATTCGCTTCATCTCCGCCTTCACCTCGGGGGAGATCACGCGCGGGCCTGACTGGTAGTCGCCGTACTCGGCAGTGTCGGAAACCGAGTAGCGCATCAGCGAGATGCCGCCCTCGTACACCAGGTCGACGATCAGCTTCAATTCGTGGATGCACTCGAAATAGGCCATCTCGGGTGCGTAGCCGGCCTCGATCAGCGTCTCGAATCCGGCCCTCATCAAATGCGACACGCCGCCGCAGAGCACCGTCTGTTCCCCGAACAGGTCGGTCTCGGTCTCCTCGCGGAAGTTGGTCTCGATCACGCCTGCGCGCCCGCCGCCGAGCGCTCCGGCGTAGGCCAGCGCGTTCTCCTTGGCATGGCCGGAGGCGTCGTTGTGGATCGCCACCAGGCAGGGAACCCCGTATCCCAGCTCGAACTGGCGTCGCACGGTGTGGCCCGGTCCCTTGGGGGCGACCATCGATACGTCGACCGCGGCGTCGGGCTCGATCTGGCCGAAATGGATGTTGAAGCCGTGGGCGAACATCAGCGTCTTTCCGGCGCCGAGGTTGGGGGCGATCGCGTCCCGATAGACCTCTCCCTGCAGATGGTCGGGGATCAGCATCATCACCATGTCCGCCCAGGCCGCCGCGTCGGCGGTGGGCAGCACGCGAATGCCCGCGTCCTCGGCCTTGGCGACGCTGGCGCTGTCCGGGCGCAGCCCGACGGCTACCTCCACTCCCGAATCGCGCAGGTTGTTGGCGTGCGCGAATCCCTGGCTGCCGTAGCCGATGATGGCGACCTTGGCGCCGTGGACGCGGCTCAGATCGATGTCGGCGTCGTAATGGACCTTCACGTTGCTCCTCCGTGGGCGAGACGCCGGGAGGTCGGTGTCGATGACGGACCGCATCATCGGCTCCGCTCCTCCGTGGGCGACGCACGGGAGTCTGTCGGATCGGCGCGTGAGCGGCAACCACCGCCGCCCGCGCGAGCCCTCCGCGCGAGCCCTCCGCGCGAGCCCCCCGCGCGAGTTTGACAAACCGGGGGCCGATCCCTACCGTGAATCGAGGCCGGCCGCCGGGCCCCGCGGTCCCCGCGGGTGAGCGTCCGGGTCGTGCACCGTGCCGATGCCGGCCATAGAGCAACCGGAGATCCACCTTGGCAAGCGAAGAACCGGCCGATCCTCGATTCAGGGAACTGCTCGAGGAATTCGAACGCCACATCCGTGACAACGCCGACCTGGAGCGCCTCAAAGTAATCCGGCGCCAGATCCGCAAGGCGCTGCCCCTGTCGGTCCGCGCCTACCTGCCCGCCTACCTGTTGCGGGAGGCGGCCGGCGCCGGGGTACCGCAAGCGGCGTCCGGCCGGGACCGCCCCGCACCGGCTGCCCGGACCGCGAAGCCCCCCGCGGCGAAACCATCCTCCACCACAGCTCCGTCCGCGAAGCCGGGGGCGGCCGAGGCCGCCCGGCGTGTGCCCGATACGCCGGCGCCCGTCAAGGCAGCCGCCACCGACGAACCGACGCCCCCCGACACGCCGGATGCGCCCGCCGGGAACAGCGACAGCGACATGGCGCGCCTGTTCGTCAGCGTGGGAAGAAGCCGGCGGGTCTCGCGCCAGATGCTGACCGATCTGTTCGTCGTCAAGCTCGATCTCCCGCAGGATCAGATCGGCGAGGTGCGGGTCCTGGACAACTTCTCGTTCATCGAAGTGCCCGCGGCGGTCGCCCAGTCCGCGATCGACCGGATCACCGGCGAGACGCTGAACGGCCGGCGCGTGAACGTCGATTTCGCGCGCAGCAAGAAGTCCTGACGGAGCCCGCGAGCGTCCCCGCGGCAGATACGGACCCGGCAGGCGGTCGTGCGCGGGTGCTGCGGGCGGCGCTGGCGGCAGCCGCCGGAGGCCGGCTGGAGGTCGAGATCGGCTGCGGCAACGGTATTTTCCTGGCCGACTACGCCGCGGCCCGGCCGCACAGCGTGTGCCTGGGGATCGATCTCAAGAAGCGTCGCTGCGAGAAGGCGCAACACAAGGTCGAGCGGCGCGGACTCGCCAACGCCTTCGTGGTCAACGACCGCGCCGAGGCGGTCCTGGAGGAGCTGCCGCCCGGCTCCGTCCACGTCTTCCACATCTACTTCCCTGACCCGTGGCCGAAGAGCCGCCACCGGCGGCGGAGGTTCCTGCGGGCCGGAATCCTGGACCGCATGGCGGACACGCTGGCTGCGGACGGGAGGATCCTGTTTGCGACCGACTTCCTGGACTACCACGTGCAGGCCAGGGTGCTCTTCGCCTGGCATCCGGAGCTGCTGCTGGACGACGCGGACGCACCGCGCGGAGCGGACCGGTCGACGTTCGCCGTGCGGTTGGCGGGCGTGGGCGCGGGGATGCGGGTGGCCTGCGCGTACAAGCCGGGGCCGCGAGCGGCAGCGCCGGCAAGCGAGCCGTGATCGGTATACCGCGCTAGCGCCGAAGGTATACGGCGCTAGCGGTTCCGGCGTTCCTCCGCCGACTGGCACGGGATGCAGAACAGTGCGTAGGGCAACGCCTCCAGCCGTTCGTCCGGAAGCCTGTTCCCGCACCGCATGCACGCGCCGTAGTGACCGGTCTCGATCCGCGCGAGCGCCGACTGGATCAGGTTGAGGCGCCGCACCTCCTGGGCTCCGAGCGTCTCCAGCGTCTTGCGGTCCATGTCCTCGGTAGCGACGTCGGCCATGTCCTTGGGGTCCATATTGCCCAGCGCGCCGCGGGTGAGCGAGTCCTCGTCGGCCAGGTGCTGCAGGATCTCGCGCTTGAGGTCCATGAGCTTGTCGTGCATCCGGTCGACCAGGGTCTTGGTGGTTGCTTCCTGCGAGTCAGCCATCGGTCGTGAAACGGGCCGGATGATATCGAAATCCACCCGCTGGATCAAGCTCGCGCGCGCCTGGCCCTCGTTGTAGAATCGGAACCGTGGCAAAGAGCTTTTCTCTCGCGATCTACCCGTGGGTGTACAGCGCCAAGTTCGACGGGACGTGGCGCGAGGACTTCACCGAACAGCGGCACCTGACCCCGGATGCCGAGGCGGCCCTGCCGGACGACGAGCGCGAACAGCTGTATCTGCACCGCAACCGGTTCGAGCAACTCCCCCTGGTCAACTTCACGACCCAGTACGGGCTGGCCTGCTTCGAGGGCCTCAAGGCCTTCCCGCAGCCGGACGGATCGCTGTCGCTGTTCCGGCCCTTCGACAACGGCTTGCGCATGGCGAGGTCGATGGAGGGGCTGCTCATGCCGCCCTACCCGGCCGACACGTTCGTCCGGGCCGTCCAGCAGGTGGTCGAGCGCAACCGGGAGCTCGGCTTCACGCCCGCTTACGACCCGGCGTGGGAAGGGGACGACTTCATCAGCGCGAGCTCGGTCTATATCCGCCCGTTCTCCTACGCGGAGTCCGGGATCGGCGTCGACCTGTCGCTGAATCCGTGGGTGATCATCATCAACACGACCGTCGGCTCGTACTTCAACCTGGACAGCGACGCCTCCACCACCACCACCCACCGGGTGCGCGCCACGCCCGGCGGCACCGGCTGGATCAAGTGCTCGGGCAACTACGTCATCAGCGCCCTGGCCAAGAAAGAGGCGGAGGCCGCAGGCTGCATGGAGGCGATCTTCCTGGACGCCGCGGAGCATCGCTACCTGGAGGAAGGCTCCTCCTGCAACCTGTTCGCGGTGCTGTCGAGCGGCACGCTGGTGACGCCGTCCCTGGGAGACACGATCCTGCCGGGCATCACGCGGCAGACGGTGATGACGCTTGCCGAGGAGCAGGGCATGACGGTCGAGGAGCGCCGCGTGTCGGTGGAAGAGGTGCTCGACGACGCGGTCGAGTTCTTCGGGACCGGCACCGCCGCCGGCGTCGCGCACTTCGGCTCGCTGACACACGATGGCCGGACGGTCACCTTCGGCGACGGCAGGATCGGCCCGCGCGCGCGGCACTTCCTGCAGCAGCTCAAGGGCATCCAGTTCGGACGCCTGCAGGACCGGCACGGCTGGATGGTGCCGGCCGCGGCGTAGGCGCCGCAGGCGCCGGTCAGCGGGCGGGGCGCACCGTCACGGTAGCGAGTCGGCCGGCCCGCATGCCGCCGGCTGCCTGCAGGGCGCTGTCCACCCGGTCGTACTGGCCGCGTATCGCCTCGATGCCGGCTTCGAACCATGCGGCCGCCTCCGGCTCGCCCGGCATCCTGCCGCGGATGCGGGCGGGGACCAGCTCTCCGAAGTAGTAGCCCAGGTTCTGCCGGCGGTTGTGCGCGAGGTAGGCCTGGAACTCGTTGCGCATCAGATCCTCCCAGGAGGCGTCGTACGCCAGGGCCGCCAGATAGGTCCTCCATGCGTGCCGCGCCGGTTCGCCGATCGCCTGCCAGATCTCCGCTATCTCTTCACGGTAGCCGGCGCGGACGAAGTACACGCCGTGCGCGGCCTCGTGGCGCAGAAGCAGCGCGCGCTGCGCCGGCGGGGACTGCTGGCTGATCGACAGCACCGCGTCCGCCCCCGCGCCGGCCTGCCACGCGGCCGCCGACTGCCCGGCCGCGGCGCGGATCACCGCCTCCCGCACCAGGAAGTCGCGCAGCAGCAGCTCCCTGGCGTTGAGCTGGACCCCGGTTCGCTCGGCGTCCGTGAAGAAGCGGGCCACGTTCGCCGCGGTGTAGTCGTGGGCGTGGTACCCGTAGCGGTTGCCGAGATCCGCGTCGCTCCACACGGTGCCGCGGAAACCTGCCTTTTCCGTGTAGTAGGCAAGCCGCCGGAACATCTCGTCCTGGACGGCGTAGCTCGCGGTGTCGAAGATCAGCACCTCGGGGAGGGCGTTCCAGCGGAAGACCTCCCAGTCGCCGCCGCGCCATGCACTGCGCGGATAGGCCAGGATCGTGTCCAGGTCCGCCGGCAGCGGCGCTGTGCCGGCCGCGGTCCGGCTGACCTGGAGGAAACGCACGGTGCCGCCGGCGTGGGAGAGCGCCTGCACCTCGACCGGCACGAACCCCAGCACCGCCTCGTGCACGTGGACGGAGCGCTCGCCGGCCGCCAGCGCCACGCGCACGGTCGCCCGCTGTCCCGCGCCGCCGGCGACCGCAAGCACCACCTCGCCGACGGCGCCGGCCGCCGACGGCCGGAAGGCCGACCGCACGACCAGCGCGTGGCCCGGATGCGGTGTCGTGCGGGGCGTACGCAGCCGGGCGGCCAGGTCGACCATGCCCCCCGCGTCCGCCAGCGTGCCGGGCGGAAGCTGGGCGTCGATGCCTACGTGCAGGACGCCGTCGAGCACGGTCAATCCGGAGACCGGCGGGGCGATGCCCGCGGCGTCGAGGTCGAGCGTGCCGGCCGGCTCTTCTGTCCATACGCGGAATCCGCGCAGCGGGCCGGCCGGTACCGGCAGGTACGCTCGGACCGGTGCTTCACCCCCGGCCGTGAGCGGATAGCGGACCAGCTCGCGGTCGTCGTCCGCCAGAAAGCTCACGTTCGCCTCGGCCAGCGTGGAGCGATACTGGAGGAAGAACGCCTGGCCGGCGCCGACCGTCACCGGGGCGCGCGCGTGCAGGATGCCGGTGGCGGAGGCCCCCTCCGCAGCCGCGAGCCGGGCGTGGCGGCTGCCGTCGAAGGAGCTCACCCGCAGCGCACTCTGGCGCCCGTCCGCGGCGGTGAAGCCGGCGTCGACCGCTGCCGAGCACCCGAGCGCCAGGACCGTCACCGCGACCGCCGCGCAAGCGGCGGGGAGAAGAGCACCACGAGGGGTCCGTGGGATCGGGCGCGCGCGCGCCCGATCCCACGGACGACGAAGTGAAAGGCGGGGCTGGGCCAGGAGCGGCGCCTCCGGCGCCGCTCCTGGGGCGGCGGCGTTCAGCCGCACGCTGCGGCCGGGACCCCCAGTCCCGGCTCCTCGAGGCGGCTCGTGACGATCGGCCGCAGCGCATCGGCCACCCGTCCCGGAGCCAGCCGGTAACCCTGCTCGACAAGGGTCGTGCAGAACGCGGCGTGCGCGCGCTGCGCGCGGTAGTCCGGTTCCCGCGACGGGTGGCGCAGGTAGCGCCCGAACAGGGTCAGGTCGCAGCACACCAGCAGGCTGGACTGGTAGAACAGCACGGTGCGCCGCCGGAACAGCGACGCGCCCAGAACCTTGCGGCCGTCGATCGCCAGGTCGCAGATGCCCCGCGGACGCACGCCGCTCACGCCCAGCTCCGTGAGCGCCTCGGTCACCCAGGCGTTGATCTCGCACAGGTGCTCGCGGTTGCGGTACGGAGAGTCCACCGCGGCGACCAGCGCAAGCACGAGCTGCCCGGGCGTCAGGAGGACCGTGCCGCCGCCTCCACGGCGGCGCAGCAGCGGAATGCCGTCCCGCCGGGCGCGGTCCGCGTACACGTCGGTCTGCTCGCGGCCGGCGGCGCCGAACACGATCGCGGGCTCGGCAGGTTCGTAGATCCGCCACGCGGGCCGGCCGGTGCGCTCCTGTTCGTCGAGGAGGGCGTCGTTGACCCCGGGCGCCGCCTGCTCAGGCGCCATAGCGGCGCCGCTTGCCCGCATAGCCGGTCGCGATGGGCAGCAGGGCGCTGGCGGGCACGATCCCCCATGCGCCGGAGGCGCACTCGCGTTCTCCGAACGAACGGGTCGTGTCGGGCCGTCCCGCGGCAGCTCGGATCAGGAACGGCACCGGGTGCTCGGTGTGGGTGCGCGCGACCGCCGGCGTGGAATGGTCGCCGGTGACGATCAGCACGTCGGGCTCGAGCGCCAGGATGGACGGCAGGACTGCATCCACCCGTTCGATCTCCGCCACCTTGCCGTCGAAGTCGCCGTCCTCGCCGGCCGAGTCGGTGTACTTGTGGTGCACGAAGAAGAAGCGGTGCGCGCCCGACCACGCCGCGGAGAGCGAGGTTACCTGTTCGTCCAGGTCAGGCAGGTCCTCGATCACGTCCATGCCCACAAGGCGGCTGACCCCCTTGTAGTCGGGATAGACCGCGATCGCCACGCCGCGCATCGCGAACCGTTCGTGCAGCGCGGGCAGCGCGGGGCGCAGCGCGAAGCCGCGCAGCAGCAGATCGTTGGCGGGATGGCGGTCGACCAGCCGTTCGCGCGCCTGCCGCAGGAACTCCGCGACCAGCCGGGCGGTCGGCTCGGCGGCCGGCTCCAGCGCGCTGGGTTCGAGCGGCGCTGCGCCGGTCCGTTGCGGGTCGGTGTCCGCGACCCGGTCGGAGAGCCCCGCCGCGCGCAGCACCACCATCGCCCGGTAGTCCTTCACCGGCCTGACGAACAGCTCGGCGCCCGCGAGCTCGATGCCGTCGAGCAACCGGCACAGCTCTGCGCAGACCTCCGTCGGGATGCGGCCTGCGCGGCGGTCGGTGATGAGGCCCGCGGCGTCGCTGGATGCGAAGTTGAGCCGCACGGCGACGTCGCCGTCCTGCAGCGGGAAGCCGATTCCCAGGGCGGCCACCACGCCGCGCCCCACCGGCACCTCCAGCGGATCGTACCCGAACAGCGCCAGGTGTCCCGGCGCCGAGCCGGGCGCCACCCCGTAGCCGATCGGCAGGTGCAGCCCGCATTCGCCTGCCGCCGCGGCGGCGTCCAGGTTGGGCGTGTGGGCGCTCTCCAGCTCGGTGCGGCCGCCGGGATCGCGCGGCAGACCGCCGAGCCCGTCGAGCACCAGCAGCACGATGCGCCGGCCGTTCTCCTGAGCCAGTCCTGTTATCCGCTGATCCATGATGCCCCGTGTTGGCGGCCTGCGCGACGCCGGACGCGTCCAAGAGGATTCGAACCTCTGACCCGCAGCTTAGAAGGCTGCTGCTCTATCCTACTGAGCTATGGACGCCCGCGGCCGGTCAGGGGAGTCTGTCGGACGGCCGCCCACGCGGCAAGCGCCCCGCGTCGTTCGGTTGACGCTGCACGGGCGCTCTCCGTACGCTGCGTGCCACGCTTGCCGGGCGCACCACCCGCGGGATGTAGCCTAGCGGCCAAGGCGCCTGCTTTGGGAGCAGGAGATCGGAGGTTCGAGTCCTCTCATCCCGAACGATGTACCACACATGAACACACTCATCGATACCATGACCGCCCTCGCCGACCGGGTGGCCGGCAACAACCGGTGGCGGCAGCGCGAGTGCATCAACCTGATTCCGTCCGAGACCACGCCCAGCCTGCTGGTGAAGGCGTGCGAGGTGGCCGACGCCGCCGGCCGCTACGCCGAGCACCGCCGTCTCAAGGGCGAGGAGGTCTACTTCTACCAGGGTACGGACTTCATCCAGGAGGTCGAGGAGGAGGTGCACGCCCAGGCGCAACGCTTCTTCGGCTGCGACCGCGTGGAGGCGCGGCCGGTGTCGGGCCAGCTCGCCAACATCGTCGTGTTCGAAGCGTTGCTGCGCCTGAAGAACCGCGGCAACGACGGACCGATGCGGCGGCTGTCGTCGGTGATCAACAATGGGCTGATCCAGGGCGGACACCTGAGCGCCCAGGCGATGGGCGCGCTGTTCAACGCGGTGGACCGCGACGGCGGCGCCGAGCGTACCTGCCCGATCCCGGTGCGGGCCGACAACCCATACCTGGCCGATACCGAGGCCCTGCTGAAACTGGTCGGCGAGCAGCGCCCGGACCTGGTGGTGTTCGGCAAGAGCATGTTCCTGCATCCGGAGCCGGTGCGCGAGGTGGCCGAGCTTGCGGCCGGCCTGGACGAGCCGCCGCTGCTGATGTTCGACATGGCGCACGTCCTGGGGCTCTACGGCGCGTTCCAGACGCCGCTGGCCGAGGGCGCGGCGGTCGTCACCGGCAGCACCCACAAGACCTTCTTCGGGCCGCAGCGCGGCGTGGTGCTGGGCTCGCGCGCGGCCCGCCCGCTGTGGCCGCACGTGCGCCACCGCGCCTGCCCCGGCACCACCAGCAACCACCACCTGGGGACGCTGATCGGCTTCCTGGCGGCGCTTTACGAGATGAACGACTGCAAGGCCGACTACCAGCGGCAGGTGATCACCAATGCGCGCGCCTTCGCGCAGGCGCTTGCCGCCGCCGGGGTCGCCGTGGAAGGGGGCGAGTCCGAGGGCTACACGCACACCCACCAGGTGATCATCCGCGTCGCGCCGGCGGTGGCCGGTGACGAGGCGGCCGCGCGCCTGGAGCGCAACCACATCATCACCAACTACCAGGCGCTGCCGGACGACGTGAGCTTCGCAGTCGCAGGCGGGGTGAGGCTCGGCGTCCAGGAGATGACCCGCTACGGCATGCAGCCGTCCGACTTCGAGGCGGTCGCCGAGTTGATCGCGCGTGTGGTGCTGCGCGACGAGGACGTGCGCTCGGAGGCGATCGCGCTGCGCGGGCGCTTCCTGGACATGCGCTACTGCCTGCCGGCCGATCAGGCGATTCCGCTGGCCATGCGCATGCTGGAGCCGATGTTCCCGGCCGCCGCGGAGGCGGTCGGCCCGCTGTTCGGAGGCTCGTGATGGCAGGTGAATCGAGCATGGGCACGAACGGGGGTGTCCCCACCCGCGCGGAGGCGTGGGACCTGGTGCAGCGCTACATCGATTCGCGGGCTTTGCGCAATCACTGCCGGGCCGTGGAGGCGGTGATGCGGGCCGAGGCCCAGGCAGCGGGCGAAGACGCTGACGCGTGGGGCGTCATCGGGCTGGTGCACGACCTGGACTGGGAACGGTTCCCGGAGGAGCACTGCCGCAAGACGGAGGCCATCCTCACCGAGGCGGGATGGCCGGCCGAATACATCCGCGCCGTGATGTCGCACGGCTGGCAGATCTGCACCGACGTGGAGCCCGTGAGCCTGCTGGAAAAGACCCTGTACGCGGTCGACGAGTTGACAGGCTTCGTCACCGCCTGCGCGCTGGTGCGCCCGTCGAAGAGCGTCCGCGACCTGGAGGTCAAGTCCGTGCGCAAGAAGTGGAAGCAGAAGGGCTTTGCCGCCGGCGTCGACCGGGTGGTGATCGAGCGCGGCTGCGCGATGCTCGGCCGCGACCTCGACGACCTGATCGGCGCCGTCATCGCCGCCATGCGGCCGGTGGCGGCCGACATCGATCTGTGAGGATCGACCTGTAAGCGGAGGACCTGACGATGCCCAGAATGAGCAAGGCGGACAAGGTGAGCAAGACCGACGCCGAGTGGCGCGGCGAGCTGTCCGACGAGGAGTACCAGGTGACGCGTCGCAAGGGGACCGAAGCGCCGTTCACCGGGCGCTACTGGCGCAGCAAGGAGCCGGGCGTCTACCGCTGCCGCTGCTGCGGGAGTGCCCTGTTCGACTCCGCCACCAAGTTCGACTCCGGCACCGGATGGCCCAGCTTCACGACCCCGCGCGACGAAGAAGCGGTGCAGACGGAGGAGGACCGCTCGCTGTTCATGCGCCGTACCGAGGTGCTCTGCGCGCGCTGCGACGCCCATCTCGGCCACGTGTTCGACGACGGCCCTGCGCCGACCGGCAAGCGCTACTGCATCAACTCGGCGTCGCTTCGGCACGAGCCTGCCGATGCGCTTGACAACGGAGGGAAACCGGGCTGAAGTTCTCCGTCCACTGGTGGGTGTAGTTCAATCGGTAGAGCGCCAGACTGTGGATCTGGATGTTGTGGGTTCAAGCCCCATCACCCACCCGATGCCCTCAGGGCTGCGCCTGTAGCTCAGTTGGATAGAGCGACGGACTTCGAATCCGTAGGTCGCAGGTTCGAGTCCTGCCGGGCGTGGTAGCGGGCCGTTAGCTCAGTTGGTAGAGCAGCAGACTCTTAATCTGCGGGTCGAAGGTTCGAGTCCTTCACGGCTCAGGCGATCGTCTCCGCTCGCTCTTGAACGCGGGGCGGTGCTCGCCGTACACTGTGGCAGGCACACGGAGATGGCTGAAACGGCAGGGTGGTCGGTGTTCGACCGGGACAGCGGTCGCTGGCCGTTGGTGCCTGCGAGAGTGGTGGAACTGGCAGACACGCCAGATTTAGGATCTGGTGCCGCAAGGCATAAGGGTTCGAGTCCCTTCTCTCGCACAGGTTCGATCAGAGGTGCTTCGACCGGTTTTGCCTCGACGCGGGAATAGCTCAGTGGTAGAGCTCCACGTTGCCAACGTGGAAGTCGCGGGTTCAAATCCCGTTTCCCGCTCTCTTTCACTCATGGCGGCGCACCCTGCTAGTTTCGGACGGGCTAGTTTCGGACGGGCTAGTTTCGGACGGGCTAGTTTCGGACGGGCTAGTTTCGGACGGGCTAGTTTCGGACGGGCCAGTTTCGGACAGGCTGGTCCGGGACAGATCGCCGTCCGCCGACCCGCCAGAGCGCCGTTACCGGACTGACCCGTGATAGAGAAGCAGGACGAGCAACTCCAGGAGAACGCGGAGGTCAAGCTGTCGGTGACGGTCGCCGCCTCCGACGTGCAACGCGTGTACGACGCCACGGTGGCAGAGCACTGTCGAACCGTGCGCATCAAGGGCTTCCGCAAGGGCAAGGTGCCGCGTGACGTCCTGATCCGCAAGGCGGGCGATGCCTTGCTCGCTGAGGCCGCCGAGCGCATCATCGGTGAGGCGGCCCAGGCAGCGCTGGAGGCCGCCGAGCATCCGCCGATCCGCTCCTCGCGCCCGCGGGTGGAGGCGGAAGAGCCGCTGGCGGTCGGCTCCGCGTTCCGCTTCGACCTGCTGTACGATACCAAGCCGGAGGTCAGCCTGGGCCGCTACCGGGGCGTGGGCGTGACCCGTCCCCGCTTCCGCATCGAAGACGGTGACCTGCAGCGTGAGCTGGACGCCATCCGCGAGCAGAACGCCGTGGTGGTGGAGAAGCAGTCCGACGTGGTCGAGAGCGGTGACGTGGTGGAGATCGACTACGTGGAGGTGGAGGACGGCCGTCCGGTCTCTTCCACCCGGCGCGAAGGGTTCGTGTTCGAGGTCGGCACCGGCTACAACCAGCACCGCATCGACGACGACCTGGTCGGCATGCGGGTCGACGATGAGCGCGACATCGACAAGACCTATCCCGACGACTTCGAGGATGAGGCGCTCGCCGGCCGGTCGCTGGTGCTGCGGGTGCGCGTGCGCCGGCTGCGGGAGAAGCAGCTTCCGGAGCTTGACGACGAGTTGGCGCAGGACGTCAGCGAGCGATTCGAGACCCTGGAGGATCTGAAGGCGGACATCCGCGAGCGCATCCGGAGCGACGGCGACCGGATCGTCCGTGAGCGGCTGATCTCCGCGATCATCACCGCCGTGGAGGAGGCTTCGGTGGTCCCCCTGCCGCGCTCCCTGGTGGACGCCGGCCTGGCCGCCGACTGGTCGGCCATGGTGTCGCGCTACGGCGGCAGCGAGCGCCGGGTGACCTTGGCGCTGGAGCGGTCCGGGACCGACCGCAACGCGCTCTTCGAGCAGTGGCGGCCGGCGGCCGAGCGCCGCACGCGCCTGATGCTGATCACGGACCGGCTGGCAGACGCCGAGGAGATAGCGGTCGCCGACGACGAGGTCGAGCAGGAGCTTGTGCGCCGCGCGCGCTCGCGCTCGATGGAGATCGAAGAGCTGCGCGAGGCGTATGAGCGCAACGAGATGCTGCCGGCGCTGCGGGCCGATGTCCGCAACGAGAAGCTCTACGACCGGCTGATCGAGCTCGCCGCGGTCAAGGAAGGCGAAGAGCTCTCCTATATGGACTTGGTATCCGGAAACAGCTAACTTGAGGTGGCCGGCGGGGAATCCTTCCCGAGCCCGCGAACCAACCATGGACCGACCACACCCATGAGCCGACCAATGCCACGAACGAACAGGCCATGAACGAACAACTCAACGCCCTCGTACCCATCGTCATCGAACAGACCGGGCGCGGCGAACGCTCGTACGACATCTACTCCCGGCTGCTCAAGGACCGGATCGTCTTCATCGACGGCGAGATCTACGACATCACCGCCGACCTCGTGGTGGCGCAGCTCCTGTTCCTGGAGTCGCAGGACCCGGAGAAGGACATCCACGTCTACATCAACTCGCCGGGCGGCATGGTGACCGCCGGGCTGGCCATCTACGACACGCTGCGCTACATCAGCGCGGACGTGCAGACGATCTGCCTGGGACAGGCAGCGTCGATGGGCGCGTTGCTGCTGGCCGCCGGAACCAAGGGCAAGCGGACCGCCCTGCCGTCGGCCCGGCTTCTGATCCATCAGCCGTGGGGCGGCGTGTCCGGGCAGGCGGCCGACATCGGCATCCAGGCGCGCGAACTGGTGCGCCTGAAGCGACTCATCATCAGCTACTTCGCGGAGTGCACGGGCAAGGACGACAGCGTCGTTGCTCAGGACCTGGAACGGGACTACTATATGTCGTCGCACGAGGCGGCAGAGTACGGCCTGATCGACAAGGTGCTTACGAGGCGGGGTCCTGACGAGGCGAGCTGATGGCCAAGACCGCGAAGACTGACGACAAGCTCTGCTCCTTCTGCGGCAAGACGGCGGACACCGCACGCCGCCTGATCGCCGGCCCCGGCGTGTACATCTGCGACGAGTGCGTGGTCGTCTGCAAGAAGATCCTGGACGATGAGGAGAAGGTGTTCTCCGCGGAGTTCCGGGACGAGGTGCCGAAGCCGCGGGAGATCAAGAGCTACCTCGACCAGTACGTGATCGGCCAGGAAGACGCCAAGAAGGTGCTGGCCGTCGCCGTGTACAACCACTACAAACGCATCACCATGCGCAACCGTGGCGACAGCGACGTGGAGATCGAGAAGTCCAACGTGCTGCTGATCGGCCCCACCGGAACCGGCAAGACCCATCTGGCCAGGACGCTGGCGCGCAAGCTGAAGGTCCCGTTCGCGATCGCCGACGCGACTACGCTCACCGAGGCCGGGTACGTGGGTGAGGACGTCGAGAACATCCTGCTGCGGCTGATCCAGAACGCCGGCAACAACATCGCCGCCGCCGAGCGCGGCATCATCTACATCGACGAGATCGACAAGATCGCAAAGAAGGGTGAGAACGTGTCGATCACCCGCGACGTGTCCGGCGAAGGCGTGCAGCAGACGTTGCTGAAGATCGTCGAGGGTACGGTCGCCTCCGTGCCCCCGCAGGGGGGCCGCAAGCATCCCAATCAGGAGATGCTGAAGATCGACACCTCCAACATCCTGTTCATCTGCGGCGGCGCGTTCATCGGCCTGGACCAGGTGGTGGCCTCGCGCGTGATGCAGTCGCCGCTCGGGTTCGGGGCCGAAGTGGAGAACCGGCGCGACCGCAACCTGCTGTCCCTGTACTCTCACCTGCAGCCGGACGACCTGATCCGCTACGGCATGATTCCGGAATTCATCGGCCGCCTGCCGATCGTCGTCACGCTCGGCGACCTGACCGTCGACTCGCTCAAGCGGATCATCATCGAGCCGAAGAATTCGGTGATCCGCCAGTATCAGGCCTCGTTGAGCGTCGACGACGTCGAACTGTCATTCGAGGACGATGCCATCACGGCCATCGCCGAGAAGGCGATGGACCGCAAGACGGGAGCCCGCGGCCTGCGGGCGATCATCGAAGCGGCCATGGTCGACATCATGTTCAACATCCCTTCGATGGAGGGACTGAAGAAGGTGGTGGTCACCCGTGACGTCATAGAGACGTCCCAGAGCCCGGAAGTTGTGTTCGTCGCCGACGAGAAGCAGTCGGCATAGCGCCCATGTTGCGGCCCGCTGACGTCTGGACCATGGCTCGGGCACCCGAGGGCACGGCCGTGCTGATCCGGCCGTCGGGGGCGGACGTGGCCGTGCCCATCTTCGTCGACCACTGCATCGCGCAATCGATCTACATCGCCCTGCGCGGCGAACGGCAGAGCCGGCCGCTCACGCACGATCTGTACCTGCAGACGCTGGCCGCGATGAAGGTTTCCGTGGAGCGTGTGGAGATCACGGAGATCAAGAGCGTCGGCGGCCACGGCACGTTCTTCGCGCGGCTGGTGCTGCTCCAGGACGGTCAGCAGGTGGAGGTGGATTCGCGGACGTCCGATGCCATCGCCATCGCCCTGCGCGCCAAGTGTCCGATCTTCATCGACGAGGACGTGGTCGATCAGGCGGCGATCCCGGTTTCCACGGTGGAGAGCGGGGACTCACCGGAAGGGGACGAAGACGACGCGGAAGCAGCCGAAGCGGCGGAAGGCGACCCGGTCGGAAAGCTCAAGCGCGAACTCGCCATCGCCGTCCAGGAAGAGAACTACGAAGAGGCTGCGAGGCTGCGCGACCGCATCACCGAGCTGGAAGGGACCTCGTAGCGGCTACCGGTCGCCGGGCTACTGATCGCCCAGGCTATTCGTCGCCTTTCTGCTTGACGTTTTGCAGCCGCTCTTCGATCAGGGTTTCGATCTCGGTCTTTTCCTTGCCGAGCGAGTACGAAACTTCGTCCACCATCAGCCGCAGCGCGCTGTCGTACAGCTTGCGCTCCAGGATGGGCAGCTCCTTGATCCTGCTGCGGTAGGACAGCGAGCGCACGACCGAGGCGATGTCGTCGACCGCGCCCTGCTTCAGGAGATCGAGGTTCATCTGATAGCGCAGCTTCCAGTCGGTGGGGATGGGGTCGAAGTCCTCGGCGATCAGCCGCAGGGCGCGTTCGGCCTTGCGCTTGCTGACGATGGCGCGGATGCCGAGCCCGTCCGCCTTGTCGACCGGAATCATGATCGTCATGTCGGAGACTTCCAGGTAGACGACGTAGTAGAGGGTGGGACTGCCCTGAAACTCCCGCTCCTCCAGCCGCTCGATCCTGCCGACGCCCTGGAGGGGATATACGATCTGCTGGCCCACGGAGTAACGCGTCCTGGGGCGGGACGGCTTCCGCTTGGCCGCGGCTTTCTTGGCCGGCGACACGTCGTCCAGGGACGCGTCGGCCTCGACCGCGGCATCGTCGACCGTGCCGTTCGTCCCATCAGCCGTGTCGGCTGCCGGCTTGGCCTCGGTTGCCGACACGGCCTCGGTTGTCGATCTGGCGCGGCGCCTGGCGGCCGGACGCTTGCTGGCCGCTCCGGGCTTGCTGGTCGACTTCCGCTGCGCGGCCTTCGGTTCGCCAACCACCGGCGGCTGCGTCGATTCCGTGGGCTCGGTAGACTTGGTCGCGTCTTCCTTCGCAGACGCGGCTGACCCCATGACCGAAGTATCGCACAGAGACCGTTCCGGGTCAAAACAGAATCACCGGTGACTCCTTCCGAGCGGCCCCGCAGCCTGACGCGGGTGCTGAGCATTGCCGGGTACCCTGCCCTGTTCGCGGCGCTCGGCGTGGTCGCCGTCGTCTTCTGGGAGCCCGTGTTGTCCCTGATGCGGAACCCCGAGGAGCTCCGCGTACGGGTGGAGGCTTACGGGGTGGCGGCCCCTGCGGTGTTCATCGCCGTCCAGGTGCTGCAGGTGGTGGTCTTCGTGATCCCGGGAGAGTTCCCGCAGTTGGCCGCCGGGTACCTGTTCGGCATCCCGCTCGGCATCGCCCTGACGCTGGGCGGAGCGGCGCTTGGCTCGGCGATCGGATTTCTGCTCGCGCGCCTGCTCGGGCGCCCGTTCCTGCACGCGATCGTGTCGGAGAAGCGCAGCAGCCAGGTGGAGGATCTGATCGCCTCGCCGCGCGGGGTCGGCATGCTGTTCCTGCTGTACCTGATTCCCGGGATCCCGAAGGACGTCCTGTGCTACGTGGCCGGCATCGGTCCCCTGCGGCTGGGCGTCTATCTGTTGGCAAGCACCGTCGGGCGCCTCCCCGGAGTGGCGGTGAGCGTGATATCCGGAGACGCGGCCGCCGAGCGGCAGTGGGCGGTCGTGGCGATCGCCCTGGGCATCGCCGTGGTGTTTTTCGTGGTGGGATTCCTGTTGCGCCGCCGCCTCATGGAGGTGCTGCAGCGCTTCGCGCGGCTCGATGAGCCCCGGACGTCCAATGAGCCCCGGCCGCCCGCCGAACCGGGGCCGCCCGGTCAGCCTGGGAGGAAATCCGCGACGGCGGCGACGCCGGCCGGCAGGTCCGCGCGCCGGAAGCCCAGGTAGCGGAACGGATGGATGTCCAGCAGGTTCGGGGTCCACCCGGATACGCGCTGCAGGTCGATGAGCGATTGGGTCACAAGGTGATGGACCGGCAGGATGACCGCGTCCTGCAGCAGCAGCTCCTCCGCCTCCGCCAGCAGTTGCATGCGGTCGAGGCCCGTGGAACCGATGGCCCGATCGATCATGCGGTCGTAGTCGCGGGACGAGTACCCGGCGTCGTTGAGATTGCTTGAGCTGGTCCACATCTGCAGGAAGCTGATCGGATCGATGAAGTCGCCGATCCAACTGCTCATCGTCAGGGTGAAGTTGCCGGCCTTCACTTCCGCCAGGAAGTCGTCGTACTCCCGTACCACGACCACGGTGACGTCGATCCCGAGGTTGGACTCCCAGGCCGTCTCGAGGTCCGCGGCCAGTGAAGCAGCCCATGAGCCCGCCACCGTGACCGTGACCGGCGGGAGCCCGGTGCCGTCCGCGAAGCCGGCCTGTTCCAGCAGCCGCCGAGCGGTGCGCATGTCAGCGGCCGGGATGCCCTCCACGGCCGGATAGTTCGCCGTGCGCGGCACCAGGCCGCTGGTCGGGAAGGGCACCCGTTCCGGGTTGCGCACCGTCTCCCACGGAACCATCAGGACGAGCGCACGGCGCACGCGCACGTCATCGAACGGTGGATCGCTCGACTTGAACACGAAGTAGGTCGTGCCGAACAGCCGGTTGGAGACAACGAACGGGCGGATCTGCGTGGCCGTCTCATGGCTTCCGTCGAAGGATTCGGCCCAGTGGACCTCCCCCGCCAGGAATCCGGCATTGACCGCGGCCGGATCTTCGAAGGCGCGGACGCGGATGCGGTCGAGCTCGACCTCCGACCGTGCCCAGTAGTGCGGACTCCGGTCGAACACCAGCTCGTCCGCCTCCCGGCCTGTCAGGGAGAACGGACCGTTGCCGATGATCGGCGTCTGCCGCTCCCACCCGACCTGGGCGCGGTAGGCGGGGTAGACCGGGGCGAAGGCGTGGTGTGCCAGCGTGCTCAGGAAGTGCTCGGCCGGACGCTCCAGCACCACCTCGAGCTCGATGGGCGAGATCACGCGGATGCCGACGGCCTCTTCGTCGTTGTTGGCCCCCGACCGGTAGTCGGCCACGCCCTTGATCACGTCGAACAGCACCGAGTACTCGGCCTGCTCGCCGGGGTTGATGATGCGCAGCCAGGACGCCCGAAAGTCCTCTGCGATCACTTGCGTGCCGTCCGAGAAGCGGGCGTTGTCGCGCAGCAGAAAGCGGTAACGCAGCCCGTCTTCGGACACCTGCCAGGAGCGTGCCACGCCGGGAACGGGGTCAAGGGTATCGGGATGGTAGGAGACCAAGCCCTCCGACAGCGCGGTGAAGAGTTGCGCTTCGATTGCGGTATAAGCGTGCAAGGGGTCGAACGCCACGTCCACGGTGCCGAGGGCGACGACCATCTCCCGGGCCGTCGTCTCGTCGGCGCCGATCGTGGGAGTTGCGGTGACCAGGAGCGCGGCGCCGACAAGCGCGGCCGACGCCAGTCGCGCGGACAAGGAGCGCGTGCGCCGCATCCGAACGGCCCGTTCCATCATCCGCGCCTGAAGGCTTCCAGCGGGTCGATGCCGAGCCGGACGCGCAGGTAGAGGAAGCCTGCCAGCAGCCCGCCGAGGTGGGTCAGATGAGCGACGTGGGTGCGCTGCCCGGTGATCTGGAATACCAGCGCCAGCCCGCCGAGGATGAGCACCATGGTGGTGGCGCGCATCGGGATGAACCAGAAGGTTACGACCTGGTACGGGTTCAACACCGCGTAGGCCAGCATGATCCCGTACACGGCGCCGGATGCGCCCACGATAGCCACCGGTGCTGCCGACGCCACGGCCAGGACGGTGCTGAACACCCCGGCGAGCACGCCGCAGGTGAGGTACAGCGTCAGGAACTCGGAGCTGCCGATCTCCCGTTCCACCGGCGAACCGAACAAGAAGAGCATGAGCATGTTGAACAGCAGGTGCAGCGGACCACCATGCAGGAACAGGTAGGTGACGAGCTGCCAGACGGCGCCTTCGCGAGCCACCATCAGGGGGCGCAAGACCGCCGCCCCGAGGGGGGAAGGGACGGCCAGGAGCACGAGATACATGCCGACCGTGATGCCGATCAGCCATGTGGTTGCGTTGTATTGCCGATACGGGAACGGCCTACGGAGCAAGCCACGGTCGCTCACCCCGACAAGCTACCGCCCGCCCCGAACGCGGTCAAACCGTCGGTCCCCCAGCGCCGATGAGTGCGTCGGCCATCTCCAGCAGCCGATCGGCGGGCTCTCCTTCCGGAACGAGGGCGGCAAGGTCCACCCGAGTCTCCCGGTACAGGTCGCCCGCCCGCCTGCGCGCGTCCTGCAGGCTGCCTGACGCCTGCAGCAGGGCGACGGCCCGGTCGATCTGTGGACGCACCCGCTCGATGGGACGGTTCTGGATGCCGTCCAGGATCCCCCACAGCTCGTCCGCGCCGCCTCGCTCGCGATGCAGGATGAGCGGAAGACTCTTCTTGCCCTCGATCAGGTCGTCTCCGCGATCCTTGCCCGGATTGCCGCGTTCCAGGTTGGTGACGTCGTCGATAATCTGGAAGGAGACGCCGAAGCGCTCGCCGATGGCGACCAGCGAGCTCACCGCTACGGCCTCGGCGCCTCCCAGAGCGGCGCCAAGTCCCAGAGCGAGTCCGGCAAGGCTGCCCGACTTCAGCGTGCACATCGACATGTAGTCCGCCGCGCTGGGCAGGATCGCTCCGGGGCGGTGCCAGAGGATGTCCAGCCCTTGCCCGTAGTGCAGCTTGCGCATCGTCGCGGCGTACATGCGATAGACGCGCAGCTCCTCCGCCGCATCCAGCGCGGGCACGTCCGCGGACGGCCGGTCGAGCATCCGCGTCGGCAGGAAGTAGACCAGGTTGCCCGCGTTCACCGCCACGTCCACCCCGAACTCGACGTGAGCGGCCGGGCCGCCGCGGCGGGTGCGCGCGCCGTCCTCGATGTCGTCGATGATCAGGCTGCCGGCGTGGGTGAGCTCCACCAGCGGAACCAGGGGCAGCGCACGGTCGCCGCCGCCGTGCATCTCACAGGCGAGCTGCATGAATAGGGCGCGCCAGCGCTTGCCTCCCCGTTCCATCAGGCGGCGGGCGGGCGCCACGATCTGGGCGCCGCGCTCGGACGTCAGGGTCGGACCGTGCGGTCCCGGCTCCCGGAGGCGGAGGGCCTCGAACAGTACCGCTTCGATCCGTGCCAGCCGCTCCACGCGAGGTGACTGTCGTGCCCGCGGCGTCGGTCGTCAAGGTCACCCTTGTCACCCTTGCTACGGCGGTTGCATCTGCTGGCCGGCATCGGTATGATCGGCCGCAACTCCAAACAAAGAGGTGCGAGATAAGATGAAACGTGTAGTGACGATTTTGGCTCTCGTGGCCCTCGCGGCTTCCTTCTCCTTCGCGGATGGTCACATGGCCATGTACATGGGCGTCGGCGTCCATACCGACGGCGGCATGTGGCAGGAGGTCGATGGCCGCTTGGCGCAGACCGACGCCTCCGCATGGCTGGCTGGAGCCATGGTGCCCGCGGGCATCCAGGGCAAGGCCGAGTACTCCTTCGATGTCGCCTACCTGGGCGGCCTGGAGGACAACGCCATCGGCTTCGGCGCCATAGTGCCCGGCTTCGTGATGGGTCTGGTCTGGGATCCGGCCAACTTCGGCGGGTCCGGGCTGCGTGCGCAGGTGTACAACGAAGCAGGCGAGATCCACGAGTACGGCGGCGTCACCTACGACATGGAGATCCCGGCGGCGATGATCGCCGGCATCACGGCCGACATGGTGATGAACGCAGCGCTGACGGTGCGCCTCCGCATCGATTCCAGCAATGGAAACGTGTGGGTCAAGGACCCGTTCGACGCGACCACGTGGTGGGCGTTCACCCTGGGTCAGTCGCTGGAAGGAGAAGGCCACAACATGATCGGCGTGGGCACCACGTCGGTAGCGGCCAGCTTCGGCAACTTCTCCGCGACCCCCATGATGGACATGATGATGATGGACAAGATGGGGATGTAGCGGGCCGCTACCCGCTCTGAACGGCGCGGCGCCGTACGCGGCGCCGCTTCGATCCCGTCGGCCGTCGCCCGTGCGGCGGCCGATTCCGGTTAACCCGGGTTATTCGCGCTCCAGCCCGAAAGTTGGCTGAATTGAGGATTCGAGACGGGTTCGCGGGGCGGATCGGTGAGAGCGCGGACCTCGGTTGACGCTCGTGATCGGACGAGACGCTGGGTCAGCGATCTGCGGGCCCTGATTCGGCCGCGCGTGGCGATTCGCGGGCTGCCGAGCGAATGGGCCGGACATGGTACGGCCCGTAGCAGAACGCCCGCGAACCGATCGGAGTGGCCCCTGAGCCTCAGCTTGGCGCCCAGTCGAGCGCCGCAAGCTTGCCCCACAGACGCTGCCAATCGGGGGCGGCGTCCTGGGCGATGACGAACGTCAGCCTGCGCCCGTGGCGGACCACGCGGCTGGCCACCCGCAGCACCCGCTCACGCAACCGGCGCAGACTCCAGCCGACGCCGGTGGCCCGCTGCATCACGCACCGCCCGGCGTGCAGCACCTCGTAGGCCAGCAGGTTCAGCAGCAACAGCGTCTCGTTCTGCGCCCGCACGCCTGCTTCTTGCGGCTCGGTGACCGCCTCCAGGAGGCGGCCCCGGTAGTGGCTCTTCGCACGCGCCGACGACGACAGCGCCGGCGCCAGCACGTCCATGAACTCTCCCATGTGCCCTTCGGCCTTGCCCCGCATGCGGTACAGCCCCAGCAGTCGTGCGCCGCTGTAGCGGTGGCGCTTGAGGTTGGTGATCAGCCAGAAGTAGTCGAGGAACAACTCTCCGGGCCGCTCCAACACCACCAGCACCACCCGCCGCGGGTGCGCCCAGGAATCGGCCTGGTAGCGCATCTCGTGGCACCACACCCGCCCCTCGCGCGGCGGACGCCCAGGCGGCCGGCGCAGGTACGGCTCGGCCATGCGGTCCAGCACCGCGTTGTTGCGGATACGCGCCACGTAGTCGATGCGCGCCGACTCAAGGCCCTTGAGTGTCTCGCCGTCGGGAAAGCCGGCGTCCATGCGCACCAGCACCGACTCACACACTCGCCGCACGCGCTCGACCACCGGCCGGATGAACTCAAGCGCCCCGTCGGCCGACCCCACCGCGCCCGGCCGCAGCGTGCCGTCCAGCAGGTCGCCGCTCTCGGCGCAACTGGCGATGAGCGCATGAAACATCCGCTGCCCGTAGTAGCCGTTGTACTGGCTGCCGGCCTGCTGCCCGTGCACTTCGAACGGCAGGCCGTCCACGTCGATCATCAACCGCTTGCGCCGCCGGTCCCCGTTGTCCTTCCACAGCCGGCGCACCGCCAGCTCGATGATCCCCTCGCGTACGACCTCCTGGTTGGTCGGCGCGCTCAACAGGCCCACCAACCGCGACAGCGTCGGCTGCGAGGGCAGCACGCTGTCGGCTTCCAGCGCGGCGACGCCGCGGCGCGTGTCGTTGGCCACCCGCAAGCTCGGGTCGTGCCGCAGCCGGTCCGCGTCGTCCTGGTCGCGCCAGCCCTGGCCGAGCAGCAACAGGCTGGTCCGCAGCAGGTCGGCCAGCGGATAGGTGATCAGCAGCGGATTGCGCGGATCCAGCAGCCGCTCGTCCATCCAGTCGACGATGCCGGTGCGCTCCATGATCTCACGCAGCAGCAGCGCGCCGCTGTCGGCGCTGAGATGGTCCGCCCGCGCTTCGACCTGCACCGAGCCGTTGAAGGTCGTCGAAAAGATCGGTAGAGTCTCACCCACGGCGTGTCCCGTCCTTTGTGGTGGTGTTGTTTGTAACACCTCCTTAGAAACAAGCAGAATCAGGCAGTCTCCGGGACCAAGTTGAAGCCGAGTGCGCGCGCCTGATTGCGAAGTCGGCGCTCATGGCGTTTTCGGTCCTGGTGCTGTTGGCCGAACAGAATACGGTCATCGTAGAGTTCGTGGCGGGTCACGAGGTGGTGGATGATGCGCGCCATCTTGTGGGCGGTGTCGGTGATCGCCTGCGGTGTGCCGACGCGCGCACGTTTGCGGCGAAAGAACTCTCCGAGCGCCGAGTGGCTGCGGTAGAGCGTCTGGGCTGCCATGCGCAGCGCCTGCGCCGCGCGGTTGACGCCGGGACCGGTGTGAGAGCTGATCACCTTGCCGCCGGTGATCTTGGTCTGCGGACACAGGTTCAGCCAGGACGCGAACTGCGAGGCGGTCGGGAACCGCGACAGATCAGGGCCGAGCTCGCTGAACAGGACCAGCGCGGTGGTGGGGCCGATGCCGGGAATGAGGGTCAGGTCGGTGCCGAACAGCCGTGTGAGGTGGGCGGGCACGTTGAACGATTGCGCCGTCGGCTCAGGCGGCTCCGAGGGCGCCTGCGGGGATTGGGGGTCCATGGAGGTCGCGGCCGGCGGTTCGTGCGTCTGCTCAAAGGCGCGGATGCGAGCCTCGATCTCCTGGTCACACTCGCTGACAAGCTGTTGGTAGTGAGCGTAGGTCTGGCGTGCGTGCCGGAGCGTGAACAGATGTTCGGATCGCCAATCGCCCTCCAGCGCCTTGATCAACGTGTGGCGGCTGGCTCTGATCCGCGGGTGGGCCAGCGCCGCCAAGCGCGACGGGTCGCGCTCTCCGGCCAGGATGGCGTCGGTGATGGCCAAGCCCGTGTACCCGGTGAGATCGGAGATCGCGTGATGCACATGGATGTTCATCTGATCGAACGCCTTCTGCATATGCAGCACGCTGCGTGCGGCGGTCTTGACCAGGCCGTCGCGATGGCGCAACAGGGAGCGCACCGCGCACACTTCGTCAGCCGGTCGGAACGAGCCGCGCAGCAAGCCGACCGAGTGCAGGTAGCGCAGCCACTCGCAGTCGGACACGTCGCTCTTGCGGCCGGGCACCGAGCGCACGTGGCGGGCGTTGACCAGCACCACCTCGAAGCCGCGTGCTTCCAGGATCTGGTGCACGGGGATCCAGTACACGCCGGTGGACTCCATGGCCACCGTGTCTACCTCGCAGGCGCTCAGCCAATCGGCCAACTCATGCAGATCGCGGGTGAAGGTCGCAAACGATCGGATCGGCTGCTCGTCGCGCTCGGCGAGCACCGCCGCGTACACCTCGGTGGCGCCCACGTCCAAGCCTGCCGCGTTGGGGTGCACCTGCTGCGGTCGCGCCGAGCGATTGCCTTTGCCGCTCCGTTTGCCTCTGCGGTTGCGTCGTGCCATCAGTCTCTCCTGTGGATGAGCGGAGCGGCCGAGGCGTGAACAAACTGAGCATTCTCCTTACCGGGATGGATCAGCACGTCGACTGCGCCGCATGCAGACCCTCACCAATGACAACGCCACGGGCCTCGGGACCAAGCTTGACAACGGGTTCGCCCCGCAGGGCGCTACTCCAGTGACGCGCCGGCCTACTTCGCGCCCCCTCAAGATTACTCGTCCCAGTCTACGCCCGCGTCCGTGTTTCTCCCATGCCAACGCCGGTCCGACCCGGCCGGTGGGGAAGCTTGACTCTACTGCAAATCGGCGGACGCGCCTACTTTTTCTCCACTCCTGCGCGAATATGCCGGGGTTAACAGACCCTGGATGGTAACTATTCAGCCGTGGCGGACGGTCTGAGGCAGGGAGGGATCATGGGGCGGCCTTCGAAGACGGACCTGAGGGCGTCGAGCACGTTGCCGCCGTTCTTGCGGATCGTGGAGATATAGGCTCTGGTCCGGCAGAAGGCGGCTGCACCTTCAGCGCTGCGGAACGTGCCGGAGATCTTCTGCTGAACTTTCATCATGCGCAGGTCGCGTTCGGCCTGGTTGTTGGTGAACGGTACGCGAAAGTCGTACATGAAGGCGAGCACCGATCGCCAGCGGCCGGACAACCGGAGCAGGAGATTGCGCGGCTTGCTCTGCTTCTTGCGGCCCCGCTTCTTGGGCGTACCCGGTGGCGCCGGAGGCGGCGGCGGATTGGCGGCCAGCCCAACGTTGATGATCCTGCGGTACTCGGCGGCGAATCGTCGGCGCTCAGGCCGGTACAGCCGCCGGCGTCCCTGCTGCTGCGCACGGTCCACCGCAGCGTTCATCCTCAGCAGCAACTCCTTGAGCTCACCGGCCCACCGCTGGCGGTACTGTTCCTCGACGAACGTCAGCTCGCGCAGATGATGGGCGTTGCACAGCGCGTGCCCACACTGATAGCGAAAGTAGCTCTGCCAGTGATCGTGCAGCGCGATCCCCGCGAAGTTCGGCAAGATGCCGATGTCCTCACCGGCCTGCTTGCCCCGCTTCGCGTGCTCGGCGTAGTGGGTCAGCCGCTCCGTGCTCGCCACGTGCAGCCACCGCAGGTGGCCGTCGACGCTCATCCCGGTCTCATCGAAGCCGACCACCGGCTGGCCGCCGATCGCTTCACGAATCATCTCGCTGACGCCCGCCAAGCGCTCGGCGCAGGTGGCGTTGATGTTCACCAACGTGCCGACGCTGATCGGGATCGAGAACAGGTCCGCGAACCACTCGGCCGCCCTCTGATACGGCAGCAACCCGTAGTTCTTCAGGTATGCGGCCACCGCTTGCAGCCGCTCGCCGTACTGCACCGGCTGCCGGACCGGCTCAGGGAATGTGGCCACCGCGATCTTCCCACAGTCCGGGCAGCGTTTGCGCTCGGCGCGGTGCTCGGTGACCTGCGCCGCCAGCGGCGGCACCTCGAACACCTGCCGACGTTCGTAGTCGGCCACCGGCTCGTCGGCCAGCGATCGTCCGCAACCGCACCGGTCCACCGCGTGCACGGTGACGAGGTCGGGATGCTCGCTCTGGCTCAAGGTCGCACCAGGATGGTTCGGCTGACCCCCGTGACGCTTTCCGGTTCGCTGCCGGCGAGAGGCCGTGCGGCTGTGTTGCTTGCGTTCGAAGCTGTCTCGCGACGGCGGTTTGCCGCTGTCGTGGCTGTCCTTCTTCAGTTCCTGGAGTTCCTGCTCCAGCGCCGTGATCCGCTGCTCGTAACGCTCGATGAGAGCCTCGATCAACGCGATGACCGCGTCTCGGCCAGCATCGTAGGCCGCACCTATCTCTTGGCGCGTGAGCTTGAAGCTCGCGTCCATTGCGTCCCTCCCGACCGCGAGAATAGACCAGCAATGCCGAACACGTACAGCGCCCGAGACAACTTACAATCTTCAGGTCGTGGTTACGCTGACCCATGGGCTGCCACTACGCCTGAATAGTTACCCTGGATGTACTCAGATAGAACGCGGGTCGGAGTAAAAGCCGTCCCGGGGGATCACTCCTTGCGCGACGTTGGGCGCGTTTGTGCTGCGGAGGCAGAGATGTAGGGTGCCGGGAGCGATAGTTGGCGCCGTTGTCCACGTCTGCCGCTACGGCAGGCCGCGAAGGATCAGCGCCTGCTTGAACACCGGTAGGAAGGCAGCGGTGTTCTCGGCGGCGAACGGGCAGACGCCGGTCGCGTCGTCTATGAAGCCGATGAGGTAGCACTTGCGGCGCCTGCGCCCGTCGGCGACCGACGGGCCGAGTAGGAACGTCGCCAATCCACAACTGGCCAGCGGAACTGATAGGAGAAGCGCCGATCGGCGCCATCGGCCGCGACGGCACTCTTGCTCATCAGCCCTTCGGCGCTCAGCACGCGGTACACGGTGGAGTGCGCCTGGCGCACTCCGTCGAGAGTGGCTGCTCGCGATGGTGCCGGCGATCAACCGGGCGGTCTCCATTGCCGCCCACGCCGGGCTGTTCCTTCTCATCCCTGCCGACGCTGAAGCTACAGTATCGGTCGGCCGACTACCACTTCAGAGGGAGCGGCTGCCCCATCGCGTCTCCCGAGGTCTGGAAGCCCATCCCCTTGTGGAGGAGAAGCGGCTCTTCTACGAACGCCACCGGCGTGTGTGCAAGCTACAGGGGACCGCTAAGAAAATCCGCAACTGCGCCGAACTATGCCTGTCATAGGACAGGAAATCCCTCAGAAAGCGGCCGGCCATGATCTGCAGACGGACGCCAGCGCTTGGTCGCGAAACTGATCGGAGCAGAATATTTAGTGCCGATAACGGCGATTACCGCTACCGAACGGGCGATCTGCGGCCAAGTAGCGTGGAGCAGCTCCGCCAATCATGCATAGATGGTAGCACTACGTGGCGCTGGTGTCAAGCTTCCCCACCGGCCGGAACCACCGATACCATCCCGGCGGCTTGGGGAGTCGCATGTCCGCTGACTGGATCACCGTCGTCGTCACCTTCGCCACGGGCGTCATCTTCACCGCTTGCACCTCCCGCTGTCGCCTGCTTGCCGATCAGATCGCCGCCGCCGACCAGCGGCTTGACGAGCGAATCGCTGTGCTTTCCCCGAACGTGCACTGCCTCGCCGACCTCGTCGAGAGGCAGTGCGCCGTCCGGGCCGCAATGGAACCGCCGGCTGACTCCACAGCAGGTTCCGGCCTGCCAGTGGCCACGACGAGTAGCCGCGACCAGCGGTCCATCGCGTCGCCGGGCACCGTCGCGGCGCTGACGCCTCGGCCGGTCGCCGGCACGAATCCCGCACAAGTCTACCTTGGTGGGCTCGCAGAATCCGGCCGACGGGGTATGGCGACGGCACTCTCCCAAGCGGCCGCCGTGGTCACACAAGGCGCCGGCTCCATCGACACCACACCATGGCACCTCCTCACCGCCGATCACGTCATCGCCATCAAGCGCAAGATGATCGACAACGGCGCTGCGCCGGCCACCATCAACCGCATGCTGTCGGCACTGCGCGGCGTCGCCCGCTGCGCATGGCGCGCCGGCCTCATCAGCGTTGAGCACCAGGCGCGGATTACCGATGTGCCGCTTGCGAAGGTGCGGCGTCTTCCCCGCGGGCGCCATGTCGCCGCTGACGAGATCGCTGCAATGCTCGACGGCTGCGACCTCGACACCCCGACCGGCGCGCGTGATGCGGCCATGCTGGCGCTGCTCTACGGCGCCGGCCTGCGACGGTCCGAACTCGTCAGCCTCGATCTGGAGGACTACGACAAGGCCGACGGCACGATCACCGTCACCGGCAAGGGTGGGCACCAGCGCCATGTCTACGCGATCAACGGCGCCAAGGTCGTCCTGGATGCGTGGATTCGCCACCGGGGCGATGCCTCAGGGGCTTTGCTCGCGCCCGTTGCCAAGGGCGGCCGCATCCAATGGCGCCGACTCACGGCGCAGTCGGTGCGCCTGCGTCTGCGCGCGCTGGCGCAACGAGCCGGCGTGCCGATGTTCTCGCCGCACGACCTGCGGCGATCGCTCGTCGGCGAACTGCTTGATGCCGGCGCCGACATGTCAGCCGTGCAGCGACTCGTGGGCCATGCCAGCGTCCAGACGACGGCTGGCTACGACCGACGGGGCGACCGCGCCGCACGCCGTGCCGCCGAGATGCTGCAACTGCCGCCGAAGGTCGTGTAGCACGGGCGAGGGACAGCGAGCGCGAGGCGCTCACCGTTGCCGAGATCTGTTGAGCCGGACGGTCAGGGAGACGTGGGGAGTGCTCAAGCCCGCTATCCATGCCCCAAGGCTGAGTCGGTAGCGGTAATCGCCGTTATCGATACCTGACAGGTTCCGGCAGGAAGGCGAGGCCATCGGCCCGCCTCTGCGCGCCGGTTTCCGAAGCCCCGGCACCCCTGCGGGGGCGGGAAGCTGCGTGCGTGAAAAGGACGCTCGGTTCGGCGCTGGCGCTGCTGCTGTCGGCGCTGACGGCGTGGGCTGATCCGGCGGCCCGGATCGGGGGCGCGGAGGCACTGAGCCTGGCCGATCTGCACGCGGCTGCCGCGTCCGCGATCGAAGAGCACGACGCAGCCCTGCGACGTTGCCAGTTGGACGCCCAGCGCAGCCGCGACGAAGCGTTGCAGACGATCCTGCGCGACTTGGTTTACGCGCGGCTGCGCACGATGGAGGCCGCCCGGCTCGGCATCTCGGCCGAGGCGCTGGCCGCCCGCTTCGACGAAGCGGCCGAGCCGGTGACCGAGGCCGAGGTGCGCGCCTTCCATCGGGACCGCGGCATCACCGAGCCCCTGGAGCAGATCGGGCCGCAGATACGCTCCTACCTGGAACGCCAAGCGGTCGAGGGCGCCCGCGCGGCGGCCTACGCCGAGTTGGAGCGCCGCTACGCGGTGGCGTACCTGCTGGAGCCGCTGCGCATCGAGGTAGCGGCCGACGGGTTCCCTGCCCACGGGCCGGCGGATGCGCCGGTGACGGTCGTCGAGTTCTCGGACTTCGAGTGCCCCTACTGCGCGCGGCTGGCGTCGGTGCTGGACGAAGTGAAACGCCACTACGGCGACACGGTGCGGGTCGTGTACCGGCACTACCCGCTGACCGGCATCCATCCGAACGCCTGGAAGGCGGCCGAGGCGTCGCTCTGCGCTCACCAGCAAGGGCGCTTCTGGGAGTTCCACGATCTGTTGTTCGCGGACCAAGGCGCGTTGGGCGCTGCGGACCTGAAAGCGAAGGCGGAGCGGCTGGACCTGGACGCGGAGTCGTTCGGGGAATGCCTGGACTCCGGGCGCCACTACGACGCGGTGCTGGCCGACGTGCGCGCCGGCGACGCGGTCGGGGTGTCCGGGACGCCTGCCCTGTTCGTCAACGGGCGGTTCGTGGGCGGCGCGGTGCCGTTCGCGACGCTGGCCGAGCTCATCGAAGACGAGTTGCGCCGCGCGGCACAGGCCGCGAAGGCGAAGAAGGCATGACGGTGGCTCCGACAAGGCCGGAGGGCCGGAGCGTCGGCGCCTCTTCTCTTTGGGAAGTTCATTGCGCCCGCCGGCCGCTTCGCGGGTGACCCGGTGGCGCACCGCGGCGTGGTGCATCGGGCTGTGCTGCTGCCTGCTGTCCGGCTGCGGCACGCCGGGCGAGTTCGGCGTGAGCGTGAACTACGACATGAACCCGACGCCGCCTGTGGTGTCGGCCGCCGTCGATCAGTTCACGTGGTTCTCGTTCGGCTATGCGTGGATGAGCGTCTCCACCACGGGTGCCGCGACGGTCTCGGTGACCGTCTACCTGCCGTGATGCCGTCTGCTGCCGGACGGTCCGACTTCCTTCCCGATCCTGAACAGACACCGGCGCCCTGGTGCGCCGTGATCCCTGCCGCTGGCCTGCGCGCTGACTGCCGCCAAGCACGTGCCACGCGCGGGCCGGCAGGGAGGGTGCCCCCATGAGATAGCACGGCGGTCCGCGCTTCGACAACCCCAACCAACGACTACAGGGAGAAACGAACCATGAGACGAGCGAAGATCGTACTCTGCGCGGCGATCGTGGCGGTGCTGCTGGTCGGCATCCTCGCGCCGGCGGTCGCGGACAAGCAGACCGAGCCGTATGGCTGCAAGAAGACCGAGACGTACCGTTGCCTGCAGACCGAAACGTACGCCTGCAAGAAGACCGAGGGGTATCCCTGCAGGAAGACCGAGACGTACCGCTGCCTGCAGACTGAAACCTACGCCTGCAAGGAGACCGAATCGTACTGGTGTAGTAAGACCCGGCGCGTCTACCGGTGCCACACCGCCGAGGTGTGCACGACGAAGACGGAACGGGTCTGCTCCTGGAACCCGTACCTTCGCACGAACATATGCAGGGACGTGGAAAGACGGGTGTGCCAGCCCGAACGGCGCTGTGCGTGGGAGACCGAAACGTACCGGGACAGGTGCACGCGCGAAGTCGACGCAACGTGCACGCGAGAAGTCACGGGGACCTGCACGCGGCAGGTGAACGCGACGTGCACGCGGCAGGTTGACGGGTCGTGCGAGCGGGAAGTCACTGGAACCTGCGAGCGGGAGGTTGACGCGACGTGCACGCGCATCGATCCGCACACGCACTCGATCCAGTGCACGATGCCTGCCGGCGCCTCCGAAGGCGGCTACACGTCCGGCACCATGACCGGAATCAGCGACTACACGAGCACGCACCACGATCCTCAGATTCAGTGTTCGGAAAAGAAGGCGCGGGCGAACCGGTGGCTGAGCGCCAATCCGGTCTGTTCGGTCAACGGCACGCGGATGAGCGCGCCGGACTGCGAAGAGCTGAAGTGCGGGGCCGGCGCCGCCAGTTGGCCGGCGACGTGCGCTCAGTGTCAGGGGGACTGCAAGTCGGTATCCAGCAAGTGCACGAACTACTGCCCGGCTACGGCGCCGACGCTGCCGAGCATCGGCGACAAGAGCAACCGAGTCGGCGATTCGATCGAACTGACGCTGCCGTTGGCGAGCGGCACCCCACCGATCACCTACAAGCTGATAGGGCAGTACCCGAGCGGGCTGAAGTGGGACGCATCGAGCCGCGAGCTAAGCGGCACGGTCAGCGGCAGTACCAGGACGTACCACGGGGTGACCTACCGGGCGGAGAACACCGCGGGGTCCATCACGAGAGTCTTCGACTGGACGGTCTCCGCAGCGCCGCCCGTTACGGTGGCGCCGACGCTGCCGAGCATCGGCGACAAGAGCAACCGGGTCGGCGATTCGATCGACCTGACGCTGACGGCTGCGAGCGGCACTCCGCCGATCACCTACGCGCTGACGGGATACCCGAACGGGTTGACATGGAGCGCGTCAAGCCGCAGTGTAACCGGCGTAATCGGCGGGACTCCCAAGACGTATCCCTATGTCACCTACAAGGCGACCAACAGCGCAGGCTCCGACACCGAGACCTTCGACTGGACGGTCTCCCGCGCGGCGCCTACGGAGCCGGCACCGAGCAGGCCGAGCAGGCCGGGGACGCCGAGTGCTACGCCCGGGGAGACGCGGATAGTGTTTTCGTGGCCTGCGGCAAGTGGTGCGACGAGCTACGAGTACGAATACAAGAAGGCGTCCGGTGGTGGGGCGACGCGCGGGAGCACCTCGTCAACGTCGACGATCGTGACCGGCCTGGACCCCGGCACGCGTTACGACTTCAAGGTGCGCGCCACGAACAGCCGTGGCAACAGCGCTTGGTCGAAGCAGATTCGAACCATTACCAAGACGATACCGCGCCCGAGCAAGCCAGGGACGCCAGGGAAGCCGAGTGCTACTCCCGGAGAAAATCAGATTGCGTTCTCGTGGCCTGCGGTGAACGGTGCGACCAGATATCATTACACATACACCGCCACGAGCGATCGTACATGGACGCACGAGAGCACCTCGTCAACGTCGGTGACGTTGACCGGCCTGAACCCAGGCACGGTCTACTACTTCCATGTACGCGCCGCGAACGCCCAAGGCAAGAGCGGTTGGTCACCGCGGGTGTCCGCCACCACCAAGAAGACCAAGAAGACGAAGAAGTGTATCGATGACAGAAAGGCCGAAGAAGTTGTCCACGGCACGATCACCAGGGCCGCTTGTGTCGCCATTGCGAATACGACGCTTTGGGGAATCGAGAGGATCGGGTGGGAGTGCTACAGCGGTTCAGGGAGCAGGTATGATTTCCAGAGAACTTCCTGCGATCCCGGGCACGAGAAGGGGAACGTCATCTGGTGCGAAGACTCTCACACCTCGCCGGCACACAGCACCGCGGAATGCACGTATATCGAGCACAAGGAGAAGCCCGAGTGCGTATACAAGGGCAAAGTGTTGGCGGAGGCTGGAGTGTTGAAGCCGGCCGAGTGCGACGAGAAGAAGGCGGAGAAGGACGCCGAAGCTAAAGGAATGATGCGATGCACGTTGCCTGCGTCCCTTGCATGGGCCTTGTCTGTCATTTACCCTGACGAACCGGAAGTCAAGAAGGGGCCACCTATGCGCGTTACCACAACGCAGGACAAATGCGAAGGCATTGTAGCCGACTGGATCGCGGTGACGAATACGCAAGCACAAGCCAGAGCCGCCGATGTGCGAGCCTTTGTCTCGACATATTACGGCTGGTAAGGAGACCACACCATGATGATAGCAATAGTGGCGGGAATAGTACTGATTGTAGTGATATTCGTCGCCAAAGTGGGCATAGGAGCCCCGCCTGATCCGAATAGGAAGCCGCCTGCTACGCCTTACGAGAAGGCGGAAGGCGAGCGACTAAGAAAAAGGAGATGGATGAGTAGCTGGTGGGCTGGCCTATAGCCTCCTGCTTACGATCAACGTCTTTCGTCGCGGACCTGCTAGCGGCCGTGCGATCGAGTCCTCGCATTCAAGGCGAGGACTCGATCGCCGACTCGTCCCAGTCTAGCTCACTTCAGCCCTCGTAAGGTGGCGTTCAGCGGACGCTTACCGTTCGAGTTGGTCACCACGATATAGTAGGAGTACCTGCGCAGTCCATCAGTTTATCGGCCAAGTACAGCTGTCGGTCGTCCTTGTCGAGGATCGGCGTGCGCTTGATGACGAACCGATACGCCTTCTTCCAGCTCGCAGGACGAAACGTGATCGAGGCCATCTGCGGCTTGCCTTTGAACCACGTGTCGACAGTACCGCCAGCCGTGGGCCGGAGAGCTCAAGGAGTTGTTGCTGACCGTGAACGCTGCGGTGGACCGTGCGGTGCGCAGCAGGACGGACGCCGGCGGCTGTACCGGCCTGAGCGCCGACGATTCGCCGCTGAGTACCGCAGGATCATCAACGCTGGGCTGGCCGCCAATCCGCCGCCGCCTCCGGCGCCACCCGGCACGCCCAAGAAGCGGGGCCGCAAGAAGCAAAGTAAACCGCGCAATCTCCTGCTCCGGCTCGCCGGCCGCTGGCGATCGGTGCTCGCCTTCATGTACGACTTCCGTGTACCGTTCACCAACAACCAGGCCGAACGGGACCTGCGCATGATGAAAGTCCAGCAGAAGATCTCCGGCACCTTCCGCAGCGCTGAGGGTGCAGCCGACTTTTGCCGGACCAGATCCTATATCTCCACGATCCGCAAGAATGGCGGCAACGTGCTCGACGCCCTCATGCCCGTCTTCGAAGGCCGCCCCATGATCCCGCCCTGCCTCAGACCGTCCGCCACGGCTGAATAGTTACCCTCGATGAACGTCAGTTCGCGCAGATGATGAGCGTTGCACAGCGCGTGCCCCACACTGATAGCGAAAGTAGCTCTGCCAGTGATCGTGCAGCGCGGTCCCCGCGAAGTCCGCCAAGATGCCGATCTCGTCACCGGCCTAGCGCGGCCTGCTTGCCCCGCTTCGCGTGCTCGGCGTAGTGGGTCAGCGCCTCCGCGCGCAATCTCCTGCTCCGGTTGTCCGGCCGCTGGCGATCGGTGCTCGCCTTCATGTACGACTTTCGCGTACCGTTCACCAACAACCAGGCCGAACGCGACCTGCGCATGATGAAAGTTCAGCAGAAGATCTCCGGCACGTTCCGCAGCGCTGAAGGTGCAGCCGCCTTCTGCCGGACCAGAGCCTATATCTCCACGATCCGCAAGAACGGCGGCAACGTGCTCGACGCCCTCAGGTCCGTCTTCGAAGGCCGCCCCATGATCCCTCCCTGCCTCAGACCGTCCGCCACGGCTGAATAGTTACCCTCCTCCTTGGTCGGAGCCTCGTTTCATGCTGTCCCCTCAGCCTCTTCCGGGGTAGTGTTTCGCTCGGCGCTGTTTCGGCGCTGCCTGCTGGCGATGAACAACTCCTTCAGCGTCCATCCGATGCTGCTGGTGGACGAGGCGCATCTGCTCAGCCCCGATATCATCTCCGCGATCCGCTTTGATTCGGGCAGTGGAGATGTCTGGGTGAAGGACCCATTCGGCTGTACGGGTTGGTGGCACTTCACGTTGGGTGAGTCACTTGAAGACAAGAGGCACAGTATGATCGTCGTTGGCACGAGGTCGCTCGCGGCCAGCTTCGATAACTTCTCCGCGATGGCGATGGAGATGGCGATGGAGATGTAGCGGTCCGCTACCCGTTCTGACCGGAGCGGCGCCGTACGCGGCGCCGCCTGGATCCTGTCGGCCGTCGCCCGTGCGGCGGCCGATTCTGTTTTTTCCAAACCGGTGCCTCGTCAGCCGGACCTCCTCCGCGGTAGCTGCGGTAGATCCTGCACGCCCGGTAATACGGCTCCGGGCTGGAGAAGGTCGCCAGGGTGTCGGCGCGAAACAGTTCCAGAAGACGGGGAAAGGCCGGCTCGGCCATGATGCGCTCCAACAGGGCGCGGCGCCCAGGGCTTGCACCGCGCTCCCGCATGGCGCCCGGCATCATGTGGTACCGGA
The DNA here is from genome assembly GCA_965208175.1 of Spirochaetia bacterium. Classification (GTDB taxonomy): domain Bacteria; phylum Spirochaetota; class Spirochaetia; order SZUA-6; family Bin103; genus CATQHW01. The sequence goes on along the minus strand of CBDBOG010000003.1, from coordinate 136,518 downwards.
CCAGAAACCCGACCTCATCGACTACCGGCTGATCGAAGCCTAGCCGCCGCAGGAACCTCCGCGCCACCTGCGCGCCGATGTCGGCGTGAGCGAAGAAGCGCTTGCGGCCGATCGGGCGCGCGCTCGCCTTGCCAACGTCGTGCAGCAGCAGCGCCAGCGACAGGATCAGGTCCGCGCGCTTGCGGTGGGCAAAGGTCGCCAGCGTGTGCTGCCAGCCGCCGCCTTCGGGATGATGTTCCTTGGCGTGGTCGACGCCGGCCAGGGCGCTGAGCTCCGGCCACCAGAGCTCGACCAGTCCGGCCTGCAGCAGCAGGTCCAGTCCCTTCTCCGGGTAGGGGGAATTCAGGATCTCGCAGAGGATCTGCCGCTGGTACTCGGGAGCGACCGGGGGAGGTTCCCGGCGCAACGTGAGGCCGGCCGGATCGGCCGCGTAATGGTAGCGCGACACCAAGCGGGCCGCCTCGGTCAGGCGTACCCACTCCGCGTGCACTCCCGGCACCGGTACCAGCTCGGCGCGCCGCAGGTCGCCGTAGATGCCGTGCGGGTCGTGGAACACCCCGGTCCGCGGGTCGTAGCGCAGGTCCAGCACCGTGAACGGGTTGCGCGGCCACGGCTCCGAGTCGTCGGCGCAGCGGAAGAAGACGCTGCGGTCGCCGGTTCGCGTGGCGGCGTGCTCCAGCGGAAAGCCGGGGAAGGTCAGCTCGTCGAACAGCCGGGCCAGCGCGATCAGGTCACCGCGCGTGAGGACGATCTCGGATGGGGACCCGTCGGTGCGGAAGTAGCGGTCGAGAGCGGAGTAGCTGCCCAGATAGGTCTGATAGCCGGCATCGGACAGGATGGCCACGGGGGACAGGGTCGCTGCAGGGAACGGGGTCGCTGCAGGGAGCAGGGTCGCCGCCGGTGCGGAGCCGTTCTGCATGAATTGCCTGCCATCCCGGTGGGTGCGTCAGAACGTGGCGGAGACCACTTCGATCTCCGGGTCGATCTCGTCGCGGAGGATCCCCTGGATCGCGCTGAGCGTGCCGGATTCCGATGCCGGGCAGCTCCCGCAGGCCCCCTGATAGCTGACCACCACCCGCTTGTCCTCGTACGCCAGCACGTCCAGATCGCCGCCGTCGCCCTGCAGGTAGGGCCGCACCGTTCGGTCGAGCACGTCTTCGATGGCCCTGATGTCGTCGGGCAGATCGTCACGGCTGCGCTCCGGCTGCCGCGGGGTGAAGTCGGGGTCGTGGGACTGGATCTCGCTGCCGGCGATCTCCTTGATCTGATCGGCTGCGTCCTGCCAGTCGGTGTCTTCGTCCTTGCTGACGGTGATGACGTTCTCGAACAGGTGCACCTGGCGGACGTACGGCAATTCGAACAGCCGCTCCACCAGCGGCACGCCTGTTGCCTGCTCCGGCCCCTCGAACGTGATCTTGCCGGTGCTCTTCACGTCCAGGTTGAGGATGAATTTCATCGCGTTCGGATTGGGGGTGAACTGCGTGAGAATGGCGACGGGCACGGCGGTGGACCTCAACTCTCCGTGGTGACGGCACCGCCGCCGACGAGCGCGCTGGACAGCGCGTGCCAGGACAGGATCGCGCACTTCACCCGCGCCGGGTACTCCCAGATGCCGGAGAACACCTGCAGCTTGCCCAGCTCGGAGTGCCGGGTGGAGTCGAGGCGCCCGCGCACCAGGTCGTGAAAGCGCTCGAACAGTGCGGTCACCTCGTCGGCGCTCATGCCGGTGACCGTTTCGGTCATCAGGGACGCGGACGCCTTGGAGATGGCGCATCCTGCGCCGTAGAAGCCGATGGCCGCCACCTTGCCGTCTTCGTCCAGGCGCAAATCGATCGTGAAGCGGTCGCCGCACAACGGGTTGTCGCCCTCGGCGCTGTTGGTGGCGTCGCAGAGTGGCCCGTAGTTCCTCGGGTTGCGGTTGTGCTCAAGGATCACCTGCTGGTACAGCTCAGCCCGTCCTGAGTCAGCCTGTCCGGAATCAACACGGTCGCTCACGCGAATACCTCCATGGTGCGGTCGATCGCGCGCGTGAGCGCCCCGATCTCCGTGCCCGTATTGTAGAACGCAAACGACGCGCGCGCCGTGGCGGGCACGCCGAAGCGTTCCATGACCGGCTGTGCGCAGTGGTGTCCGGTGCGGATCGCGACCCCTTCGTCGTCCGCGATCGTGCCCAGGTCGTGTGGATGGATGTCGCCGACCACGAACGACAGCACCGGCGCCTTGTCGGCCGCGGTGCCGATCACGCGTACGGCATCGATCGCCTGCAGCGCGTCGGTCGCGGCGCGCAGCAGGCGGCGCTCGCGCTCTTCGATCCAGTCGAAGCCCAGGCCCTGCACGTAGTCGATCGCGGCGCCAAGGCCTATGACGCCGGCGATGTTCGGCGTCCCCGCTTCCAGCCGGTTGGGCAGTTCAGCGTAGGTGCTCCCCTCGAACGCGACGGACCGGATCATGTCGCCGCCGCCGGTCACCGGCGGCATCTCCTCCAGGAGCTCGCGCCGGCCGTAGAGCACACCGACGCCCGTCGGCCCGTACAGCTTGTGGCCGGAGAACGCCAGGAAGTCGCAGTCGAGGGCCTGAACGTCGATCGGCGTGTGGGCGACCGCCTGTGCGGCATCGACCAGCACCACCGCGCCGCGCTCGCGGGCCGCCGCGGCCAGGCCGGCCACCGGGACGACTGTTCCGAGGGCGTTGGAGGCCAGCGTGACGGCGACCAGCCGCGTGCGTGGCGACAGCACCCGCTCCACCGCATCGAGGTCCAGGCTGCCGTCGTCCAGGATCGGCAGCACGCGCAGTGCGCAGCCGCGCCGCTGGCAGGCCATCTGCCACGGCACGATGTTGGAGTGATGCTCCATCTCGGTGACGACGATCTCGTCCCCGTCACGGAGGTTGGCGTCACCCCAGCTCTGCGCGACCAGGTTGATGGCTGCGGTCGTGCCGGCCGTAAAGATGATCTCCTCCGTCGTGCGCGCGCCGATCAGGTCGCGGACGCGTTCGCGCGTGGCCTCGTAGCGCGCGGTGGCCCGCTGGCTCAGGTAGTGGACGCCGCGGTGGATGTTGGCGACCTCCTCCTGGTAGTGATCGGTCACCGCCCGGATCACCGCACGCGGCTTGAGAGTGGTGGCGGCGTTGTCCAGGTAGGCGAGCGGCCTGCCGTGCACGAGCCGTTCCAGCATCGGGAAGTCACCACGCACGGCGGTCGCGTCGACCGCTGCATGCCCGGCGGGTGCATGGCGGGCGGCCATCACGCGGCTTCCAGGCTGGCGAGGCCGCGGTCAAGCCGTGCCTGCAGGGCAGCCGCTATCTCGGGGATTTCGATCCGGCGGTTCACTTCATCCAGGAAGCCGCGTACCAACATGGCGGTGGCCGTGCTGCGGGGGAGACCGCGGCTCTGCAGGTAGTGAAGCTGCTCCGGGGCCAGCGGTCCCGAGGTGGCGCCGTGCGTGCACCGCACCTGGTCAGCCCCGATGCGAAGCTGGGGCCGCGCGTCCGCGCGGGAGTCCGGATGCAGCAGGAGCGTGTTGCTCAACTGGAAGGCGTCCGTGCCCTGGGCGACGCGGTCCACTTCGATCGTGCCCTGGAAGGCAGACCGCGCACCGTCGAGCAGCACCGTCTTGAAGAGCTGGTCGCTGGAGCACTCGGGAGCGTGGTGCTGGACGCAGGTGTGGATCGCCCCGTGCGCGGGGCCCGACAGCACGGCGGCGCCGCCCAGGCGGGCGCGCGCGCCGCCGGCGAGCAGCGCGACGGTCACTTCGATCCGGTCGATGGCCATCCCTCCGCCTATCAGCGCCAGGTCGAGCTCCGCGTCGGCCCCCACGGCGGCACGCAGCGAGCCGAAGCCGAACGCCTTCGGGTCGTCCTGCGCCAGCCGGTAGTAACGCAGCGTGGCGCCGGGCGCGATCACCAGCTCGGAGCCGGGAACGTGCAACGTTGCCGCGGGATCGTGCAACGTTGCCGCGGCAACGTGCGGCGCGTCGGCAGACCGGTCCGCCGGCTCCCAGCGCTCCACCACCGTGGCGCGCGCCCCGGGCGCCAGCTCCACGCGGACGGCGTCGGCGTACAGCGTCCCGCCGTCCGACCTGTGGCGCCGGCGATGCACGATCTCGATGAAGCGGGATTGGCCGGCGTGGACGGTGACGTCGAAGCCGGAGCCGGCGAACGCCTGATTCATCGCGGTGAAGGCGTTCCGGGGATAGTCGCTCACCGCGCTGACCGGCGCCTGCTCGGCGGCCGCCAGCGGCTGCCAGCCCGTCTCCGCAGTCTCTCCGGCGTGCCCGTCGGCGTCCTGGAACCGCTGGGCGAGCAGCGGCCGCACGTTGGTGTAGGTCCACGCCTCGTCGCGGGCCAGCGGCAGTCCCCCGGCCGCCAGCCGCTCGCGCCCGGTCCGGCGCAGGGCTCGCAGCCAGGGAGGACCGCCGTGCTCGGCGTCGAAGCGGCCGGCGCGCTCGATCAGCTCGGCGATCCAGGAGCGCGCCTGCTCGGCGACGGTCATTCCTATCCCCGCACCGGCTCGACGGAGGCGGTCAGCCAGTCGTAGCCACGCTGCTCGACCTCCTGCGCCAGCTCCGCGCCCCCCGAGCGGACGATGCAGCCGCCCGACAGGACGTGCACGCGATCGGGGGTGATGTAGTCCAGCAGGCGCTGGTAGTGGGTGATCAGCACGATCGCGTTCTGGCCGGTGCGCAGCGTCTCGATGCTCTCGGCCACCGCGCGCAGCGAGTCGATGTCGAGCCCGGAATCCGTCTCGTCCAGGATCGCCAGGCGTGGCGAGAGCACGGCCATCTGCAGGATCTCGTTGCGTTTCTTCTCGCCGCCGGAGAAGTCGACGTTGAGGTCGCGGTCGATGAAGCTCTCGTCGATGCCGACCGAGCGCGCCTTGTCGCGCAGGAAGCGGTCGAAGTCGTACGGGTCCAGCTCCGGCAGGCCGTTGTGGCGGCTGATCTCGTTGTAGGCGGCGCGCAGGAACACGGAGTTGGAGACGCCGGGAATCTCGATCGGGTACTGGAAGCTGATGAAGATTCCTTCGCGCGCGCGCGCGTCGGCGTCCATGGTCAACAGGTCGCGCGGGCGCAGGTTGATCTCGTACCGAAGCGTTCCGGCCGTGACCTGGTAGTCGGGGTGGCCGCCGATCACCCGCGCCAGGGTGCTCTTGCCGGAGCCGTTGGGCCCCATGATCGCATGCACCTCGCCGACGCCGATGTCCAGGTCCACACCGTGCAGGATCGGGGTATCGTCTATGGATGCGGCCAGGCCGCGTGCGGCAAGCATCAGCCCACACTCCCTTCGAGCTTCATTTCCAGGAGCTTGACCGCCTCCACCGAGAACTCCAGCGGCAGCTTGCGGAACACTTCCTTGCAGAAGCCGTTGATCAGCAGCGAGATGGCGCCCTCGGTGTCGATGCCGCGGGTCGCCAGGTAGAAGAGCTGGTCGGCGCCGATCTTGGAGGTCGACGCTTCGTGCTCGACCGTCGCGGTGGGGTTGCGCACCTCGATCGACGGGAAGGTGTTGGCCACGCACTCGTCCCCGACGAGCATCGAGTCGCACTGCGTGAAGTTGCGGGCGCCGTCGGCGCCGGGCTGGACGCGCACCTGGCCCCGGTAGCTGTTCACCGAACGGTCGGCCGAGATGCCCTTGGAGACGATCGTGCTGCTGGTGCGCGGCCCGATGTGGATCATCTTGGTGCCGGTATCGGCCTGCATGCGGTTATTGGTGAGCGCGACCGAGTAGAACTCGCCCACCGAGTCGGCGCCTGACAGGATGACGCTCGGGTACTTCCAGGTGATGGCGGCGCCGGCCTCCACCTGCGTCCACGAAATCTTGGAGCGCCTCCCTGAGCAGCGGCCGCGCTTGGTGACGAAGTTGTAGATGCCGCCGCGCCCTTCCTCGTCGCCGGCGTACCAGTTCTGGACGGTCGAGTAGTTCACGGTCGCCTCGTCCAGCGCGACGATCTCCACGACGGCGGCGTGGAGCTGGTTCCGGTCGCGCATCGGCGCCGTGCATCCCTCGACGTAGTTCACCGAGCTGCCTTCCTCGGCGATGAGCAGCGTGCGCTCGAACTGTCCGGTCTCCGCCGCGTTGATGCGGAAGTAGGTGGACAGGTCGATCGGGCACTGCACGCCGCGCGGGATGTAGCAGAACGATCCGTCGGTGAAGACCGCGGAGTTCAGCGCCGCGAAGTAGTTGTCGGCCGTCGGCACCACGGAGCCCAGGTAGCGCTGGACCAGCTCCGGATAGTCCTGCACCGCCTCTCCCATGGAACAGAACACGATCCCCAGCTTCTCGAGCTGCTCCTGGTTGGTGGTGCCGACGGAGACCGAGTCGAATACGGCGTCGATCGCCACGCCCATCAGGCGCTTCTGCTCCAGCAGCGGGATGCCCAGCCGCTCGAAGGTGGCGATCACCTCCGGGTCGACGTCGTCCAGCGACTTCGGGTTGTCGCCGTTCTGATTGGCGCCGACCTTCTTGGGCGCAGAGTAGTAGCGGATGTCCTGGTAGTCGATCTGCGGGTAGTCGACGAAGCGCCACCACGGCTCCTCCATCGCCTGCCACCGCTCCAGGGCGCGCAGGCGGAAGTCGAGCATGAAGGCGGGCTCGTTCTTCTTCTCCGAGATCAGCCGCACCGTATCGGCGGAAAGTCCCTTGGGTACCTCGTCGGTCTCCACGTCGGTGTGGAAGCCGGCGCGGTACTCCTCACTCTTCGGGTGAGGTTCGCTCCGCTCACTTGATTGCAGGGTGCTCTGCTGATCGTGCGCTACGATTTCCATCAGGTCTCCTGGATCAAGGGCTCCTGCACCGGGCCAGCGGCGGTGATGCCGGCCATCAGGCTCATCGCCTGCTGGCTGCGGGTGAATCGCTCCCTGATCTCCCGTTCGTCGTGGACCTCTTCGCTTTCCAGCAGCTCGTCGACGCTCACGTCGCGGTAGAGCCGCTCCACCCGCTTGGCCAGGTTGACCACGGCCGAGATGACCGTGCAGGAGCCGGTGAGCTGGCACTCGCAGCGTTCGTCCATGCAGTTCGCGAAGCGCATGGACCCGAGCAGCGCCTCGCTCAGGTCGTACAGCGAATAGCGGCGCAGATCGGCGCGGAGCCGGTAGCCGCCCTGTGCCCCCTGTGCGGAGGCCAGCACGCCACAGCGCGCGAGCCGCTGCAGCACCTTGGACAGCACGTCGAAGGGCATGGGATGGATCCCGCACAGCTCGCGCGCCGTCACCAGGCGGTCGGCGCCATCCGCCGCACCGACCATGCGCATGTGCTGCAAGGCGAGCAGCGCGTATTCCAGCTTGCGGTGAATCTTCAGCAAATCGGACCTCTTGAGTCGTATTTGTAGAGTACGGCCGGACGGGTCACCGGTCAACCGTTCGCAGAGATTGACGGTTTCTCTTCAGATGTGGCTACATTGGAGCTACGTCGAGGGTTTCAATCTTGGCCACCAACACCGTAGTTCGAGCGAGGATCGACAGCGAAACCAAAGCGCGCGCCACGGAGGCGCTCAACGCGATGGGCCTGTCGGTCTCCGATGCCATTCGCCTGCTGCTGTTGCGGGTGGCCGATGAGAAGCGCCTGCCCTTCGCCGTGCAGGTACCGAACGCGGCCACCCTCGAAGCGATAGAGGAGTTGGACGAGGGCTCAGGCGAGCGGTTTGACACCGCCGAGGAGCTGTTCCGCGACCTCGGCATCTGATGTGCTGAAGGCGGTCCGATCCTCGCAGTTCAAGCGCGACGTCAAGAAGGCTGCGAAACGGCGAAAGGATCTCGGCAAGCTGCGCGTGGTGTTGGCGACTCTGCTCCATCAGGAGCCGTTGGCAGCCCGCTACCGCGATCATCCGCTGCGGGGCATCTGGCAGCGGTATCGGGAGGTCCACATCGAGCCGGATTGGCTCTTGATCTACCGGGTCGTGGGCGATGAATTGCGCCTGGTGCGCACCGGCTCCCATGCCGATCTCTTCAGAGAGTAGTCCCGCTCGGCTCGCTGTCAGCCGGCAAACGGATTGGTGCCCCAGATCTCCATGTCGCGGATCAGCGTTCGTCCGGGCAGCGCGGCGAGATGCACGATGGTGGCGCCGATATCGGCCGCGTGCAGGTGCAGGCCGGGGCCGGCAGGCGGGCCGTCGTCCGCGCCCGAGTCGATGCTGCTGGGGTTGAGCACCACGACGCGGATGTTGTCGCGGCGCACCTCGTACAGCAGCGCCTGCGCGAATCCGCGCAGTCCGAACTTGCCGGCGGCGTAGGCGCTGGAGCCGGGATCGCCCTTCTTGCCGCTCATGGAGCCGATCATGAACAGGTCGCCGCGCCGGCGCTCGGTCATCGCCGGCAGGAAGGCCTTGGTCGTGAGGAACACGCCGGTCAGGTTGGTCTGGATCGAGCGGTTCCACTGGTCCAGCGTCATCGTTGCGACGCGGCCGCCGGCGAACGCGGCCGCGTTGTTGACCAGCAGGTCCGGATCGCCGATCGCCCGCCGCACCGCGGCCGGCAGGGCGGAGATCGCGTCCGGGTCACTCTGATCGCAGCCGAAGCCCACGCATTGGCCGTGCGGGTGGGAGGCGAGGAGGTCTGCGGCTGCCTGCCGCGCACGCTCGCCGTCGCGGCCCGTGATCGCCACGCGCGCGCCGGCCGCGAGGAGTGCCGCGGCGATGTGGCGGCCCAGGCCGCGGGTGCCGCCGGTCACCAGCGCGATCCGGCCGTCGAGCGGACGGGAGGGTGGAGCCGTCACGTCAGGCTTCGGACCGCGACTCGGCCGGCGCGTCGCTCTCCGCGTCCGGGCTCAGGGCCTGCTTCGCGAGCAGCCGCCCGCCGAGGGTCGATGGCGAGATCACCTGATCCACGCCCAGGCGGCGCACCTTGTCGACGTTCTCCTCGTCCTCGATGCGGACCAGGATCGCGAACCGAGCGTTCGGGGTGGCGTCGCGCAGGTCCTTGGCGTTGACGGCGACCAAGGTGTTCGTCGAGTCGCTGTCGAAGGCCGCGATCACCGCCTGCGCCGTGAGCACGTTCGCGTCCAGCAGCGTCTCGCGCAGCGTCGGGTCCTCCTCCAGCACGTCGTGGCCCTTGCCGCGCAGACTCTGCGCGATCTTTTCCCGGTCGTCGACGATCACGACCATCACGCTGCGGTCGCGCAACTCGTCGAGGACGCTGGCCGCGACGCCGCTGTAGCCGCACACCACCACGTGGTCGCTCAACCGTTGGAACCGTTTCACCAGGCTCATCACCCCCTTCATGCGTCCTTCGACGATCGGACCCAGCGTCACCGACAGCGCGGTGACGAACAATGTCACGCCGATGAGGAACATCGACACCGTGAACCAGCGGGCGTCGCTGCCGACCGGATAGATCTGGGCGACGTCGAAGTCGTAGCCCAGGGTAACGTACGCGACCAGCGCGAAGTACACGGCGTCGGACCAGCTCTGGATCCCGTGGAACTGGTCCCGCAGCAGGTAGGAGCCGACGATCCCGTAGGCCAGCGCCAGCGCGACCGCGATGACGGCCGCGATCTGTCCGTAGCTCAGACGGGTCGAGCCCCGCACGCAGAACGTGCGGCGGAATGCCAGCAAGGCGGCGATCACCAGTACCGTGGATACCGGAAGGGCAAGGCCGGAAACGAAGATGCTGCCGGCTTGGAGCACTCGATACAGGTTGACCACCGTGACGACCGAGGTGAGCCCCAGGGCGGCGCTCCAAGCCCAGCGCCGGCGCTCCAGCACGCCCTTGGCGAGCAGGATCAGGAGAATGCCGGAGAAGATCCTGACGAGTCCGGACACCTCGTCGCCGCTCTCGTTGACAACCTTCAGTACCTCCACCTCCGGCGCCACCATCCGCGCGACACCCCAGGACAGATCCAGGAGGCCGACGAACCCGATCGCCAGCGCGATCCAGGTGGAGACTCGCGGCAGCCGGAACAGTCGGCGCCGTCGTGCTCGGCTCACGGTGGTGCGCCTTCGGTCGTGCCCGGACCCTGCATCGGCAGCGCATTGTAGCGTCCGGTGAAGGCCCGGTCGTCCGATCCGGTAGACTCCGCCGGATGGCGGTACGGCGCCCCGCATCGTTGCTGAGCAGCCCGGGTCGGGACCCGCGCCGCCGCAACCGCAACGACGGCACGGCTAGACGCGGTCACGGTCAGGACAACCGGAACGTCATCCCGCAGCCGCACGCGTACGGAGATCGCTCGTTCTTCCACGTTCTGAAGGCCCCGGTACGCTGCTCGCGGACGATCCGGGAGCGGACGATGTGGTTCTTCGTGGAACCGCCGACCCGCGATTGCTGCTACGCCTGCACGGTCGAGGACGTGGCGCGGATGCTGTCCGAGGTGCCGCTCGACGACTGTGCCGGCATCTCCGCCATCGTCTTCCGCCAGCCGACGCGCAAGCAGGATCTCCTGCGGCCGGTATGGGGCCGTCTGGTGTTCGGAACCCAAGTGTCGGGGATCACCGGCAGCGCGATCCACCTCGACGCTCAGGACCTGCGTCAGGAGATCCGGTGGAGTCCGTCGCTCGCGCCGGATGAGCAGAAGGAGCTGTCGGCATTGGCGGCCGACGGACACCGGGTTGCGAGGAGCCGTCGCTGGTGGTCGATTCGGCCCACCTTGGACTCCACGCGTACCACGCAGCTCTATCGCACGCTGCTCCACGAAATCGGTCATCACGTCGACTGGCGGCGGGCGACGCCCGAACTCTATTCCAGGCGGCCGCTACAGGAGCGCGAGCGGTCAGCGCACCGCTACGCGATGACGCTGCGGACGAAGCTTGAGCGGCGCGGCACCGTCCCGTTCGACAGGGTCCGAGACGAGGCTGCCATGCGTGTCGATGGCCTGGACCCCCGCTGGTTTCCGGCGATGGCATGAGTGCGTGGCGCTAACGCTCCCGTGCTTGTAGGTTACCCGACAAGCTCCTAGAATCCCGGGCGCTCGGAAGTCCCATCAAAAGCCTCACGATCCTCCTTCCGGCGCTGCGGCGCCGCGCCGGCCGGCTGCTGCTCGGGTTCGCCTGCATGGTCGGGCAGAACTACGCCCTTCTGCGCGGCTCGGAGTTCCTCAGGCTGCTCCTGGACGAGATCGCCGACGGCGCCAACGAGCGCACGGTCGTCCTGGGGCTGATCGCCCAGGCGTTGGCCTTCGCGGTCGGCGTCGGCGGCTGCATGTACGGCATGCGCAGGCTCATCATCGGCGTCTCGCGCGACGTCGAGTACGAGCTGCGCGACGTGCTCTTCCGCAAGCTGTTGGCGCTCGACTTCGACTTCTACCAGCGGCGCCGCACCGGCGACATCATCTCCCGCTGCACCAACGATCTGAACGACGTGCGCACGCTGCTGGGCCCCGGCATCATGTACCTGCCGGACGGGCTGTCGCGGCTGGCGCTGTTCGCGCCCGTGTTGGTCAGCCTGCACGCGACGATGGCCGGCGCCCTGGGCGCGCTGGTGGTGGCGCTGGTCGCCGTGATCCTGGTGATCACGCCGCGGCTGCGCCCCCGGTTCCGCCGCGTGCAGGAGCTGGTGGCGGCGATCAACGACCGCGTGTGGCAGATCGTCACCGGCATCAACACGGTCAAGCTGTACGGGCTGGCCGCCGGCGAGACCGAGCGCTTCCGGGTGCTCAACCGGCGCTACATCTCGGCCAACGTGGGGCTGGCGCGCACGCGCGGCGTGCTGTGGCCTCTGCTGCAGTTCATGTACGGGCTGGCCACGTTGCTTCTGCTCCTGCTGGGCGGCGGAGCGGTGATCCGCGGCACCCTTACCATCGGCGAGCTGCTGCAGTTCGCGGCGATCGTCGGCTGGCTGACCTTCCCGGTCCTGTCGCTGGGATGGGTGAGCTCGCTCATCCAGCAGGGGATAAGCGCCATGGAGCGCATCCGCGCGATCCTGGACCACCCGGTCGCCGCCCGTCCCGCGCATCCCGTGCCGGTGCCGGCAGGACCGCTGGCCGTGAGCGCCGACGGCGTGTCGTACCGCTTCCCGAACGCCGACCGCGATGCCCTGACCGGTGTGCAGCTCACGCTTCGAGCCGGCCGGACGCTGGGCATCACCGGCGGCGTCGGCAGCGGCAAGAGCTCGCTGGTGCTGCTGCTGGCCGGCGTCGCCGCACCGTCGTCGGGAACGCTGACGCTCAACGGCGTGGACGCTGCGGCGATCGATCCGCTCGCCTATCGAGGCCGCATCGCCTACGTCCCGCAGGAACCGTTCCTGTTCTCAGCCACCGTCGCCGAGAACATCGCCATGGGCAGCGAGCAGGAGGTTTCCCGCGATCGCATCGTCGCGGCCGCCCGCCTGGCGGCGGTCGATCAGGACATCGCCCGCTTCCCTGACGGGTACGACACCCTGGTCGGCGAGCGCGGCATCACGCTGTCCGGCGGCCAGCGGCAGCGAGTGGCGATCGCGCGGGCGCTGGTGCGCGACAGCGACCTGCTGATCATGGACGACGCGCTGTCGTCCGTGGACTCCGACACCGAGACGGCGATCCTCACCAACCTGCGCGGGCTGCGCTCGTCGCGCACGATCGTGATCGTCTCGCACCGGGTGTCGGCGCTGCAGCTCGCCGACCGCGTCGCGGTGATGGAGGGCGGCACCGTGGTGGAGACCGGCTCGCACAAGCGGCTGCTGCGCGCCCGCGGCCGCTACGCCCGGCTGGCGGAGCTGCAGCAGCTTGAGGCGGCGCTGCAGTGAGCACGGCGACGCAGGGGCCCGGCGCGCGGCCGCGGGGCGAGGGCGGTCTGGACTTCCGCCTCACCCGCCGGCTCGCCTCCTACGTGCTGGGCCACAAGACGCTGGTCGGCGCGTCGCTCGTCGCGATGCTGTCGACCGACCTGCTGCACGTGACGGTGCCGGCACTGGTCAAGCTCGGCATCGACCGCGACATCGCCGCCGGCGACCTGCGCGGCCTGCGCACGACCGCGCTGCTGCTGGCCGCGGCGATGGTCGGCCGGTTCGCGACCCAGGTGGGATTCACGGTGATCGTCGAGATGCTCGGCCAGCGGCTGCTGTTCGACCTGCGCCTGGACCTGCTGCGCAAGGTGCTGCGCCTGGGCAACGACTACTTCGACCGCATGCCGGTGGGAGCGACCCTCACCAACGTCACCAACGACGTGGAGGCGGTCCGCCAGTTCATTTCCGACGGCATCGTCAACATCCTCGGCGACTCGGTGAAGGTGCTGTTCATCCTGGGCGCCATGGTGCTGATCAACCCGGGCCTGGCGGCCGTCACCTTCGTCTCCCTGCCGCTGTTCGCGATCGCCACCGTCGCCTTCCGCAACGCCCTGCGCCACGGGTTCCGAGGCGTGCGCGCCGCCAATGCCGCGATCAACACGACGCTGTCCGAGACGGTTACCGGCATCCGCGAGATCACGGTGCTGAACCATCAAGCGCGCAGCCTGGCCCGCTTCGCGCGGCACAACCGCGACTACCTGAGCTCCTACCTGGCGGTGGTGCGCGCGTTCTCCCGTTACTTCCCCACCATCGAGGTGGTCGCCCACCTCGGGATGCTCACGGTGATGGCGGCCGCACACTTCACGATCGGCGTGTCCGTGCAGGTCGGCGATGTGTTCGCCTTCGCCAGCTACATCACCATGCTTTTCATGCCGCTGCGCCAGCTCGCGGAGAAGTTCAACACGTTCCAGTCGGCGATGGCGGCCTCGGAGCGCATCTTCACCATGCTCGACCGCACCGAGTCGATCGCGCCTCCGCATCACCCGGTGTCCCTCCCGCCACGGGACGAGCGCTCGGGAGGTGTGGCGTTCCGGGGCGTCAGCTTTGCCTACGTGCCCGACACGCCGGTGTTCACGGACCTGTCGTTCCAGGTGCGGCCCGGCGAGCGGGTCGCGCTGGTGGGCTCGACCGGCTCCGGCAAGTCGACGGTCATCAACCTGATCAACCGTCTGTACGACGCCGACGGCGGCGCGGTGGAGGTGGACGGCGTCGACGTGCGTCTGGCAGCGACCGACGAGCTTCGCCGCCGGATCGTCACCATCCCGCAGTCGCTGTTCCTGTTCTCCGGGACCGTGCACAACAACATCGCCCTCTTCGACCGGTCGGTGAGCCGCGCGCAGGTGGTGGAGGCGGCGCGCGCGGTCAACCTGGACGCATTCATCCGTTCGCTGCCGCACGGTTACGACGAGGAGGTTCTGGAGGAGGGGAAGTCCCTGTCCACCGGGCAGAAACAGCTCCTGTCCTTCGCACGTGCGTTCGTGCGCGACCCGGACGTGGTGATCATGGACGAGGCGACCTCCAGCATCGACGCGGAGTCGGAGCGGCTGATCGAGGAGGCCACCGCCACCCTCCTGGCCGGGCGGACGGCGATCGTGATCGCCCATCGGCTGTCGACCATCCGCTCGGTGGACCGCATCCTGGTCCTGCATGACGGGGCGCTGGCGGAGGAGGGCGACCACGACACCCTGCTGGCCCGCGACGGGGTGTACGCCAAGCTCTACCGGGTGCAGATGCTGGCGCTGGCCGACCGCCCTGAGCCGCGGGAAACCGTTGACAGCGGTTCCGGTTCATGAGTACGTCTAGTCCAATGGTCATGAGACCACAGGTCAGCTCCGGACCACAGGTCGTCGATGATGTGTCCGCCGGCGCGGTGGAGCGCGAGGCCGAGCGGCTGTTCACCACGTTGATGAACGTGAGCTGCCGGCCCGGCACCCGCTGGACGCTCGAGCACTGCCGGGAGATCGCCCCGCTCACGCTTGAGATCAACCGGCTCAAGGAGCAGCGCAACGCGATCATCCTGGCGCATTCCTACGTGGACGCGGAGATCGTCTACGGGGTCGCCGACTTCAAGAGCGACTCCTACGCGCTGGCCCTGGAGGCGCGCCACAGCGACGCCGAGGTGATCGTCTTCGCCGGGGTGGTGTTCATGGCGGAGACGGCCAAGATCCTCTGCCCGCACGCCGAGGTGCTTGTGCCGGACGTCGCCTCCGGCTGCTCGCTGGCCGACTCGCTTACCGCCGACGACTTGCGCGCCCTCAAGGCCGAGCACCCGGACGCCGCCGTGGTCTGCTACATCAACAGCGCCGCGGAGGTGAAGGCGGAAAGCGACGTCTGCGTCACCTCCGGCAACGCCCTGAAGATCCTGGAGCGGCTCCCCGAACGCCGCATCCTGTTCGTGCCGGACCGGATCATGGCCGCCAACCTGCAGCGCGACCTGCGCGCGCGGGGCATCGACAAGGAGATCGTCAGCTCCTCCGGCACCTGCCTCGTGCACGACCAGTTCACGGCCGCCGCCATCGCGGAAGAGCGGGTGCGCTTCCCTGGGGTGAGCGTGGTAAGCCACCCGGAGTGCGCGCCGGAGGTGACCGAGGCCAGCGACTTCGTCGGCAGCACGCAGGCGATGATGGACCACGTGCGGGACACCGATGCCCCGTACTTCATGATGCTCACCGAGTGCGGCCTGGTCGGCCGGCTGGAGGCGGAGCATCCGGGCAAGCGCTTCATCGGCTCCTGCCGCCTGTGCCCGTACATGAAGCTCAACAGCCTGGCCAAGATCCGCGACGCGCTCATCCGTCCCGAGCCGGAGCAGGTGATCGAGGTGGACCCGCGGATCGCCCGCGCCGCCAAGGTCAGCATCGACCGGATGTTCGAGCTGGCCGCCTGATCGTTGAGATAGTCGACGCCGACTACCCGGCGCCGGATGGGCTTGACCACTTCGGGTCGATGTTGTACGTCTGACTCAGAAACATGTACAACACGTCGGATGAGGTGATCATCGTCAGGGCAAGCGAATTGCGCAAGGATCTGTTTCGCCTGCTCGACCGGTGCCTGGAGGCGGGTACCGCGATCGACGTGCCACGAAAGGGTCGCACGGTGCGCATCGCCGCGTTGCGGCGGCGCGTCAAGGTAGCCGATCTGCCGCGGCGCCCCGGTGTCGTGGTCGCCGGAGACGAGCTCGACCGGTTCTCTCCGGCCGAGTGGCGTGACCATCCCGACGCGCATGCGCGCTCGGATGGTTTGGGCGAATAGGTTCAGGGCGTGGTATTCCTCGATACCCACGTCGTGGTGTGGCTCTTTGCAGAGGCTGACCGCATCCCTCCATCGGTTCGCCAGCGGATCGATGAAGCAGAGTTGTTCGTCTCGCCGATGGTCCGCCTCGAGTTGTCGTTGCTTGCGGAGATCGGCCGCGTGCGGCTCCCGGCAGAGGCGTTTCTGAGTGCGCTGCAGCGCGATCTCGATGTGCAGGTGGAGGAATCCGGATGGCTGCGCTCTGC
This sequence comes from Spirochaetia bacterium, assembly GCA_965208175.1. GTDB lineage: Bacteria > Spirochaetota > Spirochaetia > SZUA-6 > Bin103 > CATQHW01. The sequence continues at coordinate 120,341 of CBDBOG010000003.1, read as the reverse complement.
CGAGATCGCCGATCACCTCAGTTGGACGCGCGATCCGTTCGACCGGCTGATCGTCGCCCACGCCATTGCCTTCGCCGCTCCCCTGTGCACCCGCGACCGACATCTTCGCGATCACTATCAGGCGGCGTTCTGGACTGCTGCCTGAGATCGGGAGCTTGCGACGCCACCGGCGATCCACACAGACTCGCGGCATGCTCACCCGCCCCGTCATCGAGGCGGCCGTCACCGCGGCGCTGCGGGAGGACTTGGCCTACGGCGACGTCACCACCGAGGCCGTCGTCAGCCCCGCGCGGCGTGGCCGCGCCCGCATCCTGGCGCGCGAGCCGCTCACCCTGTGCGGGGCGGAGGTCGCCGCGCACGCCTTCTGGGCGGTCGACCCCGATCTGGCCATCGAGCTCGGCGGCGCCGACGGTGACCATGTGGTGCCGCCGAGCCAGGTGATGCTGGTCTCCGGTGCCGTCCGCTCGATCCTGGCCGCCGAGCGCGTGGCGCTCAACTTCCTCCAGCACCTTTCCGCCATCGCCACGGTCACGGCCGCCTTCTGTACCACGATCGCCGGCACCGGCGCCGCCGTGTGCGACACCCGCAAGACGACGCCGGGACTGCGGGCGCTGGAGAAGCACGCCGTGCGCGCGGGCGGCGGGCGGTCGCACCGCAGCACGCTCGCAGACTGCGCCATGATCAAGGACAACCACATCGCCGCGGCGGGCGGCGTGCGGGCGGCCGTGGAGCGGGTGCGGGCGCGCACCCCGCACGTCGCCCGCGTCGAGGTGGAGGTGGAGACACCGGAGCAGCTCGCCGAGGCGCTCGATGCAGGTGCCGACGTGATCCTGCTCGACAACATGACGCCGGCCGAAGTGCGCGCAGCGGTGCAGGAAGTCGGCGGCCGGGCGATCACCGAGGCTTCCGGGTCGATCAACCTTGACAACGTCCGCGCCTACGCCGAGGCCGGGGTCGACATGATCTCCACCAGCGCGCTCACCAGCACGGTGCGGCGCGTCGACCTGAGCCTGGAGCTGGAAGCCGACTGATGCGCACGGTTCGCACCGATTGCCTGGTGATCGGCTGCGGGCTGGCCGGCGCCGGCTACGCGTATCAGGCCGCGAAGGCGGGCCTGGAGTGCATCCTGCTGTCCGGGGAGCCGAGCGCGGACGAGTGCAACAGCGCGCGCGCCCAGGGCGGCATCGTCGATCCGGCGGTGGACCCCGACTCCCTGCGGAGCGACATCATGACCGCCAGCGCGGAGGCGGCCAATCCGCGCGCGGTCGACTTCATCGTCGAGCGGGGCGGAGCCGCGGTCCGCGAGCTGGTGGACGAGCTCGACGTCCCCTTCGAGAGGGACGACCGCGGTGAGCTGCGCATGACGCGCGAGGCCGCCCACTCGGCGGCGCGCATCCTGTTCGCCAAGGACCAGACCGGGCGGACGATCGTCACCGCCCTGCACCGGGCGGTCGCCGCGTCGCCGCGGATCGAGATGGCGCAGCACACGGTCGCCGTCGACCTGCTCACCCTGTCGCACAGCTCCACCGACCGGCTGCACCAGTACGAGCCGCTGACCTGCTTCGGCGCCTACGTGCTGGACGTGGCCACCGGCGAGGTGTACGCGATCGTCGCCCGCAAGACGGTGCTGGCGACCGGCGGCCTGGGCCAGATCTACCTGCACTCGACCAACTTCGCGAGCGCGTACGGCCACGGCGTGGCGATGGGCTACCGCGTGGGCGCGCGCGTGATCGATCTGGAGTACGTGCAGTTCCACCCGACCGTCTTCACCAGGAAGGACGCCGCGCCGTTCCTGATCAGCGAGGCGGTGCGCGGCGAGGGCGGCCACCTGGTGGACGCCGCCGGCCGCCGCTTCATGGATGATCACCACCCGGACGGATCGCTGGCGCCGCGTGACGTGATCGCCCGCGCGATCACGTTCGAGATGATCCGCACCGGCGCGCCCTCGGTGTTCATCGACCTGTCCGACCTGGAGCCCGGCTACGTGACCGACCGGTTCCCGACCATCTACCGGCACTGTCTGGACGCGGGCGTCGACATCACGCAGGAGCCGATCCCGGTGGTGCCGGCCGCCCACTACGCGTGCGGCGGGCTGTACACCGACGTGTACGGCCGCACCAACATCATCGACCTGTCGGCGGTGGGAGAGGCCGCCTGCACCGGCTTCCACGGCGCCAACCGCCTGGCAAGCACCTCGCTCCTGGAGTGCGTGACCATGGCCCGCGAGGGCGCGGCCACGGCGGCCGGCGAGCTTGCCGGCCGCCGGTTTCAGCCGCCGGACGTGCGGCCCTGGGAGGGGCGCCGCGTGCAGGCGGACGAGGACCTGATCCAGCAGGACCTCAACCTGGTCAAGGCCACCATGTGGAACTACGTCGGCCTTGTGCGCACCGGCCGCCGGCTGCAGCGCGCGCGGGACATGCTGCGCGAGCTGCACGCGCAGGTGGACGACTTCTACCGCGACTACGCGGTCTCCAAGCCGCTGTTGAACCTGCGCAATGCCGTGCAGACCGCCCTGCTGGTCGTGTACGCTGCCTACCACAACACGCGCAGCGTCGGGTGCCACTACCGCGACGACAGCCACGACGGCCGTTAGCGCCGCGCCGTCGCAGCACCCGCCGTTGCGAGCAAGGCGAGGGACCCATGGCTACCCGGATCGAAGAACCGCTCGCACGGACCGAGGCCGCACCGGCGGATGACCCGCGCGCGCTCGCCCTGGTCGACTGTGACGTGCATCCGTACGTCAACAACATCCACGAGCTGACCCCCTATCTGCCGCAGCGCTGGCGGAGCTGGATCGATCAGACCGGCTACCAGGGCCCGCCGCCGCCGGTCTACCCCAAGGTGTTCGAGCTGGCATCCCGCCGCGACGCCTGGCCGCCCTCCGGCAAGCGTCCGGGCGGCGACCCCGGGTTCGCGGCCGAGCAGCTCCTGGACGAGTGGTCGGTCGACCTGGCCATCCTCAACAACCTGTACGGCCTGGGCGGGATCAAGAACCACCACCTGGCGCGGGAGATCACGCCGGCGTTGAACCGCTGGCTGCAGGACCACTGGCTGGACGCCGACGAACGCTGGCGCGGCGCGCTGTGCGTGAATCCGGAGGATCCCGACGGCGCGCCCGCCGTGATCGAGGAGTTCGCCCGCGACGAGCGGTTCGTGCAGGTGCTGCTGCCGGTCCGCTCCAGCGCTCCCTACGGCCGGCCGCAGTTCCGGCCGATCTTCCGCGCCGCCGCCGATGCCGGACTGCCGGTCGGGCTGCACTTCGGCGGCTCGGCCGCCAACCCGATCACGGCGGTCGGCTGGCCGTCGTTCTACATCGAGGACCACACCGCCATGTCGCAGGCGTTCGAGGCGCAGGTGCTGAGCCTGGTGTGCGAGGGGGTCTTCGACGAGATCCCGGAAGCGCGCGTGATCCTCATCGAAGGCGGATTCGGCTGGCTGCCGCCGCTGATGTGGCGCCTGGACAAGAACTACCGCGGCCTGCGCGACGAGGTGCCGTGGCTGCGCGACCTCCCGAGCCGCTACATCCGCCGCCACTTCCGGGCCACCAGCCAGCCCATGGAGGAGCCGGAGCATCCCGAGCACCTGCGCTGGCTGTTCGAGATGATCGGCGAGGACGGCTTCGTGATGTTCGCCACCGACTACCCGCACTGGGACTTCGATTCGCCGGACCGGGCGCTGCCGCACACGCTGCCGGAAGACCTGCGCCGCCGCATCCTGGCCGGCAACGCCCAAGCCACGTATGGGTTCTAGGGCGGAGGATTCAGGCGAGCACGATCTGGGCCCGGTGACCGGCTACCCGCAGGGCGAGCCGGTCGCGGTCGACGTGGGACGTCGGCGCCTGGTCGTGGTCAGGGACGGCGACCGTGTGTTTGCGCTGCGCGACGTCTGCCCCCACCAGGGCGCGGCGCTGTCGGCGGGCCGGGTGATCTCCACCTGCCGCCTGCGCCGCCAGGACGGCGGCTGGGTGCAGACCGACCTGCGCGTCGTGCAGTGCCCGTGGCACGGGTGGTCGTTCGGGCTGGACGACGGCCAGGCGCTGTTCGACGACGCGGGTACCCGCGTGCGCTCCTACCCGGCGCGGGTCGCCGGCGGTCGCGTGCGCGTACGGGTGGAGCCGTGACCGCGGCAGTCACCGAAGTCGGCTTCCTGGAGTTGGTCCGGCGTCTGGCCGCGCTGAAGTTGCCGCCGATCGACCTGGTGGTCGGAATTGGCCGTGGCGGCGTGGTGCCCGCCGCGCTGGCGGCGCAGCGGCTGGCGTGCGACCTGCGGGTCCTTCCGGTCCGCTTTCGCGACGACGCGCACCAGCCGGAACGGGCGGAGCCGCTGGTCACCCCGCCCGCCTTCGACGTGGCCGGCAAGCGAGTCCTGCTGGTGGATGACGTGGCGCGCACCGGCGCCACGCTGAGCGCCGCCGCCGGCGCACTGGCCGGCGCAGCCGCCATCCACACGCTGGTGGTCGCCGGCTGCGCCGACTACGCCCTGTTCCAGGTGGACTCCTGCATCGCCTGGCCCTGGCAGGCCGAGGCGCGGTAGCGAGCCGCGCGGCGACTCAAGATGGTCGCGGTTGACGTTTCTCCTCTGCGATCTGGATCAAGTTGCCGCACGAATCGTCGAACACGGCGGTGATGACAGTCCCGAGGTCTGTCGGCGGCTGCACGAATCGCACGCCTCTTGCCACGAGACGCTCGTGTTCGGCTTCGACGTCGTCGACCGCGAAGGAGGCGCTGGGGATGCCGTCCTCCACAAGCGCCCTCTTGAACGGACGTACCGCAGGATGGTCGTCAGGCTCAAGCAGCAACTGCGTCCCCTCCGGAGCTTCCTCGGATACGACGGTGATCCAGGCATGCTCTCCCACGGGGATGTTGTGCTTCAGCTTGAAGCCAAGCGTTTCCGTGTAGAAGCGAAGTGCCTTCTGTTGGTCGTCAACGAAGACACCGGCCAGGTGAATTCTCATCTTTCAAGACCCCTTTCATCTGTTGAGATCGGCCAACGCTCCGCGATGGCCTTCAGCGGGCTGCCCTCGAACCAATGGAGCTTCGACCTCCCCTCGCGCCTCGTGCGAATCAGCCCGGCGGCCTCCAGGACGTCCAGGTGTTGCGTGATCGCCTGCCGTGAGGAGTTGATGCCGTGCTTCATGGTGAGGCGTGCGCAGAGTTCGAAGAGCGATTGACCTGACCGATCGACGAGTTCATCCAGGATGGCTCGCCTGGTTGGGTCAGCGATCGCGCGATACACGTCCACACGACCAGTCTAAGGCAAGTGATTGCTTGCATGTCAGAAGCCCATGATATGCAAGCCCGTGCTTGCATGTCAACTGTTCGACTTCGCTCGGGGCCGCCGCTACAGTCCGTCGTCGCCGACGCTGAACGGCATGGCGCGCCGCGCCATGCGGCTCTCGGAGCGCGGCGGCAGATCGGCCATGCAGCGCCTGACAGCGGCCGGCCGGTCGGCGGGGGGCACCTCGAGTATCAGGCCGGTGGTCTCGACGCTGCGAAGGACCTCCAGGTCGGTGCCGCAGATGCCCTCCGGGAGCTCCAGCAGCAGGGGCCGGTCGATGACGCCACAGACGCGCTGGATGTTCGCCAGCGTGTGGAAGGAGAGCGGCGACTCGCGGATCGCCGGCCGGAACAGCAGGCCGTTGATCGCCAGCTCGCCGAGGGAACGGATCATCCCTTCGTCGGACCGGTGATCGACGGTGATGACGATGCCGAGATCGGGCAGCGTCAGCAAGGCCGCCTCGGTGCCGGCGGCCTCGAAGATGACGTAGTCGCAGCCGATGCCGACCAGGGTCCTGGTCTGTTCAAGGGTGAACAGCGGCAGGCGTATGCCCCAGATGCGGCCGGAGAGCGCCTCGACGGCGTCGGGCAGGGCGGGATCGTCGACGCTGGCGAGCCGCAGCAGAAAGGCGTCCGCGTCGATGGCGGCCAGCCGCGGATCGTCGGCCAGCGCGGCCGGTGCCGCCTGTGCGATCAGCGCGAATTCGCCGACGCTCCTGCCGGTGGAAGCGAAGCCGGCCGGCCGTGGCGTGTGCTCGCGGACGCGGTCGAGCAGCTCGATGAAACGGCTCATCCGAAGATGGCGATCAGCACGCCGGCGGCGACCGCCGATCCGATCACGCCGGCCACGTTCGGGCCCATCGCGTTCATCAGCAGGAAGTTGCCGGGATCCTCGTCCTGTCCGACCTTCTGCACGACGCGCGCCGCCATCGGCACGGCGGAGACGCCGGCCGCGCCGATCATGGGGTTCACGCGCCGGCCGGTGAGCACGCACATCAACTTGCCCATCAGCACGCCGGCGGCGGTGCCGATCGCGAAGGCGACCAGGCCCAGGGCGATGATCTGCAGCGTCCTGGGGTTCAGGAACGCGCCGGCGCTCATGCGCGAACCCACCGACAGGCCCAGCAGGATCGTGACGATGTTGATCATCTCGTTCTGGGCGCACTGCGACAGGCGCTCCAGCTTGGGAACCAGCGCGGTGGCTTCCTTGAGGAGATTGCCCAGCATCAGCATGCCGATCAACGGGGCGGCGGCCGGCACCACCAGCGCCGCCGTCACGGTGGTGATGATCGGGAAGAGGATCTTCACCCGGGTGGAGACCGGCCGCAGGTCGGCCATGCGCACCAGCCGCTCGCGCCGGGTCGTCAGCAGCCGAATGATCGGCGGCTGGATGATGGGCACCAGCGCCATGTAGGAGTAGGCGGCCACGGCGACCGCCCCCAGCAGGTGGTCGGCCAGCTTGCCGGTCAGGTAGATGGCGGTCGGACCGTCGGCGCCACCGATGATCGCGATCGACGCGGCCTCCGCCGGGCTGAAGCCGAGCGCTCCGGCGCCCAGCAGCGTGGCGAAGATCCCGAACTGCGCCGCCGCGCCCAGGATGAAGGTCTGCGGCCGTGCCAAGAGCGGCGTGAAGTCGGTCATGGCGCCGATGCCCAGGAAGATCAGCGGCGGGAACACGCTGGACTTGATCCCGAACACGTAGATCTGCTCCAGCAGTCCTCCGGGATCGATCAGGTCCACCCCCGGCAGGTTGACCAGCAACGCGCCGAAGCCGATCGGCACCAGCAGCAGCGGTTCGTACTGGCGGACGATGCCCAGGTAGAGCAGGACGCCGGCCACCGCCAGCATGGCCACGCGCGCCAGCGTCAGCTCGGGCAGGCCGGTCGCCTGCAGGAACTGTTCGAACAGCCCCATCGGCCGCTACTGGATGGTGAGCAGGGGTTGGCCTGCCGCGCGGTTGTCGCCGGCGCTCACGTGCACCTCCGAGACGGTGCCCGCGGCCGTGGCGGTGACGTCGATGTCCATCTTCATCGCCTCCATCACGACGACGAGCTGACCGGCGCTCACCTGCTCGCCGGCCGCGACCTTGACCTCCTTGACGGTGCCGGTCATCGGCGCCGGCAGCACGCCGGGTCCCGCCGCGGCCGGCGCTGGCGCCGGTGTCGGAGGGGACGTCGGCGAGGGAGCCGCGGGCGTGGGTGCCGGGGTCGGTGCAGGCGCGGCCGAAGGCGGCGCCTGCGCGGGAGTAGCGGGCGCAGGAGTGCGGGCCGCCGGGGCCGCTCCGGGCTCCAGCTCGACGCGATGGGCGGTGCCTTCGTGGGTGATGGTGAGGACGTCGCCGTCGCGGACGACCTCGACCTCGTAGAGCACCCCCTCGTAGCGGAAGCGGATCGTGCTCATGAGGTTGCCTGCCGCGCGACGGTCGCCGATGCCGGCATCCGCAGGCGCCAGCGCGCGGCCTCCACCGTGTCGTAGGGCCGCCAGGCGGCGGCGCTGGGCAAGGTGGACGCGGCTTGTTCGGCGTCCTGTTCAGCGGCCAGATACGCGGCGGTTGCGGCGGCGATCCAGCCGGGGCTGCCCGCTCCGGCCGGTTCCGGGGCCGCTGCATCCGGGGCGTCCTGTCCCGTCTCGCGTCGGCCGGAAGCCGCGGTGAGCCCCGCCATCATGGCGCTCAGGAACACCAGGAAGACGAACACCACGCCCATGCCGAGCACGGCGACGAACAGCGTGGACGGGGTTTCCATGGCTGCTACAGGGGGATGTTGCCGTGCTTCTTGGCCGGCCGGTCCTCGCGCTTGCGCGCCAGCATCTCGATGGAGCGGATCAGCTCGATGCGCATGGCGGCCGGCTCGATGACGTCGTCGATGAAGCCGTGGCCGGCGGCGATGAACGGATTCATCACGGTCTCCCGGAACTCCTCCACCTTTTCCTGCCGCTTGGCGGCGCGGTCCTCGGCGGCGGCGATGTCGCGGCGGAAGATGATGTTCGCCGCGCCCTCGGCCCCCATGACCGCGATCTCCGCGCTCGGGAACGCCAGCACGCGGTCGTAGCCGAGCGACTTGGAGGCCATGGCGATGAAGGCGCCGCCGTACGCCTTGCGGATGATCAGCGCCACCTTGGGGACGGTCGCCTCGGCGATCGCGTACAGGATCTTGGCGCCGTGGCGGATGATGCCGCCGTGCTCCTGGGTGATGCCCGGCAGGAAGCCGGGGACGTCCACCAGCGACACGATCGGCACGTTGAACGCGTCGCAGAAGCGCAGAAAGCGGGCCGCCTTGTCCGAGGAGTCGATGTCCAGGGAGGCGGCGTAGACGCTCGGCTGGTTGGCGAACAGGCCGACGGTGCGGCCGGCCAGCCTGGCGAAGCCGACCACGACGTTCTGGGCGAACTCCGGCTGCACCTCGATGAAGGAGCCCGAGTCCACCGCCTCCGCGATCATCGCGCGCACGTCGAACGGCCGGCGCGCGTCGTCGGGGATCAGCTCGGCGATGCCGTCGGTGGCGCGGTCGATGGGGTCTGAGACCGGCAGCAGCGGCGGCGACTCCTGGTTGTTGAGCGGCAGGTAGCCCAGCAGGCGGCGCAGGCCGGCCAGGCACTGAGCCTCGTCCGCGAAGCGGAAGTGCGCGACGCCGCTGGTCGCCGAGTGCGGGGCGGCGCCGCCCAGGTCGCCGTGCGAGATCTCCTCGCCCGTCACCGCCCGGATGACCTCCGGGCCGGTGATGTACATGTTGCTGATCGTGTCGACCATGAAGATGAAGTCCGTGATCGCCGGCGAGTAGACCGCCCCGCCCGCGCACGGCCCCAGGATGATCGAGAACTGCGGGATCACGCCCGAGGACAGGGTGTTGGCGCGGAAGATCTTGGCGTAGCCGTCCAGCGACAGCACCCCTTCCTGGATGCGCGCCCCGCCGGAGTCGTTGATCTGGATGAACGGCACCCCGGATTCCAGGGCGAGCCGTTGCGCGTGGGCGATGCGCGTGGCGTGCATCTCCCCCAGCGTGCCGCCCACGACCGTGAAGTCCTGCGCGGCCACGAACACCTGGCGGCCCTCGATCTTGGCGCTGCCGGTCACCACGCCGTCGCCCGGCACGCGCTGCCGGTCCATGCCGAAGTCGGTGGAGCGCACCGTCACGAACGGCTGCTGCTCGATGAAGGAATCGGGATCGACCAGCGCGGCGATCCGCTCGCGCGCCGTCATTTTGCCCTTGGCGTGCTGCGCGGCGATCCGCTTTTCGCCGCCGCCGGCCTCGGCCTCCTGGCGCTTGGTCCGATACGTCTCCAACAAGCGTTCTTGCATGCAGGCGAGAGGACGGGCCCGAGGGGACCCGAAAGCGAGGCGCAGTCTACCCGTGCACCGTCGGCGGGTCAAACGGGTCGCTTGGCAGAGACGAGCATGGGCCAGACCTGAATGTATTGTCAATAGCCATACAAACGAGTACCGTGGAGACGTGCGGATCGAGTGGGACGCTGCGAAGAATCGGCTCCTGTGGGGCGCACGAAAGAATGGATTCGAGGTGGTCGAGCAAGTGCTGGAGGAAGGCACGTACGAGATCCGGGCGCATCCCGATCGAGAACGGCACCCGAATCAGATCCTGCTGATCTTCGAGTTCCGCGCTTATACGTGGGTATGTCCCGCGGTACGCAGTGCCGATGTCCTGACGTTGAAAACGGTCTACCCGTCGCGGAAGTACCATCGATTACGGAGGAAGCATGACTGAGCTGCAGTACCTCGATGAGGAAGAACGGACGATCGTCAGCGCAATCGAGGATGACCCGCGCGTCGGGGAAGGACTGGACGCGCGCGAAGAAGCACTGATGCGGGAGACTCTTGCCCAAGCGGCCCGACGCGAACGCAAGGATGCCAAGATCACGCTCCGGTTGCCGGCGGGCGATCTCCTGGCGATCAAGGCGAAGGCGCGACGGCTCGGAGTCGACTATCAGCCGCTGATCGCTGAGCTCATCCACCAATATGCCGCCGGGGAGCTGAGGCGCATTGACTGAGGACCAAGTCTGAATCCGCTTATCGGTCCGCAAGCCCCGATGGGTCGGGATTGCGATCGGCGCTTGGGACGAACGTGATCACCACCCGACCCAGGCGAGGATCCTCAGTGTCCCGTTCGAGATAGAAAGGACGATCCGGTGACTCCAGGAAGAGCTGCTCCGTCGTTCCGTCGGCCGACTCGTAGACAACCAGTGTGTCGTCTCCGGGTTCCTCGCAATAGAAACCAAGACACTCGATCGACTCGTATACGTAGCTCTTGTACGGAGAATCTGCGCCCTCGTCGTAGAAATGCGCCTCTCTGAACCACCGGATGTACACGCTGTCCCAAACATCGTCAGGAGGATCTCGAACATACAGGTCCTGCACCATCCTGAATGTCACCTTGGCTTTGCTCTCCAGGTCGATAACGCCGCTTCTGCGGTCGATGCGCTTCGGGGGAATCTCGAAGTAGGGTCGGATCATTACGATCTGTACCCTCGCGCGCTCGCTGGACTCATTGACAATCTCGAGGAAAAACCGCGCCACGGCGGGCCCGGCCGTCGACGGGTCGAATATCGGTTCTACCGAACAGGAGGCCAGGATGGAGCCAAACGCTGTCACGCCGAGCAAACCGACAAGGAGTCGAGAAACCGTGCGCTTCGGTATCGCCGCATCGCCCTCGTCGTCAGGGATGTCCACCATCAATCAGGGGTTCCCGAAGAGGCAGGAACCCGATCCGGGGTCGGTACGAAGGTGACCACCACCCGAGCCAACCGAGGGTTGTCGGGGTCCCGTTCAAGGTAGAAAGGACGATCCTCCGACTCCAGAAAGAGTTGGTGCGTCGTCCGCTCGGACGACGTATGAACGACCAGCGTGTCGTCGCCCGGGTGCGAGCAGAAGAAGCCGATGCATTCGGTCAACCGGTACTCGTAGCTCGTGACGGGGGCGATGCCGAGAAAATGTATCGCACGAAACTGCCTTACATAGACGTTTGTTTCATCGTTCCCTGGGCTACCGGCGCCGCATGGGGACGTATATGTTTTGACTGCCAAGGTCATGCTCTCGGCTCTATCCAGGGCGAGAATCGGGCTTCGGCCGATGGAAGGAGGACCACACGAGGTAGCCGGGGCAAAGAGCGCGTTTGTCCCCACGCTTTGGTCAGGAACGCCATCGGTTTCTCGCGGCGACAGGAACTCGCTGCTCATGAGCTCGATTTCCACCCAGATGGGCTCGGCGGAGTCATTGACGACTTCCAGCGAGAACCTCGCAGGGGGCTCGTACGTGTAGGGGATCGGATCTCGACAAGCCGCGATGAGAGAGGCAAGGCCGGTCGTGAGCAGCAGGACGCTGAACTGTCTGAGGACCGTCCGTTTCAGAAGGGACTCCTTTGGGCACTCCGCCGCAGGCGTACAGTCTGTCGCGCCAGTCTGGACGGAGGCCGCGGGTGCTTGCAAGGACTGTCACCGGGGCGTGTCACGAACCGGTCGACGTATAGTGGCGCACGCCAAGCTGCCATATGCCGGCGACCAGGGTCAGAAAGACGAACCCGGCGAACGGTGCGAGCCACGCGACGACCGCGGACGTCCCCAACGGATCGGACCGGCCCAGGACGTGCACCACCGGAAAGTAGGTGACGGTGCCGATCGGCACCAGGAACAGGAACAGATACCGGAGCGCGCGGTGGAACACCGCGATCGGGTACTGGGTCGTCTCCAATCCTCCCTTGGTGACGATGGCGAAGATCAGCAGTGTCTCCGTCGTCCAGAACGAGAGGGCGGCCGAAAGCATGAGCAGCGCGAAGAAGGCAGCGACGCCGCCGCAGAAAGCCCAGAGCAGCAGTGCGGCGTCTTCAACCGCAGGTCCGCCGTCGAGAGCGGCGAGCGCCCACGCCAGCACGGCGCCGGCCAACAGCAGCCGGCCGATCGTCTCCGGTGCAAGTGCGTCGCCCAGCACCTGCAGCAGCGTCGAGCGCGGGCGCAGCAATACGCGGTCGAACGTGCCGTTCTTGACGTGCGACTCGATCGATTCGAAGCCGCATCCGACGCCCTCGGCCACCGCGAACACGACGTGCACGACACCGTAGAACAGTGCCACCTCCGAGACGGTCCAGCCTCTGATGCTGCCGAAGCGGCCGAACAGCACGACGATGCCGAGGAGCTCGGTGCCCGCCGCCATGACGTGACCGAGCGACTCCATCAGGAATGACGATCGGTACTGCATCCGGGAGCGCAGACTGGCTGCCGCGTAACGGAATGCCATGCGCAGCGGCCCCGGGCCGTGCAGCGCCATCGTGGCGTTGCTCGCGGCCGCGGATCTCCTCCGCCTGTCCATTTCTGGATCATCCACCCTGGATCACCACCTTCCGCAGGCCGCGCGCCAGCAGCCGGTGGCCGCCGGCTATCAGCACGACGACCCACGCCGCCTGCACCGCCAGCGCCTGCGCCGCCGCTGCGCCGGCCAAGTGACCGGAGTAGATGCGGAACGGCGTGTCGATCAGCCCGGCGAACGGCATCAGCTCAAGCACGACCTGTGCCCACTCGGGCAGGTAGGGCAGCGGCACCATCATCCCCGAGTAGACCCAGGCGATCCCCGGCACGAGCGCGTTCCAGCCCGCGGAGCTGAGCGTCCACAGCATGATCGCCTGCCCGAGCATCGTGATCGCGGCGCCGGTCAGCACCGCCAGCAAGACTCCAGCGGCTAAGCCCAGCGCAGCAGCCGCGTCCGCGGGCGGTTCCAGCGTCCACTCCGGGCGCCCGAACAGGGGCAGCAGGAACACTGCGAACAGCACCAGTGGAGCGGCGCGGAACACGGTCCTGCCGATCCGCCAGCCGATCGCGCTGATCGTCCAGTTGGCATACAGGTCGAGCGGGCGCAGCAACTCGTAGGCGACCGTTCCGCTCCGGATCCGCTCGGAAGCAAGCGGATCGACGCTGAGGGGGAACAGGCCGAACAGCGCCTGCCCCAGCCAGATGTAGGAGACGTAGTGCATGCTGGAGAAGTCGCTGGCGTGCGGCGCACTGCCGTAGAACCGTCCAGGATCATCAGCCGCAGCAGCCCCCAGAACACCTGCGTGGCCAGGGCAGCGACGGCCACCGCGCGATACTGCAGCATGGCGCGCAGGCGGGCGGAGCCGAGCGCGACGTAGCCGCGCAGGGCCGCTGCGGCCGGCATCGCCTTCAGCTATGGCGGCGATACAGCTCGGCGATGATCCGCTCGATCGGCGGATCCTCGACGAACAGATCGCGAAGCGGATAGCGGTCGGTCACCTGCCGTATCAGCTCGGCGGCCGAGATGCGGCGCGGATCGAAGCGCACGCGGACGCGATGGGCGCGCCGCTCCACCACTTCGGCATCGGGAATGGAGATCTCGCAGTCCCGGTCCTCCAGGTCGATCGAAAGGTACCGCTCGCCGGCGACCGCCGCGCGCAGCTCCGTGACCGAACCGTCCAGGACGATGCGGCCCGCGCTGATGACGATCACCCGGTCGCAGAGCGTCTCGATGTCGTCCATGTCGTGGGTGGTGAGGATGACGGTCACGCCGCGGTCGCGCAGCCGGCCGATGAAGTCGCGCACCGCCAGCTTGGCCACGGCGTCCAGGCCGATGGTGGGCTCGTCCAGGAACAGCAGCGACGGGCGATGCAGCAGCGCCGCGGCCAGGTCGCAGCGCATCCGCTGCCCCAGGCTGAGCTGCCGCACCGGCGTGTCCAGCAGGTCCTGCAGGCCGAGCAGCTCTGTCAGCTCCCCGCACGTCTCTGCGTAGCGGTTCTGCGGCACCCGGTAGATGTCGCGCAGCAGGTCGAACGACTCCACGACCGGCAGGTCCCAGAGGAGCTGGGTGCGCTGCCCGAACACGGCGCCGATGGAGGCGACGTAGCGGCGCCGGTGGATCCACGGCGTCATGCCGTCGATCCGGCAGGTGCCGGCGTCGGGCACCAGGATGCCCGACAACAGCTTGACGGTGGTGCTCTTGCCGGCGCCGTTGGGGCCGATGTAGCCGACCAGCTCGCCCCGCCGCACGGTGAAGGAGACGTCTTCTACAGCCGTGACCAGCCGATGGCGGCGCCGGACCACCCCGGCCAGCGCGCCCAGCATGCCGGCCTTGCGCTCGGCGACGCGGAAGCGCTTGGTGAGACCGGCGGCGCGAATGTGGATCTCGGAAGCGGACGACGAGCTCATGCGACATCTCCTGATCGGTCAAGGACGCCGGCCTCGTCCGTCGCCGCCCGGCACCGGCGGATCACGAGGCCGTCAAAGCGAGGAGGCGAACGGTGACGTTACCGCAACGGCGCGGCCGATGGAAGCGCGGGGATCGCCGCTACGAGCCGGTCGAGGTGTAGCGCCGGACGCCGAGCTGCCACAGGACGGCGGTCAGGGCAAGAAAGATGAATCCGGCCATCGGGGCGAGCCAGGCGACAGCCGCCGGTGCGCCCAGCGGATCCGGGCGGCCAAGGACGTGCACGACCGGGAAGTAGGTGACGCTGCCGATCGGCACCACGAACAGGAACAGGTACCGGAGCGCGCGGTGGAACACCGGGATCGGATACTGCGTGGTTTCCACGCCTCCATGGGTGACGATGGCGAAGAGCTCCAGCGTCTCGGTGGTCCAGAACGACAGGACGGCGGAGAGCATGAGCAAGGCGAAGTAGGCGGCGACGCCACCGAGAAACGCCCACAGCAACAGCGCGACGTCGCCCAAGGCGGGCCCGCTTTCCAGAGCGGAGAGCGCCCAGCCCAGCACCACCGATCCCTGCAGCAGCCGGCCGATCCGCTTCGGAGCGAGGCTGCTGCCCAGGACCTGCAGCAGCGTCGAGCGCGGCCGCAGCAGCACCCGGTCCAGCGCGCCCTCCTTGATCAGCGGACCGAACAGGTCGAATCCGCGCCCGATCGCCTCGGCCACCGCGAACACGACGTGGACGACTCCGTAGAACAGCGCCACCTCCGCCAACGTCCAGCCCCTGATGCTCCCGAAGCGGCTGAACAGCGCCCAGATGCCCAGGAACTCCACCCCCGCCGACAGCAATGTGCCGAGCGAGTCCATCAGGAACGACGAGCGGTACTGCATCTCCGCGCGCAGGTTGGCAGCCGCGTAGCGCACGGCCATGCGGAGCCCGCCGGGTCCGACTCTATCCAATCCTGGATCGCTATCCACTCCTGGATCAGCCACCCTGGATCACCACCTTGCGGATCCCGGCAGCCATCAGTCGGTGTCCGGCCGCCACCAGACAGACGACCCACGCTGCCTGCATCAGCAGCGCCCGCACTGCCTCCGAGCCGGCGAGGTGTCCGGAGTAGATCCGGAACGGCGTGTCGATCAGCCCCGCGAACGGCAGCAGCTCCAGCACCGCCCGTGCCACGTCCGGCAGGTAGGGCAGCGGCACGACCATGCCGGAGCAGATCCAGGAGGCGAGGGGCAGGATCGCGTTCCAGCCGGTGGAGCTGAGCGTCCACAGCATGATCGTCTGGCCGAGCAGCGTGATCGCCATGCCGGTCAGCACGCCCAGCGCGATCGCGACCGCGAAGCCCAGCGCTGCGGCGACGCTCGCCGGCGCGTCGAGGGCCCAACTCCGGGCGCCGATGAGCGGCAGCAGCACGGCCGCGAACAGCAGCAACGGCACCGCGCGCAGCGCGGTCCTGCCGATCCTCCAGCCGATGACGCTGACGCCCCAGTTGGCGTACAGGTCAAGCGGGCGGAGCAGCTCGTAGGCGACGGCCCCGCTGCGGATCCGTTCGGACGCCAGCGGGTCGACGTTCATCGGGAACAGCCCGAACAGTGCTTGCCCCAGCCAGACGTAGGAGACCAGGTGGACGGTCGAGAAGTCGCTGGCCGCCGGATCGCTGCGGTAGAAGCCGTCCAGGATCATCAGGCGCAGCAGTCCCCAGAACACCTGTGTGGCCACGGCGGCGAGTGCAGCGGCGCGATACTGCAGGATCGCGCGCAAGCGGACGGAGGCCACCGCGGCGTAGCTGCCGGCGCGGATGCGCACCGGTGGCGCAGAGGACGACGACATCGTGAATCTCCTGAATGGGGCCAGGACGCCGACCTCGCCCCATCCTCCCGCCCCGTCGCGGGGGACGAATGGCGAAGCCGTTGCTGTGAAGGAAGAGGACTCTTTTACAACAGCTTCGCGCTCCATGGGAAGCATGCCGAACCACGTCCGGAGCGAAGACGCTCATCCCTCGTGGAGGTACCATCGGCACCGGAGGAGAATCGGTAGCCATGGATCTCCATGTCGATCACCTCAGCGCCGTGGAGCGCTCCGTGTCATCGACCATCCGGCGCGACCGGCCGGGCCGGCTGTCACCGATCGGCGCGAGCGAGTGCGGCCAGGAAGTCCGCCTGGTCCGTGCAGGCGAATGCCGCCGCAAGCAGCACGGCCTCCGTGGCTGCGGCGAACGCCGCCGCGTCGCCGGGGAACCCCGCCGAAACCTCGATGCCCCGCGACCGCAGTATCTGGCGGACCATCTCCGCGCGGGCTTCCGCACGGCCGCGCTCGAACCCCTGCCGCCGCTGCGAACGCAGCAGCGGGTCGTCGTCCGGGCCGGTGCCTTCCCGCGCGCCGAGCGCTGCGCCTACCCGCTCCAGCACGGCGCTGGTCTGCGCCGACGGCGCCGGCTCGTTCAGCGCCGCGTGGATCTCGGCCGCCGTCCAGCCCGGGAACGCACGGCTCTCGGCGGCCTCCCGGTAGCGGTCGCCTTCCAGCAGATGGATGGTCAGCCCCGGCCGCCGCGACTGAGGCCGGTTCGGCGAGGACGCGTCCGGCACGTCCACCCACACCTCCGGGAACCCCCACGACTCGTACCGCGGCAGCTTCCCGGGGCGGGCGTCGGTGGTGTGGTCGACTTCCAGCACGACGTCGGGGAAGTCGTCCTCGCCCACCACCATGGCGGCGGCCGGCATCCGTGCGTCCGCCGGATGCAGGTACAGGGACTCGTCGGCCTGCATGATGCTCTGCGGCCGGCCGCGGTGGTCGCGCAGCAGCAGGTCCATGGAGCCGTAGCACTCGATGCGCGCGCCGCGCACCCGGGAGATCGTCTCAGCCAACCTCGTCAGGAGACGCGACGGGCGTTCGTGGTAGGGGCTGACCGGCTCGCAGATCCAGGCGGTCTCGGTGGCCGCCTCCCAGTACTCCAGGCGCCGGTCGAAGGACTCGAGCTCGGCGCGAGGCAGGTGGACGGGCGTGCAGCCGGGAAACGCCGGCGACGCCTCGGACTCGCTGCGTGTCCTGCCGGCCGGGCCGTCTGCGCGTCGGGTTGGCAGTGTTCCGGCAGCGGGCTCGACAACGGGTTCGGCAACGGGTACGGAGGCGTTTTCCGCAGCTGCCATGCACCAAGGGTAGCTCACCGTTGCGCGCGCATCCAAGCTGGGACCCCTCCGGCGCACCCCACCGAGCCCAAGCCGGACGGATCCGCGTGCGTCGCTTCACCCGACGGCAGGGCGTTCAGCACCCGCAGCAGCAAGCGGCGCGGAGCGCACAGGCGTGCCGGTACGAAGCCGCGCCGTCGGCGTTCGATCGTCCCGGCTGCCAGCAGCGCCGCCAGCGCTTCGCCGATCTCCTCCTCGCGCCAGCCGCGCAGGTAGCCGAAGCCGCGCGTGCGGCGCAGTCCCATGGCCTCCGCCTCGTAGGTGGGCTGACCGCCCAGCAGCAGCGCGGTCTCGCGCAGGCCGAAGCGGCCCCGGTGGCGGCGCACTAGGTCGGCGATCCCGGCGGCCTCCGGTGGCGGACCGGTCAGTTCGCGGTCGCAGACGTCGCAACCGCTGCACGCCACCTCGCCATCGGTGAACGGCGCCAGGAGTTGCTCGCGCCGGCAGCGGCGGGACGCCGCGTAGTCCAGCATGCCGGTGTAGCGCCGCCGGTCGGCAGGCACCATCGTCTCCAGCCGGCGCCGCTCGGCTCCGCCGGCGTGCAGCAGCACCGCCTGCGCCGGACGACCGTCGCGCCCTGCGCGCCCGGCCTCCTGCAGATACGCTTCCATCGACGGCGGCGGCTCCAGGTGGACCGCGGTACGGATGTCACCCTTGTCCACGCCCATCCCGTAGGCTGAGGTGGCCACCAGTACGCCGTCGGCGGAGCCGAAGAACCACTGCTCGATCGCCCGCCGCTCGTCGGCGTCCAGGCCGGCGTGGTAGAAGCGCGAGGAGCCGATGCCGGCGGCCCGCAGGTGGCGGGCGTAGTGCTCGGTGCCGCCGCGGCTGGACGCGAAGGCGATCAGCGGCCGCGCCATCGTCTCCGCACACTCGACCAGGGCGCGCCTCTTGGAGAGGACCTGGCGGACCGAGTACCGCAGGTTGGTGCGGTCGGGATCGACCGACACCACCGATACGGGTGCATCGGCGTAGATCACCTCCTGGATGCGGCGGACGATGGGTCCGCTGGCGGTGGCGGTGAAGGCGCTCACGACCGGGATGCCGGCCGCGCGGATCACGGCGCCCAGTTCCACGTAGGCGGGCCGGAAGCGGTCGCCCCACTCCGAGATGCAGTGCGCTTCGTCGATCACGCAGTGGGCGATGCTCAGGCTGGGGAGTTGCTCCCCGAAGCGGCCGGCCAGGGCCTCCGGCGTGGTGAACAGCACGTCGATCTCCCGCTCGGCCAGCCGGTGCAGGATCTGCCGGCGCTCCGGCATCTCCTGGGCGCCCATCAGCGCCGCGACCCGCAGCGGCCCCTCCCGCAGCCGCCGGAGCTGGTCCTGCAGCAGCGAGAGCAGCGGCACGATCACCATCGTCGGACCGGCCAGCAGGCGCGCGGGAAGCTGGAAGCACAGCGACTTGCCGCCGCCGGTCGGCATCAGGACGATCTGGCTGCAGCCGTCCAGGATGTTGTCCACGACCAGCCGCTGCGCCGGGTAGAGGTAGGGGACCCCGAACGTGTCCTGCGCCTCCGCCTCCACCGGATCGTGGCGCCCCAAAACCGTTGCCTGCGGCTCCGCTTTTGGCCCATCCCCACCTGCCGCTACGGAGTCGGTCGGATGTGCCGCTGGCGCGCCAATCCGACCGACGCCTTCGCGGTGGTCCATCGTACCCGCGTCCGTCTTCACCCTCGCAAGAGTTAACGCGCTGCCGGCGCCGGCGCTTGCAACTCCGCGGACAGTCAGGCGTCGGGATCGAAGTAGTCGTCCAGACCGACCGTGATCGTGTACAGCCTGCGGTACAGGAACGTGACGCTGACGGCGACCTGGACGGTGACTTCCGTGACCAGCGCCAGACCGTCCCGCAGCTCGTAGGCCGCGAGAATGGCAATGCCGCGCACCGAGCGCGGCAGCGGGTCGACCGTGTAGTGCAGTTCCAGGGGAACGCCGTCCTCGGACACCCAGAGCTGCCCGCGGATCGTATACAGCTCCTCCGGCTGCTCGATGCGGTAGCCGATCGCCGGTTGCCCGCGGATCGTGCGCCGTTCGCCCATCCGCTCGGCGCCCGTCATGGCCGACAGGTCGGCCTGGAACGCATCGGAGAAACGCGCGGAACTGGCGCCGGTCCTGCCGTCGGCCTCGGCCTCCTCGGCGTGCTCGACCGCCTTCCCGTCCTTCACGTCGCGCACCAGTTCGTAGGTCAGTTCGCCGTCGACCACCCGCGCTCGCATGACGGTCTCGCGCGTCGATCTGAGCTTGCCGTCCGCGGAGTGCTCCTGCGTCTGCGTTACCATGGCGCCGGGAACCAGGTGTCCGGCGGCAGCGGCCATGGCGACGGCACGGTCCCAAAGGGCGTCGGCACCCGCCTGGGAGGCGGTGGCGGCCAACAGCAGTGCCATGCCGCAGGCGCGCAGGGTGCGCACGGAAGCCCGCACGGCAGAAGGCTGGATGTCGGTGGTGACGCCGGCGCGCGCGGTCCGTACCCTGCCCATCCCTGGACACGCCGATGTGCTCGGACCCATTTCCCCATTCTGACACCGTCGAGGTGGACGGCGCAGCGCTTCCAGCCGCAGCCGTCTGGTCGGCGCTTGCTCCGCACCTGACGCCCGCGCGCCGCCAGCGGATCCGTGAGGTGGCAGCCGGCCGGAGCTTCGCGGTGGCGACGGTGCTGGAGCACGTGCACGACGACGGCAACATCGCCGCGGTGCTGCGCACCTGCGAAGGGATCGGCTTCCCGGTCGTCCACGTCATCAGGGCGGCTGCCGACCCGGGCGCGCCGGCCCGACCGCCTAACCGCGTCACCCAGGGCGCGGACAAGTGGCTGGAGGTCGCGTGGTGGAACGCCGGCGACCCCTGGCTGGAGCGCCTGCGCGCGGGCGGCTACCGGGTGCTGGTGACCCGCGTCGGCGAGGGGTCGACCATCGACCAGGTGGACTTCTCGCGGCCGACCGCGGTCGTGTTCGGCAACGAGCACGCGGGCGTCACCGACGCGACCGCGGAGGCGGCCGACGGCTGGTTCTCGATCCCGATGGCCGGCTTCACCCGTAGCTTCAACATCAGCGTCGCCGTGGCGATGGTGCTGCAGCACGCGCGCCGTTCGCGCATGGAAGTCCGCGGCGAGAACGGCGAGCTCACCGCCGACCAGCGACTCATCCTCGCGGCCCGCTATGCCGTCCGCTCGCTGCCCAGCGCGGGGGCGTTGCTCCGCCGCGCCCTGGATGACGGTTCGTTTGACATCGGCTGCGCGAGCCATGAGGGTTCGGACGCATGATCATCGAACCACGGGTGCGCGGTTTCATCTGCATGACCGCGCACCCCGACGGCTGCGCGGCGAACGTCGGCGAGCAGATCGCCCACGTGCGCGAACGAGGCTCCATCGACGGTCCGCGCTCGGTGCTGGTGGTCGGCGCCTCCACCGGCTACGGGCTGGCGTCTCGTATCGTCGCGGCGTTCGGCTGCGGCGCGAAGACGGTCGGCGCCTTCTTCGAGCGGCCCGGCTCCGCCCGGCGGCCCGCGTCGGCCGGCTGGTACAACACCGCGGCGTTCGAGCGGGCGGCGGCGGAGGCCGGACTGGGCGCGTGGAGCTACAACGGCGACGCTTTCGCCGACGAGGCCAAGGAGCGTGTGCTCGACCTGATCCGCACGCACCTGGACGGCTCGGTCGACCTGGTCGTCTACAGCCTGGCGTCCCCGAGGCGCGTGCACCCCGAGAGCGGTGAGACCTTCAACTCGGTCATCAAGCCGATCGGCGAACCGTTCGCGGGCAAGACCATCGACGCCCGCTCGGGCGCCCTGGGAGATGCCAGCATCGAGCCCGCTACGGGTCAGGAAGTGGAGCACACCGTGGCGGTGATGGGCGGCGACGACTGGCGGCGCTGGATCGACGCGCTGGACGGAGCGGGCGTGCTCGCACCGGGGTGCCAGACCCTCGCCTATACCTACCTGGGCCCGGAGCACACGTGGCCGATCTACCGCGACGGCACGATCGGCAAGGCCAAGGAGGACCTGCAGCGGACCGCCGACGAGCTGGATGCGCGGCTGCGCGCGCGCGGCGGCCGGGCACTGCTGTCGGTCAACCGCGCCCTGGTGACGCAGGCCAGCGCCGCGATCCCGACGGTCGCCGTCTACCTGGCAATGCTGGCGCCGCTGCTGCGCGAGCGGGGCACGGACGAGGGGTGCATCGAGCAGATGGACCGGCTGTTCCGGGAGCGGCTGTGCGCCGGCGGAGACATCCCTGTGGACGCCGCCGGCCGCATCCGCGTGGACGACTACGAGATGCAGGACGAGGTGCAGGCGGCGGTGCGCGAGCGCTGGGAGCAGGTGACCGCCGAGGGCTACCGGCAGATCCTGGACGTGGACGGCTACCAGCGCGAGTTCCTGCGGCTGTTCGGCTTCGGGATGCCGGGCGTCGACTACGGCGCGGACGTCGATCCCGAGGTGGCGATCCCCTCGATCGACCGCTGATCGACCGCTGCAGAGCCTGACCGTGCCGTTCGACGCCGAGCTGGAGCTGGCCAAGCAGGCCGCCCGCGCGGCCGGTGCCATCCAGCTCTCCCGGCGCGGCGCGGATGACGTCGACCTCAAGGCCGACGAGTCGCCGGTGACCGAGGTGGACCGCCGCTGCGAGGCGCTCATCCGCGGCGAGATGCTCGGCGCCTTCCCGGACGACGGCTTCCTGGGCGAAGAGTCGGGCACGGCCGGCGGGACGAGCGGCCGTACCTGGATCGTCGATCCGCTGGACGGCACGCGACCGTACATCAGGGGCATCGTCACGCACGCGGCGCTGATCGCCCTGGAGGACGCGGCCGGCCTGGCGCTGGGCGTCATCCACCTGCCGGCCCTGGACCTGACCTGCTGGGCGACCCGCGGCGGCGGCGCCTTCTGCAACGGCGAGCCTGCCCGCGTGTCGGCGACCGCAACCGTGGCCGACTCGATCGGCAGCGGGCTGGGCTTCCTGCAGCGCTCCGACGAGCCGCTCGGCGCGCGCCTGTTCGAGTTGCTGCGCCGTACCGGCTACAGCTACGGCTTCATGGACGCCTACTCGTACGTGTGCCTGGCCACCGGCCGCATCGACTTCTGCGTCAACCTGCTCGACGCCCCGTGGGACTGCGCGGCGGCGGCGGCGATCATCGCCGAGGCGGGCGGCCGCTGGTCGGACGCCGCCGGCGTGGAGACCGTGCACCGCGGCACCTTCGTGGCCAGTAACGGCGTCCTCCACCGGGAGGTGCTCGACGCCCTCAGGTAGGCGCGGCACATCGACGCCCGACCCCGATGCCATTAGGGTACCGGCCATGATCAACGTGACGGTGTGGTGCGAGTTCATCCAGGAACGGGAGGACCCCGAGGTCGCGGCGGTGTACCCGCACGGAATCCACGAGGCGATCGCCGAGGGGCTGCGGCGCGAGGACGACCTGGCGGTGACGACCGCCAGCCTGGACCAGCCCGATCAGGGGCTGTGGCAGGAGCGGCTCGACGCCACCGACGTGCTGATCTGGTGGGGCCACAAGGCGCACGACCGCGTCGACGATGCCACCGTCGACCGCGTGCAGCTCCGCGCCAACGACGGCATGGGCCTGATCCTGCTGCACTCCTCGCACGTCTCGAAGATCATGACGCGGGTGCTCGGCACGCGCTGCAGCCTCCGCCACCGCGAGATCGGCGAGCGCGAGCGCGTCTGGAACATCGAGCCCAACCATCCGATCACGCAGGGGATCGGCGACTACTTCGAGATCGAGCACGAGGAGCTGTACGGCGAGCGGTTCGACATCCCGCAGCCCGACGAGCTGATCTTCATCTCCTGGTTCGAAGGAGGCGAGGTGTTCCGCTCCGGCGTCACCTACCGGCGCGGCAACGGCAGGATCTTCTACTTCCAGCCCGGGCACGAGACCTATCCCATCTACTACCAGCCGGAGATCGTCCGCGTGCTGGTCAACGCCGTGCGCTGGGCCAAGCCGCTGCGCATCATCCCCGGCGTGCGCGGCATCAAGGCCGAGCCGCTGGAGCCGGTCCCGCGCCGTGGCTGACACTCAAGTACGACGGGCGACGATGGTGACGGATTGCGAGCTGGCTTACATGCGGGAACGGGTTCGGAGAGGCACGGAGCAGGCCGACGCCGGTCAACTCGTTCCCGCTGCCGAGATTTTCGAAGAGCTGCGGCACCGCAACGCCGCTACTGCCAAGCAGGATACGCGCAAAGGGCCATGACCCGGCAGGAGTTGCGCGCGCGGCTGGACCGCTTCACTCGCCTGCCGCTCGGCGCCTACCCCACCCCGCTGCAGCCGGCGCCGGGCCTGAGCCGGGAGCTGGGCCGCACGGTGCTGGTCAAGCGCGAGGACCTGTCCGGGCTGGCCTTCGGCGGCAACAAGGTCCGACACATGGAGTTGCTCATGGCGGAGGTGCGGCGCGCGGGCGCCGACACCGTGATCAACGTCATGGGCTACCACTCCAACAACGCGCGGCTGGCGGCCGCCGCGTGCGTGCGTGCCGGCTTCCGCTACCACGTCTTCCTGCGCCATGCGGCGGGCATGCCGGTGCAGGGCAACAGCCTGGTCGACCACCTGCTCGGCGCGGCCGTGCACCTGCTGAACGACGACGAGTCGGAGCGCGACATGGAGCTGGCGCGCGGCGTGGCCGAGCGGCTACGGCGCGCCGGCGCCGTGCCGTACGTCATGAACGACGAGCTGTTCCCGAAGCTCGCCGGCATGATCGGCTTCGCGGACGCCGGCCTGGAGCTCGCCGGTCAACTCCGCGCGGCCGCGGTCAGCGGTCCGGTGCGGGTGGTGTGCGTGGCCGGCCGCAGCCTCTGCGGCTTGGCGCTGGCGTCGCTCAACCTGGGGCTCGATTGGCACTTCACGGGTGTCCGCGTGGCTTCCGCGCCGGCGCTGGACGACTACATTTTCAGCAATGCCGAGACGATCCGGCAGCGGCTGGACCTGCCGCTCACGTTCGCGCCCGCGGACTTCGACGTCGTCGAACGTTACGCCGGGCCCGGCGGGCCGGCGCCGGCCGTCCTGGAGGCGGTCCGGCTGGCGGCGCGCACCGACGGGCTGATGGTCGATCCCAACTACACCGGCGTGGCGCTGGCCGGCCTGATCGACCGCATCGAGGACGGCGCGGTCGGCGCCGACGAGACGGTCGTGTTCGTGCACACCGGCGGTACGCCGGCGATCTTCAGCTACGCCGAGGAGCTGGTTCCGGCCGAGACGCTGGCGGTGACGCCGTAGCGGCCCGCCGGCCCGCCCCGTTGCCGGTGCCGAGCGCGCCGATGATCGCGTCCGGGTCGTAGACGCAGCCGGCCCAGGTGCCGCCCGAGGCGGCCTGCAGCGCCGCCCACAGCCGCGTGTCGTCGGGCAGGCCGGGGTGCGGCGCGATGCCCGGTGCGGTCGGACGCGCGGCCAGCACCGCTTCTGCCTGTTCCGGAGGCAACTCCCCTTCGGCCTCCGTGGCGACCAGCTCCACCGAGCCGGTGAGCTCGCCGCGGTCGACCACGATCTCGACCGTGTCGCCATCCCGCAACCGGCCGATCGGCCCGCCGGCCAGCGCTTCCGGACCGATGTGGCCCACGCACGCCCCGGTGGAGACGCCGGAGAAGCGGCCGTCGGTGAGCACCGCCACCTGCTTGCCCCAGGGGATGAACTTGAGCGCGGAGGTCACCTGGTAGATCTCCTCCATGCCGGTGCCGGCCGGGCCGATGCCGGCGACGACCACCACGTCGCCGGCCTGCACCGGGTGCTCGCCCTTCCCCTTGATCGCCGCGACCGCCGCGCCCTCGCTCCCGAACAGGCGCACCGGCCCGCGGTGCCGGTAGACGCCGTCCGCGCCGACCACGCTCGGGTCGATCGCCGTCGCCTTGATGACCGATCCGTCGGGCGCGAGCGAACCGCTCGGGAAGACGACGGTGCTGGTCAGCCCCCGGCGGCGGGCGGTGTCCGGGTCCATGATCACCAGGTCGGGGTCGACGCCGTCCTCCTGCAGGCAGTGACGGCGCAACTCGTGGCGGCGCGGCGAGTCCTGCCAGCGGTCCAGCGCCTCGCCCCAGGTCACCCCGGCCGCGGTCAGCGCCGCCGGGTCGATCAGGCCGGCGCGGCGCAGGTGCAGCATCACCTCCGGCACGCCGCCGGCGACGAACACCCGCACCGTCGGGTGGTTGGCGGGACCGTTGGGCAGCGCGTCGACCAGCCGCGGGGTGGCGCGGTTGACCCGGCTCCAGTCGGCGACGCCGGGCACCGGCAGTCCGGCCGCGTGCGCGAAAGCGGGAATGTGCAGCAGCAGGTTGGTGGAGCCTCCGAAGGCGGCGTGCACGACCATCGCGTTGTCGACCGCGCGCCGGTCCAGGATGTCGGCCATCGACCGGCCGGCGGCGCGCTGGGCGATCACGGCTGCGGCCGCGCGGCGGCCCATCTCCAGCCAGATCGGCTGCCCGGACGGCGCCAGCGCGGTGTGCGGCAGCGCCAGCCCCAGCCCCTCGGCGACCACCTGCGCCGTCGCGGCCGTGCCCAGGAACTGGCAGCCGCCGCCGGCGGAGCCGCACGCCTTGCAGCCGGCGGTGGCCGCCTCGTCCAGGGTGATCAGGCCGTGCGCGAAGCGGGCGCCGATGGTCTGCACCGTGCCCAGGTCCTCGGCGCCGCGGGCCGGCAGGGTCACTCCGCCGGGGATCGCCACGCCCGGCAGCGCCCGCTCCCCGGCCAGCGCCAGCAGCATCGCCGGCAGGCCCTTGTCG
The DNA here is from genome assembly GCA_965208175.1 of Spirochaetia bacterium. Taxonomy (GTDB): domain Bacteria; phylum Spirochaetota; class Spirochaetia; order SZUA-6; family Bin103; genus CATQHW01. Next base: position 94,022 of record CBDBOG010000003.1, on the reverse strand, counting down.
CAGGAAGCGACGCCGATGACCCCTTGCCGCGTGGGCAGCGAGCGCGCCAGCCGGCGCATCACGATCGCCGCGTCGTTTCGATAGGGCAGGCTGTCCATCATTCCCGGCGTCCCCTGCGAGCGTCCGTCGCAGGGGTCGGTGACGTGCGCGGCGAACGGGATGCAGCCGTCGGCCGCCAGCGCCTCCGCGGCGGCGCGCACCAGCAGGTGCACCTCCCAGTGGCCGGTGTGGTAGCCCAGCGCGACCGGCGATCCGTCCTCGGCGCGCAGGCCGCCGTGGGTGGACAAGAGCAGGTAGGCGGGGCCGCCGGAGCGGTCCGGGTGCCAGCCCATGCCCACGTTCTGGGTCAGGGCGAACAGGTTGCCGCTCGGCTCCTCGCGCAGCATGCGCTCGGTGAGCGGAATGGTCCCCGGCGTGCCCTCGCCGGAGGTGGCCGGCAGGGACGGCGACTCGAAACCGAGGATGGCGTCCAGGTCGCCGGCCTGCGCGTCGGGGACGTCGGCCACCGTCAAGACCCCGCGGCGCCGAAGCCGCCCACCGTGTTGGTGAGGGTGCCGATCGACTCGATCGTGATCGTGACACGGTCGCCGGCCTGCAGGGTGAAGCCGTCCGGCGGTATGATGCCGGTTCCGGTCATCAGGAAGCAGCCGTCCGGAAACGAGTTGTGCCGGTACAGGAAGGAGGCCAGCTCCTGCGGCGTGCGTTTCAGCTCGGCCAGCGTGGTGGCGCCGCTGAAGACGGCCGCGCCGTCGCGGAGGATCTCCATCTCGATCGCGGTCTCGGGATCGGGGACGGTGTCGCGCACCAGGATCTCGCCCCCCAGCGCGCAGCTCCCATCGTAGGTCTTGGCCTGCGGCAGGTAGAGCGGGTTCTCGCCCTCGATGTCGCGGGAGCTCATGTCGTTGCCGATCGTGTAGCCGAAGATGCGCCCGCCGCGGTCGATGGCCAGGGTAAGCTCCGGCTCCGGAACGTTCCAGGCGGAGTCCGCGCGGATGCGCACGGTGCCGCCGGGCGCGACCACGGTGCGCGCCGAGCCCTTGCAGAACAGCTCCGGCCGGTCGGCGGTGTAGACGCGGTCGTAGAAGCTGCCGCCGCCGGCCTCTTCCGATTCGGCCATGCGCGCGTCGCGGCTGCGGTAGTAGGTGACGCCGGCCGCCCAGATCTCCTGGCCCCCCACCGGCGCCAGCGTCTCCGCCCCGGCCGGCGCAGCCTCCGCGCCGGCGAGCCGGCCGTCCAGGTACGCCGTCAGGTCGTCCTGCCGGAACAGCTCGTCCCAGTCGTGGCCGCGGAGCAGCAACCGCTCCCCGTCCCGCTCCACCACCGTGCCCGCGCCCGTTCTCGACAGCTTCATGACCCGGCAAGCAGACCGGAAGCCGGCCACGGCGTCAAGGCGACGAGCAGCGGAGCAGCCTGCGCTCGGGCAGGTCGATCGAGCGACCGCCTTCGGCGCTCAGTATGGCGGCCGGTAGCGGTCTCCCAGACGCATGTGGGTGAGGTAGACGATCTGCGCCGCGTGCTCCGAGGAGTGGTAGGCCGCGGTGAGCAGGTCTGAGAGGACGGTCGTGGACGTGCCCTGCTCCCGTCGGCGCGTGGCCAACAGGTCGGAGGAAGCTGCCCGCTCGATCACTTCACGGCTTGCCGCAACGGTCTCCGCGACTCGTCGCTTGAGCAGGTCGGTCTCGATCGGACCGCGCTCTGCGAACTCGGCCTGTCGCTGCCGATCGTCCGCCGCGCCGCCCACGCCAGCGACGATGAGCTGCCGCATGGCGCCGCAGACGTGGAGGACGAGGTTGCCGACGCTGTTCTGTCCCTCGGCGGGACGCCACCAGACGTCGGCGTCCGGGAGCTGATCGAGGCAATGCGCGATCGAGAGCTCCGCGAACCGCAGGCGCTTCGCGAGATCGGCGCACACCGCCTCCTTGAGGTCCTTCATGATCCACCTCCAACATGTGCGGTCCGATAGCAGGATACCGAGCCGGGACGCCGCTCGAGACGATCAGGCGAGTTCCGCCTCGAACGCGACGATGTCGCGGGATTCGGCGCCGATCTCCACGCCGATCAGGTGAACCGAGCGGCCCCGCGCGCGGTGCTTGTCGGCGTAGTGCCGTTCCTTGAGCTGTGCCAACGCCGCGCCGGGTTCCGAACGCTCCGCCACCTTGAACTCGAACAGATACGCGTTCCCGGCGAGATGGACCACCATGTCCAGCCGGCCGCGGCTGGTGGCGTCCTCGACGACCACCCCGTGCATGGACGCCTGAAACCAGGCATAGAACACGCTCGCCCAGTACCCCTCGTAGCGGGCGATGTCGTTGCGGCGGTGCCAGTCGTGGGGAATCCCGGCCAGTAGCGCCCGGAACAATTCCTCCACGCCGGCCCAGTCCTCCGCCGCCAGCAGCCGGCGCAGCGCGCCGCTGCTCCCCGTAGTCCGCCGCCAGTTCGGCGCCAGCGCGTCCAGCAGGGCGCGGTTCAGGCCGCGCCGCACCTCCAGATTCGGATATCGCAGACGGTACTCGGGAAGGCCGTCGGCATCCTCCTCCTCGGCCGCGATGGTCAGGTAGCCGGTCTGGAACAGCAGCGCCTCCGGCGCCATGGAGTCCGCGTCGAAGGCCGACAGCAGGTCCTCGTCGGCACGGACGGTTTCCAGGTCCGGCGCCGCGAAGCCGTGCTTCAGGAGCGTGTCGATGAGGAACCGGGGCGTGGCGGTCTCGAACCAGTGCGCCCGGAACCGGCGGCTGGCGAACAGCTTGAGGATGCCGAAGGGGTTGTAGAGCTTCTCTTCCCCCAGCCAGTTGTAGCCGTTGTACCAGGCGCGGATGCGCTCCCGGTCCAGCCCCGGCAGCTCGGCGGCGAACACCGTGTCCAGATCCGCCTCGGTATAGCCGCAGATCGCGGAGTAGGCGGGGTCCAGGGTGAGGTCGGTGAGGTTGTTCAGGTCCGAGAACAGGCTGACCTTGGAGAACTTGCTCACTCCGGTGATGAACGTGAGCTCGATATGGGCGTCACAGTCCTTGATCGTGCCGTACAGCCCGCGCAGATCGTCGCGGTTGGCCTTGGCGGTCTCCGTATCGTCCACGGCGTCCAGGATCGGCTTGTCGTATTCGTCCACCAGTACCACGACGCGCCGCCCGGACTGGCGGTGCAACGCCGCAAGGAGTCGGGTGAAGCGGCCCGAGGGCGTCGCGCCCTCGGAAGCGGGCACGCCGGCTTCACGCTCCAGGTCCGCCAGTTGCTCCGCCATGCGCGCCAGCAACTGGCCCGGCCGGCCGTAGTTGCCGCTGCCGAAGCTCAGCCGCACCACGGGGTGGCGCCTGGACCAGTTCCAGCCATCGTGGACCGCCAACCCGCGGAACAGCTCTTCGCTGCCCTGAAAAAGCTCCTTGAGAGTGTCCACGAACAGGCTCTTGCCGAACCGGCGCGGTCGGGAAAGGAAGTAGTGGGTGCCGTCGTCGTCCAGGAGCCGGCGGATGTAGCCGGTCTTGTCCACGTAGTAGAAGCCTTCCTCGCGGATGATTCGGAAGGTCTGAATGCCGATAGGCAGCTTGCGTTTGGGCACGGCGCTACTCTACGGCCCGCAGCAGCCGCTCTCCACCGGCCGTTGGAGCTCTGTCGCGACCAAGGCCGGCCGCCGATCTGATGGGATCCCGATTGTGGAGATCCCGGCATCGTCAAGGCACTCTGGCATGAGCATCCAGCACGGGCAGTCGGGCGATCTTCGCACCATTCCTTTGCTCGGCGACACGCAGTTCGTAGAGCTTCTGGAGGTTGAGCCAGAATTCCCCGGAGGTCCCGAAGAATCGCCCGAGGCGCAACGCAGTATCGGCGGTGACCGCCCGACGACCGTTCAGGACTTCGGTGATTCGGTTGACCGGAACATCGATCCGGCGAGCCAGCTCGGCCGCGCTCATGCCCAGTCCGTCCAGATCTTCACGTAGCGTCTCTCCGGGATGAATCGGGATACGGGGCATCGATGCTCTACCTCCTCAATGGTAGTCGACGATCTCGACATTGGCCGGACCGGGACTTCCCGTCGGCCACTCGAAACAGATGCGCCATCGATCGTTGATACGGATACTCCACTGCCCTCTCCGATCGCCCTTCAAGGCTTCGAGGCGATCGCCGGGGCGGATCAGATCGCGGATATCGACAGCGGCGTCCAGTTGATCCAGCTTGCGCCAAGCACTTCTGTCGAACCCCGAGAATGCCGCGATCCTCCGGCCGCGGTGGAAGGTCTCCGTCCTCTTGTCTCTGAAGCCAACGATCATCCAGCCGGGCAGCGTACCGTAGACTGAGTTACGCTTTACGTCAAGCATACATCTAGCAGCACGGGTGGCGACGGGAAAGGCGCGCCCGTGCTATCTCGATGGCGCCTGACCCGAAGCCGCCGGTGTAGCGTGGCTACGCCGAATCCGAGCTGAGGCGTTCGAGCAGGTACGCCGGAAGATTGGCGATCGTGAACCCGTCGATCACGGTCGTGGAGCAGGGAGCCAGACTGACCAGGGAGCCGTCGCGCAGGCCGTGGAGGCGCAGATACTCGACGAGCCCGCGCATGTGCTTGCGGTTCACGGAGAGGGCAGCCTTGCACTCGACCGGCACGGTAGTGCCGTTGCGCTTGACGATGAAGTCGATCTCGGCGCCCGACGGAGCTCTCTTCCACCCCGTGAGCTCCCGGCCGCTGCGGGCAAGCTCGATGGCGGTCTGGTTCTCGATCACCGCGCCGAGCGGTGTCCGGGCGGCGGATGAGAGGGTGTTGACCGCGCTGATGGCGGGCACGGCGGCCTCGCGCAGCTCGCGCAAGATGCCGGTGTCGAACAGGTAGCGTTTGGGCAGGTAGTTGTGGCTTGCCTGCGCGCTGCTTCCGCGCTGATCGGAACGGTGTATCAGGTGCCAGCCCTCCAGTCTTGCGAAGACGTGGTTGATGCGCTCGTTCGTGCGGCTGCTCGGCGACGGCACGACCGACGTGTTCTTGGACACGCCGCCGGCGAAGTTCGCGACGCTCCGGAAGCAGGCCTTGACGATGTCGATGAGCTCCTCCCCGAAGATGCGGATGAAGTCCTGTTCGTAGTCGGCGATGATCTGGCGCCGCACCGCACCGTGGTCGTCACCGGACGCGTACGCCCGTACGATCGCCGGCAGTCCGCCCACGGCGAGGAACCGGTCGAACAGCGAGAGAAGCAGCTCGTGTCGCTGGCCGCTGATCCGCGTGTTGTCGCTCAGCACCTCCGCGGCGAGGTGCGTCTTGTCCAGGGCTCGCAGGAACTCCGAGAAGGAGAACGGCCCGAGCACGAGGTGGCGAACCCGGCCGACCGGATAGCGCGTGTGCGGTCGGAACAAGCGGCGGAGGGTGGAACCAGAGAGGATGACGGTCGCCCTGGACCACGCATCCTTCATGAAGCGCACGAACGAGCCAAGCATGCGGCTCTCCTGCGCCTCGTCCACGAACAGGATCTGATCGGCGTCGCCGCGGAACCCGAAACGGTCGAGCAGCAGATCCCCGAACTCGGCGAAGTCGCGGCATTCGTCGATCGCGGAACGGACCAGCGTGTCCCGCTCCAGGTTGATCCGCACGCTGTCCTTCGCGGACGTGGCCAGAACGGCGTCGACGAGGGTGGTCTTGCCGACCTGCCGCGCCCCGTCGAGCAGGAGCACCGGCTTGTGGGTCTCCGCGTCGGCGATGAACCGTGTGATGTCCTGCTCATAGCGACGCGGCACGTAGAGTATTGACATATTCCGTACCCGATCAGTGCATAGAATAGGTCAATTCCATGCTCAGTGTCCTGTGGCCGGATGCGTGGTCTTGCCTCTACATCGATGGCAGGAAGCGGTCGGCGATCGACAGCAGCAGCATGGCGGGGACGTACAGGACCGACACGCGCAGCAGCAGGCGGGAGCCGGATGTGTCGAGCCTGAGCGCAAAGCGGATGCCGGCCGCCAGCGTGCCCACCGGCTGGAACGACCCCGCGGCGGCCCAGTAGCCCAGCGTGGCCGCCACCACCACCATGAACACGATGCGGGTCTTGATCAGGGACCGCAGCCCGCGCATCGCCGCTGAAAGTCCCGCGGAGCCCGTGCGAGTACGCGGCGGGACCGCCGCCGGCGACAGGTTCACGCGGCGCGCTCCCGCACCGGACGGCCGCAGAGCAGGCACCACCAGGTGGCGCCCAACAGGCCCGCGCCGACCAGCACGTGGAGGCTGGCCACGATGGGAGATTTGGCGGTGAGCACGGTCAGCGCTCCCAGCGCCACCTGCACGATCACCAGTCCGTCGATGGCGCCCAGGAGTTGCCGCACACGGCGCGGCGCCGGCCGGCGTCTCACCGTCACGTTGACCAGCACCAGCACCACCAGTGTCGCCAGCGCTCCCAGCCGGTGCAGGAAGTGGACGATGACCTGGCCGCAGGCCACGGCAGGCAACCGGAGATCGAACCGTGCGGCGTTGACGGCGTCCAGCATGCCCTGGTCGAAGCGCGGCAGCAGGGTGCCGCCCATCAGCGGGAAGTCCGGGATCGCGAGCCCGGACTCGGTGTGCCGCATCAGCGCGCCGAGCAGCAGTTGCAGGTACACGATTCCCAGCAGCACCGCGATCGGGCGCCAGGCGACGGCCGTTCGCTCCTGGAGACGCCGCCGCCAGTCACCGGACTGCGAGAGGGCGATGAGGATCAGCACCAGGAACAACGTCTGGGCCAGGACGGCGTGCGTCATCGAGATCGGTGTCGGCAGCAGGAACAGCACCGTCAATCCGCCGAGCAGTCCCTGGGCGACGATCGCCCCCACCGCCACCCACGCGAGCACGCGCACCCACCGGCGCGGCTCGCGCCAGGTTATGACCAGCGCCTGCACGACCACCAGCAGCCCGACGGCGGCGGCGGCCATGCGATGGCCGTGCTCGTACAGGATGCCGCCCACCATCGGCGGGAACAGCATCCCGTAGGAGAGCGGCCAGTCCGGCACGGCCAACCCGGAACCGGTGCTGGTCACCAGGCTGCCGATGAAGATCAAGAGCAGCGTCGCCAGCGCGGTCGTCTTGGTGAGCAGGCTCACGGTGCGTTCGTCGAGGTGCGGATCGGAGAGGTCGACGTCGGGGGTAGCTATCGCCCGGCCGCGTGCGTCACGGCGGCAGCTCGCGCAGCGCGGCTTCCACCGCCTGGACCAGCCGATCGGCGTGCCGGTCGGTCATGGGCAGCGACACGTTGCCGCCGCGACGGGTGACGATGCCGTCGCCCAGCAGCCGGAAGTAGAGCCACCTTTGGCGGGCGGAGTCGTCCCCGGCCGCCTCACGGTAGTTGCGCGGCGGGCGCGGCAGGAAGTAGAGCTGGAACAGCGACCCGGCCGTGACCACGCAGCCGGGCACCCCCGCCTGCCGGAAGGCATCCCGGAGCCCTTCGGCCACGCGGCGGGTGCGATCGTGGAGGGCCGCGTACGCCTGCTCGGTCATCGTGCGCAGGGTGGCCAGCCCCGCCGCCATGGCGATGGGGTTGCCGTTGTAGGTGCCCGACTGCGGGATCGCCGGTGGTCCGCCGGTCGGATCGTAGAGCGCCATGATGTCGGCCCGCCCGCCGAACGCGCCGCCCGCGGTGCCGCCAGCTACCACCTTGGCCAGGCAGGTGAGGTCGGGCCGCACCCCGAACGCGCCCTGGGCGCCGCCGGGGCCGGCGCGGAAGCTCACCACCTCGTCGAAGATCAGGACGATGCCGTGCTCGCGCGTGATGCGGCGCAACTCCTCGAGGAAGCCGGGCTCCGGCAGGGTGAGGCCGACCGCCGTGGACAGGGGATCGACGATCACCGCGGCCAGCCGGCCGGCCTGCTCGCCGATGAGCCGTGCGCACGCCTCGGCGTCGTTGAACGGCAGCACCAGCACCTGCTCCTCGGTCCCCGGGGCGAGCCCGGCGGACGCGGGCACCGAACGCGGACGATCCGGCGGGCCGAGCTCCGGGCCCGGCGGGGGCAGGTAGCTGATCAGCGCCGGGTCGTCGATGCCGTGGTAGGCGCCCTCGAACTTGGCGATCATCGGCCGGCCGGTGAAGGCGCGCGCCGCCCGCACGGCTCCCAGGACCGCCTCGGTGCCGGAGCTGCAGAAGCGCAGGCGCTGCAGGGACGGCACCCGCTCGGCGAGCAGCTCGGCCAGCTCCACCTCCAGCGGCGTGGGCGCGAAGTAGGCGGTGCCGCGTCCGGCAGCCTCGCGGATGGCGTCGACCACCGCCGGATGGGCGTGGCCGAGGATCAGGGCGCTGGCGTTGTTGATGAAGTCCAGCCGGCGGTTGCCGTCGACGTCGATCAGGTCCGTGCCGTCCGCACGGTCGACGTAGAGCGGGAACGGATCGACGAACACCCCGGTCCGCGTGTTGCCGCCCGGCAGCACCGACTGCGAGCGGCGGAACAGCTCGTACGAACCGGGGTTGCGGTCACGGTACTCCGCGAGCAGGGAGTCGATCGTGACGCCCGTGGCGGTCGCGGCACCCATCGGCCGACAGACTCCTGCCGCTATCCGGTCAGGAGCTGCTCTCCTTGAACTCCCCTACCATCGACTCCACGGTCGCCTTGGCGTCGCCGAAGATCATGTACGAGTTGTCCTTGAAGAACAGCGGGTTGTCGATGCCGGCGAACCCGGATGCCATCGACCGCTTGAGGATGAAGCACGTGTGCGCGGAGTCGGCGTTGATGATCGGCATGCCGTAGATCGGGCTGCCCTCGTCCTCGCGCGCCGCGGGATTGACCACGTCGTTGGCGCCGATGACAATCGCCACGTCGACGGTCTCCATCGTCGGATTGACGGTGTCCATCTCCGCGAGCTGCTCGTACGGCACGTTCGCCTCCGCCAGCAGCACGTTCATATGACCCGGCATGCGGCCGGCCACCGGATGGATCGCGTGCTTGACCTCGGCGCCGTTCTCCTCCAGCAGGTCGGCCAGCTCGCGCACCGCGTGCTGGGCCTGCGCCACCGCCATGCCGTAGCCGGGGATGAAGATCACCGAGCGGGCCGCCTCCAGGATGTAGTAGGCGTCCTCGGGCGTCATCGACTTGGCCTCGCCCTGGATGCCGGCGCTCTTCGAGGAGCCGGCGGCGGCGCCGAAACCACTGAACAGCACGTTGGTGAGCGAGCGGTTCATGGCCTTGCACATGATGGAGGTCAGCACGATGCCGCTCGCCCCGACCAGCGCGCCCGTGATGATCAGCAGGTTGTTGGAGATCACGAAACCGGCCGCGCACGCGGCCAGGCCGGAGTAGCTGTTCAGGAGCGAGATCACGACCGGCATGTCGGCCCCGCCGATGGCGATGACCGCCATGAAGCCGAGCAGGAAGGCCAGCCCTGTCACGGCCACCGCGATCCAGTACTGGTCGGGCGCGACGGTGAACCAGACGGCGCCGACGACGATGGCCAGCAGCACCAGCGCGTTGACGACCTGCTGCAGCGGGAACAGCACGGGCCGCGAGGTGACCACCTCGGACAGCTTGCCCCAGGCGATGAGGCTGCCGGTGAAGGTCACACCGCCGATCAGGATGGCCAGGTAGATGGTCGTGGCGCTGAACCCGCCGCCGAGCGCGGCGGTGAACGCGGACAGGTCCCCGGCGCCGGCCCCGAAGCCCACCCCGAACTGGTCCGCGGCCGCCTGGAAGGTGCCCCAGCCGACCAGCATGCTGGCCAGACCGCCGAAGCCGTTGAACAGCGCCACCATTTCGGGCATGGCGGTCATCTTCACCAGCCGGGACGCGGCGACGCCGATGCCGGCGCCGATCACGGCCGCCAGCACCACCCATTCGATCTGGATGCTCTCGATGATGCTCAGCACCGTGGCGACGATCGCGATGAGCATGCCCAGAGAGGAGATGCCGTTGCCGCGCCGGGCGGTGGTGGCCTTGCCCAGCATCTTCAGGCCGAACACGAACATGATCGCCGAGACGATGTAGGCGACCACGATGAGGTAGGTCACGATGCGCCTCCGCCCTTGCCGGTTCCCCCACCCGAGGTGTCCTTGGCCTTGAACATCTCCAGCATGCGGTCGGTGACCAGGTAGCCGCCCACCACGTTGATGGTGGCGAACCCGACGGCCGCCGCGGCGAAGATCGTCACCAGGGTGCTGGAGGCGCCCTGTCCGGCGAGCGCCAGGGCGCCCACGATCGAGATCCCGGAGATCGCGTTGGATCCCGACATCAGCGGCGTATGGAGCTGCGACGGCACCTTGGTGATGAGCTCCAGTCCAAGGAACATCGCGAGCACGAAGATGAAGAACAGAAACTGAAATAGTTGTGCGGCTTCCATGACCCTTCTTTCCGTTGTCTTTCCCGTTCGCGGACGCCGGGGCGTCCGTTCTCTAAAGGTGTTGTTCGGCGCTATCCCGAGGTGATCTTGCGGACCATCTCGTTGACCATCTGCCCGTCGTGGGTGACCAGGCTGCCGGCGATGATCTCATCCTCCCGGTCGAGCTTCATGCCCTTGCTCTCGTCATCCCAGAACTCGTCCACGTAGTTGTACAGGTTGTTGGCGTACATGGAGCTGGCGGAGACTGCGTAGCGGCCGGGGATGTTGCGCAGGCCGATGATCGTGACGCCGTTGACCTGAGTCTCCTGACCGGCGACCGATCCTTCGACGTTGCCTCCGGACTCGACCGCGTAGTCGACGACGACGGCACCGGCCTTCATCCGCTCGACCACGTCGGCGCTGAGCACCACCGGGGCCTTGCGGCCGAAAAGCTGCGCGGTGGTGATGACGATGTCGGCGCCGGCGCACGTATCCGCCATCAGCTCGCGCTGCCTGGCGAGCTGCTCCGGGGTGAGCTCCTGGGCGTAGCCCTGATCGGTCTGACCGGTTTCTCCCAGGTCGACCTTGATGAACTTGGCGCCGAGCGACTTGACCTGCTCTTCGACCACCGGGCGGGTGTCGAACGCCTCCACCCGGGCGCCGAGGCGCTTGGCGGTGGCGATCGCCTGCAGGCCGGCCACGCCGGCGCCGATGATGAACGCGCGCGCCGGCTGCAGCGTGCCCGACGGGGTCATCATCATCGGCATCACGGCGCCCAGCCGCTCGGCCGCCAGCACCACCATGGCGTAGCCGGCGATGTTGTGCTGGGAGCTCAGCGCGTCCAGCTTCTGGGCGCGGGTGGAGCGTGGCACCAGCTCGACGCTGATCGCGCTCACGCCCTGCTTCGCCAGGGCGTCGATCAGCTTCGGCTCGTTGAACGGGTCCAGGAAGCTGATGTGGATGGCCCCCTTCTTCATGGGAGCGATCTCGTCGTCCGGCGGTCGGCGCACGCGCAGGACGATGTCGGCCTTGCCGAGCTCCTGCATGCGGTCGGTGACGACCTCGGCCCCCGCCTCGCGGTACTGGTCGTCGGAGTAGTGACAGCCGGCGCCGGCGCCGGACTCGACGGCCACGACGGCGCCTTCCTTGCGTCCGTAGCGCTGCACGGCGTCGGGGGTGACGGCGGCGCGCGGTTCGCCGGGTTCGGTCTCTCTGGGAACGAAAATGCGCATTACACCCTTATGTGCGGTGCGATCGGCCCGGAAGTCAACCGGCCGCCGCCGGCCGGGCCGGTCAGAGGCCGAAGGAGGTCGCCACGTCCGCGAGAGCCGAGTCGAACGTCTTCAGAGCGCGCACGTTCCGCCTGCGGCAGCTCGCGAGATCGCAGAGGTCGCGGGAGTCCAGGTCGGGGTGCTGCTCATGGAGCCGGCGAGCCAGGGTGACGTCCGCCTCTTCCAGGGGCCACACCCTCACGCGAGCGCGCCCCACCAGCTTCAGCGCCGCGTCGAAGGCCCCCATCCGGCCGGCCGGAAGGTAGGCATGCATCAGTTCCTGCAGCACCTCCGCGGAGGTACACAGAGGAGTACGGTCCCGGCTGGCCGTGCTGAAGAAGCCCCGGGCGGCGCCCCGCAAAGGATGCGGCCGTCCTACCGCATACATGAGCACGTTGGTATCGACGAAGGTCACGTGCCGGATGTCCCGCGCCGACGCGATGCTTCGATCGCTTCCCGATGCTCGGACCAGTCCGGCTCCGATGCAAGGTCCTCCAACGTGTCGCACCAGCGGAAGAACGCTTCCACGTCCTCGGGCGCCTCGAACGGCTCGGACCGCTGCTGCCGCTCGAGTCGCTGGCGGGCAGCGGCTCTGAGCCAGGCGCTCAGCGTCATGTTCTCCTGCCTTGCCTGGGAGACGAAGCGGTCGCGGTCTTCATCCGGTATCACCAACTGCACTCTGGCCATGACGGTTGCCCAACTCCCTCCATGTGTGTATCGAAGTTACACACGTGCGGTCGCCAATGCAATGCGCTCGACGCCGATGGCGCCGATGGTGGGCGCCGGTCAGAGCCCGAACGCCGAGGTGGCTACGTCGGCGACCTCGGTGCCGATCGACAGGGCGGCCGTCGCCGCCGGCGAAGGCGCGTTGAGCACGTGCACGGAACGCTCGCCGCGGACGATGAGGAAGTCGTCGATCATGGCGCCGTCGGGACGGAGCGCCAGGGCGCGCACGCCGGCCCGCGTGGGCTGCACTTCCGCGTCGGTCAGCGATGGGACCAGCCGCCGCACGGCGGCGACGAAGCGCCGGCGCGAGAACGCCCGGCCGTACTCCCGGATGCCGTAGCGGGCGTGGCGGAGCAGCAGCCGCCACGTGCCGCGGTAGCCGAGCGCTTCCAGCGCGTCGCGCCCGTCGACGTCGGTCTTGCCGTAGCCCTCGCGCTTCAGGGAGAAGACGGCGTTCGGTCCGCACTCCACCTCGCCCGCGGTGCGCCGGGTCAGGTGCACGCCCAGGAACGGCAGCGTCGGGTCGGGGACCGGATAGATCAGCCCGCGCACCTTGTGGCGGGCGGCCGGGGCCAGCTCGTAGAAATCCCCGCGGAAGGCGACGACACGGGCTGGAGGAGTCAGTCCGTCCAGCCGGGCGATCCGGTCCGAGTACAGGCCGCCGCAGTTGATCAGGTGGCGGCTGGCGCGGCGGCCGGCGCGGGTGTCGATCTCGACGCCGTCCGCGGCGCGGCGGATGCGCGTGGCCTCGGCCAGCGTGGAGACGGTGGCGCCTGCGGCCAGCAGCAGGTCCCGCAGTTTCGCCGCCACCGCCTGGTAGTCGATGATGCCGGCGTACGGCACCCAGATGGCGCCCAGGCCGCCCGCGTACGGCTCGATCTCCCGCAACCCGGCGCGGTCGACCACCTCCAGCCGATCCAGGCCGTTGCGGCGGCCGTTCGCGCAGAGGGCCGGCAGGCGCGCAAGCTCCCGCGCGGTGACGGCCATCACCACCTTGCCGCAGGTCTCGTGCGGGATGCCGTGCTCGCGGGCGAAGTCGACCATCTGCGCCCTTCCCTCCACGCACAGGCGCGCCCGCGCCGAGCCGGGGCGGTAGTAGAGACCCGAGTGCAGGACGCCGGAGTTGCGCCCGGTCTGGTGCAGGCCGACCTGCCGCTCCTTCTCCAGCACCAGCACCGACAGCGACGGGTGGCGCTGTACCAGGCGGTACGCGGAAGCCAAGCCGATGATGCCGGCGCCGATGATGGAGATGTCGAACCGGTCCACGCTTCACCATATTACTGGTAGGCTCGACGACGTGCGGGACGCAGAGCCCTGGTACCGCGTCTGGTTCGATTCTCCCTATTACGGGATCCTCTATGGCGACCGCGATCAGGACGAGGCGGATGCCTTCATCCGGCGGCTGGCCCGGACCCTGCGGACGCAGCCGCCGGCCGCGGCGCTCGATGTCGCCTGCGGGACCGGTCGGCATGCGGTCGTCCTGGCCGACCTTGGCTACGACGTGCTGGGGATCGACCTGTCGGCGCCCAGCATCGCCGTGGCCAGGCGGCGGACGAGGGCGAATCTGAGGTTCGAGGTCCTCGACATGCGCGCGATCGAGTGGCGGGAACGGTTCGATCTGGCCGTGAACCTGTTCACGAGCTTCGGCTACTTCGGGGAAGAGGACGACGAACGCCAGGTGGTGGCCGGCATCGAGCGGGCGCTGCGGCCCGGCGGCGAGCTGGTGATCGACTTTCTCAACGCCGCCCGGACGGTCGCGGAGCTGGTGCCCGCCGAGCGGACCGAGCGCGGCGGGATCGCATTCGACATCACCCGCGAGATCCGGGACGGCACGATCGTCAAGACGATCACGGTCGACGACCCGCGGCGGGATGGGAGCGAGCCGCCGCCGAGGTTTCAGGAACGCGTGCGGGCGCTGGACGCCTGTACCCTGCAGGGTTACCTGCAGGACGCGGGCCTCCGCATCGAGCGCCGCTACGGCGACTATGCGCTGAACCCGTATCGGCCGCAGACCTCGGACCGGCTGATCCTGGTGGCGCGCAAGCCCGAGCGCTGACCAGATGGCTTCGAGCCCGGCCGCCCGCATCGCCACCCTGCCGCAGGCTCTGCTCCATCAGGGCGATGCGCTGCTGCGCGACCTGGCCGCCGGGTCGGAGCGGGCAGCACGGTTCTTCTCCGTCCCTCCGCGGGACCCCGCGGCGGCCGCGGCCGCCGCGTCCGGGGCGCGTCGCGGCGGGTCTGCCCTGCCGGCCGCGGTGGCGGAGGACCTGGTCACCCACCAGCGCCGCTGCGACGGGGACGAGCTGTCGGTCGCGAACGCGGAGGCGCTGGCCGCGGGACGGGCGGCCTGCATCGTCACCGGCCAGCAGGCGGGACTGCTCGGCGGCCCGGTGTACACCGCCTACAAGATCGCCTCCGCGGTGCGGCTGGCCCGGCAGGTGGCCGAGCGAACCGGACGGCGGTGCGTCCCGGTGTTCTGGCTCGCGTCGGAGGATCACGACATCGGCGAGGCCAACCACACCTTCGGCACCAAGGCCGACGGCGAGATCGGCCGCGTCTCCTTTCGCGCCTCCGGCGGCCGCGAGGTGCGGCGGCTGCCGGTCGATGACGAGATGGCCGGGAGCGTGGCGCGGTACTTCGATCACCTGCTTCCCGCCGGCGACCGGCCGCGCGCCCGTCGTGCCTACGCCCTGGACGGCCAGCGCACCTTCACCGCCTGGGTGGCGCGGAGCTGGATGCGGCTGTTCGCGGGCACCGGTCTGGTGGTGGTGGAGCCGGCGCTCCTGCGCCCGGCGTGCGGGGAGCTGTTCGAGCGCGCGCTTGCCGAGCGTGCAGCCGTCGCGGAGGCGCTGGCCGCGGTTGCGCGCGACCTGCGCGAAGCCGGCTACCGGGTGCCGCTCGACCCGGCGACCGCGGGCACGCCGTTCCACGTCGGCGCCGACGGCACGCGCGTGCGCGTCGCCGACGCCGGGTCCCTGTTGCGCCGGGGAGCCGTGGACGCCACCGTCCTGTCCACGGACGCGGCGCTGCGCCCGGTCTTCGCCGACGCGGTGCTGCCCAACCTCGCGCACGTGGTCGGCGCGGGGGAAATGGCCTACCACGCCATGCTCAAGCCGCTCTACGCGCTGTTCGGGGTGGCGCAGCCGGCGGTGCTGCCGCGCCGCAGCCTGACCTTCGTGACCGAGGACGAGGCGGTGGCGCTCGACCGCTACGGCATCACCGCGGAGGAGGCGCTGACCGGCCGGGTGCATCCGGGCGCGGCGACCCACCGGCTGCTCGGCGACGGCGAAGCGGCCGAGTTCGAGCGGGTCGCGGCACACATCCGCACGGCGTTCCGGCCGCTCGCCGAAAGCGTCAGCGCCGTCGATCCGTCGCTGGCGCGCACCTGGCAGCGCTCGCGCGACCATGCCCTGCGCGGCCTTGACCGGCTGCGCGCGCGCACCGGCCGCGCCGTGCTGGCGCGCCGCGGCTACTCGCCTGCGGCCCTGCACCGCGTGCTCAACCAGATCCGGCCGCGCGGCCGGCTGCAGGAGCGCGTGTTTCCGGTTCCCCACTTCCTGGCTCGCTTCGGCGCGCCGTTCCTGGATGCCTGCTTGATCGGCGAGCCGGAGGAGGCGTTTACTCATGAGGTGCTGGCTCTGCCCGCCGCGGCCGAACCGCTGCGATCGGACCCGTCGTGAGAACGCCATGAGAATAGGCATCTCCTGCTACCCGACCCACGGCGGCAGCGGTGTGGTCGCCACCGAGCTCGGCCTGCGGCTGGCCGAGCGCGGCCACTCGGTGGCGTTCGTGAGCTACTCGGCGCCGTTGCGCCTGAGCGTGCTGCCGCCGCGCGTCTGTTTCCACGAGGTCGCGATCGAGGAGTATCCGCTCCTCAAGCAGTTCCCCTACACGCTGGCGCTGGCGTCCAAGCTCGCGGAGGTCGCGCGTTCGCATCGCCTGCGGATCCTGCACGTCCACTACGCGATCCCGTTCGCGGCGGCGGCCATCCTGGCCAAGCAGATCGCGCCCGAGCTCGACCTGAAGGTGGTGACCACCCTGCACGGCACCGACATCACCCTGGTGGGCAGCAACGACAGCTTCCGGCCGGTGACCGCCTTCTGCATCGAGCGCTCGGATGCGGTGACCGCCGTGTCGCATGCGCTGCGCGCGGAGACCGGCCGGGTGTTCGGGATCACCCGGCCGATCGAGGTGATCCCGAACTTCGTCGATCCCGACCACTACCGGAGCGCTCGCCCCGCCGCCTGGCCGGGGGACCGCTCCGCCGCCGGCGCCGAGCGCGTGCCGACCATCGTGCACATCTCCAACTTCCGGCCCGTCAAGCGGGCGGCCGACGTGGTACGCGTGTTCGCGCGGGTGGCGGGCGAGGTGCCGGCGCGCCTCGTGCTGGTCGGCGACGGCCCCGACCTCGGGCCGGCCACCGATCTGGCGCGCGAGCTCGGGGTGCTCGACCGCATCCGGCTGATCGGGGTGGTCGACGACGTGGCGCCGTACCTGCGCGCCGCGGACCTGCTGCTGCTGCCGAGCCAGACCGAGGCGTTCGGGCTGGTGGCCCTGGAGGCGCTGGCCGCGGGCGTGCCGGTGATCGCCAGCCGGGTGGGCGGCCTGCCGGAGGTGGTGGAACACGGCGTCTCGGGCTATCTGCTTCCGGTGGGAGACGTGGAGGGGATGGCCCGGCAGGCGGTGACGTTGCTGCGCGAACGGCCGCTGGCGGAGCGGCTGGGACGCGCCGGCGCCGGGCGCGTCGCCGAGCAGTTTCCTCCCGACCGGATCGTGCCGCGCTTCGAGGAGCTCTACCACCGCGTGCTGGGGCTGCCGGCCGGCACGGAGCCAGAGATCGACGACGGCGACGCGCACGCCGAGTCGTTCGACAGGTCACATGGCGACCAGCCACACCGTGAACGGGCGTGACGGGCGCCCGCTGCGGTTGGGGACGCGCCGCAGCGCCCTGGCCCGCGTGCAGGCGGAGATGGTCGCCGCCCGCCTGCCGGGGCCGGTGACGATCGTGCCGATCGCGGTCGGCGCCGACACGGACCGGCGGCCGCTCGCGGCCCTTGCCGGCACGCGAGTGTTTACCGGGGCGATCGAGCGCAGCCTGCTGGCGGGCGACGTCGACCTGGCCGTGCACGCGCTCAAGGACCTGCCGGTGACGCCGGTCCCGGGACTGCGGGTCGCGGCGTTTCTGCGGCGCGGCCCGGTAGGCGATCTCCTGCTGCGGCGCGCCGCGGACGCCGACGCGCCGCTGGGACTGGCGTCCGGCGCACGCGTGGGCACCGGTTCGCCGCGCCGCGCGGCCTTGCTGGGCCGGCACGCGCCGCAGGCCCGCGCCGAGCCGATGCGCGGCAACGTGCCGACCCGCATCGAGCGCTGCGTCGACGGCAGCGTCGACGCGGTGGTGCTGGCGCGGGCCGGTGTCGAGCGCCTCGGCGACGCGATCCGGGCCATGCTGTCGGAGCTGTCGAGCGTGCCGCTCGATCCGCCTGCCTGGCTGCCCGCTCCCGGGCAGGGCGCGATCGCCGCGCAGGCGCGCGAGGGCGACGAGGACCTGCTTGCGGCGCTGGCCGGGATCGACGATGCGGAGACCGGCATGGCGGTCGGCCTGGAACGAGCGCTGTTGCAGGCGTCCGGTGGCGGCTGCCGCGCCTCGCTCGGCGCCTGGGCGCGGCCGGTCGCGGCGGGCGGGTGGCGCGCCGACGTGGGTCTGCAGGACGGCAGCGGCCGCTGGCGGGTGCGCCACGCCACGGGCGATCCGGAGTCGATCCGGCATGAGCTGGCCGACTGGATCGGCAGAGCGAGCGGAGCGAACCCACCGGAGGGCGACGCCTGACCCTCGTCCACGCGTCCGACCTGCACCTGTGCGAAGCCGACTCCGGCTACGGCCTGGAGGTGCTCGACGAGCTGGTCGACCTGTGCCTGGAGGTGCAGGCGCAGGCTCTCCTGCTGGCCGGTGACGTCTTCGACAGCTTCGACGCGGCGGAAGCGCTGCGCGAGCCGTTCCGGAGGCGGGTCGAGCGGCTGGCGGCCCTCTGCAGGGTGCTGTTTCTCCCCGGCAACCACGACGAGCAGCGCCGGGGCAGCCGCAGGCTGGCCGCGCTGGATCTGGGGCCGGTGACGCTTCTGGACCGGCGGCCGTTCTCGCTCGTGCGCTTCCCGGAGGAAGGCGTCGAGGTGGTGGGAGTCCCCGAACGGCCCGACTACGACGACTTCCGGAGCTGGGGCGTGCCGGACAAGGCGGCGCCGGTGCGCATCGTCCTGGCCCACGGCATCGTCCCCGGCTTGGCATACACGGGACCGGCGGCGGCCGATGAGGACGGCGAGACCGCTGCGGGGCAGATCGAGCCGCGCCTGTTCCGGGAGCTTGCGGCCGACTACGTCGCGCTCGGCCACCTGCATGGCCGGCGCCAGGCGGTCGACGACGGCGTGACGTTCAGCTACCCCGGATCCGCGCGGGTGTGGCGCCGTGGCGAGTCCGGCGAGCACGGCGTCTGGCGGCTGGCGGCAGGCAGGAACGGGGTGACCGGCGAGTTCGTGCCTCTGCGCGCCGCGGGCCGATACCGGGTCTTCGATGTCCCGGTCGAGCTGGCGGGCACCATCGACGTGGCGCCGCTGCAGCCGGAGCGCTGGCACCGCAACGACTGGGTGGTGCTGCGCGCCACCGGCGTGGTCGAGGACGAGAACGAGCTGGCGGGCGTCCTGGACGATCTGCGCAGGCGGTACGCCGGCGCGGTGCGCAAGCTGGAGATCGACTCCAGGGGGTGCGAGGCGATGCCGGGGATCGCCTCGCACCCCCTGGCCGGCCGCTTCCTGGAAGTCTGGGAGGCGAGCGAGCCGCATGATCCGGCCGAGCGGCCGGCATGGCTGCGGGCGCGCCAGCTCGGTCTGCTGGCGATCAAGCATGAGCTGGCGGAGAGCACATGATCACCCGCCTGCGACTGGAGCGGTTCGGGGCGTTCGAGGGCCGCGACCTGGAGTTCGCGGCGGTCACGCTGTTCGTGGGGCCGAACGAGAGCGGCAAGACCACGATCGTCGACGCGCTGTGCGAGGTGCTGTGCAAGCCCCGCTCCAACCGCATCGCCGGCAAGCGCCTGGCACTCCGGTACGGCACGGACCGGCGGGTGTCGGCGGAGTTCGACGGCGAGCCGATGACCGTCCCGGAAGATGTGTTCGGCGACCTGTTCGCGATCAGGTCCGGCGACCTGACGCTCGACGTCAGGCCGGGGACCGGTTGGGTGGAGGCGCTCAAGGCGGATCTGTTCACCGCAGGGCTCGATCCGAAGCGGCTGCACGCCGCGCTGGCGCGGCGGGCGGGCACCGACGGCGGCAGCCGCCACAACCGCGAGCTCCGGCAGCTCGGCGAGGAGCAGCGCCGGCTGGAGGAGCGGCGCGGCCTGCTGCTGGAGCAGGCCGTCGCCGCACGCTCCGCGAAGGCCGCCGTCGCCGAGCGGCAGGCCGAGCGCGGCCGGCTGGCCGATGAGCTGGACGGCCTGATGCGCACTCTCGACGAACGGCAGAGGCATGCCCGCCGGCGTCTGCAGCAGGCGGAGCAGCGCGAGGCGGAGCGGCTGCTGCAGGGCCTCGAAGAGCTCACCCGGGGAGGCGGGCAGCGTGCCGGGAGCGCCGGCGAGGCGCCGGCACGGCTGCAGGAGCTTACCGCCGCGAGCGAAGCGGCAGCCCGGGAGGTCGAGCGTGCGCGCGCCGAATTGGAACGGGCACGCCGGCACCTGCAGGACGGTCAGGGCGGCGCTCCGGGCCGCGCGGCCGGCGAGGCAGGACGGGCGCGCGGTATCGCGGCGGGGGTCGCTCTGGGCCTGCTGGCCGGCGGCGTCCTGGCCGCGGCCGCGCTGGTCGCGGGCGTGCCGGTGGTGGTCGCGGTGGCCGCCGGGGTCGCGGCGGCGGCCGGTGCCGCGGCGGTCGCCGCCCTGATCCGGCTGCGGTCCGCGGCGGTCGAAGCGGTCCGGGAAGAGACCGACCGCGCGGTGGACGGGTTGCGCGCGCAACGCGAGCGGCACGATCGGTCGAAGCGCGAGCTGCGCGACTTCCTGGAGCGGCACGGCGCGGAGTCCCCGGAGCAGCTCCTGATGCAGCTTGGCGGCGCGCGCGCCGATGAAGCGCGCCGGCGTGACGCGGAGGCGGAGCTCATGGCGGCGGCACGAGAGCATGGGCTGAACGACCTTCATGCCCTGGCCGGCGCGCTACGCGAACAGCTTCGCGACCGGCCGCACGGGCCGCAGCCCGCCGGGCCGGGGCCGTCGCCGGCGCCGGGGGACGAGGAAGCGCTCCGCGCGCGGGCGGCGGCGGTGCGCGAACGGTTGGACGAGCTTGACGAGCTGGTAGGTCGCGAGCGCGAGAAGGCGGCCGCCCTGAGCGCCGGCGCCGGCGAGATGGCGGAGCTCACGGCGCGGGTCGCCGCGGCCGGCCGCCGCGCCGCGGCGCTGGAGCTGGACCGCCGGGCGGCCGGCATCGCCGCTTCCCTGTTCGCCCGCATCGCCGACGAGTCGACCGCGGCGCTCGACGAACTCTCCACGGACATCGGTGCGCGCTACGCTGCGGTTTCGGGAACGGCTGCCCCGCGGAACGCCCCGGAGCAGTCCGCCCCGGCGACTCCGGTCTCCCCGGTGACTCTGACGGCGCTCGAGGAGGAGCCGCTGATCGTCGACGCCTCCGCGGTCGCGCGGCCGGCGGGCCAGCTCTCGCAGGGCACGCGCGATGCCTACGGCCTGGCGGCCCGCCTGGCCCTGGCCGAGCGGACGCAGCTCGCTCGTGGTGGCGGCGACCCCGGGCTCCTGATCCTGGACGAGCCGTTTCAGGCCCTGGACGCCACGCGCACGGCGCGCGCCCTGCGGCTGATCGCCCGCTTCCAGGAGCACACCGGCTTTCAGATCGTGGTCATGACCGCCGACGAACGGGTGGCGTTGGCGGTCGCGGGCCGGTTCGCGGGCGCGCGGGTGCACCGCCTTGCCGCCCGCGGGTCGGGCTACCCGGCCAGCCAGTAGTCGGCGAGTTCCGCCGGAATCGCGGGGTCGCCGGCCACGCGCGCGGCGTGCAGGAGCCGCAGGACCTCACCATAGTCGCGGCGCGCGTACGCGTCCTCATGTTCCGTCGCGGGTGCATGGCGGGCGCCCCCGGCCGTTCCCTGGTCCGCCGCGCTGTCGGCAGCCAGCTCGTCCACGGAGCGCATCGCGGCCCGCGCGAAGCCTGCCCGTTCCGGATCTTCGTCGCCGGCCATCCGGCTGCAGAGGTGCCGGAGCAGATCGGCCTCGTCCCGGCGGAGACCGGGACGCTCGATCAGCCAGACGATGCGCGCGCGGTCGTCCGGCGTCGCGTTCAGGGGCAGCACCGACGTACAGCGGTGCACGAAGCGCTCGACCGGTTGCATCGCGTCGGCGTCGGTGGGCGCCCCGGCGTCGCGCCACGCGGTTGCCGCCGGCTCCAGGCGGTGCGGTTCGCTGTCCAGGTGGCCGGCCGCGATCGTCTCCCGTACGCCGGCCAGCGGGGCGGGCGCCCGCATCGTGACGTCGCGGGACGTGTAGCGCTGCAGCGCCACCCGCAGCGCGCCGCGCGCCGCCGGCCCGGTGACGGTCGCGGTGAGCACGCGTCCGGCATCCAGGGCGACGCGCAGCACCAGGTCGGGCCGGCCGGCTTCTGCCGCCCCCTCCTCGATGTGCCCGGCCTCCGTGTGCCCGGTCTCCACGTGCACGGTGCCCAGGCGCTGGTAGCCCGCGCCGCCGCCCGGCTCCTCCAGGAACAGCTCGACGTCGGCGGCATCCTGCCCCGTACCGGCCGTGGTCAGCACGAGCTGCCGGACGCCGCGAAAGTTGTCCAGCATCAGCGGGAAGAAACAGCCGTCGGCGGTGCGCACCCCGATTCTCGACAGCCCCGCCGCCGGCCGCACCGTCATCGCGGCCCCGCGTGCTGCGGCATCGCCAGCAGGTTCTCCGCCATGCTCAGCAGCGCGTCGGCGTCTTCGACCCCGCGCGCCAGCGACGAGTAGCCCACCCTGAACTCCGGACGGCCCTCGCCGATATCGTCCGGCCATTCCGTCTCGGACGCCCACCTGAGGAAGTCCAGCGCCAGCAGCGCCGCGCCGTCGAAGTCAAGGGCGGGACAGATCACCGCCAACTGGCCCTCGTGTTTGTAGTGGAAGCAGCGTACGGAGCCTGCCGCGGCCTCCTTCGCTGCGCGGAACACGCGCGCGACCACGTCCGCGGCGCGGTCCGGGCCGGCGCCGCTCGCCAGGCGGTGGTAGTTGACGACCTCGATGAGGACGACGCTCAGGCTCCCCCCCTCGGCCGCGCGGCAAGCCACCTCGGACGGCAACACCCGGGCGAGCTGCTCGAAACGCGGATAGCCGGTGTCCCCGGCCCGGTCGGAGGGTTCCAGGCCCGCTTCGTAGGCGATCGCCTGCTCGAGCGGCGCCGCCGCAACCGCCGCGACCAGCAGCAGCAGGTGCTCGGTGTGGGCGTTGAACCGCTCGAACGGGAGGTCCTCGATGAGGATCACTCCCCAGGCGCGAGTGCCCGCGCGCAGCGGCGCCGCATAGACCACCGTGCCGCGGTCGACGCGGCGCAGCGTGTCGTAGCGCGCGAGGTGCTTGGCCGAGAACAGCCGGTCGTTGCGGAGCACCCAGCCCTCGATGCTGCCCGTGACCGGCAGGCGGCGCGCGGCGTCGTCCTCGGCGTCCCAGCCTGCCGTGACCCGGACCACGAGCTCACCGGCCTCCGCGTCGAGCTGCCACAGCGAGCAGCGCTCGGCGCCGGTGAGCTCCGTGACCGTGTCGAGCACCACGAGCAGCGTGTCCTCCACGTTCTGGGACGACAGCTCCCGCCAGCGGGCGTGCAGATACGCCAGCGAGTCGGGCTGGCCGCTCACCCGCCGCTCCAGCTCGCTCGTGGCGGCCAGCAGCGCCGTCCGCTGGCGGTCCACGACGTCGCGCTCGCGACCGAGCTCGGCTGCCTCGCGCCGCAGGCGGCGCGCCCGCCTGGCGTGCGCGAAGTGGATCAGGCCGAACAGGAGGACACCGAGCACGCCGGTCAGAGCGAGCATGGGCACCCGCGGATCCGCGAGCGGACCGGTGGCGACCCAGTCGGCCGTGATGGTGAGCCGGGCCGGCGCGCGGGGCAGGACCTCGAAGGCCAGATACGCCAGCGCCGCCCCCGCCGCCAGCGCGAGGTAGCCGGCCGTCCATCCACGCAGGGCGGCCACCGCGAACGCCGCGAGCAGATAGGGATTGACGGCGGCGTCCAGCAGACCGGGATCGTCGGGAGCCAGCAGGTTGAGCGCGAACGCGGCGACCGCCAGGACGAGCGCCTCGATCAGGGACCTGGCCCGCACCGCGGTGCCTCTCAGGCGCGGGCCATCGCGGCCGACGCCCCGCGCGCCGCGTTGCGGCGCTGGGCGCGGAACAGGGTCCGCGGCGCGGTGCCGTCGATGAGCGGTTCCAGTGCCTCGCTGCCGTTGCCGACGATCACGTCGATCCCCTGCGCGGTCATCATGGCGGCGGCGTCCAGCTTCGACAGCATGCCGCCCAGGCCCAGCGGGCTCGACTCGCGCGAGGCGTGCGCGCGGATGTCGTCGTCGACCCGCTCCACCACCGGGATCAGGGGCCCGTCCGCGCCGCCGGCGTGCAGGCCGTCGACGTTGGTCAGGATCACGGCGAGATCGGGCCTGACGTGGGTGGCGACCAGCGCGGCCAGGATGTCGTTGTCCGTGAAGTGCCCGCGGACGTCGAACTCTTCCTTGTTCACCAGGTCGTTCTCGTTGATGACCGGCACCATCCCGCGCGACAGGTACGAGTCCAGGATGCGCAGGATCGTGCGTTCCTCGCGCGGGGTGTCGAAGTTGTAGTGCGTGAGAAGCACCTGCGCGACCTGTACCCCGTGCTCACCGAAGAGCTCCTGGTAGCAGTTGGCCAGCGGGATCTGGCCGATGCCGGACAGCATCTGCAGCTCCAGCGGGTCGCCGGGCCGCTCGGTCCTGCCGACCACCTCCATCCCGGCGGCCACCGCCCCGGAGCTGACCAGCAGCACCTCGTGGCCGCGGCGGAGCAGCCTGGCGATCTCGGCCACCTTGGCGCGCAGCCACGTCCGGTCGAGCTGCGATCCGGGGCCGATCACCCCGGTGCCGATCTTGATGAGCACTCGCATCCGCTTCAGTCCCTCGGCAGGTCGCGATGATGGAAGCTGCGCGCGCCGCCGGTGTAGTCGGCGACCACGTGGCCGTCACCCTGCAGGCGATAGGCGTAGGTGGTCAGCCCTTCGACGCCGACCGGGCCGCGCGCGTGGATGCGCGTGGTGGAGATGCCGACCTCCGCCCCCAGGCCGAAGCGGTAGCCGTCGGCGAAGCGGGTCGAGCAGTTGCACAGCACCGAAGCGGAGTCGACCTGCGCGAAGAAGGCGTCCGCGGCCTGCCGGTCGGTGGTCACGATCGCATCGGTATGGGCGCTGCCGTGCGCGTTGATGAAGGCGATCGCCTCCTGCAGGCCGTCCACGATCCTGACCGCCAGGATCAGGTCCAGGTACTCGGTGTCCCAGTCCTCTTCGGCGGCCGGGAGCGCGTCGATCAGCGCGCGCACGCGCTCGTCGCCGCGCAGCTCCACCTGCGGCATGGACTCGCGCAGCCGCGGCAGGAGCCGCTCCGCGACGTCGGCGTGGACCAGCACGGTCTCGGCCGCATTGCAGACCGCCGGGTACTCGGTCTTGGCGTCGGTGACGATCGCCACCGCCTGCTCCAGGTCACAGGCGGCGTCGACGTACACGTGGCAGATCCCGTCGGCGTGGCCGAGCACGGCGATGCGCGTGCGGTCCTGGATGCTCCGCACCAGCTCGGGCGAGCCGCGCGGGATGATCAGGTCGACCAGGTCGTCCATGCGCAGCAGGTCGTCGATCTGGTCGCGGCTGGTCGCCAGGTGCAGCGCGCCCGCGAAGCCCGGGCCGGTGGCGGTCAGCGCCGACCGGATGCAGTCGAACAGCGCCTGGTTGGACTCGGCCGCTTCCGAACCGCCCTTGAGGATGGCGGCGTTGCCGGACTTGATGCAGAGCGAGGCGATCTGCACCAGCGCGTCGGGCCGCGATTCGAAGATCACGCCCAGCACTCCGATCGGCACGGTCACCCGGGTCAGGGTCAGGCCGTCGTCGAGCTGGCGGGCCAACTGGACGGCCTGGAGCGGATCGGGGGCGGCGGCGACCTCCCGCAGGCTGGCGTCGATGTCGGCCATCTTGCTGTCCGACAGGCCGAGCCGGTGGATGAGGGGCTGCGCGACCCCCTCGGCACGGGCGCGCTCAAGGTCGCGTGCGTTGGCGGCCTGGATCGCGTCCCGGTTGCGGTCGATCTCCTCGGCGACGGCGCGCAGGGCGGCGTCGCGCAGGGTGGCCGGCATGGTGCGCAGGCGGCGGCTTGCCTCGCGGGCGCTGCGGGCCGCCTGCTGCATCGTCGGGGTCGTCAGGGTCTCGGTCGTCATGCTCAGCCTCCGGCCAGCTCGCGGCCGCGTTCGGTGGCGGCGGCGATGGTGGCGGCGATCACGGTCTGCAGGTTGGAGGACTCCAGCACGGCGCGGCCGGCCACGGTCGTCCCGCCGGGCGAGCTGACCATGTCGACGAAGTCCGCCGTGTCGTAGCCGTGCTCCTGCAGCAGCGTTGCCGTCCCCCGGGCGGTCTGCAGGGTGAGCGCGCGCGCCGCCTCCCGCGGCAGGCCGCACGCCTCCCCGGCGTCGATGAACGCCTGCAGCAGCCGGGCGATGAACGCCGGCCCCGATCCGGACACCGCGGTAACGGCGTTCAGGTGCTCCTCCTCCACCTCCAGGGCCACGCCGAGCGCGCGCAGCAAGTCGCCGACGACGCGGGCGTCGTTCTCGGTGGCGGACGGGCCGCGGGCGAAGCCGGCCGCCATCTCTCCCACCACGCAGGGCAGGTTGGGCATCACGCGGACCAGGCGCGCGCCCGGAAGCCAGCCCGCGAGGCGCGCCAGGGTGACGCCGGCGGCGATCGACACCACCAGCCGGCCGGCCAGGTCGACACCTGACCCGGCCAATTCGGCGGACGCCGTCTGCAGGTGCTGCGGCTTGACCGCCAGGAACAGGATTTCAGCATCACGGGCCACGGCGGCGTTGTCCGCGGCCGGCGTGGCGCCGGTCTCGGCACAGAACCGGTCCATCACGTCCCAGACCGGATCGTACGCCGTGATCGCGCCGGCCAGGCCGGCGGCGTGGATGCCGCGCGCCAATCCCGACGCCATGGTGCCGGCGCCGACGAAGCCGAGGGAGGGTCGTGACGTGCTCATGGCTACGGCGCCCGACGCGGATCGATCATGAGGATGCGCGAGCCGCGCTGACGATCATAGAGGCTGCGCCGTGCGGCCGGCAACGCATCCAGGTCGGCGTCCCGGAACCCCAGCTCCCGGAAGAAGTCGATCGCCTGCGTGGTCAGCACGAACACCCGGCGCGCGCCGCCGTCGCTCGCACGGCGCAGCAGCAGTTCGACCAGGCGGCGGCCGACGTTGGCGGCGCGGTGCGACGGGTTCACCGCCAGTCCGAAGATCTCGGCGTCTCCGCCGCCCAGCCGGTCCAGCCCGCTGCATCCCTGGATCGTGTCGTCGACGCGGTAGACGACCCAGTCGTCGATGGCGGCACCGATCTGCTCCGGCGAGCGCGGCACCAGCAGGCCGTGGGTGACCAGCGGCTGCAGCAGGCTCATGATGGCCGGCACGTCCTCCGGCGTGGCGGCGCCGAAGTCCGCGAAGCGGTCGGCGTACACCATCGTCCCGGAGCCGCCGACCGAGAAAATCTCCTCCAGCAGCACGCCGTCGCGCCTGCCGTCGATCACGTGCACGCGCTCGACGCCGCCCCGGCAGGCGTCGGCGGCCAGGCGCAGCATCGCCCGCGCGTCGTCGCCCAGGTTGACGTCCGCGGCCAGGGCGGCCGCCTCTTCGACCGTCATGGTCGAGAACGCGCCCGAGTCGCGCAACGGCTGGCCGCCTGCCGGGCGATCGGATCGTCCGGGAGCCGGGATCCCGGGCGCGGCAGCGGCGACGAACAGCTTGGCGGCGTGCATGCCGGTGGCGACGGCCACGGCCAGGTCGTCGCTGCCCAGGTTGTAGGCGGTGCCGGCCGCGTTCCAGCCGATGGTGGTGACGATCGGCACGACGTCGCGGTCGATCAGCGTTCGAATCAGCTCGCCGTCGACCCGTTCGACGCGGCCCGAGCGGTCATAGTCGACGCCGTCGACCACGCCCAGGGAGCGGGCGCGCACCCAGTTGCCGGATGCGGCGTGCCCCCCGCACTCGCTGAACAGCGACATGAGCCGCGTGCTCAGCGCCGCCACCGCGTGGATGACGTGCTCCATCATCGGCTCGGTGGTGACGCGCAGGCCGCGGTGGTAGCGGGAAGGCAGCGACGCGCGTTCCAGCGCCCGGTCGATCGCGCCGCGCGCCCCTGCCACCACCACCGTGCGGATCCCCATGCGCTGCAGGAGCACGATGTCGTGCACGAGCACCGCCGCCATCGGCGACTCCAGCACGCGGTCGTCCACCTTGATCACGAACAGGCTGCCGCGGAAACGCGCCAGGTAGGTAACCGCGTCGCGGATCGCGCCGACCGGCGCGGTCATGCGGCCCCCGATCGCGCGTGCGGCTTGACACGCCGCCGCTTCTGAGCGGACATTTGCACGGTCATGATAACCAACCGCAGCCTCCGTTTCGCGCTCTGCGCCCTTCTCCTGCTGGCCCCGCTCGCCGCCCTGTCCGCGCAGGAGATGAGCGACGACATGATGGGGAACGACGAAGGTTTCTACATCAGCGCCGCCTACGCCGCGGCGATGCCCGACACGAGAAAGGTCTCCAACGAGGTCGCTACCGTTTCCGTCGGGACCGATTTCGGCATCCTCGGCGGCCGGTTCGGCGTCGGCTACGCCGTGGCCGGGTTCCGGCCGGAAGTCTCCGTCGGCTACCGCAACGCCACGATGAAGTCACTGAAGGTCACGAAGCCCGATCTACCCGAGGTAAAGGTGAGCAGTGGCACCGTCACTTCGATCGATCTGGCGGCCAACGTGTACTACGACATCGACGGCGGCGGCTCGTTCTCCCTCTACCTTGGGGTCGGCGGAGGATTGTCGCTGATACAGGTGAGCCCACCGAAGGTTGCCGGGCTTGACACGTCGCCCTATAACGATTCGGCGTCGGCGCTTTCCGCTCAGGCGGCCGCCGGCATCGGCTACGCCATCACGGAGGACCTGACGCTCACGCTCGGCTACCGGCTGGTGGCCACGATGGAAGCCAACTTCAGCAAGCACAGCACGACCAAGGCGAAGACGGACATGACGCTCAGCCACAACATCGAGGCGGGGCTGCGCTTCTCGTTCTGAGTTCCACCGGCGGCCCACGGCCGGCCGCACGCCGGCAAGCCGTGAGTTGACATGCTCGCCGTCCGAGTCCGACAGTTTTCCTTGGCCATGCTGATCAACGGTAGCCTGCGTTTCGCCCTGTACGCCTGTCTCCTGCTCGCCCCGCTCGGCAATCTGGCCGCGCAGGACATGGACGGCGGCATGACGCAGCAGGACGACGGATCGTTCTCGATCAGCGCCGGCTACGGCGTCGCCCTTCCCGCCGAGCGAACGATCGGCGACCGCACGATATCGACCGACCTGGGCTTCGTGGGCGGCCGGTTCGGCGTCGGCTACACCATCTTCGGATTCCGCACCGAGCTGTCCGCCGGCTACCGCATGGCCAACATCGAGGGCCGGAATGAACAGTCCGTCACCTCTATCGACCTGATCGCCGGCGTGTACTACGACGTCGATACGGGCAGCGAGATCGTCCCGTACGTCGGCATCGGCGGCGGCATGTCGCACGTCACCGTCAAGGAAGGCAATACCAAGAGGGTATGGGCGCTCGCCTTTCAGGGCGCCGCGGGCATCGGCTACGCCCTCATGGACGATCTGACCCTCACGCTGGGCTACCGCCTGACCGGCACGCTGGACGCCGAGGTTCCAGAGGCCGAGGGTGGCGGCACGCTGAAGACGGCGCTCGGCCACAATGTCGAGCTGGGGATACGCTACTCGTTCTGAACGTTGGTCGTTTCCGAACATTGACACGGCCGCGGTGCGCAGCCGACAGTTTTGGTCATGACGATCACCCGCGGTCTTCGTTCGGCGCTGTGCGTCTGTCTCCTGCTGACCCCGCTCTCCACCCTGGCCGCGCAGGCGAACGACGACACGATGGGGGGTTCCGGCCTCTACGTCAGCGCCGCGTACGGAGTCGCCCTGCCCTCCGACCGACAGATCGACGACCGCACGGTACCGACCGACTTCGGCCTCCTGGGAGGACAAGTCGGCCTCGGCTTCCATCTGCTCGGCTTCCGGCCCGAGTTGTCGGCCGGCTACCGCACGGCCACGATCAAGGACTCCGAGGGCAAGGACTCGCTCAGCTCGCTGGACGTGATCGCCAGCGTCTATTACGACGTGGGCATCGGCATCGTGATCGTGCCCTACGTCGGCGTCGGCGGCGGCGTTTCGCAGTTCTCGATCAGTCAAGCCGGCGAGCGCAGGACCGCGTTGCCGCTCGCCTTTCAGGGGGCGGCGGGCATCGGCTTCAACCTGGGACAATTGACGCTCACTCTCGGCTACCGTCTCAGGGGCACGACGGCCGCCAAGGACGTCAAGCTCCCTGACGCGGACGACCTGTTGAAGATGGGCCTCACCCACAACGCCGAGGTGGGGCTGCGCTACTCGTTCTGAAGCTCCGGCGACGGTCCACGAGGCGACGGAGGTCCGGGAGCCGTGGCCGCTGACCGGACAGACCGTTGCTGCACTCCGGGCCGCGGCCGGCCGGCCGGCGCGCCGGTGCCGCGCCGTTCCCGCTCCGGCCCCACGCCCGGCGCGGCGCCGGGACCGGCCGCCGCGCGCCGGTTGCTGAACCGTGTCGACGATACGGAGCGCCGGCGTTGCGAAACGCTCTGGCGCCGCGTACCGGTTCGCGGCGGCGCCTTCCTGATGGGCACCGACGCCCCCGACGGCTTCCCCGCCGACGGCGAGGGGCCGGTGCGAGAGGTGACGGTTTCCGCCTTTCTCTGCGACGCGTTCTGCGTCACAGGCTACCGCTTCGCGCGCTTCGTCGCCGCCACCGGCTACGTCACCGAGGCCGAGCTGTTCGGCTGGTCGTTCGTGTTCCACGCGCACGTGCCGGAAGCGGTCGCCGACCGATACAAGGTCCGTGAGGTGCCGGGCGTCGCATGGTGGCGCGGGGTGCCGGGCGCCTGCTGGGCGCAGCCGGAGGGGCCGGGCAGCACGCTGGACGGCCGGCTGGACGAGCCGGTCACGCACGTCTCCTGGAACGACGCGGTGGCCCTGGCGCGGTTCGAGGGGGGGCGGCTGCCTACCGAGTCGGAATGGGAGCTGGCGGCGCGCGGCGGGCTGGAGCAGGCGATCTACTGCTGGGGGGACGAGCTGACCCCCGGCGGCGAGCACCGCTGCAACGTCTGGCAGGGGAGCTTTCCCGACTGGGACACGGCCGCGGACGGCTACGCCGGCCGGGCGCCGGTCGACGCCTTCGCTCCCAACGGACTCGGGCTGCACAACGCCGCCGGCAACGTCTGGGAGTGGTGCGCGGACTGGTTCGCCACCGATCACGGGACGGACCGCGTCGACCCGCGCGGACCGGCGCGCGGGCGCGGCAAGGTGATGAAGGGCGGCTCGTTCCTGTGCCACCATTCGTACTGCAACCGCTACCGGGTCGGCGCCCGCACCGGCAACACGCCCGACAGCTCCACCGCCAACTGCGGCGTGCGGCTGGTGTTCCCGCCCGATTTCCAGGAGGCATCGTCATGACCGATCGCGAACAGGCGCTGGCCGAGCTCGACGTCCACGGGTTCACGGTCGTGCACGACGTCCTGGACGCCGCTCAGGTGGCGGCAATGAAGGCCGCCCTGATGCGCTGCGAGCGCGAGGTGGGCACCGATCACCGGCACCGCGGCGCCGCCCGCCACGTGGCCAACCTGCCGACCCTGGACCCGGTGTTCCTCACGTGCCTGGACCACCCTGAGATCCTGCCGCTCCTCGTCCACCACCTGGGGGACACGCTGATCCTGGGCAGCCTGAACGCGCGCATCGTGCGGCCGGGCGACGGGGACCAGGGGCTGCACAGCGACATCGGCGCGGACCTCTTGAACATGGCATCACCGGTGATGATGAACACCGTGTGGATGCTGGACGACTTCTCGGCCGAGAACGGCGGCACGCGCGTCGTGCCCGGCTCGCACCGAAGCGGGCTGCAGGAGCCGCCGGAGGGATTCCGCGTCCGGCACGTGCACCAGGCGCAGGCACCCGCCGGCAGCGTGCTGGTGTTCAACGGCCAGTGCTGGCACGGCGGCGGCGCCAACCGCTCGGAGGGCCGGCGGCACGCGCTGTTCGGCCACTACCGCAAGCACCTCATGCGCTTCCAGGTGGACCCGCACGAAGGCTTCCCTGCGGAGTGGCTGCCGCTGCTCAACGATCGGCAGAAGCGCCTGTTGCGCATGCACAACGGCCTGGGCGCCCCCCGCTCGGCCGACTCCCACCGCTGAGGAACGGAGCATGGACGAGACCGAGTATCTGCTGTCGGAAGAAGCAAACGCCCGCCACCTGCGCGACTCGCTCCACGCGGCTCGCAGCGGCGGCGCGACGCCCCGCGCGCTCATCACTACCGGTAAGCCCCGTAGTCAGAGCGTAGCCCGGCGACGGTGCGGGTCACCCTGCTTCGACGCCGAAGTCGCGCGTCGCCCGCACGAACGAGAGCCGGATACGGGACAAGACGCCGGGTGTCGGAGGTGTGTGGGGTGATTCAGGTCATCAGATCGGCCATCGGGCACGTGAAGCCGGGGACGACGTCCCGCAGATCGAGATCATCCGACGGCAGAAATCTCTCCACTTCCGTGCGTGAGCGGTACAGAGCCGCCGTATGGGAGCGCGGATTCAGCACCACGACCACCTCGCAGCCTGCGTCGAGCCACTCCTCCACCTTGGTCTCCACCTCCGAATAGGTGTCGCCGGGAGAGATCACTTCCACGGCAAGATCGGGTGCTCCCGGCCAGTATCCCTTGGGCATCCCCGCCTCCAGAATCCGGTCGCGCCGGACGAACGATACGTCGGGGGCGCGCACCGTATCGGGGTCCGATGCAATTCTGAATCCGGTATCGGGGCCCAGGACGACCCCCAAGGCACGTGCCTTGACGTGAGGCCCCAGGTGAGTGACCAGCCGCATCCCGATCGCTCCATGCTCGAAGCCGGCAGGCGCCATCCGATGCAGTACCCCCTTCACCAATTCATAGCGAAATCCGTCGTCGGACATCGCCAGCAAGTCATCGGCGGTAGCGACTCCCGGACTCATCGGCTCGGTCCCCCTGGTGGCGGAGATGCGGCGGGCGCCGCTTACGCCCCGCCAGCAGGGCCAGTATCGGCTCCTCCCGGAAGCACGTCAAACAAACGCGGCGGTGAGTGCGGCGAACCGTTCGAAGAAATCCGGGAAGGTCTTGGCGGCGCAGCCGGGCTCCAGGATGGTGAGACCGGGCACGCGCAGGCCGGTCACCGCGAACGCCATCGCCATGCGGTGGTCCTGGTAGGTGCGGATCGCGGCCGGCGCGAGGCGTGACGGCTCGATGCGCAGGCCGTCCGGGCGCTCCTCCACCGTGGCGCCCAGGCGCCGCAGCTCCGTGGTCAGCGCCGCGATCCGGTCGGTCTCCTGCACGCGGATGTGCGCGACGTTGCGGATCGTCACCGGCGCGTCCGCGAACGGCGCGATCGCCGCGAAGGTCGGCGTCAGGTCGGAGACGGCGTTGAGGTCGACGTCCACGCCGCGCAGGCGCTCCGGCCCGGTGACGGTGATGCCCTCCGCGGCCTCCCGCACGTCGCAGCCCATCTGCCGCAGGATGCCCACGCAGGCGATGTCGCCTTGGGAAGAGTCGGCGGCGAGTCCGCGGACGCAGACGCTGCCGCCCGTGACCGCGGCGGCCGCCAGGAAATAGGACGCGTTCGTGGCATCCGGCTCCACGTCGTAGGTGCGCCCCCGGTAGCCGGTGTCCGACGCGATCTCGAAGACGCCCGGCTCGGGCCGTCCTGTTTCGACGCCGAAGTCGCGCATCACCCGCACGGAAAGGTCGATGAACGGTTCTGAAGGCACCGGACCGTTCACGACAATCGTGGTGGCGGCTGCCGCCGCCGGCGCGCACAGGAGCAGCGCGGACACCGGCTGGCTCGAGTGCGCGGCGCACATCTCGATGCGCCCGCCCGGGAGGCCGGCTGCCTCGATCTCGAACGGCAGGTGTCCGGGCTCGCCGGTGAAGCGAAAGCGCGCGCCGGCGGCAGCCAGCACCGCCGGCAGGTCGCCCATGGGCCGCTCGCGCATGCGCTGCGCCCCGTCGAAGCGGTAGACGCCCCGTCCGGCGGCGGCCACCGCGGTCAGGAAGCGCGCCGTGGTGCCGGAGTAGCGCACGTCCAGCTCGGCCGCCTCCGCCGGGATGGTGCCGCCGGCGCCCTCGACGGCGATGCGGGCGTGCGCGGGGTCGGCCTCGATGCCGATGCCGAGCCGCATCAGCCCGTCCATGCACGCCTCGGAGTCGTCGCTGAACTGCGCGCCGCGCAGCGTCGAGCGGCCGGTCGCCAGCGCCGCCACCACCAGCGCGCGGTTGGTCAGGCTCTTCGAGCCCGGCACCGTCACCGTGCCGCGCACCGGGCCGGCGGCCGGGGCTACCTCGAGGGCTTCCATGCGCCAAGCGTACCCCGCGGGCGGCGCGCGGCGCTTGGCGGCGCCAACGCTTGTTGGCCCGACTCGCCGACCTGTAGGATTCGCACCATGAACCGCGAAGCGATAGCCTCCAAGGACGGTCCGCCGGCTGGCGGCCCCTATTCACCCATCATCCGCTACGGAGACGTGGCCTTCATCTCCGGACAGGTCGCGCTCGACCCCGCCACGGGGGAACCGGTGCGCGATTCGTTCGAGGCCGAGACCCACCAGGTGCTGCGCAACCTGCGCGCTCAGGTGGAGGCCGCCGGCTCCGGCATGGACAAGGTGCTGAAGACCACCGTGTTCCTGGAGGACATGGAAAATTTCGCCCGGCTGAACGAGATCTACGTGCAGTACTTCCCGGAGCCGCGCCCGGCTCGCAGCACCATCAACGCCGCTCCACCCGGCGGCTACCGGGTGGAGGTCGAGGCGATCGTCGGGTTCTAACCCCATGCACGGCCTGTTGGTGGCTGCCGGCCTGTTGCTGCTGAGCGCCGCGTCCTTCACGCTCGCGCTGCCGATCCTGGACTTCACCGGCGTGCTCCGCCGGCTGTTCGACGGCTACCCGGCCACGCCCGAGATGGCGGCGCGCTTGGGCGTGGCCGGGGCGATCTGCCTGGTGCTGGGCTGGCTGCTGTACCGCAGGCAGGGCGGCGCCTGACGGGGCGCGCGGCGCTACGAGCGAGACTCCAGGCCGACGGCCTGCCTGACCGCCTCCCGGCTGTCCGCCAGGCTGGCGTCGATCAGCCCCGCGAACAGCGGGCTCGGCGCGCCCGGCCGGCTCAGGAACTCGGGATGGTATTGCACGCCGAGGTAGAAGGGGTGCGTGGGAAGCTCCGCGACCTGCACGATCGGCTGGCCCGGCGCCCACCCGGAGAAAACCATGCCGTGCGTCTCCAGCAGTTCCCGGTAGAGCGGATTGAGCTCGTAGCGATGCCGGAAGCGCTCCTCGATGCTGTCCGCGGCGTAGAGCCGGGCGGCGGCCGATCCGCCCCGCAGCTTGACCGTGCGCTTGCCCAGGCGCATCGAGCCGCCGATCCCCTCGATCTTGTACTGCTCAGGCAGCAGCAGGATGATCGGCGAGTCGGTCCGCGGGTCCACCTCCTGGGTGTTGGCCGCCGGCAGGTCGCAGCAGTGGCGGGCGAACTCGACCATCGCCGCCTGGAAGCCGTAGCAGATGCCCAGCATCGGCAGCCCGTGGAGGCGGGCGTGGGTGACGCAGGCGATCTTCCCTTCCCAGCCGCGGCGGCCGAATCCGCCGGGCACCACCAGCCCGTCCAGATCGCTCAGGTGCTCGGCCGCCTGCTCCTCGCGCTGCGCGGGCGAGCCGGCGGCGTCGATCAGGTCTGACGGCACGTCCACGACCTCGACCCTGACCTGCCGGTGGGTGCCGGCGTGCTCCAGCGCGTTGTGGATGCTGGCATAGGTGTCGCGCGGGCCCAGGTACTTGCCGGCGATGCCGATCCGCACCGTCCGCCGCGGCCGGGTGAGCGCGTGCAGATAGCGCTGCAGACCGCCGGCCGCCGGCATCAGACCGCCGGCCGCCGGCGTGTGGGCGGCGGCGCCGTCCGCGGTGCGGGGCGCGCCGTCGGCGCTCCCGGTCCCGGCCCCGTCCGCGGCCGTGGCCTCGGAGCCCAGTCCGAAGTACTCAAGGCAGATCTGGTCGACTTGCTGCTCCTGCAGGTGACCGGGCACGCGGTAGATGGAGCTCTGGTTGTGCAGGTCGATGACGTTGCGGACCGGCATGCGCAGCCGGTCTGCCAGCTTCTGGCGCACGCCGGGCTCCACGGCGTTCTCGGCCCGGCAGACCAGCATCTGCGGCTTGATGCCCATCTGCATGAGGAGCTGCGTGCCGTGCTGGGCGGCCTTGCTCTTCTGCTCGTTCAGGTGGCGCGCCTCGATGATCCACACCAGGTTGATGAAGAAGACGTTGCGCTCGCCTTCCTGGTAGGCCAGGTCGCTCATCGCGGAGATGTACGTCCGGTTCTCCTCGTCGCCGACCGTGCCGCCGATCTCGACCAGCGTGATGTCGGCTCCGGCGGCCAGCGTCGACTCGCGCACGAAGCGCACCAGCTCGCCGGTGACGTGCGGGAAGAACTGCACGTCGGAGCCCGAGAACTGGCCGCCGCGCTCCAGGGCGTTGATGCGCTGGCTGAGCTTCCCGTTGGTGAAGTAGTTGTGGTGCGACAGGCTCCTGCCCAGGAAGCGCTCGTAGGTGCCGATGTCCATGTCGCACTCGGTGCCGTCGTCGAGCACGAACACCTCGCCGTGGCGGTACGGGCTCAGGGTGCCCGCGTCCTCGTTGTAGTAGCCGTCCATCTTGATCAGGTTCGTCGAGAACCCGCGGTCGGCCAGCAGGCGGGCCAGGCCGGCGGAGAAGATGCCCTTGCCCAGGCCGCTCATCACGCTGCCGGTGATGATGAGGTAGCGCGCCTGGCCGACCCGGTAGCCGTCGGGCAGGGTGCGGTAGCGCTCGCCAGGATCGGACACGTCGCTGAGCGCACGCAGGGCGCGGGGGACGGGAAGGTCGCTCATGCGGCGTTCAGGTGGCTGAGCTTGTTGCCGTAGTAGGAGGCCAGGTGCGGGTGGTGGATGAAGATCTCCCGTTCGTCGTACTCCAGGGTCTGGTATGACCTGGTGGCGATGATCGGGATGTGCGGGTAGTTGAACAGCTCCGCCGTGCGTTCCAGGAGGTCGTCCAGCGACTTGCGCCGGCCGTCACGGTACAGCGGGGTGGTGTCCAGGCCGGCCTCGTCGGCGGCGGTGACGGTGCGGTCGACCCGCTCCTCCAGCTCCGTGCGGGAGATGCGGAAGCGGTTGTCGAGCGACGCGAACACGGCGGTGCTCTCGTACACCCGGACCAGGCGGGCGATCTGGTCGTACACGGAGCGCGCGACCTCCTTGGCGCGGGCGCGCAGGTCGGCCGCCATCGCGTCGCCGAACTTGATGACCACCCGCGAGCGCTGGTTGCGCACGCGCCGCTTGAGCGGCACGTCGATGAACGCGTAGTAGTTGTCGTAGACGTACTTCGCGAACTTGCCCTTGCGGGACCCGGCCCGGTAGGCGCGGAACACCATGTCCTCCGGCACCCGCTCGTAGGAGATGTTGATCGGGATGTAGCTGGCATCCTCCACGCGCAGGTCGCGCAGGGCGTTGCGGACGGCCAGGAAGACCAGCGGTGACAGGGGGTTGAGGTGGCCGGAGTAGGATCGGCCGTACTTCACCTCGCCGGAGAACTCGTCGGTCTCATACCCCGGAAACACCAACAGGTGCAGGCCGTCGCTGTCGAACACCCGTTTGAGCTGATCCAGGTACAGGCCGTTGTACTGATCGCGCGTGACCACGACCGGGCGCGCGCCGAGCGTCTTGAGCATCCAGTTGCGGAACCACCGGCGGGCGTAGAAGGCGTGCCGGTCGCGGACCGCCATGAAGCCGCCGCACTTGCGCAGAAAGGTGTCCAGCGGTCCGATGAACAGGTTGTCACCGGCCTGCACGGCGGCGCGGATGCCGTGCAGCGTCAGGTAGGCCTGCACCATCATCCAGTCGTACTCGCTCTGATGGTTGGCCACGAACACGAGCCGCTCGCCGGCTTCCGCGCGGCGCCTGGCCTCCTCCAGACCCTCGATCTCCACCCTCGTGAAGCAGGAGCTGAACAGGTGGCGGTCGACGTTGGTCGCTACCCGGTGCACGTACCGCTCGCTGCGCCAGTGATGGAGGAGGTCCAGCAGCTCGGCGCGGCCGGGGTTGGCCCTCACCGCATGCCTCGCGCGAACGGGGGTGCGCCGGTCACCAGCGCAGGGTGGTGTACCAGGCAGCACCGGTCAAGGTGGGAAGGGCCGGTGAGCGGCCCCGAGGCGACCGATGTCGCGGCGCGAGGAGCCGGCCCGGTCCGTCATCCCGGCACCAGGTCCTGGACCTCGCGGACGTGCTCCGGGGTGAGCTCCCAGTCGGCGGCCCTGGCGTTGGCTTCGAGCTGTGCCTGGCTGGTGACGGCGGTCAACACCGAGCACACGAGCGGCTTGGCCAGCAGCCACGCGACTGCCAGATCGCCCACACGGTGGCCGTGATCTCCGGCCCAGGCGTCCAGCCGTTGCACCGTCTCCAGGCGGTCGTCCCGCAGATAGACGGCCAGGTTGGGGCTCGGGTTGCGCCAGGCCCGGGTACCGGGGCGAACCGGCTCACCGGGCCGGTACTTGCCGGTCAGCACCCCCTGGGCGAGCGGGGCATACGCGACGATGCTCATGCCATGGCGGGCGCAGCACGGGGCGATCTCAGCCTCCAGCGACCGTTCGAACAGGTTGTACGGCGACTGACTGACCGCGAAGCGGGCGTAGCCTCCTGATTCCGCCACCGCGTGGGCTGCCTCGATCTGATCCCGGGAGAAGTTCGAGCAGCCGACGTGCCGGGCCTTCCCCTGCCGGACCAGGTCGTCGAATGCGCGGACGGTCTCCTCGATCGGCGTGGCGGGATCCGGGCGGTGCGCGTAGTAGAGATCCACGTAGTCGGTCCGCAGACGGCGCAGGGTGCCCTCGATGCCGGCCATGATCCGGCGTCGCGACAGTCCGCCACTCGGCTCGTCGGTGCGCGGCATGCCCACCTTGCTGGCGACGATGAAGCGGTCGCGCCGGCCGGCGATCGCCGCGCCGATGTAGCGTTCCGAGACGCCGTCCGCGTACATGTCGGCGGTATCGAGGTGATTGACGCCCAGATCGGCGGCGTGGTGAATGAGTGCGGCGGCCTGCTTCCGGTCGTTGTAATGGGTGAACGTCTGGTGCCGGCCGAAGACGCTGCCGCCCAAGCCGATGATAGACACGTCGACGCCGCTGGTTCCCAACCGGCGGTAGCGCATTCAGCGGGTGCCCGTTCCCTGCGGCTGCGCCAGACGTGCCTTGCGTTCCGCGAGCGGCACGTAGCGTTCGGTCTCATCGTAGAGCGCGACCACCCGATCGATTGAATCGAACACCTTCCGGAACGCTTCGGCGTAGCGGTCCATGAGCTCGACGCCGTTCGGTGGCACGAGCCGCCGGACGCCGAAGGTGCTGTCGATCGCAGCGAACGCATTCGGATAGTCGTCCAGGTCGTAGCAGACGTCTGCGCCGGGCTGGTTCCAGGGGCTGCCGTTGCCGTAGGCGACCTTCTGCTGGAACAGCGGCTGCGCGGGTACGGGGACGCTCTGCCAGCTCATCACGTCGACGTTCTCCGCCGCCAGCGCCTTCATGACGGCTGCCTTGAGCTTGCCCGGCTCGACATCCAGGTTCAGCCGGGCCGGATCGACCTGGACGGTGTAGATGTAGTAGCTGTGGGTGCGGCCCTCGGGGACCAGCGGGCACGCCAGACCATCGATGTCGCTTAGCCGCTCCGTGAGATACTCCGCGTTGCCCTGCAGGCCGCTGACGTAGTCATCCAGGTGGCGCAGGCGCACCCGCGCCAGCGCCGAGATCATCTCGGGCATCTTGTAGTTCCAGCCGATCCGTTCGGACAGGTACGCGCGGTTTTCATCCTTCATGCTGGCGGGCTCGCCGAACAGCCGGGTCATCGCCGCCCGCTCATGGATCTCCGGGTTGTCGGTGGTAAGCAGTCCGCCCTCGCCGGTCATGAGGTGCTTGGTGGTCGTCATCGCGAAGCCGGCCGCGTCGCCGAGCGCACCGGTCTTCCTGCCGCGATAGCGGGCGCCGTACGCCTGCGCCGCGTCTTCGATGACCTTGAGCCCGTGCCGCCTGGCGATGCGGCCGATCCGCTCCATGTCGGCCGGCAGGCCGTGCAGATGCACGACCATGATGGCGCGGGTCCTGTCCGTGATCTTCTCCTCGATCCGGTCGGGATCGATGAGATAGGTCTGCGGATCGGTGTCGACGAACACGGGAACGGCGTTGTGCTGCAGCACCACCATGGCCGATGCGATGAAGGTGTAGGCCGGCACGATCACCTGGTCGCCCGCTTCCACGCCGACGCCGGCGACCGCGCAGTGCAGCGACGCGGTGCCGGTGTTCACCGCCAGGCAGTGGTCGGTCCCGACCCACCGGGCAAACTCCTCCTCCAGGGCGTCCGCCTGCGGCATGCCGGCCCCCGCCGCGATGCTCAGGTGACCGCTGCGCAGCACGGCCGTGACCGCGTCGACCTCGTCGTCCCCGGCCTTCCGATACCGCTCCCAGTCGTGCGCGATCAGCTCGACGGGGACGCTGGGCCGGCCGCCCTGCAACGCCAGTGCATCGGTCACGAGCGGCCCCCGTGGAGGGTCACCCGCGCGACCGCTCGGTCATCTCCGCGCGCCTCTGGCGGGACAGCTCGGCCAAGTGACCGTCGTTGGCCAGCATCTGCTCCAGGTGCACCATCCGCTCGGGGCCGGCGGTGCGGATCATCGCCTCCCCATACACGCGCTCCAGCCAGAAGCGGGCGGAGTGGCCGATGTATTCCCGCAGCTCGTCCAGACGGTCCTCCGAATAACGCGTATGGCAGTTGATCGTGAACATCCGCCGGCGCGGGCTGCCGCCGAAGGAGGCGTGCTTGGTGTTGTGGTTGAAGCAGACCACGTCGCCGGGCTCCGACTCCAGCGCGTATGCGGGCACGTCACGCCCTTCGACGCCCCACAGCGAGTCG
Organism: Spirochaetia bacterium; assembly: GCA_965208175.1. GTDB lineage: Bacteria > Spirochaetota > Spirochaetia > SZUA-6 > Bin103 > CATQHW01. The sequence goes on along the minus strand of CBDBOG010000003.1, from coordinate 53,453 downwards.
CTCTCTCTGATCTGCTCCTGCAGGAAGTCGGCATAGGTGTCGCCCGGCCGGTGGCTGCCGGGAATGACGCGCAGCGCTCCGGTGTCGCCCGTGACCGGATCCAGGTACAGGGCGATCTTGATCGACGGGGGCCGGTTCACGTACCAGCCGTCGGAGTGCCAGCCGGTGTCGCCGGCATAGTAATTGCCGTCGCTGCCCGAGTAGTCGAAGTCGTCGCCAAGGATGCTGGCGGCGATGTCGTGGATCCGCGGGTCATCAAGCAGGGCCGACAGCCGTTCGCTCTGGTCGATGAACGGAACCAGGCACGAACGCTGCCTGCCGTCGTGCGGCTTGCCGTCGTGGCCGCCCCCGTACCGCTCCCAGACCGCCTCGAACTCCTCGATGATCTCGTCGATGCCGTCGGCGAGGAGCCGCGGGAACTGCAGGAAGCCGAAGGTCTCGAAGAACGCCATCTGCCGATCGTTCAGCCGAGTCTGCGCCATGACGGGCACCTCCTGTCGTTTGTTACCTATCACAGGCCTCAGCGGAGATCAAACCCGCCTGCTGCGCGGTAGTCGTTTGACAGGCTACGTGCGGATGCCTACGGTCATGGTTTCCACTACCCCGACGGAGGTGAGCCGGATGAAGGTATCGAAGGTCTTCTTCGCATGCGCTCTGGTCACGGTGCTGGCGGCCGTCACGGCATGGAGCACAGCGACTTCCGAGGAGGCGAGCACCGGGCCCGACGTCATCACCGTGCTGGGGTATGACTACGAGTTTCCCGAGTACAGCCTGCTCGGCTCGCGGCCGGCGATCGAGTACGCCGAGCAGCAGACCAACGTGAAGATCGAGTGGCAGCTCGTTCCCGAGGGCGAACGGGCGGATCGGATCGCCCTGCTGATCGCCGCCGGCGGCGATCTCCCCGACCTGTTCCAGGCGCTGCCTCCCGACATGACGCGGCGGGAGGCTGCGGAGGCGGGCATCACGCTCGCGTGGAGCGACTTCATCGAAGCGGGACGCATGCCGAAGGTGGCCCAGCTGCTCGCGGACCCCGACAACCAGGGATTCGTCAATCAGATCACGGACGCGGAGACCGGCAAGATCTACTACCTGCCCAGGATGGGCAACACCCGCCTGCTGTATTGGAGCGACTACGTGCGCGGCGACTGGCTCGCCAAGCTGGATATCGAGGATCCGGAGACGATCGACGACTACCGGGACTACCTGCAGGCTGCGGTCACCCGCGATCCGAACGGCAACGGCCAGGCCGATGAAGTGGGCTGGGCCAACTTCTTCGGCGGCGCAGGCTGGACCAGAATGCTCAACCGCAGCTTCGGACTGGGAGGGCTGGACTACTTCCCGTGGGACAACGACTGGGCGGTCGTGGACGGCAGCAGCATCACGTTCATCCCGACCGACGAACGGTTCCGCGCACTGCTGGAGTGGGTCAACGGCCTGTGGGAAGCAGGCCTGATACATCCCGACCAGTTCAACTTCGACAGCCCCAAGTTCAACACGGTCAGCGCCAACAACACGCTGGCCGGGCTCAACCAGTGGCCGGAGAACATCGTCCCCATCGGCGAGCAGTTGGCGTCGGTCGAGCCGACCGCGACCTACCACGCCATCGCACATCCGATCGATCCGCGCTACATGACCCCCGCCGACCGCACGTACGCGCGGCTCGGACCGGCGCTGTGGTCCACCTACCTCAGCGCCAAGAGCGACAACGTCGACGCCGTGCTGCGCTTCGTGGACTTCACGCTGGGGGACCCCGACTTTCCGCTCATCGCCGAGTTCGGCATCGAAGGCGTGCACCACCGCGTGCTGGCCGACGGCACCCGCGAGTACATCGGCGAGCTGGCCGATCTCGACACGCGCAGCCGCTACTTCTATCTCGGCACGGTCGTCGGCTACCTCCCGCATCAGTTCAGGTCGATAGCCACCACCCACAAGGTCGACAACGAGCCTGCGTTCGCAGGCGTTCGCGACTGGAACGAGCGGGTGGAGCAGTACCTGCGTCCCACGATCTTCTGGCAGTTGACCGCCGCCCAGAGAGACGTGATCCGCGAGGCCATCAGGGACATCCGGGCGTTCATCGACGAAAGCGTCACCAAGTTCATCCTCGGCACCAAGCCGTTGGACGAGTGGGACAGCTACGTGGCGACCATCGAGGACGAGGCAGGCGCCGAGATCCAGGCGGCGCTCAAGGTCCGGCAGGGGTATTTCGACCAGCACCTGCGATCGTCCTACTGAGGGGCCGCGCGCCGGGAGAGGCCGTCCTCTCCCGGCCGGCTGAGAACGGCACGCGGGGATCAGCAGGGTGACGCCGGCGGCAGGGGCGTCGAGGGCCAGGGAGCCGCTCACCGACGCGTTCGTCTACGGCGGCGCGCTCGCCGCGTTCGCCGTCACGCTCGCGCCCTTTCTCTACGTGGCGTTTCGGTCGATCTCCACGCCGGAGGCGATCTTCTACAACCAGGTCGTTTTCTTTCCGGACGCCGTCTACCTGGATTCCTACCGTCTGTTCCTGTCCAACGGGCAGGTGCTGCGCTACTACGCCAACACGGTCATCATCGTCACCGCCGGCACCGCCTGCAACGTCGTGCTGGCGTTCATCACGGCGTTCGTGCTGGCGCGGCGCGAGTACGTGCTGCGCAACTATCTGATGGCGTTCATCGTCATCACCATGTTCTTCTCCGGCGGACTGATCCCGTTCTACATGGTGGTGCGCGGACTGGGGATTCTCGACACGCGCTGGTCGCTGGTGCTGCCGTTTGCGCTGTCTCCCCTGTACGTGATCATCGCCCGGACCTTCATCCAGGCCTCGATCCCGGAGAAGCTGTTCGAGTCGGCGGCCGTCGACGGTGCGTCGAAGTGGAAGATGGCGTGGTCGATCGCGGCGCCGCTGTCGAAGCCGCTGATGGCCGTGATCGCGTTGTGGGCTGCGGTCTATTTCTGGAACAGCTTCTTCTGGGCGACGGTGTTCGTGGTCGACCCGGACAAGCAGCCGATCCAGGTATGGCTCAGCCGGCTGCTGACGATCGGCACGTCCAACGACGCGGGTCTGGCGATGGAAGCGACCTTCGCGACGCAGAGCGGCAAGGCGGAGCAGATGAAGTTCGTGGCGATCATGGTGACGATCATTCCGATTCTGAGCGTCTATCCGTTCCTGCAGCGGTTCTTCGTCAAGGGCGTGGTGATCGGGGCTCTGAAGCATTAGTACCCCATCAAACTGATGTCGACGGATCATATGAGGTGGCTACACGGTCTTCAAGGCGTCGAGTTCCGTCGACGCACCCCCAAACTACAGTTTGATGGGGTACTAGGCCGCGATCGGGTCACACAGGGAGGTGAAGCCAATGGCAGCCGAGAATTTTCGCGTCCGCAGTGATTTTCACATGCACTGCGGACACTCGCATGATGTGGGCAACGGCACGACGCTGGCGAGCATCCGTGAGGAGTCGCGGGCGGCCGGCGTGCGCACGATCGGAATCTCCGATCACCTGAACAACGGCAGGACCGACGACCATCTGCGCGGTTCGCGAGCCGAATACGACGCGCTCGACGACCGGGAAGGGTTCCACTTCGGCGTGGAGTGCTCGACGCTGCGCGCATGGGACCTGCAGATGGATCGGGAGCGGGGCGAGGGCGCTACGCCGTACGGTCACTACGACGGCGGCCCGGTCCAGGCGCCGCAGGTCTATCTGCCGGACGAGCTCAGGGAGGAGCTGGACTTCGACTACGTGATCGGCGGCGTGCACTGGCTGCTCGGCGTGTGCGGCGGGGGCAGCCGCCGCTTGGGTCCTGCCGACACCGGGGAGGTGGTTCGCAACTGGCACGAGCAGCAGCTCTGCCTGGTCAGCCATCCGCACGTGGATGTGCTGGTGCATCCGTGGTGGTGGTACACGGTGACGCTCGACCCGATCCGCGTACAGGGGATGCCGTGGCTGTACGACTTCGGCGTCATTCCGCGCTCCATGCACGAGGAACTGGCGGCGGCGGCGCGCGAGCATGACACGGCGATCGAGCTGAGCGGCGTCTCCTTCCACGAGCGGTACGACGGCCGCCAGACCGGGCAGGCGGACGAGTTCTTCCCGCCGCCGCCCCGCGAGCAGTACCTGGAGTTCCATCACTTGCTGCGCGACGCCGGCGTCAGGTTCTCGATCGGCTCCGACTCGCACGGACCGGGCTACGACGACTCGAAGGTCCTGCGGCTCCGCGACGCGCTCGCGAGCCTGCGTCTCACCGACGCCGACCTCTGGCACCCCCCTTCGCGGTAGCGCATGTCCGAGCCTGCGGCCTCTCCGCTTGCCCGGTCGGGCGCTCCTCGGTGGAGCGCCCGAGTCGCTCGCGGCGGGCGCGTAAGCAAACGGCCGCTCCGCACGGTGCTGTGGAGGCTGTGGAGGCAGCGCGAGTACCTGCTGCTCTCCCTGCCGTGCATCGCGTTCTTCGCGGTGTTCCACTACGCGCCCATGTACGGCGTCATCATCGCCTTCAAGGACTTCGGCTTCGGCGACACGCTCGCCTCCGCACCGTGGGTCGGATTGCGGTGGTTCGAGGAGTTCCTGAGCTCCATGTACCTCTGGAGAGTGCTGCGAAACACCGTGGTCCTGAGCCTGCTGACGCTGATCGTGGGCTTCCCGGTTCCGATCATCTTCGCGCTGATCGTCAACGAGATCGCGGGCACGGGCTTCAAGCGGGTGGTGCAGACCGTGAGCTACATGCCGCACTTCATCTCCACGGTGATCGTCGTCGGCATCCTCTACCAGGTGCTCTCCGTCCAGCACGGCTACGTCAACCAGGTCCGCGCGGCGCTGGGGCTGGAGAAGATCTTCTTCCTGCTGGAGCCCCGCTACTTTCGCGCCATGTACGTGACCTCCGAGGTCTGGCAGGGCTTCGGCTGGGGGTCGATCATCTACCTCGCCGCCATGAGCTCCATCAATCCGGAGCTCTACGAAGCGGCGCACATCGATGGCGCGCTGCGGCGGCAGCAGATGTGGCACGTCACCCTGCCCGGAATCCGGCCCACGATCGTCATCCTGCTCATCTTCACGGTCGGCAACCTCATGAACGTGGGCTTCGAGAAGATCGTCCTCCTCTACAATCCCGCCGTATACGAGGTCGCGGACGTGGTGCAGACCTACGTCTACCGGCGGGGCATCCAGGAGTTCCAGTGGAGCTTCGCCGCCGCGGTGGGGCTGTTCAACTCGGTCATCAACTTCACCCTGCTGCTGGCCGCCAACGCCGTCAGCAGGCGCCTGAACCAGGCCAGCCTCTGGTAGGCGCCCGACCGACTTCAGGGAGTGGGAGTCACGCCAGCGCCAGCGTCAGGGTGCTGATGCTGTGCGCCGGCAGGACCATGCTGAAGGGGAGCGAGCGCGGGGCGAATGGCTCGGTGCTGATGGCGATCCGCTCGGGATCGGTCGCGTCGTTGCGGTCCTCGATGCGGTCGGCGTTGAGGGTCGCGACGCTTCCTGCGGTGATCTCCCCGACTCCATCGATGGCGACCTGAAGCTCCACATCTTTCCCCAGGTGGCGATTGACCACGCTCAGGAACAGCCGCTCGCCGTGCGGATCCCGCGAAGCGGCAGCGCCTGCGACCGCAAGCGGCGGCAACTCCTTCATGGCGTCCCCGGCCAGCGGCACGGAGTCGGCGTCGGTGACCGGTGCGCTGGGCCGGATCTCGTCGGCCTCGACCGTGACCGCCAGCGCCGTGTTGCCCTTGTGCACGCGGTACAGGTCGAACAGGTGATACATCGGCGTCGGGATGGTCAGCTCGCCATCGGTCAGCAACAGGCCGCTGCCCATGTTGGCCGTCCAGGTCAGGGTAGCCAACGGCACGATCGTGGACAGACGACAGTAGACATCCAGCACGTTGGCGCAGACCAGCGCGTCGCGAAACGTCCCGGTCCTGAATCGGTGCGATATCCCCCACTCGGTCACCGCCGTACACATCCGGTCGTTGCTGGCCGGCGCGCCGAGCCAGTCGATGGTACGGAACCTGCCGAACGGCTTCCTGCCGTCGGCATGTCGCTGAATGGCTGCGTCGTTGTCCACGAACAGCTTCTCCAGTCCAGCCGCGTTCTGCATGCCGCGATACACCGACCGCTCGCTGAAGTCGCCTTCGTCATCGAAGCCGCCCAGGTAGTTGATCGAGCAGATGTAGTCCACCAGGGACGCACCGCCCATCTCCTGGTCGGGAACGCTCTCGAGTGCGGCGAAGAACCGCTCTGCGTACGTCCCTTGTTGCGCGCAGAGCACACGAATCCGCGGGTCGATGCAGCGCGCGACCCATGAGAAGTCCCTGAGCGTGCGTGCGTGCTCGGCCGGATCCCACCACGCGTACCACTGCCAGAACTTGACGCCGTACGGCTCCGGATGGCCGTTGACCCTGCGCATCTCGGCGTGCTTGGAGGTTCCCTCGTAGTTGCAGTATTCGACCAGGTCCCTGGCGCTGCGGACGTCGTCATCGGAAATCCTGAGCAGCGCCTCGGAGCCGATCAGCTCGCAGAACTGCAGGAACTCGTCGATGCCGAAGCTCGGATCGCGATCCATCGGCGTCTCTTCGAACACGGCTCTTCCGATCGGATCGAACAGCGGCGGCCGGCTGTTGCGGGGACCGACCGCGTCCCGCCAATCGCAGAACAGCCCGTGGTAGTAGGAGGTGACCTGCGGTGACAGCCGTCGCAGATAGCGCACCGTGTCGCGGCGAAAGCCGCGGATATTGGGTATCGGAGAATCCTCGCCGACCCAATACGCGTCGGTGCCGTCAGCGTAGGTCGCGGTGCCGAAGACGTACGGGCTGACGGTCCCGATCGGACGGTCGAGGGCGACGCGGAGCATCGCTTGAGGTGCCATGCGCCATCACGGTACCTTCGCAGGCGATGATCCGCAACGAATGCGTGCGGCGCTGCTGATGACACGCCAACGCGTTCCGATTCTGGTGTACCATCACGTCTACGCCGACGATGAACCGGAATTGACGGGTGCGGTCGGGAACGCGGGAGCCGGCTGTATCGGTCGATCTCAGTTCCTACAGCAGGTGCGTTACATCGCCGAGCACGGGTGGGAGGTGATCTCCACCACCCGGGTTGTGGACTGGCTTGCCGGCGACCATACGGCTTGCGAGCACGGGGTCTTCCCGAGGAAGGCCGTGGCACTGCACTTCGACAACGGCTGGCTGGACACCTACTCCGTGACGTTGCCGATCCTGCAGGACGCCGGCTTCGCCGCCACCTGCTTCCCGATCACCGATGGGGTCGAAGCCGCTACCGTCGGGCAAGCCGCCACCGTCCGCACGCTTACCGAAGGCGTGGTGGAAAAGCCGTTCATGACCTGGGATCATCTGGCGCGGCTGTGTGATGCCGGGTGGGAGATCGGGGCGCACACGGCGACGCACTGCAAACTCGCCGAGAGCCACGCGGCCGGCGGCGATGAGGCCGTGCTTGCCGAGGTGCACACCTCCAACGATCTGTTTCAGCAGCGCCTCGGCCTCACCCCGGACCACTTCGCGTACCCGAGCGGCTCGCGCAGCGCTCGCACGGATGCGCTGCTGGCGCGGCACTACCGATCGCTTCGGCTGTGGCACTTCGAATCGCCCATTCGCTGGACCTTCACCGACTCCGGCACCTCGCCGCTGGCGCTCGACTGCCAGAATGTCGACGTGCGCGTGTCCTTCGACGAGTTTCGGAACATCTTCGACGAAGCGTTGGCGGCCTGACCGGACCGCGACCAATGGGCATTCGCGCGATCACCACCTATCCGTTCGAGACAGAGTGGCTGATAGGCGAGATCCGGTGCCACGACGTGCACAAGCCCGGCGTGATCTATCTGGTCCACAAGGGCGATCCCAAGCTCGCCTACACGCCGGGCTACGACCTGCTGCCCGAGGTTCCGCGACAGGCGCTGTTGATGCCTGAGTGGCTGAAGAAGGCGGGGCGCAATGACGGTATCTTCTGGGCACCATGCCACGCGCACGCGCGCACCATGCTCGATCACGACACCGTCGTCTTCACGGTGGACGCCGATCAGACGCGTGACTGGAACCTCTCGGTCGAGTTCCGTTACACGCCTGGGCCGGACTGGATCGACTTCGAGATGCGGCTCCTGCCGAACACCGCGCACCGGGACTTCGACTTCTTCTTCGCTTCGTACCTCATCGAGGACATGGAAAGCACGTGGGTCCCGGCATCGATCGACGGCCGCGAGCGGTGGCGCAAGCTCGATAACCGACGCGGCGAGCCATGGGGCAGCATGTACCATGTGCCGCGCGATGACGCCTATCGCAAGCTGCTCTACGACGGGCGCTATGGCGACATCACGGACAACCCGGGGGTGGCGGACTTCAACTATTCCCGGCCGATCTTGGTGTGCCACAGACAGGCGAGTGGGCTCGCCTGCGCGACGCTGATCGAGCCCGAGAAGAGCCGCACGCTGTGCGGCCAGAAACACCGATACGAGACCGCACACGACTTCACCTTCAGCGGCGACTTGGTCGCGGGCGAACCGTTCACCGGCAGAGCGCGCCTGGTCGTGCGCAACGTCGGCCCCTTTCCCGCTGCCGTCGGCGAGATCGATGCGATGTGGCGCGAGTTCGAAACGGCGCTCGGCGCGGGCGATACGGGCTGCTAGAGTCCTGACGCGGCGGCCGGCGCGCTCATGACGAGCGCTGGTCGCGCACCAGCTCGCCGAACAGCTCGGGCCTGCGCGTGCGCAGCGTGTAGTTGGCGTAGCTGCGAGCCTTCGCCAGCAGCTCCGCGTTCAGATCGCAGACGATCATCTCGTCCCGTACCGTCTCGGTCTGCGCTTCGGCGAGGATCGCGCCTTCGGGTGAGAAGATCAGCGCCGCGCCGGGATGGTGCGGCTGGTTCATGTGGTCTTCGGGGTACCCCGGCACGGTGCCCGCTCGCCCCGCCTGGTCGGCCAGCACGCAGAAGCAGGCGTTCTCTATGGCTCGCATCGAATAGCACATGGCGAAGAAGTCGCGGACGTGACGGCGGGCGGCGGCCTGTGAGGCCGGCGTCTGGTCCCAGCGGCCCTGGCGCGCGGCATGCGGCATCAGGATGATGTCCGCGCCCTTCAGCGCGACGATGCGTCCCACCTCGGGAAACTGGTTGTCGTAGCAGATGACGGTGCCGACCCGGCACGCGCCGATGTCGAACACGGCGATGTCGCGCCCGCCGGCATAGAACAGCCCCTCGTCGCGCGAGAGATGGATCTTGCGCTGCTTGCCGATGAAGCCGTCCGGGCCGAGCAACACCTGCGTGTTGTAGACGATGTCGCGTTCCTTCTCGCTGAGCCCGGCCGACAGGAAGAGCTTGCAGCGCGCCGCGATCTCGGCCAGCCGGCGGACGCTCGGGCCGTCGGGAACGGGCTCGGCCAGCTCCCACGTGTCAGGGTTGCAGTGGCCGTGGACCACCAGCTCCGGGAACAGCACCAGCTCGGCGCGGTCGGCGGCGGCCTGTTCGCTGAATTCGTCGATCCGGTCGAGGATTGCCGCGGTCTTGCCGAACGGACTGTTCATGCTGACGGCGGCAACGCGGATCGACTGCACCGGGAACCGCCTGGCCCGTTACCGGCGCGGCCGGAAGATGTGAGTGGCGGTGCCGAACAGGACCTCGCTCGCCTCCATCAGCGTCTCCGACAGGGTCGGATGGGGGTGGATCGTCAGCCGCATATCGGTGGCGACCGCCCCCATCTCGATGGCCAGCACCGCCTCCGCGATCAACTCGCCGGCGCCGGGACCGGCGATGCCGCAGCCGAGCACCCGCTCGTTGCCGGGGTCGACCAGCAGCTTGGTGAGCCCTTCGGAGCGGCCCAGCGTGGTCGCCCTACCGGAGGCGCCCCACGGGAAGCGCGCGACCTGCACGTCGCGGCCGTTCGCCTTGGCCTCGGTCTCGGTCAGCCCGCACCAGGCGATCTCGGGATCGGTGAACACCACCGCCGGAATGGCCTGCGGCTCGAAGGCGACCCGCTTGCCGGCCGCCGCCTCGGCGGCGACGCGCCCTTCGTGCGATGCCTTGTGCGCCAGCATGGGCTGTCCGGCCACGTCGCCGACGGCGAAGATCGTCGGGTCGCCGGTGCGCTGCTGGTCGTCGTGCTCGATGAAGCCGTCCGCACCGACCTTGGCGGCGGTGTGCTCCAGGCCGAGGTCGCCGGTGTTCGGCACGCGGCCGACGCTCACCAGCATCCGGTCGTAGGTCTTGGTGCCGTCGGCCGCTCCCGACAGGGTCACCGCCAGCCCGCGCTCGGTCTCCTTCACCTCGTCCACGCGGGTGCCGGTGTGGATGGCGGCCAGCGAGCCGCGCAAGCGCCGCTCCAGGATGCCGACCAGGTCGCGGTCGACCCCGGGCAGCAGGCCGTCGGTCATCTCCACCACGGTCACGGCGCTGCCGAGCGCGGCGTAGGCGCTGCCGAGCTCCAGCCCGATGTAGCCGCCGCCCACCACCAGCAACCGCTTGGGCACGTCGGGTAGCTCCAGCGCGGAAGTGGAGTCCAGGACGCGATCCGAGTCGAGGGCCAGTGCCGGCACCACCGCCGGCCGCGATCCCGTGGAGACGACGGCATGATCGAAACCGACGCGTTGTTCGCCCGCGTCCGTGGTCACGGCGATCTCCCGGGAGCCTGCGAAGCGGCCGCGGCCCTGCAGCAGCGTCACCTTGCGCTGCCTGGCCAGCGACCCCAGGCCGCCGGTCATGCGCCCGACTACGGACTCCTTCCAGCCGCGCACCTTGTCCAGGTCGATGCGGGGTTTGGTGAAGCGGACCCCCCATTCCTCCGCGTCCCTGGCGTCGCCGATCACCTTGGCGACGTGCAGGAGCGCCTTGGACGGGATGCAGCCGCGGTACAGGCATACGCCGCCCGGGTTCGGCGCCTCGTCGATCAGGGTCACCGACAGCCCGAGATCGGCCGCCAGGAAGGCCGCGGCATAGCCGCCGGGTCCTCCGCCCAGGACCACCAGCCGTTGCGTGCTCACCGCGCGTATCATCGCCACGCGGGGCCGGCAGGGCAAGCGCCGCCGCAGGTGCCCGTGCGGGGCGTCCATTCAAGACCGCCCTCATGCGCACACGACGGCTCTGAACGGTGGTATATTCCGGCACGGGAGGACTCGAAGATGACGATCATCCTGAGCATCGCGATCATGATCGCCGTGGTGGCGGCGTTGTCGATCAAGGTGCTGCTCGGGCGTGAGCGCGAGGTGAAGCGCTTCGGCTGCGGCAGCTTCTCTCCCGCGGGGCCTGCCGGCCCCGGTCCGGCGTCCTCGACCTGCGGCGTGTGCGGGGCGGAGGAAGGCGAAGCGTGCAGGGACGAGGAGGATTCCCTGGCGGCCCCTTCCGCCGATCGCGACGACTTCTCGCGCAACTGAGTCCCGGCGGCCGGCGACGGACCGGCCGGCCCACGGAACGGCACCGCCGATGAACGATGCCTCCGCGTCCTCCGGTCACTACCGCCGCGCGGTCGACCGGCTCATGGGGCTGGCCGACTTCGAGCGCGCCCGCCACAGCCCGGCACACCGCACCTTCCGGCTCGACCGCATCCGCGCGCTCCTGGAGCGCCTCGGCGATCCGCACCTGCAGGTGCCGACCCTGCACGTCACCGGCACCAACGGCAAGGGCAGCACCTCGGCGATGCTGAGCTCGATGCTGCAGGCGCACGGCCTGCGGGTCGGGCTGTACACCTCGCCGCACCTGCTGCGGGTGACCGAGCGCATCCGCCACGGCCTGGATCCGATCGACCCGGCGACGTTCGCGCGGCTCGTCGACGCGGTCTGGGGTCCGCTGCAACAGGTCGCGCGGGACATGCCGTACGGGGAGCCGACCACGGTCGAGGCGCTCACCGCCATGGCGCTGCTGCACTTCCGGGACGCCGGCGTCGACGCGCAGGTGATCGAGGTCGGCCTAGGCGGTGAGCTCGACTCCACCAACGTGGTGGCGCCGTCGGTCTGCGCGATCACGAACATCAGCTTCGATCACGTCGCCGTGCTCGGGCCCACCATCGAGAGCATCGCCCGCGCCAAGGCCGGCATCATCAAGCCGGGGGTGCCGGTGGTGCTCGCGCCGCAGATGGAAGGCGCCCTGGAGGTCGCCCTGGGCGTGGCTGCCCGGCAGCGGGCGCCGGTGACGCAGGTCGGCACGGACGTCCGCTGGTCGGTGGACGGCACGGCGGGTGGCCGCCAGCGGTTGCGCGTGGAGACGAGCCGCGCCTGCTACCGCATCGACCTGCCGCTGGCCGGCGACTACCAGGGGGAGAACGCCGCGGTGGCGGTCGCCGCGGCCGAGATCTTCCTGGGCGAGCGCCTGGATCATGAAGCGGTGCTGCGCGGCATGGCGGACGTGCGCTGGCCCGGCCGGCTGGAGCACCTGTGCTGGCGCGGCGTGCAGGTGATCGTCGACGGCGCGCACAGCCCGTACGCCATGCAGCGCATGGTGGGCGCGCTGGACGGACGGGTCGACCCGGCGCGGACCGTTGCCGTGGTCGGTGCCCTCACCGGCCACGACCTGGTGGAGACCCTGCAGCCGCTGCGCCGCCTCACCGGCCGCGCGTACGCGGCGCGCTCCCACCACCCGCGCGCCGAGCGGCCGGAGGCGGTGGCCGCGGCGCTGGAGCGGGAGGGATTCACGGTGCTCGGCATCGGCGACGACGCCGCCGCCGCCACCGGCGCCGCGGCGGACGGAGCGCCGCACACCATCATCGCCACCGGCTCGCTGTCGGTGGTGGCCGAGGTGATCGCCTGCGTGCGCGGCATCCCGATCGAGACCTACCCCACCATCCGCGGCCGCGCGCCGGATCACGCCGAGCGCGCGGCGGACTCGCCGCACACGGTTCGTCACGGACCGCGGTGATGTCGAGCTCGGCGATCCTGGCGCTGTACCTGGTGCTGTTCGTGCTGCAGCGGCTGGTGGAGAGCGGTCTGGGAATCCTCAATCTCCGCCACGGGCGCGCGCAGGAGGCTCCGCCGCCGGCGCTGGCCGGCGCGGTCGACGGCGACACGCACGCGCGCATGCGCGAGTACACGCAGACGCGCGGGCGCTTCGCGCTGCTCACCGACACGGTGTCGGCGGTGGCGGTGCTGGCCGTGGTGCTGAGCGGCGTGCTCGGCACGCTCGACCGCGCGGTAGGGCAGCTTGCCCTGCACCCCTACCTGTCGGGCGGGATCTACGTGCTGGCCGTGGGCGCCTTCTTTACGGTGATAGACATCCCGGCGGCGCTCTATTCGCAGTTCGTGATCGAGCAGCGCTTCGGCTTCAACCGCACGACCTTCCGGCTGTTCCTGCTGGACCGGCTGAAGGGCGGCCTCATCTCCCTGGTCATCAGCGCGATCGTGCTGCTGGTCCTGTTCGCCTTCATGGACCGTGCCGGCAGCCTCTGGTGGCTGTACGCGGGCGGCGTGATCATCGCCTTCCAGTTCGTGCTGATGGTGCTCTATCCGACCGTGATCGCGCCGCTGTTCAACCGCTTCGTCCCGGTCGACGAGGGCGAGGTGCGCACGCGGCTGGCGGAGTTGGCCCGGCGGCTGGGCTACCGCCTGCGCGGCATCTTCGTGATGGACGGCAGCAAGCGCTCCAAGCACAGCAACGCCTACTTCACCGGGCTGGGACCGGTGAAGCGCATCGTGCTGTTCGACACGCTGCTCGACCAGCTCGATCCCGGCGAGATCGAGGCCGTGGTCGCGCACGAGATCGGCCACGAGCGCCTGCGCCACATCCCGCAACGGCTGGCGCTGTCGGTGGTGGCCACGGTCGCGGCGCTCTGGGTCCTGAGCCTGCTGCTGGACCATGCGCCGCTGTTCGCGGCGTTCGGCATCGGGCAGCCCAGCCACCACGCGGCGCTGGTGCTGTTCAGCCTGCTGGCCGGGCCGTTCACGTTCTGGCTGGGTCCGCTGTCGGCGCTGTGGTCGCGCCGGCACGAGTACGCCGCGGACCGCTTCGCCGCGAAGGCGGTCGATTCACCGCGGCCGCTGGCCGATGCCCTGATCAAGCTCAGCCGCGACAACCTCGCCAACCTGGCTCCCCACCCGTGGTACAGCTTCTACCACTACTCGCATCCGACCCTGGTCGAGCGGCTGGCGGCGCTGCGGGCAGCCTGACCGCGCTGTCGCGCCTCCGTGTCCGGCCGATGCTGACCGCCGCCGCCCTGGCGCTCGTCGTGGTGGCGCTCGCCGGCGCATGGATGGGACTGCAGCGGCGCGTGATCTACCCGCGGCCGCGGCATCCCGCGCCGCCGCAGCTCCCGGCCGGCACCGAGACGGTGTGGCTCGGTCGGGGCGAGGACGTGGAGGCGTGGTTTCTCGCTCCCGCCGCCCCCGCACCGTTTCCGGTGGTGATGTTCATGCACGGCAACGGCGAGTTGATCGACGACCACGTCGACGTGCTCGAGCTGACCGGGGAGGGTCTGGGCGTGCTGCTGGTCGAATACCCCGGCTACGGGCGCTCGGGAGGCACGCCGAACCAACGGTCGATCACCGCCGCCGTGGTCGCGGCGTTCGACTACCTCGGCGCGCAACCGCAGGTCGACGCGGAGCGCATCGTCGCGTACGGGCGATCCATCGGCGGCGGCGCCGCGTGCGCCCTGGCCGCCGTCCGCCCGGTGGCGGCGCTGGTGCTGGAGTCGAGCTTCACCCGCCTGGCGGACCTGATGCCGCGGTTCGTGCCACGCGCCCTGATGCTCGACCGGTTCGACAACCTCGCGGTCGTCGCGGCAGGGGACTCGCCGGTGCTGATCCTGCACGGCGAGCGTGATCGGATCATCCCGTACGCGCACGGCGAGGCGCTCGCGCAGGCCGCCGGCACCACGCCGGTCCGCATGGCGTGCGGGCACAACGACTGTCCCACGCCGCTGCGCGACGTCGTCCGGTTTCTGCGGGAGCACGGCATCCTCCCCGGAGGCGTCGGCGGCCGAGTCACTCGAACGTGATCGAGAACAGCTCCGCGCTGCGCAGGCTGACATGCAGGGAGACGGGCCGATCGGCAGGTACCCCCAGGTCGGCCTCCCCGCCGCACCAGGTCAACAATCGGCCCGCGTGGTCGCCTACTAGCGGGTCGCAGTCGGCCGCCGACCGCCCCTCGACGCCGTCGATGCCGATGCGGACGCGGCCGGCCATGGGCGTGCGGAAGTCGAGCCGCATCCTGCGGCCCGCCGGCAGGATCGGCGGGGTGTGGAACTCCCCCTCGTAGTCGCCGACCACGGCGCAGAGCCGGTCTTCCGGCCACCACGCCCAGCCGGTGCGCATGGCGTCGAAGACCCGCTGCCAGCGCGGATACTTGTGCGGGTAGCCGACGCCGGAGTAGGGGATGGCGATGCGGCCGGAGCCGAACGGGACCAGGTCCTTGCCGGTGCCGATGAACTCGCTGTCCCAGGCTCCCGGCTCGCCCGGGGACAGCACCGGCCCGCCGGGAACCTCGCTCCAGGCGATGCCGTCGGCGCTGGAGTACAGGCGCACGTGGCTGCGCTCGGTGAAGCGGTGGTAGAGCATCGGCAGCATCAGCCGGTACCCCGGCGCGCCGGGATAGAGGCTGTGGCCGTTCAGGTAGTAGTCGTAGTCCGGCGGGTCGTCCAGCCGCGGCCAGATGACAGGCTCGACCGGCCCCCAGTGCGCGAAGTCCGGCGCCTCGGCGCGGCCGATCCAGCGCCGCCCGTCGCGAAACAGGCGGGTGTACATCACGTACACGCTCAAGTGCTCGTCCCAGAAGACGGTGGTGTCGGTGTCGCTGGGGTGCAGGGTGAACGGCTCCGGCAGACTGCGCCACGTGATCCCGTCCGGCGACACGGCGGCGAACATGCCGTAGCGCCGCTCGCCGGACATGCGCGCGTCCCGGTGGCGCGGCTCGCGGCGCAGGTAGGCGTCGACGTGCGACGGGAACGCGCCTTCGTCGAAGCTGGCGCAGTAGATGAACTTGTAGCGCTCATCCGGCGGCGCGTGCGGGTCGATGAAGAATGACATGCCGTCGAAGTTGCGCCGGGCCGGGACCTCGATGCGCGAGCGGGTCGGGGCGCTCCAGTGCAACCCGTCGGGCGACTCGACCGAGCAGATCTCCACCAGCTCCGGGGGCCGGCGGTGGGCCGGCGCGCCGGTGCCGAAGCGGGAGATGCCGTTCACCTGCAGGTACCAGGAGCGGTAGCGGCCGTCCTCGTAGACCACGTGCCCGACGTCCGGGAGTCCCTCGATCACGCCCGCCTTGCGGGCCGGCTGCGCCTGCAGGCGGATGCCGCGCGGCACCGACGGCTGCTCCGCCCACATCGCCACCGGCTCCCCCGGCGGGTTGCCCACCCGGTACCGCTCTCCGTCCGCGGTCAGCCACGCGACCGACCCGCAGTCGACGTCCCGCCAGTCCGTGAACAGGATCTTCCGTCTGCGCAAGGACCTATCGGAATCCAATTCTACGCTCATCGGCCAACGATAGCAGACCCAGAGCGATAGCCGTGCGCTCCCCGAGCGGTCTCCTCTGGATCAGAGCAGAACGTGACTGACTCACGGCGTGACAGGTACGATCTGAAGTCTTCAGGGCGAGCACCAAGCCGCCGAACCTATCGCTATGGGCACTAACATCGTTGGATCGACACCCCGGAGTACTCGGAGACCCGGTTAGCGGATGGCGGCGGCGTACTCCGACTCGGAGATTGCGGCTCTCATTCGTGAACCCAAGCCCCTGCCGGACGACTGGAGCACGCGGACCACCTTGAGGCCGAAGCGCGGCCATCACGAGCGGCATCTCGACGTGGTCGGGGAGAGCGGGACCGAGTTCCGTCTCATTCTCAGGCAGAACACCATCAACCGGCTGGACTTCTCGATCATCCTGGCCGTGCTGGTCCCGCAATCTTCTCAGGTGTTTCGGCTCTGCCGCTACAACGGCAGGAGCCACGAACACACGAACCACATTGAGGGAGATACGTTCTACGATTTTCACATTCACCGTGCGACGGAGCGCTATCAGATGCTTGGAGCGCGCGAAGACGCATACGCCGAGCCGACGGATAGATACGGATCGTACTACGATGCTCTACGCTGTCTGCTCAAAGACGCGAGCTTCCGTGTTCCTTCGAAACAGCAGGGCGACTTGTTCGAAGGGGAGGTAGGGCCATGACCATGCATGCCGTGGCGCACGACTTTCACGCGAAGGTATCCGCCAAGGTAAGACTGGCTGGGGAGGGAGTGGACCGGTACCGCGTGTTCACGCCGTTTCTGTTCGAAGACGGCGATCACCTGTCGATCGTCCTCAAGAGGGACGGAGCGCAGTGGGTGCTCTCCGATGAGGCGCACACATACATGCACCTTACCTATGATCTGGAGGAGCGGGACATGCAGCGCGGAACGCGGCAGCAGATCATCTCCAACGCGCTGTCCACGTTCCAGGTGGAAGATCGTGAAGGCGAGCTGGTCCTCGCCGTGCCCGACGAACGGTACGGCGATGCTCTCTACTCCTTCGTTCAGGCGCTGCTCAAGATCAGCGATGTGTCGTTTCTGTCGCGGGAACGAGTGCGATCGACCTTCATGGAGGATTTTCGGGCCCTGCTGAGCGAAGCGGCGCCCGAAGAACGTCGAGACTTCGACTGGAGCGATCCCGAGCACGATCCCCACGGGATGTATCCCGTGGATTGCCGCATCAACGGCATGCAACGCCCCCTCTTTGTCCACGGCCTCACGAGTGACGGGAAGACACGAGACACCACGATCGCGTTGCTGCAATTCGAGAAATGGGATCTCAAGTTCCGCTCCCTGGCGATATTCGAGGATCAGGAGTCGATCAACCGCAAGGTGTTGGCGCGCTTCAGCGACGTCTGTGAGAAGCAGTTTTCGAGCCTGACCGCGAACCGCGATCGGATCTCCCGCTTTCTTCAGGAGAGCATCGTGGAGTGACACGGAGGCGAGCATTGAGCCGGACGGCGGACGTGAGGAGTTGACAGTGTCCTTCCAGGACGAGGTGTACTTGATTGCCGACGAGCTGCGGAGCATCGCCAACGCGGGAGCGTTCTATGCCGAGAACGAGTACGACCGGGAACGGTACGGCCGCGCCCTGTCGTTGAGCGCTCGACTGGTCGCCGCGATCGAGGCGAGGTCGGCGGACGACGTGATAGAGGAGTACAGGCAGAACCTCATGCACGTTGCGCCCCTGGTCGGCGCCGATGCGGCCGTCTTCCGCGATGGAGGCATGCTCTTGATCAAGCGCGAGGACAACGGCCTCTGGGCGATGCCGGGCGGAGCCACCGATGTCGGCGAGACGTGGGCGCAGTCGGCTGAGCGCGAGCTGCGCGAAGAGACAGGCGTAGTGGGGACCGCCACGAAGCTGCTCGGCATCTTCGACTCCCGCCTGTGGAGCTCGCTCACCAAGTATCACCTTTACGCAGGCGTCTGGCTCGTCGAGCCGCACGACGACCGGAACCCGATAGCAGGGCCTGAAACGACCGGCGCAGGCTTCTTCCCCGAGCACGACCTCCCCGCGTTGGACCCCGGTCACGAACGCCGGGTGCCGATGGCATTCAAGCTCGCCCGTGGAGAGCTGCCGGTGCCTTACTTCGACCCGACGCCGTAGGGCACGCGTCGCGTCCGTCCCCACCAGCGTTTGCCCGGCTTCAGACCATTCCCATGTCTCGCGAGAGGCTCGTCAACCGAGCCGTTTGACCGCAGTGGCCCTTTACGTGTTGGCTGTATCCTCGCCGGGCCCATAGCTCAGTCGGTTAGAGCGGCGGACTCATAATCCGTTGGTCCAAGGTTCGAGTCCTTGTGGGCCCATCCTCCGGCGGTCGTCCGGTCAGGCGGCACGCGTTAAGCTGCCGGGTCATGTACGACCCGGACCTGCACCTGTTCGTCGTCGACGACCGCATCCACCAGATCATCAACCTGCGCCGCGTGCTCAACCGGCCGGCTTTCACGCCGGAGCCGGTGGTGCAGGGTGACGCCGAGTGGGAGCTCGGCTGCGGGATCGTCGCCTGGGGCTCGGTGATCCGCGAGGAGGACGGCCGCCTGCGGCTCTGGTACCAGCTCAACGACTACGCCAACCGGCAGGTGGCCAACGCCTACGCGGAGAGCAGCGACGGCATCCACTGGGAGAAGCCGGAGCTGGGGCTGATCGAGTGGCGCGGCAGCACGCGCAACAACCTCTACTTCCGGTTCCCGGACGATCTGGCGCCCGGCAACGTCAACGCCATGGACGGCTACACCATGGTCCGCGACGACGACGCTCCGCCGGCCGAGCGCTACGCGATGATCGCCTTCATGCACGACAACCGCATGTGGGCGCGCGCCCACCCGGACCAGCACGACCGCTACATCGCCGACGAGGAGATCGAGCTGGCGAGCCGGGCCAGCGGGCTCTACCTGTGGAAGAGCCCCGACGGCATCCACTTCCCGGGCGCGCCGGAATTCATCCAGCCCACCCACGGCGACTACCTCAAGGTGATCCGCGACCACCGCAACGCGCGCTGGATGATCAACATGCGCGCGCCCTCCTACCGGAACCCGGAAACCGGCCACCGGCACCGGCGCAACGTCGGCCTGGCCACCTCCACCGACCTGCGCACCTGGTCGCCGATCGAATCGCTGTTCCTGAACGACGCCGAAAGCGCCTTCGGCCGCCTGTGGGAGTGGCACGGCCTGACCCCGTTCAATTACGGCGACATGGACCTGGGCTTCCTGGACATCCAGGACAGCGTCTTTCCGACCGGCATCTGCGAGCTGGTCAGCCACCGCGACGGCCAGCCGTGGCGGCGCGTCGCCCCGGACCGGCCGTTCCTGGACAACGGGCCGGAGGGAACGTACTACCGCGCCGGCGGCATGCCCCTGCACAACGAGCCGATCGTCGTGAACGACGAGCTGCTGCTCTACTTCAACACCGGCTCGTCGCGGCGGCCCGACGAGCGGCCGATCCATCCGCGCGTGATCGGCGCGGCGAAGATCCGCCTGGACCGCTGGATGTCGCTGTCGCACGGCCACTGGAAGACGCGCGAGCCGACCGGCATCGTCGTCACCAAGCCGGCCGTGATCGCCGGCGACACCCTGGAGGTCAACGTCGAGACCCGCTGGGAGTCGGTGCCGCGCGGCGGCAGCGTGCGCGTCGGCGTGCTCAACCCGGACGGCACCGCGATCGACGGATACGGGCTGGACGACTGCGAACCCGTGCAGGGCAACCACCTGCGCGAGCGGGTGCGGTGGCGCGACCACGCCGACCTGAGCGGCCTGCGCGACCGCACCGTGATGCTCGTCTTCGGGGTCGAGCAGGCGTCCCTGTACAGCTACCGGCTGGCGGTGCGCGAGCCGTAGGCGCCGCCTTCGTCGCGGGCGAACCACCGCACCGGATGGGACGACTCGCGCTCGCGGAACGCGCCGGTGGCCGGCTCCACCAGCCGCTGCTGCACGCGCCCGTCGGTGCCGGCCAGCAGCCAGCCGAAGTCCCAGCCTCCCGACCGGTAACGCAGCGGGACCGCAGGCGCCACCCGCACCAGCGGATGCGTCCCGGCCACCACCGTGCCCGACTGCGTCATGTGCCAGCTCGCCCCAACGTGCACGAACACCTCGTGCGGCGTGGCGTCTCCCAGGTCCGCGCACAGGCCGCCGACGGCCACCTTGAGCTCAAGGCCTTGCTGCAGCGCCTCGCCCAGCTCGTCGATCGAGCCCGCGCGCACTCCGCCGCGCTCGTCATGCGCGAGCACTTCGCGCCAGCGTTCGCTGACGCAGAAGCGGTAGCGGTCGAACCGGTACACGAAGTTGTGGCTGGGAGCCCGCGTGCCGCGGTCATGGGCGTCGAGCACCCGGTACTTGATCGGCCACGTGCCCTGCCCGGCGGGCTCCGGCGCCGGGGCGGCGCTGTCGAGCCGGGGACTGGCGCATGCCTGCGATCCGTCCTGGTTGTAGAGGAAGAACGACATGCGCGGCTCTTCACCGAACGACATCGGCGTGATCGGCACGCGCCAGTTCATGATCGCCGCCACCCAGCGGTCGTCGAGCAGGTAGGTGACCCGGAACTCCGAGAGCTCGCGCACCGGCTCCGTGTTCGGGGAGCCGAGCTCGATGTGCTCGTGCCAGGCGAACTCCGTGTAGATGCGCAGGTCGGCCCCGCGCCGCACTGCCGCGGCCAGCGCCGCGGGATCGCCCGCGACCGTGCGCCGGTCTGCGTCCAGCTCCAGCAGGCAGACGCCCGGGTCCGACGGGCCGTCGTCCATCAGCGGTTTCTCAGGTTGTTCTCTCGTTCGCGGACTTCCATCAGCAGAGATTCCCGCGAAGGTCGGTCGGCGATGCGTTGCAACTCGCTTCGGAGGTAGTCCTCCATGGACCTGCACTGGGCGGCGGCTCGTGCGGCCAGTTCGTCCCGCACCCCTTCGGGGACTCCCTTGATGGTGATCTTCACCGGCATGAGCCCATCGTGCGCTCTCGCACAGTGCGCTACAAGCACGGTGTGGCCAGCGCTTGCAGGAGTGCGACCGCGGCGGTCCACCTATAATGAAACGACGAATGGAGCGATGGCAGCAGACGGCGAGCAGCGCGCCACCCTGATCGACCGGCAGAGCTACCGGTCGCCCGCGGACCGGCCGCCGGTGGAGCGGCCGATCCGGCTGGCCGTGATCGGGCTGGGGCCGCGCGGGCGCGGCAACGTGGTCGGCAAGGCGCTGGCGTACGCCGAGTACGAGTTGGCCGCGGTCTGCGACCGGCGCGCGAACCTCGTCGCCGGCGTGGTGGACGCGGCCGAGCGGGAGCACGGGCGCCGCGTGCCCGGCTTCACGGACTACGAGCGCATGCTGCGCGAGGTGGAGCCGGACGCGGTGGCGGTCACCACCGACGTCGACGTGCAGATCCCGATCGCCTGCGCGGCCATGGAGTCGGGGTGCCACGCCATGGTCGAGGTGCCGCTGTGCACGTCGATGGAGGACTGCTGGCGCGTGGTCACCACCGCTGAGCGCACGGGCGCCGTCTTCATGCTGATGGAGCAGGTGCGCTTCTCCGGCTACATCCGCGCCTGGCGCCGCATCGTCGATGCCGGCGTCATCGGCAAGCCGCTGTTCGTGGAGGGAGAGTACTTCAGCTGCAAGGGCGGCGACGCCTTCTTCCAGGATGCCGCCGGCCGCTACCACGACCCCGAGCACGCAGCCGCCGCCGGCGCGGCGCCGACCTGGCGCCACACCATGCCGACCATCGTCTACCTGCCGCACGAGCTGTCGCCGCTGCTGTACGTGATCGACGACCGGGTCACGCGCGTCGTCGGCATGTCCACGCGCGGGCAAAGCTACCGCCACCCGGCCGTGCGGCGGGCGGACGTGCAGGTGGCGCTCATGCACACCGCCGGCGACGTGGTGCTGCGCATGGCGGTCGGCCACACCAGCGCCGCCATGCCGCGCGACAGCGGCGGCGGCGAGAGCGCGCACTGGCACCACGTCAAGGGCGCTGCCGGCGTGCTGGAGTGGAACCGCACCCCGGACGGCGCCCCCAAGCTGTGGGTCGAGGACTGGGAGATCGACCAGCCGATCTCGGTGCCGTGGACGACCACCCCGCGCGACGCGCCGCCGGAAGCGGCGGCCAGCGGCCACGGCGGGCGCGACTACTACGTGTTCGCGCAGTTCGCGGACGCGGTGTTGCACGGCGTGCCGGTGGAGCTCGACGCCTACGCGGCGGCCGACACCGCGGCGCCGGCGATCCTGGCGGCGGTCTCGATCGATTCCGGCAACGCACCGCAGGACGTGCCCGACTTCCGCCCCGGACCCGAACGCGCCGCAGGCGCCGTGCCGGCCGGCGTGCGGCTGTGAGGGGACGTCGATGAGCCCTGCAGCCGTCCGCCGCGACGTGGCCGCCCAGCATCACGCGGTGAGGGCGGTACGCCGGCTCAACGGACGCGCGGAGCCGCCGGCGGGCGTGACCGGTACGCCGGTGGAGCGGCTGCCGCTGCTGATCGACCGGCCGTGCTGGGTGCGGTTCGCGGACCGCTGCTTCGCGGTGCGATCCGAGGGGCTGTACCGCTTCTGGGACTGGGGGCGGGCCGCGTGGGAGCGCCGCGACAGCCGCCCGCATCCGCTGGGAGGCCGCAAGCGCTACGCCTGCGTGATCCTGTTCCGGCGCGATCCGCTGGCGCTGCTGTCGTCGCTGGCGACCCTGCAGGTGCACGGCACCGCCCACAACGGGCAGCCGGTGGAGACGCAGCTCGCGCGCGCCAGGCGCGGGGCGGTGTCGCTGACCTGCGGGGAAGCGGCGCGGCTGGCCTCCCGGGTGCTGGCCGACCGGGGATGGCGCACGCGCGTGCTGGGCGCCCGCCGCGTCGCCGGCCTCTACAACACCTACGACAACGGCCACACCATGCTGGAGTTCTACTGGCCGCGTTACCGGAAGTGGGTGCTGGCCGACACCGACCTGGCGCGGGTATTCCCGGACGGCCGGGACGGCGACGGCTACCTCGGCATGGAGGAAGTGGCAGCGCGCATCGCCGCCGGTGAACGGCTCGTCGCGCAGCCGCTCACCACCACGCCGCCGCGGATCGACAGCTCGGAGGCGGTCGCCGGAGACTTCTGCGGATACGAGCAGTTCGTGCCCGGCTTCGGGGACGACGCCGAGCTGGACGCCTGGTACCGCCGCATGTTCGCGGCGCCGTACCACAGCGACGGCGCCACTCCGGTGTTCCGCGCCGCAACCGAACGCGCCCGCCGGCTGCTTCGGCGCAACGAGCCCGGCGCCGAGGTGCTGGCGCCGGAAGCCTGGGCAGAGCGTTTCTACGCGAAGGAGAGCTGACCATGGCAGCACCGATCGCGGTGATCACGCACCGCGACGATCCGAACCGGTTCCACCGCTACGTGGAGGAGATCCTGCTGGCGGAGGGCTACCCGTGGTACCGGACGTACGACCTTGCCGACGGACCGCTGGAGGTGGACGCGTTGCGCGCCGCCGCGGTGGTCGTGGTCTGCGCCGTGACGCTCACCGCCGAGCAGGAAGACGAGATCGGCGCGCTGACAGCGGCCGGCGCGCGGGTGCTGCTGCTGCGCCCCGGCCACCGGCTTGCCCGCGCCTTCGGACTGGAGCCGTTCGAGGCGCTGGAACCGCTGTCGTCCAGCGGATGGCCGCGGGCCGACGGACCGTTGATCCTGCGCGGCATGACCGACCGCTACGTGCGGGCCAACCCGGACAACCCGCTGGCGGCGACGCTGACGGCGGCCGACCTGCAGTTCCACGAGCGCGCCGACCTGTACACGTGGCAGGGCGACGCCGCGGCGGTGGCGCTGTGGCTGGCCCCGTTCCTGGGGCAGCCGTCGCCGCACCCGGCCGTGGTCTGTACCCCGCACGGCGCCGGGCGGGCGGTCATCTACACCTTCGACCTGGCCGCCTCCACCGTGCGCTTCCACCAGGGGCGCCCGGAACAGGCCAGCAACGGCGCCTACCCCGACTACGACGCCGACGGCATGTACAAGGCCAACGACCTGTTCGTGGGCTGCCTGGACGAGCGGTTGCTCGACCTGCCGCAGGCCGACCTGCACCAGGACCTGTTCGTGCGCGTCCTCCAGTGGCTGGCGCCCCACCCGCTGCCGCGCGTCTGGCACTACCCCGGCGACGCGCCGGCGGTGGCCCTGTTCGACGGCGACTCCGACGGCATGTCGCGGGAGCAGTACGAGGCCACGATGGCCGTCGCCGACCGGCACGGCGTCCCCTACACCGTGTACGTGAAGAGCGACGACTACGACGCGCTCTCGCCCGCGCGCCACGAGCAGATCCGCGCCGCCGGGCACGGGGCCGGGCAGCACAACTGGAGCGGGCCGCGTCCTGAGCTCGAGGAGATGCGCGTGGGGCTGCGGGACCAGCTCGCCTGCTTCGAACGGCGCTACGGCTGCCGCGCGGTGAGCATCCGCGGCCACAGCACCATCTGGGTGGGCTGGACGGAGATGGCGCAGTACCTTGCGGCGGAGGGCATCCGGCTGGACGTGAACTTCGCGCCGATCCGTTACTTCGACCGCGGCTACCTGAACGGCAGCGGCCTCCCGGTCCGGTTCATGGACTCCGACGGCCGCTTCATCGACCTGTACGAGCAGGTCACCATCTCCACCGACGACGGCTGGCGGACCGACAAGACCTTCCTGCCGGCCAGGTCGCTCGACGAGTGCATCGCCGACTCCCGGCGGCAGGCCGACGACGCGCGCGACCGCTACCACACCGTCTACCACCCCTACTTCCACCCGATCAGCCTGGACGCGCGCGGGCTGATGCCGTGGTTCGACGCGATGCTCGCCTACACCGCGGACATCCCCCGCTTCTCCGACGTCGACTGGGTCGCCTTCAACGACGCCCGCCGGGCGCTGCGCCTGGAAGCGCTGGACTGGGACCCGCGGGCGCGAGCGCTCACCTTCGCCGTCCGTGCCGACGCCGCGGTCGACGGCGCCACACTGGTGTTCGAAGGCGCCGCCGACTCCGCTACGGTAGACGGCGAGCCGCTGCCGGTCACCTGCCGGGAACGGGAAGGCCGGGAGCAGTCGGCGCTGGTCGCCGAGCTGCCGCGCGGCGCGGTACGGCGCTTCAGCGTACAGTGGGGCTGATGGACACGGGGGCCGGCCGGTGAGCTCGTTGCGCGACGTCCTGGCCTCCGACCGGGTGCTGCTCTACGACGGCGGCTTCGGGACGGAGTTGTTCGCGCGCGACGTGGACCTGCCCAACAGCTCGCTGGCCAACGAGCTCCATCCCGACGCGGTGCGCCAGGTCACGCGTGCCTACATCGAAGCGGGAAGCGACCTGGTGCAGAGCAACACCTTCGTGGCATCGCCGCTGCATCTGGCGATGGCCGGGCGCAGCGCCGGGGACTCCGCCGCGATCGTCCGCGCCGCGGTGCGGCTGGCGCGGGAGGCGGTCGAAGAGGGCGGACGGGCCGTGTTCGTCGCGGGCTCCATCGGCCCGTCGCCGGGCGCCATCGAGGCCGACGCGGGCGACACCACCTTCGGCATACCGGACGTCGAGGTGCGCGAGGCGCACCGCCTGGTGGCGGGGGCGCTTGCCTCGGCAGGCGCCGACCTGCTGTGCATCGAGACGATGTTCTCGGCCACCGAGGCGGCGATCGCGGTCGACGAGGCGCGCTCGTTCGGGTTGCCGGTCGCGGTCAACCTCACGCTCAAGTACACGCGTGACCGCAAGAGCCGGGCGACCGTGTACCGCACCGACTGGGGACACTCGTGCGCCGACCTGCTGGACCTGCTGGCCTCGGGCCGCTACGCAGCGGACGGCGCCGACTTGCTGCCTTTCGTGGACGTGATCGGCGTGAACTGCGGCGCCGAGCAGCGCCGTGTGGAGCACACCGGGATGCCCTACGCGGCCGAGGCGATCCGCCAGATGCAGAGCGCCCTGGCCGAGCGCGGCATCGCCGGCAAGCGGCTGATGGCGTATCCCAACGCCGGCATGCCGAAGATCGTCGCCGGCGCCACCCACTACGATCACACGCCCGGGCACATGGCCTCACACGCGCCCGAGGTGGTGGCCGCCGGCGCGACGATCGTCGGCGGCTGCTGCGGAACCGGGCCGGAGCACATCCGCGCCATGCGCGCGGCGCTGGCCGCCACGCCTACTTGAGAATTGGCGCCAACTCTGTTGTCAAGCGGCCGCGGTCGCCTGTTTCCGTCGCTCTTGAGCCAAATCGTAGATGGCCTGCATCCGCATCCAGTGCTCGGCGTCGCTCCAGCCTATCCGCTCCAGCGCCAGCGCCAGCGCCGCCGATACGCTGGCGTGACCGTTCAGTACTCGTGACAGCGCTACCCGGCTTACACCCAGCCGCTCTGCCGTTCCGGTCACCGTCCACCCTTCCGCATCGATACTCTCTCGTATCAACTCGCCCAAGTGTGGCGGGTCATACATCGTCGCCATGATTGTTGCCTCTCAATCAGTGGTAGTCGATCAGGTCCACGTCTACAGCCTCCATTCCCTCGAATCGGAACACTACGCGCCAGTTACCCGAAACTCGAACACTCCACAATCCGCGCCGGTCGCCCTTCAGGGGGTGAAGACGGTACCCGGGCACGGCCATGTGGCCGGGCCGCGTCGCACCTTCAAGCCGCAACAGAATCCGCCGCAGCCGGGGAACCAAACCTGCGGATAGCCGTGACCCGTCGCCACGCTCATGCAGTGCCCGCAGCCCGCTGTGCTTGATCCGCATTGCGGACCTCTATTGTATCGCGACGCGATACGTCTGGCCACTGGCGGTTTCAAGACGGCACGGGCACGCCTGGCACGCACGAGACCACCGGACTAAGAACGCGAACGCGCGTGGACTTGCCGCTCATGCGGCCGGTCCGACAGACTCCCGCTCCTATACCGATGGCGAAGCAATCGAAGGATGCCCTGCACTGGGCCGACGCCACCGCGGAGCGGATCGTCCGCCAGCGGGGCGAGCGGGACCGCTACGTGTTGGCGGCCGGCATCACCCCGTCCGGGACCGTGCACTTCGGCAACATGCGCGAAATCATCACGCCGGAGTTGGTCGCGCGCGCCCTGCGCCGGGCGGGCTACGGGGTGCGCTTCATCTACCTGTGGGACGACTACGACCGGTTCCGCAAGGTGCCCGCGAACCTGGCCGGAGACGGCTGGGAGCGCTACATCGGCGCGCCGCTCTCGGAGATCCCCGATCCGTACGGCTCCGCCGCGAGCTACGCCCGCCACTTCGCGGGCGTATTCGAACAGCAGATGGCCCGGCTGGGGATCGAGCCGGAGTGGATCTCTCAGGCCGAGATGTACGGCAGCGGCGCCTACGCCGAAGGGGTGCGCACCGCGCTGCGCCACCGGCAGACGCTGCGCGAGCTCCTGGACCGGCAGCGCACCACCCCGCTCGCAGCGGACTGGTGGCCGGTGGAGGTGTACTGCGCCTGCGGCGCCGGTGCTGCGGGCACCACCGTGCTGAGTTGGGACGGCGACTACGGGCTGACCTACCGCTGCGCGGCCTGCGACGCCGAGCGGGCGGCCGACCTGCGGCGCGGGGACGGCGTGAAGCTGGGCTGGCGCGTCGACTGGCCGATGCGCTGGGCCCACCACGGCGTCGATTTCGAGGCGGCCGGCAAGGACCACCACACCGCCGGCGGGTCCTGGGAGACCGCTGCGCCGATCGCCGGCGAGGTGTTCGGAAGGCCGCCGCCGGCCACGCTCAAGTTCGACTGGATCAACGTCCGCGGTGTGGGCACCATGGCGTCGTCGAGCGGCCAGTTGATCTCGCCCGCCGACGCGCTGGCGGTCTATCAGCCGGAGGTCGTCCGCTATCTGTTCGCGCGCACGCGCCCCGACCGCGAGTTCGAGATCTCCTTCGACCTGGACGTGCTGAAGACCTACGAGGACTACGACCGGGCCGGGCGCGTGGGCCGCGGCACGGAACCGGCTGCGGAGCCACGGCGGATACGCGAGGGCCGCGCGATCGAGCTGAGCGAGGTCGACCCGGACGCGCCGCTCCCGGCCGGGCAGGTCGAGGTTTCGTTCCGCCACCTGTGCAGCCTGCTGCAGATCCACGACGGCGACATCGAAGGGGTCGTGGCAAGCCTGCTGAACGATGCTACCGGCAGTGACGCCGGCGACCGGCTGCAGGACCGCGCCCGCTGCGCCTGGCACTGGATCACGACCCATGCGCCCGAAGGGTTCCGCTTTCGGCTGCGCGATCCCGGCGCGCCTCCGGTTCCGGTGAGCGCGCCGGTGGCCGCCGCCGTCGCCGGCCTTCGTGAGCGGCTGGCCAGTGGCCAGCGGCTGGCCAGCGGCCGGGGACCGGCCGGCGGCGACTCCTCCGACGCGAAGGCGGTGAACCAGGCCATCTACGACGTGGCGGCCGCGCACGGCATGGAGGCGCGGGAACTGTTCGCGGAGCTGTACCGGGTCCTGATCGACCAGGACCGCGGACCCCGCCTGGCCGAGTTCATCCTCACGATCGGCGTGTCCCGCATCGACCCGCTGCTGGCCAACGTCGCGGCACGCGATGGCTGACCTGAAGGCCGAGATCGCCCGCGCGGCCGTAACGGCGTTGATTCGCGACGGCCAGCGCCTGGGACTGGGGTCGGGCTCCACCGCGCTGGAGGTGATCCGCCGGGTCGGCGCCCAGGTCGCGGCCGGCCGCCTTTCCGGCCTGACCGTGGTGCCCACCAGCCGGCAGGCGCAGATCGCCTGCTGGGAGCTGGGGCTGTCGCCGGTGGGGCTGAGCGACCCGTCGGTGCGCGGCGAGGTGGACGTGCTGATCGACGGCGCCGACGAGGTGGACCCCGCCTGGCGGCTGACCAAGGGCGGCGGCGCGGCGCTGCTGACCGAGAAGATCGTCGCCGCCGTCGCGGCCCGCTACGCGGTCGTCGTGGACGACGGCAAGCTGGTCGACCGGCTCGGTACCCGGCACCCGCTGCCGGTGGAGGTCGTCCCCGACGCCCTGGCCGTGGCCGAGCGGGCGCTCGCGCGGCTGGGACTTCCCGGAACGGTGCGCGAAGCGGTGCGCAAGGCCGGCCCGGTGATCACCGACCACGGCAACCTGATCATCGACGTGCAGCCGGCCGGCGCCTTCGACCCGGAAGCGGTCGAGCGCGAGCTCGCCACTGTGCCCGGCGTCGTCTGCGTTGGTATCTTCACACGACCGGTGGACGACCTGTTCGTCGGCCGGAACGAAACCGACGTCACCCGGTACCGACCGGGGGAGGATGCACATGCTGAGCGCAGGTGACCCCGCGCCCGACTTCTCGCTGCAGGACCAGGACGGCAACACCCACAGCCTGGCCGACTACGCGGGCCGGCAGCTTTTGATCTACTTCTATCCGCGGGCCGACACCCCCGGATGCACCCGGCAGTCGTGCTCGGTGCGCGACCACGCGGCCGACCTGGCCGCCAAGGGCATCGCCGCGGTCGGCGTCAGCCCCGACGGTCCGGCCGCGCAGAAGCGATTCGACGACAAGTTCTCGTTGGGTTTCCCGCTGCTTTGCGACACCGATCGGGCGATGATCGACGCCTACGGCGCGTGGGGCGAGCGCACGGTGTTCGGCAAGACCGGCATGGGCCTGATCCGCTCGTCGTTCCTGGTCGGCGCCGACGGAACGTTGCGCGGCGCCTGGTCGCCGGTGACGCCGGAAGACACGGTCCCGAACGCGCTGGCGGCAGCCGAGGGGTAAGCCACGTTGCACGCCGCCCTGCTCCTGTCCGGCGGCGTCGACAGTTCGGTGGCGCTGGTACGGCTGCAGGAGTCGGGCGCCCGCGTCACCGCCTTCTACCTCAAGGTCTGGCTCGAGGAGGAGTTGGCCGGCCTGGGCGACTGCCCGTGGCAGGAGGACCTGGAATACGCGCGCGCGGTCTGCGAGCAGCGGCGCGTGCCGCTGCACGTGGTCTCCGTCCAGCAGGAGTACCTGGAGCGCGTGCTGGACTACGTCGTGCGCGAGCTGCGCGCCGGCAACACGCCCAGCCCGGACTTGATGTGCAACCGCCACATCAAGTTCGGGGTGTTCACGGAGCGCTTCGCGGACGGCTTCGACACGGTCGCCACCGGCCACTACGCGCGCGTGGTCGACACCGGCGCCGGCCCGCGGCTGCGCACCGCCCCCGACCCCGTCAAGGATCAGACCTATTTCCTGGCATACGTGAGCGCAGGTCAGCTCGCGCGCGCGGCGTTCCCGATCGGGGACTCGCCGAAGGCCGGCATCCGCGCCGAGGCGGCCGCGCACTGCCTGCCGACCCGCGCGCGGCCGGACAGCCAGGGCATCTGCTTCCTGGGCCGGATCAGCTACCGTGACTTCGTGCGCCGGCGGCTGGGCGAGCGGCCCGGGCCGATCGTGGAGCGGGAGAGCGGCCGCCTGCTCGGCGAGCATCGCGGCCATCACTTCTTCACGGTCGGCCAGCGGCAGGGGCTGGGACTGGGGGACGGCCCCTGGTACGTCGTGGACAAGGACCCGTCCGACAACCGGGTCACCGTCAGCCGCGCGCCGGCCGCACACGCGGACGGCGCCTTCGGGCTGACCGGCGCCAACTGGATCGGCGGCGACGCCCCGACCGGGCCGGCACGGGTCAAGGTCAGGCACGGGCCGGCCTCGCACGCCTGCACGGTCACCCCGACGGCCGTCCCGGACCGGGTGGTCGTGCGCGCGGACAGCCCGCTCACCGTCGCTTCCGGCCAGTTCGCGGTGCTCTACGACGGCGAGGAGTGCCGGGGGGGCGGCGTAATCGAGCCGCTCGACGTGATCGAACCGCTGGCCGCGGACCCGGCGGATGGCGGCTCGTGACCGCCGTGCCGGGATGAACGGCCGAAGAGCGGGCAGGGTCACCCTGGTCGGCGCCGGTCCGGGCGACCCCGGCCTGCTCACCGAGCGCGGCCGGGCGGCGCTGATGGCGGCCGACGACGTGGTCTACGACGCCCTGGTCTCGGAGCGGATCGTCGCGTCCTGCGGCGCCCGGCGGCACTACGTCGGCAAGCGGGCCGGCGGGCAGGGGCAGCCGCAGGCAGATATCCAGGCGCTGCTGGTCCGGCTGGCCCGCGCCGGCCGTGCCGTCTGCCGGCTCAAGGGCGGCGATCCGTTCCTCTTCGGGCGCGGCGGTGAGGAGGTGGAAGCGCTGCAGCGCGCCGGCATCGACTACGAGGTGATCCCGGGCGTGCCGGCCGCCCTGGGCGCCGCCGCCTACTGCGGCGTCGCGCTGACGCACCGGGAACGTTCCTCCTCCGTGGCGTTCTGCACCGGTCACGCCGAACCGATCCCGGTTCCGGCGGTGGATACCATCGTCTACTACATGGCGGCCGCGTCGCTGGCGCGGGTCGCCGGCGCCGTGCTGGATGCGGGGTGGCCGGCATCAACCCCGGTCCTGATCGTCCGTGACGCGACGCTGCCGGACCAGCAGAGCACGCTGACCAGCCTGGAGCTCATCCGCGCGGGTGAAGCCGTCGCCGCCTCGCCCAGCGTGATCGTCGTCGGAGGCGCGGCGGCGGCCGCATTCGACGCGGCGGAAGGCGGCTGGTACGCCGCCCGGCCCAAGGTCCTGGTGACCGGGACGCGGACGGAACCTTTCGCGCACCTCGGAGAGCCGATCCATACCCCGCTCGTCGATACCGGGCCCGCCGCCGACCGCGCCGCGGTGCGGCAGGCGATCGACCGGCTGGAGGAGATCGACCACGTCGCCTTCACCAGCCGTCACGCGGTCGGCTTCTTCCTCCGGGAGCTTCGCGCCGCCGGCCGCGACGCGCGCGCGCTGGCCGGCCGGACGATCGCCGCCGTCGGCGAAGCCACGGCCGCGGAGCTCTCCCGCCGGGGGCTGGCCGCCGACCTGACCGGGGCGGGCAACGGTGCCGCCGGGCTGCTGGCCGCCTACGCCGCGGCCGGCGTCAGCGGCGCGCGCATCCTGCTGCCGGCGTCGGACCTGGCCCGTGACACGCTGGCGGCCGGGCTGCGCGCCGCCGGCAACCGGGTCGATGAGGTGGCCGTCTACCGGACGGTGCCGCGCGCGGACGCGGCGCGCGAGGAGCTTGCCGGCATCTCGCTGGTGGCGTTCTCTTCACCGTCGGGCGTGGCCGCCTTCCGTGATCTGTACGGAGCGCGCCTGCCGGATCACCTGGAGCTCGTGGCGCTGGGCGAGCTGACCGCGCGCGCGGCCCGCGACGCCTACCCGGCGCATACGGTGCGTGGGCTCGGGGGATAACGCCCCGCTCAGCGGATGACGCGTTCCAGCAGCGCCCGGTCCCGGCGCCAGTTGCGCTGCACCTTGACGCGCAGGTCGAGCCGTACCGGCAGCCCCAGCACCCCGGTCAACTCCGCCTGCGCGCCTCCGCGGATCGCGGCGATGCGGCTGCCGCGCCGGCCGATCACGATCCCCTTCTGGGAGTCGCGCTCGACGTTGAGGAAGGCGCGGACCCACACGCGCTCCGCCGACGTCTCCAGGTCGGCGACCTCCACGTACATCGCCTGCGGGAGCTCCTCGCGGGTGGCGCGGATGGCGTGGCCGCGGATCACCTCGCCCACGCGCAGCGCCTGCGGCTGGTCGGTGTAGCGGTCGTCCGGATACATGGGCGGCCCGGCCGGGCTCGCCGCGATGAGCCGGCCGACCAGCTCCTCGACCCCGGCCCCGGTGGCAGCCGAGATGCGATGCGCCGGCGCGTCCGACAGATCTGCCGGAACCGCGGCGGCACCGCTGCGCCCGTCGGCCGCCGGCAGGTCGGCCTTGCTCAGCGCCACCACCACCGGCCCGTCGAAGCCGCGCGCCAGCGCGACGATGGCGTCCTCTTCCGGGCCGCCGGCGCGCGTGGGGTCGATCACGGCCAGCACCAGGTCGACCTCCTGCAGGGTGGCCGCGGTCAGCGCCTGCATGCGGGCGTCGAACGGGCGCGTGGAGTCCTGAAAGCCCGGGGTGTCGATCAGCAGGAGCTGGCCGCCGCCGCGGGTGGCGATGCCGCGGATGCGCGAGCGCGTGGTCTGCGGCGACGGCGCGACGATCGTCAGGTCGTGCCCGCACATGCGGTTGATGAGCGTCGACTTGCCGGCCGACGGCCTCCCGATGACCGCGACCGTACCGCTGCGGTGCTCGTCTCCGGCGCCCGGGCTAGCGATCGCGGCGCTCCCGCGTGCGCGCCTGCCGGTCCAGGCTGTTGGCCGTGCGGGTCAGCGTGAGCCGGCGGCGCAGGCCGCGGTCCATCAGCAGCAGCATGTCCTGGGTGAGCTCCTCGAAGTGGTCGCTGTCGATGGCGGACAGCAGCGCGCCGTAGATCGAAAGCAGCAGCCGGCGCGTGTCGTGGTAGCGGCCGACGCGGAAGATCAGGCGGCGGATGCCGTCCGCCAGGATGTCGTCGATCAGGCCGCCGACGGACTGGAGCAGGCGCTGCCGGCGCCGGTTGCGCTCATCCGGCGACGGATAGCCGAAGCGCCGTTCGTCGGTCAGGACGCCGAGCAGCAAGGGGTTGCCGCGCAGCCCCAGGGTGATGAACCGGTACAGCGCCTTGAGCTGGTTCATCGGGTTCTTGAAGCGGGCGATGACCGCTCGCGCCTGCAGCACCCCCCGGTCGGTGAGGCGGTCGAGGATGACGCCGAAGAAGGTCTCCTTGTCCGGGAAGTGGCTGTAGAACGACCCGGTCGACACGCCCACCGCGGCGGCGACCTCCGCGATGGTGACGCCCCGGTAGCCGTGCTCGGCGAACAGGCGCTCGCCCGCCTGCAGGAGCTGCTCGCGGCGTTCCGAGGTCCCGGGCATAGCCACTGAATATTACGTTCAAATATTCAGTTCGGCCAGCACGCGACCGCGGCGTGAGTTGCGGGCCGCCGGCCGAAAAGGACGCCCTCAGGCCACTCTCCCGACACCCGCTGCCTCCGACCCCGAACGCGTCGGCGCGATGCCGTAGACGCGGCCGTTGCCCGCGGTAGAGGTTCGGCACGACATTGCGCCGGATTCGCGAGGATTCCAATGACCGACTTGTTCGAGAAGTGTCACGGCGACGAAGGGTATTTCGGCCGCTTCCGGGCGGCCGGCGACCGCTATTTCTCCCAGCCGATCCTGGACTCCGCGCCGGGCCCTCACATGGTGTTCCAGGGCCGGCCGGTGATCATGTGGTCGGTCAACAGCTACCTGGGTCTGACCGGCAACGAGCGCATCCGCGCCCGGGCCCGCCAGGCTCTGGAGCGGTACGGCACGTACTCGCCCATGGGGTCGCGCATGCTGACCGGCAACACGCAGGCGCACATCGATCTCGAGGAGCGGCTCGCCGCCTATTGCGGCAAGGATGCCGCCGTGCTGTTCAACTACGGCTATCTGGGCGTGACCGGCACCATCTCGTCCCTGATCGGACCCCTGGACGAGGTGATCATCGACAAGCTGTCGCACGCGTCGATGATCGACGGCACCGTGCAGGCGATGGCCGGGCGCCGCTTCCGGCCGTTCAGGCACAACGATCTGGAGAGCCTGGAACGGCAGCTCGCCGCCTCCGCACGGCGCGAACGCGGCGGCACCCTGGTGGTGGTCGAGGGGGTCTACGGCATGCGCGGCGACCTGGCCGACCTGCCCGGGATCTGCGACCTGGCGAAGCGGTACGGCGCGCGGGTGTACTGCGACGACGCGCACGGCTTCGGGGTCATGGGCGCCACCGGTCAGGGCACCGGCGAGCACTTCGGCGTGCAGGACGACATCGACCTGTACTTCGGGACCTTCGCCAAGGCGTTCGCGGCCATCGGCGGCGTGACCGCCGGCGAGCGGGAGGTCTGCGACTACATCCGCTACAACGCCCGCTCCAACGTGTTCGCGAAGAGCCTGCCCATGGTGTACGTGGAGGCGCTGACGGCCACCCTCGACGAGATCAAGGCGCACCCGGAGTACCGCGAGCACATGTGGCACATCGCCCGGCTGCTGCAGGACGGCCTGCGCGAGCTGGGCTTCGAGCTGGGCGATACCGCGTCGCCGATCACGCCGGTCTACATCCCGACCGACAAGGAAGAGACCGGCATGGCGATCCTGCAGACCCTGCGCGAGCGGTTCGGCATCTTCTGCTCCGGCGTCACCTATCCGGTGACCCCGCGGGGCGTGCACCTGTACCGGATGATCCCCACGGCCGCCCACACCGAGGAGGACGTCGCGGTGACCGTGGAGGCATTCAAGGCCATCCGCGACAGCTTCCGCCTGGACCTGGCGACCTGGGAGGCGAAGGCCGTCTGAGCGCTGGACGCTCCACCGGGCGCGCCGCCTTCGCAATCGCCGCCGCAGTGCTGGTGCTCGCCGGCTGCGGACTTCGGGAGTTCGAGAACGAGTTCTCGTCCATGTCCACCTTCGTGAAGGTCACCGTGTACGCACGCCGCGCGCCGTCGTGGGACGCGTTGCACCAAGCCACGGCGGAGTGGGTCCGCCATCTCGATCACCGTGCCGAAGGCTCGGCGACGGCGGTCCTCAATGAGAAAGGAATGCTGCCGGCCGGCAGTGAGGGCGAAGCGTTGCTGCGCGGCGTGCTCGCCGATGCGGTGCGGGTGGCGGCTCGCACGGATGGCGCCTACGACCCGACCATCCTGCCGGTGGTGCGGCTGTGGGACTTCGATGACGGCGGCAGGCTGCCGTCGCCCGAGGCGCTGGCGTCCGCCGTTTCGTTGGTGGACTACGCCACGGTCCGGGTGACCGGCGCCCTGGCCCTGGCGCCGGGCCAGCAGGTGGACCTGGGCGGCGTAGGCAAGGGCGCGGTGGTCGACCTGATCGCCGATCACCTGGCCGGGCAGGGCATCGGGCGGTTCCTGGTCGAGGCGGGCGGCGATCTGCTGGTCGCCGGCCTCAAGCCGGGCGAACGCCCCTGGCGTATCTGGATACAGCATCCGCGCACTCCCGAGGCGGCGCTGGCGATCCTGGAGATCGGCGCAGCCGGCGAGCGTCGCGCCGTGGTCACCTCCGGCGACTACGAGCGCTACCTGGAGGTCGACGGCGTCCGCTACCACCACATCCTGGATCCCGCGACCGGCTGGCCGGCGCGCGCGTCGGTGTCGGTGACGGTGATCGCCGAGCGCGCCGCGGAGGCCGACGCCCTGGCGACCGGGCTGTTCGTCGCCGGCCCGGCCGGCCTCCCCTGGTTCGACGGCGATGCCGGCGTGCAGGCGCTGGTCGTCACCGAGACGGACGGCGAGCTCCGAGCGCACGCGACCGACGACTTCCCGGTCCCGGTCGGCGAGCTGAACCTCAACTGAGCGGCGGGTCGACTGGTGTCTGGTGTAGCCGACGCTGGGTTCCACCCCAGGCGGACCCCCGCGCGGCCGTGTGCCGCTGTTGACGTATGATAAAGCTATAGCTTAACTTCAAATGACACGACCGCGGAAGATTGGTACGAGGTAGCTGTACGAGGGAGCTGCCTTCATTTTGGTTGCGTACGCACGGAGCGACGCCGCCTGCCAAGTTACGGCTTACCTCGACGGCCTTGAAGAGCGCGATCGGAAGCGGATCGCTGCTTTGCTCATGCGCACCGCGGAGCACTCACCTCCGCGGAACGAACAGAGGTGCCACAAGGTTGCGGGTGAGGGCTTCTGGGAGTTCAAGGCTCCTCAGCAGCGGATCTTCTGGTGCTACGATCCGGGCCAGCGAAAGCGGATCATTCTGTTGCATGGCTTTACGAAGAAGTCCACGCAGACGCCGAGACGAGAGCTGGATGCGGGCCGACGGGCATACCGCGAAATCCAGGAGGCGTTCAGCCTCAGACGGGGGAGGAAGAGATGATCGAGAACTGGGTCCGGCAGTATGAGGGCGATCCGGAGTTCGAGTTCGATCTGCTGGCGATCGACGTCGGGGAGCGCATCGTCGAGCGGATGGAGGATCTGAGGATGACGCGTACCGAACTCGCGGCGGCTGTTGGGGTGAGCAAGGCGCGCATCAGCCAGATTCTCGGCGGACATGACAACCTCACGTTGAAGAGTCTCGTGGCGGTCGCGGTCGGGCTGGGGAGCCGGGTCGAGGTGCGGCTGACGGACAGGCGGTCTTCGTGCGCCACAATCTCGCGTCGTCAATGCCGTCGCGTCGATCCCTCGAAGCTCCGTGAAGCGGTGAGGGGCGACGTTTCGAGCCTCGCCGACGCTGCTTAGACCCATGGAACGCAAGCTCCCGCTGCGACAGCCCGGCCGACCGGCGCTTGATCTGAGTCGTTTCTGGATCGAGCAGCTCGAATATCGGGAGGCGGACGAGCCACCGGATGAACTTGAGGAACCGACTCTTCAACTCTCTCGCCCAGTGGTCCACAAGGCGGACGCGGAGGTCGATACATACTTGGTGACGCTCAGGATTCTGGCCTCCCAAGGGGACGTTCGAGTGGTCGATCTGACGATCTGTGGCATGTTCCGGCTTCAGGCAGACGACGATGGACGTGATGGCACGCTGCAGATGCTGGTGTACAACGGCTCCGCGATGCTGTTTGGCACCGCGAGAGGCATCATCGAATCGGTGACCGGTCTGACGGGACTTGGGCGGCTGCGCGTCCCGTCGGCCAACATCGCGTACCTTCTCGACAGGAGTTCGGCGGGCCGCCGAGACGTAGAGTCCCGCAAAGGCCATAGCTCGCCCGCTGTGCCGCGAGCTACGGGGCGCGCCTCTGCGCCAAACTTGCAATAGTCAGGAAGCGCAAGAGGACGGGGAATGTTGAGGCGCGTCGTCCATCCGGGCGAGGTCCTGCGGGACGAGCTTGCCGAGCTCGGCGTCTCCCCGACGACCTTCGCACGACAGATCGACGTGCCGCCGAACCGGGTGAGCCAGATCATCGCCGGCAAGCGTTCGGTGACCGGCGACACCGCGTTACGGTTCGGCCACTGGTTCGGCGTCGAACCGCAGTTCTGGCTCAACCTGCAGACGCAGTTCGATCTGGTCGTCGCCGACCGGAAGACAGGACAGGCCGTCCGTGATCTGCCGACGGCCGCGCGGCAGGCATAGCGCGCTCCTCATCTTGGACGCGGGCTGAACGCAAGGCTATATTGCCGGCGGAGGCTGGAATGCACGCATCGGGCCGCGATCTGCCGCGCCGCTTTGACGACGAAGACGAAGAGGACCACGAACACGACGAGGAGCGTGGCGACCGCGACGGGGATGGCGACGGCGACGATCTGGCCAGCCGGCTGCTCAAGAGCCGGTCGGTGCTGCTCTCGGGAGAGATCAACAAGCGCCTCGCCGAGCGGGTCATC
This sequence comes from Spirochaetia bacterium, assembly GCA_965208175.1. Taxonomy (GTDB): domain Bacteria; phylum Spirochaetota; class Spirochaetia; order SZUA-6; family Bin103; genus CATQHW01. Next base: position 14,945 of record CBDBOG010000003.1, on the reverse strand, counting down.
AAGCAGCTCATCCTGCTGGAGGAGGCAGGTGACGATCCGATCCGGGTATTCATCGACTCCCCCGGCGGCGACGCGGACGCCGGCTACGCGATCTTCGACATGCTGCGCTTCGTCAACCCGCCGGTGGTCACCATCGGCATGGGGCTGGTCGCCAGCGCCGCCGCCATCGTGCTGCTGGCCGCCCCGCGCGAGCGCCGCATCGGCCTGCCGAACTCCCACTACCTGATCCATCAGCCGCTGTCCGGCATCCGCGGCGTGGCCACCGAGATCGAGATCCACGCCCGCGAGTTGGAGAAGCTGCGCGCGAAGATCAACCAGATGATCGCCGAGGAGACCGGCCAGACGCTTGCGAAGGTCGAGCGCGACACCGACCGCGACTACTGGCTCAGCGCCGAGGAGGCGCAGGAGTACGGGCTGGTGTCGCGGATCATCGCCAACCGCTCCGAGCTGTAGTACCCCATCGAGCTGATGGCGCTGCCGCAGGACGGCGAGGCGCTGGGCGCGACGCTGGCATCGGTGGACGACCGGCTGCGGCCGGAGCGCGCCAAGGTACGCGACCTCGTCGCGTGCGGCAGCGATCTGTTGATCTGCGCTACCGACCGCGTGTCGGCCTTCGACCGCGTGCTCACCACGATCCCGTGGAAGGGCGAGGTGCTCACCGGCCTGTCCCTCTACCACTTCGAGCGCACCGCCGACATCGTGCCCAACCACGTGGTGCGCCGGGTGACGGCCCGCACCCTGCGGGTGCGCCGCTGCCGGGTGCTGCCGGTGGAGATCGTGGTGCGCGGCTACCTGACCGGCTCGGCGTGGCGTGACTACCGGCGCACGGGCGTGGTGTCCGGCATCCGCCTGCCGGCCGGCATGCGCGCGGGCGAGCGGTTTCCGGAGCCGCTGCTGACGCCTTCCACCAAGGCGGAGCGCGGCGAGCACGACCAGCCGATCTCCGCCGATGAGGTCACCGCGCGCGGTCTGGTGCCCGCGGAGCTCTGGCCTGAAGTGGTACGGACGGCGCACGCGCTCTATGAGCGGGGCAGGCGGATCGCCGCGGAGCGGGGCCTGATCCTGGTGGATACCAAGTATGAAATGGGAATCCTGGACGGCGAGCTGGTGCTGGCGGACGAGGTGCATACCCCCGACTCCAGCCGCTACTGGTTCGCGGACCGCTACCGTGAGCGGTTCGAGGCCGGCGAGCGCCAGCACGCGCTCGACAAGGAGCACCTGCGGCAATGGCTGATGGACCGCGGCTACTCCGGCGAAGGGACCCCGCCGGCCATACCGGACGACCTGCGCGTCGAGCTCGGCTGCCGCTACGTGGAGGCGTTCACGTTGCTGACCGGCAGGCCGTTCCGGCCGCAGTCCGCGAGCGCGGAGCAGGAGTCGGCCGCCTTGCGCGCGGAGCTGGCCGCCGCGGGCTGAGCGGGCGCCGCCCCCGTCCGGCCGCGGCCCGGACGGCAGCGCTCCTCGTCCTCCTCGTTCTCGGGCCCGGTGCGCGGGTCGCGGCGGACACGGGGGCGATCAGCGTGCTCTCCTACAACGTCCAGAACCTGTTCGACGCCGTCGAGCAGGGCGCCGAGTACGACGAGTTCCGCGCCGGCCGCTGGGATGCGGCGCGCTACGCGGCGCGCCTGAATCGGATCGCCGCCGTGCTGCGCGACGTGCACCCCGGCGGCGCCGATGTCCTCGCGCTGCAGGAGGTCGAGAACCGCCGCGCTGCCCTGGACCTGCGCGACCGCCTGCGCGACTTGGGCTACGCCTACGTGGTCGCCGTCCCGAACGACGGCGCCGATCTCGGGCTGACCCTGACGCCGGTGGTGCTGTCGCGCCTGCCGGTCCTGCGCGTGCGCCTGCACCAGGTGTGGCACGGCGGCCGCTACCTGCGGCCGATCGTGGAGGCGGAGCTGGACCTCGGCGGCGGGCGGTCGCTGTTCCTGTTCAACAACCACTGGAAATCGAAGCGCGGCGGTGCCGAGGAGACGGCGCCGGCCAGGCGCGCCGCCGCCACCGTACTCGGCGATCGCATTCGGGAACTGCTGCGGACCGACCCGCTGGCCGACGTGCTGGTCACAGGCGACCTGAACGAGAGCGTGGACGACCACACCGCAGCCGGCTACCCGACCGCGCTGGCCGGACTCCCGCGCGGGGAAGCCGGCGTGCTGGCGATCACCGGCCGGCCGTTCGACGCACGGCCTGCGTTCGACGCACGGCCCCCGGTCGGCGGTGTGGTCCTGTACAGCCCGTGGCTGGAGCTGGAGGCGGCCGGGCGCGGCACGGTCGTCCACCGCGACGCCTGGGAGACCCCCGACCATTTCCTGCTGAGCGCCGGCCTGTTCGACCGCGCCGGCGTCTGGTACGCGCCCGGCGGCTTCGCCGTGATCCGGGACGGCCTGGTGTCGCCCGCCACCGGCCACCCGCGCCGCTGGATCGGCACGGACGGCCACTCCGACCACCTGCCGATCCTCCTGCACCTGCAGCGCGAGGGTTCGCGTCAATAGCTGCGCTGTCGACTCCCAGGGGTGTCAGTCGTCCCGAATGCTTCTGAATCTTTCGGGTCTTCAGGATTTCGTGTGGGCGAGACCGAGGGAGGTGCGACCGCGGCGACCTCGGGCTGGTTCGGCAGGCACCGTTCAGCCGTGCGGCGCGTGCCGATGACGATGGTGGGCTCCGCATTAGAGCCGTAAATTCAGGGGATCGGCACCACCGTCCAGCGCATACGGCAGGATGTGATCTATCTCGATCAGATGTCGTGAGTTGCAGCGGCGTCCGGTCCGCTGATCGAGGTAGCTGCAGCGGCCGCCGTCCCGCTGCCAGACCTGTCGTTCACCGCCGCCGGAATCGCGCGGCCCGAAGCGCGCGGCTTCGGCGTCGAAGTGGCGGCGCCGTCCGGCTTCGTACCGGCAACGGCTGAACGGTTCCCTGATGATCCGCGCCACCGGGCGGCCGTGATCGGTGATCAGCACCTCCTCGCCGGCACGCACCGCGGCCAGATAGCTGCTGAGGTGTGTCTTGGTCTCGCGGATATCTGCGACGATCATGGGGAAACTCTGACCGCGTAGCGTTCCACGAACAACTGCCGTGTCCGCACGCTGCAATGTCGAGCGTGGAGCGCTCCGGAGTGGACGACGCCACGGCCGCCCGCCGAGCTGGAAGAGGCGTAAAGAGCCCCGTAGCGGGTCGGCGGATCAGCGGGGCTCAGATACGCGGGAGCGACGCCCGAACCTGCGTGGCTGGAAGTCTTCCGGATTGGTGATGCTCGCGCTGCTGCCGGTAGCCCGAATCACGTACAGCCCCTGGCGCTGCGCATAGGCAGCCGACGACTCATCGGCGTTCAGGTAGGCCACGGCTCCGTACACCTCGTGGTCGCGATACGCTCGCAACAAGCCGGGGAAGTCCTTCAGCAGCCGCAGAAGATCATCGACGTGCCACACCTTGAGGGTGGTCTTCACTGCCACGACGACGACCTCGTCGTCGTTGACGGCCAGGATGTCGATCTCCCAGCGTGGTTCGCCGTGATCCTTCTTCGGGCTCATGGTGTACTCGACCGGGATGCCGCGCCGTTCGAGCAACGTGACGAGATCGCCCTCTGCCAGTGCTTCCATGAACTTGCTCCATGGAGTGTCGAACAGGTCGTCCGTCTCGCGCATGCGCCGGTCTGTCGCTTGCCTGTGTCGATCGGTCTCCTGCCTGCTCCGTTCGGCCTCCTGCGCATATCGCGTCAGCAACCGCTCGGTCTCCTGCTGGCGGCGCGCGATCTCTCTCTGGCTCTGGGACACCTCGCGCAGCATGTCCCAGATCTCCTCCGGAGTTGCGGGTCGCCGCTGCTTTTCGCGTTCGGCCATGAGTGCGATCTCTCCCTGCGCTTGCAGGGCAGCTTGCCGCCGTCACCCTATCGGTTTCAACGCCACTTCGGCCATCAGAGGAGCCGGCCCGTGGCACGCGCGCTCAGGGGGCGAGACGCTCCAGGTACGCCGCGGGCGCCACGACCTCCACCAAGCGGCGGCGGGAAGCGGGAAAGTGGTCGGCGTTGCCGGTGACCAGGGGGACGCCTGCGGCGAGCGCCACCTCCAGAAACGGGGCGTCCTTCACGTCCGGCAGATCGCTGACGGTTGTGGTGGCAACCGTGTAGTGCGTGTTCTGCTCAAGGAACACCAGGACGTCACGGGCCTCCTGCAGAGTGAAGTATGCCCGGAACTTCCGGCGATTCAGAACCGCCGAGTACTCTGCCAGAATCCGGTCATCGACCGTCAGCTCCAGCTTCCCCTCGCGCAACAGGTCCACATTCCGACCCGGGGCCGCGAACGGGTTGATCATGCCGGACACGAGCACGTTCGTGTCGAGCACCAGACGACGGCTCATGGCGGAAGCCCGCGGCGGTCACGTCGACTGACGCGCACGCTGGGCATCGACCTCGGCCTGGATCTCCGCGGCGCTGATGGGGGCGGTGGTCGCCCGGCGACGGGCGCGAAGGACCGCCGTCGAGAACAGCGCGCGCCGTACCTCTCGCAGGGTATCGGCTGTCGCTTCGGGGTCGACCCCGATCATGATCGCAAATGGGCGGCCGTCCTTGGTCACGACCACTTCACGCGCTCGTTCGAGGATGTCTCGCAACTCGCGAGGCCGCTTGAGGTCTGTCACAGCGATCGAGGTCATAATGTAGCTCCCTTTGGAGACCTCATTCTGACCTTGGACATGAAGCGGAGCAGGGGCCCGGAATCCGTGAGCCAACTGCCGTGTCCGCACGCTACACTGCGCGTCGTGGAGCGCTACGATTCATCCGCTGACTATCTGGCGGCGCTGGCCTCGCGCGGCGCCCTGCCGCCCGGGTTCGGGGTCGCTACCGCGGCCACCGCGTTCGAGCCCCCTGAACGTCCCGGCAACGAGCTGCCGATCCGGGTCACGCTGCTCCTGGCGGACGAGCCGGCCGACGCCTTCGCGGCCACGCTGACGCGCAACACCCTGCGCGGGGCGCCGGTGCAGATCGTCGCCGACCTCCTGGCACGGCGTGCGCCCGTGCGCGGCGTCGTGATCAACAACGCGGTCTCCAACGTGGGCGTCGCCACCGGCGTGGATGACGCCACGACCGTCCTCGATCGCCTGGCCGCTCACGCGGGCGCCGCCGGGCAGGCGTTCGCTCCCGCCTCCACCGGCGTGATCGGCTGGCGGCTTCCGTTCGAGCCGATCTGCGCAGTCCTGCCCGGCCTGGTCGCCGCCTGCGCCCCCGGCAGCGTGGTGCCGGCGGCGCGGGCGATCATGACCACCGACCGCTATCCCAAGGTGCGCGGCCGGCGGGCGGGAAACGCCACGGTGGTCGGCATCGCCAAGGGCGCCGGCATGATCGAGCCGTCGATGGCCACCATGCTGGCGTTCCTGCTGACCGACGCCGCGGTCGACCGCGACACGCTGCAGCGCGTGGTGGACGACGCGGTGCGCGACAGCTTCAACCGCATCTCCGTGGACGGCGACCAGAGCACCAGCGACATGGTGCTGGCGCTGAGCTCGCAGCGCGCGGAAGGGGTGCCGGAAGAGGCCCTCGCCGAGGCCATCGCCGGGGTCTGCCGCGACCTGGCCGGCGACATCGTCCGCAACGGCGAGGGGGTCGAGCACGTCATCCGGGTCGCGGTGAGCGCGCCGGGCACGGACGAGCAGGCCGCGGCCATCGGCAAGGCGGTGGTCAACTCCCCGCTGGTCAAGACCGCCGTGAACGGCTGCGACCCCAACGTGGGACGGCTGGTCAGCTCCATCGGCGACCACCTCGGCACGCAGCCCGACCCGCCGCCGCTGGCAGGCGCCACCGTCCGCCTGGGCGGGGTCACGGTGTTCTCCCGCGGCGCGTTCCGGCTCGACGGGAGCAAGGAGGAGGCGCTGGCCGCCTACCTTCGGGAGCGGAGCATCGACCACCAGCTCGACTACCCGCCGCACGACCGCTCGGTGGAGATCGACGTCGACTTCGCGGCATCCGCGGCCGGCCGCCGCGGGCACGCGGTGGTCCTGGGAGCCGATCTCTCGCACGGCTACGTGACGGAGAACGCGGACTATCGATCATGAGCTCGGAGCCTGCAGGTTCAAGAGTTCGACCAACTTGATCGGACGGCGTGTTTGGGAACGCCTGCGCACTCGGTTTTCTTGACCAGGGCGGGGGTTATGGCCCAGGCGCGGGGCCATTGCACGGTACGACGTGTGTTGACCTGCTCACTTGGAACTGCGACATTCTTCTCGTCGGTAAGAACCGTGACCCTGCCACATAGAACTCGGAGTTCCGTTAGCGGCCGCGGTCCATAGAAGGAGAGACCCAAAGGGAGGCCGGAGGGTGAGCGACAAGGCGCCACGGAAGCACACCCGTATCACAGGCGAAATGATCGCGATCATAGGGGTGGGAGTGGCCGTCGTCGCGGCAGTTGCGGGTACGTTCGTCGGCTTGGCGTCGATAAGCCATTCCAATGCGTCCGATCTGCGCGCAGAGATTCAGTACTTGCGAGAGGCTACCAGCCAGGAACTGAAGGATATTCGCGCCCAACTGAATAGTCTAGGAGTCTGTCGGATTTGACCGACCGAGGCGGCGAAGGGCGAAGGCGGGCTGGGCGGGCGAGTACATGGTAGGCAGGTAGAGGCATCGTGGCGATCGGAGTAAGCTGGCGCAAGCGGTAAACACCACGCACCGAGGGTCTATGTCAGGCGAATTTCGAACCATCGATCGCGACACGCCGATGCTCATGCCGGCGTCGATTCAAGAGTGGCTGCCGGAACAGCATCTGGCGCGCTTCGTCGTAGAAATCGTCGATCAGCTTGATCTGAGCGAGTTGACCAGCCGCTACGGAGGCGGCGGCAAGCAGGCGTATCATCCGGCGCTGCTGGTGGCGCTGCTGTTCTACGGGTACGCGACCGGAGTGTTCTCCAGCCGCAAGCTGGAGCAGGCGACCTACGATTCGGTGGCGTTCCGGTACATCACCGCCGACCGGCATCCGGACCATGACACGATTGCGAACTTCCGCAAGCGGTTTCTGGATGAACTGGAGGGGCTGTTCAAGCAGATCCTGGTGCTGGCGTCGGCCATGGGAGTGATGAAGCTGGGAGCGGTGAGCCTGGACGGGAGCAAGATTCAGGGCAACGCGAGCAAGCACAAGGCGATGAGCTGGGGGCATGCCAACGACGTGGAGAAGCAGTTGGAGGGCGAGGTGCAACGGCTGCTTGAACTGGCCGAGGGAGCTGACAGCGAGACGCCCGAGCAGCAGCAGGTGGAGCTGGACATCCCGGCAGAGTTGCAGCGGCGCCAGGAGCGGCTGGCAGCGATCCAGGAAGCGAAGACGAAGATCGAGGAGCGGGCGCAGGAGCGGCACGCGGCCGAGCGGGCGGAGTACGAAGCGAAGATGCAGCGGCGTGAGCAACGCGAGGCGCAGACCGGCAAGAAGGCGGGAGGGCGCCCACCACAGGAGCCGCAGGCAGGACCGAAGGACAAGGATCAGGTGAACTTCACCGACGAACAGTCGCGCATCATGCCGGCGTCGGGCGGCGCGTTCGTGCAGGGCTACAACGCGCAGGCGGCGGTGGAGCACGACAGTCACTTGGTGGTGGGCAACCACGTCAGCCAAGCGACCAACGACAAGCAGGAAGTACAGCCGGCGCTGAACGAGTTGGAGAAAGTAGCCGAGGAATTGGGCAAGCCGCAGGCGTTGGTGGCGGATGCCGGGTATCACAGCAAAGAGAACGTGGAGCGCTGCGAGGCACAGGGGATCGAGCCGTATATCGCCGGCAGCCGAGAAGCCCACAATCAGCCGTTGGAACAGCGCATGCAAGCGCCGGCAGAGTGTCCTGCGGATGCGGATGCGGTCACGGCGATGGAGCATCGCCTCAAGACGGCTGCCGGGAAGGCGATCTACGGCAAGCGCAAGTCGACGGTGGAGACGGTATTCGGGGTGATCAAGGAGGTGCTGGGATTCCGGCGTTTTCATCTGCGTGGGCTGCAGGCAGTGCGGGGAGAATGGAATCTGGTGTGCACGGCGTGGAATCTGAAGCGGCTGTATGTTCTGGCAGCGTGATCGCACGCTGATGAGAACCGGACCATGGGCCAGGAATTGGCGCCAGCGACGAAATTGTGGTGAGCATTCCGGGATTCTGCCCACATCCGTTACGTCCGCAGCCTCTGGTGGCCGCGAACCAGAGCGTCGGCGGCGTCATCGCCGGCTATGTCACCGCCGGTCCGGATGCATGAATCCGACAGACTCCTAGAGAACCGCCAGATTACGCTCGAGTCGCGGGTTGATTCAATCGACAGACAGATGGGGCTATTGCGCGACACGCAAGTGTCAAGCGTCCCGCCGTAGGTATCCGGAAACCAAGAGCCGTGAGCGCCGGCAAGCCTCCTGAACGGAACAGACAAGGTCGCTTGTCTTCACTGTGGAATAACGCGACAAGGAAAGCCAAGATCATTGTGGGATCGGTCGTCACGGCGGTTGGGTTCGCGGCGGCCGTCTTGGCTCTCTATGACGAAGTGTTTCCGCCGACTCCTGACGAGGAAATCCGTCTGGTCAAGGAGTCCAATACCGTTGTCATATCGTCTCCCGACTTCGGACCTCAGCCGATCGTCGCAGATCGGGTTACTGTCGAAGGAGCTGTCGTAGCGGGCGCACCGGTCCATATCGTGGCCAACCATCTTGACTTTGGAGAGTCGGGGCGCATCGAAGCGCGGGAGGTGACGATCTTTGCGACCCGCATTACGGGAGGGTTCCTGGATGTATCCGGCGCAGACGGCGATGCGTCCGACAGAGACGGGAGCCATGCCGGATCCGTCTTCGTCGCTGCTGCCCGGTTCGACCGCACTCGCATCGACGCGACGGGAGGGGCAGGAGCCAACGGAAGCAATGGGCGAGATGGACCAGACGGCCGACGTGGCGACTGTGCAGGCTTCGGGAACTGGCAGGGCGCACAACGCGGCGGTGACGGCGCCCCCGGTGAAGATGGCGGCGATGGTGGTAACGGCGGGTCCGTTACCCTACTGCTCTCGACACTTGACGGCTTCCCTGATCCGAACGTTGCTGGAGGAAACGGTGGGGAGCCTGGCAAGGGCGGCAGAGGGGGTGCCGGCGGTAAGGGCTGCGCCGGACTGGGCGGGATCCAGGGCGACGAACCTGACGGTAGGAACGGGATCGACGGAGGTCCCGGCGCCGATGGTGCGGAAGGGACGACCGTCATGCGGAAGATCAGATTTCGAGATGTCAGCGAACTTATCGGTGCCGCCGACGGGACCCCCCAGTCGCTCAGTGCCGTAAAACAGACTCTCGTCCTCAACTGAGCTGCCTACGTCGCTACGCATGAAGAATTACCTCACCGAGCAATTGACGCGAGCGCAGGCCACGCCGGGGACCGCAGAGCGCTGCGACACATCCGACGTCGAGTTCGAGGCATCCGCAGCCGGCCGCCGCGGGCACGCGGTGGTCCTGGGAGCCGATCTTTCGCACGGCTACGTCACGGAGAACGCGGACTATCGCTCATGAGCTCCGCCGCGGAGCTCGACGGCCGCGTGGCCGAGGTGCGCGCCGCCCTGCAGCAGGCGCGGGCGGAGATCGGCAAGCGCGTGGTCGGCCAGGACGAGGTGGTCGACGGCATGCTGATGGCGCTGGTCGCCGGCGGCCACGTGCTGCTGGAAGGCGCGCCGGGGCTTGCCAAGACGCGCGCCGTGCGGGCGCTGGCGGAGGTCGTGGACGCCAGCTACAGCCGCATCCAGTTCACCCCGGACCTGCTGCCGGCCGACCTGCTCGGCACCATGGTGTACCGGCCGCAGACCGGTGAGTTCGTCGCGCGGCGCGGACCGGTCTTCGCGCAGATCGTCCTGGCCGACGAGATCAACCGCGCGCCGGCCAAGGTGCAGTCGGCGTTGCTGCAGGCGATGGAGGAGCGGCAGATCACCATCGGCGAGCGGACCTTCGGCCTGCCGGAACCGTTCATGGTGCTGGCGACCCAGAACCCGCTGGAGCACGAAGGGACCTATCCGCTGCCGGAGGCGCAGCTCGACCGCTTCCTGCTGAAGCTGCAGGTCCCGTATCCCAGCTTCGAGGACGAGCTCGCCGTGGTGCGCCTGGTCGGCGACCGGCCGGACTCCGAGCTGCGCCGCGCGCTCGATCCGCAGCGGGTGGCCGACCTGCAGCGGATCATCGCGGGGGTGCGGGTCGACCGCCGCATCGAGGAGTACATCGTCGCCATCGTGCGCGCCACGCGCGCCGCCGACGGGGCCGGGCGCGGCGACTTCGTCGAGTACGCGCGCTTCGTCGAGCACGGCGCATCGCCGCGTGCGTCGATCGCGTTCTACCGCTGCAGCAAGATCCGCGCCGTGCTCCAGGGCCGCGCCTACGTCCTGCCGGAGGACGTCAAGGCCGTGGCGGCGCCGCTGTTGCGCCACCGCATCATCACCTCCTACCAGGCCGAGTCGGAGGAGGTTTCGGCCGACGCCATCGTCGCGCTGGTGCTCGACCAGGTGGAGGTGCCGTGAGCACGCCGGGAGCGGCCCCGGCACACCTCGCCCGCGATGCGCGCCGCATCAAGGTCGCCGCGGAGCGGGTGGCGGCGGCGCTGGCGGCGGGCGGCTACCGCTCCGCCTTCCGCGGGCAGGGCGTCGAGTTCGACGAGGTGCGCGAGTACCACGACGGCGACGACGTGCGCACCATCGACTGGAACGTCACCTCGCGGCTCGGCGGGGCGGCCTCGGCCGCCTACTCCAAGGTGTTCCGGGAGGAGCGCGAGCTGGCCATCCTGCTGCTGGTGGACCGGTCGGCCTCGATGCTGGCCGGCTCGGTGGAAAAGCGCGACCTGTCCGTCTGGGTGGCGGCGATCCTGGCGCTGTCGGCGCAGTTCAGCGACGACCGGATCGGCGCCTGCCTGTTCAGCGACCGGATCGAGTCGTGGGTGGCGCCGGCACGGGGGCGGACGCGCGTGCTGCGCCTGGTCAACGACCTGCTGCACGCGCGCCCGGCCGGTCGCGGCTCCGATCTGGCGCTGGCGCTGCGCACCGTGGCCGCCAACCTGCAGCGGCGGAGCGTGTGCATCATCCTGTCGGACTTCAAGACCGACGGGTACCGGCACGAGTTGCGCGCCGTCGCGCGCGCCCACGACGTGATCGCGGTCCGCATCGCCGAGCCGCTGGACCGCGCCCTGCCGGCGGGAGCGGCGGTGGAGCTGGTCGACCCGGAGACCGGGCTCCGCCGGTTCGGCGTTGCCGACGAGTACCGGCGTTTCTGGGACCGGCACGTGCTGGCGTGGCGGACCCACTGCCGGGAGGCCGGCGTGGAGGTGCTGGAGATCGGCACGGGCGAGGATGCGGCCGCGTCGCTGGCCCGCTTCTTCGCGGCGCGGCGGCGTCGCCGGGCGGCATGACAGGCGCGTGGCGGCGTCAGGTGTCCATGCGCAGATATTCGGCAAGCGCGAAGCCCGAGACCGCGTGGCGGCTCCCACCCATGCGGTGCACGCGGTCCATGCGGCCTACCAGCGCGACCTCGGTGTGGGTGATGCCGGCGCCGCTGCGGATCACGTCGGCGACCGCTTCGAGGGGAGCGAACGAGCTCGCGCGTGGAGCCTCCGCCCACTTCGCATCGAGCAGCCGAATCCGCTCGTACGGTCCCTGGACGAGGAAGTCGGCCTCGCGATTCTGCTGATCGCGATAGAACCAGAGCGACCACTCCGGACGACCAAGATCGAGCCGGGTGCGCAGTTCGGCGCACACGAAGTTCTCCCAGATCGGACCGGTGAGCGGGGATCTTCCCAGATCGTCGGCGTTGATGCCCAACAGGAAGCAGAGCAATCCGGTGTCGTTGAAGTAGAGCTTCGGCGACTTGACCAGCCGCTTGCCGACATTGGCGAAGAACGGCTCCAGGAGGGTCACCTGATCGCCCGCCTCCAGGGCAGACAACCATTGCCCCACCGTCGTCTGGGCGATGCCGACGTCACGGGCGATGTTCGACTTGTTGAGCAGTTGTCCGGCGCGAACCGCGCAGGCCCGCAGAAAGCGCTCGAAGTCACGCAGACTGCCCACGTTCACGATCTGGCGCAGATCACGTTCCAGATACGTGCTGACGTAACCCTGGAAGAAATCCCGAACCGGTATCGTCCGATCCGCCCACAGCTCCGGGAACCTGCCACGGGTCAGCATTTCACCCGTCGAAGCCGACTCCGTCCGCCACCCGGCGTCCCTTACTTCCTCCACGCACAGGCCGGGCAGCTCCAGCACGGCGCAGCGTCCCGCCAGGCTGTCGCTCACCGCGCGCATCAATGGGAACTTCTGCGACCCGGTAAGAATGAACTGGCCCTTGCGGGAACGCGCGCCGTCGATGGCCGTCTTCAAATGCCGGAACAGCCCGGGAGCGTACTGCACTTCGTCGATCACGACCGGCGGCGGATGGTCCTGCAGAAAGCCGGCGGGAGCCTCCTCCGCCTGCTCCGCGAGTAATCGCAGATCGAGGCTGACGTAGCGATGGTCGGGAAAGAGCCGCTTCAGGAGCGTGGTCTTACCGGTTTGCCGAGCCCCCGTCAGAATGAGTGCCGGAAATGCGGCAGCCAGCCGTTCCAACCGGCGTTCCATAAGCCGAGGAATCCACATGACTGATAGAAATGTAGAGATTGAAGCGACGATTTGTCACGCGTCGTCCCACGGGGCGGCCGGCTACACTGTTGCCGTGGAGTGCTGCGAGACGTCCGCGCGTGGTCGGCGCGGGCCGGCGTGAGACGACTCGCATTCCGGATGTCGGTTTCGGCGCTGCTCGCCGCCACGGCCGTCGCGCAGGAACAGCCGGCCGATGCCGGCCCTCCCCTCGCCGCCCCGGTCCGAATCGAGCAGGTGACGTTCATCCCGGCACGGTTCACGGTCGGTGATGCGGTCGAGCTGCAGCTCGTGCTGCTCGGCTTGCCCGCCGGCTTCGACGGCCGTTCGCCGCGGCCGGCGGCCACGGCCGCATCGCCGCTCCCCCCCGTCGTGATCGACGGCATCGCCTTGACGCCGCTCGCCGGCGGCCGGCACCTGCTGCGCCTGTCGTTCCGCTCGTTCCAGCCCGGCGTCGCTGCCCTGCCGGCGGTCGACCTGGGCGGCGGCGTGGTGGTGGAACTGCCGCACGCGCGCACGGCCGCAACGCTGACGGACGGAGCCGCGCAACTCGAACCGGCGCGCGGGCCGTTGCCGCTGCCGGGCACCGGCCTGCGCTTGGCGGCAGTGGTCGTGGTGCTGCTGGCCTGTCCCGGCGCCGCCGTATTCGGCGCCCGGCGCGCGGTGCGCCTGCTCGGCCGGTTGCTGGCCGCCGGGCGGCGGCACCGACCGCGTCTGCGATTCGAGCGCGACCTGCGCGCCCTCCGCGGACGCGGCGCGCCGGGCTCCGCCTACTCGGCCGAAGTGGCCCGTCTGACCCGCCGGTTCCTGGCGGCGCGGCTACAGGTGCCGGCCCGCTCGAAGACGGCGGCGGAGTTGCCCGCGCTGCTTGCCGGCGCCGGACTCACGCGGCACGCCGCCGTGGCGGTGACGCAGGCGATCGCCGCCACGGAGCGCTTCACGTTCGGCGGCGCGCCGCTCGGCGACCGGGACGCCGCGGCGCTGGCGGCGCAGGCGCGGGCGGCCGTCGCGGCGGCCGAGCGCGAGCTGGAAGAGGCGTAAAGAGCCCCGTAGCGGGTCGGCGGATCAGCGGGGCCCAGATACGCGGGAGCGACGCCCGAACCTGCGTGGCTGGAAGTCAGCAGCCCCAGAAGATCATCGACGTGCCACACCTTGAGGGTGGTCTTCACTGCCACGACGACCACCTCGTCGTCGTTGACGGCCATGAATGCGAGCCTCTCCCTGCGAACGTGACGGACTCGATGCGCCGTCTGCAATGCGCCGGGGTCGCGGTCGCTTCCCTCTGCGGGACCGGTGGCGGCGCGCCCGTCAGTCGGCGTCCTCGGGCTCCACGACTTCGATCCCCATCTCCCGCAACTCCTGCGCGCGCCGACTGTGGATCGAGGCGGTGGCCAGGATCACTCGCTCCGGCTCCACCCCGGTCTCCTCCTGGTACAGACGCCGCTTGCGTTGCAGGCGTTGCGCGATCGACGGCCCCACGCTGGCGGCGATCTCCACCAGAACATGCTGTCCGTCGAAGATCAGGAGGTCGAACTGCTCGCCCGCGATGGTGCGCTGTTCGACCGTGACGCCAAAGGACTCCTGCAACACCGCGGCCATCGTCTGGCGAAACAGGCTTTCGTTACGGATTCCCCAGCGCGCGCCGAGCCGATCGATGGCGCGACGCATGTCGTCGAAACCGGCGTCCATCTTGTTCTCGAGATTCGTCATCCTGGTCTTGAGCCCCACCACGTCCCTCTCGATGCGGTCCAGGCGGGCCGGCATCCCCAGAAACTCGTTGGTCAGCAGGGCGCGCAACATCAGCCGCTGCGCTTCCGGGTTGGCCTGCAGCTCGGCGATCATGCGGGCTACCAACGACTCCGCATCAAGCTGTTTCGACGTCGCTCCCGTAGCCATCGCGCTCTGCCAGGAACGACAACGTAGGCTCGCCCCGCCGCGAGGTCAAGGTGGACGGGACGAAACGATGTCCGGAGGTGGACATTGAGGCTGTCCCGTGGTAACGACCGCCGATGGCGCTGGACCGACCGCTGGCGCTGCTGGCACTGGTCGCCGTCGCCGCCGTGTTCGCGGCTTCGCGGCGCCGGAACCGCGGCGGCGCCGTTCCCGTTTCGCTGAACGCGTGGGGCGGCGCGTCGGTGCCGCCGCCGCGACACCTGGCGCGCGCCGCCCGCGGGACCTGCACCGCGCTGTTCTGGGGTGCGCTGCTGGCCGCGACGCTTGCCGCCGCCGGCCCCGTGCGCCTGCAGCGCACCGACGTCTACCTGGACCGCGGCACCGACACCGTGGACACCTCGCCCAGCATGGGCGCGCTGGACCTCGGGGCGGGCAGCCGCCTGCGCGGCGCGGCGGCGGCGCTGCGCTCGTTCGT
>CBDBOG010000002.1:0-1012970 GCA_965208175.1 Spirochaetia bacterium | reverse complement strand
AAAGAAGAAACCCTCCGAGAGCTTGCACAAACGCTCCCGGAGGGGCCTCCTTCTCTGTGGAAACGCAGAAAGAGGAGGAGTCCTTTGTGGCACGGATTGCTCAGGGACGCAAGATTCCATGAGTTGCTGCTGGAGGCGGACCGGCAGATCGCGGCCGAGGTGCACGGGAAGGGGTGTCCGGTGTGCTGCGGCAAGCTGCATGTGGCCGCCTACCGGCGCAAGCCGCGCAGCGGCATCGCGCTGCCGGCCGCGTACGACCGCCGTTTCAGCTTCTGTTGCGCCGAGGACGGGTGCCGCAAGCGGGTGACGCCGGCGTCGCTGCGGTTTCTGGGGCGGCGGGTGTATCTGGGGCTGATCGTGGTGCTGGTGGCGACCTTGCGCCATGGGCCGAGTCCGACGCGGGTACGGAAGCTGCGGGAGTTGACCGGAGCCAGTCGGCGCACGGTGGAGCGTTGGTGCCGATGGTGGCGCGGCGGGTTCGTGGAGACGCGATTCTGGCAGATGGCGCGCGCCGAGTTCGCCGAGCCGGTGGCCGAGGCGGCGCTGCCGAGTTCGTTGCTGGAACGGTTCAAGGGTAAGCACCGGGAGCGATTGCAAGCGCTGCTGAGGTTCCTGAGTCCGCTCGGGCGGCCGGGATAGGGAAAGAAGAGCGAGCTTTTTTCGGCCCATCGGCGATCCGCAGAGGTTGGCCGTCGGCGGTAAGGGAACGCGGTGGCTACGGTATGGCTATCCGAGTTGAACGGGAGAGCATTACCGATGAGCACCGCACCACAGCCTTCTGTCCACGAGCGTTGGGCGCAGTTCCGGTTCGCGGTCGTGGGACCGCTGCTGGCTGCGCCGCCGCCGCGGGGACACCTGCGCGCAGAACTCGAACGGCTGGCCGAGCGTACCTGGAAGCATCCGGTGAGCGGGCAGCCGGTGCAGTTCGCCGTCTCGACCATCGAGCGCTGGTTCCTGGCGGCGCGCAACGCCGGCGATGACCCGGTGCGGGCGCTGCGGCGCAAGCGGCGCAAGGACGCCGGTCGCCAGGATTCGCTGAACGCAGCCCTGCGCCAAGCGTTGCTGGCCCAGTATCGGGAGCATCCGGGTTGGAGCGCGCAACTGCACTACGACAATCTGGTGGTCGTCGCCGGGGGCCAGCCGGAACTGCGCCCGGTTCCCTCCTACTGGACCGTACGGCGCTACCTGCTGGCGCACGGATTGCGCGGCCGCCGGCGGCCTGGAGGGGCGCGCCGCACCGCCGGCGCGCAGCGCGCCGAGGCGCGGCTGGCCGCGCGCGAGGTGCGCAGCTACGAGGCCGAGTACGTCGGCGGGCTGTGGCACTGGGACTACCATCACGGCTCGCGCAAGGTCGTGACCGCGCAGGGCGAGTGGGCCACACCGCTGCTGTTTGGGGTGATCGACGACCGCTCCCGGCTGGCCTGCCACCTGCAGTGGTACCTGGAGGAGAACGCCGAGAACACCGCCCACGCGCTGGCGCAGGCGATCCAGAAGCGCGGCCTGCCGCGGGCGGGCATGAGTGACAACGGCACGCCCATGACGGCCGCCGAGATCGTCGAGGGGCTGGCCCGGTTGGGCATCGTGCACGAGACGACCCTGCCGTACAGCCCCTACCAGAACGGCAAACAGGAGGCGTTCTGGGCACAGATCGAGGGGCGGCTGTTGGCGATGCTCGAAGGCGTCGAGGACCTGAGCTTGGCGCTGCTCAACGAGGCCACGCAGGCGTGGGCGGAACTGGAGTACAACCGCAAGCGGCACGCCGAGATCGCCCAGACGCCGGCGGCGCGCTGGCTGGCCGGTCCGCAGGTACTGCGCCCGGCTCCCGACAGCGCGGCGCTGCGGCTGACGTTCACGCGCGCCGAAAGCCGCACCCTGCGGCGCAGCGACGCGACGGTGTCGATCGCAGGGCGGCGCTTCGAGGTGCCGAACCGCTACCGCCACCTGCCGCGCATCGCGGTGCGCTACGCGGCGTGGGACCTCACCACGGTGCATCTGGTCGACGATGAGGCCGGCACCGTGCTGTGCCGCCTGTACCCGCAGGACAAGGCCGGCAACGCCAGCGGCCTCAGGCGCACCCTCGAGCCGATCGGCGATGCGCTGCCGGCCACGGCTGCGGCTGGGGGCATGGCGCCGCTGCTGAGCAAGCTGATCGCCGAGCGGGCCGCCAGCGGCCTGCCGCCAGCCTACCTGCCCAAAGACGAAGGAGACACCCGATGAACCGAACCCTGCTGTCGCTGTACGGTCTGAAGTGGAACCCATTCGCCCCCGACGTGCCGGTGGAGGCCCTGTACCACAGCGCTGCGGTCGATTCGTTCTGCTGGCGCGTGGAGCAACTGTCCGGGGAAGGCGGCTTTGCGCTGGTCAGCGGCCATCCCGGCAGCGGCAAGTCGGCCGCGCTGCGCATCCTGACCCAACGGCTACAATCCCAGCGGGACCTCACGGTCGGGGTGCTGTCTCGGCCGCAGGCCGGGCTGCACGATTTCTACCGGGAGATGGGCGACCTGTTCGGCGTCGAGTTGCACCCGCACAATCGGTGGGCCGGCGCCAAGGTCCTGCGCCACCGCTGGCAGACCCACATCGACTCGGCCTTGGTGCGCCCCGTCCTGGTCGTCGACGAAGCCCAGGAGACGGCGCCGGCGGTGTTGAGCGAACTGCGCCTGTTGTGCTCCGCGCGGCTGGACTCCCATCTGCTGCTTACCGTCATCCTCGCCGGTGACCAGCGGCTGCTGCGGCGCCTGGACGCCGAGGAGCTGTTGCCGCTGGAAAGCCGTATCCGGGTGCGCATGAGCATGCCGCGCGCCAGCTCCGAGGAACTGCACGAATGCCTGCGCCACGCGCTCGAACGCGCCGGCGGCGGCGCGCATCTGATGAGCCCCGAACTGTGCGCGACCCTGTGCGACCACGCCGCCGGCAACTACCGCATCCTGATGAACATGGCCGGCGAGTTGCTGGCTGTGGCCGCGCACCGCGAACTGGAGCGCCTCGATGAGAAGCTGTTCCTGGAGACCTTCTCCACGCCCACTCCCGCCGCCCCCGGCGGCGCCGGACGGTGGTCGTGAGCCTGCTGCCCGTCGAGCCGGCCCACCGCCTGGCCTCCCGCCCCGCCCAGCAGCGCTGGCTAGTCACCGATCTGTGGGCCGAGCAGGCAGTCGGTATCCTCGGCGGCGAGCCGAAAACCTGCAAGTCATTCATGGCGCTCGAACTTGCCGTCGCCGTGGCGGCCGGCACACCGTGCCTGCGCCGCTTCGCCGTCTCGCGCCCCGGTCGGGTGTTGGTGTACGCCGCCGAGGACGCTCCGGCGGTCGTGCGGCAACGCCTCGACGGCATCTGCGCCACCGCCGGCGTGGCGCTGCGCGATCTGGACATCCAGGTCATCACCGCCCCCACGCTGCGGTTGGACCTGAGTGCCGATCGGAACAGCCTCACGCACACCGTGGCGGCGCTCACGCCGCGGCTGCTCATCCTCGACCCGTTCGTGCGCCTGCACCGCGTCGACGAGAACTCCAGCGGCGAAATCGCCCCGTTGCTCGCCTATCTGCGCGAACTGCAGCGCCGCTATCAGCTCGCCGTCGTGGTCGTGCATCACGCCAGAAAGGCCGCCCATCGGCTGCGCGACGGCCAAGCGCTGCGCGGCTCCTCGGAGTTTCACGCCTGGGGCGACTGCAACCTGTATCTGCGCCGCCGCGACGATTCGCTCACCCTCACCGTCGAGCACCGTGCCGCGCCACCGCCGGCGCCGATCCCGCTCGCCCTGCGCGCCGACGATGATGCGGTGGCGCTGGCCGTCAGTGATCGGCCGCCACCGCTCACGGGTGCCTCGCCGCCGCTCGATGAGCGCATCGTCACCGCCCTCGCCGACGCCTGCTCCGGCTCGCTGTCGGTCGCCGCCCTGCGCTCCCGCTGCCGCGTCCGCAACGCCACGCTCTACCGCCGCCTTGCGGCGCTATGCCGCCAAGGCGTTCTCGTCAAGTCCGCTGCCGGCTACCGACTCGCCGATCAGCCTGACGCTTCCGTTCCCGTCCCCTCTACGTCGCCCGGGAACGGTACCCGGAACTCCACCGATTAGCGCGCAAACAAGGCCATCGATTACCGCGCCCACGCTCACGGGGCCGTCGCCAATCTCGACCTTGCCGCCAGGGAAGGCCAGAACGTCCGGTGCCTGCTTCACACCCTGGCCGCGGACGATCATCAGGTAGCGACCGTCCCGGCTCACCGCGCACTGCGTGTTCACGACAAACCCCACGTGCCCACCGCTCACGTCATCATGCCCGAGTGCTGTAGGGTAACACCACCGTGTTACGCGTCGGCATCGTCGGACTGCCAAACGCCGGCAAGTCCACCCTGTTCAACGCCCTCACCGGCAGCCGGCAGGCGGACGTGGCCGCCTACCCGTTCTGTACGATCGAGCCCAACGTCGGCGTGATCGAGGTGCGCGACGAGCGGCTCGAAGAGGTCCGGCGCCTGTTCGAGTCGCCGCGGGCGGTGCCGAGTGCGATCGAGTTCGTGGACATCGCCGGCCTGGTGGCCGGCGCCAGCACCGGCGAGGGACTCGGCAACCGGTTCCTGGGCCACATCCGGGAGGTGGACGCGATCGCGCACGTCGTGCGCTGCTTCGAGCGCGAAGGCGTGCCGCGCGCGGAGGGCTCGGTGGACCCGGTCGCCGACGCGCAGACGGTGGAGACCGAGCTGGCGCTGGCCGACCTCGGCACCATCGAGCGGCGGCGCGAGCGCACGGTGCGGCGCGCCCACGCGGGCGAGAAAGACGCGCAGGACGAGTTGTCGCGGCTGGAGCGCTTCCGGGAGGCGCTGGATGGCGGAATCCCGGCACGTGCCATCGAGCCCGAGCCGGGCGACCACGAGCTGCTGGGCGAGCTGTTCCTGCTGACCGGCAAGCCGGTCATCTACGTCGTCAACACCGGCGAGGAGCTCATCGGCGACGACGACGAGCGCGTCGCCGCCGTGCGGGCGCATGCCGCCGGCCAGACCGGAGGCGGAGCGGACGCGATGGCGATCTGCGCCGACCTGGAGGCGGAGGTCGGCGACCTGGAGCCGGACGAGGCGGCCGAGTTCCTCAGCGACGCCGGCATCGCCGAGCGCGGCATCGACCGGCTGGTGCGCCACGCCTACCGCCTCCTCGGCCTGATCACCTTCTTCACCGCCAACGAGACCGAGGCGCACGCCTGGGCGATCCCGGACGGCACCGGCGCCGCGCGCGCCGCCGGCAGCGTGCACAGCGACATGGAGCAGGGCTTCATCCGCGCTGAGGTGGTCGGCTACGGGGACCTCTCCGCCAGCGGCGGCATGGCGCAGGCGCGCGATCGCGGCGTGCTACGCGTCGAGGGCCGCGACTACCAGGTGCGCGACGGCGACACCATCCTGTTCCGCTTTCGGTAGCGTCAGCAGCGGTCGGTCCCGAACAGCTCGCGCAGGTACGCGGCACCCAGGCGCACCTGCTCCACGTGATCCGGCTGCTGACCCTCGTACACGATCGACAGGCAGCCGTTGTAGTTCGCGTTCCTGATGATCGAGACGATGCGCTCGTAGTCCAGCCACTCCTCGCGGCCGCTCTCGATCCGGTAGAACTTCGTGCGGATGCAGGTGGCGTACGGCACGGTCTGTTCCATGTAGCCGTAGAAGTCGTGCTCCGGGTCGGTCACCCCCACCGGCTGCGATCCGGGCGATCCCACCCACTGCCCGGTGTCGACCAGGAAGTTGAAGTTCTCGCGGTCGACGTCCGCGCGGATGCGCAGCATGTCGTCCCCGGTCACCGGATGGTTCTGCAGGCCGACGGAGACGCCGCGCTCGGCGCCGTAGTCGGCCACCTCCCGGTAGCCGGCGATCATGGCCGGCCAGGTCGGTTCGCCGTCGCCGTTCTTCTCCGGGACGGTCGCGCAGAACATGCGGATGAGCGGCGCGCCGAGGAAGGCCGCCAGGTCGATCACGCCCTTCGCGTTGTCGGCGTGCTCTCTGCGCTCCGCGGCCGTGCCGTGGAACAGCCCGCTGACGCCGATGTAGGCGATCGGCAGGCCGTACTTCAGACAAAGCAGCCTGATCGACGCGAGATACTCGGGCTCCCGAGACGCGAACGCCGACTCGTGGAAGTCGATGCTGTCCAGGCGCAGCTCGTAGCAGGCCCTGATGAAGTCCTCGACACCCATGTCCCGCATGCTCAATGAGTTGCAGCCGATCTTGATCATCCGTCCGTCCTTTGCGCCCGCTGTCGGTCGCGTTCAGCGTAGCACGGTCCGGCACGATGACCAGTTCGCCACACGCACCGGATCGCACGCTACTCGGTCAGCCGCTGTGTCTCGAACAGCTCGCGGAAGAAGCCATCACGCTTGATGAGCTCGCGCGGAGGGCCCTCCTGCGACAGGCGGCCCTCGCCGTCGAGGACGAGGACGGTGTCCGCCTCCATCACGGTCGCCAGCCGGTGCGCAATGACGATCGTCGTCCGCCCGCGCGACAGCTCGCGAAGCGACCGGAGCACGATCTGCTCGGTGACGGAGTCGATGGCGCCGGTTCCTTCGTCGATCAGCAGCACGGGCGCGGGCCGAAAGAACAGCCGCGCCAGGGCCACGCGCTGGCGCTCGCCTCCCGACAGCGTGTGCCCATCTTCGCCGAGCACGGTGTCGTAGCCGCGGCGCAGCCCCTGCACCACACCGTGCAGGCCGGCCCGCTTCGATGCGCTCACGACCGCCGCCTCGTTCCCGCGCACCGGCAACGGGTAGCAGATGTTGTAAGCGACGGAGCGGTTCCAGAGGAACACCGGCTGCGATACCACCGCGAAGTGGCCACGAAGACTCGCCAGAGACGCCTCCCGTATGCCCGTGCCCCCGATCGTGATCGTGCCGCTGTCCGGTTCCCGGATACGGAGCATCAGCTCGAAGATCGTCGTCTTGCCGCCGCCGCTCGGCCCGACGAGACCGATGAAGCGTCCGGCAGGGAAGGTCGCGGTGAACCCGTGGAGCGCTTGGCCCTCCCCATACGAGAAGGTGACGTCTCGAAAGGCGATGTCCCCGCCGAGCTCCGGCGCCGGAGCCGCCGGCGAGTCCACCTCGAGCGGCGCCGCGAACAGGTCGTCGAGCCGCTCGAACGAGTTGCGAATGGTGTGCGTGCCCACGTACGTCTGGAGCACGCCCCGCAGCGCGCCATAGGCACGAGGCACGTATGCCATGAACGCGATCATCGCCCCCAGCGTCAGCGTCCCGTCGATGATGCGCACCGCCCCGTAGGCCAGCATGCCGCCGATCACGACGTTGCTCACCACGTCGTTCGGGAACGTCAGCAGCATGCTGTGCAGAGGGATCGACCTGGTTCTCAGGTGGAGGAACCTGCGCAACCATCCCCGCCATTGCGCCTCGTGCACGGCCTCGCCGCCCAGCATCCGGACCGTTCCAATACCGCGGAACGTCTCGGTCAGGAACTGCTCCCCGCGCACGGTGTGCCGCCTGAGGAGCTTGTCGAGCACTCTCGATCGCCCGGTAAGCCTGGCCGTGATCAGGTACGTAATCGGCAAGGCGATCAGCGCGGCTGCCGCCAACCGCGCGTCGACCACCACCATCAGCACCACGGTCAACGTCAACGTGATCGCGTGCTGCACGAACGGCAGCAACTCCTCGTTGACATACCGCTCGCCGATCCTTCCGGTCTCCCGCGTGATGCGAAACATCAGGTCGGCGGGTGTCCTGCTCTCGAGGAATCCCATCCGCGCCCGCAGCAGATGGGGCAGCACGGCCTCGCGCAGACCGGCGCTCACCCGGTACGCGATCAGCGTCCGCAGATACTGACTCGCGTAGGTGATGCCGATCGCGGCGATCGGCGCCACCACGATCCCGGCGACCACTGCCGCGATCAGCCCGTAGTCCGCTTCCGGGACGGCGGTATCGAACAGCAGGCGATACAGCAGCGGCTGGACGGCGTTGATGCCGGACACCACCAACATGATTGCGATCGCCGCCGCCACGATCCATCGCATCGACCAGAACGCCTGCCGGAAGATCGCCCACGCGACCCTCCGGCGGGCGCCGTTCCGCCGCACATCTCCCCGGTGCGGCCCGGGACCCACTGTCTTGGCCATCCCTCCAGGATACCGCCCCGTGCCAAACGGCCCTGTCCATGCGCCGGCATGGCCGCGGCCCGGCGGCGCCGTATATGCTGCCAGGCAGGTCCCATGATCATCGACAGCCATCTGCACGTGTGGAGCGACGATCCGCAGCGTTACCCGTGGGCGGCGGACGGCCCGTCGCAGGCCGGAAGCGTCGAGTTGCTGCTGCAGACCATGGAGCAGCACGGCGTCGACAAGGCGTGCCTGGTCCAGTCCATCCACTACCTGTTCGACAACCGCTACACGGCCGACTGCCTGGCCCGCTATCCGGGACGGTTCTCGGGCATCGCGGTCATGGACCGCAACGCCCCCGACGCGGTCGAGCGGCTGGAGCGGCTGGTCACCGAGGACGGCTTCGAGGGGCTGCGCATGCACCTGTCGCGCGCCGACGATCCGGCCGAGTGGGCCGCTCCCTCGCAGGACCCGATCTGGCGCAAGGCCGAGGACCTGGGCGCCTGCTTCCTGAGCTTCGGCCCGGCGGACAAGCAGCCGGCCGTCGAGCCCATCATCGCCCGCCATCCCGGCGTCCCGGTCGTCCTCGACCACTTGGGCGGCGCCCTGTTCGAGGCGGAACCTCCCGAGCCGCTGCTCCGCAACGTCCTCGACCTGGCGAAGTACCCGAACGTCTACGTGAAGTTCACGCCGCAGGCCGCGCGGGCGGCCGGCCCCTACCCGTTCGCGGACCAGCACGCGGTCTACGAGCGGATCTACGACGCCTTCGGTTCGCGGCGCCTGATGTGGGGCACCGACTTCCCGCACATCTTCGCCGACATCGGCTACGGCCGCGGCCTGGAGTTGTTCCGCGACCACATGGCGTTCCTCACCGAGGAGGACAAGCGCTGGCTGTTCGCGGAGACCGCCAAGAGCATCTGGCAGTTCGGCGCCGAAACCCGCTGATCCGTCCGGCGCTCGAACGCCGTCAGTCTTCCGTGCGTGCCCGCAGCCGGCCGGACGCCTCCCGCGCGGTGACGATCGGGATGCCCTGCGCAGTCCCGAGCGCCAGCATGTCACCCCGGTCGCCGGACACGATCAGGTCTGCGTCGCCGGCGATCGCGGTGGCGAGTATCGGATTGTCGTCCGGATCCGCCGACAGGCTCACCTCCGGCAACTCCCCGACCACCACCGCGACCGCGTCCAGGTGGTAGAGGAGATCGCCAGCTTCTTCCCGCCGGATGTACGGCTGCAGCCGATCCCGCGCCAGAACGTCCCGCAATTCGTCGATCTGGAACCGGGACGTGATCAGCGTGATGCCCGGGTTCTTGACCGCCGCCAGCACCTGCCCTGGCGGTCCTTCGCCGGAGATCAGGCCGCTCACCAGGATGTTGGTATCAAGGACGATCCGCACGGGCCTGGGCCACCGCTTCGTCGGCAAGGCTCTGCACCGCATCGCCCGACAGGTGCCGGTTGCGTTCCCAGATCGACTCCACGGTCTCCCAGAAGATCGCCTGGCGTACCGCGCGATCGACGAACCTCGACAGGTCGCCCTTCTTGCCGCCGGTCCGTGCCAGGTAGCTCCGTACGCGACGGTTGGTGTCGTCCGAGATGACGAGATTCCATCGAGTCATCAGTGGCCCCTTTCGGTGTTTATGTGTCTATACATCATCTATAGGAGTCGGCCACGCCGCAAGTGCGCTCCGATGGATTTTCCATGATGAGAATTTGACGCGCACATTCGAAAGTTTTATGTATACCTGAAACTTTGGCAGACATGGACTTCGACATCCCCGCGTACATCACCCGGCCGATCTACGTCAGGCGGCTCGAACCGCTGGTCGGGAAGGACGTCATCAAGGTGCTGGTCGGCCAGCGGCGGGTCGGCAAGAGCTACCTGCTCTATCACGTGGTGGACATGATCAGGAAGCGCGATCCCGCGTGTCCCGTCCTGTATGTCAACAAGGAGCTGGCAGCATTCGACGACATCCGAACCCACGCCGACCTCCTCGAGCTCACCAGGAGGCAACTCGGTTCGGCTCCGCGCGGCTGCATCCTGGTCGACGAGGTGCAGGAGATCGAGAACTGGTCGCGCGCGCTGCGCAGCCTCGCGGCGGAGAAGCGGTTCGACATCTATTGCACCGGCAGCAACGCCGAGATGCTGTCCGGCGACATCGCCACCCTGCTGGCCGGCCGCGCCGTCGAAGTGCCGGTGCGCGGCCTGTCTTACGGAGAGTTCCTCGCATTCCACCGTCTCGACGAGAGCGACGAGTCGTTGCGCCGCTACCTGCGCTACGGCGGCCTCCCCCATCTGGTTGATCTGGAGCTAACCGACCGGGTGGTCTACGAGTACCTCGGGAACCTCTACCACGTGATCCTGTTCAAGGACGTCGTCGCCCGCTACCGCATCCGCAACATCGACTTCCTGGAACGGCTCGTGCGGTTCGTCGCCGACAGCGTCGGCAGCGTCGTCACCGCCAAGCGGATCAGCGACTACCTGAAGTCGCAACGCGTCCGCATCTCGCCCAACGCCGTGCTGGAATACCTGGCTCACCTGTGCCACGCGTGCTTCCTTGCCAAGGTGCACCGGGCGGACGTGGTCGGGCGGCGCATCTTCGAGATCGGCGAGAAGTACTACTTCGAGGACCTGGGACTGCGCCACGCCGTCAAGCCGTTCGTTCAACAGGACGTGGGGAAGGTGCTCGAGAACCTCGTCTACCATCACCTTCGCGTGTGCGACTGGCAGGTCACCACCGGCCGCCTGGATCGCCGCGAGATCGACTTCGTGGCGACGCGTCAGGAGGAGACCATGTACGTGCAGGTTGCCTACCTTCTCACCGACGAGGCGACCCACGCCCGCGAGTTCGGCAACCTGCTCGATGTCCCGGACAACTATCCGAAGTTCGTCGTCTCCATGGATCCGGTCATCGGCGCAAGCCACAAGGGCATTCGCCACCTCCACGTCCGCGAATTCGTGTCCACCGAGTGGTGACGATGGGACCTCCGGGCGCTTCGGCATCGCCATGCCGCAACGCTACTCCTCTCAACCAACAAGGCGTAGCCCATCTTCCAAACGGTCTATGCGGGCCGTCCTACCTGTCCCACCATCACGCCAACTTCCAACCACCGGCTTCCTCTCACTTCGGCGCACGTACTACCCGGTGTCCCTTGATCCTCGCACCCTTGATGTTGAGCCGTCTCTGCCACCCGGATAGATGCCCGATTTCCCGCGAGCTATCGAGCAATCCCCATCGTTCCTCCTGTGCCGTCAAGCGGGAAAACTTACCATGGTGTGGATAGTCCTGCCCAACCAGCAGCTCTTTTCGATGTAGCACAGGAGGATTGTCCGAAGTCGAGTAATCTCGATAGCGCGCTCCTAGCGCCGGTAGTGTCACCGATAACGCCTCGCGGAGACTTGGATGGGGTGTTCGGTCGAACTCTGGATAGGCTAGGTATGATATTCTTGATTCTCTGAGGCTCAGCTTTACGACATTGGCCCACTCCACGTCACCAAAGCTAGCTCTAACACAACCCTCATAGACTCGGAACTCGGGTGCGAGATGTTGCATCGCCGAGACGTGGACGTACAATGCCTCTCGAGTGACTTTCCCGACCGCTTGATCCTCGGCAATCAACGACAGGGTCTGTGGCCGGCCAACTGAGAACAAAAGGGCATCGGCTCTTCTGCGGGCTTTCGCGTAGCTTCCGAAAAACGCCTTTACGTCATTCTGCTGATCCGACGGAAGTTCGCTCCATCGCGGACGCCCATAAAATCTCTGTAACGCAAGATATACACACAGATCCTGCTTCCGTTCCTTGTGTGCTTGTTCCCACGGGCCCGGCCCGGTAACGCGCCTTAGCACTAGGAATGCCTTCGGCACAGAGCCGAAGACGGAGGCCATTTGCTCTGTCTGCGCGAGTTCGTCGGGGCTTGGCAGGCGCCCTCGAAGTAAGACGAATCGCTCCAGGTTGCCGAGCAGATCCCGATGCTTCTCATAGAGCGTGTCGCTGACACGCCGACGCGGCTTGCGTGCCGCTCGCCGATAGCGTGAAGCTATGTACTGCTGGCGGAGACGGTCATCTCGAAATACGAAAAAGACACCGGGCGCCGCGGAGACGACCGGCGTCGCCAAAACGCCTTCGATGTACGCACCAAGTTCCGTCTGCGAGTACACTTTCTGGAACGTCTTACGAGAGGTACGGTAGCCATCCCCGAATCGGGCAGTGTGCCCTAGACGCGTCTCCGAACTGGTCCGAGCGGTCACCACCAAGAGCCGATTCGCGAACGACCATGCGTGGCGGAGCGTGGCTGCCCTTTCACCCGGTTCCTCAATCACATTCAGGACGTAGCCCAGGTTGACGATGTCGGCGCACTGCCGACGCCCGTGCGGAAGATGCGCAGGGTCCCAGCCGAACGCGTCTATCCCGGCGTCCGCCAATCTCCGGACATCGTCGCCAAGCCCGCATCCATAGTCGAAAACGCGGTCGCCGTCCTTCAGGAGCCCCAACTCAAGCGTCAGGCGCACGGGACGCGAGAGCCGGGTCCGGCCGATTGCGGTCCGTTCCCGCAGAACCTCAGTTACGGCCATCCTACACTCACCCCACCAGCCGCCGACGCCCAAAAGCGCCAGCGCCACGCTTGACGCTTGCTGTACGACCGGGGAACAAGGCCGCCAGCGGCCAGGAGCCCCAGGCGGCGGACTTGACAAACTTCCCCCGCCCAATGACAAACTTCCACTGTTGGAGGTACGGCAATGGACCCTCTGAGCTATCGCTTCCCATCTCTGCGCGGCATCCAGGCCGGCCGGGCCTACTACGTCATTATGTGCCCGCTGCGCCTTGTGCCCAAGCTCTTCCTCTTCGACGAGGAGGAATTGCCCCCAGACCTGCGCGCGCAGCGCGTGTTGAACAAGGCCCGAATCCCCGCCCTTGCCGGCTACATCGCCCAGAACAAGGACCAGTACGTCTTTTCGTCGCTCACAGCATCCATCGACGGCGAGACCCACTTCGAGCCCATTGACGACACCGACGGTGGGCGAGACATCGGCAACCTCACCATTCCGATGACCTCCCGCCTCATCATCAACGACGGCCAACATCGGCGCGCCGCCATCGAGGACGCGCTCAAGGTCGCACCAGAACTCGCCGACGAGACCATTTCCATCGTCTTCTTCCTCGACCAGGGCCTCCAACGCAGCCAGCAGCAGTTCGCCGATCTCAACAAGCACGCCGTGCGCCCCACCAAGTCTCTGGGCATTCTATACGACCACCGTGACGGCCTCGCGCGATTATCCCGAACCCTCGCAGACACCGTCCCAGTTTTTCGAGGTCTCATCGATCTCGAGAAGACCACGATCTCCAATCGCTCGGCCAAGCTCTTTACACTTAGCGGTCTCTATCAAGCCACAACTGCTCTCCTAGGGCCCGACGTCCATCCCGATACAGGACCCACCAATTCCCAGTCCTCCCTCGCATGCGAGTTTTGGACCTCCGTCGGAAACGCCCTACGCGAGTGGAAGCTCGCCGCAGCGCGCGAAGTCAGTTGCGCCGAGCTGCGCAAGGATTACGTCCACGCCCACGGCGTTGTCCTCCACGCACTTGGCATGGCTGGCGACGCCTTGACGTCGCAATTCCACACTGATTGGAAGTCTCGTCTCAACTATCTCTCCGAAATCGACTGGCGTCGCACCAATCCTCTCTGGGAGGGTCGTGCGATGATCGCGGGCCGAATGTCAAAGGTGCACAACAACGTCCTGCTCACGGCAATCACGATTAAACACAAGCTCGGTCTGCGTCTCACGCCTCACGAAGACCAGTTGGACCATACCGCAACCAATGGCGTCAATTCTCCTGCCGGTGCGCGATCGTGAATGTCCCTTCCGTTTTTAACTCCCGAACGATCACCAATTTTCACGCCGAAATCCAGCAAGTCTACAAAACAAACGCGTATCCTTGGGTAATTGGTTTCAGCGGCGGCAAGGACTCCACCGCCACCCTGCAACTCGTGTGGAACGCCATAGCCTCCCTTTCCCCTGGAGACCGACAAAAGCCTATCTATGTAATTGCGTCCGATACGTTGGTGGAAACGCCCGTTATAGTGGACATCATCGACCAGACACTACGGTCCATCAACGACGTGGCTCGCAACCATAAACTCCCGTTCTCCGCGCACAAGGTCTCACCGCGCCGAGAAGACACCTTCTGGGTCAACCTTATCGGGCGGGGATATCCTGCACCAACCCAGCGCTTCCGGTGGTGCACAGAGCGTATGAAAATCAATCCGGCAAACGAGTTTATCCTCGACCGCGCAAGCGAAGCTGGAGAGGTAGTGACAGTATTGGGAGCCCGGGTATCCGAAAGCACCACTCGCGCACAAGTCCTTCAGCCCAATGACCCCGAAAAAATCCGCCAGCGCTCGATCACCGGCAACGCCCTGCTGACGAGACATACCAAGCTGCGTCGCGCGTACGTCTATACGCCAATCAAGGATTGGACCACTGATGACGTATGGACCTACTTGTTGCAGATCCCCTCACCGTGGGGAGCGAACAATCGCGACCTTGCTGCTCTCTACCGCACCGCCAACGCCGGGGAGTGCCCCTTAGTCATTGACGACACCACCCCGAGCTGCGGCAACAGTCGCTTTGGCTGCTGGGTCTGTACCGTTGTCGAACGCGACTCCACAATGAATGCGCTTATCGATTCGGGCGAGGAGTGGATGTATCCCTTGCTTCAGCTTCGTGACTGGATCGCGGAGACCAGAAGCCCCGACCGCAAGCAGGAAGTCCGCGACTACAAGCGCCGTAATGGCACTATAAGTTACAAGGAGGATGGAACACTGATTCGGGGTCCATACCGGTTCGAATTCTGTCAGGAAGTACTACGCCGCGTTCTTCGCGCCCAGCAGGAAGTTCGTACCAACGGCCCAGATCCTCGTGTCGAGCTGATCACTGAGCCAGAGCTCCACGAGATTCGACGTATCTGGCGCACCGAACGACAGGACTTCGCGGACCTCGTGCCCACCATCTACCGCCAAGCGGTCGGCAGGGAACTGATGTGGCCGCAGGACGATGCCTCACTCTTTTCTCAGGAAGACGCTGACATCCTTGCCGAGATCAGCGCGGAGCACGGTATTCCCACCGACATGGTGCTGAAGCTCATTCAGATGGAGCGCAACATGGCAGGAATGGCTCGCCGCTCCGCGATTTTTGATCGAATAGACGCTATTCTGGGTGAAGAATGGCGTAGCGAGTCCGAGCTACTAGGCACCGGCCACACTTCTGCCACCAACCGATGACTCTCAAGAAAGTTGTTCTCGAGAACTACGGGGTCTTTGCGAATAGACATGTGTTCGATGTGACCCCTCGCTCCGTTACGCGGCCCGTTATTTTGTTTGGCGGTCACAACGGGAGCGGCAAGACCACCATCATAGAGGCAATCCGGCTGGCGCTGCACGGGCGCCGGGCGCTTGGGAATAGGGTTGCCCGCAATGAATACGGGGCTTTTCTCGCCGAACGGACTCACCGTGGCGGCCAGAGAGACGGCGTGCGCAGAGCAATGGTAGAGGTCGAAGTAAGCCACGTTCAATCCGGGATTTCTACAGACTACTCCGTGGTTCGAAGTTGGGTAGCTAAGGGGCAAAGAACCAACGACTCGCTCACGGTGTATCGAGGTGGCGACATTCTCAAGTCGCTGGAGCAGGACCAGTGGGACGACTTTGTTGAGGACCTCCTACCCGCGCGGTTAGCGGATCTCTACTTCTTCGATGCCGAGCGCATCGAAGCGCTTGCGGATGAGTCGACCTCCGGGCAAGCACTCTCCGATTCCCTAAACTCCATTCTCGGACTCGACGCCATCGACCAACTCACCGCCGACCTATCGCTCTACCTTGGTCGACACACAGACGACAAGACCGGGAGTCGCCTTGGCAAGGAGCTATCCACGCTCAACGACACTCTCGCTGCCGCCCAACGTGACCTCACCACGCTTCGCCACACCCGGGCCGTGGCAGAAGCCGAAGCGGGACGGCTCGACGCCAAGCTTCACCGAGCGAAATCAGAACTCTTGACCGCTGGAGGATCATTTGCCCAGAGGGCCGAGGAGACCACCGTTCGCGCGGCTACAATCGCCCGGGACCTTGACCGCGCCGAACGCGACGCCCGTGAACTGTGCGCCGGGCTATTGCCTTTCTCAATCGCTGGATCGTTACTTGACCGGCTTCAGGCAAGGTTAGCCTCCGACACCGCTCGCCGTGCCGCAGACGCCCGCGCCGCCGTCGCCACACAGTTCGTTGACGCACTTACCTCAGTCCTCACGCTCGATGACACCTGGAGCGATCTCCACATCCGTAACCACGACATCGAAGTTCTGCGCCGCCGAATCCTCCACGCGCTCCATCCCATTCATGACCAGTACCCGACGAACTCGTCACCAGTCATCCATGGAGTCGGCGACCGAGAGTCTAGTCAATTGGCTGCGTGGTGCAACCGGCTCCACGGGGAAGAGCAGGAGCGTTTCCTTTCGCTATGCCACACCGTCGAGGACCTCCATAGCCAGCGCACCCGATCTGCTGAAATGCTCCGCGCGATTCCCGAAGAAGACCAGTTGGACCCTCTCGTTCAGCGTTTCGAGACCGACGCGCGCCGACACGCCGAGATGAAAAGTCACCTGCGCGCGCTCGACGACCAACTCGACATCGCGACAAAGCGTGTAGAACGCCTCGGCCGTAACCGGAGACGGCTCTCTGCTAAGCTCTCCCAGATTCGCCACACCGATCGAAAGGTCGCGCTAGCCGCTAATACCGTCGCTGCGCTCGGCGCATACGGCCGCCAGCTAACCCGCCGCAAGATTGCGCAACTCCAGCACGCCGTGTTGGAGCGATTCCGTACGTTGGCCCACAAGACCGATCTCATCTCAGCCGTCCACATCTGTCCGAAGACCTACACAGCCGCACTACAAACAGCAGCGGGGCAAACGCTCGCCCCTAATCAGCTATCAGCCGGGGAAAAACAGTTATTTGCGATCGCCATGTTGTGGGCACTTCGCCAGGTCTCTGGACGACCGCTACCTATTGTCATTGACACGCCGATGGGGCGCCTTGACACAGAGCACCGAGACCGACTCGTAACCTCCTATTTTCCGTCTGC
Source organism: Spirochaetia bacterium (assembly GCA_965208175.1). Taxonomy (GTDB): domain Bacteria; phylum Spirochaetota; class Spirochaetia; order SZUA-6; family Bin103; genus CATQHW01. The sequence continues at coordinate 995,789 of CBDBOG010000002.1, read as the reverse complement.
CAGTCACCAGGTCCTTATATTGTCCACCGACACCGAGGTCGACCGCCAGTACTTCAATCGCTTACAACCCGCTATTTCAAGGGCCTTTCGACTCCAGTATAATGGCGAAGACCACTCGACCACCGTTGCACCGGGCTACTTCTGGAAGCCCCCTCTGGAACATTAGCGTGACTCTCAACAAAGTTCGCGTCTGTTTACAAGCCGACCAACTGTTGTCCCAGCTCAAGGGTAGAACCGGCCTGACCCCCAATCTCCTCTGCCGCTTTGCATTCTGTTTGTCCCTTCGCGAGGGATCTGCACCGGACCCCGCCGCCTACCCCGAGGACAGCAAGCGCGAGTTCAATCGCTACACGCTCACCGGAGAATGGGATATTCTAATCCTCGCGCTTCTTCGAGAACGCCTCCTCGAAGACGGCTTTCCTGTCAACGAGCCGCTCGAAGACCACTTTCGTGCCCACCTCAATCGGGGGATCATACTACTTCACCAAAGAGTAAAAGCGTTGACTGATATCGGGCATCTCGTCGCGGAGGCAGATGCCCTCCGGCACGCCTAAAAGATGAACTCCACCCGACCGCTCTACATGGATCATCACGCTACTACCCCGGTTGACTCACGGGTCCTTGAACAAATGCTTCCCTATTTCGTCCAGCGCTACGGCAACGCCGCCAGCGTAGATCATGAATATGGTACCGAAGCGGCAACCGCAGTGGACAACGCTCGCAATCAGGTTGCCTCATTGATCAACGCCGACCCGGACGAAATTATCTTTACTAGCGGCGCCACTGAGTCTGACAACCTTGCGATCCTTGGCACGGCACTGCGCCACCAAGGACGCCCCGCCCATATCGTAACGTGCGGCACCGAGCACAAGGCCGTTCTCGACACGTGTAACCACCTCGCTGCGGACGGCTGGCAGGTCACGTACCTACCGGTCGACAAACACGGAATGATAGACCTCCACGACCTGCGCACGGCCATCACCCCAAAAACCGCCCTCATATCATTGATGGCTGCCAACAACGAAGTCGGAGTGTTGCACCCTCTTTCCGAGATTGGCCAGATTGCTCGGGAACGTGGTGTAGTGTTCCATACGGACGCTACTCAGGCACTCTCGTACATCCCTATCGACGTCGACGCGATGAACATCGATCTACTTTCCCTGTCCGCCCACAAGATTTACGGCCCCAAGGGAATCGGAGCGTTGTTCGTGCGCCGACGGACCCGCCGAATTCGACTCTCTCCGATTCTCTACGGAGGAGGACACGAACGCGGAATCCGTTCCGGCACGCTCAACGTCCCATCCATCGTAGGCCTAGGCGCGGCCGCTGAGCTCTGCCGTGATCTCGCCTCTGAGGAAGCCTCACGGCTTACAGGCCTTCGGAATTCGCTCTGGACGCAGCTTCGCGATAGTTTTGCCGGCGTTCAGCTCCACGGCCACGCTCGGCACCGCCTTCCCAATAACCTCAATTTCGCCCTGCCCGGGATCGAAAGCCGCTCTCTCATAGTCGCCACACGCCAAGAAGTCGCGATGTCCACCGGAGCCGCTTGCACCACGACGGCCGTCGAGCCCTCCCACGTACTCATCGCCATGGGCTTACCCCTTGAGCAAATACACTGCGCTATACGCATAGGCCTTGGCCGCTCCACCACCTCTTCCGACATCCGAGCATTAGTGTCGGCCTTACGCTACGCGGTTTCGCGACTTACTGCGATGCTCACCGGTTAACCCGGGGAGCTCACCCCAAGCCCTTGTCACGCAGGTCCGTCCCTGCTTACGCTCTCCAGCGTATTCTCTAATATTCGGAGCGCAACCCTCGCCTCCTCGCCGCTCCGCGCCAAAGTATAGAACCTTCCCCGAATCAAATTCGGACGGTCCGTCACCGCGAACTGAAACACGTTGATCTCCGCTGTCGCGGACACTAGCGATCGACCTCCCCCCTGCGGATTCTGGTAGGTGGTAGCCGCTCTCCGGACTATCGCACTCTCCCGCGCAACCCGCTCTATGATCCGACGCTGCTCGGGCGTCGCTCCATGTCCCGTATTCTCCCACACGAACTCGGGTTCATCCTCGACCCTCAATCGAGCTGCGACCACCGGATCCACCACTCCGGTCGTCGCAATGCACTTTACGAGATCGCGATAGACGGCGAATCGACGCTCTTGTTCACCGTCGACAGATTCAACGTGCAGAATGTCCCCGTCGATCAAGGGGTCGAGTGCAAGATCGGAGAACAGCGGCGCCAATCGCGTCTTCTCCTCGAGCAATGGCGAACCCAATAGATTCATCCAAGACAGAATCACGGCGTCGTCCTCCGCGACGACGCTAGCTTCACGCCACCGAGAGACGGCCTTCCACTCCTCTTCCACATCTCCGTACCGATGCATTCGCGCGTAGTTCATCATGTACCTTATAATCACTGGTCGGATCACGCTCCGCGCGACCCGGTCCATCACGAAGAACCTCGTAGAGATTGCCCCACTCAGCTTTTGCCAGTGTTCCTCGGCGACGAGCAATCGGATATACTGAGAGACATTGACGAGGCGTCCAAGATGGCCCAACAGCCTCTGTGTTGCCTTCAGCTTGTCTTCGTCATTCGTCCGAAACGCGCAAACCAACAACACCGCCGGGTCGAAGTGAACAAACTTCATTCGCCGGCCATAGCCCTTCCAATCTCGAGCAGCACATGCTCACTCTCGTCAAAGAAGCCGGCTGGCCAAGTCCCCATCATGCCCCGCTCGTCCACTTCCACTTCCTTCGCTTGGGTGACCCCATCCTCCAGACACAGAAAGAACACCCGGGCGTCGTCCTTCTTCATTCCGCCACGGGCGATATGCAGCCGCAGTCGATTCACCAGGTGTTCGGAGTGTGTCTCCACAATCAGTTGCCGGCCCATCCCCGACAACGCGATCAGAAAATCCGCAAGCCGAGACTGCACCGCGGGGTGAAGGTGAAGTTCAGGCTGCTCCAGGATCACAACTGATCCGGGCCTCGCGAGAAGACAAAGTGCAAGTATCGGCAACACCTGTGACACCCCCACGCCAACGTTCGTAAGGTATACTCCTCCGATCGTGTCGTCCGACTCGATTTCAACAACCAAACCGTACGGTGACTCTGCTCTTACTCGGACGCTGCGTCCTACACCAAGATACGCCATCCAACTATCTAAAGCCGCGCTCAACGATACGCGCCGCCTCATGGTTGTCTTTCCGAGCGTTTCCGGATCAACGTCCTCCACGTACGTGTTCCTGCTGTAGTAGAGCAACGGAACGCAGCGCTCTCCCTTTGCTCCCATTCGGCGAGGGTCCCTAACCACGACGTCTTCATATACGATTTGCGGATCCGATCGAAGCGGCCCCAGGTACAAGATATTGCCGAGTAATGTGTCTACTCCGCCATCCTCATCATCGACAATCCGGACGAGTTCACATTCCTGTCGCTGAAAATCCCTCGCTATCGATTTGAGCTCCCTCAATAGCCGGTCTTCCGGCGCGTGCGCACCGAGCGTCTTCAATACACCCGAGAACCGCGCCGGGACATAATCCCACAACTCCACACCTATGGCCTCACCGTACTCCAACAGGTCCGCACGTATACTACCTATTTGTACTAGCGCTGCCACCGCGTTGGCCACATCGCCCTCATTCAGGAAACTCTGAGCTTCCTGTGCATGGAGCCGATCCTCTTTAGAAACGATCTCCACATCGCTTACCAATAGGTCCTGAACGTGCGATCCTACTATCCTTTCGCAGCCATCGACGAGCAGCGACTCCTGTTCCCTCGTGTACTTCGCTACCGATCTAATTTCATGGGTCACGAATATCCCCCGGACCAGAACTCGCCCCCGTTCGTTCGCGAACAGCTCACCTGGGTTGTCCTGAATGCACTTCCGCTCAGAACCTGTCGCCTCTACTCGCAAGAGCGGGCCGCGCCCTCCACAACGGAGCTCCTCCACGGCCACCGCCCCGTCCCTCTGCGTGAGCGACACTCCGAACTGACCCTTCGGCTTCCCCTGGTTGTCCCACTCCACATCGATTCGACCGCCGCTCGGCCCTATCACCCGATCCGTTCCCAGCCGCCCGTATGGTCCGTTCAACCTTAGCGCGGCATCGTACGGAGGTTGTTCCGCTGTCTGCTTGAGCACCAACAGTGCCTGTAGTGCTGTACTCTTCCCCGAACTATTGGCTCCCGTTATCACCGTCAGACGCGACAGACCCAGCGTCACATCCCGTATGCAACTCTTTACCCCCTCTAACGACACCTGGGCGATCACGTCTCCTCGGTTCCTCTCATCACCTCCATCGCCACACCGTAGTGTCTAACCGTATCCTCCGTACCGATGCCATCCTCTGGCGATAGCTGCAACAAACGTTCGTCAACCTCCTCGTCACCCGTAATCAGATGCTGCAGCACCTTCGCTGCCTGCCGAACGGTCGTCAGCTTCATCCGATTCCCAGGCCTAGTCAGCAGTTCGAGCCAAAGTTCGCGTCCTCGACTATAGATCCCTCTGTCGTGGATTCTCGATAGGCTCCGAAGCGCCTCTCCAAGATTCTCTCCCTCTGATTCCGACTCAAGAAAAACGTAGCTATCCCGTACCGCCATGAATGCAGCCCGCTGCCCGGCCACGGTGCTTAGCAGGTGTCTTTTTCGGAGCGCCGCAATTCTTGGTCGGTCCCCCGGCGGTGGCCTCACGTTGCCGGGTTGTTTCGGAATCGTCCCCACGATGGCTCTCACTTCCTCCTTCCATTGCGCGAAAAAAGTCACTTCGGAGAAGAATCTCTTTATGAACTCAGCCGGCGCGATGCCGTTGTGTTCCTCTAAAAAAGCAGTATAAAAAAGATCCCTCAGAGCGGCGTCCCTGTCCTCGCTCAGCGAAAGGTTATATTGCCCCAGAGGCATGCTTTCGTCCGGCACCAACTCCCCAACGAATTCCGCCAGAAGATAGATGTTCGTGTAGAAGGGCTCCACATCAGGCAGCGTCGTCGCCGCACCGTCCCACTTCGTATAGATCTCCAGGTCAGCATCGTTCTCGATCAAATCGCGGGCGGCGACCGCGGCGAAGTTCTCATCATCCAACAACAGCAGGCTGTTCTGGTCAGCCTTCACGACGCCCTTATTGAGGTCTATGAAGATCTTTCGCGCACGATCCGATACCTGCTGGACGATTCCGACGTTTCGCTTGGTGAAGTCCCCGCCGTCGACGTCATCAAATGTGACAAACACAACGGGAACCTGGAGCTCCGCGAGCTGAAGTGACTCCTCATAGTCATCCGTTTCGGTGTAGCTCGACGCCGCCTTTAGTGCATGAAGGCGGTGCTGCCCATCCACCACGACGCGGTCGATATCTGAAAGTACCTTTAGCTTCCCTAGGTCACCGGCCTCGGCCCCGCTCCGCGTCGTGAATGATCGGAACGAGAAATATCCGCTGGCGGTGCCTTTCTTGGGCATAAGCACGACTACGAGGCTGTTGAAAAACCGATTGCCCGGTTTCAGCAGGTAGTCCTTAAAGATCTTGTTTTCCGCGCGGCTCTTGTCGAGACGCCGTTGTATGCGTTCGGCGAAAGTCGTCGCTTCGTCGGGTTTGGCAATTCTTAGTTGTTCCGCGCACTCGGTCAGGCTCATGGTTGTCATGAAGTATGTGATGCCCGTAAAGCGGCCCCGCATCGCCTCGAATTCGACGACGCTTGGGTCGTAATCAACTAAGATCGTGTCGGTTTCCTTGGCCATCGTCCAAATCACCTCATTTGTTTATTGAAGATTGGAAGGTATGCTTGAATCAGAACCGACTCGATGTGATCGAGGTCGGTCTCGTCGCAGTGATGCCATCTGAAGAATGACATTAGACCATTTAGCCCAGCATCGTCAAGTTGTGCGCGAACCTGTGAGTTGATTCCCCGGTCGTGCTCAAAGAAGCGGCGTCGCAGGTCTTTTGCTTGCCCGACGTAAACGGGAGGGAACATGGCCCCGAGCCGGAACAGTGAGGGTGGCTTGCGGGTTTGTTCGACGATCCGATGAGCGGTCCTCGGGGTTATGCTTATACGTATGTCTTCGCGGCCATCATCGGGTAATAGGCGAGTTGATGGCTGGTCTCTGACGTCGATCTTCGCATGCTTCATGGCGTTGAGGTAGCTTCGTGTTAGGCCTGTAGTTTGCCGGTCGATTTGCGAATATGGAACGACGATGATGTGATAGATTCCAGCGACCTTCGGCACGTAGGGAGTTGCGGACGAAATGAACCTGACGATTCCCTCGTCTTTCAAATACCTGGAGTAGTCGACCATCTGTCCGAGTGAAGGTAGCTTGGTTCGGTGGTTTCTGCTAAGGCTCGGAGAGGCAACTGATGGCGCTGATCAGGTGGCAAATGGTGTAGGTAGTGGGGCAGCGGGGAGTAGAGCGTCCGGTTCCCGTCGGTGTCGTGACGCGGGGTGGTTGGCGTAAGCACCGGGAGAGAGTGACATAGATTTCGGTGTTCGTCATCAGACTGAGCACGCTGCTCGGCCGTGCAACGCAAGTATCCCGCTGGAGCGCCCTTCTTTTCGGCGTGAGATGACTGTCCGGCCAGGCTTCTAGCCCACTCTCGGCCGGTTCTCAGGAATTGCGGTCATGGACCACAACGCTCCCGACGTGGGTCGTGCGGCCGGAGCGGCTGGTCACCGAGGAGGGCTTCGAGGGGTTGCGCGTGCATCTGTCCCGCGCGGACCATCCGGCCCAGTGGTCCGCTCCCTCGCAGGACCCGACCTGGCGCGGGGCCGAAGACCTCGACGCCTGCTTGCTGAGCTTCGGGCCCGCGGAGCAGCAGCCGGCCGTGGAGCCCATCATCGCCAGCCACCCCTGCGTGCCGGTGGTCCTGGACCACCTGGGCGGCGCCCTGTTCGAGCGGGAACCTCCCGCATCTCTGCTCCGCAACGTCCTCGACCTGGCCAAGTATCCGAACGGCTACGTGAAATTCACGCCCCAGGCCGCGCGCGGCCGACCCCTACCCGTTCACGGACCAGCGCGCGGTCTACGAGCGGATCTACGACGCTTCGGCCCGCGGCGCCTGATGTGGGGAACCGACTTCCCGCACATCTTCGCCGACATCGGCTACGGCCGCGGCCTGGAGTTGTTCCGCGACCACATGGCGTTCCCTACTGGGGAGGACAAGCGCCGGCTGTTCGCGGAGACCGCGAAGAGCATCTGGAAGTTCGGCGCCGAAACCAGCTATCGCGGTCGGTGGGAGCGGTTGTGGCGCTCGACCATCCGGGCGGACGCGGCGTTGGCCTCCGTATCCTGGACGGCGCCGGCGCCATGGTAGGTGAACCCGAGATTGCGGCGGTGCGAGCCGGTCAGGTTGGGTCCCGTGCGGTGGATGACGTTGGTGTGATGCACCAGGACGTCGCCCGCCTCCACGGTCGCCGCCACTTCCGGGTAGCGGGCCGTGTCCGGCGGGTCCACCAGCCCGCGGCTGGCGCCGAGCACCCCGGACGGCTCGTGCGGGAGGATGGGCAGCGCGTGGGAGCCGCGCAGGATGGAGATCGGACCGCTGTCTTCGCCCTGCGCGTCCAGCGCCAGCGTGGCGGCCAGCGAGCGCGGCGGGTGGTAGAACTGGTAGGCGTTGTCCTGGTGGTACGGAAACCGGTAGGTCGCGTGCGGCGGCTTGTCGATGTACTGGATGCCGTCCGCGACCGGCTCGTCCTCCAGCAGCGGTCTCACCACGTCCAGCAGCAGCGCGGAGCCGAGCAGATCGCGCAGCAGCTCCGACTGCTCCTCGATCCGGAACAGGCAGCGCACCGGCGCTCCCGGCGCTTCGGCGTCGAAGTAGACGTGGACGTGCTCGCCCGCGACGGCAGCCTCGCCCACGACGCGCTCCACTTCGCCGGTCACCTCCGAAAACAGCGCCGCGTCGAACAGGCCGCGCGCCACGGCGAAGCCGTCGCTCCGGTATCGATCAACCAGTTGCGCGAGGTCACCGGCCATGTGCCCTCCCCTCATCCCTTCAGCCGCGCGTCCGGCTCGTATACCCGCCCGAGCGCGTCTAGCCTGGCGTGCAGCTCGTCGGGCAGCGGGCCGGCGGTCGCACAGCGGACGTTCTCTTCGATCTGCTCGATGGACGCCGCGCCGGGGATGACGGACGCGAACCTGCGGTCCCGCAGCAGGAAGCGGATCGCCAGCTCGGCGAGGCTCAAGCCGGTCTCGGCCTGGATGGCGTACAGCCGCTCGTAGCGGCCGCGCAGATCCTCGTCCATCCAGTCGGGCGGGTCGCGGAGCCACTCCGGATGCACCTCCGCCAGGAGCCCCTGCTGCAGCGGTGCGCCCAGCACGATCCCGGCATCGAGCTCGGCGGCGAGCGGAAAGAGGTCGCGCGGCGCGTTGCGCCACACCAGGCTGTACTGAAAGGCTGTCAGCACCATGTCGATCGGCGTCTCCATCTCGCGCAGGACCTTTGCCAGCAGGTGGGCGTTGTTTCCGGAGATGCCCAGGAAGCGGGTCATGCCCTGGTCCTTCACCCACCGGAGAAACGCGGCGACCGGCGCGCCGTCGAAGTCGTACTCCGCATCCACGTCCAGAAACTGCGCCGCGCGGGGGACGCTCATGTCCGTCCAGTACGGCGCCCAGTCCGCTTCGTGGATGTACAGGATGTCGACCACATCGCGCCGCAGATCGCGCTGCGTCTGCTCGAACTGGCGCTTGAACGCGTCGAGGGACCGGTACGGGCCGGTCTCCCAGTCCCAGCGTCCGCACTTGGCGCCGAGCACATAGGGCACGTCGACGTCCTGCAGCGCTTCGCCCAGCACCCGCTGCGAATCGCCGTAAAGGGGAGCGGTGTCGAGGTAGTCGACCCCCAGCTCCAGCGCCCGCCGCACGACCCGCACCCCTTCGCCGGGCGCGGTGACGGCCGTCCGCACGAACACGCCCCCGAGTCCGAGCTCCGTCACCTGCAGACCCGTCCGGCCCAGGCGGCGCCTGGCGATGGGCGCGGTCACAGACCCAGACCGCTCCGGATGAACGCGCAGCTTGCGCGCACGGAATCGATTCTGGACCTGTCGCCCATCGGTCCGTTCTGCTCCACCGTGATCCAGCCGGAATACCCCTTGCGCTTCAGGATGCCGAAGACGGCGGCGTAGTCGCAGCGGCCGGCGCCGACCTCCGTGCACAGGTCGTGCTCGTCCGACCAGTCCTTGAACTCGAGGAAGTCGATGCGCTCCCAGTTGCGCTCCAGGAACAGCGCCGCCCGCTGCTCCACCGGATGCCCGGCGAAGTCCTTGGTGGCGTGCCCGACGTCCAGGAAGCCGAAGAACTTCGCCGGATCGGTGCGCGCCATCAGCGCCTCGGTCTCCTCCAGCGTCTCACCCGTGTGGTGGGTGTGATTGTGATAACAGGCGCGCACGCCGTACTGCAGGGCGACCTCGCCCATGGCATCGAGCAGCTCGGCGATCCGGTCCATGTCGGCGCCCCGTTGCGCAAGCCCGCTGATCGTGACCAGGTGAGGTGCACCGAGGCGCTGCATGACCTCGCACACCCTGCGCAGGCGGTCGAAGTCGCGACCGATCACGTAGTCGACGCTCGCGAGCTTCAGGCCGGTCTCCTCGACGAGCCCGGCGAAGAAGCCGGTGCCGGCAAGCCCCAGCAGCAGCTCGTCGAACGCCGCGAACCCGTCGTACCCGGCCCGCGCGATGTCGGTCATCCACGCCCGCGTCCGCTCTGCGCCGTCAGGCTTCGCGAGATCGGCGGCTTTCGGCCCCCACAGGTGGCTCATGCAGGCGAGTTTGACGTTCACGGCGCGATGAGCATCGTGAACGACCCTCGCGCCGCCGTCACTCGACCGTCTTGAGCCGCCCGTCGACCACCGGGGCGACCGAGCCATGGGCGGCGATGTAGTCGATCACCTGGCTCGCCATCAGCGTCCCGGCGTAGGCGTCGATCACTCGAACCTTGTCCTCGAACACGTCATAACCGTCGCCGCCGTTGCCGAGGTAGTCGTTGGTCGCCAGAGTGAAGGTGGCGTCCAGGTCGAGCTCGGCGCCATCGCGGCTCACTTCGACCACCCGCTGGCCGGCCGGCTTGCCGGGGTCGTAGAGCACGCTGAGCCCGGCGACGTGCGGGAAGCGGCCCGCCCCATCCTCGATCCTGCCGAGTCCGTTCTCCAGCGCCGCGACGATGTCGCTGCCGGTCACCTGCAGCACCACGGTGACGTTGCCGAACGGCAGCTCGCTGAGGATGTCGCGCCGCGTCAGCGTCGTCCCGGGCTCATAGATCCGGTTGGCCCGGATCCCGCCGCCGTTGGTCAGGGCGGCGTCCGCGCCGGTCGCCGCGCGCATGGCATCGGCGATCAGGTTGCCGATCGCGGCTTCCGTGCCGCGCACCGTGGCGCGGCGGCTGTCCAGCTCGGTCGAGGTGGTGCCGATCTGCACGTCGAGCTCCTCGGAGAGCTGGTCCAGGTAGGCCTGGGCCGCCGCGGCCAGCTCCTGGTCCGGCTCCACGCGGGCGGTGTTGATGATCCTGAAGGCCGGGCTCCACACGAACCGCATGCTGCCGCGGCTCTCGACCTCGTCCAGCGTCAGGTCGATGACCGTGACCCAGTCGGCCTGCTCGCTCGATTCGGCGAACAGCACGTCCCCGCTGTAGTCCAGCCGCAGCAGGTGATCGTCGCCGGAGAGCAGCAGATCCACCGCTCCCTGCTCGATCAGCGCCTGATCCTCGGTGACGTCGGTGTGCGCCAGCGCGATGACCAGGTTGGCGCCCGCCTCACGGAGGGCGACGGCCTGTTCGGCGGCCACCGCTTCCACGTCGCGGAAGGTCACCCCGCCCGGGCTGGACTTGACCGCGGTGCCGAGGGTGGTGAGGCCGAAGATGCCGACCTTGAAGGGCCCGACGTCGACCAGTATCGATGCCTGTGCTCCGTCGATGATCTCACCGTCGGTGTCGATGCTGTTGGCGCCCAGGATAGGGAAGCTCGCCTCTGCGAACCGCTGAACGGCGACCTCCGGTCCGAAGTCGAACTCGTGATTGCCGATCGCCATCGCCGTCAGGTCGAGCCGGTTCAGGAGCTCGATCATGTGGGCGCCCTGGTCGAAGCCGGACATCAGGGATGGCGAGATCGTGTCCCCGGCGAAGGTGACCAGCACGTTGTCCCGGTTCTCCCGCTCGGCCTTGATGACCGCGGCGAGGCGGGCGATCCCGCCCTGTCCGCCGCTCGCTTCCATCCGATCCAGGTCGTTGAAGTGAACGATGGTCAGTTCGACCGGCGCGGCGAAGCCGATGCCGGCGATCGAGACGAGTGCCGCCATCGCCAGCGCGGCCACCATACGAGGTGTCGAGTGCGGTCTGATGTTCATTGATGTGTCCTCCGTGGACATGGTTTGCGGAGGCGATGAGACCATCTCGATCCTCCGAGTTTCGATAGAGTCGTGCTGGAAGTTCGTGAGCGATCGGTGGCGTGGCATCACGCAGGCCGCTCGGCCGCTACACCGAATTCGCATCCACCCAAGGCTGCGGGCGCCCGGTCGCGACCGATTCGAGGATGCGCTCCACCAGCAGCGCCGTGCGGATGCCCTCCGCCGGCCCGACCGGAGGTTCGGTGCCGTCGCGGATGGCTTCGACCAGCGGGGCGAACCGGGCGGCCGGTCCCGGGCGCACGGTCTCCGAGTCGTCCTGGCCGGTTTCCGGATCCCGGCGGGTGATCGTCGCCGCCTTGAAGTGCTCGTGCAGCACCGCCGACGCCGAACCGTCGAAGAACTCGAAGAACCACTTGCCGGTCAGCTCGTTCTGGCCCGAATCGGCCATCAGGAACGTGGCCGCGCCGCCGTCCGCGAAGCGCAGCGTCGCCGCGATGGTGTCCAGCAGGCCGGTGCCGCGCAGTTCCTCCGGATGGCGCACCGCGCCGCCGGTGGCGTAGACCTCGACCGGGTGGTCCCGATGCATCCAGCACAGCAGGTCCAGGGCGTGCACGCCCACGTCGTACACGGTCCCGCCGCCCTGTGTCGGATGCCAGCGCCATCGCCGCAGGTCGGCCGGCGCCATCGTGCACTGCCCGTGGCTGACCATGACCGGGCCGAGCCGCTCGCGGATCGCCCGCGCCGCACCGGAGAAGCGGATCGAGTGGTTGAGCATCAGGCGCCGGTCCGCGGCCGCCCGCGCCGCCTCGATCCGCAGGCAGTCGGCCGAGGTCATGGCCATCGGCTTCTCCAGGAACAGGTGCTTGCCCGCCTGCAGCGCCGCGATCGCCAGCTCCGCGTGCGAGTCGTGCGCGGTGGCGATGGAGACCACGTCGATCTCCGGGTCGGAGAAGACCCGCGCGGGATCGGTCGTGTGCCAGGCGCCGCCGTGCTCGTCGGCCGCGGCCGCCGCGGAGGCGGGCTCAATGTCGCAGAAGCCGCGCACGGCGACGTCCGGATCCGCCGCCGCGCCGCGCGCATGCTCGCGCCCTGCCGAACCGCAGCCGATCAGCGCCCATCCCAACGCCCTTGAATCGTTCACCACCGCACCCCCTGTTGACGGACTAAGAGAACTGGAACGCGAACAGCTTCGCTGCCCGCATCACGACCTTCAGCCGCACCGGCCGGCCGGCCAGGCCGTGCACGTCCCGGTTGCCGTTCCAGCTTACGGTGTGGCCGACGTCGTTGACCATCACTCGGTCGCACTCGTCCGCCGAGAACCCCGGCAGGGGGCGGCCTTCGGCGCCCTGCAGCTCGACCCGCGCTTCTCCCATGGCGGCCACGTCGACGTTCAGCGTCAGCTCCCGGCCGCTGAAGACGACCGGCGGCGTGGTCAGCGTGCCGCCGGTGTAGTCCGCGTCGGCGGACACGAACCCGTCCAGCCGCTGGCGGGCGACGTTGATGAAGCCGCGCCCCTGGTTGGCCGGGTCCGAGCGCTGCGCCAGGTCGAGCCGGCGGAAGCCGCCGTGCGTCCAGGGCCCGGCGCCGTAGTACTGGTACAGGTAGTTGCCGTCGCGGAAGTGGAACTCGCTGGTGTGGGTCTGCCCGCAGTCGGGATCGCCCGCCACGCCGCGCGGCAGGTAGGGACGACGGTCGTACCGCATCCAGTGGATGCCGTCGCGGCTGGCCGCGAACTGGCTGTCGTTGAGCCCGTCGTTGCGCACCGGCGACTCGCCTTCCCGGAAGTGCTGGTAGGTCATCGGAAACATGAAGAAGGCGTCGGCCGCGTACGGATAGCGGTAGAGCCCGTGCGTGTAGATGTCGGAGTCAGGCGGGTCGTGCTCGTCCGCGGCGAAGACGGTGCGGATCTCCTCCTCCGGCCACGGGGACATCAGGTCGTCGACCTCCACCCGGCCGACCGCGCGGACCGGGCGCAGCAGCTTCGGCGCCACCACCGGCGGATCGCTGTCGATCGGCTCCACGAACGGGAACATCGGGCGGTTGTCCTCCTCCATCATCACCCGCAGGTAGACGACGTAGCGGTTCAGGCGAGGTTCCCACCACGCCATCTTCTGCGTGTCCGCGGCCAGCATGCTCACCTGCCGGGACGGCCGGTCCCAGCGGAGGCCGTCGGCGGAGGTGGTGACCGCGATGCCCGGCCCGGTCCAGTGGATGAGCTTGAAGCGCTCGGACTCCGGGCCGTGCGGGTCCAGGAAGACGTAGGCGAGCTTGAAGTCCCCGCCGACGATGTTGTTGCGCTTCGAGCCGTCGAACTCGACCAGGCCCAGCTCCGGCTTCTCCCACTCCAGGCCGTCGTGCGACTCGGCGTAGCAGAGGCGGTAGCGGCCCGGGACGGGCAGGCTCTCGCGCGGGGTGCCGGCGGGCACGACGTAGCCGGTCAGGTGGCCGAGGGGCCTCGCCTCGCCCTCGATGTGGGTGGGCCGCGGGTCGCGCTCCGCGCCGTAGTACCACATCTTGTAGGTGCCGCCGTCGTCGACGATGCTGTACCACCCCAGCGCAAAGCGGTCCCACGGGCGGTCGGCGCGCAGCACCGCGCCCTCGCGCTTCACCGGCGGGTTGACGACCAGGCTCACCTGATCGGACGACTCGATGAACCGGTGGTCGATGAACAGTTGCTTGTCGCTGCCGATTTCATGCATGGCGGGTTTCCTGCCTCCGGACGCCCGCAGAGCGTACCACGCGGCCGTTCAGGCGGGCTCCCTAATTCACTTGCAGCAGCACCAGTGCGGCGGCGGCCACGCCGACGCCGAGTCCGCGGAGCCCGCGCGGGCGCTCGCGCAGGATCACGTACGCCATCAACGCGGTGCCGATCACGCCGCCGGCGCCGGTCACGGCGAACACCAGGAAGCCCGGCAGCCGGTCGAGCGCCCGGAGCAGCACGAACACCTGCACGGCGTTTGCCACCCCCAGGATCACGCCGGCCGCCAGATCGCGGGCGGTCGGCACGCGCCGGCGCGCGATCAGGAGCACCAGGGAGCCGGCGGCGGTCACCGCGAAGCCGGCCGCCAGGAACAGCGGCTTGTCCGCCGGCTGCGCGACATGGTTGAACGTCTCCTGGGACGCGAACGCGCCGCCCGCCACCACGAAGAACACCAGCGGGATCGCCCAGCCGACTTCCCGCCCGGGTGATTCCGATCTCCGCCGCGGCGCGTTCATCAGGAACACGGCGCCCACGCTCACCGCGATCCCCAGCCACTGCACCGCACCGGGCCGCTCGCCCCACAGCGCGACCGCCAGCGCAATCGGGACCAGTACCGCCAGGCGCGACAGCGCCGTCGTGACGGTGGCGCCGCGCAGGTCCAGGGTGCGCAGCAGCAGGAAGAACGCCACGAAGTAGCTCAGCCCCAGGGCGGCTCCCGTGAGCAGCGCCGGGGAACCGGCGCGCAGCCCGGAGGTCGAGCCTTCGCCAGCGCCCGATGCGACCAGCAGCGTGACGATCCCGCACGCGAACGCCACCAGGTAGTTGACGGCGCCGACCGACAGCACGTCGTAGCGGCGGCGGACCTGCACCCAGCGGACGCCCACCGCGAACAGCGCCGAGAAGAAGATCTGGGCGACGAGGTCGATCAAGCGATCCGGCTCGGGGGTTCGTGCGGAGAGCGGGCGGTCAGCGGGTCAATCGGCCCACGACTCGCGGAAGAAGCGCAGGGCGTTGCCGTGCAGGACCGCATCGGCGTCCGCCTGTCCGTATCCCGCCGTGCGCAGGACTTCGCCGAAGCCGCCGATATCGGCGATCGTGTCGACGTCGGTCGGCGTGAGCTCCGCCCCGAAGCCGCCGTCCATGTCGGTGCCGATGGCGATGTTGGCGATCGTGCCGCCGGCCAGGTCGGCGATTCGCTCCACGTGCGGCAGCAGGCCGTCCATCGCGTACCTGGGCTTCCAGCCGGACTCGTGCATTCGGCGCCGGTTCTCCCACTCGATCTCGGGATCGATGAAGGACTGGCAGAACACCAGGCCGATGATGCCGCCGCGGCGCACCAGCTCCCTGATCATGTCGTCGTGCAGGTGGCGCTGCCCCGGCACCAGCGCGCGGCAGGTGCAGTGCGAGGCCATAACCGGACCGTCCCAGAGTTCGAACGACTCCCACACCGCCTGGTCGGCCATGTGGGTGATGTCCAGGATCATGCCGGCCTCCCGCATGGCGCGGTAGAGATCGGCGGCCGGGGGCTTGAGGCCGCCTTCGGTGCCGGTCCCGTGGATGTAGGTGTTGTCGCCGAAGTGGGCCGGTCCGACGACGCGCAGGCCGGCGTCCCACCAGAAGGCGACGTCGTCCGGGTCCTCGATCGGGTCGGCGCTCTCCATGGAGAGCAGGTGGTAGATGGGAGCCGCGGCCGCGGCTTCGTCGGTCGGGTCGCGCCAGGTGGCGAGCGCCTCGTCCAGGTCCGCGACGCCCAGGACCGGCTTGAACAGCCCGCGCTTGTGCAGGGTCCGGTAGTAGGCCAGGTGGCCGCGGCCCATCGCCATGGCCTGTTCCTGCGTACGCAAGCCGTCCCGCATATGGCCGTCGCGCGACTGGATGCGCGACATGATGGTGGAGAGCACCAGCCCGACCCGGCCCCGGCGGAGCTCGGGAACGGTCACGGTACAGATGCCGGTGTTGATCTCGGGCGACACCTGCGGCGGCTCGGCCTCCTCCAGCGCGCGCATGGCGGCGACGTCGAGCGTCAGGTCGCGGTTCCAGAACAGGGCGTCCCACGCCAGGTCCAGGTGCAGGTCTATGACGAAGGGTCGGTGCATGGGTTCCTCGCAGTGCGTTTCAGGAACCGTCCAGGCTCCACCGGGTGGCGTTGATGCACACCTTCTCGCCCGGCCGGTCCACCTGATAGTAGACCGTGAGCACCTCGCCGGGGGACACCTCCGCGCTGGCCGGGTAGCCCAGGTCCGTGCCGGCGCCGTCGTCGCGCAGCACGACCTCCGCGTCCAGCCGCCAGCTCCGGCCCTCGTCCTCCGACAGGCAGGCGCGCTGGCCGAACGGCGGGAGCCGCCGCCCGTAGGTGCACAGCAGCCCCCCGTCCGCCAGCCGGAGCAGGTGTCCGGGCTGATTGTGGCCGTCCATCCCGGTCGGCTCCGGCGGCGACCAGGTGCGCCCGCGGTCGTCGGACCGGCAGGAGTGGATGCCCGCCGCGCCGTTGTCCGTGCGCAGGATGACCAGCAGCTCCCCGCCGGCCAGCTCGGCGACGTGCGGCTCGGTGAACCGGTGGTCCTCGCCGGGATAGTCGTCCAGGTACAGGACGGTGCCCGCGACCTGCCACGACCGCGCCTCGTCGGTGGAGATGGCCAGCAGCACCGCGCCGCGGCCGTCCACCTCGGCGGTGCCGGCATACAGCAGCTCACCGCCGGCGGCCTGCACCGGCCCGTGCGGGGCGGAGACGATGCTGGGCACCGGCGGCTCCCACGTGCGTCCGCCGTCGGTCGAGCGCCGCGTCCAGCTCCCCAGCCAGGCGCGGCGCGTCTCTTCCGGAATCTTGCTGCAGTGCCGGGCCCACGCGTCGACCTGCGCCGGCGTGCCCAGGCCGAGCTCCAGGAACAGGTCGAAGTGTTCCCAGGTCGCGCTGGTGAACCAGCTCATCACCAGGGTGCCCGAGGCCAGCTCGATGATGCCCGCGTCGCGGTCGTCGAGCGGCGTGTTGTTGATGATCACAGGCTCCGTCCAGGTCTCGCCGCGATCGCCGCTCCTGATCAGGAGCGTCTTGCCGTACGGGCAGACGTGCTCCTCGCGGTCGCCGGAGAAGACCACCAGCACCTCCCCGCTGGCGCGGGTCACGACCGTCGGCCACGCCAAGTAGTCGCCCGCCACCTTGCAGATCGGCCGGCTCCAGAGAATCTCAGCCACCGCCCAGGCTCCAGCGGGTGGCGTTGATGCTCACCTTCTCGCCCGGCCGGTCCACCTGGTAGTAGACCGTGAGCAGCTCGCCGGGGGACAGCTCGGCGCTCGCCGGGTAGCCCAGGTCGGTGTTGGGGCCGTCGTCGCGCAGGACGATCTCCGCGTCCAGCCGCCAGGAGCGGCCGTCGTCCTCCGACAAGCAGGCGCGCTGGCCGAACGGAGCGCTGCGGCGCCCGTAGGTGCACAGCAGCCGCCCGTCCGCCAGCCGGACCAGGTGTCCGGGCTGATCGAAGCCGATCATCCCGGTCGGCTCGGGCGGGGACCACGTACGCCCGCCGTCGCTTGAACGGCAGGAGTGGATCCCGGCCGCGCCGTTGTCCGTGCGCAGGATGACCAGCAGCTCGCCGCCGGCCAGCTCGGCCACGTGCGGCTCGCTGAACACGGAGTGCTCGCCGGGATAGTCGTCCAGATACAAGACGGTGCCCGCGACCTGCCACGACCGCGCCTCGTCGGCGGACGTGGCCAGCAGCACCGCGCCGCGGCCGTTTACCTCGGCGGTGCCGGCATACAGCAGCTCGCCGCCGGCGGCCTGCACCGGGCCGTGCGGGGCGGAGACGATGCTGGGCACCGGCGGCTCCCACGTGCGCCCGCCGTCGGTCGAGCGCCGCGTCCAGCTTCCCAGCCAGGCGCGGCGGGCCTCCTCCGGGACCTTGCTGCAGTGCCGTGCCCACGCGTCGATCTGCGCCGGCTCCCAGCGATCGAGCGCCCGGAACGCGTCGAAGTGTTCCCAGGTCGCGTAGGTGAACCAGCTCATCACCAGCGTGCCGGAAGCCAGCTCAATGATTCCCGCGTCGCGGTCGTCGAGCGGCGTGTTGTTGATGATCACAGGCTCCGTCCAGGTCTCTCCGCCGTCGCCGCTTCTGATCAGGAGCGTCTTGCCGTACGGGCAAACGTGCTCCTCGCGATCGCCGGAGAAGGCCACCAGGACCTCCCCGCTCGCGCAGGCCGCGATGGTCGGCCACGCCAGGTAGTCGCCTGCCACCTTGCAGATCGGCCTGCTCCAGAGCATCTCAGCCATACGACTCATCTCCGAATCATTCGGGGTCAAATAAACTCCACGACATGACCATCATTTTCGACAAATACAACCTTCACTCCGGAGTTCCTGATCGGCACGGCCATCCCGTCGATAAGACTCCGGTGACCGCGATTGTGGGGCAATGCCACAATCACGTCCGAGTCAGGATACTTTTGCAGAGTCTGAAAGGATTTTACCAAAGCGACGCCTATATGCGTTTTGATTTGGTTCGAATCAAACTCTTTGCCGTAGCGGGCACTTCCCGGTTTCGATGAAGTTGCTCCCTTGGCTTCCACAAAGCATCTCCTGCCATCCGAATGTGTTGCTACGATATCAATTCCGCGCTCTGTCGTATTTCGAGACCGGTTGATGTTATAACCGCGGTCCTGTAGAAAAATGCACGTCGCATCAACTACATGATTTTCTGTCATAATTTCGTAGTCAGAACGGCAGGGCGAGGGCCTTGGTCACGAAGCGCATGTAGGGGGTGGCGTGCGCCCATAGCGCCTCCAGGCGGGCCGGGAAGTCGTCCGCGGTCACAGATTCCGGGTCCAGCTTGGCGCTGACGTAGAAGTCCTTGCGCTTCAGGTCGTCGATCAGGGGATGGTCGGCGGCGTAGCCGCGCGGCGGCCGTTTGAGGGAGCTGCCTCGCACGGCCAGACCGCCGGCCCGAGCCACATCACGGGCGGCTCGCCAGCCGGCCTGATCGGCGTCGATGGCGGCACGAATCTGCTGCGCCTGCGCGCTCGCCGGCATCCAGAGGCCCGATGCCGCGAAGCACTCCGACGGCTCCAGGTTCAGGTAGTAGCCGGGGGCATGCGCGTCCTTGCCGCGCTCGTGGCGGAAGTGGATGCCGGCGGCGGTCTTGTACGGCGACTTGTCCTTGGAGAAGCGCACGTCGCGATAGATGCGGAACAGCGATCCGCCGACCGGGCGCGGGTCGGCGACGTAATGGGCGCTCAGGCGGGCGAGCCGCTCGTCGAAGCCGCCGATGAAGGCCAGCAGCGGCGCCTTCACCTGTTCCTCGTAGCGGGCCTTGTTGGCCTGGAACCACTCCCTGTCGTTGTTCTCTTTCAACTCGGCCAGGAAGGCGAAGAGTTCATCGGGGATTGTCATGGCGTTAGTCGACCCTCTTCAGGCGTCCGTCGACCACCGGGGAGACGGTGCCCTGCGCGAGCTTTGCAAACTCGCCAACGTGGGACAGGGGACGATCGACGGCGGCCTGCCAGAACTCCGGCTGCCCAAGGTCGACGCCCAGGTGGCGGCGGGCGAGCTCCTCGCAGGTCATGACGCCGGTGTCGGCAAGCAGCCGCCGGTAGTCGGCCGCGAACTCACCGCCCGCGTCGGCGGCGCGAGCGGCCAGGCCGCTGGCCAGCAGGTACCCGACGACGTACGGGAAGTTGTAGAAGGGCACGTCGGTGAAGTAGAAGTGCATCTTCGACGCCCAGAACAGCGGGTGGTAGCCGTCCGGCGCCAGGGCGTCGCAGAACGCGCGGCGCTGCGCGCCGACCATCAGCTCGTCCAGCTCCGCCGCCGTCAGCGGACCGGACGCCCGCTGCCGGTAGAAGTCGATCTCGAACAGGAAGCGCGACCGCAGGTTCATGAGCATGGTGGCCGCCTCCTCCAGCACCCGGTCCAGCAGCCGCAGCCGCACGCCGGCGTCCGTGGTCTCGTCCAGAGCCGCCGAGATCAGCAGTCCCTCGCAGAAGGTGCTGGCGGTCTCCGCCAGGGTCATGGGATAGGACGTCGCGTAGTACGGACGGTCGCGCAGCAGCCAGGAGTGGTGGGCGTGGCCGAGCTCGTGGGCGAGCGTGGTCGCCCCGCCGAAGGTCCCGCCGTAGGTCATGAAGATGCGCGTCTGGCGGCTCAGCGGCAGCGTCGTGCAGAAGCCGCCGGCCGCCTTGCCCTCGCGGTCGGCCGCCTCGATCCAGCGGCCGTCGTAGGCGTGCCGGGCGAACGCGCGCAGATCGGGATCGTGCGCCTCGAAGCAGTCCAGGATGCGCGCCGCGGCCGCGTCGAAGGACAGCTCGTCCTCGGCGGCTCCCACCGGCGCCTGCATGTCGTACCAGCAGGGAGCATCCACGCCGATCAGCCGCGCCTTCGCCTGCAGGTAGGGAACCAGGCGAGCCGCCCCGTCGGCCACCGCCGCCCACATGGCGTCCAGCGACCGCGCCTGCATCCGGTTCAGGTAGAGCGGCTCGTCGAGCACGGAGTCCCAGCCGCGGTGGCGGTACCAGGTGAGGCGGAAGCCGGCCTGGCTGTTGAGCGCGCCGGCGGCCAGGTCCGCGACCGGTCTCCACGCGCCCTCCAGCGCCTCGAACGCGGCCTTGCGGTCCGCGCGCGCGGGCTCCTCCAGGCGGGCGGCGAGCTGTCCCATGGAGAGCCGGCGCGACTCGCCGTCGACCTCCACCTCGGCCCGCAGCGAGCCCGCAAGCGTCGTGTATTGGCGGTCCCAGGCGTGGTAGCCGTCGGCCGCCAGCTCCTCCACCAGCCCCTCGGTCCGGGCGTCCAGCTTGCGCCGCGCCAGGTCGCGTTCCCGGCTCAGCAGGAACGCCACCGGGCGGAGCTCGGCGCTCTCGGCCAGCGTCCGCCAGCGTTCGTCCGCGAGCCGGGCCGTGAAGGCCGACAGCGCGGCGCCGAGCGCCTTGAGCGACGCCCCCAGCGCGTCGACCCGCCCGACCCACTGCACCGCCTCGGCATCGGCCGTGTCCTGGGCGCGCAGGCACTCGGCGAAGGAGAACGCCTGGTCCAGCCGCTCCTCGGCGGCCTGTGCGTCGAGCAGCACGGCGCGGACCTCGGCGTCCGTCGTCGACTCGTCCAGCGCCCGGACACGCTCGCCTATCCCGGTCACATCGCGTTCCAGCGCGGCGACGAATTCCCGGAACTCGGCCGACGCGCTGCCGCCAGCGAAGATCGACTCCAGATCCCACGTATCCGCTACCGTCATGCCGCCACTGTACCGCAGCGCGTCACATGCCCCACACGTCGATCGGCACGGACTGCGAGCGGCGCCGGCGGCGGAACACCTTCTCGTCCCAGCTCCGGTTCTCCCGCCGGTCGATAACGACCAAGTGCCCCGCCTCCGCGGCGCAGCGGTCCACGTATCCCGCCGTCTGTTCCACGCCTTCGTCGACGACGCCGTCCAGGCCGTCGCGCTCCCGCACCACCTTGCACTCCACCACGAACTCCTGCACCCGGTCCGCCAGCGGCCACACGATCAGCAGGTCCACTCGCCCGCGCCCCAGAGCGTACTCACGTTCGATGCGCCCGCCGCCGTTCACCACGCGCTGCAAGTACGCTTGCAGGAGCAACTGCGGCCACGCCTCCTCGTAGGCGAAGCGGTTCTGCCAGTGCTCGGAGTGGCGGCGGAAGAAGGCCTGGAACTCCTCCATCAGCAACCCCGCGTCCAGGCTGCCGTCCGTTCGCACGTACCGCGGGGGCGACAGATCCAGCGTCTCCTGCGCCACCCACGCGAGCTCCCGCGGCAGCACCTCGGCGTAGATCGGGTTGGCCACCCGCAACGGCGCATCGCCGGCCACCAGTCCCAGGTCGCGCGCATACGCGACGTCGCGGTCCGTGAAGGCGTGCCCGTGCGTGCCGCTCAGCATCGGCTCGATCACCCGCCGCACGCGGTCCTCGCGCAGCTTGTCCGCCAGATAGTCCAGGTGCGTCACCCGACTGACGATGAGGTCCTCGCGCACCGCGGCGATGTCGTCCGCGGTCACCGTGCGGGAGCGGTCCGTACGCAGGGTTTCGTTCTTGAAGCACGCGCCGTACGCCAATGCGTTCACCAGCCACGGCTGGCCGCGGGTATGCGTCCACACCGCATCCAAGGCGTCCGGGGCGAACTCCTGCCCGGTCTCGTGGGTGTGCTGGCGCAACAGCGTCAACGTCTCCTCGCGCGAGAAGTCACCCAGCCGCAGCGACTCGGCGGCGATGTTGAACGGGCTGCCCGCGGCGCCCATGCGGTAGTCGCGCAGGTCGCGCATGCCGCACAGGACCACGCTGTGCGGAAAGCGCTCGGGGCGGCCCGGGTAGCCGGCGCGGATCTGCTGCAGTACCGACAGCAGCGAATCACCCGTCAGCGTGTCGATCTCGTCGATCAGCAGCACCAGCGGTCCCGGCACCGCCTGCGCCCACCGCGAAAGTGCTTCGCCCAGTGCCTCGTCCGCACCAACTCGCGCCAGAACGTCCGGCCAGATGTCTTCCAGAAAGCCGTCATCCAGCGTGGCCCGCGCCTGCGACGCCAGTCTGACGAGCACCGTGCGCATCGCCCGCTGCACGTCATCGCGCGCGGTGCGGGCTGTTTCCACGGTGACGTAGACGCACCGGTAGCCGCGCCCGTTCAGCACGTCGGCCAGCGCCAGCAGCGCCGACGTCTTCCCGGTCTGCCGCGGCGCGTGCAGCACGAAGTACATCTCGTCTCCGACGAGGCGGAGCACTGCGTCCAGATCAATGCGCGAGAGCGGCGGGATGCAATAGTGCTTGTCGGGCTTGACGGGACCGGCGGTGTTGAACGAACGCATGGTTTCGATCCTCGCTCGGCGACGGTCGGGCGGCAACGTCCAGCCCGTCACATGCCCCACACGTCGATCGGCACGGACTGCGAGCGGCGCCGGCGGTGGAATACCTTCTCGTCCCAGCTCCGGTTCTCCCGCCGGTCGATAACGACCAGGTGCCCCGCCTCCGCGGCGCAGCGGTCCACGTAGCCCGCTGTCTGTTCCACGCCGTCGTCGACGACGCTCTCCAGGCTGTCGCGCTCCCGCACCACCTTGCATTCCACCACGAACTCCTGCACCCGGTCCGCCACCGGCCAGACGATCAGCAGATCCACCCGCCCGCGCCCCAGGGCGTATTCCCGCTCGATGCGCCCGCCACCGTTCACCACGCGCTGCAAGTACGCCTGCAGGAGCAACTGCGGCCACGCCTCATCGTAGGCGAAGCGGTTCTGCCAGTGCTCGGAGTGGCGGCGGAAGAAGGCTTGGAACTCCTCCATCAGCAACTCCGCGTCGAGGCTGCCGTCCGCTTTCGCGTACCGCGGCGGCGACAGATCCAGCGTCTCCTGCACCACCCACGCGAGCTCGCGCGGCAGTACCTCAGCGTAGATCGGATTGGCCACTCGCAACGGCGCATCACGGGCAACCAGCCCCAGGTCGCGCGCGTATGCCACGTCGCGGTCGGTGAAGGTGGGACGGTCCGTGCCGCTCAGCATCGGCTCGATCACCCGCCGCACGCGCTCCTCGCGGAGCTTGTCCGCCAGATAGTCCAGGTGCGTCACCCGGTTTACGATGAGGTCCTCGCGGACCGCGGCGATGTCCGCGGCGTTGACCGTGCGCGAACGGTCCTCGCGCAGCGCCCGGTCCTTGAAGCACGTCCCGTGCGCCAGCGCGTTGACCAACCACGGCTGGCCTCGTGTCTGCGTCCAGACCGCCTCCAGCGCTTCCGGCGCGAACGGCTGGCCGGTCTCTTCCGTGTGCTGGCCCAGCAGCGCCAGCGTCTCCCCGCGCGAGAAGTCGCCCAGCCGCAACGACTCGGCGGCGATGTTGAACGGGCTGCCGCCCGCGTCGCCCATGCGGTAGTCGCGCAGGTCGCGCATGCCGCACAGGACCACGCTGTGGGGAAAGCGCGCCGGGCGGCCGGGGTAGCCGGCACGGATCTGCTGCAGCACCGACAGCAACGAATCGCCCGTCAGCGTGTCGATCTCGTCGATCAGCAGGACCAGCGGCTGCGGCGCCGCCTGCGCCCACCGCGACAGGGCCGCGCCCAACGCCAGATCCGCCCCGAACCTGGCGAGGATGTCGGGCCACGCATCCTCCAGAAACGCGTCGCCCACCGCCGCCTGCGCCGCCTCCGCCAGGGTGGCGAGCACCACGCGCATCGCCCGCTCCACGTCGTCGCGAGCGGTGCGGGCGGTTTCCACGGTGGCGTAGACGCACCGGTAGCCGCGCTCGGTCAGTACGTCGGCCAGTGCCAGCAACGCCGACGTCTTGCCCGTCTGCCGCGGCGCATGCAGCACGAAGTACTTCTTGTCGCGCACCAGGCCGAGCACTTCCTCCAGATCGATCCTCGACAGCGGCGCGATCAGGTAGTGATCGGTCGAGTTGACGGGACCGGCGGTGTTGAACGAGCGCATGGCTTCTGATCCCTCGTTACGCGACGGTACGGGGCGTCACCGCCGCTTGTGCCCATTGTGCCACGAGAGACGCCGCCTTGCGGGCCACACCCGAAGAAAAAGGGCGGCCACCCCACTGGGGAGCAGCCGCCCATTCGCATCGGTTGCCGTGAACGTCAGCTCACGATCGCCTCAATACTGCGGGAGCATGTCGGCAAGGTGTGACGCGCCCGCACGGATGTCCGAGACCAGCGGCGCCTTGTTGAGCTCGTCGAGCACCTCGCGCCCGCCGATGCTCATCCACTCGTCGACGTAGCGCTGCCAGTCGGCGTCGATGTCGACGTCGGTCGTGATGTAGCGCCACCACGTCTCCTGCTTGAGCGTGGTCAGCCCGTCGCCGAACTCCGCCCAAAGCGGCAGGTAATCGGTCTGCGTGAAGATGTCTTCCCGATGGTCCGGGGTCGAAATCTCCTGGATGTACGGGTTTTGCTTCATGAACGCATCCCAGGTCAGGCCCTCAGTGAGGTCGTTCCGGTCCTTGTTCGTGACGCAGAAGCGGAATCCGTCGTGCCAGTGGTAGGCGTTGTAGTAGAAGAAGCCGTAGTGCTGGCCGTAGCCTGACACGCCCTCCTTGGGCGTCATCCAACTGCTGATGCAGTCGTACGGCGTGCCTGCGGCGCCGTCCTTGCCGTTCCAGTCGAAGAACAGGCCGGGCGGACCCCACTGGCCGTGGATGATGCCCTGCGAATCGTAGTTGAGGTAGTCGAAGATCTGCAGGATGCGCGCCAGCTCCTCGTCGGTGACGTCGTACTTGATGCTGTAGCCCATGCCCGGGTTCATCGGCGTGGCGCGGCCGTCGAACGGACACCGCGTGATGCCGGTCGGGCCGATCATCGGCAGCGCCGTCACCAGCTTGGCCTCCGGCACGTTGGCAACGACGCGCCCGCAGTGCCCGCCGGGGTCGCCGTAGCGGGCGCTGGTGCCGCAGCTCTGCCCGCGTGACCACATGCCGGTCAATCCGTTCTGCCAGCGCTGCTCCCACTCGGCCCGGCTGACCGCCGGCAGGTTCTTGTCCAGGTACCCAAGCTGGAACCAGCGCTGCAACACCTTCAGCGCCTCGCGGCTCTGCGAGTAGGTGTCCTCCCGCACCGTCAGATCCTGCTCGGGATCGTAGTAGTTCTCCACGGAGTTGACCCCGAACGCGTCGAAGACCATCCCCATGCCCATGAAGAACACGATGTCCTGAGCCTCGGACCCTTCGCCGGCGCCGAGGGTGCCGAACGGGATCTCGTCCGGCTGCCCGTTGCCGTTGAAGTCGGTCGCGCGGAAGCCGGCCATGATCGATTCCACCTCGTCCCAGTCGAAGTGGCCGAACCACATGTAGAAGGTGTCCGGCATGCCGGCCGGGTCGCCCTCTCGGGCCGCGCCCTCGTCGTGCATCAGGCCGTTCAGATCGCCGAGCTTCGGCGCCTTGCCGTCCAGGCCCGCCGGGTCCATGCCGATCTCGCGCAGCCAGTCCAGCCGCCACGTCGCCAGCCGGTCACAGCCCTGCTGGTAGTGCTCGGCGCGCGGCAGGTTCATGTACTCGTCGGTGCTGCCGGGCGCCAGGCTCACCCCCCACGCCACGGGACCCTCGTTGTCTATGAAGTCGCTGTAGTTCGGGGCGTAGCGCTCGATCATGTCGCGCGGGATGGTGCGGAAGGCACCCTTGTTGAACCACGCCACCATGTCGATGAAGCCCCACAGCACGTCGGGATGCTCGCCCGCGGCGAGCATGGTGTTGAGGGCCCCCTGCTGGCCGCCGTGCATGATCGTGTTGGTGATGTCCACGTTGAACAGGTCCTCGATGTGGACCTTCACCCAGTTGTCGTCGGTGATCTCCGTGCCGGAGTAGCCGCCCCAGACGAGCTCGAGCGTATCCTCGTTGCTGAACGACAGCCGATCCACCTCGTCCTGGCCTTCCCCGATCGCCGTGCCGGCCGCAAGCAGCAAGCCGCAGCCGATCAGAGCCAGCAATCGCTTCGTTTTCATGTCCGTCTCCTTCTTGGGAGTTGGTTGCGACGAGGACCGCGGCCCTCCCTCGGGTTGATGCGCCGATGGTAGCGCAGTTCTCCGCCTGCTTCATCCCTTCAGGGAGCCCAGCATCACGCCCTTGACGAAGTAACGCTGCAGGAAGGGGTAGACCAGGATGATCGGGCCGATGGTCAGGACGATGGTGGCCGCCTGCACCGCCTCGGCGGCGAACATCTCCACGTCGATGCCCGCCTGGCGCATCATCTCCTGGTACTCGATGAACCAGTCGCTCCGGATGTCGTTCAGCATCCGGAAGACCAGGATCTGCAGCACGGTCAGGCGCGGATGCGGGGCATAGATCAGGGCGTCGAACCAGGAGTTCCAGTGCTGGACGGCCGAGAACAAGGCGACCACGGCGATCACGGGCTTGGCCAGCGGGGTGATGATGCGCACGAGCACCGTCCAGTAGGTGGCGCCGTCGATCATCGCCGAGTCCTCCATCGCCTGGTCGATGGTCATCAGGTAGTTGCGGGCCAGCACGATCCAGAAGACGTTGATCGCCGGCACCATGAGCAGCACGGCGCGGGTGTTGAACAGCCCCAGGCCGCGGATCAACAGGAACAGCGGGATGATCCCGCCCGAGAAGAACAGGGTGAGTATGTAGACGAGGGTCAGCGACTTGCGCCACGGCAGCGTCGGCTTGGAGAGGGTGTAGGCAGCGGTGAAGGTGACCAGCAGGGTCAACAGCACCCCGAACACCGTCCGGAATATCGTGTTGAGGTAGGCCGGCACGACCGGCTGCTCGTCGAGCACGTAGTTCCAGGCCTCGGTGTCGATCTCCCCCGGCCACACGTGGAACCCCATGCGTTGGACCGCATGGATCGGGGCGAAGGACTGGGTGATGATGGTCCAGAACGGATAGATGAAGGTCAGCGACAGGAGCACGAAAAACGCGTAGTTGGCGATGTCGAAGGTCACGCCTGACGCCGTCGTCTGGCCACGCACTGCCATCGCGCTCAGCTCCTCCGCATGGATCGGCGCCGCCGTCTCACGGGAACGAGCCTCACCACAGGGCGTAGTCGCCGTAGTCGGCGGAGCGGCGGATGATCGCGTTGACGATGAGCAGAATGATCAGTCCCGCGACGTTCTGGAACATGCCGATCGCGGTGGTGTAGCCGAAGCGGGCGTCCTGGATGCCGGCGCGGTAGATGAGCGTCTCGAACACGTCGGCCACCGCGAACACGTTGGGGTTGTACAGGTTGAAGATCTGCTCCCAGGACTCCTGCATCAGCGAGGACACTTGCAGCAGGAACAGGATGAAGATCATCGGCACCAGCGACGGCAGGCTGATGCTCAACGCCTGCCGGAGGCGGCCGGCCCCGTCGAGCTGGGCGCTCTCGTAGAGCTGCGGGTCGATCCCGGACAGCGCCGCCAGGTAGATGATCGAGCCCCAGCCCACGCTCTGCCAGATGCCGGTGAGCACCAGGAGGCCGCGGAAGGTGGGCGCGTAGGTGAGCAGATGGACCGGCTCCGCGCCGATCACACCGAAGAACCAGTACACCGGGCCGTAGGTGTTGAGGATCTGCGAGACGATGCCGCCCAGCAGCACCCAGGAGATGAAGTGCGGGAAGTAGCTGACGCTCTGCACCGCCCGCTTGAAGGGGGTGAACCTGATCTCGTTGAGCAGCAGCGCGAAGACGATGGGCGTCGGGAACTGGAAGACCAGGCGCAGGAAGCTCAGGTAGGCGGTGTTGAACAGCACGCGGCTGAAGAACGGATCGCGCGCCATCCGCTTGAAATAGGCGAAGTTGTTCCAGTCGCTGCCGAGCAGCCCGTCGCGGACGTTGAAGTCCGTGAAGGCGATCGCCATCCCGTAGATCGGGACGTACTTGAATACGAACAGAAAGGCGAACGAGATCACGAGGAGCAGGTAGAGCGGCCGCATGCGCAGGGCACGCGTGCGGAACTGGCGGCGCAGCAACTCGCGCTGCGCATCGGCGGCAGACGCAGCCGGCTCAGTCGCCACGGAACCTGCGAAGCTCCTTCACGAAGAGCCAACCGTACCGTACGGGTTGCCGCCGGGCAACGGCTCGACGGGCTGCGAGGAGCCGGCGAGCGCCTCGATGGCGTCGGCGGCCCAGCGCGGGTTATCGAGCATCGCCGTGCCCACCGCGACCAGGTCGGCCTTGCCTTCGCGGACCACGCGGTCGGCGAACGCCGGCGTACGGATCGCCCCCGGCACGATCACGGGCACGGTGACGCCGGCGCGCACGCGGGCGGCGATGCCGACGTGGTAGCCCTCGGAGGCACCGTCCCAGTCCTGCGCCTGCGGGCCGTGCACCCCGCCGGAGATGTGGATGACGTCGACGCCGGCCGCGACCAGCGCCCGTGCCGCCGCCACCGCCGCCACCGCGTCCAGGCCGCCGTCCTTGTAATCCAGCGCGCCCAAGCGGTATTGGACCCAGTAATCCGGCCCCACCTCGGCCCGCACGGCGCGCACCACCGCGAGCGGCAGGGCCAGGCGGCGCTCCGCGTCGCCGCCGTAGCGGTCATCTCGCCGGTTGACCAGCGGCGACAGGAACTGGCTGAGCAGGTAACCGTGGGCGCCGTGGATCTCCACCAAGTCGTAGCCGGCCCTCACGCCGCGGCGCGCGGCGCGGGCGAAGTCGCGCGGGTACTCCTCGATCTCGGCGACCGTGGCGGCCCGGCACTCCTCCTGACCACGCGGGACCACGCCGGCGGAGGCGCTGACCGGCTGATGGCCGCTGCAAGCGCTCGGAACCTTGCCTCCCCCGTGATTGAGCTGCACGCCCGTCACCGCGCCGGTCGCCCGGATTCGCTCGCAGAGGGCGGCGTGCCCGGCGACCACCGCGTCGTCGTGGATGCCGAGCTGGTCGTCGCTGGTGCGGCCGTCGGCCACCACGTAGCAGTGCTCGACCATCACCAGGCCGACGCCGGCCGCCGCGCGCGGCACGTAGCGGTCCAGGTGCTCCTGCGTCACCGAGCCGTCCGGCGGCGACAGATGGCTGGCCATCGGCGGCATCACGATCCGGTTGCGCAGCGTTCGCCCCTTGATCGTGATCGGCGTCAACAGGCCGGGAACAGCGGCGCGAGCCATGCCCGTCTACTGTGCGGGCCGGCGCGTGCGACTGTACAGGCGCGCGACGCCGCAGCTTCCCTGCGTCAACGGGCCATGGCTTGAGCCGATGTCGAGACTTGAGACACATTGTGCACATGGAACACATCGGTATCCGCGACCTGCACCTCAAGACCGATGAGTGGGTGCGGCGAGCAGCGGTCGGTGAAGGCGTGGTCATCACCGACCGCGGACGCCCGCTCGCATCGCTCATACCGGTGCGGCCCGATGACCTGAGCACCCCGTTCAGTGGGCGCCGAACGCTGCCCGAGTTCGACGCGCTGCCGGTGGTTCCGGGCGAGTCCGCGCGAAACGTGTCCGAGGACCGCGATCGCGGATGAACTACTTCGACACCGCCTACATCCTGAAGTGCTACGTGAAGGAGGACGGCTGGCAGGATGTGCGGGCGCTCGCTCAAAGCCGAGAGCGCATCGCCTGCTCGGTGTATGGAAGGCTCGAGCTGCACGCCGCGCTGCACCGGAAGATGCGCGAGAACGATCTCACCCAGCGTCAGCTCGATGTCGTCCTGCGCCAGCTCGGCGTCGACGACCGTGCCGGAATCTGGACCTGGCTCCCTTTGACGCCCGCCATCATGACGGCAGTCACCACCACCTTCGCCACTCTGTCGAGGCACCTGTCCCTGCGCACCGGCGATGCCGTGCACCTGCTTACCGCCCGGCAGAACGGACTGGACGAGGTCTTCAGCAACGACGAGCGCCTGCTGGCCGCCGCACCCGAGATCGGCATCGTCGGACGCAACGTGATCGCCTGATCCGACGGTCCACGCTCCCCGTCGAACGGGCGATCATTAGCTTGCCCCGTCTTCGGGAAACCGTGTGGGCCGCTTCCGACGCCGTTCGCGCGCGGACGCACGTGACGCCTCGGGCTACCCGTGCAGGTCGGCACCTACGCGGCCCTGCACGGCTGTCGAGACAGCACGGAACGCCGCCATTCGCAGCCGGATTACTTGATTTATTTACATTTTAATACTATATTTAAGTCATGATAGACGTGTCGACCGCAGCCCCTGCCACCGCCGTTGCCGGCCTCTCCGACGACCAACTGCTGGCGCAGACCGGCACCTTGGCGCAGCTCGATCGTCAGCTCCAGGTCTTCGTCATCGACCACCTGCTGGAGATCGAGGCGCGCGCGCTGCACCTGCGCCGCGGCTTCTCCAGCCTGTTCGACTACGTGACGCGCGGGCTGGGCTACAGCGACGGCGCCGCGTATCGGCGGATCGGCGCCATGAGGCTGTGCGCGCAGATGGCAGGCACCCGTGAGCGGCTGCGCGACGGCTCGCTGACGCTGGACGCGGCGGCGCAGTTGCAGTCCGCGTTCGATCGGCGCGATCGGCAGCGAAGGCGGGTGACGCGCGGTGCCGGTCCAGCGGACAGTTCCGGTCCGGCGCCGAATGCCGCGGTGGCTGCGCGGCCGGCCTTGCGGGCGGACGGCTCGGCTGCAACGGCTCCGGACACGCCGCCGCCGGAGCTGGACCTCTCGGCACGGCAGGCGCTGGTGGACGAGGCGGCCGGCAAGAGCTCACGGGAGGTCATGCGGATGCTGGCCGGGGTAGACCCCGACCTGGCGGCGCCGGCCGATCGGCTGCGGCCGCTGGACGCGGAGCGGTGGGAGCTCAAGGCGGTCATCGACACGGACTGCCAGCGCGGCCTGGAGCAGCTCAAGGGGTTGCTGTCGCACGTCGACCCACACATGACGCTGGGACAGCTCGTCGGGCGGCTGGTCAAGGCGGGGCTGGACCGCCACGACCCCGGCCGGCCGCCGCGGCGTGCCCGTCGCCCCGCCGGCAGCCAGTCCGCCGGGGCCGAGCGAACTTCGGCGCCGAAGCAGGAAGTGCGCCCGGCCGGCGACGGTCCGGCGCGGAACCGGTCAGCGATCGACGCCGGCGCCGCGGCCCCGACAGCGAAGCCGGAGGCACCATCGGCCTGCAACGCCACTTCGGCGCCGGAGCCGCCGCGAGGTACGCCGGCACGCGCGCCGAAGCGTTCGGTGAAGCAGCCGCGCGCCAAGCCTGCCGGCCCTCCTCCTTCGACGCCGAAGCCGCTGCGAGATGCAAATGCGCCGGCACCGTCGAACAGCGGGCGTTCCGCGCGGGCGGCCGGCACCAGCGCTGCGGCGGCCACGTCGCGCACCTCGGGTCGGGCGATCCCGGCGGCAGTGCGACGGGAGGTGTGGCAGCGGGACGGCGGGCGCTGCTCCTATGTGGATCCTCGCACCGGACGGCGGTGCGCGTCGCGGCATCTGCTGGAGATCGATCACCGCATCCCGTACGCCCGCGGCGGCGGCGCGGAGCGTGCCAACCTCAGGCTCCTCTGTGCAGCCCATCACCGCCACCGACACGCCGGGCTTGAGTCAGCGCGGAAGCCTGCCGGCGGATCGTCGATGTGTGCCGAGCGGTCCCGCACCAATCAGGTGCCGGAAGATCCACCGTCCCGAACATTCGGGTGAAGGCCAAGCGCACGAGGTACGCCGTGCCCGCGAGACGCCGCCGGCGCCGGCGGCTGCTGCGCATCGCGCTGCTGCTGCTGGCATTCAACCTGGTGGTCCCGCCGTACGTGCGGCCGGTACCGGGCGCGGTCACTTCGCGCTACTTCCTGCGAACGAGACCGGAGAGCGCGAATCCCCTGGCGCTGGAAGTGCACAAGGGAATCGACTTCCGCGCGCCGCTGGGCAGTCCGGTCCGCGCGGCCAAGAGCGGCATCGTCGACGTGGTGGGCACCAGTCCCACGCTGGGCACCTACGTCATCATCCGCCACTGGCTGGGGTTCTCGACCCTGTACGCACACCTCGAGTCCGCGCGCACGCGCGCCGGCCGGCCGGTCCTGAAGTGGACGCGCATCGGTTCGGCGGGGCAGAGCGGGCGGGCCACCGGCCCCCACCTGCACTTCGAGGTGCGCTGGCTCGGCAGGCGGCTGCCACCGGGGCCGTTCCTGGCCATCGACAGCGCCCGCCGTGCCATCTGGTGGCTCGTCGGACCCGGTTAGCCGGGGCCTAAGGGGCGACAGAGTCGGCGGCCTCACCGTTCGGTGACGCTGTTGCCGATCGAGCGGCGGGACCGTTACCGAGTGTGTACCAGGAGCGTGCGAAGCCGCCCGGCCGTCTCGATGCGGTCCAGCCGGCTCGCCGCCACGTCGAGCGTCAGGCGCTCCCACGCGTCCGCATCGAGCTCCTCGCTTGGGAGCAGGCCGTTCTCGCTGAGAAAGACCAGGCACGTGGCGAGCGCCACGCGCTTGTTGCCGTCCATGAAAGGATGATTCCGGGACAGATAGAACAGGTACGAGGCTGCCACCTCGATCGGGTCCTGGATCAGCGGCTGCCCCATCATCGTGGCTTGCGGCGCTGCCACCGCGGACTCCAGCAGCGCTTCGTCCCGGATCCCCGGCATGCCGCCATGAGCCGCGAGCACGGCCCCGTGAATCGCCTTCACGGCGGCGACGGTCGGATGAGCGAGCGGCGCGCTCACGAAAGCCGCTGAAACAGATCCTGGTTCTTCCCGATGAGGCGCTCGGCGGCCTTGCCGGCCCGCTCGGCGTCGATGAGCGGGCGCACCGGCGTGAGCATGATCGAACCGCCGTCGTGCACGGTGACCACGACCTCATCCCCCACCTTGAGGTGAGCCATGTCCATCAGAGCGACGTCGAAGATGATGCCCTGGGAGTTGCCGATCTTGCGAACGGTCCTCGTCATGCCGTAAAACTACGTTTTACCACCTCGGTCGTCAACCCGCCGGCGTGGTTGTCCTGCCGGCTGTTACAGTGCCGAAATGATCGTCGCTCTGGTCGTGGTCGCGATAGTCGGCGTGGTGGCTGCGGTTGTTTTCCGGTTCTATGTCTATCCCGAGAATAAGCGATAGAGCCTGATGGGTTGAAAGAAATCCTCCTAAGTGCTGTAATGGGAAGCAAGTAAACAACCCCACGACAGCCCGAAGGAGGATGCAATCAGATGCAGCAACAAGGCTACCATAACAGCGCTGGGCGTCAAGGCCACTTCGCCAATCCGCGCGTGGTCGTCCAGGAACATCGCGGCGCTCCGCTGCTGAACGGCGCGGGGCTGGTGATTATTCGCCAGCTCATCGAGCGACTCGGGATCGCGCAGGCGATCAACGCCGGCCTGCGGCTGCTGAGGCGCCACAAGCCGTACGCGGAGTCCGATCACATCCTCACGCTGGTCTACAACCTGCTGAGCGGCGGCGAGACGCTCAACGACGTCAACCGCCTGGGCGACGATCCGGCGCTGCTACGCGTGCTGGGCACCGAGCAGGCACCGCATGCGACGACCGTCGGCGACTTCCTGGCGCGCTTCAAGCCCAAGAAGAACGACCGGGAGCAGCGGCCACTGCACAGGTTGCGGGAGGTCATCGAGACCGCCCAGCAACGCGCCTTCGCGCTGCTGCCCCGCAAGCGGCGCAAGGTGGCGACGCTGGACTGGGACTCCTCGAACCACGAGGTCTATGGCGAGCAGAAGGAAGGGGCGGACTTCGCCCATGACAGGACGTGGTGCTACAACGTGTTGTACGCGACGTTGGCGGAGACCGGCGACGTGCTGTACCAGGATCTGCGGGAGGGCAACACCTACACGAGCGCGGGCACCACCGGGGCGCTGCCGGCCACGATCGAACGGGTCAGCGAGCACTTTCGGCAGGTGCGCCTGCGCGCCGACTCCGGATTCTACGACCAGGAGATCGTCAAGATCTGCGCGGAGCGGGAAGTGGAGTTCTTCATCGTGGCCAAGCAGTACAGGAATCTGCTGAAGGCGGTGCATGCGGTTGCCGAGGACGCCTGGAAGTCCTTCGAGCCCAAGCAGATGAACAAAGGTGGCCGCACCGGCAAGAAGCGCAAGCGGCAGGAGAACCACAAGCGCAAGATCACCGTCGAGCGCAAGCCCGACACCTGGTTCAAGGGCAAGCCGCAGGTGGCCTCGATCACGTTTCGACCTGCGAGCTGGAAGAAGGCGTATCGGTTCGTCATCAAGCGCACGCCGATCCTGGACAAGGACGACCGACAGCTGTACTTGGCCGATGGGCTACGCCGGTACTCCTACTACATCGTGGTGACCAACTCGAAGGACAGCGACACGGCAGTGCTGCGGACCGCGCAGGGGCGCGGCAACCAGGAGAACCTGATCAAGGACTTCAAGCATGGGCTGGGGCTGTCGCACGTGCCGACCGGAGTGCTCGCGGCCAACCAAGCCTACTTTCTGATCGCCGCCTTGGCCTGGAATCTCAAGACGTGGATGCTGAACCTGTTGCGTCTTGGCGACGGGGCGGTGATGCGCTGCAAGCGCTTTCTATACCTGTGGATCTCCCAGGCGGCCGTGGTGTCAAAGACGGGACGGGACACTCTCGTGCTGAGGTTGCCACCGGGCGAATACTATCAGCGGTTCGGCACGGCGCTGGCGCGCGTCGCCGCTCTGTAGGGAGCGGCTGGCGGTCTGCAATCGCAGTCTGCAGGAGTAGTATGTCCTGAGGACTTGGCAGAAAGCGCCGCGTCTGCCTGAGACTGCCGATGAGCATGATCGGCCGGTGCTCACCGGCAACGGGCGGCTCCCGGGGTGCTTCCAGAATGCTCGCCACGCGGTAAACGTCATCGAAATCTCGGCAGATTACGAGTTCTGATTATTCTTGTCGCGACCCTGCCGCCTTATCGCTTATTCTCGGTCTATCGCAAGAAGTCGGAGGAGCCTTTTCAGTTCGGTGGACATATGGGCGACCGCAGGTGGTGGCGCGTGGGGAGGGGGAGGTTGGCGCGAATTGGACCAGGTACGGCTGTCTGCTCTGGGGCGTGCTGTCGCTTCTGATGGTCGCTGGCGTGGTCGTGGCCATCCTGACCGGATTGTGGCCGACCGGTGAGAGTCCGTAACCGGGGGCGGTTGGGGGGCGGTTGGGGTACCAGAAGAGGCGCTCCACCGACCACGCGGGCACCTAACCTTGACCTCGGTAGACGCCCTGCTCGGCCATGATCGCCAGCACGTTGCCGGCCGGGTCGCGGAAAAACGCCATCCGCAGCTCGTAGTCGTCCGCGGCGTGAATGACCTGAGGCGGGCCGTCGAACGTGACGCCGCATCCCTGGAGCTCTGCGTAGCGGCGCTCGATGTCGGGCACCTTGAAGTAGAGGGCGCATCCCGCCGACCCCGCACCCGCGTTCGCGGACAGCATGAGTCGCACGCCGTCGCAGTCGAAGAACGCCAGCCCGGGCGTCGCCCGGGCGATGAACGGGACACCCAGCGTGTCGCGATAGAACGCCACGGCCGCGTCCAGGTCACCCACGTTCAGGGCGATCTGCGAGATGTGCCACGGAGCGGCCTCGCCTCGATTCGCCATCGAGCCATCGTAGCACACTGCCGCCTTGCGCACCGCAGCGGCGCGCTTTGCGCAGCGGACACGCGCCGGTGTATAGGTGGCCGATGATCACCGTCAGCGAACCGATGGCGCCGCCGCGCTGGGCGCTGCTGGAGCGGCACCTGATCGACTCCATCGCCGAGGCGTGCAGGGTCTTCTACGACCGTTACTTCGACGAGCAGGGCTACCTGGAGTGCGTGGCGCGCTGGGGCGCGCTGGACGGCGCCGACGACGCGGCGGAGAACGTCGCCGCCTTTCCCGATCTGTACGCGCTGGGCGGGCCGCGCGACGTGTACGACCTGTTCCGGCAAGGGATCGAGGGCCACATCCGGCAGTACACGGAGGCCAAGACCACCGTCACCGAGCTGGGCCGCGACGGCATGTACTACAAGGAGTACCCGACCTGCTTCGATCCGCTGCACAACGGCGAGGGCTACCACTGCCTGTTCCAGCAGGGGCTGTGCGAGCCGTGGGATCCCCTCTACCGCAAGCGGATGAAGCGCTTCGCCGGCTTCTATCTGCCGGGCGACCCGGACGAGCCGCCGGAGCCCAACTACGACCCCGAACACCGCATCATCCGCAGCACCATGACCGGCAGCCGCGGCCCGCTGCTGCGCACGGCGACCGCCGCCGACTGGGCCGGCGACCCGTTCGAGATCCCGGGGCGCTTCCACCCGATGCGCGGCCACCGGGACTACGGCGACTACGCCGCCCACTACGAGCAGCACTACCCCGACGTGGTCGGCGACGGGCCCATGAACCTGGCGCTCAACGTCTGGGCGCTGCACGCCTACATGCTCGACGGCGAGGCGAAGTACCGGGACTGGCTGCTGGAGTACGCCGACGGGTGGCTGGAGCGCACGCGCGCCAACGACAACATCGTGCCGGCCAACGTCGGCCTGGACGGAACCATCGGCGGCTCCTACGGCGGACGCTGGTGGCGAGGGGTATTCGGCTGGGCGCACACCTGCGAGCGTCCCTACTTCCGCCACAACTGCGCGTTCCCCGATCGCGTGACCTACGGCTGGGCCAACGCCCTCTACCTGACCGGCGACCGCGCCTACGTCGAGGTGTGGCGCAACGTGATCGACGCCGTGAACTCGCATGCCAAGCAGGACCGCGGCCTGACCCTCTATCCGCACATGCGCGGCGACGACGGCTGGTACGCGTTCGAGCCCACGCCGTGGAACCGCGGCGCGCTGGAGCTGTACTACTGGACGCTCGACCCGCGTGACCACGAGCGCGTGAGCGACCACCCGTGGATCGCCTTCCTGGACGGCGGCAATCCGGACTTCCCGGTCGGGCGCCTGGAGTGGGCGCTGGCCACGGTCCGCGAGCGGATCGCGCGCGTGCGCGCCGACACTTCGACGCGCGACACGCGCCTGTCCGAGGATCCCAATGGGCTCAACCCGGCGGAGATGGTCTGGCCCCTGGTGCAGCTCATGCTCGGCGGACTGCCGACCCGCCACATCGGCGTGCCGTGGCACACCCGCGTCCGCTACTTCGACCCGGAACGCGGGCGCTCCGGCATTCCCGACCAGGTGGCATCGCTGGTGACGGGAATTGCGCCGGGAGATGACGGGGTCGATTCGGTCGAGGTAACCCTGGTCAACCTGGATCCGGTGCGGTCACGCACCCTGGTCCTGCAGGCCGGCGCCTACGGCGAGAGCCGCATCCGCTCCGTCGCCGCCAGCAGCACGCGGACCTCGGTTGACGACCGCGCGACGGTCGTGCACCTGCGCCCCGGCGCCGGCGCGCAGCTCACGCTGGCGATCGAGCGCTACGTCGAGCAGCCGACGCTTGCCTTCCCCGAGGCTGCGTCGGCCTCACCGCTCCGGGAGTGAGTCGTTCTCACTGCCGGGCCTGGGGTAGAACTGGTCGATCAGGATCGTATTCCCATCCGGATCACGGAACACGATGTGGGCCGGACCTGTGCCCGCCGGATCCGTGTCCGTCGTCATCTCGATGCCGCTCGCACGCAGGGACTCTCGTATCTCCCTGACATCCGTGAACTCCGTGAGTTGCGACCCGTCCTGCCGCAGCCCGGGGTTGAACGTGAGGATGTTGCCTTCGAACATCCCCTGGAACAGGCCGATCGTGGCGCCCCCATTGACCATGATCAGGTAGCCGCTTCCGTCGCCGCCGGTGCGGCTGAAGCCGAGCTTCTCATAGAACGCCTTCGCGGCTTGCAGGTCCTTCACCGCCAGACTCACCGAAAACGCACCGATCTTCATCACTCTGCGGTCTCGCCCCTGCCTGCCTGCCGATCGTACAACACGCTCGCACCCCGGTATGTCCCGGTATTCGCTCCAGCCGGGGCATTCCCTTGACGATCAGTCCTTGCGATCATAACATTTGTGATCTCAAGTTTTCGGTATGGATCTCCGCTGTGACGAATTCGCCGATCCGACCGTCGCCACCTTCCGGCGCCTGCTGCGTACCACGCTGTCCATGAAGCGGGCGATGGGCGCGGTGTTCGCACAGGCGGGGCTGACCGGGGCGCAGTTTCACACCCTGGTGCGGATCCCGGATCAGGGCATCCCGGTGACCAGGCTCGCCGCCCGGTCGTGGGCCGACCCCGGCAACGCGTCCGGTGTCGTCGACCGCCTGGAGCGCGACGGACTGGTCGAACGCCAACCGGCCGTCCACGACCGGCGCGTGGTGCTGGTGCATGTGACGCCCGCCGGCCGCGCCCTGATGGACCGGCTGTGGCCGCAGTACGTGGACGGCATCCACCGGATCATGGAGCCCCTCAGCGCCGAGGATCGGGAGCGCCTGAACGAGCTGCTGGACCGACTGGCCGGCCGGGAGAATGAGGATGTCGAGTCCCTCACCGCGGCAGCCGACTGACGGCCGCCCCCGCGGAGGCGCCGGGCAACGGGGATCCGCAAGACCCCGACCGCACGGGCGCGATCCTCGAGGTTCCGGGGGACCGGGCTTCCCCGGCCGGCGGCTCGGACGCCCGGCCGTGCGCGCCCTGCTGCGCAGCCTGAGCTACATGCGCCCGTACCGCGGGCGCGTCCTGGTCAGCCTGGTCTGCCTGCTGGCCAGCTCCGCCGGCAATCTGGTCGTGCCCCGCATCACTCAGCAGGTCATCGACTCGGGCATCCTGGTCGACCGGATGCAGGCGGTCCTGATCGGCGCGCTGCTGATCGTCGCCGTCACGGCGCTCCGCTCGCTGTTCACCTACGTGCAGGGCGCCCTGGCCGCGCGCGTGTCGCAGGGCGTCGCCTACGACCTGCGCAACAGGCTCTACGACCACGTCCAGAGCCTCTCGTTCAGCTACCACGACCGCTCGCAGACCGGGCAACTCCTCACCCGCGCCACCAGCGACGTGGACATGGTGCGCACCTTCATCAGCACCGGCGTGATCCAGATCATCACCACCGTGGTGCTGCTGATCGGCAGCTTCGCCCTGCTGTTCGCGACCAACTGGCGGCTGGCCCTGCACGTGATTCCGCTGATGGCCGTGGTGTTCGTGATCTTCTCCTACATGGCCAAGGTGGGACGGCCGCTGTTCCGCGCCGTGCAGGAGAAGATCGCGGCGCTCAACACCCGCCTGGAGCAGAACATCGTCGGCGTCCGCACCGTCAAGGCATTCACCGGCGCCACGCGCGAGCAGGAGCGGTTCGAGGTCGAGAGCCGCCAGATGTACGAGCAGATGATGCACGTGGGACGCCTGTTCTCGCTGGCCATTCCGCTGGTGTTCGCGATGGCCAACATCGGCACCGTGGTCATCACCTGGGGCGGCGGCGTCCAGATCCTGGCCGAGCGCCTCACCATCGGCGAGCTGGTGGCGTTCCAGGGCTACCTGATCGTCGCCATGTTCCCGATCACGATGCTGGGCATGATCATGATGTCGATCTCCCAGGCGGCCGCCGGCGCCGAACGGATCTTCGAGATCCTGGACGCCGAATCGGAAGTCAAGGAGAAGCCCGGCGCGGCAACGCTGGCGCCGCTCCGCGAGGGGCTCGAGTTCGAGCGGGTGTCGTTCAGCTACTTCGGGGTCGGAGCGCCGGTGCTGCGCGAGGTGAGCTTCCGCACCGGGGCGTCCGAGACCCTGGCCATCGTCGGCGCCACCGGCTCGGGCAAGAGCACGATCATCAACCTGATCCCGCGCTTCTACGACGCCACCGCCGGCCGCATCACCATCGACGGCGCCGACATCCGCGACGTGACGCTGCAGTCGCTGCGGCGGCAGATCGGCATCGTGCTGGAGGAGACCACCCTGTTCGGCGGCACCATCCGTGAGAACATCGCCTACGGCCGGCCGGACGCCACCGATGCCGAGGTGGAGGCCGCCGCCCGCGCCGCGGAGGCGCACCCGTTCATCACCGAGTTCCCCGACGGCTACGGCAGCATGGTCGGCGAACGCGGCGTGACCCTGTCGGGCGGTCAGAAGCAGCGGGTGGCGATCGCCCGCGCCCTGCTGATCGAGCCGCGCATCCTGATCCTCGACGACAGCACCAGCAGCGTCGACTACGAGACCGAGCGCCGCATCCGCGCCGCGCTCGACGACCTCCGGCAGGACCGGCTGTCCTTCGTCATCGCCAGCCGCATGCACACGGTGCTGGCCGCCGACCGCGTGCTGCTGCTGCACGAAGGAACGGTGGCGGGGCTGGACGAGCACCAACGGCTGCTGCACGACAACGCGCTGTACGCCGAGGTCTTCTACGGCGAGTTGTCCGCGCAGCCGGCCGCGGTCGAGCCGGCCGAACCCGGGGAGGTGGCGCCGTGAGCGATCCTGCACGTCACCGGCAGCGCGCGGCCGGCCATGGACGCATGGGCATGATGCCGTTCGGCGCCGAAGAGGAGCGCAAGGCCGAGCAGGTCGGGCGGACGTTGCGGCGGCTGTTCGGCTACCTGCGCGGCCAGCGCCTGGCGTTCATCGTGGTGGTGGTGACGGCGGCGGCCTCCGCCGGCGCGCAGGCGCTGGCGCCGCTGTACATCGCGCGGGCGGTGGACGGCCTCAAGGCGTTCGTGGACGGCTTGCTGCCACCGTCCGAGACGGGTCGGATGCTCGCCGTGGCGATGGTGCTCGTCCTGGCGTTCTATATCGCCGGCTGGCTGGCCGGCGCCGTCAGCCGTGTGGCGCTGCTGGCGCTGGGACAGCGGGTGCTGCTGCGGATACGCGGCCAGATCATGGGCAAGGTGCACGCGCTGTCGCTCGGCTACTTCGACCACCACAAGGCCGGCGACCTGGTGTCGCGCCTGTCGAACGACACCGACGTGATCAACCGCGCGTTCGGCATGAGCCTGTCGCGGCTGGCCCAAAGCGTGCTG
Source organism: Spirochaetia bacterium (assembly GCA_965208175.1). Taxonomy (GTDB): domain Bacteria; phylum Spirochaetota; class Spirochaetia; order SZUA-6; family Bin103; genus CATQHW01. The sequence goes on along the minus strand of CBDBOG010000002.1, from coordinate 954,614 downwards.
CTGCTGATCGCGATCCTGATCGGCATGCTGGCGCTCAACTGGAGGCTGGCCCTGGTCAGCTTCGCACTGTTGCCGCTGATGTACCTGTCCACGGCGGTCTTCTCCCGGCGCGCCCGCATCGCCTTCCGCAAGACCCGCAGGACCATCAGCGGGGTCAGCTCCGAGCTGGAGCAGAACATCTCCGGCGCGCGCGTGGCGCAGGCATTCAACCGGCAGGGCTGGAACTCGTCCAGCTTCCGTCAGCTCAACCGCGCCAACCGCGACGCCAACGTCGGCGCGGAGTCGCTGACCGCCGCGTTCGCCCCGACCATGGACGTGCTCAGCGCCGTCGGCCTGGCGGTGGTGCTGGCCTACGGCGGCTACCTGGCGCGGGTGGACCTGGTCAGCATCGGCGTGATCGTCGGCTTCGTGCAGTACGTGCGCCGCTTCTTCGAGCCCGTGCAGTCCATCTCCATGATGTGGACGCAGGTGCAGTCGGCGATCGCCGGCGCCGAGCGCATCTTCGAGCTGCTGGACGAGGAGCCGCGCGTGCGCGACGCCGACGACCCCCTGCCGCTGGAGGTCACCGCCGGCCGCGTGGAGCTGGCCGGCGTGAGCTTCGCGTACGAGCCCGAGACGCCGGTGCTGCAGGGCGTCGACCTGGTCGCGGAGCCCGGCCAGACCGTGGCGCTGGTCGGCCCGACCGGGGCCGGCAAGACGACCATCATCAGCCTGCTGGAGCGCTTCTACGACGTGCAGGCGGGTGCGGTGACCATCGACGGCCAGGACGTCCGCGCCGTGACCCAGGACAGCCTGCGGCAGAGCATCGGCATCGTCCTGCAGGACACCTTCCTGTTCGCGGACACCATCGGCCACAACATCCGCTACGGCCGGCCGGACGCCGACGACGACGCCGTGGAGGCGGCCGCGCGCCGCGCGCGGGCGCACGAATTCATCTCCCGCCTTCCCGACGGCTACGACACCGTGCTGCAGGAGGGGGCCGTCAACCTGAGCCGCGGCCAGCGGCAGTTGCTGGCCATCGCCCGCGCGCTGCTCAAGGACCCGCGCATCCTGGTGCTGGACGAGGCCACCTCCAACGTCGACACCCGCACCGAGCTGCTGATCCAGGAAGCCCTCGCCGAGCTCCTGCAGGGGCGCACCAGCTTCGTCATCGCCCACCGGCTGAGCACGGTGCGGCGCGCCGACGTGATCTACGTGATCGACGCGGGCCGCGTTGCCGAGCGCGGCACGCACGACGAGCTGATCGCGGCGAACGGCACCTACGCGCGCATCTACCGGAGCCAGTTCGAGCACGCGGACACCGCCGCCCCCGCTCCCACCTCCGGCTGAGCAGAGCGGCCGGCCGCTCTGCTACCATCGGCCAGCAGGCCCGAAGGTCTCAGGAGGGACGCCGCATGCTCGCACGAACCCCGCCGACCGCCGCCGTGACGATCTCCACGCCCACCGCGCCTCCGCACTGGGCGCTGCTGGAGCGCGAGTTGATGCGCGCGATCGAGGCGGCGATCCCGCCGTTCTACGACCGCTACTTCGACGAACGCGGCTACCTCAAGTGCTTCGCGCGCTGGGGGGCGCTGGATGGCCCGGACGACGCCGCCGAGAACGTGACCAACTGGACCGACTTCTATGCCCTGGGCGGCTCCGAGCGGGTGCTGGCCCTGTACCGCCGCGGCATCGAGGGCCACATCCGGCAGTACACGGAAGCGAAGACCACCGTCACCAAGCTGGGCGCCGACGGCATGTATTACAAGGAGTTCCCCACCAGCTTCGACTGGGTGCACAACGGCGAGGGCTACCACTGCCTGTTCCAGGAGGGGCTCTGCGAGCCGTGGAACCTGACCTGGCGGCAGCGCATCTGCCGCTTCGCCGGCTTCTACCTGCCCGGCGACCCCGACGAGCCGGCCGAGCCGAACTACGACCCGAAGCACCGGATCATCCGCAGCGTCCTGAACGGCAGCCGCGGGCCCGTGCTTGGCAAGGTCGAGCCGGTCGACTGGGCCGGCGATCCGTTCGAGATCGAGGGCCGCTTCAAGCCGGGGCGCGGCCACCGCAACTTCGACGACTACCTGTTTCACTACGAGACCTATCGCGACGTCGAAGGCGACATCCCACTGAACCTCGCCGCCACCGCAATGGCGTTCTACGCCTACGCGGCCACCGGCGAGGCCAGGTACCAGGAATGGATCCAGGAGTACTCCGACGCCTGGGTCGAGCGCACCCATCAGAACGACGGCCTGATCCCGGGCAACGTCGGGCTGGACGGCAAGATCGGCAGCGGCGCCGCCGGCGACGGCGCGTGGTGGCGCGGCGTCTACGGCTGGGGCCACACCGGCGGGTTCTACGGGCTGGACGAGGACGGCAAGCCGATCCCGCACCACCGCCCCAACTTCCAGAGCCGCACGCCGTACGCGTTCGGCAACGCACTGCTGGTGTCGGGCGACCGAAAGTACGTGGACGTCTGGCGGACCGTCATGGCGTCGGTCAACAAGAACAGCAAGGTCGAGGACGGCGTCACGCTCTACCCGCGCATGTACAACCAGGACGGCTGGTACGACTTCCAGCCGGAACCGTTCGACCGCGGCGCGCTGGCGGTCTACGCCTGGTCCCAGGACCGCGGGCGCGACCACGCGCTGGTGGCCTCCGACCCCTGGGTGCGGTTCCTGGACGGCGAGGACGACGGCTATCCGGTGGCGAAGCTGCAGGCCGACCTGGAAGAGGTGCGCCAGAAGGTGGAGCTGCGCGAGCAGGACACCCGCCCGGCCGACATGCTGCTCTCCGAGGACCCGAACGGCATCAACCCGGCGGTCGTGTGGGGCCTGGTCCAGCTCATGCTGGGCGGCCTGCCCACCCGCCACGTGGGCGTGCCCTGGCACTGCGCGGTGCGCTACTTCGACGCCGAACGCCGGCGCGCGGGCATCCCGCCGGGCGTCGCCTCGCTGGTCGACCACATGAGCGCGGACGAGGTGGGCGTCCAGCTCGTCAACCTGGACCCCGTGCACGCGAAGAACCTGGTGCTGCAGTCGGGCGCCTTCGCCGAGCACACCATCGACAGCGTCGCCATCGACGGCGAGCGCACCGAGGTGGGAGGCACCGCCCTGCACGTGCGCCTGGAGCCCGGCGCCGGCGCCCGGTTGCTGCTCCGCGTCCAGCGCTTCGTCAATCAGCCGACCGTCGCCTTCCCCTGGCCGACGTAAGCCGGCCCGGGCGAGCCCCGGCTCACCCGTCGTCGCCGATCAGCGCGTCCAGGTACTCGCGGTAGGCGTAGGCGCGCCCGCGGCGCTTGCCGCTGATCTCGCGCAGCACGCCCAGGCTCTCCAGCAACTCGATCGCCTTGCGGACCGGGGGCGCCGTCAGGCGGAGGATCTCGGCCGCCTTGGGAGCAGTGATCACAGGATTGGATGGCAGTCGTTCAAGCAACTGAACGGCGGCGACGGTTGATCGGTCGTGGGCCAGGATGCGGCCGCGGTCGCGCCCGACGATGGCGTGGAGCTCGCGGGCTACGCGCACGCCGTCGTCGGCCGCCTCGCGCACGCACTCCAGGAAGAACCGGTTCCAGCCCTCCCAGTCGCCGTCGGTGCGCACGGCGCCGAGCCGTGCGTAGTACTCCGGTTGCGCCCGCCGGAACGCCACGCTGAGATAGAGCAGCGGCTGGTCGAGCAGCCCCCAGTGCTCGATGAGCAGCGCGATCAGCAGCCGTCCGATGCGGCCGTTGCCGTCCAGGAACGGATGAATCGTCTCGAACTGCACATGCGCGAGGCCGGCCCGCACCAGCGGCGGCAGATCGCACTCGGCATGCCACCATCGCTCCAGCATCGACAGCGCGTCCGGCACCTCCTCGGGCGGCGGGGGGACGAAGCGGGCGTTGCCCGGCCGGCTGCCGCCGATCCAGTTCTGCGAGCGGCGCAGCTCGCCGGGAAGCTTGTCCGCGCCGCCGGCGCCGCTCATGAGAATCCGGTGCGCTTCGCGCAACAGGCGCCCGCTGAGCGGCAGCCCGTTCGGACCCGCAAGCTGCCGGCGCGCGAGCGCGAGAGCATCCACGTAGTTGCAGACCTCCTCGACATCCTCGGGGCGTTCGGCGCGATCGGTCGCTTCGTAGGTGACGAGATCGGGCAGCGTCGCCTGTGTGCCCTCGATCCGCGAGGTGATCACCGCCTCCTTGCGGACAAACCCGTAGAGAAACCAGTCGGTATCCGGCACCATCGCACCCGCTACCGCGAGGCGGGAGAGAGCGGCCAGCGCGTCGGCGTGGAGCTTTGTGGCCGCTGCATCCATGGCCAGCGGGGGATCCGTCGGGGGCAGCGGATACGGGACGAACGCCCGGACCTGCTCCCCAAGGGTGCAGGTGATGCGGTATCGACCGGTCTGGCGAGGCATCGCTCGGAAACGCTCCTTTCCCCGCCCGGATCTTAGAAAACGTTCGTTTCTTTTTCAAGGTACTAAGAATCGATCGCTTCCTCCCGAGTTCCTGCTTTGCCGATCCGGTGGCGATGCAGGGCGCCCTCCCCGGCCGCCTTGACGAGAAGACCCGTTCCCGGTTGCGCGGCCCCGCCGGCTGGTCCAGAGTGACCCGGCACCCATGCGTGCTGGGAGGGGAACGGTATGCGCAATCGGGGAGTACTTCGGTCGATCGTGGGGATCCTGGGGCTGGCGGTGCTCGTGGGCTGCTCGACGACGACGACCACGACGGCAGAGCTGACCTACCTGCACTCACCGGTACGGGTCAATCCGGCCGGCACGTCCACGTTCAGGGCGGGAGCATCGGCGATCTACGAAGTGGACCGCGGCCAGACCCGTCTTGGCCTGTGCGGCGTGGGGGGATACGAGTGGTGGGATGACGCCGGCGGGACCGGCTCGGACGCGCTGATTCCGAACAACCTGCTCCAGGGCTCGTACTGCCACAAGATGGACATCGGCTAGCCCGGTTCGCACCCGGCCGCTACCGGTTCGGCGGCGCGGTGCAGATCAGCACCTCCAGGGTCTCGTCGCCGGTGTTCTCGATGCCGTGCTCGCACCAAGGCGGCAGGTGGATGAAGGTGCCGGCCGACACCTCGCGCCGCTCGCCGTTGAGGGTCATCACGCCGCGCCCGCGCAGGATCACGTAGCACTCCTCCGGGAGGTGGCCGCGCGGCTCCATCTTCACGTGCGGCGGCAGGTAGAACATCACCAGCCCCATCGCCTCTGCCGGCGCGCGCGGATTGGACGGGTGCACCACGCGCACGCCGACGCCGTCGCAGCCGGGGTAGCGCACGGGGGTGCCGTCGCGGGGCGTCACCACGTTGGCGGCCGGCGGGACATCGGGTTTCGTCCCGCGCGGGTCTCCCCCGTATCCCTTGAACTTCTCGATCTTCGCCACTTCTCCCCAACCTCCCTGAGACGGTACGAGTGTGCCAGAGTACGTTGGTCCGATGACCAGGTACGCTGGTCCGATGACGATGAAAGCCACCGGACCCGACGACGCGATCCGCCGGCTGCTCGACGCCTATCGCCGCGGCCACACCACGGCTCAGGCCGAGCTGGCGCGCTCGCTCGCCCGCATCGCTGCCGTCGACCGCGCCGGCCCGAAGCTCAACACGGTGCTGCGCGTCGACCCCGACGCGCAGTGGACGGCCCGGCGGCTCGACGCCGAGCGGAGCGCCGGCGCTGCCATGGGTCCCCTGCACGGGGTGCCGGTGCTCCTCAAGGACAACGTCGACACCGGCGGCCCCGGCGGCGGGTCGATGGCCACCAGCGCCGGCGCGCTGGCGCTGGCCGACTCCTTCGCGCCGGCGGATGCGCCGCTGGTGCAGCGCCTGCGCACCGCCGGGGCGCTGATCATCGGCAAGACCAACATGACCGAGCTGGCCAACTACCTGTCCACCGGCATGCCCGGCGGCTACAGCTCGCTCGGCGGGCAGGTGATCAACCCCCACCACCCGGCGCTGCCGGTGTCCACCTCCAGCTCCGGATCGGCCGCCGCCGTGGCCGCCGGCCTGTGCCCGGCGGCGATCGGCACCGAGACCGCGGGCTCCATCCTGGTGCCCGCCTTCGCCAACGGCATCGTCGGCATCAAGCCGACCGTCGGGCTGGTGTCCCGGACCGGCATCGTGCCGATCGCCTTCAGTCAGGACACCGCCGGACCGTTCGCGCGCAGCGTCGAGGACGCCGCCCGCGTGCTCGCCGTGATCGCCGGCCCGGACCATGAAGACGCGGCCACGCACGGCGCGCCGGACTTCGACTTCCGGGCGCACCTGCGCCGCGACGGCCTGCGGGGCGCGCGCATCGGCATCCCGCGGGCCGGGTTCTGGGACGAGCAGGGCGAGCGGTGGCAGGGCGAGCGGTGGCAGGACACGCTGGAGCAGGTCCGCGCCGCGCTCGTCGAGGGCGGCGCCGAGGTGGTCGACCCGGCCGACATCGCCACCCACGACGCCATCGCATGGTCGCCGGTGCTCCTGTACGAGTTCAAGGCGGCGATGAACGCCTACCTGCGGCGGCTCGGCCCCGGCGCCCCGTGCCGGACACTCGCCGACCTGATCGCCTTCAACGCCGCCCACGCGGATCAGGCACTGCGTTACGGACAGGTATGGCTGCTGCGCGCCGAGCACGAGACTTCCGGCCGCATGGACGAGGCGGAATACCTCAACGCCCGCGCGGAGGACCTGCGCCTGTGCCGGACCGAGGGCATCGACGCCACGCTGGAGGAGCACGGGCTGGACGCCCTGGTGTTCCCGAACGGCTCGGGATCGTCGGTGGCCGCGCGCGCCGGTTATCCGTCGGTGGCGGTCCCGCTCGGGTTCGTACCAGCACCTGACGGCAGCGCCTCCCCGATCGAGCCGCGCGGCGTCATGTTCACCGGCACCGCCTTCAGCGAGCCCACCCTGGTGCGCATCGCGCACGCCTTCGAGCTCCTCACCCGCGGCCGCGCCAGCCCGACCCTGCCCGATGCGTGAGGCCGTTAAAGCGAAAGGGCCGCCCCGAAGGGCGGCCCTGGTGTCTAGCCCGTGAGATACCTCACACGGGCTCCAGAATTGTCCATCGCTCAACTACCTCCTTACTGCAAGAGTCTCGTTGGCACGGGCGTCCAGACGCCCCACCCGGATGGGGCCCCATCCGAGCGGCCTGGCCCGGGTGCCGCCAACGGCGACATTGACCGGACCGACAACTCTTTCTACCCGGTAACCGCCGGGCCTGTCAATTGCCTGGACCGCCGATCCTGGACGTCACTACCTTGAGGATGGAGGCGCAACCATGACCGACCCAGACGAACGCGGTCGCCCGACGCCGGCCGGCAACGGCCAGTGGCGGCTTCGGCAGACCCCGAAGTCCGACGGTGGTCCGCAGGAAGAGCCGCCTCTCCTCAAGCCGCCGAGCCGCGGCCAGTTCCGCTTCTCGCTGTGGTACATCGTCATCGCCGCCGCCGCGCTGCTCCTGTTCAACTCGCTGTTCTCCAGCCAGCAGGGCGCGTCGATGGTGGAGTACAGCACGTTCAAGGCCCTCGTCAGCAACGGGCAGATCAAGCGCGTGCGCATCACCGAGGACCAGTACATAGGCTACAACGTCACCGAACAGGAATTGACACGCCTGCAGGACTCGGGTGCCGCGAGCCCCGCGAATATTCAGGAATGGCGCGCCGTGCGGGTCGACGACCCCGGGTTCGTGGAACTGCTCGACCAGCAGGGCGTCCAGTACTTCGCCGTCCCACGTGGCAACCGCCCGCTGCTCGGGCTGGTGCTGCAGTGGGTGATCCCGCTCGGGCTGATGTTCGTGGTGTGGCGCTTCATGTTCAAGCGGCTCGGCTCGATGGGCTCCAACGTGATGGCGTTCGGCAAGTCGCGCGCCCAGGTGGTGGCCGAGGGAGAGACCGGCGTGCGCTTCGCGGACGTCGCCGGCGCGGACGAGGCCAAGGCCGAGCTGGAGGAGGTCGTCGACTTCCTCAAGAACCCGGATCGCTATGTCGAGATCGGCGGCAAGATCCCCAAGGGCGTGCTGCTGGTGGGGGCGCCGGGCACCGGCAAGACGCTCTTGGCGCGGGCGGTGGCAGGCGAGGCCGAGGTCACCTTCTTCCGCCTCAACGGCGCCGACTTCGTGGAGATGTTCGTCGGCGTGGGCGCGGCGCGCGTACGCGACCTGTTCAAGCAGGCGCGCGAGAAGTCGCCCTGCATCATCTTCATCGACGAGCTGGACGCCATCGGCAAGAGCCGCGGCGTGGCCATCGCCGGCGGCAACGACGAGCGCGAGCAGACCCTCAACCAGCTCCTGGTGGAGATGGACGGCTTCGACGCGCGCTCCGGGGTGATCATCCTGGGCGCCACCAACCGGCCGGAGGTGCTGGACGCCGCGCTGCTGCGCCCCGGGCGCTTCGACCGGCAAGTGCTGGTCGACAAGCCCGACCTGTCGGGCCGCGAGGCGATCCTGAAGATCCACAGCGCGCAGGTGAAGCTGGCGCCGGAGGTCGACCTGCTGGAGGTGGCGCGCGCCACGCCCGGCTTCGCCGGCGCCGACCTCGCCAACATCGTCAACGAGGCGGCCCTGCTGGCGGTGCGCGCGCGCCGCAAGACGGTGGCGCAGGCCGACTTCAGCGAAGCGATCGACAAGGTCGTGGCCGGGCTGGAGAAACGCAGCCGGGTGCTCAACCCCAAGGAAAAGCGGATCGTCGCCTACCACGAAGCCGGGCACGCGCTGGTCGCCCATCACACGCCGGACGCCGATCCGGTGCGCAAGATCTCCATCGTGCCGCGTGGCATGGGTGCGCTCGGCTACACCATGCAGACCCCTGCCGAGGACCGCTTCCTGCTCACCGAGAGCGACATCCTGGGACGGGTCGACGTGCTGCTCGGCGGCCGCGGGGCCGAAGAGGTCATGTTCGGGGAGATCTCCACCGGCGCCGCCAACGACCTGGACCGCGCGACCGACATGGCCAAGCGGATGGTCACCGACTACGGCATGAGCGAGAAGTTCGCCAACGTCCGCCTGCCCTACCGCCAGGAGAGCCCGCTGCTCGGCCAAGCCGGCCACGTGGTCAACCGCGAGTACTCCGAGTCCACGCAGCAGTACATCGACGAGGAGACCGCGCGGACCATCGCCGAGCGCTACCAGACGGTGCTGGACCTGTTGCGCGAGCAGCGCCCGGCGCTGGAGTCGGTCGCCGCGCGCCTGCTGGAGACCGAGGTGGTCGAAGCGGCGGAGTTCGCGGAGCTGGTGGGCGCGGCGGCGCGCAACGGCACCGGCTCCGCCTGAGCGTCAGGCAGGGCCACCGCGTCGGCCCGGAACCGGCGCCTCGGACCGGATCAGCTCGCGGTCGCGCAGCTCGTCCCAGAACGCTGACGGGATCTCCGCGCGCACCAGCTCCAGGTTGTCCAGCACCCGCTCCGGCCGGCGCGTGCCCGGCACGATGCAGGCGACTGCCGGGTGGGCCAGCGCGAACTGGCTGGCGGCTGCGCGCAGGTCGACCGCGTGGTTCGCGGCAGCCTCTTCGAGTCCCCGTACCTTGGCCACGATCTCCGGCGGCGCCTCCATGTAGTCGTAGCGCGCGCCGTCGGGGCCGCCCTGCGAGCCGGTGGCCAGGATGCCCGAGTTGTAGGTGCCGCCGGCGATGATGCTGATGTCCTTCTCCAGGCACAGCGGCAGCAGCTCGTCCAGCGCCCCCTGCTCCAGGATCGTGTAGCGGCCGGCCAGCAGGAAGCAGTCGAAGTCGCCGGCGCGCGCCAGGCGCGAGAGCATCTCGCTCTGGTTCATGCCGGCGCCGACCGCGCCGATCACGCCCTGCGAGCGCAGCCGGTCCAGCACCGGGTAGGCGCCGTCCATCACTTCCGCGAAGTGCTCGTCCTCGTCCGGATCATGGATGTGCACGACGTCCAGCCGGTCGATGCCCAGGCGCGTCAGGCTGTTCTCCAGCGACCGCTCGACCCAGTCCGCGCTGTAGTCGTTGTGGCACTCGACCATCCAGGCGCCGGGGCTGTCCCAGTACTCGGAGAATCCGCTGGGTCCCGGCACGTGCTCGAACCGCCAGCCGACCTTGGTCGCCAGCACGTAGCTGTCGCGCGCCACGCCGCGCAGCGCGGCGCCGACCCGCCGCTCGCTGGTGCCGGCCCCGTACAGCGCGGCGGTATCGATGAAGTTGATGCCGGCCTCGAGCGCCGTGCGTACGACTTGGGTCGCCTGCTCGTCTGGAATGTTGCTGTAGAGGCCGCCGATCGGCGCGCAGCCCAGGCTCACCCTGGTCACCTTCAATTCCGTCGTTCCAAGCCGTACGCGCTGCAGCGGGTCCATTCGTTCCTCCTTGCCTACGCCACCGAGAGTGCCTGGTCGGGACTGCGATGTCGAGGCGATGAGTGCAGCGCGGGACCGTTACCGGGCCTCGATCGCACGACCTCCTCGGAGAAGGAAGGAGACGATCCTTCCGTCAACCTCGAAAGCCAGGCGGCACATATGCGACGCGTCCGCCGACAGCGAAATCCGCCCGTTCGTCCTGATGATGTGATCGAGATGTGCTTCCGCGAGATTCCCGGGCGCGCAGGCCGCATCGAAGACGCAACCGCGCAGTCCCCTCAGGCTCGGCCAATACCAGAAGGTGCACCCACCGAGTGGTTTGCTTCGATGGTATCTCATGTGCACGGAAACGCGCGCCAAACCGAATGGGCCACGCTCCGGAAGGCTCAGTCCAGCGACAAGATAGCCGCGGGGACCTCTTCTCAAGGGTACGGGGAAGCTCTCGCGAATCCCTGGATGCTCGACGCTGACTTCAAGGAACGTTTCCTGTTCCTTCCAGTCGCGAAGGAACACGTTCCTTGGCGCAGCCACGAGCCATCCCTCGGCATTGCGCGTCACCTTGCACCCGTCTATCAGCAGACGCGTTCGGCGGCCAGACGCGGGGGCTCTCACTGTCGTCGTAGTGAATCGGCCACGGTCAGTACCCGTAGTCCGCCCTGAGCGTCGATTCGTCCCGCCAGCGCTCGCTCTCGCGCTCCAGCCGCTTGGTACGAACCGCCAGGCCCGAACAGTGCTGCGCCAGGGTCTCGAATACCCGGTGCGCGACCAGGCGGTGTCCGAGGTCGTTGGCGTGCACGCCGTCTTCGTGGACCATCCACGGCGATCCGCCGTAGGCATGCAGGACGTCGCAGAACAGGCAGTCCGTCTCCCGCGCCACCTGTTCGGTCACCAGGTTGAAGCACTCGAACACCTGCAGGTCCGCGTGGTCGAAGTGGGCATGGCCGCGGAATGCGGTCATGAAGTAGGGGCCGAGCAGGACGATGAGCGGATCGCAGCCGTGCCGGATCGCCCCGATCAGGGCTGCGAGCTCGGCGCGGAACAGCTCCGCCGGCGTGCCGCCGCGCGCGTCGTTGAGGCCGTAGGAGACCACCAGCAGGTCGGGTGCGTGGTCGATCACGTGCTTGCCGATCCGCTCGCTGGCGGCCGGCCTGCCGGAGTGGAGATAGACGGGCACCCGGTCGGAGATCACGTTGGCGCCGATGCCGGCGTTGACGAGACGCACCGGCTCGTCCTGGAAGTCGCTGATCAGCGCGGCCAGCACCGAGGCCCAGCAGCGCTCCCTGACGGAGCTCCAGCCGCCGGCGGTAGTGCTCTCCCCCAGCGTCACCAGCACGCGGAACGGCTCCGCGTGACGGTCGATCGGTTCCCACTCGGACAATTCAGGCGTCATCGGCCCGAGCGTACCTGCTTCGACGGCGATGCGCTCGCACATCGCGGCACCGCGTTCAACGGGACGGCTTGCCCGTTGCCGGCGTCGCTGCGGAGAGCGGCACGGGCCCGGCATTCATGGTATGATCCTTTAGAAATAACCCTGATTTTCTAACGGATCGAGACAGGAAAGAGAGGACCTTTCGCAGTCATGGGCATGTATCGGTTCGCGCAGGAACAGCTTGTCAGGTGGAAGTCCGCACGACGGCGCAAGCCGCTCATCGTCAGAGGGGCACGACAGGTGGGCAAGACCTGGCTGATCGAGCGCTTCGCCGCCATGGAGTTCGAGGAGCTGGTCAAGGTCGATCTGGAAAAGCGCCGCGACCTGCACGACTGCTTCGGAGACGACCTGGATGCTCGGACCGTGCTACGGCGTCTTGAGCTGGACAGCGGCAGGCGCATCGTTGCGGGGAGCACGCTGCTGTTCCTGGACGAGGTGCAGGCATGCCCTCGCGCGATCATGGCGCTGCGTTACCTCTATGAGCAGATCCCCGAGTTGCACGTCATCGCCGCCGGATCGCTGCTGGAGTTCGCGATGGCAGAGATCCCGGTGCCGGTCGGGCGCCTGCAGGAGTTGCACCTCTACCCCATGACCTTTCGCGAGTACCTGTTGGCGATCGGCAACCGCGTCGCCGCCGACAGCGTTATCGAGCATCCGTCGGAGGTGGACGAAGCCGTGCAACGCCGGCTGTTGCACGAGCTGAAGACCTTTTTCTTCGTCGGCGGGATGCCGGAAAGCGTACAGGAGTACTGTCGCACCGGATCGATCGTGGCCGCCTCCACGGTACAGATGGAGATCATCGGGACCTGCCGCGAGGACTTCGCGAAGTACGCGCCCCGCGCGGATCCGACCTGCCTGGACACGGTGCTCCTCTCCGTAGCGCGCACCATCGGCGAACAGATCAAGTACACGCGCCTGGACCGCGACCACTCGGGACCTACCAACCGCCGCGCGTTCGATCTGCTGCGCAAGGCTCGCGTGATCCACAAGATCCCTTCGTGCGACCCGTCCGGCCTGCCGCTCGGCGCAAGCGCCAGCGACCGCCGCTTCAAGGCGGCGCTGCTCGACATCGGCCTGCTGCAGACCCTGTGTCGCGTTCCCGTCGAGCTGGAACTCCGCGAGCACGATCTGCTCGCCATGTACCGGGGCGCGCTGGCGGCGCAGTTCGCGGCGCAGGAGCTGATCGCCTCCGGCGGTTCGGAGCTGTTCTACTGGGTGCGGGACGCACGCGGATCGAGCGCCGAGGTCGACTACCTTGCGGTCCGCGACGGCCGGATCGTGCCCGTCGAGGTGAAGTCCGGCTCGCGAGGCAGCCTGCGCAGCCTGCACCTGATGCTGGATGCCTATCCCAACTGCGCCGACGGCGTCGTTCTGTACTCGGGAACCTGGTCCCGGCTGCCCGAGCAGCGGCTCGCCTTCATGCCGCTCTACTACGCCGGCTCGATCGGCGATCCGCGTCCCGACATCGTGTGACCGGGCACCCCGGGCGGGCGGCGTACCGGGGCTACGGGCTCTGCGCCCCGACGGTTTCCAGGTAGACGGCGTATAGCGACTGGCTGGCGGCCATGAACAGCCGGTTCTTCTTGACCCCTCCGAAGCAGAGGTTGGCACAGGGTTCCGGGAGGTGGATCCGGCCGAGGAGTTCGCCCTCCCGCGAGAAGCAGTGCACGCCGTCGAAGCCGGGGCCGCCCCAGCCCGCGGCGGCCCACAGGTTGCCGTGGATGTCGGCGCGTACCCCGTCGGAGCTGCCCGGCTGCATGTCGGCGAACACCCGCTGCCGGCGCGGCCGGCCGCCCTCCAGGTCGTAGACGTAAATCACGCGCGGGCAGCCGGGGTGATGCGAGGCCCCGGTCTCCACTACGTACAGGCGCGCGTGATCGGGCGAGAAGCACAGGCCGTTGGGCATCACCATGTCGTCCACGGCCACCGTCGCGTGCCCGGTTGCGGGGTCGAGCCGGTAGACGCGGGCCGGCAGCTCGTGGTCGGCCCAGTGGCCCTCGTACTGGAACAGCGTCCCGTAGCCGGGATCGGTGAACCAGATCGACCCGTCCGGGTGCGTGCAGATGTCGTTGGGCGCGTTCAGCGGCTTGCCGTCGAAGCGGTCCAGCAGCACGGTCACCGTGCCGTCGTGCTCGGTGCGGGTCACCCGGCGGGTGTCGTGCTCGCAGGACAGCAGCCGGCCCTGCGCGTCGCGGCAGTGGCCGTTGGTGTTGTTGGAAGGGCGCCGGAACTCGCTCACACCGCCGCCGGCGGCATCGAAGCGCAGGATCCGGTTGTTGGGGATATCGCTGAACAGCAGGCAGCCGTGATCCCCGAACCAGACCGGGCCCTCGGCCCAGCGCGCGCCGGTGAACAGCCGCTCCACGGCGGTGTTGTTGAGCTTGAAGGACGCGAAGCGCGGATCGAGCACCTCGATCGCCGGGTCGGGATAGGGGCCCGGGGCGCTCCAGTCGCGGCCGTCGATCGGCGATGTGGTGGTAGCCATGGTCCGTCCCCTCAGTCCGGCTTGACGACGCCGATGGTCAGCAGGATGTTGGCGTAGATGCGCTGCTCGGCGGTGGCGACGGTAAGCGCCACCTCGGGGGCGCGTCCCGCCTGGTAGAAGGCGAAGCGCTCGATCTCCTCGAGCTCGCCGTTGAAGCCGGCCGCGGCCAGGATGGCGTCGAACTCCGCCCAGATCGGCGGCGGCTCGGCCAGCGCATACGGACCGTCCTTGACGGTCTGCATCACCGCGGCCGCCTCGACCGGCACCGCCGACGCCACGGCTTCGAGCACCTGCGTCGCGGTGACGATGCCGGGCGCCAGGTTCAGACTCACCAGCTCCGCGTTGGGTCCCAGGGTCGTGCCGGCCGGGTAGTTGCCGTCGGCGATGAGGATCTGCGACCCGTGGCCGGCGCGCCCGAGCGCGCGCAGGATGCCCGGATGGATCAGGGAGGTCTTCAGCATCCGGGTGCTCCGGTGCCCGGCGACGCCTGATACCGGCGGACGATGTCGATGATGAGGCTCACGTCGTGGCGGGCGTCGGCCAGTGGCGTGCGGTTGGGGACGCCGTCGACCACGCTTGCGTGGAAATGGCGGAGCTCGCGGGCGAAGGCGCTCTCCCAGTCGACGGCCGGCTCGCTGCGGTAAGCCCTGCCCTCCTCGTCGCTGCCCTGCACCGTGAGCGTGCAGGGGATGCCGCGCGCGAACCCGGTCGGATAGGAGAGCAGGACGCGCTGCGCGTCGCCGTAGATCTCCAGCGTCTCGTAGAAATCCCACAGGTCGGGCAGGTCGATCCAGGTGGCGACGCAGCGGGCGCCGTTCGGAAACCCCAGGGTGCAGGTGACGGCGCGGCCTTCGCGCCAGATCTCCACGCCGATCACGTCGCTGGGCCGGCCGACCATCACCCTCAGCGTGTACAGGTCGTGGATCATGCTGCCGGTCAGCAGGCCGAAGGCGCGCTCCAGCTCCGCGTCCACCTCGCCGATCGCCTGCCGGTAGGCGGCGCGCCGCGCCTCCGTCGCCGCCTCCAGGCTGCCGGCCGGATGATCGTCGAAGCGCTCCAGGTCGAACTGCTGCAGGTGCAGCCGGTTGTCCGGGTGCAGGTGATTGATCTGCACGAAGCGGATGTTGTCCATGCGCCCCACCGCCTGCTGCGCCAGCTCGAAGCCGGGCTCGTACACCTTCACGTAGGCCGCCTGCGCCACCAGCCCCGAGCTGTGGGCGGCGATCATGGCGTCCATCTCCTGCAGGGAGAAGCAGACCGGCTTCTCGATGAACAGGTGCTTGCCGGCCTGCAGGGTGGCGATTGCCGCCTCCGTCTTGGGGTCGGTGTGGCACAGCACCACCGCGTCCACGTCGCTGTCGAGCACGCGCCGGTAGTCGGTGACGTGCTCGGGCACGTGGAAGCGGCGCGCGGCGGCAGCGGCAGCCGAGGGCGACACGTCACACACCACGGACACCTCGAAGTGCTCGTGCAGCGCGGTGAGGTTGGGCAGGTGGTGGATCTGGGCGATCGCCCCGCAGCCCACCACGCCGACACGGAGGCGGCTCATGCGTCCGGTGCGCCGGCCGGCGGATCTGCGGTGCGGGCGGCGAACGTGTTCCACGTGTCGCCGAGCGCCATGGCCCGGCCGAGCACGTCGGACACCGCGTTCCACATCCGTTCGCGCGCAGCCTCGGCGGCCTGTTCGTCCCCGGCCTCAAGCGCCTGCACGCAGCGGTCGGCCTCTTGCTGCTGGACGTTGCCGGCCGCGGCAGCCGACTCCGCGAGCGCCGCGGCCGCCGCCGTATGGCGTTCGGCCAGCTCCGCCGTCGGGGTGTCGCGGTCCGCCGGCTCGTCGTAGCTGCCGGCCGGCATGAACCGCGGCGGCTTTTTGGTGCCGTCCTCGTTCCAGAACGTGTGGGTCGGCTGGATGTGAGGGGTGACCGACAGGAACATGATCATCTCCTCGTCGCCGACGTTGCGCACGCTGTGGTACTGGTCGACCAGGGCGATGCAGAACTCGCCCGGCCCCAGGGTGGCGCGCTCGCCGTCGACCTCGAACTCCGCCCGCCCTTGCAGCACCAGGAAGATCTCCTGCCCCAGGTCATGAGTGTGGCCGCCGGCTTCCTGCCCGACCTCCATCTTCATGAACCGGCAGCGGATCTGCGGCGTCACCAGCACGTTGGCGATGTCGGTGTGAAAATCGTAGACCTTCAAGCTCATGCGCTCATCCTGCGCCAACAGAAGCCCATTCAACAACACGAGATCGCGGCCTTGCCGCGACCCTGATACGCTCGCCGCCATGGACAAGGCGAAGGCGAAGGCCGCGGCGGGAGCCGCCGGCAGGGGCGACCTGAAAGCGGTACGGGCGGCGGTCAAGGCCGATGCGGAGACCGCCGGCTACTGGCAGGTGCTCATGAACGCCTGCTACGGCGGCCATGACGAGCTGGTCGCGTTCCTGATCGAGCAGGGGGCGGACGTCAACGTGCTGGCGCCCACCGCGCACCGCTACCGGCCGCTGCACCGCACGGTGGAGTTCAAGAAGACTGCTCCGAAGACGGCCGGCCACAACGAGACGGTGCGGCTGCTGCTCGCGCACGGCGCCGACCCGATGCTACGCGGCAGCTACTACCTGGTGGACGCGGTGACCGTGGCCGCCATGGGCTGCACGGAGTACGTGCCGGTGCTGCTGGAACGCGTCGCGGGTAATCTGGACCTCTACACCGCGTGCGCGATCGCCGACCACGAGCGGGTCGCCCGCATCCTGGCGGAGTCGCCCGAAGCGGCGGCGCAGGCCGATCCCGACTCGCGCGACGGCTCCTGGCTGCCGTTGCACTACTGCGCCCGCTGCAAGGCGGGCAGCGACGAGGATCGCCTGACCACGGCGACGCTGCTGCTGGAGCACGGCGCCGACCCCGCCACGGCGCTCGATCAGGCGTGCTGGGCCGACAACGGCGCGATCGCCGACCTGCTGCTGGAGCGGGGCGCCCGCCTGAGCGATGACGACACACCCAACCACCTGGCATGCGACGGCCAATTCGACGTCCTGGAGTCGCTGCTGCGCCACGACGCCATCGACATGAACGGCACGCGCGGCACGGCCCACCACGGAGGCTACAACCCGCTCGGCTGCGCGGTCAACATGCGCAGCCTGCAGGGCGTGACCTGGTTCCTGGACCACGGCTGCGACCCGAACCAGGTGATGAGCAAGAGCGGCGAAACGGCCCTGCACGTGGCGGTCAGCTCCGGTGCCGGAGTGCCCCTGGTGCGCCTGCTGGTGGAGCGCGGGGTGGACGTCGGCAGGCAGGACGGCGACGGGCAGACGGCGCTTGACATCGCCCGCGCCAAGAAACGAACCAAACTGGTCGATTTCCTGGCGGTGCAGTGAGGTCCCTGCATCAAGGAAGGTACGGCCGCGCCGTTGCCTCGATGGAGTTGTGACGAAGTCCGTCGAGGACCTGATCGGTCCCCTCAACGAGATTGAGCGCAAGCACGCCCCGCCCCGGTTGTGGGTCGCTGGCGATCCCTCGATCTTCTCTGAAGGCCGGATCGTTTCGGTCGTAGGATCGCGTCATCCGTCTCCGGAGGGAGTCCGACGAACCCGTCGACTGGCGGCTGAGCTGGTCAGACGAAAGATCGCAGTTTTGAGTGGCTTGGCTCTGGGCATCGACACCGTGGCCCACGAAACGGCCCTGCAGTGCGGCGGCCGTACGATCGCCGTGCTGGGTACGCCCCTTGAGCAAGCGACACCCCGCAGCAATGCGCGGCTTCAAGAGACGATCGTCCGCCACCATGTGGTCGTATCCCAGTTCGCTCCGGGGACCGTCGTTCAGAAGTGGTTCTTCGCGTTGCGCAACCGGACCATGGCGCTCCTATCGCCGGCAACCGTCATCATCGAAGCCCGGGAGGGAAGCGGTACGCAGTATCAAGGATGGGAGGCGATTCGACTGGGACGCCCGCTCTATTTCCTCAAGTCGGCCGTCCACCATACGCACGTCCCGTGGATCCACGAACAGATCAAGTACGGCGCCGAGATTCTGGAAGACGACAACATCGCGGACGTGCTGGATGCCCTTCCCACGCGAGTTCCAATTTCAACGCGAGAGCTTGAAGAGGTGGTGCCGTTCTAGCTCAGCTTACCGTTGTCCTGTAAGACTTAGTAACGGTCCTGTTCGAATACGAACGTCTATAGTGTCATTATCAACAGATGCTTTGACACGTATAGAACCGGTCTCTACCATGACGGCGAGGTCTGATATGTCTCCTATGTCAAGAATCAATGGGCTCTCCTGCTCGTGTGTCGGGAGCACTGCAATACGAAATTCCTGTTGATATGCAAAGATGTTGTACTTGTGAAATATCGGCTTAAGGGGATTGTCACGGGCAGGGGTTGAGGTGGTCCCGGAAAACTGGACAGGTGGTTAAGGTGTAACCCTGGCCAGGAGGAGGGCCAACGAGATGGCGACGAAACGGCGCCGGTTCACAGCGAAGTTCAAAGCACAGGTGGCGGTGGAGGCGCTGCGCGGCGACCGCCCGATCCAGGCGATCGCTGCCAAGCACGAGGTGCACCCGAACCAGGTCTCAGGCTGGAAGCGCCAAGCGCTGGAGGGTCTGCAGGAGGTGTTCGCCGGGGGCGCCAGCGTCCGGCACGCCGATCAGGAGACGGTCATCCATGACCTGCACGCGAAGATCGGCGAGTTGACCGTGGAGCGCGATTTTTTATCACGCGGGCTCGGGCGCTGAGCGTGCAGCAACGGCGGGAGATGACCGAACGCGACCACCGGACCCTGAGCCTGAGTGCTCAGTGCCGGCTGCTGGCTCTGAACCGCTCGACGCAGTACTACCAGCCGAGCGGACCCAGCGCCGAGACGCTGGGGCTGATGCGGCGCATCGACGAGCTGTATCTGAGCTACCCGTTCTACGGCAGCCGCCAGATGGCGCGCCACCTGGGGCGCGAGGGAGTGACGGTTGGTCGGCACCGGGTGCGGCGGCTGATGCGGCTGCTGGGCCTGGAGGCGATCTACCGCAAGCCGCGGACCACCGTGGCGAACCCCGAGCACCGCGTCTATCCGTATCTGCTGCGAGGTGTTGCGATCGAGCGGGCGAACCACGCGTGGTGCGCCGACATCACCTACATCCCGGTGCAGGGCGGGTTCCTGTACCTGGTGGCGGTCATGGACTGGGCCACGCGGCGGGTGCTGGCGTGGCGGCTGAGCAACACCATGGACACCGAGTTCTGCCTGGAGGCGTTGAGCGAGGCGCTGGAGCGCTACGGGACGCCGGAGATCTTCAACACCGATCAGGGCAGCCAGTTCACCAGCGTCGCGTTCACGGCAGCGTTGCAGGACGCCGGCATCCGGTGTTCGATGGACGGCCGCGGCCGGTGTCTGGACAACGCGTTCATCGAGCGGCTGTGGCGATCGCTGAAGTACGAGGCGGTGTACCTGCGCGAGCTGGCCGACGGCTTCGCGGCGCAGCGGGTCATAGATGATTGGATGGAGTACTACAACCCATCTTGATAGCGCACATCTCTCTATATTGTTTCCTCAAATAGACTTCTCTGACTCGTCTCCGGTACCGCGGGGTGCAGACGGTGAGCACGGGCAGACCTCGCGATCTCTTGACCGCTGGTCCCCTCGAGATCCTCGCGGCTGAACAGCCATGGCCCGTCGCTCAACGGATGAAGGGCGTCGATTCTCCCTTGTTCGGCCGCGATGCGCAGGGTGCGCGGCGCAACGCCTGCCAACGCCGCCGCGTTGCGAAGGTTGAGCCAAGGCTCGTTGCCGGATTCGTCAGGACGGAACACCGGGATCTTGTACGTCGAGCGCAAGGCGGTCACCCGTGCACGGGTCCACCGGTTTCCGTTACCGGTCGTCAGACCATTGCGGTTCAGGAACCCGGCGATGACGTCATCTTTTGCGATCAGGGCAAGGGTACGTACTGCTTCGACCGTATCGTTCGGGGCGGTGTTACGCTGTCCGCGCCGACGCTTGGGCAGGCGATGCTCGGTATGGGCGCCACCAGCCCAGTGCAGTACCAGAACGATCTCGGCGGTATCGTCATCGATGTCCCCAACGGCTTCTTCGAGGACCGTGCGCACGATCCGCTTCTTCAGTCGAACGTCGGTGCTCGGCGCCGCCCACACCGTGGCCAAGTCGGCAGCCAATGTGGTGAATGAGACCGCCTCGACATCGGTCGATGGCGGCGCGACCGCATCGTGGTGCGCGATCCGCTTCTCGATGTCCGTGACTCGGACCAGGGCGTTGTTCCAGCGGGATTCCAGCTCGCCAGTCACCAGTCGGTTCTCCGGATCCGCGGCATCGTACTGGCGAAATGCCCGTTCGGCCGCATAGCGCGCTGCTTCGAGGTCGCGCATCATGTGTTCGAGCGCTTGGTCCCGCCGGGCGATCGTCTGTTCCTCGGCGGCCAGGGCCGCTTCAACAGCGGCCGGCTGGATCGCGGCCAGCACCGCTGCCTCGACGGTGTCATCCACGCGCAGGCCGCCGAAGCCGATGCAGTTCGGTTCGCCGTAATCCAGCCGGCCGCGGACACAGCTATAGCGGGGAATGTTGCCGTGCTTGCCCGTGTACTGGACGGTCATCTTGCGTCCGCAGCGCCGGCAGCGCAGCAACCCGGACAGCAACGCCGCCCCATGCTTGGGAGCACCGCGCGTACCGGCAGACGGGATGTTGTCGCTCACCATCATACGGATCGCTTCGGCACGCTCCCACTCCACGTAGCCCTCATGCGTGCCGGGCTTCAGAGCCAGCCATTCGTCACGGGTCTTGCGCCGCGTGCCCACTGTCGCACCAGCGCCATCATAGCGCACGGTCACACCGGTCTTGCCGTAGGCGTAGGCTCCGCCATAGGCAGGGTTGGCGATGACCTTATAGATCGTGGAATAGCGTGGGCGCTTCCAGACGATCTCGCCGTTGTCCTGCCGGGTTGGCAGGTCGAGTCGGTGCTCCAGGAACCAGAGCAGCGCTTGGCGCACACTGCCCAGCTCGGCCACCTTGTCGATGATGAGGCGAATTGCCTCCTGCACTCGCCGATCGGGGTCCTTCTCCAATCGGTCACCGACCTTGACGAATCCGACCGGGGCGGCCACCACGAGCTCGCCGCGCTTTGCTTTCGCATGGCGGGCTGCAAGCGAACGCTGGCGCAGCAGATCGAGCTCGTACTCGTTGAGACTACCCTTGAGGCCAAGCAGCAACCGGTCGTTGCCCAGCCGAGGCGCATAGACGGCCTCCTGATCGATGAGCAGCGTGTCGACGACCCGGCACATCTCTACCAACTGTTGCCAGTCACGGCTGTTGCGGGCGAAGCGCGAAACCTCTCGTGCGGCGACCGCCCCCACGTGGCCCAGGCACACTTCGGCGACCATGCGCTCGAAGCCGGCACGCGCCGTGCCGTCGGCCGCGGAGCGGCCCAGATCCTCGTCGATCACCTCGATGTCAGACCAGCCAAGCCGTGTGAGGCGCTCGCGCATGGCGTATTGCAGCGCTTGGCTCTCCCGATTGTGCGTCACCTGATACGCCGACGATTGACGTACGTACAGGACCGCCTTACGTGCCCGGTGTTGGGCACCAACCTTCTCAGCGGTCATCCGTGTCCCTCTCCGCGCCGGGCGTCTCGCTGCGCGCGTGCGCGATCAGGACACGCGCGAGAAGACCGACCACCCGCTGGCGGGTCCGCTCCGGAAGGTGGTCCCAGATCGGTGGACTCGGCGCAAACAGATCGAGCGTACGGTTCGGTTGAATTCGGCGACGGTTGGCGTCCATGGTGGCCTCCTGATTTCTCACCAGCAGAGGGTACCGCCGCAGAATCAGGCACCTCGTCGCCGCCCCGCGACGGGGAAACCTCGGCGAGCAACGTGCGTAGCGCCTGCAAAGCGTCCACGCTCGTTACCGGTTCGGTGCGACGGCGCATGTGCCGGCAACACGCCGCGTCCAGCATCCATTTCGGTATCTCCAGCGTACGCACCGCAGGCTCGCCGTCCACCATCGTGCACCGCGCTATCGCGCCCGTCGGCCGTCGAATCACGTTATGGACTCGGACCAACCTCCCAGCCCACGGATGCCAAGCGTAGGCAACCTCGTGCTCCTCGGGACCGGTAACGTGAGCGTTGTGTCGTTGAGTTGTACAACGAGGTCCGCCCGCACTCGGCGCTGGGCGGCCGCACGCCGGGCGAAGCGTATCGAGACGGCGAACCAGAATTCGAAAAGGAGGTGGCATAGCCGACATGGACATCAGGTGGCGCCAGCGGGCTGAGCGGGTATCCGAGGACGGTGTGGTGCACGAGCCGTGGAATATATGCACATTATCCACAGGCTCGTTCACCCCCTCCCCCGCACCCCCACCCCCTTTTACCGCCGCCTGTTTCTCACGAAGGAGGGGTAGGTTGACAACCAACGGGTCACACCTTAACCTACCCCTTGAGTTGTCCAAAGGACTGGGACCACCTCACACGTCGGCGGCTTCGCGGACAGCCTCAACCAGATCGGGCCGGGAGACAGTGCCGAACTCAGGGCCGATAAAGATGCCGGCGCGACGCTCGGCGCCGGTTTCCGCCTCACCTTCGACGTAGCGCCCTTCGGCGCAGATCCAGTGGCCCGGCCAAAGAGTGAGCGCGGTGAAGGAGATCCGATCCTCCTTGTGGGCTTGTTGGACCCCTGACGTCTTCAGGTGTTCCAGGATCGTCGTCGCGAAGTCCTGCTGTACGTCGTAGTCCGCCTTGCTCTCGGCGAGTTGGTCGATCAGTTCGTCATTCTCGTCGACGCCGAGCGTGCGGTGCGGCGCGAGGCTCTCCACAGTGAACGGCCCGGCGACTCGGACGATCCCCCGATCGGCGTATGGTTTGTCGTATAGGTATTCGTAGTCCGCCTTCGCGGCGATTGACTCGTCGATCGCCTTCTGCCGGGCGATACGCGCCTCCCGCCAGCGGCGATGTCGGTCAGTCGCACCGGCGTCCCACGGGTCGAGCGGCTGGTCGGGAACCTCGTCGATGGTGTAGTTCCGTCCCAGTGCGCCGTTCAACGCCCGGAGAGCGGCCGTCTTCGCTCGGTCGGTCTGCGCCCTCCGCAGGCGGTTCCACGTCGCTGCAGCCGCATCAGGCCATGGGTCGCCGGGTTCGGGCGGTATCTCCCACTCCTCCCATGCTCGGCCAAGCGCTGTGTTCAGTTCCGTGCGCAACGGCTCCAGCGTCTCCTGGCAGCGCTCCCAGATCACGTCGATCTCGGCGTTGTTGGCGATCGACTTCAGGCTGATGTGCGGGACGCGCTCGTACACGAAGCCCTGCTGAATATCACCGCCCGTGGGGATATCGGACGGCACCGCCTTGGTGAGCTCTGCTTCCTTCTGGCGGCCCGCTTCGCTGTCCGCGAGAAGGTAGTGGGGATAACGCGCCCCCATGACCCGGGAGCGCGCCAGAGCCAAGGCCACGCGGGAGGTGTCGATGGTGATCCAGCGCCTCCCCCATTGCTCGGCGACGTAGGCCGTCGTCCCAGATCCGCACGTCGGGTCTAGAACAAGGTCGCCCGGGTCGGTAGCCATCAGGATGCAGCGTTGAACTACTTTGATACTCGTTTGCACGACGTACGTAAGACCCGTACCTATCTGAACTGACTCCCAGTAGTCGCTGAGAGGTACGACACGGAAATCATCGACTCGTCGAAGATAGGTGAGTGCTCGACGACCAGCACGGAGGCGACCGGCCGCTGCTAGTCGGGTAAGCCCTTCGAAGTTTGACTTGAAGGTCCCCGTACCCGGCGTGTATTCCACGCCCTCGTAAGCAAAACTCCGGAGATCGCCGTCGCCCTTTGGACGAGCACTTGATAGTGATGTCAGTCGACATCGAACTGCGTCTTTGACCTTGCCAGATGTAGCCTCCTCCGATGTTATCCGTCGGGTAGTCCCATCCTGCATTAGCACCATGTCGTACCGCTCGAGTGCGGTGGTCCCGCGCTGGCGCTCGATATACGCTTGCCGGTACTTGACTCGATCAATATTTCTGGCAAAGACCAATAGGTAGTCGACCGTTTGCGGTATCAGGGATTGATCTATTGATCCCGTCTTTTGAAAAACGATAGTTCCGACATAGTTCTCTCTTCCAAATATTTCGTCCATCATTGCACGTATGCGATGAATGTTATCATTGCCGATCTGTACAAAGATGGTGCCGCTCTCATTCAGCAGGTCCCGCGCGACGGTTAGGCGATCGCGTAGGTAGGTCAAGTAGGAGTGGATCCCGTCGCGCCATGTGTCGCGGAACGCTTTGACTTGCTCGGGCTCGCGGGTGATGTGCTCGGCCTTGCCGTCTCTCACGTCGCGGCTGGTGGTGGACCACTGGAAGTTGGAGTTGAACTTGATGCCGTAGGGTGGGTCGAGGTAGATGCACTGGACCTTGCCGCGCAGCCCTTCGCGCTCGGCCAGGGAGGCCATCACCTGCAGGCTGTCGCCCAGGATCATGCGGTTGGACCAGTTGGCGTCGTGGCGGTAGAACTCGGTGCGGGCGTTGTCGTCCGGCAGCCCGTTGAAGTCGGCGAAGAGATCGAGCTGGTCGGCCGCCGACTGCTCTCCCGCCTTGCTGCGCCGCAGCAGGTCGTCGATCAGCACCTTCGGGTGGACCTTCTCCTGGATGAACAGGGGCGGCGCTTGTACGACGAGGTCGGACCAGTCCTGCTCGTCCTTGCCGCGCCACACGAGCTGCGGATCGAGGTCGCGGTTGCGGCGCTCGTAGGCCACGTGGACGGGGCTCTGATCGGACTTCTCCATCACCGACTGGTACTCGGCTGTGGGGATGTTCTTGCGTGACGCCTCGTCGTGAGTAATGGTCTTGACGCTCTTGCTCTGCTTTCGTTTCGCCATCTACGTGGGATCCTTGTCGGTGACGCGAAGGTCTTCTCGTGGCTCGTCATCGTCACTCGTTTTGTGCATGAGGACCTCACCCGCATCGAGGCGGTCGCGGAGTTCTGAATCCGGAGCACGGAAGTGCTCGATCCACCGATGTGTCCACAAGAATCACTCACCCGGCTCGCTTCTACGGCGTGGGACGTACTCCAGGTCCGGCTCGCTCCCGCCGGCCGCGGCCAGCCATGTGGCTGCCTCCTTCCGAGTGTCCCCAAGGAGCCCTTCTATCCGTTCGTCGAACTGTGCGTTGACCTGTGCGCCGACCGCTGCGCCGAAGTCGTCGAGGATCGTGTACACGTCCGTGAATTCCGCAAACGCCCAGCGGCCGAAGGCGCCCAGCCGGTTCACACCCGGCACCCAATAGGTCTCCATCGTCGCCTTCTTCTCTTTGGCGTCTTCGCGCCGGTAGCCCTTGATCTCGACCACGAGACGCAGCAGGTCGTCCTCGCCGCGGCCGTCGTCCACCAGCACGATGAAGTCGGGGAGGTAGGTTCGCGCCTCGGAGCCGACGCGGTACGGTACTTCCAGCCCCAGGCCGTGGTTCTTGACGTAGGCGCGGACCCGCTCATGTGACTCGACGAAGCGGCAGAACTCCGCTTCCCAGTCGCTGTCGCATACCACCCAGTTGACGTGGCAACGGCGCGGGTCCGTTTCCCAACGGGTCTGCTTCGACGTGGTGAAGTTGACGTGAATGGTCGAGCCCACCGAGTTGTACGGATCCAGAACGGCCTTGACTTCGCGTTCACCCAGGTGGCGAGACACGATTGCCCGCGTGATTCGTTCGCACGCGCGGTTGGCCAACTCCTGGTACATCAACAGGGCCGGATTCGTGCCGCCCTTGCAGACCAGGTGATCATCGAGCCAGCGGCGCGCGATTCGTTTGAGCTGGCCGAACAGGTGGAGCTTCGGTTCCTGGTTAGGTTCGCGCCATTGTTCGAGCAACTCCCTGGTGAGATGGTAGACCAGCTCGGACGTTCGCACGCCGTTGCGGTGGATCAGGTCCAGATCCACTCCTTCGCCGATGATGCCGGCGTTGTGGGTGGTGGAAGGTCCGACGATGTCGGGCGTGAGCACGAAGGTCGAGCTATCGTCGAACGCCGCGTCCACATGTTCCGCGGGCAGCTCGACGCGATAGCCCTGGACCCGTGGAAAGCGGATCTCGCAGGCATCCCGATCCGGCGTGATCGCCTTGACCTGCACCGTTTGGCGCGGGGGCGGCGGCGGTATGACCACCGGCTTGGCGGTGAAGTCGAACGGGATGCCGAGCACGTCGGCGTATTCGACGTCGAACAGGCCGTCTTCGTTCAGATCGTAGGACTGCCGGCGGAGGGCGCGGCCCACGACCTGCTCGCAGAGGAGCTGCGTGCCGAAGGCTCGCACGCCGAGCACGTGCGTGACGGTGCGGGCGTCCCAGCCCTCCGTCAGCATCGAGACCGATACCACGCAACGGGTTCCTCCGCCGAGCCGGCCGGCCTTGCCGACGGTGTTCATGACCTCGCGCAGCAGATCCTGATCCGACAGGCGGTCGGCTTGGCGCCGGTCGCCGGTGCGTTCGACGATCTCCCTGCGGAAGCGCTCGATCTCGTCGGACGCGGCGGCCCGGAAGTCCGCTCCGAGCGCCTCCCCGGAATCCAGTTGCTCGCTGTCGATCAGCAGCGTGTGGGGTTGGGCGAGAGGATGGCCGTTTTCGTCGAAGTTGCGGAACAGCGGAAGACGTCCGGGCATCGGCGCGCGGGGGCCGTCCCCGTTCCGGCGGTGGAACCCGGAGATGTAGTCGTAGACCAGCTTCGAGGTGGAGGTGTTGTTGCAGACGACGATGAAGCAAGGAGGCACTTCGATGCCGGCCTTCTGCCACTGCTCGAACGTCTTGGCGTAATGGCCGTAGAGCGCGTCGAGCGCGGTCTGCAGCTCGACGGGGATGCTCAAGGGGTCGAGACCGGCGGCCTTGCCGCGGCCTTTCCGCGGCATGTCCTTGCCGACGTGCTCCCAGAGATTGCGGAACCGGGGCATGTCCGCGCCGGGGATGTTGTCCGCGACCGGGACGCGAGGCAGCTTGACGATGCCGCACTCGATGGCGTCCATCAGGGAGAAGTCGCTCATGGTCCAGGGGAACAGCGTCCCCTCGGCGTAGCCGGAGCCGCGGAGAAAAAACGGCGTGGCCGACAGGTCGATGACGCGGCTCAGGCCGAGCCGGCGCTGCACCGCTTCCAGCCCGGAGATCCACACGCGCGCGGCCTCGCGGTTCTTCTCCGCTTCCTTGCGGTCGTCCCCCTTGAGGTCGCCCTCGTCGCTCTCCTCCTTGGGGCGTTCGCGGTAGCAATGGTGGGCCTCGTCGTTGAACACCATGACGTTCTTCATGCCCATCAACTCCGGCATCACGCGCTGGAGCATCTTTCCCTCGGTCTCTGAGGTCCGCAGCTCGGGGCCGCGCCCCTCCAGAAGCGCGCGGCCTCCCTTGGACAGCTCCAGGGTTTCTCGGAGCATGAAGGCGTGGAAGTTGGTGATGACGATCTTGGCTCGGTCCAGCACGCCCAGAAGATCGCCGGGCACCAGTTCGCGGCTGCGGTAGTAGCTGTCGGGGTCGTTGGACTGGAGCACGCGCAGGCGGTCTCGGATGGTCAGGCCCGGCGTGACCACCCAGGAAGCCGCGGGTGAACCGGGGGCTGGTCGGGTGCCGTACGGCGTTGACCGTCTGCCAGGCGATGAGCATGGCCATGACGGTCGTCTTGCCGGCGCCGGTGGCGAGCTTCAGCGCAAGGCGCTCCAGACCGGGATTGGCCTGCTCGTTCGCCGATCGCAGGCGGTCGAGGAAGCGTCGCCCGGTCGCCGATCTGGGTGCGACCTCGGTCAGCCAGATCGCGGTCTCCACCGCCTCGACTTGGCAGAAGAAGGGCCGGATGCCGTCAGTGGAGTGGTGCCGCCAGTGGTGCAGCAGGCGGGCGGTCTCCGGCGTGACCTGCCGCTGGCTCGTAGGCAATTCCCGCCAGGCATCGACGATCCGCCGCAGGTCGTTGATGATCGGCGTCGGGTCGTACTGCTGACCGTCTGTTTCGAGCTGCTGCGCCTCCTTGTCGAACACGAGTTGTCGCTGGCCGCGCCGCTTCCGGGGAGCGGGAATCGGCGTGATGAGCGCGACGCGGCGACGCTCATCGAGGATCCGGTTCGTGGGCTGTCCGGTCTGGTCCAGCTCCCAGTGACGGCCTGGATACTTGTATGGTGAGTTCAGGATCGGCTTGCGGAAGAACCCGTCCATTACACGTAGGTTACACCAATCGTGTCCGCCCGTGCCCGGTCGGTAGCTCGACCGTTGCGAGCGCCGAAGGGTCGAGCCGCTCTGTTGGCCAAGCCAATGACATCCACCGACTCGCAACGGCGCGTCGATGACGACTATAGAATGATGCCATTTGACGGCTCAAACAGCATATAGTACCACCTTCCGAAATGTATCTGGCAAAATGCGTCAGTTGCCTGGAGTATGCACAAGACCTTCTGAAAGGTCGTGTATACATGAACAATATAGCTTACTTCAGAGACCTGGAAGAACGACAAGCCGAGAAGGCTGGGAGAGCCGATTCCAACGAAGGAATCTATATCTCCCAAGGAAGACACCTAAGTAGCATGGTTATTTCCGTTAACGGACAGGATCGCGTAATACCGCCTAGCGATATTGTCAAGGTGAGTACCCACACTAACGTATTAGAATCTTGGCATATATTCAGTGTCTTTGCTGGATACCCGCGTCCAGGTGATCCAAAAGTAATCACCGACGAGTCCCTTGCAAGAGTCACGAAGTTTCCTGCACAAAGACTGTCCTGCGAATTCGGCAATTTCACGGTATTGATTCATAACATCCAACCGTTTCTTGATCGCGTTCAGGCTTATTGCGTTGACAGAGGATACGGTCTACGGACAAGGTTCGTTACGTATATCGATCCCGATAGGGATAGTGTTACCTGAGGTGGTCCCGGTCGGTTGGACAGCTCAAGGGGTAGGCTAAGGTGTAACCCGTTGGTTGTCAACCTACCCCTCCTTCGTGAGAAACAGGCGGCGGTAAAAGGGGGTGGGGGTGCGGGGGAGGGGGTGAACGAGCCTGTGGATAATGTGCATATATTCCACGGCTCGTGCACCACACCGTCCTCGGATACCCGCTCAGCCCGCTGGCGCCACCTGATGTCCATGTCGGCTATGCCACCTCCTTTTCGAATTCTGGTTCGCCGTCTCGATACGCTTCGCCCGGCGTGCGGCCGCCCAGCGCCGAGTGCGGGCGGACCTCGTTGTACAACTCAACGACACAACGCTCACGTTACCGGTCCCGAGGAGCACGAGGTTGCCTACGCTTGGCATCCGTGGGCTGGGAGGTTGGTCCGAGTCCATAACGTGATTCGACGGCCGACGGGCGCGATAGCGCGGTGCACGATGGTGGACGGCGAGCCTGCGGTGCGTACGCTGGAGATACCGAAATGGATGCTGGACGCGGCGTGTTGCCGGCACATGCGCCGTCGCACCGAACCGGTAACGAGCGTGGACGCTTTGCAGGCGCTACGCACGTTGCTCGCCGAGGTTTCCCCGTCGCGGGGCGGCGACGAGGTGCCTGATTCTGCGGCGGTACCCTCTGCTGGTGAGAAATCAGGAGGCCACCATGGACGCCAACCGTCGCCGAATTCAACCGAACCGTACGCTCGATCTGTTTGCGCCGAGTCCACCGATCTGGGACCACCTTCCGGAGCGGACCCGCCAGCGGGTGGTCGGTCTTCTCGCGCGTGTCCTGATCGCGCACGCGCGCAGCGAGACGCCCGGCGCGGAGAGGGACACGGATGACCGCTGAGAAGGTTGGTGCCCAACACCGGGCACGTAAGGCGGTCCTGTACGTACGTCAATCGTCGGCGTATCAGGTGACGCACAATCGGGAGAGCCAAGCGCTGCAATACGCCATGCGCGAGCGCCTCACACGGCTTGGCTGGTCTGACATCGAGGTGATCGACGAGGATCTGGGCCGCTCCGCGGCCGACGGCACGGCGCGTGCCGGCTTCGAGCGCATGGTCGCCGAAGTGTGCCTGGGCCACGTGGGGGCGGTCGCCGCACGAGAGGTTTCGCGCTTCGCCCGCAACAGCCGTGACTGGCAACAGTTGGTAGAGATGTGCCGGGTCGTCGACACGCTGCTCATCGATCAGGAGGCCGTCTATGCGCCTCGGCTGGGCAACGACCGGTTGCTGCTTGGCCTCAAGGGTAGTCTCAACGAGTACGAGCTCGATCTGCTGCGCCAGCGTTCGCTTGCAGCCCGCCATGCGAAAGCAAAGCGCGGCGAGCTCGTGGTGGCCGCCCCGGTCGGATTCGTCAAGGTCGGTGACCGATTGGAGAAGGACCCCGATCGGCGAGTGCAGGAGGCAATTCGCCTCATCATCGACAAGGTGGCCGAGCTGGGCAGTGTGCGCCAAGCGCTGCTCTGGTTCCTGGAGCACCGACTCGACCTGCCAACCCGGCAGGACAACGGCGAGATCGTCTGGAAGCGCCCACGCTATTCCACGATCTATAAGGTCATCGCCAACCCTGCCTATGGCGGAGCCTACGCCTACGGCAAGACCGGTGTGACCGTGCGCTATGATGGCGCTGGTGCGACAGTGGGCACGCGGCGCAAGACCCGTGACGAATGGCTGGCTCTGAAGCCCGGCACGCATGAGGGCTACGTGGAGTGGGAGCGTGCCGAAGCGATCCGTATGATGGTGAGCGACAACATCCCGTCTGCCGGTACGCGCGGTGCTCCCAAGCATGGGGCGGCGTTGCTGTCCGGGTTGCTGCGCTGCCGGCGCTGCGGACGCAAGATGACCGTCCAGTACACGGGCAAGCACGGCAACATTCCCCGCTATAGCTGTGTCCGCGGCCGGCTGGATTACGGCGAACCGAACTGCATCGGCTTCGGCGGCCTGCGCGTGGATGACACCGTCGAGGCAGCGGTGCTGGCCGCGATCCAGCCGGCCGCTGTTGAAGCGGCCCTGGCCGCCGAGGAACAGACGATCGCCCGGCGGGACCAAGCGCTCGAACACATGATGCGCGACCTCGAAGCAGCGCGCTATGCGGCCGAACGGGCATTTCGCCAGTACGATGCCGCGGATCCGGAGAACCGACTGGTGACTGGCGAGCTGGAATCCCGCTGGAACAACGCCCTGGTCCGAGTCACGGACATCGAGAAGCGGATCGCGCACCACGATGCGGTCGCGCCGCCATCGACCGATGTCGAGGCGGTCTCATTCACCACATTGGCTGCCGACTTGGCCACGGTGTGGGCGGCGCCGAGCACCGACGTTCGACTGAAGAAGCGGATCGTGCGCACGGTCCTCGAAGAAGCCGTTGGGGACATCGATGACGATACCGCCGAGATCGTTCTGGTACTGCACTGGGCTGGTGGCGCCCATACCGAGCATCGCCTGCCCAAGCGTCGGCGCGGACAGCGTAACACCGCCCCGAACGATACGGTCGAAGCAGTACGTACCCTTGCCCTGATCGCAAAAGATGACGTCATCGCCGGGTTCCTGAACCGCAATGGTCTGACGACCGGTAACGGAAACCGGTGGACCCGTGCACGGGTGACCGCCTTGCGCTCGACGTACAAGATCCCGGTGTTCCGTCCTGACGAATCCGGCAACGAGCCTTGGCTCAACCTTCGCAACGCGGCGGCGTTGGCAGGCGTTGCGCCGCGCACCCTGCGCATCGCGGCCGAACAAGGGAGAATCGACGCCCTTCATCCGTTGAGCGACGGGCCATGGCTGTTCAGCCGCGAGGATCTCGAGGGGACCAGCGGTCAAGAGATCGCGAGGTCTGCCCGTGCTCACCGTCTGCACCCCGCGGTACCGGAGACGAGTCAGAGAAGTCTATTTGAGGAAACAATATAGAGAGATGTGCGCTATCAAGATGGGTTGTAGTACTCCATCCAATCATCTATGACCCGCTGCGCCGCGAAGCCGTCGGCCAGCTCGCGCAGGTACACCGCCTCGTACTTCAGCGATCGCCACAGCCGCTCGATGAACGCGTTGTCCAGACACCGGCCGCGGCCGTCCATCGAACACCGGATGCCGGCGTCCTGCAACGCTGCCGTGAACGCGACGCTGGTGAACTGGCTGCCCTGATCGGTGTTGAAGATCTCCGGCGTCCCGTAGCGCTCCAGCGCCTCGCTCAACGCCTCCAGGCAGAACTCGGTGTCCATGGTGTTGCTCAGCCGCCACGCCAGCACCCGCCGCGTGGCCCAGTCCATGACCGCCACCAGGTACAGGAACCCGCCCTGCACCGGGATGTAGGTGTAGGGTCGGACCGGAGCGCCTTCTCGCCTTTCGAACGATGGGTTTCTCCGGCCCGCCCTCCGAACCGGACGTGCGACTCTCGCCGCATCCGGCTCTCCATATGCTCATGCCGTTGGAATGCCTGACCAGGGCGTCGAAATCCGCGCGCCCCGGAAACGATACCGCTCGATGGCGACCGTGTAGGGGCGAAACAACTCGAGGTCGTCCGCGCGGATTTGCCACCCCGCGAGAAAGCGTCTCACCAAGGCGTGCATGTTCAGCCCGAGATGCCGTTTGCGGAGCCAACCGACGACCCGCCAGAAGGCGAAGTGATCGACGTAGCGGAAGGCCCGTGATGACACTCCGTGCCGAAAGTAATTGCACCAGCCTCGCAGCACCGGATTGAGCCGGCGCAGCAGGGCTGCAAGCGTTCGATGTCTTGCGCGGCGGGTTAGCTTGCGGACCTTCCCGACGATCGAGGCTATCGCCTTCTTCGACGGGTAGGTGTAGGTCGCTTTCCTGCCGTGTTGCCCCCTACGGTTACGGCGCTGGATGCGCCAACCGAGGAAGTCAAACCCCTCATCTACATGGCAAACTCTCGTTTTCTCGTCCGACAGGCGAAGACCTATCGGAGCGAGCACTGCCGCCACCTCCGCCCAGAGCGCTTCGGCATCCCTCCGGGTCCCATGGACCAGAACCACGAAATCGTCCGCATAGCGCACGAGCTTCGTCATCGGTTCTCCGGCTCGGCGGCGCTTGGCGCGGGTCCATTCCGGGCCGAGGGATTCCCATTTCCGGGTGAAGTGCTCGTCCAAGACGGACAAGGCGATGTTGGCGAGCAGCGGGGAGAGGATTCCACCTTGAGGAGTGCCGGTAATCGTCTCGCGGCTCGTCTGGTCCTCGCAGAGGACGCCTGCCTTGAGAAAAGCCTTGACCAAGCTCAGGATTCGCTTGTCCCCGACTCGATTTCGCACCCGGTCCATCAGGGCCGTGTGGTCGATCTCATCGAAACACGCCTTGATGTCTGCCTCGAACACCCAGTGGTAGTTTCGGTTGGGTGAGGTGAGGTAGTGGATCTCGGCGATCGCGTCCTGAGCCCGTCGCTTCGGACGGAAACCGTACGAACACGGCTTGAAGTCCGCCT
This sequence comes from Spirochaetia bacterium, assembly GCA_965208175.1. Lineage (GTDB taxonomy): Bacteria > Spirochaetota > Spirochaetia > SZUA-6 > Bin103 > CATQHW01. Next base: position 921,156 of record CBDBOG010000002.1, on the reverse strand, counting down.
CGAAGATGGGCTCGAGTACCAGCTTCAGGGAGGCTTGCACGACCCGGTCTGCGGTTGTCGGGATACCCAGTGCGCGAACTTTGTTGCTCGCCTTCGGGATAGTCTTCTCCCGCACTCGCTGCGGCACGAACAGGCGGGCCTTGAGTGTCTCTCGCAGGCCAACCAGTAGCGCCTTCGTGCCGGACCCGATGGACCGCGGTACTACCCCATCGACCCCGGCGGTTCGTGCCCCCTTGTTCCCTCGCACCCGACGCCACGCGGTTACGAGAAACGCCGGATCGTAAACGAGGTTGTACAGATCATCAAAACGACGGCCGTTGTCGGCCATCGCCCATTGGTGCAGCTTCGTCTGCATCGCGAGTACCCGCGACTCGGCCTCGATCGGGCTGGGCCACGGAGCGCCGGTATTCACCAGCGACCTCCTCGCCATGCTTCGGCGCTGCGAGCACACTGGACCCCTTCGCCATGTACACGGCTTTCCCGTGCTCGGACTACTACGGGTCCTCCGCCCCACTTCGCCGGCATCGACCGGCGACAGGTCTTCCCCGCCATAATAGCAGGGACCGACGAAATGGTTCCCACGTTCGCCCTCGAACCATTCGACGGGGTCGGTGCCCAGCTATGCCCCTGCAACCTCGCCATGGCTACGCCGCAGTCTTTCACCGTGGCCTCCCGGCCGGCGACATCACCCGGCCAAGGAGTTCTCCAACCGGTCGGGCCGGTCGGATGCGCGCTGCTACCCAGCCCCGATCCGTCAGGTTCGAGCTGGTGGTTTTCGCTTGAGGGGCTTTCGGACGCTGGTTCCTTACGTACACCTTTCCGTCTCGCTTGCCGGACCCGCACCATCTGACAGTGCTGGCGCGTCCCGTCGTTGTCAGGGCTGCTTCCGCCTTCCCCGGTGTCCCCCGGCTCAGGCTGCCCTCAGCTTCAGCCGGCTCGCTGCGACGAGCCGGTGGCGGTGGCCTCCCACCACCGCATGGTTCAAGAACGCCTCGTGGCGCTCGATGTCGGCGCACCACGCGTGGTTCGCCCGCTCGATCGCAACACCTCGCAGCAGATACGGATAGACGCGGTGCTCGGGGTTCGCCACGGTGGTCGGCGGCTTGCGGTAGATCGCCTCCAGGCCCAGCAGCCGCATCAGCCGCCGCACCCGGTGCCGACCAACCGTCACTCCCTCGCGCCCCAGGTGGCGCGCCATCTGGCGGCTGCCGTAGAACGGGTAGCTCAGATACAGCTCGTCGATGCGCCGCATCAGCCCCAGCGTCTCGGCGCTGGGTCCGCTCGGCTGGTAGTACTGCGTCGAGCGGTTCAGAGCCAGCAGCCGGCACTGAGCACTCAGGCTCAGGGTCCGGTGGTCGCGTTCGGTCATCTCCCGCCGTTGCTACACGCTCAGCGCCCGAGCCCGCGTGACAAAAAATCGCGCTCCACGGTCAACTCGCCGATCTTCGCGTGCAGGTCGTGGATGACCGTCTCCTGATCGGCGTGCCGGCCGCTGGCGCCTCCGGCGAACACCTCCTGCAGACCCTCCAGCGCTTGGCGCTTCCAGCCTGAGACCTGGTTCGGGTGCACCTCGTGCTTGGCCGCGATCGCCTGAATCGGGCGGTCGCCGCGCAGCGCCTCCACCGCCACCTGTGCCTTGAACTTCGCTGTGAACCGCCGCCGTTTCGTCGCCATCTCGTTGGCCCTCCTACTGGCCAGGGTTACACCTTAACTACCTGTCCAGTTTTCCGGGACCACCTCAGCCGACTACGACGTGCTGATCGCCTGCGCGTTCAGCTACGATGCGCCCGCCTCCGAGTTCAGCAAGCTCGGCCGCATCCCCGTTCTCAAGGCGCGCATGAACGCTGACTTGCATATGGCCGGCGACCTCAAGAACACCGGCGTCGGCAACCTGTTCGTTATCTTCGGCGAGCCCGACATCGACATCCTCCCGGTCCAAACCGACGGCGACCAGCCGGCCCAGATCCAGGTAAGGGTCAACGGCGTCGACGTGTTCCATCCTAACACCGGCGAGATCCGCAGCGACGGTCCCGACGGCATCGCCTGCTGGTTCATCGACACCGACTACAATGAGGAGAGCTTCTTCGTCCGCCACGCCTATTTTCTCGGTGCCAACGATCCCTACAAATCCCTGAAGACGACCCTCAAGGCCGAGATCCGCCTCGACGCCTGGGATACCCTGCACAGCGACACCTCCCGCCCCTTTGCCCGCCCGGCCTCCGGCCGCATCGCGGTGAAGGTCATCAACCACCTCGGCGACGAAGTGATGAAGGTCTTTCGCGTCTGAGTGTTTCGCAATAGAGTCGACTTACGGCCACGGCTCGACCAAGGCGACGTCGCCAGCCACCGAAGAGAGGACCCAAATGTCTAGCCGAAACGTAGCTGAAGGTCGCGAACGATTCAATCCTGTAGTGTCGTTCGTGCCTTCCGCGCTGATTATGCCCACACGTCGCTTCATCCCTTCCGAATTGGAAAGGGCATGCTCTCGACTGGACGTCGACAATGCTCTTCTGCTCCTCGCGCGCATCTCTCGTCGGATTTCCATGCCCCTGCCCCGCGATCAAATCGAAGCCCAGCGCACCTGTGTCGAATGGACCATGAACGATAGTGAGATCAACCGCCTGAACGCGTACGCTGCGAAATCTGATCGCCCACCGCCCGTCTACTTCAGAGCACAGCTCCTTGAATTCCTGCGCTGGCTGGCGCACTCGCCTAGCACTCGATCCAGTGCGAACTATTCGAAGACGCAGATCTCCCACGAAAGAAGCAGGTTCCTGTTTTCCGTCCTCTGCGCTGGTGAGGTTTGGTCAAGTAGGACGTTTCGCGAGGTTTCCACGGATAGCGACGAACCGCTGACTTCGCGCCGCCAGGACTATTTGCTCTCATTCCGACATGGGAGAGAGGCCTCCGATACCGTTGCTAACACCTACTATCCTCTCGCACGTTCCTCCATCATCTTCGGAGAGATTCTCCCGCGTCTGCTCGGTTCGTTCTCGACCTCGTTCCGCGAGGCCACAGGCCTTTCCTACGAACACTTCCTCAATTGTCAGGCTCTTTTTTGGGCTATGCTCATCAACGAAGAGAACGAGTGCGCGCACCTCAATCTGCAGGGGTTGCAGTCGCACCCCTATGGTCATAGCGTGCAGCAGTTCCTTTGGCGCTATGCACAGCCCTTGTCTACACTTGCCACGACCGATCAAGCGCAGTCGACGTCGGAGAGGTCTCGTCTTGCCAATCGGCTCCGACCTCTGCGTAAGCGCCCCATTCTGCTCACGAAGGATGGAAACCACGCGGCCGTGCCCGACACCGTGATATTCGCCGATTTCCTAAGCGTTGGTCCCCTCTTCGAAGTGCTTCATCCTGCCAACCAAAGCACATTGTTCGACCGCTTTGGCCGAGCATTTGAAGAGTACTGCGGGGGTATACTCCAACGAGCATATCCTCGCACAAGTCACCGCTTGGCCCGCAGACTCTATCAAAACACCACCGGTGGCAGCAGTGCCGGTAAGTTCGAGGTCGACGCGCACGTGATTTCAGGGTACTCCGCCGCCATTCTGGAAGTCAAGGCATCGTTCTTGAGCGAAGATGTCACGGAAGGACCCAACGCTCGATTCTTTGCTCGCCTTACGAACCGCTACGTTTCTGCTGAAGGGGAGCGTCCAAAGGGTGTCAGACAGCTCGCCAGAATCGTTGAGGCAATTTGTTCGAACGAGTGGTTGGGCGACGAAGATGAATTCAACGCCGTGGTTCGACTGTTTCCGGTACTCGTGGTACTGGAAGACCAGCTTGACGATGGTCTCGTTTGTCGGTTCCTCGCGGAGGAATTCGCTAAACAGTTCAGAGTCGAGTTGAACGATCGGGATGGTGGGTTCCGACTGCACGGACGCTGGGTTGCGCACTTGATGGTGCTCACTGTTGGGACTCTTGAGGACCTCGAGGAGTCGCTCCACAATTTTTCTCTTCTGGAGATGATGGAAGACTACGCCCAAGCACACCCAGATCGACTGCTCTCTGTCCGCAACTACGTGACTTCTGACTACTCCAATCAACTCCGGCCCAACAGGCACTTGGCTGCTGCCTCGGGGGAGATCTTTCGAAGAGCTTCGGTGAATGTTTCCGGAGAGTAGTACGCCCACGAAGACATTGTCGCCATTAGCAGAGCAGAGCCGGGACTTGCGCCGTAGATGGTGTAGGTGTAAGTTTGGTAGCGGAGGCGGGGATGGCAGGCACGGTACGGTAACAGAGCATCTCGTCGGGGGATGCTCCTCGCCCGCTCACTTGGGGAGAACGCCTCCGTGCTTACCGTATCGAACCTCTCTGTCGGTCGCGGCTTTCGCGACCTGTTCACCGACATCTCGTTTTCCGTCGGCGCCGGGGACCGAATCGCCATCCTTGGCCCGAACGGCTCCGGAAAGTCCACGCTCATGGAGTGCCTCGCGGGTCGCCTGACGCCGCGGTCCGGGAGCGTGTCCGGGAACCCGCCGGACCTGGCCGTCGGGTATCTTGAGCAGAGCCACGACGTTGCGAGCATCGCCGCGACGGTGGGCGAGCTCCTCGATGCGGACGTGGCCCTGCAGGAGGGGTTGGCCGCTGCCGCGGAACGTCTGGCGGCTTCGCCGCACGACCCGAGGACGGAGGCCGTCTACAGCGCCGCGCTGGAACGGTTGACCGCGGCGCAGGGAGCCGACGCGACGTCTACCTTGGCGGACTGGGACCTGGGAGAGCTGGATCCGGCCATGGCCGTAGACCAGCTCAGTGGAGGCCAGAAGCAGAAGCTGGCGCTCGCCAGGCTGCTCGTGGACCGGTCCGACTTCCTGCTTCTGGACGAGCCCACGAACCACCTCGACGCCGGGGCGTTGGACCGGCTGGCGGAGGTCCTCCTGCGCTTTCCCGGCGGGGTGCTCCTGGTCTCTCACGACCGTGCGTTTCTCGACCAGGTCGCCACCGCGGTTCTTGCCATCGATCCCGCGTCCGGCACGCTTGCGCGGTACGCCGGCAACTACACCGCCTATGCGGAGCGACGGGCGCGGGAACGGGAACGCCAGATCGCGCTGTTTCGCAGCGAGCAGGCGGAGATGGCACGCATGCGCCGGGACATCGCCCGTACCCGGGAACAGGCACGGCAGGTGGAGACGAGCACCACGCCGCGGAATCCAAACGTCCGCCGCCTGGCCAAGAAGGTGGCCAGAAAGGCGAGTTCACGCGAGAAGAAGCTGGAACGGTATCGCGACGACCCGGCCCGCACGCAGCGCCCCACCGACGGCTGGCGCCTCAAGGTGGAGTTCGGCGATGCGGCCCGCGGCGACCGCGCCCTGGCGCTCGAACGGCTCGCGGTCGGCTACGACGGCCGTCCGCCCGTGCTGGAGGAGGTTACGGTGGATCTGGGCAGGCGCGAGCGGGTGGCGCTGCAGGGCCCGAACGGCAGCGGCAAGACCACCCTGCTGCGGACGCTTGCCGGAGGCCTGCAGCCGGCCGCGGGCAGCCTCCGCACCTCGGCGGCCGCCGTGATCGGCTACATGGCCCAGGAGCAGGAGACGCTCGATCCGTGCTCGACCCCGCTCGGGACGATTCGCGCCGAGTGCGCGATGTCGGAGACCGACGCCCGCTCCTTCCTGCACTTCTTTCTCTTCTCGGGCGACGATCCGTTGCAGCCCATAGCGGAGCTGAGCTTCGGAGAGCGCGCGCGGCTGTCGCTGGCGCTCCTGGTCGCCCGCGGCGCGACGGTCCTGTTGCTCGACGAGCCGCTGAACCACCTCGACCTGGACTCCCGGGAGCGGTTCGAGACCGCGCTCGGTGGGTTCGGCGGCGCCGTGGTCGCGGCCTCGCATGACCGCTACTTCGTGCAGCGCTTCGCATCCACCGTCTGGGAGCTCCGGCCCGCCGGCTCCGGGCGCCATACGCTCGTGGTAGCGCCCTGACCGGCGAGTCCGCGGTCACCCCAGCTTGCGTTTCAGAAAGAGAGCGACTTCGCCCGCCTCGACGTCGTCGTTGCCGTAGTAGGACAGATCGATTCCGCCGACCTCGAAGCCCACGCTTCGGTAGAAGTCGATCGCCGGAACGTTGGTGGTCTGCGTCTCACAGACCAGGACTCGGAAACCCTCCTTGCTGGCATGAAGGGCGACACGATCCATCAGTCGGCGGCCCAGGCCCTGCCTCCGGTACGGCTTCGAGATCGCGAACTCCCGGATCCACAGGCTCCGGTTCCAGCCTGCGGTCTCGGCGATCGCGACGCCGACCGTGCATCCGCCGTCGCAGACGGCAAAGGACATGCTCTGACCGACGACATCCCGGTAGCGGCGGAAATCCTCTTCCGACACCGTCCAGCGTTTCTCGAACGGCTCGCTCAACTCCTGCCGGTCCAGGGTGAAGCAAACCGCGCGGGCGATCTCCGCCTTGCGGACTCGATACCTCGCCGTCGACACGTATCCGTCCGCTACCGTGAGATCATCACGCCGCAGGTCCCGGAGCTGCCTGATTTCGACCATCAACGAACCAGACCGGGTTGTGCCGACCGCGGCCGGCAGGATGGTTCCCGTTACAGCGAACCGCGCGGAGCGATCCACTCGGCAGGCTGCCCGGTAACCTCGGCGATGCGGTCGTAGTCCTCGTCATAGTGCCAGAGCGTGGCGCCGGCGGCCTCGGCACAGGCGGCGATCACGAGGTCCGGGATCTTCACGCTGCGATGGTGCAATCCACCCTGCCGGGCGAGTTGCTCCTGGATGTCAAGGGCGCGATCGAAGTGCTCGGCCGTGCATGGGAGCTGGTGAAGACCGAGAAGCTCTGCACTCAGCTTCCCGTAGTCGTCGGCGCTTTGAGCCGAATAGAGGAGCTCCAGGCGAACCTGGGCGCAGGTCGCCAGCGAGTCGGCCATCAGCCGCATCTCCCATACGCCGGCGACTGCGGGATTGTCCGCTCGGTGCCATGCGCTGGTGTCCGCCAGGTAAAGCTTCAACGCTGCCAGCCCCGGCTGGCGTCGAGCACCTCCTGGCCGCGGTCGATCCCCTCTCCCGATCGAATGCGTGCAGCCAATCGCCGGCGGAGATCGGCACGGATGACCTCCTGCAGCGCCACGTCGATGGTGTCCTTGATTCCCGTGGTGCCGAGTGCGGACTGAGCGCGAGTGAGCCGTGCTTCATCAATCTCAATTGATGTGCGTTTCATGGATTGATATTCGCATATAACAAGCCGCTCATCAAGCATGAAGATTATGCTATGATTCATGCTCTGGCTGCCGCCTTCGTTGCCTGTTCGTGGAGTTGTCAGGACCCGGCTGGTCGGCCGCGTCGTCTTCCGGGTCGGCGAAGAGGTACTCCAGTGCTTGGCGGTAGCGGTTGGCTTCCTTGCTCCCGGCCGCTTCGCGCAGGTGGATCATGGGCCGGCGCATCAGGCGCCGGGCGATGTTGTGAGCCAGCGTCTGCACGACGCGGCGCTGCCGGGAGTCGAGCTCCGGGAGGCGCCGCCACGCCCGTTCGAGCTCCTCGTCGCGCGTCGCCGCCGCCAGCTCGCCGAGCAGACGCAGTGCGGGCGCCACCTCGTGCTCGCGAAGCCACACGAGGAAGTGGGCCACCTCCTGATCGATGATCGCCTCCGCTCGCGGCACCTCCGCGGCGCGCGCCGCGTGGCTGGCACGGGTGGCTTCCTCCAGGTCGCCGAAGTCGTAGCACCGGACGTTGGCGGCGCCGCACGCCCCCGCGTGCACGTTCCGGGGGAGCGCCAGGTCGATCAGGTGCAGGGGCCGGCCGGCGCGCGCCGCCGCGACGCCGCGCAGCATGGTCGCGTCGATGAACGGTTCCGGGGCGGCAGTGGCGGCGACGGCGACATCCGCCTCGCGCAGCGCGTCGGCAGCGCCGGCCCAGGGAGCGGCGCGGCCGTCGTGGGTGGCGGCCAGACGCTCGGCCCGCGCCACGGTGCGGTTGACCACGGTCAGCGAGCCGATGCCCACGGCGCGCAGGCGCTCGCAGGCGCGCCGCGCCATGGTGCCGGCGCCGAACACCACCGCCCGCGCCCGGCCGGCCGATTGCAGGCGCGCCGCGACGAGATCGACGGCCGCCGACGCCAGCGAGGTGGCGTGACGGCCGATGTCGGTCTCCGTGCGCACGCGCTTGCCGGCGTGGACGGCGGCTCCGAGCAGCGCGTTCAGCACTGGCCCGGCGCTGCCGGTCTCCGTCGCACGCGCCAGCGTGGCGGCCACCTGGCGTTGGACGTCGGTCTCGCCCAGCAACATCGAATCCAGGCCGGCGGCCACACGCATCAGGTGACGGGCGGCGGATCCGTCGCGCGCCGCGGTCAGCGCGGCCCGAGCGGCCGGCGGGAAATGCTCGCGCAGCACGCCGAGCAACCACTCTGCGTTCGACGGATGGCTGTACACCTCGCAGCGGTGGCAGGTCGAAAGGACGGCCCATTCGGGGCGTGAACCGTCGGCTCCCTGCATCGCTGTCTCCAGCCGAGCCGGCAGAGTGGCGGCTGCTGCGGCCGCATCGCCCGCCACCGACTGGACCAGGGGCCGGTAGTCGAGCAGCCACGCCTGAATCATCGCGTCAGCGCTCGCACCGCGTCGGGGAGCGCGACCGCCGTGCCGGTTTCCTGGTCGACCACGGCGTGCACGACGCGAACCGTCGCGACCTGGCGCCCTGCCGCGCCGACGAATTCCGCGTTGACCTGCAATGAGCGGTCGCCCGCCGCGAACGCCAGGAGCACCTCCAGCACGTCCCCGACACGGACCGCAGAGCGGTAGTCGCCCTCCACGTGCACGACCGGGAGCCCGAACCCGCCGTCGCGCAGCAGATCGGCCAAGGGCAGCCCGCCGGCCCGCAGTGCCTCCTCGAACGCCTCCTGCACCAGCTCGAACAGCCGGCCGTAGAACAGCACGCCGGCGGCGTCGGTGTGGTGCAGCCGCACGGTCACCCTGTGGCGGGTCATCTCCATTCACCGATCATGTCATGTCTTGGTCCTGTTCACGTTCACGTCCCGTTCATGTCGCGTTCGTTGACCGTTCGGTACGATAGCCCTAACCTTTCGTACTGCCGTACCGACGGCCACCCGCCTTGAGTGACCCGCCATGAGTGAGTGGAATGACGGCGCAACGCCCGACGCCGTGCGCGACGCCAGCGACGGCATCCGCCGCATCATCGACAACGTCCGCTCGCTCATCTCCATCGACGCCCGCACGATCGAGCATCTGCTGGCGGCCAAGCTGGCCGGCGGCCACGTCATCCTGGCCGATTCGCACGGCGTGGGTAAGACGTCTCTGGCCAAGGCGCTGGCCGCCTCCATCCGGTGGGACACGACCGAGACGTCCGATCACGGCGTCGGCATCGACCAATTCAGCCGCATCCAGTGCACGGTCGACCTGCTGCCGCAGGACATCCTGGGCTTCAACCGCTACGACATCGCCAGCGGCTCCTTCACCTTCACGCGCGGTCCCCTGTTCGCGCACTTCGTGCTCTGCGACGAGATCAACCTCCTGACCCCCAAGACGCAGGGCAGCTTCCTGCAGGCGATGGAGGAGCAGGCCGTGACCGTGGAGGGCACCACGTACCGGCTGCCTGACCCGTTCTTCATCATCGCCACCATGAACCTCAAGGGCGCCCACCTGTTCCCGCTGCCGATCCCGCAGCTCGACCGCTTCATGGTGCAACTCTCCCTGGGCTTCCCGTCGACTGCGGACGAGGAGCGCATCGTCAAGCAGCACGGGCGCGAGGACGCCTGGGACCAGATCGGGCCGGTCGTGTCGTGCGACGAGCTGGTCGCTTGGCAGCGGCTGGTCGACCGGATCTTCATCCACGACGAGGTCGTCACCTACCTGGTCGAGTGCGTGCGCCGCACCCGCCGCCATCCGGCGGTGGAGTCGGGCGCCAGCCCCCGCACCGGCGTCAAGCTGTCGCGGCTGGCACGCGCCCTGGCCCTGGTGCGCGGCGAGGAGTTCGTGACGATCGACCTGGCCAAGGAGGTGCTGATACCCGGCGTCAGCCACCGCCTGCTGCTGGAAGACACCGACGGCGACGCGCGCGCCGTCATCGACGAGGTGCGCTCGAACGTCAGGGTGGACCGGGTGCCCTCGCTCGCCGGCTGATGGCGACCGCATCGCCTGCACGCCTCCTGCCCCGTTTGCGGCCCTGGTCGCAGACACCGATCCGCTCCCACGACCACCCCCGCCGGACCGCCGCGCGCGCGGCGCTGCGCTACTACCCGTTCACGTTGCTGGGCACCGGCCTGCTGGCGGCCGCCGGCTACCTGGCCGGCAGCGCGTTCGCGACGGACAACAGCTACGAGTTCGTCCTGTCCGCCGCCGCCACGCTCGTGCTGGCGGTGCTGGCCTTCGACGGCCGGCTGCAGGCGCGCCGCATGGCCGCCGTCACGCTGGCGTGGGACACCGGCGGGCCGCTGTCCGCCCGCACCCCGTGCCTCCTTGACCTGAAGGCGCCGGGCGCCGGCCGGCCGCACTACTTCTACCGCCTGCACGCGCGGTTCAGCGGACGACTGCGCGCCGGCAACCGGGCAGCCGTGCACCTGCGCGCGGAGGTCTCCTCGGCGTCGGAGGAGCTGCCGCTCCGCCTTGAGCTGCCCGTCTGTGGCGACCTGGAGGTGCGTGCCCGGCTGGCGGTGCGCGACGTGTTCGGGCTGACCCGCAGCCACCTGCCGGGTCGCGACGAACGCCGGCTGCTGCCGGTGCGACCGGCGGCGCTGCCTGCGCGCTCGGCCCCGAAGATCGACGCGGCCGTGGGGGACGACACCACCCGCCGGCGGCGCTCCTCCGACGAGGAGCGCTACTACATGCGCGAGTACGAGCCCGGCGACCGCCTGAAGGACATCAACTGGAAGGCGTCCAGCCGTCTCAACGAGCTGATCACCCGCATCTCCCCGGTCAGCGAGCAGCAGACCCGGCTGCTGCACGTCGAGCTCCGCCACTACCGGCCGGCGGGCCCGGAGACGCTCGACGCGGTGCTCCACCTCGACTACCTGAAGAGCTGGCTGCTGACGTTCCTGCGCGCGGTCAAGGCCGAGCATGAGGACTTCACCTTCCGGGTCATCACCGGTGCCGGCGAGCACGACGTGGACACCGCCGACGACATCGACGACCTGGCCCGCCGCCTCGCGTCCGTCACCTTCGCTCCCGGCCCCGAGCACCGGACGGAGGTGCAGCCGCACGAGCTGTTCATCTTCACAACCGCGTTCGACGCCGGCCTTGCCACGCACGTGGCGCAGCTCGGCGACACCGCCGTGCACGTGTATCGCACAATGTCCGCGATTCCGCCGCGCATGGAGGACGACGATCGGATCCGGCTGGCACTGCGGCCCGTGTCGGCTTCACTCGTTCCCGGTCCCTGGGCGCTGCGCCGCGAGCGTTTCGCGCTCGGCCCCTCGCTCCGCGGGACGAACGTCCACGTAGAAGACGAGCCGCTCGAGGTGGGGCTGTCGTGACCCTGCTGTTCGGGACGCGCCTGCTGGTCTACCTGGTGGCGATCGCCATCCCCATCGTGCACCCGGCGGTGACGATCTCCTACGACCGCGTCGGCTGGGTGACGTGGTTCGCGCTGGTGCCGCTGGAGATGGCCCTGGCCGCCTTCCTCAAGCCGCCGCGGATGCGGCTCCCGTACTGGCTGGCAGCGGCGCTCGGCCTGGCGGTCGTCGCGGCGGTCGCGGGTCCCGGCCTCGACCGGACCAGCCTGACCGTGATCGGGGTGGGGCTCGCGGCGTTCGTGCTGACCGCGCTGGTCTTCCACGCGCGCGAGCACGGCCACCTGGTCGCCGTCGCGGAGCTCCTGTTCGTGGGCTACGTGCTCCTGAAGCTGCTGCGTTTCTCCCGCGCCAACGACGTGATCGCCGAGGAGAGCCTGCGCATCACCACCGCGCTGGTGGTCATGATCACCTGCGGTTTCCTCCTGCACGCGCTGGCGCTCTACCTGGCGGCGTTTCCCGAGTCCGGGGGCCGTTTCCGCCGGCGCGAGCTGGCCACGTTCGCGATGTTCGCGCTGCCGGTCAGCATCGCCCTGGGCGTGCTGCTGCCGCCCGACTTCGTCTCCAACCGCATCGCCTTCAACAACCTGAACGAGGTCGCCGTGCCGGAGCCGCAGCCGATCGGCGCTGACTCCTCCGGGCCGCCCGGCGGCAACCTGCGCCCGCTCGACCCGCGGCAGGACCCGTCGCAGCGCGGGGGCCAGGGCGGACAGGGCGAGCAGTCCGACGCCAACGGACAGGGCGGCCAGGGCGAGGAGGCGCAGAACCAACAGGACGGACAGGGAGGACAGGCGGACCGCCAGCAGCGCCTGGAGGGCGTACCGGCCGATCGCTGGAACGACTCCGGCGCCGGCCAGGGCGAGGGCGCCGAAGGTGGCGGCCAGGGACAGCAGCAGGGCGAGGGGCAGGGACAAGGCGAGGAAGGCGAAGGCGACGGCCAGGGCGAGGAAGGCGAGGGCGACGGAGAGGCCCGGCAGTACGCGCGCATGGTGATCGCCAGCGCCACCGATCCCGTGTACGCGGCCGACGGCTACTTCGCCGACCTGCATCCCGAGGGCGGCTTCACCTACAGCATCGACGAGCCGCTCAACGACCTGGTGAACCAGCGCCTGCTGACCACCTGGGTCGACGTGCTGCGCCTGCCCGACCGCCGGCGCGAGCCGCGGGAGTACTTCTTCCTGTCCTCGATCGACGACCGGGTCATGCCCTACCGGCCGTACGAGATCGAGCCGACGATCATGAACCGGCTCTACCATCCGTTCGACCTCTCGTATTGGACGGTGTCGCGCGTGAGCGCGACCGGACCCGATCAGTGGCGCTGGCTGGGCGACCTGTCCGCGGCCGAGCGCAGCGCCCTCGCCCCCTACCTGGAGGTTCCGTTCGACGGCGAGACGCTGGCCGGCTTCGAGCAGTACGTCGCGGAAGTCACCGCCGGCGCCGCCGGCTACTTCGACAAGATCGATGCCATCCTGCGCTCCTTCGACACCTGCCAGTACGAGATCGGCTTCACCGACGACGTGTCGGTCGACCACCTGGAGCTGTTCCTGTTCGAGACCCGCACCGGCGACTGCACGGAGTTCTCGAACACCGCGGCGATCCTGGGACGGGTCGCCGGCATCCCCAGCCGCGTGGTCACCGGCTGGCTCGGCACCGAGAGCCTGCAGACCGACGTGCACCGGCGCGGCTTGCAGAGCCTGCGCGAGGTGATCGAGCCGCTGCAGGAGTTCCCGCTCGACCAGCTCTACCTGATCACCACCGCGCACCGCCACTCCTGGACCCAGTACTACCTGCCGAGCTACGGCTGGATAGACATCGAGGCCACGCAGTTCGCCATCCAGCCGCCGCCCGAGCTGGGCGCCACCGGCCAGGATGTCGTCATCCCGATCATCCAGATCGAGGACCGCCTCGACCGCGACTTCCAGTTCCCGTGGCTGCTGGTGCTGCGCCTGGCAGGTGCGCTGGTCATCGCCGGGGTGGCCGGCGCCTACGCGTGGCGGTACGGCCGCGAGGGGATCCTGGCCCTGGCCGCGCGCGCGCCCACCCGGCACGGTCTGCGGGCGCGGGCGTCGCTCTTGTACATGCGGCTGGCGGCCGACGGCTACGCGGTCAAGTCCCCGGTGGAGACCGCCCGCGAGTACGCCGAGCGCTATCCGGAGCTGCAGGGCTTCGCCCAGCGCTACACCGCGCTCCGCTATCGGCCGAACCCGCCGGACGCTCGCGCCGCCGGCGAGTTGCGGGTCGCCGCCCTGGCGGCGGCCACGCAGATGCGCCGGCGCGGCCTGATCGCGTGGCTGAAGCGCATGTTCAGCCTGCGGGGGCTCTCCTGCTGACCGGCCGGCGCGCGGCCGCGATCGCGATCACCGCCGCCGCGGCGCTGGGGTTGAACGCCTGCAGCGCCGGCGACTGGCTGGAGTTCCGCGGGCGCCAGGGCCGCGGCGTCGCCCCCACGACGGTGGCCCCGCCACTGGCGCTCAAGTGGAAGCTGCCCCTGCAGGTGGGCCAGCAGGCGACCTCGTTCAATCCCCCGATTGTCTACGACGGCACGATCTACTTCGGCGCCGACGACGGCAATTTCTACGCCCTGGACGCCGAGTCGGGCTACATGCGCTGGATTTTCAAGGCGCGCGCGCCCAACAACTCGGTGCCGTACGCGGACGAGGACGCCGTCTACTTCGGGTCCAACGACGGCAGCGTGTACGCGGTGTCGCGCGACGGCGGCGAGGAGCTGTGGTCGTTCCAGACCGAGTCCACCGTGCAGTCGCTGATCCTCCGCTACGACGACCTGATCATCTTCACCAGTGACAACGGCGCGTCGTACTTCCTTGACCCGGACGGCATCGAAGTGCACCGCATCCCCAATCCGATCTGGTCCTACCACACGTTCCAGGTGTACGAGGGAGTCATCTACTGGGCACCCGCGCCGCCCGAGCGCGGCGTCAGCTTCGGCGCCTACGACATCGAAAGCCGCTCGTACCTGTGGTACGTCGACGGCGACGACCCGTACGTCAACTGGTACTCGTTTCCGGCCCTGCGCGGCCAGAACATGTACTACGCCACCGGCGGCGCCGCGGTGCTCAACTACCTGGCGCTGGACCGCACGACCGGACGCGAGCTCTGGCGCAAGAGGGAGGAGCCCTACTTCGGCGAGGATTCCCCCTACAACCCGGTCCGCCTGTTCTGGGACAACATCAAGCTGCTGGACTACATGGCGCCGGCGCTCTGGCGCAACCTGGTGATCTACACCAGCGGCGACCAGGTGGTGCGCGCCTTCGACGCCGGCAGCGGGCGCGAGGCGTGGCGGGTAACGCTGGAGCAACCCACGTCGAGCGCCCCGACCGTCGCCGGCAGCCGCCTGTACTTCGGCGTGCGCGGCGACCCGCTCCGCGGCGACCCGCCCCGCCTGATCTGCCTGTCGGCCCGCAACGGCCGCCTGCTGTGGGAGATGGAGCTGGACGGCGCGGTTTTGAGCGCCCCGGTGGCGTCGCGCGACCTGCTGATCTTCGGTACCGACCAGAACTACTTCTACGTGCTGCAGGAGGTGCTGTAGCGCCTTCCGCGCGGGCGGCCGCCAGTCTTGCCGATAGGGTAAGTGTGGAGCACGCACGCACCATCGGAGAGTTGCGCGAACGGTCGCTGCACGCGGAGTTGAAGTCCTGGTACGCGCTGCCGCGCGACCGGGTCGAGGTGCCGATGGACGGCTACGTGATCGACCTGGTGCGCCCCCCCGGGACCCTGATCGAGATCCAGACCCGCGGCTTCGCGAAGCTCAAACGCAAATTGAGCCGGCTGGTCAACACCCATCGCGTGCGCCTGGTGTTCCCCATCGCTCAGCGAAAGTGGATCGTGACCACGGACACGCGGGGACAGGTCCTGCGCCGCCGGCTGTCACCGAAGCGCGGCGCCTACCGCGACCTGTTCGCCGAGCTGATCCGGATCCCGCACCTGATGACCGATCTCAACTTCACGCTCGAAGTGCTCCTGGTGGACGTGGAAGAGGTGCGCTGCGCCGACGGCCGCGGAAGCTGGCGCCGCCGCGGCATCAGCGTCCTGGACACGCGGCTGCTGGAGGTATGCCACCGGCGCCGCTTCCGCACACCGGCGGACCTGGCACGCCTGCTGCCCCCGCGCCTGCAGGACCCGTTCACCAATCGTGCGCTGGCGGACGCCGCGGGCATCTCCCCTGCCGCCGCCGGCGAGATGACCTACGCCCTCCGGCATATGGGCGCCCTTTCCGTCGTCGGAAAGAGCAGCCGCGCCTACCTGTTCGCCCGCACCCCTTACGATCCCGCTTCGTCCGCGATCGCGAGCAGGCGCGCACGGAGCTCTTCCGACAGCCGATAGCCAGCGTCTCCGAGGGCATCCAAAGAGCCGGCCACCGACTCGATCAAGCCCCGCTCCTTTGCGGCGATGAGGATGCGGCCGGTGCCGATCACCGCCATGCCGCGGTTCCTGGCACTGGCGCGTCCGCGACGCTCGTCGATCAGCAGTGGGCACTGCAACTCCTGCGCGAGTCGGATGGCCCCCGACTCTCCAACGCCAAGGCCTGCGATCACACGATCGTCTGACGGCGTCATGGATCGCAACCAGACGCCGGCCCGCACGGCGTCAGCCAGTCGCGCGACCCCCGGACGGGGTTCCTGCAGCCGAAGCTCGTCGATCACCACCCCCGGCGTGACCACCGCAGCGAACAGATGCGGGAGCAACGAGAGCCGGTCGATGCGGGACAACGCGATCAGGGGGCCGGCATCGGCGACGATCTGCGCGATCAAACCTCGACGCGCAACTCGTCCGCCAGTTCCTCGGGAGGATAGTCCACCGCGACCAGACCGGCCTCGGCGACCAAGTCCATGAACACGTCCTGCGTGACACCCGCAAGCCGTGCGGCTTTCGCCAAGGTGACGAGCCCCTGCTCGAACAGAGCGAGCGCAAGATCCTTGTCGAGGCCCAGATCGATCAGCCGGCTCCCGAACGGCAGCGCCAGGACGGCAGGTTTGCCGCGCTTGGTGATGATCGAAACCTGGCCGGCCTCCGCTTCGCGCACCAGCTCGCTGGAGCGCACCCGAAGATCACGCACCGAAAACACCTCGATATTCCGCTCCACCAGAACTCCTTGACAATGTCACGACAAAACGTACCACATGGACGGCACCGAGACAACTTGTGACGCCGCCCACCGGGACCTATGCTGCCGTTCGTGAATTCCCGGAACCTCCCATCAGTCTCCCTCGCACTGGCCGCGATCGCCCTGCTCCTGGCAGGTTGCAGCGGACTGACTCCGGACACCGATACACGGTCACCGGCAAGGATCTACTGGACGGACGCCGGCGCGAACACGATCGGACGCGCCGGGCTGGACGGCTCCGGTGTCGAGGACCTCCTGCCCCACGGCCTGATCGAGCCGTACGGCATCGCGCTGGCGGTGACCGACGGCAAGATGTACTGGGTCGACTGGGAGGTGGGCATTCAGCGCGCCAACCTGGACGGCTCCAGTGTCGAGACCCTGGTGCGGACCGCCAGGCCGAACGGGATCGCGCTGGACGCCAGGCGCGGCAAGATGTACTGGACCGACTACCGCGCGAACATGATCCGGCGTGCCAACCTCGATGGCTCCGGGATCGAAGACGTGGTGGTCACGTCGCTGGACAATCCGTACGGGATCGCCCTGGATGTCGAAGCCGGCAAGATCTACTGGACGGACGCGGGCACGGAGAAGATCCAGCGCGCCAACCTCGACGGTACGGATGTCCAAGACCTGGTGACCGGCGGATTGGCCGACCCCCAGGGGATCGCGGTGGACCCCGCCGGCGGGAAGATGTACTGGACCGACCGCATCCAGCGCGCCAACCTCGACGGCTCCGGCGTCGAAGACGTGGTGACCACCGGACTCGTGGACCCCTGGGGGATCGCCGTCTACCGGCCGTGATGCCGGCGAAGCCGCAGCATGCGGTTGCCGCCGCGCTGAAACTCGTAGGGAACCGGTTCGACCGCGGCTTCGACGCCTTCGGAGCGCATCGCCTCGACCGTAGCCTGGACGTGCGGCGAGGGCGCGCCACCGACCTGCAGCAGGGGAAAGACACGGACCTCGGCAGCGACGCGCAGCATCTCGCGCAGGGCGTCGAGGTGAAACGCGAGGTCGAACTGCTCGCTGTACAGGAACAGGAAGTGAGACGACAGCCCCAGGTCGAAGGAGCGGTCGGCAAACGGCAGCTCGGGCAGCGATGCATCGACGTACCGCCCCTGGTCCGTGCCTGACGGATAGTCGCGGATGAACCGGCGCATCGCCCCCATGCGCCGCCGCCCCAGCTCCTCGATCGACGGCACGTGCGTCCAGACGAAGTCGTCCGGGTTGCGGCGCGCCTGGTCCATCGCCACCTCGAAGGCCTCCTCCACCCGGCGCTCGATCGCCGTTCCGGGGAAGGCGTACAGCGGGTCGATGGAGACCACGTCGCCGCCCAAGGCGGTCAGCTCCGCGTTGAAGCTGGCCGGCCCGTCGCCGCAGCCCAGGATGCGCCGGCACAGGTCCGCCGCCGAGAGGTCGAACATCGCCCTATATTCGGCGAACGTCCGTCCCCACGGGATGACGCGTTGCAGCGAGAACGGCACCGGACCGCCGACCTCACACGACGAAGTTGATCAGCTTGCCCGGAACGTGGATCACGCGGCGCGGCTCGCGGCCGTCCAGGGTGCGGGCCACGTTGTCGTCGGCCTGCGCGTGGCGCTGCGCCTCTTCCTGGTCGATGCCGGCCGGCACTTCGACCCGTCCCCGGACCTTGCCGTTGACCTGCACCACCAGGGTGACGGTTTCGTCCGTGGCCAGTGCCGTGTCGGCCTGCGGCCACGGCTGCAGGTGGATGCTGTACGGCTGGCCGAGCAGCTCCCACAGCTCCTCGGCCATGTGCGGAGTTGCCGGCGCCATCAGGGTGAGAAGGGTCAGCACCGACTCACGGTAGGCGGCGGTGCCGCCGGCCTGCTCCTCGGCTGCCAGCAGGGCGTTGGTGAGCTGCATCAATCCGGAGATCACGGTGTTGAACTCGAACGCCTCCAGGTCGTGCGAGACGCTCTGGATCGTCTGGTGTGTGGCGCGCAGCAGATCGCGCTCGCTGTCGTCCGACGGGCCGTCCGCGCCATCGCGCGCGTGCAGGCGGTGCGCCAGCTCCCACACCCGGTGCAGCCAGCGCACGACACCGTGGATGTTGGTGTCGTTCCACGGCCCTCCCTCCGACCAGCGGTAGCCGAACATCAGGAAGGCGCGCACCGCGTCGGCGCCGTAACGGGACACCTGTTCGTCAGGATCGACCACGTTGCCGCGCGACTTGCTCATGCGCTGGCCGTCGGCGCCCAGGATCTGCCCCTGGTTGTAGAGCAGCGTCATCGGCTCGTCGCCGGAGCCGATGCCCAGGTCCCGGCACGCCTTGTGGAAGAAGCGCGTGTAGATCAGGTGCATGGTGGCGTGCTCGACGCCGCCGGTGTAGGTGTCCACCGGCATCCAGTAGCGGTACTCCTCTTCGTCGAACGGACCGTCCGTGCAGTCCGGGCTGAGGTAGCGCAGGTGGTACCAGGACGAGCACATGAAGGTGTCCATGGTGTCGGTCTCGCGCTCGGCCGCGCCGCCGCAGCCCGGGCAGGTGGTGTGCCGCCAGGTGGGATGGAACTTGAGCGGGCTCTCCCCGGTCGGCCGCCACTCGATGTCGTCCGGCAGCTCCACCGGCAGCTCCTTCTCCGGGACCGGCACGGGCCCGCAGTGCGGGCAGTGCACGACCGGGATCGGACAGCCCCAGTAGCGCTGCCGGGAGATCAGCCAGTCGCGCAGCCGGTAGTTGACGTCGGCGTGGCCGAGGTTCTGCTCCACCAGCCAGCGGATGGTACGCGGGATCGCCTGCTCGGTCGGCGTGCCGGTCAGCGGGCCGGAGTCGATCATCGATCCCTTGGCGATCACCGCTTCGCTCATGGTTGCGCCGTCCAGCGGCTCGATGTCCGCCGGCTGGATCACCGGCCGCACGATCAGGCCGAACGCGCGCGCGAAGTCGAAGTCACGCTCGTCGTGGGCGGGCACCGCCATGATGGCGCCGGTCCCGTAGGTCATCAGCACGTAATCGGCGATCCAGATGGGGATCCGCTCGTCGTTGACCGGATTCACCGCGTAGGAGCCCGTGAACACCCCGCTCTTCTCTCGGCCGGCCGCCTCACGCTCGATGTCGGTCTGGCGCGCGGCTTCGGACACGTACGCCTCCACCTCGGCGCGCTGCGCTTCCGTGGTGAGCTTCGCCACCAGCGGGTGCTCGGGAGCCAGCACCATGAAGGTCGCCCCCCACAGAGTGTCGGGCCGCGTGGTGAAGACCTCGAGGGCGTCGCTCTGCTCGGTCCGGAACACCACGTGCGCGCCCTCCGAGCGGCCGATCCAGTTGGTCTGCAGCGCCTTGACGCGTTCCGGCCAGTCCAGTCCGTCGAATCGCAGCAACTCCTCGGCGTAGCGGGTGATGCGGAAGAACCACTGCTCCAGGTCGCGCTTGGTCACCGGCGTGTCGCAGCGCTCGCAGAGCCGCTCCGTGCCCACCACCTGCTCGCGCGCCAGGGTGGTGTTGCAGTTGGGACAGAAGTCGACGGCCGCCCGGTTGCGGTATGCCAGGTCGCCGGCCAGCAGTTTCAGGAAATACCACTGCGTCCAGCGGTAGTACTCGGGATCGGACGAGGTCGCCTCGCGCTCCCAGTCCCACATCGCCCCCATGCTGCGAAGCTGGACGCGCATGCGGTCGATGTTGGCGTATGTCCACTCCTTGGGGTGGATGTTGCGAGCGATCGCGGCGTTCTCCGCCGGCAGGCCGAAAGAGTCGAAGCCCATCGGCAGCATGACGTTGCAGCCCTTCATGCGCAGGTAGCGGGCGCGCGCGTCGGACGGCGTCATGGTGTACCAGTGACCGATGTGCAAGTCGCCCGACGGGTACGGAAGCATCGTCAGGAAGTAATGCTTGGGGCGGCCCGGATCGATGCGGGCGCGGTGCAGCCCGTCCCGTTCCCAGCGCTCCTGCCACTTGGGCTCGATGGCCGCGGGGGCGTAGGCGCGGTGGTCGGTGCCGATCTCGCTTGCTGCGTTACTCATCTCGATCGCCCGATGATAGCACCTCGCATGGCGGTCGCGCTTCGACTTCGCGGCATCACCCTTCACAACCGCCCGGGCGTTGCGTACGTATCGAAGACTCGCTATCGTACGTATATGGGCCGAGTGAAGCTGACCCTGAGCGCTGAGCGGGAGCTGGTCGCTCTGGCAAAGCGCATAGCGAAGGCGCGTCGGATGAGCGTTTCGGCGCTGTTCGCGCACATGATACGGGCGCTCGATCGGGAGACGACGGCTGATCGGAGCGATCTTGGCCCGATCACCAGGCAGGCGAGCGGGCTGGTGACGCAGCGATCACACCGATCCGACCGGGAGTTGTCCGACCGGGAGTTGATCGAAGAGGCCCTGGAGGAGAAGTACCTGCACGGTGCCTCCCCTGGAGCGTAACGATTCTGCGGCTGTTCCTGGACACGAACGTGATCCTCGACGTGTTGATGCGGCGGGAGCCCTTCTATGGATCCTCGGCCCGTGTGTGGACATTCGCGGAGACCGGCACTCACCTCGGCTTCGTCTCCGCCGTCAGCTTCATCACCGTGTATTACCTGCTCCGAAAGCACGGCGGCGACCAGCGCGCTCACCAGTCCCTCCACCTGATCCGATCGGTGTTCCGCCCGGTCGAGGTGGACACACGGCTCCTGGATGAAGCGTTGGCTGTGAGCGGGGGCGACTTCGAAGACACCGTGCAACTGCGCTCCGCGCTTCGATGCGGCGCCGACTACCTCGTTACGCGAGATCGCGACGGCTTTCAGTCGGCGCCGGTGCCGATCGTGACCGCAGATGAGCTGCTGGCCGTGCTGTCGGTGGATCGCGCTTGACCCTCGGATCCGCCGCCGGCGCGCCACCCCGACGGACTGCTCGACCAGCCGGGATACCCGATCGCCACTGGGACGACTGGCGGTGGCAACTCCGCAACCGGATCACGTCCGCCGCCGACCTGGAGCGATACGTCGACCTGACCGAAGACGAGCGGGCCGGCATCGACTCCGCGGGCGCCCGGTACCGGTGGGCGATCACCCCGTACTACGCGTCGCTCATGCACCGCGACGACCCGGAGTGCCCGCTGCGCCGGCAGCAGGTTCCGGCGGTGCAGGAGCTCACCGACGACCTTGGCGCAGTGGATCCGCTGCTCGAGCAGCAGCACTCGCCCGTCGACGCCGTCGTGCACGTGTACCCGGACCGAGTGGCATTCAAGATCACCAACGTCTGCCCCACCTACTGCCGCTACTGTTTTCGGGAGTACTTCGTCGGCAACACCGAGGAGCACCACACGCGCGCTAAGGTGCAGGCCGGCATCGACTACATCGCGCGCACCCCGGCGATCCGCGACGTGCTGGTCACCGGCGGCGACCCGCTGCTGTTCTCCGACGAGCGGCTGGACGACCTGCTGGGCCGGCTGCGCGCGATTCCGCACGTGCAGATCATCCGCACCGGCTCGCGCGCGCCGTGCACGCTGCCGCAACGGATCACGCCGGAGCTGTGCGAGGTGCTCGGCCGCCACCACCCGCTCTGGCTGAACACCCACTTCAACCATCCGAACGAGATCACGCCGGACGCGGCGGCCGCGTGCGACCGCCTGCTGCGCGCCGGGGTGCCGCTCGGCAACCAGACCGTGCTGCTCAGAGGGATCAACGACGACCCGGAAGTGATGCTGGAGCTCGTCCACCGGCTCCTGGCGATCCGCGTTCGGCCCTACTACATCTTCCAGTGCCACCCCGTGGCGGGAACGGCGCACCTGCGCACCCCGATCGAGACCGGCCTGGCGATCGTGCAGGCGCTGCGCGGCCACACCACCGGCTTCGGCGTGCCGACCTACGTCCTCGACACCCCGTACGGCAAGGTGCCGCTGGCGCCGCAGTACCTGCTGGGCCGGTCGGGAGACGAGGTGGTGGTGCGCACCTGGGACGGGCGGATCTGGCGGGAGCCAAACCCGCTGGACGGCCCGCCGCCGGACGGCGTGGTCCTGCCGGACCTCGGCGGGCTTCGTCAGCCGGCGGAATCGGGCCGTGTCTGATCGAACCGGATCACACTCAGAGCGGGTATTCGCTCGTAGTGCTCATCACTGGTGAGAATCGGCTCTCCCGAGCAGACGCAGTGCGCTCCGATGAGAATGTCCATCGTAGGGATCATCTCGCCACGCGTACGCAGGGCATGCTCGATTTCACCATAACGGGAGGCAAAGTCGGCTTCCGGAAACACGACCTCCATGAACTCGGCGAGCTGAGCTACCCGCTCCAGCTCGCGCTGCGGGTTTCGAGATCGACGAGCACCGGCTTCAAGCTCGCAGCGGACGAACACGGACATGCGCAGTTTGACCGCACCCAGCGCACGAAGGGTACCTGTCGCCGCCCCCTCGTACTCGCGACGGCGCTCGTTCATCAAGTCGATGACGAACGTCGTGTCTACGAACAGGGCTCTCCCTCCAGTTCCACCGGCTCGGGAAGGTGGCGTTCGCGCTCCTCCACCACCGCCTCGACGGCCGTGACCGTGTCCTCGCCAAGGAGGATTTCATCGAGATGTGCGAGAAGATGCGATGCGGTGTATCGCTCATCCCGCAGCGTACGCTTGATGACGCGGCTGAACGATTCGCCAGGCCGTTTGCGGGCCGCCAGCAACTCATAGGACTCCAGGTCGATGGTGATCGTCTTGACGGCCATGCACTTAGCCTACACGGAATAGGAGTCGAGCACCAGCGCATCGAGGCGTGCGGGAAGCCGCGCCAGCGTGTATCGTTCGCAGATGGTACCCGAAACCGGTATCGACCCCGACTGCGCAACGCTGGCAGCGCACGGGATCGAGCTCCCGCGTGCGCTGCAACGCATCGTCCGGCGCGTGCTCATCCCGCCTGCGGCGCTGCAGGAACGGGTCCGCGAGATGGCGCGGCTGCTGGCCGAGCACTACCCTCCCGAGTCCGAAGTGGTGGTCACACCGGTGCTCACCGGCGCGTTCATGTTCGCGGCCGACCTGGGCCGCGCACTGGCGCAGGAGAGCACGCTGGACGTGCACTACGCGCTCACCAAGGCCGGCAGCTACGGCGCCGCGATGGGAGTCGACGGCTCCGGCGTGCGGACCGTCATCATCGACCTGCAACCGTCGGACGTCGCCGGCCGCTCGATGCTGCTGGTGGACGACATCCTCGACCACGGCTTCACTCTGGCGGCGCTGCGCGACCGCCTGTCCGCGTGGGGCGTGCGCAGCGTGCAGGTGTGCGTGCTGCTCGACAAACAGCTCGACGATCCGGAGCCGAACATCCTCGCGCAGCGCGCCAAGGCGGCACCCGATCTGGTCGGGTTCGAGATCCCGGACGTATGGGTCGCCGGCTACGGTCTGGACGCGGCCGGCTCACTGCGGCACCTGCCGTGCATCGTCTCCGTGGACAAGGACCCCTGAGGACCGGCGGCCTCTTCCCGCTCAGCCGCTGCCCAGCCGGGCGGCCAGCGCGTCCATGTCGCCGGCCGGCAGGTGCTCCTGCCGCCGCTGCCTCAGGTCCTTGACCAGCACCGTGCCGGCGTCCGCTTCGTCCGGGCCGATGATCAGGGCGAGGCGCGCGCCGACCCGATCGGCGTGGCGGAGCTGCCGTTCCAGGCGCTGACCCGGATCCAGGGCCAGCTCCACGGCCACGCCACGGCGGCGCAGGCGGTCGGCGACGCGGGCCGACGCCTCCTGCTGCTCGGGCCCGAACACGGTGACCAGCACGTCGGGACCGGACCGCGCCGGCGCAGGCACCCGGTCGAGCTCGCGCAGCAGCTCCAGGAGCGCCATGTCGCCGACCGCCATGCCGACTCCGGGCACGCGCTGCTTGCCGCCCACCTGGCGCGTCAGGTCGTCGTACCGCCCGCCGCCGAAGATGGCGCGCCGCAGGTCGCCGGCCGCCCACGCCTCGAACACGGTGCTGGTGTAGTACTCGAAGCCGCGCGCGATGCTGCGGTCGAGTTGCACGTACCGGTCGTGACCGGAGATCCGGAGCTGCTCGACGATCGCTGCTAGCCGCGCCGGCGGCTCGGCGACCGGCTCCTGCACGAATGCCACCACACCCTCGGCCTGGCCTTGCTCCAGACCGATCTCCACCATCTGTCCACAGGCGCGATCGTCGCCGACCTTGTCCAGCCGGTCGATCACGCGGAACACGCCTCGCACCAGCTCGGCCGGGACGCCGAACGCGCCGGTCAGGTCGGCCTCCAGCGCCGCGCGGTCGTTGAGCCTGATCTGCACCGCGTCCGGCTCCAGCCCGAGCGACGCGAACAGCGCGCACGCAACCTGGATCACCTCGGCGTCGGCGTGTGCGCTCTCGCTGCCGAGCAGGTCGACGTTCCACTGGAAGAACGAACGGCCGCGGCCGCGCTGCGGCCGCTCGTAGCGGAAGAACTGCCCCCACGACTGCCAGCGCGCCGGTAGCGGGATCTCCTGCTCGCGCGCGGCGATCATGCGCGCCAGGGTCGGCGTCAACTCCGGGCGCAGCAGCAGCGCCTTGCCGTCGCGGTCCTGGATGCGGAAGGTCTGTTGGGTGACGATCTCCTCGCTGCTCTTGCCCAGGTAGAGGTCCAGGTACTCGATCGCCGGCCCCTCGTACTCCTGGTACCCGTAGCCGCGGCCGGCGGCCAGCATGATCTTCCGCAGCGCGACCTGCAGCGCCCACCCGTCGGGATAGAAGTCCTGCGTCCCCTTGACGCGCGGTACCGTTGCCATCGTTCTACCAGTAGATGATACGCGTGAACGCGCTGCGGTCGCGAGGCGGCAGCGCATCGACGCGCGGGATCAGGTAGCGGTTGTCGTCCACGTCGATCAGGAGCTTGCCGTCACGGCCGAAGCTCACGGCCCGGTCGTTGCTCCAGCGCATCAGGAAGCTGGCCGGGCCCTTGTCGGTGTCGACCCGCATCGACACGTAGCCGCCGTCCCAGCCGATGCGGCGGATGCGGCTGATGGTGTGGAAGAAGTAACGCCGTTGCAGCGCCGCCCGCACCAGCTCGGCCTGATCGTCGGGAAAGTCGCCCAGCCGGCGCACGATCCCGATCTCAAGGTCGTCGCCCGTGCGCCGGCTCTGGATGATGGCGATGAACTGGTCGCGGCGCTCGACCGGAAAGCAGTACGCGGCATACACGCCACCGTAGACCCAGATGCCGGTGATCTCCAGGTGCAGCGCCGCGAAGTTGCCCGGATAGAAGCGGCACATCGACGGGTCCAGGAAGCGCAGCCGCGCCGTATCCGGGCCCTCGCCCCGCTTCTCGCGCAGCTCCGCCTCGGTCAACTCCCGCTCCGGGCTCATCGGCCGGGCTCCAGCGACTCGATGGTGTCGTCGCGCGCCAGGTCGGTCTGGATCTTGACCAGCCGGTAGTAGATCCCGCGCCGGCGCACCAGCTCCTCGTGCGTGCCCTCCTCGCGCAGGCGCCCGCCGTCCAGCACGACGATCCGGTCGCAGTTCTTGAGCGTGCTCAGGCGGTGGGCGATCGCGATCGTGGTGCGCCCCTCGGTCACCCGCTCCAGCGCGTCCTTGATCAGGTGCTCGGACTCGGTGTCGACGCTGCTGGTGGCCTCGTCCAGGATCAGCAGCCTGGGATCGTAGAGCAGGGCGCGGGCGATCGACACGCGCTGGCGCTGCCCGCCGGACAGGCCGGCGCCGCGCTCGCCGATGTAGGTGTCGTAGCCCAGCGGCTTCTGCATGATGAACTCGTGCGCGTTGGCGGCCTTGGCCGCCTCGACTACCGCATCGAAGCTCACCTCCGGGTTGCCGTAGGTCAGGTTGTCGTAGATGGTGCCGCGGAACAGGAAGGACTCCTGCAGCACGACGCCGACGAAGCGGCGAAGCTCGGGCAGCGGCAGGTTGCGCACGTCGACGCCGTTGATGGACACGGCGCCGTCCGTGACGTCGTAGAAGCGGGCGATCAGGTTGATGAGCGTGGTCTTGCCGGAGCCGCTCTTGCCGACCACGCCCAGGTGCTCGCCCGGCCGCACCTCGAAGCTCAGGTCGTTGATCACCCGTTCGTTGCGCTCGTAGGAGAACTCGACGTGGTCGAACTGCACGGACGCCGCGGACTGTGCGGGGATGGGCCGGGTAGCCGTCGACTCCAGGATCAGCGGCCGCGTGTCCAGGATCTCGAACGCGCGCTGCGCAGCCGACAGGAAGCTGGTCAGCCAGTTGGCCATGCGCGTGAGCTGCCGAAGCGGAACGTAGAACATGGTCAGGTAGTTGAGGAACGCCATGAGCGTGCCCAGCGTCATCACGTCGTTCAGCACACGGCGGCCGCCGATGAACCAGACCAGGATGCCGCCGAGTTGGAACAGCACCGCCATGCCGGGCTGGAACGACGCGGTCATGTACTCCACGCGGCGGAAGCTGTCGCGCAGGTAGCCGGAGGTGCGGTGGAAGCGGGAGATCTCGCGCCGCTCCTGTCCGAACGCCTTGACCACGCGCACGCCGTTGAGGATGGAGTTGAGCGCGCCGTTGAGCTTGCTGCGCGCGTCCCAGATCCGGTAGTAGCGGGGGTAGATCCGCCGCCAGAAGAAGGCGGCGGCGACGACCACGAACGGCGCCGGCACCAGCGTGATCAGCGCAAGCTGCCAGTTCAGGCTGAACAGCATGAGGCCGACCGCGACCACCTTGATGAGCTGCGCCACGAAGCCGCTGGTGGCCTGCACGATCAGCCCCTTGAGCTGCTCGGTGTCCTGCACGACGCGGCTCATGAGCTGCCCGGTGCTGTAGCGGTCGTAGTAGGAGACCGACAGCCGCATCAGGTGGCGGAACAGCTTCGAGCGCAGGTCATAGGTGACCTGCGTGCCGATGGCGCTGCTCAGCCGCAGCTGCATCGACTGCACGAGCCCGTCGACCAGGTAGGCGCCGAGCAGCAGGGCGACCATCCGCACGAGCAACGCGATCGCCTCCGCCTCCGGCAGCACCGGGTTGCCCGCCTGTCCCGGCGCCAGCACGCGGTCGGTGATGGCCCTGATGAGCTGCGGCGGCAACAGCTCCACGCCGATGGAGACCAGCACCAGCCCCATCATCAGCGCGGCGCGGCCGGCGTAGGGACGCATGAGCTGCAGCACCCGGCCGAGCAGGCTGCCGGGGCTCAGGCAGCGCCGGCATGCCTCCCCCGGCGCCTCCAGCCTGATGCCGCAGGTCGGGCAGAGGTCGGGCTCCTCCCGGTCCTCCTCGCCGACGATCAGCGGATCGCCCGCCACCCATGCCTGCAGCTTGGCCGCCACCCGCTGGAACAGCGGCGCCGAGCGGTTCGAGTACGCCAGGATCTCCACCGCGGCATCCTCGATCACGGCTTCCAGGAACCCGCCGCCGACGCCCGGGCGGGTGCCGATGTCGTGGATCTCTTCGCGCGCCACGGTGACACGGGTCGCGGTGCCGCCGTTGGCCGGAGCGCCGATCGTGGTCAGCCGATCGCCTTCCACGACGAGGTACACCGCTTCGTAGGAGCCGGACAGGTTGAGATCGGTCCGCGCCACGAGCAGGGCGGCGCCCGGATCGACGCCCTCCGCGCGCGCAAGCCGCTCGAGCTCGGACGGCAACCGGCGCTGCATCGGGTGTGCGTCGGTGGCCTGGTGTTCCACGAGAAAGCAGATTCTAGCGCAGCGACGGGATACCGGCGAGCCTCACGGACTCGCCAGTTCAGCAGCTACCTTCGCCCCCCGCGCGGTCGCGGTCAAGCCCTGGCGGAGCGCCGCCGGCGGCGCTCCTTGCGTTTCCGAGCCCCACGTTCCGCATCCGGCGGCTCCTCGTTCGGAGCGCCGATGTGGGGGGCCGACTGCTGCGCCTGCCGCTCCTGCGGCGAGGCTGTCCCCGCCGGCCTCTTCTGCTTCTTCCTGCGGTGGCGATGCGGGCCGATGGTGAACGGCAGCATGGTCAGTGCGCCGGCGATGAAGGCCAGCAACAGCGCCATGAAGACCGGCACCTCGTCCAGCCGCCCGAAGAGGTACGAGAACGCCGTTCGGTGCTCCATGTTGGCGGCGAACAACACCACCACCAAGGCGAGCACGACCAGGAACAGGAGCATCCGCCACGGCACGGGTTCAGTCCGTATCTGCCGGCCGGCGGCCCTTGACCAGGAAGTAGGCGCCGGCGAGCGCGACGACGAGCGCAGCGATACCCACCAGCGTCAAGGCCGAGGTACTTGCGAGATCGAGGATGATGATCTTGCGGGAGAGGGCGATCAGCGCGATCAGGATCACGAATTCGACGTGGACGTGCGCGTCGGTCAGGAACAGTTGCACCGACTCCACCAGCTCGACACCGATCAGGACCAGCAGCACGAAGCCGAACAGGTGCAGGAGCTGATCGACCGACAGCTCGGCCAGAGGCGTGCCGAACAGCTCCACCGCCAGCAGCCAGCCCAGGCGCACGATCATCACGGCGAGCAGCACCACCAGCATCACCAGCACCACCGCCACGATGACGCGCTGCACGTTGGCCACGTGCGGCGGCAACCGCTGTGCCCAGTGCCGCGGCGCCGAACCCGGTTCGGACGTCACGGCCGAAGTATGCCACAGACACCCGGCCGGCTCGCCGCGCGCCGGACCGCGGCGTATGATCCGCCCCGATGCCGATCGACGTGCTGGCGGTCTGCGCGCATCCCGACGACGCCGAGCTGACCTGCGCCGGGCTGCTGCTGCGCGCCCAGGCGGGCGGCGCCTCGATCGGCGTGTGCGACCTGACTCGCGGCGAGGCGGGCACCCGCGGCACGGCGGCAGAACGCGATGCCGAGGCTGCCGCCGCCACGGCGGTTCTGGCCCTGGACGAGCGGGTCAACCTGGAGCTCCCGGACGGCGCGGTGACCTGCACGCTGGAGAACCGGGTCCGCTTGGTCGAGGTGCTCCGCGAGCTCCGGCCCCGCATGCTGCTTGCCCCGTACTGGGAGGACCACCATCCCGACCACAGCAACGCCAGCCTGCTGGCCAAGGAGGCGTGGTGGTTCGCCGGGGTCGCCAAGCACCCCGGCCGCGGCGCCCCGCACCGCCCGGAAGCGATGCTGCACTACATGAGCCGCTACCAGTTCCGGCCGTCGCTCGTCGTGGACATCAGCGGCCACTGGGAGCGCAAGCGGCAGGCCGCCGCCTGCTACCAGTCCCAGCTCCACGATCCGGGCCGGGACGAGCCGGAGACGGCCATCTCATCCCCCGGCTATCTGGAGGCCTGGGAAGGCCGGCACCGCTACTACGGTTCCCTGATCGGCGTCGAGTACGGCGAGCCGTACCTGATGCGCGGTCCGGTCCCGGTCGGCGACCCCATGGCGCTCGCCTTCGGCCGCCGCGCGATGCTCTGAGCCGGCGGGGGACGTCCCGGCAGATTCACAACGCGGTGATCGCCGCGCCCGCCGCGCTGCCTGCCAGGACGACCAGCCACGGCGGGACCTTCCACCACGCCAGCATCGCGAACGCCGCCAGACCCAGTGCCAGATCCGGCGGCGTACGGATGGCCGTAGTCCAAACCGGGTCGTACAGCGCTGCGAGCAACAGCCCCACGACCGCCGCTCCCACGCCGGCGATCGCCGCACGCAGGGGAGCGATCGTCCGCAGCCGTTCCCAGAACGGCAGGATGCCCGCCACCAGCAGGAACGACGGCAGAAAGATGGCGACGAGTGCGAACAGACCACCGCTCCATCCGCCGACCGGACCGTCCATCACCGTCCCCAGGTAGGCGGAGAAGGTGAACAGCGGCCCGGGCACCGCCTGCGCAGCACCGTAGCCGGCAATGAACTGCTCGCCGGTCACCCATCCCGGAGGCACCACCTCGGCCTGCAGCAGCGGCAGCACCACGTGACCGCCGCCGAACACCAGCGATCCCGACCGATAGAAGGCGTCGAAGACGTCGAGCGGATCGCTCGTCACGAACTGCCGGAGGATCGGCAGTCCGCCCAACAGGACCACGAACAGCGCCAGGCTGGCGACGGCGCCAGACGGTCTTGCGCGCACGTGCGGCGTACCGGCGACGGCCGGCGACACCACGCCCTGCAAGAGCAACCGGCCGGCCGCGGCAGCGACGACGATGACCAGCACCTGCGCCAGCGGGGTGCGCCACAGCAGCATCGCGATCGCAGCCGTGATCGCGATCGTCGCGCGGCGGGCGTCGGGCGCCAGGCTCCTCGCCATGCCGAGGAGGGCGAATGCAACCACCGCGGCAGCGACCACCTTCAGGCCGCGCAGCCAACCCTGGACCACCAGGTGATCGAATGCCGACACGCCGTAGCCGAACAGGATCAACGCTGCCGCGGAAGGCGCCGTGAAGCCGGCCCAGGCCGCGATGCCGCCGGGAAGGCCCGCACGGTGCATGCCCACCGCGATTCCAACCTGGCTGCTGGCCGGGCCGGGCAGCAGTTGGCAGAGCGCGACCAGGTCGGCGTAGGCGTCGTCGTCCAGCCAGCGCCGCCGCGTGACGTACTCGTCCCGGAAGTAGCCCAAGTGAGCCACCGGCCCGCCGAACGACGTGAGCCCGAGCCTGATTGCGACCAGCAGCACCTCGAACGCCCGCGCCACGGCCATAGCGGCGCAGGATAGCACCGAGACGACCACCGGGCGTTTGACACCGGCGCCAGCCGGCCGATACCCTCGCCCGCCAAAGAGAGAACTTCGGGGCATGGTGCGGCGCCTTGACGGGCGCCTATTCCAGACCGACGGTGAAAGCCCGTGAGCTCTCGCTCGCATGAGCAGGAGCAGGATCCGGTGGAATTCCGGGGCCGACGGTACAGTCCGGATGGGAGAAGTTCGACCGGGCAGAGGCCCGCGTGCGTCCTGCACGCGAGCCGTGTCCGGGTGCGCTTCTGCGGCAACGCATGCCCCCTGGACGAGACAGGCGATGCATGATCAAGAGGGGCTGATGCGCCGGGTGCTTGAACTGGCCCGCCACGGACAGTGGCGCAGCTCGCCCAATCCGCTGACCGGTGCGCTGGTCGTCCGCGACGGCCGGATCATCGGCGAAGGCCATCTCAACGAACGCGGCGACCATGCCGAGGCGGTCGCGCTGGACCGCGCCGCGGCCGCCGGGGGCGCGGCCGGGACCACCCTCTACACCAACCTGGAGCCCTGCTGCTGGACGGGGGTCGGCAAGCACACGCCGCCGTGCGCACAGCGGATCATCCGCGAGGGGGTGCGCCGCGTGGTGATCGCCACCGCCGATCCGCACCCGAAAGTCGACGGCGCAGGCGTGCGCATGTTGCGCGAGGCCGGGATCGAGGTGATCGAGCGAGTGTTGGAGGACGAAGCCGCACGGCTCAACGCCGTGCACTTCAAGTTCCACCGCACCGGCCTGCCGTTCGTGACGCTCAAGGTCGCGCAGTCGATCGACGGCCGCATCGCCACTGCCGCCGGCGACTCGCGCTGGATCTCCGATCGCGACGCGCGCGTGATGACGCACGAGTTGCGCGCCGGCCACGACGCGATCATGGTCGGCGCCGACACCGCGCTGGCCGACGATCCGGAGCTCACCGTCCGGCTCAGTCCGCTGCTGCGCGACCGCCAGCCGTTGCCGGTGGTCGTCGACTCGACGCTGCGCGTGCCGCCCGCGGCCCGCATGATGGCCGGCGAACGAGAGCCGCTGGTGCTCACCACCGACCGGCACGACCGGCGCGCGCGCGCCGCCCTGGAACGCGCCGGCGCGCGCGTGGCGGTGGTGGGAAGCACCGCGGACGGCCGGGTGGCGCTGGACCGGGCGCTCGCGGCCCTGGCCGGCGCGGGCGTCACCTCGGTGCTGGTCGAGGGCGGGGCGGTGCTTCACACCGAGCTGATCCGGCAGGGACTGTTCGACAAGCTGGTCGTGGTGGTGGCGCCGATCGTCATCGGCTCGGGAATCGAAGCGGTGGGCGACCTGGGAAACGCTCGCCTGGTCGACGCCCTTCGTCTGGAGCGCGTCAGCCACCGGCAGGTCAACGACCAGATGATCGTCACCGGCTACCGGTCGCTGGCCGCGACGCTCGGCCACGCCGGCAGCGGACCGCTCCCCCGGACGGAGTCGCAGGAGGCGGGATGTTCAGCGGTATCGTAGAGGAAGTGGGCGTCGTCACCGCCCTCACCCGGCCCGCCGCGGACGCGGCGCGCATGGCCATCGGCGCCCGCACCGTGCTGGACGGCACCCAGGTGGGCGCGTCGATCGCCGTGGACGGCGTCTGCCAGACGGTGGTCGCCATGGACGACCGCACGCTGACCATCGACAGCGTCGGCGCGACCCTGCGCAAGACCACGCTGGGGTCCTTCGCGGCAGGGCGGCGCGTCAACCTGGAACGTCCCCTGGCATTCGGCAACCGGGTCGACGGCCACCTGGTGCAGGGCCACGTCAACGACACCGGCACGGTCACCCGCTGGGAGAAGCTCGGCGCGGCACGCTGGCTGGAGGTCCGGCTGCCGAGGCCGTTGCTGCCGTATGTCGTGCTGGAAGGCTCGATCGCCATCGATGGGGTCAGCCTCACGGTCGCCGGGCTCGAGGACGACCGCGCCGGCTTCTCGATCATCCCCCACACCGCGAGCGCGACCACCCTGACCGACCGGCGCATGGGCGATCCGGTCAACGTCGAGGTCGACATGATCGCCAAGTACGTGGAGCGGCTTGCCGGCCCACACGCCGGCGGCGGCGCCGGCGAGACGGCGAATCCCGCCGCCGACGCTGACGCCGACGCCGACGAGCCGGTACCCATGGCCAGCGTGGACGAGGCCGCGGAGGCTATCGCCCGCGGCGGGATGGTGCTGATGATCGACGACGTCGACCGCGAGAACGAAGGCGACCTGGTGGCGGCCGCGTCCCTGGTCACGCCGCGGATCGCCACCTGCATGCTGCGCCAGGCCAGCGGCCTGCTGTGCGCGGCGATCACCGCCGAGCGGGCCGAGCAACTCGATCTTCCGCCGATGGCGCAGGTGAACACCGCGCTGCACGGCACGCGCTTCACCGTCTCGATCGACGCCGTGCGCGGCACCACCACGGGCGAGTCCGCCCACGACCGCGCCGCCACGCTGCGGGCGGTCGCCGACCCGCAGGCGTCCCCCGCCGACTTCGCTCGGCCGGGCCACCTCTTTCCGCTGGTCGCCGATCCGGGCGGTGTGGCCGCACGCGCCGGACACACCGAGGCGGCGGTGGAACTGGCCGCGCGCGCCGGCCTGCCCGCGGCCGCCGCCATCTGCCCGGTGCTTGACGACGACGGCGGCATGGCACGCCGGGCCGGATTGTCGAGGCTTGCACGCCGCCTGAAGGTGCCGATGCTGCACGTCGCCCAACTCGCCTCATGAAGGCCGCCGCGCCCGCTCCGCCGGCGGTGCTGGACGGCACCGGACGCCGCTTCGCCATCGCCGCCAGCCGCTACAACCACGAGGTCAGCGGGCGGCTGGTGGACGGTGCCACCGAGGCACTCACCGAACACGGCGTCGCCGACCGGGACGTGCAGGTGGCGTGGGTGCCCGGCTCGTTCGAGCTGCCGCTCGCCGCGCAGCGGCTGGCGCAGTCCGGGGACGTGAGCGCCGTCATCTGCGTGGGCTGCATCATCAAGGGGGAAACCAACCATGACGAGGTGGTGGCCCACGCGGTCGCCGGCGGGATCACGCAGGTCGCGCTCGGCACCGGCGTGCCGGTCTTGCTCGGCGTGGTAAGCGCCAACGATCAGGAGCAGGCCCTGGCGCGTGCCGGCGGCTTCGTGAACCGCGGTCGGGAGGCGGCACTGGCGGCCCTGGAGATGGCTGCAGGGGGTGGAGAGTGAGTTCCTTCGACCTGAGCGGCCGCACGGCGGTGGTAACCGGTGCCAGCCGGGGCCTCGGCAGCTACATGAGCAAGGCGCTCGCGCGTGCCGGGGCTTCGTTGGTGATCTCGGCACGAGACGCGCGCGACTGCGCCGACACCATCGAGCAGATCGACGCGCTGGGCGGTACTGCCCGCGCCTACTCGCTGGACGTCCGTTCCGAGTCCAGCATCGTGGCATTCGGAGAGGCGGTCACCCAGGACGTGGGCGGAGTGGACATCCTGGTCAACAACGCCGGTTGCAACGTCCGCAAGCCGTTTCTGGACACCACCTGGGACGACTGGAATACCGTTCTGGAGACCAACCTGCGCGGCGGATTCTTCGTCACGCAGGCGTTGGCGCCGGGGATGATCGAGCGCGGCTACGGCCGCGTGATCAATATCGGATCGGTCACCAGCGTGTTCGGCTTCGGCGCCGTCGTCCCGTACGTGGCGAGCCGCGGCGGCGTTCTGCAGATGTCGCGGGCGCTCGCCGACACGCTCGGCCCGCACGACATCACCGTGAACTGCCTGGCCCCCGGCTGGTTCCATACCGCGCAGACCGAGGTGCTGTTTCAGGACGCCGAATGGCGCGACTACATCGTCGATCGCATCCCGCTGAAGCGGCTGGGCACCCCCACCGACCTGGACGGCGCGGTCATCTTCCTCGCTTCCGAAGAGTCCTCGTACGTGACCGGACAGATCCTGCTGGTCGACGGCGGCATGACCACCGGCGCCGCCCGAGCCGCCAATCCGAAGCCGTGAGCGCCTATTCGAGCACCGTCGAGAACTACGTCAAGGCGATCTACCTGCGCCATCGCGAGCGCCCCGGGGGATACCTGCCGATGGGCCGGATCGCCGAGGCGATGGACGTTTCGCCGGGAACCGCCACCTCCATGATGAAAACCCTGGCAGGCCTGGGGCTGATCGAGTACTCACCGCGCAACGGCAGCCGTCTGACCGGGACGGGCGAGTCGCTGGCCCTCGACGTCCTGCGGCGTCACCGGCTGGTGGAGCTGTTCCTGGTGGAGGTGCTGGGACTGGACTGGTCGGAGGTCCATCGCGAAGCCGACAACCTGGAGCACGCCATTTCCGACGTGGTCCTTACCCGCATCGACGCGTTGCTCGACCACCCCACCGTCGACCCGCACGGAGACCCGATTCCCACCCGGCGCGGCCAGATAGACCAGACCGTCTTCGGCAGCCTCATGGAACAGCCGGAGGAAGCCGAGCTGCGCGTCGAGCGCGTGACCGACCAGGATCCGGAGTTTCTGCAGTTCGTGCACCGCAGCGGCCTGCAGCCCGGCAGCCGCGTCAGGGTCGAGTCGATCGATCAGGCCGCCGACGCCGTTACGCTCCGCACCGACCACGGCACCGTGACCATCGGCACGCAGGCCGCATCCAAGATCCTGGCGCGGCCGCTCGACTCCGGACCCTTGGCCCGGCAGCCGGCCTGACCCCCGGGAACCGCCGGTTCAGTCGCCGCGCATGCGCACGCTGGCGGCGTGCGCGTCCAGGCCCTCCGCCTCGGCCAGCACGGCGATGTCGTCGATCGTCCGGCGGGTCATGCCCTTCGGGTATTCCTCCAGGCTGGCTCGGCGCAGGAACGTGTAGACGCTGCATCCGGAGGAAAACCGCGCCGTGGAGCCGGTGGGCAGGCAGTGGCTGGGCCCGGCGTAGTAGTCGCCGCTCGCCACCGGCGCGGCGCCGAGGAAGTAGGCCCCGGCGTTGTGCACGCGGTCCAGCACGGCGTGCGGATCGGCCACCGCCAGCACGGCATGCTCCGGGGCGATGCGATTCATGATCGCGCACGCCTCCTTGACGTCGGCGGCCAGTACGAAGGCGGTGAACTCGCGGAGGCCGTGCTCGATGGCCTCCTGCCGGCCGCGCTCGCGGATCTGGCGCTCCAGCGCGGAGCGGACGCGGTCCAGAACCCCGGCATGGTCGGACACCACGAACGCCGCGCCGGGATCGTGCTCGAGCTGAGCCAGCACGTCCGCGGCGACCCAGGCCGGGTCGGCCGACCGGTCCGCCAGGATGGCAATCTCGCTCGGTCCGTAGAGGCCGTCCACGCCGACGGTGCCGAAGAGCTGCCGCTTGGCTTCCTGAACGTAGACGCTGCCGGGTCCGGCGATGAAGTCCACCGCGGGAACGGTCGGCGTCCCGTAGGCCAGGGCGGCCACGGCATGGCTCCCGCCGATGCAGTACACCGCGCCGATGCCCAGCAGGTGCGCGGCGGCCAGCACGCTGTCGTCGATGGCGCGCTTCGTCGTGCCGCGGTCGGAGTCGGGAGGCGGCGTGGCCAGGCAGATGCGCTCGACGCCGGCCACCTGCGCCGGCACCGCCAGCATGATCAGCGTCGACGGATAGGCGGCCCGCCCGCCGGGCACCAGCAGGCCCGCCGAGCCGACCGGCTCCACGCGCAGACCCAGCCGCGCTCCGTCGATCTCGACCGCCGGCGGCGGGGCGGGCGCGATGTGCTCCTGGTACCGCCGCACGTGCTCGATCGCCCGCTCCATGGCGGCGCGCAGCTTCGGAGCCACGCGATCAGCCGCGCTCCGCAGTGCGCGAGGTGGCACGCGCAGCATCGACGCGTCGAACCCCGGATCGCTGAACGCGCGCATGTGCGCGACCAAAGCGTCGTCGCCGTCACGACGCACGTCGGCGATAAACCCCGCCACCGCCCCGCTCAGCTCCCGGTCCCCGCCGACCGCGCCCGCAAGCCGCTCCACGAGCGCCTCGATCCTGCGCCGATCGTTCGGATCGGCGTAGACTAGCGCGCGTAACTCCCTCACAGCCGGCAGGATAGCACGCGGCTGCCGGACGCTGGTTGACCGCCGCGGACGGCTCCCGTACGGTCGGGCGGCCCAGGCACCGCATGGAGTTCCAACGCTACTTCTCTCGAGCCGACGCGGTGCGGACGCTGCCGCTGGTCAAGCGGATCGTCGCGGACATCCTGGACACCGGCCGCAGCCTGCGGGACTACCTGGAGGACACCGCGCCTCGGCGCGCCCGCGAGGCGGCGGCCGCCGGCTCGACACGTGGCGAGCAGCGCCGCGCCGCCGAGCGGCTGTTCGAAGCGGATCCGATCATTCAGGAGCATCGCGCCGCCCTGCTGGAGTA
Source organism: Spirochaetia bacterium (assembly GCA_965208175.1). Lineage (GTDB taxonomy): Bacteria > Spirochaetota > Spirochaetia > SZUA-6 > Bin103 > CATQHW01. The sequence continues at coordinate 883,777 of CBDBOG010000002.1, read as the reverse complement.
CCTGGCGGAGCTGGAGTCGATGGGCTGCCTCTACAAGGACTGGAACTTCGAGATGGGGCTGGTCGACTTTCCCGCGATCATCGACGACGAGCAGGTGTTCCTCTGCTGGCGCAGTGACGAGCCCGAGCTCGCCTTCTACCACCGCATCGACGAAGGCTACGCCGGCCGGCAGCCTCTGCCGCCCGACTGGACGGGAGAGACCTGATCCGTCCGCCCTACCCGCGCGCCGCGCGGATCAGGGACAGGGCGTCGGCGACGCGGGCGGCGATCCGGTCGTAGTTGGCCTGCCGGCGGTCCTCATCGGGAAAGAGGGCGCTGCCGATGCCCACCGCGCAGGCGCCGGCGCCGAGCCAGGCGCCGATGCTCTGGGCCGACACCGCCACGCCGCCGGTCGGCATGATGCTCGTCCACGGCATCGGCCCGCGGACCGCGCTCACGAACTCCGGCCCGCCGACCGAGCCGGGGAACACCTTGACGATCTCCGCGCCCAGCTCCTCCGCACGGCTGATCTCGCCGGGTGTCATGCAGCCGGGCAGATAGGGGACCTTGCGCCGGTTGCACAGCAACGCGGTCGCCTCGTCCAGCGACGGACTGACGATGAACCGGGCGCCCATGCCGATGTAGTTGGCCGCCGTCGGCGCATCCATGATCGAACCGGCGCCGACCCACACGTCGCTGCCGGACAGGCGATCGACGACGGCCGCGAACGCCGCCAAGGCGCCGGGACCGCGGTTGGTCAGCTCCAAGACCCGCGCGCCGCCCTCGACGCAGGCGGCGGCGAGGCGGCCGGCCACCTCGGGATCCGGCTCGTAGTACAGCGGCACCAGGCCGGTGTCGTGGATGGCCGCGTAGCAGCGCAGACGATCGCTCACGGCCATCTCACCCGATCCCGAAGTAGCGCTCGGCGTTGCCGTAGCAGACATCGGCGACGATGCCGCCGAGCAGCTCGAAGTCGGCCGGCAGCAGCCCGCGCTCCATCTCGTCACCCAGGATCCCGCACAGCAGGCGCCGGAAGTAGTCGTGACGGGGGTAGGACAGAAAGCTCCGCGAGTCGGTCACCATGCCCACGAAGCAGCTCAGCACGCCGCTGTTGGACAGCGCTTCCATCTGCTTCGTCATGCCGTCGATCTGATCGTTGAACCACCACGCGGTCCCGAACTGCATGCGGCCGCGCACGCCGCCACCCTGGAAGTTGCCGATCATGGCGGCGAACAGGTCGTTCTGGGCCGGGTCAAGGTTGTAAAGGACCGTCTTGGCCAGCTTGCCGGCCTGCTCCAGCCGGTCGAAGAACCGCGCCATCGATCGCGCCGACGGCGGGTCGCCGATCGAATCGTAGCCGGAATCGCGGCCCAGCGCCTGGAAGCCGCGCCGGTTGGTGTTGCGCAGCGCCCCCAGATGGAACTGCTGTACCCAGCCGGCGTCCGCGTCCATGCACGCCATCTCGTAGAGGACCGCCGAGCGGTACTTCCGGGCCGCGTCCGGGTCGGCCGCCCGGCCCTGCACGGCGGCGCGGAACGTCCCTTCGACCTCCCGCGCCGTGTACGGCTCCGCGTCCAGCACCTCCAGCCCGTGGTCGGACAGCCGGCAGCCGGCGGCGTGGAAGTCCGCATGGCGCTCCGCGAGCGCGGCGAGCATCGCGTCGTAGTCAGTGATCTCCCTGCCCACGCGCTCTCCAAGGCCGGCCAGCCAGCCGTTCAGCCGCTCCGGGTCGTCGGCGGCCAGGGCATGGTCGGCGCGAAAGCCCGGCACCACCGTGCAGGGAGCACCCGCCGTGCGGATGCGCTCGTGGTGCTCCAGGCTGTCGGCCGGGTCGTCCGTGGTGCAGACCACGCGCACGTTCATCATGCGCAGCAGTCCGTGGGTGCGCAGCTCCGGCTGCCGCAGCCGCTCGTTGCACGCGTGGTAGATCGCCTCGGCCGTCCGGGGCGACAGCAGCTCGTCCACCTCGAACGGCCGGCGCAGCTCCATGTGCGTCCAGTGGTACAGCGGGTTGCGGACCGTGTAGGGCACCGCCTCCGCCCACGCCGAGAACTTCTCGTAGTCGCCGGCGTCGCCGGTGATCCGCCGCTCGTCGATCCCGAGGGCACGCATCGCCCGCCACTTGTAGTGGTCGCCGCCCAGCCAGATCTCCGTGATGGTGGGAAAGTCGCGGTTGTCGGCGATCTCCTGCACCGGCAGGTGGCAGTGGTAGTCGAAGATCGGCTGGTCGGCCGCGTACTCGCGGTACAGGCGTCGCGCCGATTCGTTCGGCAGCAGAAAGTCCGGTCCAAGGAATGGTTCAGCCATAGGTGTGCTCCAATAGTGTGACATCGGCAGGCTCGCCGCCCAGGGTGAGGTCACGCGGCAGCGCGCCGGCTGGCCGATAGCCGGCGGCCAGGAACCGTTCCCGCTTGGACGTGTCGGGCGCCGCGACAAAGGCGACGGCGCGAGCGGCGCCCAAGTGTCGCCCATCCTCGGTGAGCGCGGCCAGCAACTCGCCGGCATGGTCGCCGTAGGCGTCGTGGGCGACCAGGTCGACCACCGCGGTCGCGTTCCGCAGTGGCGCCGGTCCCGGAGCCGCGGTGCCGAAACCCAGCACGCGGCTGGCGCCGGCACCGGCGAGCACCCGCATCACGCCGCCGCGGCTCTGCGTGTCGTAGTGGATGGTCGTGAACGCCGAGACGCAGCGCGCGGGCGGGACGAACGCGGCGCTGGCGATGCCGCGCTGATAGTCCAGCACCCGCGTCGACAGCGGCTGCGCGACCAGCGCCGCCACACCGGGAAGGTCGCCCCAGCACGCCGTTCGGACCGACACTGGCTGGCCCGCCGCGTACAGCGTCCGTTCGTACGCCTCGAAGCCCGGCGCAGCGCGGCGCATGATGCCTCCGGTCCGCTCGAAGCCGATCCGGTCGTACACCGCCCGTTGCCCCACGCGGCCGCCGTTGCCAAGGAAACAGACGCGGCAGCCGGCGTCGAAGGCCAACCGAACCACCGCCTCGGTGAGCTCCGCGGCGATGCCGCGCCGCCGGTGCTCGGCGAGAGTGGTGACGTTCTCCACCACCGCGATTTCCGGCTCGTCCACCGGATACGACACCGTCGCGGTCCCGACATCGGTCTCCCCGCAGCGGCCGATCGCGGTGACAGACGTGAGCGCGTCCGCGTAGGCCCCGCGCAGCGACGGCATCCAGTCGACGTCGCTGCGCTCCCACTCGGCTGCCAGCAGGTCGGTCACGCGGATCTGGTCGGCCGGCGCCACCGGCCGGCGCAGGAAGTCGACGCTGAGGTCTGCGCCATCGGCGAGCTTCAGGGGCGCCGGCGGCACGATCGCGGACATCGGCGCGGATGATAGCCCCTTGCGCCGGCAAAGCCGAGTCCTCCGGACTCGCCGTTGCCCCCATCCCCAACCTCGCAGGAGTCCGGCAGCCCTGCCGCTTGCGCGGCACGGCTGCCAGACTCCTTGATTCTCCGCTCGCCATTCGCCTATAGAGTTGAGGCATGGCCGGCATCGAGATCGAGCGGTTCGCGAACACCGATCCCGGCGCCCGCGGCAAGCTCCGCGCCTTCGTCGATTTCCACTGGAGCCACTACCGCGACGACCCGCGCTACATCCCGCTGCTGGACTACGAGTACCTGGGCTTCCACCTGCTGGGCATCGTCGGCTACTTCGAGCCGCGCTCCCTGTTCCTTCAGCATGCGGCCATCGCTTTCTTCATCGCCTACGACGATCGCCGACAGCCCGTCGGGCGCTGCATGGCCTTCGTCAACGACGACCACAACGCCCACTGGAACGAGAAGACCGGCTTCTTCGGCTTCTTCGAGTCCGTCGACGACCAGGAGGTGACCGGCCGCCTGCTGCGGGGGGCCGGCGACTGGCTGCGCGAGCGCGGCATGCAGGCGATGCGCGGGCCGCAGAACCTGCCGGTCAACCAGGCGACGCCCGGCGTGCTGACCGAGGGGTTCGACTCCCGCCCGGTCATCTACTACCACTACAACAAGCCGTACTACCTGGATCTGCTGACCGCCGCCGGCCTGCACCCGGTCAAGCGGGTGCGCTCCTGGGAGGTGCCCGTGCACGTGCCCATGGAGGCGAAGCTGCAGCGAGTCGCCCAGATCGTGCAGAAGCGGGGCGGCGTGGTATTCGAGACCTGGGCCGAGCGGCCGCTCGCGGAACGCAAGCGGGAGATGCTGGACATCTACAACGACGCCTGGAACGACAACTGGGGCTTCGTCCCGTACCGCGACGAGGAGTTCTTCAAGGTGATCGACGACGAGCAGCTCATCGTCGACCGCGGCCAGTTCTCGATCGCCTACTGGCAGGGTGAGCCCGCCGCCTTCTTCGGCGGCGTGCCGAACATCCTGGACGGCATGCTGCCGTCACGGCTGTGCCCGCGCTTCGAACTGTGGCGGGCGGGGCGCATGCTGATCACCAAGCGCCGTCTCACGGGGCTGCGGTTCGGGTACCTGGGAGTGAAGAAGAAGTTCCGCAACCGGGGACTCGAGGGCCTGCTGCTCTGGAAACAGAAGATCTACACCCAACAGCACCGCTACCAGTACTGCGACGTCGGTTACGTGCTGGAGGACAACACCCCCGTGCTGCGCATGCTCGACATGATGAACGCCATCCCCTCGAAGACCTACACGATCCTGGAGACGCCGCTGTAGACCGCTGGTGCCCGGTACCCAGCGGTCGGCTTGTATGCAACCATGCTCCGAGCGGGATTCAGGGATCGCTCCGGGGCCGTGGCGCCGCAGGTGCTCTCCTTCCCGAAGCTGATACAACCTCGATCTGGGAGCACAGGGTGTGAAGTACGACAGAAACGAGGCAGGCCCTCGGCCGGTGCGGTTCGGCATCGGCGGCCCGGTCGGTTCCGGCAAGAGCCACCTGCTGCTGCGGCTCTGCCAGCGGCTGGGCGGCGAGCACTCGATCGTCGCCATCACCAACGACATCTACTCGCGCGAGGACGAGAAGTTCCTGATCCGCGCCGGCGCGCTCGCCGACGGGCGGATCCTGGGCGTGGAGACCGGCGGTTGCCCGCACGCCGCGATCCGGGACGATATCTCCGTGAACGCCGACGCCCTGGCGCGCCTGCAGGACCGCTTCGGCGACACCCGCGTTGCCTTCATCGAGAGCGGCGGCGACAACCTGTCCGCCAGCTTCAGCCCCGACCTGGTCGACTACCAGATCTACGTGATCGACGTCGCGCAGGGCGGGGACATCCCCCGCAAGGGCGGCCTCGGGATCACGCGCAGCGACCTGCTGGTGGTGAACAAGGTGGACCTCGCGCCCTACGTGGAGGTGGACCTGCAGCGGATGACCGACGACGTGCGGGCGGCGCGCGGCGATCTGCCGTTCGTGATGACCAACCTCAAGGATGGCTCCGGCGTGGAGGAGGCGGCCGCCTGGATCGTGGCCGCGCTCGGCGCCCCGCGGCGCGACCGGCCGGCCTGGGGCGTGGGCGGGCACCACCACCATCCCCACGACCACGGCAACGGCTTGCACTCTCATCATCACCACGCCGGACACGCCGAGGACCATCTCCACGCGGCCAACGTCCGATAGCCCCGGCCCGAGCGGCCGGCGCGGCGAGCTGCGGCTGGCCGTGACCGGGCGGCGCTGGCGGACCCGCCGCCGCGCGCCGCTGTTCGTCAACGTGCTGCCGCACTCGGGCGGCGTGCTGGCGGTGCCGGTCGACCAGGGAGGCGGCCTGCGCAACGGCGACCGCCACCTGCAGCGCATCCGGATCGACGGCCGGACACAGGCGACCTGGGCGCCGCCGGCCAGCACCCTGTGCCTGCCCGGCGCTGGCGAAGATCCCGCCCACCTGCAACTCGTGGCGACCGTCCGCGGCGACAGCCACCTGCGCCTGGTGGGCCGGCCGCTGATCCCGTTCGCGGGCGCCGCCGTGGTCCAGTCCACGGTCGTCGGCACGGCCCGCGACAGCGCCTGCCTGCTGCTTGAGTGCGGGTGTCCGGGCCGCAGCCAGATGGGCGAGACGTGGGCGTTCAGGCACCTGGCCTACCACCTGACCGTCCTCCGCGACGGCACGGTGGTCTACCGGGAACGCTACCACCTGCACCCGCCGGCGGTGCCCCTCGGGCCGGCCGGCTTCGGCGCCTGCCTGGGCTGGGCGAGCTGCGTCGCGGTCGGCGCCCGCGCGGTGGCGGAGCTGGAAGCGCTGCGCCCGGCGCTGGCCGGCACCGGCGTGGTGAGCACGTACGGGCTCATCGCCGACGACGTCGCGGTGGCGCGCGTGCTGGACCGCGACGGCACCCTGATCAGCAGCATCGCCGACCTGGCCGTCGACGCGTTACGGAACGGTCAACCCTCCGGCTGGGAGCCCGCGGGATAGACCGTCTCCTGGTCCTCCGACGGCACGCTGGAGACCGCCCAGCGGACGTCCATGGTGAAGCCGACGTCCAGTGCCAGGTGGCTGAACTCGCCCGAGAGCTGCTCGAAGATCTCCCGCCTGATCCGGTCGTGCAGGCGCACGTCGATGGGCTCGGTGGAGTCCTCCGGCACGATCACGTAGAGGTGGATGTACAGGTAGCGTCCCACCTCGGTGGTGCGCAGGTGCGTCTCCGAGTGCGGCACGCGCGCGATGACCGACTCGACCAGCGCCGCGATCCGGTCCTGCACGGCCCGGTCCGGCGCCCTGCCCATGAGCTGCCGCCAGTTGGCGCGGATGGTCTTGATCGGCTGGGGCGCCGCGATGGCGGCGATCGCCAGCATGATCACCGGATCGGCGTACGGGGCCCACGCCGACAGACGCGAGTTCTGGATGATCAGCGTCGCCACGAACGCCACACCGACCGCGCCGGAGATCATCGTGTCGATCACGGCGTTCTGGGCGTCCAACTGCACGATCGGGGAGCCCGACTTCCGGCCCAGCTTGCGCAGCGTCACCGCAAGGGCGACTCCGCCGGTCACCGCGATGGCGGCGTAGATGATGCCGCCGATGGCGGCCACCTCCTGCCCGCCGGTCATCAGCGCTCGGACCGCCGTCCACACCGCGTAGAGCAGCGCCGTCGTGATCAGGATCCCCTTGAACAGGTTCAGCATCGGTTCGAACGTCGCGTACCCGAACGGATACTGCTCGTCCCGCGGGCGCTGCACGAGCTTGGACACGTACAGCGTCAGCAGTCCGACCACCGCGAAGATCAGCGAAAACAGGCCGTCCAGGAACACCGCCCCCGACCGGCTGGCCAGCGAGATCACGATGCCGATCAGTCCGAACGACACGCTCGCCACGATCACGATGACGATCGACCGCTGCTCGATTCTCTCTGCCGTCATTACCATGTCCCTCATTCGGCTTCGGTCCGAAGCGACAGTGCACGGGCCACCCTACACGGCTCGTACCGCGACTTCCTGATCCAAACGCCTCCCAAGGCGGTCCTTTTCGACCTCAAGGTCGTACCGGGTCTGCAGATTGAGCCACAGCCGCTCAGAAGATCCGAAGTACCTGGCCAACCGCAAGGCCGTGTCTGCGGTAATGCTGCGCTTCCCATGCACTATCTCGTTAATCCTGCGAGGTGGAACGTTGATGTCCTTGGCCAATCGATACTGCGAGATACTCATCGGTACGAGGAATTCGTCTCGGAGTATTTCTCCTGGATGTACCGGGGGCATTTTACTTTCGGACACCGTAGCGCCTCCTGAGTTAGTGATAGTCGACGATCTCCACGTCGTGAGCGTCGCCACCGGACCATCGAAAGCAAACCCTCCAGCGACCGGTGATGCGGATGCTGTACTGTCCCACGCGGTCGCCTCGGAGCTTCCCCAGCCTATTCCCCGGCGGCAGCCGCAAGTCAGACAGCCTCTCGGCCGCATCGAGATACAGGAGCTTCCGTAGAGCCATCCGTTGCACCTCGACGGATAGCCGCCGCACGGGGCGTCGTTGGAAAACCCGCTGTGTCAGGCTGTCCGAAAAGCTCCGAACCACTGCGAACTCTCATAATAACGAGATGCGTTATCATCCGTCAACCTCCTCCTACGGTCTAGGTCAATCCGAGAGAGTCGTCGAGCTCGCGCTGGTAGGCGTCGACGCGGCCGTCGAGGACGTCCCGGACGCGGACCGGCGCGCCGCACGCGCCCGACTCCAGCAGCGCATAGTAGGTGGCTACCGCGCTCATCCCCTGCTCGGCGTCGACCTCCGGCGGCGCGCCGCCCCGGATCGCGTCGGCCAGCTCCGCGTACTCGACCGCGAGCAGCGCGGCGTCGGTGACCGGAAACGGCTGGTCGTAGCCGGTCAGCCGCTCCGCGCCGAACAGCGCCGCCGTGTTCGCGTCCAGGCGGAACTCCGGCACGTGATCCAGCAGCGCCTGGCCCTCGAGCCGCCCGCCGCCGTCGAGGTGCACGGTGATCGGGCCGCCGCTGCGATCGCCCGGCAGCGTCATCGATCCGGCCGAGCCGAACACCGCGCGCCCGCCGAACCCGGCGCCGTGACCGGCGTGGTCCTGGATGACGTTGCCGACCACGCCGCTGGCGAAGGTCAGCGTTCCGTAGAGCGCATCCTCGGCGGTCGCCTCGAAGTGGGCCGGCGTCTGCCGTTGCCACTGCGCGTAGGCGTTGCCGGGATCGACGGTGTCCTCGCCGGCACCCGCGGCCGGGTTGCGACGGACCGGTTCATGCAGCCGGGTCACCGCGTAGGCGGTGTCGATGGGGCCCAGCAGGTACTCCAGCACGTCGGCGTAGTGGACGCCGACGTCCAGCAGGATGCCGCCGTGCTCGCGGCGGTGCCGCCACAGGCTGATCAGCATCCGGTCGCCGCCGCTCACGCCGTGCTGGACGATCAGCCGCGGCGTGCCGATCACGCCGGAATCCAGCAGCGCACGGGCCAGCCGGCACATCGGGTCGCGGCGGTAGTTCTCGGCCACGCTCAGAATCGCAGGCGACGCCGCAGCCGCCTCGCGGATCCGCCGGCACGAGGCCACCGTCGGCGCCATCGGCTTCTCGATCAGGACGTGCAGTCCGCGCTGCAGCGCCTCCACCGCCACGACGTGGTGCGTGCGCGGAATGCTGGTGATGTCCACCGCCTGCACGCCGTGGGCATGCAGATCCCCGAGCGCCGCCACCACGGCCGGCCGCGTGCCGAAGGCCGCCTCCGCTTCATCCGCGAGCGATGCCGCGTTCGCCTCCACCGGGTCGCAGGCGGCGACCAGCTCCAGCGAAGAGATCCCCGCGTCGCCCAGTGCGCGGAGCCCCCGCAGGTGGCGGTGGCCCATGCCGCCGCAGCCGACGATCGCCAGTCTTATAGCCATGGAACGGCCAGTGTATGTTGCGAGCCGCGTCGTTCGCCAGCATATTGCTCGCGATGGACGCCGGCTCGACCGAAGCCTATCCCCGCGACCTGTGCGGGTACGGGGCCCACCCGCCCCAGGCGGATTGGCCCGCACGCGCGCGGGTGGCCGTGCAGTTCGTGATCAACTACGAGGAGGGGGCGGAAAACTCCGTGCTGCACGGCGACGCGGGCTCCGAGTCGTTCCTGTCCGAGATCCTTGGCGCGTTCCCGTTGCCCGAACGCCACATGAGCATGGAGTCGATCTACGAGTACGGCAGCCGCGTCGGCGTGTGGCGCCTGTTCCGGCTGTTCCACGAACGGGAGATCCCGATCACCGTGTTCGCGGTGGCGATGGCGCTGGAGCGCAACGCGGCGGTCGCCGACGCCGCCATGGACGCCGGTTTCGAGATCTGCAGCCATGGCTATCGCTGGATCGACTACCAGGACGTGTCCGAGCCGGTGGAACGGGAGCACCTGCAGCGCGCCGTCGAGATCATCCGCCGGCTCACCGGCGAGCGGCCCCTGGGCTGGTACACCGGGCGCACCGGGCCCAACACGCGCCGGCTGGTCGTGGAGGAGGGCGGCTTCCTGTACGACGCCGACGACTACAACGACGACCTTCCGTTCTGGACGGTGGTCAGCGGACGGCCGCACCTGGTGGTGCCGTACACGCTGGACGCCAACGACATGCGTTTCGTCACCCCGCAGGGATTCAACTCCGGCGACCAGTTCTTCACCTACCTGCGCGATACCTTCGACGTGCTGTACGCGGAGGGGGCCGATACGCCGCGCATGATGTCGATCGGCCTGCACTGCCGGCTGGTCGGGCGCCCGGGGCGCTTCGCCGCCCTGCAGCGGTTCGTCGATCACGTGCTGGCGCACGATGCGGTCTGGTGCTGCCGCCGCATCGACATCGCCCGCCACTGGCACGCACACCATCCCTACGGAGTCCCCCATGGCTGAGACGCCGGGCCGGCCGGATACCGCCGGTCCGCCCCTGACCACCAACCTGGCCGACGCGCGCTTGGGCGCCGTCGGGATCTGGTGCACGGACGAGTTCTTCGCGCCCCTGTCGCGCATGCTGGAGCCGGCTGAGCCGGTGTTCATCCCCGACAAGTACGATGACCACGGCAAGTGGATGGACGGCTGGGAGTCGCGCCGCCGCCGCGGCGGAGGCCACGACCGCAGCGTCGTGCGCCTGGCGGCTCCCGGCGAGATCCACGCGGTGGACATCGACACCCGCCACTTCACCGGCAACTACCCGCCGGCCGCGTCGCTGGAAGCCTGCCTGAGCGACGGCGATCCGGGCGACGACGCCGCATGGGTCCCGCTGGTGCGGCCGGCAGCGCTCGGCCCCGACGACCACCACCTGTTTGCAGTCGCCGACCGCAGCACCTGGAGTCACGTGCGGCTCAACCTGCTGCCGGACGGCGGCGTGGCGCGCCTGCGCGTGTACGGCCGCCCGCGGCCCGACTGGACCGCCCTGGCGGCGCTGGGCGAGCTCGACCTGGCCTCGGCCGTGCACGGCGCGGTGGCGATCGCCTGGAACGACGCCCATTACGGCAATCCGGGCAACATGCTCCGGCCCGACCGCGGCCGCGACATGGGCGACGGCTGGGAGACCAGGCGCCGCCGAGAGCCCGGCCACGACTGGTGCATCATCGCCCTGGCGCATCCCGGCAGCATCGACCGCGTGCTGGTCGACACCGCCCACTTCAAGGGCAACTACCCCGACCGCTGCTCCCTGCAGGGAGCGGCGCTGCCGGCGGACACCGGCGAGCTGCGCGCGTCGGTGGTGGCGCAGTCGATGTTCTGGCCCGTGCTGCTGGACGAGCAGCCCCTGCGGGCCGACCGCGAGCACACCTTCGCTGACGGCGCCATGAAGAGCCGCGGGCCGGTGTCGCACGTGCGCCTCAACATGATCCCGGACGGCGGCATCAGCCGGCTGCGGCTGTTCGGCACACCATCCTGAGGCGGCGGACCGATCGGAGACTCAGCCCCGACGCTCGTGCCGGAACCGCTCACGCGGGAAGCGTTCGCGCCGTTCGGGGACGTGATCGAGACCGCCGGCGCCGAGCAGCGGATCATCAACGAGGGGACGACGGTGCGCTTCCACGACCTGGCCTCCGTCGACGTCGCCGACGGAGCCGGGCGGCCGCTCGTCAACGTGTTCCGCGCTCAGCCCTTGCCGCTGCCCCTCACGGTCACCGTGATGGAGCAGCATCCGCTCGGATCGCAGGCCTTCATCCCGCTCGACCGCGCACCGTTCCTGATCGTGGTCGCGCCGGCCGGTCCGCCACCGCTCGCCGCCGACCTGCGCGCGTTCGCGAGCGACGGCCGGCAAGGCGTCAACTACGCCAAGGGCGTCTGGCACCACCCCGTGATCGCCTGGCGGCGCCCCACCGACTTCCTGGTCGTCGACCGCGGCGGCCCCGGCGACAACCTGATGGAGATCCGCCTCACCGGCGACCGGCCGCAGTTGATCGAGGGATCGGCCTGACGACTGCCGAAGGCATGCGCGAACCACGGCCGACGGGGAGCGAAACGTGATCGTCATCTACGGAATCGACGAGAAGCTGGATCCGATCAAGGAACGGCTGTCCGACGTGATCCACAGGTGCATGCAGTCGGTCCTGGGCATGCCCGAGGACAAGCGGGCTCATCGGTTCGTGCCCATGGCGCGCGAGGACTTCTACTATCCCGGAGGCCGCTCGGACGCCTATGCCGTGATCGAGATCAACATGATGGCGGGACGGCAGGCGGCGACCCAGAAGAAGCTGATCAAGACGCTCTTCAGGGAGATCGAAACCCAGTTGTCGATCGAACCTGCCGACGTGGAGATCACCATCAGCGAACAGCCACCGCACTGTTGGGGGTTCCGGGGGATGACCGGCGACGATGCGGCCGACCTCAAGTATCGCGTGAACGTCTGATCGGACCAGCCCGCTACGCGCCGCACTGTACGGCGCGTGCCCAGCACACGCACTCCTCGACCAGCTCTCCGCTGCGCGCGTACAGCTCGTGGACGGCATCATCGATGTGGCGCGAGAGCCTTGGCGGCAGATCGCCCGGCACCTCGTCGCGGTCCAGGGTGACCGGCCGACGGGCCGGCAACGCCATGACGTCCACCCACAGATCGCGCCAGCGCAACTCCGTGCGGCCCAGCTCCACGGCGTCGCAGACGTTGAAGTAGGCGCCGAGGACGGCGGCTTGCCGCGCGTCGCCCCGCGTGGCGCCCGCCCGCATCCACAGATACAGGTTGTACGGCCGACCGGCCCAGAAGCAGCCGTAGGATCGCGTTCCCGCCGGCAGGAATACGCCGGCCACGGTCGCCGCGCGGCGGATCGTGTACCCCAGCAGTTGCCGCGCCGGCTCGATCGCCATGAGGTCGCAGGCGAAGGTGACCCGGCGGCCGCCGGGATAGCGCTTGACCTCCATGCAGCGTTCGACGCGGGGGACAGGTCGGATCATCGGGCTGAGGGAGTCTGAACCATTCGGCCTGCCGGCGTAAGATCGCCCATGCCCGCACCGAACGAATCCGCAGCCCACCGCCCGGTATCGATGCGCGTCCTGTTCAGCCAGACCCGCCGGGAGAGCCCGGGCGACACCGAGGTGGCCGGCCACCGGCTGCTGTTGCGCGCCGGGTTCGTGCGCCAGCTCGGCGCCGGACTGTTCAGCTACCTGCCGCTCGCGCAGCGCTCGCTGCGCCGCATCGAGACCATCCTGCGCGAGGAGATGGACGCCATAGGCGGCCAGGAGATCACCATGCCCGTCGTCAACCCTGCCTCCGTGTGGCAGGCGACCGGGCGCTGGCACAAGATCGGCGCGGAGATGGCGCGCCTGCAGGACCGGGAGGGACGCGACCTGGTCCTGGCGATGACCCATGAGGAAGTGATCGCCGCCCTGGTGCGGGACGAGGTGCGCTCCTACAAGCAGCTCCCACAGCTCCTCTACCACGTCCAGACCAAGTTCCGGGACGACCCGCGGCCGCGCGGCGGGCTGATCCGCGTGCGCGAGTTCACGATGAAGGACTCCTACAGCCTGGACCGCGATGAGGCCGGCCTGGACCGCCAGTATCGCGCGCACTTCGACGCCTACCACCGCATCTTTCGCCGCTGCGGGCTTCCGGTCGTGGACGTCGGCGCCGACGTCGGCATGATGGGCGGCTCGGGCGCGCACGAGTTCATGTACCTGACCCCGATCGGCGAGGACTCGATCCTGTCGTGCGATGCCTGCGGATACCGCGCCAACCGCCAGATCGCCCGCTGCCGCAAGCCGGAGCCGGCCCCGGAGCCGCCCGGGGAGCTGGAGCGGGTGCATACCCCGGGAGCGACCACGATCGAGGAGCTGAGCGAGTTCCTGGGGATCCCCGCGGAACGGACCGCCAAGGCGGTGCTGCTGATGGGCGCGGGCCTGGGCGAGGGCGGGACCGAACGGCTGGTCTTCGCACTGGTTCGCGGCGACATGGAGGTCAACGAGTTCAAGCTGGCGCAGGCCTCCGGCGCCACGGGCCTGCGGCCGGCGACGGAGGAGGAGATCCGCGCGGCCGGCACCGTGCCCGGCTACGCCTCCCCCGCGGACGTGCGCGGGGCGCTCATCGTGGCCGACGACCTGATCCCTGCGACCCCCAACCTGGTCGGCGGCGCCAACGAGCCCGACTACCACGTCCTCAACCTCAACCACGGGCGCGACTTCCACGCGGAGGTGGTCGCCGACATTGTCAGCGCCGACGCCGGGGCCGGCTGCCCGGACTGCGACGGCGCGCTGGCGCTGTCACGCGGCGTGGAGGTCGGCAACATCTTCCGGCTGGGCACCTGGATCAGCGACGCGGTCGGCTGCACCTACCTGGACGCCGACGGCACCGCCAAGCCGGTGGTGATGGGCTCCTACGGCATCGGGGTGGGCCGGCTGCTGGCCTGCGTGGCAGAGGAGCACCACGACGAACGCGGCCTGACCTGGCCGGTCACGGTGTCGCCGTTCGACGTCTACGTGGTCGCCCTGCGCGGCGGCGAGGAAGGGGCCGCGCACCTCGCCGGCGAACTGGTGGAGCAGGGTTTGGAGGTGCTGCTGGACGACCGGGACGAGCGGCCCGGCGTGAAGTTCAACGACGCCGACCTGATCGGCGTGCCGATCCGCATGACCGTGAGCGCGCGGACGGTCGCCGACGGTGAGGCCGAGCTGAAGCTGCGCCGCGACGCGAAGCCGGACCGCGTGCCGTTGCCGAGGGCGGCGGCCGCCGCCATGGAGGCGTGGACAAGCCTCCATGCTGACCTCCAGGAGGAGGACGGCGTACGACCGTAGCCAGTATTGAGGTAAGGCGTTAGGCTACACGGGTGAGAGCGACCGTCTCTTCAAAGGGCCAAATCGTGCTGCCGGCGGAGATCCGCCACCATGATGGCATTGAACCGGGCCAGGAGTTCGAGATCGAGCGCCATGACGCCGGCGTCTATCTTCTCACGGCGCGTGAGCCACCCAAGAATCAGGGACTGGTCGACCTCCTGCTCTCCTGCCCCGTGAAGGACTGGTTCGTTGCCGTGCCGTCAGACTCGACTGAGCGCATCGTCCCGCCGGATTGGTGAACGCCCGATGGCGAGATTCCTGGCAGACGCCAACGTGCTGTCGGAAGCAACCAAGTCCACGCCGGATCCCGTCGTAGTCGACTGGTTGCGGCGGAACGAGCGCCTGCTGACGGTCGATCCTGTGATACTCGGCGAGATCCGCTTCGGCATCCTCCTGTTGCCGGACGGACGGCGGCGCCGGAAGCTCGAGGACTGGTTCAACAAGGTGGTGCGGCGGATCGAGTGCTTGGCGTGGGATGCCCGTACCGGCGGGCGCTGGGCGGATTTACTGGCGCAGACGCGCCGCGCCGGCCGCACCATGGCGGTACGGGACAGCCTCATCGCATCCACGGCTTTGACGTATTCGCTCACGTTGGCCACGCGCAACGTCCACGACTTCGCCGAGTGCGGCCTCACCTTGGTGAATCCGTTTGACTCGACACCCGCGCAACAGCCCGCTCCATCAGAGCAGCAAAGCCCTTCCTGAGTCGAGGCTGTATCGCGGCTATTCGCCCCGGACCAGCTCCACCGCGTTGCCGACCGCGACCGTGCCGCCGGCGATCACCGTGCAGGTCGCGCCGGCGCGCCAGTCCGGCTCCAGGGCACGCCGCAGGCCTGAGCGTTGCCGGTCCATGATCCCGCACGGCTGCGTCTCACCGGTGACCCGCAGGCGGACCGCACCGATGCGCAGCTCGAAGCCGGTTGTGGCGTGCAGGTCGAGACCCGTGACCAGCAGGTTGGCGCGCCGCGCCGTCCACGGCACCTCCTGACCAAGCTCAGCGCACGCCGACTGCCAGGCGTCGCGGTCGACCACGGTGACCTCGCGCGCCGGCGAACGGCCGGGCACGTCGCCGACCACGCCGACGCCGGGCCGCAACTCCGCCGCCTCGTGCTCGACCATCGGCGCACCGGGGGTGGGGTGGGTGGCGATCGCCGCCACCGTGCCGGTGATCGCGGCCGTGCCGTCGTTCACGGCCATCGCAGCCCGCCTCCGAACCGCACGGATGGGCCTTCGCCGTTGGCCGGCTCGATCGTCCCGATCCGGTAGGCGGCGTCTCCCGCCGCGGCCGCGCACGCGACCGCCTCCTGCTCCAGCGCCTCCGGCACGACGGCCACCAAGCCTACTCCCAAGTTGAACACGCGCAGCATCTCCCCCTCATCGATCCCTCCGCTCTCGCGCAGCACCGCGAAGATCGACCGTATCACGAACGCGCCCAGGTCGAGATCCGCGCAGGTCCCTGCCGGCAGGATCCGCGCCAGGTTGTCGCGCACGCCGCCGCCGGTGACGTGCGCCATGCCGTGCGCGGGCAGGTCGCGCAGCGCCAGGCACAGTCCGCGATAGGAGCGGTGGGGACGCAGTGCCGCCTGCAGGAACGGCTCGCCGTCCACGTCCCGGTCGGCCAGGTGCGCGTCCCGTTCCAGGAGCGCCCGCACCAAGGTGTAGCCGTTGGTGTGCAGCCCGTTGGAGGCGACCGCCAGCACCGCGTCGCCGGCTTCGATCGCGGTTCCGTCGACGATCCGCTCGCGTTCGACCACGCCGACCATGCTCGCCGACAGCACGTAGGCGCCGTCCGCCACCACGCCGGGCTGCTCGCTGGTCTCACCGCCCACCAGGCTGCACCCCTGTTCCCGGCAGGCCGCCGCAAGCTCGACGATGATGCCGTGAACGGTGTCCGGCTCGAGCCGGTTGCACACGATCATGTCCAGCACCGCCAGCGGCTCGGCCCCCATCACGGCGATGTCGTTCACCAAGTGGTTGACCAGGTCGCGGGCGATGCCGTCGAAGCACCCCGTTCGCGCCGCCAGGAGCTGCTTGCTGCCGGGCTCCTCGGTCTTCAGGGCGAGCACGGGCTCGCGATAGCCCGCGAAGTCTGCCGCGAACAGCGACGCGAACGCGCCGCTGCGGGTAAGCACGCGCGCGTCGCCGGTGGTCAGGTCGGCGTCGAGCGTCGCGAACGCGTCCCGCTTGGCGTCCAGGGAGACGCCGGTGTCGGCGTAGGTCAGGCCGCGGTGGGAATCGCCGCTCAATCCGCGTCGGCCGCCGCCAGACGCACCGTGACGTTGTTGTTCTGGCGATCGCGCCGCATCCGAAACGCCTCCGAATTGCTCTGGATCAGCTTGGAAAGCCGCCGGTTGCCGTAGGTGCGGGGATCGAAGTCCGGGTACAGCTTCTTGAGGTTGTTGGCGATCGTCCCCAGGTCGACCCAGTCGTCGTCGGCCTCCGCCATCTCCAGGGCATCCGTGATCACGGTGACCAGGTCGAGCGACCCGCGCTCGGCCTCGTCGGTCTCCGTGACCGGCTGCTTCCTGCCGGTGCGCCGGCGGCTGCGCTCCTCCGCCATGGCGAGGTTCTCAACGAATCGGAACTCGTTGCAGGCATTGACGAACGAGCGCGGCGTATGGTCGCGGCCGATGCCGATGACCATGCGGCCGGACTCGCGGATGCGCAGGGCCAGGCGCGTGTAGTCGCTGTCGCTGGAGACGATCACGAAGCCATCCACGGCGCCCCCGAACAGGATGTCCATGGCGTCGATGATCATCGCCGAGTCGGTGGCATTCTTGCCGACGGTGTTGCGGAACTGCTGTATCGGCTGGATGGCGTGGGTAGAGAGCTGGCGCTTCCAGCCCTCCATCTGGCGGTTGGTGAAGTCGGCGTAGATGCGCTTGATGGTCACCACGCCGTAGCGGACGCTCTCCTTGAGCACGGCGCCGATGTGCCCGGGCTGCGCGTTGTCGCCATCGATGAGCACCGCCATCCGGCGCTCGGTAAGTTCGGTCACATCCGACAATATACTGCCACTACGCCTGCGAGCCCACCGGCGGGAACAACGCTACACGAAGGTGATCAGCCGCACCAGCCGGGCGCCGATCGTCATCAGAATGCGGAATACGGGAACGCCCGCGATGCTGAGCAGGATCAGCCCGAACAGCGCGTACTGGCCGTAGCGGGCGTTGTAGTACCGGTACCAGCGCGCCGCCGCCTCCGGCAGCAGGTGCGGAAGGATCCAGTGACCGTCGAGCGGGCCCAGCGGGATCAGGTTGAACAGCATCAGGATCAGGTTGATGCGCACGAGCAGCACCACGAAGGTCTCCGGCCCCGGCAGGAAGACGAATCCCACGCCGGCCCCGCGCAGCGCCAGGAAGCCGTTCCAGACCACCGCCGCCAACAGCAGGTTCATGGCGGGGCCGGCGGCGGCGATCCACAGGTCTGCCCGCGGCGACCGCAGGTAGCGCGGGTCGACCGGCACCGGCCTGGCGTAACCGAAGCCCACCAGCACCACCATCAGCAGTCCCATCGGATCGATGTGCGCCAGCGGGTTGAGCGTCAGCCGGCCGGCCAGCTCCGCGGTGCGGTCTCCGGACAGCTTGGCGACCGCGGCGTGAGCGTACTCGTGGAACGTCAGTGACAGGACAAGGGCGCTGGTGATCAGGGCGAACAGCAGGATGTCGCCGCGCAGCAGCAGGGAAACCACGCGCCAACCATACCGCGGTGGACGGGTCGGATGCCGCGCACTACGGTAGCCGGGTGAGCGCCCGGGACCGCCGGCAACGAACGGCATCCGGAGACGGGCAGTCGTCGCTTGCCGCGACGCTGCTCGGCGCGCTGACGTGCGTATTCGGGCTGCAGTTCCTGCGCCTGCTGGTGGTGGCGCTGTCCGTCAACCTGGTGCAGATCAACGAGCTGAGCTCGGTGCTGGTGGGCGTCATGGGCCTGGCCGTGTTCGGACTCGGGTTCCTGGCGCCGGTCGTGCACCGTATGCTCGGCCGTTCCGGCGCGCCCGTGATCTTCGCATGGCTCGGTCTCCTGCGAGTCGCCGAGCAACTCTCGCCGTCACTGCCGGCGGACCTGGCGCTGTCGATCGCCGGCACGGTGGTCTTCCTGTGGGCGCTCCCGGTCATGCTGCGATCGTTCCTCGCCGCAGGCCCCGCCGAGAGTGGACCACATGTCGGGGTTGCGCTCCTGCTGGCGCTGTCGATCGACACGGCGGTCAAGGGCGCGTTCGGAACGATCGACCTCTCTTGGGCGGGCGGCTGGGAGGCGCACGTGGTCACCGCGGGCCTGGTAGCGGCGCAGTGGATCCTGCTGGGGCTCGCGGCGCCGGCGCGTGCGCCCGCGGCCGCACGACACGCGGCAGCACGAGTCTCCTGGGGCGCCCGCTGCCTGGTTTTCGGGCCGGCGCTGGTGCTGCAGTTCCTGACGCTCCAGAACGTCGGGTGGCTGACGGTGAACACCGGCTGGCCGCAGCCGCTGGTGCTCGCCTGGATCCTGGCCTCGAATCTGGCGGCGGTGGTGGTGGCGCTGTGGCTGGCCCGGCGCAGGGTGGCGCCTCACGGCAGTCTGCTGGCGCTGCTGGGCGGCGTATTGATCGCATCGGTGGCCGTGGCGTGGACGGGACCCCTGGCGGCGATCGCGGTATTGGTGGGTCATGTCGTGAGCGCGGTGCTGATGGTCTCGGCGGCGCGGCCCGCCGCCGCCTCGGCCGGCAGGCGGAGCGAAGGGGCCGTGCCGGCATGGACCACCGTTGGCATGCTGGCGCTGTTGGTGCTCCTGTTCGTCCACTACGCCCAGTACGACATCGCGATTCCCGTTCCGCAGGGGATGGTCCGCCCGCTCGCCGCGCTGCTGGTCGCGCTTGCGGCGCTGCGCGCCGGCATGAACCGGTCGCCGGTGCCGGCGGGAGTGCCCCGCTCCGTTGCCCTCGCTGCCCTGCTGCTGCTGGCAGTGCCCGCCGTGCAGCTCGCGACCTGGAACGAGATCCGAGCCGGCTCGGGGACCGGCTTTCCGGTGCGGGTGATGACCTACAACATCCACCAGGGTTTCGACGCGTACGGCCGCCACGGCATGGAGGCGATGGCGCAGGTCATCGAGGACGAAGACCCCGACGTCGTCGCCCTGCAGGAGATCTCCCGAGGCTGGCTGATCAACGGCTCGGTCGACACGCTGGTGTGGCTGTCGCGGCGCCTCGGCATGGCCTACGCGTTCGGGCCCGCGGCCGACCGGGTGTGGGGGAACGCCGTGCTGAGCCGCCTGCCGATCCGGCGGGCCAGCAACCACCTCATGCCCAACAACGACGACATCGTCATGGACCGCGGCTTCATGACGATCGAGATCGACGTGGGCGGCGGCGAGGTGCTGGCCGTGCTCGCCACCCACTTCCACCACGAGGAGGAGGATTCCGTGCATCGGATGCCGCAGACGCGCGCGATTCTCGAAGCGATCGAGGCGCACAACACGGTGCTGCTTGGGGACCTCAACGCCCATCCCGATCACCCCGAGATCGTGCTGATCGCCGACGCCGGCTTCGTCGATGCATTCGTCGCCGCCGGGCCGCCCGGCGACGGCTTCACCTGGCCGACCGACGAGCTGGAGAAGCGCATCGACTACGTCTGGACGAGCCCGGACCTCACGGTCACGGACTTCTCCCTGCCGATGAGCACCGCCTCCGATCATCTGGCTGTCGCCGTGACGGTCGACCGGTGACGCCGGCCTCGCCGCACGATGCCGCCGCCCGGCGTCTGCACGAACAGATCGAGTTCCTGTGCGCGATCGACGAGTTGAAGGGTGTGCTGCGGCAGACGGCGCTGCTGGACGCCAGCCGCAGGGAGAATTCGGCCGAGCATTCCTGGCACCTCGCCCTGTACGCGCTGGTGCTGGCCGAGTACGCCGAAGGCGATGTCGACCTTGGCCGCGTCCTGCGCATGGTGCTCGTGCACGACATCGTCGAGATCGACGCCGGAGACACCTACATCTACGACGACGAGGGGCGTGAGACCAAGGAGGAGCGCGAACGGCAGGCGGCCGAACGGCTGTTCGCGCTGCTGCCGGACGACCAGGCCGGGGTGCTGCGCGCCGCCTGGGACGAGTTCGAGGAACGGCGGACGCCCGAAGCCCGCTTCGCCTACGCGATCGACCGCCTGCAGCCGCTGCTGCACAACCACCGCACCCACGGATTCGCCTGGCGGCGGCACGGCATCACGGTCGATCAGGTGTACGACAAGAACCACCCCATCGGCGACGGCGCGCCGCGCCTGTGGGAGCTGGCGCGTGAGCTCGTCGAGAAGTCCGCGCAGCGCGGCGACCTGAAGCGCTGACCGGCGGAGCCGCGATTACAGCGGCCGCCGCTGCAGGAAGTACCGGTTCAGGTAGTCGGGCAGGCCGTCGCGATTGTGGTCGGCGGGATTCGCGCGGCGGTTCAGGTAGTCGGGTATGCCATCGCCGTCGGCGTCGCCATGGACGACGATCGGCTGGAGGCGCCCGGACATGGCATCGACGATCCGCCGGGCGAGCTCATCGAGCGGGGACTCCGCCGTCCGCCGCGCCGGCCGGTCCGGTGGCAGCCGCTCCACTGCGAACGAACCGGCCCAGGTGACCTCCCCGGTCGCCACGTCGAGCAGCCGGACCTGCAGCCGTGCGGTGCCCTTCGCGGGATCGAGGCGGTCCGGGCTGATCAGGATCGCGATCGCGACATCTTCGGGGACGAACAGCCGCTGCCAGTCCGTTTCGCCCGGCGCCGGCGCGGCCTGGGCGCTCGCGGCGCAGGCCAGGATCAGCCCGAGCGCGCAGGCGGCGACCGTGCGTTTCGGCATCCGGCGCCTACTGCCAGGAGAATCTCTGGTTGCTGCCCAGCTTGACGATCACCTGCTCGAACTCCCAGTACGCCAGACCGGTCTCGATGTTGGTAGCGGTGAGCTGGAAGTAGTAGTCGACCTGCTGGGCGTCGCCGACGCGGTTGGTGCGCTGGATGATCTTGCCCGACAGGCTCAGGTCGGGAGCCACGACGGTGCCGTCCTTGGCGACGGTGTCCTGGTTGAACAGCTTGTCCTTTTGCAGCTCGCGGACCTTGGCGATCAACGGATCCTCGGGATCGTCCACCCCCACGGCGGTGGTGGCGATGACGCGGCCGCTCTCCAGCAGGTCGATCCTGATCTTCTTGACGAGCTGATCGGTATCGATGTCGAGCGCCGTGTCGTTGACCATGCGGCTGACCGCCATCACCCACGGCGCGTCGCTGCCCGGCTTGACCGACAGGGGACTGTCCAGGAACGAGGCTACCGCCTGCTCGGCAGCGAACTCGAAGTCACGGTAGTCAAGGCCGAGCGTGGTCCGCTCGCCGACCTGCGGCGGATTGGGCTGCGGCTCGTTGGCCTGACGCAGATCGAGGTACACCGGGTCCTGCGAAGCGCAACCGATCAGCAGGGCGAGCGCCGCGCAGGCGCCCACGGCGAACTGGACGAGCGATTTCATCTGCATGCCTCCAATAGAGTCCCCCTCCAATATAGTCCCATTGTCGGCCGAATTCAGCCTCCGAACGCAGCCGCGTGCACGGTGGGGGGCGCGCCGCGGACGATTGTCTTGACCTGGACCAGCACGAACCGTCCGCTCGGCAGCGGCACGTCCATCGTGTGGCTGCCGGCGGACACCCGGATCTTGCCGTCGGAAGGCCGCGGCAGGCTGGCGATTCCGATCGACTGCGGCAGCGCCCGCCAGCTTCGGATGTCGGCCTGTGTGGCGACTGCGGAGGCGATCGGCGCGACGAACCCGACGATCGATCCCAGCGTGCCGGCGTCCCTGGTCTCCTCCTGGATCGCAACCTGCAGGATGGTGCGGACCACGGTGCCGGCTACCGCCTTGGCGACGACGCCGTCGTACCCGGCGCGGAACTCCGTGGCGGCGTAGCGGTCGACGTTCAGGAGTGTCTCCGTCCGGTAGTCCTCGCCGCCGGCGCCGATCAGCAACGGCCCCGCCGCCGTCCTGCCCGGGCGCAGCTCGGGCAGCGCCATGGAGACGATGATGAACCGCTCCTCGGAGAGGAACACCGGCAGGTCGAACCGGAACTCGTCGAGGTAGGGTCCGGTGCCGTCCTCGTGGACGACCCACACGCGGTCTCCGGCCGCGGCCGCGCCGCTTGCGGCTCGCTCCGCGACAGTCAGGTCGGCGACGACGTGGCGGTTGCGGGCGCCGTCCAGGGCGGCGGCGTTGCGGAGCAGGTCGGATGCACGGTTGGACTCGCCGGTCGCGAGCCGGAACACGCCGTGCAGCCAGTCGGTGAATGGATTGCGCAGATCCCGGTACTCGCCGAGCGACTCGACCGCCTTCAGACGACGGGCGACCGCTCCGTCGGTTTCCATCGCCGCATCCAGCGACCGGTCGATGTTCTCGCGGTGCTCGTCCTCGTCCTCCTCTTGGCCGGCGCGCAGCGCCCGAACCTTGGCTCCAAGCTGATCGACCGCGTTCGCCTGCCGCTGGTGGGCGCGGTTGAGCTCCACGCGGGCGCGCGCCGTGTCGCCGATCATCAGCGCGTTGGTGGCCTTGTAGGTATTCACCAGCACACCCTCGTAGATCGTCCCCCGGTAGGACACCATGAGGTCGTTGCCCACCAGGGTCAGGCCGGCCGCCAGCAGGTCCTCGACGCTGGCGATGGAGTCGGACTTCCACAGGAGCTGTGACTCGGCCCGGTCGAACGCGACCTGCGATGCTTCGAACCTGCCCGCCGCGCGCAGCGCCATGGCGGTGTGCAGCGAGCTCAGGAGTTGCCCCTCCGGGTAGTCCAGCCCGGTAGCACCGCCGACCACGGCGCTTGCGGCGTCATACTCGCCGACGGCGTAACTTTCGAGGAACGTTCGGGTCTCCTGGATGTCCGAGAACCCGGCGCACCCCCAGAGCAGGGCCGCGGCGGCGATCACCGACGACGGACGTGACACGGCGGACAGCAATGGCTTCAAAACCTTGACCTCGGCCAATCGTCGCCCATGCTTCAAGGCAGACGGCGACCCCGGCTATGATGCCCCGTAGCGGCGTGGCTGACCAAGCGGCGGATCCCTGGAGGGCCGCGGTCTACGAGGCCGCGGAGGTCGGGCGCTGGACAGGACTGAAACCGTCTCATGTCCGGCGCTGGCTGCGCATGGGAGCGGCCAGGCAGGCGCGCACCCGTGCGTCGTTCCTGGACCTGATCGACTTCCTGTTCATCGCGCCGTTCCTTGCGCGCGGACTGCGGTTGCGCCAGCTCCGCGCGGCGCTGGATGAAGCGGGCCATCTGCTCGGCGCCGACCACTACGCGTCGCGCGAGTTCTTCACCGACGGCCACGGCGTCTTCGTGCGCACGCGCACCTACGGCGATGCCCTTCTGAGGCTGCTCTCAGACGGGCGGTGGGTCGCCGCCGAAGACATCCTGGACATCGCCGGCAGCATGGACTTCGATGACGGGACGGGATCTGCCGAACGCTGGTACCCGTGCGGGACGGACGGCCTCGTCGTGATCGACCCATGTGTGGCGGAAGGGCAACCCGCGATCGACGGCCGCGCCGTGCCGACCGCCGAGGTACATGCCGCGTTCGTGGACCATGGGCGCAGCGTGGCGGCTGCCTGCGCACGCCTGGGTCTTGACGCAGGCGAGGTCGAGGCGGCCGTGCTCTTCGAGGAGCGGGCGCGGTGAGTGAGTGCGCAGGACGGCAGATCAGCCAAGTCTCCCGCGACGCGGTCTGTCGGACTGGCGCGCGAGCGGCAGTCCGACAGACCGCGGAGCCAGAGGAGGGGATGGGCCAGGAAGGCGGAGCCGCGGCTCCGTCTTCCTGGGGCGCTACTCGGCGGAAAGCGCCGCGGTCGCGAACACGACGTGGAACGGCATGCAGTAGATGACCACGCTGCCGTACCTGCTGACGTCGGTGCCGGCGTCGAGCGTGTAGTTCTGACTGCCGACGTTGCCCTTGAGCGAGCCCAGATCGATGTAGTCGCCCAACTCGTCGCGCCGTTTCGGCTCCGCGTTCTCGGCCAGCAGCACGTGCAGGTCCGGCCCGTTGGTCACGCGGAACTCCTCGAAGCGGAGCAGCAACGCCCCGTCGGCCAACCTGTAGATGAGCGCGCGGCCGGAGCCCTTGTGGAAGCGGTCGGCGTCCATGAAGGTACCCTGCGCCAGGCGCTCCGGGGATGCGCCGCCCGGCATCGCGTCATCCATGTCGGAATCGGGCATGGCGCCGGCGAAATCCATGACCCGGTCCTGGATCTCCTGCTGCGCGCGGCCGGACAGATCCTCCCACGCTTCGCCCTGCGGCAGGTTGGCCAGCGCCTCGCGTCGCTTTGCCTCGATCTCCGCGGCCGGCATGTCGTCCATGTCGTCGGCGCTCGGCAACTCCACCGGGAACGCCTCGGAGACGGTGCGATTGATGAACAGGGGCGAGCCCAGGTACCAGCCGGCCGCCAGCACGGCGGCGCCCGCCACGGCGATGATGACGATCAGGATGGGTCTTTTCATGCAATGAATGTGCGCCTCACGGCGGCCCGCGGCTACTGGCGTGGCGTGCGCAGCTCGTCCAGCTCCTGCAGGCTGCGCGGCCAGTCGCCCTTGAGCAGCCGCGAGAGCGCGCGGTCCGCCAGCAGCTTGCCGCCGGTCTGGCACTCCGGGCAGTAGTTGCACTCGTTGTCGGCGTAGACGATGCGCTGCACGGGCGTGGCGCAGCGTGGACACGGCTGGCCGTACTTGCCGTGCACGGCCATCTCCGGACGGAACGCCGTGACCCGCTCCGGGAAGCGGTCACCGGCCTGCTCGCGCAGGCGCCCGATCCAGAGGGTCAGCACCTGACGCGTCGCGGCATGCAGCCGTCCGAGCTCCTCGTCCGTGAGCCGGCTGGTCCACTTCAGCGGCGACAGCCCCGCGGCGTGCAGGATCTCGTCCGAGTAGGCGTTGCCGATCCCGGAACAGAGCCGCGGATCGGTGAGCGCCCGTTTGACGGTGTGGTTCTCCGCGAGGAGCGCCTGGCGAAACGCGGGCTCGTCGGCGGCCAGCACGTCGATGCCGCCCCGGTCCAGCACGCGCAGCGCGGGCGCTCCGCGCAGCAGATGAAGCGCCGCGCGTCGTTTGGACCCCTGCTCGGTGAGGATCAAGGTGCCCGCGTCGAAGCGGAACGCCGCAAGCCCCACGCGCCGCGGGATCGGCGCGGCGGATGCCCCCTCCTTCCAGCGCAGGCGCCCGGCGATCATCAGGTGGAGGACCAGGTGCAGATCCCCCTCCAGGCCGAAGACGATTCGCTTGCCGATCAGCTCGATCGACTCGACGCGTGCGCCGCAGGCAGCGGCCAGCGGAGGGTCGTAGGTTTTGAGGAGGCTGGGGCTGGCGACCGTCACCCGCTGCAGCCGCTCGCCCGCCACGCGATGCAGCACATGATCGCGGTAGAGCAGGAGATCCGGCAGCTCCGGCATCGTCAGCCTTCCGGCGATAGGGTCAAGGTTCGGCTCATGGTGGAAAGGAGCCTCCAGAACCGCTCCTTATCCTCCTGAACGGCTTGTCCTATATGATAATCGTTTCTCATATAGATCCGGCCGATTCATATAATATGATAATCTCTTCTCAACATGTGCGAACCGGCCTGGTATTCGAGTGCCAATGCCCATCTTGCTCATACCATACCTCAGACTCGCGTCGCCGCGTGTTGCAAGCTCTCGCTTCGACGCGTATGAACTGCGAGTGACGTGAGCGACGAATCAGGTGCGAACGGGGCGAAGCAGTCGCCCGCGGGCTCGCTGGCGCTGGGCATCGACACCGGCGGCACATTCACGGATCTGGTGGCGCTCGGCGCGGACGGGTCCGTGCGCGTCGCCAAGGCCCCGTCCACACCCGACGCTCCGCTGGGCGCACTGCTCCAGGTGCTGGACAAGGCCTCGGTTCCGGGTGCCGCCATCGAGCGCATCGTGCACGGCACCACGGTGGCCACCAACACGGTGCTGCAGCGCCGCGGAGCCGAGGTGCTGTACGTGACCACCGCGGGGTTCGAGGACATCCCGTTCATTCAGCGCATCAACCGCAAGAGCGAGTACGACCTGCACTGGCGGAAGCCGCGGCCGCTGGTCCGGCGCCGAAGCTGCCTGCCCGTGGCCGAGCGGATCGACGCCCAGGGCGAGGTGGTGGTGCCGCTGGAGGCCGCGGCCATGAAGCAGCTCGCGGCGCAGATCGCCGAGCGCGGCGCCGACGCGATCGCGGTCTGCCTGCTGTTCTCCTATCTCAACCCGGCCCATGAGCTTGCGCTCGGCGCGTTCCTGGAGCGGCGCTTTCCCTCCATCCCGGTCTCCCTCTCGCACCGGGTCGCGCCGCTGTGGCGCGAGTACGAGCGCTCCAGCACCACCCTCGCCGACGCCTACCTGAAGCCGCTGCTGAGCGGCTACTGCCGGAGCGTCGGCGAGGCGCTGCGCGAACGCCACGTGAGCGGTCCCTGTTCGCTGCTCAAGTCGGACGGCGGCACCACCGGGCTCACCCAGGCGCCCGAACGGCCGGTCGACCTGCTGCTCTCAGGGCTCGCCGGAGGCGTGATCGGCGGCGCCCACTTCGCGCGCGAGGCGGGCTTCGGGCAGGCAATCACCCTCGACATGGGGGGCACGAGCTGCGACGTGGGCCTGCTGCTGGACGGCGAGCCGCAGTTCACCACCGAGTACGAGATCGAGTGGGGCCTGCCGGTGGCGATTCCCGTGATCGAGGTGCGCACGCTCGGCGCCGGCGGCGGGTCCATCGCCCGCATCGACAAGGGCGGCATGCTCAGCGTAGGACCGGAAAGCGCGGGCGCCCGGCCAGGTCCCGGCTGCTACGGCGCCGGCGGCGACGCCGCCACCGTGACCGACGCCAACCTCGTGCTCGGCCGGCTCAACCCCGAGTTCTTCCTTGGCGGAGAGCTGCGGCTGCACCCCGAGCGCGCTGCGGCGGTGATCGACCCGCTGGCGCGGTCGCTGGGACTGCAGCGGGAAGCGGCGGCGCGCGCCATCGTCGACCTTGCCGACGAGAACATGACCAACGCGATCCGCCTGCTGACCATCGAGCGCGGGATCGATCCACGCGACTTCGTGCTCGTCGCCTTCGGCGGCGCCGGGCCGCTGCACGCCGCGGCCATCGCCGCCAAGCTGGGGATGCGCCGGGTCGTGGTGCCGCCGCATCCCGGTTTGTGCTCGGCGTTCGGAGCCGCGCTGGCGCGGCTGCGGGTGGAGCGGGTGCAAACCCTGGGTAGGCGCCACTCGGCGGTGGACGATGCGGAACTGGCCGCGCGTTTTCGCGTCATGCTGGACGCCGCGCGAAGCGAGATCGACGCTGAGGGGCTGCGCGGCGCACCGCGCGAGCGCCTCGGCCTGAGCATGCGCTACGCGCAGCAAAACTACGAGCAGGACGTGGAGTACCGCTTCGGGGACGGACTGCCCGCGGCGGTCGAGCGCTTCCACCGCCGCCACGAGGAGTTCTTCGGCTACCAGTTCCCGGATCACCCCGTGGAGCTGGTGCATCTCAAGGTATCGCTCGCCGAGACCGCGGCGGACCCGCCGCCCGCCCTGGCGGCGCCCGCCGCAGCCGCCGCCAGCGCAACCCGCGGTCCCGCAGGAGCCGGCTACCGCCGCGACCGGTTGCCGGCGGGCATCGAGCTGAGCGGTCCGGCCGTGATCGAGGAGCTCGATTCCACCACCTTCGTCCCGGACGGGGTGCAACTGACCGTGGATCGGCACGGCAACCTCATCCTCACCCTGCCGGCCGAGACGCCGGAGGACGAATAGGTCGTACGACCAGGAATCTCACTTGGCGGCAACGGTATGCTCCCCGACGTGAGCATGAAGAACGCGACCACCACCGAGACGCTTGCGACCGCTGCGCCCAGGAGGAACGTGTCGCTGAGCGCTCCGCCCAGCGCCGTGCCGGCGTAGCCGGCGACCTCCTGCGCCAGCTCGGCGCCGCTGGAGCCCGAGGCCGAAAGCCGCTTGGAGAGGGTGGCGGAAGCGGATGGGTCCACGAGCAGCCGGGTGGCGTTCGCCAAGTCCAGCCATCCCTCCGGGAGTAGCTCGCGCACCCGTGCGGGCACCACCTCGGCGAGCCGGTCGGAGGTGCGCCGCGCCATCATCGCGCCCAACAGCGCGACGCCCACCGTACCGCCTACCGCCCTCTGGAACTGCACGGCCGCTGCACGACCACCCCGACCAGCGCAAACAGTCCGCCGACGCCGGCCCCCATGAGCAGGACGTAGGTAACGGCCAGCACGGGGCTGGTCTCGGCGGACAGCGTCGAGAGCATGAAGATGCCTCCTGTGAGGAATACGACGCACGCCACGGCAAGGAGCCGATGGTGCCCCGCGGTTCTGGAGACCAACTGGCCCGCCGCCACGGCGCCTATCGTGACGCCGACGATGATCGGCACCAGAAACGCGCCGCTGCGTCCGGCGGAGGCACTCTGCACCGCCTGGAAGAACAGCGGGAGAAACA
This sequence comes from Spirochaetia bacterium, assembly GCA_965208175.1. Taxonomy (GTDB): domain Bacteria; phylum Spirochaetota; class Spirochaetia; order SZUA-6; family Bin103; genus CATQHW01. The sequence continues at coordinate 854,744 of CBDBOG010000002.1, read as the reverse complement.
GAATGATGCCGTACAGGCCGAAGCTTCCCAGGAAGGTGGCCGCCACCGCGGCCGGCACACCGCGGTAGCGGTAGATCGCCAGCGGCACGATCGGGCACGGCGAACGCGACTCGACCACGAGGAACACGGCCGCCATCCCCAGCCCGCAGGCGAGCAGCGAGACGACCTGCCACGAATGCCATGGGAACTGCACCCCCGCCACCGACAGCGCGACCAGGGTGGCGACGGTCGCCGGCACGAGGGTGGCGATGCCTGCATAGTCGATCCCGCGCGCGCTTGCGGGCGCGAGGTCGCCCGGCGAGGCTTCCGGCTGGGACGCTGCCGAAGCGCCGGGACGCGGGAAGAAGCGCGCGATCAGGATCAACACCGGTATGCCCAGCGGCACGTTGATCAGGAACGCCCACCCCCACCAGTGGAAACGATCGACGACGATCCCGCCCACCACCGGCCCCATCGCGGTCGCGAGGCTGAAGACCATCCCCATGAAACCGTGGTACTTCCCGCGGTCCTTGGGGGGAGCCAGATCCGCAATGGCGGCAGTGCTGTTGACCATGATGACACTCGAGCCAACGCGGGATCGCCGTGATCGCGCTGGTGATGAGGGCTTGCTTCAACCGCCGCCGATACGGCCGCCGTACTCCCCCCGCCTGGGCAACGAGGCGCAGCCACACCCGCAACGGGGCCATCGACATGGGGTTGAATTCCTCGCGCTGCGCCATCGCCTCGGTCTCCGCCGCGGGAATCTGCGGGTATCGTCCCGCGTGCCGTCATCTCGTCCGCACATCGTGGTTTCATCCAGGAGCAATAGATGAAATGGCGGTTCTCCCACTATCATGCATGAAACCGCAGGGTGCAGCGCATGCGGGAAGGGTGAGAGGGACGCGATGGCCTCACGACCATGCATGACGCAGTGGCTCGCCGAGCTGGAGGCCGAGGCTATCGAGATCCTGCGCGAAGGCGTGGCGCGCGCGCGGCGGCCGGTCATGACCTACTCGGTGGGGAAGGACTCCTCGGTCCTTCTGCACTTGGCGAGCAAGGCATTCTGGCCCGCCAGGCCGCCCTTTCCCATTCTCCACATCGACACCACGTGGAAGTTCCGAGCGATGATCGAGCACCGCGACGAGATAGCCGCGCGCTTCGGCCTGGAGTTGCGGGTCCGCATCAATCACGAGGGGGCGCGGGAGGGAATAACCCCGTTCAGCCGCAGTCCGCACAGCTACACGGTGGCGATGAAGACGCGTCCGTTCCTGGCGGCGCTCGACGAGGGGCGGCACGACGTGATATTCATCGGCGCCCGGCGCGACGAGGAAGCTTCGCGCGCCAAGGAACGCGTCTTTTCGCTGCGCAACGCCCGCCACCAGTGGGACCCGAAGCGCCAGCAGCCGGAGATCTGGCGGCTCTACCCGACCCGGCTCGCCGCCGGCGATTCGTGGCGGGTGGCGGCGCTGTCGAGCTGGACCGAGCTCGACGTCTGGCGCTACATCGAGTGCGAGGAGATCCCGATCGTGCCGCTCTACTTTGCCGCCGAACGCCCCGTGGTGCGGCGCAACGGCCAGTGGATCGTGGTGGACGACGATCGGATGCAACTCGAGCCCGGTGAGAAGCCGCTCCTGAAGCGAGTCCGCTTCCGTACACTGGGGTGCTATCCGTTGTCGGCGGCCGTGGAGAGCCAAGCGGAAACTGTTGGCGAGATCGTCGCCGAGATCGAGGGGGCGCGCAGGTCCGAGCGCGAGGGGCGGGTCATCGATCACGACGAAGAGGCGTCGATGGAGCGCAAGAAGCGGGAGGGGTACTTCTGATGGGCGGCTCGGCGGCCTCAAAGCCCCTGAAACTGGTGATCTGCGGGAGCGTCGACGACGGCAAGAGCACCCTCATCGGCCGCCTGATGTACGACTGCGACCGCGTGTTCGAAGACAAGCTGCTTTCGGTCGAGAGAGACTCCGCCCGCTATGGGACGCAGGGGGACGCCATCGATCTCGCGTTGCTGGCGGACGGACTGAAAGCGGAACGCGAGCAGGGCATCACCATCGACGTCGCCTACCTCGACTTCTCGACCGGGAGGCGCCGGCTCGTAGTCGCCGATGCTCCGGGACACGGGCAGTACACGCACAACATGGCCACCGCGGCGTCGACCTCGGACCTGGCGGTGATCCTGGTGGACGCGTCCAAGGGCGTGCTGCGGCAGACGGCCCGGCATACCCGCATTGCGGCGGCGTTCGGGATCCGCACGGTCGTGCTGGCCGTGAACAAGATGGATACGATCGAGTGGAGCCAATCGCGCTTCGACGCCGTAGCCGGCGACTTCCGGCGGCTCGCGGCCGATGCGGGGATACCGAATGTCACCGCGATCCCGACCTCGGCGCTGACCGGCGCCAACCTTCGGTGGCGCACGGCCGACGCCCCGTGGCACACGGGGCCGACGCTGCTGGAATACCTGGAGGCGGTGGACGCGGACGGGCCCGCGCGCACCGAGGGCCCCTTCCGCATGCCGGTGCAGTACGTCAACCGGCCGAGCCCGGACTTCAGGGGCTACTGCGGGCGCATTGCCTCGGGATCCGTTCGGGTGGGAGACACGGTCATGCTCGCTCCTTCGGTGCGCCGGTCAAAACCGGCGAGGTGTAGTGAATGAAAGAGTCATACGTACGAAGGGTTAGCGACCCACGACGGCCCCGAGTCATGCGTGGCAGCCCGCGAGGGCGAAACGAAGCGTTGACAGGGGTACGCGCGGGCTGGGTATTGAGCCGCGAAAGAGAGTCACTTCGGGGTGCCGACGCCGTTGGAGGAGGCGGAAGGCAACACCCGGGACGCCGCCAGCGCGAGGCGTCACGGGACCCTGCGCGGTCCGAGACCCCGAGCACGTGCGGAAACACCTCGCACGGGAACCGGGAGATCCCATCCTCTCCTGTGGCGGATGGCGCCGCAGGACGTGTCGGAAAGTCCAAGGACACACCCCGATGATGTACGGGGATGGGAAGTCGGACAGGTCCATAGTACCAGCGAAGCCCGCGAACAAGGACGGGGGCGGTGGACAGCGTGGCTATGGCGGACCCTACACGGGCACGAAGGTGGAAACGCCGGAGACAGCCAAGGGGACGCCTACGGTCGCGTCGGACGCCGTTGCCCCAACCGCGGAGCGGGTGGAGGGAAGGGGCCTGACCAAGGGGAATCCGCGCCAGCAAAACGCGCCCCGGACACAGCGCCGGGACGGCGCGCCCAGTGCGCTTGCGCGGATACGTCAAGCAGCGCGACAGGATAGGACGCTGCGGTTCACCGCGCTGCTGCACCACGTCTACGAACCGACGAGGCTCCGGGAGGCGTACTTCAGCCTCAAGCGGGACGCCGCACCCGGAGTGGATCGGGTGACGTGGCAGCAGTACGGCAGGGAGCTGGAGGCCAACCTCGGTGACCTGTCGGCCCGCTTGCAGCGGGGAGCGTACCGAGCGAAGGCGGTGCTCAGGGTGTTCATACCGAAGGGCGACGGGCGGCAACGGCCGCTCGGCGTGACGGCGCTGGAGGACAAGATCGTCCAGCGTGCGACTACGGAGGTGTTGAACGCGATCTACGAGACCGACTTTCTCGGGTTCAGCTACGGGTTTCGACCGGGACGCAGCGCACACGATGCGCTGGACGCCGTGTACACGGGCCTGCTGACCAGAAAGGTGAACTGGGTGCTCGACGTGGACATCCGTGGATTCTTCGATGCCATCGACCACGGGTGGCTGGTGAAGTTCGTCGAGCACCGAATCGGGGACCGGCGCGTCGTGCGGCTCATCCAGAAGTGGCTGAACGCCGGCGTGCTGCAGGACGGGACGCGGACGCGCAGTGAGCAGGGGACGCCGCAAGGAGGCAGCGCATCGCCGTTGCTGGCGAACGTCTACCTGCACTACGCGTTCGACCTGTGGGTCCAGCAGTGGCGGCGGACGCAGGCGCGCGGCGACGTGGTCGTCGTGCGCTACGCAGACGACATCGTCGCTGGATTCCAACACCGGTCGGATGCCGAGCGGTTCCGGGCGGAGCTGGCCGAACGGTTCAGCTCGTTTGCCTTGGAGGTGCACCCGGTCAAGACGCGCCTGATCGAGTTCGGGCCGTTTGCGGCCGAGAACCGCAGGCGAGGAGGGCAGGGCAAGCCGGAAACGTTCGACTTTCTCGGGTTCACGCATATCTGCGGGACGAAGAGAAGCAACGGACGGTTCACGGTGCTCAGGCAGACGATGGGTGAGCGGTTGCAGGCGAAACTGGGGCAGGTGAAAGCCGAGCTTCGGGGCCGCCTGCACGATCCGGTTCCGGAGGTGGGACGGTGGCTGCGCTCGGTGGTGGGCGGGCATCTGCGTTACTACGGAGTGCCCATGAACTCGCCGGCGCTGGCCCTGTTCCGCTATCGGGTGGCATGGCTGTGGTACCGCTCGCTGCGGCGCCGCAGTCAGAAAACCCGACTCACCTGGGAGCGCATGCAGCGCCTTGTCGCTTGCTGGCTCCCTGCGGCCCACGTGTACCATCCCTATCCCTTACGGCGGCTTGGCGTCATACCCGAGGTAGGAGCCCGGTGCGGTAGTCCCGCACGCCGGGATCTGTGGAGGGGGTGATCAGCAATGTTCATTCCTACTCCGAAGTGCGCCGGTCAAAACCGGCGAGGTGTAGTGAATGAAAGAGTCATACGTACGAAGGGTTAGCGACCCACGACGGCCCCGAGTCATGCGTGGCAGCCCGCGAGGGCGAAACGAAGCGTTGACAGGGGTACGCGCGGGCTGGGTATTGAGCCGCGAAAGAGAGTCACTTCGGGGTGCCGACGCCGTTGGAGGAGGCGGAAGGCAACACCCGGGACGCCGCCAGCGCGAGGCGTCACGGGACCCTGCGCGGTCCGAGACCCCGAGCACGTGCGGAAACACCTCGCACGGGAACCGGGAGATCCCATCCTCTCCTGTGGCGGATGGCGCCGCAGGACGTGTCGGAAAGTCCAAGGACACACCCCGATGATGTACGGGGATGGGAAGTCGGACAGGTCCATAGTACCAGCGAAGCCCGCGAACAAGGACGGGGGCGGTGGACAGCGTGGCTATGGCGGACCCTACACGGGCACGAAGGTGGAAACGCCGGAGACAGCCAAGGGGACGCCTACGGTCGCGTCGGACGCCGTTGCCCCAACCGCGGAGCGGGTGGAGGGAAGGGGCCTGACCAAGGGGAATCCGCGCCAGCAAAACGCGCCCCGGACACAGCGCCGGGACGGCGCGCCCAGTGCGCTTGCGCGGATACGTCAAGCAGCGCGACAGGATAGGACGCTGCGGTTCACCGCGCTGCTGCACCACGTCTACGAACCGACGAGGCTCCGGGAGGCGTACTTCAGCCTCAAGCGGGACGCCGCACCCGGAGTGGATCGGGTGACGTGGCAGCAGTACGGCAGGGAGCTGGAGGCCAACCTCGGTGACCTGTCGGCCCGCTTGCAGCGGGGAGCGTACCGAGCGAAGGCGGTGCTCAGGGTGTTCATACCGAAGGGCGACGGGCGGCAACGGCCGCTCGGCGTGACGGCGCTGGAGGACAAGATCGTCCAGCGTGCGACTACGGAGGTGTTGAACGCGATCTACGAGACCGACTTTCTCGGGTTCAGCTACGGGTTTCGACCGGGACGCAGCGCACACGATGCGCTGGACGCCGTGTACACGGGCCTGCTGACCAGAAAGGTGAACTGGGTGCTCGACGTGGACATCCGTGGATTCTTCGATGCCATCGACCACGGGTGGCTGGTGAAGTTCGTCGAGCACCGAATCGGGGACCGGCGCGTCGTGCGGCTCATCCAGAAGTGGCTGAACGCCGGCGTGCTGCAGGACGGGACGCGGACGCGCAGTGAGCAGGGGACGCCGCAAGGAGGCAGCGCATCGCCGTTGCTGGCGAACGTCTACCTGCACTACGCGTTCGACCTGTGGGTCCAGCAGTGGCGGCGGACGCAGGCGCGCGGCGACGTGGTCGTCGTGCGCTACGCAGACGACATCGTCGCTGGATTCCAACACCGGTCGGATGCCGAGCGGTTCCGGGCGGAGCTGGCCGAACGGTTCAGCTCGTTTGCCTTGGAGGTGCACCCGGTCAAGACGCGCCTGATCGAGTTCGGGCCGTTTGCGGCCGAGAACCGCAGGCGAGGAGGGCAGGGCAAGCCGGAAACGTTCGACTTTCTCGGGTTCACGCATATCTGCGGGACGAAGAGAAGCAACGGACGGTTCACGGTGCTCAGGCAGACGATGGGTGAGCGGTTGCAGGCGAAACTGGGGCAGGTGAAAGCCGAGCTTCGGGGCCGCCTGCACGATCCGGTTCCGGAGGTGGGACGGTGGCTGCGCTCGGTGGTGGGCGGGCATCTGCGTTACTACGGAGTGCCCATGAACTCGCCGGCGCTGGCCCTGTTCCGCTATCGGGTGGCATGGCTGTGGTACCGCTCGCTGCGGCGCCGCAGTCAGAAAACCCGACTCACCTGGGAGCGCATGCAGCGCCTTGTCGCTTGCTGGCTCCCTGCGGCCCACGTGTACCATCCCTATCCCTTACGGCGGCTTGGCGTCATACCCGAGGTAGGAGCCCGGTGCGGTAGTCCCGCACGCCGGGATCTGTGGAGGGGGTGATCAGCAATGTTCATTCCTACTCCGAAGCCGTGGAGACCCAGGTGGAGTCGATCGTGGCCGGGATGGATACGCGCGAAAGCGCCGTCGCCGGGAATTCGGTCACCCTCACGTTGTCCGACGACGTCGATGTCAGCAGGGGCGACGTGATCACCGCGGCCTCCGCTCCGCTCGAGGTCGCCGACCAGTTCCGGGCCACGCTCCTGTGGATGGTCGCGGAACCTCTCTACGTGGGCCGTGCCGTAACGCTTGTGATGCATGGGATCGAGGTGGGCGCCGTCGTGACCCGAATCAAGCACGTGCTCGACCCCGAGGAAGGGCCGCGCCCCGCCACGAAGCTGGGACGGAGCCACATCGCCGAGGTGGATGTGTCCACCAACCGGCGACTTCCCTTTGCCCCCTACGACGAATCGAAGGTCCTCGGCGGTTTCATCCTCGTCGATCAGCTCACCGCCTCGGTGGCAGGCGCCGGCATGGTTCAGTATGCGTTGCGCCGCTCTTCGAACATCCGCTGGCAGCGCTTCGAGGTCACGCAGCACCTGCGCAGCGAAGCGAAGCACCAGTCCGCGCGATGTCTGTGGATGACGGGCCTGTCGGGCGCGGGGAAGTCGACGCTGGCGAATCTTCTGGAGCAGCGGTTGCACATGGAGGGCAGGCACAGCTACGTGCTGGACGGCGACAATGTCCGGCACGGCCTCAACAAGGACCTGGGATTCACCGAGGACGATCGGATCGAGAACATCCGGCGCGTGGCTGAAGTGGCGCGCCTGATGGTCGATGCGGGGCTCATCGTGATCGTTGCCTTGATCAGCCCGTTTCGTGCGGACCGGGCTGCGGCGCGCCGTCTGTTCGTGGAGGGCGATTTCGTGGAGGTATTCGTCGATGCGTCGATCGATACCTGCGAGGCCCGCGACACCAAGGGCCTGTACGCGAAGGCGCGCCGGGGTGAGCTTCCCAACTTCACCGGCATCGGCAGCCCGTACGAACCCCCGGAGGATCCCGAGGTCCGGGTAGACACCAACGCGCACCCGGCCCTGGAGTGCGTCGACGAGATTCTGCGCCGCATCGGTATGATCGGGACGGCATAGACGGCCCATGGCGCGGACCCTGGACAGCGTGACCCTCACCATCATCAACAACTACCTGGTCAACACCTGCCGGGAGATGGGGCTGGCGATGATGAAGACCTCCTACTCCTCGATCTTCAACGAGGGGCTGGACTTCTCCTGCGTCGTGTTCGACCGCGACGCGCAGATGGTCTCCTACGCCGAGTTCTGCCCAGCCCAGATCGGGGCGATCCTGTACACCATGCAGTGGACGATCGCCGAGGTGGGACTGGAAAACTTCCGCCCCGGCGACGTGGTGATGCACAACGATCCCTACCGCGGCGGCTGCCACCTGCCCGAGCACACGGTGATCAAGCCCGTGTACCACCGCGGCGAGCTGTATGGCTTCGTCGGCAACATCGCCCACCTGACCGAGATCGGCGGCAAGGCGGTCGGCGGATTCGCCGCGGACGCCCGCGAAATCTACCAGGAAGGCCTGCGGCTGCCACCGGTGAAGATCATGCGCTCAGGCGAGTACGTCGACGACATCTGGAAGATCATCCTCACCAACCACCGCACGCCGCGCACCTCGTGGGGCGACTTCCACGCCATGATCGGTTCGCTCACGGTCGCCGAACGCCGCCTGCACCAGCTCCTGGACCGCTACGGCTTCGACCCCGTGATCGCCGCCGGAAAGCAGCTCATGGACTACGCCGAGCGGCGCATGCGCGCCGAGATCGCGGAGATCCCCGACGGCGAGTACTCGTTCGAGGACTGGATCGAGAACGACGGCGTAGTGAAAGACGAGCGCTACCGCATCCACTGCACCGCGGTGGTGCGCGGCGAGCGCATCATCTTCGACTACAACGGCTCCAGCCCGCAGGCGCAGGGCCCCTGCAACTGCACCTACGGCGTGACCGCCTCCGCAACCTACAACGCGATGCTCAACCTCACCGACCGCACCATCCCGCGCAACTCCGGCTGCTACCGCCCCATCGAGCTGATCGTGCCGCCCGGCACGGTGGTCAACGTCGAGCACCCCGGTCCCAGCGTGGGCGGCAACTCCGAGATCCACGAGCGCATCGTCGACGTCCTGTTCGGCTGCCTGTCTCAGGCGCTGCCCGATCGGGTGGCGGCCGCCACCGGCGCCAGCTCCTGCAACTTCCTGTTCGGCGGCACCCATCCGCGCACGGGCGAGTTCTATGCCAACTACCACATCGAAGGCTGCGGCTGGGGCGGCAAGGCGACCGGCGACGGCAACGACAGCCAGTGCCCGATCAACGGCAACTGCCGCAACACGCCGGTCGAGGTGTTCGAGACCCGCTACCCGTGGCTGACGCACAACTACAGCCTGGTGGCCGGCTCCGGGGGCCATGGCCGAACCCGCGGCGGCGCCGGAAGCCGCCGCGTGATCGAGGCGCGGGCGCCGGAGATCACGGTGTCCAGCTTCATGGACCGCCACGAGACAGGCGCCTGGGGGCTGTTCGGCGGCCAGCAGGGACGCCCGGGAGCGCTGCGCATCCGCCGGGACGGCGACGATTCCTGGCGCACCTTCAGCGAAGCGTTCGGCACCGTGTCGCCCAACAAGTTCGCGGACATCCGGGTGCAAGGCGGCGATCGCATCGAGATCGTCAGTCCCGGCGGCGGCGGGTACGGGCCGCCGTCGGAGCGCGACCCCGAGCTGGTGTGCGAGGAGGTGCGCGACGGGGTGCTCGGCCCGGATCAGGCGCGCGCGGTGTACGGGGTGGTACTGGCGCGGGACGCCGACGGCGGCTGGCGCGTCGACGCGCCGGCAACGGCGCAGCTACGCTCGGAACCGTGAGCGCCGCCGACGGGCACGCCGCCGAGGGACACGCCGCCGAGGGACACTGGGAGCCGGTCCCCGACGCGCTGTACGCCACCACCACCGCGCGCTGCGACCTGTGCGGCAAGATGATCGTCGGCCGTCTCTGGCGAGCGCGGCACGGCGAGCGTCGCTTGAGCTTCTGCGACCGCCGCTGCCAGCGCACGTGGCTCGAATACTGGCTGCCGCGCTACGGCGGCGCCGAACCCGCCACAGACAGCACCCGCGACGCGTCCGGATAGGGACCGTTCGGCCGGCGAACGGACGCGCCGTCTTTGGCTTCGCCGCGCGGGTCGCTATGCTCCCGCCCCAAGACCGTCGCCCGTGGCTCCGCTCTTGGCCCAGCCCCACCTTTCCCGAGGAGTCTGTGGGATTGCCGCTCGCGCGCCAATCCGACAGACTCCTCGCGCTCATGAAAGCGGTCCTGTACGAGAAGCCGTGGGCGATGCGCGTCGTCGATCTGCCGCAGCCCGAGCCCCGCGACGGGGAAGTGCTGCTGGCGGTCGACGCGGTCGGCATCTGCGGCAGCGACATCCACGGCTTCACCGGCGAGAGCGGCCGGCGCGCGCCGGACATGGTCATGGGCCACGAGGTGGGCGCCCGCGTCGCCGCGCTGGGTCCCGGCGCCGGCGGGCCGCCGGTCGGCACGCCGGTCGCCCTGTACAACATCATCGCCGACCATGCTCCGAGCCCGGAGGAGGGCGATCCGAGCTTCCTGAACAAGCAGGTGATCGGCGTGAACCTCGCCCATCGCGGCGCGATGGCCGAGTACGTCACCGTCCCCGCGGGCAACGCCATCCCCATCCCCTCCGGGGTGGGGCCGGACATCGCGGCGCTGGCCGAGCCGGCGGCGGTGACCGGCCATGCGTTCGACCGCCTTGCCGCCCACGACCGCCGCCCCGGACCGCTGGCCATACTGGGCGCCGGCACCATCGGCCTGTGCGCGGCCACGGTCGGCCACCTGCGGGGCTTCGACCCGATCGTCGTGCTGGACACGGTGGCGGACAAGGCGCAGGCGGCCTCGGCCTTCGACGCACAGCCCTATCACCTGCAGGCGGGCGAGGAGCCTGCGGCTACCTCCGCGGCGGTGCAGGCCGCACTCGGCGGTCGCCCCGGGGTGGTGATCGACGCCGTGGGCACCGGCCCGTCGTTCACGCTCGCGTTTCAGCTCTGCCGGCCCGACGCCACGCTGCTGGCCATCGGCAACCTGGCCAGGGAAGTGAGCCTGCCGCTGCAGGACCTGGTCTCCGACGAAGTCACGGTCATCGGCAGCTACGGCTTCGACCGCGCATCGTTCCAAGCGAGCGTCGATGCGCTGCCGCAGCTCGCCGGCCGGCTGGCCACCTTCATCGAGGCGCGGTGTACGCTGGACGACGTGCCGGAGGTGATGACCGCGCTGGCGCGCGGCGAGCGCCAGGAGCGCAAGGTGATCATCGATGTCGCGGGCGCGGAGGAGCGAGGAGCATGAAAGAGACACGCGCAGCCCTGATCGGCTGCGGCGGACGGGGGCGCGGCCATGCGCGACACATCGCCGCGATCGACGGAGCCGTGATGACGGCGGTGTGCGACCTGGACGAGACACGCCGCAACGCCGCGGCCGAGGAGCTTGGCGGCGTTGCCACCTATGCGGCGCCGGAGCGGATGCTCGAAGCCGAGTCCCCGGACGCCGTGGTCGTCGCGGTGCCCCCGGAGTTCAACGCTCCCGTTGCGCAGATCTGCCTGGAGGCCGGCGTCCACACCCTGCTGGAGAAGCCCCCCGGACTCCACGTGTCACAGACGCGCGCCCTTCTGGAAATCTCCGAGCGCACCGGCGCCCGCTGCATGGTCGGCCTCAACCGCCGCTTCAACCCGGCGATCCGCGAGGCGAAGCGGCTGATCTGCGAGCGCGGCCCGCTGACCACCATCGTCGGCGAGTTCCACAAGAACCTGGTCGACATCGAGGAGCGTGGCATCCTGAAGCCGCCGGTGCTCGACCGGTACTTCTACGAGACCCCCGTGCATGCGCTGGACTGCGTGCGCGCCCTGGCCGACTCCCCGGTTGCGGAGGTGCACGGCCTCTCGGGGAGCTTCTTCTCCGGGTACCGCGACGTGTATGGGGGACTCATCCTGTTCGAGAGCGGCTGCGTCGCCCACCTGGTCGCCAACGTCACCGCCGGCGCCCGGCTGGAGCGCTACGAGATGCACGGCCGCAGCGCTTCCGCCTACCTGGAAGGCGTGCGCAGCGGCCAGGTGATCATCGACGGGCAGGTCACGGAGCTCACCTGCTCCGGCGATGAAAGCACCCGCGAACAGAACCGCTACTTCATCGACCGCGTGCGCGACGGCCGCCCGTTCGGCCCCCCCGCATGCGACCTGCACGAAGCGATTCTGTCCATGGAGCTGATCGACCGCCTGTTCGGCTGAGGGCAAACAGCACGTTTGTCGGACGTATTTCTGCCATTCCAGCCAGAAATACGTCCGAATAATCGCCAAGTCCGGTCATTCCGGTCTATGGTCGCCCCATGCGACGCGACGCCTACGATCGCCTGCTCACCTGGAAGCGAGCGCCGGGACGCAAGCCGCTGGTCATGCGCGGCGCGCGCCAGACCGGCAAGACCTACCTGCTGCAGGCGTTCGGCAGGGAGCAGTACGCGGCGACCCACTACTTCAATTTCGAGAGGGCGCCCGACCTTGCCGCGTTCTTTGAGCGCGATCTCGATCCCGCGCGCATCCTTCGCGACCTCGCCATCTTCGCGGACGAGCGAATCCTTCCCGCGCGTTCGCTGATCATCTTCGACGAGATCCAGGCCTGCAATGCCGCACTGAACGCCCTGAAGTACTTCGCGGAGGACGCCGGGCAGTACCACGTCGTCGCCGCCGGCTCCCTCCTCGGGGTCACGCTCTCCACGCCGCGATCGTTCCCGGTGGGCAAGGTGGACTTCGTCGATCTGCACCCGATGACCTTCCCGGAGTTCCTCGAGGCGCTCGGCGAGGGACGCTACCGCGGTGTCATCCAAGACCATGCCGAACCGGCGCCGTTTCCCGAGCCGTTCCACCGCGCGCTGGTCGATCTGCTCCGCGCCTACTACTTCGTCGGCGGCATGCCCGAGGTCGTCGCCCACTACGCGGCCAACCGTGACGTGGTCGCCGTCCGAGCCGTGCAGCAGGCGATCGTGGATGCCTACGTGCTCGACTTCGCCAAGCACGCGGCGGCGGCGCAGGTCGCACGGATCATCGCCATATGGGAGTCACTGCCGAGGCACCTGTCGCGCGAGAACAAGAAGTTCATCTTCTCCGCCATCCACAAGAGCGCCCGGGCCCGCGACTATGAGGACGCGCTCGTGTGGCTGGAGCGCGCCGGCCTGATCCATCGGGCGTTCGCGGTCGAGACCGCGCGCCTGCCCGTGCGCGGTCATGCGGACCGCCGATCGTTCAAGGTGTACGCGCTGGACGTCGGTCTGCTCGGCGCGCTCGCGAACACCGCCCCGCAGTTGATGGCTCACCGCGATCGCCTGTTCGCGGAGTATCGCGGCGCGCTGGTCGAGAACTACGTCGCGCAGCAACTCATCGCCTCGTCCGCGGGTGAGCTTCACTACTGGCGCAGCTCCGGCGGCAAGGCCGAGGTGGACTTCCTGCTGGAAAGGGAAGGAGAGATTCTGCCGCTGGAGGTGAAGGCCGGCGTGAACCCCAAGAGCAAGAGCCTGCGTTCGTTCGACGCCCGGTTCGCCCCGCCGCTACTGGTCCGCAGCACCCTGTTGAACCTCAAGAGGGACGATCGGGTGCTGAACGTTCCGCTCTACGCCGTTCCCGATGGACTGCGTTTCACTCGCAGCTCGGGATAACGGGACCCCGTTCAGCCTTCGGCGCGTAATCCCGAGTCGGCCACGCGGTACAGCTCGCCTCCGAAGAAGGTGACGTAGAGGTCGGTCAGGTCGGGGCCTCCGAAGGTGCAGTTGGTGGGCCGGTCGGCCGGCGTCGGATGGGTCGAGAGGGGAAGGCCCTTGGCGTCGAACACATAGATCGCCGGCCCCGGACCCCGCTCCTGGTGGCCCGCCGTAGCCACGATCAGCCCGCCCGATGCCCGGCACATGCCGTCCACGCCGCGGCCGGCGCCGAAGTCGTGCAGCAGCGTGTAGTCGCCCAGGCTGCCGTCGGCCTGGATGGGATAGGCGCGGAGCTGGCGCCGCTGGTCGAGGCGGCGCGGGCTCTCGGCCACGTACAGGATCGACTGGTCGGCCGACAGCAGCACGCCGTTGGGGCGGTTGGTGTCGGTGGTGACCTCGATGACCGTCCACCCCGAGCCGGCCGGGTCGCAGCGGTACACCGACTCGCGCGCCTGCGCGAGCGGGCGCTCGCCGTAGTTGGGGTCGCTGAACCAGACCCTGCCGGCGGCGTCAACCGCGAGGTCGTTGGGCTCGTTGAAAGGCGCGCCGGCATGCGCGTCGGCGATCACCTCGGTCGGCTGGCCGGCAGCGTAGCGCACCACACGCCGCGCGATGCCCTCGCAGGCGTAGTAGCGGCCGACGGCGTCGAAGATCGTGCCGTTGGCGCCGCCGGTCGACTCCCGCCACACCTCGCGCCGACCGTCGGCAGGTGTGTAGCGCCAGAGCCTGTTCGCGCCGATCTCCGTGTAGCGCAGCCCTGCGCCGTCCCATGCCGGCCCCTCGGTGATCACGTCGTGCCTGGCGATCGGCTCCCACGTCCACGTGTCCGTCATCTTCCCTCCTCGGCCTGATTCGGAGCCCCCGGCGTGGGCGTGCTCACGGTCCGAAATTCGCCGCCGACGTCCGGCAGCCGGGCGAAGCTGGTGCCCGCGTCAGCCTGACCCTCGTCCCAGTCGACCGCCGCGGCCAGGGCGCCGCCGGCCGTCCAGACGCCGAGCTCCTCATCCTTGCCCAGGGCAAAGCCGGGCCAGCCGTCCTTGTCCAGCTCCACGCGAAGATAGCCGCCCGCCGGGATCACGAGGTCCGCCGGGAACGGGACGCGCTTGCCGGCGTCCTTCAGGTCGTCGGCGATCACGAAGCCCGCCAGGGCAAGGTCGGCATCGGCAGCATTGTACAGCTCCACCCAGTCGAGCGGGTCGCCCTGTGCGGCGACCTCGTTGATGACCAGGCCGGCGTCGATTTCCACGCCGGCCTCCGGGGCGGCAGCGCGTTCCTCCACGGGTGGAGCGCCGAACCCGAAGGCGCCGGAGAGCCGGCCCGAGATCACCGCCCCCCGTTCCGTACCTGCCGCGGCCAACTCCAGCGTGCCCGCCACGATCGGGACGTACGCTTCCGGGGCGGCAGCGCCCGGCGGCATCGTCCATTGGACGCCGCCGACTCCACCTTCGCCGATCGTCAGCTCGGTTCCGGCGGACAGCAGCTCGACCGGAAGCCACACGGTGAATCCCTCGATTGAGAAGTCCGCCTCCAGCCTCATCACGGACAGGAACGCGCCGTCCTCGAGTCCGACCTCCGCCGCTTCTTCGGCGTTCGCGAGGCCGGCGGTCGCCCCCGCCGTCCCCGGCGGCTGATCGGTCCCGTCCACGGCCAGGCTGGTGATCGTGCCGGTCTCGAACGGATTGGGGCTGTCCTTCGTCCCCCAGGTGGTCTTGAACGCCACCTCGAACGTCCTGACCCCGCTGCCCTCGCCCCAGCACACGTAGGCGGCGTCGACCAGCGGCCAGGGCCAGTCCGGCGGCTCGGGCTCCAGATCCGCCAACAGCTCGCCGCGCCGCTTGAGGATGAAGCGCCGCACCCGGACGGTGTCGTCGGCTGCCTTTTCGCGCGCTTCGGGCGGGGCGTGGGCCTGCACGATGGCCGCCAGCTCGCCGGCGCTGCGCAGCAGCTCGTCCTCGTTCCAGGCGGTGTCCAGCAGTTCGCGGAGGCGGCCGGCGTACGCCGCGCGCCCGGCTTCGTCCCGGTACAGCCGATGCGCCAGGACGCCGTGGGCGTTCACCGAAGGCGGCGACACGAAGTCGTCGAACGGAACGTCGGTCGTTTCGAACACGGCGTCCACGCCCCAGGGGATGAACACGAAGCGTCCGTCCGGCTCCCGATAGAATTGGTAGTTGTTGCGATTGCCGGCGTACCCGTCCCAGTGGCCGACCATCACCTCGGTCGCCCAGAACGACAGGAACCGGTCGACGTCGACGATGGCGTCCAGCGCCTCCAGGCCGGCGGGGGAGGGATCCTGCAGCGCGGCGATGACGGCGTCGATGTCCGACCAGTCGTCCTCGGCCTCGTTCGTCTTCTTCTCGAAGGTCCCGCGCCAGCCGGGATCGAAGTCGCTGAGGGTGCCTTCGTACAGGTTGCCCGCGGCGCTGGCGAAGTGGCGCGCCAGGAACGGCGGCTTGATCTCCTCGACGTGCACGTAGAGGCCCAGGTAGGCGCCGTTCACGGTCACGGTGGCGAAGTTGCAGCGCGGCGACGGCAGCCCGGCGTCGGCGAACACCTCGTAGGCCAGACAGGTGCTGATCATCGACGCGTCCTGCAGGCTGTTGTTGAGGGTCATGCGGTCGATCGCGCCGCCGAGCAGGCGGCCGTCCACGTACTTGTCGAAGCGCAGCTTGAGCGACGGCTTCTCGGTGCTGAGCGAGCCGAAGAACCCCTTCTTGCGGACACCGGCCTGGGCGTAGGCCGCGCCGTCCACGGTCACCGTGGCCTCGAACCAGGTGAAAATCTCCTCCACGGGCTCGGCCAGGCAGTCGTCGCCGCCCAGGATGTCCTGCAGGGTGCGCGTCTGGGCGCTCAGGTCTTCCCAGTCCGCCTGCGCCATCTCGATGGCGATGTCCAGCACGTGCTCGCGCGCGAACCAGGGAGCGCGTGGGTCCGGGTCCGCGCCCGTTTGTGCCGCCGCACGGGCGCCGGCAACCAGCAGGCAGGCGCAGCACAGGGCGGCGCATCGTCCGGTCAGTCGACCCATGGATGTCCTCAGGTGATGTACTCGAAGATCGTCACGATGGTGGCGCTGCAGATCGGCGGCGCCGAGCGCCATGCCCACCTCGCTCATACCATACCCTCATGCCCCTCATGCCATACCGTCGTGCCATTCCGTCATGCCAGATGGTACGATTCCGGCGTTGAAGAAGCGGGTCGATCTGGCGTACGGCCGCAACGGGCTTGCCATCGAGGTGCCGGCCTCTGCGCAGGCGGTGCTGCCCCGTCACGTGGACGGTGTGGACGACGAGGCGGCGGCGATCGACGCTGCGCTGGACGCACCCACCGGCTCGCCGCCCCTGGCCGAGCTGGCGGCGGGCAAGCGCCGCGTGGTGGTGACCCACTCGGACATCACGCGCGCCACGCCCAACGACCGCATCCTGCCGGTGCTGCTGCGGGCGCTGGAAGCCGCCGGGGTGGCGCGGGGCGACATCACCCTGATCAACGCCCTGGGCACGCACCGCCCGCAGACGGAGGCGGAGCTGCGGCAGATGCTCGGCGACGAGGTCGTCGACCACTACCACTGCCGGCAGCACGACTCCTGGGACGACGCGGAGCTGGTCGCCGCCGGCACCACCAGCGGCGGCAACGCCATCCGCCTGAACCGCACGGTGATGGAGGCCGACCTGGTGATCTTCACCGGCTTCATCGAGCCGCACTTCTTCGCCGGCTTCTCCGGCGGCCCCAAGGGCGCCCTGCCGGCGCTGGCAGGCAGCGAGAGCGTGCTCACCAACCACGGCTACGCCATGATCGGCGACCCGCGCGCCACTTGGGGGATCACCGACGGCAACCCGATCTGGGAGGAAATGCGGGAGGCGGCGGCGCTCATCGAGCCGCTGTTCCTGCTCAACGTCACCCTCAACACGGAGGGCCGGATCACCGGCGTGTTCGCCGGCGACGTGGTGGCCGCCCACCGGCGCGGCTGCGACTTCGTGCGCCGGAGCGCCATGGTGCCCGTGGACGAACCGTTCGACGCGGTGGTCACCACCAACAGCGGCTACCCGCTCGACCAGAACCTGTACCAGACCGTGAAGGGCATGCAGGCGGCACGCGGCATCGTCCGCGCAGGAGGTGCCATCATCATGGCCGCCGAGTGCTCGGACGGGCTGCCCAGCCACGGCCGCTACGCCGAGCTTCTGGCGGAGGCCGGCTCGCCGGACGCGATCCTGGAGATGTTGCGGCGACCCGGCTTCTCCGCACACGACCAGTGGCAGGTGCAGATCCAGGCCCAGATCCAGCGCCACGCCGACGTCTACGTCTACAGCGACGGCCTCGGCGACGAAGAGATCCGCGCGGCCCTGCTCACCCCGACCCGCGACATCGAGTCCACCCTGGCGAACCTCGCCCCCGAGCGGCTTTGCGTGCTCCCGCAGGGTCCCCTCACCATTGCCTACTTGAACTCCACCTGACGCAACCACGAAACGGGAGAAAGCCCCATGGCGACACACGACGTAACAACGGCGGAAGGGCTTCAAAACGCCTGCGCCGAAGCCAAGCGTCGGCTAGAGCTGAATCCAGGCGACGTCGAGAGAATAGCCAGCTTCCTGCAAGAAGTGAACGAGGTGTCGTCCGAGGATCGGCAGAGCGAGACCTTCGTGCGCCGAGTGTGGGACGAGAGTCCCCTCTTCGATCTGGGCCACGGCGACTACGACGTGAGTGCAGCGTTCGCCGATTCGGACTTTCGTCGACGTTTTCACGAACTGACGGCTAGGCATCTCCCAACAGCACCGAGCGAAAGAGCCGTCCGACTGGACGAGGTCTTGCGTGACACGCTTGACTTGGTGCTGCCGTTCGTCCCTCCAAACAGTAGTGGCGGCAGGGACAGGCCGATACTCAAGGCGACGCGCGTCTTCGCGGCTCTCTTCCCGAACGACTTCACGACTCTGCATTACCCGGGAGGAACCTTGCACAAGCGCATGGGCGGACGTGGGCTTCGCGAATCTCCCGCCCGGGCCAACAGGCGGATTCTTGACCGGCTGGACGGCTTTATCGAACCTGCGAATCCATCGGACTGGCACAGCGTCGCGCGACATATGATGCTGCCCGCGATCCTGCTCGAGATTCTCCCTTCTGAGGCTCCACCGCCAGCGCCACCGCCTCCGGTCCCTATAGCCCCGGGTTATTCGCGCTCCAGCCCGAAAGTTGGCTGAATTGAGGATTCGAGACGGGTTCGCGGGGCGGATCGGTGAGAGCGCGGACCTCGGTTGACGCTCGTGATCGGACGAGACGCTGGGTCAGCGATCTGCGGGCCCTGATTCGGCCGCGCGTGGCGATTCGCGGGCTGCCGAGCGAATGGGCCGGACATGGTACGGCCCGTAGCAGAACGCCCGCGAACCGATCGGAGTGGCCCCTGAGCCTCAGCTTGGCGCCCAGTCGAGCGCCGCAAGCTTGCCCCACAGACGCTGCCAATCGGGGGCGGCGTCCTGGGCGATGACGAACGTCAGCCTGCGCCCGTGGCGGACCACGCGGCTGGCCACCCGCAGCACCCGCTCACGCAACCGGCGCAGACTCCAGCCGACGCCGGTGGCCCGCTGCATCACGCACCGCCCGGCGTGCAGCACCTCGTAGGCCAGCAGGTTCAGCAGCAACAGCGTCTCGTTCTGCGCCCGCACGCCTGCTTCTTGCGGCTCGGTGACCGCCTCCAGGAGGCGGCCCCGGTAGTGGCTCTTCGCACGCGCCGACGACGACAGCGCCGGCGCCAGCACGTCCATGAACTCTCCCATGTGCCCTTCGGCCTTGCCCCGCATGCGGTACAGCCCCAGCAGTCGTGCGCCGCTGTAGCGGTGGCGCTTGAGGTTGGTGATCAGCCAGAAGTAGTCGAGGAACAACTCTCCGGGCCGCTCCAACACCACCAGCACCACCCGCCGCGGGTGCGCCCAGGAATCGGCCTGGTAGCGCATCTCGTGGCACCACACCCGCCCCTCGCGCGGCGGACGCCCAGGCGGCCGGCGCAGGTACGGCTCGGCCATGCGGTCCAGCACCGCGTTGTTGCGGATACGCGCCACGTAGTCGATGCGCGCCGACTCAAGGCCCTTGAGTGTCTCGCCGTCGGGAAAGCCGGCGTCCATGCGCACCAGCACCGACTCACACACTCGCCGCACGCGCTCGACCACCGGCCGGATGAACTCAAGCGCCCCGTCGGCCGACCCCACCGCGCCCGGCCGCAGCGTGCCGTCCAGCAGGTCGCCGCTCTCGGCGCAACTGGCGATGAGCGCATGAAACATCCGCTGCCCGTAGTAGCCGTTGTACTGGCTGCCGGCCTGCTGCCCGTGCACTTCGAACGGCAGGCCGTCCACGTCGATCATCAACCGCTTGCGCCGCCGGTCCCCGTTGTCCTTCCACAGCCGGCGCACCGCCAGCTCGATGATCCCCTCGCGTACGACCTCCTGGTTGGTCGGCGCGCTCAACAGGCCCACCAACCGCGACAGCGTCGGCTGCGAGGGCAGCACGCTGTCGGCTTCCAGCGCGGCGACGCCGCGGCGCGTGTCGTTGGCCACCCGCAAGCTCGGGTCGTGCCGCAGCCGGTCCGCGTCGTCCTGGTCGCGCCAGCCCTGGCCGAGCAGCAACAGGCTGGTCCGCAGCAGGTCGGCCAGCGGATAGGTGATCAGCAGCGGATTGCGCGGATCCAGCAGCCGCTCGTCCATCCAGTCGACGATGCCGGTGCGCTCCATGATCTCACGCAGCAGCAGCGCGCCGCTGTCGGCGCTGAGATGGTCCGCCCGCGCTTCGACCTGCACCGAGCCGTTGAAGGTCGTCGAAAAGATCGGTAGAGTCTCACCCACGGCGTGTCCCGTCCTTTGTGGTGGTGTTGTTTGTAACACCTTGACTCTACTGCAAATCGGCGGACGCGCCTACTTTTTCTCCACTCCTGCGCGAATATGCCGGGATAGCAGAGCTCTCACGGATCACCGAACACTTCGAGTCTATCGAGGAGGCCGGAACACTCATCTTCGAGCGGGACATGGTGGAGTCGATGCATCTTGGCCTGTGGGCGCGAGACAGGCGGCACTTCGCAGTGCTTACCGGACTGTCTGGAACCGGTAAGACACAACTCGCTATCGAGTACGCCAAGGCCCTGACTGGAGAGGACGGGGAGACGGGCGGCCGAATTCGGACGATCGCAGTACAGCCCGGCTGGTACGACCCGACGCCGCTGCTGGGATACGTCAACCCGCTTGGTGAGAACCGGTACACGACAACCGAGTTCCTGAGATTCCTGATCCACGCAAACGAAGATCCGGCCACACCGCACGTTTGCGTGCTCGACGAGATGAACCTGTCTCACCCGGAGCAGTACCTGGCGCCGATTCTCAGCGCGATGGAGCTCGAACACGGCTCGATAGAGCTGCACAGCGGCCACGAAGACGAATACGGCATTCCGTCCAGCATTCACTATCCGGACAACTTGGTGCTTATCGGCACGGTCAACATGGACGAGACCACCATGGGCATATCCGACAAGGTGCTGGACCGTGCATTCACGTTGGAATTCTGGGACGTAGACGTAGACCGATGGCCGGGCTGGGAGAGCACTCTTTGGGCGATCAGGACAGAGAGGCGACCATGGAGATACTCACGCGCCTCATGGAAGCGCTCAGCGCGGCACGACTGCACTTCGGCTGGCGGGTGATCGAGGAGGTCGTCCGGTTCATGGTGCAGCGTCAGTCACAGAGCGCCGAGTTGTCCGTGAGCGATGCGCTGGACCGGGTGATTTACGCAAAAGTCCTGCCGAAGCTCCGCGGCGACGACTCGCCTCGGTTCCGCAATGCTCTGGAGCAGTGCCGGGCCGCACTGAACGAGTCGAACCTGACTCGCTCTGCGCAGAAAGTCGACGAGCTCATTGAGGACGTGAAACAGACCGGCAGCTTTCGTTTCTGGCGATAGGTCCATGACCGCCGAAAGCGAGATTACGCTGCGAGTTCGGCGGGATGACGGCCTCCACGATCTTGATGCGTCCCGGCCCAACGGAGGGTTCGCCGAGCGGCAGCACGCCATCTTCATCGGTCCGGCCGATCGCGAGTGCCGGCTTCTCGTCGACGACGAACCGCTCGCACGGGTCGACGGGTCCGTGAACTGTCGAACCGGAATCTCCTCGCGGTTCGTCCACGTCTGCCAGAGATCGTACTGCATCTGCTGATGCAGCCAGCTCTCCGGACTGCCGCCGAAGGCCTGCGACAGCCGGATGGCCATTTCGGGAGAGATCCCGAGACGCCCGTTGAGAAGCAGGGAACGCGTGTCGCGCGACACCGCGAGCCCCTTCGCGGCCTCGGTGACGGTCAGACCGAGGGGTTCCAGACATTGCCGCCTGACAAAGGGGCCGGGATGAGGCGGATCGTGCATCAGCATGGCAGAGAGCCTCCCCTAGCCATTCTGCCACACGCACGCGCTTCTCGCCGTTGACAGGTGACCGGCTGCCCGAGCACCGTTTCCTCGGCGGTGGTCTGAGAACCAAGACGAGCTGGAACAGAGACGGCCGACAGCGTCACCGGCCGGCCCGGGAGCGGAACATGACCGAGACTACATCAAACGACGTCATCGAAGAGAAACTGGCCAGAGTGGCCAGCCAGATGAAGGCCGATCTGGAGGAGCACTACTCCCCGATCACCTTCGAGGTCCATGCCGCGCTAACCCCCATCGAGTTCGGGGAGATCGAAGACCCGTCGTACATTCAGATGTTCATCGTCGTCGACGGGAGCATGAAGGACCTCCTGGATCGCCATCGAGCCGGGGAGATCGGAAGAGTGCGAAAGTTCCTCTCGGAAGTCGACATCGACGAGTTTCCGGTGTTGTCGTTCCTCACAAGAGCCGAGTGGGATCAGGAACGAAAGAGGCTTTCTCGATCCAAGAATGAATGAACCCCAAGGACTTCCTGGACGTCTCCTGGAAGCTGATCGACTTCAATCGCGGCCGACCTCGACAGGCTAATCTACGGAGAGCCGTAAGCACCGCCTACTACGCCCTCTACCACTGTCTTGCGAAATCCAAATGCAGATCTCCTCGTAGGGCGATCCGGCCTGCGGCGAGCGTGGACTCAGTCCTACCCCGGCATATTCGCGCAGGAGTGGAGAAAAAGTAGGCGCGTCCGCCGATTTGCAGTAGAGTCAAGGTGTTACAAACAACACCACCACAAAGGACGGGACACGCCGTGGGTGAGACTCTACCGATCTTTTCGACGACCTTCAACGGCTCGGTGCAGGTCGAAGCGCGGGCGGACCATCTCAGCGCCGACAGCGGCGCGCTGCTGCTGCGTGAGATCATGGAGCGCACCGGCATCGTCGACTGGATGGACGAGCGGCTGCTGGATCCGCGCAATCCGCTGCTGATCACCTATCCGCTGGCCGACCTGCTGCGGACCAGCCTGTTGCTGCTCGGCCAGGGCTGGCGCGACCAGGACGACGCGGACCGGCTGCGGCACGACCCGAGCTTGCGGGTGGCCAACGACACGCGCCGCGGCGTCGCCGCGCTGGAAGCCGACAGCGTGCTGCCCTCGCAGCCGACGCTGTCGCGGTTGGTGGGCCTGTTGAGCGCGCCGACCAACCAGGAGGTCGTACGCGAGGGGATCATCGAGCTGGCGGTGCGCCGGCTGTGGAAGGACAACGGGGACCGGCGGCGCAAGCGGTTGATGATCGACGTGGACGGCCTGCCGTTCGAAGTGCACGGGCAGCAGGCCGGCAGCCAGTACAACGGCTACTACGGGCAGCGGATGTTTCATGCGCTCATCGCCAGTTGCGCCGAGAGCGGCGACCTGCTGGACGGCACGCTGCGGCCGGGCGCGGTGGGGTCGGCCGACGGGGCGCTTGAGTTCATCCGGCCGGTGGTCGAGCGCGTGCGGCGAGTGTGTGAGTCGGTGCTGGTGCGCATGGACGCCGGCTTTCCCGACGGCGAGACACTCAAGGGCCTTGAGTCGGCGCGCATCGACTACGTGGCGCGTATCCGCAACAACGCGGTGCTGGACCGCATGGCCGAGCCGTACCTGCGCCGGCCGCCTGGGCGTCCGCCGCGCGAGGGGCGGGTGTGGTGCCACGAGATGCGCTACCAGGCCGATTCCTGGGCGCACCCGCGGCGGGTGGTGCTGGTGGTGTTGGAGCGGCCCGGAGAGTTGTTCCTCGACTACTTCTGGCTGATCACCAACCTCAAGCGCCACCGCTACAGCGGCGCACGACTGCTGGGGCTGTACCGCATGCGGGGCAAGGCCGAAGGGCACATGGGAGAGTTCATGGACGTGCTGGCGCCGGCGCTGTCGTCGTCGGCGCGTGCGAAGAGCCACTACCGGGGCCGCCTCCTGGAGGCGGTCACCGAGCCGCAAGAAGCAGGCGTGCGGGCGCAGAACGAGACGCTGTTGCTGCTGAACCTGCTGGCCTACGAGGTGCTGCACGCCGGGCGGTGCGTGATGCAGCGGGCCACCGGCGTCGGCTGGAGTCTGCGCCGGTTGCGTGAGCGGGTGCTGCGGGTGGCCAGCCGCGTGGTCCGCCACGGGCGCAGGCTGACGTTCGTCATCGCCCAGGACGCCGCCCCCGATTGGCAGCGTCTGTGGGGCAAGCTTGCGGCGCTCGACTGGGCGCCAAGCTGAGGCTCAGGGGCCACTCCGATCGGTTCGCGGGCGTTCTGCTACGGGCCGTACCATGTCCGGCCCATTCGCTCGGCAGCCCGCGAATCGCCACGCGCGGCCGAATCAGGGCCCGCAGATCGCTGACCCAGCGTCTCGTCCGATCACGAGCGTCAACCGAGGTCCGCGCTCTCACCGATCCGCCCCGCGAACCCGTCTCGAATCCTCAATTCAGCCAACTTTCGGGCTGGAGCGCGAATAACCCGGGCCTACCGAGCGCTGAATCACACCACTGCGCAGAAGCGGTGCAAGAACAGCGCCATGATGTCTCTTTTCCCTCCAGAAATCCAGCTATTCGCAGACGTTTTCTGCATGCAGCAGATCGCCAGGAACGAAGCGGACTACAACCCGCTCAAGAAATTCTACCAATACGAGGTGTCGTGGTCGATCATCGACGCTGAGATGGCCATCGACGCCTTCATGCAGGCGGATCGGGCGCATAGGCGTGCATTCGCGATCTACCTCCTGCTCAACCAGAGATGACTGCCGGCCGACCTCTGCGACACTTGAGATACTTGACCCCTCCGGGTGTGGCAGCGCGATGATGGGGACTATGAGAGCAGACAACTTGGTCGTTCGATGTGTCCTGGGGATGGCGGTGTTCCTCGCACTCCTTGTTATCGGCCTGCCGGTTGCGGCCGAGCAGTCGCTGACCGTGGTGTCCTTCGGCGGATCGTATGCCCGGGCGAGCCAGCAGGCGTATCACGAGCCGTTCACGGCCGCCACCGGGATCGAGGTGAAGCTGGAGGACTACAACGGCGGTCTCGCCCAGATCCGCGCGCAGGTGGAGACCGGCAACGTGTACTGGGACGTGGTCGATCTGAACGTGGCCGACGCCGTACTGGGCTGTGACGAGGGTCTGCTGGAGTTCATCACCGTCGAGGATCTCCCGCCGGCGGCGGACGGCACCCCTGCGGAGGAGGACTTCGTCACGGGGACGCTCACCGACTGCGGGTTGGGGACCATCTTCTTCTCCTCCATTTACGCCTACCATCCGCAACACTTCCCGGACGCCCAGCCGGCAACGATCGAGGACTTCTTCGACCTGGAGCGCTTCCCGGGACGGCGCGGCATGCGGCGCGTGCCGAGCGACAACCTGGAGATGGCGCTGCTGGCCGACGGCGTGCCGCTGGAGGAGGTGTACGCAACGCTCGACACGCCGGAGGGCGTGGATCGGGCGTTCCGGAAGCTCGACACGATCAAGGACCACATCGTGTGGTGGGAAGCCGGCGCGCAGCCGCCGCAGATGCTGGCCGACGGCGAGGTGGTGATGAGCACCGCCTACAACGGGCGCATCTTCAACGCGCAGGTGCGGGAGAACCAGCCGTTCGTGATCGTCTGGGACGGCCAGATCCTGGACAACAGCCAGCTCGTCATCGTCGCGGGCGCCCCAAACCTGGAGGAGGCGCGCCGGTTCATCGCCTTCGCCGGCAAGCCGGAGTCGATGGCTGCGGTGAGCCGCTACATCTCCTACGGACCGGTGCGCCGCTCCGGCACCGCGCTGGTCACCGAGCACGAGGAGACAGGAGTGGACATGGTGCCGCACATGCCGACGACGCCCGCCAACATGGAGCGCGCGCTGCACCACGACTGGCGCTGGTGGAGCGACCGCGGCGACGAGATGAACGAACGCTTCAGCGGCTGGCTGGCGCGCTGAGCAGCTGCCCTGCGGCCGGGCGCGGCGCGCGGCGGCTCAGCGACCGGGGAAGGGGCGGAACATGTCCAGTTGCGCTGCCGTCATGCGGGCGCGCGTGGCATCGGTCAGATACGGCGGCTCATCCATGGTGGCGATGTTCTGGGACATCATGAAATAGGGGCCGTACCCCACGTGCAGGGTCTTGCGGACTTGCGCGGAGCGATTGGTCAAGCCGCCGTGGCGGAGCGCTTCGGTGAAGAAGATGGCGTCGCCGGCCTTGACCTCGAGGCCGACCACTCCGGGCTCGATGTCCGGGTCCCTGCTCTCGTAGGGGCATTCGAAGTTGCCCTTGTGGGTGCCGGGGACGACGCAGAACGCTCCCTGTTCACGGCTGACGTCGTGCAGGAAGTACACCATGCGCACCATCATGCAGTCGATGCCGTTCCGGTTGACGTCGTAGCGGTATTTCGCGGAGCGCGTGCCGCCGTGGTTGCCGGTCTGGTTGCCGCGATAGCGGATGCGGATCTCCGAATTGTTGATCGTGGGGCGGCCCCGTATCACCGAGCACACGCAGTCCATGGTCGGCGGATGCCCGATCAGCAGATCGAAGACGGGATCGGCGTTCCAGAAGTCCTCGATGATCACCGTGTCTCCGTCCTCCCGGGAGCCGTGGGCGTGATACCCCAGGTCCGGATCCTGGTGATATTCGTACCCCCGCGAGCTGAGCTTGCGCGGCGGCGCGGCGATGCGGGACACGGCGTGCTCCTCCAGGGAGTCGACCGCCTCCGCCAGGCGTGCCACCTGCGCCGCGCTCAGCATGCCCTCGATGACCAGAAAACCCTGCCGGTCGAACTCGTAGCGCTGGATGTCGTTCACGTCAGCTCCTTTCCTCCATCATGAGGGCGAGTCATCCCCGTACGGCATCGCCGCCGGCGCTCTTGGCAGCGTACATGGCGCGATCGGCGTCGGCGATCAGGCGTTCCGGGTCGCGGGCGCCGGCGGACGCAACCGCCACGCCGATGCTTGCGGTCACGCGCACCTCACCCGCCGGAGTGGCGACCGGCCGGCCGCGCAGGCCGGCGGCGATGGCCGTTGCCGCCCGCGCCGCGCCGCGCCCGGCGCCCGTTCCGGCGACGATCACCACGAATTCGTCGCCGCCGTAGCGGCAGACCGCATCGTAGGGCCGGAGCACCGCGCGCATGCGCGCGGCCGCCTCGCACAGCACCGCGTCGCCGGCGGCATGGCCGTGGCGGTCGTTGATCCGCTTGAAGCGGTCAAGGTCGATGAACAGCACGGCCACACGGCTGCGTTCCCGCCGCGCGCGCTCCAACTCGCCGTGCAGCAACTCGACGGCGACGCGCCGGTTCCACGTCCGCGTCAGCGGGTCCAGCCGCGCCAGACGGCGCGCTTCGGCCAGCTCGGCGCGCAGGCGCTCCAGCTCGCCGGCCATGCGCGCTGCCCGCTCAGCCGGCCAGTCGCTCGGTCACCTGCTCCGCGAACTGCGCGCTCGACAGCGCGCCGCCGATGTCCGGCGTCCCGGCGCCGCCGGCCAGCGCCCGCTCGCACGCGGCGCGCATGCGCTCGGCCGGCTCGGCGTGCCCGAGCCACTCGATCATCATGGCCGCGCTCAGGATCGCGGCCGCGGGATTGGCGATCCCCTTGCCGGCGATGTCCGGCGCCGAGCCGTGCACGGGCTCGAACATCGACGGGGCGCCGCGGTCGGGACGGATGTTGGCGCTCGGCGCCATGCCCAGGCCGCCGACCACCATCGCCGCAAGGTCCGACAGGATGTCCCCGAACAGGTTGGAGGAGACGATCACGTCGAAGTCGCGCGGGCGGCGCACCAGGTCCATCGCGGCGGCGTCGACGTACAGGCGGTCGGTGCGGACGTCCGGGTACTCGGAGATGAGCTCCTCCAGCACCTCCTCCCACAGCACGAAGCTGTACTTCTGGGCGTTGGACTTGGTCACCATCGTGAGGTGCCGGCGGCGGGCGCGCGCCTGCTCCAGCGCGAAGCGGAGGATGCGGGTTACGCCTGCGCGGGTGTGGATGGCCGACTGCACGGCGATCTCGTCCGGCTCCCCGCGGCGGAAGCGCCCGCCCTGGTTGACGTACTCCCCCTCGGAGTTCTCGCGCACCACCAGCAGGTCGATCGCCCGCGGCTCCATGCCCGCGAGGGGGCTCTGCACCCCGTCCAGCAGCAGCGCCGGCCGCAGGCAGGCGTACTGGTCGAACGCCTGGCGGATACGCACCGGCGGCTCCAGCGAGACCGGATCCGGCATCTGGCCCGGCGCCCCCACCGCGCCGAGGTAGATGGCGTCGAAGGGACGGAGCTGGTCGATGTAGTCCGGCGGGGTGGGCGAACCGTGCTCCAGATAGTAGTCAACCCCCCACGGAAACTCCGTGCAGTCGAGCTCGATCTGGCCGTCAATGGCCTGATTCAGCACGTCGAAGGCCAGCGGCGTGACCTCCCGGCCGATGCCGTCGCCGGGGTACATGGCGATTCGGTAGCTTGGTTTCTGACTCATATGCCGCCGATTATAAAGCCCCCCCGTCGGTGGTAGCATCCGGACGATGCCACGGAAGATCGTCGTGGTCGGAGCCGGCAGCACCGGCTTCCAACTCGCCAGGCAGCTCATCGCCGACAACCAGGACGTCACCCTGGTCGAGCGCAACGCCGATACCGCCAAGTACGCGCTCAACCACCTGGACTGCATGGTCATCACCGGAGCCGGCAACGACCTGCGCCTGCTCCGCCGGGCGGGGATCCAGGACGCGGAGTTCTTCATCGCCCTGACCGATTCGGACGAGTTCAACATGGTGGCCTGCGGGCTGGCGTCGCGCGAGTTCTCCGTCCCCTTCAAGATCGCGCGCGTCCGCAACCAGCAGTACCACGCCCGCTCGCACCTGTTCGACGGGTCGATGCTGGACATCGACTACATCGTCAATCCCGAGATCGAGGCGGGGCGCGCCATCGTGCAGACCGTCGAGCACGGCGCGACCAGCGAGGTCGTGACGCTCGGGGACACCGACATCGAGATGCGCGTGCTGCCGATCATGGGAGACTCCGCCTTCTGCGACCGCACCATCGCGCAGGCGCGCGCCGAGTTGCCGCTGGAGTTCCTGGTATGCGGGCTGCTGCGCGGCGAACGGTTCTACCTGCCGCGCGGCGACACGCGGGTCCGCGAGGGGGACGAGCTGTACCTCAGCGCGTCCGAGGAGGTGCTGGACCAGCTCTTCGACCGCGCCGGCCGGCCGAAGCTGCGGATGCGCCAGGTCATCCTGGTCGGCGGCGGGCGCGTCGGCAGCTTCGTCGCCGAGTCCCTGATCGAAAGCCGCGAGCGCGGGGGGCGGCTGCGGTTGCTGCGCGCCTTCGCGCGCAGGCGGCGGCTGAAGATCATCGAGAGCGACACGGCCCGAAGCAAGGCCCTGGCGGACCGCTTTCCGGGCGCGATCGTGATCAACAGCGACATCTCCGACGAGGGATTCTTCGAGGAGGAGTCCCTCAAGGACCATGACCTGATCATCACCACCACCGCCAACCAGGAGCTCAACATCCTGGCGGCGATCTACGCCAAGACCTACGGCATCAAGCGCTCGATCGCGCTGGTGAACCGGTACAACTACCTGACGCTGGCCAACCGCCTGGGCGTGGACGTGATCATCAGTCCCAAGAACAGCGTGGTCAGCGCCGTGCTCAGGATCGTCCGCCGGGGGAGGGTGCGCAGCGTCGCCAGCCTGTTCGGCGGTCAGGCCGAGGTGATCGAGAGCACCGTCGAGGATGCCTCCCGCATGGCCGGCCGGCGGATCCAGGAACTGAACCTGCCGGAAGAGTCGCTGATCGTCTCCGTGCGCCGCGACGGCGAGACCCTGCTGCCGGTCGGCGACCTGGTCGTGCAGGACGCCGACCGGCTGACCATCATCGCCCGCACCGACGCGATCGGCCGGGTGGAAGAGCTCTTCGATTCTTGAACGCCCGCTCCATCCTCAAGACGGTCGCCGCGCTGCAACTGGTGATCGTCGGCTGCATGGCCGGCTGTGCGCTGCTCGCGCTGGCGCTCGGCGAGCCCGAGCAGGTCGCCGCTTTCCTGGTGCCGGCCGCGTTCGTCGGGCTGCTCTCGGCGACCGTGCTGGCAGGCCTCCGGCACGTGGCACGGGAAGTGCTGCTGACACGCGAGGGGTTCCTGTTCGTGACGCTGAGCTGGATCAGCGTGTCGCTGTCGGGGTCGCTGCCGTTCGTGCTCTCCGGCGCGATCCCCGACTACGCCGACGCCTTCTTCGAGGCGATGTCCGGCTTCACCACCACCGGCGCGACGATCCTGACCGACATCGAGGCGCTGCCGCGCTCCATCCTGTTCTGGCGCTCGCTGATGCAATGGCTGGGCGGCATGGGAATCGTCGTCCTCACCGTCGCGATCCTGCCGCGCATGGGGATCGGCGGGCTGAAGGTGCTGCGCAGCGAGGCGCCGGGTCCGACCGTCGACAAGCTCACGCCGCGCATCGCCCAGACGGCCAAGATCCTGTGGCTGTTGTACGTGGGCATGTCCGCCCTGGAGGCGGCGCTGCTGATGGTGGCGGGCATGCAGCCGCTGGACGCCGTGATGCACACCTTCAGCACGGTGGCGATCGGCGGGTTCTCCCCCCGGACCGACAGCATCGGCAGCTTCCAGTCCGGGTGGGTCGACCTCGTGGTCATCGTCTTCATGCTGGCCGCCGGCGTGAACTTCTCCCTGTACTTCCGGCTCGGGCGCGGCGGATTGCGCGTGCTGGTGTCCAACGTGGAGTTCCGCGTCTACCTGGCGATCGCCGCGGCCGCCATCCTGGTCGTGACGCTGACCCTGTACGGGAGCGTCTACGACTCGGTCATCGACAGCCTGCGGTACGGCGCCTTCCAGGTGGTCTCCATCCTGACCACCACCGGGTTTACCACCGCCGACTACAGCCGCTGGCCGGAGTTCGCCAAGGCCGTGCTGATGGCGCTGATGTTCGTGGGCGGCTGTGCCGGATCCACCGCCGGCGGCATCAAGGTGGTGCGCATCATCACCCTCTTCAAGCTGGCGGCCAACGAGATGCGCTACCTCATCCACCCCCGCGGCGTGTTCCCGACGCGGGTCACCGCGCGCCCGCTGAAGAAGGACATCATCCATCCGATCGTCACCTTCTTCTTTCTGTACATCGCGATCCTGATCGTCACCATGCTGGTCGTCGCGGCGGCCGGCACCGACCTGCTGTCGTCGTTCTCGACAGCGCTCTCCACCGTCGGCAACATCGGCCCCGGGTTCGGGGCGATCGGCCCGGCTGAGAACTACGGCCACTACCCGGCGGGCGTGAAGCTGTTCCTCTGCCTGGCCATGCTCACCGGCCGGCTTGAGCTCTACAGCGTGGTGGTGCTGCTCACGCCCGCGTTCTGGCGGAAGTAGGGGCTACCACGTCACGACCACGGCCTCGCCCGCCATCTCGAAGCGAGAGGCGCGGCGGCCGCTGGCAGCCAACGTCCGCTCGATCAGCTCGTCGTGGCGCAGGTGGCGCCGGCCTCCCAGGCTGCCGGTCGCGGTGGAGATCACCACCACCGGCGCGGCGATGCGGCGCACCAGGTCGACGCCCGCGCCCGGCTCCAGCCGCTCCAGGGTCGGCAGGGTCTTCAGCATCAGCACCAGGTCGTCCCCGCCCGGCGCCGCGGGAGGCTCCAGCGCGTCGCCCACCTCGACCTCCGGCGGCTCGCGCAACGCGTGCACCTCCAGATGCGGCACGGCCGCCCGCGCCAAGTCGACGACACGGCCGTCCGCGTCGACGCCCCGGTAGCTGCTGCCGGGCGCCAACCCCATCCACGGCAGCGCGAACGGGCCCAGCCCGCATGCCAGGTCGAGCACCCGCACCGGCGTGTCGCGCGGCAGGCCGCGAGCGTCAGCGGCAACCTGCCAGATGCGTTCGTACAGCTCCTCGATCACCGGCAGCCGCTCGGCGCTGGAGGCGTGCAGCCCCAGCACCGCCCGGCACACCTGCCGCCGGCCCTCGGCATCCGCGACCGCCATCGACCGCACCAGCCGCTCCGCGCGGCGGCAGGAGTCCGCGTCCAGGAAGGCGCCGGCAAGCTCGTGCAGCGCACGCTTGGCCGCCTTGAGGGCATCGCGGCGCCCGTGGGTGGCCAGCGAACGGCGGGCCACCCGTCCCAGCACCTCTCCGTGCACCTGTCCGTACTTGCGCGTCGCCCGCAGCGCCCGGAGCAGTTCCTGCTCCGCGGCGAAAGGATGCGCCCCGCTCATTCCGCCACAGCGCCGACCACGCGGCTGTAGACCCGCAGGTTGTGGATGGAACCGAGGCGGGGACCGAGCGCGTCGCCGATGCGAAACAGGTGGTGCAGGTAGGCGGCGGGGTAGGTCCGGCATGCCGTGCAGTCGCAGCCTTCCACCGCCGCTTCCTGCCGCCGCGCAAATCGCTCGTCCCGGATCGAAACCGACCCGCCGCCGTCGTCGTACAGGCGGCCGTGGCGGGCGTCGCGCGTCGGCAACACGCAGTCGAACAGCCGGTATCCGGCGGCCGCGGCTTCGCGCAGCGCGCCCAGGCTGCCGATCCCCAGGCCGTGCAGCGGCACCTCGGCGGGGGCCAGCTCAGCCACCGCGCGCACCATGTCGTCCAGCCGGCCGTCCGTGATCGGCCAGCCGCCGAAGCCCAGCCCGTCGAACCCGAGCGCCAGCAGCTCCTCCACGCAGCCGGCCCGCAGGTCGCGGTATGGGCCGCCCTGCACGACCGCGAACAGCAACGGCACGGCGGCCCCGGCCTCCGCGGCGCGCGCCAGCTCGTGCCGGCACGCGGCGGACCAGAGTACCGTGCGCCGCACGCTCTCCCGGTGCGCGGCGTAGTCGGCGTCCGGCCGCGGACAGTGATCGAGGCAGAAGGCGATGTCGACGCCGAGCTGAAGCTGCCGGCGCACCGTCCGTTCCGGCGTCAGGTGCAGCCGGCCCGATCCCCGGCCGGTGACGCTCAATCCCCGGTCGGTGACCCGCACGCCCGCCATGGACAGCGCCTGGAACCCGCCTGAGTCGGCCGCCAGCGGGCCGCGCCAGCCCATGAAGGCGTGCAGTCCGCCGACACGGGCGATCGTCTGCGTCCCCGGTGCCCGCGCCAGGTGCAGGCAGTTGACCATGAGCGCCTCGACGCCGGCGGCGGCCAAGTCATCCGGCGCCAGCGTACGCACCACCCCGCGGGTCGCGTCGGGCAGGAACGCCGGCATCCGCAACGCTCCGTGGGCGGTGTCCAGCCGCCGGGGGCGCCCGTCAGCGGACGAGCCGCCGGTCGTTGCCGGCGATGACAACGCACACCTCCCCGCGCAGATCCATCCCGTCGACGCGCTCGATCAGCTCGGTCAGGTAGCCGCGGTGCACCTGCTCGAACCGCTTGGTCAGCTCGATGCAGACCGCGGCCCGCCGGTCGCCGAGCGCGGCAGCCGCCGCCTGCAGCAGTGCCGCGACCCGTCCGGGTGCCTCGAACAGCACCAGCGTATGCTCCCCGCCTGCCGCCGCGGCCAGCGCCGTCTGCAGCCGCCCCGCCTTGCGCGGCGGAAAGCCCAGGAACAGATGGGAGCCGGTCGGCAGCCCGGAGACGATCAGGGCATGCGGCACGGCGCTGGCGCCCGGAATCACCTCCACGCGGTGGCCGGCCTCGATCGCCTGCCGCACCACCAGGTGGCCGGGATCGCTGATGCAAGGATAGCCGGCGTTGGACACCAGGCCCACGGACTCGCCGCGCGCGAGCAGCGCCAGGATGCGCGCCCCGGCAGCGGCCTCGTTGTGGCGGTGGTAGGAGAAGATGCTGCGCGGCCGCGGCAGGTCGTAGTGCTCGTAGATGGCGCGGGTGCGCCGAGTGTCCTCGCAGGCCAGCGCGTCCAGCTCGCCGAGGACACGCATTGCGCGCAGGGTGATGTCCTCCAGGTTACCGATCGGTGTGGCGACGACGAAGAGCGAACCCGCCTCTGCGGCCACGGACGGATCATCCCCGCCCGCCGCGCGCACGGTCAAACGGCGTGCCGATCGTCTGCTGGTATACTCTCGCCCTCTCTATCGTGACGGGACTCCGCGACCGCTTCCACCGCCTGCGCGAGACCATCCGCGGCAAGGCGACGCGCCTGCAGCGGTCGCTGGTCATGCACGGGGTCACCTTCGCCGGAATCAACGCCCTGCTGCTGGGAATCAACGCGGCCACCGGCAGAGACCCGTGGTTCCTGATTCCGTTCGCCTGCGGAGCCGGGGCCCTCGTCCAGCACGCCGTGCACGCCGCCAACCGCCGCCGCGCCGCCGACGAGCTGGACGCGGCCGGCTACCTCGGCGAACAGCGGCTGGAGCTGGTGCGGGCCATGCAGAAGGCGCGGGCCCGACTCCGTTCGCACGGAGCCGCCGCCGCCGTGAGCGGCGTGCTGTTCATGATCAACGTGGTGGCAGGCCCCGGTCCGTGGTTCCTGATCCCGTCGGCCATCCTGGGCGTCGGGTTCGCACTGCATGCGGTCCGATCGTCCTACCGGCGCACCGCGCTTCAGGAACAGATGGCCCGGTTGGGCCTGGACTGGCAGAAGATCGAGGCGGGCGCCGGCACAGCGTCCTCATCAGCTCGTCGAGGTGCACTGACGCGTAGGACCGTGGATCGGAGGCCGTCGCGGTAGAAGCCCATGAAGAAGAAGCACCCTGGAAACCTTGAACAGGAGACCGCCACGCTGCTCAAGATACTTCAGATCGGTACCGACCAGATCAAGACCGGTCGCGTACAACCCGCCGCCAGCGTGATTGCGCGGCTGAAGGAGCGTCCATCTGCCCGGTCGATGGACTCAGGCAGTGAACCCGAACACCTCTGAGCCTGGGCAAGACGACAACGCCGACGTCCACTGCGACTGCCCACAGTGCGGAAAGGACTCAATCGCTACCTACTGGCATCACGACGTGTTCACATACGGCACCGGCGCTTCGGCGGTGACGCTTCGCGTCGATCTTCCCGTACGGCGATGCACAGCATGCGAACTCGAATTCCTCGACCATGTAGGCTCCAGACTCAAAGACGAAGCCATATTCCGCCATCTCGGAGTCCCGCCCCCCGACTGAACCGTGCAGGTCCGGACGCCGCAAGACATTGCCAGTGCTGCGCTCACAGCAGTCTAGGAGTGAAGTCAAATGCCCCAGTCGCGAGATACTCGCGGATCACTTCTACCGACCACGGCTCCACCAGCTTCCCGGCTTCGACATCTTCGGCAAGGGCCTCCACCGACGCAAAACTCCCGCTGAGAGATGTCCCTCGCCTTTCGAAGAACTCCGATCTGCTCAGTACCACGGCGACATCATCAGTGGACGCGCGCCACTCATAAACGATCCCAACGTGCTTGGACGTGCTCCCGCCGCTATCGACATATATCGCACCTATCGTATGCAGCGAATCTTTGCCCACCTGAAGCCGTAGCTCCTCTTCGAGTTCGCGGACGGCGCAATGGATCAGCGGGTCTCCATCGACCGAGTCTTCACGCCGAACGTGTCCTCCAGCCCAGATGACGATCTTTTCGTGAAGCGGATTGTCAGGCCGTTTTTCTCGTCGGCGAAGCCGAAGCACTTCCCCACTTGCGTTCCGAATTATCACCACCGGAATCGCCTGCACACGTCCATCGTCCGCTTCCACTTCATCCCTCGGCCGGAAGGCGTTCGCGCCAATCTTGCAGAACTGTCGGATCAAATCGGCTGTCTCCGATCCATGGAGAAAGCGTTTCCCCGCAAAGGATCGCGCCACGGTTTCCTTGGGGCATGACAGGATGTCTTCAGCGATCTGTTCCTCGACCAACCCGAGTATGGCTTCGACGACAACTTCTGCCGTACGCTTGGGGTCGCCTCTTGTATCGCCGAGTGAGGTGTCGACAGGAAAGATCCTGAAGTCCTCTCCAAGCTGACCAATGCATTTCTTGTTGACTTCCTTGATCTGGCTGAGAACGTCGGGATTCATGATCGATCCTCCCGTTCCCTTGACCGGGAGGACACCCTGCTCGCGTTCCATCGCATCCTGTGGGGAAGCGAGCATCGCGAATACCGCGGAGATTCTCTTGCGCCAGTTGTCGATCATCAGGAACTGCTGTATAAGCTTTCGCTCGTCAGGTCGGATTCGGGAAATCCGTTCCATCATGGTGATCCAGCAGATGGAATCGAACAGCCCCCTATCAAGGAACAGAATCTGTGGGTCGTCTGCGCGCGGAGGCGTCTGCGTCTTCTCCAGGATCTGAGCGAGGGTCGTACATGCCGTCCACACATTGAACGTCGCGTGCTTCTTGTCCTGAATAGGACAGATGGATGCACGCTCTACCACCACAGAAGTGCGGAATCCGCAACGCTTGAGAAAGGTAGACACATTCGTCAGTGTCGTAGTCTTCCCCGCCTTGGGGACGCCGGCAAACTCGATAACCAGCGGTTTACGAGCCTTTTCGGCGAATTGAGTCGCCGCTCGTTCCGCCCGGTCTTGGAGGCATGCTTTCATATCTTTTAGATCCTTTTCTTACTCAGCCGCATTGACGCTTGCTTCACGCTACAGCGTCCGCATCAGCTCGTCGAGCGGGGTCGTCGCGTAGAACCGGCGGTAGGCTGCCGTCTCGGTAAGCAGCTCGCGGACATCGGCTTCCGCACGGGCGGTGGCCTCAAGGTCGGCCTCACCGCCGTCGGCGAGCGTCACCGATTCGCCGTCCTGCCGCACGATCGTGAGGTCGCCGCGGGCGGCGAGCCAGGCGAGGCCGTAGCGCACCGTCGCTTCCCGGTGGGCGCTGGCGGCGGCCAGCCGGGCGATGGCGACACGGCCGTCGTGGTGAGCGACCGCGTGCTTGCACAGCCCGGCCAGGCACGCCAGAAACCGGTCGGCCCGTGCGGTCTCGGGATCGACCGCGAACAGGTGCAGGGTGCGGGGCCGAGCCCGCCGCAGTACCTGCTGGAGCTCGTGGCGCCCCGGCGGCGTCGTCCACACAACCAGCGTCTGTGCCGAACCGATCCGGTCCCGTCCGCTCGCCGGTTCGGAAACGCCGTCCTCTCCCCAGATCACCGGCGGCTCCGCCAGCTCTTCCACCAGCTCCGTCAGCATGGCGGCAGCATCACCGGCGCGGTGGTCGACGATCGCCGGCTGCTCGCCCCCGGAGACGATGACCGTGGGCGCGGCGGCCGGCCTGGCGTCGATCCACTCCACCTGCAGCGACCGGCTGCCGCGGTAGTCGTGGGCAGAGATGCGATACGCCAGGTCGATGTGGCCTTCGGGAGGCAGATCGCCTCCTGACTGCCACCACATCACCGATCGGGTCGCCCCGGTGCGGTCGGCGACCAGCATCTTGCGGTGATCGCCTCCTCTCCCGACCTCGGTGACGCCCTTGATGGTGACGCCGTGGCTGGCGAAGGTGAGCGCCCGGTTGCCGGGACCGAACGGGCCGAGGCCGGCGAGCGCGGCCACCAGGTCCAGGTCGGTCTGCCCCAGGTCGAGCACGCCGTCGATCGGCAGGCGCGGCGCGGGCGGCCCGTCGCCGATCTGCTCGCGCAGCGCGGCCTGCAACTCCCGGCGGAACGGTTCCAGCCGTTCCGGCTGCAGCGAGACGCCTGCCGCCATGGGGTGTCCGCCGTATCCGTCCAGCAACTCCGCGCAGGCGGCGATCGCAGCGGTGACGTTGCAGCCGGCGATCGACCGGGCCGACCCGCGCACGGGGCCGTCCGGCGAGGCGAGCAACAGCGTGGGCCGGTGGAAGCGCTCGACCAGCCGGCTGGCGACGATGCCAATCACGCCGGGCGGCCAGTCCGCGTGGAAGAGGACCAGGCCGGGATGGTCGAGGGTACCCGGGTCGGCGTCGATCTGGTCGCAGGCCGCGTCGAACACCTGATCGGTGAGCAGGCGCCGCCGGGCGTTCATCCGCTCCAGCTCCTCCACCTGCCGGCGCGCCGCCTCGCGCGAGTCGGTCGTCATCAGCTCAACGATGGGGTTGGCGTCACCGAGCCTGCCGATGGCGTTCAGGCGCGGCCCCAGCGCGAAGCTGATCTGCTCCTCGGCGAGCGTCTCCCGGTTCAGCTCGGCCAGCTCCATCATCACCTGCAGGCCGACCCGCCCGGTACGGCGCAATACCATCAGTCCCACCTGCAGCCAGAACCGCGTGTCGTCGACCTGCTCGGCCAGATCGGCCACCACCCCCAGCGCCACCAAGTCGAGCAGATCGCGCGACTCCTCGATGCGGCCGGCGCGGCCGAACAGCTCGCGCGCCACCTGGAACGCCACCCCGACCCCGGGCAGGGTCCGCAACGGGTGAGGCCCGTCGATCCTCTTCGGGTTGATCACCGCGAACGCCGGCGGCAACTCGGGGGGCAGGTCGTGATGGTCGGTGATGATCACGTCCACCCCGCGGCCGGCCGCGTACTCCACCGCTTCGTTGTCGTCCACCCCGGTGTCGCAGGTGAGCAGCAGCGTCACGCCCGTATCCAGGAACCCGCGCAGGACCTCCACACCCACGCCGTGCGATTCGGTCGCGCGCACGGGGATGTGGTAGGCCGGATCGGCCCCCAGGCGCCGCAGCGTCTCCACCAGCAGAGTGGTGGAAGTCTGGCCGTCGACATCGAAGTCCCCCCACACGCCGATCCGCTCGCCGTCGCGCAGCGCCCGCTCGATCCGGTCGGCGGCCGGCGTCATGTCCGGCAGGTCGGCGGCCGGCGCCGGCCGGTAGTGGCGGGGTTCCAGGAACGCCAGGGCTCGCTCCGGCGTGTCGTGGCCGCGCCGCACCAGGGTCTCGGACAGCACGGGGGGACCGCCGACGGCGTCCCGCAGCGTGGCCGGCACGTCCACCGGCGCCGGCTCCTCCCAGTGTGGTGCGATCCTGCCGGCAGCCATCAGAAGGACACCTCGCCGATCTCGCCGAAGTCGAGCCCGATCGCCTCGTCGCCATCGTCGATCGACAGCGGGAAGTCGGCCGCCGCGTCCTCGTCGACGTCGCCGTCTCCGGCCTCCCGGCCCCGGCCGCAGAACGATCGATACGTGCACAGCCGGCACCGCCGGTGATCGTCGGTCCGCTCGAAGCCGTCGGCCGGACGCCCGGCGATCTCCTGCAGCAGTCCCGCGAGGTACGCGCCGTCCGCTTCGAACCGGTCGCGGTCGTAGCGGATGACGGTGGGCTCGTTCGGGAACGCGGCGTACCAGTAGCGCATCTCGATCCGCTCGGGCGCGAACGGCGTCCCGCCGTTCAACGCGCCTCCGGAAAGCGCCAACAGGTAGGGATACACGCGGGTCTGCAGCCTTCCTTCCACCGTCGCGTCCCGCGGGCGGCGGCCGGCGGTCTTCCAGTCCAGGATCATCGCGCCGCCGCCTTCCTGCACGACGACCAGGTCGTATTTGGCGGCCAGCCGGCGGCCGGCCACTTCCGCCGCCAGCGTCACCTCCGGATAGCGCTCCCCCGGGAGGTCCGCCGGCCGGTGCTCGCTGAACGACCGCCACCAGTCGGCCAACCCGTGCCCGTCCCCCGACGAACGGTGCTCGGCCAGCGCCCGCAGGCGCTCGGCCGGCACGCCCAGCAGGTACTGGTGGACCATGCGGTGGAACTCCGCACCGTCTCGGCGCAACCGCTCGTTGCGGCCGGCCGGCGCCGCCTCCACGGCCGGCCACTCCAGGCGGTCCAGGTAGCGCAGCCGGAACCGGTACGGGCATTCCACGTAGTCCTGCAGGCTGGCCTGGCTCAGCATCAGGCCGTCAGCGATCGCCATGGGTCTCCTTCTCCCGATCCGTCCACCACGCGGCCAGGGCACGGAACGCCTCGGCGGGGCCGACCTCACCGGACTGACCGGTGTTCCAGGTAACGATCAGATCGCGCCGGGCGCGCGTGATGCCGACGAACAGGAGCCGCAACCGTTCCCGAATGTAGTCGATACGGGCCCGGCAGGTCGCCTCCAGCCGGCGGTACGCGGTGCCGGCCAGCAGGCAGCGCGCCTCCTCGCACGCCTCCATGGCGGCGTTGAGGCGGTCCGCCAGGTACCATTTCTCCGGGATGAAGCGGTCGGCGTCCGGATCGGCCGGGTAGTCGTAGGCGTTCACGGAGGTCAGGTAGACCCGGTCCCACTCCAGGCCCTTGGCCTTGTGCATGGTGGCCACCACCACCGCGCCGCGGTGCGCGGCGGGGTCGAAGCCGGACTGATCCGGCGTGAAGCCGGCGAACCGGCGCCGGTTGCCGGCGATCGCCTTCAACTCGTCGACCATCTCGCGGATGCCCCAGCGCGGATGCACCCGTCCGGCCTGCCGCAGGCTG
The DNA here is from genome assembly GCA_965208175.1 of Spirochaetia bacterium. Classification (GTDB taxonomy): domain Bacteria; phylum Spirochaetota; class Spirochaetia; order SZUA-6; family Bin103; genus CATQHW01. The sequence goes on along the minus strand of CBDBOG010000002.1, from coordinate 814,852 downwards.
ACCGCCAGCTTGAAGGAGACCGCCAGTTCGTCGGGCTCCTCGAACAGGTCCTGCGAGACGGTCAGCACGAGCTGGTCGATCGGCAACGCCGCCGCACCCTGCCAGCGACGCACCAGGTGGGCGAACTTCGTCAAGAGCTCCCGCTCCGCGTCGGCCATGTCCTGCTCCGCCAGCCAGTCGCGGCCGAGGCGCGGCCAGAGGTAGTCCTCCAGCGCCTCGCAGCCCCGCAGCAGCCGCGCGCCGGCTTCCGCCGCCGCCCACCTCTTCGGCTCGTCCCGGTCGGCGCGCCGCCACGAGAGGTAGCAGTCGGCCAGCGCGAAGGCCGACGCGGGTTCCGCCAGGGCGCGCAGCACGTGGCCGACCACCTCGGCCACCGCTCGGGTGGCGCCTGTGCTGGCCAGCAGGCTCTCCACGCAGCGCACGCCGCGTGCCCGGATGGCCTGCACCAGATCGGCCGCGCGGTGGTTGCTCGGCGCCAGCACCGCCACCGTCGCGTCCGGGTTGGCGGGCAGGAAGCGGCTGACGGAATCGGCGATCGCCGCCGCCTCGCGTTCCGGCGCGAGCGGCTTGTCGATGAAGGCCACGGTGGCCTGCCCGTCCGGCGGGTTGGGCTGCGGATCGCCGGGCGGCGTCGGGCTGACGTGCGGCAGGCCGAGCGCATCGCGCGCCTCGGCCACCGGGTGGCGGCCGGTGGTCCAGTCGATCATCCGGTTGGCGACCGCGATGATGCGGGGCGCCGACCGGCCGGACTCGGGGAGCTCCCGGGCGGCCACGTCGTCGCGGAGCAGGAACGCGCGCAGGAAGCGCGGGTCCGCGGTGGTGAAGGTCTCGAAGATGGCCTGATTGGGGTCGCCGACGCGCACCCAGTTGCCCTGCTCGCCGGCCAGCAGGGAGAGGATCCGTTCCTGCACCTCGCTGGAGTCCTGCGCCTCGTCCTCCAGGATGAACGGCCACCGCTCGCGGAGCCGGCCGAGCAACTCCCGGTCCTGCTCCAGCAGATCAAGCGCGCGCCAGATCAGGTCGTCGAAGTCCAGGGCGCCGCGGTAGTCGAGGGCGCGCTGATAGTCGGCGTACAGGGCCGTGCCGATCTCCGCCAGGCCGGCATCCGGTTCGCCGTCGCCCGCGCCGGCGCGGCGATCGCCGAGCACCGCCTGGAGCTGATCTGGCCGCACGCGCTCGCCCTTCGCGTAGCGGATGAAGTCGGCGCCCAGGCCTTCGATCAGATCGGGCAGCCGCTCGCGGCGGACGAACGCCCGCCGCTCCTCCGGCAGCTCGGAATCGAGCAGCCACTCGCAGCGGGACACGTTGCCGCGCAGCCAGGCGACGGCGACCTGCCGCCGGATCTGGTCGCACTGTTCCTGGTCGACGATCCCGAAGGCATCGGTCAGCCCGACCGCTTCCGGCCGCTCGCGCACGATGTCGGCCGCAAGCGAGTGAAGCGTGCGCACCCGGTAGCCGACGCCGGGCATCAGGGTGCGCGCCGCGGTGGCCTGATCGACGCGGCGCGCCAGGTTGTCGCAGGCGGCGTTGACCAGGGTGACCACCAGGATCTCCTGCTCGCCGTCGAGGGCCTGGAGGTCCAGGATGCGGTCGACCAGCATCGAAACGGTCTCGGTCTTGCCGCTGCCGGGCACCGCGGCGATCCCCATCAGCCCACCGTCGTAGGACAGGACCGCGCGCTGGCTCGGCCGCGGCGTGAACCCGCGCGGCGCCTGCCACGCAGGAGCAGCGGTAGCCGCTGCCGGCTCGACCACGGATGCGCTCATGCGGCTTTCGCCGAGCGGAGCACCTCGTCGATGGCCCGCAGGAACCGGCCGCGATACTCGGAGCCCTGCTCGTTCACGTCGCAGAGGCCCAGGTGAATGGCCGTGCGGCAGCGGCGGACCAGCCCGACCGCCAGCCGATACAGGTGATCCCGGCCCTCCCTCGCCTCGTCCTCCTCCCCCCAGATCCGGCCCGCCGGCCAGCCGCGGCTGAGCACGTACGGCTGCGTCAGCGGCTGCCGCAGCGGCTCGGACCACCCGCGCGCGCCCACCTCGATCCAGAACTGGTGGTCGACACGCCGGTTGCTCATCAGGAACGTCCAGGCCGGCGTCAGCAGCACCGCTTCCTGCGCGTCCGCATCGCGCGCATCGACGTACTGCGCGGCGATCAGGCCGTCGGCCACCGTGGCCACGTACTCCCGGTCGGAGGAATCGCCTTCCCCGGCGAGCTGCCGCTCGGTCACCCACCGGAACTTGCGGACCGACTCGACCAGTTGTGCCGCGACCTGGCCGTGGTCCCGGGCCTGGGCGTGGGTGTGATGAAAGCCGTATCCCGGCTGCGACAGCAACTCTCCGAACAAGCGCCGCAGGAAGTGGTCGAGCCGGTCGATGGCCGCCGCGGACCGGTAGTCGTCGATCCAGACCCGCAACCCCTCGTAACGCCCGCCGACGGTGTAGGTGATTCGTTCGTGCACGCCGGCCGGAGCGGACGCGAACGGCCGCAGCGCGCCACCGGCCTTCTGCGCCGGGTCGAACAGGGCGTCGGCCAGTACCCGCGCCCGGATCAGGTCCAGCCCGTCGATCGCGTCGACCAGCGCGTGGGCGATCTCGGCCGCCGCGACCGGCAGCCGCCACGACGGATGGGCCAGCGCCGCCAGCGTCAGCAGGCAGCGCGTCGCCCGCTCCTCCCTCAGCGCGCGCGACGGCCGGTGCGAGTGCGCCGGAACCCCCCGCTGGTCCAGCCGGTCGACCAGCGCGAACCGCAGCGAGTCGGACAGGAACGGCGCCAGCACCACGATCTGGCCGGGAGCGACGCCCTCCTCGATCAGCCCGGCGATCCGTGCCGCCACCCAGTCGAGCATCTCCGGGTAATAACGGTGGTGGGCGAACCGCAGCACGCCGTCGCCGCCCACCGGGAACGGGCCGCGCCCCGGGCCATCCGCAGGCCGGCGCGCCGGCGGCTGCAGGTGCCAGGCGAGCCGGCGCTCGAACGCCGGCAGCGACGCGTCGGACTCCGGGAGGCGGTCCATGCGCACCCCGTTGTCGCAAGCGTCGCGCAGGCGCAGGCCGTCCTCGGGGTCGGCGCCCAGGAAACGCCGGTAGCCGGCGTCATCGTCACAGATCACCACGGCGGAGGCGAACTCGCCCAGCCAGGACAGCAGCAGGTCGTGCGCCACCGGGGTGTCTTCCTCGACGTTGTCCGCGATCAGGTGGCGATGCAGCTTGGCAAGGTAACGCCGCGCCGGTTGCACGTCCATGAGGTGGCGGGCGAACACCTCCATCTGCAGCGAGAAGTCCAGCAGCCCGTGCTCGAGGCAGAAGCGGCGAAAGGCGGTGGCGCAGGTCTGTACGTCGCGGTAGACGCGCTCCTGCACCACGTCATCCCCACACGCCGCGCGCAGCCGATCGCCGATGGTGAGGTGGTCGAAACCGACCACGGCCGACTTGTTGAGGTCGTCGAGCACCTGGCTGTAGATGCGGTTGCGGTCGATCTCCAGCGAATCGAAGCAGCCGTCGCGCAGCAGCGGCTGCATGACGCGCGCCATGTAGTACTGGGCGGTCTCCATGGTCAGGAAGACCGGCTCCCGCTCCGGCTCCGCGAAGCCGGCGTCCCCGGCGACCAGCGGCCAGAACAGCTCCACGACCCGCTTGGCCAGCCCCCCGACGGTGGCAACGGCCACCGCCGCCCCGGCCGCCAGACCCGGATCACGAAGCGCATCACGGTAAGGCCCGACAAGGGTCCGTTGCGGCAGCAGCACCAGGATCGAGTCGGCGCGCACCCCGGTCTCAAGCAGGCGCCGCAGGCGATGCACGGCCGCGGTGGTCTTGCCGGCACCGGCGGAGCCGGACACGAACAGGCTGCCGCGCAGCGCCGGATCCGCGATCTGCCGCTGCCGGTCGGTCAGCACGAGGGACGCGGTCGGCGCCTCGCCGGCATGACCCGTCCCCTCCCGCACCGACATTCGGCGATGCTACTTCCCTGTCGGGGCGCCGCGCCAGCGGCAAGACCTAATCAGAGCCCGCGAACACCGCGTCCTTGCCGAGCCCTTCGGGGCCCATGCCGAGGTAGCCGCCGTCGATCCGCAGGTCGGTCGCGGAGATGAACGACGCGTCGTCGCTGAGCAGGAAGAGGATCGGCCGCGCGCACTCGATCGGCTCGCCGCAGCGCTCCAGCATGTGGTACTGGCCCCACACCGGGCCCCACTTCTGCCGCCCGCCGCCGCCCAGGTCGGCCGCCTTCAGCACCTCGCGCGTCCAGATCCAGCCGGGGCTGACGCTGTTGACGCGGATCCCGTACGGGGCCAGATCCATCGCCATGCACTTGGTCAGGGTGTGCACGGCGCCCTTCGCCGCGTTGTAGGTCCAGCGGTCCGGCTGCGCGATCCGGGCGGAGATGCTCGACACGTTGACGATGGCGCCGCCGCCGCTATCCCGGATGGCGGAGGCCGCCGCGTCGGCCATCGTCGCGTAGGCGACCGGCCCCGCTTCCAGGCTGCGCAGCCACGCCTCCCGGTCGGTGCCGAGCCCGGAGGCGATGAACGAGAACGCATTGTTCACCAGGTAGTGCAGCCGGCCCCAGCGTTCGGTCGCCTCCCGCACGAGCCGCCGGCAGAAGGCCTCCTCGGCATGGTCGCCGCAGCACGCCGCCACCTGATATCCCTGCCCGGCAAGGTCGCGCACGGCCTGATCGACCAGCTCGGGCTCGATCCCGGAGAAGGCCACTGCCGCGCCCTCCGCGCAGAGCTGCTCGACGACGGCGCGGCCGATACCCGCCGACCCGCCGGTCACGACCGCCACCTTGCCGGCGAAGCGCCCCTCGATCGCCTTTCGCTCCTTCATACCATCGTCTCCATGCGAGGATAACCCGAGAAGGAGCACGCGATGGATCTGCACGTCGACCTGCGCGGGCGGCGCGCCCTGGTGACCGGCGGCGCCACCGGCATCGGCCGCGCCATCAGCGAGGCGATCATGGACAACGGCGCCGCGGTCGCGATCGGCTACCGCTCCAGCGCGGACGCCGCCGCGGAGCTCGCCGCGCGCGCTGCCCACGCGCCGGTTGCGGCGATCGCCGCCGACCTGACCGACCCGCGGCAGGTCGAGCATCTCTGCACGGAAGCCGCCACCCGGCTCGGGGGACCGATCGACATCCTGGTCAACAACGCCGGCGACGTCCTCGACATGCGCCCGCTGCTGGAGGCGCCACTGTCCGCCTGGCACGACACCCTGGCGCTCGACCTCACCGCGGCGATGCTGACCAGCCGCCTGCTGGCGCCGGCCATGCGGAAGCGCGGCTGGGGCAGGATCATCAACATCTCCTCGATCTCAGCCCACACCGGCGGAGGGGGAGGGGCCACCGCCTACGTGGCGGCCAAGGGCGGCCTGTCGGCGATGACCCGCAGCCTGGCCAAGGAGTTCGGCCCGGCCGGCATCACCGTCAACAGCGTCGCCCCCGGCGTGATCCTCACGGCCATCCACGAGCGCACCAACACGCCCGAGACCCTGGAGGCGCTGCGCCTGACCACGGCCGCCAAGCGGCTGGGCCAGCCGGCCGACTGCGCCGGGGCGGTACTGTTCCTGGCCTCGGAGGCTGCCTCCTATGTCACCGGCAGCACCCTGGCCGTCAACGGCGGCATGCGCATGGACTGACCGGCCGGCGCGTCCCGCTTCACGTACCGGCGTCGCCGTCAGCAGACGGAGGAGGCGCCGGCTTGCCGGAATCGGCTTTCCGCCGCTCGCGCTCTTCCCACTTGGCTCTTTCCTCGGCCCGGCCTTCCGCACGACCGCGCTCAAGAAGGCGCTCATCGCGCCGACGCTGCAAGTACGACGCTACGACCCCAATCATTCCGGCTACCTCCATCGCGACCATGCTCAAGGCGGCCGAGGCTACCGCCATCGGTGCCAGCCTCTCACCGAACCGAAGAACCCTGTCGACGATACTCCCCGGCGACCCGGGGCTCAACACGTCGACCAGCGCCAGAGCGGCGCTCAGCGACGCGAACACCGTGAACGTGGCGTAGTAGATCGTCTTGAGCGACGAAGGAACGCTCCAGATCGACTCTCGCGGTTCGTCCATCCATCAAGGTAAGCGGTCGTCCGGCGCGGCTGCTTCAAGTACCGCTTGCGCGCGGCGCGCCGAGCGGGGAGCATTGCCGCATGGACCCGATCTCTTCCGAGGTACGCGGCTACCTCGACGACCTCGTTCCCGATCGCCCCGCGGAGCTCGCCCGCATGGAGGAGCACGCCCGCGAGGTCGGCTTCCCGATCGTCGGACCGGCCTCCGGCCAGCTCTGCTACCAGATCTCCCGGATGATCGGCGCCCGCTCCGTGTTCGAGCTGGGCTCCGGATTCGGCTACTCGACCGCGTGGTTCGCGCGCGCCGTGCAGGAGAACGGCGGCGGCACCGTCCACCACGTCGTCTGGGACGAGGAACTGTCCGCCCGCGCCCGCCGGCACCTGTCGGCGCTCGGTTACGACGGCATCGTCCGCTACCACGTGGGAGAGGCGGTGGCCGCCCTGCGCGAGGCCGACGGCCCCTACGACGTGATCTTCAACGACATCGACAAGCGCATGTACCCGGACTCGCTGCCCGTGATCGAAGAGAAGCTGCGGCCCGGCGGCGTGCTGATCATCGACAACATGCTGTGGTTCGGGAAGATCTTCGACGACGCCGACCGCTCCGAGGACACCGAGGGGATACGTCGCTTCACGGGCCTGATCACGGCCGACCGCGGCTGGACCGCCTCCCTGGTGCCGATCCGCGACGGGCTGATCGTCGCCTACCGCAACCCGTCGTGAGCGGAGCGCCCGACACGCCGGCAGCGGAGGCCGCCGGCGCTGACTTCGTCCGCGCCGCGGTCAGGCGCGACGTGGAGTCCGGCCGCTACGGCGGCCGCGTGCAGACCCGCTTCCCACCCGAGCCGTCCGGCTACCTGCACATCGGCCACGTCAAGGCGATCTGCGTCAACTTCGGCGTCGCCGCCGAGTTCGGCGGCGTCTGCGCGCTGCGCTACGACGACACCAACCCCGAGCGCGAGGACACCCACTACGTCGAGCAGATCAAGACCGACATCCGCTGGCTGGGCTTCGACTGGGGTGAGCGCGAGTACTACGCCTCCGACTACTTCGAGCGGCTGTACGAGCTGGCCGTGCAACTCATCGAGGCGGGCAAGGCCTACGTCGACCACCTGACCGCGGAGCAGATGATCGAATACCGCGGCGTCGCGCAGTCGGCCGGCCGCGACAGCCCCCACCGCGACCGCCCGGTCGCCGAGAACCTGGACCTGTTCCGGCGCATGCGTGCAGGCGAGTTCGAGGAAGGCGCCTGCGTGCTGCGCGCCAGGATCGACATGGCAGCACCCAACGTCTACCTGCGCGACCCGGTGATGTACCGCATCCTGCGCACCCCCCATCACCGCACCGGCGACTGCTGGTGCATCTATCCGACCTACGACTGGGCGCACGGCCAGTCCGACTCCATCGAGGGGGTCACCCACTCCCTGTGCACGCTGGAGTACGAGACGCACCGGCCGCTGTACGACTGGTTCATCGAGGCGCTCGGCATCTTTCCGTCGCGGCAGATCGAGTACAACCACCTCTACATCTCGCACACGATGACCGGCAAGCGCCGCCTCAAGGAGATGGTGGAGGCCGGCGACGTGACCGGCTGGGACGATCCGCGCCTGCCGACCATCGCCGCCCTGCGCCGGCGCGGCGTGCCGCCGGCGGCGCTGCGCCGCTTCGCCACCGACGTGGGCCTGAGCAAGACGCAGGTGCTGGTGCAGATCGAGATGTTCGAGTCCCGCCTGCGCGAGCACCTCAACCGCACCGCGCCGCGCGTGATGGGCGTGCTGGACCCGATCCGGCTGGTCATCACCAACTATCCGGCAGGGCAGGTCGAGGAGGTCGAGTGCGAGAACAACCCCGAGGACCCGTCGGCCGGCACCCGGATGGTGCCGTTCAGCGGTGAGCTGTACGTCGAGCGCGACGACTTCCGCGACGATCCGCCGCGCAAGTGGTTCCGCCTGGCGGAGGGGCGGGAGGTGCGGCTCAAGCACGCCTACTACGTCACCTGCGACGAGGTGGTGCGCGACGCCGACGGCCGCCCGACGGAGCTCCGCTGCACCTACGATCCCGCCTCCCGCGGCGGCGGCACCGCCGACGGCCGCAAGGTGCGGGGCACGCTGCACTGGGTGTCCGCCGCGCACGCGCTGGACGCCGAGGTCCGGCTCTACGACCGCCTGTTCACGAAGGAGGACATGAAGGACCTGGCGGAGGGCGAAGACTGGCGCGACCACCTCAACCCGGACGCGCTGCGCGTGCTCACCGGCTGCAAGCTGGAGCCGGGCCTGGCCGAGGCGGAGCCGTCGGCTCCCGTGCAGTTCATCCGCAACGGCTACTTCTGCCTGGATGCGCGCGATGCCACGCCGGAGCGGCCGGTGTTCAACCGCACCATCGGCCTGCGCGACACCTGGGCGCGGATGGAACGCGCGGGCAAGGGAGGCTGACCGCGGCACCGGCGAGCGACCGCTTCACGTTCTTCGTCTCCCACACCTGCCACGCCGACCACGGCTACACCGACCGGCTGGACGCGGTGCGCGCCGGCTGGGCGGACGGCCTGGACCAGGCGCTGCAGGCGGTCGAGCGCGGCTTCCGCTGGACCCTGGAGGCGTCGATCTTCTTCCAGGCGTACCGCGAGCTGCGCGACCCGGGCCGCGTGCGCGCGCTGGCGGAGGCGGTCCGCGCCGGCCACGTCGAGCTGTGCGCGACCTACGCCAACCTGGAGTACGAGCAGATCGACGGCGAGGAGATGACGCGCGTCTGCACGCTCGCCAACCGCGTCCTGGCCGACGAGTTCGGCATCCGCGCGCGCACCGCGATCCTGAGCGACATGCCGGGCATGACCTGGGGCCTGCCGCAGGTGCTGGCCGGGAGCGGCGTCGACTACCTGATGTTCTGGCGCGGCGCGTACAAGGACAACATGTACCACGCGCGGGTGCCGCCCATCTTCCGCTGGGAGTCGCCGGACGGCTCGGGCGTGCTGGTCAACCTGTACGGCGGGCCGGAGCTGCACGACTTCTACTACGACAAGTCCGCGGCCTGCTTCCTCCAGCGCGACACCGTGGCGAAGCGGCTGCGGGAGATCGCCGCCTGGCACCGGGCGCTCGGCGACCGCTACCCGTACACGGCCGTGCACCTGGTGATCGGCTACGACAACGGCCCGGTGCTCACCCACCTGCTGGACGGGGTGCGCTGGTACCGGGAGCACGTCGACGAGCACGACGTGGTGCTGACCACGCCGGCCGCGTTCATGGACGAGATCGCCCGAGCGCGGCCGGCCGCCTCCGTGCCGGCCGTGCGCGGAGACTTCACCGGTGCGTGGGCCGACGACCCGCTGACCTACGCCGACGCCTTCATCGCCAAGCGCCGCGCCGTCGCGACCTGGAACGTGGCCGAACGGCTGGCCGCGCTGCTGCCGGCGGCGCGCGCCGACGCGCCCCCGTATCCGCGCGCGGAGCTGGATGCGATCCAGGAGAACCTGCTGCTGTTCACCGAGCACACCTACGGAAGCTCGCAGTGGCAGTGGGAGCGGTTCCAGCCGCAGGCCGACGAACGCCGCTTCGATCTTGCCTGGGACTTCTCGCGCTCCACGTGGGCGGACAAGCGCGCCTTCGCGCAGGCGGCCGACCGCGGCTCGCGCCGGTTGCTGACGCGGCTCGCCGCGCTGCTCGGCGCCGACGCCGACGAGCGCGGTCCCGCGATCCGGGCGCTCAATCCGTCCGGCTGGGCGCGCGGCGAGCACCTCACCGTGTTCGTCAAGGACCGCGGATGGCGGGAGAAACAGCCGCGCGAGGCGCACGTGCTGCACCCCGCCACCGGCACGGAGGTCCCCGCGCAGGTCACCCGCGGCGACCACATGGGCTACGAGGTCTGCTTCCGCACGCCGCGTGTCGAGCCGCTGGGCTGGGACACGGTGGTGGTCGTCCCAGGCCGAGCTTCCGGCACCGGGGAGGACGGCGAGCTGCGCGCCTCCGAGGGGACGCTGGAGAACCGCTGGTACGCGATCGGCGTGACCCCCGAGCGAGGGGTGACCTCGATCGTGGACAAGGAACAGGGGCGCGAGCTGCTCTGCCCCCAGGCCGGGCACGGCGCCGGTCAGTTCATCTACCGGCGCGTGAAGCCGCGCTTCCACGACGACCTGTACACCATGCGCGGACGCCTGCTCGCGCACGATCCGACGTGGACGGCATTCGGCGGCGAGCGCACGGTGATGGGCCGCATCCCGGAGCGCGACTGGCTGGTGCGCTCCGCCCGCACCCGCGTGACGGCCTGCCGCGTGCGCCACGCGGGGCCGGTGATGGCGGCGCTGGAGCTGGAATCGGAGCTGGAGCTGGACGGGGTCTCCTGCCGGCTCACCCAGGAGGTGAGCCTGTACGCCGGCGCACGGCTGGTGCGCTTCCGCAACCGGCTGCGCAAGGAGGAGACCTTGGGCAAGGAGGAGGGCTACCTGGGTCTGCCCCTGGCGATCCCGGAGCCGGCCGTGCACTGCGAGGTCGCCAACGCCGTGATCCGCCTGGGACGCGACCAGCTCCCCGGCTCGTTCACGGGCTTCACCGGGCTGAACCGGTTCGTGGCCGTCGGCGACGACGGATTCACGGCGGTGGTCAGCCCGATCGGCCCGGCGGTGGTGGAGGTGGGCGGCATCCGCACCCACGCCTGGGAGGACGTCCGCCACGAGCCGCGCGACGGGGCGCTGTTCTTCTACGTGCTCGACAACCTGGAGAACACCAACGCGCCGCTGTTCCAGGGCGCCGAGAGCTGGCAGGACGGCTTCCTGGACCTGGACTTCTGCCTGACCAGCCACGCCGGCCCGTTCGACCCGGTGCGGGCGACCCGCTTCGGCCTGCGCTGCCACCAGGAGCTGCCGGCCTGGGTCACCCCTCCGGCGGGCGACTCCACCGACCTGCGCAACGAGGACAAGGTGCCCGACGCGGAGCGTGACACGGCGCTCGACGTGGACGCGGAGCCGGCCGGCCAACCGCTCGACCGCCGCGCGCCGCGCGGGCGGCTGATGGAGATCGACACCGATCCGGCGGTGGTGGTGCAGGCGATCAAGCGGGCCGAGGACAGGCCGGAAGACCGTGACCGCGGCCTGGTCGTGCGGCTGCGCGAGGTCGCCGGCCGGCAGGGGGCAGCGCGCCTCGGCGGGCCGGCGCGTCCGGTCAAGGCCGCGTGGCGGTGCGACCTGCTCGAAAACGACCGCGAGCGGATGCCGGTTCGTGGTGGGGTGGCGGAGGCTGCGATCCCGCCGTACGGTCTGGTCACCGTGAGACTACATGTGGAGGATTTCGATGGCACGATCTGAGTCGTGGCGCTACGAGAAGCTGACCTGGCCGGAGATCAACAAGGCGGTGAAGCAGGAGCGGGTAGTGATCTGCCCGGTGGGATCGACCGAGCAGCACGGCCCGCACCTGCCGCTGGACGTGGACGTGGTGTGCCCGCGCGGAGTCGCCGAGTCGGCGGCGCGCCTGGTTCCGGACGAAGTGCTGGTCATGCACCCCTTCGTGCACGGGTACGCGGCGCACGTGATGGACTTCCCCGGCACCACCAGCATCCACTGGGAGCACTTCATCAAGTGCATCGTCGACATCGGCGCAAGCCTCGCCTACCACGGCTTCAAGAAGATCGTCTTCCTCAACGGCCACGGCTCCAACATGCCCAACCTGGACCTGGCCGCGCGCCGCGTGAACCTGGAGACCGACGCCGAGTGCATCGCCTGCTCCTGGTGGCAGCTCCTGGCGGTGGACCCGGAGTTCCTGCCGGGCTGGCGCGAGAGCAGCTTTCCAGGCGGGATCGCCCACGCCTGCGAGCTGGAGACCTCCGTCTACCTCTACCTGGCTGAGGATGACGTGCGCAAGGACCTGATCGCCGACGGGAAGATCGCCTACCACCGTTACGAGTCGGACTTCCTCTACACCGACCTGTACGGCCACGGACCCGGCAACGTGACCTCGTGGACCGCCTCCTACAGCGACACCGGGGTGCTGGGCGAGCCGACGCTGGCCACGAAGGAGAAGGGCGAGCGCGCCGTGCGCGAGGCGTCGCGGCAGCTCGCGCGCATGGTCAGCGAGTTCCGCGCCCGCCCCAAGCCGCCGCGCGGCGACCACCACGCGACGCCGCCCACCATGCCCATGCCGTGGAGCCAGTCGGAACGGCCGAGCGCCCCCGGCGACGTGCACGGAGGATCAAACGAACCTGCCAGTAGCCGACTGCCCGGCTTGTGACGGACGCACTCGATTGGGAGGTTGTGACTACGAGGGAGCCGGAGTCGTGCTTGGGATGTGCTCGGCCATGAGAGCAGAGAGTCGATATACCGTGACCTTGGCGTAGCGATCGATGCCGGCCACGAATGGTGCCGGCGTCTTTGCCGCGAATCTACTGATCCGATGTCGCCCAGTCAGCAGCACGTCGGCGATGTCCGTCGCGGTCGCATTCTTCACTCTGATCACCACGACTCGCGCCGAATGCGCCTTGATCGCCTCGATCTCGGCAGCCCTGTAACGGATGTTCTTGTCCTTGGTGATCACGACCCATCGCTCTCGTCCGGCAAGGGCGATCCACTCGTCATCCGGAGCATCTTGAGAAAGGTGATCGTCATGAACCTCGACCGTCACTCCTTCCGCGCGAAGCCGGTCTGCGATCACGTGCCGGCCGAGATTGCGATCCAGAAAGAGGGTCGGTTCTTCATGCCGCGAGGGCTTCGCACCGGATCGCTTCTTCGATTTCGGCGTCTGAACGCTCATAATCGTGAGCCAACTCTCTGACTGATTCACCCGCCTTGTAACGCTCGAAGATGACCTGAGTGGCGAGACCGGTGCCGGCGATGACCGGCCGGCCCGCTGAGAGTCGCGGATCGATGACGATCATCGCGGGCGCGTTCTCGATCGCCTCACGAGTAAACGGATAGAGCTTGACGGGTATGCCTTCGGGGCCGCGTTCGATACGTCTCAGGGCGGCGCGGACGACGTCCCTGATGACTGTCTGTCCCTCCCGGATGATGTTGATCAGTCTTCCATACTCATCGATGAACAGGTCCAGTCCATCCGTCTCCAGCTCGCGGCTGATCAACGGATGGAGAGCTTCCAGCTCACACCGGGAGCGATCCGCCAGGTACTGGATTGCCTTGCGGACGCTCCGCATCTTCACACCGTGTCTGCGCCGAATGGCAGCCAGCACGTGAAGCTCGATGAGATTGAGGAAGGACAGCAGCGTCGGAGTGCGTGAGGAAACGGCGATCAGGGGCTCGTAACTGCCTTGGCCAACCGACCAGTAGCGGACCGTCGCCGCCGGCACCGCCAAGTACCGCGCAACCTCCGAGATCGGGTAGCAGGGCGACTGCCGAGGATCGTGACCACTCGCGGGGTGTTTGTTCATTCCAACTGCCTCCCACCAACAGCCGATGTAGCCGTGCCTCGATCCGGGCCAAACGCTCAGCCAAGGCGCGGCTCTACGTTCCGGGCGAGAGTGTACGCGTGTCCATCTCGGTCGATCAAACGCGCGTCGGGTAGCCAGTCTTGAGAAGCGCCGCCATCGGCACGCGCCGCATGGCTCGACGCGCATTCCTGAAGGATGAGCCCCTGCCGTCGCCCGGCTGGACCCGCTTCCGGTACTGGTGGGGATCCGGCGATTTTCTTCCGGATGGGACATTCACGCGACATTTCGCCGCGACTCTTTCCACAACGAGGCACAACGGCCTCGAATCGAGCAGGGGTGAAACCCCGGGGAGGAGACACCATGGTGTTCACGAAGAAGAGGATGCTGCTGATGGCGATGCTGTGCGCCTTCATGGCGGTGGCGGCCGTCATCGTCCTCGCGGACGACGGCGAGGGTAGCGGCAGCGAGCACGGCTCGGGAGGCGAGAGCGGCAATGAAGCCGGCGGCGAGGAAGGCGGAACACGCCTGCCGCCCGACGCGGTGTTCGGCCAGGAGCGCAAGGGTTCGGTCCTGATCCTGGGTTACGTCCCGGAGGCGGGCGGCTTCGTCGGCGTGGTGGGGAACATCAGCAACGCCACGCTGCAGCAGGTGCGGGTCGAGGTGCACCTGTTCGGCCCGAGCATGGAGCTCGGTCCGACGACGCCGGTCGACCTGGCGCCCGGTCAGTGGATCCCGGTGTGGCTGCCTGACGAGGGCAACCGCTTTACCGAGTGGGTCCCGCACGCCGAAGTCGGTCCGCAGTCCGGCGCCGGGGGCGAAGGCGGCGGGGAGCACGGGTCTGGCGGCGAACGCGGCGGCAGTTGAGGTCCTGCCGGGCCCACGGGCACGCGGACGCGGCGCTCTCACCGGGGGGCGCCGCGTCCTTGCGTGGTACCCCCCGGGTGAGATCTTGACATCGGCAGGTCTGGCCCCGCCGGGTAGTACCCATGGCTGACCTTCTGAGCGACGGCGCTCGTGACAACGGTCGGGCGGACGAGAGCCGCTCGGCGACGTGGCTGGAGCTGTTCTTCGACGTGATCTTCGTCATCAACATCGCCGGCCTCACCCATCACTTGGTCGCGCATCCCGACCTCGCGACGCTGGCGCAGGTGGCGGAGCTGTACCTGCCGCTGTTCCTGGTGTGGGCCGGACACACGACCTACGCGACCCGCTTCGACGACGGCAGCACCCTGCAGACGATCCTGACGCTGCTGCTGATGTTCACGCTGGCCGGGTCGGCCGTGTTCGTGCAGTCCGGGATGGACGAGCATGCGAAGTCGTTCGCGCGCGCCCAGTTCGCCGCGCGCGCCGTGCTGGTGCTGCTCTACCTGGAAGCGCATCTGCGGGTCCCGGCCGCGCGCCGGTTCACGTGGATCCTGATGATCGGCTTCGCGCTGTCGGCGGTCGCCTGGGGGGCGCAGGGGTGGACGGCAGAGCCGTGGGACCGGCGGCTCTACGCGGCCGCGGTGGGAATCGAGCTGCTGGCGCCGCTGCTGGCGGTGTCCGGACTCGGCCATTGGCCGGCGCACCCCATGCATCTGCCGGAACGGCTGGGGTTGTTCACCATCATCGTGCTCGGCGAGGCGGTGCTCGGCGTCGTGGTCGGCGGGGTGCGAGCGGAGGCACGGCTGGCGGTCGCGATCGGGTTCTCGCTGCCGGTCGGTATCTGGTGGTTCTACTTCCGCCTGCTCGATCGCAGCGAGCTTCGCGAACGCGTGGGCGGCGGGCAACTCCTCACCCACCTGCACCTGCCGATGACGCTGGCCGTGGTGGTCATGGCGGCCGCGGTGGAAGCGAGCCTGGTGGGGCTGAGCGCCGCCGACAGCGAGGCCGAGGGCGGTGGGGAGCCCGGCATGCTGGAAGCGGTGCGGCACATGATGGTCCTGATCAGGGCAGACGTGCAGAGCGTCGCCGGTGGCGCGGGACTCGCCCGGCTGGCCAGCGGCACCGTGCTGTCGGGTGCCCGACTGCTGTTCGGAGGCATGGCCGTGTGGCTGACCTGTTTCCTGGCGATGCGCGTCTACGTGGTGGGCATTCGCCGCCTCGGTGCGACGGAATGGGTCACGGCCGGCGCCGTCGCCGCGCTGGCGGCCGGGGCGGCGCTGATCGGACCCGTGCGGGCGCTGGGTCTGTTCATCTTCGCCGGGGCGCTGCTCCTTGCGCTGGCCGCCCTGGGGTCGCTGCGGCAGGAGCTCCGCCGGCGCGGCGCAGCCCCGCCGGCGCGCGCGCCTTGACGGCGCGGTCGCGTCAGGCGGCGCGATCGCGCAGGAAGCGCGCCAGGATCGGCGCGGTGCGTGAACCGCGGCGGATCGCCGCCACCCGCTCCGGGGGGCCCTGCGCGACCACGCGGCCGCCGGCGTCGCCGGCGTCCGGGCCCAGGTCGATGACGTGGTCGGCCTCGGCGATCACGTCGAGGTTGTGCTCGATCACGACCACCGTGTCGCCGCGGTCGGCCAGCCGGTGCAGCACCCGCGTCAGCCGATCCACGTCGGCCATGTGCAGGCCGATGGTGGGCTCGTCCAGCACATACAGGGTGCCGCCGCCCCCGGCTCCGCCGGGCGCGCGCTTGGCCAGCTCGGCGACCAGCTTGATGCGTTGCGCCTCGCCCCCGCTCAGCGTCGGGCTGGGCTGGCCGAGCTTCAGGTAGCCCAGCCCCACCTCCACCAGCAGGTCCAGAGTCGGCGCGATGCGCGGGTGGGCGGCGAACGCCTCGGCCGCCGCCGCCGCGTCCAGCGCCAGCACGTCGGCGATCGAGCGGCCGTGCACGCGCACCGCCAGGGTCTCCTGCTCGAAGCGGTCGCCGCCGCACGCCTCGCAGCGGATGGCCACGTCGGGCAGGAAGCTCATCTCCAGCTTCTTCACCCCCTGGCCCGCGCACTCCGGGCAGCGGCCTTCATCGACGTTGAAGGAGAAGCGGCTCGCCCGTAGCCGCGGATGCGCGCCTCGGTGGTGGCCGCGAACAGGGCGCGCACGTCGTCCCACACGCCGACGTAGGTGGCCGGGCAGGAGCGCGGCGTCTTGCCGATCGGCGTCTGGTCGACCTGCAGGGCGCGGCGCAGCGCATCCCACCCCTCGATCGCGCGGCAGCCGACCCAGCGGGGGCTGGCCGAGCGGCCCGAGCGCCGCCGCGCCCGCGCCGCCAGCCGCTCCCGCACCTGGTCGAACAGCAGCCGGCGCGCCAGGGTGCTCTTGCCGGAGCCGCTCACGCCGGTGACGCAGGTGACCGCCGCCAGCGGAACGCGCACGTCCATGCCGCGCAGGTTGTGCAGCGCCGCCTCCCGAACCGTGAGCCAGCCGGCCTCCGGATCGCGCTGCCGCTCGATCACCGGGTGGCGGCCGGGCGCGCGCAGCATCCGCCCCGTGGTGGAGGCGTCGTTGGCCATCACCTCCGCCAGGGTGCCTGCCGCGACCACGCGTCCGCCGCCGGTGCCGCCGCCCGGTCCCAGGTCGACGACGTGGTCGGCGCTGCGGATGGTCTCCTCGTCGTGCTCGACCACGATCACGGTGTTGCCCCGCTCCTGCAGCCGGCGCAGGGTCGTCAGCAGCAGGTGGTTGTCGCGCGCGTGCATGCCGATCGACGGCTCGTCCAGCACGTAGCAGACGCCACGGAGCTGCGAGCCCAGTTGCGCGGCCAGGCGGATGCGCTGCGCCTCGCCGCCTGACAGGGTGGGCGCCGCGCGGTCCAGCCCCAGGTAGCCCAGCCCCACCTGGTGCAGGAAGCCCAGCCGGGCGCGCAGCTCGCGGACGATGTCGCGGGCGATCGACCGCTGCCGGTCATCAAACCGCAGCGCCCGCAGCGCCGCCGGCAGCGCCTGAACCGCCAGCGCGCCCAGGTCGTCGATGGAGCGGCCGCCCAGCGTCACCGCCAGCGCCTCCGGCCGCAGCCGGCGTCCGGCGCAGGCGCGGCACGGCACCTCCACCCCTTCCCACGACTCGTTCCACCACCCCTCGTCGCCGGTGTGCTCGGCGTCGAACCCGGGAAGCTCCAGGCCGGTGCCGTAGCACTGCGGGCACCAGCCGTGCTTGGAGTTGAAGGAGAACAGGCGCGGGTCGAGCTCCGGGAAGCTGTGCCCGCAGCTCGGGCAGGAACGCTCGATCGAATGGACGTGGACGGGACCGGCGCGCCCACCGTCGAGCGGGCGGACGTGCAGGGTGCCGCGCCCGAGCTCCAGCGCCTGCGCTACGGCGGCTTCGATGGCGGGGCCGGCGTGGCGGTCGACGTCGAGAGTGGCGATCGGCGCGTCGATGTCGTGCTCGCGGAAGCGGTCCAGGCGCGGCCACGGGTCGATGGGGAGCAGCCGGCCGTCGACCATCAACTCAGCGAAGCCCTTGCCGGCCGCCCAGGCGGCCAGGTCGGTGTAGTAGCCCTTGCGGCCGCGCACCAGCGGCGCCAGGACCATCAGGTGCTGGCCGGCGAATCGCTCCAGGATGGCGGCGCCGATCGCGGCGGCGCTCTGCGGCTCGATGGCGACGGCGCAGTCAGGGCAGTGCTGGACGCCCAGCCGCACGTACAAGAGCCGCAGGAAGTGATAGATCTCGGTGAGGGTGGCGACCGTGCTCTTGCGGCCGCCGCGGCTGGTGCGCTGCTCGATGGCCACCGCCGGCGGTATGCCGGACAGTCCGTCCAGGTCGGGGCGCGCGGCCGGCTGCACGAACTGGCGGACGTAGGCGTTCAGCGACTCCAGGTAGCGGCGCTGCCCCTCCGCGAACAGCACGTCGAAGGCCAGCGTGCTCTTGCCGGAGCCCGAGACCCCGGTGACCACCGTGAAGCGGTCGCGCGGGATGGTCAGGTCGATGGCGCGCAGGTTGTGCTCCCGCGCGCGCCGCACCTCGATGGCGCCGTTGCGCCCCGGGCCCGGGACTGAGGCCGTGCCGTCCGTGCGCGCATCGGCGAGCGCCGGCAGCTCCCGCTCCCGGTCGCGCAGCGCCAGCGCGGTGTGCGTGCCGCCCTCCGCGGCGAGCTCGCCGGGCGTACCGGCGGCGACCACGCGGCCGCCGGCCTCACCGCCCTCGGGACCCAGCTCGATGACGTGGTCGGCGGCGGCCAGCACGTCCAGGTTGTGCTCCACCACGATCAGCGAGTGGCCGGCGGCCACCAGGCTGCGCAGCGCGCCGATCAGCACCGCGATGTCCGCGAAGTGCAGGCCGGTGGTGGGCTCGTCCATCAGGAACAGGACGCCCTGCCGCGGCTCGCCGCGCCGGGATCCCTTCGACGCGGCCCCGGCCCTGTTCTTCATGTGCAGGTGGCCGGCGATCTTCAGCCGCTGAGCTTCGCCGCCGGACAGGGTGGGCACCGCCTGGCCCAGCGTCAGGTAGCCCAGCCCGACCTCGGCCAGGGGCCGCAGCGCCGCCCGCACGGCCGGCTCCGGGAAGGCGTCGTGCGCCTCGTCCACGGTCATGTCCAGCACGTCCACGATCGAGCGGCCGTGCACGCGCGCCTCCTCCACCTCCGGGCGGAAGCGGCGGCCGTCGCAGTCCCCGCAGCGCAGGTAGACGTCGGACAGGAACTGCATCTCGATGTGCTCGAAGCCGGCGCCGCTGCAGGCCGGGCAGCGCCCGGTGCCGGTGTTGAAGCTGAAGGTGCCGGCGGTGTAGCCGCGCGCCCGCGCCGTCTCGGTGGCCGCGAAGAGCTTGCGGATCGGGTCGAGCGCCTTCACGTAGCTGGCCGGGGTGGAGCGCGCCGACTTGCCGATGGGACTCTGGTCGATCAACTCGATCGCGGCGATGCGTTCGTGACCGAGCACGGCGCGGTGGGCGCCCGGAGCCTCGGCCGGCTGCCCCTTGGCGCGGCGCACGGCCGGGAACAGGATGTCGGAGAGCAGGGTGGACTTGCCGGAGCCCGACACCCCGGCCAGGCAGACCAGGGCGCCGAGCGGGAAGTCCACGTCGATCCGCTTGAGGTTGTTGGCGCGGGCGCCGCGCACCCGCAGGAAGCCGCGGCCGGCGCCCGGGTGCCCGTTGCGGCCGGCGACCTGCAGGCGGCCGGACAGGTAGCGGCCGGTCTGGGTGTCCGAGCCGTTCAACCCGGCGACGGGGCCCGCGAACTGGATGCGGCCGCCGTGCCGGCCCGGCCCGGGCCCCAGGTCGATGACGTGGTCGGCGGCGCGGATCACCGCCGGGTCGTGCTCGACGATCAGCAGGGTGTTGCCGGCATCGCGCAGGCGGTGCAGGACGCCGATCAGCCGGCCGATGTCGCGGTGGTGCAGGCCGATGCTGGGTTCGTCCAGCACGAACAGCGCGTTGACGAGCTGCGTGCCCAGGGCGGTGGTCAGGTTGATGCGCTGCACCTCGCCTCCGGACAGGGTGCGCGACTGCCGGTCCAGGGTCAGGTAGCCCAGCCCCACCTCCGCCAGGTAGCGCAGCCGCGTGCGGATGTCCTCCAGCACCGGCTCCACGCCGGCGGCGATCGCGGCGGGTACCTCGAGCGCGGCGAAGAAACGCTCGCATTCCTCGATCGGCAGCAGCGCCACGTCGTGGATGTGGCGGCCCCCGTCCTCTCCCAGCCTCCACAGCAGCGCGTCCGGCTTCAGGCGCGTACCCCGGCACTCCGGACACTCCACGTAGGCGCGGTAGCGCGACAGCAGCACCCTCACGTGCATGCGGTAGCTCCGTCCCTCCAGCCAGTCGAAGAAGCCGCGCACGCCGTACCAGCGCCCCTCCTCGTGCTTCCCGTCGCCGTCGATCACCCAGCGACGGTCGGCAGCGGACAGCTCCTGCCACGGCACGTCGACCTGGACGCCGCGCCGGCGCGCGAAACCGATCAGGTCATCCTGGCATTCGGAGTAGCTCGTGCTCTGGAACGGGCGGACGGCGCCGTCGGCCAGCGAGCGGCGGCGGTCCGGGATCACCAGGTCGTAGTCGATGGTGATGATGCGCCCGAACCCGCGGCATTGCTCGCAGGCGCCGATCGGGGAGTTGAAGGAGAACAGGCTGGGAAGCGGCTCGCGGTAGGCGATGTCGCACGCAGCGCAGTGCAGCTCCGCGGAGAACCGGCGCGCGCGCCCGGCGCTGCCGTCGTCGTCCACGTGCCGGACCGCGGCCCGCCCGTGGCCGTGCTCCAGGGCGGCCTCCAGGTCCTCGACGATGCGCGGCAGGTTGCGGCCGGCCAAGGAGACCCGGTCCTGGACCACCTCCAGGCGCCGCGGGCGTGATCCCGTGGGGCGGCGCTCCGCGTGGATCCGGTGGTAGCCCTTCGCCGCCAGCAGGGCGCGCACCTCCTGCCGCGTGAAGTTGGCCGGCACCGGCACCTCGAAGGTGATCAGGGATCGCTGCCCGTCCGCCGCGGACGCCAGCAGCTCGGCGGCGATCGACTGCGGCGTGTCCACCTGTACGGGCCGGCGGCAGCGGCGGCAGGTGAGTCCGGCCGCGCGCGCGTACAGCAGCTTCAGGTAATCGTTGAGCTCGGTCATGGTGCCGACCGTCGAGCGCGAGGTCCGCACCGGGTTGGTCTGGTCGATGGCGATGGCCGGCGGCACCCCCTCCACCGCGTCCACCGCCGGGCGGTCCATCCGGTCCAGGAACTGGCGGGTGTAGGCGGAAAAGGTCTCCACGTAGCGGCGTTGGCCCTCCGCGTAGACGGTGTCGAACGCCAGCGACGACTTGCCCGAGCCGGACACGCCGGTGACGACCGTCATGCGCGCCAACGGGATCTCGACGTCGAGGTCCCGGAGGTTGTTGGCGCGCGCGCCGCGGACGACGATCGCGTCGCGGCTCGCGACGCTCGGGTCTCCGGCAGCGACGCTCGGGGCGCCGTTAGCGACGCCCGGGTCGCCGGTCACGACGCCCGGGTCAGCCGTTCCCGCAGCTTGGCGTGGGCGGCGCGCGTGATCGGGTAGGCGGTGAGGACCGCCACCGCGGCCGCGAAGAAGACCGCCGGGAACGGCCCCACCAGCAGCCGGATGCCGGTCAGCGCGGCCGGGGTCTGCACGGCGTCCGGCGCGTAGCCGGTCGCGCTCAGGGTGATGCCGGCCAGCAGCGGCGCCAGCGCCTGGCCGCCTTTCTGCAGCAGGGTCCAGAGTCCGTAGTAGACCCCCTCGTCACGGCGGCCGGAGGCCACGGCGCCGGCGTCGATCGCGTCCGGCAGCATCGACCACGGGAACACGTAGTGGGTAGCCAGACCGATGCCGGCCAAGCCGATGATGACCAGCGTCAGCGGAACGCTGCGCTGGCCGAACGCCGCGGCCGCCAGCAGGCAGACGCAGAACCAGACCATCCCCAGGTTGTAGCAGGTGCGCTTCTCCAGCCGCTTGCCGAAGACCACCCACAGCGAGATCGAGGCCATGGCGGCGATCAGCAGGACGCCCAGGGCGATCTGCGAGAGCCCTTCGTCCCCGTGCACGTACTTGAAGTAGAAGACCACCATGGGGGACACCAGCGAGATGCCCACCATGTGCAGGGTCCACGGGATCAGCACCAGCAGGAAGGCGCGATTTCCGAGCGCCTGCACCACCGGCCGCAGGCCGAGGCCGTCCGTTCCGGTGGTGGCCGTTCCGGTGGTGGCCGTTCCGGTGGTGGCCGCCGGCGGCGGGGGCTCCCGCACCATCAGGAACGTGACGAGCAGTCCTGCACAGACGATCGCGCCGGTCACCAGGCCGGCACGGCCGTAGCCGGGCGCTCCCGGACCCAGCACCGAGACCAGCATCGGGAACCCCGCCGCGCCGATCAGCGTGCCGACCACCGCGAAGCTCATGCGGTAGCCGTTGAGTGCGGTGCGCTGGTCCGATCCGGGGGCGAGGTCCGGGGTCAGGGAGTTGTACGGGATGAACGCCACCGTGTAGGCGGTGTTCGCCAGGCCGTAGACGATCGCCGCCCAGGCGAACAACCCCCCCGGCGTCTGCAGGCCGGGATCGACGAAGAGGACGGCGATGCCGGCCAGCAGCAGCGGCGCGCCGGCCAGCAGGTACGGACGGCGGCGGCCCCAGCGGGTGCGGGTACGGTCCGAGATCACGCCCATCAGCGGATCGGTCACGGCGTCCCAGAGCCGCGCGACGGTGAAGGCCAGCCCGGTCAGCGCCGGCGACAACCCCACCGTGTCGGTGAAGAAGATCAGCAGGTGGAAGCTGACAACCGTGAAGAACAGGTTGCCGCCGAGATCGCCGACGCCGTAGCCCAGCTTGGTGCGCAGCGTCATCTGAGGGTCCCCGTCAGGCCGGACGGTACGGCGCGTACTTCTCCCGGACCTTGTCGGTCACCGCTCCCACGTCGTGGCCGGTGGAATAGAGCCAGTTGCGGGCGCCGTCCCTGGAGATGTAGGCGAACCGCTTGGACAGCTCCCCACAGGCGGCCGGCACGCCGGCGACGACCGCCGACTCCACCCAGGCGCCGAAGCTGCCGTGCTCGGCGGCGACCTGCTGCATCTCCTGCGCGTTGGTCACGACCGCCTGCAGCTTGGCCTGGTACTTGATCACCCGGTCGTCCTGGGCGAGCTGCTCTACGTCCGCAGGCCCCATGGCCGCCACGGCCGCCACATCGAAGCCGTGGAACGCCTGCAGGAAGCCGTCCCACTTGCCGTCCACGACCCGGCGGTTCAGCCCGCCCATGAAGATGATCCGGGACGCCGCCTCCAGGTAGCCGGCGTCCGTGGTGGGTTTGTCCGGTCCCGTCATGACAGGCTCATCCTAACCCGATGCGCCAACCTCCGGTACCGCTCCGGACCCGGAATAGACGGTAACGGGATGATGCGGGACAGGGCGACACCGCGCACCGCCCCGCAGGCGCCTGAAGACGGCGGTGAGAGCCCCTCCAATCAGTCTCACCGCTGTCTTTCCCGCACGCGGAACCGGCATGGACGGGGCGCCGGGCGGCCGGCGCCCCGTGTCGGAGTGGACGCAGGGAAGGAGTCCTGCGCCAGGACCCGTCGCTACGCGGTCGCCTGCGCGGGCTCCGGTTCGGAGAGGATCGCCTCCGCCTCCGGCGCGGTGTCGGCCTCATCGCGCCGTTGCGGCTTGAACTCCACGTGCTCGGCGATGACCTCCACGCGCGAGCGCCGGTTCCCGCTGTCGTCCTCCCACCGGTCCTGCTTCAGACGCCCCACCACGCGCACGCCCCGGCCCTTGACCAGGTACTCGGCGCAGATCTCGGCCAGCCGCGACCACGTGGTGACGTCGAAGTACGACACCTCCTCCTGGCGCTGATCCTCCTGCTTGTAGGAACGGTTGCAGGCGATCGAGAAGCGGCAGACGGCGGTGCCCTTGGCCGTGTAGCGCAACTCCGGATCGCGCGTCAGGTTGCCCTCCAGCAGGACTGAGTTGAGATTGTTCATCGGTACCTCCTGTGATGACTCGGTCTCACCCAAGACACCGACGGAACGGCGCTGGCGCTTTAGACGAAAGGCGAACTCTTCGTCTGCCCGAGATCGCCGCCAGCGTGGGACCTCCGTATCCGCGGCGCGCGGCCGATCGGCGACCTCCGTGTTGCTTGACGACTTCACCGTCGACGTTGCGGCGGTGTTCGACGCACCGGAGCCGAACGCGTAGGCCGCGAAGTCAGTCCAGAACATTCGCCGGGGTCAGGATGGGGATGCTGCGGAATGACGCGAGCTCCAGCAGATCCTGATCGCCCGTGACGATGCAGTCTGCGGCAGCCATCAGCGCCACCTCCAGGACCTTGTCGTCGTCGGGATCGCGGCAGCCCAGCCTGGCGCCCACGATCCCGACCCATTCGGCCACGGCTCGGACTCGGGCAAGATACACGGTGCGGCTCTGCGAGGAGACATAGTGGTCGAACTTCGTGCGAAGAAGGCGGGTGCGAAGCTCGGCGAAGGTCTCGTCGGAGAACAGCAGCACGCCGTTCGCCGTGAAGATCGATTCCACGACCCTCCGGGGCAAGCTGGAAGGGATCAGGGCGGCGCTGATGAGCACATTGGTGTCGAGTACGACACGCTCAGCTCTCATCCGCCAGCAACGCCTCCAGACCGGCTTCCGTCAGCCCGGCGGCGGCCGATTCCCTGCCCAACGCATCCATGGACGACTTGAGCTGCTCCCACGCAGCTCCGCGGAGCACCTCGTACTGGCGGATGGACATCATCACGCCGACCGCTCTGCCTTTCCTGGTGACGCACACGGGTGCGCTCTGCGCTACGTCAAGCAAGTGCCCGAAGCGATTCTTCGCATCCTTCGCTGCCATCTCTGTCATGGGTCCATGATGGCTACCATGGCTCTTTCACACAAGATCCGCGCAAAGGAGCATATCGGGGCTGTGTGGCCTCGCCCCCTGAACTTGGCGGCCCAACATCCAGACCCCGAGCGGAGTCAGGTACCCCAGCCGGCCGCCAGCTCCGCGAACAGGCGGGCGCCGTAGCCGGTTGCGCGGCTCGGGTGGTAGCTCACGTCCTTGACGTCCCAGGCGGTGCCGGCGATGTCCAGGTGCGCCCACGGGTAGCTCGCGAACCGCTTCAGGAAGGCGGCGCCGATGATGGTGCCGGCGCCGCCGTCGCCGATGTTCTTGATGTCGGCCACCTTGCTCTTCAGAGGCTCGTCGTACACGTCCCAGAGCGGCAGCCGCCACACCCGCTCGCCGGTCGCGGCGGAGGCGGCCTCGATCGCGCGCATCAGCGGCTCGTCGGTGCCCAGGAGCGCGGCCGCGTGGTGGCCGAGCGCGGTGACCACCGCGCCGGTGAGGGTGGCCGCGTCCACCACCGCCGCCGGCTTCATCGTCGCCGCGTAGCCCAGGGCGTCGGCCAGCACCAAGCGCCCCTCGGCGTCGGTGTTCAGCACCTCGATGGTGACGCCGCCGTAGGAGCGGACCACGTCGCCCGGACGCTGCGCGCGCGGGCCGGTCATGTTCTCGGTCGCCGGGATCAGCCCCACCACGCGCTGGCGGCAGTCCAGACGGCCGATCGCCTGCATGGCGCCGAGCACGGCGGCGCCGCCGCCCATGTCGATCTTCATGTCCTCCATGCCCTTGCCGGTCTTGATCGACAGGCCGCCGCTGTCGAAGGTCAGCCCCTTGCCCACCAGGACCAGCGGCGCGGCACCCGCGTCCTCGCCGGCATGCTCCAGCACGATGAAGCGAGGCTCCTCGGCGCTGCCCTGCGCCACGCCCAACAGCGCGCCGAAACCCTGGTCGGCCAGCTCCGCCGGACCGAGCACCCGGCTCCGGAGCCCGTGCGCGCCCGCGACGTCAACCGCCCGGTCGGCCAGGGCAGTGGGCGTCAGGTGGTTGGGCGGCTCGTTGACCAGATCGCGCGCCAGACCGGTAGCTTCGCCGAGAATCACGGCCCGGTCGAACGCCGCCTGCAGGGCGCGAGCATCCTCTTCCGTCGCGGCCAGCAGCGTGACCGACTCCACGGCCGTCTCCGTCTCCTCCGCAGTCCGATGGCGATCGAACCGGTAGGAAGCGAGCGCCAGCCCCTCGGCGAGTCCCTGCACGAACGTTGCGTCGGCCCGCTCCGGCAGCACCGCGACCGCCGTCCGTATCGTCATGCCGGACACGCCCTGGATCGCGGCGCCGCCGGCCAGGCGCCCGCTCTCGGCGGAGTCGTCACCGCCGCCGCCGGTGCCCACCAGCAGCACCCGCTGCGCCCTCAGCCCGTCTCCCACGTGTACCAGCCGGGTGGACGTGGCCATGCCGTCGAAGTCCCCCAGCGCCAGAACCGCCGCCAGCGCGCCGCCCGCCGCCGCATCCACGGCTGCCGCGGGACCGCTCAGTCCCTTGTCCCCGGCGGCCAGGACGACCAGGGCGTCGCACGCCTCCGTCGCCGGGCTCCCGCTCCGAATCGTCAATCGCATGCCGTCGATTGTACGCCTCCCATGACCCGACGCGCAAAACCGGCGCCGCTCCGGGAACTCGGATTGAGGCGGCGGAGCGGATTGACGGAGGGTAGCCGAGCAGTGTAGATGTCCGATATCCATGGCTCAACAGGCCAGCGATCTGGGGACTGACGATGGAAGGCTTGCGAAGGAAGTCGTCCACGGGATTACCGCAGATGGTCAGGCGAACCCGGATTCACTGCTCACGTGTGGCGCGAAGGCGACTGGTACGTCGCTCAGGCGCTGGAGGTGGACATCGCGAGCCAGGGAGAGACGCGAGCACGCGCCATCTCCAATCTGAGCGAAGCTCTGGCTCTGCACTTGGAGCCCCCGGCAGCCACTGAGACGGCGCCGGCGCAGCATGTCCGTCCCGTCACCGATAGGTGAAGCCGCGCTCCTACGATGAAGTGGCGCGAAAGCTTCGCGCGGCAGGATTCCTCACGAGGCGAGATATGATCCCCGTGGAAGCGGTGGAAACGGGAGCACCTCGGACGCCGGGTACGAAGATTCCGCAACTGTTGCACCGCCTCAGGATCGGCATTCCAGTGGCGTCCGGAGCATCGCAGGCGCTGGCACGGGGATTCGCGTTGTGCCTGGTGTCGCTGGCAGGTTTCGCGCTCGTCGGTTGTGATGAAGTGACACCCGACACCGCTCCTGCGTTCACGCGACCGGTGCCTGATCAGACTTACTCCGTTGGAGAGGCGATTCGCCCGCTCGTGCTGCCGGAGGCGGTGGGTGGAAACGGAGCGCTGAGCTACGAGCTGCGACCCACGGTCTCCGGCCTCACCTTCGACCCGGCCGCTCGAACCCTGCGCGGCGCGCCTGGCACCGCCGGCACCTACGCAATGACCTACCGGGTGTCGGACGCGGACGACAACACCTCAGCCAGTGACGCTGACACGCTCAGCTTCACCGTCACCGTGGTCGAGGCTGACACCGCGCCGAGGTTCGACGGGACCGTGCCTGACCGGACCTACACCGTCGGAGAGGCGATCATCCCGTTCGTTCTGCCGGTGGCTCTCGGCGGCAACGGGCCCCTGCGCTATGAGCTGCGCCCCGAGATCCCAGGCCTCATCTTCGATCCGGCCGCTCGAACCTTGAGCGGCACGCCCATCACGGCCGGCACCTACCAGGTGGCCTATCGGGTGTCGGACGCGGACGGCAACACGGCCGACAGCGACGCCGACACCCTGACTTTCACCGTCGCGGTCCTGGTGGGCGACACGGCGCCGAGTTTCGACGGGAGCGTGGCCGATCAGAGCTACACGGTCGGAGAAGCGATTACCCCGCTCGTTCTGCCGGTGGCTCTCGGCGGCAACGAACCCCTCAGCTATGAGCTTCGCCCCCCGGTCCCGGGCCTCACGTTCGACCCGGCCACTCGAACCCTGAGCGGCACGCCTGGCACGGCCGACACCCACGAGATGACCTATCGGGTGTCGGACGCGGACAGCAACACGGCCGACAGCGACGCCGACACCCTGACGTTCACCGTAGCCGTGCGGCTTCCTCCCGCACTGACATGCACGTATCGCGGGAGCGGCGACCACGTGTGTCCCCTCAACCCCGGCGGTCAGGCCCTGGACAAGGTTGCCTTTACGCTGCGGCTGGGGGCGGCGCGCCGAGACGTGTACGTGATCGCTACCAACACCAACAGCTACCCGGCCTCCACGAGAGTCCAGCGACTCGACACTGGACCTGAGGCGGTGGGTCAGCGTTCACTCACGCACCGGGAGCATCCGCCGCAAGGGCTGCACGACGATTCGTCAGGGCACGCGCCGCCCTGGATCGTGGAGTTCAACAACAATCCGCCCCCGATGGAACGTTCCGGCGTACCGCAGCGGAGTCTGCAGGCACAGGCGCAGCCAGCGGTCGCGGAGGGCGACCGGTTCACCTTCACCGCTCAGCACGACGGGAACGCCCTGGTGCCCGCGACCGCCCGCCGGGTGGTCAGCGACGCCTCGACGACCCTCGTGGTTTGGGTCGCGGACCGGGATTGGTCGGCGACCTGCCGGGCGACGCATTGCATGACCCGCGAGATGGTGGACGCGGCGGCAGACAGGTTTCTCCGTCCCGGCCCCGGCAACGACATCCACGACTGGTTGACCGCGATCTTCGGGAACGCGTGGGGGCCGCACCCCTATACGAACCTCATTCCCCCGGAGTCGGCCCGCCAGGTTCACATCCTGTTCCTGGACATCGACGAAGACGGTATCCCGTCACCGGGGCAGTCGCGCGTCTACGGCTACTTCCACGGCGTCCACAACTACCTGCGAACGTCTCGCCGCACGTCGAATGAACGGCTGATGTTCTTCATGGACGCGGCGATCATGGCTGACCGGGAGGGTTCGACCTGGGAAGTGAGCGACCGCCGTCCGAGCGCGATCATCTCGGTGTTGGCGCACGAGTTCCAGCACATGATCCACTTCTATCAGAAACCCGTCCTGCGGAACGCGTTCAGCGAGACGTGGTTGAACGAGATGGCGTCGGAGGTGGCGGAGGACCTGGTCGCGGAGAAGGTCGAGTCGAACGGACCGCGAGCGGTCGCCCACGATGACCCCACCGCGGGCGAAGCGGGCATCGAACGCGGGCGCCTCCCGCGGTACAACTTCCACAACGACATCCAGGTCACCGCCTGGGACTACTCGGATTCCCTCAAGCACTACTCCATCAGTTACGCGCTGGGCGCCTACCTGGCCCGCACCTACGGCGGCGCGCCGCTGTTCGGCGACATCGTGGCAAGCGGACAGTCGGGGGTCGACGCGGTCGAAGCGGCACTGCGTGCGCACGGCCACACGGAGTCGTTCGGCGACGTGCTGGCGAACTGGGCCGCCGCCAACCTCCTGTCAGACAACCCGCGGGCGCCGTCCCCGTACCGGTACAACGCCGGCGCCACGTGGCGCACCTCCCGGTCCGGTGGCGAGATCTATCGGCTCGGATCGATCAATCTCTACAACTATCGGTATCACCTCGACTCCGGCGCGGACGAATACCTGGACGGACCCCGACTGTACGGATTCGAGCAGCTCAGCGACGGGATCACGCGGTATCCGCACTCGAACGCCTATACGGCGCTCGGACGCATGACCGGCACGGTTCGCCTGCAAGTGAACGCGGACGCGGGCATGCGCCTCACGGTGGTGATGAAGGAGTGACGGGCTCCCGGCGCCGCCTCGGACCTGCCACAGGCCGAGACGACGCCAGGGGAACCCGGACTATGAGCCCATCGTGCCGCAGGGAGCGTCCTTGCAGCCTACCAGTCCCTCTTCGGGCACCGGCATGCCGAGGGCTTCCGCCAGCATACTGAGGAACGAGCCCTTCACGGTGATCATCATCATGTCGTCGCTGACCGTGATGTCGACATTTCCACTCTGAGCGTCCTTGATCAAGCTCTGGATGGTCTGTTTCGCCAGAGGCCCCGTAACGGGCGGCGCGCCCGGCACCAGCTTTACAATGATTGCGTCGTCCCCTTCGGCCAACGTCAGCTTGTAGGTAGTCCCCTCCATGGCGAGCGTGCCCTTCGCCTCGATCTGGGTGATGAGAGCGTACGGGTGCTCGTTGCTCAATGGAGTCATCCCGTCGCCGACCGTTACCATGACATCAGGCACGGTGATCGTCGCCTTGAAGCCGGTGAACACCCATGTGCCGTTGATGCTCGGCATCACGGGCGGCTCGGTCGACGGCATCGGCATCTTGTCCGTTCCGGGCCCACGACCGCAGCCGGTCAACACCAGTCCGATAGCCGCGGCGATCACTACGAGTAGCGCAAGTCTGTTTTTCATGGAAATCCCTCCGGTTACCAGCTTACACGATCTCCAGGCAGGCTGCACGCTGGCGCAGACTCGGCCGGTGGCGGAACTCTGGCCGATCCTGATGCGTGCGCCTATACTCGCTGCAATGATCACGAACGTACGGATTGCGCTCGTCGGCACGGTCCTCGTGGCGGCCACCGTGCTCATGGGTTGCGAGGAGACAACGCCGGTCCGGGACGTGGTGTCCCGGACCTTCATCGTGAAGACCAGCAACTTTGTGCTGACGCCGGATGCGGAAGGGGTGAACGCGGTCGCGCGCGCGACGTACGTTCTGCCGGAGATCACCGCGGAGGTCGTGGCCGCCGGGACGGTAACGGCCGAAATCGACCTGGGCTCCGAGGGAGTGGAGTGGTCGGCGCTGCCGCTGACGATGCAGGTGACACAGGACAAAAAAACTCATGCCGTAGCCGCCCAGCCCCGCTACCGGAAGGGCGAGTTCGTCTTGCTGCTGAGATCGGACCTTCAGGGAACCCTTGCCGGTATCGTGGCTGTCGACGGCTACCGCGTTCGCGCGATCGTCATCAACGCAGACGCGGCGGACAGGTAACGCGCGTCACCGACTCCCATTCTTCTCCGGATCGTTGCCAGGGTGTAACATAAAGGCTGACTGTCGGCGACGGATGACGTCGGCTCGGCACGGTGCGACACTGTGGGCGTGCGCACGTTCAATACCGAGGGGCCGGTCGTAGCGGCAGACCACTACCACATCCCGCCGCTGGAGCGGATCGATCTCGACGGGGTGCTCGGTTTTGTGCGTGACAAGAAGTACTTCGTGCTGCACGCACCGCGGCAGACCGGCAAGACGTCTGCGCTGCTGGCGCTGCGCGATCTGCTGAACCGAGGTCAGGCCGGCGACTACCGCTGCGTGTACGCCAACGTCGAGGCCGGCCAGGCGATGCGCGAGAATGTCGCGGAAGGTATGCGCACCGTACTGTCCCAGCTCGCGCTCAGGGCGAGCCTGACGCTGGGCGACGACTCGCTGGAGCGCATCTGCCGCCGGGCCATGGACAGCGCCGGACCAGGCGGCGCGCTGAGCGTGGCGTTGAGCCGCTGGGCCGCTGCCGACCGCACGCCGCTGGTGCTGCTGATCGACGAGATCGACGCGCTGGTGGGCGACATCTTGCTGGCGGTGCTGCGCCAACTGCGGGCCGGCTACGACCAGCGCCCATCCGCGTTCCCGCACAGCATCGTCCTCTGCGGGGTGCGGGACGTGCGCGACTACCGCATCCACTCGTCCGCCGAGGACCGGCTGGTGCTCGGCGGCAGCGCCTTCAACGTCAAGGCCAAGTCGCTGCGGCTGGGCGACTTCTCGGAGCGGGAAGTGCGCGCGCTGCTGGCGCAGCACACGGCGGCGACGGGTCAGGCGTTCACGGAGGAGGCTCTGCGGCTGGTCCTGGCACGCACCGCCGGGCAGCCGTGGCTGGTGAACGCGCTGTGCCGGGAGGCGTGCTTCGATGACAAGGCGGGCCGCGACCGCTCCCGCCCGATCACGGAGCAGGCGATCCTGGAGGCGCAGGAGCGGCTGATCCTGCGCCGCGACACGCACATCGACGACCTGGCGAACAAGCTACGCGAGGAGCGCATGCGGCGGGTGGTGGAGCCGATCCTGGCCGGCGCCGCCGAGACGAGGTGCTCGGAGGAAGACCTCGCCTACGCCTGCGACCTGGGTCTGGTGGCACGGGACGCCGATGGGCCGCCGCGCATCGCCAACCCGATCTACGCGGAAGTGGTCCCGCGCCACCTGAACTACGTGGTGCAGGAGACGCTGCCGCAACGGATGGCGTGGTACGTCGACGCCGCCGGAAACCTGGACGTGGAGGGGCTGATCGCGGCGTTCCAGGCGTTCTTCCGGGAGCACTCCGAGCACTGGGTGCAGCGCTTCGAGCGCTACCACGAGGCGGGGCCGCAGTTGCTGCTGCAGGCGCACCTGCAGCGCATCGTCAACGGCGGCGGGCGGATCGAGCGGGAGTACTCGCTGGGGCGCGGGCGAACGGACCTGCTGATCGTGTGGCCGCAGGGCGGGCGCGAGCGGCGCTTCGTCGTGGAGTGCAAGATGCGGCGCGGAGAGCTGGAGCGGACCGTCGCGGAGGGGGTGAAGCAGACGCGCGCCTACGTGGACCGCTGCGGGGCGGAGGCGGGCCATCTGATCGTGTTCGACCGCGCCCCGGAACGGAGTGGGGAGGAGAAGATCTTCCGCCGCGCGCCGTCCGTCGACGGCGTGCCGGTCACCGTCTGGGGCATGTAACAGAGGTGCGCAAGCGGACTGCCAACTCAGGTGCCTGCGTCTCGCTGAAGCCGGCCTTGTCCCGCAGCCGCGTCGCTGCCTTCACCTGTCTGTCCATGATCAGGCGCGATGCGCCGGCGCCAAAGGGGCCGGACAGCGAGGAAGATCCCCAAGGAGATCACGAGGGCGATGGCGACCGTCACGGCATCGGGCATGCGGAATAGTCTCGGATCTGAGGCGGGCGGTCAAGCCAAGCGCACCCGATGCGTCCGGCGCCTCAGGGCCTCTCCGACACTTCCAGGCAGTGCACGTCGGCGGAGGCCGCCCGCTCCCGATCGCCCGCATCGATGCGCCCACCGGCGACCATCGCCGCGGCATCCTCTCCGAACACCGTGGCCAGGATGTCGGCGCTGTCACGGCTGCGCCGGATGTCGTCCCGATCGATTCGGTTGGCCGCCTCGACCGCGATCCACAGCGGCCGCCGGTCGGCCCGCCGTTCGCCGCGCAGGATCAGGTCGGTCGCGAGGATACGCAACTCCTGCCGGTCGCCGATCCGGCCATCGTCCGCCGCCTGCGCGACCGCTTCGTCGAAGTCCGCCGCGGCTTGCTGAAGGGCGCTCTTGACCACACGGGTGCGTCTCAGCGTCAAGTACTGACTCACCAGCGGGACAATCCTGCGATGCACCTTCATCTCGAGGTCCGAGCCCTTGAGGTATCCGACGTCGGTCTTCAGTTGCGCCACGTCGGTCTTGAGCTGCGCCACGTCGACCTTGAGCTGGGCGACATCCTTCTCGATACGATCGAGCCGCGCCGGCATGCCGAGGAACTCATTGGTCAGCAGCGTGCGCAGCAGCAACCGCTGGGCGTCGGGGTTCGCCCGCAACTCCTCGACAATGCGGGCTACCAGCGATTCGGGATCGATCTGCGGTGAAGTCGGGGAGTTCGTCGCCACGGCTCTTCCAGTCGCCCGCCAACCTATCGAGTGGGCGGTCGCTCCGTCAAGGCGGAGCGCCGGTCGCGGCAACGGCGCGACGTGCGCCCTACGAAGCGAACTTGCGGGGAACCAGGGCGTAGGAGTCGACCTGGAACTCGGCCGGGAAACCGGGGCCGGCAGCCTCTCGGACGACGCTCCCGCGGACGGTGACGTGGATCTGCTGCAGCTTGCGCAGCTCCGGCGCCAAGTCGCCGACGATCTCGTAGTGATCGGTCTCGGTGACCAGCACCAGGACGGTCAGCGGTGCCGAACCGGTCACCGTCACCCGGCCGGTGAGCTCGATGACCTGCTCCGGCTGCCGCGGGTCCGGCTCGGCAGGCTCCTCCTCCGGAGAGGCGCAGGCCAGGAGCACGCCCGCCGACAGCGCCACCGCCGCGCGGGCGCTCGTCATGCTTGACGCCCACTACTCCTTGACCACCACGGTGATGCGGTTCTCGGACTCGGCGGTGACGCTCAGGCGGAGGGTGCCGGTGTGGCGGCCCAGCGTGGCGTACATGTTGGAGTGCGGCGGCTGCATGCGGTCGTTGAACGAGGGCAGCGGGTACAGGTACGGCCCCGGCCGGGCCAGGCGTCCTGGCGCGTAGGTGTAGTTGTACAGGTTGATCGAGCCCAGCCGGAACGTCATGCCGGCGTGCGACGTCCTCCAGGCGCCGGTGTTGTACCGGTACGGGGCCGGCGCGCCGGTGTTGTCCGACAGCAGGGTGGCCGCCCCCCAGTTCGCCAGCAGATCCAGGAAGGACTCGTCGTGGCCCTGGCTGCGCACCACCCCTTCGACGGCCCCGACGCCGGCGCGATCGCTCTGCACGATGTGGCTGAACAGCGCGGCGCCGCCGTAGTTGCGCGCCAGGTAAGCCCCGAACGCGTAGTTGATCGAGTAGTTGACCCCGTAGCCGTCCCAGGTAGTGACCTGGATGTCGTTGTAGAGATTGTAGCCCGGGAGGCGGCCGCGGCGGTTTTCGGGCTCTCCCGCGGTGGGGTCGTCCCAGGCGACCCCGCGCGGCCCGTCGATCCTCAGCTTGTCGGCGACCAGATCCTCCGCCACCTCGGATGCCTGCTCGTTGAGCCACGACTCGCTGATTGCGTCCCGCAGCACCGGCTTCTGGTAGTAGTGGATCATGTGCTGGAACTCGTGGGCCAGGGTGCCGAGCCACTGACTCGGCCGGCGGTCGGTCACTTCCCAGGTTTCGCCCTCGGCCGTCGTCAGAAACGGCGCGTCCATGAAGAACGCCAGCCGTTCGGCAGAGAACTGGCGTACGGACGGAGCCGGCAGCCGCAGGTAGCTGTGCAGCGTGCTGAAGTAGCCGACGATGCGCCCCCCTGTCGGGGGGCCGTCGTTCTTGATGTCGAACAGGAAGATGTGAATCTCGCTGCCGGCCGACGGGGGAATCAGGCGCTCGTTGCCGTGCGGTCCCCACGGGTCCCCGAAGATGGCCGTGACCCAGTCGTAGATGTCGTTGCCGTCGCCGGGGCGGAGAAACCGCTCCGCGACCACATCCATCTCCTGCGTCACGCAGTCCCCGAGGCTGAGGCAGTACGTCCCGTCCCCGGCCTCCCATTCCCAGTCGGCCACCCACACCGCCAAGGTAACGGCACCGTCCGTCACGACCCGGCGGGCGGTCATTGAAGTTGTTGAACTCCGTGATCCACTTGAGCCGCGGCAACACCTCGTCCGGCGACGGCCGCGGTTCGGGCTGGTCGTCGATCTGCGCGGCTGCGCTCTCGCCGCTCTTCGCGGCGTCCGTGAGGCTGCGCGGCTTGACCTTCGGGTTCACGTGGTAGTTGCCGGCGGTGGCGATCACGTACACCTCCGGTGAGGAGGATCCCAGGTCCAGCGTGAAGACGGTGTCGTCCAGCGCCTCGCCGTTCGGGTTGAGGACGAACACCTGGTCCCCGCTGCCGCGGTAGGTGGAAGAGAGGGTTTCCGCGGGCGCCGGCGCAGGCGTATCTCCCGCCACCTCGAACTGCGTGATCACCCGGCCGGTGCCGCGGGCTCCCCCGTCGCCGTCGCCGCTCGGGTCGGCCACGTGCAGGTCCAGGTCGGCGTTGGAGTCCCACGATACCGTGACTTGGACGTCGCCGGAGCCGACCGCGATGTTCTCGACATAGTGACACGCCGGCGGGCCGACCGCGCCGGCGGCATCGACCGCCGACACCTGCAGACAGGCTGACGGCAGCCGATGCAGCTCGAACCTCACCCGTCCGACCAGCCGCTGCGAGGCGGCCGAGTCCGGAATGTCGACCTCGTAGTAGCCGAAACGCTCCTCGCCGATCGACAGCAGCAGCTTGTCGACCGCGGCGTCCGGCTCGATGTCCAGGAAGAGCGAGCCGCCGGCCACGTAGAATTGGTTGCCGGTCACCGCGACGGAAGGTCCGCCGCTCGGCTCCGGCACGTCCGCGAACCGCGGCACGCCGGCGGCGCCGCCCACCTCGATCGCCGCCACGACGGACCTGATGACGGACAACGCTCCGACGGTGATGGTGAAGGAGCGTTCATCGGTCCGGTCCTTCTCATCCCGCACCGCGTAGGTCATGGGGTACTCGCCGGTCTCGGTCGGGGTGCCGCTCAGCGTGCGGTCGCCGGCGTCGAACGCCAGGCCCGGCGGAATCTTCGGACCGAGCGAGTACGTCAACGCGCCGCTGCCGCCGGTGGCGGCGGGCAGGACGAGGGGAGTGATCTCCTCGTTGACCGTGTAGGGCTCCGGGTCGTCTACGGTAACCGCGAACGTCGGCGGCCCCGACCGGCGTCGGCGCGGCGCAGCCGAGCGCTGCCAGCGCCGCGAGCGCAGCCGACGCGAGCAGAGCAAGTCGCGCGCGTGAGTGAACGGAGTGAACGGCGCGAGCGTGCGGACCGCGGTGCGTTTTGTCAATGACCCATGGTGCCGTCCATCATAGCACAGGCGCAGCAACTCACCGTTCCCTCTGCCGGGCCGGTAGAGGACTTGGCATGCTCGCGCACACGGCACCTCCTGGCGAGAGCCCATGCCGGGCGCAGACCCAAAAAAGGGGGTGCACCATCCCGTGCACCCCCTTTTGTCGATTCCGAGGAACCGTTACGAGATCTAGTACTTGATCGTGAGGGAAGTCGTGACCTCGCCTGGGTCGGCGTCGTCACCACCGATGCCGTCACTCTTGTACTCGATCTTCGCAGTCAGATGCTTGACCATCGTCAGGTCCAATCCGGCCTTGAACTTCGTCTTCGCATCATCCGCGCTACCGAACGAGACGTCGAAGTACGGCTTGATGTCGTTCACCTTGTACGAGGCGCCGACCTTCGCGTTCCAGTTGCTGTCGCCGGCGGCGTCATCAAGGCCAACCGTCAGGCTGGCGCCCATGCCTTCCAAGGCGCCGTCGTCGCCGTCTGCCTCAACGAGGGACAGCGCCACGTACAGCTTCGAGTCGCCCGCGGCCGGCGAATACATCATCAGGTCGGTGCTGACGTGACTCTTCTCGTCTTCGGAGAGGTTCCACTTCACGCCCGCTCCGACGTCCCACGGAATGGTCGCGCCATCCGAGGGGACCGCGGTGTCGAACGCGATGTGCGTGTCGATGTCGCCCAGGTCGAAGGTGGCCTTGGCACCGATACCGATCTCGTCGTGGTTGGTGCTCTCAGGCGCCACGATCCCGCCCGACCCGTACTCGTGTGCGTAGGCGACCTTGGCCTCCAGGTCGGCGTCGTCCCCGATGTCCAGGTTGACGGTGCCGATGAACGCATAGGCGTTCTCATGGTTGCCGTCGTCAGTGTCGTCGTTCGCGCACTTCGTGACAACGAGATCACCGTCATCGTTAGGATCGTGAGTGTGGCAGTCCACCACGTCCTGGTGCTCAGGGTCTGCCTTGTCGTCGGTCCAGTCGTCCTCGGAAACCACGCCCAAGCTCAACACGACGGGCTCGACGTCGTACGATACGGTCAGACCTGGACCCTTGTACTCGGTCGCCACGTCCGTGAAGTCGGTACCGGGGAACTGGTCCTCTTTGTCGTCACCGTTGTCGTCATCCTTGGGATCGACGTAGTCGACCTTCACCGTCGGGCCGCTAAAGGTCTTGATGGAGAACGCGCCCATGATCAGCTTGGCGGTGACCCCCGGAGCCGACGTCTTCCCCTGGCCGTCAGCCGAGGTGACCTCCCACTTGAAGTCCTTCAACTCGATGAAGGCATACAGGTCGTCCGTGTCCATCATCATGCCGGTGTCGGTGCTCTGCTCCGGCACGATGGTGATCTTGAGATCCGACTTGTGTGCGTTCCTGAAGCCGGTGGCGTTCGTGTCCAGATCGATTCCCCACGTCAACGTGGCCTCACCGCTGACCTCCACTGAGACAGGGCTGTTCACCGTCGGCCCCATCATCTCCATTTCGTCTGCTGACAGGGAGAAGAGGCCGAGAACCAGCAGCGGCATAGTTAGAAGAGCGATCTTTCGCATTACTTCCTCCTTAGATTCGGGGCTCCATGAGCCAACGGCCCCCCAACCCCGTTTCGTCGCCCGGTAGTATGAAGACACCACCTACGAGATGTCAACCATCCAGCGAGCTCTTACAAGCCCATCTTCGGCCATCTACCGGCGATGCTTGATCTAAATGCACCGGCGCCGGGTTGTCAAGTGCCCGGAACGGGCCGTTTGACAGCCGCGAACGGGCCTCCGTAGACTCTGCCGCCAAGGACCACGTGGCCAAGGAAGACGCGATCGAAGTGGAGGGGACCGTACGGGAGTCCCTGCCGAACACCATGTTCCGGGTCGAGCTGGAGAACGGCCACCGGATCCTTGCACACCTGTCCGGCAAGATGCGCAAGCACTACATCCGCATCGTGCCCGGCGACCGCGTCAAGGTCGCCCTGTCCCCGTACGACCTGAACCGGGGCCGCATCATCTACCGCGAGCGCTGATCCGGCCTGTCGCGTACCGGCCGCTGGGCCACTCACAGGCTGCGCGGTCCGGTCATGCGGTAGCCGACGCCGCGTTCGGTAAGGATGTAGGTCGGCCTCGCCGCATCATCGCCCAGCTTGCTGCGGAGCTTCTTGATGAAGGTGCGCACCAGCTTCGTGTCGTCCGTCGCCCGTTCGCCCCACACCTGCCGCACGAGCATGTCGTACGTCGATACCCGTCCCGCGTTGAGCGAGAGGACGCGCAACAGCTCGTACTCGGTTACCGTCAGCCGCACCGGCCGGCCGGCGATGGTCACCTCGCGCTGCTCGTAGCGGATGGTCAAATCCCCCAGCACGAACGGCTCGGCCTCGTCCTCCTTGCGCAGAGCCGCCCGCACGCGCGCCGTCAGCTCCGTTGGCGAGAACGGCTTGACGATGTAGTCGGCGGCTCCGAGCTCCAGCGCCCGCGCGATCGTCTCGTCCCGTCCGTACCCGGAAATGAAGATCACCGGCTGATCGGCCAGCTCGGGGACGCCTTCCATCAATTCGATGCCATCGGTCCCGGGCAGCATCAGGTCCAGCAGAACCAGGCGGGGCCGCTCCTTGCGGATGACATCCGACAGCGCCCGGGGGTCGCCGGTCACCAGCGGGGCATAGCCCGCCACCAGCAGCGCTTCCCGAACGTAGCGCAGCATCTGCGGGTCGTCGTCGACCACGAGGATGCGCGTCTTGTCCGCGGGCCGTTCCCGGGGCGGGTGCGAACGGCCCGCAGGGACGACGGCCGCCGCGGCTGCCTCTTCCGCCACCGGGATCGTGAAGGTGAACCGCGCCCCCTGACCCGTTCCATCGCTTTCGGCCCGGATGCGGCCCCCGTGCGCTTCCACCAGCCCCTTGCAGATGGACAGACCCAGACCGGACCCTTCGTTCCGGAGCCTCCGGTCGCCGTCGTGGCGCCCTCCGTACTTGCGGAACAGGTGCGGCAGCCGCTCCGGCGGCACGCCCCGGCCCTCGTCCGCGACCGAGATCGCGACCTGTACCCCGTCGCGCAGGGCGGCCACCCGGATCGGGGCGGATCCCGGGGAGTGCGCGGCGGCGTTCGCGAGCAGGTTGTTCAGGACCTGGACGATGCGCTGCGGGTCGGCCATCACCCGCGGCAGGTCGACGAGCACGCGGTGCCTGCCGCCGCCGCTCAGGAACGTGTTCCTGGCCTGGTCCACCAGCGCGCCCACCTCCGACGGCTCCGGGGAAACCGAGAGCGTGCCCGTCTCGATGCGAGAGCACGATCTCCTCGGCGCGCTGGCAGGTCACCACCTCCAGGATCTGCTCCGCCGTACGGCCCGGCATCCGCAGGCCTTCCACGATCCGCTTCGCCTCCCGGTTGAGCGATACCAGATTGCCGGTCCTCGCCTCGAACACCACGACGCCGACCGGCGTGGTCTCCACCAGGGCTTCCAGGTCGGCTCGCGCCCGCTGCTCGGCGCGGTGCGTGCGCGCGTTGGCGATCGCCGTCGCCGCGTTCGACGCGAGCAGCCCCAGTACCTCCTCATCGTCGCTCGTGAACTCCTCGCCGCCTTCCTTCTCGGCCAGGAAGAAGCTGCCGACATGCGCGCCGCGATAGCGCATCGGCGTGCACTGGAAGGTCTTGCACGGCATCGGGTCCAGGGAAAGCCCGAGCGACTGCACGTAGGCGGTCACGTCCGGCAGCCTCAACGGTCCCGGAAGGTCGCGGAAATGGGCGAACAGCCGTGGCCCGTCGGGAAACTCGGCCAGCCGCCGGTGCACCTCCGCGGTGATGCCGGAGCTCGTGAAGTCCGCGGGCTCACCCGCCTCGTCCATGGTCGTGATGAGCCGGTCAGCGCGCGGGCGCTCTCCAGGACCTCATTCAGGACGGTATCGAGGTCAAGGCTCGCGCTGACGTGCCGGACTGCCGCACAGAGCCGGGAGATGCGTTCGCGCAGCGCCTCCATCTCCCGTCGATGGCCGTCGAGACCGGTCACTGCGCCTCCTTTCCTCTGATCGGCGTGGATCCCGCGTGGGCGGCATCACGCATCGGCTCGCTGCTCGAGCCGGATACGGAGTGCACCGCGCCGCAGCAGTGTTCCACAGACCAATCTTAGACGGCCAATCTTAGACGGCAGTTCACGGATGAGCCATGGATTCACGGAGAAACACCTTTCGCGGCCGAATCGCCATGGTGTGTACACGTAGGACGTATAACCTACTGCTTGTTCTGCCTATATGGGCGGTCATCGAGACGACGAATGTTCGGTCCCCTGGCGGCTACCCGGAAGGTTGCGTCCACAACCACCCTCCCATGAAGCCCGCCGGGGGGCCTTTTTGCGTCAGCGCGACAGGGAGGGCCCGCGGATGGTGCTCACATTGACCGAGCCCGCAGGCGCCGACAATGATACGCGAGATGCGAGACAGGGCCGCTGGTGGTAGTTCCACGACCAAGGCGCCACCGGCGCCCGAGGTGGTGCGCGACCTGCGGCCGATGGCATTCGCGTATCGCGAGCTGCTCGACTTCCGCATTCTCGGGCTCGCGCTTACGACCGTGGGACTCATCGTCGGCATCATGTCATTCATCGGCCCGCTCGGAAGTTACGACCGCCTGTCGCTCCTGCAGCGTTTCGTGTACGGCTTGGTGTGCGCCGCTTTCGGGTGGCCTGTCTGCCATTGCGTGACGGTGGTGACGTTCTATCTCATGCGCGATCGGACTCCGACCATGGGCGCGGTGGCGGCCTCGCTGGCCATGCTGTTCGCGGCCGTGCCGTGCACGTCCGTCGCGTCCGCATTCAAGACCCTGCTCTTCGGTGACTATGCCGTCTTCGACGGATTCCTGACGCTGTACCTGCTGGTGGCGTCGCTGGCCGTGGCATGTTGCCTGCTCTTCCACTACATCGTGTGCCAGCGCCTCAAGGCGTCCGCCGGCTCTGCGGTCACGGCCGGCATGGGTGGCGAGCCGGGAGGTGCCGAAGGCGGGGACGGCACGCCCGGACCCGTCCCCGAGCGCCCCGGCGCCGCCGACGCCGGCGGAACACCGGCAGTCGAGCAGCGTCCCGCCGAAGGGGAGGCCCGCGCCCGGTTCATCGAACGCATGCCCGCCGAGATCGGCCGCGAGTTGGTCTACATCAAGACGGAAGACCACTACGTGGAAGTCCACACCACGGTCGGCTCTGCACGGGTTCTGGTTCGTTTCGCGGACGCCGTGGACGAGCTCGGCGAGTTCGGTATGCAGGTGCACCGCTGCTACTGGGTGGCGCACGGCCAGATGGCGGAACTGTTGACACGCGGCCACCGCACATCGCTGCGGCTTGCAGACGACAGCGAGGTGCCGGTGAGTCGCCGCTACCTCGCTGACGTGAAGGCTGTGCTGGGCATCGAGGAAGCCGCGGTCGCGGGTTGAACCGCCTGGTTCACGCGACGGGAGACTCGTTCAGCGGATCTACGGACAGTGGAGGCTCGACCTGGACGCGCTCGCGCGCGGGCCTCGGTGTCGAGGCGCCGCGCGCGAGGGAAAGCGATCGGGGGCTACGAGGAGCAGGTGTTGGCGGCCCCGGGGGTCGCGGTCATGGTCCGGAAGTCGACGCCGTTGTCGTCGCTGTCGAAGCCATTCGGGCACCTGCCGATCGAGGTCGCGCTCTCGGCGGCCGGATCCTCGGGCGCTGCCGATCCCTCGCCGAGCCCCGGCACCACCCGTTCGTATTGCACGGCGTCCACGACACGATCGTCCGCCACCGCCACGATGCGCACGACGTCCGGGCCGTTCTGAATGCCGGAGCCGGTCAGCAGCAGCGGATCGGTTCCCTCCGGCGCAAGGCCGGCGTTGTCGTCGAAGACCTTCTGATCCGCGATCACCAGGAATGCGCCGGCGGCGAGCGAACCGGTCAGCTCGTAGTCCTTGTAGGGCGCCTTCCGTACGCCGTCAACCAGCTCGACCCGGTAGAGAGACAGGTCGACCGCGCCCGATCCGGGGTTCAGGATCTCGATGAACTCGGCGTTGTCGCTGCTGCCGTCCTGATCGTAGTCGATCTCGTTGACCAGCAGGACCGCCTTCGGCGGCGCGAGCGGCAGATCCGGGAACAGACCGGCCGGCACGTTCACGCTGGCGGTGGACGT
The DNA here is from genome assembly GCA_965208175.1 of Spirochaetia bacterium. Taxonomy (GTDB): domain Bacteria; phylum Spirochaetota; class Spirochaetia; order SZUA-6; family Bin103; genus CATQHW01. The sequence goes on along the minus strand of CBDBOG010000002.1, from coordinate 772,645 downwards.
CAGACTGTCCGCGTCGCTGACGGTGACCGACACCGTGCCCGCGGTGTCCGCCGCATAGCCGGTCATCATCGCGGGATTGGCCGCTGCGTCGGTGAACGACACCGCCGTCCCGGCGGTCTTGGTGAACCGCCAGGCGTAGGTGAGCACGGCGCCGTCGCCGGCGGCGGAGACCTCGGCGAACCAGCGAATCCCGGCAGGGGTGCGCCGGCCCGTCACACCCAGCACGGCCGGTCCGAGCGTCGCCGAGAGCCCGGACGTCTGCACTCTGATCTGGAAGTCGGCCTGGATGCGATGGCCCTGGGCGTTGCGCACCACGACCTGCGCGGCGTACCAGCCCGGCACGCTCGGCGCGGCGTACGAACTGGTGATCGTCCCGGCGCCGGCCGACAGGGTGACGCTCCCGCTCTTCGGGGTGAATGCGTCGCCGGCGAACTCGAAGTCGAGCGTCTCGGCGCCGGAGCCGCTCACCGTGATGCTCACGTCGGCCGCGACGCCGGTCGAGACGTTCGCGATGCTGATCGCGGTGATCCTGGGAAGCGCGCTGGTCACGCCGTCGTCGACCGCGCTCAACCGGATCGTGATCTGCGCGCCGGCGCTGTTGAGCGTGGCGTCATGCGCGCCGGTGAAGATCTTGGTGCCCTCGCTGTCGACCGCCGTCGCGGTGAACGTCAGTTCCTTGCCGACGGTGAGCCCGGACAGGGTGCCCGTCCAGACGCCGGCCGACGACTTCTTGAGCTCGGCAGTCGCCAGCGTCGCCTCGGAGCCCTTTTCCTTCACGGTGATCGTCACCGAGGCGATGTCGGCATGGCTGCCCTTGGCCGACGCGATGGTGAGCGGGCCTGCCACCCGCACCGTCACCGACGTCGTCTCGGGGGGCGTGCCGTCTGTCGGCGGCGGGCCGGCCGCCGGCGGGCCCATCGCCATCTCCAGGAAGTCCATGCATCCCACCAGGGATGCGACGACGAGCAGCGCTGCCGGTCCGGCAACGCGGATGGGAACGGAACGTAAGTGTCTCATGCCCATGCAACCGACGCGGTTGCCGCCGTGCTTTAATCCGGTCGCACGGAGCGGGGCGCGGTCCGCGGCCGTTATGCCTTCATGCCGGTCAGCGTGATGCCCTCGATGAAGTAGCGCACGAAGGGATGGTCGTGAGCGCGGTGGGATAGTTGTCCCAGCGCCACGGGTCGGGCAGCCACTCGGGCGGGAAGATGAATATCTGCCGCAGGTCCATGAAGGACGAGCGCACCAGCCATGCCAGCGGCACGAGCATCGCGGCGCCGCCGGCCAGCAGGAGCGCATAGGCGGCGGCCGTGCCGGGTCGCATGCGCGCCGGCCGCGCGCGGGTCCGACCCCGCCGGGAAGCGTCGGCCATGCGGCGGCTACCGTCCGGCGTAGTGGACCCAGCGGGACGAGGTCCGGAACACGATCAGGCTCAGCACGGCGATCACCACGAACAGCACCCAGGCGAGCGCGGAGGCGTATCCCATCTGGCTCTGCTGGAACGCCTTGTTGTAGAGGTAGAGCACGTAGAGCAGGCTGGCGTTGTTGGGACCGCCCTCGGTCATCACGTACGGCTGCACGAACGTCTGCATGGCGCCGATGATGCTCAGGATCAGGTTGAACAGGATGGTGGGCGTGACCAGCGGGATGGTGATGCGGATCATCTTGTGCCAGGGAGTGCCGCCGTCGATCTCGACCGCCTCGTACAACTGCCGGGGGACGCCCTGCAGCCCGGCCAGGAAGATGATCATCATCGGGCCGATGTCCCACAGGCTCATGAGGATCAACGCCGGGATCACGCTGCCGCTGCCGTAGATCCACGCCGACCTGCGAAACCCCAGCGGCGTGATGATGGCGTTGAGCAGGCCGAAGTCGGGGTTGAACAGCCAGATCCACAGCACGCTGCTGGCGATCAGCGGCACGATCGACGGCAGGTAGAAGATGGTGCGGAAGACCGGCAGTGCGCGGATTCTCTGGTTCAGCAGCACCGCCACGGCGAAGGCCACCAGCATGCGCAGCGGCACGCTTCCGAGCGAGTAGTAGGCGGTCACGGCGAGCGACTTCCTGAACAGCCGGTCCTCGGTGAAGATGCGCCCGAAGTTCTCCCCGCCGACCCAGGAAGGCGTGCCGGCGATGCGCCAATCGGTCAGCGCGACGTAGAGGCTGCCGAGGATGGGTCCGAGCTGCCACAGCAGGAACCCCAGCACCGCCGGCGCGACGCAGACCAGCGCCCACGCCACCTCGCGGCGCCGGTGACGGCTGAGCCCGCCGGACCGCCTGCTCACGCCGTCAGGAGCGGCGCGCCGCGAGTCGGTACGATCTGCATGGTCTCTTGCCAAAGGAGGGGCGGCCCCGTGACCAAGCACCATGACCGGGACCGCCCCCCAAGGGCGAGAGCTGTCTAGCAAGCAGGCGCCTGAGCACCCCAACCCCCGCCCTCGATTACACGATCAATCGTCGCGCTCTGACTGCCGTTACCACCGTCCCTGCATGAGCGGAGCGCCATCGCGGACCGCCTGGTCCATCGCCTCCTGGGCGGTCGCCTCGCCGGACCAGATCAGGCCGATGGCGGGGTTGACCGCCTCCGAGAAGATCTGCGTCTGGTTTTTCAGCCAGTAGCCGGGCGGCTGCCGGATCGTGTGGTTCAGCGTGTAGTCGACCAGCACGTCGCGCGCCTCCGGCGGGTAGACGCCCGGTATGGCGTCGAGCCACTCCGCCGTCTTGTCCGGGTCGGTGTAGTACTCGAGCTGCAGCGGCATCCACAGGCCCTTGGCGAACAGATCGACCTGCGAGGGATCGTTGTGGAACTTGTAGAACTCGAACGCCTCCTCCGGGTGCTCGGTGGCGGCGAAGATCACCGTCGGCGAGCCGAGCAGGATGGTGGCGGGCTGCCGGTGGTAGGGCAGCACGCCCATCCCCCAGTCGATGCCGAGCTGGCTGTAGTCCAGCACCGCCCAGTGGCCGTTGATGGCCATCGCTACCTTGCCGGTCTGCATCATGACGGCCGCCGAGGGAAGCGACTGAGACTGCGCCGGCGTCGGCGCGACGTGGTGGACGTAGATCAGGTCCTGCAGCGCCTGCAGCGCCTCGACCGCCTCCGGCCGGTTGAGGAGCAGCTCCATGCCGTCGTCGCTGGCAAGCTGGCCGCCGTTGCTGTAGATCATCGGCAGGTAGCCGCCCCACCACGTCGGGAAGGAGATGCCGAAGACGTCGATCTGCTCGGGGTCGAAGGCGTCGCTGGCGGCGTTGTTGCCGTTGCGGTCGACGGTGAGCTGCCTGGCCGCCGCGACGAACTCGTCCCACGTCCAGGCCTCCGCGGCCTTGGACGGCGGGTAGTCCACGCCGGCCTCATCGAACAGGCTCTTGTTGTAGTAGAGGATCATGGTCTCGGCGGCGGTGTTGGTGCCGATGGTGCTGTTGCCGTCGTTGTAGTTGTAGTACGAGGCCGGCAGGCGGCTCGAGGCTTCCGGATCGGCCTGGAAATGGGGGGTCAGATCGGCGATGACGCCGTCCTGAGCCCACTGGAAGACCAGCCGCTCGTACAGATAGCCCACGTCGGGCGGCGTTCCGCCGGCGATCATGGTGCTGATCTTCTCATCGTAAGCGTCCGGGATGTGCTGGCCGCGCACCCTGATGCCGTCCTGGCTGTCGTTGAACGCCTGGACCATCTGCTCGACCGCCTGGCGCTCGAACGCCGACCCCCAGAACGTGAACGTGAGCTCCACGGGCTGCGCCCACAGCGGCGCGCTGCCGCACAGCAGGACGATCGCGATCGTCGCTACCCTCCGAGAAACGTGCGCTTGACTCGCATTCGAACTCGACCATTAGCCATGGCGGCCTCCTCCATACGCGCGTCGCGTAATACGTTCGAACTCTATGCGGCCGACGTGTACATACCATGTCGATTCGGTCACGAAAGATGTTCTCTTCGTGAATCCAGGTGCCGATCGCCTCAAAGGCAGATACGATCGGCCATGCTGCACTCTGATCGAGTCGGTATCGTGGACACCGCGAAGAGCCCGCACGCGCGTCTGACCGGCGTGGCCATGAACGGCGTCACGCTCGAGGACGGCTTCTGGTCGCGCCACCGTGCCATGAACCGGAACCGGGCGCTGGCGCACGGGCACCGCAAGCTGGCCGACGGCGGTGTGCTCGACAACTTCGCGGTCGCCGCCGGGCGCGTCCCGGGCTCGTACCGGAGCCTGCGGTTCGCCGACTCCGACCTCTACAAGTGGCTGGAGGCGACGGCGTATCTGCTCGCCGAGCAGGACGACGCGACCATCCGCCGCGACGTCGACGAGGTGATCGAACTGCTCGCGGGCGCCCAGCGAACGGACGGATACCTGAACACTTTCCACCAGCTCGTCCGTCCCGACCGGCGCTGGACCAATCTGCGTGACGACCACGAGCTGTACTGCGCCGGCCACCTGTTCCAGGCTGCGATCGCGCACTATCGCGCGACCGGCCGGGACGTTCTGCTGAACGTCGCGCGGCGCTTCGCCGACCACATGGTCGCGGCGTTCGGTCCGGGCGGGCGCGAAGCCGTACCCGGTCATCCCGAGATCGAGCTGGCGCTGGTCGAGCTGTACCGTTGCACCGGCGAGGCGGCGTATCTCGCGCAGGCGAAGCGCTTCGTCGACCTCCGCGGGAAGGGCCTGGTCGGCGGTGAGGCCGAACATCAGGATCACGTCCGGGTGCGCGACGCGACCGAGATGGCCGGGCACGCCGTCCGCCAGCTCTACCTGCTGTGCGGCGTGGCGGATCTCTACGCCGAGACCGGCGAACCTGCCCTGGCCGAGACCCTCGAGCGGCTATGGACGGACATGACGCAGCACAAGATGGCGATCACCGGGGGCGTCGGCCGCGCGCCATGAGCGGGAGGCGTTCGGCGCCAGCTTCGAACTGCCGAACGACCGTTGCTACAACGAGACCTGCGCCCAGATCGCAAGCGTCATGTGGAACTGGCGCATGCTTCTGACGACCGGCGAGAGCCGGTTTGCCGACCTGATGGAATGGACTCTGTACAACGGGGTTCTGCCCGGCATCTCGCTGGACAGCGAACGCTACTTCTACGTCAACCCGCTGCTGAGCAGAGGCGGCGTGGCCCGGCAGGAGTGGTATGAGTGCGCCTGCTGCCCGCCGAACGTGATGCGGACGCTGGCCTGCCTGCCAAGCTACTTCGCGTCCACCTCTGCCGCGGAGGTACAGCTCCACCTGTACGACCGGTGCCGCGTCCGCGCCCGGCTTGACGCCGGCATGGTGCACCTCGCGGTGGATACCAGCTATCCCTGGGAGGGGAGGATCGCGTGCACGGTCGAGCAGTGCCCGGACCGGCCTTGGAGCCTGGCGCTCCGGGTACCGGGGTGGGCGACCGGCGCTCGGGTTGCCGTCAACGACGGTGCGCCTGCCGCCGTGGCGGCCGGCCGCTACGCCGCCGTCGAGCGGTCATGGCAACCGGGTGACCGCGTGCTCCTCGATCTCGACCTGCGCGCCAGCTTCATGGAGGCCCATCCATACGTCGATGCTGCCCGCGGCTGCGTCGCCGTGACCCGTGGGCCGCTGGTGTACTGCGCCGAGCAGGCCGACCAGGCGGCAGGCGTGCACGTGCTCGACTGCGCGGTCGACGCCGCCCATGCGCCCGAGACGGCATGGGACGGCGACCTGCTCGGCGGTTTGACGACGCTCCGCGTGGCAGGCAGGGGGGCTCCCGGCCCGGCCTCCGACCGGAGGCTGTACCGGCCCTGGAGGACCCACCTGGAGGCGCCCGCGGCACCGGTCACGCTCACCGCCATTCCTTACTACGCATGGGCCAATCGAGATCCCGGCCCGATGACCGTGTGGATGCCCACGGTCCGGTAGTCGAATTCCCCTTCTTGCGTCGCTCTCGCGAGCCCGACTACGGTTGCGAGCCATGATGTCGACCGACGTGGCCCGCGCGCGGCTGACCGTGCGTCGCTTGGCCGTTCTATTTTCGGCCGCGGCGATCGTCGTCGGCTGTAACCTGTTCTTTCCCGTTGAGCCGTACCAGCCCACACGGATACCGGCTGACGTCACCCGGTTGTTCGAGGTACACGGCAACACGGACTCCAATACCGTCTGGATCTACGAACAGGGAGGCCCGACACATGAGCTCGTCGATGACCCGCTCATGCACTTCGACAACTTCCCCAATCGGGAGGACATCCACCTCGTCCACGTACATCAGACCCTCACCTTGGACAACGATCTGGCATCGCGACACGAGGAGCTGTCGCTGGCCGATCTCAAGGCCGAGGTCGACGTCAGCGTGGAGATCCTGCACCGCACGATCCGGCACTTCCGGGCAGGAGGGAAGCGGGTCGTGGTCGTCGGCCAATCCTTCGGTGCGCTCCTCGTCACCCGCTACCTGGCGCTCAAGGGCCCCGGCAACGTCCACCGATTCGTGATCATGGCCGGGCGTCTGGATCTGCCGACCATCGTGGTCGAGGGCGTGCTGAACGGCACATGGTACTACTTTCCAGACGGTGAAGATCCGGTTCCGCACCCTGAAAGACAGCCGGAGGACGCCGTGGACTTCATCGAGATCAGCTTCGTCGGAGCGGTGGGTCACGATCGCTACACGAATCTGCTCGCCGATACCGACCTGGAGCGCGTGACCTACGGAACGGCGGACGAGCAGGTCGGAAGCCTCAGCGCGGCCGAGGACTCGTTCCTGAGATCCAACGGAGCCACGGTCATCAAGGTCACGGGCGGCGGCCACGCAGTCATGTTCGAGGACGCGGACGTGGCGCGCATGATCGTCGACGCGTTGCAATAGTACCGCATCAAACCGATGTCGACGGGGGGTGACGCAATCGTCAAACGCATGCCGGAACAGAAACGCGCGCGGGTTCCGGCGCTCGCGAGCTCCTGCATCACCTGCAGCACTTCCCCCACGAGTTCCGGATCCAGCGCGGACGTCGGTTCGTCGAAGTACATCACGTGCGGCCGAATCGCCAGCGCGCGGGCGATCGCGGTGCGCTGCTGCTGTCCGCCCGAGAGCTGCGCCGGGTAGTCGTGCGCCTTGTCGTCCACCCCTACCTTGGCCAGCATCTCCATGCCGATCGCCTCCGCCTGCCGCCGGTCGAGCTTCCTGACCACGCGCAACGCCTCGGTCACGTTGCCGAGCGCCGTCTTGTGCGGCCAGAGGTTGTAGTGCTGGAAGACCATGCCGACGACGCTGCGGACGGCGTCGACGTTGCGGTCGCGGTCGGGCAGCCGCCTGCCGCCGACCTCGCGGTAGCCCAGCAGCCGGCCTTCGATGAACACCCGGCCCTCGTCGTACCGGTCCAGAAACGCCATGCATCGCAGCAGGGTGCTCTTGCCGGAACCGGACGGACCGATGACGCAGACCACCCGCGAGTCGTCGACCGAGAGATCGACTCCCTTCAGGACGTGGACCGCGCCGAACCGCTTGTGCAGGCCTTCGACCAGCACCACCGGCTTGCGTTCCACGGCGCCGCGCGCCGCTTCGCCGCTCATGACGCGCGGCTGACCCGGCGTTCCAGGACGCCGCCGGCAAGCGCGATACCCTCGATGATCAGCCAGTAGAGCACGGCGACCGCCACGTAGGGCTCGATCACGGCGAAGGTCTCGTTGACCATCTGCGTCGTGTTCTTCGTCAGCTCGGCGACCGTGATGATCGACAGGACCGCCGATTCCTTGACCAGGATGATTCCCTGGTTGGTCGACGGCGGGATGATCAGGGTCAGCATCTGCGGGATCTGAATGCGGGCCAGGATCATTCGCCGCGGGATGCCGAGCATGCGCGCGGCTTCGATCTGCCCGGGCGGGATGGATTGGAACCCGGCCCTGAAGATTTCCGCGAAGTAGCCGCCGCCATAGATGCCGAGGCCGATGATCCCGACCGGTTCGGCGTCCAGGGTCAGGCCGATCGACGGGCCGCCGTAGTACAGGATGAACAGCAACACCAGGATCGGAGTCCCGCGCATGACCTCGACGTAGGTCCGGCACAGGAGCTTCACGGGGCGCAGCGGCAGGCTGTAGAGCACGGCGGCCGCCAGACCGGCGGCAACGGCCAGCAGCGATGCCAGCGCGCAGATGTACACCGTCGTCCACAATCCCGACAGCAACAGCGGACCGTAGCGAACCACGATGTCGACGTCGAACGACACGGCCGTCCCCCCGAACCGGCTAGTGCGCCGCCGCCACGGCGTGGCGCCTCTCGAAGAAGGCGCCGGCGCGCGCCAGGACCAGGTTCATGGCCAGGTAGATGACCGCGGCGATCGTGTACGCCTCCAGCGGCCGGTAGGTGACCGAGACCACGTGCTGGCTGGTGCGTATGAGCTCGGTCACGGCGATCACGGAGATCAGGGACGAGTTCTTGAGGATGCTGATGGTTTCATTGATGAGGGCCGGCAGCACCAATCGCATCATCTGCGGTATCAGGATTCTCACCCTGACGGCCAGGACGCCGATGCCGAGCATGCGCGCGGCCTCGACCTGCCCGGACGGGATGGACAGCAGCCCGCCGCGGAAGATCTCGGCCTGAAACGCCGCGGTGTTCATGGCCAGCGCGATCATCGCCGCGGCGATCGACGGCACGTCCAGACCGATCGCCGGCAGCAGGTAGAAGACGATCAGGAGCTGCACCAGGATGGGCGTCCCCCGCCACACGCTGAGGTAGGCGATCGAGGCGCGCCGGATCAGCCGGTTGCGCGAGATCAGGCCGAAGCTGAGCCACAGGCCCAGGACCATGCCGGCGGCGATGGACACCGCCGACACCGTGGCGGTCATCCCCGCTCCGGCAAGAAACGCCTTGTAGTGGTTGGAGATGACGCCGAGAAAATCCACCGACGAGCCCTGCCAGTCGCCGCTTCCCCGTTACCGCGCGCACCCGCGCCCTCGATCTCCCGCCCGACGGCGATCGGACCACTGCCGGGAGGGGGGCCACTGCCCGCGCGCGTTCAGTCGACCGGTACCGGCAGCGCGTCGGACGGCAGATCCATCGGCCCCCCGAACCACTTCTCCTGCAACTCGGTCAGCACCCCCGACTCGTTCAGCGCGGCGAGCTGCTCATCCATGAAGGCCACCAGCGAGGCGCTTTCGTCGTCCTTGCGTCCGGCCCAACTGAAGTACTTCTTGGGACCGAACGTGGGGAGCACCAGCTCGAACACGTCCGGCCGCGTGCGAACGAGCTCCAGCAGGTTCGGCAGACTGTTGCACACGGCGCTGATCCGTCTTGCCGCCAGGTCGGCGTAGGCCTCGTTGAAGTCCACGTAGGTCTTGATCTCCTTGACCCCTTCGCCCGCGTCCGACAGCCCCTCGGCGAACGCGCCTCAAGGGCCTGGAGCTGCGCCGATCCTGCCTGCGAGCCGACCGTGAGGCCGGCGATGTCCTCGGGCGCCGTGATCGCATCGTCGCCCTTGCGCTTGACCAGGGCCATGGTCGCATCGGCGATCGGCAGGCTGAGCGCGTACTTCTCGTAGCGCTCCTTCGTGACGGTCACCGAGGTGACGACGTAGTCGAACCTGGCAGCGGCAAGGCCGGGGAGAATGCCCTCCGTTTGGCCTCGGTCTCGAACCGTAGCCCACGGCGGATTGCAGCGTCAACATCTCTCGCTTCGCCAATTTCGAGAATCGACGTCGTTCGTGAAATTGGCTTGGTTGCTATTGGCGCTTCCAGCCGGTATAGAAGGATGCGTCATGTCCGGACTTCAGACGATTCCGGCGCGAAGCGGCAAGGCTGCCCGGGTCGCCAGGGGCAGGAAGATCAAGGTCGTCAACACCGCACGGGCAGCAGGTCGTGGACACGTGGGCCTTCGCGCAGCGCGACCTGCGCGAGTTCATGTCGATGGAGCACACCCGCGCCACCCTGACGAAGATGCGCCCGGAGGTTGGCGACGCGCTCTACAGCAACCGGCGCCGGCCGATCCTGACGCTCGTCGAGGACACCTCGTCCGGCGCGCACGACACGCTGATGGCGGCCTGCGACGACTATCGGTACGGCCTGCTCGGCTGCACGGAATATCACGACAACTGCACGGACAACCTGGCCGCCGCCCTCTACGAGCTCGGCCTGACGCCGCCGGAGACGCCCTCGCCGCTCAACCTGTTCATGAACATCCCCTGGGACGACGCCGGCCGCCTTGACTTCGCCGCGCCGTTGTCGAAGGCAGGCGACTACGTGCTGTTCGAGGCCGATCTGGACGTCATCGTCGCCTTCTCCGCCTGCCCGCAGGACATCCTGCCGATCAACGGCGAGGCGCGCGAGCCGACGGAAGCGCACTTCCAGATTCTCGACTGACCGCCTTGAGCACCAGCGTCGGCCCCGCCATCCACCGGCGCAAGATCAAGGAGGCGCGAGCGCTTCTGGCCCGACACGAGATGACCGTCCTGGAGGTTGCCGATGCCTGCGGGTTCCACGACGTCGGCTACTTCCGCCGCGTGTTCAAGGGTATCGTCGGGATGATGCCCACCCGGTTCCGCCAGCTCTACGGTCACGCGCATATCAATACCCACTGAGTCCGCCTGCGCCGCTGGAAGAGAAGCGATTCGCCGGATTCTGCCTGGTTCGCGAATCGTTGACAAGCGAGCGGCGCGAGGGGGATGCTCCGGCATGAGACGAAGCCGGCGGACTTCGTGCTCGAGGAGGATTTGATGGACACGATTCGTGTTTCGCGAATGCTCCGACGTTCCTTTCCTCCCTCCGGATCCGGTATCCCCACACGCAGCGTTTCTGAGCACGGCGGGTTTCCGAGCATGGCGGACGAGCTGGAGGGGATCATCCGCGACGGCGGCCGGCAGGTGGAGAACCGAGGGAAGTCAACGACAGCCGTTCTGCCGGATTCGCCCTGATCGAGTCCTTCCACGGAGCAAGCATGCGCAACGCAGTGGCCGGCAGGAACGCCACGAGCCGCGCCGTCGTTCGGCGCCGCGTGCTGGTGCGTCAGGCGACGGCCGCGGTGCTGGTCGCGGCGCCGGTCGTCGCGCTGGTGCTGGTCGCCGTGCTGAGCGAACCGTGGAAGCCGAGCGGCGAAGCGCACCCGTTGCTCGTGGTGGCGTTCATGGCGTCCGTCGGAGTGGCCGGGCTCGCCGGCATGATGCTCATGAGGCGCCGGTCCAGGCGAGGTCTGCAAGGGTTGCGCGGCACGCCGTCGCGTCCGGACGGGAGAACACGGGTGACGACCGTGCGCCGCCGCGGCTCAGAGTCGGCGCGCTGACGATACTGTCACCGGCATCGAGCATGCCGGACGGCTACCGGCTGTGCAGACGCTTGCGGAAATCCGCCTCGCTGACGCAGGCGGATGCGGCGTCCATGATGGCGCCGCCGGTGAACTCGGCGAAGCCGGACACGCCGGGGAATCCGGCCGACACCTCGATGCCGCGCGCTGCCAACAGCGCCCGCGCCGAGGGCAATCTGAGACGACAGTTACCGATGATCCATGATTCACGAAGAAACATTTTTCGTAACTATTCAGGCGTAGTGGCAGCCCATGGGTCAGCGTAACCACGACCTGAAGATTGTAAGTTGTCTCGGGCGCTGTACGTGTTCGGCATTGCTGGTCTATTCTCGCGGTCGGGAGGGGCGCAATGGACGCGAGCTTCAAGCTCACGCGCCAAGAGATAGGTGCGGCCTACGATGCTGGCCGAGACGCGGTCATCGCGTTGATCGAGGCTCTCATCGAGCGTTACGAGCAGCGGATCACGGCGCTGGAGCAGGAACTCCAGGAACTGAAGAAGGACAGCCACGACAGCGGCAAACCGCCGTCGCGAGACAGCTTCGAACGCAAGCAACACAGCCGCACGGCCTCTCGCCGGCAGCGAACCGGAAAGCGTCACGGGGGTCAGCCGAACCATCCTGGTGCGACCTTGAGCCAGAGTGAGCATCCCGACCTCGTCACCGTGCACGCGGTGGACCGGTGCGGCTGCGGACGATCGCTGGCCGACGAGCCGGTGGCCGACTACGAACGTCGGCAGGTGTTCGAGGTGCCGCCGCTGGCGGCGCAGGTCACCGAGCACCGCGCCGAGCGCAAACGCTGCCCGGACTGTGGGAAGACCGCGGTGGCCACATTCCCTGAGCCGGTCCGGCAGCCGGTGCAGTACGGCGAGCGGCTGCAAGCGGTGGCCGCATACCTGAAGAACTACGGGTTGCTACCGTATCAGAGGGCGGCCGAGTGGTTCGCGGACCTGTTCTCGATCCCGATCAGCGTCGGCACGTTGGTGAACATCAACGCCACCTGCGCCGAGCACTTGGCGGGCGTCAGCGAGATGATTCGTGAAGCGATCGGCGGCCAGCCGGTGGTCGGCTTCGATGAGACCGGGATGAGCGTCGACGGCCACCTGCGGTGGCTGCACGTGGCGAGCACGGAGCGGCTGACCCACTACGCCGAGCACGCGAAGCGGGGCAAGCAGGCCGGTGAGGACATCGGCATCTTGCCGAACTTCGCGGGGATCGCGCTGCACGATCACTGGCAGATCTACTTTCGCTATCAGTGTGGGCACGCGCTGTGCAACGCCCATCATCTGCGCGAGCTGACGTTCGTCGAGGAACAGTACCGCCAGCCGTGGGCGGGCGAACTCAAGGAGTTGCTGCTGAGGATGAACGCTGCGGTGGACCGTGCGCAGCAGCAGGGACGCCGGCGGCTGTACCGGCCTGAGCGCCGACGATTCGCCGCCGAGTACCGCAGGATCATCAACGTTGGGCTGGCCGCCAATCCGCCGCCGCCTCCGGCGCCACCGGGTACGCCCAAGAAGCGGGGCCGCAAGAAGCAGAGCAAACCGCGCAATCTCCTGCTCCGGTTGGCCGGCCGCTGGCGATCGGTGCTCGCCTTCATGTACGACTTTCGCGTACCGTTCACCAACAACCAGGCCGAACGGGACCTGCGCATGATGAAAGTTCAGCAGAAGATCTCAGGCACGTTCCGCAGCGCTGAAGGTGCAGCCGCCTTCTGCCGGACCAGAGCCTATATCTCCACGATCCGCAAGAACGGCGGCAACGTGCTCGACGCCCTCAGGTCCGTCTTCGAAGGCCGCCCCATGATCCCTCCCTGCCTCAGACCGTCCGCCACGGCTGAATAGTTACCATTTTTCGTTGCCGAATCGCCATGGTCTTTACATGTATGCCCTATAGATTTACCGCTTGTTTCTGCATATAGGGCTCCGGTGACGGGCAGAAAGATCTCGATGGGAGTGAGCAGGAGGACCCGGTTCGAGCTACAGCGCACGGTGCGCATGGACCGCCTCGTGCAGGGAGCATTGCAGGCGCTCCCGCCGCTGCAGACGGTGGAGGCGGTGCGTGCGTGGCTGGAAGGCACGGGCTGGTCGGGCTCGCCGCGGCTGGTGCGCAACACGCTGACCGGCCTCGTGGCGACCGGCAAGGTGGAGCGCGTCGAGCTGGACGGAGGGCGCACCGCGTACCGGATTGCCGGCGACGGTGCCAGGCCGCGTGTTGCCGGTCCATCCTGAGGAACCGGTTGCTCGACGGAGTTAACCCCCGTGCGGTTTCACCCCCTCGACGTGCTGTGATCCCCTCGGCAGTGGCCGTCGCCGGTATCATCATCGTCCGCGCCGTCTTCGAATGGCGCAGCTTCGACCGGAAGAAGAAGCGCGACGATGACGACCTGCCGATGACCGATTAGAGAGAGGTGACACGGCCGGCTGCCGGGTTCGTCTCATACCCGACAGCCGGCCCGCGCCGCGTCCGGTCAGCCTTTACGCTACATCACGCGCGCCGCAGGGAGCAGCTATCACGTTCACTGGCGCCTCAGCAACAGGTCATACGCGCCGTAGGGGTAGGCGTCGGCGTCGCTCTCGATCCAGTAGGCCGACAGGGAGAGCTTGTCGTCGCCGTAGCCCGATGCGTACGCAAAGCGCAACCCCTCGGTCGGCACGGGGGCGCCGTTCAGGATTACGTCGCTCAGGGTAATGAAGTTCTCGTCCGGGTCGTCCGTGTAGCGGCCTTGGGCACTGATCGTCGTTGCGTCCGTACCGTCATCCGGGGTCGTCGTCCGCATGAACGAGAACGTCCCGTCCTCGAGTACCTGGAGGGACTGCTCAATGTAGCTTCCCCTGCCCTCGATATCGGTGGAGTGGTAGCGTGGCCGCCCCCAGGAGCCGATGATCAAGGTCTCCGGCACGCGCGTGTAGCGCAGCTCGCGCATAGTGGGGATCGGCGGCCTGCGCTCGCTGGCCCAATGTGTCATGACGAGCGTGTCTCCGTCATCCTCGAAGCGGTAGCTCCTGACATACTCAGTGGCGGACGGCGGCTCGCCTCCGACCGGGAATTGCCAAGCGACCTTGGTGATGGTCGTCTCATCCGCGCGCCACGTGCCGCTATCGTTGCCTTCGACGGTGTTCCGCGGGTTGGCGCTCTCGATCCAGAAGGTGTTGTGGATGAACCGGCTCGTGGTGAAGGTGAGCTTGTAGTGAACCGTGCCGACCTCGACGGCGCTGCCGTCCATGTCCTCGATCCACGGTTCCTCCGCCACCCAGGCGCCGCCGGTCAGCGTTGGAGCTGCTGGCTCGTCGTCGGGAGCCGCGGTCGTCCCTCTGCAACCCGCCAGCGCCACCAGTGCCGCGATGGTCACGAATGCGATCAGACTCCGTTTCATGCGTCTCCTCCTTCGGTCTGGGCTCCGGAGCCGTGGCTCCGGCCTTCGTTGCCTGGCTCCATGTGTGCCGCGGCGTCAGTCCGAGACGCGCGTCAGGCCGTTCCAGTTCTCGGGGAAGGCCCGGTAGGAATCGAACGGGTAGTCCCTGCCCGCGGGTGTCGCCGGCTCCGCTTCGTCGATCATGTCCACCAAGTTACCACACATCGTCGACGCGAACGGCGATGCCGAAGTTCAACGGAATGAAGTACCTCCTGACCTCCATGTCGCCCGGCTCACTGTCCGGGTCCGGCACGACGATCCGCATGCCGTACGAGGCGAAGTTCACCGCTATGATGAACCCCCGGTGGTCGAAGACTGATGGTCCCGTCCTTGAATGGCCACGGGCACCGTGTCGTAACGTCGCTCAGCGACGTTTCGATCCGAAACACGGCCAGATCCGGAGTCCAGGCCCCGCCGGCCTCGCGCTCGGGGTCGTATCCGGGGTGGTAGAGGACGCTTTCCAGATCCAGGAAGTAGGTACCCTCGCCCCCCGGCTCGAGTGCCGGATCTGATGGCGAAGGGGTTCGATCAGTCCCGCGAGCTCAGGGAAGAATTCCGTGACCGCGTCCAGCAGTTCTGGCAGCTCGTCCGCCACGTGTCCGTTGTCCAGATCACGTCGTCGTAGTGAGCGCTGAAACCGGTGCCGACGAGCCAGAATTCGGTCTCCCCCGGATCCCAGGGAGACGGCCCGTACATCCCGATCGCATAGACGGAATCGGCCAGGTTGGCGTCGGCGATCGTGTCCGACCAATCCAGTGTCTGCCCGGGCGGGCCGGTCGCCCCGGTCTCGCCTTGCGGGCCGACCGGTCCCCCTCATGGAGATTCGACGATGAAGGATGTCTTCTTCGTGAATCCATGGCTATTCGTGGGCTGCTGCCCAAGATTGCTGCACCATTAGCCCATTTCCGGAACCCGCATTGGCCTCCGCCGCCCGCCGCGTTGCCGAGGCGGGCCTAAGGGCTCTCGCCAAAATAAAGTGGTCGAAAGGAGGAGCCGATAATCTACTCAGCGACAGTGAACCCCGTCCTCACCGAAGCGGTCAAGACCAAGTTCGCCGCCCTTGATCCGTGGTTCGACGAGCGCCTTCGGCGACGCTGGGCGGCGGTCGAGGCGCGCCAGATGGGCCGCGGCGGCATCGCCTGTGTGGCCGCCGCCACCGGTCTGTCACGCACCACCATTCACACCGGGCTGAAGGAACTTGATGCCAACGAAACAGCCGGTGCGCGACCCGACACCGCGCGCCTGCGACGACCGGGCGCGGGCCGCAAGCCGTTGACCGCCGGCGACCCGAAGCTGGCGCGGGCGCTGGAACGGCTGGTCGATCCGGTCACCCGAGGCGATCCGATGGGGCCGTTGCTGTGGACCTGTAGCAGCGCCGCGCGGTTGGCCGCGGAACTGACTGCCGCCGGTCATCCGGTCAGCGAGCGGACCGTCAACCGGCTGCTGCACGAGTTGGGTTATAGCCTGCAGGCCAACCGCAAGACGCTGGAGGGCGCCCAGCATGCCGACCGCGACGCGCAGTTCAAGCAAATCAACCGTCGAGTGCGCGCCTTTCAGGCCCTGCGGCAACCGGTAGTTTCTGTGGACACCAAGAAAAAGGAGCTGATAGGGGCGTTTCACAACGGCGGCCGAGAGTGGCGTCCGAAGCGCCAACCGGAGCGGGTCAAGGTGCACGATTTCGTCGACAAGGAGCTGGGCAAAGCAATCCCGTACGGGGTCTACGACGTGACCCGTGACAGCGGCTGGGTGAGCGTCGGTGAGGATCACGACACGGCGGTGTTCGCCGTGGAGACGCTGCGGCGGTGGTGGCTCCGTATGGGCCGGGCGGCCTATCCGTTGGCGAAGCGGTTACTGATCACCGCCGACGGAGGCGGCTCGAACGGCAGCCGCAGTCGGCTGTGGAAGGTGGAGCTGCAGAAGTTCGCCGACGCCACCGGGCTACGCATCTCGGTGTGTCACTTTCCGCCGGGGACGAGCAAGTGGAACAAGATCGAGCATCGGATGTTCTGCCACATCACCGAGAACTGGCGTGGGCGGCCGTTGGTGAGCCGGGAGGTGGTGGTGAACCTGATCGGGCATACGAGGACCAAGAGCGGCTTGACGATCCGCTCGGAGTTGGACCACAACAGCTACCCGACGGGGCAGTCGGTGAGCGACGAACAGATGCAGGCGCTGAACCTCAAGCGTGACACGTTTCACGGCGAATGGAACTACATGCTGACTCCCAGACAGGAGTAGAGTCGAGGAGAGGCGCGCCCTTGCCGTAGGTAGTAGGGAGTAGCTGTTGCCGGCAGCTTTCGCACACGCCGGTGCCTCAATCTCCACCATAGCCGCGTTTCCTCTCCCCGCTCATCGAACCCGGCGTGCCATTTTCCAGCACCGGGCTCTCGGACGAGATCATGCCTTCGCCCACGGAAAGTGTGCCGGGCGCAGGGCAAGGCGGGTGAGGCTATGGTCTTTCCAGAGTCGCTCATCCGTGAAGCGCACGTACTTCCCGGTCCGCACCTTGTGCTTGCGGCACAGCCACCGGCGCAGCCGCCTGATCGCATGCTTGTCGACGGCGTTGTAGGCCGGGCTGACTTGTCCCAGTTGGAAGTAGTTCGCCCACCCTTCGATCACTCGGTTCAGGCGGCGCACTACCACTTCCGAGTCCAGGAGTCCGTACCTACGCTGCGTCAACTCGCTGATCCTGTGGCATACGCTCACTACACTGCTCCGGCTCGGGCGCGTGCCGATGTAGGCACGCCCCGTGTCTCGGCGGTAGTTGCGTCCAATGCGGTACCCGAGAAACTCCAACGGTTCCTCCGGTACGCGTATGTTTCGGGTCTTCGTCGCGTTGATCGGCAGCCGCAGACGTTGCATCAGGTCCTCAACGGCGCCCCTCATCGTTTCCGCGGGAGCTTTGCCGCAGACCACGAAGTCGTCTGCGTAATTCACGATCTCTGCGTCGAAGCGCCGAGCATAGCCCAGCGCCTTCCAGCCCACAATGAAGCGTCGCATGTAGATGTTGCTGATCAGCGGGGAGATCGGTGCACCTTGCGGCGTCCCCTTCCTCTCCCGTCGCGCCCGGTTCGTGCGGCGGGTGCCGCCATCACCGTCGTCCTCCTCCACCGGCATCTCCAACCACGCCTTGATCCAGCCCAGCAGACGCCCATCGCTTACGCGGCGGGCCACGCTGCACATCAGCTCGGCGTGCGGAATCTCGCCGAAGTAGTTGGACAGATCCGCGTCGACCACCTCCCGGTGGCCCCGGTTCAGCAGCCCGTGCACGCGCTTCACTGCGTCCTGCGCGCTGCACCCCTCCCGATAGGCGTACTGCTCCGGTTGCAGGTCCGCTTCGAAGATCGGTGTCAGCACCATCAGTGCCGCCGTCTGCGTGACCCGGTCCCGAACGCACGGTATGCCCAGTGGTCGGTACTTCCCTGCTTGCTTCTTGGGGATCAGCACCTGCCGCACCGCGCCCGGTCGATAGGTGCCTTCCTTCAAGTCCCGCGCCAGTTCTCCAAGCCATCGACTCACCCCTTGCGCCTCGATGTGCTGCACCGTCTCGCCGTCCACGCCGGCAGCACCGCCGTTACGGCGGACTGCTTGCCAAGCGGCCTGCAAGACATCGGCTCGCCACACCTTGTCGCTCAGTGAATAGAATCGAAGGTTTGGAGATTCCTTCGCTTTCGCATGTAGCGCCGTCTGGAGTTTCCGAACGCTTTCCGGAGCTGCTAGGCTTCCGCCAGTCTCCATATCCCTGCCTCCTTGTTGCGCCCCTCTCGAACTGAGGCTCCTTCCCTCCGTCAGCATTACCCGACATCCACGGTACTACGAGCCTCTCCGTCACCCCGCCGACCCGAGCTGGTCCTCACGGATTCCCGGTTCACGCGTACACGCCTCCGACGGGGCTTCCCGTGTTGCTGCTGTCTCCCTGTTGCATACATGCCGTCGCCATTACCCCGGCGGATCCGGCCGGTGCTCGTGTCGCTCGCTTCCCGACCGCTGCCAGCCTTCCCCGTGTTTACGGCGGGTCGGCTTCCGCATCAAGCGTTTCGAGGCCTGCTCGGCGTTCACTCACGTTACGGCCTGCATGCTCGCTGAATCGCCCAACGGCGATCCTTTGTCATCGGAGTGCTTCAGTCCAATTCGTTACCTCCTTGCACCGCTCCGACTGCTTCCGGCTGGAGCGACAGTTGCCGGGCGGGCTCCCACCCGCTGGGACACAGCGCCTTATCACGGCGCACGCAAACATTCGGGCGTAGTGGTGTGAGTCCCGAGCGATGTGATCACAAGTGGACTCCAGGTCTTCAACGGCTTGCGAAGTCCATATCAATCGAGCCATCGGCGCAATCGATGCTTTGCCTCTTCGTGTGAAACGGTCCGTCCGTCTTCGACTTGTGCGATTCCTTTTTCGATCTTGTGGAGAAGTAACAGCTTCTCCATCGCGTCTTCGATGTTCGCGTCGTCAGGCAAGTCGCGAATGATGTTCGCCATCTTCGCTTTCAATGACGTCGATTGCATGCACACTCCCCTCTCGCTCTTCTTGTCACCGGTGCGTCGGCATGTTACGAGACACGCGCCCTCGTTTGATTTTACACGGCCGCACCTCGCTCATGTCCACGCTGCCTGAGACTGTTACGCAGCTCTATCCGCTTCCGCCTACGGCGCTGTTGCTGGAGGGAAGCTCTCCTCAGACCGTGTCGGTGGGGCCGTCGAAGTCGGGTC
Source organism: Spirochaetia bacterium (assembly GCA_965208175.1). GTDB lineage: Bacteria > Spirochaetota > Spirochaetia > SZUA-6 > Bin103 > CATQHW01. Next base: position 753,306 of record CBDBOG010000002.1, on the reverse strand, counting down.
CGCCGGCGGCGACGTAGCCCGAGCTCTCGCCCCGGAGGGTCCCGGACACCCAGAAGGCGTACAGCGCCCCCCGGCGGAGGTAGAACCGAAAGCGAACCGGCCGGCCGGCGAGCCGCGCCAGGCTCGCGTCGCCCCGCCACGCCATCCGGTGTCGGGTCGAGTCGCCGGCCAGCGGCAGGCAGTCGGTGGCCGCGTATCCGGGCACTACCTTGCCCCTCTCGTCCAGAATCTCGACGCGCAGCTCCCCGTCCGCGCAGGCGGCGTTGACGAACAGGTGAGCGCCGCTGAACGAGAGCGGACGGGTGACGAGCGAACCCGCCTCGTCGCCGGCGGCCATCGCCGCGAAGCCGTCGCGGCGCAGCGTGGCCAGCCCCGTGCTGGCGCCGGCGTACATGCGGTACCGGTTGATGCCGCGGTCGCCCGCCTGCCCGGGTCCGAGGGTCGGCGAATCGCCGGAGAAGCCCGCGAAGTAGAAGCGCAGCTCGTCGCCGACCACCACGCAGAGACCGCCCGCGGCGTGCAGGTAGGCGCGGTTCCAGTCCCCGATTCGGCGTGAAGAGGCCAGGAACGGGGTGCGGTCCGGCCGGCTGAAGTGGAACCCGTCGCGGCTGTAACCCAGCTCCAGGTCCATCAGCTTGGGGACGCCCTCCGCCATGCAGACGTCGTTCTCCGGACCGCGGAAGATGGCGAAGAGGCCGAGCAGAAGGCTCTCGTACGCGGTCACGTTCAGGTCGTAGAGGGCCACGGGGTGGTCGGGCCGCGTGGGATCCGGCAGGTCGGCGCGGTCCGCGCGCTGCCACAGGACCTCGTCGCGATCGCGATTCCAGACCGCTCCGTCGAGGAAGTCGTCGGACTCGGTGTAGGCCCGCATGCGGTGGTAGTAGGTGCGCCCGTCGGCGGCGATCGCCTCGAAGCCGCGGCGCACGCTCATGCACCACTTCCCGCGAAACGGATTGTGGAAGAACGAGGTGTTGTCGCCGACGTGCGTGGTGACCACCGGTCTCGACCAGTGAATGCCGTCCGGCGAGGTCTGCAGCCATCCTTCCTCGCCGAGGTCCACCCGGTCGGAGCCGTTGCGATAGAACTGGAACATCTTGTAACGTTGCGCCGGATCGGCGGCGTGCAGATCCAGCCAGACGGCGCAGCCGTCCCGCTCGTAGGTCGGACTCGTGGGCCAGACGAGGTTGGTGCCGGGCTCCACGTCCAGCTCCGCGCGCTCCCAGTCGAGTCCGTCGGCGCTCGTCGCCAGGGCGGGCGTCGACATCCAGCCCGACAGGTACCACAGCTTGTACAGCCGGTCGGCGGGGTCGTACCACAGGCCGTCATTGAAGGGGGCCGCCGTCGGACACTGTCCGCCGTCCAGCTCGCGCGCGGTCGCCGGCACCAGGACCGGACTGCTCGGGTGGATCTCGGGCCGGCCGAACAGGCGCTTCAGCGTCGTCTCCGAGATCAGGAAGTCGTCGACGAAGAGCTGCCGGCCCAGATCGATCGGAATCACCGCCGGCGGGCGCTCCAGATACGGAACCGGCAGCGGCTCGCGCGAATTCGGATCGACGTCCCGCGGCGGCCACGGCTCCGGCAGGACGATGCCGTTGTAGAGCGTCTCGTTCATGGTCGGGAAAGCGGAATTCCGATGTTATCCTTGCACGCGAACGGAGGAGGGCGTATGCAAGCGCTGGTGCTGGAGCGGAAACATCAACTCGCCTTGCGCGAGATCGACCTCGACGAGCCGTTGGCGGCCGACGACGTGCGCATCGCCATCGACACGGTCGGGATCTGCGGCAGCGACGTGCATTACTACCAGCACGGACGGATCGGCCCGTTCGTGGTGGACGCGCCGATGGTGCTCGGGCACGAGGCCGCCGGCGTCGTCGTCGAAGTGGGCTCCGCGGTGCGCCACCTGCAGGCGGGCGACCGCGTGACCATGGAGCCGGGCATCCCCGACCCGGCGAGCCGGGCATCCCGCCTGGGCATCTACAACCTCGACCCCGCGGTGCGCTTCTGGGCGACGCCCCCCGTGCACGGCGTGCTCCGACCGACGGTCGTCCACCCGGCGGCGTTCACCTTCCGGATTCCCGACAACGTCGGCTTCGGCGAGGCGGCGATGGTCGAGCCACTGGCGGTCGGCATGCACGCCGCCACCAAGGCCCGCATCCAGCCGGGCGACGTCGCGGTGGTGATCGGCGCCGGCCCGATCGGCATGGTCACGGCGCTGGCGGCGCTGGCCGGCGGGTGCAGCCGCATCGTCATCGCCGACCCCGTGCAGCCCAAGCTTGAGCTGGCCGCCTTGCTCGGTCCCGTCACCGCCGTGAACCCCGCACAGGAGGACCTGGCGGAGGTGACCGCCGGCCTCACCGACGGCTGGGGCGCCGACATCGTGTTCGAGTGCTCGGGCAGCCCGGCGGCGGCCGCGGGCATGCTCGAACCGCTGGCTCCGGGCGGCCGGGTGGTCTTGATCGGCATGCCCGGAGAGCCGGTCGCCTTCGACGTGGTGGCGGCGCAGGTCAAGGAGGCGCGCATCGAGACCGTCTTTCGCTACGCACACGTGTATCCGCGCGCGCTGGCGCTGATGGCAAGCGGCCGCATCGACGTGAAGCCCCTGATCACCGACACGTTCGCCTTCGACGAGAGCGTGCGCGCGTTCGACTACGCGTGCGCCATGCCGCCGACCAGCGTCAAGGTCCAGATCGACCTGGGCGCGGGATGACGGCCGGGAAGATGGGCGCCATGGAGATCGACTTCCGCGGCAAGCGCGCGCTGGTGACCGGCGCAGGCAAGGGAATCGGGCGGGAGATCGCCGCGCTGCTCGGCGAGCTCGGGGCGCAGGTCACGGCGCTCAGCCGCACCGCGGAGGACCTGGAGACCCTCCAGGCGGAGACGGGCTGCAGCACGATCCTCGCCGACCTGAGCGATGCGCGGGAGGCCCGGCGGGCCGCCGAACAGGCCGGGGATGCCGATCTGCTGGTCAACAACGCCGGCATCTCCATTCCGCAGCCGTTCCTGGAGACGACCGCCGACGCCTTCGATGCGACGATGGCGGTCAACGTCCGTGCCGTCCTGATCGTCACCCAGGTGATCGCCCGCGGCATGATCGCGCGCGGCGGTGGGGCGATCGTCAACCTGTCGAGCCAGGCGTCGATGCGGGGGCTGGCCGATCATGCGTCCTACGGCGCCTCCAAGGGAGCCCTGGACCAGCTCACCCGCGTGATGGCGCTGGAGCTGGGACCGCACGACATCCGGGTCAACGCGGTCAATCCGACGGTCACGCTGACGCCGATGGCGGATCTGGCGTGGAGCGACCCGGCCAGGCGGGAGCCGATGATGGCCCGCATTCCGCGCGGCCGGTTCGCGCGGCCGCTGGACGTGGCGCACGCGGTGGCCTGGCTGCTCAGCGACCTGGCCGACATGGTGCACGGGGCCGTCGTTCCCGTGGACGGGGGATTCACTGCCGTCTGAGCCGGGCACCGGCCTGCGCGTCGTTGACAGCCTGGCGCATGCGGACCATGGTGTGCCGATGGCTGATACCGTTCAGGCTCGGGCGCCGGAAGAAGTAAACGCTCGCGTCGACGACGGCGCGGCGACGCGGGACTCCAGAGGCGAATGGGTGCCCAGGGTGCTGCAGGCCGGCCAGCCTTTCGTCTGGCCGCCGCAGCCTGCGAAGCTGCTGCGCTTCCTGATCGGGTTTCCGGGATTCCTGTGGCCGTTCGGCGCGGCCTTCTATTACGGGCTCGCCTGGGTCACCTGGCGGTTCCTGCAGCCGGGCGCGCACGACCTGACGACCTTCACGCAGTTGCGCGCCGACTGGATCCTGCCGATGTACGCGCGCAACGTGGCGATGCTGCTGGTGCTCGCCGGCGTCTGGCACGTGGTCCTGTACTGGCGGCGCACGCAGGACACGCGCTTCAAGTACAACAAGCGCTGGCCGAGCACGAAGAGCAAGGCGTTCCTGTTCAACAACCAGACCTGGGACAACATGTTCTGGAGCATCGCCAGCGGCGCCACCATCTGGACGCTGTACGAGGTGCTGCTGCTCTGGGCCTACGGCCACGGCGTATTGCCGTTCGCCGGTCTGCGCGCCAATCCCGTGTGGCACTTCGCGTTCTTCCTGGTGCTGCCGTTCTGGCAGGACTTTCACTTCTACGTCGTCCACCGAATCACGCATTGGAAGCCGCTCTACAAGGCCGCGCACTACCTGCACCATCGCAACACCAACGTCGGCCCCTGGTCGGGGCTGTCCATGCACCCGATCGAGCACCTGCTCTACTTCACGCGCTGGCTCATCCTGCTGGTGGTGCCGTCCCACCCGATCCACATGCTGTACCTGATGCAGCGTCCCGCCATCGGTCCTGCGGTGGGGCATGCCGGGTTCGACCAGCTCGTCCTCAAGAAGGACAGCGACACGCGGATCTCGATCGACAACTACTTCCACTACCTGCACCATCGCCACTTCGAGTGCAACTACGGCACCACGGGCATCCCGTTCGACCGGTGGTTCGGCTCGTTCCACGACGGCACGCCGGAGTCCTACGAACGCATGCGGCGCAAGCGCCGGCTGCCGCCCGACGGCGCGACCTAACGCTTCGAGGTCGCTCACTACTGAATCTGCCGACGCGCCAGCTCGCGTATTTCGCGGGGCGAGGCGGTGCCGGTGCGGTGCAGTTTGGTGACGGTGACGCCGGCCGCCAGTCCGGCGAACGCCGCTGCCGCGCCCGAGTCACGGCCTGCCGCCAGAGCGGCTGTGAGTCCGGCCAGGAACGCGTCGCCCGCGCCGACCGGGTCCACGTCGGTCGGCACACTCGGCGCCGCCAGCTCGATCACCCCACCAGCGGCGCAGGCCAGGCAGCCACGGTCCCCGCGGGTCACGAACACCGGCTTCCCCCAGCGCCGGAACAGCTCGCACGCGGCCGCGGGAGCGGGCCGGGCCGGGCCGCCTGAGGCGAGCGCGCCTCCCGCCACGGCCGCGGCCTCGGCTTCGTTGAGTTTCCGGACGGTGCCCGCGAAGGCATCCGCGAAGTGCCGGCTGTCGGCGACCCACGGCGTCTTCGGGTGCCGGCGGATCAGATCCTGCAGGCAGCGGCGCAGGCGCTCGGTGTGTACGCCGTTCCGCACCTGCTGGTTGATGACCACGGCATCGACCAGCCCGTCCGCGAGCGCGCCGGCGAGCCGCGCGACCAGATGGCCGGCGGTCTTCGGCCGCAGCCGGTTGGAGGTGCCGTAGTCGATACGGTTGGACTCGCGCTGCTCCCCTTCACCCGCTTCGAACACCTTGGTGTAGGTGCAGGTGTCCCACTCAGCGCCCTGGATCAGCAGGCCACCGGTGTCGATCCCGCTGCGCCGCAGGATGCGCGCCATCTCCGCCCCGAACGGATCATCGCCGATCACGCCGAAGGCGCACACCTTCGCGCAGCCGAGCGCGGCAAGATTGGCCGCCACGTTGCCGGCGCCGCCGAGGGAATAGCGCTGCTCGGCGACCGGGCGGGTCGGCAGGCCGGTTTCGACGGAGACCTCGGCGGCGGCCGGATCGAGCACCAGATAGACGTCGAGGCAGAAGTCGCCGATCACCGCCACGCGCAGGGGACGGATGTCGTACAGGAGGCCATCGACGTCGGCGGGGCCGATCGGCCACGGGGACTCGTGCCGCATGGAGGCTACGCGAGGATCTCCGCAGGTCGGGGCGCGCTCGTTCGCGCCGCTCCTACGGCTGACTTCGGCCTACCGCGCAAGGATTGAAGGTCTTGATCTCCCCGAATCGGGAGAGATCGCGGTCCGCCGTCCACAGGAGCGTTATCGCATGGTGGATGCAGATGGCGGCAATTCGTGCATCGTGGACCATACCCCCGACGACCGCACCGTCCACGACCAGCTTCTCGAGTCGATCCAGGTAGGAAGTCCCCTCGCCGATCGCGGTACAGAGCGGCGACTCCAGCCACACGCGCATGCTGTCGATGGCCAAGGCAGGCGGTGTGGCCGGCTGGTAGATCCGCGGATGGGTCACGATCGCCAGGAATTCGTGCACGCACGGCCATGGCACGGCCCATCTCGAATTGCCCTCCGCAAGACCCGTCAGGTGCCGGAGGGCGGGCTGGTGCCACTCAGAATCCGCTCGATGGGCATACACCAGGATGTTGGTGTCGACTGCGATCACTCGCTCGGCCCGCGTGCCGGACCGCCGGGGCTTCCGGTCTCACCCCCGTAGATCTCGGCCCGTATCTCTGCCCAGGACGCTCCGCGGAACCGGTCGGAGAGTCCGGCGCCGTCGACCACCACCGGGCGGATGCAGGCCCTGGACCGATTCGTGTGACGCTCGATGACAAGCTCCAGCCCCTCCTCGGCCAAGTCCTTCAGGGTTGAGCCCTCCCGCGCGGAAAGCTCCTTCGCCCGGGCAAGAAGATCGTCGGAAATGTCGATCGTGGTCTTCATCACGGGTGGACCATATAGCTGTATCGATCAATAATGCTACCCGGCAGCGACTATCATCCGCTCTGACGGGAGGACCGAGGCGGCGCGATGGACACGTCATTTCTGGAACAGGACCTCGAGCGATTAAAGGCAACAGCCGTGGAACGGCTCACGGCGGCGAGCGACGGTTTCGTGCGCTGGGCCGACCGGGTGCGCGACCCGCAGGCGCCGTTCCGGATGAGCTGGGCGGTCGATTCGGTTCGCAGCGCGAACGTGGCCGCCACCAACTACATCCTGGGGCAGCTCAAGGAGGCGGGCATCCTGGACCGCGTGCTCGACGCCGATCAGCAGCGGCTCGGACGGGAGTGGATCGAGTCGCTGCAGGTGGCGCCGGGCAGCTACGAGGACCCCGCGCTGCTCGCCTACAAGCCGCCGAACTGGGACGACACGGCCGAGCCGTGGCCGCCCACCGCCGCCCACAAGGAGGCGATGAACCAGTACTCGCACGGCTGCCTGCGTGGGTACGGCGTGGACGGCGTCGACCAGTTGCAGATCCCGCCGCCGCCCGACTGGCCGCAACAGGACGAGCCCGAGCGGGTCCTGCCCTGGATCAAGAGCGTCGAGCCGAACTGGAGCTGGGTCGGCCGCATGGTCAAGCGTCTCGCGGACTGGCACCTGGCCGGCACCACGCCGATCGACCCGCTGCTGGAGTGCCTGCGCTGGGTGTATTCACGGCAGGACCCGGACACCGGCTTCTGGGGCCGGGGCATCCAGACCACCTTCAAGATCATCATCGCCGTGCTCGAGCCGCTGGGACTGACGGTGCCGCGCGCCGACACGCTCATCGACTCGGTGCTGGCGAAGATGTACCACCCCGCGTATGACGACAACCTGTTCCCGTGCGAGGAGTTCGACGCGTTCTACGACCTGGCGGCGGCGAACGACCACGCGCCCGGCTACCGCCGGGAGGAGATCCTGAAGCTCGCCGCGCACCGGATCGCCTTCATCCTCGACACGCACCTGCAGGCCGACGAGGGCCTGGCGAGCTACCCCGACCACTGCATCCCGACGTGGCTGATGTGGGACATGGCCCCGGCCACCCCGCAGGGCGACGCGTTCGGGCTGGCCATCTACGGAGCGGGCTTCACGATCTGCGTCGACCTGCTGGACATTCGGCGGGAAACCGGCTGGCGGGGGGCGTGGCGCTACGGGCACGCGCACGACGACGCCGCCTACAAGCGGCTCGGCGCAGAGGTACGCGCGGCGCTGGCGTAACCCCGTGCTGCTGGCGCTGAGCGGGTTCCTGTTCGAGGAGCGCTACCGGGCGCAGTCGGTGTCGTTCGCCCGGTTCTGCCGGATCGCGCGCTCGGCCGGATACGGCGGCGTGGAGCTTCGCCGGACCCAGATCGCGCCGGATGCCCCGCCGGCCCGCCGCCGGGAGCTTGCGGACACCGTCCGGGGCGAAGGGCTGACGGTCACCTGCCTGACCGCGCGCGGACTGCCTGCCGGCGGCGCCGAACGGGACGCGTTCCTCGACCGCTACCTGGAACTCTGCGCCGACCTCGATTGCCGTCTGCTGAAGATCAGCTCGAACCCCACCTGGCTGCGCGAGGCCGCGGAGCGCGCTCAGGCGCATGGCGTCGCGCTGGCCGGCAACAACCACGTCGGCACCGACCTGCAAACGGTGTCCGGCACCCACCGCGTACTCGCGCAGGTTGCCCATCGCAACTACGGCCTGCTCTACGACTCCGCGCACCTGCACACTGCGGGCGAGGACTACCTGGGCTGCATTCCGTCGCTGCTGCCGCACACGCGCAACGTGCTCGTGCACTCCTTCCGCCGTGCGGCGGGCTCCGAGCCTCCCTTCCTCGTGCACGACGGGCAGGGCTGGGTCAACTCACTGCCGGACGCGGCCGGCGTGCAGGACTGGCCGGCGATCCTGTCCGCCTGCAGGCGGCACGGCTACGACGGCCTGATCACGGTTATCGAGAGCGGCTGGAGCCGCAGCAGGCGTGAGGTGATCGCCCGCCACGCCGCCGACTGCATCCGCCGCTGGTGGGAAGCAGGAGCCGTCGACACGAACGCCCCGACGACATTTAGGGACTTACAGCGATGAGGCCGCGCAGGATCGGATGGTACCGCTCGCCGGTGAGCCGCGAGGAGTTGATCAGCCTCAATCGGCGCAGCGACTGGAAGGGTCTGCTGCAAACTGGCGGCTACCTGGGACTGCTCGCGTGCACGGGGTCTGCGGCCGTGCTGTCGCTCGGTCGGCTGCCATGGCCGGCGGTGGTGGCGCTGTGCTTCGTGCACGGTATGTGCGCGTCATTCACGATCAACGGCTTCCACGAACTGGTGCACGACTCGGTGTTCGGGACCCGGTCGCTCAACCGGTTCTTCCTGGCGGTCATCAGTTTCCTGGGCTGGCACAATCCGGTGGGGTTCTGGGCCACCCACTCCCGGCACCACCGATACGCGCTGCATCCGCCGGATGATCCGGAAGTGATGCTGCCGGGGAAGATCACGCTCCGGACGTACTTCGCGGCGGCGATCGTGGATGTGCGCAAGGCGTACGTCGCGGTCGGCGGGACCGTGCGCGCGGCGCTCGGCCGGCTCACCGACACGCAGCGGAAGCTGTTTCCCGAATCCGACCCGACGTTGCGGCGTCGCTACTTCAAGTGGGCACGCTGGATCCTCGTCGGGCACGTGGCGGTGTGGGCGGCATCGTTCGCGCTGGAGCTGTGGCTGCTGCCGTTCGTGGTCAGCTTCGGCACCTTCTGCGGCAGCTTTCTGTGGTTCCTCTGCAACGGAAGCCAGCACATCGGACTCACCGACAACGTCGACGACTTTCGTCTCAATTCGCGGACGATCATCCTGAGCCCGTTCGTGCGCTTCCTGTACTGGCACATGAACTTTCACATCGAGCACCACATGTACGCCGCCGTGCCGTGTTATCACCTCGGCCGGCTGCACCGGCTGATCCGCGACGACCTGCCACACTGCCCGCGCGGCCTGGCGGCGACCGGGGATTACCTACTAAAGTAACCATGCCCGCCGATCAGGGTTGATCGGGCGACGGATCGGTCTCCTCCTCGTCAGTGCGAGGCTTGGCCTTCGGGGGCCTGAGCACCGCCATCGCCAGCACGCGCGGGCTCACGCCCAGCGGCTGATCCCACGGGAACGGGTGCTTGCGTGGTCGACCGGGGCCGCGCTTCGGGGCGTCATTCTCTGGTTCAGGCATCGGTCTCTCCTTTCCTGTACCCCCCTCGACATGAATCAGAACCCCTTCCGTCGGAGAATCTGGTCAAGCCGCTTCTGCGTGGGCGGGAGGCCGGTGCGCGACCCACGCATCGGCCCGCGTGGTGGCCGCAGGACGAACGGCGGCGCTTGCGCGTCGTCGTGGTCGTTGTCCTCGTTGAGTTCCATCCGCGCGAGAATCGCGCCGATGGAGTTGGCGGTCGCCATCGTATCGCCCTTGGCCATTGCGCCATAGGTTACTCTCGTGCACAATCCTCCGTCAACAGTACAGGCGACCAGGTCTGGCGCGGCTCATGCCGGGTCGCTGGTCGAATACAAGAGCTCCGCATGGGCCGGGGAGTAGCTACCCTAGCCCGGAGTGAACAGACCGGGACCATGGATACCAGTGCGCGTCAGCGCTTGGTCGCCTGTACTGAATACGGCCCGGCACCTTTTGCCGGGCACGCATCAGGAGGTGGATCATGAATCTCCACCATGTGCTACCGCAGGCGGCCGAGCAGCGGCTCCGAGAAAAGTTCGCCAGGCGGCGAATGCGTCCGATCCCCATCGCGATCGCGGCGGCCGTGGTATTGATGGCCGCCTGCGAGATCACCCAGGAGCACATCGACCAAGCGAGCGAGCAACTCGCCCGAGCGACCGTGGCCGCTGGGAGTCTGCCGACCAGTACGCAGGTCTCCGCTGGCACCACGCTGCAGAGCGCCCATCTGTCGGGATCGTCGTGGCGCTGGGTCTACGGAGATGATTGGCCGAACGCGCATGCCGTCGTGACGATGGGAAGCAACGGGCGGCTGATCTGGCACATGTATTCAGATGCTAAGGAGTCTGGCCCTCCGTTGGACGACAATGGGTTCTGGCGGGTGTCCGGTGGCCTCTTGGGCCTTTCGACCAACGGTCAGACTTGGCGTGAGATGAGTAGCGCGGGGGTGCGGGTCGATCAGAACACGGTGTGCTTCGCCTTCGGCGGGCAGAGTTGCTACCTCGTCATGCAGCGGGTGACGCCGTGATACGATAAGAGCCTGACAAAGCGAGGCCGCCCCCTTGATGGGGCGGCCTCAACTTTCGCCTCAGCGGATGGCTGGTCCGCTTACCGACGGTAACAGTCAATACCAACGGTAGCGGATCCGCCTCCCGCGCGTCAAACGAACCATCGATCGCGAGGGGGACGGAAAAGGATGCAGTAACTATTCAGGCGTAGTGGCAGCCCATGGGTCAGCGTAACCACGACCTGAAGATTGTAAGTTGTCTCGGGCGCTGTACGTGTTCGGCATTGCTGGTCTATTCTCGCGGTCGGGAGGGGCGCAATGGACGCGAGCTTCAAGCTCACGCGCCAAGAGATAGGTGCGGCCTACGATGCTGGCCGAGACGCGGTCATCGCGTTGATCGAGGCTCTCATCGAGCGGATCGCGGCGCTGGAGCAGGAACTCCAAGAACTGAAGAAGGACAGCCACGACAGCGGCAAGCCGCCGTCGCGAGATAGCTTCGAACGCAAGCAACACAGCCGCACGGCCTCCCGCCGGCAGCGCACCGGAAAGCGTCACGGGGGTCAGCCGAACCATCCTGGTGCGACCTTGAGCCAGAGTGAGCATCCCGACCTCGTCACCGTGCACGCGGTGGACCGGTGCGGCTGCGGACGATCGCTGGCCGACGAGCCGGTGGCCGACTACGAACGTCGGCAGGTGTTCGAGGTGCCGCCGCTGGCGGCGCAGGTCACCGAGCACCGCGCCGAGCGCAAACGCTGCCCGGACTGTGGGAAGACCGCGGTGGCCACATTCCCTGAGCCGGTCCGGCAGCCGGTGCAGTACGGCGAGCGGCTGCAAGCGGTGGCCGCATACCTGAAGAACTACGGGTTGCTGCCGTATCAGAGGGCGGCCGAGTGGTTCGCGGACCTGTTCTCGATCCCGATCAGCGTCGGCACGTTGGTGAACATCAACGCCACCTGCGCCGAGCGCTTGGCGGGCGTCAGCGAGATGATTCGTGAAGCGATCGGCGGCCAGCCGGTGGTCGGCTTCGATGAGACCGGGATGAGCGTCGACGGCCACCTGCGGTGGCTGCACGTGGCGAGCACGGAGCGGCTGACCCACTACGCCGAGCACGCGAAGCGGGGCAAGCAGGCCGGTGAGGACATCGGCATCTTGCCGAACTTCGCGGGGATCGCGCTGCACGATCACTGGCAGAGCTACTTTCGCTATCAGTGTGGGCACGCGCTGTGCAACGCCCATCATCTGCGCGAGCTGACGTTCGTCGAGGAACAGTACCGCCAGCGGTGGGCCGGTGAGCTCAAGGAGTTGCTGCTGAGGATGAACGCTGCGGTGGACCGTGCGCAGCAGCAGGGACGCCGGCGGCTGTACCGGCCTGAGCGCCGACGATTCGCCGCCGAGTACCGCAGGATCATCAACGCTGGGCTGGCCGCCAATCCGCCGCCGCCTCCGGCGCCACCCGGTACGCCCAAGAAGCGGGGCCGCAAGAAGCAGAGCAAGCCGCGCAATCTCCTGCTCCGGTTGGCCGGCCGCTGGCGATCGGTGCTCGCCTTCATGTACGACTTTCGCGTACCGTTCACCAACAACCAAGCCGAACGAGACCTGCGCATGATGAAAGTTCAGCAGAAGATCTCAGGCACGTTCCGCAGCGCTGAAGGTGCAGCCGCCTTCTGCCGGACCAGAGCCTATATCTCCACGATCCGCAAGAACGGCGGCAACGTGCTCGACGCCCTCAGGTCCGTCTTCGAAGGCCGCCCCATGATCCCTCCCTGCCTCAGACCGTCCGCCACGGCTGAATAGTTACAGGATGCAAGAGCTTATGACCACTGGCGGTCTCACGATCAGCATTCGGAACATCGAGCATCTCTACGATCAGGGCAATGTCCGAGTGTCGTTCGATCTACATGCGACGAGCGAGGCGAATCCGAAGCTGAATGCAGATGACGCGATCGCCACGATACCAGTCGTGGTCAAGCCGGAGCCACCTGCGAGGTTGCTGATGACTGAGGTCGGTGCCACGACCCATGAAGCCGTCAAGGCTATCGCCCAGCAATTGAAGACCGCTGCGGACGACTTGCTTCGCCAGTGGTCATAGGCTGACCACGATTACGTGGCGCGGGCGTCGGGGTTCTGGCGGCCGACCGCGAGGTCCTTGTACCGGAGTCGCTTCCCGACCATCCCACGCACCATGCCCCTCATCTGGTCGATGGTGTCGTCGGAGCGCTGGTTGTGGCGGCCCGCGAACTCGTTGACGTACCGCTGCAGGTGGGCAGGGCTCATCCGGTGGTAGGTGCCGTAGTAGCCTCGCTTCATCATCGACCAGAAGGACTCCATGCCGTTGATGTGGGCCTGCCCTCGGACGTACTCGCCCATCGAGTGGCGGACGGCCGTGTGGTTCGGCAGGCCCTGGTAGCTGGCCAGATCGTCAGTGTAGTGGTCGGCTCCGACGCTCGCCCGCTGGGCGACGAATCCTTGCAACTCGCGGCGCCTCGTCGTCTCGACGGTGGCGGCGCTGATGCGGTTGGTGGCGCGATCCTTCACCCCAGCCACGACCCGTTTGCCTGACCGGCCGGGGCCATCGTAGCGGCGCTCGTCGCGGTGCCGGTTCTTCTGCTTGCCGCCGAAGTACGCCTCGTCGGCCTCCACCGGCCCCTCGAACAGATCCGGGTTCTCGTCGAAGCTTTCCCGGATGCGGTGCGCCATGTGCCAGGCGCTCTTCTGCGTGATGTCCAGGTCGCGGTGCAGCTTCATGCTGCTGGTGCCCTTGAGGCCCGTCGCCATGATGTAGACGGCGATCGCCCACGCCTGGTAGCCGATCTTGGAACTCTCCATCGCGGTGCCGTGCTTCACCGAGAAGAACTTCCGGCAGGACCGGCAACGGTGCGGCATCCGCGGGTGGGATGTCTTCTCCTGGACGTTGTCGGAGCCGCACCGCGCGCAGGTGATGCCGTCCGGCCAGCGGCTCTCGATGAACCACTGCTCTGCCGCTTCGTCCGAGGGGAACATGCTCATCAGCGTCTGGATGGAGATGCCCTTCCGGTGACTCTTCCCGGGCCCGCCTCCGTTCCTGCGCGCTTTCATTATAGAATAAGAGTAACCGCCGGGGCGGCGCGTGTCAAGCGGATGCGGTACCATTGCGGGCATGAGCGAAAACGAACAGGACAGGCTGGTCGGGGCGGCCTACCGCCGGATGCAGATGCAGCGACGTCATGTGGCATGCCTGCATGACAAGCTCAAGGAGATGGGCCGAGCGTTCGCAAAGATCGGCAACGCCACCACAGATCAGGAGAAACCTCGTATTCGTCCAGGACGCAGGCCGGGAACGGCCGAGGTCGGGGGGGCGCCCATGGGCTCGGTGACGGTCTCGCCCGAAGGGGAGACACTCGTAATCCCTGACCGAGACGACTTCCTGCGGTCTCTCGCCGAATACCATGAAGCCCAGGCGGCGCTCGCGGATGCAGAAGCGAGTTGGGAGGCGATCACCACATGACCGCCGCGCTCCCGATCAGGGCGCGATGGTTACTTTTGTAGGTAATCCCCCGGCGACCTGGAAGCAGATCGCCGCCATTCAGAAGCGGCAGAAGACCGATCCCGGCTACCAGTTCGTGGCTGAGCTCCCGCCGCTGGTAAGCGCGAACTCGTAAGAGCCGGACCCGGCCTCCACGCCACGCGGTCGTCCTCCGTCCGACTGGTCTCGTCAGACACGTATGAGCCGAGCTCGTCGCTACGCGGGGCAAGGAGACCGACCACCACCGATCAGCTGCTGGAGTTGGCCGACTGGCTCAAGCAGGCCGGCTGCACCCACGTGGCGCTGGAGAGCAGAATCTGGACTCCGGCAGCGGGCTCCGCGTAGGCTTCTCCCGCATGGCTGACCGCATCACTTGGTACCGTTGCCCGGTCCCGCGTGGCGAACTTGCGAAGCTGAATCAGCGGAGCGACCTGCTCGGGTTCGCGCAGACCCTTGGGTTCCTGGCCGTGCTGGCCGCGACGTCGGGCGCGGCGATCTACTCCTCCCTCCACTGGCCGTGGTACGTCACGGCGGTGCTGGTGCTCGTCAACGGGCATTTCTGGCACTTCATCGTCAACGGCTTTCACGAGCTGATACACGACTCGGTGTTCCGGACCCGGTGGCTCAACCGGCTGTTCCTGCGGGTCTACTCGTTCATCGGCTGGTACAACCATCACGTGTTCTGGGCCAGCCACACCGCGCACCACAAGTACACGCTCCACCCCCCCGCCGACCGCGAGGTGGAGTTCCCGCGGACCTTCGACCTCAAGGGCATCTGGAAGTGGGGGATCGTCGACTTGCGCTACATCCCCACGGTCCTGCACGGCTACGCCCGCACCGCGTTGGGCTACGTCGGCCCGGAAGGCTCCTGGATCGCGGACCTGTTCCCGCCGAGCGAGCCCGAGCTGCGCCGCCTGCGGCGCAACTGGGACCGCATCGTGCTGCTCGGGCACCTGGCCATCGCCGCCGCGGCACTGGCGAACGGCCTGTGGGTCGTGCCGCTGGTGATCACCTTTCCGCGCGCGTTCGGCGGCTGGCTGCAACGGCTCTGCAACGAGGCGCAGCACATCGGCCTCACGGACGAGGTCACGGACTTCCGGGTGTGCTGCCGCACCATCTACCTGAGCCCGGTGCTGCAGTTCCTCTACTGGCACATGAACTACCACACCGAGCACCACATGTACGCCGCCGTGCCGTGCTACCGGCTCGGCCGGCTGCACCGGCTGATCCGGCACGACATGCCGCGCTGCACGCGGGGCTTGCGGGAAACGTGGACGCAGATCGACGGGATCCTCGAGCGGCAGAAACGCGAGCCCGACTACCAGTTCGCCCCGGAAGTGCCCACGGCGGCCACCCGCGAACGGGCAGCGGCCGGGGCCGCCTGACGCTCCCTCTCGCCGCATCCGCGTATCGATCGAGTCGTGCACGGCAAGAACATCCTCCTCATCCTCACCGACCAGCAGCGAGCGGACACGCTCTCCTGTTACGACCCGGACGGCCTCTGCCGGACGCCGCACCTCGACCGCTTCGCCCGCGACGCCATCGTGTTCGACAACGGTTACACCAACTGCGCGGTGTGCTCGCCGGCGCGGGCGAGCCTGATGACCGGGCTGCAGCCGTCGCATCACGGCATTCAGACGAACACGCGCGGCTACGGATGCCGGGTCCACGATCTGCCCGACACCCCGGAGCTCCTGAGCCGCCGCCTGGCCGCGGCCGGCTACCGCTGCGGATACACCGGCAAGTGGCATCTCGGCTTCGACCGGACCGAGCCGGGGACCGACACGGCCCCGTTTCCGGACTGGTACTTCACAGGAGGCAACGCACTTCCCACGACCCGAGGCTTCATCGGCGATGACTTCCCCGGACACGGCGGCGGCGGTTACGACTACCCGCTGTTCCAGGAGTACCTGCGATCCAACGGGCTCGAATTCGTCGTCCACCAGGAACCCCGGAAGCACACGCACCCGAATCACACGCACTGGGGGGAGGTCACCTCGCCCGTCGAGTCGACCAACGAGTTCTATCTCGTCGAACGAGCGATCCGGCACCTGGATCGCCTCCGATCGGGGGAGGGGCCGTTCTACTTCCAGCTCAATTTCTGGGGCCCGCACGAGCCGTTCTACGCGCCCACCCGGCACCTCGATGCGTATCGGGACCTGGCCATTCCGCCCTGGCCGAACTTCGCCGATCCCCTCATCGACAAACCCGGCATCCACGACGTGTGGCGCCGCTTCGACCAGCCGTGGGAGTTCTTCGCGACCGCGCTCAGGCACTACTACGGGTTCATGTCGAGCATCGACGAGCAGATCGGCCGGCTCCTCGCCTACCTCCGCGACACCGGCCTGTATGACGAGACGACCATCGTCTTCGTCGCCGATCACGGCGATTCGCACGGGTGCCACGCCGGGCTGGAGAACAAGGCGGTCCACATGTACGAGGAGATCATGAAGATCCCGTACCTGATCAAGCCGGCCGGCCACACGCACGGCGGCAGGCGTTGCCATCTCGTTTCCCTGTGCGACCTCTATTCGACGGTGCTGGAAACAGCCGGCGTGAGCCGCCCGACAGCCGAGCGGGACGGCCGCTCGCTGCTGCCGGTGATCGAATCACCCGACGTTCCCTGGCGGGACTATCTGCTCGCGGAGGGCTCCGGGACCGGGCAAGACGTGCTCCTGGACCAGCGCATGCTGCGCTTCGAAGACAGCAAGTACGTCTTCAACGCCGGCATGCAGGACGAGCTCTATGACCTGGCGGCCGATCCGCACGAACTGCACAATCTTTCGCCGCGCCCCGACGAATCGCGCCGTGTCCGCCATGCGCGCGAGCGCATGTATCAGGCCTTGCGGGAGACGGACGATCCCATCGCACCGGTGTTCCGGCACCTGATGCTGCGGGAGGCTCCCGCGGCCACGGGAGTCACGTGAAGTCGCGCGGAATCCGCGGCAACGCGGATCTCTACCTGATGCTCGCCCCGGTCTTCCTGTTCTACGTGATCTTCTGGCTGTGGCCGCTGTACGGCATCCAGATCGGCTTCCGGGACTTCACCGTCTCCGGAGGATTCTGGGGCAGTCCCTGGGTGGGACTGAAACACTTCGCCCGCTATTTCGGATCGTTCTACCTGTTTCGCACGCTCAAGAACACCATCGGCATCAACCTCTACGAGCTCGCCGTCGGCTTCCCGGCATCGATCGTGCTGGCGCTCATGTTCAACGAGCTGCGCTCGCTCCGGTTGAGAAACATCGCGCAGATCACCTCGTACGCGCCGACCTTCCTCTCCGTGATGGTCGTCGCCGGCATGATCGTGAATTTCCTGTCGCCGAGCGCCGGCATCGTCAACGCGCTGCTCGGCGCGCTGGGGCTGGAGCCGCGGCACTACCTGGCCGAGCCCGAGTACTTCTGGCACGTGTACGTATGGTCCTCGATCTGGCAGAGGGTCGGGTTCTCGACGATCATCTACACGGCGGCGATGGCCACCATCCCCGATTCCTACTACGAGGCCGCGGTGATCGACGGGGCGCGCAAGGTACGCAGGATGTGGCACATCACGCTGCCGTCCATCTCGCCGATCATCGTCATGCTGCTGATCCTGCAGATCGGCAACATCATGACCCTGGCCTTCGAGAAGGTGCTCCTGCTGCAGAACGATCTCAACCTGGAGGCTTCGGAGGTGATCTCGACGTACGTGTACAAGGCCGGACTGCTGCAGGCCCAGTTCAGCTATTCCACGGCGATCTCGATCTTCAACATGGCCATCAACATACTGTTCCTGGTCGCGGCGAACACCGTCTCCAAGCGCGTCCGCGGCGTGAGTCTGTGGGGATGACATCCCAAAACCGCCTGCACGCCTTTGCCCGCACGCGGTCGGAGCGGCTCTTCGACGTCGTGAACGTCACCCTGATCGGCCTGTTTCTGCTCGTCATCATCTATCCGCTGTGGTACGTCTTCGTCGCCTCGTTCAGCGATATCAAGGAGCTGCTGAGAGAGCCGATGGTGCTGTGGCCGAAGGGCCTGACGTTCGACGCATACGACCGCATCCTGACCACGCCGGTGATCTGGAGCGGCTTCCGAAACAGCCTGATCTACATGATCGGCGGCGTCACGCTGAACGTGCTCTTGACCGTGCTGGCCGCCTACCCGCTGTCGCGCAAGGACCTGCGCGGCCGCAAGACCATCCTGAAGATACTGGTCCTCACCCTGTACCTGTCCGGCGGACTGATTCCGACCTACCTGGTGGTGCGCCGCCTGGGGATGCTGGACACGTTCTGGGCGATGGTCGCTCCCAACGCCGTGAACGCCTTCATGATCATCATCGCGCGTTCCTTCTTCGAGACCGCCGTCCCGAACGAGATGCAGGAGGCGGGACGCATCGACGGGTGCAGCAACTTCCAGCTTCTGCTCAGGGTCGTCCTGCCGGTATCGACACCGCTGGTGACGTTCCTGGCGCTGAGCTACGGGATCGGGCACTGGAACTCGTACGTCCAGGCGTTGATCTTTCTCACCTCGCGGGATAGGTTCCCCCTGCAACTGATACTTCGGGAAATTCTCATCGCCGCCGACTCGGTGACGGTCGCGACCATGCTGTCGGATCGCATCGATTACGACCTGCAGATCAGAATCCGCGAGGGGATCAAGTACGTATCGATGGTCGTATCCTCGGCGCCGCTCCTGATCATCTTTCCGTTCATGCGGAAGGCGTTCGAACGCGGCATCACCCTGGGGGCCGTCAAGGGCTGAACACTCAGGCTCGCGTTTGCGAGCGCCAACACACATCCATTCGGAGGACAGCATGAAGAAGCTGTTGAGCATTCTGTTGCTTGCCGCACTCGCGGCAGGCGCGACATTCGCGGACGACGTGGAGCGCGACGCCATGGGGCTGCCGCTCTCCAAGGACCCCATCACGCTGGACATGGTGCGCCTGAGCTGGCCGGGAGTCCGTGGTCCCGCCAGTGAGACGTGGACGTGGCAGCGGTTCGCGGAGTTGTCGAACATCACCGTGAACTTCGAGGAGTGGCCGATCTCGGGCTTCGCCGAGACCCTGCAGGTCAGGCTTGCGGCCGAACAGCTCCCCGACGCGTTCTACCAGATGATCTTCAACCAGGATCAGCTCGTGAGCCACTCGCTGGCGGGCAACCTGATCGCCCTGGACGACCTGATCGCCGAGCACGGCCCCAACGTTCAGGCGGCCTTCGCCGCGGACCCGTCGATCGAGCAGGCGCTGCTCATGCCGGACGGCAAGATCCACTCGCTCCCGTACG
The DNA here is from genome assembly GCA_965208175.1 of Spirochaetia bacterium. Lineage (GTDB taxonomy): Bacteria > Spirochaetota > Spirochaetia > SZUA-6 > Bin103 > CATQHW01. Next base: position 733,909 of record CBDBOG010000002.1, on the reverse strand, counting down.
TGGCGTACAAGAAGAACAGCGCGATGGTCCGCTTCTACGTCAACGAGACCTACCTGAACAACCTGGGGCTGGAAGTCCCTCGGACGATCGACGAGCTCGGCGACGTGCTGGCCGCGTTCAAGAACGACGACGCCAACGGCAACGGCGACGCCGACGACGAGTACCCGATTCACCAGAGCGGCAACGCGACGCTCATCCAGCGGCAGGCCTTCTTCGGCGCCTACGGCCTCGGCAACCGGGGTCTGCCCGGACTGGGCGCCCACATCGACCAGGGCCCGGACGGCACGGTCAGGTTCATCCCGACCGACGAGCGCTACCGGGAGATGCTGGCGCAGCTCAACGAGTGGTGGGAAGCCGGCTACTACCATCCCGAGTTCTTCTCCGGCGTCGACGTCGCGCGCTGGCAGGCCGACGCGGCCGACAATCGCATCGGCCTTTTCACGTGGGTCACCCCGGGTTACGTCGGCGTCGAGCCGCAGAAGCACTTCACCGGCGTCTCGCAGTTCGTCGGTCCGCACGGCGACCACGTCATCAGTTGGGTGGACCACAACGTGCGCGGCAACTGGTCGTTCATGATCACCAAGGAGAACGAGCATCCGGTCGAGACCATGCGCTGGGTCGACTACTGGTACGGCGAGCCCGGCTACCTGTTCACGGCCGTAGGCCTGGAGGGAGAGACGTTCCAGATGGGCGCGGACGGCACGTACGAGTTCATCGGCGACGTCGCCGCATCCATCGCCGAGCACGGCCTGCAGGTCGGGGCGTTCCAGCACCTGGAGCGCTGGTACGGCGGGTTCGAGCCGCAGGTGGACGGCCTGACACTGTCCGAGGACGGGCAGAAGATCCTCGACGACCTCACCGCATCCACCCCGGAGGAGGAGGTCTACCGGATGGATCCGACCGACTACCTGAACCACATGCCGGATGCGATCTGGCCGAACTTCATGCCCACGGCCGAGGAGGCGTCCGAGCTCGGCGCGCTGCTGACCGACATCAACACCTACGTCGGCGAGATGATGACCAAGTTCATCACTGGCGACGCCGACCTGAGCGCCGAGTGGGATGACTATGTCAACACCCTGAAGTCGATGGGCTCCGAGCGCTACGTCGAGATCAAGCAGGCGCAGCACGACCGCATCATCGGGATGTAGGCCCGCTTCGCCTTCATCGAATTCCGGCGCCGTCGCGGCTTCCCCGCGGCGGCGCCTCTTTGTTTGTGGGAGAACGCAAACACGCCTACGATCGCACCATGACGTACGGGACGCCGATGACGGACGAGCAGCGGTTTTTCTACGACCTGCGCGGCTGGATCCTGCTGCCGGCGGTCCTCTCCGAGGAGGAGATCGCGCCGCTGAAGGCGCAGTGCTACGCAGGCATCGCGCACGGCTACACGGGCGCCGTGCAGGGGCTGCTCGACCACCCGGCCATCACCGGCATCCTGGCCGAGCTGCTGTCCGAGCCGCATTACGACCGCGAGGACTCCTACCCGTTCCGCTGTGAAGGCTCGTTCGTGACGGTCCGGCACGCCGGCTGGAAGAAGGAGGACCTCGGCGGCACGGAGATGCCGCACGTGGTGCGCCCGCCGCAGCACGCCAACCCGATGCGCTACCAGGTCGCCGGCAACCGGATCTTCTCCGGCCTGACCCGGGTCGTCTGGGAGCTGGAGGAGGTGAAGGCCGGAACCGGCGGCACCTCGTTTCTGTCCGGCTCCCACAAGGCGAATTTCCCCTACGGCGGACCCGACCCGTACCAGCCGGACACCGCAGGCTCCCCTTGGGAACCGAGGCTGCGCGCGATGATGGACACCTACGGTTGCCCGCCCGGCTCAGCGCTGGTCTTCACCGAGAGCCTGCTGCACGCTTCCGAGGACTGGACCAACCGGGACAACCCGCGCTGCGCGATCTTCAACTGCTACAACTCGGTGTGGGCGCAGTGGCACCTGATGGCCACCGGCGACGAGCTGGCCTGGTCACCGGAGTTCGCGGAGACCATGCCGCCCCGGCGCCGCAGCCTGTTCCGCGGCGTCTGGCAACTCGGCACCCTGCACGGCGTCGAGGGCAACGTCGCCTACGCCGAAGACAACCGAGCCGTGTGATCCGGCGGGCCGCTCGACGTGGCTACTCGACGGTGGCGATGTGGTCCCGTTTCACCAGGTCCCAGTCGATCGGATAACCGAGTCCGGGCTCGTCCGGCGCGTGCACGATGCCGGAGGAGTCCACCTCGATGTCCCTGACGAGGCCATACATGTTCGCCCCGGTACAGGGGAAGAACTCGTAGAACTCGCAGTTGGGAACGGCCATGGTCACGTGCAGGTTGGCGACGTTGTTGAGGCTGTTGCCGCCGTGGTGGATCTCGCAGCGCATGGCGAAGCCCTCGGCCAGATGGCACTGGCGAACGAGCGGCGTGATGCCGCCGGTGACGGCGACGTCGCCGCGAAGGATGTCGGTGGCGCGCTGCGTGATCCAGGCGTTCATGGCGGGAAACCGGCCGGGAGCGTACTCCGTGCACATGATCGGGATGTCGAGCTTCTGCCCCAGGTCCACGTAGTTGTAGACGTCCTCCTCGGCCAGCGGGTCCTCGTACCAGTAGTAGCCGAGCTCCTCGATGGCGCGCCCGACGCGCAACGCGTCGGCATACTGAAATGCCCACATCGCGTCGAGCATCAGGATGAAGTCGTCTCCGAGCGCCTCGCGCACGGCGCGGCAGATCTCGACGTCGGCCCCAGGCTTCCCGTGCGGATGGATCTTGTGCGCCGTCCAGCCCATCTCCTTGAAGCGCAGCGCCTCCTCGACGTACGCGTCCACGGTCTCGTGGAAGGCGGTGCTGGAGTAGGCGGGAACGGATTCCTTGCACGTGCCGAGCAGGCGGTGAATGGGAAGGCCCGCGGCCTTGCCGTTGATGTCCCACAGGCAGACGTCGATCGCGCCGATCGACTGGATCGACACCTGGCGGTTCTTCTTCCAGAGCTTCTGCCACAGCCGGCCGATGTCCTGCGGGTCCTGGCCCATGACGACCGGCTTGAGGTAGTCGATAAGCGGGCCGGCCAGATGATGCCCGCTCAGGTGGGAGCTGCCCAGAAACGCGTTGCCGGTGATGCCGGCGTCGGTCTCCACGCTTACCACGCCGAGCTGCGTGGCGCCGCCGAACGTGGCGCCGCCGGTCGTCCACACCTCGCTGTCCCACGCGAACAGATCGACCTTGACGTTGGTGATTCGCATGGGCGCGCAGCGTATCACGGAGCTCATCGCCGGCCACGGCCGCGCAGCGATGTCGCGCCGGCCGGCAGCGGGCCGGGATCCCGGCGCGCTACGCTGGGGCGCGCATGAGCTACACGGTCGCGTTCATCGGCCTGGGCGCCATTGCGCGGGCTCACCTGCCGGCCATCGCCGCGCAGGACGGCCTGCGGCTGGCGGCGGTGTGCGACCGGGACGAGCGCGCGCGGGGGAGCCGCGCCGCGGAGTACGGGGTTGCCGGTTACCGAGACTACCGCGACCTGCTGGCTGCGGGGGCGGACGTGGCCGTGGTGGCGTTGCCCCATCACCTGCACTGCGAGATGGCGGTGGCCGCGCTGCAGGCCGGCTGTCACGTGCTCGTGGAGAAGCCGCTGGCCGTGTCGGTGGAGCAGTGCCGGGCGATGCTGCAGGCGGCGCGCCGCGGCGGGCGCATCCTGGCGGTGACCGACACCGCCGCCTACCACCCGGGAGCGCTCCTTACGGGGGAGAGGTTCCGGGACGGGACGCTAGGCCGCTTCTTCAGCGGAGTCCATCACAACGCGCGCTTCTACTTCCACGAGGGGCGCCCCGACTGGTTCCTCGATCCGGCCGCCAGCGGCGGCGGCATGTTCGCGAACGTCGGCCTGCACCGGCTGGCTCAGACGCGCGCCTGCCTGCCGGGGATCGAGCCCGCGACGGTGAGCGCAGCGGTAGCCCGCGTCGCCGAGCACCCGGTGGAGGCGTGCACCTCGGCACTGATCCGCTACCGGGCGGGCGGCGCCATGCACTACGAGGAGCTCGGCTACGTGCCGCGCCCGGCGTGGTGGCCCCTGGATGCGCACTACGTGTTCGAGGAAGGGATGGTGACCTTCGACGATGAGCGCTGGCGGCTGGTGACGCGCGACGGCGCCGAGCACGAGGAGGCGCTGGCCGGCGGCGGGAACCCCTACGAGCCGGTCTACCGCGACCTGCTGCGCCGCCTGCAGGGCGGGACGCCGCTGGGCCCTGCCGGCTGGGAGTCGGCCGTTGACGTGGCGATCGTGCAGGGGGCCTATGCCAGCGCCCGCACGGAGCGCGAGGTGGACCTGAACGCCCCGGAGTGGCAGATCTTCCCCGAGTGAGAACGCGCATCCGGAGCGAGTCCTTGAAGCGACAGCGACACTCGCTCCGTTGTCATGGACAAGATGGCGTCCGTCACGCCGACCTCGCGGGACACCAAGCCGGTCGACCGGTAGGATACTCGCGGGAAACGAGGGCGCCCAAGAGGTGTACGTGAGCACGGAACTGATCGGAATCATCGCAGCGTCGATCGCCCTCGGCACCGCCCTGCTCGCGTCGATGCGCGGGCTCCGCCAGGAGATGCGCGACATGCGCACCGAGATCCGGGAGGAGATCAGGGCAACTGACCGTTCCCTCCGGGAGGAGATCAAGGCAAGCAACCATGCTCTCCGAGAGGAGATGAAAACAGGCGACCAGTCCCTCCGAGAGGAAATGAAGACAGGCAACCATGCCCTTCGAGAGGAAATGAACGCCACCGATGCCACCATCAGGGAAGAGATGAGGGCCGGATTCAAGGAACTTTCCGCGCGCATGGTCGACATCGGGGACCGGCTGTCGAAGATCGAGGGGATCATCGAAGGCATGTTCTGGAGTAGCCGCAACCAGCCTCCGGACAAGCCGCGGGAGGGCGTCGCTTAGGCTCAGGAGTCCGCGCTTGCCACCTCGGCAGTCGGCTGGCAGGCGATCTCGGACCGCCAGACCGGGGCATCCCGATTCGCCGTGTACCATGCGCCGGGAGATCGCTGGTACGTCGCGTGCCAGTCGCGGGCGGCGCGGCGAGCTTTCTGGATCTGCTCCTTGGGCATCAGTTGGGCGAGTCGGTCGCGCTCGTCGTGCGCCGTGCAGAGACGGCGTAACGTGACACCCGACGGCAGAGCGATGTCCGACGGCTCGCAGCTATCGAGCGCCGCAAGATGGATCCATCGGTACGCGGCAACGTAGTCCTGCGGCACGCCCTTGCCGTCCCGATACAACTGACCGAGCCGCAACTGCGCCCCCGTGTGCCCTTGTTCGGCCGCCCGCCGATACCACCACGCGGCCACGGTGTAGTCCTGCAGAGCACCGTCAGTCGCGTACAACTCGCCAAGCCGGTGCTGGGCCAGACGGTCCCCCTGCACCGCAGCCCGGTGGTACCATCTAGCGGACTCGCACACGTTCTGCTCAACGCCGTTGCCGCGGAGATACAGCCTGCCGAGAGCGCGCTGGGCGCCCGGCTCGCCCTGATTGGCCGCAAGGCGATACCACTTCGCGGCTTCGACGTAGTCCTCAGGGTCCGCATCCTCAAGATCGGGCAAACCAACGCTGAACGTCGTCACGCCTGGGTCGATGCGCGACGCGAGCCTGAGTTGCGCCACAGGATTCCCCTGTTCGGCCGCTTGGCGAAGCGTCGCGGTATCGGCCTCGTCCGCCAGTCCAGCGCCGGCCACCAAGACCAGAAGCGCGGATACCCCACAGCACAGGGTTTTCGCGTTGTATCTCATCGCTCCTCCCTCCGACGAAGAATGCCTCAGGATGCCACCGTTCAGTCCAGCGAGCGAAATCGGCGGGAGTCCGACGCCTCGCTGTCGGGCTTGCCGGGCGCCGGTTCAGCCCTTGAGGGAGCCGATCATCAGGCCGCGCACGAAGTAACGCTGGATGAACGGGTAGATGATCAGCATCGGCACGATGGAAGCGAACAGGGTGGCGAACTTGATGCGGTCCACCGACGCGATCAGGTAGTCGCTCTGCTCCTGCTCATCCATCGCCCGTGCCGCCGCCATCTCGCCGCGCTCCAGCAGCGCCTCGGTCATCTGGTTCTCGATCACGATCTGCCGAAGGATCACCTGCAGCGGGTAGCGCTCCGCCTTGCTGAAATAGACCACCGCGTCAAACCAGGAGTTCCAGCGGCTCACCAGGTAGAACAGGGCGATGGTAGCCACCGCGGCCTTGGAGATCGGCAGCATGATCCTGAAGAACACGGTGATGTCGTTGGCGCCGTCCACCACCGCCGAGTCCTCCAGCTCCTGCGGCAGGGTCTGGAAGAAGGTGCGCAAGACGATCAGGTTCCAGGTGGCGATCGCAGTGGGCACGGCCAGCGCCCAGATGGTGTTGTACATTCCCAGGCCGCGCACCAGCAAGAACGTGGGAATCAGCCCTCCGCTGAAGAAGAAGGTGACGATCACCGCCGCCGTGATCAGGCCGCGGAACGCCAGCCGCCGCTTGGAAAGAGCGTAGGCCATGGTGGTGGTCAGCAGCATGTTCACGACCGTGCCCACCACGGTGTAGATCACGGAGTTCTTGTACGCATTGGGAATCAGCGGCGAGGAGAAGATGAGCTGGTAGGCGCGCACGTTGAAGTTGACGGGAAAGAAGGTCACCCGGTTGCCCATCACGGACACGTCGTCGCTGAACGATACGCTGGCGATGTGCAGCACCGGATAGAGCGTGGTCAGGAGCACGAACAACACCAGCAAGTGCACCACCGCCCAACTCACCCGGCCGGAGACCGAAACGTCGCGGATCATGCTACCAGAGCCGGTACTCGCTGAACCGCCTGGCGGCCGTGTTGGCCAGCACTACCAGGACCAGGCTGATCACGGAGTTGAACAGCCCCACGGCCGTCCCGTAGCTGAAGTCCTGGCGCAGCAGACCTCGCCGGTAGACGTAGGTCCAGATCACGTCGGCGGTCTCCAGCGTGAGGTCGTTGTACATCAGGAGCACCTTCTCGCCGCCGACCGACAGCAGCCCCCCAATGCGCAGGATGAGCAGGATCGAGATGACCGGCGTCAGCGCCGGCAGGCTGATGTGCCACATCTGGCGCAGGCGCGAGGCGCCGTCCACGGTCGCCGCCTCGTACAATTCCGGATCGACCCGCGAGAGCTGCGCCAGGTAGATGATCGCCCCCCAGCCCACGTTCTGCCAGATGTCGGAGATGACGTAGATCGGGCGGAACCAGCGCGGCTTGATCATGAAGTAGATCGGCTCGATCCCGAGCGCGATCAGGATGGCGTTCACGAACCCTGTCGACGGAGAGAGCGCCAGGACCAGCATGCCCACGACCGCCGGCATGGCAATGAAGTGGGGCAAGAAGCTGACCGTCTGCACCGTGCGCTTGTAGGTGCGGTTGATCACCTCGTTCAACGCCAGCGCGAAGATGATCGGCGCCGGGAAGCCGAACAGCATGGTGTAGAAGCTGAGCAGGAAGGTGTTGCGGATCAGCCCCCAGAAATGGGGGTAGTTGAAGAACCGGATGAAGCTGTCGAACCCGACCCACGGGCTGCCCAGGACGCCCTGGCGGAGGCTGAAGTCCTTGAATGCGATGGTGACCCCGTACATGGGGACGTACTGGAAGATCACGTACCAGACGAACCCCGGCAGCACGAGCAGCAGCAGGTACTTGGAGGCGCGGATCTTGCGCGCCTGGCGCTCCCAGACGCTCTGCGATCCCGCGCTCCGCACGGGGACTTCGGTGGGCGCTACCGCGCTGCGCATCTCACCATCACCTCATGACCAGGACGGGCATCTCCAAGATTGGAGATGCCCGTTGTAAGTCGTTCAAGCCGAACGCGGCTCAATAGTTGCGGTCGTAGGCTCCCTGGTAGAGCTCCAGCAACCGGTCGACACCGGCCTTGTCGAGAGCGTCCAGGTACTCCTGCCAGTGGGCGTCGTCGGACACGTCCAGCTCGCCCAGCACGAACTTGGCGCGGTACTGCTTCCAGGTGTCGTCCACCACCGTTTGCACGTCGGCGCGATCCTTCTCCTCGGTCTCGTTGAAGCCCCAGGCGATCTTCCTGATGAACGGCTTGCCCTCCGCCCACGCGGTCATCTCACCATAGATCCGGTCGCCTTCGCTCTTGGGGCGGTCGGGGTGGAAGATCGGATAGTTCTCCAGGCCCAACATCCAGGTGTGAGTTTCAGCGTTGGGGTTGGCGGATGAGCGAATGTGTGGCAGGTAGACCGGCTTTCCGTCCTGGTACTCGAAGTCGACGCCCTCTTCACCGAAGTAGCGCGCCACCATGCCATCGCCGTCCATGATCCAGTTCAGGTAGGCGATCAGCCGGTCAAGCTTCTCGCCTTCCGAATTGGTGGTCAGGAATGGACCCCATGGGTAGAACGGGGTCTCCGGGTTGACGATCGCCTCGGCGCCCGGCGCCACCAGCAACGGCTCGAACGAGTAGGTCCAGGTGACGTCCGGGTTGGCCCTGCGCGAGTTGTTGGTCATCCCCGGGGCGTTGCCGGCCCAGTTCGGGGTGGTGATGGCGGTGTTGGCCACGTACAGGATCTCGTTCTCCCGCTCGCGAGTGTTGGTCAGGAACTCCGCATCCATCAGCCCCTCGGCGTAGATCCCGGTGAAGTACTTGATCAGCTCCCGCATCTTGTCCGTCGCCGCGCCGTACACCAGCTCATCGGTATCGACGTCGAAGTGCACGCCCGCCGTGGTGCGCCACGTGTTGTAGAAGACGTCGGTGAAGATGCCGCCCTGGCCGCGCGTGAACAGCGGATAGTGGTCCGGATACTTGGCCTTCAGCACCCGAAGCAGCTCGGTGTACTCGTCGATGGTCGTCGGCCATTCCAGGCCGGCGTCCTCGACCAGATCCTGGCGGTAGACGAAGCCGCGGCTGATGGTGCGCGGGTTCTTGGACAGCAGCATGTAGATCTTGCCGTCGGGGGCCGCATTGAACGCCTCGACCGTCGCCCACACGTCGTCCGACCACCACTTCCGGTAGTTGGGCAGGTCCTCCCAGTGGTCGGAGAGCGGCACGATGTGGCCGTCCATGGCCCAGCGGTTGACCTCCCAGACGCGCAGTCCATACGGATGCATGTCGTAGTAGTCGCCGGCCGCGAACAGCAGGTCCGTCTTCTCGACGGTGGAACCGCCGGCCACGAAATCGTACTCGAAGCGCAGCCCGAACTTGTCCAGCGCGACCTCGGCGTGGTACGGGTATTCCTGCGGCAGGCGGTCCTTGGAGAATTCGTAGAACACCTTAGCGTCGTAGATCGTTTCCGACGCCGCTCCCTCCGCTTCGGCGGCGGCGAAGGCGCCTGTCGCGGCCAGAGCCAGCGCTCCGGCCACCAGAATCAATCGTTTCATCGTTGCCTCCTCAACTCGGCACGGTCGTTGATTGGTGCCGCAAATCATCGCACGGCCCCCCGAAACCGGTAAAGAGGGAGGACACACGACTCACCCCCGCATTTCGGCCAGCAACTCGCCGATCAGCTCCATGCCGGCGCCCCAGCCCCGGTCCAGGCTGTCCATCGCGCCGGCGAAGGCGGCGGTCTCCGCGGCGCTCGCCTCGTGCGGGGCCCAGGTCAGGCGCAGCCGGGTACGGCCGCCGTCCTCCTCGAAGGTCACGGTGGTCAGAAGCACCCGCGGCCAGTCCGGCATCATCGGGTTGGCGGTGACGTTCCAGTCCGCGTCGCAGACGGAGTGCAGCCAGACCAGCCGCTCCGGCGGCGTGACCTCCGTGTACTCGATCCGCTCATAGTGCGAGCCGCCCCCCATGCGCATCTCGTCCAGCCACAGCCCGCCGGGCTTCACGTCCAGGTGATGGACGATCGTCTCCACCCCCGGCCCGTACCACCGCGGCAGCAGCTCCGCGTCGGTCCAGACCTTCCACACCACCTCACGCGGCGCATCGAACTCCCGCTCCAGCACGTACGTCGGCACGTCACTCACACTCGGTCTCCTTCTCCCGTCAAGTCGCCGCGCAGGGTATCGGGCCGCTCGCAACTCGGAAACCGGCCGCACTGGCAGCGTGGACGATTGCGAGGCGGATCTCCTGCCGGCAGGATCCTCGACATGGGCGATCATCAGGCCCGGGCGGCCGGAAGCCACCTGCTGCTCCCGGCAAGCGCCTGGCCCCGCGGGCAGGTGTACTACTTCTGCCCGCGCTGCACGACGGTGCACGCCGTGGCCCCTACGGCTCCGGCTTCCTGCCCGGCGTGCGGGCGGCACCCGCTGCACGACATCTTCGCGGAGATGGCTTCCCGCCTGGAGCGGGCGTTCGGGTTCTTCGACGCGACCCGCAGTGCCCGGCACCCGTGGCTGTTCACCACCGCGCCGGGTGAGGAGGCGCACGCGCTGTTCATCTCCAGCATGGCCCTCGGCGCTTTCGGCGAGCTGCGTTCCCTGGGTTTCACGCCGCCGCCGCACGCGCCGTGGGACTCCGACGGGGCCGTGCTGGCCGCCTGGACGGACGCTGTCCTGGAGCACCTCGACCCCGCCACCAACCTGCTGCGCGTACCGGACGGGGACGGGACCATCGGCGGTGCGGTCGCCTCACCGGAACGCTACGTCTCGTCCGGCTTCGAATGGCAGCTCCGCAACCGCGTGTTCATGGCCGACCGCTACCGCCTGCCGGCCGGCGCCCAGTCCAACTGCGACTACCTGGCGACCGTCGACGAGGCGCGCCGCTGGCTGGAAGAGACCTGGGCCGGGCACGCGCCGTGGACGGCCGGAAGCTGGACGTCGCGGGCGGTGGAGACCCACCTGCATTTGCAGGCCGCCGGCGTGCGCGGAGCACACTGCGCGCAACCGGAGGACGCGGTGATCGACTTCGTGCATCGGTGGCTGGAAGCGCGCCAGGATCAGGCGACCGGCGCGTGGTACGCCGGCGTGGAGGCCCCGCGCCATAACGTGGTCAACGGCATCTTCAAGCTGTTCGTGACCTACGAGCGGCTCGGATGGGAGATTCCGCGCCAGCGCGCGATCATCGACTTCGTGCTCGGCGGCGCCGACCACGAGCGCGGCTTCGGCGGCCGGGGGTGCAGCGTGTTCGACCCGATGCAGGTCCTGTACGTGCTGCGCTGCCGCGGCAGCGACTACCGCGCGGCGGAGGTGGACGCCGTTACCGCCGCCACGTTCCTGACGTTCCTGGACAACTGGGACGATGCAGCCGGCTGGTTCCGGGAGGGCACCTGGCACGGCAAGCACAACCTCGGCGTCCCGCTGTACATGGCGTCGCTGCTGCTCGACCACCCCTACATGCGCACCAACACCATCTACAACTGGCGCGAGGGGCCGATCATCCAGCGCTCACCCGACGGCAGCGTGCGGCTGCGTCCGGGCATCATCCACCACACCCGCGGACACCCGTTCACCGGTTGATTCGCCCACGCTTCCGTTGGGCGCGGCTCAGCCCCTGAGGGCAGCCGATCATCAGCAGCCCCCGAGGCGCATAGCCGATTGCAGGCCCAGACGGTCTTACCAGTAGGATTGCCCTCATGGGCGAGATCACAACCACCAGACTCTCCTCAACCACCAGACTCTCCTCAAAGGGTCAGATCGTCATCCCGGAAGCGATCCGTAATCGATTGGGGCTTCGTCCGGGGACCCGGTTCGTGGAAGACGACTCGGTGGTGCTCAAACCGATCCGCGTGCCTTCGATGCGCGAGTTCGATGTGATCATCGCTCATGCTGCTCGCTCCGCGCGCCAGGCCGGGCTCCGCCGGTCGGACATCGCTGCAGCGATCCGCGCCGTGCGGTCCGGGTGAGAGCCGTCGTCGGCACGAACGTCTTCGTGTCGGGATTGCTGTACGGAGGCCTACCGGGTCGCGTCCTGAGCGCCGCTGGCGACGCGTATGTCGCGGGCGGCGACCACGGTCTCCTGCCGCGCGAGCGGATCGACAGGCACACGCGGCGGGAGGCCTGCCCCGAAGCCAGCACGCATGCGATTGTCGGCCGCGGTGTGGCGTCGCTAACGGCGGCCTGCCCAGTACGTTGGTCTTCGTCTCAAGTGCATGATCGCAAGGACGCGAACGCGATCGCCGTGCGTCTTGTAGACAATCGCGTACGGGAACCCCCTCACGAGCCGACGACGAATCCGACTCCTCATCACCCGACCCGAGTTGGGGAACGCGAGGATTGACGCTGCGCAACCCTCCACGGAATCGACGAACCTCGACCCCAGTCCGGTACTTCGGCTCTCGTAGTAGTGGGAAGCCTCTTCCAGCTCGCACACTGCGAGACGGTGAAACGAGAGCTTCTTCATCTACGTGAGCTGTTCGCGCAACTCCTTGAACACCTCATCCGCTGGCCGATCGGTCGCGTGTGGCTCCGAATCCCGTCGGTCAGCCTCTTCCGCCCAGATCTCTTCGTTCTGCTCCCGGGTGAGCTCGTCGAGGCTCTCCAGTAGGGTTCCCGCCAACTGCGCTCGCGAACGCGGATGGAGCTTGAGCGCCTCCGCGACTATCTCGTCCAGTTGCATGGAACAAGTGTACCGTCCGGGCCGGCACTATTCATCATCCGGCCCCCGAGGCGGCTTGACGAGCGCGCGTCGTGGCGTCGTGGTAGACGGCGAACGTCTCGGGGTCGAGCACCACGCCGTAGTCCCCGCGGGCGGAGGCGAGCGACACCTTGTCGTTGCGGACGTCCTGCGCGACCAGGTCCGGGTCCCGCTCCAGGGGATCGCCCCAGCCGCCGCCCCCGGCCTGCCGGTGATAGAGCCGCTCGCCGGCCTCCATCGACGTGGAGACCATGGTGATGAGCGTCTCCTCCTCGCCTGACTCCCGGCTCAGCACGTTGATCGATCCGGTGCCCGGCCGGCCGCCGGACAGCCCGTACGGCAAGTGGTCGCGCCGGTCGGAGCGGATCGCCAAGTGGGCGCGCCCGTCCAGCAGCCGCCACTCCCGCTCCACGGCCATCCCGCCGCGGAACCTGCCCGGCCCGCCCGAGTCGCGGACCAGGCCGTAGCGCTCGATGCGCAACGGGTAGTTGCTCTCGGCCTCCTCCACCGGGATGTTGCTGGCGACGTTGGCCGGATTGCAGAGCCCGTCGTTGGCGTCGCGGTCCGGGCGGCCGCCCCACGTGCCGGTCATCAGCTCGTAGTAGACGTAGGGCGACCGGTCCGGGCGCAGGCCGCCGAGCACCACCAGCGAGTTGCCGCCCTCGCCCGCCGCCTGGATGCGGTGCGGGACGAACTGCGCCAGCACCCCGAACATCAGGTCGGCCAGCCGGAAGCCGGTGATGCCGCGCATCGACGACGCGCCCGGCATCACCACGTTCAGCACCGTTCCCTCCGGTGCGATGACCGAGATCGGCCGGAAGATGCCGGCGGTGTTGGGCAGGTCCAGGCGCAACGCGGCGCGCACGCAGAGCGCAGCCACCGAGAAGGTAAAGGAGTAGGTGTTGTTGATCGCTCCCGGCACCTGCGCCGCGCTGCCGGTGAAGTCCGCGGTCAGGCTGTCGCCTTCGACCGTCAGCGCCACGTGCAGCTTCACCGGCGGGCCGCCCACCCCGTCCGAGTCCATGTGATCGGTGAAGGTGTGCGTGCCGTCCGGCCAGCGCGCGATCTCGGCGCGCACCAGCCGCTCGGTGTAGTCGATCAGGTCGGCCGTGCAGGCGCGGAAGGTGTCGAGGCCGTAGCGGCGCACCAGCTCGTGCACGGCGCGCTCACCCGTGTGGCAGGCCGCCACCTGCGCGCGCAGGTCCCCGAGCGTCATCTCCGGGACGCGCACGTTGACCCGTATCATCGCCAGCAGCGCTTGGTCCGGCTCGCCGCGGCGGTGCAGCTTCAGCCACGGGATGCGCAGGCCGTCCTGGAAAATCTCGGTGTTGTCGCACGCCGAGCTGCCCGGCAGCCGCCCGCCCAGGTCGAGGTGGTGGGCGGTGGACACTGAGAACGCGATGCGCGCTCCCTCCCAGTAGATGGGCTTGACGATGAAGATGTCCGGGATGTGCATCCCGCCCTCGAAGGGGTCGTTGAGGATGAAGACGTCGCCGGGCTCCATGTCGTCGCCGTACCTGGCGAACAGCGTCTCCATCGCGAACGGCACCGAGCCCAGGTGCAGGGGGATGGTCACCCCCTGCGCGATCATCTGGCCTTCGCCGTCGCAGAGCGAGGTCGAATAGTCCAGGCAGTCGCGCACGATCGTCGAGTAGGCGGTGCGGTAGAGCGCGATCGCCATCTCGTCGGCGGCGGCGGCCAGCGCGTTCTTGACGATCTCGCGCGTGACCGGGTCTACGCCGTGATCCATCACGGGCCTGCCTCCTCATCCGGCGGTGTGCCGAACGCCTTCAGGTACAGCCGCGTACGATCGTTCAACACCCCGTAGAAGGCTCGTGTCTCGGCGTCGGGAGAGTCGCGCCAGAACGTGGCCGGTATCGCCGAGTCGTTCGCCAGCGGGGCACGGTGCCGATGGCCGTAGTAGATCTGCGCCGTCTTGCGGATCTGCTGCGTCGGCCGGGTGGTCGCCGTGTGCAGCACCGACACGTTGAACAACGCACAGGTGCCCGCCGGGCCATGCAGATCATGGATCTCGCCCCGGGCAAGCTGCGCCGCCTCGTCGTCCAGCACCGGATCGGCAGTGGACTCGGGCGACAGCGACAGGCAGTGGGTGCCCGCGTGCACGTCGCGGAAGTAGACCACGAGCTGCAGGTAGTCCATGCGGAACGGATGCTCATGCCAGTGCGGCCGGTCCCGGTGCCAGCTCCGGTGCAGCGCGCCATCGTACGGCCCCATGAAACGCAACCCGATTTCGCCGAAGCAGACCGGACCACCCATCAGTTCCTCGATCGCCGGCAGCAGACGCGGATGGCGAATCAGCTCGTCGAACCGCGGCGAGCTCACCAGGGCGTCATAGTTGGCGTATTGATGATGCCCGGAGGCGTACCAGAGGCAGGAGTGCCTCCCACGGTCGTCGTCGAACATCGCCTCGAAGTAGGCGGTCTCGTCCCGGTCCAGAACCGTCCCCAGGTTGAGAAACCCTTTGGCCGCAAATAAATCCCGCTGCTGCGCCGTCATGACGGCCTCTCATCCCTGGGTTCGATGTGGACGTTGAGCTGGTCGTCGACCCGCGCGTGCATGCCCGGCGGCACGACGATCGTGGTGTCGTACTCGTCGATCAGCAGCGGGCCGCGCTCGCCGTTTCCCAGGTCCTTCCGGCGGCACACCGGCGTGTCGATGCTGCCCCACGACGGGCCGAACCACGCGCTGCGGTCGCGCGACTCGCCCGCCACGGCGGCGCCCGGCTGCAGGCGGTCGCTGGAGTCCGGAACCTCGGCGCGGCCGACCGCGCGTACGGCGATCACCTCAACCGGATTGTCGGGATCGGAGCGGTGGCCGTACAGGCGCTCGTGCTCGTCCGCGAAGGCTTCCTGCATGGCCGCAAGCTCCGCCGCCCCCAGCGTCCCGGACGCCCCCCACGAACCGGAGGCCAGCGGCACGTTGATCTCCGAGGTCTGCCCGCGGAAGCGCACGTCGGCGGTATAGCGCACGGCGACCTCGTCCGCGGCGTGCCCCTCCTCGGCGAATGTGTCCAGCACGTCGGCGCGCAGCTCGGCGCGAACGGCTTCCAGCGCCTCCGCCGACAGATCCTGCCGCGACAGCATGCAGCTTCGCACCGCGTGGTGCTCGATGCCGGAGAACAGCAGCCCCATGGCGCTGAACAGCCCGGGCAGCGGCGGGATGACCACGCGGCGGATGGCCAGCTCGCCGGCCAGGCCCGCGGCGTGGATGGGGCCGGCGCCGCCGAAGGCCACCAGCGTGAACTCGCGCGGGTCGCGTCCGCGCTCGGTGGACACCTGCCGCAGCGCGCGCATGGTGGTGGCATTGGCGATCTGGTGGATCCCGAACGCGGCGGCCGGCAGGTCCAGACCGAGGGGGCCGGCGATGCGGTCGGCCACGCTGCGCCGGGCGAGCTCGGCGTCGATCACCACGTCGCCGTCCGCCAGGGGACCGGGCCGGATGTAGCCCAGCACGACGTTGGCGTCGGTAAGCGTGGGCTCCTGGCCGCCGCGGCGGTAGCAGGCGGGGCCCGGCTGCGCTCCTGCCGAGCGCGGGCCGACGCGCAGGCCGCCGGCCGTGTCCACGTACGCCACGCTGCCGCCGCCGGCGCCGACCTCGGCGATGTCGATGGTCGGCGCGCGGATCAGCTCGCCGCCGCCTCCGACCAGGCGGCTGCCCGAGGAGAGCGATGCGCCCACCTCGTACTCGGCGGAGTAGCTCACGCGCCCGCCCTCGACCAGCGACGCCTTGGCGGTGGTACCGCCCATGTCCAGCGTGACGATGTTGTCCACCCCAAGCCTCCCGGCGGTCAGGTTGGCGGCCAGGACGCCGGCGGCGGGCCCGGACTCCAGCATGAAGACCGGGCGCCGTGCCGTGTGCGCCTCCGAGGCCAGGCCGCCTGACGACTGCATGATGAGCAACGGGGCGGCGATGCCCAGCTCGTCCAGGCCGCGCCGCATGGCCAGCAGGTACGCGGCCATCGTCGGGCGCACGTAGGCGTTGACCGCGGTGGTCGCCGTGCGCTCGTACTCGCGCCGCTCCGGCAGGATGTCGCAGGACAGCGAGACCTGCAGATGCGGCAACTGCCTGCTCAGGAACGCGCCGACCCGGCGCTCGTGGTCGGGATGGGCGTACGCGTGCAGCAGGCAGACGGCGACCGACTCCACCCGCTCCGCGGTCAGCGCCGCCGCGATGCCCTCGAGCTCGTCTTCTCGCACGCCGCGCAGGATCTCGCCGGCGACGGTGACCCGCTCGTCCAGCTCGAACCGCAGGCGGCGCTCGATGAGGGCCGGCGGCTTTTCGAAGAACAGGTCGTAGAGCTGCGGGGCGCGCAGGCGGCGCAGCTCCAGCACGTCGCGGAACCCGGCCGTGGTGATCAGCGCCGTGCGCGCGCCGCGGCCTTCCAGCACGGCGTTGGTCGCCACCGTCGTGCCGTGAGAGACGAGTCCGACGGCGCCGCCGCCCACGCCGGCCATGCTCAGCGTGCGCCGGATGCCCTCCAGGGCCGCCTGCTCGAAGTCCGGCGGCGTCGAGGGCAGCTTGTGGGTCCAGATCCTGCCGGCCCCATCGGTCAGCACGACGTCGGTGAAGGTCCCGCCGACGTCGGCGCCGATGCGCACCGGTCCCTGCTCTTGGCGCGCCACGGTGGGGCCGACACTGCCACGCACGCGCCATGCATGGACAGCCGGCGGGGATTCCGCTCTGATCGGGGTATGCCGCCCGCCGCCCGCAACGTCCTCCTGATCACCTCCGACCAGCAGCACTGGAGCACTCTGGGCTGCCTGAACGGGGAGCTTCGCACGCCCAACCTGGACCGGCTGGCCGCGCGCGGCACGCTGTTCACCCGCGCCTACTGCCCCAACCCGACCTGCACGCCGACGCGCGCGTCGATCATCACCGGCCGCTATCCCAGCCAGCACGGCGCCTGGTCGCTGGGCACCAAGCTGCTTGAATCCGAGCACACGGTCGGCGAGGACTTCCAGGGTGCCGGCGTGCGCACCGCGCTGGTGGGCAAGGCGCACTTCCAGCCGACGGCCGGGACCTGCGAGCACCCGTCGCTGGAAGCGTATCCCACGCTCCAGGACCTGGAGTTCTGGCGAGGATTCCACGGCCCGTTCTACGGGTTCGAGCACGTCGAGCTGGCGCGCAACCACACCGACGAGGCGTACGTCGGCCAGCACTACGCGCTCTGGATGGAGCGCAAGGGGCTGGCCGACTGGCGCCGCTACTTCCGCCCGCCGACCGGCACCAACGACCGCCAGCGGCGGACCTGGGAGATTCCGGAGGCGTTCCACTACGGCACCTGGATCGCCGAGCGCAGCTGCGACCTGCTTGACGGGTACGCGGAGCGCGGTGAGCGCTTCTTTCTCTGGGCAAGCTTCCTCGACCCGCACCCCACGTACCTGGTCCCGGAGCCGTGGGACTCGATGTACGATCCCGCCGCGCTCACCGTGCCGGCGGTACAGCCCGGCGAGCACGATGCCAACCCGCCCCACTTTCGCCTCAAGCAGACGGCGAATCCCTACTTTTCGGCGTGGAAGGAGAGCGGCCAGGGCGTGCACGGCTTCGCCTCGCACCTGTACGACCGGGACGAGCTTGCCAGGGACATCGCCTGCTACTACGGGATGATCAGCCTGATGGACGCGCAGATCGGGAGGATCCTGGACCGGCTGGAGGCGCTGGGGCTGGCCTCCGACACGCTGGTGGTGTTCACCTCCGACCACGGCCACCTGTTCGGCCAGCACGGAATGACCGGCAAGGGGGCGTTCCACTACGAGGACCTGATCCGCGTGCCGCTGATCGTCGCGCAGCCGGGCGGTGCGCCGGCCGGCCGGCGCTCGGACTCCCTGCAGTCGCTGGTCGACTTCGCGCCGTCGTTCCTGGCGGCGGCCGGCATCGGCGTTCCGGCGGCGATGACCGGCATCGATCAGACGGACGTCTGGTACGGGCGGCGGCCGTCGCTCCGGGACCACGTCGTGGTCGAGAACCGGCATGAGCCGACCACCGAGCACCTCAAGACCTACGTCGAGGACCGGTACAAGCTGACCGTCTACTACCGGCGGGACTACGGCGAGCTGTTCGACTTGGCAGCGGACCCGGGCGAGGTCCGCAACCTCTGGGACGTCCCGGAGGCCCAGGGGCTCAAGAACGAGCTGACCCGCAAGCTGCTGTTCGCGGAGATGGGCAAGGAGTCGCTGCCGATGCCGCGCGTCGCCGGCGCCTGACGCTCCGCCACCGATTGCGCACGACCGCTCGCCACGCTACCGTTCCAAGGGCTATGGCGTCAGCCGACCTTGGTGTTCGCGACGCGCGCGGCGAGTGGAAGCCCACGGAGCGCATCGAGTTCCCGCCGCCCTTCCAGTGGCCCCCCAGGCCGCTCGCGTTTCTCAAGTGGATGTTCGGGTTCCCCGGCTACCTGTGGCCGCTGAACGCGTTCTGGTTCGGGACCACGGCGCTCACCTGGTTCGTGCTCACTCCGCCCCTGGAGTCGATGGCCACGTTCCGGCCGGGCTGGATGGCGCTGATCCTGGCCCGCAACGCCGCGCTGTGTTCGTGTGGTTCGGCCTCTGGCACGTGCGGCTGTACGTCCAGCGGGCGCAGGGGATGCGCTACAAGTTCAGCAACCGCTGGCTGAGCACCAAGCACCGCGGGTTCACCTTCAATCACCAGACCCGCGACAACGTCTTCTGGAGCATGGTGTCAGGCGGAGGCATCTGGTCGGCGTACGAGATCCTGACGCTGTGGGCCTACGCCAACGAATATCTGCCGTTCGTCGAGCTGCGCACCAACCCCGTCTACTTCGTCGCCCTGCTGGTCCTGATCCCGCTGATCCGGGACATCCACTTCTACTGGGTACACCGCCTCCTGCACTGGAAACCGATCTACAAGGCCGCGCACTATCTCCATCACCGCAACATCAACGTCGGGCCGTGGTCCGGGCTGTCCATGCACCCGGTCGAGCACCTGCTCTACTTCACCGGGGTGTTCCTGCACTGGATCCTGCCGTCGCACCCGCTGCACGCCATCTACCACCTCCAGCACGCCGCGCTCTCGCCCGCGACCGGCCACACCGGGTACGAGAAGGCGGAGCTGGGCGACGAGTCGCTGGCGCTCAAGCACGGCAGCTACTACCACTACCTCCACCACCGCTACTTCGAGTGCAACTACGCCGGCGACAACGGGATGATGTTCGACCGCCTGTTCGGCAGCTTCCACGATGGCACCGAGGAGGGCCACGCCAAGATGCGCGCCCGCACTCACGCCCGCATGCGGAAACGGCGGACGTAACTCCCACGCCCCGCCCGCGCACTCCGATGGTGCTCCGCCTCGGCGCCGTCGCCGTCGCGTTGGCTGCCCTGCTGCAGCCGGCGCCGCTCGCGGCCGTCGACTACGAATTCGACCTGACCTACGACCCGGCGGAGTCGGTCGTTGCCGGCACGCAGGTGATCTCCTTCAACCGCTCCGAAATGGCCGACTTCGCGGGCGGCACGGCGGCGGTACTGGCACTGCTCAACAACGCCGGCGCCATCCCCAACCCCCACGCCAACCCGTTGATCGAAGACGCCAGCTACCAGGCCGGCTTCGAGGCCGGCTACACGCGCATCACCCGTATCGTCGACGCGCACGGCGCCGAAGTGCCGTTCGAGGCGCTCCCGCTGGCGGGCCGCCGCCGGTTTACCTATCCCATACCCGGCCTGGCGGTGCGGCTGCGGCTTCCGCCGCGCGACCGCTACCGGCTCACCGTCACCTTCCGGACTCGCCTGCCTGAGCTGCGCGCTGGAGACCTCACCAGCCTCGACGGCGTGTTCGTGCAGCGCTTCGCCTGGTATCCGCGCCTCTATCCCGATCCAGACCGGTACACGCTGCCGCCGATCGACGGCTACCGCGTGCGCATCGTCGTCCCGCACGGTTACCGGGTGATCTCGCACGACGAGCGCTCCTCGCCCGTGGAGGACGGCTCCGCCTACGTGATCGAGAGCTCCCTGCCGGTCGCCACCATCCCCCTGACCATCTTTCCCGAGGACCGCTTCCGGCTCGTCGAGACCGCATCCGCGCACGCGCAGGTGCGCCTGTTCCATCGCCCCGGCCGTGAGCGCCAGGCGCACAAGCTCGCCCGGTACGCGGCCGAGGCGCTGGACCACTACGCCAGTACGCTGGGTCCGCTGGACTATCGCCGCATCACCATCGTGGAGGGGGGGCGGCCCGGCGCGTGGGGCATGGCGGCGGACGCTTTCGTGATGCTGGGCAGCGGCGCGTTCAACGCCGACGTGCCGTTCCCGGAGCTCTGGAACCGCGTGCTGGAGTTCCTGGTCGCGCACGAAGTCGGACACTTCTACTTCGGCATCGGCACGCCCGTGGACTTCATCAGCGACAACTGGCTCAGCGAATCGCTCACCCAGTACGTGACGCTGGACTACCTGGAGCGGAAGTACGGCGCCGACGACAACCTGTTCGCCGACGACGCCGGTGCGGCGGGTGCGATCGCCCGCCGGCTGCTGGGCGACCACAGCTTCCGCGAGCGGCTGGTGGCCCGGTTCCACGCGCTGCGCAAGGCGGGCTTCGACTTCCCGGTGGCAAGCGACGTGGACGCCCAGAACCAGAACGGGCTGACGGCGGTGATCTACGACAAGGGCGCCCTGGCCGTGCGCCATCTCGCCACCGAGATGGGCAAGGACGCCTTCGACGAGGCACTGGGCGAGTACGCCCGCCGGTACCGCCACCGGCTCGTCGACACCGATCTGTTCCTCGCCCACCTGCAGGAGCACCAGCCGGGCATGCGGAGCGCCGGCGAGCAGGTGCTCACCACCGACCGCTATCCCGACTACGCCGTGGCCGGAGTGGCATACGAGGGGGACGTGGCCAGGATCACGATCCGGGACCTCCTCGACAGCGGCCTGACCGCTCCGGTGCAGGTCGTCGTGGAGGGCGGCCGCGAAGGCGATCGGACCCTCGACTTCAGGGTGCGCGGCACGCAGGTGCTGGAGGTGGCCGGCCGCGTGCGCAGCGTGGAGATCGACCCGGCGTGGTACACGCTGGACGTCGACCGCAAGAACAACCACCACCCGCGCAGGCTGAGCTGGGTGGTGCGGCAGCACGGCCGGCACGAGGCGGACCTGGTCGGCATCGACCTGCGCCTGTTCGAGCTGTCCCCGGACACGCTGCGCCTGGGCGCGGGCGTCGGCTACTGGTCGACCGGGGTGGTGTCGTACGGGCTGAGCGCGGGGGCGGCCGCCCGGATCGCGCCGGGCGATCCCGTCAAGTGGCTTGCCGCGGCGCCGTCGGCGGAGCCGGGGGCCTATGCCGCGGCAGAGCTGTCGCTGCCGCGCAGCGCGCGCGCCGGTGGGCTCTTCACGTGGTACGGCACGGAAGACTGGAACGGCTCGCTCGCATTCCGGCAGCCGCTGCGCACGCCGCTGGAGGTGGGAACCCGCCCCACCTACTACGACAGCGGCCTGTCACTGGCGGCCGGGCTGGACGCCGATCAGCGCCCGGCGCTGGAGCCGTGGATCGGACTCGACTCGGTGCGGCTGCCGGGAGCATTTCCCCACTTCGCATCGGTGCGGCAGCGGCTCACCGTGCTGCCGGGCGACGGCACCTGGTCTCTGCAGTCGAGCCTGTCGGCGGCAGTGCCGCTACGAATCGTACCGCGCGTGTACCTGGTGCCGAGCGTGGACCTGGGCGCCGACTGGAGGCTGTTCGGTATCGGCACCGCGCCTCCGGAAGGCGTGGCAAGCCGGCTGCGCGCGGGCGGGAGCGGGACCGGTGACCGTCCGGCGACCGGACGTGTATACGGCGGTCTGGATCTGCTGGTCCCTTTGGTCGGCGGGCGCGAGGACCGGATCCTGGACCTGTTGGTATTCCGCAGCCTCACGGCCGCGTTCTACGTCGAGGCGGAGAACCGCTTCACGGCGGTCACGACGCTCGGCGACCACCGGGAATGGAGCCCGCACGCCGGGCTCGAGCTGAGCGTGGGCCTCACCTCCCTGATCGACCTGCCGCTGGCGATCGCCGGCGGCCTGAACGTGCCCCTCCGTACGGCCGTCGACCCGTCGACGTGGCGCGGATTCCTCTCAGCGAATCTCCCGCTCCGCCTCTACACCTTGCTCCTTGCCGATTGACCAGCGCCGTGTCGACGCCGCGCGCCACCGTCTCGCGGCCTCTCCGGGCGCGAGGTCAGCGCGCTTGAGGGCTCATGCTCGGCGCGGAATGCCCCGGTCATGGCCCCGCCTCGGCCTTTACCGTCGTGGGCCAGTGGCCTATGGTCTCGGAGATGGAGTTCGAGTGGGACGAGGCCAAGAACGACGCCTGTTTCGATCGTCGCGGCTTCGACTTCGCCGTCCGCGCGTTCCTCGATCAGCACCGGATCGTCGCGCAGGATCGCCGGCGGGACTATGGCGAGGACCGCTACCGGCTGCTCGGCACCATCGACGGGCGGACCTATGTCGTCGTCTACACGATGCGGGGCTCGGCCGTTCGCATCATTTCGGCCCGCAAGGCCAACCCGAAGGAGGTCGCGGAATATGAGCACAACGCGCGTCAGGATTGATCCCGACGATCCGTCCACGCTGCCCGAGGGGAGGATCGACTCCGCGAGGGTGGACGCCACCACCGAGGCGGAGATTGCGGCGCAGGAGCAGGAGGACGAGGCCGAGGCCATGCAGGACATGGCGCGATACGCCCGCCGGGTGCGTCGGCGGCTCGGTCTCTCCCAGACCGAGTTGGCGCGGCGCATCGACGTGCCGCACGAGACGATCCGCAACTGGGAACAGGGGAAACGCTGCCCGACCGGCGCGGCGCGAGCCCTGCTGCGGATACTCGACAAGGCTCCCGAGACCGCGCTCCGCGTCCTGACCTGAAATTGGCGTCAACGATGCCGATCGCCTGGCTGATCGGGCGCTCGTCGACCCTCACCGAAAGCCCGTGGCGCCAACGAGCCGTTCCGCGGTCCGGCGCGCCCCTGTCGCCGGCTGGCGGTTGACACCGCGCGGGACTGAATAAGAGTCTGGATCGAGCATGAGAGGCATGGCAACCGAACCGGCATCAACTGCGCCGAACTCAGTTGGGCGCGTGAGCGTCCACCGATCGAGCACAGATGGATAGCGCCCGGCTGTCCTCGACATCGAGGCTCTTCGTTGTCGACTGACCGCGGCGCCGTTCGGCGCTTGCAGCAGGAGCATGCCTGTCGGGGTGATCATCTCGGCTGGTTCGAGCCCTTGTACCAAGCGGGACGAGATCGCGACCAGGGCATTCCGTGGGCCGATCGAGTGCCAAACCCCCACTTGGTCAGTTGGCACCGCCAGACTCGTTACGATTTCGCAGGCCGAAGGTGCTTGGCCGTCGGCTGCGGTCTCGGTGATGACTCCGAGTACCTTGCGAGAGCGGGCGGTATCGTGACGGCTTTTGACGTCGCCCCGACGGCAATCG
The DNA here is from genome assembly GCA_965208175.1 of Spirochaetia bacterium. Classification (GTDB taxonomy): domain Bacteria; phylum Spirochaetota; class Spirochaetia; order SZUA-6; family Bin103; genus CATQHW01. The sequence goes on along the minus strand of CBDBOG010000002.1, from coordinate 710,010 downwards.
ACTCGTGTCGGGTTCGGTTTCCCAATTCCATCGTGGACTATCAAGTACGCGACCTCTTCAATCTCCCGACCAGATGGCGTGAACAGTATGACTTTGTCGCTGAAATCTATACTCTGCAAGTACTTCCCGCACATCTCCGGCGACGCGCTCTATACGCCGCCGCGATGTGCGTGGCACCAGGAGGCACACTCTTGGTCATCACGCGTGGGCGTGAAGAAGGTTCCTCGGAGGGTGAACTACCGTGGCCCATTGCACCGTCGGAACTCGTTCTCCCGGCGGCTATTCTTCTCGATCAAATCGGTTTCGAGGATTATTACGATCAAGAAGACCCACCCGTACGTCGGTTCAGAGTCCGTTACGAACGAGTTGACTGAGCGACTGGCAGCTCGAAGACACGGAGCGGCATCGGCAAGATGGCCCAGAATACGCCGTGCAAGAGTTGGGCGAAACCAAGATGGCCGTATTCCATCTTCACGGCTGAAACCGTTATGCCAGAGTCGTTCCGACGGCATCTGCTTCGAGCAGTTCAGGAGGGTCAGTCTCATCGCGACAAGACAGTCCCACCTCGACAGTGATGGCTGACTCACCGCCGCACGTGGTCGACGCTCGCACGGGGCACCGAGGAAATCTTGAAGAGGGAATCCTCTGGCCCAGTGTCGCACTCCACTGATTCGACGAACGGAATTCAGCCGATGCTGCGCGCCACTGTCAGTTGCCGCTGCGATGCTCGGACGGCAGGTGGTCGACCGATCCAACGCTGGCGAACTCGGTGTAACGGGGGCCACCTCCGGTTATGCGCCCGCCCGGCCAGTGGATCAGCTCGCTGATGCTGGCGTTGTCAATCACGAAGCCGTGCAGCACCGGGGTGTCGGGGCCGAGGCCGCTCGCCCACCGCATGATCATGTGGATGGCTCCGGCATGGGAGACGATCACCACGCGATCGCCGATATGACGAGCGACGATCTCGTCGGTCACGGCCATGACCCGCGCCGCGAACTCGCGTGTCGTCTCGCCGTCGGGGGCCAGCTTGCTGTTCGGATGCCACGCCAAGAGGTCGCCACGTCGCTCGAGAATCTGCTCCACGGTGAGGCCGGGGTCGGTGATGGTGCCGGAGCGGTACTCCAATAAGCGCTCATCGACCGTCACCGAAAGCCCCACGGCGACACCGATCAGGTCCGCGGTCTCGCGCGCCCGTGGCGCCGGGCTGCTATACAGGACGTCGGGCGGGCGATCGGCGCAGGCGCGCGCAACCGCGGCCGCCTGCGTTCGGCCAAGCGCCGACAGCGAGGCGTCCTCGTAGCTGGTGCCCGGCGCATGACGCGCCTGTGCGTGGCGCACCAGGAACAGCCGGAGGCTCGGGAAGTCTCTCACTGGCCGGCGGATGGTAGCAGCCCGTCATGGTACGTGCGACTCGCTCTCGGGTTCGCCTTCCGCTTAGGCGCCGTGGACGAACTTCGGCGACGATGTCGCCACCTGCAATCTCTCGGAATGAATCCATTCGTGGCGCAAGACGTGGGCGACGCTCATGCGGGCGGTGCGCACCACGGGAACCAGGGCGGCGCCCGCGGTCATCAGCAGGGTGATGGCGGCCGGGATCAGGAAGTAGCGCGGTTCCAGGTCGATGTAGAACGGAACCGGCAGGTTGCTGCCGATCGGGACGAAGGTGATGCCAGAGCGTTGATGACGGCGCCACCAGCCAGACCGAGGCCAAGCGCCGCCGCGGCGCCGACCAGGTAGGTCGCCAGCGCCTCGACCAGCAACAGCGACAGCAGCTCCGCGCGCGTGGTGCCGATCGCACGCAACGACCCCAGCTCGCGCAGCCGCTCCAGGAAGCTCACCGAGATGATCGCGAAGATGGCGACCATCGACAGCACCGTCACGACCGCGATCACGAAGGTGAACAGCACGTCGTAGAACGACTTGAGCTGATCGTAGAACTCCTGCACTTGGCGCCAGCTCGACACCGCCAGCGGCAGGTCGCGGTCTTCGATCACCTCGCTCAGGCGCTCATGCACGGTGGCAAGCTGTCGTTCCTGGCGCAGGAACAGCAGGATCCGATGGACGCCGTCGGTGCCGGTCAAACGCTGCGCGAACGGCAACGGCACGTAGATGAAGTAGGCGTCGGCGAAGCTGCTGCCGGTACGGATGACGCCCTTGACCTGGATCTCCAGCCGGCGCTCCTGCCCGGAGTCCGTGTAGACCTGCACGGTCGCGCTGCCACCTGGCTCGGCGTCGACCTGCTTGGCCACTCCCTCGCCCAGGATCGTGTGGGCGTCGTCGCCATACTTCAGGTCGGTGCCCGCCATCAGCAGGCGCCGGCTGGCGGACCCGCGATGCAGGCGATCGGTCTCGAGGCCGACGCCGGACACTCCCTGGCTCTGCGCGCCGGCCTCGAACAACCCGCCGAACAGCAGCTCCCGGCTGACCGTCCGCACCTCGGGGAAGTCACCCGCGGCAAGGATCTGCTCCATTCGGGTCAAGACCTCGCCCGGGATGATCGGTTGCGCGGTCATGCTCGCATGGTCGTAATCGGCGTGATGGATCTGCAGGTCGCCGGCCTGATTGCGGATGCCGAAGCTGAGAATGCTGTAGAGCCCTTGCAGGTAGGCGTGGCTCAGGAACAGCAACCCGGTCCCCAGCGCGATGATCACTACCGCGGCAAGGGTCCGCCGCAGGTTGTGGACGACGTTGAGCAGCGCGTGGACGACCAGAAGCATGCGGCTACGCGCCCTGCTCTCGCAGCGTTCCGTCGCGCAACTGGAACAGCCGGTCGGACGGTTCCACTAGCGCGCTGTCGTGCGTGACCATCACGAAGGTGCGCCCGCCGCTCTGTTGCTCCCGCAGCAGCGTGTAGATCCGCCGCGACGACCGCGAGTCGAGGCTGCCGGTGATCTCGTCTCCCAGCACCACCTCCGGCTCCGCCACCAGCGCGCGGGCAATGGCGACGCGCTGCCGTTGCCCCACGGACACGGCGCTGACCCGCCGCGCGAGCAGGTGCCCGATTTCCAGACGATCGGCAATCTGCTGCACGCGGCGGCGGCGCTGGGCCCGCGGGAGTCGCGCAAGCAGCAGGGGATACTCGATGTTGCGGTAGCAGCTCATGAGCGAAACGAGCTCGAAGCTCTGGAACACCACGGCGATGGAGCGCCGGCGCAGGTGGGTGCGACGCGCGTCCGAATATCTGTTCAAGGGCCGGCCGCGGTAGAGGATTTCGCCCTCGTCGACGGTGTCGATTCCTGACAGCACGTTGAGCAGCGTGCTCTTGCCGCTTCCGGATGGACCGAGGATGACGGCGAAGTCGCCCTCTCCGATGCTCAGGTCCACCTCTCGCAGGGCCACAACCTCCCCGGCCTTGCTGCGGTAACTCCTGGTGGCCCGCCGGGCCTGCAGGATGGGCGGCGCCCCCGTGTCACTCCGCACGGTTCTGCAGCCGCTGCATGTACACGACGGGGTCGGAGCCGTCCGCCAGCGCACGAGCGGTTGCCTAGGAGTCTGTCGGATTTGACCGACCGAGGCGGCGAAGGGCGAAGGCGGGCTGGGCGGGCGAGTACATGGTAGGCAGGTAGAGGCATCGTGGCGATCGGAGTAAGCTGGCGCAAGCGCTCACACCACGCACCGAGGGCCTATGTCAGCCAAATTTCGAACCATCGATCGCGACACGCCGATGCTCATGCCGGCGTCGATTCAAGAGTGGCTGCCGGAACAGCATCTGGCGCGCTTCGTCGTAGAAATCGTCGATCAGCTTGATCTGAGCGAGTTGACCAGCCGCTACGGAGGCGGCGGCAAGCAGGCGTATCATCCGGCGCTGCTGGTGGCGCTGTTGTTCTACGGGTACGCGACCGGAGTGTTCTCCAGCCGCAAGCTGGAGCAGGCGACCTACGATTCGGTGGCGTTCCGGTACATCACCGCCGACCGGCATCCGGACCATGACACGATTGCGAACTTCCGCAAGCGGTTTCTGGATGAACTGGAGGGGCTGTTCAAGCAGATCCTGGTGCTGGCGTCGGCCATGGGAGTGATGAAGCTGGGAGCGGTGAGCCTGGACGGGAGCAAGATTCAGGGCAACGCGAGCAAGCACAAGGCGATGAGCTGGGGGCATGCCAACGACGTGGAGAAGCAGTTGGAGGGCGAGGTGCAACGGCTGCTTGAACTGGCCGAGGGAGCTGACAGCGAGACGCCCGAGCAGCAGCAGGTGGAGCTGGACATCCCGGCAGAGTTGCAGCGGCGCCAGGAGCGGCTGGCAGCGATCCAGGAAGCGAAGACGAAGATCGAGGAGCGGGCGCAGGAGCGGCACGCGGCCGAGCGGGCGGAGTACGAAGCGAAGATGCAGCGGCGTGAGCAACGCGAGGCGCAGACCGGCAAGAAGGCGGGAGGGCGCCCACCACAGGAGCCGCAGGCAGGACCGAAGGACAAGGATCAGGTGAACTTCACCGACGAACAGTCGCGCATCATGCCGGCGTCGGGCGGCGCGTTCGTGCAGGGCTACAACGCGCAGGCGGCGGTGGAGCACGACAGTCACTTGGTGGTGGGCAACCACGTCAGCCAAGCGACCAACGACAAGCAGGAAGTACAGCCGGCGCTGAACGAGTTGGAGAAGGTAGCCGAGGAGTTGGGCAAGCCGCAGGCGTTGGTGGCGGATGCCGGGTATCACAGCAAAGAGAACGTGGAGCGCTGCGCGGCACAGGGGATCGAGCCGTATATCGCCGGCAGCCGAGAAGCCCACAATCAGCCGTTGGAACAGCGCATGCAAGCGCCGGCAGAGTGTCCTGCGGATGCGGATGCGGTCACGGCGATGGAGCATCGCCTCAAGACGGCTGCCGGGAAGGCGATCTACGGCAAGCGCAAGTCGACGGTGGAGACGGTATTCGGGGTGATCAAGGAGGTGCTGGGATTCCGGCGTTTTCATCTGCGTGGGCTGCAGGCAGTGCGGGGAGAATGGAATCTGGTGTGCACGGCGTGGAATCTGAAGCGGCTGTATGTTCTGGCAGCGTGATCGCACGCTGATGAGAACCCGGACCATGGGCCAGGAATTGGCGCCAGCGATGAAATTGTGGTGAGCATTCCGGGATTCTGCCCACATCCGTTACGTCCGCAGCCTCTGGTGGCCGCGAACCAGAGCGTCGGCGGCGTCATCGCCGGCTATGTCACCGCCGGTCCGGATGCATGAATCCGACAGACTCCTAGGCTTGCGGAAAGCCCGGGGCGAGCTCCAGTACCTCCTCGATCACCTCCACAGCACGGGCGGAATCGCCAAGCTGATCGTAGGTCACGCTGAGCCACGTGCCCGCCACCGCACGCAGTGGCAGCGCACCGCTGGCGAACGCCCGGCGGAAGTGCTCGACAGCCAGCTTGCGGTCACCGCCGAACGCCTCGGGGGCGTTCGCGAACGTGAAGGCCAGATTGAGATGCGCCAACTGGTTGTCCGGATCCAGGTCCAGGGCCGTGGTCGTGGCACGCTTGGCGGCGCGGGCATGCAGCAACGCACTCGCCGGGCTGGCGGCGATCATCCGTCCCAGGATGGCGCCGTGCAGCGCGTGCCCGTCGGCGAACGCGACCTTCGCATCCGCAAAGATGCGGATCTGTCCGAGCGCGCGGTCCAGGTAGCCGCCACCTTCGGCAGGCGCCGTGTCTGCCAACTGGTTGTAGGCGTCGTACTCGATCCTGGCGCGCAGATAGTGATAGGCCGGCGAATCGTCCCGCAACGCTTCGCTGCGGTCGATCCACCGCCGCGTGCGCTCGATCACGGCTTCCGGGTCGGGAGCACGCTCCATGTTCATGAACCCCTCATGGTTGACCCGCTCGTATTCGCCGAACATCCGTACCGCGGCCGCCGAGAGGTCGTAGTCCTGCAGTTCTCCTCCTCCGCCCGCGACAGCCACGGTCGCGGACCCCAGCAGCCAGCCGAGTACGTTCACGCCAATTCTCATCCTGTTGCCTCCTGTCTGCCCTGCCGCTATTCGCACGTACCGCGTTCGCGATCACCGGTTCTGGGCGCGCCCGAGCAGACGCATCAGGTTCGCGGTATGCCGCTCCAGTTGGGTCCGACCGTCGGCGGTGAGTTGGTACCAGGTCACCGGCCGCCGGCCGCGATAGGTCTTTTCGATCGCCAGGTATCCGCCCTCCTCCAGCTTGCGGAGGTGCGTGCCCAGGCTCCCATCCGTCTCTTCCAGTACCTGCTTGAGGCGACTGAACGACATCGCGTCGTACCTCGACAGCAGCACGCAGATCGCCAGCCTTACCCGATGGTCGAGCAGACCGTTCAGCGACTGCAGTTCGTCGAGGCTGCCGATGTCAGGATCGGTCGGATCAGGACTGGTGGGCGGCATTCCGTGTTCGCGCTCCCAGCACCCCTTGCCAGACCAGCGCGGCGGCGATCAGGACGCCGGCCAGGGTCCACTGGTACCCGGGGACGAACAGCGTGACCACGTAACCGGCCGCGGCAACGCCGCTGATCGGCAGCATCCGGCGGTCCATATGCAGACCCGCATGGAAATAGGTCAGGCTCATCAACAGCATCATGAATGAGCCGAACCCGGCCCACTCCAGGTGCCCGGCGGCGACGAGTGCGGACCCGAGCGCGCCGGCGACCAGGAACGCCAGCCAGTGCACACCCTGCCGAACGCCGGTGCGGCGATCGGCTTGTCCGGCCTCGCGCTGGGCGCGGTAGCCAAACCACGCGGAGACGCACAGCCCGACGGGGCTTGCCACCGACCAGTATCTCCCGATCCAGCGGTGGTCGCCGACGAAGTCGGACAGCACGCAGCCGCACAACACGATGGCGGCCCACAGCAGATTGATCGACGGGATCGTCGTGGCACTCGATCGGTCCGCGGCAGCGCGTACGTACGCGATGTCCTCGCTGAGCTTGTCCGTATCGGTCACCGTGCTCCTCCCATCGATTCTCTCATTACGCGTGTATTCTGAAATATAGAGTATGCGTAACTATTCAGGCGTAGTGGCAGCCCATGGGTCAGCGTAACCACGACCTGAAGATTGTAAGTTGTCTCGGGCGCTGTACGTGTTCGGCATTGCTGGTCTATTCTCGCGGTCGGGAGGGGCGCAATGGACGCGAGCTTCAAGCTCACGCGCCAAGAGATAGGTGCGGCCTACGATGCTGGCCGAGACGCGGTCATCGCGTTGATCGAGGCTCTCATCGAGCGTTACGAGCAGCGGATCACGGCGCTGGAGCAGGAACTCCAGGAACTGAAGAAGGACAGCCACGACAGCGGCAAACCGCCGTCGCGAGACAGCTTCGAACGCAAGCAACACAGCCGCACGGCCTCTCGTCGGCAGCGAACCGGAAAGCGTCACGGGGGTCAGCCGAACCATCCTGGTGCGACCTTGAGCCAGAGTGAGCATCCCGACCTCGTCACCGTGCACGCGGTGGACCGGTGCGGCTGCGGACGATCGCTGGCCGACGAGCCGGTGGCCGACTACGAACGTCGGCAGGTGTTCGAGGTGCCGCCGCTGGCGGCGCAGGTCACCGAGCACCGCGCCGAGCGCAAACGCTGCCCGGACTGTGGGAAGACCGCGGTGGCCACATTCCCTGAGCCGGTCCGGCAGCCGGTGCAGTACGGCGAGCGGCTGCAAGCGGTGGCCGCATACCTGAAGAACTACGGGTTGCTACCGTATCAGAGGGCGGCCGAGTGGTTCGCGGACCTGTTCTCGATCCCGATCAGCGTCGGCACGTTGGTGAACATCAACGCCACCTGCGCCGAGCACTTGGCGGGCGTCAGCGAGATGATTCGTGAAGCGATCGGCGGCCAGCCGGTGGTCGGCTTCGATGAGACCGGGATGAGCGTCGACGGCCACCTGCGGTGGCTGCACGTGGCGAGCACGGAGCGGCTGACCCACTACGCCGAGCACGCGAAGCGGGGCAAGCAGGCCGGTGAGGACATCGGCATCTTGCCGGACTTCGCGGGGATCGCGCTGCACGATCACTGGCAGAGCTACTTTCGCTATCAGTGTGGGCACGCGCTGTGCAACGCCCATCATCTGCGCGAGCTGACGTTCGTCGAGGAACAGTACCGCCAGCGGTGGGCCGGTGAGCTCAAGGAGTTGCTGCTGAGGATGAACGCTGCGGTGGACCGTGCGCAGCAGCAGGGACGCCGGCGGCTGTACCGGCCTGAGCGCCGACGATTCGCCGCCGAGTACCGCAGGATCATCAACGCTGGGCTGGCCGCCAATCCGCCGCCGCCTCCGGCGCCACCCGGTACGCCCAAGAAGCGGGGCCGCAAGAAGCAGAGCAAGCCGCGCAATCTCCTGCTCCGGTTGTCCGGCCGCTGGCGATCGGTGCTCGCCTTCATGTACGACTTTCGCGTACCGTTCACCAACAACCAGGCCGAACGGGACCTGCGCATGATGAAAGTTCAGCAGAAGATCTCCGGCACGTTCCGCAGCGCTGAAGGTGCAGCCGCCTTCTGCCGGACCAGAGCCTATATCTCCACGATCCGCAAGAACGGCGGCAACGTGCTCGACGCCCTCAGGTCCGTCTTCGAAGGCCGCCCCATGATCCCTCCCTGCCTCAGACCGTCCGCCACGGCTGAATAGTTACGAGTATGCGCCCATAGCCGTCAAGCCGTACCGTCCCTGAGCTCGACGGCATGCTGGGCATCGGCTTGACCCGCCGGTGTTGCGTGGTGCTTGTTTTCCAACATGACGCAGGTGACGGTGCGGGAACTGCACCGGCACCTCGACCGCTATCTCGATGCGGTGGAGGCGGGAGAGATCCTGGAGGTGCGCCGACGCCGCCGCGTAATCGCACGGGTGGTCCCCTATGAGGCCGCGGAGCCCGCTGAGCCCTGGCCGGATCTGATGGAACGACTGGCCGGAATCTACCCGGACGGACCGATCGCCGAGTCCGCCGCGGAGCAGCTCTGTCGCGACCGGGACCGCGGCGATTGCAGCGCATCCATGAGCGTGACCTGAGATGACGCACGAGACCACCTACACCAACGCGCGTGCCAACCTGGCGGCGCTCATGGATCGAGTGACCGATACCCGTGAACCGATCGTGATTCGTCGCCGCGGCGCGGAGCCGGTCGCGCTGGTCGCCGCCGACGAGATCCTCGGCTGGATGGAGACCGCCTACCTGCTGCGTTCGCCGAAGAATGCCCGGCGGCTGCTGGAAGCCAACAGCCGCGCAGAGGCCGGAGAAGTCACCCCCGCTGGACATCGACCAACTCCGGGAACGCCTCGGCATCGAAGGCGCGTGAGCCACAGCGGCCGACAGAGGATCGCTACGACCCGGACAACCGCTCCAGATAGCTCGTCGCTTCCGCGATGATGCTTTGTGCCTCCTCTACCGCGAGACGTGCGGTGTCCGCATCCTCGTACGAGAACAACTCGTAATCAGCGCTCTCTCGATCGTCTTTCAAGTTGGCGAGGAAGCGGCCCGCTCGCTTGCTCATCTTCCCCGTCTTCACGAACAGCAGATTGAATAGCGTCACCGCTCCGTGATGGGTTCGCGGCTGTTCGCCCGCGCTGGTCAGCAGTGCTTTGACGGCGTGAAACGCCGCGTAGTAGGCGCGGGAAACCGCATCCTCGTGATCCCCGGAGTCACGCAGACGCTCAGCGACTCCCAGCTTCTGCCTGGCCTTCTGCAAGTAGGCCGCAATGAGCTCTCTGCTAGTGGAGTGCAAGCGGCACTCCATCGTGCAAGACGTTGGCAACAAACGGATTGCCCGCTGCCTTCGACTTCTCGAAGTTGTCTCGGGAGACGATCTTCAACGAGACGAGCGAGCCGGTTTCGCACACGACATCGACCACGGCGTCGTACAGCGCATCGACGGTGGGCCGGGTGCGCTCGCGCAGTACCACGAACACGTCGTAGTCCGAATCGGGACGATGATCGCCGCGCGACCGCGATCCGTACAGATACAGCTCCACTACTTCCGCGCGCACCGACATGATTCGCCGAAGAAACGAATCGAGAACGGAATCGACGTCGTGCGTCGCGCTGGGCTGAGCCATCATGGTCAGTGTAGCTAGGCGAAGGACACGCCCGCGACCGATGGCCACTGGTCCATCGGGGGCGGGATGGGCTGGCGACCGGCGCCGAACACGGACTGGTCGTAGTCGATCAGCGCCCCGGTCATCACGCCGGACTCCTCCGAGGCCAGGTATGCGATGGTGCGGGTCACCTCGGCCGGCTTGATCAGCCGGCCGAACGGCTGCGCGGCCTCGGCGTCGGCCAGCCAGTCGGCGCCGTCGGTGTGATAGCGGCGTTGCACGACGTCCTCCCCCGGCGTGTCCATCCAGCCGAGGTTGAGGGCGTTCACGCGGATGCGGTGGCGCATCACGGAGTAGGCGACGTTCTTGGTCATCGCGTTCAGCGACGCCTTGGAGATCGAGTACGGGCACAGCATGGGCTCGCCTCCGTGAGCGGCCACGCTCGACACGTTGACGATCGAGCCGGCCACGCCCTCGCGCTGCATGACCTTTACCGCCGCCTGCGTCAGGAAGAAGGGCGCGCGCACGTTGATGGCCATGATCCGCTCGTAGAACTCCGGCGTCGTGTCCCAGATCGTGGAGCGCTCGGTGAGGGCCGCGGCGTTGACCAGGACGTGCAGCGTGCCGAAGGCGCGGTCGGCGGCCGCCACCAAGTTCCGGCAGTCGTCCAGGCAGGCGAGGTCGCCCGCCACGAACCGCGCGTCGCAACCCAGCCCGGCAAGCTCGCCCGCGACCGCCTCACCCCGCTCGGCGTCGCGGCCGGTCACCACCACGCCCGCCGCGCCGCGCTCCGCGAACGCCCGCGCGGTGGCCGTGCCGAGCCCCTGCGTGCTGCCGGTGACCAGCGCGTACATGCCGGCCAGCGAACCCGCCGCGCCGGCGGGCCGGCCGTCGCGCTCCGCGGCCTCCATCCGTCCTACCGCTGCTCGGGAGCCGTTCGCAGCCCCTGCGGCGCCAGCTCGCCTATGGAGGCTTCCAGATCGTCCGGCCGGTCGGAACGGCCGTTCCGCGCATCCGCCGGGGCCGCCTCGTCAGGCAGCGGGGTGTCGAACTGGTAGCCGGGGTCGGTCTGCTGCCGCTTCCAGACCTCGCGCATCTCCCGCCAAGCCCCCCACAGGGTGCGCGGCTCGGGCATGTCGTGCGCGATCTCCCGCGCCAGCTTCCTGAGGTTGTAGCACGGCACCCCGGCGTACATGTGGTGCTCGGCGTGCCAGTTCATCCGCCAGTAGAGGAAGGTCGAGAGCGGATCGAGCTTCATCGAACGCGTCGACTTGCGGAAGTCGGCGACGTTGTCGCGCAGGCCGCAGTGCTGGGGCAGGCCGCACAGGTACACCAGCCAGTTGCCGATGTGCGGCGCCACGCCGACCAGGATCGGCAGGATCCAGTACCCGGAGACGATCCCGTAGACCGCCACCGCGCCGTGGAAGGCGAGCTGCACGCGCGAGAACCACATCGACTTGCGCGCCTCGGCGGGCTGGTCCGAGTGCAGGGCGTTGACCCACTCGCCGGCCGGCGTGCGGACGTAGCCGACCCTGCCGATCGCGGACATGAACGTGACCGCGAGCGTGGAGATCAGCCCTCCCTTGCCGAACGTGCGGCCGGGACGGCCGGTCAGGTTCACGGTGAAGATCTGGATCAGGAACCACGGGCCGCCGACCTTGGGGTTGAGCGGCAGCAGGTTCTCCCGGTCACCCTCCGGGTACAGCGTGTAGCGGTGGTGGTACGTGTGGCTGGTGCCGTAGTCGTAGGGGTCCCACCAACTCAACACGCTGTAGATATAGAGGAACACGTGGTTCAGCCACTTGGTGCGGAACACGGTGCCGTGCGCGAGCTCGTGCGGGGCGACGCCGCGGATGAAGCTCGCCACCGTGCCGTGCGCGAACAGCGCGAAGGCGAAGGCCACCCACGCCTGAGCGGTCCACAGCCGGAACGTCAGGGCGCCGAGCGCCAGGTACAGCAGCAGGTGGCCGCCGGACTGCAGCCATCCCTGCAGGTCGCTGCGCTGCATCAGCCGCCTGAGCGTGGCCGGTTCGATCGGGCTGCGGTACCACGCCACTCTGAGGTTGCGGCGGACATCCGACAGAGGTTCGTAAGCGGTAGCCATCTTGACCGTCTGTCGTACCACGCAACTGACGGCACGGCAAGAGAACCGTCATGCGAGGCGGGCGTCCGGGATCCGGCTGACCTCCCGGGGTTCCACGGGGCCGTCGTACCAGGCGAGCACGCCGCGCAGCGCGCGCCAGCCGGCGTCGCTCCAGCGTTCCGGCTTCCCTTCCAGGACGTTGCGGCTGCCGTAGAACGCATGCAAGCGCTCGGGGAGGTCGGGCCAGGTCGGCAGGAACCACAGGGTGATGACGGTGCGGCGTTGTCCCGAGGCGTTCGGGTGAGCGGAGTGCAGGAGGCGCGCGTCGCCGATCACGACGTCGCCCGCGCGGACCGGCACGTCCACCTCGTCCGGGTCGGGCTGCAGCGCGGGATGATGCTCCCCGGCGTGCGCCAGGTCCTCGCCATGGGCCGGCGGCAGGCCGTGCAGCCGATGGCGGCGTCGATGCGAGCCCGGGATGACCCGCAGGCACCCGTTCCGGCGGTTGGTGTCGATCAGGTAGTACATCAGGAACACCTGCACCGGCTCGTCGGTGTAGCTGGTCGGGTCGTCCCAGACGATGCCGTCCTGGTGCCAGAACAGCGGCGGAGCCACCAGCGGCGGCTTGCTGATGATGTACCCGGACATGAAGCGCGCGCCGGGATAGCCCATCCCGGCCAGCACCGCGCGCGCCGCCGGCAGCACGATCAGCGGCAGCATCTCCTCGTGTTCCTTCACCTGGATCATCGAACCCTGGAAACGGGTCCGCTCCTTCTGCGCGTCGGACAGGCCGTCGGCGGCGCCGTCGGCGAACGCCCGCACCCGCTCGATCAGGTCGGACGGTGCCACGCCGGGAACGTGGCAGTAGCCGTCACGGACGAGCTGCCGGTTCAGCTCGGCGCCGCGTTCTGTGGTCGGGTCCATGTCCCGGAATCCTGCCTGTCGGGCGCAGGCGCCGGCAATCGACGCGCCGCGGGCCGGCCGTGCTACGCTACGGCGCGTACCCGCGATGGCTCAGCACCCGACGGACGGCGAGCGACGGTTCTGGGAGGAGAACGGCTACCTGTTCCTGGAGGGAGCCATGGCCGGCTCCGAGCTGACTCGCCTGCAGCGGGCATTCGACCGCTGCGCAGGCGAGGAAAAGGCGCAATGGCTGAAAGGCATCGCACAGGGCACGCGGCCGGGCGGGTTCTTCGACATCGAGAATCCGTTCGAGAAAGACGACGCCTTCATCGACCTGATCGACCACCCCTCCTGGTACCCGTACCTGATGGACTTCGCTGACGACGAGCTGCTCCTGCTCGCGCCGCAGGTGCGGACCCTGCCCGCGCAGCCGGTCAGCTACCTTCGCTGGCACGCGGACGTCCCGCACTCCTACCCCCTGCACATGAAGGTGCAGATCTACGTCGACGACGTTCCCGCCGACGGCGGCGCCTTCGGCTATGTGCCGGGAAGCCACAAGCCGGACGCCGGCGAGTGCCCCAATCCCCGGCCGCTGGATACCATGCCCGGCCACCGGGCCTTCGCCGGCAAGGCCGGCGACGCCGTGCTGTTCAACTCCTACGGATGGCACACCTCGATGGTCAACAGGACCGGCCAGGCGCGGAAGTCGATCATCCTCATCTACGAGAAGTGGAGCGAGAAAAACGCGACCAGGGACGACTACAAGAGCATCGCGGACAAGTGCACGACCTCCGCGCGGCGCAAGCTGCTCAGTCTGGAGCCGATGAGAAGCGCTGCCACCGGCTGACCCGCTTCAGGCACGCATCTCCAGGGCACTGCACAGGCGCGCCGCGACGACCTGCTCGTCGCCGGGCTCCAGCGTCATCGGGTCGACGACCACGCCGCCTCCGGTCTGGCGCATGGCGATGCACGGCTCGCCGTTCCACAGCTCCTCCACGACGGCGGCCGCCCGCTCGGGATCGAGCTCGACGTGAAGGCGCGGTGCCACGTCCGGAAACGCGCGCTGCCCGCGGCCCGTGATCGACACCGACTCTTCCGGCGCGGCGGACGCCGCGACGAGCGTGTCGGCGATGTGCGCTGCCTGCGCCCGCCAGCGCGCCACGTCCTCCGCGTCGCTGGAGGCCAGGAACCGATCCACCGCCGCCAGCAGCCCCATGATCTCTTCCTTTCCCACCTTCATCGCCCGGCCGATGCCGCTCTCGGGACTGGAGTTCAGCCGCACGGCGGCGACCAGCTCGGGCGTGCCGACCACCAGTCCCGTGCACTGCGGACCCCGCAGCCCCTTGCCGCCGCTGAACACGGCCAGCGACGCGCCCTTGGCGACGAGCTCGGTCAGGTTGGAGCGCGGCGGCAACTGCGCGGCGGCGTCGACGATGACCGGAACGCCACGCTCGGCGGCTCCGCTCGCCACCTCGGCGAGCTGTTCGATGGGCTGGCTGCCCAGGAAGAAGACGACGGCGGCCGTGCGGCTGCCGATGGCGCCGACCATTTCCTCGGTGCCGAGGGCGGCGCTGCTGCCCACGCGAACCAGCCTGCCGCCGCACGCCTCGATGCCCTGGTGGATGTAGAAGTGCGGATCGACGCTGCCGATCACGAACTCGTTGGCCCACCCGGACGTGTTGGGCAGTGCCCGCACCCGCTCGACATCGGTACCGGTCAGACAGCCCGCGGCCGCGAGTTGCATGCCGCTCGCCGCACCGCAGGAGACGAACGCCGCCGGCACGCCGATGCGCCGCGCCAGGTACTCACCGGACTTGACGAGCAGATCCGGCAGGTCGACGTACGCGCCGGCCGCCGTGCGCATCGCCTCCAGCACCTCAGCGGGCATCAGGCTGCCGCCGAGCGTGGTGATGGTGCCGCTGGCGTTGATCAGGGTACGCGCTCCGAGCTCTCGATAGTCGATCATGGCAACTCCCGATTGTAGTCGAGCCTGCCGGCGGCTGCTTGAGCGACCCCTGTTTTGACGGCCCGCCCAGCGCGACCTATCGTGCCGGGACAGGAATCCGATGGGCACCGATACAGGCCTGCTCGCGCACTGGCCGCTCGCCGGCGACTGCCGCGACAGCTCCGGAAACGGCCATCACGGCCGGAACCGGGGCGCTGTCCTCGCGGCCGGCGGCGGCGTCTTCGACGGCCGCGGCGCCCACGTCCTCGTTCCCCCATCGGCCGGCCTGGACCTGGGGACGGGCGACTTCACCCTGGCCGTCCAGATCCACACGGACGCCGTCCTCGACGACGTGCCGGGCGACATCGTCAGCCGCTACACGCCGGCCACCCGGACCGGCTTCCAGCTCAGCCTCCTCAACAACGCCGGCGTGACCGCCGCCCAGGCCAACTACCGCCACCTCCACTTCGGCATCGACGCCGGCAGCGAAGGCACATGGGCCGACTGCGGCCGCCCCGGCAACAACCTGCGCGTCTATTCCCTGTGCGTCTTTCGGGGCGACCTCTACGCCGGCACCTTCGAGACCGGCGCGGACGAGACCGGCGGCGTCTACCGCTACGACGGCGAGGCCGGCTGGGAGCCGTGCGGAAGCCCGGACGCCGCCAACACCGTGGCCTCGCTGTGCGTCTTCGACGGCGACCTCTACGCCGGCACGTCGTGCTACCGGGCCGGCGGCTCGGCGCTGCCGGAGTCGG
Organism: Spirochaetia bacterium; assembly: GCA_965208175.1. Classification (GTDB taxonomy): domain Bacteria; phylum Spirochaetota; class Spirochaetia; order SZUA-6; family Bin103; genus CATQHW01. The sequence goes on along the minus strand of CBDBOG010000002.1, from coordinate 694,373 downwards.
AGAACCGAACCCCCGGCGGCGCCCTGTACCGCTACGCGGGCGGTTCGGAGTGGGTGAGCGTCGGCCGCATGGAGGGCGCCGACTCGTGCGCCGGCATGGCCGTCTACCGGGGCGAGCTCTACGCCATCCCGCTCTACAGCCAGGGGGTCTTCCGCTACCAGGGGGGCGACCGCTGGGAGCACTGCGGCACCCCCGGCCGCCGCATGATGTCGCTCGGGGTCTTCAACGGCCACCTCTACGGAGCGGGCAACGAGGGCGGCGAGTCGGGCGGCGTGTTCCGCTACGCCGGCGGCAGCGACTGGGTGCACGCCGGCGGCCAGGAGGGCGTCTCCCAGGTCTACTCGTTCGCCGCCCACAACGGGAGACTGCACGCCGGCACCTGGCCGGAGGGCAAGGTCTTTCGTGACGACGGCGAAGATCCCTGGACCTGCGTCGGCCGCTTCGGCGAAGAGCTGGAAGTCATGGCCATGGCCGTCTACAACGGCAAGCTCTACGCCGGCACCCTCCCGCTGGGGCAGGTCTACCGTAACGACGGCGGTGACACCTGGACCCTCACCGGGCAACTCGACACCACGCCGGACGTGAAGTACCGCCGCGTCTGGTCGATGGCCGTCTACCGCGGCCGGCTGTTCGCCGGCACCCTCCCCTCGGGACTCGTCTGCGCCCTGCAGGCGGGAGCGAACGTCACCCACGATCACGAGCTGCAGCCCGGCTGGCGCCGCCTGGCCGCCGTGCGCAGGGGAGGACGGCTCGAGCTCCACGTCGACGGCAGCCGCGTCGCGACCTCGCCGGTCTTCGACGGCTCCGCCTTCGACCTCTCGACGGACCAGCCGCTGCGAATCGGCGCCGGCGCCATCGACACCTTCAACGGCAGGATTCGCGACCTGCGCCTGTACCGCCGCGCCCTTGCGGAGGAGGAGATTGGGAGGCTCGCCTCGTGATCGACGCCCACGTGCACGTCTTCGCCAAGGCATCGCCGGAGTTCCCGCGTGAGGTGAGCGACACCCTGCCGGCCGAGCGGGAGGAGAGCGCCGAGAAGCTGCTTGACCTGATGGACGCGCACGGCGTCGAGCGGGCGACGCTGGTGCAGATCGGCGGCACCTCGCTCGAAACCCACGCCTATCTCCGCCACTGCCTGAAACGCTACCCGGACCGGTTCAAGGGGATCGGCCTGGTGCCGGACCCGCGCCGTCCGGAGGACCACATGGATCGGCTGGCCGAGGACGGCGGCATCGTCGGCTTCCGGCTGCACGAGATCGGTGGCCCGCTCGATCCGACCGCGCCGATGGACGTGCGCACCTTCACGACCTATCCGTTCTGGCAGCACGCCGCCCTGAAGGGCTACATCGTCTGGCTCCATCCCCGCGCCGCCGAGGCGCACCTGACCCCCTGGCTGCTGGACGCGTATCCGGAGCTCACGGTGGTCTTCAACCACCTGATGATCTGCCCGCCCGAGGGGTCCATGACGACCGACGAACAGGGCCGGCCGCGGATGGTCCGGCGCACCTTCACGAACGACCAGCCGCTGACCCGCCACAACACCCTGGGCTTGGCGCAGTTCCCGAACGTGTGCGTCAAGCTTTCCGGCCAGTATGCCTTCAGCCAGGAGCCCTACCCGTACCTGGACCTGCGGCGCTGGCACGGCGAACTGGTGATGGAGATGGGCGCCGACCGCTGCATGTGGGCCACCGACTTCCCCTGGATCCAGGACGATCCCGGCTACGGCAAGCTGACCCGCGTGCTCGACGAGCTGCTGCCCGATCTAGACGAGGAGGACCGCGCACTGATCATGGACGGCACCGCGCGCCGCATGGTCTGGCGCGAGCCGGGGAGCAACGCTGCGCCCTGAGCTGACAAGCCCGGGAGTCCGCCCGATCGCGGCAAGACTCCCGTCGCACATTGCGTCCGCTACAACCTCCCTTCCGGCTATCGACTGCACCGTGAAGCGCCAGCGCCGGACGGGCCGCTATCTGCAGTGCGGACACCCCTCCATGCTCCACGACGAGAACTACAAGCGCCTCTTCGCCTGCAAGCTCTTGGTCGAGGACCTGCTGCGCGCCTGCCTCCCTGCTGACGTCATGGCCGCAGCCGACTTCTCGGAGTTGGGTGAACTCTCCACCGAGTACGTCAGCGACGAGTTGCGGAAGCGCCACGGCGACACCGTCTGGCGCCTGCGCATCGGCCAGCACTCGATGTATCTGCTGATCCTGTTGGAGTTCCAATCCGAGGACGATGCGTGGATGGCGCTGCGAATCCACACCTACACCGGCCTGCTCTACCTGGAGATGGTGCGCAACGAGGCGCCGGGGACCGCCGAGGGGCGTCTGCCGCCGGTGCTGCCAGTCGTGATCTACAACGGCACCGGGCCGTGGACCGCGGCGCGACGGATGAGCGGGCTGGTCACCCCGGGCGCGCCGGGGCTCGCTCCGTTTCAGTCTGCGCAGGGCTACGCCCTGCTTGACCTGCGTCGCGTGACGGCCGACGATCTGGCTGGGCGCAACCTGCTGCATGCGGTGGCCGCGCTGGAGCAGAGCCGAACGAACGCGGACCTGCTGCAGGTGTGGGAAGCGCTGCAGCCTTGGTTGCGGGATCCGCGCGCGGGCGAGTTGCAGCGCGCGTTCGTGGCTTGGATCCGGCAGATGGCCGAGCGGCTCGCGCCGGCGGGCGCGGTGGTGCCGCCGCTACGGACATGGGAGGAGGTCAGGATGACGCTGGTCGAACGAGTAGCCGAATGGCCCAAGCAGTGGCTCCGGGAAGGACGCGATCAGGGAATCGAGCAGGGGATCGACCAGCAGCGGGCCCTGCTGTGCCGTCAGGCGGCGGCACGCTTCGGCGACGACACCGCGATCCGTCTGGCCGAGGTGGTGAAGCCGATCACCGAACCCGAACGCTTGGCCGAGATCGGGGAGTGGCTGGTCCGTTGCGACACCGCCGCCGAGTTTCTCGCCTGCGTCGATCCCGCCTCGTCATCCTGACCCATAGAGCTGGCGCGCTTACACACCGCGTCCGGGAACCGATCGCCGCTTGAGCAGGGTGGCATGCGGTACGAACTGACGCCCGAGCAGAAGCGCGAGTGCGACCTGCGGGGCCACGGCAGGACCCACGACCTGTGGCTGTGCCGCCGCGCCCTCGCGGACGACGAGATGGGGAGGCCCGCTCCGTGATCGACGCTCACGTCCACGTCTTCGCCAAGGCCTCGCGCGAGTTCCCGCGAGAGGTCAGCGATACCATGCCGGACGATCGGGAGGAGAGCGCCGAGAAGCTCCTGGGCCTGATGGAGGAGCACGCCGTCGAGCAGGCGACGCTGGTGCAGATCGGCGGCACCTCGCTCGACACCCACGCTTATCTCCGCCACTGCCTGAAGCGCTACCCGGACCGGTTCAAGGGGATCGGCCTGGTGCCGGACCCGCGCCATCCGGAGGACCACATGGACCGGCTGGCCGAGGACGGCGGCATCGTCGGCTTCCGGCTGCACGGGATCGGCGGGCCGCTCGATCCGACCGCGCCGATGGACGTGCGCACCTTCACGACCTACCCGTTCTGGAAGCACGCCGCCGAGAGGGACTACATCGTCTGGCTCTATCCCCGCGCCGCCGACGCGCACCTGACCCCCTGGCTGCTGGACGCGTTTCCGGAGCTCACGGTGGTGTTCAACCACCTGATGATCTGCCCGGCCCCAGGGTCCATGGCGACCGACGACCAGGGCCGGCCGCGGATGGTCCGGCGCACCTTCTCCTTCGACATGCCGCTGACCCGCCACAACACGCTCGGCCTCGCGCAGTTCCCGAACGTGTGCGTCAAGCTGTCCGGCCAGTACGCCTTCAGCCAGGAGCCCTACCCGTACCTGGACCTGCGGCGCTGGCACGAGCAGCTCGTGAAGGACATGGGCGCCGACCACTGCATGTGGGCCACCGACTTCCCCTGGATTCAGGAAGACCCCGGCTACGGCAAGCTGACCCGCGTGATCGACGAGTTGCTGCCCGATATAGGCGAGGAGGACCGAGCGCTGATCGTGGACGGGACCGCACGCCGCATGGTCTGGCGCGAGCCGAGGAGCACCGCCCCGCGCCGCTGAGGTGACGACCCCGGGAGTCCGTCCCCGCGGCACCCCCCTTCGACCATCCCATCCGCACAACCCTCCGCTTCCGGCTATCGACTCATCCGAGAAGCGCCAGCGCCGGAAGGGGCGCTATCGGTAGTGAAGGTCACCGATCGTGCTCCACGATGAGAACTACAAGCGCCTGTTCGCCTCCAAGCTCATGGTCGAGCACCTGCTGCGCGCCTGTCTTCCCGATGACCTGCTGGCCGACGCCGACTTCTCCGAACTGGGCGAGCTCCTTACCGAGTACGTCAGTGACGAGCTCCTCAAGCGCCACGGCGACACCGTCTGGAGCCTGCCCCTGGGCGAGCACTCGGTGTACTTGCTGATCCTGCTGGAGTTCCAGTCCGAGGACGATCCGTGGATGGCGCTGCGCATCCACACCTACACCGGCCTGCTCTACCAGGAACTGGTGCGCAATGAGGCGCCGGGGGTCGCCGCCGGACGGCTGCCGCCCGTGCTTCCGGTCGTGCTCTACAACGGCGCCGAGCCGTGGACCGCAGCCCGGGAGATGCGCGCGTTGATCGGTCCTGCCGGACCGTGGCTGGCGCCGTATCAGCCGGCGCAGGGCTACCTCCTGCTTGACCTTCGGCGGGTGACGGCCGACGATCTGGCCGCGCACAACCTGCTGCGCGAGGTGGCCGCGCTGGAGCAGAGCCGGTCGAACGCGGACCTGCTGCGGGTGTGGGAGGCACTGCAGCTCTGGATGCGCGATCCGCGCGCGGGCGAGTTGCAGCGCGCGTTCGTGGATTGGATTCGCCAGATGGCCGAGCGGCTGGCGCCGGCGGGCGTGGCAATGCCGCCGCTCCGGACGTGGGAGGAGGTCAGGATGACGCTGGTCGAACGAGTAGCCGAATGGCCCAAGCAGTGGCTCCGCGAAGGACGCGAGCAGGGCCTTGAACAGGGTCTTGAGCAGCAACGCGCGCTGCTCTGCCGGATGGCGGCGGCGCGCTTCGGCGACGACACCGCCACTCGTCTGGCCGAAGCGGTGGGGCCGATCACCGATCCCGAACGGCTGGCCGAGGTCGGTGAATGGCTGGGACGCTGCGACACCCCCGCCGAGTTTCTCGCCCGTCTCGATCCTACCTCGTCATCCTGACCGATAGAGCTGGCGCACATCGATCGGCGCTTCCGCAGGATGGTATGCACTACGAGCTGACGCCCGAGCAGAAATACGAGTTCGACCTGCGCGGCTACCTCGTGCTCCGGCAGCACTTCGACGCCGAAGCGGTCGCCGAGTTCCATGCCGGCATCGACGAGCTGCAGGCGATCCCGATCGACTACCAGACCTACACGCGGCTGGGAGTCGCCAGCTACTTCCTGCACAACGCCATGGCCGACCCCGAGCATCCGTTCTGGAAGGGCGAGCACCGCGCCGACCGCGCCCCCAATCCCGCCACCGGCGGCATCGGCCGCGTCGACCACGCGATCTGCGGCACCGCCGGGTTCGACCGCATCGTGCGCGACCCCGTCCTCAACACCATCCACACCGAGCTGGCCGGCGGCCCCGTCTATCTCTCGGCCACCTACTACATTGAGAAGGTCGGCCCGGTCCCCGGCGGCGGCCTCCACAACGGCGGCTTCCCGGTCGACCGTGACATCTACTACGGCTACGACCACACCAACGGGCGCTTCGCCTGCAGGAGCACCAAGAGCGTGATCATCCTCTCCGACATGACACGCGTGGAGAACGGGCCGTTCGCGGCCATCCCCGGCAGCCACAAGGCCAACCTCCGCTGCCCCTTCGACATGGAGGACGCCAGCCGCAACCCGATGGCCGTCCCCGTGCTCGCCGCCCCCGGCGACGTCGTGATCTTCTCCGAGGGCATGACCCACAACGCCTACCCGGTTACCAGCCGCTCCATCCGCCGCTCCGTGTTCTTCAACTACATGCCGGCGATCGGCCGCGACAACCTCCCCTTCCAGCACATGTCCATCTACCCCGACCACGTCCTGGAGCGCCTCCCCGACCAGGCGGACCTGCTCAGCTCGCCCGGCTACATCTGAGCGCTGGTCACAGAAACCCGCCGCCCCGTCGCTCAACTACGGCCCGGCCATCGGCCGCGACAACATTCGGGATGGCTCGCAAGCTTGGCTCAGCGCGCCAAGTGTGCGTTCGAGGCCCGTGCGGAACATCCCAACGATCGCCCGGACTACGGCCTTCTCGATGCGTTCCCGGACTTGCTGCCAGCCGCCGTCCGGCACAATGTAGCCGAGCCCCGCTTCAACACCATCGGACGTGGCTTGCCAGTTGGCTTGCACGGTCGGGACCGACCAGGACCCGCCGTCGCTGCTGGCACCGTGGTAGTACCCGACCACCGTACCATTCACGGACACCGCCCACGTCGCCGGATACCGAACATCGCCGCGACGGCGCCCGTGCCCGTAGCTTATGCGCCCGTGACGCACCTTCCGTCGCTTGATTTCGATCGTCATCAAGTTGCCCCTCCGTGTTGGAGCAGACATCATGCAATGTCGCGTCCGCGGGTTTCCAGGCTGCGAAACACGCCAAGTGACTTAGTGCGCCAAGTGGACTAATGCGCTCCAGTGTGCGGGGCTGAGCAGGTCTTGCGCCCTACGCACCGTGGCATCGGAGTCCTGGCTCGCGGCGAGGACGCGAAGACAATGGAAACTGCACCTAAAGTCCCCGTGCCGGCTTTCGGAACACCTCGTCAGTGTGCCATGCGACGTAGTAGCCGTGAGGCTCGCCGGCGCCCTTCTGTGGCGGACGCACCGGCTTTCCGTGGTAGTCCAACAGCCACCGCACCGCTGGGCTCGTCCCGTTCACATCCACAGAAACTAGCATCCGATACCCCACACCGCCGGCGGCTCTTTCGAGACCGATCGCCCCACGATCGAACGCGCCGTGGTGGAATGAACAGAGCGCCAGTCCGTTGGTGACCGAATCCGGGCCGCCGTGGGAGTGCCATTGGACGTGTGCGGCTTCAAGGCCCAGCAGGTCGTCGTTGAGGCGCAAGTCGAAGCCGCAGAAGGCGCATCGACGCTCGTATGCGGTCAGAACGAGTTCCCGGAAACGCGGATCACGACTCGCTCCCTTGCTAGCGTTGCATTCCTCTTGTGTAAGGCCGTCCAACCCCACGGCCTCCAGAATGTGCTGGTGCATCGAAACCGGAAAGTGCTCATCGAGTAACCACTGCGCCGCAGCGCTAGCCGCGGAACGATCGGACACCAGCAGCCGGTACAACGACTTGGGCAAGCCGCCCCTCGTGCCTTGGGACCGCAGCTCTGCAGTAAGGAGATCGCCACTCCCAGTGCGGCGTAGGGAGTCGGCGCCTGGGATCTCCCACAGCCCGTCATTGGGGAGGCGGCCGAAGGGAGCCACCGGTTGAAACGACTTGCTGGGAGGCCCGAAGTGTCGGAGGAGGCCGGTGAGCGGCTCCTCAATCTCACTGAACGGTACCAGGCGTTCTTCTCCTCGCACAGCCCTGCCCATCGCCAGCAGCAGCAATAGGGGCTTATGAGGAGCACGCTTACCGCCTTCTTTCCAGACCCTGAGTTTGCTCAGCCTCTGAACGAACTCACTTAATGTCATCGTAATTGGTGCTTAGCGGGCGTTGCTGAGGCAGGCACCCCTCTCCGTTCGTCTAGGATAATCAACCAGAGGCTAGCAGCGACTCGGCAATATCTCGTCCAGTCGTGGGAGGCGGAAGCGTCCTGTTCTCGCGAGAAGCGATCTCCAACCACTCATCGACGATCTGACAAAGCTGCCGATACACTTCCACCTCGTCATCTCCGTGACAACAAGGACCGATAATCCCTGGACAATAGCCGACGAAATTTTGATCTTCGTCAGACCACTCGACGATCTTGATGTACTTTGCGCTATCGGTCATCTCGAGACTCCTTGATGCGTCTCCTGACTTCCTTTTCTTGATAAGGCTTCGCATCATCGCCGAGTTTTCCAGAGATCGTAACGCGCGGACCGCTGGGATGCTCGTAGTTGCGATGACTTCCCTTCCCTCCTCGATCGATGAACCCGGCCTTCGTCAAGTCTCCGATCAACTCTCGTATCTTACGTGGCACGGTGCATTATCGTCGAGAGTGGTGCGGAATGATCAACTTGCTGGGTCGTCCCCCCGGCCGCACACTTGACCACCGCGATCGCCACTCGACCTAATCATGGGACCTTGGACGGAGCATGCCATGGCGCGCCCTGACCTCTCGATCGTTCCGGAGCGGCTGAACCCCGAACTCACGCCCGAGCTGGAGCAGGAGGTGCGCTTCTTCCAGAAGTGGGGGTACCTGGTCGTCGATGACGCGATCACCCCGGAGCAGATCGAGATCCTGCGCGACGCCATGGACGACGCCGACTCGCGCGAGACCTTCGGTTGGAATGGGGAGCCCAACCCGGGGCCGACCGGCAGCCTCTTCAGGGAGTTGCTGGAGGAGGATGACCGCTTCGCCTTCCTGCTCGACCATCCGCCGGTCCTCACCCGCATGAAGGCCATTCTCGGCAACGCGATCCAACTCCACAGCGCCACCGGGCGCGTCACGCCGCCCGGGACGCCGGAGCAGAACTGGCACCGCGACGGGCCGTGGCCGCAGGACCCGGACGGCACGCCGTTCGGGTCGATTCCGGGGCAGGTCAACTGCGGCTACTACCTGGACGAACTGACCATGGACAACGGCCCCATCGTCATCCTCCCCGGCAGCCACCGGGCGATCTTCAGGCCGCCGAAGGACAGTCCGGTGGAGTTCCCGGACGAACTCTACGTGCTGGCCAAGCCGGGACAGGCGGTGCTGTTCAGCGGCTGGCTCTACCACCGAGGGGCCGCCAACAATTCGGACGCGAAGCGCAGGGTGTGCCTGATGTGCTACCAGAACGCCTGGATGAAGTCGCGCGAGACCTTCGACGGGCCGAAGATGACGGCCCTGCGCGAGAACGGCACGCCGGAGCAGAAGCTGCTGCTCGGCGGGATCCCTCGCTGGTGACGGGAGAGATGCCGATCGGAGGCACGCAGCAAAGATGAACAAGCGTGAGGTGATTTCGAGGATCAAGGCCGAACGGGCTCGCTGGAACGCACTCGTGGCGCACGTGGACGACGACCGCATGCTCAAGCCCGGGGCTGGCGGGTGCTGGTCCGGGAAGGACATCGTTGCCCACGTGATCTGGTACGAGCGGGAGATGGTGGGAATGTTGAAGTCCCGCGTCCTGGCCGGCTCCGACCTGTGGGCACGTCCCGTTCACGAGCGAAACGCGGCCGTGCACGAAGAGATCAAGGACCTCACACTGCAAGAAGTGCGTGCGTGGGAAGACCGGACGTTCCCGGCATTGATCGAGCAGTTGGAACTGCTCCCGGAGGACGGGTACGTCGACGCCACGTACTTCGAGCGCATGCCCGGCGAGTGGGTTCCGTGGAAGGTGATCGCGGGAAACACGTTCAAGCACTATCCGGAGCATCTGCCTGCCATCCAGGCACTCATCGAGTCCGATTGATCCGGTGCAGAACTGGCACGCGACGGGCCGTGGCCGCAGGATCCGGACGGCACGCCGTCCGGGTCGATCCCCGGACAGGTCAACTGCGGCTACCCGGACGAGCTGATCAAGGAAACGGCGCCCATCCTCCCGGCAGCCACCGGGCGGTTTTCAGGCCGCCGAAAGTCACCCAGGTGCAGGCCGTTGGCGCGAGATGAGTCATGGGTGCCAGACCCGGTTGCCCGTCATGCCTCCCGCCCAGCCGCCAATCCCGCTACGTTGACCTCCCTAGCCGGAATCAAGTAACGTAGTAGCCACATCCGCCCCATGGCAGTACGCCGAGTTCCCAGTCATTGACTGGTGATTATGAGCACGGCCGATCCCCTGGGGCTTTTTCTTGTCCGGGGTTACTCGCGATGGCCAAGGCGGCGATCCTCATAGACGGCGGCTACTTTCTGCGGCGCCTACCGACCGTGCGTCCAGACATCGATGAAACCGACGTCGATGCCGTCGTCCGCTCCGTGGGGCAGCTGATTCAAGGCCACTTACAGCAATTGAAGGAAGTCCATACTGTTCCCAATCACTTCCAGCTCCTGTACCGAACATTCTACTATGATGCTCGGCCGTATGAACAGAAGGCACAGACGCCTGTGGGCAGACAGCCCATCAACTACGCCCAATCGCGCCAAGCTCGCTTCCGAAACAGCCTATTCGGCGCCCTTCATGGCTTTCCCAATCTCGCCGTCCGCTTGGGAGAGGTTCGTAAGAATAGCGACCGATCCTGGATTCTGAAAGCGAACCCGCAGAAGGATCTTCTCGATGGTTCCATAGGCGTCTCCGACTTGACCGACAAGGACTTCATTCCTGCGTTGCGTCAGAAGGGCGTCGACATGCGAATCGGACTCGACATCGCCTCAATCACGCTGAAACGTCAGGCGAACGTCATCATTCTCGTCGCCGGCGACGCTGACTTCGTTCCGGCCGCCAAGCTTGCACGTCGAGAGAGAGTACAATTCATACTCGACCCGCTCTGGCAGAATGTGCCGAGAGATCTGCTTGAGCATATCGACGGTCTGCGAAGCGGCTTCTACAAACCGCGCGGGCGCACCCGGCCGAGCGATGATCCTGACGGCGATAGTTCAGTTCAGTGAGTCACAACCGGCACGAGGACCTCGACGGGCCGATGACGGCCCTGCGTGAGAACCGGCCGCCGCAGCAAGAGCTGCTTGGCGCGCTTACTCGCGGGTGACGCCATGCCTGACATGGTGAGGCTGCGGCGGCCGGTCGCCCCCGGCGACACGGTGACCAGCCGGGCCTGGTGCTGCGCTTGGTTCCGACCGAGCCGGCTGACGAGTATGAAGCGACCGTCACCACGGCCGCGCCTCGGTGCATCCACTGCGACGAGTACAGCGGCAGACACTCCGGCGAAGGCCGCTGGACGTGTTCGGCGTGCGGCCATGAGATCAGCCGCGAGAAACTGCGCGACTTTGCAATCACCTACATGATCAACTTGGGAAGGTTCTGCGATCCCATCGGCGCCTCGAACGAGGAGTGGACAAAGTGGTGGGACGAATGGAAGGCGAAGATCCTCGCGGACGCGGCGGCCGCCGACCGGCTCGTCAACAGCCTCTGAGAGACCTGCAGGACTGCTCGCCTCTCAGGAGTCGAGAATCATCGATACGGGGTAACTATTCAGGCGTAGTGGCAGCCCATGGGTCAGCGTAACCACGACCTGAAGATTGTAAGTTGTCTCGGGCGCTGTACGTGTTCGGCATTGCTGGTCTATTCTCGCGGTCGGGAGGGGCGTAATGGACGCGAGCTTCAAGCTCACGCGCCAAAAGATAGGTGCGGCCTACGATGCTGGCCGAGACGCGGTCATCGCGTTGATCGAGGCTCTCATCGAGCGTTACGAGCAGCGGATCACGGCGCTGGAGCAGGAACTCCAGGAACTGAAGAAGGACAGCCACGACAGCGGCAAACCGCCGTCGCGAGACAGCTTCGAACGCAAGCAACACAGCCGCACGGCCTCTCGCCGGCAGCGAACCGGAAAGCGTCACGGGGGTCAGCCGAACCATCCTGGTGCGACCTTGAGCCAGAGTGAGCATCCCGACCTCGTCACCGTGCACGCGGTGGACCGGTGCGGCTGCGGACGATCGCTGGCCGACGAGCCGGTGGCCGACTACGAACGTCGGCAGGTGTTCGAGGTGCCGCCGCTGGCGGCGCAGGTCACCGAGCACCGCGCCGAGCGCAAACGCTGCCCGGACTGTGGGAAGACCGCGGTGGCCACATTCCCTGAGCCGGTCCGGCAGCCGGTGCAGTACGGCGAGCGGCTGCAAGCGGTGGCCGCATACCTGAAGAACTACGGGTTGCTACCGTATCAGAGGGCGGCCGAGTGGTTCGCGGACCTGTTCTCGATCCCGATCAGCGTCGGCACGTTGGTGAACATCAACGCCACCTGCGCCGAGCACTTGGCGGGCGTCAGCGAGATGATTCGTGAAGCGATCGGCGGCCAGCCGGTGGTCGGCTTCGATGAGACCGGGATGAGCGTCGACGGCCACCTGCGGTGGCTGCACGTGGCGAGCACGGAGCGGCTGACCCACTACGCCGAGCACGCGAAGCGGGGCAAGCAGGCCGGTGAGGACATCGGCATCTTGCCGAACTTCGCGGGGATCGCGCTGCACGATCACTGGCAGAGCTACTTTCGCTATCAGTGTGGGCACGCGCTGTGCAACGCCCATCATCTGCGCGAGCTGACGTTCGTCGAGGAACAGTACCGCCAGCCGTGGGCGGGCGAACTCAAGGAGTTGCTGCTGAGGATGAACGCTGCGGTGGACCGTGCGCAGCAGCAGGGACGCCGGCGGCTGTACCGGCCTGAGCGCCGACGATTCGCCGCCGAGTACCGCAGGATCATCAACGCTGGGCTGGCCGCCAATCCGCCGCCGCCTCCGGCGCCACCGGGTACGCCCAAGAAGCGGGGCCGCAAGAAGCAGAGCAAGCCGCGCAATCTCCTGCTCCGGTTGGCCGGCCGCTGGCGATCGGTGCTCGCCTTCATGTACGACTTTCGCGTACCGTTCACCAACAACCAGGCCGAACGAGACCTGCGCATGATGAAAGTTCAGCAGAAGATCTCAGGCACGTTCCGCAGCACTGAAGGTGCAGCCGCCTTCTGCCGGACCAGAGCCTATATCTCCACGATCCGCAAGAACGGCGGCAACGTGCTCGACGCCCTCAGGTCCGTCTTCGAAGGCCGCCCCATGATCCCTCCCTGCCTCAGACCGTCCGCCACGGCTGAATAGTTACAATCAGGCTTCAGTACACCCATCCCGGCAACTCGACTGTCCGATGGCACTATCCGATTCGTCGCCCTGCTCGCGACGCTGCTCTCCCCGTCGCCCCCACCGATTGTATGTATCGAAGAGCCGGAGCTCGGATTGCATCCGGACGCGGTGGCGCTGCTCGCCGGCCTGCTGGTCGAAGCGTCGGAAAGGATGCAACTCGTGGTCACGACACACTCCGATGCCCTGGTGTCCGCGCTGAACAGTCATCCGGATGCCATCGTCGCCTGCGAACGCATAGGGCCGGGCACCGTGTTGCGGCGCCTGGAGCCCGAGAGACTGGCGGAATGGTTAGACCGAGAATAAGCGATAGAGCCTGATGGGTTGAAAGAAATCCTCCTAAGTGCTGTAATGGGAAGCAAGTAAACAACCCCACGACAGCCCGAAGGAGGATGCAATCAGATGCAGCAACAAGGCTACCATAACGGCGCTGGGCGTCAAGGCCACTTCGCCAATCCGCGCCTCGTCGTCCAGGAACATCGCGGCGCTCCGCTGCTGAACGGCGCGGGGCTGGTGATCATTCGCCAGCTCATCGAGCGACTCGGGATCGCGCAGGCGATCAACGCCGGCCTGCGGCTGCTGAGACGCCACAAGCCGTACGCGGAGTCGGATCACATCCTCACGCTGGTCTACCACCTGCTGAGCGGCGGCGAGACGCTCAACGACGTCAACCGCCTGGGCGACGATCCGGCGCTGCTACGCGTGCTGGGCACCGAGCAGGCACCGCATGCGACGACCGTCGGCGACTTTCTGGCGCGCTTCAAGCCCAAGAAAGCGGACCGGGAGCAGCGGCCCCTGAGCACGCTGCGGGAGGTCATCGAGGGTATCCAGCAGCGTGCGTTCGCGTTGCTGCCCCGCAAGCGACGCAAGGTGGCGACGCTGGACTGGGACTCTTCGAACCACGAGGTCTATGGCGAGCAGAAGGAAGGGGCGGACTTCGCCTATGACAGGACGTGGTGCTACAACGTGTTGTACGCGACGTTGGCCGAGACCGGCGACGTGCTGTACCAGGATCTGCGGGAAGGCAACACCTACACGAGCGCGGGCACCACCGAGGCGCTGCCGGCCACGATCGAACGGGTCAGCGAGCACTTTCGGCAGGTGCGCCTGCGCGCCGACTCCGGGTTCTACGACCAGGAGATCGTCAAGATCTGCGCGGAGCGGGACGTGGAGTTCTTCATCGTGGCCGAGCAGCGCAAGAACCTGCTGAAGGCGGTGCATGCGATCGCCGAGGATGCCTGGGAGTCATTCGAGCCGCAGCATCCGAAGAAAGGGGGCCGTAGCGGCAAGAAGCGCAAGCGGCAGGAGAACCACAAGCGCAAGATCACCGTCGAGCGCAAGCCCGACACTTGGTTCAAGGGCAAGCCGCAGGTGGCCTCGATCACGTTTCGACCTGCGAGCTGGAAGAAGGCGTATCGGTTCGTCATCAAGCGCACGCCGATCCTCGACAAGGACGACCGACAGCTGTACTTGGCCGATGGGCTACGCCGGTACTCCTACTACATCGTGGTGACCAACTCGAACGACAGCGACACGGCGGTGCTGCGGACCGCGCAGGGGCGCGGCAACCAGGAGAACCTGATCAAGGACTTCAAGCATGGGCTGGGGCTGTCGCACGTGCCGACCGGAGTGCTGGCGGCCAACCAAGCCTACTTTCTGATCGCCGCCTTGGCCTGGAATCTCAAGACGTGGATGCTGAACCTGCTGCGTCTTGGCGACGGGGCGGTGATGCGCTGCAAGCGCTTTCTGTACCTGTGGATCTCCCAGGCGGCCGTGGTGTCAAAGACGGGACGGGACACTCTGGTGCTGAGGTTGCCACCGGGCGAATACTATCAGCGGTTCGGCACGGCGCTGGCGCGCGTCGCCGCTCTGTAGGGAGCGGTTGGCGGTCTGCAATCGCAGTCTGCAGGGGTAGTATGTGCTGAGGACTTGGCAGAAAGCGCCGCGTCTGCCTGAGACTGCCGATGAGCATGATCGGCCGGTGCTCACCGGCAACGGGCGGCTCCCGGGGTGCTTCCAGAATGCTCGCCACGCGGTAAACGTCATCGAAATCTCGGCAGATTACGAGTTCTGATTATTCTTGTCGCGACCCTGCCGCCTTATCGCTTATTCTCGGGTTAGACGAATATCGACTGGGCGACCTGTGGCGAATGGGCGAGCTCGGGGCCAACCCGTGAGCAGCATAGCCATCTACATGGAGGGAGGTGGCGACGGCCAAAGCAGCGCTCCGTCAGGGCATGGACACGTTGCTTGAGCCGCTCAAACAGATCGCCCGCGCCAAATCCTGGCGCTGGAGGTTGGTCTGCTGCGGGTCGCGCAACGAAGCCCATCGTGGCTTTCGGAATGCCCTCGATCACGGCGACGGCGGCGTGTGCATACTGCTCGTAGATGCCGAGGGAACGGTGAACCAATCTGCTCGCCGTCACTTGCGGAGTCGCGACGGATGGGACTTGCGCGCGACGCCCGAGGATCACATCCATCTCATGGTTCAGGCGATGGAAGCGTGGATCGTCGCGGATCCGCCGGCGCTTGCGAGGTACTACGGCCAGGGCTTTCGGCCCGCCGCGCTGCCGAAAACACGGAACCTCGAAGATGTGTCCAAGCGTAACTATTCAGGCGTAGTGGCAGCCCATGGGTCAGCGTAACCACGACCTGAAGATTGTAAGTTGTCTCGGGCGCTGTACGTGTTCGGCATTGCTGGTCTATTCTCGCGGTCGGGAGGGGCGCAATGGACGCGAGCTTCAAGCTCACGCGCCAAGAGATAGGTGCGGCCTACGATGCTGGCCGAGACGCGGTCATCGCGTTGATCGAGGCTCTCATCGAGCGTTACGAGCAGCGGATCACGGCGCTGGAGCAGGAACTCCAGGAACTGAAGAAGGACAGCCACGACAGCGGCAAACCGCCGTCGCGAGACAGCTTCGAACGCAAGCAACACAGCCGCACGGCCTCTCGCCGGCAGCGAACCGGAAAGCGTCACGGGGGTCAGCCGAACCATCCTGGTGCGACCTTGAGCCAGAGTGAGCATCCCGACCTCGTCACCGTGCACGCGGTGGACCGGTGCGGCTGCGGACGATCGCTGGCCGACGAGCCGGTGGCCGACTACGAACGTCGGCAGGTGTTCGAGGTGCCGCCGCTGGCGGCGCAGGTCACCGAGCACCGCGCCGAGCGCAAACGCTGCCCGGACTGTGGGAAGATCGCGGTGGCCACATTCCCTGAGCCGGTCCGGCAGCCGGTGCAGTACGGCGAGCGGCTGCAAGCGGTGGCCGCGTACCTGAAGAACTACGGGTTGCTGCCGTATCAGAGGGCGGCCGAGTGGTTCGCGGACCTGTTCTCGATCCCGATCAGCGTCGGCACGTTGGTGAACATCAACGCCACCTGCGCCGAGCGCTTGGCGGGCGTCAGCGAGATGATTCGTGAAGCAATCGGCGGCCAGCCGGTGGTCGGCTTCGATGAGACCGGGATGAGCGTCGACGGCCACCTGCGGTGGCTGCACGTGGCGAGCACGGAGCGGCTGACCCACTACGCCGAGCACGCGAAGCGGGGCAAGCAGGCCGGTGAGGACATCGGCATCTTGCCGAACTTCGCGGGGATCGCGCTGCACGATCACTGGCAGAGCTACTTTCGCTATCAGTGTGGGCACGCGCTGTGCAACGCCCATCATCTGCGCGAGCTGACGTTCGTCGAGGAACAGTACCGCCAGCGGTGGGCCGGTGAGCTCAAGGAGTTGCTGCTGAGGATGAACGCTGCGGTGGACCGTGCGCAGCAGCAGGGACGCCGGCGGCTGTACCGGCCTGAGCGCCGACGATTCGCCGCCGAGTACCGCAGGATCATCAACGCTGGGCTGGCCGCCAATCCGCCGCCGCCTCCGGCGCCACCGGGTACGCCCAAGAAGCGGGGCCGCAAGAAGCAGAGCAAGCCGCGCAATCTCCTGCTCCGGTTGTCCGGCCGCTGGCGATCGGTGCTCGCCTTCATGTACGACTTTCGCGTACCGTTCACCAACAACCAAGCCGAACGAGACCTGCGCATGATGAAAGTTCAGCAGAAGATCTCAGGCACGTTCCGCAGCGCTGAAGGTGCAGCCGCCTTCTGCCGGACCAGAGCCTATATCTCCACGATCCGCAAGAACGGCGGCAACGTGCTCGACGCCCTCAGGTCCGTCTTCGAAGGCCGCCCCATGATCCCTCCCTGCCTCAGACCGTCCGCCACGGCTGAATAGTTACGTCCAAGCAAGATCTGGAGCGCGGCTTGCGCCAAGCGACGCAGGACACCAGCAAGGGCCGGTACCACAAGATCAAGCACGCAAGCGATCTGTTGAGGCGGATCGATGTTTCGGCGGTGACCTCTCGATGCGGTCACTGCAAGCGGCTGGTCGATGTGCTTGGGAAGATCCTCGCTACTTCGTAGTCCAAGCGCTCCATCCTGACCGACACCGAGCCAGGACCTCAGCGAAAGGCTCTTCCCGATTCAGGCCTCGCAGTCGACCAGCACGTGGATGGCGTCGTTGGCCTGGTCGTCGCGCAGTGCGAGGGCCTGGTCGATGCGGCTGAGCGGTACCTCGTGCGTGAGGATCCCGGCCGTGTTCACCAGGCCGTCCATCACGAGCTGCACGCCCTCCCGAAAGAAGCGCCGCATGTCGATGTCGCGCCGCGGCTCCGTGGTGTGGATGGTCAGGCGCTTGTAGTGGACCTTGTAGAAGTCGAACGGCTTGCTGCAGGTCTCGATGCAGCCGTACATGACGATGCGGCCGCAGACCGCGGCGGCGTCCACGGCGTCGATCATGCCGTGCCCGACGGTCAGGCACGGGATCACGACGTCGAACCCTGCCGGGAAGTCCTCGCATGCCACCTCCATGGTCGGCGTCTGCGGCGTGGACAGCCGGTACGCGTGCGTCGCCCCGTACCTTCGCGCCAGCTCCAGGTTGCGCTCCTTGAGATCGGTCACGGCCAGACTCCCGGGGCTGTACAGGGAGACCACTTGGGTCAGGGTCAGGCCGCTGACGCCCTGGCCCATGATCAGCACGTCCGTGCCCGGGTCGATGCGCGACAGCTCGGCCGCGTGCAGGATGCCGGGCAGGATCTCGATCAGGCTGGCCTCCTTGAGCGGGAACCCCGGCGGCAGCTTCATCACGTTGAAGGGCCGGCAGACCACGTACTCGGCGAAGCCGCCCCAGATGTAGCGGCAGATCACTTGGTCGCCGACGGCCAGGCCGCGCACGTGCGCGCCCAGCTTGTCGATCACGCCCGCCACCTCGTGGCCGAGCCGCGCGGGCAGGGACAGCCACTCCGGTCTGCGGGTGCCGCGATACACCTCGACGTCGGAGCCACACACGCCGACCCACCGGACCTTGACCCGCACCTCGTCGTCGCCGGGTTCGGGGATCCGCGCGCGAGCCGTGGTGATCCGGTAAGGCGCCTCCAGCACGGCGACCCGCTGCGAGTCGGGGGCGCTCTCGTCCACCAAGTCCAGGCCGGCCGGCTGCATGCGCGTCGCCATCAGTGCCTCTGCCGGGATTATGCGATGGAACGCCCGGCGCGTCCGGGCATCGGCGGCCCGCAGTGCTAAGCTGGCGTGGATGCGGAAGGGCCGGGCGGGGGACGTCCCCGTCGCATGGATCGAGCCGGAGCGGGCCGAGCCGCGCACGCTGGTGATCTGGCTGCCGGGCTTCAGCGGCACCAAGGAGAAGATGGAGCCCTACCTGGAGGATCTGGCCGCGGCGGGGTTCGTGGCGCTCGCCTACGATCCGTACCAGCACGGCGAGCGCATGGTGGAGACGCTCGACGCGCTGCGCGCCCGCATCAAGGGCAACATCCGCCGCCACTTCTGGCCGATCCTGGCCCGGACCGCCGAGGACGCGTCGCGGGCGATCGACTGGGCCGTCGAGCGGCTCGGTGTGGGCGGGCGGGTCGGCATGGGCGGCATCTCGGCCGGCGGCGACGCCTCGGTGGCGGCCGCGGCCCTCGATCACCGCATCGAGGCGGTGGCGGCGGGCATCGCCACGCCCGACTGGCTGCGCCCCGGTTCCTTCGAGCCTCCGGGCGAGCCCGACGCGGCGGCCCGGCAGGACTACCGCCTGCGCAACCCGCTCACCAACCTGGACGCCTACCGGCACACGCCGGCGATCAGCTTCCAGAACGGGGCGCTCGACCGGCAGGTGCCCCCCGACGGCTCGGTGGGCTTCGTGGACGCGCTGCGCCGGGAGATCTACGCCGGCTGCCCGGAGCGGATCGAGGCGGTGCTACACGACGGCGTCGCCCATGCCTTCGAGGACGCGCAGTGGCGGGGCAGCCTGGCCTGGTTCCGCCGGCACCTCGAGGAGAGTCCAACGCCATGAAGTTCCACGTCGGGGTGATCGGGGCGACCGGCTACATCGGCACCCCGTACCGGGAGGAGATGCGCGGCGCACCCGACGCCGCGTGCATCGTCGCGCTGTGCGCACGCCGGCGCGACCGGCTGCAGGCGGCGGCGCAGGCCGACGGGTGCAGCTTCATCACCGACGACTGGCGGCAGGTGGTGGACCACCCGGAGGTCGACCTGGTGGTGGTGACGACGCCCGACCGGCTGCACCGCGAGCCGGCGCTGGCCGCGGCCGCCGCGGGCAAGCACCTGTTCTGCGACAAGCCGGTCGGCGCCGACGTCGGCGAGGCGTACGAGATCTGGCGCGCCTACCGCGACAGCGGGCTGGCGCACTACGTCCCGTTCTGGACGCGCTACGAGCCGAAGTTCCGCCGCGTCAAGGAGCTGCTCGACGGCGGCTCGCTCGGCGAGCCGAAGGTGATCGTGTACCGCTGGCACAACACGCGCCCGGCGGCGATCCCCTTCACCTGGCGGGACGACGCCAGCCTGTCCACCGCCGGCAGCGTCGCCGACGTCGGCTCGCACGCCTACGACGCCGTGCGCTGGCTGATCGGCTGCGAGGCGCGGCGAGTGGTCACGCAGGCCAGGACGCTGACACCTCCCAAGCCCGATCTGGGGCCGATCGACCTCGCCGAGGCCCTCGATTGGGGAACCACCAACCCCGCCTCCGCGGCCACGCGCACCCGCGCCGGCACCGCCTACGACTACGCGGCGATCATCTGGGAGTTCCACAACGGCGCCGTCGGCGCGTTGCTGCTGTCGCACGCACCGGTGCTGCGCAAGGGACTGGCGCCGGAAGTGGAGCTGCACGGCAGCGAGGCATCGGTGTCGATCGACCGCATCCGCCATACCGTCAGCCTGGTCGGAGCGGACGGCGACATCGGCGTCGAGGAGATCCCGGAGGCTTCGGTCAACCGCTGGGCCAGCTTCGTGCTGCCGGCGCTGGCCGAGCGCGCCGCGGGCGCCGAGTGCGATCATCCGGGGCTGTACGACGGCTGGCGCACGCAGGTGTTCACCGAGGCGGCGGTCGCATCGGCGAAGCGCGGCACCTGGGTGGAGCTGGCGGAGATGGACGCGGAGGCGTAGCGAGCGTATGAGCGATCACCGCATCAACCGAACCATCGAGCTGCTGGCCGCCGACCAGCCGGTCTACTACATCGGAGGCCACACCGGCGCGGTGCTGACTCACGAACAGGGTATGCAGGACGCGCACACCTGGGCCGACTACTTCAACGTCGGCATGGAGCACGGCTGCTTCGACCTCACCGGTCTGGCTCACTACATGCAGGGACTGGTCGCCGGCGGGCCGACCGCCAGCGGGCACCGCACGCCCACCGTCATCGTCGAGCCGCCGGTCGACGGCACCAGCGAGCCGGTGGTCCGCTACAACGCATGGCAGTTTCGGCAGATCCTGGCGCGCGGCGTGCACGGCATCCTGCTGTGCCAGGCGGAGACCCCGGACGCCGTGCGCGCGTTCGTGGAGTCGTGCCGCTATCCGCGCAACATGGCAGGCGTTGGCGCCGGGCTGGAGCGGGGCACGCGCGGCGTCGGATCCGAGCCGGAGCGGCGCCCATCTGGGGCGTCGAGATCGACGAGTACGTCGCCCGGTGCGACCCGTGGCCGCTCAATCCCGACGGCGAGCTGCTGCTGGGCATCAAGGTGGAGTCGGTGCGCGGGGTGGCCCACATCGAGCAGATGGTGGCCGTGCCGGGGCTGGGGTTCGCCGAGTGCGGTCCCGGCGACCTGCACATGTCCTACGGCGTGAAACGGGTGGAGGGGCAATACGACCCGCGGGTGATCGAAGCGAACGAACGGGTGCGCGCTGCCTGCGCCGCCAACGGCGTGGCGTTCCTGGGGGGTGGCACGGCCGACAACATCACCCGTCAGATCGACCGCGGCATACGCGTCGTGTCCAGCGGGCGCGAAGAGGTCGCCCGCATCGGCCGCGCCCACAGCGGACGCACCCTGCCGGTCGGCTGACCCCGATGGCACGGCCGAACATCCTGGTCCTGTTCACGGACGACCAGCGCTTCGACACGATCGGCGCCGTGGGCGCGGGCGACGTCCACACCCCGCACCTGGACCGCCTGGTGGAGCGCGGCACGGCCTTCACCCACGCGCACATCCCCGGCGGCACCACGGGCGCGATCTGCATGCCGAGCCGGGCGATGCTGCACACCGGACGCGACCTGTTCCGGATCGAAGGAACAGGCGAGGAGATCCCCGCCGGCCACGTGCTGCTCGGCGAGCACCTGGCCCGCCACGGCTACCGCACGTGGGGCACCGGCAAGTGGCACAACGGCGCGGCGAGCTTCAACCGCAGCTTCCAGGACGGCGCCGAGATCTTCCTGGGCGGCATGGAGGACCACTGGAACGTGCCGGCCTTCCGCTACGACCCGACCGGGCGCTACGCCGGCACGCTGCCGCAGGTCCCGGACTGGCTCTCCTCCAACGAGGTGCGGGTCCGCCGCGGCGACGGGATCCGCGCCGGCATCCACTCCAGCCGGCTGTTCTGCGACGCGGCGATCGAGCGGCTCCGGAAGACCGATCCGTCGACCCCGTTCCTGATGTACGTGTCGTTCATGGCCCCGCACGACCCGCGCACCATGCCGGCGGAGCACCTGCGCCGCTACGACCCTGAAAAGCTGACGCTGCCGCCCAACTTCCTGCCTCGCCACCCGTTCGACAACGGCGCGATCGACATCCGCGACGAGCTGCTGGCCGCGCACCCGCGCGATGAGGCGGAGGTGCGGCGCCACATCGCCGAGTACTACGCGATGATCACGCACCTGGACGCCGAGACCGGCCGGCTGCTCGACGTGCTGGAGCAGCGCGGCCTGGCCGACGACACGATCATCGTCATGGCCGGCGACAACGGGCTGGCGGTCGGCCAGCACGGCCTGATGGGCAAACAGAACCTCTACGAGCACTCGGTGCGGGTGCCGCTGATCTTCGCCGGGCCCGGCGTGCCGCGGGGCCAGACGCGCGACAGCTACGCCTACCTGCTGGACATCTTCCCGACGCTCTGCGACCTGACCGGCCTGCCCGTCCCCGACAGCGTCACCGGCCGCTCTCTGGCCCCGGCGCTGGCCGACCGTGACCACCACGTACGCGAGCGGCTCTACCTCGCCTACTGGGACAGTCAGCGCGCGATCAAGGATCGCCGCTACAAGCTCATCGAGTACCGGGCCGGCGACGGGCCGGTGACGCAGTTGTTCGACCTGGAGACCGATCCCTGGGAGATGAACGACTTGGCCGGGCATCCGGACCAGCGCCAGCGCTTGGCGGCGATGCGATCGGAGCTTGCGGCGGCGCGCGACGGCTCCGGCGAGATGGCGACCCCCTACGGCCCGGCTTTCTGGGACTGACGGTGGCTGCGTGATACGCTCGACTCAGGAACGATCACGGATGTCGGCCCACTACATCCTCACGGACTATCTCGAGCAGGCACTCGCGGGAGCCGAATACGACAAGCTGGACGACGGCACCTTTGCGGGGCGAATACCGCAGTGCCGGGGTGTCGTTTCCTTCGGCGCAACACTGATGGAGTGCGAGCGGTCGCTGCGCTCGACGCTCGAGGACTGGGTGTTCGTCGGCCTGAAGCTGGGACACACGCTTCCTGTTCTTTCCGGGATCGACCTGAACCGGACCCCCTCCCGTGAGCCGCTGGGCGCCGTGTAAGCGCACGCTGTTCATCCGGCGCCTGCGGCGCCTCGACTTCGAAGGCCCTCTGTCCGGATCGCGACACCAGTTCATGGTCCGCGGGAACCACCGATTGGCTCTTCCGTCCAACGACGAGTACTCGGTCCCTCAGCTTCGGATGATGATCCGCGAAGTGGAAGGGATCATCGACCGCGGGATTCCGCTCGACGAGTGGAACCGACTGTAGCCTTGGGACCGGATCGCGGCGTTCCCGCGGAAGCCGGTCAGTCGGTGCGGTGGCCCTGCCCTTCGCGGGGGTTCGCAAGCGCATCGGCCCAGAGACGGCTCCAGGTGTCGTAGCTGGACATCACGCTTGAAGGGTCGGTGCGGCTGCGGACGATGAAGTCCGGGTGCGCCGTGCGGCCGGTGTGCTGCCCGGTCGGCTGGTAGCGCAGGTCGAGCGACCACCGGCACCGGTCGGAGACGTTCGGCACCGAGCAATGCGGCGTGAAGCGCGTGAGCAGGATCACGTCGCCGCGCGCGCACTCGAGCAGGACCGGCTCCGCCTCCGGCATCAGGTCGGGAACGATCATCGTGCCGCCCTCTTTCTGATGGCGGAGGTAGCCGAGCTTCGATACGCCCGGCAGGACCTGCAGGCAGCCCATCTCGACGGTGCTGTCGCTGAGCGGCAGCCAGCAGGTGACCACGTTGGAGCCCTCCGCCTCCTTCATCATGACCCCCGCGTCCTGGTGCCACGGCACACCGTGGGACCAGCTGCTGTCGCCGAACTCGGACGGCGGCTTGGCGCGCACGTGCTGGATGGGGTTGCAGGTGATCTCGGAGCCGACGAGCGGCTCGACCAAGTCCAGCAGGCTCCCGTTGGACAGGAACGCGAACATCGCCGGGGTCCGCATCTGCATGATGTCCATGCCGTCGCCGATCTCGCCGGTCTGCTTCAGCAACAGGCCGTAGCGGGTATCGAACGGCGCGCCCTCGCACCGGTCGGCGAGCTTGCCCTCGTGATGCAGCTCGCCCGCCCGCCGGTCGATGAACGCCTCAAGCTCGTCGATCACCGGTTGGGTGTCGGCGTCGGACAGGACGCCGGGCACGAGCAGGTATCCCGTCTCCTCGAACGAACGCACCTGCTCGGCGGTAAGGCGTGCCATGTTGCCCATACTGCCACATGTCTCCCTCGTGTACCCTCATCCCCGGAGGCTGGTAAGGATGGCCCTGGGCGAGCAGGAGCTGATCGCACTGCTCCCTGACTTGACGGCACCTCTCTCGACGTCCCGAGGGCTACCGAACGCCGCCTATGTAGACCCCGAGCTGTTCGAGCTCGAACGCCAATCCCTGCTCGGCCGCACCTGGACGGCAATCGCCTGCGAGAGCGAATTGCCGGGTCCCGGTGCGGTGAAGCCGGTCGACTTCATGGGTGCGCCGCTGCTGTTGGTCCGCGACCGTGACGGCGGGGTCAACGTGTTCCCATAACGTGTGTAGCCACCGGGGCATGAAACTCGTCGAGGAGACCGTCCGCCTGCGCACGGCAATCCGCTGCCCTTACCACTCCTGGTCCTACAGCCTGAAGGGAGAATTGCTCAGTACGCCGCTGATAGGCGGTGGCCGGCGCAATACGTGCCCGGGATTCGACAAGGCGCAACACGGCCTCAAGCAGGTCGACTGCGCCGTGTGGATGGGCATCGTATTCGTCGACGTGTCGGGCAGTGCGCTGCCTTTCGAGCAGTTCATCACGCCGCTGAAGGAGCGCTGGCAACCGTACGTGGGTGACGACGGCTTCGGCCAGGTTCGGTCCGCGACCAGCGGCGGCTACGTCGAGCTGGAGCTGGCGTGCAACTGGAAGCTCGCGATCGAGAATTACAGCGAGGCCTATCACCTGCCGTGGGTGCATCGCTCGCTGAACGAGTACTCGCCGCTCGAAGCGCACTTCAACATCACCCATGGCGAAGGCATGGCGGGACAGGGATCGAGGCAATACGACCTTGCCACGACGGCCGGCATCGACATGCCCCGAATTGCCGGCTGGCCCGACGAGCAGCTCAAGCATGCCGAGTACATCGCACTCTACCCGAACACGTTGCTCGGCCTGCAGGCCGACCACTTCTTCTCCGTGATCGTGTTGCCACAGGCGGCTGACCAGACGCTCGAAAAGATACACATCTGCTACGTGGGCGACGCGGCCAGCGACGACAGCTACGCGGCTTGCCGGCAGACGGTGCTGGACAGTTGGGAGTCCGTGTTTCGCGAGGATATCTTTGCCGTCGAAGGAATGCAGGCCGGCCGCCGATCCCCGGGATTCACCGGTGGCGTGCTGACACCAGTACAGGACGTGCCGACCCATCACTTTCATCGCTGGGTCGCACGAGCATACGCGGACGTCATCGGTCCTATGGCGTCCGCAGACAGTCGGGGGCGCTAACTCCAGGGAAAGGGGCTGTTCGACACCGGGTGCAGCTTGCCGGCCGCGTAGCGCGAGAATCGGAAGGGTTCGAGGAGCGCCGCCGGCCGCCCGCTGCAGATCTCGTCCGCCACCAGGGCGCCGACGCCGATCATCTTGTAGCCATGATTCGAATCGGCGATCAGGTAACAGTTGTCGCGAAAGGTGTCGAATACGGGAAAGCTGTCCGGCGTGAATGCACCGATGCCACCGGACGGCTCGCGCCTGTATTGGCGAAATGTCCCGGAAAAGCGCTCCTGGCAGTGCGCCAGCGCCGACACCCACAGGTGCGCGAAGTCATCGTCCACGACGAACTCGCGCGATGCCGGACCGTAGGGGTCCACCTGCACTTCGCGCGCCGGCTTGTCCACGACCTTCGGCGCCGCACCACCCTGGACGCCGCCGAAACAGAAATCCGGCTTGTAGTAGACCCCGCACATCTGCTCCGTGATCAGCGAACCGTCGACATCGGAGCGTAGCGGCGCATCCGTGTCGACATGGATCACCGGCGGCATCTCGCCGGAGTTGGTCCTCCTGCAAGGCCGGATCGACGCCGAGCGTCCCTTCCTGGAGCGACCAGTAGGTCCACATCGGCACCCGCGCCACTTCGTCCGGGTGGTCGGGGTTGCGGACCTCTATGACTTCCGGGAGCTCGAGCATGCGCCAGAAGTTCCGGGCCCACGGGCCCGCCCCCAGCACGACGTAGTCGCAGGCGATCGCGCCCTGGTCGGTGACCACGCGCGTGATCGCACCGGAAGCATCCGTTGCCAACTCCCGCACCTCGACACCGGAGAGAATCGTCACGCCCTGCGCTTGCGCCTTTGCCGCCAGACCCTCCAGCGACTTCCTGTTGTTCGCGTAGCCGCCGGGTTTTCGTGCAGGACGGAGGTGATGCCCTCGGCCCGCCAGTCGTGGAACAGCTCGCACATATAGCGCCTGCTGTCCGGTTCCCCCTCGATGAATACCGACTCGTAGCCGATCTCGGCCTGCTGGCGGCTGATGGAGGCGACGTCGTCGTGCATGCGCTCGCAACTGATCTGCAGGTAGCCGACCGGATGGTAGCTGTAGGCCTCCGCATCGCTCTCCCAGACGCTCACGCTGTGGGCCATCAATTCCCGCATCGCGGGCTGGAAGTAGTTGTTGCGAATGACCCCGCAGGCGATGCCGGAAGCCCCGGCCCCGATGCCGGACTTGTCGATGACGACGATGTCCCCGCCCGAGCCGTGCCCCCGAGCCTGCAGGGCGACCGCGAGGTGGTAGGCGGTGCTGAGCCCGTGAATTCCGGCGCCAACGATGACGTAGGGCGACTGTGAGGGCACGCTCATGTCCGGGTTCCATGAGTCAACGTGCGCATCCTTGTGTCTCTCCCAAGTACGGACTCCAAGTGTAGAAGCCTGCGGGCAGTTCGGGAAAGCCGGCAGCGATGTGGAAACGGGCGCGCTTGCAACGTAGCCATGACCATAGCTATCTTCATAGCTAGTTCCTGTCCGTAAGCTCACAAGTTGTTGAGCAGGCGTGGATTGAAGGTTTTGGAGGGTTGAAGAAAAGGGTGTTTCGGTTATCATCACTGGTGACCAAACCACGAAACAACCGAAACACCCCGGAGAGCCCGATGCGCACGACACGCAGCGAACAACCAAGTGTATTCCAGGCGCCGCAGATTGACCATACCGTCGCCGACGAGCTGGAACTGGCGTCCCTGTTGCTCGATCAACATCCGGAACTGCTCGATATGGTCGGCCTCTGCGTCGGCGGCTCGGCCACGTGTGGTCGTATCGGGCTGACCTGCGAGACCATCCTGCGCTGCGCGGTGATCGCGCGTCTGATGGACTACTCGTACCGGGAGTTGGAGTTCGCGCTGCACGATTCGCGCAGCATGCAGCGCTTTGCGCGCGTCGATCCGTGGCGTGTGCCGAAGAAGTCGGCGCTGCACAGCGCCATCAGCATGATCGACGCCAAGACCTGGGAACGGCTGGACGCCGTGCTGTTGCAGAAGGCCAAGGAGCGGGGCATCGAAACCGGGACGCAGGTGCGCATCGACTCCACGACGACCGCCACCGACATCCTGGCACCGTCGGACAGCCGCCTGCTGTACGACGGGGTGCGGGTGCTGACGCGACTGCTGCGCCAAGCGCAGGGGCTGCTGCCGGAGCTTCAGTTCAGCGATCACTGCCGTGCCGCCAAGCGGCGTGAGCGGCAGATCGGCTCGGCGCGCGAGCCGAAGCGGCGGCGGCGCGGCTATCGGCGGCTGCTGGCGTTGGTGGCGCTGTCGCTGGGCTACGCGGCGGCGGCGCGGACTCGCGTGAGTACCGTAACTGACCCGTGGGCCGAGAGTTGGTGTGCGGAAGTGGACGCCTATGTGGGGTTGATCGAGCGCGTGGTGGACCAGACCAGGCGGCGGGTGTTCGACGGCCAGAAGGTGCCGGCCGCCGAGAAGGTGGTGAGCCTGTTCGAGCCGCACACCGACATCATCGTCAAGGGCGGGCGCGCCACGCAGTACGGGCACAAGATCAACCTGAGCACCGGGCGCAGCGGGCTGGTGCTGGATGTGGTGGTCGAAGCAGGCAACCCTGCCGATAGCACGCGCTGCCTGCCGATGCTGAGGCGGCATGTGCAAGCGTTCGGCGAACCGCCGCAGCGCGCAGCGTTCGATGGAGGCTATGCCTCGAAGCAGAATCTGAGCGACGCCAAGGAGTTGGGGGTGGAGCACGTGGTGTTCCACAAGAAGAGTGGTCTGGAGCCGGCCGACATGACGCCGTCGTCGTGGATCTACGGTCAACTCAAGCGCTTTCGGGCTGGTGCGGAAGCGTGCATCTCGTACCTGAAGCGGTGTTTTGGGTTGGACCGCTGCAACTGGCATGGGCGGGAACGTTTTCACGCGTACGTGCACGCGGCGGTGTTCGCGCACAACCTGATACGGCTGGCTCGGCTGTTGCCTGCCTGAGCAGCCGCCACGGCGGTTTTTCGTCTCACAATTCACCACGCCGCGGATCGAACTGCCGGATAGGAATGCATATATCGCTGATAAGAGCGTATGTTTTGCCTCATGTGAACCATGAATAGCGTCCCATATCCCGTCATTTCCGAGCTGCCTCCGACCGATTACTGACCCGTCACCTGCTCTGTACATGCCGCCAAGGACCCTCTGCCGCCCTCATCGGTCCAAATCGGCAATTCCCGGACAGGAACTAGCTATGCCAACCGTACAGATGACGATGGATTCCGAGTTGCTTGCCAGGGTCGACCAGGTCGCCCGGAAGCTCCGTACCACCAGGTCCTCGTTCACCCGCGACGCTCTCCGTTCGGCACTGCAGCGTCACGAGGAAGCAGAGCTCGAGGCGCGTCATGTCGCCGGCTACCGGCAGCACCCGACGTCCGCCGGGGAATTCGACGTTCCTGAAGGGGATCGGGCGTGGGGTGACAATCCCTGGACCGACAGCGAATGACCGGCTACGCCGAAGGTCACCGATGAAACGCGCGGAGGTCCGTTGGTATCGATTCGCGTCACCGGACAAGCGGAGACCCGTTCTGATCCTGACGCGTGACTCGATCATTCCGTTCCTGGGGGAGGTGACCGTGGGCACCCATCACCACGCGGATCCGCGACATCCCGAGCGAAGTGGCCCTCTCCGTGGAGGAAGGACTGCCGCGCGAGTGCGCCGTGAACTGCGACCACGTCCAGACCGTGCAGCGGGGCAAGCTCGGTGCCCTGATCACGACGATCCCGCCGCGGGTGATGGATCAGGTCGCGGCCGCGGTCCGGTTCGCGCTTGACTTGGGCTGACTGACGAGCACGCTGACACCCGGAACCATGTCGTTGAACCTCGATTCGGTTTCCTTTCGCACGCGATGGATGCGGACCCGCTTTCCGTTCCGGTACGGGATCGCTTCCATGACCGAGGTGCCGCACGTGTTCGTGCTCTTGGGCGGGTCGGTCGACGGAACGGCGTGCGCCGGCCTCGCCTCCGAGGGACTGCCGCCGAAGTGGTTCACCAAGGATCCGGACACGCGCTTCGAGGCGGATCTGCCGGCGATGGTGCGAGTCATCCGGCACGCCGCCGAATTGGTCACCGGTTGCACCCACGATTCGGTGTTCGCACTCTGGCAGCGACTGCACTCGAAGCAGGAGGCTTGGGCCGGCAGGCAGGAGATCCCCCCGTTGCTGGCCCACCTGGGGACCAGCCTGCTGGAACGGGCGGCGATCGACGCCTTCTGCCGCGGGAGCGGGACCACCTTCGCGCGCGCCGTGCACGACAACCTGCTCGGCGTCGAGCTCGGCGCGATCCATCCGGAGCTGGTTGGGAGCCGGCCGGCCGACTGTCTGCCCGCGCCGCTCCCGTCGGTCGTCGCCCGCCACACCGTCGGCCTGGGAGACCCTCTGCTGCGCGAGCAGATCGCAGGCGAGGATCGGGTCGCCGACGGGCTGCCCCATGCCCTGGCCGACGCCGCGGCGGCGTACGGGCTGACGCACTTCAAGATCAAGGTCTCCGGACGGCTGGAGACCGACGTTGCGCGGCTGCAGGCGGTGGCCGAGGTGCTGGAAGCCGCCTCTCCCGGCTTCCGCTTTTCCCTGGACGGCAACGAACAGTACGGAGACATCGCGACCTTCCGCGAGCACTGGGAGGCGTACCGGGACGAGCCGGTGCTGCGGCCGCTGTTCGACGGCGACCGGCTCCTGTTCGTGGAGCAGCCGCTGCACCGCGACGTGGCGCTGAGCGGCGATGTCGGCGAGGCGCTGGCGTCCTGGCCGCAGGCGCCGCCGATGATCATCGACGAGTCGGACGGCCAGCTCGACTCGCTGCGCCGGGCGCTGAAGCTGGGATACCGGGGGACAAGCCACAAGAACTGCAAGGGCGTGATCAAGGGCCTGGCGAACCGCTGCCTGATCGAGTGGCACCGGCGCAACCGGCCGGATGCCGGGCCGTGGGTCATGAGCGGCGAGGACCTCGCCAACGTCGGGCCGGTGGCGCTGCAGGGCGACCTTGCCGCGATGGCCGTCCTGGGCATCGGCGACGTGGAGCGCAACGGCCACCACTACCTGGCAGGGCTCGGCATGTTCCCGGAAGCGCTGCAGGCAGCCGTGTGCCGGGCGCATCCGGACCTCTATGCCATGCGACCGGAGGGATACGCGTCACTGCAGATCGCTGCAGGCCGCCTGTCAACCCGCGGCGTACTGGCGTCCCCATTTGGCCACGGCCTGCCACTCGACGATCAGACGCTTGCGATCCTGGGGGAGGAAGGAATGCCCGAGATCACGACCAACGGGCGGAGTACGGTGGTCTCGCTGGCGGACTCGCATTCCGAGGCAGAGTTCCGCGCGTCTCTGGATCGCATCAACGAGAAGTTCGCACCAACGCTGAAGCGGCTTGCCGAATGAGATGGAGCCCTCCCCGGTTCCTTACCCTCGCCGAGGTGCTGTCGACTCTGCAGGACCAGACAACGCGCTACGGAGGTGAGTTCGGCGTCCGCGATCTGGGATTGGCCAGCTCCGCCATAGCGGCACCCCAGGTTTCGTTCGGCGGTCACCTTCTCCACGGAGATCTGTTCGGGCTAGTAGTCCGTCAATCTCTAATATTTGGGTAGAGATGACGCAACTTGATGCGGGCATCATCGGTGGTGAAGCGCCACTGCACGGGCTCGCTTGCCCGATTGCGCGCTTCCGTCCAAGCGTCTACCTCGTGGCGCAGGGAGTCGATGTCTGGTATCCGACGATCCAAACATTGTCGTGCCAGCACGCTGAACTCACACTCAGCGATGTTCAGCCAACTGCCGTGATTCGGCGTATACACGAACTGCAGCTTGTCGAGCAAGGCGCGCGCCTTCTCTGGTTCGAAGGTCTTGTACAGCGACGCCCCGGTGTGCGTACTGAGGTTGTCCATCACCACTGTGATCCGCTGCGCCTGTGGATAGTCTTCTTCAACCAACCGGCGCATCCCTTCT
This sequence comes from Spirochaetia bacterium, assembly GCA_965208175.1. Classification (GTDB taxonomy): domain Bacteria; phylum Spirochaetota; class Spirochaetia; order SZUA-6; family Bin103; genus CATQHW01. The sequence goes on along the minus strand of CBDBOG010000002.1, from coordinate 663,114 downwards.
GCCCAGGTCGGCGCCGCATGGTTCGTCGCTACATCGGTGCGGCGCCAATCATCGAATGGCGCGTAGTACATCAGCAAGTGTCCCACCCCGTTGCGCTTGTACTCCGCGTCGTAGCGGGCTACTTGGCCGGGACGCGGCTCTTGCGGTGGCCGCACCTCCTGCACGCACTGCTTGCTCGACTCATCCATGCAGATCACCGGATGCGCTGCATCGTACGGCTGGGTATATACTTGCAGGACGTTCTCCATCCCGCACACGAAGGCCGCGTTCTCCTGTGGCGGGATGCACCACATCTCCTGTCGCCACGGCTTGATCTCGTTTTTTTTAGCACCTGGCGTACCGTCTCGTGGGAGATCGAGCACACGATCCGGCGCCGCTTCAACTCGTCGCACAGCATATGCAGCGTCCACCGCGCCCGCCCTGCCGGCGGGTCACTACAGGCGATGGCGATCAACTGTGCCTCTCCCTCGCCATCCAGCACCGTAGCCCGCTCACGGCTGCGTTTGCGCCGCCCCAAGGCGGCCTCCAGCCCCTCCAGCACGCAGCGCTTGCGAATCCTCTCGACGTTCTGCGGCGTGACCCCTACGTGACTCGCTATCTCGGTGTCGCGCCACGCAGGCCCATCTGCTCCCTGGTCAGCCAGCAACAGGATCTCTGCATGCCGGCGCCGGTAGGCAGCCACCGTTCCCTTGTCCATCAACTCCGTGAGTTCCTCACGTTCCGCCAGGTCCAAATCGATGATGTACAGCTTCACTATCACCCCTCCCAGTGTGACCGTGATGGTCTACGCTATACATCGGCTCCCAACCTTTTCATATTGAGGCACTACTAGCTGCCGCATACGCTTTTCACCTGTGTCAGAACCATCCGTTCGTCGATGGCAACAAGCGCGTCGCGTTGGCCTCCGCGCTCGTGTTTCTCGATCTCAACGGCATTCGAATCACCGATCCGAAGGGGACGCTCTATCCACTCATGATGGCGGTGGCGCGTGGCGAGATGAGCAAGTCCGAGATCGCTTACACACTCCGCGAGTTGTCGGAGCCGCGGAACACGCCGCGGAAAGCACCATGATGTCGCAACCTGACTGAATGTCCGCCTATGCGTGCGACTCTGACGTGAGCGGATTCACCCAGCGGACACCGGCGAAGCGACTGAAGTCCGCGTCGTTGGAATAGACCTCGCCGCCATACTCCACGGCGTGGGCCGCAATCTGAACGTCCGTCGTCAGGTTCCCGCCGGTTCCCAGGGTCGTCAGCAGCCGGAACGCCGTGTCCAGGTGGCGGGTGCCCGGCACCAGGAACATCACGTGTGCCCGACCAAGCCAGCGTTGCACCCGTTCGATCGCGTCCTCCACCGACAAGGGGTCGACGAGCACCCGGCGGTTCGTTGCGAGGCGGATGAACCCGAACAGACACACGGCGGCAATGCCGACCTGACGCTCGCCGTTCATCACCTGCTCCCACCAGCGGCGCGCCGACTCGTGCTGTGGGAATGCGTCGATTTCCGCGTACAGCATGAGGTTGACGTCGGGGACGATCACCGCTTCGCCCGCAGCTTCTCGATCACCGCATCATCCTCCAGCTCGTCGACCAGCTTGTTGAACGATGCGACGTCGATGCCGGGCCGCAGAGACGTCCTGTGAGGCTGGACGCGGAATACCCCCTGACGTGCCGCCGCGGTCGAAGGCGCCAGACCCTTGCGAATTGCTTCGTTGACGACCTGCTTGAACGGCTTTCGCTGCCGGTGCGCCTCTTCCGTGAGCAACCGGGCAACATCGGAGTCGAGCGTCAAGGTGGTTCTCATTCAGGCATCATGATGCCCCACTCCTCAGGCGTCAACGTCGCAAGCCGGAGTAACATTCGCGACGCACCATGAAATCGAATCAGGGCGAGGCGGCGCGGTTCCTGGATCTGGCATGCCTGACCTACGGCAACGACTCGACGGACAGGGTCGATCGCGCCAGGCGGATGCTGGCCGACCGGCCGTCGCTGGCGGCGGTCGATGCGCACACAGCCGCCGCGACGGGCGACGTGGAGGCACTGCGACGGATCCTGGGCGGAGACGCACGCCGCGCATCCGCGAGCGGGGGGCCGCGCAGGTGGCCGCCGCTGCTCTACCTCTGCTACTCGCGCGTGACCGAGCAGCTTCCCGAAGCGGACGCCATCGGCGCCGCCCGGCTGCTGATCGAGCACGGTGCCGACCCCAACGCCCACTTCATGTGGGGGCGAACGTACCGGTTCACGGCCCTCACCGGCGCGATGGGCGAAGGCGAGGGCGGCATCGCCAGCCAGCCGCCGCATCCGCATGCCCCGGAGCTGGCCGAGCTGCTGCTCGACGCGGGGGCGGATCCCAACGACGCCCAGGGGCTCTACAACACGATGTTCCGGCCCGACAACCGCTGGCTGCACCTGCTCCTGGACCGCGGGCTTACCGCCCGGGACAGGATCAACTGGAAGACCGGCAACAGGGTCGGAACCCTCGACTTTCTCCTCGGTCACGCGGCGACCAAGGGCTTCGCCGACCGGGTCGAGCTGCTGCTCCGGCACGGCGCCGATCCGCGCGGCAGCAGCTACTACAACGGCCGGACCCATTACGAGAACGCGCTGTTGCACGGCTTCGGGGACGTCGCCGCGTTGCTGCGGCGCGCCGGCGCCACGCCGACGGAGCTGAGCCCGGAAGACCGCTTTCGGGCCGCCTGCATGAGCGGCGACGAGGCTGCCGCGCGCGCCGCGCTCGACGCCGCGCCGCAGAGCCTGAGCGGCCCCGAGCCGCTGCACACGGCCGCCTCGCTGGGCAACGTGGACGCGGTGCGGTGCCTGCTGAACCTGGGCGCGGATCCGAACGCCACCGCGAAGGACGGCACGACCGCGCTGCACCACGCCGGGTGGAACGATCGGCGGGAGGTCGCCGAGGTCCTGGTCGCGCACGGGGCGCGGCCGCTGCGCGACGCCGATCACGGATCGTCGCCGGCAGGATGGGCCGACCACGCCGGCCATGCCGCCATGCGCGACTACCTGATCGACCACTGCACCGACGGCCTCGACCTGATCTCCTTCGGCAGGGCCGTGGCGCTGCAACGCTACCTGTCGGAGCACCCCGGCTTTGCGACAAGCGTGACTCCGGGCGGGGGCTCGCCCCTCCATCACCTCCGCGACGACATCGACGATCTCGAACCGGTCGTGGACGCGCTCCTTGAGGCCGGCGCCGACCTCGGCGCCCGCGACTCGCGGAAGGAGACCGCACAGGAAAGCGCGGTACGGCGAGGTGAGCCCGCCGTCGCGGCCCTGCTGTCCCGGTGAGGATGCCCGCTCAGTACCGCCGCACGCCCGAGATGCGGATCTCTCCGATCTGGCCGAAGAAGTTGCCCCAGCCCAGGTAGTTGAACCCGCCCCCGTACTTGGCGTAGCCCGTCAGGCGGGTGAACACGCTGAACTGGCAGTCGTGCTCGCGGTCGTTGACCAGCGGTCGGCCGTCCACGTTCCGCATCCGCCAGATCGGCGTGCCGTCCAGGAACAGCTCGTGCACGTCCTCGCCGTAGCTGTACTGCCACGCCACGTGGTGCCACTCCGTGTCGCTGATTCCGACCTCCTCCCGCTCGGCCACGATGCCGCGCGGGCGCATCCACGGATGCAGGTTCTGCCAGACATGGTCACGGCTCTGAAAGTGCACACCCGGCGCCATGCCGGCATCGGGCGAGTTGAGGTCGGACAGGTACAGCTCCCAGATCCCCTGCTCCCGGCTGTCGTAGGTCCCGCAGATGTGGCCGTAGTCGAACCGCTTCAGGGGACGGTCCCCGAACCCCTGCCACGGGCCGCCGCGGCGCACCCACGCTTCCACCGTCCACTCCCGGGTGCACGTCTTCAGGTCCAGCTCCGGAACCGATTCGTAGACGGCCCTGGCCTCCGGGAGCGAGCCCCACTCCCTGCCGATGTTCACGTAGCCGTGCTCGCCGTGTCCGGTCTCCTGCGGGAACCTTCCGTCGCGGCCCGGCCAGCGCAGCCTCCGGTCACCACCGATGTTCGTATAGGTCAGCGTCATCGTCCGGTCGCGCCCGGCGCGCTCCTCGAACAGCCGCCCGTCCGGCCCCTGCCAGTCGTAGAGCGCCACCGTGTGCTCGTCGGGCCCCAGGACCCGCAGGTGCTCGGGCAGCACCCTGAGGAGCAGCTCGCCGCGGTCGCTCAAGCCGTTCGCGTCCGTCACCTGGACCGACAGCCGGGAGCGGCCCGCTTCGACGGGCGTCCCCGAGAGGCATCCCGACGTGCCGTCGAAGCTCAGGCCTGCGGGAACGGCCCCCGCAACCTGCCACGTCAGCGGGTCGGCCATGTGCTCGGTGGCCAGCGCGGCCTGGTAGGCCGCACCGACGTAGGCAGTGGGCAGCGATTCGGTGAGCAGCCGCCCGCGCCGCACCGTGAACGAGAAGGTGTGATCGTCGGTCGCCGCTTCTTCGTCCCGCGCACCGATGGTCACCCGGCGGGACTCCACCGTCTCCGCGGGCGTCCCGCGAATCACGCCGGCGTCGGCATCGAGCGTCAGCCCCGCCGGCAGACTCCCCTCCTTCATCGCCCAGGAGACCGCGCCGGCAGCCGCGTCCGTGCCCAGCCGGACCTCGTAGGGGATACGGAGTCCCGCTTCGGGCGGCTTCTGGCGGATGACGGTCAGCCGGTCCGTCACCGGGTAGCGCATGACGCTCGAGATGCGCAGCTCGTCGATCTCGCCGTCCATGTTGCCCATTTCCAGGCCCGCCCTGATGACCGGATCCCGCGAGTGAGAAACGCCTCCCACGCAGAAGGGGATGTCGCATCGCTCGGCATCGTTGACGATGAGGCGATTCGAAGCGTGTCCGGGGGCCGGCAGCTGCACCTGGCGGACGAGCCTGCCGTCCACCAGCAGGTAGTTCATCTGGTCGCGGTGGCGGAACTGCCAGGCCACGTGGTGCCAGCCGGTGTCGCGGAACCGGCCCCGGTCCTCATCCAGCCAACCGAACAGGGTTGAGGGCCCGAGGCTGCTGCTGGTGTCGTGATTGGGATCTCGGCCCACCCAGCCCATGAATCGCGCTCCGGCTATGAGTCCGTCCTCGCGGGTACCACGGATGGCGCCGTTGCGGAGGATGAAGCTCCATCCGCCGCGCATCCCGCGCGGAAGGCTGAAGCCTTCCTCGTCCGTCCCGCAGATGAAGGCGTAGGTATGTCCATCTTCCCTGGGATCCCTCCTCCCCTCCACACGGCTCCACTGGGCCCGGTCCTTGCCGCCGGGCCCGGTGTAACGAACCCACGCTTCGACCGTCCACTCCTCCGTGCAGGTCCGCAACTGCAGCTTGTCGTGGTTCGCAGGACCGATCCGGAGATTCGCGTCGCTGCGCTCGAACCGCGCCGTGGACCCGAAGCCCGGCCGGCTGCCCCACAGCGCCCGCCCGCCGGACCGCAGCGTCAGCTCCGGATCGCCGCACGCGTCATGCGCCTCGTTCCCCTCACCTTCGTCGAAGTGATAGAGCGCCACCGTGTGCCCGTCGGGCTCGAACGGCCTGGTCCAATCGGAGCTCATGTCCGCACCTCCTTCCGGTCAGTACCGCCGGATGCTCGACAGGCGTATCTCGCCGATCTGGCCGAAGAAGTTGCCCCAGCCCGTGTAGTTGAAGCCGCCCCCGTACTTGGCGTAGCCGGTCAGGCGGGTGATCACGCTGAACTGGCAGTCGTGCTCGCGGTCGTTGACCAGAGCGCGGCCGTCGGCGTTCTGCATGCGCCAGATCGACGTCCCGTCCAGGAACAGCTCGTGCACGTCCTCCGCGTAGCTGTACTGCCAGGCCACATGGTGCCACTCCGTGTCGCTGATCCCGACCTCCTCCCGCTCGGCCACGATGCCGCGCGGGCGCATCCACGGATGCAGGTTCTTCCAGGTGTGGTCACGGCTCTGAAAGTGCACGCCCGGAGCCATGCCGGCATCGGGCGAGTTGAGGTCGGACAGGTACAGCTCCCAGACCCCCTGCTCCCGACTGTCGTAGGTCCCGCAGATGTGACCGTAGTCGAACCGCCTCAGGGGAAGGTCGCCGAACCCCTGCCACGGACCGCCCCGGCGCACCCACGCTTCCACCGTCCATTCCCGCGTGCACGTCTTCAGATCCAGCTCCGGAACCGACTCGTACTCGGCCCTGGCTTTCGGCAGCGAACCCCACTCGGCGCCGATGTTGGCGTACCCGTGCTCGCCGTGCCCGGTGTCCAGCGGGAACCGTCCCTCACGGCCGGGCCAGCAGTGCCGGTGGTCGCCGCCCGTGTTCGTGTAGGTCAGCGTCATCGTCCGGTCGCGGCTGACGCGTTCCTCGAACAGCCGGCCGTCCGGCCCCTGCCAGTCGTAGAGCGCCACCGTGTGCTCGTCGGGGCCCATGACCCGCAGGTGCTCCGGGAGCACCCTGAACAGCAGTTCGCCGCGATCGCTCAACCCGTTCGCGTCCGTCACCTGGATCACCAGCCGCGAGCGTCCCGCCTCGACCGGAGTCCCCGCCAGGCACCCTGCCGTGCCGTCGAAGCTCATGCCTGCGGGAATGGCCCCCGACACCACCTCCCACGTAAGCGGGTTGGCCATATGCTCGGTGCTCAGCGCGGCCTGATAGGCCGTGCCCACGTAGGCGGTACGCAGCGACTCGGTGACCAGCCGGCCGCGCCGCACCGTGAGTGAAAACGCATGATCGTCGGTCGCTCCGGCTTCGTCCCGCGCACCGATGGTCACCTGACGGGACTCCGCCGTCTCCGCGGGTGTCCCTCGAATCGCACCGGTGCCGGCGTCGAACGCCAACCCCGCGGGCAGGGTGCCCTCCGTCATCGCCCAGGAGACCCTGCCGGCAGCCGCCTCCGTGCCCAGCCGGGCCTCGTACGGGATCCGCAGCCCCGCTTCCGGAAGCCTGTCGCGGATGACGGCCATCCGGTCCGTCACCGGGTAGCGCATGACGCTCGAGATGCGCAGCTCGTCGATCTCGCCGTCCATGTTGCCCATTTCCAGGCCCGATGTGACGACCGGATCGCGCGAATGAGGGATCCCGCCCACCAGGAAGGGAATGTCGCATCGGTCGGCGTCGTTGACGAGGATGCGATTCGAAGACTGGCCGGCGACGGGAAGCCACACCTGCCGGACGACCTTTCCGTCCACCAGCAGGCAGTTCATCTGGTCGCGGTAGCGGAACTGCCAGGCCACGTGGTGCCAGCCGGTGTCGCGGAACCGTCCCCGGTCCTCCTCCAGCCAGCCGAACGAGGACGTGGGCGTGATCAGGATGCCGTGAATGGGCATCCTGCCCGACCAGCCCAGGAGCCGCGAGCCCGGCATGAGGCCGTCCTCCAGGGTGCCCGGCACGCCGGAGCAGTTGAGGTAGAAGCTCCAGCCGCCGCGCATTCCGCTGGGAAGGCTGAAGCCTTCCTCGTCCGTGCCGCACAGGAACGCGTAGGTGTAGCGGCCCAGCAGGGCGTCATCGCCCCCGAACCGGGCCCACTCGACCCGGTCCCTGCCGCCGGGGCCGGTGTAGCGAACCCACGCTTCGACCGTCCACTCCTCGGTGCAGGTCCGCAGCTGCAGCTTGTCGTGGTTCACCGGACCCATGCGGATGTTGCTGTCGCTGCGCTCGAAGCGCGCCGTGGACCCGAATCCCGGCCGCCTGCCCCACAACGCTCGTCCGCGGGAACGCAACGTCAGCTCGGGATCGCCGCAGGCGTCGTGGGCTTCGTCGCCCTCACCTTCGTCGAAGTGGTAGAGCGCCACCGTGTGCTCGTCCGGCTCGAAGGGCTCGTTCCAGCCGCTGCTCATGTCCGTACCTCCTGTCGGTCAGTACCGCCTGATGCTCGACAGGCGTATCTCGCCGATCTGGCCGAAGAAGTTGCCCCACCCCAGCCAGTTGAACTCCCCGCCATAGCGGGAGTAGCCCTTCAGCCTGGACGATATGCTGAACTGGGCATCGTGCCGGCGGTCGTTGACCAGCCGGCGTCCGTCCGGGCGGCGCATCTGCCAGATCACGTTGCCATCCAGAAAGAGCTGATGGACTTCGTCGGCATGCGAGTACTGCCAGGCGACGTGGTGCCACTCCGTGTCACGTATGCCGACCGCTTCCCGTTCCGCGACGATGCCGTCCGGACGCGACCACGGGTGGAGGTTCAGCAGCGCGTGCTCCGGTTCGGCACCCAGGAAGTGGACGCCGGGGGCCATGCTCCCGTCCGGCGCGTCGTGGTCGGACAGGTACAGCTCCCACACCCCGCGCTCGGTGTTGTCGTAGGTGCCGAAGACGTGCCCGAAGTGGAACTCGCGCCCATAGCCGTCCACCGGCCCGCCGCGCCGCAGCCAGGCTTCCACCGTCCACTCGGCCGCACAGGTGCGCAGATCGACCTTGTCGTTGTGCTGCGGTCCGACGAACCCCCCTTCCCCGCCGCCGATGAAGGAGGGGTAGCGCCCCCAGCCGGGCCGCGGCAGACGGGTGTCTCCCTTCACGTTGGTCCAGGTGAGGGTCAGCTCCTCGTCGCCGGCGAGATCCGGTATCAGCTTGCCGCTGGCCCCCTGCCAGTCCCAGAGCGCCACCGTGTGCCGATCCAGCTCGATATGCCGCAACCCGTCCGGCAGCACCGCCAGCACCACGTCCCGGCAATCGGTCTGACCGCCGGCGTCTCTTGCTTCCACCCGCACGCTTACTCGACCAGTCGCACCGGGGATGCCGCCGAGCTCGCCCGTCGTGCGGTCGAATGAGATCCCCGCCGGCAGGGCACCGTCCCGTATCTCCCACCGCACGGGCTCGACCATGTGTTGAACCGTCAATCGTTCGCGATAGGGGTGCCCAGCCAAGGCGACCGGCAACGACTCCTCGACGATCCGTCCCGGGCGCACGCACAGCCCGAACGTGTGCTCGTCCGTGTGTCCGGCGGAGTCAGCCGCTCGAACCGTGATCTCCGTTTCTTCCGAGGCTGCCGTGGGAGTGCCCTCGATCGCGCCGCCGGCCTCGTCGAGCCGCAGTCCCGCCGGCAGCCGGCCCGCGGCTACCTTCCAGGTCACCGCGCCCTGCGCCGCATCCGCCGACAGCGACTCCGCATAGGGCACGTTCATGCCAGCGTCGGGCAGCTCCCGGCGCACCACCGCCAATCGGTCGGCCGCGGGGAAGCGCATGATGTCGGAGATCCGCAACTCGTCGATCTCCCCCTCGAAGTTGCACTCTCCCCGGCCCAGGTAGACCCCGAAGTTGTCCTTGCCCAGAGCCTCGGCCGAAGGATCGTGCTGCGAGTGCAGGAACCCTCCGACCACGAACGGCAGATCGCACCGTGAAGCGTCGTTGGCCACGGCCCGCCCTCCGGGCTTGCTCTCCCGGTAGATCAGCTTCCCGTCTACGAACATGAAATGCATCTGGTCTTCGTAGCGGAACTGCCAGGCGACGTGGTGCCAGCGGTCGTCTTCGATGCCCGGCGCCGTGGCGAACGAACCGACCTGATTCACGTCGTTGTGGGGAGCCCGCGCATAGGAGCCGATGTAGCGGCCCTGCGGGGCGAGCCCGTTCCCGTTGATCCACAGGTCGTGATGGCGCAGCTTCTTGAGGATGGGCCAATGAGGCCAGAGCAGGTAGAAGTTCCAGCCCGCGCGCACGCCTTCGGGCATGCCGAATCCCTCGTCGTCCGTACCACAGATGTTGAGGTAGCCGGACGCTCCCGACCATGCCTCGTCCCGCGGTTCTCCGGGCCGGGCGGCGAGTCGCAGCCAGGCCTCGATCGTCCATTCCCTGGTACAGCCGCGCAACTCCAGCTTGTCGTTGTCCACGGGACCGACCAGGAGGTCGGCATCGTCGTCGCTCCCGGTGAAGCGAGCGGTGGCGCCGAAGCCGGGGCGGCTGCCCCACCGCGCCTTCCCGTGCGCGCGCAGCGTCAGCTCGCCATCGCCGCAGGCGTCGTGGGCCAGGTCGCCCTCCCCCTCGTCGAAGTGATAGAGCGCCACCGTGTGCTCGTCCGGCTCGAACGGCCGCGTCCAGTCGGAGCTCATGCCGATGCCTCCCGTGTGCTCAGTACCGCCTGATGCCGGACACGCGTATCTCGCCGATCTGACCGAAGAAATTGCCCCAGCCCAGATAGTTGGGATGGTGGTGGCCGCCGTTCTCGTCCGTGCACCAGTAGGCGTAGCGGGCGATACGGGTCGCGACGCTGAACTGCGCCTTGTGCCGGCGCTCGTTGACCAGCCTGATGCCGTCCGGCTGGCGCATCTGCCAGATCAGCGCACCGTCGAGGAATAACTGGTGCAGGTCGTCCGAGCGGCCGTACTGCCAGGCCACGTGATGCCACTGATCGTCCCGTATCCCCGCAGCTTGGCGATCGCCCACGATGCCCCCCGGCCGTTTCCACGGATGCAGGTCCTTCAGAACGCGGTCCGGTCCGCATGCGAAGTGCACGCCGGGCGCCCAGCTCCCGTCCGGCGAGTCGAGGTTGGAGAGGTACAGCTCCCAGACCCCGCTCTCGGAGGTGTCATACGTGCCGCAGACGTGTCCGAAGTCGAACGGCCGTGAGGCGCCGAACGCTTGCACCGGGCCACCGGGGCGGATCCATGCTTCGACCGTCCATGCCTCCCGGCACGTCCTGAGATTGTGCTTGTCGTCGTCGGTCTTCAGGCTCACCCAGCCGTGCTCGCCGTGACCGGTGTCCTGCGGGAACCGTCCCTTCCGGCCGGACCAGGCAACCCTTCGGTCCGCGGCACGGCCCGCACAGGTCAGGGTCAGCCCCTCGTCCCCCATGGCGTCCCTGGCATACAGCAGGTCTTCGTCCTGCCAGCCGTACAGGAACACCGTGGCCGCGTCGGCCTCGATGCGGCGCAACTCCGCGGGTAGCACCCGAATCGCCAAGTCTCGTGTCGCCCGGGAACCGGCGGAATCCGTGGCCGCCACCCGGAACCCGCCGATGCCGGGGTCGGCCGGCACGCCCCTCAGCCCACCCGAGGCTTCCTCCAGCACGATGCCGGGTGGCGGTCCTCCCGCATTCACCTCCCACCTGACGGGCGCTACCGCGTAGCGGCTCTCCAACAGATATCGGTACTCGGTCCCCGCGAATGCAGGCGGCAGCGCTTCGGTCGTGATCGTGCCGCTGCGGATGCCGATGACGAAGCCGTGGCTGTCGCGGTGACCGGCCTCGTCGGTGGCGCTGACCGTGAAACGGGCGTTTCGGTTGACCTGCCCGCGTACCGTGCCTTCGACGATGCCGTTTCCCCGCAGCTCCAACCCGTTCGGAAGACGGCCGTCGGAGAGCCCCCACGTCACGTTCCCCTCCGCGCCGTCCGCCGCGAGCTCCACGCGGTACGGAACGTCCGGGACGGCGAACGGGAGCGCCTCGGTTCCGAACCGGAAGCCGGCGCGCAGGGACTCGTCGGGATAAACGTCACAGGGCGAGAACCCGGGCCCACCGACGATGGAGAGCCGGTCCGCGACCGGGTAGCGCATGACGTCGGAGATCCGCAGGTCGTACATCTCCCCCATGAAGTTGCCTCTCCCGGCCCACGGCGGATCACTCCAGCACAGGAAGCCCCCCACCAGGAAGGGCACGCCGACGTGCTGGTCGGTATCGTTCAGGATCTTGCGATACGGCTGGATGCGCCGCACCGGCATGCCGTCCACGAACAGGACGTGCACCTGGTCGCGGAAGCGAAACTGCCAGGCCACGTGATGCCACCGCTCGTCGCGTATCCCGTCCACATCCGCTCCCGCAAGGGCCGGCTCGCGGCCGACGCCATAGTGCACGTCATGGTTGGGGTCCTTCCCCGCGAAGTTCCCCTCGTAACGGGAGGTCGGCAGCAACCCATGCCCGGCGTCGGGAGCACTCCCCCCTTCCAGCAGAAACTGAAAGCCGCCGCGGACGCCGATGTGCGAGAGATGGTAGCCCTCCTCGGAGGATCCGCAGAGGTGCGCGTACGTGGTGTTCCGGGCGAATCCGCCCCATGGTCCGGTGTAGCGAATCCAGGCTTCCACCGTCCACTCCCGCGTACAGGTCTTCAACATCAGCTTGGGGTGGTTGAGCGGGCCCACGAACACGTTGGCGTCATCGTCGACGGATGCGAAGCGAGCCGCGGCGCCGCCGTCGGGCGCGCGGCCCCAGAGCGCCTGCCTGGCCCTCAGCGTCAGCGCCGCATCACCGCAGGCGTCATTCGCCTCGCAGCCATCCCCTTCGTCGAAACGGTAAAGCGCCACGGTGTGCCGATCCGGCTCCAAGCGCCTGGCCCAGTCCGAGCTCATTCCCTTACCTCCCACGGTACCGCCGGACGTCGGAAATGCGGATCTCACCGATCTGCCCGAAGAAGTTGCCCCAGCCCAGGTAGTTGAACCCGCCCCCGTACCGCGTGTGCCCCGTCAGGCGGCTGAACACGCTGAACTGGCAGTCGTGCTCGCGGTCGTTGACCAGCCTGCGACCGTCGGTGTTCTGCATCCGCCAGATCGGCGTGCCGTCCAGGAACAGCTCGTGCTCGTCCTCCGCATAGCTGTACTGCCACGCCACGTGGTGCCACTCCGTATCGCCGATCCCGACTTCCTCCCACCCGGCCACGATGCCATGCGGGCGCATCCACGGATGCAAGTTCTTCCAGGCGTGGTCACGGCTCTGAAAGTGCACGCCCGGCGCCATGCCGGCATCGGGCGAGTTCAGCTCGGACAGATACAGCTCCCAGACGCCCTGCTCCCTGCTGTCGTACGTACCGCAGACGTGGCCGTAGTCGAACCGCTTCAGAGGAGGGTCGCCGAACCCCTGCCACGGACCGCCGCGGCGCACCCAGGCTTCCACCGTCCACTCCCCGGCGCAGGTCTTCAGATCGAGCCGGGGATCCGGCCGGTGGCCGCCTTCGAACCTGGGATAGCTCTCCCTCTCCTGGCCCACGACCGCGTAGCCGTGCTCGCCGTGACCGGTCTCCTGCGGGAACCTCCCGTCCCGGCCCGGCCAACACACCCGCCGATCCGCACCCATGTTGGTGTAGGTGAGCGCCAGCTCGGGATTGCCGCTCACCCGTTCCGGGATCAGCCGGCCGCCCGGTCCCTGCCAGTCGTACAGCATCACGGTGTGCTCGTCGGCATCGAGCACCCGCAGCGCCGCCGGCAGCACCTTGAGCGTGAGCTCGGCGCGATCCCGCATCCCATTCGCGTCGGTCACCCGCACCGCCAGCCTCGAGCTTCCTTCCTCGATCGCGGTCCCGGCCAGGCACCCGGTCCTCGCGTCCAGGCTCACCCCCTCCGGAAGCGTTCCCGAGACGATCTCCCACTCAAGCGGCCGGGCCATGTGCTCGGCGGTCAAGCCGGCCCGGTACATCACACCCGCGAAGGCCGGGGGCAGCGATTCGGTGACCAGCCGGCCGCGCTCCACCGCGAGCCTGACGGTGTGCGCGTCGGTGGCTCCCGCCTCATCGTGCGCCCGGACGGTGAACTCCTGCTCCGCCGCCGGCTCCACCGGTGTGCCGCGAATCACCCCCTCGGACGAGTCCAGGCTCATTCCCGCGGGCAGGCTGCCCGCCGCCGGCTCCCACGAGACCCTGCCGGCGGCCGCATCCGTTCCCAGCCGAACCTGATATGGCAGGTTCTGGCCCGCTGCGGGCAGCTTCTGGCGGATGATGGTCAGTCGGTCCGCCACCGGGTAGCGCATGACGTCCGAGATGCGCAGTTCGTCGATCTCGCCTTCCAGGTTGAACATGGTCATGCCGAAGTCCCCGGCGACCCAGCCGTCCCGATGCTCCGGGCGGAGAAAGCCTCCCACCTGAAACGGGATGTCGCAGCGCTCGGCATCGCCCGCGATGATCCGGGTCGAAGCGCATCCCGGCGCCGGGAGCTGCGCTTTCCTGACGAGAGTCCCGTCGACGAAGAGGAAGTTCGTCTGATCCCGGTAGCGGAACTGCCACGCCACGTGATGCCACTCCGTGTCGCAGAAGCGTCCCCGGTCCTCCTGCAGCCAGCCGAACGGGGTCTCGGGCATGAGGGCGTTGCTCGTGTCATGGTTCGGGTCTCTTCCTCGGAGTGATCCTATGAATCTGGCTCCGGGAATGAGCCCGTCCTCGCGGGTCCACTTCAACCCCTCGGTCTTCGTCTGGTGCAGGTGGAGTGACCAGCCCTGCCGATATCCATCCGCCAACGCACATCCCTCCTCGTCGGTGGCACAGATGAAGCCGCAGGTATATGCCTTGCCGGGGGGCCAGCTCCGGGCGCGGTCCTTGCCGCCGGGGCCCGTGTATCGCACCCAGGCTTCGACGGTCCATTCGCGCGTGCAGGTCCGCAGCTCCAGCTTGTCGTTGTTCGCCGGGCCGACCAGCAGGTGGGCGTTCTGCCGGTCGAACCGCGCCGTGGACCCGAAGCCCGTGCGACTACCCCACAGTGCCTTCCGGTAGGCCCGCAGGGTCAACGCCGGATCGCCGCAGGCATCATGCGCCTGGTCGCCTGAGCCCTCATCGAAGTGATAGAGCGCCACCGTGTGCTCGTCCGGCTCGAACGGCCGGGTCCAGTCGGAGCTCATGCCGATGCCTCCCGTGATCAATACCGCCTGATGCCGGACACCCGTATCTCGCCGATCTGCCCGAAGAAGTTGCCCCAGCCCAGGTAGTTCGGATGGTGGTGGCGGCCGTCCTCGTCCGTGCACCAGTAGGCGTAGCGGTCGATTCGGGTACCGACGCTGAACTGCGCCGTGTGCCGGCGCTCGTTGACCAGCCTGATCCCGTCCGGCTGATGCATCTGCCAGATCAGCGCACCGTCGAGGAACAACTGGTGCAGGTCGTCCGAGCGGCCGTACTGCCAGGCCACGTGATGCCACTGATCGTCCCGTATTCCCGCATCTTCGTGACTGCCCACGACGCCTGCCGGCCGCTTCCACGGATGCAGGTCCTTGAGCACCAGATCCGGCCCGCATGCGAAGTGCACGCCGGGCGCCCAACTCCCGTCCGGCGAGTCGAGGTTGGAGAGGTACAGCTCCCACACGCCGCTCTCCGACGTGTCGTACGTGCCGCAGACATGTCCGAAATCGAACGGGCGCGAGGCGCCGAACCCCTGCACCGGGCCACCCGGCCGGATCCATGCTTCGACCGTCCACTCCTCCCGGCACGTCCGCAGATTGTGCTTGTCGTCATCGGTCTTGAGGCTCACCCAGCCGTGCTCGCCATGGCCGGTATCCTGCGGGAACCGTCCCTCCCGGCCGGGCCACGCGACCCGACGGTCCGAGTGCCGGCCGACACAGGTCAGGGTCAGCTCCTCGTCTCCCAGGGCGTCCCTGGCGTACAGCAGGTCTTCGTCCTGCCAGCCGTATAGGAATACGGTGTCCGCATCGGCCTCGATGCGATGCAGCTCCCTGGGAAGCACCCGCATTCCCAGAGCTCGTGTCGCCCTGGCACCCGCGGAGTCCCCGGCCGCCACCCGGAACTCGCAGGTGCCTCGGTCCACCGGCACGCCCCTCAGTGCTCCGGATGCTTCCTCCAGGACGATCCCATCGGGAGGTCTTCCTGAAGTCACCTCCCACGTGACGGGCTTCACCGCAAATCTGCTCTCCAGCAGGTGTCGGTATTCCGTCCCGACGAAGGCGGGCGGCAGGGCCGCGGTCGTGATCGTGACCGTGCGGATGCCGATGGCGAAGGTATGGCTGTCGCACTGCCCTGCCTGGTCGGTGGCCTTGACCGTGAAGTGGGCGTCCCGGTCGACGTACCCGCCTACCGTGCCTTCGACGATGCCGTCTTCCCGCAGCTCCAGCCCGTTCGGGAGACGGCCGTCGGAGAGCTCCCACCCGACGCTCCCATCCGCACCGTCCGCAGCGAGCTCAACGCGGTACGGAACGTCCGGGACGGCGAACGGGAGCGCTTCGGTGCCGAAGCGGAAGCCGGCGCGGAGGGACTCGTCGTCGTAGACGTCACAGGGCGAGAACCCGGGCCCGCCGACGATGGCGAGCCGGTCCGCGACCGGGTAGCGCATGACGTCGGAGATCCGCAGGTCGTACATCTCCCCGACGAAGTTGCCCCGTCCGGGCCACGGCGGATCGCTCCAGCACAGGATCCCGCCCACCATGAAGGGCACGCCGACGTGCTCGTCGGTATCGTTGAAGATCTTGCGATAGGGCTGGATGCGTCGCACCGGTGTGCCGTCGATGAACAGGACGTGCATCTGGTCGCGGAAGCGGAACTGCCAGGCCACGTGATGCCACCGGTCGTCGCGTATCCCGCCCGCGTCCTGTGCCGCAAGGGCCGGCTCGAGGTCGGCCATGTAATGCACGTCGTAGTTGGGGTCCTTCCCCGCGAAGTTCCCCTCGTAGCGGGAGGTCGGCAGCAATCCATGCCCGGCGTCGGGAGCGTCGCCTCCTTCAAGCAGAAACTGAAACCCGCCGCGGACCCCGATGTGCGAGAGATGATAACCCTCCTCGGAGGACCCGCAGAGGTGGGCATAGGTAGCGTCGTACCTGCCGAATCCGCCCCATGGCCCGGTGTAGCGAATCCAGGCTTCCACCGTCCACTCACGGGTGCAGGGCTTCAACATCAGCTTGGGATGGTTGAGCGGGCCGACGAACACGTTGGCGTCATCGTCGATGGATGCGAAGCGAGCCGCCGCGCCGCCGTTCGGTGCCCGGCCCCAGAGCGCGTGCCTTGCCCTCAGCGTCAACGCAGCGTCGCCACAGGCGTCGTGGGCCTCGTAGCCCTCGCCTTCGTCGAACCGGTAGAGCGCCACGGTGTGCCGATCCGGCTCGAAGCGCCCGGTCCAGTCCGAGCTCACTCGGTCAGTACCGCCGGACATCGGAAATGCGGATCTCACCGATCTGACCGAAGAAGTTGCCCCAGCCCAGGTAGTTGAACCCGCCTCCGTATCGCGTATACCCCGTCAGCCGGCTGAACACGCTGAACTGCGCTTCGTGCTCCCGATCGTTGACCAGCCTGCGGCCGTCGGGATTGCGCATCTCCCAGATCGGCCGGCCGTCCAGGAAGAGCTGATGCAGGTCCTCGGCGTAGCCGTACTGCCAGGCGACGTGGTGCCACTCCGTGTCGTCGATCCCCGCCTCCACCGGCGGGGCCACCATGCCCTTCGGCCGCATCCAGGGATGCAGGTACTTCCACGTGTGGTCGCGGCTCTGGAAGTGCACGCCCGGCGCCATCGCGCCGCCGGGAGCGTTGAGATCGGACAAATACAGCTCCCACACCCCGCTCTCCGTGGTGTCGTAGGTCCCGCAGACGTGGCCGTAGTCGAACCGCTTCAGGGGCACGTCGTCGAATGCCTGCCACGGACCGCCGCGGCGCACCCAGGCTTCCACCGTCCATTCCCCGGCGCAGGTCTTCAGGTCGAGCCGGGGATCCGGCTGGTGGCTGCCTTCGAACCTGGGATAGCTCTCCTTCCCCTGGCCCACGACCGCGTAGCCGTGCTCGCCGTGCCCGGTCTCCTGCGGGAACCTCCCGTCCCGGCCCGGCCAGCACACCCGCCGGTCTCCGCCCATGTTGGTGTAGGTGAGCGCCAGCTCCGGGTCGCCGCTCACCCGTTCCGGGATCAGCCGGCCGCCCGGTCCCTGCCAGTCGTAGAGCGCCACGGTGTGCTCGTCGGCATCGACCACCCGCAGCGCTGCCGGCAGCACCTTGAGCGTGAGCTCCGCCCGGTCCTCCAGCCCATTCGCGCCGGTCACCCCCACCGTCAGAGTCGACCACCCTTCCTCCACCGCGGTCCCGGCCAGGCACCCGGTCCTCGCGTCCAGGCTCACCCCCTCGGGAAGCGTTCCCGAGACGACCTTCCACTCAAGCGGCCGGGCCATGTGCTCGGCGGTCAACCTGGCGCGGTAGGCCGCACCCGCGAAGGCCGGGGGCAGCGACTCCGAGACCAGTCGCCCGCGCACCACCGCAAGGCTGAAGGCGTGCTCGTCCGTAGCTCCCCCCTCGTCGCGAGCCCGAATCGTGATCTCCTGCCTTGTCACCGTCTGCTGCGGCGTGCCGCGAATCACCCCCTCGGACGGGTCCAGGCTCATTCCCGCGGGCAGGCCGCCCGCCGCCAGGTCCCACGAGACCCTGCCGGCGGCCGCATCCGTTCCCAGCGGAACTTGATAGGGCAGGTTCTGGCCCGCTGCGGGCAGCTTCTGGCGGATGATGCTCAGCCCGTCCGCCACCGGGTAGCGCATGACGTCCGAGATGCGCAGCTCGTCGATCTCGCCTTCCAGGTTGTACATGGTCATGCCGAAGTCACCGGGGACCCAGCCGTCCCGATGCTCCGGACGGAGAAAGCCGCCCACCTGAAAGGGGATGTCGCACCGGTCGGCGTCGTTGGCGACGATCCGGGTCGAAGCGCGCCCGGGAGCCGGGAGCTGCACCTTCCGGATCATCCTGCCGTCGACGTACAGGTAACCGATCTGGTCCCGGTAGCGGAACTGCCAGGCGACGTGATGCCAGCCGCTGTCGCGAAAGCGTCCCCGATCCTCCTGCAGCCAGCCGTGCCCGGTCCCGGGCCAGAACGCGGTGCCCACGTCGTTGTTCGGATCTCTGCCCCGGTGCGCGCCGAGGAACCTGGCACCGGGCAGGAGCCCGTCCGAACGCGTCGACTCCGGACCCGTCTCGGCCGTCCGCAGATAGAAGATCCAGCCCTGCCGGTACCCGTCCGCGAGGGCGCATCCTTCCTCGTCGGAGCCGCAGATGTTGGCGAAGGTGTATCCCTGTCCCGGCGGCCAGTTCCGCGCACGATCCTTGCCGCCGGGCCCGGTGTAGCGAACCCACGCTTCGATCGTCCACTCCCGCGTGCAGGTCCGCAGCTCCAGCTTGTCGTTGTTCGCCGGTCCGACCAGCAGGTGGCCATTCTGCCGGTCGAAACGCGCGGTCGCACCGAAGCCCGGCCGGGTGCCCCACAGCGCCGTCTTGTAGGCCCGCAGGGTCAACTCCGGATCGCCGCAGGCGTCGTGGGCCTCGTCGCCGGAGCCTTCGTCGAAGTGGTAGAGCGCAACCGTGTGCTCGTCCGGCTCGAACGGCTGCTTCCAGTCGTCGTTCACATGGCCTCCCTGAGCCCGTACGGCACCGAGCGCGTCAGCGGAACCTGATCGAGTACAGGTCGGCGTCCTTCATCACGAACCGCAGGCGGACCGGCCGGCCGCTCAGGCGGGCCAGGTCCGATCCCCCCTTCCATGCGACCGCGTGCTCGATCTCGTCCCCGTAGATCTCCGCCGAGTCCGCAAGCGTATACCCCGGTACGGGTTGACCGTCACCGTCCCGAATCTCGGCCTGCACGCTGCCGACCGCGGAGGTCGCGTAGTTCAGGATCAGGACGCCACCTCGAAAGACGATGGGCCTGGTCACGAGCTCGCCTCCCCGGTAGTCGGCATGCACGGACACGAACCCGTCGGTCCGCAGCCTGGCGCGGCGCATACGGCCGGTCGGATGGTCGTAGTTCTCGCTGAAGTAGATGGAGATCTCGTCGGGACCGGTCGGGACGACGCCCCACGCGGGCATGTTGCTCCGCTGCGTCCAGTTCAGCCGGTCGCGGCCGGGACGAATGAATGCCTCCATAAAGCGTCGATCGAAGTTCATGCCGTCGCGGCTGCTCAGGAACACCGCGTCCGAGACGCCGTCCTTGTCGTGCTCGGACACCTTCTTGCGCTCCGGGGCGAACCGCTTCGGGAACGACAGATACACGTGCGGAGCCCGAAAGTACGGGGTGACCGCGTTCGTGTAGAAGTGCTCCGGCGGAGTGCCGCCGAAGTTGATGAACTCCGGTTCCGTCCAGTCGATGAAGTCCGGCGAGGTGCAGCGCAGCACCTGCCGGTAGGTGTCGGGCACGTGACAGAGCGGATAGAGCGTGCCGTCGTGCTCGGCAGGCAGCTCGTGCTGGAACCGGATCGGGTCCGAGCCGCGCCACCCGCGTACGTACGCCACGTAGTGCTCCTGCCCGGCATCCCAGAAGGCCTGGCCGATCCAGTCACCGTCCCCGACGCACTTGGCGAACGGGTCGATGATCTTCTCATCGCGGACCTTCTTCCAGTGGATGCCGTCGGGGGAGACGAAGCCATGGTAACCGCCACCGATCGCCTTGTAGCGCTCCGACTCGGACGCGTGCGGGTTGGCATCCCGGAAGGGCATGAAATTGTGGGATCCCGCTTCGGTCCAGACGATGTTGTTGTCGCGCGAGCCATCGAACTCGCAGGCGCCGAACGAGGGCCTGTGCCAGTGGATGCCGTCATCGCTCTCCGCACAGCAGGTGACCTCCCGCCGCGCACCGTCGGCGGACGAGCCGCGGTAGTACATCCGATAGCGCTCGCCGTCCTTGAACACCGTTACGTAGGCGCTTCCCGACCCCTCCCACGGCGCGTCGAACGCGAGCGCCGTCTCGCACCGCTCGGGCGGATGGAGCTTGAGATCCACGCCCCGCATCGATTCGATCAGCCAGTCGTCGACGAACGGCTCAATCCTCGAGCCGATGTCAACCACGCTTTTTCCCCGTTCCGCCGTGCTCACATCCGACCTCCCGTGCCTCGCTTCCGTGCACGCGCCCTCGCGGCAGAATCGCAGGGGAGCACGGCAATCTCGTGCCGTGCTCCCCACATACGACCGTCTCGTTTACATGACGCGGACTGCTCCCTGCTAGTTCAGGTGGGCGTTATGGATGTCCACCACGCGCTGGTAGTCCGCGGTGTCCTTGACTCCCTGGATGTAGGCATCCCAGTCGTCGAAGCTCATCTGACCGGTGATCAGCTTGGTCATGCCCTCTTCCACCGCAGTGTCCACGGCACCCCGTATCTCTCTCACGGTAGCCAGCTCGTCCTGGGTGAGATTGATGGGAGGCGCGTACTCGTGTGACCTGGGAGCGCCGTCGAATTCGTCGCTCCACGCGAAGACGCTCGCCGGCTTGAAAAACTCCCCGTTACCGTACGCCAGGGGCGTCTCCCAGAGCTGCCCGCGCGGTTCCCAGTCGAGAATGGTCGGCAGCGACAGCATCGGGTAGCCGAATCCCGAGCCGATGGCTCCCCACTCCGCCAGCTTGATGGAGCGGTCGGCTCCCGTCAGGTCCATGATCACCGGCGCCCAGCTCTTCTTGCCGTTGCTGTCCACCGTGTACGTCTCACCTTCGATGCCCCAATTGGCATAATCGATCACTTCCTGCGAGAACGCGAAATCCAGCAGCTTGACCAGCAGCGCCGGGTGCTCGAAGTCGGCGTTGATGTGGGCGTTCACCCTGATGAAATTGTTGCCCTTCTTGTTGATGTTGGGCTTCCAACCCGGCTGTCCGTCGAATCCCTTGGGCCTCGGCATCACCCCCCATACGACCTCGGGGTATTCCGGATTGTTGTGCCGGTTGGACACGTTGAGGGCGAACTGGTTGGGGATCATGAAGGTCCGGTCCTGCAGCGACTTGGCCGGCAGGTCGTCCGGGTTCTGCGTGAAGAACTCCGGCTGCAGGAGCCCCTCTTCGTAGAGCTTGGCCACGTACTCGATGCTCTGCCTGAACCGCTCTTCCTGATCGATCGGACCATAGATGTACTTGCTGCCGTCGTAGTAGACCCCGAAGTCCACCCTGTTGATCAGCATGATCACCCGCGGGATGCCGTACCACTGCGGCGCGACGTAGGACTCCATCGGATACGAGTCCGGATATATTCCCTTCAACGCCGCGAGCACGTCGTACAGCTCATCGAGCGTCTCCGGCACCTGCAGATCGTGCGTCTCGTAGGTATCCATCCGGGCCGCCCATACCCACTGCGATCCTTCGTCCGGGGAAGCCTGCCCGTAGGCGAACCCCCACACCTTGCCGGTGTCGAACCCGGCCCGCTCCAGGTTGTAGTTCTCCGTTCCCAGCCACTCCTTGTAGTAGAGCAGTTCGTCTTCGTAGTCCAGGATGTTGATGATCTGGCCCAGCTCGCCGAGGTTGTTGATGGTCTCCACATTCCCGCTCGCGCTGAAGACGTCATGCAGATCACCGCTGGCAAGGTAGACGGCCTGCCGGTCCCGGTGATCTCCCGGCGGCAGCAACACCCACTCGATCTCGATCGGCATGCCCAGGTATCTCTCCGCGGCCGCTACGATCGCCATCTGCGACGGCCACTCCGAGATATGGACTTCCGCCCCCGGCTCTCCCATGTAGCTGGAGAACTGCAACACCTCGGGCATGCCTTCCGCCATCTCCTCGCTCGCGCTCGCGCCCGCGATCAGGGCGGAGAGGCACAGGAATGTCACTCCCAGAACCATGTGCTTGTTCAGCTTTGTCACGTTTACACCTCACTTCGTGTGTGTCCCGCGGACGCGTCCCATCAGACTACGAGCTGCGCGACGCTGTCCGCTCCGATCTCCTGATTTGCAACATCATTCGTTCAGCTTCCTTCCATCGCACCTCCCTGCCGCGGCACGCTCATCAACCCTTGAGCGATCCCACGATCAGACCTCTCATGAAATACCGTTGCGCGTACGGAAACATGATCACGATCGGCACCAGGACGATGACGACCGCCGCGAACTGTATGTTCTTCGGATGAATGACCCCCTCCATCATCGCCAGTATGCGCGGATCTTGGGCGTCGAACAGATGGTGCAGCGTGTCCTCCATCACCACCAGCCGCCGCAGGATCATCTGCAGCGGATGCCGCTCCGGATCGGTCAGGTATATCAGTGCCTCGAACCACCGGTTCCAGTGCGTGACGATCGTGAACAGGGCGAACGTCGCCAGCAGCGCCGTCGACATCGGCAGCACGATGCGGAAGAGGATCGTGAAGTCGTTCGCCCCGTCGATGTACGCCGATTCCCGCAGCGACTCCGGGTGGTTCTGAAAGAACGTCCTGAAGACGATGACCGTAAACGCGGCGACCGAACCCGGTATCACCATCACCCAGAAGGTGTCCATCCCGCCGAGGGTCTTGATCAACAGGAAGGTCGGTATCAAGCCGCCCGAGAAGAACATGGTGATCGCCAGGTAGACCGTCAGGAACTTCCGCAGCACGAACGTCTTGATCGACAGCGAATAGGCGATCATCGACGTCAACGTGATGGTCACGAACGTGCCGACGCCGGCATACAGCACGGTATTGGCATAGGCCCGCCAAAGCAGGCGATAGTTGAGGATGTACGTGTACCCCTTCAGGGTCGGCCTCTTCGGATACCAATCGACCTCCCCGAGCAGGATCGCCGTGGGATCGCTCAGCGAAAGGGCGATGACCCTGGCCATGGGATACAACCACACGACGCCCATCACCACCAGGAACGCGTGGTTGACCACGTTGAAGAGCACCGACCCCCAGGTCCGATCCTCGATCATCGCCATGCGGCTACCACAGGCTGGTGTCCGAGATCCGTCTGCTCACCTGGTTGGTGACGTAGAGGAAAATGAACGACACGACGCTCATCAGCAGCCCCACGGCGGCCGCGTAACTGAAATTCGCGCCCAGTATGCCTTGTCGATAGACGTAGGTGCCGATGATGTCCGCGGTCTCGTAGGTCTGCGGGTTGTACATGAGCAGAACCTTCTCGGTGTCCGCGTTGCGTATCATCTGCCCGACGGCGAGGATCATGAGGATGATGACCGTGGGAGCGATGCCCGGTATGGTGACGTGCCGGATCTTCTGCAGCCGATTGGCGCCGTCGATGACCGACGCTTCGTACAGCTCGGGATTAAGCTGCGTCAGGGCGGCCAGGTAGATGATCGTCCCCACCCCCATGCTCTGCCACATGTCGGAACCGATATAGAGACTCCGAAACCACTCCGGGAGGGCGAAGAAGTGCAGGGGCTCGATGCCGAGCCGGACCATCAGGGCGTTCATCGGCCCTTCCAGCCCGGCGAGCTCCTTCAGGATGCCGACGATGATCACCGCCGAGATGAAGCTCGGGAAATACGACAGCGTCTGTATGGACCGCTTGAACCCTGCCGATCGGAGCTCGTTCAGCAACAGCGCCAGCAGGATCGGCGCCGGGAAGCCGATCGCGAAGTTGAGGAACCCCAGAAGAACCGTGTTTCTGATGATCCGGAATGCGAACGGACTGGCGAAGAACGACTCGAACCAGCGCAACCCCACCCAAGGGCTGCCGAAGACGCCGCGCACGAAGTGGAAGTTCTGAAACGAGACGACCACCCCGTACATGGGGATGTAGGTGAAGACGAACACGACCAGAAAGGCCGGCGCGGCGAGGTACAGCAGGTGTCGCTGGCGGACGCACGTGCGGAAGAAGTTGCCCAGTCTGCCGTCGGCAGTAGTGTCCGCAAGGGCGGATGATACTTCGCCGGGCTCTGTGTTCTTCACGCCGCGTTCCTCGAGAGGATCCTCCTGTCGTGTCGCGTCGGGCGGCAGCAGCCGGTCACGGATGTCGGTTGTGACCATGCCTTTGTCGTGCGCTATCTATCGGTTTCGTTACGCTATTTGATCTCCCTGGCCATGCTCACGGTCCTGTGAGCACAGGTGGTCGGCACTGGCACGACGGTAGCGCTCGGCCGGATTCGGTGTCAAGCATTGCGGGCGTCAGGCCGGGCGGATCGTGACGTAGTAGGGGGCTATGGTGCGCTCCTGGCGGTCGTGAAACGATGCGTACAGCTCGTCCGGGCCGGCATCCAGCTCCACCTCGAACGCCGCCAGCGAGTCGCCCGCGGCCGTCTCGACCTGGTGGCTCCTTCCGCCCGCGGTGAGCTGCGCCCAACTGATGTCCAGGGCGGCGCCGCCGCTGTAGTGCGGTGCGTCGTCCCCCCGGATCGCGTCCCTGCGCCACGCCACGTCGTCGCCGTCGATGCCGGCTTCCAGCGCGTAGCCGGCCTCCTCCGGCCAGCGCCGCAGCTCCACCCGGTAGCGGCCCGCGCGGCGCACGTCGATGGCCCAGAAGCCGCTGACGGCCAGTCCCGCGCGCACCTGACGCTGGTTCCACGCGGTGTGGCACGCCTCGTTGCGCAGGTCATGGGTGGTGAGCCGCACCGGCTCCGCGTCGGCCCCCACGACGATGGCAGCATCGCGGTCGAACTGCCCGGAGACCCGCTCCCACCAGCGGTCGTAGCCGGCGCGCAGCTCGGCCACCAGCGTGGGGTTGTCAGCGGCGACATCGCTGCGCTGGCCGGGGTCGCGCTCCAGGTCGTACAGCTCGGAGCCGTTCACCAGCCGCCACCGCCCGCGCATCACCGCGCTCTTGCGCCATTTCATGGGGCGGGCGATCCGCTGGGTGTCGCTCACCACGATGCGCTCGGCCCATGCGGGGTCCGACTCGCCACGGATCAGGGGCGCGAGGCTGCGGCCGTGGAAGGAGCGGCCGGCCGGCACGTCCAGGCCACACAGGTCGAGGATCGTCGGCATGAAGTCGACGTAGCTGGTGAGCGTGTCGACGTCGCGTCCGCCGGCCGCGCCCCCGGCGGGGTAGCGCAGCAGGAACGGCACGCGATGGCCGCCTTCGTAGGGTGAGCCCTTCCTGCCGCGCATGCCGGCGTTGAAGCTGCCCGGCCCCTCGCGCGGGTGCTCGTCCGCGTCGAGCTCCACGCCGCCGGCGGTGCCGTTGTCGGTCATGAACACGACGACGGTGTCCTCGGCCAGTCCGAGCTCCTCCAAGGCGCGCTTCAGCGTGCCGAAGTTCCCGTCGATGTTGGTGATCATGCCGTAGAACCGCGCCCGGTCCTCGTGCGGAACGGCGTCGCGGTACAGATCCACGTAGCCGGGCTCCACGTTGAGCGGGGTGTGCGGGGCGTTGGTGGCGATGTAGCAGAAAAACGGCTCGTGTCGGTGCTCCTCGATGAAACGCAGCCCTTCGCGGAAGAACACGTCCGTGCAGTAGCCGGAGAAGCGCTCGGGCTGGCCGTTCACGTAGTAGGTGTCGTCGAAGTAGTCGTTCCCCCACGGGTCACCGGTGTTCCCGATGCCGCCGCCGGCGTGGTAGACCGACCGCTCGAACCCGCGCTCGTGCGGCCGGAACGGCTGGCTGTCGCCCAGGTGCCACTTGCCGAAGTGCCCGGTGCGGTAGCCGGCCTCGCGCAGCGCGTCCGCCAGCGTCCACTCGTCCTCCCGCAGCAGCGAACGGCCGCCGATCGTGTGCCACACGCCGGCGCTGTTGCAGTAATGGCCGGTCAGGAGACCCGCCCGGGTCGGCGCGCAGGTAGTGCCGACGTGGAAGTCCGTGAACCGGACCGCGTCCGCGTGGAGGCGGTCGACGTTGGGGGTGCGGATCACGTCGTTGCCGTGGCACCCGAGGTCGCCGTAGCCCTGGTCGTCGGTCAGGACGAAGATGACGTTCGGCCGTTCCATCTTTCGAACTCTACTTTGAAGCGCCGCTGACTCCGAGGCCATTGTCAGTGGTAGCGGGCACCTCGCCGACACGGCTGTCGCCGTTGTGCTCGATCGGAAGCGATCATGGACGACCCGGCCTACAAGCGACTGCTCACCCACCAACGCATCGCCAGGGACCTGCTCATCGGGTTCATCGCCCCGCTGCGCCCCGCCGGCTGGGCCCAAGCGCTCGACTTCGCCACCCTTCGCGACGGCGCCACCGAGAACGTCACCGATGCACTGCGCCGGCGCCTCGGTGACGTGGTCTGGTCGATCGACCGGAGTGACGGCCACGGCGGGGTGCAGACGCTGCACGTGGTGATCGAGCATCAGTCGAGCGTGGACTACTCGATGCCTCTTCGGTTCCTGAACTACACGAGCCTGCTCTACCAGCGGCTGTACCGTGACCGCACCACGTGGAGCAAGGGCGATCAGGCCGACCCGGTGCTGCACGTGGTGGTGTACAACGGCGACAAGCGATGGGACGCGCCGCTGACGCTCGCCGGGCTGGTGCAACGGACGGAGCACGACGGTCCAGCGCAGCTCGCTGCGAGCTACGAAGTGGTTGATCTGGTGGCGGTGAAGGCCGATGATCTGCCGCGAGCGAACCTGCTGCGATGGGTGGCGGAGGTGGAGCAGGGTGCGCAGACCGGCGCGTTGCCGGAGCGGGTGCGGGAGTTGGGGGAATGGCTTGCGGAAGCGGGCGAACCGGGGCTCACGAGGAGCTTCGACCTGTGGCTTGGCGTCCTGGGCCGGAAGTGGGGCGTGGAGTTGCCGTCGATCCGCGAGTACGAGGAGGTAAGCGCCGTGTTGTTGGAGAAGATCGATCGCTGGGAAGCGGAAATCCTGGAACGGGGCATCGAACGGGGGATTGAGCAAGGGATCGAGCAGGGCATCGAACGGCAGAGGGCGTTGCTGCACCGTTTGGCGGAGCACCGGTTCGGTCCGGCGGCGGCGGAGCGGCTGTCGGCGGTGCTGGCCGGCGTGACCGACGCGGATCGCCTCGCCGAAGCGGGCGAGTGGATCGTGGACTGCGCCACGACTGCCGAGTTCCTGGCCCACGTGAGCCGCGCGGGCGCGTAGCCACGGTGACGAGTCCGTCGCGTCAGGACAGACGTTCGATGGTCACGATGCGGCCGGGTGCGAGCCGAGCGTCGCCGCGGAGGTGCGAGGTGAAGCCGTCGGGCCAGACGATGGACAGCGCGTCGATGCGGGCGTCGGCAGGCAGGCCGAAATTGAGGCGCGGCGGCTCGCCGGCCAGCTATCCGGCGGTAGTGCGCATCTGCCGTGCGTAGGTGCCCGCCGAGGTGACCGAAGACCCGCGTGACCCCAGCGCGCAGCGGTTGCCGGACCCCGGCAGGCGTAGCGCCACCTGCAGGCTGGCGCCGCCGCACAGCCGATTCTCGAACACCAGCGCCCGTGACAGCAGGTTGTTGACGGCAATGTCCAGGTCGCCGTCATCGTCCAGATCGGCCATGGTCATGCCGCGGCCGCCGGCGGTTTCGTCCAGAGCCCACTCCGCGGCTTCCCGCCCCGGTCGGTGTCAGGTCGGAGCGGAACCTCAGCCGCGCGGCGGCGCGGCGCCCGCGGTGCGGTCTACCAGCTCCACGCCTATGAAGTCGGCCAGCTCCCTGCCTATCGTTACCATGCGTTCGGCGGTGGTGCCGCTCGAGTGATCGATGCGGATGGTCCTTTCCTCCGTGTCGATCAGGCTCAGGGTCACGAAGCTGCGAGGCTTGAGTCGGCCCAGCGGGAGGCGGCTCGGGGCGTACCGCGACGGGTCCAGCGGCGCGCTGTCGATCGGGCCTCCGCGCAGATACTCGCTGACGTCCACGCTCTGGATCGATGACAGCTGGATGCAGGTGCGTTTCACCAGGAACGCCAGGCCGAAATGCCGCTCGCAGGCGCCGGCGGCAGGCCTGAAGACCCAATAGTCGCGATACGCCGCGCCTGCCAGGCACAGCGCGATGATCCCCAGCGGAATGGCGTCACCGGGCAGCGTGACCGGGCGGCCGCCGTCAGCGCTCGCCACCACCATGCCGACGATCAGCATCACCCCGATCCCGGCCATCATCGCCCGATAGCCGATCGACATCCCCAGCACCATCTCCTCCGACACCGTCCCATCGGAGCTGTGGCGCTGCCGACTGCGGAGATTGAGTCGTGACGCAGAGAGCAGCATGACTCAGCGTACCCGTTTCTGCCTTCACTCCGCCTGTTGCCAGCGCTGCCGCAGCCGTTCGCCCCAGCGGTCAAGAAGGTCGCGCGGCGTGCCGGGGCAGAGCGGCCGGCGCTGCAGGGAGCGCTCGGTGTCCGCCAGCCGCTGCCGGCAGTCGGCGATCACGCCGGCAAGCGCGGCATCGCCCGCCAGGTTGCGGGTCTCGCCCGGGTCCCGCTCCAGGTCGAAGAGCTGCTCCACGCCCCGTTCCGCGTCGGGTCCGGGCGGCAGATAGTCCTCGACCTCGGCCGGGCGGTACTCGGTCACGTACTTGTAGCGGGGCGTGACGATGGCGCGCGCCCAGTAGTTGCTCTCGATGAAGGCGTGCTGGCGCCAGTCCGCGCCGCCGTCCTCCAACAGCGGGCGGATGCTGCGGCCCGGCAGCCCCGGCGGCGGCGCTACGCCGGCGTAGTCGCACACAGTGGGGAGCACGTCCACGCCGGAGATGAAGTGATCCCGGTCGTAGGCCCCCTTGGGCAGCGTCACACCGGCACCGAGGCAGGCGGCGATGAACGGCACCCGGATGCTCTCCTCGTAGAGGGTGAACTTCTGGAACATCCGATGCCGGCCGGCGGCCTCGCCATGGTCGGCCGTGAACAGGATCAGGGTGTCGTCGGCGCGGCCCGTGGCCTCCAGCGCGGACAGCACCATGCCGATCTCCGCGTCCACCTTCTCCACGAAGCGGTACAGGTTCCACGCCAGGGCGCGCCACTGCAGCTCCGACCAGCGGCGCGTACGGCGCAGGATCGGCCAGTGGATGAGGCAGTCGTCGTCGCGGCGCACCACGCGGTGGGTCATGGTTTCCGGCTCGTCGTAGTGGAAGTTCGCCGGCAGCGGCGGCAGCTCGCCGGCGCTCAGGATTCCCTGCTGCACCGGGTTGGGAATCGGCGTCTCCTCGAAGTCGTGCCCGTACTCGCACACGTCGTGCGGGTTGACCATGCCGATCTGCAGGAAGAAGGGCTCCCGAGTGCCGCGGCTGGTGAGGAACTCCTCCACCGAGCGGGTGGTCGCGCCGTCGTAGTACTCGCCGCCGCCGGCCCCGATCCGGCGCCTGCCCACGTAGAGGGTGCGGAAGCTCTCCGTGACGTCGCGGCCGGCGATGTGCCACTTGCCGGCGTGGTAGGCGGGGAAGCCGTGGGCGTTCAGATGCGCTCCCAGGTCGGGGAGGTCGTCGTGCAGCACGCCCCGGTTGTGCGGCACGCCGGTCTCGGAGGAGTACCGCCCGGTCATCCAGCTCGAGCGTGCCGGCGCGCAGACCGGGTCCGTGCAGTAGGCGCGCATGAAGGACAGGCCGTTGCGCTGCAGGCGGTCGATGTTGGGTGTGGCGAGATGGCGGTTGCCGTACGCCGAGACGGCATCCCACGTGTGTTGATCCGTGTGCAGGAAGACGATGTTGGGAGGCGAGCTCACGCCGTAACCCCGTTGGATGCGGCGCTTGCCACCCAGGTCTGGAACAGAGTCGATGCCACGGCTACGGTGCCGCCGGCGTCGACCCAGTAGTAGGTGGGCGGCAGTCCGCGGCCGTGCGCGCACCACCCGGTGAAGGCTCCCAGATCCGCGTCGGGCGGCGGCCATTGCCAGACCCCGATCGGGGTCAGTCGCACCGGCTCGCGCAGCCGGTCGAGTTCGTCCAGCAGTGCCAGCTCGCAGCCCTCCTGCAACTCCGGGAGGAGGTCGAGCAGTGCCCACGGCGTGGTCAGCGGCCGCGTGCCGCTCCAGATTCCCGCCGGCAGGGTGACGCCGTTCACGTTCAACCGGATCGGCCGCCCGGCGCCCCGCACGGGCGCTCCCAGCGCGCCCCTGGCACGGTGACGGCGATACGAGCCGCCGGCGTCGTTGCGTATCTCGATCTGCCAGTCTCCGATGAGGCTGCGCCAGCGGTCGGCGGCGGCGCGGAACGCATAGGTAGCGTGCTCGCCGCTCGTGGTGTTGCGAGCGGTTACGCGATAGTCGGTCTCACCCGTGGCGGATGAGCGGGCGCGGTTCACCTCGACGCTGCCGATCGCCAGCCGGGTCACCGGCGCGGGCTGGTACCCGCTCCAGAAGTTGGGCAGGACTCGGTAGACGGTGGCGTCCCCCGCCGCCGGCGCAGCCTGCCGGTAGTAGTCCCGCAGCGTGGCCACCAGTTCGGCACCGAAGCCGGGTTGCTGCTGCGAGTGATTCTGATCGAACGACCAATGCAGGATCGGCTCCGCCGCGCCGGTTGCGGTAGTGCCCCTCATCCCCGATGCAGATGTACACTAACGTACCAGGCTCCTTCCATCCCGGACCGCGGCCCGGGGAGCACGCGTCTCAGTGCACGGTCTTGACCGCAACCTGTAGATGTCATACACGTATGACATGCTCACGGTGCGGCTCCCCGAGGAGATCGAGGCACGCCTGCAGGCGTTGGCGAAGGCCACCGGAAGGAGCAAGAGCTACTACGCCCGGCAGGCCATCCTCGAGAAGCTCGAAGAGATGGAAGACGCCTACCTCGGTGCGGCGGTCCTCGAACGCATCCGCAAGGGCGAGGAACGGGTTCTGAGCTCCGCAGACATGTGGCATGGTCTGGACGGTTGAGTATGCCGCCTCGGTCAGGAAGTCCGTACGTAGGCTGACACCCGACGTACGAAGTCGAATTCGCACGTACCTGGAGGAACGCCTGACTGCTCTCGACGACCCGCGTCAACTGGGAGCTCCCTTGCGCGGCACGCAGTTCGAAGACCTCTGGCGCTTCCGTGTCGGCGACTATCGGATCATCGCTCGCGTGGAGCACGCTCGCCTGATCATCCTGGTGCTCGCGGTCGCGCACCGCAGAGACGTGTACCGCTCGTAGCGTGATGGCGGAAGCTGCGGTACCCATCCGGGCGATCACCTCAGGTCCGGGGCGGCATTGGTTCGGCTACTACGACAAGCTGCAGTTCGACGCGACCAGCCGCTACGTGCTGGGCATGCGGGTGGACTTCGAGGGCCGCCAGCCGCGGCCGGACGACAGCATCGCGGTGGGCGTCATCGACCTGCAGGCAGGCGACGCCTGGCGGGAGGTGGGCCGCACACGGGCATGGTGTTGGCAGCAGGGCTGCATGCTGCAGTGGATATCCGGCTCGGAGCGCAGGATCATCTGGAACGACCGGGAGGGAGACCGATTCGTCTCGCGCATCCTGGACCTGGATTCGGGCGCGTCGCGCACGCTGCCGGCGGCGATCTACGCGGTCGCCCCCGACGGCCGCACTGCCATCGGCACCGACTTCCGCAGACTGAACGACATGCGGCCCGGCTACGGCTACGCCGGCGTCTCCGACCCCAACACCGAGGTGCCGGCACCCGAGGACGCCGGCATCTACACGCTCGACCTGACGGCGCACGGAGCGGAGCCGGAGCTCGTCATCCCGGTCGCCGACATCGCAGCCCTGCCGTACCCGCACGGCGACTTCGGCTCGGCCAAGCACTACTTCAACCACCTGCTGTTCAACACCGACGGATCGCGCTTCATCTTCCTGCACCGCTGGCGGTGGGGCGACGGCAGGAAGACGAGGATGCTCACCGCGGCCCGCGATGGCTCCGACCTGCACGTCGTCGACGACTACGGCAGGATGTCCCACTTCGTCTGGCGCGATCGAGAGACCATCCTGGGATGGTCCTGGCGACCGGACGCGGGAGCGGCGTTCTACGTCCACCGGGACCGGAGCGACGAGGTGCGCGTCATCGGCTCCGGCACGATGACCAGCGACGGACACTGCACCTACCTCGCCGATACCGACTGGATCCTCAACGACTGCTACCCCCAGGGCGACGGACGGATGCAGAACCTGTACCTGTATCACGTACCGACCGGCCGGCGGGTCGACCTCGGATCCTTCCACGCGCCTCCGGAGTACACGGGGGAACTGCGGTGCGACCTGCACCCCCGCTCCGATTCCTCTGGCTGCTACGTCACCATCGACTCCGCGCACTCAGGCAGCCGGCAGATCTACCTGCTGGACGTCAACGAGGTGGTGAACCGGTAACCGGGCCGGCGCCTCACGCTTCGGCCGCCGCCAGCTCGTCGTTCCAGGAGCGGTAACGGTCGTAGGCGTCCTGCAGCGTTCCCTTGTGGACGAACAGGATCCCCTGCCTCCGGACCTGGCGCTGCGGCTCGACCGTCCCCAACTCGGGGTCGGAGTGCAGGCAGCGGGCGCGGCCGGCGCCCAGAAAGAGCCGCCGCCCGTGGCGCCATGTGTAGCCGAGCACGAAACGACCATCGAGGGAGGCCACGAACAGCGGCGGCTCCGTCAGCCGCCTCCCGGCGCCGCTCTTCATCGGCAGCTCCTCGCCGACCCAGCCGTAGAGGGAGTCGCGGCGCGGCGGAAAGGCCAGCTCGGCCGCGGACACGAACCCCTGGTCGGTGCAGAGCCAGGTGCGGGTGTCGTCCGCGTCCAGGTAGTCGCGGGCCGCCGGACGCTGCAGGCAGGTGCTGGTGACCACGCGCGCCCATGGCATCGGCCCGGTGTTCGTGATCGTGAGATCGAGATCGATGTCGACGCCCCGCCATCGCACGCTGCAGTCGATCAGCGCCAGTCCGTCGACCGTCTCGACGCTCCGCAGGGCCTTGCGGACCGCGCGGCCCCCCTTCATGTCCGCCATCGACTCGTTCACGTAGCGCCAGGAGGGGTGGGACTCGAACGTGTGCTCCCACAGCAGGTTGTCGCCGGCGTCGTAGGCCTGGAGCGATTCCGGAAACCACAGGCGCAGCAGGTTGGCCGGCGCCGCGCGCTCGGGCGCGATCCGGGGCTCGTTCACGTAGATGTCGAGGACGGTGGGCGGATACACGTTGAGTTGCTGGCGAAGGGGTTGTGCCGACCTCACGCCGCTCTCTTCAGCCATGGCCCCGTGGCTGCAACGATACCCGGCGGAGCTCATCGCGCGAACCTTGCCGGTGCCGGGACCCGGCGCTACCGTCGGATGCCATGCCCGACTACCGGTCCTCCGTTCCGCGCTTCACCTTCTCCGACACGCGTGCCGCGCAGGAACGCGAGCTGTCCGCCAACCCGCTGCTGGAGCGCTTCCGCGCCTCCCGCCGGGAGCTCGCGTGCGACCGGCACGTGCCCCGGTACCACTTCGTCAGCCCCGAGCACCGGCTGAACGATCCCAACGGCCTGTGCCGCTGGCAGGGCCGCTGGCACCTGTTCTACCAGGGCTACCCGCCGGAGGACCCGCGTCAGCACTGGGGCCACGCGGTGAGCGACGACCTCATCCATTGGCGCGACCTCCCTTACGCGATCTATCCCGACCCGGAACGCTGCTGCTATTCCGGCGCGACTCTGGTGGAGGAAGACCGGGTCATCGCCTGCTACCACGGCACCGACGCCGGCACCATGGTGGCCACCTCGAGGGATCCGCTGCTGCTCAACTGGGAGAAGCTCACCGGCAAGCCGGTCATTCCCATGGAGAGCCCGGACGGCTCGCCGCTTCCCTACCGCGTCTTCGATCCGTGCATCTGGAAGCAGGGCGGCCGCTACTACTCGCTGAGCGGCGGCACCCTGCCCCATCCGCCGGCCGGCAAGGTGAGCCGCGCCGACTTCCTGTTCCGTTCCGACGACCTCGTGAACTGGGAGTACCTGCACCCCTTCGACGAGAACGACCGCTTCTCACTGATCGGCGACGACGGTGCCTGCCCCTACTTCTGGCCGATCGGCTCCGGCCCCGAGCGGCGCCACATGCTGCTCTACTTCAGCCACATGAGCGGCGGCAAATACCTGGTGGGCGACTACGACACGAAGCGCGACAAGCTGGCGGTGACGGCAGGCGGCCGCTTCAACTTCGGCTCCGCGCAGCCGGGCGGCGTGCACGCGCCGTCGGCCACGCCGGACGGCGACGGCCTCGTCGTCATCTTCAACATGAACCCCGCAAAGCCCACGCGCGGCTGGGACCAGGTCATGAGCCTGCCGCGGCGTCTCACGCTGGCCGAGCACGACGAGATCGAGATGGAGCCGGCCGGCGACATCGCCTCCCTGCGCGGCCGACACGTCCGCGTGGGGCCGACGAAGCTGCCGGCGAACCGGGACGTGGTGCTGGACGATGTGAGCGGCACGTCACTGGAGATCGCCGCGGTGATCGATCCGCAGTATGCGCCTACCATGGAGATCGACGTGCTGCGCTCACCGAGGCGCGAGGAGTACACCCGCATCAGCTTCTACCGGCGGCGCGGCTTCCGGAACCGCGAGCGGTACGACGGACGCGACCGGGACAAGAACCTCGCCGCCACGGACAGCCTGATCACCCTGGACAACGCGCGCTCGTCCGAGTCGCCGGACGTGTTGTCGCGGGCGCCGGAAACCGCGCCGGTCTACGTCGGTCCGGACGAGCTCCTGGAGCTCCGCATCTTCGTCGACCGCAGCGTGGTGGAGGTGTTCGCAAACGGCCGCCAGTGCGTGGCGCTGCGCGTCTACCCAGGACGGGAGGACTCGGCCGGCGTGTCGCTGCGCGCCTGCGGCAGCGAGGCGGCGCTCCGCTCCCTGGACGCGTGGCAGATGGGGAGCATCTACGAGTGACGAGAGTATTGTGGCCGTCAGAGCCCCGCCGGAGCGCTACGCGAGCAGGGCGAACACCGTCGTCAGCGAGGTGACGACCACGAAGCCGACGCCGATCATCCACGTGAGCGTGTTGAAGCGCAGCCAATGAGCGTGTCCAACGGCGGCGCCGCTTCAATACGTCGGCGGTAGCAGGTGCGGCAGCTTGCCGATACCATGGGGCGATGCCGCGCTCCCTCAGCCGGGACGAGTTGAACCGATACGCCGACCAGGGGTTCCTGATCGTCGAGGACGTGCTCGGCGACGCCGACTTCGCGCCGGTCGAGGCGGCGTACGAGCGGCTCGTCGACACCATCGCGCGCCGGCACCTGGCGGAGGGGCTGATCACCTCCGCCGCCGAGGGCGAGGGCTTCACCACCCGTCTGGCGCGCATCGAGGAACAGCTCTCCGACAACGAAGCGACGGTCCACAAGCGGGAGCTGGACATCATGGAGGCGCGCCTCCCGGAGATGTTCGCGTTCTGCTTCAACGCCAACCTGCTGGCGCCGGTGGAGAGCATCGTCGGGCCGGAGATCACCCTGAGCCCCATCCAGCATCTTCGCCCGTACACGCCGAGGCGCGGCGAGCGCCAGCCGATGCAGGTTCCCTGGCACCAGGACCAGGGCGTTACCCGCGAGGAGGCGGACGCTTCACAGATCCTCACGGTGTGGATTCCGCTGGTCGACGTGGACACGACCAACGGTTGCCTGCAGGTGCTCCCGGGGGTCAACAAGCTCGGCCTGCTGCAGCACGAGCGGGAAGGCGGCACCCACATCAAGCATTCCCTGATGCCCGACGTGGAGCCGTACGACTGCGTCATGCGCCGCGGCGACCTGCTGATGATGAGCGCCTACACCCCGCACCATGGCCACCAGAACCGCAGCGACCGGGTGCGCTGGAGCATGGACCTGCGGTTCCAGAAGACCGGCACGCCCACCGGCCGCCCGGATTTCCCCGAGGTGGTGGTGCAGAGCCGGAGCGATCCCGCTTCAGTGCAGGACGACTACGACGAGTGGTGCCGCCGCTGGATCGCCTCGCTCGCGGCCCCGCCGCAGCAGCACCACCGCGTCTGAGGACGCGGTGACCCGGGCGGAGGCACCCCTTCAGCCCGCCGGCCTCGGCAGTCGAGCTACGGCGGAGCGTCGGGCCGCTTCGAGGAGTCGTCGAGCTCGCGCTCCTGCCGGATCAGGTCCAGCAGATCCGCCGCCAGACCGGGCGACTCCCCGAAGAGGTCGCGCCGCTCACCGGGGTCGGCGGCGAGGTCGAACAACTCGGTCCTTCCCGGCCGCCCTTCGCCGTCGGTGCAGAGCTTCAGGTCGCCGATGCGTGCGCCGAACTCGCTTCCGCGGAAGTTCCAGAACAGGGTGCGGTCCAGCTCGGCCGCCTCGCCGGTGATCAGCGGCCAGACGTCGCGCCCGTCCCAGCGCGGATCCCCGGCGGTGGCTGCGCCGACCAGATTGGCGAAGGTCGGCATCCAGTCGACGACCTGGATCGGCCGCGACACCGTGGCCGGCTGCAGCGTTCCCGGCCAGCTGATCACCGCGGGCGTGCGGATCCCGCCCTCGTAGAGCTGCGCCTTCTGCCCGCGCAGCGGCAGATTGCATCCCAGTCGCGGCATCTCCTCCTGCCGGCCGGGATAGAGGTCGGTGCTGTGCAGCGGACAGTCGGGGATCGCGCCGTTGTCGGATGCGAAAACCACGATCGTGTCGTCAATCTGCAGCGTCCGGTGCAGCGACTCGATCATGCGCCCGATCGCATGGTCCATGTGACTCAGGTAGGCGGCGTACATCTTGAACGAGCGGTCACGGGCGGGATCGGCGTCGTAGACCCGGTCATGGTAGACGTCAATCCAGTCCTCGGGCGCCTTGACCGGCACGTGCACGGCGGTGAATGGGACATAACAGAACCACGGCTGCTCCCGAGCCTCCAGCCACCGCAGTGCCTCGTCCACGATCAGGTCGGTCACGTGTCCACTCGCCTCGATCAGCTCGCCGTTGCGGTGCCAGGTCCAGGAGTACTCGCCTTCCTTGTAGCGGTGGCTGTAGGGATCCACCCCGCCGGCGAGGCTCCCGTACGCATAGTCGAACCCGTACCGGTTCGGACCGAACCGTGGGTCCGAGCCCAGGTGCCACTTGCCGAACAGCCCGGTGGCGTAACCGGCGTTGCGCAGCGCCGTCGCCAGCGTCTCGTAGTCGTCCGGGAGCACCGGCGGGTTCGACGGCACGGTGGCGTGCCGTCCGAAGCGGCCGGGATGGCGGCCGGTCAACAGCGACGCACGCGTGGGCGTGCACATCGGGCAGACGTAATGCTGGTCGAGCTCGACGCCGCCCCGCGCCAGCCGGTCGAGGTTGGGCGTGCGGATCTCCGAGCCGTGGTAGCCCACGTCTCCCCACCCCAAGTCGTCGGCGAGGATGTAGAGTATGTTGGGCGTACGGTTGGGCTCGGACCCGGTCACACCTCGACCCAGGCTCCGGTGTCCGAGGAGCGGTACACGGCGTCGAACAGCGCCACCGAGCGGCGCGCCTCGCGGCCGTCGCACTGCAGCCCTGAGCCGGTGCGGATGGCGCCCACCATGTCCGCGAAGATGTTGTCCGGCAGATCCGGCGGGATCGCGTAGGAGCCGAGGTCGCCGGCGACCACCTCCGGCCCGCCCTCGGCCCGGAACGCGTCGGCGGCCGAGCGGGCTCCTTCCGGTACGTGGTCGAGCGTCATCTCCTCGGCGTGGGCCCAGGTGAGGGTGCCCCACGTGCCGCTCAGGGTGACCTCGTGCCCGCGGTTGGGGACCGCGCAGGTGGTGGTGACGATCGACCCCACCGCCCCCTCGCGGAACTGCACGACGGCGGTCGTGCCGTCCTCGGTCTCGATGTCGTGGCCGTAGGTGCCGCGGCAGCCCACGACCCGTTCGGGGGTGCCGGCCCACCACAGCAGCAGGTCCACGAAATGAACGGCCTGGTTGGCCAGCGAGCCCCCCTCGGTGTCCAGGCGGCTGCGCCACGCCTGCGGCATCCCGGCGTCGTAGTACGCCTGCGGGCGGAACCAGTGCATGCGCAGGTCCGCCCGCAGCAGCCGGCCGACGGCGCCCGATTCGACCGCGCTCTTGACCCGGTGGTTCGCGGGCAGGTAGCGCTCCTGGAAGTCGATGCTCAGCAGCAGCCCGCGGCTGTCGGCCTCGTGGATGGCGCGATCGCAGGCGGCGGCGTTGATGTCCATCGGCTTGGTCATGCACACGTGCTTGCCCGCCTGCAGCGCCTGTACCGCCATCGCCGCGTGCGTGCCGCTCGGCGTCCACAGCCCGATCACGTCCACGTCGTCGCGCGCCAGCAGCTCGTCGTAGCTCTGCACCCACGGCACGCCCAGCTCCCCGGACGCGGCGGTGCCGCGCTCTTCGGACAGGTCGCAGATCGCGACCAGCTCCGCCCCCTCGGTCTCCATGCATCGATCTGCCCGCCCGCGGCCCATGCCCAGACCGACGATCGCGAACCTGACGGCGTCTGCCATTCGTATCTCCTTGGCGCCGGACAGCCTCCGGCTCGCCGGTTACGATGACCGGGCGGGCACGATGTGGCAATGGGAATAGCCGAATCGGGAATAGCTGAATCGGGAATAGCTGAATCGGGAATAGCTGAATCGCGGATCGTCGACACCAACCCGGTCGTGGAGGCCCTGGGGCGCCGTTTGCGGCTGGCCGTGATCGGCGGCGGTCCCGGCTCCTTCATCGGCGAGATGCACCGCGCGGCAGCGCGGCTCGACGACCGCTACCGGATCGTCGCCGCCGCCCTGTCGTCGGACGCGGAGCGCGGACGCGCTGCGGCCCGGCGGATCGGCGTGCCGGACGACCGCGCCTACGGCTCCGGCGCGGCGCTGATCGAGCGCGAGGCCGCCCGGGCCGACGGCGCCGACGTGGTCGCGATCATGACCCCGAACGAGACGCACCGGGAGTACAGCGTCGCCGCGCTCGAGCGCGGCTTCGACGTCATCTGCGACAAGCCGCTTGCCAACTCGCTCGACGACGCCCTGGCGGTGGTGCGGGCGGTACGCTCCTGCCGCAGGGTCTTCGCCCTCACCCACAACTACACCGGCTATCCCATGGTGCGGCAGGCGCGCGCCATGGTCGCGGCCGGCCAGCTCGGCGAGATCCGGCTGGTGCAGGTCGAGTACGTGCAGGGCGGCAACGCGGTCGAGCCCGACCCGCCCGCGCGGTGGCGCTTCGATCCCGCGCGGAGCGGGCCGTCGCTGATCCTGGGCGACATCGGCACCCACGCCCATCACCTGGTCTGCTACGTCGCCGGCGTGGAGCTGGAGGCGGTGGCGGCCGACGTCGGCGCGATCGTGCCGGGGCGCACGGTGCACGACTACGCCGGCGTGCTGCTGCGGTTCGCCGGCGGCGCGCGCGGCTGCCTGTGGGCGACGCAGGCGGCCGCCGGCATGGAGAGCAGCCTGGGGTTCCGGATCTCCGGCGCCGCAGGCACCGTCGAGTGGCACCAGGACCGCGCCAACGATCTCCGCTTCCTGCCGCTCGCCGGCCCGGCGCAGGTGCGCACCCGCAACGGTCCGGGCACGCTGCCCCTGTCCGCCCGCGGCAGCCGCGTCGGCAAGGGGCACCCGGAGGGGTTCCACGAGGCTTTCGCCAACATCTACGCGGACGCCGCCGAGGTGATCGCCGCCCGCCGCTCCGGGGGCGTACCCGATCCGCTGGCGCTGCACTTCCCGACGGTCGCGGACGGCGCACGCGGGCTCGCCTTCGTGGAGGCCGCGCTCGCTTCCTCCGCCGGTGGCGGATGGGTGGACTGCCGGCTGACCCTCGACTGACGGCGGCATTAGAATGCGCACCTCTGTGACAAGGCTGAGGGAGGTGGGAGCACGGTGAAGGTATACGTGACCGGTGGCACCGGATTCGTCGGCAGCAACATCGTCAAGGTCGCCGCCGAGGAGCACGGCGCGGCGTTGTTCACGACCGTGTACCGCTGGCAGCCGGAGGGCCCGGTCCCCTACGAGTACGGCCGCGTCGACATGACCGACCGCGACCAAGTTCTGGAAAGCGTGCGCGCGTTCCGGCCCGACGCCATCATCCACTCGGCGATCCTCAAGGGGTTCGACCAGATGTATCGCGACCGCGCCCTGGCGTGGCGCGCCTACGTCGAGTCGACGCGTTTTCTGACCCAGGCCGCCAACGAGGTCGGCGCGAAGATGATCCTGATCTCGTCCGACTGGGTGTTCGACGGCACGCAGAGCGGCGCCGACGAGGGGACTCCTCCCAATCCCGTCAACCTGTACGGCCTGCTCAAGGTGGTGGGCGAGACGGTGGTGCTGGAGGCAGCCGACAACGGCGCGGTGGCGCGCATCTCCGGGGTGAACGGCATGCACTGGGCGCGCCCCGAGGAACCGCAGACGCAGAACGTCGGCTACGGCAGCCTGATCGGCGCCCTCCTGGAGACGGCCGGCCGCGGCCAGCCCTTCGTCATGTGGCATGGCGAGATCAACATGCATGCCACCCTCAGCCTGGCCAGCGAGAGCGCCCGCATGATGATGCGCATCATCGAACGGGACGCGCAGGGGATCTTCCACTGCTGCTCCGGCGCCAGCCTCTCGCGCATGGAGGCGATCCGGACCGCCGCCGAGGTGTTCGAGCTGGACGCCGGCCTGATCTCGACCGGGCCGCCGAGCTGGGTGGGGATGGCCGGAGCGCAGGTTCCGCACGACACCAGCATGTCGGCGGCGGCCACCGCGGAGCGCCTCGACTACCGGCTGCCGTCCGCGGAGGAGCTGCTGCGGATCTACCGCAGGGAATGGGAGACCGGCACGCTGAGCACGCCGTAGCCCGCCGCCGCGCCGGGCGTCCTCAGCCGTGCGGCCAGCTCGCCACGAAATCGTCGACGTCGAAATTCCGGGGCATCTCGTACTGCTCGTAGCCGGCGGGCTCGGTCGAACCGCCGGACGCC
This sequence comes from Spirochaetia bacterium, assembly GCA_965208175.1. GTDB lineage: Bacteria > Spirochaetota > Spirochaetia > SZUA-6 > Bin103 > CATQHW01. The sequence continues at coordinate 622,274 of CBDBOG010000002.1, read as the reverse complement.
GGCCGGTGCCCGGGGGGGCGCAGCCTGCGGTCGAGGTCGGCGACGCCGTCCCGCAAGCGGTTCACCTCCGCGCGGGTGAAACGCTCCATGAGCGTGGCGGTGCGCCACCGGTTGCCGGCGTGGTCCAGCGTCGCGGCCTGGTAGTCGGCGTCGGACAGCGCCTCCGCGCCGACCTCGGATAGTCTCCAGAGCGCATGCGCGATCTTATGGAGCTGCACCACGCAGACCATGCGGCCCACCCGCCCGGGATGCAGGAGCGCCAGATGCTCCCGGAACGCGGCCCCGTCCCGCTCGATGACGGCCCGGAAGGCCGCCTCGATCACATCGCGCTCGTCGCGCAGCAACCGTTCGAAGCGCTCGAACCGCCGCGCCGTCTCCGGAGTCAGCGATTCGAAGAGGTCCGGCCTCCAGCAGGTGGCGCGGTTGAGCGCGAGCACCGGGCCGCCGAACTCCCGGTAGGCGACGTTGAACGTGCGCCGGCGGCGGTCCGCGTCGGCGCTGCCGGAATGGACCATCGCCGCGTCGAACACCACGGCGTCGCCAGCGGCCAGCTCGCAGCGGCGCGCCCCCGGCAGCGGTTCGTCGGCGAGCTGCGCCGGGCGGTCGAACACCTCCTGCTCGGCCGCGGTGTTGCCACGCCGGTTGCTTCCCGGCACCACCCACAGCGAGTCGTCGTCGTGCAGGGCGATGTTCCACGAGAGGACGCCGGGAGCGTTGGCCTGGCAGTCCGCCTGCAGCCCGCCCAGCGGCAGCGGGGACGACGGCCGCAGCACCGAGTCCCGGTGCCACTGGAAGATCTTGCCCAGTGGCTTGGCAGGCTCAGTGAACAGGGACGCGGTGTTGAGCCCCACCTCCGGAGCCGCCATGAGCCGGCGGTTCACGTCCAGCACGCGGTCGGACACCAGCGGATCGAACAGCGCCGCGGTATCCGGATCGATGAAGTCGTAGAGGCCCGGGTGCGGCACGCGGTGCGCGTCCCAGCCCACGTTCGGGTCGCCGCGCGAGCGCTCGCGCGCCCGGTCCAGGAACAGCTCGGCGGTGGCGCGGACCGGCTCCAGCCGCTCCGGCTCGATCGCGCCGCGCACGATCAGATAACCCTGATCCAGAATCGTCTTCGGCTCGGCGGTCTGCTCGGTCATCATCGTGCGTCCCAGCGACCTCCGCGACCCACCATGCCCGCCCAGCGTGCAGCAGGCAAGGCGCGTGTCCGATGCCGCTTGAAACCGTGTAGCATCGGCTCATGGCTACCCTTGACGATGCAGTGCGCTTGATCGAGGACGGCGACTGGCAGGCCGCCCACACCATCGTGCAGAAAGACTCCTCGCAGCTTGCGAGCTGGGCGCACGGCATCGTCCACCTGATGGAGGGCGATCGCTCCAACGCCGGCTACTGGTACCGGCGCGCCGACCGCGAACTGCGGGACGACGTGGAAATCGAAAGCGAGATAGTCGCGCTCAAGGCGGAGATGGCCCGCGCCTGACGGCACGACCTGCGTTGGCCCGCCTTCAATCGTCGTCGCCGCTCTTGTCTTCGGTGGCGCCGGAGATGCGTCTCTGGACCTCTTCCGGGGTCAGGCGCGGGGCTTCCTCCACCGTGATCTCGGCCGACTCCTCCACGAACACGCCGATCACCTTGCCCACCGAGGTGTCGGCCACCCGGATCGTGTCCACGCCGGGCGGCTTGAAGCGGCTGACGGCGTAGACGGCGTACTCGACCTCGGCCGCGCCGTTGCGGTCGGTCTTCACCCGCTGCCGCGTCATCTGTCCGAAGCCGTCCACGTACAGGACCAGCACGTGATCGGGCAGCGGCACCCCGTCGGTATCGCTGACCCGAATGTTCACCTGCGCGCGATCGAAGCCGTTGCCCGGCAACCGGTCGGGAGACACCGAGATGTCGATGTTCACGACGCGGTTCGAGTCGATGAGCCAGAACACGGCCAGCACCGCGGCCGGCACCGCCAGCCACAGCAGCTTGATCAGGAACCTGGCGGCCGCTCCGCTGCGAACCTCGGTCCCGGCGCCGGGCTCTCCCGGACGATCAGAACTTGAGGGCACCGGACAGCAACCCTTCGACGTAGTACTTCGATCCGAACATGAACACCAGGATCAGGGGTAGGGAGCCGAACACGTAGCCGGCGAACATCGGGCCGTACTGCCCGGAGAACTCGGTCGTGAGCGCCCAGATTCCGACCGACAGTACCTGCTTGGTGTAGTCCGTGATCGTCACGCTCGGCCAGATCAGGTCGTTCCAGATGTCGACCAGCTTCATGACCGCCAGCGTCGCCAGGATCGGCTTGGACAGCGGCAATACGATGTGCCAGTAGGTGCGGAAGTCGCCGCAGCCGTCGATGCGCGCCGACTCGAACAGGTCTCCCGGCAGTCCCTCCAGGTAGGTGCGCATCAGGAAGATGCCCAGCACTTGGTGGATGGCCGTCCACGGCAGGATCAGCACCCAGCGCGTGTTCAAGAGCCCCAGTCCCTTGACGATCATGAACTGCGGCACCAGCGTCAGGATGGTCGGAATCATCAGCAGCGAGAAGATCATGTAGAACAGGATCTCCTTGCCCGGGAACTTGAGGCGGGCGAAGATGTAGCCGGTGAACGACGACAGCACCAGCACCGCGACGATCGTGATGACGCCGTTGACGGTCGTGTTCACCACGTAGCCGATCACCGCCACCGCGGCCCGCCGGTAGGTCCAGAACCACAACGGAAAGCTCGGCCCGAAGCGGTTGTAGATGAACTGCAGCTCGTCCTTGACCGAAATGGACAGCGTCATGAAGAACGGATAGAGCACCAGCACGAACAGCAGCGCGAAGGCGCCATGGATGACGATCTGGCCGGCGCGCTCGCGGGAGGTCATGACCGTCATCTCACGCCCCCGGATCGCTCTTGATGAAGCGGGCGTTGAGGATCGTCAGGATCAGGATCAGGGCGAACAGCGCCACGCCGATGGCGCTGGCGTAGCCCATGCGCTGATAAGCGAACGCCTCCTGGTACATGTGCAGGCCCGGCACCATCGTCGAGTAGCCCGGCCCGCCGTTGGTCAGCACGAGATTGATCTCGTACCCCTTCATGCTGTCGATGATGCCGACCACCAGGAAGAACTTGATCTGCCCGCGGATCAGGGGGATGTCGATGCGACGGATGCGCTGCAGTCCGGTGACGCCGTCCAGCCGGGCGGCGTCGAGCACCGACTCGCTGATCCCGATCAACCCGGCGTAGTAGATGAGCACGGCCGTCCCCGACACCCAGGGAAACCCCAGCACCATGATCGAGAACAGCGCGGTGCGCGGCTCGCCCAGCCAGTTGAACCGCAGGAAGTCCAGCCCCATCACGGTGAAGATCGAGTTGAGCAACCCGACGTTGGGCTCGTAGATGAATTTCCAGATGAACCAGATCACCACGCCGGGCACGACCAGCGGCACCAGCAGGATGATGCGGTAGTAGTAGCGGGCGCGGGAGTTGCGAATGGCGAACAGCATCTCGGCGATGACGATGGGAACGATGATGCTCTTGACCAGCACTCCGAACGCGGTGAGCTGCATCAGGTTGAGGAACGACGCCCCGAATATCTCGTCGGAGAACATCCGCAGGAAGTTGTCGAAGCCGACGAAGGTGGAGCTCCCCGCGTAGTTCCAGTCGAAGAAGGAATGGTAGATTGCCGACAGCGCCGGGTAATAGGCGATCAGCAACACCAGCGCCAGCGACGGCAGCAGCATCGCGTAGATCGGGCCGGCCTTGCCGATGCGGCGCAGCAGGCCCTGGTCCGGCAGGGCGCGCCCGCGCAGCTCAACTGGCTTCATGTCGCTCCTACCGGCGCAACCGGGTGAAAAGGAGCGGCAGCGACCGCAGCGTGCGTCGCTGCCGCTCTCTGGCGTTCCGGATGATCCGCGGCCGGATCAGATTACCACTTGGAGGTGTCGTAGCCGTACTGCGCCAAGGCGCGCTCGACGTTGGCCTCCTGGATCTTGCGCCACTCCTCGTGGAACTCCTCCTCGGAGATCTGCGCGTTCCGGTACTGGATGGACAGGCGCGTCATCTTGGACTCCGCCTCCGCGTCGGTCCCCAGCGGCGGCGCTCCCACGGCCATCTCCCCGATGGCGCGGCCGGGCGCGCGCACGACGATGCTCCACGCTCCGGGCGACGGGATGTCGGCGACGATCTCGAAGCCGGGCGGGTAGGCGGCGCCCTGCACCGACGGGATCAGGTTGCCCGCCTCGTTGATGTACAGCTCGTTGGCCTCCGGCGTGGTGATGAACTGCAGCCACTTCACCGTGCGGTCGAGCAGCTCCGGATCCTCGGTCGCGTCGGCCATGATGCCGACCATCGGCTTGCCGACCCACATGAAGTCGCCCTGGTAGGCGATGCCGGCGTTGACGATCGGCGTCGCCGTGGTGCTCACCAGTGGTTCCTCCTCGGGCTGTATCACCGGGATCGACATGATGCCGATGTCGAACGGGCGCTGCGGATCGTTGATATCGGCGGAGACGTCCTTGGCGAAGGCGCCCTTCATGGCCACCTTGCCGGACCGCCACAGGCTGAGCTTCTGGTCCGCGTCGAGCGTGTCCCAGCCCGGCGCGTAGTAACCGGCCATCTCCTTGGCGTAGCGCCACCACGTCACGGCATGGGGGTCGTTCGCGGTCAGCAGCTCGTTCTGCTGAAAGGCGCGGATGGTCTCCTCCCGTTGAACGCTGTCGCGCATGCGGCCGCCGGGCACCCGCCATGCCATCGGCAGCGACGCCGCCTCGATGAGGGAGTCGGCCATGATCGGGTGGATGGTCAGGTGCGCGGCGATGACCACGTTGTGTTGCGGCAGGTACGGGATGTAGCCGGCTTCCTGGAGCTGCTGCCAGACCGCGATCAGATCGCCGTAGCTTCCCAGCTCCATGTCCGGGTCGAGGCCGGCGTCCTCGAAGGCGGCGCGGTTGACGATGAAGAACTGCCCGAACGGCTCCATCGACAGCGGGAACATGTAGCGGTTGTCCGGGTTCGGGTCGTTGGTCCAGGTGTCCTGGAACCACTGGAACCAGAACGCCGGATCGCCGGTGTTGAGCAGGTCAAGCCAGCGCTCGTTGCCCGGGACGAACGGGTTGGGCGCTTCCAGGTAGGGCGCCAGGTTCACCCACCACTCGGGAGTGGTGCCACCCTCCATCTGCGTGAGCAGCGGGTCGATGCCGATCTGCGGCAGATCGTCGTTGGCGCGCTTGGTCGCGTACCACTGCGAGAGCCCGGCGCGGTCCATGGGCGGATAGCGGAGGAAGACGATCTCCGTGTCCGGATGCATCTCCTCGAACTCCGCCTTGAGCGTGGCCATGGCCGTGCGCACGATCGGCTGCTCGGCGGTCGGCGTGGTGTTCTCCGTCGGCGTGAGGTCCCACAGGCCGTCGTGGCCGTCGATGAGCATGATCTGCACCTGGTAGGTGGCTTCCTCCTCCTCGACGCCGGTGGCAAAGACCGGCAGCGCGAGCGCGCAGATCAGAACCGCGATGAAGAACCGTTTCATGACTCCCTCCTCGAGGTGGTCGATTCGTCGGTGACGACTTCACGTCGCCGTAATCCGATGATCGTGGGCGGACAATGCTGCGCGGTCAAGTCGAGGGGCGGCGCCGTGAGTCCCGGACATGGTCCAGGAACTCGCGTGGGAGCAACACGCGCATACCTGGAAGCTGCTCGTTCGGAAAGTGCCTGCGGTTGCCGGTCACCAGACAATCGGCGCCGGCAGCGGTCGCCACCTCGACGAACATCGCGTCCGCGGCGTCCGGCAGCGCGATTCCGAGGTCCTCCGCCAACACGGGCTCTCCCATCGCTTCGATGAGGTCCAGGACCTCGGCCACCCGGTCTCCGTCGAAGGAGAACCTGCTCCGTGTCAGCACGTCCCGGTACTCCGCCAAGATGCGCTCATCGAAGCAGACCGTGACCCCGCCCGCCAGAATGGACCGCAGAATCGCGCCGGGCGGACCGCTCGGTGAGATGAATCCCGCTACCAGGACGTTGGTGTCGAGTACGATCCTCAAGCCGAGTCGCGGCGTCTGCGCGTCGCCTGGATCTCGGCGTCGATGTCTTCGTTCGACAGCCGGTCGAGACCGCGTCGTGCCGCATCCCGCTGAATCGTGCGAAGCGCGTCACGAGCCCGATGCCGCCGGATCTCGGCAAGCGAGCGTTCCAACGAGTCCTCATCCGTGGCGCTCAGGATCGCGATCGGCTTGCCATGATTCGTCACGACCAGATCCCGTTCCTGCGCGAGGTCTCGCCAGAGTTGCGACGTACGGCTGCGAAGCTCACGGACGGAAACGAACTTCATCGCGTCTTCCCTCGCTGCATCACAATTGCGTCCCATATCATCGACACAGTTACGCACACAGATCAATCCCTGCATTGCCGCGAAGCGGGCGCTGCAGGCGGATGTCGTGCGTCCGTTGACAGTGATCTGCTGCCCCGAAACCATGGTGGCGAATGTTGATCTACCTCCTGCGGCGCGTTCTGATCATCATTCCGACGTTGCTGGCGGTGTCCATCGTCGCCTTCCTCGTCATTCAGGCACCGCCGGGCGACTTCCTCACCGTGTACATCGGCCAGCTCGAATCCCGCGGCGAGCAGGTGGCCGACGACCAGGCGCAGGCGCTACGGGTGCGCTGGGGCCTGGATCAACCGCTCTCGGTTCAGTACTTCAAGTGGCTGCGCAGCATGCTCCGCGGCAACATGGGATTCTCCATGGCCTACAACAGGCCGGTGACCGAGCTCATCGCTGAACGGCTGCCGTGGAGCGTTACCATCTCGCTGGCCGCCTTGTTCATCGTCTACCTGATCGGGCTTCCGGTGGGGATGATCTCGGCCATTCACCAGTACTCGGTGCGCGACTACGTGTTCACGGTCATCGGCTTCCTGGGGCTTGCGATACCCAACTTTCTGTTCGCGCTGGTCCTCCTCTGGGGGTCCTATCAGCTCACGGGAAGGGTCGCCGTGGGCTTGTTCTCGCAGGAGTATCAGCTCGCTCCGTGGAGCTTCGCCAAGCTGATCGATCTGCTCAAGCACGTCTGGATGCCGGCCCTGATCGTGGGTACGGCGGGCACCGCGTTCCTGATCCGTACGCTGCGGGCGAACCTGCTCGACGAGCTCAACAAGCAGTACGTGATGGTGGCCCGCTCCAAGGGCCTGTCGGAGCAGAAGGTGGTGTACAAGTACCCGTTCCGCATCGCGATCAACCCGGCGATCAGCACGCTCGGCTGGACGCTGCCGACGCTGGTGAGCGGCGAGCTGCTCACCTCGATGGTGCTCGGGATTCCGACGCTCGCCCCCATATTCCTTACTTCCCTGAGGACTCAGGACATGTTCCTGGCGGGCAGCATCGTCTTCGTGCTCAGCATACTGACCGTGCTCGGCACGCTGCTCTCGGATGTCCTGCTGGCGTTCCTGGATCCGAGAATGCGCGGAGCCGTGTGATCGGGATGCTCATGGGCGAACACCAAAGCCGTCGCAAGACACGGCGGACGCGCGACCAACGCTATGTCGTGGCGTCCCAGTGGCAGCTCACGGTCTGGCGCTTCCTGCGCCACAGGATGGCCGTGGTCGCCCTGGTGATTCTGGGGATATTCTACTTGGTCGTGGTCTTTGCCGAGTTCGTGGCGCCCTACGATCCCTACCATAACGACGCGAAGTACCTGCACGCGCCGCCGCAACGGCTGCGCTTCATCGACGACCAGGGAGGCTTGCACCTGCGGCCTTTCGTGTACGGTCTGAAGTCCGAGGTCGATCCGGTACGGATGGCGCTGGTGTTCGAGGTCGATACCTCGGCCAGGCATCCGCTGACGCTCTTCGTAAAGGGCGACCGATACCGCATGTGGGGGCTGTTCGAGTCGCACCTTCATCTGTTCGGGGTACGCGAAGGAACCCTGTTCCTGCTCGGCGCCGACAGGATGGGGCGCGACCTGCTGACCCGCATCATCTACGGCGGCAGAATCTCGCTCACGATCGGGCTGGTCGGCATCGCCATCAGCTTCGTGCTGGGAATCCTGATCGGCGGCATCTCCGGGTACTTCGGAGGCCTGGCGGACATGACGATCCAGCGGATCATCGAGTTCATCCGCTCGATCCCGACGCTGCCGCTGTGGATGGCGCTGAGCCTGGCGCTGCCGCCGTACTGGTCGATCATCAAGGTCTACTTCGGAATCGTGATCATCCTCTCGCTGGTCGGCTGGACCGACCTCGCGCGCGTGGTACGGGGGCGATTCCTGTCGCTGAAAGAAGAAGACTTCGTGCAGGCGGCGCGGCTGAACGGCTGCAGCAGGGGACGCATCATCGCCCGCCACCTGCTGCCATCGTTCTACAGCTACGTCATCGCCTCGCTCACGCTGTCGATCCCGGGCATGATCATCGGCGAGACCTCGCTCAGCTTCATCGGGCTGGGGCTGCAGCCGCCGGCGATCAGTTGGGGCGTGCTGCTCAAGGAAGCGCAGCATATCCGGGTACTGGCCAACGCCCCCTGGCTGCTGACACCGAGCATCTTCGTGATCGTCGCGATCCTTGCGTTCAACTTCGTGGGCGACGGCCTGCGGGACGCGGCGGATCCCTATACGGCCGTGTGAAACGTTCGGAGTAGGAATGAACATTGCTGATCACCCCCTCCACAGATCCCGGCGTGCGGGACTACCGCACCGGGCTCCTACCTCGGGTATGACGCCAAGCCGCCGTAAGGGATAGGGATGGTACACGTGGGCCGCAGGGAGCCAGCAAGCGACAAGGCGCTGCATGCGCTCCCAGGTGAGTCGGGTTTTCTGACTGCGGCGCCGCAGCGAGCGGTACCACAGCCATGCCACCCGATAGCGGAACAGGGCCAGCGCCGGCGAGTTCATGGGCACTCCGTAGTAACGCAGATGCCCGCCCACCACCGAGCGCAGCCACCGTCCCACCTCCGGAACCGGATCGTGCAGGCGGCCCCGAAGCTCGGCTTTCACCTGCCCCAGTTTCGCCTGCAACCGCTCACCCATCGTCTGCCTGAGCACCGTGAACCGTCCGTTGCTTCTCTTCGTCCCGCAGATATGCGTGAACCCGAGAAAGTCGAACGTTTCCGGCTTGCCCTGCCCTCCTCGCCTGCGGTTCTCGGCCGCAAACGGCCCGAACTCGATCAGGCGCGTCTTGACCGGGTGCACCTCCAAGGCAAACGAGCTGAACCGTTCGGCCAGCTCCGCCCGGAACCGCTCGGCATCCGACCGGTGTTGGAATCCAGCGACGATGTCGTCTGCGTAGCGCACGACGACCACGTCGCCGCGCGCCTGCGTCCGCCGCCACTGCTGGACCCACAGGTCGAACGCGTAGTGCAGGTAGACGTTCGCCAGCAACGGCGATGCGCTGCCTCCTTGCGGCGTCCCCTGCTCACTGCGCGTCCGCGTCCCGTCCTGCAGCACGCCGGCGTTCAGCCACTTCTGGATGAGCCGCACGACGCGCCGGTCCCCGATTCGGTGCTCGACGAACTTCACCAGCCACCCGTGGTCGATGGCATCGAAGAATCCACGGATGTCCACGTCGAGCACCCAGTTCACCTTTCTGGTCAGCAGGCCCGTGTACACGGCGTCCAGCGCATCGTGTGCGCTGCGTCCCGGTCGAAACCCGTAGCTGAACCCGAGAAAGTCGGTCTCGTAGATCGCGTTCAACACCTCCGTAGTCGCACGCTGGACGATCTTGTCCTCCAGCGCCGTCACGCCGAGCGGCCGTTGCCGCCCGTCGCCCTTCGGTATGAACACCCTGAGCACCGCCTTCGCTCGGTACGCTCCCCGCTGCAAGCGGGCCGACAGGTCACCGAGGTTGGCCTCCAGCTCCCTGCCGTACTGCTGCCACGTCACCCGATCCACTCCGGGTGCGGCGTCCCGCTTGAGGCTGAAGTACGCCTCCCGGAGCCTCGTCGGTTCGTAGACGTGGTGCAGCAGCGCGGTGAACCGCAGCGTCCTATCCTGTCGCGCTGCTTGACGTATCCGCGCAAGCGCACTGGGCGCGCCGTCCCGGCGCTGTGTCCGGGGCGCGTTTTGCTGGCGCGGATTCCCCTTGGTCAGGCCCCTTCCCTCCACCCGCTCCGCGGTTGGGGCAACGGCGTCCGACGCGACCGTAGGCGTCCCCTTGGCTGTCTCCGGCGTTTCCACCTTCGTGCCCGTGTAGGGTCCGCCATAGCCACGCTGTCCACCGCCCCCGTCCTTGTTCGCGGGCTTCGCTGGTACTATGGACCTGTCCGACTTCCCATCCCCGTACATCATCGGGGTGTGTCCTTGGACTTTCCGACACGTCCTGCGGCGCCATCCGCCACAGGAGAGGATGGGATCTCCCGGTTCCCGTGCGAGGTGTTTCCGCACGTGCTCGGGGTCTCGGACCGCGCAGGGTCCCGTGACGCCTCGCGCTGGCGGCGTCCCGGGTGTTGCCTTCCGCCTCCTCCAACGGCGTCGGCACCCCGAAGTGACTCTCTTTCGCGGCTCAATACCCAGCCCGCGCGTACCCCTGTCAACGCTTCGTTTCGCCCTCGCGGGCTGCCACGCATGACTCGGGGCCGTCGTGGGTCGCTAACCCTTCGTACGTATGACTCTTTCATTCACTACACCTCGCCGGTTTTGACCGGCGCACTTCGGAGTAGGAATGAACATTGCTGATCACCCCCTCCACAGATCCCGGCGTGCGGGACTACCGCACCGGGCTCCTACCTCGGGTATGACGCCAAGCCGCCGTAAGGGATAGGGATGGTACACGTGGGCCGCAGGGAGCCAGCAAGCGACAAGGCGCTGCATGCGCTCCCAGGTGAGTCGGGTTTTCTGACTGCGGCGCCGCAGCGAGCGGTACCACAGCCATGCCACCCGATAGCGGAACAGGGCCAGCGCCGGCGAGTTCATGGGCACTCCGTAGTAACGCAGATGCCCGCCCACCACCGAGCGCAGCCACCGTCCCACCTCCGGAACCGGATCGTGCAGGCGGCCCCGAAGCTCGGCTTTCACCTGCCCCAGTTTCGCCTGCAACCGCTCACCCATCGTCTGCCTGAGCACCGTGAACCGTCCGTTGCTTCTCTTCGTCCCGCAGATATGCGTGAACCCGAGAAAGTCGAACGTTTCCGGCTTGCCCTGCCCTCCTCGCCTGCGGTTCTCGGCCGCAAACGGCCCGAACTCGATCAGGCGCGTCTTGACCGGGTGCACCTCCAAGGCAAACGAGCTGAACCGTTCGGCCAGCTCCGCCCGGAACCGCTCGGCATCCGACCGGTGTTGGAATCCAGCGACGATGTCGTCTGCGTAGCGCACGACGACCACGTCGCCGCGCGCCTGCGTCCGCCGCCACTGCTGGACCCACAGGTCGAACGCGTAGTGCAGGTAGACGTTCGCCAGCAACGGCGATGCGCTGCCTCCTTGCGGCGTCCCCTGCTCACTGCGCGTCCGCGTCCCGTCCTGCAGCACGCCGGCGTTCAGCCACTTCTGGATGAGCCGCACGACGCGCCGGTCCCCGATTCGGTGCTCGACGAACTTCACCAGCCACCCGTGGTCGATGGCATCGAAGAATCCACGGATGTCCACGTCGAGCACCCAGTTCACCTTTCTGGTCAGCAGGCCCGTGTACACGGCGTCCAGCGCATCGTGTGCGCTGCGTCCCGGTCGAAACCCGTAGCTGAACCCGAGAAAGTCGGTCTCGTAGATCGCGTTCAACACCTCCGTAGTCGCACGCTGGACGATCTTGTCCTCCAGCGCCGTCACGCCGAGCGGCCGTTGCCGCCCGTCGCCCTTCGGTATGAACACCCTGAGCACCGCCTTCGCTCGGTACGCTCCCCGCTGCAAGCGGGCCGACAGGTCACCGAGGTTGGCCTCCAGCTCCCTGCCGTACTGCTGCCACGTCACCCGATCCACTCCGGGTGCGGCGTCCCGCTTGAGGCTGAAGTACGCCTCCCGGAGCCTCGTCGGTTCGTAGACGTGGTGCAGCAGCGCGGTGAACCGCAGCGTCCTATCCTGTCGCGCTGCTTGACGTATCCGCGCAAGCGCACTGGGCGCGCCGTCCCGGCGCTGTGTCCGGGGCGCGTTTTGCTGGCGCGGATTCCCCTTGGTCAGGCCCCTTCCCTCCACCCGCTCCGCGGTTGGGGCAACGGCGTCCGACGCGACCGTAGGCGTCCCCTTGGCTGTCTCCGGCGTTTCCACCTTCGTGCCCGTGTAGGGTCCGCCATAGCCACGCTGTCCACCGCCCCCGTCCTTGTTCGCGGGCTTCGCTGGTACTATGGACCTGTCCGACTTCCCATCCCCGTACATCATCGGGGTGTGTCCTTGGACTTTCCGACACGTCCTGCGGCGCCATCCGCCACAGGAGAGGATGGGATCTCCCGGTTCCCGTGCGAGGTGTTTCCGCACGTGCTCGGGGTCTCGGACCGCGCAGGGTCCCGTGACGCCTCGCGCTGGCGGCGTCCCGGGTGTTGCCTTCCGCCTCCTCCAACGGCGTCGGCACCCCGAAGTGACTCTCTTTCGCGGCTCAATACCCAGCCCGCGCGTACCCCTGTCAACGCTTCGTTTCGCCCTCGCGGGCTGCCACGCATGACTCGGGGCCGTCGTGGGTCGCTAACCCTTCGTACGTATGACTCTTTCATTCACTACACCTCGCCGGTTTTGACCGGCGCACTGGAGGCTGAGTGATGGCAGAGCATGCCACCGCCCGCGACCCGGTCACCCGCGAGGTCATCCGCAGCTCGCTGGTGTCCGCCGCCGACAGCATGGCGGTGACCGTGGTGCGCACCGCCCGCTCGGCCGTCGTCAAGGACGGCATGGACTTCTCCACCGCCGTGTTCAACGGCGCCGGCGACCAGGTGGCCCAGGGGCTGACCCTGCCGTTCCACATGGGAGCCATGCAGCCTGCGCTTGACGGCGTCCTGGCCCAGTTCGCCGGGGACGTCGAGCCGGGCGACATCCTGGCCAGCAACGACCCCTACTCGGGCGCCAGCCACCTCCCCGACATCTTCCTGTTCAAGCCCGTGTTCGCCGAACGTGTCCTCATCGCGTGGCTGTGCGTGATCGCCCACCACACCGACATCGGCGGCCGGGTGGCCGGCGGCAACGCCTGCGACAACACCGAGATCTACCAGGAGGGGCTGCGCCTGCCGCCGCTGAAGCTCATCGCCGCCGGGCAGCGCAACGACGCCGTGTGGCGGATCATCGGCAGCAACGTCCGCGTGCCGTCGCTCGTACACGGCGACCTGCTGGCGCAGGTGGCGGCCCTGGAACAAGGCGAGCAGGACCTGCTGGCGCTCACGGCCGACCACGGCATCGAGCGGCTCGACGGCTACATGGGCGACATCATCGAGCACACCGAGCGGCGCACCCGCGCGGAGATCGCCGCCCTGCCGGACGGCTCCTGGAACTTCTCGGACTTCATCGACGGCGACGGCATCCGCCCGGAACCGATCGAGATCCGCGTGCGGGTGACGATCGCCGGCGAGGAGCTCACCGCCGACTTCGCCGGCACCTCGCCGCAGGCGACCGGCTCAATCAACCCCAACCTGCCCTACACCACCTCGGCCGTGTACGCCGTGCTCAAGACCCTCACCGATCCCGCGATCGACGCCAACGCCGGCTTCTTCCGGCCGATCACCGTGAGCGCGCCGCCGGGCTGCTTCGTCAACCCACAGCACCCCGCCGCCGTCGCAGCCCGCGGGCTCGGAGGCTTCCGCATCGCGCAGGCGGTGTTCGGGGCGCTGGCCAAGGCACTGCCCGACCGCGTGCCGGCCGCCTGGGGGGGCGGCGAGTTCGGCGTCAGCTTCGGCGGCTACTACCCGGACGGCCGCGCCTTCGTGTTCCTGGAGTTCAACAACGACGGCCCGCGCGGCGGCGGGCCGAACGCCGACGGCGCCGACGGGTTGACCGCGCCCGTGCACAACATGGCCAACACCCCGATCGAGACCATCGAAGCCTCGCAGCCGCTGCTCATCCGTCGCTACGGCTTCGTTCCCGACACCGGCGGCCCCGGCCGCTTTCGTGGCGGCCTGGGGCTGGTACGCGAGTACGAAGTCACCCACGACGAGGCGATCCTGCAGATCCGCTCCGACCGCGCCCGCTTCCTGCCATGGGGCACACAGGGCGGCTCACCCGGCTCGGCCGGCGCCAACCTGCTCAACCCCGACCGCTCCGGCGGCGGCGAACGGCTGCCGGGCAAGTTCCTGCGCACCCTTGAGTGCGGCGACGTCTACCGGCTGGTCCAGCCGGGCGGCGGCGGCTACGGCGACCCTCTGGACCGCGACCCCGAGGCGGTGCGGGAGGACGCCGCACAGGGCAAGATCACCGCCGTTCACGCGCGCGACGCCTACGGAGTGGTGCTGGATGAGGCCGGCGGCGTCGACGCGACCGCGACTACCGCGCTCCGGGAGTGCCGCACACGTGAACGGGGACTGCTCGTCACCGAGCCGCGTGTCGTGCGCGCCATGGAAGGACCGGCCGTCCATGGAGACGGACCAGAGAGATAGCAGCGGCGCGGCGCACCCCGCCTGCACGACTCCGACAGCGGAGCGGGTGAGTCAACTGCCAGCCCACTCCTCATACAAGCGGTCGATCTGGCGGGCTACGCGGTGCAGGCGCGCGGTATGGCGCCTCTCCGCCGTCCGGTCGCCGGCTTGTAACGCCGCGGAGACCTGACGCTCCAGTTCCTGCTTCTCGCTTTCCAGGCGCTCGATGCGAGCCTCCATCGATGGTTCGGCCGGCTGCCGCTTCCGGCCGTCACCGGCCGTGATCGCCGGCCTCTCGCGCCGTTTGCGCCACGCCCAATACTCGGAGAACCCGCCCGCGAAGCGGTGCATCCCCTGGTCGCGCACCTCGACCACGGCGGTGGCGACCTTGTCCAGAAGGTAGCGGTCGTGGCTGACCACCAGGACCGTGCCGGAATACTCGACCAGCGCGTCCTCGATCGCCTCGCATGAGGGGATGTCCATGTGGTTGGTCGGCTCGTCCAGGATCAGGAAGCTGGCCTTGCGCTGGACGGCGGCGGCGAGTTGCAGACGGTTGCGCTCTCCACCGGACAGGGCGCCTACCGGCTTGTCCAGGTCGTCCCACCCGAACAGGTATCCGCTCAACGCAGCCAGGACCGCCTGCCGGTTCCCCAAGCCCGTGGCGAGGAAGGCATCCAGGATCGTCTGCTCCTCCTCCAGCGTCTCCTGATGCTGGGCGCAGTAGCCGATCGCCAGGCTCGGGCCGACCCGCAGCACCGGATGCTCCCAGTCCCCGTGCGCGACGATGTCGCGCAGCAGGGTGCTCTTGCCGCACCCGTTCGGACCGACCAGCGCGAGCCGCTCGCCGCAGGCGATCTCCAGGTGGGCGTCCCGGAACAGCACGCGGTCGCCGAAGCTCCGCCGGTAGCCGATCACCTGCAGCGCGACGTTCGCCCAGCTCTCGGCATCCGGCAGCACCACGGAGACGGCCGCGTCCTTCACGTCGGGCCGCGCCACGGCCCGGTTCTCCTCCCGCGCGAGCTGAGTGCGCCGCGCCCGCAGGCGCTTGCCGTGCGCCTTGTCGGTCCGCACGGCCGCGATGGCCGCCAGCCGGGCGACCAGCGCCTCGAGCTGGGCGAGCCGCTTCTGCGATGCGACGTAGTCGGCCCGCTGGGCCACCAGTGCCTGCAGACGAGTCAACTGATAGTCGGAGTAGTTGCCCGCGTACTCCCGGATGCGGCCTGCCTTGAGCTCCAGGATTCGACCGACGGTCCGGTCGAGCAGGCGGCGGTTGTGGGAAACCAGCAACACCGATCCCGTGAAGCCGACAAGCGCCTCCTCCAGCCACTCCAGGCCGGCGTAGTCCAGGTGGTTGCCCGGCTCGTCCAGCACCAGCAGCCCCGGATCCATCATCAGCGCACGGGCGAGCGCCAGCAGGTTCCGTTCGCCGCCGGAGAGCTGCCCGACGGTCGCCGCACCGGCATGGGTCAGCCCGACGTGCTGCAGGACGCGCTTGGCCTGCCAGCCCGCCTGGTCGCCGCCGGCCGCGTCAAACCGATCCCTGGCCGACTGGTAGCGCTGCAGAGCATCCGCCATCTGCGCGTCAGCAGCCTCGGCCAGGTCGCGCTCGGCACGACGCAGCGTCTCTTCCACGGGCGCCACCTCGCCGAGCAGGAAGTCCCGCACCTTCATCGCCGGCGGGGCTTCCAACTGCTGCGGAACGTGCCCGATCTTGAGGTCGGGGCCCACCACGACACTGCCCGCGCTGGGCCGCTGCGCGCCCAGCAGCAGGTGCAGGACCGTGGACTTGCCGGCGCCGTTCGCCCCGATCAGCCCGACCCTGTCACCGGGATTGATCTGGAACGAGACGTCGGTCAGGACATCATGGCCGCCGTAGTGCTTGGATACATGGTGAAAGCTCACCACCGGATTGCCCTCCCCGAGCGCACAGGTACTACCCGATGATCCTCGCCGCCCGCAAGCACCTGAAGACCGCCGCAATGGTTGCGGTCCGCTCGCTGGACGACCGGGGCTGGGCGATCGCCGTGGACTTCGGCCTGCGCCTGCTGAGGGTCGCGTTTCTGCTGTCGCTGTGGCGGATGCTCCTGCCCGAGACGGGCGAGGTGTCCGGCATGACGCGCGCCGCCGTCCTCACCTACACGCTGGTCGCCGAGGCGTTCTCCGGCCTGCTGACGTCGCGCTCCGGCCTGGACGGGGCGCTCTGGCGCGGCGACATCGCCAACCGCTTCCTGCGGCCGGCCGGCATCTACGGGCAGTTCATGGCCGAGATGTTCGGGGGCGGCCTCACCGGTCTGGTGCTGTTCGCGCTGCCGCTGTATGCCTTCGCGCCGCTGCTGGGGGTCGATCCGCTGCCGGCGAGCGCCGCCGCGGCGGCGCTGTTCGTGGCCAGCCTGATCCTGGCCGTCTGCATCGGCGCCGCGCTCGACTTCATCTTCGCCGGCCTGATGGTCGTGCTGGAGCAGAACGTGTACGCCCTGATGCAGATCAGGAGCGCCGTCAGCGCCCTGCTGTCCGGGGCGGTCATCCCGCTGGCGCTGATGCCGTGGGGCATCGGCGAGGTCCTGGGCTACCTGCCGTTTGCGTCGCTGGCGTCCGCGCCCCTGCGCATCTACACCGGCACCGGCGATCCGGTGTTGCTGATCGGGCTGCAGGCGTTCTGGGTTGCCGTGCTCTGGCCGCTCGCGCACCTGACCTGGACCGTCAATCGCGAGCGGCTGGTCTCGCACGGAGGGTGAGCGCGATGCGTGTGCTGACGACGCTCCTCGCCCGCTGGCGGGCACAGGCGCGGCTGGACTTCATGTGGATGACCCGCGACTTCCGCTTCTTCGTCATCAACGTGGTCGCCGACGTCGTCCTCAACCTGGCCGGCGTCACCGCCGTCTTCCTGCTGGCCGAGCGGTTCGGCGGCATCGGCCCGTGGTCCCGCGACCAGATCCTCTTCATGCTCGGCTACGCGGCCCTGGTGCGAGGCTTCCTGGAGGTGGGCTTCGGCTACAACGTGCTGGCCATCAGCCGCCGCATCGGCCGCGGTCAGCTCGACCACGTGCTGGTGCAGCCGCAGCCGCTCTGGATGGCGCTCGCGACCGAGGGGTTCATGCCGTTCTCCGGGCTGTGGCAACTGCTCGCCGGCATCGGCATCACGGCCTGGGCGATCCTGAACCTGGGCACGGCGCCGCACCCGGGCTGGTGGGTGATGCTCGCCTGCAACCTCGCCGCCTCGTGCGCGGTCGTGCTCGCCTTCTCCTGGCTGTGGGGGAGCCTGGCGTTCTGGGCGCCGGTCGCCGCCGAGGAGATATCGAGCCGGGCGTTCGGCTTTCTCTATCAGCTCAAGTCCTTTCCGCTCGACGGCTTGAGCTCCTTTCTGCTGGCCGGCATGCTGACCGTCCTGCCGGTCGGCTTCGTCGCGTGGTATCCGTGCCGGCAGCTTCTGGGCATCGCGCCGCCGGAGTACTGGCATACGCCGCTGGCGGCGCTCGCCGTGTCGCTGGTGGCTGCGTTCGTCTTCAGGAGAGGACTGAAGCACTATGCAGGAACCGGATCGCAGCGCTACGTCGGCTGGGGACATCGCGGTTAGGCTGACCGGCGTCGACAAGACCTCTTGGCGGCGAGCGCCGCGGGTGTGGAGTCACATGCCCCAAACGTGAACGCCGACGTCGGCGTCCGGCACACGGTGGAACACCTTGTCGCCCCAGCTCTTCTCCGGGTCGCGGTCGAAGACCACCAAGTGCCCCGCCTCGGCGGCGCAGCGGTCCATGTAGCGGGCGGTCTGGCGAAGCCCCGCCTCGATGGTGCGGTCGAGGCTTCGGCCCGGGTGCGAAACCTTGCACTCGATCACGAACTTGCGCGTCCGCCCGCCCTGCGGCCACAGAATCAGCAGGTCGGTGCGTCCGCGTCCCAGGCCGTACTTGCGCTCGATGCGGCCGCCACCGTTCAGGATCCGCTGCAGGAATGCCTGTAGCAGTAGCTGCGGACCGGCCTCCCGGTACTCGAACCGTTCCACCCAGTGTTCCGAGTGCTCGCGGAAGAACGCTTGGAAAGCCTCCAGCAGCTTCACCACGTCGAGGCCGCCGTCGTCATCCACGTACTCGACCGTGTCCTGCGTCAGGCTCGCCTGGGAGGCGTAGGTGAGTTCCCGCGGCACCACTTCCGCGTAGATCGGATTGGCGATGCGCGGCGGGTCGTCACGGGCGATCAACCCCAAGTCGCGGACGTACTCCAGATCGGGCGCGGAGTAGCCGTGGTCGGCGCCACCGCTCAGCAGCGGCTCGATCACGCGCCTCACCCGATCCTCCGTCAGTCTGTTCGCCAGGTGCTTCAGATGGGTGGCCCGGCGCAGGATGAGTTGCTCGCGGGCCGCAGACACGGCGTCCGCGGTCACCGGGCGGCTGCGGTCTCTCCCCGCCTTGTTCTCGAAGCAAGTCTCGGCGGCCAGTGCGTTGACCAGCCAAGGCTGGCCCCGGGTCTGCGTCCACACTGCATCCAGCGCCGCCTGGTCGAACTCCTGTCCGGTCTCCGCCGTGTGCTGCGCCAATAGCACCGAAGTCTCGGTCTGCGAGAAGTCTCCCAAGCGCAGCGACTTGGCCACGATGTTGAAGGGGCTGCCGCCGGTGAGGGCGGGCGCCCCCTCCAGGGAGTGGACTCGGTAGTCGTCCATGTCGCGCACCCCGCATAGCGCGATGCTATGGGGGAAGCCGTCGGGACGCCGGGGATATCCGGCCCGCAGTTGGCGCAGCACGGAGAGCAGGGCGTCGCCCACCAATGCGTCGATCTCGTCGATCAGCAGCACCAGCGGCGTGGGATCGGCCGTCGCCCAGCGGGACAACGCAGCGCGCAGCGCGCTCTCCGGGCCGAAGTCGGACAGGATTCCATGCCTGATGCCGTCCAGGAACTCATCGCCCAAGGTCAGCCTGGCCTCGTCGGCCAGATCGCCGAGAATGGTGCGGATCGCGGCTTCCTTGTCCTCCCGCGCCGCCTGCCCGGCCTCGACGTTCACGTACACGCAGCGGTACGTCCCCGCGTCGCCGCTGTTGAGCAGCTCGCGCAGCGCCAGCAGCGTCGACGTCTTGCCGGTCTGACGGGGAGCGTGCAGCACGAAGTACTTCTTGTCTCGGACGAGCTCGAGAACGTCGTCGAGGTCCAGACGGGAGAGCGGCGGGATGCAGTAGTGATCCGCGGATGCGACAGGGCCGGTGGTGGTGAAGTGCCGCATGGGGGCAAGTATGGCACCCTTGCGCGCGCGACTGCAGAACCATGACCGAACCGGATCGCAGCGCTACGTCGGCTGGGGACATCGCGGTTAGCCTCACCGGCGTCGACAAGACCTTCCAGCAGCGGCAGCGCTCGGAGCAGGTCCGCGACGTGTTCCGGAACCTGTTCCGCCCGGTCGTCCGCGAGGTCCACGCGCTGCGGGGGGTCGATCTCGCCATCCGCCACGGCGAGATCGTCGCCTACGCCGGCCCCAACGGCGCGGGCAAGTCGACGACGGTCAAGCTCCTCTCCAGCGTGCTGGCGCCGACCGCCGGCACGGTCCGCTGCCTGGGCATGGACCCCATGAAGGACCGGGTCCGCTACGTCGGACGCATCGGCGTGGTCTTCGGGCAGCGGACGGAGCTCTGGTGGGACCAGCCGGTCGCGGCCAGCTTCGAGTGGAAGCGCGTGGTCTGGAACATCCCGCGCGACCGCTACGACTCCATGCTCGGCTTCGTCACGGAGCTCCTGAGCATCGGCGAGTTCTTCCACACCCTGGCGCGGCAGCTCAGCCTGGGCCAGAAGATGCGCGCCGACCTGGCGCTCATGCTCATGCACGAGCCGGAGATCCTGTTCCTGGACGAGCCGACCATCGGGGTCGATGTGCTGGCCAAGCGCAACATCCTGCAGTTCGTCAAGGACCTCAACCACGAGAAAGGGGTCACCGTGATGATCACCAGCCACGACATGGACGAGCTGGAGCAGCTCGCCGGGCGCATCGTCATGATCGACAAGGGCCGCATCGCCTTCGACGGCGACTTCCGGGCCCTGCGCCGCGAGTTCGGCGACCGCCGCCACCTGGTCCTGGAGACCGCCGGCACCGCGCCACCGCGGCTCGCCGGCGTGCGCTATGTCCACAGCCAGGGCAACCGCCACCACTTCACGTTCGACGCCGCGCGCACGCCGATCCCGGCGCTCCTGCAGCAGGCGGCCGAACAGACCACCATCCGCGACGTGGAGACGCACCGCTCGCGCATCGATGACGTGACCGCGGACATCTACCAGCACTGGGAGTCCGACAACCGAACTAGCCGCGACGATGTGCCTCACGGCGATGGTTGAACGCCGCGAACGGCTCCTGGGGGAGATGCTTAGCGCAGCCTCACTTCCGTCGATCACCGATGCGATCGCCGCTGAATCAACCTTCCCCCGGCTCATCCCGGCTTTCGATCAGCGTCTTCGCCCGGCTACCGCCTTCGTCGTGAGGCGCGATTCCGCACTCCAGGTACTCGGCACGCTTCCTCTCCCTTCGGATTCTGCAGCGCTAGTCATCCAGCAAGCCGAGGTGTTCCCAGTAGAAGTGCATACCCAGCGCGTGATCGGCGATCGTGAAATCCGCGTACCGCGTGCGCCTCTTCCCAGTGCGACCGCGGTGGTGTGCCCTGAGCCTCCAGCTCCCCGGCAATCGTCGGGCTCCACCATCACGCAGAGGCGAATCACACCCCTACCATCGAGGGGCCGAACGAGTCCTCTCGTACCGTGTGCTGGGCTCCGTCCATCCCGTCAGGTGATACCCCGGCCCGTCCATGCGGTTAGAAATCCCACCCTTGACCATCTCTAACAGACACTGTACCTTCTGCCGAAGCCGTCCGGAGGAGTACGAACATGACCCCCAACTCGTTCGCCTCAATCGTCGCCGCCCTCTTGCTTGGCGCACCGGCCATTTCCTACCCTTCCGGAGAGGAAGATACAACGCCGTCGAACGTGCCGGCCGGATACTTCGGAACTTATGAACCAACAATCAACGTGACGTGGGGCGCCCTAACATCAGAGGAAATCGCCGCAGCCGCCGCCAATCTATGGAACCGTGTGTTCCTTGACGAACTTGGTGTCGACGTCAATTTTGAGGCTTCGGCCGACCTTTTGAACGGTGACCTTCCTGATATCGTTGCACTTAGAGGTAGTCAACAATCGCTGTTACATGAACTTATGTCCGCAGGTAGGATAGCTCCCATAACCGACGCGTGGGAGAATTACGCTTCTCCTCTGCTCCAAGAAACCACCAGATTCCCTCATACTTTGCAGCAATCCGACGATCGTCCGTCGACCTTGAGCTTATTCCGAAACGATAACAATGATCTGATGGCCATTCCCGGTCCAGCCGCCGGTCTCGACAGCTATAGTTATCTGTGGATTCGCCAGGACTGGCTGGACAGTCTCGGACTCAGTCCCCCTCGCACATTCGCTGAGCTACTAGACGTCGCCCGGGCGTTCACGCACGAAGATCCCGATCAAAATGGTGAGGATGACACGTACGCTATGGTGCTCGATTACTCGCCTTCCCAGGACCTTGAGGGATTCTTCTGGTCTTTCGGTGCCTACCCGGACACATGGCAGGAGCGCACTATCAACAATACCAGCTACTTGACTTACGGGGCCGTCTCACCCGAAACCGAGAGAGCCCTCTTAGCCCTCCACGGTATGTATAGAGAGGGTCTCCTGTACGACCAGCGCCCACATGACGGACAACAGCCAAGCGCAGGCGACCCTCTGTCTCGTAACCTTGTCGGCATCTATTATGGTCCCCATTGGGCTCCCTACGATTTCTTATCGGGGTGGGTCCACGATCAAACCGTGAACTGGAGTGTGTACCCGCCGCCCACCGTAGACGGTCGAATAGCAAAAGGCGAAATTGAGCTCGATCTCCAGCGTATCTACGCTGTGCGTTCCGGTTATGAGTACCCAGAGAGCCTCGTTAAAATGTTGAACAAATATTGGGAGAAATTTTATGACCATAGCGTGAGCTACGGCAACTGGTACAACGACGAATACTGGCTAGACGTGTACGATAATGCGAATGTAGATGTTGATCGAAGCGTCGATTATCGCTGGAGCATTCCGCAAGTAACGATGGTCCCTCCGTCGTCGAACGTAGCGGCCTTTGAAGACATCCAGTCCGTTTACGAGGGCGCCACGCAGCCCAGCGACTTGACCGGACTTTCTCGCCAATACTACAATAACATAGAAGGCAATCCCGATAGGGGCGACCGGTGGGCGTGGCAAGAGATGTTCTCGGATCCGCAGACCTCGGCTTTCGCCAACATTACCCAACGAATCCACGCGGGGGATCTCTTTGTGGATACATTCAGTACCAGGATCTCTCCCTTGGCGGACAATTGGTCGGAGCTCCAACGCTTGCAGGATCAGAGTTTCGTGGAAGTGATCACTAGTGACGGGGACCCGCGAGAGCGGTTTCTTGAGTTCGTGCAGGCGTGGAACGACGGCGGCGGCGAACAGATTACTCTAAACGCAAACGAGCAGCGGATATCAGAGGGTTGGTGACCGTATAGTAGTCATGCCAACCGTCCCAGGCGTAGGCGCATGCACCGCGGCGGTTCGGGTGCGCGTGGGCCCCCAGCGCGTTTGGTGCCTCGTACTGATCCTATGCGTGGCGACGGATTGTGCTTTTGCCGATCGGACACGACCAGATCGGGCACGACCAGTACGACCGGGCGATGCTGCGTGTCCTACCCCCCTCGACGATAGTCGTTCTTGGTTGGATACTGAGAAGTGGGCCTGGAACGATCGGATATGCTTGGGGAAGATAGCCGACCTCTCAGAGCGAGTCAGCGGTGAGGAGGCTGACTGCGACGCATCCGATGCTGAGACCTGGTCCGACGAGTCCTTCTTGATTCGCGAGGAGTTTCTGCAAACCATTATGTTTCATGCTCCCTATCGTGACGTGATCACGCGAGGGGGTATTTCCATTAGATGCGCGAAGTTCGGCAATAGCGTGAACCTCGCTAACGGCACATTCCCTTTGGACATCACGTTCACGAATAGCTATTTTGCGGGATCGATTCGTTTTGACGGCGCTGTGATAGGTCGATCATTGTCGTTTGTTGATTGCCACGTTGAGGGCAAAGTGGTTGTAGACAACGCTACGATCACCGAATCTTTTTATGTCGGAGGCTCATCTCGGCTTCACGACAAGGTGAGCTTGGAGAGCGCCAGGATAGGTGATGACATAGAGTTAGCCGACTCCGGTTTCGTAGACGTGGTAATCAGATCCGCAGTGATAGGGGGAAATGTGTCGATACTGGGTTCGGTCGTTAGGGATTTCTTGATGGGAGCCGCCACCGTCACAGGTAACGTGGAGGTAGAAGGGTCACGATTTAGGGGACGATTTGTTGCAGACAGGGCGAGGATAACTGGTCATATGTTTGGGACTATGGCCGTCGATCAGGCTTCAATGAGTGCACCAACATTTCAATACGCCAGCGCCCAGGGCGTGGAGGTCGACGGAAACATAGACTTGTCTGACGTCACGATTGGGGGCGAGTTGGACCTGACCGATGGGCGCAGTAGCGGTAGTCTCGTGTTTGGACGCGAGATCTGTGTGGGGTCGGCCGACAATGTATGTGATCTCCATCTGGATAACCTGTCGGTGGATATGCTTGTATTTCGTTCAGGGCATTCGTGGCAAGGGTTGGAAGGTAGAGTGAGGATGTCGGGGCTCGAGTATGCGGGACTTCGACTCATACCGTCGGGATATCCAGGAGAAGACTTTCTCAAGAAGCTCGTGGATGTGCAGCATAATCCGGGCGGTAATTTTCGCCCGTGGCCGTACCGAAAACTCGAGGAGACGCTGCGCTCTAACGGCTACGACGCTTACGCGAAGGCAATAGTGTTCGATATGTTCAAGCATGAAAGGAAAGCTAGCGATACAGGGCTGGAGAGAAAGGCGTCTATATGGCTTGGAAGAATCACAATGGGATATGGGTACGAAGGCTGGATTTCGATCATGTGGATTATTGGGCTAGTGATCTTGGGCACTCTTGTGGGGGCGAAATCACCATTGAGTTGTGGGACGTGGGCGCAAAGGGCACTTTACAGCATCGACAAGGCGATCCCGTTGATATCGGTGGACAAGAGCCACGATAATCTGAGACCCAGGGGCCTATGCCGCGCGTATTACTGCGTGCATACGACGCTGGGGTTCGTTTTCATTTCGATTCTGGTCGGCACCGCGGTCGGAGTCATTAGGTGAGAACATGTCGTAAGGAGGAAGGCAACAGGCGATGATACAGGTGCGGTCGCAGCGCTAACAGGCGGGGCGGCCACTGCCAAGTAATTCTCTTGCTGGCGGGGCCGGTCTCCTGAGAGCTGCGTCGACTTGGAGTACCCTAATCTGCAGACGGGTGCGCTCCTCTGGACGGGACAGGGCGCCCACCGGCCTGTCTAAGATCGCCCCACATGAACAGGTATCCGCGCAGGGCGGCGAGGATTTCCTGCGACGAGCTTCTCTTGAAGCTCCTGCGTATGGTCCCACCGGACGAGCCGTAGGCTCTTCTCCATTCCTTCGTCGCCCTCGTCCAGCACGGCGTCTGCACCAGGATCGAGCGGACGGCCGCTGAAGTGCGATGCCAGGAGCACATCCGGCCGGGCCTCGCCCTGCTGGCGTCGCGGGACGGTGAGTTCGGCGTAGCTTGGTCTGCAGCGCGGAAAGAGCGTCTCGACGTTCGCGGGCTCGAACGCTCGAACGATGTCTACGAACGGGCGACCGGCCCCGATCGGCGGAAGCTGGCGCGGGTCCCCGACGAGTACGAGCCGCTCGACGTTGCTGAGCGAGTCGATCGGCGCCGCGAGTTGCTCTTCGGTCAGCATCGAGCACTCGTCCACTATCACGGTCCGGTAGTCGCCACAGCCAGGTGCGCTGGGCTTCGGAAAGTAGGCGCCTGTTTCCCCGTCGTAGCGCTGCTGCCGGATCAGAAACTGCGCCAGCGTCTGGCCCGCACCCCGCATGCCGGTTTGCTCTTCCAGGCGCACGCGAGCCTTGCCCGTGGGTGCGAGGAGCAACAGCCCCCTTTCGGCGAGGCCGCGAACCGAGCAAAGCATCTGCAACAGCGTCGTCTTGCCCGTCCCGGCCGGGCCGATCAGCACGCAGATCCGCGAGCGGAAGAGTTGCTCCAGCGCCGCCGCCTTCTCGCGTCGTGCGCGGTCCTCCAACTCGCGCTCGTCCGGCCTCCCAGGGAGCCGCTCATCGATCCCTGCATCCACGAGCCCACGCCAGTCGAGATCGCCCGTGTGGGGCCTCCCCTTCCTCCGGCGGAGCACCTCGCGACGGATAATCGTGCGGCACTCGGAAAGCCGGTCCATCTGGTAGGCGACTTCGCCCGCTCCTGTCACTGCGCGCTCGACGACCGGCTCGAAGCTCTCCTCGCAAGCGTCGAGGACGTTCTCGCCTAGCG
The DNA here is from genome assembly GCA_965208175.1 of Spirochaetia bacterium. Taxonomy (GTDB): domain Bacteria; phylum Spirochaetota; class Spirochaetia; order SZUA-6; family Bin103; genus CATQHW01. Next base: position 596,403 of record CBDBOG010000002.1, on the reverse strand, counting down.
GACACGGCGGCGGGAGCGCGCGCTCCCGCGCCCTTTGGATGACCCAGCTCCGTGGCAGCAGAGTGTGCCCCTCGGAAGTTGCTGCCTTGAGGAGGTCGACGACGAGTGCCCGCACCCTCCGTTCGTCGGCCCGGTCTTCGATGCGGCTTGGCTCCGGTACGGCAAAGTGCTCCCGCACTGCCTCGTCGGGGAACAGGCCCCGGTCCACGGCACCAAACGCAATCGGATCGGCGGCGCGGCGGTCGCGCTCGAAAAGGAGGTACGGATTGCGCAGCAACTGAGCGGGGCTCACATCGATACCTGCCGCTGAGCGCGCCGTGGTGTCGTACATTCGGCGCGCTTGATCCTCCGAGATGGCGTAGCGGCCAAGCATCTGGAGCAGAGCGCGCGGCTCATCGGCAAGGCGCGCTTCCAGCCCTTCCGCAGCCCTTCCGTAAGAAGCTTCGCCACGGGTCCCGAAAGCTTAACGGGCGCTTCCATCACGGCGTCCACGAGCGTCCATGGATCGCCGCCGCTCTCGCGCTCGCGCGGCAGATCGATCTCGTAGGCCATCAGGCTCCCGTGCTGGAATCCCCACTCGTAGCCGAACGCGGAGAGCGCCGAGCCCAGTCCGGGGAACGCGCCGCGCGCCGTCCACAGGCGGTTGAGCTGCGTGTCGATCCAGGCGAGGGCTTGGTCCCACGGTCCCTCGATACGGCCTCGGATCCGTTGCAGCGTTGCCGCGCAGGTCACGAGGGAGGCCACGGCGCCATCGTGGGTCAGGAGCTCCGAGCCGTAGGAGTACGCGTCGAGTGCTCGTCAGGCGCGAAGGCCACGAACTCCTCGGGGTCCACTCCCTCGCGTTCGGCGAGCTCCAGCGCGTCCTGGTAGGGAAAGACAAAACCGTCCGCGAAGCTGGGCCGCACCGAGTGGCCCACGTTGCGCTCCCAGAGCATGCTGCGCAGCGGCGGGTTGTTTCCCTTGTAGGCGTACTCGGTGGCCTCGCCCACAGAAAGCACTCGGCCCACGCAGACGATCACGCGCCGGGACTGCTCCGAAAGCGGAGTGCGCTTGGCATAGAAGAAGCAGAGTGACTCTTCCGGGCGCAGCGCGCCGAAGAAGGTGTCGAGTAGTGCGAGCTGATTCTCGCGCTCCTGGACCCAAGCCGTCTTGACCTGCTTGCCCTGGTAATCTCGGATGTCGGGCTCGCGGTCCGGCACCCAGTCGATCTTCAGACGCTCGGCGACTCCGATCTCGCCACTCTTCGCACTCCCCTCGACATTGTCGCGCAGCATCCATCGGAACGGCACCGCCGCAGCGGAGTACGCCGGCTGCACGAAACGGGTGGGAGCAACGTGCCCGTGAGTCTCGGGAAAGAACTCCGTGTACGGATGGGTCATCGTCCGGGCGAGCGCAAAGGGGGCCATGAACGAGACGCGCTCGCCCACACACGGCGGGAGATCGGCGTGGTCCAGCTCGTCGAACCGCCGCGCGGCGCAACGCGCTTCCACTACGTCGTTCCGGCCTTCACCGATACGGGGCAGGATAAGGCAGCTTGAGTTGTCCAACGGCCGGGCACACACCGTCCCGGTCCAGCCCTCATCGTGCCAGGGGACGCGGACGGTCACGTGGTGGGGCGGCAGGCGGCGGGCACCGTCTATCATCTACTCAACTCCGGCTACGAACGGTGGCTGGTCCAATCGGCTGGGATTCTGGACCACAACAAGGGCGCGGTACTTCGCCCGTGTAATCGCGTTGTACAGCAGGCGGCGCTTGCGCTCATTGGTGCCGGTGACTTCGTAGGGCCATAGGACGATGACCGAGTGGAACTCGCGATTCTTCGCCTGATGAACCGTCATCGCTCGAACCCCGCCGCCTCTTACCCTGCGATGCGCTCTCGACCGCTGGTGGATGCGGCGCGCCTCGCGACGAATCTCTTCAGCTGTGAACCTCGTCCTTCCGGCGACACGCGCCTGACGCTCGATCCAATCACGGAGTCCCTGCCGCGGTCCACCGACTCCATCGAATGAGAGCTCATCGCTGCTGACATCATCAGCGTTGGGATCGTCGGGGAGCCCAAGTCGTTCAATGAACCTGCGAAACTCCTCTTCCTGCGACTCCTCCCACGGTACAAAGTGAGGGCCCACCGGAGGGTTGCCAATCGCCTTGTCCTCCACCCGCGCGATCAGATTGCGCACAAACGCCGAGGCCGTGCGTCCAACTGGAGTTAGAACCGCGATATCGGCGCAGCGGCTCCACCACGTGAGGTTCTTGGAGACATAGCCGGCCCCGACGTTGTGATTCCGTGCGCCCAGCACGGTGAAGCCATCCCCTCTATGGGAAGTGTTGCCTCCCGCTCGAAGAGCTCGACTCGCTTCCAGGAGGCCTGTTGCTGAGGTCCGGTGAATAACACTCAGACTTACGCTCTCCGCGTTGGTCCGAGCCCACGCGACTGCAGGATTCTCCTCGGTGGCTTCCAGATCCTGAAAGTCGTCGGCCGCTACGATGCAGGCCGCCAAGCTGGACAGCGTCGAAACCATCGCCAGTTGCCCACCCTTGCTATCCTGGAACTCGTCGACAATGACGATTGGGAATCGCCGGACGATCCAACGCGAGACGGTCGCGGCCTCCAGCAGATCGCCGGCGAGCGAACAAACCTGCTCGTAGTTGTCCTCGGCCAGGTCCGATGCCGACCTTCTTCGAGCAAGAGTTCGCCAGCGCCGCACGATGCTCCATGCGAAGCTATCGGCGGTGCAGCATCGATAACGCCCTCGAAGCCCTGAAATAGATCGAAGTCGACCGTCCATGCGCCGTCGCGACCCGTGCATCTTGGTCAGTGCGAGAACCTGCTGGTGCTCCTTGAGTGGGGACTCCTCCAGCACACGCTCGAGTTCCTGGAACACTCGCGTCGTCTTGCCCGTCCCCGCAGGTCCCTCGATATAGTAGAGGCTCATGGTTCCAGACGGAACACGACCGAGTCCACCGTGCTGTGGCCATCGTCCCTTCGGATTGAGTCGCAACCGTCCGCTCTTCCTATCGTGGCAAGCGTGACGGCTTTGAGCAGAACTGCGGCGCGAGTCCGGCAGCCGCGAAGGCTACCGATGACCGAGGCCACTTCCTCATAGGCGAGGTAGTCGGACTTCAAGCGGCCGCGACCAACGTTGATCTTGAACAAACCGACCAAGTCGTCAATGGACTCGAATTCACGGTCAATTCGGACCTGCAGTTCGGCAATCGCAGCGCCCTCGTCGCCCTTCAAGATCCAGCCGATCGCGTTCTCCATCGTCCACCCGTCGCGCCACCTCAGGATCAGTTCCGGCATGGAGCACAGGCCGTGGACTTCGTCGATCTTCTCGGCTCCGGCGTCGTCCCCATCGACGAGAGGAACCAATCCACGCCGTAGCGTACGCAGAGCATCGTAGACCTCCGCGACCGCTCCGTCATGGGTCGGCACCACGCCGATGACGGTGCCAAACGGAGGCGTGTCACTATCGGCGGCGTCGAGTGCAGTGTCGCCCGTCTCAAGCACATCGCTCAACAGCCGGAACCACTCGTACTCGCTGCGCCCTTCGGGGATGAGCACGCTGTGGTGCATCAGCGCCTCGACGAGCCGCGCGCGATCATCCAGAAAGAGCTTGCGTCGTGCGTTGGTCGCGCTCGCGTCCAAAGGCGCTGGCAACATAGGGGTAGCTGCGAGACGCGCCGGGTTGCGATCAAGGATCTGAACGGAGGTCGCTGGGTAGTAGGCGGCGACGCGAGGCGAGTGAGTCGTGCAGATCGTCTGCTCTGCGATCGATACGGCCTGTGAGATCAATCGGCGCTGCATTCCCGGCGGGATATGCAACTCGGGCTCCTCCATCGCGAACAGAAACGACTTGCCCACGCGGACCCGCTCCCGTCCGAGTTCGAGCAGAAGGATGAAAGTCTGAAGCGAGAGCAAGCCCATCCCATGGCGCCCGACCGGGAGTGCAACACCGTCGCTGCCAGCGTAGTGCGGAACCAGCGCGCGAAGTAGAGACTCGGAGTCCGTCGAGGTGAGCCGTAGTTGAAAACGGGGCGCATCGGGTAACAGCTCCGACAACTGTCGGTTGATGTGCGTCACCAATTGGGAGAGGCGGGCCGTCTCCTCCAAGGGTGCGTCGGGCGCACGCAGGCGGTCGCGTTCCTCAAGGATGGTCTGCGCAGGGATGCCGCCCACCGTCGCAACCGCCTTGCGGAACAGTTCCGAAGCGAACGATGCGGCTGCTTCCCAAGTCCGGCGCGCCGGCAGGACATAGTAGCCGATGTCGTCGAAGAGCCGAATCGGAATCGGCTGGACAGCATCGTCCAGAAATGGATCCTCAACCTCATCGTCATCATGAAAGTAGCGAATCGATTCGACATCCAGCTCCTCCAGTGCGCCGGTCAAAACCGGCGAGGTGTAGTGAATGAAAGAGTCATACGTACGAAGGGTTAGCGACCCACGACGGCCCCGAGTCATGCGTGGCAGCCCGCGAGGGCGAAACGAAGCGTTGACAGGGGTACGCGCGGGCTGGGTATTGAGCCGCGAAAGAGAGTCACTTCGGGGTGCCGACGCCGTTGGAGGAGGCGGAAGGCAACACCCGGGACGCCGCCAGCGCGAGGCGTCACGGGACCCTGCGCGGTCCGAGACCCCGAGCACGTGCGGAAACACCTCGCACGGGAACCGGGAGATCCCATCCTCTCCTGTGGCGGATGGCGCCGCAGGACGTGTCGGAAAGTCCAAGGACACACCCCGATGATGTACGGGGATGGGAAGTCGGACAGGTCCATAGTACCAGCGAAGCCCGCGAACAAGGACGGGGGCGGTGGACAGCGTGGCTATGGCGGACCCTACACGGGCACGAAGGTGGAAACGCCGGAGACAGCCAAGGGGACGCCTACGGTCGCGTCGGACGCCGTTGCCCCAACCGCGGAGCGGGTGGAGGGAAGGGGCCTGACCAAGGGGAATCCGCGCCAGCAAAACGCGCCCCGGACACAGCGCCGGGACGGCGCGCCCAGTGCGCTTGCGCGGATACGTCAAGCAGCGCGACAGGATAGGACGCTGCGGTTCACCGCGCTGCTGCACCACGTCTACGAACCGACGAGGCTCCGGGAGGCGTACTTCAGCCTCAAGCGGGACGCCGCACCCGGAGTGGATCGGGTGACGTGGCAGCAGTACGGCAGGGAGCTGGAGGCCAACCTCGGTGACCTGTCGGCCCGCTTGCAGCGGGGAGCGTACCGAGCGAAGGCGGTGCTCAGGGTGTTCATACCGAAGGGCGACGGGCGGCAACGGCCGCTCGGCGTGACGGCGCTGGAGGACAAGATCGTCCAGCGTGCGACTACGGAGGTGTTGAACGCGATCTACGAGACCGACTTTCTCGGGTTCAGCTACGGGTTTCGACCGGGACGCAGCGCACACGATGCGCTGGACGCCGTGTACACGGGCCTGCTGACCAGAAAGGTGAACTGGGTGCTCGACGTGGACATCCGTGGATTCTTCGATGCCATCGACCACGGGTGGCTGGTGAAGTTCGTCGAGCACCGAATCGGGGACCGGCGCGTCGTGCGGCTCATCCAGAAGTGGCTGAACGCCGGCGTGCTGCAGGACGGGACGCGGACGCGCAGTGAGCAGGGGACGCCGCAAGGAGGCAGCGCATCGCCGTTGCTGGCGAACGTCTACCTGCACTACGCGTTCGACCTGTGGGTCCAGCAGTGGCGGCGGACGCAGGCGCGCGGCGACGTGGTCGTCGTGCGCTACGCAGACGACATCGTCGCTGGATTCCAACACCGGTCGGATGCCGAGCGGTTCCGGGCGGAGCTGGCCGAACGGTTCAGCTCGTTTGCCTTGGAGGTGCACCCGGTCAAGACGCGCCTGATCGAGTTCGGGCCGTTTGCGGCCGAGAACCGCAGGCGAGGAGGGCAGGGCAAGCCGGAAACGTTCGACTTTCTCGGGTTCACGCATATCTGCGGGACGAAGAGAAGCAACGGACGGTTCACGGTGCTCAGGCAGACGATGGGTGAGCGGTTGCAGGCGAAACTGGGGCAGGTGAAAGCCGAGCTTCGGGGCCGCCTGCACGATCCGGTTCCGGAGGTGGGACGGTGGCTGCGCTCGGTGGTGGGCGGGCATCTGCGTTACTACGGAGTGCCCATGAACTCGCCGGCGCTGGCCCTGTTCCGCTATCGGGTGGCATGGCTGTGGTACCGCTCGCTGCGGCGCCGCAGTCAGAAAACCCGACTCACCTGGGAGCGCATGCAGCGCCTTGTCGCTTGCTGGCTCCCTGCGGCCCACGTGTACCATCCCTATCCCTTACGGCGGCTTGGCGTCATACCCGAGGTAGGAGCCCGGTGCGGTAGTCCCGCACGCCGGGATCTGTGGAGGGGGTGATCAGCAATGTTCATTCCTACTCCGAAGATCGAACCGGGCCGCGAAGGCAATCTGAACGCAAAGGATCTTGGCATGAACGCTAGGCTCAGGCTCGATCTGATCTGTCGATGAATTCCACCACTTGGGCACTGCTCGCCCCTCCCGAAACCACGCGTCGTTGCGCTCCGGGTCGTCACTATCGAATCCTGCCAGTGTAGCGACGATACGGATCCGGCTGGTCGCCTCAGGACGACTGCCGTAGAAGTCATGCTCCGTAAGGTCACGCACAAGGCGGGTGCGGCCGAAGACCAGTGACAAGGCGTCGATGATTGTGCTCTTGCCCGCTCCGTTGGGACCCACCAGCACATCCTGCTGGCCGAAGTGCAACTCGGCCTCCTGAACGCCTCGGAAGCCGCGTATCGAGAGAGCGAGCAGTCTCATTCTGGAGTCAGTCTCCACCGACAAAGTCGGCGCGTTCCAGTACCTGGACTAGCTCAGCGATCACTTGAAGTTCGCCTTCATCCCCGGTCAATACGATCGGCTCGAAGTCCGGGTTGACTGGCCTGAGCGTAATCCTCACGTGGCGCCACGAGTCCTCCTGCCTCTCACTCTCGTAGCGCTTGACGGTATAGCGCTGTCCAGTCTCTGGATCGACGTCGTCGCGAAGCTGGACCAGGACGGTCTTCCCTTGGCGCGTGCCTTCGACAGGAGCGCGGAAGAGACACCAAGAGCCGTCGGTGATTCGGGGCTCCATGGATTTGCCGACGACCTGTGCGACGAACATGCCTTTGCGCAGACGATGGCGCGGCTGGACAGCGACCCAGTCGAAGTCACCGTCGTCGATGTACTGCGGATCGCTGAAGCCGCCCGCAGCAGCCTTGAGCTCGACCAGCGGCGCGCACGTCACGTACCGTTCCTCGGGTGCGGGCTCGAGCGTGAGCGGCCGGAACGGGATCTCGTTCAACGTCCCCGTCGATGCCGAATCAATCTTCCACTCCGCCTGGAACGCGTCCGGCCAGCCACCGTGGGCGTCGATGACGTCGTCGATCTCGGTTACGATGCGGATGGTCTCGCTCAGGGCGACTACGATCTTCTCGTACTGGGTAATGTCCTCGTCCGAGAGTATGCGGCCGTTCCGATCCTTGAGCCACTTATAGCAGACTTGGTAGCCGCCGATCTTGAAGTCCCAGACCTCCTCAGGCACGCCATGAAAACCGATAGTACCAGGTTTGGATGTGCGGTAGCCTTCCCGGGCGATGGTCCTCCTGGCGTCGAGCCAGACGGTGCCGTCCATCCAGCCGACGCGACCAACTTCTGGGTGCTTCGGACCAGAGTAGGTCGTCAGGGGCCGACCGAGTTTCTCCGACTCCATCAGCTGGACGCTCTGCAATTCGCGGCCCGCGCTGACGAGCGCTAAGAAAAGGTCCCGACCGCCAGGCAGTGGAACTCTCGGCCAGTCGCGCTTCAGCCGCTGACAATACCTTTCTGTGTACGAACGTGCATTGAGTACGCCAAGTACATAGGCGAAGATGTCGAGCGAAAGCTCGCGCGTCGGCATAGAGCTTCCACTGCCGATGAGAAATGCGAATCTGTCCGTGATCGCTCTGTCCAGGCATGAATTTTCGTCGGAAACGAGGCTTCCTGCTCGTCGCGCGAACAGCGGAAACACGTAGTTCCTGTCGTAGCTCGATGTGAGCTTGTGTCCGCAAAAGCTCTTTACCGCGAACGCAGAGAACCGCTCCTTTGTCTGCCGAGTGGTGACTAGGCCCGGTGCGCCGTCGCGAAGGTCGAGCATCACGTTGAAGCTGTTCGTCTTCAACAGGTCCTTACGCAATAGCGCACTTCTATAGTCGTACGCCCGAAGCTGGAAAGGCCGCAACTCCGCCTCACTTGGCGCGGAGAATTCCCTCCGGCGGCCGAACAGAGTCGCTGCGTGTCCCTTCGAGACGTCAAATTCGCTTGTAAGCAACTGCCGTGAAGCTGACGGACTCGCGAATAGCGCAAGGCGCTCCCTTAGTTCCTCTGCCGAGAAGTTCAGCAGGAGGTCATCGAATCCGGTCTCCGTACCCGTTGACCGTTTTGTGAAGAGATCGCAGACAAGGGGCCAGTCTTCCCATTCAGATCCGCATTCGGCAGTATCTGGTCCAATCAAGTGGTAATAGGGCCGCGAAGGCACGATTGATGTCCAATCAAACTGCGTGAGGCTGCACCCGGAAAGGAGCTCGTACTTGCAGGTTCGCTGTCCCCACAGCTCCCCGAACAACGTGTCCTGAGCCGGCGAATCGCCCAAGCCCTTGACGAGGGCACAGATCGCCACACCCTGACGAATGTCGAAGACGTTCTCGTCCTTGGTGCCTTCGGGCGGCGTCTCAGCCTTGTTTGCATTCCCATGCAGATCCAAGAACCAACAACTATCGAAACGAGACAGGAGGTTCCACCGCAGACCTCGGAGTGTGGGGCCATCCAGAAAGGAGTGGTTCGTAATTAGGGAGCAGACGCCGATGGATGTCCGATCAATGGTGTCTTGGGAGTACGAGAGGAACTTTACGTAGTCGTCTTGGATGTTCTTCTCGAATTGGAGCATGCTCCGTTCGCGAATCCGCTCGCCATCGACGTAACGATACGGATCCACTATTCGACGCAAGTCTGCGGTCAAGTTCGACGATATTGCTGCGTAGGGCGGATTCCCGATGATCACTGTGAAAGGCTGATTTCGCTTGATCTCATTGACCTCCTGCGCTTCGTGAGCTAACGCAGGCAGGAAATCGATCGTCATTTGACCGCCCCCAGGGGGCTCCAGCGCATTCGTCAGGTACACCCGTGCTCGCTCGTCGCTCTCGAATCGGTAGCCGGTCTCGTAGAGCTTGAGGCTGATCTTGAGGTGTGCAATGGCATAGGGCGCCATCAGGAGCTCGTAGCCGTGCAGTCGTGGCAGGAGGCACTCTGGGACGTAGTCGTTCCACAGCACCTTGATCTCTTTCTCGCCGTGGCCCTGGGCCCTCCACTTCTCGACGATCGTCGTGTGGATCAGATCGATCACCTCTACGAGGAACGTCCCGGTGCCGGTGGCCGGGTCGAGGATCTGAACGAAGGCCTGGGTAGGCGAGGTGCCTTCCGGGATCTTCAGGTTCTCGTGGCGCTTTGCCATCTCGCCCCAGGTGGTGGTGTCGGCAAGGCCGTCGCTGAGGCCGAACTCGCTCCTCAAGAGCTCGTCAACCGACCGCACGATGTAGGAGACCACCGGACGCGGGGTGTAGAAGACGCCCCGTCTTACCTTTTGCTCCTTGTCATAGGCGGCGAGGAAGTGCTCGTAGAAGTGAATGACCGGGTCTTCGTCGGGGTTCCGGTCGCCGAAGTCGCGAACGACGGCCTCGATGTTGGCTTGTTGGTCGAGGAGTTCCACCACTTCGGAGACGCCCACCTCGTCGAAGTCGATGCCCGGGCCGGCCGCGCCGCGTCGCTCGCCCACGCGAAGGAAGGTCTCCATCAGCTCCCGGAGGAACGGGTTCGTCCGCATGTGGGCAGCGAAGTCGTCGGCCGTGCGCCGCACGGGGTCGGTGATGCGCGCCGAGAGTAGGCCGTAAGCGATGGTCTGCGCGTACATATCAGCGAAGCGGGTCTTGTCCAGATCGTGGACGAGTGCGGTCTGGAATGCCTTCATGAGCTTGGTGAGCGGGCCGGCCTCAATCTCTATGTCGAGCGCCGCCTGGACACGGTCGCGAATTGCGCGGCCCAGCTCGGCCAGTCGCTCGGAGAGCTTCTTCGAGGTCGTAATGGTCTCGCGATGCCGCAGAGTGAAGGCAGCACGCCAGCGCTTACGCCAAGCCTCCGAATTGTCCTCGTCGTCGGGCCAAGTGAGGTGGTCGCACAGCTCGCGGGCGACGGCGTCAAGGTGGAGCGGCGTGTCGAGGTTGTCCCAACCGAGCACCTTGAGGGTGGGCAGGTCGTGGCCGTCCCGTGGCTTGGAGAAGTGGGCGAAAGCGATGCGGCGCTCCTCACCTTCACCGTAATTGGAGACGAAGAGCAGGTCGTCGGCGGCCCAGGCTTGGCGCTCGGCTTGGTGGCCGAGGCGCTTCTTGAGCGCAAATTGGCCGAGGATGCGACGCAGTGCCACCACAGGAAGCCGCTTCGGCTCAAATTTGACGAAGAAGATGCCCCAGGGCTGGTTCGGCACGAGCGGGCGCAGGCGCTTAATCTCCTGGATCTTGGCTGCGTTCTTCTCGTCGAGGCCGAGCTCCTCGGCGGTGTAGTCGTACATCAGCGTATCGAAGTCGTCCGAGTTGATCGGCCAGCCGAGCTCGTCGCGCAGGTAGGCAACGAGCTGGTCGAAGCGTCGGATGCGAGCGAGGCGTTCGCGGTGGTCGGTCAGCATCGGTTCAGCCCTCATTCAGTTCCAGCCAGCAGCGAAGCTTCGGCTTGACGCCGACGGGGGCGTCCACGCGCTTCAGGTAGCTGTTCTTGATGTGCTTCTCGATCTGCTTGCGGATGTCGAGGAGCGTCTGCTGCTCCGTGGTGCAGCGCCGGGACGTTTCGGGCTTCGAGCGGACGCTCGCGACGATTTCGCCCGGCTCCTCGAGGATTGTCTCGCGGTCGAGGTCGTAGAGGTACCAGCGCGTCGTGCCGGCCTCCTCGGTGAACTCGTTCTTTTCTTTGTCGAGGGCGGGGAGCGCGTAGCAGAAGAAGACGCCGCGCACGCCCTTCGCCGGGCGCTTGCGACCGCTGAAGATTGCGCCGGGGAAGCGAGCGAGGCGCGCCTCCAGCTCCGGGTCTGCTTCAAGCAGGGCCTGGTACTCAAGGTGTATGTCCTCCACTGCAGTGCGCGTGCCCTCGTAGGCGTGGTGGAACTCCTTCAATGCCTCGTAGTCGTCCTCCGGGGTGAGGAGCTTCTTGCCCTCAATGCCGAGGGTCTTGGAGATCAGGAGCGTCTTCTGCGTGACCGTCGTGTAGAGCGAGAGGATCTCGTTCAGCTCGTCGGGCGGGAGAAAGTTCCAGAACCAGACCTTGCCGCGCGAGGCCGTCGCCTCAGGATGGTCGGCGACGAGCTGTTCTTCGATCGCCGGATTCATACGCCGGTCCACCCGGCCGATGCGCTGCATGAGGCGAACCGGATTCCAGTGGATGTCGTAGTTGATCATCCGCGAGGCGTCCTGGAGGTTGAGACCCTCGGAGAGGACATCGGTGGAGATCAGGACGCGGATCTCCCCCACTCCCTGCTCGGCCAGCTCCGGAGACGAGATGCTATTGTAGTAGGGCGCGAAGCGCTGGATGACGTCCGCACGGTTCTTCTTCGTGGCACTGTCCACCTGCTCGACGCCCTCGATATCGGCTTCGTCCAGGCGACGCTTGAGGTAGCGGGCTGTGTCGGCGAACTCGGTGAAAATTAGGATCTTCTGGTCTTCGAGCGCCCTTGACTTGAGCAGGCGGATGAGCTTCTGGAGCTTGTCGTCGTGCCTCGGCTCGAACTTCCGGGCTTCGTCCAGGAACTGCACGATCTGGTTGAGATCAAAGAAGGTCTCGGTCAGCATCTCCCCGACGTTGTACTCGGCCCGGTCGAGGGGGTCGACCGCGTCGAGCATCTCCTGCGGGACGACGTCTTCGTCGTCCGCAACCTCGCCTTCCTCGCCCCACAGATCGAGCTGGCGATCGGCGGCGTAGCCCAAGACTTCGGCGTTCTGCGCCTTCCAGCGATCAAGGCGCTTCTTCTCGGCGTCGCTCTCGCTGTGAACCTTGAGGAAGGCGAGCAGTTTCTTGAGGAGACGGTTGCAGGAGAGCTCGAAGGCGACGACGGAACTCTCGAAGCGCTTGAGAAAGTTGATCCGAATCAGGCCGACCACCTGTTTTTGGCGGTTCTCCTCGAACGGGTCGATGTCCTTGTCCGGCCCCGTGTACCAATGCAGAGGGTAGTACATCGGGAGCGTGAAGAGCGGGTTCTGCTTCGCGAACGCCTTCTCGAATAGGTCGAGCATCCGCCCGTAGGTTTTGCGGATCGAGTACGCGGCAACCTGTGGATCCCTCCGGTGGGGAAAGGCGGCTGCTGTGCGGTGCTCCCGAATCTGGCTCTCGCGAGCGTACGCGCGGCTCCGCTGGACGACGAGTTGGCGGAAGAATGCGTCGGTGAAGAGAATGCTCTCGGCTTCGGTCATGTGCTCTGCGGCATCCGCCGCGTCGCGACCCACACGGCTGCGAAGTGTCCTCTCCATCTGATTGAAGTGCGCCCGCAGGTTGTTCACGCCGAGCGTGCGCGCGAAGTAGGCCTCGTCGCGACGCGTGAAGAGCTCGGTCATGTGGCGGAAGTCGCTGAGGCGGTTGTTGATGGGGGTGGCCGTCAGCATGAACACGGTCTTGGGGCGTTCCACGTTGTCGAGCAACTCGAACAGTTGGTAGTAGCGCGACGGTTCGATTCCCCGGTCGGGGTTACCTTGGCGGCCCGGATTCCGGAAGTGGTGCGCCTCGTCGATGACGACGACGTCGGCGAGTTCCGCGATGCGCCGGAAACGCTCCGGGAAGTCTCCCTTGCGTCCGAGGTCGGTATGGCTGAAGACGGCCAAGTTGCTGAAGTCCGCACCACCTCCGACGCCACCGATGTGCGGAAGCAGCCGACGCAGGTGGGGTTCCCATACCGCCTCCTTGGCCGCCTTAGGTGCGAACAGCACGACACGCTTGCCCTCGTGAAGGATGAGCCGCTCGATCAGCATCAGGCCGACGAAGGTCTTGCCGAGACCCACGCCGTCGCAGAGGAAGGCGCCGCGGTGCTGCCGGGCGATCTTCATGAGCGCCCAGTAGGCCTCCTTCTGGTAGCGATCGAGGTTCTGGAACATGCGCGACCGTGTCTCGTCCCACTCGGTCGCGGTCAGCTCGTGCCCGCGGAAGAACTGCTGCAGGGCCTTCGCGTAGACGTCGAATGGCGTATACAGGTGGGTATGGCGGGAGATCGTCTCGACGACGGCGTCGGTGACCTCGCGCGCCTCGTTCCAATGCGTCTCGAACCACTCCTGGAGCTGCGCGACCTCGCGCGCGCTCTGGATCTGGACGTTCAACTCGACGTTCCTCGTGAGTCCCGGCCGCGTGAAGTTGCTGGAGCCCACCAGCGCCTGGGCGCCCACGACCTCGAGCTTGGCGTGGGTGATGTAGGTCTTCGCGTGGAACTTGTCCTTGTCGTAGATGCGGCACTCGATTTGCCCCGAGCGGAGCGCGTCGAGGATCGCTGGGACCCCGTGCAGGAAGGGGTTCGGCTCCTTGTCCTCCTCGATGCTCTCGTCGAGCCTGCCGAGTGCTTGCGCGCGGACCGCTTCGAGGATGGCCTTGCGAGTCCGATGGGTGGTCTCCGCCCCCATCAGGATCCGGACCTTGTCGAGCCCCTGCCACTTGCCGTCGAGAGCGAGCAGCGCGCCGATCTCGAAGTACCCGGTCGCGATGTCGAACGCCTTCGCGATGCCGGACCACTCTTCCAGATACCGGAGCCCGGTCCAGCCGGAGACACTGTTGTCGACGATGAAGAGCTCGCGGCCCTTGGAGTCAGCAGTCATGACGTTCTGCGTGCGCTGCGGAGTGTAGCCGCGGATGGCGCCGTGTTGCAGCGATGACGTAATCGCCGAAATCTACGAACATCGGGTTTCCGACAAAGGAGGGAGCGGCGATGGCGGAGATGATGTGGCGAGCGGCCAAGGGTGAGGGCGTCGGCAACGTCTTCCTGGAGCAGGTGCCGGTTCCGGAGCCCGGACCTGAGGAAGTGCTGACGCGGACCCGCGTCAGCCTGATCAGCCGCGGCTCGGAGCTGTGGCGGCGCTACGTGATGGAGGGGCCGGTGAGCCCGAGCGCCATGGGGTACTCCACCACCGGGGATCGTCGAGGCGGCCGGCGACCGCGTGAGGGGCTTCGCGGCCGGCGACCGGGTCGTGGCCACCGCCCCGCACGCCGAGTACTCCCTGTGCTCGACCGCCGCCGAAGCGCGGCATCCCATGCACCACCTGCATCCGGAGCTCTCCTTCGAGCAGGGGACGTTCCATCCGCTCGCGACCAGCGGCGCGGGATGGGCGCAGGCGCTCGAGATCGCCACGGACGACCGCGTCGCCGTGCTGGGCCAGGGGCTGGTGGGCAACTTGGTCATGCAGTTCGCCCGGCGCTTCCGGCCGGCCCAGCTCATCGCCGTGGATACGCTGGAGATCCGCTGCCGCATCGCCCGCGAGGTGGGCGCGCCCGAGGTCGTGAACGCAAGCGAGGAGGACCCGGTGGAGGCGGTGCGGCGGCTCACCGGCGGCGAGGGGGCGAGCATCGTCGTGGACTGCGTCGGCGGCCCGCCCGGCATCGCCTCCTTCGAGCAGGCGCAGAAGATGCTCGCCCCCGGAGGGCTCATCCAGGTGAACGCCAAGTACCAGAACGCGCCGCTGCCGCTCGACGTCGACAGCTTCCAGGGCAAGCGCGTGCTGGTAAGCTACCCGCCCTCGGCCGACCGCGCCGCGATGGCCCGTACGTCGATGGCGTGCATGGCCTCCGGCGAGGTACAGGTGCAGCCACTGGTCACCCACCGCCTCCCCGGCCGGGAGCTGAAGGCCGGCTACGACCTTCTGTACGAGCACCCGGAGCAGGCGCTGGGCGTACTCTTTCACTGGGAGTGACCGCTCTGGAGCCGTAGCCCGCACTGAACTCCGATCGCGGGGCGGCTGTCAGGTAGCCCCTGCGCCGCGCCCTGACGAGACCCCTGGGCTAACGACACTGCCATCTACGTCACCTTTATGGACATTACGTCATGTCTATTGACGTAGCGTCCCGCGTTGCGGTATCGTCGGGGGCATGAAGGACTTCAAGTTCCAGACAAGAGTCCGGCCGCCTGTTCTCCTGCGTCCTGAGCCGTCCGAGATCGCCGACCGCGCCGGGTACTGGTTCGGTGTCCGGTCGGGCGAGCTGTACGGGCTCGGCACCGTATACGGCCTGGACTTGCTCGAAGAGAAGTGGAAGCCGTTTCTCGATGGAGGCCGTCCGGACGCCGCTTCGTTCGAGAGAATGAAGGCCAGCTTGGAGCCTTGGGTTACCGCGAAGGTGGTGGAGCGACAGGTCCGCATCGAGGTGATCCTACGAGAGCAATTCACGGACTACCGGCTGCGGCTGATCCAGCTTACCCGAGGGTGGGGTGTCCCTGCCCCGGCGCTGTGGGGTGCGATCCTGGACATGGGCATGCCGTACGTCGAGGAACTGCTATGCGAGTGGCGTCCGGGCTACGCCGCTTGGGTTGACTCGGGCGCCGAGCAGGACGCTGCGAGCGGCGCTGTTCAGGAGCTCTGGTCCGGGGTGATCCAGGTCGGAAATCGGCGAGAACAGCGAGTCCTGGACCGTTGGGACGCCGAGGACCAGCGAATTGCGGAGCGATGGGCGGCTAAGGAGTAGCTGTTGGCCCTGCCTGACGCCGAGAGACAGCGGCGCTGCCGCCAACGGAAGCGCGCGGCCGGCCTGATCCGCGCCCGTCGCCCGCTGGTCAGCCATATCCAATCGGATATAATTGGGGCATGAATCTGGTTGCCCGCCTGCGACGCAGCGCCGGTCTGACGCAGGCCGCATTGGCGGAGTTGGCCGGCACATCGCAGCCAACGATCGCAGCCTACGAGAGCGGAACCAAGCGCCCGAGTCTGCGTACGCTCCAGCGTCTGGCCGCTGCCGTCGGTCTCGGCGTCCATGTGTCATTCGTTCCGCCCCTGACGCGGGAAGACCGCCGGAGCCTGGCCCTGCACGACCGGATCGCCGAACGGCTTCGCGCTGCTCCCGCCGAGACGCTGGGCCGAGCGGAGGCGAACCTCCTGCGCATGCGTGGTCTGCATCCAGGCGCGTCCGACCTTTTCGACGAGTGGGAACGCCTGTTGCATGGCCCCCTGGATGCGCTCGCAGACACGCTGGTCAACCCCGGACTGCACTGTCGCGACCTTCGTCACGTCACCCCGTTCGCCGGCGTGCTGAGCGCATCGGAGCGCGCTACCGTGTATCGGGAGTTTCGGCGCGACGAGCTGCAGCGATGAACCGCGCGCAGTTCGAGCACGCGATCAGGGCGGCGGCCGCCGTCGCGGGTGAGCGCGAAGTGATCGTCATTGGATCTCAGGCGATTCATGCCTGGATCGAGGACGACATTCCCGAGGCAGCGCTGCGCTCGGCAGAGGCGGACATCGCGCTGCGTGAGGATGTCGACGGCAGCAAGGCCGACCTGATCGATGGCTCGATCGGCGAAGCATCACTGTTCCAGGAGACGTTCGGCTTCTACGCGCATGGCATCTCCGTCACGACGGCCCTGCTGCCGCGCGGGTGGGAGCAGCGACTCGTTCGGTTCTCGACACCGGCTACCGCCGGTATCGTTGCCTGGTGTCTTTCGCCGGAGGACTTGTGGGTGGCCAAGGCCCTGGCTGGAAGGCCGAAGGACTTCGAACTGTGTCGGGTGCTTCTCCACACCGGCGTCGTACAGCGGGACACGCTTGCCGAGCTGATCGCCGACACCGACGCGCACGCCGCTCGAAAGCACATGGCTCGTGAGCTGCTGGCCCCGCGTGTGCCGTAGGCGGCCGGCCGGGACACATCTTTCATCACCCACCGCGAGCAGAGACTGCTGATCAACTGGCGGCGCATGTATGCGGAGGCCGGTCGATCCGTTCACGAACGCCTGCGGTACGACGCCTGCCGGCTGCGGAGGTCAGCAATGATGACGACCGTTTCCTCTTCGTCGATCGTGTAGAACAAGCGGTAATCGCCCAGCCGGTATCGATAGAATTCGCTGAACTCCCCCTGGAGTCGCTTGATGTTGGGGCCGAAGTGCGGCTCCCGGCGGAGCATCGGGTACACAACGTCCCGTATGCGCGGGTAGCGGCGGGCAATGGCCTGGTTCTTGCGCAGCGACCTGCGGAACGACTCGGTCTCCGCAACGGCGTGGCTACTCGACAACCCGATACTTCTTGCCGCTCACCTCGGAACGCGCACGCCGCAGGGTGGAGACCAGTTCGGCGTCGGACAGGATCTCGGTCATCTCTTCATCGGAAACGGAGGCCTCCTCCGCGAGATACGAGAGGGTGGCGTACTCGATGAAGTTGGCGATGCTGCGAAGCTGGCCGCGGGCGGCCTGCCGGATCAGTCGATAGGCTTCGTCGTCGAGACGGATCGTGACCGTTTTGGACATATGCGTTCAATAGTATTCGTTTGCATTCACTTCGTCCATCATGGCACGTAGCAGCGATGGACCGAGCGTAGCGTAGGCGTCCGGCCGGGAGCGGGGCTATGCTCCTGGTCGTGAGCCCAGCCCCATGACGAAGGGAGCCGGCGGCGCGCCGGTGCTGGAGGTGCGCAACCTCTCCAAGCGCTTCGACATGACGCAGGCGCTGGACGACGTGTCCCTGTCGCTGCACGCGGGCGAGATCCACGCGCTGGTCGGGGAGAACGGCGCCGGCAAGTCGACCCTGATCAAGATCCTGACCGGGGTCGTGCAGAGCGACGCGGGGGAGGTCTTCGTGGAGGGGGAGGCCGTCCACCTGCACAACGCCCAGGAGGCGCAGGCGGCCGGGCTGGCGGCGGTGTACCAGGAGCCGCTGCTGTTCCCGGACCTGGACGTGGCCGAGAACATCTTCATCACCCACCGCGAGCAGGGACTGCTGACCAACTGGCGGCGCATGTACGCGGAAGCCGAGGAGATCCTGGCGAGCCTGGGCGTCCGGCTCGACGTGCGGGCGCCGGCGCGGGGGCTGACCCTGGCCGCGCAGCAGGCGGTGGAGATTGCCAAGGCGATCTCGCTCGAGGTGAAGGTCCTGATCATGGACGAGCCCACCGCGTCGCTCTCCGAGCACGAGGTCGGCCAGCTCTTCCGGGCGGCCCGCCAGTTGCGCGACCGGGGCGTCACCGTGCTGTTCATCACCCACCGGCTGGAGGAGGTGTTCCAGATCGCGGACCGGATCACGGTGCTGCGCGACGGCGAGCACGTCTCCACCCGCCCGGCGCCGGAGGTAACGCGCGAGCTCCTCATCCGCGACATGGTGGGGCGGGAGGTGGACCAGTTCTATGGGGTCGGGCACGAGCGGACCGTCGGCGAGCGGGTGTGCCGCGTGCGCGGCCTGGGCCGCGAGGGCGTGTTCTCCGGGATCGACTTCGACCTGCACGCGGGCGAGGTGCTGGGCTTCGCCGGCCTGGTGGGGTCGCGCCGGACGGACGTGGGCCTGGCGCTGTTCGGCATGCAGCCGGCCGACCACGGCACCATCGAGATCGAAGGCCGCGCGCGGCGCATCGCCTCGCCGCGGGCCGCCCAGCAGTTCGGGGTGGCCTACATGACCGAGGACCGCCGCAAGTTCGGGCTGGCCATGCCGCTGTCGATCACGGCCAACATCACGCTGCCGGTGCTGCGCCGCTACCTGTCGCGGTTCGGCCTCATCCGACGTGCCGCCGAAGAGGAGGCGGCAGAAGGGTTCCGGCAGCGGCTGCAGATCAAGGCGCCATCCACCATGCACGTGGTCGCCAAGCTGTCCGGCGGCAACCAGCAGAAGGTCATGTTCGGCAAGTGGCTGAACACGCGGCCGCGGATCCTGGTCCTGGACGAGCCGACCCGCGGGATCGACGTCGGCGCCAAGGCCGAGGTGCACGCCATGGTGCGGGAGCTGGCCGAGCAGGGGATGGCCATCCTCTTCATCTCCTCCGACCTGCCGGAGGTGCTGGCGATGAGCGACCGCATCCTGGTCATGCGCGAGGGGCGGCAGATGGGCATCCTGGAGCGGGAGGAAGCCACCCAGGAGGCGGTCATGTCCCTGGCCACCGGCGAGCGGGAACGGATGGCGGACGCGGCCACAGGGGGCGTGACGCCGTGAGACTCCGCGCCGGCCGCCTGCGCGCCGAGACCAGGCGCGAGGGCGTGCTGGTACTGCTCATCGTGATCGTGCTGGTCGGCTTCTCCCTGATCATCCAGAACTACCTGAGCGCGCGCCTGTTCAACCGGGTGTCGGCGAGCGTCACGATCCTGGCGATCCTCGCCATCGGCCAGACCCTGGTGGTGCTGACCCGCAACATCGACCTCTCCGTGGGCTCCGTCGTCGGCTTCACCGCCTATTTCGTGGGCCAGCAGCTCTCACTCGCCAACGACATCCCCCCGCTGGTGGCGGTGGCGATGTGCGTCGGCATCGGGGCCGCGCTCGGCGCCTGCAACGGCGCCATCGTCGCCTGGTGCCGGGTGCCCGCCATCATCGTCACGCTCGGCACCCTCGCCCTCTTCCGCACCGTGCTGGTCGAGTTTTCCGACGCACAGACCATCCTCACCGTCAACCTGCCGCAGTGGCTGGTCGATCTGCCCCGCCTCAACGTGGTCAGCTTCGGACGCCTGCACCTGCGGGTGGTGGTGGTCGTCATGCTGGGGGTGGCCGTGTTGTTCCAGCTCCTGCTCAAGTACTCGGCGTTCGGCCGCAGGCTGTACGCCATCGGCTCGAACCCGGAGGCCGCCCACCACGCAGGGTTTCCCACCCGGGGTCTGGTGTTCACCGCGTTCACGCTGTGCGGGGCGCTGGCGGGGCTCGCCGGATTCCTGTTCCTGGCCCGCTTCGGCAACATCACCGTGGTCGCCGGACTCGGCCTGGAGCTCAAGTCGGTGGCCGCGGTGGTGGTGGGCGGCGTCAACATCTTCGGCGGCGCGGGCAGCGTGCTCGGCGCCGTGCTGGGAGCGATCCTGATCGACCTGCTGGAGAACAGCCTCATCCGCTCGCTGCAGGTGAGCGAGTTCCTGCGCGACGCGCTGCTCGGCCTGCTGATCCTGGTCTCGGTGGCGGTCGACAGCCTGCTCATGAAGCGGAGGCGGAGCTCATGAGCGGCGGCGGACTCGCCGGCATGGCGTCTGCGATCGGCGCCCGCTTCAAGACCTGGGAAGGCTTCCTGGCCGGGCTGCTGCTCGGCATCGTGGCGATGAACGCCCTCACCTCGCCTTCCTTCCTGACCGTAGGCAACCAGATCAACCTGTTCGCCCTCTCGATCGAGAAGGTGATCGTCGTCCTCATCATGGCCTTCATCATCCTCAACGGTGAGATCGACCTGTCGGTCGCGTCGATGATGGGGCTGTCCGCCTGCGCCCTCGGCTGGCTGATCCAGCAGGGCGTCCCCATGCCGGCGGCTCTGGCCATCTGCCTCCTGATCGGGATCGCCGGCGGCGCGTTCAACGGGTTCTGGATCACCGTGGTGCGCCTGCCGTCCCTGGTGGTGACCCTGGCGATGCTGATCGGCTTCCGGGGATTGGCCCGCGTGCTGGTCGAGGACCGCTCCATCAAGGAGTTTCCGGCGTGGTTCGAGGCGCTCGGCCAGCAGCCGCTGCTCGGCCCGTTCCCGCTCTCGATGCTCGTTTTCTTCGCGCTCCTGGTGGTCGCGGTGGTGGTCCTGCGGTACAGCGGGTTCGGCCGGCAGGTGCAGGTCATCGGCATCAACCAGGAGGTGGCCCGTTACTCCGGCATCAACGTCGCGCGGGTCAAGATGCTCCTGTTCACGGTCTCCGGGCTGCTCTCCGCGCTCGCCGGGATACTGTTCGCGGCGCGCCTCGGCACCGTGCGGGGAGACATGGGGCTGGGCTTCGAGCTCGACATCATCACCATCGTGCTGCTGGGCGGGGTGAGCATCTTCGGCGGCGCCGGGTCCATCTACGGCGTGCTGCTGTCGATCCTGATCGTGCTCTACCTGCGCAACGGGATGTCGCTCAGCAACATCACCGGGCACCTGCAGGCCGGCGTCATCGGCATCCTCCTGATCCTGTCCGCGATGATCCCGAACGTGCGCAGCTTCCTGGCCCGCGTCGCCGGCGCCCGCCCGCAGGTCCGGGACGTTCAATCTTGACTTCCTGATCGGAGCCGTACGAGGCTCCGCGCCATGAAAATCACACGACTGATTACCGCATCGGCCCTCGCCCTGATCCTGGGCGCGGGCGCCGCCCAGGCTCAGGTCATGGCCACCAAGGGCATGGAGGCCGACCTGGTCCTGATGCCGAAGTTCATCGGCATCCTGGTGTTCGACCAGGCGCACACCGGCGCGCGCGAGGCGCACGAGGAACTCGGCAACCCGGGCACGCTGGAGTTCATCGGGCCGACCCCGGAGAACAGCGTCGCAGGCCAGATCGAGATCGTGACCACCGCCACCACGCAGGGTCAGGACGGCATCATGATCTCCAACAACGCCGGCGACCAGATCGCCCCCGCCGCCGTCGCGGCCCGCGAAGCCGGGCTGACGGTGGTGACCTGGGACTCGCAGATCCCCTCGGCGGAAGGCGAGCAGGTGTTCGTGGCGCAGGTCGACTTCGACGAGACCGGCGTGGTGATGGCCGACATGGCGCTCAACATCCTGGGCGAAGACGGCGGCGACTTCGCCGTGCTGTCGGCGACCCCGGATGCCGCCAACCAGAACTCCTGGATCGCCGCCATGCAGAACGCCCTGGAGGACGACAAGTACGCGGCCCTCAACCTCGTGGACATCGTCTACGGCGACGACCAGTCGGAGAAGAGCTACAACCAGGCGCTGGCGCTCATCGACAAGTACCCGGACCTGAAGCTGCTCATGGCCCCCACCACGGTCGGTATCGCCGCCGCCTCGAAGGCGCTGCAGGACGAGGACCTCTGCGACGAGATCAAGGTGAGCGGCCTGGGCCTGCCGGCGGAGATGGTGAGCTTCACGCTGAACGGCTGCGCGCCGGAGTTCGCGCTCTGGAGCTTCGTCGACCTGGGCTACCTGACTTACTACGTGACCTACCTGATCGCCACCGGGCAGTTGGAGGCCGCCGAGGGCGAGTCCTTCGAGGCCGGCCGCATGGGCACGTACACGATCCACAAGGATCCCACCAGGGACCAGGGCCTGCGCGTCCTGATGGGACCGTTCACGGTCTACGACAAGGACAACGTGGAGGCCGCCGCCCGCTGACCCGTTGCCGCTCGCGCCGCGCTGAGCGCGATAGAGACGCCCCACACCTCACCGGGTGGGGCGTCTCTTTGGTTTGGACACCACCGAAACGCGGTAAGAAACCCTTACATCCGGTAGACTGGATGGTATGAAGAACGACCAGTCGACCACCGTACGAGACCGCCTCCGGGCCGCGCGAGCGATCTCCCTGCTGCCGCTCGTCGCCGTCCTGCTGGGCCTGCTGGCGACGACGGCCGGCGCCCGGGCGGTCGAGGAAGAGATGACCGAGGGCGAGGCGATGTCGGAGCGCGAGCGGGCGCGCGCCGAGATCCTGTCCAAGACCGTGACGAAGCCCGGTGGACAGGAGTGGGAGCTGGGCGCGGTGGGCGGCACGTGGCTGACCGCCGTCAACAACGACCCCAAGACCTTCAACACCATGTCCGCCCGCGACGGCGACACCGCCACGGTGGTCGGCGTGCTGTTCGACTCCCTGGCCGACTACGATCCCTACACGCGCGAGTTCCTGCCCAATCTGGCCAGCTTCGAGGTGGAGGTCGACGAGGAAGCCGACACGCTCACCGTCATCTACACGCTACGCGACGACCTGTACTGGACCACGCTGGCCGATCCCGACACGCGGGTCCAGGTGACCGCCGACGACATCGTCTTCTGGTACGACGAGATCGAGGGCGACCAGGAGCTGCAGCAGCCCGGCTACGCCGGCCAGTTCATCGAGATGCCGGACGGCTCGGAGGCTCGCATCGAGGTGGAGAAGGTCGACGAGCTCACGGTGGCCTTCCACTACCCGCGGATCGTCGCCAACCCGATCCTGTCCACGAACATGGACTTCGGCCCGCGCTACGTGTACGAGCCGGCCAAGAGCGAAGGTGGCGCAGAGGGCGTGCTCAACCTGTTCAGCGTCGACACCGACCCGACGACCATTCCCTCGATCGGCGAGTACTACCTCACCGAGTACGAGCCGGGCGTGCGCGTGGTGGCCGAGCGCAACCCCAACTACTGGAAGAAGGATGCGGCCGGCGTCACGCTGCCCTACATCGAGAAGCTGGTCTTCCAGATCGTGCCGGACTGGAACACCGAGCTGCTGCTGTTCAAGGAGGGCAAGAAGGACTCCTTCACGCTGCGGCCCGAGGACATGGACGATCTGCTCAACGCCGAGGACCCCGACTACACCGTCTACAACGGCGGCCCGACCCTGGGCTCGTCCTTCATCGCCTTCAACCAGAACCCCGACACCATGGACCAGTTGGTCTATAGCTGGTTCAGCCAGACGAAGTTCCGGCAGGCCATGAGCTCGGTGCTGAACCGCGACCGCATCGCCAGCCAGGTGTACCGCGGCCTGGCCGAGCCGGCGCTGCACTTCTTCGCGCGCGCCAACCCCTACTTCGACGAGTCGATCCGCCAGGAGTTCGACTACGATCCGGATCGGGCGCGCGACCTGCTGGCCGAGATCGGCATCCGCCCCAACGCGGACGGGCTGATGGAGGACGCCGACGGCAACCACGTCGAGTTCGACATCCACGTCGGCGCCGAGAACAACGTCGGGGTCGACATCATGAACATCTTCTCCGACGAGCTGAAGGCGATCGGCATCACCGGCAACGTGCGGCCGATCGACTTCCAGAAGCTGGTGGAGATGCTCATCAGCACCTACGACTGGCACGTGGCCACCGCCTCGCTCGGCTCCAACTACTGGCCGGAGGGCGGCAGCAACGTGTGGCAGTCCAAGGGCAACTTCCACCTGTGGCACCCGCTGCAGGAAGAGCCGTACACGGAGTGGGAGGCGCGCGTCGACTACCTCTACAACGAGGGCCGCTTCACGATCGACAAGGAGGCGGCGAAGGCGATCTACGACGAGTACCAGCGCATCCTGCTCGACCAGGTGCCGAAGATGTACATCGTCTACCCGTTCCGCTTCGTGGCGGTGCGCAACAAGTGGGGCAACGTGTTCTACGACACCCTGAACGGACTCGACTCGACGTACCTGTACCTGCTCGACGGCGAATAGCAGGGATGGATGGCCGAGCCCGACCGTAGTCCCGAGCCGGACGCGACGGCGCCCCCGGCGGCTGCGCGGCGCCCGCGCGCCCGCGGCCGCCGCCCGCTGCTCCGGTTCCTGGCCACCCGCCTGGCGTCGATGGTGGTCCTCCTGCTGCTGCTCGGCCTGGCGGTGTTCGCCCTGATGAAGCTGGCGCCGGGCGACATGGTCGAGAACTACGTCCGGGCGCAGATGCTGGTCTCCTCCGACCGGCAGGCGGACAACGTCTACACCGAGGAGCAGATCGCCGCCGCCAAGGCGCGCCTGGGCCTGGACCTGCCGTTCTACGCCCAGTACGCCCGCTGGCTGTACCAGGTCGTGGTGGAGCGCGACCTGGGGCGGTCGCTGATCTCGCGCGCGCCGATCCTGTTCCTGGTCCGCTCGCGGTTGATCAACTCGTTGATCCTGAACCTGATCGAGCTGGTCTTCATCACCGTCCTGTCGTTCGCGGCCGCTCTCTACTTCTCCTCGAAGACCGGCACCCGCACGGACCTGGCGGCGACCTTCGCGGCGCTGGTGCTGCACGCCTTCCCGGCCATCCTCCTGCTCATCCTGCTGCAGCTCTTCGCGTTCGTGAGCGGCTGGTTCCCGATCACGGCCTATCCCGACTTCCCGTTCCGGGAGGCGCCGGTGGGCTTCTCCTTCAGCTACCTGCACCACATCGCCATGCCGCTGCTGGCAGCGTTCCTGGGCGGCGTCGGCGGCACCATGCGCTACGTCCGCGCCACCATGCTGGACCAGCTCGGCCAGCCCTACGTGACGGCGCTGCGCTCGCGCGGCGTCAGCGAGCGGCGCGTGTTCGTCGTGCACGCGTTCCGCAACACCCTCAATCCCTACATCACCAGCAGCGCCGACCTGTTCGCGTCGCTGATCTCGGGATCGCTGATCCTGGAGATAATCTTCTCCTATCCCGGCATCGGCCGGCTGCTGTACGAGGCGGTGCGCCAGGAGGACATCAACTTGGTATTGGCCGTAATCATGTTCACCAGCTTCCTGATCCTGCTGGGGATGATCGCCGCCGACGTGCTGCTGGCGGTGGTCGATCCGCGCATCCGCTTCTCGGGCAGCCGGGATGACTGAGCCCGTGCCGGCGCAGCGGCGGCGCAGCGTCTTCCTGCAACGGCTGCGCGCGCGCCCGGTGGCCGCCGCCGCGGTGGTGGTGCTGATCCTGCTATACGGATCGATGCTGTTCGCGGAGTTCCTGGCGCCCTACGAACCCACCACGACGTTCCGGTTCCACACCCACCACCGGCCCTCGATCGACTGGTACTCGCCCGAGGTGGGCTTCGGCCCGCAGGTGCAGCGCCGCGCCCTGGTGGACGACGTGTCCCGCCGCTACGCGCGGATCCGCGGCGAGCACTACCGCGTGCGGCTGCTCGTGCGGGGGCCGGAGTACCGGCTGTGGGGATTGGTGCCGATGCGGGTGCACCTGTTCGGCACCGCCGCTCCGTACGTCGACGAAAAGGACGGCGGCGAGCTGTGGCGGCACGGCCGGCAGGCCTACCCGGTGTTCCTGCTGGGCTCCGACCACCTGGGCCGCGACATCCTGTCGCGCATCCTCTACGGGTCGCGCATCTCCCTGACCGTCGGCTTCATCGCCGTCTCCATCTCGCTGACGCTGGCGGTCGTCCTGGGAGGGCTGGCCGGCTTCTACGGCGGCGCCACCGACTGGACCATCATGCGCCTCTCCGAGTTCTTCATCCTCATCCCCGGCCTCTACATGATCCTGTTCCTGCGCTCGGTGCTGTCCTACGAGTTGGATTCCGGGCAGTCGTTCGTGATCATCACCGCGATCCTGGCGTTCGTCGGCTGGCCCGGCACCGCACGCCTGATCCGCGGCATGGTGCTCAGCATCAAGACCGAGGACTTCGTGGCCGCGGCGCGGCTGCAGGGCATCCCGCCGCTGGTGATCATCGTCACCCAGATCATCCCGCAGATGTCGTCGATCCTGATCGTGAGCGTCGCCCTGGGCATCCCGGCCTTCATCCTGGGGGAGACGACGCTCTCCTACCTGGGGCTGGGGATCTCCGATCCGGCGGTGAGCTGGGGCTCCATGCTGGACCGCAACGTCACCTCCCTGGGCAACCTGCGCAGCTTTCCGTGGTTCCTCTACCCCGGTCTGGCGCTGCTGATCACCACGCTGTCGTTCAGCTTCCTGGGAGACCTGCTGCGCGACGTGCTGGATCCCTACCACCGGGAGCCGGCGCGTGGCTGACCTCACGGGTCCTCCGACGTACGAGCAGCCGCTGTGCGAGGCAGCCGGGCTGACCGTGACCTTCGCCACCGACCGCGGCCCGCTGCAGGCGGTGCGCGGCGTCGATCTGGAGATCCACCCCGGCGCGGTCCTGGGTGTCGTCGGCGAGAGCGGTTCGGGCAAGAGCGTCACCGCCCTGGCCCTGGTGCGCCTGTTGCCGCCGCACGCCCGCGCCAGGGCCGGCCGGCTGCGCTTCCGCGGCGAGGACGTGACGGCCATGCGCCCGGCGGACCTGCGGCGCCTGCGCGGCAGCCACGTGGGGATGGTCTTCCAGGAGCCGGCGCGCTCGTTCGACCCGATCTACTCCATCGAGCGCTCGCTGGCCGAGACGCTGCGCGCCCACGCCCCGGACCTGCAGGACGAGGCGGTGCGCGACCAATCGGTCCGGCTCCTTGAGGAGGTGGGGATCGCGGAGGCGGCGCGCCGACTCGGCAGCTTCCCGCACCAGTTCTCCGGCGGCATGTTGCAGCGGGTGATGATCGCCCACGCGCTGGCGGCCGGGCCCGAGCTGCTGATCGCCGACGAGCCGACCACCGCCCTGGACGTGACCGTGCAGGCGCAGGTGGTGGAGCTCCTGCTGCGGCTGCGCGCCGCGCGCGGGCTGGCGATCCTGTTCATCAGCCACGACCTTGCGCTGGTCAGCCAGGTGGCCGACCGCATCCTGGTGATGTACGGCGGCCTGGTGATGGAGCAGGGCGCGGTGGCGCTGGTGATGAGCGAGCCGCGCCATCCCTACACGCGCGCGCTGCTGGAGGCCCACCTGGAGCTGGGCGTGCACTACACCGACCGGCCGCTGCGCACCATCCCCGGTACCGTGCCCGACCCACTGCATCCGGAGCCGGGCTGCCCGTTCGCGCCGCGCTGTGCCCTGGCCGAAGCGCGCTGCGCCCACGCCATACCGCCGCTGATCGAAGAACAGTCGGAAGAACCCGACCCGGCCGCCGACCACACGCTCCGCCACCGCTGCGTGCTGCCGGGGGTCAAGCCGAGCTCCGTGGTTGCCGGAGCGCCGGATGCACCCCGATGCTGACGCTCGACGCCGTCAGCAAGCGGTTCGCCCTGAAGGCCGGCTACTTCGCGGCCGCACGGCGGCACGTGCAAGCGGTGCGGGAGGTGAGCTTTCGCATCGACGATGGCGAAACCTACGGCCTGGTCGGCGAGTCGGGCAGCGGCAAGACCACCACCGCCCGCCTGGCGGTGGGCATGTACCGGCCCGACAGCGGCGCCATCAGCTACCGCGACCGCGCCGGCGCGCTGCACCATGTCGGCAGGTCGACGGCCCGTGCGCGGCGCGAGTTGCGCACCCGGCTGGCGTACGTGTTCCAGGACCCCGCCCGCTCCCTCAACCCGCGCATGCGGGTGGAGTCGATCCTGCTCGCCGGGCTGCGCTACACCGCCGATTGGCGGGGCGTCGACGACGGGCGCGAGCGCGCCCTGGCCGCCCTGGAGGCCGTGGGGCTGGCCGCCCGCCACCTGAGCCGCCGCCCGCCGGACTTTTCCGGAGGCCAGCGCCAGCGCGTCGCCATCGCCCGCGCGCTGATCGTCCGGCCGGAGACGCTCATCTGCGACGAGATCGTCTCCGCCCTGGACGTGTCGGTGCGCAGCCAGATCCTCGACCTGCTGCAGACGCTGCGCCGCGAGCTGGGTCTGACCCTGCTGTTCATCTCCCACGACCTGGCCGTGGTCACCTACTTCTGCGACCGAGTCGGCGTGATGCAGGGCGGCCGCCTGGTGGAGGAAGCCACGGCGCAGGAGCTGGCGGCGGGCCCGCGGCATCAGTACACCCGGCAACTCTACGCGGCCGTGCCCAGGCTGGCCGGCCGGTTGAACGGCCGCGCTGAACCGCCACCCGTCACCGCGCGCCGGCGATGACGCGGCGGCCGGATGCGTACGAGTATCGGCCTGCCGCATCGAGGAGGTGCCCCATGACACTCGCCGAAGTCCACGACAACCGCTCTCTGCAACGGTTCATGACCGAGCCGTCGCCGGCGCTGACCGAAGCGGCGGCGCGGATCGACGGGCCGGTGCTGGTCCTGGGCGGCAGCGGCAAGATGGGACCGGAGCTGGCCGCGACGCTGCGGCGTGCCGACCGGGCGGCGGGCGTCGAGCGCGATGTGGTCGTCGCGTCGACCTTCAGCGACGACGCCACCCGCGCGGCTCTGGAGGCCGGCGGGATCCGTTGCATCCGCGGCGACCTGACCGACCCCGGCTTCATCGGCGCGCTGCCCGACTCCCGCCAGATCGTCTACATGCTCGGTTTCAAGTTCGGCAGCGGCACCGACTGGCGGCGCGCGTTCCACGTCAACTCGATCGTCCCCTACCTCGTGGGCGAACGGTTCGGCGATGCCAACATCGTGGTGTTCTCCTCCACCAACCCGTATGCCGGTGTCGACTACGTGGCGCCCGCGCCGGCCGGCGGGGAACGAACGTCCGTCGTCGGACCGCCCGTGGGGGGCGGCAGCCGGGAATCCGACGCGCTGCAGCCGGAGGGCGTCTACGGCTGGTCGATCGCGGCGCGCGAAGCCTCCTTCGCCACCACCGCCAGCCGGCACCCCGGGCAGCGAATCTGCAACTATCGCCTCGCGTACGCCCAGCACCTGTGCTACGGCGTGCTGCGCGACCTGGCCGACATGGTCCACCGGGGCGAGCCGATCTCACAGGCGGTGCCGGCGGTCAACCTCATCTCGCAGCGCGACGCCATCGACGTGGCGCTGCGCTGCCTGGAGCACTGCGCCAACCCGCCGTGGACGGTCAACGTGTCAGGGCCCGGCCACCGGGTGGCCGGGATCGTGTCCGCCCTGGGAGCCGAATTGGGTCGCGACCCGAAGCTGGCCGGCGCCGAAGGCGACACGCTGCCGCTGACCGACGACAGCCTGTGCCGCGCGACGTTCGGCCCGCTCCGGGACGGTGTCGGCGAGCTGATCGCCGCGGTCGCCGGCTGGGTGGAGCGCGACGGCGCGAGCTGGGAGAAGCCGACGCTGTTCGGCAGCGTCGATCACCGCTACTGAGCGGGGCTCACACCCGTATGCCCTCAGACCCGCATGCGCAGCATAGGGCGCGCGAACGAGACCGTGAGATGCTCGCCGGTGCGGCGTGACGTGGTGCCGGGCGTCATGAAGTGGATGATGAAGGCGCGCCGTTCGCGCGGGGTGTTGTTCGGCGCGGTGTAGTGGAACGTCTGGCAGTGGTGCAGCATGGCGCCGCCGGCGGGCAGCTCGATCGCCACCGCCTGTGAGGCGTCCACCTGATCGGCGCTGTCCAGCAGCGCGTTGCTGGACGCCGAGCGGTCGTGCTCCAGCGCCTGCACGTGGGAGCCGGGGATCACCTGCATCGCGCCGTTGTCGACGGTGACGTCGTCCAGCGTCATCCAGCAGCTCACCAGGTTGGCCGGCACGCACTGCCAGTAGGCGTTGTCCTGGTGCCAGAACACCGGTCCGCCGTGGTGCGCCGGCTTGTACAGCGCCTGGTCGTGGAAGAGCTGGATGTTGGGGCCGATCAGGTCCTCGATGCAGTCCAGGATCGGCTCGTGGTAGAGCATGCGACGGAAGTGCAGGTTGCGCTCGCACATCTGCATGATCTGCAGCATCTGCTCCTCCGCCTCGTTCTTGGCCGCCACGTCGTCGGTGTCGTCGATGGCCAGGTTGCGGAATGCACTGGCGCCGGAGCGGGCCAGCGCGAACTCGCGGTCGTACTCGCGGCGCAGCAGCTCGACCGTGGCGTCATCCAACAGCGGTCCCAGCCTGACGTAGCCATGGGTGTGAAAGGCGCTCACCTGCTCGGCGGTCAGTCTTCGGAAGCCGTCGGTCATCACGTTCCTTCCCAGACCCTATCCGAGCCGCGGCACGCTGTCAGCCCGCGGGCAAGCCGCAGGCTTGACCTCGCCTACTCCCGCGGGCATCGTCGCCGCGGAATCCACGACTCACTTGGAGGTCACCTTAGCCATGAATCGTACGAAGAACCGCGCCGCGGTCACGCTGATCGCCGCGCTGGCGGCCCTGCTGGCGGCGCCAACCGCCTTCGCCAGCGCCGAGGGAGAGACGGCGGCGGCCGAAGAGATCAAGATCCCGATGCTGTTCCGGGAAGGCGGCAACGACGCCAACACCGTGATGTACCGCGGCTTCATCGACGCGTTCAACGAGAAGTACGACGGCCGCTACGAGCTGGACATCGAGTGGGTGCCCGGCATGGCGGTCGAGATCCGGCAGAAGCTGAAGGCGCTCAACTCTGCGCGCAACCTGCCGGCGGTGGTCACCCAACTCGGACCGGAGGCGGCCTTCGCCGAGGCGCTGATGCGCGACGGCCGGCTGATGGACCAGCGGCCCTACTTCGACGCCGACGCGGAGTGGCAGAAGGTGGCGTTCCCGGAGAGCGTCGAGTTCAACACCGACGCCGAGGGTCGGATGTTCACCTCCCCCTCCACCGGCGCACCCTACATCGGCATCTACTACAACAAGGAGATGTTCGCCGAGGCCGGCATCGACGCCTTCCCCACGACCTGGGACGACTTCTTCGCGGCGTGCGAAACGCTCCAGGCGGCCGGCTTCACGCCCCTGTCGATGCACACCACGGAGACCGGCTGGATCACCAACCTGCTGCTCACCACCTACCTGGGCCGCACCCAGGAAGGGCGCGACTTCATGGACATCCGCTACCCGACCGACGAGTTCACCTCGGAGATCTACATCGACGCGGTGCGCATGGTCGAACGCCTGTACGAGTACACCACCGCCGACGCGATCGGCGGCACCTACGCGCTGGCGGCCAACCACTTCTCCGCCTCCGACACGGCGATGATCGCCAACGGCCCGTGGATGATCGCCAGCTTCGGCGACACGCAGTACTCGCCGGAGGGCTTCGAGGACAAGGTGGGCTACGCCCGCTTCCCGAACGACATGATGATCTCCAACCTGGGCCGCGAGTACGGCCGCGGCGTGTCGATGGACCACGACCTGCCGGTGCGCGAGGGCGCGGTGGAGTGGATCAAGTTCCTGGCCACCCGCGACAACATCGCCCAGCAGGCGATCGCGCTCGGCCACATGACGCACCTGGTGTCGCTGAACGAAGACGAGAAGGCCGGGCTCGGGCCGGTGAATCTCGAGTATTTCAACGCGGTCGAAGGGGTGAAGTTGACCATTCCCTGGTTCCAGGCGCAGTGGGATCCGATCAACCAGAACGAGACGATCGTCAATCAGCTCCCCGCGCTGCTGTACGGCGAGATCTCGGCGGAGGAGTACGCGGCCATGCTCGCCGCATCGGCCAAGGAGTACCTGGAATCGCTGTAGACTCCCACCGCGCGGCGTGACGGCGCCCGGTACCTCCCGAGGGGTACCGGGCGCGCCTGCCCACCTGCCGATGAGCAACCGATGATCAAGCCCGGACGCCTGTGGATCGTCCTGTTCCTGCTGCCGGCGCTGGCGATGTTCCTGCTGGTCTACCTGGGCCCGCTGGTGACCGCGGTGACGACCAGCTTCACCAAGTGGAACGGAGTGCAGGCGCCGCAGTTCATCGGACTCGACAACTACCTGCGCTTGGCAGCCAGCGCCAAATTCCAGGCGGCGTTCGTCAACAGCATCAAGTGGGTGCTGGCCGCCGCGTTCATCCACGTGCCGTTCGGCGTGCTGGTGGCGCTGGTGCTGTTCAAGCGGCCGCGCGGCTGGCGCTTCACCCGCGCCGTCTTCATGATCCCGAACGTCCTGGGATGGACCGCGCTGTCCATGCTGTTCATCTTCATCTACCTGCCCGACGCCGGTATCCTCAACGGGCTCATCCAGTTTCTCGGATTCCGGGACTTCAACCGCAACTGGCTGTACGAGCCCGGCAGCGCGTTCACGGCGGTGACCATGATCTGGCTGTTCTTCGCCGCCGTGATCACCCTGATCACGATGTCGGAGCTGATGGCGATCCCGGACTCGCTGGGCGACTCGGCGCGCATCGACGGCGCGAGCCCGCTGCAGGTCGACCTCTACATCCACCTGCCGCTGATCCGGCCGATCATCGGCACCGGAATCGTGATCGCCGTCACCGCGGTGCTGAAGGCGTTCGAGATCATCTTCCTCACCACCGGCGGCGGTCCCGGCAACCGCACGCAGAACATCTCCGTGATCATGGTGAACCGGCTGCTCAACAGCCAGGAGTACGGCTACGCCAACGCGCTGGCGGTGGTGCTGCTGGTCATGGGCATGGTGGCGGTCCTGCTGGTGCAGTGGCTGTTCCGCCTGGGCAGGAGCTACCGTGAGTAGCCGGGCGGCCGAGCAGGTCGGCCTGCGCACGCCGCACGAACGATTTGCCGCCGGGGCGGCGGCGCTGTTCCGCTACGCGGTCATGGGCTTCGTGATCGCCATCTCCGTGCTGCCGCTGGTGTGGGTGGTGATCTCGTCCCTGGAGACCAACGCCGAGATCCTGTCCTCGGCGCTCAACCTGCCGGCGCAACCGTCGCTCAAGGGCTACGCCACCGCGTTCCGCTTCGCGCGCCTCGACCTCAAGTTCGTCACCTCGCTGATCGTGGCCGTCTCGACGACCACCATCTCGCTCTTGATCTACTCGCTTGCGGCCTATGCCCTGTCCCGCTTCCGCTTCCGCTGGCGCACCCTGGTGTTCACGCTGCTGATCTCGTCGATCCTGATCCCGGTCAACACGATGGTGCAGCCGGTCTACGAGGTGGTGCTGCGGCTCGGGCTCTACGACACCAAGGCAGCGCTGATCCTGGTGTACACGGGATTTTCCATGCCGCTGTGCCTGTTCGTGCTGCGCAGCTACATGATGCACCTGCCCTACGAGATGGAGGAGTCCGCCTATATCGAGGGGGCCAGCGTGCCGCGCACCTTCTGGCGGATCATGCTGCCGCTGACCCAGCCGGCCCTGGTGAGCTCGGCAGTGCTCACCTTCCTGGGCTCGTGGAACGAGCTGCTGTACGCGCTCCTGCTGACCTCCTCCGAGCACAACCGGACCCTGCCCCTGGCGATGCGCTACTTCATGCAGCAGTTCACGTTCGACTTCTCGGCGATGTTCGCCGCCCTGGTGATCTACGTGGTGCCGTCGATCATCATCTACATCCTCCTGCAGGAGAAGATCATGTCCGGCATCGCCGCCGGCGCCATCAAGGAGTGACCGGATGCCCGGATTGCCCGTCTTCCGCCGCCACACCATCTACCAGGGTGGTCCAGCCGAGCGCATGTCGTGTCTGGTCGGCGACCTGGACGGCGACGGCGTGCAGGAGTTCATCGTCTCGACCCGCAACCCGGAACAGCTCCACTGGTTCGAAAGAAGGGAGGGCGGCGCCTGGCAGCCGCACCTGATCGACGACACCTTCCCCAGCATCAGCGTCGGCGGCGCGCTGGTCGACCTGACCGGCAGCGGCCGGCTCGATCTGATCGGCGCCACCAGCGATCGCGGCAGCAGCGTCTATTGGTGGGAGTGCCCGGCCGACCCGACCCGGCGGTGGGTGCGCCGGGAGGCATTTCCGCTGCCCGCGCCACGCACCCACGACCTACTGCTGGCGGACATCGACGGCGACGGCCGGCAGGAGCTCTACGTTTGGAACCAGGACGCGGAGACCCTCTTCGGTGTCCCGTTGCCGGACGATCCGTACGCGACTCCGTGGCCGGAGATACGGCCGGTCGTCACCGGCGTGGACGAGCAGGGGCTCGCGGCCGCCGACCTCGACGGCGACGGCCGGCTGGAGCTCATCGCCGGCTGCTCGTGGTATCGCCTGCTGCCGAACGGCGAGTGGGAACGGCACGTCTACACCTGGGACTACGGCGGCGTGCGGGTCGTGGCCGCCGATTTCGACGGTGACGGGCGGCCGGAGATCGCGGTCGCCGAGGTGGCCCTGGACATCGGACGCACGTACGGACGCCTGGCGCTGTTCCGCCCGGGGGCGGACGTGGAGGACGTGTGGGAGGACGAGGTGCTGCACGCCCGGCTGCTGGACGCCCACACGCTGCAGGTGGCCGACTTCGACGGTGACGGACGCCCGGACCTGTACGTGGGCGAGATGGGGCGGGGAGACTGGACCCTCCCGCACCCGCCGGCCCAACTGCTCTTTCTGAGCCGCGGGGACCGGATGGAGCAGGTCGTGATCGACTCCGGCATCGGAACCCACGAGGCGCAGGTCATCGAGCTGGACGGCCGTTACGGCATCGTCAGCAAGCCGTACCGGGCGCTTGCCGACACCGCTCCGCGCCCGCCTGAAGTTGACGCTCTTTACCTGTACCTGCCGGAGTGAAAGCCTCGCGCGCTACTCAGTCTGCCGTCGCGCGCGGACGTAGCTCTCCAGCACCTGATTCATCCGCGTCTGATAGCCCTTGCCCGGCGCCTTGAAGTAGGCCAGGACCGACCGCTTCACGCGTATCGTCACCTGTTCGGTCCGATCGGGCTCCACGATCTCGGCACGCTTCCAGAACATCTCGTCGAGTTCCGGTATGTCGCTGAAGTCGATGTTTTCGTCCTCTACTGCATCGATCTGATCGGGTATGGGAGGTTTATCGTGTCCTTTCATCAAATGCCCTCCTTTCTCCCTTTCGCCAGCCATCCGGACGGTTGTATACGATGGACGCTTGGAACGAGTTGAGCAGCGGGTGCGTCCGGCGCACCTGCCGGAGAGCAGCCACGTCGATCGTTCCGGTCACGGCCGCCTCCTCATTGGCGGCGCCATCCAGCACGCAGCGGGCCGCTCCGTCGCAGTCCACGATCACGGCGCCTCCGCAGAAGCGTTGCGCCCGCTCGTCGCCGGCGTCGTCGACGGCGGGCATCTCCGGGGCCGGCCGGCCCGCGCAGCTCACTCCGGCGATCGTCACCGCGCAGTCGCGGGCGAACAGCGGCCAGCGTTCCCGGCGCCAGCGGATCCAGCCGTCGCGGTTGCCGCCGTAGGACGCGAGCGAATTGGCGTGCGGCGCCAGGATCACCTCGGCCCCGCGCAGCGACAGCAGATGGATCATCTCGAATCGCGTGGCGTCCGCGCAGATGGCCACCCCCATCCGTAAGCCGGCCAGCCTGCCGGCGGATACCTCGATCACCGGCAGCTCGCTGCCTGGGGTGAAGTGTCGGCACTCGGCCGGAGTGAGGTTGATCTTGCGCATCAACCCGGCGAAGCCGTCCGGGACCGCGACCACGAAGCTGTTATAGCGCACGCCGCCACGGCGCTCGACCAGACCGAAGCCGACCGCGGTGGCGAACTCCGACGCCAGACCGACCGCACGGCCGACCAGCGGGGAGTCCAGATCGAGCGCTGCGTCAGGATCGTAGGTCCAGCCGGTCAGCGAGAACTCGGGAAAGAGCACGAGGTCGGGCGGGGTACCGGCACTCTTCACAAGCGCTTCGAGCCACGCGCCGTGGCGGTCCAGGTTGATCGCCGGATCGGCGCAGAACCGGAAGCTGACCAGGCTGACGGTGATCTGCGCGCCCATGGACCGGAGCGTACCGCAGGCCGGCGCCGTTCGTAGCCCGGCAGCCTTTGAAGGTCTGCGGCGCGGCCAGGATAATGCTGGAGTGAAGGCGGTGGCGCGGGCGATTGGCGGGCACCGGAAGACCAGCCTGGAATGAGCCGCCTGGCGGGCAAATGCGCGGTTATCACCGGAGCGGGGCGAGGGCTCGGTCTGGCGGTGGCCGAGCTGTTCGTGAACGAGGGAGCGGCGGTCGTCTTGGCCGACCTGGACGAGGGCGCGATCACGGCAGCGGCAACCCGGCTCGAGGCCGCGGGCGGCACGGCGATCGGGGTGCGGGCGGACATCGCCGCGGCCGCGGACGTGCAGGCCCTGATGGCCGCGGCGGTCGAGCGCCTGGGCGGCCTGGACGTGCTGGTGAACAACGCCGGGATCGTCAGCGCCGGCAGCGTGACCGAGGTGGACGAGGCGCACTGGAACCGGGTGCTGCGGGTCAACCTCACCGGTGCCTACCTGTGCTCACGCTACGCGATCCCGCACATGGAGCGAGCCGGCGGCGGATCGATTGTGTGCGTCTCTTCCTCGTCCGGGGTGGTCGGCAAGAAAGATCAGGTCGCCTATAACGTGTCCAAGCACGGCTTGGTCGGCCTGGTGCGCTGCATGGCGCTGGACCACGCCGACGCCGGCATTCGCGTCAACGCGGTGTGTCCGGGGGCGATGGATACGCCGGCGCTCCGTGAGCTCAGCGCCGAGCAGCGCGCGGAGCTGGCCGCGCGCAATCCGCTCGGTCGCGTGGCGGATCCGGCGGAAGTGGCGCAGACCGTGCTGCACCTGGCGTCCGACGAATCGTCGTTCACCACCGGCGCGTTGTTCCTGGTCGACGGGGGCCTCACCGCGATGCTGCGAACGTTCCGGGGAGAGACCAGGGACGGGGCTTCACCGCCCGTTCGAACGTGAGATCGTGGCAGGACGTTGGCTCATGATCGAGGCGTCCGGGATTAGCCGCCGGGCAACTTCAGCTTGGCATCCTCTCAGCCGCCGAGGTACACCATCGACAGGCCGGCGACGCGCTCGAAGTGAGCGTCGTACGTGAGCAGCGACGCGCCCGTCTGCAGGGCGTGAGCGGCGACCCAGACGTCGTTGACGGGAATGGGCGTTCCCGCCCGTCTGAGCTCGGCGGCTACCGAACCGAATCGACTGCAGGTCTCGAACGTGACCGGGACGAATGTCACGAACGGCTTGGCAAGAAAACGTTCGAGCTGGTCGAGGTTCTTCCGGTACCGCGTGCCGTGCCGGAAGCCGTAGATCAACTCGCCCACGACCGCCGCCGGCAGAAGGATGCGTGCCGCCGAGTCGACCCTGTCCGTGACCGCCGGTTCGGAGCGCAGATACCCGGTATAGGCGTTCGTGTCGAGCATGAGCCTCATCGCCAGAACTCGTCGTCCATCCGATCGAGGTCCGCCACCGCATCGAGCACGGCTCGCTCGTCCTCCTCGGACCAAGTCCCACGGAACTCGCTAAGGGAGTCACCGACGGTGGGCTGCTCCCCGCCGGCACTGCCCAGGCCGGCGCCTCTGCGCATCAGGTAGACGGCAGCCTTGTTCAACGACGTGTCGCGACGCATCGCGACCTCGCGAAGCCGCCGTTCGAGCTCCGGGCCCAGATTGCGAACGGTCAATTGCTTCATGATCGCCAGCCTACGGAGACCGATGACTCCTGGCAAGTCGTTTCGATTCACAATGACTCGTAGTATTCTCCTCACGTCCTGATACGTTCACGCCGTGCAGTACGACGACGAGGCGTACCGGAGGGCCATCCGCCGCGACCAGGGCTGGAACTTCTGGGTCAACGTCGGCGACCTGTCGTTCGTCAACCTGGCCGGCAGCTTCGTCTTCATCTCCACGATCCTGCCGCTGTACGTCAGCTACCTGACCGACTCGCGGGTCCTGATCGGCCTCATCCCGGCTGCCTACGTGGTCGCGTCACACGGGCCGCAACTGTTCATGGCCGCGCGCGCGGAAGCGCTGGGACGCAAGAAGCCATGGGTCGTGAAGGCCAGCGTGTTCGAGCGGGTGCCGTGGCTGATCCTGGGGCTGGGCATCCTGCTGTGGCCGGAAGCGCCGGCATGGTTCTCCTATGCCTTCCTGGTCGCCATGCTGTTGGCGGCCCAGGGCGCCGTCGGGGTAGCCAGCCCAGCATGGCGCGCCATGCTGGCCAACGTCATCCACGCCGACCGCAAGGGGCTGATGTTCGGGCTGGGCAGCTCCTTCGGCGGGCTGATGGGCGCTGCCGGCGCGCTGCTGGCCCGGTACATCCTGGACACCGTCGCCTTTCCCCGGTCGTTCGGAATCTGCTTCCTGCTGGCGTTCGCGGGCCAGGCGGTTTCCTGGACGTTCCTGACCCTCAATCGCGAGCCCGAGCGCCCGCCCGACCGCCCGCGAGCGCGCCTGGGTTCCTATCTCCGGGAGCTGCCGGAGGTGCTGCGACGCGACCCCAGCTTCGCCCGCTTTCTGATCAGTCAGGTGCTGGTGATCCTGGGCACCCTGGGGGTGACGTTCTACATCGTGTACGGACGCGAGGCGTTCGGCGTGAGCGACGCCTTCGCGGCAACCCTGACCATGGCCGCGCTGATCAGCCAGGCCGTGGGCACGCCGCTGCTCGGCTGGTGGGGGGACCGCTTCGGGCACCGGTCCGCCGCCGAGGTGTCGGCCCTGCTGTGTGCGGGCGCGGGAGTTGTCATGATCATCGCTCCCGGCGCCGCGTGGATGTATGCGGCCTTCGCCCTGCTGACGGTCTCCGACTTCGGGCTCAGGGTGGCCCGGCCCAGCCTGGCCATGGACCTCGGCGCCGGCGGCCGGGTGCCGACCTACGTGGCCCTCACCACCACGCTGCTCGCCGTCCCCGCCCTGGTGGCGCCGATTCTTGGCGGCTGGCTCATCGACCTGGTGGGTTTCCGCCCGGTGTTCGTGGCCGGCGCGGTCCTCGCCGTGCTCGGCTGGCTGCTGATGCGCACGGGCGTGGCCGACCCGCGGGTGAACCGCCGTCGGACGGCCCGCTGGGGACGCTAGTGCTCGTATTCCTCCATCAACTCCACGTGGTTGCCGTCGGGGTCGGTACAGAAGCACACGCTGACCGAGCCCTCGGTCAGCTCGAAATTGACGGGACCGGATATGAAGTGGACCCCCTTCGCCCTGAGTTCCTCGACCGCCCCCGGCAGGTCGTCGACCACCAGCGCGAAGTGGCAGGAGCCGACCGACCCGATGGGCGGCTGGTGCGGTTCGATCGGCGGCGTGTAGTACTCCAGCAGGTCGATCAGGATGTCGGGGCTGTCGGGCGCGGCCAGCCGCGTGGACTGGGCGCGCGCACCCCGGAGGCCGTTCGCCTCGTCGATCTTGTCGCCTTCGAGCTGGTGGTTCTCCACCAGCCGCAGCCCGAGCTTGTCGACGTAGAATTCCAGCGCCCGTTTGGTGTCGCTGACCGTCACCGCGACGTGGTCGAAAGTCCGTACCTTCATGCGCCGATCTTACCCGATCGGCTACATCGCGGTGAGACCGCCGTCCACCAGGAACAGCGCGCCGGTGGTGAACGACGACTCGTCGGACGCCAGGTGCAGCACGGTGCGGGCCACCTCGGCCGGCTCGGCAATGCGGCCGAGCGGATGCCACCCCGCCAGCTTCGCGCGGTGCTCGGCTGAGAGCGAGTCCGTCATCGGCGTGTTGATCACTCCCGGGCAGACGGCGTTGACCCGGATGCCGGAATCGGCATGGTCCAGCGCCATGCAGCGGACCAGGCCGATGACGCCGTGCTTGGACACGTTGTAGGCGACCTGACCCTTCTGCCCGGTCACGCCGGAGGCCGAGGCGATGCAGACGATCGAACCGCCGCCGGACCGCTCCATGTGCGGGACCGCGTAGCGAGAGCAAAGATAGGAGGCGGTGAGATTGACCGCCAGCACTCGCTCCCAGTGCGCCTCGTCCACTTCGATGACCGTACCGGCACTGGAGATCCCGGCGTTGTTCACCAGCACGTCCAGGCCGCCCATGCGCTCGGCCGCCGCGTCCATCAGCTCCTGCACGTCACGCGTCGAGGTGACGTCCGCGCGCACGGCGGCCGCCTCGCCGCCGGCAGCCGCGAGCCGCTCCGCCGCTGCCGTGGCGGAGCCCTCGTCCAGATCGGCAAGCACGACCGCGGCCCCCTCGCACACGAACAGCTCGGCCACCGCCAGCCCCAGCCCGCGGCCGGCTCCGGTGACCACAGCCCTCCTGCCCGCCAGCCGCTTCATCGTCTGCTCATTCCGCCTGACCGCCGCGGGGTCGCGGCGGCATCAGGGGCGGCCGGTGCCATGATCGGGGTCGAGCGAGTCCTGCCACAGCGCGGTGAGGAAGTGTACGAGCGGCCATATCTCGATGTCATGCAAGGGGCCGGGCTCGATGCGCGGCCGTTCCTCGCGGCAGACAACGATGGAGCGTTCGACCAGCCCCTCCTCCGCCAGCGCCCGCAGCCCGCGCAGATGCTTGTCGTGCACCCGCCGTCCGGCCTTGGTCTCGATCGCCACCCGCTGGTCCAGAACGAAGTCGACCTCGTACCCTGAGCGCGACCGCCAGTAGGTGATCCGAGTCCGAGGCCGGCGATAGTCGATCCACGTGCAGAGTTCGTGAAACACATAGTGCTCGAAGAACTCGCCGAAATCGGCCGACGCTTCGTTCACCGGAGGAAGCCGCCGCAGCGCCCGCACCACACCGGTATCGAAGAAGTAGAACTTGGCGGTCTCGATGGCCTTGCGCTTGACGGTGGCCGTGAGCGGAGGCAATGCGGTCGCGATGAGCGTGTCCGTCAGTACCTTGTACCATTGCACCACGGTCTGGCGCGGCACCTGCGCGTCGCGCGCGACGTTCGAGTAGTTCAGAAGCTGAGCGTTCGTCGTGGCAGCGGTCTGCAGGAAGCGGGCGAAGCCGGGAAGGTTGCGCGCCGCCCCCTCGGCCGCGATCTCCTCGGTCAGGTAGCGGTCGACGTAGGAAGCCAGCTCCTCGTCGGGATCGTCGGACAGGTAGTGTGGCGGCAGCAGCCCATGGTTGATCGCACGTTCCAGGGAAAAGCCGGTGTCCTGCAGCTCACACCACGAGAACGGGCGCATCACCCGGTCGCTGCCGCGGCCCCCGAGCAGGTTGGCGCCCTTGCGCCGCAACGCGCGTGCGCTCGATCCGGTCAGCAGAAACCGGATCCCGAGCGTTTCGATCATGAGCTGCACTTCGTCCATCAGCTCCGGACACTTCTGAATCTCGTCGATACAGATC
Source organism: Spirochaetia bacterium (assembly GCA_965208175.1). Taxonomy (GTDB): domain Bacteria; phylum Spirochaetota; class Spirochaetia; order SZUA-6; family Bin103; genus CATQHW01. The sequence goes on along the minus strand of CBDBOG010000002.1, from coordinate 555,212 downwards.
ACGGTGTCGCGCAAACCGCGCGCCTGCACTTCCCGGCGGATGCGCGAAGGATCGGCAAGCACCGAGGTCAGCAGCCCCCGCTCGAGCAGCGTGAACGTGAGCGCGACGCGGTCTTCGAGCTGCCTGCTGACGTAGGTCGTCTTCCCTGTCTGGCGGGGCCCGAACAGAAACACCGTCCGTCGCGCCAGGAGCCGCTCCAGTTGGAGCCGGCGTGGGATCCAGTCGTCCTCCGTATGAATGCCTGTAGACATGGCGATTATCATGATAATCGCCATCAGAGACGGCGGCCAGCGCCCACACGGTGGTCCCTGGCCGTGGGAGGGTGTATGCGCAGAGTGATCGACCCTCGCCTGAAGGCGAGGGCTTGCACCACCTGACCATCCTGACTACATTGCTTCTGATGAAGGTCGAGGAGATCGGCACGCTGGAAGCCAAGACCAACCTCTCGGCGCTGTTGAGTCAGGTCCTCGAGGGCAAGAGCTTCTACCTGACCCGCCGTGGCAAGCGGATCGCGGAGCTCAGGCCCGTCGCGCCGCCGGCTCGCACCCGTCGCGCCGGCTTCGCCAAGGGCACCTTCACCTACATCGCTCCGGACTTCGACGCGCCACTGGACGACTTCGTCGACTACCGGTAGTGACGCTGCTGCTCGATACGCACACCGTGCTCTGGTTCGTCGAAGACGCGCCAGATCTCTCCCCGCGCGCCCAGGCCGCCATCGAGGACACCGACAATACCGTCCTTTGCAGCGTCGCGTCCGTATGGGAGATGGCAATCAAGCTCGGTCTAGGCAAGCTCGCCATGTCGCGTCCGCTCTATCCCGAATTCGCCGAACTGCTGGCGGAACATGGCATTCAGCAACTGTCCATCTCGTACCGCCATGCCAGTGAAGTCGCGGCGCTGCCGTTGCACCACCGCGATCCCTTCGATCGTCTGCTCATCGCCCAGGCGATCGTCGAGAACCTCCCGATCGTCAGTGTCGATCACGGATTCGACCCCTACCCTATCACCCGAATCTGGTGACGGTCGTCATACGGGCACACCGCGATGAGAATGCCGATGACGGCTGATCTCACTCCGCCCAATCCGTTCTACGTGCCGCTTGACCGCGAGGTCACGCGTTCGCTGGACGGCACGTGGCGGTTCGCGCCGGACCCCGACGGCCGCGGCCAAGCCGACGGCTGGCACCGCAGCGGCGTGCAGGGACGCCCGTGCCCGGTGCCGGCGGCGTGGCAGTTCCTGTTCGACGACCTGCGCGACTACCGCGGGCCGGTGTGGTATGAGCGGGAGCTCACCGCTCCTGCCGATCACCCGGGCCGCCGGATCGCCCTGGTCTTCGCCGGGGTCGACTATCACGCGATGGTGTGGGTGAACGGACGGCTGGCCGGCACCCACGAGGACGGCTATCTGCCATTCGCGGTGGACGTCTCCCACTTGGTCTCCTTCGATCGGCCCGACCGGATCACGGTCCAGGCCTCGGTGCCGGAGGACCAACTGGAGATCCCCGGGGACGAGACCTCCGGCTCCCACCGGAGCGGCATCTGGCGACCGGTGTGGATGGAGGTCACCGGCTCCACCCACTTCTCCGACCTGTTCGTCGCCCCCGACCTGGACGCCGGACGGGCGGACCTCCGCATCGGCATCACCTCGCCCGCGCACGGAGCGGACCGGAGTGTGCGGCTGCGCCTGCGGGCGGACGGCCCGGACGGGTCTACGCATGCCGCCGAGCAGGAGCTGGTGCTGCCGGCCGCGGATCAGCAGTTCTCGACAGAGGTCGCGACCGCGCTCGCCATCGACGACCCGCGGCCGTGGACGGTCGAGGACCCGCGGCTCTACCGGCTGCACGCCGTTCTCACGGAGGACGGGCGCCCCCTCGACGCCGCCTCCCGCGAGTTCGGCATGCGCACGATCGACATCGACGGCATCCACATCCGCCTCAACGGCCAGCCGATCTACCTGATGGGCGCGATGGACCCGCAGGACATCCCCGACAAGAACATCTACCTCCCCGAGTACCACGCCCCCACCGAGGAGGAGATCAGAAACGAGGTGGTGCTGGCCAAGCGGATGGGCTTCAACTGCATCCGCAAGCACCACCAGATCGACGATCACCGTTACCTGCGCTGGGCCGACCGGCTGGGGCTGCTGGTGTACGGGCAGCCGCCGTGCTACCGGCGGATCACCGACGCATCGGTACGCCGCTGGCGCCGGCTGGTCGAGGGCTGGGTACGCCGGGACCGCGGCCATCCGTCCATGCTCATGTGGACGCTGTTCAACGCCGCGCAGGGCCTTGCGCCCATGCCCACGGCCTACGACAAGCGGGCCGAGCACGAAAGCGCGGCGACCACTCCCGAGCAGCGCACCGAGATCGTCCGCGCCGCCCACGACCTGGTGAAGCGGCTGGATCCGACCCGGCCGGTCATGGACACCGCAGGCGGCGAGTTCTACCGGGGCGAGGTGCGCTCGCTGATGCGCTACGGCTTCTCCGGGCCGCAGTACTACCGCCGGTCGCGCGAGCACTACCCCGCCCTGCGCGCCGACCGCGTCAGCCGCATCCCCGGCGCACGGAGCGCGCAGCCGGACCCGGATCCCAAGCCGCTGCTGGTCGGCGAGCTGGGCGGCTACATCTACTTCCCGGACCTGGACAAGTTCCGGCGGCAGTGGGGCGGACGCGCGCCGTGGCCGATCCTGCGCTCGGCCGGCCTGGGCTGGGGCGCCCTGGGCGAGCGCATGGCCGACGGTTACGAGGAGCGGTTCCGCGCCTGGGGGCTGGACCAGGTGTACGGCGGCTTCGCCGGACTGGCCGAGCGACACGACTGGTCGGCGTTCGCGGACATCAAGGACGAGGTCGAGCAGATCAGGAAGGGACCGGACGTGACCGGCTACGTGTTCACGATGTTCTCCAACATGGGGCCGTACGTGCACGGGCTGCTGGACTACGACCTGAGCCTGCGGCCCTTCCATGGCGAGCTGGCCAAGCTCAACAGCCCCGACCTCCTGATCGTCGACTGGGACGAATTGAACTACTGGCCGGGCCGGACGGTGCGCGCGAAGCTGCTGCTGTCGCACTACGGCACCCGCCCGATCGCCGGATGCACGGTGCGCTGGCGGCTCGAAGGCTTCGACCCGCACGGCGAGATCCCGGACGTGTCGATGGAGGCGGTGGGAGTCCGCACCGTCGGCAGCATCGCCTTCCCGGCGCCGGCGGTGGAGCGGGGAACGCGGGCGCGGCTGGTCGTGGAGCTGATCGACGGCGCCGAAGTGCGGTCGGCCAACTACCTCGACCTCTACCTGTACCCGGAGAGCGGCAGGCGAGCGCCGCGCCGGCACCGGATCAACGTGTACCGCGCCGACCGGCAGACGCTGCAGGACGCCGGCTACGACGCTCATGACGGCATCGATCCCGGCATCCCGGTCACGGTCGCCGGCGCCTTCGACGCCCGGATCGACGAGTACCTGAGCGCCGGCGGCACGGTGCTGCTATTCGCCGGGGACGGCACCCAAGTCGATTCCGATCTGGGCATCTCGATCGGGACCGTCGGCTACGCGCTGGGCACGATGCCGGGCTGCAACTTCTGGGCGTACGTCAACCCCGCACACGGCCTGTTCGGCGCCATCCCGTACCAGAACCCGCTGGGCTGGACCTTTCTGAAGGTCCTGGCCGCGCCGCCCGGCCAGGAGACCCTCCCCGGCGGTTCCGGCTCCTCCCCCCGGCTCGCCACCATGATCGGGGACCTGGAACCGTCCGCGAAGGGCGATATCCTGATCGGCTGCTACTCCGAGTGGCTGCGCTCGCGCTCGCCCGGCCGGCTGCAGGACGAGGCCGTACCGCGGGAAGTGGCGGCGCTGGCCGCGCGCTTCCGGTTCAAGGCGGGCCGCATCGTGGTGGTCACGCTCGACCTGCCGGCAGCGGCGGACACCGACCCGGTCGCCGCCCTCATGCTGCGCGACCTGATCGGCTACTGCTTCTCCGACTTCTCCCCCTCGACCGCCCTGCCGCTGACCGGCTGAACGTCACCCCTTGAGCGCGCCGATCATCACGCCCTTGATGAAATAGCGCTGCAGGAACGGGTAGATGGCGACGATGGGCGCGATCGTCACGACGATGGCGACGTACTTCATCTGCTCGGCCACCCCCGAGTTCCGGGTGAGCATGCCCGGCGCGCGGCCCAGGCCGAGCTCCGCCCCCTGGCCCTGGATCAGGAGCTTGACCAGGAAGATCTGGATCGGCTGCTTGTCCGCGTCGAAGATGAACACCAGCGCCCAGAAGTAGGTGTTCCAGAAGCCGACGGCCGTCCACAAACAGATCACGGCCATCACGGGCTTGGCCAGCGGCACGACAATGCTCACCAGGATGCGCGTCCTGCTGGCGCCGTCGATCAGCGCCGATTCGTGCAGGCTGTCCGGGATCGCCGACTGGAAGTAGGTGCGGGTGATGATGATGTGCCACGCCGCCACCGCGAACGGGATGATCAGCGCCCAGCGCGTGTTCACCAGTCCCAGGCTGCGCACCACGATGAAGAAGGGGATGATGCCGCCGTGGAAGAACATCGTGAACACGATGAAGCCCATGAACAGGTGGCGGAACCGGAAGTCCCGCCGCGACAGCGGATAGGCCGCCAGGCAGGTCATCACCAGGTTGATCGCCGTGCCGATGGCGACGATGAAGACGGTGTTGAAATAGAACGTCCCGATCGCCGCCCGCTCGAAGATGTCCGCGTACGACTGCAGGTAGATGCGGTCCGGCAGGAACAGCACCTGGTTGAAGAACACCGCCTCCGGCGTGGAGACCGAGAGGAACAGCACGTACAGGAACGGCAATCCCGTGAGCAGCAGCGCCAGCACGGCGATGCTCCAGACGGCGACGTCGAGGCCCGGCTCGCGGTGTCTGATGGCCATCGCTGCGGCGCCCTACCCGGTTCCCGTCACCACAGGCTGGTGTCGCCGATTCGACGGGCGAGCTGGTTGGCCCCCACCAGCAGCGCGAAGTTGATCACCGAATTGAACAGCCCGACCGCGGCCGAGAAGCTGTACTCGAGCTCGATAAGGCCCTGCCGATAGACGTAGGTCTGGATCACGTCCGCCACGTCGTAGGTGGCGGGGGTGTACATCAGGATGATCTTCTCGAAGCCGATGTTCATCATGTTGCCGACGGTGAAGATCAGGATGATCACGATCGTCGGCATGATCCCGGGGATGGTGATGAACCGCATCTGCTGTATGCGGGTGGCGCCGTCGATCACCGCCGCCTCGTAGAGTTCGGAATCGATCGAGGCGATGGTGGCGATGAAGATGATCGACCCCCAGCCGAACCCCTGCCAGATCCCCGAGCCCACGAAGAGCGAGCGGAAATAGCGGGACTCCAGGAAGAAATTGATCTTCTCCAGGCCCAGCTCCACGAACACGGTGTTGATCCAGCCGTGGCTGACGCTCAGGAAGTTGTACATCATGCCGACCACCACCACGGTCGACACGAAGTGCGGCAGATAGCTCACCGTCTGCAGCGACCGCTTGAACCAGCGCACGCGCAGCTCGTTGATGACCAGCGCGAACAGGATCGGCGCCGGGAAGCCGAAGACGAGCATCAGGACGTTGAGCAGCAGCGTGTTGCGGATGAGCCGCCAGAAATAGAAGGACTCGAAAAACTCCACGAACCACTTGACGCCCACCCACGGCGCCGAGCCGATCGTGTCGCCGATGCCGAAGTCCTTGAAGGCGATGACCGAGCCCCACATCGGCAGGTACGCGAAGACGATGTAGTAGGCGACCACCGGCGAGATGATCAGCAGGTACTCGCCCTGCGAGGCGACCAGCCGGCGCACGCGCACGCCCAGGGTGGGCGCGGCGGCCGATCCCGTCACCGGTGTCATGTTGCTTCTATGAACGGCAAGAGGGAGGAAGCGCGTTCCCGCTCCCTCCCTCCTTGGATCGAGCCGGGTCGATCCGGCCGTTACATGCCTTTCAGGAACTCGTCGTAGTAGCCCTGATAGACGGCCAGCGCCGCGTCGATCTCGTCGCCGGCGATGCGGTTCACGGTATCGACGTACGCGTCCCAGCCGGAGAACGGCTCCTGGCCGGAGATGAACTTGGCCACCATCTCGTCGACATAGTCGTCGAAACCCTTCCGAGACGCCTGCACGACCTCGGACTCGTCGCCGGTCAGCTTCCAGAAGATGAACGCGCCGGCCCAGGGGCTGATCAGCTCCTCGAAGTCGCGCACGTCCTGCCACAGCGGCTCGACCGCCGAGGCGCGGTTGTTCTCGTACAGCACGTACTCGCGGGCGATGCGGCCCACCGCCGATCCCATCGGGTAGAAGCGGCTGGGAAGCTCCGCCCACTTGCCGATGAACTTGACCTCGCCGTCCTCCATGACGTGATGCTCGCCCTCGATGCCGATCTCGCCCTTCAGCGGGAACTCGGTGTCGCCGAGCGTGTAGTCCACCACGCGCACCGCGGCGTCCGTGTTGGGCCCGGCCTTGGCCAGGAAGTTGGACCAGATCGTCGCCGAATCGCGCGGGTAGAACCGGTCGCTGCCGTCCCAGACGGCGCTGGTCGGCTCCAGGATCGGGATCACGTGCGCGTCCTCCGACTGCTCGTTGCGCAGCGTGCCGGTGATGCTGGCCGCGACGTGCAGCCACAGGTGGAAGGAGACCATCTGCTGGTACTGCGAGTTGAACTTCGGCGAATCGAGCTGGAAGATGTCCTGGTCGATCAGACCCGCTTCGAACATCCCGTTCAGCCACTCCAGCATCGCCCGGAAGCGGTCGCTGGTGGGCACGAAGTAGACCTGGTCGTCCTCCACCGCGTAGTGGTCGTCGCCGGACGGCTGCCCGGACAGGTAGCCGATGCCGAACGACGGATACCACTTCACGACCCAGTTGGAGCCGCCGTAGTAGCTGGACCAACCGATCTCGTCCGCCTGGCCGTTGCCGTTGGCGTCGCCTGCGACCAGCGCGCTCAGGGCCTCCTGGTAGTCGTCGACGGTCTCCGGAACGTCGATGCCGGCGTTGCTCAGCCAGTCCTGCCGGATCAGCAGGGCCCAGTAGTTGAAGCGGTTGGGCAGGATGGAGGGCAGCCCCAGGATGCGTCCGTCACGTTCCGAGACCGCTCCCTTGTACGCCTGGTACGCGGGCTGTGACAGCTTCGCGGACAGCTTCGGCATCTCGCCGGCGTCGAGCTTGTCGCTCCACGGGATGATCACGCCCTTGTCGGCCATCTCGCTCGGGGTCAGGCCTTCCGGGTGAGCGGTGAAGATGTCGGGCATCTCGCTTCCGGAAGCGATCAGCAGGGCGAGCTGCTTGCCCAGCTCCGCGATCGGCACGACGCGCCAGTCGAACTCGATGTTCAGCTCCTGCTCGACCAGGTCGATGATCGGCTGCTCCCCGGTCAGCGGGTAGGAAGCGTCGTCGTTCTCCCAGGTCATGACGGTCACCACGTCCGGTCCCATCTCCGCGCCTTCGTCCTGCGCGGCCGCGAATACCAGCGTGGCGCTCAGGCACAGTCCGGCAAGGACCATGCAGTGTCTCTTCAGGTGAGTCACTCTTTCGGCCTCCTCGTGTAGCGGGTAATTGGTTGACGGTCGGCCACCACCCGGATCGTGTCAAGCTCCCCACCGGCCGGGTCGGACCGGCGTTGGCATCGGAGCAACGCGGACCTGGCGTAGACTGCGACGAGGCGCGTCACTGGTGTAGCGCCCTGCGGGGCGAACCCGTTGCCGATTTAATCCCGAGGCTCGTGGCGCTTGTCAATGTGAGGGTTGCGCACCGCGATTGGCGTAAGGAGAGCCTGAGCCCACGAGCCAACCGCACAGTCTGCAAGCCCACCTCATGTGGTTCAGAGCAGCCGCGGCCCCGACGCACCGTATTGGCGTCTATTGCGCTGCGTACGCACGCCGATCAGTGCCGAGCAGTCCGCGTAGCTTGTCGAGGAGGCGGGCGCGACGGGCTTCGTAGAACCCATTGAACCTCGTGATGTCAGCCGGGACGGCCCCAAGGTCGTGACGCTCGGCGTACTCTGTGGCCCGCGCACCGAAGGTTTCACTCATCCATTGCCGCGGGAGCATGGCGCTCTTGCTCTCGTTCGCCTCGTCGACTAGTAATTGCAGATTTGGCAGGCGGTCGGCCCGGTCCTGGAACTGTGGCAGATCCTCCTCGGCCACGCCGGCCCGGCGCAACTGCCTGGATGAGAATCGGCTCTTGGGGAACACGTGGTCGATGTGAAACCTGTGGCCCCGCAGGTCAAGAAAGGGATACAAGAGGGACAGCAGCGCAAACGTGCGGTCCTTCGATTCCACCAGGTCCTCGATCTCCTCTTCCTCAAAGGCCAGGCTCTTGCCGCGCGCGCGCATCGCCGCTTCGAGTTGCGCCGAGGGAAACGCCTCGCCGGCGTGCTTGTCGATAACGGTCCTGAGTATCGTGAGTAGCGAATCCAGACCGCTACCCCAGATTCCGCGCTTGAGCAGCGACCGTGTCAACCAGTGTCGGATAGCCGCGCGATCCTGTTCAAATGCTGTGTGAGACAGGAAACCGGCCGACGTGTCTCGCCGATACAGATAATGAGCGACAGGGAGTACGGCATTGTTCGCCGTGAGGCTGGCACGGGAGAATCCGAACGCTGCTACCAATTCGACGGCGACGCGGACCGCCCGTGTGATTTGCTCCCAGCGATCTTCGAGGAGCCTCATGTTGTCGCGGTTGAAATTGGTGACCCTGAACTGCACGCTGCGCACGCCGGCCAACACCAAGCCCGCCTTCAGCAGGAAGTCCTGGGAGAATGCGAAGCCGTCCCCAATCCCGTTGAGTTCGTCCACCGTGCCATGGATCTCTTCACGCGCGTCCAGGTTTTCCCACTGCGCCGTAGCCATGCTCATGAGCATGTCGGAATAACTCAATGTCGTGCCACCACTGTTGGTGCGGATGAAGATGTCCAAGACCTTGTCGAGATCTTGATCCTCCTCCTGGTAATACGCGATGACCGGCTCCGTATGGACAACCTTGTGTAGTCTGTCCAGAACCTCGAATGGATCGTTCAGATTGCCGAGTTCTCTGTCGACAAGAAACCTGTGAAGACCCAGCGCGCTTTTCGTCTGTAGGACATCGCCGATCCGGTACCAGCAGTGGGTCTCGTCCCGCTGTTCGGCCTCCGCGCGGGTCAGGAAACGGAAGTCGTACTGCATTCCCGCCTCGTTCTCGTCCGCCTCGGCGAGGATGTTCAGGTACAGATGTCGCGTGGGAAACGCGTCCGGGCTGTTCCACCACTTGCGCGGCAGCTTGTAAGCGTAGCTGCCGCGCAGGCCAATGTTCAGCGCGGTCAGTCGTTGCTGGCCGTCGAGCACCGCTGTGATCTCGTCTCGGTTGATCACGCCGACCGACGCGCAGTGGGGATTGTCCCGCTCGTGGTAGTCGAGCATGAAGTCGTAGAACTTGTACTGATCTGTTCTTCCGCTCCTGACGATCCAGAACAGGAACGAGCCGATCGGGTATCCCCGCATCAGGCTGTCGAACAGTCGTTCGATCTGGTCGGGCCACCAGACGAACTCCCGCTGGATGGCGGGTAGCACGTACTCCCGGCGTTCGATGGATCCGAGTGCCTTGCCGATCGTGATCGGGGTCTGAAACGCCATGCCTGCAACGCCTACTGCACGCGGTGCCGAAGGGGAGCGGCCGCGCGCTCACCAACACCGATCTCCATGCCGTGGCGCCAGCCTACCATGTCACAGGGATCGTGCACGGGCGCGCGGGACACGGAGGGATCGCTGGGGAAGGACGCACTCTGGACCAAACGGCTACCGAGTCAGACCCGACACTGAGGCAGGGATAGCAGAACGGCCGTCTCTCGAGGGTGTGGCGGCTGAATTGTCCACATCAGTAAGGCAGCCGGCCTCCGGAGACGTTCAACGTCTGCCCGGCGATGTAGTCGGATTCGTCACCGGCCAGGTAGACCGCCACGTTGGCCATGTCCTCGGGCCGCTGGATCCGCCCGATCGGCACCGATGCCACCGCCTCCGCCTTGAACGAGCCGGGCGCCGCGCCGCTGGGGCCGGTGACGCCGCGATCGATCACGTTCCACATCTCCGTGTCGACGATGCCGCCGCAGATGCAGTTGACCAGGATCCCGTCGGCGGCCAGCTCCACGCCCAACTGGCGGGTCAGGCCGACCACGGCATGCTTGCTCATGGCGTACACCCCGAGCGGGGCCTCCTTGCCCGGCGCCATCTTCCCGGCGCCGCTGGCGTTGATGATGATGCGGCCGCCGTGCCCCTGGCGGAGCATCTGCCGCGCGGCGGCCGTCGCGGTGAGAAACGCGCCCTTGGCGTTGACCGTCATCTGCCGGTCGAAGCTCGCCTCGCTCGCCTCCACCAAGGGGGCCACCTCGCAGATGCCGGCGTTGCAGACCATGCAGTCCAGGCGCCCGAACAGCTCCACCGCGCGGGCGATCGCCCCTTCCACCTGCTCCGCGGAGGTCACGTCCATCGGCTGGTACGCCGCGCGCGTGCCGCGCCGCTCGGCCAGGCCGATCACCTCGGCGCTGTCGCCCTCCGCGACGTCGGTCAGCAGCACGCGCGCGCCCTCGGTCACGAAACGCCGCGCGATCGCCAGTCCGATGCCGCGGCCGGCCCCGGTCACGACCACGGCCTTGTCGATCAGTTCTGGATAGGTCGCCATCTTGCCTCCAACCTTCGACGGAAAGAGGGCCGCTGACAAGGCTGAGACCGGGACGGAACGATGGCCTGCCGGCCCTGCTCGACCGGGAGACGGCCGCCGACTATGCTCTGGCGGCCGGTGCCGCCGGCACACAGCCACCATGAAAACCAATCACGTCAGACGGAAACTCAAGGCCGGCCAGGCGACGGTCGGCTGCTTCCTGGGCATGGGCAGCCCGAACGTCGCCGAGCAGATGGCCCATTCCGGATTCGACTTCATCGTCATCGAGATGGAGCACAACGGGCTGGACATGGCCGAGGTCCAGCACATGCTCATGGCGATCAACGGCACCGACGCCGTGCCGATCGTCCGCATCCCCAGCTCCGACCAGGTGTTCATCCAGCGCTCGCTGGACATCGGCGCCCTCGGCATCATCGTGCCGCTGCTGCGCTCAGCCGAGCAGGCGCGGGAGGTCGTGCGCGCGACCCGCTATCCGCCCGACGGGATCCGCGGCTTCGGCCCACTGCGGGCGTCGCAGTACACCCTTGACTACCCCGACTACCTGGCCCGCGCCAACGACAACATCCTGGTCTCGTTTCTGCTGGAGACGCGGGAAGCGATGGAAGACCTCGAGGAGATCACGGCCGTTCCCGGAGTGGACGCGCTGTACCTGGGCCTCTGGGACCTGTACCTGAACCACGGCGTGAGCCCCTTCGAGATGCCACACCCCGAGATGGAGAAGGTCGTGGAGCGTGCGATCGAGGTGTGCGCGGCCAGCGGGGTCGCCCTGGGGATCGGCTCCGCCACCCCGGAAGACCTCACCCACTGGCGCGACCGGGGACTTACCTACCTGGGGTACGGGCCGGATTTCGTGCTGCTCACCAACGCGGCACGCGCCGGCATCGAGGCGTTTCGCGCGAAGCCGGGCGACTGATGGCCGATCCGGGCTCGTCGATGCTCGACGCCACCGCGGCGGCCGGCGACCCGGACCGCCTCAGGGCGCTGCTGGACGAGCACGGCTACCTGCTGCTGCGCGGCGCGCTCGACCGCGACCTGGTGCGTCGCGTGCGCGACGACCTCATCGCCATCCTGCACGACTGCCACATCCTGGAGAGCCCAACCGCGCCGCCGCTCTGGAGCGGCGGGCCGCCGCCCACCGAAGAGGAGTACCTGGTCTACTACCAGCGGGCCGTACAGCTCGACTCCTTCAACCGGCTCGCGGAGTCGCCGGAGGTGCGCGCCGTGCTGGAGACGATCTACGACGGTCCGGTGCAGGTGTGGAAGCAGCGGCTGTTGCGCATCATCCCGCCCGATCCGGAGGGCGCGGCGCCGCTCGGCGTCGGCGCCCACCAGGACGGCAGCCCGCAGCTCGGGTACCTGACGCAGGACTTCTGTACGGCCTGGATCCCGCTCACCGAGATCGACGAGTTGCTCGGCGGACTGGCCGTGGTGCCCGGCTCCCATCGCGGCGGCGTGCGCGCGCAGACCGGGGCGGCGTCGAGCTCCCTGAAGACCGCCAAGGACCAGGTGTTTGAGCTGCCGTCTGCGGACGAGCGGTGGGTCACCACCACGTACAGCCCCGGCGACTTGGTCGTCTTCGCCAGCATGACCCTGCACAAGGGGTACCCCAACACCTCGGACCGGCTGCGGCTCTCCTGCGACTTCCGCTACCAGCCGCAGGGCGCGTACGCCAACTGGCTGGCGCACACCAGCGGACCCGAGGTGCGGCGCACGGCCCAGCAGATCGACGCGGTCGTGACCAGCCGCGCGCTGTACGTGACCACCCACGCCGACGCGGACCTGCGCGACGCGGTGCGGCGGCGCATGCTGGAGGAGCGCAGCACCACCCTGGAGCGGGCCCGGGAGCTGGCCGCCGAGCTGGCTGGAGGCTGACGTGGCAGAGGAGTTCCTGCCCCGCCCGGCGCCTGCCGCCCGGCAGACGCGAGCGTTCTACGACCCCGCCTCCTACTCGGCCTTTCCCCATGTCATCCGCATGGAGGGAGACGAGCTGCTGATGGCGTTCGGCAGGCGCCGCGGGTGGAGGGGATCAGGCACACCCATCCGCGCTCGATCATCACGCTGATCCGCTCCTACGACCTGGGCGAGACCTGGGAGGTCGACGCCGCGTCGCAGATGGGTGCCGGCGGCGGACAGGAGCTGGGGCTCATCTACCTCGGCGACGGCAAGGTGGGCGGCGCGCTGGCCGCGCACGAGGTCGTCCACTGGCACGAGACCGAGCGGATCTCCTTCCGCGACCCGCCGCGCAAGGAGTACCCGTACGTCGGCGGCAGCCCCGACACCGGCGTGCCGCCGTTCGCGTACAGCAACGTCGGTGCGCTGTGGTGCTGGAGCGAGAACTACGGGCTCACGTGGCGCCTGGAGCACGCCATGCTGGTCGGCGACAAGGCACATGCCTGCGCGCCGCCGGTGCGTACCGCCGACGGCACGCTGCTGATCCCGGCCTACGTCTCGCTCGACGGGGACCCCAACTCCTCGGTGCTGTACCGTTCCCACGACGGCGGCGCCACCTGGTCCGAGGGGACGGTGATGGCGCGCGGCAGCACCGGCACCCGCGACTACAACGAGCCGGCCGTGATCGAGCTCGAGCCCGGCCACCTGCTCGGCCTGCACCGCACGACGACCGGCGACCGCGAAGCGCGCAGCCTGTTCTGGCAGAACGAGTCCCGCGACGCCGGCGCCACCTGGAACCGTCCCGCGCCCACCACCATCCAGTCGGGTGCCTGTCCGCGGCTGCTGAAGCTGCGCGACGGCCGGCTGCTGTTGACCTACGGCCGCCGCCTGCCGCCGTACGGGATCTACGCCTCGATCAGCAACGACGGCGGGGGGAGCTGGGGACGCACCAGTTGGCTGGTGCGCAAGACGCCGGAGGCCGCCCTCGCCGATCAGGGCTACACCTCGTCGATCCAGCTCGACGACACGCGCATCTTCACCACCAGCGATCACGCTGGCGGCGTTGTAGCCGCACAGCCCGGTCACGTTTCCTCCCGGATGGGTGGAGCCGCCGCACAGGTACAGGCCCTCCAACGCCGTGCGATAGCAGCCGGCTCCCGGAAACGGCCGGTTGTAGCCGACCTGGTCGTTGGCGAACGAGCCGACCAGCAGGTCGCCCTGCGACATGTTCGGCAGCCGGGAAACGGTATCCAGCGGACTGAGCGCAAACCGGTCCAGGATCACGTCCTCACGGAGGTTCGGTGCGAAGCGCCTCCAGAACTGCAGCAACCGTTCGCCGTGCTCGTCACGGTGCGCGTCCCAGTTGGACGCGTCCCCGCCCAAGTGGTAGGGGACCTTCTCCCACAGAAACGCCGCGTGGGTGCCCGGTCCGGCCTGGGTGCGGTCGAACCGGGTGTGACACGAGCCCCAGGCGACGGTCGGCGGTATCCGGCCCCGCTCGTGCGCGTCGACGATGTCCTGAAACTGGCCGAATCGTTCCAGGCCGAGAATGACCATGAACGCGTTCCGCAAATCCGGGTCCGCGGCCGCGGCGGCGTAGGAGGGCGGTTCAGACAGGGCCAGGTGCAGGCCGAACAGCGGCGCGATCACGTTGTAGCGGAAGCCCCGGGCGCTCCTTCGGAGAGCGGGGCCGGCATCCGATTCCGCCAGCAGTTGCAGGAACGTTTGCCCCGGATTGAGGCCCGAGGCCACGAAGCGGGTCGCCTGCAACCGCTCGCCGTCCTCCAGCTCCACCTCACCGACGCGGCCATGCCTGACGTGCAGCCGCCGGATGTTCACGCCGCACCGAACCTCGCCTCCATGGGCTTCGATGTCCGCTACCAGGCCCCGAGCGAGCTGAACCGATCCGCCGACGCACATCTGAGCCTTGCCGGCGGACGCCAGCAGCGCCGGAATCGAGTGGCCGAAGCCCTTCATGCGCAGATCGACCTCTCGCAATCCGTTGAAGAACAGCAGCCCTGCCCGGATCACGTCATGAGAGAAGCTCCGGGTGACGAATTCCAGGGGCGAGAGGGCCGACACTTCCAGCAACCGTCGGCCCAGGCTCGACCGGCTCAACAGGCGCCGCCGCAGCGACGGTTCCAGGGGTGGCGACCGCGACTCCGGAACCAGGATGTGCTCGACGATCGGCCGGAACTCCTCGACCAGCCTGGCGAGCGCCTCCGCATCCGCGGGCGACCACTCGTGGAATGACGCCCGGGTTCGCTCGAAATCCGTCCACCACTGCAGGCTGCGCCCCTCTCCGGTGAGCAGCGCCACGTTCAGCTCCGGCTCCAGGTAGCGGACGCCCTGGGCCGCCAGTTCCAGATCGTCGTACCACGGCATCCGGTTCAGGGCGCGGTGATAGAACGAGTGCGGATTGTGCATCACGCCCGCGATCCGCGGGTTCTCGACCGTCGCCAGCCCCCCGCCGGGCACGTCCCATCGTTCGAGCGACAGCGTCTTGAGCCCGCAGCGCGCGAGGTAGGCCTGCAGCACCAGGGCGTTGTGACCGGTCCCCAGGATAATGCCGTCGTACCTTGCGCTCATGCTTCGCGAGGATTCTGTCGGATTGCCCCGCGAGCGGTAAGGTCCACCGTTACGGACATGATCTACCAGACTACCCAGTGCCCCCAACGGCTGCCTTGGCGGACTCGACATCCTCGATCCGCCTGAACCCGGTGAGAGGCTGCCTCAAGTCACTTGGCCGCTGCCGGCCGTGGGCCTCGACCCCGCGCCTGTGCCGGGGCTCGCCGAGCGCCCGGCGCCGACACGACATCAAGGCGTCGGGCACGCCGGAGTCACCCAACAGAAGTCGGGCAAGTCGACCGTTCAGCGGCTATGCGAATCAGGGGGCACCCGATGACGGCACCTTGTAGCGAGGAGACGGCGATACAAGGCCGTGAATTGCTCCGGTCCTGCCACAGCTTCTACCTGCACATGAGCATCTCTCCATTTGCGCCATGCCGACTGGACACATTCGTCATCCGCTCGCCACGCTACTTGCACGGCTAGCGTCGTGTTCTCTTTGCTCCGCGCTTCCCTGGCGTAGTCCAGATAGTCCTGCGCCGTGTGGTGTGCTTGTCCGCATCCCGCAAGATGTTCGATCCGCAGATCATCTAGTGAAGCTTGTTGGTCATCCAACTTCTCGCAATTCCAAACGGATAACTCCTTCTGCTTGAACGCCCCCGGTTTCGGTCGCTTGTCCCGGATACTCCAGTCGCGCTCGCGAACAAACCGGCATAATCGGTGGTCGCCAGGAACAGTCAATCCTGGCCCGGAGATTGGAGAAACTCCACGAATCGCGATTCGCTTGTAACCGGAAGATGTTTCTTCACAGACGTGGGTTCACTACGGTCGTCAAGAACGGTGACGCTGAGCGATCCGTCGGCTTGCAACTCGCCGAACATCAGATCCCCGCTCTTTAGTCGAAGATCGAATGCGAGTGCGCCATCCACATCATCAACGGTGACTTCCGGTTCAATGGTGTGATCTCTTACGGCTTCAACAAGCTTCCTCGCCAAGCCGCCCACGACCGGGCTCGTGCCATCAGCGAACTCGGCCAACGCTTCATCTATCGCATCAGAAAACCGTTCCGATTGCGGAACCTCTTTCCAGTGGGCAATGGTTCCCCTTGGAGTAACTCGGCGAACGCGACCGAGAGGCAGTAAAGCGCGCATCTCCCTCGCTGCTCTCAAGAAACGATCGAGTGATGGAATGAACGAACCGCCCCTGGCCATAGAAACGGAACCCGTCATGGCAGCTCTTCTACGTATCGCTTCAACCAATCCAAAAACACGGTAGCGGTGGCTTTATTCATAATCACTTCAGTTTCCACCTCCCGTACAACACCAGTTCTCGTATTGCGCTCTTCGTCTATCTCTTCACCTATCTGGCTATCGTCTTTGATACGATTCTTCACTAATGTCGGTATCGGCAAGCGCTCGGAGAAAATGCTGAGCGCGATGTTGCCGGAGGGAGTTACCCCTCCCCACACACCGTCCGCATGAATAACCCTGTAATGAGCCGATTTGATAAAGTGAAAATCAATCGCTCCAGGCGTATCTGACAGTTTATAGGGCATGATTCCTCCTCCGCGTTGGCTCGCGAACTTCGCGTTCGCCGTTTGCCGCATGGCTTGCTTCTTCAACGTGTCCGAGGCGCTGGCCGTCCTTCTTGAGAGGGTCGCGTATTTCTTTGTGGAAGCGGTTATTGGACTCTCTGCGATCAACGGGCACCTCTGTCAACATGCTCCAACACTAACCATCTTGAGATGCACCTGACAACCCCGTCGGCAACGCGGCCGTACCGTTCAAGATACGGGGAATCCAGCACCGGTGCGTCGGGCAGCCGGCTCTCGTTGTGATACCGGGAGCGGCC
This sequence comes from Spirochaetia bacterium, assembly GCA_965208175.1. GTDB lineage: Bacteria > Spirochaetota > Spirochaetia > SZUA-6 > Bin103 > CATQHW01. Next base: position 538,242 of record CBDBOG010000002.1, on the reverse strand, counting down.
CTGGACCGGCGCTCTGGTGTGGGATGCTCAGCCAAGGAACCCGCGAACATCATATGGAACGGATACCAGACGTGGTCGCCAAGATCCCGTAGCGAAGGGGTCCGCGCGCCGTCTTCCATTCTGCCGACATGGCCGAAGGGCCGCGGACAGGACGTAGGGCGTGGCGCTGGCAGCGAGCGACGGAATAGCGAACGATTTCGAGGCGCTAGCCGATTTCCGGCGCGGCGATCGCCCACTGGGCCGACGGACTGCCCGGACGGACGTTCCGGCCGAGATACATCCGCATCAGGGTGCGCTGGCGCTGCATGCCGTACCGCTCCGCCACACGGATTGCAGCGTGATTGTCATCGGGAACGTCCCAGTACAGGCGACGGCCCGGAGTGCTCCTCAGCAGGTCGTGTGCCAGCGCGACCCCGCTCGACTCATCCTGAGCGACCATGGGTCCGAGGTAGTTCGCACGTTGGCCGGGCCGCAGCATGCCATACCCCATCACCTGCCCGGTTCCGTCCCTGCGGATGCGCGCTGCCGATTGCCCAGCCAGCATCGACAGCATCCGGTTGCGGGCAACGCCGAACGCGCCAGCATCGAGATCCGCGACGCGACCGATGTCGCCTCTGTCCAGCGGCCGCGCACCCTGATCGGATGTCGCGTCGATCCGCGTCGGACAGGCCGCGAGCTCCGCTGTCTCCCAGCGCGAAAGGCTCCATTCCGCAACGAACCCGAGCGGATCGTAGACCTGCCGGCCCAGGGGCGTGGCGTCCAGCTTGATGCAGCCCACCCCCGACTGCCGCAGATGCTCGATACCGTGCTGCAGCAGCGCCGTGCCGATCCCCCGCCGCCGCAGGTCGGGATCGACGAGCACCATGCCGATCCAGGCCAGGTCCTGCGAGTAGATCGTGGTCGTCGCCGTGCCGGCCGGCCGGCCGTTCCACTCGGCGACGAAACAGCCGGCGGGATCGTGCCGCAGCAGCCGCTGCCAGTCCTGAAGAGTCTGGTTCCAGCCGGCGCTGTCGCGGATGCGGTCCGCGAACCTCACGTCCGCGTCGGCCATCTGCCGCAACGTGATGGAGCCGCTGATGGGCGATCTCCGCTAGATCTCGGGACCGACCGTGGCGATACGCATCGGCGCGTAGTGGGTGTCGACGATGCTCTGGTCGCCGGTCGCGCGGGCGCGCCGCCAGATCTCCGCCATCATGTCCCGGCGGCGCTGCGCGCGCCGGGGATCGGCGCCCAGATTGACCAGCTCGTCGGGATCGGTGGCGAGGTCGTAGAGCTCGTCGTAGTCGAAGCCGTTGAAGACGAACTTCCACGTTCCCTGCCAGAGGATGCGCTGGGTCATCAGGAAACGGTTGCCGCAGGACTCCGCGTAGGCGCTGTCGTAGCGCGCCGCCGCACCGACCGGGTCGCGCAGCAGGTCGGCGAAGGACCGGGAGTCGGGCGCATCGATCGGGGCCGCGCCGGTCAGCTCCAGCAGCGTCGGCGCCACGTCCACCAGAGAGACGACCGCGTCGACGTCGGAGTCGGCCACGACCCCGGGTCCGGCGATGACCAGCGGAATCCGGTAGGCCTCTTCGAAGGCGCCGAAGTTGTGGGCGTCGAACCCGTGGGCACCGACGTAGCGGCCGTGATCGCTCATGAACACGACGATCGTGTCGTCCAGAACGTCCAGCCGCTCGAGCTGGTCCAGGAGCGCTCCCACCTGCGCGTCGAGCTCGCCGATGAGGGCGTAGTACACCGCCCGCGCCTGGCGCCACTCGCGCTCGCCGATGGCGCCGAACACCTCGCGCTGGCGGCGGTAGATGGCGGGGCTGGCGGCGAAGGTGTCCCCCAGGTTGGCGGGCAGGTCGATCGCGTCCGGGTCGTACCCGAGGTAGGCGTCGCGGTTGGCGACGAGGGGGACGTTGGGCTCCGCGAAGCTGACGCAGCAGGCCCAGGGCTCGCTGCCTGCAGCCGCGGATTCCAGGAACTCCTGCGCGGCGCGGGTCGTCGCCGCGAAGGGGCGCCGCTCGGTCGGTATCGGCGTTGCCGCGTAGTGCAGGACCGGGCGATAGCCCTCGGGGCCTTCGTCGTAGCGGACCGGATCGGCGCCGTCGAGGAGGTCGGCGGTCGCGGTGACCCCCGCCCCCAGCGCCCGCTGCGCGGCAGCGTGATCGCTGCCCCCCTCCTGCCACCCGAAGCGGCGCAGGTCGTTGCTGCGCTCGATGTGCCATTTGCCGAAATAGGCGGTGCGGTAGCCGGCATCGACGAGGCGCTGCGCCCAGTGCGGGTATTCGGTGCGCAGCACGCACTGATCGTCGTCCACGGTGTGCTCGACCTGCAGCACGCCGTGGTTGTGCGGCAGGACCCCGGTCATCAGGCTGGCGCGGGCGGGCGAGCAGGTAAACTGCACGGTATAGGCACGGCGGAAACGCAGGCCGCGCTCCGCGATCCGGTCGACGTTGGGCGTGCGGCACGGCGACTCGGGAAACGTGGTCTGCGCCTGCATGCCGTCCGGCACCACCAGGAGCAGGTTGGGCCGTGTCACCCCACCCGTCCCATGACCCGGGTGATCGCCGCCGCCACGTCGTGCGCGTCCCGCTCGCTCCAGTCCAGGGACAGGGTGTATTCCCCCACCCGCGGGAGGATCTCCTCGGCTGTCGGGCACGTCCCCGGCGCGTAGCTGACGTCTCCGTGGTAGATGCGCGGATCCCACGGGCCGGCGCCGGCATGCCACAGCCGCTGTTGCTGGAACACGTCCCGCAGGTAGATGGGCCGGCCGCCATACGGGGTCGAGAGCGGGGCGCCGTCCGCCGCCAGTGCCTCCTTCGCGGCGGCTGCCAGCTCCGCCGTGTCGAAGATCAGGATCGCGGAGGCGCCCACGTCCGCGTCGCTGCCGGCGCGCCGGCGAAGGCGGACCCCGGCGCAGTCCTTCACGGCGCTGCCGATGATGCCGCACACCTCCCGCAGCCGCCGCCGCACCTGGTCGAGCTTGCCGAGCTGGACCCGCATGATGGCGGCGGCGACCTCGGTCAGGCGGTAGTTCTCGCCGAACAGCCCGGTGGTCTCCGGGACGAGGCCGTTCCCCTTGCGGGCGGAGCCGTTGTCGTGCAGCGTGATCGTCCGGGCGGCCAGATCCGGATCATCGGTGGCGACCATCCCGCCCTCGCCGGCGGTGAGCACCTTGTTCATCTGGAAGCTGAAGGCGTTGATCCGGCCGCGGGCACCGACCTCAAAGCCGTCGTCGCGGGCTCCGAGAGACTGCGCGCAGTCCTCGATGACCGGAATTCCGTGCGCGTTCGCGATGTCCAGGATGGGCTGCAGCGGCACCGCGAGCCCGCGCCAATGCACGGCCATGATCGCCCTGGTACGGGGCGTGATGCAGGCTTCGATGCCGGCGCGGCTGATCTGCAGATCATCGTCGACGTCGGCGAACACGGGAACGGCACCCGCCGCCACCACGGCGTTGGCGCAGCCGACGAACGTCGCCGGCGGCAGGATTACCTCGTCACCCGGCCCCACCCCGAGCGCCCGCAGGGCGACGATGAGGGCGGCCGTCCCCGAGCTGACCCCGAGGGTGTGAGCCACGCCCAGGCGGGCGGCAAACGCCCGTTCCAGCGCCTCGGCGGCCCCGGCTACCTGCGGCCCGTAATACCGGAACGGCGAGCGCCGCTCCAGCACCTCGCGGACGGCGGCCACCTCGTCGGCGTCGATGGCGGTCGCGCCGGGGTAGCCGCCCGGCAGCGGCGCGGAGCGAACCCGAGCCTGCATGCCGCTCGCCGAGCCGTCCATCGGCAGTTCCTGACCAGGCGTCAGCGCACGCAGCCGGGAAAGCTCCGGCCGGCGATGCCGAGGTACTCCGGCCCCGGCCCCTCGCCGGTGTAGCGCGAGCGCGCGCTCATGTAGGACAGGGCGATGGCGCGGCGCCAGTGGTCGGACGAGTTCGGCGCCGTGTAATGCGGCAGCAGGGCGTGGAAGAACAGCCCGCCTCCGGCCTTGACAGGCGCCAGCACCAGGTCGTCCATCGAGTAGCGGTCGTCCTCGATGACGTAGTCGTCCGTCACGTGCCCGTGCGGCAGCGGACCACGCTTGTGCGCTCCGGGCAGCACGCCCATGCACCCGTTTTCCGGCGTGGCGTCATCCAGGGCGAACCAGCAGGAGCACTCGCTCTGCGGCTCGATGGGCCAGTAGGGCGCGTCCTGGTGCATGCCCTTGGAGGAGCCCACGTGCGGGGGCTTCATGAGCAGAGCGTTGCGGAACATCTTCACGTCCGGCCCCAGGATCCGGGTGATGACGGCAACGATCGCCGGATCGGTGCCCAGCGCCCGGAACAGGTCGTCGTGCTCGACCAGGCCGTCGATCTTGCGGATGCCGTCGCCGGGATGGTCGACGCGCTCCTCTCCCCGCGTCACACGCGGCTCGATCTGCATGCGCAGCGCGCCGGCGTCGCGGCCGCCGTGCGTGTACTCCCGGACCCGCGCGCCGAGCGCCGCGACGCGCTCCGGGTCGACCAAGTTCTCCACGACCAAGAAGCCGTCGCGGTCGAAGCCGGCCACCTGCGCGTCCGTCAGACGGATCGTCGGCGTCGTCGTCTCACCCATTGGTAGATTCTTACCCCTTTGTCCTTGTAGGACGATTGAAGTCAAAACCCCCGTTCAAACCGTGCGTGCGGATTTCCCGCACACGGCTTACCGGTGGTCGCTCAAGCGGCAGCATTACGCAGCCTCCCAGAACGCACGCTCCGGGTAGCGCACCGTCCCGCGCAGGCGTATCAGTCCCAGACGATGGAAGGAGTCTCGCGTCCACCGGCTCGCCTCGCCAGCTCGTAGATTGCGCCCTTTGCGCTCCATGCGCAGCCGGTGCAGTCGTCGCCAGACGTAGGTGTCAAGCTGGTTGAACCGTTTGGCAGCGTTGCCGGTTCGGAAGTACTGCGCCCATCCCCGCAACAGCGGGTTCAGGTCGGCGATCACCGCGCGGATGTCCGCGTGGCTCCTCCCGCGGGCCGTCTTCTTCCTCACCTGTTCCCGTATCCGTCTCATCGACCGCTCGGATGGCCAGCGGTGCAGGAAGTACCGCCGCTTGCGCTGCTGCTCCCAGATCGTGCCGGACATCCGCTTGTGCAGATGACACCCCAGAAAGTCGAACCCCTCACGCCCGTCGTACAGATTCACTCGCCGGGTCTTCTCCGTGTTCAGTTCCAACCCAAGGCGCGCCATCACCTGTCGGACCCGCGCCTCGGCCTGCTCACACGCCTTGCCCGTCGCACAGATGATCACGAAATCATCCGCGTATCTCACCAGGGTTCCCAGATGTGCATGGTGCTTCGTCCACTCGCTGTCGAGCACATGCAGGTAGATATTCGACAACAACGGTGAGATCACGCCTCCTTGCGGCGTGCCCGCCTCGCTGGCGCTCACCGTCCCGTCTTCCATCACTCCTGCTGTCAGCCACTGCCGTATCAGTTTCAGCACCCGCCGGTCGCTCACGCGTCGTTCCACCAGCAGCATCAGCTTCCGGTGGTCGATGCTCCCGAAGTAGTCCCGAATGTCGGCGTCCAGCACATGATGGCCTGCCTTCGCCCCTTGTTTGCGCAGGGTCTCCAGCGCCATCACCGCCCCGCGCTTCGGCCGGAATCCGTAACTGCATGGCAGAAAATCCGCCTCGAAGATCGGTTCCAGCACCAGCTTCGCCGCCATCTGCACTACCCGGTCCCTGACCGTCGGGATGCCCAAGGGCCGCTCGCCTCCTCCTGCCTTCGGTATGTACCGCCGCTTGACCGCCTGCGGTCGGTATTCGCCTGCTCGCAGCTTGGCGCCCAGCTCTTCAAGAAATCGCTCGACCCCATACTGCTCGACTCCCGCCAGCGTCTGGCCATCCAGCCCTGCCGCTCCGCGGTTCCGTCGTACCCGCTCCCACGCTTCCCACAGCACGTCACCTCTGTAGATGCGGTCGTACAGCGCGTGAAACCGGCGCTTCGGCGCTCGCTTGGCTGCCGCCCACAGCCGCCGTTGGAGTTCTCGCACTTTGTCCACGAGCTTGCGCTCATGCGGGTCGTTGGGTCCGGTCCTGCCGGCCATGCCCTCACGCTTACCTCCCCGGTCGGTCTGACCACCGTAGGGATCCTTCCCTCCTGCCGCGTTCTGTCGCACGGCTCTCACTGGTACTACGATCCCCTCGGACTCCCGCTCGACGGCTCTCGATTTCGCCTTCGGCTTATACGAGCCGCCCTGCCCTGACTCAGGCTGTCGAGACGGGCCTCCCGTGTTCCGCACCACTCCCTGCACACGTGCTGCTCTCCGTACCCCGCCGGGTTCCGGCGTGCGCTCCGGCTCTTGCACACCGGTCGTGGCCTTCGCCGTGACATGAGCGGCTCGGCTCCCGGATTGTTCATCTGTCGAGGCTGCAAGATTCACTTCATGTTGCGGCCCGCGTGCTCGCTCCCCGCTGTACGGCTCCCGCCGCCTCACGGGCTTTCGACACCCCGCTTGGACGTAGGGCTCTCCCCCTGACGCCTGGGGCCTGCTACCCGGCGCTCCGGCGCTTACCGGGACGGGACTTCCACCCGCTGGAGTTGCGCAGCATGCCCTCAGGCTCGGTCGCCCTCGCCTTCGGTCGTCACGGCGCACCATGGTCCGCGATGGTAGGCACCGGCACGGCTATCGTCGAGCGGGCTATCGATCCGATGTCTCGGAAATGCGTTGACATGCGCCCGAGAAGTTGTATGCTTGTAAAACATACAACTTGAGAAACATATACTGTGAGAGTTGCCTTCCACGACCGTGACGATGAAACACGCCGGCTCCACCGTTTCCTGCGGAACCCAACCGCGGAGCTTGCCGTCGTGTACGGTCGTCGACGGTGCGGAAAGTCTACCCTGCTCCAGCGCGTACTCGAGCCGCAGCACTTCTACTTCCAGGCGGACCAACGCGAAACGCCGCTGCAACTGGAGTCGCTCGCCGCCGAACTGTCCCGCCGGCTGACGGATTTCGACAAGGTCCGGTACCGCACCTGGGATGAGCTCCTGGCGTCTCTGTACGCGCGTGCGGATCGACGCCTTCACGTGTGCGTCGACGAGTTCCCCTATCTGGCGCAGGCCGACCCTGCCCTTCCGAGCATCCTGCAGCGCTACATCGACCGTCAGGCCGGGAGCGTCGCATGGATTCTGTGCGGATCGTCGCAGCGGATGATGCAGGGCATGGTCATGGATCGCAGTGCCCCCCTCTATGGCCGGGCGAGGGAAGTCCTCAAGATCGAGCCTCTGTCCGCCGGCTGGGTGAGGCATGCGCTGGCGCTCGATTCCACGGACGCGGTCCGGGCGTACGCTACCTGGGGCGGCGTTCCTCGGTACTGGGAACTGGCTTCGGAGTACGGCGACCAGGACGAAGCACTGGAGGATCTTGTGTGGAACCCGCGCGGCGTCCTGCACGACGAGCCGGGAAGGCTGTTGCTCGACGACCTTCGCAGCGCGGTGCAGCCGTACTCGATTCTCTCGCTCATCGGCAGCGGGTGCCATCGTCCTGCGGAGATCTCGGCCAGGATGGCCAAGCCGCTTTCCAGCCTGTCGCGGCCCTTGGTACAGCTCTGTGAGCTCGGGTACGTCCGCCGCGACGTGCCGTTCGGCGAAGACCCGAAGAAGTCTCGGCGCGCCCTGTATCGCCTCAACGACCCGTTCCTGCGCTTCTACTTCAGATTCATGCTGCCGTACGAGTCATCACTGGCACAGGGCATGACGCGTGAAGCCGTCCATGATTGGCAGCGGGACCGCCAGGGCTTCTTCGCGGCATGCTGGGAGGAACTCTGCCGCGCATCGGTGCCATGGATTCCCGGATTCGACCCACCGTATGGCGCCGCGTCGGCCTGGTCCCCGACCGGCGGCAAGCAGGCCGACGTCGATGTCGTCGCGCTCTCGCTCGACCGGAAGTCGCTTCTGCTCGGCGAGTGTAAGTGGTCCGACAGGAAGAGGCGGTTCGACCTGGACGCCATCGATCGGCGACTGCGACAGACGGGAGAGAGAGTCCCGATGGCACAAGGCAAGCGCATCGTCACGAGTTGCTGGTTGGGCGGAACCGCACAGACGACCGGACGCATCGACCGACTGTTCACACCAGACGACGTGATGGCCGCGCTTACCCGTTGACGCTGACACGGCCGTCGAACGGCGGCTCATGAAGCTTGCGCGAAGATGAGGACGTGCGCGAGTGGCCATGGATTTCGCCACTCACCGCGACAAGCCGTCGGCCTCACCGAAACGGTCAAGCCTCTCCCGGAATGCCTGGACGATGCTCTGCAGCGGGTCGTCCGCATCGAAATGCTCCTTCAGATGGCGGAGCGTGCCGCGTAGATGACGTGGTCCCGGTCGGTTGGACAGCTCAAGGGGTAGGCTAAGGTGTAACCAGTTAGTTGTCAACCTACCCTCACTCGTGAGATACAGGCGGCGGTAAAAGGGGGTGGGGGCGCGGGGGAGGGGGTGAACGAGCCTGTGGATAATGTGAATATATTCCACGAATCGTGCACCACGCCGCCCTCGGAAACGCTCGCAGCCCGCCGGCGCCACCTGATGTCCATGTCGGCTATGCCACCTCCTTTTCGAGTTCCGGCCCACCGTCTCGATACGCTTCGCCCGGCGTGCGGCCGCCCAGCGCCGAGTGCGGGCGGACCTCGTTGTACAACTCAACGACACAACGCTCACGTTACCGGTCCCGAGGAGCACGAGGTTGCCTACGCTTGGCATCCGTGGGCTGGGAGGTTGGTCCGAGTCCATAACGTGATTCGACGGCCGACGGGCGCGATAGCGCGGTGCACGATGGTGGACGGCGAGCCTGCGGTGCGTACGCTGGAGATACCGAAATGGATGCTGGACGCGGCGTGTTGCCGGCACATGCGCCGTCGCACCGAACCGGTAACGAGCGTGGACGCTTTGCAGGCGCTACGCACGTTGCTCGCCGAGGTTTCCCCGTCGCGGGGCGGCGACGAGGTGCCTGATTCTGCGGCGGTACCCTCTGCTGGTGAGAAATCAGGAGGCCACCATGGACGCCAACCGTCGCCGAATTCAACCGAACCGTACGCTCGATCTGTTTGCGCCGAGTCCACCGATCTGGGACCACCTTGCGGAGCGGACCCGCCAGCGGGTGGTCGGTCTTCTCGCGCGTGTCCTGATCGCGCACGCGCGCAGCGAGACGCCCGGCGCGGAGAGGGACACGGATGACCGCTGAGAAGGTTGGTGCCCAACACCGGGCACGTAAAGCGGTCCTGTACGTACGTCAATCGTCGGCGTATCAGGTGACGCACAATCGGGAGAGCCAAGCGCTGCAATACGCCATGCGCGAGCGCCTCACACGGCTTGGCTGGTCTGACATCGAGGTGATCGACGAGGATCTGGGCCGCTCCGCGGCCGACGGCACGGCGCGTGCCGGCTTCGAGCGCATGGTCGCCGAAGTGTGCCTGGGCCACGTGGGGGCGGTCGCCGCACGAGAGGTTTCGCGCTTCGCCCGCAACAGCCGTGACTGGCAACAGTTGGTAGAGATGTGCCGGGTCGTCGACACGCTGCTCATCGATCAGGAGGCCGTCTATGCGCCCCGGCTGGGCAACGACCGGTTGCTGCTTGGCCTCAAGGGTAGTCTCAACGAGTACGAGCTCGATCTGCTGCGCCAGCGTTCGCTTGCAGCCCGCCATGCGAAAGCAAAGCGCGGCGAGCTCGTGGTGGCCGCCCCGGTCGGATTCGTCAAGGTCGGTGACCGATTGGAGAAGGACCCCGATCGGCGAGTGCAGGAGGCAATTCGCCTCATCATCGACAAGGTGGCCGAGCTGGGCAGTGTGCGCCAAGCGCTGCTCTGGTTCCTGGAGCACCGACTCGACCTGCCAACCCGGCAGGACAACGGCGAGATCGTCTGGAAGCGCCCACGCTATTCCACGATCTATAAGGTCATCGCCAACCCTGCCTATGGCGGAGCCTACGCCTACGGCAAGACCGGTGTGACCGTGCGCTATGATGGCGCTGGTGCGACAGTGGGCACGCGGCGCAAGACCCGTGACGAATGGCTGGCTCTGAAGCCCGGCACGCATGAGGGCTACGTGGAGTGGGAGCGTGCCGAAGCGATCCGTATGATGGTGAGCGACAACATCCCGTCTGCCGGTACGCGCGGTGCTCCCAAGCATGGGGCGGCGTTGCTGTCCGGGTTGCTGCGCTGCCGGCGCTGCGGACGCAAGATGACCGTCCAGTACACGGGCAAGCACGGCAACATTCCCCGCTATAGCTGTGTCCGCGGCCGGCTGGATTACGGCGAACCGAACTGCATCGGCTTCGGCGGCCTGCGCGTGGATGACACCGTCGAGGCAGCGGTGCTGGCCGCGATCCAGCCGGCCGCTGTTGAAGCGGCCCTGGCCGCCGAGGAACAGACGATCGCCCGGCGGGACCAAGCGCTCGAACACATGATGCGCGACCTCGAAGCAGCGCGCTATGCGGCCGAACGGGCATTTCGCCAGTACGATGCCGCGGATCCGGAGAACCGACTGGTGACTGGCGAGCTGGAATCCCGCTGGAACAACGCCCTGGTCCGAGTCACGGACATCGAGAAGCGGATCGCGCACCACGATGCGGTCGCGCCGCCATCGACCGATGTCGAGGCGGTCTCATTCACCACATTGGCTGCCGACTTGGCCACGGTGTGGGCGGCGCCGAGCACCGACGTTCGACTGAAGAAGCGGATCGTGCGCACGGTCCTCGAAGAAGCCGTTGGGGACATCGATGACGATACCGCCGAGATCGTTCTGGTACTGCACTGGGCTGGTGGCGCCCATACCGAGCATCGCCTGCCCAAGCGTCGGCGCGGACAGCGTAACACCGCCCCGAACGATACGGTCGAAGCAGTACGTACCCTTGCCCTGATCGCAAAAGATGACGTCATCGCCGGGTTCCTGAACCGCAATGGTCTGACGACCGGTAACGGAAACCGGTGGACCCGTGCACGGGTGACCGCCTTGCGCTCGACGTACAAGATCCCGGTGTTCCGTCCTGACGAATCCGGCAACGAGCCTTGGCTCAACCTTCGCAACGCGGCGGCGTTGGCAGGCGTTGCGCCGCGCACCCTGCGCATCGCGGCCGAACAAGGGAGAATCGACGCCCTTCATCCGTTGAGCGACGGGCCATGGCTGTTCAGCCGCGAGGATCTCGAGGGGACCAGCGGTCAAGAGATCGCGAGGTCTGCCCGTGCTCACCGTCTGCACCCCGCGGTACCGGAGACGAGTCAGAGAAGTCTATTTGAGGAAACAATATAGAGAGATGTGCGCTATCAAGATGGGTTGTAGTACTCCATCCAATCATCTATGACCCGCTGCGCCGCGAAGCCGTCGGCCAGCTCGCGCAGGTACACCGCCTCGTACTTCAGCGATCGCCACAGCCGCTCGATGAACGCGTTGTCCAGACACCGGCCGCGGCCGTCCATCGAACACCGGATGCCGGCGTCCTGCAACGCTGCCGTGAACGCGACGCTGGTGAACTGGCTGCCCTGATCGGTGTTGAAGATCTCCGGCGTCCCGTAGCGCTCCAGCGCCTCGCTCAACGCCTCCAGGCAGAACTCGGTGTCCATGGTGTTGCTCAGCCGCCACGCCAGCACCCGCCGCGTGGCCCAGTCCATGACCGCCACCAGGTACAGGAACCCGCCCTGCACCGGGATGTAGGTGATGTCGGCGCACCACGCGTGGTTCGCCCGCTCGATCGCAACACCTCGCAGCAGATACGGATAGACGCGGTGCTCGGGGTTCGCCACGGTGGTCGGCGGCTTGCGGTAGATCGCCTCCAGGCCCAGCAGCCGCATCAGCCGCCGCACCCGGTGCCGGCCGACCGTCACTCCCTCGCGCGCCAGATGGCGCGCCATCTGGCGGCTGCCGTAGAACGGGTAGTCCAGATACAGCTCGTCGATGCGGCGCATCAGCGCCAGCGTCTCGGCGCTGTGTCCGCTCGGCTGGTAGTACAACGTCGAGCGGCTCAGCGCCAGCAGCCGGCACTGAGCGCTCAGGCTCAGGCTGGGGTGGTCGCGTTCGGTCATCGTGCGTCGTTGCTGCACGCTCAGCGCCCGAGCCCGCGTGACAAAAAATCGCGCTCCACGATCAACTCGCCGATCTTCGCGTGCAGGTCGTGGATGACCGTCTCCTGATCGGTTTGCCGGCGGTTGGCGCCGCCAGCGAACACCTCCCGCAGACCCTCCAGCGCTTGGCGCTTCCAGCCTGAGACCTGGTTCGGGCAATACCTCGTGCTTGGCCGCGATCGCCTGGATCGGGCGGTCGCCGCGCAACGCCTCCATGGCCACCTGTGCCTTGAACTCCGCCGTGAACCGGCGCCGTCTCGTCGCCATCTCGTTGGCCCTCCTCCTGGCCAGGATCACACCTTAACCACCTGTCCAGTTTTTCGGGACCACCTCATAGAAGCCTGACGGCTCGATTCCCTGCTCTTGCGATTCTAACCCAAGTTTAGTCACCAAGGCAGCAACGCAGGGCGATATCGCGAGGTAGTAGTGGTTTTCTGTTCGGCCTCACAGAACGGGAATGCACCCTACCCAGGCTCTTGACGTGTTCTCATGTGCTTCGTAGCATGCCCCAAGTCCCAACTCACCACGGAGAAGTAAGATGAGAAGGATTGCCCTACGCGCAATCGCCTTTGGGCTAATCGCCAATTGGAGTTTCGCCGAACACGACCCTGCCTATTGCAGACTTCCGGGTGAATCAACCGTGACGCTTTTTGAGTTGCACTTGTATGCTTCGATTGCAGAATCTGCATATACGTATCGTTCGCCTGTCAATATGCTATTCGACTGTTTTGATTCACCTGTTATCCGATTTGCAATAGCCGATCTATCCGAAGATGATTTGAAAGGAATTGCGTCAGAGCACATCAGACGCAGCGGCGACGAAGACGGAAGCTGGATAGCGATAGAATGGAATAACGATGGCGTTCTTCCATATGCATCCTGTGGACCAAAACACGTTCAGATAGGGATAGCTCCAATCGAGAGATTAGAATCTGATGAGGACGGCGGATGGGTGCACAAATTGGTTGGACTGCTTTTCAGCCTCACCGGCAAGGATGAGATCATTCATTTCGTCGAGGCAGATGTCAACGGAAATCCAGGCATAGCGATCAAAGGAACAGACTTTTCCAACCCTGAGGAGATCACGACTTCAAAGAGAGAAATAGTAGGAAAGTCTGTGCTCTTGACCTTGCTGTCTCGGTAGTATCCTATTTCTATGGACGTCGTAACACTAGGCCCAGCTATATTTTCGACGCGTTTTTCGTTGCCGGACATTCGCTGGGAGGCATGGTGTCTCAGCATGTTGCCAGAGAGATGCCAGACATTCCCGTCAAGTATTTCGCATATAATTCAGTAGGAATGGAGCCATCAGGAGCGGATGAAGATTTTCCGGACGTATATAGCTACTACATAGACGGCGATCCTGCATATCAATTCGGTAAGCTGATTGGACGAGAACAGGTTGGCTATGTTATGCGGTATATGCCGCCGGACTCTCCTGGATTATGGACGCGACATTCTGTTGATTACGTCCGTCATTCAATCTGCAATTGTATGGTCGGAAACGGCACCATTAGCATCCGCTGACTGACAGTGGTTGAATTTTGACACCGCCCGGCGATGCCGGCGGCGTTCCAGTAGATGGCCGAGACACGCCGTGACCACGAATACGCGAAGAAACACCCCCGCACCGACAAGTCACTCATCGCGATGGCCTACAGTTCTGCGACGCGCTTTTCGTTCTTCTCAGGATCTTGAACAGCGTCCGAATACTCCTGAAGAAGCCTTATCAAGTCTTCAGGAGATGCGAAGCGCAGTGTATCTTCCAGCTGCCCTGAAACGTGGACTGTATTCTCATCTACCGCGGCCCGACGTGGGCGCGCGGAGGTTTCGATCGCGTCCCTATTGTTCCGAGGCTGTTCCAGGGCGCGACGCCCGGCAGCCGCCGCGCTTGCATGGGCCGAGGTAGAAGTAGAGCGGGCCGCCGACGGTGCGGGCGTGCTGATCCACGGTCAGCGAGCGGGGGCTGCGGCTGCGCGCTTCGTCCAGGTTGAGCACCTGCATGGCCTCGTCGCCCATCGCCCTGCAGAGATGCCTCGCCGCGTCAGGGTAGGTGACTAGGTCGGCCGGTATGCTCAGCGACGAGAACACCCGGCCACCGCATCGGCCGACCGAGGAAGGTGGACCGGTTCCGGCCGTTGTTCGAGCAGATCCTCCAGGAGACCGACGAGGATCGCTCGCCGTTGAAGTCGGTCGAGATCCTGCGCCGGGCCACGGCTATACGGCTACGACGGCGGCAAGACGGCGCTCTACGAGCTGGTCGCCGAACTGCGCCCACGCCATACGCGGGTGATGATGCGCTTCGAGGGGCTGCCCGGGCGAGTTCTCCAGCACGACTTCGGCCAGGTGCGCCTGCGCTACCTGGACGGCAGGCGCGCGGTGGTCAAGTTCTTCGGCTCGCGGCTGAAATGGTCGCTGAGGGCGACGGTCGATCTGATGGACGGCGAGGACTCCGAGACGCTGGTGCGCACGGTGGCCGAGCACTTCGTGCGGTAAGTAGCCGAACGCGAACCGGAACTGGATCTGCCCGTTGATCGGCTCGGCGGGCAGTTCCTTCGGCATGCGGCCTCCAGCCGCGCGGTGGTGTAGGTATCGGCCAGTCTGATCAGCGCGCGCACGGGCCGCAGTCCGTCGACCGCCCGGTCGGCGAGGATCAGCTCGGCGACCAGGGCCACCGACGGCCCCAGACGCTGCGCCCACTGCACCGGCCCCTCGCTGGTGAGGCTCAGGTACTGCTCCATCTGCGGCGGCGCGTGCTCGGACTTGCGCTTGACCTCCCACGGCCGGGTGGCGCGCTGATGGGGCGGTGACCTCCTGGTGGCCAGAAAGATGCGCACCGTGTGGGAGTTGCCCATCGCCAGCACCCGCGTGTGTGTGTCAGTGCCCGCGATCTGGTGGTGGAAAAAGGCTGAGATTCCCGCTTTGCTGTAGGTGAGCCTGAGGAAAGGGAAGAAGGGAAACCGGGCACAGTTGGTTGGCGACCAACCCGGTTTCCCCTCAACCGAGAGCGGTCATCATAGTCGACGGCGAGCAAGAGAGCTACCGGATCGAAGACGTTCCCGAACGGCTGAACGGCGTGGGCTGTCCGGCGTGCGGCAGCCGGCGGCTTGGGCATCACAGCAGCTACGAGAAGTACCTGTACAGGCGGACGATCGAGATTCTGCGGGTCAAGTGCTGGGGGTGCGGGCGCACGCATGCGGTGCTGCCGTCGTGCTCGCTGCCGGGGTGCTCGGTGGGCACCGCGGAGGTGGAACGCTACCTGCTGGCTCGTGAGCAAGGCTCAAGCCGTCCGCAGGCGCTGGAGGAACTGCGCCGGCGAGGCATGCATGAGGGGTACGGCAAGCAACTGGATCGCCGCTTGAACGTGGCGGTCAACCGCGCCAAGGCGCTGTGGCCGCAGGCGGCTGATCAGCAACTCGGTGGCCTGGCGTGGATCCACGCCGTATGTGAGCCGCTCAGCGCATGCACGCCGCTGCTGAGCCTCAACCGCTTCTGCCTGGAGCACCGCGTGAACGCGGTGTGCTTTTGCCGGTCTTCGATCCTGCTGTTCGGCCGCCCCCCAAAGCCCCCCCTTAATCGGCCCCCTGCCCGGGCGGCCGGCGGCTCGGTAGGTTCCGGATCATCACCACCGCAAGGAGCCGAGCATGACCCGCGAAGAACGCGAGCACCGTGAGCGCCAGATCACGGAGTTCCGCTATCAACTGGTCGCCGAGCTGGCCAACCCCTACCTGTCCGGCCCCGAACGCCGCGAGTTGATCCGGCAAAAGGCGGCCGTCGAGCACGAGGTGCCGCTGCTCGGACGCCGGCGCTACACGGCCAGTTGCATCCACAAGTGGCTGCTGCTGTACCGCAAGCACGGCAGAGCTGGCTTGGCCCCCCGCGCCCGCCGCGACGCCGGGCGCTCGCGCGCGATGTCGGACACCGAGGCGGCCGTCCTGCTGCTCTACCTGGAGAACCATCCCGAGCTCAGCGCCGCGGCCGCGCTGCGCACGCTGCAGGCCGACGGCAGGATCTCAAGCTACCCGTCAACCTCCGCCCTGTCGCGCCTGGTGCGCTCGGCAGGTCTGCAGCGCCGCGAACGGCAGCGGCAACTCCACGGCGCCGAGCAGAAGCTCAAGTTCGACTTCTTCGCCCCCCTGGAGTGCGTCCAGGTCGATTGCATGCACGCCCTGAAGTTGCCCGACCCGAACGGGCGCCGCCGCATGGCCATCCTGCTGGCCTTCCTCGACGACGCCACCCGCAGAATCCTCTACGCCTGCTGGGCATGGCGCGAAAGCGCGATCGCCTTCGAGGCCGGCATCCGTCACATCCTGGCCGCTCACGGGCGCATCGGCAGGCTCTACTGCGACAACGGCTCGCCGTTCGTCAGCACCCAGACCCGCCGCATCCTCGATTCGCTCGGCCTGATCATCTCCCATTCCCGCGTCGGCAAGCCTGCCGGTCGCGGCAAGATCGAGCGCTTCTTCCGCACCGTGCGTCAGCAGTTCCTGGCACCGCTGGACGTCGAGGAGCTGGCCGGCATCGCCGATCTGGACCAGCGCTTCCACACGTGGCTGGAAAGCGAATACCACCGCTCACCCCATCGCGGCCTGGACGGCGCCACTCCGCTTGCGACCTGGCTGACCAGGAGTCACCTGATCGTGCCGCTGGACCCGACCGTCAATCTGGATGAGGCGTTTCGCCACGAAGCGCTGCGCACCGTCCACCGCGACGGCACCATCACGCTGGACAGCGTGCTGTTCGAGTTGCCTGCCACCCTCATCGGCCAGCGCGTGACGCTGCGCTACGATCCCCAGCCGCCGCCGCGCCACCGGCGGCTGTTCGTCTTCCACGACGGTCGTTGCCTCGGCGAGGCGCGCAGGGTCGACTCCTACGCCAACGCCCACGTGCGCCGCGGACCGTTCCGTCTCGAACTGGCCGACCAGGACCACGACGATCCCGACGACGACCAGCACGACCCCGCCGGCGCCGCTGGCGCCGTCAGCCCGCCGCCGGCTCCGCTGGGCCCCACCACCGCTTCGCTGGCCGCCTCACGGATCGAGCTGCCCACCGATGAACACCCCCAGGAGGACCGATCATGACCTCGCAGCGCGAACTGCTGAGCTTCTTCAACCTCACCGAGCTGCCGTTCTCCAAGGAGATCCCCGTCGACCAGTTGCACCTGCTGCCCTCGGTGCAGCGCCACCTCGCCGCCGCCCAACTGCTGGTCGACACCCGCGGCATCGGCGCCATTACCGGCAAGGCCGGCACCGGCAAGAGCTGCCTGCTGCGCCTGCTCGCCGACCGGTTGCCTCCCGGACTGTACCGTTGCTTCTACCTGTGCCACTCCTCGGTCGGACTCGTGGAGTTCTACACCCACCTGTCCACCCTGTTCGGCCTGCAGCCCAACTACCGACGGGCGGCCATGTTTCGCGACATCAAGGACCACGTGCTGGCGATGAACCACTCCTCCCACGTCCATCCGGTGCTGCTGGTCGACGAGGCGCACCTGCTCAGCCCGGACATCCTTGCCGAGATCCGACTCCTGGTGAACTTCGAAATCGATTCGTTCAACGCCCTCACCGTCATCCTGTGCGGCTCCGAGATGCTCACCCGCAAGTTCGGCCTTTCCATGCTGGAGGCGCTGGCCAGCTCCATCACCGTCACCATCTCGGTCGACACCCTGGCGGCCGACGAGTCGGCCAGCTATCTGGAGCAGCGCCTGCGCGCCTGCGGCGCCGCCCGGCCGGTGTTCACCAAGAACGCCCTCGCGCTCATCCATCAAGCCGCAGGCGGCACCCTGCGCACGCTGGGCACCATCGCCAACGCCGCCCTGCTGAAGGCGTTCACCGCCGCCAGCCACCAGGTGGAAGCCGAGCACGTGCAGCAGGTCATCCAACGGTGAGTGGTCTGCCCACCGTCCCCGTGCACGCCATCGATCCGCAGCCCGACGCCCCCCAGTGGTTGATCCGCGATCTGTGGAGCGTCACTGCCGTGGGCGTCATCGGCGGCTTGCCCAAGTAATGGTGAGCACCGTGTTATGTGGAGTTGGCACCAGTAAGTTCCTTGGGAGCCTGAACTTCTTGCCGAAGGCTCGCCACATTATCGGGCGGTCGACCGAGGCTCTCCAGATAGGCAAGCACGGCCTCGTCTTCATGCCACACAGGCGGCCGTTGGTCAGGGGCTGGTGCGAGCGATTCGGCGGCCTGCCGTTTCATCTGCATGGTGATGCGCGCATAGCGCCAAGTGGTCTCGCTGCTGGCGTGCCCGAGAAAGTCACGGATGCTGTTGGGATCCGTGCCCGCCTGCAGCATGTGCACGGCGGTGGTATGCCGCAGCATGTGAGGGTGGACCCGTTTCGCAGCGACGGTCGGACAGGTCGTTGCCGCGGCCCGGACGTGCTTGTGGAGAATGTGGCGGAAGCCCCACCTGGTAAGTGGCTGGCCGCGGAGGTTTGCGAACACCCAGGAACCGCTCCCAGAGGCGACGTTTCGCTGTGCCAACAACGCGCGCAACAGGTGTGCCGTCTGGTTCCATAGCGGAATCACTCGCTCTTTTCTGCCCTTGCCGAAGAACCGAACCCAAGCCGGCGGGGTGAGCTGCAAGTCACGTGCGCGCAGGTTCAAGAGTTCCTGGACGCGAGCTCCGGTCTGGTAGGCCAAGCTGAGCAGAGCAAAGTCACGACGCCCGCCGGGCATCGACTGATCGATGGCGTCGAGGACCGCCTCAAGCTCTTCTCGTTCCAGATAGTCGACGGCCGGAGTTGATGCCCGCTTGAGGGGGATGTCGACGATGCGCCGACACTGATCCAGATGCAGCGGTTCCTGCGCTCCCACATGACGGAAGAACGTGTGCAGCGCGGCGAGCCTGACGTTGCGTGTCGCGACCGAATTGTTGCGCTGTTCTTCGAGGTGTTCGAGAAAGAAGAGGACAAGATCGACATCGAGCATGTCCAAGGCCAAGTCAACCACGGGCCGGCCGAGCTGTGTCGCGGCGAACTGCAAGAACAGCTTGAGCGTGTCTCGATAGCTGAGCACGGTGTTCGGACTGAGGTCGCGTTGGCGTGCCAGATAATCGTGGAAGAATGAATGCACGTGACGGCTGAGGGAATGTTCCGTGTTCATCGTTCCCCGCCATTGCTGTGGTCGTCGATCACGGTTCCATAACTGCGCTCGAATCGGGTGCTTGCCTGGCGCAGCAACTCCGGTGTTGCCTTGAGGTACTCCTGGGTCGACAGCACGCTCGCGTGACCCAGGTACGTTGCCAGCAGGGGCAGCTTGGCCTGCAGATCGGCGCCCTCTCGATACCAGCGAAGAACGCGGTTGTGTGCGAACGTGTGCCGAATGTCGTGCACTCGCGGGCGGTGCCCATAGACCCAGGGCACCTCTGCGGTGACCAGCAGATCGCGGAATATCTCACCGAACTTGTCGCTGGAGTAGCGGTCACCTCGGTGGTTCAGAAACAGAAAGGCGTCCGGGCTGGCGGTCGACTTGAGCCGCTCGTCGAGATACTCGCGGATCGCCTCTCGCAGACTTTCCGAGATCGGAACCACACGCGACTTGAAGAACTTCGTGTCGTGGATCCGCAGGGTGTCCGCCTCCAGATCGACGTCCCGGAGGCGCAGGCACAGCGCCTCTCCGATGCGCAATCCGGTCCCATAGAGGATGAGCAGGATCGTGTGCACCGCTCGCGCGCGGAGCGAGCTACGGCGCACGGGTAAATGCCGCGCGGCCTCCAGTAGCCTCCGGAACTCCGCAACGGTGTAGATGTGCGGTGTGAACCGATCGGCCCTGCCGGTGCCGTAGGTTGGCTCCGGTACGTACGCCTCGGGGTCTTGTCTGGCGAGGTACCGGCAGAATTGACGTACCAGCCCAATCCGTTGCTTGCGTGTTCCAGGCTTCAGGTGGCCAAGGCGTTGCCGCCAGGTGTCCACCAGCTCTCGCGTGAGCGTCGTGTTCTGCCCACCGCAGCTTGCCACGAAGCGGTCGAATCGTTGCAGCTCTGCTTCCGAGGCATCGTACCGGCGGCCGAGCGCGCGCTTCAGATCGACGAACGCTGCCAAGGACGGGGCCAAGAAGCTGACGAAGCGCGGTCTCCGGATCACCGGTGCCCGACTGGCGTTCCGGAGACCCACCAGGCCGGCCACGAAATCCTCCCAACGGAGCGCGCCGGACTGCCTGCGAAGTCGCATCAGCGGGTTCTCATCGAGACGCCGCGTCTCGACCAGGAAACGCAGAAAGCGGTTGGTGGTTGCCGCGACGAGAGCAACGCCATGCAGGCACTTGGTCGCCGAGAGGTGCCGCAGCCAGTCGATAGTCCGGGCCTCGTCGATCAGCGCCTTGTCTGTGGACTCGGTCCGGCCACGGTGCAGGAAGACGTTGAAACTCGTAAGCAGGCGCCGCACCTTGCGCCGGGTCTGCGCCTGCCGGGCGCCGCGCTCGTCAAGATAGCAGGCGATAGGCCGCTGGAGGTTGTGCCAGAGGACGAGGGGGTGCTGCTCGCGGAGAACGCGCGAGCAGGGGTAGAAGCAACCGAGGACGTTGTCATCCAGCAGGGAGTGTTGGAACAGCCATGACCACCAACGGCCGAGCGCCTCGATACGGGAGCTGCCGACAGCCGGTCTCAACTGCCGGCCATGGCGCTCAAGCCAGGGCACTATCCACTCCGTGGTATGTGCCTTCATGAGAATCGATCCGCCCAGTCGCAACTGACGAAAATCATCGCAGGTGCAACGAATCAGCTCCCCTTGAAGCTCCGCATATGGCTGCGGTAGGTGTGCGAGATACGCTCGCAGAAGCTTCTGCTCGACCTGCCGATCAAAGGCGGCATTCATCTCAACACCTCCGTGACCTCGATGGCGACAGAGCGCAGATCGTCGGTCGCTGCCTTCGTATAGATGAAGGTGGACTGCGGATTCCGATGACCCAGCGCATCGCCGATGGTCTTGAGCGGAAAGCCCTTTCTCAGCAATTGAACCGCGTACGAGTGTCGCAGCGTGTGCGCACCGAGATGAGCGGCGTCGACCCCGGCAGCCAGAAGGTACTTGCGGACGACCCAGCCGATGCCGGCCCGACTCATCGGACCGGACGGCGCGATCAACTTCAGAAACACCTCGCGGTATGCCGAGACCGGCCTGCACGTGAGGTACTCCATCAATGCCTCACCGACGGTCGGCAGCAACGGCAGCGCGTCGTTAGCGTCGCACTTCCTGCGGCGCACCCGCATGGTGTCATGCCGCCAATCAAAGTCGTCGACGCGCAGAGCGGCAACCTCTCCGGCGCGCAAGCCACAGTACGCCAACACCGTCAGAATCGCGTAGTTCCGTTTACCCGCAACGTCCGTTCTGTCGACCACGGCGAGGGTCCGTTCCACGTCCGTCCAGTCGACCGCTCGGGGAACATCCGCAAGCGAATAGAGGCGCGGGGTCGCGACCTGCTCGTGAAGGTCTCGCGGCAGAATGCCGCGCAGGTACACGTAGCGTAGAAAGCCACGGACAGCGGCGCACACGTGTCCGACCGTGGTCCTCTTGAATCCCTTCGTCGCTGCGATCAGGAAGCCGTCGATCTGAGACAGCGAAAGCGCGCGCAGCTCATCTGCTTCTCCCTGCAATCCGAGGTGGGCAAGCATTCTCAGCAACCATCGCTCGTGTTCCGCGATGCTCGCCGCGGCCAGAGCACGGTGATCGCCGAGAAACGACAGGTAGTCACGAACGATGGCGGGACCGGCAGCAGTCGGCGTCGGCGTCGCCACCACACCCTTCTCCCGCAAGTACTTGACCAGCAGCCGACAAGCACAACGGTAGTATTCGGCAACGACCGCCTTCCTCCCGTTGGGACGGCGTGGCTCAACCTGTTTGAGATAGCCCTCGATGTGCCCTTCGTCCAAACATTTGACGTGGATGTCGTGATCCGTCAGGTACTCGTCGAAACGGCGAGCGATCACACCGTACTGCTCGATTGTGCTGACCGTGTACCCGTGTTCCTCCATCCACGGCGGAAAGTCGGTCAGATATCCATCCAATAGCGAGCGTCCTGAATCCGTCGACTCGCGTTTCTCGGTCATGTCTCAACCCTCCGTTGGGACTTGCTGTCCTCGGGAAGGTGGAGCCTGCTTATGGTGAGTCCGTCAACCGCAAGTCACGACAGAGCAAAAACCTGCAGCCTGCAACTCCACATAACACGGTGCTCACCATTACTTGGGCAAGCCGCCGATGACGCCCACGGCAGTGACGCTCCACAGATCGCGGATCAACCACTGGGGGGCGTCGGGCTGCGGATCGATGGCGTGCACGGGGACGGTGGGCAGACCACTCACCGTTGGATGACCTGCTGCACGTGCTCGGCTTCCACCTGGTGGCTGGCGGCGGTGAACGCCTTCAGCAGGGCGGCGTTGGCGATGGTGCCCAGCGTGCGCAGGGTGCCGCCTGCGGCTTGATGGATGAGCGCGAGGGCGTTCTTGGTGAACACCGGCCGGGCGGCGCCGCAGGCGCGCAGGCGCTGCTCCAGATAGCTGGCCGACTCGTCGGCCGCCAGGGTGTCGACCGAGATGGTGACGGTGATGGAGCTGGCCAGCGCCTCCAGCATGGAAAGGCCGAACTTGCGGGTGAGCATCTCGGAGCCGCACAGGATGACGGTGAGGGCGTTGAACGAATCGATTTCGAAGTTCACCAGGAGTCGGATCTCGGCAAGGATGTCCGGGCTGAGCAGGTGCGCCTCGTCGACCAGCAGCACCGGATGGACGTGGGAGGAGTGGTTCATCGCCAGCACGTGGTCCTTGATGTCGCGAAACATGGCCGCCCGTCGGTAGTTGGGCTGCAGGCCGAACAGGGTGGACAGGTGGGTGTAGAACTCCACGAGTCCGACCGAGGAGTGGCACAGGTAGAAGGAACGGTACAGTCCGGGAGGCAACCGGTCGGCGAGCAGGCGCAGCAGGCAGCTCTTGCCGGTGCCGGCCTTGCCGGTAATGGCGCCGATGCCGCGGGTGTCGACCAGCAGTTGGGCGGCGGCGAGGTGGCGCTGCACCGAGGGCA
Source organism: Spirochaetia bacterium (assembly GCA_965208175.1). Lineage (GTDB taxonomy): Bacteria > Spirochaetota > Spirochaetia > SZUA-6 > Bin103 > CATQHW01. The sequence continues at coordinate 515,175 of CBDBOG010000002.1, read as the reverse complement.
GCAGGTGCAACTGGTCGACGGGGATCTCCTTGGAGAACGGCAGCCACGGTCGCGCTTGGCGCTTCCAGTGAGGTTGAAGAAGCTCAGCAGTTCGCGCTGCGAGGTCATGATCGGTCCTCCTGGGGGTGTTCATCGGTGGGCAGCTCGATCCGTGAGGCGGCCAGCGAAGCGGTGGTGGGGCCCAGCGGAGCCGGCGGCGGGCTGGCGGCGGCAGCGGCGCCGGCGGGGTCGTGCTGGTCGTCGTCGGGATCGTCGTGGTCCTGGTCGGCCAGTTCGAGACGGAACGGTCCGCGGCGCACGTGGGCGTTGGCGTAGGAGTCGACCCTGCGCGCCTCGCCGAGGCAACGACCGTCGTGGAAGACGAACAGCCGCCGGTGGCGCGGCGGCGGCTGGGGATCGTAGCGCAGCGTCACGCGCTGGCCGATGAGGGTGGCAGGCAACTCGAACAGCACGCTGTCCAGCGTGATGGTGCCGTCGCGGTGGACGGTGCGCAGCGCTTCGTGGCGAAACGCCTCATCCAGATTGACGGTCGGGTCCAGCGGCACGATCAGGTGACTCCTGGTCAGCCAGGTCGCAAGCGGAGTGGCGCCGTCCAGGCCGCGATGGGGTGAGCGGTGGTATTCGCTTTCCAGCCACGTGTGGAAGCGCTGGTCCAGATCGGCGATGCCGGCCAGCTCCTCGACGTCCAGCGGTGCCAGGAACTGCTGACGCACGGTGCGGAAGAAGCGCTCGATCTTGCCGCGACCGGCAGGCTTGCCGACGCGGGAATGGGAGATGATCAGGCCGAGCGAATCGAGGATGCGGCGGGTCTGGGTGCTGACGAACGGCGAGCCGTTGTCGCAGTAGAGCCTGCCGATGCGCCCGTGAGCGGCCAGGATGTGGCGGATGCCGGCCTCGAAGGCGATCGCGCTCTCGCGCCATGCCCAGCAGGCGTAGAGGATTCTGCGGGTGGCGTCGTCGAGGAAGGCCAGCAGGATGGCCATGCGGCGGCGCCCGTTCGGGTCGGGCAACTTCAGGGCGTGCATGCAATCGACCTGGACGCACTCCAGGGGGGCGAAGAAGTCGAACTTGAGCTTCTGCTCGGCGCCGTGGAGTTGCCGCTGCCGTTCGCGGCGCTGCAGACCTGCCGAGCGCACCAGGCGCGACAGGGCGGAGGTTGACGGGTAGCTTGAGATCCTGCCGTCGGCCTGCAGCGTGCGCAGCGCGGCCGCGGCGCTGAGCTCGGGATGGTTCTCCAGGTAGAGCAGCAGGACGGCCGCCTCGGTGTCCGACATCGCGCGCGAGCGCCCGGCGTCGCGGCGGGCGCGGGGGGCCAAGCCAGCTCTGCCGTGCTTGCGGTACAGCAGCAGCCACTTGTGGATGCAACTGGCCGTGTAGCGCCGGCGTCCGAGCAGCGGCACCTCGTGCTCGACGGCCGCCTTTTGCCGGATCAACTCGCGGCGTTCGGGGCCGGACAGGTAGGGGTTGGCCAGCTCGGCGACCAGTTGATAGCGGAACTCCGTGATCTGGCGCTCACGGTGCTCGCGTTCTTCGCGGGTCATGCTCGGCTCCTTGCGGTGGTGATGATCCGGAACCTACCGAGCCGCCGGCCGCCCGGGCAGGGGGCCGATTAAGGGGGGGCTTTGGGGGGCGGCCGAACAGCAGGATCGAAGACCGGCAAAAGCACACCGCGTTCACGCGGTGCTCCAGGCAGAAGCGGTTGAGGCTCAGCAGCGGCGTGCATGCGCTGAGCGGCTCACATACGGCGTGGATCCACGCCAGGCCACCGAGTTGCTGATCAGCCGCCTGCGGCCACAGCGCCTTGGCGCGGTTGACCGCCACGTTCAAGCGGCGATCCAGTTGCTTGCCGTACCCCTCATGCATGCCTCGCCGGCGCAGTTCCTCCAGCGCCTGCGGACGGCTTGAGCCTTGCTCACGAGCCAGCAGGTAGCGTTCCACCTCCGCGGTGCCCACCGAGCACCCCGGCAGCGAGCACGACGGCAGCACCGCATGCGTGCGCCCGCACCCCCAGCACTTGACCCGCAGAATCTCGATCGTCCGCCTGTACAGGTACTTCTCGTAGCTGCTGTGATGCCCAAGCCGCCGGCTGCCGCACGCCGGACAGCCCACGCCGTTCAGCCGTTCGGGAACGTCTTCGATCCGGTAGCTCTCTTGCTCGCCGTCGACTATGATGACCGCTCTCGGTTGAGGGGAAACCGGGTTGGTCGCCAACCAACTGTGCCCGGTTTCCCTTCTTCCCTTTCCTCAGGCTCACCTACAGCAAAGCGGGAATCTCAGCCTTTTTCCACCACCAGATCGCGGGCACTGACACCTGCAGGGCTTCCTGGTGGTCGAGGACGTGCTCACCGACCAGGAGTGCGAGACCGCCAAGCACCAGATCGCCGAGCGCATGCAGCCGCTCGACAAGACCCCGAACGGCTACGACGCCAACGGCACCTGGCACGCCGCCTGGGGGCTCCTGGACGCGGGTGAACCGTTTACTTCGCTGATCGACCACCCCAGGCTGACGGAGGTGCTTACCGAGATCATCGGCCCCAAGCTGCGCCTGGAGATCACCTACAGCTTCGTCCGCTCCAAGGGCTGCCCGCAATTCGAGATGCACGGCGGCCATCGCGGCGGGCGGGTCAACTTCCGCTACCACGTGCAGGGCGACCGGATCTTCACCGGCCTCACCGTGGTGTCGTTCACGCTGCAGGACATCGCGGAATCCGACGGCGGATTCGCCTGCATCCCCGGCTCCCACAAGTGCGACTTTCCGGTGCCCGAGGACCACGAGCGGCTGTTCGCGGTCGACGGCCCGCTGGTGCGCAACATCGGCGCGCCCAAGGGATCGGCGATCATCTTCACCGAGACGCTGGCCCACGGCGCCAACCGCTGGCAGGGCGACGAGCCGCGCTACGGGCTGTTCTACAAGTACAACGACCGGGCGGCCAGCTACCACTACCAGCACACCGGCGGCCGCATCCCCGGCCCCGACACCATGGCGCGGCTGACCGACGCACAACGCGCCTTCTTCAACTCGCCGTGGGAGGCGTTCGGACCGGAGGACAACTTCCGCAACGAGCTGCCGGAAGCCTGACACGAGCGGGCTCAGGAGGGTCACGCCCATGAGGCTCATAGACCGCACGATCACCTGCCCCGAGGGTCTGGAGGGTGCCGCCTACGAGCTCGCCGGTTACCTGACCGCCGACACGCTCGACATGATCCGCGTGCGGACGATCGAGGTGCGCAGCGACATCTACGACCACTGCACGATCAGCTTCTCGGTCGACAACGGCCAGACCTGGTCCGAGTCCCAGCCCTATCCCGTGCGGCGGGAGGCGCCGGAAGGCGTGCATCGAAAGTCCTTCGGCAACACCTTCGTCGATCCGGTCAACGGGCGTCTCCTGGTGACCGCCAGCCAGACGTTTCTGCCCACGGACCAGATGCTCGAAGCCCTCACCCACTCCACTCTGACCTACCGCGTCTCCGAGGATGGCGGCAAGAGCTGGCTGTTCGACGAGCAGGTCGTCCAGCACGGCGACGCCTACTCCGCCGAGTACCCCATCGACGGCGTGTGGACGGGAAAGAACGTGGCTCACGTCGCCAACGAAATGGTCTTCTCCTCCGACGGCCGCCTTGTCCTGCCGCTGCAGCGCACCTGTCTGCAGGACGACGACACGCTGTTCTGCCCGCCCGGCGCGCTCTCCTACCACGACCTGATCATGTTGATCGGGTCCTGGCAGGACGACGGCCGCATCAGGTGGACCGCCGGGCAGCCGGTAACGTTGCCGCCGGAAATCTCCACCCGCGGGGTCACCGAGGGAGCGGTGACGGAGATGCCCGACGGCCGCTTCCTCATGGTCATGCGCACGAGCAACGCCGGCAACCTGGAGCTGCCGGGGCACAAGTGGTACTGCGTCTCCCACGACGGGGGCGAGACCTGGGACACGCCGCGCCCGTGGGGCTACACCGACGGCAGCCTGTTCTTCTCACCCGCCAGCTATTCGACCATCGCCCGGCACTCATCAGGAGGCTACTACTGGTTCGGCAACATCAGCCCGCACAACCCGGAGGGCAACCTGCCCCGCCACCCGCTGGTGGCCGGCCTGATCGACCCGGACAGTCTCCTGCTCAGACGCGATACCGTGATGGTCGTGGACACCCGGCGGGGCGACGAAGTGCCGCCGCTGCTGGGCAACTTCCAGGTATACGAGGAGCGCGGCACCGGCCATCTGATCGTGCGCTCGACCCGGCTGTGGGTCGAGCATCAGGGGGAGCGCGCCTACCGCGGACACGCCTACCTCTACCGGATCGAACCGTAACCGGGAGCGACGCCATGGAGGCGCATCATGAGTGAAGACGAGAACGCCACGTTGTGGATCGAGCCGCGCTGCCGGCCGTTGCCGATCACGGACTACGGGACCAGGGACTTCCCCGAGCAGATGGTGGTGACAGGCGACGACCGCCTGCTGCAGGTGACGGGCAACGCCTGCCGCATCAGCGCCGACGACGGCGTCACCTGGTCGGCGCCGGTGCCCATGACCGACGGTTCCGAGCCCGGCGTGCCGCAACAGGGGGCCATGGTGCGAACCAGGGACGGCGACATCGTCCTGACCTACGGCGACTCCACCACCTACCGGTGGGGGTGGGACGAGACCGCCAACGAGCCCGATCCCGACGTGCGCTGCGACGTGTGGTCGATCCGCAGCGCGGACGAGGGCAGGACCTGGACCGATCGCCAGCCCATCTTCCTGGGCTTCTGCGGCGCGGTGACCGACATCATCGAGACGCGCGCGGGCAACCTGGTCACGCCGGTGCAGCACCTCTGGCGCGACCGAGCGCGCCACGTCCAGTTCACGTGCGTGTCCATGGACGGCGGCCGGAGCTGGCGGCAGAGCAGCATCATCGACCTCGGCGGCCACGGCCACCACGACGGCGTCTGCGAGGGCACCGTCGCCGAGCTCTCCGACGGACGGCTGCTGATGCTGCTGCGCACCAGCCTGGACCGCTTCTGGGAGGCGTACTCCGATGACGGCGGCCTGTCGTGGCGGGAGATCCGGCCCAGCCCGATCGACGCCAGCAGCGCGCCCGGCTACCTGCTGGGCTTGCACAGCGGACGCCTGGCGCTGGTGTGGAATAGGCTCTACCCCGCGGGAGAGGACAGCTACATCCGCGTGGCGCTCCCATACGCGGAGCGTCCAATGAGCGTGCACCGCGAGGAGCTCTCCCTGGCCTTCTCGGACGACGACGGCCGCTCGTGGTCGGAGCCCGTGGTCATCGGCCGCATGCGCGCGGACCGGATCACCTACCCCTACGGCCGGCTCTGCTACCCTTACATGATCGAGCGCCGTCCGGGCGAGATCTGGGTGGTCACGACTCACAACCGGCCCAGGCCCCCGGGAACTCCCCTGGCAGCGAGCGTGCGGGAGCGGGATTTCGTTCCCGCAAGGTAAGCGCCATGGCCCTGGAAGGGAGCTTTTTCGATCTGTCCCGGTGCACGCCGCGGTCGCTGCTCTCACCCGTGCCGCGCAAGGGTTTCTGGCGGACCGTGCCATGGGAGGGGGTTCACCAGCACCAGCGGCTGTCGGGGACCATGCTGATCGTCGGCCAGGAGACCCGGCCGCGGCCGATCACGCTCGACCCGCAGCTCGAAGGCCCGCCACGAGCTCTCCCTGGGAATGGCGCAGTTCGGGTCGATGGGGCCGAGCTCGATCATGATGCGCCTGGACGACGACCCCGGCTGGGTCATCCTGCGCAACGATCCGTTCGACGACGCCGCGAACGCCCATCACACCCGCCAATCCGTCCAGGACTGCCCCTTCCGCGTCGCCGACATGACCGGCCGCACGGTCCAGCTCGCGCAGGTCGAGTGGGGTGATCGGCCAGAGGGCGCAATGCTCGCCTACCTGCGCGCGGTGCCGACCAGCCACGCTCACCTGGAACGCGTCCGCAGCCGCGGCGACAAGCGGTTGGTTGCGATGAACGACGGCCACGGCATCTTCTACATGGGCGTGAGCGAGCCGGAAGAGCTCTGGTACTTCATCCTGCCATACCGCGACAGCGGCTACCGCTCGATGCTCTTCTGCATCTCGGGCGCCGACCACTGCAACTACCCCACCGTGGTCGGCTCGCTGGAGGGCGAGGGGCTCGACGATTTCCCGACCGCCGGCTACCGGCGCTACACGGAGAGCCTCGCGGGTCTGATGCGCCGCGGCATCGACCCGATCGCGACCGTCCGCGACATGTGCCGGTCCATCGGGCTGGAGTTCCATCTCTCGATCAGGATGGGCGCGTTCGCGATGGAGCCCCCCTACGACGGCGTGTTCATGTCGCGCTTCTACCGCCGCCATCCCGAGCTGCGCGGCGTCGACCACGACGGCCGTGTGATCTCGCGGCTCAGCTACGCCTTCCCGGAGGTGCAGCGGCACGTGCTGGACATCGTCGACGAGCTCCTCGCCTACCGCCCGGACGGCATCAACTTCATCTTTCCGCGCGCGCAACCGTTCGTCCTCTATGAGGAACCGTTCCTGCAGCGCTTTCGCTCCCTCCACGGCGCCGACCCGCGCGAGCTGCCGGAAGACGACGGGGACGTGCTCGGGCTGCGGGCGGCCATCATGAGCGAGCTCATGGCCGAGGCGCGCAGCCGGACGCGGAAGCAGGGCGCCGAGCTGTCGGCGCTGGTGCTGTCCGACCGCCGTTCCAACGAGCTGCACGGACTGGACGTGGTGCGCTGGGCCCGCGAGGGCCTGCTGGACGAGATCCACCCGACCGTGTGGGACTACCGCCGCTGGCGCGTCGTTCCGGAGGTCGACTACCTGGTCGAGCCGTGCCGCGCCGGCAACTGCCGGCTGATCGTCAACCTGCATCCGAACGAGATCGGCAACGCGGAGTTCCTGTCGACCGCGAACCGCTACCACCGGGAAGGCGTGGACGGCTTCTCCGTCTGGGACGGCAACCCCACGCAGCCGCTGACGTGGCAGCTCTACCGCGCCATCGCCCACGTGGATCAGCTCACCGGAGCGGCGGCAAGACCCCCGGCGGAGCCGGCGACCTTCCCGCTGACCCAGCTCGGCGACTTCGTCATGGACCGCTACAAGAGTAGCTGGAGTTACTAGCGCCCCGCAGGGTAGGCTTCACGGACAGACTGCGGCGGTCGCCACCATCGGGGCGATCAACCTCGCCCTGATGACGGCTTCACGCCGCAAGGAGGCCACATGACGAGGTACCGCACGAGAGCGCACGCCGGAATCGTCGCGATCGCACTGGGACTCACGCCGCTCATCGCCTACGGGGCGGCGCAGGCCGACCAGGCCGCGGCCGCCGGGCCCCTGACGATCACCTGGCACTGGGAAGGCAACGACGACCGGGAAGACCTGGACACCTGGGGCATCGACCAGATCGAGGAGATGTTCGACGTCGACATCCAGGTTGACGGCATCAACTACTTCCAGGAGAAGGAACGGGTCGAGTTGATGCTGGCCAACGGTCAGTTTCCCGACTTCGGCTACCTGTCAGGCAGTCACGCCAACACCTTCGAGATCCATCGCGAGGGCGTCACGCGCAGCATCCCAATGGCGATGATCCGCGAGCACGCACCCATGTACGCCAAGCTGCTCGACGACTCCGGCTACGGGTGGATGGTGAATGCCAATCCCGACGATGCCGATGAGGTGCTCTCGCTGATGGGAGCGGCGGAGAACGTGGCGCAAGCCCCGTTCAACGGCTTCGTCGTATTCCGCCACGACTGGGCGACGAAGGCCGGTCTGCCGATGCCCGGCTACGAGGACATCAAGGAGGTGATGGACCCGGTCGGCCTCACCTACTTCTACGACCACGACTTTTCCATCGCGGACATCGAGAACTTCCTCGTCGCCGCGCGCGACGACGACCTGGACGGCAACGGCCGGCAGGACACAATCCCGCTGGGCGCCAGCGAGAAGCTGGACTGGAGCTTCGAGCCGTTCCTGAACATGTATGGGCTGACCTCCAAGCCGGACTACACGTGGGAGGTCGGCGGCGAGCTGCACTTCTACAACACGCATCCGCGCTACCGGGACTTCCTGAGTCTGCTGGCCGGCTGGTACGCGGACGGCCTCATCGACACCGAGTTCCCGACACTCACGCGCAGGAAGAAGTGGGAGAAGGAGACGCTCCGCACGTATGCGATGTCCACGACCTACTGGAACTACAACGTGCCGGCGGGCGAGGGCATCGCCGCTCCGGGTTCGTTCGCGAAGCTCGACGAGGACGTGGACGTCATCATGACCTGGCCGCCGGTCGGTCCGGGCGGCGTCGAGGAGCGCGGCATGGCCCGCCACGTTCCGTTCGCGCTCGGCAGCTATCACGCCTACATCAACGCGGACGTCAGCGACGAGAAGCTGGAGCGCATCCTGCAGATCTACGACTGGATGATGATGACCGACGAGGGGTACGCCCTGAACGCGCGCGGCCAGGAAGGCGTGCACTTCGACTGGGAAGGAGAGCCGTGGAGCTCCAGGCTCACCTTCGACGCCGAGCGCGTGAAGGACGGGCGGTTCTACACCTACCCGCCGATGTACACGATCGACCGCCTCAAGTTCCTGTACTACTCCATTCTCCATGACTGGGCGAAGGACAACGTGTACAGCGGCAAGGGCTACGACATGCTCATCTATCCCGCCCGCTACGACCTGTTCAACGAGACCGGCTACAACGACGGGAAGGTCCAGTACGGTGATGCGCTCAACACGCTCCGCGACGAGTTCTACCTGCAGGCGGTCACCGGCAAGGTCGACGTCGACGCCGAGTGGGACGCGCACGTGGAGCGGTGGATGAGCATCGGCGGCGCGGAGCTGCTGGCGGAGCTCGCCAAGGCCCCCCGCGGGCGGGAGCTGTTCGCCGGACAACGCGTCTATTGAGCGATCGTTCGGCCGAGCGATCCTTCGAAGGGGAGCGGTGCAGGTGCCGCTCCCCTTCGTCAATACCGTAGATGAGGTCCGCCAGCGCACAGACCGCGAGCGCCGCGCTGCAGCGTGGCGAACGATGGCGCAGAGCCAAGCGGATGCGCCTCCTGTACCTTGCGCTGCTCCCCGGAGTCGCGCTCCTGTTCGTGTTCAACTATCTGCCGATCTACGGGATCATCGCCGCCTTCAAGGACTATCGCTTCAACCTGGGCTTCTGGGGGAGCGAGTGGAACGACTTCCATCACTTCAGGATTCTGTTCGGCCACCCCTTCTTCTGGCGGATCTTTCGCAACACCGTCATCATCAGCGTCCTGCGGATCGCCTTCGGATTCCCGGCTCCGATCATCCTGGCGCTGCTGATCAACGAGCTCGCCAACCAGAGATTCAAGCGCGTCGTGCAGTCGGTGAGCTACCTGCCGCACTTCTTCTCGTGGGTCGTCCTGGCCGGCATCCTGGTCGAGATACTCTCGCCCCAGCGCGGCATCGTGGGCTACCTCTACGGGCTCGTCGGTCAGCCCGCGCCGCTGCTGCTGACCGATCCAAGCCTGTTCCGGCCGATGCTGGTCGCGACCGGGATCTGGCAGGAGGTCGGCTGGGGGTCGGTCATCTACCTGGCGGCGATGGCGGCCATCGACCCGGAGCTGTACGAGACCGGCCGGATAGACGGCACCAACCGTCTGCAGCAGGCCATGCACATCACGCTGCCGTCGCTCCTGCCGGTGGTCACGATCCTGTTCATTCTCAGGCTCGGCAACGTTCTGAACGCCGGCTTCGACCAGATCTTCAACCTGTACAGCCCGCTGGTGTACGAGGTGGCGGACATCATCGACACCTACGTCTACCGCCAGGGCATCATCGAGCGCCAGTACGGGTTCACGACGGCGGTCGGGCTGTTCAAGAACGCGATCGGGGTCGCCCTGATCGTCGGCTCGAACAGCGTGATCAAGCGCTACAGCGAATACGGACTCTGGTAGCGGACGGCCATGGCCGGCAAGGCGCTGCTCCACTCGACGCTGGACGAAACGCAGCGACTGGTACGCGCATCGGCCGCGCGCCCACGGCTGTTGCGCCGGAAGACCGCCGGCGGACTGGCGTTCGACGCGTGCAACGGCCTGTTCTTCGTCGTCCTGACCCTGACGTTCCTCTATCCGTTCTGGCACACCGTCATCCTCTCGTTCTCAGGGATCCTGGACGTGCGCACGCTGGGGCTGCACATCTGGCTGGGAAGGTGGCAGACCGGCGCGTACGACTACATCCTGAGCGACCCGTCGACGCTCGTCGGCTATGCCAACTCCATCTTCCGCGCCGTGGCCGGCACGACGCTGACCCTCGTCGTCACCTTCCTGACCGCCTATCCCCTGGCGAAGCGCAGCCTGCCGGGACGGGGGCTGCTGACCGCCTACATCCTGGTGACCATGTTCTTCGCCGGGGGCCTGATTCCGACCTACCTGGTGATCCGCAAGCTCGGCCTGATCGACTCGCGATGGGTGCTGATCCTGCCGCTACTCGCCAATGGCTTCTACATCATCATCATGCGCAACTACCTGATGACCGTGGACCCGGCCTTCGAGGAGTCGGCGTTCATGGACGGCGCCAACTACCTGCAGGTCATGGCGCGCATCGTCGCCCCGCTCTGCAAGCCCGTGCTGGCCACGATCGCCCTGTGGACGATGGTGCTGCACTGGAACAGTTGGTTCGACGCCCTGATCTACATTCGCGACGAGTCCAAGGTCGTCCTGCAGCTCCTGTTGCGCCGCCTGCTCCTTGCCGAGCAGGTCACGCTCGACCGCATCCGGGAGTTCGGGGGAGCGCTCGACGCGGAGGACCGGCTCCCCTCCGAGGCGGTGAAGGCCGCCACCACGCTGATCACCATCGGCCCGATCATCCTGGTGTACCCGTTCCTGCAACGGTACTTCATCAAGGGCATCTTCCTCGGCTCGCTGAAGGGCTGAGGATATGTGCACATCGCCGACCGGGAGGTGGGACGGCTCGCGGTCACCGAGAGCCGCGACGACGGCGTCACCTGTCGTAGCCGGCCGTGACCGGCTACACGGACGCCTGCAGCCGCTTCCAGTTCGGGCGCCTGCCGGACGGCCGTTTCTTCGGCCTGTCGTGTCCGCAACCGCGCAGCCGCCGCACGCCGATGGTGCTGGCAACCAGCGACGACCTGACGCCATCAGCTCCCGTCCTGCATGAAGTAGAGCAGCTTGTGCACCTCAAGCAACGTGACGAAGGGCTCGGCCAGACCGATCAGGTAGCGATGCATCAGACCAAGCAGCGCCGCCCGTCCCGGCGTCATGTCTGGCCGTCTCTCCTCCCGGAGCGGGACCGTCGAAGGGATGGAATCGTGAGGCTCGAAGACCAGCGCATCAATGTCACGTAGTCGGGAAAGCGCCTCATGTATGCGAGGCTTCACGTCGTTCCAGTCGAGACCACCGAGTCCGCAGCCGAGGGGCGGCAACGCGATTGAGTGAATGCCTCGGCGCTCTATCTCCGTTACGAGCGCTGACAGACCTCTGTCGATGTCCGCGAGACGGCTTCGGCCGCGCCAATGCTGCTTGGTCGGGAAATTGATGATGAAACGCGGCATCAGTTCGCCGGTCTCGAACACGAACATCCGGCCCAACTCGACCTCGCCCCACTCGCACGCAGCCTTGTACGCCTTGAAGTTGGCGGGAAACCTGCGCTTGAACGCCAGTGCCACGCCACGGCCCATGACGCCGACGCAGTTCACGGTGTTGACCAGAGCCTCCCGCTCCGCTGTCACCAGATCGCCCTTCAGATACTCGACCATCGCTCCCGATCGGCACCTAATAGTACCACGTACCAGCCCAATTCACGTCTCCCAGATCGGCAATCCGACAACGGTACTCCGCATGGGTCTCTGCCGCGTTCGACAGCGTGAACGCCCACGGCACGCATTGGCGATCCGCCCAATCCACGACGGCGTGCAGGTCAACTTCCAGGTGCACGATCGGTGCCTGCCCTGCGGAGTAGGTGAGGCTCGGGTGGTTCCCTCGCGAAATCACGTACAGCATCACTGAACGGGGACAGAAGTGGAACGGCACGTAGTCCCCCACACAGGTAGCCGGATGGCAAGGGACGGGCAGTTGCTTGCGCCGGACCACCACCTCGGACATGCCGATTCTCCTTGGCGGCACACCTCGAACACGTTCGCTGTCCGCGAACAGCCCACCGGCGTCGACGATCCCCTGCAGGTTGGCGCCATGGGTGATGTGGTAGATCTTGGGCCGCCGCGGGACTCTCACCGTGAAGCAATCTATCCCGATCCCGGATCCGCTTCATCCGTCTCCCCGGCCAGTCAGGCATTGGGACCAAGGCCGTCGAGCAGGAGGCGGGGAGCCCGGGGAGAACTTGCCGGCAGCACCGGACGGCCCATAGGCTGGTACCATGGCAGCCGTCGGTGAGCCGGAACTGTTCATCGAGACCCCCAACCGCGGAACCTCGGTGTTCGGAAGCGCCGACTACTGCGGCCCGACCGGGACCGGGATGCTCTGCGAGTACCGGCACGAGGTGATCAGCGACATCGACGACGCGCGCTTCCGGCGCTGGAGCGCCGACAACGGGCGCACGTGGAGCGATCCGGTCGAACTGCCGGTCACGCAGCGCCGAGAGGACGGCACCATCGTCCGCCGCACCTGGTCGGCCTGTTTCGTCGAGCCGGAATCGGGCCACCTGGTCTTCTCCGGCACGGAGTGGATCCAGGAGAGCGACGACGCGTTCGAGGCGCTGACCAGCGTGTCGCGCTTCTACGCCCTGAGCGCCGACGGCGGCCGCTCGTTCTTCCACGAGGCGCCGATCATCCAGCAAGGAGAGGGCTACGACCGCTGGCACCCGATCGACGGCGTGCACACCGGCCGCAACGCCTTCACCGGGCTCGGCCCTCCCGTAATCCGGGACGGCGGGCGGCTGCTGTTCCCGGTCAGCCGCACCGCGCTCGACCGGGACGGCCGCTACTTCAATCCGTACGGCTCCAGCTATATCGAAACGGGCTGCCTGGCCGCCCGCTTGAGCGGGGACCGACTCGAGGCCGAGTCGGTCGCATGGATCATTCCCGATCCGGAGCGGACGACGCGGGGAATCTTCGAGCCCACGCTGGCCGCGCTCGACGGGGGCCGGCTGCTGATGGTGATGCGCGGCTCCAACGGCGGGCGTACGGAGCTGCCGGCCCACAAGTGGTGCTCGATCTCCGAGGACGAGGGGCGGACGTGGACTCGGGCGGACCCGTGGACGTACGAGGACGGCGAGCGCTTCTTCTCGCCCAGCTCGATCTCCCACCTGGTCCCGCACTCGGACGGCCGGCTGTTCTGGTTCGGCAACATCTCGGCACGGAACGCCCAGGGCAACAGCCCCCGCTACCCGCTCGTGATGGGACACGTCGACCCGGCAACAGGTCTGCTGCTCCGCGACACGATCGCCGCGATCGCCGACCGGGCGCCGGATCAGGACGAGCGCGTGCAGTACTCGAACTTCCACGTGCACGAGGACCGGGAGACCCGCCAGCTCGTCCTGTACCTCAATCACTACCAGCCCAGCGGCCTGCCCCGCGCGGGCGAGTTTCACACCGGTTTCACCGCTGACGTCTACCGCTATCGGATCGACGTGTAAGGACCGCTCCGCGCGGACGATCGCCTCCGTATGGCGGCTTCTTGACCGCCGGAACGAGCGGACCTACGATGAGCGGATCACTCGACCTTAGGAGGCGCCTTATGCTCAAGCGCGCTTTTTCCTTGGTCATCGCGCTGCTCTGTGCCGGCGCCATGGCTTTCGCCACGGGGACCACGGAGGATGCTGCCGCAGGCGAACCTTCCATGGCCAGGATCGAGTACGATCCTGACTCGCCCACCGGTGGTCTCACCGTCCCGTGGGTGAGCGAGACCTACAGCTTCGACTGGGTCAAGGCGGGGCCATGGCCCAACGACGGCGTGTGGGAGGGCATCGTCCGCGAGACGCTCAATCTCGACGCGACGGTGACCAGCTTTCCGTTCGCGGAAGCCGGGCAGAAGATGGAGTTGATGATCACCTCCGACAGCCTGCCCGAGCTGCTGTTCAACTGGGGCGTCGACGTCAGCAAGCTCGACGAGCTGGGGATCGCCGGCAAGGTCCTTGCCTACACCGACTACCTGGACGTCATGCCCAATTTCCGCAACCACCTGACCGAGGATCCGGGCCTGGTCGGGCTGGTGGCCGCGCGCGACGGCAAGATCTACCGCTACATGTCCTGGGGCTCCTACGCGCCGACCGGTCTGTCGGGAGCGGGTCATCTGGTGCGGCAGGACGTGTTCGATTCCTATGGCATCGAGACGAAGTGGGACACCTACGACGATTTCCACGACACATTGAGCGCCCTGAAGCAGGCCGAGCCCGACCTGTTTCCGTGGGGGACGCGGCGGTTCTCCAACATGTTCAGCGCCATGTCCAACGGCTTCGGCACCGGCTGGGGCGGACGATGGAACGCCATGTATTACGACGATCGAAGCGATAATTGGAAGTATGCCGTCCTCGACCCCGGCATGGAGCAGTTGGTCGCTTACCTGAGCAACGCGTACGCGGAAGGCCTGCTCCACCCCGAGATCCCGACCATGAACAGTGACCGGTTCTTCGAGCACTGGGTGGACTCCACCTACCGGGGACTCGCGGTCAACACCGGCGACACGCCGACCTGGGAAACCAGTACCTTCGAACTCGGTGGGGAGCCGGTAGAAGTACGCTACGTAAAGCCGCCGATCGCCACCGGTATCGACGGCGCCCGGCCGCTGTTCTATCGCTACCGCATCGGCGCGTGGAGTCCCAATCGAGGCTTCCTCGTCACCGACAAGGCGAAGCAGCCCGAGGTCCTGTTCCAGCTCCTGGACTACATGTTCAGTCCGGAAGGCAGTTGGTTCTTCACCTGGGGCGTCGAAGACGTGACCTACCGCTGGTACGAGCACCCCGAGCACGGGCGCATCCCGCTGCCGATCAAGACCGACCCCACCAATCTCAAAATCGACATGGACTACTACGACGCGCTGGTGGCCGATCTGCAATGGGGCATCGGTTTCGGCGAGTGGGGTGCTTTCACGCTGTCCACTCCCGAGCGGGGACGCCCGCCGTACGGCTCGGCCGCGAAGGAAGAGTTGCAGTTGCGGGCAGAGCCTGACTTCCGCTTTCTGAACCCCCGCGTCATGCTCGACGCCGCTACGCAAGAAGACATTGGCGCGATTCGAGAGCAGCTCGACCGGCTGGTGGAGGAAAACCTGACCGCATTCGTGATCGGCCGGCGGCCGCTAAGCGAATGGAGCGATTTCGTACAGGAGGTCCGCGATACCGACGTCGACGCGCTGCTCGAAATGCAGAACACGGCGTACCAGGAAACACAGAAGATCCTGTCGGGGACCTGACCCGGACCGACCTACCGATGACGACGAGGGGCGGGCTGCTGCCGGATCGTGCGCCGCGGCCGGCCCCTCGCTTGCCGCACAGCGACAGACGGCAGCGTCCGCGAGCCGCACATGCGTGAAGCCGCCTCCGCCGTGCGCCGCCGATGGCGTGATCGTACGCTTCCCGCCGACACGCTCACCGGCGGGAGCGACCTTTGGAAGCGCGTGGTGCGCGACCGCTACCTGCTGCTCATGCTGCTTCCGTGCATCCTGTTCCTGCTGACGTTCAAGTACATCCCCATGTACGGCAACATATTGGCGTTCCGCAGGTTCGACCTCCTCAACCCGTTCGGCGGCGAGTGGGTCGGCCTGCGCTACTTCGAGCAGTTCTTCAGCTCCCGCAACGCGGGATCGGTCATCCGCAACACCTTCATGATCAATGTCTGGAGCGTGGTGTTCGGCTTTCCGGCGCCCATCATCCTGGCGCTGCTGGTCAACGAGATCCGCGTCCGCTCGTTTCGGAAGGCCTTCCAGGTCATCTCCTACATGCCGCACTTCATCTCGGTGGTGGTGATCGCGGCCATGATCCACCTGGCCACCTCGCCGGGCTCCGGCTTCATCAACCACATCCTGGAATCCCTGGGATTCGAGCCGATCTACTTTCTCATCGAGCCCGCCTGGTTCCGCCCGATCTACATCGGCTCCGGCATCTGGCAGGAGGTCGGCTGGAGCAGCATCATCTACATGGCTGCCATCGCCGGCGTGAGCCGCGAGCTGTACGAGGCGGCGGTGGTCGACGGCGCGGGCAGGCTGCGGCAGGCGTGGCACGTGACGCTGCCCGGAATCATGCCCGCCATCACCGTGCTGTTCATCCTCCGCATGGGCAGCATGCTGAGCGTCGGTGCGGAAAAGGTGCTGCTTCTGTACACCCCGCTTACCTATGACAAGGCCGACGTGCTCTCCACCTATCTGTATCGGGTGGGGCTGGTACACGCCAATTACAGCCTGGCTACCGCCATCGGGCTCGCCAACTCGGTGGTGTCCCTGATACTGATCGCGTTCGTCAACTGGCTGGCGAAACGCTATACCTCGATCGGCATCTGGTGATGCGGGCGCGCAGCAAGGTAAGTCGATAGATGCGCAACACAGCCGGCCACCGCCTGTTCGACGCCTGCAACTACGTGCTCATGATCGCCCTGAGCATCACCTTCCTCTACCCGCTGCTCAACGTCGCGGCGACATCGATAAGCAGCGGCATGCGCGTGGTCGCAGGCACGATCGGCGTGATCCCGGTCAACGTCGATCTCCAGGCCTACCGGATAGCCATGCGCAATCCCATGCTGTTGGGAGGCTACGGCAACTCCATCCTCTATGCGGGTGCCGGCACCGTAGCCAACCTGGTGTTGATCTCGCTGGCCGCCTACCCGCTGTCGAAGCGCCACCTGGTGTTCCGGGGGCCGATTTCCTTCTTCATCGCCTTTACGCTGCTGTTCTCGGGAGGGCTGATCCCCACCTTTCTGCTGGTCAAGACGCTCGGCCTGTACAACACGAGGGCGTGGATCATCGCGACGCAGTTCTACCACGTGTTCTTCATCGTGATGCTGCGCACCTTCTATCAGCAGCTCCCGTCGAGCCTGGAGGATGCCGCCAAGATCGACGGCTACAACGACCTGCAGATCATGTACCGGATCTACATGCCGCTCTCCAAGCCCATCCTCGCGACGCTGGCGCTGTTCTCGATCGTCGCCTACTGGAACGACTACTTCAACGCCCTGGTGTATCTCCTGGACAGCGGCAAGCATCCGCTGCAGCTCGTGCTCCGCGATTACCTGATCCCCGGTGAGAGCATGTATGCGACGAGCGACATCTTCCGGTTGGAGCTCACCCGCGGCGACTTCAGCGAGATTTCCCGACTCGAGATGGCGGCACAGCTCCGCAACACCGTGATCGTGCTCTCCACGGCGCCACTGGTAACGGTGATGCTCGCCGTGCAGCGATACTTCAGGCGAGGGGTCCTGATCGGCGCGCTGAAGGACTGAGCCTCACCGGAACGCTACGTCTCCCGCGTGACCTCGCCCAGGGTGAACCGCGGGCGGCGGGGCAACTCCAGCGCGGCGTGCCGATAGAACGGGTACACGCTCCACTCCACTCCCGCCAGGATGTCCGGCGTGCCGTCCGAGTCCATGTCGCCCACCCATGGATGGGGACCGTGGTTGGTGATGCGGATAGGCTCGCCGTACATCATGAGCGGGCGCGGCGGCGCGAACACGGGTCGCGCTTCATCGCCGACGTTGCGCAGCAGATAGATACTGGTTCCGGCCATCGTGCCGTGGTGGGAGCCGGCTACCGCGTAGATCAGGTCAAGCAGGCCGTCGCCGTCCCAGTCGGCGGCGCGGAACGTCTCGCCCCAGGTGCGGCCACGTTCGACGATGCTGTCATTGACGAGACGGCCGTCCTGAAGCCGCACCGGACCCGCCGACCGCAGCCTCAGCTCGCCGTCCGCCGCGCGGTACTGCACGTAGAGGCTCGCCTTGCGCTGCGACCCGTGCTGAGTGATGACATCGGTGAGTCCGTCGCCGTTCCAGTCCGCGAAGGCTGCCCCGGTGCGCCAGAAGAACGGCCAGTCCAACCAGGGATACGGTTGGTTGGTCGTCGTCTTGTCGTCACTCAACCGTCCGTGCTCGGCGCGAAGCTCCTCCGAGTCGGGGTAGCCGTCGACCTCCAGGAAACGGCGAGCGCCGAACAGCGGCTCTCCCGGTCGGCCCTCATTGCGGTGCCAGATGAGCCGGTTGGTCTCGTTGGGAAGCATCAGGTCGGGAAGTCCGTCGCCGTCCCAGTCGACGAAGACCGGATAGGGGTACCCCATGTTGTGCCAGTTCTGGCTGTGCAGCACCTCATCGCGCAGGATGCGGATCGGTTCCCCGCCGGCATACAGGTATCGGGGCTCATCGAACACGGGCGCCAGCGAGGTTCCGCGGTTGATCAGGATGCGCGGCCAGCCGTAGCCGCCTCCGACCAGCAGGTCCCAGTCACCGTCGCCGTCCCAGTCGGTGGCGTTCGGCCAGGCCTGATCGCTCAGCGCCATCGGCGTCGAACGGGACTCGGCGCGATTCCACAGCCGGAAGACCCCCTGCCCGCCGGCGTGGGACAGGTGCTCATAGAACAGCACCTCGGCGTAGTGGTCGGCCTGGACCAACAGACCGGTCCGTTCGCCCTGATCGGCGATCCCGAGCTTCCCCGGCCGGCTCGGCGGCGGTTCCATGCGCAGCGGTTCGGGCGCACCGAATCGCGGGGGAACGCCACCGAGATTCGGGCTCCACACGATGCGCAGATGCGACGGCTCGCTCTCCACCGCCGTGACGAGTCCGATGAGGTCGGGACGAGCGTCAGCGTTTACGTCGAAGAAGAGCGGGTCCTGCACCTCCAGCCCCAGGTCGACGGCGCGCGCGGGCTGAAACGGCCAGCCGGCCGGATTGGTGTTCGCCAACAGGTGCGATCCGGCGACCAGGTCAAGGATGCCGTCGCCGGTCAGATCCGCCGCCCTGACCGGTGTCCAGTCCGCGCCCTGCCTGGAGATCGTGCCCGCGGCCCGGTAGCGCGGCACGCCGCTCGGCTCGCGCCGGCCGCTGTCGAGGAAGAAGGCGATGTCGTCCCCACCCTTTTGCGAGTAGACGATGTCCATCCGTCCGTCGCCGTCGAAGTCGGCGAGGTCCACGGTCATGTAGATGTGGCTGAAGAACTCCGGATCGCCACCTTCCGCCGGCTCGTACCGAAGCCGTACGAGCTCGGCGAATTCGAGCGCGTGGTCCGACCCGTGCCGCGGATACACGAATACGCCGTCCCACGGCCACCCCGGCCGGTGCGCATAGTTCCACGCACCCACCAGGTCGGCCCGACCGTCGCCGGTCAGGTCCACGAGGCGAGCCGGGTAGGCCAGCGGTACCGGCCGCAGTACGTCGGCGTGCGCGTGGTCCCACCGCAGCAGGTCGCCCACGCCGACCAGCGGAACGCCGGCCTGCGGCAGCAGGGGCGGCCTGCGCTCGACGGTCAGGAAGCAGATGCGGTAGTCGCGGCGAGACGGGTCGGTGACGACGAATTCCAGGCGCCCGCGGTCGCCGTACGCGAAGTGCTCGCTTCGGGCAAACGGCACCCGTTCCCCCGATTCGTGGAGGAGCTCCAGGGAATTGGGGTCCAGCACACCCGGCAGGCCGGCCGAGGCGATGATCGACTCGAAGTCGATCTCCGGATCCATCGGCACGTTGGCATACGGCAGCTCGTCGCTGATGCGGAGCGGCATACAGTAGCGGGGTTCATCCGCGGCGACCGCGCTGCCGGACGGAGCAGGGAGCTCACGTCCGCCTGCCGCGGCACCGGCACGGACCGTCACCACCGGCACGCCGTCACCGCCGCGGCCGGCCACGAGGGCGAACAGCAGCTCGGGCGGAGCGCCTGCGAGCCGCCACACGACCGAGAAGGGCACGAACACGACGAGGCTGGCGAGGACCAGCGCTCCGGCGCCGAAAGCTATCGCGCGATGACGGGCCAATTCGCGTACTACCATGTCCCATAGTACGCTGACAGCTCTGCGTGCCGCACTTGATACCCTGACGAAGCCATCTTCCATGCGAATTCGATCGGTCCCGTTCAAGGCTCCGCCGTCGGCCGAGGCGTTCGTCGACCAGCGCGACGCCATCCTGCGGCATCTGCGCGCTCTGCTCGGCTGGCCCCCGATCGCGGCAGCGCCGCCACTGTCTCCGGTGGACTGCTATCGCAGCGACTGCGGCAGCTACGTCAGGCACAAGGTGCGCTACGGCAACGAGACCGATGACGTCGTGTGGGCATGGCTGCTCGTTCCCACGCGGCTGACGGATCCGGTCCCGGCCGTCATCTGCCTTCCCGGCAGCTTCATGACACCCAACTGGGGCAGGGACGCGCCGGCCGGCCTGGCGGGGCCCGAGCACGCCGGAGACCCCGAAGCCTACGGCGCCGATCTCGTCCGACGAGGGTACGTGGTGGCGTGCCCGGACTATCCGGCCGCCGGGGAACGAACCAGCCCCGGCCGACGGTCGCACGATACGACGGACCTGGACCGGCGCTTCCCGGCATCGACCAGGGTAGGGCTGTCGGCGTGGGACGTAAGCCGGGCGGTGGACTTCCTGGAGTCCCGCCCGGAGGTGGACCGCCACCGCATCGCGGCCATGGGATGGTCCCAGGGAGGTCAGATGGCGGTCATCGGTGCGGCCCTCGAGCCGCGCATCACGGCCGTCGTCTCGATCTGCGGCCTGGCGCCGTGGCGCGGACTGCCGGAACGGCAGACCGCCAACCTGATCCAGCCGTACAACTACCCGCGCCTCGCCCCCTACGCGAAGGAAGGCCTCGCACCGCTGGACATGGACCACGTGGCCGCCTGCGTGGCGCCGCGGCCGTTCCTGAACCTGAGCGCCCGCGAGGACGGCACCTTCCCCAACATCGCCGAGCAGCAGGCGGCGCTGGAGCAGATCGCAGCCCTGTATGCCACCCTCGGCCACGCCGACCGGTTTGCCCACGTGTGGGCGGAGGGTCCGCATGCCTATGGGACCGCCGCCGCTCGCGAAACGGAGGCCTGGCTGCACCGATGGCTCTGGAGCGGCTCCGCGCCCGACGTACGCATGCGGCAGACCGATCCCCCACGGCCGGCGACGGGCGTCTGACCACGCAGCGACGCCAAGTAAATCTTGTAGGCGTCGATACGGTGCGATAGGATAGGCGTCTCTCCCACCACTGCAATGCAAACCGCGACGAAAACCAGACTTCATCGGCTCGTGGACAAACTCCCCGAGGCAGAGGTCCACGCTGCGGAGCGCTATCTCGAGTATTTGACGGAACAGGCAGATCCGCTCGTCACCGCGCTCTCGAGCGCCGTTGAGATGGAAGAGCCGCTCACCGATGATGATCGCGCCGCGCTTGAAGAGGGACGACTCGCGCTCGACGCGGGTGACACCGTTAGCGATGACGAACTCCGTACCCAACTCGGGATATGACGTGGAGGCTGGTCTGGACCCGACCTGCCCTTCGCGACATGAAGAGACTCGACTCACAGCGCGCACTCAGGGTGAGGCAAGCGTTGATCACTCTATCGACCACGGGTCACGGTGATGTCGTAAAGCTCAAGGGCGTGCGACCCTCCGAGTGGCGGATTAGGGTCGGCGATCAACGAGCCTTCCTCAGGCTCGACGCGAACGAAAAGGTGATCAACGTCTTGCGTGTTCGGCGACGCGATCAAGCGTACTGAGTACAGCCAGAGGTCATGCGAATACGGCCCATCAGGAGCCTTGAGCGGCTGTGCGATGCGGTCACCATGATCGAGGCAGCGTTTCCGTGCTGGTCCAAACGAACTGGTCGGGACCTCGATTACTTCGCGCGGCGGTTCCCATCCCACAGCTCCCTCTACTTCACCCTGGATGACGCGGCCGGCACGATCGGCGTCGCGCTCCCGACGGTGGACAAGGACGTCGTGGTGCTCGACACCGAGTTCGTCGCGCCGAGCGCGGACTCTCCCAGCGCGCGGGCAATCATGGCGAATGAGATCTCGGCGGCGGCGGTGGCCATGAACGCCACCCGCATGGCGGTTCCGGCAAGGTCTCAGTTGGCCGAGACGTATGAAGAGATCGGCTTCGCGCCCACGCTCTTCCTGCAGTTCGACGGAAAGCGCAGTCGGTATTGGCGCCAGCACGCAATCGATCAGCTCAGGACCTACGCCTTCTGCAGGTTCGGTCCCATGGGGAGGACGTGTCGCAGGCAGTCTTCCGTCTGGAGCATGCCGATCGGCATCTGCTCGCGGACTGCGAGCGCGAGTACACCGCCTGCAACGGTTCACTGTTCATGATGCACCGGTGGATCGGGCCTTCGGAGCAACACCTCGATCCCGACGGCTCGGTGGTCTTTCGGAGGCATCGATACGTCGTGACGCACTATCCACGCTTTCGGAAGCTCGCGCTCTCTGAGGTTCGGCAGGTCGATCCTCGGGCGGAGGTCATGAACGCCGACTCAGCCCGAACGATCGTCTCCGGAGCGACGCCGGGATGTGGCCTCACGGAGGCGTTCCAGGCACAACACCCCACGTTCGTCCAGCACCTTGCGCCCGTCCGCGCTCGCGTGCGGCTGGACGGTGACGCCGACGACCTTGCACGGATCTGTTCGGCCGTCGACAAGACCCAACCGCTCGATAGAAGTCGTACGTTCGCGGTGCAGTGCCGCAAGGCGGAATGCACGATCGCCGGACCGCATGGCGAGGCGCCGTATGGCGCGCGAGACGTGGAGGTGCGGGTTGGTTCCCACCTGGAGGGAACCGGACTCACCGTCGATCGCGACTGTCCCGATCAGGTCGTTTCCGTGCTTCTTTCGGGGCTACATGCCTTCGTGGGCGTGTCGAAGGTGGAAGACAACCTCGCCGTGAACGCCGACGTCGGAGCACACGGTCGCGAGTCGTGTCCCGAGCGCAACACAAGCTCGAGGAAGCGATCGACACGTTCCGGATCCCCGTCGGCCAGTCGCCCCGAGTCCTGGACCTGGGCGCGGCTCCCGGCGGCTGGACGGCGTTTCTCCTGGAGGCTGGAGCCACCGTGGTCGCCGTGGATCCGGGTGCGCTCTCTCCGGCCGTCGCGGCCCACCCCCGCGTCTCGCACCTGCGATCCCGGATCGAGGAAGTCTCCTTGACCGGCTCTCCGTTCAAGCTGATCGTGAACGACATGTCTCTCGATCCTGCCGAGTCAGCCGCGCTGATGTGCCGGGCCGCGTGCAGCCTGGAATCGGGCGGCCACGCAGTGATGACCATCAAGCTGCCATCGCTGCGGGTCTACGCGCACCTCCGCGATGCCACCAGGGTTCTGCAACACGCCTATCACGTCGCGGACGTGCGACACCTCTTCCACAATCGACAGGAAGTGACGGCGCACCTGATCCGACGGGACACGATCACCGACGGGTGGCAACGGCACCTCATGAAGAAACCGCGATGGGTGCAACCAAGCTGACGACCGCTCGACTGGAGCTTCACCCGCTGGATGCCGAACGGGACACCCCCGCCCTCCACGCCATCCGCAGCGACCGCCGGGTCTGGTCCACCATGGGCGACTCGGAACCCCCTGCCGCCGATTCGGTTGCCATGCGCTTGGCGGAAAACGGCGGATGGAGCTGGACCATCCGGGCGGCCGTCGATCAGCAGATCATCGGCTCGGTATCCCTGTTCCCGGGTGACGAGGTATGGCGATCGCTGACCTGGTACCTGCACCCCGAGCACTGGGGCAACGGACTGGCGAGCGAGGCGGTCGCCGCGGTCGTCGATCACCTGCTCGGCGCGGCCGGCTTCGCCTGGCTCGACGCCTGGATCGACCACACCAACCGCCGTTCGATCGGCGTCGCCCGCAACGCCGGGATGGCCGAGCACGGCCGCATGGCCTACTACTCGGACGTGCAGGAACGGATCGTCCACAATGTCGTGATGGCCCGCGCGGCCGGCGACCAGGAACCGGCCCTGCTCGGCCTGCGCCCGCAACTTGTCGTGCGCGACGTGGAGCACACGACGCGCCTTCTCGTCGAGGGCCTGGGGATGCATCTGGATAGCCGCACGCCTGGTACCGCCCCGGATGAGAAGCGCTTGGCGATCTCGGCATTTGCCGGGGCGCCTGCGATCGCTATCCGTCCGGCGTCCGCGGGCGAGTCGATCCCGCCCGCCACGGTCGAGCTCGACGTGGGCGGCAAGGTGGACGAGCACGCAGCCAGGTGCAAGGCGCAGGGCATGCGGGTCGGTCCGCCCACGAAGGTGCATTGGTACCGCTGCTACGAAGTGGACATCGGCGACGGGCACCGCATCCGGCTGCGAGGCTCCAAGCACCCGGGGCTGGACCCGTAGGAGCGCCGAGCTCAGCGGTCACGTCAAGCTCACTGAGCCAAGGAGTTCCCATGATCATAGACTCGCACGCCTACACGTTCGAGGCCGCAGACAGCCTGATGGGCTACGACAGCGTGGACGAGCATCTTCGATGGGTGCAGGCAGGACAGGCGAGCCACTATCAGCCAGCCTTCAGCCTCAGTGACCGGTCCCGGGGCTCATCCGAGGTCCTGGCTCCTGGAGAGTCGGATGTCCTGACCGGACTGCCCGACGTCGATTTCCGCATCGACCACGCCGCCGGCAGAGTGGTATGGACTGTCGATGGTGAAGACTACACCAAGCATTACTACCCGCCGAACCTGCAGGGTTGCGCGTTTGGCCCGGACAGCCTCATCAGCGAGATGGACTACGCCGGCGTGGACACGGCGCTCCTGCACACGAACCCGATGCTCGGTCGCAGCAGCGCCTACCAGGCCGAGTGCATACGCAGGTTCCCCGGCAGGATCGTCTCGATGGCGCCCGTCGACGAATGGCGTATCCGCGACGATACCGATGCCGTGATCCGAGAGCTTGAGGACTCGATCACGAAGCACGGACTCCATGCGATCAAGTTCAACGCCGACGGATACAAGGTCAGTGCGGAGCCCTGGGACGACGGCTTCTACCGATCCTTCTGGGAGGCTGCAACATCCCTCGGCGTGCCGATCTTCTTCTCCTTGAGCACGGGGCCGGAAGCCGGGAGCTGGGAACCCACCACTCAAGCCCGGGACGGCTACGCGAACGAGCTGAAGATCCTCATGAGATGGATGGAGCGCTACCCCGACACGATCGTCAACATAACCCACGGATTTCCGTACCGCTCCTTCATCGAAGGCGACCGGATCGTCCTGCCCGACGCGGTCTACGAGCCCTTCCAGAACCCGAATCTCAGCATCGAGGTCTGCTTTCCCGTGAGAATAGGCGACCTGTGGGACTTCCCCTATCGAGAGGCGATACCGACTATCCAGGGCATGGTGGAGCGCATCGGAGCCGACCGCCTGATGTGGGGCACCGACATGCCCTTCCAGAACCGCCACTGTACCTACCGGCAGTCGATAGACCACATCGTCAAGTACTGCGACTTCCTCAGCCAGGAGGCGATGGACCTGATCATGGGGGGGACCGCTGCCCGCGTCCTCGGCCTTTGATCGGGTGAATGTCGAGGCCGCGGAGCAGCGGCCGCTCGCGGAACGACTCCAGGTCGGTCCTCACTGAGGTAAGGGCATGGCGTCGCTCCACAGTTCCTGGAGGAACGTGCGCCAATGCAGGAGCCGGATGCCGTCTTCGGTGCGCCGGTCGAGCTCGTCGAAGGAGACGAGGACCAGCGACTCTAATCCGTCCTCTTCGGCCAGGGCGCGCAGACCTCGCAGGTCGCGGTCGGACACACGGCTGGATGCCTTTACCTCGATCGCCGCCGATGAGCCGACCACGAAGTCAACCTCGAGTCCGCTCTGCGTGCGCCAATAGGTCAGCTCGCTCCGAACACGGCGATAGGAGAGATAGCTGCGAAGCTCCATGGCGATGAAGTGCTCGAACGCGATCCCGTACTCCGTGCTGTTCCTGTTCAGCGTGCGGATGCCGCGCAGGAAGTTGGCTACTCCCACGTCGAAGAAGTAGAACTTGGCGGTCGCCACGGCCTTGCGGCACCGCGACCCGCGCCAGGGCTGCAGCAGGAACCCGATGAACGTGTCCTTGAGGATGTCGAAGTAGGAGCGCACCGACGTGACGGGTACCCCGGTGTCGCGCGACACGTTCGCGAAGTTGAGCTGCTGGCCGTTGGAGACGGCGGCTACGTTCAGGAAGCGGGCGAAGTGCGTGAAGTTCTGGACCAGCGCCTCACCCCGGATCTCTTCGGCGAGGTACGTGTTCACGTAGGCGTCGAGCTCCTCCTCCGGGTACTCGGCGTCATAGACCTGCGGCAAACCGCCATGCAGGAGGTAGCGCCCCAGGTCGAACTCCGGCACCTCGGCGCTCGTCAGCGGAAACAGGTTCGCCTGCCACGCGCGGCCGCCCAGGAGATTCACCCCGCCCCGCGTGAGCTTGCGGCCGCTGGAGCCCGAGAGGACGAAGTGAATCCGCTCCGTCTCGATCAGGTCGTGCACCTCGTCGAGCAGCGGCGGCAGCTTCTGGATCTCGTCGATGACGACGACCGGAGGCTCGGCCGATGCGTCGCCCCGGCCTTCCGCGACGATCTCGCGCAATCGAGAGGGATTCTCCGCCAGCGGCAGGTAGACGCTACTGCGCAGAAGGTTGACGATCGCGCCCGAGCCGAACTGCTGGCGGAGCAACGTCGTCTTGCCGGTGCTGCGAGGACCGAACAGAAACAGCGACTTTCGCTTGGCGAGCTTCCTGACGGCCAACGTTCGCGAGTACACGGCTCCCAGAGCATATCCGGCCATATCCTTGAAATCAACGGCAACCCCGCTGATTTTCGGCCGAATTCGTCGGAGTGGCCGCGCATTTCTGCTGATTCGCCGTCTCCGCGTGTCACTCCTTACTCGATGGTCACGTACCAGGGGCTCAGCCACGCCTTGGAGCCGTCGATCTGGGTGATGCGCAGCCAGTAGGCGTGGCGGCCCGGCTGTGCGGCGCCGTCGAGGAAGGTCGTGGCGATTTCCAGGCCGCTGCCGGTCGGCGCCATCTCCATCACCAGGCGGATATCGATGCCGGGGCCGGGCACCGTCACCGGCTGCCGGCGCACCTCGCCCAGGGTGGCGCGATGTTGCAGCACGCCGCTGTGGAAGCTGAGCGTCGCCGAGTCGGGACCCTCCACGCCGACGAGCAGGCCGTCGGAGTCGCCGGTGGTGACCGAGCGCCAGGTGATGCGGTCGCGGCTCGTCTCCTCCAGGCCCTCGGCGGCCGAGTCGAAGGCCCAGCCCACGGCGGCGCCGAAGGTCCCGCCGGCGATGGACAGCGATCCGTCCCAGCGCAGCATGCGTTGGCGATCGCGGTTGCGGGCGCCGGCCCAGCTCACCCGTACGCGGTCGGCGGCACGCGGCAGCCGCTCGGGGAAGGTGGCGATCAGCTCCGTCCCACGGAAGCAGTCGATGCGCTCCACGGGCGCCGTGCCGGCCACGCTGACGCTGATGCGGGGTGCCGTGGCGGCGTGGAACGCGACGCCGACCGGATGGCCGTCCGCGCTCGCCTCGACCTGGATGCGCGCTCCTGACGTGCCGTAGCAGCGGCGCGCGCGCAGCGCGGAGAGGACGCCCTCGCGGCTGAGCTCGTCCGCGAACACGCATGCCAGCCCGCCGTTGACGCCGAACGTGCTCCGTCCCGGGTTGGCGGTGCCGGGGCGCCCCTTGTGGTCGTCCGAGCCGCAGACGAAGCCGACCTGGTGCCCGCGCTCCAGCGCCTCCCGCAGAAACCACTCGAACTCCCCCCACTCGGACAGCACCTCGATGACCGGCTCCAGCTCGGGATCGTGCCAGCGCAGGTCGGCGCGGCGGCCGCCCATGTGCGGGATGATCAGCGGGCCGGCCGCGTGGCCGCGCAGCGCCGCATACAGGTCGCGCACGTGCGGGGCGTCGGCATCGGCGCCGCCGGCCCGTGGCGGGTCGTCCACAAGGATCCGGCTCGAGCGATGCAGCGGGCCGTCGGCCTGCGCGTAGTAGACGTTGCGGTCGCCGCCGGACGCCGTGGTGCCCGACCACTCCCAGCCGACGAACGCGACGTAGCGGCCCGGGTCGTCGTGGCCGTTCGCCTGCCGCTTGATCTCGGTCCAGATCGCTTCGGTTATCTGCAGGTCGTTGCCCTGGTGGCCGGCGAAGTCCGCGAAGGCGACGTCGCGGGCGTAGGTGAAGTGGGCGGAGACCGGGCCGGTACCCACCGTCTCGTTGCTCTGGCCGTGGAGGTCGCCCCACCAGGGTTGTGGACCGCCCTGCGCGGCTCGGCAGACCAGCGGGTTGGCGGTGGCTGCCTCCAGGCCCTCGGCGCGCACGGTCACGCGATGGACGCCCGGTGCCGCGGCGCGCACGTCCTGGAAGCGGTGCGCGCCGCCGTCGCCGGGCTGGAAGGTGTACCGCTCGGGAAGCCCGCGGAGCCCGTCCGCGTCGAGCTCGATGCGGCCGGCGAAATCACGGCACACGTTGCCCCAGCGGTCCTCGACGCGCACCCCGAGCCAGCCGGGCGAGCCCGGCGCAATGACGGAGGGACCCACCGCTACCAGGCGGTGCGGCCTTCCTCCCGTCACCTGGACCACCGGCGACGGCACCACCGTGTACTGCCATGCGCCGGCCCAGTCCACGGCCACCCGGAATTCGAACGTGTCGTTGATGAAGGTCTGGGCGCGGCTTCCCGGGCTGCCGCCCGCAGTGTCGCCGAGCGTCAGCGTGACGGTGTCGCCCTGGCGCAGCCAGCCGTCGAACACGTCCACGGTGACGCAGCGCCGCCAGGGCCGGATGTAGCGCTGCCGCTCGTAGGCCGCGCGCAGCGCGGCGGCGCCGGTGGTCGCGACGCTGGCGAAGTCGGCGGCGCCCGGATCCGTGAACTGCGGCGTCCCCCAGTCGCTGGTGTCACGCCAGGCGAACTTGATCGAGCCGCCGTCGTCGATGCCGCGCTCGCCCACGTGGTAGGTGACACGCCATGTGCCGGCCGAGCCGGCCTCGATCGGACCCCGCGGAGAGATCTCCGCCCAGCCGTGCAGGTCGCGGGCGCTCACCGCCATCCCCGCTGGCCGCTCAGGCCGCGGTCCGGCTGGTACTCGTAGGCCGGCTCCGGCATGCCCATCAGGCGGCCGTCGCGCACCCACGCGCGGTCCTCGCCGTAGAGTTCCCCTGCCATCAGCGCTTCCATCTCTCCGGCGACTTCCGAGGTTTCCGGCGAGCCGTACAGGTCGTGCAGCTCTCGCGGGTCGCTTTGCAGGTCGAAGAGCTGCAGGCGATTGCCGGCCGGGTAGTAGATGAGCTTGTGCCGGCCGCGCCGGAGCATGCGCATGGCCGCCGGCCCCTCGTGGTGCTCGCAGTACAGGTGGGTGCGGCGCGGCTCGCCGACCAGCGACTCGCCCTCGACCGTGGGCGGCACGTCGATGCCGCACAGGTCCAGCAGGGTCGGCATCACATCGCGCAGCGCCGCCAGCCGCCCGTCGGTGCGGCGCGCGCCGACCCTCTCGTCCGCGGCCGTGCCGACCAGGATCATCGGCACCCTGGCCGAGT
The DNA here is from genome assembly GCA_965208175.1 of Spirochaetia bacterium. Lineage (GTDB taxonomy): Bacteria > Spirochaetota > Spirochaetia > SZUA-6 > Bin103 > CATQHW01. The sequence goes on along the minus strand of CBDBOG010000002.1, from coordinate 485,810 downwards.
ACTCGTACATGGGCGGCTTGGCCCACAGGTGGTGGTTGCCGAGCATGTCCCCGTGGTCGGAGGTGAACATCAGGATCGTGTCGTCCAGCAGGCCGGCCTCGCGCAACTGGCCGATCAGCAGGCGGATCTGGTGGTCGATGTACGTGCACTGCGCGTAGAAGCCCATGCGCGCCAGGCGCGTCTCCTCACCGTCCAGGCCGTCGTTGCGCCGCCCGCGGTACAGCTTCAGCGCGTGTGGCAGCGCGTCGAAGTCGCGCGCCCAGTCGCCGACGAACGGCTCGTCCACGCCGAAGTGCTCGTAGTGGCGGAGATAGTCGGCCGGCGGCGTGATCGGCGGGTGGGGCGCCGTGAACGAGCAGTACCAGAACGACGGCCGGGTCGGGTCGCGGCGGCGGATCGTCTGGCACATCTGCCGGGTGGTCCAGAACGTCTGGTGGAACTGCTCGGGCAAGTGCCACGGCCGCACCGTGTAGCTGTTGTTGCCCATGGCGTGGGTCAGCTCCTGGCCCCCGTAGCCGTGGTCGTGCAGATAGCGCTCGTAGTCGTCGCTGCCGCCGCCCAGGTGGTGGCGGCCCTCCTCGTTGAGGATGACGTCGTCGAAGCCAATGCGGTCGCGCTGCGGATAGACGTGCAGCTTGCCGACCGCGTACGCCTGATACCCCGCGTCGCGGAAGGTCTGCGCCATGGTCGGCAGCGACGGGTCCATCGGCTCGTGCTCGCGGAAGGTCCGGTCGCCGTGCGTGCGCGCCGTGGTGCCGGTCATCAGCGCCCGCCGCGCCGGGATGCAGGTGGGCGTGGTGGTGTACGCCTGCGCGAACCGAACGCCGTTGCGGCAGAGCTGGTCCAGCGTCGGCGTGAAGACGTGCTCGTGTCCGGCGGCGCGCAGCAATGCCCCGGGCCAGTGATCGACGCAGATGAGAAGGACGTTCGGGCCGCTCATCCGTGCATTCTATCGGGTTGAGGCGGGTATGGTGCCGCTCTATCCCGAATCCCAGCTTTCGTATTCAAGGAGACTCAGGACCTGGATCAGGACGGCGAGGACGACACTTACGGCATGGTGCTCCACCGCGACAACTGGGGCGCATGCCGGGCGGCCTGGAGCCGTTCTTCAACGGCCATCACGTCTACCCGAACATCTGGATCGAAGACGGGCAGGGCGGCATCGTGTTCGGCTCTGTGCAGCCGGAGATGAAGGAAGCTCTACGCGCCCTGCACGATCTCTACGAGCGGGGGATCATCGACGCGGAGTTCGCCGTTCGCCCCGCCGACAAGGTGCCGGAAGAGATCGCCTCCGAGCGCGTCGGCATGATCAACGGTCCCTTCTGGATCTCCCTGTGGCCGCTGATGGACAGCATCAACGTCAACCCCGATGCCGACTGGCTTCCGCTCATCCCCGCCACGGTCGACGGCACGGAGTTCCGACCGTTCGGGAACATCGCCATCACCGGCCGCTACGCGGTCCGCAACGGCTTCTCGAATCCGGAAGCCCTGATGAAGATGATGAACCTCTACCATCAGCTCGTGAACGAAGAGGCCGACACGTACGGTTTCGTCAAGGAAGGCGACAAAACCTGGGAGGTCTGGCGGTTCTCACCGATCAAGGCGGGCCAGAACCTCGGCGCCAAGGGCATCCAGATCGCGATCTCCGAAGCGCTGGAGACGGGCGTCGTGGATCCCGTGCTGGAGTCTACAACCCGCTGGTGTACGAGACCGGCGACATCATCGACACGCTTGTCTATCGCACCGGCATCATCGAGGCGCAGTACGGCCCGGCGACCGCGGTCGGACTGTTCCAGTCCGTCGTCGCGCTGATCCTCATCTCCGCGTCCTGCTACCTGGCGTACCGGTTCGCGAACTACCGGATCTTCTGACCAGCCGATGAATCCGGCACGATCGGGCAGAGTCGAGGTCTTCGCGGTGGCGAACGGCCTGTTCCTGCTGGCGCTCGCGCTCCTGTGCATCCTGCCGTTCGTACACATCCTGGCGATCTCGCTCAGCACGAGCCATCTGGCCGCGGCCGGCCAGGTCAGCTTCCTTCCTGTCGGATTGACGCTCGCATCGTACGAGGCCGTGATCGACCGGAGAGACTACTGGCAGGCGATGCTGGTGTCCGTCCAGCGCCTCGCCTTGGGCGTGTCCGTGAACATGGTGCTGACGGTGCTCGCGGCCTATCCGCTCTCCAAGGAAGCCCGGCAGTTCCGGCGGCGGACCTTCTACGTGTGGGTCATGTTCTTCACCATGCTGTTCTCCGGCGGACTGATACCAACCTACATGGTCGTCCGTCAGCTCGGACTGATCGACTCGATCTGGGCGCTCGTCCTGCCGGCCGGCGTTCCCGTCTGGAACGTCCTGATCCTGCTCAATTTCTTCCGCAGGTTGCCGGTGGAGCTGGAGGAGTCGGCCGCGATGGACGGCGCCGGCCACTGGACGATCCTGTGGAAGATATACGTCCCGACCTCGCTGGCCGCACTCGCCACGCTCGTCCTGTTCGCGGCGGTCACCCATTGGAACGCGTGGTTCGACGGCATGATCTACATGCGATCGCTGGAGAAATACCCGCTGCAGACGTTTCTCCGTTCCATCGTCGCCGTCAAGGACATGACCTCCCTGCGCAGCATGACGCTGCAGGAAGCTCGCGACTATGCGACGATCTCCGACCGCACCCTGCGCTCGGCGCAGATCCTTATCGGCGCGCTGCCGATCCTGCTCCTGTATCCGTTCCTGCAGAGATACTTCGTCAAAGGGATCGTGATCGGCAGCGTCAAGGGGTGATGACGGTCCGCGCGATTGGATCCGGCAGCCGTAGCCGGTTATGGTGCCACCCTGGCCGACGGCCGGAGGAAGTGGAGGAAGCGTATGTACAGGATCGGACGGGAAGAGCTGGACAGGCTTGCCGAGGTGTTCAGGAGCAAGCGCCTGTTTCGGTACATGGAAGATGCGGAGGGCGAATGCCTGCGCTTCGAGAAGAGATATGCCCGCCGATTGGGTGTCGCCCACTGCTTCATGACGGCCAGCGGCACCAACTCGCTCACCGCGGCGCTCATGGGCGCGGGGGTCGGCCCCGGCGACGAGGTGATCGTCCCCGCCTGCACCTACATGGCCACCCCCGGCTCGGTTCTGGCCGCCGGCGCGATCCCCGTCATCGTCGACATCGACGAGAGCCTGGGATTGAGTCCAGCCGCCTTGCGGGATGCGATCGGACCGCGAACCCGTGCCGTGATGCCCGTGCACATGTGGGGGCTGCCCTGCGACATGAATTCGATCATGGACATCGCCCGGGAAGCCGGAGTCCTGGTGGTCGAGGACGCCTGTCAGGGAGTGGGTGGTGCCTACGAGGGACGGATGCTCGGGTCGATCGGCCACATCGGCGCGTTCAGCTTCAACCACTACAAGAACATGAGCTGCGGCGAAGGGGGCGCGGTCGTGACCGGCGACGACGCCTTCGCCGAGCGCATCGAGTGCGCGATCGATCCCTGCCGATTCTACTGGGACGGCAGGAAGGACAGCTTCGAGGGATACGTGGCCAACGGCGCGCGGGCGTCGGAGATCGAGGGAGCGATCATGAACGGCCAGCTCGACCGGATCGACGACATGGTCGGCGCGATGCGGGCTCAGAAGACCAGGATCGTCAGTGAGACGGAGCCGTCCGGCTTGTCGGCCAACCCCAACAACAGCCGCGACTGGGAGTGCGGAACCCACGTCACCTACCTGCTCCCGTCGGCGGCGGCCGCCGATGCCCTCGCCGAAGCGGGCGGCGGCTGGGTCGCGCTCAAGACGGGACGGCACGTGTACACGGAGTGGGATCCCGTCCTGCAGCACCGCGGCGCCCACCACCCGGCGCTGAACCCGTTCGAGCTTCCCCAGAACAAGGGCTGCCGCATGGACTATTCGAAGGAGATGTGCCGTCAGTCGATCGACATTCTCGGCAGGACGGTGTGCGTCGAGACCCATCCCGACAACACGGACGCTGACGTGACGCAGATTATCCGGCGGCTCAACCGGGCCGCGGCTTCCCTGGCGACCGGCGACGCCGCATGACGCCCGGCGAGGGCATCGAGTTCTTCGACTGCAACGCCTACGCCGGAGTGGGTCAGTTTCCCCCGCTCGAGCCGGCCCTTGACCCCGGGGCACTGCTGGAGGAAATGGACAACTGTGGCGTCGACCGCGCGCTCGTCAACCACGACGGCGGTGACTTCTCCAACCCGCTGGAATCGAACCCGGAGATCGCGGCGTTCTGCCAGGCAAGCGAGCGCCTGCTGCCGGTCTGGAACATCCTGCCGCCGCAGACCGAGATGCCGGTGGACGATCTGCTCGGTGGCATGCGGGACCATGGCGTTTCGGCACTGCGCGCGCGGCCGGACGCCCATCGCTATCTCCTCAACGAGGTGACGATGGGGACGGTGCTCGGCGAGCTGGTGGAGCGGCGCATACCGCTGTTCGTGAATGTCGAGGAGGGGTGGCAGCTTCTGCACGAAGTGCTCGCCTCCTGGCCCGAGCTGGTGCTGATCGCGACCGATCACGGCTGCTGGGGCGATGACCGCTTCTTCCGCCCGCTGCTCGAGCGCTACCGCCACTTCCACATCGACACCTCCCGCTACGAGCTCGATGGCGGGCTCGAGGACGTGCTGAATGCCTATGGCTCGCGGCGGCTGCTCTTCGGGAGCTCCTACCACCACGTCCCGATGGGAGGATCGTCGCTGCTCGTGCGGCATGCCGAGATAGACGAGGACGACCGCGCCGCGATCGCGTCCGGCAATCTGCAGGCGATCCTCGACGAGGTGCGACTGTGAAGCCCCGTTCCGCTTCGCGCATCGTCGCCGAGTTCGTCGAAACGGGCCGCAGCGCATCCTGTCCGGTCATCAACACGCACGCCCACATGGGGCCGTACAGCAGGATCTACATGCCCCGGAATCGTACGGAAGACATGCTTGCCACCATGGACCGCTGCGGCATTCGCAAGACCTTCTTCGCCCATCACCGCGCCCTGCGCGACAGCGAGCTCGGCAACCGGGACGCGGAGGAGGCGATCGCAAGGTTCCCTGACCGGTTCGCCGGCTACTGGGCGGTCACTCCCCTGTATCCTGAGCGCGTCCGCCAGGAAGCCGCGGAGCTGGACCGGCATCCCGGATTCGCCGGCTTCAAGATCCTGGCGGCCTACTACCGGGTCGCCATCACCGATCCGCGATGCAGGCCGGTGTGGGAGCGGGCGCACGACGAGCACCTCCCGGTGCTGATCCATACCTGGGGACATGACGGCTACGGCGATTGCCCGCACGTCGAGAAGATCGCGCAGACCTATGGGCAGGCGAGGATCATCATGGGGCACGCCCAGTACGGCGACTGGGACGCCGGCATCGAGCTGGCCCGGCGCTTCCCCAACGTGTACCTGGAGCTGTGCGCCGCCTACCACGTGAACGGAAGTGTCACCCGGATGGTGAACGCCGGCGTGCAGGACAAGATCCTGTATGGCGACGACCTGCCGTGGTTCAACCCCCACTACGGCATCGGCTGCGTCCTCTTCTCCAGGATCTCCGATGCGGCGCGCCACGCGATCCTGCACGAGAACGCGGAGCGCATCTTTGAACGCTGGCTCTGAATGAAGACCCTTACGGTCAGACTGCCGGAGCAACTGGCCGCGTTGCTCGAGCATGAGTCCAGGCGCACACATCTCTCGAAGTCGGAGATCGTCCGCAGCATCCTGGACCGACACCTGAAAGCGGCGTCCGACTCCGCGCTCGATCTCGCCGGATGTGTGGACAGCAGGCTCGATGACCTCTCCACCAACAAGGACCGCCTGCAAGGGTTCGGACGCTGATGTCGTGGCTGTTGGACACCGAAGCACCTGAGCAGCCGCTGGGAGCAGGAACGCGAAGGGTTCGAGAACTCGCTACGTGAGGCCACGCAGGAGGTGCCTGCGGAGGCGGCGACGCTACTATCCGTGTCGCTACGCTTCGAAGATGGGCGCAAAGCGACCGCTTCGCGGCAGCGTGGTCGTTACTGTCGGCAACCTATCGAGCCGAAATATCGCTCCCCGATCAGATCGAGTCCGTCTACGGTCATGCCGCCTGACTCGTCAGTTCGAGACCTACACCCACTGGGAATGCACCCAGCCGCACAGCCGCACAGGTACCAGACCTTTCGTCAGCCGCGCGACCTGCTCGTCGTAGATGCGGCGGCTGCGCCGCTGCGAGCGGCGCTGGCCGACGACGATCTTGATCAGCTCGCCGTCGCGGCGTTCGCACACCGTCTTGCCCCACATGCAGCAGCCACCGGGCGTGATGGCGGGCAGCCGCGCAGACCGACGAACGCGTCGAGCATCGCCGCCTTTCTGTCGATTGCTGGCGCGCCGGTACCGGTTGGCCATCTCTCTCGTAACCGTCTTTCGTTGACCCATGGTGAGCCCCATCTCCTCCGACCTCCGCCCCGATGGTGGGCCGGCCGTTCGTGTGAATTTTTCGATGAGGCACCGGTTTCCGCTCGCGTGGTTTTGATGAAGGATGAAGGCAATGCGGGGCCTTGACCCGGCACGCCTTAGCGGAAACAATGCAAGCGTCGCCCGCGTCCGGTCGCCGATGCTGAAGCGGGGCCGAGGCGCCGAACGTCATCGGCCAATGAACCGGGAAAGGAGCACAAGATGTCAAAGCACCTCCGCGCACCAAGCCGGCCATCAACAGTGAACGAGCGGGAATGTCGAGCGCCGGGCAGCCCGGTCATTGACTGCACGACAAGCCCACGCATCGGCCGCGTGGTTCGGTGCTTGGCCTTGGCTGGGCTGCTGCTCGTACCGTGGTCGGCGGCCGCAGAGTTGGAGCCCGCCCTGCAGGCCGATCTGTATCTGGTGCAGACGGAGGCGTATATCAAGGAGAAGAACTACGCGGCAGCGGAGGAAACGATGAGCAAGATGACCGCCTTGAGGAAGGAGCACGACATCCCGGCGACGGACGAGTTTCATTTCATATATGCGCAGGTACTGGACTTGGCGGGAGCGCATACGGAAGCAGTAGCGTCCCTGACCCGTTACCTTGAGTTGACCGGAAACACCGGACAACATTACTGGGACGCGCTCGAGCTGCTGCACCGGGCGATGGAGTCGGCAGAGCAGCTGACGCACGCGGATCGCGTGTTTCGGGATTGTGCGGAGTGCCCGGAGCTGGTGGTGGTGCCGGCGGGGACGTTCATGATGGGCGCGCCGAGATCGGAGGAGGGGCGTTCGGATAATGAACTCCCGAGGCATCGAGTGACGATCCGGGAACCGTTTGCGGTGGGAGTGTACGAGGTGACGTTCGCGGAGTGGGATGCGTGCGTGGACGCCGGAGGCTGCGGAAGGATTCCTGATGACGAGGGGTGGGGGCGTGGCAGGCGGCCGGTGATCAACGTGAGCTGGGACGATGCGCAGGGCTACGTGAGGTGGTTATCAGACCGGACTGGCAAGGAGTACCGGTTGTTGAGCGAGAGTGAGTGGGAGTACGTGGCCCGAGCGGGGACGGAGACGCCGTTTCACTTTGGGTCGACGCTCTCGACCAGCCAGGCGAATTATATAGAGGACTTTACGTATGGGAACGGTAGCACGGGTGAGTATCGAGGGCAGACGGTAGAAGTGGGGACGTTTGCAGCCAACAAGTATGGGCTGCATGACGTACACGGGAATGTGTTTGAGTGGGTAGAAGACTGTTGGAACGACAGCTACACGGGGGCGCCGAGCGATGGAAGCGCGTGGGAGCGTGGCGATTGCAGTGGTCGGGTGTCGCGCGGGGGCGCTTGGAACTTCAAACGTGAGCAACTCCGCTCCGCCTACCGCTTCATCAGGAACGATACAGGGCATCGTATCAACCACCTCGGCTTCCGCGTGGCCCGGACTGAGTTTCTTGATCTTTATCTCTGGCGGACCGGCTGGAGACATATTGTGCCTGCGACGACACCACCTCGCAACTGACTGCCGGATGGTCGTGACCGTCTCTGGCGGATACAGGCACAGGTCGTGGAGCTGCGCGAGCTCGTCGGGCGTTGGGGCCGACTCACCGAGCGCATGAAGCGATCCGGGATGCGCTGGCGGGAGGCCGGTGGGCAAGCGATCCTGACGCTTCGAGGATGGGCGCAAAGCGACCGCTTCGCAGCAGCGTGGTCGCTACTGTCGGCAACCTATCGGGCCGAAATCTCGCTCCCCGATCAGATCGAGTCCGTCTACGGTCATGCCGCCTGACTCGTCAGTTCGAGAACCTACACCGATTTCGGTGTTGTCTATCGCCGCATGGGTCGCCGGGTCATCGGGTCATCCCCCTCGTTGCGCCCTTGGAGGCGTGACCGAGTTCCGGGAGCCGGCTCCGCTCGACGTGCGCTTGCGCTGTGCCCGTGCGCCGCTCCGGCGTCGGAGTGCGCGGGGCGTTCGCTGCGCGTCGGCGGGCCGACTGCCGCTGCGCGCTCGGCGCGGTGGCTGGCTCAGGTCGTGGCGATCGAGCCACCTTGCGGCGCGACCGCCGCGGCTTGCGCCAAGCGGCCGACCTGCGCAATTCTCCAGCCTACTGCCACGGAAACACTTCGACTCCCGTGACCGGATTACGTGAGAGCTCACGCCATGCACTGGTCACCGGCCGCACCCATAACCGGGACGGTGCGAGCATGTAACCGCATACGTACCGGCATTCACCGTAACCCTTCCATCAGGCGCAATGTACCAGATGTTGATCTGATCCTCCGCGAGCTGATCCCAGTCGATCGAGGACATGGTATCCGCTAGGCCTGCTTCTTGGCTGCAGAGAGTATCATAAGCAAAGAATCCGCTGTTATTGGTGTGGACATATCCGATTACAATCTTTCCCTCATCAGCCAGGAACGCACCGACGCCACTGCCTGCCGTGCCCCCGGACGACAAGTGCTGATACTTGTGTGCGGCCGACGACCCGTCAGCTATTTCCAAATAGGCGGAATCGCTACCGACGTTCTCGACTGTATAGTGCGGAATCTTGTTCCCGTCTTGGTCGCTCTCCACGGTCCACCCCAAGATCCGCAAACGCGCGGATCCTGATCCTCTCTCACACTCCGCAATTCGGTTCGCTCGCGCCGGCTCATCCCCGGACATCGTTCCCTGTCGTTCCACCTCGGCCTCCCCCCGACGCGGTGCCTGGGCCTCGGTGGAACCCTCGCCACTGCGGCCCGTATCCGCGGCCACTCCACCGTTCGTCGTCGTGGACGTCTGTCCTCCGCCCTCGCGACGTTCTCCAGACTCCTCAGCGCAGGACGACACATAAACCCGACAGTCCTTACCTCCCTTGTCCTCGCACTCACCGACAGCGGCCTCCGTGGCCTGGAGCTTCGTATCGAACTCGCTGCCCCAAGCGTGCACCCTGCTGCTGCTCTGAGTCCGGCCAGCCGCATAGGCGGCACATCCTCTTTCGAAGGTCATCACGATCCTGCAACTTTCGCCGCACTCTTCAAGCGCCCCTTGCCTCGCTTCTGCCACCTTCGCGTACCCGGCAGCCCACCCCCACGATCCTCGATTCGCGTCGATCGCCAGTGCGCCCGCGGCGTCTTCGGCCGCCGTGAACATGCCGAGCATGCCCGTCACGACTCCGGTGTCCGGCTGTGCCGCATCGTCCCCGGACGGGCTCGTGGTCGCGCCGGCATCGGTCGGTGGCGTCTGCGCGCCGCTGCCGAACATCCCCAGCAGGTCGATCACCGTGAGCGTATCGACGAACTCCATGAACACGTCGGCGAGCTGCGTCGCGCTGGCCGCGTGATGGTACTGCCCGCCGCTCGTGGTCGCGACGTGGCGCAGGTCGCGGGCGGCGTCCGATGCGGGTTCGATGCCGAACCCGACCGTCTCGTGCCGGAATACGATGCCGGCCGCTTGCAGTTGCGCCATCGCCTGTGCGACGTCTCCGCACGCGTTTTCACCGTCCGCGAGCAGCACGATCATCTGCGAGTTCGCCCGCGGATTGCGGTTGGCCTGCATGAACCGGTTCGCAACCAGTACCGCCTCCGCCATCGGCGTACCGCCCCCCGGTCGCAAGCCGTCGATGAAACGGGTCAACCGATCCCTGTCGGTGGTGAATCCAAGCCGTTCGGACACCGGGTTGTCGCACTCCCCTTCGAAGGCCAGGATCGCCACTTCCGTACGGCCCGCCAGCGCTCGGTCGACCGCGGCGATCGCGGCCTCCTTCGCCGCTTCGAGCTTGATCTCGGCGTTACCGCTGCCGATTGGATCGCCCATGCTTCCGGACGTGTCGACGAGCAGCAGCATGCTGCTGTGTACCCTCGGCGTTTGACCGAACGAGGGGGCCGCCGCGGCCAGCAGAACGCACAGGATACCGGTCATTCGGTACGCGAACATCATGCATCCGCGAAAGTACACCGGGTAAACGACCGTGTCACCTGCCTGTGCCGCCGTCGCCGCGCAAACGGCGGAGCGCCGGAGGGACCGGGCGTGCGCCGTCCTGCACGGAAGGCGGCGCCCCTCCCCCGCGAGCGCGGGGCAGGAGGGGCGCCGGCCGTCGATCGTGATACCAGTCTTGCACGCATGCAGGCACAGGCGCCGGCCTTCCCGGTACCTGCCTATTCGCAACCGCCATTCCTGCAGCCGCTCGGCGTCGTCGTGAAACAACGCGAAGTCGTCCACGTAGCGCAGATAACCCTTCGCCCGCAGCACTTCCTTGCAGAAGTGGTCGAGCCCGTTCAGATAGAGGTTGGGCGAAAAACTGGCTGGTCAGGTTGCCGATCGGCAGGCCGCGCCGCCGAAAGTAGCGGTAGATGTCGCAACGCAGGACCGAGCGGAAGCGGTCGCGGAACGCCTCGTAGCGGACCACCGCGCGGTGCGTCCCCTTGCCCGTGCGGTTGGCGTAGCTGTCGTCGATGAACCCCCGGTCGAAGATCGGCTCACACACCTCGCAGAAGGCGTGGTGCACGACACGGTCGCGGAACGGCACTGCGGAGACTACGCGGTGCTTGGGGTCGCGTATCTCGATCCTCTTGTAGCGGCCCGGCCGGTAGCGTCCGCACCACAGTTCCCGCTCCAGGCGCAGCAACTCCTTCTCCAGGTTGGCCAGAAACGCCGCCGCCCCCGGCTTCGCCCGCTTGCCTCGGGCCGCGCGGCGGGCAGCCGCGTGCAGCGCCGGGAACGAGGCGATGCCGTCAACCCGGGTTATTCGCCCCTGCGTGGCGAGAGCTGGCTGAATTGAGGATTCGAGGCGGTTCGCGGGGCGGATCGGCGAGAACGCGGACCTTGGGTGACGTCGGGATCGGATGAGACGCTGGGTCAGCGATCGGCGGACCGTGATCGGCCGCGCGTGGCGATTCGCGGGGCTGCCGAGCGAATGGGCCGGACATGGTACGGCCCGTAGCAGAACGCTCGCGAGCCGATCGGAGTGCCCTCTGAGCCTCAGCTTGGCGCCCAGTCGAGCGCCGCAAGCTTGCCCCACAGACGCTGCCAATCGGGGGCGGCGTCCTGGGCGATGACGAACGTCAGCCTGCGCCCGTGGCGGACCACGCGGCTGGCCACCCGCAGCACCCGCTCGCGCAACCTGCGCAGACTCCAACCGGTCCCGGTGGCCCGCTCCATCGCGCACCGCCCGGCGTGCAGCACCTCGTAGGCCAGCAGGTTCAGCAGCAACAGCGTCTCGTTCTGAGCCCGTACTCCTGCTTCTTCCGGCTCGGTGACGACCTCCAGGAGGCGGCCCCGATAGTGGCTCTTCGCGCGGGCCGCCGACGACAGCGCCGGCGCCAGCACGTCCATGAACTCTCCCATGTGCCCCTCGGCCTTGCCGCGCATGCGGTACAGCCCCAACAGCCGTGCGCCGCTGTAGCGGTTGCGTTTGAGGTTGGTGATCAGCCAGAAGTAGTCGAGGAACAACTCTCCGGGCCGCTCCAACACCACCAGCACCACCCGCCGCGGGTGCGCCCAGGAATCGGCCTGGTAGCGCATCTCGTGGCACCACACCCGCCCCTCGCGCGGCGGACGCCCAGGCGGCCGGCGCAGGTACGGCTCGGCCATGCGGTCCAGCACCGCGTTGTTGCGGATACGCGCCACGTAGTCGATGCGCGCCGACTCAAGGCCCTTGAGTGTCTCGCCGTCGGGAAAGCCGGCGTCCATGCGCACCAGCACCGACTCACACACTCGCCGCACGCGCTCGACCACCGGCCGGATGAACTCAAGCGCCCCGTCGGCCGACCCCACCGCGCCCGGCCGCAGCGTGCCGTCCAGCAGGTCGCCGCTCTCGGCGCAACTGGCGATGAGCGCATGAAACATCCGCTGCCCGTAGTAGCCGTTGTACTGGCTGCCGGCCTGCTGCCCGTGCACTTCGAACGGCAGGCCGTCCACGTCGATCATCAACCGCTTGCGCCGCCGGTCCCCGTTGTCCTTCCACAGCCGGCGCAGCGCCAGCTCGATGATCCCCTCGCGCACGACCTCCTGGTTGGTCGGCGCGCTCAACAGGCCCACCAACCGCGACAGCGTCGGCTGCGAGGGCAGCACGCTGTCGACCTCCAGCGCCGACGTGCCGCGGCGCGTGTCGTTGGCCACCCGCAAGCTCGGGTCGTGCCGCAGCCGGTCCGCGTCGTCCTGGTCGCGCCAGCCCTGGCCGAGCAGCAACAGGCTGGTCCGCAGCAGGTCGGCCAGCGGATAGGTGATCAGCAGCGGATTGCGCGGATCCAGCAGCCGCTCGTCCATCCACTCGACGATGCCGGTGCGCTCCATGATCTCACGCAGCAGCAACGCGCCGCTGTCAGTGCTGAGATGCTCCGCCCGCGCCTCGACCTGCACCGAGCCGTTGAAGGTCGTCGAAAAGATCGGTAGAGTCTCACCCACGGCGTGTCCCGTCCTTTGTGGTGGTGTTGTTTGTAACACCTTGACTCTACTGCAAATCGGCGGACGCGCCTACTTTTTCTCCACTCCTACGCGAATAAGCCGGGGTCAAACAGGTCCTGTTCTTTCGCGGGCACGATGCGCCTTGCTCCACGCGCCGATCTTGCGTCCGGTCTCGTCCAAGCGCGCCGCGTGCTCGTAGCGGCGCCGATCCAGATGGCGCAGATCCTGCGCCAGCCGCAGCAGAAAGCGGAGCTTCTCCACGCCCAAGTTGGCGCGCGCCAAGTGACCGCCCCGCTGCCGCGCATAAGTCGCCTCGATCAGCGACTCCAGCACGTCCAGCGCCGTGCCCTGAATGCGGTCGCCCAGCAGGAACTTCTGGCTGCGCGGGAACCGCTCCAGCGCCGGCACCAGCCACAGCAGGAACCGATAGTGCGCCTCCAGCGCCGCGCCGGTGGTCCGGGACCGATCCATGCCGCCGGAAGGAAGGGACGAGCCATCCAGTACGCGGCCCTCGTTCGAGGGGCCGTCACCCGTGACGGCAGCGGAGGACCCGTCCCGCTCTATCCATCCGTCTGCCTCATCGCGGTTCACCTCCGGCAGTCACGTGGCTCGACGAACGCCGGCACCAATCCGATGCCGGATTTTCTCCAGAGGGCTCCGCCCCCTGGTCCCCCGACGTAAGGACCCAACGACTCAGGAGTCGAGCGTCCGGGCAATGCGAAAACCGAGGTCGAAGTTCCGGCCCCCAGAGAAGTGCCAGCCGCGGATCGCCGAGCGCACGTTCGACGGAAAGTCGTCCCACGAGCCCCCGCGCACCACCCGATTACCGCAATCGCCGCGCTGCCATGCACTGCCATCGCTCGGAGCGCCGTGATATCTGTCGTTCCAGCAATCCTGAACCCACTCCTTCACGTTCCCCAATGTATCGTGTATCCGGTACGCATTCGCCTCGAAACTCCCCACAGGTGCCGTCCGAAAATAGCCGTCGTCGCAACCTGCCACCGTTCCATAACTTTGGTGTTTCTTCGCTGTCTGGTCGGCTCCATTCTCATAGCGACACTGTCTGCTACTGCTCTCGCCCCAATAGCTCCTAGTGCTCGTTCCCGCTCGTGCCACGTATTCCCACTCCGCTTCGCTGAGCAGCCGATACGTATGGCCGGTTCCCTCGCTCAGCCACGCGACGAAGCGCTGCGTGTCTTCCCAACTCACGTTGATCACCGGTCGCCGGCCGCGTCCCCAGCCCTTGTCGTCAGGCCGGTACCCGCCGCACCCTCCGGCCGCAACGCACGCATCCCACTCCGCGAACGTCACCTCGTACACGCTCACCGCGAACGGTTTCGCGATCGTCACCCAGTGTAACGGCATTTCGTCAGCGAATCCGCCCCCCGACGGTGATCCCATCTGGTAACTCCCGGCGGACACCAAAATCATCTTCATCTTGCTAGCCACGTCCTGCGCCGCTCGTGCGGCTCTCTCCGCGGCTGCTCTCTCTGCGGCCGCTCTCTCCGCTGCTGCCTTCTCCGCTGCCGCCGCTCTCTCTGCTGCTGCCTTCTCCGCTACCGCCGCCTGCGCTTGCTTTTCGGCTTCCGAAACCTCGTGGAGTAGAGTCAGCGCTTCCCGGTAGTGCGTTCCTGCTCGGCCGGCCAGCTCCAGGTAGCGGTTCAACGACTCGATGGCCTCCGCATACGATCCGGCGCGCTCCAACACTTCCGCATACTTGAAGTGAAACACGTCCGGTGTCTTCAAGTCGTGCTTCTTCTGCAGATCGAGAATTTTTTCCATCGCTTCCTGCGCGGCCGCGTAATCCTGCTCCTTGATGTACGCTTCCGTCTGCACCAGATACAGATCGACCTGAATCTCCGGCGACAACTCGGCTGCTGCCGACAGGGGCACCAACGTGATGAGGCCCATGACCGCAGCGCCGAGTAGTGCGGCTCTGGTGCGTTTATCGACGGCGCGACGTGCGCGGTGATGCGGGCGCGGCGCACGTGCCCGGCCACCGTTTGCTCGATGCCGCGCGCTGCGGATTCGGTCGCGGGTCTGCTCGATCATTTCACGCTCCTTCTTCGAGTCGGTAACCGACGCCGCGCAACGGGGGCACCCGCTCCGTAGCTCCGATGTCCGTGGGAAGCCATGATACCGTGAATCGTCGTCGGGCGGCGGCGGCCGAGCGGTGCGGGGTGAGTTGACAGCTCGCATCGCGCAACTTGCTAGTTCCTGTCCGGGAATTGCCGATTTGGACCGATGAGGGCGGCAGAGGGTCCTTGGCGGCATGTACAGAGCAGGTGACGGGTCAGTAATCGGTCGGAGGCAGCTCGGAAATGACGGGATATGGGACGCTATTCATGGTTCACATGAGGCAAAACATACGCTCTTATCAGCGATATATGCATTCCTATCCGGCAGTTCGATCCGCGGCGTGGTGAATTGTGAGACGAAAAACCGCCGTGGCGGCTGCTCAGGCAGGCAACAGCCGAGCCAGCCGTATCAGGTTGTGCGCGAACACCGCCGCGTGCACGTACGCGTGAAAACGTTCCCGCCCATGCCAGTTGCAGCGGTCCAACCCAAAACACCGCTTCAGGTACGAGATGCACGCTTCCGCACCAGCCCGAAAGCGCTTGAGTTGACCGTAGATCCACGACGACGGCGTCATGTCGGCCGGCTCCAGACCACTCTTCTTGTGGAACACCACGTGCTCCACCCCCAACTCCTTGGCGTCGCTCAGATTCTGCTTCGAGGCATAGCCTCCATCGAACGCTGCGCGCTGCGGCGGTTCGCCGAACGCTTGCACATGCCGCCTCAGCATCGGCAGGCAGCGCGTGCTATCGGCAGGGTTGCCTGCTTCGACCACCACATCCAGCACCAGCCCGCTGCGCCCGGTGCTCAGGTTGATCTTGTGCCCGTACTGCGTGGCGCGCCCGCCCTTGACGATGATGTCGGTGTGCGGCTCGAACAGGCTCACCACCTTCTCGGCGGCCGGCACCTTCTGGCCGTCGAACACCCGCCGCCTGGTCTGGTCCACCACGCGCTCGATCAACCCCACATAGGCGTCCACTTCCGCACACCAACTCTCGGCCCACGGGTCAGTTACGGTACTCACGCGAGTCCGCGCCGCCGCCGCGTAGCCCAGCGACAGCGCCACCAACGCCAGCAGCCGCCGATAGCCGCGCCGCCGCCGCTTCGGCTCGCGCGCCGAGCCGATCTGCCGCTCACGCCGCTTGGCGGCACGGCAGTGATCGCTGAACTGAAGCTCCGGCAGCAGCCCCTGCGCTTGGCGCAGCAGTCGCGTCAGCACCCGCACCCCGTCGTACAGCAGGCGGCTGTCCGACGGTGCCAGGATGTCGGTGGCGGTCGTCGTGGAGTCGATGCGCACCTGCGTCCCGGTTTCGATGCCCCGCTCCTTGGCCTTCTGCAACAGCACGGCGTCCAGCCGTTCCCAGGTCTTGGCGTCGATCATGCTGATGGCGCTGTGCAGCGCCGACTTCTTCGGCACACGCCACGGATCGACGCGCGCAAAGCGCTGCATGCTGCGCGAATCGTGCAGCGCGAACTCCAACTCCCGGTACGAGTAGTCCATCAGACGCGCGATCACCGCGCAGCGCAGGATGGTCTCGCAGGTCAGCCCGATACGACCACACGTGGCCGAGCCGCCGACGCAGAGGCCGACCATATCGAGCAGTTCCGGATGTTGATCGAGCAACAGGGACGCCAGTTCCAGCTCGTCGGCGACGGTATGGTCAATCTGCGGCGCCTGGAATACACTTGGTTGTTCGCTGCGTGTCGTGCGCATCGGGCTCTCCGGGGTGTTTCGGTTGTTTCGTGGTTTGGTCACCAGTGATGATAACCGAAACACCCTTTTCTTCAACCCTCCAAAACCTTCAATCCACGCCTGCTCAACAACTTGTGAGCTTACGGACAGGAACTTGCTATGATGGCGGCGTACCGCGACGGCCGGCCGGTGCTGGAGCGAGCGGCGGCGCTGCTGACGGAACTGCCGGAGACAGGAGGGATCGACGATCTGTTGCGGATGACCGGACGTGGCGGGTTTGCCGAGGCGGCGCGGCGAATGATGCCGCGCGGGGGAAGCGAAGTGATCATTGGGCGAGATACCGAACCACCAAGCACAGACTCGACCGATCGGCCAAACGGGGCCGACGAAAACAGATGACATGATGGCCGCGATTGAGGTCGCATCATGACCGCGACGCAGAAATACCTGTTCGACCTGCAGGGCTACCTCCTCGTCGAGGACGTGCTCACCGACGAAGAGTGCAAGACAGCCAAGCACAAGATCACCGAGCGCATGCAGCCGCTGGAGAAACCCCCG
This sequence comes from Spirochaetia bacterium, assembly GCA_965208175.1. GTDB lineage: Bacteria > Spirochaetota > Spirochaetia > SZUA-6 > Bin103 > CATQHW01. The sequence continues at coordinate 468,687 of CBDBOG010000002.1, read as the reverse complement.
ACGGCTACGACGCGAACGGCACCTGGCACCGCTGCGCGGGGCTGGTCGAAGCGGGCGAGCCGTTCATCTCGCTGATCGACCACCCCGGGCTGATGAAGGCGCTGACCGAGATCATCGGGCCCAAGCTGCGCCTGGAGAGCGCCTACAGCTTCGTGCGCTCCAAGGGCTACCCGCAGTTCGAGATGCACGGCGGCCACCGCGGCGGCCGGGTCAACTTCCGCTACAGCGTGCAGGGGGACCAGATCTTCACCGGCCTCACCGTCGTCTCCTTCGCGCTGCAGGAGATCACGGACGAGGACGGCGGCTTCGCCTGCATCCCCGGCTCCCACAAGTCCGACTTCCGCGTCCCGGACGAAGACCGCGCACGGCTCTACGCGGTCGACGGCTCTACATCCACGCCGACGGCGTCATGTCGGTCGGTTCCATGCCGCGTTTCTTGCGTAACGCCACGTGCTCGACCCCCAGCTTCTTGGCCTCCCTCAGATTCTCCCGTGACGCATACCCGCCATCGAACGCCGCGCACTACGGCGGCTTCGGCGTAGACTTCCCACGTGCCGCCTCAGCATCGGCAGTCAGCGCGTACTGTCCGCCGGGTTGCCATCCTCGACCACCACGTCGAGCGCCAGCCCACTGCGCCCGCTGCTCAGGTTGGTCCTGTGCCCGTACTCGGTCGCACGCCCGCCGTTGACGACGGATGTCGGTGTTCCTCTCGAACAGCCTCACCACCTTCTCCCCGGCCGGCACCATTTCGTCGAACACGCGCCGTTTGGTCTGGTCCACCACCCGCGCGAGCAGCTCCAGAAAGTGGACTGTCACCTCACCGCGCCGGCCTTGTTCATCCAACCTCCGCCATCGCGCGCACCGCGCTTATCGCTACAGCGGTGGAGCTTCCGTCGGTCACCAGGCGCTTATCAGTTCTTAACGCAGTACAGAAGCGATACACTCTTCGGCCGCGTTTCATTGCCACACTCTTCACAAGTGGTCGCCGTCAGTCGGACGGTACGGTTGGCCCATGGAGGCCCATCGTCATAGTTTATTCTGTCCTTATCTCCGTTTCCCTCTACGCTTTTCCCGCCTTCCAATGGGCCCACCAAGTGAGCGTGACTACGGATCGTATCTTCCCTTAGATCACCGTATTGCAGTTCTCCATCGGGATCTATTTTGCCGCTTCGATCGATCCCCCGCACGAATCTGCCATATGCGGGCTCGTATTCCGACCACCCAACCGGGCAAGAACTTGCTGCAAATGCCACTACTGCCTTGGGCGGAGTATAGTAGTACTCTGACACTTCCGCTGGTATATCTATCGCAAAAGCTGGTCCGGTCGTGTTAATGACGACGGATCCCGAAGCGTACTTTACGGTTGCTACGCCATCTACGGCGGAAAACGATGGCGGCAATCGTTGACAATCTACATGAATGTTCGCATTCGAAATCGCAGGAATGTCTTGCGAACGAACGACATTCTCATACTCATCTGACCCTGTCGATTGACGCTCAATACTTAGGCGATTCCCGTCCTCATTTATGTGACTAATGTGGCACTTGTATCCCTTCTGCAAAACGGATACGAGATGCACATCGCTGTCAGCCGTTGAGTCGACCGTGAAGTGCATGAATTCGTTCTCTGCGGCATTATTAGTAAGCCTGATGACAACGTGCTTAAGCGCTGCGTCCTGGCAGCTATTCCACGCGGCTAAAGCCGACTCATTAACCGTCCTTGCCTCGTAAAAGAGATCGTTACTATTGACGTACTTGGCTTCGTTTCGCTCACACCAAGACTCCAATTCAGTTCTTGTAATCTGAGAGCTTGATGCACCTCCCCCACTGCCAAAGCCGAATATGCTCACTTGGGCTTGCCTTACACTGCTGTCCGACATTTGGGAAATGTCTTTCCTGCAGTACTTGTGGTAGTTGTAAGACGCCGCATGATTAGCAGACTTTATCCTGCTAACATTGTTGATCCCATGAGACAGTAGCGCATTACAATGATCTGATTGCGCTCCAGCATAGGCCGGGACCAATAGTACGCTCGATAGCAATCCGATTGCTCGTATCATCCGCCTTGTCATTTCCTCCCCCTCGTGTTCAGATCGTGCCCCCTCAACCTGACGGCGTTGACTTCCGGTATCGGCACTAGGATAGAATAGTACCATGACCGCGACGCAGAAGTACCTGTTCGACCTGCAGGGCTACCTCCTCGTCGAGGACGTGCTCACCGACGAGCAGTGCGAGACGGCCAAGCGCAAGATCACCGAGCGCATGCAGCCCCTGGAGAAGACGCCCGACGGCTACGACGCCAACGGCACCTGGCACCGCTGCGCGGAGCTGGTCGAAGCGGGCGAGCCGTTCATCTCGCTGATCGACCACCCCGGGCTGATGGAGGTGCTGACCGAGATCATCGGCGACAAGCTGCGCCTGGAGAGCGCCTACAGCTTCGTGCGCTCCAAGGGCTGCCCGCAGTTCGAGATGCACGGCGGCCATCGCGGCGGCCGGGTCAACTTCCGCTACCACGTGCAGGGCGACCGGATCTTCACCGGCCTCACCGTGGTCTCCTTCGCGCTGCAGGAGATCGAGAGCGGCGACGGCGGCTTCGCCTGCATCCCCGGTTCCCATAAGTCCGACTTCCGCGTCCCCGACGAGGACCGCGCACGGCTCTACGCGGTCGACGGACCGCTGGTGCGGAACATCCCGGCGCCAAAGGGGTCGGCGATCATCTTCACCGAGACGCTGGCCCACGGCGCCAACCGCTGGCAGGCCGACGAGCCGCGCTACGGCCTGTTCTACAAGTACAACGACCGGGCGGCGACCTATCACTGGCAGCGCGACCGCATCCCCGGCCCGGAGACGATGGCCAGGCTGACCGACGCACAGCGCGCCTTCTTCAACACCGCCTGGGAGGCGTTCGGGCCCGAGGACAACTTCCGCAACGAGCTTCCGGAAGCGTGACCGGCAGGAGCGGACCTTGACCTCCATCACCGCGACCACGCCATACACGCAACTTCCCGCCTGGGCGGTTCTGGAACGGCGGCTGTTCGACCTGCTGGACGCGTCGGTCGATCCGTTCCTGGACAAGTACACCGCTGCCGACGGCACCCTGATCTGGCGCGACGCCGCGACCGAGGGGTACCCCAGCCGCGACGGCGGGGACGACTTCTACGAGAGCTTCGGCAACTGGCCCCTGTACTACCTGCTCGGCGGCGGCGACCGGCTGCTGCCGCTGAGCCACCGGCAGTGGGACGCGGTGACCCGGCAGCTCACCTCCTACGGCGTGGTCACGCGCGAGTACGAGCTGGGTTACGACCAGTTCCACCAGTCGGAGAGCTACATCTACTTCTACGCCCTGTGCCTGGCCGACCCCGGCAACACGCTTTCGCGCGAGCGGGCGGAGCGCTTCGCCGGCTTCTACCTGGGGTCGGATCCGGAGGCGCCCAACTACGACCGGGAACGGCGCCTGATCCGCGCCCCGCACAACGGCGCCGGCGGGCCGCGCTGGGGCCTCAGCGATACCGCACCGAACTACGGCTGGTCGCCCGGGATGGCCCGCTACGGCCTGCCGTACCACGACGTGCCGGGCATCACCTCCTACGACGACCTGCGCGATCCGGCGCTGGCGCGCCGCATGGGCGAGGTGATGGAGGAGCGCATGGGGCGCGGCGACGTCGCCGGCAACCTGTGCGTCACCAGCCTGATCACCAACGCGTTCCTGCTCACCGGCGAGGAGCGCTACCGCGAGTGGGTCCTGGAGTACATCGACGCGTGGCTGGCCAGGGCGGAGGCAAACGGCGGGCTGCTCCCCGACAACATCGGCCAGTCCGGGCAGGTGGGCGAGTACCTGGGCGGCAAGTGGTACGGCGGGTTGTACGGCTGGACTTGGCCGCACGGCTACTACAACATCGGCTACGCGGCGGTCGACGCCGCGCTCAACGCCTTCCTGATCTCGGGCGAACGGCGCTTCCTGGACCTGCCGCGCCGGCAGTTCGATACGGTCTGGGAGCAGGGCCGGGACCTGCCGTACGCCGAGCTGGAGATGAGCCTGCCGGAGTTCTTCGCCACGCAGCCGCCGGACGAGATCGAGTTCGTCGTCCCCTACCGCTACGGCGACCACGGCTGGTTCGACTTCCAGCCCATGTCGACCCGCGTGCCGGCCGCGCTCTGGAACGTGACGGAGGAAGCCGAGGACTGGAACCGGCTGCTCGCCATCCGCGCCCGCTCCACGGCCGACTGGCGCCGCGTCGTGCCCATGCGCGGCAAGGAGGACGCCGACCACGAGCCCGCGTGGCTGGCCTATCTGTGCGGGGACAACCCCGACTACCCCGAGGCGATCCTGGGGCAGGCGTACGCGCAGGCCAGCCGCCGCCTCGACCAGATCCGCCGCGACGACCTGGACATCACCACCGTGCACATCCACCACTGGCAGGACGCCAACCCGATCACCACGGAAGCGCTGGTCCATCTCACCACCGGCTCGCCGCAGATCATCTACAACGGAGGCCTCTTCAACTGCCGCCTGCGCTACTTCGACGCGGAGCGGCGCCGGCCGGGTCTGCCCGCCGACGTAGCCGCGCTGGTGACGTCGGTCGACCGGGGAAGCCTGGACCTGCACCTGGTCAACACCAGCGGCCTCGCCGACCGCACCGTGATCCTGCAGGCGGGCGGCTTCGGCGAGCACCGCTTCCGGGAGGCCGGGTTTCAGGAACGCGTCAGCGACTACCCCGGCGCCATCGGCAACGGACCGCCGCCGGAGGTCCACACCGAACCGCGCACGATGGAGACGGACGGCCGCTACCTGCAGGTGGTGCTGCCGGCCGGCACCGAGCTGCGGCTCTCCCTGGCGATGGACCGCCACGCCGGCGCGCCCGGCTACCATACCCCCTGGGACTGACCGACCGGTCACCCGCCAAGGAGCACCCATGTCAGAGCACGAGGAACGGCACGTCGGGCCCCAGCACATGCCGGACGGCCTGACGCTGCCCATTCACGGACCCGACTTCCCGCGCGCGGACCCTGAACTCATCCAGGAGCTCAGCCGCGTCTCGGCCGCCACCGCCGCGGCCGGCCTGCACGGCATGGGCGTGCGGCAGAGCTTCGTGCAGGGGCCGGTGCAACGGCTGCCCGGCACCAGCATCATCGGCACCGCCGTCACGCTGCAGTTCATGCCGCAGCGCGAGGACATCGCCTCCGGCATCGGCCAGGAGCACACGGAGAAGGTCAGCGCGCTGTGGCGGGTGCTCGACGAGATCCGGCCCGGCGACGTGCTGGTCGTGCAGGCGTACGGGGACCGCTACACCGGCTGCCTGGGCGAGATGCTGGTCACGTACCTCAAGGGCCGCGGCGGCGTCGGCCTGGTGGTCGACGGCTGCATCCGCGACTGGCCCAAGGTGCGCAACATCGGGCTGCCGCTCTGGACGGTGGGGGCGACGCCTCACTACGCCTCGCAGGCGTCGCTGTTTCCGTGGGCGTACAACGTGCCGGTGGCGGTCAGCCGCGTGCTGGCCATGCCCGGCGACATCGTCATCGCCGACGACGACGGTGCCGTGATCGTGCCGCGCAAGATGGCGAGCGACCTGGCCGTGGGCACGACCGCCCACGAGGAATGGGAGGAGTTCAGCCGCCTGAGGCTGGCGGAAGGCGGCTCGCTCAGCACGTACTACCCGCTGAGCGAGGAAGGCCAGCGCGAGTACGAGCAGTGGCGGGCCGAGCAGGATCGGGCCGAGCAGGAGAGCACCTGACGATCTGAGATCATGCTGGACACCAACGCCCTCATGACCTCGATTCGGGCCGGCGAGGATACCGAGCTCGAGCTGAAGGAGGTGGTATTCCGCGGGAACCGAGTCGCGTTCGCACGCGATGAATCCCGTTCGGGGGCGCGGCTCGCCGAGGTGTTCGTGAGCATGGCGAACACCCGGGGCGGGACCGTGGTGATGGGGGTCCGCGATACCGACCGAATGCCCGTCGGCATCGATCCGGACAGACGCGATCTCCTGGAGCAGTTCGTCATCAACGCGGCGACGGTCAACTGCATCCCCATGATCGTTCCGGCCCTGAATTGGGAGTACCTGCCCGGCGCCGAACAGACGCCGGTGCTGTGCCTGGTCGTCGAAATCCCGCCGTCACAGTTCGACGTGCACCAGACCAGCGACGGGCGGTTCCTCCACCGCATCGGCAGCCACCGGCGGCTGATTCCCGCGGAACGGCTGGCCCGCATGCTGAGCGCCCGCCGCATGGCCAGCCCGATCGAGGAACGACCCGTGTTCGGCAGTACGCTGGACGACCTCCACGATCTTCGGCTGGAGCGGTACTTCCGCGACCGCTTCCCAGACTGGTCGCGACCGGACGACTGGGCTCATTCGCTCGTGACTCACAAGCTGGCAGCTTCGACCGATTCCGGTATCACTCCCACCCACCTGGGAATACTTCTGTTCGCGGAGCAGCCGGAGCGGCACCTGCCCGGCGCGTACGTGGACTTGGCCGCGTATCATCAGGACACGGCCGACGGCAACACCGTTGACAGCAGGCGTATCACGGGGCCGTTGCCCGAGCAGATCGGGCAGGTGCTCACCTACTTCCGGTCTTCTCCTCTGATCCCCACCGCATCCAGGAAGGACGGAGACGGCCGCCGCGATTATCCGAGTTACGCGCAGACCGCGCTTCAGGAAGCCGTCGTCAACGCCGTCGTCCACCGTGACTACGAGGCGCGCGGATCGCAGATCATCATCCGCCTGTTCCCCGAGCGCATCGAGTTCCAGAACCCCGGCGCCCTGTACAACACGCTTACCGTCGAGAATCTGTACGCGGGGTGCCAACCTGCCCGCCGCAACCAGTTTCTGGCCGGCTTTATGCGCGACTACCAGAGCCCCCTCACCGGCACCAGCTACATGGAGGCGCGCGGTGAAGGCTTTCTCAAGCTGGTCCGCGAGTCCGAACGCCTGTCCGGCCGCCGTCCCCATCTGGAGCAGATCGGCGACGCGACCAAGCTCACGATTTTCGCCGCGAAGAACGGCGGAACGTGATCGCGCCTGGCGTGCCGGCTCCGCTGCCGGCCGGCGGCGACCTGCGCACGGAGCTCACCCGCCACTTGGTCTCACGCGCCGTCGACCGGCTGCATCGCCGCGACCGGGAACGCGAGCGCCTCCTGGCCGCCGGGCGCTGGCGCGAGCTGGGCGAAGCGGTCCGCGACCACGTCCGCACGGCGTTCGCCCCCATGCCGTTCGGGGAGTCAGGGGCGGTGGTGGAAGCGCAGCCGGTCAGCCGGCATGAGACCCGCCACTGCGGGATCGAGAACGTGCTGTTCGAGGCGTTCCCGGGCTGGGAGGTGAACGCCTCGGTCTTCGTCCCGCACGGGCCGGGGCCGTTTCCCGCGGTGGTGCTGCCGGTCGGGCACTCGGGCAAGCAGCACGCTGAGTACCAGATTCCCGCGCAGGCGTTCGCCAGCCTGGGCTTCCTGGCCGTGCTGTTCGATCCGCCCGGACAGGACTCCGAGAAGAAGCCTGGCAACGACCACTTCGCCGACGGCGTGCGCACGTACCTGACCGGCCACTCGTCGAACCGCTACTTCGTCCTGGACGCGCTGCGCTGCATCGACTACCTGGCTACGCGCAACGACGTGGACTCCAGCCGCGGCGTGGGCATGAGCGGCGTGAGCGGCGGCGGCCACACCACGCTGTTCGCGACCCTGTTCGACGACCGCATCACCTGCCAGGGCCCGAGCTGCTGCCTGAACCGCATGGCCGACCACCCGGTCGGCGACCTGTACGCGCCGTGTCCCGAGGGCCTGTGGTGGAACCGCATCGGCGCCGGCGTCGACGAGGTGGACGTGCTGCTGGCCGGCATGCCGACCCCGACCCTGCTGATGGCCGGCCGGCACGACGAGGTCTTCCACATCGAGTGGAGCCGCAGCCTGGCGGAGCTGTGCGCCGGCGCCTTCGAGGCTGCGGAGCGCGGCGAGCGTTTCGAGTTCTTCGAGGACGACGCCGGCCACGACTACACCCTGGCGCAGGTGCGCCGCTTCACCGCCTGGATGAATCGTTGGCTGCTCGGCGAGCCGGAGCGCCCGGTGCCCGCGCTCGACCCAGTGGACTTCCCGATGCTCCCGTATGGGCACCTGCGCTGCCACCCTGCTCCGGTCGAGAACATATACACCCTCAACGCCGCGCTCGCGCGCCGGCAGGCGGCCCAGCTCCCCGAGCGGCTCGGCACCGCTGCGCTGGCGGAGGCCGCGCATGAGGTGGCCGGCACTCCCGGCGGTCCCGCCCGCTGGTCGCAGGGCGAACCCTTCCAGCTCTGGTCGCAGGACTACCGGGAAGCGCTGGCGGTCACCACGGACGGGCTGTCGGTGCCGGCCAGCGTGCTGACGCCCCGCCCGCCGGCGCGGTCCGGCGCCCTGGTCGTGTACGTGGACGATCGCGGCCGTCATGCGGCACTGGAACGCAACGGTCTGGCGGCGCGCCTGTCGGACATGTTCGAGCGGACACCGGGCGCCGTGCTGCCGGAGCTGGTCGTGGCTGACCTGCCGGGCTGGGGCGAATCGCGCCCGGCGCTGGCGCCGTTCGCGGCGGCCGGCTGGGGCGGCATGGACCGGATCCTGTCCTACCTGGCGTGCGCGATCGGCGACGGCGTGCTGGCGGTGCAGACCAGGGCGTTGGTGGAGCTTGTGCGGGCCGTGGCAGAGGAGCGCGCCGGCGCGCCGCTGGCGCTGGTCGGACGCGGCCTGGGCGGCGCTGCCGCGCTGCTGGCGGCGGCGCTGCTGGACGACCCGGCGGTCACGGAGCCGGACGCCGTCACGGTCACCTTGGTGGCCGCGATCGACTTCCCCGCCCGCTTCCTGGATCTGGCGACCGTGCCCGAGTACCGCTGGCCGGCGGCCGCCTTCCTGCCCAATGCGCTCCGCCACCTCGACCTGCCGCTCGTGGCGCGCTCCCTGGCGGTCGACCACCTGCTGCTGGCCAATCCTCTCGACGCGATGCGCCGGCCGTTGGCGGCTCCCGAAGCCGATGAGCTATTCGGAAACCTCAGCCCCGACTGCGTCCTGATGCCGAAGTGCGACGAAGCGCACATCGAAGCCGACCTGGCGCCAGCTCTCCGCGACCGGGCATCGCTCCGTTGCGAATAGCCGAGCCGAAGCTCAATCGTCGGCAAGCCTCAGCAGCCGTTCGCCTCGCCATACGCGCACGACGCGGACGGCGTCGGAGTCGCGCCTGTATACGATACGGAAGGGCCCGTGAAAGATCTCCCGCAACGCTGGCTGGCGGAACTCCGGGACGACTCGGCCCATATCCGGGTGCTCAGCGAGGCGCTCGACCTGGTCGAGGATTGACGGCACCAAGCGCACCCCGACTTCGCCTGCTCCCTGCCCCGCGTACCACGCCGTCAGATCCTCGAGATCCGCTACCGCGGACTCTACGAACCGGATCTCGGCAGCCATCCGGGTTCAGTCGATACCGAGGCGGGACCTGACCTCCTCGATGGAAACTTCGCGACCTGCCTCGACGTCGGCGATGCCCTGCACGACCGCCCGCATGAACTCCCGCTCTTCCTCTGCGGCTTCGTATTCGGCGACGGACTGCACGACGGCGACGCCGCGCCCGCGGCTGGTCAGCAGCACCGGGCGGCGCGAATCGGCGACCTGCCTGACCACGCGGCCGGGGTTGGTCTTCAGGTCCGTCAACGGGATGATGTCCCGGGAGAACTTTACGGCCATGGCAACCACACCTGATCGCCACAAAGGATAGGAGATCACACGACCAATGAACAGGTCCGTGAACAGGTCCGATAAGGGCACCGTAACGAACGAGTCCTCGTTCACCTCATGGCGCCCGGAGCAGGGCGAGCTGTGCCTGCCGCTGGACGGCAGGGAGCTGCGGAGCGCCACGACCCTGACGCTTCCAGTCCGCAGTCCGCGCCAGACCGCGGCCCGCATCGCGCTGGAGCTGCTGGATGCGGAGCGGTCGGTCATCGCCGAGACCACCTTCGCGCTCGACTGGGAGGGCGAGGACGTCATCCAGCTCTGGCCCGACACGCTGGAACCGCGCTCCGGCGCACCGAACCGCGAGCGGCTGGCCAGAGTCACCCAACTGCGGCTGCGGCTGCGCACCGCGGGCTGGTGGCCGGCCGAGCTTGGCGTGGGCACGCCGAAGCTGAGCGACCGGCCGCCGGCGTGGCGGGTCAACGAAAGCGACACCGTGATCGAGGCCGGCTGGCACCGCCTCGCCAGCCATCCCTGGCAGTGGTCGGTCTCGGGGAATCCCGGCGACCCGGAGCCGCTGCTCTACTCACCCTACGGAGAACAGACGTTCGACACCGGGACCGGGCTCCACCATGCCGGCAGCGCCCCCTGGCTCAAGTTCGGCTACCCGATGCAGGAGCGGCCGGACAGCCTGACCGTCCGCCGCCGCTTCGACATGGACGTCACCGACGATCGCGAGATCCTGGCCAAGCTGGTCTGGGACCGCGACACGCTGCTGACCGTGACCGCCACCGTCGACGACAGCCGTACCATCTTCCTGTGCCGGGATCTGGAACCGGACGAGCTCTGGCGCACCATCGGCGCACCGCTTGACGACGCGCGGCGCCTGCATCACGTCGACGTGCACATCCGCGAGGTCGCCGGCCGGCGGGTGCAGTTACGAGAGGTCCTGGTCAGCCTGTTCTGGATCCTGCTGCGGCGCGACTCCGATCTCGACCGGCAGCCGCTCAACCAGGTCGAGATCCGCCTGGTGCGGGCGCACGACAACCACCCGGACACCGTCCCCACCGCGCGGCGGACGGTTCGCCAGGTGCCTTACCACGAGCCGGCCGAGTCGACCACCCCGATCCGCGACCCGCTGCGCGACGGGCTGCCGTTCGGCTTCCTGGTCGGCCGCGACGCCCTTCCCGCCCTGCGACAACGGGTCGCCTCCGGGCCGGCGGCGGCGCTGTTCGCGCGCATCCGCGCGGAGGCGGACCGGGCACTCGCCACCGACCTGGTGGACCGCAACTACTACGGCACGACGAACGGGGGCGGCATCGGCCAGCCCAAGGGAGTGATGGGCGCCGGCATGCGCATGTTCGCGCCCACGGTCGCCCTGGCCCATCTGCTCACGGGTGAGGCCCGCTACGCGGTCGCGGTGCGGCGCTGGCTGCTGCGAGCCGCCCACGCCGACGACTGGCGCGGCGACCACGGCGGCTGCGTGTCGCGGCCGAACACCGGCGACCGGCTCCCCTACTGGGACAGCTTCACCGGCTGGTATCCGCGCGGCTTCGCCGGCTACATGAACCACCCGTTCGTGGTCGCCGACGTCGCCTTCGGAGTGGTGGTGGCCTACGACATGGTCCATCACGCGCTGGACGACCGGGAGCGCGCCACGATCGAGGACGCGTTCGCGCGCCGCGGCGTCCATATGCTGGCCGACAAGCTGCAGCAGCGGCGCGCGTACTACGTGGCGATGAACCAGGGGATCCTGTTCGCCCTGCCGCTGTTGATGATGACGGCGTTCCTGCGCCGCCGCGATCCGGTCTACGAGCGTCTGTTTGCGTGGACGCAGGACTTCCTGGAGGAGTTTGCGCGCCGCCCGTGGAACGAGGAGGGAGTGTGCGGCGAGGGGCCGGGCTACGGCGTCAGCACCATGCGGGAGCTGGTGGAGGCGCAGCCGATCATCGCCGCCTGCACCGGCGCGGGCATCGAGGAGATCTTCCCCGGCTCCGCGCGCAACGTCATGCGCTACATCCAGCACGTGCGCTCCACGTGGGACAGCCCGGTATGGGAGCCTCGCCCGCACTTCCTGGGGCTCTCGGACGGCAGCGACTACCACTGGGTGTCGGGCGAGGTCTGCGCGTTCTTCGCAGGCACCCTGGGCGACCCGGTCGCCGGGCTGTTCTGGCAGGAGTCGTTCGCGGATTCGCCCCCGGAGACGCTGACCTGCCTGATCAATCTGCCCGACCGGCCGGCCGCGGCGGAACCCGAGCTTCCGCCCGCGCACGTCTACCGCGACCAGCCGATGGCCTTCTTCCGCACCGGCTGGCGGCCCGGCGACACGCTGCTCTGCCTGAACGCCCTCCGCCAAGTCACCGGCCACGGCCACAAGGACCGCGGCAGCATCATCTTCGAGTTCGGGGGCGATGCGCTGGTGCCCGACCCGGGGATGATCGGCTACAGCGACCCCGCCTCCGACCAGTACCACGAGACGTTCTGCCACAGCACCGTCACCTTCGCCCAGCGCAGCCAGCTCGGCGGCACCGGATCGTTTCCGGTCCGCGTGGTCGACTTCGCCACCTCGTCCGGGTCCGCCTGCCCCGGCGCCGAAGGCGGCATCGACTGGGCCATCTTCGATCTGACCCCGGTCTATGCCGAGGCGGATCGCGTGGTCCGCCACCTGCTGTTCCTGCGGCCGGACGTCTGCGTGCTCTACGACGAGGTGGAGCTCGCGTCCCCGCTGCCGGTGGAGCGCAACTTCACGCTGCTGGGCGAGCCGGCCGTCGACGGCCAGGCGGTGGTCTCCCGCACCGAGCGCAACACCCTGCATCTGCTGGCCCTGGGCAGCGAGCCGCAGACCGCGACCGCCAGCGGCTGGGGCACCCACTGGCCGGAGATCCCGGCGTACCGCGTGGTTGTCGCCAACGACGCACCGGCGACGCGCTTCCGCGGGCTCACCGTGCTGGCCGCTGCGGGCCGCGACCAGATGCAGCCGCGACTGGACGCGATCGGGGACCGGAACGATCTGCAGGCAGTAAGCGTCACCCGCGGCGAACGGCGCGACCTGATACTGTTCGGCGACGCCCCACGGATCGGTACCGTGAGCTGCGGCGAGTCCGTGCTGGAGGCCGGCGGCCGAGCTGCCGTGGTGCGGCTTCGGGGCAGTGAGCCAATCGGCTGTGCCGCCCTCGCCTCCACCGGAATGGCCTGGAATGGCCGTACGCTGTCCGGCGGTGCGCCGGGGCTGCAGGCCGCATTGGTCTCAAGACCATAAGCCGAGAGGAGTGAATCCCACATGAAGATCACGGACATCGAGGCGATGCACATCCGCATCGAGGATCCCAACATCGGCCTGTTCGACGGCTCCTACGACGACTGCGTGATCGTCGTGCGCACGGACGAGGGGCTTACCGGCATCGGCGAGACCGAATCGCTGCCGGCGGCGATCCAGGCAATCGTGCGCTCGCGCGCGGCGCACAACCACGCCCGCGGGCTGCGCGAGCTGCTGATCGGCCGGGATCCCACCGACCCGGAGGGGCTCTGGCAGCTCATGTACGACGCCACCGACTACGTCGGGCGCCGCGGCCTGATGATGCACGCCATCGGCGGCATCGACCTGGCGCTGTGGGACATCGCCGGGCAGGCGGCCGGCCAGCCCGTCTCGGAGCTGCTCGGCGGACGCCGCCGCGAGCGCGTCGAGGCGTACGGGACCATCTACCCCATGGCCCGGGAGGCAGAGGCGGTGCGCGCGCAGGTCGCCGCGGCGCGCGACCTGGGCCTGCGCAACTTCAAGTTCTCGGCCGATCCGTGGTGGATGGACGACCTGGAAGCCACCGCGCGGCTGCTGCAGGCGGGCCGGGCCGAGGCCGGCACGGATGCCAAGCTGATCGTCGACGCGCAGATGGCCTACCGCACCGCGGAGGAGGGGCTGCGCCTGCTGCCGGTGCTGCAACAGGTCGGCATCTGGTTCCTGGAGGCGCCGCTGCCGCTCGACGACGTGGCCGGCCACGCGCGCATGGCCGGCCGCGGCGTGCCGCTCGGCGTGGGCGACCTGGGCCTCACCCACGTGGACGAGTTCATCGAGGCGATGGACCATGGCAAGGCCGACATCTGCCAGCCCGACATCACCCAGGTGGGCGGCTTCACCCACATCGCTCGCATCGCCGCCGCCGCGGCCGAGCGCGGCAAGCGGGTGATCACCCACGGCTACAAGACCAACATCGAGATCGCCGCCAACCTGCACTTCCTTGCCAACCACCGCGACGCGGAGGTACTGGAATACTCGACCAGCTCCTCGCCGCTGCGCTGGCGGACCACCAGGGAGCGCATCCCGATCGACGCCGACGGGACGGTGGCCGTTCCGTCCGTGCCGGGCCTGGGCGTGACCCTCGACTGGGAGTTCGTCGCCGCCCACCGCTACAACTGACTCGGCAGCGGACACGACGGGCAGAAGCGGCGTCAGCCGCCGCCGAGCCTGTAATCAGGATCGGCTGGCGGATCGCAGCCTCGCTCCGGTACTCGCTTCGTAGATCGGGACCCCCCATCGGTCGATGTGGGCCTTCAGCGGTTCGTAGTCGATCTGCTCGTACGCGTGAATCTCGCACTCTTGGGGGATGGCGATCTCGTCGAGGTCGAGAGAGAGCCGGCCAAGCCGGTGGCGGTCGACGATCCCGCGAGTGGCCAGATCGATGTCGGATCGTTCGGTTGCTCTTCCGGTGGCCCGCGAGCCGAACAGGATTACCTGCTTCAGGTCCGGGTAACGTCTGAACACGGTGACGAGATCGCGCAGTGTTGCGGCAGGGAGTTCGACTTTGTTCACGACTCACCCACCTCCTGTTCAGCAATCTCTCGACTCAGCCGGCTATGCAACTCGCGAAAGCGCTCGACATACCGCTCCTCGATCTCCTTGATGATCGCTTCGAACGTATCACTGTCGTACATGTGTGACATACGGTTGCGATCGGTCAGCATGTCGATCCAGCGTTCGCCGTCCGAGATCAGCTTGGCCTGGTAAGCCTTGCGGAGGACGGCGCGCGGAGTTGCCGGGGCCAGCACCACGCCGTCGTACTCCAGGTAGTCCTTGAGCGTATTCCATGCCAGCTCGAACGTGTACTCGAAGCGCTGGATGACGCCTTCCTGCTCAAGCTCGTTCAGGATCTCCGCTCCCTCTTGCAGCGCGTGCTGCAACCGGCCAAACGCCCGCGAGAAATTGCGGAACCGGTAGTGCCAGCGAACCTCCTCCTCGGGCATGTCGACTCCGCCTGCAGAGTGCCTGGAGGCCGCCTGCTTGTCCAACTCCGCCAAGTCGGCGCCTTACGCATGACACGGACCGGATCCGCTGTCGGTACAATCCATCCCGGCGCTGTGAGACGCGACGCGCTCCGCCTGCCAAGGCTTCCGCTCGCCGTAGAACGATTCCCGGGGCTTTCTCACCGCCGTCGGCGTCACCACCTCGCGCAGCATGATCAGCAGGTCGCTGAACCCGTGGTCCGCGCGCAGCCGCTGCGGCCAGCGCGCTCCTTCTGCGAAGCCGGCCGACTCGGCCAGACTTCGGTGCTCGTCGTCATCGGCGGCGACTCTGAGGGCGAGCTGCCGGATGCCGAGCGTCGCGGCGCGTTCGGCGGCGGCGTCCAGCAGGTCGGCCGCACGGTCGAAGTGCGCGCGGCCGAGGCGAAAGCTCAACTCAGCCACGTGCTGTTCGCAGAAGGTGTCGGTCCTCCGGAACGCGACCGCGCCCACCACGCGGGAGTCGCTTGCCTCCAGGACCAGGAACGCACCGTTGCCCCACACTCCGGTGTCGTCCTCGATCGCGCGCATCACCCGGATGAAGTGACTCTCGTAGCGCGTGTCCCGGAACGACTCCGACAGCGGATCCTTGAGCAGCCAGGCCGGATCGGGGTGGTTGTACAGGACGCACAGCCGCGCCAGGTCGCCCCAGTGCGCGTCGCGGATGGTGATGGCGCCGGCGCCGAACCACCAGCGGTCGAAGTCTCCAGCCCCAGGAGCCAGGAAGCGCATGCCGTCGCCGACGTGGTAGCGGAACCCGTGGCTCTCGTACAGGTGGCCGGCCACGGGGTTGGCCGTGCACAGGTAGAGCGCCCGCCCTCCCTGCGCGGTGAAATGATCGACGAGGGCTCCCATCAGCGCCGAGCCGACGCCGCGGCGCCGGAAGCGCTCCTCGGTCGAGACGAACTCCAGCGCGCCGACGTCGCGGGTGTCCGCCGGCGCGTAGTAGCACATGGTGCCCGCGACCTCGCCGTCGACGCGGCCGATGAAGTACGGCGCGTGCATCCAGCGGTTGAGCCGGCCCTCCATCATGTCCTCGTGGATCAGCGGCCACGAGCGGAGCCGGTCCCAGCCGCCGGAGCGGTCGCGGGAGCGATCGAACGGAGGCTCGGCGATCTCGATGGCCAGCGTGCTTCCGTCGCGCAACGGCACCTCGTGGGCGGAGGAATGGCTCATGCGGATGAAGATGCCGGATTCGGTCGCCGCGGGTATACTCCGGCCTCCGGCGAGACCGAAAACTATCCAGGTGGCACCCCCCGACGGCGGTTCACCACCGGGTCTCCGCCGCAAACCAGGGACAGAGAATCCGAAGACGATGAAGATCCATGTACAGGGAGCCGATCTGCGAGGACGGTTTCAGCTCCGCGACGCTCTCGTTGACGCGCTGGCCGAGCGCTACCGGTCGGCCAGGCGCGTCTACTTCTCCGCCAGCTTCGAGCAGGAACGGCGCCACCGCTCCGACTGCTTCATGATCACCGCCGACGAGCTGCTGGACTGGATGCTCGAAGACACCGAGATCCTCGAGCGCAACCTGCACGCCGATCCGGCTCGTGACGGCCTGCTGAGCCGCGCCCTGGCCGTACTCGAAGAGGAGCGGCCGCTGAACGGGGAGCCGTTCGCCGGCGACGAGATCCGGTACCTGCGCGGGCTCAACCTCTCGACCCTCAGGCCCGGCGTGGTGATCGACGGTCCGCCGCCCGAAGAGGAGCTGCACCGCCACGTCCGTGCCCTGCACCGGGCGCTCGGCCGCCTGTTTTTCTACACGGCCGGCAGAACCGAGGCACGCGTGTGGGACGTGAGCGGCGGCGCAGCGATCGACGAAGCGGCCGGTCAGATCCACAGCGACCTGGAACGCGGTTTCATCCGGGCCGAGGTGTTCAACGTCGGCGAGCTCGACCGCTTCCGCACCCCCCAGGAGGCGAAGACCATGGGCCTGCTGCGCGTGGTGGACCGCGGCTACCGTATCGCCGCCGGCGACGTGATCGACGTGAAGTTCAACGTGTAGGGCTTGAGATGATCTACCACATCGCCATACAGAGCGAGTGGGACGCGCAGGCCGACCTGCCCACGTACGTGCCCGGCCGGTATCGGAAGGACGGTTTCATCCACTGCTCGGAGCTGCAGCAGCTCGAAAGAGTCGCCGACTACAACCTGCGCGGCAGAAGCGACCTGATCCTGTTGGAGATCATGCCAACCAGACTTCAACCGGAGACCCGATACGAGCAGGGCGGCAGGGAAAAGTTCCCGCACATCTACGGCCCGATCAACAAGGACGCGATCAGTAGGACCGTACCCGTGACATGCAATCCGGACGGCCTGTTCGGAGGGGTGTTCGACGGAATCTAGCGTTCGGGGCCGATCTCGGCGCTCGGTCCCATGCGGTCGAACGGGATCGCCTGCATGCCGGCCTCGTAGGCGAGCGATCCCGTGGCCAGCCGCAGGTCGTCGTTGGGCTCGTCGGCGAAGCCGGGGTCCACCCCGATCAGGTTTCCGTCCTCCGGAAGCAGGTCGGGGTCGACGTCGCGCAGCGTGAGCAGCCAGCGCCCGCCGTAGCAGAGGTTGCTGACGATCACGTTGCCGGTGGGCGCGAAGCCCTCGCCTGCTTCGTACACGGCGTCCAGCTCGGCCAACTGCGGGTACCGCTCGGCGTACGGCGGCAGGTGGTGGTTCATCTCCTGGAGCCGGGGGCGCATGGTGTTGTAGACCATGTCCCGCCACTGCTCGGTCAGGCACTGGCCGCGCCCGTCGAGCTGGACGGCCGGCTCGCAGTGCACGAACAGGTTGTTCTGCACCCGGTTGTCCCGCCCGCCGCCGATCAGCACGGCGCGCGTGCAGCGCAGGAAGACGTTGCCGTAGATCGTGGTGCCGCTGGCGCAGTCGTCCAGGTAGACCGCCCGCACCCCGTGCCGGCCGTAGCCGAAGATGCCCAGGTCGTGGAAGAAGTTGTGCCTGACCACGTTGCCGCGCTCGGTCCAGTCGCGCCCCATGTAGAAAGCGCCGGCGTCGCCGGTCTGGGTGCAGACGTGGTCGATCTCGTTGAGCTCCACCACGTGGTCGTTGCCGGTCAGCAGCACCGCGGTGTGCGGCGCGTCGTGCAGGTGGTTGTGCGTTACCCGGTGGCCGACACCGTGCAGATCGACCCCGGGCGTGTAGGTGAGCTGCAGGCGGCTGAAGTGGTGGATGTCACAGTTCTCGACCACGTGGCCGCCAGGTGTCAGCGTGCGGCGGTCACCGCCGGCGAGCGACACGCCGCCGGCGCCGGTGTGATGGATCCCGCACCGTTCGATGCGGTGGCCGGAGCCCCTTTCCACCCTGATGCCGTACTCGCCGGTATTGCGGACCTCGCAGCAGCAGACGGTGGCGTCGCGGCCGCCGCTGATGGCGATGCCGTCGCCGCGGCAGCACTCGACGGTGATACCGCGGATCCGCACGTGCGAGGCGCCACGGATGGCGACCACCGGCTCCGTCAGGATCGACACCGTGACCGCCACCTCCGGCGGTGACGGATCGCCCGGCGGCCAGAAGTACAGGAGACCGGCCCGCCGGTCCAGGTACCACTCGCCCGGCGAGTCCAGCTCTTCCAGCACGTTCAGGTAGTAGTAGCGCTGCCCGGTGGTGTAGCCGTAGGCGCCGGGCTGATCGGTGGTGACCAGGCGGGCGTCGAGGTCGATGGACTCGATGCGCTGGTAGGAGTCGGCCCAGTCATAGGTCCAGTAGCCGTGCACCAGCGCCTCGGACGGCTCGCGCCAGCCGCGCGGCCGGTCGCCGAAGTATTCGAAGCTGCGGTTGGGCTCGTCGCTGCTGGCGTCCCAGGGCACGTCGTCGGTGCCGCTGCGGCCGGGCACGTCGACGCGGGCGACGTTCACGAACGAATGGTCGGGCCAGCGCGCCAGAGTCATGCGCCGGTCCCGGTGGAACACCTCCAGGGCGGTCGGCCGCCGCCCGCGGCCGAAGCCTGCCGGCTCGAGGGTGCCGTAGTCGCTGATGCCCTGCGCGCGCAGGTCCGCCACCAGCACCTGGCGGCGAGCGGCCGGCGACAGGCGCTGCCACGCCTCCGCGGTGGCGCCGGACGCGGCGATCGGCCGGAACCCCCACACGCTGCGTCCGCCGATCAGCCGCACCTCCTCGCCCGGGAAGGCGCGGTAGACGACCGGTGCGTCCTCGCTGCCGCCGTCCTCGGCGCCGAGCTCGAAGGAGACCTCCCGCTGGTAGCTCCAGCCGCGCAGCCACACCGTCGCGCCGCCGGCCGCCCCGGAACAACGCCGCTCCCGCAGCGCATCGCGGGACGCCTCCAGGGTCGCGAACGGCCCGTCGCTGCCGTCCCCGGTCGGATCGGGATGACGGCCGCTCCAGGCGTCGTCACCGGCGGGCGATACGTACAGGTCAAGGCTCTCAGGCATGCACAAGCTCCTCGCCGCTTGGACTCAGTCGTCGTGTCTCCGTCGCTTCAGCCAGCCGGCGAGCATGTCGCGCTCGACCGTTCGCCGACCGTGTTTACGGCTCTGCGTTCCCCTGCGCCAGAGTTTCCGCCACGGCTCGCCCGCGGTCGGTCAGCCGGTACTGCTGCAAACGGCTGCGCGGCTTGTCGGGCAGAGTGTACTCGATCATCCGCTTCGCCAGGAGTCGCCGCACTACCTTGTTGAGCTGGCCGGAAACCCCCTTCTGTCCCAGGTTCTTCGACAGCTCAGCCTTTGCCATCGAGCCGCCGGTCAGCAACGCGAGCAGTTTCACCTCCAGTGACTCTGGCTGCGACTCTGGCCGTGACTCTGGCTGCGACTCTGGCTGCGACCCGTTACCCGCGTCTCCGGCTGCTACTACCGCCTGATTTCCGAATTGGCCCTCTACCGTGGTGCCTCGATTGTCCTCCTCGATCCTTCCAGTCCCAGCTCGGGCCGTACCGGCCCTCTCTCCGGAGGCGCCGCCTGCCACGGCATCGGCCGCCCGGTAGGCGGCGGAATAAGGGAACTCCAACCACAGTCCGCTGCCGGGCTCGATCTTCCACTCCGGTGCCGGATTGCCAGCGTCCTCGCAAGCCGTGGCGATGCGCCGAATGCCGCGGCCCCACGCTTCGATCATTCCGGCCCGGAAGAACGCATAGGGCGATTGCGGGATTGTAGGGCACCGACGCGTGCTCCCCGGTCAATCGCTCGACCGACCAGTCACCCGGCAAGCGTCCGGGATTCCACAACACGATCCGCTCGTCGTACACCCGGATCTGAATGGGCACGGGATCGGCGTAGTCGCGATGGATCACCGCATTGATCACCGCCTCGCGCATCGCGTCGCGCGGTACCGGAAAGGTCTCCACGCGATAGACGCCGTCGTAGGAAACCAGAGCCCGCGAATACTTCGAGTAAAGCAGGTCCATGGTACGGTCGACCTGCGCGAACAGGTCGCCTTCGATCACGTCCTGATACAGCAACTCGGCGCCGCGGAAATACCCGATCTTCACGTAGGCATCGCGCACGAAGCGTCCCGGCTCCGGATGGAACAGCAGCATGGCCGCCCGCTTCAGGTACTCTCCCTCCCGCAGGCGCAGCTTCTCGATCACGCCGGCGTCGGATTCGTCGAGGATGTCCTTGCCCAACCGCCCGCTGGCGGCGGCGCGGCGGCGAAACTCGTCCAACGTACGCCCATCCAGGTCCTTGAGTCCGACGCCGGGCAGTGGCGAGTCGTCCCACGCCCGGCCATGCTTCCGCAGTAGAAAGCGGCTCAACGCCGCGCCGCGCAGCACCTGCTTGGTACTGCCGCTCCGGTAGTGGAATTCGCCTTTGTAACTGATCGGGTTGGGGTACGGATCGACCACGATCTGCAGGTACTCCCGGCCCGACTCCGTCTGCAGGTTCACGTCCACCATAATGCCCAGCAGCGCCTGCGCCTTGTTCGGAATCTCATCGAGCAATCGAAGAACGTCCTTCACGCCGACCGCCTCGCCCCGGTCGTTCCTGCCGATTTCCAGCACGCCACCCTGCGCGTTGGCGAACCCGCATACCCACTTCAGGTAGTCGTCCCGCCACGATTCCTTCCACTCGACGTTCTGATTCTCGCTCACGGCGCCTTCTTCTTCGTCGCCACAAGATCGTACGGGTCAGGGCTGTCTGACATCACACGCTCCTCGCCGCTTCGGCTCAGTCTAACACCGGCTCCGATGCGCCGACGCTACAATCAGGCGCGGTTCTCGTGACGGACGTGATAGACCTCGACGTTCTGGTGTCGCACATTCGACAGCAACTGGGGATTCGCGTGCAGTCCATCGCTCCCTACCGGCAGGGGGTAGAGTTCGCCGTCTTCCGAGCCGTGATCGGCGCAGGGGACAACGTCGTGCTGAAGACGGCACCGCACGAGGACATAAGCAACGCAAACGATCCTTCGTGCTCCGCGCGCGCCCTTCTGTGCCAGGAAGAGGAACTGGGCCGCTACCTGCGCTCGCAGGGAATCCCGGTTCCGATCAGTCTCGGCCTGCTGACCGACGGACCGTACCCGTGCCTGATCCAGGAGTTCGTCGAGCATGCTGAGACCTGCGAGGTGAGCGACGATCATCTGGCTGATCTGCTCGGCCGGGTACACGCCTGCACGGCGCCCCGAACCCCGGTTGCTCACGAGGGCCTGCCGTTCGCCTCCTGCATCGCGCGCCGGATCACGCGACGGGCTCGTGAACTCGAAAAGGCGACCGGTGTGTCACTCGCGGTCCCGGACACTGACCGGATCGAGAGCGTCCTCAAGCTCCGCGACTACCGCCCGTCGCTCCTGCACATGGATATTCGTCCGCCCAACATCCTTGCGGCGGCGGGCTCCATTCGAGCCATCGTCGACTGGTCCAATGCCCTGATGGGAGACCCCGCCCTGGAGTTCGCGCGAATCGCGGAGTGGTGGCGCCCATGCACGCGTCTTCGCGTCGCCTACGAGAGCATCTGCGGACCGCTGCGGACGCCGCGTATCGTCGACCTTCTCTATCGCCTCGACGCGGCTCTCGTCCTGGGGCTTCTGCACTCCGCCGAGCGGCCTGATCCGGATGCCGAGAGGACCGCCGTGTGCCGCGCAACGGAGATAGCGGCCGCTGTACGCTCGGCGCTGTTGCTTGCCTAAGCAGACCGCCCGTGCCAGTCTGCGCCATGGCTGAACCGGTCGTCGCCACCGTTCCGGCGCCGGCCGCGGAGCGCTACGACCCGGAAGCGCTGGAGTTTCCGGGATGCCGCCCGGTGCGCATCCCCCGCGACCAGATCGACGTCGGCGACATCCGCCTTGAATACTGGGACGCCGACACCGAGACCGCCATGATCTGCGAACCGGTCAGCTACTACCACGAACGGCCGGCTTCGCGCCTCGCGCGGCTGGCCGACCGGATCGCGGCGGCGCGCGGCGCGCCGATCGAGGCGGTCGGCCACACCGACCTGCTGGTGCGCAACGCCCGCGGCGAGCGTCAGCGCATCATGCAGGCGGACCAAATCCTCTTTCTGCGCCCGGCGCAGACCGAACTCGCTGGAAATGCGGTCGACGTGGGCACGGACGCGTTGCCGGACGTGGTGCTGGAGGTGGACAACACCACGGACGTACGGCGCAACAAGCTCATGCTGTACGAGTCGTGGGGCTTCCCCGAGGTTTGGGTGGAGGTGCCGGAGGAGCCGCAGCCGAGCCGGCCGGCGTCGTTGCGTCCGGGGTTGACGATCTATCTGCGCGAAGGCCACCTGCGGGAGGACGGCATCTTTCGTCCGGCGGCGGCGAGCCTGGCGTTTCCCGGCTGGACGGCCGACGAAATCCACGCGGCACTGAATGAGCCGGAGCTGTCCGCGCAGACCGCCGAAGTGCTGAGTCGCGTGGGGCGCACGCTGGGCGCAGCCGAGGGGACCGGACCGGACGGCGACCCGTTCCTGCGCCACCACCGCCAGGAAAGCCGCGCCGAAGGGCGCGTCGAGGGCCGGGCAGCAGGACGCGCCGAAGGCCGGGCGGATGCGCTGCGCGCAAGCGCGCTCCAGGTGCTCGCCTCCCGCGGCATTTCCGTTTCGGCTTCGCTGTCCGATCGGCTGGCAGCGATGGAAGGCGTATCGGAGCGGCTGGTGGCTGCAGCATTGGAGTGTCGGGACGAGGAGGACTTCCTGCGCCTGTTGTCGGCAACCTGAAAGCCGACCGCGATCGCGCGGGCTCCTGAGCGATTCGCTTCGCTACTCGTAGTACGCCAGGCGATCGCCCTCGGCCGCCCACAGCTCGTCGAACATCTGCCTGATCATGGGCAGAGGGACCACGGCGGCGGTCAGCGGGTCGAGGGCGCAGGCGTGGAAGGCGGCCTCCCGGTCGCGTTCCAGCACCGCCTGAACGGCCAGCTCCTGCACGGCGATGTTGCTCATGTTCAGGGCCGCGCACTGCGCCGGCAGCGGTCCCACAAAGGTGGGATGGACCCCCTCCCCGTCGGCCAGGCACGGCACCTCGACACAGCAGCGCTCCGGAAGGTTGGTGATCGAGCCGTGGTTCATGACGTTGCCGTTGAAGGCGAACGGCCTCCCGGTCAGGCGCGCCTCGATGATCATCGAGGCGTATTCGTGCGAGGGGGCCAGAGGCGGCACGTCCCCTTCGCCGTCCTCCTCGCCACCTGAGTCCTTCATCCAGTCGCGCACCCGCGTGTTCTCCATCGGGATGGGGGCGCGGCTTGCGACGCCGTAGTGGTCGCGCAGCTCCGGGGTGCGGTTGAAGTACGGCAGGTACTCCGAGTTGTGGGGCGTGCTCTCGGTCACGAAGTAGCCGAACTGGCGCATCATCTCGGCGCGCACCCGGTCGTCGGCGAATGCCTCGTGCGTGTCGAGCACGTCGCGCAGCCGCGGATACAGGTCCTCCCTGCCGTGGCGCAGCCGCAACACCCACGCCTGGTGGTTGATGCCGGCCACGAAGTAGCTCACGCGATCGTAGTCCACCCCCAGCGCCCCGGCCAGCTTCCTGGTGGTGCCCTGCACGCTGTGGCACAGGCCCACGTTCCGGATCGAGGAGCCGACCGAGTGCAGCCAGGTAAGCATGCACATGGGGTTGGTGTAGTTGAGCATGAGGGCGTCGGGACAGAGACGCTCCATGTCGCGCGCGAACTGCAGGTGCTCCGGCGCCGTGCGCAGGAAGCGGAACACCCCGCCCACGCCGACCGTGTCGGCTACCGTCTGCACGACCCCGTAGGAGAGGGGGATCTCCACCTCCGACCGGTAGGGCTCGCCCCAGTACGCCGCGCCGCCGATGGAGACCGCCGTCACCACGCAGTCGGCGTCCGGCAGCAGCTCCTCGCGGTCCGTACCGGCCACCACGGTGCCGGGCAGGCCGTGCGCGTCGATCGCGCGCTGCACGTAGTCGCGCACCTGAGCGAGACGGCCCTCGTGGATGTCGCACAGCGCGATGGTGGAGTCGGCGAGGCTCGCGCGCGCCAGGATGTCGATGGACAGCCGGCTGCCGAAGCCGCTGCCCGCGCCGATGATCACGATCTTGGCCATGCCATTAACTATATGCTCCGGGCATGAAGATCGCCCACGTGCGCCCGACCATCCTGAGCATCGACCTGCCGGACGGCGAGGTGTTCGCCTACTCGCAGGCCTGGTTCCTGCGCCGCCGCGCCCTGGTGGTGGAGATCGAGACCGCGGACGGCACCGTCGGGTACGGGGAGGCGTTCGGTCCCCCGGCCACCAACGCAGCGCTGATCGACGAGGTGTACGCGCCGCTGCTGCTGGGGCGCGACGCCCTCGACCGCGAGACGCGGTGGCTGGAGCTCTACACCTCGATGCGCGACCACGGCCGCAAGGGGACGGCCCTGGAGGCGCTCAGCGCCGTGGACATCGCGCTGTGGGACCTGGCCGGGAAGCACTTCGGCGTGCCGTGCCACCGGCTTGCGGGGCGCAACTACCGCAGCCGGGTCGCCGCCTACGCCACCGGCTTCTACCGCAAGCGGGCCGCCGGCAGCCTGACGGGCCAGGCGCCGCTGCTCGTGGATGAGGCCCTGCGCTACGTCGAAGCGGGCTTCACGGCCCTGAAGCTCAAGATCGGCTTCGGCATCGACGATGACGTGACGGTCGTCAACGCCGTGCGCGACGCCGTGGGTCCGGACGTGCGGATCATGGTGGACGCCAACCACGCGTACGACCGGGCGGCGGCTCTGGAGGTGGCGCGGCGTATCCATCCGGCGGGCATCGACTGGTTCGAGGAGCCCCTGATCCCGGAGGCCCTGCGCGGCCTGGGCCGCTTCCGGCGGGAGTCGCCGATTCCCATATCCACAGGCGAGGCGGAGTTCGGGCGTTGGGGCTTCGCCGAGTTGCTGCGCCACGAGGCGGCCGACATCGTGCAGCCCGACTGCTGCGCGGCCGGGGGGATCACCGAGACGCTGAAGATCGCAGACCTGGCCGACGCGGCGCACGTGCGCTGCATCCTCCACGTATGGGGCACGGGAATCGCCGTCGCCGCCTCGCTGCAGGTGCTGGCCATGATCGCCCCCTGCCCGCCGGCGCTCCTGCCGCGCGAGCCCCTGCTGGAGCTGGACCGCACCTGGAACCCGCTGCGCGAGGAGCTCAACCTGACCCCGCCGGCCGTCGGCCCCGGCATGGTGTTCACCGTCCCCACGGCCCCGGGCATCGGCTTCGAGCCCGACCGCCGGGTGCTCGAGAGGTACCGGGCGACCTCATGACGGGCCGTGCCCACGGTATCGGCAGGGCGTGACGCAACTTGCCAGCCGATGCCCCCGCGAGTAGTCTGAGGCTGTTTGAGTAGCACTACGTCAGCCGTCGTCGGACGAACCCGCTGGCAGAGACGGCTCGCCGAACTGGACCGGGCCAAGTACCTCTTCCTGCTCATGGTGCCGGGACTGATTTTCTTCCTCATCTTCCGCTACGTCCCCATCTACGGCGTCACCCTGGCGTTCAAGGAATTCGTCGCCGCCGACGGCATCCTGGGCAGCCCCTGGGCGGGACTGAAGTACTTCAACCGGCTGTTCACCTACCCGGGCGTGGGCCGGGTGTTCATGAACACGGTCGAGATCAGCCTGCTGCGCCTGGTGATCGGGTTCCCGGCGCCGATCATCCTGGCCCTGATGCTCAACGAGCTGCGCGTGGGCGTGTTCAAGCGCACGGTGCAGACCATCTCCTACCTGCCCCATTTTCTGTCCTGGGTGGTGATCGCCGGGCTGGTGCGGCAGGTATTGTCGCCCTCCAGCGGCCTGCTCGGCTACGTCTTCTCCCTGTTCGGTGCCCAGGCCCCGGTGCTGCTGGCCGACCAGCAGTGGTTCATCGCCATCCTCATCCTCTCCGACGTGTGGCAGTCGATCGGCTGGGGCACCATCATCTACCTGGCCGCCATCGCCGGCGTCAATCCCGAGCTGTACGAGGTGGCCACCATCGACGGCGCCGGCCGCTTCCGGCTGATGTGGCACATCACCCTCCCCTCGATCGCCCCGGCGATCGTCATCCTGTTCATCCTGCGCGTCGGCCACCTGCTGGAAGCGGGATTCGACCAGATCTTCAACCTCTACAACCCGGCGGTCTACGAGGTGGCCGACATCATCGACACCTACGTCTACCGTATGGGCCTGGAGGGCATTCAGTACAGCTTCGCCACCGCCGTCGGACTGGCCAAGAACGTGATCGGATGCATCCTGCTGCTGATGGCCAATCGCATCAGCAGGTCGTTCTCGGACGCTACCCTATGGTAGCCCTGCGAACCTCGCTGCTTCGCCGCCGCAGCGCCGGGGACTGGGTATTCGACATCGTCAACGTCGCCCTGATCCTGCTGCTCTGCGCCACCATCGTCTACCCGTTCATGAACCAGATCACGCTGTCGGTCAGCAATCGCTTAGATGTCCAGACGAAGGGGCTTCACCTGTTCCCCCACCTGGGCCGCATGACCATCGAATCGTACCACCGCGTGCTGCTCGGCGGGTCGATCGTGCCGGCCTTCTTCTGGACCGTCCTGCGCACCGTCCTGGGCACCTCGATCACCGTGACCGTGCTCATCATGATGGCGTACTCGCTGTCCAAGAAGTACCTGCCCTACCGGAACTTCTGGACCTTCCTGGTGGTGTTCACGATGTTCTTCTCCGGCGGGCTGGTGCCGAGCTTCCTGCTGGTCCGGTCGCTGGGGATAATGAACACGATCTGGGCCCTGGTATTGCCTACGGTGGCCAACGCGTTCTCGCTGATCATCGCCCGCAACTTCATGATGTCGGTGTCCGAGGAGCTGGCCGAGAGCGCGCGCATCGACGGCGCCAACGACGTCACCATCCTGTTCCGGATCTACGTGCCGGTGTCGATGCCGATCATCGCCACCCTGTCGCTCTGGTCGATGGTCCAGCACTGGAATTCCTGGTTCGACGCGCTGATCTACATCCAGCGGCCGCCGATCCAGATCCTGCAGGCGATCCTGCGCCGCGTGCTGATCGACGCTTCGTTCACGGCCACCAGCATCGATGAGCAGGCGCTGGCCATCGAGTTTCAGGAGTACACGCCGGAGTCGCTACGCGCCGCCATCTTGATGGTGGTGACGATCCCGATCGTGTTGACCTATCCGTTCTTCCAGCGCTACTTCGTCAAGGGCATCATGATCGGCTCGCTAAAAGGCTGAGCCGAGCCAACGCCCCGGGTATCGGGGCGCAACAATCCACTATCGTTCCCATGAGGAGGCACGATGAAACGGTTCTTCTTACTCACTGGAACAGCCCTGCTGATTCTGGTCCTGGCAGCCGGCCTGGCCGGCGCGACCGGCGAAGCCGAAGGGGGCGCCGCCGAGGGCGCGACGGTGATCAAGTGGTTCGGCACCCGCGGCGTGCCCGGCCCGGACGCGCCGATCCCGCCGATGCTCGAAGAGCTGGTGAGCCAGAAAGTCGGCTTCGACGTCCAGTTCGAGATCTTCGGCGCCGTCGACAACCACATGGAGATCATCCAGCTCAACCTGGCCGCCAACGATCTGCCCGATCTCTTCCACGTCTTCAGCGTCAACACGGACTTCCTGCGCCAAGCGTCGGCGAAGTTCGAGTTGGCGGAGATGGAAGAGCACATGCCGGAGTCGACCAAGTGGCTGCGCGGCCTGATGGGCCAGCTAGGGTTGGACGAAGAGGCAACCTGGGCCAAGTACCAGGACGCCACCGACGGCCGCATGTGGGGCACTCCGCGCATCTGGGACACCGGCTGGATTCCGTCGGGCCAGATGTGGCGCAAGGACATCCTGGACGACCTGGGTTACGAGGTCCCCACCACCATCGCCGAGACCGAGGAGGTGTTCGCCGCCTACAAGGCCGCGTTCCCGGACAAGTACGCGATGGGCGCATCGGGCAAGTCACCTACGTGGCAGGCGTTCGACCAGGTGTTCAACGCCTACGGCATCGTAGCGGGCGGCCAAGGCGTCCGCGACGGGATGATCAAGCAGTACTTCACCTTCCCGGAGTACAAGGAAGCGCTGGTGACCTTGCGCGACTGGTACGCCAAGGGTTACATCGACCCCGAGTTCATCACGCACACCAACGCCGACAAGTTCCAGGTCTTCTCCCAGGGCAACTACCTGACCACCGAGTGGACGGGGCGCGGCAACTGGACGGCTGACGAGAACGCGCGCAACATCGGCCCGCTGTTCCACAACGTGCCTGGCGCGGTCGTGGTGCCGGCGACCCATATCGCCAGGGACGCGGACAGTAAGCCGATCCAGCGGGTCTGGAACCCGTTCCTGACCCAGCTCATCGTGTTCGGCAAGCACCTGGACGACAACCACGAGCACATCCACAAGATCATGCAGGTGGCCGACGTCATTTCCCAGGACCGGGAGGTCAAGCTGCTGTCCGGTTTCGGGATCGAGGGCGAGCACTACACGATTCCGGAAGGCGAGCTGGCGCCGCAGTTGGTGCCGGCGGTCAACGCCCTGAGCGTCGCCGACCGGACCGAGCAGTTCGGGTTCGGATTCTACTGGCAGGGCACGTTCAGCACGTACGGCTGGCATTCCAGCGCCCTCCAGGCCCTCATCGAGGAGCACGTGCTGGATCCGAACGGAATCTACGGCGCCAACAATCTCGACCTGTGGTTCCCGGTCGTGGGCGGAACCGTGCGCGACGAGAGCGGCGAGGACATCGGCGCCATGATGGCCGGCGACGCCAAGCTCGATTACTTCGTGATGGCGGTGCAGATCATCACCGGTGAGCGCCCGCTCGAGTACTACGACGAGTGGCTGGAGTACTACTACGCCAACGGCGGCAGCGAGTGGGAGGAGCACGCCACCCGGCTGTACCTCAAGTAAGCTCGCCCGCGGGTCGATTCGACAGGGCGCGGCCAAGAGGCCGCGCCCTTCCTTCTTGCGGGGCCCATCGGCCCGTGATCAGGACACCACGACGTCCACGCCACCCGAGAGTATCCGGCCGCCGCGGCACGCCGCCGCGATGATCCGCGACACGCCGGGTGCGTTGGCCGTGACCTCGCCGCCGATGTCCACCGCCGCCACGCGCGGAGTGCGGCTGCTCCAGAACACCTCCAGCGACGCCGGATCGAGGACGAATCCGCGTTCGCTGCGGACGGTCAGGCGGAACCGCACCGTTTCGCCGACGGAGAGCCTTGCGAATGGCCGGCCGTCTTCGGCCGCCACGATCACCGCCGCGACCGGATCGTCCGGGTCGGCGAACGGGTGCCCGGCCTGGAGGCCGATGGCGGCCAGGTCGAGCGGCTCGATGCCCAGCGCCCACGCCGGGGAGTCGTGCCTCAGCCGGAAGTCGCCGTGCCGGGCATCCATGAAGCGAGGATCGGCTGTCAGCGACGCGCGGTCGTGTCCGGCCGGATGTGAGCGCCAGCCGTCCAGGTCGGTGACGCCCGGCACGCCGTCAACGAGATAGGAGCCGCCAGGGTCGAAGAACAGGTTGCGATCCGCGGCGGCGAAGCGGTCTTCCGACCAGTTCTGGAAGCTGTACACCGCCGGCCCGCAGTCGGCGAAGACGTTGCGCTCCAGTGTCAGGGCACGGCAGGGCTCGCCGGCCATCTCGAAGCTGCCGAAGCAGGCGGCGGCGCCGTTGTCGGCCACGACGTTGTCGCGGAAGACGTTGCCGATCCCCTTGGAGTAGATGGGGTGGCGCAGCAAGCCGAGCTCGCCGCGCGCCGCCGCCCGGCTGCGCTGCAGGCCGTGCACGAGGTTGCGCTCGACGGTCATGCGATTGCTGGCGTCGTCCAGGTAGATCCCGAAGCCGAAGGAGAAGCGGATCTCGCTGTCGCGCACGCGGTTGTTGCGCACCACGTTGTCCAGCCCCGGCCCCCACGACTCGAACACGCCGGTGTCCTGCGAGTCGGTGTTGGCGTGCGACAGGTCGTTGTACTCGACCACGTTGCCGCGCGAGTGGATGAACTCGTGGGCGTTCTCGCGGGTGACCGTCACGCCGTCGATGCGGCTGCCGACGATGGTGCCCGGCCGCGGGCCCTTGATGCTGACCGCGTAGCGCGGCGTGTGGTGGACGCGGTTATGGGCCACCGTGCACTCCCCGGCGGAGAAGAGCTGAATGCCGGCGCCGTGGCCGACGCACCGCCCAGTGTGATGGATCAGGTTGTTGACGATGCGGTGGCCGCGGCTGGCGAACCGCCGGGTCAGCCGGGGCGCGTCGGCCTGGACGCCGGTATGGCCGATGTCGTGCAGCCAGCAGTCGGCCACCGTCACGTCGCGGTTGGCGCCGTCGATGTGGACGCCGTGCAGGCCGGTGGCGGCGATCTCGCAGCCCACGACCGCGACCCGCTCGGCGCCCGAGACGTGCACGGCGCCGGTGGCGATGCCGGCGCCGGTGGCGCGCGCGGCCGCCGACGGCGAGGCCGGCGCCTCGGCCGGGTGATCGCAGCCGCGCAGCACCAGGTTCTCCAGGCGCACGTCGGTGACCGCCGGCCCGTCCTCAAGGCCGCGCACGACCACCAGGCCCGACACGGACGACGCGCTGACCTCCCGGTCCGCGATGTCGCCGCCCAGGTGCAGCAGCACCTCACCCGTCCCGCGGTCCAGGACGTATCGCGGCCCCGCGGCCGGCAGCTCCAGGAACTCGACCGCCCCCAACAGGAAGAACCGCGTGCCCGGCCCCAGCGGGTAGCGGCCGTCGCCGGCCAGCGTCAGCATGCCGCCCGCGCGGTCCAGGTCCTCGACCGCCGCCACCTCAGAGAACCAGTTCCACTCGCCGCTGTCGCCGCCCGGCCACACGAAGATCTGCAGCGCGCCCGTGTCGGCGATCGCGGGCAGATCCGCAGTAGGGACGCGCATGCGGCGGCGCGGGGCGTCCGGATCGTATCCCAGCCCGCGGGCGTAGCCGTCGGCCGGCCACCGCGCCTGCGCGCAGCGCGCACCGTCGATGAACAGGGAGCCGAAACGCCGCTCCGCAGCCGACGCCCGCCAGCGTCCGGGCCCGGACGGCTGCCAGCCATCGATGAGGCGGGTGCCGTCCAGCACCGCCCGCCCGCCTCCCGGCCGGGTGCGGATGGTGAGGGCATAGCCGTCGCGCCCGCCGTCGCCCGGGCCGATCTCGATCGGCTCCGTCAGGCGGTACACGGCCGGCTCCAGGTCGACCACCACGTCGCCCGTCCACGGCCGCGGCAGCTCGCGGACGGCCTGCAGGGCCTGCTGAACGGTCTCGAACCGGTCCGGGGCATCGCCGCCGGGTGACACGGAAAGGCGAATCACGACGGCTCAGTGTAGGTAGAGAGCGCCGGATCGGCTATGCTCGCCGGGATGCCTGAGAGCGAAGGGCGGAGCCCCGCCCTGCGCACGACCGGGGCCGGCGGCAGGATCTTCGACGTGGCCAACCACCTGTTCCTGATCCTGCTGTCGGTGTCCATCCTGCTGCCGTTCATGCGCCAGATCACCATCTCGCTCAGCACCGCGGAGGAGGCGCTGAGGTTCGGCGCCCACATCCTTCCCAACTTTCAGCAGATCACCGTGGCGGCCTACGAGCGCATCTTCCAGACCGACTCCATCGCCCGCGCCTATTTCTGGACCCTGGCGCGCACCGGCGTCGGCACCACTCTCACGCTGCTGGTGACCGGCCTGATGGCCTACCCGCTGGCCAAGCGCTACCTGCCGCTGCGCCGCTTCTGGACCGTCTTCGTGTT
Source organism: Spirochaetia bacterium (assembly GCA_965208175.1). Lineage (GTDB taxonomy): Bacteria > Spirochaetota > Spirochaetia > SZUA-6 > Bin103 > CATQHW01. The sequence goes on along the minus strand of CBDBOG010000002.1, from coordinate 436,677 downwards.
CGCGACCATGTTCTTCTCCGGCGGGCTGATCCCCACCTACCTCCTGGTGCGGAGCCTGGGCCTGATCAACACGCTGATGGCGCTGGTGCTGCCCGGGCTGATTTCGGCCTTCGCGCTGATCGTGATGCGCAGCTTCATGCTGACCCTCCCGGAGGACCTGGAGGAGAGCGCCCGCATCGACGGCGCCGGCGAGCTGCTGGTGTTCTTCCGCATCGTCATGCCGATGGCAAAGCCGGTGTTCGCGGTGGTGGCGCTCTGGACCATCGTCGAACACTGGAACGCATGGTTCGACGCCCTGATCTACATCACCGATCCACGCATCAAGGTGCTGCAGCAGTTGCTCCGCCGCGTGCTCCTGGAGAGCGACTTCAGCTACGCCGGGCTCGGGACCACGGAAACCGCTGCGCAGATGATGGCGCAGGAGCGGCTGCTGCGCGAGTACACGCCGGAGACCATCAAGGCCGCCATCCTGCTGGTGACGACGATACCGATCCTGCTCGCCTACCCGTTCATGCAGAAGTATTTCGTCAAGGGCGCCCTCATCGGTGCGCTGAAAGGTTAGAATCAGGGGGTTTCCCGCATGGCCGATCGCCCTTCTGCAGCAGCCGCCGCCCCCGCCGAGCTTGTGGAGTATCGCAAGCCCAGCCTGATGCGGGAGCTGTACCGCCACCGCTACCTGATGCTGCTGATGCTGCCCGGCATCGCCTACTTCGTCGTGTTCAAGTACGTCCCGATCTACGGCCTCGTGCTGGCCTTCAAGGAGTACGACGTCCACCAGGGCATCCTGCTCAGCCCCTGGGCGGGACTCAGGCACTTCCGCCGCCTGTTCGAGGGGCAGGACGTCGCGCGCGTGTTCTGGAACACGGTGGAGATCAGCGCGCTGCGCATCATCTTCGGCTTCCCGATGCCGATCATCCTGGCGCTGCTGCTGAACGAGATCTTCAACACCAAGTTCAAGCGCACGGTGCAGACCATCTCCTACCTCCCGCACTTCCTGTCCTGGGTCGTGGTGGCCGGCCTGATCACGGAGCTGCTGTCGCGCCGCGGCATCTACGGATTCATCGTCCGCCTGCTCGACATGGAGCCGACGGTGCTGTTGACCAGCCAGACCTGGTTCATCCCGATCCTGATCATCTCCGGCATATGGAAGGAGGTCGGCTGGGGCACGATCATCTACCTGGCCACCATGTCGAGCATCAATCCCGAGCTCTACGAGGCGGCCGTGGTGGACGGCGCCAGCCGCTGGCGGCGCGCGATCTCGATCACCCTGCCCGGCATCCTGCCGGTGACCGCCATTCTGCTGATCCTGAGCATGTCTCAGATCCTCAACGCCGGTTTCGACCAGATCTTCAACCTCTACAACACCCTGGTCTACGAGATAGCCGACATCATCGACACCTACATCTACCGCGTCGGCCTGCAGGGCTTCGAGTTCGAGTTCGGCACCGCCGTGGGACTGACCAAGAACGTGATCGCCCTGGTGCTCGTGCTGGCCGTCGACCGGATCGTGCGGCGTTTCACCGGCTACGGCCTTTGGTAGGCGGCGATGGCGCTGCAGAAGCCGCTGGGCGAGAAGGTCTTCGACACGACCAACGCCGTCCTCATGGTGCTGTTCTGCATCACCATCCTGTACCCCTTCATGCGCCAGATCACCCTGTCGCTGAGCACGGCCGAGGAGGCGATGAAGATCGGCTTCAAGGCCTTCCCCCGGCCGGGAGCCATGAGCCTGGCCTCCTATGGCCGCATCCTGCAGACCCCGGCGATCGGCAACGCCTACTTCTGGACCGTCCTGCGCACCGCGCTCGGCACCGCGCTGACCGTCGCCGTGACGATGTCCATGGGGTACCCGCTGGCCAAGCGCTACCTGCCGCTGCGTACCTTCTGGACCATCTTCGTGCTGATTACGATGCTGTTCAGTGGCGGCATCGTGCCCCTCTTCGTCCTGGTTCGGAGCCTGGGGCTGATCAACTCGATCTGGTCGCTGATACTGCCGATCCTGGTCGACCCGTTCACGCTGATCATCGCCCGCAACTACCTGATGGCGCTGCCGGAGGAGCTGGAGGAGAGCGCCCGCATCGACGGCGCCAACGACCTGGTCATCTTCGCGCGCATCGTGGTGCCGCTGTCGATGCCGATCATCGCCACCGTGGCGCTGTGGACGATGGTCCTGCACTGGAACTCTTGGTTCGACGCGCTCATCTACATCACCAGTCCCAAGATCAAGGTGCTGCAGATCCTGCTGCGCCGCGTGCTGCTGGAGAGCAACTTCGCCTACTCCGGCCTGGGGGCCGACGTGCAGGCGATCCAGCGCCAGGAGGAGCTGGTGCGCCAGTACACGCCGGAGACCATCAAGGCCGCCATCCTGATGGTGTCGACGGTGCCGATACTCTGTACGTACCCCTTCATGCAGCGGTACTTCGTCAAGGGCATCATCCTGGGGTCGCTGAAGGGATGAGCCCGTCTGGTCACAACGGAAGTCGATGCCCCACAGGGGGCAGCCCTGCGTCGCAGGGCAGGCAACTTTATTTCGAGGAGAGTGAGTGATGAGGAAATCGCTTACCGTCATACTCGGCGCGCTGCTGCTGTTCGGCAGCGCGGCGCTGGCGCTCGGCGCCGGCGAAGGCGAAGGAGCGGCAGACGCGCCGCTGGAGATCCGCTGGTTCGGCCTGCGCCAGGTACCCGAGGAGCGCACCGAGGTGTTCACCACGGTCGAGGAGTGGATCGAGCGCGACCTGGGCCGCAAGGTGACCATCCTGCCGGAAGGCGTGGACGCCGACAGCGAGGTGACCGAGAAGCTCAACCTGCTGCTGGCATCGGGCGACATGCCGGACGTGTTCCCGGTCTGGTGGAACGAGGAGATCATGAAGCAGGGCACGGCCCGCTTCACGCTGGAGGACGTCCAGGAGTACATGCCCGGCATCTACCAGGCGCTGGTGGACGTGATGAAGGTCGTCGGCCTCAACGAGCAGGGCACCTGGGACCGCTTCCATCGCGACGGCAAGCTCGTGCAGATCCCGAACGTCTGGTTCGGCGGCCAGTTTCCGCACGGCATCGCCTGGCGTCTGGACGTGCTACAGGGTCTGGGCTTCGAGGACGTGCCCGGCACGTTCGAGGAGATCGAGGCGGTCTTCGCGGCCTACAAGGCGGCGAATCCGAACGATTATCCGTACTCCTGTCCCGCCAAGGGGCTGACCTGGCAGTGCTTCCCGATGATCTTCGACGGCACCGGCTGGGCGCAGTGGCGCTGGAACGTCCGGGACGGCGTACTCGTGCACGGCTTCAACCAGCCGGAGATGAAGCTGGGCTACGAGGTGGCGCGCGACTGGTTCGAGAAGGGCTACATCGATCCGGAGTTCCCGACCATCGACTCCGGCACCAACGTCAACCTGTTCCGCAACGGCGAGACGATCGTCAAGGAGTGGATCGGCTACGGCTCATGGGACGACTCGCTGGACCGCCCCGGCACGGAGGGCAACTGGATCCGCAAGGTGGTGCCTGAGGCGGAGATCAAGATGGGACCGTTCCCGCGCTTCTTCGACGACGTCCGGGCGGCTCGCTACGTCTGGAACCCGTTCCACGGCGGCTCCTACGGCTTCGGCCGGCACCTGGAATCGCGTCCGGACGACCTGCACTTCATCATGCAGATTATGGACAAGATGAACACGGACGAGGCGTACAACACGCTGACCAACCTGGGCATCGAGGGCACGCACTGGGAGATCAACGAGTTCGGATTCCCGGAGCGCAAACCGGAGTTCATCGGCATCGACGCCGCCAAGCAGATCGGCGCCGGCTACTTCTGGGGCGCGCTGTACAGCTACACGCCGCACCGGGCCAATTGGCAGCACCCCGGCGTCATCAAGGCGCTGGACGACTTCCACATGAACCCGGACGGCATCTACTCCGACGCGAACATCCGGCGGGTTCCCACCAACCGGTTCTTCCCGATCACGGACGAGAACGGCGATGACCTGTGGCGGAAGATGGACGTCAGCGGCCAGATGAACGTGCTGTTCGTCGAGCTGATCACCGGCGCCAAGGACCTGTCCGCGTTCGACGAGTGGATGGCTCGCTGGGAGGAAGGCGGCGACCTGCGCATCGTCCAGGACCGCATGAACGAGATCAACCTCAAGTTCCAGTAGCACTACGAGGTCGACTCGACCCTCAGGGCGCGGCCGAGAGGCCGCGCCCGTTCTGTCTGGCTGGAACCGCCGCCTCAGGCGGAGCGGACGGCTTCCTCCTCCCGGTCTTCGAGGATCTCCATCACCTCGGTACGGATCCCGTCCGGCGCCTCGAAGAAGGCGATCTTGCGGCGGCCCACGGCGGTGTCGATCTCCTGCGGCTCGATCAGGAAGCGCACGCCGGCCTTCCGCAGCATCGCGACGTGGGCTTCGTGGTCGTCGACCTCGTAGACGACGTGCAGGAACCCGGGCGGCAGGTCCATCCCGTGCGCCTCCTCGTAGGGTGCGCGGTCGAAGATGAGCAGGCGCGTCTGGCCCATGCGGACGACGTCGTACCGGCAGCCGAAGGCCGTGCCGCTCATCCGGAACTCGGCGCCCATGTGCTCGACGTAGAAGCGGGTCGTCGCCTCCACGTCCGGCGCCTTGATGGCGTAGTTCCACATTCCGCGTACCATCAGCGGATTCTGAAGTCCTCGTAGTAGGACCGGTAGCGTTCGACGTCGACGATGTCGAAGAACTCGGCGTCATCGATCATCTCGTCCTGGATCGCGTTCCAGTCGCGGGTCCGGGCGAGCTTCCGCATCGCCCGCAGCAGGCCCTTGCCCGCGGCGTAGATGCCGACCAGCGAGCCGATCACCAGCGGATAGCCGGCCCGCTCGAAGCTGGCGATGGGCAGCGGCTCGGCGGTGGCGAAGATGCCGACCAGCGGCGCGTCGATCTCGCGCGCGAAGTGGTCGACCTCCTGGTCGGTGAGCGCCATCACGAAGATGGCGTCGGCACCGGCGCCGGCGTAGGCCCTGCTGCGCCGCACCACCTCCTCGATGCGCTGCTCGCGGTAGTACACCTCCCGCGGAACGGTGCCGATGACGTCGGACCGGACGATGACCTTGAAGTCGGGATCGGTCTTGGCGCGCGCGGCGGCCTCTACCTTGCCGCACATCTCGTCGGTGCTGATCAGCTCGTTCTGCGGGATGCCGGGCAGGAACGGGCACTTGGACGGCAGTGCCTCGTCGTCCAGGTGGATGCCGGCCGCGCCCGTGTCCTCGAAGTCGCGGACGGTGTCCATCACGCTGATCGCGTTGCCGTAGCCCTCCTCGGCGTCGACGATGACCGGTATGTCGACCGCCTTGACGATGTTGCGGGCGATGGCCAGGCGGTCGGTCTTGCTCATCAGCGCCAGGTCCGGCTTGCCGAGCGTGGCCGCCTCCGTGGCGTAGCTGCCCACGTACACGGCATCGAACCCGGCCTTCTCGACGATGCGCGCCGAGAAGGCGTCGTAAGCGCCGATGGCGACCACGGTGGTGCCGCTGCCCATTCCCTTGCTGAGCCGTGCGGTCGGTTTCATCAGATTGCCTCCATGATCGATTCCAGGCGGCAGAAGTTGTCGCGGAGCTCGAATGCGCCCCGTTCCTCCGCCTCGGACGTGATCTCGCTCAGGTCCACGTCGCGCCGTTCCTGCGCCGACAGCAGCGCCGCCGTGGCATAGCGGTTCAGGTCCCTGCCCTGCTCGCCGGTGCAGACCGGCGTGCCTCCGTCCGTGACCACCCCGACGAAGTGACGGGTGCAGGCGGCGAACGACGTCGACCAGTTGCGCTCCCGCGGCGAGAGGTGGTCGAGGTACGTGGTCACCCTGCCGTCCACGAACACGGCGATGGGCGGAAAGGCGCTGCTGCTCGACATCCGGTTGCCTTTGAACAGCGGGCGGTCTCCCGCTCCGGCGCACTGGTGGATCCACATGACCCCGCGCTCCCCGCAGATCTCCACGAAGTCGTCCAGCCAGACGTCCGACGGGATGGCCAGCCGATGAGAGAAATTGAAGTCGATCTGCGCGTACCTGGCAGCCTCCCCCGGTTCCGTCCGGAACTTCGCGCGAATGAAGGCGGGGGCATCGAGCGGCGTCTCCGGGTCGATCCAGGCGCCGACCCGGTCGATCTCGCGATCCATGAGCCAGCAGGCGAGCGAGAACTTGTGCAGACCGTCGTCCCCGACCAGCACCGAGGAACGGCTCTCCCGCACGTCGGCGGGGACCCAGAAGTGGGGCCAGGGCGCGCCGTCGCGCACCCCGCCGATGGTGTGCACGCGGATCGAGGTGGGCGCGCCGATGACGCCGCCGTCGAGCAGCCGCTTCGCCTCGTGGTAGACGGGGTAGAAGACGTAGTTCTCGTACAGCCGCAGCACCGCGCCCGCGCCGCGGCACGCCTCGATCATCCGGTCGCACTGCGCGATGCCCACGGCCATCGGCTTCTGCACGCTGATGTAGGGCACGTCGGCGCCGGCGCACAGCAAGACGTGCTCGCAGTGCCGGGTCTGCGGGGTGAGGATCTCCACCAGGTCGAGTTGCTCGCCGTCCAGCATGCGGTCGATGCCGTCGTAGGCGCGAGCTTCCGGCAGTCCCCACCGTTCCAGCCAGCCGCGGGCGCGGGCGAGGTCCAGGTCGCACACGGCGACGATCTCGGCGTCGGTGCTGCCGCGGTAGCCCAGCACGTGCTCGTCGCTGATGAAGCCGGTGCCGGCCAGGCCGACCTTCAGCACCCGGCCGCTCCGGCCCTGACCCAGCCGCGCGCGGCCGGCGTCAGGCACTCGCAGCCGCCGGCGGTCACGGCGACGATGTCCTCCATCTTGATGTCGCCCACCTCCGGATGCTGGAACTCCGTCTCCATCGACATGACCATGCCTTGCCGCAGCACGTAGGCCGGATCGCCGCCGCGCACCACCGGCGGCTCGTGCGGCACCATCCCGCAGCCGTGCACGATGTGCCAGCCGTGCTCGGCGTACTCGGTCTCCGCCAGCAGGCGCTGCCCGCGCCCGTTCAGCTCTCCGCACGTCATGCCGGGGCGGATCTCCGCCTGCAGCCGGTCGTTGACGGCGATGCAGTCCTCGATCATCTGCTCGGCCTGCGCCGAGGGCTCGCCCAGGCACGCCATGCGGCAGAGGTCAGCGACGTAATCCCCGCTGCTGCTGCCGGGATCGACGCGCAGCACCTCGCCGTCAGCCCAGGCTCGGCCGGAGGGCCACTTGGTGGTCACCCCGTCCGGACCCATGCAGATGATCAGCCACTGCAGCTCCAGGTCGCGCAGCGCCATCTCCGACTGTAGCCGGCGATGGATCAGCGCGGTCGTGTCCCCGGGGCCGCTTGCCGATATCGTTGCCCGAACAGCCTCGACGGACCCGGCGGCGTTGCGCCGCAGGATCTCCACCTCGTCCGGTGTCTTGACGGCCCGGAGCTCGCCCAGGAGGCCGGTGGCGTCGACCAGTTCGGCGTCCGGGAGCTCCGACTGCAGCCGCCGGTACGCGCTGGCCGGCAGGAACTCCAGCTCCATGCCGACGCGCGCCGCCGTCAGACCGCGGCGGCGCAGGCAGCGGAGCGCTCCTTCGGTCGCGGCATGCGCGGACTGAAAGAAGGGGCTGCGCCGCGGCTCGGTGAGGTGTTGATCCGGGACCCAGATGTCGTGGGAGACGAGGCCGGCCTCCTCGGTCATGCCACCGACGAAGAACGCATCCTGCAGGCGGCCGCGGGGAATCCCCACGAAGCTGAGATACCGCTGGGCGGCCGCCCGCGCCATGCGCGCATGGAACCAGTGGTAGTAGCCGCCGGTCAGGTACCGCGTGTTGTGGCGCGAGCTGGCCAGCAGCACGTCCACGTCGGACCGCTCCATGAGCGCCTCGAGCTTGCGCCCGTCGAAGGGAACGCCGGCCGCTGCACTCGGCCCCATAGCGAACGCTGAGGCTACTACGGGCGGGACGGAACGGCCACCCACCGGCAGGCGTCATCCGGAGAGTCGTTGACGGCTCCTTGCGCGCGTGATACCCGTTGCTGGATCAGGAGGAGCGTGATGTCGAGTAGACGCAAGAGCCTTCCGGTCGTCCTGTTGGCGGCCCTCGCCACCCTGTTGGTGGCGGCGCCGGCGCCGGCAGCCGATGACGTTTCGGGGTTTTAGTTGCATTTCAGCGTCGTATCAGGCGGTGTCATAGATCATGACGGTACCCTGACGACGTTGACCGGGGGTGCGAAGGTCGTCGTCGACGACATGACCATCCGGGCCGAGCGGGTCGAAGTGACGGGGCCGTTCCTGATCTGCCATGGCGACGTGACAGTGATCGATGCGCACCGGGGAATCGAGGTCGGCGGCGAAACCCATGACGCTGAACTTCGTTACCCGCATGCTGCTCATCCGCGGCAGCGCCATCCTGACCATTTCAGGCGTGCCGGTGACGGTGTTCCAGGACGAGGACACGGGACAGAGAATCGGCATCGACCTGAACCGGAACGTGGTGCGGCTGGACGCCGACGCCCAGGAACCCGTAACGGGCAGCAGCACCCTCGCCTGACAAGGCCGACAGGCAACCAGCGAGGCGGGAATCGGTATCGGGGAGCCTCGTCACGGTTCCGGCACCGTGCCGGTCTCCTGTTCCCTGCCGGGCGGATTCAACCGCGTGTCCCTGACCACCGATCGGTTCGCGGCCAAGTCCGCGCCCGGGAACACGGGTCAGCATCTCGGCGGCACCGGATGAGGCTGAACAGCGGTAGCACCTGGATATACTCGGCATGAAAACGGCGATATCGCTTCCGGACAACCTGTTCAGGCAAGCGAACGAGATGGCTTCGGAGTTCTCCATCTCCCGCAGTCGGCTCGTCGCGCTGGCACTCGAGGAGTTCATTTCGCAAGCCCCGGCAGCAGGACGTGACCGAGCGGCTGGATGCAGTGTACGACGGCCATCCGGAGCGACGGATCCCGAGCACCGACGCTGGTCTGGAGAGCCTGCGGGAGCTCACGGCAGATGACTCGTGGTGAGATCGGGTGGGCAGATTTCGGCGTCCCGCCGGGAGCGAACCGGGATTCCAGCGCCCGGTTCTGGTAGTACAGGCGGACGGCTTCAACCGGAGCAGAATCGGCACCGTCCTGTGCGTGCCCTTCACCACGAATCTCAGGCTCGCCGATGCGCCGGGCAACGTCCATCTGGAGACCGAATCCGGCTTGCACAAGGGAGTCCGTGACTGTCGCATCCCCACTGACCTACCTTGACCGAGTTCGGCTGGTAGAGCGACGGCGTCCGCCTTCCCGAGAGGCTACGAAGGTGCACGCGCGCGCGCAAGGGCTTCCTTTCAGGCCATTCGCTCCTTGACGTCCTTTGCATCCCTTCGGTACCTTGTCGCCTATGAACGAAGATGTGATCCGCCTGAAGCACGGCATCCCCCAGATCCCGCGCGAAGCCGCCGATGCATGCTCGGTTGACAAGCGCATCAGAAAGGTCACTCTTGCGCCCGGGAGCACCAGGCACGAAGTTTTCTCCAGACTTCAGGTGCCGTGCAAACTCGTCTGGAGAAGAGACGCGAAGACAGACGAAATGGAGTTTGCCGGGCCAGAGAATTACAAGCCTCGGACGCGCAGGCAGCGCACGTGCGTTGCCTACGGTTCCGAGGAGGGGAGCAACGGCAGCTGGATTACCGGTTGGCAACTTGAGATCACCCCAAATGACCTCCAGGTGTTCAGGCAGTACTGCCTACCACAGGTCTACGCTACAACGGTCGAGACCGAGCATCGTGAATCCCTGGAACCTGCAGGAGAACCCGTTGCCAGTGCTCCGTCAGACGGCACGGAAACAACGGAAGGAACAGGAAACGTAGGTCCGGGTTTCGGACCGATGTCGTTGCTCAACGCTGCTGACGGTCCCTCCCGCCTGATTGAAGCGCACAATCATGCGGTGCGCGGACAATTGCTGACTCAAGCCCGGAGCGCGTCGTCCGCCGACTTCGAGCAACTCATCAAGACGCTACTTGAGAGAATAGGCTTTGCTGACGTCGAAGTGACTCCGTCCGTAAACGACCGAGGTGTTGACGTACGCGGGACGTTGGTTGTCGGTGATGTCGTTTGTGTCCGCATGGCGGTCCAGGCAAAGCGCTGGAAAGACAATGTGCGTAGTCCGATCGTCCAGCAAGTTCGGGGCAGCCTCGGGGCGCACGAGCAGGGACTCATCATTACCACCAGCGACTTCAGCGCCGGCGCTCGACGCGAAGCGGAACGCTCCGATGCGTCGCCGGTTGCGTTGATGGACGGCGAGAAACTCGCGGATCTGATGGTGAACTACGAGGTCGGCGTGCAGCGCGAGGAGTATCGCCTGCTGACTCTTTGTGATACGGATGAAGCCACGCCGTAAAAGAACCGTATTACAGCCATCCCAGACTCCTATACATACGGGAACTGTCAGGACATCCGGAACTGTCCAGACGGAGGGAGTCGCGGAATCGAGGACGTGCGCCGGGAAGGAGAGCACAGCATGAAGAGGCTGCTGGTCGCCCTCGTGGTGGCCTTCGCAACGGTCGGCGTGGCTACGTCTGATGAGAGCGCCGACTTCCGCGTGCGACCGAAGGGGCTGTCGGCCACCGGCAAGACGATGTACTTCGTCGTGCACGCGCTGTCGCGCCCGTTCGGTGCCGTGATTCTCGACGCGGAGGTCTGGTGTGCCGACGGATCGTCCTACAACCCGACGGACGCGGCCCTGACGGACGACACGACGCCGCCGCTGGCGGTCGGCACGGCGGCCCGCCGTGTCCTACGACGTGACGCGGTGCAGGGGGGCGTTCGAGAAGATCAGGGTAACGCCGCGGTTCTCAGAGTGGAGGTGCCTCGGCTGCGGGGAGTACGACCCACGAGGAAACGCGCTTGCGGCGCCAGAGCCCGAACCGCCGGGAGTTCGACCACCGGGACCGCCTCGGGTCGCCCAACGCCCGGCCGAGCAGCGCCCAGTCGAACAGGCCCAGCCCGTCATCGCCGTGGACGCGGAGAAGCCCGGACAGATGATCGACAGCACGCTGCCTGAGCCGAAGGTCGACTTGGCCGCGCTGGCCAGGGACGCGGCCGCCAGGGCCGCCGCGGATCTCATCCAGATCACGCCGTTATCAGGCGCCCGCGGTGCCATGATAGATACCGCCACGGCGCCGTTCTGGAGCTCGGATCTGTCCGCGCCGCTTTCCAGCAAGGACGACACGACCGGCTTGGCGGACGCCGCGCTGAACCGCCCCATCGTGTCGTCGGGGCCAGGCGATGAGGCGGGCGGCGAGAAGACGCGCGGCTGGAAGTGCCCGGAGGTGATCGGCCACCTGAAGGACGGGAAGTACCCGGAGCGGATGGCACGGTCAGGAACCGCCGTCGCCGTGACGGTCAACATGACCGTCAACGCGCGTGGGGTGGTCACCGATGCCTGGATCGAGGAGGACGACGAGTCGGTCTTTCCGGCAATCGACGGCGCCGCGCTGGCTGTGGTGCGCGACTGCCGCTTCGACGCGAAGCTCGGCGCTCCCGACACGACCTACCGCGTCCCGATCACGTTTGATCCAAGGCGGCGGTGACAAAGATCAGCCCATCTGACCTCAATGCGCTGCATCGTGGATGTTTTCCCACGCTGGGCCGTATGCGCGTTCGCGTTCTCCTGCCGAAATCCAAACTGACCCACTACCCGTCATCGAGTCCGTGCTGAGACTATACTTGGGCACACTGAAACCTCTATCGGGACGGGAGGTCGGTCGGATTCTCGCAGCTTATGGTTTTGTGCAGGTTCGCCGAAGGGGCAGTCATGTGATCTTCCAAAAGAAACATGCCGGATCCACAACTTCCGTTCCCGTGCCGGATCATCCGGAATTACGCCCTGGGACGCTGAGCTCGATCATCCGGCAGTCTGGAGTACCTCGCTCCGAGTTCGAATAGATGAGCAGGGATGCCACCGCGGCCAGCGCCAAGCCGGGACGTCAGGAGTATCGGCTTATGCTGCTCGACTGCGGCGCTCGGACGGGTACCTCGACGCGGGTCACGTACACCTCTGAACGGAGTCGCCTACTGATTTCGCTGTCGGATGCGGTTTCGAAGAACAACTCCAAGGCTTCCTCGAGGTTGGCGCGCGCCTCTTGGACCGTGCTTCCCTGACTGGCGACATCGACCTCCGGACAGAGCGCGACGAAGCCATCACCGTCGCGTTCGATGACCGCAGTCAACTCGGCGCGTGTGACGTCGGGAGGATCCGATGGCATAGTGCGTATTGTCTTTGGATGTGGACGACCGAGCAAGAGGTGCAAGCCCAAGTCGGCTGCCGGCGCGGCCTGTCTCAAGCCGCCGGCCAGACCCGCGGGCGTCTGTGAGCCCACGGCTACGGGAGCAACTCCAGGTGAGCGGTGACCTCGACCCTGCCAGATGTGTCAGTGATGGCCAGCGCGATGCGGCGCTGCACGGCGCCGCCCGGCAGCGGAAGCTCGTCCACGCGGATGCGCGCGTTCGGAGGCGTCTCAAGCCGTACTCGGGCTCGCCGGCCGGTGATCATGATCCGGGGCTCGTCGATCGACACCGGCAAGGCGGTCTGCCAGTACCACTCGACGCCGGTGCCGGCGGCAAGCTCGTAGTCGTCGCGGATCGTGAGCACCGACGGATCGGGGGAAGACCAGCTCCGGCGCCAGTGCCGGTACCAGCCTTCCCAGCCGGGACTCAGGTCGATCGCCGCTGAGAAGCTGACGTCATCGCCTTCCGCGTGCGGCTTCACGTCGACCGGGATCGGACACTCGGGATGCGGCCGCGCTTCGGTGCCGGCGGGCACCAGCATGGAGTGGCGCTCGCAGTGCTTGAGCAGCCCGGCCAGCGGATTGGAGTAGCCGCAGGTGCCCGGGTCCAGGGCGAAGGTCTGGCCCGCGAACTCCAGCACGAAGCTGCCCTTGTCCTCGTGGGTGTGGCCGGCACGCGCTCGATTGCCCATGACCAGCAGCTTGACCGTGTGGCCGTGCAGCGGGCGGTGGGAGGCGACGATGCCCATTTCCGGCAGCACTACCAGCGCCGGGGGCGGCGGGGCCTGGGCCGGGATCCGCTCCGCCTGCGCCATCGCCGGCAGCGAGGTGAGCGCGAAGCCGGGGCGCCGTTCGGCGCTTCGGTAGGCCGTCACCCACCCGCTCTCCGGCCGCGCGGCGGCCAGCAGCGCCAGCCACTCGCTTTCCAGCACCGCGCGGGCGTCGCAGATCGGGATCACGTCCGTGTTCTCGTCCGTCGAGACCAGCGCCGCGGCCAGCGCGTCGCTGCGCGCCAGCGCGGACGGCAGGTGGGCGTGGGGAGGCTCGCCGAGCGACCGGCTGTGGTGGGCCAGCGCGGTGAGCGCCCGCCCCATGGTGCCGGCGAAGTAGTTCGGTCCCTCCACGAAGCCGCCGTCGGAGAGAATGATGTCCTCCAGGCTTGCCGACAGCTCCCGGTACGCCAGCTCCTGGTAGGGAGCGACGCGCGGCCACTCGCCGCGCAGCACCCCATAGGCGGCCAGCCGGCCCATGGAGAACAGCGCCAACTGGTTGCAGTGATGGATGTACTCGTGCCGCCACGCGGAGAAGTTGACGGCGCCGATGCCGTCCTCCGCCAGGCGGCGCCGCAGCAGCGTCCGTCCCGGGTCGGTCAGGAGGTCGTCGGCCAGATCGAGCGCGTGGGCCAGGTCCGAGCTGGCCAACCCCTGCAGGAAGGCGCGGCTCTCGAACGCGCTGCCGGGAAAGCGCGAGATGAAGCCCCAGTCCCAGACCGGGGTCAGCGCCGCCGCCAGCGCGAATTCGGCGCCGCGGCGCAGCAGCTCCGCGTCCTCCAGCACCACCGCCGCCTGCAGCGCCGCCGCGGCCTGCCCGATGCAGGCCACGCCGTGCTCGCGCTCGCGCCCGTAGCGGGTGTCCGGCGCCGTCAGGATCACGTCGTTGACCAGGTCCGCAGGATCGGTGGCAAGCGCCCGCGCGGCTGCTTCCGCGAACGGCGACCGCTGGCCGCGGGCGACCATGGCGGCGTGGAACCTGCGCGCCGCGGCCAGCTCGTCCGCGGTGATCACCACCTCCAGCGACGGCTGCATGCGCGGCCGCAGGGAGGCGGGCTGCAGCAGGTGCTCCATGGCCTCCGCGCGGTCGCGGTGCGCGGCCAGGTGCCGCGCAAGCAGATCCCGGTTCTGAAGCCCTGCCCAGTTGAGCCAACCCGCGCCCGCGCCGCCGCCGGGCCGAGCGGTGATCTCCAACCGGAGAGCGACGATGTGTTCCGCCCCGTCCAGCTCTACGCCGTACTCCCGCTTGAGCGCCGGCGCCGGCTCGCGGCAACGCCGCTCGCCCGCATCGGTGTCGACCGCGATCGCCACCTCGCTTCCCTCTGGCGCCACCAGCGAGAACAGCAACCGGTCGTAGCCGCTGCAGTCCAGGTCCAGGGCGCGCTGCATGCGCAGGGCCGGGCCGGAGCGCGGCGACCTGGTCCAGGAGAACTCGACCCAGCACCAGAACTGGCCCACTTCCAGGCCGTGCCGGCGGCCTTCGTCGACCTGCCACTCGGACAGGCGACTGAGTTGCGGGTCCCAGAACGGTTCGAACACCGCTTCGGCGACGTTGAAAGGAATGGCGCGCATGGTTGCCCCCTCAGGAGTCTTCGGCGTACTCGACCACCACGTCGTCGCCGTCGACGACTACGGGATAGGTCTTCACTCGCACCGCGGCATCCGTCAGGCAGCGGCCGTCGGTGATGTCGAATGCCCAGTTGTGCCACGGGCAGCGCAGGATCTCGCCGTCGCGCTCGATCGTGAGCGTGGCGCCGGCGCTCGACGGCGGCCGGTCGGCGACGGGTCGGCCGCTCACGCGCCCGGTGCAGAGCGGTCCGAGCTTGTGCGGACAGATGTTGCGCAGCGCGTAGAGGCGGCCGCCCACGTTGAACACGCCGATGCCGGCCCGTCCGCGGAACGGCACGACGATCTTGCGCCCGCCCGCGGGAATCTCCGCGACCGTGCCGACGACCGCGCGGCGCATGGCCGGCGCGCGGCTGCCGCTCACGGGCCGGGCAGGCGCAGCATCTCCAGGGCGTTGCCCGAGAAGATGCGGCGTCGCAGGAGGTCGGATATGCCCGGCAGCGCCGTGACCGGGTCGTTCTGGTCAAAGTGGGGGAAGTCGCTGCAGAAGATGAGCGTCTCCTCGGCGTGCAGCATCTCCAGGGACTGCAGCAGGTGCTCAGGAGTTTCGGGCTCGTGCATGGGCTGCGTGCCCACGCGGATGTGCTCGCGGAAGTACTCGCTGGGCAGCCGCTTCAGCCATGGCGTCTGGTCGCCGATCGCCTTCCAGTCGAAGTCGAGCTGCCACATGAGCGAGACCGCCCACATCTGCTGCACCTCGATCATGCCGAACGTGAGGGACGGGAACTTCTCGAACACGCCCTCGACGATCAGCGAGGCCGCCTGGGCCATGGCCACCGACTGGCGGGCCATGCGGGTCTCCACGTAGTAGGTCGGGTAGCCGACCGGCGTCGGCGTGTTGCCCGGCCCGCCACCGCCGATGTGGGCGACGACCGGCAGGTCATGCTCCGCGCACGCTTCCCAGATGGGATCGTGGCAGCGGTTCCCGAACGGCCGCGCCGTGTTCAGGGGGACGTGCACGGCGACCGTGTCCCTGCGGGGAGCCAGGCGCCTGATCTCGGCGACCGCCTGCGCCGGATCGGTCGCCGCCACCAGGATCGCGTGCACGACGCGGTCGTCCTGCTCCAGCCAGTGCTCGATGGTGTAGTCGTTGAACGCCCGGCACAGCGCCGCCCCCCAGTCCGGGTCGGGCACGCCGCACGCCCCGTAGATGTCGGACGGCGATCCGGTCAGGAGCGCGACGTCGATGTTCCAGCGGTCCAGCAGCTCCCGCTGCGTGAACTCCAGGGTGAAGTTGAAGTCGCGGCGCTTGAGGCCGGGATCCTTGAGGTCCGGCCGCGTGGTGCGAAACGGGACATTCGGGTAGGGGGTGCCGCCGATGTGCATCCCCTGGTCGATCAGGTGCTCCCGGTCGGCCTTCGAAAGGTAGGGCAGGAGCTGCTCGGGAGACTCGAAGCTGTGGTGGACGTCGCAGTCGACGATGCGAAGGGCGGAGTCCTCTCGCGCGGTCCATCCGGGCGCGGCGACCGGCGCGGTACCGATCCTGCCTGGGCCGATCCGTGTCAGGCCGGTTTCGGTTGGCATGACTGCCCCTCCTCCACCGCCGCGGGCGCGCTAAACGGCCTCGGCGAGCGGCGGCACGTCCACGGATTCGAGCAGGTCTTCGACCGCCGCATCCTCGGTCATGCCCTTGGCGGTGTGCTCGGACTTGAGCAGCAGGCGCTTGCGCAGCACGGAGGGCGCGAGGTCGCGGACGTCCTCCGGCGTGACGAAGTCCCGGCCGCGCACGGCGGCCAGCGCCTGGCTGCCCTTGAACATGGCCAGCGACCCGCGCGGCGACACGCCGATCATCAGGCGGTTGTCCTCCCGCGTGCTGTTGATGATCGCCAGGATGTAGCGCCGGATGGACGGCTCGACGTGCACCTGCATCACCGCCTCCTGCATCTCCAGCAGGGTGTCGATGCCGGTCACGGGGAAGATACGGTCCAGGGGCGGCTCTATGACGCGCTGCATGGAGATCACGGACTTCTCCGCCTCTCGCGACGGATAGCCGATCTTGATGGACAGGAAGAAACGATCCTTCTGCACCTCTGGCAGCGGGAAGGTGTCCTCCGACTCCACCGGACTCTCGGTTGCGATCAGCACGAAGGGATTAGGCAGCGGCTGGCTGCGTCCCTCGACCGAGACCTGGCCTTCGGCCATCGCCTCCAGCAGCGCCGACTGCGTGCGCGGCGTGGCGCGGTTGATCTCGTCGACCAACAGCATGTTGGTCATGATCGGGCCCTCGCGGAAGTCGAACTCCCCGGTCTGCGGGTTGAAGACCGACACGCCCAGCACGTCGGCCGGCAGCAGGTCGGGCGTGCACTGCAACTGGCGGAACTCGCCGCCGATGCTCTTGGCCACCGCGCGGCCGAGCACGGTCTTGCCAGTGCCGGGCACGTCCTCAATGAGCACGTGGCCGCGGCACAGCAGCGCCACCAGCACCCGCTCGATCGAGTCGGGCTTGCCGAAGAACGCCTGCTCCACCGAGCCGCGCAACCGCTCGGCCCATGCTTGCACGTCTGCCATCAATTCACTCCTCTGTTCTGATCGGGGAAGCCCCGTTCACGCCGCCACCGAAATCCCTGCGGGCGTCGCCTGAGTCACCGCGCGACCGGAGCCAGCGGGGCGTCCGGTGCACGGCTCGGTGCCGGTTCCTGCATGCGTTGGCGGGTCACCTCTTTGATGAGGTTGTAATAGGTCTGCGACCGTTCCTGCGGCGGGTCGCTCGCCGCGTAGGCGATCTGCTCGAAGATGGTGCCGATCTCCATCAGCGCTCGGGCGTTCGCGGTCGAACGTTCCGCCACCAGCACCAGGTACTCCCTCGGCCCCATCCACTTCCGGAACGGGACGCCGCCGCGCTCGGCCCACTTGATCAGGCGCACGAACGCCTTGGACGCCTGCCCGATCGCTCGCTGGCGCTGCCTGTCGAGCTCCGCATCCCGCGCGCGCGCCGCGGCCCGCGCGGCGCTGCGCTCGCGGGCGCGCTCGACCAGCGACTCGCCGAACCGGGCGAGCGACTGCCTCGACCGGGCGAACGCCTCGATCATGCGCCGCACCGACTCGGCGAACGCCGTGAAGAAGCGACCGACTGCGGCCGCCAGCCGGGCGAGCGGCCGCGCCTGGCGCAGCCGTTCCCGGTAGTCGCGCGACAGCAACGGCCGCACCAGGAAGTACAGCAGCCCGATCAGGAGCAGCGCGCCGATGGAGATCAGCACGATCCTGACCAGCCGCTCCAGGAAGTCGTTCTCCTCGCGCTCGCCGCTCAGGTCGCCCAGATCGGGTTCCCGAAAGTCCTCCTGGAAGGCCTCCGTGTCCCCGCCCTCGCGGACCTTGACCTTGACCTCGCGCTCCGGCAACCGCAGGCGCTCCTCCAGCCACTCCATGAAGGCGCCGATCGCCTCCGCCGGCAGCAGCGCCTCCCGGCCGGTGAGCGGCATCACCACCACCGCGGTCAACAGCAACGTCAGCACCGTGGCGCGCACGCGGCGGCGCTGCAGCGCCGGCGGCACCGGCAGCCCCTGGCCCAGATGCTGCTGCTCTTCCATGAATCCGTTGACGATCGCCAGGAAGATCAGCCCGAAGCCCACGTGGCCGAGCGCGAGCACCGTCCACCACGGTTCGATCGGGTCGACCGCGACCAGCAGGATCAGAAACGCGATCAGGGAGAGCGACTGGAACCACAGGATGGCGCGGCGCAGCGCGCGCATGCGAGCGGAGGAGGTGGTCGCCTCCTCGGAGTAGTCCCGGAACGCGGTCTTGAGCTGGTCGCCGTCCTGGCCCACGACCAGCGCCAGGAACGCCTCGCGCTCGCGCATGTTGCGGTGCAGCCCGAAGGCCATGATCCAGTAGACGAAGGTCAGCGCCAGCGGGTACAATACGTCGGCCTTGACCGGATTGATGTCGAGGCGCAGCAGGTGGCCCTGCGCCAGCATGAACAGCACCAGCGTGCCGATCAGTATCAAGAGCAGCTCGCGGAGGCGCGGCGCGATGCTGGAGGTCCCCTCCTCGGCCGCGCGGTTGGCGGCCACCGCCTGGATCACGCCCACCAGCGCCAGCACCGCCCACAGGTAGCCGGGCAGCGGCAGCACGGCGTGCAGGACCATGGCCCTCACGAAGGTCTCCACCGACAGCAACAGCAGGAACGGGATCGCGATCGCCAGGAACGGGTGCAGGGTGTTCCGGTAGAAGCGCAGGCGGTCCGGATTCATCGCTGGATCAGCTCCGAGCCGTAGCCGCGCACCGCGTGCGAGCGGATGCCGGGTACCACCACGTCCTCTTCACGGGTCTGGTGCGTGGAGACGACGAACACCTGCACGTCATGACCGCGGCGGCGCAACCCCACCAGCGAATCGTTCTGGGCCTGCGTGGTCGGCGGGGTCACCACCATCACCTTGGCGCCGGTGGGGATCGGCACCCCGCACGCAAGCACGTGGCCGGTGAAGTCGATCGGTTCCTTGCCGGCGGTGACGCGGGCCAGCATCTCCAGGATGCCGATGGCGTGGCCCACGCCGGCGCGCGCCGGCTCCGAGGGCGGCTGGTCGCTGCCTCGTATCGAGCCGGTGGTGATGATGCCGACCTCCTGCTTGAGGCTGACGAAGAAGAACAGCAGGCTGCCGCCGACCTCGATGGCGCGTTCCATGAGGTGCTCGCGCTGCCCCATCGGGTAGTCGGCCTCCGTCAGGTTCAGCACGATCATGACCGGGTAGTAGATGGACGGCGTGTACTCGGTGGAGAACAGCTTCCCCATGCGCGCCGACACCTTCCAGTTGATCCGCTTCAGCTCGTCGCCCGCCACGTACTCGCGCACGGAACGGAACCGGGTCGTGTCCTCGTAGAGGCGGCTGGACA
The DNA here is from genome assembly GCA_965208175.1 of Spirochaetia bacterium. Classification (GTDB taxonomy): domain Bacteria; phylum Spirochaetota; class Spirochaetia; order SZUA-6; family Bin103; genus CATQHW01. The sequence continues at coordinate 417,226 of CBDBOG010000002.1, read as the reverse complement.
CGGTGATGCTGCCGGAAGGCAGGCCGTCCTTCTCGTGCATCTCCACCGGGAACACCGCCGGGTAGACCAGCACGGTGGCGGGGGTCGGCGACTGGTGGTCCCAACTGAAGAAGCCCATCGGGTCGGCGCCGCGCAGCCGGACCGGGCCCAGCGAGAACTCGCCGCGGTAGTGGCTCTCCGCCTCGTAGATCACCTGCGTGCGCCCGCCCGGGGGCAGGGCGACCATGAAGGAGCCGCCGCGCACCACGAAGTTGCCGTAGGTGTCGGCCACCGTCAGGTAGTGGATGGGAATCGGTCCGCGGTTGTGCAGTTCCAGGGTCACGCGGAAGCGCTGGAAGCGCTGCGCGTGAATGAGCGTCTCGCTACGCGTGACCTGCACCAGGCGCGGCGCCAGGTAGGCGTACAGCAGCGACAGGCCGCGGATCACCAGCAACGCCAGGACCGCGAAGCGGAACGGGCGGAACGGAGCGAACAGGAACGTCCCCAGAAGCACCAGCGGGAACAGGAGGTCGACGAAGAAGCGGAGCCGCCCTCCTGCGTTGATCGCCACCGGGTCAGCCGTCGGTCGTTGCTGCGGCGGGGGCCGGCTCCCGTGGCGTGGAGTCCAGCAGGCCGTCGATGATCAGGTCCTCGTCCAACCCCTTGAGCTGGTGCTCGGACTTGACGCTGATCCGCTTCAGCAGCACGCCGGGGGCCAGCTCGACCACGTCGTCGATCGTGGCGCTCGTGCGGCCGCTCATCGCCGCCACCGCCTGGGCGCCCTTGTACAGCGCCATCGACGCACGTGGCGACGCGCCCAGGTTGAGCCGGTTGTCGCTGCGGGTCGCCTCAACCAGGGTCAGGATGTATTCCTGCACTTCGTCCGCGACCTCGACGTCCAGGATCTGCTGCTGCAGCGATAGCACCTGCTCGAGATCGGTGGCGGGCTTCAGGTCGGTGACCGGGTGCGAGAGCCGGCGCTGCGCCAGCATGATCTCTTCCTCCGCCTCCGGCGGCGGATAACCCATGCGCAGCGTGAGGAAAAAGCGGTCCTTCTGCGCCTCCGGCAGGTTGAACGTGCCCTCGAACTCGACCGGGTTCTCGGTGGCGATCATGAAGAACGGCTGCGGCAGCGGCGTGGTCTTGCCTTCCACGCTGATCTGCCCCTCAGCCATCGCCTCCAGCAACGCCGACTGCGTGCGCGGCGTCGCCCGGTTGACCTCATCGACGAGCAGGATGTTGGTCATGACCGGACCTTCCTTGAAGTCGAAGTCCCCGGACTTGGGGTTGTAGACCGAGACGCCCAGCACGTCGGCCGGCAGCAGGTCGGGCGTGCACTGAATGCGCCTGAACTCGCCCCCGAGCGCGAGCGACAGCGCCCGCGCCAGGATGGTCTTGCCCACGCCGGGCACGTCCTCCAGCAACGCGTGGCCGCGGCACAGCAGGGCGATCAGCAGCCGGCGGATCACCTGCTCCTTGCCAAGGATCACCTTGCCGACTTCGTCGACGATCGTCTGCGACCAGCTGCGCACGTCCATAGCGACCGAGTGTAGGCGGTCAAGCACTCACACACAACCTCCCGACGCGATCTGCGGGCCGGAACGGGCCGCGACCACCCGGCTCGGGACGCCTACGACGCCAGCGGCGGAACCTCGGGAGTGACCGGCCGCCCGGATCGTGCGCTCTCGTAGATCGCCAGGACGATGGCGACCGCCGCCGTCGCCGCGCGGCCGTCGATGTCGGGCGTTTCGCCGGCCAGGATGGCCGCCGTCAGCTCCTCGTATTGCCGCCGATGGCCGGCGATGCCCACGCCGGCGGGATCCGAGGCGCCGCCGCGGTCCGGATCGACGTCGGCGCGGCGTTCGCGCAGCGCCTGATCCTCGTCGGTTTCCTCCGAGAAGTGCCACTCCCCGATGGTGTCGCCGACCAGCACGGCACTGCCGGCCGTACCGCCGATCTCGATGCGACGCTCGAATCCCGGATGGATGGCGGTCGACCCCACGATGGTGCCGAGCGCACCGGACGCGAAGCGGAGCGCCGCGACCGCCGTGTCCTCCACCTCCAGCCCGGCGTGGGCGCGGCGCGTCGTGAACGCCTGCACCGACTCGATCGGGCCGAGCAGCCACTGCAGCAGGTCGATGGTGTGGATGGACTGGTTCATCAGCGCTCCGCCGCCGTCGAGCGCGCGGGTGCCGTGCCAACTGTCCCGGTAGTAGCTGGACGGCCGCACCCACTTGACGATGGCGTCGCCGACGACGACATCGCCGAATCGTCCCTGCTCCAGCGCCTGCTTGATCAGGAGCACGTCGGCCAGCGATCGCGACTGGAAGACGCCGGAGCAGATCACCCCCGCGGCGTCCGCCGCGTCGACGATGCGGCGGCAACGCTCCAGGGTGACCTCCAGCGGCTTCTCCACGAACAGGTGCTTGCCCGCCGCGGTGGCGGCCAGCGCCGGCTCCAGGTGTGCCCCGGACGGCGTGCAGATGCTCACCGCGTCCAGGCCGGGATGCGCCAGGAAGGCGTCGAGGTCACTGAAGGCCGCGCAGCCATGCTCCTTCGCGAACTGCCCGGCGCGCTCGGCATCGCGGGACAGGCACGCCACCAGCCGCGCGGAGGCCACCCCCGCAAGCGCCTGGGCGTGCATGCCGGCGATCAGACCGGTGCCGATGATTCCGAAGCCGACCGACACGTGCGTACGCCCTCAGGCGCCGGGCCGCCAGATCGCCGGCCCGCGCGACGACCCGGCCACCGACTGCAGCATGCCCGGGTCATGTGCGCCGGGCGCCGGATCGAGCAGCGTCTCCAGGCGCCGGTCGCCGAGCAGCGGCACGCGGTCCTTCTGCGCCTGCTGCTCCTCCGGATCCAGGTCGGCGACGATGACGCCCGGCGTGTCCTCGGCCGCGCGCGCCAGCACGTGGCCCTTCGGACTGACGATCAGGCTGCGGCCACAGGTGCGCAGCGAGGGATCGGGGTTGATGATGTCCGAACCGGCGACGAACACGGAGTTGTCCAGCGCGCGTGACCGGACGGCAAGTTCCCACTCGTCGCCCGGCCCCAGCCACGCGGTCGAGATCATGCACAGATCGGCGCCGGCCAGCGCCGCCGCGCGGCCGACTTCCGGGAACCGCGTGTCGTAGCAGATCCACGACGCGCAGGTGACGCCGGCCAACTCGTAAGGATGGATCGAGGTGCCGGGCTGCGCCCAGTTCTCGGTCTTCCAGAGGTGGATCTTGCGATAGACCCCCGCGACGGCGCCGGTCGCGTCGACGGCGAGCATGGTATTGTAACGCATGCCGCCGGTGATTTCGGGCAGGCCGAAGACGATGGCGATGCCGAGCTCCCGCGCGACGGCGCACATACGCTCCACGCCCGTTCCATCGAGCGGCTGGCAGTGGGCGAGGACTTCCGGCGCCGGCAGATAGCCGGTGAGCGCCAGCTCGGGAAAGACGATGATCTCGGCACCGCGCGACCGGGCCTCACCGGCCTGATCGCGCATGATTGCCACGTTGTCGGACAGGCTGCCGGCCTCAAACTGGCCGCAGGAGACTCGTATGGCGCGCATCGTTCCTTGTACCGGCGCAGGCCGGCCGCGTCAACCGTCCGGGCCGATTGACCGTGGTCCGGCGGACGGCGAACATCGGACACACTCACGCGGAGGCTCGATATCCGACCGATTCAGGCTGGTTCCCGAAGTTCATCTCTTCCTGCTGGACCGGCACGGCAGGGTACTGCTGCTACGGCGCTGCAACACGGACTACGAGAACGGGAACTACTGCGTGGTTGCCGGACATGTAGAGGCCAACGAACCGGTTACCGCCGCCGCGATCAGGGAAGCCAGGGAGGAGGTCGGGATCCAGGTTCAGCCAGCGGACGTCGAAGTGGTCGTCGTCATCCACCGCAGGGCTGAAGACGGGTACGTGTCGGTCGCCTTCTTCCTGGCCGCTCGCACGTGGGAAGGTCAGGTCGTCAACGCGGAGCCGCAGAATCACGACGAGCTGGCTTGGCGCGCGGTGGATGATCTGCCGCGGAACATGATCCCCTACGTCAGGCAGGCTTTCCTGAACTACCAGCAGGGGACGTACTACGACAGTGTCGGATGGGCCCACATGGTGCCGGTGCATCAGACCCATGTGTATGACCGGTTCAAACTGATCCCCGACGTCCATGTGTTTCTGATCAAAGACGACTACCAGGTACTGCTGCTGCGGCGCTGCAACACCGGCTTCGAGGACGGCAGCTACAGCGTGGTCGCCGGACACGTGGAGGCCGACGAGGCGATAACCTCCGCCGCGATCCGGGAAGCGAAGGAGGAGGTCGGGATCGAGATTCGGCGCGACGATCTACACGTTGTGGGCGTCATGCACCGCAGGTCAGACGAAGAGCGAGTATCGTTCTTCCTCACCGCTTCCACGTGGACCGGAGACATAGTGAACGCCGAACCAGGCCTGTGTGACGATCTGTCGTGGCACTCCTTCGATGACCTCCCCCCGAACACCATTCCCTACCTCGAGCAAGCCCTCAGGAACTACCAGGCCGGCATCTTCTATGACGAATTCGGGTGGCACGAGCCGGCTCAGCGCCGCCAGCGGAGAGCCCATGGGAAAGCGTAGCCACTTCTTTGCCTACCTGTCGAGGATGAAGTTCATTCATCGTTGGGGACTGATGCGCAATACCTGGGTCGACAACATTCAAGAGCACAGCCTCCAGGTGGCGATGATCGCTCATGCGCTCGCTGTCATCCGCAATCGCTTGTTCGCCGGGCGACTCAACCCGGAGAGGGTGATGCTTCTAGCTGTGTTTCACGAGGTCAGCGAAGTGATCACCGGCGATCTCCCCAGTCCGATCAAGTACTTCGATCCGGGAATAGAGTCTGCCTACGCTGAGATAGAGGATGTCGCGCGAAGGAAGCTGTGGGAGATGATCCCGGAGGAGCTGAGAGAACACTATCGTTCAGTAATCTTCGTCGATGAAGAAGATCACGAGAACTGGAAAGTCGTAAAGGCAGCAGACAAGATCAGCGCCTACGCAAAGTGCCTGGAAGAACTCAAGGCCGGAAACCAGGAGTTCTCGCAAGCAAAGGAAGCCATCGAGCAGGTTATTGAGAAATTCGAGCTTCCGGAGGTTGACTACTTAATGGAGACGTTCGTCCACAGCTTTTCGCTGGAGCTGGACGAGCTCAACTAGCGCGCTAACGCTTCTCCAGTGTCAAGACCTCAAACTCGCCCTCACGCGTTCTGCCGGTCTCCCGGTACCCGAACCCGCTATACAGCCGCCGCGCCGCCATCTGCCCGATGGTCGTTCTCGCAGTCAGCACGGATACACCGCGACTCCTGGCGGAGCGCTCGAGTGCCCGCAGCATCTGCGCGCCCAGGCCGCGGCGCTGCATGCGAGGATCGACGCGCATCCGCTTGATCTCGGCACAGCCGGCCGTCAGCCGCTTGAGCGCACCCATCGCGACGATGCGCTCGTCGATCACTCCGACGTAGAACTCGCCGCCGGTTGCCAGATATTCTGCCTCGACGCACTGCAGGTCGCGGTCCCACGGCCCGTTTCCGGGATGGGCGCTGATCTGACGCAGGGCCACGTTGTGCAACTCCCACACGGCGCTGCGGTCGGAGGATCGATATCGTCGGATGTTCATGGTCTTTCGTGCAAACTCGATGTCACGGCTCGTATGACGTTCCGCTCATGTCACGCGAGGTGGTCCCCTCGCGGATGTCGTCATCGCTTTCGGACGGTCGGTTGACTCTAACAGGGACACGCCACGAACATCTGCCTTCCTGATGACGCGTGGGTCGATGGCTGACCGATTCAAGCTGCTTCTGGAGGCTCACCTCATCCTGCTGGACGATGAGGGCAGGATCCTGCTCCTGCGGAGCTGCAATACCGACTACGAGAAAGGGAGCTACAGCCTGATCGCCGGCAAGGTGGAGGCCGATGAGGAGGTCACCGCCGCGGCGATCCGGGAGGCGCGAGAGGAGGTCGGAGTCGAGGTCCGGGCCGCAGACCTCGAAGTTGCCAGCGTCATGCACCGCAAGGCCGACGACGGATTCGTGTCCGTCGCGTTCTTTCTAACTGCCCGCGCTTGGGACGGTAAAGTCATCAATGCCGAGCCACACCATCATGACGTCGTGGAGTGGCACTCCTTCGATGAACTGCCGCCGAACGTGATCCCCTACGTGCGACAGGCACTTGAGAACTACCGACGACGCGTCTGCTACGACAGCTACGGATGGGACCGGGACGAACCGGTGAATCGGGACATCATGTCCGATCGCTTCAAGCTGATCCCGGAGGTGCAAGTCTTTCTGATGAAGGACCTGGATCAGATTCTACTCCTGAGGCGGTTCAATACCGGCCATGAAGATGGCAACTACGGCGTGGTCGCCGGGCACGTAGAGGCTGACGAGGAGGTCGTGAGCGCAGCTATCAGGGAAGCGAAGGAGGAGGCTGGCATCCGTATCCGGCCCGCGGACATCGAAGTAGTGGGAGTCATGCACCGGAACGCGGGGATCGGTCGCGTGTCGTTCTTCCTGGTCTGCCGCAAATGGAGCGGCGACATCGTCAATGCAGAGCCCGACAAATGTGATGACCTGTAACCGGCACGGCGAAATCTCGGCCAAGGCTCTTCCGAGGTTCGCGCGTCTGCTTGAGCAGGTGCTCCGGTTCGGCCCTTTCGGCATCGATGCAGATGAGAACGAGGTCCATGCTACGATCCTGAGCAAGCAGTGCTCGGATGTACGGCTTCATTCGATCCGATTTCAGCATCAATCCCTGAGGGACCACGCGAGTTCTAACGCCTGAAGCGTATCCGAGCTTGCGGATCAGGATCGGGATGGTGTCCTTGTCGCTCTGTCCTTCGACGAACAGCCCGAGGCTCACGGAACCCCGCCGAGGTAGCCCGAGTACCAGGCTTCACCGGCTCCCAACTCGCTCACCAGCTCGCGGAACTGGTCTTCCTTTCTCAGCGGCCGCAGCGTGGTTCGGCCCTCTTCCTTCTCTACTACGACGAAGTCCTCGTACGGAAGCCAGCGGAGCAGGTGCGGAGAGTGAGTGGCGACGACCACCTGCGTTTCGGCTGACGTCGATTTCAATATGTCGGCGACGGTTTCCAGCATTCGGGGATGGATATCCGCCTCGGGCGACTCCAGACAGATGAGATCAGGGGGCTTCGGGGCATAAGCGCTAACGTAATTGAGCTGGATGGCTTCGGCTACGCGACATCTTCCTCATCGGGCTGGTCGAGGTCAGTGCAGCGACCGTCGAAGTAACTCGATAGCTGAGACAGACGACGGCGCGGCGGCTCAGCCAGCGAGCGCGAGATCGTCCTCCACTCGTCGATCATCCGCGCCAGCGGCAGCGCCGGTTCGATGCTGCGGGTGAGTTGGTTGAGCACGAACTTGAACTCACGCCACGCGCTCGGTGATCGCTGCCGGCGCCAAGTCGTATCCCCAGGGGGAAATGACACTGGCATGGCGGATCAGCTTCTCGACCAGCAGCGCGACCAGCAATTTGCCGTACAGCCACGCTTTGGCGCTGTCGTCGTCGTATTTCGGCAGATGCCCCAACTGGGCCAGCGACTTGAACCGCTTGAACACCAACTCGACCTGCCAGCGAATCCGATACCACTCCAGGACCTCGGCGGCGCTGAAGGTGGCTGCCGGAAAGGTGGTGAACACGATCACGTACGCGGCGAACCTCAGGGTGGCCGGTTGCGCCCACTTGCCCTTGCGGGTTGCCTCCTGACGGATCTTGCGCTGCGCCTCCCTGACGGCCGCCGCAGACTTGCGCACGGCGCAGACACGACCAACAACCACCCGGCTCGGCTGGGCGCTGTCACCGTCGACCACGACCTGGGCGGACCACGACGTGGCCACGCCGACGCGCCTCAGCGAAGTGACGGTGGCCAGCAGATCCAACGGCTCGCCTGACACGGTGCGCAGCGGCAACGCGCCGGTATTGACGCGCACGATCAGTTGACCGCCGGCATCCGCCACATGGCCTATGCCGCGCGCCGTCGAGTAGCCCCGGTCGCCCACCACGTGATCGCCTGCGCGGATCGGGAACTGCGCGAACGATTCGCCGCTGCCGGCGCCCTCGGTACGCGTGAGCTTGAAGAAGTCGCACGCCAGCGACGGCAGGCACACGCTGTAGTGCACGCGCCACAGCGAGCCGGTCTTGCCCGGCTCCTTCACCGTGGTCGCGTCAAACGCCCGCAGTTGGAAGCCGCCCCCGCTCGCCACCGCGATGCCGTGCTCCTGAAACAGCCTCACGCACAGCGCGTACAGCCACTCCTTCGACTTCCTCAGGCGCTTCAGCAGCGCCACATCCGACAGGTCGGCCAGATTCGCCTGCCGCGCCCGCACCACCGTCTCCCGCAACGAGTGCCCGCAGCCCAGATGGATCAACAGCGTGCGCAGCAGGTTGTCCACCGACTTGTCCTTGCGCAGCCCCTTCAGCGCGCCGGTGTCCTCGGCCAACTCCCGCCACTCACTGGGCAGGAACGACACCAGCAGGTCCCAGTCCTCGTCCACCGTGACAGCCCTCCGGTCAGTGTATCTGACATCACGATACTCAGACCGGATACGGAAATCAAGTTAGCGCTTATGGGGCTTCGGGGTCACCAGGGCGACGGCAAGCGAGAGCGCCAGGAGCGTGCCGTCGGAGAGCCCCCAGGAACCGATGCGACGCGGCACGCTCCGCTCCTGCAGGGCCACGTAGGTCTGTCCGTCGCCGTGGATCGGCGAGATCAGCCGCTCCACCGTGGGGACGCACGCCTTCAGGATCTCGATCGCATCGTCAAGCGCCGGATTTCCGTCCGAGAACAGCGTGTGAATGACCGTCGCCAGGTTGTCCCCGCGTTCATCGAGCCGGTATTCGCTCCGGATCGGCTTGGGGCCTCTGGTCGCGCTCGGGTCCAGGCGATAGAAGCTCCAGTCAGGAAGTCGCCACGCATCGTTTTCCGGTACGAACCCCTCTCTGAAACCGAGATGCACTATGCTGAACGCGCCGCCGGGATGACTGGCCAAAAGGTTTCCTACGCGTGCTCGGTCCTCACCGCGTTCGATCAATAAGGTGCCGTTAACGGCCACGGACTCGGCAACGGAAGCAGCGCCACCGTCTTCCGTTCCGCGGATCGTGGTAACGTATGACACTGGCTGATCCGACTCCTTCTTCCAGTCGACCTCAATGCTGAGTTGGGAGTCGGCCTGACCGCCCCAGATCAACTCCTCCCAACCACCCCGTCTCTGGACTTCGTCGGTCAGACTCCTGCCGCTCCATGCGAACGCTTCCACGAACCTCAGCGCGTCGATCACGTTGGACTTGCCTGACCCGTTCGGGCCGATGAGCACCGTCAATCGCCCCGGCTGCAGTTCGATGTCCTTGAGACTGCGGAAGTTCCTGATCGCCAAGCGGGAGATCATCTGCCGCTCATCCTACCTACTCGACGCCGCAGAGAGCGACAGGTGCAGTCGTATGCCTGCACGTGCACGAGCCCTCTCAGGGGTTGAACCGGTAGACCACCGCAAGCTGCGCGGCGTCGGTAATGGTTGAGTCCGTATGGTGGTAGATGTTGATGCGTTCCGTGCCGCAGTCGCCGAATGCATCGCAGGAGAATACGCCCGTGATGCCCTGAAATCCGGCCATCGCTCCCATCGCCTCCCGGAGCGCCCCGCGATCCAGGTGGAGCGTCCCGCCCTCCGCCACCGCCGCGGACTCGATGGCGGTGAGGAGCAGCGTTGCGGCATCGTAGGCGTACGCCCAATACGGTGAGGTGGGAGACTCGCCGTAGGTCGCCTCGAAGGCGGCGAGCACCGTTGCGGCGTCCTTGCCGGTCGCCGCGTTGACGCTCGAACCGCGCGACGATTCCGGCCCGACGATGTAGATCCCCTCGGACTGGGGCGAGCCGAGGAACTGCGACACGAGCATCGCGGCGCCGGTGATCAGCGTCACGTCCTGCAGTCCGTCGAACTCCCGCGCCTGTACCGCAAACGCGGAGCCCTCACCCACGAACAGCGGGAAGAAGACGCCATCAGGTGCGGCGGCCGCAAACGTCGCCAATACCGCGGTCATGTCCCTTTCGCCCTTCTCGATGCCGGCTTCGGCAACGACCTCCCCACCCCGGGCGCGGAACGCGTCGGAGAACGCGCCGACCAGGGCGGTCGTATACGGATCGCCATCGTGCACGGATGCCATGCGCCGCAGCCCCAGCTCGCCGCGGGCGAAGCCGGCAACCGCGACGGCGCCATGGAGGTCGTTGTTGGAAACCCGGAAGTAGCCGGTGTGGTAACCGGTGTGGTAATCGGAGCCGGGGTTCCCGCGCAGATCGGATGTGAGCACCGGCGAGGTGTTCGATGGCGAAACCATCACCAGGCCGGCTTTGCCGATCACCGGTGACGCCGCCACCGCGGCGGCCGAGCACGAGGTCCCGACCACGCCGACCACCCGAGGGTCTGCGGCGATCCTCTCCGCGCCCTCGTGTCCGCCGTCGGGCGAACATCCGCTGTCCAGCGGATCTCCGAGCTCGATCGGATGGCCGTGGACGTCGCCAACGTCCCGCACGGCCAACTCCACGCCGTGACGCAAGGAGGCCCCCAGCGATGGCGCGCCAGTGAGCGACAGCAACGAACGGATGTGGACCGCCTCGCCCTCGCCGACCTCCACCGCGCCGAGCGGTCCGGCCTCCAACTGCGGGCTGGAGTGGGCGCCCGTTGCCAGGAGGGCGCTGAAGACGATACAGAACGCGGATTTCATGCCCGCCATCGTACTTCGCCCGGAAGCACCGCAGGAAGCTGAGCCCTCCCTGCGCTCGCCCCAACGCCGGAGGCCGATCCGAGCCCGGATTGTAACCTGCGTTCTGGAAGCTGCTATGATCGGACGCGTGGCGCGGGGGCCGGACTATCAGGAACACTTCGCCCGGTTTGCGGTACGCGCCGGCCTGCTGCGCTTCGGCAGGTTCACCACCAAGTCGGGACGTGCGTCGCCGTACTTCTTCAATACCGGCGGGTGCGCGGACGGGGCGGCCCTGAGTGAGCTGGGCGGTTACTACGCCGCTGCCATCGCCGACCGGTTTCCAGACGCGACGCTGCTGTTCGGTCCGGCTTACAAGGGCATCACGCTGGCGGCGGCGGCGGCGATGGCGCTGAGCCGGGACCGCGCGCAGCCGGTCGGCTTCTGCTTCGACCGCAAGGAGCGCAAGGATCACGGCGAGGGCGGATTGCTGGTCGGACGGCTCCCGGCCGCAGGCGACCGGGTGGTGATCGTCGACGACGTGGTCACCGACGGCGCATCCAAACGGCACGCGATGGAGCTCCTGCAGCAGGAGGCGGGGATTCGGCCCGCGGGGCTGCTGGTGGCCGTCGACCGCCAGGAACGGGGAGCCGGCGACCGCAGCGCGCTCCAGGAGCTGTCAGGGGAGTTCGATCTGCCCACGGCGGCGATCGCCACCATCGGCCAGATCGTCGACGTGCTGTCGCGGCAACCGGTCGACGGACGCACCGTGATCGACGCGAAGTTGCGCGGCCGCATCGAAGCCTACCTGCAGAAGTACGCTCCCCGCGTACGGTGAGCCCGTGCGGATCCGGCGGCGCCTGACTCCCCTGCAGCCCACGCCGCGCAACCGCCGCCGCATCGAGGCGCGGGTCAAGTGGCTGGGACTGCTGGTCCGCTACGCGTTCCGGCCGGTTGTGCGCACCACATTCGGCCCCCGCGAGCTGCTGCGCGAGCCGGCGCTGGTCGTGTCCAACCACTCCTCCCTCCTGGACCCGATGTTCCTGTCGCTGGCGGTGGGCCGCGCGGTCCATTTCCTGTCGACCGAGTTGGCGTTCTCGGGAGGGGGGATGGGATGGGTCAATCAGTTCTTCGGCGCGGTGCCGAAACGCAAGTTCACCGCCGACCCCCGCGCGATCCTCCGCCTGCGCCGCTGGCGTGACTTGGGCGGCTCCATAGGGCTGTTCCCGGAAGGTGAGCGAACTTGGGACGGCCGGCCGCTGCCGATCCTTCCCGGCGTGGAGAAGCTGGTGCGGGTGATGGACCTGCCGGTGGTGACGGTCCGCGTATACAACGGCTGGCGGCAGTCGCCGCGCTGGGCTGCCACCCTGCGGCGCGGCCGCGTGCACGTCGAGGCCGATCCGCCGCGCCGCTTCGCGTCCGGCGACTCCCTGGAGTCGATCCGCCGCTACATCGAGGAGCGCATCAGCGTGGACGCCGAGGATGGGCCGAGCTGGCCGGTGCGCGGGCGGCGGCTGGCCGCCGGGATCGGCAACGTGCTGTTCGCCTGTCCGGCCTGCCTGCGGCTGGACGCGATCGACGAACGCGGCGACATCGCGTCCTGCCGAGACTGCGGCGCAGCGTGGCGTGTGGATACCGAGTCACGGCTCCACCCCGCGAGCGGGGGGCGGCCGATGACCCTGCGCGCGGCCGCTGACAGCATCCGCAGCCGCTTTCCCGAGCCGTGGCTCCCGGCGGACGGCGCGCTGCCCGTCGGTGAGCTGCTGGGGAGCGAACCGGTGCGGCTCTACGACGTCACCGATCCCGATCCACTCCTGGTCGGCCGCGGCCACCTGGTCCTCACGGCAGACGCGCTCCGCGTCAGCGGCATCACCCCGTGGTCGATCCCGATGGCGGACATCAGGGCCGAGGCGGTCGATCTCAAGCGCCGCCTCAACTTCTCCTCCCGGCGCCGCGTGTTCGAGGTCGTCATGCCGCGCGAGTCGGTGATCAAGTGGGAGCTCTTTCTCCGCCACGTGCGGACTCGGACCGCGGCGCCGGCCGGCGACCTCAGAGCTCGTCGGCGAATCGGTGGCGGATGAAGCGCTCGTACACCTCGGGCGCCAGCCGCGACAGCAGCAACGCCCCGCGGCCGGTCCCCGACAGCACCAGGAACCGCCTTCTCCGCACCACGGCGGCCAGGATGCGTTCGGCCACGTAGTCCGGGCTCGCGGCCTTGCCCATCTCGACCCGCGGGCGCTCCGTGCGGTTGCCCGAGGCGTCCAGCGCGTTGGCGACGATATTGGTGTCGACGAAGCTGGGGCAGACGATGAGCACGCTCACCCCCGTGCCGATCAGCTCCGCCCGCGCGGTCTCGAACATGCCGTGCAGGGCATACTTGGACGCGCAGTACCCGGTGCGGCCGAGCAGAGGAGCGAATCCCGCGATGCTGGAGGTGACGACGATCATGCCCTTCCGTCGCAGCAGCGATGGCAAGGCGGCCTGCGCGCAGTAGAGCGATCCGAACAGGTTGACCGCGATCACGCGCTCGTACACGACCGCGGCGGTGTCCCGAAACGCGCTCCGGTGGCTCATGCCCGCGTTGTTGAACAGCAGGTCGACGCCGCCGAAGCGGCTGCAGACCTCGGTCACGGCCGCGCCTACGTCGGCGCGGTCGGTGACGTCGCAACGGCGGACCAGATGCTCCACCCCCGCCTCGGCGAGCGCGGCCGAGCGTTCCGCCAACCCCACTTCGTCGACGTCGAGCAACGCCACGCGGCATCCGGCCGCTCCGAAGCGACGCGCCAGCGCGAAGCCGATGCCGCCGGCGCCACCGGTGATCAGCGCGACCTTGCCCTCGGGATTGAATCTCTCGGCCATGGTCGCGCCCGTGAGTCTGTCGGATTGGCGCGCGAGCGGCAATCCCACAGACTCCACGCGGCGGAAGGTGGAGATGGACCAGGAGCGGAGCCATAAGCCGGCGAAGCCGGGAGCCTCGGTCCTGGTCACGGGGGCCACCGGCTTCCTGGGTCGCAACCTGGTACCCGTGCTGGTCGAGTCCGGCTGGACGGTGCGGGCGCTGTGCCGGCGCGCCGCGGCTGCACGGGAGCTTGCCGGCCTGGGCGCTCTGCCGGTGAGCGGCGATCTGTTCGACGTCCACGCCTCGCGGGCGGCGATGTCCGGCGTGCAGGCGGTCGTGCACGCAGCCGCCGACACCGCGGTGTGGCCGGCGCACAGCCCCTCTTGCTTCCGGGTCAACGTGGACGGCACGCGCTCCGTCCTGCAGGCCGCGCGCGCCGAACGGGTGGCTCGCATCGTGCACGTGGGCAGCGCAAACTCGTTCGGGCCCGCCCCGCACGGCGGACAGACCGACGAACGCACGCCGTTCCGCGGCCGGCGCTACGGCCTGGGCTATATCGTCAGCAAGCAGCAGGCGCAGCAGGTCGCGCTGCGGGCCGATCCGCCCGCGATCGTGGTCAACCCGACCTTCCTGTTCGGCGCCCACGACCGCGTGCCCGGACCCGGCCGCCTGATCCAGCAACTGGCCCGGTCGCCGGCCGTCTACCCCTATCCGGCCGGGCGGGGACGGAACGTCGCCGGCATCGGCACGGTCTGCCGAGGCGTGGAGCGCGCGCTGCGGCACGGCGTCCCCGGTGAGTGCTACGTGCTCGGCGGCTCCAACCTGGGCTACCGGACCCTGTTCGAGCTGATCTGCGGCGTGACCGCAAGCCGTACGCGGCCGGTGCCGCTGCCGGCATGGCTCATCTGCTCCGCGGGTGCGGCGGGATCGGCCGCCGGCCGTCTCACGGGCCGCGACCCGGGATTGAGCCTGCCGCTCGCCCGCGCCGCGTGCGAGTCGTTCCACTACTCGTCGGCCAAGGCGGCACGCGATCTGGGCTATGTGCCGGACGACGTCGCCGGCATCGAGCGGGCGATCCGTGCGTCGTTCGAGTGGTTCCGCCGGACAGGCCGCATCGCTCAGCGGACGCGCGGGCGGCCCCCGAGAGACCCCGCGCGTGCGGTATCCTAAGGTTCGTCGTGACCCCCGACGCGATCCGGGCGCGCATCTTCCTGCACGGCGTGCTGGCGCAGATCCCGGCGCTGTGCGCCGGCGATGCCGAATCCCATGCGCTGGTGCGGGGCTGGCGCACCAGCATCCAGTTCGCGCAGGCCGGCGGCCCCGCCGCGCTGTTGCGTTTCCGCGACGGCGCGGTGAGCTTCGAGCCGGTGCGCCGCACGGCTCCGGGGCTCAGCCTCTGGTTCCCCACCGATCGCGCGCTGGTCCGCTCCTTCACCGGCAGCGGCGTACCGATCCCGCTCTTCGGCGTGTGGCGGGTCGGGTTGCTGCGCGCTCTCCCGACGCTGACCAGCCGGCTCAGCCACTACCTCAGCCTGAGCGAGCCCGAACCCGGCGACAGGAATGGTGAAGCCCTGACCCTCGCGCTGCGGATGAGGCTGGACGCGCTGGTACGCGCGGTCGCCGTGCTGGCAAGCGTGGACGCCAGGGCGCGCCGCACCCTGCAGGAGGCCCCCGACGGCACGATCGCGCTGCGGGCGCCGGGCATGGCGGACGTCGCGGCCCGCAAGCGCGGCGATCGGCTGACCATCGAGCCCGAACCCGATGCCGCCCCCAACCTCACCCTGGGCTTCGCGTCCGTGTCGTGTGGACACGACCTGCTGGCAGGCCGCCTGGAACCGGCCGCAGCGATCGGTCTTGGCAGTATCGAGCTGCGCGGGCAGACCCTGCTTGCGGATGCCGTCTTCCAGGTGGTCGGCGACGTGCAGATGCTGCTGGCGGGATGATGGCCGCACCGTTCAGCTTCACGCGCAGCAGGGAGCTCCTGACCCGCGCCGTCGAGGTGATCCCGCGCGGCATCTACGGCACGAAGAGCCCGGCGCTGGTGGTGCCGGGCTCCTTTCCCTACTACGCCGAGAACGGCGCAGGCTGCCGCTTCCGGGACGTCGACGGCAACGAGTACATCGACTTCCTGTGCGGCTTCGGCGGCAACCTGCTCGGCTACCGCGACCGCGCCGTCGACGATGCCGCCGCAGCCGCCATGCGGCGGGGCTTCGGCTTCAACACGCCCTGCCCGGAGATGGTGGAGCTGGCCGAGGAACTGACCGCCCGCATCGCCGGCATGGACTGGGCGCTGTTCGGGGTCAACGGCTCGGACATGACCACCTACGCGCTGCAGACGGCTCGCGCCCACACCGGGCGCCGCAAGGTGCTGGCCGCCCACGGCGCCTACCACGGCGCCCACCCGTGGGCGGTGCCCGGGCATGCCGGCCTGCTCGAGGAGGACCTGGCCCACGTCCATCGCTTCCGCTGGAACGACCTGGACAGCGTCGCCGGCCTGTTCCACCGCTATCCCGGCGACATCGCGGCGGTGATGGTGACGCCCTACCACCACCCGGCCTTCGCAGACTCCGAGCTGCCGGCCTCCGGGTTCCTGGACGGCCTGTGCGCGCTCGCCCACGATCGCGGCGCACTGGTGATCAGCGACGACATCCGCGTCGGCTTCCGCGCGCACCTGCGGGGATCGCACGTGCGCTTCGGCTACCAGCCGGACCTGTGCTGCTATTCGAAGGCGATCGCCAACGGCTATCCGATCGCGGCGTGCCTGGGCCGCGACGGCGTAAAGGGGGCGGCCAGCCGCGTGTTCTGCACCGGCACCTTCTGGATGCACGCCTACCCGATGGCCGCCGCGCTGGCCTGCCTGCGGCGCATCGAGGAGGACGGCGTGATCGAGCGGGGCGCCGCCCTGGGCGAGCGGCTCATCGCCGGCCTGCACGCCGCGGCCGCCCGGCACGGGCAGCGTCTGGCCGTCACCGGCCTGCCGGCCATGCCGTTCGTCCGCTTCGCCAATGAGACCGACTTCCACCGCAGCCAGCTCTTCTGCGCGGAAGCGACCCGCCGCGGCGCCTATTTCCACCCGCACCACAACTGGTTCCTGAGCGCCGCCCACACCGAGGCCGACATCGACGAGAGCCTGCAGATCGCCGATCGAGCGATGCGCGCCGTGGCCGAACGCTTCGGCGCCGCGTGAGCGCCGCGTGAGCGCCGCGTGAGCGCCGCGGATCACGAGGAGCGGCACGGTATAGTGCGCGCGTGATCCGCCGCTCTCGCGCCGCGCTGCTGGCAGCGCTGATCGGCCTGCCGCTCTGCGCCGGCGCCCAGACGCTGGTCTCCCCGAACGACCCGGTCTACGGCCACCTGCGCTCCTGGGAGCAGCGGGGGCTGATCGAGTGGCTGCCGCCGCTGCGGCCGCTGCCGGCGCCGCTCGTGCGCGGCGCCCTGCAGCGGGTGGCGGCCTCCGAACATGAGACGGACCGGCAGATCGCCCGGCGCCTGCTGGAACGCTACTTCCGGGCGCTGCCGGTGCAGGGACGGGCGCAGGTCGCGCGCAGGTCGAAGGCCCCGATCACCTCCGGCGGAGAAGCTGGCGCCGACGCGTTGCCGGCGCAGCTCGCGGTCCAGCTCGGGGCGGGGGTCGAGCTGCCGCTCGGCGAGCGGGTCGGCTTCGGGTTAGCCGCCCGCACGCTGGCCACCTCGGTCGTTCCTGAGCCCGTCGCGCCCGAGCTCGCGCCTGACCCCTACGATCCGGGCGTGCCCGGCGACGGCACCACCATCCTGGGGGAAGAGTTCGACGTGCAGGTGGAGCTGGCCGGCACCGGCTTCTTCGGCGCGAGCGACCTGGGAACCGGGCCCGGCACCTGGTTCGTGCAGGCCGGCTTCGGCCAGAGCTCCTTCGGGCACGGGGAGGACAGCCCGGTCGTGTCCGCCGCCGCGCCGCCGGCCGGGTACCTGGCCGGAACCTACCGCGCGCCCTGGGTCGCCTATTCGGCAATGTTCCTGGACCTGATCGCCACGTACGGAATCTGCAGCGCCGCCACGAAGGAACGCGGCTTCTGCGGCTCCGAACGGGAACGCTACTCCCTGCGCACGCGCGCCAGAAAGGACAACGGCTTTCATCCGAGCAAGTACCTGGTGGCGCAATCGCTGAGCTTTTTTCCCACGGACTGGCTGGAGCTGAGCGCGTTGCAGTCGGTGATATTCGGCGGGCGGCTGTCGCCGACCTACCTGCTGCCGGTGTTTCCCGTCCTGTATACGCAGATGCAGCTCGACGACTACGACAACGCCTTCGTCGGCGCGGCAGCCCGCGTGCGGCTGCCGTACGGAGCATCGGCGAGCGCCGTGCTGTTCGTCGACGACGTGAACCTGACGAAGCTGCGGCGCTTCGACTTCGACTCCGACCAGAACAAGATGGCCGTCGAGCTGGAGGCGAGCGTCGCCCCGCCCCTGCCGATCCTGACGGTGCTGGCCGCCCGCTACCGAATGGTCACGCCGTACATGTACGCACACCATCCATCGGCGCTCGATTACCTGCAGTACACGAACGACGGGCGCCACCTGGGCACCCTGCTGCACCCCAATTCCGACGAGATTCTCGTTCGCGCCCGGGCGTTCCCCGTGGCGTGGCTTGGGGTCGACCTGTCGCTGCGCCGGGTGCGCCACGGCGGCCCTGCCGGCGGCTCGGTCTGGGATCACGGCCTGATCGACGGCACATTCGTGTTCACCGGTCCCTCGACCTTCCTCAAGCAGGACGTGCTGGAGCACCTCCTGCAGGCACGTGCCGGCATCGATCTGCGCGTCGACCTGGAGCCCGTGGAGATGAACGTCGCGCTTGCCTACACCTACGAGCAGGTGAGCAACCGCGACTGGGTACGGGGCGCCGACGAGCAGGCACACCTGATCGAGGTGAGCACCGCCGTTCGCTACTGACCGGACGGCGGCCGCAGGCGGCCGATCACCTCGTCGAGCGGTGGACGCACGTCCAGGGATGCAGCGAGCTCTCGCGCTCGCGGGGACATCTTCTCCCACGTCCGGCCGAGCACCCGCTGCAACGTTTCCGGATCGCGCCCTTCCGCGAACCCGGCCAGCTCCGCCTCCAGGAACGACAGGCACGCCGCATCCTCGAGCACCTGCGTCTCCGCATCGCGCCCCAGTCCCTCCTTGCGGACCAGCGCCGCCACCCGCTCGATCAGCGCGGCGGGCGCACACAGATCGTCCAGGATGAGCCCCACCTTGTCGGCGTGGTGCCGGGCGCAGGCGCGCCGCCAGCGCAGGTAGCCGGAACGGCCCTCCGGGTAGCCGGCGCGCGGGATCTCCCAGCGCCGCAGGTGCTGGGCGCGGACGGCGATGGCCAGCGCCGCCGACGGATGCGGCGCCAGGCGCTCCTGCCAGCGCGTCATGCGCCGCGCGTACTCGAGCGCCCGGCCCGCCGGATCCTGCCGGTGGGCCTCGTCGATGCGGTCCAGAGCCTCCCCGATCAGCTCAGCATCGACCACGGTACGGTGCCGGTTCGGCGACGGGTCCGGTCACTCCGACATGGAGATGAGCTCGTCCCGTACGCCCTGCAGGACTTGGCCGTAGCGGTCGTCCACCATCATGAGCTGCTGGCGCATCAGCCCCACGTACTCCGGGTCGTTCTGGGGGTTGATCTGCACCCGCTGGCCGGTCTTCTTCTCCATCTCCGCCTCCTTCTGCTGGCGGCGCGGCTCGTAGGCGCGATCGACCTCCTGCCTCATGCGGTTGCGCTCTCCCAGGTACTCCTGGAAGAACTGCTCGAGCTGGCCCAGCAGCATGCGCAGCTTGCGGTCATTGGTGCTGAGCGCGCCGAATCCTTCGCCGGCGCGGCGGCTGCGCTTCAGCGCGAACTCGTCCGTGGGGAGGGTGAGGTTGCTGAGCAAGGCATCGCGCACCCCGTCGCGGACCCAGCCGGCCTGCTTGCCTTCGAACGGCTCCAGCAACTCCTGCAGGTCGACGTCCGGATCGCCGAGATAGCGGGACACGAGCTTCTTGCCCTCGGTGCTGAACCGGTTCTGCTCCAGATTCTCCTTGTCGGGGACGACATCCTTCGTCCGCTCCAGGGCGATCTCCCACGACGACTTGATGGTTCCCATGAACCCAACCTTTCTCCTTTGCGAACCGGCTCCCCGCGTCTCATCGGGCTGGGCGGACTTGAACCGCCGACCCCACGCCCCCCAGACGTGTACGCTACCAACTGCGCCACAGCCCGAAACGGAAGCGGCCCCACGGGACGCTTCCTGGTTGAAGTGTACCGCCCGCCGCACGCCCGAGTCCACGCGCACCGCGCCGCGCAGACGCCGGTTGCCTGTTTCAGCCGTCCCCGTCCGTCCCCCCGTCCACCATCGCCGCGGTGCGGGTCGACAGGCCGTAGAGCTGGATGAAGCCGCTCGCGTCCTGGTGGTCGTAAGAGCCGGCGCTGAACGAGGCCAGCCCCTCGTCATAGAGCGAGTACGGCGAGCGGCGGCCGGCCACCGTGATGCCTCCCTTGTACAGGCTCACGGTCACCGCGCCGGTGACCCGAGCGCAGACCCGCTGCATGAACGCGTCCAGCGACTCGCGCAACGTCGAGAACCAGTGGCCGCCGTACACGGCGTCGGCGTAGGTCATGGCCAACTGCTGCTTGCTGCGCAGGGCGTCCGCCTCCAGCGTGAGCATCTCCAACTCGCGCAGCGCCGCGTACAGGATCGTGCCGCCCGGGGTCTCGTACACGCCGCGGCTCTTCATGCCGACCACGCGCGTCTCGACGATGTCGGCCCGGCCGATGCCGTTCGCGGCGCCCAGCTCGTTGAGCCTGAGCACCAGCTCCACCGCGTCGTGCCGGACGCCGTCCACGGCCACCGGGATGCCGCGTTCGAACTCGACCGTGACCTCCTGCTCGCGGTCGGGCGCCTCCGCCGGGGACACCGAGCGCTGGAACAGCGTCTCCTGCGGGCGCCGCCCGGCGTCCTCCAGGTCCCCGCCTTCGTGGCTGAGGTGCCAGACGTTGTCGTCGCGCGAATAGATGTTGACCCGTGAGATTCCGGCCAGGTCGATGCCGCGGCTCTCCGCGTACTCTATGGCGTCCTCGCGCGAGCGGATGTCCCACAGGCGCCACGGCGCGATGATCTGCAGGTCGGGCGCCAGCGCCCGGTAGGCCAGCTCGAACCGTACCTGGTCGTTGCCCTTGCCGGTACACCCGTGGGAGACCGCGTCGGCCCCTTCGGAGCGTGCGGCCTCGACCTGAACCTTGGCCTGCAGCGGCCGGGCCGCCGAGGTGCCGAGCAGGTACTTGCCCTCGTACACCGCGCCGGCGCGGAGCATCGGGAACAGGTACTCCTCGACGAACTCGCGGCGCACGTCGCGCAGGATGAGCTTGGCGGCGCCGGACGCCGCTGCCCGCTCCTCCAGTCCCGACAGGTCGTCGGACTGCCCGACGTCCGCGCAGACGGCCACCACCTCCGCGCCCGGATAGCGCTCCTTGAGCCACGGGATGATGATCGAGGTGTCCAGCCCCCCCGAGTAGGCGAGGGCGATTCTCTCGACGTCCGGGCGCTTCGCTTCGTTCGTTGCCATGTGCTGCTCCCCGTTCTCCTACAGGCCCGCCAGCGCCGTGTCCATGCAGCGCAGCCCCTCGGCGATCTCGTCGGCCGAGATCACCAGCGGCGGCGCGATGCGCATCACGTCATCGCCCGAGCGGAGCACCAGCACACCCGCGGTGCGCAGCGCGGTCGACAGCGCCTGGATCCGGGGCTGCTCGCCGGCCTTTCCCGGCACGTGCACGCCGCGCAGCAGCCCGGCGCCCACCACCGGCCCCAGCCCGTGCGCCTCCCGCAGCGACTCCAGCCCCTGCCGGAGCTGCTCGCCGCGCTCGCGGACGGCGGCCAGGAACGCCGGATCGGTGAGGATATCGAACACGTGCGAGGCCAGCGCGCAGGTCACCGGCCCGCCGCCGAAGGTGGTGCCGTGCTCGCCGAAATGGAGCCGTTCGTTCACCGCCGCGGGCAGCAGCACCGCCGACAGCGGCAGGCCACCGGCCAGCGGCTTGGCCAGGGTGACGATGTCCGGCTTCAGACCGGCGCTGTCGGAGGCGAGCAGGTGTCCGGTGCGTCCCAGGCCGGTCTGCACCTCGTCGGCGATCAGGATGAGGTCGTGCTCGTCGCGGCAGGCGCCCAGCGCCTCCGCGAACTCCGGCGTCATGGACTGCAGCCCGCCCTCGCCCTGCACCACCTCGACGATGACGCCGGCGAAGGTCCCGTCGAGCGTCTTTCGCAGCGCTTCCACGTCGTTGTAGGGCGCGATCTCGACGCCGGGCAGCATGGGCCGGAACGGCTCCTGGTACTTGGGCGTCGCCGTGCAGGCCAGCGCGCCGTAGGTGCGCCCGTGGAACCCGCCGATGAACGCCAGGATCTTGTGGCGCTCGACGTTCTTCTCGCCGCGATGGGCGTACATGCGCGCGAACTTGAGCGCCGACTCGTTGGCCTCCGCGCCGCTGTTCATGTACTGCACCGCCGCGAAGCGGTCGCCGGTCAGCTTGCCGGCGAGCTCCAGCGCCGGGCCGGTGGTGTACAGGTTGGAGACGTGCACGAGCTTGCGCATCTGCGCGGCGGCGACGTCCGCCAGGTCTTCACGCCCGTAGCCGAGCGCGTTCACGGCGATGCCGGCCCCCAGGTCCAGGTAGCTCTTGCCCGCGGCGTCGGTGACCCGGCACCCGGAGCCGTGCTCCAACAGCAGCATCTCCGGCGAGAATGCGTTGGGAAAGGGATGATCGGTGACGATCGCGTCCTTGATCTGCATGGTCAGGTTCTCCTCTGGTCGTTGATTCGATTGGTGTTGCAATTCGTTCAGGGCTATATCATTCAGGGCGACTCGATCGGTTCAGCGCGACGGCGCTCCGTCCGCGGCAGCCGCGATCACGGTGCCGCGCGCGCCGTCCAGCAGCGCCCGCAACGCCCCGGCGGCACCATAGTCGCCGATGTGCACGCGGCCGACACCCGCGGTGACCGCGGCGACCGACGACCTGATCTTCGGGATCATGCCGTCGGTGATGGTCCCCGCCTCGATCTCGGCATCCGCGCTCGCCGGATCGAGGCGCCGCACCACGGTCCCCTCCTTGAGCACGCCGTCGACGTCGGAGATGAACAGCAGGGCGTCGGCGTCGAGCGCGGTCGCCACCCGGAACGCGACGGTGTCCGCGTTGACGTTGATGCCGCCGCCGGCGCCGTCGTCGCAGACCGGGCTGACCACCGGCACGAACCCCGCGTCCGTCAGCGTGGCGAGCAGGAGGGTGTCGACGCCGTCGATGCGCCCGGTACGGGTGCCCGGCGGCACCGCCTCCGGCTGCGCGGCCAGGGTCGGCCCGTCCGATCCGCAGATGCCGACCGCGCTCACGCCGGCGGCGCTCAGCGCGCGTACCAGCCGCTTGTTGGCGCTGCCGGCCAGCACCATGTCGACCACCTCCATCTCGTCCGCGGTGGTCAGGCGGATGCCCTCGTGGAAGCGCGGTTCGTGTCCCAGGCGGCGGCTCATCGCGGTCACCTCAGCCCCGCCGCCGTGCACGACGATCACGCGCCACGTACCGGCCTGCCCGGCACCGGCCTGCCCACCACCTGCCAGCGAGGCCAACTCCGCGGCGAACACGCCGCGCAGCGCCGCTTCCTCCAGCGCCCGCCCGCCGAGCTTGATCACCGCTGTCCGCACGGACGTGCCCCTGCCGGTCATGGCGTCCCGTGCATGGGCAGGCCGCGCTCTTCCGGCAGCCCCATGCGCAGGTTCATCGCCTGCACCGCCTGGCCTGCGGCGCCCTTGACCAGGTTGTCGAGCGCCGCAAACAGCAGCACCGCGCCGCCGTCGACCCGCCACGCGATGTCGCAGCGATTGGATCCCCACACCGAGCCGGTCGCCGGCAGGCGGTCGTCGAGCAGCCGCACGAACGGCGCGTCACCGTAGGCCGCCCGCAGCGTCGCGCCGACCGCTTCCGTGTCGGCACCGGCCGCCGCGGGAGCGGTGATGGTGGCGGCGATGCCGCGCTTCATCGGCGCCGTGTGCGGGGTGAACCACAGCGACGCTCCGGGGCGCACCGCCTCCATCTCCTGCACCATCTCGGGCACGTGGCGGTGGCTGGTGCCGGGGTTGTAGGCAGTCGCGGTCTCGCTGCGGTCGCAGAAGGTCCACTCGGCGTCCGCCTTGCGGCCGGCGCCGGACAGCCCGGTGACCGCGCAGGCGACCACCGGGTCGCTCACCAAGCCCGCCGCCAGCACCGGCAGCAGCGGCAGCAGCACCGCCGTCGGAAAGCAGCCGGGACTGGCGATCAGGTCGGCCGAGCGAAGTCGTTCCCGGTACCGCTCCGGAAGGCCATAGACCGCATCGCCGAGCAGGTCCGGGCGTGCCGGCGGCTGACCGTAGGCGGCGGCGAACCGCGCGGGGTCGGCGATGCGGAAGTCGGCCGACAGGTCCACCACCACCGTGCGGCCCAGAAACGGCTCCAGGGTCTGCGCGGACGACAGGTGCGGCAGCGCGGCGAGCACCACGTCGACGCCGGCCGCGGCCGCCTCGTCGACCGATGCCAGCGTGCCGCCGTCAACCGCCCGCAACCCGCGCGGCGACAGCTCCGGCACCGCCTCGGCGACCGGCGCACCCGCCCGCGAGCCGGAGGCAAGGACCAGGGTACCCACGTCCGGGTGCTCGGCCAGCAGGCGCGCCAGCGTCGCCCCGGCATAGCCGGTCGCGCCCAGCACCGCCGCCTTCATGCGGACAGCCCCGCCACGCCCGGTACCGCAGCGGCCAGGACGCGCAGACACCGGTCGCGGTCGACGCCCTCGCGCAGCACCGCCAGCACCGTGTCGTCGCCGGCGATCGTTCCCGCCAGCTCGTCGATCGGCAAGTTGTCCAGGGCGCGCGCCACACTGGAGGCGTGTCCCGGAAGGGTGTGGACGACCAGCAGGTTGCCGGAGAAGACCAGCTCCACCAAGCCGTTCTTGATGTCGTTCACCAGCCCGGAATGGGAACCCGCCATCGGTTCCGCGTCGGCGAAGCCATAGCGATAGCCGTGCTCGCCGTCCGGCACGCGCGCTACCCGCAGGTCGCGCAGATCACGCGACAGGGTCGACTGGGTCACGGCGAATCCGTCGCGCGCCAGCGCTGCCAGCAGCTCTTCCTGCTGCGCGGTCCCGCCCCGGCTGATGATCCTGCGGATCGCCGCCAACCTGAGTCTTCGATCGGCCATGGAATATTCATGCAGATTTCTGCATGCCCTGTCAACATGACCGGCGGAGGCGAATCGGATAGCGTCAGCGCATGCCGTTCGATCCCTACCGGCGGGCCAACCCGTCCGTGCTCGACATCGCCCCGTACGTCCCCGGCAAGTCCCTGGAAGAGGCGATGGAGGAGTCGGGCCGGGACGACGTGATCAAGCTGGCCTCCAACGAGAACCCGCTCGGCGCATCACCGGCCGCGGTCGCGGCCATCCGCGACGCGCTCGACCTCTCCCACCGCTACGTGGAGTCGAGCACGCGGCAGGTGCGCGAGCGGCTCGCCTCCCTCCTGCACCTGACGCCCGAGCACCTGATCGCCGGCAACGGCTCCGACGCGCTGCTGCTTGCCGCTGCGATGGCGTTCCTGCACGCGGACGACGAGGTGATCGTGCCGGAAGTGACCTTCAGCATGTACGAGATCGTCGCCCGGATCATGGGCGCGCGCGTCGTGCGGTCGGCCATGGACGGCATGGCGATCGACGTGGACGCGATCCTGGACCAGGTCACCCCCGCGACCAAGGCGGTGTTCCTCTGCAATCCCAACAACCCCACGGGGACGCTGATCGACGAGCGGCGCTTCGCCGATCTGGTTGCCGCGCTGCCGGATGACGTGCTGCTCATCCACGACGAGGCGTACGCGGACTTCGCCGACCCCGCGCTGCGGCCCGACACGATGGGGCGGGTGCGCGACGGCGTGACCAACCTGCTGGTCACCCGCACCTTCTCCAAGAGCCACGGCCTGGCCGGCATCCGCTTCGGCTTCGCCTGCGGCGATCCACGCGTTATCGACCTCCTGCACCGGGTGCGCCCGCCGTTCGACCTGTCGGTGACGGCGCAGGCCGCTGGCCTGGCGGCGGCCGACGACCGGGAGTTCCTGCAGCGGACCCTGCAGGTGAACCGCGACGGCAAGGCGCAGCTCACCGCCGGTTTCGACGCCCTGGGGCTGCCCTTCGTGCCCACGCACACGAACTTCATCATGGTCCGGCTCGGCGAGCGAGCGTCCACCGTGGCCGACGACCTCCTGCAGCGCGGGCTGGTGGTGCGCTGCTGGACGCGACCGGCGGCGCTC
Organism: Spirochaetia bacterium; assembly: GCA_965208175.1. Classification (GTDB taxonomy): domain Bacteria; phylum Spirochaetota; class Spirochaetia; order SZUA-6; family Bin103; genus CATQHW01. The sequence continues at coordinate 391,368 of CBDBOG010000002.1, read as the reverse complement.
GCCGGCTGGCTGCGCGTCACTGTCGGGACCGCGCCGGAGAACCGGTCGCTGCTGGCCGGGCTGGCCGATGTGCTTGCCTCCCACGGGCCGTAGCGAACGGGGCGGACTCGTCCGTGCTGTCGGCGTTGCCGGCCTGCTCTGCCTGCTGGCCGCCTGCGAGGTCGCGGCTCCGGAGGCGCACGAGTTGTTCTGGAAGCGCGTCGTGTTCGCGGATTTGCGCCAGGGGCGCACCTACGAGACCCTGACCCTGTTCGCCCGGGTCAGCGACGCCGACGGCCTGGACGACCTGGACGCTCTGTACGTGATGAACGACGACGCGCAACTCTTCTGGAGGCTGACGCCCGAGGTGTGGGTGGTCGATCGATCCGACTCCGGCACCTGGATCGGGTCGACGGCGCTGGCGATGCCCTCCGACGAGCCACTGCCGGCGGGCGTCTATCGCGTGATCGTCCAGGACATCGCCGGTCAGACCGCGGAGGAGAGTTTCCGGGTCACCGGCAGCACCGGTCCCGAGGCCCGGCGGCACGTGGAGGCGATCGACGTCGCGATCGATGCGAACGAGCTGACCGTCACCGGTCCGTTCGCGTCGTACGAGGTTTGGCTGTACGGGAGCGCCGGAACTCGCGTGGCCGCGGCGGCGTTCGCCGAGCGCATCGATCTGGAGTCCGCGCTCCCGGAAGGCATGCTTGCCGACGAGCTGCTGCTGTACGTGTACGCCGAGCCGCCTGACGACGGCAGCGGCTACCTCAGCGGCCCGTACGCCTGGAAACGCAACTGAAGCGTTGCCCGATTTCTGAACAGGATGCCGCCGAACAGAATCGAACTGTTGACACAGGGATTTTCAGTCCCTTGCTCTACCAACTGAGCTACAGCGGCTTCGGGGCCGTGTTCTACCATCTGCGAAGCTCGCCGGCAATAGGTACCACCCGCACGACAACTGTCGATGACCGCAAGGAACGGCGCCACGGAGGTACCCGCCATGACAACAGCAGTCGCACTGCTCACCGAGACCCGGCCGGCCGGACTCATCGCATCCGATGATCGCGCGCGCATCGAGCGGGCGACCGAAGACAGCCGGTCCGCCAACACGCGGGCGCAGTACCGCAGCGGCGCCCGCGCATGGCGCGAATGGGCGGACATCAACGGGCACCAGCCGCTGCCGGCCACGCCGGAAGCGGTCGCCGCGTACCTCGCCGAGCGGGCCGAACAGGGTGCCGCAGCTTCCACGCTCAGCGCTGCGCGCGCAGCAATCGGCGCCTCCCACCGCGACGCCAACGTGGACGATCCGACGGCAACCGAACCCGTGCGGCGCGTGCTCAAGGGTCTCCGCAGGCAGGCGGCCGGGCGCGGTCGTGGACAAGCGCAGGGTCTCACGGCGGACGATTGCGCAGCCGTACTTGCAACTGCCGATCGCCCGCGCCGCACCGGGCGCGGTACCGAGTCCGACGAACAGGCGGCGGAGCGTGGCGCCACGGACAAGGTGATCGTAAGCCTGCTGTTCCAGGGCGGGTTGCGTCGCTCCGAAGCTGCGCAACTCGCTTGGGCCGACGTGACCGACGCCACCGACGGCAACGGGGTGCTCGTCACGGTCCGCCGCTCGAAGACGGATCAGGAAGGCGAGCGTGCCGATGTGCGGTACCTCAAGAACGGATGCGCGCAGGCGCTCCGCCTCTTGCGCGACACCGTCCGAGCGTCCGGCACGCGCCCGGCGGCGGATGCGCTCGTGCTCGGTGGGCTCAACGGTCAATCGATCGCGCGCCGCCTCACCGCGGCGGCAAGAGCGGCCGGCATCGAAGGTCGGATCACGGGACACTCCGGCCGCGTCGGACTCGCCTCCGAACTCACCGCGCGTGGCGCGAGCACCGCCGAAACGATGCTTGCCGGAGGCTGGAAGACAGAGCGAATGGTCGCGCACTACTCCGCCGGCGCGACGGCCGAACGCGGAGCGGTCGCCAAGTACCTGTGACCGCACCGGGCGCCGGTCTCCGCTGCCGACACGGGGTGACCAAGTGCGCGCGATGCCGGCGGCCGCCGGGTTCCGGCTCCCCCAGCGACCTCAATCCATCGCTCCCCGACCCAAGTGGGCGGGAAGAGGAAGCGCCCCCGATAGGCGCGCCGCGCTAAGAAATCGGGGCGGCCGGCACCCCGAAAGACGCCGGCCGCCTTTTCACACAGTTCACACAGTGGTGGACGCGGCACGACAGAAGTTGCACCACGACCTCCGTAACCGAGTGTAGCACATTCAGCAAGGAACCATGTCGAGATCGCAGCCGATGCGCTCACATTCGGACGCGCAAATCAACGTCCCAGTGTGCGGGCATTCCACCCTATGACAAGGGCTGCTGGGCGGGCTGTCGTCGTCGTCGTCGTCTTTCGTCACAACTATGAGGATTGCCACGCTCGCACGGTCTCCGTCACTGTCGACAGCGCTATAGGTCACGGTCCAAGTCCCGACTCGACTCGGCCGACCCGATATGCGCGTGCCAGCGCTCGACAAACCGCTCGGCAAGCCGGACAGGGAATGCCTGAGCGTGCCGTTGCCACCACCGAATGACGGCAGGTTCCATGTAAAGGACACGCCTACCTTGCCTACCTTCTTCTTCTTGTTGCCGCTCCTGTCCGGCGCCAGGCTTGGCGGCGGGATAGGCACCAAGTCATCAACGCATGGACACGGCTCGTCACTGTCGCCGCCCCGCGGGCGCACTCCGGGGTGCGGGTCTGGCGTATTGGCAAGAGCACTGTCACATCGAAACGGCGCCTCATTCGTAAGCGTGAACCCTTCGCCCTGGCGCTTGTGTGCGTATTCCTTTTCCTTGCAGAAGGCTTGACGCGCTACTTGTCCGTAGTTGGGTCCGTAGTCGACGGGCGAATGCTTTTTCCAGACGATGAAATAGCTGTCAAAGCCCGACTTTATGCCACCAGGGTAGCCGCGATTAGCCATCGCGGCACTTGTGCTGCTGCCGCGCGCGCTTGCCTTGCCTACGTAGATCGGATCACAGGCGGTCTCCCGCCGCTGCTCGTAGACTACGAACATGCGACCCGCGTTATTGCAGCAGTCGATTGATTCCCGGTATGGTGGCGCTGCCGCCGCACTGGCTGTCTGCCCTATCCCGTGCGGAGCAACCGCCAGGACCAGTATAGCGACGACAATTGCCGTTATAGTCGATGACCGACAAGAGAACGACGCCACGGAGGTACCCGCCCATGACAACAGCAGTCGGCGACAACGTCCGCCCACGATGCGGGTGGTGCTTCGCATGAGAGGCGGACGAGCGCACGCGGCGCTGGTGTTCGCGGTGCTGGCGGCACTGACGGTCTTGTCTGAATGAACGGGCGGCCCCGTATCGACCGCGCAGAAGCCCTGGGCCTGGCCGACCTGCGGGAGGTTACGTCTATGAGATAAGCGGGAGCCGGTCGGGATTAACTGCCGGGCCGGATAACCTGAAACACGACAGACACAAGGAGAGAGACGAATGAAACGAACGATCTACGTGACAGCGGCTGTTCTGGTGTCCGTATTCCTGCTGACGGCGCAGATATGCTCCTTGATTCCACCGGAGGGAAACAAGCGGTTGGACAACGGGGAGGTATGGTGCCGCGACCCGGACACGGACCGATGCGGTGACGTGCAGCATGCGAGGTGCATCGAGGCAGGAGGTACCGTCGTAAGTTCGTGCACGGACGTACCGGAGACGGAGCCCGATGAATCCGCCTGCGACAGGAGTTTCTGATGCCTTCGGAGTGGCGCGGCATGAAGCTCGACGACGTGGTGGCCAATGAACCTGAGGTTCGAGTGCCCGGGGGATTTCGATCCTTTACGCTCGCCGTCAGGATGTTCGGCGGTGATGACGAGATAACCGTAACGGTGAAAGCTGCCAACCGTGCACAGTCCTTTACGGCTGCGGCACGCAAAGCCGACGATCCTAACAACGTTTGTGAAGTCGAGTTGTTGCGTGACGGCGATCATGATTTGGGTTGCAGTCCGTATGGGGGTGTCATGGTGGAAGAGGAAACCCCGGTGCCCAAAGGCGGGTCGTATTATCCCGATGCGCCTCTGTCTTACTTGGCCGCGCGGGGGTTTTTTGCCCCCACCATTGACATGTGTGACGGAAGCGCTGTGTGGGCTCCCGGAAGGGCGGAAGTGTTTACGGCTTCTGCGCTGCAGAGCGGCACCCCGGACATGGTGCGCGTGGTTCGATTGGATTCTGTGTTGCTTGGCCCTGCCGACGAGGATGAGAGGATGCTCATCCAGGAAAAGAAATACGGAGGATGTTACGAGTTCCTAGAGGAGGGGAGACGTGGAAACGAAACCGAGACGTAAGATGACGGCAATTATAGGTGATGTCAAGGCGATGTCGACCGCCGGGAATCACCGCGCCAGAGAACCTAGCAGCACATCGGGGGAAGTGTCAACCGCCCGCCGGTCGGTCAGGACGGTCGGGGGCGGGAACGCCGACACTACGCCGACACCGGCAACCGTTGACTCCGCAGGGCGCAACACAACTGGGAGTGGGCGATGACGCACTTTCCGGGGGCGGTGCAGATCCTGTACTACTACCGTGCGGCTGAGCATCTGGTCGAGTTCTGCCGGCCTCGGATCGCGACACGCAGTTGCGGAAGTGGACGAAGCTTCTGTACAACGGCGAGCCGCTTCAGATGATCGTCGAGTGGTAACCATGCCGGCCCACATGTCCCACCTGCTGTTCGCCGAGCAAGCGGTCCGGCGTCTCGGCCCGGACGGCGAGAGTCTGCTCTCTGCGGCCGGCAACGCCCTGCGTCTGGGTGCTCAGGGGCCGGACCTGTTCTTCCATGCCCTGCGGACACGGCCGCACGGGTTTCGCTTCGGACCGCTGATGCACCGCGCCCGCTTCGGCAGCCTGGTGGACGCCTTCCTGCGAAGCGCCCCGTCGGAAGCGGAGACCGCCGCGTTTGCGGCCGGCATGGCCACGCACGCCGCCCTCGACCGCTCATGGCACCCCTACGTCGTATACCACGCCGGCTGGGTAGTGCCGGGGGATCCGGCGACGCGGCGCCTGCGGCGCTGTCACGCCTTTCTGGAGCGCGTCCTGGACGTCCTGCTGGCCGAACGGCTGCGCGGCGACGTGCGGGTGATCGATGTCTTTTCGGACGTCCATCTGGGTGAGGAGCTGCCGTCCACCCTGCGTGCCGGCCTGGTCGCCGCCATCGCAGAGGTGTACCCGCGCGCCCACGACCCGGCCACCGATCACGAGCGCGTGGGCAACTCCTACCGGGACGCCCTGCGCTTCTTCGCGATGACCGATCCCCGCAACCCCGGGTTCCGCCGGCGCGCGATGGAGATGGAGCAGCGCGAGCAGGGCGGGCGACGGCGGCTGGCGATCTTCCATCCGGTGAGAATCGACCGCGGCGTCGACTGGGCCAACGAATCGCACCGGCGCTGGTGCCACCCGTGCGATCCCGCCCGCGTGTCGACCGCCAGCATCTTCGATCTGTTCGAGCAGGCGCTGCGGGAGGTACAGCCGATGCTGAGCGCAATCCTGGACGCGTCACGGGGCCGTGTCGGCGGTCCCACCGTGGCGCAGTCGGTGGGCGACCACGGGCTGAACCTGACCCGCGACGGAGCTCGTTGTGCGCCTTCGGTCTGCGACCCGTTGCCGGTCGCCGACCTGCTGGACGCGCAGTACCGCGAGCCGTAGCGCCCCCGGGTTCCGTTTGACCTTGCCGACGGCCCCTGAATACAGTCGGAGATCGTCATGCGGAGGAAGCTCCCCATCGGCATCCAGACCTTTCGCGAGATTCGCGAGGAAGGCTGCTACTACGTCGACAAGACCGCCTACGCCCGGCGGCTGGTGGACGAAGGCAAGCACTATTTCCTCTCCCGCCCCCGGCGCTTCGGCAAGAGCCTGTTCGTGGACACGCTCAAGGAGCTGTTCGAGGCCAACGAACCGTTGTTCCGCGGCCTTGCCGTCCATCCCGACTGGCCTTGGTCGGTGCGCCATCCCGTGGTGCGACTCGACTTCAGCGCGGGCGTGTCCACGGCGCCGGACGACGTGCAACGGGCGACCATGGCGCAGCTTGACGCGATCGAGGAGGACGCCGGGGTCGCGGGGCGCTACGACACCGCGCCGGAGCGGTTCAGCCACCTGATTCGTACGCTGCATCGACACACCGGGCAGCGCGTCGTCGTGCTGGTCGATGAGTACGATAAACCGATCCTGGACGCCTTGCGAACGCCGGACACGGCGCGCGCAAACCGCGACTTCCTGCGCGGCCTGTACGCGACGGTGAAGTTCGCCGACGCGCACGTCAAGTTCAGCTTCTTTACCGGCGTGAGCAAGTTCACCAAGGTGAGCCTGTTCTCGGACTTGAACAACCTCACCGACATCACGCTCGACGCCCCGTTTTCGTCCATCTGCGGCTACACCGAGGAGGATCTGGACGACGTGTTCGCGCCGGAGCTCGACGGCCTGGACCGAGACCGCATCCGTGAGTGGTACAACGGCTACAACTGGCTCGGTGACGAGCGTGTCTACAATCCGTTCGGCCTCCTCCTCCTGTTCCGCAGCCGCCGGTTCAAGGCGCACTGGTTCGAGACTGGCACGCCGTCGTTCCTGATCGACACGCTGCTCACGCAGCACGTGTTCGCCCCGGCCCTTGACGGCATGCTCGGCGCCGACGACCTGCTGTCGAAGTTCGACGTGGACGACATCGGACCGGAGGCGCTGCTGTTTCAGACCGGGTATCTGACGATCGTCGGCGAGGAGGACCTGGGCGGCCAGTCGCTGTACCGGCTTGGCTATCCGAATCGAGAGGTACGGCAGGGTCTGCACGCACACCTGCTGCGGGCGATGACGCCGCCGGACGCCAACCACCTGATGACCAGCCTGCGGCTGCGTGAGCTTCTGGCCGCACACGATTTCGCCGGCATCGATGCGCTGTTCCGGGCGTTCTTCGCGGGCATCCCCTACGAGTGGCATACGAACAACACCATCGCCGCCTACGAGGGCTACTACGCCAGCCTGTTCTACTCGCACTTCGCGGCGGCCGGGCTGGAGGTGGTGGTGGAGGACAGCACCAGCCGCGGCCGCGTGGACCTGGCGGTGCGTTTCAACGGCGATGTCTACCTGTTCGAGTTCAAGGTGGTCGAGTCGCAGCCGGACGGCAGAGCGCTGGCCCAACTGCGGGAGCGCGGCTATGCCGACAAGTACCGCCACCTCGGCCGTCCGATCCACCTGATCGGCGTCGAGTTCAGCCGAACCGAGCGCAACGTGTCCGCGTTCGAGGTGGCATCGGCATGACGGGGGGGGCCGCGGCGCACACGCCGACGCCCGGGGAGCTTGCCCATCGGGCCAAGGACGAGGCGCGCGACGCCGGCTACGAGCGCGCCGCACACTTCCTGTTGCTCATCGACGCGGATGCGGCGGCGGCCGTGCTGCGCGCCCTGGACGCACAGGAAGTCACGGGTATCTGCGGAGTGATCGCCCGCCTGGGCACGGTGAGCGAGCGCGATGCCCGCCGGGTCGTGGAGGAGTACGGCGTGCGGCAGTCCGGCGCACGCTCCACGGCGGCGGGCGGACCGGCCGCCGTGCGCCGCCTGCTCACCGCCGCCTTCGACGCCGCCCATGCCGAGCGGCTGCTGGGCCGCATCCGGGATGGGCTGGCATGATGGATCTGGCATGATGGGCGGGACATGACGGACGACGCGCCGCCCCGCGTGGCGATCAGGGACATGGGCGCCCACGACGGAGGCGCCGTGGAGGTGGCCGGCTGGCTGTACAACGCGCGCTCCAAGGGGCGCATCCTGTTCCTGCAGCTCCGCGACGGCACCGGGCGCATGCAGGCCACCGCCATCGACGGCGAGACGGAGCCCGACTCCTTCGCCCGCGCCGCCCGGCTCCCCCTGGAGTCCAGCGTGTTCGCGCGCGGCACGGTGCGGGCCGAGCCGCGCGCCCCCGGCGGCTACGAGCTGCAGCTCCACGCACTGCAGGTCCTGCAGTCGCCGACGGCCGAGTACCCGATCGCGAAGAAGGCGCACGGCGTCGATTTCCTGCTGGCGCACCGCCACCTGTGGCTGCGCTCGCGCCGGCAGGAGGCGCTGATGCGACTGCGAAGCGAGTTGCGCATCGCCATGCACGACTTCTTTCACCGGCGCGCCTTCGTGCTGGTGGACACGCCGATCCTCACCGGCGCCGTCGGTGAGAATGCGTCGTCGCTATTCACCCTGCCCTATTACGACCTGGGCGAAGCGCACCTGGCGCAGACCGGCCAGCTCTACCTGGAGGCCGCCTGCCAGTCGCTCGGCAAGGTGTACAACTTCGGCCCGACGTTCCGCGCGGAGAAGTCCAAGACCCGCCGCCATCTCAGCGAGTTCTGGATGCTGGAGGCCGAGGTCGCCTTCGCGGACAGCGACGCCAACATGCAGCTCCAGGAAGACCTCGTGCTCGCCGTGGTCGAACACGTCCTGACCCGGTGCGAAAGCGAGCTCGCCACGCTGGAGCGCGACACCGCGCCGTTGGCGCGGCTGGCCCCGCCGTTCCCGCGCATCGACTACGCGGAAGCCGTGCGCATCGCCCAGTCCTCCGGCGCCGACATCCAGCCCGGCCAGGACCTGGGCGCGGACGAGGAGACGGCGGTCAGCCTGAGCTTCGATCGCCCCGTGTTCGTCACCGACTACCCGCGCGCGGCCAAGGCGTTCTACATGAAGGGCCACCCCACCAACCCGGAGCGGGTGCGCTGCTCGGACCTGCTGGCCCCGGAAGGCTATGGCGAGATCGCCGGCGGCTCGCAGCGCGAGGACGACCTGGACGCGCTGGTCGCCGCGATCCGGGCGCACGGCCTGCCCCTCGACGCCTACGAGTGGTATCTCGACCTCCGCCGCTTCGGCTCGGTCCCGCACTCCGGGTTCGGCATCGGCCTGGAGCGCACCCTCGCCTGGATCGCCGGCATCCCCCACGTGCGCGAGGCGATCGCGTTTCCCCGTACGCTGCAACGGCTGTACCCTTAGCACAGGCGCGCTGCATGAGCTACTCGCGGGGCACCGCCTACCTGCTGTGGGCGCTGTGCCTGTTCGGGGTCTCCGGGATCCATCGCTTCTACCTGGGACGGATCGGTACCGGCATCCTCTGGCTGTGCACGTGGGGGCTGTTCGGGATCGGCAACATCATCGACCTGTTCACGATCCCCAGGCTGGTCGACGAAGAGTCGGCGCACGGACTCCCTGACCCTTCCCCGAGTCGCCTGCCCGACATCGCGGAGACGGCAGGCGCCGCGGAATCGATCGAGACGGTGATCCTGCGCGCGGCCAAGGCGCACGGCGGGGTCGTGACGCCGGCGGAGATCGCGGTGGGCGGCGACTACAGCCTGGACGACGCCAAGGTCTGCCTCGACGACCTGGTCTCCCGCGGGCACGCGGAGTTGCGCGTGCGCAGGAGCGGCGGCATGGTCTACGTGTTCCCGGACCTGCTCACCCCGGAGGCCGAGGACCTCGTCGAGCCGCTCACCTGAGCCCGTCACCTGAGCGCGGCCGCCGCGGTTTGACACCACGGCCGGCGCCTGAACACATTTCGTCATGCCAACGTCCGCCATACGAGAGCCAGCCTTGACAGCCAACGATCTCCGCGATCTCTATCTGTCCTACTTCGAATCCAAGGGCCACGCGCGCATCCCCAACCACTCGCTGGTCCCCGAGAACGACCCGACGGCGCTGTTCGTGATGGCGGGCGTGCACCCGCTGGTCCCCTACGTGCTGGGCGCCCCGCACCCGTCCGGGCGGCGGCTCGTCAACGTGCAGAAATGCATCCGCACGATCGACATCGATCTGGTCGGAGACCTGTCGCACCTGACGCTGATCGAGATGCTCGGCAACTGGTCGCTCGGCGACTACTTCAAGCAGGGTGCGATCGAGCTGAGCCACGAGTTCCTCACCGACAGCCGCTGGCTGGGCTTTCCGGTCGAGCACCTGCACGTCACCTGCTTCGCCGGCAACGAGATGGTGCCCCGCGACGACGAGGCGGCCTCCGCCTGGCGTTCGCTCGGCATCCCGGAGGATCACATCCACTTCCTCGGGGAGGACAACTGGTGGGGACCGGCCGGGCAGACCGGCCCCTGCGGGCCGACGACGGAGATGTACATCGACCTGTACCCCGACGCCGGCGACGACGGCCGCACGCCGGGCAACGGCGACCGTCACCTGGAGATCTGGAACGACGTGTTCATGCAGTACGACAAGACAAGCGAGGGGCGCTTCGTCCCGCTGCAGCAGCAATGCGTGGACACCGGCATGGGCGTGGAGCGAACCGCCGCCGTTCTGCAGGGCGCGGCCAGCGTCTATGACATCGACGTCATGGCGCCGATCGTCGCCACCGCCGCAGGGCAGGCCGCCGTCGCATACGGAGAGGATGCCGAGCGCGACCGGTCGATCCGCATCGTGGTCGATCACGTGCGCGCCGCCGTGTTCATGCTCGGTGACGAGGCCGCCATCACCCCCTCCAACCTGGGCCAGGGCTACGTGCTGCGCAGGATCATCCGCCGCGCGATCCGCCACGGGCGCAAGCTGGACATCCCCGGCGAGATGCTGCGCGCCACCGCGGAGAGCGTCATCGACCACTACGGCGGCGCCTATCCGCGGCTTGCCGAGCAGGGCGGCACGATCCTGAGCGAGCTGTCGCAGGAGGAACGGCGCTTCTCCGCCACTCTGGCCAAGGGCGAGGCGGAGTTGCAGAAGATGCTGCCACGTCTGCTCTCACGCGACGACAAGGTGATCCCGGGAGATGTCGCGTTCCGCCTCTACGACACCTACGGATTCCCCCTGGAGATCACCGAGGAGCTCGCAGAGGAGCATGGCCTGACGGTGGACGGCGCCGGGTTCGACCGGCGGTACGCCGAGCACCAGAAGCGGTCCAAGGCCGGCGCCGACAAGACCTTCAAGGGAGGGCTGGCCGACGCCAGCGAGACCGTGCAGCGCCTGCACACCGCCACGCACCTGCTGCATCAGGCACTGCGTGACGAGCTGGGAGAGCACGTGCAGCAAAAGGGCAGCAACATCACCGCCGAGCGGCTGCGGTTCGACTTCTCGCACGGCGCGCCGATGTCCAAGGAGGAGGTCGCGCGCGTTCAGGCCACCGTCAACGACCGCATCGCCGAGGACCTGCCGATCAGCATGCAGGTGATGAAGCTGCAGGACGCTCTGGACGGCGGCGCCATCGCCCTGTTCGGCGAGAAGTACCAGGAGGACGTCAAGGTCTACTCGATCGGCGACTACTCCCAGGAGGTGTGCGGCGGCCCGCACGCCGGCCGCACCGGCGAGCTCGGCGCGTTCCGGATCGTCAAGGAGCAGTCGTCATCGGGCGGCGTGCGGCGCATCCGCGCGGTGTTGGAGCCCGCCTCCCAGGTCTAGACGACCCGGCCCTTCGTGGAGCGCGGCTCCCGTCCCGGAGCCGTCCGGAATGCCTGGCCCAGGGCGCGGCCCAGCGCCTTGCACAACGCTTCGGCCATGTGGTGGGAGTTGTCGCCGTACCTGGCCGCGGCATGGACGTTGATGCGCGCACGCCCGGCCAAGGCCGTGAAGAACTCGCGCAGCAGCCAGACATCGAAGTCACCCGCTCGTTCCTGAGGAAACGCCGCGTCGAACCGGCAGTGGGAGCGGCCGCCGGCGTCGACGGTCACCTCAGCCAGGGCATCGTCCATCGGCACCACCGCGTGCCCGAAGCGGGTGAGCGGAGTGCCTTGATCCATCGCCCGGAACAGGCATTCGCCCAGCACGATGCCCACGTCCTCCACGACGTGGTGGGCATCCACCTCCAGGTCTCCGGACGCCGTGATCTGCAGGCCCAGGCCGCCGTGAAACCCCATTGCGTGCAGCATGTGATCGAAGAACGGCACCCCGGTGGACACCTCGACCACCGGGACGCTCCCCGCATCCGTGGGGTCCAGATCCAGGCGCACCGCCACCTCCGTCTCCCTGGTGCTGCGTTCGAAGGAGTACTGCCGGGCGGCCATCGGATCAGCGCGCGGCCAGCCGGCTCACCAGCCGGTCGACCGCGCGAAACCGCAACTTATAGTAGGCGGGGTTGGCGATCAAGTAGACCGCCGTCGGCTCCATCCGCTCGATCACCTCCAGCCCCTGGGCCGCCAGCGTGGCCCCGGTCTCGACGATGTCGACGATGCAGGGAGCCAACCCCAGGACCGGCGCCAACTCCACCGATCCGGTCAGCCGGATGATCTGCGTGGGTACCCCCCGGCGGCTGAAGTAACCGCGGGCGAACCGCGGATAGGAGGTAGCGATCGTCAACTCGCTGCCATCGGCGAGGATCCGCTCCAGCGTGCTGCCGGGCGCGGCGGCCAGGCAGAACATGCCGCCACGAAAGTCGAAGCGGTGCAGGCGCAGGAAGCGGCCGTCCGCCTCGCCGATCACGTCGCTGCCGCAGATCCCCAGGCCGGCGATCCCGTGATCGACGTAGATGGGCAGATCGTGGTTGCGCACCAGCATCGCCCGCATTCGTCCGCTCTTGTCCTCGGCCATCAGCTCACGCGGGCCGAACGCCAGCTCGTGGCCCACCGCCTTGAAATGTTCCAGAATCGCCGCCAGCAGCCGGTCGGTCTTCGGCAGGGCGATGCTCAGGGCGGGCTCGCCGCCGGCGTCCGGCACGGCCCTACTGGATCGCGGCGCGTCCACGCGCGCGCAACGCCTCGGCCTGCCGGTAGGTGGCCGTGAACGGGCTGCCGCTCAGGTCCACGGGCTCCTCGGCCGCGACCTCGACGCGGCGCGCGTGCCGTTCCACGCGTCCGAGCAGCAGCGCGAACCCGGTCGATGGACACTCGCCCCCGAATCGCCCGAGCAGACCGTCGTAGCGGCCACCGACGGCGACCGGGCCGCCCGCACCGGCGACGTAGGCCGACATGACGATCCCGGAGTAGTAGGACTGAACGCCCAGCTCCGATAGATCAAGGGTGATCGGGGGCAGATCCAGCGTGCCGAGCGCGTCTGCCACCGCCACCAGATGGGCGACCGCCTTGCGTGCTGCGTCCGGCAGGCGGTCTCCGAGCTCGGCGACCCGGTCCTCGAGCTCCCGGACGCCCCCGATCATCGCGAACAGCTCCACGAGCGCGTCCGCATGTGCCACGCCGGCCGCGGACGAACGCTGCCGTAGCGCGGCCCACTCGCGGTCGCGGATCGCTCCGCGAAGCTCGACGAGCTCGTCTTCAGGCACCTGCGCGTAGCAGCCGTCGAACACGGCGCGCGATCCGACATGCAACGCCACGCCGCGGACGCCGGCGTGCGCCAACGCACGCAGGCACAGCGCGATGATCTCGGTGTCGGCGTCCACGCCGGATCGGCCGATCAGCTCGGCGCCCACCTGATACGACTCGTTGTGGGAGATGCTCTCGGCATCCTCGTGCCGGACGACGGAATCCGCGTAGCACAGCCGCAGCGGCAACTCGGCGCGGGCCACGGTGCGTGCCGCCAGTCGGGCCGCGAACAGCGTGACGTCGGAGCGGACCAGCAGGAGCTCCCCGTCGCGATCGATCAGCCGGTATACCCGCTCCAGCATCTCGGGGTCGAGCACGGGCCGGAACGCTTCGAAATAGTCGAACACCGGCGTTTCCACGAGCCGGTATCCCCACAGGGCGAACAGGTCGAGCAGCCCCTCGCGCAGCAGGCGGCGGGCGGTGGCCCGTCCGAACGGCAGTCCGCCGCCTGCGCGCGGCGCCTGCAGGTAGGCGCTCATGGCATCGGCGCGGAAAGGGAGCCGGCGCGGAGCCCGGCTCTCACCAGTGGTCGTAAGAGACGATCTGCTGGAGCGGCTTGCGAGGTTGCCGCGGCGTCGCTTCGGCCGCGTAGCCCAGCACCAGCAACAGCACCACCCGCATGCGATGCGGCACGCTCAGCAGGTCCTTGACCTCCTGCTCGTCGAACGTCGTGATGAAACAGCTCTGCAGGCCTTCCGCCTCGGCCTGGATCGCCATGAACGTCGCGGCGACCGCCAGGTCGATCGGGTGCGAGTACTGCCCGTTGGGCATGAGATAATCGATGTTCGTGGTGCATGCTGCGATGACCACCGGCGCCGTGCCGACGTTCTGCTCACGAAACGCCGCCGCCGCGATCCTCTCACGCAGGTCGGCCTTGCGGATGACGATGAACCGCCACTCCTGCCGGTTCTTCGCCGAAGGCGCCAGACGACCGGCTTCGATGATCTGGTCGAGCTTGGCGGAGTCCACCGCCCGCCCGTCGAAGCGCAGACAACTGCGCCGTTCCGCGATCACCGGCAGCAGCGCCATTTCGTCCAACCTTAGCCGCCGCGGTGAGGAAATGCAAATCCGTGCGCCGCGGTTGATTGCGACGCCACCAGTCAGCACGCGGCTCCACGCACGCGCCGCGGGGGCGACCGGTTGAGCGACGCACCTGTCGACGACGCCTCGCGCGGCATCGTGCTCCACGTCGACCTCGACGCGTTCTTCGCGTCCGTCGAGCAGCTCGACGATCCGGCGCTTCGCGGCCGTCCGGTCGTGGTGGGCGGGGTCCCGCCCGGCCGCGGTGTGGTCGCCTCCTGCTCGTATGAAGCGCGCCGGTTCGGCATCCGATCCGCGATGCCGGCGGCCGAGGCGCGCCGCCGGTGCCCGGCTGCCGTGTTCGTCCAGCCGCGCATGCAGCGCTACGCCGAGCGCTCGGCAGAGGTGATGCAGGTGCTACGCAGGTTCAGCCCGGACGTGCAGCCGATCTCGATCGACGAAGCGTTCGTCGACCTTTCGGGCACCGAACGGCTGCACGGGCCGGCACCGGCGGCGGCCGCAGCGTTGCGCGCCCGCATCGCGGCCGAGCTCGGCCTCGCGATCACCGTGGGCGGCGCGACCGGGCGCTACGTCGCGAAGCTCGCCTCCGCCGCGGCAAAGCCGGACGGCCTGCTCATCGTTCCGCCGGGCGAGGAGGCCGCGTTCGTCGCGACGCTGCGGCTGGAGGACCTGTGGGGCGTGGGGGATTCTACCGTGGCGCGCCTGCGCGCCGCCGGGATCGACACGGTCGCAGCACTGGCCCGGCAGTCGCCCGCATCGCTGGCGACGGTGCTGGGTTCCGGCACGGCCCGCTTTCTGCACCTCGCCGCCCATGGCCGCGAGCCGGGAGCGGGACGGCTGTGGCCGTGCCGGCGCTCGGTGAGCGCCGAACGGACCTTCGCCACGGACAGCGCCGATCCGACGTGGCTGAATCGAGTCCTGCTCGGACTCGCTCACCGCGTGATGGAGCGCATGTTGGAGCACGCGCTGAGCGGCCGCATCGTGACGGTCAAGTACCGTCACGCCGACTTCAGCACCTTCTCCGCCCGCCGGTCCCTGGAACGGCCGATCGCATCGGCGGCTGAGCTGTACGACGTGGCGCGCGCCGTGTTCTACCGGCGCTGGGACGGAACCACGCCGCTACGGCTGATCGGCTGCGGGATCGGCGAAGTCAAGGCGGCCGACTACGAGCAGGGCGAGCTGTTCTCGCGTCGCTACGACCGCCAGCGGCAGGTCGAGGAGGCGCTGCTCGACCTGCGCAGACGGCACAAGGGCGTGCACGTGCGCAAGGCGTCACTGCTGGACCCCCCGACGCGGTGACCGCCGAAAGCCGGCGAAGCCGGGACCCACGTCTCCGCTCCGGCGCCTGTCGGATAGCCGCTTGTGCGGCTATCCGACAGGCGCCGGAGCCAAAGGCGGGGCTGGGCCAGGAACCCGGAGCCGAAGGCGACGTGTTCCTGGGGCGCTAGCCTCTGACCTGGGTGATCCAGCCGTCCATTTCGTTGGCGCTGCGCAGCTTGCCCAGCAGCCGATCAGCCTCCGGGTGCGATGCATACGGGCCGATCCGTACCCGGTGCATGGTGACGCCGTCGGTGTCGTGGGCGATGATGCGCCCGGCATAGCCCAAGTCGCCCAACTGTTTGTGCAGGTCGTCGGCTCGTGATCGGGAGGAAAACGAGCCGACCTGGATCCAGTACTGGAAGTCTCCGGTTGCGCGTGGCGCCGGCGCGGGGGCTGCGGGAGATGGCGCCGGGACGGGGGCCTTCGCTACGGGCGCCGGCGTCACCGCTGCCGGGGTCACAGCGCTCGGAGTCGGCACGGCCGGTGTCCGCGGCGTGGGAGCATCGCCGGATGCTTGGGACTCGGTCGATGCCTGCGACTGGACGTCGCCCACCACCAGGGTTACCTGGCGGGAGGACTCCGTCGACTCCTGCAGCCCCGGAGTCTCCTGGTCGCTTCGCACGTACTCGAACGGATCGAACGCGGACTCGTCGGGTTCGGTCACGGCGACTTCGGTCGCCTCCGCACCGCGCGGCCGGAGGAAGTAGAGTCCCCCAGCCAGCACGATGATGACCAGAAGGCTGACAGCCACGACCGCCCAGAGAATCCGTTGTGTATCAGCCGCTTGCCTGTTCATGCGTTGCCTCCATCGTCGCCGACGCTAGGCGATGAAATCGATCTGGCGCCGGAGCATGCGTCTCGTCGCCACGTTATAGATGGTGCGACGCGAGACACTACGTGTATCGACGCCAGCCGGGGGACGCTTGAGCCGGCCGCCGCGTTGCGCCCACACGGCCCCGAACACGGTAGCGCTCCGTTTCCGGTCGACCACCAACGCGCGGTACAGGCGAAGCAGCAGCGGCGCGTGCACCCACAGCACCAGATCGCAGAGCGAGTCGAGCCCCATGGGATACAGCAATGCCGCGTCCACGACGATTCCGCCGGGATCGGCCTCCACTAGGGTCTTCACGCTGCGCACCATCACGGGATGGACGATCACGTCCAGGCGGCGCCTGGCATCCGCGTTGGCGAACACCAACGGCCCCAGGCGCCGGCGATCGATCCGTCCCTCGGAATCCAGGACGCCCCGGCCAAACGCGTCGACGATGCGGTCGCGTTCCGTGACCAGCGCCCGATGTCCCAGCCGATCGACGTCGATCACGCGCCAGCCGGCATCCGCAAGCAGGCCCGCGACGGCGCTCTTGCCGGAGCCGAGCTTGCCGGCGACTCCTACCACCATCGGGACGACCGGTTCGGTCAGCGGTCGCCGGGCACCGCGCCTGGGGAATGCCCCGGTCTGGGTTTGGCGCTGTCCGGAAACGAGCGGCCGGTGAACAGGCGAAACTGCTCGTACGCCTGCTCGGCCAGCATCCGGCCGCCGTCGATGACCGCGCACCCCGCCTCACGAGCTCGCCCGAGTATCGGCGTCAGCCCCTCGCCGTAGACCAGGTCATAGACCAGCTCATGTCCACGAAAGGAGTACGCCGCCAGCGGATCGCCGGGATTGTCGGGCAGCCCGACGCTCGTGGTCTGGACGATCAACTCGCTGTGCCCGGACACCCGTGCCAGCCCCGTGGGATCCAGAGCGCCTGCCGTCCCACCGCAGTCTCGCGCCAGGGACTGCGCGCGCTGCTCGGTCCGATTGAGAATCAACACCTCGGTGCCGAGCGAGCGCAGCGCGAAGGCGACTGCCCGTGCCGCCCCGCCGGCGCCGATCACGGTCGCACGGCGGGGAACGATCGACCGTTCGCGGAGCGGCGCCAGGAAGCCGTGGACGTCGGTGTTCTCGCCCCGCCACCCCGTGCGGGTTCGCACCAGCGTGTTGCACGCGCCCACCCGCCGCACCATCGGCGCGGCGTCCGACACGCGGGCGGCATCGCCCTTGTGCGGAATGGTCACCGAACAGCCGTCAAGCGGCAGGAGCCGCGCCAGGCGCTCCAGCTCCGACAGGTCGTCCAGCTCGATCGGCACGTAGACGGCGTCGATCCCTGACGCGGCGAGTGCCGGGTTGTGGATCTGCGGCGAACGCGAATGTGACAGCGGCGTGCCGATCACTCCCAGGACGCGCGTGCCCGCATGGATGGAGGGAAACCGGTAGAGCTCGACCATGGTCTCCGGGTCGAGGTGGCCGGGAGCCGCGGAGCGGCCTGCACGCGAACAGAACGTGAGGAAGTTGCCCATGTGGGCCGCCAGAATCCGGGTAGGGAGCCCGAACCGTCCCATGCCCAGCAGGATACGGTCAGGAGTGTCCGGGGACGGTGATCCCAACCGCCGCGCGCACTCGAACAGGTCCACCATCTCGCTGCCCGTGCGCGGCGTCACGGCCGCCTTGGCGATCTCTCTCCCCGTGCGGGGAAGGTCGCGCATCACCCGTTCGATCCGGTCCGGAACGCCGGTAGTGTCGTGCAGCGACCGGATCACCCTGGTGCCCGCAGGTACCAGCTTATCGAACGAGCGGTCCACATCGGACTCCAGGTCAACGTAACGGTACGCGCCGGCGGCGGCGCCGATCAGGTGCCGGCGTGATCGCTCGTCCGCGGGGAACCTGCCGCCTTCGACGGTTCGCCGGATGGTGAGGATGGCCGGCATCCCGACCATGTCCGGGAACCTGGAGAGCCGGGCCAACTCCCCGTCGTCCAGGAAGTCGGCCCGCAATTCGACAAGGTCGATTCGCGCCGCGTTGGCGCGCGCCAATTCGGCCGCGCGCGCCAACGTGGGCTCTGTCAGTGCCAGGCAGAGCCTGGCAACCCCTCCGTGGCTCAGATGGCCGGGATGATCAACTGCCAGCCCGGGTAGATCAGGTCGGGGTTCTGGATCAGGTCACGGTTGCGCCGCCAGATCCTCGGCCACAGGAACGGATCGCTGTACCACTGCGGGTACTCCGCGATGCGCCACAGGCTCTCGCGCCGCTCCGGTATCAACCGCACGGTATGGATGCCGAGCACGACGTAGAACTTGTAGCGCTCCAGGTAGCGTCGCGCGTCCTCGAAGAGGCTGATGGCCTGTCCGTACTTCTCGTCGTCGAACTCGACCACTCCTTCCATCCAGAGCCCCTGCGCCGTTTGCAGGTCGTTCTGGCCCTCGCGACCGATTCCGTCGAGGAGCGCGTCGCGTTGCCCGCCGCCGGCGCGGAGCTGGTCCAGCACCTGCTGGCCGTTCCACGGCTGCGGCCTGATCACGTCGCCCGTTTCGGTGATCACGTGCAACTCCGACGCTTCCTCGATCTCCTCCATCACCGCCTTCATCAGCGCGGCGGCCCGGTCCCTCAGCTCCATGTAGGCGTCGTCGGCCACCGCCATCAGCCTGCGGCACACCTCTACCGCGGCGCCGAACGCCTCTTCGGCGTCGGCCAGCCGATAGCTCTGCATGGCTTCAAGACCGACCAGGTAGAGCGCGTTGAGCTGATCGTACAGCGACTGCAGCTCCGCAAGCCTGGATGCGGTCCAGGTGCTCGTGTCCAGGTTCTGGGCCGCCGCAAGGCAGCGCTCCGTCTCCGCCCGTGCGCCGTACAACAGCTCGAGCCGATCGAGCAGCGAATCGCGCAACGCGAGCATGTCGTCCGCGGTCGCCAGCGCCAGCTCGTACGCGCCGAACAGGTCGCCCGCTGTGAACAGCTCTTCGACGCGCTGCACGGCGTCGACCATCTCCTGGAAGGAAACCGGCACCCAGAGATCCGCCTGGATCTCCCGCAGCTCCTCGAGGCGTTGCGCCAGCAGCTTGCGAAGCCGCTCCGCGGTCAGCCGCACCGCGTTCTCGAACGCTTCCGTCGCCCGCGCTTCGGCCACCGCCAACGCCACGTGCGATCCGACCGGATCGGATGCGCGAATGCGTTCGGCAAGGGTCAGGGCGTCGCGGGCCGCGTTCAGGTTCTGCGGGTCGTAGAAGTCGGCGTCGACCTCTTCGGCACGCGCGATAAGCACGCGCACCCGATCGAAGTCGGCGTCGGTCGGACCCGTGATGACCGACGGTCCCGCCGCGCCCGCAGGCGCCGGTTGCGCCGCCACCGCGGGCACCGACCAGTCCATCGCCGGATGCGGTGGTGCCATCGGCGGCTCGACTCCGGCGCGGTCACGCACCGCGTCCGCTCCGTCGGCGCCCAAGGGTGCTGCCGGTTCGGCCAGCGCGGCCATCAGCGACGCTGCCGGCGCCTCCGGATGCGCCGGTCGAGACGGCTCCATCTGCGCGCCGAGCTGCGGTGATTCGCCGGTGCCCGCTCCCAGCGGAACACCGATCCCGCCGGGCACGCTCGCGGCGACGGCACCCATCACCGGATGCCCCGGGCGCACCGGCGCTACGTACGCTGTCTGCATCGCCGTCCCGTCGGCTCCCACGCCGGCCGGCACTCCGATCTCACCCGGCACGCCGATCGCCCCCGCGACCATCACGGGTTGATCCGGCGCCATCGGCACCGCGTACGCTGCCTGCATCGCCGTCCCGTCGGCTCCCACGCCGGCCGGCACTCCGATCTCGCCCGGCACGCCGATCGCCCCCGCGACCATCACGGGTTGATCCGGCGCCATCGGCACCGCGTACGCTGCCTGCATCGCCGTCCCGTCGGCTCCGACACCGGCCGGCACTCCGATCTCGCCCGGCACGCCGATCGCCCCCGCGACCATCACGGGTTGATCCGGCGCCATCGGCACCGCGTACGCTGCCTGCATCGCCGTCCCGTCGGCTCCGACACCGGCCGGCACTCCGATCTCGCCCGGCACGCCGATCGCCCCCGCGACCATCACGGGTTGATCCGGCGCCATCGGCACCGCGTACGCTGCCTGCATCGCCGTCCCGTCGGCTCCGACACCGGCCGGCACTCCGATCTCGCCCGGCACGCCGATCGCCCCCGCGACCATCACGGGATGACCCGGCGCCATCGGCTCCATCTCCGTGCCCTGATCAGGCGTCCCATCGGCCCCAACGCCCATCGGCGTCCCAGGTACCGCGGGCTCGCCCGACGGCACGACCGCCAGCGTCACCGGGTGCGCCGGTGCCATCGGCTCCATCTCCGTGCCCTGATCAGGCGTCCCATCGGCCCCAACGCCCATCGGCGTCCCAGGTACCGCGGGCTCGCCCGACGGCACGACCGCCAGCGTCACCGGGTGCGCCGGTGCCATCGGCTCCATCTCCGTGCCCTGATCAGGCGTCCCGTCGGCCCCAACGCCCATCGGCGTCCCAGGTACCGCGGGCTCGCCCGACGGCACGACCGCCAGCGTCACCGGGTGCGCCGGTGCCATCGGCTCCATCTCCGTGCCCTGATCAGGCGTCCCATCGGCCCCAACGCCCATCGGCGTCCCAGGTACCGCGGGCTCGCCCGACGGCACGACCGCCAGCGTCACCGGGTGCGCCGGTGCCATCGGCTCCATCTCCGTGCCCTGATCAGGCGTCCCGTCGGCCCCAACGCCCATCGGCGTCCCAGGTACCGCGGGCTCGCCCGACGGCACGACCGCCAGCGTCACCGGGTGCGCCGGTGCCATCGGCTCCATCTCCGTGCCCTGATCAGGCGTCCCGTCGGCCCCAACGCCCATCGGCGTCCCAGGTACCGCGGGCTCGCCCGACGGCACGACCGCCAGCGTCACCGGGTGCGCCGGTGCCATCGGCTCCATCTCCGTGCCCTGATCAGGCGTCCCGTCGGCCCCAACGCCCATCGGCGTCCCAGGTACCGCGGGCTCGCCCGACGGCACGACCGCCAGCGTCACCGGGTGCGCCGGTGCCATCGGCTCCATCTCCGTGCCCTGATCAGGCGTCCCGTCGGCCCCAACGCCCATCGGCGTCCCAGGTACCGCGGGCTCGCCCGACGGCACGACCGCCAGCGTCACCGGGTGCGCCGGTGCCATCGGCTCCATCTCCGTGCCCTGATCAGGCGTCCCGTCGGCCCCAACGCCCATCGGCGTCCCAGGTACCGCGGGCTCGCCCGACGGCACGACCGCCAGCGTCACCGGATGCGGAGGGGGTGACGGCTCCGTGCGCGCGGCGAGGGTCGCCGTGCCGTCCGGGCCGATCAGGCCCGCGTCCGGAGCGGGCT
This sequence comes from Spirochaetia bacterium, assembly GCA_965208175.1. Taxonomy (GTDB): domain Bacteria; phylum Spirochaetota; class Spirochaetia; order SZUA-6; family Bin103; genus CATQHW01. Next base: position 369,602 of record CBDBOG010000002.1, on the reverse strand, counting down.
GGGACGGTTGGGCAAGGGCCGCAGCCGCCATCTCCGGCCGGACCGGGGGCGCCGGTTCGGCCGCGGCGAGCGCCGTCGTCGACGGCACCTCTACTTCGACATTGCCGAGGTCGGAAATCGAATCGATTGCGTCGGGCGGCGTGTAACAGACCGTAAGCACCAGCGGTACTACGGCAGCGATCGCGAGGCGGTACCACCTGGTGACCGGGTGCTTGGTCATGAGCTCGCCCTAACCTTCCTTCTGTTTCCGCTAGACAGTGGCCGCAGCAGCCTGAGTGAGAGACGCCTCGGTCTCCATGTCGAAGTAGTGAACGCGTTCCATGTTCGGAGCCAGGGTGATCTCCGTTCCGACCCGGACGTCGACGTCCGGTGCCACCTTGGCGATGAGCTGATTGGAAGCCACCGTCACGTAGACGTGTGTCTCGGCGCCCAGCGGCTCGACGACGTCGACCGACGCCGAGAGGCTGCTGCCGCGCGTGTCATCCGTGTAGGTGAGGTCCTCCGGCCGGATTCCCAGCAGAACGTCGCGCCCGACGTGTGACCGCAGGCGATCCTGGTGCGCGGGGGCGACCTCGAGCTCGAAGTCGGCGTCGCCGACGACCAGCCCGCCGCCCGACTCCTTCAGGCCGACCTTCATGATGTTCATGGGCGGGGAGCCGATGAAGCCGGCGACGAACCGGTTGACCGGCGTGTTGTACAGCGCCAGCGGCGTGCCGATCTGCTGGATCACGCCGTCGCGCATGACCACGATGCGGTCGCCCATGGTCATGGCCTCCACCTGGTCGTGGGTGACGTAGACCATCGTCGCCTGCAGGCGGGTGTGCAGCGAGGCGAGCTCCGCCCGCATCTGCACGCGCAGCTTGGCGTCGAGGTTGGACAGCGGCTCGTCGAACAGGAACACCTTGGGCTTGCGGACGATCGCGCGGCCTACGGCCACGCGCTGCCGCTGGCCGCCGGACAGTGCCTTGGGCTTGCGGTCCAGCAACTCCTCGATGTCCAGGATCTGCGCCGCGTCACGCACCCGGGTCTCGATCTCGCTCCGCGGGTACTTCCTGATCTTCAGGCCGAAGGCCATGTTCTCGTACACCGACATGTGCGGGTAGAGCGCGTAGTTCTGGAACACCATGGCGATGTCGCGATCCTTCGGGGCGACGTCGTTCATGCGCCTGCCGTCGATGGACAGCTCACCGTCGGTGATCTCCTCGAGTCCGGCGATGCAGCGCAGGGTGGTGGTCTTGCCGCATCCGGATGGTCCGACGAGGACGAGGAATTCCTTGTCCTCGACGCTGATGTTGGCGTTGTCGACCGCCTTCACCCCGCCTTCGTAGATCTTGGACAGATTCTGGAGTTCAACGGTGGCCATATTGTCTCTCTCCTGGCCGGGCATGAGGACCCATGCCCCGGCAGATTATGTTATTGCCGGTAAGCCTACCGGCCGTTCTTGCCCATGTCAACGCGGCGCGCCGGGTTTCGCGGGGCCGCCTGCGCCGCCCCGTCCGCGCGCCGCTGCCGCCACGCGGCCACCACAGCGGCCAATGCCTGCTGTTCGGCACCTCGGGTTTCGGCCCACAGCCACGGCAGCACCACCGCCTCGCGCAGCCGTGCCCAGTCGGCGCCGAGCGCCGCCGGAGCGCGGAGCTCGGCCGCGCTCGGGACGCGCCCGACCAGCACCGGATAATGCGTGGTCAGGTCGTGCCGGGCCGCCTCCACGAGGGCCGGCAGTCCATCGGCGATGCCGAACCCCGTGAGCTGCTCGCGCCGGCCGAGCTCGAGCAGCGCCGCCTGCGTGGCAGGCTCGAACAGCCAGAGCAGGAACGCCTGTGCGCCGCGCGCGTTGGGCGCCCGGGCACGGATCGCCGCGTAGGTCAGGTCGTCGGCCGCCAGCAACCCCTCCCCGCTCCCCAGCCAGCGCATGGCGAGCTGGTCGCGGCGCTCGGCAGGAATGTCCACGAACCGATGCAGGTCGGTCAGGAAGAACTCGATCCGTCCGTCCAGCAGCATCTGCACGGGCGGCAGCGTGTCGGATGGCAGCCCGCCCGGCTCCGCTTCAAACCACCGGCGCGCCTGATCGACCGCCCGGTCGACCGCGCCCTGCCGCAGGCCCAGGCGGCCGTCCGGTAACCGCCGAAAGTCGGCGCCGTAGAGCACGGCCGCCTGGTAGACCAGCTCCGCGCTCCAACTGCCCGATGCCGGACCGAGCGCCGCCAACTCGTCCGGCGTGACCGAGAACGATGGAAGATCGTCCCGGCCGGCGCGCACGGCGATCACCGGGACGCGGAATGACAGCGGCAGGGCGCGGAGGACGCCGTCGGCTCGGCCCGACTCCAGCAGGCTGGGGAAGAAGGCGGACGCGCCGAGGAGACCGGACCGAAACAGGCCGTCCAGGGGCAGCAGCGCTTCGGCCAGATCGCGGCCCGCAAGGCCGGGACCGATCAGAACGTCGGCGTCGCTGCCGCCGTGCGCGAGCGACTCGGCCGGAGCGTCGGCGAAGCGGGTCACGACCCGGTACCGATCCTGGGAGAGATTGTAGCGCTCCGCGTAGGCGGCAACGTCGGCGTGGACGGTGTCGACGTGGACGAGCGTCCTGTACGACCCCGTGCAGGCCCCCAGGAAGCAGGCGAGGGCCACGGCGATCAGCGCCCGCGCCGCGGGCGAGCGGATCAACGGCTCGCCGCCGTGACACCCTCCGGCGGTTCGGCCTGCACCGCGCACCGTTCGGCGGCGGCGTAGATCTCGGCATAGAGCTCCGGCAGGTCGGCGGTATCGACGCCCGCGAACGCCACCCGCAGGTGTTCGGCGTCGACCGAGATCGTGCCGATGCCACGCTCGTGCAGGAGGTAGCGCCGCACGTCCTCCGCGGTCCCGTCCGGCAAGTGGAAGCACATGAAGTAGCCGGAGTTGAACGGCAGCGGCCGGATCGCCGCGCTCGACCGCTTGCCGACCTCGCGGAACGTGGTCAGATAGCGGCGTCGCAGCTCTTCCTGGTTGGCGTCACGCTGCCGTGCGTGCTCGGGGTGGTCCAGGGCGGCCAGCACCAGGTGCTGCGCCATCCGGTTGGCGCTGGACACCGTGGAGCGGATGGCCGCCATCGCTTTCTGCTCGAACGCCCGGTAGTGCTCGTCGCCCAGGCCGGCGGCGCCGACGGTGACGAAGCCGATCCGGAAGCCCCAGACGTACTCTTCCTTGGTCGGTCCGTCGATCTTGATCGCGAGCAGGTTCGGATGCAGGTCCGCGAGGCGGGCGAACAGCGACTCCTTGAGCGTCTCCTCTTCGTAGAACAGACCGTGATAGGCGTCGTCGATCAGCACCACGAGCTGCACGCCGCGCTCGGCCGCCGCGGCCAGGACCGCGGTCAGGCGTTCCGCTTCCGCACGGCTCGGTGAGTAGCCGGTCGGGTTGTGCGGGAAGTTGAACATCGCCACGACCTTGGCCCCCGCCGGGTGTCGGGCGAGAGTCCGTTGCACGGCGTCCAGGTCCATGCGATCCCCGGCGAAGAACGGGTAGCCCTCCACGCGGGCTCCGCGCCGCTCGCCCATGATCAATCGGTAATTGCCCCAGACCAGGTCCGGCAGCAGCACCGGATCATCGGCATCCACGAACAGGTCGGACGCCAGGCCGATCCCCGCGGTAAGGCCCGCCGTCACGACCGGCCGCGACACCGCCGATCTCAGCGAAGGGTTCTTGGTACGCAGCTCTTCCGCCCAGCGGTCCCGAAGCGCGGGTATGCCCGCGGTGGGCGCGTACGCGAACGCCTCCTCGGCGGTCAGGCCGGGCAGACGGTCGGCGATCGCCGGAAGGTGCATAGGCTCGCCGCCGCTGGCCGCCAGCCCGACCGTCGCGTTGAAGCGGTCGGCGTGCTCGGCCGCCTCCGCGGACTGGGCGACGACCCCCTTGGGGAAGTACAGGCGATGGCCCAGCGCGGAGAGTGAGCGGCCTATCGCCGTGGGCTCCAGAACCCGGTTGAGCTCTGCGGCAAGCGGATGGATGGCGGATGTCTCGGACACGCAGCGGAGGATACGGCCGGGGCATTCCGCGGTCAACGATTTACCGCGCTTCACTTTTTTCCTTTTTTGCACTTGGTTGATTGACACCGCGAACGGGAGACGGTAGAGTGGCGATCACCATTGGACCTCGTCGCCGCTGACCACGGCGACATCGACAGGCGCCCGCCGCACATGCGGCGGGCCGTCGTTTTGCTGCCACGAGGGTCCGATTGCAAAACACCGGACGCACTCCCGGGCCTCCTTAGAAACAAGCAGAATCAGGCAGTCTCCGGGACCAGATTGAAGCCGAGTGCGCGCGCCTGATTGCGAAGTCGGCGCTCGTGGCGTTTACGGTCCTGGTGCTGTTGGCCGAACAGAATACGGTCATCGTAGAGTTCGTGGCGGTTGACACCGGGCCCGGTGTGAGAGCTGATCACCTTGCCGCCGGTGATCTTGGTCTGCGGACACAGGTTCAGCCAGGACGCGAACTGCGAGGCGGTCGGGAACCGCGACAGATCAGGGCCGAGCTCGCTGAACAGGACCAGCGCGGTGGTGGGGCCGATGCCGGGAATGAGGGTCAGGTCGGTGCCGAACAGCCGTGTGAGGTGGGCGGGCACGTTGAACGATTGCGCCGTCGGCTCAGGCGGCTCCGAGGGCGCCTGCGGGGATTGGGGGTCCATGGAGGTCGCGGCCGGCGGTTCGTGCGTCTGCTCAAAGGCGCGGATGCGAGCCTCGATCTCCTGGTCACACTCGCTGACAAGCTGTTGGTAGTGAGCGTAGGTCTGGCGTGCGTGCCGGAGCGTGAACAGATGTTCGGATCGCCAATCGCCCTCCAGCGCCTTGATCAACGTGTGGCGGCTGGCTCTGATCCGCGGGTGGGCCAGCGCCGCCAAGCGTGCCGGGTCGCGCTCTGCGGCCAGGATGGCGTCGGTGATGGCCAAGCCCGTGTGCCCGGTGAGATCGGAGATCGCGTGATGCACATGGACGTTCATCTGATCGAACGCCTTCTGCATATGCAGCACGCTGCGTGCGGCGGTCTTGACCAGGCCGTCGCGATGGCGCAACAGGGAGCGCACCGCGCACACTTCGTCAGCCGGTCGGAACGAGCCGCGCAGCAAGCCGACCGAGTGCAGGTAGCGCAGCCACTCGCAGTCGGACACGTCGCTCTTGCGGCCGGGCACCGAGCGCACGTGGCGGGCGTTGACCAGCACCACCTCGAAGCCGCGTGCTTCCAGGATCTGGTGCACGGGGATCCAGTACACGCCGGTGGACTCCATGGCCACCGTGTCTACCTCGCAGGCGCTCAGCCAATCGGCCAACTCATGCAGATCGCGGGTGAAGGTCGCAAACGATCGGATCGGCTGCTCGTCGCGCTCGGCGAGCACCGCCGCGTACACCTCGGTGGCGCCCACGTCCAAGCCTGCCGCGTTGGGGTGCACCTGCTGCGGTCGCGCCGAGCGATTGCCTTTGCCGCTCCGTTTGCCTCTGCGGTTGCGTCGTGCCATCAGTCTCTCCTGTGGATGAGCGGAGCGGCCGAGGCGTGAACAAACTGAGCACTCTCCTTACCGGGATGGATCAGCACGTCGACTGCGCCGCGTGCAGACCCTCACCAATGACAACGCCACGGGCCTCGGGACCAAGCTTGACAACGGGTTCGCCCCGCAGGGCGCTACACCAGTGACGCGCCGGCCTACTTCGCGCCCCTCAAGATTACTCGTCCCAGTCTACGCCCGCGTTCGTGTTTCTCCTATGCCAACGCCGGTCCGACCCGGCCGGTGGGGAAGCTTGACAGGACTCTGCCGACTCATGCCCTGTGTGTGAGGATGACCGAAACTCCGGACGGTGTGCGCGGCGATGTCCGCGAGTTGACCCTGCTGTTCCACATCAGCCGGATCCTCGACGAAAGCCTGGATCTGCGCGAGGTGCTCGGTCCGGTGCTGGAGGTGTTGCGCAGCCGGCTTGGCGTCCGCATCGGCGTGCTGGGACTGCTCAACCGCGAAACCGGAGAGATCTCGATCGAGGCCGCGCTGGGCCTCTCCGAATTGCAGCGCGAGCGCGGCCGCTACCGGATCGGCGAGGGCATCATCGGCCGCGTCATCCAGAACGGGCAGCCGGTCTATGTCCCCGACGTGGCGGCCGAGCCGCTGTTCCTCAACCGTACCGGCGCCATCGACACCGGCCCCGCGGCCGGGGAGTCGTTCACCTGCGTACCGATCAAGCTCGGCAATCAGGTGGTCGGCGCGCTGGCCACCGGCCGCCTGGCGGACCCGGACGCCTCGGAAGACATCGTCAGGCTGCTGTCGATCGTCGCGTCGATGATCGCGCAGGCGGTCAAGCTGCGCCAGACCGCGGAAGAGCAGCGGCAGCGGCTGACGGCCGAGAACGACCGCCTGCGCGGCGAGCTGAAGTCGCGGTTCCGGCCGGCCAACATCGTCGGCAACTCGGAAGCGATGCGGACCGTCTACCGACTCATCGAGCAGGTCGCCGGCAGCGAGACGACCGTCCTCCTGCGGGGAGAGACCGGCACGGGCAAGGATCTCGTGGCCCATGCCATCCATTACAACAGCCCGCGCGCGGAGCGGCCGTTCGTGAAGGTCAACGTCGCCGCGCTGCCCGACTCCGTGATCGAGAGCGAGCTGTTCGGCCACGAGCGGGGCGCGTTCACGGGTGCCGTCGCCTCGCGCAAGGGCCGCTTCGAGATCGCGCACGGCGGCACGATATTCCTGGACGAGATCGGTGACCTGGCGCCGCACGTGCAGGTGAAGCTGCTGCGCGTGCTGCAGGAGCGGGAGTTCGAGCGTGTCGGCGGGGTCGCCACCCTGCGCAGCGACGTGCGCCTGATCGCGGCTACCAATCGCAACCTGGAGGAACTCCTCGAGCAGGAGGTGTTCCGCGCCGACCTGTACTACCGCCTGGCGGTGTTCCCCGTTCACATCCCGCCGCTGCGCGAGCGCAAGAGCGACATCATGCAGCTCGCCGACCACTTCGTCGAACGCTACGGGGTGCGTCGCATCTCCACGCCGGCGATCGACATGCTGATGAGCTACCACTGGCCCGGCAACGTGCGCGAGCTGGAGAACTGCATCGAGCGCGCCGCGCTGCTGTCGAGCGACCAGGTCATTCACGGGCACCATCTGCCGCCGAGCCTGCAGACCGCCGACGCGACCGGAACCGGCCCGCGCGGAACGCTGAAGTCGATGATCGCGCGGGTCGAGCGCGAGCTGATCGAAGAGGCGCTGAAGTGGGCGCGCGGCAACCTGTCGGCCGCCGGCCGCCGGCTCGGGACCACCGAGCGCATCATGGGACTGCGGGTCCGCAGGTACGGCATCGATCCCGAACGGTTCAGGTCCTGAATCCGAACGGCAGCCTGCACGTCGGCCGGCCGGAGACTCCTACGACACGGTAGGAACGGCCGATCTGTCCTACCATTTGGTAGAGAAACAGCGAACGGCCTACTCCAGCGTGGACTGAATGGGCTGGTTTTCTTCGTTTCCGGATATTGGCACGCCTTTTGCTTCATTTGGCGCATGAAACTACCGCACCCACCCAAGCGCCGTGTCCTGGTGCTCGTGGGCCTGGGGGTCGCGCTCGCCGCGTTCGCGGACGCCGACTCCAATGCCCTGGCGATCGACACGGTATGGACGCTGCTCGCGGCCGTCCTGGTCTTCCTGATGCAGGCCGGCTTCGCGATGCTCGAAACGGGCCTCACCCGAGCCAAGAACGCGGCCAACATCCTGATGAAGAACCTCATGGACTTCTCCATCGGCATGCTGTCGTTCTGGGCCATCGGCTACGCCCTCATGTTCGGGGCCAGCAAGGCCGGCCTGTTCGGCGGCAGCGACTTCTTCCTGGCCAACTTCACCTCTGCCGGGACCGGCAATGCTTCCGACTTCGCCTTCTGGCTGTTTCAGGCGATGTTCGCCGCAACCGCGGCGACGATCGTCTCCGGTTCCATGGCCGAACGGACCCGCTTTCCCGCCTACGTGGTCTACAGCGTGTTCGTGACCGCGCTGATCTATCCGATCGTCGGCCACTGGACCTGGGGCGGCGGCTGGCTGAACGACATCGGCCCCGGCTTCGCCGACTTCGCCGGCTCCACCGTCGTCCACTCCACCGGCGGCTGGCTGGGCCTGGTCGGCGCCATGGTCATCGGACCCCGCGTCGGCAAGTACGTGCAGAACGGCGCCGGGCTGACCGCGCGCGCCATCCCCGGCCACAGCCTGCCGCTCGCGTCGCTGGGGGTCTTCATCCTCTGGTTCGGATGGTTCGGCTTCAACGCCGGCAGCACGGTGGCCGGCACCGACCTGAGCATCGCCCTGATCGCGCTCAACACCAACGTGGCGGCCGCCGCCGGCGCGGTGGGCGCGCTGTTCACCGCGTGGATCTGGTTCCGCAAGCCCGACCCCACCTTCGCGCTCAACGGCGCCATCGCCGGACTGGTGTCGATCACCGCCGGCTGCGCGTTCGTGGCGCCGGCCATGGCCGTCCTGATCGGGCTGCTCGGCGGCGTGCTGGTCGTGCTGTCGGTCGAGCTGCTGGACAAGGTGTGCAAGATCGACGATCCGATCGGCGCCGTGTCCGCGCACGGCGTGTGCGGCGCCTGGGGCACCCTGGCGGTCGGCCTGTTCGCCAACGAGGCCATCGGCGGCGTCTCGGGACTGTTCTTCGGCGGCGGCCTGGCCCAGCTCGGGGTGCAGTTCGTGGGCGTCGTGGCGGTGTTCGCCTGGACCATGGCGGCCGGCTTCGTCCTGTTCGCGGTCATCAAGGCGGTCATGGGATTGCGCGTCAGCCGCGACGAGGAGCTGCGCGGCCTGGATATCGACGAGCACGGGGCCGAGGCGTACTCGGGCTTCCAGATCTTCTCATCGCAATAGGAGGCGAACCGTGAAACTGATCATTGCGTACATACAGCCCCACAAGCTGGGCGACGTGAAGCAGGAGCTCTACAAGGAAGAGGTCTTCAAGATGTCGGTGACCAACGCGCTCGGCTGCGGCCAGCAGCGCGGCTACACGGAGACCTACCGCGGCGTCGAGACCGAGGTGAACCTGCTCAAGAAGGTACGCTTGGAGGTGGCGGTCAACGAGGGCTTCGTCGACCGCACCACCGACGCCATTATCCGCGGCGCCCGCACCGACTCGATCGGGGACGGCAAGATCTTCATATTGGACCTGCCGGAGTGCATCCGCATCCGCTCCGGCGAGCGCGGCGAGGCGGCCATCGGGTAGCCACGCGTTCGTCAGCGTGCGAGAGGGTCCCGGTTGCTGCCGGGACCCTCTCCTTGTGTCAGGACGTCAGCCAGTGGCGGTACGCGGCGTGCACGCGCTCGCTCGCGGCGGCGAGCGTCTCGGCGAGTGTCCGCTCGGTCGCCTCCGCGCCCAGCAGGCGCCGGGCCAGCGCGATCAACGCGGGTCCGTCGGCGGGTATGGCGTGCACCTGGCGATCGTCCAGCACCTGCAGCAGGTGTTCGGTGCGGCGCAGCAGCGCGTAGTCACCGGCAAGCTCCCGCGCCCGGTCGTCGGCCAGCAGACCGGCCTCCGCCAGCCGCTCGATACCGCTGGGCGTATGGCCGGTCAGCACGCCCGGATGCTCACGGGCGTTGGTGAGCTGCAGCCCCTGCACCAGGAACTCGACGTCCCGGATGCCCCCGCGGCCGTTCTTGACGTCTATCCCGCGCCGCAGGCGGCCCGGCCCCGCCGCCGCCACCGCCGAGGCAGCCGTGTGCGCGTCGCGCATCCGCGCGACCGTGGCCGACACCTCAGCGTGGCCGAAGCCGCGCCGGATGACCGGCTGCAGGCGCCTGAGCAGCCGTTCCCCGAACGCGACGTCGCCGGCGATGGCGCGACAGCGCAGCAGCGCCTGGACCTCCCACAGTCCGGCGCGGCGTTCGTAGTAGTCCACGAACGCCGTCGAGCCGGTGACCAGTTCCCCCGACCCGCCGTACGGCCGCAGCCGCAGGTCCACCCGGTAGGCGTGTTGCTCGCCGGTGTGCGCGCTCAGATCCTGCCGCAACCGGGTCGTGAGCGCTGTGGCGCGCTCCCGCAGGCCGGCCTTGCCTGCGTCGTACACCGTCGCCAGGTCGATGTCCGAGCTGTAGTTGAGCTCGCGTCCTCCCAGCTTGCCGAACGCCAGGATCGCCACACCGTCGCCCAGCTCCCCATACAGGTCGGCACCGGCGCGCTCCAGCGCCACGGTCACCACCGCGTCGGCGACCGTCGCCAGCTCCGCGGTCGTCACCGCGATCGGGGCGCCGAGGTAGAAGTCGCGGGCAGCGATGCGCAGCAGCTCCCGGCGGCGGAACAGCCGGATGGAGCGCAGCCAGCGCTCGTGGTCGGCGGCCTGTGACGACAGCGCGCGCAGGTCGCCCAGCATCGCCTGCAGCGAACGCGGCCCGTGCAGGCGCCGCTCGTCGGCGATCCAGTCGAGGAACTCCGGGTTCCGCACCAGGGAGTCGACCAGGAACTGGCTGGTCGCGAACATCGACAGCAGCAGCCCCAGCCGCACCGGCTGTTCCAGCATCCCCGCCAGGTGCGCCGGCGGGTCCGGCTGCACGGCCACGAAACGCTCCCAGTTGTTGAGCGCCATGTCCGGATCGGCGCTGCGCGCAAGGTCGTCGAGCGCCAGTACCATCAGGCGCGCCAGGGTGCGGCGCTGCTCGCCGTCGCCGCGCCCGGCCACCTCCGCCTGACCCACCCCGGACCGATGGGCGATGCCGACGATGTTGCGCATCGCCCGTCCCGAGTCGCGGAAACCGGCCCGGCGCAGGAACGCCAGCTCCGCATCCGTCGGCACCCGGTCCGAGCCCACCGCGAGCACCAGATCCGCCGGCCCGACCGCATCGGCGCCCCAGGGGACGGACTCGTGACCGAACCGGCGGTCCACGAACGCCCGGACCGCCGCCGTGTGCACCTCGAAGTCGGCACGGAGCTGCGCCGCCTCGCCCAGACCGCCCCGGCCCCCGTAACCGATGCGCCGCGCCAGGTGCGCGTACTCGGCGCTGTCGGTGGCGGGCAGCAGCAGATCCCGCGCCGAGCCGCGCAGCATGCGCAGTCCGTTGATCAGGCGCCGCAGGAAGTCGTAGGCGGCAGCCAGCGCCTGCGCGTCCGCCGGTTCGATCACCTCCAGCCTGCGCAGCTCATCCAGCGCGGCGTGCACGCTCGGCGTCCGCAGGGCGGGAGTAGCCGAGCCATGCACGACCTGCAGGATCTGCACCGTGTACTCGACATCCACGAGGGCGCCGGGGCTGAACTTGGCGTTGGCCACGCCGCCCGGGCACTTCTCGCGCACCTGCCGCGCGCGCAGGTCGGCAAGCGATGCCATGTCGAGCGACCCGCGCGTGTAGAGCATGCTGTCCCGCAGCCGCTCGACCCGCGACCCCAGCGCGGCGTCGCCGGCCACCGCGCGCAGCCTGACCAGCGCCAGGCGCTCGTACGACAGCGCGGCTCCGTCGGCGTCGTAGTAGGACGCGAACGTCTCCAGGCTGCACGCGAGCGGCCCGGACTCGCCGTAGGGTCGCAGGCGCGTGTCCACGTCGAAGATCCCTTCGCGCTTGGCCGCGATGACCTCCTCGGTCTCGCGCACCAGCCGGTGGTAGAACTCCCGGTTCGGCAGCGGTTCGGGACCGGTCGTGCTCCCCTGATCGCCGTACACGAACAGCAGTTCGATGTCGGAGGCATATCCCAGCGCGCGGCCTCCGAACTTGCCGAGCGCAAGCACCGCGCAGCGCGACTCCAGGCCCGCGAACGTGCACGGCGTACCGTGCCGCGCACGCAGCTCGTCGAACGCCATCCCGACGGCCGCGGCCACCACTGCCTCGGCCAGTTCGGTGAGCCGTTCGCTCAGCTCCCGGAATCCGAATCCGTCGGTGAGCAGGTGATCGAGATCGAGGAGGAACACCTCCCGGTCCTTGAAATCGTTGAGCGCTCTCTTTCTGGCGGCGGGGTCTTCCGGGGCGCCCGCCACCGCCTCGGCGAGCCGCGCCGCGCAGGTCCCGGCCGGTTCGGAGTAGCCGGTGGCGCCGGCGTCGCGCAGCCGCGGCAGCAGCGTTTCGTACTGCAGCCGCACGAAGTCCTCCCACAGGTAGTCGCTGGCGCCGAGCAGGCGCGCCAGGCCGCGGAGCACCGCGGAGTCGCTCAGCAACTCCGCCCACCCGATCCGCGAAGGGCGCTGCAGCAACTCGCCGGCCAGGTGGCCGAAGCGGCCCAGGGCCGCGAACGGGTCCGGGGCGCTTCCCAGGAAATGCGTGAACTGCTTGGTCAGCAGCGCCGCCAGCTCGATGCGCGCCAGGTCCTCCGCCGCCGCCAGCGTGGTGCCGGCGGCGGCCGACACCACGAACTCGTCCGCGATGCGCCCGGCCTCGGTGGTGATCACCACCTGGTCGATGACCACTCCCAGCGTGGACAGCGCGGTGGCGAAGGAATAGAGGAAGAACGGTGTGTCCTGAGAGGCGATCGCCAGACGGGCGCGTCCCGACTGGCCGTCCGTGCCGTCGGGCAGCACCTCCGCATGCACCTCGACCGGGTAGAGGACCGGTTCCTGCTGAACGTCTGCGGCTACCGCCCGCGCCACCAACTCGTCCACGTGCTGCTTGGCGGCGTCGCGTCCGTCCCGCTCCAGCACTGCCAGGACGGATCGCAGCTCGGCAGCCGCCTGTTCCGCGAAGCGCGCGGCGCGGGCCGGCGGGACGTGGCCGATAAAGCGATCGACCATCCGTGCCCGCAACGCACCACGGGCTTCCACGGGCTCGGCAGAGAACCCCAGAGGTGCGCGGCGCGGATCGACGCGGCGCCGCCGGCGAGTCGTGCGACGGGCCCCCGCGCCCTGCTCCGCGGCGTTTGGCCGCGGGTCGCGTGCGTAGGTAAAGGCGTGGCCCTGCTCGATGCTCAGGCCCAGGGAGCCGAGCACGCCGGTGATCAGCGAGAACTCGTCGCGGTAGTCGAAGGCGACCACCGTGCAGGCAAACCGCTCGAACGCGGTCGCTTCCACGGAGACGTTGGCGGGCATCTGTGGCCGGAGGCGGTGGGCCGCCCGCGCATGCTGGACGAGCTCGGGCTCGGTGAACGTGTTCAGGTACCGTTCACCGAGCCGCGACAGGTGCTCGTCCACGAACTCGGCATCGATCTCGGGACATCGGACGATGACCCGCCGGCGCAGTGCCAGCGGGACGCCGCCCGTGCCGTGACGCTTCGCTTCCTGAGGTTTCGTAGCGCCTCAAGTATCCCCGAAACAGCGTCAGATGTCGTAGTAGAGCGCGAACTCCCATGGGTGAGGACGCAGATCCATCTCCTGGACCTCGTTCTCGATCTTGTAGTCGATCCACGTCTCGATCACGTCCTCGGTGAAGACGTCACCCTTGGTGAGGAACTCGTGGTCGTCGGCCAGCGCGCCCAGCGCCTCGCGCAGCGAACCGGGGGTGGTCGGCACCTTGGCCAGCTCCTCCGGCGGCAGGTCGTACAGGTCGCGGTCCAGCGGCTCGCCGGGATCGGCCTTGGTCATGATGCCGTCGACGGCGGCCATCAGGAGCGCCGCGAACGCCGTGTACGGATTGGCCGACGGATCGGGACAGCGGAACTCGGCCCGCTTCGCCTTCGGCGAGTTGGAGTACATCGGGATGCGCACCGCGGCGCTGCGGTTGCGGCGCGAGTAGGCCAGGTTGACCGGCGCCTCGAACCCGGGAACCAGCCGCTTGTAGCTGTTGGTCGACGGGTTCGTGAACGCCAGCAGCGCCGGCGCGTGGCGGAGGATACCGCCGATGGCGTTCAGGGCCATCTCCGACAGGCCGGCGTAGCCGTCGCCGGCGAACAGGTTCTCGCCGGCGTTCCAGATCGACAGGTGCGTGTGCATGCCGGTGCCGTTGTCGTTGAACAGCGGCTTGGGCATGAAGGTGGCCGTCTTGTTGTAGCGCCGCGCGGTGTTCTTGACGACGTACTTGTACTTCATCATCCGGTCGGCCATCTCCACCATGGGGGCGAAGCGCATGTCGATCTCGCCCTGTCCGCCGGTGGCGACCTCGTGGTGCTGGGCTTCGACCGGCACGCCGATCTCCTCCATGATCAGCATCATCTCGCTGCGCAGGTCCTGCTGCGAATCGGTCGGGGGCACCGGAAAGTAGCCCTCCTTGTAGCGGGGCTTGTAGCCCAGGTTGGGCTGCTCGTCCCGGCCGGCGTTCCACCGCCCCTCCTCGGAGTCGATGTAGTAGAAGCCGGAGTGCTCGTTCTGATCGAAGCGGATGTCGTCGAAGACGAAGAACTCCGCCTCCGGCCCGAAGAACGCCGTGTCGCCGAGGCCGATGGACGCCAGGTAGGAAACCGCCTTGCGGGCGATGTGGCGCGGGTCGCGCGTATAGTCCTCACCCGTGATCGGATCGCGGATGTCGCAGATGAACACCAGCGTCTTGCGAGCCATGAATGGATCGATGAAGCCGGTCGTGGGATCCGGCACGATCAGCATGTCGGATTCGTTGATGGACTGCCAGCCGCGAATGCTGGATCCGTCGAATCCCAAGCCGTCTTCGAAGTCGTCGACGTCCAGCGAGCGCGCCGGAACCGAAAAATGTTGCCAGATGCCCGGGAAGTCGATGAACCGCAGGTCGACGACCTCCACGTTTTCGTCTTGAATCAGCTTCAGTGCGTCTGAAGCCGTTTTGAGTTCCTTCATGAACCCTCCTCTCCGCCGTTTTATAAACAGAAATCGTGCCAATAGGCAAAGAGCCCCTCAGACCTTCACCTGTCCTACGTTTCGGTAGGCTCCCCGCCACCGGACCTACATTAATGTAGGCCGGCTTTCGGAATCCGTCCCGTTCGTGCTACGGTTCCGCCAGACCATGAACCAGCACGATACGCCAACCCCCACCCGCACCCTCGCCATCGTGAAGCCCGACGCCGTCGCGGCCGGACACACCGGCGCCATCGTCGAGATGATCGAGCACGGCGGTTTCACGCTTCGCGCCCTGCGCATGACGCGACTGTCGATCCCGCAGGCACGCGCGTTCTACGCCGTGCACGCCGAGCGACCCTTCTACGACAGCCTGGTGGAGTTCATGACCTCCGGGCCGGTCGTCGTGGCCGCCCTGGAACGCGGCGACGCGGTGGCCGCCTGGCGCGCGCTGATGGGCGCCACCAATCCCGCAGAGGCCGAACAAGGCACCGTTCGGGCCCGGTTCGGCAGCTCGATCGAGCGCAACTCCACGCACGGATCGGATTCGCCGGAGAACGCCGCGGCCGAGGTGGGCTTCTTCTTCTCGGCAGCCGATTTGCTCTGAACGTCGGGCCCGGAAGCGGCGTTGCGATGATCATGCCCACTGCGGGGCCGGCCGCGAGACGCCTGGCGCGAGAGCACGGCGTCGACGTGCGGCGCACGCGCGGAAGCGGCCGGCGCGGACGCGTCACCCTCGACGACGTGCGGCGGGCAGCCGCCGCTGCCCGGCATGCCGCACGCGGCACGCTGCCACCGGTCACGGCACGTGCGGACCTGAGCGATCTGCTGGATCGGCTGCCGGCACTTGCCGCCGTGAGCGGTCAGCACAAGGTGCCGCTGACGCCGCTGCTGATCAAAGCCGCGGCCATGGCCCTTCGCGCCAGCCCGAAACTGACTCCGTTGTGCCTGGCCAGAGGCTCTCGGCGTTGGGCGCTCCCCGACGGAGACGATGTCGGCAGCCTGGGCATCGCGGCCCTGACGCGCGCCGCCGCCGAGGCGCGGATCGACACTCGGGGTGCCACAGGCTCCTTGCCGTGCGGGGCGACGCTGCGCCTGGAGGGCCCGGTGTCGGATGCCGCCTTCCGGGACGGTGCAATCCGTGCCCGCTCGCACCTGGATCTCACTCTGGAAGTACCGGACGAAACCGCCGCAGCGCCGTTCGTGCACGCCCTGGTCGGGCTCCTGGAAAAGCCGGGCTTGCTGCTGTCGGCCTGACCTCAGGCAAGCACTTCCTCAGGCAAGCACTTCCTCAGGCAAGCACTTCCTCAGGCAAGCACTTCCTCAGGCAAGCACTTCCTCAGGCAAGCACTTCGTGTCGCGGACGAGCCAGCGTGTAGCGCAGGAGCGACGCGAGGTGCTCGGTCGCCGTGCCGGGCTCGAACCCGTCCAACTCGGCGCGCGCATCCTCGGCGCTCCGGCGTGCCTGGCCGGGCAGCGCCGCGCGGTCGCCATAGACCGCATCGCCGTCCAGATAGTCGTCGATGAGCTGGAACACGGTGCCGAAGGCGCGTCCGAAGCGTGCGTAGGCAGCCGCGCGGTCCGCGCCTGAGCCCGCGACCAGGGCGCCGCCGTAGCAACAGCCCGACATCAAGCCGGCCGTCTTCGAGTCGATCACGTCGTGGTAGAGCCGCTCGCGGACCGGCAACTCCCCTCGCAACGCGCCCTGCTGCACGATCTCGCCCAGGCACATGTCGCGGGTGACCGCGCAGAACCGCTCGAACAACGCCACCCGCACCGCGTCGGTCGCCGGCAGCCTGGCGAGGACGGTGAAGAACTGCGCGTACAGGACGTCACCGATCAGCACGGCCATCTGCGTGCCGAACCGCTTGTGTACCGCTACCTGCTCGCGCCGCACGTCGGTCTCGTCGATGATGTCGTCGTGAATCAGCGAAGCCGAGTGAAGGAGCTCGGTGGCCGCCGCGAGCTGGATCACCGCAGGTGACGAAGCCGCACCAGCGGATCGCGCCGCCAGCAGCACCAGTACCGGGCGCAGCAGCTTGCCGCGCACGGAGCGGAGCTGCTCGATCAGCGCTCGCAGCCGCTCGTACTGCCCGGCGAGCTCGCGGCGCTCGGCGACCACCGAACCGATCTGCCGATCCAGCTCGCTGCCGGTCGCATCGAGGTCCGCGCGCAACGCCGCGTAGATTCGCGTCAGGATCATGGCGTCGGCACCGCCCTGCCGGGACGGCTGCCCCCCTAGAACTCGTCGAAACGGATCATCTCCGGCTCGACACCGAGGTCGTCCAGCATCGTGCGCACCGCGCCCAGCATCAGGGGCGGCCCGCACAGGTAGTACTCGATGTCCTCCGGGGCTTCGTGGCTCTCCAGATACTCGCCCTGGACCACCTGGTGAATGAAGCCGACCGGTCCGTCCCAGTTGTCCTCCGGCAGCGGCTCCGACAGGGCGATGTGGAACGTGAAGTTCGGAAATTCCTTCTCGATCTTGCGGAAGTGGTCCTCGTAGAAGATCTCGCGCCGCGAGCGGGCGCCGTACCAGTAGCTCACCTTGCGGCCGGTCTTCAGCGTGTGAAACAGGTGGAAGATGTGCGAGCGCAGAGGCGCCATGCCGGCGCCGCCGCCGATGTAGCACATCTCGCGGTCGGTCTCCTGCATGAAGAACTCGCCGTAGGGCCCGGAGATGGTGACCTTGTCGCCGACCTTCTGGTCGTACACGTAGCTGGAGGCCACGCCGGGCATCACGTTCATGAACGCCCGCTTCTCGCGGTCCACCGGCGGCGTGGCGATACGGATGTTCAGCATCACGATGTTGCCTTCCGCCGGGTGGTTGGCCATCGAGTACGCCCGCGACACCGTCTCCGTGTTCTTGGTGTGCAGGTCCAGGACGCCAAGCTGCGTCCACTCCTCCAGGTACTCGTCCTCGATGTCGAAGTTCTTGAAGTCGGCCTCGAACGGCGGCACCTCGATCTGGATGTAGCCGCCGGATTCGAAATTCAGATTCTCGCCCTCCGGCAGCTTCAGCGTGAACTCGCGGATGTAGGTGGCCACGCTCTTGTTGCCGATGACCTCGCACTCCCACTTGTTGATGGAGAACACCTCGTCCGGGACCACGATCTCCATGTCCTCCCGGACCTTCACCTGGCACGACAGCCGCCAGTTTTCCTTGGACTCGCGATAGTTGACGTGCGACAGCTCGGTGGGTGCGATGTCGCCCCCGCCGGCGGTCACCTGGCACTTGCACACGCCGCAGGTGCCGCCGCCGCCGCACGCCGAAGGAAGCATTACGCCGGCGCTGGACAACGTCGACAGCAGCGTGTCGCCCGCGTCCGTCTCGATCGCTTTCTCGGGATCGCCGTTGATGGTGATCTTGACCTTTCCCTTCGGCTTCAGGCGAGTCTCCGCCGCCAGCAACGCCAGGGTCAGCGCGACGATGACGACGGGAAAGACGATGACGCTGCCGATCACGACTGCCACGGTGGTTCCTCCTCTCCGAGTGTGCCTTGCTGAGCGTTTCGCTACAGCGTGATGCCGGCGAAGCTCATGAACGCGATCGACATCAGCCCGGTCAACAACATGGTCATGCCCAGCCCGCGCAGGGCCGCCGGTACGTTGGAGTAGCGGATCTTCTCCCGGATCGCGGCCAGGGCGACGATCGCCAGCATCCAGCCGATCCCGGACCCCAGCCCGAACACGGTCGACTCCAGGAACGTGTAGTTGCGCTCCACCAGGAACAGCGATCCGCCCAGGATGGAGCAGTTGACGGCGATCAGCGGCAGGTAGATGCCGAGCGCCGTGTACAGGCCGGTCGAGGTCTTCTCGATCACCATCTCCACAAGCTGCACCATGACGGCGATGACCGCGATGAACGCGACGAAGTTCAGGAAGCTGAGGTCGACGTCGGCCATCTGGGGGCTGACCCAGCCCAGGGCGCCGTCCTTGAGCAGGTACTCGTGCACGGCCCAGTTGATCGGTGCGGTGATTCCGAGCACGAAGATGACCGCGAAGCCCAGCCCGACCGCAGTCTTCACCTGCTTGGAGACGGCCAGGAACGAGCACATGCCCAGGAAGAAGGCCAGCAGGATGTTCTCGACGAAGATGGCCTTGACGGCCAGGTTGATCAGCGCCATGGCCTAGCCGTCCTCCTGAGCGTCCTTGGCGATCAGGCGCTGCACCCAGATGAGCAGCCCGAGCAGGAAGAACGCTCCCGGCGGCAGCGCCATCAGGCCGTTGTTGACGAACCCGGAGTCGTACAGGAACTGCGGCACCACCTGCACGCCGTAGATGTTGCCGGCGCCCAGCAACTCGCGGAAGAAGCCGACGATGACGATGACCGCCGCGTAGCCCAAGCCGTTGCCCAGCCCGTCCATCAGCGACGGCCACGGCTTGTTGGCCATCGCGAACGCCTCCAGGCGGCCCAGGATGATGCAGTTGGTGATGATCAGGCCGACGAACACGGAGAGCTGACGCGACACGTCGAATGCGTACGCCTTCAGCACTTGGTCCACCAGGATCACCAGCGACGCGATCACGGTCATCTCCACGACGATGCGCACGTTGTAGGGAATGAGCTTGCGCAGCACGGAGATGATCACGTTGGACATGACGATCACGAAGGTGACCGAGATGCCCATCACCACCGACGGCTTCACCTGGGTCGTCACCGCCAGGGCGGAGCAGATGCCCAGCACCTGTGTCGCGATCGGGTTGTCGCCGATCAGCGGGTCGCGGAACGCCTTGCGGTTCTTGGCCGAGAACAGCGGCTCCCGTTCCGCGGTGCGTGCCCCTTGGGCGACGGCTGCGTCAGCCATGGCTCCCTCCTCTCATGTCGAGCTCCTCATCCTCCGGCACGAATCCGTCTGAAGAAAGGTTCGTACAAGGCCACCTTCGTTTCAAGCAGGTTGCTGACCCCGCGGCCGGTGATGGTCGCCCCGCTGATTCCGTCCACAAAGTAATCGCGCTCGCCGGGATCCTGTATCCGGTTCTCCACGGTTCCCTTGACGACCTGAATCGTGCGCAACGCACCCGCGTCGTAGATCTTCTTGCCGACGAAGTTGTCCTGGAACCACGCCTGCTCGATCTCGGCGCCCAGGCCGGGGGTCTCCCCGTGCGCGTAGAAGGTCATGCCCCGCACCGTCTCCAGGTCCGCTTCCAGGGCCAGGTAGCCGTACAGCGTGGACCACAGCCCCTTGCCGAACACCGGGATCGCGTACACGGTGCTGCCGCCGGCATCCGTGGCCACGAACACCGGATAGCGGTGCTGGCTGGTGTCGGGATTCTGCAGCACCACCTCCAGGTCGAGCGACTCACCGGACACGCCTTCGACGATCGTGCCCTCGGGGTCGACCGCGAAGCTCTGCACCGACTCCTGATACATGGCGTCGATCTCGTCCAGCTCCATCTCCCGGTCGCGGTCCAGCACGCCGACCGCCATCAGGATGTTGCGCTTGACGTTCACTTCCTCGTTGAACTGCTGGCGTTCGCTCAGGGCGCTGGCCGCCAGCGCCAGCAGCAGGCCGAAGAGGGCGGTGATGATCAGGATGAAGCCGATGGTGTAGGGCTTACTGTGCTGCACGTGCCAGCCTCCGCCGCATGTTGGCCTTGACCACGTAGTGGTCGATGAGCGGTGCGAACATGTTCATGAACAATATCGCCAGCATCACGCCCTCGGGGTAGGCCGGGTTGACGGTCCGCACCAGGATCGAGAGCGCGCCGACGATGGCGCCGTAGATCCACTTGCCGGTGTTGGTGGCGGCGGCCGACACCGGGTCGGTCGCCATGTAGACCAGGCCGAACGCGAAGCCGCCCATCACCAGATGGTAGTGCGCCGGCAGCGCCGCGAAGCTGGCCGGGCTCGGGGCGACCAGGTTGAGCAGCAGCGCCATGACGATGCCGCCCAGCAGCATCGAGAGCATGACGCGCCAACTGCCGACGCCCGCGGCGACCAGCAGGATGCCGCCGAGCAGGATGGCGAGGGCCGAGGTCTCGCCGATGCTGCCGGGAATGGAGCCGACGAACATGTTCCACCACGTGAAGCCGGCGGCCGTGAGCTCGGTCAATACGTCGCCGGTCTCCAGGGCCCCCTCGGCGATCACGGCCAGCGGCGTCGCCGCGGTGTGGCCGTCGACGGCCACCCACACCAGGTCACCGGAGATCTGCACGGGATAGGCGAAGAACAGGAACGCCCGGATCACCAACGCCGGGTTGAAGATGTTCATGCCGGTGCCGCCGAAGATCTCCTTGCCGATGACCACCCCGAAGGAGGTGGCGATGGCGAGCTGCCAGAGCGGTATGGTCGGCGGCACGATCAGCGGCACCAGCAGGCCGGTGACCAGGAACCCTTCGCTCACCTCGTGCTTGCGCACGACCGCGAACAGCGCCTCCCACACGCCGCCCACCACGTAGGTGACCGCCAGGATCGGCAGCATCTTGAGCAGGCCGATGCCGAAGGCCCGGCCGATCGGGATCGCCGCCGGATCGGTGCCCATGGCCAGCAGGTTCTGGTAGCCGATGTTGTACATGCCGTACAGCAACGTCGGGATCAGGGCGATGATGACCGTGGCCATCATGCGCCGCACGTCGATGCCGTCGCGGATGTGCACCCCGCCCTGTGTGCGCGTCGGCAGGGAAAAGTGCATGGACTTCAACATGTCGAACACGTAGTACAGCCGGTGGAACTTCCCGCCCTCCTCGAAGTGCGCCTCCGCCTTGTGGATCAGCTTGTCGATCATGCTGGCCGAGCCGTTCTCGTGTCCCGGGTCCGTACCTTCGGGTCGCTTCATGTCACCGTCACGCTTCGCGCTGAATCAGGTCGAGCCCGCGCCGCAGGATCTCTTGCCAGCGGATCTTCGACGGGCAGATGTACTCGCACAGGGCGACGTCCTCCTCGGCCAGCTCGTAGATGCCGAGCCCCTCCATCTCCGGGATGTCGTCGGCCAGGATGCTCTTCATCAGGAACTCGGGAAAGACGTCCATCGGCAGCACCTCGCGGTAGATGCCGGTGGCGATGAAGGCGCGCTCGCCGCCGTGCAGCTCGGTGGTGGCCGTGAAACCGTCGCGCCCGAACAGGGCCGGCAGCCAGGCCGCCGGGAAGGTCCGGGAGCGGCTGGCGGTGGTGGGACGGGGCATCGCCCAGCCCATCAGCTTGTGGCCGTGATGCTCCGGCAGCACGGTCACGGAGGTGTCCATGAAGCCCAGGAATCCGTCCGGACCGACCGGATTGCCGGTGAGCGGGTTGCCGACGATGTAGCGCGCCTCGTGGTCGGCGAGGCCGCCGGTAACCGCCTGGACCGGGGCGCCGAGCACCGTGCGCACGTGCGTGTGGCGGGGTGCCGAGGTACCCGTGGAGGCGACCACGATGTCCGGGACCAGACGCCCCTCCTCGAACAGGCGGCCGATCAGGATCACGCCCTGCAGCGGGCAGACCCACACCGCGTCGGTGCGGTTCGCGATCGGGGCGATGTGGTGGATGTGCACGCCCGCGTTGCCGGCCGGATGCGGGCCGCGGAACGCGTGCCGCTCAAGCCGGTCGACGTTCTCCACCTCCGGCAACTCCAGCGCCCCGTCGGTGCAGAGGTGGAGGTGTCCGTCGGTGAGGCGGGACAGCGCCTGCAGCCCGGTGCGGAACGCGTCCTCCGAGCCGCGCAGCAAGGTCGCGCAGTCGGCAGCCAGCGGCGCCGTGTCGACGGCCGGCACGAAGATGTCCCGCGGGGCCACCGTCGGGTCGGGAGCCACGGCCAGCGGCCGCTGGGTGATGGCCGCCAGCAGGCCGCTGCGGCCCAGCGCATCGAGCACCTGGCCGCGATCGGCCGATGCCAGCGCCGGCGGGTCGAGCGCCAGCGCGTCCTGGCGGCCGTCCGATGAGACCACCACCTTCTGGATGGCGCGGCGCGCACCGCGCTCCACCTCCGCGACCGTGCCGGAAACCGGCGAGGTGAACAGGAAGTCCTCGTGCTCCTTGTCGTGGAACAGGGGCGAGCCCACCTTCACCGCGTCGCCCGGCTGCACGTCCGGTCGGGCGATGATACCGCGAAAGTCGGGCGGCTTGATGGCAACGGCCGACGGCAGAGGAGCGTCGATGACCGCGTCATCCGGCCGGCCGGCCAGACGTATGTCGTGTCCGCGTTTGATTGTTCGATTCACCGGATGTACTCGTCGGCGTACGCGGCTGTCCCCCGCAGGTGCTGGTGGGCGGTCGTGCCCAGAGGTACCTCTTGTGAGCGGGGATACAACGCGGTAGACGCCGCACGGACACTAAGAAACGGAATGGAGGCTGTCAACTACCGGTGCCGGCGGCGACCGTGACGGGGCGCACGGCGAATTTTGACCGGTCGGCGAGTCCGCAGGTAGGTTCTGAACAGCCCCATGCGGTACGACAAGCTCACCTCGAAGGCGCAGGAGGCGTTGCAGAGCGCCGACTCGATCGCCCACCGCCATGACCACGGCACGATCGAGGTCGAGCACCTGCTGGCCGCCCTGCTGGAGCAGGCCGACGGCGTCATCCCGCCGCTGATCGAGCGGCTCGGCGTCGACGGCGCCGACCTGCACGCCGGCGTGCAGCGGCTGCTCGCCGACCGCCCGCGCGTGTACGGCGACGCCGGCACCGCCCAGGTCGGTCGCGGGCTGGCGGTGGCACTGCGGCGCGCCGAGCGCGAAGCCGACCAGCTCCAGGACGACTACATCAGCACCGAGCACCTGTTCCTGGCGCTGCTGGAGACCGACGGGCCGGTGACCGGCCTGCTCCGCCAGGCGGGCGTCAGCCGTGACGCGGTGCTGGCCGCGCTCAAGGAGATCCGCGGCGGCGCCCGCGTCACCGATCAGGACCCGGAGGGCAAGTACAACGCGCTGGAGCGCTACTGCCGCGACCTGACCGAGCTGGCGCGACAGCAGAAGCTGGACCCCGTGATCGGCCGCGACGAGGAGATCCGCCGGGTCATGCAGGTGCTGGCGCGGCGCACCAAGAACAACCCCGTGCTGATCGGCGATCCCGGCGTGGGCAAGACCGCGATCGTCGAAGGGCTGGCGCGGCGCGTGGTCGAAGGCGACGTGCCCGAATCGCTGCGCGACCGCCGCGTCCTCACCCTGGACCTGGGCGCGCTGGTGGCCGGCGCCAAGTTCCGGGGCGAGTTCGAGGAGCGGCTCAAGGCGGTGATCCAGGAGGTCACGGGCTCGGACGGCCACATCATCCTGTTCATCGACGAGCTGCATACCCTGGTCGGCGCCGGCAGCGCCGAGGGGGCGATGGACGCATCCAACCTGCTGAAGCCGGCCCTGGCGCGCGGCGAGCTGCGCGCCATCGGCGCCACCACGCTGGACGAGTACCGCAAGCACGTCGAGAAGGACGCCGCCCTTGAGCGGCGCTTCCAGCCGGTCATGACCGCCGAGCCGTCCGTGGAGTCGACCATCGCCATCCTGCGCGGCCTCAAGGAGCGCTACGAGGTCCACCACGGGGTGCGCATCCGCGACGAGGCGATCGTCGCCGCCGCCACCCTCTCCCACCGCTATATCACCGCGCGCTTCCTGCCCGACAAGGCGATCGACCTCGTGGACGAGGCGGCCAGCCGCCTGAAGATGGAGATCGAAAGCCAGCCCACGGAGCTGGACCGGCTGGAGCGGCGGCTGCTGCAGCTCACGATCGAGCGGCAGGCGCTGGCCAAGGAGGACGACCCGGCTTCGCGGGAGCGCCTGTCCGAGCTGGAGCAGGAGCTGGCCGAGGTGCGGGGCGAGCGCGATGCCATGCAGCTCCGCTGGGAGAACGAGAAGCGGCAGATCGACGAGGTGCGCGAGATCAAGGAGCAGCTCGAGCGGATGCGCCTGGAGCAGGAGGAGCGCGTACGCCGCGGCGACCTGGCGGCGGCGGCGGAAATCCGCCACGGCGCGATGCCGGCCCTGCAGCGCCGCCTGGATCAGCAGGCCGCGGAGCTGGCAGCGGACGACGAAGAGACCGAGGCCGGCGGCGCCGTGCGCCTGCTGCGAGAGGAGGTGTCGGAAGAGGACATCGCCGCCGTCGTCTCGCAGTGGACGGGAATCCCGGTCTCCAAGATGCTGGAGAGCGAGCGCCGGCGGCTGCTGGAGCTGGAGCGCATCCTGGGCGAACGAGTGGTCGGCCAGGACGACGCGATCGCGGCGGTCGCCGACGCCATCCGCCGCAACAAGAGCGGCCTGGCGGACCCGGAGCAGCCGCTCGGCGCCTTCATCTTCCTGGGCCCCACCGGCGTCGGCAAGACGGAGCTGGCCAAGGCGCTGGCCGCCTGGCTGTTCGACGACGAGCGCGCGCTGACCCGCATCGACATGAGCGAGTACCTGGAGAAGCACGCCGTGTCGCGGCTGATCGGCGCGCCGCCGGGCTACGTGGGCTACGAGGAGGGCGGCCAGCTCACCGAGGCCGTGCGCCGCCGGCCGTATTCGGTGGTGCTGTTCGACGAGCTGGAGAAGGCGCACCCGGACGTGTTCAACGCCCTGCTGCAGCTTCTCGACGACGGCCGCCTGACCGACGGCCAGGGCCGCGTGGTCGACTTCCGCAACACCATCGTCATCATGACCAGCAACGTCGGCAGCGACCTGATCCAGAGCGCCCGGGATCTGGAGGACGTGCGCGAGCAGATCGGTGCGCTGATGCGTGCCACCTTCCGTCCGGAGTTCCTCAACCGCGTCGACGAGACCATCCTGTTCCACCGGCTGGAGCGGCGGCACATCGAGCGCATCGTCCGCATCCAGCTCGACCAGATGGCCGAGCGCCTGCGCGGCCGGCGCATCGAGGTCTCCGTGACCGCGGCCGCCTGCGACTACCTGGCCGAACGCGGGTTCGATCCCCAGTTCGGAGCCCGTCCGCTCAAGCGGACACTCACCAGCCTGGTGCAGAACCCCTTGGCGCGCAGGCTGATCGCCGGCGAGGTCGCCGACGGCTCGACCGTGCGGGTCGACCTGGTGGGCCGGGACCTGGTATTCGATACCGCCGGAACCGCCGCACCGGCGGCACTCGCCGGCGCGTCATAGCGGAGCTCTAGATGCTCAGCGTCCCTTGCGCGCGGGCTTGAGGGCGATCACGCCGCGGTACCCCAGCAGCAGCACCCCGATCACGGCGTAGACCAGGAACTGAAACGCCACCTGCTTGAGTTGCAGGGCGTAGTGAACGACCCCGGCGATGAGCGCCAAGTAGGCCAGGCGGTGGAGCACCGTCCAGTTCTTGCCGAGCCTGCGGATCCAGCCGGTGGTGGAGGTCACCGCCAGCGGCGCCATGGCGGCGAATGCCGTCACGCCGACGATGATGTAGCTGGCCCCGACGACCTCCAGAATCAGGAACTCCAGGCTCAGTCCCAGGTTGATCCCGAAGTAGACCAGCAGGTGCAGGGTGGCGTACGTGAACGCCAGCAGTCCGAGTGGCCGCCGGTACGTGGCAAGCCAGTTCCAGCCCGTGATGCCGCGTAGCGGCGTTACCGCCAGCGACGCCAACAGGAAGCGGATCGCCCAGTTGCCGCTGCGCAGGATCACCTCCTCCACCGCCACGGGGCTGGTCGCGAACGAGCCGCGGGACCAGCCCTGCGCCATGTTGACCAGCGGCAGCAGCGCCGCCGCGTACAGCGTCGGCTTGGCCAGCCGCGCGCGCTCGACCGGCCGCGCCTCCCAGAACTGCCGGAACGGGTTCACCGCTTCAGCCGCGCCTCTGACACCCGTGCACGCCGGCCGTCAGTAGTTGCGGCGCAGGTCCAGGTCTTCGTACAGGTGGGCGACGTAGTCCCCGTAGCCGTTGAACAGCTCGGTGCGGCGCCGCCCGTTCTCGCCGATGCGGGTCTCGGTCGCCTGGCTGTAGGGAACGGGACTCACACGCGGATTCACGTTGGAGTACCAGCCGTAGTACCGCGGATTGGCCTGGTTCCAGGTAGCCCTGGGCTGCTGCTCGGTCAGCTCGATCGACACGATCGACTTGATGCTCTTGAAGCCGTACTTCCATGGGACCAGCAGGCGCAGCGGCGCGCCGTTGGGATTGGCCAGCTCCTGCCCGTACATGCCGACGGCCATCATGGTCAGCTCGTTCATCGCCTCATCCATCCGCAGCGCCTCCTCGTACGGCCACGGCAGGTAGGAGTTGGTCTTGTGCGCCGGGAACTGCTCCTCCGAGTAGAGGGTGACGAAGTGCACGAACTTCGCCTTGGAGGTCGGCTCGGCGGCGCTGATCAGCTCCGAGAGCGGAAAGCCGACCCACGGGATCACCATCGACCACGCTTCCACGCAGCGCAGCCGGTAGATCCGCTCCTGGAGCGAGAAGCGCCCGATCAGGTCGTCGATTTCCATCGTGATCGGCGTGCCGACCTCGCCGGAAACGGTCACCGTCCAGGGACGCGGTTTGAAGTCCTTGGAGTTCTGTGCCGGCTCCCACTTCTGCTTTCCGAACTCCCAGAAGTTGTTGTAGGTGGTCGCCTCGGTGAAGGTGTTCTGCTTCTCGTCGGTGCTGTACGGACTGGACGCCGCGTTCGCATACACGGAGGCGTCCAGCGGCCATGACAGGGCGGGCGCTCCGAGCACGAGGGCGGTGCCGGCGGCCGCGCCGCCTGCGCGCGCCAGGAACTGGCGCCGGTTCAGGTAGACGTCGCGATCGGTGATCTCCGACGGGACGATGTCGGCATTCAGCCGGCTAGCGAGCGATCGCTTGATCATGGGCTTCTTCCTCCCCGGGGACTGGCTCCCCGATGCGTTGACGGTGTATCCAGATGATCTTTGCCTTTCCGGGTCAGCGTCCGGCCGGGCGCGGTGTGGTCGCTGCCTGGCGACTGCGCGCCGACGACTTCCCGGCGCCGGCACGCTTCAGCAATGGCGCGACGATGCGGTAGCCGAGCAGGAGCGCGCCGGCAACCATGTACGCCGCAAGCTGGAAGGTTATTTCCTTGACCTGAAGAAGGTAGTGCACGACACCCAGGATGAGCGCGAGGTACGCGAGCCGGTGCAGCATCCGCCAGCGCTTGCCCAAGCGGCGGATCCAGCCGGTGGTGGAGGTGATCGCCAATGGGATCAACAGCAGGAACCCGGCCACCCCCACTACGATGAAGATCGACTCGGTGACATCGATCAGGATGAACTCCAGGTTCAGCGCGAAGTCCAAGTACGCGTAGACCAACAGGTGGACGCACAGATAGTAGAATGACGCCAGACCGAGCGGCCGGCGGTAGGTAATGAGCCAGTTCCAGCCGGTCAACTCGCGTATGGGTGTGACGGCGAGCGTCGCCAGCAGCAGCCTGATGCCCCAGTTCCCGGTGTCCAGCGTAAAGTCCCCGATCGCGTCGACTCCGAACTGGTCGGTGAAGTAGCGCACCAAGGCGATGGCCAGCGGCATCATGGTCAGCGGAAGGACGACCAGCTTGGCGCGCTTGGCGACCTGAGCAGGATTGCGCCCCTTCCGTTTCGCGTCCGCCATCCATCCCTCCTCAGCCTCAGTGATACTTGATCAGGTCCATGCCCTCGTACATCGAGGCGACCCACTCACCATAGCCGTTGAACTTCACGGTTTCGCGCCTGCCGCCGACGCCGATACGGTTCTCCAGGCGCTGGCTCCACCGAGGGTGGGCCCGCTCGGGATTCACGTTCGAGTAGAAGCCGTATTCGTGCGGGGCCGCCATGGTCCACGTGCTCACCGGCTGCTCCTCCACGAAGTCGATCTTGATGATCGACTTGATGCTCTTGTAGCCGTACTTCCAGGGAACCATGATGCGGATGGGCGGCCCGTTGGGCGTCTGTAGAACGTCGCCGTACATCCCCACGGTGACGAGCGTCAGGTCGTTCATCGCCTCGTCCATGCGCAGGCCCTCGACGTAGGGATACCTGATGGAACGGAGGGCACGCGGCATCTGGTCGGCGTCGAAGAAGGTCTCGAAGCGGAGGTACTTCGCACGCGAGGTGGGTCCGTAGTCCTTGATCAGGTGGTGGAGCGGGAACCCTACCCATGGAATCACCATCGCCCAGCGCTCGACGCAGCGCAGGCGATAGATACGCTCCTCCAGCTTGTCGCGGTACCGGGCAATCAGGTCTTGGAGATCGATCACCCCCGGGTTGTCCACCTCACCGCCGATGGAGACCTGCCACGGACTGATGGTGAACCCCTCTTCTCTGCGCGGCCGGCGGCTCGAGGTGACGCCTATCTCGTAAAAGTTGTTCTTGTTGATGGCCTCGTGCAGGGTGTTGGGCGCTTCGTCGGCATCGTAGACGCTGCCGGGAAGACCGGGATACGCTCCGCTCTGGGCAAACGCCTTGCCCACGAATCCAGGCACGACGGTAGCCAGCCCGATGCCGGCGGCTGCCGTGCCCGCCCGGCGCATGAATTCGCGCCGGTC
Organism: Spirochaetia bacterium; assembly: GCA_965208175.1. Classification (GTDB taxonomy): domain Bacteria; phylum Spirochaetota; class Spirochaetia; order SZUA-6; family Bin103; genus CATQHW01. The sequence goes on along the minus strand of CBDBOG010000002.1, from coordinate 340,650 downwards.
GATAAAGTGCTCGCGGTCGGTGATCTCCCACCACTTGATGTCCGCTTCGTAGTCCTTGCGTTTACTCGCTGCCACGTGTCACCTCACTGTGCAGCCGGCGCCGCGATTACCTGGCAGTTGACCCAGCCGGAGTCGCCTTCGGCGTAGCTCTCGCGTTTCCAGATCGGCAGCCTCTGCTTGACCTTGTCGATGACATAGCGGCAGGCGTCGAAGGCCGCGGCGCGGTGCGCGGCGGCGACTCCGACCCACACTGCCATGTCTCCTATTTGAAGCATACCAGAGCGATGAACGCAGTGTACGGCGATCACGTCGAACGTGTGTAGCGCGTCTGTCACCACGCGCTCGCCCTCGGCTTGCGCCAGTTCCGGGTAGACCTGGTACTCCAGGGTGCGCACGGCGCGGCCGTCGGCATGGTTGCGCACCCACCCCTCGAAGGTGGCCAAGGCACCCGCCGCGGGATGCGCCAGCCGCGCCTTGAGCGCTTCGGGATTGACGGCGGCAGCGGCCAGCGTGAAGCTCGCACGCGGCGATTCGGTCATCGGGTTGGTCATCCGCCGGCCACCGGGGGGATGAACACCACCAGGTCGCCGTCGCGCAGCGGCCGGCTCCACGGGACGAAGTCGCCGTTGCAGGCCACCCGCAGCCGATCCGCGGGCAGGCTGAAGGAGAAACGCGCCCGCAACTCATCGTACAGCTCCGCGGCGCTGGCGGCGCCGGTCGTGAGCGCCTCCTCCTCCCGGCCGCGCTCCTCGCGCAGGATGGCGAAGTAGCGGACGCGGACCGTCACGCCCGCCTTGCCGACAGCCGGCCCGCCGCGTGCCATCGCCGGCTCAAGCGCCGTCGGCATGGTAGTCACCGCTCCTGCCGCCCGATTTGCTCATCAGTCTCACGTCCTTGATGACGATGCCACGGCTGATCGCCTTACACATGTCGTAGACGGTCAGCGCCGCCACGCTGGCACCGGTGAGCGCCTCCATCTCCACGCCGGTCTTGTGCGTGACGACCGTCCGGCATTCGATCGACAGGTCGCCGGCGGGCGTCTGGCCGATGTCGATCGTGCAGTCCTCCAGACCGATCGGGTGGCAGAGCGGGATCAGCTCCGCCGTTCGCTTGGCCGCCATGATCCCGGCGATGCGTGCGGTGTGGAACACCGGCCCCTTGGCGGTGACGATGTCGGCCCCGGATCCGGCGTGGTCGGCGCCGTTCCCACCCGCTCGGGTCAGCCGCTCGCGCACGGCGGGGGGTAGCGACACCAGCGCCCGCGCGGTCGCCGTGCGGGTGGTCGCGCCCTTGGCGGAGACATCCACCATGCGCGGATGCCCGGCGGCGTCGAGATGCGTGAAGCCGGACCCGCCGGCCGGGTCAGCCGCCGACATGGTGCATCTCGACCTTGGCGTGCTCGGCCGCTTCCTGTTCGGCGCCATCGGCCTCCCGGCCGTTGCCGCCTGAGCGCCTGCCGTCCATGAATACCCGGATCCGCTTGCGGTCCTCGGAGTAGCGGTCGTCGCGCCGCTCCCAGGTCTCGCGCAGGACCCGGGCGACCTCCGCGTCACCGGCGCCGCTGCGGAGCAGCGGCAGGAGCGGCACGCCCTTCCAGGCGAACAGGCAGGTGTACAGCGTGCCGTCCACCGCCAGGCGCGCGCGCGTGCAGTCTCCGCAGAACGGCTCCGACACGCTCGATATGAAGCCGATCTCGCCCGCGCCGTCGGCGTAGCGGTAGCGCCGCGCCACCTCGCCCGCGTACGCGGGTTCCAGCGGCTCCAGCGGGTGCACGGCGTGGATGTCGGCGACGATGCGCCGCGACGGGACCACCTGCTCGGCCGACCAGCCGTTGCGGTTGCCGACGTCCATGTACTCGATGAAGCGGACCGTGACGCCGGTGCCGCGGAAGCGCTCCACCAGGTCGATCAGCCCGTCGTCGTTGACGCCGCGCAGCACCACGACGTTGATCTTGACCGGTCCCAGGCCGGCCGCCGCCGCGGCGTCCAGGCCGCGCAGCACCGGCGCAAGCGGTTGGTTCAGTCCGTTCAGGTGCTCGAACACGTGCGGGTCCAGCGAGTCCAGGCTGACCGTCACCCGGTCCAGACCTGCGTCGGCCAGCGCCTGCGCGTGCCGTTCGAGCAGAAAGCCGTTGGTGGTCAGCGCGATGTCGTCGATGCCGCGCGCGCGCAGCGGTGCGAGCGCCGCGATCAGCCCCGTCAGGTTGCGGCGCAGCAGCGGCTCGCCGCCGGTGATGCGCAGCTTGCGGACGCCCAAGTCCGCGAACAGACCGGCCAGCCGCACGGTCTCCGCATCGGTGAGCTGATCGGCAGTGGGGACGAACCGGTAGTCGTCGCCGAACTCCTCCTTGGGCATGCAGTACGGGCAGCGGAAGTTGCAGCGGTCGGTGACCGACACGCGCAGGTCGTGCAGGGCGCGCCCGAAGCGGTCGCCGCCCGTTTCACCCGGCACGGGCACCCCAGCGGTACAGCGGCGCCACGTGTCCGGCGGCGAAGCGGTCGCGCTTCGCTGGGAGCTCGACGAAGCCGTCGGAGGCCATGAGCCGCAGGTAGTCCCCGGAGCTGCCGGTGGGACGCGGCGCGGCGGCAAGCCTGCCCTCGGAGCAGTCCAGGGCGACCGGCAGGTAATAGGTGAGCGGCATCGGGAAGCGCACGTCTTCGGTCAGGGCCGCGGCCTCCGGCGCCGGCGGCGCGGCTTCCAGCAGCCGGAACAGGAACGGCAGGACGTAGCGCCGCAGGCAGACCGCGACCGACACCGGGTTGCCCGGCAACCCGAAGGCGGCCCGGGGAACGCCGTCGACGGAGCCGGTGCCGAACCAGAGCGGCTTGCCCGGCCGCTGGTCGAGGCGGTGGAAGCGCTCCTGCATGCCGGCGTCGGCGAGCACCTGGGGCATGTTGTCGGTCACCCCCATGGAAACCGCGCCGGTCGTGATCAGAACGTCGTGGTCGGCCAGCAGGCGCCGGGCACGGTCGCCGAGCCGTTCCTGGTCGTCGGGAAGGTGCTCGCTGCCCGCCGGGAGCCCCGCCCCCTGCAGAATCGCCTCGGCCGCGTAGCGATTGCTCTGCCTGATCTGGTGCGGCTCCACCGGGGCGTCGACCGCCACCACCTCGTCCCCGGTGGTCAGGATGGCGATGCGGGGAAGCCTCGAGACGCTGACCTGCGATGCGCCGACCGAGGCGATCACCGCCGCCTCGCGCTCGCCGATGCGGGCGCCTGGCTCCATCACGACGTCTCCGGCGCGTCCGTCGCTGGCGGTGCGGTGCACGTTGTGCCACGGCGGAGCCTCGACGCCGGCGGCGACCTTGGCCGTGCCGTCGCCGAACGCGACGTCCTCGGAGCGAATCACCGCGTCGGCGCCGCTCGGCAACACCGCGCCGGTCATGATGCGCACGCAGTGCCTGTCGTCGGACAGGCTGATCGCCGGCTGTCCGGCGACCGCCTCGGCTTCCACCGCGAACCGGCGGCTGCCGGCGGCCAGTGCCGCGGAGCGCACGGCGATGCCGTCCATGGTCGCCCGGTCGTAGGGCGGCAGATCGCGGTCGGAGCGCAGCGGCAGCCGCAGGATGCGACCGTAGGACTCGGGCAGCGGCACCGGTTCGGCCGGCAGCGACCACGCTTCATCGGCGAGGATGCGATCGGCCTCCGCCACTGAAATCATAAGGTCATCAGACAGTAGTGGCGCGCGGATGCGCGGTCAAACATTCCCGCGTTGACCCGTTGGTCGCGGATGCACCAAGGTAGCCGCCGTGCCGCCGAACGCCGATCTGGTCCGCGCCCTGGAGGACGCCATAGCCCGCGTCTTCGTCGGCAAGAGCCGCGAAGTGCGCTTCATGCTGGTCGGCTTCATTTCCGGCCTGCACGTGCTGATCGAGGACGTGCCCGGCGTCGGCAAGACCACTCTGGCGCGGGTCATGGCGGCCAGCGCGGGGGTGGACTTCGCCCGCATCCAGTTCACGCCCGACCTGCTGCCCGGCGACATCACCGGGATGACCGTGTGGGACAACGACCAGCGCACGTTCGTGTTCAAGCAGGGCGCGATCATGCACCAGTTCATCCTCGCCGACGAGATCAACCGCGCCTCACCGCGGACCCAGTCGAGCCTGCTGGAGGCCATGCAGGAAGGGTCGGTCACCGTGGAAGGGGTGACGCACGCGCTGCCGCAGCCGTTCTTCGTGATCGCCACCCAGAACCCGGTCACCTTCGTCGGCGTGTTCCACCTGCCGGAGGGGGAGTTGGACCGCTTCGGCATCTCCTTCTCGCTCGGCTATCCGACCGACCGGGCGGAGAAGGAGATCCTGGACCGCTTCCAGAGCGACGACCCGCTGACGGATCTGCGGCCGGTGGCCGGCGCCGAGGAGATCGTGGCACTGCGCGGCGCCGTCCGGCAGGTGCAGGTCGACGGCTCGATCAAGGACTACGTGATCGCCCTGGCGTCCCGCACCCGCGACAACCCGCTGCTGAAGCTGGGCGCCAGCCCCCGGTGTTCCCAGCACGTGCTGCTGGCCGCGCAGGCATTCGCGCTGGCGGACGGGCGCGACTTCGTGATGCCGGAGGACGTGCGCGCGATGCTGCCGGTGGTGGTCCCGCACCGGCTGGTGCTGTCCGCCGAGGCGCGCATCGAGAACCTCGACGCCGCGACCGTCCTGCAGCGCGTCGTCGACTCGGTGCCGGTACCGACCGGCGTCCGCTGAGCGCGGGCCGCCGCGGACGATCAGCCATGAGCGACACGCCGACCGACTCCAAGCCGAACGACCCCAAGCCCATCAGCAAGGCGTACGAGAACCTGGCATTCCTGCGCAGCCGGGACGCCCGCACCATGCGCATCCTCTCCGAGTACCTGGAGCCGCAGGCGCGCCTGCGCCGCCGCCGCATCCGCAACGCCATCGTGTTCTTCGGATCGAGCCGGACCCTTCCCATGGCGGAGGCGGAGCAGCGCTACGGCGCGGCCGCCTCCGGCAGGCAAGCCGCCGTGTCCATCGCCGAGATGCGCTACGCCCAGCGCCAGATCCGGCTGGCCGCCTACTACGAGGATGCCCGCGAGCTGGCACGCAGGCTCACCACGTGGGCCAGGGAAACCGGGCACGAGAATGAGCTGGTCGTCTGCTCCGGCGGCGGTCCCGGCATGATGGAGGCCGCCAACCGGGGCGCCGCCGAAGCTGGCGGGCAGAGCGTCGGCCTGGCCATCAGCCTGCCGCACGAGCCTGCGCCCAACCCCTACATCACCCCGGGCCTGGCCGTCGAGTTCCACTACTTCTTCATGCGCAAGTTCTGGTTCATGTACCTGGCGCGGGCGCTGGTGGTATTCCCCGGCGGCTACGGCACCATGGACGAGATGTTCGAGGTGCTGACCCTCCTGCAGACGCGCAAGGTGCAGCGCCCCGTGCAGGTAATCGTCTACGGCCGCGAGTACTGGGATGACGTGGTCGACTTCGAGAAGCTGGTGGAGTGGGGGGCCATCACCGCCGCCGACCTGGAGCTCGTCCACAAGGTCGACGACGTGGAGGAGGCGTTCGCGCTGCTCACGCAGACCATCCGGTCGTCGCGAGGCCGCAGGCGAGTCTGAACGCGCCGATCCCGTTCCCGACCGCGAACGTTGACCCAGGAACGCCTACGCCATAGGTTGTGCCAGAGAGTCGCAATGGGACAGACGGAAAACGGCGTGCAACTGGAGACCACCGTGGATCTGCCGACGCGCTTCGGCAAGTTCCGGCTCTCCGCGTTCAGCACCGACGACCATGCGCAGGAGCACCTGGCGATCATCCACGGCGAGATTGACGGGGTGGAGGACTGCCCGGTCCGCGTCCACTCCGAGTGCCTGACCGGAGAGGTGTTCGGCTCGCAGCGCTGCGACTGCCGCGAGCAGCTCGACGCCGCGCTGTACCACATCGGCTCGCAGCCGTGCGGTGCGGTGATCTACCTGCGCCAGGAGGGCCGCGGCATCGGCCTGATCAACAAGCTGCACGCCTACCGGCTTCAGGACGACGAGGGCATGGACACGATCGAGGCCAACCAGCACCTCGGATTGCCCGTCGATGCCCGCGACTACCGGATCGCCGCGCGCATCCTGGAGCTGCTGAAGGTGCGCTCGGTCGCCTTGCTGACCAACAACATGGGCAAGATCGAGGGGCTGCGCGCGGAGGGGATCGCGGTCACCGACCGCATTCCGCTGATCACCTCCGGCAATCCGTTCAACCAGGACTACCTGGAGACCAAGCGCACCAGGATGGGCCATCTGCTGTAGGCCCGCGCAGGCCGGCGCCGGTTCAGCGCAGACAGCTCCGCACGGCGTCCCGGTAGCGTTCCAGCCCGGCGGCCGCCAAGCCCTTCACCTTGGCCAGGTCGTCCCACCGGCGCAGCCGCACCGCATCCCGCGCATGCGGGTTGCGCTCGAACTCCGCCTGCTCGGCGGCGGACATCGGCCCTCCCTGGAGCTGGAAGCTGCGCTTCGATGCGCGCGACAGGCCGTCGTGATAGGCGGCATCGGTCGTGCACAGGTAGCGCTTGGCCGGCACGTGCAGCCGTACCGGCTCGGTGAGCCGCTCGATGAAGAAGGGTTGCAGGTACGTGGCGCCGACCTCCTCGTGGAGCAGGTCCTCGGTCAGAAAATCGGCCTGATCGTCATGCTCGTCGACCAGGAAGTGGCCGAGGTCGTGCAGCAGGGCCGCGGCCACCTGCACCGGGTCGGCGGCGGCCAGCTCGGCCTGGCGCGCGCATTGCAGCGCGTGATCGAGCTGCGTGACCGATTCATCGTAGAAGGACTGGCCGCGCCTACGCATATAGGCGAACAGGGTATCCACCCTCTGCGACGGTGTGCCGCCGGCCAGCTTGGATGCCAGCGTCGGGTCCACCAGCGCACTCATGGCACCACCGTCTCTCTCGACCAAAGAGGATACTACGAGAACTCGGCGAGCTGGCCGGCCAGCGTCTCGGGATCGGTGGTCGGGCGATCGCAGACGAATCCCCTGCAGACGTAGGCGGTGGGCTCGCCGGCAGCGGCCATCGCCGCGAGCTCCGGCACGCGGTCGGCCAGCGGCGAGTCGGCCGCCGCCCACAGCACCGCCGCGCGCGGCAGGAACGCAGCTCCGACCACTCGCCGCAGCGCGCGGAGGCGCGGATCGGCGGATGCCCCGGCCAGCACCACCTGCGCGGGCTCCGCGACGGCCAGGTCGACCGAGATCGCGAGCTCCGGAACCGCCGCCGGCGCCCGCTCGACCGCTCCGGCGCCGAGGCGCGCCGCCGCCAGCGCGGCACCGGCCAGGTCGGCGTGGCCCAGCATGCGTCCCAGCCGGGTCATGGCGCGGATCGCCAGTGACAGGCCGCTCGGCTCCGCCCCGTCGGAGAGCTCGCGGCTGCGCAGCAGCAGGTCGTCGGCCGCTCCGTCGGTGTCGTAGAAACCGCCGTCGGCAGCGCTGAAGCGGCTCAGCATGGCGTCGGCCAGCCCCTCGGCCGCGAGCAGATAGCGCGCCTCCCCGCCGGCCTGGTAGAGGTCGATCAGACCGTCGGCCAGCGCCGCGTAGTCGGCAAGGGAGCCGTCGAACCGCGCCTCGCCCTCCCGGTAGCGGCGCAGCAGCCGGCCGGCCTCGCCGTCCCACATGGCAGCCAGGACGAAGTCGGCCGCCCGCGCGGCGGCCTGCACGTAGGAGTCGCGGCCGGCGGCGGCTCCCAGCAACGCCAGCGCGCCGATCGCCAGCCCGTTCCAGCCGGCGATCACCTTGTCGTCGAGCAGCGGCCGCGGGCGCCGCGCACGCAGGTCGAAGAGCACCTGCCGGCAGCGCGCCAGATCATCTTCCAGACGTGGCAGGCGCCGGAGCGCCTGTGCGTCGCGCTTCGCCGAGCGATAGAGCACGTTGCCCGTGCCCAACTCGCCGTGCGGGTCACTCAGGGTGTTGCCGCGGCGCTCGAGTCCGTAGACATAGATGAACTGATCGGCCGATGGCTCCGTGTCGAGCACGGCGCGCACCTCGTCGTAGTCCCACAGGTAGAAGGCGCCCTCGCGGGTGTGCTCCGGGTCGTCGGCGGAGACCGCGCTGTCGGCGTCCTCCGCCGAGCAGAACGCGCCGTCGGCCGTGGTCAGGTCGCGCAGCAGGTAGTCGGCGGTGTCACGGGCGACCCCGGCGTAGCGCTCGGCGCCGGTCGCCTGGTACGCCTCGACGTAGGCGCGCATGAGCTGGCCCTGGTCGTAGAGCATCTTCTCGAAGTGCGGGACGCGCCAGTGTTGGTCGACGGAGTAGCGGTGGAAGCCGCCGCCCAGATGGTCGTACATGCCGCCGGCCGCCATCGCGTCCAGCGTGTGCAGCGCCATGTCGCGGTGCCGCCGGCCCTCCTTGCCGTCCGCGTCGGGGTGGCGCAGCAGCAGGGACACCACCGACGGCCGCGGGAACTTCGGCGCCGGACCGAATCCGCCCTCCTGGGCGTCGTAGCCGGCCGCCGCCCCGGCCGCGGCCGCCGCCAGGTCGACCGCGCCCGGGTCCGACGCCTGCGGGGCGCCCTCCAGGTAGCCGCGGATGCTGTCCACCACCGATCCGGCCGCCCGGTCCAGCTCATCCCGCCGCTCGCGCCACATCTGCGCCAGCCGCCTCAGGATTTCCGGAAAGCCGGGCCGGCCGTACGCGCCGCGCGGCGGAAAATACGTGCCGCCGAACACCGGGCGCCGGTCGGGCGTGAGGAATACGGTCATCGGCCAGCCGCCGGAGCCGCTGGTCGCCTGCACCACCGCCATGTAGATGCGGTCGATGTCAGGCCGCTCCTCGCGGTCGAGCTTGATGGAGACGAAGTTGTCGTTCAGGAACGCGGCCACCGCCTCGTCCTCGAACGACTCGTGCGCCATCACGTGGCACCAGTGACAGGTGGCGTAGCCCACCGACAGGAACACCAGCCGGTCCTCCCGGCGCGCGCGCTCGAAGGCGGCGTCGCCCCACGGGTACCACTCGACCGGGTTGTACGCGTGCTGAAGGAGGTAGGGGCTCTTCTCCTCGATCAGGCGGTTGGGCGTATGGCCGGCCTGCCGGTGCCGCTCCAGCAGCGCCGTCGTCTGGTCCTCTTGCGCCTGCTCCACAGTGCGCATGCTACCGTTCCAGAGAAACGGGCACCACCGGGAGCCATACTTCGTCCATGCGCTTCTTCAACACCACCGGCCCGGTCCGCAGCGACAAGCACTACTGCGTACCGCCGCTCAGCCGGCTGGATCTGGACGACGTGCTCGGCCTGGTTCGGGACGAGCAGTACTTCGTCCTGCACGCGCCGCGCCAGACGGGCAAGACCTCGGCGCTGCTGGCGCTGCGCGACCTGCTCAACAGCGGCACCGTCGGGACGTACCGGTGTGTGTACGCAAACGTCGAAGGCGCCCAGGCGGCGCGCGAGGACAAGGAGGAGGCGCTGCGCGCCATCCTCGACGAACTGGCATCGCGGGCGCTTGCAACCTTGGGCGACGGGCTTCTGGACGAGCGGTGGCCCGCGATCCTGGCGAAGTCGGGTCCCAACGGCGCCCTGCGCGCGGCGCTGACCGGCTGGGCCGAGGCCGATCCGAATCCCCTGATCCTGCTGCTCGACGAGATCGATACCCTGGTCGGCGACACGCTGCTGTCGGTGCTGCGCCAGTTGCGGGCAGGCTACGACCGCCGCCCGGACGGCTTTCCGCAGAGCGTGGTCCTGTGCGGACTGCGCGACGTCGCCGACTACCGCATCGACTCCCCTTCCGGCAAACCCGCCCTCACCGGTGGAAGTCCGTTCAACATCAAGGCCAAGTCGCTCCGACTGGGCGACTTTTCGCGGGACGAGACGCTGGCGTTGCTGGCTCAGCACACCGAGGAGACCGGACAGGCGTTTACGCCCGACGCCCTGGACAAGGTCTGGACGCAGACCCGGGGTCAACCGTGGCTGGTGAACGCGCTGGCGGCCGAGACCTGCTTTTCCGTGGAAGCCGGGAGAGATCGGACGCGCCGGGTCGTCGCCGCCGCTGTCCTGGAGGCCCGCGAGCGCCTCATCCAGCGCCGGGCGACCCACCTGGACTATCTGACCGACCGGCTGGAGGAAGAGCGCGTGCGGCGCGTCGTCGAGCCGATCCTGAGTGGTGCCGCCGAGAGCGATCACACGGGCCGTGACGTGGAATACGTTCGCGACCTCGGTTTGATCGCTCGGGATCCGCCGCTACGCATGGCCAATCCGATCTATGCGGAGGTCGTGCCGCGCGAATTGACCTGGGCTACCCAGGAGGGGCTGGTCCAGGAAGCGGCGTGGTACGTCGATCCGGACGGAGGTCTGAACGTCGTCGCGCTGCTCGAAGCCTTCCAGCGCTTCTTCCGCGAGCACTCCGAGCACTGGGTGGAGCGCTTTCACTACAGGGAAGCGGGTCCGCAGCTTCTGCTGCAGGCGTACTTGCAGCGCGTCGTCAACAGCGGCGGGCGCATCGAACGGGAGTACGGCCTGGGGCGTGGACGTACCGACCTGCTGATCACCTGGCCGCAGGACGACCGCGTGAGCCGGTTCGTGATCGAGTGCAAGGTGCTGCACCCGCGAAGGAGCCTGGAGAGCACCATCGGCGAAGGAGTCGAGCAGACCGCCGGCTACGTGGACCGCTGCGCGGCGGAAGCGGGCCATCTGGTGATCTTCGACCGTAACGAGGACCGGAGCTGGGACGACAAGGTGTTCCACCACCGCCGCCCGTCCGCCGGTGGCCCCGACATCCAGGTCTGGGGCATGTGACGATGCCGGATGGAGAGGGTCGGCGGAACCGCGAGGTGGAAGAGTTGCTGGAGAGCATCCTGGTTGACGCCTATGGCGACGGCGAGCAGCTCTGGGCTCTGCGGCAGAGGTTCGAGGACGCGCTTGACCTGCCCGCCGACGCACTCGTCATCGGTGCGCCGGTCTCGGTCGTCGAGTTCAACTTCGACGGCAACGAGCGGCGCGGGTTGACGGCGAAGTGTCGCCGGGATGACGGATCCGAGCACGAGGTCTCTGCCGCGGACGTAGTACTCCCCCGCGACTCGCCCGCTGCCGTTCACCTGGCGGCGTACCGGCGGTGGCTCGGCCTGCAGCCCTTCCCGGCCGCCGCCGGGCAGCCGAGCGCGTACAAGGCCAACCCTCAAGACCCCGATCTTGGCGGCAACGACGTGGCGTTGGTCGTGCTCTCGGTCAGGGACCGAACTGCCCGCTGCCGCGTGCTGGCCGACGGCCGTGAGGTGACGCTACGGGCCACCGGGCTGTGGGGCATCGTACCGGGCCAGATCGCGAGCGTCGCGCCGCACAAGCAGTGGCGGTTCGGGACCCACCCGTACCTGTCCGGTGAGATCGCATCTGCGCGGATCGACGCATCGGCACTCTGTCTCGAACCTCTGCGACTGGAGAGCTTCGGTCAATGGGATCCCGCGGAGGAATACTGGGGCGAGGAGGACGAGCCGGTTCCCGCATGGGCCTTACGAGTCATCGCCGGCGGGTGTCGCCCGCTGTTCGAAATGGAGCAGGTCTTACCCGGCGACGATCCTGACGACGACTGGGACCCGATCATCGAATCCAACGAGCTCCGCGAGGCCGGCGACGGCGCCGCCGCACGGAAGATCCTCATGGACCTCTGTCAGTCCGATCTGCGCTCCCTTGACGCACATGCTCATCTCGGCACGCGGTTTTCGACGGCAGCCCCGAGATCGCGCTACGTCACTACGAGGTGGGGGTTCGAATCGGCGAGCTCTCCTTGGATGATGCCTTCGACGGAGTACTCTCCTGGGGCCTGATCGACAATCGCCCCTTCCTGCGCTGTCTCCACGGCTACGGCCTGTGCCTCTGGCGATTGAACCGCCGAGACGAAGCCGCGGCCGTGTTCCGGCGCATGCTCTGGCTGAACCCCGCTGACAACCAGGGCATCCGGTTTCTGGCTCATCGACTTGAGACCGGCGAGAGCTGGCAGCCTTGAGACTGAAGCCGATCAGTCGCCGTAACGCTCCCGCAGGAGTGGCGACAGGCGCAGGATCCACTGCGCCCGCTCGAACTCGTCCAGCCACTCGTCGATCTCGACCGTCAGCTCTTCCGCCGCCGGCGGAACCAGGCCCACCTCGCAGGTCGGTCCCAGCTCGCGCTGCGCCTTCTTGCGGTAGGTGCTGAGCATGCGGTCGCCGATGCGCGCAACCTCGAAGAAGTCCTCCGACAAGAGCACCACCACCGGCACCTTGAGCGCGCCGTTGATGCGCAGCTCCGCGGCCAGCGAGTCCTCGACCCGCTCGACGAAGCGCAGGTCGACCCCCGACGAGGCGGCGGCGATCCCCTCCAGGATCGGCCCCTGGCGGACGCAGTCCCCGCACCAGATGCCGCTCAGGCAGAGCACCGGCATGGTGCGCACGAAGGTCGCGGCGCGCTGACGCTGCTCGTCGCCCAGTGCGATGCGCTCTGCCATCGCCTCCCACTTCGCGCGGTGCGTGTCCTTCCCGTCGGCAAGGTACGGACCCATCGGCTTGGCCGCCTCGAACTGCGATCGCCAAAAGTCCTGGCGAGTGTCGCTGTACTTACCCATCGTCATCCTCCGTTGCGGTGATCTGCAGCCCTACCTGCGCGAGTTGCTCGGCGTCGACCGGTGACGGCGAGCCGTCCATCAGCGACGCCATCGCCGTGTTCTTGGGAAAGGCGATCACCTCGCGGATGGTGGGCTGCCCGGCCATCAGCATCACCAGCCGGTCCAGCCCGAAGGCGATGCCGCCATGCGGCGGCGGCCCGTAGCGGAACGCGTCGAGCATGAAGCCGAACCGCCGCCTCGCCTGTTCGCGGTCGATGCCCATCAGCGCGAACACCCGTTCCTGCAGGGCGCGGTCGTGGATCCGGATCGAGCCGGACCCGAGCTCCGTGCCGTCGAGGACCAAGTCGTAGATCTCACCGCGCACCGATCCCGGATCGGATTCGAGGCGGTCCAGGTCCTGCTCCTGCGGCCGTGAGAACGGGTTGTGGCTGAAGTCCCAACGGTCCTCGTCTTCGTTCCATTCGAACAGTGGGAAGTCCGTGATCCAGCAGAAGCGGTGACCGTCGAGATGCCGTTCCGCGCCGAGCGCGGTGCGCACCGCACCGAGGGACTCGCAGGCAGTCTGACGGCCGTCCGCGACGAACAACGCCACGTCGCCCGGAGAGGCATCCAGCGCCTCGATCGCCTGCGGAACCACGGAGCCCAGGAAGCGGGCGATGCCGCCGTCCAGTCCGTCCGATGTGATTCGGGTCCAGGCCAGCCCCTTGGCACCCTGTGCCTTCGCTTGCTGCTCCAGCGCGTCGATGCGGGCGCGCGACAGGCCGTCGCCCGAAACGGTCAGCGCCTTGACCACGCCGCCGCCGTCCAGCACCGAGCGGAACACCTTGAAGTCCGTCTGCGCGGCGACCCCGCCGAAGTCGACGAGCGGCAGCTCGAAGCGCAGGTCGGGGTTCTCCGACCCGTAGCGGTCGATCGCCTTCTCGTGGGTGATGCGCGGGAACGGGATGTCCAGCGCCTGGTCCAGGGAGCGCGCGAACACGCGCGCCAGCATGGTTTCCACCGCGCCGAAGATGTCCTCGCGATCCACGAAGCTCGCTTCCAGGTCGATCTGCGTGAACTCCGGCTGGCGATCGCCGCGCGTGTCCTCGTCCCGGTAGCAGCGGGCGATCTGGAAGTAACGGTCCAGCCCGCTCACCATCAGGAGCTGCTTGAAGATCTGCGGCGACTGCGGCAGCGCGTAGAAACGCCCGGGCGAGATTCTCGACGGCACGATGAAATCTCGTGCCCCTTCCGGGGTGGAGCGCATCATCGTCGGTGTCTCGATCTCCAGAAAGCCCTGGTCGGTGAGCGCCGCGCGCACCTCGGCGGTGGCGGCGCTGCGCAGGGCCATATTGCGCTGCATGACGCCGGAGCGCAGGTCCAGGTAGCGGTAGGTCTGGCGCAGCTCCTCGCGCGCGTCGACCGTGTCGCCGATCGCGAACGGCAGCGGGTCGCAGGTGGACAGCACCTCGATTTGCGTCGCGGCCAGCTCGATCTCGCCGGTGGCCTGGCCGGCGTTGGCCATCTCGGCGGGGCGCAGGCGCACAATACCGGCCACCGCGACGCAGTACTCGTCGCGCAGGTCTGCCGCGGTGTCGTGCGCCTCCTGCGGGGAGGATTCGTCCACCACCACCTGCGTCACGCCGTAGCGGTCGCGCAGGTTGAGAAACCGGATGCCGCCGTGGTCGCGCCGGGAAGCGACCCAGCCGCCCAGCACTACGGGCGACCCGGCGTCCGCGGCTCGGAGCTCGCCGCATGTCTTGGTTCGTTTCAGTCCCATGTGGATCGGGACCGTACCATGAGGCGGACATGGCGTATCGCGGGCGCCGTCGTGCTACGCTCGCGAAAGGAACCGAGGCGCCGGCCCATCGGCTTGGCCGCTTGCAGGCACCGGCACCTCGGCTGACCTTCAGGAGGGGCTTCAGGTAGTGCTACCTGCAGCTCCCTCCGTCTGCAGCGCGCACGGTCACTCCTCCGAGAGGTACAGGCGCCACAGGTAGCCGGCGATGTCCATGTAGACGGCCTCGGCCTCGGTTTCGTCGTCGCCTGCATACGTGAGCGTTCCGAAACCGGCACCGAGACCGCGCCAGATCTCGCCGTGGATGAGAGCCTTCAGGTCGGTATAGACCTCCTCGTCCCGTGTCAGCTCCTTCATCAGGTCCTGAGCCCGTTCGCCGTCGAGCTGGTCGACGTCGAGCCCCTGCTCCGCGAGCAAGTCGAGAATCTGATGCGTGGGTGCAAGCCGGGTCCCATGCTCCGTCTCGCCCACGACCTCCACGGCCGATCCGAGGGCCGCCGCACCGATGATCGCCACCAAGGCGATTGCGAATACCTTTGAGCGCTTCATCTTCGCTCCTCCTCCGTCGCCTTCCGGCGACTGTGATTTCGGAACGAATGTGGGGTCCGCAGCGTAAACCGAAAGTGACGCCTGACAGAATGGAACGGAAAGTCCGCGACAACACTCAGCGGGAGGCGATGGGCGCCCAGCGGCGGCCGTGCTCGCCGCGGTAGACGGCGCGGGGGCGCAGCAGGACGTTCGAGTCCCGCTGCTCGATCGCGTGGGCGAGCCAGCCCACCACCCGCGCAACTGCGAACGTGGTCGTGAACAGCTCCCGGTCCAGACCCACGGCGGCGAGCAGCAGCGCCGTGTAGAACTCCACGTTGGTCTGCAGGTGGGCCTGCGGCCGGTGCTCCTCCAGTACCCGCAGCGCCGTGCGCTCGACGGCGCGTGCCTTGTCGTACAGCGCCCGCGCCTGCCGGTGACCGTCGACCCCGGTGCCGATGAGCGCTTCCAGCGCCGCAGCAAGGACGTCTGCGCGCGGGTCGCGGGTGCGGTAGACGCCGTGGCCGAAGCCCATCAGACGATCGCCGCGCGCCACCACGGCGCGCAGATGGTCAGCGGCGTGCTCGACGTCCTCGATCTCCTTGATCATGTCGAGCGCCGGGCCGGGGGCGCCGCCATGGCGGGGCCCCTTGAGTGCGGCGAGCGCCGCCAGGGTGCAGGACAGGAGATCGCTGTGGACGGAGGCCGCCACCCGCGCCGCGAACGTCGAGGCGTTCAGCCCGTGCTCCATCACCGTGATCAGATAGGTCTCCAGCGCCCGCATCGCGGCCGGATGGGGGGCGCGGCCCAACGCCAGCCGCAGGTACGCCTCGACGTGGGAGCATTCCTCCGGCGGCTCTGCCGGTTCGACTCCGGCACGGAGGCCGGCGTAGCGCCCGGCGACCGTCATCAGGCCGGCAACGATGTCCGCCGGCTGCAGATCGCGGTCCGAACGGCGCAGCGCCGCGGCCAGCGTCATCAGCGCGTCCATCGGCGCGATGCCGAGGGCCGCGGCCTGACGCGCGAGTTCCGCAACCGGCGAGGGCACGGTCCGCGCGGCGGCGAGCTCCCGGGAGAAGCCGGCGAGCTCCGTGACCACCGGCAGGCGGCGTTCGAACAGCAGAAAGGCCGCCTCTTCGAACGAGCAGCGCGGCGCGATGTCCTCGATCGCGTATCCGCATACCGTGAGGCGTCCGGCCTGGCCGTCGATGTGCGAAAGGGTCGTGGCGGCGACCTCGACGCCGCGCAGTCCGTCGGTTTTCGTGCTGGCCATGGCTGCACGGTTGCTCTCCCAGCGAAGCTCTGTCAAGATTGATCAATAAATCAATATATTGGCGATCCGGTTCCGTCCGACTCGGCCTTCCTGACGGCGGCCGAGGCCGCGGCCACGCTCGGCGTCAAGCCGCAGACGCTCTACGCCTATGTGAGCCGCGGCTGGATCAGGTCCGAGCCGGTGGGCGGCGGGCGCCGGCGCCGCTACCTGAGCGCCGATGTGCAGAGGCTCCGGCGACGTGTCGAGGTGCGCGCGAATCCCGCCGCGGCCGCCCATCACGCGTTCACCCGCAGCGAAGGTTCGATCCTGGACTCGTCGCTGACGCTGATCACGGAGGAGGAGCTCTACTATCGCGGACTGCCGGCCACCTCGCTGGCTGCCACGGCCACCTTCGAGCAGGTGATCGGGCTGCTCTGGAGCGGCGATCTGGACGCCGCGGTCGTCGCGCCGGAGGACGCGACCCCGCCCGCGGTACCCGCCGAGTGGCTGCGTTCGGATGGACGCCCGCTGGAGCCGTGGTTCGCGTTCCAGTCGGTGCTGCCGCGCCTGGCGGCCGCGGACCCTGCCGCGGAGGACCTGCGCCCGGGAGCCGTCAGGCGTACCGGGGCGCGCATCCTGCGCGCGGAGCTGGCCTGCGTCGCCGGAGGCAGCCCGGCGCGTGGTCCGCGGGATCCGTCCACGGGACGGGCCGCGCAGGCACTGGCGGCGGCCTGGGGCGCCGCCGACCGGGCGCGGGCCACCGCGCTGATCGAGCCGGCGCTGATCCTGCTGGCCGACCACGAGCTCAACGTCTCCACCCTGGCCGCCCGCGTCGCCGCCTCGGGCCGCGCCAGCCCATACCACGCGGTGCTGGCCGGACTGGCCGCCGTGCACGGCACGCTGCACGGGCAGGCCAGCACGCTGGTCACCGAGCTGCTGCGCGCGGTGGGGCGTCCCGAGCGCGCGCGAGGGGTGGTCGAGGAGTACCTGCGCTCGCGCCGCCCGCTGCACGGCTTCGGCCACCGGGTCTACCGGACGCGCGATCCGCGCGCCGTGGCGCTGCTCGACCACCTGCGGGCGGCGGCCCCCGGACACCCGGCTCTGGAATTGGCCGATGCGCTGGACGACGCCGTGCGCGACCTGCTGGTCGATTCGCCCATGAACGTCGACATGGCGCTGGCGGTCCTGGCCGCCGTGGTCGGCCTGCCCGCCGGCGCGTCGGAGACGCTGTTCATCGTCGCCCGGACCGCCGGCTGGGTCGCGCATGCGCTGGAGCAGTACCGGGAGGGCAGCCTGATGCGGCCACGGGCGCGTTACGTCGGGCCTGATCCGGAGGAGCGCGAAGGCACCGCCGACGCGTTCTGATGCACAGTAGGCGCATGGCCGCTACCGAACGACGCGCAGCGCAGGTCCCGGACCCCATCGGCGGATTTCGCGTGGGCCACGCCCGGCACGCGGACGCGCCGACCGGCTGCACGGTCATCCTGTGCCCGGAAGGCACGGTCGC
Organism: Spirochaetia bacterium; assembly: GCA_965208175.1. Lineage (GTDB taxonomy): Bacteria > Spirochaetota > Spirochaetia > SZUA-6 > Bin103 > CATQHW01. Next base: position 323,090 of record CBDBOG010000002.1, on the reverse strand, counting down.
GGGCGTCGACGTGCGCGGCCCGGCGCCCGGCTCGCGGGAGACAGCGCTTCTGGCCGTCGACAAGCCGATCGCGCGCCTGGACGCGCTGCTGTTCACGGGCGGCAGCGCCTTCGGGCTGGCCGCCGCCGACGGCGTGATGCGTTATCTGGCCAAGCGCGGCGTCGGCCACCCGACGCCGGTCAAGCCGATCCCGATCGTCGCGGCCAGCGTGATCTACGACCTGGGGCTCGCGGGCGGCTCCGTCCACCCGGACGCGGAGGTGGGTTACGCGGCGTGCCAGGCGGCGCGGAGGCTGCCCCTACCGCCGACCGCACAGGGCAACGCCGGCGCGGGTACCGGCGCTACCGTCGGCAAGTGGGCCGGTCGTGCATCGATGATGAAGGGTGGCGTCGGCTACGCCGAGCGCGACGCCGCGGGCACCCTAGTGGCCGCCTTGGCGGTCGTGAACGCGGTCGGCGACGTGCTTGGCGAGGACGGGCGGGTGCTGGCCGGCGCGCGTGACGAGGCCGGCTGGCTTGCCGACCGCACGCCGGAGCGCTGGCTGCCGCAGTCGGCCCAGTTCCCGGTCGCGGGAACCAACACGACCCTGGTGGCCGTGCTCACCGACGCCGCCATGAGCAAGCCGGAGGCCGGCCGCCTGGCCCAGCGAGCCCACGACGGCATCGCCCGTGCCGTGCTGCCGGCCCACACGACCTACGACGGCGATACCGCTTACGCCCTGGCGTCGGGCAGCCACACCGCGCCGTTCGACTTGGTCGCGGCGCTTGCGGTCGAATGCGTGAGCGCTGCCATCCGCAACGCAGTCCGTCACGCCGCGCCCATTGCCGGCATTATGGGAGTCGACGGTTCAGGTGCCTCGTATGGCTAGCGTCTTCAGAACGCGGATCTGTTGTCAGCTACAGTGATCGCGTGCGCAACCGGTCGATGATCCCTGGAAGTGCATCCACGGCGTAGAGCGGCAGCGACAGGATCCTGAGCTTCACCGGGACGCTGTCCGCGGCGGTTCGTCGCACAGCCCCAGGCCGGAGGCGGCGGCGAACCGACGCACGAGTGTGGTCTTGCCGACCTGACGAGCCCCGCTCAGGACCAGCGGCTTGCGCCGGCGGCGAGCGAGCCAGCGGCGCAGAGCCCCCTCAACGAATCGTTCCATGTGATCTATGAACCGCTAACCATACAACGAGATGTGACGAAATAGACGTCTGTTTGAGCAGATCCGGTACTCGGGAGCGAACGCTGCGCCGTCAGGTGGTTTCGCGCCGATCCAGCGCTACGGCGATCTGCTCGGCGTGGTGGCACGCCACGCGGCGGCCGGGCGAGTAGTCGCGCGGGTCCGGCTCTTCTTCATGGCAGCGCTCGGTCGCGTGGGGACAGCGTGGATGATACCGGCACCCGGCAGGTGGAGCGGCAGGGTTGGGCGGCTCTCCGTCCGGGGCTGACGAGCGGATCGGCCGCGCCGGATCCGGCACCGGTGAGGAGGCGACCAGCTCCTGGGCGTAGGGATGCGCGGGCTCCGCCAGCACCTCGGCAGCCGGGCCGGTCTCGACGATGCGTCCCAGGTACATCACCGCCACGCGATCGCACAGATAGCTCACCACCGACAGATCGTGCGAGACGAACAACAAGGCCAGTCCGAGCTCCCGCCGCAGGGTTGCGATCAGATTGAGAATCTGCGCACGGAGCGACACGTCCAGCGCCGAGACCGGCTCATCGGCGATGATCAGCGTGGGCCGGATCACCACTGCACGGGCGATGGCGATCCGCTGCCGCTGACCGCCTGAGAGCTCGTGAGCGTACCGGCGGGCATCGTCTGCGCCCAGTCCCACCGCCTCCAGCACCTCACGCACGCGCTCGCGGCGGGACTGGCGCGTGCCCTCCCCGTGGATCTCCAGCGGCTCGGCGATTGCCTGCCCTACCCGCATGCGCGGGTTCAGCGACGCGCCAGGATCCTGGAAGATCATCTGCATGCCGCGCCGCAACTCGCGGCTCCGGGCGCCGGCGGCAACCGTGAGGTCCGCACCGTCGAAGCGCACCGTTCCGGACGAAACCGGCACGAGCCCGTAGATCGCCCGGCTCAACGACGTCTTGCCGCATCCGGTTTCACCCACCAGACCCAGGGACTCCCCACGCTCGATGGTGAGCGATGCGCCGTCCACTGCCCTGAACCGCCGGCCCGGACGAAACAGCCGTTGCGACGGCAACGCATAGGTGACCGTGAGCGCCTCCACCTGCAGCAGCGGCATCCCGCTCATGGCTCAGTCCCGGTTCGAGGATGATGGCAGAACGCTGCATGCTCTCCGGCGACGGCCGCCCGTGACGGAACGGTGCGCCGGCACCCCTCGTCGGCCAGCGCGCAGCGCGGCGCAAAGCGGCACGCGGTGAGCTCATCGGCCGGCGCCGGGAGCTGACCCGCGATGGTCGCCAACAGGTCGCCGGCCCGAGCCGCGTCGGGCACGCACGCCAGCAGCGCCCGGGTGTACGGGTGTGCCGGGCTACGGTAGATCCGTTCCACCGGACCGCACTCGCCGATCTGGCCGCAGTAGATGACCGCAACCCGGTCGGCGACGTTGGCCACCACGCCGAGGTCGTGGGTGATGAACAGCATGGCCATGTCCAGCTCGGCCTGCCGCTCGCGCAGCAGGGCAAGGATGCGCGCCTGCACGGTCACGTCCAGCGCGGTCGTCGGCTCGTCGGCGATCAGCAGCCGCGGCCGGCACGCCAGCGCCATGGCGATCATCACCCGCTGCCGCTGGCCGCCGGAGAGCTGGTGCGGGTAGGCGCGCAGGCGTGCGGTCGGCTCCGGGATGCGGACCATCGCCAACAGGTCCACGACCCGCGCCCGGGCAGCGCGGCGGCTGACCGGCTCGTGCGCGCGGATCATCTCGACGATCTGATCGCCAATCCGGACGACCGGGTTCAGCGCCGTCATCGGCTCCTGGAACACCATCGCGACGTCGCGGCTGGTCATCGCTCGACGTTCCCTCGGAGGGACGGCCAGCACGTCGACGCCGCCGAGCTCGATGCTCCCGGCCGCCACGGTCACCGCCGGCTCGGGCAGCAGACCCATGATCGCGAGCGCGGTCAGGCTCTTGCCGCTCCCCGACTCTCCGACCAGCGCCATCGACTCGTTCTGCCGGACGTCGAGCGACAGGCGTTCGACGACGGCCCTCCGCGCCCCATCGACGCGCGCTTCCAGGACCAGGTTGCGGATGGCAAGGAGCGCCTGCATCAGCGTGCCCGCGTCGAGAACGCGTCCTTGAGACGCGGGTCAAGGCGGTCGCGCACCGCATCACCGACCACGTTCAGTGAGAACGCGCTGAGCGCGATCATCAGCCCGGGAAACAGCAGCAGCCACGGGGCGCGCGTGATGTAGATCCTCGATTCGGCGAGCATGTTGCCCCAGGTTGGCGTCTCCGGCGGCACGCCCAATCCCAGGAAGTCGAGCGAAGCCGCCTGCAGCTGCGCGAACGCGAATACGAAGCTGGCCTGCACGAACAGGGGCGACAACAGGTTCGGCAGCAGGTGCCGGAAAACGATACGCGCCGTGCTGCCGCCCATGCCGCGGGTCGCCTCCACCCACGACTCGGAGTTCAACCGCAGCGATACGCCGTAGACGATGCGCGCCGTCGTGGTCAGGTACACCGCCCCGATGGCGACGATCGAGTTCTCGACCCCGCGGCCCAGGATCACGATCAGGGCCAGCGCCAGCAGCAGCGACGGAAACGCCATGAGCACGTCGACGCCGCGCATCAGCACCATGCCGAGGCGCGGGAAGATCGCCGACGCGACCCCGCACAGCACGCCTCCGGCCAGGGCGAGCACCACCACGCCCACCCCGATCAGGAGCGCCATGCGCGACCCGTGTATCACCCGCGAGAGGGTGTCCCGGCCGAAGTGATCGGTCCCGAACAGGTGCGCCGCGCCCGGCGGTGACAGCCTGGCCAGCGGATCGATCTCGTTCGGGTCCGCCGGCGCCACCCACGGCGCGAACAGCGCGCACGCGGCGATGCAGAGGATGATCACGAAGCCGGCGAGCGCCAGATGCCGGCCGGTGAACAGGCGCTTCAGCGGCGCCGGAATCATCGCAGCTTCACCCTGGGATCGAGCCACGCGTAGAGGAGGTCGACGACCAGGTTGATCACCAGGTACAGCACCACAATCATCAGGATCACGCCCTGGATGACCGGATAGTCGCGCCGCAGGATCGACTGCACGACCGTCCGGCCCACGCCGGGGAGCGCGAACACGGTCTCGGTCACCACCGCCTCAGAGATCAGCGCGGCGATGGTGAACCCAAGCGCGGACACCACGGTGAGCAGCGCGTTGCGAAACACGTGCCGGACGACCACGAGGGCGGGATGGACACCCTTGGCGCGAGCGGTGCGTACGTAGTCCTCGCCCGCGACGTCGAGCATGCTGGCGCGCGTCAGGCGGATGATGAGCGCCGCGTTCGGCGCCGCCAGGGCGGCCGACGGCAACAGCAGATGGCGCAGGTTCGCCAAACCGCCGTCACCGAAGATCGACGGATACCCGGAGCTCGGCAGCCAGCCGAGCGTGGCGGCGAAGATGAGGATCAGGTACAGCCCGACCCAGAAGGTCGGCACCGACGCCAGGAACATCGCGATCCCGGACAGGATCTGGTCGAAGCGGCTGGCGCGCCGCGCTGCGGCCAGCATCCCGATCGGCAGCCCGAGGCAGACGATCCAGACCATGGTCATGAGCGCCAGCAGCGTGCTGGTCTCCAGTCCGTCGACGATCAGTTCAAGGACCGGTACCTGGAAGAAGACCGAACGGCCCAGGTCGCCCCGGCCCACCGCGCGCAGCCAGTGGACATACTGGACTGCAAGCGGCGCATCGAGCCCCATCTCGCCGCGCAGGGTCGCCACTTCCTCCGGCGTCGCGGCGTCTCCCAGGAGGACCGCGGCGGGATCGCCCGGAATCAGGCGGACGAAGATGAAGACAAGAAACGACGCCGCCAGGAGCGTCGGCACGAACGTCCCGAGTCGACGAAGCAGGTAGCGGGGCACGATGGAGCCGATGTGCGCGACAGCCGGTCACGCACGCCGTGCACGGATGGTGCCCCGGTCGGCGACCGGGCACCATCCCCTGCACGGCCGGGGAGAGCCAGGCGGCGCTACTTGGAAACGCCCCAGAAGTGAGGCCAGATCAACGTCGTGGCCTCGATTCCCGAGAGCGCCGGCGAGGCGATGTTGTACGTGTAGACGTCGCCGGTCTTCATGGTCGGTACCTGCAGGTAGATCAGCTCCTGGATCCGGTCCCAGGTCGCCTTGCGGTCTCCCGGATCGTTGGTGACCGTGAAGGCGCCGGCGAGCTCCTGCTTCTCCGCCGTCGTCCACCATCCGGGGTAGTTGTCGTTCATCACGGAGATCAGGATCGGATCCGGGACGAAGCCGTGGTGGGTGAAGAACAGGTCCCACTGGTCCGGCTGCGCCCGCTTCTGGATCAGAGTCGCCCAGTCCACGACCACCATCTGCACGTTGATGCCGGCCTCCAGGAGCTGGCGGGTGAACACCACCGCCTGGTCGTAGTGGAACGCGTAGTTGGTCGACACCAGGAACTTGATCGGCGTCCCGTCATAGCCGGCCTCCTCGGCCAGCCCGCGTGCCTTCTGGGCATCCCCCTCGCTGAAGCTCGCCGCGCCGGCATCGGAGTACCAGAAGTTGCCCTGCGGCAGGAACGAGCCGTTGGCGCGCCACAGCTTCTCCGGGCCGATCGATACGCGCAGCGCGTCTTCCTTGTTGAGCGCGGCCTGGATCGCCTGGCGCAGGCTGAAGTTCTCCTGCAATGGCCCCGCCTTCGAGTTCATGAACACCAGGCCGAAGATCGGACCACCGTTCAGGACCACCTCCACCGCCGGGTCGGCATCCAAAGAGTCAAACAGGTCGCTCGGAATGCTCTCGGCGTAGTCGTAGTCCCCGGCCATCAGACCGCTGACGCGCGTACCGGGATCGGGAACGGGAATGAAGCGCAGCGTTTCGAAGTCGGCCACCCGCTCGCCCGCGTATCCACTCGGGTCGCCGGTCGGCCCGGCATAGCCGTCGAACCGGACCAGCTCGACGTAGCGGTTCGGCCGCCACTCACCGAATCGGTACGGTCCGGTGCCGATGTAGTCGGAGACGTCGATCGGGGCACTGCCGGCCGCTGCGGCAATCCGCTCGGGATAGATGGCCGGCCCCCCGTTGATGAACGCCATCAGGTTCTTCCAGGGCCCGAAGGGCGTGGTGAACGTCAACGTGACGGCATTGCTCCCGGCCGCCGAGACATCGGAGATGTTGGCGAACAGCAGCTTGCCTCGCGACCCGTGCTCGCCCCAGCGCTTCAGCGATGCCACGACATCCGCCGACGTCATGGGCTGGTCGTCGTGGAACGTCACCCCTTCGCGGAGCTGGATCGTGATGGTCCTGCCGTCGGCGCTCACGGTCTCGCCGGTAGCCAGCAGCGGCTGCGGTTCGTAGTTGCCGTCGAAGGTATACAGCCCCTCGAACACGTGATGGGCGATGGTGGTCGCCAAGTCCGAGGTCACCACGTGCTGGTCCAGACTCGGCGGCTCGCCGACGGTCGCGTAGCGCAGCGTCCCGTCGGCAAACGCCGCCGGAGCGGTGGCTAGCGCCAGACCCAGGGCCGCAGCACCGGCGACGATTCGAGCTGAGAATCGGAAGTTTCTCATCGTTCCTCCTCCTGTCACCCTGTACGCGAATGACCGCGTATCATGCTGGTGGTGGCGCTACATTGAAAATGGTTTTCAGAAATGTCAACCCCGCAGCGCCATAAGGGGGAGTGATGAAAACGAATACCGGGAATGGAAAGAGCGGAACGCGCGATCTGCTTTCGCAGATCGTTCGCGCCACCCCGACCATGAGCCGCGCGGAGCGGCGCGTCGGTGACCTCGTCTGCTCGGATGTCGACTTCGCCGTGCACGCCCACACACGCGACATCGCGGCGCGGGCCGGGGTCAGCACCTCCACGGTGACGCGTTTCTGCCGCTCGGTGGGTTGCGAAGGGCTGCGCGACCTGAAGCTCGCCCTGGCGAAGATGCAGGCGGTCGGCGACCGCTACCTGCACCCGCCGCTGGCGCTCATCGAGACCACCGAGGCAGTGACGGAGATCATCTCATCGCTCCGCCGGGTACTGGACACGCTGACCGAGCAGGTCGACGGGGAAGCGTTGCAACGCGCGGCGACGACGATCGCGAGCGCCGAGCGGGTGCTGATCTTCGGGGGCGGTGGCGGTTCCTCCATGGCGGCCATGGAAGCCGAGAACCGCCTGTTCCGGTTGGGGATTCGGGCGACCCACTGCAACGACGCCCAACTGCAACTCATGATGGCGGCGACGCTCAAGCGCCGCGACGTGCTGATCCTGCTGTCGATTACCGGCAACTACGAGCCGATCGTGCAGGCGGCCGAGGTCGCCGGTCAGTACGGAGGCCACACCATCGCCATCACGGCGCCCGACTCGCGGCTCGCGGAGGCAGCAGCGGAGGTGGTGCCCTTCCAGATCGGGGAACCGGCGAACATCCTGGTGCCGACCCCTGCCCGCTACATGCTGCTCGCGCTGTTCGACATGATCGCCTATGAGGTGGCGGAGATCGGCGGCGAGCCCGCGATGGAGTCGATGCGCCGCATCAAGTACCACCTTGTGCGCACGCGCGACGCCGACGATTCGAAGCCACTCGGCGACTGAACGCGCCGCCGTACCCCCGCGGGGCCGCACGATGCGGTCAATCGGCGGGGGCTTCGGCTACGTCATCCAAAGCGGCCAGAAACGTCTCGATCTCCTGCTCGAATCGCCGGGCGACGCCTTCCAGCCTCTCGCTCAGCCGGGCGAGCCGGTCTCCCTTGAGCTCGAATCCATAGATGTTGCGGAACACGTGCCGGAACGAGAGGTATTCGTCGAGTTCCGCGGCGAGCTCCTCACTGATGACCCGAGGCCTGACGCCGGGCACCGCCACGGTCATGCGGAACAGCAGCTCCTTCTCCCACACGTCGCCGAGATAGGAGGACCCGTTGACTTGCGTGCTGACCCGCCGGAACAACCGTTCGCAGCTGTTGTAGAAGTCGTGCGTGATCGATCCCAGCACGCGCGGATTTCGCTCCGGCTGTCGGATCTCCTCCCGCACCTCCGCACGCAACGTTGCGCAGTTCGGAAGCTCGCGGCGGATCGTCATCGCCATCTCAGCGATCCTGTCGTCACGCCTCATGCAGCACCACGCCGGACGCGCTCAGCTTCCCGCGACGAACTGAGCGTGTCCCACGCGATCGTCTACCGGAGCGTCGCCTGCAGGGTGATCTCCGGTCCGGCCAGCGCACGGGAGACCGGGCAGCCGCTCTTGGTGGCCTCCGCGATCTCCTGGAACTTCGCGTCGTCGATGCCTGGCACCTCGGCCTCGCACACCAGCGCGATGGTGGTGATGGTGGGGCCGCCGTCGGTCATCTCCAGGGAGACATCCGCCGTGGTGCTGACGCGGGTCGGGGCGTGGCCGGCCTCGGCCAGCCCGTGCGACAGCGCCATCGAGTAGCAGCCGGCGTGTGCCGCCGCCAGGAGCTCCTCCGGGTTGCTGCCCGCGCCTTCCTCGAACCGTGAGCTGAACGTGAACGGCTGCTCGAAGCGGCCGCCGATCGACATCGTGCCGCTGCCGCCCTTGAGATCGCCCTTCCATTCCGCCTGTGCCTTTCGAACTCCCATCGTGTCCTCCTGTAGGGTTGCGTTACCGCACGCCGCGGCGGCGGTTGCGTACGTAGTCGGCGAAGATATATTCGCCCAGTTCGCCGGGCGCCGCGTAGTAGGCGCGCCCGCGGTTGACCTGTGACAGTTCCTCCACGAACTCCACCAGGTACGGGTCCTCGGTCACCATGAAGGTGGTGATGACGATCCCGTAGCGCTTGCACTCGGCCGCCTCGTCCAGCGTCTGGTTGACGATCTTGGGGTCGAGCCCGAAGGAGTTCTTGTAGATCCGTCCGTCCTCGAAGATGGCCGACGGCTTTCCGTCGGTGATCATGAAGACCTGCTTGTTGGCGTGCCGCTCGGCGCGCAGCACCGACTGCGCGAGCTGCAGCCCGGCCTTGGTGTTGGTGTGGTAGGGCCCGACCCGCAGGTAGGGGATGCTGCCCACGTCGATCAGCTTGGCGTCGTCGCCGAAGTAGGCGACGTGGAGGCTGTCGCGCGGGTACTGCGTCATGATCAGCTCGGACAGCGCCAGCGCCACCTGCTTGGCCGGGGTGATCCGGTCCTCGCCGTACAGGATCATGCTGTGGCTGATGTCGATCAGCAGCACGGTCGCGCACGACGACTGGTGCTCGCTCTCGTACACCTCGAAGTCCTGCTCCTGCAGGGTGATGTCGTCCAGCCCGCCGCGCTTGACGGCGTTGCTGATGGTGCCCAGCGCGTCGATCTGGGTGATCGGGTCGCCGGCGCGGTAGCCGCGCGTCTCGGTGGTGCGCTCGCCGCCCTCGCCGGTGTGCGGCACGCGGTGCTGGCCGAAGCCGCCCTTGGCCAGGTTGCGGAAGACCAGCGCCAGCGACTCCTTGCGGATGCGCTGCTCGCCGCGCGCGGTCAGGCTGTAGCCGCCGTCGCCGTCGCGCTCGATCAGGTTCTCGTCCTCCAGCCGGTCGCGGAACTCCTCCAGGTCGACGTCCGCGTCGATCATGCCGCGCTCCTGCAGGTAGCGCATCCACTGCAGCACCCGGTCGACGTCGCCGGACGCCTGCAGCAGCAGGAAGTTGAACAGGCTGAGCAGATCCTCGAAGGCCGCCACCGCCGCGGCCAGCGAGTCGTCCCACTTCAGGTAGCGCCAGTGCATGGAGCCCGCCTCAGGCGGTGTCGTCGTCGGTCATCTGGTCGAACATCGCCTTGAGCATGTCCCGGTAGGAGGTGGAGCTCTCCAGGTCGCGCTTGGACAGCATGGAGTGCTGGTGCAGGCCCTCCAGCACCAACTCCATCCCCAGCCCCAACTCCTCCGGCTCGTCGATGCGGAAGCGCTCGGCGGCCATGTCGCGCAGCCCCGCCACCCGCCCGAATCGGCGGATGTATTCCTCGGTGGCCAAGTCGTCCGAGGTGTCCACGGTCTGCCCCTCCGCGAACCAGCTCACGATGGGTTGATAGACGGAGTCGGTCTCGTCCGCTTCCGGCCGCTCCGCGCGCTCTGCCTGCCCCGATCGCCCGGCGCGCCGCTGACCGCCGCGCTCGCCGCCATCGCGCGAGCGCACATCCGGCGTCGGCAGGTAGCGGCGGAAGGTGCGCTTGACCGCCTGGCCGATGATCTTGCGGGCCACCAGCACCGGGCCCTCCTGCTCGCCCTCGTAGACCAGCTCCATCTTGCCGGTCATGGCGGTCAGCGCCGTGTGCAGGTCGGTCAGTCGCGGGTAGATCACCGGCTCGCCCAGGCGGGCGGCGCGCCGCTCCATGTTGCTGAGCACGTTCTCCAGCAACGCGATCGGCATGCGCGCCGACACGCCGGACTTCTGGTCCACGAACTCGCTCTTGCGCGCCTCGAAGGTGACCTCCTCGATCAACTCCTTGAAGTAGCGCGGCACGCGCAGCTCGTAGTCGGCGTCGCGCTCCGTCCACGCCTCCTGCGCCGTGATCGCCATGGCGTGCTCCATGCGGTCCGGGTAGTGGGTGATGATCTGCGAGTCGATGCGGTCCTTGAGCGGCGTGATGATGTTGCCGCGGTTGGTGTAGTCCTCGGGATTGGCGGAGAAGACGAGCTGGATGTCCAGGGGGATGCGGATCGGGAAACCGCGGATCTGGATGTCCTCCTCCTCCAGCACGTTGAGCAGCGCCACCTGGATGCGCGGCGCCAGGTCGGGCAGCTCGTTGATGGCGAAGATGCCGCGATTGGTGCGCGGGACGATCCCGTAGTGGATGACGCCCTCGTCGGCGTAGGAGAGCCGCTTGGTGGCCGCCTTGATCGGGTCGATGTCGCCGACCAGGTCGGCCACGGTGACGTCGGGGGTGGCGAGCTTCTCGTGGTAGCGCTCGTCGCGGTGCATCCAGTCGATCGGCAGGTCGTCGCCCTGCTCCCGCACGCGCTGCCGGGAGGCGGCCAGGATCGGATCGAACGGGCTCTCGTTGAGGTCGCTGCCGGCGATCACGGGCGCGTACTCGTCCAGGAAGCCGGCCAGCGCGCGCAGGATGCGCGACTTGGCCTGGCCGCGCAGGCCGAGCAGGATGAAGTCGTGCCGCGACAGGATCGCGTTGACGATCCCGGGCAGCACGGTCTTGTCGTAGCCGATGATGCCCGGAAACAGCGGCTGGTCCGCGTGCAGGCGGGCGAGCAGGTTGGCGCGCAGCTCCTCCTTGACCGAGCGCTGCCGGTAGCCGGATGCCTTGAGCTGGCCGAACGTCGATGGCAGAGATGTCGACGGAAGGGATGAAGTGCCGGTCACATGCTCACCATAGGCGACGGACGCCGTACCGGTCGAACGGCCGCTCGACCGAAATCAGGGCGATGTCCAGCGTCAGGGCCTGCGCGATCAGCATCCGGTCGAAGGGATCGCGGACCGGACCCGGCAAACGCCCGGCACGCTCGCCGTCGGCCACGGTGATCGCGAGCGGCTGGAAGCCCTGGTCCAGGAGGCAGCCGGTGACATCCTCGGCGACGGCCGCCGCGCCAGGAAGGCGCCCCAGGCGGTACTTGGTAGCGATCTCCCAGGCGGACGCCGCGCTGACCAGTACGTCGTTGGCATGGTCGGCGATCGCCCCGCGCGCCGCTGGGGACAGCCGTTCGTTACCGGCAAGCCACCACAGCAGGGCGTGCGTATCCAGCAACATCCTCACGGGTCACGATTCCCAGCGAGCCAGTTCGCTCTCCGGAAGGGGTTCGAAGAAGCCGTCGTCCACGACGACGTGGTCCTTCAAAGCCCCGAATCGGCGTGTGCCGCGCGTGCCTCTGACGCTGACCAGCCGCGCGACCGGGTCGCCGTTGCGAGCGATCACCACGTCCTCGCCCGCCTCCGCCCGCGCCAGCAGGCGCGAGAGCTGCGACTTTGCCTGATGGACGTTCACCGTCACCTGCAACTCGTCCATATTAGCTAAGGTCATAGCTAACTACGGAGGATGTCAACCGCGCGATTTCGGCACCGGCTGCCGCAGCCGCGCTCGTACTGGGCGGTCAGTCCTGCCTGCCCAGGTCCATCAGGACCTTGGACAGGATGCCGCCGGCGGCCAGGTACTCGACCTCCACGTCGGTGTCGATGCGGGCGGTGACGGTGAACCGGGTCACCGCGCCGTCGTCGGACGTGACCGTCACCGCCACCTGCTGACCGGGCGTCAGGCCGCCGGACAACCCGCTGACGTCGAACCGCTCGCGGCCGGACAGGCCCAGGCCGGCGGCGGACTCGCCCGGCTGGAACTCCAGTGGCAGTATCCCCATGCCGACCAGGTTGGAGCGGTGGATGCGCTCGTAGCTCTGCGCGATCACCGCACGCACGCCGAGCAGGGCCGGCCCCTTGGCGGCCCAGTCGCGGCTGGAACCGGCCCCGTATTCCTGGCCGGCCAGCACGATCAGCGGCACGCCCTCATCGCGGTAGCGAACCGCGGCGTCGAACACGGACAGGCGCTCGCCGGACGGCCGGTGCTCGGTCACGCCGCCCTCGGTGCCGGCCACCATCTGATTCTTGATGCGGATGTTCGCGAACGTGCCGCGCATCATCACCTCGTGGTTGCCGCGGCGCGCGCCGTACTGGTTGAAATCGGCGCGCGCCACCCCGTGCTGTAGCAGGTAGCGGCCGGCCGGGCTGTCGGCGGCGATGGCGCCGGCCGGAGAGATGTGGTCGGTGGTGATCGAGTCGCCCAGCACCAGCAGCGCGCGCGCGCCGGCGATGTCCGACACCGGCGGCGTCTCACGGCCGAAGTCCGCGAAGAACGGCGGCTCCTGGATGTAAGTCGAATCCGACTCCCACGCGTAGCGCGTGCCGCCTGAGCCTTCGATGGCGCTCCACGCCGGATTGCCGGAAAAGACGTCGCGGTAGCGGTCCGCGAACTGGTCGGCGCTGACCGAATCGGCCACAGCCTCCGTGATCTCGGCGTTGCTGGGCCAGATGTCGTGCAGGTAGACAGGGGCCCCGTCGTCGCCGCGGCCGATCGGCTCGCTGGTCAGGTCGATGTCGACCGTGCCGGCCAGCGCGTAGGCGACCACCAGCGGCGGCGATGCCAGGTAGTTGGCGCGCACGGTCGCGTGCACGCGGCCCTCGAAGTTGCGGTTGCCGGACAGCACCGCGGCGGCAACCAGGTCGGCCGACTCCACGGCTGCGGTCACCGCCGCAGGCAGCGGTCCGGAGTTGCCGATGCAGGTGGTGCAGCCGTAGCCGACCACGTCGAAGCCCAGCTCCGCCAGCGGCGCGAGCAGGCCGGCGGAACCCAGGTAGTCGGTGACCACGCGCGAGCCGGGCGCCAGGCTGGTCTTGACGTAGGGCGCCACGCGGAGCCCGCGCCGCCGGGCGTTGCGTGCCAGCAGGCCGGCTCCGATCATGACGCTGGGGTTGGAGGTGTTCGTGCACGAGGTGATGGCCGCGATCACCACCGCGCCGTGGCGGAGGTCGGCGCGGTCGCCGTTGGTGCCGAACTCGGCGGAGGCCTGCCGCGCGGCGGCGTCGAGCCCATACCCGCGCTCTTCGACCGGCGCCGCCAGCGACTCCGCGAAGCGGCGCTTCATCTGGCCCAGCGGCACGCGGTCCTGTGGCCGCTTGGGGCCGGCCAGTGCCGCCTGCACGGATGCCAGGTCCAGCTCCAGGGTGGCGCTGTAGCGCGGGTCTTCCGCGTCGTCGGTGCGGAACAGCCCCTGGGCGCGGCAGTAGGCGGCCACCCGTTCCACCTCGTCTTCGCCGCGCCCGGTCAACCGCAGGTAGCGCAGCGTCTCATCGTCCACCGGGAAGAAGCCGACGGTCGCGCCGTACTCCGGCGCCATGTTGGCGATGGTGGCGCGGTCGGGCAGCGCCAGGCCCGCCAGACCCGGACCGAAGAACTCGACGAAGCGGCCCACCACGCCGTGCGCGCGCAGCATCTGCGTGACCGTCAGGGTGAGGTCGGTCGCGGTGACCCCTTCCGAGAGCCGGCCGGTCAGGCGCATGCCGACCACGTCGGGAAGCACCAGGTCGGACGGCTGGCCAAGCATCGCCGCCTCCGCCTCGATGCCCCCCACGCCCCAGCCGAGCACGCCCAGGCCGTTGATCATGGTGGTGTGCGAGTCGGTGCCGACCACGGTGTCGGGATAGGCCACAGCCGGGGTGCCGTCGGCGGGGTCGTCGACGCCCACCACCGGCGCCAGGTGCTCGAGGTTGACCTGGTGGACGATGCCGGTCGCCGGCGGCACGACCCGGAAGTTCGCGAACGCCTGCTGCCCCCAGTGCAGGAAGCGGTAGCGCTCGGCGTTGCGCTCGAACTCGATCTCTGCGTTGCGCGCAAGCGCGTCCGCCGACCCGAAGCGGTCCACCTGCACGGAGTGGTCGATCACGAGGTCCACCGGGATCGACGGATTGACCTGCTGCGGGTCGCCGCCGGCACGCGCGAGCGCATCGCGCATCGCCGCAAGGTCGAGCACCGCGGGCACGCCGGTGAAGTCCTGCATGACCACGCGCGCCGGCATGAACGGCACGCTCGGCCGTTCCGGGGCCTGCGGCTGCCAGCCGGCGACCGCCTCGACGTGCGCGCGCGTCACCGCCGGCCCGCCCTCGGCCGCGCCGTGGCGCAGGACCGACTCCAGCAGGATGCGGATCGAGTACGGCAGCTCCGTCAGCCGCGTCAGCCCCGCGTCCTGCAGGGCACCCAGCCGGTAGTAGCGCAGCCGCCGGTTGCCGGCGCGCAGTTCGTCCAGTGCGTCAAAGTGGTCGCTCATCCGTGATCAGCCTCCGTTCGAGCCGTGGGAGTCGTTGTTGCCGCGCAGCGCGGCGTGCAGCACCTCGGCGGGGTGCAGTGCGCGGCGTCCGGTGCCGTGCATGATCTGGTGCCGGCAGCTGGTGCCGGCTGCGACCACCGTGGCGCCGCCGTCGAGCGACCGCACGGCCGGCAGCAGGCGCCGCTCGGCCATCGTCATCGACACGTCGTAGTGCTCGGCCTCGTAGCCGAAGGAGCCGGCCATGCCGCAGCAGCCGGAATCCACCTCGGTCACCTCCGCGCCGGTGAGGCCCAGCGTGCTCTTGCTGGGACCGGTGCCGATCAGCGCCTTCTGGTGACAGTGACCGTGCAGCAGCAACCCCCCGTGGTGGCCGTTCAGGTCGAGGTCGAGCTCGCCGTCCGCGTGCGCCCGCGCGACCAGCTCCTCGAAGGTCTCCACATGCTCGGCGACCAGCGCAGCGTCCTCGTTGTCAGGCAGCAGCGACCGGTACTCGTCGCGAATGGCCGACACGCAACTCGGCTCCAGCCCGACGATCGGCACGCCGGCACGAGCCAGAGGCGCCAGGCGGGCGACGGTCGCGCGGGCGGCCCGCCGGGCGCGCCGCACCAGGCCCTTGGAGAGCATCGGCCGCCCACAGCAGCCGTACTCGGGCACGGTCACCGCGAAACCGGCCTGTTCCAGCACCTCGGTGGCGGCGCGCGCCACCTCCGGCGTGTTGAAGCTGTTGAAGGTGTCCGGGAACAGCGCCACCGCGCGCCCGGACGGCGCGCGGTCGAGCCCGCGGCGGCGAGCCCAGGCGGGGAAGGGACTGCCGCTGAACGCCGGCAGGGTGCGCTGAGCGCTGATGCCGGCGAACCGCTCGAGGAGACGCCTGACCGGCGCCGGCGCCACCAGCCGGTTGACCGCGCCGGCGAGCGGCCCTGCCAGCAGCCGGCTGGCGCGGCCGATGTCCGCGAACAGCCGGGAGCGCAGCGGCAGCCGGTGCCGGTCGTAGTAGGTGGCCAGGAACTCGATCTTGATCTTGGCCATGTCGACCGACGACGGACACTCGGCCTTGCAGGCCTTGCACTCGATGCAGAGGTCCATCACCTCGAACATGCGCTCGCTGGTGAGCTCGTCGTGCGGGAGCGTGCCGGACAGCGCGGCCCGCAGTGCGTTGGCCCGCCCGCGCGTGGAGTGCTCCTCCTCGCGTGTGGCCATGAAGCTCGGACACATGGTGCCCTCGGTCCGCTTGCGGCAGATGCCGGCGCCGTTGCACATCTCCACGGCGCGCGTGAAGCCGTGGTCGCTGCGGAAGGCCAGGTGCTCGCGGTGCGGCTGCGTGCGGTACTCCTGGCCGTAGCGCAGCGACTCGGTCATCGGCGGGGCGTCCACGACGTTGCCGGGGTTCAGGATGCCGTGCGGGTCGAAGGTGCCCTTCACTTCCTGGTAGAGCCGGTACAGGTCGGGGCCGAAGAAGCTCTCGTTCTGCCAGCTCCGCGCGCGGCCGTCGCCGTGCTCGCTGGACAGGCTGCCGCCGAAGCGGCCGAGCAGCTCCAGCGCGAAGCTGGAGATGACCGGCAGCTTGTCCACCTCCGCGGCCAGCTTGGCGTTGATCAGCGGCCGGATGTGGATGCAGCCGGCACTGGCGTGCGCGTAGTAGGCCACGCGGGTGCCGATGTCGTTGCAGAACCGCTCGATGCTGGTCACGTACTCGGCCAGGTGCTCGACCGGGACCGCCGCGTCCTCGATGAACGGGATCGGCTTGTAGTCGCCCTTGATGCTCATCATCAGGCCGAGCCCGACCTTGCGCACCGTCCACACGTCGGTCTGCAGCGCGGGGTCGAGCGCCGGCACCACCGTGGCGCGCACGCCGTGGCGGCGCAGGTGATCGCCCAGCGCGTCGATGCGCTGCTTCAACTCCCGCGGGTTGTCGCCCGAGTACTCGGTGATCAGCACGCAGTTCGGGGTGCCTGCGATGAAGCCGGTCATCAGCCGCGCGTACTGCGGCACCTCGCGGGCCAGCGTCAGGCCGAAGTTGTCGAGCAACTCCACCGCCGACGGGTCGGTCTCCAGGATGGTCTCTACCGAGGACAGCGCCATGAACAGGTCATCGAAGTGCACGACCGCGAGCGCCGTGTGGGCCGGCACCGGAACCAGGTTGAGGGTCAGCTCGGTCATCACCGCCAGCGTGCCCTCGGAGCCGCACACCAGCTTGGCCAGGTTGAAGTGGGGATCCTGCGGGTAGGTGAAGCTGGCCCCGTCCACGAACCGGTCCAGGTTGTAGCCGCCGCAGCGCCGCCAGTGGGCGGGGGTTCCTGCCAGGATCGCCTCGCGCCCGCCGGCGGCGATGGCCGACACGCCGCGATAGACCGAGCCTTCCAGGCCCGGCCGGGCCTGGTGGGCGGCGAGCCCGTCGGCGTCGAGCGGGCCGAACCGGCAACGGGTGCCGTCGGACAGGATCGCCTGCATGCCCAGCACGTGGTCGGCGGTCATGCCGTACAGGATCGAGTGGGAGCCGGTGGAGTTGTTGCCGACGATGCCGCCCATCGCGGCGCGGTTGCTGGAAGCCGGGTCGGGCCCGAACTGCAGCCCGTGCGGGCGCAGGTAGCCGTTGAGCGCGTCCAGCACGATGCCCGGTTGCAGGCGGATCCAGCGCTCCTCGGTGTCGAGCTCCACCACCCGGTCCAGGAACCGCGACGTGTCGATGACCAGCGCCTCGTTGACCGCCTGGCCGGCCAGGCTGCTGCCGGCCGCGCGTGGCAGGATCGGCACTTGGTGGCGGGCTGCCGCCTCCACGGCGGCGTGCACGTCCTCCTCGTCGCGGGCGATCAGCACGCCGTGCGGCATCACCTGGTAGATGCTGGCGTCGGTGCTGTACAGGATGCGCGTATAGGTGTCGGTGCGCAGCTCCCCTCGCACCCGGCCGGACAACTCGGCCAGGAAGTCGGCGACCCCCTGTACCGTCTCCCGCGGCGGCGGCGGCGCCGCCGGCCGCACGGCAACCGCCGCCTCAGCCATCGATTCCCTCCGCAAGCGCGCCCAGAGCGGCCAGGTCGACGTTGCCGCCGGTCAGGACCACGCCCACGCGGGAGCCCGCGAAGCGCTCCCGGTGGCGCAGCAGCGCGGCGATCGCGACCCCGGCCGAGGGCTCGATCAGCAGCTTGGTACGGGTGATGAAGCCGAGCGTGGCCGCCACGATCTCGCGATCGTCGACCAGCAGGATCTCGCGCACTCCATCCCGGACCAGCGGGAAGGTGATGTCCCCCAGGCTGGTGCGCAGCCCCTCGGCGACCGTGTGGGGAGGCCGTTCCGGCTGCCGCACGCCGGTCCGCAGCGATTCATAGGCGTCGTCGGCCAGCTTCGGCTCGGCCGCGTAGACGACCGGTGCACCGCCTGCCCCGACACCGGCTTCTCCGCCGGCGGCCAGCACGGTGCCGGACGTGAGACCGCCGCCCCCGACCGGCACCAGCAATGCGTCCAGCGGACCGGCCTGCTGCATCAGCTCCAGCGCGACGGTGCCCTGCCCCGCCACCACGTCGGCGTCGTCGTACGGATGGATCACGTGCGCGCCGTCGGCGTCCGCGATCCGCTGCGTGGTCCCTTCCCGCTCGGCCAGGGTCGGTCCGCTCTCCACGGTTCGGGCGCCGTAGCCCTGCACGGCGCGGCGCTTGATCTCCGTCGTGCCGCGCGGCATCACCACCGTCGCCGGGATGCCTCGCAGCCCGGCGGCGAACGCCACCGCCTGGCCGTGGTTGCCGGACGAGTGCGTCGCCACGCCGGCCACCGCCTGGTGGTCCGGCAGGCTGAACACCGCGTTGCAGGCGCCGCGGCTCTTGAACGCGCCCACCTTCTGCAGGTTCTCGCACTTGAAGAACAGGCTCGCTCCCACGGCGCGGTCGAAATACCGGCTGGTGAACACCGGGGTGGCGTGCACGTGCGGGCGAATGCGCTCGGCCGCCGCGCGCACGTCCGCGATGGTCGGCAGGGTGGCTACGTCCATCCGTCTGGGTCCATCCGTCTGGAACTCCTACGCCCCCTTGGGTCGGAAGGCGGTGATCTCGGCCGGGTCGCACTCCAGGCGCGGGCCGCCGAGAAGATCGATGCAGTAGGGGATGGCGGGAAAGACCGCCTCCAGGCACTGCTCGATGGCGCGCGGGCGGCCGGGCAGGTTGAGGATCAGCGCGCCGCCGCGAACGCCCGCGGTCTGGCGGGAGAGGATCGCCGTCGGAACGTAGCGCAGCGACACCTGCCGCATCAGCTCCCCGAAGCCGGGCAGCATCTTCTGGCAGACCGCCTCGGTCGCCTCCGGCGTGACGTCGCGGAGGGCCGGCCCGGTGCCGCCGGTGGTGACGATCAGGCAGCAGCCGTCGCCGTCGGCCATCCGGCACATCGCCTCCTGAAGCTGGTCCTGCTCGTCGGGGAGGACCTGGTAGACCGGCTCGAACGGAGTCGTCAGGTAGCGCTCCAGCAGGGCCACCACCGCCTTGCCCGGCGTGTCCTCGTACACGCCGGCGCTGGCCCGATCCGATACGTTGATGATGCCGATGCGGGTCGTCATGAGTCCCTGACAGAGTACCGTCAAACGGGTTGACGAGGCCACGGACTACCGATACCAGAGTGTTGGACTGGAGATATGGAACTGATTGAAGCACGGCCGCTGTCCGGTGCGCTGGGGGCCGAGATCACCGGCGTGGATCTGGGCCGGCCGCTCGGCACGGACGCGGCGGCGGAGATCCGGCAGGCACTCCTGGACCACCTGGTGATCTTCTTCCCGTCTCAGAAGCTGACTCCGAAGTCGCTGCTCGCCTTTGGCCGATGCCTCGGCGAGCCACTCGCCTACCCGCAGCTTCAGGGCCTGCCCGAGGAACCGCTGGTGACCGCGGTCACCAAGCTGGAGCATGAACGGGTCGCCTTCGGCGGCGTGTGGCACACCGACACCAGCTACCTGGAGCGGCCGCCGATGGGCAGCCTGCTGTACGCGGTGGAGGTGCCGCCCCGCGGCGGCGACACCCTGTTCGCCAACCAGTACCTGGCCTACGAGCGGCTTTCGGCGGGACTGCGACAGACCCTCGCCGGGCTGACCGCCATCTACACCTCCACCAAGCCGGCGGTGGCCGCGACGCGGGAGGAGCGCCTGCGGGAGCAGGGCGCGCAGGCGTCGGTGCTGACCAGCGAGCATCCGGTCGTGCGCATCCATCCGGAGACCGGCCGCAAGGCGCTGTACGTCAACCGCGGGCACACGTCGCACTTCAAGGGTTGGAGCGAAGCGGAGAGCCAGCCGCTGCTGGAGTACCTGTTTCAGCACCAGGTGCAGCCGGAGCTCACCTGCCGCTACCGCTGGCGGCCCGGCTCGCTGGCGATCTGGGACAACCGCTGCACCCAGCACCTGCCGATCAACGACTATCACGGCTTCCGGCGGGTGATGCACCGCGTGACGCTGGCCGGCGACCGTCCGTCCTGATGTCCGGGACGCCCTCTTCCCTCGCCGGCCGGTTTTGGGCATACTTCCCGGCATGTCAAGGCGATGTGCGCTGACGGGGAAGGGCCCGCTCAGCGGCAACAACGTATCGCACGCGCACAACAAGACGCGGCGCGTGCAGCGGCCCAACGTCCAGGAGAAGCGGCTGTACGTGCCGGAGCTCGGCCGGATGGTGCGTCTCAAGCTGTCGACGCGGGCGCTGCGCACGGTGAACAAGAAGGGTCTGATGCGATTCCTCAAGGACGAGGGCCTGACCCTCAAGGACGTGGCGCGTCCGTTGAGCGACCCGCGACCGTTGAGCGACCCGCGACCGGAGAACGGCTGATGAAACCCGACATCCATCCCGAATACCGGCCGGTCGTGTTCAAGGACGCGGCCAGCGACTTCCAGTTCCTGACCCGCTCCACCGTCAAGTCCAGGGAGACGGTGACCTGGGAGGACGGCAACGAATACCCGCTGGTGACCCTGGAAATCTCCAGCGCGTCCCATCCGTTCTTCACCGGCAAGCAGAAGCTCGTCGACACCGCCGGCCGCATCGAGCGGTTCCGGCGCAGGTACGGCCTCCCCGACGAGAGCTGACCAGGCCGGCCACGCCGACCGGCAATACCCGTGCGTGAGCGAAACGAGCCTCACTCGAAGAGTGACGCTGCGCCGAGCATCTTCGCCCGGTTGGGCGTCCCCACGATCATCAACGCCGCGGGTCCCGCGACCCGCCTGGGCGGCGGTCGCGCCGATCCGGAGGTGGCCGCTGCGGTTGCGGAGGCGATGGGCCAGTGCGTGGCCATCGAGACGCTGCAGGAGCGCGCCAGCGAGATCATCGCCGAGCACACCGGCGCGGAGGCCGGGCTGGTCACCAGCGGCGCGGCCGCGGCGCTACTGCTCAGTGCCGCCGCCTGCCTGACCGGCCTCGATCCCGACCGCATGGGGCGGTTGCCGCACGTGGCGGGCCGCAACCGCATCCTCATCCCTCGCAGCCATCGCAACCTGTACGACCATGCGCTGCGCACCGCCGGCGCCGAGCTCGTCGAGGTCGGCATCGCCGATCGATTCTCAGGGGCCGGCGTCCGCGACACGGAGGCGTGGGAGCTGGGCGCCGCGATCGACGAGCGCACCGCCGCCATCGCCTACGTCGCCCAGTCCTACTCGCAGCCGCCACTGGAGCAGGTGATCGCCGAGGCGCACGCCCACGGCCTGCCGGTGATCGTCGACGCCGCGGGCCGGTTGCCGCCGCAGTCCAACCTGCGCGCCTTCATCGACGCCGGCGCCGACCTGGTGTGCTTCTCCGGGGGCAAGGCGATCGGCGGGCCGCAGGGGACGGGCATCCTGTGCGGCCGCCGCCGGCTGGTGGGCGCGGCGGCGCTGCAGCTCTTCGACCAGGACGTGCTGCCGGAGCTGTGGCGCCCGCCGTCGTGGATCGCCTGCGAGCCGCCGCTGGCAGGCGCCCCGCACCACGGCATCGGCCGCCCCTGCAAGGTCGGCAAGGAGCAGATCGCCGGCCTGCTGGTCGCCCTGCAGCGCTTCGCGGCGATCCCCGACCGCGAGCGGATCGCCGGCTGGCGGCGCCTGTCCGATCGGCTCGTCGAGCTGTTGGACGGCGCGCCGTGTCAGGCAACCATCGACGACGGTCGCGACGGCATCCCGATCGTGGACGTGCGCCCGGAGCGGCGCGACGCCCTGGAGCTCACCTCTGCACTTCAGCGCGGCGAGCCGGCCATCCACGTCAACGCCGGCGGCGTGCGCGAGGGATTGCTCCGTTTCAGTCCGACTTGCCTGTCGGAGCCCGAAGTGGAGGCGATCGGCGACCGTCTGCGAGCGCTACTGTAGCGACTGCAGGTCCCGGCGCCTACGCGGTCACCTCCCACTTTGGACGGCCGGTGCGCAGAAAGTGGCCGATGGTCGTGATGGAGTCCTCCCAGAACTGGCGGAACATCGCGGCTCCGGAGCCCGCGGTGTGCGGGGTGAGCACCACCTGCTCCATGCCGACCAGCGGGCTGTCGGGCGGCAGCGGCTCCGGGTCGAACACGTCGAGCGCGGCGCCGGCGATCCGGCCCGACTGGAGTGCCGCGATCAGCGCCTCCTGATCGACGATCTTGCCGCGCGAGGTGTTGATCAGGATGGTGTGCGGCTGCATCGCGGCGAGCTCCTCCGCGCCGATCAGCGCCGTGGTGCTCGCCAGCAGCGGCACGTGCACGGACACGAAGTCGCTGGTGCGCAGGATCTCGCCCAGCCCGGCCGGCTCCGCGCCGCCGGCACGGATTTCGGCATCGCTCCTGGCCGGATCGGTCGCCAGCACCCGCAGCCCGAACGGGGCCGCACGGGCGGCGACCGCGGCGCCGATGTGGCCGAAGCCGATCAGGCCCAGGGTCATGCCGGCCAGCGCCGGGCCGGTCTGCGGGTTGCCCTGGGAGTAGATCCCGCGGCGGATGTCGCGGTCCTTGAGAACGATGTGGCGGTGCCGGGCGATGAGCAGGCCGATCGTGTGGTCGGCCACCACGTCGCGGGTCGCCTCCGGCGTGTTGCCGACGGCGATGCCGCGTGCCCGCGCCGCGGCGACCGGGATATTGTCCGTGCCGCTGCCGCTGCGAACGATCAGGCGGCAGTCGGGCAACTCCGCGAGCACGGCGTCGGTGATCAGGCGCCCCCCGCCGAACACCCAGACGACCGGCGCGGCGCGCGCGGTGTCGACCACTTCCGCGCCGCTGGTGCAGTCGCGCCGGCGCAGCTCGCCCCCGGCCGCGGCGATCCGCTCGGCAAGGTCAGGGGGGACCGCGAAGTCACCGCGGGAGACCAGCGCTACCAGAGAACCCATGCGCTCATGGTAGCATCCGCCGTCCTGATGGCGGCCGGTGTGAGCGCATCCCTCCTCGTGGCCGTCGTGGTCCAGGTTGGGTGCCAGGCCTTCAAGATCGCCGCGCACTCCGTGCGCACGCGCACCTTCGCGTGGCGCCGGCTGTTCGCGGCCGGCGGGATGCCGTCCTCCCACACCGCCTTCGTCGCGACCCTCACGACTGCCGTCGGCCTGCGCGCCGGCGTGGCATCGGACCTGTTCGCGATCGCCTGCGCGTTCAGCGTGATCATCATCTTCGACGCGATCCGCGTGCGCGGCGCGATCCAGATCAACTCGGAGGCGCTGCGCCAGATGATCGCCCCGATGCCGGAGGCGAGCCGGCCGGAAACCTCGCACGACGTCGGCCACTCCATCCCGGAAGTGGCTGTCGGCCTGCTGATCGGCGTCGGCAGCGCCGTTCTCGCCCGCACGCTGCATCTCCTGTAGCCGCTCGTCGCGGCGGCGCCCGTTCAGCGGTCCGGGATGCTGATGTGCACGCCTCTCCCGGCCCGGCCGCCGCTGGTGTCGAGGGCGAACACCAGCTCGTTTTCCCCCTGCCGCCAGTCCACCTCGGTGCGGTACTCCTCCGGACTCTCCTCGTGGCTGGGGTCGTCGCGGCAGTCGACGGCCCGCCCGTTGAGCCAGACCTTGACCGGACCGTCGGCGCCGCGTGCTCAGCTCGATCTCGTCGGCCACCCGCGCATCGCCGGTCAGGCGCAACATCTCCACGCTGAGCGCGATCCAGGCGATGGTGCAGCAGGTTTCGATCGCGCCCAGATCGTACGGGTCGCCGACCGCCATCTCGCCGGAGCTGAAGCCGCCGTTGTTGTGGCGGTCGGTGGCGGTGATGCTCCACCAGATCCGCTGCAGCGCGTCGCGGTACCGCTCGTTGCCGGTGAGCGGGTACAACTCGGCCAGCGCCATGACGGAGTGCAGACTCTCCCAGCCGGTGTTGGGCAGCTCGAAGTACTCCAGGCCGGACAGCGGACCCTCCACGTAGTTCCCGGCCAGCGGATTGCCGCCGGCGTCGCAGGCGGCGAACTCCGCCACGAGTTGCTCGGCCAACTTCAGGTAGCACGCCTCGCCAGTGACCCGGTGGAGCAGCGCCAGCGAGTGCGCCGGCGCCAGGTTCACCTTGCTCCAGCCGGTGTCGACCAGCCGCGGCGACGTGGCGCCCAAGTACAACTCGCACAAGCGGTCCGCCATGCGGCGGGCGCAGCGCAGCGCCGCCGCGTCGCCCGAGTCCGCGTGCCACAGCAGCAGCCCGAGCATGACGTGGTAGTGGCCCCAGGCGTCCCAAGTGTCGCCGCCGCGCTCCGGGTCCCAGAGCGGCGCCCCCTGGCGGCAGTTGGGGGCGCGGTTGGTCAGCCCGTACGGCGACGGCCACGGCCCCAGGTAGCCGTTGTCCGCCTGCAGCGAGACCAGCTCGGCGACGACGCCTGCGACCACCTCGCGCAACTCCCGGTCGCCGGTCAGCCGCAGGACCTGCACCGCGGCGGTCAGGTACTTGCCGGCGAGATAGTCCCCCACGACCCCGTCGATGCGATAGCGGGTGCCCGCGATACGGTCGCACTGCGGCATGGGCGTAGCTCCCGCTACCTCACTTCGCAAGATCCCATTCGGCATGGACGGTGCACGCTTCGAGGGCGATCTGCTTGACCGTGACCTTCGCGTCCGAGCGGTCCAGCGAAACGCGAGCAGCGACATCGAGGCCCGCATATGAGCAGTCCACCGTCGGGCCATCGGCGGCAAACGCGCTCAGCGGAGCGTCCTGAATCGATCGGAAGATCGCCGTGGGGATCTCGACGAGCTGATAGCGGTGCGGGGTTTCGTAGGTCTTACGAAATGCACGGAGCATCAGGATCGCGTCAACTGCATCCATGTAATCCTGAAAGAGCTCGACCGTGCGTCGGCGGCGCTCCTTTGACGTCCGCATGTCCTGGATCCAGGCCGCTTCCGTGAGCTTGGATATGTGGACCGTCGTCTGAGACAGCCGTTGCGCCGCGGTCGATTTCAGGGAGAGCTTCCGTTCCGGCTCTGTGCCGCCATGGACCACAAGGTCGACGAACCGATGCGTAGCCGAAGCCGGTTTCTCGTAGTCCCACTCGACGGCTTTGCAGGCGCTGCAGAACACGACCTCGAAGCCGGTCAAGCCCAGTGGCTCGATCGTCGTGCCGTGATGTACCGAAAGCGCAAGGCTGAAGTACTCCACCCAGTCCGCGCTTTCCGTAATCCAGGTCCTCTGGGGATTCACCGTCGCCTGTGGCGGGGAAGAAAGAGACCCTATGAGGCGAGCTACAAACCGAATCGCCATCGGCGACAGATCGTCGATCCGGGCCTTCAGCGCCTCGAGGTCCTTGTGGTGCTGATCGGGGCTCATGTGGCGGCTGGATCGGCCGCCGCAAAGAGGGTGGGCGTCCCGGCACCCATCCTGCGCTCGATCAGGTTCACGTATGCCGGGTTCAACTCCACGCCGACCCATCTTCTGCCTAGGTCCTGGGCCGCGATCAGCGTCGTCCCGGAACCCGCGTAAGGATCCAGCACCACGTCGCCGGGCCGGCTGGTGATCGCTACGCATCTTCGTGCCAGCTTCATCGGCATCATCGCCGGGTGATCGTCCATGGCGCCGTTGCGCTTCAGGGGCTCCGTCGGAATGTCCCACACCGTCCGCAGCCGGCGTCCTCTCGGGCCGTGCACGGCGTCAATGTCGTAGTGGTAGTCCTGACTCTTGGACAGCAGGAACACGGTCTCGTGCGCTTTCGTCGGCCGGTCCCGCACCGACTCCGGGTGAGCGTTCGGCTTGTACCAGATCACTTCCGAACGGAGCCACCAGCCCGCATCCTGAAGCGCGAACGCCAAGCGCCAGGGGACGCCAATCAGGTCCTTCGGCTTGAGTCCCTCCGGGGTCACCGGCCGGACGGACATTGCACGCGCCCGGTTCTTGCGGTCCGGTGCACGGTATCGTCGGTTGCCCGATGTGTACGCGTCGCCGACGTTGAGCCAGACAGTTCCGTCGTCGGCAAGCACGCGGCGGACCTTGTCGAACGCCTGCACGATGCTTCCGACGTAGTCCGCGAGGATGTCATCGCGACCGATCTGCCGATCTACCTCGTAGTCCCGCAGTGACCAGTACGGCGGTGAGGTGACCACCGTCCGAATGCACCGGTCGGGCAGCAAATCCAGAGCGTCACTTGCGTTTCCGCACACGAGGACCGACGTTTCCAGCGACGTGATGGGAAGTCGATCGTGTGCGTCGAGGCGCGTGTAGTGCGGGGCTTCTCTCATACCGTTCGCATGAACGGAGGCTGAAGCGGTCATGTGCCTAGTGCTCATGGCAACTATAGCGCACGAGAGACCTCATCGCTTCTCGAAGGCTCAAACGGAGCCCGTAGGCGAGTTATGATCGGCCGGCGATGAGAAGCCTTGCACGCGCGCTGTGCGCGGAACTGGACGGCGCCGGCGATCCGCACCGCGCGGAGCACCTGCAGCGGTTCTTCCGCACGGGACCGGGGGAGTACGGGGAGGGCGACCGGTTCCTGGGGCTGCGCGTCCCGGAGGTGCGGGCGATCGCCCGCCGCCATCACGAGCTGCCGCTTCCCGACCTGGCGGACGCGCTGGCCAGCCCCTGGCACGAGCACCGGCAGGCGGCGCTGTTCGTGCTGGCCGATCGCTACCGGCGGGCGGAGCCGGCCGACCGAGAAACGATCGCCGACTTCTACCTCGAGCACCTGGACGCGGTGAACAGTTGGGACCTGGTGGACGGTTCGGCGCCGCACATCCTGGGCGCCCACCTGCTGGAGCGGGACCGCAGCGTGCTCTACGAGCTTGCGGCCTCCGGTCACCTGTGGCGGCAACGCGTGGCCGTGCTCGCCACCTTCGCCTTCATCCGTGCCGGGCAGTTCCAGGACACGCTGCGGCTTGCCGAGCTGCTGCGCGACCACCCGCACGACCTGATCCACAAGGCGGTCGGCTGGATGCTGCGCGAGATCGGCAAGCGCGACCGGGCGGCCGAGGAGCGGTTCCTGGACCGCCACGCCGCCCGCATGCCGCGCACGATGTTGCGCTACGCGATCGAAAAGTTCGAGCCCGAGCGGCGCCGCAGCTACCTGCAGCGCCGCCCTTAGTCCCCGGCCGAAGCTAACCCTTCGCGATCAGGCGGTCGATGCGGTCGCGGTCGAAGCCGACGACGATGGTGCCGTTGTAGTCGAGCACCGGCACGCCGTGCTGCCGGGAGCGGTGCGCGATCTCGGCCGCCTTGCGTTCGTCGCGGCTGATGTCGTACTCCGTGAACTTCACCTGCCGCTCGCGCAGATAGCGCTTGAGCTGCGTGCAGTAGCCGCAGCTCGGCGTCGTGTACATGCGTACCGCCATCGCGTTCCCCCTACAGGTGGAAGACGCACATCTTCGTCTCGGTCATCTCCTCGACCGCGTACTTCGGCCCTTCCTTGCCCATGCCGGAGTCCTTGAGGCCGCCGTACGGCATCAGGTCGGCGCGCCACTGGGTGCCCCAGTTGACGTGGATGCTGCCGGACTCCACCTGGCGCACGTACTGCATGGCCCAGTTCACGTTCTCGGTGAAGATGGCGGCGCTCAGGCCGTAGTTGGTGTCGTTGGCCAGCTCGATCGCCTGGTCGATGTCTTCCACCCTCGTGATGCCGACCACCGGGCCGAACACCTCGTCGCGGGAGATGCGCATCTCCGGCCGGACGCCCTCCACCACGGTCGGCTGCATGACCTGCCCGTCGCGTTCGCCGCCGGTGACCAGCGTCGCCCCACCGGTGAGCGCCTCGTCGACCCAGCCGTGCACGCGCTCGGCGTCGGACTGGCGGATCATCGGCCCCATCTTGCTGTCGGCGTGCAGCGGGTTGCCGGTGTTGATCGACTCCGTCTCCGCCTTGAAGGCATCCACGAAGTCGCCGTAGATATCCGCGTGCGCCAGCACGCGCTGCGTGGAGATGCAGACCTGGCCGGCGTTGGAGTAGCCGGACATGGCGGCCGCCTTGGCCACCTTCTCCGGATCGGCGTCGGGCATCACCACGAACGGCGCGTTGGAGCCGAGCTCCATGGTCACCTTCTTCAGGCCCGCGACCTTGCAGATGTGCTCGCCCACGTCGCGGCTGCCGGTGAAGGTGATCTTGCGCACGCGCGGGTCCTCGCACAGCGCGTCGCCGATCTCGCCGCCGGAGCCGGTCAGGCACTGCACGGCCTCCGGCGGGGCCCCCGCGTCCACCAGCAACTCGACGATCTTCAGGCCCGACAGCGGCGTGTCGGTCGCAGGCTTGATGATGACAGCGTTGCCGGCCGCGAAGGCGGGGCCGGCCTTGTGGCACACCAGGTGCAGCGGAAAGTTGAACGGGCTGATGCCGACCACCACCCCGCACGGCACGCGCAGGGTGAAGCCGACCTTGTCGCGCACGCCCGGCGCGCCGTCCAGCGGCAGCACCTCGCCGCCCAGGCGTTTGGCCTCCTCCGCGGACAGGGCGATGATCTCGGTGGCGCGCGCCACCTCGATGTCGGCCTCACTGACCGGCTTGCCCTCCTCCATGGTGATGATCTTCGACAGCTCGGCGGCGCGCTCGACCATCAGCTCCGAGACGCGGTGCAGGATCTCGTAGCGCTCGTAGCCGGTCATGGCCGCCACCTGCTTCGCGGCCTTCTGCGCGGTCGCGAGCGCCTGCTGCACGTCGTCCATGGTCGCGCGCGGCACCGTGTCCACGACCGAACCGTCGAACGGATTCAGTACGTCGATCGTCTCGGCGGCATCCACCCAGGCGCCGCCCACATGCATCTTCATTCGATTACCTCCGAATGTGTTTCCGATATGTCTGTCGGCCGGCTGCTCACTGCGATGAAACGCCGGTTGGCGAGCCGCCCGGGTCGTCGGCCGTCACGAACGTCGAACGGTCGGCGTCGACCAGATCGGCGAGCGTGAAGCTCGGCACCTCCACATAATACTCCGAATCGGAGCTCTTCACGACGTAGTCGTAATCGTCGTCGCCGCCGGCCAGGATCAGGAGCTCCAGGGTGCCGCCTTTCCCGTCCCCGTCCTCGTCCGGGCTCAGCGCGAGCCGCACTTCCGCCGCCCGCTCGGCGAGCCGGTAGTCGCCGGGCGGCTCGGCGCCGAGCGGGCGGCGCATCCGCAGCGTGCTCACGCGGTCCAGGAAGGCGGTCACCCGCTCCTGGTCCAGGACTTCGCCGGCGCCCGGCACGGGCGAGGTCCACTCCCCGTCCGACCGCTCGAAGCGGAACGAGCCGGCCGCGTTCACCAGCTCGAAGGCGGCGATCCGATCGGCTTCGACGCGCAGGTAGACCGGATCGACCCAATCGGACCGGTCGGCGACCACCTGCCAGGGCGCCATTCCGTCGACGCTCCATACTTCGTCCTCGCCGTCCACGCGCACGTGCCCGGCGCCGGTGCCGGCGGTGGTGCCGACGTACAGCAGATACCCGTCCGCGCCCGCGTCGATGCGCACGCGGCGCTCGAAGCCGTCCGGCGCCACGCGCAGCTCCAGCCGGCCCGCCTCGGTGCGCGCCACCAGCCGGTCCCGCCGGGCGGCGGCCAGCCGGTCCAGCAGTCCGGCGATGCGGGTGCCGTCGGCCGGGTAGCCGCCGGCATCGCTCAGCACCCAGCCGTCCCCTTCGCGGTCCATCACGACGCGTCCGTCCGCGCCGTCCTCGATCTCGATACGAGTTACCGCTCCGGCCTCCAGGCCGGCGAGCAGCGACTCCGGTACGTCCTCGCGGCCCGGCAATCGCGTCAACACCAGGATCGCCGCCTGCGCCACCAGCACCGCCGCCAGCACGGCCAGACCGCGCTCGCGACGCAGCGCCGCAATCACGGACCACCCTCCCCGCCCGCGGGCGCCTGCTCATCCGGGCCGCCAACGCCTGCAGCCGGACCGTACAGCGGCCGCTCGCCGCGCCGGCGCATCCACCACACCGCGCCCACCGCGCCGAGCAGCAGCGCCACGACCACGTAGTTGATCAACTCCCAGGCGCGCCGCGCCGAATCGTCGATCGGCAGCAACAGCCGGGTCGCCGCTCCCTCGGAACGGATGCCCAGCAGGGCGAGGTCCTCCACGGCCCAGTCCACGGCGTTCTGCAGCGCCTGCAGGCTGTTCAGGTAGCGCTCGCCATGCAGGCTCGCCGACAAGCTCATGATCGTGTCGTTGAGGAACTCGCCCGAGCCGAATACCACCAGTCGGGTGTCCTCCGGCGATGCATCGATCGTCGATCGCCGGCCGGCGGCATCGCCGTCCGTCCCGTCCGCCGGCGGCGGACCAGATTCGGCGAACGCGCTCCGGAAGCGCCCGGTGACCGCCACCGCGAGCGGCCACTCCTGGCGGTCGTCGCCTTGCGCGAAGCCCGCGTCCGGGTAGCGCCCGAAGTCCGGCTGCGCGGCCGGCTCCCCCGTGGTCCACGCTTCGGCCGTCGAATGCAGCAGCACCTCCACCTGGCGGCCGGCGGCCAGCGCGCCGTCCACGGCCAGCGGCGACGCCCAGTTGAGAGTCACCGCCTCCAGGGAGGACGTGATGGGATGGGTGCGCGACATGCCGTCGCGGCGCACGTCGACGAAGTACGGGTAGTCGATCGGGCGGATCTGCAGGACCGAGCCGCTCCGAACGGTGGTCGGAAACGACTCGTTCTGCGGGTCCATGACCACGCGGGGAGCGACGCTCACGCCGTAGGCATCGAGCAGCGCCGCCATCCCCTCGCCGGCGCGGTTCAGCGAGATGCCCTCGCTGAGCGCGTCGGCGGCGGCGCGGTAGCTGCCCGCGGCCACCAGGAGCGCGCCGCCGCGCATCAGGTACTGGTCGACGGCGAAACGCTCCCGGTCGCGGAGCGCCTGCGGCGCCACGACCAGCAGCGCGTCGACCTGCGTGGGCACCTCGCCCCGGCTCAGATCCACGCGCTGCACGGCGTAGTCTTCGGAGAGCTGCTGCTGCAGGAGCTGCCAGGACGCGAACGGCTGCTGCGGCCTCCCGAAGGGATCCTGCGTGGGCCCCGCGGGCGGCAGGCGCACGCCGACAGTGCGCAGGAACCCCGGAGCGACGCGCTTCAGCGCCGCCTCGACCGCGGCGGTGACCGACGCGGCGCTGTACTCGTCCTCCGGCCGGACGATGAACGCCTGGCCGGCCGACTCCAGGATCAGGTCGAAGTAGTAGGTCTCGGTCGAGAACAGCGATACCGCGATAGGCTGCAGGCCGTACCGTTCGGCCAGCTCCCGGCGGCCCTCGGCCCCCTCGGGACCGGGGTCGATCTCCCGGAACACCAGCGCCCCGCCCGACCGTTCGGCCAGCGCCGCGGCGGCCTCGGCCACCACCGAGCGCGGATCGTCCAGGTCCGCCGGCAGCGTGTCCGGCGTCACGTACAGCGCCAGCTCCACGGGGTCGCGCAGCGCCGCGAACAGCGAGTCGACGCTCTGGAACCCGGACGACGCCTTCTTGATGGCGCGGGTCAGGTCGTACTCGAAGTTGCGCAGGCGCACCTCGGTGATGCCGTCGCGTCCGCGGTCGATGCGGATCAGGTCGCCGAACCCCAGCACCTCGTACTGGTCGCCGTAGCTGACCACCACGTCGAAGTAGGAGTTGACGATGCCCTGCTCGAAACGGTCCTCGACCTGGAAGGGAGTCGGCCGGATGTTGTAGGCCTGCACGGCCTCCTCCTCGGCCTCCGGGTCGCCGCCCGGGTCGATCACCTCGGCGATGACCGTGCCGCGGCCGGCGATGCGGTACTCCTCCAGCAGGTCGCCGATCTGCGGAGTCAGCGGCGCCAGCAGCGGATGGGTGCGCTCGCTCAGGTAGGCGCGGATCGCGAGCGGCTCGGGCAGACCCTGCAGCAGCGAGACCGTCGCCGGCGACAGCGAGTACGCACGTTCGGCGGTGAGGTCGACGCGCAGGCGCGCGAACGGCCCCAGCCACACGTTGAGCAGGACCAGGTTGGCGGCAGCCAGCGCGGCGGCCGCCAGCGCGCGTCGGCGGTAGCGCGCCGTCACGGCCCCGCGGCTCCACCGCTTGGCGTCCAGCGCCAGCACGCCGGCGGCCAGGAAGCCGGCGGTGAGCGACAGGTAGTAGACCAGGTCACGGAGGTCCAGGACGCCGCGCTCGATCGACGCGAAGCGGCTGCCGGTGCCGATCTGCCGCAGCAGGCTGCCGGCGCCGCCCGCGAAGTCGGTGACCCCCGGCGTGCCCACCAGGTAGAGCGCGCCGCCGACCACGGCGGTGGAGATGAAGGCGACGATCTGGTTGGCGGTGCGCGACGACAGGAACAGGGCGAGCGCGGCGTACGCGCCGGCCATCAGCAGCGACGCCAGGTAGCCGCCGATCACCGGCCCCGGGTCCAAGTCGCCGAGCAGCGCCACCGTCAGCGGCAGCGGCACGGTCAACAGCAGCGCGGTGGCCACCAGCACCTCGATCGCCAGGAACTTGCCCATCACCAGCGCGATCGGCCGCACCGGCAGGGTGAGCAGAATCTCCAGCGTTCCCGAGCGCTGCTCCTCGCTCCATTGGCGCATGCCGAGGGCCGCCACCAGCAGCATCACCAGCAGCGGCATCCAGGCGAACAGCGGCCGCACGTCGGCGATGCCGCGCGCGAAGAACGCCTCCACCCAGAAGAACGTGAACAGGACCGCCGCCAGGAACGCGCCCACCGCGATGAAGGCCAGTGGCGAGCTGAAATAGCTCAGCACCTCCTTGCGCGCGACCGACAGGGCCGGGGGCACACTTCGAGTGAGGTTCGCTTCGCTCACTCGGCCACCTCCCCGGCAGCGGCGCCTGCTCCAACGTCCTCGGCCGGCTCGGCGCCGGCGTCGCCGGCTCCCGCGGCAGCGTCACGCGCCAACGCGTCGAACACCGTCTCCAGCGTGCGCCGCTCCTGGCGCAGCTCGCTCACCGGCCAGCCGCCGGCCGCAGCCGCGTCGAACACGCTGCGGCCCAGCTCCACCACCGGCGCCGCGGCCGCGATCCGGTGGTGGATGCCGCGCTGGTCGCGCTCCCGCTCCACCGCCGACACGCCCGGCAGGGCTAGCAGCCGGTCACGCGCCTCCGGCACCTCGCCGGCCAGGGTGAGCAGCACGGCGGTGCCGGCGGCCAGCGTCTCCAGGTCGGCGTCGGCGCGGATGCGGCCCTGCATGATGATCACGGCGCGGTCGCAGAGCGCCTCCACCTCGCTCAGGATGTGGGTCGAGAACAGAACCGTGCTCTGCCGGGCCAGCGCGCGAATCAGCCTGCGGATCTGCACGATCTGCGTCGGGTCCAGGCCCACGCTCGGCTCGTCCAGGATCAGCAGTTTCGGCTGGTGGAGGATCGCCTGCGCCAGCCCGACCCGCTGGCGGTAACCCTTGCTGAGCTCCCCGATCGGCCGGGTCATCTGGTCGGCCAGCCCGGTTTCCGCGAGCGCGGTGGTGATGCGCGCCCGCCCCTCCTCCGGGGACAGCCTCCGCAGCTCGGCGATGTGGCGCAGGTAGGACTGCACGGTCAGCTCCGGGTAAAGGGGCGCATTCTCCGGCAGGTAGCCGATGCGCTCCTGCACCGCCAGGGTGTCGGTGAGCACGTCCAGGCCGTCCACGGTGACCGCGCCGTGATCGGGCTGCAGGTAGCCGGTCAGGATCTTCAGGACCGTGGTCTTGCCTGCGCCGTTGGGACCGAGCAGACCCACGATCTCTCCTGCGGCGATGGAGAAGCGCACGTCGTCAAGCGCGCGCACAGACCCGTACGACTTGCCCAGTGCCGTGACCTCGACCATGGGATCGCCGGGAAAGATAGTGACCGGGCGGCTCTTCCGGCTACCTCGTCCGGACCTTTGACTCACCAACATGGACGCATCATGATGACTGCATGCGTACCACTGTGAACATCAACGATGCGATCTTGCGGGAGCTCCGAGAGCGGGCTCGGCTTGAGGAACGCCCGTTTCGCGACGTGTTGGAGCACACGCTGCAGATCGGTCTCGCACGCCTGGATACGCCCGCACCGAGCACCCCCTTTCGGGTCAAGGCCCACGCGCTCGGGATCAAGCCCGGCTTTCGTGGTATGAGCATGAATCAGGTCTACGATCAGATCGAGGCAGAAGACACCGCACGCGGCGCATGATCGTCCCCGACGTCAACCTCCTGATCTACGCCTACGACGCGACGTCGCCGCACCATCGCGCTGCGCGGCTGTGGTGGGAACGTACGCTGTCCGGCTCCCGAACGGTGGGCATCCCGTGGGTCGTGGTGCTCGCGTTCGTTCGGCTGATGACCCATCCCACGCTGAGCGACAACCCCATGACCGTCGGCCGGGCGCGCGAGATCGTGGAGGAGTGGCTCGCCGTACCCACCGTCCGGCTGCTCACGCCGGGTCCGCACGCGTTCCGCCTGCTCTTCGATCTGCTGGAGAACGCCGGAACGGGAGGGAATTTGTGTACCGACGCGATGATCGCCGCGCATGCCGATGAGCATGGAGGCGAGGTGCACACCGCCGACCGTGACTTCACACGCTTCCCGACCACGAGATGCCATTATCCGCTGAACGACTCGCCGCCGAGCTCCGCCGGTCCCGCGGTCAACGCACCTTCGCGCCGATGACGATGGCGGCGGCCAGCAGGACCAGGTTCTTGACGATGTACTGGCCTTCCAGGGTCAGCACGAACGGCGCCGCGACGAACACCGCTTCCGGGTTCAGCACGATCGGCGACATCGCGCCCAGCATCTGGGCGTACATCAGCGCCACCGTGACGCGCAGCAGGCGCCCGGTAACGTAGCCTGCGCCGATGGCCATCTCCCAACAGCCCAGGAACGGCAGGAACAGGCCGGCCGGCAGGAACGGATAGGTCGACACGATCAGGCCGGCCGCGGGGCTGGCGCCGGGGAAGAGCTTCAGCGCCCCGAACCAGATGAACACCACGCCGATGGTCACGCGCAGCAGGCGCACGCCGTGGCGGTCCATCCAGGCGATCAGGCGCTGATCGACCGGTTGCAGGCGAGGGGGAACCGGCAGCCGCGTGGCCATCGCCTCCAAGGTAGCGACGGCGGCGCGGCTCAGGCCAACAGCTCCGCGATCGTCCCCACGGTGCGGTCGGGGTGCACGGTTCCGTCGCCCGCCGCGCCCGTCGCGGCGTGGTCTCGCGCCCACACCCCGCGGATGCCCACCGCCTGCGCGCCCGCGATGTCCCAGGGCAGGTCGTCGCCGACCATCCACGCGTCGGAGGCGGGCACTTCCAGCCGCTGGAGCGCGAGCCGGAAGATGCGCGGATCGGGCTTGCCGAAGCCCACCTCGCCTTCCACCAGCACCGCGTCGAAGCGCCCGTCGACGGCGTGCCGGTCGATCTTGGCGCGCTGGTCGGCGGCGCCGCCGTTGGTGACCAGCGCCAGCCGCACGCCGCGGCGGCGCAGCTCGGCGACGGTCTCGAACGCACCGGCGATCGGCTCCAGCACGCGAAGGCGTTCGGCCACCGAGCGGATGCCCAGCGCCTCCGCGTCGACGGGTACCGTGCACCGCAGCAACTCCAGGGCGCGCTCGACGATGCGGGCGCGCGCGCCGGCCTGGTCCATACGAGCGCGGGCGCGGCGCTCCTCGTCCGACCAGAACCAGATGGAGGCCTCGGCCATGGCCGGGCTCACCTGAGCCAGGGGCACCGCGATGTCGTCGGCGATCTGCCGGGTGATGACCTCCATGGCGTGCCGGCCGGCCTCGGTGGAGGCCAGCAGGGTGTCGTCCAGGTCGATCAGCATGGCGCGGGGAAGTGAGGACATGGGTTGGAAGGCGCCGGCCGGGGGCGGCGTCACCGTAGCACGGGACGCGGTCTCTCGTGCCGCTTGCGCGCCCCTCCCGGCGCACCCATCATCCCGTCCATGGGCCTGAATACCGCTCCGACCTTCTCCGTGCTCATCACCGGCGGCACCATCGTCGACGGCACCGGCGCCCCCGCCTACCGGGCGGACGTCGGACTGCAGGGCGACTCGATCGCGGCCATCGGCGACCTCGGCTCCGCCACCGCGGACACCACCGTCGACGCCACCGGGCTCACGGTCACCCCCGGGTTCATCGACGTGCACGTGCACTCGGAACTGGCGCTGCTCGCCGGCCACGACAGCCTGGTGGGCGCCCGGCAGGGGATCACCACCAACCTGCTGCACCCGGACGGCTTCGGCTGGGCACCGCTCGACTCGCCGGAGTGCGAGGAGCTGTTCGCCTACACCGCGACCCTCTACGGCGGCTCGGAGCTGGAAGCGCGCTGGCCGACCATCGACTCCTACCTGGACCGCTTCGCCGGCACGACGCCGCTGAACGTGTTCCCGCAGGTCCCGCACTGCGCCGTGCGCCTGCGGGCCATGGGATGGGACGCCCGCCATGCGACCCCGGACGAGCTGCAGGCGATGGAGCACGGCACCCGCGAGTGGATGGACGCCGGCGCCGGCGCGCTCTGCCTGGGGCTGGACTACCAGCCGAGCGCCAACGCCAGCTTCGACGAGCTGGTGCGCCTGTGCCAGGTCACCGCCGAGCACGGCGGCATCTACGCCGCTCACCAGCGCTACTCGCACCTGGGCCGCCCGGTCGCGTGGCGGGAGACCATCGAGCTGGCCAAGGCCTCCGGGTGCCCGGTGCACGTCAGCCACGAGCGCGTCGACGCGGACTCGGGCACGGCCCTGGAGCAGGTGGACCGCGAGGGGGTGGACCTGTCGTTCGAGTCCTATCTCTACCCGGCCGGCATGACCCACCTGGAGATGGCGCTGCCCATCTACCTGCAGCCCGGCGGCTGGCCGGCGATGGTCGAGCGGTTGCGGCGGCCCGGCGTACGAGACATCGCGGTGGCCGGGCTGGCCAAGTTCCTGGGGCGCGGCGATCAGATCGTCGGCTACAGCCGCTCCGGCCGCCACGTCGGCGAGCGCACCACCGACCTCGCGGCGGCGGCCGGAAAGCCGATCGAGGAGTTCGCGTTCGACTTCGTCATGGAGGAGGAGGGAGCGGTGACCATGGTCTTCCCCTGGCAGACGCCGGTGGAGGAGCACGAGCCGGTGATCGCGGCGACCGCCGTGCACCCGCGCATGATGGTCGCCAGTGACGGCGTCTACGACGTCCCGCACCCGCACCCGCGCAGCTTCGGCTGCTTCGCCCGCGTGCTGGGCGAGTTCGTCCGCGACCGCGGCCTGCTGAGCCTGCCGGAGGCGGTCTACAAGATGGCCGGCTTTCCGGCCGAGCGCTTCCGCGTCCCCGACCGTGGTGTCATCCGGGTGGGCGCCGCAGCCGACCTCGCCGTGTTCGACGCCGACACGGTGGCCGCCCGCTCCACGTGGGAGGAACCGCGCCAGGAAGCGGTCGGCATGCGCTGGGTGATGGTCAACGGCCGCCCGATCATCGCCGACGGCACCCCCACCGGCGCCCTGCCCGGCCGCGTGCTGGCGCGCAAGTAGTCGAGGCCGTCAGCGTCAGCAGGATCGTCGCCTCAGTCGTCGGGCGTGCGAAACGCGCAGAGACAACCGGGCGCGCGAGCCAGGCGCCGGTCCAAGGTGATCAGATCGACCGCCAACGACTCCGCCAGCGCGACGTACCAACCATCGTATGCGGTCACGTTCTCACGGAGTTGCCACACACGTGTTGCGAGCGGCCGGTAGTCGAACAGCTCGACGTCGAGCTCCAACAGGTCGGCGTGTGCCAGCGACGCGGTGTCCGCGGAGATCTCTCCGGCGAGGGTGGCGCGTCTCAGGATGTTGGCGGCCTCGGCGGGCATCAGATGCGGCGCCGCGGCCGATCCGGCGGCAAGCTGCCGCCGCGCCCATCGACCATCGATTCCCTTGTCCACCAGCACGGCCACCGCGGCGCTGGCGTCGAGAACCATCGTCATCGTCGATCGGCATCTCGGTGCCGGAGGATGCTGGCGGCTGAAAGCGTGCTGCCGGTGCGGTCGACCCGCTCGGCGATTCTGCGCAGGACCACTTCAGGGTCCGGGCGCTCCGCCAACTCGACCAGCTTGAGGCGCAGATAGGCCTGCAAGGACCGTCCGCTGGCGGCTGCCCGGGCGCTGAGCTCATCGCACGCCTCGCCCGGAACATCGCGAATGGTGATCGATCGTGTCATGGCAGCAATGTGCTGCTATTTGCAGCATATTGCAAGTTCTCCATGATACCCGTGATGACTCGTCCGTAGCGGGCGCGTTGTGCGGCCGACGCAGATCGGCCTACCGTCCTGACCATGGCAGGTCCGACGCTCACCGCATCCGACTCGATCACCCGCGAATACATCGCGCTCCATCCCCGCTCGGCTGAGCTCTTCCGGGACGCGCTCGACGTGTTCCCCGGCGGCGCCACCCACGACGTGCGCCGCCTGCTACCGTTCCCGGTCTTCATGACCCGCGCCCACGGCGCCCGCAAGTGGGACGTCGACGGCCACGAGTACGTCGACTACGTGATGGGACACGGCGCGCTGCTGCTCGGCCACAGTCACCCGGAGCTGGTCGCCGCCGCCACCGCCCAGCTCCCGAACGGCACACAGCTCGGCGCCAACACCGAGCAGGAGATCGCCTGGGCGCGCGCGGTGCGGGCACTGATGCCGTCGGTCGAGCGCATCCGCTTCCACAGCTCCGGCACCGAGGCGTCGATGATGGCGATCCGCATCGCCCGCGGCTGCACGGGCCGCGAACGCATCGTCACCTTCGCCGACCACTTCCACGGCTGGCACGACTACGTCGCCGGCGGCTCCGGCCGCTACCCGGCGACCGGCATCCCGGACGCGACCCGCGCCACGGTCACCGTGCTGCCGGAGGCCGATCCGGACGCGGTCGACGACACGCTTGCGGCCGGCGACGTCGCCGCCGTGATGATTGAGCCCACCGGCGGCGCCATGGGCTTCTACGGCGTGCACCCGGACTTCCTGCGCCAACTGCGCGAGATCACCGCGCGGCGGGACGTGCTCCTCATCTTCGACGAGGTGGTCACCGGCTTCCGCGTCTCCAGGGGCGGTGCACAGGAGCGCTACGGCGTCCGGCCCGACCTGACCACGCTGGCCAAGATCCTGGCCGGCGGCTTGCCGGGCGGCGCGGTCGGCGGGCGCACCGACCTGCTCAACATCATGTCGTTCCCGCCCGACGTGGACGCGCGCCGGCGCATCGGCCATCCCGGCACCTTCAACGCCAACCCCCTGAGCGCCGCCGCCGGCACGCGCTGTCTGGAGCTCATCGCCGACGGCGCCGCCAACGACACAGCCGAGCGGGCCGCCCGCCGGCTGCGCCAGGGCATCGACCGCGCGATCGCCGCCGCCAGCGTGCCCTGCTTCTGCCACCAGCGCGCATCGATGGTCTGGGTCGTGTTCGGCACCACCCACGACGGCGACCCGGAGCTCTGCACGGCGCCGCGGGAAGTGGTCGCCGAGGGGCGCGATCCGCGCTACAGCGAGCCGTTCAAGCGGGCGCTGCTCAACCGCGGCGTCGACGCAATCGGCGGAGCGTTCATCGTCAGCGCCGTCCACAGCGACGCGCAGGTCGACCACACCGTCGCGGCGGTGGAGGATGCCCTCCGGCAGATGAAGGCGGACGAGGTCCTCCGCTGAGCCGCGAACGCGAGCAGGCCGCCCCTGACAGCGCGGTCCCCGGCGGGGCCACCATGCGCGGGCTGATGGTGCCGGTGTTCCTGCCGGTGCTGCTGGAGTCGGCCGGCGTCGCCGCGATCTTCCCGTTCATCCCGCTGCTGGCGGTGGAGTTGGGCGCCGGGTTCGCGGGCGCCGGCGCCGCCTTCGCCCTGCACGGCCTCGGCGGCATGGTCATCGCCGTACCGATCGGGCTGGCCTGCGCTCGCTTCGGCGAGAAACGCCTCCAGGCCTCGGCCGGCGTGGCGCTGGCCGGCTGCTGCGCGGGCATCGCGCTGGTCGACGCGGCGCCGGCGTTCGGGGCTCTGCTGCTGGGCATCGGCGCCTGCCACGGCGCCTGGATGCTGGCGCGCCTGGCCTGGATGAGCCGCGCCGCCTCGCCGCAGTTGCGTGGGCGCGCGCTGGCCACCACTGGCGGCGTGACCCGCATCGGCAGCCTGATCGGACCGATCGTCGGCGGCTTCATCGGCGACCGGTTCGGCCTGCAGGCGATCTTCGTGGTGCCCATCGTGCTGGCGCTCGTCGCGTCCGCGCTGATGATGCGCCTGATGCCGTCCTTTCCCCCGCAGGGGATCGCAGCCGTCGCCGGCCGGCGCGGCGGCGCCCTCGGCGGCCTCTGGCGGGAGCTGCGCAGCGGACGGCGGATCCTGACGACGGCCGGCGCAGCCATGGTCGCGCTGTCCGTCCTCCGCACCTCCAGGCGGTTGATCGTGCCGCTGTGGGGCGCGTACATCGGCCTCGACGTTGTGGAGATCGGGCTGGTGGCAGGACTGACCGCGGGCATGGAGATCGTCATGTTCCTGCCGGCCGGCATCGTCATGGACCGTTTCGGGCGCCGCTTCGCCTCCGCACCCGCGACCCTGCTGCTCGCCGTGGGGCTCGCGGCCACCCCGTTGACGCAGTCGTTCGCGGCGCTGCTGGCCGTCGGCCTGATCGGCGCCGTCGGCAACGGGCTGGGCAGCGGCATCAACATGACCTACGGGGCCGACCTGGCGCCGGCCGGCCGCACCGGGCAGTTCCTGGGCCTCTGGCGGCTGATCAGCGACATCGGCAGCGTCGTGGGACCCACCGTCGCCGGCGTAGCCGCGGCCGCGCTCAGCCTGGCCGGCAGCGCATTGGCGGTCGGCGTGCTGGGGCTGGCCGGCGCCGTGGCATTCGCCCTGCTCCCCGAGCCGGCCGAGCAGCGCCGCCGCGCCGATGCGGCGGCCGGCGACGGCTGACCTGCTGTCCCCCCGTCAAGCGGCCAAGTACCATGACGGAGACCCGATGAGACCCCGCGTGGCGATCGTCGCCTACACCCAGGAGACGAGCACCTTCACGTCCCAGCGGACGACCCTCGACACCTTCCGGGCGTACGGGCTGGCCGAGGGTCCCGCGGCCCTGATGAACCGCTCCAACCACGAGATCGGCGGCTTCCTGCACGAGCTCGACGCGGCCGGCTTCGACTGGGAGCCGTGCCCGGTAATCCACGCCACGGCCGGCGCGCACGGGCCGCTCACGCCGGACACCCGCGCCTGGTTCGAGGAGCGCATCGTCGCCGGCATCCGCGCGGAGGCCCCCTTCGACGCCGTCTACCTGGCCCTGCACGGCGCCGCCGTGGCCCTGGACGATCCCGACGTCGAGGGCCGGCTGCAGGAACGGGTCCGCGAGGCCGTCGGCCCGGACATGCCGATCGTGCTGTCGCTCGACCACCACGCCAACCTCACGCAGCGCATGGTCGACAACTGCGACGCGCTGGTCGCGCACCGCACGCAGCCGCACGCCATGCGCGACACCGGGCAACTCGCCGCCCGCCTGCTCATGCCCATCCTGCGCGGCGACCTGAAACCCACCATCGCGTGGCGGAAGATCCCGCTCATCACCCACCAGGAGCAGTACCTGACCGCGGCCGGCCCCATGAAGACCTGGTTCGACCGCGCGCGGGCCATGGAGCGGCTGCCAGGCGTGGCGTCCGCCTCCACCTTCCCCATGCAGCCGTGGATGGACATCCCCGAGGGCGGTTGGGCGTGCGCGGTCGTCACCGACGGCGACCGGGAGCTGGCCGATCGGCTTGCCGGCGAGTTGGCCGACCTGGCCTGGGAGCTGCGCGACGAGTTCCTGAAGCAGGACAGCATCAGCCCGGCGGAGGCGGTGGCGCAGGCGATCGTCGCCAACCGCGGCATGGTCGTGCTGTCCGACACCGGCGACAGCGTCTGGGGCGGCGCGCCAGGCGACAGCACGACCCTGCTGGCCGAGCTGCTCCGCCAGCGGCCGTCGCAGATGGCCCTGGTGCCGATCGTCGATCCGGCCATGGCCCGTCAAGCCGCCCGTGCCGGCGCCGGGGGATCGGTGCGCGGGCCGATCGGCCGCCGGCTGGATCCCCACTTCGGCGACCCCGTGGAAATCGACGCGGAGGTGGTGGCGGTCGGCGGCGGCCGCATCGAGGTTCCGGTGCAGGCCATCGCCTCCTTCGACATGGGCACCGCCTGCCTGCTCCGTAGCGGCTCCGTTCACATCGTCGTCAGCGAGCGCACCGGCATCGGCGGCAACCACCCCGCGGTCTACGAGCACTTCGGCGTCGAAGTGGCGGACGCCGGGATCGTCGTGGTGAAGACCGCCAGCAACTGGCAGTACTACCGCCGCTGGACCTCGCAGGTGATCCGCGCCGACACGCCCGGCGCCACCCAGTCGGGGCTGCGCGAGCTCGACTGGAAGCACCTGCCCCGCCCGATCCATCCGCTCGACCCGCTGCCGAGATGGTCGACCTCGCCGCCGTGAGCACCGGGCCGGTCGTGCAGTCGCGCGTGTTCGGAGGAACCCTCCGCTGCGTCGAGCATACGTTACCGCGATCCTTGCGCGTGTGATATGGTGCGTCACACAGGGCAGTGGATTTCGCGCACAAAGGGCTGCGAGCGCTGTTCGAGTTGCACGACGCGCGGCGGTTGAACAATGACCATATTGCGAAAATCGAGCGCATATTGTCCGACTTGGACGCGACGGAATCACCCCATGACATGGACCATCCCAGCTATCGCCTCCATCCGTTGAAGGGAGACCGACGCGGCCTATGGAGCGTGCGCGTATCAGGCAATTGGCGGATCGTGTTCCGCTTCGTAGATGGCGAAGCGGTAGACGTGGACTTGATCGACTATCACTGAGGAGACGGACCGAATGACCCACCGGGCGATGCCTTTGACGCATCCGGGTGCAAGTATCCGGGACAGCATAGAGGCGATGGGATGGACAGTGACCGAGTGTGCGCAGCGCTTGGGGACCCCACGTGAGAATCTGTCGCGGCTGTTGAACGGGCGCATCGGCGTATCACCAGCGATGGCATTGGCGTTGGAACGCATCGGCTGGAGCAACGCCAAGTTCTGGATGCGCCGCCAAGCCTACTTCGACCTTGATCAAGAGCGGCGCCGCCAAGCTGCATAGCCAAAGCCAGGCGTATCGCCGTCTCAATCGACGTGACGATCGACGATCTGATTTGAGCACTCATCCCGGGCAGTCCGTGCAGTCGCGCGTGTTCGGAGGCACCCTCCGCTGGGTCGGCGAGCACTGGGTGTGCGGCCTGCAAAGCGAAGAGGAAGGCGAGACCGCCCGCGTCAGCCTCTACCACACGCATGCGAGCCCCGAAGGCGAGGGGGTGGTCGCCTACGTGTCGATCCGGGGCGAGGCCGTACCGCCCGTGCTGGGTGTGTTCACCGACAATCGAGCCCTTGCCGCCTGGGTGCACGACGCCTGGGGCGGCGGCCGCGGCGGGCCGTTCGGCCAGGATCCGCCCGTCTTCGACGCCCGACTGGTCCGAGGCGGCCGACTCGTCCGAGGCGGCCTCGCCGGGGACGAGCGTTCCTGGTCCATCCAGAGCCCCGACCTGGACCTGCAGGTCCGCTGGCGCGCGTTCGAGACGCCGGTCGTCTCCTACCGCGGCGACGACCCGGCGGTGTACGCGCAGCGCTCCCTGTTCAACGTGCTGCTGTTCGCCCGCGAGGCCGAGATCCACGCGAACGGCGCCCGCGTCGCGGGCGCCCCCTACACGGACGGCCGCTGGCGGCCGGTCATCGGCGGCGGCGACCGCAGCTCCTGCGTGGTCGCGCTCGCCGAGACCTTCATCACGCCTGCATAGGCAAGGGCTGCTTCCATGGACGACCCC
Organism: Spirochaetia bacterium; assembly: GCA_965208175.1. GTDB lineage: Bacteria > Spirochaetota > Spirochaetia > SZUA-6 > Bin103 > CATQHW01. The sequence goes on along the minus strand of CBDBOG010000002.1, from coordinate 279,263 downwards.
GGACACATGACGCCGGACGAGTTCCGGCGCTGTGGGGCCGAGCTCATCGAGCGTATCGCCCGCTACATGGAGGAGATCGAGAACTACCCGGTCCTCTCACGCGCAGCCCCCGGCGCGGTGCGCGACCGCCTGCCGCGCACCGCGCCGGAGCGCGGCGAGCCCTTCGCCGACGTCCTGCGCGATGTCGACGACATCATCATGCCCGGCATCACCCACTGGCAGTCGCCGAGCTTCTTCGCCTACTTCCCGGCCAACGCCTCCGGTCCGGGGATCCTCGGCGACCTGCTCTCCTCCGGTCTCGGCGTGCAGGGCATGCTCTGGGCGACCAGCCCCGCCTGCACGGAGCTGGAGGCGCACGTGCTCGACTGGCTGGTCGACCTGCTCCGGCTCCCGGAGCGATTCCGGTCGAGCACGGCCGGCGGCGGCGTCATCCAGGACAGCGCGTCGAGCAGCACGCTCACCGCCCTGCTCGCGGCGCGCGAACGCGCCAGCGGCGGTGAGGTCAACGAGCACGGCGCCGGCCACGGCTCACCGCGCCGGCGGCTGACCGTCTACACCTCCCGCCACGCCCACTCCTCGATCGAGAAGGCCGTGAAGATCGCCGGACTGGGGCGCGACAACCTGCGCCTGGTCGACACCGACGGCCGCCACGCCATGCGCGTCGACGCGCTGCAGGCGGCCATCGCCGCGGACCGCGACGCCGGTGCGACCCCGGCGATGGTCTGCGCCACCGTCGGCACGACCTCCTCCGGCGCCGTTGACCCGGTGCGCGCCATCGGCGCCCTCTGCCGCCGCGAGCGCATCTGGCTGCACGTCGACGCCGCCCACGCCGGAAGCGCCACCATCTGCCCCGAGCACCGCGGCCTCATCGACGGGCTCGAACTCGCGGACAGCTACACCTTCAACCCGCACAAGTGGCTGCTCACCAACTTCGACTGCAGCGCCTTCTGGGTCGCCGACCGTGCCGCGCTGATCGACGCGCTGAGCGTCCTGCCCGAGTACCTGCGCAACCAGGCGACCGAATCGGGCCAGGTCATCGACTACCGCGACTGGCACGTGCCGCTCGGCCGCCGCTTCCGCGCCCTCAAGCTCTGGTTCGTCATCCGCCACTACGGCGCGGAGGGCCTGCGCGCCCACGTCCGCGCGAGCATCGCCTACGCCGAGTGGTTCGCCGCCCAAGTGGAGCGGAGCGACGAGTTCGAGCTTGCCGCGCCGCTGTCCGTCGGGCTCGTCTGCTTCCGCCACCGCGCGGGCGACGAGTTCAACGAAGCCCTGATGAACCGGCTCAACGAGTCGGGCGCCCTTTACCTCACCCACACGATGCTCGACGACCGATTCGTGCTCCGCCTGGCGGTCGGCTCTCCCGCGACCCGCCGCGAGCACGTCGAGGCAGCCTGGACCCGCATCGTCGACACGGCACGCGCTCTCTCGGCGGAGGTGCCCTCACCGTAGCCCCGGCGGCGACCGCAGACCGTATGGGCCGCAGAGGGGAGGCCGCGGCCCGGATCCTCTACCAGATCGTCCGGATGGCGACCTTGCTTCCCGCAAGCGGCGAGCGCACCGTATCGCGGCCGGAGTCGACTTCGGCGAGGTGCGTGCCGGATCGACCGTGGACGGTCACTCGCTGAGCATCGGGATCGACGATCCAGTACTCGCCAACCCCGGTTCGATCGTACAGCTCAAGCTTGTGCACGGTGTCGTGCTCCCGATTCGAGGGCGAGACGATCTCCGCCACCAAGTCAGGAGCCCCGACAATTCGGCTCGGCTTCAAGATCGAGGCGCGCTCCGACAGCACGACGACGAAGTCCGGCTGGACGACATCGGTCGCCGTCAACTCCACGTCGACCGGCGCGAATAACACTTCGCCCTTCCCGGAACGCTCGAAGGTATCGGCAAACACCTGCGCCAGACGCCACGCGCATCGCTGGTGGTCCACCGACGGCGCAGGGCTCACGCAATGAGCCCCATGAATGATCTCATGCCGCTTCCCATCTTCCGGAAGCTGCGCGTACTCGCGGTACGTCAGCTTCCCCGTGCCAGCGACGACCGCCATGGTCCTCAAGACTACCCTCTATGTCGTTTCCCGCCCACGCTGCGCCTGTGTTCGCCGTTCTCTGTCATAGCAACGGCCCCGACATCCGCACCGCTTCAGTCGTCGCCCCCTGCGGTCCGGCAATCGAAGCTGTCTCGATAGTCCCTCGGGAATTGAGAAGCCGCCGGTCGGCTCTTGGCTGACGACCGCAGGGTGTGTGCGGCTGTTCATTGAACGGGTGCGGTGACCCGGGAGCGGCTGGAGACGGGAGGGTAGCGCCATGAGCAGACCAGGACGTCGCCCCTGGACCCGCTCCGGATGCGGACGGCGGGATCCACAGGAGGAGTCGGGATGCAACGAATCTCGATCGCGGTCGTAGCGCTGGCGCTGTGCGCCGTCGTCGGGCTGGCGCATGATACGAGCCCCCCAGTGGGGTACGACGCGGAGCAGCATCGGCAGCTCATCGAGGACGCATACCGCGGGAATGCTGAAGCGCAGTTCGGCGTGGCGGTCCTGATCCCCACCATCGCCGACGACCATGGAGCCGGATTTGTCGAAGCGATAGCGTGGCACCGCAAGTCGGCTGACCAGGGGTTCGCCCACGCGCAGGCCACCCTCGGCTTGGCGTATGCGTACGGCCACGGCGTCGAGATCGACTACGCGGAAGCCGCCCGCTGGTGCCGATTGGCCGCCGAAAAGGGGCACCGCGACGGGCAGCTCTGCCTCGGCCTGATGTACGGCGCCGGCGCCGGAGTCGACCAGGACCACGCGGAGTCCGTGCGACTGCTGCGGCTGGCCGCCGAACAGGGTCAGGCCCTGGCGCAGGCACGCCTCGGCGATCTGTACCTCTCCGGTGAGAGCGTCGAGCGGAACGTCGACGAGGCTCACAAGTGGTACCGGCTCGCCACGCAGAGGCACCAGGACGTTCTCTACGAGTTCGCCGGCGTCGTGTTTCACGTCGGGCCGCGAAGCCATGTTTCACCTCTTCTGGCTCAGCCGGATGTACCGGGACGGCGAGGGAGTCGCCCGCGACCGCATCGCCGCCTACCGATGGATGACCATCTTGAGCCGCTGGCACGCTGAGGTTCCTCCTGGGGGCATGCCCGTGTTTTCGGCGACGCCGCTGGAACTCGGCGAGCTCGCCGCGCACATGACCGACGTAGAGCTGGCCGAAGCACGACGGGAGGTCGACGCGTTCCTGGAGGTCTACGGGCTCCCGGATAGCATGCCGACCGGCTGACCGAGCCCGTAAGCGCCGCCGCGCCACCGGCTCGCACGCCGGCGGTCATTTCGGGATACATACTCCCGTTTTGCGTCGCAAAATGGGAGTATGTATCCCAGATCTCTGGAGATCCCCTCCGCCGGCCCCCAGAGCTTCTTCCTTTTCGGCCCCCGCGGGACCGGCAAGACCACGTTGCTGGCGCAGCGGTTCCCGGATGCGGTCCACCTCGATCTGCTCGACCATGCCCTGTACCTGGAGCTGCTGGCGCGGACGCAACGGCTGCGGGACCTGATCCCGCCCGGCCATGACGGATGGGTCGTGGTCGACGAGGTGCAGCGAACGCCTCTGGTCCTCAACGAGGTCCACCGGCTGATCGAGACGGCAGGGCTTCGCTTCATCCTGACCGGGTCGAGCGCTCGCAGCCTGCGCCGGCGGGGCGTCAACCTGCTGGGCGGCCGAGCGCGCACCCGTCACCTGTTTCCGCTGACGGCGGCCGAAGCCGGCAGCGACTTCGCGTTGGAGCGGGCGCTGATTCACGGCCAGCTTCCGTCGGTGTACACCCAGCCGGACCCCGACTCGTACCTGGCATCGTACGTCGAGAACTACCTCCGACAGGAGGTGCTCGAAGAAGGACGCACCCGCAACCTGGCCGCGTTCAGCCGGTTCCTGGAAAGCGCCAGCTTCTCGCAGGCGGCGCCCCTCAACGTGTCCGAGGTGGCGCGCGACGTGGGGGTGGACCGCAAGACGGCTGCCGCCTGGTTCGACCTGCTGGAAGACCTGCTGATCGCGACCAGGGTCCCGGTCTTCACCAAGCGAGCCAAACGCCGCATGACCGCCCATCCGAAGTTCTTCCTGTTCGACGCCGGCGTCTACCGGGCGATCAGACCCACGGGTCCGCTCGACACCCCGGAGGAGATCGACGGTTCCGCGCTGGAGACGCTCGTCTACCAGGAGCTGCGCGCGGCCATCGCCTACCGCTCGCTCAAGCTGGATCTCTTCTTCTGGCGCACCGCGTCCGGCACGGAAGTGGACTTCGTCGCCTACGGCGGCGACGGCCTGATCGCGATCGAGGTCAAGCGCACCCGCACCATCCGGCGCGCCGACCTCCACGCCCTCAAGCAGTTCCGGACCGACTACCCGATGGCACGGTGCGTGCTGCTGTTCGGCGGCGACCGCAGGGAGCATCGAGACGGCATCGAGCTTCTGCCCCTGACCGAGGCACTGGCCGACTCCACGCTGATCCTGGGATAGTGCGAGGCTGCTGCGGCGTGGCGGCGGTTGGGTACCAAACGTGCGCGACTGAAGCGCCGCTGACTCCGAGGCCATTGTCAGTGGTAGCGGGCACCTCGCCGACGCGGTTGTCGCTGGTGTGCTCGATCGGAAGCGAATCATGGACGACCCGGCATACAAGCGACTGCTCACCCACCGACGCATCGTCTGGGACCTGCTCATCGGGTTCATCGCACCGCGGCGCCCCGCCGGCTGGGCCGAAGCGCTCGACTTCGCCACCCTCCGCGACGGCGCCACCGAGAACATCACCGACGAACTGCGCCGGCGGCTCGGTGACGTGGTCTGGTCGATCGACCGGAGCGACGATCGCGGCGGCGTGCAGACGCTGCACGTCGTGATCGAGCATCAGTCGAGCGTGGACTACTCGATGCCGCTACGGTTCCTGAACTACACGAGCCTGCTCTACCAGCGGCTGCACCGTGACCGCACCACGTGGAGCAAGGACGATCGGGCCGACCCGGTGCTGCACGTGGTGGTGTACAACGGCGACAAGCGATGGGACGCGCCGCTGACGCTCGCCGGGCTGGTGGAGCGGACGGAGCGGGACGGTCCGGCGCAGCTCGCTGCGAGCTACGACGTGGTTGATCTGGTGGCGGTGAAGGCGGATGATCTGCCGCGAGCGAACCTGCTGCGAAGGGTCGCGGAGGTGGAGCAGGGTGCACAGACGGGCGCGTTGCCGGAGCGTGTGCGGGAGTTGGGGGAATGGCTTGCGGAAGCGGGCGAACCGGGGCTCACGAGGAGCTTCGACCTGTGGCTGGGCGTCCTGGGCCGGAAGTGGGGCGTGGAGTTGCCGTCGATCCGCGAGTACGAGGAGGTAAGCGCCGTGTTGTTGGAGAAGATCGATCGCTGGGAAGCGGAAATCCTGGAACGGGGTATCGAACGCGGAATTGAACGGGGGATCAGTCAAGGGATCGAGCAGGGCATCGAACGGCAGAGGGCGCTGCTGCACCGTTTGGCGGAGCACCGGTTTGGTCCGGCGGCGGCGGAGCGGCTGTCGGTGGTGCTGGCCGGCGTGACCGACGCGGATCGCCTCGCCGAAGCGGGGGAGTGGATTGTGGACTGCGCCACGACCGCCGACTTCCTGGCCCGCGTGAGCCGCGCGGACTCGTAGCCCCCGGCCGCGAGCATCCCTGTACGCCCCGGATCTTGCCACTCGGCCCGATATGAGCGGCTGAAGCCACTGGCCGAGAAGTTGCGACGGTGCCCGAGGACCGGCCGGTCGCCACCGGCCCGTCGCGAGTACGTTGAAGCCTGGACCCGCTGACGGCCGAAGCCGGCAGCGACTTCGCGTTGGAGCGGGCGCTGATCCACGGCCAGCTTCCGTCGGTGTACACCCAGCCGGATCCCGACTCGTACCTGGCATCGTACGTCGAGAACTACCTCCGACAGGAGGTGCTCGAAGAAGGACGCACCCGCAACCTGGCCGCGTTCAGCCGGTTCCTGGAAAGCGCCAGCTTCTCGCAGGCGGCGCCCCTCAACGTGTCCGAGGTGGCGCGCGACGTGGGAGTGGACCGCAAGACGGCTGCCGCCTGGTTCGACCTGCTGGAAGACCTGCTGATCGCGACCAGGGTCCCGGTCTTCACCAAGCGAGCCAAACGCCGCATGACCGCCCATCCGAAGTTCTTCCTGTTCGACGCCGGCGTCTACCGGGCGATCAGACCCACGGGTCCGCTCGACACCCCGGAGGAGATCGACGGTTCCGCGCTGGAGACGCTCGTCTACCAGGAGCTGCGCGCGGCCATCGCCTACCGCTCGCTCAAGCTGGATCTCTTCTTCTGGCGCACCGCGTCCGGCACGGAAGTGGACTTCGTCGCCTACGGCGGCGACGGCCTGATCGCGATCGAGGTCAAGCGCACCCGCACCATCCGGCGCGCCGACCTCCACGCCCTCAAGCAGTTCCGGACCGACTACCCGATGGCACGGTGCGTGCTGCTGTTCGGCGGCGACCGCAGGGAGCATCGAGACGGCATCGAGCTCCTGCCCCTGGCCGAGGCAATCGCCGATACGACGCTGATGCTCGGCAGAGGGTAGGTCTTGGGAACAATCAGCCGCTCAACGAAGGCCGGAGCATAAGCTCCGGCGACACCCAGCGTCGGCGCAGCCTCGATGGTGGCCATACACCCTTACGCGCTCAACGAAGGCCGGAGCATAAGCTCCGGCGACACTCATTGCCGTTCTCATCGGTGACGGTGATGGTCCCCTCCGCTCAACGAAGGCCGGAGCATAAGCTCCGGCGACACATGGACTCGAAGTTGCTCTTGTCCACCTGCTTGCTCTTCGCTCAACGAAGGCCGGAGCATAAGCTCCGGCGACACTGCTAATCTTGGGAAAGCGAGCCTTGGGAGGCGAAAGTGCGCCGTTTGGCTTCGACCGAAGACCATGTCCTGACGAACATCCCCCGATTCACCACTCTCTTTATGCTACCAGGCAGCCGAATTCGGTGCAAGTCGTAGCCATCTGGGACTTTCGACCGCTGTCGAGTGCGCACCTCCCCGGATCACCGGAGGTTCGCAGGCTGGTCAGAGCAACCAGGGTTGCCCCAGCTCGTGGGCCTCATCTCGGCCGAAGCGGAGCTTGGCGTCGGCAATTCTTCCGGGGAAGCGATAGACAAGCACGGAGTCACGATGCCCGTCGATTACGTCCTGGACCTCGCCAATCAATCGAGCCAGGCGCTCGGGAGACAACCGACACTCAAACACCGAGAACTGTACGCGCTGACCGTATCTCTCACATACCTGTGCGATCCGCCGCAGACGGACAGCACCAACACCGTCCGTCTCCGCGATGTCATACGCCACCAAGACGTCCATACGTCAAGCGATGACAAACGGTGGGTACTCGGGGAGATCACCGCGAAGATGACGGGCAAGCATGGTCGCCTGGACTGAGGGAAGCGCCCAGCGGCCGACCTTGCGGTCCGACATCCGATGGTAGTGTTCGACTTCCTTGTGAGCTTCCCACGCCTTGATCAGGCTGGTTCTCGCGTCGTCGCTCAAGTAGACCGCACCGCCTGGCATCCGAACGAAACTATCCGGCCCTACTTGGCGACGACGAATCAGCGACACCACGAACCGATCCGTGAGCGGACGCAGCTCTTCTGCGAGATCGAGCGCAAGAGACGGCCTGCCCGAACGAGGACGGTGGAAGAACCCCATCTGGTGATCCAAGCCGACGCTCTCCAACGCACCTATGAACTCCGTGACCAACAGCCCATAGCAGAATCCGAGCATCGCGTTGATCGGGTCGCGTGGCGGGCGTCGCGTCCTTGGAAACCGGCAAGGTTAGCGACCCCCCCTCGGCATTCATAGCGACCCCCGGTCGGCATCGAAAACGACCCCCCGGTCGGCATTCATAACGACCCCCCGGTCGGCATTCATAACGCCCCCCCTCTCGGCACAGAAAACGACCCCCCTCACGACCGACGGTTCGGGTGAAGCAACCACGAACCACGTGAGGGGGGTCAGATGGCGAGGAGGACGTCGACGATGGATCTGCAAGAGATCGTGCGGCGATTGAGGATGAACCAGTCGATCAAGGCGATCAAGCGCGAGACCGGCAAGCACCGCAGTGTGATCCGCAGGGTGCGCGAGCTGGCCGAGCAGGAAGGCTGGCTGGATGCCGCCGACCTGCCCGGCGAGCGGCAGCTCCACGAGCGGTACCACGAACAGCAGCAGGCCGAGCGCGGCGCTGCACACCCGTTGGATGCTCACCGCGAGCGGATCGACGGATGGCTCAAGGAGCACTACAGCTTCCTGGTGATCCACAAGCTGCTGACGGGGAAGGGCGTGGAGTACTCCGAGAGCACCGTGCGGCGCTACATCCACCGGCACGTTCCGAAGGCGGTGCGGCCGGTGATGCGGCGCGAGACCAAGCCCGGCGAGGTCATGGAGGTCGACTTCGGCCATCTCGGGCTGACCTGGGACACCGCCACGCGCTCGCGGCGGCGCACCTGGATGTTCTGCGGGCGCCTGCGCCATTCGCGCCTCGCCTACCGGGAGGTGGTCTTCAACCAGAAGCAGCAGACGTTCTTCGCCTGCCACATCCACGCCTTCGAGTTCTTCGGCGGGGTGTCCGAGAAGGTGACGCCCGACAACCTGAAAGCGGCGATCATCGTCGCCTCCTTCGAGGACCCGCTGGTCAACCGCGCCTATCGGGAGTTGGCCGAGCACTATGGGTTCCTGATCTCCCCCTGTCTGCCGCGGAGGCCCGAACACAAGGGTGGTGTCGAAAATGACGTGAAATACGTCAAGAGGAACTTCCTGCCGCTGTTCCGCGAGGAGCACAAGCAGCGCGGTCGCGACGTGCCCTACGCTCAGGAGCTCATCGAGGCGCTCGAACGCTGGAACCGCGACACCTACGAGCCGCACGTGATCCAGAAAGTCGGCCGCACGCCGCGCGAGCTGTTCGAGACCGAGGAAGCGATCGCGATGCGACCGCTGCCGCTGCGGCGGTGGGACCAGGTGACGTGCAAGGAGCTCACCGTCGGCCCGGACTGGCGCGTGCAGTTCGAGAAGGCATTCTACAGCGTCCCGCACCGCCTGATCGGCACGCGGGTGCTGGCGATGGGCAACTCCCACACGGTGCGCATCTTCCTGGACCACCAGGAGGTCACCGCCCATCAGCGCGCCAAGCGGCCGTGGGAGGTCAAGCGCAAGTCCGAGCATGCCCCGCCGGAGTTGGAGCAGTACCTGAGTCTCACCAGCGAGGGGCTGGTGCAGTGGGCGCAACGTCTGGGGCCGTCGGTGGCCCTGGTCGCCGAGCTGATCCTCGCCGACCGGGCGGTCGACGGATTGCGACCGGTGCGCGCGCTGATCAGACTGGCCGACACCTACACCACCGCGCGGCTGGAGGTCGCCTGCCGGCGGGCGGTGCGCTTCGCCACGCCCACCTACCGCAGCGTCAAGGACATCCTCGTCCACGAACTGGACCGACTGCCGGAGGAACTGCCCGCCGAACCGACCAACGGGCAGATCCAGTTCCGGTGTGCACGTCAGTTCGGCTACTTCGACGTCCCGGCGCAGACCAACCACACCGCCGCCGCGCAGGAGCAGCGTCATGGATGAGGTCGCCCTGCTGAAACCCAAGCTGACCCGCCTCAAGCTCGCCGGCATGCTCGACACCCTCACCGAACGCCTGCAGCAGGCGATCGCCGAGAAGTGGAGCTACACCCAGTTGCTCGACACGCTGCTCAGCGACGAGGTCGAGCGGCGCGAGTTCAAGCAGCTCGCCCGCCGGCTCAGCCGAAGCGGCCTCGCCCCGGACAAGACCCTGGAGACCTTCGACTTCACCTTCAACCCGACCATCCACGCGCCGACGCTGCGCGAACTGGCCACCTGCCGGTTCGTGGCGCGCGCCGAGAACGTCTTCCTGGTCGGTCCGTCCGGCGTCGGCAAGAGCCACGCCGCTCAGGCGCTCGGCCACCTCGCGTGCCGCAAGGGGTACGAGGTCACCTACGAGCGCACCAGCGTCCTGTTCGACTGGCTGCACGCCGGCCGCGGCGACGGCAGCTACGAACGCCGGCTGCGCCAGATTGCCAACGTGGCGCTACTGGTCTTGGATGATTTCGGACTCAAGGCGCTGCCGGAGCACCAGCAGCAGGATCTGTACGAGGTGATCTGCCAGCGCTACGAGCGTCATGCCACGGTGATCACCAGCAACCGCGACTTCAGCGAGTGGCCGCTGGTGTTCGCCAACCCGCTGATGGCCTCCGCCTGCATGGACCGCCTGGTGCACCGGGCGACGAAGTTGGTCATCGAAGGCAAGAGCTACCGCATGGACAGTTTCGTGCGCAGGTCACGCGAACTGTCGCTGCCCGAATCGCCGTGATCACCGCGGAGGTCCCCGCTCGCACAGAGCTGGAACCTCACCACGTCGCAGGCGCTTGGGCGTCACTGCCGTCGGCGTGGTGCCTCATCAGGGGGTATCCGGATACCACCCCGCCGGCGAAAACGCCGTGACGACGATCCTCGCACGCCGATTCTTCGGCTCACACCTCGTTTCGACGCTCCGGGAGCCAGATGCGCCGCGTGGACCCCACCGGCGGCGATGCGTATCTCGATGGCCGAGGCCGCTCCAGGCTCGCGGCGCCGACCGCCGGGGCGCCCAGTCATCTCCCCGGCTGTGAGCCTCGCAGTCGGTGGAGCCGGGCCGACCAACGACGGCTGCAGCCGCGTATTCGGACGCTGGACCCGCATGTGGCCGATCCGCCGTCTCTGAGGAGTTGCCGATGCGGATCATCGCCATCGCCGCGCGCATGCCGCCGCCCCCGGCATGCGGGTAGCGACGCCGTATCAGTCAGCCCCGGCTGCGGCCCGCTCCGTCGGCGCCTCGGTGGTCGGAGCCATCCGGACATCGACCGAGCGCCCGCAGGCTCGCGGCCGGCTCCTGCCTGCGTGCAACCGCCTGCGGCTGCCGACCCGACAGAACCACCGGCAACCGCCAGCCCACGGCCGGAGGTCCGTCCGCCGCTTCCCCTGGTCGACGCTCTCTTGCCTCGCGGCCACTCACCAGATCTGTCCGCCAATCCCGACCCACGACCACGACCGCTGCTCTCAGCCACCGTGCTCACGGCTGCCGGGCGCCGCAGCCCCGAGCCGGCGTTGACTTCACACTCGGCCGATGTTACGACTACCTACCAACCCGAGCAGGGGGGGCGTTTTGAATGCCGACCTGGGGTCACTTTCCCTGCCGATTCGCAGTCCTCGCAGAAAAGCGAAAATCGCTCTTCGACACCGCCTGACCGACCGCGCCGAAATACGATCTAGCGGCATCGCCCTCGATCCCGCGAACATGGTCGGGGGTATTGGCACTAGGCAGTCGTGAAATCCGTTCTGTAATCTGGACGCCGCGCTGCGCGAGTAGGCGCGAATCGTCCGGTGCGTTCTCATCGCGCGCCCAGCGGTCCACGACCTTCCTGCTGTTCTGCAGCTTTGCCGCCACGATCGCCTTGGATAATGCCAACGAGTGTGCAGCGTCGGTCACGGCCCGATAGAGCGACGTTCGCAGGTGGACGTTGCCTCCGGTCGACTCTCCGACCACGAAGCGCACCGCTCCGCTCATCTTCATTGCCGTGACGCGAACGCCACGTCGCACGCAGGCTTCCAGCGCCTGCGTGGTGATTTGGCCGCTGCCCAACATGACGACGGCATCGATCGCTTCGAGCGGGACTCGCTGGCTCCCGTCAGGCGAAGAGACCAGGAGGGAGCCACGCCGATGCGCGACTCGCGCCCGATGATCGCGAACGTAGACCGTGCTTAGGTAGCGCATCCGAATACCGACTTCGCCATGTAGCGGCTGACCTTGTGCGGTGCGCTGGTGACCCCCGGCAGGCAATGATGGAGTAGCTGACACTCTGTGCAGCGGCGATCATTGGGCGCTTCCGGCAAAGACGTCTTCAACAACTGCGTCCGGATTTCCACGATGATCCCTCGCACCTCGCGGCGTAGAGCCGACGTAAAGATCACCCGGACGCGACGCCTCGGTCCGCCGTACCAGACATGGCCATCTGGAATGTCAACGTCGAGCATCTCCTCCAGACACAGCGCCTGAGCACACAGTTGAAGGTCCGCTGCCGATCCGTCCGCATGAAGTCGTCGGCACCGAGGCGGGCATCGCGGAGATACGCGTCCGCGTTGCGATGCGGGAACTGCAGACTGGAGAGTTGGCGCGGGAGGTGGGCCGGCAGGTTGCCCACGCCGGTGAGGTCGAGCACCAGCTCGGGCACCTCGATCGATGCCCGATGGCGGCGGATCGCCTCCTCCAGGCGGTTCGCTTGCGACGGGACGTTGTCGATCACGATGATCGGGGTCGGCGTATCGTCGGTCGGGCACGCCCAGCGCCGATCCATCTGATACGTGCCACCCTCGTAAACCGCCGGCTTCACAGGCCCTCCAGGTCCGGACAGCGGATCGAGGTCTGTGTCGATGCGGATGCCGTCGTCGAATGAGTCGTCCGCGCAGCCGGCAAGAAGCGAGTCGATCTTGATCGTGCGGGCCATCAGGCCACCTCCGAGGTCGTTGATGTGTATATCGTGCGATCGGCGCAGCACCGAACTCACGGCAGACAGGCGAATCCCTCTGTGGTTCGGAGGCGATCCCGAATTGAAGAGCCAGCCCGTCTTATCGCACTTACATGTATCGGCGCATTTGGGTCAACTACGCACGGAAGCGTGACCCACTCTTACGGTTCGGGGATCCATAACCACGAGTTGGGCACGGAAAATGACTTATCCGAGAACAAGCGATAGAGCCTGATGGGTTGAAAGAAATCCTCCTAAGTGCTGTAATGGGAAGCAAGTAAACAACCCCACGACAGCCCGAAGGAGGATGCAATCAGATGCAGCAACAAGGCTACCATAACAGCGCTGGGCGTCAAGGCCACTTCGCCAATCCGCGCGTGGTCGTCCAGGAACATCGCGGCGCTCCGCTGCTGAACGGCGCGGGGCTGGTGATTATTCGCCAGCTCATCGAGCGACTCGGGATCGCGCAGGCGATCAACGCCGGCCTGCGGCTGCTGAGGCGCCACAAGCCGTACGCGGAGTCCGATCACATCCTCACGCTGGTCTACAACCTGCTGAGCGGCGGCGAGACGCTCAACGACGTCAACCGCCTGGGCGACGATCCGGCGCTGCTACGCGTGCTGGGCACCGAGCAGGCACCGCATGCGACGACCGTCGGCGACTTCCTGGCGCGCTTCAAGCCCAAGAAGAACGACCGGGAGCAGCGGCCACTGCACAGGTTGCGGGAGGTCATCGAGACCGCCCAGCAACGCGCCTTCGCGCTGCTGCCCCGCAAGCGGCGCAAGGTGGCGACGCTGGACTGGGACTCCTCGAACCACGAGGTCTATGGCGAGCAGAAGGAAGGGGCGGACTTCGCCCATGACAGGACGTGGTGCTACAACGTGTTGTACGCGACGTTGGCGGAGACCGGCGACGTGCTGTACCAGGATCTGCGGGAGGGCAACACCTACACGAGCGCGGGCACCACCGGGGCGCTGCCGGCCACGATCGAACGGGTCAGCGAGCACTTTCGGCAGGTGCGCCTGCGCGCCGACTCCGGATTCTACGACCAGGAGATCGTCAAGATCTGCGCGGAGCGGGAAGTGAAGTTCTTCATCGTGGCCAAGCAGTACAGGAATCTGCTGAAGGCGGTGCATGCGGTTGCCGAGGACGCCTGGAAGTCCTTCGAGCCCAAGCAGATGAACAAAGGTGGCCGCACCGGCAAGAAGCGCAAGCGGCAGGAGAACCACAAGCGCAAGATCACCGTCGAGCGCAAGCCCGACACCTGGTTCAAGGGCAAGCCGCAGGTGGCCTCGATCACGTTTCGACCTGCGAGCTGGAAGAAGGCGTATCGGTTCGTCATCAAGCGCACGCCGATCCTGGACAAGGACGACCGACAGCTGTACTTGGCCGATGGGCTACGCCGGTACTCCTACTACATCGTGGTGACCAACTCGAAGGACAGCGACACGGCAGTGCTGCGGACCGCGCAGGGGCGCGGCAACCAGGAGAACCTGATCAAGGACTTCAAGCATGGGCTGGGGCTGTCGCACGTGCCGACCGGAGTGCTCGCGGCCAACCAAGCCTACTTTCTGATCGCCGCCTTGGCCTGGAATCTCAAGACGTGGATGCTGAACCTGTTGCGTCTTGGCGACGGGGCGGTGATGCGCTGCAAGCGCTTTCTATACCTGTGGATCTCCCAGGCGGCCGTGGTGTCAAAGACGGGACGGGACACTCTCGTGCTGAGGTTGCCACCGGGCGAATACTATCAGCGGTTCGGCACGGCGCTGGCGCGCGTCGCCGCTCTGTAGGGAGCGGCTGGCGGTCTGCAATCGCAGTCTGCAGGAGTAGTATGTCCTGAGGACTTGGCAGAAAGCGCCGCGTCTGCCTGAGACTGCCGATGAGCATGATCGGCCGGTGCTCACCGGCAACGGGCGGCTCCCGGGGTGCTTCCAGAATGCTCGCCACGCGGTAAACGTCATCGAAATCTCGGCAGATTACGAGTTCTGATTATTCTTGTCGCGACCCTGCCGCCTTATCGCTTATTCTCGGACTAGTAGTACACAAAATATTCACCAACGGTCTGAATGGGCTGCGCCGATGACTCGTATGGTCCTATGATCAGCCGTTTCGCACGAGGGGAGTGACCTCGTCTACCGGCCACTTCACGGCCACGACCAGTCGCATTGTCAAATTCGATGGCCGCCGTCTCGATCTTCTCTGATGAGAACCTCGGATGGGGTGTGAGGCCGCTGGCTCCGGCCGGCGTGTTGCAGCACGGCGACCAGCTCGAGGAAGGCTCGACGCCGCGTCTCAAGCTCGTCTGCTACGGCGCACTCGAGTATGTGACGCGCTTCGCTCTCCAGCGAACGGTTGCTGGCCGCCGCGCGCTCCTTGAGCCGCCGCACGACCTCATCATCGAGGCGTCTCACCTTGATGGTCGCCAATCTTCTCCCCGGTCTCGTCAAACTGATAGTACGTTCAATCCATCCGGCCCAGCATCGCGGCTGCCGAGTCCGCTCGGATCGCGGTACACTGGGACCTATGCCGCAAGCCTTGCCGCTGGTAGCCCAGCCGGACCTGCCCAGTCAGGTCAACGCCGTCGAGCGGGACGGGTACGTGTACCTGCCCGGGGTGCTCGACAGCGCCCAGGT
Source organism: Spirochaetia bacterium (assembly GCA_965208175.1). Classification (GTDB taxonomy): domain Bacteria; phylum Spirochaetota; class Spirochaetia; order SZUA-6; family Bin103; genus CATQHW01. The sequence goes on along the minus strand of CBDBOG010000002.1, from coordinate 264,069 downwards.
CGCAGAACTTCGCAGCCACATGGAGCGGCTGGAGCCGCTGGCCGAGAGCTACGATCGTGGCTACAACCACGAGCACGGTTTCATCAACCGGTCGATCAACAACGCGTTCAACCGCGACCCGCACTTCGTGCAGTTCCTGGACTACCCCGGCGTGGTCGACATCGCCGAGGGGCTGCTCGGGGCAGACTGCCACGTCATCGCCATGACCTCCTGGCTGACCGGTCCCGGGCGGCCCGACCAGCCGCTGCACGCCGACTACCAAGCGCTCACGCTGCCGGAGGACGTGATGGCCGATCCGCGCGTGCGTATTCCGGTCTACATCGCCACCACCCACTTCTACCTGGACGACCTGGACGAGGAGATCGGCCCGACCCGCTTCATCCCCGGCAGCCACCGCGCCGGCCGCCGGCCCGACGGGGCGGAGTCCTGGCAGGGCCGGGAGGAGCAGAGCATCCTCTGCAACGCGGGCGACGTGGTGATCTTCCGGAGCGAGGTGTGGCATCGCGGCAGCGCCAACCGCAGCGACCGCGTGCGCCATCTGCTGCAGGTCAGCTACGGGCAGCGCGGCATCGCGCAACGGTTTCCACCCTACCTGAACCGGTTCCGGTTCGACCCGGACATCCTGGCCATGGCCAGCGAGCGCCAGCGCCGCCTGATGGGGGACCATCCCCAAGGGAGTTACGATTGAGTTTCGAGCTGGGCGTCGTCACCGACGAGATCGATGCGGATCCCGCGGTCGCCTTTCCGGCGGCGCGCGAGATGGGGCTCACCCACCTGGAGCTCAACAAGGTCGGCGAGAAGGGCGCACACGAGCTGTCCGGCGCCGACGTCGCCGAGCTCCGGCGAATGGTCTCAGGCGAAGGGCTGCAAGTGGTCGCGGTGGACCCGCCCGCGTTCAAGGCGATCGAGCTGGACGAGGTGCCGACGGCCGAGGTCGCCCGCCACGCGGCCGTAGCCGAGCACCTGGAGCAGATCCGGCGGAGCTGCGAGGTGGCGGGCGAGCTGGGCGCCGGCATCGTGCGCCTGTTCTCGTTCCGGCGCGGCTACATGGCCGGCGCCGGCAACCCCTCCCCGCGGGAGCCGCGCGGCGGCGCCATCCCCGACGACCTGCTGCCCAAGATCGTCGCCGGGCTGCGCGCGGCGGCGGCCATCGCCGACGAGCACGACGTGACCCTGGGCCTGGAGAACGTGCGCTCGTGCTGGGGCAACTCCGGGCACAACGCAGCGCGCATCCTGGCCGAGGTCGACCGCCCGCGCCTGCGCGCCATCTGGGACCCGGGCAACGACTTCGTGTCCGGCGGAGTCCCCTACCCGGACGGCTACCGGGCCGTGCTCCCCTACCTCCTGCACGTCCACGTCAAGGACGCCGCGGTGGTGGACGACGCCACCGGCCTGACGAGCTGGGCGCCGATCGGCAGCGGCTCCGTGGACTACGCCGGCCAAGTGGACGCCCTGCGCCGTGACGGCTACTCAGGCGTCGTCAGCGTGGAGACCCACTGGCGCAAGGAAGGCGCCTCCCGCCTCGAATCCACCCGCGAGACGCTCGCCGGCCTGCGCCGGCTCCTGTAGAAACACGGCCTGAGGTAGAGATCCCCTTCTGTTCTCGCGGAATGTGGACTACATTAGGTAGGCACCTTAGAGGCGGAAAAGACGCGATGCACACCACCAACGTCCGAGAGCTGAAGAAGAACCCATCGCTGGCGTTACGACAGGCCAGAGAGGGTCCGGTTCTGATCCTGAAGGGAAACGAACCGGACGCCGTGCTGATGCACCTCGACAAGTCGTTGACCGAGACCGAAGCGGGCATGCGGCCGGCGCTCGCGGCCAGTCTCTACAACGACGGCAGCGTCTCGCTGGGAAAGGCCGCGAAGATCAGCGGCCTCTCCTTGAGCGAGTTCATCCAGCATCTGGGCACCTTGGGCATCGAGATCGTCCGGCAGGATGAGACCACGAACACCGAAACCGATGACGTCTCCCCGTGGCTCACGTCATAAGCGATGCCGGACCTCTGATCGCCCTCGCCAAAGTCGACTCGCTGTTCATCCCCAGAGACCTGTTCTCGCGGCTCCGCATTCCAGAGGCGGTCTGGCTTGAGTGCCTGAGGAAAGCAGGCGAAGACAGCACGCGAATCGAGCAAGCTGCCAACGAGGGATGGCTGGAGGTGGTGTCGGTAGCCGCGGGACAACCTCTTCCTCCGAGCCTTGGAGACGGCGAGAGCGAGGCGAGTAACTATTCAGGCGTAGTGGCAGCCCATGGGTCAGCGTAACCACGACCTGAAGATTGTAAGTTGTCTCGGGCGCTGTACGTGTTCGGCATTGCTGGTCTATTCTCGCGGTCGGGAGGGGCGCAATGGACGCGAGCTTCAAGCTCACGCGCCAAGAGATAGGTGCGGCCTACGATGCTGGCCGAGACGCGGTCATCGCGTTGATCGAGGCTCTCATCGAGCGTTACGAGCAGCGGATCACGGCGCTGGAGCAGGAACTCCAGGAACTGAAGAAGGACAGCCACGACAGCGGCAAACCGCCGTCGCGAGACAGCTTCGAACGCAAGCAACACAGCCGCACGGCCTCTCGCCGGCAGCGAACCGGAAAGCGTCACGGGGGTCAGCCGAACCATCCTGGTGCGACCTTGAGCCAGAGTGAGCATCCCGACCTCGTCACCGTGCACGCGGTGGACCGGTGCGGCTGCGGACGATCGCTGGCCGACGAGCCGGTGGCCGACTACGAACGTCGGCAGGTGTTCGAGGTGCCGCCGCTGGCGGCGCAGGTCACCGAGCACCGCGCCGAGCGCAAACGCTGCCCGGACTGTGGGAAGACCGCGGTGGCCACATTCCCTGAGCCGGTCCGGCAGCCGGTGCAGTACGGCGAGCGGCTGCAAGCGGTGGCCGCATACCTGAAGAACTACGGGTTGCTACCGTATCAGAGGGCGGCCGAGTGGTTCGCGGACCTGTTCTCGATCCCGATCAGCGTCGGCACGTTGGTGAACATCAACGCCACCTGCGCCGAGCACTTGGCGGGCGTCAGCGAGATGATTCGTGAAGCGATCGGCGGCCAGCCGGTGGTCGGCTTCGATGAGACCGGGATGAGCGTCGACGGCCACCTGCGGTGGCTGCACGTGGCGAGCACGGAGCGGCTGACCCACTACGCCGAGCACGCGAAGCGGGGCAAGCAGGCCGGTGAGGACATCGGCATCTTGCCGGACTTCGCGGGGATCGCGCTGCACGATCACTGGCAGAGCTACTTTCGCTATCAGTGTGGGCACGCGCTGTGCAACGCCCATCATCTGCGCGAGCTGACGTTCGTCGAGGAACAGTACCGCCAGCGGTGGGCCGGTGAGCTCAAGGAGTTGCTGCTGAGGATGAACGCTGCGGTGGACCGTGCGCAGCAGCAGGGACGCCGGCGGCTGTACCGGCCTGAGCGCCGACGATTCGCCGCCGAGTACCGCAGGATCATCAACGCTGGGCTGGCCGCCAATCCGCCGCCGCCTCCGGCGCCACCCGGTACGCCCAAGAAGCGGGGCCGCAAGAAGCAGAGCAAGCCGCGCAATCTCCTGCTCCGGTTGTCCGGCCGCTGGCGATCGGTGCTCGCCTTCATGTACGACTTTCGCGTACCGTTCACCAACAACCAGGCCGAACGGGACCTGCGCATGATGAAAGTTCAGCAGAAGATCTCCGGCACGTTCCGCAGCGCTGAAGGTGCAGCCGCCTTCTGCCGGACCAGAGCCTATATCTCCACGATCCGCAAGAACGGCGGCAACGTGCTCGACGCCCTCAGGTCCGTCTTCGAAGGCCGCCCCATGATCCCTCCCTGCCTCAGACCGTCCGCCACGGCTGAATAGTTACCGAGGCGATACATCTGGCGCTGGAAACCGGGAACGCGCTGCTGATCATGGACGATCGACTGGCTCGGCGAGAGGCGCAGCGACACGGACTGAGTTACATCGGAACCGCCCGAATGCTGCATCTGGCCGAAACGAGAGCGCTCATCGACAGCGCCGAGGTCGTCGTACAACGAATGGCCGAATGCGGGTATCGGATTTCACCGCTGCTCTTGCGGCATCTGAAGAGGCGGCGCGGCCCCTACACGCCCAAGTCGAGGTAGGTGTTGGCGATCTTGGTGATGGCGACCACGTAGGCGGCGGTGCGGTAGTCGTCGATCGCGTCGTTCCCGTGGAAGGTCGCGCTGATCTCGTCGTAGGCCTGCCGCATGGTGTCGTCCAGGCCCGAGCGGACCAGCGCCAGCTCGTCGGCGCCGGTGATCAACTCCGCGCGCAGTGACGCGTCGGCCGAGCGGCCGGTCATGACCTCCAGCGCGCGGACGATGCGCTCGCCGCGGCCCTCGTCCAGGCGGCGGTCCATGCGGCCGAAGCGGATGTGGGACAGGTTCTTGATCCACTCGAAGTAGGAGACGGTGACGCCGCCCGCGTTCACGAACAAGTCGGGCAGCACCGGGATGCCACGCTGCCTGAGGATCTCGTCGCCGCCGAAGGTGACCGGGCCGTTGGCCGCCTCCACCACCAGGCTGGCCTGCACGGCGGCGGCGTTGCCGCGGTGGATCTGGCCCTCGATCGCGGCCGGGACCAGCAGGTCGCAGGGGGTCGCCAGGAACGCATCCGCGTCCACGTCGGTGCGGCCGCCGGGGTACCCCTCGACGCCGCCTGCCTCATCCAGGTGGGCGCGCAGCCCGTCCACGTCGATGCCGCCGTCGTCCAGGACCGTGCCTTCGCGCGTCATCACGCCGACGATCAGCGCGCCGTCCTCCTCGGACAGGTACTTGGCCAGGTGGTAGCCCACGTTGCCCAGCCCCTGCACGACGATCCGCTTGCCTTCCAGGCCGCCTTCAAGGCCGGCCAGCGCCAGGTCCTCCGGGCGGCGGAAGAGCTCGCGCACCGCGAACTGGACCCCGCGCCCGGTCGCCTCGGTGCGGCCCGGAATGCCGCCGATGGTGAGCGGCTTGCCGGTCACGCACGCCAGCGCGTTGATCTCCTCCGGGTGCATGATCCGGTAGATGTCGGCGATCCAGCCCATCTCGCGCGCGCCGGTGCCCATGTCCGGCGCCGGCACGTTGCCGCCGGGGCTGAGATAGCCGCGCGAGATGAGCTCCCGTGCGAAGCGTCGTGTGATGAGCTCCAGCTCGCGCTCCGAGTAGTCGCCCGGTTCGAGGTTCACGCCGCCTTTCGAGCCACCGAACGGAACGTCCACCAGCGCGCACTTGTAGGTCATCAGCGCGGCCAGCGCCTCCACCTCGTCCTGGTCGACGCAGCAGGCATAGCGTATGCCGCCCTTGGCCGGCAGCAGGTGGGAGCTGTGCGTTGCCCGCCAGCCGCGAAAAATGTGCAGCACGCCGTCGTCGAACCGCACCGGGAAGTGGAGCTGCAGCACCGAGTCGCACGCCTTGATCTGCTCCGGCAGCCCGCGCGGCAGGTCCAGGTGGCGCAGCGCGCGGTCCACGGTCAGGGACAGCCCTTCGTTGAAGCTCGGCTCTGCGGCGACGGGCCGCGTGTCGACGGTGCTCATCGCATGGTCAACGTACTGCCGCCGGCCGCGGGAGAGAAGCCGGTCCGCCGCCGCCGCGCCACTCGCCGGACCAGTCGATGTGCACGAGTTCGTCGGGATCACCGACGACGACCTACGCTACGTCTACGTGCGAGTGGTGCGCCAGTCGTCTCCCGGGATGATCCGCCGCATGAACTCGTCGAACATGGGCACGGTGAAGGCAGTGTCTCCGTGGCTCGGACTCCAGATCATGCCCTTGTTGATCAGCTGACCGCGAAGGGGAGCTACCGAGGTCACCAGGGTGCCCAGCTCCCGCGCTATCTCTCCGGAACGGTACGGACCGGTTCCGAGCTCGGACATCGCGCGCAGATACCGTTTCTCGGCCGGGGTGAGCCGATCGAAACGGACCAGGAAGAAGCTCGCATCCAGCGCCGCGATCGCCCATTCGGAGGCCTCATCGACGACCGCGGCCGTGATCGGGGAGCGTTCCGCGGCGTCCCACACGTGCTTTCCCCATTCCTGAAGGAAGTACGGATAGCGCTGCGTTCTCGTGACGATCGCGTCCAGCGCGTCGTCATCGATCGCCACGCCCTCGTCGGCAGCGGGCTTGGCGATGGCGAGCCGTGCGTCCTCATCCGAAAGCACGCCGATCTCGGAAAACTCGAACAGGCGCTCGGCGTACGACTTCGCCTTGCCCATGCGGCCTCGCAATTGAGGCAGGCCCGCCCCCACCATCGTGACCGGCAACTGCCGCTGAGAGGCGCGGTGGAGCGCGATGATGAGCGCCGCGAGCTCCTCCTGGCGCACGTATTGCAGCTCGTCGACGAACAGGGCGACGCACGCCCCGGCCGCCTTGGCCGCCCTGCCGACGACCTCGAACAGATCCTGCAGGTCCGATTCCAGATCGCCGTTATCGGCCAGGCCCGGCTCCGGCTCGAAATCCAGGCCGACCTCGATGTCCTGATACTTGACCTTGAGGGCACGGACAAAGCCCGCAAGACCTCTGAGAGCGCGTCGGGCGAGCTCACCGGCCGCACCGCCGGCGGAGAGTCTCAACATCGCCGAACGCAACTGGGGCGCCAGCATCGACGGCAGAGACCGATCTTCGGGTGCCTCGATGCGAAGCGCGCGGACGCCTCTGGCCTCGGCATCGTCGAGGATCCGGTCGAGCAGCACGGTCTTGCCCACACCCCGGAGGCCGACCATGATGATGCTCTTGCCGGGTCGGCCGATCATCGCCCGCTGCAACGCGACGAGCGCAGTGCTGCGGATCTCGTTGCGGCCGGCCAACTCGGGCGGCGGCGTGCCGGCCCCAGGCGTGTACGGATTACGGATCGGGTCCACTGCTCAGGAGTCTATGCGGATCTTAGCAATGTTACAAGAAATCGCTAAGATCCCTAATCTCCCCATAATCGAAGAGGACGAGACCAGCCATGAGCACCACGGGAAGAGTCGCCGGCAAGGCGGCCATCGTTACCGGCGCCGCTTCCGGGATCGGCCGGGCCACCGCGGAGGTCCTGGCGCGTGAAGGCGCCTCGGTCTGCATCGCCGACGTCGATGAGGCCGGGGGCCGGCAGGTCGCCGGCGAGATACGGGCCGCGGGCGGCACGGCGATCGTCGTCCGTGCCGACGTCGGCGCGCGCGATGACGTCATCGGCATGTTCGCGCGCACCGAGGAGGCATTCGGACGGGTCGACATCGTGCACAACAACGCCATCCGGGTGCGCGACGGCGTGGCGACCGAGCTCGACGAGAAGGACTGGGACGACACCCTGAACGTCGGTCTGAAGGCGATCTTCCTGGCAGCCAAGTACGGGATCCCCGTCATGCGCAGGACCGGCGGGGGCGTGATCGTCAACACCGGTTCCGTGCACTCGCTGGTGAGCCTGCCCGCGTGCACGGCCTACGACGCGGCCAAGGCCGGTGTCCTGGGCCTGACCAGGACCCTCGCTATCGACTACGGGCCGGACATCCGCGTCTGCGCCGTGCTGCCCGGCGCGATCCTGACGCCGGCGTGGGAGGGGGCGCCGCCCGATCAGGAGGTCCGTTATGCGCAGATGGTGCCCGCCAAGCGCCTGGGCGCGCCCGAGGACGTGGCCAACGCGGTGCTGTTCCTGGCCTCCGACGAGGCGTCCTTCATCACCGGAACCGCGCTGACGGTGGATGGCGGGATGCTGGCGCGCACCGAGTAGCTCAGCCGTCCGTCGAGTTCCGCGTTGCCGGGCATCAACGAAGTCGGCCGTTACGCCGGTGGCGGCGGGAGGCTGCCCTGACCTATTGTGAGAGCGGTGACTGGCCGTGCGTATCCGGATGCCATCCTTACTCCACATGCCCAATCGCAGATGCGACGTCGCGGAGTCACGGAGATGGAAGTGCGTGCGGTGCTCGCATCACCGGAGCAGGTACTGGAAGTGCGACCTGATCGAGTCGTGTTGCAGAGTCGCGTGAACCTCGGTTCAACGGCCCGGCTGATTCGCGTGTTTGTCGACGTTGACCGAGTGCCCGAGGAGGTGGTCACGGTGTACATCACGAGCAGAATCGCCAAGTACTGGGAGGCGTGAACGAACCATGAAAGCGACGTATGACCTCAAGACAGACTCGTTGACGGTAGTCCTCAAGGAGGATGCCGCGATCGTGGAGAGCGACGAGGACAAGCCTGGTGTGATCCTCGATTACGACGCACATGGCAATCTCGTGTCACTCGAGATTCTCGATGCATCACGACGCGTGACCAAGGCGCACAAGATGGAGTTCCAGACCACCGAGAGCTGAGCTGGCTGAGCGAACGCCACCAAGCGCAGAGGGAGTAGCTCCGCTGCCGCCCTGCCGCCGGCCGGCTTGACCGGCGGGCCGCCCGGGTCGAGTATCGGCTGTCATGGCGAAGATCTACCGCGCAGCACTGCTGGGCTGCGGCAAACGGGGCGGACACGCCTCGCGCGCCTATCGTTACCACCCGCGCACCGACATGGTCGGGCTCTGCGACCTGGACCGCGAGTTGCTGGACACGCTGGGAGACGAGCTCGGCGTCGACGCCCGCTTCGACGACATCGAGCAGATGCTGGAAGCTGTCGAGCCGGACATCGTCATCGTGCCCGTCCAGACCGACCTGCACTTTCCGCTGGCCATGCGCGTGCTGGCCGCCCGCTCCTGCCACCTGGACGTGGAGAAGCCGATGACGGTCGACCTGGCGCAGGCGGACGCGCTGCTTCAGCGCGCCGGAGAGCTGGGCACCCGGATCGCCGTCCACCACCAGGGCAGCTCGCTGCGGTCGCTCCGCGCCGTCAAGCAGGCGCTGGACGCGGGCCGCATCGGCGTGCCGCTGCACATCACCTCCAACGGCAAGGGATACTACGGCGGCTACGAGCTGATGAACATGGGCACGCACATGCTCAGCGGGCTGCTGTCGGTGACCGGGCCGTGCCGGCGGGTGACCGCCACCCTGCTCACGAACGGACGGCCGATCACGGCCGAGGACGTGGTGCAGTCGCCGTCCGGGATGGGCACCATCGCCGGCCAGCAGATCACGGCCACGCTGGAGTTCGACGAGATGCTCACCGGCACCCTGCACCAGCACATGTTCCCGGGCATCGAGCGGGAGGCGCTGGGCTTCGAGATCGCCGGCACCGAGGGGCGTCTGCGCTGGCACTACGACGGCGGCTGGATCCTGCCCGTGCCATGGGCGGTGCCGGGCCGCGCCGAGTGGGAGGCGCTGCCGGAGCAACAGCCTCCGGCGCCAGTGCCGGACGGGGTGTCGGAGGGCGAGTACTGGTACGTGGACGACTACGTCAACGCGCTGGACGCCGGCGGCAGCCCTCCCTCAGACGGACGCCGTGGGCGCCACATCATCGAGATCATCCTGGCCATCTTCGAGTCGGGCGCGTACCGGCGGCCGGTCACGCTCCCGCAGACCGAACGCGACCACCCGCTGCTGCGCCTGCGCCACGAGGCCGGCCTGGGCGATCCCGATCCGGCTCCGCGGCCGTACCGGGAGTGGCTTGCGGTTCAGGCCGGCAAGCACGGCTGGCCGGTGGAACGCACGGGGGCACTGCCATGATTCTGGATCGGCTGGACAACGCCGACACGTACGCAGCCGTCGACGGACTGGCGGATGCGTTCGCGTTCCTGCGCCGCGGCGGCTTCGAGGAGCTGGCCACCGGCCGGCACGAGGCCGGCGGTGAGCGCATGTACGTGATGGTCAATCGCTACACCACGAAGGCGCCGTCCGAGCTACCGTATGAGGCGCACCGCGCCTGGCTGGACGTGCACTACATCGTCTCCGGCCGGGAGACCCTGTACTGGGAAGACATAGGCGAGATGCCCCCCGGCGAAGGCTACCAGCCGGACGGCGACGCGGAGCTGTTCCGCCACGACGGCGGCCTGCCCGTGGTCCTGGAACCGGGCATGTTCGTCGTGCTCTACCCGCAGGACGCGCACAAGCCCGGCTGCGTCGCCGGCTCGGCCGTGCCGACCGTCAAGGTGGTCGTGAAGCTCAGGATCTGACGGTTGCGGGGCGCGGTCAGCGGTTGCGCCGGGACCGCTTGCCGCCGCCGGACAGGTGGCGGACCAGCCAGTACGCCAGATAGGCCAGCAGCAGCACCGGACCGGCGGTCGCGCCGACGAACAGCGGCGTGATCGGAGAGCCGTAGACGGTGAGCTCGCGCACGCCCTCGTACTCCTCGATCTCCGCCAGTGACACGAAGCCGCCGACGAAGATCCCGACCATCAGCACCGGAAGGGCCAGCACGTAGACAGCGTGCAACGCGGTCCGGACGGGTGGGGTCATGGCTCTGCCTCACCTCCATGGTACCGCCGGTGGACCGGAAGTGTCACCGGTAGCGGGTGTAGCGGGTCAGTTTGGGAGAATCGGGCGCCTGACGGCGCGGGTTCCGCCCGCTTTCAGCACCCGTTAAGCCCCGGTTTATGCCCGGCACGCTATGCTCTCGACGGGAAACCGCAACGGTGCAGGGAAAGGTGCTGGTCGTGGAGGATGATCGCGCCATCAGCGATCTGCTGCGCATGTACCTGGAGAAGGAAGGCGTCGAGGTCACGGTGAAGGACTCGGCCGAGGGGGCGCTACCGGCCATCGAGGAGCAGGATTTCGACCTGTTGCTGCTGGACGTCAATCTTCCCGGCAGGGACGGATTCGAGCTGCTGGCAGACCTGCGCCGCCGCCACGACCTGCCGGTGCTGGTCCTGACCGCCCGCGACGCCGAAGAGGACAGCATCTTCGCCTTCGGCGTCGGCGCCGACGACTACGTCACCAAGCCGTTCTCCCCCAAGGTGTTGACCGCCCGCGTGCGCGCCCACCTGCGCCGCCGGCGGGCGTCGGCGGAGGCGGCCGAGCCAAGCCTGCGCTTTGGGCCGCTTGCCATCGACCCCGACGGGTACGCCGCAACCCTCGACGGACGGCCCCTCAACCTGGCGCGCCGGGAGTTCGAGCTGCTGGCGATGCTGGCCGCCTCGCCCGGGCAGGTGTTCACCGCCGAGCAGATCTACGACCGCGTGTGGGGCAACCGCTTCGGCGACCTGTCGACGGTCACCGTGCACGTGCAGCGCATCCGCAAGAAGCTTGGCGACGAAGGTGCCCGCTGGGTGCAGACCGTGCGCGGCGTCGGCTACCGGTTCAACCCGACCCCGGAGGACTCCTCGTGAGGCTGCGCACGCAGCTCCTGCTGCTGGTGGCCGCGGTCGCCCTGTCGCCGGTCCTGGTCTCCGCCATCTTCGCCGGCGCCAGCACCCTGCTGCGCCAGCGTACGGACGTGGCACAGCGCGACTTCCCGCTGGCGATGCGCGTGATCCGCGACGACCTGCCGCGGGTGCTGGCCGGGGACCAGGCGAGCATCGACCTGCCCGACGGAGTCGTCCTGACCGTCCTGGACACCGAGAACCTGGTGCTGTTCTCTACCGGCACGGAGTACGGCCGCGGCGCCGCCGTGGACCCGCGCGAGTTGCTGCACGCCTCGCGCCGGGACCCGGACATCCGCACCATGCTGGAACCCCTGTTCAGGGACGGCGAGCTGGCCGGCACCTTTCTGTTGAGCGTGCCGGGCCCGGCGATCCCGGCGCTGGCGCGGCACGGCTGGCTGGGCTGGATGCTGCGCTACGGGCTGGCGATCTTCCTGCCGCTGGCGGTGATCGCCGCCGGCGGGGCCTGGATCATCGCCACCGGGGTCAACCGCTCGGTCACGCGCCTGCAGCGCGCCACCCGCAGGGTCGCCGACGGTGACCTGGACTTCGAGCTGGACGCTCGCGGCAACTCGGAGCTGGCGTCGCTGGCGCGGTCGTTCGACGCCATGCGCGGCGCCCTCAAGGAGGAGACCGAGCGCCGTTCGCGGCTGCTGGCCGCGGTGACGCACGACGTGAAGACGCCGCTCACGGCGATCAAGGGCTACCTGGAGGCGATCGCCGACGGCATGGCCGAGGATCGCGAGACCCGTGACCGGTACCTGGAAATCATCGCCGAGAAAGCCGATCTGCTCGGCGTGCGCGTCAGCGAGCTGATCGAGTACGTGCGGCTGTCGTCCAGCCACTGGAACATCGAGCCGGTGCCGACCAAGCTGGCCGCCTTCCACCGGGAGTTCTTTGAGGGCGTCGCCGGCGACGCGGCGGTGCTGAAGCGGCACCTGCGGCATGATCTGCGCATCCCGGAGAGACTGACCGCCCCCATGGACGGCGCGCTGCTGGCGCGCGCCTACGAGAACATCCTGGACAACGCCTTGCGCTTCACGCCGGAGGACGGCACCGTGACCGTGTCGGCGTCCGTCGCCGGCGGCGGCGACGTCGAGGTGCGTATCGCCGACTCCGGCCCCGGCATCGCCGCGGAGGACCTTCCCCACCTGTTCGACCCGTTCTACCGCGGCGCCGGCACCTCCTCCGGCTTCGGACTGGGCCTGTCGATCGCGCGCAGCATCACCGACGCGCACGGCTTCAGCCTCGAGGTGGACAGCCGGCAGCCGCCCGGAACGACGTTCGTGATCACGGTCCCCGCGCGGCTGATCTCAGCCGGCGCGGGACAGCACCGTATAATGGGCACGGAGGTGATCCCTACCGATGTGCAGCACGCCGCGGCGGGCGTTGAGCCCGCCACGGTTTCGAAGGATCCGCGCGCCGCACCATCGGCGGCCGATCTCGCCTCGACCCCATCCGCGGGCCTTGGGCAAGGCCTCCGCGGATGACCCCTGTTGGAGGAATTCCATGAAGACTCGCACCCTGCTACCGGTTCTCGTCGCCCTGCTGGCGGCGCTCGCGCTTCCCGCTGCCGCGGAGGAGCTGTCCATCACCGGGATGCTGACCACCGCCGAAGCGGCCAACCCGGCACTGCAGTCGGCGGCGCTGACGCTGGAGAACTCCCGCGTCGCCTACGACCGCTCCATCGCCTCCTCGGACGCACGCCTGGACCAGATCAAGGCCGAGCTGCAGTGGGAGCGCGCGCAGCTCACCTTCGGACAGGCAACCGTGCGCGAGCTGCTGTCGCTCGCGGAGGCGTACGTGCGCCTGCAGCAGGCCAATGAAAACCTGAGCATGCTGGAAGAGCGCCTGCGGCTGGCACAGCTCGACCTCCAGCAGGCCGCCGAGCGCGTCGAGATCGGCGCCGCCAGCCCGGTCACCGAGCTGCAGGCCCGCGTGTCGGCGCTCAGCGCGGAGCTGAACCTGGCGGGCGCGCGCAATACGCGCCAGTTCACCACGCTGCCCGACCTGGCGGACGCCACCGGCATCGACATCGCCGTGCTGGACGCGGCGGACCTCACCTCGCAGCCGCCGGGCGTATCCGATCTTGGCGACCTTGACTCCCTTCTTGCGACGACGGCGGAGCGGGCCGAGCACGACTTCGCTGCCCGGCAGCTCGAGATCGACGAACTGGACCTGAAGTTGAAGTCCATGCAGGGCACCTCGCCGCTGGACCTGCAGACCGCCACCAACACCGTGACCAGCAGCCGGGCCACCGTGGAGAGCACCGCCTCCGACTTGCAGCTCGCGACTGCCGGCGCCTATGCCAGCGCGCAGCAGGCGCTCGGCACCGTGACCTTGCGCGAGCTGCAACTCGAGCTGCAGGCGGAGAACACCCGGCGCACCCAGGAGCAGTTCGGCGCCGGCCTGCTCACCGAGTCCCAACTCGCCTCCTCGCAGGCCGACCTGGTGGGCGCGGAGGACGCGCTGCGCGCGGCGCAGTGGGCGGCCTATTTCGCGTGGATCCGCCTGCATGACGCCGCCGGCACCGACGTGCTGGCGGTCTGGGAGAGCCGGTGAGCCGACGGTTCTGGCTGCCGGCGTTCGCCGCGCTCGTCGTCGCGGCGTCTCCGGCAGCCGCCCAGGGTCTCGACCTGACCGCCGCGATCCGGGCCGCGCTTGCCTTCCACCCGTCGGTGGTTCAGGCGCGGGCGGCCCTGGAGTCGGCGGCGCTCTCGCTGCGCCTGGCGGAGATCGACCACGGCGGCGTGTCCGTGTCGGTGCGCGCCACCCCCGCCAGCGGCGGCGTCAGCCTGGCCCCATGGGAGGACGGCACCTTCGAGGACGTGGTCGAGACCTTCGACGCGGACGCCAGCGGCACGCTGTCGGCGGAGGTGGAGTTGCCGTGGGGGATGAGCATCGCCGGCTCCTACACCGCCGGGGTCGAGCTGGACGACCTGGACCGCCACGGAACGAGCGACGAGGAGCGGTTCACGGACGCGCAGAGCGTCTCCATCTCCCAGGACCTGCTGCCGGCCGGCCGGCTGTCGCCGACCGCCGTGGCCCTGGCGGGGCGCCGCGACGACCTGCGTCTGGCCCGGCTGCGCGTGCGGACCACGCAGAGCGACATGGCGCAACAGGTCGCCCTGACCTTCGTGAGCCTGACCGAACGTACGGCGGCGCTGGCCGTGGCCGAGGAGCGCCTGGCCATCGCCGAGCGCGAGCTGGCCAACACACGGTCGCTCGTGGAGCAGCAGGCGGCCGACCGGATCGCGCTGCTGGGCGCCCGCATCACCGCCATCGAACGGCGCAATGCCGTCGCCGACGCGCGCGCGTCGCTGGCGCTGGACACCGCGGCGTTCTTCGCCGACCTGGGTTTGCCGGAGACCGCGCTCATCGCTCCGTCGGTCGACGCCGACGCGCTGCGCCGAGCGGCGCGCGACCTGCTGGAGACATCCGCGGGCATGGCCGATCCCGACAGCGCCCTGGCGGTGCTGGAGGCGCGGGCGCAGCTCGATGCAGCACGGCTGCAGCTTGCGCAGGCGCAACGCGGGTCGCTCCCGTCCCTGTCCCTGACGCTCGCCTACTCCAAGGGCTCCGGACCCCCGGGCCTGGGAGGCTTGAGCGTATCGGTGACCGGCAGCTACACGCTGTACGACGGCGGCAAGCAGGCGATCGCGGTGCAGCAGGCGGAGGCGCGGGTGGACTCCGCGCAGCGGGCGCTGGTGACCGCACAGAGCGCGGCGGAAAGCGGCCTGCAGCGGTCGCGGCTCGACCTGGAGCGCGCCATCGCGGCCGAGGAGCTGGCCGCGCTGCGCCTGGAACGCGCCACCCTGCAGGCCGATCAGGCGGCCCGCCGGCATGCCGCCGGCGCGCTCAGCGACACCGGGCTGGCCGACGCGGCGTTGCCGCTGCAGGAAGCCGAGGACGCCGCGCTCGCGGGCGTCCACGCACTGGGCGGCGCCTTTCTGGCGCTGGCGATCGACCTCTCGATCGACCTGCAGGACGCGCTGGCCGCGATCGCCGGGTAGGCAGCGGCCCGGTTGCGCGGCACCCGTCGACATCGGTTGATGGGGTACTATCCGCTGCGTGATGCAACGGCTACCTGACCACGTCTTCGCAGGGCTGGCAGCGCACGACACGCCGACCGTCTTCAACGCCATGGTCACGCGTTTCGGCCTGCCGAACCTGGAGTACACCGACCACACGATCCGCTGCCTGCTCCCCGAGCTGGGCAGCGTGATCGGCTACGCCGCAACCGTGGAAGTGACCACCAATGACCCCGATTCGCCGGCGGCGAGCTGGCGCGACCACTACCGTCACCTGGAGGAGGCCGAAGGGCCGCACCTGGTGGTCATGCGCGACGTCGACAGCCGCCCGGGGCGCGGCGCGTCGTTCGGCGACGTGATGGCGGTCATGCACAAGCGGCTCGGCGTTACCGGCGTGATCGTCGACGGCACCATTCGCGACCTGGACGGGATCCGCGACGTCGGGCTCCCCATGTTCGCGTGGGGGGTGGTGCCCGGCCACGGCGTGTTTCGTCCCGTGCGCGTCGGCGCGCCGATCACGGTCGGCCAGCTCCGCATCCGCCCGGGCGACCTGGTCATGGCCGACAGCAACGGCTGCCTGCGGGTGCCGCTGGACCGCGCCGAGGAGACGCTCGCCGCCGTGCAGTCCGTGATCGACCTGGAGGACGGCAAGCGGCGCTTCGCCGAAAGCGCGGAATTCACCGCGGCGGAGGCGGCGCGGCGCTTCGGGTGGCAGTAGCGATGGCCGGTCATCCGCCGCCCGCCGCCAGCGCCCGGGCAACGCCGCTGTCGGCCGAGGCCGTGGCCGGCTATGAACGGGACGGCTACCTGCTGGGACTCCCGGTGCTGGACGACGCTTCGGTGCAGACCGTGCAGGCCCGCTTCCGCGAGCTGCTCGCCAAGCTGCCGGCCGGCACCGACATCAACCGGGTCAACTGCTGGCACAAGGCCAACCGCTGGGTGTACGAGCTGTCGCGTTTCGACCCCATCCTGGACTACGTGCAGTGCGTGCTGGGCGACGACTTCTACTGCTGGGGCGCGCAGTTCTTCTGCAAGCTGCCCGCCGCGGGCGATGTCGCCTCGGCCGACAATCGCCGGCAGACCGTGCCGTGGCACCAGGACGGCCAATACTGGCCGCTTGCGCCGCTGGAAGCGGCCACCGTGTGGCTGGCGGTGTTCGACACCGACGCCGGCAACGGTGCCATGCAGGTGGTTGCCGGCAGCCACCGCGACGGCGCGTTCGAGCACCGGATCAACGAACGGGCCGACTACGCGCTGGCGCAGGAGATACCCGCCGAGCGCATCGATGACGACCGCGTGGTCAGCATGGACCTGCGCGCCGGCCAGATGTCCCTGCACGACATCGGCCTCGTGCACGGATCGACGACCAGCCGCGACGGCCGCCCGCGCGTGGGACTCACCTTCCGCTACAGCCCCACGCGCGTGAAGGCCGACCTGGCCGAGTGGCCGTTCTTCGAAGCCTATCCCGCGCGCGGCACGGCGCCGTCCCGCAACCCGGTCGGCAAGATCCCGTCAGGCGACGCCGTGCCGACCGGCATGTTCCAGCGCTCCGATGAGTTCGCCTGAAGCGCTGCCGGCGGGAGGCCTGCTACGTTCCGCTGAAGCCGATCTCGCGATGGGTGCCGTCGCAGAACGGCTTGTTGCCCGACGCGCCGCAGCGGCAGAGCGCCATCTTGTCCGATGCCCCTTCCACCGGGTTGCCGCGGGCGTCCAGCAGGGGCACCGGCCCGGTGACCAGGAGGGGTCCGTTGTCGCTGATCGTGATCTTGATGTCCGCCATCTCCATGTTCCGGGCACAGCATGACCGGTCGGTACCGGCCGCTCAAGAACGGGCGCTCAAGCGCGCGCTCCAGGAGTCTGACGGACATGCCGCTTGACCGGTAAGATCGGTATGCCTCGGACGATCACCACCGGTAGAACCACAGAAGAAGGATGCAACGGATGAAACGGACCAGGCGCAGACTCGCCACTACCAGCCTCATCGCAGGCGCGCTCCTCACCCTCGGCGCGGTCGCCTACGCGGCCGACGAGCAGTCGACCGAGGAATCGACGGGTCCCGAGCCGGTCGTCGCCTGGCTCGGCGTCGAGCTCACCGACATCCGCACCGGCGACACGTTTACGCTCGCGCAGTTCGCGGACAAGCCGATCCTGCTGGAGACCTTCGCGGTCTGGTGCCCGACCTGCACCAGCCAGCAGCGGCAGCTCGCCGCCCTGCACGAAGAGGTCGGCGACGCGGTGATCTCCGTCACCATCAACACCGACCCCAACGAGACGCAGAGCCAGGTCGTCCGCCACCTGGATCGCCACGGATTCGACTGGCTGTTCGCGGTCTCCCCCGTGGAGCTGTCGCGGTCGCTGCGCGACGAGTTCGGCGTGGCCGTGCTCAACCCGCCATCGGCGCCGGTGATCCTGATCTGTCCGGGCCAGACCGAGCGAACGCTACTGTCGAAGCGCGGCGTCAAGCGGCCGGACTTCCTGCAGGAACAGATCGCGGCCTGTCCGGCAGTCGAGGGCGGGTCGGATGCCGGCTCGGCGTGAGCGGCCGGTGACCGGGAGGTCCCGCCACGCTCGGTAACCTGGCCACCAGCTTTCTGCTGGGGCTGGCCACGCCGCTGACGGCGGCCTGCGTGCTGCCGCTCTACCCGGGGTTCATCGCCTTCCTGGCCGGCCAGCGGGAAGGCGCACGCCGCGCGCCTCTGATCATGGGCCTGGCGGTGGTGGCCGGCGTCACCGCCGCCATGATCGGCATCGGACTGGTCTTCTCCACGCTGCTGGAGCTGTCGCTCACCGGCGTCACTGCGGTCGCGTCGCCGATCGCCTTCGCGGTGCTGGCGGTCATCGGCGTGCTCCTGATCTTCAACGTCGACTTCAGCCGCCTGCTGCCGGTGGTGCGCGCGCCCACCGCCAGCAACCCGGTGCTGGCCGCGTTCGGCTACGGCGCCTTCTTCGGCTTCATCGTGCTGCCGTGCAACCCCGGCTTCATCGGCGCCTTCTTCTCCAAGCAGCTTGCCGTGTCGGTGGGGGAGTTCGGCGTCAACATGCTGAACTTCGTGATCTTCGCGATCGGCATCGGCACGCCGCTGCTGGTCCTGGCACTCGCCTCGGGGGCGTTCAGCCAGACGATCGTCCGCTTCTTGGGACGCCACAAGGGCATCATCAACCGCGTCGCCGGCGCCGCCATGCTGGCGATCGCCGGCTACTATCTGATCAGCGTATTCGCGGTCTTCGGTTAGCGCGGCACGCGGGCCGCGACCGAGCTCATCACCGCGACGCCGCGCACGATGACCCCGTTGCCGGCCACCGGCTCCGTCGAGACGCTCCGGTGCACCGACGCGTCCGCCATGATCGTGTTCACGTCCATCTGCACCGGCATGCCGGGCGGCACCTTGAAGCTGATCTCACTCATCATGGTGCGCAGCTCGACCACGACCGGGCGGTCGCCGGGCCGCACCTCGGTAAAGTCCAGGCTGACCGACCCCATCAACGCGAATACCTCCACCGCATCGGCACGCAGCCAGTCGCCGAGCTGGTTGCGGGAGCTCATCACCGTCACGAGCTGCTGCTTCTCCTCCGGGAGGCTCGGCGGCACGGCGCTGCGACCCAGATCGCTCACCAGCGGCGCCAGATCGCCCACTCGCTGCGCCTCCGCGGCCGCGGTGATGCGCCGCTCGTACTCGGCCAGCTCGATCTCGCCACGGGCGAAGCGGTCCTTCAGCACGTCGATCACCGCCTGGCGGCGCGGCTCCAGGCCGGCGTCTTCCGGCATCGCCTGCGGCAGCTTCATCGCCCGATTCATACCACGCCGCCGACGCCGGAAGCGATCGTCGACCGACACGGCCGCGCACTGGGCAGCCGGCCCCGCTCCCTCTACCATGCCGCCCCATGACACCCGAAACCCCCTTGCGGATCGGCTTGGTCGGCTGCGGCGGCATCGCCCGCCGGCACGCCCAATCCCTGGTCGCCGCCGACGGCGCCGAGCTGGCCGCCGTGTGCGACGTGAGCACGGACCTCATGGACCGCTTCATCGCCGAGCACATCCCGGACGCGCCGCGCCCGGCCCTGTTCACCGATCAGGAGGCGCTCTACGCCGAGTCCGGCCTGGACGGCGTGGTCATCGCCACCCCGCACAGCATGCACTGTGAGCACGCCTCGCGCGCGCTGGCCGCCGGCTGCCACGTGCTGGTGGAGAAGCCGATGGTCACCACGGTCGCCGACGCCTACGCGCTGCGCGACCGCGTGGAAGCAGCCGGCAAGCTGCTCCTGATCGGTTACAACACGCCCTGCACCCCGATCTTCCAGCGGCTGCGCTCCATCGTCCGCAGCGAGCGGCTGGGCAAGCTGGAGCTGGTCACGGGCTACCTGACGCAGCCGTGGCTGAAGCTCACCTCCAGCGGCCGTCCCTGGAAGCGCGACCCGGTGCTGGCCGGCGGCGGGCAGGCCTACGACTCCGGCGCCCACCTGCTGAACAGCCTGATCTGGACCCTGGAGTCCAGCCCCACCGAGGTCTACGCGATGGTCGACTTCATGGGGATGCCGGTGGACATCAACTCCGCCCTGGTCGCCCGCTTCGAGAGCGGCGTGCTGGCCACCATCGTCATCTCCGGCAACTGCCCGGCGTCCGCCTCCGGCATGGAGTTCATATTCGCCGGCGGCCGCGTGGCGATCGACGGCTGGTCCGGGAGCTGGCTGCGCGCTTACGACGGCGACGGCGAGATCGACGAGCTGAGCTGCACGGGCGAGGCGACGCCGACGGCGCTCAACTTCGTGGCGGCGATCCGTGGCGACGAAGAACCGGCGACCGGCCCGACCGACGGCGTGCGCCAGAGCGAGCTGATGGACGCCCTCTACGAGTCGGCGCGCACCGGCCGCCCGGTCGCACCGGCGGAGGGCGGCGGCAATGGCTGATGGGACAGGGGCCAACCCGGTAGCCCTGACCGGAGACCTGGTCGCCGTCGACTCGGTGAGCCGGGTGAGCAGCGCCCCGGTAATCGATGTCGTGGAGCGCTTCATGGAGCGCCACGGCTTCGAGATCGAGCGGCTCAGCTACCGCGACGACGCCGGCGTGCGCAAGGACAGCGTGATCGGCAAGAAGGGGAGCGGCGCCGGCGGGCTGGCGTTCTACTCGCATGTGGACACCGTGCCTGGCGACGGCTGGTCGACCGATCCGCACAGCCCGGTGGTACGCGGCGACAGGCTGATCGGCCTGGGAAGCTGCGACATGAAGGGACCGCTGGCGGCCACGCTGTGCGCGACAGCGGCGCTGCGGGACGACCAGCTCCAGCGCGCGGTGTACGTGGCGGCCACGGCGGACGAGGAGATCTCCGGCCGCGGCGCACGGCAGATCGACCAGGAGTCGGAGCTCTACAACGCCGAGCTGCCGCGCTGCGGGGTCATCGCCGAGCCGACCCGCATGGTGCCGGTGTACGCCCACAAGGGCGGCGCGCGCGTGATCGTCACCGCGCACGGACGCGCCGCGCACACCTCCACCGGCCGCGGCGTGTCGGCCAACCTGCTGATGGCGCCCTTCATGGCCGACCTGCCGGGACTGGCGGAGACCTTCCGCACCGACGAGAGCTTCTGGAACCGCGACTTCGATCCGCCCACCAACGGCTTCAACGTCGTCTACACCGACTTCGGCACGCGGCCAAACGTCAGCGCCCCCAAGGCGGTCTGCACCGTGTCCTTCCGGCCGGCGCCCGGCGACCGCACGCAGGACGTGCTCGAGATGGTGTCTAAGCGCGCCCGCGCGCACGGCCTGGAGGTCGACGCCCACGCCGGCACGCCGTTCCAGGTCGACCCGGACTCCGAGGTCGTGCGCACCGCGCTGGCCGCCACCGGCGCCGAACGGGCGCGCACCGTGCCGTACGGGACCGACGCGCACGCCTTCAAGGAGCGCGTGCAACTCGTCGTGATGGGTCCCGGCGACATCGCCCAGGCCCACACCGACGGCGAATGGATCGAGCTGGCGCAGCTCCACCACGCCGTGGACGTGTACCAGCGCATGGTGCGGGAGGTGTGCCAGCGATGAACGACGGCGTCGTGGAGCCGGACATGTCAGCGAAAGCGGTGACGGCGCGGCTCAAGCGCATGAGCCAGCTCCGCGCGCTCTGCCTGTCGCTCGCCGAGGCCGGCAGGCGCGCCGGGCTGCATGACCGGTCGACTCGCTGCATCACCACTTCGGCGCCGAAGGCGGCACCGTAGCGCGTCACTTGGCTCGCCGGTCTGCCGCGGCCCCTGTCTCGTCGGAACACTCCTGCGGCCGCCATCGCCGGGATGCTTCGTCCTCCCTGCGTACCGAGGCAAAGACGACGCGTGCGCGGCCCACGACGAAGGAGGCGTCCGCCAACGCCCGGTCGGCTTCTTCGCTCCCATACTCTTCGGTCGGGATAAGGTCGACTTCGCCGTAGAACGAGAACTCGCGTTCCTTTCGCAGCCAGCGAGACGCCTCCGCGATACGATCGGCGTCCGGTTGAACGGCGCCCGGCAACCGGTCACGGTACTCCAGAATGAGCGGGCCCACGTCGTGAATCTTCGGCGGCTCCACTCCCAGCACCCGCAGCACGCCCTTGAGCGCAAGCTCGACCACTTCCTGAGCCTCCCGAACCACGTCGGAATAAGCTTGGGTAATAATATACTTGACTAAGTGGAGTCGTTTGGGTATGTTCCATCCATGGAAGACGCCAAGCACCCCGAAACCCTGATCGAGGCTCTCGACTACTTCCGGGAGTACCAGAACTGCCACGACTTCCTGGTCGGCATGCGTTGGCCGAACGGCGTCCGGTGCCCGCACTGTGGGTCGCCGGTGGTGCGCTACATGGAGAGCGTGCGGCGGTGGCAGTGCTACGAGAAGCACCCGCGGCCGCAGTTCAGCCTCAAGACCGGGACGATCTTCGAGGAATCGCCCATCACGCTGCGGAAATGGCTGGCGGCCGTGTGGATGATCGTCAACTGCAAGAACGGGATCAGCAGCTACGAGATCCACAGGGAGCTGGGCGTCACGCAGAAGACGGCGTGGTTCATGGGTCACCGGATCCGCAAGGCGATCCATCAGGGATCGTTCGAGCGGATGCTCGGCGACGACGGCGAGGAAGTCGAGGTCGATGAGACGTTCATCGGCGGCAAGGCCCGGAACATGCACGCCGACGTGAAGGCGCGCCGCATCACCGGCCGCGGGCCGGTCGACAAGACGGCGGTGCTTGGGATGCTGGAGCGGGGCGGCGTCGTCACGACGAAGGTGGTCTGCAACCGCCGGAAGCGGACGCTACAGCGTGAGGTCCGGGCGACGGTCGCCGCGGGCGCCGCGCTCTACAGCGACGATCTGGCGAGCTACGACGGGCTGGACCGGACCCACGCGCACCAGACCGTCAACCACGCGATCCGGTACGTCGACGGGCGGGTGAGCACGAACGGCATGGAGAACTTCTGGAGCCTGCTGAAGCGCTGCCTCAACGGCACGTGGGTGTCGGTGGAGCCGTTCCATCTGCACCGCTACCTCGACGAACAGGCGTGGCGATTCAACCAGCGCAAGCTGACGAACGCCGAGCGGTTCCTCAGCGCGGTCGGCGGGATCTTCGGGAAGCGTCTGACGTACGACGAACTGCGCGGTCGGGTTCGTCGGCACACGGAAGGTCAGGAGTGCCTTCGGGCGCCGCGGCGCGGTCCGGCACCGCGCCCCGCCTGATCGCCGCGGCCTTCTCTGGCGACAGCGCCATGATGTCCTGCATCGCGTTTTGGAAGCGTTCCCATTCAGTCACGGCGGCAGCGTAACACGGCGAAGCGGCGAGGTATAATACCCGCCTGAGTAAATGGCGCAGACACCATCGAGTGAAAGGCAGAACGTCCGCAAGCATCATCTCGTCTCTCTGATCGTCGAGCAGAGTGGAAGGTGTGCGATCTGTTGGCGCAGGTTGCCGTCCGATCAGAAGTTCATTCATGTCGACCATGTCTATCCGTTGTCAGCCGGGGGAACCCACGACAGGAGCAACTTGGCTGTCGTGTGCTCTGAGTGCAACCAGAAGAAGGGCAACAAGTTGCCCGACGGACGGCGCCTTGGGCGCCGCAAGTCAGACGACGTCGACTTGCCGATATCGCCGCTCCCAGTCCGTGAAAGCATAGTCAAGGTGAGGGTGACCACCGCCACGTGGCGGCGCTGGCGGTACGCGGCGAAGAGCCGGGCTCAGTCACTGTCCGAATTCGTCCGCGAAGCCGTGAACGACTATGTGGAGGTCCGTGGACGTTAGCCCAACAGCCGATTCCGCAGGATGTAGCGACAGCACGCAGCCTGGGCGGCCTCGTCCTTGGCCTCAATCATCTGCTGGAGGATGAACGATCGGGCGGCTGGTCGTTCAGAGTCGGATCGGGCGGAGTCGGAGCGTTGCGGCCTATCGTCGCCAGCGGGTTTCTTCGTCTTGACTTCGACCGTGAATCGCTGCGCCGCTGGAGGCGTTTCATCGTCGAGCGTCGCATCCAACTCGCGCATCGCCGCGTCCATGGTGGCTTGATCGGGGAGCACGGTACTCGCCGTCTTCTGCAGGTCCTGCATCTGGCGTCCGAACGCTTTGCTGTCGACCAGCTCACGCAGCGCGCGCATCTCTCGCTCTACACCGGCGGTAGCGGCGATTTCGTCGGCGTGGGCGAGGTAAGCCTTAGCATCGCCGAGGGCTCGATTGATCACGTGTCTCATGGGGATCTCCAGATCCGGCGCTTGACACAGAGGTACCCGTAGGGGTATGAGAAGGATTACTGGATTTCCTTCTCGTCAGCCTCTGTGCATGACGAACCCCGGCCGGCTGTTGGTAGCAGCCGGCCGGGCTCGTTAAGCGCTCACTTCATGGCCACAATGCCATCGGCAGTAAGGGCTTGTGTCAACCCCTCGCCGTGTCAGTCGAAGGGCACCGTCTCGGCGGCGCCGTAGTCGACCTGGTGGCCGATGTCGTCGAGCGCCGCCAGCGTCACCGCCCGAACGTACACGCTCGGAACGCTCATGATGTCCCAGATCAGGCCGTCCACGGGCGTCCAGTGATCGCCACCATCCCGCGTCGGCACCGGACCACCGTAGCGAGCCATCGCTTTCGGTCCGTGGAAGTAGACGATCCCGTCGGACGTCTTGAGGTAGGAGTTCCACGCGGACGATGAGCCGAAACCGAGCAGGTGGGCGATTTCGTGACGCGCGATGTTGTAGACCGAGTCACGGTTGATCGCGGTGTCCTTGTACTGCGACTCCTTGTCGGTGAACGCGATGCTCCCGTAGAACGGGAGGCCAGTGGAGCGCTCGCCGCAGTTGTAGGCGATCGCCAGCGGGGTGTTGTCGATGATGACGCCGCCAAGGTCGGTGATCACCGGCGCGAACTTCGTCATCGTCACCGACACGAGCAGGTCATCGACCGTGCGGCCGACGGCGGCCATACCGCATTCTGCAGCGGGCGGAGGCGGAACCACCATCGGCGGGCCAGCGTCGGCCGTGATCGCCGTCTGCCAGTATTCGACCGCGCGGGCCAGTTCCTCCTTGAGCACGGCGGGCACCGACATCTCGTAGACGACATCGATCCGAAACGCAGGCTCCGGCGGAGGGGTTGGCTCAGGCTCTGGTGGCGGGTCCGGTTCCTGTGGCGGGTCGGGTTCCGGCGGTGGCGTCGGTTCGGGTGGCGTGACAGGTTCCGAGGGACCGACCGGCTGTTCCGGTTGGGGTGAGCCGCCGCCGGCAGGGCCGCCCGACTCGACCATCTCCTCGCAACCCACCAGGACAAGCAAGGCGAGCGCCGCCCCCACGGCAGCGCCTACGCGTTTCAGGTGGAGCATGTTCCACCTCCTCATCGTCTGCCCGGACATATGCCGGGCCGTTTCAGAGAAGGTGACCGCGCTGGGCGCGGAGAGACCTAGGGTCCGGCCTGTTCACTCCGGGCCGGGGTAGCTACTCCCCAGCCCACGCGGAGCTGTTGTATTCGACCAGCGACCCGGCATACGCCGCGCCACGCTGGTCACCTTCTCTGTTGAGGCGGCAGGATAGGTTGCCCCACCATGCTTAGGAGTCTCGCCAAAATAAATTGGTCGTTTACTCCTGTCTGGGAGTCAGCATGTAGTTCCATTCGCCGTGAAACGTGTCACGCTTGAGGTTCAGCGCCTGCATCTGTTCGTCGCTCACCGACTGCCCCGTCGGGTAGCTGTTGTGGTCCAACTCCGAGCGGATCGTCAAGCCGCTCTTGGTCCTCGTATGCCCGATCAGGTTCACCACCACCTCCCGGCTCACCAACGGCCGCCCACGCCAGTTCTCGGTGATGTGGCAGAACATCCGATGCTCGATCTTGTTCCACTTGCTCGTCCCCGGCGGAAAGTGACACACCGAGATGCGTAGCCCGGTGGCGTCGGCGAACTTCTGCAGCTCCACCTTCCACAGCCGACTGCGGCTGCCGTTCGAGCCGCCTCCGTCGGCGGTGATCAGTAACCGCTTCGCCAACGGATAGGCCGCCCGGCCCATACGGAGCCACCACCGCCGCAGCGTCTCCACGGCGAACACCGCCGTGTCGTGATCCTCACCGACGCTCACCCAGCCGCTGTCACGGGTCACGTCGTAGACCCCGTACGGGATTGCTTTGCCCAGCTCCTTGTCGACGAAATCGTGCACCTTGACCCGCTCCGGTTGGCGCTTCGGACGCCACTCTCGGCCGCCGTTGTGAAACGCCCCTATCAGCTCCTTTTTCTTGGTGTCCACAGAAACTACCGGTTGCCGCAGGGCCTGAAAGGCGCGCACTCGACGGTTGATTTGCTTGAACTGCGCGTCGCGGTCGGCATGCTGGGCGCCCTCCAGCGTCTTGCGGTTGGCCTGCAGGCTATAACCCAACTCGTGCAGCAGCCGGTTGACGGTCCGCTCGCTGACCGGATGACCGGCGGCAGTCAGTTCCGCGGCCAACCGCGCGGCGCTGCTACAGGTCCACAGCAACGGCCCCATCGGATCGCCTCGGGTGACCGGATCGACCAGCCGTTCCAGCGCCCGCGCCAGCTTCGGGTCGCCGGCGGTCAACGGCTTGCGGCCCGCGCCCGGTCGTCGCAGGCGCGCGGTGTCGGGTCGCGCACCGGCTGTTTCGTTGGCATCAAGTTCCTTCAGCCCGGTGTGAATGGTGGTGCGTGACAGACCGGTGGCGGCGGCCACACAGGCGATGCCGCCGCGGCCCATCTGGCGCGCCTCGACCGCCGCCCAGCGTCGCCGAAGGCGCTCGTCGAACCACGGATCAAGGGCGGCGAACTTGGTCTTGACCGCTTCGGTGAGGACGGGGTTCACTGTCGCTGAGTAGATTATCGGCTCCTCCTTTCGACCACTTTATTTTGGCGAGATCCCTTAGTCAAGTATGTTATTACCTAAGCTTGCTCGCGAAGGAGCAGATCCAGGACCTTGAGCCGCGTGGCCGCCTTCTCCAGGTAGCTGGCTCCCAGCGAGACGCTGGTCACAGCTCGAAGACCTCGCCGGGGCGGTAGTCGGGCTTCAGGTCCCAATGCCACGTCCCGTCGCGGTGGATGCGGCGGGCGCCGAGGCGCCGCAGCCGGGCCGCGAATCCATCCAGATGACTCCGGAAGAACCCGTCCCGGTCGTACAGCAGGCGCACGTCGTCGATCATGTCCAGGAACAGCAGACTTCCGGCCGCAGCCTCGGCCGGCGTCTTGATGACCGGCGAGATCGTCGTGTGACAGCCGCGACGGGCGACGGTGGCAAGCACATCGCTCATGGCCGCGTCCACCGCGTCAAACTCGCGGGTCCGGCGCCCGCGCCCACGCGGCAGCCCGTTCGCGATGATCAGGGTGTCGACATCGGACCAGGGGCCGGGCGTGCCGCGGCCGACGGACCCGAACACCCCAACGGTCACCAACCGGTCGCCGTAGTGCCGGACGCACGCACAGCGCAGCGACGACACGACCTCCGCAAAGCAATCACCGAGCATCTACGCTCAAGGATGCTACACCGGATGCACGGGAAGTCGGGGTAACTGATCGGGTTCGTCGGACCGCCTTCCGCTCCGCTTAGCGGCCCATCAGGTCAACCGCCCGCGGCCGAGGAGCGGCCAGACCGCCTCCACCACGCCGTCGCGCGTGGCGTAGATGGTGTCGTGCAGGAAGACGGTGGTGTCCGAGTAGCCGGCGATGAACTCCAGGCGGTCGCCGACGCCGGGCTTCGCCGACGGCTCGGCCAGGGTCAGCGAGCCGTGCTCGGCGGAGAACTTCGCTTCCGTGACCGCGATGCCCTGCACCTGCGGCGTGGTGGGCTCCACGCTCATGGTCTTGCGGCCGGCGTCGCAGATGACCCGCTGCGGGGTCGGCCGGCTGGTGACCGTGGCGGCGATGCGCAGCGCGCAGTCGTGGTCGACCCCGAACCGCTGCCGGTACATGGCGTCGCCGAGCACGCCGCCGCCGGCCTGGATCTCGGTCACGCCCGGCTGGCGGGCGGTGATCCAGTAGCTGCCGGTGCCGCCGCAGCTCACGATGTCGATGGGCATTCCCGCCGCGCGGCAGCGGTCGGCGCTGTCGGTCAGCAGGCCGACCGCCTTCTCGATCGCCTGGCGCTTCGCTTCGATCGGCTCGACGCCGAGGGTGTGGCCCTCCCACGCCATCAGCCCGGCCAGCTTCACGCCCGGCGTATCGGCGGCGATGCGCGCCATGCGCACCGCCTCTTCCCCCGGGGCGACGCCGGCCCGGTCCATGCCGACGTTCAGCTCGACCACGACCCGCACCTCGCTGCCGGCGGCGGTGGCCGCCTCGCCTATCTGCCGTATGCCGATCTCGGAGTCGACGGCGACGACCACGTCGGCACCTCCCCGGCACAGGTGCGCAAGGCGCCGCGTCTTCGCCGGTCCGACGACCTGGTTGGCGACCAGGATGTCCTTGACGCCGGCGGCGGCCATTACCTCCGCCTCGCCCAGCTTGGCGCAGGTCACGCCGATCGCGCCGCGCGCGATCAGCTTGTGCGCCAGCGCCGGCGTCTTCAGCCCCTTGGTGTGCGGGCGCCAGTTGATGCCGGCATCGTCGATCACGACGCCGGCGATCCGTTCGATGTTGCGATCCAGCAGGTCC
This sequence comes from Spirochaetia bacterium, assembly GCA_965208175.1. Lineage (GTDB taxonomy): Bacteria > Spirochaetota > Spirochaetia > SZUA-6 > Bin103 > CATQHW01. The sequence continues at coordinate 235,803 of CBDBOG010000002.1, read as the reverse complement.
AGGTCGACCAGCAGGGCGGGGGTGTCCAGCTCGGCGACCGGCAGACCGATCGGAGTGGTGGCGTTCATGTTCAGATGGACCTCAGGACAGCCAGGTGGTGAGCTCGGCGGCCGGCTTGCGCGCCGAGGTCGGCACCCGCTCGGCGAAGCCGGCGTACAGCATGCCGACCACCTGCTCGCGCTCCGGATCGACGCCCAGCAGCGACAGCGCCTCCGCGTCCTCGACCAGACCGCTGGTGCTCCACTGCATGCCGATGCCGTCCTCCCACGCCGCCAGCATGATGTTCTGGATCGCGCAGCAGGTGGCGGCATAGTCCTCCCGGTCAAGGAAGGGATCGCCCGACACGGCGCAGGTCACGGCCATCACCGTCGGCTTGCTCATGAGCTTCTTGACCGCCTTGCGGCCGATCTCGCTCATGGCCTCCGGCGTGATGTCGACCGGCACGTCTTCCTGCTTGATGCGCGCATAGACGTCGCCGAGCCGGCGCTTGCACGCAGGTCCCACGACGATGAACCGCCACGGTTCGGTCAGCTTGTGGTTGGGAGCCCAGACGGCCGCCTGCAGCGCGCGCTCGATCCGCTCGCGCGGCACGGCCGTCGGCTGGAAGTCGAAGATCGAGCGCCGCTCGGCGATGGTTTCGAGTACCGACATGAGGCCGGGATGCTACCGGCGAGGCTCGGCATGGTCAATCACGGGCTTTGCCATACCGTGCAATGGACCCAGTTCGGATCCACGTGGAACGCGGGATCGGATTGGCCGTTGGCCCGCAACTCACGCCGCGCCGCTGGGATGCCGAAGCCGTAGCGCTGCACCAGGCCGAGCACGAGCATCGCCTCGGCCAACGTCGGGTTCCGGTAGTCGATCACGCCGGGCTGCCCGAAGTTCCGAGCGGTGAGAGCACCGTACGGACCGCCGGGACTGTTGATCTCGATGCGATCGTCGAACCAGTAGACCTGCACCGGCGCATTGGTTCCGTCGTAGGTGGTCCGGCGCGTGGACGACAAGCTGATCGCCCACAACCGCAACTGCACGTAGGCGCCGGGCAGAAAATCCTGCGGCCGCCTGCCCAGGACCAGAATGCCGGCGACCGTCGGTACGGTGTCCTCAACGGAGACGATCATCTTGGCGGCGGCGAGGCGCTCCACCGTAGTGCGGTCATTCGCCGCCAGCGTCTCGGGATCGACCGCCGCCGGCAGGTACTCGTCCTGGAAAGATCCCACGCTCAGATCCGCGAGGCGGGCCGTCCGCATCGGCCGGGAGTCGAAGTGACGGTCTTTCGATCTGACTCCACGTCCGCCATCATGGTTTCACGGAATCCTCAACGATAGGGATGAAGTCCTCATCGCTCATTGGCTCATGACGTACCCACCGGCCTCCCATCTCGATCAGAACGCGCTGTTTCGATGGTGCAGGCTCCGGGTTCACACGCACCACGCACGCATTGTATTCCGCTGACTCAGCCATCGCCGCGCCCAAGTCGCTCACGAGATAGCGTGGCGCCCAGCCAATCATGTGATAGTCTTCCGTCTGGATCTGCACAGCCAGTCCGGTTACCGGATTGGTCAACTCCAACGTCACATAAAGTGTCTCGCCCGCGCGTAATCTGTCGATCCTTGCCTGCGCTTCCGGATTGACGTGACGCCAACCATGCAGGAAAAACCGGCATGTGAAATTTCCGTCATCTCTTTTCTCGATTTTCGGAAAGACCTCATAGGAATCGGTCGCCCGACGACCGCCGCTCACGGCGAGGATCTCGAACGGGTCCGTCTCCTCCCCGAGACCAAGGGTATGCAAGTACTCGGCCAAGTCAGGCCGAGCCCGGTTCATCACTCGGTTCCCGAACAATGGAAAGAGGTCGGCCGACCAATATTCCCTCTCCAGGGTCGGGAACTCCAGCAGCAGAGGAAACCCCGCTTCACGCTGTGCCCGCAAAACCCCCTTCGTGTACCGGAAGCAATAGAGCGCCTTCTCGGCGTACGCATCAAGCCGCCCCACCGGGAACCACTGATGACTCGGTGCTTGATCCTGCCAGGCCAGGAACATGGCTCTCTCACTCATCGCAACACCTCTCGCAATTGACCAATATTATACGAAATCATCGCCTTGGCAAAGTCCATCGCCAAGCGAGACATCCACTCGTCCGGAACCCGATGCAGCACGTCATCCAAGGCCGCGTCGTTGATCCTGTCGAGCTTTCCCAAAGCAGGACGAAAGATCTCCGGATAGCTCGCAGCCGAGCGACGGACAAGCTCGATAGGGCTCGGGCCGTGAGATTCACTCGCCGACCAGTAGATCCCCCCGCGCCCCCTCTCTACGTACGAGGAGACCTGGTTCTCTACCAAACGGCTTTCGCGGCGCTCGTCGCGCAACTCGCGTCCCAGCGAAGACGCGTGATCAAACGACGGCGCTAATGCGCCTACCCATCTATCCTGTTTGCGACGCAAGAGCACGCCCCAGTTTTCGTGATGTCGATCGGTGTTGCCAATCAAGGCGTCCAAGACCATATACTCTGCCATCAGCTCCTTGGCTCTGCGCTTTGCCGCAGTCTCATCGAATGCTCTATCGACTGCACTCAAGATATCGTGCACGGTGTGGTCTGATTGACGGAACCTCTTTTTCGGGTCGTAGTCACGAAGAAACGCCGCCAGTATCTGGTTGCCATGGATCAACTCGAAGCCGTCATGGACGAACGACTTTGTGGCTGATCCGCGCTCGCCATCGAACACGGCGAGTTCTACGCCGGCGCGAGGAATGCCTATCGACCCTGCAATCTCCGCTGCAATTTTCTCCGCCCAATGCTGGCCAGTGCCTCTCTGAGGATGCTTGAATAGCCAGCGCGGCTGGTGCTCGCCAGGCGGGGAGTACCAGAACTTTCTCTTGCTACCCATTTCCTCGGGTTCAAGCACCCAATGGGACTCTACCTCGATGACTGGAAATCGTTCACGCATTTCCACGGATCGCGAGGCGGCGGCCTGCCGCTACAGCGAGCGTTCGTAGATGCGGTAGGTCTTGTGCCGGCGTGCGCCCATGTTCTCCAGGGTGTTGCGCATGTTGACGTTGTCCTCCAGCACCCAGGAGAACTCCCCGCCCAGCAGCCCCCGGCCGACGCCGCGCACCCAGGTCTCGTAGTAGAAGATCGCGTCCAGCCCCAGGTTGCGGAACCGCGGCCGCACGCCGGTCGTGTACACGCGCAGCAGGTTGATGTGGCGCCGGTCACGCAGCAGCTTCAGGTAGCCGAACGGGAACAGGCGGCCGTTGAGGTTGCGGAACGCCCGGTTCCAGTCCGGCAGGGCCAGCGAGAAGCCGGCCGGCTCGCCATGCACGAAGGCGAACAGCGCCAGCTCCGGATCGACCAGACGCTTCAGATCGCGGGCCATGCGGTCCAGCTCCGCCTCCGTCTTCGGGACGAATCCCCAGTTGCGGCCCGATGCCTCGTTGTGGATCAGCTTGATCAGATCCATTTCGGCGCGAATGCGCCGCGGGTCCCCGCCGCGGACGCTCACCCCCTGGCGCTTGCGCACCGCGGCCGCCACGCGGGCGATCTTGGGCGGTATCTCCGATTCCGATGAGTGCATGTAGTAGGCGTACAGGTCCCGTGCCTTGCCCAGTCCCGCCCGTTCCAGCAGGCCGGGGTAGTACGGCGGGTTGTAGGCCATCAGGAAGGCCGGCGGGCTGCCGAAGCCGTCCACGAGGATGCCAAGGGAGTCGCTGGTGGACGGGTTGAACGGCCCGCGCATGACGGTCATGCCGCGGACGCGCAGCCAGTCTCCCGCTGCCTGCAACAGCTCCGCGGCCACGTCCGCGTCGTCCATGCACTCGAAGAAGCCGAAGAATCCGGCGGCTTCGCCGTGATACTCGTTGTGGCGATCGTCGATGATCGCGGCGATGCGGCCGGCCATGCGGCCGTCCCGAATCGCCACGAACGGCTGGATGGACGCGTGCTCGAAGAACGGGTTGGCCGCCGGGCTCAGGCGCCGCCGCTCGCGCCGGATCAGCGGCGGCACCCAATGCGGATCGTCCCGGTAGATCGTCCACGGGAACCTGACGAAGGCACGCATGTCGGCACGCCGCGCCGGGCGGACCGACAGGCCTTGCACCGCGCCTGCCTGGGTCATCACAGGGAGTATACGGCCATGGCCGTTTCCGGCGGCGGAAGCGGACTCCCCACCATGGCCGTGACGGTTTCGGGGCGCTAGCTGCTCTCCCCGCCGGCGTCTTCACCTTCCGGGTACAGGTCCTTCTTCACCTCTTCCCACTTCTTCTTGTTGCTGACGCCGACGAAGTAGACGATGACGCCGACGACCACGCCGATCACCCCCAAGAAGGTGACGCGCAGCGCGCCTACCACGCCCAGCACGAACAGCACCAGACCGACGGCGCCGATGATCACGCCGATCAGCCGCTGGTCGAGGTCCTGTAGTTTCTTGTCCTTGTCCGCCATGTTCCTTTGCTCCTTCCCGATGGATTTCCTCAAGAGGTCTCGTCGCGGTTCCGCTCCGGCATGAACCCCGAGTTGAGGAAGCCGCCGTCGATCGGAATCGCCGCCCCGTTGATGTAGGCCGAGCCGGCGCCGCACAGGAAGACCACCAAGTCGGCGATCTCTTCCGGCAGCACCTCGCGGGGAATCGGCATCCGGTTCCGGCGGGTTCGCTTCAACTCTGGGTCACGTGAATACACCATATCGGTCATCGGTGTCTTGGCCACGCCGGGGCAGACCGCGTTGACGTTGATTCGGTGCTCCGCCCACTCCACCGACAACACCTGCGCAAGGCTCACCAGCCCCGCCTTGGACGGGCTGTAGGCGCCGCGCTGCGGGATCGGCGCCCATGCCGCCACGGACGAGAGCAGCACGATGCGGCCGCCCTCCCCCTGTGCCACCAGGCGCCGGCCCACGGCCTGGCAGAAGACGAACGCGCCGGTCAGATGGATGTCGAGCGCACTGCGCCAGTCCTCCAGGCTCAGCTCCAGGGCCGGTCCCTTGATGTTGTTGCCGGCGCAGTACACGAGGCAGTCGACGCGTCCGAAGCGCTCGACGGTGGCTGCCATGCAGTCCGCCGCAGAGCCGGGATCGACGACGTCGATCTGCACCCCGATCGCGTTTTCCTCGCCGCACTCGGCGGCCGTCTCCGCCGCCCGGTCGGCGTCCAGGTCGGCGACCGTCACGCGCGCGCCGTGCTCTGCGAAATGCCGGCACACGGTACGGCCGATGCCGCCGGCGCCGCCGGTGACGACCGCCACGCGGCCGTCCAGGCCGTCGCTCACGCGTCGCCCGCAGTCGCTGCGCCCGCAGCCGCTGCGGCCGGTTCGCGCGGCTGCGCCCAGGCGCCCAACGCGTTGTAGCCGCCGTCGACGCAGACGTACTCGCCGGTCATGAACGACGCGCCCGATCCGGCCAGAAACACCACGACCGATGCGATCTCCTCAGGCTGCCCGGTGCGCCCCAGCGGATGGCCCAGTCCGACGTCATGCACGGACTGCTCCAGGTCACCGCCCTCCATGGCCACCGCGGCGCGCAGCAGCGGCGTGTCGATGCTGCCGGGGCAGACGGCCAGCACGCGGATGTTCTCGCGCGCGTAGTCGATCGCCATCTGGCGGGTCAGCGACAGGGCCGCGCCCTTGCTGGCGGCATACGCCGGGACCAGCGGCGCCGACTGCAGACCCTGCACGCTGGCGATGTTGATGATCGCCCCGCCGCCGCGGCTGCGCATGTGCGGGATGGCGTACTTGGCGGTCAGGAAGTAGCTCTTCACGTTGACCGCCATGATCTGGTCCCACATCTCCTCGGTCGTGTCCTCCGCGGTCTGGTAGGACGCGGGAGGCTGGATGCCGACGTTGTTGCACAGCACGTCGACGGTGCCGAATGCGGCGACCGCCTGCTCCACCGCGGCCCGGCAGCCGGTGTGGGTGGCCAGGTCGGCCTGAAGGAACACGGCGGTGCCTCCGGCCGCGGTGATCCGGTCGACCCGCGCCGCGCCCGCGCCGGCATCGCGGTCGACCACCAGCATCCTGGCGCCGGCCGCGGCAGCCGCATCGGAGATGGCGCCGCCGATGCCGAGCGCGCCGCCGGTGACCACGAACGACTTGCCTTCGAGCGTCAGAGAAGCGTCCTGCATGACAAGCCGCCATCGTATCACCGCCACCGGCAATGAGTCAGTGCAGGCAGGCGACGGTGACCGGGGCGTGGTAGATTCACACGCGATGACCCGGTCCTTCACGGTCGGTCAACGGACGCGGGCGCTCGGCTTCTACGCCGCCACCCTGGTCGTCGCCTACCTTGCGGCCGCCTACCTGGGCGGGTTCTTCGTCGCGCTGGCGATCATGCTGCTGCTGGTGCCGCTCTTCTCCTTCGTGGCCCTCCACGTGGCCGCCTCGTCCCTTGCGTTCGGGCAGCAGTTCTCCAGCGCGCACCCGGTCAAGGGCGAGGAGATGGTCTATTCGTTCAGGCTCGAGAACCGCTCGGTGATCCCGATCTCCCAGCTCCACGTGGAGTTCAAGGTGGTTCGCCCGCTGGGGGAGACCGTGCTCCCGGAACTGTCGATGTATCTGGGCGGCAGCGCCGTGATCGATCGCGACTACCCGATCCAGCTCCCCTACCGCGGCGTCTACACGATCGGCATGCGGCGCGTCACCCTGCGCGACCCGCTGCGCCTGTTCACGGCGCGGCCCGCCGTGAGCTTCCGGGAGTTCCGGGTCTATCCGCGGGTGCTGAAGATCGCCCGCCTGGCCGCCGGAGACGAAGCGCATCCGCACGCGGGCCGGCGCGAATCGATGGTAGGCGAGCCCGACTACGCCATGTTCACCCAGCTCCGCGAGGCGCGCCACGGGGAGCCCGCCCGCCACATCGCCTGGCGGAAGTTCGCGGCGATCGGCAAGCCGTTCGTCCGCCAGTACCAGGCCAGCTCGGAGCCGGCGGTGACGATCTACGTCGATCTGCGCATGCCGGCCGAAGACGCCGGCGACGCGCCCGTCCTGGCGGTCGAGGACGTGACGATCGAGGCGCTGCTGGCCGTGGTCCGCCACTTCCTGTCGATGGGCGTGCCCACCGCGATCCGCGCGGCCGCCAGGCAGGGCGTGTATGCGTTCTCCGGCCAGCACCTGGACGAGTTCGACCGGCTGTACGAGGAAAACTTCCAGCTCGCGTTCGGCGACAGCGTGTCGCCGGCACGGCTGTTCTGGGCCGACTGGGAGGCGCGCGCCGACGACGCGGAGGCGGTCATGTTCCTGACCCATCACCTGGATCCGGAGCTGTTCACGATCATCGAGGCGTCGGTGAGATCCAAGCAGGTGACCGGGGTGATCTTCAACGGCACCGGCCGCAGCCCGCGCGCGCTGCACGACGCCGAGCAGTACTTCAACACGGTGCGCAACCGCGGCGGGCGGGTGATGCTGTTGCGAGGCACGGACACGATCGAGGAGGATTTGGCCGGTGGAGATCTCCGCACGGCTGCGCCGGTGGCTCTCGGCCGTTCGGCCTGAGCCCGAGCACCTGCGGGCCGCGGCGGCGGCGGCAACCGCGCTGGCGCTGCCGCTGGCCGTCTGGTGGCTGCTGCGCGCCAACCTGTCCGTCGTGCTGCTGCTCGGCCTCACCGGCGCGGTGGTGGCCCTGCAGATCGCCGCGGCGTTCGTGCCGGCGGCTGCCGCCAAGCCGCTGCGCTGGACGGCAGCCGCCGCCTCGGCGCTGTTCGGCGTGTCGATCCTGGTCGGCATCCTCATCACGCCGTTCTCCTCCTACCGGCTCTGGTTCGCGGAGGTGCACGCCGGCGAGCAGCAGGGCGCGGTGTCCAACCTGTTCGCGCTGATCGCCGGCTGGGCGTTCTCGTCCGCGGCCGGGGTGGTGCTGTCGAGCGGCTTCGGCCTCGCGGCGGCCGTCCTGGCGGTGCTGGGCGTGGGCCTGGCGGCGCTGATCGTGCAGTCCACGCTGCTCAACCTGCTCACCCTGGCGGCGGTCGTGCTGGCCCTGGTCGTGCTGGGCAGCCGTGGCGTGGAGCGCACCGGCGGCTCCGTGCTGTTCGCCGCCGTCATCGTGCTGCTGGCCGCCGGGGTGGGCCTGCTGTTCCCGCGCGCGGCCGGCGGCAACTACTTCGTCGACCTGGTGCTGCACCCGCGCATGCGCGGGGCGATCTCCGCCACCTTCCCGCGCTTCCCGCTGCTGTACTCCATCCCCGGGTTCGGCACCCAGCACGAGGAGCGCCGCCTGGGCGGCACGCCGGTGCTGTCGCCGCTGCCGCTGCTGCGCGTCTACTCGCCCGAGGGGCGCACGATCTACCTGCGCACGGAGGTGTTCGACCACTACGACGGCACCACCTGGGCGTTCACACGGGAGGAGGCGGCGGACGCCGGCGACACGGCGCGCTTCATCAACTTTCCGCCGCCCGACGAAGGAAGCGACTCGGACGTGCAGGTCGAGCTGCTCGCCGACGCCTACGACCGGCTGCCGCACACGGTCGACACGGTCGACTTCGGCGTCAGGCCGTACGCCCCACAGCTCGCCGTCGCCGACTACGCCCGCGGCTTCTTTCCGGCGGAGCCGATCCTGCGCGGCCTGTCGATCACGCTGCGGCGCGATCCGCTCACCCGCTTTCTCGCTCCGCCGACCGACAACCGCTACCTTCAGGTACCGGCCAGCCTGCCCGCGGAGGTCCGGGCACTGGCGCACGAGGTGACCGAGGGAGCCGACAGCACCACCGAGCGGCTCCGCAGCATCGAGCGCTTCCTCAAGTCGAACGCCGTGTACTCGCTGACACCCCCGACACCGTCCCGTGGCGAGGACTTCATCGGCCACTTTCTGACGGGCGAACGGGAGGGCTATTGCGTCCACTTCGCCTCCGCCTTCACCATCTTCGCCCGCCTCCACGGCATCCATGCTCGCTACGTGTCCGGCTACCTCGTCCACTTCCCGGTGACGTCGCTCGACGCCATCGTGACCGGTCTCGACGAGCTGGAGGACCCGGATCTGGACGCCGCGGAGCTGGTCACCACGGAAGCGGTGGTCACCGGCCTGGCGGCGCACACCTGGGCGGAGGTGTGGATGGGCGAACACGGCTGGACCACCTGGGAGGCGACCCCGGCGGTCAATCCCGGCTTCGTGCCGAGCCTGGGCCAGGCGGAGGCCGAGGAGGTGCCGGCGGTGGACGGGGAGATGCAGCTCGATTCGGCCACCGCGCGGCAACTCTCCGCCATTCGGGGCCAGGAGTTCCGGGCCGACCGCCGCCCGCTGAACACCCGGCCGATGCTGGCCGCCGGAGCGGTGCTGATGCTCGCCGTCGTCGTCTGGGTCGTCGTGCGCCTGGTCCTGTCGGCGCGAGCCTCGTTGCGGGCCAGCCCGATCGGCCGCGTCGCGCACCGCTACATCAGGCTTGGCACACGCGCCGGCGTCCCGCTTCCGGAGACGACCGGCTGGCTGTCGTGGGAACGATCCTTCGGTGCCCGCCTGCCGGAGGCGGCGAGCGCGCTGCGTGAGTTCGTGGGCCTGTTCGTGCGCGTCGCCTACGCCGGCTACCAGCCGACCACGGCCGAGGTCGCAGGCGCCGCGCGCGCCGCCGCCACGGTCAGGCGAATCCGGCGCCGCAGCCGGCTGCGGTCGCTGCTTCCCGGCCGGCGCGCAGAGCACGGTACACTGGAGGCGTCATGAACACGGTGCGCTGGGGAGTTCTGGGAACCGCGCAGATCGGCGCCAACGTCTTCATCCCGGCGTTGCGCACGGTGCCCGGCGCCGAGCTCTCCGCCGTCGCCAGCCGCGACCTCCGGCGAGCGGAGGCGTTCGCCGCCGACCAAGGGGCCGAGCGTGCGTTCGGCTCGTACCGGGAGTTGCTGGACTCGGGCGGCGTCGACGCGGTGTACGTGCCGCTTCCCAACTCCGAGCACGAGCGCTGGACGCTTGCGGCGGCCGAGCGCGGCATTCCCGTGTTCTGCGAGAAGCCCCTCACCGATGCCAGCGACAGCGCCGCGCGCCTGGCCGCGCGCTGCCGCGAGCTGGGCGTCCCGCTGGTGGAGGCGTTCGTCTTCCGCTACCACCCGCAGACGCGGGTGGTCGGCGACCTGATCGCGGGCGGCCGCATCGGCACGGTCAGCCAGGTCACCGGCCACATGAGCTTCTTCTTCGACCGGGTCGAGCGCGCAGCCGACATCCGTATGGACCCCGCGCTGGGCGGCGGCGGGATGCTGGACGTGGTGTGCTACCCGATCGCCTACATCCGCCACCTGCTGGACGCCGAGCCCCTCACCGTGCAGGCGGCCGTCCGCTACGACGAAGAATTCGGCGTCGACGGCGCCGCCAGCCTGCTTCTGGAGCTCCCGGACGGCGTGCAGGCGGTCGCGATGGGAGGGTTCGACGACCACCGCCACCGCGGCGTCACCATCACCGGCAGCGCCGGGACCATCCATGTGCCGGAGCCCTACCACCCGCCGGAGGAGAGCACGATCCATCTCACCTGCGGCGACCGCCGCGAGGTGATCACCCTGGACAACGGCGGCCCGGCGTTCGCGCCCGCCATCGCCCACTTCCAGGACCGCCTGGCAGCCCCGGGCGGCGAACCGCTCACCGCCGACTTCGCCGCCGGCACCCTGCGCGTGATCGAGGCCGCCCACGAGTCCGCGCGCAGCGGGACGCGCATCGACCTGGACTGACGGCGGCGTCCTACCGCAGCAGCGCCGAGCCGGTCCCGCCACGGCGGACGGCCCGCGACATGACGATCACCACGCCCGCGCCGGCTGCGGCCGCAACCGCCAGGGGAACCAGCTCGGCACCGAGGGTCCCCACCTCTCGTAGCGGCACCGCCTGCCCGTCCCGGTAGAACGGCGCAAGCGTCCGCACCGACCCCAGCATCAGCCCGGTGAGAGCGGCCAGGGTGAGCGACCGGTGGCGCGCGAGCAGCCAGGAGATGATCCGCGTGACCGTGGCCAGCCCCAGCAGGACGCCGATCCCGAACACCGCCAGCGGCAGGACGGAGTCGCCGATTTCGCCGGCGGTGAGGCCGCGCACGCGTTCGATCACGTAGCCGTAGGATCCGAGCGCGAGCAGCACGAACGAGCCGCTCACCCCCGGCAGCACCAGCACGGCCACCGCCAGCGCCCCGCAGACCAGCAGGAACGGGAGCGTGGGCGTGCCGGCCTCCGCCGCGCGCAAACCGGTGGCCAGGAAGCTCGCGGCCGCCGCGCACAGGATCACGGCCAACTCGGCCGGGCCGCGCCGCTCCATCAGCCGCCACGGCGTGGCCACCGATGCCAGCACCAAGCCGCAGAAGAACGCGTAGGTCGGCCCCGGTGCGTTGGTCAGCAACTCCGTGACCAGGTGGCTGCCCGCGAGTACCGCCACCGCCATACCGATCAGCAGCAGTGCCAGGAACGGGAAGGGTGGCGTGACCCCACGGCCGGCGACACGGGCGCCGCCCGGCAGCAACCGGCGCAGCCCCCGTCCGATCCACGCGAACGTGCTGTCGACCGCGTTGATGAGCTCTCCGTAGATGCCCAGGACCAGCGCCATGGTGCCTCCGCTTACGCCCGGCACGAGCTCGACGACTCCCATCGCCACTCCACGGACCAGCGTGAGGGACGCCCACGCGACGCCGCGCGGCCGGGGGATTCCTTCGCCTGCCGTCCCGGCGTCGCCGCTTCCCATGGCGTGCGTAGTCTATCGTCTTGCAGGAGTGAGAACGGCGCTTGTCTACCACACCGGCGCGCTGGGCGATCTGATCGTCGCCGTGCCGGCGATCGAGCACTGGGCCCGAGACCGCGACGCCGGGCGGCCGGTGCTGCTCGGCCGCGGGCGTCCCGGCGAGTTGTTGCAGGCGGCAGGCATCGTCGGCGATCGCTGGGACGCCGGCGCAGCCTGGTTCGCCAGCGCGTATCGAGGCGCGCTGCCTGCCCTTCCGGCGCCGATCGACGCGGCGCTGGCGTTCACGGCGCCGGGCGGTCCCATCGAGCAGGCGCTTGCCGCGGCGGTGTCCGGCCCGGTCAGCGTGGTGCCCCCACTGCCGGCGCGCCGGGAGCCGATCGTCGGGCATCACCTGCGGGCGGTTGGCGCCGCGCCTGCCGACGATCGCGCGCCAGCGCTTCAGCTTCCTGCCGAGCGGAGACGCCGCCGCATCGGCATCGCGCCCGGATCGGGCAGCGCTCGCAAGAACTGGCCGCTGGACCGCTTCGCCGCCGTCGCGGATGCTCTCCGTGCGGACGCGGAGGTGATGTGGCTGCTCGGCCCGGCCGAGGAGGAGCTGCGCCCGCCGGCCGCCGACGGCGACCTGGTCGTGCGCGGCCGGCCGATCACGGGCACCGCTCAGGCGATCGCTTCCTGCGCCGTGGTACTGGGCAATGACTCGGGACTCTCCCACATGGCCGCGGCGCTGTCGGTGCCGGTCGTGGCGCTGTTCGCGGTCAGCGACGCCGCGGTGTGGGCGCCGGCCCCGTCCGGCAGCCCCGTGCTGGTGGTCACGCCGTCGAAGATCGCCCGTGGCGATCGCTGCGCAGCCCTGCCGGCACCGCCGGCCGGCGCGTCGATGGACGACATCGCCGTCGATCCGGTGCTCAGCGCGTGCCGGCGCCTCCTCCGGTGATCCGCTCGACGATGGCGCTGGTGGAGGTGCCGGCAAGCACCGGCGACAGCGCCACCACCCCGCCGGCCGCGCGCACCTCGGCTCCGCCGGCCACCCGCTCGGCCGTGTAGGTGCCGCCCTTGACCAGCACGTCGGGGCGCACCGCCTCGATCAGGCGCAGCGGACCGGGCTCGTCGAAGACGATGACCGCGTCCACGCAGCGCAGCGCCGCCAGCAGCTCGGCGCGCGCGAACTGGCCGATCACGGGCCGGCCGGACGTCCGAAGCCCCCTCGCGGAGACGTCGCTGTTGAGGCCGACTACCAGCGCCCCGCCGAGGCTGCGCGCATGCTCCAGCGATCGCAGGTGGCCGGCGTGCAGCAGGTCGAACACGCCGTTGGTGAACACCAGCCGGCCGCGGGAGCGGAGCCGCGCGACGGTGGCCGCCGCGGCGCGCCACGACGAGAAGGTGGGCCGCTCGTCCCACACCGCCCGCACGTGGTTCAGCACGGCGCCGATCGAACCGCATACGGATTGGTGGAAGCCGGCATCCGCCGCCCGGTCAGCGCCCAGCGCCACCACGAAGCCGCGCGCGCGGCCGTCGATCAGCCACGATGCCTGCAGGTCCAGGCCGCCGCGCTCGTGCTCGCGGCGCAGCACGAACTCCGTGTCCAGCGCGCGCTGTTCGCAACGCCTGCGCACTGCCGACTCGCCGCCCGCGGCCGCCAGCGCGCGATCGGTGATCACCAGCGCGCGCCGCACGCCTTCCCCCTCGCCTGCTGCCGGTATACTCATCTATCCATGCCCCGTACCGCGGCCGAGCGCGCCGCCGCCGACCGCTTCTGGCTGACGATCATCGCCATCTTCAGTGTGGCCGCCGTGGCGGCGGTCACCTTCGTCGTCACCGGCGAGCGCACGGCGTCGCGGCTCGACGTGTCGGCGCTGCCGGCCGTGAACACGGTCTGGAACGCGATCGCCGCCGTCCTGCTGGTGGCGGCCTTCATCGCCATCCGGCGCGGCGCGGTCGGTGCCCATCGGGCGCTCGTGCTGGCGGCCTTCGCGGCCTCGACGCTGTTCCTCACCGGGTACCTGATCTATCACTTCGCTGCCGGCGGCGCGAAGCCCTACGAGGGATTGGCGCCGTGGCTGTATTACCCCGTCCTGGTGACCCATATCATCCTCGCCATCACGATCGTACCGCTTGCGCTCGTGACGCTGCGGCGCGGCTGGACCCGTCACCCCGGCCATCGCCCCCTGGCGCGCGTGACGCTCCCCATCTGGCTGTACGTGTCGGTCACCGGGGTGCTGATCTACGCGCTGCTGTACGCCCCCGGCGCATAGCGGGAGAAGGACGACATGACCGAACGCGAGCGGCTGCTCGACCACCTGAGGACCCTGGAGCGGGACGGTCGGCCCGGCGCGGTGGCCACCGTCGTGCAGGTCGACGGTTCGAGCTACCGCCGCGCCGGCGCGCGCATGCTGTTCGGCGCCGGCCGAGAGCGGGTGGGGATGATCTCGGGAGGATGTTTCGACCTGGACGACCGGGCGCGGCGGGCGATGGACAGCGGTCGAACCTCCGTGCACCGCTTCGACACCACCGGCCCGGCGGACGTGCTGATGGGCTCGGGCAGCGGCTGCCAGGGCGTGGTGGACATCCTGCTCGCGCCGGTCGACGACGGGCACCGCCCGTCTCTGCGCGCCTGCCTGGAGCCTTCGGTACGGGGCCAGCCGTCCGTGCTGGCCACCGTGGTGGATCCGGGGAGCGGCCGCTGCCCGGCGCCTCTGGGCGCGCGCCTGCTGGTGACCGGGGACGGCGCGCCGCGCGGCTCCCTGGGCGACGCCGGCCTTGAGGCGGCCGTCGAGCGGGACGCGCGGTCGCTGCTGGGTTCCGAGCGCGTCGACGTAAACCCGTACCCGGTGGGCGAGCACGCCGTGCAGGTCATGATCGAGGGGCTGACGCCGGAACGGCGGCTGGCGGTGTTCGGCGCCGGGGACGACGCCGTTCCCCTGGCGGAGATCGGCGCTCGGGTCGGCCTGCACGTGACGCTGGTGGACCACCGTCCGGCCCACGCCGACCAGGAGCGCCATCCAGCCGCCAGCGAGGTGCTGCTCGTCGCCGACGCGGCCGAGGCGGTTCGCCGCGTCGCCCCGGGAGCACGCACCGCGTGCATCTCGGTGACCCACGACTACGTGCGCGACGCGGCCGTCCTGCGCGAACTGCGTACCACGCCGGCCGCCTACGTGGGAGTGGTCGGCCCCCGCTCCCGCGCGAAGCGGCTCATCGCCGACTCGGGCTGGGACGCGGCCGATCGCGGCCGGCTGTATTGTCCGGCCGGCCTGGACGTGGGCGCGCAGACGCCGGAAGAGATCGCGCTCTCGGTGATCGCCGAGATCCTGGGCGTGCTGGAAGCGCGCACGGCCGGCCACCTGCGCGACCGAGCCGGCCCCATCCACGACCGGCCGCCGTGAACGCGGACGTGCCGATCGCCGCAGTGGTACTGGCGGCCGGCCGATCGGCCCGGCTCGGCCGCCCCAAGCAGTTGGTGCCGATCGATGGCGAGCCGCTGGTGCACCGAGCCGCTCGGGCGGCGCTGGACGCCGGCTGCCGGCCGGTGGCGGTGGTGCTTGGCGCCGAACCGGACTCGGTGGGGGCCGCGGTTGCGGATCTTCCGGTCCTGCCCGTGAGCAACCCTGACTGGGCGGACGGCGTGGGCACCTCGATCGCATGCGGGATGCGCGCCGCCGCGGCGCACCAGCCGGCCGGCTGTATCGTCCTTCCGTGCGATCAGCCCCGGTTGACGGCCCGCGTGCTGGCGGGACTGATCGAGCGTTTTCTCCGCGGAGACGCCCAGGCGGTCGCCTGTGCCTACGGGGGCACCGTCGGCGCACCGGTCCTGTTCACGCCGGCGCTGTTCGACCGGCTGTCGGCGCTCACCGGTGACAGCGGCGCGAAGCGCGTGCTGCGCGGCTGCGCACCGCTTGCGGTGGTGGACTTTCCCGGCGGCGAGCTCGACATCGACACGGACGCCGACCTGCAGCGCGCGACCTCCCGGGCCTGATCCGCGCTGCCGGCGCCGCTCACCGGTCCAGGTGGCAGGCCGCGAACTGCGCGGACACGTCGGGCAGCGGCTCCGACAGAAGCGGCCACGCCGACAGGTCGGGATCTTCAGGCTGCTCGGGGCTCGCCAGTTGGGTGCGCAGGTCCGTCAGCATCTCGTGCATGACCCGCGACGTCTCCGCCGTGACCAGACCGGTCAGGCCGAACGGCGGGCGCGGGTCGCTGACGGTTTCCTGAAGGATCGTGACCCTGTCCGCGGCGCCGGCCGGGGTGATCGTCCACCGAGAGCGCAGGCAGAGCACGCGGGTCCCCTGCAGGTCGGTCGCGAGGTCGTCCGCGCCGACGATGTCCAGCACCACCCCGCCGTCCTGGAGCCGCCACCACGACCGGCGGCTGACTACCACACGGTGACTCAGTCCGGCGCCCGTGACCTCGTGCAGGATCGAGCGGGGCGCGGCGCCGGCACCGGCACCGGTGTCGCGCTCGGCGTCCTCCTGCAGCAGGAGCACGGCCCCGCCGACCGTTCCGGCGGCCGTGGCACCCGCGGCTGATGAGCGAACGGGACGCCGTGGCAGCCCTTATCGGCCCGTTCATCGCGGGTATGGACACCGCGGCCAGCGCCACCTCCTTCCTGCTGTACCACATACTGCGCGATCCGGAATTGCACCGCGCCGTCGTGGCGGAAGCGGACCTGGCGTTCGCCAACGGCTATCCCGATCGCGACTCATTGCGCCAGATGATCCAGACGCGGCACGCTGCCATGGAGATCCTGCGCCTGCATCCCCCGGCACCCGTCCTCTCCCGTACGTCCGTAGCCCCCTTTCAGTTTCAGGGCTACGAGATCCCCAAGGACGAGTACTGCCTCATCGCCAACACGGTGACCCATCACCTGCCCGAGTTCTTCCCCGAACCGGAACGCTTCGACGTCGGCCGCTACGGCCCGGAGCGCAAGGAGCACGCGCAGCCCAACGTGTACTGCCCGTACGCGCTGGGTCCGCATACCTGCCTGGGAGCCACCACCGCCGATCTCCTCTACCTGATCGTCTCGGCCGTGTTGTTCCGCCACTTCCACGTGGAGATGCAGCCGCCGGACCAGGAGCTGCACGTCGTGATGAATCCGTTGCCGAGCCCGGACGACCGGTTCCGGATCGCGATCACGGGGGAGCGCCACCCGCCGCCGCGGCCGCAGGAGCACCCGCCCGCCTGACCGGCTCAGGCGTCAAGACGAGCCGGCAGCCGCTTGCGAGCGTCAACCTCCGTCGTAGCACTCCGCGAAGCTCTCGGACAGATCGGGCAACGGCCCCTCCAGCAGCGGCCACGCCGCCAGGTCCGGCTCGCCTGCGTCCTGCGCTCCGGCGAGCCGCTGCCGCAGATCGGCCACCGAGGCATGCCGGCGTTGCACCGTCGCCTGCGTGGCGCGGCGCTTCATCCCCAGCGGCGGGCGCGAATCGCTCACGAACTGCTGCAGGATGTCGACCGTTCCCGCGGTGTCGGCCGGCGCGATCGTCCATCGCGAGCGCAGACAGAGCAGGCGGGTTCCCTCCAGTTCGGTCGGCAGATCGTCGTCGCCCACGACGTCCAGCACCACTCCGCCGCCGTCGAGCCGCCACCAAGCTCGCCGCGTGACGGACACGCGGAGCCGGAACCCCTCCCCGGCCGCCACGTGCAGTAGCGACTCGTGGCCGGGAGCGCCACCCTCGTCACGCTCCTCGTCCGTCAGCAACAGGGCGACGACCGCCCCGACCGTTCCGGCCGCCGTGGTGCCGGTCTGCACCAAGCTGTAGCCGGTTCTGCCGATCGGGCAGGTCTCGACGGTCACATCGTCCTGGTCCAGCACGGTCTGGCACTCCGCGGTCGCCGCCACCGGAATCGCCAGCAACACAGCCACGACCATCGGGCCGAGTGCATCTCTGATTGTCATGCTCCCTGCTCTGCCCCCGTAACGCGGGTTCTCGGCCCGATCATACCGCGGATCGGTTCCGTGAGGATCGCCCGCACCGGCGCGCGCCTTGGTATACTTTCGCGCATGGCCAAGATCTACCCTCCCGAAGAGAGCCGCTTCCCGATCGACCGGGCGCACATCCGGTCGATCGACGAGTACCGCAACCGCTACCGGCGCTCCATCGCGGACCCGGAGAGCTTCTGGGCGGAGGTAGCCGACCGTATCACCTGGACCCGCCGCTGGGAAAACGTCCGCCAGTACGATTTCGTCAACGCCAGCATCCGCTGGTTCGAAGGCGCCACCCTCAACGCCTGCTACAACTGCCTCGACCGCCACGTCGAGGCCGGGCACGGCGATCAGACGGCGATCATCTGGGAAGGCAACGACCCGGGGGACGACCGGCGCTACACCTTTGACGACCTGCTTGCCGAGGTCAGCCGCTTCGCCAACGTGCTCAAGGCCAACGGCATCGGCAAGGGTGACCGCGTCTGCATCTACCTGCAGATGGTCCCGGAGCTGGCGATCGCGATGCTGGCCTGCGCGCGCATCGGAGCCGTGCACTCCATCGTATTCGGCGCCTTCTCCGCCGAGTCGCTGCGCGACCGCATCAACGACTCGCAGTGCAAGGCGCTGGTCACGCAGGACACCGCGGTTCGCGGCCCGCGCAGCGGCTTGCCGATGAAGGCCAACGCCGACGCCGCGGTCGCCGAGACGCCGTCGATCGAGCGCGTGTTCGTGGTGCGCCGCACCGGCGACGAGGTGCCGATGGTGGCCGGCCGCGACGTCTGGTGGCACGAGGAGATGGCCGGCGCCTCCGCCGAGTGCGCGCCCGCGGAGATGGGCGCGGAGGACCCGCTGTTCATCCTCTACACCTCGGGGTCGACCGGCAAGCCGAAAGGCGTGCTGCACACCACCGGCGGCTACCTGGTCTACACCTCGTTCACGCACCAGATGATCTTCGATTACCACCCGGGCGACATCTACTGGTGCACGGCCGACATCGGCTGGATCACCGGCCACTCCTACATCATCTACGGCCCGCTCTCCAACCGGGCGACCACCATCATGTTCGAAGGGGTGCCCAACCACCCGGACAACGGCCGCTTCTGGCAGGTGTGCGAGAAGCACCGGGTCAAGCAGTTCTACACCGCACCGACCGCCCTGCGCGCCCTGATGAAGGAGGGGAACACCTGGGTGGAGAAGCACGACCGGTCATCGGTCCAGCTTCTCGGCACGGTCGGCGAGCCGATCAAGGAGCCGGAGTGGCGCTGGTACCATGACGTGGTAGGCGAGGGACGCTGCCCGATTGTCGACACCTGGTGGCAGACGGAGACCGGCGGCATCCTGATCACGCCGCTGCCGGCGGTGACGCCGCTCAAGGCGGGATCCGCCACGTTGCCCTTCTTCGGCATCGAGCCGGTGCTGCTCGACCAGGAAGGCAAGGAGGTCGAAGGCAATCCCGCGACCGGGGCGCTCTGCATCCGCGCGGCGTGGCCCGGGATCATGCGCACCGTCTACGGCGACCACGAACGGTTCCGGCAGACCTACTTCGACACCTTCCCGGGCTACTACATGACCGGCGACGGCGCGCGCCGCGACGAGGACGGCTACTACTGGATCACCGGCCGCATCGACGACGTGCTCAACGTCTCGGGCCACCGCATCGGCACCGCCGAGGTCGAGGGGGCGATCGGCCAGCACGACGCCGTCGCGGAGGCGGCCGTGGTCGGCTACCCGCACGACATCAAGGGCCAGGGCATCTACGCCTACGTGACGCTGATGACCGGCGAGGAGCCCTCGGAGGACGTCGAGAAGGGGATCGTCCGCGAGGTGCGCGCCCACATCGGGCCGCACGCCTCGCCCGACAAGATCCAGTTCGCGCCGTCGCTGCCCAAGACCCGCTCCGGCAAGATCATGCGCCGCATCCTGCGCAAGATCGCCGAGGGCGAAACCTCGCCGGCCGCGCTCGGCGACACCTCCACCCTGGCCGAGCCGAACGTGGTCGACGACCTGGTCGCCGGCCGGAAGTAGCGCCCTGGAGCTTCCGGAGCCGCTCTTGCACCCCGGTCGCTCAAGTCGACTTCAGGGTGCGAGGACGATGAGTCCGACACCGCCGCTCGCCCGGGAAGGCTCTCGATGAGACTCCTTCACTACCTCGAGATTCAGAACTTCAAGCACTTCGGCGAGAGACAGCGCATCGAGCTCGATCACCCGACCGTATTGATCGGGCCGAACAACTGCGGCACGACGACCGCGATTCAAGCCATCGCTCTGTGGTCGCAAGCCGTCAAGACCTGGTACGAGGCCAAAGGACAGTCCAGACCCAAAGAGCGGACCGCAACGTCGCTCAACCGCTTGAACATCGTCTCCGTTCCTGTTCAGCGCACTCGCTACTTCTGGCACACACCGCTGTTCGTACGGGCAATCGCGAGATTTCGCTCGTGATCACCGTAGGCGTCCAGCATGAGAACGCTGTCGAGCCGGTGACCATGCGCTTCCGCAATCAAGGCGAGGATCTCGTCTACTGCACTCCAGATGAGACCACCCTCCAGAACCCTGAGGCGATCCGGACAGCGGCCGGCCTTGACGTCCATCTGCTCTATCCGATGTCGGGCCTGGAGACCGAAGAGCCGATTCTTCAGCCCGGACGTATCGACGTCTTGCTGGGACAAGGATGCTTGAAGTTCAGCAGGCTCGAATACATACTCGCCACCAAGACCTTCGTCGACCGTCGTGCCGTCGTTGCAGTGGACGTCGATTATGGAATAGTGAAGAACGGATCGTTCCCTTGGATCCGCGCTCCGATATTCGCCGATCTGGACGACTGACTTTGTGGGAGCCCGACGTGGCTTCCATCGCATATCGCATCCGTTTCTGCTATTACCCCGACACCCGCTACTCGAAGAGTGACCCGTTGACTCCGTCCGTGCAAAATGGGAGGGTTGCTAAGCGTTCCATCGCGTCGTGAAATTCAGTTCACGCAGAAGCTGGAACGTGTTACAGCAGAGTACGCCGAGACTGCGGCATACGTCTGGAATGTGCCGGTTGGCGCGGTCTCGCTTCGGCCGGGAAGCCTCGGTGGTCACGACGCATCGTCGCTCCTTGTCAGCGTAAGCGTAGGCGATAAGGAACGGATCGCGGCCCAGCTTCCCTATCTCTTCGTCATCGAGATCGTCCGCATAGCCCACGCTCGTGACTTCCGCGACCAACTCTTCACGAACCGGCTCTTGAAGAACCAGCGCATGGCGATGGTTCTTCATCCAGTCAGCAAGGACGTCGCTGCCATCCGTCAATTCCTCATAGATCTCAAGGGGTACCGCTACACGTTGCTGCGTTGCCCGGTGGAGAAGCCATTCCCAGAATTCGGGAACCCGAGAAATTGGATAGTAGTCTCGGCTTGCATCTATGAGGACGTTGGCGTCCAAGACGTAGAGCAAGTTGGCGTCGTCAGGACCGTCCGCCATCTATCAGTGCGGGGACATTCGCTGCCTTGACGCCAAGGATCCTCGCCGCCTTGGATGTGGTCAGGGCTCCGGTGTCCAACATCCGCCGTGTGAGCTGGAGCAGGGCGTTCCCAAGGCGATGTCGGCGTACCACGTAGTAGCTCGGCCCCGTTCCTTCCGTCCTCGCGTGCTCGCGTCGACCGTGCCGCTCACCATTCCATTGCCCGCGAAACATCGAAGTCAAGTCGCCGTACATATCGGAGGCGATCAGAGCACGACGAAGTGCCGCATAGGCAACCATCGCCCGACTCAAGTGTCGTTCTCGCGCGAACTCGCTGATCCGGTTGATCGTCTCGTCGGTGTCGTCGGCGACATCAGGAAGACCAATGCTGTCAAGCTCGTCGGGCAGAAGCAGAAACTCTCCTGCGACATCGTTGCAGAAACGCTCGATCGGCGTGTCCGCAGGAGCGCCACTGATGCCCGTCTGACCGAGCAGCAGGTGCACCAGCTCGTGCAGCAGCGTGAATGACCACGCGGTCTTGACATCGCCGTCGTTGATGACGATCAGCGGGGCCACCTCGTCCGCTATGACGAACCCTCGATACACCTGTACATCGATGGAGGTGTGGTGGCTGCCCAAGTCGCCCTTGAGCAGGACGAAGACCCCCGCGGTTTCGGCGTTCGTGCGTAACAGGCGAAATGCAGCATCAGCATCGCGCTGAGCGCGATAGTGCGATCGGTCCACACCGAGCAATGCTTGCAGCTTCTCAAGCACCGCCGCCTTCCCATCTGCCACCGTCGCGCTGCCGACGATGGGCAACGCCTGAGCCTCCTCTTCATCCTCCAGCACGGCGCGGATCATGCTTTGGCGCGTCCTCACGTCCCGGAGCAGAGCGTCGACGAAGGCCCACTCGGTACCCGGGAAGCTCCCCGAAAGGACGCGGAAATCCACGCCACGCTCCCTGCTGCGCGGAGGAGCGGAAAGAAAGAAGGTCAGTAGCGGCCGGCGGTAGTGTTTTGCCATCCGTACCAACAGGCTCCGTGTCGGCGCGACTTGGCCCGTCTCGTACGCGAGCAAACGCTGGACAGCGGACACGCCACGTGCGTCACGAATCTGGAGCTTGCCGACCGCTTGCTCGGGCGTCAGGTTCGCCGTCTTGCGCGCCCAGAGCAGGATTTCGGGATTCACGTTCGGCATCGTCGTGCCCGCTCCATCATAGCTTCGGATGCGACCCGCGGCACCTATCACGGCATCGAACGAACTCATCGAGCTCTTCGCAGCTCCGGAGTGCGAAATCCCACCCGGGAGAGCGTGAGAGCGGATCGTCAGAGCCGGCCGAGGATCTCCGCGACCGGGATCTGCCGGCCGGCCGAGGCGCCCAAGCGGTAGCGCTCGCGCGGTTCGCCGAGCCGCTCGATCGTGTGGCCGCCGGCGCCCCAGAGCGACTCGAGCAGCCGCTCCACCTCCGGGCGCAGCACCCGGTCGGTGTCGTCGGTATTCGGCGCGATCGCGCGGTCGTTGACGCTCACCTGGATGCGGCCGGCGTCGAAGCGCAGGTCGCCTGACAGCGTGGGGTCTTCCTCCAGCAGCCGGCAGGCGTTCAGCGCCGCCCGCGCGGCCTGCTGCAGCCGCTCCTGGGGCGTCCCTTCCACCGCCGTGCGCCGGTCGTAGAGCAGGCCCAGGAACCCGTCCCCCAGGTCCAGTCCGTAGATCGACTCGTGCGCGACCAGGATGACGCCGGGCCCCTCGGGCACGTGACGGTAGTCGGCGACGTCGATGGCCAGCTCATCGGTCAGGACGCCGTCCTGGATCCAGCGGTGGAACACGGGGATGACGCGGGTGAGATCGAAGCCGGCGGCGTCGGCCGCGGCTATCTTGACGTTGACGTGCTGCAGTGAGGTGATGTCCATGTCGATCTACGGCCGCGCTCAGGCCGGCTGCCTCTCCCGTTCGGATGCCATGCGCTGGTAGCAGGCGTGTGTGGCCTCCACGAACAGGGAGGCCTCCTCCGCGAGCTGCCGGGCGCCCTCGGCGTCGTAGTCTTCCGGTGAGCGGCCCTGCGCGCGCAGCAGGTAGGCGCCGAACTTGCCCCTGGCGTAGGGGTCGAAGAACAGCTCCGTGTCGTACAGCTCCTGCCGGAACGCGGCGACGGCGTCATCCTCTTCGCCGGCGAAGCTGCCCAGCTTGTAGCGCAGTAGCGCCTCCGCGCCGTGCACCATCGCCAGGTAGGCGGTGCGGGCGCTCTTGGACAGGTGTCCCGCCTCCAGGTGGAGCTGCGCCTCGAACGCCTCCCGCTCGATCGCCGCCAACTGGAAGTCGACCGGCGCCACCACCTCGCCCGCGCACTCGCCGACGCCGTGGTCGCCCATGGTGAACACGCGCGGGTCTCCCCAGTCGCTGTAGAAGGCGGCGTCATCCTCGTAGGTCGGCACGTTGGTGAGCTCGTCGAGCATCTTGCGGCAGGCCGCCTTGCCGATGCGCTGGATGAAGTCCTGGAACGATTCGCCCGACTCGTGCTCGGCCAGGTAGCGGCCGGTGATCAGGTCGACCGCCTCCGGGATGTTGCGCGACGGCACCGCCCCGATCGCCAGGCCATAGGAGCCGGCGTTGTTGGTCCACTGGCCACCCAGCACGACCTGGAAGTGCGGGACGGTGTAGTCGTTGCGCTTGCGGCTCACGCCGTAGAAGCCCAAGTCGGCGACGTGGTGCTGGCCGCAGGAGTTGAAGCAGCCCGACACCTTGATGCGCAGGCCGCGGATCACCTCGTCCAGCTCCATCGATCGGCGCAGCAGGCGCTCGCGGATCTCGCCGGCCAGCCCGCGCGAGGAGGCGATGCCCAGCTTGCAGGTGTCGGTGCCCGGGCACGCGGTGATGTCCACGATGGTGCCGGCGCCGGGAGCGTGCAGGTCGACCTCCGCGAGCTCGCGGTAGAGCGCCGGCAGATCCGACTCGCTCACCCAGCGCAGGACCATGTTCTGCTCCACGGTGGTGCGCACCGTCTCCCTGACGTAGGTGCGGGCGATGTCGGCCAGCTTGCGGAGCTGCCTGGCGGTGATGTCGCCCAGCGGCAGCGTGATGGTGACCGTGGCGTAGCCGGGCTGCCGCTGCGGGTAGGCGTTCGAGTCGCGCCAGGAGGCGAACCCGGCCGGCGGCTGCACGCCGTTGGTCGGCGCCCCCGCCTTCAGCGGCCGTTCCTCGAACCGCTTCGCCTCTTCGATGTACTCGAGCCAGCGCGGATCGTCCGGCAGCTCGGCACGCTCTTCGAGCACCAGGCGCCGGAACTCGTCGATGCCGAGCTTCTTGATCAGGAACTTGATGCGCGCCGCGGCGCGGTTCTTCTTCTCGCCGAGGCGGGCGTAGACGCGCGAGATCGCCTGCGACAACGGCAGCAGCTCCTCCGGCGGCACGAAGCCGTCGAACAGCTTGGCCTGGAACGGCACGCTGCCCAGCCCGCCGCCGACGTAGAGCTCGAAGCCGCGCTCGACCGTGCCGTCGTCGCGGGTGCGCTCGGTGGCGATGGCGCCCATGTCGTGCAGCATCACCAGGCCGCACGGCTGGTCCTTGCACCCGGAGAAGGCGATCTTGAACTTCCGCCCGAAGTCCTGCACGTCGGGATGGCCCAGCAGGAACTGCGCGCAGGCGTTCGCGTAGGGGGTGACGTCGAACACCTCGTCATGGCAGACGCCGGCGATCGGGCAGGCGGTGACGTTGCGCACCGAGTTGCCGCACGCCTCGCGCGTGGTGATGCCCACGGCCGCCAGCCGCCGCATCAGCGCCGGCGTGTCGTCCACGTGTATGAAGTGGAGCTGGAAGTCCTGCCGCGTGGTGACGTGGGCGATCCCGTCCGAGTACTCCTCGGCGAGGTCGGCCATCACCTCCAACTGGCGGGCGTTCATCCCGCCGTACGGGATCTTGATGCGCTGCATCCCGGGGGCGTCCCACGCGGTGTCCGGGCCCTTGGTCAGCTCCCCCGACGGGTAGTCGAGCGTGCGCTCGGCGCGCCCGTCGTGGCGGTGGCCGTTGTCGTAGCGCTGGCCGTAGACGCCGCGCCGCAACCGGGTCTCGGCGAACACCCGCTCTTCGATCCGGTTCTGCTTGCGGAGCGCGATCTCGCTCTCGAAGACGTCGATCTCTGCGGCCAGCTCGGCCGGCACCTCGCCGGCCAGGGCCGCTCGCCATCGGTCGTTGCTCGCCTTCAACCTGTCATCCCCTCCGCCGACTCTACCCTGTCCGCGGTCGGTGCCCGCTTCACACAGGCGCCGTAGAGGCCAGAACATACCCGCCGGCCGTACGGCGGTCAACGCGCCGCGCCGGGATCAGCCGCTGAAGACGCGCGTCTGCGGCCTGAAGGCTGCCCAGGAGAACCAGAAGTGGTTCACCCCCACGACCGGCACCAGTTGCGTGTCGGCAAGCTCGCCTTCCACCGCCCGGCCCAGGTGGTTCCACACCGACCCGGTGGCCGTGTCGACGATGCGGCCGTCGCGCAGCTCGAACTCCAGCACCCGGTCCCCGACCTGGCGGGAGAAGGGCACCGCGGCGCCCACGTCCCGGCCGGAGGAGATTACCGAGTGGTCGAGGGCCGACGCCGTCCCCTCCGCCCACAGCACCGCGACCGGCGTTCCACCCACCTGGTCGTTCACCACGCGGCGCTCCTGCAGCAGTGGGTAGGGATAGGCGACCGCCTCGTCATCCAGCTCGATGGTCAGCACCCGCGCCATCGCCGGAAGGTCGGACGGCGTGGCGGGACCGCGGTACAGGAACGGGCGGCTCCCTTCGTGGTCGTAGCCTCCGTAGGGATTCATGCCGTACTGGCGCCGATGGCCCGTGTCCCTGGACACGACGTCGCCGTCGGGGAAGGAGGCCTTGAAGTCCTCCCAGCTGATCATCGCCAGCGGCACGAAGCGCAGCCGGCTGCCCGCGTAGATGCCGGCGATCCCCTCGCCCGTGGCCTGCTGCCACCACGTCTCGGTCTGCCGGTCGTACATGATCAGGTTGCTGTAATACAGCCGCCCGGTCGTGCCGAAATCCAGCACCTGGTCGTCGAAGCGGCGGTCGAAGGCGATCGCGGTGTTGCAGAGCGGACAGAACGTGACCGTCACCGGCAGGTCGCCGAGCTGGTCGTTGACGATCTCGTGCCAGGTCAGGACCTGGATCGGATACGCGCGCACCCGCCCGCCGGCCTCGATCACGGCGACCGGCTCAAGGGGCTCGAGCCAGGCATCGGCGTCGGCGACCGACAGGTACTGCGGGTTGTCGACCGCGGGGATGCCGTCCTTGGGCGGACCGCCGGAGAGGATCTGCGAGTAGGGCACCGTGTGGCGGCTGAAGTCGGTCCGGAACTGCCGGGTTGCGCCCGGCGGCGCCGACTCCTCGGGAAGCAGCTCGACGCTCCCGGCATCGGCCGGCATCGCGGAGGTCTCCGCCCGCGGGCCGGCGATCGAGACCCCGGCGACGGCCAGGATCGCAACGGCGACGATGGCGAACGCGACACGCGCGTGGGAGGACTGAAACTTCATCATCGCCGTCTGGACCGCTCGGAGCCGGTGGTTCTTACGCACGCCCGGCGAGCGGCGCCGCAGTGCCCTGGAAAGCGCGCGCGTGGACAACAGCTTTCATCGATCCCTGCCGACAATGAAAGCCGGGAGGGCGAAACATTGTTGCCGAGCTCACGACCGAGCACGCAGGAAGCCGTTGTTGACCGTACGGAACGCGCTTCCGGCGCCCGTTGTGCCATCTACGCAAGTCATGGTATGGTGGCACCTTACCCTGGGGAGGGGAGTGCGATGAACGGGACGTACCGGATCGTGGGCGGTCACCGGCTGAGCGGGACGGTCCTGCCGATCCAGAACAAGAACTCTCTGATGGCGGCATTGCCGGTCGCGGTGATGTGCAATCGTCCCGTGCGCTTTCGCGACCTGCCGGCAACCAGCGACGTGGAGACGTTCCTGTCCATCTACCGCCACTGGGGGGCGGCCGTGGAAGAGGCCGGCCGCGACGTCACCATCGACTGCCGGCCCGTCTCGTCGCATCGGGTCGACGCCGATCTCGGCTCCCGGTTTCGCGCACCGGTGCTGTTCGTCGGGCCGCTGCTGGCCCGCTTCGGCGTGGCCGAGCTGCCGATGCCGGGCGGTTGCCGCCTCGGCCAGCGCGCGCTGGAGACCCACATCGCCGCGTTCCGGGCGCTCGGCGTCACCATCGAGGAAGTGGACGGCTACCTGCGGTTCACCGCACCGCGCGGCGACCGGCCCCGGCGCACCGTCTGGCTGCCGGAAGCCAGCGTCACCGCGACCGAGAACGTCGCCATGTACGCCGCCGGCACCGGCACGACGGTGGAGATCGTCGACGCCGCCTGTGAGCCGCACGTGCGCGATCTGCTCGACCTGCTGTGCGACCTTGGGGCGCGGATCGAAGGCATCAACACCAACCGGGTGACCGTGACCGGCGGCATCGACGGCACGACGGAGACCGTCGACTTCCGGCCGTCCCCGGACCACGTGGACATATCCGGCTTCATCGTCGCGGCCGGCATGACCGGCGGCCGGATCCGCATCCGCGGCGCCAATCTGCCCGACATCATGACCGGGCTCATCGACTGGTTCGAGCGCTTCGGGCTCGCCATCACCCGCGACGGCGCCGACCTGATCGCCGACGGCACCGACGAGCTGTTCCTGAACGCGGAGTTGCTGCCGTCGGCCGCCCCCGGACTGCCGAAGCTGGCGGTGCGTCCCTGGCCGGGTTTCCCGACCGACGTCCTGCCGGCGATGGTCTCCCTGGCGTGCAAGATGAACGGGCGCATCCTGTTCCAGAACTGGATGTACGAGCACGGGCTGAACTTCGTCCATCAGCTCAACCAGCTCGGCGCCGACATCGAGCTGCTCGACTCGCAGCGGGTCGTGGTGCCGGAGCCGCCGGCCCGTTTCCACGGCGGAGAGGTCACCCCGCCGGAGGTGATCCAGTCGGTCAAGGCGCTGTTCCTGGCCGCGCTGGCCGATCCGGCCGAGACCGTCATCCACGGCACGGACATCCTGCGCCGCCGCTACCCGGACGTGCTTGCCGTGTACCGCTCACTGGGCGCGGAGATCGAGCACGTGCATCTGCCCGACGGGCCGCTCACGCCGCACGGGACGGGCGCCCACAACGGACACAACGGAAACGGATCGCTCGGAGGAGTCGACCTGCCGACGGACATCGGCGCCGCCCACCTCTGACGGCGTGACGCCGGGCGTCACCCGGCGATTTCGCGCTCGGCGGCAGCCAGCTCCCGGGCGCCGTCCAGCACCGTGATCTCCATGTGGAAATCGCGCACCTCGCCCGGCTCGATGTGCTGGAGGTAGCCGTTCGCACGGTTCCAGGCGCGTCCGAGCGGGCTGCAGTTGCCGGGCTCGATGCCGGTGACGTAGGTGCGGGTCGCGAAGTGCTGCCATTGCGTCAGCAGCGGCACCTCGGCCGTCGGGAAGCGAAAGCGGAGCCCCAGGCCGAGGCGATCGTTGAGCAGCGCCGCGCTCGCCATGCCGTCGGCGTCCGCAACCGGCCGGTGCACGAACACCACGTCACCCCCGCCCGGCTGCGGCGGCGGAGCCACCGCGTACACGGCGGGCCCGACCTCGACATCGTCCTGCCACCGCGTGGTCCGTTCGCTGTTCACCACCAGCCGGGTGCCGGCATCGAGGAGCGGGAACCCCGGGTTCATGTGGTAGAGCATCATCAGCGGTGATCGCTCGGCGGCCAGGTTCTCCACCCGGTCGTGGACGCGGATGCTGCGCTCTCCGAGCGTGGTCGACACCGTGCGCGACAGGTCCAGGCAGGTGCCGAACACCACCGCCTCGCGAATCGTGCCCGAGGCCTCCATGACGTAGTCGTCGCCCTGCCAGCGGCCCCCGGCGCGCACCTGCTTGGCCGGCAGGAAGGACAGGCGGCCGTGCAGGCCCAGCTCCTCGTTCTCCTCCTCCGGGTCCACCTCCGGGTGGCCGACGAAGGTCATGCCGCAGGTGGTCAGCAGCCCTCCGTAGAACCCGCGCATCCAGCCGTAGCCGGGCGGCTCGTAGAAGGCCGGCCCCACGTCGCCGGTGTTGCCGCGGAAACAGAGGGACATCCCGCGGTAGAAGGCGGAGGCGATGTCCAGAGCGCGCCCGGGCAGCAGCGAAAAGGACAGCCCGGAGGCGTTGGTGACCTCGATGAGCCCGGAGCCGCGCTCGTTGCCCTCGACCAGCTCCGCGCGCCGCACGGCCGCCACCTGGCTCATGTCGCCGACCAGATCGAGCAGCTCGTCCCGGGTGAAGGTCCGTCCGAACAGGTGTGCCATGACGGCCATGACGATAGCACGGCTCGACGGAAGGCCCTCTCCGGCAGTATAAACTTGTTAGTGGAAGACTACGCGAACGATACGACAAGCGACGGCGCGGTCATCGACGACTCGCGGATGGAGGCCCTCCGGTTCCCGATCGGCAGGTTCGAGGAGGATCCGCAGCCGACCCGCGCCAAGCACAAGGGCTGGATCGACCAGATCGGCCGGGTTCCCGGCGAGTTGCGCGCCCTGGTCCAGGATCTCTCGGAGCGCCAGCTCGACACCCCCTACCGGCCGGACGGCTGGACCGTGCGGCAGGTCGTGCACCATCTGGCCGACAGCCACCTGAACGCCTACGTGCGCACCAAGCTGGCCCTCACCGAGGAGGAGCCGACGATCAAGCCTTATGACGAGGCCGCCTGGGCGGAGTTGCCCGACGGCTCGGCCTCCCCGATCGAATCGTCCATGAGCCTGCTGGAGGCGCTGCATGCCCGCTGGGTGGCTGCGCTGCGCGCCCTGGACGAGAACGCGTTCAAGCGAACGCTGAATCACCCCGAGCATGGCGTGATCACCATCGGCTGGATCGTGCAGAGCTACGCGTGGCACGGGCAGCACCACATCGCCCACGTCAACACGCTGCGCGACAAGATGGGGTGGTGGTAGGGGGCCATCCCCCTGATCTGACGGACCGGTGCGGGTCCACCTGGTCGACGGTACCTTCGAGCTGTTTCGCGCCTACCACGGCGCGCCGCCTCTGCGCGCGCCGTCGGGCCAGGAAGTGGGCGCGGTGGCGGGTCTGCTGCGTTCGCTGGCCGCCCTGCTCCGGCAGCGCGACGTGACCCACGTCGCCTGCGCCTTCGACAACCCCATCGAGTCGTTCCGCAACCGGCTCTTCGGTCCGTACAAGTCCAGCGCCGGCGTCCCGGAGGAGCTGCTGGCCCAGTTCGATCAGGCCGAGGAGGCGTCGCGGGCGCTCGGCATCGTCACCTGGCCGATGGACGAGTACGAGGCCGACGACGCCCTGGCCACGGCAGCGCTGCGCTGTGCCGCGCAACCGCACGTCGAGCAGGTGGTGATCTGCTCGCCGGACAAGGACCTGGCGCAGGTCGTGGACGGCGAGCGCATCGTCACCTTCGACCGCATCCGGCGCGCGGGCCGTGACGAGGCCGGCGTGCGCGAGCGCTTCGGGGTGCCGCCCGCGTCCGTTCCCGACTTCCTGGCGCTGGTCGGTGACGGCGCCGACGGGCTGCCGGGCATCCCGCGCTGGGGCGCCCGCTCGGCGGCGACGGTGCTGGCCCGCTATGGCGAAATCGAGGCGATCCCGGAGGACCCGGGCGAGTGGTCGGTGCGGCCCCGCGGCGCCGAGGCGCTGGCGCGAAACCTCAACGCGGAGCGCGATCGGGCGCTGCTCTACAAGCGACTGGCCACCCTGGTGACCGACGTGCCGATCGCGGAATCCGTCGGCGACCTGCAGTGGCAGGGTGCGCCGCAAGCACGTTTCGAGCGCATGCTCGCCTCACTGGGCCTGAACGAGGACGAAATCCGGGCGCCCCGCCGGTCCTAGTTGTCGGCGATGCGCCTAACGCATACTTTGTCGCCGCGATGAGCGCACCTGCCCTTCCGCACCGCACCGCACGAGAGCCCGCGCATATCGTGATCCCGGGGGATCATCCCCCGCATATCGCCGACTCCCCACAACTGCGCCGGCTCGATCCGCACCGGGTCACCGTCTTCACCGACCTGCCCGGCGGACTCGAGGAACAGGTGGAGCGCGCGAGCGACGCGGACGTGATCCTCAACTCGCGGGCGCAGGTGTCCTGGCACGAAGACTCCCTCCGCCGGTTGCCGAAGCTGGCGCTGATCGCGACCTGCTCGATCGGCGTCGACAACATCGACCTGGCCGTGGCGCGGGAGCTGGGCATCCTGGTCTGCAACCAGCCCGGCCGCACCGCCCCGATCGTCGCCGAGCACGCCGTCGCGCTGCTGATGGCCGTGGCCAAGCGCGCCGCCTTCTTCACCGAGTCGATGCGGGCGGGCCGCTGGGAGCGGATGGACAACTTCTACCTGAACGGCAAGACGCTGGGGGTGATCGGCGCCGGCGACATCGGCGGCGCCGTGGCGCGCCTGGGGCGGGCGCTCGGCATGGACGTCGTGGCCTGGACACCGCATCCGTCGCCGCAACGGGCGGAGCGGCTGGGGGTGCGCTTCCTGGAGCTGGACGAGCTGCTGGCCACCGCGGACGCGGTGAGCATCCACGTCAAGCTCACCGAGACGACCCGCGGCCTGATCGGCACGCGCGAGCTGGCGCTGATGCGGCCCGGCACGCTGCTGGTCAACACCGCGCGCGGTCCGGTCGTCGATGCGGCGGCGCTCAAGTCCGCCCTGGACTCCGGCCACCTGGGCGGAGCCGGCCTGGACGTGTTCGCGGAGGAGCCGCTGCCGGGCGATGACCCGCTGCTTTCCTGCGAGCAGGTGGTGCTCACCCCGCACTGCGCGGACACCACCCCCGAGGGGGTCGACCTGCTGAACGGCGGCGCGGTCGACAACATCCTGGCGTTCCTGCGCGGCGAGCCGCGCAACGTCGTCAGCTAACTCCACTGAGCGCTCGACTGCGGCCTCCCGCCGCCGGGCTCGGCCGCGACATCTGGTGGGTGCTCGGCGCCGACCTGATGATTTCCACCACCGTGTTCGGGGTGCAGAGCGCGGTGATGAATCTGTTCCTGCTGCGCCTGGGCTACGACGTCACCGCGGTCGGCCGCCTGCACGCGGTCAGCGTGGTGATGTACGCCGCCTGCGCGGTGGCGGTGAGCGCCGGCGGCCTGCCGTTCCGGATGCGCCCGCGGACGGCGATGATGCTGGGGTCGCTGCTGGCACAAACCAGCAACCTGCTGGTCCCGCTCGCACTGTTCATTCCGGCGGCCGGGCGCACCCCGTTCGTCCTGTGCATCATGCTGTTCCGCTCGCTGGGACTGGGTCTGTACACGGTGGCGCTGCAGCCGTACCTGATGGCCGCCTCGACCCCCAGCACCCACGCCCGCGCCTATGCCGCGTGGGCGGCGTCGGGCATGGCCGGCGGCCTGGTCGGCAGCCTGGTCGGCGGCTTCCTGTCGGCTGCCTCGGCCGACCTCCTGCGGCTCACACAGCAGCACGCCGAGCCGTTCGCCCTGACGCTGCTGCTGGTGGGCGTGGCGACGATGCCTGCGGCCTACCTGATCTCGCGCTCGGCGGACGTCGGCCCGGAGCCGGCCGCGCGCGCCGGGCAGGCCGCTCCGCCGTCGGACGAGCGGATGCCGCTGCTGGCGATCGCGGTCATGTTCCTGATGATGTGGCTGCGGGTGACGCCGGGCGCGATCATGTACACCTACGGCAGCGTGTTTCTGGACCAGGTGCAGGGCGCCACCTCGCAGGCGATCGGCACCGCGTGGTCGGCGTCCATGGCGCTCGCCATCCCGCTGGTGCTGGCGTCCGCTGAGTTGATCCGCCGCTTCGGCGCCGACCGCACGCTGTACGTCTCCATGGCGGCGGTGGCGCTGGTGATGCTGCCGATCGCCCTGTTCGACTCGCGCCCCGGCGCGCTCGTCACCCTGGTCGGCTTCAACGGCATCACCCACATCGCCCGCACCGCCATCCTGCTCACCGCCATGAGCAGCGTGTCCGGACGCTGGCGGACCAAGATGGCGGGCGCCACCGAGACGGCGGCGGCGCTGTCCTTCATCGCGGTCGGCTTCGGCGGCGGCCCGGTGATCGCCGCCTGGGGCTACGATCCGGTGTTCGTCGCCGGCTGCGTCGCCGCCGTGCTGGCGATCGTCCTCTACCGGCTCTACCGCCGCAGGTCCCCGGCGCCAGCGCCGGTGGCGGCGCAGTAGCGCAGGGCCGTCGCCGCGTACACGCGCGCCACGCGGGTCAGCTCGTCCACCGGCACCCGCTCGTCGACGGTGTGCGCCCCGGTGGCGCGCGGCCCGTGCGTGATGGCCGGGATCCCGGCCAGGTCGCTGAAGCTGTTGCCGTCGTCGGCGAAGCGCTTGGGGCCTCGCGGCAGCGGCGCGCCGAGCTCCGAGGCCACCGCGCGATCGAAGGAATCCACCACCGGGTGGCCGCAGTCCAGCTCGAAGCCGCCGCGGACGAGTTGCCAGCGGCAGTCAACCTGGATCCCCGGCGGCGTGTGCCGGGCCAGGCAGTCGCGGAGCCGCCGCTCGGCCGCTTCCGGGCGGGTGCCGGGCAGCCAGCGCTGCGTCCCCTCCAGGGTGAGCTCGACCGGCGACTGGTTGAACATCTGCCCGCCCGCGACCGTGCCGATGAACACGCTGGCGCGGCCGGCCACGCTCTCGCCTTCGGCCCCGAGCTCGGCGGCCAGCTCCTTCAGGCCCAGCGTCAGCGCGGCGCCGGCGGCGATCACGTCGGGCTGCTCCGCGCCGCCCAGGACCTCGTGCATGGGCTCGCCGTCGCGCCGCACCGTCACGGTGATCACCGCGTTGCCACGCCCGGACACCGGCAGCTCCGCCCCCTCGTACTCGGGCAGCATCACCGCGTCGCCGGCCACGCCCGCGGCGATCATGGCGTCGAGCTGCTCGCCGTAGCCCCACGGCGCCTCGTGCAGGTCGTGCGCGGTCAACAGCAGGCCGCCCGCCGGCAGGCCGCCGGCGTCGCGAACCGCGCGCAGCGCCTCCACGGCGGCGGCGATCCCGGCCTTCATGTCGGCCGCGCCGGTGCCGGCCAGCACCCCGCCTTCCAGCCGCGGCGGCCGGTAGGGCAGGTGGACGGTGTCCAGGTGGCCGTCGAACTGCAGGGTCGGTCCGGGCCGCTCGCCGGCGATGCGCGTGATCACGGCCGCGGCATCCGGATGGCCCGCGGCCATGCGCTCCACGGCGAACCCGTCGGACGCCAACAGCTCGGCCAGCCGGTCGGCGGCCGCTCCGGCCTCTCCCGTGGGACTGGGAACCTCCATCAGCGACATGGCGGTCGCCAACAGACGGTCCTGGTCGACCGCGCCACCCGCGGCCCGGGCGGTCATGCCCCCGGCCCCGGCACGCACGCCGCCAGCCCCTCGAGCTGAGAGGTCGACTTCACCCCGGTCACCACCGACACCACTCCGTCGCGCGCGAGCAACCAGCGAACCGCATGGCAGGCCGGCGGGACGCCAGCGGCCGCCGCCTCTTCGTCGAACGGACGCAGCCGTTCGTGTGGAATCTCCGCCGCGTCGATCCAGGCCGACTCCGCGGCGCGGCTGCCGGCCGGCGGCGTCCCGCCGGGACGGTACTTGCCGCTCAGCAGGCCGCCGGCCAGCGGCCGGTACGGGGTGATCCCGATGCCCGCCCGCCGGCAGGCCGGCAGGTAGCCGGACTCCACGCCCCGCTCCAGCCAGTTGTAGCAGGGCTGCGCCATCACCGGCGGCGGCGCCACGCCGGCGCGGCACAGGTCGAGCATCGTGTCGATCTGTGCCGCGTCGAAGTTGGAGAAGCCCCAGTGCCGGACCTTGCCGGCGCGCACCAGCCGGTCGACGGCGCCGAGCGTGTCCTCAAGCGGCGTGTCCGCGTCGGCGATGTGCAGCAGGTAATAGTCCACGTAGTCGGTGCGCAGGCGCCTGAGGCTGGCGTCGATCTGCTGCTCGACGTGCTCCGGCCCCAGGCCGGTTCCGGCGTAGTCGGCGCCGGCCGGATGGCCGCCGTCCTGCCCGCTGCCGACCGGGTTGCCGACCTTGGTGGTGATGTGCGCCCGGTCGCGCCGGCCACGCAGCGCCTCGCCCAGGATCGTCTCGGCGACCCCGCCGGGCGAGCCCAGAAAGCGGTCGTAGCCCTCGTAGATGTCGGCGGTGTCGAACAGGTTGACGCCCAGATCGAGGGCGGCGTGGACCTGCCCGATGGCCTCCTGCTTCGGCACGGGACGCCCGAACAGCATGGTCCCCAGCGTGATGACCGAGACTCCCTCGGGCATGCCGGCCAACTCTCGTCGTTCCATGGTCGCTCCTCTCTCTTCAACAGTGGTCCAGCTCCCAAAGCGGGAGCCGATATGGGAACAGTGCCGCCGCCAGGCCGGTGTCGTCGACCAGCGGCGGCGCCGCGTCGCCGGGATGGTGGCCGAACAGCACCTGCACGAGCTGCCGTCGGCCGAGCATCTGCGCCGCGGCGGGAGCTGCCTGCTCGACGGACGCCCCGCCGCCCGCCAGCCGCACACGGACCGCCTGGCCGTCCTCCCGGCAACCCAGCGTGAGCGCCCCTTCGACACCGGACGCCGCAGCCTGCCGCAGGTACCCGCCGATCGCCTGCAGGAAGCGCGGCAGGCTGAAGAGCCGCATCATCTGCAAGCCGACGCCCGCCGCCTCTTCCAGCGTGATGCGCCGCCCCGCTCCGCCGCCGGCGATCACGGCGGACAGGGTCGACGGGATCCCGTCGGGCCGCGCGGGAGGCGGCACCACCTGCACGGGCTCTCCGCCGGCGCGGCTGCGGAGCACATGGTGCAGGAGGTGCTCCACCGCCACCGGATCGCCCGTCGCCTCGATGATGCCCGGCTTGTTCGTGCCGGCCCCCAGCACCAGGTAGGCGCGCAGGCGACCGGCGCCGGCGTCCTCGGCGCGGTACACGGTGATCTTGGGCAGCCGGAACAGCGCGCATGCCTGCTCCTCATCGCGTTCGAGCCGCCAGGGCTCGGCCCGGTGCAGCGCCAGCAACTCGGCCACGCCCTGCTCGTCGTCGCCCTGCGTACGGACCGCGAACGGCGCCGGGCGGAACCGGTCCCGGTCCGCCGCGGTGAGCACGAATGCCTCGCCCTGCGAGGCGACCGCCTCCCAGCCCGAATGGCGATAGAACGGGAACGTCGCCCGCTCCGTCCACAGCGCCGCGGCGACGCAGCCCTCCCCGGCGATCACGCGGTGCGCGTCGCGCAGGCAGCGCGTGGCGTAGCCGCGGCGGCGTTGGTCGGGATGGGTGGCCGTCGGCGCGATCATGGCCACGCCGAACCGGTCCGGACCAGCCGCGGCGATGCGCGGCGCGGCCGGCACGTGGGCGACGATACGGCCGTCGACCGCCAGCACGCGCGACCGTGCGGCGTGCCGGGGCGTGAACACCAGCGGGTAGTCGGTCGCGATCCGCTGATCGGAGCCGGAGCGAAAGATCGCGTCGATCAGCTCGACCACCTGCGGCAACTCCTCGGGCCGGCAGCCGCGCGGGCCGTCGACGCGGAGGCTCATTACCGTCTCACTCAGTTGGCTCGGCCCTGCCCCAGCCGCACGAGGCGCGACTCGATCAGCCCGAAGAAGCGGTGGCCGCCCCCTGCGGAGACGAAGCGCCAGCCCAGGTGCGTCCCGCAGCGCCGGCACAGGGCGATCGTCCACGCGTACCCGGCGAACCACGTGAAGCGGTCGGTCTGATCGCCCACCGAGCGGCAGCCGTCCGCGGGGGCAAAGCAGGCGATCGCATAGTGGACGCGCTGCGGGTTGAAGAAGTCGTGCCGGTGCGCGCCCGCCACGTTGATGCGCGCCCGGTCGCCAGTCACTTCCTCACCACAGGAGACACACAGCAGAGCCTCCGACGCCCAGTCCTGCGCGTCGAGCTTCGACAGGCGCAACGAGCGCGATCCGGATTCAGACACGGCGACTCACGATTGCGGAAACCGGGGTCGACATCAAGCCCTCGGTGCGGTAGACCGGGGCAGGGAGACTCTTCGAGTGTACGGGAGCCATGGCTGACACGCCCGATCACGTCCACGGATCGGCGACGCGGTTCTGCGCCGCGTGCGCCGCTCCGCTGGCATCGCGCCAGATCGACGGCCGGGAGCGGCCGGTGTGCGAGCGGTGCGGCGCGGTGGTGTACTTCGACCCGAAGGTGGCGGCCGGCGCCATCGTCGTCCATGAGGGCCGCATCGCGCTGATCAGGCGGGCGATCAACCCGGCGCGCGGCAAGTGGACGTTTCCCGGCGGCTACGTGGACCGGGGCGAGCCGGTAGATCGGGCCGCGGTGCGCGAGACCTGGGAGGAGACCGGCCTGCGCGTGCGCCTCGAGGCGCTGCACGGCGTCTTCTCCTACGCCGACGTGACCGTGGTGTTGATCGTCTACATCGCGTCGGTCACCGGCGGCACCCTCACGGCCGGCGATGAATGCGACGAGGCGGTCTGGGCCGAGCCGGCCTCCATCCCGTGGGAGGAGCTTGCGTTCCCGAGCACCGTGGACGCGCTGCGCTCCTGGATCGAGAGGAAAGGCCGATGAGAGAGGTTCTGGAGCGCATCTACCGCGCCGGCCTGGACCCGGTGCGGCCGGACCGTCTGATCCGCAACGGGGTTACGGTCACCGGCGGCACGCTGCGGGTCGCCGGGTGGGACGGCCAGGTCGACCTGGACACCGTCCGGCGGATCGTCGTCATCGGCGCCGGCAAGGCGTCGGCCAGCATGGCGCTGGCGCTGGAGGACCTGCTGGGCGATCGGATCGTCGGCGGCACCATCGCCACCAAGGCCGGCCACGGGGAGCCGCTGACGCGCATCGAGGTCATCGAGTCCGGCCATCCGGTGCCCGATGAGGAAAGCCGGCGGGCCGCGCACGTGATCGCCCGCCACTGCCGCGACGCTGACGCCGGCACGCTGGTGATCGGCCTGATCTCCGGCGGCGGGTCGGCGCTACTGGCCGCGCCCCTGGAGACCGGCGGCGGTCAGCCCGGCCTGGACCTGGACCTGGACGACAAGAAGCGGGTGACGGAGCTGCTCCTGGCCTGCGGCGCGACCATCCAGGAGATGAACTGCGTGCGCAAGCACCTGTCGCAGGTGAAGGGCGGCCGGCTGGCGGCGCTGATGCATCCGGCCCGCTCGCTCAACCTGATCCTGTCCGACGTGACAGGCGACCGCCTGGACACCATCGCCTCCGGGCTGACGGCGGCGGACGCCACCACCTACGCGGACGCGCTGGCGATCACCGACCGCTACGGCGTGACGGGGGCGCTGCCGGAGGCGGCGCGGCGGGTTCTTGCGGCCGGCCGTGACGGCCTCCTGCCGGAGACCCCCAAGCCGGGCGCCGCGGAGCTGACCGGCGTCCACAACGTCCTGCTGGGAAACAACCTGACCGCGCTCGGCGCGGCTCGCTCGGAAGCGCGGGCGCTGGGCTGGCCGACGCTGGCGCTCTCATCGCAGATCGTCGGCGAGGCGCGCGAGGTGGCCAAGGTCTACCTGGCGATCGGCTCCGACGTCGCCCGCCACGGGGTGGCGGCCTCCGCACCCTGCTGCGTGATCGGCGGCGGCGAGACGACGGTCACGCTGCGCGGCGACGGCGCGGGCGGCCGCAGCCAGGAGATGGCACTGGCCTTCCTGACCGAGGCAGCCGACCACCCGGAACGCGGCCGGCTGCACTTCCTCGCCGCCTCCACCGACGGCACGGACGGTCCGACGGACGCCACGGGTGCGTTTGCGGACCCGGCGGTATATGATGCGGCCCGAAATCTGGGACTGAGTCCCCGTCAGTACCTGGATCGCAACGACTCGTATACCTTCTTCGACCGCGCCGGCGGCCTGCTGCGTACCGGGCCGACGCGTACGAACGTCGGCGATCTGCAGGTGCTGTTGATCACGCAATGATGAAAGGACGAGCATGAACGAAACCTGGGCCCGCTATGCGGACGGGCTGTCGATCACCAAGGAAGCATTCGAGCGGCTGGCGGCCGCGGCGCCGAACGGCGTGCTGGACGTGTTCGCCTCCGACCAGCACGGCTCCTACCTGCGACTGCTGAGCTCGTTCCTGGCCAACACCCGGGACCCGCGTGCCGCCGAAGACGACGACGTGCGGCGAACGGCGCACGAATTCGCCGCGGCGCTCGGCGGCACGGCCAGCGCGGCGCTGTTCAACCGGCTTGCCTTCACCTCGGCCGGCTTTCGCGAGAAGCTGGGCGGCACCTACCTGATCGGCCGGCTGGAGTCCTCCGCCGGGCAGATCATGGACGGCGGCGCCGGCAAGCTGTCGGTGCTGGAGCTGCCGCCGGAAGAGGCGGCCGAGCACCTGGACGGCTTCAAGACGCTGGTCAACCTCGACCCGGACCATCCGGAGAGCTGGAAACGCAACCGCGACTGGCTGGCCGACGTTGACGAGCGCTGCCGGAAGCTGGGCAAGCCGCTGTTCTCGGAGACGCTGCTTCTGGAGAGGCCGGGTGAGGACCGCGCCGCGTTCGCAGCGCGCCTGCCGGAGGCGCTGGTGCAGATCGCCGAGGAGTTCGGCTCCTGCGGCGCCTTCTACAAGACGCAGATCCCGCTCCTCTGGGTCGAGGACGGGTCCGGCAACGTGCAGCCCGCCTCCAGCGCGGAGGTGGTGCGCGGGACCTGCCGGCGCATCGCCGAGGTCTGCCCGCGGCCGCTGTTCCTGCTGAGCGCGGCGGTGGACTTCTCGCAGTACGCGGCCCAGTACGCGCTGGTCGCCGACCTGGTGGCGGCGCCGATGTGCGGGCGCGCCTACTTCAAGGAGGCATTCACCGCCCCCGAGGCCACGACCTGGGACGGGCTGGTTGACGCGTTCCGGCGCATCGCGCTGCCGCGCGTGCGGCAGATGCGGGAGCTGGCCACGGCGCGCAGCCGGCCGTGGTGGCACGCGTTCGAGTCGATCGCGGACGAGGGACGCCGGCTGATCCGGAGCGGGCCGCGCAGCCTGTCAGGCGTCGCCGCCGACTTCGGCTACTGATGCCGCGACCGGGCTACTGATGCCACGACCGCCTCAGCGGTCGATCGTCACGGTGAAGGTGCGCGAGCGGCTCGACCCGGGCCGCAACACGGTGAGCTCCGCCGAATCCGCCTCGCGCAGCGCGGCGTAGAAGTCCTCCACGTCGGCGACCTTGTCGCCGTCGATCTCGATGATCACGTCTCCCGACCGGAGACCCGCGAGCCGAGCGCCCGACGTCCTCGACACGCCCTCCACGCCCACGCCCTGACCCGGCGGATCGTCGACCACGAAGATCCCGGGCCAGTCGGTTCCCGTGTCGTCCCCGGACTCCGGACGCTCGCCCAGCCGTACCGTGATCTCCTGCTCCGCGCCGTCTCGCAGTACGGTAAGCGCCAGCCGGGTGCCGGGTCCGGCGCCGCCGATGTTGC
The DNA here is from genome assembly GCA_965208175.1 of Spirochaetia bacterium. Taxonomy (GTDB): domain Bacteria; phylum Spirochaetota; class Spirochaetia; order SZUA-6; family Bin103; genus CATQHW01. Next base: position 195,503 of record CBDBOG010000002.1, on the reverse strand, counting down.
GCATGACCTCGCCGGTGCCGGTGACCGCCTGCCCATCCACGGCGATGATCACGTCGCCGGCCAGAAACCCTGCGCGCTCGGCGGGTGACCGCGAGTAAACACTGGTGACCAGTGCGCCGTCGCTCCACTGCCCGACGTCGCCGGCGGGTTGCAGTTGGACGCCGAGATACCCGTAACGCACGCCGCCTTCGCGCAGTTGGTCGGCGACGAGCAACGCCGTATTGATCGGCAACGCGAATCCGACGCCCACGCTGGTGCCCCACCTGTTGGAGGCGATCCAGGTGTTGATGGCGATGACCGATCCGTCCAGGGCCACCAGCGCGCCGCCGGAGTTTCCGGGGTTGATGGATGCGTCGGTCTGGATGTACTCCGCCCACGGGGTCCGGCGCTGCTCGCGGCCGAGGCCGCTGACGATCCCGGAGGTCACCGTGGACTGGAAGCCGAAGGGGCTGCCCACCGCCAACACCTGGTCGCCGACCTGCAGGGCGTCCGAGTCTCCCATGATCGCCACGGCCAGCGGTTCCCGTGAGGAGAACCGCAGCACCGCGACGTCGCGGTTGCGGTCGGCTCCGACCAGGCGTACGCCTTCGGAGATCTCCGTCCCGTCGTGCAGGGTGAGCCTGATGCTGTCCGTGTTCTGGATCACGTGGGCGTTGGTGAGGACGAAGTAGGTGTTGCCGGTGCGGTCGTAGATCACCCCGGAGCCGGTGCCGCTGGGCTGCTCGAACGTGGAGCCGAACCGCGGCCTGGTCTGCGTGGTGTCGATCTGCACCACGGTGGGCACCGACGCGCCGGCCACGTCGCGGAACACCTGCTGCAGGGCCAGCGCGGCAGCCATCGTGTTGAACGGCTGGTCGGCGACCAGTCTGATCGCAGCGTCTCCCGAGGTGTGGGCCAGCGGCCTGGGCGCCCCATCGCTGGCGGCTTCCCCTCCGTCTCCGACCGCGCAGGCGGCGATGAGCCCGCTCAGAGCCCCGAGCAGCGCGGCCTGACGCAGCCGACCGGTGAGATTTCCGTGAATGTTCATCGTCATTTCATTGCGACCTTCTGCCATTTTGGTGACTAGATGATCGTCAGGCTGTGGTTACGGGGGAAATAACGGAATGTTAAGGCTTCGTAACATTGAGATCCGGCACCCGCTCCACGCGGCCGCTGCGCGCGGAGGCGAGCGCGGCGTGCACGGTGGCGGCGATCCGCCACCCGTCCACCTCGTCGCAGACCGTGCGTCCGCCGGTGTCGATGGCGCGCGCCAGGTCGTCCAGCAGGAAGCGTGCGTCGTCCGCGGCGACCCGCCGGTGCGGGAACGCGGCCGGCGCCGCGCCACGGCGGTAGACCGCCACCTCCGGCCGCGGTTCGGCGATCACGGCGCTGCCGTCGCTGCCGATCAGGCGCAGCGCGATCTCTCCCAGGTCCGGGTGGCTGGCCCGGCCGATTCTGCCCAGGCTGACCGAAGCCAGGACGCCGCCCTGCAGGCGCAGGCTCAGCGACGCCAGGTCCTCGATGCCGTGGTCGCGGTGGCGCTGGTGGAAGTGGCTGGTGGCGCGCGCGAACACCGTGGCCACCGGTGACCGCGCCAGGTGGCCGACGTAGGCAAGCGGATAGATCCCTTCGACCGAAAGCTCGCCGAGCGCCTCCCAGCCGGGATCCGGCGGCGCCGGCCGCCCCGCGCCGATGCGCGGCCCGGCATCCTTGGCGAAGTAGAAGTCGACGTGGACCGCCCGCAGCGTGCCGAGCGCGCCCCGCTCCAGCAGCTCGCCCGCCTGCTGGATCGCCGGGGCGCCGTTGCGGTTCCACAGCAGGAAGCGCGTGCCGGCGCGCCGCACCGCACGCACGATGCGGGTGCAGTCCTCCAGGGTGTGGGCCATCGGCTTGTCCTGGATGACGTGCAGTCCGGCGGCGCAGGCGATCTCCGTCAGCTCCGCGTGACGGGACGTGGCGGGACTCACGCATGCCGCCTGCGGGCGGTATCGGGAGATGGCCGCATCGATGTCGTCCTCGAACGGGACCTTCAGTTCCGCTGCCAGCCGGCGTGCCCGCGCCAGCGACCAGTCGGGCGCGCTTGCCGCGTCGGCCACCGCCACCAGCCGGAAGCGGGCATGGCCGCCGGCCGCGGCGTGCGCGAAGTAGCAGTGCCTGGCGCCCCCCAGGGCGATGACCGGGATCACGGCGCTGTCACCGCGATCGCTTCACCGTTGCGGCGCGATACGGTGATCGCCTCGGCCACCGCGCTTACCGCACGCTCGTGGCCGGCACCGCTGCGTTCCCCGGCGGCGAAGGCGCGCAGCATACCCAGCTCCCCGTCGCCGCGCAGCGGCACGCCCTGCAGCCCGCGCCGGTCGTAGAGGAGCTGGACGTTGCGATGGTCCTCGGCGTGCGCGGCGCCGTCGGCTCCGATCACGGTCAGCGAGTCGTACGGCCCGCCGTGCGAGGTCGCCAGGTCGAGCAGCGCCATGCCCCCGCCGGCGAAGCCCAGGTGCGCCAGCAGGCACGCGCCGTCGCCGGAGGCGTGGACCACGTCCGGTTCCGTCCCGGCGATCCGCAGCACCGTGTCGACGGCGTCGCGCAGCGCGGCCGTGGCGGCATCGCCTTCCGGGCCGCTCGCGCGCCAGGCGTGCAGCCGGATCAGCCCGGTTCGGCCCAGCTCGCCTGCCTCCACCGCGGCGCAGACCGCGGCCACCTCCGGACGCCACCGCTGCCGGTAGGCCAGCAGCAGCCGGCCTGCCCCCGCCTCAGCGTCGCGCACCAGCGCATCATGCACGGCGGCTTCGTCTGCCAGCGGTGCGGCGGCAAGCACGGCTGCCCCATCGCGCAGACAGCCGCTCACCCGCTCCGCGCGGCGATCGAGCGGACCGTCGATCACGACGCCGTCGACCCATGCCGGATCGCTCTCATGCCGCCGATCGACCAGTTCCACCGTCCCCTGCGCCGCGGCCCGGCGGGCCGCCTCCGGCGGCTCGCCGTCGAGAAAGGCGATGCGGAACGGGCCGCCCGCGCTCACGGCTGGTCGCGGACCGCGGTATCCGCGATGCCCGATCCCCCGCCCGGCAGCGCCGCCAGCTCCAGCTCGATCAGCCGCCGCGTCGCCGCCTCGCCATAGAGGCGGCAATGCTCCAGCAGCCGGGCGAGCTGCACGCGATCCTCCAGATGGCGCAGCACCGGATACGAGCGGCGCAACGCCGGGAACAACCGACTGGCATTCAGCCGCAGGCTGGGCGCGCGGGTGCCGGTGCGGTGGTCGCCGCCGGCGGGCGCCAGGCGCCGGTACTCCCGGTCGAGCTCGACAGCGAAGCCGCCGCCGGCGCAGCGCCGCACCACCTCCGACTGGATCAGATCGCGCATCCGGTCCAGGTTGGTGCCGGAGCGCACGTCCACACCGATGCCCAGCGTCACCAGCGGGACGCCGTCGGCGGTGAAGCCGACCAGCGTGTCGGTCTGGACGCCTGGCTCGATCGGCAGCGGCGTGGAGCGAGGGTACACGCGCAGCGCCTGCAGGCGCTCGATGCGCTGCTCCAGGGTGGCGATCGAAGCCTGCAGGCCGGCATCTCCCGGGCTTGAGTCGAGCGCCTCCTGGTACGCCGGCAGGACTTCCTCCGCAAGGTAGTGGATGGCCTGCGGCAGCGGCACGGTCATGCGCGGCGCGCGCCGGACCTCCTCCTCGCCTTCCTCCAGGCCGTAGGGCGGCTCCGCCTGGTTCTCCCACGCCAGCATGGGCAGCAGCATGTTGACCAGCGCGCGGAGCGGCTCCGGCAGCCTCTCGGTCCGGAACAGGGGACGATAGGTGTCGTCGCGGTGCGCGTGCTTGCTCACCGCCGAGGCCACGATGCGCGCCAGCTTGCGGCAGCGCTCGGCATCCGCGACGCGGTCCTCCAGGAGCGCTCCGCCGCCGGCCATCAGGAAGCGCTCGAGCTGCTCCTGCGCCGCGGCGTACGCGTCCGAGCCGCGGATCAGCTCGGACTGGTCGTCGGACAGCGACAGCCCGCGCAGGTCGTCCAGCGCCTGCAGCGCCGCGAGCGCCTTGGCGCGGGCCAGCTCCGCGTCGCCGCCGTCGGAGACCGCGAGGGTGGCCAGATGCAGGCGCACGGTGGCGAGCTCGAGAACGGTCCGGTAGTCGCGCAGGCCGGCGAACCGCTGGTCGTCGACGCGCACCTCGGCATCGAGACGCTCCTCGATCTCGGACAGCCGGTCCAGCTCGCGGCGGTAGCCGTCGGGAACGCGCTGAAGGTCGGACGCCATGTGATCCTGCTGTCCCGGATTCTGCTGCGACCGGCCGCACGGCGTCCACAAGGACCGGGCGTTCCGCTATGCTGGCCGCCATGATCAGACTGCACCTCGCGTTCGTCTCCTTTGCCGGCCTGTTGCTCTGTGCGGCATGCGCCATGGCGGACACGGAGCCGGCCGAGGCCCGCTACCGGGTCACGTTCAACGCCACGTGGAGCGCGAAGACCCATCCGACCAACTTTCCGGGCAATCCTCACTTCTCCGGACTGGTGGGAGCGACGCATCACGGCGACGTCCGCATCTGGCAAAGCGGCGAGATCGCCTCAGACGGCATCGAGTTGATGGCGGAGACGGGCGGAAAGAGCGAACTGCTGCATGAGATCGAGCATCTCGTCGAGGACGGAGAGGCGTACGGCGAGCTTTCCGGCGGCGGGCTGTCGACCTCACCGTCGATGGTCAGCCTGGAGTTCGACGCCGTCTCCACGCACCCGTACGTGACGCTGGTCAGCATGGTGGCGCCGAGCCCCGACTGGTTCGTCGGCGTGTCGGCGCTGCCGCTGATGGAGGACGGCGTCTGGAGAGAGCGGATCGAAGTGAACCTCCGCGTCTACGACGCCGGCAGCGTCTACACCGCCGTCAACGCCGACACCGACCCGGCCGCGCCCATTACCGCGCTGACCGAGAGCGAGGCCGGCTTTACCGACGGCGAGCCGTTCGCGGGAACCTTCGTCTTCGAGCTGCTCTGAGCGTGGACCCGTGACGAACGTCCTGGAACGGATACGGGCGATGCTGGACCAGGCCGGGGTCGAGTACCGTTACGTCCACCACGAGCCGGTGCGCACCTCCGAGCAGGCGGCACGGGTGCGGGGCGAGCCGCTGTCCATCGGCGGCAAGGCGCTGGTCGTCAAGATCGGCGACGGGTTCCGGCTGTTCGTGCTGAGCGCGTCGCTGCGGCTGGACTCGACGGCGGTGCGCGCCCGGTTCGGGACGCGGCGCATCCGCTTCGCGAGCGCGCCGGAGCTGCTGGAGCTCACCGGGCTGGTGCCCGGCAGCGTGCCGCCGTTCGGCGAGCCGATCCTGCCGCTGCCGCTGAACGTGGACCCCTCGGTGCTGGCCAACGACCGCATCGCCTTCAACGCGGGAGCGCTGACAGACTCGATCATCATGCAGACCGCCGACTACCGCACCCTGGCCGGCGGCGAAGTCTTCGCGTTCGCGGAGGAAGCCTGATGCGCGCCGGCGCCACCTCCCTGCTGGCGCTCCTGGTCACGCTCGCGGCCGGCGCCGAGCCGACGGTGGTGGCCGAGCGGGTCGAATCGGAGCGGGAGATGTTCCGGGTCGTGCGCGTTGCCGGAGGCCTGAACCACCCCTGGTCGATCGCCTTCCTGCCGGACGGCGGCGCGCTGGTCAGCGAGCGGCCCGGCGGCCTGCTGAGCCTGGACCCGGAGACCGGCGCGCTGCGGACGCTGAGCGGCGCACCCGCGGTCGCCGCGGTCGGTCAGGGCGGCCTGCTGGACGTGGAGCCACATCCCCGGTTCACGGAGAACCGGCTGATCTACCTCTCCTACGCCGCCGGCCGCAGCGGGCGCTACGCGACCAGCATCGCCCGCGGCCGTCTCACCGACGCCGGCCTGGAGGACGTCGAGGTGCTGTTCACCATGAACCGGCCGTCGGGCTCCCGCCTGCACTTCGGCTCCCGCCTGTCGTTCGGCGCCGACGGCATGCTGTACGCCACCTTCGGCGAACGGGGGGAGCGGCACCGCGCCCAGGATCCTTCCGACCACGCCGGCACCATCATCCGCCTGCGGGACGACGGCTCGGTGCCGACCGACAACCCGTTCTCCGCCGGCGGAGGCGCCCCGGAGGTGTACTCCTTCGGCCACCGCAACCCGCAGGGGCTGGCCGTCCACCCGGCGACCGGCCGCGTCTGGTCGCACGAGCACGGGCCGCAGGGCGGCGACGAGATCAACGTGATCGAGGCCGGGGTCAACTACGGCTGGCCGGTGATCACCTACGGCGCCGAGTACCGGAGCGGCGCGCGGATCGGCGTCGGCACGGCGGCGCCCGGCATGGCGCAGCCCGTGCTGCACTGGACGCCGTCGATCGCGCCGTCCGGCATGACCTTCTACGACGGCGACCGCTTCCCCGGCTGGCACGGCGACCTGTTCGCCGGCGCCCTGGCCGGCCGGCACCTGCGCCGCGTGCAGCTCGACGGCGAGCGCGCGGTGGCCGAGGAGGTGCTCCTGAACCGCCGCGTGGGGCGCGTGCGCGACGTCAAGCAGGGACCGGACGGGATGCTGTGGCTGCTGGAGGACGCGCGCAACGCCTCAATCTACCGTTTGGAGCCTGTACCATGACCACCTATCGAGCGGCCCTGATCGGCTGCGGACGCATCGGCGCCTTCATCGACAACGAGGTCGCGGATCCCCATCCCTACTCGCACGCCGCGGCGTACGAGGCGTGCGAGCGGACCACCCTGGTGGCCCTGGCCGACCAGCGTGCCGACGTGATGGCGCGCGCCGGCGAGCGCTACGCCGTGCCGGCCGCGCACCAGTACACGGACTACCGCGAGATGCTCGCCGCGGAACGGCCCGACATCGTCAGCGTCGCCACGCAGCCCGAGCAGCGCGCGGAGATCGTCATCCATGCCGCCGAGCACGGCGCGCGCGCCATCTACGCCGAGAAGGCGATGGCGGCCTCGCTGGCGGAGGCCGACGCGATGGTGCAGGCGGTGGAGGCCAACGGCGCCGCCTTCAACATGGGCACCAACCGGCGCTGGCATCCCGGCTTCCGCCTTCTGCGATCGCTGATCGCCGAGGGCCGCTACGGCGCGCTGCGCTCGCTCACCGTCCATTGCGGCCACGGGGTGTTCAACATGGGCAGCCACGCGATCGACCTGATGCTGATGCTGAACGGCGACGAGCAGGTGAGCTGGGTGCAGTTCCACGTGTCGGAGGGAGCCGGCCGGATCGAGGGCGACACGCTGCGCGGCGATCCATCGGGCGGCGGCCGCCTGCAGTTCGCGAACGGCGTTCCGGCGTTCCTGCTCGACAGCGGCCGTCCGTTCGAGGCCGAGGTGGTGTGCGAGCGCGGCATCGTCACCACCGTCGGCAGCGAGTGGCAGGTGCGCGAAGAGAGCGGCGTCGACCTGCGCGGCCGGCCGGCGCTGGGACCCGGCACCTTTCCGGCGTTCCAGCCCGGCAGCCCCGCCGTTCACCTGATCCTGGACCTCGTGCAGGCGCTGGACACCGGCACCCCGACGCGCGGCGGCGTGCGCGTCGCGCGCACCAACACCGAGCTGATCTTCGCCTGCCTGGAGTCCCATCTGAGTGGCGGGGCCCGCACGCCGCTGCCGCTGGCCGGCAGCGAGCTGCGCTTGCAGCGCGAGGTAACCCCCCACGAGCCGAGATACCATCCGCGGTAGCCTTGCCGTGCCGTAAGGAACCATCGCGTGCCTGAGCTGGGCTTCCTCAAGGACTTGGTCATCGTGCTCGGGGCCGCCGTCGTGGTGGTGGCGCTGTTGCGCCGCATCGGCGTTCCGTCGATCGCCGGGTTCATCCTGACCGGCGTGATGGCCGGGCCGACCGGGCTGGGCCTGGTGGACGACACCCATCAGGTCGAGATGCTGGCCGAGGTCGGCGTCGTCCTGCTGTTGTTCGGCATCGGCCTGGAGCTGGCGGTCGACCGCCTGCGCCGCCTGTGGAAGGCCGTGCTGCTGGGCGGTGGCATTCAGGTCGCCGTGACGCTGGCATGCACGGCCGCCCTGGCCCGTGGGTTCGGTCTGGCGCCGGGGACGGCGGTGTTCCTGGGATGCGTGATCGCGGTCTCCAGCACGGCCGTGGTCCTGCGCGCGCTGTCGGCTCGTGGCGAGCTGGACGCCCCGCACGGTCGCCTGGCCGTGGGCATCCTGGTGTTCCAGGACCTGTGCGTGGTGCCGATGATCCTGGCCGTGCCCCTGATGGCCGGAGGCGACAGCTCCCTGCGGGAGATCCTGCTCACGGTGGGCACGGCCGTCGCGGTCCTGGCCGGCGTGCTGGTGGCCGCCAGCTTCCTGGTGCCCCGGCTGCTGGCGTTCGTGGCCAAGACACGGGAACGCGAACTCTTCATTCTGACGGTCTTCCTGGTGTGCTTCGGGACGACCTGGGCGCTGTCCCTGGCCGGCATCTCACTGGCGCTCGGGGCGTTCCTGGCCGGCCTGATCGTCGCCGGCAGCGAGTTCCGCCACCAGGCGATGGCGGACCTGATTCCGGCCCGCGACATCCTGGCAAGCCTGTTCTTCGTCTCGGTCGGCATGCTGCTGGACGTCTCCGGCGTGTCCGGTCAGATCATGGCCACCGCCGGGCTGCTCGGCGCGATCCTGGTCGGCAAGTTCGCGATCATCCTCGTCACCGCCCTCCTCCTCCGCCTGCCGCTGCGGGTGGGCATCCTGTCGGCGGCGGCGCTGTGCCAGGTCGGCGAGTTCTCGTTCGTGCTGTTGAGCGTGGCCGCGGGCACCGGGCTGCTGGGTGCCGCGCTGTCCCAGCACCTGATGATGGCGATCATCCTGTCGATGCTGCTCACCCCACTGGTCATCGCCTTCGGTCCCCACTTGGCCGGCGGCGCGGCGCGGGTTCCGTGGCTGAATCGGCTCCTGCGCGCGGAGCCGCCCGGCATCGACGCGGACGAGCCGCACTCGGACCACGTGATCGTCGCCGGCTACGGACTTGCCGGCCGCGAGGTGTGCCGTGCCGTCAGGGATGCCGGCTTCGACTACCTGGCCATCGACGCGAACCCGGACAACGTGCGCGCCGCGCGCGCCATCGGCAACCGGGCCGTGCTCGGCGACGTGACGCAGCGTGAGGTGCTGGAGGAGCTCGGCTGCAAGGACGCGCGGCTGGTGGTGCTGACCGTCAACGACGCCCGCGCCACCGAGCTTGCGGTCCGGCGGATCCGGGCGATCGCTCCCGACCTCGCCATCATCGCGCGCGCCCCGTACGAGCTGGACCGCGCATCGCTGCACCACGCCGGCGCGACCGTGATCGTCACCGCGGAAGCGACCGCCAGCGCCTCGGTCGTCAGCCGCGCCCTCGCCGCGCTCGGATCTGAAACCCCGCCAGAGTAGCCCGTGTCCATCCGATCGCCTTGGGAGATCTGCTCCATCGAGATACAACCATATTGTTGACAACCATATTGTTGTATGAGACTCTCGCATCGGGGAGCATCCGGTGAGATCATCAACAGGCCGCTGGGTGAGCGGCGACGACTTCTTCGATCGCGAGCCTGAGCTGAAGGCGCTGGAGAGCCGCGTTCGCGACTTCAACCATGTGCTGCTGACCGGCCAGCGACGCATGGGGAAGACCAGCATCACGAGGGAGCTCGGCCGACGCGTCGAAGCCAAAGGATGGGGTTTCGTCCCTGCCGATGTCCAAGGAGCGACCTGCCCCGAGGACGTGATCGCCGGCATCGCCGAGAAGGCCCACCCGATTCGGTCGATCGCACGCCGTTTTGCCACCTCCATGCAGCGCTGGATGGGAGACAGGATCGAGGAGGTCAGCGCCTACGACTTTCGTGTGCGCATCCGTTCAGGATTGGATGCTGCAAACTGGCGTCGCCACGGAGAACACCTGCTCCATGATTGCGCTCATCACGACAAGCCCGTACTCCTCGTGATCGACGAGCTTCCGATCTTCCTCAACCGGGTGCTCAAAGAAGACGGCAACGCTTTGCGGGTTGACGAGTTCCTGAGCTGGTTCCGCGGCGTGCTGCAGGATCTCGGCGACGGTTCACTGGTTCTCATCATCTCCGGCAGCATCGGCCTCAGGCCTCTCGTGGAGCGGCTCGGGATCCCCGACCGCATAAACCATCTCGACTCCTTTCGCCTGGGGCCGTGGAGCCGCGAGACCAGCGTGGCGTGCTTCGAACGTCTTGCCGAAAGCTACGAATTGCAGGTCGAGGAAGGGGTTGCTGACGCCGCATACGAGGCACTCGGTCTCGGGATCCCTCAGCACGTGCAGTCTCTTTTCGCTCGCCTCCGCGACTTCGCAACGATGCATGGTCGGGACCGCATCATCGTCGCCGACGTGGACGAGGTATACCGCAACGAGCTTCTCGGTCCTTCCGGGCAAAACGACCTCGTGCACTACGAGACACGCCTGCAGGAAGGCATGGAGGACGACACCTATCGAATGTCCATGGAGATTCTGGCCGAAGCGGCTACCCAGGATGTGTTCGCCGTGAATGCACGGCGCAGCCTTGAACGACTGTATTCCGCGTTGGTCGACGATGCGACGGGCCGTGTGTCGGATGCTCTCGAAGTGCTGATCCATGACGGTTACCTGGAAGCCGGCGACGACGGTCACCGTTTCCTTTCGCGGTTGCTCAAGGACTGGTGGTCAGCCCGTTTCCGAGACCATCACACCCCCCTCCTGAAGCGTCCCTCCGCAAGGCCGAGGTGGTTCCGATGAACCAATCGCTTGCTGCACCGATCCGAAAGGCGAATCCCGGCACGTTCCAGTCTGACCACGAGGTCATCCGGCAGTTCGTGGTCAGAAACCGCGAGTTCGACATCGTGATGGAGATCCTTCGAGGGAACACCAGGACATCCTCATGCCAGCACGTCCTGCTCGTCGCGCCACGAGGCCGCGGGAAGACAATGCTCCTGGCGCGTGTCGCCGCTGAGCTACGGGTCCGTGAGGACCTGAGCCGCGACCTGCTGCCGGTCCGGTTCATGGAGGAGAGCCACGAGGTGTTCGATATGGCCGACTTCTGGCTCGAGTGCCTGTTCCATCTCTCACGGGAGAGTGCGGTGTGCGATCCCGAACTCAGGAGCGAGCTGCGGGACACTCATCGCGCTCTGAGCGCTCGGGGACGTCAGGAAGAACTGATCGAAGCCCGGGCCCGGACCGCCGTGCTGGACGCGGCAGATCGGCTTGGAAAGAGGATCGTCCTCATGGTCGAAAACCTGCAAGACCTGTCCGGCGACGTCGACGAGCGCTTCGGGTGGAAGCTGCGCGAGGAACTGCAAACCCAACCTCAAGTCATGCTGCTTGCCACCGCCACTAGCCGTTTTCGGGGCTTGGACGACGCGACACAGCCATTCTTTGAGCTGTTTCGCATCCTCGGTCTCGACCCTCTGGACACAGAGGAATGCCGGCTCCTCTGGCACGTCCTCAGTGGCGAGGCCTTGCGCGCGAGAGAGATCAGACCCTTGCAGATCCTGACCGGCGGCAGTCCCCGCCTCCTGGTCTTCGTCGCCGATTTCGCTCGGCACCGTTCCCTGCGCCAGTTGATGGAACAACTGGTAAGGCTGATCGACGATCATACCGAGTACTTCCGCAGCCATCTGGAAGGCTTTGCAAAGACCGAGCGCCGTGTCTATCTCGCGACCGTCGATCTGTGGCAACCGTCGACTCCAGGCGAGATCGCCGTGCGTTCACGACTCGACATCCGTACCGTATCTACCATGCTCGGACGTCTCGTTCATCGCGGCGCGCTGATCTCGGAGGGCGACGGCAAAAAGCGCCGATACTCCGCATCCGAACGCCTCCACACCGTCTACTACAAGCTGCGACGGGAGCGCGACGAGGCGGCCGTGGTGAGCAATCTCATCCGTTTCATGGCCATGTTCTACGGCGATCCCGAGCTGCCGGACCTGTCCGGCAAGCTGAGCGTGGAAAAGGGACAGTCCTCTGTTATTCGCGAAGGCATCGAGCGAACGATCGCGGAACAGACCTATAACGACAATACCGTTTCCATCGAGACGTTCCGCTCCATGTACGCCCAATTCAGTCCCACGAGTGCGACTATGGGCAAGCTCCTGAAGCGGGCGCTCGACCTGATCTCATCCGGGGCCTCGAAGCGAGATCTTCTGGAGATCTTGGCGAGCGACCGGGAGCAAGCCGCCGCACTGGCGCCGCTGGTCGTAGCTCTCCGCACTCGCGCAGGCGAGGAGGTCCGTGCACCGTTGGAAGTGATGGAGGTTGCGGAGGACATCCTCAAGCAGCTCGATGCAGAGCAGTAGCTCGCTGCCAAGACCGCTGCGTGCATGGCCGCCTTCGCGCGCGTCCCTTATGATGATCGGTCATGAGCTGGCGAGTGACCGACCGGATGACCATCTACCACGAAGAGGGCTTCTACGCACTCTCGCCCACCGTGAACAGGACCCCTGGCGGCGACCTGCTGATGACCTTCCAGCGCGCCACGCACATCGGCATGGCCAACCACAACCATCCGCTGTTCAACGTGCAGGCGTGCCGTTCCAGCGACGAAGGGCAGACCTGGAGCGATGCATACCTGGTGACCGTCGACCCGCGGGGTGGGGTGATGGACCGGGGCTGCCATTCGCTGCCCGACGGCAGCATCTTCCTGCACTGCTCGTGCACGGAGCTGGTGCCGGCCGAGGGGTCGGAGGCGCACGGCCTGGATTGGACCGTGCGCTACGGGATGCCGTTCTGGGTACGGTCCACCGACGACGGCCACACCTGGACCAACCCCGTCCGCTTCCCGCCGCTCCCGGACGCCATCAACGGACACCCGGCCCAGCACACCGGCGTGAGCCGTAGCGGGCTGCTGGTGATGCCGGACGGACGCCTGTTCCTGCCGAGCAAGGCCACCGACGTCACCGACGAGTTCCGCTACCACGGGATGCTGCGGATCTCCCGTGACATGGGCGAGACGTGGGAATACGGCGGCCGGATCTGCGAGGACGCGGTCGCCCACTTCAGCGAGCCGACCATCCACCGTACGCCCTCCGGCCGCATCCTGGTGCTCTATCGGTGCCACACGGGGGCACTGGGGCCGGAGATCGTCCGCAAGCAGGGTCTTACCGGACCGCACGTCACCGACCCCAGCTTCGAGGGGCGCGTGCTGGTGCTGGTGTATTCGGATGACGACGGGCAAACTTGGTCGCAGTGGCGGCCGACGATGGTCCACGGCAGCCCCGGGCACATGCTCGGGTTGCGCGACGGACGCATCTTCCTCACCGTCGGCACGCGTTGGGCCGGCCAGCGCGGCTGCTCGGCGCGCATCCTGGATCCCGAGGGTGAGAACATCGACACCGCGCCGGAGATCATCATCCGCGACGACGCGATCAGCCCGGACTGCGGCTACCCCTACGCAGTCGAACTGAACGACGGGCGCGTGCTGGTCACGTACTGGCACCACTTCGACGACGACCTGCGCGGCATCGAAGGCGCGATCCTGGAAGAGGTATAGCCGGCCGATGCTGACGATCGAGAGCACCGAGACCATCTACTCCGACGGCAGGCACAACGCCTTCACCAGCATGGTGCGGTGGCGCGGCCGGTACTACGTCGCGTTCCGATCCGCCGGCACCCACGCGGCGACCTGGGAGGGCGGCTGGGGAGACGTGCCGGCCACGTACGGGAGGATCATGCTGCTGGAGTCGGCCGACCTGGCGACGTGGACGCCGTCGGTGATCCTGGACAGCGAGTACGACGACCGTGACCCGAAGCTGCTCGCGACCGAGGAGCGGCTCTACGTCTTCAGCACCACGATCATCGGACCGGCGCGGCTCACGATGCCGCAGGAGACCTACCTGTCGTTCACGGAGGACGGACGGACATGGTGCCACCCGGTGTCCGCCTATCGCTACAACTACGGCTACTGGAAGCCGCAGACCCACGGCGGCGTCCACTACGTGGCGGCCGACGTCGACGTGACGCCGCCGAACGTCGAGGAGCTCGACCAGCAGGTCGAGCTGCTGTCTTCACGCGACGGCCAACTGTGGCAGCCGGTGTCTGTCATCGTCCGCAGCTCGCGCTGTACGGAGACCGAGCTGCTGTTTCTCGCCGACGGCTCGCTGCTCGCCTTCACCCGCCCCCACTACGTGTCGATCGCGCGGCCGCCCTACACGACCTGGTCCGCCGCGGGAGCGGCCCCGGCCGACCGCGCTCGGGAGCACCCGCCCGGCTATTCCGGTCCCGCCGCCGTGCAGGTCGGCGACACGCTGGTCTTCTCCTGCCGCACGAGCCGCAAGCACTACCCCGACGACCAGCCGGGGCAGAGCCGAACCGGGCTGTTCACGGTCGATCCTTCCGACTACTCGCTGACGTGGCATGCCAACCTGCCGACCGGGTGGGGCGGCGATCAGTCCTACGCCGGCATGCTCGCGCTCGACGACCGCACGCTGGTGATGTGCTACTACGACGGGGAGCCGTACGAGCCCGGAGTCCCCAAGCGGAGCAACATCAAACTCGCCACCGTCTCGGTCGGATAAACCGAGCCCTTCGCCTACGGCTGGTCCATCGCCGGTCTCTGGAGGGTGACGGACACGCTGGGAAAGCGCTCGTCGAGCGTGTAGATCGCCGCATCCGCAGTCCGTGCCGCCGCCCAGATGAGCGCATCCGCGAACGACACGCGACCGGAAGGCCGGCACAGGCGAAGCGCTTCCAGTACGTATTCCTTGGGCAGCCGGAAGGTAGCGATGTTCGCCTTTCGGAGCAGGGCGATCAGGTGATCGACCACGGTCTCCCGAGGCACGCCGTAGACGGAGCCAAGCACGTAAGCGGTCTCCACCAGGGCGACATCGCTGATCAGGAGCTCATCTTCAGCGTCGATCACCTTCGCACTTGCGTCGGCCAGGTCCGGCGGGTCACCGGTGAGGTACCGGACGAGCATCGACGTATCGAGCAGCGCGCTCACGGGACCGATCGGCGCGCAGCATCGCGCCAACCGCGCTCCCGCGCCTCCCGCCAAGCGTCGCCCGGAGGGATCCGGGCATTGATGTAGGGCGCCAGGCATCCCTTGAGTGATTCGCGATGGTCGGGCGGCAGAAAGTAGATCTCGACATGGTCGTCGACGAGGCGTTGGATGGAGATCCATCCGGGCGCGAGGCCGAGCGAGTCCCTGATCGGCTTCGCTATCACCACTTGCCCCTTGGTTCCTACGACGTGCGCGTTCGGCTTACGCATATGCGTAAGTATGAATCAACTACGTTCGTACTACCAAACGGCTGGTTGTATGGCCGCGTCCGGTCGGGATCCCTTATGATGGACACCATGAGCTGGCGAGTGACCGACCGGATGACCATCTATCGGGAAGAGGGCTTCTACGCGCTCTCGCCCTGCGTGAACCGGACTCCCGGCGGCGACCTGCTGATGACCTTCCAGCGTGCCCCCCACGTCAGCCTGCCCAACCACAAGCATCCGCTGTTCAACGTGCAGGCGTGCCGATCCAGTGACGAGGGGCGGACCTGGAGCGATGCATACCTGGTGACCATCGACCCGCTGGGCGGGGTCATGGACCGGAGCTGTCACACGCTGCCGGACGGCAGCATCTTCCTGCACTCCTCGTGCTCGGAGCTGGTGCCGGCCGCAGGATCCCCAGCGCACGGCCGGGACTGGACCGTGCGCTTCGGGATGCCGTTCTGGGTCCGGTCCACCGACGACGGCTACACCTGGACCAAACCGGTACGCTTCCCGCCGCTCCCGGACGCCATCAACGGTCATCCGTCCGAGCACACCGGCGTGAGCCGCAGCGGGCTGCTGGCGATGCCGGACGGACGCCTGTTCCTGCCGAGCAAGGCCACGGACATCAGCCACGAGTTCCGCTACTTCGGCATGCTGCGGATCTCCCGTGACATGGGCGAGACCTGGGAGTACGGCGGCCGGATCTGCGAGGACGAAGTCGCCCATTTCAGCGAGCCGACCATCCACCGCACCCCCTCCGGCCGCATCCTGGTGCTGTACCGGTGCCACGCGAACGCCCTGGGGCCGGAGATCGTCCGCCGGCAGGGCTTCACCGGGCCGCACGTCACCGACCCCAGCTTCGAGGACCGCCTGCTGGTGCTCGTCCACTCCGACGACGACGGGCGCACCTGGTCGCCGTGGCGGCCGACCATGATCCACGGCAGCCCCGGGCACATGCTGGGGCTGCGCGACGGCCGCATCTTCCTGACCGTCGGCACGCGCTGGGCCGGCCAGCGCGGCTGCTCGGCGCGCATCCTGGATCCCGAGGGAGAGAACCTCGACACCGCGCCGGAGATCATCATCCGCGACGACGCGATCAGCCCCGACTGCGGCTATCCCTGGTCGGTGGAGCTCGACGACGGGCGCGTGCTGGTCACCTACTGGCACCACTTCGAGGACGACCTGCGCGGCATCGAGGGCGCGATCCTCGAAGAGGTGTAGTCAGCCGCGGCTCAGAGGGACACGGACGCCAGGTAGATGTCGCAGGGGCCGTGGGTGACCCGCTCGTCGGAATCGGGATACTCGTGCCCGGAGTAGTAGGCGATCAGGACCTCGTTCCCGCTGACCGCATACAGGCCTGAATAGCCGGTGTCGCGGCCGCTCGGCAGATACAGGCCGAGCTCCAGCGCCCCGTCCCGGTACTCGAACACGGCGGTCCTGGGCTCGCCGCTCTCGTCCGCGGCCCGGCCGGCGATGACCACGCGATCGCTCACGCGCGCCGGGGCCGCTCCCTGCAGCGCGTGCGGGACGATCGTGCGCTCCCACTCCACGTAGGGCGGCGGGGCCGTCGCCAGCACCGCGCGCGGCAGCTTGGTCCGCACCACGGCCAGCAGGCGTCCGTCGGGCAGCGGGCACAGCGCCGTCTCGCTGGGGATGCGCGAGTACTCCTCGGAGCCACGCACCACCTCGGAGACCCAGTGCCAGCGCTCGCCGTCGGTCGAGGTCAACAGGTCGACCGTGCCGCTCATGCCCTCCGGCACGTGGCCGCAGTCGTCGCAGGTCAGGTAGTAGCGGCCGTCCAGCTCGATCGGCGTCCAGAAGTCGTGGTTGGCGACGAAACAGCGCCGCGGCTCCGTCCACGTCTTCAGGTCGCGCGTCTCGGCGACCACTTCGCGCGAGGGGAAGCCCTGGAAGTCGTCTCCCTCCCAGTCGCCCTGCACCCCGTAGATCAGCATCCGGTCGCCGAGCGGCAGGAGCTGCGGATCGAAGCTGGTGGCCGCCATGGCGACGCAGGTGTCCCAGGTCTCCAGGTCCGCTGACGAAATGACGCGCAACTGCCCATCGAGCGCGCCGTGATGGTGCGCGTCGACGAAGCAGATGTGGTACGCGTCGCGCCAGCGGACGAAGTTGCCGACGCACAGGTTATGGCGGCCGTTCGAGAACACGGTCCTGACCCAGTTCAGTTTCATGCCGGAATGCCCCTCCCGCGGCCGGTGGTGTCCGGTTACGCCGCGAACAGATCCTGAGAGTAGCGGTAGGCGAGGCAGCACGTGCCCCAGTCCGGGTGGTCGAGGTCCATCAGCGAGTACGCCGTGGTGACCACCAGCCCGTCGTCGTAGCAGACCGTGCTCGGATAGCCGCAGTCCCAACTGAACGCGCGGTCGGAGATCACGTATTCGGTCTGCAGGTCGAAGTGCTCGCCGCCGTCGCGGCTGACGATGGCGCGCACGCCGAACGGATAGGCGCGATAGCCGTAGGTGATCAGCACGATGCCGTTGGCCAGCCGCACGACGCTGCCGGGCGACGGCTTCTGCGGCTTGCCGTTGACCATCCGCCAGTGGCCGGTCCTCTGCAGGTTGTCCAGGCGCTCAGGCGGGGTGCCGGTGCTCAGGCAGCCCTCCTCCCAGCGCGGCCAGGTCCGGCCGCCGTCGCCGGACCAGGCGAGCCGGTTCGGCCGCTGGTTGTGGCGCACGTAGGCGACCCAGCGATCTTCGCTCAGCGGCAGGAAGCCGGTCTCGCTCCAGCCGCTCCTGATCTCGGTCGGCTCTTCCCAGGTGAGTCCACCGTCCGTGGAGCGGTACAGGAAGTTCACGCGCTCGTGGGCGGAGGGGTCCGCCTCGTGGATCTCGTCGCTCTGGTGTCCGCGCGCCATGAACACCAGCGTGCCGTCGGCCAGCCGCACCATCTGCCCGTGCGGGCGCACGAAGATGCCGCGCCCCGGCATGCCGATCAGCGTCGGCTCCGACCAGGTGGCGCCGCCGTCCGTGGAGCGCACCACCTCCAGGTGCTCCTCGCGGCGGGCGCGCGGGTCGGGGTCGTCCTCCCGCGATGCCTCCACCTCGCCGAACAGGAGGCCGTACACGACCACCAGCGTGCCGTCGGACGCCTGTCCCAGGGAGTGGTCGCGATAGTCGAGCTGATCGTCCGGCTCGCCGCGCGCCACCAGTGCATAGTCGGACCAGGAGGCGCCACGGTCCTCGGAGAACGAGATGCTGACCTCGCTGCCGGTGCCGATGTGCGGCGCGCCGGTGCGCGTGAGGCAGGCCAGCCGCCCGTCGTCCATCTTCAGCAGCACGGGGATCAGGCCGCCGCCGCGGGAGAACGGCGGCACCGGGTCGGTGACCGAGCCATAGGAGGCGCGCTCCGGGTCGTCCCGGCACTCCGGGTACATCGTGAAGTACGATTCCACGTGTGCGGGATGGTCCTCCCTCCCGCACAGCCAGCGGCGGCCGGTGGCGACCACCGGGGTGGCCTCGATCCGATCCACCAACGAAACCTCGCGCAACTCGGCCATCCGCCGCCTCCTTCGCAGAGCGGCCAGCGTCCTACGATTGCCGCCGCCACGCAAGAGGTCTACCGTGGGAGGCGTCATGTCGGTCATCTACATCAGCGATCCGTCCAGCGTCGCCACCCGTTACCTGCCGGACCCGGCCACCGAGGAGTCGCTCCGCGAGTGGATCGACGACGTGGCCCACGCCGGCATCGACCTGTTCATCCAGGAGGCCTACACCCAGGGCTGGACCACCTACTGGCGCACCGACGGTTTCGACTACGACGCCAGGCCGCAGCACCGCCGGTTCCTGCCCCTGCTCGACAGCGGCCGACAGCCGCTGGGCATCCTGGCAGACCAGTGCCGCAGGCGCGGCGTCCGCTTAGGGGCCGGCATCCGCATGAACGACAACCACGGCGCCGTCTCCACCGTCCAGGGAGTGGGCGCCGGCGCCGGCTTCATCGTCGACAACCCGCACCTTCAGCTTCAGGAGGCACCGCCCGGCGTGCTCTACGCGGAGTCCACCCCGCTCGATTTCACCCACGAGGAGGTGCGCGCCTTCCTGCTGAGCGCGATCACGCGCCTGGTGGACACCATCGACGTGGGCGGCATCGAGATCTGCTACCGCGACCATCGCTACTTCCCGCCGGGCACCGGCCGCGACCGCGCGGACCGGATGACCGAGTTGGTCGCCGCCATCCGCTCGATGCTCGACGACGCCGGCGAGCGCCGGGGGACGACCGAGCGGCTGTTCCTGGGCGCGCACGTGTTCGCCACCATCGACGAGTGCGCGGACCTGGGCCTGGACGCGCCGGCTTGGGCGCAGGACGGGCTGGTCGACTACCTCAGCCCGGCGGACTGCATGTACGCCGAGTACAACCTGCCCTACGACGAGTGGGCGGCCGTGACGGCGGACACCGCCTGCCGGCTCTATCCGTCGATCATGCCGTGGACGGGCATCATCGCCCGGCGCCGCTCCGCCCAGCAGCCGGCCGACCAGGACCAGCAGCGGGCGCTGGCGCACACCATGTACGCGCAGGGCGCCGACGGCGTGTCGCTGTACAACCACTTCGAGATCATGCACGGCGGCGGCGGCGCGCACGCGCCGTTCTATCCGCTGGCTTTGCACGACGCCCGCCACGTCCGCTCGGACGCCTGCGCCCTCGGCGGGCGCAGGCACTACGTGTTCGACGCCACCTGGGGCGGCTTCAGCGGCTTCGGCGACGACCGCACCTCCACCGGCGCGGTCAAGGTGCAGCGCGCGGTCATCGAGCGGCCGGCAGGCGTCGCTGAGTACACCTTCCGCCTCTACGAGGACTTCGACGGCATCGCCGTCTCACAGCTCCTGTTCCGCGCCTATCACATGACGCTGGCGGACGACCTCGCGATCACCCTGAACGGGCAGCCGGTCCCGGCCCGCGGACGGAAGCGCCGCGACGACGAGGTGCGCACCGACCTCCGTCCGGACGACACCGAGTACGAGTTCGCCCGCGGCTCGATGACCCGCGAAACCCGCCCCTGCGTGACGTACTGGTTCCCGCTCACCGCCGACCTGTGCGTGCGCGGCGAGAACCGGCTCGGCCTCGCGCTCGCCGCGAGCGACCCCGAGGCGACCGACGACATCGTCGTCGAGGAGGTCGAGGTCTTCGTCGTGCCGGCGACCGAGCATGAGCTCCCCGCCGATTGAGGTCCGGAACCTCAACAAGCGGTACAAGGGAGGCACCTGGGCCAACCGCGACATCAGCCTGGCCGCGGTCCGGGGAGAAATCCTGGGCGTCGTGGGGCCCAACGGCGCCGGCAAGACCACGCTGGTCCGCCAGATCACGACGGAGCTCCTCCCCACGTCGGGCGAGGTGCGCGTGTTCGGCATCGACGCGGTCGCACGGCCGCTCGAGGTGAAGGGCCTGATAGGGGTCATGCCGCAGGAGGCAACGCTCTACGGGGGGCTCAGCGTGCGCCACCAGTTTCGGATATTCGGCAAGCTCCGCGGCCTGCCGGGCAGGATCGCGCGCCGCCGGCGTGACGAACTGATCGCCGATCTCGACCTGGAGGAACACGGGCACAAGAGCACGGATGCGCTCTCCGTAGGACTGCGGAGGCGCGTCCTGCTCGGGATCGCCGCGATCGCCGACCCGCCGCTGTTGATCCTGGACGAACCCAGCGTCGGACTCGACCCTGAAGCCCGGCACGGTCTGTGGGATCTGCTCCGGCGGTACCGGCAGGAAGGCAAGACCGTCCTCTTGACCACCCATTACATGGAGGAGGCAGAGGAGCTCTGCGACCGCGTCGCCATCATCCAGGACGGTTCCCTGCTGGCGCTCGACACGGTCGGCAACCTGCACGCCGCGCACGGTTACCGGTACAAGATCACCTTCACCACCACCGCGGGCACGCGGAGACTCCACGGCAATGACGACCGGCAGCTCGTGGCACGGGTGCAGGCGATGGGCATCGATCAGTACAGCCTGACACGCACCACCCTGGAAGACGTCTATCTGGGGCTGACCGGCGGAGGACAGGAGTCAGCCGCGGAAGATGATGGGGATGATGAGCACCATACGTCCGACTGAAGTGCGGTGTCGCACCGGCGGGTTCCTCAAGTTGCTGCTCGACGCCGTCAGCATCTTCGAGATCAACGCCATTCCCTACCTCCGGCATTGGTACGTCACGGTGCTGCTGGCCGGGGCGTTCCCCCTGCCGTGGTTCTTCGTGACCCGCACCATCGCCCCGGACGACCCGCAGGTCCTGCTCAGGCTGTTGGCCGGCACGATGGTGTTCGGCGTCGCCTTCTCCGTCGGCATGTTCGTGGGGCAGAACCTCAACGGACAGCGCTTCCTTGGCCAGCTCAAGCTCCTCATCGCCATGCCCGTGTCGAAGGGTGCATTCGTGCTCGGATCCCTGCTGTATGCGTCGCTATCGGGTATCGTGACGCTCGTCGTGATCCTCGGTTTCGGAGCGGCGATCAACGTGGAGTGGGATCTTGCCTGGGGTCTGATTCCGTCGCTCCTGCTGGCCGCCCTGACGATGGCGGGCCTGACGTTGTTCGTGATCAGCTTCGCTCCCAACGCGCAGGTGGGCAATCTCGCGACCGGCCTGTTGTCGCTCCTCCTGGCAGCATTCTCCCCCGTGTACTACACCATTGAGCAGGCACCACCCGTGTTGAAGCAGCTCGGCTACGTCTCGCCGTTGCGCTATGCGGCGGACGGCATCACCAAGTCGCTCTCCGGGAATGCGGATGTCTGGTTCGAGCTGGCCGTGCTTGCCGGCTTCACCGTGGTCATGATGTCATTGGGGACGTGGCGCCTCCCCTGGCGGGAACAGTGATCCCGAACGCCGGCGGCGGGCTGAACCGGGACCCGCAACGGTTCGCGCGGGAGGGGTATTGCGTCTTTCCGCGAGTTTTCGACGATGCCGGCGTGGCCTGGAACCGCCGCCTGCTCGACGAGGCGACGGAGGCGGGCACGCTCGACCGGCAAGGCTCTCTCGGCGAGCCGCACAGCCGCGACGACCGCTGGCTGGATGTCTGCCGCTATCCGCCGCTGCTCGACGCCGTGCAGGCCGTGCTCGGCCCGAACCTGATCCTGGTGTACTCCAGCGTGTTCATCAAACCGCCTCACGGGCCGGAACGGGTCTCGTGGCACCAGGACAACACCTACTGGCCGAGCGTGCACGGCACCGACGTGGCGACGGTCTGGCTGGCCATCGACGACGCGGATGCGGCCAACTCCGCCATGCAGGTGATCCCCGGCTCGCATTCCGGCTACCGGGAGTTCGCGACCGTGGCGTCGGGCCGCGACGACATGCTCTCCCGGCGGGTGGTCGTCACCGAGGCGATGGAGCGCTCGGTCGTCACCCTGGAGATGCCGGCCGGCGCGCTGTCAATTCACGACTCGTTCCTGCTGCACGGCAGCGGCGCGAACCGCACGTCCCGCCGCCGGGCCGGCTACACGATCCGCTTCTGCAGCACCGACAGCGCCTGGGTCGACGTGGAGACGCATCCGATTCCGGTGTACCTGGTACGCGGCGAAGCGGGTCCGCGGGGCGGGCGCTACGTGGACGCGCGGCCGTAGCGCACCGTCCGGCGCCGGCGGCTTCAGCGCGCGTCGGATTCCGAGCCCGTCACCTGCCAGATCGTGTTGGTCGCCGGCCGGTGCTCGTGCCGGTCGTAGTGCATGACCCGTGACGCACCGGGATCGGGACCGACCGGCACCGGGCTCTCGATCACGAAGTCCGCGAAGCCGGCCGTGCGGGTCTCGTACGCCAGGAACGCCAGCGACAGGTAGTCAGCCCAGATCTCCCGGCGCACGCCGAGATCCGGGAACAGCACCGGCCCGGTGTCGAACTGGTACACGTCCGGGCGGTAGCGGATGTTGATCGTCTTGATCGGGTACTCCAGCTCCGCGCGCAGCCCAGTGCCGCTGTCGGCGAGCACGGTTCTGCCGATGATGGGCCGGCCGGCGCTCGACGCCTCGGCGACGGCGCGGAAGTCGACCAGTCGCTCGACACCCCGCGCGGCCACGATGTGCTCGCGCAGGTCGCCGAATGCCGGCATATACGGGTAGTAACGCCGGTATCCGTCGGCGGCCAGCACCCCACGACGAAAGATCAGCAGCTCGCTGCCGCACGCGACCGGCAGGAAGTCGTAGTTGGGCCGTTTGAACAGGTCCCCCGGGCCGCTCGCGTCGAACGTATTCTCCGCCTTGCAGGCCGCGCACTGATAGATCGTTCGGGTCAGGCCGGAGTCGGCGTCGTACAGCCGTACGAGCGACTCCACCTGCAGCCGCACGTCGTTCTGCTCGATTGGCGCAGGGGAATCCGCGGTGCTGCTGCCGTTGCCGATGAGATAGGAGCACCCGAAGTCGACGAAGGGCACGTCCGCGCCGCTGTTCATGTCACGTGCTCGCGCGCATTCAGGTCGCGCGGTCGGCGTTCAGGCATGAAGTACCTCAACGTCGTATGCATCGAACGCGCCGTCGGCGGTGACCAGCGTGAGCGATTCCAGTTGCGCCACAGCGACGAGCAACCGGTCGAACGGATCGCGATGATGGTCCGGCAACTCTGCCACACGGCAGGCATGGTGGTGCTCGACCGGCAGCGATTCGATCCCGTCACGGACCAGCCGAGGCGGAATGAACACCGCCGGTGCCTCGGGAAGCGGCAGCTTTCCGAGGCGGTACTTGATCGCGATTTCCCAGGAGCTCGCCACCGACAACATGAGCGTGGTCTCCGGATCCTCGATCACCTCCCGCGCCACGCGTGTGATCCGGTCGGGATTCACCACGCTCCAGAGCCAGACGTGAGTATCCAGCAGTGCCTTCATCGCTCGAAGCTCTCGATGACGTCCTCGGGAAGCGGCGCATCGAAGTCGTCGGGAACCTCGAATAGACCGCGATCGCGCCCCAGCCTGCGCCGCGGCTTGGCCGCGGTGTAAGGCGTGAGTCGCGCGATCGGCGTGCCTGCGCGCGAGATGATAACCTCCTCACCGCGTGCAACCTCAGCGAGCAACCGGGACAGATGTGTCTTCGCTTGGTGAATATTGACGGCGGTCACGGGTTCTCTCCCATATTGGACTAAGTCTATCACCTTTATGGACTAAGTCAATAACCTCCGCTTGGGCGCTCGGGTCAGGTGATCTGGTTTTTGACCGATCGATCGAACGTGCGTAGGTTTCCGGCGAGTTGCCGGCAACTCACTCCTTCCGTCGGTGGCCACGCACGCAATGCCTGATCTCATTCACGCCACCGGACTCGTCAAGCGCTATGGCCAAGTCACGGCCTTGGCCGGTCTCGACCTGGCCGTGTCGGAGGGAACGGTGCTCGGCGTGCTGGGCCCCAACGGAGCCGGCAAGACCACCGCCGTGTCCATTTTGGCCACCCTGATCACCCCGGATGGCGGCAGCGCCGTCGTTGCCGGCGCCGACGTGGTGCGCTCTCCGCGCGAGGTGCGCCGCAGGATCGGGCTGTCGGGACAGTTCGCGGCCGTGGACGAGCACCTGACCGGGTTCGAGAACCTGGACATGGTCGGCCGGCTCTATCACCTCGGCCGGCGCCGCGCGCGCAGCCGCGCCACCGAGCTGCTGGAGCAGTTCGACCTGGTCGAAGCCGGCGGCCGCCCGGTCAAGACCTACTCCGGCGGGATGCGCCGCCGCCTCGACCTAGCCGGCGCTCTGGTGGCCGACCCGCCGGTGCTGTTCCTGGACGAGCCCACCACCGGACTGGACCCGCACAGCCGCAGGCAGCTCTGGGAGGTGATCCGCCGGATGGTGGGCAGTGGCACCACGGTGCTGCTCACCACCCAGTACATGGAGGAGGCGGATCAGCTCGCCGACCGTGTGCTGGTCATCGACCACGGCAAGGCGATCGCGGAGGGTACGCCCGACGAGCTGAAGCGGCTGGTCGGGGCGGAGCGCATCGAGGTGACCGTGGCCGCCGGGGCGGCGGTGAGTCGCGCCCGCGAGGTGCTGGACCGTTTCGCGGTCGGGGAGCAGCAGGTGGACGAGCGCGCGCGCACGGTGGTGACTCCGATCGCCGGCGGCGGCGCGGAGGCGCTGATGCAGGCGCTGCGCGCGCTGGACCAAGGGCAGGTCGCGGTCCAGGACGTCGGCCTGCGCCGGCCGACGCTGGATGACGTGTTCCTCACCCTGACCGGCCACGCCGCCGAACCCACCGAACCGGAGGAGGCCGCCACGTGAGCGCCATGCTGAATGCGGTGAGCGACGCCGCCACCATCGCCAAGCGCAACGTCATCAAGATCAAGCGAGTGCCCGAGGTGCTGGTGTTCGTGCTCCTGTCGCCGATCATGTTCGTGCTGCTGTTCGCGTACGTCTTCGGCAACTCGATCGCCATCCCCGGCGGCTCCTACCGCGAGTTCCTGATCGCCGGCATCTTCGCCCAGACGGTCGTGTTCGGTGCGATCTTCACCGGCGCCGGGCTGGCAGAGGACATCCAGAAGGGGATCATGAACCGGTTCCGCTCGCTGCCGATGTCGCGCAGCGCGCTGCTGGTGGGCCGCACGATGAGCGACGTGCTGTACAACGTGGCGTCGCTGGCGATCATGGCGTTGACCGGGCTCGTGGTCGGATGGCGGATCGACACCGGCGTGCTGCCGGCGGTCGGGGGATTCGCCCTGCTGCTGCTGTTCGCCTACGCCTTCTCCTGGGTCATGGCCTTCGTCGGCCTGATAGTGCCGAGCGTCGAGGTGATCAACAACGCGGCCTTCATGGTGACCATGCCGCTGACGTTCGTGGCCAACACCTTCGTTCCCGCCGAGAACCTGCCGCCAGTGCTGCGCACCTTCGCCCTGTGGAACCCGGTCTCCGCGGTCACGCAGGCGACGCGGGAGCTGTTCGGGAACATACCTCCCGGGACGCCCGATCCGGTCGCCTGGCCGCTGCAGCACCCGGTGCTCTACACCCTGATCTGGGCGGCGGTCATCATCGCCGTGTTCGCCCCGCTGGCCGTGCACCGCTACCGCACCATGCAACGCGCCTGAGGCGCCTGCGCAACCCGGAAGGCGCCGCCAACTCGCCCGCGAACAGGCAGCCGAGAGCGGCCCGCCGTGCCACTTCGGCGCCGAAGCGGAGTGACCGTACCGACGGTACCAGCGCTTCGGGATCGAAGACAGAGCGAGACCTGAATGATCGCGCGCCGCGGGCGTCGAAGCGGTCCGTCCCGGCCGGAAGCGCCGGCGCATTGGCGCCGCACATGCAACCGGTGTCGGACCGTCGAGCGGGGTCGGTGGGGAAGCAGCCGGCACGTCCGGGAGACAACCTCACTTCGGCGCCGAAGGAGGGCGCTCGGGCCGGCCGCGCCCTTCCGGCGGCGATCAGGCGAGAGGTGTGGCAGCGCGATGGCGGACGCTGCTGCTTCGTTGACTCACGCAGCGGGCGCCGCTGCGCGTCACGGCATCTCCTGCAGGTCGATCACGTGTTCCCGTATGCCTTGGGCGGTGGTCCGGAGCCGGAGAACCTCAGGTTGCTCTGTTTCGCTCATCACCGCGACCGCCATACGGAGCGGACTTCGCGGCGAGGACCGCCTGCGTGATCGGTCAGTCCACGACGGCGATGCAGGAGACCTCGACCAGGAGCCCCTTGGCCAGCCGGGCGACGCCGACGGTGGCGCGCGCCGGCAGCCGGTCGTCGCCGAAGTACTCGCGGTAGACGGCGTTCATCTCCGCGTAGTCGCGATCGAGGTCGTCCAGGTAGATGTTGACCATCGTCACGTCGTCGAGCGTCGCCCCGGCCAGGGCGAGGACCTCCTTGACGTATTCCAGCGCCTGCCGGGTCTGCGGCCCCACGCCGCCCGGTATCGGGTCGTCGTCAGCGTCCCAGCCGAGCTGGCCGGACACGAACACCATGTTGCCCTTGCGCGTCCCGCGGCTGTAGGGCCTGCCGGGCGCTTCGCCGAGTATCTCCCGCATCGATCGACCTCCTCTCGTGGCTTCCTTACACCTTGACGTATCGTCGCAGGCAAGGGCAGTCGGGCGGGATGTCGCCGTCCTTGCCGCCGGCCGACCAGTTCACCTCGCCCACGTAGATGGTTCGCTTCGAGTCCAGCCAGATGGCGTGGGGGGCGTAGAAGTCGGCGGCCGAGCAGGGATCGAGCCCGCCGCCCCAGCGCGCGAGCAACTCCCCGTCCGGCGCGAACACGGCGACCCGTCCGCCGATGGCGTCGGGGTCCGGCGTCATCCATGGGAACAGACCGCAGCGCGCCCCCTCCTCGGCGACGAACACGGTGTCGTCGTCGCAGATGAACAGGTCGGTCGGACGCACGATGTCCGGCCACTGCTCCAGGAAACGGCCCTCCGCGTCGAAGAGCTGGATGCGGCTGTTCTCCCGGTCGGCGACGAACACCCGGCCCCGGCTGTCGACGTCGATCCCGTGCGGCAGGTTGAACTCGCCTGGCCCGGAACCGGGACCACCCCAGGAGAACAGGTAGTCGCCCGTGGACGAGAAACAGTGCACCCGCGCGTTGCCGTAGCCGTCGGTGACGTACAGGCGGTCGCCGCCGGCCGCGACCAGGTTGGTCGGCAGGTTGAACGGCCCTGCCGGCCGCGCGATGGTGCGGTAGTCGATCCCGACCACGCCGGTGTCGGACGGGCGCCCGCTGACGCCCATCGTCATCACACGCTCCCCGGCCAGCGTGTACTCCGTGACCGTGTGGTCCTTGTCGTCGGTCAGGAACAGGCGGTCGTCGCCGGTGATGAAGATGCCGTGCGCCCGCGCGATCGTCCCTTCGCCCCACGAGCGCAGGAACACGCCGTCGCGGTCGAACACGATGACCGGATGCTCGCCGCGGTTGAAGACGTAGACGTTGTCCTGCGAGTCGGCGGCCACGCCGGCGACCTCGACGTAGCTCCAGCCGGCCGGGAGCGCGCCCCAGTCCTGGTCGGGCCGGTAGCGATGCTCGCCCGCGCCGACCGGATCGTCCCCGCCGGCCATCAGGCCATCCCCGGCAGGGCGAGCGAGTCACGCTCCAGCACGCCGCCGACGCTGTGCTTTTCTTCCCAGACGTGGCTGTGGATGTCGATCACCAGCCGGTCGCCTCCTTGCGCTCCAGGAACAGCTTCTCCACGTGCCGGACGTCGTGCTCGGCCCGCTCGCGCCTGAGCTGCCTCAGGTGCGGCTTCCCGGCAAGCTGCTCCAGGTTCCAGTCGCGCACCAGCTCGCCGCTCCGCACCCGCCGCAGCATGGCGCGCATCTTGTCGCGCAGGTCCTCGTCGAGGACCTTGGGATTCTGCGTGAGCCCCAGGTAGACCGCCGTTGGGGATCCCGACGTGTCCCCGACGCGCCCCTGCGTGATCGCCTCGACCTCGAACTGCATCTCGTAGAACGTCTCCGAGAACGCCTGTTCCGCCGAGAACCCGGCTTCGACCAGCACCTCGTAGGCCATCAGCATCAGCGGCCGGATCAGGCTGAGCCCGGCGGTCTCGGCGAACAGGTTGACCGCCACCTCGTCGCCGAAGCTGCACTCGACGCAGCCGAAGCGCAGCCAGCCCATGCCCAGCGCGAGCGCCATGACGATGTTGCGGGCGTTGCCGGATGCGTCCTGGTGCACGCCGAACGAGCCGTAGGTCCCCTTGCCGTCGACGTAGCGGCGGCGGGCGATCTCGCCCAGGCAGGCCGGCACGCACAGCACCACGTCGACGAACGGCGGCGGCTCGATCAGGCCGAAGTGCACGGCATACCCGGAGGCGAAGTCGAGCACCTGGCCCTCGCGCAGGTGGGGCGCGATGTCGTCGAGGTAGATCTGGCGCTGCAGCTCATCGGGCAGCAGCACCAGCAAGATGTCCGCGCGCCGGACCGCCTCGGGGATGCTCACCACCTCGAAGCCGTCGTGGCGCGCGGTATCCGCGTAGCGGTCCTCGACGTTGCCGACGATGACGTCCAGCCCGGAGTCGCGCAGGTTCTGCGCCTGCGCGTGGCCCTGGCTGCCATAGCCCAGGGAGGCGATCAGCTTGCCCTTCAGGTGTTCGAGATCGGCGTCCTTCTCCAGATAGAACGTGTCACGCCTGGCCGTCGGCTGCTGCATCCCTGACTCCTCGAGCGGTGGTTCCGAGCCGCCAGCTTACACCGCCGCACCGGGCGGTCGACGCGGCCGATCCCGGTCAGTCGGGGATCGGCGCCCCGTCCTGCAGCAGCCGCTCGTGCTGCAACTCGCGCCACAGGTCGGCCGGGATCGAGACGGACAACATGCGGGCGTTGTCCGCCACCTCCGCGGGAGTGGCGGCACCGGGGATCACCGCCGCGACAGCCGGGTGAGCGAGCAGGAATTGCAGTGCCGCCGCGCGCATCGGGACACCATGCCGTGCGCAGACGGCAGCGATGCGCGACACGGTCGAGCGGACCTCGGCGCTCGGCGCGCGGTAGTCGTAGGTCGCCGCCGCGCCCGCGGCTCGGTCCCCGGCTCGACCGGTGTCGGCCGCCAGGATGCCGGAAGCATAGGGCGCCCCCTTGATGATGCCGATGCCATGGTCGAGGCACCAGGCAAGCTCGTCGTCCAGCGGACGCTGATCCACCAGCGAATAGGGCATGGCCAGCAGGTAGTAGTCGACCTCGAACCGCTCCGCGAACCGGGTGATGCTGCCGAGGTCGTTGACGCCGGCGCCGACCGCGCGAATCTCCCCGGCGGCCTGCAGCTCCGCCAGCGCCCGGCGGCCGCCGCCGTTCACGAGTTGGTCGAGGAGGCGATCGGCGACCTCCCGCGATTCGTGCTCGCTGTAGTCCAGGTCGTGAATCGTCAACAGGTCCACCCGCGTGACGCCCAGCCGTTGCAGGCTGTCCTCGTAGGCGCGCATGACGCCGCCGTAGGTGAAGTCCCACCGGATGCGGAACGGCAGGCCGCCGGGCCACTCGGTGGCCTCCAGTGCGTCGGGCGGCCGCGGGCGCCGCAGCAGCTTGCCTACCTTTGTGGCGAGCACCAGATCCGCCCGGTCGCAGCCGCTGGTGAGGCGTTCACGGAACTGAGCGCCGATTCGATGCTCGCTCTGACCGTTCCCGTATGACGGCGCGGTGTCGAACAAGCGGATTCCCGCGTCGAATGCCGCGGCGAGCGTCGCCTGTGCCTGCGCTTCGGCGAGCACCCGGCTGATCCCCCCGATCGTGGCCCCGCCGAAGCCCAGGACGGTGACCTCGACATCGGTCGCACCGAGCCGTCGAGTGCTCACAGGGTTCACCAGCATAAGGCCGAAGGGTACGATGGCGGCTCCCGCGCAGTCCACGCGACACCGGCCGCTGTTCCGCATGCTATGATCCAGCAGGCGGAGTCACGGCGCTCGAATTCGTCGACCAACAGTGTTCCCGTGACCGCCAGCACAGGAGACCGTCATGCTGACCCGTATTGAAGTAGATGGCTTCAAGAACCTGGTCGACTTCTCTCTTGATCTGGGCCCATATACCTGTATCGCGGGAGTCAACGGGGTAGGCAAGTCCAACATTTTCGACGCTATCCGGTTTCTTTCGTTATTGACCGACCACACCATCAATCAATCCGCGCTGCTGATTCGCAGCTCCGAACAGGACACCGGGGAAATCGGAGATCTGTTTTTTTCCGCTAACGGCAACACCGTGAACCGCATCCGGTTCGCCGCCGAGATGATCGTAGACAGGCGGGTTGTCGACGACTTCGGCCGGCCAGGAGTTCCTTCATCCACCTTCCTGCGTTACGAGGTTGCGTTCCGACACGATCCGCCATCCCAAGCTGCCGGACCGCTCGGCGGTCTTGTTCTGGAGCGCGAGGATCTTCGCCATATCCCCTCCGGCCTCGCCGCCGAGAAGTTGAGATTTCCCCATGTCAAACAGAGATTTCGGAACAGCGTTATCTACAACAAGCGGCGAGGTTCCGGGTACATCTCCACGATTGGTGATGGAGCGTCCGATCCCGCTACCATCGTCATCCATCAGGATGGCGGTTCCTCCGGCCGAGCCCGGCCGGCGGCGCCTGCCGAACGCGCTCCGCGAACGATCATCGGCACCGAGAACACCGCAGCGACGCCCACGATTCTTGCAGCTCGTCGAGAAATGCAACGGTGGCGGATACTGGCGCTGGAGCCCTCGGCCATGCGACGTGCCGACAAGTTCACCGACGAACCCGGCATTACCCCCGACGGTGGGCATATCCCCGCTACCCTGCACCATCTGGCCAGTGGGGCTTCCACCTCCGAATCCTCGGAAGACCCTGAGGATGACATCCTGAGCAGGATCGCGAGTACGCTCTCCGCCCTCGTGCCGGTACGAACGGTCCGCGCGGTGCGAGACGACGTGCGCCAGCTCTTTTCCCTGGAGCTCGAAGAACCCGACGGCGTACGGTTGCGGGCCAACTCCATTTCCGACGGCACCCTTCGATTCCTGGCCTTGACCGCTATCGCAGAGGCCGCCGATGCCGGGGTGTACTGCATGGAGGAGCCGGAAAACGGGATCCATCCCGAGAGGCTGGAGGCCATGAATCGGCTGCTGCACGACATCGCGGTCGATCCCGACGAACCCGTGGCCGAGGACAACCCCTTGCGGCAAGTCATTGTCGCGACACACTCACCCTATTTTGTGCAGCTACAGAGCCCGCAGGAAATCGTCCTGGCGAAAAACACCGCCGTCAAGTCGGCCACAGGGAGTGCGGTGTGGCCGCTGAAATGCTATCCTCTGCAGGGCTCGTGGAGAGATGCTGTCGACCCGGAAGATGATTCCAGTACGTCAACCGGCATAGGCAAGGTCGAACTGCAATCCTATCTGATTCCACCAGAAGATGCTCAGCTCAGATTCCCCGCCGAGTTCTGGCCTGAAGAGTTCTGGCAGAATACATGAGAGTACGGTTTCTACTGATCTGCGAGGGTTCATCCGACGCAGCGCTGGTCGCTCACATTCAGGCACTGCTCATCGAATGCGGTGCGTCGGAAGCCGATGGAGCCGCATCGTTTCGCGGACGCCGCGTGAGAGACAAGGTGCGTCTCGGGCTTCAGTACTATGGCAGTGTGAACCTGCTGTTTGTTCATCGCGATGCCGACAGAGCGAACCCTGATACGAGATACGGCGAGATCAGACAGGGCGTATCGGCTGCCGGATTCGAGGGGCGATGGATCGGTGTAGTGCCGGTCCGGATGATGGAGGCGTGGCTGCTCGCGGACGAAGCCTCGATACGTAGAGTCGCGGGTCGTCCCCGCGGCACGGAGCCGCTTGACTTGCCCGTACCTCATGAATTGGAGAGCGTGCCGGACCCCAAGAGGACCTTGCGTGACGTGCTGATGAAGGCGGGAGCACCCCGGGGAGTGCGCCGCCGGAAGAGGCTCGACGCCGAATTCGGCAATCTTCGGAAGCAGCTTGCAGAGAACCTTCCGCCCGGCGGTCTATTGGAGCAGGTGCCTGCCTGGTCAAGGTTTCGCGACGACGTTGCCTTCGCCATGGGAACTGCGATCGATCGCTGATGGATCTCAATACCTGACCACCGGGCGGGCGGTGATGCTGACCGGCCGCCGGAATCGCACGGTCACCGGGCCGATCAGGCCGCCGCCCTGCTGCTCCTTGGGAGCGTGTGAGGACGGGGGGAACCCGGTGCCGAAGTGGTTGGCCAGCGTGTTGTACACCTCGACCGTGAGATCGTTGTCACCGACACGCGCCTGTTCGGTGATGCGTAGCCGGTAGGGCGCTCGCAGCGCGACCCCGATCCGTTCGCCGTTGAGGGTGACCTCCGCCGTGGTGTGCACCAGGCCGAGGTCGATCTCGATCTCGGTGTCGAGGTGCTGCCGCTCCAGCCGGAAGCTGGTTCGGTATTCCGCCCCGCCCGAGTAGCTGCCGAGCGCCAGCTCGCTCCAGTCCGCCAGCTCGACCGCAGACGGCTCGCAGGTGAATGCCACCGGCTCCGGCATCGCCGCGCCGGCATAGCGGCCGGGGTGCTGCTCAAGGCGCACCGCCACCTGTACGACCGCGTTCGCCGGCCGGGCGAGCGTCACGCGTCCCGCGTCAGTGGCGACTGCCGTGCCGTCGACCCATACCTGTGCGCCGGCGGCATGCGCGGGGAGCTGCATCTCCCTGGTGCCGGGAGGCGCCTCGAACCGGAGCCAGCCCACGCGCGGATGATCGGCCGCGTGCACGTCCCACACCAACTCGCCGCCCGGCTGGAACCAGGGCAACGACGGCAGGGGATGGCCCCCGGTGGCTGTCACCGCCTCCCCCGGAGCCAGCAATGCGGCGTACATGCGGATCGGGCGCTCGCCCACGTGAGCGAGCTTGAGCAGCAGCTCGTTCGGCCCGGCAGCCAGGCTCACGGTCGCCCTGCGGCGCTCCCCGTGACCGGTGGACAGCGCGAGCGCCGTGCCGTTGAGCCGAACGCCGACGGCCGCGCCGTCGACGCCGCCGATGAGCAGGTCCCATTCACCTGCTGCGGGAGCGACGACCCTGGCCAGCAGGTAGCGTACGTGGCCGCCGGCGGCGTCCCCGTCCGCCACGCTCGGCGGGAAAACGATGTACTCCTCCGGGACGCCCTCGAAGCTGCGGCGGTCGGGATCGCCGGGCGTCGAGTGCCGGTGGCCGTAGCGCGGCGAGAAGGCGAACGGCTGCCAGCGATGGGTCCGGCCATCGACGACGTGGTCGGCGTCCAGCCGCACCGCGGCCTCCTCGATTCGCGCCGGTTCCGCGCCGGGCCGGAACGGTCCCAGGCTGTACGCGAAGGGGCCCTCCGAGTAGAGGTAGTCCTGCCAGTGGCTGTCATCGAATCCCGCGGTGTGCCAGCTCAGATCGGTCCCGGCCGTACTCTGCTCTTCGCGGTACCGGAAGCGCCGAGCCTCGGGCCCGATGAGCCGGCCGGTGACCGGCAGGCGGAAGTCGCCCCACCGGTTGTCCAGCGTGGGGATCAAGCCAAACCGCCACTCCCCGTCGAGCACCAGTGGCGCGGGCGGCGCCTCGACCTCGCACGCGCCGCGATACGCGGCCATGCCCGCAACGCCTGCGACCGCCACGTGCTTGCGACCGCCCGAGTCCGCCAATCCCTGGACCGTCACATCGCTGCCCGCATCCTCGAGCCGAACCAGCTCGTCAAGGTCGTCATCGATCACCCCCAGCGATGCACCCGGCCGCGAGCCCGCCGCATCGTCCGCGGCATCGAACACGACGATGAGGCCGGCGTAGCGCTCCATGTCGAGCCGTACCGAGGTACCGCCCCGCGCCGGTCGCCACCGGAGGAGCGGACGGGTCGATCCGGTGGCCGCGTCCCAGAGTTCCGGCTCTCCGACGCAGCGGAACGTCACCTCGACCTCGCGGCGCTCGCCGCTCTGGTTGAACAGGAAGTAGACGTCGGTCCGCCGGCCCGCTGCCCGCATGCGCCGATGGGTGTGGTACACGTCGGCCACGCTGCAGCGGACGTCGAGGTCGATCGAGCGTTCGATCATGGCGGCGACGCGCGGTCCCTCGTTGTACGGCGTGCCGTGCATCTGCATCACCGGCAGGTAGATCGCGCTGCCGCCGCGCTCGTTGGCGTTCACGTGCACGCTGTCGAGCGCCTGGCTGTAGAGCGGAAGCTGATCCATGGCGCGCTTGCCGGCCGCATGGGCGTACGCCCGGTCCGGCGCCACCTGGAAGATCGCCTGCACCAGCTCGCGCACCCGCGGATCGCCGCGGCCGTGCTCCTGCGACGCGGTCGGCAGGCGGCGGTAGCCGATCACCGTCCCGCCGGAGTCGTGGAAGCGCTTCAGCGTCTCCAGGGTCGAGGTCTTGATGGCCGTCATCGGCGGCACCACCACGCAGCGGAACTCGATCCCGGCGATGGTGAGCACGCCGTCGCCGATCTCCGCACCGTTCAGGGAGTGGTCGTCGACGAAGTCGAAGTCGATGCCGCTCCGATAGATGTGCTGAGCCAGCGCGAAGCACTCGTTGCCCGCCTCGTAGGCCACGCTGGTGAAATGCTTGCCGCGCAGCCAGTGCGCGTGCACGGTGGTGAGCGGATAGAGCAGCGCCACGTCGGCGCAGTGCGTGCCCTGGCTCATGACCGCGCAGAGCCGGGAGACGTGGCGCACGAACGCCGGCCAGTGCCGGGCGTAGGGCTGCCGGAAGTAGATCAGCGGCGGCTCCCACTCGTACCAGCCGCCCATGGAGCCGTAGAGCCCGCCGTGGCCGTTGTACAGGTTGAGGCCATAGGCGAGGTTCTCGTGGGTCCAGGCGAGGTTCCGGTCCTGGGTCATGCCCCAGCCCGAGCGCCAGTAGGCGCACACCGCCGACCGCTCGCACCGGTAGATGTGCTCCACGGAGCTGGACATCTTGGCGTCGATCAGGCAGCGGTTGCCGGGGTCGGCGCCGAGCGGGTCCTCGTTGCCGGTGATGTGGAAGTGGCGGAGGTAGCGGAAGTAGTCGACGTAATGCCAGGTCTGGCCCAGGACGCTCTGCCGGCCCCAGGTGGCGATGGTCGCGAAGCGCAGGCCGCGCTGCTCGTGCCAGCGGCTGAACGGCCGGTAGAAGTGCTCCTCCAGCAGGATCGCCACCGCCTCGTAGTAGTCGCAGCGGATCTTGTCGGTGCGCGGGCCGATGTCCCGGAACAGGGCCGCGATCTCGGGGCGCGGATCGTAGCCGTGGTCGGCCCTGATGCGATCCACCACGGACTGCGAGTAGATGATGTCCCCGCGCAGCACCCACAGCTCGTCGTGCAGGAAGACGTCCAGGGTGTCGCCGAACAGGTCGCCGAGCTCCCGCTCGTGCACCTCCGAGTACAGCTCCAGCCAGCGCGCGACGACCGCGGGGTTCAGGTAGTCGAGGTCGTGGCGCTCGCCGGTGACGACGATCACGCGCCATGCGCCGGCCGGCGCGCTCCAGGTGAGTGTGCCGCCTGCGATGCGATCGGCAAGGTCGATCCGGCTGTCTCCGTCCAGTCGGTCGCCGCCGTCTTGCGCGACGCGGAAGGCCGCCGCGCTGACGACGGACTCGGCAGCCGGGACGGGCATCTCGAGCGCAGGTCCTCCGCCGTCCGCGGCCGCCTCGTGGCAGAGCAGGCGCCGGCCGACCAGTTCGGGCCGCGTGCGGCCCTCCTCCCGCAGGCGCTCCTGCCAGTAGCCGCGTCCGGTCCAGTCGGAGAAACCCGCCTTCATGCCGAGCCGGCGATGCTCGGCTACCGAATGGTTGAAGAGCTCCCGCCACTCGTCGCTCCAGTACGGAGGGTCAGGAGCGAGCGGTTCGGTGCCGACGAAGCGGGGGTAGTACCACGTCCCGCTCACTCCGGCGGCCTTCATCTGCTCGAGCTGCCACGTGATCCGCTCCTGGGTGAGGGTGCCGGTTTCCCAGAACCAGGTGGCGAAGTCGCCGTACTCGGCCGGCGGATCCCGGAACAGCGCCAGGAGATCGGCCTTCGAGCGGTCCGGCGTGCTCACGCCGGGCTCCCCTTCGCGGACAGCGCCCCATAGAGCTCGGGCCGGCGGACCCGCTCCTCGTTCCAGTGGACGGCGCGAGCCCGTCGCATCGCGACCATGTCCAGCTCGGCGCGGATGATCGATTCACCGGCCCCGGCCTCGGCGACCACGTTCCCTTT
Organism: Spirochaetia bacterium; assembly: GCA_965208175.1. Taxonomy (GTDB): domain Bacteria; phylum Spirochaetota; class Spirochaetia; order SZUA-6; family Bin103; genus CATQHW01. The sequence goes on along the minus strand of CBDBOG010000002.1, from coordinate 158,892 downwards.
CCAGTCGAACGTGGCGCTGTGCCCGCCGCGCGCGTGGCCCTGGGCGCGATTACAGACCACGACGGCCGCGCAGTTGCTCGACGCGTGATAGGCCGCCGAGCCCCGCTTCACGCCGGGGCGATTGGTGAGCCACAGGATGATCTCCGCTCCCCGGACGGCGAGGATCCGTGGCACTTCCGGGTAGTCGCCGTCCTTGCAGATCATGACGCCGACCCTGGCGAATGGCGTGTCGAACACGGGAAGGTCCTCGCCCGGCACCAGGACGTCCACCTCCCTCGCGATCGACGGGTCGTAGTGGCCGAGCGAGAGGTGCGTCTTGCGGCACGTGCCCGCCAGCGCTCCGTCGGGGTCGATGAGGACGACCGTGTTGTGCAGACCGCGCGGGGACTTCTCGATCAGACCCGCGGCCACGAAGACCCCGCGGCGCGCGGCCGCCCGCGCCAGCACCGCGAACTGATCGCCCGGCACGGGGCTCGCCAGCGAAGCGAAGTCGGTCCCGAAGTAGTCGGACGCGGCTACCTCCGGGAACGCGACGAACTCCGCTCCCCGCGCTGCCGCGTCGTCGATGAGCTTCACCATGCGGCCGAGATTCGCGTCGACGTGGCCCGGCACACCGTCGAACTGGACGCTTGCGACCGTAACGCTGTTGATCGTTCGTGACGGCTGCGGGTAGCGCGTCAGTCCAGGCTCACCTGGGCGATGTAGATGCTCGCCTTGCCTTCGTGTGACGAGTAGTAGCTGACCCACAGCCGCTCCTCGTGCCAGACCATGCCCGGGTAGGAGTTGTCTCCGCCGCTGGGCAGCGCCAGCGCCACGTCGAAGGCATCGCGGCTCATCCTGGCCAGCGCGGTGACCGGCGTTCCCGCGGCGTCGCTGCAGCGGGCGCCGGCCCACAGATCGCCGTTCGGCAGGCGGATGAAGTTGGGGCCGCCCAGGCTCTGCTGCAGGTGCGCGAAAGACCACTCGGTGTAGGGCGGCCGGCTGCTGCCGATCCAGTCGGGCCGGATCAGGGCGATCATCTCGCCGTCGGGCATGATGCGCAGGGTGGTCTCGCTGACCGTCCAGCTCCCGTCGGGCGGGCGCAGCTCCGTCACCCACTGCCACTCCAGGCCGTCGCGGGTCGTGTACAGGAACCCGCGGCGCGGATTGCTCGCCTCCCCCAGCTTCGAGACCGAGTAGCCGACCCCGTCGTGCCACGTCACCCGCCACAGCCAGTGGTCCTCGGCCAGCACGCGGGCGGGCGCGCTCCAGGAGATCCCGTCGTCGGAGAAGGACACGCGGGGCGAGCGGGTGAGATATGTCGGGCCCCGGAAGACCGAGCCGCCGGCCAGCAGCAGCATCCGTCCGTCCGGCATGACCGAAAGCTTGGGATCGCGCAGGTCGATCCCCTCCTCCACGACCTCGGCGGCGCTCGTCCACGCCGTGCCGTCATCGGAGACCAGGATCCGGAGCGTGCCGATGCTCCTGCCGTGATCCGGAGCCTCCCGGAACGTGCACCACCAGCGGCCGCGGTGGCGGAGCAGGTCGGTGAAGGCGCTGTGCGGCGCCCGGTCCCAGATCCGCTTGACCGAGACCAGGTGCGGTTCCTTACGCATGTCCATCTCCGGTCTCGCCGGCCTCCGCGCTCGCCCACGGCGGCCTGGTGATCGTCCGCCCCTGCAACTGCAGTTCGGCCGCGCGTATGCACGCGCTCCTCTGTTCCACGGCAACCTCCTCGAGTGGCGGCACGTCCTGGCGGCAGGCGTCGGCCGCATACGGACAGCGGGTATGAAACGCGCAGCCAGCCGGTGGGTTGGCCGCGCTCGGCACGTCGCCCTCCAGGACGATGCGCTCTTCGGTATCGTCGGGGTCGGGAGCCGGGAACGCCGACAGCAGCGCCTCCGTATAGGGGTGACGGGGATTGCGGAACACCGCCTCCGCGGTTCCGGTCTCGACGATGCGTCCCAGGTACATCACGGCGACGCGGTCGCTGATGTAGCGGACCACGCTCAGATCGTGGGCGATGAACAGGTAGCTCAAGGCGAACCGGCGCTGCAACTCGATCATCAGATTGAGGATCTGCGCCTGCACCGACACGTCGAGGGCCGACACCGGCTCGTCGGCGACGACCAGTTGCGGCTTCAGCGCCAGCGCCCGGGCAAGGCTGATCCGCTGCCGCTGACCGCCCGAGAACTCGTGCGGGAAACGGTCCGCGTACGCCGGCCGCAACCCCACCGCCTCCAGCAGAGGCTCTACCTCCTTGCGCAGCGCCGACCCGCGAATCCCTTCCTGCACCTCCAGCGGCTCGCCGACGATCTCGATCACGCGCAGGTAGGGGTTGAGCGAGGAATACGGATCCTGGAACACCACCTGCACGTGACGCCGGAACGCTCTGAGCTCCTGGCGGCTCAGGGCGTGAACGTCGATACGCTCTCCGTTGGAGTGAAAGGTCACCGAGCCTCCGGACGGCCTCGCGAGACCCGCGGCCACCCTGCCGGCGGTGGTCTTGCCGCAGCCGCTCTCACCGACCAGTCCCAGGGTCTCGCCCTTCCGCACGGAGAAGCTGACGCCGTCCACGGCCTTGACCTGTCCAACGGTGCGGCGCAACAGCCCCTTCTCGATCGGGAAGTGCTTCCGCAGGTTCTCGACGGTCAGCAGATCGGGTGCTTCGGCCACGCCTACTCCTCGCCTGACCCCTCGTGAAGCCAGCACGCCACCGTGTGCCCCGCTCCGACCTCGAACTCCGGCGGCTTCTGCGCGCACCGGTCGTCAGCGTGATCGCAGCGGGGCGCGAAGGGGCAGCCGGTACTGTGGGTCAACGGATGCGGAACCGAGCCCTGGATGACCGCCAGCCGCTGCTTCGGCTCCTCGGCCATGGAGGGGATCGAGCGGAACAGCGCCTGCGTGTAGGGGTGCCGCGGATCGTGGAACAGATCGCGCACCGGCGCCCGTTCCATCACCTGACCCAGGTACATCACCATCACGGCGTCGGCCATCTTCGCGATCACCCCCAGGTCGTGGGTGATGAACAGGATGGCCATGTGGAACTGCTCCTGCAGCCGCTTCAGCAGCGCCAGGATCTGCGCCTCGATGGTGACGTCGAGGGCGGTGGTCGGCTCGTCGGCGATCAGCAGCTTCGGCCGACAGACCAGAGCCATCGCGATCATGACCCGCTGCCGCATCCCGCCCGAAAGCTGGTGCGGGTAGGTGTTCATGCGCTGCACCGGATCGGGCATGCCCACCGCGCGCAGCATCTCCACCGCCGTGGAGGTGGCCTCCTCGGCGCCCATGCCGGTGTGCTCCTGCAGGGCCTCCCTGATCTGGAAGCCGATGGTGTAGACCGGGGTCAGCGCCCGCATCGGCTCCTGAAAGATCATGGACACGTCCCGGCCGCGGATGGCACGGATGCGCCGTCCGCGCTGCGGCAGCCTGGCCAGATCGACCGGGCCCCGTTCGGTCTCGAGCACCATGGAACCGCTTTCCAGCTTGCCGGGCGGGCTCTTGACCAGCCGCAACACGCTCAGCGCGGTGACGCTCTTGCCGCAGCCGCTCTCTCCCACCACCCCCAGCGTCTGGTTCGCAGCTACGCTGAAGCTCACGCCGTCCACCGCCCGGACGACGCCGTCGTCGGTGTGGAAGTAGGTCCGGAGGTCGCTCACCTGGAGCAGCGCGTCGTTCATGTGGCAGCGCTCATGTGGCAAACGGATCGGCGGCGTCGCGGACGCCGTCGCCCAGGAAGTTGAAGGCCAGCACGATGACGATGATGTAGATCGCCGGCAGGCCGAGCCAGGGCTGGTGCAGCAGCGCCTGCACGCTCTGCGCCCCCTGCAGCAGGATGCCCCAGCTCGTCATGGGTGGCGTGACGCCGACCCCCAGGAAGCTCAGGCTGCTCTCCGCAAGGATCAGCTCGGGCACCGACAGCGTCGCCACGACGATGATGTGGCTGAGCGAGCCCGGCAGCAGGTGCTTGGTGATGATCCGCCACGTGCCGGCGCCGACGCCCTCGGCCGCCAGGACGTACTCCTCGTTGCGATATGCCAGCACCTTGCCGCGCACGACGCGCGCCAGGCCGCCCCAGCCGATCAGGGATATCGCCACCACGATCCCCATGTACACCCACCCCGAAGGCCAGGTGGCGGGAATGGCGGCCGAGAACGCCAGCCACAGCGGCACCCGGGGGAACGAGATCAGCACCTCGATGAACCGTTGCAGCGCGTGGTCGATCATGCGGCCGAAGTAGCCGGAGGCGATGCCGAGAATGGTGCCGATGATGATCGTCACCAGGGTCCCCACCAGCGGTACGCTCAGGCTTACCTGCGATCCAATCAGGATGCGGGACAGCAGGTCCCGGCCCAGGGTGTCGGTTCCGAACAGGAAGATCGAGCCGCCCTCTTCGACCCCGAACAGGTGGCGCTCCATCGGGAAGATGCCGAGCCACCGGTAGGGCTCCCCGCGCACGAAGAACCGCACGTAGTACTTGGTGTCCTTCTGCTCCTGGTAGGTGAGCGCGAAGGTCTCCAGGTCCAGCTCCTGCTTGAGGGCGTACGTGAAGGGCCTGCTCAGGCGTCCGTCCTCGTCGAAGAAGTGGACCCGCTGCGGAGGTGCGAAGCGCAGCTTCGTGAACTTCTCGTCGTGGTGATAGGGGCTCAGGAACGGCGCGAAGAGCGCCATCAGGTAGAACAGCGCGATGACCACCGCGCTCGCGACCGCCAGTCGGTTCTTGCGGAACCTCCTCCAGGCAAGCTGCCGGGGCGTTCGCTGCTCCGTTTCCAGAGCGGCGGTGTCCTCGAAACCGATCGCGTGGGTGCTCATGACAGGCCCTCAGTCATAACGGATCCGGGGGTCGAGCCACGCCAGCGCGATGTCGGCGATGAGGTTGCCCAGCAGCAGGAAGATCCCGAAGAACTGCAGGATGCTCCCCGCCAGGTACACGTCCTCCTGCAAGAGCGCTCGGAACAGCAACGGGCCGGCGGTGGGCAGATTCAGCACGATCGAGGTGATCGTCTCTCCCGACAGCATGGCCGGCAGCGACAGGCCCAGGGCGCTGATGAACGGGTTGAACGCGATGCGGACGCTGTGACGCCTGATGACCACCGGCTCGGTCATGCCCTTGGAGCGGGCGGTGGTCACGTGCGGCTGTTCCAGCACCTCCAGCAGGTTGCCGCGCATGATGCGGATCGTGCTGGCCGTGCCGGCGGTGCCGATGACGATGATCGGGATCCACAGGTTCTTGGCCAAGTCCCACAACTTGCCGAGGCTCCACGGCAAATCCTCGTACTCTTCGGAGAGCAGGCGGCCCACGGGGAGGTCGAGCACACGCCACGCGAATACCATCAGGATCAGAGCCAGGAAGAAGTTCGGGATCGACAGGCCGATGAATCCGGCGAAGGTCGCGGAGTGATCGCCCAGGCTGTTCTTGTGGGTGGCGGTGTAGATGCCGATCGGAATGCCGATGGCCCACGTGAACAGCAGCGTAATGAGCGACAGGCCGAAACTGATCAGGAGCCGGTCCTCCAGCATCTCCCGGACCGGCAGGAAGGTCTCCAGCGACAGGCCGAAGTCGCCGCGCATGAAGTTGCCGATCCAGAACAGGTATTGCTGCCACTGCGGCCTGTCCAGACCGAAGCGCGCCCTGATGTTCTGCGCAAGCTCCTCGGCCGCCTGAGCGTTGATCACCCGCGCGTCGGTGCCGGCGGCGAGCGCGATCAGGTTCGACGCGTAGTCACCCGGCGGCAACTGGATGGTGATGAAGACCACGATCGAGATCAGGAAGAACGACACGATCATGGTCAGCACCCGGCGGATGATGAACGTCGTCATGAGGGATCAAATGGGGCCTAATCAAAAGGGACTGACGGGAGATCCCGCCAGTCCCTGAACGTCAGCCTTTCGGGATCCTACTTGAAGTAGAACTGATCCAGGTGCGCGGACATGATTCCCTTCAGCTTCACGCCGGTCTCGGGCATGTTGCCGATCTTGTTGCTGCGCAGCACCGGAATCGGAACCTCGGCGATGTGGGCGATCTGAAACAGCACGTCCTCGCCCATCATGACGTAGAAGTCCTTGACCAGCTCGACGAACCGCTCCGCGTCGAGCTCCGAGGTCAGCTCCTGCTCCAGCTCCCAGATGTCCTGGTACTCCTGGGGCGGGTCCACCAAGCCGTGCCCGCACATGTGTGACAGCGGGCTGAACTGGCGACCCAGGAAGGTATGCGGCAGGTACGGCTCGAACGACGGGCCGACCCACATGATCGCTTCGCCATCGCCGCCGCAACGTGCGGCCCAGGCCGAACCGGCCAGGACGTCCATGGTGGCGTCGATGCCGATGTCACGCCAGTAGCCGACGATCAGCTCGGAGGGAGGAATCGTGTCGGGTACCCCCGAGTGCACGTCCAGCACCATCGTCACGTTGCCGCCTTCCGGGTACTCCAGCAGGCCGTCACCGTTGCCGTCCTTGAGGCCGAGGCCCTCCAACAGGCTGCGCGCGCGGTCGGGATCGTAGTCCGCGTACGTGTCCATCCGCGGGTCGTAGAAGACGGAGTTCGGCGAGACGACCGTGCCCGCGGTCGCACCCAGTCCGAAGAACAGGGTGTCGTTCATCTCGTCGCGGTTCAGGGCCAGCGACAGCGCCCGGCGGAAGTCGATCTCCCGAATGTACTTGGCCAGCTTCTCGTTCGTCGGCTCGACGATGAGGTTGACCCAGCCCTGCCGAGAGCCGCCCGTCCACATGTCGATGGTGTAGTCACCGCGCGATTGGGATTCGCGCAGCACCTGCAGGTCGGACAGCGCGATGAGTCCCTGCTGCGCGTCCACCTCGCCCTGCACCATCGCCAGGATCGCTGCCTCCTTGTTCGCCACCGAGCGCCGTTCGATGCGATCGATGTAGGGAAGCTGGTTTCCCTCCGTGTCGACCACGGGATAGTAGGGATTCCTCACCGCGACCAGCTTGCTGGCCGGGTCATAGCTCTCCAGCACCCACGGGCCGAGCCACGGCTGCTGGGGGTGCTCCTCACGGTTCATCCGGCGATGCAGGTCCTCGTAGCTCCGGTCGGAGTTCACCTCCGGGTGGTAGTCCTCGAGCCAGTGCTTGGCGTGGGTGCTCTCGGCCAGGATCCACATGTGCATGAGCGGATGCGGCACGGGCGACGTGAAGCGCACCGTGCGATCGCTGATCGCCTCCACCTGGACCACGTCCTCGCCGATCTGCGCGAACCATCGCGGTATCTGGTTCACCTCCGGGTGGATGTGGACCATGTTGTAGACCCAGGCGATGTCCTCGGCGGTGAACGGCTCGCCGTCCGACCAGCGCGCGTTCTCCCGGATCGTCCCTTCGAACACGGTGAAGTCGTCGTTGATCGTGTAGCTCTCGAAGTAGAAGGGATTGAGCGTGTCCGCGCCCAGGTGCATGCCGTCCTCGACCCACTGGTGGACGTCGAACGGTATGTCGAAGGCGATGCCGCCGCCCTCCGTGTTGTAGCCGGCCAGGTTGAGCCAGCCGATGCTGGGTTTGCCCTGATCGACGCCGCGCAGCGTGCCGCCGTAGGTGCCGATCTCGTTCAGGACCTCACGCACGAACGGGTTGTTCGATACGCGTTCCTCCACCGGGGGCAGCTCACCGTTGGCTACCATCTCCGCCAGCATCGGCGATTCCTGATACTGGGCCGCGCCGTGCGTGGCGGCCAAGAGCATCAGCCCCGTGGCGAGCGTTGCGAGAGACCAGAGTTTGCGTGTTACCACCGTGTTCTCCTTTGTGCGCGACGCGGTTTCAGTCCCGCAGTCGCGGCGGTGCTCAAGCGGCGGCGCGCGAATCGCGCCGATAATCAATGGTTGCCTTCGCCGTTGAGCGTGTCAACCAGCCCCAGGACGCCGCCGGACGCCGCCGCGGCCGGCGCGGTCGATGGCCGAGTGGTGCGATAGCCCGCGCACCCGTGCGAACGCGGCCGATCGGGCCGCAGTCGAGCAGCCGAAAGCTCCCCAACAGCGACCGTCCATCTGCCCGTCGACCCCCATTGGCCGCCGCCGGTAGCTCAGATTTTCTTCGGATAGGAACGTCCCCGGATCAGATTGGAGTCATCTCGCTGGGACGTGCGCTCCTTTGCTCAACGCCTTTCGGCATCACGGAGTATATCGGGGTGAGCAGATGCGAGAGTGGCTCGACTGGGACCAGTGCTCAACGCCTTTCGGCATCAGGGAGTATATCGGTAGTAGCGGCCGGTGTGCTCGATCAAGTCGCCAAGTGCTCAACGCCTTTCGGCATCACGGAGTATATCGGCCAGCCTGGAGATCGTCATCAAGCGCGGGACGCCGAAGTGCTCAACGCCTTTCGGCATCACGGAGTATATCGGACGCGTTTCGTCTTGTCGATCGCCAGCATATGCAGGCGTGCTCAACGCCTTTCGGCATCACGGAGTATATCGGACGGTATTTCACGCACTGGAACGCGACCTCCGCCACGTGTGCTCAACGCCTTTCGGCATCACGGAGTATATCGGGTGCATGGCACAGCTCGACGCGCCTTCTGAGCGGTGCTCAACGCCTTTCGGCATCACGGAGTATATCGGCGAGCAGTACGTCGCGCTGGCGAGCCTCTGCTACAAGTGCTCAACGCCTTTCGGCATCACGGAGTATATCGGTCGATACGCACGCAGGAGCGACGGCTGAGGTATGTGCTCAACGCCTTTCGGCATCACGGAGTATATCGGTCGAGGAAGCCCGGTTGCTCAGGATGGGTCCCGATGCTACAGAGTGCTCAACGCCTTTCGGCATCACGGAGTATATCGGTCGGGCGAGAGGAGGCGTTCGACGAAGATGTAGGAGTTGTGCTCAACGCCTTTCGGCATCACGGAGTATATCGGGTGGGGGTAGGAGGCCGCGCCTTCGGTCTCCTGGTTGTGCTCAACGCCTTTCGGCATCACGGAGTATATCGGTTCGTCGTGACCCTTGTGATGATCGGCCGGATGTTCCTGTGCTCAACGCCTTTCGGCATCACGGAGTATATCGGGTGGCGCATCCGCTCCATCTCGCGGCCACGAGGTGCTCAACGCCTTTCGGCATCACGGAGTATATCGGACGCACAACTGCCGCTGCACCGCTGAGCCGATGTGCTCAACGCCTTTCGGCATCACGGAGTATATCGGGTAGCTTCGGCGTCTGAGTAGATGATGCGCGCCTCGTGTGCTCAACGCCTTTCGGCATCACGGAGTATATCGGGCAGCGCTCGACGTGGCACCGTTGCTCGACGGCATCGGGTGCTCAACGCCTTTCGGCATCACGGAGTATATCGGACGACGCCTGGGGGTCTATGCGCGACGCAGTGCTGCTGTGCTCAACGCCTTTCGGCATCACGGAGTATATCGGACCGTGCCGACCGCGGCGGCACGCAGAAAGTCGTCGAAATGTGCTCAACGCCTTTCGGCATCACGGAGTATATCGGTCCAGCCTCGTAAGTAGCTCTGGTGCAAGAACGCGGACGCGAATTTGCATGGACGTCGCCGCAAAATTGTAAGCGAGCCTCGGTGAACGTCTCTGCTCCACTCCACAAGCTCTACTATAGCCGATAGATGAGCTTACTGCAAGCATCTCTCAGGGGATCGCATGTGCCGGAATTGGTGAGCCTATCGTGAGATACATGCTCAAGGCTCGTGCCGCGTCCGGTCCAGCGGGAGATGCTTGCTTTGTGTGCCCAGACGCGAGCGCCGCCCGATCAAATGACATCGTAGCGGGCCGGTGGCTCGGTCCACATCTGGTTGGTGGTGCGTTCGATGATCTTGCAGCGCGGCGACAGGCGGATGATCAGCAGGTCGTCCTCCTCGGCGATCTTCTTCTGCAACTGATGGCGCGCCTGTTCCATCTGCGTGGGAGTGAGGTAGCATCGGAACAGCGAGTACTGTAGCCGTTCCCCGTATCCGTTGACGATTTTGTACACGTGGCGCCAACGTTTGGGATCGCGGATGTCGTAGCTGAACAGGTACCAGTGACGGTCGCTCATCCGCGCAGCCGCATGCGGGCGAACAACCCGTCCTCGCCGCTCCATTCTTTTTCCAGCAGCCGCGCCTCCAGTTCGATCGCGCGCGCATAGCTCAACGAGTAGCTCAGGACCGGGTGCTTCCACGATTCCTGCTTGCGCTGCTCGAACAAACCGACCGCCAAGCGCTTGCCATCATCGGAAAGCCACACTTGGTTCCTGCTCGGTACGAAATGTTGTTCGCTCCACTGCCGGCGGTTCACCGAGGCCACCAGCGGCATGTCCCACAGGGTGGTGCGGAACAGCTCCATCAAGTCCAGGGCGAGGGGATGGGCGGCGGTGCGCGGGGTGTGAAAGAAACCGAGGGTCGAGTCGAGACCGACGGCGATGATCGCCGCCATCACCTCGCGGTACAGCAACCCGTAGCCGAACGACAGCGCCGCGTTGAACCCGTCGCGCGGAGGCCGCCGGCTGCGGCCGTCGAACGCCATGTGCTCCTGGTCCGGGTTCAACAGCAGGCCGAGCGCGGAGAAGTAGGCGCGGGCGGCGATGCCTTCGCAGCCGCGCAGCGCGTCGGCATCCGAGCAGTGGGGCACCTGGGCCGCCTGGACGCTCATCATTTTCAACAACGGCTTCGCCTCGTCTCTGACGCTGCGGACGCGGGACTGCCGTGCGATGAAGCGCATCTGGTTCTCGATCTTGGCCTCGGCCACGCGGCGGGCGAGGCGCACGCGCAGGTCGCCATCCTGGAGTGCCTGGTACTGGCGCAATCGCCGCTGCACCCCCGCCGGCGGCGCCACCCCGCCGACATACGCGCCGCCACCGCTGACCCAGTGCACGGCGATGTCGTTGGCGGCGGCGAAGTGGACCGCCTGCGAGGTGATCTGCGCGCTGCCGTGCAGGATGACGGCCCCAACGTCCATCCCCGGATACTTGCGTTCTTCGCCGGCGGTGCGGACCACGAATTGCAGGCCGGAGCGCTTAACCAAGGCATCGCGGTCGACGACGTGCAGGGTGCGGCGCGCGTCGTGCTTGGGGAACAGCCGCCGAGGCTTGGCGCCTCCACCACCATCGTCGTCGATGGCTTCCACGGCCGCGGCAAGGCGCGACTCCTCGGGCAGGCAGACCGGGGCGAGCGAGCACTTGGCGCACAGGTTTTCGTTGTCGGTCACCCGCGGCCGCTGCAACGAACGGGACAGCTCGCGCGCTCGCGCGATGGCCGCGCGCAGGCGGTCGCGGGCGGCATCGTCCACGGTCACGCGCACCGTCTTGTTGGTCGCGTGGTAGCGGATGCGGCCTTCCGGCACCGGCCGGTCGAAGTGCTCTGCCAGGAGCACGGCGTACGCGGTGACCTGTAGGATGTCGGTCTCCCACGCAGCGTCCCCCTTGGAGCGGCCCTTCTTGTGTTCGATGGCAACCAGCTTGCCATCCCGATAGCGCGCGAAGTCCACCTTGCCCCGAATGCCCCACGACTCACTGGCCAACTCCAGGCTTTGCCACTCTCGGTTGCGGTCGACCTCGGCCTCGTGCAGGGTGCGGCCGGCGTGGACCGCATGATCGGCGACGCGCAACTCCTCGACTTCCTCCAGATAGAACAAGCGCTCGCAGTACGCCAGCGCATGCAGCGCCATCACGCGTACCGGAGGATCGACCTCCGACGGCGCGAGACTTTCAGAGTTCGCCACCTCGCAAGCTGCCCTCAGCGAGGCCCAACCGTAATCCAGCAGTCGTGCGGCGCCTCGGCGCCGACACTCTCCGGGGCACGGATCTCGAAACTCTCGACCGCAGGCCGCCCGCCCGGGCGGTAGTCGGTCCACACCGGCATGGTAAGGAACCCGCGCTCGCAAGGCGCCACGAACCGAGCCTGACCACGCGGAGATCGGACCTGAATGTCGTTCACCATGTGGGACGACTCGCCAAGACATAGAGCGCCGTGGCGAACGACGTCGGCACGCCGGTCAGGATCGAGCGCCGCCCGGACTGCGTCGGTCAGAGGATGTTGCGCGCGTGCGTCGTCTATCCAGAGCCAGAACTGTAAGCCGAGCAGCAACTCCTGGTAGTCCGGTCTGCGGTCCGCCAGCAGGTCTGCGCTTCTGTTGGTCTGCGCTACGCGGCGAAACTTGCGCAGTGTCCGTGCCTTTTCGCGGCGTTGCCAGATTCCCTCACTCTGACTCTCGGCCAGTGCCAAGGCAATGCGGACGCCGGCATGGCGGTCCCGCTCCGACCGCTCGACGCCGACCATCGACAGCAGCATGCCATAGACCGTCGATGGCGGCGGCGCCGGGTATGTTTCCTGGTACGATCGGGCCCACATTGGGCGCAATCCGGCCATGGGTACGTCTACCCATAGCGGCAGCACAGCGGTCTCGCGGCGCGGCGCGCTCACTGCGCAGGCTGAGCCAAGCACTGATATCGTTTCACACACTTGCCGACGGCGTCCTTCACTCCATCCGTACGCACCGCTCCATTCCAACATTCGTCCTGCATCTCCGCCAGGTCGAGCGAGGTCCCGACGATCAGCTCGGACGGATCAATGTCGCCTCCCAGCTTCTTCGCCAAGCGTTCGAGCGTGATCTCGCCGCTACCTTCCCGTTGTTCGAAACAATACAGCATGCGCGGCGCGGGGTCGGTGGTGACGCGCAGGACGACTGCCTCGGGCGAGTAGTCGGCGTAATAACGTGCGTGGGCGCCGCCGACGCGCCTCAGGGTGATCAGTCCGTTGAGAGTGGCTGCGACTCGCCTGCACCGTTCCTGCTCATCGTGCACACTCGTGGCGTCGTTCCGTTCTCTCCCCAGAGCATCCGGCGTCAGAGCGAATCCGAACTGGTATCGGGTATGATGGACTTCCACGGAGTACGGAATCGGATCACCCCTCTCCACCGCCGGGTTGGAGCCGGGAGAAGCGAAATTGTGCATCACTTCCCCCGTCCACGGTGTCACAGAAATGCCTCGGGTCACCTCAAGCGGTGCACGACGACTCACGGTATCGTTGCTCGCGTGCATGAAACCGAGAACGTCGTCGTCGATATTATCCTGCCATTTCTGGAACTCGCGATCCTCATATGTGACGCTTCGGTGGTCGACCGTTCGGCGGTTCAGCGTCTGCTGATCTCGCTGCCAGCCATCCCGTAGCGCATAGCGAATCGACTCTGCCGAGACCGTCGTGTAGAGATCGCCGTTCCGAATCACCTTCTGCAAAGTGTTGGTGTTGCCCTCGTTCTCACCCCGGTTGTTGGAGAATGTTCCCTCATGTGTGAGAAGCATGCCGAAAATGTGAATGCTCATCCCTGATCCTCCTGCGGTTCGATAGATCCCTCCTGATCGTCGGTCTGCGAGAGTCTACTGTCCGCAAACGTTGTCAGCGCCAGAAGAGCGAGGTCCCGGACCTTCTTCCATTCCGTGGGGTGGTTCACTATGCGGCGGAACTCGGCGTGAAACGCGTCGTTCCGGGCGCGCCACCCCTCGCTGTCTTCACCCTCATTCATCGGTAGGAGAAACGCCGGCCCGCCCGGTTCTACGACCTTGTTGTTCCGAAACGTAGGACTGCGCGAAGCGAGTGCAAGCAACTCGTGAACAGCCGTCGACAACAGCAGCCTAGTCTTCGCGTTGAGCAGGCGACGGTGCCACCTGTCCATTGTGTTTTCCCAACGCTTGGTCAAGTCGCGGCTGCCGCCACGCCCGAGTCCCTGTGCCTCACGATTCAGCAGTCTGCGAAAGGCTCTCTTGAAGGAATCAAGCAGGTCCCGTTCTCGTGGATCATCCCACATTCTGTCCTCGCTCGCGATCGACATCAGTTGTTTCCTTTCGTAGCGAAGTTTGCCTAACCATAGCCGTTCCGGTGAAATCGCGTTTTCGTTTCGCTTCCGCTCATAAGCTATCCGGTCCTGCTGCCAGAACGGTATGTACGCCAGTTCACTGTACCATGGTTCGCCGCTCAAGAGGTTCGCCGTGATGCGTTCTCGACTGCTTGGCAGCGAAACGAAATGACCGCCCGTCGTTGCGCTGTCTTCCGTGCTGACCGCCTTTCTCGCTTTGATGGTCTTGGCTACCGGAAACGCCCGGTTGAAGAGATCGTAGCGAAGGAAAACGGACGACTCGCCGGCTTCGCCAAACTGTCGGATGAGGTTCTTGCGCGTCCTCTGCTTCGGATTGTAGCCCGCGGTGCCCATCACGACAGTGAGCGAAGCGCCTCCTTGGCCGCGGGTTGAACAACGCAGTGCGGCATCTTCGAGACCGGATACTTCATCGTGGAACGGCCAATTGGCCGCCGTTGCTGTGTTGCGCCGCAGGAATTCGCGTTGAAACAGCATGAGATTGCCGACGTGTGGAACCACATAGGCCCAATTGCGCGTAGGCTTACCGTTAATCAGGCTGATTGGCAGTTTGAGAAAGTGGCAGCTCATCGGCGCGAACAGCATCAGATAAGCCAAGGGAGCCGTATGACACCACCCAGCGTCCGGCCTGAACCGAGGTTCGGAACCGGGAGAGATCCACTGTGTAATTGGTGCCACGGGCTTGTCCGTGTACAACCCGTGCCTTGGCACTGCCTTCATCTGCTGCGATAGTGGTACAGCGTTCTCAGAAACCGGTCGATAGGAGACCGAGAATGTTCTCTCCTCGTCCAGGCGCTCCACAGTCTTTCGGGGATTCAGCCTCGGCAGTGTTCTCGGGTGTTGGAAGAATGTATCGAGCATTCCGGCGTGGACGTGGAGTCGAAGATAATAGCAGTCCAGGTGCTGACGCTTGCGGTGCACGGCGGGGAGGAAAAGCACGCCGTCGTGCACCTGCCACGCCCAGTTCACGATCGCCGTCAGCGTGTCTATCTCGGTTCCCGCACGCCATTCGAGTCGCACGGCGTGCCCGTCATCAGCACCGGGAAATCCGCGAGCGTCGACGTTGGTCACGCACTGGCGGAGATCATCCAGCCGCTCGGCAACAGCGTCGGGCAACGGCCAAGCTTCCCGCTGACGCGCCCACGTTTGCGCCGCGGTCAGGCTCAGGTACAGTCCCGTCAATCCGGCGCGCTCATACTCGCCCATGCCGAACTCGTTGAGGCGAAAGGTTACTCCTGTGCTGGTCTTGTGGGGCGGGGGACTCTTCCTGCGACTCACCGGGCGCCGACTTCCTCGTCGTACTCGACCCCCGAGACCAGCGGATAGCCGCCAATCTTGCCCACCACGTGCACCCCCTTGCGCCGCAGTATCGGCACCAGCCACTCCTTCACGGCCATGCCCGTGCCTGCTTCGGCGATGCGGCGGCGGATCGGCTCCTCGTGCTGTGCCAGGAGAACCGGCACCGTAGCATCGCCCTCTCGCAGGGTGGCCGGTTGGCTCTCCCAGCCGCCGTCGAGCCACGCGGAGTGGAACTTGATGTCATCCACCGCTTCTTTCATCGCGTCCAGCGTGTCCTTCAGGTCGCGCTGGGAGGCCGGAGCGCCGCGATGCGCAAGCACCTGAACCGCGTCGCGCGCGGCCGTCAGCTCAGCACGGCGATAGGGGCGTCCGTCGCGGCAATCGTCGTCATGGATCAGGCAGGGCGCGCCGTCGGGATGCTCCAACCTGCGGTTCAGACGTCCCATCCGCTGCATCAGCGCGGGAAACGGCGCGATCGACGTGACCAGCAAGTCGGCACTGATGTCCAGGGACATCTCGCAGACCTGGGTCGTAACCGCGATACATCCCGGCTGGTCTGCACGGAAGGAGCGCAGTATCAGGTCCTGCCGCTCCACACGATGGCGGTAGCAGAAGCGGCTGTGAAACAGGATGCGCTTGGTGGGAACGGCAAGCTCGGTCGCCGCGGTGCGGTACACGGCTACCGCCGCCGCAACCGTGTTGCATACCCACAACACCTTGCCGCCCCGGCCGACCGTCTCCGCGACGGCTTTCCAGTAGTGGGCGGGTACCGGCTCGCCTTCGGTACTCCACTCAAGGCAATACCTGGCGGCCTGCTCGGCGTCGGCGTTGCCGCCGATCAGCCGATACGCAACGCCGGCTGCCTTGAGCGCATCGCGGCGTGCCGGCTGCAGTGATGCTGTCATGAGCAACGCCGGAACCGTCGGGAGTGCTTGCAGAAACCGGATCAGGGTCCCGAACATCTTGGCGTCGTAACTGTGGATCTCGTCGAACACGATCGCACTCTTGGCGATAACCGGCCAACTGAACAAGCCGCGCCGGTGGTTCTGCATCAGCCCCAACACGAAGTCGGCGGTCGCAGCGATCGCCTGCTGGCCCCAAGATTGCAGCGACTCCTGCTTCATGAGGTCCTCCAGGTCACCGTCGCGGTTGGGATGGCGCAGCTCGCGAGGACGGTCGCCGGCCTCCGCCTCCGGCTGGTTTGCGAGCATCCGCTGAATGTCCACGTCCGCGCGGCTGGTGACCAGCTTGCGCTCGATCTCTCCCTGGGTGAGCAGGTAGTCGTCGAAGCCGGCCGCCGCGGTGCCGGTGGTGGGATAGCACAAGATCAACTTGCGCCCCGCAGAAACGTGCCGGCGCGCCCACTCGTAGGCGGCTATGGTCTTACCGCCACCGCAGGCAGCCTCCAGCACGACGCGAAGCTCGATCGCGTCCCGAACGTCGCGCTGGAACGGGAACAGTCGGCTCTCATGGTCCGCCCGTGCGTCGACCTGGAGACGGGAGCGCACGACGGCATCGAGATCGGCGGAGCCGCAGCAGTTACGCAACGACGTCTGAACGCCGTGTTCAAGGCGCGTAATCTGGTTTCCGCGGTCGTCCCACAGCGCCGAGCCGGCAACGTCGGCGGCGATGAGGATGGCCTTGGCAAAGGCCAGCAACCGCATGTCGTCGGCCGCCAGAGACTCGGCGCGTTCTTCCGACTCCCATGCGAAGTTGTCAATCAGCGCAGCATGGTGGTCGTCTCCCGCGCCGATGTCCGTTTTGATCCGAAAGTCGGGGATGGCGGGAGTCGCCTGCAGGTGGTGGCGAAACTCCTCGCGTAGCTCCGCGCAAAGTAAATCGCCGCGGAACGCGATGTCGTGCTGGGGGATGCCGCTGATTCTCGCCATGCCGGCTGAGTGGTCGCCCGCGTGGTGCATCTGCAGATGGTGTCCGCCGATGGCCCATGCCAGCATCCAGCACGCCTGTTCCGGGTCATCCCACTCGGCGAACACCCGCTCGCGCAGGTGCTCCGCAAACGCTTCGGCAGCGGGCGCGTATCCGGCAACGATCAGGGCGCTGATGCTCTCATGCCGCAGCGGCTGCGCGAGATTCCATGGAATTCTGGCGAACCCGGTCGGCAGCGGTTCCATCTTGCCCAGAAAGATGCTGTTCGCCTTGCCGATGTCATGCAGCGTCGCGGCGATGAGCGTAAGGTCGCGGAGCTTTTCCGGGTCGATGCTCGCCGGCAGGAACTCGCGGACCTCATCAAGGATCATTCGAGCGGCCGCGACCACGGCTCGTGTGTGATCGCGCAGCGACACGGCCCCGCTCTGGCTGCCGGCTTCGCGCTGCGACTTGGCGAGAAGCGTGTCGGTCACGCGGCGCGTTCCCTCACCGGAACGAACACGCCACAGCCCATGCGGCGGCGGCCGCCCAGGCCGTGTTCCTGCAGGCGGATCGACTCGTGCGCCGTCAGCTCGGTGGCAAGTAGTGCGTAGCCGACCACGCGTTTGTCGCGGATGCGCACCACACGGCGGCTGGGGTCGCGGGCGGCTCCGTCCGGCGCGCGAAGCGGCACGCGGAGGATTCGGCCATGCAGGTCCAGGGCGGCGGCTTGGCGGGCGATTTCGGCGTCGAAACGAGCCGGGGCGTGGCCGTTGCGGGTGGTGGCGATGCGGCAGTGCAGCGTGGTTGCCGGCAGCAGGGCGCGCGTCTGCGGGACGCCGATGCGCAACCGGCAGCCGTCCAGCTCGATGCTCTTCCCCGCCAGCATGAGGACGCGTGGGACCAGCTCGGCGGGGAGGCGCAACCCGAAGCGGGCGCGCTCGCCGAGCAGGTAGCGGCCGGGCGCGCCCGGCGAGCCGCGGATGGTGTGCAGGCCGACGGAGGTGTTGCCGTGCATCCAGCGGTCACCTTCTCGCTCGAGGATGCGGGAGATGGCGCCGAACAGCGCGTAACCGTGGTCCGTCGGCACTTCAGCACCGATCACGCGGAACAGAACGTCCAGGGTCCGCGTCACGATGCCCCCCTCGCGCCACGACACTAGAATCTGACCTCGCGGCCCTCCTCCTCGGTGTCGATCTCGGCGAGGAAGATGTCGGCGGGGCCGGTCATTCGCAACGCTCTGTCGTCCAACTCCGGCAGATAGCCCGACGTATTCGTGTCGGCAGGCACCACGCCACCCAGGTACGCATGCTGTGAGTAGTAGCTCATCACCAGCGTGCGCGGCCCCGTGGCGATCAGGCCGGGGTAGGCCGCGTCGCCTTCGCTTGCGAGTGCCAGAAACGGCTCGACCTTCCCCTTCTCGAGCACGAACATCGCCGTGTTGCCCGCCGGCGTCGGCTGAATCTTCCATGCGGTGTCCGTGCTTCTCCTGCCGGCCACGTACAACACTCCGTCACATTCGCAGATTGCCGGACAGTGGATCCTGGTCTTCAGGTCCACCCAATCCCACTCTCGATACGGCGGTCTGGACCAGTAGAAGATCGAGTCGTCCGGTTCGCGGTTCGTCCTCGACACGCACCAGAGCTCGCCATCCGGGCGAAAGGCGAAATCCGTTTCGCTGATGGAGTTGCAGGGCTTGTGCGTCACCGTGCGTGGATCGAACGTCGGATCGGTCGGATCCACGACGTCGTCCTCGGCGAGAGGGATACGGCTCACCGTCTTCCAGTTCAGGCAGTCGGAGCTGGTCAGGAGCTCGCCGCCCTTCTCGGCCGAGTAGAAGGCGCCCTGGTGCTGCCTGATGCTCCACAGCCAGTAGTTCGACTTGTGGATCTGCACCGGGTCCGTCCAGCTCACGCCGTTGTCGCTCGAGGAAAGGCAGGTGTGCCCCACTTGCCGCAGCTCGCCATCCACGGCACTGAACCGGCAGCCAAAGAAATACACGCAGAGCCTGTCTTCGGTTGCGAGGAGCTTGGGATCACGGTCGTTCAGTCCTGAATCGATGATCGTGACGGTGTGCCACCGCTTCAGGTCGAGCGACCGCATGACGACGATCGTTCCCTCCGGAGAGACGTGCGCTGCGTTACGCGAGTACACCAACCAGTAGCAATCTCGCCAGAAGCAGAGATTGGTGCCCATGTTGTGCCAGCCGTCTCTGGCTACCGTCCTCTGCCAGGATATATGGGGCATGCGATCCTCCCGGAGCCATCATGTGACAGCGCGGGGGACGAGGTATACCTCGACCTCCTCGACGACCGCGGCTTCCTGCGCTGCGGGGTCGCTGCGCTCAAGCCGCAGATCCAGGCTGTTCTCGCCGCGCACGGCCAGATCGGCGGTGAGCGGGAACCAGTAGGTCACGAAGGGACGCGTGTCCGCGCGGCTCGCTTCAGCATCGGGACCGGGTGGCACCTCGCTCGGCCGCAGGTCGACGCGCACCTCGTCGTCACGGCGCCGCAGTCCGCGGTCGGGCACCGGGCGCCCGTTCAGGCTCACCGCGAGCGTGTCGGCAAGCGTCAGGTGGTATGCGCGAAACAGCAGCATGGCCGCGGCCACGTCCTCCAGGTCCTCGTACAGCCGGAACCGATACGACGCGGCGCCGCCGGGGCGTCGCAGCACCGCCCGCTGCGCCTTGACCTTGCCGCTGGCGGCGCGGTCGGGCCCAAACCCACCCAAGCCGCCCAGGGTGGGGTCGAACACGTAGTGGCGGCGGCCCCGCAGCGCCAGCTCGGGGGTGCGCAGGTCCTCCATGTCGTGCAGGGCAAATGGGTAGAAGGGAGCGTGGGCGCCGGCGCCGCGGGAGGTCCAGTCGCCGGCGTCGCCGCCCGACCAGGTCATCACCAGGAAGTGGTTGTACAGGGAGATGCCGTCGGCGCCCTGCGCGTACATGCTGGTGACCAGGGCGCGGCGCTGGTCCTGGGTGATCGGCTGCTGGCCCATGCGCCTGCGCGCGCGGTGGCTGGCCCAGTTCATCAGCGCCGGGTAGAGCCGGCACGGTCCCCCCTCGGTCAGTTCCCGCCACTCGGCGTAGGGGATGTTGGCCTCGGCGTACATGGTGTCCTGCGGCGCCACGTGGTCCACCAGCCCGTCACCGACCCAGGTAGGCAGGTCGAGCCCCATCACGTGGCACTCGTCGACGGTGGATGGCACGCGGCATCCCAGCAGCAGCCGCTTGCCCGCTCCGCTGCGGTCGAGCAGCGTGCGCACCTGCCGTACCAGCCCGGTCATCAGGTGCTCCCGCTCGGGGCCGGTCCCCGGCGGGAAGTAGCGGTTGTCGCGGAAGCAGAGCTCGACGCCGTCCACGGCGAACGTCTCCAGGAAGCGCGTGATCACGCCGAGCACGTAGGCGCGGACCTCCGCAAAGCTGAAGTCCAGCGGCTCGCTCAGGCGGTACGTCGGGCCCGGAGGTGCGTCCCGCAGCCGGAACTGCGGGTTGTCGACGATGAAGCCGGCGCCGGCGCCGACCCCCTGCCGAACCGAGTCGGTGTGGTTGTCGTTCATCCGGAACCCGCCCATCACCTCCATGCCGTGCGCCCGGCACTGGTCGAGCAGGACCCCGAACGGCTGCGTGCCCTGATCCAGCAGCGGCAGGAAGCGGCGATGCTGCAGCCGCGCGTCGTAGTCGAATCCGGGGCTGCGCCAGTAGGTGGTCCAGCCCTGGGTGTACACCTCCTGGATGAACAGGTCCGGGCCGGCCGCGGCGACGTCGTCGATCCAGTCGCGCAGGTGCGCCTCCGTGACCGGATCGGGAAGGTAGCGGCTGGCGATCAGCGACGGATCGCTCACGTAGAGCAACCGCCGCTCGCCGCGGGGGGACGGCCGGAGATCCGCGGACGGATCCGGGGTCAGGAGTAGGGATCCGCGGCGTCGCGCACGCCGTCGCCGAAGAAGTTGAACGCCAGCACGGTGATGACGATGAAGATGCCGGGCAGGACGAGCCAGCGGTGCTGGATGAGCACCTCGATCTTCTGCGCGTCCTGCAGCAGCACCCCCCAGCTCGTCAGCGGCGGCGTGATGCCCACGCCCAGGAAGCTCAGCGCGCTCTCGCCCAGGATCACCCCGGGGATGGAGAGGCTGGAGACCACGATCAGGTGGCTCAGCGTGCCCGGAACCAGGTGGCGGAAGATGATGCGGCCCAGGCCGGCTCCCGACATCTGCGCGGCTGCCACGAAGTCCTCGCCGCGATACTGCAGCACCTTGCCGCGCACCACCCGCGCCAGGCCGCCCCAGTCGATGATCGACAGGATGACGATGATGAGCAGATAGCGGTACCCGGAGGGCATGCTCAGCGGCATGGCGGCGGCCAGCGCCAGCCACAGCGGCAGCGACGGCAGCGCGATCAGCACCTCGATGAAGCGCTGGATGTAGTGGTCGACGCGCCCGGCGAAATAGCCGGAGATCATGCCCATGACGGAGCCGATCAGGATGGTCAGGAAGGTGCCCACGAACGGCACCGACAGGCTCACCTGCGAGCCGCGCAGGATCCGCGAGTAGAGGTCGCGGCCCAGCGAGTCGGTGCCCCAGAAATTCCAGCGCCCGCCTTCGCCGACGCTCATCAGGCGCACGCTGCCCGGGATGATCCACAGGATCCGGTACGGCTCGCCGCGCTGGAAGAACAGGATGGGAAAGCGCTGCTCGCGATCCTCCGTGTAGAAGATCCTGAGGGTTTCGCGGTCGCGCGTCTTGTCCAGGTTGTAGACGTACGGGCGCGTCAGGCGGCCGCTGTCGTGGTCGCGGAAGTAGATGCGCTGAGGAGGCGCGAACAGGTGCCTGGAGGACTGCTCGGTGTGGTCCATGGTGCTGAGGAACGGAGCCAGCAGCGCCATCACCAGCAGGACCGCGATCACGATGCCGGCGGTGCGCGCCAGCCGGTTGCGGCGGAACCGGCGCCAGATAAGCTGCCCGACGGTGCGGCCGGTGAGGTGCTGGGGGGCCTCCGCGACGATCGCGCTCTCAGTTGCCATTTGTTACTCGTACCGTATGCGCGGATCGAACCAGGCCAGGGCGATGTCCGCCAGCAGGTTGCCGATCAGCAGAAACACGGCCAGCACCATGAGGATGCTGCCCGACAGGTAGATGTCCTCGTTGCGCAGCGCCGCGTACAGCAGCGGTCCCGCGGTGGGGATGTTCATGACGATGGAGACGATCGTCTCCCCCGATACCAGGGTCGGCAGCCACAGCCCCAGGGCGGTGATCACGGGGTTGATGGCGATGCGCACCGCGTGCTTGACCGTGACGGTGCGCTCCGGCAATCCCTTGGCGCGCAGCGCGGTAATGTACGGCTCGCCGATCACGTCCAGCAGGTTGCCGCGCACGACGCGGATGACGCTCGCCGTGCCCGCGGTGCCGATCACGACCACGGCGATCCACACGTGCTTGAGAAAGTCCACCAGCTTGGGCCAACTCCACGGCTCGCCCTGGAACTCGGGCGAGAACAGGCCGCCGACCGGAAGGTTGAGCACCATCAACGAGAACACCATCAGGATCAGCGCCAGGAAGAAGTTGGGAATCGACAGCCCGATGAAGCCGGCGAAGGTGGCGATGTGGTCGGAGATCTTGTTCTTGTGCAGCGCCGAGTAGATGCCGATCGGCAGTCCTACTGCATAGACGAACAGCAGCGACATCAGCGCGACCGCAATGCTGTACGGTATGCGCTTCCACAGGATCTCGTGGACCTCGGTGTTGTAGGCGAACGACTCGCCCATGTCGCCGCGCAGGAAGTTGGCGAACCAAGTGACGTATTTCACCAGGTAGGGCTTGTCGAGCTGATAGCGCAGGGTGAGCTCCTCCACCATCTGCTTGTACTGCTCGGTGGCGAAGGTGCCGCCCCGGTCCTGGTAGAACTCCAGCACGAAGCGCTCCACCCAGTTGCTCGGCGGCAACTGGATGACCGCGAACACCAGGAAGGAGACGATCAGGAACGTCGGGATCATGGCGAGCAGGCGCCGCACGACGAACGTGGTCACCGCTCTTCACTCTCCATGACAAGGAGAGCCGGTGGAACCGATGTTCCACCGACTCTCGCGCTCAGCAACGTCGTGCGGCTAGCCGCCGGGGCGCGGGTAGCTGCAGTCCGAGTGGACGAACCACTGGTCGGTCTTGGCCGTCATCATGAACTTCTGGAACACGCGCACGTCGGGCACGTTGCCCATGCACTTGTGCCGGATCACTTGCTGCGGCCGCTCGGTGACGAACGCCGGCCAGCTCAGCGACTCCGTGGCGATGTGGTTGAAGAACGCCTTGGCCGCCGCCTGCTGCTCCTCGACCGTGGTCGCGGACGCGTACGCCAGCTCCAGCTCGAACGCCTTGTCGTAGCTCTCCGGCTGCTCGATGGGATCTCCCCAGGCGTAGCTGACGCGGTTGTGCCAGATGCCCAGGTAGTGGAACGGGGAATAGTCGGGCACGCCGGTACTGACCTGCAACGCGATCTCACCGGCCCGCATCTTGCCGGCGATGGTGGACCAGTCGGCGGCCACCAGCGTGGTGGAGACGCCCAGCTTCGTCCACTCGTCGATCAGCGCCTCGACGGTCTCCACGTTGAGCAGACCGTTGGTCGCCCCCGGCACGAAGATGTGCACGTCGGAGCCGTCCTCGTACTCCAGCATGCCGTCGCCGTCGCTGTCCGTGATGCCGATCTCGGCGAACAGCCTCCACGCCTCCTCCCGGTCCGGTCCCAGGAAGGTGTCCTGAATCGGGTCGTAGAGGGCATGGTCGCGCGGGATGCCGGTCACCGACGGGACCGCCAGTCCGGCGAACAGCTTCTCGTTGATCTCCTCCCGGTCGATGCCGATCGACAGCGCCTGGCGGAACTGGTTGGTCATGCCGGCGGCCTGGAAGTTCGGGTCCTGGGTCCCGGGCGCGGCGCCCTTGAGCTGCTGGCCGGTGGGATAGCGCCAGGAGATCTGCGAGGTCTGCCGCGATCCCTTCCAGATCAGGGTGTCGTAGTTGCCGCGGGACTCGTTGTCCTTCAGCACCGCGTGCTTGTTGAGATCGCCGCAGTCGGCGGCGCAGATGTCCACCTCGCCCTGGATCACGGACAGGTAGCGCTGCTCGCCGTCCGTCACCCTGCTCACGCGCACGTAATCGAAATACGGAAGCTGCTTGCCCTCGGCGTCCACCACCGGGTAGTAGGCATTGCGCTCCCACAGCGTGCCGGTGCTCTCATCGGTCTCGACCGGGAGCCACGCCTGCAGCGACGGTATCGCCAGGTTGTTGACGCGGGAGCGGGCGGCGCGGAAGTCCTCCCAGGTCTTGCCGTCGGCGAAGTCCGGGTGGTGCTGCTCCAGGTAGTGCGCGGGCTGCGGATACCCTTCGAAGGTCTCCCGGAGCTGGCCGGCCCACGGGCCCGCCGGCGAGTGGAAGCGGACCGTCAGGTCGTCCACCTGGGTGACCTCGAAGCGCTCGCCCTTGTAGGTGCTCTGCAGGTTGGTCATGCGCGCCGAATAGCCGGGATTGGTGTACATGTTCTCGAACGGCCAGATGATGTCCACGGCGGTCAGCGGATGGCCGTCGGACCACCTGGCGCCCTCGCGGATCTTCACCTCCATGGTGGCGCCGTCGTCCAGCCACGTGTAGTACTCGGCGTACTTGGGCTCGAACCCCGCGATCGGGCCGCCCATGGCCACGTGCTCTTCGAGCGACATCGGGATCTGGAACAGGCCCGGCATCTCACCCTGCGTGAAGAAGGTTCCGTAGCCCCACTGGTGCTGCGAGACGACGCGCATGGTGCCCGAGTACTCGCCGATCTCCTCCTCAACCTGCCGGACGAACGGGTCCGCCGGTATGCGCTCTTCGATCGGTGGCAGGTCGCCGGCCTCCACCCTCGCCGCAAGCAGGGGCGACTCCTGAAATTGCGCGAACACGGTCGGTACCCCCAGCAGCAGCAACGCCGCGATGATGGGAGCGAACACGATTCTTTGTGCCATCGTTACCTCTCCTCTCGCTTGTGGTAGGATCTGATCCTTGAGTTGAGACCTTAACGGCGTGTTGTGTCAAGCTCGTGCTCGCGGGCCCCGCAGGGGCGTCCGGAGCGATGTAGACCGGTGAGTGAGCGAAGCGAACCACACTCGCAGAGTGAAGGGACGGCCGTCGGCGCGGCGGCGGACGATGCGCTCCTGCACGTCGACGACTTGGCGGTACGGTTCGAGCGCGACGAAGCGGAGGTGCGCGCCGTCAACGGGGTGAGCTTCGCCATCGGCCGCCGGGAAGTGCTGGGCGTGGTCGGCGAGAGCGGCTGCGGCAAGTCGGTCACCGGATTCTCGATCATGGGCTTGGTGCCGAGCCAGGGCGGCCGCATTGCCGGCGGATCGATCACCTTCCGGCGCGACGGCGGCCAGACCGTCGATCTGACGTCGCTGGCCCCTTCCGGCGAGGAGATGCGCAGCATCCGCGGCCGGGAGATCGGCATGATCTTCCAGGAGCCGATGCGCACCCTCAGCCCGGTGTACAGCATCGGGGAGCTGATCGGCGAAGGCGTGCGCGCCCACCAGGAGGTGAACCGGAAACAGAGCCGCGAGCTCGCGGTCGAGCTCCTCAGGCGGGTTCACATCGCCGATCCGGAGGAGCGCGTCGACTCCTTCCCTCACCAGCTCTCGGGCGGCATGCGCCAGCGGGTGATGATCGCCATCGCCCTGTCCTGCAACCCGGCGCTGTTGATCGCCGACGAGCCGACCACCGCCCTGGACGTCACCATCGAGGGGCAGATCATCGCGCTGCTCCAGGAGCTGCAGAGCGAGTCGCAGATGTCGATGATGTTCATCACCCACGACCTGGGGGTGATCGCGGAGGTGGCTGACCGGGTGATGGTGATGTACCTGGGCCGCTCGGTGGAGCAGGCGGCGGTGGAGGCGCTTTTCGCGCAGCCGCTGCACCCCTACACGCAGGCGCTGATGCGCTCCAACCCCGCGCTGGCGCCCGCTCCGAAGACCCGGCTGGAGGTGATCCGCGGCACCGTGCCCGACGCCACCGTGGAGCTCGCCGGCTGCCCGTTCGCGGCGCGCTGCGATCAGGCTCTGGACCGTTGCGGGCGGGACGCGCCGCCGCTGTTCGAGCCGCAGAGCAACCACCACGCGGAGTGCTGGTTGCACGGAGAGTTGAATGGTGACCGGCATGGATGACGCACTGGTGCGGATCCAGGGCGTCGTCAAGCACTTTCCGATCCAGCGCGGCATCCTGCGCCACACCGTGGGCTGGATCAAGGCCGTGGACGGCGTCGACCTGGAGCTGGGGCGCGGTGAGACCCTTGGCATCGTCGGCGAGTCGGGCTCCGGAAAGACGACCATCGCCCGCGTCGTCGCGGGCCTGATCGACGCTACCGACGGCAGCGTGCTGTTCGCGGGCGGCGGCCAGGTCGTGGACATCACCACCCTGGACGCCAAGGGCAAGAAGACCGCCCGGCGCCACATGCAGATGATCTTCCAGGACCCGTACAGCTCCCTCAACCCGCGCATGCCGGTGCTGGAGATCGTCGGCGAGCCGCTCATCGCCCACCGGCAGGCGGGCGGGGCGGCGTTGAAGGAGCGGGTGGGGGCGCTGCTGGAGTCGGTGGGGCTGCAGCGCGCCCACATGAACGTCTACCCGCACGAGCTGTCCGGCGGACAGCGGCAGCGCATCGGCCTGGCGCGGGCGCTGGCGCTGGGGCCGGAGCTGATCATCTGCGACGAACCGGTATCGGCGCTCGACGTGTCGGTGCAGGCGCAGATCCTCAACCTGCTGCTGCAGATGCAGCAGAGCCGCGGCCTCAGCTACCTGTTCATCGCGCACAGCCTGAGCGTGCTGGGCTGGATGAGCGACCGGATCGCGGTCATGTACCTGGGGCGCGTGGTCGAGATCGCCGGCGGCATGGAGCTGTACCGGCAGCCGCTGCACCCCTATACCGAGGCGCTGCTGTGGAACTACCCCGTTCCCGACCCCGCCGTCTCCCGCCGCCGCCAGGTGCTGGTGGGCGAGATTCCCAGTCCCGCCAACCCGCCGCCCGGCTGCCCGTTCCACACCAGGTGCCCGCACGCCGAGGAGCGCTGCCGGACCGAGGTGCCGCAGCTCGAGGAGGTCGCCCCGGGACACTGGAGCGCGTGCCTGCGCTGGCAGGAGATCGAGTTGCGCGGCCGGCCGATCTGGCAGGGCAAGGAGGCCCCATGACGACCTATCGTGCCGCCGTGATCGGCTGCGGACGCATCGGCGCGTTCATCGACAACGAGAGCGCCTCACCGCTGGCCTGGTCGCACGCGGCCGGCTACGTGGCCTGTCCGCGCACCGAGCTGGCGGCGCTGGCCGACCAGCGCGCCGACGTGATGGACCGCGCCGGCGAGCGCTACGGGGTGCCGCCGGAACGCCGCTACCGGGACTACCGCGAGATGCTTGCGCGCGAGCGGCCCGACATCGTGAGCGTCGCCACCCAACCGGAGCAGCGCGCCGAGCTCGTCATATCCGCCGCCGAGCACGGCGCGCGCGCCATCTACGCGGAGAAGCCGATGGCCGCGTCGCTCGCGCAGGCGGACGCCATGGTGGCCGCGACCGAGCGCCACGGGGTCGCCTTCAACATGGGCACCAACCGCCGCTGGGAGGCGCCGTACTCCGTCATGAAGGACCTCATCCACGGCGGCCGCTACGGCAGGCTGCTGTCGATGACCATCCACCAGGGACACGGCCTGTTCAACATGGGCAGCCACGTCTTCG
Source organism: Spirochaetia bacterium (assembly GCA_965208175.1). Classification (GTDB taxonomy): domain Bacteria; phylum Spirochaetota; class Spirochaetia; order SZUA-6; family Bin103; genus CATQHW01. The sequence goes on along the minus strand of CBDBOG010000002.1, from coordinate 131,224 downwards.
ACCTGTTCCAGTGGCTGAACGACGACCAGCCGGTGGAGTGGGTGCAGTTCCACCTGACCAAGGGCGGCGACGACCTGGACGGCGGCCTGCTGAGCGACGATCCGAACGGCGGCGGGCGCCTGCAGTTCGCCAACGGCGTGGCGGCGTTCGCCTCCGACTCCGGCCGGCCGTTCGAGGTCGAGGTGGTGTGCGAGCGGGCGGTGATAGGCTCCCAGGGCCTGGACGGCGAGTTCCTGCTGCGCGAGCCCGGCGGCGTGAACCACCGCGGGAACCCCGTGCTGCGCCCCGGCACCTTCCCGCCCTTCACCCGCGACAGCTCGACCGTCAACCTGATCGCCGACCTCGCGCACGCGCTGGACACGGGACAGCCGCCGCGCGGCGGGGTGCGCGTCGCCCGCGCCAACACGGAGCTGATCTTCGCCTGCATCGAGTCGCACCGCCGCGGCGGCGCCCGCGTGGCGCTGCCGCTTGCCGGCAGCGACCTGCACCTGGAGCGGAACTTCGCCCCGCGCCAACCGCGCTTCGAGCGCTGAGCAGTCGACAGGTCGTTTCATGGATCGTAGTTGAACAGCCGAAGTCTCTGAATCACCTTGACGTTCGGTAGTCAAATATGACAATGATCAACACATCGGTTCCATTACGAGGCCGATTGGATGGGTCCGTGCGGCGAGGAAGGCCTACGGAGAGTTCCCCATGGCCGTCCGTGATCGTGTCAACACGGCCCTGACGATAGCGGCGGAGGGGAGCAAGGCAGATATCGCCAAGCCGCTGAAGGGCTTGGGAGCGGGTGTGATGGAGATCGCGGTGCGCTATCGATCCGATGCTTGGCGTGTGGTCTATGTCACCCAGATCGTGGGGACCTTGTGGGTGATCCATGCGTTCCAGAAGAAGTCGAGGACGGGAATCAAGACCCCGAAAGCCGAGGTCGATCTCGTGCGGTCACGGCTGCGGCGGTTGAAGAGGGAGTTGCATTCGTGAGAGAGAACGAGTTTGAGTTGGTAGAGGGCAGCGGGAACGTGTTTCGTGATTTCGGCGATCCTGACGCTGACTTGAAACAGGCCAAGGCAATCGTTGCGGCACGGATCATCGCCGTACTGGATGAGCGCACGCTGACGGTGCGCAAGGCGGAAGAGATGACCGGCTTCGCCGCAGCGGACTTCTCGCGCATTCGCAACGCGAGTCTCGGTCGGTTCACGCTTGACCGGCTGATGAAGATTCTTGCCGCTCTCGACGGTCGCATCCGGGTCACTGTCCAGATGGAACCGGAGCGGACCGGGGCGGCCACTGCGTCTCTCCCCGGCTGAGGGGAACAGGATGGGCCAAGAGCTGAGCCGTAGGCGACGGTCTTGGGGCGCTGAGGCGATGCCTCAGCGCCAGCGCTCGCTGACCGGGGCGGTCGAGCGCTTCCCGGTGGTAACCACCGGCGCGCGCTGGCCCTGCGTGCGCGAGGAGCTGGGTCCCGAGCCCTACTTCCGCACCTTCCCCGAGTGCCGGACCGACCCGCGGCGCAACGACTACGGCAGCGTCACGCGGTGGCCGCCGCCGTTCTCCCGCGGCGGCGGGTTCTTCCCGGTGCTGCTGCTGCTCGACGACGGCCGGCTGTGCTGCGCCCTGCGCACCGGCGCGCCGCACGCGGGCAGCGGCTCCGAGATCAGCATCACCTTCTCCGCCGACCGGGGCGCCACCTGGTCGCCGTACCGCGTGGCGGTACGGAGCGATCCGGAGCGCTGCATCGACCGCCGCAACCCGGCGCTGGCACAGAGCGCCACGGGCGACCTGGTGATGGCCTACGGCGCCGTGCTCGGCTACGACGCCGCCGGCCGGCGCACCGGTTCGGCCAGCCACGACCAGACCGTGCAGCCCTGGATGGAGGTGGTCCGCTCGAGCGACGGCGGCCTCACCTGGTCGCGGCCGTCACGCATCGCGCCGCCGGCCGGCACCCTGCTGCAGCCGCACGGACAGATGCGCCGGCTGGCCTCGGGCGACCTGGTGTTCAACGCCCGCGGCTCCTACACGGCCGAGGTCTACCGCCGCAACCCGCAGGCGGCGCAGCGCGTCAGCTTCCTGTTCCGCTCCGCCGACGGCGGCGCGACCTGGCGGCAGCACGGCTTCCTGGGCGACGGTTCCTCGGAGACCGGTTTTCTGACGCTGGACGAGCGCCACTGGGTCGGTCTGGTGCGCCACAACGACCGCCCCAACCGCATCGCCCACTCCTGCGACGGCGGCGTCACCTGGACCCGCTGGCAGGACACGGCCGATGCCGTCGAGCGCAGCGCGGAGGGTGAGCGGGACGACAGCGTCGGCGCCGGAGACGTGCGCACCGTGAACACCCGTTCCCAGAAGCCGGCCCCGGGTAGCGTCTGCCGGCTGCCCGCTGGCAGTGGGCTCCCCAACGGCAGCGTGCTGATCACCTACGGCTACCGCGCCTACCCGTTCGGAGTCCGTGCCGTGGTCAGCCGTGACGGCGGCGCCGGCTTCGACGTGGCCCACGAGTACGTCCTCTCCGACAGCGCCTGGTGCCACGACTGCGGCTACCCCAGCACGGTCTGCTTCGACGACGGGACCATCGTCACGGTCGACTACTCGCTGCTCGACCTCGATCACCCGGAGTGGGGCACCTGCGCGATCGCCTACCGCTACGACCAGGAGCTGTTCGAGCCCGATTCCGGCCGCTGATCCCCCGCTCGGCGCGCGAGAACCAGCAGGAGAACGATCCCCGCAGCCAGTTCGCCCAGCGCCAGCGCCAACCGCGGCCCGCTCCAGGCGGGGGGTCCCAGCGCCGCCGCGAACGCCAGGTGCGCCGCGCCGAAGGCCAGCAGCGTCACGCCGGCCGCACCCAGCACCCGGCGGACGAGCCGGCGCTCGGTGATGGCATCGGTGAACCGGTGCTGCGCCACCAGCATCGCGATCAGCACCGCCAGGCCGGCGACGATCATGAACGCCTTGTCGATCACCGGCACCGCGAAGGGATAGACCGCCAGCCGTTCCATCCACGCGAACAGCGCCCCGCGCCAGGTCATGGCCGCCAGCAGTCCGAGCCCGCCGAGCACCAGCGACAGCGCGAGCCCCGCCGCCTCGGCCCACAGCGGCGCCCGCAGTCCGCGCGGCGCACCGCCCTCACCCATGGCTCAGCGGTCCTGGCGGCGGATCTCGTCGTGCAGCGGCAGGCCGCAGGCTTCCACGATGGCCTGCGCCGCCTCGACGAGCCGCTGACCATCGGGCCCCTTGACCAGGTCGATGCGCCGTACCCGCCCCCCGACTTCCAACAGCGACAGGTGCACGGCGCTGCGGCGGAGGTCGAACCGCATGAGCCGCACCGGCAGCGGCCTCCGCCCCGCTTCGGCGGGCAGGGTGATCAGCACGCCGCCCAGCCGCAACGACCGCACCCCGGACAGCGGCCAGTACCGGGAGTGGAACGCCGGCCCCACGCCGACGCGATGCTCCACCCGTCCCCGCTCCACGTTCCAGCGCCAGCGCTCGTGATAGAGCGCGCCCAGCAGCATGACGGCGGCCATGCCGAGCGGCACCGCGTTGCGCACGCCGAGGACGGCGACGCCGCCGGGGGTCGTCAGCGCGGTGACGGCGAACAGCGCCGTGCCGGTCACGCCGAGAAACCACCGGTAGCCCGATGCCAGCTCCAGGTCGAGCATCGGGCCGCGCTGCCGCAGGCGGAGACGTGGCTGCACCGGGGTGCATTCCCGTTGGCCGGGCGCTACCCGGACTCCGCCAGGATCGAGCCCTCGATGCCGCGGACGCCGTCGGCGTACGTGTAGTAGTAGACCACCAGCACGCGGCCGTCGCGGAGCTGGAGCGCCCACGGATAGCCGCAGTCGCTGTCGGCCGAGTCGCTGCGAACCTGGATGTCCGGAGCGTCGTCCAGGTCGCCGCCCTCGGGCTCCAGCACCCGCGCCAGGCACCCGCGCTGGCCTTCCCAGCGGGTACCGACGGTGGCCAGGATGCGTCCGTCGCGCAGCCCCAGCAGGTGCCCGGGACACCCCTTCATGGAGGTGAAGCGCCACGGCGACCAGGTGGAGCCGTCGTCGTCGGAGGTCACCAGCGCCAGCCGGCACTGGGTGTCGTGGGGCTGGCGCGGATGGCAGCGCAGCAGGACCAGGAGACGGCCCCCCGGCGTGCGGTGGATGGCCGGCTCGCTGAAGTGCGCGACCTCATCCACGGCGACGCGGCCGCCGTACTCCCAGGTCTCCCCGTTGTCAGGCGAGGTGCGCAGCATGCCGAAAAACGGCTGGCCGCCGTCGGGCTGCTCGGTGGCCTTGCTGGGCAGCAGGATGCGGCCGCCGGGAAGCTCGACGAGCTGGCTGCGCGACACCCCGGAGTGTTCGGCGGGATGGCCCCAGATCCCCTCCGGCAGCCGCGGGAAGCGCACCGGCTCGCTCCAGGTGCGGCCGTCGTCCCGCGAACGGATCCAGAACGGAATGCCGGGCCGTGAGGTCCACGCCGTGTGACCGGGCGTGGTCGGCCCCTCCGGCACCAGCTCCGCGGCCGAGGCGTGAAGGAAGATGCTGCCGTCGCGCAGCGTGTGCGTGCCGAAGTCGATCACCCCGCCGAGCGGATCGCAGGTGACCAGCTCCGCCGGCCCCCAGGTCGCTCCCTCGTCGTCCGAGCGGCACGCCCGTATGTCGAACAGGGGATGGCCGTGGTGGGCGTGGCCCAGGTCCGGCGAGCGGTGGAACAGGGCCAACAGGTCCCCGGCCGGCGTGCGGATGACGTTCGGATGCGCTGCGTACCAGCCCGCATGCCGATAGATCGTGACGTGCTCGACGACGCTCCAAGCCATGCAGGCAGTGTACCGCACAACCCGGCGTCAGGCCGGGATGACTGTCACCTCCACCTCGTCGATCAGCAGCTCGGCCGGCCGTCCGGCCGGCACGCTGACCGCAAGCCGGTTGTCGCCGATCACCGTCGACCCGGGCTCCAGGTCGAACATGCAGCTCGTGTAGGCGGGCAGCGCCCGCCCGTACGGGGCGGCGCGCCCATCGGGGTGCCAGATGCGGCGCAGGCGCGGGGCGGTGATCGGCGCGTCGTTCAGCGCCACCGCCAGGGGATCGGCGGGAGTCAGTCCCGCGACGCGGAAGTGGAGCCGCGCGTGCCCGGCGGCGGCGACGTCCTCGTACAGGCGGAACGGGTAGCTGCCGCAGGCCTCCTCGGCGCCGCGCTGCAGCCGAACCGCGGAATCGCGCCGCGCCCCGGCGCTGCTGGTCCCCCGCGGAAGGTACGCGTCGAGTTCGCCCCACATGGAGTGGAACAGGTAGTGGCGGGGGCCCCCCGCCACCCGCTCCAGGTCGGCCAGCTCGCGCAGGTGGGCGAGCGCCGTCGGGTACATGGTCTCCGACCCGTTGTCGCGCCCGGTGGAGCGGAACCCGTCCCAGTGCATCTGGTAGTTGTAGATGGAGATGCCGTCGGCGCCCTGCCGCCGCAGGGTGTGCACCAGCGCGCGGTAGTTGTCGAGGCTCAGCGCCGACCCGGAGCGGTCGCGATGCGAGCAGTAGGGGAGCACGCCGGGATAGAAGCGGCAGGAGGAGCCGGCGGTGAGCGAGCTGAACTCCTCGTAGGCGGGGTTGAAGTCCGAGTACATGGAGTCCATCGGCGCCACGTAGTCCACCAGTCCGGCGGCGATCCAGGCCGGCACGTCCAGCCCGACGTCATGGCACTCGGCGACGGTCTGTGGCACCCGCACGCCGAGTTGCAGCCGCCGGCCCCGCTCGGCGCCGCGCTGATCGAGCAGCGCCCGCGCACGTTCGATGAGGCCGGTCATGAGCGGCTGCCGCGCGCGGGAGATGCTGCGGTCGCCGCGCGGCGCGGGAAAGTAGAGGCCCTCGCGGAACGTCAGCTCCAGGCCGTCCACGTCGAAGCGGTCGACCACCTCCTCCATGATCCCGTACACGTAGTCGCGCACCCCGTCGAAGGTGAAGTCCATCCGGTTGCCGGGCACGAAGGCGGCCCCGTCCGGCAGCTCGGTGAGCTTCCACTCCGGATGCGTGTGCAGGAACATGCCGCCCTGGTCGGGCGCGCCGTGGCTGTCGTTCATCCGGAATCCGGCCATGAAGCCCATCCCGCGTTCCCGCGCCCGCTCCAGCAGCACCTGCAGCGGCATGATTCCCTGGTCCATCAGGGGAATGAAGCGCCGGTGCTGCGGGCGGGCGTCGTACTCGAACCGCTCGGAGCGGAAGAACATGGTCCAGGCCGCGTTGTAGACCTCCTGGATCAGCGTGTCGGCGCCGCTCAGCGCGATGTTGTCCACCACCCGGCGCAGCTCCTCGACGGTGGTGGGCTGGGTGGTGATCAGCGGTCGCGGGTGTCCCGGGTCGAAGTCGTAGTTGGTCATGCTCGATGGATCGCTGACGTAGATCAGCCGCCAATCGGTTCGGTCTCCGCTCCGTGCCATGGCACCCACTGTGACCGAACCGCCGCGATCCATCGACCCTGTCAGACCAGCCGCACGGTGCGGCCGCTGCGGGCCGACTCGTAGGCGGCTGCGGCGATCGCCACGGCGTCGCGCGCCTGTCCGGCCGGCACCGGTGACGGCCCTCCCGCGAGCAGGCAGTCGACGAACGCGTTCGGCGGCAGCGTCGCGCGCGAGGCCGGCAGCTCCACCTCCGGGAACTCCCAGGTCCCGGTCGCGTTCCGGTAGACCTGCAGCGGCGGCGTCCCGGGCGCGGGGTTGCGGCTGGTCGCGACGTCCGTGCCGGTCGCAAGGATCGTGCCGCCGTCGCCGTAGACCTCGATCGTGGGGCCGCCGGCGACCTCCGTCCACCCGGTCTGCAGGCTGCCGGTGCAGCCCTCGCCCAGGTCCAGCAGCAGGTGGGCGCTGTCCTCCACCGCCAGGCCCGGCGTGCCGTCGGCCATCCAGGCGGTGACCGCCCGCGGCATCCCGAACATCCACAGGAACCAGAGGAGCGCGTGGGCTCCCTCGTCCATCAGCGCGCCGCCGCCGGCGAGCACCGGATCGGTCATCCAGCCCAGCACGCCCTCGCGGTCGGCGCGGTCGATGGCGAAGTGGTGGCTGTGGCGTCGGCGCACCGTGTGCACGCGCCCGATCACGCCGTCGTCGAGCAGCCGCCGCACCTCCAGGTGCAGCGCGTCGAAGCGCAGGTTGTATGCCTGCATGAAGATGGCACCGCTGTCGTTCGCGGCCGCGAAGATGCGGTCGGCGTCGCCCACCGTCGCCGCCATCGGTTTCTGCAGGAGGACGTGACTGCCGGCAGCCAGGGCCGCCACGGCCTGATCCGCATGGTGGGCGTTCTCGGAACAGATCGACACGGCGTCGACATCGCTCCTGGCCAGGAGGTCACCCAGGCTGCCGTGCGCCTCCACACCCAGTCGTGCGGCTTCCCGGTCAGCGCGATGCTCGTCCGCGTCCCATACCGCCACCACCCGCACTTCCTCGCGCTCCGAGAACGCATCGGCCCACGGCCGCTGATGCGGATGCGCGAAGCTCACCAGGCCCATCCCGATCTGCGCGGTTCCTGCCATCACGCCACCTCCGTGGCCCCACACTGTCGCAGCCGCCGGTGATTCACAACGTGTACCTCGCGCTATCGTGTGACGCGTGATCCACCGTATCCGCGTCTATGAGCTCCTCCTCGAACAGCACGGGTCCCAGGGCTGGTGGCCGAGCGAGTCGCCGTTCGAGACGATGGTCGGCGCCGTCCTCGTCCAGCGCACGGCCTGGGCCAACGCCGCACGCGCGATCGATTCCCTGCGGCGGACTGGCCTGCTGGACCCCGCCCGCATGCGCTCGGAGCCCGTCGAGTCCCTGGCCGCGCACATCCGCGCGAGCGGGTTCTTTCGCACCAAGGCGCGGAAGCTGCACGCGCTCTGCGCGTACCTGGAACGCTACGGCGATGATGTCGCCCGGATGCGGGCGGCCGGCGCCGCCAGCCTGCGCTCCGAGCTGCTGGCCGTGCACGGCATCGGTCCGGAGACCGCCGACGCGATCATGCTGTACGCCGTGGGCATCCCCACTTTCGTGGTCGACGCCTACGCGCGGCGCATCTTCTCCCGGCTCGGCGAACCATCGGCACACGAAAGCTACGCCCGCTTTCAGCGGTCGCTGACTGCCGATCTCCCGGCCGACCCCGAGTTGCTGGGCGAGTATCACGCCCTACTCGTCCGCCATGGCCGCGAAGTGTGCCTGGCGCATCAGCCGCGCTGTGCGGCGTGCTCCCTCCGCCCCTCCTGCGCAAACGCCACGCTCACGTAGCCCGCCGGCCGCTCGCCCTAACCCTTGATCGATCCGATCATGATCCCCTTGACGAAGTATCTCTGCAAGAACGGATATACCAGGATGATCGGTATGATGGTCACCGCCATCGCCGTCGCCTTCACCGACTCCAGGGTGGGCTTGTAGCCCATGATGTTACCGAACGCGGGGTTCTGCAGCGCGAGTTCCTTTGCGGCGTCCACGTCTCTGATGATCTGAACCAGCTTGAATTGGAGCGTAGCGAGATCCTTGCCTCCAAAGATCATCGAATCGAACCAACTGTTCCACTGCCAAACCGCGTTGAACAGGATTATCGCTGCGATGACCGCTTTCGAAACGGGCAACACGATCACGAGAAAGATGCGCAGATCATTTGCGCCGTCTATCTTCGCCGATTCTTCGATCTCCGCCGACAGACCCCTGAAGAACGTCATCATGATGATCGCGTTGAACGCGTTGAAGAGAAGCGGAATGATATACACCAGAAAGTTCCGGTACAGACCGATGCTCCTTATCAACAAGAAGAACGGTATCAGACCTCCGTTGATATACATCGTTATCAGCATGTAGGTGAGAATCGTCTTTCTGCCAACGAGATGCTTCTTCGACACGCCATATGCGAAGCAAGCGGTGAAGAATACGCTCGTCAAGGATCCTATGACCGTCCTCGCCACGGAAATGTAGAACGCCCGAAACAGGGAGGGGTCCTTGAAAAAGAACAGGAAATTGTCCAAGGTAATGATCCTCGGGTAGAAGAAGAGACGCCCGCGAAGTGCGTCAACGGGATCATTCAACGACAACACCAGCACCAGATAACAAGGATAGACGCAAACGACAGCCAGGAACACGAGCATGAGAACGTTGAGGTAATCGAATGTCGTATTCTTGTCGAGCGCCTTCCTCTGCGGCTCTCTGCGATCCGACTTCACCTCCGAGCTAGAAAATGCTCTCACCGGTATACCACCTCGAGAATCTGTTTGCCGAGAATAGCAACATGAACGCCACGACCGACTGAAACAGTCCGACGGCGGTCGAATACGAGAACCTGGCCTTCTGCAATCCCATCTTGTACGTATACGTCTCCAGGATCTCAGCGACATCCAGGACAAGGATGTTCTGCATGAGAAACAGTTGCTCGAAGTTCTGCGTCATCATCCGGCTGATCGCCAGAATCAGCAGGATTATCACCGTCGGCTTTATGCCGGGAATAGTAATGTACCAAGCCCTCTGGAATCGCGATGCGCCGTCGATGTATGCCGCTTCATAGAGGGTCGGACTGATCGTCGAGATGGCCGCAAGGTATATGATGGAGCTGAAGCCGAAGAACTTCCAGATGTCGCTCAGCACCACGATCGAAAAGAACGACAGCCTGTCGGCAAGGAACGCGTACGGCTCGCTGACGATGCTCAGCGAAGTCAACAGGTAGTTGATCATGCCGGACTCGGAGAAGAATGTTATCAGGAACGCCGCTACGAACGCCCACGAGAGAAAATGGGGCATGTACGTGAGCGTCTGCACGCTCTTCTTGAACAGTCTCATCCCCTTCAGCTCGTTCAACATGAGCGCGAATACGATGGGCACGGGAAAGCCTATGACGAGCTTCGCCGCGCTTATCAGAAACGTGTTTCTCAGCGCGTTGTAAAAGAGCCTGTCGGTGAACAAATCCTGGAAATGGTCGAATCCGCTCCAGGGGCTCCCCCAGATGCCGACTCCCACGTTGTAGTCCTTGAATGCTATGATCACTCCGTATATCGGCATGTAGGCAAAGATGAACAGCCACACCACGGCCGGCATGACCAGCAGCAGCAGGTACTTCTGCTCGTTGACCTTTCTCAGCAGCCGGTTCTTGCCGACAACCCTGGTCTCGCCGACCACCGTCACCAGTTGACCTCCAAACGCGCCTCCCCCGAAAAATCCTCGATGAGAACCGTCTCGCGGTCGCGGTCATAGGCGCCGGCGCTGACTCTTCCAGCTTTCAGGCCGGTGGGGTGCGGCACGTGTACGGTCATCCTCTCCGGCAGCGAGCGCATCAAGTCACTGATCCGTATCGATATCGTGATCGTCCCATCATCGACGTTCGATTTCACGTGAAGGTCAATGCGCCCAAAATAGCTTCTCATGCCACTCACGTCGATCGATTTCCCGTGCGTCAGCCACTCGCGCGGGACCCCGGGCAAGATCGACAGGTGATCGCCGTCTTCGAGATAGAGCATCCACCGGCTTCGCATCAGGAACCACGCCTCTTCGTGCGTCTTGTGGGGGCTCACCTGGTAGTAGTGCTCCCAGAAGGTATAGGTTTCTCGATCGGCAAGACTGGAGACGTTGTTGTAGTACTCCTTCAAGAATGCGTTTCTCTCCCCCCTTCGCAAATGTGCGTATGGATGAGGACTGTAGTAGGGCTGGCTGAACATCACGTTCCGCTGGAACAACAGCTCCGCAGAACTGTTGACGATAAAGTCCCCGTATGCTTCGTTGGGATCGACCACTTCCTGCAAGAGCAGATACATCGGCCCCGTGTGTCCATCCCTCGCGGTGAAGGTCCCGTGAGTGAACGCCGAACCTCCCTCCGCATACAAGACCACGGGACCGCGGTTTTCCGCCCACGGGGGTGCCGCGGGACACCAGCGTCCGTTCCCCAGCGGAATGACTGGCGATTCTCTCAGGTTCTTCTCCAACGCCCTTCTGATGTCCTTCAGCAGCCTTGTCGCCCGCGCTCTGATCCGTTCCGACTCTTCGTTGTCCAGGTCCTCCAGGACCTCCGCTGACCGCATCAGGCCAAGGTATGCATAACCGTTCAGCATGTATGAGTGGTACGGGTCCTCCGGGTCTGCGACCTTGCCGTCGATCATCCCGTAGTAGCCTTTGGCGCGGAACTCCTCCGTTTCGTTGCGCTCGATCCATCTGAACAGGTACGCACATGCCCTCAGGATGTTGTCCTTGATCGATCCGATCCAGTCGACGTCCCTCGTGTACCGGTAATGCTCACCGATGTTCCAAAGCACAGCCCCGGTCTCCAGCATGTAGTTGCCGAAGTTCTGCATGAATCCATCGTCGTGCTGTTTCTCGATGAAGTACATTATGGCTCTTCTGGCGAGGTCGTGGTCCCCAACCGAATCCAGGTACTGAATAATGGGCGAGCTTTCGGAGCCGATGGGGCTGTAGACCCCCACGACGGGAGCTACCGACGCATTCGGTTCATTGCCATAGCAGACAAGATCCAAGTGCAGCTTGCCTGCCCGCATCATCTCTTCGATTCTCTTTTCCGGGACGCTCACCGACGCCATGCGATCGATCTTACGCGTCCAAAAGGCCTTGCACGCATCGTAATGTCTGCGATAGCTTTGTCCCGCGAGCGCATCCGCTCTCTCCGTTGATACGGGCCGGTGCGGAATCTTGAACAGGTATTCGATGCTCTCACCCGGCGCGAGCAGGACTGCCATTTCCTGCTGCGGCACAGGCCTGCCGTTCAGCGTCGCCACCAGGTACACACGTTCGTCGCTAAAGGACCCGTAGCCCTTCGTGGCGTCGTACGACGAGGTGAGGCTGGATTTGCCTGGGTTGACGAAAACATTCGCCTCCGGAATACGAACCCAGGAGTACCGCGGCGCGCCGCCCGTGTTGGTGGCGGTGACTCTGATGTATATGACCGTCTCGTCGTCCTTGAGGATCTCCCGATCATGTATCTTCTCCATCTCCGCGTTCTGGTCCGCCGTCAGCATGCTCGCTTCCGAGTAGTGATCGGCGACCAGTATGTTGGTGCCCTCAACGCGGTCCTCGCGCAAGACGTCCTTTTCGAGCGTCACGAACATCTTAGACGCATACACGACGTCCTCATCCGCGTGCTTGGTATTCAGGATGGGCAGTACTCCGTCCTCGAGCCTGCGCTCCAGGCCCTGTATGCAGCCCAGTCCTCTGCCCGCGAAATAATTGTAAACGATCCCCTCGTCGCCGAGCTCCGGAACCGTGACATCCCGCTTGTGATATCTCGGTTTGACCCAGTCCCAGGGGTCCGTGGTGCCCGACGTCAGTCTGGTGCCGATCTCGAATACCCGTATGTCACGGCTGATACCCAGCCAGGTCACGCACTTCAGCTCCCTGGTCTCCTTGGCCGCGCTATCGAACGACTCCTCCTCGGCACATGCATACTCCTCGAGCTTGGAGCAGCCGTTCCTCGAGTCGATCTCCTGCGCGATCGCATCGAAGCTGCGCCGGTCGTCTCCGTCTGTCACTATCGTCTTGTATTCAGCTACGTAAACGGGGTAATCCTTGCTTACGTCTCGCAAGAAGAAGCTGAAGCCATCATCGGTCGTGGTGAGGCTGACGATGGTCGCGAAGGCGCCAGGTTCCAGTGAATGGCTGTCGATGGTTACCTTCAATCTGCACTCGCCGTCTGCAGCGAGCGCGAAGCTCCGTCCCTGCTGATCTATATTTCCAGCACAGTTTTCGCGCTCCAATCCGGATATCTCGCCGTGTGTTATCTGCAGCGTGCCCTTCAGATCACTGTCGTTCCTTATGATGGCTATGGTCCTCACTCTTGCTCCCTGGCTGCCGACCCGACCGGATCGCTGGCAGTCACTTACACAGAAAGACCTTCAGGCCCGGGATTCTCACGTGCCTGAAGGTCTTTCGTCCGAGTGCAACCGTCTTCGGCCGGGCCGTGTGCTATACGGCCGAAGAACAAATGCACATCCTCAACTCACTGTCTGCCGAGCTGCGCCAATTGTCTCCCATGCTCCTCGGTCAAGGCGGTCTCCACGTCGCGGGCCCCCAGGCGATCGATCTCTTCCAACGCTGCGTTGTAGATCTTCATGAGCTCATCCGCGGAATCGGCAACCACCATTCTGGATGCGGCGACGGCCATCGCCTCCTCCACCTGGGTGTGCTTGATGTCGACATCGCTTCCAGGCAACCACGAACTTGCCAGTTCCGCAAATCCGAGATCCCAGGCATCGACCACGAAAGGCTTGAGTCGTTGCTCCATCGTTGCCCTGTGTTCGGGTGAGGCCCCAAGATAGTCATCCACATACAGCGTCCAGTAGTACGTATCGCAGAACGGCACCCATCTACAGAGAACACCGTACTTCGAGGCATAGTCCACGAAGCTGGCGTTCAGCTCATCCTGAGCTGATTGCTTCATCACTTTCTTGCCATCAACCCAGTCCCACGTTTCTCCCTCAGCGCCCAGGATCAACGTGGTTTGCCCCTCCTCGGTGAGTGCCCATTGGAGGAACCTGATGGCTCTGTCGGGCCGCTCCGCGTTCTTGGTTATTACCAGCCCGTTGTAGCCCTTGTTTCTGATCGTCGGTTTCGTGAACTCGACGCCCTGCTTCACGATCGGGCCGATGTCGGTGTACGTCCTGTCGTCGTTGCCGTCGTTTTGCCTGATGGTCGTATTGACCGTGTTATCGACATTGAAGATGGCACCCACGGTACTCACGTAGCCGGCCGAGTACAGTCTCTCCTCGGATTGCTGCGTCTGTTCGGTGAATTGGCCCTTTGTGATCAGGCCATCCTGGTACAGGCTATTCAACCATTGCAGGAACTCCAGATACCTGGGATCTCTGAACAGCAGTTGCACCTCGTCGCCCTGCGGGTAGTATCCGGAGACGTGCATGCCGAACGTACCTCGGAACATGTTGTTACCGGCCCTTCCGAACAACAGGTCGGACACGCTGCCGCCGAAGTCGATCGGCAGGACATCCGGGTAATTTGCATGAGCGAATCTGAGATAGTCGTCGTACTCGCTCAGCGTGGTTATGTCGTCCTTGCCGTACGCCTCCAGGATGTCCCGCCTGGTGAACATGATGCCTTCTCCACTCGTGAAGGGCACGTTTATCTCCTCGAAGGCTTCCATCACCTCGGCATAGTACATGAACCCTGCCCAATACCACATCTTGCCGTCATCGGCAGTATGGTACGTGTGATAGGCAGGCGGTACCAGATCCCACGTCTTGGGAGCGTATTCATCGATCAGGTCACCGATCGCGTGTACCATGCCGGCATCGATGATCTGCTGGAGCAGGGGACTTGTGTAATTTCCGAAAGCCAGCATTTCCGGCAGGTCACCCGATGCGATCATCGGTGCCAATACTTCGTCTTCTTCACCCTCCAGCACTTCCATATCGAGCGTGACACCGGTTTGTTGGGTGATGAATTGGGAGACCAGACCATCGTCCCAGCGAACTGCGGGCCTGCAACCGCCCCACGTGTTTTGCCAGAACTGGATCGTGATCGGCGACGTATCCGCCATATACTCCCACTCGAAGTCCCCTGTTGCCATGGTCGCCGCAGGTGCTGAGGTATCGCTTTCCTCGCCGGTGCCGGTGGCAAAAGCAGAGAATCCCAACAACCCAACTAACAGTAGAAGAGGTATCTTTTTCATCGTTGCTCCTTTTGGTGTTTCGGACAAGACAATTGTCCGCCTGTTACGCTGGCACACCTGCATCCGATTGTCAAGATATCCGCGAATGCAGTTCGACGCGCGGTGGGCGCGGCACGTTGCGCCCCGCTCCATGCGAGTTGGGAGTTCGGGCGGGGCGACAGGCAAGGGAGTAGAGAAGTGGAGTTGGCTGACACGGCGGCGAGCGCCGGTGGGCGGCTCGACCGTGACGGCTGCGAAGCCCGGGTCGCCCGGGGAGAGTCCGGGAATGACCAAGACCCCGGCCACTGCCTTTCGTTTACACTGCTTGCGAACAATGGAAAGCACGCAGATCAGCGCTACCGTCGACTACGAGAAGCCCGGCAAGCAAGTCGGTCACCTCGCAGTCCCGTACTCGCACAACCTGGGCGGCTGGGCCAACCTGCAGGTCCCGGTGGCGGTGCTCGCCGCCGGCGAGGGGCCGACCGTCCTGCTCATGGCGGGAAACCACGGCGACGAGTATCCGGGGCAGGTCGCGATCCTCAAGCTCTGCCGGGACCTGCCACTCGAGGTTGTCCGAGGCCGGCTCATCATGATCCCGGCGCTCAGCGTGCCCGCGGCGAAGGCCGCCGCCCGCCTGTCGCCGCTGGACGGGAGGAACTTCAACCGCTGCTTCCCCGGCGATCCGACCGGCTCCGTTTCGGAGATGCTGGCGCACTACGTGACGACCCACCTCTTCCCCATGGCGGACGTCGTCATCGACCTGCACTCCGGTGGGCGCAGCTTCGACTTCTACCCGTGCGCGCACATGCACCTGGTGCCGGACCGTGATCAACGGCGGAAGATGGTGGCCGCGGCGGAGGCGTACAACACGGATTTCGCGTTGCTCTACACCGACATCGCCGGAAGCGGTCTGCTGCCCGTCGAGGCGGAGCGCCAGGGCAAGGTCGTCGTCACGACAGAGATGGGCGGCGGCGAGCCCGTCCCGGCAAGGGTGCACCGGCTGAGCCAGGAAGGTCTGCGCAACGTGCTGGTCCACCTCGGCGTCGTGGCGGGGAAGAAGCGCTCGCGAGCCGAGCTCGGCCTGCCGCCGACGCGCTGGGTGCAGTCACTCGACCGCCAGGACTACCGCTTCGCGCCCGAGTCGGGGATCTACGAGAGCGTCGTCGATCTGGGCAGCAGTGTGGAGGCCGGGGAGAAGGTCGGTCAGGTCCACTTCCTCGAGCGCCCGGACCGGGAGCCGGCTGCCGTCGTCGCGCTGACGGCGGGCGTGCTCCTCGGCAGCCGCGGCCCCTCCCTCGTCGGGCAGGGCGACTGCGTCGCCTGCATCGCCCACGACGTCGATCCGGGCATTCTCGAGTGATGGTCTCCATGCCGCACGCTGAACGGGGTGCCCTGCGGCACGAGTACGAGAGTTTCATCCGCACCACGCCGGAAGCGCTGTGGGACGCCATCACCAGCGGCGAGCAAACCCGCCGATACTTCCACGGCACGCGCATCGAGACGGTATCATTCCTCGCTTGAGATCATGCAGATGCCCACATTCGACATGAAGCCCGTGGAAGTACCGCAGGAAGTTCTGGATGGACTGAAGTCGATCCCGACGGTGACCGTGTACGCCGGGGTCTGCAACTTCGGCTCCCGGCTCAACGTCTGCGAGGGATTGACCAGGCTCACGCCCGGCCGGGAGCGATTCGCCGCGCGGGCGCGGACGCTCAGGTTCCTCCCCGTGCGGCCCGACCTGGCGAGCGAGAGAACCGGCGGCGAGGATGAACTGGAGTTCCTGGCAATGGGGCGGTGCGGACCGGGAGACGTCCTGGTGGCGGACATCATGGGATCACGCAAGGACGTGGTGGCGGGCGACGTCAAGCTGCTGCAGCTCGCCATGAGCCGCGCGGACGGCGTGGTGATCGACGGCGCCATCCGCGACCTCGACGTGATCGTCGACGAGGACTACGGGCTGACCGTGTACGCCACGCAGCGCAGCTTCCACGGCAGCGTGGAGGCGACTCCGGCCGAGGAGAATGGGCAGATCCAGTGCGGCGGCGCGCTGGTGCGCCCCGGTGACGTGATGGTCGGCGACAACGACGGCGTCCTGGTGGTGCCGTCGTGGATGGCCGTGGCGGTGATGGAGTGGGCGATCGAGCACGAGGAGGCCGAGAATTACGTCAAGCGGAAGATCCGCTCCGAGGGCGTGTGCCCGGGTCGCTACTATCCGCCGAGCCCGGAGGTGTTCGAGGAGTTGCGCCGCGCCAAGGGCCGGTAACGCACTGTTTGCGACGATGCTCGCGGCGGCCCGCGCTCATTCCGTCGCGAACGTTCGGGCAACCCGAAAGCCGTTGAGCTGGCTGCGAAGTGTCGGAGCGCACCAGCCTCGATATGCCGAGCGGAGAAACTCCGGTCTTGCGCCCCACGAGCCGCCGCGCACCACGCGGCCGCTACACTCACCCTGGGTCGCCGCCTCCGTATCGTAACAGTCCGACACCAGCTCGGCGACGTTGCCGTGCACGTCATACAGTCCGAACTCATTCCGCGAGAGTGAGCCTACGGCTATCGTGCGTGCCCGGTAGACCCCGGTTTGCCCGGGACCGTACGGAGCGCTCAGCCCGTCATAGTTGGCCTGATCGGTAGAGATCGTCTCGCCCGTGTGAAACGGGGTCGTCGTCCCGGCACGCGCCACGTACTCCCACTCCGCCTCGCTCGGCAACCGATAGTTCTCTCCGGTGGTCGCGGACAGCCACGCGACATATGCCTGTGCGTCGTTCCAGCTCACGTTGATCACGGGCAGCTCGCCGCGTCCCCAGCCTTCGTCGTGAGGGCGATATCCGCCGCATCCGCCGCCGGCGACACATGCGTCCCATTCCGCAAACGTGACCTCGTGAGTCCCCACCGCGAAAGGCCCTTCAATCGTCATCCGTGCCAGCCGCTCGTCGTCATGCCGCCCGGCTTCCGATGCCGGCGACCCCATCGTGAAGCTGCCTCCCGGCACGACCACCATCGCGGGGCAAGCAGCACAGTCACGGAACACACTTCCTGGCTCCGGCGGCGGATCGTCATCGTCCACGATCGTCCCGGTAGCCGTGGCGTCGACAAGCGCCGCGTTGGACGCGTCCCGCAGCGTCACCGTGAACGTCTCGTCGTTCTCGTCAACGTCGTCGCCGTTCACCAGCACCCTGATGCGAGCCGACACTTGGCCGGCCGCCACGGTCAGCACACCGCTCGCCGCCTGGTAGTCGTCGCCCGCCGTCGCCGTGCCGTCTGCCGTCGCGTAGGATACGGTCACCGTCTCGCTCGTGTCGTGACTGAGCGTCACGTCGAACACGGCTTCGCTGAAG
Organism: Spirochaetia bacterium; assembly: GCA_965208175.1. GTDB lineage: Bacteria > Spirochaetota > Spirochaetia > SZUA-6 > Bin103 > CATQHW01. The sequence continues at coordinate 113,310 of CBDBOG010000002.1, read as the reverse complement.
CCGATGTCCCCCTCGGTGACCCGAGCGTCGGCAATCGACACATCGGGCTGGACCGGGGGAACGGCCACGGGCGTCTCGTTCTCGCAGCCTACCGCGGTCAACAGAACAGCCATGGCGAACGGTGCGACCGCACGCAGGGAGTATCGCCGCTTTGCAGACATCGACTCAGTACCCCAGAGTGCCTTCGAGTCCGACGCGATAGCTGGAGGAGTTGCCGGTCTCGGCGGTGCGCTGTCCGAACGCTTCGATCTGCATCCGGAGCGGTCCGGTTGTTTCGGGTACGTCCACGGCAACGCCGATTCGTAAGAGACGTGCGTCCTCGTCTTCGATTCCGACCTCCGCATAGGGCTCCAGCCGCCCGACATCCCGCACTTCGAGCGCGTAGCTGAGCTTCACAGCCGCCGAATCCGGCAGCCACCTTGACCCGTCGCGCGTGGGCGAGCCACCGCCGTGATCGGCGAGGATCACGGTGCGGTCATGCCAGAGCCGCGTGACGCCGCCTGCCGGTAAACCCCACACCGGGGTGATCGAAACGGCCGGCCCCGAACCGAGCCCCGGCGGCCGCCAGCCCAGCATCGCGCTCACCCCCCAGTCGCGCAGCCTGGAATCCTCGTGCACCAGCAGCATCCGCCCACGGCCGCTCAGGCCCAGACCGATACCCGTATGCCTGAAGCTGATCTCCGCTCCCGTCTCCACGCCCAGCCCATGTTCCGCGTCACCGCCATCCAGGCGTCCGCCCAGCTCGGCGCTCCCGGACAGCACCGAGTCCCCGGCCCGCCATTCCACACCGCCCTCCAACAGCACGCGCACGCGCCAGGCGTTGGCACCTACGGAGGGCAGGCCACCGCCGGACATCACGCCGGTGATGAACCCGTCGCTCTTCGCTGCAACGGACAGCACGCTGCCGGACAGCAGCTCGACACGCTGCCCGGTGGCGCCCAGCCACATGCGCAGGTCGCCGTCCCGGCTGCCGCCGGCGTCCTTGAGCCGAGCGCCGCCCGTACCCAGGCCGGCCAGACCCCACAGACCCAGCCCCTCCACCGGCGCCCAGGATCCGTACGGATACACGTTGACGAGATGGCTCGTGAGCGTCGCGTCGCCGTCCTCCTCGGTCGCCGACGTGAGATCGAGCGTGCCGTAGGAGGCGGCCAGGCCGAGCAGGGCGCTTGGGGAGACGCGATAGTCCGCACCCAGATAGCCCGCGATCACGTCGCCTTCCTGTTTGATCCCGTCAAGATCGCCTTCGAAGCGGCTCAGGTCGCCAGCTCCCCAGAATCCCCATCGCCCTGCGCCGTGGCGACGCCCAACGCTGAACGAGCTGTTGGCCAGAAGCGCCTCGCCGGGCGAGGGCTGGAAGGAAACCGTGCGGTCAGGGGTCACGTGTACTCCGAAAGCCTCGGCAAGGCTGCTTACCAACCTGGCTCTCGCTTGCGTATTTCCCAATTCGGTGAGGGCTATGGACCGCCGGTTCAAGGTAACGTCGACTCTCGCGCGATGCGACTCTGGCGCCGCGGGCAGCGCGAACCGCTGGCCGATGACGTTCACGGCGCTTGTCGCCACGGCGCGACCGAAGCCGGCCAGCCCCAACTGGAGCATCCGGTCACGGCGGTTCGGGCCACCTTCCACAGCCTCCGTCCGTTCGCTCTCGGCTCCCTGATTGCCGTGCACGTCGGCGTAGGTGACCCTCGCCTGCAGGTAGGACCCGGCATCGGCCGCGGCCGGCGTATAGCTGGATGCCGTCGCATCGACGATGGCGGTCCACTCGCCGTCCAGCGCGGTCCGCCGCCACCACTGCCAGCGCAGATCGCGCACGTGATCGTCCTGATCTTCGAGTCGGGCCGACAGCTCTTCCCCGGTACGTGGCTGCGTCGTCGACAGGGTCACCAAACCGTGGTCGTTCACATCCACGACCGCGACTCGTACCATCAGCACCAGCGCCTCCGGTCCATCCTGCGCGGTGATGGTCAACGGGTACTCCCGGGTGTGCTCGGCGTCCTCACCTCTGCCGACGTAGCTGAGCAGCCCGTCGGCCGCGCCGACCGCGAAACGCTCCTCGTCGTTCCCCGCCGTGATCGCATAGGAGAAATGGCGATCCGGGGCAGCGAGCGCTACACAGCCGAGATGAACGGGGCGCTCGCTGCCGTCTCGGTTCTCCTCCAACTGCAGGGCGAGCTCCAGGTCATGGTGGTCATGCGCGCTGTCGCTACCGCCGGCCGCGGCCTGGGACACGGTGCGCGCACCGGTCACAGGCTGTTTGCATCCAATCAGCACGCCTGCGTCGACCGCGTCGACCGCGTGATCCGTAGACGGCTGTACCGCGCTGGTGCTCAAATCTGCGTCGTTACCACTGCCGTCGCGGATTGAGCCGCCGTTCAGACGCAACGCATCGGCAGGAATGGCGACTCCATCGTCGTCGCGGTCACCCTTCTGAACCGCATAGACGAATTCGATCGTGTCGGACCTCGGCCCGATCCCTTGCGAGAACCCGGCTCTGCGACTGCCGGTGCCGACGCGAAATTCCAGTTGCGGGTTGCCGGTAACTTCGACCGGCTCACTGAACGTGACTTCCATCGAAATCCGGTCAGCGTATGCGTATCTGCCGGCCGGCGGCTTCGACACGATGGCCACCGACTCCACGACGGGAGGCGTGCTGTCCGCTGTCTGCCCGTTCACCTTGTCCGCTGGGATGACGAGTTCCGCCTGGCCCAAGCCCAGCTCTACCGCATCTCCCAGGAGGTCGACGATCGCGCCGCCGTTCAGGTGCAGCGCGTTCGCGGGGATGCCGATCCCGTCGCTGTCGTCGTCGTCCGCCTGCACCGGGTACCGGAAGCGCAAAATGTCCCGGTCCGCGTCGACGAAGCTCGCCCGCCGCGTCGCCGTGCCGGTTCCGTCGATGGCCAACTCCAGTTGCGGGGCGCCGCTGACCGCCACTTCGGTGCTGAACCGGACCTCCACGACGATCGCTTCGCCGAGCCGGTAAGTGCGGTGGCCCTGCGGTGCCGAGGTCACCGCGACCCGCTCCGCCGTCGCCGGTTCGTTCACCCCGCCATCCACCGGGTCGCCGTGCACGACCTCGGCGCCGTCCAGCCGCAGGTTGTGCGCCGCCACCGGCTCGCCGGCAGCGTCGGTGATGCTGGCGCCGTTCAGCCGCAGCGCGTCCGCGGCGATGGCGATTCCGCCGCCGAGGGAGTCGTCCGCCGCCCGCACCACGTAGCGGAAGTGCAGGCGCTCGTTGGCGCCGGACACGAAATTCGCCAGGCGCTTCGGCGCGGCGCCGGTCTGGCTCGCGGTGCCGCGGCGGCTGCGCGACGCCCCCGACGGGCTCGAGCCGATGGTCAGCTCCAACTGCGGCTGGCCGGCGACCGTCACCTCCTTGTTGAACTGCACCTCCACGTCGACGCTCTCGCCGCGGCCGTAGGTGCCGCCGCTGCGCGGTGCCGAAGTGACCGCCGCGCGCGTCGGCCTGGTCCGGGTCTTCTCGCCGCCATTCACCGCGTGGCCCGATCCGATGGCGGCCGCGGCCAGACTCAGGTCCGCCGGGTTGCCCGCGCCGTCGGCGATGGTACCGCCGTTGAGGCTCAGGCCCTCGGCGGCCACGCCGATTCCGTCTGCGTCGCGGTCCTGTTGCTGTACGGTGTAGCGGAACCGTACGTACTCCTGCCCGGAGGAGAAGAACGCGGCGTGGCGCTCTGCCGTGCCGACCGCGAGTGCCAGCCGCGGCATGCCGGTTACCGTCACCGGCTCGTTGAAGCGCACCGCGACCTGTACGCTGTCGCCACGGGCATAGTCGCCGCCGCCCGGCGGGAGTGACTCGAACAGCACGCTGCTCACCGTGGGCGGATCGTCATCCGGTTCGACGCCGTTCACCGTGACGCCGAAGGCGAGGTTCGCGCTGCCGAGGCGCAGCACGGCGGCGTTGCCGGCCGCATCGAGAATGGCGCCGCCGTTCAGGGCCAGGGCATCCACGGCGGCGCCCAGCGCACCGCTGTCTCCGTCCTGCACGACGTAGCGGAAGCGAACGACCCGTTCGCGGGAAGACGCGTAGCCCGCTCCGCGTCGGCCGCTGCCGATGCTCAGAGTCAGCCGCGGCGCACCGGTGACGGTCACCGGCTCGTTGAAGCGCACCTCGATCTCGATCGTCTCGCCGAACACGAAGGTGCTGCCGCTCTGCGGTGCCGAGATCAGCGTAACGGCGGTGACCTCGGGCGCGATGCTGTCCACCAGCGCGCCATCCACCCGGTGTCCGGCGGCGCCGGCGACGGCGTGAACGCCGAGATCGAGCTGCGCGGCATTATCGGTGCGGTCGGTGATGCTGCCGCCGTTCAGGGTCAGCGCGCCGGCGGCGATGCCGATGCCGTCGGCGTCACGGTCGTCACCCACTACCCGGTAGCGGAACCACAGGCTGCGCTCGGCGGAGCGCACGAACGCGGCGCTGCGCGTCACGCTGCCCAGCGTCAGGGCCAGTTCCGGCGCTCCGGTTACCGTCACCGGCTCGTTGAAGCCGACCGTGACCACGATCGTCTCGCCGCGCCCGTAGGTGGTGCCGCTGCGCGGCCGGGAGGCGATGGACACGGCGCTTACCGTCGGCGCCGTCACCAGGCTGCCTTCCACCTTGCGGCCGGGATCCGCCGCCAGCGCAGCGTGGGTCAGCACGGCGTCGGTGACGCCGTCGGCCGCCTTGATGCTGCCGTCGCCGAGCCGGATGGCATCGGCCGCGACGGCGATCCCGTCGCGGTCCAGGTCGGAGGCCTGGACCGCGTAGTTGAAGGACAGCGTGCGGCCGTAGTGGGTGCCCCAGAAGAGTGCCGCCCTGGTCCGGCCGCCGATGGTCAGCTCCACCCGCGGCGTACCGGTCACCGTGACCCTGCGATTGAACACGACCCGCACTTCGATGGTTTCGCCGCGCTCGTAGGTATCTCCGCCGGCCGGTGACGAGCTGACGAACAGGCTGCTCACGGCCGCCGCCGTGGTAGCCTCCCTCACCCGGCCCACCTTGCGGGTAAGGTCGTCGGCGACCGCGGGATGGGTCAGCCGCGCGGCGGTGGTGCCGTCGGTGGCGGTGATGCTGCCGCCGTTGAGGCGCACGGCGTTGGCCGCGATGCTGACGCCGTCCGCGTCGGCGTCGAGTGCCTGCACCTCGTACTCGAATCCCAGCACCCGGACGCCGAGGCCGTAGCTGGAGAGGGTCGCCCGCGCGGTCCGGCTGCCGATGGTCAGCTCCACCTGAGGGCTGCCGCTGACCGTCACCAGGCGGTCGAAGATCACGTGGATGCTGATCGTCTCGCCGCGCTGGTAGGCGTCGCCGCTGTCCGGAACCCCGACGAAGTAGATGCGGGTGAGCGCCGGACCGGTGACCTGGATGCCGTCCACCCTGCGGGTGGCGTCGTCGGGCAGCGCCGCGTGGCTCAGGTCGGCGGCGGTGGCGCGGTCGGCGGTGGTGATGCTGCCGCCGTTGAGGCGGATCGCGTCGGCTCCGATGCTGACGCCGTTCGCGTCGAAGTCCGTCTCCTGCACCACGTACTTGAAGTGCAGGTCGGTGATGCCGCCGATGCCGCGGCCGTGGGAGTAGCGCGCCAGCCTGGTCTGGCCGCCGATGGTCAGCGCCAGCCGCAGGCTGCCGGAACCGCTCACGTAGCGGTCGAACTCGACTTTCACCTCGATGGTCTCGCCGAGTTGGTAGGTGGTGCCGTCGGCCGGCGAGCCGACGAACGAGATGCGGCTCACCGACGGCGCGGTCGCCTGGTTGCCGTTCACCTTGCGACCGCGGTCGGCGGCGACCGGCGCGTGCGCCAGGATAGCGTCGGTGACGCCGTCGGCGGCCTTGATGCTGCCGCCGCCGAGCCGGATCGCGTTGGCCGCGATGCTGACCCCGTCCGCATCCAGATCTCCGGCCTGCACCGTGTACCTGAATGCCAGCGCCGTGGGTCCGGGCACGTAGGCCAACGCCGCCGGCCGAGTGCGGCTGCCGATGCTCAACTCCACGGAGGGAGTGCCGGAGTACGTGATCGGCTGGTTGAACTCCACCCGCACGTCGATGTTCTCGCCGCGCTGGAAGGTGGCACCGGACAGCGGGGTGGTGATGAAGGTGATGCTGGTCACCACCGGCCCCGTGATCCGGCCGTCCACCTTGCGGGTCGCGTCCGCCGTCACCGCCGCGTGGCTCAGGTCGGCGTCGGTGAGCCCGTCTGCGGCCTTCACGCTGCCGCCGGCGAGACTGATGGCGTCGGCCGCGATAGCGATCCCGTCGCGGTCCAGGTCCGCCGCCTGAACAGTGTACTCGAAGTACAACGCATTCGCCGCCGAGTCGGCGGAGGCGAAGGTCGCCGTGCGCGTGCCGCTGCCGACGAGCAGTGCCACCCGCGGACTGCCGCTCACCGTGACGGCGCGATTGAACCGCACCTGCACCCGGATCGTCTCGCCGCGGACGTAGGTGCCGGCCCCGGCGGGGTGGCCGGCGAAGGCGATGGCGCTCACCGCGGGTGCGGTGACCCGGCTGCCGTCCACCTTGCGGCCGGGGTCGCCGGCCACGGCGGCGTGCGCCAGGTCCGCGGCAGTGCCCGTGTCGACCGCGGCCGTGATGGCGCCGCCGGCGAGGCGGATGGCGTTGGCCGCGATGCTGATCCCGTCCGCGTCCGCGTCCTGCGTCTGCACGGTGTAGGCGAAGGTCAGAACCCGGTCGGAGGACGCGGCGGTGAGGGCCGCCGGGCGGGTCCGGCTGCCGATGGTCAGGCCGATCCGCGGGCTGCCGGTCACCGTCACGCGCTTGTCGAACGCGACCCGCACCCGGACGGTCTCGCCGAGCTCGTAGGTGTCGCCGCTCGCGGGCGACCCGGAGAAGGACACCGCGATCACAGCGGGAGCGCTGACCTGGCCGCCGTCCACCTTGCGGCCCGCGTCGGTGGGCACCGCGGCGTGGCCAAGCACAGCGTCGACCGTGTCGTCGTCGGCGTCGGTGATGGCAGCGCCGTTGAGCCGGATCGCGTTGGCCGGGATGGCGATACCGTCCGCGTCCCGGTCGCTCGCCTGCACCGGGTAGTGGAACGCCAGCGTCGTGACACCGGTGGCGGAGGGGGTGGCGAAGGCCGCCTGCCGGGTCCGGCTGCCGATGTTCAGAGCCAACTCCGGGCTGCCGCTTACCGTGACCGGCTTGTCGAACGTGACCGTCACCGCGATCGTCTCCCCGAGTTCATAGGTGTCACCCGTCGCGGGCGAACCGGAGAACGCAATCCCGCTCACCGCCGGCGGCCGGACCCGACTGCCGTCCACCTTGCGGTTGCGGCTCGCCGCGACCGGCAGGTGCCGCAGGGTGGCCGCGGTGATGCCGTCCAGGGCCGTGATGCTGCCGCCGGCGAGGCTGATGGCGTCGGCCGCGATGCCGACTCCGTCGGAGTCCCGGTCGTCGGCCTGTACCGTGTACTCGAAGGCCAGACGCTGCGTCCCGGAGACGTAGGTCGCCGCCCGTGACCGGCTGCCCACGGTCAGCTCCACCTGCGGGCTGCCGGTCACCGTCACGGAACGGGAGAACACCACCTCCACCGTGATCGTCTCGCCGCGGATGTAGGTGTCGCCGCTTGCCGGCGACCCGGAGAACGAGACGTGGCTCACCGCCGGCGCCGTGACCCTGCTGCCGTCCACGCGATGGGCCACGCTCACCGACGCATGGGTCAGATCGGCGTCGGTGGCGTCCTCGGCGGCGGACTTGATGGTGCCGCCGTTGAGGCTGAGGGCGTTGGCGGGGATGCCGATGCCGTCGCTGTCCTGGTCCGCCGCCTGCACCGGGTAGTCGAAGAACAGGTACTGGGAATGGGAGGTGCGGTAGGCCGCCTGCCGGGTGGCGGTGCCGATGGTCAGCGCCACCTGCGGACTGCCGGTCGCGGTCACCGGCCGGTCGAACGCCACCGACACCCGGATGGTCTCGCCCAGCTCGTAGGTGGCGCCGTCCGCCGGCGTGTTGGAGATGGAAACGCTGCTCACCGCGGGCGCCGTGGCCAGGCTGCCGTCTACCTTGCGGTTCGCGTCGGCCGCCACCGCCGCGTGCGTCAGGTCGGCGTCGGCGGCGCTGTCGGCGTCCTTGATGGTGCCGCCGGCGAGGCTGAGGGCGTTGGCCGCGATGCCGATGCCGTCCGTATCGCGATCCGCCGCCTGCACCAGGTACTCGAAGGACAGCGAGCTGATGCCGGACCGGGTACCGGAAGAGAAGACGGCCGCCCCGGTGCCGCTGCCGATGGTCAGCGCCACCTGGGGGCTGCCGGTCACGGTCACCGGGCGGTCGAACACCACCTCCACCCGGATCGCCTCGCCGAACTGGTAGGTGTCGCCGCTCGCCGGATGGGAGCTGAAGAACAGCCGGCTCACGACCGGTGCCGCGCCCTCGACGCTGGCTCCCACCTTGCGGCTCGGGTCGGCCGCTACCGCGGCGTGCGTGAGCACGGCGTCGGTGACGCCGTCGGCGCCCTTGATGGTGCCGCCGGCGAGGCGGATGGCATTGGCCGCGATGCTGACGCCGTCGGTGTCCTCGTCGCCGTCCTGCACCCGGTAGTCGAAGGTCGCCGTGGTGCCGGAGCTGCTGACCGAGAAGAAGGCCGCGGCGCGGGTCGCTGAGCCCACGGTGAGATCGACGACCGGGCTGCCGGTGACCGTCACCGGCCGGCTGAACCGGACTTCCACCTGGATCGCCTGGCCCGGCCGGTAGGTGTTGCCCGCGGGCGCGGCGCCGGCGAAGGAGACGCCGGTCACGGCCGGCGCCACCACCAGGGTGCCGTCGACCTTGCGGGTGGCGGACGCGGCCACCGCGCCGTGGGTCAGCACCGCGTTCGTGGTACCGTCGGCGGCGGCCTTGATGCTGCCGCCGCTCAGGCCGAGGGCGTTGGCCGCGATGCCGATGCCGTCCGCGTCACGGTCGCTCGCCTGCACCGTGTAGGCGAAGGAGGCGGTAATCCCGCTGATCGAGGAAAACGCCGCCGCCCGCGTGTGGCTGCCGATGGCCAGCGCCACCTGCGGCGTACCCGTCACCTTCACCGGCCGGTCAAACTCCACCTGCACCTGGATCTTCTCGCCCCGCGCGTACGTGTCGCCGCCGGCCGGCGAACCGGAGAAGGAGATGCTGCTCACCGCCGGCGCGGTGCTCTTGCCGTCCACCTTGCGGCTGGAGCTGGCGGATACCGCGGTGTGGGTCAGCACGGCGTCGGTCGTGGTGTCGGTCTTCCTGATGGTGCCGCCGTTCAGGCCGAGGGCGTTGGCGGCGATGCTGACGCCGTCCAGGTCGAGGTCGCTCCCCTGCACCGTGTAGCCGAAGGTGAGCTCGGTGGCGCTGCGGTCGGAGCTGGAGTAGGTCGCGTTCCGGGTGTGGCTGCCCACGCTCACCGCCACCCGCGGACTGCCGGTAACGGTCACCGCCTCGCTGAAACGGACGGTCACCTCGATCGACTCCCCGCTCCGGAAGTACTCTCCGCTCGCCGGAGAGCTGGAGAACCAGACGAAGCTCACCACCGGCCCGGTGGCCTGGCCCGCACCCACCCTGTGGCGGGGGTCCGCGGCCACCGCCGCGTGGCTCAGGTCGGCGTCGGTGGTGCCGTCGGTGGCGGTGATGGTGCCGCCGTTGAGGCGGATGGCGTTGGCGGCGATGCTGACCCCGTCGGTGTCGCGGTCCAGCGCCTGCACCTCGTACCTGAACCCCAACACCTGGATGCCGAGACGGGCGAGGTTGCTGGGGTACGTCGCGTACCTGGTCCGGCTGCCGATGGTCAGCGCCACCTGCGGACTGCCGGTCACGTTGACCGTCCGGTCGAGATTGGCCTGCACCGTGATCGTCTCGCCGGGCTGGTAGCTGTTGCCGTTCTTCGGCGACCCGACGAAGTAGACGCTACTCACCGACGGCGCGGAGACCTGGCTGCCGGCGACCTTGCGGCTGGAGTCGTCGGACACCGCGGAGTGGGTCAGCGAGGCGTCGGTCGTGCCGTCGGCGGCGGCCTTGATGCTGCCGCCGTTGAGGCGGATGGCGTTGGCCGCGATGCTGATGCCGTCCCCGTCCCGGTCCGCGGCCTGCACTTCGTAGTCGAAGTACAGATCGGTGATGCCGCCCCGGCCGCGGCCGTAGGCATAGCCTGCCAGCCTGGTTTCGCTGCCGATCGTGAGCGCCACCTGCAGGCTGCCACGGGTGCTCACGAAGCGGTCGAACACGACCTTCACCTTGATCTCCTCGCCGAGCTGGTAGGTGTCTCCCGAGGCCGGGGTGCCGTGGAAGGAGACGGAGCTCACCGACGGCGTGTCGAAGCGGCTGCCGTCCACCTTGTGGTCCGCGCCGGCCGTTACCGCGGAGTGAGTCAGCACCGCGTCGACGGTGTCGTCGCCGGCGGCCCTGATGCTGCCGCCATTGAGGCTGATGGCATTGGCGGGGATGCTGATGCCGTCCGTGTCGCTGTCGTCGGACTGCACGGTGTATTCGAAGAACAGGGACAACGCGCTGGCCCGCGTGCCCGCGAACGAGTCGAGTGAGGCGGTTCTGGTCTGGCTGCCGATCGACACGCTCACCTGGGGGGTGCCGGTGGTGGCCACGCGAAGGTCGAAGTCGACCCGCACCGTTATGGTGTCGCCGCGCTGGTAGGTGCCGCCCGGGGCCGAGCTGAACAGGGAGACTTCGCTCACCGTGGGGGCCGAGTTGTCCTGCGCCACGACATCGCTCACGGCCAGACCGCCCGCGGTCATGACCAGCAGCAGGTACGCGACATCCGTTCCGAATCGGCGAGTGAGCACTTCGGTGTCTCCTCACCCGGCACGCAGAGGTGCCGGGACGTTGGTAACCATACGGTCAGAAGCGAGCCCTACGTATTCGCCGCCGACCGGGTAGCTACTCCCAGCCGTGTCCCGGCTATTGTATTCCGCAGGCGACCCGACATGGGCCGACCGAACGGTTACCGGCGACAGCATAGCATCATCCGCGCACCGTGCGCAGGGCCATGGGGAAATGAATCGGCCGCCCGATTTCAGACTGACGCACTACCGGATTGCAGGTACTCGCGCAGCTTGCCGGCGTACTGGGCCAGGACGCCTTCCGCGTCGTGCTCGGTGCCGCGGCCGTGGATGATCTCCACCGACGCGTAGCCTTCGAAGCCGGCGTCCGCCAACAGGCGTAGCGGCGGCTCGTGGTCGTACAGGCCCTCGCCCAGCGCCGCGGCCCGCGAGCGGCCGTCGGGGCCGTACCCGTAGTCGTGCACGTGCAGGTGGCGGGTCAGCGCCGACAGGTTCTGGAACGTCACCTCCGGCCGCTCCAGGACCCGCATGGGATGCAGCAGGTCCCAGAGCACCGCGCACCGCTCGTGGCCGACGCGTTCCACCACCGCCCGCACCGGGGCCGACGCGCTCCAGAAGTCGTGCGTCTCCATCAGCACGGTGACCGAGCGGGCGTCGGCCTCGTCCATTACCGACCGGTAGCCGTCGGCCACGTAGTCGACGATCGGCAGCAGGTCGCCGGGGCCATGCTCCCCTCCGAAGGTCCGCAGGCAGGGCGCGCCCAGGTCGCCGGCCAGCTCGACGTAGCGGCGCAGGTTGTCGACCTGCCCGGCGCGCTCGGCGGCATCGGGGGTCGCCATCTTCACCCCGGTGGCCAGGCAGCAGAACTCCAGCCCGTCGCCGGCCAGCCGGTCGCGCGCGGCGCGCCGCTCGGCCGGCGTCATCGAAGCTTCTATTCCGGCGGCGTGATCCCATTCCACGCGGGGCTCCAGCCCGCGATAGCCGTGGCGCTTCATCGCCGACACGATCTCGTCGAGCGTCCAGTCCGGGCAGACGCTGGTCATGGTTGCCAGATGTATCACGGCGGCATCTTAGCGATGTGACAGACGGGTGTTGACACCGCCTCATGTAGCGCTCCATTGTGGCCGATACCACTATATGTGGTCCGAAGGAGGAAAGGAGGCTCCGGATGCGCTGCCCGGTGTGTGACTCGCATGACAGCCGCGTCATCGAGTCGCGACCGCTCGACGGCGGACGCGCGATCCGGCGGCGGCGGAGCTGTCGCGCATGCGCGCACCGCTTCACCACCTACGAGCACGTGGAACGGAGCGCGCCGACGGTGGTCAAGGCGAACGGCAGCCGCGAGGCGTTCGAGCGCGGCAAGGTGATGGCCGGGTTGCAGAAGGCGTGCGCCAAGCGGCCGGTGTCCGCGGCCCGGCTGACCCGTGTCGTCGACGACCTGGAGACGCGGCTGCGTGCGTCGGGCCCGGAGGTCAGCTCGCGGATGATCGGCGAACTGATCGCCGATCAGCTCCGGCATCTGGACGAGGTCGCCTACGTCCGCTTCGCGTCCGTCTACGGACGCTTCACCGATACCGGGGCGTTCCGGAACGAGATCGACCGGCTGGAGGGCCGTACGGAGGAACCGCACGAGGAACCGGCCTCCGTGCAATAGAGAACCGAGAAGCATGGCTGACGAACACGACGGCGGACAACCGCCGCTGACCCCCACCGCGGGCCGGGAGCTCAACGATCTGGGCGAGAAGATCTTCCTGGACCGCTACGCGCTGAAGGACGCGAGCAAGGCGACGCTGGCCGCCGGCGACCTGGTGGTGGTCTGCACCGACACCGCCACCGGCCAGCGCGAGGTGGGCACGGTGCGCACGGTCACGGACGACGACGTGGCGGTCCGCCTGCGCGACGGCACCGAGTTGACGTGCTCGCTGGACGCCGTGGACAAGCCGCTGGAGACGTCGCCCGAGCAGATGGTGGCGCGCGTGGCGCGTGGCATCGCCGCCGTGGAGCCGGACGCGCAGCGGGCGGACTGGGAGCAGCGCTTCCGCTGGCTGCTGTCCGACTGGCGCTTCGTGCCCGGGGGCCGCATCCTCACCGCGGCGGGCACGGACCAGCAGCTCACCTTCTACAACTGCTACGTCGTGCCGTCGCCGCGCGATTCCCGCCACGGCATCGTCGACACGCTGTCGCAGATGATGGAGATCATGTCCCGCGGCGGCGGCGTGGGCATCAACATCTCCAGCCTGCGCCCGCGCCACGCCTACGTGCGCGGCGTCAACGGCCGCTCCAGCGGGGCGGTCTCCTGGGGCGCGCTGTACAGCTTCGTCACCGGACTGATCGAGCAGGGCGGCAGCCGGCGCGGCGCCCTGATGCTGATCTGCGACGTCTGGCATCCCGACGTGATGGAGTTCATCGGCGCCAAGCGGGAGATGGGCAAGATCACCAACGCCAACATCAGCGTCGGCGTCACCGACGCGTTCATGGAGGCGGTGCGCGCGGACGGCGAGTGGCAGCTCGCCTTCCCCGACATCGACGACCCCGACTACGAGGAGCTGTGGAACGGCGACCTCGACGCCTGGAAGGCGCGCGGCAAGCGCACCATCGTTCATCGCACGGTTCGCGCACGGCAGGTCTGGGAGACGCTGATCGAATCAGCGTGGGCCAGCGCGGAACCGGGGCTGTGGTTCAGGGACCGGGCCAACGCGATGAGCAACTCCGGCTACTACGCGCCGCTCGTCTGCACCAACCCGTGCGGGGAGCAGCCGCTGCCGGAGTGGTCGGTCTGCAACCTGGGGGCGATCAACCTGGGCCGCTTCGCGCGCGACGGCGGGGTCGGCAAAGAAGGGGTGGCCTGGGATGAGCTGGCGACCGCCGTGCGCTACGCGGTGCGCTTCCTGGACGACGTGGTCGACGCGACCCCGTACTTCTTCGGCGAGAACGAGGAGCAACAGCGCCGCGAGCGGCGCATCGGTCTGGGCACGATGGGCCTGGCGGAGCTGCTGATCCGGCTCGGCCTGCGCTACGGCAGCGACGAGAGCCTGTCCTTCCTGGACCGGCTCTACCGCACCATCGCCGTCGAGGCGTACCACGCCACCGCCGAGCTGGCCGCCGAGAAGGGCAGCTTCCCGGCCTTCGAAGCGGACGGGTACCTGGACTCGGGCTTCATGCGAGGGATGCCTGAGGAGGTGCGCGCCGCCATCCGTACCTGCGGCGCGCGCAACGTCACGCTGCTCACGCAGGCGCCGACCGGCACGACCGGCACCATGGTCGACACCAGCACGGGCATCGAGCCGTACTTCTCATGGAGCTACTTTCGCAAGGGCCGGCTGGGCATCCACGAGGAACGCGCCGCGGTGGCGGCCGACTGGGAGCGCGATCATCCCGGGCAGCCGTTGCCCGACCACTTCGTCACGGCGATGGACCTTACTCCGGAGCAGCACGTGCGCGTCATGGCCACCATCCAGCGGTGGGTGGACTCCTCCATCTCCAAGACCTGCAACGTGCCGGCCGACTACACCGTGGCGCAGACGCGCGAGCTGTACGAGCTGATGTACGACCTGGGCTGCAAGGGGGGCACCATCTACCGTGACCGATCGCGCGACGAGCAGGTGCTCAACCTGGAGAACCCGGCCGGCGAGGCCGGAGAGGCGGCGCCCGCGGCCTCCACCGGCGACGGCGCGCAGGTGAGACCGCTGCCGCAGAAGCGCTTCGGCGCCACCGTCAGCCGCCGCACCCCGGTCGGCACCGCGCACATCACCATGAACGACGACGAGGACGGCAACCCGCTGGAGGTGTTCGTCGAGATCGGCCGCGGCGGCAGCGAGCTGAAGGCGATGGCGGAGGCGATGGGTAGGCTGATGTCCGTGCTGCTGCGCATGGTGTCGGCGCTCTCCCCCAAGGAGCGGGTGGCGCAGATCGTCGACCAGTTGCGCGGCATCGGCGGCTCGCGGTCGACCGGTTACGGCAGCCGCAAGGTGCGCTCCCTGCCCGACGCGGTGGCTCAGGTGCTGGCTGAACACTACGGCGCGGCGGATGTGGAGGATCCCGCGGGCGCGAGCGGCACAGAACAGCCCGCGGCCGCCCGGCAACCGCCGTCCGACCTCTGTCCGGAGTGCGGCGAGGCGACCCTCGTGCACGCGGAAGGCTGCCAGACCTGCGGCAACTGCGGCCACTCCGAGTGCTGATGCAGTGCTGACCGCCGCCATCGTCGTCGCGGCGCTGGCCGCCTGCCTGGTGGCCGTCCGGCTGGTGTTCGCCGACGAGATCCGCGCCGCGCGCGAGCGCGATCCGGCGGCGACCAGCAGCCTTTCGATCATCCTCACCTACGCCGGATTCCACGCGCTGGTCGTGCACCGCGTGGCCCACCCGCTGTGGCGGCTGCACCTGCCGATCGTGCCACGAGCGTTGGCCGCCGTCGCGCGCCTGCTCACCGGCATCGAGATCCATCCGGGGGCTGACATCGGGCCCGGCCTGTTCATCGACCACGGCATGGGGGTGGTCATCGGCGAGACCTCCGTCATCGGCCGCGACGTGACGCTGTTCCAGGGGGTGACCCTGGGCGGCACCGGCAGCCGGCAGGGCAAGCGCCACCCCACCCTGGGCGACAACGTCGTGGTCGGCGCCGGCGCCAAGATCCTGGGCAACACAAACATCGGCGCCAACGTCACCGTCGGCGCCAACGCGGTGGTGGTCCGCGACGTCCCGCCGGACGCCACCGTGGTCGGGGTGCCCGGCCGCGTCTCCCGCCGGGGCGGGGTGCGCATGGAGGAGGGAGCCAACCTGGAGCACACGGCGCTGCCCGACCCCCTGCAACTGTCCATGGAGCGGCTGCAGGGCGAGATCGACCAGCTCAACGCCCAGATCGCCCGCTACCGCGAGGGCACCGAGCACTCCGGGTAAGGGCGGGGACGCGCGGCGATGATCCACGACTCGGTGCTCGGCCTGATCGGCGGCACGCCGATGGTGCGCCTGCGCCGGCTGCCGCCCCCCGGTTCGGCCGAGGTGGTGGCCAAGATCGAGGTGCGCAACCCGGCCGGCAGCGTCAAGGACCGGATCGCCCTGGCCATGGTGCGGGCGGCCGAGGAGGCTGGTCATCTCCGTCCGGACTCGACCATCGTCGAACCGACCAGCGGCAACACCGGCATCGGCCTGGCGCTGGTGGCCGCGGCGCGCGGCTACCGGATCATCCTGGTGATGCCGGACGACGCGTCCGAGGAGCGCCGCGCCCTGCTGCGGCACCTGGGCGCGGAAGTCGTGCTGACCCCGGCGCGCGACCTGATGAAGGGGGCCATCGACCGCGCCGCCGCGATCGTCGCCGAGAATCCCAACTGCTTCATGCCGGAGCAGTTCCTCAACCCCGCCAATCCGGAAGCGCACCGCCGCACCACGGTCGAGGAGATCCTGGCCGACTGCGGCGGCAGCCTGGACGCCTTCGTCGTCGGCGTGGGCACGGGCGGCACCCTCACCGGGGTCGGCGAGGTGCTCAAGCAGCGCCTGCCGCAGGTGCAGGTGGTCGCCGTGGAGCCGGAGCGTTCGCCCGCGCTGAGCGGCGGACGCAGGCCGGAGCCGCACGCGATCCAGGGAATCGGCGCCGGGTTCGTGCCGGAGATCGTCAACCGGTCCGTGATCGACCGCGTGCTGTGCTGCAGCGACGATGACGCGTTCCGGACCGCCAGGGAACTGGCGCGCAGGGAGGGGCTGCTGGTGGGTATCTCGGCCGGAGCCGCCGCCTGGGGCGCGTGTGCCGTCGCCCGCGAGCTCGGCGCCGGCAAGCGCGTGGTCACCGTGATGCCGGACGGCTGGGAGCGGTACCTGAGCATGGATCAGCCGTCGGGCGCGCTGGGCGGCACCGACTTCCTGATCTGAGCGCCGCATGGGTTGCCGATGAGCGCGACGTACGGTCCCGGCCTTGCGATCGCCGCTGCCGTCGCCATCGCCGCGCAGTTCGTTCACGGCCTGCCGTTCGCGCCCTTCACGATCGGCGACCGCCACCCGATCGAGCCGATGCTGATCGCCATCGTCATCGGCGCGCTGGTGCGCAACCTGATCGGGCTGCCGCGGGCGGCGCGCGACGGGGTGCGCTTCGCCGTGCACGGCGTGCTGCCCGCGGCCATCGTCCTGATCGGCGTGCGGCTCGACTTCCGCCTGCTGCTGGACGCCACGGTGCGCGGACTGGCGATCAACGTGATCTGCGTGGCCGTGGCGCTGCTGGGGACGGTGTGGCTGGCGCTCAGGCTGGGCGCGTCGCGCAAGCTCGGCCTGCTGGTCGGGGTGGGCACCGCGATCTGCGGCGGCACCGCCATCGCGGTTACCGCGCCCGTCCTGGAAGCGAACGAGAGCGAGACCGCGTTCTCGATCGCCGCGATCAACCTGCTCGGACTGCTGTGGATGATCGTCTTTCCCGCCGCCGGCGCGCTGCTCGGGCTGACCCAGGGCGAGTTCGGCGTCTGGGCCGGCAGCAGCATCCACGCGACCGCGCAGGTGGTGGCGGCCGGCTTCGCCTACGGAACCGAGGCGGCGGAGATCGCCGTCGTGGTCAAGCTCGTGCGCGTCCTGCTGCTCGCCCCGTGCGTGGTGCTGATCGGCCTGTGGTACGGACGCATGCGGCGCCGCGGCCGGCAGCCGTACGTCGACAAGCCGTTCAGCATCACCACCCTGGTGCCGCCGTTCATCCTGGGCTTCGTGGCCGTCGCCTCGCTGCAGAGCCTGGACCTGCTGCCCTCCGTCACGCTCCACCTGCAGGAGAGCGTCGCCTGGGGCGCCGGCGACGTAACCCTCTCCGCGGAGCGGCTGCTGACGATCGTCGCCGGCTTCCTGGCCAGCGTGGCGATGGCCGGGGTCGGTCTGGGCGTCCACGTCACCGGATTGCTGCGCATCGGCGGCAGGCCGCTCGCGCTCGGGCTGCTGGCCGCCACGCTCCTCGCCCTGCTCAGCCTGCTCCTGGTCAAGGCGCTCCTGTGACGCCGCATGCTGATTGAGCGAGGATGGATCCATGACTGCCGAACGCGCCGACCTGGCCACCGTCGATCCGGGGACCCTGGATCGCGAGGAAATCTTCCGCCATCTGCCCGCCGACCGGGTGGGAGAGGCGGACCGCCGCTACCTGGACGAGGTGTTGGCCGACGGCTTCGGCAACAAGGAGCCGGCGGACATGACCGCCCGCTTCGAGCGCGCCTTTGCCGAGCGCTTCGGCGTGCCGTACGCCATCTCCTGCAACTCCGGCTCCGGCACCCTGCTGGCCTGCCTGCTGGCGGCCGGAGTGGGACCCGGCGACGAGGTGATCGTGCCCACGGTCACCATGGCGGCGACCGCGTTCGTCGTGCTGCAGTGCGGGGCGGTGCCGGTGTTCGCCGACAGCGATCCGGACACCTTCACCATCGACCCGGCCGACGTGCGGCGCAAGGTGACCGGGCTCACCCGTGCCGTCATCCCGGTCAGCCTGTTCGGCCTGCCGGCCGACTTCGACGCCATCGGCGCCATCGCCCGCGACCACGGCCTGGCCGTGATCGAGGACGACGCGCAGTGCTTTCTGGCGTACCACCACGGGCGGCTGGCCGGCACCATCGGCGACGCCGCCAGCTTCAGCCTGCAGGGCTCCAAGCACATCACCAGCGGCGGCGACGGCGGCATGGTGATCACGGACGACGAGGAGCTGGCCACCGGCGTGCGCAAGGCGGCGATCCAGGGCTACAGCGCGCTCGGCGCCGCCGCCGGCTCGACGATGATACCCCGCGACGTCCGCCAGGACTGGGCGTTCGAGCGTCATACCCACATTGGCTACAACTTCCGGATGTCGGCGATGCAGTCGGCGCTCGGCCTGGGCCAGCTCGAGCGGCTGGAGTACCTGGTGGCGGCGCGGCGCATCATCGCCCACGGGTACGAGCAGGTGATCCGCGAGGAGGGCTGCCGGTGGCTGATCCCTCCGGTGGTTCCGGAAGGCTCCACGCACAGCTACTGGTGCTACACCTGCAAGCTGGACGAGGACCTGCTGGGAGTTGACTGGCGAACGTTCCGCCGCACCTTCATCGAGCACGGCGGCGACGGCCTGTACGGACTGTGGGTGCCCGTCCACCTGGAACCGGTGTTCCGCGACCTGTCGTTCCACGGCGCGCCGGAGCGGGCGCCCCACCACGACCCGCGCTACCGGGGAACCGTCAAGGCGTACCGCGCCGGCGACTGTCCCGTGGCCGAGCGGCTGCGGCGCACCGCGTGCCTGTTCAAGACCGGCAGCCAGACGCTCGCCAAGGTTGACGGCCAGCTCGAAGCGCTGCAGCGCACCATCCGCCACTACGCGTAGTCCAGGCAGCCGAGGTCATCGGCGGTGGAGTTGTCGCACGGTGTCGATGGTGTCGGCCTGCGCGGCGCTCTTGTCTTCCCGGTAGCGGCGCAGGCGGGCGAAGCGCAGCGCCATGCCGCCCGGATAGCGCCGGCTGGTCTGGATGCCGTCGAAGGCGATCTCCACCACCAGCTCCGGCCGCACGTGCACGACGTGGCCCTCGCGGCTCGTCGCCAGTTGCTGGAGCCGCTCGGTCTGCCAGCGCAGCACTTCGTCGGTCATGCCCTTGAAGGTCTTGCCGAGCATCACGAAGCCCCCGGCGGGATCGCGCGCTCCCAAGTGCAGGTTGCTCAGGTAGCCCGCTCGGCGCCCGGAGCCCCACTCGACGGCCAGAACCACCAGGTCGAGCGTCAGCGCTGGTTTCACCTTGATCCAGGCATGGCCCCGCCGGCCTGCCTCGTACGTTCCGTCCGCCGCTTTGACCACGACGCCCTCGTGACCGGCCTGCAAGGTCCGGTCGATGAACCGCTGCGCCTCCTCCGCGTCGCCGGTCTCCACCGCGTCGACCAACAGCTCGGCCGGGCAGATCCCGGCAAGCGCCTGCCGACGCTCCGACCACGGCTCGCCGGTCAGGTCCCTTCCGTCCAGGAACAGGCAATCGAACAGGAAGATCGAGGCGCGGCCGGCCGCGCTCATGGTCTCCTGGAACGGACGCGGACGTCCCCCGGAGCCCAGCGCGATCGCCTCGCCGTCGACCACCGCCGACTCGGCCCGCAGCCGCTTCGCGGCCGCCACCGCCGCCGGCGCTCCGGCCGTGACGTCGCGCAGGCTGCGCGTGAAGACCCGCACCGCGTCGCCGTCGCGGTGGATCTGCACCCGCATGCCATCCAGCTTCGCCTCCACGGCGGCAGCGCCGGTGCGCTCCAGCGCCTCCGCCACCGACGGCGCCGACTGCGCGAGCATCGGCTCCACCGGCCGGAACACCTGAAGCTGAAACGCCTGCAATCCGTCGCCACCGTCGCGCAGCGCCGCCTGCGCCACCGCCGGCAAGTCGCCCGACACCATGAGCGCGCGGCGCACCCGGTCCAGCGGCACCTCCGCCGCCGCGGCGACAGCGTCCACCAGCAGGCCCTCCAATGCGCCCTGCCGGACCTCGCCGATCAACAGCCGCAGCAGGTAGTCGCGCTCATCCGCGGACGCTCGGCGCACCAGCGGCTGCAGCCGGTCGACCCGCCGCGGCCGTTGGCGTTCGAATTCGGCGAGGGCGCGGTCGACGTCGCCCACCGTGAGCGAACAAGTCGCTGCCGTGGGCAGCTCACGCAGCCGCCGCATCGCTGCAGGCCCGACTCCCAGGCGGCCCTGGCGGAGCCTTCCGGCCAGGAAGCACACGCCGGCGGCCAACGCGACCGGCTCGTCGTCATCGGCAAGCGCCCGCAGGCACTCGGCCAGCGCCTTCACCTTGGCGCTCCGGCTGCGCGTGGCGCCCACCTCCGACGAGACCGTGGCCAATTCGGCGAACAGCACGGCCCGATCGTACGCGATCCTGTCGATTGCCAGGAACATCCTGAACGTGCCTCGATATCCGGTGGCTGGTACTGCCGTCCAGGGTCACGGATGCCCTCTTGAATTGTCCGAAAAATTCATATATTTTCGGACTAGGAGCACCGTGCCATGTCCACCGCGCAAGCCATTCGAACCGGCATACGCCGGCTGCCAAGTGGCAAGCCCTTCACGAGCGCGCGCTTTTTCAGGCATGGCACGAGCGGCACCGTCAACCGAACGCTTTCCCGCCTCGTCCGAGAGGGCAATATCCAGCGTGTCTCCCGCGGCGTCTTCGTCCGCCCCAGAAAGAGTCGGTTCGTCGGCACTGTCCTTCCGGACGTTATGGAGGTGGTCGAGGCCATCGCTCGCAGCAATGGCGAGACGGTCCAGGTCCACGGCGCGGAAGCCGCCAGACGGCTCCGGCTCAGCACCCAGGTGCCGACCGGTCCGGTGTTTCATACCAGTGCGTCGAGCCGCACGATTCGGATCGGCAACATCGCCGTCAGGTTGATTCACACGTCAAACCGACGGCGGCTGCAGTTCGCCGGCGAAACGACTGGTCTTGCCCTCTCCGCCCTCTGGTACCTGGGCAAGGAGAACGTCACCCTGGAGACGATTGCCAAGATCGAGTCCGCCCTGAACCCGGCGGAATTCGAGAAACTGCGATCGGCGGACATGCCGGAGTGGATGACAAGGGCGCTCGACGACGACGCCCGGAACACCGTTCATGGCTGAAGACTTCCTGTCGCTCGACGCCCGGGAGCAAGGCGACATACTCCGCCACCTACCCATCAGCCGTCGAGGAGCCGCATGACTATCTCAGTTCCGAGGTCTTGCTGGAGTTCGGCGGTCGCAACGTCATCGATCCGAACCGGCAGCACGACATCGTTCCCGACATTGCCGCGCTGACCCCGGATCTCGACTTCCCCGCCGCAACCGTGACGGTCCTTTCACCAGAGCGGACTTTCTGGGAGAAAGCCACGCTCATTCACGCCGAGTGTCACAGGCGCCGGCTGGCGACCGGTCCCGATCGCCTCTCCCGGCACTGGTTCGACGTGGCATGCCTGGGCCGGCACGACGTCGGTCGGTCCGCACTCTCCGACCGGACGCTCCTGGAAGATGTCGTTCGGCACAAGACGGTATTCTTCAATGCCGGCTATGCCCACTACGACGATTGTCTGGAGGGCAGACTGCGGCTCGTTCCCGACCGCGACCAACTGCCGGCTCTGAAATCCGACTACGATGCCATGCGAGCCGCGCGGATCGTCGGCGCCGAGGCACCCGAGTTCGATGCGCTGATCGACCAGATCCGCGTCGTAGAATCCGCCGCCAATCACCGAGGATAGCTGATGATGGACGACATCATGAATCTGAAACGGCACAAGCACCTGATGCTCGACGACTCGATCATCGACTCGTCGCGGGGCGTGGTGCTGCGGTCCAACCCCGCGCGGGCCACGGGCGAGGTGCTGCTGCCCCCCGAGGGCGGGACACCGGAGGTGTATGCCTACAGCTCGGTGCGCTCCGAAGGCGGCCGGGTTCGCCTCTGGTACGACGCCCGCTCCCGGTTCGCGACCTGCTACGCCGAATCGGACGACGGGATTCACTTCACGACGCCCGAGCTCAACCTTCTTGGGCCCGACCTGCCGGCCAACGCGGTCATGGCCATGCACCGCCTGCAGGGCTGCTGCGTCTGGATCGACCCGCAGGCGCCGCCCGAGCGGCGCTACAAGAGCCAGGCCAAGTGCGGTCCGCATCCCGACCGCCCGCACACGCTGGAGTACTTCGCCTCGCCCGACGGCCTCACGTGGGAGCATCTGCACGGCATCCGCATCGAGGACTGCGACACCCAGAACGTCGTCTTCTGGGACGAGTCCTACGGCCGCTACGTCATGTATACGCGGCTCTGGGTGCGGGACGACGACCCGAACCGCAACCACCGCAAGGTGCGCCGGCTGGAGTCCGACGACCTCGTGCACTGGGACTCCGAGAGCGTGGTCTGGGAAGCGGACGCGGCCGACCTGGCGACCTACCGCACCTCCACCGGCATGCCGCCGGTCGACTACTACGGGGCGGCCGTCTTCAAGTATCCGGACGCGGACGACCTGTATCTCTGCCTGGCGGAAGCGTTCTGGCACTTCAAGGACCGCCCGGAGTCCGAGCGCTGGGGTTACTCTCCAGACCCGGCCACGCTGAACCGAACCGTGGAGCGCCTTGCGCCGTCGACCATGGACGTGTACCTGGGCTACAGCCGCGACGGCAAGGCATTCCGACGGCCGGCCGACCGGCGGCCGTTCCTGTCGCTCGGGCCTGACGGACGCTTCGACTCCAAGCGGGTATGGGCCCTGCCGGACCCCGTGCGCATGGGCGACGAGCTGTGGATCTACTACGCGGGCGGCAATCGCGACCACGACCACTTCGTGGATCCGGTGGCGGGCCGCCGCCTGACGGGCCTGGGACGCGCCGTGCTGCGCCTGGACGGATTCGTCGCCGCCGAGGCGGGGTTCGAGGGAGGCGAGCTGGTCACGCAGCCGCTGACCTTCGACGGCGACCGGCTGCTCCTGAACCTGCAGGCGTCGGGAGGAGGCAGCTTGCACGTCGAAGTCCTGGACACGGACGGCCGCGCGCTCGACGGCTATGCCTCGGGCCCTCTGATCGGCGACTCGGTGGCGCTCGAGTGGCGGCCGCAGCAGGGATTGCGGCGAATCGCCGGCAGCCCGGTCCGGCTGCGACTGCACTTGCGAGCGTGCAACCTCTACGCGTTCCAGTTCGCCGACTGAGCTCCCGATTTGTCGAGTCCGACGCCAATCGCCCGACGTGAGCACCGTGCGATGACCACCTCCGACCGCGCACGATGCGGCGAAGAGACCATCGAGTACCGGATCCGCCGCAGCGCGCGGCGCACCAGGACGATCATGATCTCCGTCGACCGGGAGGGCGTCCTGATCGCCGCGCCGCTCGCCACTCCTGACGACGAGCTGCGCGAGCTGGTCGTCAAGCGCGCGCCGTGGATTCTCAGGAAGCTGCGATCGCTCGCCGACGCAGCGGCTCCTCTCCGGTTCGTCGACGGCGAGCCCCTCCCCTACCTCGGACGGAACCTCTCCCTGGCATGCGCCCACGACGGGATGGGAGCGCCGGACGTGCGGATGGACGACCAGCGGCTGCGGATTTCCTTTCCCGGCGGGCTTGCCGAGGAGGAGCGGTACGCAGCGGTCCGCGACGCCGTGGTCGCCTGGTACCGGGGGCGCGCCGCCGAGCGCCTCCCCGCCGCCGTCGACGACTGGTGGAGCCGGCTGGGAGACGGGCCTGCGCCCCTGGTGCTGGTCCGCGATCAGCGCAAGCGCTGGGGAAGCTGCGGTTCGGACGGCGTGATCCGCCTCAACTGGCGGCTGGTGATGCTGGAGGCCGGGCTGATCGACTATGTCGTCGTGCACGAGCTCTCGCACCTTCGGATCCGCAACCACTCGCCGTCCTTCTGGAAGCTGGTCGAGCGGTCGATCCCGAATGCCGGAGACCGGCACCGCCGGCTCAAGGAGATCGCCCTGCAGCTCCCGCTGTAGCGCCGGTCCCCTCAGCCCTTTGACCGTCCGATCGCGGCGCGGCTATCTTCGTCCCGGTCCCGACCATGCACGACGATCCGCTCAGGGAGGCCGACTCCGAGCTCGCCGCGGAGATCGACACGCTGCCACCCTTTCGCGTGCTCATGCACAACGACGACTACACGACCATGGACTTCGTCGTCGCCGTGCTGGAACGGATCTTCTTCAAGAACCCGTCGGAGGCGACCTCGATCATGCTGCAGATCCACCGGCGCGGCGTCGGCGTCTGCGGCGAGTACCCGGAGCAGATCGCGGAGTCGAAGGCGAGTGCCGTGCACCGCATGGCGCGTGAGCGCGGCTTTCCGCTGCGCTGCTCGGTGGAGCAGACATGAGCCTGCTCTCCCGCGACGTCGAGTTCACGCTGCAGGCGGCGTTTCGCGAGGCCGAGAGCCGCCGCCACCAGTTCGTTACCCTCGAGCACCTGCTGTTCGCGCTGCTGCACGGCGAGGTCGCCGCCGCGATCGTCAGCGGCTGCGGCGGCGACGTGCCGGCCGTCGTCCGGCATCTCGAGCGCCACTTCGCCGATGCGCTGGAGTCGGTGCCCGACCAGGCACCGTACGAGATCGACCTCACCGACGCCCTGCACCGCGTGATCGACCAGGTGCAGACCCACGCGCAGTCGGCCGAGAAGCGCACCGCCGGCGCGGGCGACGTGCTGGCCGCGCTGATGCTGGAGGAACGGTCGCACGCCGCCTGGTTCCTGCGGCAGCAGGGCATCACGCGCCTGGACGTGCTGGAGTTCATCTCCCACCGGCAGGAGGCGCCGGCCGGTACGTCACAGGCGCCATCCGGCACGGCTCGCCGCACCCGTGAGCCCAAGGCGCTCGCACGCTACGCGACCGATCTGAACCTCCGCGCCGGCCGCGGCGAGATCGACCCCCTGATCGGGCGCACGGAGGAGTTGGAGCGCGTCCAGCAGATCCTGGGCCGCCGTTACAAGAACAACCCGATCCTGGTCGGCGACGCCGGCGTGGGCAAGACCGCGATCGCGGAGGGCCTGGCGCGCCTGGTCGAGCTGGGCGAGGTGCCGCCCGCCTTCGCCGAGCTGCGCATCTTCGCCCTGGACATGGGATCGCTGCTGGCCGGAACCCGGTTTCGCGGCGACTTCGAAGCCCGCCTGAAGGCGGTCATGGCCGACCTGGAGAAGATCCCGCACGCGGTGCTGTTCATCGACGAGATCCACACCATCGTCGGCGCCGGCGCTACCTCGGGCGGCTCCATGGATGCCTCCAACATCCTCAAGCCACGCTTGGCGGCCGGCGCCCTGCGCTGCATCGGCGCCACCACGCACGACGAGTACCGCCGCTCCTTCGAGAAGGACCACGCGCTGTCGCGGCGCTTCCAGAAGGTGGTCATCGACGAGCCGTCGCGGGAGGAGACGGCGACCATCCTGCGCGGGCTGGCGCCCGGCTACGAGCGCTTTCACGGCGTGCGCTACAGTCCGCGGGCACTGCGTGCGGCGGTCGAGCTCTCCGATCTGCACATCGCCGACCGGCGCCTCCCGGACAAGGCCATCGACGTGCTGGACGAGGCCGGATCCGCGGCCAAGCACCGCGGCCGGGAGAGCTCCGCGACGCGCACGATCGACCGCCGCGACATCCAGCGCGTGGTCGCGCGCATGACCAAGCGGCCGCTGGAGGCGCTCTCGGGCGCCACCCGCGAGCAGCCGGCGCGGATCGAGGCGGCCCTGCGCGCCGGCGTGTTCGGCCAGGACTCTGCCATCGAGCAGGTAATGCGCGCCGTCAAGCGGGACATCGCCGGCATGCGCGAGCCCGAGCATCCGATCGGGTCGTTCCTGTTCGTCGGGCCGAGCGGTGTGGGCAAGACCGAGCTCGCCCGCCGCCTGGCGGCGGCGCTCGGCGTGCCGCTGCACCGCTTCGACATGAGCGAGTACATGGAGAAACACACGGCGTCACGGCTGATCGGGGCGCCGCCCGGCTACATCGGGCACGAGTCCGGCGGCCTGCTCACCGACGCGGTGATCAAGGCTCCGCACAGCGTCGTCCTGCTCGACGAGGTCGAGAAGGCGCACCCCGACATCTTCGACCTGCTGCTGCAGATCATGGACTACGCGGCGCTCACCGACGGCGAGGGCCGCAGCGCGCACTTCCAGCACACCGTGCTGCTGATGACCTCCAACGCCGGCTCGCGCGAGATGACCGAGCCGGCGGTCGGCTTCGCCACCGGCGGGAACGACGGCCGGCCAATCCCCGCCGCGACCGAGGGCGAGAAGGCGGTGAAGCGGCTGTTCCGGCCCGAGTTCATCAACCGGCTGGACGCCATCGTCACCTTCGATCCGCTCGGCCCGGAGGTGGTGGAGCAGATCGTCGACCGCCTGCTGGCCGAGCTGGCCGCGCGGCTGCGGGCGCGGCGGGTGACGGTCACGCTGACCGCGGCGGCGCGCAGCTCGCTGGCCGAGCGCGGCTACGACCCGGCGGCCGGCGCCCGCCCCCTGGCGCGCCTGTTCCAGAGCGAAGTGGAGGACCGGCTGACCGAGGACCTGCTCGCCGGCCGGATGCCGGCCGGCACCGCGGTGTCGATCGGGGTCGATGCCGCAGGCGAGCTGACCTTTACAGTTCTCCCTCGATCGCGATAAGCAGCCGCTTGCGCCACACCCCGCTGGTGAATCCCCCCAGGCTGCCGCCGGCGGCGACCGCGCGGTGGCAGGGGATGATCAGCGGCACCGGGTTGGCGCCGCATGCGCCGCCGACCGCGCGCGCCGCGCCCGGCCGGCCGATGCGGGCTGCTATCTGTCCGTAGGTGGCGGTGGTGCCGTAGGGAATGGACCGCAACTGCTCCCAGACCGCCTGCTGGAAGGGCGTGCCGGCCGCGCGATAGGGCAGGCGGAAGGCTATCAGCTCGCCGGCCAGATAGAGATGGATCTCGCGCTCGATGTCGCTCATGGGCTCGTCGGCGTGCCGGCCGTTGGTCCCCGCTCCGCCTGCCGGCTCGTCGCTGAAAGTGAGCCGACTGACCGCGCCGTCGTCGTCGACGGTGACGACGATCGTCCCGAACACCGGCGAGTCGATCAGGAGCTGCCGTGCCATGCCGCCGTTCAGGCCACCTCGATCCGGTGCACGGTCGGAATCGCGTTGATGTTCTTGATCACCGCGGCACGGTCGGTGCCGGGCTCCACTTCCACGGTGAACATCCCGCGCCGTGTCGCCTCCTCCCCCTCCTCCACTTTGCCCGCGATCAGGTGGCCACCGATCTTGCGCAGCCCGCTCTCGATCTCCGAGAACAGGTGTGCGCTCTCGCCGGCGACGATGCGGAAGCTGAAGGTCTGCTTGGGCGAGGTGGACTCCCAGGCGACGTCGATGCGGCGTTCGTCCAGGTCGCGGATCCCCAACATGTTGCTGCAGTCGGTGCGGTGCACGGTGATCCCCTTGCCGCGCGACACGTAGCCGACGATCGGATCGCCGGAGGCGGGCGAGCAGCAGCGCGCGAAGTTGATCATCAGGTCGTCGAAGCCGCCCGCGCGGACGGCCATCTTGTCCGGGTCCAGGATCTGCGTATCGGCGGCGCGGCTGCGCCGCCTGGGGGGCGACTTGGTGCCGGCCGCTCCCTCGGCGCCCGCCGCCTCGGCGGCGGACTTCTTGGCCACGATCGCCCGGTCCAGGATCAGGTCCGGGTCGTTCTGCGTCAGCCACTGCCGGATCTTGGTGCGCGCCCGCGAGGTGCGCGCGAACTGCAGCCAGCGCAGGTTGGGACGCGCGTTCGAGGCGGTGAGGATCTCCACCACCTGCGTGTTGCCCAGCTCCGAGCCGAGCGGGACGATCGCTCCGTCCGCCTTGGCGCCCCGGCAACGGTGTCCGACCTCGGTGTGGATGTGGTACGCGAAATCGATCGGCGTGGCGCCGCGCGGCAGCTCGATCACGTCGCCGCGCGGCGTGAACACGTAGATGGAGTCGCTCAGGATCTCGCGCTTGAGCTGCTCGAAAAACGCCGGCGTCTGCGGATCGGGGGTGGCCGGCGCGTCGCCCGGGGCATCCCACTCGCGCAGCTTGGCGATGATCGACGGCTCCGAGCCGCGGCGCTGGCGCTGCTTGTACACCCAGTGTGCGGCCACGCCGTTGTCGGCGGTGCGGTCCATCTCGCGGGTGCGGATCTGCACGTCCACGACGCGCCCCTGCGGCCCCATCACCGTGGTGTGCAGGCTCTGGTAGCCGTTGGACTTGGGCATGGCGATGTAGTCCTTGAAACGCCCTTCCATCGGCGGCCACAGGCTGTGGATCAGCCCGAGCACCTCGTAGCACTGCCCCTGGTTGGCGCACAGCACGCGCATGCCGAACAGGTCGTGGATCTCGTCGATCGCCTTGCCCTTGTCCCGCTGCTTTCGATAGATGGAGTAGAAGTGCTTGGCGCGGCTCTGCACCTCCAGGTCCAGGCCGCCTGCGGTCGCCCGCTCGACCAGCCGGTCACGAATGCGCAGCAGGTAGTCCTGGCGGTCGTCGCGCCGCTGGGTCACGAACTGGCGGAGCTGCTCGTAGACCGCCGGCTGAAGCACGCGCAGCGCCTCGTCCTCCAACTGCGACTTGATGCGGTACATGCCCAGCCGGCCGGCCAGCGGGCTGTAGATCTCCAGGCACTCCTCGGCGATCCGCTTGCGCCGTTCCGGATCCAGAAACTCGAGCGTACGCATGTTGTGCAGCTTGTCGGCCAGCTTGATGATGATGACGCGCACGTCGCGGGTCATCGCCAGCAGGATCTTCAGGATCGTCTCCGCCTTCTGCACCGTGCGGCTCTGGCCGCGGAGCTGCGAGATCTTGGTGACGCCCTGCACCAGATCGGCGACCTCCGTACCGAAGCGCTCGCGCAACTCGTCCTCGCCCACCCCGGTGTCCTCGATCGCGTCGTGCAGCAGGCCGGCGCACACGGCGTCGGCGTCCATCTGCGTGTCGATCAGGATGCGGCCCACGCTGAGCGGGTGGACGAGGTAGGGCTCGCCGCTGGCGCGAACCTGTCCGTCGTGCGCCGCGGCCGCCAGCTCGACCGCCCCTTGGATGCGGTGCGCCTCGTCCGGCTGGTAGCGGACCAGCTCCTCGGGGGCAAGGGTCAGCGAGTCGGCACGCACCCCCGGGCCGCTCATCTCCGGCGGGCTCCCACCACCCGGGGCCGGCCGGCCAGGTCGCGATGCACGGTCGGCTCCGCGAAGCCGGCGGCCGTCAGCGCCGCCTCGAGCCGCTCGACATGCTCCGTGGCAGTCTCCAGGAACAGGTAGCCGCCCACGCGCAGCCGGCCACCCGCCTGCGCGATCAGCCGCAGCGTCACCTCGGCGCCATGCTCGCCGCCCCGCAACGCCCCCATCGGCTCCGGCCATCCCCTCCCGGCCATCCGCGCGCAAGCGGTCGCGTCAAGATACGGCGGGTTGGCGACGATCATGTCCAGCGGCCCCGGCACCCCGGCCAGCAGATCCGCCACCCGCGCGTGCAGGCACTCCCGGCCGAGCAGCCGCCGCTGGTTGACGCGGCACACCTCCAGGCAGGCGGCGTCGACATCCGACACCGACACCGCCAGTTCGGGACGCGTCGCCTTGAGCGCGATGGCGATGCAGCCGGAGCCGGTGCCCACGTCGTGCACCCGCCGCAGCGACGGGTCGGCGGCGACCGCCGCCAGCGCCGCCTCGACCAGGCACTCGGTGTCCGGACGCGGGATCAGCACGCGCCGGTCGACGCTGAAGGTGTGGCCGTAGAACTCCTTGGCACCGCGGATGTATGCCACCGGCACCGCGGCTCGGCGGAGCGACAGTGACCGCCGGAAGCTGGCCATGCCGCGCGCCCCGATCGAATCGCCCATCCGCGCGAACAGGCGCTCCTTGCTCACGCCGAGCGCGTCGGCCAGCAGCACCGCGGCTTCCAGCGCCGGCGTGTCGGTGGGCGCAGCGGCCAGCTCGGTGACGCCTGCGCGGAACGCCGCGGCGACCGTCACGCCAGCACCTCGCGCCCAAGCACCTCCTTGAGGGCCGCCTCGCGCGCGTGCGCGCGCAACGCGTCGATCACCTCGTCCAGCTCGCCCAGCAGCACCTGCTCCAGCCGGTAGAGCGTCAGGTTGATGCGGTGATCGGTGAGGCGGTTCTGCGGCACGTTGTAGGTGCGGATGCGCTCCGAGCGGTCGCCGGAGCCGATCTGGGAACGGCGGTCCTCGGCGCGTTCGGCCGCGCGCTTGGCCTCCTCGGCCTCGTACAGCCGCGCCCGCAGCACCCGGTACGCCTTGGCGCGGTTCTTGTGCTGGGACTTCTCGTCCTGGCAGGTGACCACCAGCCCGGTCGGCACGTATGTCAGGCGCACCGCCGAGTCGGTGGTGTTGACGCTCTGCCCGCCCGGGCCGGACGAGCGATAGACGTCCACGCGGACGTCCTCCTGGCGGATCTCCACCTCCGTCTCCTGCGCCTCCGGGAGCACCGCCACGGTCACGGCCGAGGTGTGGATGCGGCCCTGCGACTCGGTCACCGGCACGCGCTGCACGCGGTGCACGCCGCTCTCCCATCGCAGGTGGTCGAACACGTCGGTGCCGGCGACCGAGAACGACAGCTCGCGGAAGCCGCCGATCTCGGTCGGGCTGGAGGAGATCATCTCCACCTTCCAGCGCCTGGCGTCCGCGAAGCGGCTGTACATCCGGTACAGGTCGGCGGTGAACAGCGTCGCCTCGTCGCCGCCGGTACCGGCGCGAATCTCCATGATGATGTTGCGGGACGCGTTGGGGTCGCGCGGAATCAGCAGCTCGCGGGCCCGCTCGACGGTTTCGGTCAGACTCTGCCTGAGCCCGCGGACCTCCTCGGCCGCCAACTCCCGCATCGCCTCGTCCTCCTCCGCGGCGGCCAGCTCCGCCGCCTCCTCGATCTGCGAGGTCAAGCTGCGGATCTCGTCGCGCTCGCGCACTACCGCGGCAAGCTGGGTGTACTCCTGCATCAACTCCCGGTAGGCGCGCTGGTCCCTGGCCTGGGCCGGATCGGCGGCCAGACCCTCCAGCGTGCCGTAGCGGGCGGCAGCTTCGTCCAGGCGGGCGCTTAGCGCCGGATCGACGGTGTCCATGGCGACGGTGTCCGCGACGGTACCCGAGATCGCCGTGCTAAGGTAGCGGGATGACGAACGAGCAGCGATATCTGTTCGATCTCAAGGGCTATCTGACGGTCCGCGGAGCGCTGCCGGCCGACCTGGTCCAGGCGCTGAACGTCGAGCTGGACCTGATCGACGCGATGAGCACTGAGGCCGCGAACGCGGCCGGCGCGATCCGCCAGACGCGCGGCGACCGCGACCCGTACGGCAACCTGGAGTACACCAGCCACCTGCTGCCGTACGGGGGGATCTTCGAGTCGCTCATCGACGTGCCGGCCACGGTGCCGCTGATCGAGGAGATGATCGGCGGCCCGACCCGCCTGGACGCCATGCACTTCATGTCCAGGACCTCAGGCCGCGGCAGCGTCCTCCATCACGGCTACGCGGAGCTCCTTGCCTACAGCGAGTACGCGCTGAACCGCGACCGCTTCGAGTGCGTGAGCGTCAAGATCGGTTACGCACTCACCGACGTGGGCCCGGACAACGGGCCGTTCGTGGTGATGCCGGGCAGCCACAAGAGCAACTTCGCCACCCCCGGACACCTGCGGCTGCCCGACGCCGCCGACCCGCTGGTCGAGCCGATCACGGTGCAGGCCGGCGACGCGGTGCTGTTCTCGGAGGATCTCACGCACGGGGCGCTGGTGAACCGCAGCGACCGGGTGCGCCGCACGATCTTCATCTCCTACGCGCCGGCGTTCCACGCCGCCTGGAACGATCAGACGGTGACCGCGCCCGGTTTCGAAGAGCGGGCCACGCCGCGCCAGCTCGAACTGGTGCGCGGCCCCGCCCCGTACGGAGCGCAGACCACCTACAGCCAGGAGCCGGTACCCGTCTCGTGAACGGCGACGAGCGGCGCTGGATGCCGCCGCAGCGCACCGGCGGGATCGACGCCGCTCCCGGCGAACCTGCCGAACCGGAGGCGCCCGCGGCTCCTCCCGCACCGGCGGGCGAACCCGCTCCGCCCGCGCGCCGCACCGCCAGCAACAGCTCCATGCACCAGACCGGCACCGGCCAGCGGCTGCTCACCGAGGTCGAGCGCTTCCGCTTCGACATCGCCGGCTACCTGCCGCTCGGCACGCTGCTCGACCCTGACGAGCTGGCCGAGGCGCGCGCCGCCATCGCCGATCCCGGCGCCCTGCCGGCCGGCGTCACCGCGGCCGGCAACGGACTGGAGCTGGAGCTGCGCAACGTCATCGAACTCGGCGGCACGCTGGAGGAGGTGTTCGCCCGGCCCGACCTGCACGCACGCATGGTGGAGCTGGTCTGGGGCGAGCAGGTGCGGCTGATCTCCTCCCGCGCGCTGGTCCGCCGGACCGGCGTGAGCGGCCGCGTCACGCAAGGAGGCCGCGCCGACCCGCGCCGCTTCGGCCGCTACCGGGCATTCGTGGAGGGCGAGTTCCGCTGCCTGCTGGTATCGGTGCTGATCGCCCTGGACGACACGCCCGCCGGCGACGGCGCCATCGGGGTGATCCCGGCCAGCCACAAAGCCAACTTCGCCCATCCCTACGCGGACCGGACCGCCGAAGACCTGCCGGTCCTGCGGCCGCTGCCGCTGGCCGCCGGCGAGGCGCTGCTGTACACAGAGGGCCTGTCGCACGCGCTCACCGCCCCGCGGGCGGAGAGCAAGCGCTGGCTGCTCTACCAGTACGGGCCGTCCTACCTGCTGGACTGGCCCGGCTGCACCCCCTCGGCGGCGGTACGCGAGCGGGCGGCGTCGGACCCGCTCAAGGCGACACTGCTGCGCGAGCCCTACTACCACTGATCTTAAGAGAGAATGTCTCAACATCCCTTGGAGCAGGAATACGGCTTGACCGCCACCGAATTGCTGGACGCAATGGAACGACGGTTTCGTGCGAAGGTCACCTTGGAGGGCGCCGTAGCGGAGGTTCATCTCGGCAAACAGATCCGTGCTCTTTGCACGTCTGGTGTTCTCGACCGACACCAAGAACATCCCTTGGAGCAGGAATACGGCTTGACCGCCACCGAATTGCTGGACGCAATGGAACGACGGTTTCGTGCGAAGGTCACCTTGGAGGGCGCCGTAGCGGAGGTTCATCTCGGCAAACAGATCCGTGCTCTTTGCACGTCTGGTGTTCTCGCCAAGAACATGATCTCGACGGCTACCCTGACTACACCGTATCGGTACCTGGAAAAGCCGCCGATCAGCTAATCGAATGCAAGAACGTACGAGATGCCCGTGAGGCTTACCGACAGGGAGGGCGAGAAGTAGCGTATAAGGTCGAAACACAGAAGACCCGGACGTCAAACGACGATCCGGCTTCTCGCTTCTACGACGCAGAGCACTTTCATATCTTGGCAGTTTGCCTTGGCAAGAAAACGCGGCGATGGTCCGATTTTGTGTTTATCCGCTCACGCCATCTTCAGAGGCACTCGAGGTACCCTCAGAAGCTCGCCGTCATGCACCGAGTTCCTCTTCCCAATGACATAATACGTCCGCCATGGTATACTTCCCTTGAATCGCTGATTCGAGCAGAACCCATATGAGCAGACAGTACACGACACCCCTCGGCATTGCCCACTGTGCAGACGCCATCGACGTCCTGGCAACCACACCTGATGAATCCGTAGACCTCGTGGTCACGTCTCCACCGTATGCACTTCACTTCAAGAAGGAATACGGCAACGCGGATCAGAACCGCTACATCGATTGGATCTCTCCGTTCTGTCGGCACATACATCGTATCCTCAAGCCGACCGGGAGCTTTGCGCTGAACATCGGCGGCGCATGGACGCCTGGCAATCCGACGAGATCTCTCTACCACTTCAAGTTGCTGTTACACCTTTGCGAAAACTTGGAGTTCAATCTTTGTCAGGAGTTTTTTTGGTACAACCCCGCGAAGATGCCGGCGCCTGCCGAATGGGTCAACGTCCGTCGTATCCGCGTCAAGGACTCGGTGGAGTACATTTACTGGTTGGGCAAATCGACGTTTCCAAAGGCCGACAACACGAAGGTCCTGCAGGAGTACTCCAGAGACATGATCAGGCTCATAGAGCGCGGAGTGGCAAACACGAAGCGACCTTCCGGGCACATTATCAAGGGTAGTTTCGCTGAAGACAGGGGAGGCTCCATTCCTCCCAACCTGATCCAGTGCGGAAACAATGAAAGCAACAGCGGGTACCTCAAGCGGCTGAAAGACGCCGGGCGAAAGATTCATCCCGCACGGTTCCCCGCCGACCTGCCTCGGTTCTTCATCCGGTTCTGCACCGATCCGAACGACCTGGTGGTGGACCCGTTCGCCGGATCGAACACCACGGGAATGGTCGCCGAGCAGCTAGGAAGAAGGTGGATGGCTGTCGAAAAGGACCACCTGTACTGGGAAGATTCCAAGCTCAGGTTCTTTACTGACCAGGAGACAAGAAGCGGCAGAAAGCATGCTTCGTATTCGCAACTGCATCTGGTGGAAGAGCCGGCGATGTACGGGGCTGAATGATCGGGCTCGTAGCACGGATCCGTTGCCGAGTTAGTTCCTGTCCGGGAACCCTCGATTTGAGGCGATCGTAGGCAGGGAAGGCGATACGCGGTGGATGCGGAGCGCTGGACGTATCAGAAAACGGGCGGGAACAGCTCGGAAATGACGGTTCGAGGGCTCTGGGTCTGAGCAAAATGATGCGAATGGAGGTCGATAATAGAACGATAAGGCGTAGCTTTCCTGCGGATCTTCAGGAGCGAAAGAATCTGGAGAGGGACGAACCGCCCGGCGCTCGTCAGGTCAACAGCAAACGTGCCAGCCGTATCAGGTTGTGCGCGAACACCGCCGCATGCACGTACGCCCGAAAATGTTCCCAGCCGTGCCAGTTGCAGCGGTTCAGCCCAAAACACCGCTTCAGGTATGAAATGCCCGCTTCCGCGCCAGCGCGAAAGCGCTTGAGTTGACCGTAGATCCACGACGACGGCGTCATGTCGGCCGGCTCCAGACCACACTTCTTGTGAAACACCACGTGCGCCACCCCCAGCTCCTTGGCATCGGTCAAATTCTGCTTCGAGGCATAGCCTCCATCGAACGCCGCCCGCTGCGGCGGTTCGCCGAAGGTCTCCACGTGCCGCAGCAGCATCGGCAGGCAGCGCGTGCTATCGGCAGGGTTGCCTGCTTCGACCACCACATCCAGTACCAGCCCGCTGCGCCCGGTGCTCACGTTGATCTTGTGCCCGTACTGCGTGGCGCGCCCGCCCTTGACGATGATGTCGGTGTGCGGCTCGAACAGGCTCACCACCTTCTCAGCGGCCGGCACCTTCTCACCGTCGAACACCCGCCGCTGGGTCTGATCGACCACGCGCTCGATCAACCCCACATAGGCGTCCATTTCTGCACACCAACTCTCGGCCCACGGGTCAGTTACGGTACTCACGCGAGCCCGTGCCGCCGCCGCGTAGCCCAGCGACAGCGCCACCAACGCCAGCAGCCGCCGATAGCCGCGCCGCCGCCTGTTCGGAGCGCGCGCCGAGCCGATCTGCCGCTCACGCCGCTTGGCGGCACGGCAGTGGTCGCTGAACTGAAGCTCCGGCAGCAGCCCCTGCGCCTGGCGCAGCAGTCGCGTCAGCACCCGCACCCCGTCGTACAGCAGGCGGCTGTCCGACGGTGCCAGGATGTCGGTGGCGGTCGTCGTGGAGTCGATGCGCACCTGCGTCCCGGTTTCGATGCCCCGCTCCTTGGCCTCCTGCAACAGCACGGCGTCCAGCCGTTCCCAAGTCTTGGCGTCAATCATACTGATGGCGCTCTGCAGCGACGACTTCTTCGGCACCCGCCACGGATCGACCCGCGCAAAGCGCTGCGTGCTGCGCGAATCGCGCAGCGCGAACTCCAAATCCCGGTACGAGTAGTTCATCAGCCGCGCGATCACCGCGCAGCGCAGGATGGTCTCGCAGGTCAGCCCGATACGACCACACGTGGCCGAGCCGCCGACGCAGCGGCCGACCATATCGAGCAGTTCGGGATGTTGATCGAGCAACAGGGACGCCAGTTCCAGCTCGTCGGCGACGGTATGGTCAATCTGAGGCGCCTGGAATACACTTGGTTGTTCGGTGCGTGTCGTGCGCATCGGGCTCTCCGGGTGTTTCGGTTGTTTCGTGGTTTTGTTCACCAACGATGATAACCGAAACACCCTTTTCTTCAACCCACATAAACCCTCAATTCACGCCTGCTCAACAACTTGTGAGTTTACGGACAGGAACGAGTTAGGGGCGTCCAAAGAGCTTGTCAGTGCGCCTGGGCCTGTTCCTGATCATGCCAGCGCCGGCCGGGTTGGCGCCCGGGAGCGTGGTCGAGCGGGCGCTGGCCGACGGAGCGCGTGCGGAGGAACTGGGGTTCGACGCGGTCTGGGTCACCGAGCACCACGGCTCCGACTACGGCTGGTGCTCCGCGCCGTCGGTGATGGCCGGCGCGCTGGCCGCCCGCACCCGTCGCATCGACATCGGCTACGCCGTGAACGTCACCCCGCTGCACCACCCGGTGCGGCTGGCCGAGGAGATCGCCACCGTCGATCAGCTCTCGGGCGGGCGGGTGATCGCCGGCTTCGGGCCCGGCTACTCGCCGGTCGAATACGCGCCGTTCGACGCGGACTTCGACGACCGGCACCGGCTGCATGACGAGGGCATCCGCCGCGTCCTGGAGCACTGGCGTACCACCACCGGGATCCGGCCGGTCCAGCCGAGCCCCCGCGTGGCCGTGACGG
Source organism: Spirochaetia bacterium (assembly GCA_965208175.1). Classification (GTDB taxonomy): domain Bacteria; phylum Spirochaetota; class Spirochaetia; order SZUA-6; family Bin103; genus CATQHW01. The sequence continues at coordinate 76,405 of CBDBOG010000002.1, read as the reverse complement.
CCGGATCGCCGGAGGCGGCGGCTTGGGCGGGACGCCGTGGATACGATCTCCTGGCACTGAGCGCCGGGGCGCAGCTTCGGGAGCTGATCCGCACCTATCGCGACGCGGCGTCTGGAACAGGACGGATCGGCGTGCTGCGTCTGGTCGCGGTCACGTCCGACGGCGAGCCGGACCAGGACATGCTCAATGCCGCGCGCTGGACCCTCAGCCGCCGCAACCGGATGGTGGGGCTGCCGGAACCGGATGACGCCCAAGTCGCATCGTACCTCGCGGAGCGTGCGATCGTCGCCACCCCGCACACCCTCGGCACGGCCGCAACCGAGCTTGCCGCCGGCGTGGACGAGCTGATCTGCTGGTGCCGCTGGGGAACGATCGACGATACGCGGACCGCGCAGACGATGGAGTACTTGACGAAGAATGCTCGTTCCGCTAAGTAAGGCTCAGCGGGTCCGGATCATCTGGACTCCGGGGTAGATGCCATGACAGGCTTCCCCGGCGCTCAGGTTCTGAGCGTACATCACACCCAAAGGACTTACCCATGATTCGCAAGCTCCTCTTCGCCACGGTGGCGCTCTTCGTGCTCGCGCACGTTGCGCTCGCCGCCGAGTTCAAGGTCGACCAGGCCCACACCAACGTCGGCTTTCGGGTCGCCCACCTCGTAGTCGCCAAGACCACCGGCTCGTTCAACGACTTCGACGCCTCCTTCACCTACGACGCCGAGAACATGGGCGCGTTCTCGCTGATGGCCACGATCCAGGTAGCCAGCATCGACACCAACAACGACCGGCGCGACAACCACCTGCGCAGCGCCGACTTCTTCGACGTCGAGAACCACCCGACGATCACCTTCACCAGCACCAGCCTCATGATGGGTGAGGATGGCGTCGTCGTGGTCGGCGACCTCACGATCCGCGGCGTGACCCAGCAGATCGAGCTGCCGATCACGATCGTCGGCCCGATCCAGGGTCCGGGCGGAGCCACCGTGGTCGGCATCGAAGGCCGGACCACCATCGACCGCCACGACTTCGGTGTTGCGTGGGACAACCGCCTGGACAACGGCGGCGTGATCGTCGGCGCGGAAGTCCGCATCGAGATCGACGCCGAGTTCGTCCAGCAATAGGCCGCTCCGGGAGACTTTCTCCACGGACTCGAGGGCTCCGGGTCCGGCCCCGATCGTCGGGCGCCCCCCGGAGCCCACTGCATTCCACCCACCTTGCGGAGGACGGAGACGTGAGCTTCGCCCCGCGCTTGTCCATCACCAACGCGATCGCGTCGTCGCTCACCCGGATCGAACGAGCGCGCGGCTTCCTGGAAGCCGCCACGTTGTCCGAGCACTGGATCTCGTCGATGCGCTCGCGAGCCTTCCTGCTCGAAGCCCACCACACGACGCACATCGAAGGCACGCGCCTCACGCTCGACGACGCCGCTCGGCTCCTGGAGGGCGCTGAAGTTCCGGCGGCCGACCCCGACGACGCGCGCGAGCTCCTCAACTACCGGCGCGCCTTCGACTTCGTCAGCAGCTATCTGAACGAGGGTGCCCCCATCACCGAGCGGCTCGTCCGAGACATCCATCGCCGGCTGGTCGACGGCGTACGCGGCGGGGCAGCCGCTCCGGGCGAGTTTCGGCGCGTGCAGAACTACGTCGTGAATGCAGCGACCGGCCAGACGATCTACACGCCTCCGACGGCCTCCGAGGTCCCGGCTCTCATGCGCGACCTGATCGCCTGGTTGAACGATCCACGCGACATCCATCCGGTCATCGTGAGCGCAATCGCCCAGTTCCAACTGGTGCATATCCATCCGTTCCTTGACGGCAACGGGCGCACCTCGCGGCTCCTGTCGATGCTCTGCCTCTATCGAGCCGGATACGACTTCAAGCGACTCTTCTCGATCAGCGAGTACTACGATCGCGACCGCGAATCGTTCTACGGCGCCTTACAGGGTGTGCGGCGGGCCAACCTGGACATGACCGGTTGGATCGAGTTCTTCACCGAAGGGCTGGCGACGCAACTCGCCGAAGTCAGGCGACGAGGCGAGCAGGCGATCCGGCGGGACGTGCTCGTCGGACAGCACGGTCTGACCGCTCGGCAGGCGCTGGTCCTCGGGCATGTGCTCGACCACGGTCGGATCACGATCGGCGAGCTGGAAGAGCTGTGCCCGGACACGCCTCGCCGGACGCTGCAGCGCGACCTCAAGGCTCTGGTCGACAAGGGGCTGTTGGTACGGTCGGGGAGCACGAACCGCCACGAGTACCGTCCACGCGTGCGGGGCGAGTGATCTTGCGCCATTCTTGCGCCACATCTTGCGCCAAGTCAGGCGCGGCCCTCGGCGACCCACTTCTTGATCAGCTCGTCGACGTACGCCTCCGACTGCTCGGTGACGCGGGCGCGGCCCGCGTAATAGACCAGTCCCAGGGCGCGGCGCGACCGATCGCTCGGGTTGGGGTCGGCGCGGTGGACGATCATGCAGTGGTGGATGATCAGGTCTCCAGGCGAGGCGATGATCGCGTGCTCGGCGGCACGGTCGGCGTCGCCGTAGTCGGTGACGCCGCGCGAGAAGCCCATCACGTTGGACATGGCATGCGGGCGGTAGCCGCGCAGGTGGGAGCCAGGCAGGTAGCGGATGCAGCCGTTCTCCTCGTCCACCTCGTCCAACGCGATCCAGAAGGTCAGCGCCTCGCTCGGCTCCAGCTTGAAGTAGAAGCCGTCCTGATGGGGCGGCGTCACCTTGCCCACGCGCGGCGGCTTGGCGAACCACTGCAGCTCCTTCGGGACCGCGACGTCGTCGAGGAGGTCGGCGGCCAGCCCGACCATCCGCTCGCTCTCGTAGAGGTCCTGCAGGTCCTGGTCGTACCGGCCGAAGTACTGCAGGCGCATGATGCTCTCCGGGTCGCCTGCCACCTCGTAGAACGCCGTGCCCTCGTCCAGCTCGGGCAACCGGTCGATGAGCGCGTCGATGTGGGCGTTGATGTCCGCCACCTCCGCCCGGTTCATGAAGCCGCGCGCCACCGCGTAGCCGTCGCGGTGATAGTCGGTTTTGAGGGCAGCCTGCTCCGCCTGGGTCATGCGGCTACCCAGTGCTGGAACAGCGGCTGCACGGAGGGGGGCAGCCCCTCGAAGACGTCACGGGGCACCGGCGGCACCTCGTTCTCGGTCAGGTCGGGATTGGCGTCCAGGATCCGCCGGCGGTCGGGCGATCCCGGCCGCAGCACCTCCAGGTTCAGCCACCACGGGGCGTAGCGCACCGCCAGCCCGACGCGTGGCGCCGCCGACCGATTGGCGCCGGCGGCGTGCCACAGCCGGCTGTCGCACACCACGACCGAGCCGGGCCGGCCGGTCACGCACACCTCGGTCGGGTAGGGTTCGAACGGCGGCACCTCGACGCCGCCGGAGGGGTTGTCGCTGGAGCGATGGCTGCCGGAGACGATGAGCGTGCCGCCGTTCTCGGCGGTGAAGTCGGTGAGCATCCACAGGGTCGTCAGGTGGCACACGGCGTCCGGATAGGGGGCGCGGATGTGGCCGGCGTTCTGCTGATTGAACGGCCAGTCCGCGTGCCACTTGGAGCGCTCGTTGCCGGGATAGTTGACGATGCTGGAGTTGAACGAGATGCGCAGGTCGGGCCCGAGCAGCGACTCGGCAAGCCCGAGCAGGCGAGGCTCGGCCAGATAGGGGGCGAAGGACTGGTCGTAGACGATCATCCCGGACACCGCGCCGATGTTCGCCGGAGCGTTCTTGCGCGTGTGCTTGTAGATGTCGACCGTGCGCAGCACGCTGTCGTGGACGTCGTCGATGTCCGAGGGCGGGATCACGTCCTCGATCACGCACCAGCCGTCCACGTACATGCGCTGCCGCATCTGGTTGATTGTCATGGGAAGCGAACGGTAGCAGCGATCGGCGGTCCTACCAACCCACCGGCGCCCGCATAGCGGACCGATTGTTGTGCAAACTGTTCCACCGGCGTAACATGTAGCCCGCCATGCATGGCGATCCGAAGACCGACATGCGCGCGTTCGTCGAACGGTGGCGAGTCGCCGGCGCACGGCTTGCGGAACTGCGGCGGGAGGAGTTGCGCAACGTCGAGATCGCCAGTGTCATCGAGTCTCTGAACGGTGCGTTCCAGGCTACGCTCGCCGGCCCGGTCCGAACCACGTCAGGCCTGATCGAACAACAGGCGATCTTCTCCAGGATACGGCATGCGCGATCTGTTTCTCCTGGCGGGTGAGGTACAGGCGTTCTGCCGCGAACGTGGCTGGAAGTTCTGTTTCATCGGCGGCCTGGCGCTGCAGCGCTGGGGTGAGCCGCGCCTGACCGGCGACGTCGACCTGACGATCCTCACGGGCTTCGGCGACGAAGCTGCGTACATCGACGCGCTCTGCGGAGAGTACGAGGGCCGGATCCCCGACACCACCGAGTTCGCCCGGCGAAACCGGGTTCTCCTGCTTCAATCCGATCGCGGCATCCCGATCGACATCTCCCTCGGGGGCCTGCCATTCGAGGAACGGGTCGTCGAACGCGCTTCCTCTCACCGCTTCCTGGCTGACGTCCGTCTGCATACCTGCTCGGCGGAGGATCTCGTCGTTCTCAAGGCGTTTGCGGATCGCTCGCGCGACTGGGCAGACATCGAGGGCATCCTGATCCGCACGGGTTCGCGGCTCGATTGGCGCACGGTCGACGCCGAGCTTCAGCCGCTCTGTGAGGCGAAGGATGCGCCGCACATCCTCCCTCGGCTCGCCGCTCTGCGCACCGGTCCCTGAGGCGCCATTGGCACGTCCGCGTCAGCCGCTGACGGTCACGTGCACGCCGGTCTCGTCCGCCGTGACCGGGTAGGGATCCGAGATCCGGGCGCCTCCCTCGGCATGCTCGGTTCCCAGCAGAAACCATTCACCCCGGAAGTTGACGAGCTGGCTTGCGTAAACCGTGACCGGCGACCGAGCGAAGATCTCGCCGGTGCCGTGGATCCGGAACGGACCGAGGGGCGATGGGCCGACCATGCTGTAGTCGCCGCGCCGAAAGCGGTGGCCGGGGAATCGGCTCGGGAACGCCAGCGACAGCATGTCGGGCACCCTCGCGTCGCCGGCGATCGTGCAGAAGACGAGGTAGCAGCGCCCGCCGATGCGGTAGACCTGCGGCACCTCCATCTCTTCCGTCATGCGGTCGTGCTCCAGCGGCGGCAGCAGCGTCCAGCGGCGCATGTCCCTGCTCTCGGCCGCGCCGACGGTGCCGCGCGACGTCGGGTCGCCGCCGGTGCGCCGCGCGCACACGAGCTGCAGCACGCGCTCGCCGTCGGCCAGGAGAAACGGATCCCGCCAGTGCACCATGATTCGTTTGCCCGATGACAGGAGCTCGTAGTGGGGGGGCGCAGCCTCCGTCACCGGGTTCTCCTCGATCTTCTCCCAGTGGTGGAGATCCCGGGAGACCGCCATGCCCACGCGCTGCACCATGTACTCGTCTCCCGAGTGGTGCCCGGTGTAGGCCATCCAGTAGATGCCGCCGCGCTCGATCACGCTCCCCGTCGCCAGGCCCTTGTCGTCCCACGCGCCCGGCGCGCCTCGCCTCAGTGCGGTTCCGGCGTCGTCCCAGCTACGCAGATCGCGGCTGACCAGGTGCCCGATGTCCCACCCGTGCTTGCTGCCCTCGGGCTTCGTCAGGCAGAACAGATGCGCCTCCTCCCCGCGCACGAAGTACCAGGTGTCGCCGAACGTGTGGCCCTCGCGCGCGTACATGGGTGCGTCCCTATTGCCCGGCGGCCTGGCGCTCGCGGTCGCGGGCGGCCTGCAGGAACTCCTGGACCTTGATCGGCTGCCCGGTGCGGCTGCTCTCGATGGCGGCGAAGATCAGCGCCACCGACTGCAGGTTGGCCTCCACGTTGGTCGCCATCGGCGGACCGCCGTCCAGCCAGTCCAGGAACTGCTCCAGCAGCCAGGCGTCCTTCCAGTAGCGCTGCTCCAGTAGCGGCACCGCCTGCCCCTGCCCCTCGCGGCTCTGGTTCTTCGGGGAATAGGGGAAGCGCTCGATGCGGCGGTGATCCATGATCAGCGTCTCGTGCTCGCACTCGGCGCGGACGTACTCCCGCGTCCAGCCGTTGAAGCCGCAGGCGTTGGTCTTGGCACCCTCGTAGATGGCGCGCGTGCCGTTCTCGAAGGTCATCATCACGTGGCCCTGCGAGCCGCCGCCGTACTCGCCCCAGGGCGGGTTCCAGGTCTGCGCGTAGAGGGTGTCGCACTTCGAGCCGGCCAAGTCGGCGAGGATGTCCAGGTGATGCACCGACCCCTCGATCATCAGCGTCTCCTGCATGGTGTGGCGGAAACGGGCGCCCCAGTCGCCGAAGTTGCGCAGGCCGCAGGTGAAGCGGCACACCAGGTAGTCGATCGCGCCGGGCCGGCCGGAGCGGAGCTCGCGGCGCAGGGTGGTCTTGTCCTGGTCGAAGCGGTGGCTCATGGTGACGCCCATCTTCCTGCCGGCACGCCGCACCTTGTCGGCGATGCGCACCGAGGCTTCCAGGGTGTCGGCGATCGGCTTCTCGGAGATGACGTGCATGTCATGCGTCAGCGCAGTGTCGACCACCGACTCGTGGAAGGCGGGCGGCACCACCACGGTGCAGATGTCGGCGGGGTTCTCCGCGCAGGCACGCTCCAGGTCGGTATAGCACCGCTCGGGCGGCAGGCCGAGATGGGTCTGCGCGTTCTCGTGCACCTCGGGATTGACGTCCACCGCCGCCACCACCTCCAGGCGGCCGCCGGCCACGTGCGCAGGCAGGAACTGGGAGCACCAGGGGACACCGCGCCCGCCGGTGCCCACCTGAATCAGACGATAGGTATCAGGCATGTCGGGTCACGACGCTAGGGGCCGCTGATACCCCTGTCAATTCGGCCTTCTCTACGCGGGATCCGTCAGAGACTCGATGAGCAAGTCGATCTTGTCGCCGTAATCGGCAAGCGACGGTAGTGCTCTCACATCGGCCCAGAAAAAGTCGAACGGGATTTGGATTGAACCGTCCTCTCCCAATTCGCCATGCCTCCAGGTGTCCTTTGGTCGTCCCGCCAGGGACAGATGAAAGAACCAGCGGTATTGCAGTTCGTCCACGCCGTAGTCCCTCATGTCTCGGGTATCCTGCGCCAGTAGCTTCTCGTACTTGAGCGCTGCCAGCCCCGTCTCCTCCCGTGCTTCTCGCATCACAGCTTCCTTGGGGTCCTCTCCCGGTTCAATCGTGCCGGCTGGAACCTGAGTGCCCGCGTCCGGCGATTCCGGATGGGTAAAGAGAAGCAGGCGACGACCGTTCGTGATATAGGCGTAGGCTCTGTGACGGATCTTCATCGCATCAGCATAGGCGGTGACGCCATCCAGTTGCAGCATCCGGTAGCCATGGCGGCCGGGCTCCGATGTCCGCGAGGCGTGAGCCGCCGGTTCAACTCGATGCGCTGGCGTAGCGCCGGAGTCCCGCTCGAAACAACAGGTTCGTCGCGATCAGGCCACCCACCGCAAGGGCGCCGGCAGCCGACAACATCGGCAGCGAGATCCCATGCAGCAGGATCTGTGCCGGGACCGTCGTGAGCACTCCCACCGGCACGATCCACGTCAGCAGCAGCTTCAGCCATCCCGGATAGAGTGCAGCCGGGAATCGGGCCAGTTGCACGACCGGCCGCAACAGCCACGTGAACAGGAAGTCCGCCTTCCAGAACATCAGGCTGGCCAGCGACAAGGTCAGGGAGTAGAGCATCGACACGCTCATGAACACCGCGGAGACGAAGACGACGATCTGCCAGGCCGAGAGCTCACTCCCCAGCGACGCCAGCGCACGTGCGACGACGACGGCACCGACGACCACCTCCACCCCCATGAGGGGGGTCCAGCGCACGACGCTCACCAGCACCTGGGTGCTTCGCGGGCGCAGCAGATGGAAGTCCAGCGTGCCGCTCACGATGGCGCCGTCGTATCCCGACAGCGCGCTGATGCTGGGACCGAACACGATGCCGTGCAGCCCGGTGACGATGAAGAACACGCCGCGAACCACCCCCGCGCTCGCTTCCGACCAGCCGTTGATCGTGCCCGCGTTGCCGAAGATCACGGTCAGGCTCAGCACGCCGGTGCCGAACCGGACGCCGGAGCCCAGCAGTTCGATCCAGAACTGCGTGCGGTACGCGATCATCGACCGCACGGAATGACCCGCGAGGCAGGACAGCAGACCCAGCACGGCCTCAGCCGCCTACGGCGGCATGGCGCCGCACGCCCAGCCGCCAGAACGAGTACGCCAGCGCAGCAGCAACAGTCAGCCACGAGAACTGCAGGATCAGCCCCCGTGTCGGCGCGCCCTCATGCACTCTGCCCAGCAGCACCTCGATCGGGAATCCCAGCATGTAGCGGAACGGAAGCCATTCCGCGACGGTCCGCAACCCGCCCGGCAGCAGATCCGTGGGCGCGACCTGGCCCGCGAACACGAAGACGAGCGCGTCCTGCATCATGACGAGAGCGTTGGACCTGGTGCTCCAGAACGCCGTCAGCGCCAGCCAGTAGCCCCACAGGAACCGCAGAGCCCAGGCGGCCAACAACGTGATCACGAACAGGATCGGGCTTCCCGGCAACCGGACTTCGGCCGGCGACAGGACGATCAGCAACAGTCCGGAGACCGGAACCGCGAACGCCAGGAACACGACCCTGCCGGCGATCTCCGCGGCAACGGTGTCGACGATCGGTGCGATCGGCCGTAGGAGGATGGTGTTCATGGTGCCGTCCCGGATGAGGTCCCCGACCGTCCAGTTGGTCTGCGCGAAGGTGAGCTGATTGACCACGATCAGCACCAGGTAGTAGGCGACGAAGTCTCCCCGCGCATAGCCGCCGATCGCGCCGAACGCGGCGGCGTTCGACCAGACGAAGAGGAAGATCAGGGGCTGCGTCATCCACCCGAATGCCAGCAGGAAAAAGAACCCCTTGTACTGAAACCACGTGGTCCAGGTATGGGCGACGAGCGCCAGCGCCGCCCTCACGGCCGCTCCCCCCGGCCGTACACGCGGTCGAGCACGTCCTCGATCGGCGGGTCCTCGACCTTCAGGTCGGTCGGGCTCAATCGCTCGATGAGCGCGCCGGTTACGCGAGCCACCGATTCCCGCTCGACGCGCAGCGCCAGCTCCTGGTCGGTGGACCGCAGCACGCGCGTCGCCGGCAGCCGCGGCCACGCTGGCGGCGGCGTCCGCGTGGTCACGGTCAGCAGCTTGAACGGCGCGACCCGCGCGCTCAGGTCGTCGAGCGTGCCGTCGAAGAGCAGCCGACCCTCATCGACGAGCAGCACGCGCCGGCAGAGCGCCTGCACGTCGGCCATGTAGTGGCTGGTGAGCAGCACGGTCACGCCATCCGCGTTCCGTTCCGCGATGAAATCCCGCAGCCTGCGCTGCATGGTGACGTCCAGACCCAGCGTCGGCTCGTCCAGGAACACCAGGCGAGGGCGGTGCAGGAACGCCGCGATCAGCTCGCACTTCATGCGCTCGCCCAGCGACAGCGTCCGCACGGGCTTCGCGAGCAGCGCGCCGGCATCGAGCAGGTCGATGAGCTCGGTGCTGGTCCTGCGGTACGCGGCGCGCGGCACCCGGTAGATCTCGCGCAGCACCTCGAACGAGTCGCGCGCCGGGATGTCCCACGTCAGTTGACTCTTGTTGCCCAACACCATCGAGATCTGCCGCAGGTACTCCCTGCGCCGCCGCCACGGCGTGTGTCCCAGCACCGACACCTCGCCCCCGGTCGGGAACAGCAGGCCCGCAAGGATCTTGAGCGTCGTGGTCTTGCCGGCCCCGTTGGGTCCGAGCAAACCGATCATCTCGCCCTCGTCCACGGCGAAGGACAGGTCCCGGATCGCCTCGACCACATCACAGGATCGGCGGAGCAGGCTGCCGAGCGCCGCAGCCAGGCCGGAGCCGCGTACCGGTACGCGAAAGCGCTTGGTCAGTGCTCGCACCTCGATCGCCCGCATTCCTCTCCCCTACGCCGACCAGTGTCGACGTTGGGGTGCCAGTGGAGGGTTGCTAGTCCGGGTTTGTCATCAGCCTCGTGATCGTCCTCAGCAGCCGCTCGGCCCGTACCCCGGCCTCCCGGAGCGAGCTCCGCCAGCGGTCGGTCGCCGAGTAGACGGTCTCGTCGCCGCAAGGTGCGTCGATCACGATCGAAGGGACCTCCCGGCCGCCGCGGTCCAGGTGGGTCATCATTCTCAGGATCGACATGGCGCTGTAGCGGGCACGCAGCAGCGTTCGGATCACCCGGAGCCGGTCGACATCCGCACTCGTGTACGTGCGATAGCCGTTTCGCGGATCCCTGCGCACCGCGATCAGGCCGTTGCGCTCCCAGTCGCGCAGCGCCGTGGTGCTCGCGCCGACGCGCTCAGCGGCCGCCGAAATCGCCATCCCCGTGGCTCCTTCGCCGCTCGCCGGCGTGGCCGCCCACCGGTCGAGCGCCTCGGCCGCCCGGAGCGCCCCCTGCTCCTCCGCGGCGACGAGCGACCCGAACCGCCCGGCAAGCTCGCACGCGGTTTCGAGATCATCCAACGCGGCATGCCGCGCCGATTCCACGGCAAGCGTCTTCGGCACCACGTAGGGACCTCCGACCGCCAGGCGAGCGATGCGCATCTGCGCGAGATCGCGCTCCGAGAACGAACGGTAGCCGTTCGCCGTTCGCGCTATCGGCGCCAGCAGCCCGATTCTCTCGTAGAGGCGGACGGTATTGGGATGTACTCCTGCCGCACGAGCCACCTGAGACGTCGTATATCGGCGCTCGGAGCCTGTGACTACGGGCGCAGGACTATCCGGCCTTCGATCTTGCCCTCGGTAAGTTCGGTGAGGACGTCGTTGACCTCGCTGAGCGGCCGCTCGGCGATCGGCGGCGGCTCGATCCGGCCGGCGCGGCGCATCTCGAGCAGCTCGGCGAGGTCCTGCGGGGTCCCGACGTGCGAGCCGCGCAGGTTCAGCAGCTTGTAGATGATGTTGGGCATCGGCATGTCCAGCGCGCCGCCATACAGGCCGACGACCACGTGCGTGCAGCCGCGGCGCAGCGTGTCGATCGCGAACAGGGTGGTCTGCGGCATGCCGACGTAGTCCACCGACGCGGCCACGCCGCCGGTCTGCTCCTTCAGCCGTGCGGCGGCATCGGGATCGCCGTTGTCGATGGTCTGTGCCGCGCCGAGCCGTTCGGCCAGCTCGCGCTTGGCCGGATCGGTGTCGGCCACGACGACCCTCGCCTCGGTCATGGCCGGCACCACGCGCAGGCCGCTGGTCCCCAGGCCGCCCGCCCCGACCAGCAACAGCGTGTCGTCACGTGTCAGGCCGCCGACGGCCCGCTTCAGCGCCGCGTAGGCGGTGATGCCTGCACACGCGTAGGTGGCGGCCGCCGCCTCCTCCACCCCGTCGTAGGGCAGCAGGTAGCGAGGATGAGGGACCAGCATGTAGTCGCTGTAGCCGCCGTCCACGCGGGCGCCCAGGTAGCGGCCGGCCTCGCAGAAGATGTCCTCCTCGCGCCCGCAGGCGGCGCAGCTCCGGCAGCCCACCCACGGCCAGCACACACGCTTGTCGCCGACCGACACGCCGGTGGCGTCGGGGCCCAGTGCCGCGACCTCACCGACCGGTTCGTGGCCGAGCGTCAGCGGCAGCTTGACGCCGACGTTTTCCAGCCGGCGCTGGTTGCCATGGCCCATGTCGAAGTAGCCGGCGCGGATGTGCAGGTCGCTGTGGCAGACGCCGCAGGAGGTCACGCGCAGCAGCACCTCGGTCCCCGTGGGCTCCGGCGTCTCGTAGTGGTTCTCGGCGAGCGGCGCGCCCCACTCGACGATCTGATAGCTGGTCATGGCTCTCCTCCTGCGCCCGTGGCGCTCCGATCGTCGCCCGAAGCGGCGCTGCCCGTCACCTCACCCGAGCGGCCGGCCGTCCGCGACGCCGCGGAACCACTCGGGGGCGACCCGCGGAGCGCGGCCGTCGACGTTCGGCGCCCCGCGTCCGGCGCGCACGTCGCCGCGGTCGACGATGCGGCTGTCGATGCTCACCCGCGTCCGGCCCGTCCGGTTGGGACGGCTGGCGTGCAGGTGCGCCCCGGAGAAGCACAGCAGGTCGCCGGGCTCGATCAGGACCGGGACTCCCTCGGCATCGTCGAGCGGCGCCCGGCACTCGGGCAGCAGCGGATAGCGCCCGGGCGACTCGCGCAGCCGTTCCAGGTCCCATTCGGCGCTGGTGTTCGGCACCTGCCGTTCGAACAGCGCCGGCCAGATCACCATGGTGGCGCCCGCCTCGACCGGGAACACCGGCCCCCACAGGTTGATCTGCGCCATGACGTTGGAGCCCCAGGTGTCGCGGTGCGCGGGCAGATCCCGCACGCGCCGGCCGCGGTGGGTGTCGCCGCTCGGCTGCAGGCGCAGGATGAGGCGGTCGGAGCAGGTGGAGGCGGGGTCAAGCCCCAGCGCCTCGATCGTCGCCCGAAACGCCGCGCGCACCTCCCCGTCCCGCATGAAGGAGCGCCGGAGGTCGCCCGCCCGCGCCAGGAACTCCGCGCGGTCGAGCGACGCCTGAGCGTCCGGCGGGGCATGTGGCGCGAACGCCGCGCAGGCCATCGCCCGCGCCCGCTCCGCCAGGGACGCCATGGACGGCATCCGCCGGAACGCCAGGATCTCGCCGCGGAACAGCCGCTCCCGATCGAGAGGCGGCTCGCCGTCGGCGATTCCGGCAGTCACGCTCGCCAGCCGCTCAGATCGTGGCGTCCTCGCCGCGGGCGTGCGCGATCTCGCGCGCGGAGGGATTGACCGACGGGCGGAACGGCACCTCGCACACCTGCGCGCGGTCGGGCTTGCCCGGCTCGCTGGCGTATTCGTCCGGCAGCCACACGGTGAGCTCGGTGCCTATGGCCGACCGTCCGACCGGCACCCACCCCATCCCGATGTTGCAGCCGAGCTCCGGCGCGTACCACGGCGAGGTCAGGAAGCCGATCGGATCGCCCGCGTCGGCGTCTGACACCAGCCAGAAGTCGGGTGCGTAGTCGTCGATGGGTTTGCCGCCCATGGTCATGCCGGCCATCGTCATCTTGAAGGGTGGATTGCCGGCTTCGATCTGTTCGCGGACGCGCTCCAGCGCCGCCTTGCCGATGTAGTCGGCCTTCTTCTTGCGGGGCACCTGGTAGGCCAGGTCGCACTGGAACGGCAGGGTCTCGTGGTCGATGTCCTGGCCCCAGGACATGATGCCGGCCTGGATACGGCGCTGGTGGCCGGGGGCTATGACCATGAGCTGGTGCGCCTTGCCCGCTTCCAGCACCGCGTTCCAGAGCTTCTCGGCGTGCAGGGTGGCGTCGCGCAGGTAGATCTCGTAGCCCTTCTCGCCCGAGAAGCCGGACTGGGAGATGACGACATCACAGCCGGCGATTTCCGCCTCCATGACCCCGTAATAGGGAATGTCGCGGATCCCCTCGCCCACCAGATCGGCCATCAGCGCCTCCGACTTCGGCCCCTGGATCTGCACCGGGCAGGCGTCGATCTCGTCGATCTCGACATCCATGCGCATGCCGACGTTGACCCCCTGCAGCCAGTACAGCAGGTCGGAGTCGGCGAGCGAGAACCAGAACTCGTCTTCCGACAGGCGCAGCAGCACCGGGTCGTTGAGGATGCCGCCCCGTTCGTTGCAGAGGATGACGTACTTGGCGTGCAGGGGCTTGATGCGCTTCGCGTTGCGGGTGATGACGTAGTCCGTGAACCGCTCCGCGTCCGGCCCCTTGACCCGGATCTGGCGCTCGACCGCGACGTTCCACATGGTGACGTGGCGTGTCAGCGCCTCGTGTTCGGCCGCCGCGCCGCCGTCCTCCGGCCGCACGTAGCCGCGCGGGTGGTAGATGCGGTTGTAGACCGTCGCGCGCCAGCAGCCCGCCGCGTGCGACAGGTGCCAGTAGGGCGACTTGCGCACGCGGGTGGAGATCAGCAGCTCGGTCGGGGTCCGGCCGCTCTGGCGCAGGTTGATCGGGACGATGCGGTCGGACTGGTCGACGCTCTGCGGTTGCGTGGTCATGAGTGCTCCCTGGGGGCAAGGCTGAACGGCTCGCGCGCGAACACGCGGCGCACCATCGGTTCGAAGAATTCCAGCGGCAGCGATTCGTAGTCGGGGTCGAACGCGCACTGGTCCCAGCGGTGGCAGAAGTCCACGGCGTCCTGGTACCACGGGTGGTCGCGATACCTGTCGCGCGCGTTGGGGTCCCAGCCGCGGAAGTGGCCGTAGTAGACGAGCTGGAACAGCCCGTGGTGGCGGACGATCCAGTATGTGCGCTCGGTCACGTAGGGGCGCAGGATGAGGGCGGAAAGCTCCCCGTGGCTGTGCGGGGCCAGCAGGTCGTCGATGTCGTGCAGCAGGGCCGCCACCACCATCTCCTCTTCCGCGCCGTCGCGGTAGGCGCGCGTCGCGGTCTGCAGCGAGTGCTCCAGCCGGTCCACCTGGTAGCCGGCCAGCGATCCGGACAGCGCGCGGAGCTGCCCCAGCACCCGGTCGGCGGTGCCGGCGGCGAACTCGTCCTCGAACCGCGCGAGCAGCTCGTAGTCCTCTCGGGTGCCGTCCGCCATGTGGGTGAAGCTCACCGTGGGCGCGTCCGGCGTCGTCGTCGTATGCATGCCTGTAACTCTCCCGTTGCGCATGGTGTATGCGGGACCTATACGCGGGTCAACAGCCCCGGCGCCGCGCGTTAATTTTTTCCAAAAACTCTTGACACAGGTCGAAACGGCACTCCTTGATACGCGGTAGTTCGCGTGCCCGGGTTCCGGGCCGGTCATCACCGATTGAGGGTCCGCCATGTATCACTCGATCAGCAGTGTCGCCGAGAACGGCGAAGCCTTGGCCGCGGTCTGGCAGGATGGCGCGCAGACCGATCTTCCCTACCTGTGGCTGCGCGACAACTGCGGCTGCAGCGAATGCCGGGTCGAGCAGACCACGGAGAAGCGGTTCCACCTCTTCCGGGTCGCTGCGGACCTGCGGCCCCGCCAGGTCGCCATCGAGCGTCCCGGCCGCGAGGACGAGGCGATCGCCATCGCGTGGCCGGACGGGCACCGGACGCGCTACCGGTCAAGCGAGATCCACGGCCTCATCGAGTTGCCTCGCACCGAGCTGCGCTACTGGGACGGCAGCTTCGGGCCGCGGCGATTCGACTACCGGCGATTCCTGGACCACGACGGCACCGCCGCGGACCTGATCGAGGACTTCCTGGAGACCGGCGCGTGCGTGCTGGTCGGCGCCCCCACCGAGCCGGACTCCTCGGAGCAGCTCGCCGCCCGCCTGGGGCCGATCCGCGAGGTGGTGTTCGACCGCATCCACAACGTCGTGGTCGATCCGGCCGGCTACAGCATCGCGCACACGAAGCTGGCGCTCGCCCCGCACAACGATTTCACCAGCTACAACTGGCCGCCGAGCGTGCAGCTCCTGCACATGCTGGTGAACGAGTGCGAGGGCGGCGACTCCTCGATCGTCGACGCGTTCGGCGTGGTGGACGGGTTGCGCCGCGACCACCCGGAGAAGTTCGACGCGCTCTGCGCGGTCCCGGTGCCGTTCCGGCTGTTCAGCGACGATGAGGAGAGCTACGCGGTCAATCCCGTGATCGACCTGGACGCCAGCGGCAACGTTCGGCTGGTGCGCTTCAACACGCAGCAGATGCAGCCCATTCCGCTGTCAGAGCCGCGGCTGAACGACTTCTACGCCGCCTACCACGAGCTGTCGACGCGCATGAACGACCCCGGTGTCCGGGCGTCCTGCCGTCTGGAGGCCGGCCACATCATGCTGATGGCCAGCCACCGCGTCCTGCACGGCCGCACCGCGCTCCGCTCCACGGGCATGCGCCACCTGCAGGATGCCTACTTCGAGCACGACAACGTGCGCAACCACCTGAAGCTGCTGCGCCGCACCGGCCGCATCTGAGAACGCTGCGCGGGTCCGTGCCGGCGCTACCTCACGGATGGGCCGGAGCCAGGTCCCAAGCGTCCAGCCGGCGCACAGTGGCCGGGCCGCCGCGGGCCAGCAACCGGATATCGACGGCGTCCTCTCGGGTCGGGTAGATGCGCTGGGTCACGCACTGACGGCCGTTGGCGTACACCTCCAGCAGCGACCGGTCCAGGAACAGGCGCAGCTTCAGGGGCTCGCCGGCGCCCAGGCGGAATGGCGCCTCCTGGGCCGTCACCGTTCGTTCGCTCTCAGGCAGCGTGTCCATCAGCGCACGGCCGTTGCTGCTGGTGCGGTAGCGGTGGTAGACGATCTGGCGGTCCAGCGATGAGCGGCTCGCGTCGACGCGGATGACTCCGGCCCGCGCGTCGTGCACGACCGGCGTCTGCTCCGCGCCGTCGGGCGAGCAGCGCACTGCGACGCCCACCTCGGCCGCGTGCGCCGGGTGGATCTCCAGCGCCAGCTCCAGCGTGTCACCGGCGACGCCGGCCACCACCGTATCGGCGCCGTCTGCCACGGCGAATGACTGGCGGCGGCGGTGGCGGTAGCGCAACCGCTCCACCTCGGGCACCGGCTCGATGGTCAGGGTGCCGTCGGCGGCCAGCCCCAGGATGCGCGGCAGCGTCATCACTCCCGACCAGCCGGCCGCGCGCTCGCGCTCCTCGCCGCGGATCTCGCGCACCCAGTCGAAGAAGATGCGCCGCCCGGAGCCATCCAGCAGCGTACGCGGGCCGCCCAACTGGCCCCCTTCCCAGCTCATGCGGCGGTGCAGGCGGGGATGGAACCGCTCGCGGCGCAGCTCGCCCAGGTAGTACTGGGTGGCCTGCAGATGGCTGCAGAACAGCAGCATGTGGCGGTCGCCGAGCGGGAAGAAGTCGGGCACGGCGCAGTCCTCGTCCGGCTCCGTCCACTCGCGGCGTGACTGGTAGAAGGTGTCGACGAACCGCCAGCGGCGGAGGTCCTCCGACTTGAACAGGTACGCACCGTCGCCCCGGCCTTGCGGATGGCGGCGGTTGACCGCCGCGTAGTAGGTGTCGCCGTCCAGCCACGCGCAGGGGTCGTGAACCTCGTAGCGGCCGAAGTCCGCGTCGCCTTCGCGCGGCTGCGGGATCACAGGGTTGTCGGGATGCCTGGTCCAGTGGATCAGCAGATCGTCATGGCTTTCCGCGATGCACACGCCGTCGGGGTTGCCGAAGTAGATGAGCGTCGGCACGCCCTCCTTGCTGAGCAGGGCGCCGCCGCTGAAGCAGCCGACGCGGTCGGGTCCCTCCGGGTCCGGCTCCAGGGCGACCGGGTGGTGGACCCAGTGCACGAGGTCGAGGCTGGAGGCGTGGCCCCACTGGATGCGGTGCCAGTACGCGCCGTGCGGGTTGAGCTGGTAGAAGATGTGGTAGCGGCCGCGCCAGAACAGGGCGCCGTTGATGTCGTTCATCCATGCCGCCGGCGGCATGAAGTGGTAGCAGGGCCGATGGCGGTCGCCGGCCAGGTGGGCCTGCAGCGCGGCGGCCTGCTCGATCTGAGTCTCGGTCTGCTCGATGGACTGATCTGCCACGGGTCAACGCCACCGGCGCGGCTGGGAACTCATGCCTTCATGCGGCTGTCGGCCGGATCGAACAGGGCCAGACCGGGGGCGACGGTCACCGGGAAGGGCTCGTTCATGTACAGCACCTGCAGGCGGGTTCCGGCCGCCGCATGCTCGGCCGGCAGGTAAGCGAACAGCAGGTACTTGCCCACCGACGGTCCCATGCCGGCCGAGGTCACGCGCGACTCGCGGGCGTGCGCGTCTGCGATGCGCTCACCGTCCAGGGTCAGAATCGGCTCGTTGCCGCCGGTCGGGAAGCGGTCGATGCCGGCCGTGCCGGCATGGTCGTCCATGGTCAGCGCGCACATCGTCGCCAGCGGACCGTCGGCGCGCGCCTTCAGGTAGGCCTGCTTGCCGATGAAGTCGTCGCGCTTCACGCGCGGGCGGGCCAGGCCGGCCTCCACCGGCGAGTACTCCGCGGTGAGGTCCGAGCCCATCAACAGGTAGCCCTTCTCCATGCGGCCGGTGGTGCCGTAGACGCCGATGCCGACCGGGCGGGCGCCGAGCGGGCGGCCCGCTTCCCACAGCGCATCCCACAGGCGCACGCCGTGCTGCATGGCCGCGGTGATCTCGAAGCCGCCCTCGCCCACGTAGGAGATGCGCAGCATGGTCACCGGCACGCCGTCGATGATCGCCTCCCGCAGCGTCCCGTAGGGGAACTCCTCCTGCGACAGGCCGGTGTCGGTGATGCCGTCGAGCAGCGCGCACGCGTCCGGTCCCCAGACGCCGATCGTGCACAGCGCCGACGACCGGTTCTCGAACTGCACCGATCCGTCGTCCGGCAGGTGGCGGCGGAACCACACCTCGTCGCGGGCGCCGTCGAAGGCGCCGGTGACGATCCGGAAGCGGTCGGCGGCCAGCCGTTGGATGGTCAGGTCGGCGCGGATGCCGCCGTCCGGGGTGAGCAGCGGGGTGTAGATCGAGCTGCCCGGCGGCCGGTCGCACTTGTTTACCGTCAGCCGCTCCAGGTAGGGCACTACGCCGGGCCCGGAGACGTCGAAGAGCTGGAACGCGCTCAGGTCGACGATCCCGACCTTCTCGCGCAAGTGCAGGTGCTCGGCGTTGATGATCGGCGACCACCAGCGCCGGTCCCACTCGTGCGGGCGGTCGGGCACGCCGTAGCGCTCCACCAGGTCGGCGTTCGACGCGTACCACTGCGGGCGCTCCCAGCCGCGTGCGTCGTACAGCTCGGCGCCCAGCGCGGCGGTGCGGTCGTGGAACGGGGCGCGGTTCATGCCGCGCTCGCTCGCCCACTGCTCGCGCGGGTGGACGATGCCGTAGGTCTTGTTGAAGTGCTCGTCCGCGCGCGCGCGGATGTGGCGCTCCGTGCGCTCGTGCGCGTAGAAGCGGGTGATGTCCGAGCCGTGCGGGTCACACAGGCGCGGGTAGCCGTGGGTCATCCACTCGGCGATCAGCCGCGCGGTGCCCGGACCCTCCTTGATCCAGACCGCCGCCGCCGACCAGAGCCCCTCGACCTCCGCGGTCTCGCCCAGCACCTGCTGTGTGTCCGGGGTGAGGGAGAGCAGGCCGTTCACGGCGTACTGCATCTCGGACCCGGCGAGGAGCTCGCCCATGATCTCGCGCGCGTGGCCGAGTTGCGGGGCGAAATCATCGCCCGTGAACGGCATCTCGGTGGGCGAGCGCTCCGCCTCCGCAAGGGAGGGTATGTCGTCGGGCCGTACCAGGATCGGGCGGTGCGCGTAGGAGCCCACCTCCATCGCCTCGTGGCTCTGCCGCTCGTACATGAACACGTCCATGTCGCGCACGATCGGATAGCCGATCTCGTTGCCGGTCTTCTTCATCAGGTCGATCGGGCCCATGTCGGCCATCTGGTGCACGGCCGGCGTGAGCGGGATGCTGGCGCCGGCCATGGCGGCCACGCGCGGGCTCCACACGCCGCAGGCGACCACCACCTGCTCCACCTCGATCGCGCCGCGGCCGGTCACCACCGTGCGGATGCGCGGCCGGCCGAACGCGCGGGGCTCGACCTCCAGCCCGGTGACCTCGGTATTGTCCAGCACGGTCAGCACGCCCTTGGCCAGGGCGCGCTCGCGCATGATGGTGCCGGCCTTCACCGAGTCCACCACCGACACGGCCGGCATCCAGAAGCCGCCCTTGATCACGGCGCCGTCCACGTACGGAATACGTGCGACCACCTCGTCGGGCGTCAACAGCTCCGCTTCGATGCCCCAGGAGCGCGCCGAAGTCATGCGCCGGCGCAACTCCTCCATGCGCTCCTCGGTGCGCGCGACCTCGACCCCGCCGCAGGTGGTGTTCACCCCCAGCTCCTCGTACTGGCGCTGGCTCTCCAGCGTCAGCATGGCGATCTCGCGGCCGTGGTCGGTCGGGAAGATGAAGTTGGACGCGTGGCCGGTGGAGCCGCCCGGGTTGGGCAACGGTCCCTTGTCGATCAGGACCAGGTCCTCCCAGCCCAGCTCCGCCAGGTGGGCGACCAAGCAGTTGCCGACGATCCCGGCGCCGATGACGGCGATCCTGGCCCGCTCGGGGACGGGCTGCGACGCTGATCCAGATAGCCTGCTCATGGCTGCCAATGGTGAGAGCCTGCGGTTGCGGGTCAAGGTTGGCTCCTGAGCTCGGACCCAACTCGTGACTCTCTCTGCGGTCCGCATGAAAGAATGCGCTTGACATCATATGATCTTCGCATCATATTGCACCCATGAGCTGGGTCGTCGGAATTCATCCAGCCCTTGACGAAGAGCTCAAGAACCTGACTGACGCGGTGCAGGAGAAGCTCTATGCCTCTGCCGCGGTTATCGAGCAATTCGGACCAACGCTCGGTCGCCCGCGAGCGGATGTGCTGAACGGGTCGCGTCATCGCACATGAAGGGCTCTTCCGGGTTTCGTGTGGGCACCGCGATTGAAAGCGGCGAGGGAGCGAGTCATCGCGACGGCCATGCCGGTGCCGGTCCACGGCCGACATTCGGTCGAAGAAAGTGGAAGAATTTCGCGCTTGGGGCTTGACGCCCTTTTCGGCGCTCCAGGTCGCCCGTCACGGGACGTTCCGGGACCTCGCCGCCTCCGCGAAGCTCAAGCCCTCCACCAGCCGCACAGCACCCTGTTCAGCGCGCCGTGCGCGCTGATTCGATGCCCCTCCAGGACTCGATCAAAAGTTCTATCAGGAAACCGGTGTTATATTTACGCCATGCAGACGACCAGCGACACCGGCCCCGCGCTCACTTCAACCGTCAGCGCCCTCTCCGACCGCGAGCTGCTGCGGCAAACCCGCGACATGGCCCGCCTCGAACGCCACTTGCAGGTCACCATCATCGACCACCTGACCGAGATCGACGCCCGCGGCCTGTACCTGCACCGCGGCTACTCCAGCCTGTTCGACTACACCGTGCGCGATTTGGGCTACAGCGACGGGGCTGCCGGGCGGCGCATTGCCGCCATGCGCCTGTGCGCCGAGCACGCAGGGACGCGCGAGCGGCTGCGCGACGGCTCGCTATCGCTGAGCGCGGCGGCCGAGCTGCAGTGGGCGTTCGACCGTGAACGCCGCCGGTCGATCGGCGGGTCGACCGGAACGCGGGCGCAGACGGCAGAGTCATCGGCAGGCGCGCCGTCGCCTGCGGCGCCGGGTGCGACCACCACGGAGTCGCCCCAGACCACGAAGTTGCCCGCGCCGCCGGTGGTGCTGGATGCGGCAGGAAGGCAGAAGCTGGTCGGTGAGGCGGCCGGCAAGAGCGCGCGGCAGGTTCGCCAGATGCTGGCCGACGTGGCCCCGGAGATGGCGCTCCCGCCCGACCGCATCCGCCCGCTGGGCAACGGCCGCTACGAGCTGAAGACGCTCATCGACGCGGACTGCCAGCAGGGGCTGGAGCAGCTTCGCGGCTTGCTGTCGCACGTGGACCCGCGCATGACGGTCGGACAACTCGTCGGGCGGCTCGTGCACGAGGCGCTGGATCGCCACGATCCGAGCCGGCCGCCGCGCCGCCGGGGCAGCGGCCGCCGGCCGGCGGCGGCGGACGGGGAGGCCGAGCGTACTTCGACGGCGAAGCAGCAGGCCGCCCCGGAACGCGGCAGCGCTTCGACGGCAAAGGGTGCGGCAAGGCGCCCCGCCCCTACCGACTCGCTCCCCAAGGCCGAGGCTGCCAGCGGCCGGCAGGCCGCTTCGACAGCGAAGGAGACCGTGCCGCAGGCGCCACAGGTCGCTTCGTCGAAGCAGACCCGAGCCACTGCGACGGCGAAGCCGCGCGCGGCTGGGCGCGCCATCCCGGCCGCCACCCGGCGGCAGGTCTGGCAGCGCGACGAAGGCCGTTGCCGGTACGTCGATCCGCAGACCGGGCGGCGCTGCAATTCGCGTCATCTGATCGAGATAGACCACATCCGCCCGTATGCGCTTGGCGGCGGCGCCGAGCCGGCCAATTTGCGCCTTCTCTGTGGAGCCCATCACGGCCTCCGGCACCGGCGCAGGCCGCGTGAGCCTGCCGAGTGAGATCACCCACACATTGCGGAATCCAGTAAACGACGAGATAAGCAGGTGCAGCACGTCATGACGTCTCTTCTGAAGAACTCTTTCTAAAGGACTCTATCTTGCATATTACTACACTCAGAGACAAGATAGACACTCTTCCCGAAGATCGCCGGAAGAGAGTCGAGGAGTTGGCCGAGGCATTGATCGCCGAAGAGATGACTCTTCGCGATCTGCGCAAGGCACGAAATCAGACACAGACTCGGGTAGCAAAGAAGCTCGGGATCAACCAGGAAAACGTGTCTCGCATCGAACAACGCAGCGATCTGCTGCTATCCACGCTCAGCGGGTACGTCGAAGCGATGGGCGGAAAACTGCACCTGGTCGCAGAGTTTCCGGATCGCCCCCCTATTGCGTTGACCGGCATAGCTGCTCTGGACGGATAGGCGGCCGTTATGGACCGCCGGGCCGGTGCGCCCGGTCGCCGGCTTGCCCGCCGACGTATTCCGTCAGGCGGCTGCCGCAACCTGAGACTGGAGCATGAACCTGCGAGGACGGCTTTCCTCTCGGTGCGCGAAGCGAAGGGCGGCGAGCAACGCCATCTTGAGGCGCGCGTACCATGGCGATCGCCGGATCAGGAACCGCCGTTGCTCACGAAGTGGCAACTCGGTGATTGCTTCGAGATACAGTTCTATACACACCAGCAACGACGCTCGCGCGTCCTGAAAGGACGCTCCGTCGGCGGCGATATCGAGATCGATGCAGATCGCGTGCCACAGGCTACCGTGCCTGCGAGCGTAGCAGCGCAGCGTCAGGGTCACTGCGGGTCACCGGGCCAGCAGCTTGTACAGCAGCCGATTGCGCTCCAGGCTGGCCCGGTAGTGGGCCATCACCTCGGGGCGGACTCGATGCTGCACCCTGGTTTCGATGTAGCTGGCCATGGCGTCTTCGAGCACCGCCTGAAACTGGCGACCATCGCTGCGGGCGATCTCGCGCAGCGACGCCAACAACTCCGGCTTCGCCTGGCTGGCGAACTCTACTCGTTGCACGCCCGCCATCCTCGCACACCTCCGCACGGCCACAGCGTCGTCCAAGCAAGTAAGATAGGTCAAGAAAACACCGTGACACTGAGGCGTTCTCGGAACTTCACCGCGCGGAGCGCAGATTGAACCCCACCCCGGGCGCTGACAAGGTCCTATGGCCAGGGCAATTCCCTGCCGGGAGCGTGGATTGAACGGATTGGCCGAGCTGCTGCTATGGACGGCCCTGGCCGGCGCCTGTATTCCGGTGGGCGCCAGCCTAGCCGCGATCAGGCACATCGGCCCGCGCTGGCTGGAGCAGGAGTTCCGGCACTTCGTGATCGCCTTCGGCGGCGGCGTGCTGGTGGGCGCGGTCGCCCTGGTGCTGGTGCCGGAGGGGGCCGCACGCCTGTCGCATCCGGTGGTGGCCACGGCGCTGCTGCTGGGCGGCGGCGCGGCGTTCATGGCGCTGGACCGCGTGCAGGCGAAGCGGCACCGCTCGGCGCCGCAGTTCATCGCCATGGGGGCCGACTTCCTGCCGGAGTCGCTGGCCCTCGGCGGCATGTTCGCGGCCGGCGCCGACGGCGCCGTCGTGCTGGCGCTGCTGATCGGGCTGCAGAATCTGCCGGAGGGCTTCAACGCGTGGCGGGAGCTGTCCGGCAACGTCCGTCCCGGCGTCGCGCTGCGCCGCATGCTGCTGCTCGCGCTGCTGGGGCCGGTATGCGGGGCGGTCGGCTGGTTCTGGCTGGCCGATCAGGACGCGATTCTGGGCGCGATCATGCTGTTCGCCGCGGGGGGCATCCTCTACCTGACGTTCCAGGACATCGCGCCGCAGGCGCGGCTGGATCGCCACTGGTCGCCGCCGCTCGGCGCTGTCCTGGGATTCGCCCTGGCCCTGGTGGGCGAGCTGCTGCTGGGCTGACGGGCATCCCGCGTGAAAGGGTGAAGGCATCCAAGGCGCCGGCCACCGTTCGAACAAGTCGTGACTTGTCTAGTCTTGGCTTGTCGTAACACGACTTGACGATCTTGCCTGCAATCGTCATCTTGCGATCCCAGTGAGGTTTATCGGGCGCGACGCGGAACTGCACCTGTTGCAGCGCTCCTATCGATCGCCCCGATCGGAGCTCATTCCGATCTATGGCCGGCGCCGGGTAGGCAAGAGCGAGCTGATCCTCAAGTTCATGGCTCGCAAGCCCGGAGTCTACTACCTGGGTCAGCAGTCTTCGGCGGCGCTGCAGGTGCGAGAGTTCCTGGCAGAGGCCGGGCGCGCGCTCGACATGCCGCTGCTGGCGGAGCTGCGCGCCGCCGGCTGGCAGCAGGCGTTGCGCACGGTGACGGAGCAATGGGACGCCGCCAACCCGGGGGCGAAGCTCGTGCTGGCACTCGACGAGTTCCAGTGGATCGTCGCCTCCAGTCCCAACTTGATCTCCGAGCTGCAGCACTGCTGGGATCGATGGTGGCGGGATGCCGGCAACATCGTGCTCCTGCTGTGCGGTTCGTACCTGGGTTTCATGGAACGGGACGTACTGGGCAGCAAGAGCCCGCTGTTCGGGCGTCGTACCGCCCAGATCCACTTGCAACCGTTCGGCTTTCACGAAGCCGCCAAGTTCCATCCGCGCTGGTCGCCCGAGGATCAGTCACGGGCCTACTTCCTGGTCGGCGGGCTGCCGCAGTACCTGCTCTGCCTGGACGACAGCCGCTCCATCGAAGCCAACATCCGGGAGCATCTGCTCTCCGAGTTCGCGCCGCTGTTTCACGAACCCGTCTTTCTGCTGCGCGAGGAACTGCGCGAGATCGCCCCATACCAGGCGATTCTCCATGCCGTCGCGTCCGGCCACGGCGCCGCGCCCGCGATCGCCGCTGCCACCGGGTTGCCTGAGCGCAGCCTGCACTACTACCTGCAGCAACTGACGGGCCTCGGCTACCTGCGCCGCCGCTATCCGCTGGAAGGCGGGCGACCCAACCCGCGCCGGTTGCGCTTCGGCATCGACGACCCGCTGCTGCGCTTCTGGTTCCGCTTCGTCTTCCCGAACATGAGCGTGGTCCGCGGCAGCGGTCCGGCACGCGCCCTTGCCGACCGCATAGCGCCGTCACTCGACGCCTGGTATGGCGGCTCCTTCGAACGCCTGTGTCGCGAAGCGCTGCCGCTTATCTACGCCCACGAGGGAGTCGCCGCCGGCTTCGAGGTCGGCGAGTACTGGAGCCCGGCGACGCAGATCGACCTCGTCGGCCTGCGCGACGACAACTGGACCGACCTCGGCGAGTGCAAGTGGGGGTCCGTACGCTCGCCGCGCGCCGTGGAGACGGAGCTGGAGCGCAAGCTCCGGCACTACCCCAACCGCCGGGGCGCAACACTCGGGCGTCGCTACTTCACCCGCCGCAAGCCGACTGCAAGACGCGGGAGCGAAGGCTGGTACTCTCTCGAAGACCTGTATGCCCTGGGGGTCAGCGCTCCGCGAGTGGCGTGACGGACAGACGCGTGCAGAGCTCGTCGAGTGAGCTGATCACCCCGGCGTCGAGCGGGATGCCGTTCGCCTGCCGGTCGGCCGCCGAGCGCTGCTCCGGCTCGCCCGGCAGCAGGATCTCCGCCACGCCGGCCCGCTTCCGTGACGAGCGCAGGTACTCGAAGTAGCGTTCCTGCGCCGCCTCCATGGCGCTGCGGTCGGTGATCGTCGCCGGGTCGAACGCCTGCAGCAGGAAGTGGTTGTGCAGGATCGGCCCCATCATGCCGGGCGCACCCCCGTTGAGGACGCTGCCGAGCAGGTCGACGATGACCGACAGTCCGTAGCCCTTGTGCCCGACGCTCCCGCCGAGCGGCAGCAGCGTGCCGTCCGCGTACAGCGCCTCCGGATCGGTGCTCGGCTCCCCGTCCTTGTCCAGGATCCACCCCGGCGGCAGCGTCTTGCCGGCGGTGCGGGCCAGCTTCACCTTGCCTTCGGCCACCACGCTGGTGGTCATGTCGACCAGGATCGGCTCGCCGCCGGTGGGGACGGCGATGGCGATCGGGTTGGTGGAAAGCCGCCGCTCGATGCCGCCCCACGGCGCGATGAAGGCCGAGCCCTCGGCGCTGCAGAAGATCTGCCCGATCAGCCCCTGCTCGGCCAGCATGACCGGGTAGGCGCCGGCGCGGCCCACGTGAAAGGCGTTGCGCACGCCGACCGCGGCCATGCCGGTGCGGTCCGCCTTGGCCGCGGCGATCTGCGTGGCGAGCTCCGCGACCGCGTGGCCCCAGGTGTTGTGGCCGTCGATCACGGCCGTCGACGGCGTCTCGCGCTCCACGGTCGGACGCGCCGCCGGGTCGATGTGGCCGCGGGCCAGGAAGTCCGCGTACTGCGGCAGCCGGAACACGCCGTGCGAATCGTGGCCGACCAGGTTGGCCAGCACTAGGTGGCGGGCGACGATCTCGGCGTGCTCGGGATAGCCGCCCAGGGCGCGGATTACGTCGGCGGCGAAGGTGCGCAGGGTGTCGGCGTCGTAGCGCACGGCGCCGGCCGGTCCGTCGGCCCCTCCGGCAGGTGATGGCGGGCTCATGGTCACTCCTCCAGGTGGTCTGTCGGCTCGGCCGGCTGCGCGAGCTGCGGCGCCGCGCGGGTGATCGCGAAGCCGAACAGGCTGCCGCAGATGCCCCCGGCGATGTGGGCGAACTGCGAGATCGAATCCTCCGTGACGGCGGCGAACACCTCGCGCGTCAGGTACATCAGGACCACCAGCACGAAGGTGAGCGGGATCTCCCCGGAGCGGATGTTCGTGAACGAGCTCAGCAGGATCATCATGAAGACGATGCCGCTGGCGCCCATCAGGCCGGTGGACAGAAACAGCACGTTCAGGCCGCCGGTGGCCAGCGCCGTGATCGCCATCATCATCAGCAGCGGCCAGGAGCCGTACTTCTCCTCCAGGATCGGCCCGATCAGGAGGATCAGCGCGAAGTTGGCGAGCAGGTGCGCCCAGTTGGCGTGCCCGAGCACATGGGTGATCAACCGCAGGTAGCCGAGCGGCGCCGAGCCGGCCAAGCTGCCGGGAATGGCGAAGTTCCTCTCCGCGAACTGCGCGCCCGCGATCTGGTCGATCACCATCACGACCGCGGCCGCGACCGCGTAGCTCAACACCACCGGCGCGTTGTATCGGATCTTCATCGTTCCCTTCCTTCGATGACGGCGCGCACCTCCGCCAGCGTGGCCGCCACGGTGTCGGCGTCGCGCCCTTCCAGGCGCAGCCGCAGCAGCGGCTCCGTATTGCTCGGGCGAATGGTAAACCAGACGTGGCCGTACGCCACCGACAGCCCGTCCAGGATGTCGAGCTCCGCGTCGCGGTAGCGGTGACGGATGCGTTCCATCGCCGCCAGCGCCTCCTCGCGGGCGCCGACCGGCAGGTTGATCTCCGCCGACTGCGCGTAGCGGCTGCGCAGCGGCGCGGCCAGCGCCGACAGCGGCTGCCCGCCGCGCGCCAGGAGCGCCGCCATCATCACGATCGCGTACAGCGCCGACTCGGTGAAGAAGGAATCGGAGACGCGGAAGTACAGGTGTCCCGAGGTCTCGCAGCCGAACACGGCGTCCGCTTCCACCATCGCGTCGTACAGGTGGGTGTAGCCCACCGCCGCGCGCACCGCGCGGCCGCCGGCGGCGGCGATCTCCTCGGCGAACACGCGCGAGGCGATCAGGTCGTGCACGATCGCGGCTCCCGGATGGCGCCTCAGCATCTCCCGGGCCAGCAGGGCGCCGCTGAAGGGGGCGGCCACCACCTCGCCGCGCTCGTCGACGAACATCACCCGGTCGCCGTCGCCGTCGAGGATCGCCCCGAAGACCGCGTCGCCGGCGCGCACCGCCGGCGCGATGTCGCACAGGCTGGCCTCCTCCAGCGGGTTGGGGGGATGCGCCGGGAACGTGCCGTCCGGCTGGCCGTTGAGCACCGTCACGAAGCCGCCCAGCCGGTCGGAGACCGCGCGCGTCAGCGCTCCGGCCGAGCCGTTGGACACGTCCACCACGACCGGCGCCAACGGTGCCCCCTCCGCGGCCGTGGCTACCAGGTCGACGTACCCGTCCACGGACGGCGCGGGCTCCGGCAGCAGCCGGGCGGCGCCGGCCTCCTCGCCTTCGACCTCGGCCAGCAGCGCCTCCACGCGCGAGAGTCCCTTGGCGTAGCTCACCGATCCGCCGGTGCCGTCGAAGACCTTGAAGCCATGGTACTGGGGCGGGTTGTGGGAGGCGGTCGCCATCACGCCGGCGTCGCAGCCGGCCTCGATCTGCAGGAAGTGGAGCGCCGGCGTGGTCGTGAGGCCGACGCTTGCCACGCGCCGCCCTTCGGCGGCAAGCCCGCGCGCCAGGGCTTCGCTGAGCGCCGGCGAGTGGGTGCGCGCGTCGTGGCCGAGCAGGTAGCGCTCGGCATCCAGGTGCCGGGCCAGGGCGCGGCCGATCCGGTATGCCACCGGCACGTCGATGCCGGCGCCGTACACCGAGCGAATGTCGTACGCGTGAAACGGTTCGTTCATGGCGTCGTGCGGATAATCTACTCCCCCGGCTTCAATCGGACGAGAGCGAGCTCGTCAACTCGTGCTCTCGTTCCCGGTTGCGGGCCAGCGACCGCTTCAGCTCGCGCATCGCCTGCCCGTCGCGCCACGTGTCCTCGCGCGCCAGGTCCGCCTCGATCCGCATCCGCTGCTGCTCCAGCTCCTCCAGCTCTTCCAGCACCCGATCCTCGCTGGCAGCCCGCGACCTTGGCTGCGGCTTCTCCCTGGTGCGGTCCCGGCTCCTGCGCGGGTCGGTGGCGCGAGCGGGGGCGTCCTCATCCTCGTTCTTCCGTTTCCATTCGTAGTAGGAGAAGTCGCCGGGGTACAGGCGGGCGCCGCCGCGGTCCACCTCCAGGACGCCGGTGACCAGCCGGCGCAGGAACGCGCGGTCGTGCGAGACCACGATCAGCGTTCCCCGGTACTGCTCCAGGGCGCGCGCCAGCGCTTCGGTGGAGACGATGTCCAGGTGGTTGGTGGGCTCGTCCAGCAGCAGCAGGTTGATCGGCTGCAGCAGCAGGCGCGCCAGCGCCACGCGCACGCGCTCGCCGCCGGACAGCACGCCCACCGGCTTGTCGACGTCGTCCGCGTTGAACAGGAAGGCGCCAAGCAGGTCGCGGACCTTCTGCTGCTGGTCGGCGGCCGCGGCGGCCTGAACCGTCTCCAGCACCGTGAGCCCGGGATCGAGCTGCCGCTCCTGATCCTGCGCGAAGTACGCCTGCCGCAGGCCCACGGCCCGCCTGATCGAGCCGGCGCTCGGCTCCTCTGCGCCGGCCAGGGCCCGCATCAGCGTGGACTTGCCGGCGCCGTTCTTGCCGACCACGGCCAGCCGGTCGTTGCGCTCCACCTCCAGGTCGACGCCCCCGTACACCTGCAGGTCGCCGTAGCGCCTTGCCAGCCCGGCGCAGGTCAGCGGCACCTTGCCGCTGCGCGGCGGATCGGGCAGCGACAGCTTGATGGTCGGCGCCTGCACCGGCCGCTCGCGGCGAGGCAGCTTCTCCAGGTAGCGGATCCTGCTCTGCACCAGGCGCGCCTTGGAGGCGGTGGCGCGGAAGCGGCGGATGAACGCCTCGATCCGTTCGATCTCTTCCTGCTGCAGGTCGAACGCCTTGGCGTCGGCGCGGACCTGCTCGGCCCGCGCCCGCTCGAAGTCGGAGTAGCCGCCCGCGTAGGAGCGGAGCCGGCCGTCGCGGATCTCCAGCACGCTCTGGCAGCAGCGGTCCAGGAACTCGCGGTCGTGGGCGACCACCATGAAGCCGCCTTCGCCGCGCGCCAGGAAGCCCTCCAGCCATTCGCGCGCCGGCAGGTCCAGGTAGTTGGTGGGCTCGTCGAGGAGCAGCAGGTCGGCGCGGCTCAGCAGCACCCGGCCCAGCGCGACCCGCATCTCCCAGCCGCCGGACAGCTCGCTGACCGGCCGGTCGCGGTCCGATTCCTCGAACCCCAGACCGCGCATGACGACGCCGATCTCACGGTCGCGCTCGTGGTAGCCGCCGCGCTCCAGCCGTTCGAGGAGCTCCCCGTACGCGGTGAGCACCTCGTCGCCGTCATCTCCGTCGGCCATGCGTCCCTCCAGCGCCGTGGCCTCGGCCGCCACCGCGTGCAGGTCGGTGAACGCACGCTCCAGCTCCTGGACGACCGTCCGCCCGGACCTGGCCGCGTCGTCGCCGGACCCGGACTGGGGCAGGTAGCACACCCGCGCGCCGCGCTGCAGGCGCACGCTGCCGGCGTCCGGGGGAAGCTCGCCGGCGGCGACGCGCAGCAGCGTGCTCTTGCCGCTGCCGTTGGGACCGGCCAGGGCGACACGATCTCCCCGTGCCAGCGTGGTGCTTGCGCAGGCGAGCACCGTCTGCGCGCCGTAGGCGACGCTGACCCCTTCCAGGGTGACGGCAGCCACGTCAGCCCGCGAACCGGAAGTAGATCACCAGCGGCGGGGCCGCCGTGCCCAGCACCAGGAGTTGCTCTTCATCGACGTCGCCCGCCAGAGCCATGCGGATCCCCTCTTCGTCACGCGCGTAGACGAAGGTGACCGCCGCCGGCGGCGCTGCTTCGCCGCCGCGATCAAACGCCATGGTGAGCGCGCCGGAGTACTCGGCGCGCAGCGGCCGCGACAGGTGCAGCCGCAGGGTGACGGTTCCGGTGCCCGCCGCGTCGGCGGGGATGACGCCCGGGACCAACCGCTCGAAGCCGCTCCAGCGGAACCGCTGCGACGGCTCCAGCAGGACCTCACCGTAGGCGCTCGACCGCAGCGTCGGCCCGCTTTCGCGCAGCGCTTCGTAGATCCTGTCCCGGCGCTCCCGCTCGGCAGCGATCAGATCCTGCACGTCGGCGTCGAGGACGACGAACTTCTGCGTCTGCAGCCGTCCTTCATGCTGGAACGAGACCATGATGCTCCACTCGGTTTCCGAGACGATCCGGACGCCGCTGCCGTGCAGGACGAACACCTCCTCGCCAAGGCGATCGATCCGGTCGAATGCGAACGCCAGATCCAGCTCCGGCAGTCGCATGCGCGCCAGCCCGCCGGCACCCTGCGGCAGAACCTCCCCCGCAGTCGGAACGGTCCGGCTGCCCGGCTCGACCGTGAACCCGTACGTGTCGTTCAGCCGCGTGAGGTCGATCCGCCGGCGGAGCAGCATGTCGGCGTAGTACTGCGGGCGCCACGCGACACCGGTGATGCGCTCCAGCTCCGCCTCTTCGCCGAGCAGCCGGTCGGCCGCCGCCTGCGGATCCTCTCCGGTCTCGAACAGCAGCAGGAACTCCCCGAACGTGAACCCCTGCGTGCCGTCGGCGGTGAGCACCTGATACCAGAAGTTGCTGTAGTCGCCGACCGTCACCGGGCCCTCCCCGCGGCCGATGATCTTGACGGCCTCGCCCTCGCGCAGACGGTAGAGCAGGGCCGAACGGGCGTCGGGCGCTTCCCGGATCGGCAAGCCGTTCCGCGCGGCGTAGCCGAAGGTGTGGACCAGGTCGCGGTAGGAGACGGCGAACGCCTCAGCCTGCTGCCGGTCGGTGAACAGTCTCACCCGCCAGCGGGCAATCTCGCGGACGGTTTCGGCGTCGGCGTACCGGTAGACGTCCTGGATGTCCGACTCGCCACTGATGGAGAGCACCGATCCGTCGATGCCCGG
Organism: Spirochaetia bacterium; assembly: GCA_965208175.1. Taxonomy (GTDB): domain Bacteria; phylum Spirochaetota; class Spirochaetia; order SZUA-6; family Bin103; genus CATQHW01. The sequence goes on along the minus strand of CBDBOG010000002.1, from coordinate 44,828 downwards.
TTGCGGTGCCCAGAGCACCACGCCCCAGCCTACGCGCCGTTCCTGGCATGCCGTCAGCAGCGCCACGATCGCCGCCAGCAGGGCGATCAGTGCGAGCGCGCGCGCCGTCCGGGTACGCCTTGCGGCCATCCCCGGCGGCGCGGGCCCATCCATCAGGCGCTCGACAGCGTACCGCCGGCCTGCACGATGAGGGTTTCGCCCGGCTTGATGATGTCGTCCGGCGACCGGCCGTTGCTGGCCGCCAGCGCCTCCACGGTCACCCCGTGGGTGCGCGCGATATCCCACAGCGAGTCGCCGTGCTCGACGACGTGCACGGCGCCGGACCCCGCCTGCGCCATCCACGGAGGCCCGACGCCCGGCGACTCCACGTCCGGCACGGAACCCGGCAGCGGGATGATCACGGTCAGGCCCGGCCGCAGCCGCCGCGGATTCACGCCCGGATTCTCACCGAGGATCCGCTCGACGCTGCTGCCATACCGGAGCGCCAGGACCCATAGCGTCTCTCCCGGCCGAACCCGGTGTTCGACCGTCACGCCCGACGGCACCGCCACCGGAGTGGCAGCCACCGGAGTGGCGGCCAGCAGCGGGACAACCGCGGTCTGACCGGGGCGCAGCCGTTGCGGGTGCAGCCCCGGATTCTCGTCGACGATCAGGTCGACGCTGCTTCCGTAGCGTTTCGCGAGGGCCCAGAAGGTCTCTCCGGCGCGGATCACGTGCTCGATGAAGTCGAACAGCCGCGTGCGCTCCTCCAGGAGGGCCCGCACCTGCTCGGCGTGGTCAACCGGGACCTTCAGCCAGTATCCGTTCAGGTCCGCGGCACGCGTGTCGCTCGATGCGATCACCGCCGGCTCGACGCGGGCGTCGTTCGGGGTGAACACCGAGCCGAGCTCCGCATTTGCGGTCCGCAGCAGATCGAGGTCCATGCCCGTGTGCGCGGCCAGCTTGCGCAGGTCGGCCCGGCCGCCGGCTCCGACGCGAACCCAGGTGATCGGCTCGAGCTCCGGAAGACCGTAGCGCTCCGGCTCCGAGAAGACGCGAACCGCCGCCAGGAAGCGGGGCACGAACTCCGCCGTCTGCTCCGGCAACGCGCCCGATCGGCGCAACTCCCAGAAATCCCTGGTGCCGGCGCGGTCGATCGCCCGCTGCACCCCGCCCGGGCCTGCGTTGTACGCCGCGATCGCGAGCAGCCAGTCGCCGAAGCGTTCGCGGTTCGTTGCCAGGGTATCCAGCGCGACCTCGGTCGCCTTCCAGAAGTCGCGCCGCTCGTCGAGCCGGCCATCCATCTGCAACGGATAGCCGCTCGCCCCGAGGCGTGTGATCTGCCAGATGCCGACCGCGCCGCTCGGTGACACCGCATCGGGGAGATAACCCGACTCGATCACCGGCAGCAGCCGCAGCTCCTGCGGCAGCCCGCGCCGCTCGATTGCAGCGCCGATGTGATCGGAGTAGATCCACGAGCGCTCCCAGACGCCGTGCAGCCATCCACGCCAGGTCCGCTTGGTGAACTGCTTGATGTAGTGCTCGACGCGCGCGTGGTCGCACGCCTGCCAGTCGCTCCGGCACTCCTGGGCCGCGAGCGGAACGATGCCGATGGTGGTGAGCACGGCGATGGCCACGAGCGTGCGCACGCCGGCTCCTATTGCTGCGTTGCTCATCCTTTCCTCTATACGCGCTGGCCTCTGTGCGTCCCGGCCGTGGCCGGGCCGACGCGGGGTGGGCGGCGCGAGAACCTACACGCTCTCGAACCTACACGTTCTCAAACTACCCTGTCTCGAACCTACACCTTCTCGCCAAAGTAGATGCCGGCCCACTCCCAAGTGCCGTCGACGCGCGGATCGATGCCATAGTCGACCCTTCGGAAGTAAAAATACCAGGTAGTGACCCGTGCCGTCCATCCCGCCGTGCGCAGGAAAGCTTCCCGGTCGTTGGAATCGGGGTGCAACTCGGCATCGGCGTAGACACGCCGCATGGAGAACGCCTCCAACCTGAAGCGTCGATCGAGCGTCGCGTCGCTCCCCCACGACGTCGCGAAGAAGTTGACGCCGGCCTGCAGACGGCGCAGCGCGCGCGCATCACGGCTGGCGATGGCGGCACGAGCCTCCGCCACGAGCGTGTCCAGATCGGCCCGCACCCATGACTTGTCGGAGCCATGGAAGCGGATCAGCTCGGTCACCTGCCGATAGGCATCGGGCTGACCGGGGATCTCGGTCGGGGGCGCACGAAGGAACGTGCCGTACGCCTCCAGAGCCTGCTCCCAGTCACCCCGCGCCGCGTACGCACCCGCGAGACGGTAGAGGCTCAGGCCGAGGTCGATGCGTTCGGGAAACCGCTCGACCAGCTCCCGGTAGTACTCGACGTGGCGGACGGCATCGTCGAGCTCCACCAGGCGCTCCAGGCAGTGCCGGTGCAGCGATCGCCCGCGCACTTCCAGATCGGGCAGGTTGCGCAGCGCCCGCCGGTAGTAGTGCACGGCCAGCGGTGTCTGCCCGCCCTCCAGGTAGGAGTCCGCGACGGTCACCAGGTGGGCGGCGTTGTACGGGTCCTGGGGATGCTGCCGGGCGTACAGGGTCAGGAAGGTCCGCTCGCGTCCCGCTTCCCCGCCGCTCCGCAGGATACGGGCGATCTCCGCGACCAGCGCGTACCGCCGGTCGGCGGTCTCGGCGCCGGGGTCGGTCCCCTCCAGCTCGCTGCGGAGCTGCTGCAGGTCGGCGTTCAGGGACCGGTCCGGGACCCACAGCAGCTCGTGACGCGCGCAGCTCCCGATCACGATGGCAGCCGCCAGTGCGAGCGCCGCCTGTGCGAGTGCAGCGCCGCGTCCCGGGGAGCGGCGGGACCCGCGGACCGCGGTCGGGCGACGTGGCATGGGATCCGGCACTCGCTGACCAGTCATCGGGGATCGTGCATCCGGTGATATACTAAGCCTCCTGATGGGCGAGAAGATCACCATGACCGAGAGCGGCTTGCAGGTCCCTGACAAGCCGATCATTCCCTACATCGAAGGCGACGGCACCGGCCCCGACATCTGGGCCGCCGCCGTGCGCGTACTGGACGGCGCCGTCGCCACCGCCTATGGCGGCCGTCGGCGCATCGAGTGGCTGGAGGTCCTGGCCGGGGAGAAGGCCAACGAGCGCACCGGGAGCTGGCTGCCGGAGGCCACCGAGGATGCTTTCCGCGAGTACCTGGTCGGCATCAAGGGTCCGTTGACCACTCCGGTCGGGACCGGCATTCGCAGCCTCAACGTCGCCCTGCGTCAGAGGCTCGACCTGTACGTCTGCCTGAGACCGGTCAAGTACTTTCCGGGCGTGCCGTCGCCGGTACGCTCGCCCGCGGACGTCGACATGGTCGTCTTCCGTGAAAACACCGAGGACGTGTACGCCGGCCTCGAGGTGAGTTCGGGAACCCCGGAAGCGCAGCGGATCATCGACTTCGTGCGCGACGAGCTCGGCTGGGAGATCCGGCCGGATTCCGGGATCGGCGTCAAGCCGATCAGCAGGACCGGCACCGCCCGCCTCGTGGAGGCGGCGATCCGCTACGCCCTGCAGCACCGGCGCCGCAGCGTCACGCTGGTGCACAAGGGCAACATCCAGAAGTTCACCGAGGGAGCCTTTCGCGGCTGGGGCTATGAGGTGGCCGCGGAGCGCTTCCCCGATCAGACGATCGCCTGGGACGACCTGCCGGCCGACGGCACGGTGCCCGACGGCAGGGTCCTCATCAAGGACGCGATCGCCGACATCTTCCTGCAGCAGATCCTGACCCGGCCGCGCGAGTTCGACGTCATCGCCACCATGAACCTGAACGGCGACTACATCTCCGACGCGCTCGCCGCGCAGGTGGGCGGCATCGGCATCGCACCGGGAGCCAACATCAACTACCACACCGGGCACGCGATCTTCGAGGCCACTCACGGCACCGCGCCCAAGTACGCCGGCAAGAACTTCGTCAACCCCAGCTCGGTGATCCTGTCCGGCGTGCTGATGCTGGAGCACCTGGGCTGGACCGAAGCGGCCGCCGCGATCGACCGCGCGCTGACCGAGACCATCGCCGCCGGGCGCGTCACCTACGACTTCGCGCGGCTCACCACCGGCGCCACGCAGCTTTCGACCAGCGCGTTCGCCGACGACATCGTCGCGCGGCTGGAGGCCGCGTGATGCGAGCCCCGGCACGCACGTGCCGCCTCCTGCGATCGCTGCTCATCCCGCTGGCGGTGGGCGCCGCGCTGCTGCTGGGCTGTCAGACCCCCATGCCGGACGCCTCCGAGCTGATGACCGCGCCCGAGTACTTCCTGGCGGCCCGCGACGCCAGCAGTCAGCGGAACTATCAAGCAGCGATGGACTACTACCGGGCCTACCTGGAACGCTTCCCGGCCACCGCCGATCCCGACGAGCTCGAGCGCAATCTCTGGGCGGAGTACGAGATCGCCTTCATGCACCACAAGCTCGACGACGACCAGGTGGCCATGGAGCTGCTGGGCCTTCTGGTGGCCAGGTACGACGGCGAAGGAGGTGAGGACCTGCCGCCGGCACCGGGCCGGCTGGCGCGGCGGGTCATCGAGGAGCTGCAGAGCGCCGAAAGGTAGCCGGCAAAAGCGCTGCCGCCGCCCCGGCCGTATCCGGGGTGATGGAAACCCGAACAATCGACTTCCGGAGGCTCGCCGCGACAGCGAGTCTGGCCGGCCTTTTCTGCGTCGTGGGCGCGTGCGGCAAGGTGCCCGCACTGCGCACCGTCATCGATCCGGACCTGACGCCGCCTCTGCTGCGCACCGTCGAGGTGCCGGACCGGCGCTCGATCGCGATCACCTTCAGCGAGCCCGCGGTGCTCGAGGATGGATCGCTGGTCATCGAACCCCCTCTCGGCCTGGATGGCGTCGCCTACGACGGAGCCCGCATGCTGCTGTCGGTCGCCGAGCAGAGCTCGGGCGCCGAGTACCAGCTCAAGGCGGTGGTCACCGATGAGCGCGGCAACGGCCTGGGAATGACCGCCCGCTTCCACGGCCACAACGGCGAGGTGCCGACCCTCCTCATCACCGAGCTGACCACGCGAGGCACCCGTACGCGGCCCGACCGGATCGAGTTGGTGGCCCTGACGGCCGGCGACCTGGGCGGAGTGACCCTGTTCGACGGGACGCCGGGGAACTACCGCCACCGGCTGGTGTTCCCCTCCATCGCGGTGGAGCCGGGCGACTTCATCGTCATCCACTGCGTCAGCACCGGTGACCCGGCGGAGGTGGACGAAACGGCGTCGATGACGGAATCGGCCCATCCGCAGGCGTCGGAGGATGCCTGGGACCTGTGGCTTCCCGAAGGCGAGGGACTGTCCGGCAACAACGGCGTCGTGTCGCTCTACGCACGGCCGGACGGCGACGTGCTCGACGGCGTGATCTACAGCGACCGCACCTCCGAGTCGGACGAACGCTACCGGGGGTTCGGCACCCGCAGAGTGCTGGAGCGCGTCGATGAGCTGGTGGCGGCCGGCGGCTGGCAGGTCGCCGGTGAGCTGGCGCGTCCCGAGGATGCCGTCGACTCGAACGACACCACATCGACCCGCTCGATGGCGCGCGGCAGCGACCACGCGGACACCGACTCCCGCACGGACTGGCACATCACCCCGACCCGCGGGGCGACCTTCGGCGGCCTCAACACCGACGAGGTGTTCAGCCGCGATTGATGCGTCGGTCCGCGCGGCGCGTTACACGAGCGCCTTGAACATCCCCTCGATCTTGCCCTTGGGGACCGCACCGACCTGCTGGTCGACCACCGATCCGTCGTTGAACAGCAGCAGGGTGGGAATGCTGACCACGTTGAACTTCATCGCCAGGTCGCCGGCATCGTCGACGTTGACCTTGCCGACCTTGACGCGGCCCTCGTAGTCGGAGGCCAGCTCTGCGACGGCGGGCGCGATCATCTTGCACGGGCCGCACCAGTCGGCCCAGAAGTCGACCAGCACGGGGGTGTCCGCCTGGAGAACCTCCGCCTCGAAATTGTCGCTGGTAATCGTCACTTCCTGTCCCATTCGGCTTGCCCCCTTGGGAGTCGTTGTGCAGAAAGTAGGGCGAAGCGCGGCACCGATCAAGAAGTCCCCGGATCGGCCAGCCGCGCCATCAGACCGCGTACGGTGTCGTACGGGTCGGCGCCCTCCGGGGCCTCGAGCAGCGCGCGGATGAAGGCCGATCCGACGATCACGGTATCCACCAGCGGCGCGAGCGCATCGACCTGCGCCCGTTCCGAAATCCCGAAGCCGGCCATCACCGAAACGCCGAGCGCCCTGGCGTCGCGCAGGAAACGGACGCTGTCATCGCTGATCCGGGTATAGCCGCCGGTCACGCCCTTGCGCAGCGCCGTGTACAGGGAGCCGGTGCGCGAGCTCTCCACCACGGTACGGAGGCGTTCCGCGCGGGCGGTCACCGGAACCACCGGGACCACCTCCAGGGCCAGGTTCCGGCCCGCAGCGTACAGCCCCTCGTCGTAGTCGGGGGGCAGGTCGGGGACGATCACGCCGCGCGCGCCCGCGTCCCGGCAGCGCGCCAGGAACGGTTCGATGCCCGGCCGGAACGCCAGGTTGGCGTACACCATCACGAAGACCTGAGGCGCGTCAGAGCGGTTCGCCAGCCGGTCGACCAGCCGGAAGCCGTCGTCCACCGCGAACCCGGCCGCCAGCGCATCCGCGCACGCGCGCTGGATCCACGGACCGTCCGCGGTCGGGTCGCTGAACGGGAACTGCACCTCCAGCAGCCCGGCGCCGCCGTCGATCATCGCCTCGCCGACGCGCAGCGAGGTGTCCCAGTCCGGGAACGCCGCCACCAGGTGGGCCATGAAGGCCGGCTTGTCAGCCATGGGCGATCTCCTGCGCTTCGCGCGTCAGGAACTCCGCCCAGCGTTCCGGCTGCAGCGCTCCCGCCAGGATGAACAGGTCCTTGTCGCCGCGGCCGGAGACGTTGACCACCACGCTGGCGTCGTCCGGGAGCGCGCGGGCCACCTTGATCGCCGCCGCCCCCGCGTGCGCGGACTCCAGCGCGAAGATGATCCCCTCGGTGCGGGCGAACAGCCGCACCGCGTCGAGCGCCTCGGCGTCGGAGGCCGTCGTGAACTCCACGCGGCCGCTGGTGCCCAGGTGGGCGAGCTGAGGGCCGACACCGGGATAGTCGAGTCCGGCCGAGATCGAGTGCGTCTCCGCCACCTGGCCGTCGCGGTCGGTGAGGAACAGCGACTTGTAGCCGTGCACGATGCCGGGGATGCCGCTGCCGGACATGCGCGCCGCGTGGTCGCCCAGGGCGGGCCCGCGGCCTCCCGCCTCCACGCCGATCAGGCGCGGCTCCGGCGCCTCCAGATGCGGAGCGAAGAAGCCGAGCGCATTCGAGCCGCCGCCCACGCAGGCGATCAGCGCGGTCGGCTGCACACCGAGCTGCCGGCACTGCTCGGCCACCTCGCGGCCGACCACGGACTGGAACTCGCGGACCATGTCCGGGTAGGGCGACGGGCCCATGACCGAGCCGATCACGTAGTGGGTCCGGTCGAAGGTGTCCGACCAGTCGCGCAGCGCCTCGTTGATCGCGTCCTTGAGCGTGCGCGAGCCGGAGCCGACCGGGACCACCTCGGCGCCGAACAGCTCCATCCAGAACACGTTGGGGCGCTGGCGGCGCACGTCCACCTCGCCCATGTAGACCCGGCACTCCAGTCCCAGCTTGGCGGCGACCGCCGCGGTGGCCACGCCGTGCTGGCCGGCGCCGGTCTCGGCGATCACGCGCGGCTTGCCCATGCGCTTCGCCAGCAGGCACTGGCCGATGACGTTGTTCACCTTGTGGGCGCCGGTGTTGGCCAGCCCCTCCAGCTTCAGGTAGATCGACGCGCCGCCGATCTCCGCCTGCGCGTTCACGGCCGGCGAGAGCGGCGTCGGCCGCCCCGCGAACTGGCGCCCGAAGCGGTCCAGCTCAGCCAGGAATTCCGGGTCGACCACCGCCCCCGTGAACGCCGCCTGCAGCTCGTCGAGCGGCGTGCGCAGCACCTCGGCCGCGTAGCGCCCTCCGAACTGGCCGAAGTAGTCGTTGTACACCTTCATTTCGGACTCCTCATGCCCAGACTCCTCATGCGGCTGTCCCGAGCGGCGCGCGAATCGCGGTGAAGAACGCCCTCAGCTTGGCCGGGTCCTTGCGTCCCGGTGACGATTCCAGGCCGCTGGCCACGTCCACCAGCTCCGGCGCGTGGCGGTCGATGACGGCGCCCACGTTGTCGGGGTTGAGGCCGCCGGCCAGCCAGAGCGGGCCGCGGCGGGCGGCCTCGTCGATCAGCTCGGCATCGATGCGCCGGCCGGACGCCGGCGCGTCCACCAGCACCCGCGGACAGCGGTAGTCGCCGATCCCGTCCAGGTCGGCCCGGCCCCGTACGCGGACCGCCTTGTAGTAGGGCTGCACCAGGTCCGCGCAGCGCTCGGCGGGCTCGGCGCCGTGGAGCTGCACGGCATCCAGGTGGCCGTCGCGCTGCAACTCCGCCGCGACCTGGGCGTCGTCCACCGTGATGCCCACCTTCAGCGCGCCGACGTCACCGAGCTGCGCGATCATCTCCGGCGCCACGCGCCGTGGGGACTCGGCGACCAGGTTGAGACCGAGCATGTCGGCGCCGGCGTCGACCGCGCGCAGCATGTCGTCACGGCTCGTGACGCCGCAGATCTTGACCAGTGGGCGGGTCGGCTCCTCGGCGCCGATCGCGCGCAGCGGCATGCGCTCATAGAGCCGGCCCCAGAAGTCGGCAGGCGCCGCGCCCTGAAATCCGGCCACCAGCTCGGCGGCCAGCTCCGGCCGCCGCACCACGCCTTCGCCGACCAGCACGCCCGCGAAACCGGCGGCGCGCGCCGGTGCGGCCTGCTCGGCGAAGAAGATGCCGGACTCGAACACCAGCCGCGCCGGCCAGTCGATCGCCGGCCGCAGCCGCAATGGGTGAGCGAGGTCGGTGGTGAAGGTGGTCAGGTCGCGGGCGTTGATGCCGACCAGCGCCGGGCGCAGGGCGCGCACCTCTTCCACGTCGGCGGGGTCGTGCACCTCCACCAGGGCGGCCATGCCCAGCCCTTCGGCCGCCTGCAGCATCGACGCCAGCCGCTGCCGGGCGATCATGCCGGCGATCAGCAGCACCGCGTCGGCGCCGGCCCGGTGGGAGACCTCCACGTCCCGCTCATCGAGCAGGAAATCCTTGCGCAGCACTGCGAGGTGCCCGAAGCGCTCCTTGATCCGCATCAGGTCGTCGAGCGAGCCGCCGAAGTGGTCGGGCTCGGTGAGCACCGACACGTGGCGGATGCCGGCGGCCACGTAGCGTCCGGCCTGCGCGACCACGTCGAGATCGGCGTCGATCGCGCCCCTGGAAGGGGAGCGCTTCTTGATCTCGCAGATCACCAGCGGCTCCGCGGCGAACGGGGCGGCGGGTGCCTGCCGTGCCGTGGGCACGGCCGCGCCCAGCGCCGGCCCTTCGCGCGCAACCCGTTCCCGGCGGCCGGCGACGATGCGGTCGCGGATGGTCACGGCGTGGACCCGTCCCGTCCTCGATCGGCAGGGCCGGCGGCGTCGCGCTCGGCCAGTGTCGCCGCCAGCGCCGTGATCTCCTCAACCTTGCGCGCCACCGCTCCGGAGGCCAGCGCCTGCAGCGCGGTCTGCGTGCCGGCGCGGATGTCGGCGGCCAGCCCGCACACGTGCAGCGCGGCGCCGGCGTTGACGGCGATCGCGTCGCGCAGCGCCGGACGGCCCCCGCCGGCCATCAGCTCGCGCGCCTCCGTGACGTTCTCCTCCGGCGTGCCGCCGGCCACCGCCCCGCGCTCGTGGGGGCCGACGCCCAGCTCCTCCGGCGTCAGCCGGAGCTCGGTCGCCTCGCCCGACTCGTCGATGAGCACCGCACTCGTGGGGCCGGTCACCGAGATCTCGTCCCCGCCGTCGTCACCGTGCACGGTCATCACCCGCCGCACGCCCAGCAGCCGCGCCGCCTCCGCCACCACCCGGCAGAGGGCGCCGTCGTAGACGCCGATCACCTGATAGGCGGCGCCGGCGGGATTGGCCAGCGGCCCCAGCAGGTTCATCACGGTCTTGATGCCCAGCTCCTGCCGCACCGGCGCGGCGTGGCGCATGGAACCGTGATAGGTGGGCGCGAAGAGGAACGCGAATCCGGTCTTCGTCAGGAGCTCGGCGGTGGCCGCCGGGCTGAGGTCGGAGCGGACGCCGAGCGCTGAATAGAAGTCGGCGCTGCCGCTCTTGCGGGTGAACGACCGGTTGCCGTGCTTGGCCACCCGGGCGCCGGCGGTGCAGGCCACCAGCGCCGCCATGGACGAGATGTTGAAGCTGCCGATGCCGGCCCCGCCGGTGCCGCACGTGTCCAGGAAGTCGCCCGAGACCTCCAGGGGCGTCTTCTTGCGCCGCAGGACCGAAACGCACCCGGCGATCTCCGCCGCGGTATAGCCCTTGGCGTTCAGCGCCACCAGGAAGCCGGCGATCTGCGCCGCGTTGAGGTTGCCGTCGGTCAGCTCCTCCATGAACGCGGCAGCCTGCTCCTGCGTCAGGTCGGTGCCGGCCGCCACCGTGTTCAGCAGCCCCGGCACGTCCAGCGGTTCGCGCTTGTAGTTCAGAAAGTTCGCCAACAGTCTCCTCCCGGATGCGGACGCGATCGATTCCGGGTGAAACTGCACGCCCTCCACGACGTACCGTTCATGCCGGATGCCCATGATCTCGCCATCCGCAGATCGCGCGGTCACCGTGAACCCCGCAGGCACCGTCTCCGGGTCGATCACCAGCGAATGATAGCGGGTGAACACCGCCGGCGACGGTATGCCGCGGAACACGCCGCGCCCGTCCGAGGTTATCGCATCGGTCTTGCCGTGTACGATCGCCTTCGCTTGGACGATGCTCCCTCCGAAGGCGGCGCCGATCGCCTGGTGCCCCAGGCAGACCCCGAGGATCGGGATCTTGCCGGCGAACCGGCGGATCGCCTCCAGGCTGACGCCGGCGTCCTCCGGCCGGCCCGGGCCGGGCGAGATGATGATGCCCTCGGGCGCAAGCGCCGCGATCCCGTCCGCGTCGATCCGGTCGTTGCGGAATACCCGGATTTCCGCATCGGTGATCTCCGACAGGTACTGGAACAGGTTGTAGGTAAACGAGTCGTAGTTGTCGATCAGGACGTACATCAGAGCTCCACTCCCAGCGCCCGGACGAGCGCTCCCAGTTTTTCGTCGGTCTCCTCCAGCTCCCGCTCCGGTGACGAGTCGTAGACCACCCCGGCGCCGGCCTGCAGCACCATCACCCCGTCCTTCTTCAGCCCGCAGCGGATGGCGATGCAGGTGTCCAGGGAGCCGTCCGGCTCGACGTAGCCGACGACCCCGGCGTAGAAGCTGCGCGGCGCGGCCTCCAGGCGGTCGATCACCTCCATTGCGCGGATCTTCGGCGCGCCGGACACGGTGCCGGCGGGGAAGGTGGCGCGCAGCGCGTCGATGCCGTCGCGGTCCGGGAACAGGTTCCCCTCGACCTGGGAGACGATGTGCATGACGTGCGAGTAGTGCTCGATGACGTTGAGCTCGGTCACCTCGACCGAGCCGGGGATGCACACCCGGCCCAGGTCGTTGCGGCCCAGGTCGACCAGCATCAGGTGCTCGGCGAGCTCCTTCTCGTCGCCGAGCAGCTCCGCCTCCAAGGCGGCGTCCTCGGCCCGGTCCGCCCCGCGCCGCCGCGTGCCCGCGATCGGGCGCAGGATGGCGCGGCCCTGCCGGCAGCGCACGTGAACCTCCGGCGATGCCCCGAACAGCTCGAAGTCGTCGTAGCGCAGATAGAACATGTAGGGCGACGGGTTGGTGTGGCGCAGGTTGCGGTACGCCTCCAGCGCCGGCAGTTCGGTGCGTACCGCCAGCCGGCGCGACAGTACGCCCTGCAGGAGGTTGCCGGCGATGATCTCCTCCCGGACCTCCCTGACCCCGGCCATGAAGCCCGGCGGGTCCCCTGAGTCCACCACCTCGGCCGTGCCCCGGTGGCGCTGGGGCGCCATGAAGTTGAAGTCCATGTCGTCGATCCGGGCCATGGCCGCGCCGATGGCCGCGTCCAGGTCGATCTCGTACCCGTCGTAGTTGATGCCCAGCAGGGTCACCGAGTCCACGTAGTGGTCGAACACGGCGAACAGGTGGCCGAACAGGAAGGAGGCGTGCGGCAGGCCCAGCACGTCGGGGCGCTCCTGCAGGCGCACGGTGTCGAAGCGCGATGCGTACTCGTAGCTCAGGAAGCCGATGCCGCCGGCCGGGAACGGAAAGTCGAACGCGGAGCCCTGATGCTCGGCCGCGAACGCGCGCAGCACGTCCAGAATGTCCCGCTCAGGATCCGGCAGGCGCGTTTCCGTCCCGTCCCGGACCAGCACCACGCCCGCGTCCGTTTCGCGGACGCAGAACGCCTCCCGCACCAGCAGGATGGAGTAGCGCTCGCGGCCCTTCATGAAGGAGGCCGACTCCAGCAGCACGCGCGCGTCCAGCTTCCTGGCCAGCGTCACCGGCGTGAAGCGCTCGGCCGAGATCGTCTTCGTCGCTGTCTTCTGCAACTCCTTCCTCCGTAAATACAAAAAGCCGCAGGACCCGGTGCGAGCACCGGAACCTGCGGCTTCAGCACGTGCCGACATGCGGCCTTAGTGCGTGGTTCCGGTTACACCACCGGCCACCACCAGGCGCGCACGTCGCGCGTCGAATCGATCGTCGAGATGTCGTTGCGATCGGTCATTTTCGCGAGACCATATCCGCTCGATTGGACGGCGTCAAGCGCTCGCTGGTAGGTAGGAGGTCGATACCGGAAGCGATCGCCGCATACCACGACGGGTGCTCGGTCTCGAGTCGTTCCAGCTCCGCTTCGGTATAGGGAAACAGGTCGATGCCGACCGGGAATCCGAATGGCAGGTAGTCGCCGATCCGGTCACGGACCGGTCGCCGCGAGCCCGAGATCACCACGCACACGTCGACGTCGCTACTCGGGGCGGGAGTACCGTTGACCCGCGAGCCGAACCAGATGATCCGCCGTACCTCGGGTCGCTGCGCCGCGATGTGACGAGCCCAGCCGCGAACGGCCGCTTCAACGGTCGCCTGGTTGTTCGATTTGACCACGAGCGAAGCTGATGATCGTCTCGGCACAGCGAATGGCATCCTCGGAGTCCTTCTTCGTATAGAAATCGACCGGCGCGCCGGTGTCGAATCCGTTCGGATAACGGGTGGGAATGTAGTGCTTGTCGAGGCTCTTGGCGCAGGTGATCAGTTCTTCGCCGGCCTGCTCTGCGGTCGTCACCAAACCAAGGAGAGCCGTAACCGTGTGTCCCCAGGCATCCTCACCGCGGCTCAGGAGCACCGCCTTGAGTGACTTCTCCGCAGCCTGCTGCGCCGCGAAGCACGCCCACTCGTGCGTATCATGGTCGCACGCGTTACCGGCATGGCGGAAATCTGCGTCCGCCTGCCGAAGCCAGTCTCCATGACGTGCGGCCATGACGATCCACTGTAGCAGAGCTGCGGCGGACTGCGGAGATGGCCCTCCCTCCGCCCGCAGCCGTTCGAACTCACGGCGCGAGCGTGTTAACCTGTGTCTTGTCAACAGAATGTCGCGACCGAACGTCATCTACATCGACTGCCACGACCTTGGGAACTGGCTGGGCTGCTACGGCCGGCCCGATCTGGACACTCCCCACCTGGACGGGCTGGCCGCCGCGGGCGCGCGCTTCGGCATGCACATCGCCACGGCGCCGATCTGCATACCGAGCCGCTCCTCCATGTACACCGGGTCGCTCCCCCATGAGGTGGGGGTCATCGGCCAGGAGCCGCTGGCCCCCGGGACGATCTGCATGGCGGCGCGGTTTCGGCGGGCGGGGTACCGGACCGTGCTGTGCGGACGACTGATGATCCCGAACGACGCGCACTGGGCGGGATTCGCGCGGCAGATCGCGACCGTCCCGGACGAGCAGGCGGACGCGGCGGCGGCCTTCATCGAAACGCAGCGCGGCGAGGACGCCCCGTTCCTGCTGCAGGTGTCGTTCACACAGTGCCATCGCCCGTTCGGAGCGGCGTTCGACCCGGAGGTGCCGGAACGGATCGCGGTTCCGCCGTATCTTCCCGACACGGACGTCACCCGCCGCGACCTGGCCACCCTGGCGTGGCAGATCCGGGACATGGACGCCCGCGTCGGCCGCATCCTGGCCGCCGTTGACCATGCGGGCATCCGCGAGCGCACCCTGGTCGTGTTCACGACCGAGCACGGCCCGGCCGTGGCGCGCGCCAAGCACACCATCTACGACTCCGGTCTGCGCACGGCACTGCTGATGCGATTGCCGGGCGTGATCGCGCCGGGCAGGACCATCGCTGAGCTGTCGAGCAACGTCGATCTGCTGCCGACCCTGTCCGATCTCTGTGGGCTTGAGCCGCCGCAGGGCATCCAGGGACTGAGCTGGGCCGCGCAGCTTGCGCCGGACGAGCCGGCCGCGCCGCTGCGCCGCTGGGCGTTCAGCCAGCTCAACTGGGGCAGGCGCAGCGGGCGCTGGTACTACACGCCGGCCCGCTCCATCCGCACCTCCCGCTACAAGCTGATCCGCAGCTATCGCCGCGTCCCCATCTACGTCGACAACGGCTGGCTGGCGCGCTACGCCAGCGACCGGGAGACGGTGGAGCGCTGGTACGGCTCCCCGCTGCCGGACACGCAGCTCTTCGACCTGTCCGAGGATCCGTTCGAGCTGCGCGACCTGGCCGGCGATCCGGCGCTGGCCGACGTGGAGGCGCAGCTTCGGGAGCGCCTGGACCAGCACCTGCGCGCCACCGGCGACCCCGTGCTCCGCGGTCCGGTCGCCAACCGTGCGGGCGAGCCCGACGTCTGCCAGTGGCAGGAACAGGCGGACGGGAGCTTCAGCCTGACCCCCGACGACCCCATGGACACCGACGAGGAGTCGTTCACCTGACCCGGGCCGGGCCGGGCGTCAGCGGTCGGCGGCCGCGTGCTCCCGCGCCCGGTTCGTGGCGTCGCGCCACTCCTCCCACGTGGGCGTCGGGCCTGAGCTCAACACCGTCAGCGACTCGCGGCCGGAGGCCCGAAAGCGGTCGTGCAACTCCTCCAGCGCAACGCGCGGCCCGCCGCTCAGCGTGGCAGGCGCGGCGTGATAGCGGAAATCGACGCTCCAGCGCGATGCGTCGGTCCGGTTCATCTTGCTGGCATGGAAGGTGAGGTTGGTCAGGAACAGGACATCACCCACCTGCATCTCCACCGGGGTCGGCGTGCCGCGCTGCTCGACGTCCTCGGCGGTGCGCACGTTCAGGTCCTCGCCACGCGCCGCGTCGATGAGACCCCAGCGGTGGCTGCCGGGAAGCACCCACACGCAGCCGTTCTCGACGTTCGCGTCCACCAGCGGCACCCAGACCGTGACGATGTGCGCCTCTTCGGTGGAGCCGATCCGCTTTCCGCGGGACGGCTCGTTGTAGTAGTGGCTGTCCTGGTGCCAGGGGAAGGAGGTGACCTCCGCCTCCGGCAGCTTGGTGCGGATGTTCAGCGCGCCAAGCTGCACGACCTCCGGGCCGATCAACTCGCGCAGTACCCGCAGGATGGCCGGATGCCGGTACAGATCGTAGAAGACCCGATCGAAAACGCTCCCGATCCAGCTCCGGGGCGAGACGTCCATCTCCCGGCATATGGCCGCGAACCGCCGCTCGAACGGCTGCTCGGCGTGCAGCGAGCGGATCTCTCCCTCGGCCAGCATGCGGCGGGCGTAGGCGTCCACCTCCGCGGCCAGGAACGCGCGCACCGGCTCCAGGTCGGCCGCCGTCACGAGGCCGCGCCGTACCGCGTACCCGTCCCGCTGGTAGGTGGTGAGGACCGAGTCGTCCGTCATCGAAGGGGTCACCGTGGTCGCCATGGCAATCGACAGCCTACGAGTCGCTCTCACCCGGGTCAACGCCGACCTGCCCTCGCGGCGTGCCGCGCACCCTTGACACACAGTTTCATTTCATCTATCATTCGCAATAAAAACATGACATTTCGATCCACTCGGTCGAGCGCCGGAGGTTGCCGTGGATGATGCCCGCTTTCGTCTGACCGACGCCCAACTGCAGCACCACGCCGCGTACGGCTTCGCACCGCTTGGCGCCGCCGCGGTGCCCGCGCTGGGCGACCTGTTGAAGGATGAAGATGGCGCGGTGCGCGCCCGCGCCGCCGACGCCCTGGGCATCATCCATGGCGGCGCCGAGCGGGCTGCGAGCGCACGATGACGACGAGGTGGTGCGCCGCAACGCGGCGCTGTCCCTGGCGCGGATCGGCGCCGGCGCCGCGGAGGCTGCCGACCAATCCGCCGCCGCGCTCGCAGCCGGGCTCGCCGACGAGAGCCATTACGTGCGCGGCTACGCGGTGCTCGGACTGCGGCGGCTGGATACGCCCCGCGCCCGCCGCGAGCTGCTGGCGTACCTGGAGTCCGCACGCTGGGACCCGGCGCGCGGCCGCTGAATGGGCGGGTCGGTGCGGCGAACACCTTGACGCCCGGGTTCCGTTTCGACTATCATTCGCAACCCTTTCGGACATTTCGCTCGCCCCTGCTGCCGAAGGCTTCCTGCCGACGGCGAAACCCAACCAGGAGGACCCCTGATGCGTACCTTCCTTCTTCGTGCCGTGCTCGCCGCTTCGCTACTGACCTTGGCAACGACGCCCCTGTTCGCGAACCAATGCGACGCGTACGGCGAGGCGCCCGAACTGGCCGCCATGGTGGCCGCCGGAACCTTGCCGCCCGTGGGCGAGCGGCTGCCGCTCAACCCGCTGGTCGTGGAACCCGCCGAGCAGGTCGGCAGCTACGGTGGCGAGATGGTCGACACCTACGGAGGCCAACGCATCGGCGAGATGCGTCACTACGGCTATGAGCCGCTGGTCCGCTGGGCGGTCGACGGCTCGGAGGTCGTCCCCAACGTCGCCGAAAGCTGGGACATCAGCGAAGATGCATCCACCTACACCTTCAAGCTCCGCGAGGGGATGAAGTGGTCGGACGGCATGCCGTTCACGTCGGCCGACATCCTCTTCTGGTGGGAGCGCATCGAGACCAACACCGCGATCAACGCGTCGGGGCCGCGCGGCACCTTCGTCGTCGACGGCGAGCACGCCACGGTGGAAGCGATCGACGACTACACGATCCGCTTCTCATGGTCCAAGCCCAACGGCGTCTTCCTCCTGGACCTGGCGTCCCCCTATGGCCAGCGCGTCGTGCAGTTCGCCAAGCACCACGCCGAGCAGTTTGATCTCGAGAGCAACGCCGACGGCGTCGCCAAGATGATGGCTGACGCCAACGCCGACGATTACGGTGCCTGGTGGAAGTCGACGGTCGGCACCTACGGCCAGAATGCCGAGTACTTCAACCCGCGGCCGCACGTTCACGCTCACCTGCCGACCGGGCCCGTCGAGAGCCAGGAGCGGTTCACCTTCGAGCGCAATCCCTACTATTTCAAGGTGGACACGGCGTGCAACCAGCTTCCCTACATCGATCGCCGCACCTGGGTCCTCACCACCGATCCGGAGGTGCAGCTCGCCAAGTCACTGGCCGGGGAGATCGACATTTCCCGCGTCAACATCTCGACGCCGAACAACCGTGGGGTGTTCTTCGAGAATCAGGAGCCCGGCGACTACCGCCTGATCAACGCGGCGAGCGCCGACATGAACGTGGCGTTCTTCATGTTCCCGATGAGTCACCCGGACCGCACCAAGGCAGAGGTCTACCAGGACAGGAACTTCCGCATCGGTCTCAGTCACGCGATCAATCGCGAGGAGCTGATCGACGTCGTGTTCCTGGGTCAAGGCGAGCCGTTCCAGGTCGCGCCGCGTCCGGGATCGCCCTACTACGACGACGAGTTGGCCAAGCAATACACGGACTACGATCCGGAGCTTGCCAGCAGCTTTCTCGACAAGGTCCTGCCCGACAAGGACGGAGACGGCTTCCGCCTGCGCCCGGATGGCGAACGCTTCCAGGTGATCGTGTCGGTCAATCAGGGTTTCAAGCCCGACTGGGTCGACATGATGCTGTTGATCGAACGCTACTGGGAGGCCGTCGGCGTCGATACGATCGTCGACGTGGTCTCCGACGAGTTGCACAACGCGCGCCGCTCCGAGCCTGATTTCGACATCGCCCTGTGGTTGGCCGAGAACGGTGCGGGCAAGCTGCCGCTGATCAGTCCCCAGGTGTTCATGGGCGGGCCCGGGCACCTGGGCAACTGGGCGGCGTGGGAACGCTGGTACGCAGAGCAACGTGGCCAGCTCGTGCTGTTCGGCAGCAACATCGCGCTCGACGTGGATCCCGAGGAGCCGCCGGAGAACGTGCAGCGGATGTTCGCGCTTGCCGAGAAACTCCCGGTGACCGCGGGCGCCACGCAGGACGCCACGATGGTGGAGTTCCTGGAGGTCGTCAAAGACGTGTTCCCGACGATCGGCATCAGCCTGCCGGCCGGTAATTTCCGCGCGGTACGCAACCGGCTGCGCAACGTCCCGGACACGCTGATCGAAGGCTGGCTCTATCCCGGGATTTCGCCCGCCAACTTCTCGACGTTCTACATCGACTCGACGCGGTAGGCAACGGCCAGAGAGAACAGACTCGACCGGTGGGGGCGCGCAGAGCATCGCACACGTCCCAGCGCGCCCCTGCCTCCCTGGCCGCGCCATAGCGAGCGGCCCGCTTTCCGAAGGCGGGTAGTCCATGCTGCCCTTCATCGGCCGCCGGGTGTTGATGGTGATTCCCTCCCTGATCGGGATCTCCATCGTGGCGTTCGTCGTAATCGCGCTGCCCCCGGGCGATTTCGTGGACCGCCTGGTCCTGGAAGCGATGAAGCAGGGCGACCAGCTCACCGACGCCGAGATCGCGGCCCTGCGCACCCTGTACCACCTCGACCAGTCGCTGCTGGAGCAGTACTTGAGGTGGGCCGGCGACATCCTGCTCCGAGGCGACCTGGGCACCTCCTTTCAGTGGGACATGCCGGTCGCCGACCTGATCGGCGAGCGCCTGGGACTCACCGCGTTGCTGTCGACCGCCACGCTGGTCTTCATCTGGACGGTAGCGATCCCGGTCGGCATCTACTCGGCCGTGCGCAAGTACTCCCTCGGCGACTACGTCGCCACGTTCTTCGGCTTCATCGGCCTGGCCATACCCAACTTCCTGCTGGCGCTGGTTTTGCTCTACGTCTCCTTCCGCTACTTCGGACAGAGCGTCGGCGGCCTGTTCTCTCCCGAATACGTCAACGCTCCCTGGTCCCTGACCAGGGTGGTCGACCTCTTCAGCCACCTGTGGATTCCGATGGTCGTGCTCGGCACGGCAGGCACCGCCAGCGTCATCCGTATCGTCAGGGCGAATCTGCTCGACGAGCTCTACGCCCCCTACTACCTCGCGGCCCGCGCCAAGGGCCTGCTGCCGGGCAGGGCGCTGCTCAAGTATCCGGTGCGCCATTCGATGAATCCCTTCATCAGCGGCCTCAACGAGATCTTCGTCACCATAGTGTCCGGGGAGACCATCGTCGCTGTCGTGCTGGGGCTGCAGACCACCGGGCCGCTTCTGCTCGATGCGCTGAAGGGCCAGGACATGTACCTGGCGGCGACGCTCATCATGTTTCTCAGCTTTCTCGCGGTGCTGGGAACGCTGTTCTCGGACATCATGCTGGCTTGGCTCGATCCGCGTATTCGCAAGCAGATCCAGCGTGGAGAGGCTCTGTAGCACATGGTCGTCGAGAGTGCAGGCCAGTGGCGGCTGATATGGCGCCGGTTCCGCCGCCACCGGCTGGGCATGGTAGGAGGGGGTGTGGCGCTGCTGTTCTACCTGGTGGCCGCGTTCCCGGAGTTTCTGGCACCGCACGACGCGGAGAGCTATTCGGCGCGTCATCCCTACGCCCCGCCGCAGGCCATCCGGCTGTTCCAGGACATGCCCGACGGAGGCCGCGCCCTGCGGCCCCACGTGGTGGGGACGACCAGCACGATCGACTACGAGTCGGGTCGACGGCTGTTCGCCGAGAACCCCGAGGACCTCATCGACCTCGGGCTGTTCGTTCAGGGGTACCCGTACCGGCTGCTCGGCATCGTGCCGGCGAGCGTCCACCTCGTCGGTCCCGTGGATCCCGCAAAACGGGTCTATTTCCTTGGGGCGGACCGGCTGGGCCGTGACGTTCTCAGCCGCGCGATCCACGCCACCCGGATCTCGATGACCATCGGCCTGCTGGGCGTGGCCTTCTCGCTGGTGCTCGGGGTGGCCCTGGGCGGTGTCTCCGGATTCTTCGGGGGCTGGACCGATGCGATGATCCAGCGCCTCATCGAGTTCCTGCAGTCATTGCCCTCGATCCCCCTGTGGATCGGGTTGGCGGCAGCGATCCCGCCGACCACGCCGCCCGTCCGCACCTACTTCCTCATCACCATCATCCTGTCGGTCATCGGCTGGACCGGGCTGGCGAGGGTGGTTCGCGGCAGGTTTCTGGCGCTGAAGAACGAGGACTTCGTGCGCGCAGCTCGCCTCGACGGCTGTGGCGCCGGCCGCATCCTCGTCCGGCACATGGTGCCCAGCTTCCTGAGCCACATCATCGCGGTCGTCACCCTGGCGATCCCGGGCATGATCGTGGCGGAGACATCGCTCAGCTTCCTGGGCATCGGCCTGCGCCAGCCGGTCGTGAGCTGGGGCGTCCTGCTGCAGGAGGCGCAGAACATCCGCTCGATCGCGGCGGCACCGTGGCTGTTCACGCCGAGCGTCGCCGTCGTGGCAGCGGTGCTGGCACTGAACTTTCTGGGCGACGGCCTGCGTGATGCGGCAGATCCCTACCGTGCCTGACACGCTGCTGCGCCTACGCGACCTGGCGGTCGCGTTCGGCGGTGACTCCGGACGGCAGCGAGCGCTTGACGGCGTGAACTTCGACATCCGCCGGGGTGAGACGGTGTGCCTGGTGGGGGAATCGGGGTGCGGCAAGACCGTCACCGCCAAGACGATATTGCGCGTGCTCGGCCAGAACGCGTTCATCGAGTCCGGCATCGTCGACTACCGTCGCGCGGACGGAAGCCACCTCGATCTGGCGGCGCTGCCGGAACGGGATCGCCGCCTTCGGTCGATCCGCGGCAACGAGATTTCCATGATCTACCAGGAGCCGATGAGCGCCATGTCGTCGATGTACACCGTCGGCAACCAGATTTCGGAAGTGCTCATACGCCATCGACGCTGCAGCCGGACGGAGGCCCGCCGCGCCGCGGTCGCCACGATGGGCAGCGTCGGCATTCCCGAACCGGAGCGTCGCTTCGACGCCTATACTTTCGAGCTGTCGGGCGGCCTGCGGCAGCGGGCCATGATCGCCCAGGCGCTGGTGTGCGAGCCGCGTCTGCTCATCGCAGATGAACCGACCACGGCTCTGGACGTCACCACGCAGGCCGTGATCCTCGACCTTCTGCGCGACCTGCAGCGGGAGCGCGCGATGTCGATGCTCTTCATCACGCACGACCTCGGCGTGGTCGCCGAAATCTCCGACCGGGTGGTGATCCTCTACCTTGGACAGGTGGCCGAGCACGGCCCCGTCGAGCCGGTCCTCGCCGATCCCCAGCATCCCTACACCGCCGGGTTGTTGGCTTCCGTCCCCAGCCTCACGCTCACCGCCGGCGGCTCCCTGCCGGCCATCCCCGGGACCGTGCCGAACCTCGAGGAGCGTCCCGCCGGGTGCCCGTTCGTGACGCGCTGCGCGCAGGCGATCGAGACGCTGTGTGCCTCCACACCACCCGCCGCCACGGATCTGGGCGGCGGCCGCTACGCAAGCTGCCACCTGCACGGCGACGGAGTCCCCGTCACGCGCACCCTCGCCGGGTCGACGCCGTCGGCATCGCCGAACAGCGTGGATCGCTCGACGCCGCCCCTGCTCTCGGTGCGGGAGCTTTCGACGCACTTCCCGATCCGGACCGGCATGCTGAACCGGACCGTGCGCACGGTACGGGCGGTCAACGAGGTGAGCTTCGATCTCTGGCCCGGTGAGACGATGGGCCTGGTGGGCGAGTCCGGCTGCGGAAAGACCACGTTGGCGCACACCGTGGTCGGCCTGACTCCGCCGACCGCAGGGACGATCCGCTACCGGGATCAGGACCTGGCGGCGCGCGGGGGCGGGCAACGCACGCGCTGGTCGGAAGTCCGGCTGGTCTTTCAGGATCCGTTCGGTTCGCTGAATCCGCGCATGACCGCCTTCGACATCGTCGCCGAGGTGCTGCGGGTGGCCGGCCATGATCGATCGGTCGTCGAGGCCCGCGTGCGCCAGGCGTTTGCCCAGGCCGGGTTGCCCGATTCGTTCCTGAAGCGCTACCCGCACGCGTTCTCGGGCGGCCAGCGGCAACGCATCGGCATCGCGCGTGCTCTGGCGTCGCGCCCGCGGCTGATCGTCGCCGACGAACCGGTATCGGCGTTGGACGTTTCGGTACAGGCGCAGATTCTGAACCTGTTGCGGGACCTGCAGGGTTCGCTCGACCTGACCTACCTGCTGATCTCGCACGACCTTGGCGTGGTCGCCAATCTCAGCGATCGGGTCGCGGTGATGTACGCCGGCAGGATCGTCGAGCTGGCACCGGCGAGAGCGTTGTTCGAAACGCCGCAACACCCGTATACGGAAGCGCTACTGAGTGCGGTCCTGTCGCCGGACCCCCGTCGTCGACGTACCGAGCGCGTTCGGCTCCGTGGGACCGTCCCCGACCTCACCCGGTTGCCGGACGGCTGCGCCTTCGCCGGCCGCTGCCCGTACGCGACCGATCGGTGCGAAGGCGAGCTGCCGATCCTGGCGGACGCGGGCCGGAAACGGCACGTCGCGTGCCACCATGCGGAACGATTGGCGTTGCGCGGCACGGAGGCCGAGCCATCACCCGCCTGACCATCGGCAAGACCGCCGGGATCGCGGTGCAGATACCGTCAGGGCTTCCCGATCCTTATCGCTACGTGCCGTTTCACGTTCCGCCGGGAACGGCGCGCCTGGATGTGACCTGCAAGACGGAATCCGCCAGCCAAGCGTGCATCGACCTGGGTCTGTTCGATCCGAGCGCCAGTGCGTTTCCGACGCATACCGGATTCCGCGGCTGGAGCGGCAGCGCACGCGACCGCTTCCATGTAGCTACCGACAGCAGCACGCCGGGCTACGTCGCAGGCGCAATGCCCGGCGGTACGTGGCGGATCATCCTGGGCTGCTACGTCATACCCGACGGCGGCGTCACCGTGCGGCTCACGGTACGGGCGAGTGAGCGGAGCGAACCCCACTCGAAGAGTGAGCGGAGCGAACCTCACTCGAAGAGTGACGGCGCCCGCACCCCATTCCGAACGCCCGAGCACTCCGACCCAGTCCGTCAAACGGCCGATTGGTACCGCGGAGACCTCCACGCGCACACGTTCCACAGCGATGCCGAGGGCAGCCCGCAGGCTTTGCACCAGGTGGCGACGGCGCTCGGACTGGACTACCTGGCGATCACCGACCACAACACGGTCACCGCCTGGAATTACTTCGCCGCCGCGAGCTCCCCGGAACTGTTGTTCGTTCCGGGTGTCGAGATCACCACCAACCAAGGGCACGCAAACGCCCTTGGCGTGCGCGACTGGATCGATTTTCGCATACAGACGGAGGACGACCTGACACAGCTCACCGCGGAGATCCGGCGGCGCAGCGCGTTGCTCTCGGTGAACCACGACAAGCCGCCGATGCCATGGACCCATCCGGAACCGGACATGGCGTGCATGGAGGTCTGGCAGCGCCACTGGTGGGCGGGCAACGAGGATTCCCTGGCCCGGTACGACGACCGCATCCGCCAGGGCCGGAGAATCACCTTGATCGGCGGCAGCGACTACCACACCCCGGCACGGCCGTTTGCCGGTAACCCGTTTGGCCTGGGCCGCCCCACCACCGTCGTTTGGCTGGAAGAACTGAGCATCGCCGCCCTCATCGCCGGCCTCATCCGAGGCCGCGCCTATGTCACCGAAAGCCCCCGTGGACCGCACGTGGAGATCCGTGCGCAAGGCGTCCCGATGGGCGGCGTGGTTCGGGCGGCGAGCCGTCTTGTCGTCGACGTGGACGTGCGCGACGCTGCGGGAGACACGCTCGTGCTGGTCGGGCCGGACGGGCCGGTTGCCGAGACCGTCATCGACGCAGCGCATCTTTCGCTGGAGGTTCCCGGTGTCCGCGGGTTCGTACGAGCGGAAATCATCGCCGAGGCAAGCGCGGCGCGCCTCATGGCGGAGCTCGAACGCTGGTGTCGCTCGCACGGGCCGCAGCGCGGGGTCGAGCACGGAGCCCGGACACAGGGGCGGCTCGTACGCGCGCTGTCGAATCCCATCTACATTCACCCTCACGAGGGACAGGTCTGACAGGTTGACGGTGTGGCGATGAGCGAAATCACTCCGACGGCGGCGGAACAAGCCGCCGGGCGTTTCGAACCGCGGCCGTGACTGAACGCACGTTCCGCGGCACCCTGTCCGATCGGGACGTCAAGCGCCACATCCCTCACGCTTTCCCGGTCCCCGACGGCACTACGAGGGTCAAGGCGACGCTCAGTTTCGACCCGGCGATGGTCGCCGGCCATCGCAACATGATCTGCCTCACCCTGTACGATCCCTTCACGTTTCGCGGCGCCCGCCACCGGCACGGCACTCGGCACATCGCCGAGATACGGCACGGCTCGGCGACCCCCGGATTCCTGCCCGGCCCCCTGCCCGCCGGTGAATGGGTCGTGCAACTGGAGACCCACATGGTCATGCCGGGGGCAGCCTGCCACTATGAAATCGTGGTCGTCATCGACCATGAGGAGGGAGCGCCGGCCGCGGTCGGCCCTCTGCCAGCGCCGCGTTTCGACCGGATTGCGGACCACCGTACGGGGTGGTACCTGGGTGACCTGCATGCTCATACGGTCCATTCCGACGGCGCCTGGGAGGTGGCCGACCTTGTGGCCGCGGCGCGTACCCGTGGTCTGGACTTCGTCACGCTGACCGATCACAACACTACCGGCGGCTTGGCGGAGATGGCCCGGTGCGGCGGTCGCGGACTGCTGACCATGGGCGGGCAGGAGCTGACGACCTATTGGGGCCATGCCCTGTCCCTGGGCAGCCGTTCGTGGCACGACTGGCGCGGGCTGACGCGGGAGGGACCGGAGATGGCCGCCCTCGCAGACGCGATCCACGCTGAGGGAGGACTCTACGTCATCGCCCATCCCAGATCGGCGGGCGACCCTCACTGCACCGGCTGCCGCTGGGTCTATCCGGGGATGATGCCGGGCACCGCCCGGCTGGTGGAGGTGTGGAATGGGAATTGGTTCGGGCCTGAAGATGAACCACGCGACCGGAACGAAGCGGCCCTGAGCCTCTGGTACGGGTGGCTCAACCACGGGCACCGCCTGGTCGCCACGGCCGGTACGGACGTACACGGTCCCGACCGGCAGTATCGCAGCCCCGGCGCCGGATTCAACGCGGTCCATGCAGACCAACTGTCCGAGTCGGCCATCCTGCGGGGCGTGGCATCCGGGCATGTCTGCCTCACCGCCGGGCCGAGTCTCCGCTTTGCGGCGCACCATGGGTCAGGCGCTCGCGGCATGATGGGCGACTCACTGCCGGGACCCGACGATTCGGCATCGGTGTTGCTCGCGGCGAGTTGGGACGGCGTCCCCGAGTCTGCCAACCTGCGGCTGATCGCCGATGGCCACGCGCAGGACACGCTCCCCATCTCCGCCTCCGGCACACGGGAGTGGACGGTCGCCGCGCAGTCCGCCGACGCAGACTGGTATGTCGTGGAGATGCGCGGCCGCGATGGAGCCATGCTCGCGATGTCGAACCCGATCTTCCTCGATCGTTAACCGGCGGTTGATGCATGTCTGGCCGAGACAAGGCTGCGAGGCAGTCCGCAATCCTCGCGATGCTCCGCAAGGAAGGGACGATGCGCGTCGGCGCCCTGGCGCAGCACTTCGGGATCTCGCAGCAGTCCATCCGCAAGGATCTGAACGCCCTCGCACAATCCGGCCTTGTCCGGAGAGTACATGGAGCCGTCGTGATCGGTGGCGGGGAGGAGTATTCCTGGTACTCACAGCGCCGTCTCATCGCGCAGCGCGAGAAGCGCGCGATCGGCCTCGCGGTGGCTCGTCTCATCCCCAACCACTCCACCGTGTTCATCAAGAGCGGCACCACAACCGAGATCGCGGCGCAGGCGCTATCGGAACACGTGGGGCTGACGGTGATTCTGGACAACGTCGCCACCGCCGACGTCGTCCGGCGCTATCCCGGCTGCGAGGTACTGATCGTCGGCGGCTATGTGCGCAGGGCCGAAGGCGCCGTCGTCGGCGAAACGGTCGCGGACTTCATACGGCAGTTCCGTGTGAGTCACGCTGTGGTCAGCGCCGCCGCGATCGGACCGGATGGCGAGCTTCTCGGCTACCGCCTCAGCGAAGCGCCGATCGTCCGCGCCGTGATCGAGACGGCGCGGCAGGTGATCGTTCCCGTCGACTCCTCGAAGTTCGCCCAGACGGCTCCGGTCCTGTTGGGTCGGCTTCCGGAGGTGCACCTCCTTGTCACCGACCGCATCCCCGATCCGAAGATCGCCGAAATGTGCTCTCGCGAAGGCGTACGCTGTCTCGAAACGAACGTCGATGCGGAAGCTGCCACGAAGCCACGCCCGACCACGTAGCCGTCCCGCCGGTCACCAGACGCTGCGCATCTCCTGCACGCAGCTTGTGAGCGCCGGCATCGGATTGTCGACCTCGCCCTCGTATTCCAGGATCAGCGGGCCGTCGAAGCCGATGTCGTCCAGGGCAGCGGCCAGCCCCGGCATGTCCAGGTTGCCCGTACCCACCACGACGTCGATCGGCTCGCGCCCCTCGCGGTAGACGAAGTCCTTGACGTGCACGCCGTACAGCCGGTCGCCGGCCAGCCGGGCCAGCCCGACCGGGTCGGCGCGGGCGTCGATGGCCCAGGCGGTGTCGAGCATCACGCCGATCTCCGGTCCCGTGGACTCGAGCAGCAACTCCAGCATGGCCTCGGACCCCAGCCAGTGGCCGCCGCCGTGGTTGTGCAGCGCCAGCCGCAGCCCCAGCTCGCCCGCCACCTGCTCCGCGGTGCGGAACGCCTCGGGTGAGAACGCCGGCCGGAAATCGGCGCTGACCAGGCCCAGGCCCAGCCGCCGGGGGAGCTCCAGGGTTGCGCGCATCGCGTCGGCGTCGCCGCTCAGGGTGGTCACGCCGGTGCTGACGATGCCGATGCCGGCCTCCAGGAACGCTTCGGGGTCGCCGGCGTGGAGCTCGACGTGCGCCAGTCCCAGGTCTGCCACCTTCTGCGCCACCACGCGGGAGTCCGTAAAGCCGCGCAGGCAGTAGGTCTGAATCGCCAGATCGCGTGCGGAATCACTCATAGTCTGCGAGTCTACCCGAGCGATGCCTTCCAATCGAAGCGAGGCCGATCGACGCGGCGCGCCCGTGCTGGACGGCTTCGACCGCGCGCAACCGCTGGCCGCGCGCATGCGCCCGCGCACCCTGGACGAGGTGGCCGGCCAGCAGCACATCATCGGCCCCGGGCGGTTGCTGCGCCGCGCGATCGAGGCCGACCAGCTTTCCTCGATCATCCTCTACGGCCCGCCGGGGACGGGAAAGACCACCCTGGCGCGGGTCATCGCCAACACCACCCGCGCCCACTTCATCGCCATCAACGCCGTGCTGGCCGGGGTCAAGGACCTGCGCGCGGCGATCAAGGAGGCCGGCCAGCACGCCGACCGGTACGGCCGCCGCACCATCCTGTTCGTGGACGAAGTGCACCGCTGGAACAAGGCGCAGCAGGACGCGCTGCTGCCGTGGGTGGAGGCCGGCACGGTGATCCTGATCGGCGCCACCACCGAGAACCCGTACTTCGAGGTGATCAAGCCGCTGGTGAGCCGCAGCCGCATCTTTCAGCTCCTCGGACTGGAAGCCGGAGACCTGCGCGCGCTGGCCACACGCGCCCTGCAAGACGACGAGCGCGGCTACGGCCGCCTCCAAGTCGACCTGCGGCCCGAGGCGCTGGAGCACCTGGTGGACGTCGCCTCCGGCGATGCCCGCAGCCTGCTGAACGCCCTGGAGCTGGCGGTGGAGACCACCGATCCGGCCGGCGGACCGATCGTCGTAGACCTGGCGGTGGCCGAGGAGTCCATCCAGCGGCGGGCGGTGCTGTACGACAAGGACGGCGACGCCCACTACGACACGATCAGCGCCTTCATCAAGAGCGTGCGCGGCTCCGACCCCGACGCCTCGCTCTACTGGCTGGCGCGCATGGTCTACGCGGGCGAGGACCCGCGCTTCCTGTTCCGGCGCATGCTGATCCTGGCCGCGGAGGACGTGGGGCTGGCGGATCCTCGGGCGGTAGGCGTGATCGCCGGCTGCGCCCAGGCGTTCGACTACGTCGGCATGCCGGAGGGCCGCTTCCACCTGGCGGAGGCGACCCTGTACCTGGCGACCGCGCCCAAGAGCAACTCCGCCATGGGCTTCTTCGACGCCTTGAACGCCGTCGGCAGCGAGTCGCCGGGCGAGGTGCCGACCCACCTGCGCGACGCCAGCCGTGACGCCGAGGGGTTCGGCCACGGCGCCGGCTACGCCTATCCGCACGCGTTCCGCGACCATTGGGTGGCGCAGCGCTACCTGCCGGGCGCGCTGGCCGGCCGCGTGTTCTACCAGCCCTCGGAGATGGGATACGAGGGGGACCTGGCGCTGCAGGTGGCGCGCCGCCGCGAGGAGCAGCTCGCCGCCATGCTTGACGACGACGGGCCGGTCGAGGGGTTCACCTCGGCCGGCGCGCGGGTGGCCGACGAGCGCGAGCGCTGGCTGGCCCGCGTCGCCGGCGGCCGGTCCACGGCGCTGGCGTCGATCCGCGACCGGGTGCTGGACGGCGCGCGGATCCGGCGCCACCACGTGGTGCTGGACCTGGCGATGGGCACGGGGCTGCTGACCTGGGAGCTGCTGCGCCGCGCGCCGGAGGGCGGCGTCTACGCGCTGTCGCCGTCGGCCGACCACCTGATGATGGCGCGACAGATGGTCGAGGCGGTGCCGGAGGGCGAGCGCCCCGTGCTGCTCGCCGGCGGCCTGTCCCGGCTGGGCGAACTGCTGGCGGAGGCCGGCGACGGGGAGGTCCGCTTCGACGCCGCGGTCGGCCGGAGCGCGCTGGCGCGGCTCGACGATCCGGAGGCGGCGCTGCGCGATCTGCGCGCGGCGATGGCCCCCGACGGAACGCTGTCGCTCGGCGAGACCGACGGCGCGTCGTTCCCGGCGCTGACGGAGCTGTTCCCGCTGCCTGCGGCCCGCCGCGATCTGGCCGAGCGGGTGGACCGGGTGCAGCAGGGCATCGCGGAGCGAGCGTCACTGACGCCCCAGCGGCTGCAGGGGCTGCTGGAGGCGGCCGGCTTCGCGGAGGTCGAGGTCGAGGAGGAGCCGCTCCGCACCGACATCCAGGTCAGCCAGGCATGGATCGACCGGCTGCTCGGCACCGAGGATTGGGCAGGCCCACTGGCGCAGGTGCTGCGGCAGGAGCTGGCGCCGGACGACCTAACGGCTCTGCGCGCGGCCGCCGCCGCCGCGGTTGGCCGCACCGTCGCGTGGCGACGGCCGGTGATCTACGCGCGCGCCACCGTCTCGAACAGCTCGTCGTAGGCGTCGACCACCCGCGGCCACGCGTGTGACGCGGCGATCCGCCCACCATCTGTCGATTGACGGAAAGTGAAAAATCATACTAATTTCTGACACTATCAACGGCGAGGCAGAAGCAATCCAGTGAACCCGGCATATTCGCGCAGGAGTGGAGAAAAAGTAGGCGCGTCCGCCGATTTGCAGTAGAGTCAAGGTGTTACAAACAACACCACCACAAAGGACGGGACACGCCGTGGGTGAGACTCTACCGATCTTTTCGACGACCTTCAACGGCTCGGTGCAGGTCGAAGCGCGGGCGGACCATCTCAGCGCCGACAGCGGCGCGCTGCTGCTGCGTGAGATCATGGAGCGCACCGGCATCGTCGACTGGATGGACGAGCGGCTGCTGGATCCGCGCAATCCGCTGCTGATCACCTATCCGCTGGCCGACCTGCTGCGGACCAGCCTGTTGCTGCTCGGCCAGGGCTGGCGCGACCAGGACGACGCGGACCGGCTGCGGCACGACCCGAGCTTGCGGGTGGCCAACGACACGCGCCGCGGCGTCGCCGCGCTGGAAGCCGACAGCGTGCTGCCCTCGCAGCCGACGCTGTCGCGGTTGGTGGGCCTGTTGAGCGCGCCGACCAACCAGGAGGTCGTACGCGAGGGGATCATCGAGCTGGCGGTGCGCCGGCTGTGGAAGGACAACGGGGACCGGCGGCGCAAGCGGTTGATGATCGACGTGGACGGCCTGCCGTTCGAAGTGCACGGGCAGCAGGCCGGCAGCCAGTACAACGGCTACTACGGGCAGCGGATGTTTCATGCGCTCATCGCCAGTTGCGCCGAGAGCGGCGACCTGCTGGACGGCACGCTGCGGCCGGGCGCGGTGGGGTCGGCCGACGGGGCGCTTGAGTTCATCCGGCCGGTGGTCGAGCGCGTGCGGCGAGTGTGTGAGTCGGTGCTGGTGCGCATGGACGCCGGCTTTCCCGACGGCGAGACACTCAAGGGCCTTGAGTCGGCGCGCATCGACTACGTGGCGCGTATCCGCAACAACGCGGTGCTGGACCGCATGGCCGAGCCGTACCTGCGCCGGCCGCCTGGGCGTCCGCCGCGCGAGGGGCGGGTGTGGTGCCACGAGATGCGCTACCAGGCCGATTCCTGGGCGCACCCGCGGCGGGTGGTGCTGGTGGTGTTGGAGCGGCCCGGAGAGTTGTTCCTCGACTACTTCTGGCTGATCACCAACCTCAAGCGCCACCGCTACAGCGGCGCACGACTGCTGGGGCTGTACCGCATGCGGGGCAAGGCCGAAGGGCACATGGGAGAGTTCATGGACGTGCTGGCGCCGGCGCTGTCGTCGTCGGCGCGTGCGAAGAGCCACTACCGGGGCCGCCTCCTGGAGGCGGTCACCGAGCCGCAAGAAGCAGGCGTGCGGGCGCAGAACGAGACGCTGTTGCTGCTGAACCTGCTGGCCTACGAGGTGCTGCACGCCGGGCGGTGCGTGATGCAGCGGGCCACCGGCGTCGGCTGGAGTCTGCGCCGGTTGCGTGAGCGGGTGCTGCGGGTGGCCAGCCGCGTGGTCCGCCACGGGCGCAGGCTGACGTTCGTCATCGCCCAGGACGCCGCCCCCGATTGGCAGCGTCTGTGGGGCAAGCTTGCGGCGCTCGACTGGGCGCCAAGCTGAGGCTCAGGGGCCACTCCGATCGGTTCGCGGGCGTTCTGCTACGGGCCGTACCATGTCCGGCCCATTCGCTCGGCAGCCCGCGAATCGCCACGCGCGGCCGAATCAGGGCCCGCAGATCGCTGACCCAGCGTCTCGTCCGATCACGAGCGTCAACCGAGGTCCGCGCTCTCACCGATCCGCCCCGCGAACCCGTCTCGAATCCTCAATTCAGCCAACTTTCGGGCTGGAGCGCGAATAACCCGGGGTGAATCGGACGACCGATCAGATCATGGAGAGGGTCTCAGAACACGATGGAACAGCATGGCTGTGCACGCCGAAGGACTTCCTGGACGTTGCCAGCCGTCAAGCCGTCGACCAAGCCCTGTCACGTCTCGTGAAGGCCGGCCGGCTGCGCCGCGTCGGCCACGGACTCTACCACCTGCCGAGGATCAGCGGCGTGTTGAAGCGACCTGCGCCCGTGGACCTGGATGCCGCCATTGAGGCGATCGCACGGAGGGACGGCGTCCGGATCATGCCCGATGGACTGATAGCCGCGAATCAGCTCGGCCTGACCAACGCCGTGCCCGCAAAGCCTAGCTACGTGACCGATGGCCCCACCCGGACGCTCAAGATCGATGGTCGAACGGTCCTCTTCCGCCATGCAAGCCCGGGCGTCATGCAGTGGGCGGGAAGACCTTCGGCACCGGTGGCTCAAGCTCTGAAGTGGCTTGGCCGTGACGCTGCACAGGACGTTCAGGTCGTTTCGACTCTGAGACGTGTTCTGCCTGAACATGTGAAACGCGACTTGCTCCACAACAGCCGAGGTCTCCCTGGCTGGGCGCTGCCGCTGGCCCGACGCATCACGGCCGACCAAGCCGCTGCTGCATGAATGGAGCGTTCACGGCCTTCCTCTCCCTCCCGGAGCAGGACAGGCGGGACGTATTCGCAGCGGCGGCCGTCCGCCTCGACACGTTGCCCCTACGTCGCCGACGACCTGCCCGACTGGTCGTTGAACGTTGCCGACGTCAAGGCGATCTCGCCCGAGCGCACCTATTGGGAGAAACTCCTTATCCTGCACACGGCCTGCACTGCGGGTACCGCGATACCCGGCGTTTGCCCGGAGACCGGGACCGGATCTCGCGGCACTACTACGATGCCGCGATGATCACCCCAACCGAGACCGGGCAATCTGCCTTGTCGAACATCGATCTTCTGCACGCGGTTCGGGACCACAACCTCATCGCGTTCCGGCAGGCGTGGGAAGCGGTTTGATCAGGCAGTACCTGGATCAGTGAGATTGGTTCCACAGTCTGAACTGCGCGCCGTCATCGAACGGGACTACGGCGCCATGCACGGAATGATCCTGGGCGAAGTGCCGGAGTTCGCGTGGGTCATGGACCAGCTTCAGCGCGCCCAGGCCTCGATCAACTGAGCTGATCAAGCACGAGGCTTGGCTGACCGAAGGCGCCGGAAATCTACGCCCCCGCCACCGTCTCGAACAGCTCGTCGTAGGCGTCGACCACGCGCGGCCACGCGTGGCGCGCGGCGATCCGCCGCCACCGGTCGCGCTCGGTGCCCGGAGACTGCAACTCCCGTGCGAGCCGCTCGACCAGATCGTCCGGGTGGTCGTACAGGCAGCGGTCATGCAACTCCGGCGGGATCAACTCCGGATAGACCAATCGGCGGGGGAGGAGCGGCATGCAGCCGGCGTGGATGGCCTCCATGACCGCGATCCCGAAGTTCTCCTGCACCGCGGTGGAGACCACCACGCTGCCGCGGGCGAGCTGGCGCAGGTACTCCGGCCGGGGCGGAAACCCGTCGAAGACGATGCGGTCGGCCAGCGCGACACGCGCCTGCACCAGCGCATCCGGCTCCGGGATCAGGCGCTCGCCCAGCAGCGCCACCCCGAACGGCACGCCGCGCCGCGCAACCTCCGCCAGGACGTCGACGAAGGTCCCCGGATCCTTGTCGAACTCCCAGCGGTGGTTCCAGATCACCACCGGCGGCCCGTCCGGCGCGTTTGCCAGGTCGGTGTCCTCGAACCGGCATCCTGGATACAGCACGCTCGAGCGCCGATCGAGCTCCGCCAGCGGGACCTCCGGCCGCGCCTCCTCGTCCGGAAGCTGCTCGATCACCTCCGGCAGCCGCGCGCGAAACGCCATGCGGTGGAACTCCGAGTTGAAGACCACGTGGTCGGCCACCGCCACGTTGGTAACGTCCCGCCAGAGCAACTCCGCCCCCGCCGATCCGCCTTGCGGGACCGGGTAGGACACCTGGCTCTCGTGCAGGTACAGCAGCACGGGCGGTGTCCGCGCCCCCCAGACGGCCGGTACCTGCGCAAGGTCCAGCAGACCGGTCGCGATCACCAGATCGTACCGCTCAGGATGCTCCACCCGCTGCGCCAGCGTCAGCCCCGCTGCCCGCAGCCGCCACTTCCACAACCGCGCCGGCAGGCTCTGCACGTCGATCGCATGCCGCGAGTGCTCCCGCAGCCCCGCGACGAACTCCCGGTGCGATCCTCCATCAAACGGCTCCAGGAACAGGACACGCATACACTTGAGTCCTACGGAGCGACTGACTGCGTGTCGACAACCTCTCGTAGTAGTCCCGTCGTCATCTCGACTATGCCGTAGTGCGGTAGCCTACACCCCATATCCGCAGCAGCTCACGCGATCCTTGTTCAAAGGTGTCTATAAAGTCGACCATCTGGAAGCCTGCCAGCGTCCAGGAGAGTCTCTCGTCATAGTCACAAGTCTCGTACAGGATAGGTACTATCCTGTCGGCAAAGCGCTTCTGCTGAAGAGCGAAAATCAACTCTCTCTTTACCCAGACGGACTCGACGGCTCTTGAGGAAAGAACGACCACGAACCAGTCACATCGGCGAAGCGCAGAATCGATCTCGTCATGCCACTGCTGAGAGCCGATGATGTCGGTTCGGCTGTACCAAACTGGAATCCCATGACGGCGCATCATGGCCGCCAGCCTCTCCACGAAGTCTCGATCGCCATCCGAGTGAGAGAGAAATACCTCTTGTGGAGCCATCGATTGTGGTTGTAGACGAGTTTCGTCAGGCAACCTGATGGAGGGTACGAGCGATTTCCTTGATGCCTTCGTCCTCGTTGGCTTGGTCGAGCCTGATCGTGTTCAGCTTCCAAAGAATCCAGGGAACGTCTTCATCCCTCAATTTGTCAGGGCTTCCCACTACGACGGGGATCAGACGGCCCCTGAAACGTGCTTCTCCGAGGGCATACTCGATTTCCGAGCGCACCCAACGCGAGCGCATCGCATCTGGCGTCAGAAGAACGACCATCCCCTGTGACTCCTGCAGCGCCTGACTCACCAAAGCGGCCCAGTTGTCCCCAGGCAGGACTTCACGAGTGGCATCCCACACTTCCAGACCGTCCTCCTCCAGGATCTCGGCGATCCTGCGAGCAAGCGGTTCATCCGTATGTGCGTGGCTGATAAACACCTTCATCGCGCAACATCCCGCATGCTGCTCATGCTGTCTGTCCAAGTATAGCGTACGGCGGCCCGCCCGCTGACGACAATCAGCAACAGACGCACTCCAGGCGGGTTCCGATGCTGCAAGACATGCCATTCACGGGGCGACTCTGGCCTCAGCGCAATCGATGTCCCTCTTCAGCCATGGCGGCGTCCTCTGGTGAGCCAGGATCTCATTGGCGGTCATCCAGCGGATGTCGGCCACCTCCCCGGCTGCGACGATCTTCGGTTCGCCCGACTGGTAGGCACCGTGGAAGAGGACATCCACGACCGGGGTGCCGTCGGCCAGGGTGAAGTACACGCTGCGCACATACCTCAACTCGGGCGCGACCGTTACGCCCGTCTCCTCTTCTACCTCGCGCCGGACGGCGGCTTCCAGAACGCTGTCCGGTGAGTATGGGCACGGATCTTGATGTGACTGTACGCGAACTCTGGGCAGGATAGCTGCGGGGAGAAAGAAGAAACCCTCCGAGAGCTTGCACAGACGCTCCCGGAGGGGCCTCCTTCTCTGTGGAAACGCAGAAAGAGGAGGAGTCCTTTGTGGCACGGATTGCTCAGGGACGCAAGATTCCATGAGTTGCTGCTGGAGGCGGACCGGCAGATCGCGGCCGAGGTGCACGGGAAGGGGTGTCCGGTGTGCTGCGGCAAGCTGCATGTGGCCGCCTACCGGCGCAAGCCGCGCAGCGGCATCGCGCTGCCGGCCGCGTACGACCGCCGTTTCAGCTTCTGTTGCGCCGAGGACGGGTGCCGCAAGCGGGTGACGCCGGCGTCGCTGCGGTTTCTGGGGCGGCGGGTGTATCTGGGGCTGATCGTGGTGCTGGTGGCGACCTTGCGCCATGGGCCGAGTCCGACGCGGGTACGGAAGCTGCGGGAGTTGACCGGAGCCAGTCGGCGCACGGTGGAGCGTTGGTGCCGATGGTGGCGCGGCGGGTTCGTGGAGACGCGATTCTGGCAGATGGCGCGCGCCGAGTTCGCCGAGCCGGTGGCCGAGGCGGCGCTGCCGAGTTCGTTGCTGGAACGGTTCAAGGGTAAGCACCGGGAGCGATTGCAAGCGCTGCTGAGGTTCCTGAGTCCGCTCGGGCGGCCGGGATAGGGAAAGAAGAGCGAGCTTTTTTCGGCCCATCGGCGATCCGCAGAGGTTGGCCGTCGGCGGTAAGGGAACGCGGTGGCTACGGTATGGCTATCCGAGTTGAACGGGAGAGCATTACCGATGAGCACCGCACCACAGCCTTCTGTCCACGAGCGTTGGGCGCAGTTCCGGTTCGCGGTCGTGGGACCGCTGCTGGCTGCGCCGCCGCCGCGGGGACACCTGCGCGCAGAACTCGAACGGCTGGCCGAGCGTACCTGGAAGCATCCGGTGAGCGGGCAGCCGGTGCAGTTCGCCGTCTCGACCATCGAGCGCTGGTTCCTGGCGGCGCGCAACGCCGGCGATGACCCGGTGCGGGCGCTGCGGCGCAAGCGGCGCAAGGACGCCGGTCGCCAGGATTCGCTGAACGCAGCCCTGCGCCAAGCGTTGCTGGCCCAGTATCGGGAGCATCCGGGTTGGAGCGCGCAACTGCACTACGACAATCTGGTGGTCGTCGCCGGGGGCCAGCCGGAACTGCGCCCGGTTCCCTCCTACTGGACCGTACGGCGCTACCTGCTGGCGCACGGATTGCGCGGCCGCCGGCGGCCTGGAGGGGCGCGCCGCACCGCCGGCGCGCAGCGCGCCGAGGCGCGGCTGGCCGCGCGCGAGGTGCGCAGCTACGAGGCCGAGTACGTCGGCGGGCTGTGGCACTGGGACTACCATCACGGCTCGCGCAAGGTCGTGACCGCGCAGGGCGAGTGGGCCACACCGCTGCTGTTTGGGGTGATCGACGACCGCTCCCGGCTGGCCTGCCACCTGCAGTGGTACCTGGAGGAGAACGCCGAGAACACCGCCCACGCGCTGGCGCAGGCGATCCAGAAGCGCGGCCTGCCGCGGGCGGGCATGAGTGACAACGGCACGCCGATGACGGCCGCCGAGATCGTCGAGGGGCTGGCCCGGTTGGGCATCGTGCACGAGACGACCCTGCCGTACAGCCCCTACCAGAACGGCAAACAGGAGGCGTTCTGGGCACAGATCGAGGGGCGGCTGTTGGCGATGCTCGAAGGCGTCGAGGACCTGAGCCTGGCGCTGCTCAACGAGGCCACCCAGGCGTGGGCGGAACTGGAGTACAACCGCAAGCGCCACGCCGAGATCGCCCAGACGCCGGCGGCGCGTTGGCTGGCCGGTCCGCAGGTACTGCGCCCGGCTCCCGACAGCGCGGCGCTGCGGCTGACGTTCACGCGCGCCGAAAGCCGCACCCTGCGGCGCAGCGACGCGACGGTGTCGATCGCAGGGCGGCGCTTCGAGGTGCCGAACCGCTACCGCCACCTGCCGCGCATCGCGGTGCGCTACGCGGCGTGGGACCTCACCACGGTGCATCTGATCGACGACGCCACCGGCACCGTGCTGTGCCGCCTCTATCCGCAGGACAAGGCCGGCAACGCCAGCGGCCTCAGGCGCACCCTGGAGCCGATCGGCGATGCGCTGCCGGCCACGGCTGCGGCTGGGGGCATGGCGCCGCTGCTGAGCAAGCTGATCGCCGAGCGGGCCGCCAGCGGCCTGCCGCCAGCCTACCTGCCCAAAGACGAAGGAGACACCCGATGAACCGAACCCTGCTGTCGCTGTACGGTCTGAAGTGGAACCCGTTCGCCCCCGACGTGCCGGTGGAGGCCCTGTACCACAGCGCTGCGGTCGATTCGTTCTGCTGGCGCGTGGAGCAACTGTCCGGGGAAGGCGGCTTTGCGCTGGTCAGCGGCCATCCCGGCAGCGGCAAGTCGGCTGCGCTGCGCATCCTGACCCAACGGCTACAATCCCAGCGGGACCTCACGGTCGGGGTGCTGTCTCGCCCGCAGGCCGGGCTGCACGATTTCTACCGGGAGATGGGCGACCTGTTCGGCGTCGAGTTGCACCCGCACAATCGGTGGGCCGGCGCCAAGGTCCTGCGCCACCGCTGGCAGACCCACATCGACTCGGCCTTGGTGCGCCCCGTCCTGGTCGTCGACGAAGCCCAGGAGACGGCGTCGGCGGTGTTGAGCGAACTGCGCCTGTTGTGCTCGGCGCGGCTGGACTCCCACCTGTTGCTCACCGTCATCCTCGCCGGTGACCAGCGGCTGCTGCGGCGCCTGGACGCCGAGGAGCTGTTGCCGCTGGAAAGCCGTATCCGGGTGCGCCTGAGCATGCCGCGCGCCAGTTCCGAGGAACTGCACGAATGCCTGCGCCACGCGCTCGAACGCGCCGGCGGCGGCGCGCATCTGATGACCCCCGAACTGTGCGCGACCCTGTGCGACCACGCCGCCGGCAACTACCGCACCCTGATGAACATGGCCGGCGAGTTGCTGGCTGTGGCCGCGCACCGCGAACTGGAGCGTCTCGATGAGAAGCTGTTCCTGGAGACCTTCTCCACGCCCACTCCCGCCGCCCCCGGCGGCGCCGGACGGTGGCCGTGAGTCTGCTGCCCGTCGAGCCGGCCCACCGCCTGGCCTCCCGCCCCGCCCAGCAGCGCTGGCTGGTCACCGATCTGTGGGCCGAGCAGGCAGTCGGCATCCTCGGCGGCGAGCCGAAAACCTGCAAGTCATTCATGGCGCTCGAACTTGCCGTCGCCGTGGCGGCCGGCACACCGTGCCTGCGCCGCTTCGCCGTCTCGCGCCCCGGTCGGGTGTTGCTGTACGCCGCCGAGGACGCTCCGGCGGTCGTGCGGCAACGCCTCGACGGCATCTGCGCCACCGCCGGCGTGGCGCTGCGCGATCTGGACATCCAGGTCATCACCGCCGCCACGTTGCGGTTGGACCTGAGTGCCGATCGGAACAGCCTCACGCACACCGTGGCGGCGCTCACGCCGCGGCTGCTCATCCTCGACCCGTTCGTGCGCCTGCACCGCGTCGACGAGAACTCCAGCGGCGAAATCGCCCCGTTGCTCGCCTATCTGCGCGAACTGCAGCGCCGCTATCAGCTCGCCGTCGTGGTCGTGCATCACGCCAGAAAGGCCGCCCATCGGCTGCGCGACGGCCAAGCGCTGCGCGGCTCCTCGGAGTTTCACGCCTGGGGCGACTGCAACCTGTATCTGCGCCGCCGCGACGATTCGCTCACCCTCACCGTCGAGCACCGTGCCGCGCCACCGCCGGCGCCGATCCCGCTCGTCCTGCGTGCCGACGATGATGCGGTCGCGCTGGCCGTCAGTGATCGGCCGCCACCGCTCACGGGTGCCTCGCCGCCGCTCGATGAACGCATCGTCACCGCCCTCGCCGACGCCTGCTCCGGTTCGCTGTCGGTCGCCGCCCTGCGCTCCCGCTGCCGCGTCCGCAACGCCACGCTCTACCGCCGCCTTGCGGCGCTATGCCGCCAAGGCGTTCTCGTCAAGTCCGCTGCCGGCTACCGACTCGCCGACCAGCCTGACGCTTCCGTTCCCGTCCCCTCTACGTCGTCCGGGAACGGTACCCGGAACTCCACCGATTAGCGCGCAAACAAGGCCATCGATTACCGCGCCCACGCTCACATGAAGCGATCCGGGATGCGCTGGCGGGAGGCCGGCGGGCAAGCGATCCTGACGCTTCGAGGATGGGCACAAAGCGACCGCTTCGCGGCAGCGTGGTCGCTACTGTCGGCAACCTATCGAGCCGAAATCTTGCTCCCCGATCAGATCGAGTCCGTCCATGGTCATGCCGCCTGACTCCTCAGTTCCAGACCTATCGCGCCAGGCCAAGCCTGGGAGAGGAGGGAAGATGTGAGAACGTAAGAAACCTCTCGTAGCCGCCCTGTGGGTAGCCAATCCCACCCGGTAGAGCGTAGCCGGCAGCCGGAAGCGAGTCTTGCGCCTGGGCGGGGGCGACCCCGCGGGCGAAGCGTAGACAGCGACCGCAGAAGCCGTGTGATTGAACCTCGAAAGAAACATGATCGCTGGGGCCTTCGTCGTTAGGTCAGCGGGGGCAGCACCGGAGTGCCAAACAGGCTTGGCACGACGGCCCGGCCGGGGTCGGAGAGCAGGGCAGATGCGGAACGGGTGGCCCAGGAACCTGGGAGAGCTCGTTGGCTCCATGACAGGAGAGCCGGAGGGACACCGGCACAGCAAAGTCCGGGCCGGTGCGGGAGAGCACCCGCGATCGCACCGGAGCGAAACAGCGGGGCTGGCATGGTATCGCCAAGCGAAGGCAACGAAGCGCGGCGAGAAGGGCAACGAGCAGTCTTAGCGCCCCCATAGTACCGAGGAAGCGGGGGAACGGTGGCCGCGCCGGACCCCGTGGAGGAAAGGAGGGCGTCGAGTCGCAGAACCGATGCGGGGAAACACGGAGGATGCGATGAAATCCGGGAACGTGTTAACGAAACAGCAGCGGATAGCGAAGAACGCGAGAATACACCCCGAGGTGGCATTCACGTCGCTGGCATATCACATGGATCTGGAATGGCTGCACGAGGCTTACCGGCGAACCCGGAAGGACGGTGCAGTTGGCGTCGATGAACAGACCGCCGAGCAGTACGAGGAAAACCTGGAACAGAATTTGGAATCACTGCTGGAACGGGCGAAGTCGGGGAGCTACCGTGCGCCGCCGGTAAGGCGCGCGCAGATACCGAAAGGGAAGGGCGCGGAGCCCCGTCCGATCGGCATCCCAACGTTCGAGGACAAGGTGCTCCAGCGGGCAGTGCAGATGCTGATGGAGCCTCTGTACGAGCAGGACTTCAAGGACTGTTCGCACGGCTTTCGCCCCAGGCGATCGCCGCACACGGCGCTGCAAGCACTCTGGGACCAAACGATGCGGCAGAGGGGCGGCTGGGTGATAGACTTGGATATACGCAAGTACTTTGACACCCTCTCACACACCACTCTGCGAGAGATTCTCGCGCAGCGGATACGCGATGGAGTGATCACCCGGTTGATTGGCAAGTGGCTGAACGCCGGCGTGATGGAGAACGGCTCGGTATCCTATAGTGAGCAGGGAGTTCCCCAGGGCGGGGTGCTCTCGCCGCTGATGAGTAATGTGTACCTGCACGAGGTACTCGACCGTTGGTTTACGGCGGTAGTCCAGCCGCGTCTGCGGGGCCGGGCCTTCCTGGTACGCTTCGCGGACGATGCGGTATTGGCATTCAGTGACCGGCAGGACGCCGAGCGAGTGCTACGGGTACTGCCCAAACGGTTCGCGAAGTACGGGCTGGCCGTGCACCCGGAGAAGACGCGGATGTTCCGGTTCTTGCCACCGGGCGAGAACGAGGCGGCGCACCATGGGGCGAGTTTTCCATTTCTGGGATTCACGCACTACTGGGGACGCTCGCGCACAGGGAAGTGGATCGTGAATCGGAAGACCGCATCCGACCGGCTCACCCGTGCGCTACAGGCAGTGTCCACTTGGTGCAAGCGTCACCGGCATGCACCGCTGTGGGAACAGCAGCAGGCGCTGCGGCGCAAGCTGTTGGGCCACTACTCGTATTACGGGCTCACTGGAAACCTGCGCTCGATGAGCTGCTTTCACGAAACGGTGAAACGCACATGGATGAAGTGGCTGAATCGCCGCGGCGGCCGGCCCCTCAATTGGGTGAGATTTGCCCGGTTGCTGGCGCGGTACCCGCTGCCGGCCGCGCGCGTCGTCCATTCCATCTACCGCGTAGCGAACACTGCGGCTTGAGGAACCGTGTGCGTCAATCGCGCTCGCACGGGTCTGTGGGGGCCTGGGGCGGGTAACCGCCCTGGGCTACCCGGACACCCAATCCGATCCTGCGTGGGTGGGTGAACTACTTCGCGATAGGGCACTCGAGCCGGTGTTTTGGCTATGTTCGCGACTGGGTGGAGAAGAAGATACGGCGGCATATGATGCGCGCCAAGAAACGCCAGGGATTCGGTTGGAAGAGGTGGAGTAGGAGCTGGCTGTATGAGCGGCTGGGACTGTACGGTGATTACCGGGTCCGGTGGCGGCTGGCGGCTTCGAGAGCGCACCCGACGCGATAGGCCACATAACCCTTGACGAGAAGCGGGCAGGAAAGCGTAGTGCGGGAAAACCGCATGCTGCGTTTGATGAGGCGGGGGCTGGAAACGTGACCATGGGAGCCGGACTGCGGGCCAACGCGAAAGCGGTTGGACTTCCCGCCGGACCCTACCGTCGGCGCGCCAGTCCTCGACCCTACTCCGACATGAACATAGCACGAACCGCCGCCGAGGTTCTGTCCGATCACGTCACCCTTGAACTGCAGTGCATCGACCGTATGTACCTGAACGCCTACGTGCCGCTCCTGCAGAGCGCTGGCGGCACCGCCTACTACCTGCGCACGCTGTGCGGTTACCCGGTGCCGTCCTCGGCGCTGTTGGCGCCCATGACGAAGGACTTCGTGTCCGCCATCAAGCGCTTCGTCGAGCGGGAAGGGATCGACCTGGTCGCGGCCGCGGATGACCGAGACCAGCGTGCCATCCGTGGCGGCGAACAGGGTCCGCTCGTTGTAGCCGGCCATGACCTCCGGGTCCTTGCGGATCGCCGGATCGGGCTCGTAGCCGACGTGCCGGTGGCGGAGCGTGTGGCGGCCGTCGTCGGAGAGGAGCACGCCGCACTGCCAGTTGTCGCCGCACACGGCCGATCCCCACATGGTGAACACCAGCCGGCCGTCCGGCAGGGCGATGCCGGGAGCGACGAACTGCTCAATGAGGTAAGGGGCCGGCGGCCTCCACCACATCGGCGCGTACCTGGCCGTCGACCAGTAAGACGCGGTCTACCGGTACCTGGAGGGCATCGGCTATCAGCAGATCCAGGGGCGGGCCGATCCTGGGCATCGACCGCATCGACTACTTCGAGGCGGATGCCCGGCTCGGGCTCACTATGGAGCTCCTGGACATACCGGAGGTCTACGGCACGCCGGAGTACGAGTATCCATAGCGCTTCGTCCCGGAGCTCGATCTCCTCCTACGTGCAACCGACTCTGTCAGGCGACCGCCCCGAGCCCCTTCTTCGCGACCAACGTCAGGAGCTTCAGCGAAGCGCCGCGCGGCCGCTTCACGCCACGCTCCCACTGGCTTACCAGGCCTGTCGTCACGTTGAGGTAGCGGGCGAACACCGCTTGGCTCGCATTCTCCCGTAGCCGGATCTCTCGGATTCTCTCCGGTGCCATCTCCTCGACCGGCGTCAGGCACATCTCGTCGAAAACCCTCATGGTTCGAGTCACCATGACGCCCGCCTCCGTCAGACCCAGCGCCGTCTCGTGAGCCGCCGCTAACGCGTCGCTCTTGTATTGCTTAGCCATGGCATATCACCTCGGTTATCGTCCCGTTCGAAAGCACCGCGCGCAGGCCGGCTTCATCCATTCCCAGCATCTCGTCCGCCAGAAGGCGGAACGCCTTCAACTCATCCCGCCGAAGATTGTCCCGGCTACTCTTCGCGAACCCGAAGACGAAGAAACACCGTTCGCTCCGGCGAAAGAGCAGGATCGCGCGAAACCCGCCGGAGCGGCCCTGTCCCTTCCGTGCGATACGCTGCTTGAGGACGCCGCCGCCGAGGTCGGCATCGATCGAACCTCGTTCAGCGCGGCGAACGGCATCGCACAGGGCTGCATCTGCTATTCCCTCGCGTTCGGCGAAGCGAGCGAAAGGCTTGGTCTTGAACGCGCGCAATCCGAACCCTCGTGATCGGCTTTCATCATTCGCAGTACTATAGCACTCGGTGCGACATCAGCCAATCGGCGGTCCGGAGCGACAAAGCGGCGCGCCTTCGGCGCAGCCGTGCTCCCGATCCGAGCGATCGCCGGGCGAGGCAAACCGGGCTGCAACGGAGACGCGTGCGAGATCTGAAGCGTCGCGTGCGTCAGTCCCAGCGGAGGTGGACGGCGTAGGCGCGGTGCCCGGTCGCGGAGCCCCGCCGGAAGTGGCCGAACACGTACATCGCCTCGGAATCGCCGAGGGGGACGAAGGTGCCGTTCATGGCGTTGTAGTAGTTGTCGAACGGCTCGTCGTCAGGGGTGCGGTCGAACAGGAGGTCCGTGCTCCAGGTGCGGCCCAGGTCGAAGCTGCGCGCCATGTGCATCCCGCAGAACGAGTGGCCGCGGTGGCGGCTCCAGTGCGAAGGCAGGCGGGCCGGCAGGACCAGGGAGCCGTCAGGGAGCGCCAGGCCGTCCGCTGGCGCCCCGGTTCCGGACAGGTCGGTCGGCTCCGGGGACGACCACGTCTCGCCGCGGTCGCCGGACTCCGCGCGGAAGAACAGGCAGTCGCTGGAGCGTGGATTGGTGCCGGGGATGCCGCCCAGATGGTCGCGGCCGCGGATCACCGAGACCAGCGTGCCGTCCTTGGCGGCGAACAGGGTCTGCTCGTTGTAGCCGGCCATCACCTCCGGGTCCTTGCGGATCGCCGGATCCGGCTCGTAGCCGACCTGCCGGTAACGGAGCGTGTGGCCGCCGTCGTCCGAGAGGAGCACCCCGCACTGCCAGTTGTCGCCCCGCACGGCCGAACCCCACATCGTGAACACCAGCCGGCCGTTCGGGAGGGCGATGCCGGGAGCGATGAACTGCTCGGTGAGGAAGGTGCCGGCGGCGATCCGGTTCCAGGAGAACTCGTCGGCATCCGGCGCGCGGTGCCCGATGAGGATGTCGCTGGGCCGATACAGGCCGCGCCCACCGAGGGAGCGGTCGAAGCCCTTGGGCAGGTAGATGCCGCAGGCGACCACGGTCCCATCCTCCAGCGCGTGCGCGGGGGCGACGCCCTGGAACTCTGTCTCCGGGTTGGCGAGCGG
The DNA here is from genome assembly GCA_965208175.1 of Spirochaetia bacterium. Classification (GTDB taxonomy): domain Bacteria; phylum Spirochaetota; class Spirochaetia; order SZUA-6; family Bin103; genus CATQHW01. The sequence goes on along the minus strand of CBDBOG010000002.1, from coordinate 336 downwards.
CGGGCCGAACGGACGCGGCTCGGTCCAGGTGGCGCCCAGGTCGTCGCTCTGCGTGAGCAGCGAGGAGATGCCGCGCTCGGCGTCGCTCGCCCGCTGCACGGTCATCAGCAGCCTGTCGCCGCTCTTGACGACGGCGCACCCGCTGGCGGGATAGCGGTCGTCGTCGAACAGGACCCGGTAGTCGGTCACCTTGAGGTCGCAACGATCGGTCATGACGGAGTCACGGTATCATTCGTCAGCCGCGGGAGGAGTAGGAGTGGCGGATCAACCAACGGGCGAACGCGATCGCAGATCGCGGGTCAATCTGCGCATCAGCGCTGACGATCGAGACCTTAT
>CBDBOG010000001.1:0-150367 GCA_965208175.1 Spirochaetia bacterium | reverse complement strand
GCCTGGCGGCACGACCGCAGTCGCGCCACACCGTCGTGCTGGTCACCGATGGAGAGGTCACCGTGGACAACCGCCTGGGCAGAGGCGTGCTCGGCGCCGGGGTCCGGGCCGCGCTGACGGCCGCCGGCCCCGGCGTGACGGTGCTGCCGGTGGTGATCGGCACCGCGGGCGGCATCGGACTGCTGCGTGCCGACGGCCGCCCGGTGCTGGACGCCGCCGGCGATCCGGTGACCACCCGCGCGCGTGCGGCGAACGTGGCCGGCCTGGCGCGCGCCGCGCGGACCACGCCGATCGAGGTCACGGCCGCCGATCAGGTCGATCGCGCGGCCCGCGTGGTGGCGGACGCCGCCGGTGGCGCTCCGGTCCGGGCCGGCGGCGCGCGCGCGTGGCGCCCGCGTGGACGGACGCTGGAACTGGTCCTGGCGGCCCTCGCGGCCGCCCTGGCCGCCGAGCTGGTGCGGACGGTCCGGTGGCGCGGCCTGTTGTAACGACGCTGGCCGGCGCGGCGGCGGGGCTGCTGCTGGCGGCGTTGATGCTCGCGCTGCCGTTCCGGGAGCACGCGCGCGTGATCGCCGGCACCATGCGCCTGGCGGGCGGGGAACCGACCCGGGCGATCGTCGACTACAAGCGGGTCGACGACCGGTTCGCCGCGTACGCCGCCTTCAACCTGGCCGTGACCTACGCGGCGCTCGGCGAGGCGGACGCCGCGGAGCGGCTGCTCGCCGAGCTGGCCGATCGAGGCCACGCCGACGCCGAGCTGCTGTTCCGGGTCAGCTTCAACCGCGCCAATCTGGCCTTCGCGCGCGGCGACTACCGAACCGCCGTGCTGGGCTACCGCGCGGCGCTCGCGGTGCGCGCCGGCGACCGGGACGCCAAGCGCAACCTGGAGCTGGCGCTGCGCCGCATGGTGTCCGCGCGCGGGCCGGCGGGGGCGCCGGCCGCGGAAACCGCCGGGATCGGCGACGGCGCCGCGCAACTCCTGCGCTTCGCCATGCAACAGGAGGACACCGTATGGACCTCGCGCCCCACCGACGAGGACACCGCCGAGTCCTGGTGACGGCCCGCCTGCCCGCCGGCGGGAGCATTGCCAGGGCGTGGAACGAAGCCGACCGCACATCGCCCTCCGTGATACCCTGCCGTGATGCGGAGGATGGCACATGGCACGCGCAAGCCTGCTGCTGGCTCCCGAACGGGTTGAGTATCCGTCGTCCGACGGCCAACCCATGGCGGAGACCGGTCACCAGCGCACCCCGCTGACCTACGCCGTCGAGGCGCTGCGCCATCACTTCCGGGACCGCGCGGACGTGTACGTCTCCGGCAACCTGTTCATCTACTACCGGGAGGGCGATCCGCGGGCGGTGGTGGCACCCGATGTCTTCGTGGTGGTGGGCGCCGACAGCGCCGACCGCTCGACGTACCGGCTCTGGGAAGAGCCGAAGGGCCCGGACTTCGTGCTGGAGATCACTTCCCGCAGCACGCGCCGGGAAGACCAGGTGAGCAAGCGGGAGCTGTACCGCTCGCTCGGCGTGCGCGAGTACTGGCAGTTCGACCCGACCGACGACTATCTGGAACCGCCGCTGCAGGGGCTGGGGCTGGTGGCGGGGGAGTACCGGCCGTTGCCGGCGTGGGAGTTGAGCGGCGGTACGCGGCAGGCGGCGAGCGCCGTGCTCGGGCTGGAGCTGCGGCTGAGTGAACGCGGGCTGCGTTTTCGCGATCCGCGTACCGGACGAGACCTGCCGAACCTTGCCGAAGAAGCCGAGGCGCGACAGCGGGCCGAGTGGCGGCTCGCGCGCGAAACCGACGCGCGACGGCGCGAGACCGACGCCCGCAAGGCGGCCGAAGCGCGCGTGGCCGAGCTCGAAGCCCGGTTGCGCCGGGCCGGCGGCAGCGATGGCGCGGTCGCCGATCGGCCGCCGGCCGAGGAGCGCGACGGCCACTGAGCGGCGTCCGGGAACAGCCGTCGCCGGCCGCGCGGGCAACGGTCGGCATTCGAGCGGCTACGCCACCGCGTCGCAGTACCCCAACTCCCAGCCGTGGAACAGACGCGCCAGCCGCTCGTGGCGCCGGAAGGGTCGGTGATGGCCCGCCGGCCGGACGGTCACGGTCAGCCGCCGCTTCCAGGACTACACCCTGATCGAGAACCGTGCGGCGGGCTCGGGCTGGGTGGCGACCGCGACGCTGGCCGCGCTTCGGCGCTGGCGATCGCCGCAAATTGTCAGTTGACAGGCGACATCATAGAATCGGCTGGGTGATCGCGTCGTTCCGCCACCGCGGGCTGAAGGCGCTCTACGAGGGCAGGACCGCGCGGCGAGTCGCGTCTGAGCACGTCGATAGGCTGCGGGACATCCTGGCGGCGCTCGACCACAGCTCGGGGCCGCAGGGTATGGACCTGCCAGGGTTCCGGCTGCACGCGCTCAAGGGACGGCTCAAGGGGCACTACGCGGTTTCGGTATCTGCCAACTGGCGTGTGACGTTCCGGTTCGAGGACGGCGCGCCGGTCGATGTGGACTACGTTGACTATCACTAGCTAGGGAGGAGACGAACCATGGCCATGCACAATCCGCCGCATCCCGGCGGCATCGTGAAGCGGCAGTGCCTTGAACCTCTGGGGTTGACGGTGACCCGGGCTGCCCAGGGGCTGGGCGTCACCAGGCAGGCGCTGTCCGAGTTGTTGAACGAACGGACGGGGATCTCGGTGGAGATGGCGATCCGGCTATCGAAAGCCTTCGGCTCGACGCCGGAGGCGTGGCTGGGGATGCAGATGGCCTACGATCTGTGGCAGGCGCGCGGCCGGGCCGGGGAGATTGCGGTGGAACGCTTTGTGGCGGCCTGATCGGATGCCGTCCAGTGGGTAGTCGGTCACTGACCGCCTACCGGCTACGCCACCGCGTCGCAGTACCCCAACTCCCAGCCGTGGAACAGATGCGCCAGCCGCTCGTCCGCCGGGATCGGCGCAGCTCGTGGTGACAGCCCGCGCCGCGGCGGCGCTCGTGCTGGCCCTGTTCGCCACGCTGCCCGCCGCTCCCCAGGCCGGGGACGCCGCGGCGGCGGAGCCGGTGCTGCGCTGGCGGCTGGACACCACCACGCCGTTCGTGTGGCAGGCGGTGACGGCGGTGCTGGAGCTGGTCGCGCCGGCGCCGCTGCCGCTGGCAGGGCCGCCGCGGGTGGAACCGGTCGCGGGACTGGATCTGCAGCCGCTGCCGGCCGGGGACGGCATCGAGGCGCTGGCCGGAACGGACCGTTTCGTGATCCCGGTGGCCCGCTACCGCCTGACGGCGCGAATCGCCGGCCGCACGACGCTGCCGGCCGCGCGGGCAGCGGTCGGCGGCACCGAGCGCACGGCCGGCGCAGTGCGGCTGGCCGTCCGCCCGGTCGCCGATCCCATCGCGGCCGCCCGCGCGGTCGGCGCGTTCGAGCGCGCGGTGGCGTTCCGCTGGCTGGGGGCCGATGCGGGGGAGCTGACGGTGGAGGTGACCGGCTCCGGCAGCGTGCCGCTCGTCGAGCACCCGCCGCCCGAGGTGCGCGGCGGCAGCATCGTCGACACGGCGCAGGAGGTGGACGAAGCGGGAACGCGCAAACGCTGGCGCTACCGGATGCATGCAGCCGGCGACGGCAGCGCGCTGTCGGTCGTGGTGCCGGCTCTGCCGTACCTGCGGCTCCCGGACGGCCAGGCGGCGCAGATCGCGGCGCAGACGGTCGCGCTGCCCCCAGCCGCCGCCGAACCGGCACCGGCCGAGATGCCCGCGGTCGACGCGGCCCGCTGCGGCGCGGCTCCCCCGTTCCTCCGGCAGCGCTCCTGCCGGGCGGCCGAGCTGCACGCTCTGGGCCTCAGCCGCTTCGCCGCCGGCGACACGGCGGCCGCCGTCCTCGCCCTGCGCGCCGCGCTGCGCCTGCGCGGCTGGCCGGAGACGCGGTCGGCGCTCGCCGGGATCGAAGCGGCGACGGGGCTGACCGGTCTCCGCCACGGCGCGGACACCGCCTGGCCGCGGCGGGGGCTGTGGGTCGCCGGCCTGCTCGCCGCCGCCGCGGGCGCGGCCGGGGCGTTGCGGCGGGGAACGAGCCGCCGGGCGCGAACCGGCTTCGCCGCCGCGGGCCTGGCCGCGCTGCTGCTGGCCGCGGGCGTCGCGGCGCTGGCCGCTCCGGGCGGCGTGGCCGAGCGGCGCATGGCGGTCATCGGCCGCGCGGGCGCCGCCCTGCATCGCGTCCCGGCGCCGGAAGGATCGGTGGTGACCCGCCTGCCCGCCGGCCAGGCGGTCACGGTCGGCCGCCGCTTCCAGGACTACACCCTGATCGAGCATCGTGGCGTCGGGTCGGGCTGGGTGGCGACCGCGACGCTGGCCGCGCTTCAGCGCTGAGAGACGCTCGGCCGGGTCTCTTGGGCGCTTCCTTCAGTTCGTCCCGTTGTGCTCCGGGTCAGGCGGCGGCGGGGGCAGGGGCTGCCTGGCCTTGTTCTCTTCGTACCAAGCCTTCCAGCGGTCGGTGACTTCCTGGCGGCCCTGCTCTCGGCCTTCCTGGCGACCTTCCTGCAGGCCCTGCTCTCGGCCTTCCGTCCGAGCCCGTTCGAACAGCAGTTTCGTCGCTCCCATGACAAGACCCTCCAGGCACGTGAGAATCGTGACAGCCGCGGCGCCGGCAGCGGCTATCCGCAGCGACTCTCGCGGCTTCTCCTTCGCCCCGTTCACGTCAAACCTCCATGACCCTCCCGGCGCGTGTCAAGCTCGCGGCCGCCCGCGAAGTCGTCGACCCGTGCCGGGAGGGCTGCCGTGATAGCGCGCCGAACGGCGGTGGCGCTTCAGGCGAGCCATCCGCTGGTGGCGGGCATCCATCACCGCAGCCACGTCATCCGGATCCCGCGGCTGGCGAGCCGGCGGCGGGACGAGCTGGAGCCGGTCGATGTTCGCTGACGACGTACGGCCCTATCCGCCCGGTCCGTGACCTGATCGCGGCAGCGCGCGTTCATCCGGGGGCTGGCCAAGATGCGCCTGCGCTGCACGCCGGTGGCGATGGCGCTCGTCCGCAACGTGCCGCGACAACTGTTCCGGTGAGGCCGCCCGCGGGGGTATACGCAGATCGTGGTATACCTTGCAGCCACGACGCGGAACCGGGAGCGCTGGGAAGGCGGCGCCCGATCCGGGCACGCCGCTGCAGGTGCTCTCATATATCGTGAGGACCTACGAGCTGACGCCCGCGGTGCTGGAGACGGCGGCGCGGGCGGCGAAGCCGGAACGCTGGGAGGCGCTGATGTCAACCGTCGCGGAAGCATGAACGAACGACTCCGCCGGCCTGAGCGACGGCACGACGGCACGGCGCCCGCCAGGGTTGACTACCCCGAGTCCGACGGGCAGCCCATGGCGGAAACCGATCACCAGCGGACCCCGCTGACCTACGCGGTGGAGGCGCTGAGGCACTACTTTCGCGATCGCTCCGACGTGTACGTTTCCGGCAACCTGTTCATCTACTACGAAAAGGGCAATCCGCACGCGGTCGTCGCGCCGGACGTGTTCGTCGTGCTGGGCGCGGACAACGCCGACCGCTCCACCTACCGGCTCTGGGAGGAGCGCAAGGGCCCGGACTTCGTGCTGGAGATCACCTCCCGGAGCACCCGCCGCGAAGATCAGGTGAACAAGCGGGAGTTGTACCGCGCTCTCGGCGTGGGCGAGTACTGGCAATTCGACCCGACGAACGACTACCTGAAGCCGCCGCTGCAGGGGCTGGAGTTGGTCGCGGGCGACTATCGCCGGCTGCCGGAGCGCACGCCGGCGGGAGGCGGGCGGGCGCTGGCGAGCACGGTGCTTGGTCTGGAGCTGCGGCTGACCGAACGCGGGCTGCGCTTTCACGATCCGCAGACCGGAGCGAAGCTGGCGAACCTTGCGGAATCCGAGCAGGAACGGCAACAGGAGCGTTCGGCGCGGCAGGAAGCGGAGTCACGCCTTGCGGAGGCCGAAGCGCGCGTGGCTGAGCTCGAAGCCCGGCGGTTTCGGGGCGCGAGGCGCGCCTGAAGGACGGCGGCACCGCCTATGTCTACGTGCTGCTGGAGCACAGGGCGGCGCCCGATCCGGGCACGCCGCAGCAGATGCTCGGCTACATGGTGCGCATCTGGCAGCGCCATGCCGAGGGCCGTGCATCGCGCCTGCGGGCGCTGCCGCCGATCGTGCCGCTGATCTTCTACCACGGCCGGAGCGCTGGGGCGGGGCGCTGTCGGTGGCGGAGATGATCGCGGGCGAGGGAGAGCTGGCGGCGTTTGCGCGCCGGCCGTGCTGCGTGCTGCATGATCTGGGCGAGCGGCCGCTGGCCGCGCTGTCGGGGGCCCCGGCGGTATGGTCGGGGCTGGCGGCGCGGGCGGCGAAGCCGCAACGCTGGGAGGCGCTGATGTCAACCGTCGCGGAAGCATGGGTGCGGGAGGCCAAGGCCGAGACGCTGCTTCGTCTTCTGCAGCGTGCCGGCATGCGCTTCCGCAGACGAGAACGCGGGTAGTCGGTCACCGACCCACTACCTGCTATGCGACCGCGCTCGGCCGGGTCTCGTGGGCGCTTCGTCGCTCCCATGACAAGGCCCTCCAGGCACGTGAGAATCGTGACAGCCGCGGAGCGTCAACCGTAGTAGCCTTGACCGACGCTCATGGACGACGCTTCCTACAAACGGCTGCTCAGACACGAACGGATCGTCAAGGACCTGCTGACCGGCTTCATCGCGCCCCGGCGCCCGGCCGGGTGGGTGGAAACGCTCGACCTGGACAGCCTCAGCGAAGGCCCGACCGAGCACGTCAACGACGAGTTGCGCCGGCGTCACGACGACGTGGTCTGGTCGATCGGCCGGCGCGGCGGCGAGCAGAGGCTGCACGTGCTGATCGAGCATCAGTCGAGCGTGGACTACTCGATGCCGCTGCGGTTCCTGAACTACACCAGCCTGCTGTACCAGCGCCTGTACCGCGACCGCGCGCGGTGGAGCCGGAATGACACCGCCGCCCCGGTGCTGCACGTCGTGGTCTACAACGGCGACAGCCGCTGGGACGCGCCGCTGGCGCTCGCCGGGATGGTGGAGCGCGGCGAGCGCGACGGTGCGGCGCAACTCGCGGTGAGCTACGACGTGGTGGATCTGATGGCGTTGGGCAGAGCTGAACTGCCGCGGGCGAATCTGCTAACGTGGGTGGCGGAGGTCGAGCAGAGCGTGCACGCCGGGACGCTGCCCGAGCGGGTGCGGGAGCTGGGCGAGTGGCTGGCCGCGGAGGAGGAGCCGGAGCTGACCCGGACGTTCGACCTGTGGCTTGGGGCGCTGGGCGGGAAGTGGGGCGTGACGTTGCCGTCGATCCGGGAGTACGAGGAGGCAAGTGCGGTGTTGGCGAACAAGATCGATCGCTGGGAAGCGGAAATCCGGCAGCAGGGCGTCGAGCAAGGCATCGAGCGGGAGAAGTCACGGCTGCGCCGGCAGGCGGAGCGGCGGTTCGGCGCGGCGGCCGCACAGCAGCTTGCGGAGGCGCTCGCGGGGGTGACCGACGGGGAGCGGCTCGACGAAGCCGGGGACTGGATCGTGGACAGCGCCACGGCCGCCGAGTTCCTGTCCCGCCTCCGAGGATGACCCTCGCGGTCGGCATCGGCTTCAGCGCTCGCTGCGACGACGTCATCCGGACCGACCTGCTGATCGTCTGACGTCGCGGCCGGCCTGCTGCAGGCATACCTGCGGGAGGCGATCAGCCGCGAGCTCTGGTCGAGCCTGTGGGAGCCGGCCGGCTTCATCGCGATCGAGCGCACGGCCGACGGCGTGCCGGCGTGGCTGTACGTGCTGCTGGAGCACCAGTCGACGCCGGACGAATGGCTGCGGCTGCTGAAGTACAGCATCCGGATCTGGGAACGGGATCGCCGGCGGCGTCCGGACGGGGAACACCTGCGCCCGATCGTGCCGCTGGTGTGGTACCAAGGCGAGCGCGGCTGGCGCCGCGCGCGCGAGTTCTCGGAGCTGTTCGCCGCGGGGGTGCGGGAATGGCCGAGTGCCGCGCTACGCGCACCTGCCTTGCGACCACGACGCCGGAAGCGGAACACTGGCAGAGGTTCGCGGACGCCGTACGGCGGCAGGTGCCGGGAGGTGCAGAACTGATGAACAAGCTGACGGCGGCGAGGGTGATGGGTTGGTTTGAACCCCGACTACCGGCTGTGCAGACGCTTCTGGAAGTCGGCCTCGCTGACGCAGGCGTTGGCGGGCCGCGACGATGGCGTGGCGGGGCAGTTCTGCGAAGCCGGGCACGCCGGGGAATCCGGCCGAGACCTCAATGCCGCGCGCCGCCTGCCGATACGCCCCATCTTCCAGCAGGTGGATGGTCAGCCCCGAGCGTCGGCTCCGCGGACGGCTCGGCGCGCGCGCATCGGGCACCTCGATCCACACCTCCGGGAACCCCCACGCCTCGTACTGCGGCAGCTTGCGCCGGCGCGCGTCGGTGGTGTGGTCCACCTCCAGCACCACGTCCGGGAAGTCGTGCTCGCCGATCGTCAGCACCGGGCGCGGCAACCGGGCACGCGCCGGGTGCAGGTACACCGACTGGTCCGCCTGCATGATGAGACGCGGCTCGCCGTGCGCGTCGCGTTCGGTCAGGTCGGTGCTGCCGAAGCACTCCATCGGCCCACCCCGCACCGCGGCGATGCGTTCGGCCAGTCTCCCCAAGCGCTGCGTAGGGCCTCCGTGACAGGAGCTGACCGGATCGCAGATCCAGGCGCTCTCGGTGGCGGCGTCCCAGTATTCGAGACGCATCTCGCAGTCGTCGAGTTCCTGCCGCGGCAGGCGGACCGGCTTGCAGCCGGGGAAGTCCGCCGCCGTCGGCGACCGGGCGCCCGGCGTCACTTCGACGGGCGGAGACACCGTGCGGGTCTCGTGGGCGCTTCTTTCAGTTCGTCCCGTTGTGCTCCGGGTCAGGCGGCGGCGGGGGCAGGGGCTGCCTGGCCTTGTTCTCTTCGTACCATGCCTTCCAGCGGTCGGTGACTTCCTGCCGGCCCTGCTCTCGGCCTTCCTGCCGGCCTTCCTGCCGGCCTTCCTGCCGACCTTCCTGGCGACCTTCCTGGCGACCTTCCGCTCGGCCTTCCTGCCGGCCCTGCTCCCGGCCTTCCGTCCGAGCCCGTTCGAACAGCAGTTTCGTCGCTCCCATGACAAGACCGAACCTCCATGACCCTCCCGGCGCGTGTCAAGCTCGCGGCCGCCCGCGAAGTCGTCGACCCGTGCCGAGAGGGGCTGCCGTGATAGCGCGCCGAACGGCGGCGGCGCTTCAGCGCTCGCGACACCGGCACGGCGATTGACCGGCCGTGCGGACCGCAGGTCCAATGCCGGCTTGGAGGGCCGGTATGGACGTCGCCAACCCGATCTACGACGTGGTGTTCAAGTACCTGATGCAGAACGACCGCGTCGCCCGCCTGCTGATCGGCAGGATCACCGGCCTCGCGGTGCAGTCGCTCACCGTCAGCCCGCAGGAGACCGCCGTGCGCCGCACCCCCGAAGACCGGGAGCACGACCTGCCGCTGACGCTGCTGCGCATGGACTTCGCGGCTCGGGTTCAGACCGGCGACGGCAGCGAGCGGCAGGTGCTGATCGAGATCCAGAAGGCCAACGCGCCGACCGTGATCGAGCGCTTCCGGCGCTACCTGGGCCAGCAGATCGGCAGCGGGGACAACATCCTCACCCACCCTTCGGGCCGCACCGAGGCGGTGCCGATCGTGACGATCTACTTCCTGGGCTACGCCCTGGATGATCTGTCGGACGAGGCGGTGATCGACGTCTGTCCGCGGGTGACCGAGCGGCGCACGGGGCGGGAGCTTGCGGCCAGCCATCCGCTGGTGGAGGGCATCCATCACCGCAGCCACATCATCCAGATCCCGCGGCTGGCGAGGCCGCGGCGGGACGAGCTGGAGCGGTTGCTGGCGATCTTCGACCAGGGCCTGGCGAAGGGCAACGGACGGGGTGACGCGCACGTGCTGACGATCGACGAAGGGGAGTATCCGGTGGAGTGCGCCTTCGTGCTGCGGCAGTTGCGGGAGGCGATGGCAGAAGAAGACGTGCGGCGCACCATGGAGGGTGAGGACCTGTTGCTGCGGGACTCGATGCTGCTGGCGCAGCAGGTGGAGCATCACGAGCGACGGGCTGAGCGAGCGGAGCGGGCTCGACAGCGGGCGGAGCAGGCGCAGCAGCAGGCGGAGCAGGAGCGGCGCCTGCTGCTCGCGCAGGCGATCCGCCGCTTGCACGGCCTGGGACAGGATGCCGAGGCGATCGCCGCGGCGCTGGCGGTGGATGCGGACGAGGTGCGGCGCGTCCTGTCGGGGTGACGGCCGTGCGCAGGAGCCGCACGCACAAGTGGGCGGACATCGCCGTCGATCGGCGTTCCGGGCAGGTTCGGTCCCCCAGGCTCTCTACCCCTCGTCCGACGGCCAGCCCATGGCGGAAACCGATCACCAGCGCATCCCCTTGACGTACGCCGTCGACGGGTTGCGGCACCACTTCCGCGACCGTGCCGACGTGTACGTCTCCGGCAACCTGTTCATCTACTACCGGGAAGGCGACCCGCGCGCCGTGGTCGCGCCCGACGTGTTCGTGGTGATCGGGGCGAAGCGGGCCGACCGCTCGATCTACCGCTTGTGGGAGGAGCCCAAGGGCCCGGACTTCGTGCTGGAGATCACGTCTCCGACGACGATCACGTCTCCGACGACGATCACGTCGCGCTCGACGCGCCGCGAGGACCAGGTGAGCAAGCGCGAGGTGTACCGCTCTCTGGGGGTGCGGGAGTACTGGCAGTACGACCCGACCAACGACTACCTGGATCCGCCGCTGCAGGGGCTGGAGCTGATCGACGGCGAGTATCGGCCGCTGGCGGCGGGGACGAGCGCCGTGCTGGGACTGGAGTTGCGGCTGACCGACCGCGGGCTGCGCTTTCACGATCCCGGCACCGGACAGGAGCTGCGGAGCTGGACGGAGTCCGAAGAGGCGCGGCAGCAGGCGGAGTCACGCTTGGCCGCGGAGACCGCCGCCCGCCAACGGGAGGCGGCCGCCCGCGAAGCGGCCGAAGCACGCGTCGCGGAGTTGGAGCGCCGGTTGCGTCAGGCCGGACCCGGGTAGCGAAGGGGGCTCCACGCCGCCATGCTCGCCACCACCGGCATCGCCGCCGTTGCCGCTCGGCCGGGTCTCGTGGGCGCTTCCTTCAGTTCGTCCCGTTGTGCTCCGGGTCAGGCGGCGGCGGGGGCAGGGGCTGCTTGGCCTTGTTCTCTTCGTACCAGGCCTTCCAGCGGTCGGTGACTTCCTGCCGGCCCTGCTCTTGGCCTTCCTGCCGGCCTTGCTGGCGACCTTCCTGCCGGCCTTCCTGCAGGCCTTCCTGGCGGCCTTCCTGCAGGCCCTGCTCTCGGCCTTCCGTCCGAGCCCGTTCGAACAGCAGTTTCGTCGCTCCCATGACAAGACCCTCCAGGCACGTGAGAATCGTAACGGCCGCGGCGCCGGCAGCGGCTATCCGTGGGGCTGCGGAGAAGATCGCCTCGCGCAGCGTGCCGGTTGCGGCGGCCATGGCCATGATCGTGACGACGCCCACGATCACGGCGTAGACGACCAGGTAATACGGCAGCCGTGCTGCCGACACGCTCCACAGCGACTCTCGCGGCTTCTCCTTCGCCCCGTTCACGTCAAACCTCCATGACCTCCCGGCGCGTGTCAAGCTTCCCCACCGGCCGGGTCGGACCGGCGTTGGCATGGGAGAAACACGGACGCGGGCGTAGACTGGGACGAGTAATCTTGAGGGGGCGCGAAGTAGGCCGGCGCGTCACTGGAGTAGCGCCCTGCGGGGCGAACCCGTTGTCAAGCTTGGTCCCGAGGCCCGTGGCGTTGTCATTGGTGAGGGTCTGCATGCGGCGCAGTCGACGTGCTGATCCATCCCGGTAAGGAGAATGCTCAGTTTGTTCACGCCTCGGCCGCTCCGCTCATCCACAGGAGAGACTGATGGCACGACACAATCGCAGAGGCAAGCGCAGCGGTAAGGGCAATCGCTCGGCGCAACCGCAGCAGGTGCACCCCAACGCGGCAGGCTTGGACGTGGGCGCCACCGAGGTGTACGCGGCGGTGCTCGCCGAGCGCGACGAGCAGCCGATCCGATCGTTCCCGACCTTCACCCGCGATCTGCATGAGTTGGCCGATTGGCTGAGGGCGTGCGAGGTGGACACGGTGGCCATGGAGTCCACCGGCGTGTACTGGATCCCCGTGCACCAGATCCTGGAAGCACGCGGCTTCGAGGTGGTGCTGGTCAACGCCCGCCACGTGCGCTCGGTGCCCGGCCGCAAGAGCGACGTGTCCGACTGCGAGTGGCTGCGCTACCTGCACTCGGTCGGCTTGCTGCGCGGCTCGTTCCGACCGGCTGACGAAGTGTGCGCGGTGCGCTCCCTGTTGCGCCATCGCGACGGCCTGGTCAAGACCGCCGCACGCAGCGTGCTGCATATGCAGAAGGCGTTCGATCAGATGAACGTCCATGTGCATCACGCGATCTCCGATCTCACCGGGTACACGGGCTTGGCCATCACCGACGCCATCCTGGCCGGAGAGCGCGACCCGTCGCGCTTGGCGGCGCTGGCCCACCCGCGGATCAGAGCCAGCCGCCACACGTTGATCAAGGCGCTGGAGGGCGATTGGCGATCCGAACATCTGTTCACGCTCCGGCACGCACGCCAGACCTACGCTCACTACCAACAGCTTGTCAGCGAGTGTGACCAGGAGATCGAGGCTCGCATCCGCGCCTTCGAGCAGACGCACGAACCGCCGGCCGCGACCTCCATGGACCCCCAATCCCCGCAGGTGCCCTCGGAGCCGCCTGAGCCGACGGCGCAATCGTTCAACGTGCCCGCCCACCTCACGCGGCTGTTCGGCACCGACCTGACCCTCATTCCCGGCATCGGCCCCACCACTGCGCTGGTCCTGTTCAGCGAGCTCGGCCCTGATCTGTCGCGGTTCCCGACCGCCTCGCAGTTCGCGTCCTGGCTGAACCTGTGTCCGCAGACCAAGATCACCGGCGGCAAGGTGATCAGCTCTCACACCGGTCCCGGTGTCAACCGCGCGGCGCAGGCGCTGCGCATGGCAGCCCAGACGCTCTACCGCAGCCACTCGGCGCTCGGAGAGTTCTTTCGCCGCAAACGTGCGCGCGTCGGCACACCGCAGGCGATCACCGACACCGCCCACAAGATGGCGCGCATCATCCACCACCTCGTGACCCGCCACGAACTCTACGATGACCGTATTCTGTTCGGCCAACAGCACCAGGACCGAAAACGCCATGAGCGCCGACTTCGCAATCAGGCGCGCGCACTCGGCTTCAACTTGGTCCCGGAGACTGCCTGATTCGTAACTATTCAGCCGTGGCGGACGGTCTGAGGCAGGGAGGGATCATGGGGCGGCCTTCGAAGACGGACCTGAGGGCGTCGAGCACGTTGCCGCCGTTCTTGCGGATCGTGGAGATATAGGCTCTGGTCCGGCAGAAGGCGGCTGCACCTTCAGCGCTGCGGAACGTGCCGGAGATCTTCTGCTGAACTTTCATCATGCGCAGGTCGCGTTCGGCCTGGTTGTTGGTGAACGGTACGCGAAAGTCGTACATGAAGGCGAGCACCGATCGCCAGCGGCCGGACAACCGGAGCAGGAGATTGCGCGGCTTGCTCTGCTTCTTGCGGCCCCGCTTCTTGGGCGTACCCGGTGGCGCCGGAGGCGGCGGCGGATTGGCGGCCAGCCCAACGTTGATGATCCTGCGGTACTCGGCGGCGAATCGTCGGCGCTCAGGCCGGTACAGCCGCCGGCGTCCCTGCTGCTGCGCACGGTCCACCGCAGCGTTCATCCTCAGCAGCAACTCCTTGAGCTCACCGGCCCACCGCTGGCGGTACTGTTCCTCGACGAACGTCAGCTCGCGCAGATGATGGGCGTTGCACAGCGCGTGCCCACACTGATAGCGAAAGTAGCTCTGCCAGTGATCGTGCAGCGCGATCCCCGCGAAGTTCGGCAAGATGCCGATGTCCTCACCGGCCTGCTTGCCCCGCTTCGCGTGCTCGGCGTAGTGGGTCAGCCGCTCCGTGCTCGCCACGTGCAGCCACCGCAGGTGGCCGTCGACGCTCATCCCGGTCTCATCGAAGCCGACCACCGGCTGGCCGCCGATCGCTTCACGAATCATCTCGCTGACGCCCGCCAAGCGCTCGGCGCAGGTGGCGTTGATGTTCACCAACGTGCCGACGCTGATCGGGATCGAGAACAGGTCCGCGAACCACTCGGCCGCCCTCTGATACGGCAGCAACCCGTAGTTCTTCAGGTATGCGGCCACCGCTTGCAGCCGCTCGCCGTACTGCACCGGCTGCCGGACCGGCTCAGGGAATGTGGCCACCGCGATCTTCCCACAGTCCGGGCAGCGTTTGCGCTCGGCGCGGTGCTCGGTGACCTGCGCCGCCAGCGGCGGCACCTCGAACACCTGCCGACGTTCGTAGTCGGCCACCGGCTCGTCGGCCAGCGATCGTCCGCAACCGCACCGGTCCACCGCGTGCACGGTGACGAGGTCGGGATGCTCGCTCTGGCTCAAGGTCGCACCAGGATGGTTCGGCTGACCCCCGTGACGCTTTCCGGTGCGCTGCCGGCGAGAGGCCGTGCGGCTGTGTTGCTTGCGTTCGAAGCTGTCTCGCGACGGCGGTTTGCCGCTGTCGTGGCTGTCCTTCTTCAGTTCCTGGAGTTCCTGCTCCAGCGCCGTGATCCGCTGCTCGTAACGCTCGATGAGAGCCTCGATCAACGCGATGACCGCGTCTCGGCCAGCATCGTAGGCCGCACCTATCTCTTGGCGCGTGAGCTTGAAGCTCGCGTCCATTGCGTCCCTCCCGACCGCGAGAATAGACCAGCAATGCCGAACACGTACAGCGCCCGAGACAACTTACAATCTTCAGGTCGTGGTTACGCTGACCCATGGGCTGCCACTACGCCTGAATAGTTACCCTGATTCTGCTTGTTTCTAAGGAGCTCGCGGCCGCGCGCAGACCATCGAGTCCGTCAAGGTTCGGCCGCCCGCGAAGTCGTCGACCCGTGCCGAGAGGGGCTGCCGTGATAGCGCGCCGAACGGCGGCGGCGCTTCAGCGCTCGCGACACCGGCGCGGCGATTGACCGGCCGCGCGGAGCGCAGGTTCAATGTCGGCACGGAGGGCCGGCATGGACGTCGCCAACCCCATCTACGACGTGGTGTTCACGTACCTGATGCAGAACGCCCTGGATGGCCTGTCGGACGAGGCGGTGATCGACGTGTGTCCGCGGGTGACCGAGCGGCGCACGGGGCGGGAGCTTGCGGCCAGCCATCCATTGGTGGAGGGCATTCATCACCGCAGCCACATCATCCAGATTCCGCGGCTGGCGAGGCGGCGGCGGGACGAGTTGGAGCGGCTGCTGGCGATCTTCGACCAGGGACTGGTGAAGGGCAACGGTCGGGGGGACGCGCACGTGCTGACGATCGAGGAAGGGGAGTATCCGGTGGAGTGCGCCTTCGTGCTGCGGCAGTTGCGCGAGGCGATGGCGGAGGAGGACGTGCGGCGCACCATGGAGGGCGAGGACCTGCTGCTCGCGCAGGCGATCCGCCGCCTGCATGGCCTGGGGCAGGATGCCGAGGCGATCGCCGCGGCGCTGGCCGTGGATGCGGACGAGGTGCGGCGCGTCCTGTCGGGGTGACGCCGGTTCTCAGCGTCCGTTGACACCGATTCGGCGCCACCATGGCGCGGGCGCCGAGCCAACCCCTACCGGCTGTGCATACGCTTCTGGAAGTCGGCCTCGCTGACGCAGGCGTTGGCGGCCGCGACGATGGCGTGGCGGGGCAGTTCGGCGAAGCCGGGCACGCCGGGGAATCCGGGCGAGACCTCGATGCCGCGCGCCGCCAACAGCGCTCGTGCAAACTCGGTGCGTTCTTCCGCATGGCCTTCGGCGCGACCTTCCGCATGACCTTCCGCCCGACTCCGGCGGCGCTGCGCACCGAGCAGTGAGCCCAGCAGCGGGTCGTCGTCCGGGCCGGTGCCTTCCCGCTCGCCGAGCACCGCGCCCACCCGCTCCAGCACCGCGTTGGTCTGCGCCGAGAACGTCTGTTCGTTCAGCGCCGCGTGGATCTCCATCGCCGTCCAGCCGGGAAACGCGCGGCTCGCCGCCGCCTGCCGATACGCCCCATCCTCCAGCAGGTGGATGGTCAGCCCCGACCGCCGGCTGCGCGGCCGGCTCGGCGCATCGGCCTCCGGCACCTCGATCCACACCTCCGGGAACTCCCACGCCTCGTACTGCGGCAGCTTGCGCCGGCGCGCGTCGGTGATGTGGTCCACCTCCAGCACCACGTCCGGCAAGTCGTGCTCGCCGATCGTCAGCACCGGCACCGGCAGCCGGGCGTGCGCCGGGTGCAGGTACACCATCTCGTCCGCCTGCATGATGAGACGCGGCTCGCCGTGCGCGTCGCGCTCGGTCAGGTCGGTGTGGCCGAAGCACTCCATCGGCCCACCCCGCACCGCGGCGATGCGCTCGGCCAATCTCCCCAGGCGCTGCGCAGGGCCTTCGTGGTAGGAGCTGACCGGATCGCAGATCCAGGCCGTCTCGGTGCCGGCGTCCCAGTATTCGAGGCGCATCTCGCAGTCGTCGAGCTCCTGCCGCGGCAGGCGGACCGGCTTGCAGCCGGGGAAGTCCGCCGCCGTCGGCGACCGGGCGCCCGGCGTCACTTCGACGGGCGGCAGTTTCGTCGCTCCCATGACAAGACCCAACCTCCATGACCCTCCCGGCGCGTGTCAAGCTTCCCCACCGGCCGGGTCGGACCGGCGTTGGCATGGGAGAAACACGGACGCGGGCGTAGACTGGGACGAGTAATCTTGAGGGGGCGCGAAGTAGGCCGGCGCGTCACTGGAGTAGCGCCCTGCGGGGCGAACCCGTTGTCAAGCTTGGTCCCGAGGCCCGTGGCGTTGTCATTGGTGAGGGTCTGCATGCGGCGCAGTCGACGTGCTGATCCATCCCGGTAAGGAGAATGCTCAGTTTGTTCACGCCTCGGCCGCTCCGCTCATCCACAGGAGAGACTGATGGCACGACGCAACCGCAGAGGCAAACGGAGCGGCAAAGGCAATCGCTCGGCGCGACCGCAGCAGGTGCACCCCAACGCGGCAGGCTTGGACGTGGGCGCCACCGAGGTGTACGCGGCGGTGCTCGCCGAGCGCGACGAGCAGCCGATCCGATCGTTTGCGACCTTCACCCGCGATCTGCATGAGTTGGCCGATTGGCTGAGCGCCTGCGAGGTAGACACGGTGGCCATGGAGTCCACCGGCGTGTACTGGATCCCCGTGCACCAGATCCTGGAAGCACGCGGCTTCGAGGTGGTGCTGGTCAACGCCCGCCACGTGCGCTCGGTGCCCGGCCGCAAGAGCGACGTGTCCGACTGCGAGTGGCTGCGCTACCTGCACTCGGTCGGCTTGCTGCGCGGCTCGTTCCGACCGGCTGACGAAGTGTGCGCGGTGCGCTCCCTGTTGCGCCATCGCGACGGCCTGGTCAAGACCGCCGCACGCAGCGTGCTGCATATGCAGAAGGCGTTCGATCAGATGAACATCCATGTGCATCACGCGATCTCCGATCTCACCGGGTACACGGGCTTGGCCATCACCGACGCCATCCTGGCCGGAGAGCGCGACCCGTCGCGCTTGGCGGCGCTGGCCCACCCGCGGATCAGAGCCAGCCGCCACACGTTGATCAAGGCGCTGGAGGGCGATTGGCGATCCGAACATCTGTTCACGCTCCGGCACGCACGCCAGACCTACGCTCACTACCAACAGCTTGTCAGCGAGTGTGACCAGGAGATCGAGGCTCGCATCCGCGCCTTTGAGCAGACGCACGAACCGCCGGCCGCGACCTCCATGGACCCCCAATCCCCGCAGGCGCCCTCGGAGCCGCCTGAGCCGACGGCGCAATCGTTCAACGTGCCCGCCCACCTCACACGGCTGTTCGGCACCGACCTGACCCTCATTCCCGGCATCGGCCCCACCACCGCGCTGGTCCTGTTCAGCGAGCTCGGCCCTGATCTGTCGCGGTTCCCGACCGCCTCGCAGTTCGCGTCCTGGCTGAACCTGTGTCCGCAGACCAAGATCACCGGCGGCAAGGTGATCAGCTCTCACACCGGTCCCGGCGTCAACCGCGCGGCGCAGGCGCTGCGCATGGCAGCCCAGACGCTCTACCGCAGCCACTCGGCGCTCGGAGAGTTCTTTCGCCGCAAACGTGCGCGCGTCGGCACACCGCAGGCGATCACCGACACCGCCCACAAGATGGCGCGCATCATCCACCACCTCGTGACCCGCCACGAACTCTACGATGACCGTATTCTGTTCGGCCAACAGCACCAGGACCGAAAACGCCATGAGCGCCGACTTCGCAATCAGGCGCGCGCACTCGGCTTCAACTTGGTCCCGGAGACTGCCTGATTCTGCTTGTTTCTAAGGAGCTCGCGGCCGCGCGCAGACCATCGAGTCCGTCGAGGTTCGGCCGCCCGCGAAGTCGTCGACCCGTGCCGAGAGGAGCTGCCGTGATAGCGCGCCGAACGGCGGCGGCGCTTCAGCGCTCGCGACACCGGCGCGGCGATTGACCGGCCGCGCGGAGCGCAGGTCCAATGTCGGCACGGAGGGCCGGCATGGACGTCGCCAACCCCATCTACGACGTGGTGTTCACGTACCTGATGCAGAACGCCCTGGATGGCCTGTCGGACGAGGCGGTGATCGACGTGTGTCCGCGGGTGACCGAGCGGCGCACGGGGCGGGAGCTACAGGCGAGCCATCCGCTGGTGGAGGGCATCCATCACCGCAGCCACATCATCCAGATCCCGCGGCTGGCGAGCCGGCGGCGGGACGAGTTGGAGCGGCTGCTGGCGATCTGCCGGAACGAGAACCCATGGCCGCCGCGGCGCGTGGTCAACCGTAGTAGCCTTGACCGACGCTCATGGACGACGCTTCCTACAAACGGCTGCTCAGACACGAACGGATCGTCAAGGACCTGCTGACCGGCTTCATCGCGCCCCGGCGCCCGGCCGGGTGGGTGGAACGCTCGACCTGGACAGCCTCAGCGAAGGCCCGACCGAGCACGTCAACGACGAGTTGCGCCGGCGTCACGACGACGTGGTCTGGTCGATCGGCCGGCGCGGCGGCGAGCAGAGTGGCTGGCCGCGGAGGAGGAGCCGGAGCTGACCCGGACGTTCGACCTGTGGCTTGGGGCGCTGGGCGGGAAGTGGGGCGTGACGTTGCCGTCGATCCGGGAGTACGAGGAGGCAAGTGCGGTGTTGGCGAACAAGATCGATCGCTGGGAAGCGGAAATCCGGCAGCAGGGCGTCGAGCAGGGCGTCGAGCAAGGCATCGAGCAAGGCATCGAGCGGGAGAAGTCACGGCTGCGCCGGCAGGCGGAGCGGCGGTTCGGCGCGGCGGCCGCACAGCAGCTTGCGGAGGCGCTCGCGGGGGTGACCGACGGGGAGCGGCTCGACGAAGCCGGGGACTGGATCGTGGACAGCGCCACGGCCGCCGAGTTCCTGTCCCGCCTCCGAGGATGACCCTCGCGGTCGGCATCGGCTTCAGCGCTCGCTGCGACGACGTCATCCGGACCGACCTGCTGATCGTCTGACGTCCTCGTACCACTGTCCGGCGCGCGTGGGTTCGACGGCCCGTTCATCCGGGGGCTGGCCAAGATGCGCCTGCGCTGCACGCTGGCGCTCGGCCGCATCGAAGCCGGTCAACTCCCTCGGCGGGGAGTTCTTCTCCACGCCGGAGGTGGACATCGAAGCTGTCCCGTGGTAGCGAGAGGTTGACGCATGGAGGCGAAGGCATGAGCACCGAGGCAATCGCTATCGTGGCCGCCGCCGTTGGGCTGCTGGCCGTGCTACTGCCGCTACTGCTGACGATTCGCGCCGACGTGGGCGAGGTGCGCCGCGATCTACACGCCCTCGCGGAGCGCGTGGCGCGCATCGAGGGAGCGTTGACCGGCCCTTGGCGCCCGCCCGCGAATGGTCCTCCGGCGCCGCCGGAACCCGTCGCGACCCCAGCCGACGCCGGGCGCTGATGCCGGCCGCCGCTGGAGCACCAGTCGACGCCGGACTCCGTGGCTGCGGCTGCTGAAGTACAGCATCCGGATCTGGGAACGGGATCGCCGGCGGCGCCCGGACGAGGAGCACCTGCGCCCGATCGTGCCGCTGGTGTGGTACCAGGGCGAGCGCGGCTGGCGCCACGCGCGCGAGTTCTCGGAGCTGTTCGCCGCGGGGGTGCGGGAGTGGCCGGGAGTGCCGCGCTACGCGCACCTGTTGATCGACCAGACGCGGATGGGGCCGGACGAGGTGCGCGGCGCGCTGTACGGTCGGATCGCGCAACTGGCGATGATGGCGGCGTACCGGGCGAGCTGGCCGGTGTTGCAGCGACTGGTGCCGAGGCTGGCGGAGCTGGCGCAGGCGGCCGGAATCGAGGACCTGCGGCAGATCGTGGTGTACATTGCAGCCACGACGCGGAACCGGGAGCACTGGGACGAATTTGCGGACGCGGTACGGCGGCAGGTGCCGGGAGGTGCAGAGCTGGTGAACAAGGCCGAGGAGATGGTCGAGATCTACGGTGAGATGAGGGAGAGGGAAGGCCGCGAGGAAGGCCGCCAGGAAGGGCAGTTGGCGACGATCGAGAAACTGGTGCGCACCGGAGTCGCGTGGCCCACCATCGAAGCCGCCACCGGCATCGACGAGGAAGCCTTCGACCGGCTCAAGCATCGGTTCGATTCCGCCGACGACGGCGAGCCCCACGGGAACTGAGCCGCCGGCCGGCCGGCGACCAGCACCGCGCTACGGCATGCAGGAAGGCGACCCGCGCGCCGGGGTCGCGCCCGACGTGTTCGTGGTGATCGGACCGAGGTAGCGAAGGGGCTCCACGCCGCCAGCTCGCCACCGGCGCGGCGATTGACCGTCCGCGCGGAGCGCAGGTTCAATGCCGGCACTGGAGGGCCGGCATGGACGTCGCCAACCCGATCTACGACGTGGTGTTCAAGTACCTGATGCAGAACGACCGCGTCGCCCGCCTGCTGATCGGCAGGATCACCGGCCTGGCGGTGCAGTCGCTGACCGTCAGCCCGCAGGAGACCGCCGTGCGCCGCACCCCGGACGCCCCGGAGCACGACCTGCCGCTGACGCTGCTGCGGATGGACTTCGCCGCCCGCGTGCAGACCCGCGACGGCAGCGAGCGGCAGGTGCTGATCGAGATTCAGAAGACCAGCGCGCCGACGGTGATCGAGCGCTTCCGGCGCTACTTGGGCCAGCAGATCGGCAGCGCGGGCAACATCCTCACCCATCCTTCGGGCCGCACCGAGGCGGTGCCGATCGTGACGA
Organism: Spirochaetia bacterium; assembly: GCA_965208175.1. Classification (GTDB taxonomy): domain Bacteria; phylum Spirochaetota; class Spirochaetia; order SZUA-6; family Bin103; genus CATQHW01. The sequence goes on along the minus strand of CBDBOG010000001.1, from coordinate 129,012 downwards.
TCTACTTCCTGGGTTACGCCCTGGATGACCTGTCGGACGAGGCGGTGATCGACGTCTGCCCGCGGGTGACCGAGCGGCGCACGGGGCGGGAGCTTGCGGCGAGCCATCCATTGGTGGAGGGCATCCATCACCGCAGCCACATCATCCAGATTCCGCGGCTGGCGAGCCGGCGGCGGGACGAGCTGGAGCGGCTGCTTTCGATCTTCGACCAGGGCCTGGTGAAGGGCAACGGGCGGGGGGACGCGCACGTGCTGACGATCGAGGAAGGGGAGTATCCGGTGGAGTGCGCCTTCGTGCTGCGGCAGTTGCGCGAGGCGATGGCGGAGGAGGACGTGCGGCGCACCATGGAGGGCGAGGACCTGCTGCTGCGGGACTCGATGCTGATGGCGCGGCAGGTGGAGCACCGCGACCGCCTGATAGCACAGGAGCGACAGCGGACCGAGCAGGAGCGGGAACGGGCGCAACGAGCGGAGCGGGCTCAACAGCAGGCGGAGCAGGAGCGGCGGCAGGCGGAGCAGGAGCGGCGCCTGCTGCTCGCGCAGGCGATCCGCCGTCTGCATGGCCTGGGACAGGATGCCGAGGCGATCGCCGCGGCGCTGGCGGTGGATGCGGACGAGGTGCGGCGCGTCCTGTCGGGATGACGCCGGGGTCCGTCCTTCCCTGGTTCTGCGGACGCCGTACGGCGGCAGGTGCCGGGAGGTGCAGAACTGATGAACAAGACCGAGGAGATGGTCGAGATCTACGGCGAGATGAGGGAGCGGAAAGGCCGCCAGGAGGGGCAGTTGGCGACCATCGAGCAACTGGTGCGCACCGGTGTCGCGTGGTCAACCGTAGTAGCCTTGACCGACGCTCATGGACGACGCTTCCTACAAACGGCTGCTCAGACACGAACGGATCGTCAAGGACGAGCCGCATCTCGTCCGCAACTTGCCGCGACAACTGTTCCGGTGAGGCCGCCGGCGGGGGTATGCTCCGGCCCCGGATCCGATGCCCGAGCTGCCACCTGCCGCGCCCCATGACGCGCTGTTTCGAGCGCTGCTCGCAGACCCCGGACGGGCCGAGACGCTGGTACGGGAGTATCTGCCTGCCGCAGTCGCTGCGGAGCTGTCGGACGCCTCGATCCGCTTGGTCGATGCGAGCTTCGTGGATGCCGTGCTGCACCGGAGCCACAGCGACCGGCTGTTCGAGGCGCGCCTGAAGGGCGGCGGCACCGCCTATGTCTACGTGCTGCTGGAGCACAAGGCGGCGCCCGATCCGGGCACGCCGCTGCAGATGCTCGGCTACATGGTGCGTATCTGGCAGCGCCATGCCGAGGGCCGTGCATCGCGCCTGCGGGCGCTGCCGCCGATCGTGCCGCTGATCTTCTACCACGGCCGCAAGCGCTGGAGCGGGGCGCTGTCGGTGGCGGAGATGATCGCGGGCGAGGGGGACGTGGCGGCGTTTGCGCGCCGGCTGTGCTGCGTGCTGCATGATCTGGGCGAGCGGCCGCTGGGCGCGCTGTCGGGGGACCCGGCGGTATGGTCGGGGCTGGCGGCGTTGGTCGGGGCGTTCCGCGGGCAGCCGGAGGAAGGGGTGCTGCGGCGGATCCTGTCGGGGGTGCCGGACGGAAGCGAGTTGGAGCTGCAGGTGCTCTCGTATATCGTGAGGACCTACGAGCTGAGTCCCGCGGTGCTGGAGACGGCGGCGCGGGCGGCGAAGCCGCAACGCTGGGAGGCGCTGATGTCAACCGTCGCGGAAGCATGGGTGCGGGAGGCCAAGGCCGAGGGTAGAGCCGAGGGCGAGGCCAAGGGCAAGGCCGAGGGCAAGGCCGAGGGCAAGGCCGAGGGCAAGGCCGAGGGCAAGGCCGAGGGCAAGGCCGAGACGCTGCTTCGTCTTCTGCAGCGGCGCTTCGGTCCCGTTCCGGAGAGTGCTCGGGCGCGGGTGGCGGTCGGGTCGGCGGCGGAGATCGACGCCTGGTTCGATGCCCTGCTTGACGCGCACAGCCTGACGGAGGTGTTCGACGCCCGACGGGATTGAGCGCCGCCGATCGGCGGACAGCGGCGGGTCAATCGCCGTGCCGGAGGCGGGGTCCGTCTCGGACCGCGCTCGGCCGCGCCGAAGCCGGTCAACTCCCTCTGCGGAGCGTCAACCGTAGTAGCCTTGACCGACGCTCATGGACGACGCTTCGTAACTATTCAGCCGTGGCGGACGGTCTGAGGCAGGGAGGGATCATGGGGCGGCCTTCGAAGACGGACCTGAGGGCGTCGAGCACGTTGCCGCCGTTCTTGCGGATCGTGGAGATATAGGCTCTGGTCCGGCAGAAGGCGGCTGCACCTTCAGCGCTGCGGAACGTGCCGGAGATCTTCTGCTGAACTTTCATCATGCGCAGGTCGCGTTCGGCCTGGTTGTTGGTGAACGGTACGCGAAAGTCGTACATGAAGGCGAGCACCGATCGCCAGCGGCCGGACAACCGGAGCAGGAGATTGCGCGGCTTGCTCTGCTTCTTGCGGCCCCGCTTCTTGGGCGTACCCGGTGGCGCCGGAGGCGGCGGCGGATTGGCGGCCAGCCCAACGTTGATGATCCTGCGGTACTCGGCGGCGAATCGTCGGCGCTCAGGCCGGTACAGCCGCCGGCGTCCCTGCTGCTGCGCACGGTCCACCGCAGCGTTCATCCTCAGCAGCAACTCCTTGAGCTCACCGGCCCACCGCTGGCGGTACTGTTCCTCGACGAACGTCAGCTCGCGCAGATGATGGGCGTTGCACAGCGCGTGCCCACACTGATAGCGAAAGTAGCTCTGCCAGTGATCGTGCAGCGCGATCCCCGCGAAGTTCGGCAAGATGCCGATGTCCTCACCGGCCTGCTTGCCCCGCTTCGCGTGCTCGGCGTAGTGGGTCAGCCGCTCCGTGCTCGCCACGTGCAGCCACCGCAGGTGGCCGTCGACGCTCATCCCGGTCTCATCGAAGCCGACCACCGGCTGGCCGCCGATCGCTTCACGAATCATCTCGCTGACGCCCGCCAAGCGCTCGGCGCAGGTGGCGTTGATGTTCACCAACGTGCCGACGCTGATCGGGATCGAGAACAGGTCCGCGAACCACTCGGCCGCCCTCTGATACGGCAGCAACCCGTAGTTCTTCAGGTATGCGGCCACCGCTTGCAGCCGCTCGCCGTACTGCACCGGCTGCCGGACCGGCTCAGGGAATGTGGCCACCGCGATCTTCCCACAGTCCGGGCAGCGTTTGCGCTCGGCGCGGTGCTCGGTGACCTGCGCCGCCAGCGGCGGCACCTCGAACACCTGCCGACGTTCGTAGTCGGCCACCGGCTCGTCGGCCAGCGATCGTCCGCAACCGCACCGGTCCACCGCGTGCACGGTGACGAGGTCGGGATGCTCGCTCTGGCTCAAGGTCGCACCAGGATGGTTCGGCTGACCCCCGTGACGCTTTCCGGTGCGCTGCCGGCGAGAGGCCGTGCGGCTGTGTTGCTTGCGTTCGAAGCTGTCTCGCGACGGCGGTTTGCCGCTGTCGTGGCTGTCCTTCTTCAGTTCCTGGAGTTCCTGCTCCAGCGCCGTGATCCGCTGCTCGTAACGCTCGATGAGAGCCTCGATCAACGCGATGACCGCGTCTCGGCCAGCATCGTAGGCCGCACCTATCTCTTGGCGCGTGAGCTTGAAGCTCGCGTCCATTGCGTCCCTCCCGACCGCGAGAATAGACCAGCAATGCCGAACACGTACAGCGCCCGAGACAACTTACAATCTTCAGGTCGTGGTTACGCTGACCCATGGGCTGCCACTACGCCTGAATAGTTACGACGCTTCCTACAAACGGCTGCTCAGACACGAACGGATCGTCAAGGACCTGCTGACCGGCTTCATCGCGCCCCGGCGCCCGGCCGGGTGGGTGGAACGCTCGACCTGGACAGCCTCAGCGAAGGCCCGACCGAGCACGTCAACGACGAGTTGCGCCGGCGTCACGACGACGTGGTCTGGTCGATCGGCCGGCGCGGCGGCGAGCAGAGGCTGCACGTGCTGATTGAGCATCAGTCGAGCGTGGACTACTCGATGCCGCTGCGGTTCCTGAACTACACCAGCCTGCTGTACCAGCGCCTGTACCGCGACCGCGCGCGGTGGAGCCGGAGCTGACCCGGACGTTCGACCTGTGGCTTGGGGCGCTGGGCGGGAAGTGGGGCGTGACGTTGCCGTCGATCCGGGAGTACGAGGAGGCAAGTGCGGTGTTGGCGAACAAGATCGATCGCTGGGAAGCGGAAATCCGGCAGCAGGGCGTCGAGCAAGGCATCGAGCGGGAGAAGTCACGGCTGCGCCGGCGCGGCGGCCGCGCAGCAGCTTGCGGAGGCGCTCGCGGGGGTGACCGACGCGGAGCGGCTCGACGAAGCCGGGGACTGGATCGTGGACAGCGCCACGGCCGCCGAGTTCCTGTCCCGCCTCCAAGGATGACCCTCGAAGTCGGCACCGGCTTCAGCGCTCGCTACGACGACGTGTCCGGCCCCGGATCCGATGCCCGAGATGCCACCTGCCGCGCCCCATGACGCGCTGTTTCGAGCGCTGCTCGCAGACCCCGGACGGGCCGAGACGCTGGTACGGGAGTATCTGCCTGCCGCAGTCGCTGCGGAGCTGTCGGACGCCTCGATCCGCCTGGTCGATGCGAGCTTGTGGATGACGTGCTGCACCGGAGCTACAGCGACCGGCTATTCGAGGCGCGCCTGAAGGGCGGCGGCACCGCCTATGTCTACGTGCTGCTGGAGCACAAGGCGGCGCCCGATCCGGGCACGCCGCTGCAGATGCTCGGCTACATGGTGCGTATCTGGCAGCGCCATGCCGAGGGCCGTGCGTCGCGCCTGCGGGCGCTGCCGCCGATCGTGCCGCTGATCTTCTACCACGGTCGCAAGCGCTGGAGCGAGGCGCTGTCGGTGGCGGAGATGATCGCGGGCGAGGGGGACGTGGCGGCGTTTGCGCGCCGGCTGCGTTGCGTGCTGCATGACCTGGGCGACCGGCCGCTGGGCGCGCTGTCGGGGGACCCGGCGGTATGGTCGGGGCTGGCGGCGTTGGTCGGGGCGTTCCGCGGGCAGCCGGAGGAAGGGGTGCTGCGGCGGATCCTGTCGGGGGTGCCGGACGGAAGCGAGTTGGAGCTGCAGGTGCTCTCGTATATCGTGAGGACCTACGAGCTGAGTCCCGCGGTGCTGGAGACGGCGGCGCGGGCGGCGAAGCCGCAACGCTGGGAGGCGCTGATGTCAACCGTCGCGGAAGCATGGGTGCGGGAGGCCAAGGCCGAGGGTAGAGCCGAGGGCGAGGCCAAGGGCAAGGCCGAGGGCAAGGCCGAGGGCAAGGCCGAGGGCAAGGCCGAGGGCAAGGCCGAGACGCTGCTTCGTCTTCTGCAGCGGCGCTTCGGTCCCGTTCCGGAGAGTGCTCGGGCGCGGGTGGCGGTCGGGTCGGCGGCGGAGATCGACGCCTGGTTCGATGCCCTGCTTGACGCGCACAGCCTGACGGAGGTGTTCGACGCCCGACGGGATTGAGCGCCGCCGATCGGCGGACAGCGGCGGGTCAATCGCCGTGCCGGAGGCGGAGTCCGTCTCGGACCGCGCTCGGCCGCGCCGAAGCCGGTCAACTCCCTCTGCGGAGCGGGTGGCAATGCCGAAACCGGCAGAAGGGGTTGACATGATCAAGCGGCTTCGTTCCAGACCTCTGGACGGGGCTGGAAGTAGCGTTCGAGCTCGCCGTTGAGCACGGCGAGGCGGGTGCGCAGCACGCATTCGTTGTCGTGCGGCCGCCAGCGCATGCCGTTACCCTTGAAGCGCCGCCCCACCACGAACTTGCACTGCCCCTCCACCGAACCGCTGCCGATCGGCCAGTTGGCGGCTCGGTAGCGCCCGTAATCCATACGCTGCTGGTTGTTGCGAAAGTAGTTGATGTGCTTGCACCCAGCGTCGGCGTCGGAGAGCTTCCATACCACGCCCTGCATCTCGACGATCAACTGCAGCGGCTCGCCGTGGTACAGGAGCTTCGTCCACTGCCGTAACTGCGTGTCGCGATCCGAGGCCGGCAACAGGTCGCAGAACTTGGCCAGATGAGCGGCCGCGTGGTAGTAGTCAAGGATCTGCACGGCCCCCGGAAAGTGCGTCATCGCCAACTCCCAGTTGTGGCGCGCACCGTCGGCGATGAACAGCGTCTGCTCGGCGTTCAGGAAGCCCATCTGCATTCCCGCCTGCGCCGCGTACGGCTCGAAGTCCTGACGCGGCCCGTAGCGGGCTCCGGTCCAGCGCTCGATGACCTTCTTGCCGTCCCGCTTCTCGATCACCACCAAGTTGCACTCCTTCCAGCAGGTCTCGGCGCGCAGGCTCTTTCGTCCCGTGACTCCCGGCAGCGGTGAGATTTGCGGGCTGGTCGTGCCGTCCACCTCGACCACCATCAACGGGCATGGCTTGCCATGCGCTGCGGCATCGATCAGTTCGGCTGGATCGTCGGGGATGCGCTCGCCGGTCTTCTCGGTGGTGCGCTGCACCGCCGTGGCGCTCACCGCATACCCCAGCAGCGCCTCCAGCTTGGTCGCCGAGCGCTCGAACGCCTCCGCGGCTCCCAGCAGGCAGATCAGCGTCGTCATCAGCGGCGAAAACCCGAAGCACTCCTTGATGCCCAGTTGTGCGTCCAGCGGCGCGAAGCTGCCGGGCCGGTCGAGGAACTTGTAGCACCGCCGCGCTCGCACCACGTATTCGCCGAACCGGTTGATGAACCGCAGGTTGCGCACCTGATCGAACACCGCTACCTCGCCGCCGACCAAGTTGACGAACTCCACGATCCTCTGCTCGGCGTCCTGCAGGCCGATCTGGCCTGTGTTCAACCCTCTCGACAGCTCCTTGACGATTCGTTGCGCGGTCGGTACAAGTTCCTGACCTTCCATGGCCTACCTGCCTCCTGTAGTCACGTACAAGGGCAGGTAGGCCCCTCTTCGTCCTGGAGGTCAATGGCTGCCGGTTTCGGCGTTCCCACCCTGCGGAGCGTCAACCGTAGTAGCCTTGACCGACGCTCATGGACGACGCTTCCTACAAACGGCTGCTCAGACACGAACGGATCGTCAAGGACCTGCTGACCGGCTTCATCGCGCCCCGGCGCCCGGCCGGGTGGGTGGAACGCTCGACCTGGACAGCCTCAGCGAAGGCCCGACCGAGCACGTCAACGACGAGTTGCGCCGGCGTCACGACGACGTGGTCTGGTCGATCGGCCGGCGCGGCGGCGAGCAGAGGCTGCACGTGCTGATCGAGCATCAGTCGAGCGTGGACTACTCGATGCCGCTGCGGTTCCTGAACTACACCAGCCTGCTGTACCAGCGCCTGTACCGCGACCGCGCGCGGTGGAGCCGGAATGACACCGCCGCCCCGGTGCTGCACGTCGTGGTCTACAACGGCGACAGCCGCTGGGACGCGCCGCTGGCGCTCGCCGGGATGGTGGAGCGCGGCGAGCGCGACGGTGCGGCGCAACTCGCGGTGAGCTACGACGTGGTGGATCTGATGGCGTTGGGCAGAGCTGAACTGCCGCGGGCGAATCTGCTAACGTGGGTGGCGGAGGTCGAGCAGAGCGTGCACGCCGGGACGCTGCCCGAGCGGGTGCGGGAGCTGGGCGAGTGGCTGGCCGCGGAGGAGGAGCCGGAGCTGACCCGGACGTTCGACCTGTGGCTTGGGGCGCTGGGCGGGAAGTGGGGCGTGACGTTGCCGTCGATCCGGGAGTACGAGGAGGCAAGTGCGGTGTTGGCGAACAAGATCGATCGCTGGGAAGCGGAAATCCGGCAGCAGGGCGTCGAGCAAGGCATCGAGCGGGAGAAGTCACGGCTGCGCCGGCAGGCGGAGCGGCGGTTCGGCGCGGCGGCCGCACAGCAGCTTGCGGAGGCGCTCGCGGGGGTGACCGACGGGGAGCGGCTCGACGAAGCCGGGGACTGGATCGTGGACAGCGCCACGGCCGCCGAGTTCCTGTCCCGCCTCCGAGGATGACCCTCGAAGTCGGCATCGGCTTCAGCGCTCGCTGCGACGACGTCATCCGGACCGACCTGCTGATCGTCTGACGTCCTCGTACCACTGTCCGGCGCGCGTGGGTTCGACGACCCGTTCATCCGGGGCTGGCCAAGATGCGCCTGCGCTGCACGCTGACTGTTCCGGTGAGGCCGCCGGCGGGGGTATGCTCCGGCCCCGGATCCGATGCCCGAGCTGCCACCTGCCGCGCCCCATGACGCGCTGTTTCGAGCGCTGCTCGCAGACCCCGGACGGGCCGAGACGCTGGTACGGGAGTATCTGCCTGCCGCAGTCGCTGCGGAGCTGTCGGACGCCTCGATCCGCCTGATCGATGCGAGCTTCGTGGATGACGTGCTGCACCGGAGCTACAGCGACCGGCTATTCGAGGCGCGCCTGAAGGGCGGCGGCACCGCCTATGTCTACGTGCTGCTGGAGCACAAGGCGGAGCCCGATCCGGGCACCGCCTTGCAGATGCTTGGCTACATGGTGCGCATCTGGCAGCGCCATGCCGAGGGCCGTGCGTCGCGCCTGCGGGCGCTGCCGCCGATCGTGCCGCTGATCTTCTACCACGGTCGCAAGCGCTGGAGCGAGGCGCTGTCGGTGGCGGAGATGATCGCGGGCGAGGGGGACGTGGCGGCGTTTGCGCGCCGGCTGCGTTGCGTGCTGCATGACCTGGGCGACCGGCCGCTGGGCGCGCTGTCGGGGGACCCGGCGGTATGGTCGGGGCTGGCGGCGTTGGTCGGGGCGTTCCGTGGGCAGCCGGAGGAAGGGGTGCTGCGGCGGATCCTGTCGGGGGTGCCGGACGGAAGCGAGTTGGAGCTGCAGGTGCTCTCATATATCGTGAGGACCTACGAGCTGAGTCCCGCGGTGCTGGAGACGGCGGCGCGGGCGGCGAAGCCGCAACGCTGGGAGGCGCTGATGTCAACCGTCGCGGAAGCATGGGTGCGGGAGGCCAAGGCCGAAGGTAGAGCCGAGGGCGAGGCCAAGGGCAAGGCCGAGACGCTGCTTCGTCTTCTGCAGCGGCGCTTCGGTCCCGTTCCGGAGAGTGCTCGGGCGCGGGTGGCGGTCGGGTCGGCGGCGGAGATCGACGCCTGGTTCGATGCCCTGCTTGACGCGCACAGCCTGACGGAGGTGTTCGACGCCCGACGGGATTGAGCGCCGCCGATCGGCGGACAGCGGCGGGTCAATCGCCGTGCCGGAGGCGGGGTCCGTCTCGGACCGCGCTCGGCCGCGCCGAAGCCGGTCAACTCCCTCTGCGGAGCGGGTGGCAATGCCGAAACCGGCAGAAGGGGTTGACATGATCAAGCGGCTTCGTTCCAGACGCACTGCCCCTCCACCGAGCCGCTGCCGATCGGCCAGCCGCAGGCTCGGTAACGGCCATAGTCCATACGCTGCTGGTTGTTCTGGAAGTAGTTGATGTGCTTCCACCCGGCCTCGGCGTCGGTGAGCTTGGCCACCACGCCCTTCATCTCGACGATCAACTGTAACGGCTCGCCGTTGTAGAGCAGCGTCGAGCACCGTTGCCGGTGTTGCTCGCGCGTCGAAGCCGGCAGCAGGCCGCAGAACTCTCCCAGATGGCCGGCCGCGTGGTAGTAGTCCAGGATCTGCACCGCTCCCGGAAAGTGCGTCATCGCCAACTCCCAGTTGTGGCGCGCACCGTCGGCGATGAACAGCGTCTGCTCGGCGTTCAGGAAGCCCATCTGCATTCCCGCCTGCGCCGCGTACGGCTCGAAGTCCTGACGCGGCCCGTAGCGGGCTCCGGTCCAGCGCTCGATGACCTTCTTGCCGTCCCGCTTCTCGATCACCACCAAGTTGCACTCCTTCCAGCAGGTCTCGGCGCGCAGGCTCTTTCGTCCCGTGACTCCCGGCAGCGGTGAGATTTGCGGGCTGGTCGTGCCGTCCACCTCGACCACCATCAACGGGCATGGCTTGCCATGCGCTGCGGCATCGATCAGTTCGGCTGGATCGTCGGGGATGCGCTCGCCGGTCTTCTCGGTGGTGCGCTGCACCGCCGTGGCGCTCACCGCATACCCCAGCAGCGCCTCCAGCTTGGTCGCCGAGCGCTCGAACGCCTCCTCGGCTCCCAGCAGGCAGATCAGCGTCGTCATCAGCGGCGAGAACCCGAAGCACCCCTCGATGCCCAACTGCGCGTCCAGCGGCGCGAAGCTGCCGGGCCGGTCGAGGAACTTGTAGCACCGCCGCGCTCGCACCACGTATTCGCCGAACCGGTTGATGAACCGCAGGTTGCGCACCTGATCGAACACCGCTACCTCGCCGCCGACCAAGTTGACGAACTCCACGATCCTCTGCTCGGCGTCCTGCAGGCCGATCTGGCCTGTGTTCAACCCTCTCGACAGCTCCTTGACGATTCGTTGCGCGGTCGGTACAAGTTCCTGACTTTCCATGGCCTACCTGCCTCCTGTAGTCACGTACAAGGGCAGGTAGGCCCTTCTTCGTCCTGGAGGTCAATGGCTGCCGGTTTCGGCGTTCCCACCCTGCGGAGCGTCAACCGTAGTAGCCTTGACCGACGCTCATGGACGACGCTTCCTACAAACGGCTGCTCAGACACGAACGGATCGTCAAGGACGAGCCGCATCTCGTCCGCAACTTGCCGCGACAACTGTTCCGGTGAGGCCGCCGGCGGGGGTATGCTCCGGCCCCGGATCCGATGCCCGAGCTGCCACCTGCCGCGCCCCATGACGCGCTGTTTCGAGCGCTGCTCGCAGACCCCGGACGGGCCGAGACGCTGGTACGGGAGTATCTGCCTGCCGCAGTCGCTGCGGAGCTGTCGGACGCCTCGATCCGCCTGGTCGATGCGAGCTTCGTGGATGCCGTGCTGCACCGGAGCCACAGCGACCGGCTGTTCGAGGCGCGCCTGAAGGACGGCGGCACCGCCTATGTCTACGTGCTGCTGGAGCACAAGGCGGCGCCCGATCCGGGCACGCCGCTGCAGATGCTCGGCTACATGGTGCGTATCTGGCAGCGCCATGCCGAGGGCCGTGCATCGCGCCTGCGGGCGCTGCCGCCGATCGTGCCGCTGATCTTCTACCACGGCCGCGAGCGCTGGAGCGGGGCGCTGTCGGTGGCGGAGATGATCGCGGGCGAGGGGGACGTGGCGGCGTTTGCGCGCCGGCTGTGCTGCGTGCTGCATGATCTGGGCGAGCGGCCGCTGGGCGCGCTGTCGGGGGACCCGGCGGTATGGTCGGGGCTGGCGGCGTTGGTCGGGGCGTTCCGCGGGCAGCCGGAGGAAGGGGTGCTGCGGCGGATCCTGTCGGGGGTGCCGGACGGAAGCGAGTTGGAGCTGCAGGTGCTCTCGTATATCGTGAGGACCTACGAGCTGAGTCCCGCGGTGCTGGAGACGGCGGCGCGGGCGGCGAAGCCGCAACGCTGGGAGGCGCTGATGTCAACCGTCGCGGAAGCATGGGTGCGGGAGGCCAAGGCCGAAGGTAGAGCCGAGGGCGAGGCCAAGGGCAAGGCCGAGGGTAGAGCCGAGGGCGAGGCCAGGGGCAAGGCCGAGGGTAGAGCCGAGGGCGAGGCCAGGGGCAAGGCCAGGGGCAAGGCCGAGACGCTGCTTCGTCTTCTGCAGCGGCGCTTCGGTCCCGTTCCGGAGAGTGCTCGGGCGCGGGTGGCGGTCGGGTCGGCGGCGGAGATCGACGCCTGGTTCGATGCCCTGCTTGACGCGCACAGCCTGACGGAGGTGTTCGACGCCCGACGGGATTGAGCGCCGCCGGGACGGGCGGACAGGGGTGGCAATGCCGAAACCGGCAGAAGGGGTTGACATGATCAAGCGGCTTCGTTCCAGACCTCTGGACGGGGCTGGAAGTAGCGTTCGAGCTCGCCGTTGAGCACGGCGAGGCGGGTGCGCAGCACGCATTCGTTGTCGTGCGGCCGCCAGCGCATGCCGTTACCCTTGAAGCGACGGCCCACGACGAACTTGCACTGCCCCTCCACCGAACCGCTGCCGATCGGCCAGTTGGCGGCTCGGTAGCGCCCGTAATCCATACGCTGCTGGTTGTTGCGAAAGTAGTTGATGTGCTTGCACCCAGCGTCGGCGTCGGAGAGCTTCCATACCACGCCCTGCATCTCGACGATCAACTGCAGCGGCTCGCCGTGGTACAGGAGCTTCGTCCACTGCCGTAACTGCGTGTCGCGATCCGAGGCCGGCAACAGGTCGCAGAACTTGGCCAGATGAGCGGCCGCGTGGTAGTAGTCAAGGATCTGCACGGCCCCCGGAAAGTGCGTCATCGCCAACTCCCAGTTGTGGCGCGCACCGTCGGCGATGAACAGCGTCTGCGCGGCGTTCAGGAAGCCCATCTGCATTCCCGCCTGCGCCGCGTAAGGCTCGAAGTCCTGACGCGGCCCGTAGCGGGCGCCGGTCCAGCGCTCGATGACCTTCTTGCCGTCCCGCTTCTCGATCACCACCAAGTTGCACTCCTTCCAGCAGGTCTCGGCGCGCAGGCTCTTTCGTCCCGTGACTCCCGGCAGCGGTGAGATTTGCGGGCTGGTCGTGCCGTCCACCTCGACCACCATCAACGGGCATGGCTTGCCATGCGCCTCCTGTAGTCACGTACAAGGGCAGGTAGGCCCTTCTTCGTCCTGGAGGTCAATGGCTGCCGGTTTCGGCGTTCCCACCCTGCGGAGCGTCAACCGTAGTAGCCTTGACCGACGCTCATGGACGACGCTTCCTACAAACGGCTGCTCAGACACGAACGGATCGTCAAGGACCTGCTGACCGGCTTCATCGCGCCCCGGCGCCCGGCCGGATGGGTGGAAACGCTCGACCTGGACAGCCTCAGCGAAGGCCCGACCGAGCACGTCAACGACGAGTTGCGCCGGCGTCACGACGACGTGGTCTGGTCGATCGGCCGGCGCGGCGGCGAGCAGAGTGGCTGGCCGCGGAGGAGGAGCCGGAGCTGACCCGGACGTTCGACCTGTGGCTTGGGGCGCTGGGCGGGAAGTGGGGCGTGACGTTGCCGTCGATCCGGGAGTACGAGGAGGCAAGTGCGGTGTTGGCGAACAAGATCGATCGCTGGGAAGCGGAAATCCGGCAGCAGGGCGTCGAGCAGGGCGTCGAGCAAGGCATCGAGCGGGAGAAGTCACGGCTGCGCCGGCAGGCGGAGCAGCGGTTCGGCGCGGCGGCCGCGCAGCAGCTTGCGGAGGCGCTCGCGGGGGTGACCGACGCGGAGCGGCTCGACGAAGCCGGGGACTGGATCGTCGACAGCGCCACGGCCGCCGAGTTCCTGTCCCGCCTCCAAGGATGACCCTCGAAGTCGGCATCGGCTTCAGCGCTCGCTGCGACGACGTCATCCGGACCGACCTGCTGATCGTCTGACGTCCTCGTACCACTGTCCGGCGCGCGTGGGTTCGACGACCCGTTCATCCGGGGCTGGCCAAGATGCGCCTGCGCTGCACGCTGACTGTTCCGGTGAGGCCGCCGGCGGGGGTATGCTCCGGCCCCGGATCCGATGCCCGAGCTGCCACCTGCCGCGCCCCATGACGCGCTGTTTCGAGCGCTGCTCGCAGACCCCGGACGGGCCGAGACGCTGGTACGGGAGTATCTGCCTGCCGCAGTCGCTGCGGAGCTGTCGGACGCCTCGATCCGCCTGGTCGATGCGAGCTTCGTGGATGACGTGCTGCACCGGAGCTACAGCGACCGGCTATTCGAGGCGCGCCTGAAGGGCGGCGGCACCGCCTATGTCTACGTGCTGCTGGAGCACAAGGCGGAGCCCGATCCGGGCACCGCCTTGCAGATGCTTGGCTACATGGTGCGCATCTGGCAGCGCCATGCCGAGGGCCGTGCGTCGCGCCTGCGGGCGCTGCCGCCGATCGTGCCGCTGATCTTCTACCACGGTCGCAAGCGCTGGAGCGAGGCGTTGTCGGTGGCGGAGATGATCGCGGGCGAGGGGGACGTGGCGGCGTTTGCGCGCCGGCTGCGTTGCGTGCTGCATGACCTGGGCGACCGGCCGCTGGGCGCGCTGTCGGGGGACCCGGCGGTATGGTCGGGGCTGGCGGCCCTGGCAGCGGCGTTCCGTGGGCAGCCGGAGGAAGGGGTGCTGCGGCGGATCCTGTCGGGGGTGCCGGACGGAAGCGAGTTGGAGCTGCAGGTGCTCTCATATATCGTGAGGACCTACGAGCTGAGTCCCGCGGTGCTGGAGACGGCGGCGCGGGCGGCGAAGCCGCAACGCTGGGAGGCGCTGATGTCAACCGTCGCGGAAGCATGGGTGCGGGAGGCCAAGGCCGAAGGTAGAGCCGAGGGCGAGGCCAAGGGCAAGGCCGAGGGCAAGGCCGAGGGCAAGGCCGAGGGCAAGGCCGAGGGCAAGGCCGAGGGCAAGGCCGAGGGCAAGGCCGAGGGCAAGGCCGAGACGCTGCTTCGTCTTCTGCAGCGGCGCTTCGGTCCCGTTCCGGAGAGTGCTCGGGCGCGGGTGGCGGTCGGGTCGGCGGCGGAGATCGACGCCTGGTTCGATGCCCTGCTTGACGCGCACAGCCTGACGGAGGTGTTCGACGCCCGACGGGATTGAGCGCCGCCGATCGGCGGACAGCGGCGGGTCAATCGCCGTGCCGGAGGCGGGGTCCGTCTCGGACCGCGCTCGGCCGCGCCGAAGCCGGTCAACTCCCTCTGCGGAGCGTCAACCGTAGTAGCCTTGACCGACGCTCATGGACGACGCTTCCTACAAACGGCTGCTCAGACACGAACGGATCGTCAAGGACCTGCTGACCGGCTTCATCGCGCCCCGGCGCCCGGCCGGGTGGGTGGAACGCTCGACCTGGACAGCCTCAGCGAAGGCCCGACCGAGCACGTCAACGACGAGTTGCGCCGGCGTCACGACGACGTGGTCTGGTCGATCGGCCGGCGCGGCGGCGAGCAGAGGCTGCACGTGCTGATTGAGCATCAGTCGAGCGTGGACTACTCGATGCCGCTGCGGTTCCTGAACTACACCAGCCTGCTGTACCAGCGCCTGTACCGCGACCGCGCGCGGTGGAGCCGGAGCTGACCCGGACGTTCGACCTGTGGCTTGGGGCGCTGGGCGAGAAGTGGGGCGTGACGTTGCCGTCGATCCGGGAGTACGAGGAGGCAAGTGCGGTGTTGGCGAACAAGATCGATCGCTGGGAAGCGGAAATCCGGCAGCAGGGCGTCGAGCAAGGCATCGAGCAAGGCATCGAGCGGGAGAAGTCACGGCTGCGCCGGCAGGCGGCCGCGCAGCAGCTTGCGGAGGCGCTCGCGGGGGTGACCGACGCGGAGCGGCTCGACGAAGCCGGGGACTGGATCGTGGACAGCGCCACGGCCGCCGAGTTCCTGTCCCGCCTCCAAGGATGACCCTCGAAGTCGGCACCGGCTTCAGCGCTCGCTACGACGACGTGTCCGGCCCCGGATCCGATGCCCGAGATGCCACCTGCCGCGCCCCATGACGCGCTGTTTCGAGCGCTGCTCGCAGACCCCGGACGGGCCGAGACGCTGGTACGGGAGTATCTGCCTGCCGCAGTCGCTGCGGAGCTGTCGGACGCCTCGATCCGCCTGGTCGATGCGAGCTTCGTGGATGACGTGCTGCACCGGAGCTACAGCGACCGGCTATTCGAGGCGCGCCTGAAGGGCGGCGGCACCGCCTATGTCTACGTGCTGCTGGAGCACAAGGCGGAGCCCGATCCGGGCACCGCCTTGCAGATGCTTGGCTACATGGTGCGTATCTGGCAGCGCCATGCCGAGGGCCGTGCATCGCGCCTGCGGGCGCTGCCGCCGATCGTGCCGCTGATCTTCTACCACGGCCGCGAGCGCTGGAGCGGGGCGCTGTCGGTGGCGGAGATGATCGCGGGCGAGGGGGACGTGGCGGCGTT
The DNA here is from genome assembly GCA_965208175.1 of Spirochaetia bacterium. Lineage (GTDB taxonomy): Bacteria > Spirochaetota > Spirochaetia > SZUA-6 > Bin103 > CATQHW01. The sequence continues at coordinate 113,196 of CBDBOG010000001.1, read as the reverse complement.
TGCGCGCCGGCTGTGCTGCGTGCTGCATGATCTGGGCGAGCGGCCGCTGGGCGCGCTGTCGGGGGACCCGGCGGTATGGTCGGGGCTGGCGGCGTTGGTCGGGGCGTTCCGCGGGCAGCCGGAGGAAGGGGTGCTGCGGCGGATCCTGTCGGGGGTGCCGGACGGAAGCGAGTTGGAGCTGCAGGTGCTCTCATATATCGTGAGGACCTACGAGCTGAGTCCCGCGGTGCTGGAGACGGCGGCGCGGGCGGCGAAGCCGCAACGCTGGGAGGCGCTGATGTCAACCGTCGCGGAAGCATGGGTGCGGGAGGCCAAGGCCGAAGGTAGAGCCGAGGGCGAGGCCAAGGGCAAGGCCGAGACGCTGCTTCGTCTTCTGCAGCGGCGCTTCGGTCCCGTTCCGGAGAGTGCTCGGGCGCGGGTGGCGGTCGGGTCGGCGGCGGAGATCGACGCCTGGTTCGATGCCCTGCTTGACGCGCACAGCCTGACGGAGGTGTTCGACGCCCGACGGGATTGAGCGCCGCCGATCGGCGGACAGCGGCGGGTCAATCGCCGTGCCGGAGGCGGGGTCCGTCTCGGACCGCGCTCGGCCGCGCCGAAGCCGGTCAACTCCCTCTGCGGAGCGTCAACCGTAGTAGCCTTGACCGACGCTCATGGACGACGCTTCCTACAAACGGCTGCTCAGACACGAACGGATCGTCAAGGACCTGCTGACCGGCTTCATCGCGCCCCGGCGCCCGGCCGGGTGGGTGGAACGCTCGACCTGGACAGCCTCAGCGAAGGCCCGACCGAGCACGTCAACGACGAGTTGCGCCGGCGTCACGACGACGTGGTCTGGTCGATCGGCCGGCGCGGCGGCGAGCAGAGGCTGCACGTGCTGATTGAGCATCAGTCGAGCGTGGACTACTCGATGCCGCTGCGGTTCCTGAACTACACCAGCCTGCTGTACCAGCGCCTGTACCGCGACCGCGCGCGGTGGAGCCGGAGCTGACCCGGACGTTCGACCTGTGGCTTGGGGCGCTGGGCGGGAAGTGGGGCGTGACGTTGCCGTCGATCCGGGAGTACGAGGAGGCAAGTGCGGTGTTGGCGAACAAGATCGATCGCTGGGAAGCGGAAATCCGGCAGCAAGGCATCGAGCAAGGCATCGAGCAAGGCATCGAGCGGGAGAAGTCACGGCTGCGCCGGCAGGCGGAGCGGCGGTTCGGCGCGGCGGCCGCACAGCAGCTTGCGGAGGCGCTCGCGGGGGTGACCGACGGGGAGCGGCTCGACGAAGCCGGGGACTGGATCGTGGACAGCGCCACGGCCGCCGAGTTCCTGTCCCGCCTCCAAGGATGACCCTCGAAGTCGGCACCGGCTTCAGCGCTCGCTACGACGACGTGTCCGGCCCCGGATCCGATGCCCGAGATGCCACCTGCCGCGCCCCATGACGCGCTGTTTCGAGCGCTGCTCGCAGACCCCGGACGGGCCGAGACGCTGGTACGGGAGTATCTGCCTGCCGCAGTCGCTGCGGAGCTGTCGGACGCCTCGATCCGCCTGGTCGATGCGAGCTTCGTGGATGCCGTGCTGCACCGGAGCCACAGCGACCGGCTATTCGAGGCGCGCCTGAAGGGCGGCGGCACCGCCTATGTCTACGTGCTGCTGGAGCACAAGGCGGAGCCCGATCCGGGCACGCCGCTGCAGATGCTCGGCTACATGGTGCGCATCTGGCAGCGCCATGCCGAGGGCCGTGCGTCGCGCCTGCGGGCGCTGCCGCCGATCGTGCCGCTGATCTTCTACCACGGTCGCAAGCGCTGGAGCGAGGCGCTGTCGGTGGCGGAGATGATCGCGGGCGAGGGGGACGTGGCGGCGTTTGCGCGCCGGCTGTGCTGCGTGCTGCATGATCTGGGCGAGCGGCCGCTGGGCGCGCTGTCGGGGGACCCGGCGGTATGGTCGGGGCTGGCGGCCCTGGCAGCGGCGTTCCGCGGGCAGCCGGAGGAAGGGGTGCTGCGGCGGATCCTGTCGGGGGTGCCGGACGGAAGCGAGTTGGAGCTGCAGGTGCTCTCGTATATCGTGAGGACCTACGAGCTGAGTCCCGCGGTGCTGGAGACGGCGGCGCGGGCGGCGAAGCCGCAACGCTGGGAGGCGCTGATGTCAACCGTCGCGGAAGCATGGGTGCGGGAGGCCAAGGCCGAGGGTAGAGCCGAGGGCGAGGCCAAGGGCAAGGCCGAGGGCAAGGCCGAGACGCTGCTTCGTCTTCTGCAGCGGCGCTTCGGTCCCGTTCCGGAGAGTGCTCGGGCGCGGGTGGCGGTCGGGTCGGCGGCGGAGATCGACGTCTGGTTCGATGCCCTGCTTGACGCGCACAGCCTGACGGAGGTGTTCGACGCCCGACGGGATTGAGCGCCGCCGATCGGCGGACAGCGGCGGGTCAATCGCCGTGCCGGAGGCGGGGTCCGTCTCGGACCGCGCTCGGCCGCGCCGAAGCCGGTCAACTCCCTCTGCGGCGCGTGGTCAACCGTAGTAGCCTTGACCGACGCTCATGGACGACGCTTCCTACAAACGGCTGCTCAGACACGAACGGATCGTCAAGGACCTGCTGACCGGCTTCATCGCGCCCCGGCGCCCGGCCGGGTGGGTGGAACGCTCGACCTGGACAGCCTCAGCGAAGGCCCGACCGAGCACGTCAACGACGAGTTGCGCCGGCGTCACGACGACGTGGTCTGGTCGATCGGCCGGCGCGGCGGCGAGCAGAGGCTGCACGTGCTGATCGAGCATCAGTCGAGCGTGGACTACTCGATGCCGCTGCGGTTCCTGAACTACACCAGCCTGCTGTACCAGCGCCTGTACCGCGACCGCGCGCGGTGGAGCCGGAGCTGACCCGGACGTTCGACCTGTGGCTTGGGGCGCTGGGCGGGAAGTGGGGCGTGACGTTGCCGTCGATCCGGGAGTACGAGGAGGCAAGTGCGGTGTTGGCGAACAAGATCGATCGCTGGGAAGCGGAAATCCGGCAGCAAGGCATCGAGCAAGGCATCGAGCAAGGCATCGAGCGGGAGAAGTCACGGCTGCGCCGGCAGGCGGAGCGGCGGTTCGGCGCGGCGGCCGCGCAGCAGCTTGCGGAGGCGCTCGCGGGGGTGACCGACGCGGAGCGGCTCGACGAAGCCGGGGACTGGATCGTGGACAGCGCCACGGCCGCCGAGTTCCTGTCCCGCCTCCAAGGATGACCCTCGAAGTCGGCACCGGCTTCAGCGCTCGCTACGACGACGTGTCCGGCCCCGGATCCGATGCCCGAGATGCCACCTGCCGCGCCCCATGACGCGCTGTTTCGAGCGCTGCTCGCAGACCCCGGACGGGCCGAGACGCTGGTACGGGAGTATCTGCCTGCCGCAGTCGCTGCGGAGCTGTCGGACGCCTCGATCCGCCTGGTCGATGCGAGCTTCGTGGATGACGTGCTGCACCGGAGCTACAGCGACCGGCTATTCGAGGCGCGCCTGAAGGGCGGCGGCACCGCCTATGTCTACGTGCTGCTGGAGCACAAGGCGGAGCCCGATCCGGGCACGCCGCTGCAGATGCTCGGCTACATGGTGCGTATCTGGCAGCGCCATGCCGAGGGCCGTGCGTCGCGCCTGCGGGCGCTGCCGCCGATCGTGCCGCTGATCTTCTACCACGGCCGCAAGCGCTGGAGCGAGGCGCTGTCGGTGGCGGAGATGATCGCGGGCGAGGGGGACGTGGCGGCGTTTGCGCGCCGGCTGTGCTGCGTGCTGCATGATCTGGGCGAGCGGCCGCTGGGCGCACTGTCGGGGGACCCGGCGGTATGGTCGGGGCTGGCGGCGTTGGTCGGGGCGTTCCGCGGGCAGCCGGAGGAAGGGGTGCTGCGGCGGATCCTGTCGGGGGTGCCGGACGGAAGCGAGTTGGAGCTGCAGGTGCTCTCGTATATCGTGAGGACCTACGAGCTGAGTCCCGCGGTGCTGGAGACGGCGGCGCGGGCGGCGAAGCCGCAACGCTGGGAGGCGCTGATGTCAACCGTCGCGGAAGCATGGGTGCGGGAGGCCAAGGCCGAAGGTAGAGCCGAGGGCGAGGCCAAGGGCAAGGCCGAGGGTAGAGCCGAGGGTAGAGCCGAGGGCGAGGCCAGGGGCAAGGCCAGGGGCAAGGCCGAGACGCTGCTTCGTCTTCTGCAGCGGCGCTTCGGTCCCGTTCCGGAGAGTGCTCGGGCGCGGGTGGCGGTCGGGTCGGCGGCGGAGATCGACGCCTGGTTCGATGCCCTGCTTGACGCGCACAGCCTGACGGAGGTGTTCGACGCCCGACGGGATTGAGCGCCGCCGGGACGGGCGGACAGGGGTGGCAATGCCGAAACCGGCAGAAGGGGTTGACATGATCAAGCGGCTTCGTTCCAGACCTCTGGACGGGGCTGGAAGTAGCGTTCGAGCTCGCCGTTGAGCACGGCGAGGCGGGTGCGCAGCACGCATTCGTTGTCGTGCGGCCGCCAGCGCATGCCGTTACCCTTGAAGCGACGGCCCACGACGAACTTGCACTGCCCCTCCACCGAACCGCTGCCGATCGGCCAGTTGGCGGCTCGGTAGCGCCCGTAATCCATACGCTGCTGGTTGTTGCGAAAGTAGTTGATGTGCTTGCACCCAGCGTCGGCGTCGGAGAGCTTCCATACCACGCCCTGCATCTCGACGATCAACTGCAGCGGCTCGCCGTGGTACAGGAGCTTCGTCCACTGCCGTAACTGCGTGTCGCGATCCGAGGCCGGCAACAGGTCGCAGAACTTGGCCAGATGAGCGGCCGCGTGGTAGTAGTCAAGGATCTGCACGGCCCCCGGAAAGTGCGTCATCGCCAACTCCCAGTTGTGGCGCGCACCGTCGGCGATGAACAGCGTCTGCGCGGCGTTCAGGAAGCCCATCTGCATTCCCGCCTGCGCCGCGTAAGGCTCGAAGTCCTGACGCGGCCCGTAGCGGGCGCCGGTCCAGCGCTCGATGACCTTCTTGCCGTCCCGCTTCTCGATCACCACCAAGTTGCACTCCTTCCAGCAGGTCTCGGCGCGCAGGCTCTTTCGTCCCGTGACTCCCGGCAGCGGTGAGATTTGCGGGCTGGTCGTGCCGTCCACCTCGACCACCATCAACGGGCATGGCTTGCCATGCGCCTCCTGTAGTCACGTACAAGGGCAGGTAGGCCCTTCTTCGTCCTGGAGGTCAATGGCTGCCGGTTTCGGCGTTCCCACCCGCGGAGCGTCAACCGTAGTAGCCTTGACCGACGCTCATGGACGACGCTTCCTACAAACGGCTGCTCAGACACGAACGGATCGTCAAGGACCTGCTGACCGGCTTCATCGCGCCCCGGCGCCCGGCCGGATGGGTGGAAACGCTCGACCTGGACAGCCTCAGCGAAGGCCCGACCGAGCACGTCAACGACGAGTTGCGCCGGCGTCACGACGACGTGGTCTGGTCGATCGGCCGGCGCGGCGGCGAGCAGAGTGGCTGGCCGCGGAGGAGGAGCCGGAGCTGACCCGGACGTTCGACCTGTGGCTTGGGGCGCTGGGCGGGAAGTGGGGCGTGACGTTGCCGTCGATCCGGGAGTACGAGGAGGCAAGTGCGGTGTTGGCGAACAAGATCGATCGCTGGGAAGCGGAAATCCGGCAGCAGGGCGTCGAGCAAGGCATCGAGCAAGGCATCGAGCGGGAGAAGTCACGGCTGCGCCGGCAGGCGGAGCGGCGGTTCGGCGCGGCGGCCGCACAGCAGCTTGCGGAGGCGCTCGCGGGGGTGACCGACGCGGAGCGGCTCGACGAAGCCGGGGACTGGATCGTCGACAGCGCCACGGCCGCCGAGTTCCTGTCCCGCCTCCAAGGATGACCCTCGAAGTCGGCATCGGCTTCAGCGCTCGCTGCGACGACGTCATCCGGACCGACCTGCTGATCGTCTGACGTCCTCGTACCACTGTCCGGCGCGCGTGGGTTCGACGACCCGTTCATCCGGGGCTGGCCAAGATGCGCCTGCGCTGCACGCTGACTGTTCCGGTGAGGCCGCCGGCGGGGGTATGCTCCGGCCCCGGATCCGATGCCCGAGCTGCCACCTGCCGCGCCCCATGACGCGCTGTTTCGAGCGCTGCTCGCAGACCCCGGACGGGCCGAGACGCTGGTACGGGAGTATCTGCCTGCCGCAGTCGCTGCGGAGCTGTCGGACGCCTCGATCCGCCTGGTCGATGCGAGCTTCGTGGATGCCGTGCTGCACCGGAGCTACAGCGACCGGCTATTCGAGGCGCGCCTGAAGGGCGGCGGCACCGCCTATGTCTACGTGCTGCTGGAGCACAAGGCGGAGCCCGATCCGGGCACCGCCTTGCAGATGCTTGGCTACATGGTGCGCATCTGGCAGCGCCATGCCGAGGGCCGTGCGTCGCGCCTGCGGGCGCTGCCGCCGATCGTGCCGCTGATCTTCTACCACGGTCGCAAGCGCTGGAGCGAGGCGTTGTCGGTGGCGGAGATGATCGCGGGCGAGGGGGACGTGGCGGCGTTTGCGCGCCGGCTGCGTTGCGTGCTGCATGACCTGGGCGACCGGCCGCTGGGCGCGCTGTCGGGGGACCCGGCGGTATGGTCGGGGCTGGCGGCCCTGGCAGCGGCGTTCCGTGGGCAGCCGGAGGAAGGGGTGCTGCGGCGGATCCTGTCGGGGGTGCCGGACGGAAGCGAGTTGGAGCTGCAGGTGCTCTCATATATCGTGAGGACCTACGAGCTGAGTCCCGCGGTGCTGGAGACGGCGGCGCGGGCGGCGAAGCCGCAACGCTGGGAGGCGCTGATGTCAACCGTCGCGGAAGCATGGGTGCGGGAGGCCAAGGCCGAAGGTAGAGCCGAGGGCGAGGCCAAGGGCAAGGCCAAGGGCAAGGCCGAGGGCAAGGCCAAGGGCAAGGCCGAGGGCAAGGCCAAGGGCAAGGCCGAGGGCAAGGCCGAGACGCTGCTTCGTCTTCTGCAGCGGCGCTTCGGTCCCGTTCCGGAGAGTGCTCGAGCGCGGGTGGCGGTCGGGTCGGCGGCGGAGATCGACGCCTGGTTCGATGCCCTGCTTGACGCGCACAGCCTGACGGAGGTGTTCGACGCCCGACGGGATTGAGCGCCGCCGATCGGCGGACAGCGGCGGGTCAATCGCCGTGCCGGAGGCGGGGTCCGTCTCGGACCGCGCTCGGCCGCGCCGAAGCCGGTCAACTCCCTCTGCGGCGCGTGGTCAACCGTAGTAGCCTTGACCGACGCTCATGGACGACGCTTCCTACAAACGGCTGCTCAGACACGAACGGATCGTCAAGGACCTGCTGACCGGCTTCATCGCGCCCCGGCGCCCGGCCGGGTGGGTGGAACGCTCGACCTGGACAGCCTCAGCGAAGGCCCGACCGAGCACGTCAACGACGAGTTGCGCCGGCGTCACGACGACGTGGTCTGGTCGATCGGCCGGCGCGGCGGCGAGCAGAGGCTGCACGTGCTGATCGAGCATCAGTCGAGCGTGGACTACTCGATGCCGCTGCGGTTCCTGAACTACACCAGCCTGCTGTACCAGCGCCTGTACCGCGACCGCGCGCGGTGGAGCCGGAGCTGACCCGGACGTTCGACCTGTGGCTTGGGGCGCTGGGCGGGAAGTGGGGCGTGACGTTGCCGTCGATCCGGGAGTACGAGGAGGCAAGTGCGGTGTTGGCGAACAAGATCGATCGCTGGGAAGCGGAAATCCGGCAGCAGGGCGTCGAGCAAGGCGTCGAGCAAGGCATCGAGCAAGGCATCGAGCGGGAGAAGTCACGGCTGCGCCGGCAGGCGGCCGCGCAGCAGCTTGCGGAGGCGCTCGCGGGGGTGACCGACGGGGAGCGACTCGACGAAGCCGGGGACTGGATCGTGGACAGCGCCACGGCCGCCGAGTTCCTGTCCCGCCTCCAAGGATGACCCTCGAAGTCGGCACCGGCTTCAGCGCTCGCTACGACGACGTGTCCGGCCCCGGATCCGATGCCCGAGATGCCACCTGCCGCGCCCCATGACGCGCTGTTTCGAGCGCTGCTCGCAGACCCCGGACGGGCCGAGACGCTGGTACGGGAGTATCTGCCTGCCGCAGTCGCTGCGGAGCTGTCGGACGCCTCGATCCGCCTGGTCGATGCGAGCTTCGTGGATGACGTGCTGCACCGGAGCTACAGCGACCGGCTATTCGAGGCGCGCCTGAAGGGCGGCGGCACCGCCTATGTCTACGTGCTGCTGGAGCACAAGGCGGAGCCCGATCCGGGCACGCCGCTGCAGATGCTCGGCTACATGGTGCGTATCTGGCAGCGCCATGCCGAGGGCCGTGCATCGCGCCTGCGGGCGCTGCCGCCGATCGTGCCGCTGATCTTCTACCACGGTCGCAAGCGCTGGAGCGAGGCGCTGTCGGTGGCGGAGATGATCGCGGGCGAGGGGGACGTGGCGGCGTTTGCGCGCCGGCTGCGTTGCGTGCTGCATGACCTGGGCGACCGGCCGCTGGGCGCGCTGTCGGGGGACCCGGCGGTATGGTCGGGGCTGGCGGCGTTGGTCGGGGCGTTCCGTGGGCAGCCGGAGGAAGGGGTGCTGCGGCGGATCCTGTCGGGGGTGCCGGACGGAAGCGAGTTGGAGCTGCAGGTGCTCTCGTATATCGTGAGGACCTACGAGCTGAGTCCCGCGGTGCTGGAGACGGCGGCGCGGGCGGCGAAGCCGCAACGCTGGGAGGCGCTGATGTCAACCGTCGCGGAAGCATGGGTGCGGGAGGCCAAGGCCGAAGGTAGAGCCGAGGGCGAGGCCAAGGGCAAGGCCGAGGGTAGAGCCGAGGGTAGAGCCGAGGGCGAGGCCAGGGGCAAGGCCGAGACGCTGCTTCGTCTTCTGCAGCGGCGCTTCGGTCCCGTTCCGGAGAGTGCTCGGGCGCGGGTGGCGGTCGGGTCGGCGGCGGAGATCGACGCCTGGTTCGATGCCCTGCTTGACGCGCACAGCCTGACGGAGGTGTTCGACGCCCGACGGGATTGAGCGCCGCCGATCGGCGGACAGCGGCGGGTCAATCGCCGTGCCGGAGGCGGAGTCCGTCTCGGACCGCGCTCGGCCGCGCCGAAGCCGGTCAACTCCCTCTGCGGAACGGGTGGCAATGCCGAAACCGGCAGAAGGGGTTGACATGATCAAGCGGCTTCGTTCCAGACCTCTGGACGGGGCTGGAAGTAGCGTTCGAGCTCGCCGTTGAGCACGGCGAGGCGGGTGCGCAGCACGCATTCGTTGTCGTGCGGCCGCCAGCGCATGCCGTTACCCTTGAAGCGCCGCCCCACCACGAACTTGCACTGCCCCTCCACCGAGCCGCTGCCGATCGGCCAGCCGCAGGCTCGGTAACGGCCATAGTCCATACACTGCTGGTTGTTCTGGAAGTAGTTGATGTGCTTCCACCCGGCCTCGGCGTCGGTGAGCTTGGCCACCACGCCCTTCATCTCGACGATCAACTGTAACGGCTCGCCGTTGTAGAGCAGCGTCGAGCACCGTTGCCGGTGTTCCTCGCGCGTCGAAGCCGGCAGCAGGCCGCAGAACTCTCCCAGATGGCCGGCCGCGTGGTAGTAGTCCAGGATCTGCACCGCTCCCGGAAAGTGCGTCATCGCAAGCTCCCAGTTGTGGCGCGCCCCGTCGGCGATGAACAGCGTCTGCTCGGCGTCCATGAAGCCCATCTGCATCCCGGCCTGCGCCGCGTACGGCTCGAAGTCCTTGCGCGGCCCGTAGCGGGCTCCGGTCCAGCGGTCGGTGATCGTCTTGCCGTCACGCTTGTCGATCACCACCAGATTGCACTCCTTCCAGCAGGTCTCGGCGCGCAGGCTCTTTCGTCCCGTGACTCCCGGCAGCGGTGAGATTTGCGGGCTGGTCGTGCCGTCCACCTCGACCACCATCAACGGGCATGGCTTGCCATGCGCTGCGGCATCGATCAGTTCGGCTGGATCGTCGGGGATGCGCTCGCCGGTCTTCTCGGTGGTGCGCTGCACCGCCGTGGCGCTCACCGCATAGCTACGACGACGTGTCCGGCCCCGGATCCGATGCCCGAGCTGCCACCTGCCGCGCCCCATGACGCGCTGTTTCGAGCGCTGCTCGCAGACCCCGGACGGGCCGAGACGCTGGTACGGGAGTATCTGCCTGCCGCAGTCGCTGCGGAGCTGTCGGACGCCTCGATCCGCCTGGTCGATGCGAGCTTCGTGGATGACGTGCTGCACCGGAGCTACAGCGACCGGCTATTCGAGGCGCGCCTGAAGGGCGGCGGCACCGCCTATGTCTACGTGCTGCTGGAGCACAAGGCGGAGCCCGATCCGGGCACGCCGCTGCAGATGCTCGGCTACATGGTGCGTATCTGGCAGCGCCATGCCGAGGGCCGTGCATCGCGCCTGCGGGCGCTGCCGCCGATCGTGCCGCTGATCTTCTACCACGGTCGCAAGCGCTGGAGCGAGGCGCTGTCGGTGGCGGAGATGATCGCGGGCGAGGGGGACGTGGCGGCGTTTGCGCGCCGGCTGCGTTGCGTGCTGCATGACCTGGGCGACCGGCCGCTGGGCGCGCTGTCGGGGGACCCGGCGGTATGGTCGGGGCTGGCGGCCCTGGCAGCGGCGTTCCGTGGGCAGCCGGAGGAAGGGGTGCTGCGGCGGATCCTGTCGGGGGTGCCGGACGGAAGCGAGTTGGAGCTGCAGGTGCTCTCATATATCGTGAGGACCTACGAGCTGAGTCCCGCGGTGCTGGAGACGGCGGCGCGGGCGGCGAAGCCGCAACGCTGGGAGGCGCTGATGTCAACCGTCGCGGAAGCATGGGTGCGGGAGGCCAAGGCCGAAGGTAGAGCCGAGGGCGAGGCCAAGGGCAAGGCCGAGGGCAAGGCCGAGGGCAAGGCCGAGGGCAAGGCCGAGGGCAAGGCCGAGGGCAAGGCCGAGGGCAAGGCCGAGGGCAAGGCCGAGGGCAAGGCCGAGGGCAAGGCCGAGACGCTGCTTCGTCTTCTGCAGCGGCGCTTCGGTCCCGTTCCGGAGAGTGCTCGGGCGCGGGTGGCGGTCGGGTCGGCGGCGGAGATCGACGCCTGGTTCGATGCCCTGCTTGACGCGCACAGCCTGACGGAGGTGTTCGACGCCCGACGGGATTGAGCGCCGCCGATCGGCGGACAGCGGCGGGTCAATCGCCGTGCCGGAGGCGGGGTCCGTCTCGGACCGCGCTCGGCCGCGCCGAAGCCGGTCAACTCCCTCTGCGGAGCGTCAACCGTAGTAGCCTTGACCGACGCTCATGGACGACGCTTCCTACAAACGGCTGCTCAGACACGAACGGATCGTCAAGGACCTGCTGACCGGCTTCATCGCGCCCCGGCGCCCGGCCGGGTGGGTGGAACGCTCGACCTGGACAGCCTCAGCGAAGGCCCGACCGAGCACGTCAACGACGAGTTGCGCCGGCGTCACGACGACGTGGTCTGGTCGATCGGCCGGCGCGGCGGCGAGCAGAGGCTGCACGTGCTGATTGAGCATCAGTCGAGCGTGGACTACTCGATGCCGCTGCGGTTCCTGAACTACACCAGCCTGCTGTACCAGCGCCTGTACCGCGACCGCGCGCGGTGGAGCCGGAGCTGACCCGGACGTTCGACCTGTGGCTTGGGGCGCTGGGCGAGAAGTGGGGCGTGACGTTGCCGTCGATCCGGGAGTACGAGGAGGCAAGTGCGGTGTTGGCGAACAAGATCGATCGCTGGGAAGCGGAAATCCGGCAGCAGGGCGTCGAGCAAGGCATCGAGCGGGAGAAGTCACGGCTGCGCCGGCAGGCGGAGCGGCGGTTCGGCGCGGCGGCCGCACAGCAGCTTGCGGAGGCGCTCGCGGGGGTGACCGACGCGGAGCGGCTCGACGAAGCCGGGGACTGGATCGTGGACAGCGCCACGGCCGCCGAGTTCCTGTCCCGCCTCCAAGGATGACCCTCGAAGTCGGCACCGGCTTCAGCGCTCGCTACGACGACGTGTCCGGCCCCGGATCCGATGCCCGAGCTGCCACCTGCCGCGCCCCATGACGCGCTGTTTCGAGCGCTGCTCGCAGACCCCGGACGGGCCGAGACGCTGGTACGGGAGTATCTGCCTGCCGCAGTCGCTGCGGAGCTGTCGGACGCCTCGATCCGCCTGGTCGATGCGAGCTTCGTGGATGACGTGCTGCACCGGAGCTACAGCGACCGGCTATTCGAGGCGCGCCTGAAGGGCGGCGGCACCGCCTATGTCTACGTGCTGCTGGAGCACAAGGCGGAGCCCGATCCGGGCACGCCGCTGCAGATGCTCGGCTACATGGTGCGCATCTGGCAGCGCCATGCCGAGGGCCGTGCATCGCGCCTGCGGGCGCTGCCGCCGATCGTGCCGCTGATCTTCTACCACGGCCGCGAGCGCTGGAGCGGGGCGCTGTCGGTGGCGGAGATGATCGCGGGCGAGGGGGACGTGGCGGCGTTTGCGCGCCGGCTGTGCTGCGTGCTGCATGATCTGGGCGAGCGGCCGCTGGGCGCGCTGTCGGGGGACCCGGCGGTATGGTCGGGGCTGGCGGCGTTGGTCGGGGCGTTCCGCGGGCAGCCGGAGGAAGGGGTGCTGCGGCGGATCCTGTCGGGGGTGCCGGACGGAAGCGAGTTGGAGCTGCAGGTGCTCTCGTATATCGTGAGGACCTACGAGCTGAGTCCCGCGGTGCTGGAGACGGCGGCGCGGGCGGCGAAGCCGCAACGCTGGGAGGCGCTGATGTCAACCGTCGCGGAAGCATGGGTGCGGGAGGCCAAGGCCGAAGGTAGAGCCGAGGGCGAGGCCAAGGGCAAGGCCGAGGGCAAGGCCGAGGGCAAGGCCGAGGGCAAGGCCGAGGGCAAGGCCGAGACGCTGCTTCGTCTTCTGCAGCGGCGCTTCGGTCCCGTTCCAGAGAGTGCTCGGGCGCGGGTGGCGGTCGGGTCGGCGGCGGAGATCGACGTCTGGTTCGATGCCCTGCTTGACGCGCACAGCCTGACGGAGGTGTTCGACGCCCGACGGGATTGAGCGCCGCCGATCGGCGGACAGCGGCGGGTCAATCGCCGTGCCGGAGGCGGGGTCCGTCTCGGACCGCGCTCGGCCGCGCCGAAGCCGGTCAACTCCCTCTGCGGCGCGTGGTCAACCGTAGTAGCCTTGACCGACGCTCATGGACGACGCTTCCTACAAACGGCTGCTCAGACACGAACGGATCGTCAAGGACCTGCTGACCGGCTTCATCGCGCCCCGGCGCCCGGCCGGGTGGGTGGAACGCTCGACCTGGACAGCCTCAGCGAAGGCCCGACCGAGCACGTCAACGACGAGTTGCGCCGGCGTCACGACGACGTGGTCTGGTCGATCGGCCGGCGCGGCGGAGAGCAGAGTGGCTGGCCGCGGAGGAGGAGCCGGAGCTGACCCGGACGTTCGACCTGTGGCTTGGGGCGCTGGGCGGGAAGTGGGGCGTGACGTTGCCGTCGATCCGGGAGTACGAGGAGGCAAGTGCGGTGTTGGCGAACAAGATCGATCGCTGGGAAGCGGAAATCCGGCAGCAGGGCGTCGAGCAAGGCATCGAGCGGGAGAAGTCACGGCTGCGCCGGCAGGCGGAGCGGCGGTTCGGCGCGGCGGCCGCGCAGCAGCTTGCGGAGGCGCTCGCGGGGGTGACCGACGGGGAGCGACTCGACGAAGCCGGGGACTGGATCGTGGACAGCGCCACGGCCGCCGAGTTCCTGTCCCGCCTCCAAGGATGACCCTCGAAGTCGGCACCGGCTTCAGCGCTCGCTACGACGACGTGTCCGGCCCCGGATCCGATGCCCGAGCTGCCACCTGCCGCGCCCCATGACGCGCTGTTTCGAGCGCTGCTCGCAGACCCCGGACGGGCCGAGACGCTGGTACGGGAGTATCTGCCTGCCGCAGTCGCTGCGGAGCTGTCGGACGCCTCGATCCGCCTGGTCGATGCGAGCTTCGTGGATGCCGTGCTGCACCGGAGCTACAGCGACCGGCTATTCGAGGCGCGCCTGAAGGGCGGCGGCACCGCCTATGTCTACGTGCTGCTGGAGCACAAGGCGGAGCCCGATCCGGGCACCGCCTTGCAGATGCTTGGCTACATGGTGCGCATCTGGCAGCGCCATGCCGAGGGCCGTGCGTCGCGCCTGCGGGCGCTGCCGCCGATCGTGCCGCTGATCTTCTACCACGGTCGCAAGCGCTGGAGCGAGGCGCTGTCGGTGGCGGAGATGATCGCGGGCGAGGGGGACGTGGCGGCGTTTGCGCGCCGGCTGCGTTGCGTGCTGCATGACCTGGGCGAGCGGCCGCTGGGCGCGCTGTCGGGGGACCCGGCGGTATGGTCGGGGCTGGCGGCCCTGGCAGCGGCGTTCCGTGGGCAGCCGGAGGAAGGGGTGCTGCGGCGGATCCTGTCGGGGGTGCCGGACGGAAGCGAGTTGGAGCTGCAGGTGCTCTCATATATCGTGAGGACCTACGAGCTGAGTCCCGCGGTGCTGGAGACGGCGGCGCGGGCGGCGAAGCCGCAACGCTGGGAGGCGCTGATGTCAACCGTCGCGGAAGCATGGGTGCGGGAGGCCAAGGCCGAAGGTAGAGCCGAGGGCGAGGCCAAGGGCAAGGCCAAGGGCAAGGCCGAGGGCAAGGCCGAGACGCTGCTTCGTCTTCTGCAGCGGCGCTTCGGTCCCGTTCCGGAGAGTGCTCGGGCGCGGGTGGCGGTCGGGTCGGCGGCGGAGATCGACGTCTGGTTCGATGCCCTGCTTGACGCGCACAGCCTGACGGAGGCGTTCGACGCCCGACGGGATTGAGCGCCGCCGATCGGCGGACAGCCGCGGCGCTCATCGTGGATGCGGACGAGGTGCGGCGCGTCCTGTCGGGGTGATGCCGGTTCTCAGCGTCCGTTGACACCGATTCGGCGCCGCCATAGCGTGGGCGCCGAGCCATGGCGGGCGAGGTCTCCAAGCCCCACGATCACCTGTTCCGTTCCATGTTCGGAGAGGACCGGGAAGCCGAGGCAGCCGGCCTGCTGCAGGCCTACCTGCCGGAGGCGATCAGCCGCGAGCTGCGCTGGTCGAGCCTGAAGTGGCAGCCGGCCAGCTTCATCGACGACCGCCTGCGCGACAGCGAATCGGACCTGCTGTACGCGATCGAGCGCACGGCCGGCGGCGCACCGGCGTGGCTGTACGTGCTGCTGGAGCACCAGTCGACGCCGGACGAGTGGTTGCGGCTGCGGCTGCTGAAGTACAGCATCCGCATCTGGGAACGGGATCTCCGGCGGCACCCGGACGAGGAGCATCTGCGCCCGATCGTGCCCTTGGTCCTGTACCAGGGCGAGAGCGGCTGGCGCCACGCGCGCGAGTTCTCGGATCTGTTCGACGAGGAGGTGCGTGGGTGGCCGGGAGTGCCGCGCTACGCGCACCTGCTGATCGACCAGACGCGGATGGGGCCGGACGAGGTGCGCGGCGCGTTGTTCGGTCGCATCGTACAACTGGCGATGATGGCGGCGTACCGTGAGAGCCGGCCGGTGTTGCGGGATCTGGTGCCGCTGCTGGCGGAGTTGGTGCAGGCGGCGGGAATCGAGGATCTGCAGCAGATCGTGGTGTACATTGCAGCCACGACGCGGAACCGGGAGGACTGGGACGAATTCGCGGACGCGGTGCGGCGGCAGGTGCCGGGAGGTGCGGAGCTGATGAACAAGACCGAGGAGATGGTCGAGATCTACGGCGAGATGAGGGAGCGGGAAGGCCGCCAGGAGGGCCGCCAGGAAGGCCGCCAGGAAGGCCGCCAGGAAGGCCGCCAGGAAGGCCGCCAGGAGGGGCAGTTGGCGACCATCGAGAAACTGGTGAGCACCGGAGTCGCGTGGTCCACCATCGAAGCCGCCACCGGCATCGACGAGGAGACCTTCGACCGGCTCAAGCATCGGTTCGATTCCGCTGGCGACGGCGAGCCCCACAGGAACTGAGGCGCCCGGGGGATCGGTGGTGGATCGGTGGTGGCCTGCCGGCCGCGCCGCGTTGCGGCGTGCCGCCTGCCGTGCTACGCTGCCTCCATCTCCTTTGACCCCCGCCGCCGCGGTGGCGGCGTCGTTCGAGTGGATCCCGGATGCGTCGATGCGAGCCCTTGACAAGGCCTTGACCGGCGCACGACACTATACAGCGTAACGATTTCAGCGCCTTGGGAGGGGTCGAGCGAGATGAGGCTGTTCGAACAGTCAAGACAGTGTTGCGATGTGCCGATTACTCAGTCTAGAGTGGTCCCCGGAGGGTTTCTGTCCGCCGACCGACGTGGCGGGTCCAGCATGAGCGACACTGTGCGAAGCCGGGCTCGGCTTCCGGCTCCTTCGAAGGCAGCGGGGTTGACGGAAGCGCGGATGCCGTGGTATCCCGCTGACTCCATGGCTTTCCATCGGGTGACCATCGCCCCGGAGCCTCGTGCGCCCGCGCGGTTCGTCGTGGGTGCGGTGCGGACCGGCGCAGGTCCGCACGCCGCTACAGACATGATTCAGGTTGGCCGGCCTCCGGAGGCCGGCAGTCGCATTCAACGTGACAAAGGAAAGGAGGTAGGGTTATCTCAGCAAAGGGTGTACGGATCAGGGGGACGCCGGGGCAAGCCCCGGCGTCATCGCATCGAAAACGGCCGCGTCGAACCAACTTCGCGGCGCAAGGAGACACACACATGACTTCATTCAAGCGCTAGTTTGGTGCTGGCGCGATCGTTCTGGTGGCGCTGGCGCTGGTCGCCTGCCCTGCCTTGGTGCCGAAGGCCACGGGCTCGATTCCCGCCATGTCCTTCGAGCACGGGGACACGGACGCCAGGACGGTGTCCGACCTCGGCAGGTACTTCACCGAGGATGACAACGCCACGTACTCGGCGGAGTCGAGTGACGATGCGGTGGCAACCGCGTCGGCTACCGACACCACCTTGACGGTAACGCCGAAGGGTCCGGGCACCGCGACCGTGACGGTCACCGCCACGGCATCGAACGGCAGAGATACCGCTACGCAGTCCTTCGCGGTCACGGTAGCGAAGCAGCCTGATCCGCCGCCCAACAATGCTCCCGAGATGCGAACCATCAACAACGTGAGCTTGGATGTCGGAGAGTCGATGCCTGTCGATCTGTCGGACTATGCCAGCGACGCGGACGCCGGTGACACGTTGGTGTATGGCGCCCAGTCGCTCAATCCGGCCGTCGCGACGGTTACCCCCAGTGGGTTGGCGATCCCCGGTTCCGTGATCACGATCACGGGTGTTTCCGGTGGTGAAGCCACGATTCAGGTCGGCGTAACGGACGGCAAGAGCGCTCCCGTAGCGCGGACGTTTGTCGCAGTGGTCACGGCCCCGGCGCCTGACAACCGCGAGCCGATATTGCTCACGTCCAACCTGATTCCGCACGTCATGTACTCCGACTTCCGGATCGGCGCGACGAAGATGTATGACCTGTCGATGCACTTCCAGGATCCCGACGCAGACACCCTCATGTACGGGGCCGAGTCGGATAATCCGATGGTCGCCTCGATTGACGGGCTGGACGCCGCTACTGGGATGTTCACGCTCACGGCCGTTGGCAAGGGCGACACGACCGTTACCGTCATGGCGACGGATCCGGACGGCGCTTCGGGGCAGCAGACGTTCAAAGTGGGCGTCGGCTCAGTCGCTCCGATGGCCACTACTGCCTCCACCGACGTGGATCTCAAGATCGGGGGAACGACCAGCCGTACGTTCGACCTGGACGACTACTTCGAGGACGATCTCGGCGAAGCCCTGACATACGCGCTCGTATCGAACTCCAGTGAGATGCACGCGACGGCCGAACTCCCCATGGATTCCTCGATGCTCACGATCACCGCAGTTGCTGCGGGAGAAGCGATCGTAACGGTGTCCGCAGCGGACAGCGACAACGATCCCGTGGAGCTGGCGTTCATGGTGATGGTCCATGCGGCAGATGAGGATCCGCCGCCTGACAACAACTCGCCGATGTCGACGTCCATTGGTAACATGTCCCTGATGGTCGGAGGCGATCCGGGGACGGTCGATCTGTCGATGCACTTCACGGACGCCGACGCGGACGACACGCTGACGTATACCCACATGTCGAACGTTGAAGCGATCGCTAGGACTTCCTTGAGCGAGTCGACGCTCACGGTTACCCCAGGTTCTGCCGGCACAGCGATGATCACGGTCACCGCGTCGGACGGGAAAGCTGAGGCGTCGGAGAGCTTCGAAGTGACGGTCACCGAGGCACCGAACATGGCGCCGGAGTACAAGGCGGAGAAAGACCTCGAGTCTCTCAAGATCCAGATCGTTGACGGGGGTCTCAGCACTGAGGGCGCTGACTCCGTTACGGCCGCCAACACTGCCGACAACAAGAGGATCGACCTTTCCGAATACTTCGAGGATCCGGACGGTGTCCTGTTGTTCTTCACGGTGACGCACGAAGAGACTCCCGATGACGACGACAATAAGCCGGTGATCGAGCTTCATGGTGCCCCGGCCGTTACCGAGGGTACCGCCGTTGCCGCGTCGGGCGATCCCCCAGATGGGACTACCGATGATGACACGGTGCTGGTAATCGAGCCACATAACCCCGGTACCGCAACGATCACGGTGAAGGTGACGGACGTCGACGGCGACCACTACACGGACGACTTCGAGGTCAGGGTATACCGCGACGGCTACAACACCGGGCCTTCGGACGCCGCCACAGCTAGCACAATACCGAATCAAGTCGGAGATGCCGGCACCGACCCCGAGAGGCTGAAGATTGGCGTAGCGCGCACGGTCATCGACGGGGACGATATCGATGAACACTTCCAGGATCCCAACTTCAATAGCGGGGACGAGCTGACGATCTCCGTGGAGTATTACCCAGCGGCCACCGATGAAGCCGGAGCGGAGGCCGGGACGGGAAAACTTGACGCCGACGACCCCGAAAAGGTCGGAGTGACTTCGAATCTTGACTCGTCACCTTTGACTTGGCGCGGCGACCCGGATGCCAAGTTCACGTTGACTCTGACCGGAAGGACCGGTACTCCCACTGCGGGGATTGTGGTCGCGCTCATAGCGACGGACACGTTCGGCGAGCGCCATGCGCGGGTGTTCACGGTCAGGGTAAACAATCTCCCGAAGGCTGAGGGCGCTCAGGCGAGTGCTAGCCCGCCGACGAAAGTGCTGACGCTCGCGGACGCGTCCGACGAGCTCAGGTTCAAGGATATGGGCCTCGACGCCAATGGGACCGACGACAACGAGGAAATCATCCTGGTAGCTACTGGGGGGGGGGGGGGGGGGGGGGGGGGGGGGTTACTTCCATGATCCCGACGGTGACGCTTTGGTGTGCCGAATCAACAGCAGATCTGGGGATGGGGCCAAGTTCACGCTCGCTGCAGCTACCAACACGGTAACGGTTGCACCCGATAAGCTAAACGCCAGCGCGTCGGTGACGCTCGCGTGTGTTGATACCTTCAATGAGCACAGCCCGGAAGCCACTCTGAACGTAACCGTGACTCACCGCGATACATCGCGACAATAACTCCCGCTTCGGTTAGGAGTTTTACCGGCCGTCGAGAGGTTCGCCTCTCGACGGCCTTTTTCTGCCTGCGCCCGGCATGGGCTCTCGCCAGGAGGTGCGGCGTGCGCCGAGCATGCCAAGTCCTCTACCGGCCCGGCAGGGGGAACGGTGAGTCGAAGGCAGTGCAGCGAGGCTGGCTGCTGAACGTGCGGGTGAAAGTCCCGCCGGCGCAAATCCCAGTGTGGCGCCGTAGTCATATCCGGGCAGCCGACAGGGGCGACCCTGACGGTTGAAAGCCCGGAAGTAGACGTACTCAGGGGAGGGCGCGAGCCCGACCGACCAACCAAGGAGGCTAACAACCAGAAGGGCCGTAGCGAGAGCGAACGGATGAAATCGTCGAAATCTCACCCCAGCACGAAGTTGGTTGCTGGTACTTGGAGTGCCAAGGGTTTCTTGCCTTTACCCGATGGCCGGTGCTGGTGCGGAAGGGACCGGGACGTGCACGCAACAGGCTCCCGGCGGAAGTTGAAGGCGGCAATTCTGGATAGTTCAGCAGTGAAAGCCCGGAAGGCGTGCCGCTCAGGCAGGATGATCCTGGAATGCCGAGGACCGAACCGGTAACCGTCGGGTGGCGGGACGTGGAACGGCGAGCGGCACACTGGCGGATGAGGCCGCCAAGCGAGGAAGGTCGCGACAACAGAACGCGGCCGGAGCGAGGGACTCAGGGCTCAGGAGGAGTGAGGGGCAGTGCATCGCGCGGACCGGAGCCGGAGAAACGGTGACATGGCAGCCGCACGCTCGAAGCGACGGTCAACCGGGGATCGCGTCCACGTAGCCGTGGATCAGGCTGAACGTGGGTGGCTACCGCGTCGGGAAGGGCCGTCGTGAGCTTATGGCGGCGCCTGAGCTTCGAGCCGGACCGTGGGAAAACGCGATGTACGGAGAAGTTCTTCGACCGGGTGAACCACGACGTGCTGATGGCGCGTGTTGTGTCCCGGACAGTTTCGACATGGAATTCCCGCCGGGTTTGCATCAGGGGGTCAGGATGCCGTACGTTGCCGGCATGGCTGCCGGTCGCACGGTCTCTGCGCCGGTGGAGACCTCGCCGGGCGCCGAGTCGCCGACGGCGGCGGACTTCCCCGGCTGCCGGCCGGTTCCCCTGCCGCGGGAGGAACTCGACGACTGCGAGATGCGCCTCGAATACTGGGACGCCGCCACCGAGACCGCCTGGATCTGCGACCCGGTCAGCTCCTACCATGAAGGCCCCACGCAGCGCTTGACGGGATTGGTCAGACTCATCGCCGCGGTGCGCGGGGCGCCGATGGAGTGCTTCGGCCACACCGATCTGACCGAGCGCGATGCGCACGGTGAGCCGCGCCTCATCATGCAGGCGGACGAGATGGTGTACCTGCACCCGGCGCGCGCGCGGCTGCCGCGGCCGGTGCTGACGATCGGCGAGCACGACTTCCCGGAGGTGGTGCTGGAGGTGGACCACACCACCGACGCGCGGCGGCGCAAGCTGCCGCAGTACGAGGCGTGGGGGTTCCCGGAGGTGTGGATCGAGGTGCCGGAGGCCGATGCGCCGAGCCGTCCGCGGAGCCGGCGCTCGGGGCTGACCATCCACCTGCTGGAGGACGGCGCGTACCGGGAGGCGGCGGCGAGCCGGGCGTTTCCCGGCTGGGCGGTGGCGGAGATTCACGCGGCGCTGAACGAACAGACGTTCTCGGCGGAGACGAGCGCGGCGCTGGAACGGGTGGGCGCGGTGCTCGGCGAGCGGGAAGGCACCGGCCCGGACGACGACCCGCTGCTGGGCGCGCAGCGCCGCCGGAGCCGGGCGGAGGGCCACGCGGAGGGCCATGCGGCAGGCAGGGCGGAAGGCCGCGCGGCAGGGCTCGTCGCATTGGCGCGGGCGCTGTTAGCGGCGCGCGGCGTCGAGGTGTCGGCCGGATTCCCCGGCGTGCCGGGCTTCGCCGAGTTGCCCGAACACGTCATCGCAGAAGCCGCCACCGGCTGCGTCAGCGAGGCGGACTTCCGGGAGCGTCTGCGCAGCCGATAGCTGCTGAACGTGCGGATGAAAGTCCCGCCGGCGCAAATTCCTTTACCCGATGGCCGGTGCTGGTGCGGAAGGGACCGGGACGTGCACGCAACAGGCTCCCGGCGGAAGTTGAAGGCGGCAATTCTGGATAGTTCAGCAGTGAAAGCCCGGAAGGCGTGCCGCTCAGGCAGGATGATCCTGGAATGCCGAGGACCGAACCGGTAACCGTCGGGTGGCGGGAAGTGGAACGGAGAGCGGCACACTGGCGGATGAGGCCACCAAGCGAGGAAGGCCGCGACAACAGAACGCGGCCGGAGCGAGGGCCTCAGGGCTCAGGAGGAGTGAACGGCAGTGCATCGCGCGGACCGGAGCCGGGGAAACGGTGACATGGCAGCCGCACGCTCGAAGCGACGGTCAAAAGCCGGTCTCGCGCTCGATCGCCTTGATCGACGGCAAGCGCCACGGACATGCCGCGCGCTGTCAGGGGTGAACCCTGCTGCGGGTCGGCCATCTCGCGTGCCGGCCTCGACAGCTCGATGACGAGGAGACTGCGCCATGACCACGACGCGTCCACACATGCCCCCGTCCGCGGGCGCCGCGGCGGCGGCACGCTTTTGTGCTTCGTCCATGGGAACGCCCGGCGCCTCATGGAGCAAGCGATGAGTCGGAGGACTGCGGCGCGCGGGGTTGCGGGAGCCGGTGGAATGCCCTACGTTGCCGGCATGGCTACCGGTCGCACCGTCCAGGCGCCCGTGGCGACGCCGGCGCCGCGGACACGGATTGAGCAGCGGCCGCCGACGGCGGCGGACTTCCCCGGCTGCAAGCCGGTTCGCCTGCCGCGGGAGGAACTCGACGACTGCGAGATGCGCCTCGAATACTGGGACACCGCCACCGAGACGGCTTGGATCTGCGATCCGGTCAGTTCCTACCACGAAGGCCCTGTGCATGGCTTGGCCGGGTTGACCAAGCTCATCGCCGCGGTGCGCGGGGCGCCGGTGAAGTGCCTGGGCAGCACCGACCTGACCGAGCGCGACGCGGCCGGCGAGCCGCGGCTCATCATGCAGGCGGACCAGTCGGTGTACCTGCACCCGGCGCGCGGCCGGCTGCCGGTGCCGGTGCTGACGATCGGCGAGCACGACTTCCCGGACGTGGTGCTGGAGGTGGACCACACCACCGACGCGCGGCGGCGCAAGCTGCCGCAGTACGAGGCGTGGGGGTTCCCGGAGCTGTGGATCGAGGTGCCGGAGGCCGATGCGCCGAGCCGTCCACGGAGCCGGCGCTCGGGACTGACCATCCACCTGCTGGAGGACGGCGCGTACCGGGAGGCGGCGGCGAGCCGGGCGTTTCCGGGCTGGACGGCGGCGGAGATCCACGCGGCGCTGAACGAACAGACGTTCTCGGCGGAGACGAGCGCGGTGCTGGAACGGGTGGGCGCGGTGCTCGGGGAGCGCGAAGGCACCGGCCCGGACGACGACCCACTGCTGGGCGCGCAGCGCCGCCGGAGCCGAGCGGAGGGCCATGCGGAAGGTCGCGCGGAAGGGCTTGCCGCATTGGCGCGGGCGCTGTTGGCGGCGCGCGGCGTCGAGGTGTCGGCCGGATTCCCCGGCGTGCCGGGCTTCGCCGAGTTGCCCGACCACGTCATCGCAGAAGCCGCCACCGCCTGCGTCAGCGAGGCCGACTTCCTCAAGCGTCTGCGCAGCCGATAGCTGCTGAACGTGCGGATGAAGTCCCGCCAGCGCAAATCCCAGTGTGGCGCGGTCGTCATATCCGGTAGCCGACAGGGGCGACCCTGTCGGTTGAAAGCCCGGAAGTAAACGGACAGGGTGCCCGTCGCAAGGCGGGATCTGAAGGAACCCGGAGACAAAGCGCTGGCCCGACGAACAGGAACCACATATGAGGCAGCCGCGCTGGATGAGGGGGCCAAAGACTCAAAGTCCAGTAACCATCAGGCAGGAGCCAACCGCAGGCGTTCGGCTGACGGTGTGAGCCTCGGGCCGGGTTTGCATCAGCGGTCAGGATGCCGTACGTTGGCGGCATGGCTTCCGTTCGCACGCTCCGTCCGCCGGTCGAGACCTCGCCGGGCGACCGGTCGCCGACGGCGGCGGACTTCCCCGGCTGCAAGCCGGTCCACCTGCCGCGGGAGGAGCTCGACGACTGCGAGATGCGGCTCGAATACTGGGACACCGCCACCGAGACGGCCTGGATCTGCGATCCGGTCAGCTCCTACCACGAAGGCCCCGCGCGCCTCTTGACGGAGTCGGCCAGGCTCATCGCCGCGGTGCGGGGCGCGCCGGTGAAGTGCTTCGGCAGCACCGACCTGACCGAGCGCGACGCGCACGGCGAGCCGCGGCTCATCATGCAGGCGGACGAGATGGTGTACCTGCACCCGGCGCGCTCTCGGCTGCCGGTGCCGGTGCTGACGATCGGCGAGCACGACTTCCCGGACGTGGTGCTGGAGGTGGACCACACCACCGACGCGCGGCGGCGCAAGCTGCCGCAGTACGAGGCGTGGGGGTTCCCGGAGCTGTGGATCGAGGTGCCAGAGGCAGATGAGCGGAGCCGTCCGCGGAGCCGGCGCTCGGGGCTGACCATCCACCTGCTGGAGGATGGGGCGTACCGGGAGGCGGCGGCGAGCCGCGCGTTTCCCGGCTGGACGGCGGCGGAGATCCACGCGGCGCTGAACGAACAGACGTTCTCGGCGGAAACCAGCGCGGTGCTGGAGCGGGTGGGCGCGGTGCTCGGCGAGCGGGAAGGCACCGGCCCGGACGACGACCCACTGCTGGGCGCGCAGCGCCGCCGGAGCCGGGCGGAGGGCCATTCGGAAGGTCGCGCGGAAGGCAGGGCGGAAGGCCGCGCAGAAGGTCATGCCGAAGGCCATGCGGCAGGCAGGGCGGAAGGGCTTGCCGGTTTGGCGCGAGCGCTGTTGGCGGCGCGCGGCATCGAGGTGTCGACCGGGTTTCTCGGCGTGCCGGGCTTCGCCGAGCTGCCCGACCACGTCATCGCCGAAGCCGCCAACGCCTGCGTCAGCGAGGCCGACTTCCTCAAGCGTCTGCGCAGCCGATAGCTGCTGAACGTGCGGATGAAGTCCCGCCGGCGCAAATCCCAGTGTGGCGCGGTCGTCATATCCGGTAGCCGACAGGGGCGACCCTGTCGGTTGAAAGCCCGGAAGGCGTGCCGCTCAGGCAGGATGATCCTGGAATGCCGAGGACCGAACCTGTAACCGTAAGCGTCCGGGGAACCCACCTTACGGGGAAATGTTGAGCGGGGGATGATTCCTCGACGGAGGAACGAATGGCGCAGGGGCGAGAATAAAGGTCTTCTCCTGCCCAAATCCGGCGTTGAGGGTGCGCGTGGCCAGCATGTTCTGGTCCATCTGCCGCCCGGCGCCGTGGGGATCGGGGATCGGTTGCGCGTCAAGGCCGAGCAGCAGTACACGATCCCGGGCACGCTGCGCACGCGCGTGGCCGCCGAGGCACACGGCTACTTGCGCCTGAGTGTGGTCGGCGTTCAGCAGTCCGCTCTGGTGGCTGCGCGAGGTTGAAGCGCCACGGCCAATCGCGCGCTATCACGGGTGAACCCTGCTGCGGGTCGGCCATATCGAGTGCCGCCGCACAGTGACTCGATTATGAGGAGATCGCGCCATGGGCACGACGTTCGACACCACCCGGTTGGCAGCGAGCGACGCCCGGCTCGACGGCTCGCTCCGTTGACCCGCCACGGGCGAATCTCGTCGGACGCCTTCATCAGGCTCGGCGCCTGTTCGGCGTGCACGACCACCTCTTCAAGCCTCCGCAGCGTGCCCGGCAGCCGCGCCGCCAGGCAGTCGGGCAGCAGGCTGAACGTCTGATGGCTCTCCGGGCAGTACCAGCGCGCGATCAGCGTCCCGGCCGGCGTCCTGCGCTCATAGGTGCCGTGGCGCGCGAACGAACACCCGCCGTCCGGGTGATTCGGGCACGGGGCGAGCGTTGCCGCGTGCCACGCTTCGGCGCTAACGTACTGCTCGCTGGTGAGCCCCGTTTGGTAGCGAGTTCCTGTCCGTAAGCTCACAAGTTGTTGAGCAGGCGTGGATTGAAGGTTTTGGAGGGTTGAAGAAAAGGGTGTTTCGGTTATCATCACTGGTGACCAAACCACGAAACAACCGAAACACCCCGGAGAGCCCGATGCGCACGACACGCAGCGAACAACCAAGTGTATTCCAGGCGCCGCAGATTGACCATACCGTCGCCGACGAGCTGGAACTGGCGTCCCTGTTGCTCGATCAACATCCGGAACTGCTCGATATGGTCGGCCTCTGCGTCGGCGGCTCGGCCACGTGTGGTCGTATCGGGCTGACCTGCGAGACCATCCTGCGCTGCGCGGTGATCGCGCGTCTGATGGACTACTCGTACCGGGAGTTGGAGTTCGCGCTGCACGATTCGCGCAGCATGCAGCGCTTTGCGCGCGTCGATCCGTGGCGTGTGCCGAAGAAGTCGGCGCTGCACAGCGCCATCAGCATGATCGACGCCAAGACCTGGGAACGGCTGGACGCCGTGCTGTTGCAGAAGGCCAAGGAGCGGGGCATCGAAACCGGGACGCAGGTGCGCATCGACTCCACGACGACCGCCACCGACATCCTGGCACCGTCGGACAGCCGCCTGCTGTACGACGGGGTGCGGGTGCTGACGCGACTGCTGCGCCAAGCGCAGGGGCTGCTGCCGGAGCTTCAGTTCAGCGATCACTGCCGTGCCGCCAAGCGGCGTGAGCGGCAGATCGGCTCGGCGCGCGAGCCGAAGCGGCGGCGGCGCGGCTATCGGCGGCTGCTGGCGTTGGTGGCGCTGTCGCTGGGCTACGCGGCGGCGGCGCGGACTCGCGTGAGTACCGTAACTGACCCGTGGGCCGAGAGTTGGTGTGCGGAAGTGGACGCCTATGTGGGGTTGATCGAGCGCGTGGTGGACCAGACCAGGCGGCGGGTGTTCGACGGCCAGAAGGTGCCGGCCGCCGAGAAGGTGGTGAGCCTGTTCGAGCCGCACACCGACATCATCGTCAAGGGCGGGCGCGCCACGCAGTACGGGCACAAGATCAACCTGAGCACCGGGCGCAGCGGGCTGGTGCTGGATGTGGTGGTCGAAGCAGGCAACCCTGCCGATAGCACGCGCTGCCTGCCGATGCTGAGGCGGCATGTGCAAGCGTTCGGCGAACCGCCGCAGCGCGCAGCGTTCGATGGAGGCTATGCCTCGAAGCAGAATCTGAGCGACGCCAAGGAGTTGGGGGTGGAGCACGTGGTGTTCCACAAGAAGAGTGGTCTGGAGCCGGCCGACATGACGCCGTCGTCGTGGATCTACGGTCAACTCAAGCGCTTTCGGGCTGGTGCGGAAGCGTGCATCTCGTACCTGAAGCGGTGTTTTGGGTTGGACCGCTGCAACTGGCATGGGCGGGAACGTTTTCACGCGTACGTGCACGCGGCGGTGTTCGCGCACAACCTGATACGGCTGGCTCGGCTGTTGCCTGCCTGAGCAGCCGCCACGGCGGTTTTTCGTCTCACAATTCACCACGCCGCGGATCGAACTGCCGGATAGGAATGCATATATCGCTGATAAGAGCGTATGTTTTGCCTCATGTGAACCATGAATAGCGTCCCATATCCCGTCATTTCCGAGCTGCCTCCGACCGATTACTGACCCGTCACCTGCTCTGTACATGCCGCCAAGGACCCTCTGCCGCCCTCATCGGTCCAAATCGGCAATTCCCGGACAGGAACTAGCGAAGCTGCATCGGCCATGGCCCGGCGGGTTGTCTCCCCGCGCGGGCCCTCTTTCTCCTTATTCGGGTTACTCCAAAGGATACCGCGTCCGCACCGTCGCCAGGCGATGCCTCAACGCCCGTACCGGCCTTCCGCGGCCCAGACCGCGAACTCGCCCGTCTCCCCACTCGATCCGTCAGCGGATCAATCTGACCAATTCACCGGCTTCACCGACGATTCAATTCGGGATCCAACACGTGGTTGCGCACGCCGAAGTATGATCGCGTTGCGTGAACGGCACCGAGTTTCTGCGACGAGTCAGGCGCTACGCCAAGAAGCGCCGACTGGAGTACCGATTCGACCAGCGTCGCGGCAAAGGCAGTCATGGCCGCGTCCATGTAGGCGGACGCTTTACGACCGTTCCGCGCAGAGAGCTCGGGAAGGGCCTGTTGGCGGCGATGTTGAAGGATCTCGGAATCGACCAGGAGGGTTTCTGATGCAGTACCTGTATCCGTGCGTGCTGACCCCGGAGGCAGAAGGGGGATATGCCGTGTCCTTTCCCGACGTAGCGGGGGCGCTGACCTGCGGCGACGATCGAGCCGAAGCGCTTGCGATGGCCGAAGATGCCTTGGTAGCCGCGCTAGCCGGATACGTTCGGGAGCGATGGGACATTCCCGCCCCGAGCCCTGCCGGCCGCGGCCAGGAGCTGGTCGCCGTGCCACCCATCGCCGCTGCCAAGTTGGCCCTCTACATGGCCATGCGGCGGCAGCGTATCACCACGGGCGCACTCGCGGTCCGTCTGGGACTGGATGCACCTGCCGTGTGCAGGCTCATCGATCCCGACCATCGCTCGCCCCTCGCTCATGTGGAGAGGGCGTTGCGCGCCGTCGGGCGCTCTCTGGTGGTCGGCGACCGGGCGCACGCGTGATGTCACGAAGAAATCCCCACCCGGATCCAACGCCCGATGGTGTCTTGGGAGGCCACCGCACCGTAGGTCAGCTTGTCGCCGCGGCAGGGTAAGCTGCGGGCGGTCCTCACCGGCTACCTGCATCCGCATGTTCTGGTCGTCGCGCCGCCGCCCGCCGTGTCACACGCACGTCCTCCAGCCTTCACAACATCTTCCACAGTCCTTCATCTCGACGACACTACCCGACAACTCCGGCCTCCCCCCGGACGAATCATTCCGGGAATCCCCCGACGAAACTACGCGGGATGCAACGGGAGGTTGAAGCGCCACGGCCGCATCGCGCGCTATCACGGGTGAACCCTGCTGCGGGTCGGCCATTTCGCGTGCCGGCCTCGATGACTCGGTGAGGAGACTGCGCCATGACCACGACCTTCGACACACCGAAGGCCACCACGCTGTTGGCATCAAGCGACGGCGGCTCGCAGGCTCGTTCCGTTGACCCGCCACGGGCGTACCGATCGGCCGCAGCCTGCAAAGCGCCGACACGCTGGCAGCGGGAGTGTCGTTTGACGGCCGGTCGCGGCGGAACGTAGGTTGGGAGCTGCAGGCAGCGTATGGCAGACACCGGGATGCGGGAGCCGGCCACCTTTCAGGAAATCCGGGACATCCTGCGGCAGGTCTCCGAGAGTCAAAAGGAGACGGATCGGCGCATGCAGGAGACCGGCCGCCGCATGGACGACAACAACCGCGAGATCCGCCGACTCAACGAGCTGTTTACCAGCCAGTGGGGCAAGCTGATCGAGACACTCGTGGACGGCGACCTGCTCAAGCTCCTCGGCGAACGCGGAATCACCGTCGACTACACCTTCAACAACCTCAAGCGCGACTACGACGGTCGAACGTGGGAGATCGACATCCTTGCTGCCAACGGAACCGAGGTGGTCGTGGTCGAGGTCAAGACCACCCTCAAGGTACGCGATGTCGATCATTTCCTGGAGACGCTGCGCCACTTCCATCGGCTCATGCCGGAATACGGCGGCAAGCTGGCCTACGGTGCGATGGCTTACCTGAAAGCCGACGAAGGCGCCGCGGTCTACACCGAAAAGCAGGGGTTGTTCGTGATCCGCGCCACGGGCAGCAGCGCCAGCATCACCAATCGGGAGGGGTTCAGACCGCGGGTATTCGCGCCGTAGGACCCTCCAGGTGTTCGAGGACGGCCCGTACCGGGAGGCGGCGGCGAGCCGGGCGTTTCCCCGGCTGGACGGCGGCGGAGATCCACGCGGCGCTGAACGAGGAGACGTTGTCGGCACGGACGAGCGCGGTGCTGGAGCGGGTGGGAGCGGTCCTCGGCGAGCGGCAGACGCTCCACCACGGGGCCGTCTCGATCAAGCCCAGCTCGACGAATCCGCGCAGGTACCGCCACACCCGCAACGGATCGACTCGACGGTGGCCGCATCGAACGGCAACGACGCGGTGGTGTGGGTGCTCATCGACGCTCCTTTCGCCACGGCCCAAGGAGGCACTCATTGGCGGCTGCAGCGGTCCTCCGGCACTGAATCCGGGCGAGTCGGCGAGCAACCGCGCTCATAGCGGCTCTCTGAGACGTTTTCTGAAGGCGGGTGGTGTTCCAGTACCCCCGGCACCGACGGTCCTCGGTGGCGATCGCGGCCATCATGAGGCACCTCCCCGATGCTCGGCGGCGTCCGGAGGCAGCGGCACCCTCGCGCCGAGGCACTCGGCGATGAAGGAGCAGGTGTAGCTCTGCGCGTTCATCGCCGCCTGGAACGCCCGATCCAGGTTCTCGGCGTAAGCGTCCGGGGTTCGCCTATGGCGATGGGTTCGGCGGCGGGCGTGGAGTTGGGATGAGGGTGCCAGTGCTCTACCCGACAGGGTGCCCGGAGAACATACAGGTGCGGCGCCCGAGCGGGTGGCGGTGTCCCAGATCAGCCCGGGACGACCGAGGTCGGCCTGCCATGACCTCGCCGGGCTTGGTCTCCTGCTGCATCACCGGCCGCACCGCCTTCGGGGAGTGTCGGTGGATGGAGCGGCGCACGGTGGTCTCGGAGCAACGAGTGCGCTGACAACCGCTCTCGGAGCTGACGCTCGCCGGGCAGGTCGGCGGCATCCGGCCAGCGTTCCTGCTCGGCCAGCTCGCGCACCCTGCGGTGCTTGCCGGTCTCGCGCTCGATCGCCTTGATCGACGGCAAGCGCCACGGACATGCCGCGCGCTGTCAGGGGTGAACCCTGCTGCGGGTCGGCCATCTCGCATGCCGGCCTCGACAGCTCGATGACGAGGAGACTGCGCCATGACCACGACGCGTCCACACATGCCCCCCGTCCGCGGGCGCCGCGGCGGCGGCACGCTTTTGTGCTGCGCCCATGGGAACGCCCGGCGCCTCATCGAGCAAGCGATGAGTCGGAGGACTGCGGCGCGCGGGGTTGCGGGAGCCGGTGGAATGCCCTACGTTGCCGGCATGGCTACCGGTCGCACCGTCCAGGCGCCCGTGGCGACGCCGGCGCCGCGGACACGGATTGAGCAGCCGCCGCCGACGGCGGCGGACTTCCCCGGCTGCAAGCCGGTTCGCCTGCCGCGGGAGGAACTCGACGACTGCGAGATGCGCCTCGAATACTGGGACACCGCCACCGAGACGGCCTGGATCTGCGATCCGGTCAGCTCCTACCACGAAGGCCCTGCGCATGGCTTGGCCGGGTTGACCAAGCTCATCGCCGCGGTGCGCGGGGCGCCGGTGAAGTGCCTCGGCAGCACCGACCTGACCGAACGCGACGCGGCCGGCGAGCCGCGGCTCATCATGCAGGCGGACCAGTCGGTGTACCTGCACCCGGCGCGCGCCCGGCTGCCGGTGCCGGTGCTGACGATCGGCGAGCACGACTTCCCGGAGGTGGTGCTGGAGGTGGACCACACCACCGACGCGCGGCGGCGCAAGCTGCCGCAATACGAGGCGTGGGGGTTCCCGGAGCTGTGGATCGAGGTGCCGGAGGCTGATGCGCCGAGCCGTCCGCGGAGCCGGCGCTCGGGGCTGACGATCCACCTGCTGGAGGATGGATCGTACCGGGAGGCGGCGGCGAGCCGGGCGTTTCCGGGCTGGACGGCGGCGGAGATCCACGCGGCGCTGAACGAACAGACGTTCTCGGCGCAGACCGGCGCGGCGCTGGAGCGAGTTGGCGCGGTGCTCGGGGAGCGGGAAGGCACCGGCCCGGACGACGACCCGCTGCTGGGCTCACTGCTCGGTGCGCAGCGCCGCCAGAGCCGGGCGGAAGGGCGCGCCGGTTTGGCGCGGGCGCTGTTGGCGGCGCGCGGCGTCGAAGTGTCGGCCGGATTCCCCGGCGTGCCGGGCTTCGCCGAGTTGCCCGACCACGTCATCGCGGAAGCCGCCACCGCGTGCGTCAGCGAGGCCGACTTCCGGGAGCGTCTGCGCAACCGGTAGCCGGCCGTCGACACGGTGCGAATCGACAGAGAAAGTGACCCCAGGTCGGCATTGAAAAACGCCTCCCTGCCCGGGCGGTTACGTCGTCCCGCTCAGGTAACTGCGGGAGGTTGAAGCGCCACGGACATATCGCGCGCTATCACGGGTGAACCCTGCTGCGGGTCGGCCACTTCGCGTGCCGGCCGCACATGACTCGGTGATGAGGTGCCTGCGCCATGACCACGACCCGTCCACACATCACCCGCGTCGGCCGGCGCCGCGGCGGCGGCGCGCTCTTCTGCTTCGCCCATGGGAACGCGCGGCGCCACGCACCCCTATCTGCGAGAAGGACAAGGTCCGGCGGTATCTTGTCATGGAGCAAGCGATGAGTCGGAGGACTGCGGCGCGTGGGGTTGCGGGAGCCGGTGGAATGCCCTACGTTGCCGGCATGGCTACCGGTCGCACCGTCCAGGCGCCCGTGGCGGCGCCGGCGCGGACGTGGACCGAGCAGCCGCCGCCGACGGCGGCGGACTTCCCCGGCTGCAGGCCGGTTCACCTGCCGCGGGAGGAACTCGACGACTGCGAGATGCGCCTCGAATACTGGGACACCGCCACCGAGACGGCCTGGATCTGCGATCCGGTCAGTTCCTACCACGAAGGCCCTGCACATGGCCTGACCGCGTTGGCCGACCGCATCGCCCAGGTGCGCGGGGCGCCGGTGAAGTGCCTGGGCAGCACCGACCTGACCGAACGCGACGCGGCCGGCGAGCCGCGGCTCATCATGCAGGCGGACCAGTCGGTGTACCTGCACCCGGCGCGCGCCCGGCTGCCGGTGCCGGTGCTGACGATCGGCGAGCACGATTTCCCGGAGGTGGTGCTGGAGGAGGACCACACCACCGACGCGCGGCGGCGCAAGCTGCCGCAGTACGAGGCGTGGGGGTTCCCGGAGCTGTGGATCGAGGTGCCGGAGGCCGATGCGCCGAGCCGGCCGCGGAGCCGACGCTCCGGGCTGACGATCCACCTGCTGGAGGATGGGGCGTATCGGCAGGCGGCGGCGAGCCGGGCGTTTCCGGGCTGGACGGCGGCGGAGATCCACGCGGCGCTGAACGAACAGACGTTCTCGGCGGAGACGAGCGCGGTGCTGGAACGGGTGGGCGCGGTGCTCGGGGAGCGGGAAGGCACCGGCCCGGACGACGACCCGCTGCTGGGCTCACTGCTCGGTGCGCAGCGCCGCCAGAGCCGGGCGGAAGGGCGCGCCGGTTTGGCGCGGGCGCTGTTGGCGGCGCGCGGCGTCGAGGTGTCGGCCGGATTCCCCGGCGTGCCGGGCTTCGCCGAGTTGCCCGACCACGTCATCGCGGAAGCCGCCACCGCGTGCGTCAGCGAGGCCGACTTCCGGGAGCGTCTGCGCAACCGGTAGCCGGCCGTCGACGCGGTGCGAATCGACAGAGAAAGTGACCCCAGGTCGGCATTGAAAAACGCCTCCCCTGCCCGGGTGGTTACGTCGTCCCGCTCAGGTAACTGCGGGAGGTTGAAGCGCCACGGACATATCGCGCGCTATCACCGGGTGAACCCTGCTGCGGGTCGGCCACTTCGCGTGCCGGCCGCACATGACTCGGTGATGAGGTGCCTGCGCCATGACCACGACCCGTCCACACATCACCCGCGTCGGCCGGCGCCGCGGCGGCGGCACGCTCTTCTGCTTCGCCCATGGGAACGCGCGGCGCCACGCACCCCTATCTGCGAGAAGGACAAGGTCCGGCGGTATCTTGTCATGGAGCAAGCGATGAGTCGGAGGACTGCGGCGCGTGGGGTTGCGGGAGCCGGTGGAATGCCCTACGTTGCCGGCATGGCTACCGGTCGCACCGTCCAGGCGCCCGTGGCGGCGCCGACGCGGACGTGGACCGAGCAGCCGCCGCCGACGGCGGCGGACTTCCCCGGCTGCAGGCCGGTTCACCTGCCGCGGGAGGAACTCGACGACTGCGAGATGCGGCTCGAATACTGGGACACCGCCACCGAGACGGCCTGGATCTGCGATCCGGTCAGCTCCTACCACGAAGGCCCTGCGCATGGCTTGGCCGGGTTGACCAAGCTCATCGCCGCGGTGCGCGGGGCGCCGGTGACGTGCCTCGGCAGCACCGACCTGACCGAACGCGACGCCCAAGGCGAGCCGCGGCTCATCATGCAGGCGGACCAGTCGGTGTACCTGCACCCGGCGCGCGCCCGGCTACCGGTGCCGGTGCTGACGATCGGCGAGCACGACTTCCCGGAGGTGGTGCTGGAGGTGGACCACACCACCGACGCGCGGCGGCGCAAGCTGCCGCAGTACGAGGCGTGGGGGTTCCCGGAGCTGTGGATCGAGGTGCCGGAGGCCGATGCGCCGAGCCGTCCGCGGAGCCGACGCTCCGGGCTGACGATCCACCTGCTGGAGGATGGATCGTACCGGGAAGCGGCGGCGAGCCGGGCGTTTCCGGGCTGGACGGCGGCGGAGATCCACGCGGCGCTGAACGAACAGACGTTCTCGGCGGAGACGAGCGCGGCGCTGGAACGGGTGGGCGCGGTGCTCGGGGAGCGCGAAGGCACCGGCCCGGACGACGACCCGCTGCTCGGTGCGCAGCGCCGCCGGAGCCGAGCGGAGGGCCATTCGGAAGGTCGCGCGGAAGGCAGGGCGGAAGGCCGCGCAGAAGGTCATGCCGAAGGCCATGCGGCAGGCAGGGCGGAAGGGCTTGCCGGTTTGGCGCGAGCGCTGTTGGCGGCGCGCGGCATCGAGGTGTCGACCGGGTTTCTCGGCGTGCCGGGCTTCGCCGAGCTGCCCGACCACGTCATCGCCGAAGCCGCCAACGCCTGCGTCAGCGAGGCCGACTTCCTCAAGCGTCTGCGCAGCCGATAGCTGCTGAACGTGCGGATGAAGTCCCGCCAGCGCAAATCCCAGTGTGGCGCGGTCGTCATATCCGGTAGCCGACAGGGGCGACCCTGTCGGCGCCTCATGAGCAAGCGATGAGTCGGAGGACTGCGGCGCGCGGGGTTGCGGGAGGCGGTGGAATGCCCTACGTTGCCGGCATGGCTACGGGTCGCACCGTCCAGGCGCCCGTGGCGACGCCGGCGCCGCGGACACGGATTGAGCAGCCGCCGCCGACGGCGGCGGACTTCCCCGGCTGCAAGCCGGTTCGCCTGCCGCGGGAGGAACTCGACGACTGCGAGATGCGCCTCGAATACTGGGACACCGCCACCGAGACGGCTTGGATCTGCGATCCGGTCAGCTCCTACCACGAAGGCCCCACGCGTCGCCTGGGGAAATTGGCCGCGTTCATCGCCCAGGTGCGCGGGGCGCCGGTGGAGTGCCTGGGCAGCACCGACCTGACCGAACGCGACGCGGCCGGCGAGCCGCGGCTCATCATGCAGGCGGACGAGATGGTGTACCTGCATCCGACGAACGCTCGGCTGCCGGTGCCGGTGCTGACGATCGGCGAGCACGACTTCCCGGAGGTGGTGCTGGAGGTGGACCACACTACCGACGCGCGCCGGCGCAAGCTGCCGCAGTACGAGGCGTGGGGGTTCCCGGAGGTGTGGATTGAGGTGCCGGAGGCTGATGCGCCGAGCCGTTCGCGGAGCCGGCGCTCGGGGCTGACGATCCACCTGCTGGAGGATGGATCGTACCGGGAAGCGGCGGCGAGCCGGGCGTTTCCGGGCTGGACGGCGGCGGAGATCCACGCGGCGCTGAACGAACAGACGTTCTCGGCGGAGACGAGCGCGGCGTTGGAACGGGTGGGCGCGGTGCTCGGGGAGCGCGAAGGCACCGGCCCGGACGACGACCCGCTGCTGGGCTCACTGCTCGGTGCGCAGCGCCGCCAGAGCCGGGCGGAAGGGCGCGCCGGTTTGGCGCGGGCGCTGTTGGCGGCGCGCGGCGTCGAGGTGTCGGCCGGATTCCCCGGCGTGCCGGGCTTCGCCGAGTTGCCCGACCACGTCATCGCGGAAGCCGCCACCGCCTGCGTCAGCGAGGCCGACTTCCGGGAGCGTCTGCGCAACCGGTAGCCGGCCGTCGACGCGGTGCGAATCGACAGAGAAAGTGACCCCAGGTCGGCATTGAAAAACGCCTCCTCTGCCCGGGTGGTTACGTCGTCCCGCTCAGGTAACTGCGGGAGGTTGAAGCGCCACGGACATATCGCGCGCTATCACGGGTGAACCCTGCTGCGGGTCGGTCACTTCGCGTGCCGGCCGCACATGACTCGGTGATGAGGTGCCTGCGCCATGACCACGACCCGTCCACACATCACCCGCGTCGGCCGGCGCCGCGGCGGCGGCGCGCTCTTCTGCTTCGCCGATGGGAACGCCCGGCGCCTCATGAGCAAGCGATGAGTGGGAGGACTGCGGCGCGCGGGGTTGCGGGAGCCGGTGGAATGCCCTACGTTGCCGGCATGGCTACCGGTCGCACCGTCCAGGCGCCCGTGGCGACGCCGGCGCCGCGGACACGGACCGAGCAGCGGCCGCCGACGGCGGCGGACTTCCCCGGCTGCAGGCCGGTTCACCTGCCGCGGGAGGAACTCGACGACTGCGAGATGCGGCTCGAGTACTGGGACACCGCCACCGAGACGGCCTGGATCTGCGATCCGGTCAGCTCCTACCACGAAGGCCCCGCACATGGCCTGACCGCGTTGGCCGACCGCATCGCCGCGGTGCGCGGGGCGCCGGTGAAGTGCCTCGGCAGCACCGACCTGACCGAGCGCGACGCGGCCGGCGAGCCGCGGCTCATCATGCAGGCGGACCAGTCGGTGTACCTGCACCCGGCGCGCGGCCGGCTGCCGGTGCCGGTGCTGACGATCGGCGAGCACGACTTCCCGGACGTGGTGCTGGAGGTGGACCACACCACCGACGCGCGGCGGCGCAAGCTGCCGCAGTACGAGGCGTGGGGGTTCCCGGAGCTGTGGATCGAGGTGCCGGAGGCCGATGCGCCGAGCCGTCCACGGAGCCGGCGGTCGGGACTGACCATCCACCTGCTGGAGGACGGCGCGTACCGGGAGGCGGCGGCGAGCCGCGCGTTTCCGGGCTGGACGGCGGCGGAGATCCACGCGGCGCTGAACGAACAGACGTTCTCGGCGGAGACGAGCGCGGTGCTGGAACGGGTGGGCGCGGTGCTCGGGGAGCGCGAAGTCACCGGTCCGGACGACGACCCACTGCTGGGCGCGCAGCGCCGCCGGAGCCGAGCGGAGGGCCATGCGGAAGGTCGCGCGGAAGGGCTTGCCGCATTGGCGCGGGCGCTGTTGGCGGCGCGCGGCGTCGAGGTGTCGGCCGGATTCCCCGGCGTGCCGGGCTTCGCCGAGTTGCCCGACCACGTCATCGCAGAAGCCGCCACCGCCTGCGTCAGCGAGGCCGACTTCCTCAAGCGTCTGCGCAGCCGATAGCTGCTGAACGTGCGGATGAAGTCCCGCCAGCGCAAATCCCAGTGTGGCGCGGTCGTCATATCCGGTAGCCGACAGGGGCGACCCTGTCGGTTGAAAGCCCGGAAGTAAACGGACAGGGTGCCCGTCGCAAGGCGGGATCTGAAGGAACCCGGAGACAAAGCGCTGGCCCGACGAACAGGAACCACATATGAGGCAGCCGCGCTGGATGAGGGGGCCAAAGACTCAAAGTCCAGTAACCATCAGGCAGGAGCCAACCGCAGGCGTTCGGCTGACGGTGTGAGCCTCGGGCCGGGTTTGCATCAGCGGTCAGGATGCCGTACGTTGGCGGCATGGCTTCCGTTCGCACGCTCCGTCCGCCGGTCGAGACCTCGCCGGGCGACCGGTCGCCGACGGCGGCGGACTTCCCCGGCTGCAGACCGGTCCACCTGCCGCGGGAGGAGCTCGACGACTGCGAGATGCGGCTCGAATACTGGGACACCGCCACCGAGACGGCCTGGATCTGCGATCCGGTCAGCTCCTACCACGAAGGCCCCGCGCGCCTCTTGACGGAGTCGGCCAGGCTCATCGCCGCGGTGCGGGGCGCGCCGGTGAAGTGCTTCGGCAGCACCGACCTGACCGAGCGCGACGCGCACGGCGAGCCGCGTCTCATCATGCAGGCGGACGAGATGGTGTACCTGCACCCGGCGCGCTCTCGGCTGCCGGTGCCGGTGCTGACGATCGGCGAGCACGACTTCCCGGACGTGGTGCTGGAGGTGGACCACACCACCGACGCGCGGCGGCGCAAGCTGCCGCAGTACGAGGCGTGGGGGTTCCCGGAGCTGTGGATCGAGGTGCCAGAGGCAGATGAGCGGAGCCGTCCGCGGAGCCGGCGCTCGGGGCTGACCATCCACCTGCTGGAGGATGGGGCGTACCGGCAGGCGGCGGCGAGCCGCGCGTTTCCCGGCTGGACGGCGGCGGAGATCCACGCGGCGCTGAACGAACAGACGTTCTCGGCGGAAACCGGCGCGGTGCTGGAGCGGGTGGGCGCGGTGCTCGGGGAGCGGGAAGGCACCGGCCCGGACGACGACCCACTGCTGGGCGCGCAGCGCCGCCGGAGCCGGGCGGAGGGCCGCGCGGCAGGGCTCGTCGCATTGGCGCGGGCGCTGTTGGCGGCGCGCGGCGTCGAAGTGTCGCCCGGATTCCCCGGCGTGCCGGGCTTCGCCGAGTTGCCCGACCACGTCATCGCAGAAGCCGCCACCGCGTGCGTCAGCGAGGCCGACTTCCTCAAGCGTCTGCGCAGTCGATAGCTGCCGAACGTGCGGGTGAAAGTCCCGCCGGCGCAAATCCCAGTGTGGCGCCGTAGTCATATCCGGCACCCCACAGCGAGAGCGAACGGATGAATCGTCGAAATCTCACCCCAGCACGAAGTTGGTTGCTGGTACTTGGAGTGCCAAGGGTTTCTTGCCTTTACCCGATGGCCAGTGCTGGTGCGGAAGGGACTGGGACGTGCACGCAACAGGCTCCCGGCGGAAGTTGAAGGCGGCAATTCTGGATAGTTCAGCAGTGAAAGCCCGGAAGGCGTGCCGCTCAGGCAGGATGAATCGTGGAATGCCGAGGACCGGACCTGTAACCGTCGGGTGGCGGGAAATGGAGCAGAGAGCGGCACACTGGCGGATGAGGCCGCCAAGCGAGGAAGGCCGTGACAACAGAACGCGGCCGGAGCGAGGGCCTCAGGGCTCAGGAGGAGTGAACGGCAGTGCATCGCCCGGACCGGAGCCGGGGAAACGGTGACATGGCAGCCGCACGCTCGAAGCGACCGTCAAACCGGGGACAGCACTCACGGAGCCGGGGCCATCACGAATATCTACCGGGGGGAACGGGGACGAGGTGTTCTGCTTGACCGGGGAGCCACGCCGTCGATAGGTTCGTGGACGAGCGGGAGAGCATCACGTGGCCACGGAACGACTGACCGACCGGCACCTCGATCCCGAGTCGCTGGTGTCCCGCATCATCGCGGAGCTCCGCGCCAATCCGGAGGCTCAGCGTCTGCTCTTGCGTGCGTTGCTCACCAACGAGTTCCTCGGCATGCCGGCGCGGCTGCAGAACATCGAAAAGGACATCGTCGAGTTGAAGGCCGATGTGTCCGAGCTCAAGACGAGGACCGCGAGGCTGGAGACGACGACCGCGAAACTCGTCGACGACGTGGGCGAACTCAAGACGACGACCGCCAAACTCGTCAACGACGTGGGCGATCTCAAGGGTTCCGACCTGGAGATGAAGGTGCATCGCTCGATTCGCCCGCTGCTGAGTC
Organism: Spirochaetia bacterium; assembly: GCA_965208175.1. Lineage (GTDB taxonomy): Bacteria > Spirochaetota > Spirochaetia > SZUA-6 > Bin103 > CATQHW01. The sequence continues at coordinate 74,005 of CBDBOG010000001.1, read as the reverse complement.
AGCATCTCGGCCTGCGGCGCGCCCGCATCGTGCAGAGCGCCGTGCGCGACGCCCCGGAGGACTTCGAGGCCAGGATCGCGCAGGCGGCGGACGACGGGCGGATCACCGGCGAGCAGGAAGACCGCATCGTCGCCACCGACCTCATCCTGCAGGCGCGCAGCGGCCGGGACGGCGGCGGGGTCTGGATCGCGGTCGAGGTCGCCAACCGGATCAACGGAGCGGACATCAGCCGCAGCAGGCAGAGCGCCGACACTCTCGCATCGGTGTTTGCAGAGCAGGCGCTGGCGGTGGTCGTCGGCTATCGGATCGATCGCGCCGATCGGCAGCGCGCGGATGCGGCCGGCGTGCGGTACGTGCTGACGTCTCCCTGAACGCTCAGCGCCGTCGCGCATGTCGGCAGCCCCCGCTCGGCGACCCTGACGGTTGAAAGCCCGGAAGGCGTGCCGGTCAGGCAGGATGATCCTGGAATGCCGAGGACCGAACCTAGACGCGTCCACACATGCCCCCCGTCCGCGGGCGCCGCGGCGGCGGCACGCTTTGTGCTTCGCCCATGAGAACGCCCGGCGCCTCATGGAGCAAGCAATGAGTCGGAGGACTGCGGCGCGCGGGGTTGCGGGAGCCGGTGGAATGCCCTACGTTGCCGGCATGGCTACCGGTCGCACCGTCCAGGCGCCCGTGGCGACGCCGGCGCCGCGGACACGGACCGAGCAGCCGCCGCCGACGGCGGCGGACTTCCCTGGATGCAAGCCGGTTCGCCTGCCGCGGGAGGAACTCGACCACTGCGAGATGCGCCTCGAATACTGGGACGCCGCCACCGAGACCGCCTGGATCTGCGATCCGGTCAGCTCCTACCACGAAGGCCCCACGCAGCGCCTGGGGAGATTGGCCGAGCGCGTCGCCGCGGTGCGCGGTGGGCCGATGGAGTGCTTCGGCCACACCGACCTGACCGAGCGCGACGAGCACGGCGAGCACGGCGAGCCGCGCCTCATCATGCAGGCGGACGAGATGGTGTACCTGCATCCGGCGCGCGCCCGGCTGCCGGTGCCGGTGCTGACGATCGGCGAGCACGACTTCCCGGAGGTGGTGCTGGAGGTGGACCACACCACCGACGTGCGCCGACGCAAGCTGCCGCAGTACGAGACGTGGGGGTTTCCGGAGGTGTGGGTCGAGGTGCCCGATGCGGACGCGCCGAGCCGTCCGCGGAGCCGGCGGTCGGGGCTGACCATCTACCTGCTGGAGGGTGGCGCGTACCGGGAAGCGGCGGCGAGCCGCGCGTTTCCCGGCTGGACGGTGGCGGAGATTCACGCGGCGCTGAACGAACAGACGTTCTCGGCGGAGACGAGCGCGGCGCTGGAACGGGTGGGCGCGGTGCTCGGGGAGCGCGAAGGCACCGGCCCGGACGACGACCCGCTGCTGGGCGCGCAGCGCCGCCGGAGCCGAGCGGAAGGGCGCGCCGCATTGGCGCGAGCGCTGTTGGCCGCGCGCGGCATCGAGGTGTCGACCGGGTTTCTCGGCGTGCCGGGCTTCGCCGAGCTGCCGGACCACGTCATCGCGGAAGCCGCCACCGCGTGCGTCAGCGAGGCCGACTTCCGGGAGCGTCTGCGCAACCGGTAGCCGGCTGACCAGCGGGACCTCGAAGGAGGCGACGATGACCGCGGCTTTCAGGTTGTCAGGCGTCACCTTCCCGGACACCCCACCGAAGAACTCGAATGTGGCAGGCGAAGAAACGTCGGCTGCTTCTGGCTGGTGCGCCCGGCATGGGCTCTCGCCCGGAGGTGCGGCGTGCGCCGAACAAGCCAAGTCCTCTACCGGCCCGGCAGGGGGAACGGTGAGTTGAAGGCAGTGCAGCGAGGATAGCTGCTGACCTTGCGGGTGAAAGTCCCGCCGGCGCAAATCCCAAGTGTGGCGCCGTAGTCATATCCGGCAGCCGAGAGGGGCGACCCTGACGGTTGCAAGCCCGGAAGTGGCGTACTCAAGGGAGGGCGCGAGCCCGTGGCGTTGCAATGTTACCTCGTCCCGCTCCGGTTAGCTGCGGGAGGTTGAAGCGCCACGGCCTATCGCGCGCTATCACGGGTGAATGAACCGTGCTGCGGGTCGGCGATTGAGCTGCCGGCCGCAATGACTCGGTGATGTTGAGGAGATGGCGCGATGACGACTACGACGTTCGACACACGGAAGGCCACCATGAGGTTGGCAGCGAGCGACGGCGGCTCGACGGCTCGTTCCGTTGACGCGCCGTTGCGGATCGCGGATGCGTTGCGCGGTGCTCACGTGAGCCCCGACGCAACCCCAGTACCTGCCATCGCGGGCTGTTGCCTGTTCCGCCGAACCTGACCTATCGTTGGCGGGCACGGGAACGAAGGCATGGCTACGCTCACGCAACGGATGGAGGTCGTCGAGGAGAGGACTGACAGTCTGCAAAGCATCCTCGCCGCGTTCATGGCGCGCACCGACGCCTCCATGGCACGCACCGACGCCTCCATGGCGCGGACCGACGCCGCCATGGCCCGCACCGAGGAGGCGATCGGGCGCCTGGAGCGCATCATCGAGCGCCGGGAACGGGAAGGCGCCCGCGAGCGGGAAGAAGCCGCCCGCGACCGGGAAGAGATGAAGGAGCAGGCCGCCCGCGAGCGGAAGGAGATGAACCGGCGCTGGGGCGAGCTGTCCAACAAGATGGGTACCATCGTCGAGGACATCGTCGCTCCCAGCATCCGCCGCCTGGCCCGCGAGGTATTCGACTGCGGCGACCTGCGAACGTTCTACACACGCGTCGTACGCACGCGCAGCGACGACCCCTCGCGCGAGCGCGAGTTCGACGCGCTCTACGTCGGCACGAAGGCGGTGCTGCTCAACGAGACCAAGGCAACGGCGCGCCCCGAGTACGCGCGGGCGTTCGTGAGGTTTCTGGAGAGCGGCGAGTTCGCGCGCTACGTTCCGGAGTACCCGGAACTGCCGATCGTGCCGGTGTTCTCGTCGCTGAGCATACCGGCCGACGTGGTCACCTACCTGACGCGGCGGGGCATCTATGCGGTGGCGATGGGCGACGAGGCCATGCAGGTGCTCAACCTGGACGAGGTGCGCGCGCGGAGCCCCGCACGCTGACGACGTTCCGGTGTCCTGCTGTGGCCAACGGAATCCGCGAGGTAGCGCGAGCGGTGCGTCAAACGTCACGACAAGGTGTTGTATCCCGAATTGAATCGTCGAGAGAGCGGGTGAATTGGTCAGAATGATCCGCTGACGGATCGGGTGGGAAGACGGGCGAATGCGGTCTGTGCCGCGAAGGCCGGCCGGGACGCTGATCGCGCGCTGGTACTGCCGGGAAAGTCACCAGACGTTCAGCCTGCCGCCCGACTGCCTGGCGGCGCCGCTCGGATTCCGTGCCCACGGCATCACCGGGGGGCATCCGGATTTCGGCGGCCAACGCCACCCGGGGCCTCATGGCTCGACTGCGCGCCAAGGCCACGCCGCAGTACACGATCCCGGGCACGCTGCGCACGCGCGTGGCCGCTGGGACCCTGCGCGACTGGCTGCAGCGTCACCGACGCGGCGGCTTCGATGCGCGGTATCCGAAACGGCACGCCGACCTCGGTCGGTGCGGCAGGTCATCGTCGGCGCCATCGGCAACGGCCATCAGCCCGACGGCGTGCGCCTGGCGCATTCCACCGTGCACCGGCTGCTGCGCGCCGAGGGGCCGACCGGCACGCGCGCCGCCGCCGCCATGGACGAACCGCAGACGCGTGCGACTGAAGCGCGGCGGTCGGATCGTGGGTATCAAGGGTGAGCCGGCCCGCGGGATGGCGATTCTCATCCCGGCGATGACCGGATAGGATCGGAGGACAGGACCATGGCCGTCACGTTCGACACGCTGAAGGCAGCGACGCGGCTGCGGGAAAAGGCCGGCTTCAGCGAGAAGCAGGCAACCGAGCTGGTCGCGACGTTCGCCGACGGGTTCGTGGAGAACCTCGCGACGAAGGACGACGTCGGGCATCTGCGCGGCGACGTGGAGCATCTGCGCGGCGACGTGGAGAAGTTGCGCGAAGACATGGAAAAGCTGGAGATGTCGTTGCGTGGCGACATGAAGAAGCTCGAGACGTCGCTGCGTGCCGACATGGAGAAGATGGCGCTGCGTACGGATCTGGAGAAGACGGAGGCGACGATGATGGGCGAGATGAGCAAGCTCGCGCACCGCCTGACCGTGCGGCTTGGCGGGGCGATCGGAGCGGGGGTCGGCATCCTCGTGGCGGTGGACAAGCTGTTCTGACGCCGATCGGTCGATCGGCAGCGAGACATCACATGGCCGCGGAAAGACTGACCGACCAGCACCTCGATCCCGAGTTGCTGGTCTCCCGCATCATCGCGGAGCTCCGCGCCAATCCGGAGGCTCAGCGTCTGCTCTTGCGTACGTTGCTCACCAACGAGTTCCTCGGCATGCCGGCGCGGCTGCAGAACATCGAAAGGGACATCGTCGAGTTGAAGGCCGATGTCGCCGAACTCAAGACGACGACCGCGAGGCTGGAGACCACGACCGCAAGGCTGGAGACGACGACCGCCAAACTCGTCAACGACGTGGGCGGTCTCAAGGGCTCCGACCTGGAGATGAAGGTGCATCGCTCGATTCGCCCGCTGCTGAGTCAGCATCTCGGCCTGCGGCGCGCCGGCATCGTGCAGAGCGCCGTGCGCGACGCTCCTGAGGACTTCGAGGAAAGGGTCGCGCAGGCGGCCGACGAGGAGCGGATCACCGGCGAGCAGGAAGACCGCATCGTCGCCACCGACCTCATCCTGCAGGCGCGCGGCAGCCGGGACGGCGGCGCGAAGTGGATCGCGGTCGAGGTCGCCAACCGGATCAACGGAGCGGACATCAGCCGCAGCAGGCAGAGCGCCGACACCCTCGCATCGGTGTTCGCAGAGCAGGCGCTGGCGGTGGTCGTCGGCTATCGAATCGATCCCGCCGATCGGCAGCGCGCGGATGCGGCCGGCGTGTGGTACGTGCTGACGTCTCCCTGACGGAGCGGTCCGGCCGGAGCACGCCAAGTCCTCTCGACCAACGGACGGAACCGGTCCACCTTCCTCGGTCGGCCGATGCGGCGCTCGACTCGCTCCCGGTGGTCGTCCACGTGCATCACGGCCGCCTCCGCGGCGATCCGTTCGGCAGTGAATGCCCGGAAGGCGTGCCGCTCAGGCAGGATGATCCTGGAATGCCGAGGACCGAACCGGTAACCGTCGGGTGACGGGACGTGGAACGGAGAGCGGCACACTGGCGGATGAGGCCGCGAAGCGAGGATGGCCGCGACAACAGAACGCGGCCGGAGCGAGGGACTCAGGGCTCAGGAGGAGTGAGGGGCAGTGCATCGCCCGGACCGGAGCCGGAGAAACGGTGACATGGCAGCCGCACGCTCGAAGCGACGGTCAACCGGGGATCGCGTCCACGTAGCCGTGGATCAGGCTGAACGTGGGTGGCTACCGCGTCGGGAAGGGCCGTCGTGAGCTTATGGCGGCGCCTGAGCTTCGAGCCGGACCGTGGGAAAACGCGATGTACGGAGAAGTTCTTCGACCGGGTGAACCACGACGTGCTGATGGCGCGTGTTGTGTCCCGGACAGTTTCGACATGGAATTCCCGCCGGGTTTGCATCAGGGGGTCAGGATGCCGTACGTTGCCGGCATGGCTGCCGGTCGCACGGTCTCTGCGCCGGTGGAGACCTCGCCGGGCGCCGAGTCGCCGACGGCGGCGGACTTCCCCGGCTGCCGGCCGGTTCCCCTGCCGCGGGAGGAACTCGACGACTGCGAGATGCGCCTCGAATACTGGGACGCCGCCACCGAGACCGCCTGGATCTGCGACCCGGTCAGCTCCTACCATGAAGGCCCCACGCAGCGCTTGACGGGATTGGTCAGACTCATCGCCGCGGTGCGCGGGGCGCCGATGGAGTGCTTCGGCCACACCGATCTGACCGAGCGCGATGCGCACGGTGAGCCGCGCCTCATCATGCAGGCGGACGAGATGGTGTACCTGCACCCGGCGCGCGCTCGGCTGCCGCGGCCGGTGCTGACGATCGGCGAGCACGACTTCCCGGAGGTGGTGCTGGAGGTGGACCACACCACCGACGCGCGGCGGCGCAAGCTGCCGCAGTACGAGGCGTGGGGGTTCCCGGAGCTGTGGATCGAGGTGCCGGAGGCTGATGCGCCGAGCCGTCCGCGGAGCCGGCGCTCGGGGCTGACCATCCACCTGCTGGAGGACGGATCGTACCGGGAGGCGGCGGCGAGCCGCGCGTTTCCGGGCTGGACGGCGGCGGAGATCCACGCGGCGCTGAACGAACAGACGTTCTCGGCGGAGACGAGCGCGGCGCTGGAGCGAGTCGGCGCGGTGCTCGGGGAGCGCGAAGGCACCGGCCCGGACGACGACCCGCTGCTGGGCGCGCAGCGCCGCCGGAGCCGGGCGGAAGGTCATGCCGAAGGCCATGCGGCAGGCAGGGCGGAAGGGCTCGCCGCATTGGCGCGTGCGCTGTTGGCGGCGCGCGGCATCGAGGTGTCGGCCGCGTTCCCCGGCGTGCCGGGCTTCGCCGAGCTGCCCGACCACGTCATCGCGGAAGCCGCCACCGCGTGCGTCAGCGAGGCCGACTTCCGGGAGCGTCTGCGCAACCGGTAGCCGGCTGGCCAGTGGGTCCTCGAAGGAGGCGATTGATGACCGCCGCTTTCAGGTTGTCAGGCGTCACCTTCCCGGACACCCCGCCGAAGAACTCGAATGTGGCAGGCGAAGAACGTCGGCTGCTTTCTGGTTGGTGCGCCCGGCATGGGCTCTCGCCGGGAGGTGCGGCGTGCGCGGAGCATGCCAAGTCCTCTACCGACCCGGCAGGGGGAACGGTGAGTTGAAGGCAGTGCAGCGAGGCTTAGGACCCGTGCGGAAATAAACGATTCATTCACTGTTGAGCAGAGGTCGGTCGGATCGTGTAGTTCCAGTCGCCGTGAAACTCATGCCGTGACAGGTTGATGCGCTGCATCTGCTCGTCGGGCACCTTCACGCCTTGAGGGTACGAGCGCGTATCGATCTCCGAGCGCACCCGCAGGCCGCTGCGTGTGGTCGTGGCACCGATCAGATTGACCACGGTAGCCAAGCTGACCAGCGGCTTGCCGCGCCAGTTCATGGCGATGTACGAAAACAGCCGGTGCTCGATGCGGTTCCACTTGCTGGTGCCCGGCGGATAGTGGCAGACGGTGATCGTCAATCCGGTGCGATTCGCGAAACGCTGCAGTTCCCACTTCCACAGCCGCGTTCGCGGGCTGTTGCTGCCCCCGGCATCGGCGGTGATCACCAAGTGGCCGGTACCGCCGTAGGCTGAGCGGCCCATGCGGTTCCACCAACTCCGGATTGCATTCACGGCGAAGTGAGCCGTGTCATGATCGATCCCCACGCTGACCCAGCCTTCGTCGCGGCTCAGGTCGTATACGCCGTAGGGAATGGCCTTGCCATTCTCCGGGACGATGAAGTCGTGGACCTTCACCTCCTCCGGGTCGCCCTTCGCTCGCCACTCCCGGCCGCCGTTCTTGAACGGTCCGATCAGTTCCTTCTTCTTGGTGTCTACTGAAATGACCGGTTGGCCCTGTTCCTGGGCGCCTCGCACCTGCTCGTTGAGGTAGTTGAATTGGGCGTCGCGGTCCGGGTGCTGGGTTCCTTCGGTGCTCTTGCGATTCGCCTGCAGCGTGTAGCCGAGGTGGTGCAACAGCTCGTTGACGACGCGACGACCCACCGCATGCCCGAGCGCCTGCAACTCGGCGGTGAGCTTGCTCACGCTCTTGGAGGTCCAGCGCAGGGGACTGTCGTCGGGCTCCCCGGCGGTGATGGGCTCCAGCAACGCGTTCAAGTCCGAGGCCAGCGTCGGGTCGGTGTCGACGACCCGCTTGCGACCGCCTCCCGGGCGCCGCGTGCGCTGAGCATCCAACGGATCGTCTGAGTCCAGTTCCACGATCCCGCGGGCGATCCGCGTCCGCGACATGCCGGTGGCCCGAGCCAACACCGCGATGCCGCCGCGGCCGATCGCCTTGGCTTCGGCGGCCGCCCACAGCCGCCGCGTGCGTTCGTTCAGCACCGGCGCGAGCGCTTCGTACTTCGTTCGCAACGTCCTCTCGACACCCACTCATACTGTATCGGTTATTTCGCGCTAACCCCTTAGCTGCTGAACGTGCATGTCCGGCAGCCGACAGGGGCGACCCTGACGGTTGAAAGCCCGGAAGTAAACGTACTCAGGGGGGCGCGAGGCCGACCGACCAGCCAAGGAGGCTGACAACCGGAAGGGCCGTGGCGAGAGCGACGGACCAACCGTCGAAATCTCACGCCGGCGCGAAGTTGGTTGCTGGAACACGGAGTGCCAAGGGTTTCTTGCCTTTACCCGATGACCAGTGGTGGTGCGGAAGGGACTGGGACGTGCACGCATCAGGCTCCCGGCGGAGCAGCCCCCGTCCGCTCCGGTTCCATCTGGACGGTGACCCGGATGCGACCGTCGAGCGCGGCAAGAATCCTCATCAGCCGGTCAAGCGTGAATCGACCGAGACTCGCGTTGCGAATGCGCGAGAAGTCCGCCGCGGCGAAGCCGGTCATCTCTTCCGCCTTGCGCACCGTCAGCGTGCGCTCATCCAGCACGGCGATGATCCGTGCCGCAACGATTGCCTTGGCCTGTTTCAAGTCAGCGTCAGGATCGCCGAGGTCGTGAAACACGTTCCCGCTGCCCTCCACCAACTCAAACTCGTCCTCTCTCATGTCCGCAACTCCCTCTTCAACCGCCGCAGCCGTGACCGCACGAGATCGATCTCGGCTTTCGAGGTCTTGATTCCCGTCCTCGACTTCTTCTGGAACGCATGGATCACCCACAAGGTCCCCGCTATCTGCGTGACATAGACCACACGCCAAGCGTCGGATCGATAGCGCACCGCGATCTCCATCACACCCGGTCCGAAGCCCTTCACGGGCTTGGCGATATCTGCCTTGCTCCCCTCCGCCGCGATCGTCAGGGCCGTGTTGACACGATCACGGACGGCCACGGGGAACTCTTCATAGGCTTCCTCGCCGCACGGACCCATCCAATCGGCCTCGTAACGAAACTGATGTGGTTATCATTGTCACATTTGACTACTGACGTCAAAGCGGACACAGAGTCCGCACCGCGGGCTCGGCGGCACGACCGCCGACGTTGACTTCACACTCGGCCGATGATACGAGTACCTGCCAACCCGAGCAGGGGGGGTCTTGAATGCCGGACCTGAGGTCACTTTCCCTGCCGATTCGCACGGCATTCTCGAACGCGGTAGGCTGCGCTCCTCGATGGCCCGTCTACCGCACCCAACACCTCGATCTCGACGTTGACGGCGTCGAGCTCGCCCACGGTGAACCGGCCAGAATCTCCAGAACCGACACCGCTTGAACTGCTCCTCCTCGTCAGCGTGTCCTCCGCAGTTCCCGCAGGCCACCCCTTGTTCGTCGTCGTGATTGTTCATTCGTAGAGCTAGAATCCTATACGGTAGATCGTGGCTCCCCATCCCAACCGACCTTGGTAAGAGAACGTCAGACCATACGGGACGGCGAAGGTTCCGTAGACCGGGTCGTGAATGTAAACCCTGCCAGATGCGTCATACCCATACGCCAAAACGAAGTGCCCTACGAAGGAGTCAGTATAGAACACGACTACTGGTCGGCCTTGGTCAATCTCGCGCTTCACTTCGGCAAAAGAAAGACCTCTATTGATCGCCTGGGACCGTATGCCATATGCAGCAAGCGTTCGCTGGATTACTTCCATGGGTGCAGGGTAGAGGCAAAGATTGCTAAATAAGCAGCAATCTGTTCCCGTCCAGGCACTAAGTATGTTGCACTGAGTGATACCTACATCATAGTACCGGAATATCATTTCCGTCACTGCTGCCAACACCATACCTCGGTCTGCTGTGCAACAATAGGCACGTCGAGCACCTTGCCGGTAGGACGTGGTGGAGGTGTATCGTTACGGCAGTCGTTGACATCCGTCCCGATTTTGCAAACGTATGGCTCGTCACATTCTCCGTCGTTTGTGTACGGGCAGACAGCTGTCCCGCCTCGGTTCAAATCGCAGGCTACGAGGGCAAGCGCGAAAACAGTGATCGCCAAGAGTCTCACCATGTGGGGAAATCTACTGTCGGCTAGTGAACCCCTTTGAACCGGGGCTTTCTCGCCTTCCATGCTATTTCTGTACATCACGGGAGCCGTCACCTGCAATACGAATTCGCCTTCCAAGACCTCGGTCGGCCAAGTCTGACGGAACCGGTCCCTGAAATGCCTGATGGCCATGTTATCCTCCTGAACGCTTGCGCTCCGCTCGAGGCTATCGGGGGTCGAGGGCGGTGTCTACCGCATTGCCTCATCAAGAATCTAACCCTGCGGAAAGCATGCCTCACCTAAAATCTAACCGTGGCGGCTGGATCTCACGGTCCGGTCCGGAGCCCTTCGCACCACGGAGGCGGCTGCCAGCGTAGCGATCTACAGCGTCATCGAGACCACCAAGGCCAACGGCCGTGAACCGTACTGGTACCTCCGCGAGCTGTTCGAAGCGTTGCCGGCGGCGCGAACGCGCGCCGATTACCTCGCCCTCATCCCAGCTCCACGCCCGCCGCCGAGCCGATCACCTTAGGCGAACCCCGGACGTTTACCGGAAGGCGTGCCGGTCAGGCAGGAATCCTGGAATGCCGAGGACCGAACCTGTAACCGTCGGGCGTCGGGAAGTGGAACGGAGAGCGGCACGCCGGCGGATGAGGCCGCCAAGCGAGGATGGCCGCGACAACAGAACGCGGCCGGAGCGAGGGCCTCAGGGCTCAGGAGGAGTGAACGGCAGCGCATCGCCCGGACCGGAGCCGGGGAAACGGTGACATGGCAGCCGCACGCTCGAAGCGACGGTCAAACCGGGGATCGCGCCCACGTAGCCGGGGATCAGGCTGAACGTGGGTGCTACCGCGTCGGGAAGGGCCGTCGCGCGGGGCTGGAAACCCTCCACCTACGGGCGCGCGTGCCAGTGCTCTACCCGACAGGGTGCCCGGAGAACATCCAGGTGCGGCGCCCGAGCGGGTGGCGGTGTCCCAGATCAGCCCGGGACGACCGAGGTCGGCCTGCCATGACCTCGCCGGGCTTGGTCTCCTGCTGCATCACCGGCCGCATCGCCTTCGGGGAGTGTCGGTGGATGGAGCGGCGCACGGTGGTCTCGGAGCAACGAGTGCGCTGACAACCGCTCTCGGAGCTGACGCTCGCCGGGCAGGTCGGCGGCATCCGGCCAGCGTTCCTGCTCGGCCAGCTCGCGCACCCTGCGGGGCTTGGCGGTCTCGCGCTCGATCGCCTTGATCGACGGCAAGCGCCACGGACATGCCGCTCGCTGTCAGGGGTGAACCCTGCTGCGGGTCGGCCATCTCCCGTGCCGGCCTCGACAGCTCGATGACGAGGAGACTGCGCCATGACCACGACGCGTCCACACATGCCCCCCGTCCGCGGGCGCCGCGGCGGCGGCACGCTTCTGTGCTTCGCCCATGGGAACGCCCGGCGCCTCATGGAGCAAGCGATGAGTGGGAGGACTGCGGCGCGCGGGGTTGCGGGAGGCGGTGGAATGCCCTACGTTGCCGGCATGGCTACGGGTCGCACCGTCCAGGCGCCCGTGGCGACGCCGGCGCCGCGGACACGGACCGAGCAGCCGCCGCCGACGGCGGCGGACTTCCCCGGCTGCAAGCCGGTTCGCCTGCCGCGGGAGGAACTCGACGACTGCGAGATGCGCCTCGAATACTGGGACACCGCCACCGAGACGGCTTGGATCTGCGATCCGGTCAGCTCCTACCACGAAGGCCCCACGCGTCGCCTGGGGAAATTGGCCGCGTTCATCGCCCAGGTGCGCGGGGCGCCGGTGGAGTGCCTGGGCAGCACCGACCTGACCGAACGCGACGCGGCCGGCGAGCCGCGGCTCATCATGCAGGCGGACGAGATGGTGTACCTGCACCCGGCGCGCGCTCGGCTGCCGCGGCCGGTGCTGACGATCGGCGAGCACGACTTCCCGGAGGTGGTGCTGGAGGTGGACCACACCACCGACGCGCGGCGGCGCAAGCTGCCGCAGTACGAGGCGTGGGGGTTCCCGGAGCTGTGGATCGAGGTGCCGGAGGCCGATGCGCCGAGCCGTCCGCGGAGCCGGCGCTCGGGGCTGACCATCCACCTGCTGGAGGACGGCGCGTACCGGGAGGCGGCGGCGAGCCGGGCGTTTCCGGGCTGGACGGCGGCGGAGATCCACGCGGCGCTGAACGAACAGACGTTCTCGGCGGAGACCAGCGCGGTTCTGGAACGGGTGGGCGCGGTGCTCGGGGAGCGCGAAGGCACCGGCCCGGACGACGACCCGTTGCTGAGCGCGCAGCGCCGCCGGAGCCGGGCGGAAGGTCATGCCGAAGGCCATGCGGCAGGCAGGGCGGAAGGGCTCGCCGCATTGGCGCGTGCGCTGTTGGCGGCGCGCGGCATCGAGGTGTCGACCGCGTTCCCCGGCGTGCCGGGCTTCGCCGAGCTGCCCGACCACGTCATCGCGGAAGCCGCCACCGCCTGCGTCAGCGAGGCCGACTTCCGGGAGCGACTGCGCAGCCGGTAGCCGGCTGGCCAGTGGGTCCTCGAAGGAGGCGACGATGACCGCGGCTTTCAGGTTGTCAGGCGTCACCTTCCCGGACACCCCACCGAAGAACTCGAATGTGGCAGGCGAAGAAACGTCGGCTGCTTCTGGCTGGTGCGCCCCGGCATGGGCTCTCGCCAGGAGGTGCTGCGTGCGCCGAGCACGCCAAGTCCTCTACCGGCCCGGCAGTGCAGCGAGGCGAGCTGCTGAACGTGCGGGTGAAAGTCCCGCCGGCGCACATCCCGGTGTGGCGCCGTAGTCATATCCGGCAGCCGAGAGGGGCGACCCTGACGGCTGAAAGCCCGGAAGGCGTGCCGCTCAGGCAGGATGTTCCTGTCCACCTACGGGCGCGCGCCAGTGCTCTGCCCGACAGGGTGCCGGTGGCGAGACGGGATCCGAGGAAGTTCGGCGACCAGCTCGTGGAGCGCCGTCGTGACGCCGGTCGTAGCCGCCCGGTCCCGTCGAGCCGGTTGTCGATTCGCGGAAGTCGCCGTAGCGTGAGCGCATGGCTGGCGCCTACCTGAAAGCCGACGAGGGCTCGGCCGTCTACGCCGAAAGGCAGGGGCTGTTCGTGACCCGCGCGACGGGCAGCAGCGCCGGCATCACCGACCGGCGGGACTTCCGGCCTCGCGCCTTCAGTGGCAGGAGCCCGGCTCCCGCGACTTCTGCGAACGGGTCGCTGAGCGGCCCACTCCGCCGGCGCGGATCGAGCCGACCACGTCACCGGCTTCGATGACGGTTCGACTCGGGACGACCGAGGTCGACCTCGATGGCCTCGCCGGGCCTGGTCTCGCGCTCGATCGCCTTGATCGACGGCAAGCGCCACGGCCATGCCGCGCGCTGTCATGGGTGAACCCTGCTGCGGGTCGGCCATCTCGCGTGCCGGCCGCACATGACTCGATGATGAGGAGACTGCGCCATGACCACGACGCGACCACACATCGCCCGGCGGCGCCGCGGCGGCGGCACGCTCTTCTGTTTCGCCGATGGGAAGGCCCGGCGCCTCATGGAGCACGCGATGAGTCGGAGGACTGCGGCGCGCGGGGTTGCGGGAGCCGGTGGAATGCCCTACGTTGCCGGCATGGCTACCGGTCGCACCGTGCAGCCGCCCGTGGCGACGCCGGCGCCGCGGACGCGGACCGCGCAGCCGCCGCCGACGGCGGCGGACTTCCCCGGCTGCAGACCGGTCCACCTGCCGCGGGAGGAACTCGACGACTGCGAGATGCGGCTCGAATACTGGGACACCGCCACCGAGACGGCCTGGATCTGCGATCCGGTCAGTTCCTACCACGAGGGCCCCGCACGCCTCTTGACGGAGTCGGCCAGGCTCATCGCCCAGGTGCGCGGGGCACCGGTGAAGTGTCTGGGCCACACCGACCTGACCGAGCGCGACGCGCACGGCGAGCCGCGCCTCATCATGCAGGCGGACGAGATGGTGTACCTGCATCCGGCGCGCGCCCGGCTGCCGCGTCCGGTGCTGACGATCGGCGAGCACGACTTCCCGGAGGTGGTGCTGGAGGTGGACCACACCACCGACGCGCGGCGGCGCAAGCTGCCGCAGTACGAGGCGTGGGGGTTCCCGGAGGTGTGGATCGAGGTGCCGGAGGCCGATGCGCCGAGCCGGCCGCGGAGCCGACGCTCGGGGCTGACGATCCACCTGCTGGAGGATGGATCGTACCGGGAGGCGACGGCGAGCGGGGCGTTTCCGGGCTGGACGGCGGCGGAGATCCACGTGGCGCTAAACGAGGAGACGTTTTCGGCGCAGACCAGCGCGGCGCTGGAGCGAGTTGGCGCGGTGCTCGGGGAGCGCGAAGGCACCGGCCCGGACGACGACCCGCTGCTGGGCTCGCTGCTCGGTGCGCAACGCCGCCGGAGCCGGGCGGAGGGCCATGCGGCAGGCAGGGCGGAAGGCCGCGCGGCAGGGCTCGTCGCATTGGCGCGAGCGCTGTTGGCGGCGCGCGGCATCGAGGTGTCGGCCGGGTTCCCCGGCGTGCCGGGCTTCGCCGAGCTGCCCGACCACGTCATCGCGGAAGCCGCCACCGCGTGCGTCAGCGAGGCCGACTTCCGGGAGCGTCTGCACAGCCGGTAGCCGGCCGGGCGCCGGCACGCTTGACGGCCGCTCGCGGCCGAACGCAGGTTGGGAGCTGCAGGCAGCATGGCAGACGCCGGGATGCGGGAGCCGGCCACCTTTCAGGAAATCAGGGACATCCTGCGGCAGGTCTCCGAGAGTCAGAAGGAGACCGACCGCCGCATGCAGGAAGCTGATGCCGGAATACGGGGACAAGCTGGCCTACGGCGCGGGCCGCCTATCTGAAAGCCGACGAGGGCTCGGCCGTCTACGCCGAAAAGCAGGGGCTGTTCGTGATCCGCGCGACCGGCAGCAGCGCCGGCATCACCAACCGGCGGGACTTCCGCCCGCGCGCCTTCGGTGGCAGAAACCCCGCTCCCGCGACTCCTGCGAACGGTCGCTGAGTGTCCGGGGTTACATAGATTCCCCCCGAAGCCGGGCGGCGGGATGCGATCGGCCAGCGGCGACGGCTCACGTGGGGCGGCCGGGCCGGGGAGCACCTGAAGATGAGCGGCTGTGGCGCCGGGATCGGCGGCATGCTCGGGTGCAGCCAGATGCAGGGAGATAGGCGGTGGTGCGGGACCGGCGCGATGCTCGACGATGAGCTGGAGGCCGTAGCGGGAGCGCGCGAGGTAGAGGTTGGAGTCGCCCCAGGCGCAGAAGTCGCCGGAGCCGCGCAGGGCTTGGCCGGGCACGGAGCCGGGGTCGACGCCTGAACCTCGATGACGAAGCAGACGCCGGCTCGCGCCGCCGCGAAGGTGATGAGCCGCAGTTGAAGCGCGGCGGTCGGATCGTGGGTATCAAGGGTGAGCCGGCCCACGGGATGGCGATTATCACGCGGGCGCTGAGCGGATACGATGGGGGACAGGATCATGGCCGTCACGTTCGATACGCTGAAGGCAGCGCGGTGGCTGCGGGAAAGGGCCGGCTTGGCAGGGCGATCGGAGCGGGGTCGCCTTCTCGTGGCGGCGTCCCTTGCGGCGCAGAACGGTATGGTTTGCGCACGGTGAGCGAGACGTGTGATGAGTGACGTGATGCAGCGGCAACCTGCGACCCCGGAGGAGGTGTGGGCGATCTTGCGCGAGGTCTCCGCAAGTCAGCGCGAGACCGACCGTCGGATGCAGGAAACCGACCGGCAGATGCAGGAGACGGATCGGCACATGAAGGAGACCGACCGCCAACTGCGCGAGTTGAAAGATCTGTTCAACGGTCAGTGGGGCAAACTGATGGAGGCTCTGGTGGAAGGCGACCTGGTCGAGTTGCTCCGCCAGCGCGGCATCGACGTCGACCACACGGTGTGCAACCTCAAGAGCCGAAACGGCGCGCCGCGCTGGGAGATCGACATCATCGCCGCAAACGGGGACGAGGTGGTGGCGGTGGAGGTGAAGACCACCCTCAAGGTGAGGCAGGTTGCGGACTTCATCGAGACGCTGAAGGAATTCCCCAGGGAGGCGCCGTCGGTCTACCGGGGCAAGCGGACCCATGGGGCGGTGGCGTACCTGAAGGCGGACGAAGCGGCGGACGTGTATGCGGAGCGGCAGGGGTTGTACGTCATCAGAGCGACCGGCAGCAGCGCGAGCATCACGAACGAAAAGGACTTCAGGCCGCGGACATTCGGCGCGTAGCGCACACACCGTGCGTCCTCGCCACGTCGGTTGTGCCGCTCAGGCAGGATGTTCCTGGAATGGCGAGGGCCGAGCCTGTAACCGTCGGGTGGCGGGAAGTGGAACGGCGCTCTCTTGAAGCGACAGTCAAACCGGGGCACTCACGGAGCCGGGGATCAGGCTGAACGTGGGGTTGCGGGAGCCGGTGGAATGCCCTACGTTGCCGGCATGGCTACGGGTCGCACCGTCCAGGCGCCCGTGGCGACGCCGGCGCCGCGGACGCGGACCGAGCAGCGGCCGCCGACGGCGGCGGACTTCCCCGGCTGCAAGCCGGTTCGCCTGCCGCGGGAGGAACTCGACGACTGCGAGATGCGCCTCGAATACTGGGACACCGCCACCGAGACGGCTTGGATCTGCGATCCGGTCAGCTCCTACCACGAAGGCCCCACGCGTCGCCTGGGGAAGTTGGCCGCGTTCATCGCCCAGGTGCGCGGGGCGCCGGTGGAGTGCCTGGGCAGCACCGACCTGACCGAACGCGACGCGGCCGGCGAGCCGCGGCTCATCATGCAGGCGGACGAGATGGTGTACCTGCATCCGACGAACGCTCGGCTGCCGCGGCCGGTGCTGACGATCGGCGAGCACGACTTCCCGGAGGTGGTGCTGGAGGTGGACCACACTACCGACGCGCGCCGGCGCAAGCTGCCGCAGTACGAGGCGTGGGGGTTCCCGGAGGTGTGGATTGAGGTGCCGGAGGCTGATGCGCCGAGCCGTTCGCGGAGCCGACGCTCGGGGCTGACGATCCACCTGCTGGAGGATGGATCGTACCGGGAAGCGGCGGCGAGCCGGGCGTTTCCGGGCTGGACGGCGGCGGAGATCCACGCGGCGCTGAACGAACAGACGTTCTCGGCGGAGACGAGCGCGGCGCTGGAACGGGTGGGCGCGGTGCTCGGGGAGCGCGAAGGCACCGGCCCGGACGACGACCCGCTGCTGAGCGCGCAGCGCCGCCGGAGCCGGGCGGAGGGCCATTCGGAAGGTCGCGCGGAAGGCAGGGCGGAAGGCCGCGCAGAAGGTCATGCCGAAGGCCATGCGGCAGGCAGGGCGGAAGGGCTTGCCGCATTGGCGCGAGCGCTGTTGGCCGCGCGCGGCATCGAGGTGTCGACCGGGTTTCTCGGCGTGCCGGGCTTCGCCGAGTTGCCCGACCACGTCATCGCGGAAGCCGCCACCGCGTGCGTCAGCGAGGCCGACTTCCGGGAGCGTCTGCGCAACCGGTAGCCGGCCGTCGACGCGGTGCGAATCGACAGAGAAAGTGACCCCAGGTCGGCATTGAAAAACGCCTCCCCTGCCCGGGTGGTTACGTCGTCCCGCTCAGGTAACTGCGGGAGGTTGAAGCGCCACGGACATATCGCGCGCTATCACGGGTGAACCCTGCTGCGGGTCGGCCACTTCGCGTGCCGGCCGCACATGACTCGGTGATGAGGTGCCTGCGCCATGACCACGACCCGTCCACACATCACCCGCGTCGGCCGGCGCCGCGGCGGCGGCGCGCTCTTCTGCTTCGCCCATGGGAACGCCCGGCGCCTCATGAGCAAGCAATGAGTGGGAGGACTGCGGCGCGCGGGGTTGCGGGAGCCGGTGGAATGCCCTACGTTGCCGGCATGGCTACCGGTCGCACCGTCCAGGCGCCCGTGGCGACGCCGGCGCCGCGGACACGGACCGAGCAGCGGCCGCCGACGGCGGCGGACTTCCCCGGCTGCAGGCCGGTTCACCTGCCGCGGGAGGAACTCGACGACTGCGAGATGCGGCTCGAATACTGGGACACCGCCACCGAGACGGCCTGGATCTGCGATCCGGTCAGCTCCTACCACGAAGGCCCCGCACATGGCCTGACCGCGTTGGCCGACCGCATCGCCCAGGTGCGCGGGGCGCCGGTGAAGTGCCTGGGCAGCACCGACCTGACCGAACGCGACGCCCAAGGCGAGCCGCGGCTCATCATGCAGGCGGACCAGTCGGTGTACCTGCACCCGGCGCGCGCCCGGTTGCCGCGCCCGGTGCTGACGATCGGCGAGCACGACTTCCCGGACGTGGTGCTGGAGGTGGACCACACCACCGACGCGCGGCGGCGCAAGCTGCCGCAATACGAGGCGTGGGGGTTCCCGGAGGTGTGGATCGAGGTGCCCGATGCGGACGCGCCGAGCCGGCCGCGGAGCCGACGCTCCGGGCTGACGATCCACCTGCTGGAGGATGGGGCGTATCGGCAGGCGGCGGCGAGCCGTGCGTTTCCCGGCTGGACGGCGGCGGAGATCCACGCGGCGCTGAACGAGGAGACGTTCTCGGCGGAGACCAGCGCGGCGCTGGAGCGAGTCGGCGCGGTGCTCGGGGAGCGGGAAGGCACCGGCCCGGACGACGACCCACTGCTCGGTGCGCAGCGCCGCCGGAGCCGGGCGGAGGGCCATGCGGCAGGCAGAGCGGAAGGCCGCGCGGCAGGCAGAGCGGAAGGCCGCGCGGCAGGGCTCGTCGCATTGGCGCGGGCGCTGTTGGCGGCGCGCGGCGTCGAGGTGTCGCCCGGATTCCCCGGCGTGCCGGGCTTCGCCGAGTTGCCCGAACACGTCATCGCAGAAGCCGCCACCGCGTGCGTCAGCGAGGCCGACTTCCTCAAGCGTCTGCGCAGTCGATAGCTGCCGAACGTGCGGGTGAAAGTCCCGCCGGCGCAAATCCCAGTGTGGCGCGGTCGTCATATCCGGTAGCCGACAGGCGCGACCCTGACGGTTGAAAGCCCGGAAGTAAACGTACTCAGGGGAGGGCGCGAACCCGACCGACCAACCAAGGAGGCTGACAACCAGAAGGGCCGTACCGAGAGCGAACGGATGAATCGTCGAAATCTCACCCCATGGTCTATGCATGGCTCAACTCCGCGCCAAGGCCAAGCGGCCATCTGCCCGACGGCATGCGCCTGGCGCACTCCACCGTGCATCGGCTGCTGCGCGCCGAGGGGCTGCCTGTGGTGGTGGTTGGAAACGCGGGTGCAGACATGAAAGCCGGTACGCTTGGCCATGTGCTCAAACAGGCTGGGATGAACGAGGACAAGATGGAGAGCGGCGATGCGGCAAACTGAATATCTGGTCGTGTGGAGAAGTACGGCCCCGGTTCATACGCGGCGTATGTGCCGGAACTTCCTGGTCTCGGCGTCGCCGGGGAGGCGTGGGGCGATCGTGGCGCGGAGCGGCGAGGATGCGATCGGCCAGCGGGAGGTTGAAGCGCCACGGCCTATCGCGCGCTATCACGGGTGAACCCTGCTGCGGGTCGGTGATTTGGCGTGCCGGTCGCAGTGACTCGGTGATGAGGAGATTGCGCCATGACTACGACGTTCGACACGCTGAAGGCCACCACGCGGTTGGCAGCGAGCGACGGCGGCTCGACGGCTCGTTCCGTTGACGCGCCGTTGCGGATCGCGGAAGCGTTGCGCGGTGCTCACGTGAGCCCCGACGCAACCCCAGTACCTGCCATCGCGGGCTGTTGCCTGTTCCGCCGAACCTGACCTATCGTTGGCGGGCACGGGAACGAAAGCATGGTTACGCTCACGCAACGGATGGAGGTCGTCGAGGAGAGGACTGACAGTCTGCAAAGCATCCTCGCGGCGTTCATGGCGCGGACCGACGCGTCCATGGCACGCACCGACGCCTCCATGGCGCGGACCGAAGAGGCGATCGGGCGCCTGGAGCGCATCATCGAGCGCCGGGAACGGGAAGGCGCCCGCGAGCGGGACGAAGCCGCCCGCGAGCGGAAGGAGATGAACCGGCGCTGGGGCGAGCTGTCCAACAAGATGGGTACCATCGTCGAGGACATCGTCGCTCCCAGCATCCGCCGCCTGGCCCGCGAGGTATTCGGCTGCGGCGACCTGCGAACGTTCTACACACGCGTCGTGCGCACGCGCAGCGACGACCCCTCGCGCGAGCGCGAGCTCGACGCCCTCTATGTCGGCACGAAGGCGGTGCTGCTCAACGAGACCAAGGCAACGGCGCGCCCCGAGTACGCGCGAGCGTTCGTGAGGTTTCTGGAGAGCGGCGAGTTCGCGCAGTACGTTCCGGAGTACCCGGAGTTGCCGATCGTGCCGGTGTTCTCGTCGCTGAGCATACCGGCCGACGTGGTCACCTACCTGACGCGGCGGGGCATCTATGCGGTGGCGATGGGCGACGAGGCCATGCAGGTGCTCAACCTGGACGAGGTGCGCGCGCGGAGCCTCGCACGCTGACGACGTTCCGGTGTCCTGCTGTGGCCAACGGAATCCTCCTTGGCAAGCGTCGAGGATCTTCTCCCGGTCTTTGTTGACTGGCGCTCGCCGCCGGAGAGTTGGGCCACCTCGTCGTCCGGCGTCACCGGATCTCGCAAGCCGAAGATGCGGATGACCTTGTCGCTGGCTGCCCGCATCGCAGCGAAGTCGAGCATGGGATAGCGAGCAGCCGCCTGACCGGTTCCCGGCCGAGGAGCCGCCCCGTCGCGTCGAGCCGGTTGGCGATTCGCGGAAGCCGCTTTACCGTGAGCTCATGGCTGCCAACGGGCGAGAGGACGTCACCCCACAAGAGGTGTGGGCCGTTCTGCACGAACTCTCTGCCAGCCAGCGCGATACCGACCGCCGCATGCGGGAAACGGACCGTCGCATGCAGGAAACCGACCGCCTCATGCAGGAGACCGGCCGCCGCCTTCAGGAGACCGGCCGCCGCATGGACGACAACAGCAGCGAGATCCGCAGGCTCAACGAGCTGTTCACCAGCCACTGGGGCAAGCTGATGGAAGCGCTGGTCGACGGCGATCTGATCAAGCTCGTGGGCGAACGCGGGATCACCGTCGACTACACCTTCAACAACCTCAAGCGCGACCATGACGGTCGAACCTGGGAGATCGACATCCTTGCCGCCAACGGAACCGAGGTGGTCGTGGTCGAGGTCAAGACCACCCTCAAGGTCCGCGACGTCGATCATTTCCTGCAGACCCTGCGCCACTTCCATCGGCTGATGCCGGAATACGGCGACAAGCTGGCCTACGGCGCGGCCGCCTACCTGAAGGCCGACGAGGGCTCGGCCGTCTACGCCGAAAGGCAGGGGCTGTTCGTGATCCGCGCCACGGGCAGCAGCGCCAGCATCACCAACCGGCGGGACTTCCGCCCGCGCGCCTTCGGTGGCAGGAGCCCGGCACCGGCGACTCCTGCGAACGGTCGCTGAGCGTCGGGGTCACATGGATTCTCCCTGAAGCCGGGCGGCGGGATGCGCCAACTGGGCATTCCGACGGTGGTGGACCGGCTGGTCCAGCAAGCGCTGCACCAGGTGATGAGCCGGGTGTTCGAGCCGGGGTTTTCGGAATCCCTACGGGTTTCGCCCTGGGCACAGCGCCCACGACGCGGTGCTGAAGGCGGGTGAATACGTGGCGTGCGGCAAGCGGTGGGTGGTCGACATGGACCTGGAGAAGTTCTTCGACCGGGTGAACCACGACGTGCTGATGGTGGGTGTTGTATCCCGGACAGCTTCGACATGGAATTCCCGCCGGGTTTTGCATCAGGGGGTCAGGATGTCGTACGTTGCCGGCATGGCTTCCGTTCGCACGGTCTCTCCGCCGGTCGAGGCCTCGCCGGGAGCGGAGTCGCCGACGGCGGCGGACTTCCCCGGATGCAGACCGGTCCGCCTGCCGCGGGAGGAACTCGACGACTGCGAGATGCGCCTCGAGTACTGGGACGCCGCCACCGAGACCGCCTGGATCTGCGATCCGGTCAACTCCTATCACGAGGGCTCCGCGCGTCGCCTGGGGAGGTTGACCGAGCGCATCGCGGCGGTGCGGGGGGCGCCGGTCGAGTGCTTCGGCCACACCGACCTGACCGAGCGCGACGCGCACGGCGAGCCGCGCCTCATCATGCAGGCGGACGAGATGGTGTACCTGCACCCGCGGCGCGCCCGGCTGCCGCGGCCGGTGCTGACGATCGGCGAGCACGACTTCCCGGACGTGGTGCTGGAGGTGGACCACACCACCGACGTGCGCCGGCGCAAGCTGCCGCAGTACGAGGCATGGGGGTTCCCGGAGCTGTGGGTGGAGGTGCCGCAGGCACGCGCGCCGAGCCGGCCGCGGAGCCGGCCCTCGGGTTTGACGATCCACCTGCTGGAAGACGGCGCGTACCGGGAGGCGGCGGCGAGCCGCGCGTTTCCCGGCTGGACGGCGGCGGAGATCCACGCGGCGCTGAACGAGGAGACGTTCTCGGCGGAGACGAGCGCGGCGCTGGAACGGGTGGGCGCGGTGCTCGGGGAGCGCGAAGGCACCGGCCCGGACGACGACCCACTGCTCGGTGCGCAGCGCCGCCGGAGCCGGGCGGAGGGCCATGCGGCAGGCAGGGCGGAAGGCCGCGCGGCAGGGCTCGTCGCATTGGCGCGGGCGCTGTTGGCGGCGCGCGGCGTCGAGGTGTCGCCCGGATTCCCCGGCGTGCCGGGCTTCGCCGAGTTGCCCGAGCACGTCATTGCAGAAGCCGCCACCGCGTGCGTCAGCGAGGCCGACTTCCTCAAGCGTCTGCGCAGCCGGTAGCTGCTGAACGTGCGGGTGAAAGTGCCGCCGGCGCAACTCCCAGTGTGGCGTCGTAGTCATATCCGGTAGCCGACGGAATCGGCGAGGTAGCGCGAGCGGTGCGTCAACGTCACGGCGGGGATGGAGAACGGCGACCCGAGCGAGCAGAGGATGCTCGAGGAGGTAGTCGAGCGTCAGAACATGCGCGCCGCCTACCAGCAGGTGAAGCGCAACGCTGGGGCGCCGGGGATCGACGGCATGAGCGTCGAGGAACTGAGGGGATACCTGGAGGCAGGTGTCATGGATGCCGGGCTGGTGTCGCCGACGACGGAAGGGACGCCACAGGGGGGCCGTTCACGCCGCCAACGATGCAGTGTTCCGATACTCGCCCCGCCGCGAAGGTGATGAGCCGCAGTTGAAGCGCGGCGTTCGGATCGTGGGTATCAAGGGTGAGCCGGCCCACGGGATGGCGATTATCATGCGGGCGCTGACCGGATACGATGGGGGACAGGATCATGGCCGTCACGTTCGACACGCTGAAGGCAGCGACGCGGCTGCGGGAAAAGGCCGGCTTCAGCGAGAAGCAGGCAACCGAGCTGGTAGCGACGTTCGCCGACGGGTTCGTGGAGAACCTCGCGACGAAGGACGACGTGGGGCATCTGCGCGGCGACGTGGAGCACCTGCGCGGCGACGTGGAGAAGTTGCGCGAAGACATGGAAAAGCTGGAGGTGTCGTTGCGTGGCGACATGGGGAAACTGGAAACGTCGCTGCGTGGCGACATGAAGAAGCTCGAGACGTCGCTGCGTGCCGACATGGAGAAGATGGCGCTGCGTACGGATCTGGAGAAGACGGAGGCGACGATGATGGGCGAGATGAGCAAGCTCGCGCACCGCCTGACCGTGCGGCTTGGCGGGGCGATCGGAGCGGGGGTCGGCATCCTCGTGGCGGTGGACAAGCTGTTCTGACGCCGATCGGTCGATCGGCAGCGAGACATCACATGGCCGCGGAAAGACTGACCGACCAGCACCTCGATCCCGAGTTGCTGGTCTCCCGCATCATCGCGGAGCTCCGCGCCAATCCGGAGGCTCAGCGTCTGCTCTTGCGTGCGTTGCTCACCAACGAGTTCCTCGGCATGCCGGCGCGGCTGCAGAGCATCGAAAGGGACATCGTCGAGTTGAAGGCCGATGTCGCCGAACTCAAGACGACGACCGCGAAGCTGGAGGCGAGGACCGCGAGGCTGGAGACCACGACCGCCAAACTCGTCAACGACGTGGGCGGTCTCATGGGCTCCGACCTGGAGATGAAGGTGCATCGCTCGATTCGCCCGCTGCTGAGTCACCGGATCAACGGAGCGGACATCAGCCGCAGCAGGCAGAGCGCCGACACCCTCGCATCGGTGTTCGCAGAGCAGGCGCTGGCGGTGGTCGTCGGCTGTCGAATCGATCCCGCCGATCGGCAGCGCGCGGATGCGGCCGGCGTGCGGTACGTGCTGACGTCTCCCTGACGGAGCGGTCCGGCCGGAGCACGCCAAGTCCTCTCGACCAACGGACGGAACCGGTCCAGGCGTGCCGCTCAGGCAGGATGATCCTGGAATGCCGAGGACCGAACCGGTAACCGTCGGGTGGCGGGACGTGGAACGGAGAGCGGCACACTGGCGGATGAGGCCGCCAAGCGAGGATGGCCGCGACCAGTAAGGCGGGTGCACATACCGAAAGGGAGGAACGAGACCCGCCCGATCGGGATACCGACCGCGAACCCGACCACCACCACGACGCCGAGGAGAGCTTGCGCCGCGAGGTGGCGCTGTTCCGCTACGGCGTGTCTTGTCGCTAAGGCATCAGATCAGCGGATGATCGATCCCGCTTCCTCGTTCACAGATCCTCTGGCGCCAATCCGGTGCGTCGTGCGATGCGGGTGAGCATCTTCGGTCCTATTTCCTCGTTGTCATGGAACGCGAATACGTAGTTGGGCCAGCCGGGTCTCGTGAGCGTACGGTGAGAGCCAGATTGGCGCTTGACTGTCCATCCGACGTTGACCAGAGCGGCGAGAACTCGCCGCGCGCGCGTGCTCGGCCACTGCTTCACGCCGCATCGAATGTGATGTTCAGGAACTCCGGAATGAACTCGCCATGCTCCAGTCGGTCGGCCAGGACCCTGAGAGCGAGCGCTTGAACCTTCGCCTTGGCGTCGTCGGGAGAACCGGCGTAAGCCATCACGCCAGGCAACTCGATAACCTCAGCTATCCAGCGTTGGTCCTGCTCCTGCTCTATCTCGATCGTGAACTTCTGGGTACTCATGAGGTGGTTACGCTCTACGGTACCCGATCCGGCGCAATGGGACCATCTGCGAATCGGCAGGGAAAGTGACCCCAGGTCATTCGAAACGACCCCCCTGCTCGGGTGTTGGGGTCATCGAGATTCTACTGTCTATGATGATGTCATGAAGGTGCGCGGGGTGTTGAGGCGGTTACACCAGGCTGGTACGTGGCACGGCGTCGAGGAAGCCACCGTGTTATGCGACATCCGACCAAGCGTGGCATAGTGGTGGTGGCTGGAAAAGCGGGTAGCAGACATGAAAGCCGGTACGCTTGGCCATGTGCTCAAACAGGCCGGGATGAACGAGGACAAGATGGAGAGCGGCGATGCGGCAAACTGAATATCTGGTCGTTGTAGAGAAGTACGGCCCCGGTTCATACGCGGCGTATGTGCCGGAACTTCCTGGTCTCGGGGTCGCCGGGGAATCCGAGAGTGAGGTCCGTCAACTGGTGGCCGACGCGATCTGGCTGTATCTGGCAGAGCTGGAGCGAGACGAGAGTGCTGCCCCTGAGCCGGTAGAGGTGAGCCACTACACGATCGCGGTTTGACCGCTCAAGGCGGCCAACACCACTCGGGGCCTGCGCGCCCGGAGGCTGACCGATAGCGTTCCTCCGATGTCGGGGTCGAAGACCCGCCATCACCGAGGAGGACCGCATGAACCACCGCGAACCCGACCACCACCACGACGCCGAGGAGAAGCTACGCCGCGAGGTGGCGCTGTTCCGCTACGGCGTGATCGCCGTTCTGGCCCAGGTGCCGCCCGGCGCCCCGGGCCTCAAGGCTCAACTGCGCGCCAAGGCCGAGCAGCCGTACACGATCCCGGCCACGCTGCGCACGCGCCGCCGAGACCCTGCGCGACTGCTAGAGGGTGGGAATCTACCTGACCCTGCCGCCCTCACAACTGGGGAATCTCGATGACCCCAACACTCGATCAGGTGGGGAATCTATGTGACCCCCGACATCGCCGCCGAGGATGCCCCCCATCACCTCAAGCACCGCATCGGCGGCCTGGCCACCGTTCGCGGCGCCGCGTTCGCCGACCTCGACGTGCATCTGATCATCGAGCACTCCCTGCGCCACGCCCGCTCATCTTCAGGTGCGCCCCGGTCCGGTCGCCCCACGTGAGCCACCTCTGGTCGACCGCATCCTCGCCAAGTCCTCTATCGACCCGGCAGAGGGAACGGTGAGCCGAAGGCAGTGCAGCGAGGCTGTTTGCTGAACTTGCGAAGGTCCCGCCGGCGCAATCCCAATATGGCGCCGTAGTCATATCCGGCAGCCGAGAGGGACGTAGCGGGGGCGCTGACCTGCGGCGACGACCGGGCGGAAGCGCTTGCGATGGCCGAAGATGCCTTGCCGCGCTGGCCGGATACGTTCGGGAGCGCAGGGACATTCCCGCGCCGGACCCTGCCGGCCACGGCCAGGAATTGGTCGCCGTGCCACCCGTCGCCGCTGCCAAGCTGGCCCTCTACACGGCCATGCGGCGGCAGCGTATCACCACGGCGGCACTCGCGGTCCGTCTGAGACTGGATGCACCTGCCGTGTGCAGGCTCATCGATCCCGACCACCGCTCGCCCCTCGCCCACGTGGAACGGGCGTTGCGGGGGGTGCTCCAGCCTCCGCCGGAGTTGTACCGGTACGGCGACGGCCGATTCAGCTTGCCGAACGTTGTTCAACCCGTGGAAGTCGCCGAGGGTGCGGCGGGTGGCCTCTTTTCCGACGAGATACCGTCTCCATCGATGTCGAGGAACAGGGCGTGGATCTCGGCGGTTGCCTGCTCCGCCGAACCTGACCTATCGTTGGCAGGCATAGGTACGAAGGCATGGCTACGCTCACGCAACGGATGGAGGTCGTCGAGGAGAGGACTGACAGTCTGGAAAGCATCTTCGCCGCGTTCATGGCGCGCACCGACGCCTCCATGGCGCGCACCGACACCTCCATCGCCCGCACCGAGGAGGCGATCGGGCGCTTGGAGCGCATGATCGAGCGCAGGGAGCAGGAAGGCGAACGCGAGCGGGAGGAAGCCGCACGCGAGCGGGAGGAAGCCGCACGCGAGCGGAAAGAGATGAACCAGCGCTGGGGCGAGCTGGCCAACAAGATGGGTACCATCGTCGAGGACATCGTCGCTCCCAGCATCCGCCGCCTGGCCCGCGAGGTATTCGACTGTGGCGACCTGCGAGCCTTCTACACACGCACCGTGCGCACGCGCAGCGACGACCCCTCGCGCGAGCGTGAGCTCGACGCCCTCTATGTCGGCACGAAGGCGGTGCTGCTCAACGAGACCAAGGCAACGGCGCGCCCCGAGTACGCGCGAGCGTTCGTGAGGTTTCTGGAGAGCGGCGAGTTCGCGCAGTACGTTCCGGAGTACCCGGAGTTGCCGATCGTGCCGGTGTTCTCGTCGCTGAGCATACCGGCCGACGTGGTCACCTACCTGACGCGGCGGGGCATCTATGCGGTGGCGATGGGCGACGAGGCCATGCAGGTGCTCAACTTGGAAGAAGTGCGCAGGCGGAGCCGCGCACGTTGACGACGATCGGCAGCTCGGTCGCTGCACGCGCCGCTCAGAAAGTGAGTCATTCGCCGCTCAGAAAATGACCGACCCCCGGCAGTACCTCGTCCGGTTGGTAGTTTGGTGTTTGCACAAACATCGAACTGGACCGGAGAGAAGGATGCTGGGGATGGATCGAGTCTACGTGAAGCGCGGCGTTCGGATCGTGGGTATCAAGGGTGAGCCGGCCCACGGGATGGCGATTATCATGGGGCGCTGAGCGGATACGATGGGGGACGGGATCATGGCCGTCACGTTCGATACGTTGAAGGCAGCGATCTGGCTGCGGGGAAAGGGCCGGCTTGGCAGGGCGATGGGAGCGGGGTCGCCATTTTCGTGGCGGCGTCCCTTGCGTGCGCAGAACGGTATGGTTTCCGCACGGTGAGCGAGACGTGTGATGAGTGAGGTGCTGCAGCGGCAACCGGCGACCCCGGAGGAGGTGTGGGCGATCTTGCGCGAGGTCTCCGCAAGTCAGCGCGAGACCGACCGTCGGATGCAGGAAACCGACCGGCAGATGCAGGAGACGGATCGGCACATGAAGGAGACCGACCGCCAACTGCGTGAGCTGAAGGATCTGTTCAACGGTCAGTGGGGCAAACTGATGGAGGCTCTGGTGGAAGGCGACCTGGTCGAGTTGCTCCGCCAGCGCGGCATCGACGTCGAACACACGCTCACCAACGTCCGACACCGCCGGGAGCGGAGCTGGGAGTTCGACATCATCGCCGTCAACGGCGCCGAGGTGGTGGTGGTCGAGGTCAAGACCACCCTCAAGGTGCGCCAGGTCGACCGCTTCGTGGGGCGGATGCAGGAGTTCACCGACCTGATGCCGCGGTATCGGGGGAGCACGGTGTACGGAGCCGTGGCGTATCTGAAGGCGGACGAAGGCTCCGACAGCTACGCGGAGCGCCAAGGACTGTACGTGATCCGTGCCACGGGCAGCAGCGCAAGCATCACCAATCGGGAGGGGTTCACGCCGCGGGCATTCGCGTCGTAGAACGCCGGAGCCCACAACACCGTGTCTTTGAGAATAGAGGCGATTCGGCTGTCGAAGACACTCTGTTCAGCAGCAGCTCTCGTTCTGGCTGTGGCCGGCTGCGAGGAGATGGTGTCGAACCGGGCGCCGGCGGCTCAGGGGGCCATCCCGGCGCCGTCGCTCGACGGGGGCGCTTCCGCACGCGCAGTCGCAAGGATCGCAGACAGCAGTCGCGGAGGGCGACCGGTTCACCTTCGCCGATCTCGGCGATGGAGGAGTCGTCCAGGTCCCTGCTACTGCCCGCAGGGTGGTCGCCGACGGCTCCACGACCGCGGCGTTCTGGGTGGCGGACCGGGATTGGGGCCCGAGCTGCGCGGGCGCCGGGCCGTGCGTGACCGGCGAAATGGTCGACGCGATGGCGGAACGGTTCCTCCGCCCCGGCGCCGGCAACGACATCCACGACTGGGTCACGGCGATATTCGGGAGTCCGTGGGGTCCGCACGCCGACTCGAACCTGATTCCTCCGGAGTCCGCCCGCGAGATACACGTCCTGCTGTTCGACATCGAAGGGGACGGCGCCCCGCAACCCGGTGAATGCCGAATCGTCGGGTACTACTGGGCTGTGCACAATTACCTGCAAGATTCCGATCATTCCCTGTTCGGTATCTCGGCCGAGCGGCTGATCTTCTTCATGGATTCGGCTTTCTATGCGATTCCGGAAGGTCCGACCTGGGACGTGACCGACCGCCGTCCGAGCATCGTCATCGGCACCCTGGCCCACGAGTTCCAGCACATGATCCACTACTATCAGAAGCTGGTTCTGCGCGATGCCGGAAGCGAGACGTGGCTCAACGAGATGGCCTCGGAAGTGGCGGAGGACCTGATCGCCGACAAGATGATGGTGTCCGGACCGCGTGGGGTCGCCCATGACGATCCGACGGCGGGCGAGCCGGGTACCGGCAGCGGCCGTCTTCCCATCTACAACCTTTTCAAAGACGTGCAGGTCACCGCGTGGCAAGGCAGAATCGCCAACTACTCGATCAACTACGCGCTCGGCGCCTACCTGACGCGCACCTACGGCGGCGCGGAGCTGTTCAGCGCGATCGTGCAGAGCGACCGCTCGGACGTCGACGCGGTCGAAGCGGCGCTGGCCGGGCTGGGCCATGAGGTATCGTTCGGCCAGGCGTTGGCCGACTGGGCCGTTGCCACCCTGCTGTCGGACAACACCGCCGCCCCATTCCAACATGTACGCCACGCTCGGACGCAGTACGGGAACCGTCCGTCTGGTCGTGAGCGCGGCGCCCGACAACCGTATCGCCGTGGTGGTCAAGGAGTGATGCGGGTCGGCCGGGACCCCTTACACTCCGCCTGCGCGCCTGGGTAGATTGACACCCGATCTTCTACCTCAAGCCGAGAGGACTGACGGCTGCCGGCAGTGCATGGCAGATACCGGGATGCGGGAGCCCGCCGCCTCAGGGAAATCCGGGATATCATGCGGCAGGTCTCCGAGAGGTAGCTGGCTGGGTCTTCGTCTTGACGGCTCGACCGGACCGTGGATAGGTTGGCAAACGAACGGAAAGCACGGCCATGGCCACGAAGTCCATCAGTTCATCGCAGTTCGATCCCGAATCGCTGGTAGCGCGGATCATTGAGCAGTTGCGCGCCAACCCCGATGCGCAGCGGTTGTTGTTGCGTACGCTGTTGACCAACGAATTCCTCGGTATGCCGGCGCGGCTGGACCGCATCGAGAAGGACATCACCGAACTGAAGGCCGACGTCGCCGAACTGAAGGCCGACGTCGCCGAGTTGAAGACCACGACCTCGAACCTCGTGAACGACATGGGCTATCTCAAGGGCTCCGACCTGGAGATGCGGGTGCACCGCAGGATCCGGCCGCTGCTGAGCCAGCACCTCGGGTTGCGGCGCGCGCGGATCGTGCAGAGCGCCCTGCACCAGTCGCCCGATGACTTCGAGGCCAGCGTGGCGCAGGCGGCGGACGAGGAGCGGATCACCGGGCAGCAGGAGCACCGGATCATCGCCACCGACATCATCCTGCACGCGCGCAGCCGCGACCGTGGCCCGGTCTGGATCGCGGTCGAGGTCGCGAATCGAATCAACGGAGCCGACATCGGCCGCAGCCGGCAGAGCGCCGATACGCTGGTGGCCGTGTTCGGGGATGACGCGTTGCCGGTGGTCGTCGGCCAGCGGATCGACCCCGCCGACCGGCAGCGCGCGGAAGCCGCGGGGGTACGCTACATCCCGCTGCCCGCGTAGCATTCACGAACCTGCCTCCAGGTTGAGCACCTGCATGGCTTCGTCGCCCATCGCGATCGCGTAGATGCCGCGGCGCGTCAGATAGGTCACCGCGCCCATCTTGTTCGCCAATTCGCCCCAGCGCCAGGAGAAGACGGTGCGGGAGGAGGAGAGACAGGCTGGCACGCGAGGGCCGGTCACGTTCGACACGCTGTGGTAGGCTCCAATCCCCATGACCGACAGAGCCGTGATCGTGACCGTCCGGCACCTGACCTCCGCCGCTGCCGTGGCGGTGGTGGTGGTACTGGCCCTTGCCGCGTGCGCCACGGAACCGCCGCCGTGTCCGCCGCAGTGCGCCGGCGCCGATCTGCGCGGGGCCGACCTGCGGGGCAGCGATCTGCGCGGGGCCGACCTGAGCGGCGCTGACCTCACCGCTGCCGACCTGCGCGGGGCCATCCTCAGCGGCGCCGACCTGAGCCAGGCGAAGCTCCGGCGCGCCACGCTCGCCCGCGCCCTCCTGATTGCCGTTGACCTGACCGGCAGCGACCTGACCGAAGCCGACTTGACCGGCGCCGTGCTGACCCGCGCAGACCTGACCGGCAGCGTCCTGATCGACGTGCAGGGGTGCGACGCGACCGGCCGCCTGCCCGGATGTACGGCGGCTGGCTCGTAGCAAGAGATGCCTTAGGAGTCTCGCCAAAATAAATTGGTCGTTTACGTGCGCCGTGATAAGGCGCTGTGTCCCAGCGGGTGGGAGCCCGCCCGGCAACTGTCGCTCCAGCCGGAAGCAGTCGGAGCGGTGCAAGGAGGTAACGAATTGGACTGAAGCACTCCGATGACAAAGGATCGCCGTTGGGCGATTCAGCGAGCATGCAGGCCGTAACGTGAGTGAACGCCGAGCAGGCCTCGAAACGCTTGATGCGGAAGCCGACCCGCCGTAAACACGGGGAAGGCTGGCAGCGGTCGGGAAGCGAGCGACACGAGCACCGGCCGGATCCGCCGGGGTAATGGCGACGGCATGTATGCAACAGGGAGACAGCAGCAACACGGGAAGCCCCGTCGGAGGCGTGTACGCGTGAACCGGGAATCCGTGAGGACCAGCTCGGGTCGGCGGGGTGACGGAGAGGCTCGTAGTACCGTGGATGTCGGGTAATGCTGACGGAGGGAAGGAGCCTCAGTTCGAGAGGGGCGCAACAAGGAGGCAGGGATATGGAGACTGGCGGAAGCCTAGCAGCTCCGGAAAGCGTTCGGAAACTCCAGACGGCGCTACATGCGAAAGCGAAGGAATCTCCAAACCTTCGATTCTATTCACTGAGCGACAAGGTGTGGCGAGCCGATGTCTTGCAGGCCGCTTGGCAAGCAGTCCGCCGTAACGGCGGTGCTGCCGGCGTGGACGGCGAGACGGTGCAGCACATCGAGGCGCAAGGGGTGAGTCGATGGCTTGGAGAACTGGCGCGGGACTTGAAGGAAGGCACCTATCGACCGGGCGCGGTGCGGCAGGTGCTGATCCCCAAGAAGCAAGCAGGGAAGTACCGACCACTGGGCATACCGTGCGTTCGGGACCGGGTCACGCAGACGGCGGCACTGATGGTGCTGACACCGATCTTCGAAGCGGACCTGCAACCGGAGCAGTACGCCTATCGGGAGGGGTGCAGCGCGCAGGACGCAGTGAAGCGCGTGCACGGGCTGCTGAACCGGGGCCACCGGGAGGTGGTCGACGCGGATCTGTCCAACTACTTCGGCGAGATTCCGCACGCCGAGCTGATGTGCAGCGTGGCCCGCCGCGTAAGCGATGGGCGTCTGCTGGGCTGGATCAAGGCGTGGTTGGAGATGCCGGTGGAGGAGGACGACGGTGATGGCGGCACCCGCCGCACGAACCGGGCGCGACGGGAGAGGAAGGGGACGCCGCAAGGTGCACCGATCTCCCCGCTGATCAGCAACATCTACATGCGACGCTTCATTGTGGGCTGGAAGGCGCTGGGCTATGCTCGGCGCTTCGACGCAGAGATCGTGAATTACGCAGACGACTTCGTGGTCTGCGGCAAAGCTCCCGCGGAAACGATGAGGGGCGCCGTTGAGGACCTGATGCAACGTCTGCGGCTGCCGATCAACGCGACGAAGACCCGAAACATACGCGTACCGGAGGAACCGTTGGAGTTTCTCGGGTACCGCATTGGACGCAACTACCGCCGAGACACGGGGCGTGCCTACATCGGCACGCGCCCGAGCCGGAGCAGTGTAGTGAGCGTATGCCACAGGATCAGCGAGTTGACGCAGCGTAGGTACGGACTCCTGGACTCGGAAGTGGTAGTGCGCCGCCTGAACCGAGTGATCGAAGGGTGGGCGAACTACTTCCAACTGGGACAAGTCAGCCCGGCCTACAACGCCGTCGACAAGCATGCGATCAGGCGGCTGCGCCGGTGGCTGTGCCGCAAGCACAAGGTGCGGACCGGGAAGTACGTGCGCTTCACGGATGAGCGACTCTGGAAAGACCATAGCCTCACCCGCCTTGCCCTGCGCCCGGCACACTTTCCGTGGGCGAAGGCATGATCTCGTCCGAGAGCCCGGTGCTGGAAAATGGCACGCCGGGTTCGATGAGCGGGGAGAGGAAACGCGGCTATGGTGGAGATTGAGGCACCGGCGTGTGCGAAAGCTGCCGGCAACAGCTACTCCCTACTACCTACGGCAAGGGCGCGCCTCTCCTCGACTCTACTCAGAGATTGATGGAGAGAGTTGCCACTTTGCAGACGTTCCCCGATGCGGGAAGAACGGTCCCCGAAGTGTCGCGGCAGGAGATACGGGAGATTATCCATGGCAACTACCGGATCATCTATCGTCACAGCGGTGGGTCGGTACAGATCCTGACGGTCCATCACAGCAGCCGACGCCTCGATACGTCACAGATCGAGACCCTGTAGTAGCTACGTGCCCCAATCGATGGGGCCGTGCACTCGCCACACGGTTTGACGAGACCGTCGAAACCGGTCACCGTCGCGCCATGGCAACGGAAACACTGGTCAGCGCGGCGCCGAACGGCTCCGCCGTCAGCCCCGCTCCGCTCGCTCAGGCCGACGTCGACTTCTTTCACGAGAACGGCTTTCTGCGGATCCCTGCCGTGTTCACGCCCGAAGAGAGCCAGGCGCAGGCGGACGACCTCGACCGCCTGGCCCACGACTGGGCGACCATCGACCGGCGCTGGCCGGGGCCCTGGCGCAAGGTCTACATGGACGACGAGGAGGAGAAGGCCGCCAAGCTGGAAGCCATGCACGAGCTGCACTTCTACTCGCGGGCGTGGCTGGACGCGGTGACCAGTCCCAGGCTGATCGCCTGCCTGGTGCCGATCCTCGGGCCGGACATCGAGCTGCATCACTCGGTCATGCACACCAAGCCGCCCGGCGGGCAGGTGTTTCCCATGCACCAGGACCATCCGTTCTACCCGCACGACGACGGGCGCTACCTGGACGTCCTCGTGCACCTCGACGACACCTGTCACGAGAACGGGGAGATCCGCTTCCTGGCCGGATCGCACAAGCAGGGTGCGCTGGAGCACATCACCGGCACGGAGGAAGAGCCCTCGGCGCCGCATCTCCCCACCGAGAAGTACCGGCTGGCGGACTCGGTCCCGGTGCCAGCCCGGCGGGGCGACCTCGTCGTGTTCAGCTACTACACCATCCACGGCTCGTACATCAACCGGACGGACCGGTCGCGGCGCATGGTCCGCGTCGGCTACCGCCACCCGCACAACCCGCCGAGCGACGGCGCGGTCCGCACGCCCGGCCTCCTGGTGTCCGGCTATCGCGAGCGCCGCGGCGACGAAGCCCAGCTATTCTAGCGGAGGAATCCATGATGCTGTCTCAGGAACAGATCGCCTCCTATCACTCCAACGGTTACGTGGGGATCGAAGACGTCATCCCTGCGCGGGTGGTCGAGGAGCTCCAGCGGGTCACCGACGAGTTCGTCGAACGGTCGCGCGAGGTCACCGAGCACACCGCCGTCTTCGACCTGGAGCCGGGACACTCCCGCGACCACCCGAAGCTTCGCCGCCTGAAGCGCCCGATCGTCCAGCACGAGATCTACCGTGACGCGCTCCACAACGAGGACATTCTCACCATGGTCTCGCAGCTCATCGGCCACGGCCTGCGCTGCAACGGTGACAAGCTCAACCTGAAGCTCCCCGAGGTCGGGAGCCCGGTCGAGTGGCACCAGGACTGGGCGTTCTATCCACATTCCAACGACGACCTGCTCGCCGTCGGCATCTGCATCGACGACATGACGGTCGAGAACGGAGCGCTCCTGGTGCTGCCCGGATCGCACCGGGGTCCGGTGTACGACCACCACATCGAAGCCGGCTTCTGCGGGGCCATCACCGATCCGGATTTTTCGGACGAGGACGCAGTGCCCGTCGAGCTCCCGGCCGGCGGCATCTCCATTCACCACGTGCGGACCGTCCACGGCTCCACCCCGAACCGGTCCGGGAAGCCGCGCCGGCTGCTGCTGTTCCAGTACTGCGCGATCGACGCCTGGCCGCTGGTCCACTTCACGGACTGGGATACGTTCAACGGGACCATCATCCGCGGAGTGCCGACCAACGTGCCGCGCGTCGAGCCCGTGCCGGTCCGCATGCCCCTGCCGGAAGCGCTCCGGTCGGACGTCATCTACGAGCTGCAGACGGCCATGAAGGAGCGCAAGCTCGCCTGACAGGGAGGACGGTCAGGCGATGTAGTCGCTGGGGGTCCTCGTGGGCTCGTACCGCGCGGTGGGGTCGGCGTTCCTCACGGCGTCGGGGGTCTCCTCGGTCCACCAGCTCGGCGGCTCCGGGAACGAGAGCACGTCGTGCCAGGCCAGGAGCAGAGTGCGGCGGTGGTCGCTCCGGTTGGGCCACGCGGCATGCAGCAGCCGGGCGTCGGCGATCAGCAGGTCGCCGGCTCCCAGCGGCACGTCCACGGCATCGGGGTAGTCGGCGAAGGCGGGATGGGTCAGGTCCTCCAGGGCCTGCAGCTCCTCCCCATGGGCATCGGGCAGGAGGTCGTGCAGACGATGGCGGGTGCGGTGACTGCCCGGTATGACGCGCAGACAGCCGTTCTCCCGCGTCGTGTCGACCAGGTAGTAGGAGAGGAAGATCCGGGTCGGCCAGGGAGTGGCCGCCCGCGGGCTGTCCCACTGCATGAAGTCCTGGTGCCAGTAGAGCGGCGGTCCGTGGGCGGGCTTGGAGAGGATGATGACCACCTCGTCCGACCGGAGGTTCTCCAGCCCGATCTCCCGGCACACCGCCCGTTGCGCCGGCAGGTCGATCGTCCGCGCCGCCATCGGGTCGGGGAAGCGCTGCGGGTCGTCCTCGGCCTCCTGCCGCCGCTCCGGCGCCATGGCCGACCAGCCGCGTTCGGTGTATACGAACAGGTCGCTGCCCTGGTAGCGGATCTCGTAGCGTACGTGCGTGCGGGCGAAGATGCCGTCCGACCACGTGCGTAGCTCTTCCAGCAACTCCTCCGGCATCACGTTCGGAATCGAGGTGTAGCCTCGCTGCACCAGATCCTCTCTCTTGGACAGGGCGTCAGCAGGGGACAGGATCATCGTGCCCATCCTATCGTCTCAGCCATGATCCCTCACGCGCCGTCCCGCCGGTGACCACCCCGACAGACCGCGAAGCCAGGCTTCTCACGGACGAAGAGGTGCGCCGGTTCATCGTCGACGGGTTCCTGGTGCGGCAGGTGGACGAGCTCGGCCCCGACTTCCACCAGGAGCTCTATCGCCGTGCGATCGAGCGCAGGCCGGGCAGCCTGATGAGTGACGAGGTCGACGCCCGCATGCCGGAGCTCCGCGCGGTGCTGGACGGCCCCACCATGCGCGGGGCGCTGCAGAGCATCCTGGGACCGGGGTACCTGCGGCATCCGCATACCGGGGCAACGGTCGACCGGGACGAGCCGCCCGCGTCGCCGCCGTTCGATCAGGGCTGGCACCGCGACAGTTACTGGGGCGTCCAGCGCGTCCGCCACCACCGGCCCCGCTGGCTGCTGTGCATGTACTACCCGGCCGCCATCGAGCTGGCGATGGGGCCGACCGCGATCGCGCCCGGATCGCAGTACTACTCGCTTCCCGCGGACGGCGACGGCAGCGCCCGCCCGACGGAGCCACCGACCCGCCACGACCGCATCGACGATCCGCAGCGTCTCATGCAGGGCGATGATCTGCCCGCGCGCGACCGATTGCTGCGGGCGGCCATCGAGTCGATCGATCCGGCGATGCGCGAGGTCCCGATGGCCGTGGAGGCCGGCAGCGTCGGCTTCTTTCACTACGACATCTATCACCGGCGGATGCGCCGCGCTGCGGGAGCCGCCGGAGCGCCGCGGGTCATGTTCAAGTTCCTCTACGCGTCCGGGCAGGCTCGGACTCGGCCGTCCTGGGATCACCGGAATGGCGTCACGCCGTGGGCGAACGGACACGCCGCCGTTCCTTCCGCGCTGACCGCGTCCATCTGGTCGTTCATGCTCGGCGACAGCGAAGACTCCACACCTCCGCGGAACGCCGGAGCCGCCGCCCCGTCGGAGCCGGTCAGCGGGACGGTCGACGCGCTGCTTGGCGGCCGGACGGAAGCCGCCCGCATGGCGGCGGCCTACGAGCTGGCGCAGGCGGCGCGCGCGGGAAGCACGGAGTCGGTAACCGGGCTCATCCGGGCGCTCCGCCATGGCGGCGATGCGGCCCGGCGCGCCGCCATGCACGGCTTGACCGGCGCGGGAAGCGCCGCGGTGGAGCCGCTGGGGGCCGTTCTTGCCGAACCCTGTGTCGACGATCACGTGGCGTGCTGCGCGGTCCACGCGCTCGGCGAGGCCGCCGGGGAGCCGTCGCTGGCGATGGTGGACGCGGTCGGAACGGTCATGGATCGGGTCGCCGGCGAGATCGCCGACGCAGTCCGAGGTTTGGATGGGTGGCCGGCCGGCGGCGGAGGCCACCCGCCCGCCAGCGGGTTCGGCCGTTTCTCGCCGAACCCGAAGGAGCGCCAGGCGTGGACGCCGAAGCTGCTGCACGCCACCTGTGTCCAGGCGCTCGGGTTGATGGGTCAGCGCGCCGCCGCGAAGCCGGGCAACCACGCCGTCCTTGGCGCCATCGTCGAGCGCTGCGTGGCGTGCCTGGATGCCCCGGAGCCGGGCGGCGGCAACCCCGACTACCCGGAAGACTCCACGCTGGGTCGTGGCCTCATGTCTCGGCAGAACGCCGCGCTGGCGCTGCGCATGCTCGCCGCTGCGAGCCAGGCGATCGACGGCGGGCTGCGCCGGGCAGCGGCGGACGCGTGTCGGCGCGCCCTGACCGACGCCGATCGCTTCGTGCCGGGCTACTGTAGCGACGCCCTGGCCGCCTGGCAGACGGGGAGCGTGCCCGAGGCCGATTGACAATGGCGTCCGATTGACAGCGGCCGTCGGATGGAGGCCCCATGCGGTGTGGGCCGATACCTCGCCATCGACCTTGGCTCCACCAGTCTGACCGCGCTGGCGCTGGACACCGGGCGGCGGGCACCGGTGGCGGTGGAGTCGGCCGCGAACGGGCGCGAGACGACCTCGCCAACGGATCGCCGCAGAGGCCGTTCCGAGTGGGACCTGGACGGCATGGTCGCCGACGCCGTCGAACTGGCGCGTCGCGTGGTGGAGCGGGCCGGCGACGGAGCGGGCTTCGACGCCATCGGCGTGACCGGCCAGCAGCACGGCTGCCAGGTGCTCGGCGCCGACGGGCGGCCGGCAGGCCCGCACATCAATTGGCAGGACCGGCGGGCGAGCGAGCCGTCGAGCACCGCCGCCGATGCCCCCACGTACATCGACCTGGTTGCCGAGCGCGGCCGGGCGCGCCGGGAGGGCAGGAGCCTGCCACGCTTCGAGCGGACCGGATGCCCGCTGGACCCAAAGCACACCGCCGCCCTGCTGTTCCGGCTGCGCGCCGACGGCACCGTTGCGGACGGGGCGCGTGCCGCGACCGCCCCGGACTACCTGGTCCGCTGCCTCACCGGCGGCGCGCATGCCCTCGACCCCACCATCGCCCACGGGTGGGGCGTCTACGACGTGTTCGCCGGCGACTGGGACCGCGAGCTGGCCACCGCGCTGGGGCTCGCGGAGTCGCTGCTGCCGCCGCTCGCCGGCGCGGCACGGGTTGCGGGTCCGCTGACGGCGCCGGTCGCGTCCCGGATCGGGCTTCCGTCCGGGACGCCGGTCGCCGTCGCGTCGGGCGACCACCAGTGCTCATTCGCCGGGTCGGTCGCCCGCCACGCCGAGTCGGTGGCGGTGAACGTCGGCACCGGCGGGCAGATGAGCGCCTTCGTCGGCGAGCCGGTCGACCCGGGCTGGCTGGAGCTGC
Source organism: Spirochaetia bacterium (assembly GCA_965208175.1). Lineage (GTDB taxonomy): Bacteria > Spirochaetota > Spirochaetia > SZUA-6 > Bin103 > CATQHW01. Next base: position 34,739 of record CBDBOG010000001.1, on the reverse strand, counting down.
GCCCGTTCATGCAGAGCGGCTACCTGCTGGCCTCGGTGGGCCGGGTGGGCGGCCGCAACTTCCGCTATCTGCGGGAATTCGTGGCACAGGCCGCGACGCTCGGTGCATCCGGAGCGAGTGCCGACCCCGACACCGTATATGAGCGCCTGGTGGCCGCGGCCGAGGCGGCCGGCGAGGACGCCGGCGGCGTGCGCTGCGTGCCGCTGTTCGACGGGACACCGGCTGACACGGACGAGCGGGCTCGCTTCGAGGGCCTCAGCTCCGCCAACTTCACGCCGGGCAACCTGGCGCGGGCGCTGCTGAACGGGATGGCCCGCGAGCTGCACGACGCCTACCGCCGGGCGGTGGCTCTCGGCGCGGGAGAGCGGACGACGCTGGTAGGCTCCGGAAACGGCCTGCGGCTCAACCCCGTTCTCCGCGGCGAGCTCGCTCGCCTGTTCGGTCACCCGCCCGTCATCGGCACGCTCACCGAAGAGGCGGCGGTCGGCGCGGCCCTGTGCGCTGCCGTAGCCACGGGCGAGCACGCGACGGTCAGTGAGGCGAGCGCCGCGCTCCTCGGCGACGAGCCCGCGTCAGGCGCGTCTGGCTGACGACCGCAGGGGCTTCGAATACTCGTCGGCGGAGACCGTGTCCTGCACGTCGCAGCGGTACACTCAGGTGCCCTCGCTCACGTAGTGGACGGCGAACGCCAGCCGGTCGCGGTCGGCCGACTTGTTGGCGTAGGAGCCGTGGACGGTCATTCCCGTGAAGAACACACCCGATCCGCTCGCGACGGTCAGCCGGCGGATGTCCAGCGAGTCGACGTCGTCGACCTCGAACGAGTACATCTCCTGGATCCACTCCCGGCCGTCGCGGTCGCGCATCTCGTAGCTCTTGCGCCAGCTTCGATGCTCGGGGGAGGCCGCCTGGTGGGTGTCGTGCAGCCGGTCGCGGTGCGATCCGGGTACGACGCACAGGCCGCCGTTGCCGGGGTCGGTGTCGTTCAACGCGACCCAACAGGCCATGAGCGTCGCAGGATCCGTGGGAAGATAGCGCTGGTCCTGGTGGAGGGAGATCCCCTGCGCGTCCTCCGGGGAGCGGCCGGCGTACTTGGCCAGGTACATGCTCTGCACGATGCAAGGCGTGGCGCCCAGGAGCTGGCCGGCCACCCCGGCGACGTTCGGGTGGCGGGCCACGTAGCCGCGCATCGGATCCTCCACGTGCGCCCGCAGCCCGAGGCCGACCTGTGCGTTCCCCGACGCCTCGTGGTCGAGGAATGCCTGAACCTCGTCGCGGGTCAGCAGATCGGGCACAACCAGGAATCCGTGCCGGCCGTAGTGCGCGATCTGTTCGCGGGAGAGTTCGATCATCCGTGGACCTCCTTAGCGGGTATCGGGTTGCCAGATCGGGTTCGCGCGCGCCTCGAAGAACCCCTGATTGGTCGGTTTCAGCTTCCAGATCTCCACGCTGCGGAGCGTCGTCGGGGCCACCTTGTCGCTGCGGCCGAAGACGTATCCTCGCAACTGGTTGCCGTCGCGGTACCCCATGAAGACGCTCAGCGCGGCCTGGCGGCCGTTGGCGAACACCTCCACCAGGTACTTGTCGACGAAGATGCGCAGCTCCAGGTGCTCGCCCGCCGGCAGGTCGGCGACGGCGAACGGCGCCTCGGTGTCGCCGACGCAGAGCGTGCCGGTCTCCGGCCGCAGCAGGATCAGGAGGCCGGCGTCGCCATCGTCGGCGAACAGCCGGACCCCGAACCGTTTCCGTTCCGCCTGCGCGCGGTCGACGGTGATCCGTATCTCGAACGCGTCGCCGTCCAGGTCGGCGATGCGTGCGCTCGCGTGGTCCGGAGCGTCCCGGCCCGGCGGGGTGAGGGTGACGTCGCGGATCGTGACCGGCTCAAGGCGCAGCGACTGAAGCTCCGTGAGCGGCTCGATGCGCAGGCTGCCGTCGTCGTGCAGGCTGAGCTCGCGCGGCAGGGACTGCACGGTGCGGAGGTGGATCGCGGGGTCGGCGGTCGCCAGCCACGCCCACATCACCCGCCTGCCGTCCGGCGTCAGCACGCTCTCCGGCGCGAAGAAGTCGCGGTAGACAGGATCGGCCAGCGACTGGCCGGCGCGCCGCCAGTTCATGCGTCCGTGCCGCTCCGGGACGAACTGCTCGGCATCGCCGTCCCAGTCACCGAGGTAGTACCGGCAGCCGAGCTGGTGGCTGATGCAGAGCAGCATCCACCGGTCGCCGAGCGGGAACAGGTTGGCGCAGGAAGTGTCCTCTCCCAGGGCGACGTCAGGCAGCTCGCGCTGCATGAGCGGACCCACGTAGGTCCAGTCGACCAGGTCCGTGGACTTGCACAGCTCCAGGTTGTCGCCGGCCGAGTAGACGTAGTAGGTGCCGCCGACCTGGAACAGGTCCGGGTCGCCAAGCAGCCGCACGTCTTTGCCGGCGGGGACGCCCCGCGGCACGACGGCGTACGGCTTCTGCCACGAGCTCAGATCGTTGTCCTCCGCGACCGCGATGAAGGTGTTGCCCGGCTCGCACACGCCACAGTAGATCGCTGCCGGCTTCCCCTCCCTGGTGATGAACCCCGTGCCGCTGAACATCCCGTGGCCGGTGAATGAGGGCTGCAGCTTCGTGGTCTGCCACGTCCAGTGCAGCAGATCCGGGCTGGTGACGTGGATGAACGAGAACGACGCCTGGCCGTGACGCGGGCGCGCCGGGGCGCCGTGCCAGGGGTGGCGCAGGATGTAGTGCAGGTGGTACGTGCCGTCCAGGTGGTAGGCGGGATTGGGGTCGCCGGGGGCGCTGTCGTCGCCCGGGTGCATGAGGTGGTATTTGAGCGCCAGCTCGTCGGTCACGATTGCCATGTATCACTCCTGAGGACGTCACGGCATGGATGCCGGTGGCGTCCGCGACGACCGGGATCGGGTCGGAGACATGACGGTTCCGGCCGTCACGCACGGTCCCGAGCAGATACCAGCCGCCCTGCCAGCGTACCAGACGGCTGGCGTACGGCCTGCCGCTATCCCTTGCCGGCAGAATCTCGCCGGTGCCATGCAGGCTGAACGGTCCGATCGGGGACGCGCCGACCATCGCGTAGTCGGCATCGCGGAAGCGGTGGCCGGGGAACCTTCGCCTGAACGACGGCAGCAGCCAGGCGGCGGGCGCGCAGCAGACCAGGTAGTAGCGGCCGTCGATCCGGTAGACCTGCGGGACCTCGATCTCGGTGGCGATCGGCGCCACCTGCAACGGCGGCTGGACCCGCCACCTCAGCATGTCGTCGCTGACCGCCAGGCCGACCGTGCCGCGGCGGCTCCGGTCCCGGGCCTTGCTGCGCGCGCAGACGTACTGGTAGATGCGGTCGCCCTCGACCAGGAGATACGGATCGCGCCACTGGCCGAAGGCGGATCGCGCGGGGCCCAGCCGCTCGTAGTAACGCGGGTCGCGCTGGTTGACCGGCCCGGCGCCGCACTTGCACCAGCCGAACAGGTAGTCGGAGACGGCGATGCCGACGCGGTGGACCTTCCGTGTGGGCGGGTTCTCGCCCCGGCGGATGGCGCTGTAGGCCATCCAGAAACGCCCAAGATGCTTGACGACACAGCCCGTGGACAGCGTCTGACTGTCCCAAGCATCGGCGCGGCCTCGACGCAGTGCCAAGCCGACGTAGCGCCAGCTCCGCAGGTCCTCGCTGACCGCGTGGCCGATGTCCCAGTGCCAGCTCGGTTGCGGCTTCGGTGATGTGCAGAAGAAGCAGTGAGCTATCCCGTCATGAACCACGAACCAGCAGTCGCCGATGGTGTGTCCGGGCAGTGAGAGCATGGTTCGAAGCGGGCGTCATGGTACCATCCGTCCGCACCATGGGACGGGGATGGTGACCGCACCGGTTCTCGACCCCGAAGACCTCCGGGGCTACGCCGCTCGCGACTGGGGGGCTTGCGAACGGCTGGTTCGAAGACACCGGGCCAGCCTGCCGATGGACCGCAAGGTCCGGCTCGCCATCGACCTCTACGAGGCGGCTCGGGCGACCAGACCGGGCTGGCCGGACGAAGCGACTCGCCGCGAAGATCTGGCCGCCCACCGGCGCGTCCGGGCACTCCTCGACCGCGCAGCCCATGTCGGCGCTCGCTGACACGCTGCGCGCGCTGGCTCGGGTGCTCGACGGGCAAGGGGTGCCGTGGTTCGTGTTCGGGGCTCAGGCCGTGAGCGTGCGAGGAGCGCCACGGGCGACGCAGGATGTCGACGTCACCGTGGACGTGGAACGGACGCGCCTACGGGATCTCATTCGCGGGCTCGAGTCGGAGGGCTTGCGGCATCGCTTTCCGGACATCGCCGAAGAGCTCCTTGCCGAGGGCGCGGTCATCCCCCTCGTTCACCCATCGGGAATGGAGGTCGACTTGGTGCTCGGCGGATCCGGACTGGAGGCGCTGGCGCTCGACCGCGCGACGCGCGAAGCGATCGACGGCGTTCTCGTGCCCGTCGCGCATGCGACCGACCTGGTCGTCATGAAGGTGCTGGCCGGCCGCGGCAAGGACCTGGACGATCTGCATTCGCTGCTCGCGAGCGGCGATGTCGACCTGGATGGGGCGAGAGATCTGCTCGGTCAGTTGGAGCGCGCTCTCGGGCAGTCGGACCTGCTTCCGCTACTCGAACAGGCGATTCAAGAGCTGAAGGGCTAGCGATAAACGTCCCTGCGCTGGCCGACCTTCAGAACGATAACCGTCACTCGGGCGGTCTCCACGCTGTAGAGAACGCGATACGTGCCGACGCGAATCCGGTACACGTCGTCATAGCCTTGCAGTTTGCGCGTCCCGCGGGGATACGGTTCTTCGGACAGGCTCCTGATGGCGCGCAGGACGCGCAGCAGGTCGGGCTTGCGGAGCCGGGCGAGCTGCCGCTCGGCGGTGGCCGAGAACTCGATGCTATAGGTCGCCATCCAGCCCCAGGTCGCGAACGACCTCCGACCACGGTCTGGTCGGCTCGAATCGAATGGACTTGAGGTCCTCGACGTCCTCGAGCTCCTCGAGTTTGTCGAGGAGGGCGTCCTGGATGAAGCGGTTCATCTTCAGCCCTCGCGCTTCGCAGACTTCCTCCACGGCACGTTTCAGTCTGCTGTCGATGCGGGTCGCCAATTGAACGAGAGCCATGGGCAGGATCCTCCGTCGCTACGCAGATATGGTAACATTTGGTAGCAAACGATAGCTAATGCCGAGGCGGTACGGGGTCAGGAGAGCGGGGCGGTCGTCTCCGCGCTGGAGGCGAGGCTGAAGTGGTGCCACCGGTCCGTCCCCGCCTGACGCCAGCGGCAGGCGATGGCGTCGCCGGAGCCGTTGTAGAAGCGCACCGCGTCGTCGGACACCAGGGAGAGCAGGCCGGCCGGCGCACCGGCGAGCTCGATGCCGGGCGTCAGCGCGCCCATCCGGTCGCAGGTTCCCAGCAGCAGCGGGCCGTAGCATCCGGTCACGGCTCCGGTGCCCCAGTTGCGGCCGTGGCCCGCGGCGACCGAGCAGACGGCGCCGCCCATATCGGCGTGCTCGCGGCCGCCGCGCAGCACCCGGCGGGCCATGGCGACCTTGCGCGCCGCCGTGTCGAAGGCGCGCGCCGCGTAGGCGGCATCGCCGGTGATCCGGTAGGCCAGCGTCAGGGCGGCGGTACACGGTTCACGCGTGGGCCGCGTGGAGCCGTCTTCGTGCCACTCCGCCCAGTGGATCATGTCCTTGCGCCTGCCGACGCCGGCGCCGCGGCGGCGCACCTCCTGGGGGAAGACCATCGCCAACGGGTCCGGCGACGGTGGCGCGAAGCGCTCGAACTGCGCTCGGATGGCGTCGTCCAGGGTGCGGTCGCCGAACGTCTGGCGGTAGTAGCAGAGCGCGGCGGCCGCGGGGTCGGCGTATGGGTCGGCCAGCTCGGCAACCAGGGGCTCCGCCATGCGGCGGGCGGCGGCGCGGTACCGGTCGGCGTCCGCTGCCTGGTAGAGGTCGCCCAAGGCGTAGATGGCGCCGGAGGCCAGCAGGTTCTCCAGGCCGGTCAGCGGATCGCCGGCCACGTGATGGCCCGCCCCCGCGGCGGACGCGATCGGCTGGCCGGCGACCTCTGCTTCGTGGACGGGCGCGCCGTCCTGGGTCCACAACAGCGGGAAGCGGTCTTCCACCGCGGCGATGCGGTGCGCCCAGACAGTGCCGTAGCGGTCGGCCCACTCCAGGTAGCGGGACTCGCCGGACACGCGCCAGGCGGCGAGGGCCAGATGCAGGAAGCGGAAGTGCTCGGCGAGCTCGAAGGCGAAGCGGGGATCGTCTCCCACAACCCGCGAACCGATGTGGAAGGAACGGAAGCAGCCGCGCCGGTCGTCGAACCAGGCGGGCACGTCCGCGCACCAGTTGCCGACGTGCTCGGCGGCGTCCAGCAGCAGCCGCACGGCGGTCCGGTCTTGCGGAAACAGCGCCAGGTAGCGCGGCAGGAACAGGATGAACGGCTCGGTGCCGTGGTGGGCCTCCGCCTCCGGCTCGTATCCGTGGAAGCAACTCGTTTCGACCCATGCGGCGAGCGCGGCCAGCAGATCGCGAAACCGGTCGGCGATCGCCGGCTCGCCGTTGACCAGGTAGTGCGCGAACCACGCGAGGGCGTAGTTGGCCTCGTCCTCCCCGCCGCCGTTGGGGCCGGGACCGTCGCTGCGCACGCTCTGCGCCAGCCAGGCCGACAGCTCGGCGCGCAACGCGGAGTAACCGGCAAAGCTGGCGTGCAAATCCGAAGGCGGATTCAAGCGACCTCCGGTGCTCGCATGTCTCGTGGCGCTGGCGGGAGGTGGGTACTCTTCTTCTATCTGCGACTCGGGCCGGTTGACGCCTCGTTCGCCACTTCGAGCAGGGCACGAAGAGCCTTGTTCACCGACTCGGAGCTACGAAATACCGTGGCGACGTCCGGGTCCAGAACCACGATGTTGGCGCCATCGGCGTACCTCTTGGCATACTTTCCGCGAACCCCTCCCGAGAAATCGTACTCCTCTCGGAGATCATCACGGTCAGCGGTGTCAGGGGCCTTCCTCATAGCATCGCCTCTCTCGCGCTGTCGCCGGTCGAGCGCTGATAATGCGTATGGTATCCCCACGCAGCGTGTGCGCGACAACCACCATCCGGTCTCGCTCGGTCAACCCCAACAGGACGAAGCGATCCTCGTCGAAGGAGTGGTCGGGGTCAGCGACGGTCACGGACAGCGGGTCGCCGAACGCCGTCGCCGCTTCCTCGAATCGCACACTGTGCTTGCGTGCGTTAGCCTCCGCTTTCGCATCATCCCACTCGAACGACAGCGCCATGTGAGTGGCAGTTACAGCTCGGCCAGGTAGACCTGTGGGAAGCCGCTCACGTCCGAGGTGTAGCTCACGTAGCGTTCGGAGGGACTGAAGGCCGGGTGCGGGTGCGACCACTGCGGGCCGTAGACGGTGTCGGTGGGAGACTCCATCCAGCTCAGCGGTCCGTCCGAGTCCCTGTGCTCGCCCGCTTCGCTGGCCACCCGCGCGAAGTCCTCCGCCAGCGCGTAGCGCGAGGTCCGCCACTGCGTGCCGCCGTTGGAGCTGTGCGGGTGGCAGACCACCCGCCACCGGCCGGTGGCCACCTCGACGACGAGCAGCCCGTGGTCGGGGTGGTTGGTGTCGCAGACGATGCGTGTCCCGGCCCGGTTGGGGGCGATGTGCCAAGCGTTGAGCTCCGCGATCGTGTCGACCGTTCCCGAATCCCAGCGCAGCCGGCGCAGCGCCCGTGGCCACTCCACGAACACCAGGTCCTGCGAGCTGCCGAGGAAGGTCTCGTGCACGACGAACTCCTCGTTGTCGTGCTCGTACAGGCACTGAAGCCCGCTGCCGTCGCGGCGGACGCGGAACATGCGCGGCGCGGGATCGCCGGCGAACTCGATCCAGTCGGCGTCGGCCGGATGGAACTGCGGATGGATCACCGTGCGGGGGAACTCCAGGGCGACCTGTCCGCCTGCGCCCGACGTGGCGGCGACCAGGAGCCCGTTGCGCCCGTCGCGTTTCATGGCCGTGACCACCCAGGCGCCGTCGGCGGACATGCTGCACTCGGCGAGTTGCGCGCCCGGCAGCCGGTGGATGACGCGGCGCGACAGGTCGCGGCGGCTTACCGCCTCGATGACGCCGGCGGGCTCGGCGCCCCCTTCGCTACGGGTGTAGAGCACCTCGCTTCCATCCGCGGCGATGACCGCGGAGTAGGGGTGGAGGCCTTCGACGTCGGTGAGCCGGCGGATCGGACCGTCCAGCAGCTCGACCTCGTAGAGCTGTGGGGCGCCGCTTCGGTACGAGGTGAACAGCACGTGCCGCTCGTCGGGCGTGAACGCGCTGGTCAGGAAGAACGGCGCGTGGTTGATGCAGGAGGCGCCGGTGAGCTGGTGGATGGTGGTGCCGGTGACCGGATCCGTGCCGCTCCGGTACTCGCTGGGCAGCGCCGCTCCGAGCGCGGTTGTCACGGCCCGAGGGTAGCGAAGGCCGGGTACGGTGTCGACGAAGCTGGTTTGATCGCCGTATGTGGCGGCGCTAAGCTGGCGAAGGACGAGGCGATGGCGACGAGGGACGAGGTACGAAGCGTGCTCCGCTGCGAACCGGCTCCGCCCGGCGGCCGGCGGCCGCTGTTTCTGCCGGCTGTCTACGAGCACAAGGCGTTCTTCCTGGACGACACGCCGTCGCGGGTGTCGCGGGACGCGGACCTGCTGGCGCGCGCGGTGCTGGCCGAGTATGCCGCCCTGCAGCCGGACGCGCTCACCATCGGCCTGGACGTCTACAACCTGGAAGCGGAGGCGGCCGGCTGCCGGGTCACCTTCTACGAGGGCGACGACACCAGCATCCCCGGCATCCGCCCCGGCGACCACGTGGTGGACGCCTCCACGGACTTCGCGAGCCGACCCGTCCCCAATCCGCTGCGCGACGGACGGATGCCGGTCAACATCGAGGCCACGCGCCGGGTGGTCGCCGAGTTGGGCGGCGACGTCTGGATTCGCGGCGCCCTGTCGGGGCCGTTCTCGCTGGCGATCAGCCTGATGGGGGCAGAGGACTTCTTCCTGTGCTGCTGGGACAATCCCGACGCCTCCAAGCGGCTGCTGGAGTACTGCACGGCCATCATCAAGGAGTTCGGCGCCGCCTACATCGACGCCGGCGCCGAGGTGATCCTGTTCGACTCGCAGGCATCGCCGGACCTGCTTTCCCCGAAGATGTACCGGGAGTACGTGCTGCCGTTCACGCGGTCGATCGTCGAGCACTTCGGGCAGCTCGGCGTGAGAGACGTGCCGCTCATCATCGGCGGCAACACGACGCGCATCATCGACGAGCTGCTTGCGACCGGCGCCAACAACCTGCTCTGCGACTTCACCGCCGACTGGCCGGCCTGGTCGGCGCGCTGCCGCGAGGCCGGCCGCTCCGTGCGGCGCAACATGTCGCCGCAGTTCGTGGCGTCGGCCACTCCGGACGAGGTGTTCGAGACCGCAGAGCAGGTGGTGGCGGAAGGGGCGGACCTGCCGGGCTTCATCGTCGGCACCGCGGTGGTCCCCTACGGCACCCCGACCGAGAACCTGCTGGCGGTGCGCAGGGCCTGCACCGCGCACGACGGCGTCAACGGGTGAGCGCGGCCATCACGTCGTCTGGTGTGATCAGTCGGTCGATGCGTCCGGTCGTCTGTGCGGTTCCGCCCAACCAGCAACTCGTGACGATGCGCTTGCCTCGTGCCGCAGGGACTCTCGCTCCCTTCTCTCGTAGTTTTCGATCGATCGCGTCCAGGTCGAAGCGCCTCTTCCTGTCGGACCACTTGCACTCGCCGAGCAGAAGCGACTTCCGGTCGAGCGAGAGCGCGACGACGTCGACGTCGGCCTGCTTGTCGCCGGCCGGGGACCAGGCCGATGCGGCGCCATAGGGTGGGTCGAATCCCGGAATCCATGGCACCGATGCGCGGCAGAGCTCCTCCCAGCATGCCGCGAAGAAACCCTGGCGGTCCCGTTGCCAATCATGAACGGCTTCACGCGTAATGACCTGTGCCAGTGATGACTCGTAATGGCAGCACGAATCTGAAGTAAAACCGCAGGAATGGGTCGTTGAGGTGATACAGGGCGCGCCGAGTCTTCTTCGGGTCCTCGCCGAACGGCACGTCGCGGCGGACGTACCCGAGCTCACAGAGCTGTGCCAACGGCCGCGCCAGGCTGGAAAGGGGCTTGGCCATCCTGGCCGAGATCTCCGCAGGACGATGGCACCCGTTGCCGATGAGCGAGAGAATCGAGTACGGCTGCACCGCGCTGCGAAGGTCGTCGAGCAACAGCCTTCCCGGCTCGTCGTGCAGGACGCCGCGCGGGTTCCACACAAGATCCTCCAGTGCTTCGTCCTGGTCGCCGTACTCCGAAGCCAGTTCCCAGTACCGAGGAACGCCGCCCCAGGTAGCGTACGCCCGGACCGCGTCCGTGGAATCGAGCGCCAGCGCATGCCTCACCCAGCCGGCGGACAGAGGCTCGATCTTGAGGACTTCCCTCGCCCGCCCATAGAGGGGGGCTCCGCGATCCATGACCATGCCCTGCATCATCCGCTGCGACGATCCGCACAGAATCCATGCGACCCTCCCGGCCTGCCGGTCGATGTATCGTTGCAGGATGCTCGGAAGGGCAGGGTCGGCCTGCACCAGATAGGGGAACTCGTCGACGCACACGTGAAGGAGTCGATCCGCACGCGCGTACAGAGACGACAGGAGCTCATCCCAGGTCCGGTACCGGACCTTGTCGAAATCCGTCAGCCGGCGGGACAGTTCGGCGGCGAGCGACTCCAGTTGCAGCGGAGTTTCGCGTTGGTCCGCCTGGAAGTAGAGCTGCTGCGGCTCGAGTACGCGCTGGAGCAGGGTAGACTTTCCGCACCGGCGACGACCGAACACGACGGCAAGCTCCGCGGTTGGGTTCCGCAGGAAACGGTGGAGCCGGCGTGTTTCATCGTCACGGTCGTGGAAGGCAACTCTCACAGTATATGTTTCTCAAGTTGTATGTTTTACAAGCATACAACTTCTCGGGCGCATGTCAACGCATTTCCGAGACATCGGATCGATAGCCCGCTCGACGATAGCCGTGCCGGTGCCTACCATCGCGGACCATGGGTGAGACGACGACGCCGACGATCCGTCTGACGGACGCGCAGGTGGCCCGCTTCGACCGCGACGGCTTCTTGGTCGTGGAGAACTTGGTCGACCCGGAGCGGGTCGCGGCGCTCGGCGCGCGGGTCCGGGAGTACACGCACGGCGGCCGCGACGCCGGCGCGCTGCGCATGCAGATCGAGCCGCGCGTGACGCGGGGAGAGGAGCGCGTCGACCATCCCGGCGACGGCATCCGCAAGATCGACGGCCTGGTCGAGCACGACGACCTGTTCCGGGCGCTGGGCACCGATCCGGCGATCGTTGCCGTCATCACCCAGATCCTGGGGCCGGACGTGAAGATGTTCCGCAACGCTCTGCTCATGAAGCCCCCGCACGTGGGCTCCTCCAAGGGCATGCACCAGGACGCGCCCTACTGGCCCATCGAGCCGCAGAGCGAGTGCTCCTGCTGGTTCGCCCTGGATGACGCCACGCCAGAAAACGGGTGCATGGGCGTGCTGCCCGGAGCGCACAAGCGTGGTCCGCTGCCGCACGGGCACGTGACGGACGACTACGTCATCAAGGACGACCGCTACTCGATGGACGACCTGGTGCTGGCGCCTGTCAAGGCCGGAGGCGGGCTGTTCTTCCACGCCCTGCTGCCGCATTACACGGCGCCGAACTCGTCCGACCACTGGCGCCGCGCCATCGCCCTGTCCTACATGAGCGCGCGCTCGCGCTACACCGGCGAGGGGCCGGGGCCGGAGTACCTCAGCATCGCCGGCCGGAGCTTTCCCGGCTGCGTGCGCTGACGCCTGGTCAGGAACTGCCGATGGACGGCTCGGCGAGCGGCATGCAGGCTCGGGTTCGCTCCGCGCCGCTGCCGGGCGGCTACCCCGGCGCGACCGCCATCGACGCCGACGAGGTGGCCGCCGTCCGCGAGGTGCTGGAGCGGCGCTCGCCGTTCCGATATTACGGGCCGCAGGTAGCCGGGGCCGCCGAGGCGCTGGAACGGGCGTTTGCCGCCCGCCTGGGCGTGGCTCACGCCCTCGGGGTCAGCTCGGGGACGGCCGCCCTCATCGTCGCCCTGCGGGCGCTCGGGGTGGGGCCGGGTGACGAGGTGATCCTGCCGCCGGCGACGTTCGTCGGCTGCGCCAACGCCGTGGTGGCGGCAGGTGCCGTTCCGGTGTTCGCCGACGTCGACGATGATCTGCAGATCAGCCGCACCGGCATCCAAGCCTGCATCACGCCCCGTACCAGGGCGATCATGGCCGTGCATTGGCGCGGGCTCGCGGTGCCGCTGCAGCCCATCCTGGACATCGCGAACGCGCACGGAATACCGGTCATCGAGGACTGCGCGCAGTCTCTCGGAGCCCGCGACGACGGCTTTGACGTCGGTGCCCGCGGCCGGATCAACGCCTTCAGCTTCCAGATGAACAAGGTGCTCACCGCCGGCGAGGGCGGGATGGTCGCCACCGACGATCCGGAGCTGGCCGCCCGGGCGATCGCGCTGCACGACAACGGCTCCGCCCGCAAAGGGAACGGTCTCGTCCCGGAGACCACCGGGCTGTTCGGCGAGAACTACCGCTTGACCGAGGTCGCCGCCGCCATCATGCGGGTCCAGCTCGGCAAGCTCGACCAGGTGCGGCGGCGGCTGCGAGAGGTGTGCGGCATCATCGGCAGCGCCGTGGAGGACTGCGCCGGGGTCCGCCTTCGCCGGCGAGCCGGCGAAGGCGCCGACGTGGGCGCCTCCGCGATCCTGATCTTCGACACGGCGGAGCTGGCAGCCGCCGCGAAGGAGGCACTGGCGGCGGACGGCGCGCCGCTCTCGACCCCGTATGGCGGCCGGCCCATCTACCTGCGGGACGTGTTCCAGCAACGGCGGCTGTGGCATGCCGGCGCCGGCCCGTGGGATCCGTGCATCTACCACGGAGACGTCAGCTACGCGCCGGGGACGTGCCCGACAGCCGAGGAGATCCTCCCGCGGGTGGGGGAATACACCCTGTCCCTGGACTGGAGTGAGCGGGACGCGCACGACGTGGCGGCCGCGATCACCAGGGTCATGGGACGGGTGGGGTGACACGGCCCAACCTGCTCCTGGTGGTGCCGGACGGCATGCAGGCGCAGACCACGTTTCCCGAGTCGCCGTGCCGCACGCCCAACGTCGACCGGATCGCGGAGCGCGGCCTGCGCTTCCGCCGTGCCTATACCGTCCAGTTTACCTGCTCGCCCGCCCGCGCCAGCCTGATGACCGGGGTGCTGCCGCACAACCACGGCGTGCTGCAGGTCGAGCACACCGTGGACGACGATCAGTGCGTGCTGCGCACCGAATACCCGCACTGGGCGCAACGCCTCGGCGATGCCGGCTACCGCACCGCCTATTTCGGCAAGTGGCACATCGAGCGCAGCAACGACCTGCGCCGCTTCGGGTGGCAGGAGGGGGGCAGCGATCACGCCGCCGCGCAGCGGGCGATAGGAGCCGGCGTGACCGCTACGTCGGACCTCCTCGACGGCGCCGATCCCGTACGCTACGACGAAGGCCCCGAGGGCTATCGCCCGGTCCTGCACTACGCGGCAACGCCGGTACCGACCGAGCGGCGCCCCTTCGCGGCGACGACCCGCGCCGCGCAGGCGTTCCTGGAATCCGCGGCCGCGGGCAGCGAGCCCTGGGCCTGTTGCGTCAGCTTCGCGGAGCCCAACGTCCCCCTCGTCGCCAACCGCGACGCCTACCTCGGGTACGACCTGGACGCGATCGACCTCCCCGCCAGCCTGGGGGACACCTTCGCCGACAGCCCCGCCATCTACCGGCGCCAGCGCGAGGTGTTCGGCGCCATCGGCGAGCGCGAGTGGCGCCAGGCGCGGGCGGTGTACTACGCCCTCATCGGTGAGCTCGACGCGCAGGTGGGGGCGCTCCTGGACCAGCTCGAGCGGCTGGACGTTCTGGACGACACGATCGTCGTGTTCATGAGCGATCACGGCCGCTACGTCGGTGCCCACGGGTTCGACGCCCACAACTTCGGCGCCTTCGAAGAGGCCTACCGGATTCCGCTGGTCATCGCCGGACCCGGCGTCGTGGCCGACTCCGAGGTCGACGCGGTCGTCTCTCTGGTGGACGTGGCGCCGACGCTGCTGGAGCTGACCGGCGCGGCCCCGATCGATGCGCCCGACTCCCGGTCCTTCGCCGACCTGCTGCGCGACCCGGTCGGTGCGGCGGCGCGCTACGACAGCGCCTACGCGGAGTCCTGCGGCAACCGTTTCCTGATGACCCAGCGCATTCTCTGGCAGGGGAGGTGGAAGTACGTCTTCAACGGCTTCGACTATGACGAGCTCTACGACCTCGCCACCGATCCCGACGAACTGGTCAATCTCGGCACCGATCCCCGGCACGCGCAGCGCCGCCGGGACATGATGGCGGAGATCTGGCGGCGCGCCCGCGCGACCGGCGACCAGAGCATCGTCGACACGCACTACGCGCCGATGCGCATCGCCGCGGTCGGTCCCGAGATATAACGGAGATCGCCCATCAGCGGCTCCATCACGTTGCGACAGATGGCCGACGCGGACGTGAGGTTCGCGGACCGCATCCGCGACAGCGCCGGCTGGAACCAGACTCTTCAGGACTGGCAGCGGCTGTTGCGGCACGATCCCGCCGGGTGTTTCGTTGCCGAGTGGAACGGCCGGCCGGCCGGCACGGCGACTACCACGATCTACTCGCAGGACCTGGCCTGGATCGGAATGGTGCTCGTCGATCCCGACCTGCGGCGGCGGGGGATCGGCACGGCGCTGCTCGAGCACGGTATCGAGCATCTGCGCGGGGCCGGGGTTGGCTGCATCAAGCTGGACGCCACGCCGTTGGGCCGGCAGGTCTATGGTCCGCTCGGTTTCGTCGCGGAATGGAGCCTTTCGCGGTGGCAGACAGCGGAGCTCGCGGGCTCGCCGGCGCGGAGCGACACACCGGCCGCTCCAGGCTCGCAGCCGCCGGACTCAGGCGGCTGCGGCTGCATCGCGGAGCTCGACGCCGCCGCGTTCGGCGTCACCCGCAACCGGATGCTGTCGACGTTGGCTGCCCAGTCGCAGACGCTTGTTCGCAAGGACGGAACCGGCCGAATCGTCGGCTACGGCATGCTGCGGCCGGGCCAACGCGCGCATTACCTGGGACCGATTGTCGCAGAGGACGAATCGAGCGGCATCGCGCTGGCCGACGACCTGCTTGGTCGTCTTCCTGGTCTTCCCGTGTACTGGGACATTCCCGACGCGAATCACGCCGCGATTCGCGTCGCCAGGCGTTACGGAATGGATCGCCAGCGCACCCTGACGCGGATGTACCTGGGCGAGAACACCCGGCCCGGCCGGCCGGCGGCGCTGTGGGCGATCGCCGCTCCGGAAATCGGCTGATTCCCGTGAGCACGGCGTACGACGGCATCATCCTGGGAACCGGGCACAACGCCCTGGTGCTGCAGGCCTACCTCGCGCGCTGCGGGCTCAAGACGCTGTCGCTCGAACGATGGGACGTGCCCGGCGGGGGGCTGGCGACGGTCGAGAACCCGCGGATCGCGGGCGTGATGCACAATCCGCACTCGTTTTATCACCGCGCCCTGAACCGGATGCCGTGGTACGACGATCTGGAGCTGGCGGCCCAGGGCGTCCGCTACCTGGAGCCGGAGCTGAACGTGGCGCTGCTCACCGGCGAGGGGCGCAGCCTGCAGTGGTGGACGGATTTCGAGCGAACCCGTGCGTCATTCCACCAGTGGTCGCCCGCGGATGCGGACACGCTCGCCAGGCTGGTCGATGAGTTCCGTCCGATCGTCGAGCACATCCTGGTTCCGGAGTCGCGCTCGCCACCCCTGGAGCCGTCGCTGCGGCGGCGCATGCTGAGCCAATCGCGCCTTGGCCGCCGCCTGCTGGAAGTGTCGGCGCTCTCTCCCCTGGAATTCGTCACCCGGGACTTCTCCCATGACGTGATCCGGGCAGGGCTGCTGTTCTTCAACGGATTGCGTGAGGTCGATCTGCGCATGAAGGGCTTCGGCCATTCGATTCCGGCGCTGCTGGCGTCCGCCGGCAAGGCCCAGATGTGCGTCGGCGGATCGGTTCGGCTCGCTCGGGGCCTGGTAGCGGATATCGAAGCCCATGGAGGCGAGGTTCGGTGCGGCGTGAACATCCGACGGCTGCACGTCAGGCATGGCCGCGTCGGTGAGGTGGAACTGGGGGACGGCGAGCGGTTGCAGGCGACCCGCTTCGTGGCCTCGGGCCTCAATCCGGGGCAGACGTTCCTGCAACTGCTGGCGGAATCGGATGCCGGTCCTGCTCTGCGAAAGAGCGCGCGGGGTTTTCGCTACAACGTGATCGCGTCGCTGTTCGGCCTGCACCTGGCCCTGTCGGAACCGCCCTCCTACGCCGCCGCGGCCGCGGACCCGGATTTGCGGAACGCGTTCATGGTCATTCTCGGCCTGGAACGGTTCGGCCAGTTTCAGGACATCGTCGACGCGCACGAGCGAGGCCGGATACCGCCGACCGTCGCCTGGGGCTCGTGCCACACTCGGTTCGACCGCACTCAGGCCGGACCGGGCACCCACGCGGCGTTTCTGTGGGAGAAGGTCCCCTACCACTTGGGCGGGGACGCGTCCAACTGGGACGCGCACCGTGACGAGCACGGCGAACGGTTGCTGCAGTTCTGGAGGCGCTTCGCACCGAACCTCCGTGAGGACGTGATCCTGGACCGGTTTGCGCTCAGTCCCCTTGATACGGTTTCCCGTCTGCCGAACATGTCGCAGGGCGACCTGCTGGTCGGCTCGTTCGCCAACGACCAGGTCGGCTACAACCGTCCGTTTCCCGGAGCCGGCTGCTATCGCACGGCCCTGGAGGGCCTGTACCTGTGCGGCGGCTCCACGCATCCGGGAGGAAACGTGACCGGGCTGTGCGGCTACAACGCCGCCAGTGTGATCGCCTCGGACCTGGGAGTCAGGCGATGGTGGAATCCACCGGACCTGATAGCAGAACTAACTGCTTTGCGCGACTAGATACCTCTATTCGGCCGCCTATCTATGACGCCGGCGCGCTGAGCGTGCAGATCGAGCCGCGGGTGACGCGGGGAGAGGAGCGGGTAGACCACGCCGGCGACGGCGTCCGCAAGATCGACGGCTTGGTGGAGCAAGACGAACTGTATCGGGCGCTGGGCACGGATCCCTGTATCATCACCCGGATCCGGGGACCCGACGTCAAGATGTTCCGCAATGCGCTGCTGATGAAGCCCCCGCACGTAGGGTCCTCCAAGGGCATGCACCAGGATGCGCCCTACTGGCCGATCGAGCCGGATGGCCGAGTGCTCCTGCTGGTTCGCCCTGGATGGTGCCACGCCGAAGAACGGGTGCATGGGCGTGCTGCCCGGCGCCCACAAGCGTGGCGCGCTCCCTCATGAGCACGTCACTGACGACTACGTTATTGAGGAGGAGCGCTACTCGATGGACGACTTGGTTCTCGCGCCGGTCAAGGCCGGCGGCGGGCTGTTCTTTCATGCCCTGCTGCCTCACTACACGGCGCCCAACTCCTCCGACCACTGGTGGCGCGCGATCGCGCTGTCCTACATGAGCGCGCGCTCGCGCTACACGAATGACGGCCCGGGGCCCGAGTACCTGAGCATCGCCGGCAGGAGCTTTCCCGGCTGCGTGCGCTGACGCCTCGACGCTCGCATACTAGGGGCGAAGGGCAGCTCCGGAGCGTGCGTGATCGGGTTTGACGGCAGCACGGGCACGGCGTCGGCGACCGACCCGCCCGCGTGCAGCGGCGGCAGCGCTCCGGCGACGGCGTGCACCTCGATCCGATGCATGCGCGGCGGGTGGCGGTCGACGGCGTCCAGCACCGGCTTGGCGACGAGCAGGCCGCCGCCGGCACAGGCGAGGCCGTAGGCCGTCTCCGGATGGTCGCCGGACGCGCTCACCACCCGCGGCGCCGACCACGTGCGACCGTCCCAGCGCAACAGCGCGGTGATCCAGAGCGGCAGCGCCATGCCGCTCTGCCCGGGGTTCTGGACCGCGTCTTGCGGGTGGTCCGGATCGTGGACGCGCACGGTGCGCGAGGTTGCCCGCGTCGTCCGCGACGATCCGTGGGTAGGACGGCGTGACGTTCATCAGCATGCCGGTCTTGGGGCGCGGCGCGGGTGGCGATCGGCAGCCGGCCTCCGTCGGTGCCGGGCCCGTCGGCCACCTCGCCGGTCGCCGGGTCCACGGTACGGAGCTCGATCCAACGCATCTGGTCCACCCGCTGGTGCAGCCGCCACGCCGGCGCCGAGCACCAGACCACGCGCACCCGCTGCCCGTCGCTCGCGATCAGCCACACGCGCTCCCGCGCCGCGGCGTAGGCGTCGATCCACTCTGCGACCGACATGCCGGCGCGGGGAATGGCCCGATACCGTTCCCACTCGTGGTCGGCGACGTCCATGTTGGCCACGTACCGTGCGTCGACCGCCGGCAAGCCGGCGGCGATCATCGGCCCATCCTGCGCCGGTCGCGGCCAGCTCGCACTGGTACCCGTCCGCATGGCTGTAGATGACACACCGGCACAGCTCTCCTCCTGCTCCCATGATGGTCGACGCCCCGCGCCCGGGTCGATCCTGCCCTCTCCCTGCGCCTCTTCGGGCACGGTCGTCCCGCCAGAACGACAACAATGGCTATCGGCAAGGGCGAGGCGATCTGCGTCTTCGATGGTGACCTGCTCCGCGGGTCGTCACCGTCACCTCGAAGAAGTCCACCTGCGCGGCCTCGCCGACGCGCCACAGGGCAGCCGTCTGTTACCGAGACTGACGAACGCGGGCACGGCGAACTGCAGATAAGACCTGTCAACCGCCTCCCGTGGCAGACCGGGGGCGTCGCTGATAGGACCGGCGATGCCGCGTTGCCACCGTTGTCCTCGTGGCCAGACAAGCGTAGAGTCGCCGCCATGACCTCAACGATGATGCTGTCACAAGCAGAAGTAGCCTCCTGCGTGTCGGTGGCAACGGTAACCGACTGGGTGGAGTACGTATTCCGCGAGTGGGGCAACGGCGACGTCGTCATGCCAGCCAAGATCACCCTCGATATGGTGCGCAGCGGCATCGATTCCTGGTCGAACGCTATGCCCGCCTATCTGGTGTCCGAGGGGATCGCCGGCATGAAATGGGTTGGTGGATTCCCTGCGAATGCCGGAACCGACCTGCCCTACATCATGGGCATCATCGTCCTGACTGACACCGCCAGCGGCCGCACCGTCGCGGTGATGGACGGCGGCCATATCACCACCGAGCGCACCGGCGCCAGCGCGGCGGTGTCCGTGCGCCATCTCGCGTCGATGCCGGTACGCAACGTCGCCATTGTCGGCGCGGGAGGGCAGGGACGATCGTGTGCGACCTACCTTCACGCTCTGTATCCGGATGCGGCATTTCGCGTGGCCGACATCGACGCCGGAGCTCAACGGGCGTTTGTCGCCGAGATGTCAGCATCCCTTGGCACCGATATCCAGCCTGCGGACAGCGAGCAGGCGATCTGCGGCGCTGACGTCATCGTCATCGTGACGACCGCCACGCGCCCTTTCATTCGTAGCGACTGGATCGGGCCGGGCGCCACGGTCTTGGCGATGAGCTCGTTTCAGCAGATCGAAGCCGACTTCGCGCTCGCCGCCGACAAGATCGTACCCGACAGCTGGGAGCAGGCGCGCCATCGTGGTGAGCTTGAGCCGCTGGCCGAGTCCGGTCAGATTGACCGGACAACGATGTACGCCGAAATCGGCGATGTGGTGGCTGGCAAGGTCGCCGGCCGTGCCGGCGCGGACGAACGGATTCTCGTGGCGCCGGTGGGTCTGGGTGCGCACGATGTCTATATCGCAGCTCAGGTCTATCGAGAAGCAACCAGGCGCCGTCTCGGTACGCGAGTAGAGCTGTAGCGTTGGCCACCCTAGGCTTTCTGTGTGTCGGTACGCCGACGCCGGCTGCCACCGGGTTCGGCACCGATGTTGTTGTCCGTCGCAGACGAGCGAATTCTCGTCGACTGTGGCCCGGCGGCGACCTACAAGCTCTCCCGGCTGGGGCTGCTACCGACGGCAGTGGGGGCGTTGTTCTTTACTCACCACCACTCGGATCACAATGCCGACTACCCGTGTTTTCTGATGACGCGCTGGGACCTGGAACGGGATGCAAAATGATCCGCTCCACGTCTGCGGACCGCCGCCCACCAAATTGACTACCGAGCGTCTGGTCGGTCCAGAGGGGCCTTCCTGGACAAATTCGCGGCGCGCATCGCCGCTCCCAAGAGCCAAGCCACCCACCGTGACCGCGGTGGCTCCTTGCCGCGCCACCGGCCGACGCTGGTAGTCGACAACGTCGAGCCCGGCGCCATCGCCAGCAGCGCTGACTGGCGGGTTAGCGGCGTCGAGGTCCAACATGCACACCGTCGGTGGATTCGCAGCCGGCTGCGACGAGCTGGTGGTGAGCTGCTGGTAGTTCAGGCCATTGCGGGAGGTGGACACCAGCGCAGTAATGGCGCGGTTCGTGGACGCGGCCCGGATGGCGAGTATAGCCGGGGCCCGGCGTCTATTCGTCATCCACACCGGAGCTCGACTCGGTCAGACCGACCCGCCGTCACGCACCGCGGCGCTCACCGAGCTGAGGGAGGCAATCTCCGGCGAAGTCGTTTTCGCCGAAGAGCTCGGGCAAGTCGAGCTGTTCGCGATCCAGAGGGCCGGCGAGGAGGCCACGAGCTCCAGGGCACCTCGGCGTCGTAGCCCACGACCGACGCTCGGATAGCCGATCGGACTAGCAAATCACGGGCAGCACCATCCGTGACGGCCGCGCCGGCTCGTGGAACACCGTCTGTTCAGCGGCCACCAGGTTCGCTGTCCCATAGTCGTCGCCACCGGTGTTGTGGTTGCGGTCGAAGTTGGGGAAGTCGCTCGAGGAGACGTCTACCCGAATGCGGTGGCCGGCGCGAAACCGGTTGCTCGTCGGCATGAGATCGATCTCGTACTCGTACACCTGATCGGGCTGCAGCAGCTCGGCCTCGTGGAAACCGTTGCGGTAGCGGGCGCGGACGATGCCATAGCAGAGATTCTGCGCAAAGCCGTCCGGGTACTCGTCGATCAACTTTACCGTGAAGTCGGTATCCCGCGCGCTCGAAGCCGCGAACAGCACCAGCCGAGGAACCCCAGTCACTTCGATTGGTTCGGCAAGGGCTTCGGTCCGGAACACCAGTACGTCCTGTCGGTGGTCGAGGGCGCGCTGGTCGAGGGGCTCATCCTGGCCGTCGAAGGCGTAGAGTGTCATCACCGGATCGCGCGGATCGTACCGGTATCGATCGATAGCTGCCCCGCGCGGCCCGCGGCAGTCGAGGCTGCCGTCACCAAACGCGGTGTTCGCGGAGCCACCGCCACCGAGGAAAAAGTCGGTATCCCGTGCGCGCGCCAGTGGCCACTCCTGCTCGTCGCGCCACGTGTTGGCTCCCATGACAAACAGCCTCACCGGTGGACGCTTCATGACCCCGTTATCCGTGCCTTTCAGCCAATAGTCGAACCACGGCAGAACCAGGTCGAACAAGCTCATCTCCGCTTCTGGACCGAAATCCACGTCACCAACCCGGCGCGGAAACAGGTGCGAGCCGCGGTGGCTCCAGGGGCCGACGATCATGCGTTGCGCGGCGCGCGCCTCCGCAGATGGCGCGTGCCGGACCATGCCGCTGAACATCTCGACGGTACGCGATAACCGGTCATACCAGCTCGTGCGGTGATACACGGGCAGATCGATCTTGTGGAAACTCTCGTGCAGCTTCCAACGGTCCTCATGGATGTGGTCGAGCCAGTCCACGAGGCGCTCACGGACGCCGCCGATGAGCTCCAGAGGCAGCTCTTTCTGAGGCAGGAACCAGAGCCACTTGTCCCGTTCCACATGCCGCAGGTTGTGCCAATACTTGGCGTACGTGTCCGGGCCGTAGGGTCGCTCGAACCAGCCCTGGGTGGTCGAGCCCATGGGCCCGAGGGTCCACGGCATATTGCGGCCGATACGGTAGATTCCCCCCATCTGGAAGTCGGTAGAACGCGGCGCCATGCCGCCGGTGAACAGGGTTACCAGATGGGGTGGCTGCTGGGCCGCCAACATCCACTGACACCACGACGGATAGGAGAAGCCATAGCCACCGATGCGCTGATTGCACCAGCTCTGCTGCCCTGTCCAGACGATGGTGTCGTAGCCGTCAGCCGCTTCGGTCGTATCGGCGCTGAAGAATGGGCGTGGATTGCGCTCGGCCTGCCAGCGGTCGGCGGAGTTCTGGGCCAGAACGGCAAATCCATTCTCTGCCAGGAACTCGAACAGCGGGTTGGAGAAGTCGCGCTCCTTGTAGTGCGCGGTGCGTTCGACGATGGTCGGAAACGGTCCAGTGCCAGGCGGCAGGAACAGGTCGGCACCGAGCTGGATGCCGTCCCGCATCGTGGTCTGGACGTGCCGGCGGGTGATCTTCTTGGCCACTGCGCGCTCCTCACTGGAGCGGGATCTTCATCAACTCGTGCGGGTAGATGACCTGACCATCGTAGACGGCGGCGATCTCGCGGATACCACTCTCCATCGTGCCGCCAGGCCGAAAGCCTGGGCCGAAATGGGTGAGGATCATCTTCTTCACTTCGGCGCGCTGCGCCAGCTCGCCGGCCCAGGTGGTGCCCATCTGGCCGAAGTTGGTGCCTGCCTTGCGCTGGCGTTCCTGGGAGCCGCCGCACATCGTGACCATGACGTCGGCGCCGTGCACCAGCTCCTCCACCGTGGCGACGGGGGCGGTGTCACCGGTGATGGCCAAACTGAACCCATCCGTGTCGAGCCGCAAGGCGAGCATCTCGTGATACGGCTCCACATGCTCGCCCAACGCGCAGCGCACCTCCCAATCGTTGCCAGCAAAGACGATTCCCGGCCGCACGTCTCGAGCGTCGATGTGCGGCGGCCGCCGTGGCAGCGTGCCGCCACGCGAAACGTAGTGCTTGAGGCTGAGCTCGTGCTTGGCTCGCGCCTCGATATCGAAAGCGTGGGCGCCCTGCTCGCCGAACAACCGGTCGGTGATAAGCGCCGTATTGCGGGGACCGAAGACCTTCAGGTCCGGTAACCGGCCAAGCCCCTGATCCCACCGCGACAACACGAAGGTCGCGTAGCCGGCATTATGGTCGAAGTGGTGATGGGTAAAGAAGAGGTGATCGAACGCGGTGACCGGGATACCGACGCGAGCGAGCTGGTAGGTCGTGGTTGGCCCACAGTCGAACAGCAGGTACTCGTCGCCGATCTGCACCGCCTGGGAGGTGCCGAAGTAGTCGGGGGTCGCTATCGGACTTCCCGCGCCGAGGATGTAGATATTCGCGTTCGTTTCTGTCATGTCTATTCTGCTCCGTTACTGGCGGTCACAATTGCTGGCGCAGCTCCGGGTCGAGGAAGTCCCGCAGCCAGTCGCCGAAGAGATTGATCGCCAGCACCGACAGGGTGATGGCGGTGCCCGGGAAGACGGCGATCCACCAGGCACGGGTGACGAACTTCTGTCCCTCGGTGATCATCGACCCCCAGGAAGAGTTCGGCAGGGGTATGCCGGCACCCAGGAAGCTCAGCGCCGCTTCTGAAAGGATCACCGTCCCCAGGTTGATACTGATCAGCACGATGAACGTCGGCATCACGTTGGGCACTACATGACGGACGATGACTCTGGGGACCGCGGCGTCGGACACCCGAGCGCTGAGAATGTACTCGCGATCCTTGACGGCGATGGTCTCCGCTCGGACCACTCGGCCCACCCGCGCCCACAGCACCAGCGAGATCGAGATCACCACCGAGAACAACCCTGGTCCCAGGGTGACGGCGAACAACAAGCCGAAGAACAGCACCGGAAAGGCGAGAAAGACGTCCATCAGCCTGGCGATGATGGCATCGGTAACTCCGCCGAGATAGCCGGCCAGTAGACCGAGAACCAGTCCGGCGCCACCGCCAATCAGGAGCGTCAAGCTCGTGACCTTCATGGTGGTGCGGGCGCCAAAGAGCAGCCGGGTGAGAATGTCGCGACCCAGCGAATCGGTGCCAAGGCGGTACTGCTCACTCGGCGCCAGCAGTCGCTCCGACAGATTCGGTCGATTCGGGTCATGGGAAGTCAGCAAAGGCGCAAAGGTACCCGCGAACAGGAAGACGGCAATGATCGCCATCGATACCCAGGGGTACTTGCCGATGCGAGACCGCCGCAACCGCGCGACGGTAGCAGTCATGATATCGCTCATCTGCTCCCCGTGATGCGCACCCGAGGATCGATCAATGCTTGCAGAAGATCCGCGCCCAGGTTGATGAGTACCAGGAAGGCACCCTGGAAGATGACCAAGGTCTGGACGATCGGGAAGTCCCGATTGCTGATGCCCTCGTGGAGCAGGCGGCCGGTGCCGGGCCAGGCGAATACGTTCTCGATGAGAATCGAACCGGTCAGCAAGAGCGCGAAACTCGTCCCCATGGAGGCGACTACGGCCGTCAGTGAGTTCTTGAGGGCGTGCTTCCAGACGATCGCTCCCTCGGAGACGCCTTTGATGCGCGCCAGCTTGATGTACTCGCTGTTCAACTGCTCGAGCATGCTCGACCGAGTCAGGCGCATGGTTCCGGCCACCCCTGTCACGGTGAGGGCGGCGAGGGGTAGCACGAAGTGTTCTGGCCCGCCCATGCGCGCGGCCGGCAGCCAGCCGAGTTCCACGGCAAACACCAGCATGAGCATGACGGCGATCCAGAATCCGGGAACCGCCAATCCAAACACGGCGACGAACCCGAACAGCCGGGAGACGAGGCTGCCGCGCCCCGACGCCGCCACTACCCCGGTGACCACGCCCAGGAGCTGCACCATCACAAACGCCGGGATCATCAGCCGCAAGGTATTGGGCAATCGCTGCCAGAACAGATCCGCTGCCGCCACCTTGTAGCGCACCGAGTCGCCGAAGTTGCCGCGCAACATGCCGGCGACAAAGGTCAGAAACTGCTCCGGGTAGGACTTGTCCAGGCCAAGGCTACGGGCGATCGCTTCCTGCTGCTCGATCGGGGCCTCCAGCGGCAGGAAGAGCTGCAGCGGATCGCCGGTCGCTCTCGCCAGAATGAAGACCAATACTGACAGCAGGAATATCGCGAGCATCCCTTGCGCTAGGCGCATGACGAGGTAGCGTGCCACGGCGGTACTCCCACCGCAGGACCCGATAGGTCCTGCGGCCTGTCAGTGTTGTTCGCGGTGCCGTGCTCAGCGCGGTCGAATCGTCTCGTAGACCCGAGCCAAGTACGGATATCCGGTAACCGCAGTCCATGAACTGGCGTCGATGGTCTCCGGGTTCAACGCCCACAACGTGTCGGTGTTGAACAGTGGCGTGACCACCCACTGCTCCAGTGCGATCAAGGATGCCTCCTGAACCAGCCGCGTCCGTTCAGCCTTATCGAAGGTAGTGTCCACCTGCGCCCACAGCTCGTCGAACCTGGTGTCGTTGTCCAGGAACATCCGCAGTGGCCCGGTGCTCTCGAACCAGACAAACATCGAGCGCGGCGGGTCGAACTGCATGTTGGTAGCCATACCCGCGGCGTCACCGGCGTTGAACGGATCGTTGTCGTCGGGGTTGACCAAGTGCGGCCGGTAGGCGCCGTAGTCGATGGGGACCACCTCGGCGTGGACACCGATCTCCGCCCAGCCGCCGACGACCGCCTCGATCAACTGCGGTAGCCAAGGCGCGTTGCCACGCGGGAAGGCGTGAGCTGTGAAGTCGCTGAACCCTTCGGGATAGCCCTCCTCGGCGAGGATTTGCTTGGCCCGCTCCGGATCATAGGGCAGCGTCTCCGCATACCAATTCTTCCAGAACGCGGGATCCACGTCCGCGGTTGCCGCATTCATGCTGAACGGCGCGTCGGGCAGCGAGCCGAAGCCGCCGGCGAACACGTCGAGCAGCTCCTGCCGGTTGATGGCCAAGTTGAGGGCGTAGCGGACACGGCGGTTGGCAATCGGTTCATCCTTGGCAACGTCCCGCGCTACGCCGGTAAACATCCAACCTACCGCCGTAGAGGCCGGGATAGACTTGATCGGGATATCATTGCCTCTCAGATCGGCGGCGCTGTCGGCATCCACCTGAATCATGTCCACGTCGCCGCTCTTGATCAGCGCTACCTGGGTGGCCACCTCTGGCACCAGAATGAACTGCAGCTCCGCGAAAGCCGGCGTGTTGCGCCAGTGGCTCTCCACGGCGGTGAAGTTCACCGAGTCACCGAGGACCCGGCTCTTGAAGGCGTACGGGCCGCTGCCGATGGGGCGCTCGTTCACGATGCCCGATTGGCGGCCGATCTCTGCCTCGAACGCCTCATCTGACAGGTCGTTGAGCTCCATCTCGCCGACGTCGGCGAGGAGATAATCCTTGGGCAACGTCATGGTGTTGGTGGACTGATGGGGCGCCAACTCGTAGAGGAAGCTGACCGCTGGCTTGTTCAGGCGGATGGTGAGGGTATTTTCGTCCACCACGGTGATCTCTTCCACCAGTTGGCGAAAGGCGCCGGATCCGCCGAGGGGCCCGCCGGAACGGCGGATTAGGGAGAAACGAATGTCTTCGGGCGTGACTTTACCGAACCCACCGTGGAACTCGGCATCATCGCGAATCTTGAAGGTATACAGCGTCCCATCGGGTGAGATGCTCCACGCTTCCGCCAGACCCGGTCCGATACTGCCGTCAGGGGCAAAGTCCAGCAGCTGATCGTAGATCTGGTTCATGAACTGCTGCTGGGATACGCCGCTGTCCGAACCGGGATCGAAGGTCTCCCGCCCAAAGGTGGCGAAAGCCACGCGCAAGATCCCGCGTTGTCCCACCGCCGTCTCGGTCGCTGTTTCGCCCTCGCCTCCCGTGGCCCAACTTGCCGAAGCAACACATAGGCCCAGCAAGAAACCTGCCAAAGTGATCTGCAGATACCTCATCGTTTCCCCCTTCTCAAACGGCTCAGTTCGTGAGACTGAACGCTATCACAGATACGGTGGCAGGTCAACCGACGGTTGGATCGTGGCCGCGGCGCACTAGTCGTAGGCGATGGGCGTAGCGTGCCACCGGGCCCGGCGTTTGTCCCAGTACGCCTGATTGAGCCGCCCGGACAAAGGTCCCGGGGCGCCGTCGCCGATGGGCGTGCCGTTGACCACTGTCACCGGGATGACGCCGCCCGCCGTAGTGGTCAGAAACACCTCGTCCGCTGCAGCTAGCCGGGCCGGCGCGATCGGCTCGGTGGCGCAGGCGATGCCGAGCTCGGCGCTGATCTCGAATACGCAGCGCCGCGTCATCCCGTCGAGCACGCCTTCGGCCGGCGTCGCCAGACTTCCTTGCTCGACGATGAAGACGTTGAAACCCGGGCCTTCGGCGATGTTGCCGTAGCTATCCTTCACGATGACGGTGTCCGCGCCGGCATCGTAGGCCTGAAACAGTCCCATTTCGAAATCCAGCCACTGGTAGTGCTTGATGGTGGGATCCACCGTCGCCTTGGGGACCCGCTGGATGTCGCTGACCAGCGCATGCAGACCTCGCCGGCGCTGATGCTCGGGCGCCAGCCACACGTAGGGCAGGCAGAAGACATAGAACCGATTCTCGCATCGGCGGATGTCGCGCACGCCGATGGGAGCGCGGCCGCGCGTCATCACCATCTGCACATAGGCGTTGCGCAAGGCGCCGCGGCGCACGCACTCGGCGAGGATCTCGTTGCGTCGCGGCCGATCGTAGGCGCACGACAGGCGCAGCCTGGCGTTGTTGCGCTCGAAGCGGGCCTGGTGATCGTCGAGGCGAAAGAACACGCCGTCCCACACCGAGATGGTGTCTTGATTTGCGTCTGAGCGCAGGAAACCGAAGTCCAGAATAGAGATCTTCGCCTCTTCGATGGGCCAGTACGCGTCGTCTATGAAGGCAATTCCGCCCTCGTACCGGTCAGCCATGGCTGCCGCCCCGACGGCGTCGAGCCCACGCCGCAACCTGGCCCCCGACTGCCGGCAGCCACAGCGCGGGTCTCATCCCAGAGACCATGGCGTCTCCACCACCCAGTGGCCCGGTTCTTTCTCCACCAGCGGCGGCCGCTCTTGGGCCCAGCGGTGCCGGCGATCCACCGGTAGCGGCGTCCGCGTCATGAAGACATCGCCTGCGGGTGGGTCAATGGGCGACACCACCTCCCCGGGCAGGATGATCTCTTCGCGCTCGACGTCCGGGTGCGCCGGCAAGGCGGCAGACATCAGCGCCTGAGTGTATAGGTGCATGGGGGTGTCGAACACGGCGTGGGTAGCGCCAGTCTCCTGGAAGACGCCAAGGTACATGATCGCCAGACGGTGGCACATAAAACGAACCGTCGCCAGATTGTGTGCCACCAGCACGTAGGCCAGATCGTGCGCCTGCTGCAGGTCCACCAGCAGGTTCATGATCTGGGCGCGGATCGACACGTCCAGCGCAGACACCGGTTCGTCCAGGGCGATGACGCGTGGATTGAGGGCCAGCGCGCGGGCGATGCCAACTCGTTGGCGCTGGCCGCCGGAGAGCTCGTGAGGGTACAGCTTGGCCTGATAGGGATTGAGGCCAACTTCGGTCAACACTTCGGCGACGCGACTCTTGACCTGCCGCGCCGTCATCATCGTGGCGACCTGCAGGGGCTCGCTTACGATGGCGGCGACACGCATGCGCGGGTTGAGGGAGGCCCACGGGTCCTGGAACACCGCCTGCAGAGAGCGCTTGAACTCCTTCCTGCCGGCCTTGGACAGGGTAGCCACGTCCTGTTCCTCGAAGTAGATCGTTCCCGACGTTGGCTCTTCGAGCCCCAGCAACACTCTGAGAGTCGTGGATTTGCCGCAGCCCGACTCCCCCACCAGGCCAAACGTCTTGCCCTGCTCGATATCGAAGGAGACATCGTCCACGGCCTTGAGCTGATGGGGCTCGACAAACAGGCGCGTGCCCACCGTGTACCACTTGCGCAGGTGGCGCACCTGGATGATGGCATTGGCGGTGGCTGCCACTCCGGGAGCTGGGGCGGGCCCCGCGGCGGCGGTCGACGGACCGCTACCCATAGCTCACCAGATGCGCATAGCGGTCGAATTCGGCCACCGATGCCCGACCGAGCTGGACCCAGTGGCCGGGCTCCACTTCTACCAGCTCGGGGCGTATCAGCGCGTCTTCCGGTTTGAAGTCCAGTGGCGACCGAGGAGCAAACGTGTCCCCCGCCGGCACATCGTGGAGCAACGGCGGCTGGCCGCTGATCTGCGGCAGGCGATGGGTCTCCTCCTCCAGCTTCGGGACGGAACTGATCAGCGCCTTGGTGTATTCGTGCAGTGGTTGGTTGAAGATCGTGCGCACGTCGGCGTGCTCGACGATGCGGCCAGCGTACATTACCGCGACGCGGTCGCACATCTTCGCCACGATCCCGAAATCATGGGTGATAAAGACGATGGCCACCCCTTGCTCACGCTGAATCTGGCGCAGCAGACGCAGGTAAGCGGCTTGAATCGTGGCGTCCAACGAGGTCGTGGGCTCGTCGGCGATGATCACCGACGGCGACGAGGAGATGGCGATGGCTCCCACCACCCGTTGCCGCATGCCGCCGGACATCTGGTGTGGGTAGTCCTTGGCTCGGGCCTCGGGCGCCGGGATACGCACTCTGCGCAGCGAGCCGACGACCTTCTCCCAGAGCGGCTTGCCGGTCAAACCTCGCCACCCCGGATCTGAATCATCTCGGCTTCGCGCAGGTCGAGCAGGTTGCGACCGTTGAGGATCACCTCGCCACCCACCGTCCTGCCTGCAGGGTGTGGCACCAGCCGCATGATCGACAACGCCGTCACGGACTTGCCCGATCCAGACTCTCCCACGACCCCGAGGGTCTCGCCGCGACGGACGCTGAAGCTGACGCCGTCTACCGCCTTGACAGTGCCCGATTTGGTGATGAAATGGGTTTGCAGGTCGCGGACGTCGAGGACCACCTCGTCGCGGGCAGCACTCGGGCCCAATCCCGCAGCAGTGGTTATTGGTTGCAATGCCCTCGCCATGGGTGTATCTCGCGCAGGCGAGAAGGTACCATGATCCGTCGGTGGTGTCAGAGAGCCGGCCACTGGACTGGTGATGGAGTGACCATGGACATCGGCGCGGCATCGACGGTCATCACCAATGAGCTGGGCACCTTCATTCAGGGAGCCACCTGCGAGGATCGCGCTGAGTTCGTCCGCGACGAGCTCGAAGCGAACGCGCTCTACCTGCAGGGCGCCACCTCAGCGGTTCTCTTGATCAACTGCGACCTGGGCGGCCTGCTACCCGACTACGTAAGGCGCGTGCGAGAGGCCATCGCCGCCGCGACCGGCATCGATTCACGCGCGGTGTTGGTATCGGCGACGCACAGTGGCGGTCCGTCGGTATTGCCGACGAATTATCTCAAACCCCTTGATTCCGCCTACCTGGAGCGGTTGTCTGGCTGGCTGGTGACGCTGGCGCAGGACGCCGTGGCGCGCGCCGCACCCGGGCGCCTGGGCTGGGGACAGGGCGCGGCGCGTATCGGCTACAACCGGCGCTGTTGCTGGGCCGACGGCACGCATACGATGCACGGAGACGTACTGCGCAGCGACTTCACCGGCCTCGAAGGCCCGCACGACGATACCCAGGTAGCGCTGTTCGCCACCGACCTCGACGACCGGCTCATCGCCATCGCCCACTACAACACCGCCCATCCGAATACCTTCTACGGGGCCAACTTCTACTCAGCGGACTACCCCGGCGAAGCGCGTCGCTTGCTACGCTCCACCCTAGGCGAGATACCGGTGCTGTTCCTCAACGGGTCGCTGGGAGACATCTTGACCGAGAATATGCTCGCGGCGGCACCGACCGGCGGATCGATCGGTGGCAGCACGGCCCGGCGCGCACGCGAGACCGCCGAGACCAAGTTGGCGCGGACAGCCTACTTGCTGGCGGGGGAGACGCTCCGGCTCTGGCACGATGCGCAACTCATGGACACCGCCGATCTGGCGCACCTGTTCCAGGATGTGGAGGTCGGCGTTCGCCTGCCGACGGCAGAGCGTCTCTCCTGGGCCCGCGAAATCCTGGCACGGGTGGATCAGCGGGAGTCAGTGGACACCTGGGACCGCACGTTTGCCCACGGCGTGACGCTATTGCAGCAGGAGTTCGCCGCGCGACCGATCGACGTGCTGCCGGTCCATGCCCTGCGGATCGGCGAGGTTGCCTTCGTATTTCAACCGACCGAGCTGTTCTGCCAGTTCGGGCTGGATGTCAGGCGGCGCAGTCCTGCTCCCATCACGGCGGTGTGCAGCATCACCGATGGCTACCATGGTTACTGTCCGACGATGGCCGCCGTCGTCGGTGGCGGCTACTCGGGAGAGCCAATCTGGTGGACCCGCTTCGCGACCGATGCCGGCTACCTGATCGTCGACTGTGCATCCCGCTTGCTGCACAAGCTCTACGCGCGCTGAACAGCTACGCCGGCCGCCGCTCAGGTCCGTCGACGATCTCGCCCAGCAGCGTCACGATCTCGCCGCCGGGCAGAAACATTACGCCGTGGACCTGCCGGCGATCGAAGTCGTAGGTCAGCGTCTTGGTCAGCTTGCTGCGCCGTTCGGTGAACGCGACCTGCAGCAGGTTGGCTGATATCTCCAGGGCAGTGTAGCGCTCGGTGTCGCTCTCGCCAGTGCGGGCGCCACCGATGCCGGTCCAGCGGAGCTCGTCTGCCGAGAGGAACTCATGCCGGTAGCCCGATCCCGGCCACCGTCCGGTGGGCCATCTATGAGTGATGGTGGCGCCGACTAACCAGGGCGTCATGCCAGTTGCGGGTAGACCTTTTCCAGCAGCCAGCTCTGCCACAGCGCGTGCTCGGCCGCGGCGTCGGCCGCGGTGTGCATGCGGCCCAGGTTGAGTCCCACGGCCACCACCGTTCCGACTCCCACCGGCGGAAACATCAGCGCAGCGCAGTAGCCGAGGGTACCGCCAAAGTGCCCGGCCACCGGTCCGGAGGGCCCCAGAAACTCGAACAGCCCGAGTCCGGGCCGGCGCGGAAAGGGGCTCTCCGGCGTCCCGTCGATCTCGCGGTAGGCGCGCAGCGCAGCGCCCACCCCTTCGCCAAAGGCATTCTCCACCAGCGCCTGCCCGTAGCGTGCCAAGTCTGCCATCGCAGCAACGTAGCCGCCCGCAGCCCACTCGGGCGACAGATCGGCAGCGCTGGTGTCGATGAGGTCGGCGCCGCGCTCCGCGAAGTGGCGGGATACGCCAGCGGTGGTGCGGAAGAACGGTGTGGCCAGATGGTGGGGCGTCGCCATGGCCCCCGGCGGCATGGTCTCGAAGGATTCCAGCGCGAAGGAGGTGAGCCGCAACGGATCGAGGATGCGGCGCCGCACCTCTGCTGCGAAGGTGTTGTCCGTCACCGCCTCGATCACCAGACCGAGGATGGTGTGGTTGGTGTTGGAGTATGCGTAACGTGCACCTGGCGCGTTGGTGGCGGGCGCTCGCCTACGCACGTACGCGAGGGTGTCCATCTTGGCGAAGGGACGCTCGGGGTCGAACCGATCGCCGCGCCCGCGCCGGATCCACTCGGCATCGAACTCCCAGGTGGGGATGCCACTGGTGTGCTCGAGCAGCGTCCGCAGCGGCGCGACGGCGGCGTTGGGAATGCCGTCGAGAACGGCCGCGTCGAGGTAGTCCCCTGGTGTCCTCTGCAGCTCGAGGACGCCCTTCTCCACCAACTGATGGATCACCACCGCCACCAGCGTTTTGGAGATGCTGCCGATGGCGAACCGATACTCCAATCGCATCGGATCGTCGGCCACGAGGGAGGAACGGCCCGCAGCAGCCTGAACCATGGCTTGGCCTGGTGACAGCACCGCCATGACGACACCGGGAACCTGCAAGGCCAGGCCGTCGCGAGCCAGCTCGGCGACCAGTTGCTGACGTGATTCCTCCATATGAACGAATCGTAAGCCCGCGCGCGACTCCAGTTCAATCGAGTCCGGCACCCGGCTAACAGCCCACCAGGTGGTCGGCTACCTTGGACCTGGGCGCAACACGGCACTACCAGATGATCTGGCGGCGCTGGTGGATGAACTGACCGGCGGCGGCGGGGTCGAACTCGTGCTCGAATGCACCGGGTGTGCCCGCACTGGTTCCGCAGGTGATGCCGCTCGGCCCGCAAAGCCCGACCGTGGTGCTCATCGGCTCGCCCCGCGGCGAATGCCAAGCGGATAAGACCGAGTTGCCTGCGGCGTGCGCTCGGCCGCGCGCACCATCGTCCACCCCTGGAACAGGTCACTGCCGTGATCCGGCGTACCGTGGCAATCGTCGTTGGCGATCGCAGGCAGCAGGCGGCCGGCATGGTCCAACCAGTCGTCCCAGATAATCCCCGACTCGCCGCGGCCCGTTCGCTGGCAGATCGTATTGAACACCTCGATCCCGGCCAGCCCATGCAACGGCGTGACATCCCGGATGTTGGTGCCCAGCCAGTGCGGATGCGCCAGCCAGACCGAGCCGTCCTGTTCCCGGACCGCGTCGATGACGTGCTGTGGCGGCATCCGTTCGGCATCCAGGTCGTCGGTCATGTTGTAGGCGAGCAGGTGGTACCGCTCGCCGCCGAACGGGTTGTCGGGATGCAGCTCCGCGCCCTTAATCAGCGTCATCGAATGGAATCGTGGCTCACCAGATCGCGAACGAACGGGTAGCCATCTTGCAGTGCACGTTTACGTAGCTGTTCCGGTCCGCCTAGGAGGGCGCTGCTGTCGAGGAAGGGGGCTACCGTGCGCCGTTGCGCCCCGACCTCCATCGTCATCATACGGCGTACAATACTCGCACGCGCAGCGCCGCTGTAAATCTGGCGGCCTCGGCAGTAGACGGCCTTGCCGCGCCGTGTGTAGCGTCAATCGAATAGAGGATCGTCTGTGAGGTTGCGTTTCGTCGCGGTGCTCGGCGTCATCGCCGTCGTCCTGGCAGTCGTGTTGGTGCTCGTGCTCTCAAACGGTCCGGAGCAGGCCGAAGAGCAACCCGGGCGTCCACTCATCTGGTCGTTCGATATGCGGGATCTGTACCGCGTCGAGATTGCTCTGAACGACGTCGGTCTGAGCGAGGCGTGGTTCCGAACGGAGGATCGGGTCTGGTACTTCGATCGACCCGATCGGCCACGGGTTGACATGGATCGCTGGGGCGGGGGCGTCCCGTTCCTGCTGAGCGGGCCGCGTGCGACACGGATCATCGCCGACGATATCCGGGCGCAGGACCTGGTGGTATACGGTTTGGATCAGCCACGCATGTCGCTGCACCTGGAGCATGGCGAGAAGCCGGACGTGGTGGATATGATCGTCGGCGACCAGACGCCTGACGGGATCAGTTACTACCTTCAGTTGGTAGGGACCGGCACCGTGTACACCGTCGACCATACCTGGTACGACATCATGGAGCGGCTGGTCCTCGAACCACCCTACCTGCCCGACCGCTAGACCCGCCCGGTGAAAGAGCGGCCGCTCACCTGCTTGAAGGGCGGCATCTTCGGAGCGTCGGTGACCGACTCGTCCCGCCATGAGCGGGCGCGCATGTAGTGAACTGCATAGCCGCGCCGGCGTTTCGATGACGTATTCGCGCTGCTGGAGTGAACGGTCAGGCTGTGATGGAAGCTGATACTGCCGGGCCGAAGCGGCACTGGCACCAGCGGCCATTGCC